>NZ_MNPW01000010.1 GCF_001983175.1 Pseudomonas cedrina subsp. cedrina
ATACGGCGAAAGCCCCGACCTCGTTCAAGGAAGGCGGTGATGGCGGATAGCTTGAACTGCGTAGTGTACTTGCTCATGAAAAAGCCCCTGGAGTTGGATGGGTGTCCAACTTCTGGGGCGCACTTCACTCCGCTTTCGCGAGCAAGCCCGCTCCCACATTGGATTTCCATTATCTTGGAAATTTTGAGCAGGCAAAAAAATGCCCCGCACCAGGCGGGGCATTTTTATGGGCGACGTTTACAGACCGTCAAGCATCGCCTTGTTGCGCACTGCACCTTTGTCGGCGCTGGTGGCCAGCAAGGCATAAGCCTTCAGCGCGGTCGTCACTTTACGTGGACGTTTTTCAACCGGCTTCCAGCCTTTCTTGTCCTGCTCGACCCGGCGTGCCGCCAGTTCTTCATCGCTGATCAACAGGTTGATCGAGCGGTTCGGAATGTCGATCAGCACCTTGTCGCCATCCTGCACCAGGCCAATCGCGCCGCCGGCAGCGGCTTCCGGCGAAGCGTGGCCGATGGACAGGCCCGAGGTGCCGCCGGAGAAACGGCCATCGGTCAGCAGCGCGCAGGCTTTGCCCAAGCCTTTGGACTTCAGGTACGACGTGGGGTAGAGCATCTCCTGCATGCCCGGGCCGCCTTTCGGGCCTTCGTAGCGGATGATCACGATGTCGCCTTCTTTGACTTCGTCGGCGAGGATGCCGCGTACCGAGCTGTCCTGGCTTTCGTAGATCTTGGCGCGGCCTTCGAAGACATGGATGGACTCATCCACGCCGGCGGTTTTGACCACGCAGCCGTCGAGGGCGATGTTGCCGTACAGCACGGCCAGGCCGCCTTCCTGGGAGTAGGCGTGCTCGACACTGCGGATGCAGCCGTTTTCACGGTCGTCGTCCAGGGTGTCCCAACGGGTCGACTGGCTGAACGCCGTCTGGGTCGGGATGCCGGCCGGGCCTGCCTTGAAGAAGGTGTGCACGGCTTCGTCGTCAGTCTGGGTGATATCCCACTTGGCGATGCCTTCGGCGAGTGACGTGCTGTGCACGGTCGGCAGGTCGGTGTGCAACAGGCCGCCACGGGCCAGGGAACCGAGGATCGAGAAGATCCCGCCGGCGCGGTGCACGTCTTCCATGTGGTACTTCTGGATGTTCGGCGCGACCTTGCATAGTTGCGGCACATGACGGGACAGGCGGTCGATGTCGCGCAGGTCGAAATCGATCTCGGCTTCCTGGGCGGCGGCCAGCAAGTGCAGGATGGTGTTGGTGGAACCGCCCATGGCGATATCCAGGGTCATGGCGTTTTCGAACGCCTTGAAGTTGGCGATGTTGCGCGGCAATACCGACTCATCGTTCTCGGTGTAGTAACGCTTGCACAGCTCGACGATGGTACGGCCGGCCTGCAGGAACAGTTGCTCGCGGTCGCTGTGGGTGGCCAGTGTGGAACCATTGCCCGGCAAGGCCAGGCCCAGGGCTTCCACCAGGCAGTTCATCGAGTTGGCGGTGAACATGCCGGAGCACGAACCGCAGGTCGGGCACGCGCTGCGCTCGTATTCGGCGACCTTCTCGTCGGACGCGCTGGAGTCGGCGGCGATCACCATGGCGTCGACCAGGTCGAGGCCGTGGGAGGCGAGCTTGGTCTTGCCGGCCTCCATCGGGCCGCCGGAGACGAAGATCACCGGGATGTTCAGGCGCAGGGCGGCCATCAGCATGCCGGGGGTGATCTTGTCGCAGTTGGAAATGCACACGATGGCGTCGGCGCAGTGGGCGTTGACCATGTACTCCACGGAGTCGGCGATGATCTCGCGGCTCGGCAGGGAATACAGCATGCCGTCATGGCCCATGGCGATGCCATCATCCACGGCGATGGTGTTGAATTCCTTGGCCACGCCGCCGGCGCGTTCGATCTCGCGGGCGACCAGTTGGCCCAGGTCCTTGAGGTGAACGTGGCCCGGTACGAACTGGGTAAACGAGTTGGCAATCGCGATGATCGGCTTCTTGAAGTCGTCATCCTTCATCCCCGTGGCACGCCACAATGCGCGCGCGCCGGCCATGTTGCGGCCGTGGGTGGATGTTTTCGAGCGGTAATCTGGCATGGAGCACTCCGGGCGGCTAATCGGTATCAAAAGGGAGTGAGCTTCTATTGACGTCAGGAACACTCAGAAAATGGCCGTGTGTCCGGAAGTTGCCACTCGCGTCGCGGGATCGCCGCTTGCCTGGGCTTCGAGCTCATAAACCCGCCGGGGGATGACTGGCGATGAATAGGCCGATTCTACACCGCTGGCGGCTGGAGGGAACGGGGCAATACTCAGCGCTGCCTGCTTTGTTTAGACTGGCGGCCCTTTGCCCTTACCTCGCTCCAAAGGAATTGGAATGCCCGTTATCCATCGCTTTCTTGGGTTTTACCTGCTGATCGGCCTGGTCCAGGGGCTCGTCTTCTATTACGCCGGCCAGTTGCATCGCTTGAGCGAGACGCTGTTTTTTGTCACGGGCACCGTGGTGTTGGTCGGCGGCACTACGTTGCAATTGCTGGGCGAAAAAGCCCTGCATTGGCGTTCATCGTTGCCTACGCTGGCGTTCACGGTACTGATGGGCGGCATGACCTTATGGGTCTGCCAGGGTCTTGAGCCTGAGGGCAACCCCCGGTGGGCGATCAACTCCTGGGCCATCAGCCTGGTGGTGCTGAGTTATGTCTGCGCGACGTTTTTGTTCGCCTGGCCCGCCAGCAAGGGGCAGCGCTGGCGTTATGAAGACCTGTTCCTGCAAGCTTGGAGCAGCGTATTCATCGTGTTGTACGCACTGATTCTGGTAGCGGTGTTCTTGTTGTTGCTCAAACTCTGGGGCCAACTGTTCCTGATGCTGGGCATCGAGTTTTTCGAGCGTCATTTCTGGAGCAAGCTGTTCCTGTGCCTTTGCCTGCCGCTGGTGTTTGCGCTGGGTATGTACCTGGCGGCGCGCAGCGATAAAGTCATCGGCCAGATGCGTGGCATGTTGTTGAGCGCCTGTGGCCTGTTGTTGCCGCTGATTGCGCTGATCAGCCTGTTGTTTACCCTGACCTTGCCCTTCGCCGGGCTGGCGCGGATCTGGGCCACAGGCTATTCCACCCCCATCTTGCTAGTGCTGGCCGGTGCGCAGTTGTTCCTGCTCAACGGTGTTTTTCAGGATGGCGTGCAACCTCGGCCCTATCCCAGATGGTTGACGCACTTTATCGAGTTGAGCCTGCTGTGCCTGCCGGTTCTCGCCGCGTTGGCGTTTTACTCAAGCTGGTTGCGGGTCGAGCAATACGCCTTGTCGCCCCTTCGTTTCATCGCGCTGGTGTTGGCAGTGCTGTGCTGCTTGTACGGCCTGGCGGCGGTGTGGGCAGTGGCCTTGCGTTCGCCCGTCTGGCTGGGCAACTTGCGGGTGACCAACCCGGCCCTGGCGTTGCTGTTTTGCGTGCTGGTGGTGTTGATCAATACGCCGCTCCTCGATCCGTTGCGATTGAGCGTCGACGATCAGGTTCGGCGTTTGCTCGACGGGCGCATCAAGGCTGAAGCGTTCGATGCGCACAACCTGCGGTTCGGCCTGGAAAAAGCGGGCCAGGAGGCCTATGCGAAGTTGCAGGTCGATCTGGACCAGGAACGTATCCTAGACCCCGAGTCGCGCCGTGCCTTGCGCGAGCGCATGGAGGACACGTCGCTGAGCTTCAGCGAACAGTACGAAAAGGACCGCGCCCAGCGGCCCAGGCCCGAATTGGAATGGATCGGCCCGCAGCCCAAAGGCAGCGAACAGTTTGCCGAGCTCAGCCTGGACTCGGATGATCCTTGCGAACCCGGCTGTGTGCTGTGGGCGGTCGATCTTGACGAGGATGGCCGGCCTGAAGTGCTCGCGATACCCCGTACCAGCTCCCGTCACGGCTTCAAGCCCCCGCGCATTTTTGTGCAGGACAATAAAGGCCAATGGAGCGACCGCGGCCCGTTGCTGTGGACGCAACTGCCGGACGGTGCCGTCGACACTGAAACGCTGATCCACGACATCCGCGCAGGCAAGGTCTCGTTGGCCAAGCCGCGTTATATGCAACTGGAGTCTGGCGACATGCTGCTGACCCCGGTGATCCGGGAGCGTTAGTCGCGGCCTGTTCGGCGATTGGTCACCAGCCCCCACAGGCTCAGCCCGATAAAGCTGAGTGCGATGGTCAACACCAGATGATCGCCCGCCTGGGCCAGTGCGGCGCTGCTGACGGCGGCGGTGAAGAACATAATGCTGTTCCCCGCTGAAGCCGCCGTGCCCGCGCTGTTGGAAAACAACAGCATCGCCGCAGAGATGGCGGCGGGCCGTACCAGCGTGACGGCGAGTGCGCTGACCAGCATGGGGATCAGCAGGGTGACGGTGGTGATGGCATCCCAAATCAGGATCAGCGTTAACAGCGCGCCGGCGAGGCACAGCAAGCCGAGGCCGATATTGATTTGCCGGGACAGCGGCATGTGCTTTTGCAGATGCGACGCCGCCACTCCACCCAGCAAATAGGCCACGCCGTACACCATGAGCACCAGCGCGTACTGGTATTCGGAGAGCTTCAGCGCGTCCATGAAGATCAGCGGCGTCACGCTGATCAAGGCGAAGTAGCAGGCGAACACCAGCGCGGCGATCCACCAATAGCGCAGGAAGTCGCGATTCGCCGCGACAGCTTTCAGTGTGCCTATGATCGAGACAGGGGCACGGTGCGGGCTGGCGGACTTGGAGGACAGGATGCAAAACGCATGAATCAACATGCCCGCCGCCATCAGAGCAAAGCCGTAGAAGCTGCCTTGCCAGTCGAACGTGGTTTGCAGCCATGAGCCGATCAACGGTGACAGGGCGACAAACGAGCCGCTGAGGGTCATGTAATACAGACGCACACGTGCTCGGTCCTGTTCCGCGAACAGGTCTTCCACCAGTGCATGACCCAATACGAAAAAACCACACCCTATGGCCTGGACGCTGCGAAACAGCAGAAAGGTCAGGTAGTCCGTCGCCAGTGCACAACCCATTGCCCCCAGGATCGATAGCGTGATGCAGCCGATGAGCACTTCCTTGCGGCCCCACTTATCCGATAGAGGGCCGGCGATCAATTGGGAAATCGAAAAGACCAGCGTGAACAGGCTGATGGACAATGTAACGTCTGCGGATGGCGTATCGAATTTGGCGGACAGGGCGGGGAACGAAGGCAGCAGGATATTGATCGGGAAGAAGCTGATCAGTGAAATGCAGGTGATGAGGATGAAGCGCGAGAGCGAAGAACCAGACATTGTTGTTTTCCGGAATGAAACCAGAAACCGATACTAGTCTGCGAAAAGTGGAATTCAATCAAAACCAGCGTGGGAAGACTCCGGGACTGGCGTGGCTTGCGGCTGTAGGAAAATGTTTATGGCACAACGCAAAAAGTGTGTGGGAGCTGGCTTGCCTGCGATAGCGGTGTATCAGTTACAGGTTTTTAACCTGTTACACCGCTATCGCAGGCAAGCCAGCTCCCACATTTGAATCCGCGCTGTTGTCACTTAGCTATTAGGCAACAACCGGCACGTAATGCTCTTGATATAGCGCGTCTCGACAATCGCCGGATGCACCGGATGATCCGGACCCTGGCCGCCGCGCTCCAGCATCTGGATATTGCGATCCAAATGGCGGGCGCTGGTCAGCAGGATGTTTTGCAGGTCGTCTTCCGGCAGGTGCATGGAGCACGAAGCGCTGACCAGGATGCCGTCCTTGCTGAGCAGGCGCATGGCTTGCTCGTTGAGGCGGCGGTAGGCGCCTTCGCCGTTTTTCATGTCTTTTTTGCGTTTGATGAAGGCCGGTGGGTCGGCGACGATCACGTCGAAGCGCTCTTCGCTGGCTTTCAGTTCTTTCAACGCTTCAAACACGTCGCCTTCGATGCAAGTCATCTTCTCGGCAACGCCGTTCAGCGCGGCGTTGCGCTCCACGCCGTCAAGGGCGAAGGCGGAGGCGTCGACGCAGAACACTTCACTGGCGCCGAACGCCGCGGCCTGCACGCCCCAGCCGCCGATGTAGCTGTACAGGTCGAGTACGCGCTTGCCTTTGGCATACGGGGCCAGGCGCGCGCGGTTCATGCGGTGGTCGTAGAACCAGCCGGTTTTCTGGCCCTGGATCACCGGGGCCTCGAATTTCACGCCGTTTTCTTCCAGCGCGACCCACTCCGGCACCAGGCCGAACACGGTTTCGACGTAGCGGTTGAGCCCTTCGGCGTCGCGTGCGGCGGAGTCGTTCTTGAACAGGATGCCGCTGGGCTTGAGCACTTGGGTCAGCGCGGCGATCACGTCTTCCTTGTGGGCTTCCATGGTCGCCGAGGCGATCTGCACCACCAGGATGTCGCCGAAACGGTCGACCACCAGGCCTGGCAACAGGTCGGAATCGCCGTAGACCAGGCGGTAGAACGGCTTGTCGAACAGGCGGTCACGCAGGGACAGGGCAACGTTGAGGCGGTGCACCAGCAGCGACTTGTCCAGCGGCAGCTTGATGTCGCGCGACAGCAGGCGGGCGCAGATCAGGTTGTTCGGGCTCATGGCCACGATGCCCAGGGTCTTGCCGCCGGCCGCTTCCAGGATAGCCTGGTCGCCTGCCTGGAAGCCGTGAAGCGGGGTGGCCGCCACGTCGATTTCGTTGCTGTAGACCCACAGGTGGCCGTTGCGCAGACGACGATCGGCATTGGCTTTGAGGCGCAGGCTTGGCAGGGACATGACGTCGCTCCGGAAAAAAGAGCGGGATTATAGCGCGTTGTGTAGGAATTGGCGGCGCCGCCGGACATGTGGGAGCGGGCTTGCTCGCGAAAGCGGTGTATCAGCGACATATGTATCGACTGACACTCTGCATTCGCGAGCAAGCCCGCTCCACATGGGGTCGCGTTTCAATCAGGTATTTGGATGCCTACCCAGTCGTCATACGAGGTAGAATCCCCGCCTAGCCCAGAGTATCTAACTATGTCCCCAGAGCTTTCAGCCGAACAGATCCAACAGGCCCTGCAAGGCATCAGCGTGCCGCCCCAACCGCAAATCATGGTGGATTTGCAGATGGAGCAGTACATGCCCGATCCGGACCTGGAAGTCATCGCGCGGTTGATCTCCCAGGATCCCGGCCTTTCCGGCGCACTGCTGAAGATCGTCAACTCGTCCTATTACGGGCTGAGCAACAAGATCGCCTCGATCCAGCGGGCAGTCAACTTGCTGGGCAGCCGCTCGATCATCAACCTGATCAACGCCCTGTCGATCAAGGGTGAGATGAGCGACGACACCATCGTCACGCTCAACCGCTTCTGGGACACCGCCCAGGATGTGGCCATGACCTGCCTCACCCTTGCCAAGCGCACCGGCGCCCAGGCGGTGGACGAGGCCTATGCATTGGGCCTGTTCCACGATTGCGGCGTGCCGCTCATGCTCAAGCGCTTTCCCGACTACATGGCGGTGCTGGAACAGGCCTATGCCAGTGCCGGGCCCGACTGCCGCGTAGTGGACACCGAGAACAACGCGTTCAACACCAATCATGCCGTGGTGGGTTATTACACTGCCAAGTCCTGGCGCCTGCCGGAGCATGTGACCGATGCCATCGCCAACCATCACAACGCCCTGGCGATTTTCAGCGATGAGTCGTCGCGCAACCCGCAGCTCAAGAACCTGCTGGCGATCCTGAAAATGGCCGAGCACATTTGCTCGTCCTACCGCGTGCTGGGCAACCAGTCCGTAGACCACGAGTGGAATGCCGTCGGCCATCTGGTGCTGGACTACGTGGGCCTGTCGGACTACGACTTCGAGAGCATGAAGTTGTCGATCCGCGAACTGGGCGCGCGCTGACCCATCCTTCACGAGGTACACATGCCTGAGTTACCCGAAGTCGAAACCACCCGGCGCGGTATTGCACCGCACCTGGAAGGCCAGCGCGTCAGCCGTGTGGTGGTGCGTGAACGACGCCTGCGCTGGCCGATCCCGGACGACCTGGATGCGCGCCTGTCCGGGCAGCGCATCGTGCTGGTGGAACGGCGGGCCAAGTACCTGCTGATCAATGCCGAAGTGGGCACCCTGATCAGCCACTTGGGCATGTCGGGCAACCTGCGCCTGGTTGAGGTCGGCATGCCGGCGGCCAAACATGAACATGTGGATATCGAACTCGAGTCCGGCCTGGCGCTGCGTTACACCGACCCTCGGCGTTTCGGCGCAATGCTGTGGAGCCAGGACCCGCACAACCACGCCCTGCTGATCCGCCTGGGGCCGGAGCCGCTGACTGACCTGTTTGACGGCGAGCGCTTGTTCCAGCTATCCCGTGGGCGGTCAATGGCGGTGAAGCCTTTCGTCATGGACAACGCGGTGGTGGTGGGCGTGGGCAATATCTATGCGACCGAGGCGTTGTTCGCAGCAGGGATTGACCCGCGTCGCGAGGCAGGCGGGATTTCGCGGGCTCGTTACTTGAAGCTGGCGATCGAGATCAAGCGCATCCTGGCCGCTGCCATCGAGCGCGGTGGCACCACGTTGCGTGACTTTATCGGTGGCGACGGGCAGCCGGGGTATTTCCAGCAGGAACTGTTCGTCTATGGTCGGGCGGGTGAGGCGTGCAAGGTCTGCGGGACCGAATTGCGCAATGTGGTGCTGGGGCAGCGGGCGAGTGTGTTTTGCCCCAGGTGTCAGCGCTGACTACTGTGTGAGGGCTGATATCGCTTTCGCGAGCAAGCCCGCTCCCACATGTTGACCGCATTCTCATGTTGAAACTCGGTCAACTGTGGGAGCGGGCTTGCTCGCGAAGAGGCCCTTGCAGGCGCTGAAGAACCTCAAGCCTTACCGGTAATCTTCCGGTACTTCTCCATCAACTGCTCTTCCGTCTCCGGACGGGCTTCGTCCAACGGAATGCAATCCACCGGGCACACCTGCTGGCACTGGGGCTCGTCATAGTGGCCGACACACTGGGTGCACAGGTTGGGGTCGATCACGTAGATCTCTTCGCCTTGTGAAATCGCGGCGTTCGGGCACTCGGGTTCGCAGACGTCGCAATTGATGCAATCGTCGGTGATGATCAGGGACATGGAAACTCCTGCCAGGGCAGTCAGCCAAGGCATCTGAAAACTAATGCGCGCAATTGTGCCGCATTGGCGCCCGCAGCGCGAGCAGGCGCCGATCGAGCGGTCTTACTTCTTGAAGCGCAACGTGAGCGCGTCCGCCACGGCCGGGTGCACGAACTTGGTGATATCTCCGCCCAGCGCAGCAATTTCGCGGACCAACGTCGAGGAAATGAACGAATAGCGCTCCGACGGCGTAAGGAACAGGCTTTCGACGTCCGGCGCCAGTTGGCGGTTCATGTTGGCCAGCTGGAATTCGTATTCGAAGTCCGACACCGCGCGCAGGCCGCGCAGGAACACATTGGCGTTCTGCTCTTTGGCGAAATGCGCCAGCAGCGTGGCAAAACCCACCACTTCCACGTTGGGCAGGTGTTTGGTGACCTCACGCGCCAGCTCCACGCGCTGTTCCAGGGGAAACAGCGGGTTTTTCTTGGGGCTGGCCGCGACCGCGATGATCACATGGTCGAACAAGCGAGAAGCACGTTCGACCAGATCGCCATGGCCTTTGGTAATCGGGTCGAAGGTTCCTGGGTACAACACTCGGTTCATCGCGTCGTCCTGGCGGAGTCCGTTGGGGAACCGGATGGTATCGCAGCCACCCCGGTCGGCCAAGTCGACTTATGTAGATACTTAAGCCCAATCATAGGTTTTTTCATGCCGTTTTCAGACGTTCGGCCAATGCCGTTGCCAGTTGGGCGCACATTCCATACACCGATAATTGGGGGTTGGCGCCAATGCTGGTGGGGAAGAGCGAGCCGTCATGGATCGACAGGTTGCGCAACTGGTGATGGCGACCGAGGCTGTCGGCCACTGCGTTTTTCGGGTCTTCGCCCATGGCGCAACCGCCCATCACATGGGCGCTGCCCAGGCAGGTGCGGTGCAGTTCCAGGTTCAGGCCGTCGATCAGGCTGCGCGCTTCGGCCAGGGTTTTCACGTAGCGCGCATCATGGTGCAGCGGCTTGACTGACTTGGCGCCCGCCGCGAACTGGATCTCGGCCATGCTCTGGAACGCTCGGCGCAGCCCATCCCAGGCATAGTCCGACACTGGGTAGTCGAGTACCGGCGTGCCATCGCCGCGCAGCTCCACGCTGCCGCCCGGGCTGTCGGGGTGAAAGCCGTCGCGCAGCAGCGCCAGCATCGCGTGGGTATTGGGCAGTTGGCTCATATCCAGGGCGTTCTGGTCGCCGTAGCCACCGAGCAAGGTACTGGCCAACGCGGGGTGCAAGGGCGGGGCCTCCAGTTTGTATGACATTTTCCCGGTGGTGCCGTCCTGCCACTGGAAATGGTCGGAATAGATCGATTGCGGCGCGCCGTAGAACGGGTTGATGACCTCATCGAACAACCCGGCAGAGAAATTCACCAGGTGCAGGAAGGTGCGCTTGCCCAGTCGCGAGTGCGGGTCCGGCGCGTTCGAGCGCATCAGCAACGCGGGGCTGTTGATACCGCCGCCCGAGAGCACGTAATGCTTGGCTTTGACCATGATCTTGCGGCCGGTCGGCGCCACGCACAGGTTGTCCATGGCCACGCATTCCAGGCGGCTGATGGTGTCGCCGCTATAGACGAGGCGTTCGGCGCGCGCCAGGTAGAGCAGTTCACCGCCGTTTTCCAGGGTGGACGGGATGGTGGTCACCAGCATCGATTGCTTGGCGTTGACCGGGCAGCCCATGCCGCAATAACCCAGGTTGAAACAGCCGCGCACATTGCGCGGGATCACATGCCAGCTGTAACCGAGCTTTTCGCAGCCTTTGCGGATCACATCGTTATTGGCGTTGGGCGGCAGGGCCCAGGGCGCGATGCCCAGGCGCTGCTCCATTTTTTCGAACCAGGGCGCCATTTCCGTGCTGCTGTGCCCCTTTACCGCGTATTCGCTGGCCCAGTGGGCGAGGGTGGCGTCCGGGGTGCGAAAGCTCGACGTCCAGTTGATCAACGTAGTGCCGCCCACCGCTCGGCCCTGCAGGATGGTAATCGCGCCGTCCTTGCTCATGCGGCCGATACCTTCCTGGTACAGGCTGGTGTAGGCCTCGTCTTCGAGCAGCTTGAAATCACTGCTGGTCTTGAGCGGGCCTTCTTCGATCAGCAGCACTTTATAGCCCGCTGCACTGAGAATTTCAGCGGTGGTGCCGCCGCCCGCGCCGCTGCCGATAATGACCACATCGGCTTCCAGGGTCAGGTCGTTGTCGAGGGCGGCGCCATTGTGGGTTTTCCAGCCACGGGCCATGCCGTCGCGGAACAGATCGGGTACGGGCATAGGAGTGCACTCTTATTTTTGTACGAAGTTGCAATCAATGTGGGAGCTGGCTTGCCTGCGATAGCGGTGAATCAGCGATGCATTCATCAGCAGGCAGACCGCTATCGCAGGCAAGCCAGCTCCCACATTGGATCGGGTTATCAAGGCTAGATTTTCGGCGGCCCGGGGTAGCCGCAATGGGCCCACGCCGCCGGCTGGAAGTACCAGGCCATGATCACCAGCTTGAGCAGCGAGCCCTGGCCCATGCGCAGCAGGTTCAGGTAGCTGTTTTCCCAGCGGTGCAGGAAGTTTCGAATCTGCTCGCTGCTGGCGTTTTCCCAACTGCCCCAGATCCCGGTCAGCGGCCCACGGGTGATGCCCATGCCGAGCACATCGAACAACTGCTGGGTGAGCTTGAACATTTCCGGGGACAGGCGTTGCAGGCTGAAGTCGAGCTTTTTAAGCGTGTCTTCAATCCCGCTGGCGACGTCCTGGGCGCTGGCCACGCCTTCGAGCAATACCGGGATCACTGCGCGCAGGAACGGCAGGTCACTGCTGCGCAACAAGGCAAAGCCGCTCGCCGGGGTGCTGCTGGAGCAGCCGCTGAGGCTGGCGCCAAGCCCGGCGGTGGCCAGGAAGGCGCTGGCGCACAGGCCTATTTTCAGGACGCCGCGGCGCGACAGTGTGGGTGCTTCAGTCAGGCTGGGGTTCATTGTTATTGTTATCCCGTGGTGGCGGTTTCAGCGCACGAACAGTTTCTGGATCAGCTTCTGTATGGATGTGCCGTAGGGCGGGTAGATCAGTTTCGCCGCGTTCAGGCGTTGTTTCACCAGCACGCCCTTGGCTTTGCTGAAGGTCAGGAAACCTTCATGGCCGTGGTAGTGGCCCATGCCCGACGGGCCGATGCCGCCGAATGGCATATCGTCCTGAGCCACGTGCAGCAAGGTGTCGTTCAGGCACACGCCACCGGAATGGGTTTCGTGGAGCACGCGGTTTTGCTCGCCCTTGTCGTAGCCGAAGTAATACAGGGCCAGCGGGCGCGGTCGTTGGTTGATGTAGGCAAAAGCCTGGTCGATGCCGCGATAGGGCACGATCGGCAGCACCGGGCCGAAGATTTCGTCCTGCATCACGGTCATGTCGTCGCTGACATTCAGCAACAGGCTGTGAGCCATGCGCCGTGCCTGGCCCTGCTCGTACAGTGGAATCAAGGTGGCGCCTTTGTCCGTGGCGTCCTTGATGTAGGCATTGAGCCGAGTAAGTTGGCGTTCGTTGATGATGGCGGTGTAGTCCGGATTGTCGGCCAGGGTCGGATAAAACCCGCGAACAGCCTTGGAGTAAGCCTCGACGAAGCCATCGACACGCTCTTGCGGCACCAGCACGTAGTCCGGTGCCACGCAGGTCTGGCCAGCGTTCAAGGCTTTACCGAAGGCGATGCGCTCGGCGGCGTCCTTGAGCGGAACATCGGCGGACACAATGGCGGGCGACTTGCCGCCCAATTCCAGGGTGACCGGCGTGAGGTGTTCGGCCGCGGCACGCATCACCTGCTTGCCAATGCTGGTGGCGCCGGTAAACAGCAGGTGGTCGAAGGGCAACCTGGAAAAGGCCATGCCGACGTCGGCTTCACCGAGCACCACGCACACCAGGTCTTGGGGGAAAATTTTCGCCAACAGCGCCTTGAGCAGCTCGCCGGTGGCGGGGGTGGATTCGCTGAGCTTGAGCATCACCCGGTTGCCCGCCGCCAGCGCGCCGACCAGCGGGCCAATGGCCAGGTACAGCGGATAATTCCAGGGCACGATCACGCCAACCACGCCCAAGGGCTGGTAGATGACTTTGGCCGAAGCGGGTTGGAAGGCGATGCCTACCGCTCGCCGGGAAGGTTTCATCCAGCCCTTGAGGTGTTTGCCGGCATAGTGAATGCCATGCAGGCTGGGCATGAGTTCAGCGAACAGGGTCTCATCGGCGCTGCGGTGGCTGAAGTCCTGGCTGATCGCGTGGATCAGCGCCTGGCGCTCGTCGCTGAGCAAATCGCGCAGGGCCTTGAGCCATTGCTGGCGCTGAGCGGCCGGCGGCATCGGGTTGGCGGCGTAGGCGCGACGTTGGGTGTCGAACAGGTCCTGGAGGTGATCCAGCGCCTGGGCATCTTGCAGGTAGGCAACGTTGGCAGACATGGCGGCGTTCCCGATTGTTATAGGTCTGCCTGGGTTTTTAGAGTCATTACTCTAATTTGTCAAATGTCATTACATCTGCCTGCGGATTTATCCCTACAAGAATAGGCCGTAAGATGTTCCATCACGTGTACAGAAGCTGATCCCCTATGGCACCACGAGTAAAGACCAGCGAGCGCATTGTGCAAACCAGCCTGGAGCTGTTTAACCAGCAGGGCGAGCGCAGCGTGAGCACCAACCACATTGCCGCCCACATGGAAATTTCGCCGGGCAACCTGTACTACCACTTCCCCAACAAGCAGGCGATCATCGCCGTGCTGTTTCGCGAATACGAAGCCCTGGTGGACACCTTCCTGCGCCCGCCGCAGGGCCGAGCGGTCACCGTCGAAGACAAGCGCTTCTATCTGCAGGCCGTGCTGGCCGGCATGTGGCGCTACCGCTTCCTGCACCGCGACCTTGAACATCTGCTGGAAAGCGACCCGGAGCTGGCCACCGGCTATCGACGCTTTGCCCAGCGCTGCCTGACCCAGGGTGGCGCGATCTACCAAGGGTTTGTGGATGCGGGCATCCTCGACATGGACCCGGTGCAAACCGAGGCCCTGACCCTCAATGCCTGGATTATCCTCACCTCCTGGGTACGGTTCTTGTGCACCACCAATGAAAACTCCACGCATTTGAGCGCCGAGGCGATCAAGCGCGGGGTCTACCAGGTGCTGGTGCTGGAGGCCGGGTTTGTCACGCCCCGGGCCAAAGAAGCGGTGGACGCATTGTTCAAAGAATTTTACGTGCCGTTGAATCAGGCATTGGAAGAAGTGAAGTAGGACCTTTCCCCGAATCTGTTCATAGGAGTCCGTCATGCCGCTTGCCCAACTGATCAGCCCCCAGCAACTGGCCGAGCGCCAGAAGGCGGGCGGGGTGGTGATCCTGGATTGCCGTTTTGCCCTGGAAGACCCGGATTATGGGCGCTGCAGCTATGCCGAAGGGCATATCGAGGGCGCGCAGTACGCTGACCTTGAGCGCCACCTCAGTGGGCCGGTGATCAAGGGTGTGACCGGGCGCCATCCGTTGCCGGCGGCGGATACGTTGGTTGGGCAGTTGCGGGCCTGGGGCATCAACGCCGATACCGAGGTGGTGCTGTATGACGACGGCCCTGGCGCTTATGCCGCAAGGGCCTGGTGGTTGCTGGCCTGGCTGGGCAAGCGTGATGGTGTGTTCATTCTCGATGGTGGGCTCAAGGCTTGGTATGCCGCGGGCTTCCCGCTGAGCCTGGATGCGCCGGTCGTTGAGCCTGGGACCTTCGCCGGTACGCCGGACAATGGCCTGCTTCTGGATGCCGAACACCTGCAAAAACGCCTGGGCCAGCCGGGGTTGACGCTGATCGATGCACGCGCCCAGCCGCGTTTTCGCGGCGAAGTGGAGCCCATTGACCCGATTGCCGGGCATATCCCCGGTGCTCAATGTGCGGCGTTCAATGAAAACCTGGGCAGTGACGGCCGCTTTCTGCCGGCAGAGCAGCTCAAGCAGCGCTTCGCCGCCCAACTGCAGGACCGCTCGGCGGAGGAATTGGTGGCCTACTGCGGTTCGGGGGTGACGGCATGCCACAACTTGTTCGCCCTGAGTTTGGCGGGGTATCCGTTGGGCAAGTTGTATGCGGGGTCGTGGAGTGAGTGGATTAATGATCCACATCGGGCAATCGCGACTGGCGACTGAATATCGGACTGAAAACCCAATCAAATGTGGGAGCTGGCTTGCCTGCGATGCAGACACCTCGGTGTATCAGTAATACCGAGGTGATGCTATCGCAGGCAAGCCAGCTCCCACATTGTTAACCGTGTTGTGCCAGTAACCACTGGGGGATGCGGCGCTCAAGGTAGTAACTCGGGCGCTTGATTGACCCGTCGACAAAGCCCACGTGCCCACCCTTGGCCAGCAACTCGAACTCAGTGCACTCCGACAGCTCACTCGCCTCGGGCAGGCTATGAGCAAACACAAACGGATCATCAGCCGCGTGGATGATCAGCGTCGGCGTGCGGATACCACCTAGGTAATAGCGGCTCGACGCGCGGCGGTAGTAGTCCTCGGCACTCAAGAAACCATGCAGTGGCGCAGTCACCCGGCCATCAAAATCCCAGAACGTGCGCATCTTCTCCAGCGAGCCCAAGGCTTCCAGGGTTTTAAGCCCGTCTGCCTGGCCATCCTGTAGAAACCGGCTTTGCTTGACCCGGATGTACGCCAGCATTTCACGCATGAAGTGTTTCTGATAAACCCGCGAGAAACCGAGGCCAATGCGGTCCGCGCACTGGTCCAGACGAAACGGCACCGACACCGCCGCCGCGCCTTGCAGCCCCGAGGTCTCGCCGGTTTCGCCCAGATGCTTGAGCAGCACATTGCCGCCCAGCGAATAGCCCACCGCATACAGCGGCGCCAACGGTCGCTTGGCCCGCAGATGGGCAATCGCAGCCGCCAGGTCTTCGCTGGCGCCGGAGTGATAACTGCGGGCCAGCAGGTTTGGCTCCCCCGAGCACCCGCGCCAGTTGAGCGCCGCGCTCGCCCAGCCTTGAGTGGCGAGGGCTTTTTGCAGGCCGGCTACGTAAGGCGAGTTGGAGGAACCGGTCAGCCCGTGCAGTACCAGCACCAAAGGCGCATGCGCGTCGTGGGGGCCGTGCCAATCGAGGTCGAGGAAGTCGCCGTCTTCCAGCCACAGGCGTTCGCGTTGGCGTTCGATATGCGTAGTGGGGCGCCACAGCGGCCCCCACAAGGTTTGCAGGTGAGGGTTGCCGAGGCCGAAGGCGGGGGTGAATTTCTCAGCAAAAGACTTCATGGATATCTCTGTAGTGAGCGGGCTTGCCCCGCGCTGGGGGGCGAAGCCGCCCTAATCCGGCCAACGCATTCTTCCAGACAACACTCAGGCGCCTGGTTTTGGGGCGGCTACGCCACCCAGCGCGGGACGAGCCCGCTCACTACAGGTCAGGCGATGTTTCGATGCCACAGCGCGTAATACACCCGCCCGGACTTCTGCTCCCTATGCAGGCGCCATGCGCCCGGCAAGCCCAGCGTAGACGGTGCCGTCTCGCTTTCAGTGTAGATCCATGCATCCGGCGCCAGCCATTGGCGCTCTTCCAGCAGCGTGCAAACGGCGGGCAGCAGGTTCTGGTTGAACGGCGGGTCAAGGAACACCACGTCGTACTCGCTGGCCGCCTGGGTTTCCAGGTAGCGCAGCGCGTCGGCGGTTTGCACCTGGCCGTTGGTGCAACGCAAAGTGCCCAGGTGTTCCTTGAGGCTCGAGACGGCGACATTGCTCGCATCCAGCGCCTGGGCCTGGGATGCGCCACGGGACAGCGCTTCCAGGAACAAAGCGCCGCTGCCGGCGAACGGGTCCAGCACCTTGGCGCCGGCGATGTACGGCGCGAGCCAGTTGAACAGGGTTTCGCGCACGCGGTCCGGCGTCGGGCGCAGGCCTACGACGTCGGGGAAGCTCAGCTTGCGGCTGCCCCATTCGCCGCCAATGATGCGCAGTTGGCCCACACCGTTATGCACGTTGTGGACAGGTTTTTTCGGGCGAGATGAACTGGCCATTAATGCTCCGGAACCCCGAGCGGCTGCTCGGCGGGTTTATCAGTGGGGGGCGGTAGTGGCTTTTGCGCAATCGTCGGGCCGGCGGTCACGATGACCATCTTGTCGGCGCTCAAGTGTTTGTTCATTGCCGCCTTGACCTGCTCTACGGTCAGGGCCTGGGATTGTTTCATGAAATCTTCCAGATAGCTCAGCGGCAGGTTATAGAAACCCATCGCGCCCAGCTGCCCGACGATATCGGCGTTGCTCGCGGTAGACAGCGGGAAGCTGCCGGCCAGCTCGCGCTTGGCGTCATCCAGCTCCTTCTGCGTCGGGCCGGTCTTGAGGTAGTCGGCCACGACATCCTCGACCAGGCGCAGGGTGCCGCCGCTCATTTCGGCGCGGGTCTGCAGATTGATCATGAACGGGCCGCGCACCTGCATCGGTGAAAACCCGGAGTACACGCCGTAGGTCAGGCCGCGTTTTTCGCGCACTTCGCTCATCAGGCGGGTGCCGAAACCGCCGCCGCCGAGGATCTGGTTGCCCAGGGACAAGGCTGCGTAGTCCGGGTCGGCGCGGTCGATACCCAGTTGTGCGAACAACAGATGCGTCTGCTTGGACGGGAACTCGATATGGCTCAGGCCAGCCTTGGGCTCCGTCGGCGGTGCGATCTTCGCCAGGGCCGGGCCTTTGGGCAGCGAGGCAGAGACCTTGGCGGTCATGGCCTCGGCCTCGGCGCGGGTCAGGTCGCCCACTACGGCAATCACCGCGTTGCCCGCGGCATAAGCCTTGGCGTGGAAGGCCTGCAGCTGTGCCAGGGTAATCTTCGGAACGCTCTGCGGCGTGCCTTCGCTCGGGTGCGCGTAAGGATGATCACCGTACAGGCGCTTGAACAGCTCAAGGCTCGCCAGCTTGGCGGGGTTCTGCTTCTGGTACTCGAAACCGGCCAGGATCTGATTTTTGATTCGTGCCAGGGAGTCGGCGGGGAAGGTCGGCTTGCCGATCACCTGATCAAACAGCTTCAGGGCGGCGTCGCGTTTATCGCTGTCGCTGAGGCTGCGCAGGGAAACCAGCGCCATGTCGCGGTAAGCGCCGTTGCCGAAGTCCGCGCCCAGGCCCTCGAAGTCACGGGCGATCTGGCTGACGTCCTTGCCCGGCACGCCTTCGTTGAGCATGGCGTTGGTCATCAACGCCAGGCCCGGTACATTGCCGTCCTGGCTGCTGCCGGCGGCGAACAGGATGCGCACGTCAAACATCGGCAACTCATGGGCTTCGACGAACAGCACCTTGGCGCCTTCGGCGGTGGTCCAGGTTTGTACATCGAGCTTGCGGTTGGTCGGCGCCTTGCCGTCCAGCTCCGCCAGGGACTGCAGCGTGTTGCTCGACTCGGCTTTTTCCAGCGCCGTACTGGCCACTGATTCGCTCGGGCGCAGGAAATACACGGCACTGGCAGCGATCAAGGTGACAACGATCAGGCCGGGGAAGATCAGGCGGCTGCTTTTGCGATCACTCATGAGCGGTCTCCTGAGGCAATACATGGGCGACGCTGAGACGTTCGCGGGTGAAATAGGTGCGTGCGGCTTTCTGGATATCTTCCGGCGTCACGCTTTGCAGGTCAGCCAGTTCGGTGTCCATCAGTTTCCAGGACAGGCCGACGGTTTCCAGCGAGCCGATGGCCGTGGCCTGGCTGGTGATGGAATCACGCTGGTAGACCAGGCCGGCAATGACCTGGGCGCGGATGCGTTCCAGTTCTTCGGCGGTCGGCGGCTTGGCTTTCAACTCATCCAGCAGGCGCCACAGGCCGGCTTCGGCTTGGGCGACGGTTTTCTTCTTTTGCTGGTTGGGGGTGGCGGTGAGCATGAACAGCGTATCGCCACGGGTGTAGGCGTCGTAGTTGGTCGAAGCGGCGGAGACCAGCTCTTCACCGCGCTCCAGTTGCTCGGAGATACGCGCGCTGTAACCGCCGTCCAACAAGGCCGAGATCAGGCGCAGGGCCTGCACCGAGCGTTTGTCTTCGGCGGTGGCCAGGCCCGGTACGTTAAAGCCCAGGATCACGCTCGGCAGTTGGGTCTGCACATGCATCGTCAGCTGGCGCTGGCCGGGTTCGGCCAGCTCCATCGGGATCTTGGCCGGCGGTACATCACGCTTGGGGATCGGGCCAAAGTAGCGCTGGGCCAGGTTTTTCACCTCGTCCGGGGTGACGTCGCCGACCACCACCAGGGTGGCGTTGTTCGGCACGTACCAGGATTGGTACCAGTGGCGCAGCTCTTCGACTTTCATGCGGTCCAGGTCGGCCATCCAGCCGATGGTCGGCGTGTGATAGCCGCTGGCCGGGAAGGCCATGGCCTTGAAGCGCTCATAGGCCTTGGACATCGGGTTGTCGTCGGTGCGCAGGCGGCGCTCTTCCTTGATCACCTCGATCTCGCGGCTGAACTCGTCGGCCGGCAGGCGCAGGCTGGCCATGCGGTCGGCTTCAAGCTCGAAGGCCACGCCCAGGCGGTCGCGGGCCAGCACCTGATAATAGGCGGTGTAGTCGTCGCTGGTGAATGCGTTCTCTTCGGCGCCCAGATCGCGCAGGATCAGCGAGGCTTCGCCTGGGCCAACCTTGGCGCTGCCCTTGAACATCATGTGTTCCAGAGCGTGGGATAGACCGGTCTGGCCCGGGGTTTCGTAGCTCGAACCGACCTTGTACCAGACCTGGGACACCACCACCGGCGCGCGATGGTCTTCGCGCACGACGACCTTGAGGCCGTTGTCGAGGGTGAATTCATGGGTGGGTTGTGGGTCGGCAGCCAAAGCTGAAAGGGGCAGACAAACTGTGCTGAGCAGCAGGCCTGCGGCGCGGCGGGCTAGAGCATTCATTCGTTTTTTAACCTGTTGGGCTGCCCGCTTGGTCTTAGCGTCGGCGGGCGAGGAGGTGCTAGGATACTGGTCCGACTTAAGGACGGCCACTGCGGCGGTCTTGTTGAGGCCCTATTTTGGCCTTCAAAATGTTGCGCATGAACGAGCGGGCTTTAAAACAGTCTGTTACGCATCGAATTTTATTTACCGAAGCGCCCCTCGGCGCGTCGCTACCTTGAGATAGCCGTCTCCATGTTTGGTTCCAACGACGACAAGAAGACCCCAGCTGCGGCTGGCGAGAAAAAAGGCCTGTTCGGATGGCTGCGCAAAAAGCCGCAGGAAACCGTCGACGAACAGCCGCAGGTTCAGCCCGAGCCGCCTGTTGAACAGGTTGCGGCAGAGCCCGTAATAGAAGCCGAACCGGTTGCCGAAACCCCGGCACCGGTGGTGTTGCCAATGGCCGAACCGGTATTGCAGCCGCTCGTCGAGGCAGCTCCCGAGCCGGAGCCGGAGCACCAGCCGTGGCCGGAACTGCCGGTGGCTGAAGAGCCTGTCGCCTTCGTTGAGGACCTGCAGGCCGAACAGGTGGCGCCGCCGATTCCCGCAGTGGTCGAGCCGGTCGATGTTGTTGTCGAGTCAGCCGCTCCCGCCGTCATCGAGCCCGAACCTGTCGCCGCGGCTGCCGAAACCAGCAAAACCGGCTTCTTCGCCCGCCTCAAGCAAGGCCTGAGCAAGACCAGCGCCAGTATTGGCGAAGGCATGGCCAGCCTGTTCCTGGGCAAGAAAGTCATCGATGACGAATTGCTGGAAGACATCGAAACCCGCCTGCTCACCGCCGACGTGGGCGTCGAAGCCACCGCCGTGATCCTCCAGAGCCTCACCCAGAAGGTCGCGCGCAAGCAACTGACCGACGCCGACGCCCTGTACAAATCCCTGCAGGCCGAGTTGGCCGCCATGCTCAAGCCGGTCGAAGCGCCGCTGGTGATTACCCCGAACAAGCCATTCGTGATCCTGGTGGTCGGCGTCAACGGCGCCGGCAAGACCACCACCATCGGCAAGCTGGCCAAGAAGCTGCAGTCCGAAGGCAAGAAAGTCATGCTGGCCGCCGGCGACACCTTCCGGGCCGCAGCGGTCGAGCAGTTGCAGGTCTGGGGCGAGCGCAACAAGATCCCGGTCATCGCCCAGCACACCGGCGCGGATTCCGCCTCGGTGATCTTCGATGCCGTGCAAGCCGCCAAGGCGCGCAATATCGACGTGCTGATCGCCGATACCGCCGGTCGCCTGCATACCAAAGACAACCTGATGGAAGAGCTGAAGAAAGTGCGTCGCGTGATCGGCAAGCTCGACGCCGATGCCCCGCACGAAGTGCTGCTGGTGCTGGATGCCGGCACCGGCCAGAACGCCATCAGCCAGGCCAAGCAATTCAACCAGACGGTACAACTCACCGGCCTGGCGTTGACCAAGCTCGACGGCACGGCCAAGGGCGGTGTGATCTTCGCCCTGGCGAAACAGTTCGGGTTGCCGATTCGTTATATCGGTGTCGGCGAAGGCATCGACGACCTGCGCACCTTTGAAGCCGAACCCTTTGTACAGGCACTGTTTGCCGAGCGGGAGCGTTCATGATTCGATTCGAACAGGTCGGTAAACGCTACGCCAACGGGCATGTGGGCTTGCATGAGCTGAGCTTTCGAGTGCGTCGCGGCGAATTCTTGTTTGTCACCGGTCACTCCGGCGCCGGCAAAAGCACCCTGTTGCGGCTGCTGCTGGCCATGGAACGCCCGACCACCGGCAAGTTGCTGCTGGCGGGCCAGGACCTGGCCACCATCAGCAATGCGCAGATCCCGTTCCTGCGCCGGCAGATCGGCGTGGTGTTCCAGAATCACCAGTTGCTGTTCGATCGCACGGTGTTCAATAACATTGCGTTGCCATTGCAGATTCTCGGGCTGTCCAAGGCCGAGATCGTCAAACGCGTGGACTCGGCCCTGGAGCGCGTGGCGCTGTCGGACAAGACCGACCTCTACCCCGGCGACCTCTCCACCGGCCAGCAACAGCGCGTCGGCATTGCCCGCGCTATCGTCCACCGCCCAGCGCTGCTGCTGGCGGACGAACCCACCGGCAACCTCGACCCGCGCCTGGCCGCCGAGATCATGGGCGTGTTCGAAGACATCAACCGCTTGGGCACCAGCGTGCTGATCGCCAGTCACGACCTGGCGCTGATCGCGCGCATGCGCCATCGCATGCTGACCCTGCAACGCGGCCGCCTGATCGGTGACGGGGAGGCCGGCGTATGAGTGCCACACGCAGCCCTAAAGTCTCCGAACGCGTGGCGCCGAAACCGGCCGATCCGCAACCGAAGAAGAAAAAACACGATCACGATGACGACGGCCCGGATTTCAGCACCTTGCTGCGCGCCTGGATCGAAAGCCATCGTGCCAGCCTGCTCGACAGCCTGCGCCGCCTGGGCAAGCAACCGATCGGTAGCTTTTTTACCTGCCTGGTGATGGCCGTGGCCTTGAGCCTGCCGATGGGCTTGTCGCTGTTGCTCAATAATGTCGAGCGCCTGGGCGGTTCCTGGCAGCGCGCGGCGCAGATTTCGCTGTACCTGAACCTGGATGCCAGCACCCAGCAAGGCGAAGCGCTGCGCGACGAGATCAAGAACATGCCGGGCGTGGCGGATGCCGAGTACGTCAGCCGCGACCAGGCCCTTGAGGAGTTCCAGCAGCAGTCCGGCCTGGGCGAGGCACTTAAAGAGCTGCCGCAGAACCCCCTGCCAGGCGTGGTGCTGGTGACGCCGAACGAAGTCGACAAGACCGCCCTGGAAGCCCTGCGACAAAAACTCGCAGAGCTGCCCAAGGTGCAACAAGCCCAACTTGATCTAGTCTGGGTAGAGCGACTGGCGGCGATCCTCAAGCTGGGCGACCGCTTTGTGTTCGGTTTGACGGTGCTGTTGGTGTCTGCATTACTTTTGGTGATAGGTAATACCATTCGTCTTCATATTGAAAACCGTCGCACCGAGATAGAAGTGATTAAACTGGTCGGCGGCACAGACAGCTATGTGCGTCGTCCTTTTCTGTACATGGGCGCGCTTTATGGCTTCGGTGCCGGGATTTTGTCCTGGGGCGTGCTGGCGTTTGGCCTTGATTGGCTGAATGACGCGGTGGTCGGGCTTGCCGGGCTCTACGGCAGCGATTTCGCGCTGGCCGGCGTGCCGGTTGGCGATGGTTTGAGCCTCTTGCTTGGCGCGGTATTGTTGGGGTATATCGGTGCCTGGATTGCGGTCGCACGGCATTTGCGTGAGCTGGCGCCGAAGTAATTAATGTCGGATTAATCCTGTTTTGTTTGTATTGGCCGTATTGGTGGTATAGGGAACTTGTCCTACGGTTCCCGGTCAATTTTCGCAGTGCTGAACTGCACGAGTTATGTGAGTCGGAGGTTTTTTCGTATGACCACTTCTTTGCAACCTGCTTATGCCCTGGTGCCGGGTGCGAACCTGGAAGCCTATGTGCACACGGTCAACAGCATTCCATTGCTGACGCCCGAGCAGGAGCGTGAACTGGCCGAGAGTCTCTACTATGAGCAGGATTTGGGGGCGGCTCGGCAGATGGTGCTCGCCCACCTGCGTTTTGTCGTACATATCGCCCGTAGCTATAGTGGCTACGGCCTGGCCCAGGCTGACCTGATCCAGGAAGGCAACGTCGGCCTGATGAAGGCTGTGAAACGCTTCAATCCTGAGATGGGTGTGCGCCTGGTGTCGTTTGCCGTGCACTGGATCAAGGCGGAAATCCACGAGTTCATCCTGCGCAACTGGCGCATCGTGAAAGTGGCGACCACCAAGGCCCAGCGCAAGTTGTTCTTCAACCTGCGCAGCCAGAAGAAACGCCTGGCGTGGCTGAACAACGAGGAAGTCCACCGCGTGGCCGAAAGCCTCGGCGTGGAGCCCCGTGAAGTGCGCGAGATGGAAAGCCGCCTGACCGGCCATGACATGGCCTTCGACCCGGCCGCTGAAGCGGACGACGACAGCGCCTTCCAATCGCCGGCCAACTACCTGGAAGACCACCGGTACGACCCGGCGCGTCAACTGGAAGACGCCGACTGGAGCGACAACTCCAATCACAACCTGCACGAAGCGCTGGAAGTGCTGGACGACCGCAGCCGTGACATCCTCTACCAGCGCTGGCTGGCGGAAGAAAAAGCCACGCTGCACGACCTGGCACAGAAGTACAACGTGTCGGCCGAGCGGATTCGTCAGCTTGAGAAAAGCGCGATGAACAAGCTGAAACTGTCGATCGCTGCTTAATATAAAGCGAAGAGACAAAAATGCCCCGATCGAAAGATCGGGGCATTTTGTTTGCGCTCGGAAAGTATCAAGCCTGACGCGGTTCAATGTGGGAGCTGGCTTGCCTGCGATGACGTCGTGTCAGCCAGGCACCTGCTGACTGACCCACCGCTATCGCAGGCAAGCCAGCTCCCACAGGAACCTCGTTGTGTCAGTCGGACCAGGGTGCCTTGCGGGCATTGTTCAGCTCCAGCAGGTAGCCATCGCCGCCGAGCTGGCTCATCTGCTGGCGAATCCACGCCGCTCGCCTTGCCACATAGGCCGTCGGATGGCTGGCACTCCACACTCTTGGGTTGGGCAACACGGCGGCCAGATAACTGGCCTGCTGCCGCGAAAGCCCCTTGGCACTCACCCCAAAGTGATGCCGGGCCGCGGCCTCTGCGCCAAACACCCCGTCATCCCATTCGACGCTGTTGAGGTACACCTCAAGAATCCGCTGCTTGGGCCACAACACCTCGATCAACCCGGTGAACCAGGCCTCGAGGCCCTTGCGCAGATAACTGCGGCCGGCCCACAGGAACAGGTTCTTCGACACCTGCTGGCTCAATGTACTGGCGCCGCGAATCGAGCCGCCGCGCTCGTTGTGCAGGATCGCCGCCTGGATCGCGCCGAAATCAAAGCCCCAATGCTGCGGGAAGCGCTGGTCTTCACCGGCCATCACCGCCAGTTTGAGGTCATCGGAAATCTCGTCCCAGGACACCCAGTCGCGTTGCAGGTCAATGGGCTCGCCGTCGAACCAGGACTCGACCTTGCGCTCCACCATCAGCGCGGTGAAAGGCGGCGGGACGACGCGAAACAGCAGCACCAGCAGTACACTGCCGATGGCAAACCATTTCACGACATTGAGAAAACGTTTGAAGAGGAGACGCAGCATAGAGATGGCTTGGCCGAACCCGTTGAGCGGGCCATTATACAGACCCTGTCCCATGAGTCTGACCGGAGTTCCTCATGCTGCGTAGCTTTCTGATGCTGGCTGCCTTTTTTGGCTTTACCGGTGTCGCCCTTGGCGCCTTCGCCGCCCACGGCCTGAAAAACCGCCTGAGCGCCGAGTACCTGGCGATCTTCCACACCGGCGTGACTTACCAACTGGTGCATGCCCTGGCGCTGTTTGGCGTGGCGTTGCTGGCGGCACATATTCCCGGTCGCCTGGTGACCTGGGCAGGTCTATCGTTTGCGGTCGGTATCCTGTTGTTCTCCGGCAGCTTGTACGTGTTGACCATGACCGGGATCAGCAAGCTCGGGATCATCACGCCGTTTGGCGGGCTGGCGTTCCTGCTCGGCTGGTTCTTCCTCGGCCTTGCGGCATGGCGCCTGCAGGCTGCCTGACCAAGGGGCTTGGGTCATCAACCGTGATCAAGCTAGAATGCGGGCCCCTAAAAACGATGGCGGCCCGTGGCATGCGCATTCAGTTGAACGGCGAACCCCTTGAACTGCCCGACGGTGACACCGTTGCGGCCCTGCTGGCCCGCCTGGATTTGACCGGGCGTCGCGTCGCAGTGGAACTCAACCTGGATATCGTCCCGCGCAGCCAGCACGAAGGCACCGCGCTCAGCGACGGTGACCAGGTCGAAGTGGTCCACGCCATTGGCGGCGGCTAGTCGCCTGCCCGAATTCTGCAGAACCTCACCCCAATTCGAGGATTTCCCATGAGCATCGTTCGTAGCGACAAGCCCTTCGTCCTGGCCGGTCGTACCTACCAGTCCCGTCTGCTGGTCGGCACCGGCAAATACCGCGACATGGAAGAAACCCGCCTGGCCATCGAAGCCTCGGGTGCCGAGATCGTCACCTTCGCCGTGCGCCGCACCAACCTCGGCCAGATCGAGGGCGAGCCCAACCTGCTCGAAGTCCTGTCGCCAAACCGCTATACCTTCCTGCCGAATACCGCCGGTTGCTACGACGCCATCGAAGCCGTGCGCACCTGCCGCCTGGCCCGTGAACTGCTCGACGGCCACAACCTGGTAAAGCTGGAAGTGCTGGCCGACCAGAAAACCCTGTTCCCCAACGTGATCGAAACCCTCAAGGCCGCCGAAACCCTGGTCAAGGAAGGTTTTGAGGTAATGGTCTATACCAGCGATGACCCGATCATCGCGCGCCAACTGGCGGAAATCGGCTGCATCGCGGTGATGCCGTTGGCCGGCCTGATCGGTTCCGGCCTGGGCATCTGCAATCCGTACAACCTGCAGATCATCCTCGAAGAAGCCAAGATCCCGGTGCTGGTGGATGCGGGCGTAGGCACTGCCTCCGACGCCACAATCGCCATGGAACTGGGCTGCGACGCGGTGCTGATGAACTCGGCCATCGCCCATGCCCAACAACCGATCATGATGGCCGAAGCCATGCAACACGCCATCGTCGCGGGCCGCCTGGCCTACCTAGCCGGGCGCATGCCGAAAAAACTTTACGCCAGCGCCTCTTCGCCGCTGGATGGTCTGATCAAGTAAGAGCCATTGATGACTGAATCAAACGAAACGCCGAACACCCTGGAAGCAGGCGACGAGTCCAAGCACCGCCGCATCAAGAGCTTTGTGATGCGCGCCGGTCGCATGACCGAAGGCCAGCAAAAGGGCCTGGAGCAAGGTACGCCGCTGTTCGTGCTGCCCCTGGCCGACGCGCCGGTGGACTACGACCAGGTCTTCGGCCGTTCGGCCCCGCGTTCCCTGGAAATCGGTTTCGGCATGGGCCACTCCCTGCTGGAAATGGCCGCCGCTTCGCCGGACCAGGACTTCATCGGTGTGGAAGTGCACCGCCCCGGTGTCGGTGCGCTGCTCAATGGCGTGCTGACCCAAGGCCTGACCAACCTGCGGGTTTATGACTGCGACGCGATCGAAGTGCTCAACCGCTGCATCGCCGATAACAGCCTCGACCGCCTGATGCTGTTCTTCCCCGATCCCTGGCACAAGGCCCGCCACCACAAGCGCCGCATCGTCCAGGCCTCCTTTGCCGAACTGGTGCGCAGCAAGCTCAAGGTGGGTGGCATCCTGCACATGGCCACCGACTGGGAACCGTACGCCGAATACATGCTGGAAGTGATGAACGTCGCCCCTGGCTACCGCAACCTGGCCGAAGACGGCAAATGCGTGCCGCGCCCGGCCGAACGCCCGATCACAAAGTTCGAACGTCGCGGCGAGCGGTTGGGGCATGGGGTTTGGGATTTGAAGTTCGAGAAGCTGGCGTGACCCGTTCCTGACCTGGAATGCAATCCAATGTGGGAGCTGGCTTGCCTGCGATAGCATCACCTGGGTGTCACTGATACACCGAGGTGTCTGCATCGCAGGCAAGCCAGCTCCCACAGTGGTTTTGTGCTGGGTTTGGAATCAGCGGCGGTCGGCAACCACGCCAATCAACACCAGCACCACCACCAAAACCGGCGCCAAACTGTAGTTATTGAACTGGCTCAACCCCCGCACAATCCACGGCGTGGCGTAGATCAGCGCCGCGCCGCTGCCGATCATGCACAGCAGGGCCATCAACGGTACGCGCAAGGCGCCGGCGATGCTGCCCAGGCGCGCTTCGACCCAGCCCTTGATGTCGGCACCGAACAACACCAGCAAGCAGCCGACGAGGGCCAGGGAGATTTCCGACAGGTTGCTGCGGCTCCAGCGGGATACGGTGGCGAGCAGGTCGAGTACCAAATCCATTCGATTTCCTTAAAGAGCGTCAGCTCAAAAACGTCTGCAGCAGGTCATTGAGAAAGAGTTGCCCGCGGTCGGTCGCCGCCAGGCGTGAGGGTTCGACCTGCATCAGGCCACTTTGTTCTGCCTCGCGACGGCCTTCGTCAAGGGTCGCCAGATCGAGACCCGTACGCTCGGTGTAGAGCCTGGCTTCGACGCCCTCGGTCAGGCGCAAAGCGTTCATCAGGAACTCGAACGGCAGCTCTTCGTTGGTCAGTTCTTTCGCGCCGGCCTGGAAGCTTTTGGCCGGGTTGAGGTAGTCCTTTGGCGCCCGCGTTTTCCAGGTGCGCACAATGCGTCCGTCGGGGTGGCTGAGCTTGCCATGGGCGCCGGCACCGATACCGATGAAGTCGCCAAAACTCCAGTAATTCAGGTTATGCCGCGCCGCACGACCCGGTTGGGCGTAGGCCGACACCTCGTATTGCGCGTAACCGTGTTCGGCGAGCAGCGCCTGGCCGGCTTCCTGGATATCCCACAGGGTGTCATCTTCCGGCAGCGTTGGCGGCTGGTTCCAGAACACCGTATTGGGTTCCAGGGTCAACTGGTACCAGGACAAGTGCGTCGGCTTCAGCGCGATAGCCTGGCGCAGGTCGCTCAGGGCGTCGTCCAGCGACTGATCGGGCAAACCGTGCATCAAGTCCAGGTTGAAGTTGTCGAACCCGGCCTGGCGCGCCATGCCGGCGGCGCGTACGGCTTCATCGCCATTGTGGATGCGGCCTAGGGCTTGGAGTTTTTCCTGCTGGAAGCTCTGGATACCGATCGACAGCCGGTTGATCCCCAACGCGCGATACGCCACGAACTTTTCCTGCTCGAACGTCCCGGGGTTGGCTTCCAGGGTGATCTCGATATCGCTGGCGAACGGGATACGCGACTCCACGCCCTTGAGCAGACGGCCCAGCGCCGCAGCGCTGAACAGGCTGGGCGTACCGCCGCCGAAGAAGATCGAGCTCAGCTCGCGGCCGTAGACGGCATGCAGGTCTTGATCAAGATCGGCCAGCAGGGCGTCCACATACTCTTCTTCCGGCAGCACTTTGCTCGCGGTGTGAGAGTTGAAGTCGCAATACGGGCATTTGCGCACGCACCACGGGATGTGGATATACAGCGCCAGGGGCGGCAGCAGGGGCAACGCCGCCCGAGGTGTTTGCGCGCCACCGTGGATCAGCGGCTGCGCAGAGGTGTTTTGGGTCATTTCAGGCTCAGGCGTTGGCGCAGCAAATCCATTGCGCGGGCGCGGTGGCTGATCCGGTTCTTGTCGGCCGGGCTCAGTTCGGCGCTCGAGACATTGCGCTCCGGCACCCAGAACAGCGGGTCATAGCCAAACCCATGCTCACCGCTGGCGGCATGCAGGATGCGCCCGTGCCACAGGCCTTCGCACAGGATTGGCAGCGGGTCGTCTGCATGCCGCACCAGGGCCAGCACACACACGAACTGTGCGCCGCGCATCGCGTCCGGCACGTCCTTGAGGGCGTCGAGCAGCTTGGCATTGTTGGCTGCATCGCCCTTGCCGTCGGCGTAGCGCGCCGAGTAAATGCCAGGCGCGCCGCCGAGAAAGTCCACGGCCAGGCCCGAGTCATCCGCCAGCGCCGGCAAGCCGGAGATACGCGCGGCATTGCGTGCCTTGAGAATGGCGTTCTCGACGAACGACAGGCCGGTCTCTTCCGGTTCGACCTGGCTGAACTCGCCAATCGAGCGCAGTTGTACGGCTTCGCCGAGCATGGCCTGGAGTTCTTTGAGCTTGCCGGCGTTATGGCTGGCCAGTACGAGTTGGGTGAGGTTCATCGGTCGGCCGGAAACAGTTCTTGGTTGAATTGGAAACCGTGGGCTTTACCGCCGGTTTCAACATTAATGGTAAACGTCTTGTATTCGCGCTGCGTCACGGAGTAGGGCGCGAGGTAACTGATGCCGCCTTTCTCTTCGATTTGCTTGAACGTCAGGATCTCACTCTTGCCGCCCAGGTCCTTGATGGTGCCGGTCACCTGGGCCGCGACCGGGGTGACGCCCTTGATCACCGTTACATTGATCAAGCCCTTCTCCTTGCTGCGCACCACGCCGACTTTTTGCGCGGTTTCCGGGGGCAGGAAGCTTGAGGTGAAGGTGTTGTAGTGCACGGTGATATCACCGAAGTCTTTCTTGCGATTAGCGTCGATAGTGTCCGCGGCCATGGCGCTGGCGCCCAGGCAGGCGGTCAATAGAAAAATAGCCAAGCGACTCATGAACGTCCCTCTTGAAAATGATTAGACGGCAATTTTGTGGTCGGCCAGGCCAGGACTGCTGACCCGGTAGATACCGATTTCGCCCAACAGATTGGGCCATAGCTTACTCGCCCAGCCGTGACGGTGCTGTTGATCGACGGCCAGGCGGTTGATCACCTTGGCTTCACGCTCGCCGCACAGGGCTTCGAAGTCTTCGAAGGTGCAAAAGTGAATGTTCGGCGTGTTGTACCAGGTGTAGGGCAGGAAGTCCGAGACCGGCATGCGGCCCTTGGTGGCCAGGTACCAGCGGCAACGCCAATGCCCGAAGTTGGGAAAGGTGATGATGCACTGACGGCCCACGCGCAGCATTTCGTCGAGGATGCGGTCCGGGTAGTGCACCGCTTGCAGGGCCTGGGTCATCACTACGATGTCGAAGCTGTTGCTGGCAAAATTGCCCAGGCCCTTGTCCAGGTCCTGCTCGATCACGTTGATGCCCTTGGCCACGCACTGGGCAATGTTGTCCGGGTCGTTTTCCAGGCCGTAGCCGGTGACTTGCTTGTTGTCGCGAAGCCAGCTCAGCAGTTCGCCATCGCCGCAGCCCAGGTCGAGCACGCGGCTGCCGGCGGGGATCCAGTCTTGGATGATGTCCAGGTCGGCTCTCATGGCGTTCTCACACTGCTATTCGGTTCATGTAGTTGCTGAAGGCCTGCAAGTAACGCGGGATCGGGATCAGGAAGGCGTCGTGGCCTTGCGGAGCATCGATTTCCAGGTAGCAGACGTCTTTTTTCGCCGCCATCAGGGCATCCACCAACTCGCGGGAGCGCGCCGGCGAAAAGCGCCAGTCGGTGGTGAAGGACATCACGCAGAATTTGGCTGTGGCGTGTTCGAAGGTTTTCGCCAGATCGTCATCGTGGTTCGCCGCCGGGTCGAAATAGTCCAGGGCCTTGGTCATCAGCAAGTAGGTGTTGGCGTCGAAACGCCCGGAGAACTCCTCGCCCTGATAACGCAGGTAGCTTTCCACCTGGAATTCGACGCTGTGGAAGTCGTAATTGAGCTTCTCGCTCTTGAGCCCACGGCCGAATTTCTCGCCCATGGAGTCGTCGGACAGGTAGGTGATATGCCCGACCATCCGCGCCAGCATCAGGCCACGCTTGGGAATGACGCCGGCTTCCTGGAACGAGCCGCCGTGGAATTCAGGGTCGGTGAGGATGGCCTGGCGCGCGACTTCGTTGAAGGCAATGTTCTGCGCCGACAACTTGGGGGCCGAGGCGATGGCCAGGCAATGGCGCACGCGGTCCGGGTAAGTGATGGTCCATTGCAGCGCCTGCATGCCGCCCAGGCTGCCGCCGATCACCGCCGCCCACTGGTTGATGCCGAGCAGGTCGGCGAGACGCGCCTGGCTGTGTACCCAGTCTTCCACGGTCAGCACTGGGAAGTCGGCGCCGAACGGCTTGCCGGTTTCCGGGTTGAGGCTGCTGGGGCCGGTGGATCCGTTGCAGCCGCCGAGGTTGTTCAGGCTGACCACAAAGAACCTGTTGGTGTCGATGGGCTTGCCGGGGCCGATGCAGCTGTCCCACCAGCCGGGCTTGCGCTCGTCGACCGAGTGGAAACCGGCGGCGTGATGATGGCCGGACAAGGCGTGGCAGATCAGCACGGCGTTGCTCGCCGTGGCGTTCAGTTGGCCGTAGGTTTCATAGATCAGGTCGTAGGCGGGCAGCGAACGCCCGCAGGCCAGGGCCAGCGGTTCGCTGAAGTGCGCCACTTGGGGCACGACCAGTCCAACAGAATCGGGGGGAAAGGCAGTTGGCATCGACCCTGCTCTCGTTTAAATGAGGCGTAAGTCTAAAGAGCGGGGACCCCAGCGGCAAGCAAAGGCCTGCGCGCATTCAATTCAACACATAGAAACAAAAGTGTGGGAGCTGCGGTGCGACTGCAGCCCCACACTTTACTGCGCCAGGCGTCAGATCAGTCCGAACAGCAGTGGCGGCATGTAAGCCAGTTCAGCCAGGAACGGGATGACCTTGATTTGCAGCACTTGGATCAGGATAAACAAGAAGATCGGCGAGATGTCCAGGCCGCCCAGGTTGGGGATGATGCGACGGAACGGTGCCAGCACCGGCTCGGTGATCTGCGTCACCAACTCGGCGCCAGGGCTGCGACTGCCCGGTGCGACCCAGGACAGAATCACACTGATGATCATCGACCAGAAGATGATTTTCAAAAACAGCGAGAAGATGCCGATCAGCGCCCATGGGAACAGAAGCACGGTGTAGGGCAGGTAACCCTTGAGCAGCAGCACCACCACAAACAGCAAAATTTGCAGCAGCAGCGCCAGCACCAGCGACGACATATCCAGGCCGAACATGCTTGGCACTATCCGGCGCAGTGGCTTGAGCAGTGGTTGGGTGGCCTTGACCACGAACTGGCACAGTGGGTTGTAGAAGTTTGCCCGCACCAGTTGCAGGATAAAACGCATCAGTACGACCAGCAGGTACAGGCTGCCCAGGGTCTGAATGATAAAAACGGCAGTGTCTATGAGTCCGAGCATGTGTGTTTCCTATCTAGTCCGGTTGCGGGTAGGGGACGACTATTTGCCCAGCTGTTCAGCCATTTCTGCCGAACGGTGTGCCGCGGCACCCAGTGCCTTTTCCACCAGAGCTTCAAAGCCCCCGGCCTGGAACGATTCGATGGCCGCTTGCGTAGTGCCGCCGGGAGACGTCACGCGACGGCGCAACTCGGCGGCGTCCACGTCGCTGGCGACCGCCATATGCGCGGCGCCCAGGGCAGTCTGTTCAGCCAGTTGCTCGGCAACGTCCTTGGGCAGGCCCAGTTTCACGCCGGCGGCGGTCATGGCCTCGATCAGCAGGAAGAAATAGGCCGGGCCGCTGCCGGACACGGCGGTGACCGCGTCCAGTTGCTGCTCATGCTCCAGCCACAGGGCGATGCCCACGGCGCTCAGCAGCTCTTGCGCCTGGCCACGTTGTTCGGCGCTCACTTCGGCGGTGGCGTACAACCCGCTCACGCCTTGGCTGACCAGTGCCGGTGTATTAGGCATGCAGCGCACGATTGGCTGTGTACCCAGCCAGTTATTCAGGCTGGCGCAGGTGATGCCGGCAGCGATGGATACCACCAGTTGGTGCGGCTGCAGGCTCGGGCGCAGGCTTTCGCACACGGCCTTCATGGCCTGCGGTTTCACCGCCAGCACGATCACATCAACGCCCTGGATAGCCTCGGCATTGTCGGCGAAGGTTTCGATGCCGTGCTCGGCGCTGACGCGCGCGCGGGTGTCGGCGCCGGGGTCGCTGGCGCGGATCTGCGCCGCATCCAGGCCCTTGGCCCGTAGGCCACCGATCAGGCTGGCCGCCATGTTGCCGGCGCCGATAAAGGCAATACGCGTGTCGCTCATGACAGGTCCTTATTCAGATGGAAGTCAGCCATGTTCATGGCTGGCCGTAGTCGCGGGCGCCAAACAGGGCGGTACCGATCCGCACCCAGTTGGCGCCTTGGGCGATGGCCGACTCGAGGTCGTGGCTCATGCCCATGGAAAGTGTGTCCAGCGCCAGATTCAAACCGGTTTGCAGCTCGCGTACGCGGGCGAACGCAGCATCTTGCGCGGCGCGGTCGTCAGTCGGCTCGGGAATCGCCATCAGGCCACGCAGCTTCAAGCGCGGCAGGGCGCTGATCGCCTTGGCCAGGGCCGGCAGGTCGGCGGGTGTACAGCCGGACTTGCTGGCTTCGCCACTGACGTTGACCTGAATGCAGATATTCAACGGCGGCAGGTCGGCCGGGCGTTGTTCGGACAGGCGTTCAGCGATTTTCAAGCGGTCCACGGAATGCACCCAGGCGAAATTCTCGGCGATAGCGCGCGTCTTGTTCGATTGAATGGGGCCGATGAAGTGCCAACTCAAGGGCAGGTCGGTTAATTCGGCTTGTTTGCCCAGGGCTTCCTGCAGGTAGTTCTCGCCAAAGTCGCAGACGCCGGCGGCGTAGGCTTCGCGCACGGCCTGGGCGGGTTTGGTCTTGCTCACGGCCAGCAGGTGGATGCTGTTTGCGTCACGTTGCACGGCGTCGGCTGCGGCGCGTATGCGCTGGCTAACCAGGCCGATATTGTCTGCTATCGTCGACATTCAAGATGCGCCCGTGGATATGGAGTCCGCGGCATTCTACTGGAAATGGAAAGCCCTATGGATATCACTGAACTACTCACGACCAGCGTGCGCCGTGGCGCCTCCGACCTGCATTTGTCGGCTGGCCTGGCGCCGATGCTGCGGGTCGATGGCGAGGTCTGGCCGCTGGATTGGCCGGTGCTCTCGCCCCCGCAAGTTGCGGACTTGTTGAGCCCGTTACTCAATCGGCATCAACAAAAGGATTTCGAAACATCTCTTGATACGGATTTTGCCTTCGAGCTGCCCGGCGTGGCGCGGTTCCGGGTGAACGTGTTCCGGCAGGAGCGGGGGATGGGCGCGGTCTTTCGTACCATACCCTCTGAGGTGCAGAGCCTGGAAAGCCTCGGCCTTGGCGAAGTATTCCAGCGCATCGCCCAGTTGCCGCACGGGCTGGTATTGGTGACCGGGCCCACCGGTTCAGGCAAATCCACCACCCTGGCGGCCATGGTCGATTTTCTCAATCAACATCGGCGCCAGCACATCCTTACTCTCGAAGACCCCATCGAATTCATCCACACGCCCAAAACAGCGTTGATCAATCAACGCCAGGTACACCGCGACACCCACAGTTTTTCCAGCGCCCTGCGCTCGGCGCTGCGGGAAGACCCGGATGTGATCCTGGTAGGGGAGCTGCGCGACCTGGAAACCATCCGCCTGGCGCTGACCGCCGCGGAGACCGGGCACCTGGTCTTCGGCACCTTGCACACCCGCTCGGCGGCCAAGACCGTGGACCGGCTGGTGGATGTATTCCCGGCCGGGGAAAAGGCGATGGTCCGCTCAATGCTGTCGGAGTCGCTGCAGGCAGTGGTGTCCCAGGTGCTGGTGAAGAAAATCGGCGGCGGACGGGTGGCGGCTCACGAAATCATGCTGGGCACGCCGGCCGTTCGCAATTTGATCCGTGAGGACAAAGTGGCGCAGCTGGTCTCGGCGATCCAGACCGGAGGGGCGTTGGGGATGAAGACGTTGGATATGAGCTTGAAGGAGTTGGTCAGCGCGGGGCTGGTCAGCCGGGAGGATGCGCGGGAGAAGGCGAGGGTGCCTGCCGATATCTAAAGTACACCGTGATCGGTGTGGGAGCTGGCTTGCCTGCGATGACCATAGGTATCTACACATTTCTGTAGTGAGCGGGCTTGTCCCGCGCTGGGCTGCGAAGCGGCCCCAAACCAGGCGAATTGGGTTTGTCTGAAACTGCGCGGTGTCTTTATTGGGGCGGCTTCGCCACCCAGCGCGGGACGAGCCCGCTCACTACAGGGAATTGTCAGTCTCTGAAAGTTGTGTAGATACCTATGCTGCGATGACGGTGTGTCAGCTTGCACAATATTGCCTGGCAGTCCGCTATCGCAGGCAAGCCAGCTCCCACATTGGACAGCATTCCAAATGGGGAGCCAGATGCATTCAGATCAGCGCTGTACAACCCGCAGGTTGTTGTTCTGCTCTTTAGGCAGTACCCGCTTGGCAATCACGTAGTTCTTGTCCCAGAACGGCTTCTTCAGCGTATCGATGCTGACCGATTTGCCACGGCGCGGTGCGTGGATGAAACGGTCGTTGCCCAAGTAAATGGCAACGTGGTTGACCTGGCGGCTCTTCAACTTGAAGAACAGCAAGTCACCCGGCTTCAGGTCCTTGCGGTCGACCTTCTGCCCGTGGCCGGCGGCCATGGCGTTGGACGTACGCGGCAAATCCACTGCTGCGACGTCGTTGAACGCATATTTCACCAGGCCACTGCAGTCGAACCCTTTACTTGGGCTGCTGCCGCCCCAACGATAAGGAGTACCGAGCACGTTGACGGCGCGGCTGAGGACGGTACTGCTCTGCTTGGTGTTGACGGCCATCAGGGCTGGCGTTGCTTTACCGTGGGCCTTGCTCAGTTGAGTCGGGCGGTTGACGGTCAGCTTTACCGATTTGGCAGTGCCGGGGGTGCTGTGGACTTTAGGGGTGAAACCGTTAACGTTAGGAAGTCTTTGCTCACGATTGGTGGCGTGGGCGGCCAGTGGCATTAATAGGCAAATGGTTAGCCATGTCTTGAAAAATGGTCGCATTAGGCGTGGCTCTTATGGGTTTGCGCGCAACTTTATAACAGCTTTTTGTGTCGTTCTCAGGCCGTTTGTCGACTGAACCTTGACGTTAAAATCAGGAAAAACGCGACAATCCGCCGCAATTGTCCTACACAAGGCAGGTGGCATAAGGCTTTCAGGGCAGGGAAGATACCATTTGCCGTACGTCGGGCGCTCGTAAAAAAGTCACAAAGAAAGTGAAAAAATTTATCTATCGAGGCAAAAGAGGTACGCGATGAACACCTATCAGCAGATTGGTTCGCAGCAAGACACCCACAGCAAGGTGATCGGTTACCTGTTGTGGATTTTCGGTTTTACCGGCGCGCATCGCTTTTACTACGGCAAACCCGTCACCGGTACGATCTGGTTTTTTACCTTGGGTCTGTTGGGCATCGGCTGGCTGATCGACTTCTTCCTGATCCCGGCCATGGACCGTGAAGCGGACCTGCGTTTCACCGCCGGGCCCATCGAATACAACGTGGCTTGGATCCTGTTGGCGTTTCTGGGGGTGTTTGGCGTGCACCGCATGTACCAGGGCAAATGGATCACTGGCCTGATCTACCTGCTGACCGGCGGCTTGTTTCTGGTGGGGGTGCTGTATGACTTCTGGACGTTGAATACGCAGATTTCGGTCCGCAATGCCGAGCGTAACGGCGGGCGCTGATTTCACACAAATCCATGTGGAGGCGCGCTTGTGTGGGAGCTGGCTTGCCTGCGATGGCATCACCTCGGTCCTTCAGGCAAACCGAGGTGATCCTATCGCAGGCAAGCCAGCTCCCACATTTTGACCGTGCCCGCATTAGATGCGGGATTTATCAGGCCTGGTAGCTGACCCGTCCGTCAACGATGGTGTAGCGCACCGTCGCCGGCAGGCTATGCCCGATGAACGGGCAGTTTTCGCCCTTGGACAGCCAACGCTCCCCGACAACGGTGGAGGCGGCCGGGTCGAACAGCACCAGATCCGCCGCCGAGCCCACCGCCAACTTGCCCGCCGGCAGGCGCAAGGCCTCGGCCGGGCCCGTGCTCAGGCGCGCCAGCAGTGTTGGCAAGTCCAGCAAGCCTTCTTCAACCAATGTCATCGCCAGCGGTAGCAACAGTTCGACACTGCTGATACCCGGCTCTGTCGCGCCGAACGGCGCCAGCTTGGCATCCCGCTCATGGGGCTGGTGGTGGCTGGAAATCGCCGAGATCACGCCGGATTTGACCGCCGCGCGCAAGCCTTCGCGGTCGGCCCGGGTGCGCAGCGGCGGCTGCACGTGGTACAGGCTGGAAAAGTCGATCAGCGCTTCATCCGTCAGGATCAGCTGGTACAGTGCGACGTCCGCCGTCACCGGCAAGCCACGGGCCTGGGCCTGGGCGATCAGGGCAACGCCGCGAGCGCTGGTCAGTTGGCTGAAGTGCGCGCGCACGCCGCTTTGTTCCACCAGCAGCAGGTCACGGGCCAGGGCCACGGTTTCGGCGGTTTCCGGAATGCCCGGCAGGCCGAGGAAGCTGGCCACGGCGCCTTCATGGGCCAGGCCACCTTCGGCCAGATCGCGGTCCTGGGAATGGAAGATCACCGTCAGGTCGAAGGTGGCCGCGTATTCCAAGGCACGGCACAAGGTCCGGGTGCTGCGGAAACCCTCCAGCCCGTTGCCGAACGCTACGCAACCGGCGTCGCGCAGGGCGATCAGTTCGGCCAGTTGTTCGCCTTCCAGGCCTTTGCTCAGGGCGCCGATGGGGAACACTTTGCAATTGCCGGCTTCACGGGCGCGGTCGAGGATCAGCTCGGTCACGGCCGAGGTGTCCAGCACCGGCTTGGTATTCGGCGGGCAGCACAGGCTGGTCACGCCACCGGCGGCGGCGGCACGGGTTTCGCTGATGATATTGCCTTTGCGGCTGTAGCCCGGCTCGCGCAAGGCGACGTTCAGGTCGACCAGGCCAGGCGCGGCCACCAGGCCTTTGGCGTCGAGGGTCTCGCCGGCGCTGAAGCCTGCGGGCGCGGCGCCGATGGCGATGAGCTTGCCGGCTTCCAGGTGCAGATCGGTAACTTGATCCAGGCCGCTGGCCGGATCGATGACGCGGGCGCCGAGGATGCTGAGCTTCACTGGGCGTTCTCCTGCTCGAATTGACGTTGCGCGGTTTGCCCGCTCATGGCCATGGACAACACCGCCATGCGCACGGCGATGCCGTAGGTCACCTGGTTGAGGATCACCGACTGGTTGCCGTCGGCCACCGCCGACTCAATCTCCACGCCGCGGTTGATCGGGCCCGGGTGCATCACGATCGCGTCCGGCTTGGCGCCGGCCAGGCGTGTGGTAGTCAGGCCGAACAGGCGGTAGAACTCGCCTTCGCTCGGCAACAGGCCTCCGGCCATGCGTTCGCGTTGCAGGCGCAGCATGATCACTACGTCCACGTCCTTGAGGCCTGCGGTCATGTCGGTGTAGACCTTCACGCCGTACTGTTCGATACCGATCGGCAGCAGGGTCTTCGGTGCGATCACGCGGATGTCCGGGCAGCCGAGGGTTTTCAGGGCGAGCATGTTCGAGCGCGCCACCCGCGAATGCAGGATGTCGCCGACGATGGCCACCGAGAGGTTTTCAAAGCTGCCCTTGTGCCGACGGATGGTGAGCATGTCGAGCATGCCCTGGGTCGGGTGGGCGTGGCGGCCGTCGCCGCCGTTGATGATCGCCACCTGCGGGCACACGTGCTCGGCGATGAAGTGCGCTGCGCCGGAATCGCCGTGACGCACCACGAACATGTCGGCGGCCATGGCTTCCAGGTTGCGCAGGGTGTCGAGCAGGGTTTCGCCCTTGCTCGCCGACGAGGTGGACACGTTCAACGTGATTACGTCGGCCGACAATCGCTGGGCGGCCAGTTCAAAGGTGGTGCGGGTGCGGGTGGAGTTTTCGAAGAACACATTGCAGATGGTCTTGCCGCGCAGCAGCGGGACCTTCTTCACCGCGCGTCCACCGACCTCGAGGAACGAGTCGGCGGTGTCGAGGATCTCGGTGAGCAGCTCGCGGGGCAGGCCGTCGAGGGACAGGAAATGTTGCAGCTGGCCCTGAGCATTGAGCTGCAGCGGGCGCTTGGCATCTAGAGGCGTCATCGCGGGGACTCTGTACAAGGCGGTTTAAGGGGCAAGGTCTTGCAGTTCGAGTGCGAGCGGCGTGGGACCGGACAATTTTACCCGCTGGTGGGCGGCAAGCGACAGTGTGGCGCCGACCACATCCGGGCTGATCGGCAATTCGCCGGCGTCCAGGTCCAGCAGGCACACCAGAGTCACACTGGCGGGGCGGCCGTAGTCGAACAGCTCGTTCAGGGCGGCGCGGATGGTGCGGCCGCTCATCAGCACGTCGTCGATCAGCACCAGGTGCTGGCCTTCGATCTCGAACGGCAGGGCCGACGGGCGCACTTGCGGGTGCAGGCCGTTCTGGCTGAAGTCGTCGCGGTAGAAGGACACGTCGAGCGTGCCCAGGGGCGAATCGCTGCCCAGTTCTTGCAGCAACGCCTGGGCGACCCACACACCGCCGGTACGAATGCCGATGAAACGTGGCTCGCTGATGGCACGGTGTTGCAGATGGGCCCTGAGGCGCGTGGCCATCTGGCTGATCAGTTCGGCGGGGTTCGGCAAGCTCATGGTGGCTCCTTGTTAAGTGTGTAGGCACATGCTTGCTCACGAAAACTCATGGGTATCGCGTTCATCCAATATCCACGCGGTATCGTTAACGTTTTTCGCGGGCAAGCCCGCTCCCACAGGGTTGCGGCAAAGTCAGGATTCAAATAAAGCGGTGTTTTCGTCCAGCCAACCCTGCAACAACAAAGCGGCGGCGATGGCGTCCACGGGGTTGTCGCGGTAGCTGCCTTTCTGTCCGCCACGGTCGCGCCGCTCGCCCTTGGCTTCAAAGGTGGTGAGGCGTTCATCGTGGGTATAGAAGGGAATGTTGTAGCGGCCGTTGAGGCGGCGTGCGAATTTTTCAGCGCGCAGGCACATATCGCTGGGCGTGCCGTCCATGTTCAACGGCAGGCCGACCACGACCGCGTCGGGTTTCCATTCTTTAATGAGGGCTTCAACCTGGTTCCAGTCCGGTATGCCGTTCTGGGCTTTCAAGGTACACAGCTCGCGGGCCTGGCCGGTGATCACCTGGCCGACCGCTACGCCGATCTGTTTGGTGCCGTAGTCAAAACCGAGGATCAGGCGTAAAGCCATCAGGCGTGCCCCGCCTGGCTGGTCAACAGGTTGAGGTTGACCCGCAGCGTGGCCGCCGCCGCTTCCAGGCGCAGCTCGCTGGAGGTGTTGAACAGGATATCGGCGTCAAACGGGCAGGTCAGCCACGCATTACTCGCCAGTTCGGCTTCCAACTGGCCCGCTTCCCAGCCGGCGTAGCCGAGGGTGATCACGCTCTGCTCGGGGCCCACGCCGTCGGCGATGGCGAACAACACGTCCTGGGAAGTGGACAGCGACACGCCTTCCAGATCAACCGTCGCCTGGAATTTCGGCCCGCTGGGGTGCAGCACAAAACCACGATCGGTCTGCACCGGCCCGCCGAAGTAGATCGGCACGTGCTGGCAACTGGCCGGTGGATCGATTTCCGGGCGCAATTGCTCAAGGATATCCGCCAGGCTCAGCTCCTGTGGACGGTTCACCACCAGCCCCATGGCACCATTGGCCGTGTGCTCGACGATGTAGGTCAAGGTCTGCGCAAAGTTCGGGTCGGCCATATGGGGCATGGCGATCAGGAATTGATGCTTGAGGTAGGTCGGGCTGACATTTTTCATGTCCGCTAGTGTGGCGTTGGAGGGGCGAACTGACAAGTGTAGTGAGCGCGCACCACAAAGGGAGCGGTCAGTTGCTCGACAGCCGATCACCCTTGGCAAATTTCCAGGTGCGGATGATTTCCAGGCGGTCCACGTCGTTCAAATCGCCGGTAAACGGGGCAAACGGCGCGGCCAGGCGCACGATACGCTGGGCGGCCTGGTCCAGCAGTGGCTGGCCGGAAGATTCCAGCACCTGCACTTCATATAACGTGCCGTCGCGGTTGATCGACACCAACAGGCGCAGATTGCCGTAGATCTGCTGGCGCCGCGCTTCTTCGGGGTAGTTGAGGTTGCCGATGCGCTCGACCTTCTTGCGCCATTCATCCTTATACCAGGCGCCTTTGTCACGCATGGTCGAAGCAGCGTTCAGCCGGTAGATGCGCGGACGCTTGGCGTAAAGTTGCTGTTCGTGGGCCAACTCGGCTTCCAGGCTGGAAATCTCGTCGGTCAGCGTCGAGCTGTCGAAGGTCGGCGCCGGCTTGACGGGCTCGGGTTTCGGTTCGGTCTTGGCCTTTTCGCGCTGCGTCGGGGCTTTTTGCGGCTTGGGTGCGACGGTGGTGACGGCGGCTTTGGGCGTGGCCTGCTTGACCTCCGGCTTGGGCGCTGGTGGCGGCGTGACTTTATTCACCTTGTTGTCCTGGAACGGCGCCACTTCGGTGGTCTTGGGCACGGCCTTTTTATCCAGCGTGCCGCTGCCCTGCTGATTGCCCTGGGCAAGAAAGTCAGCCTTTTCGGGCTTTTTTTCGCTTTTGAACGTGGCGAGGGTGATTTCCAGGGTTTTACTGATTTGCTTGGGCTCGACCATGGAGAACCCCACGCCGAGGATCAGGGCCAAGTGAATCAGTGCTGCCAGAAACAGGGTAAATCCGAGCCGATCAGCCGGGCGCACGCCGCGGTGGGAGAGTTCTGGGGGCAGATCGGACGGGAGTGTCATGACAAAAAAACCAACATCGCGCGTTTCACAGGTGGCGCATGATAACGCAATGTTGGTGTGTGTCCGGCTGTTCTATGTCACTTGGCTTGCAGCTTGCGCTCAATGGCAGCCATCAGCATTTCGCCGATGTTCGTGCCAAATGCATTGTCGATCTCGCGAATACAGGTCGGGCTGGTGACGTTGATTTCAGTCAGGTGCTCACCGATCACGTCCAGGCCGACAAACAGCAAGCCTTTCTCACGCAGGGTTGGGCCGACCTGGGCAGCGATCCAGCGGTCCTTGTCCGACAACGGCCGTGCTTCACCACGGCCACCGGCCGCCAGGTTGCCGCGCGTCTCGCCGGCTGCCGGGATACGCGCCAGGCAGTAATCCACCGGTTCGCCGTCGATCATCAGGATGCGCTTGTCGCCATCCTTGATCGCCGGCAGGTAGGCCTGGCCCATGATCTGCTGGGTGCCCAGGGCCGTCAGTGTCTCGAGGATCACCGATAGGTTCGGGTCGCCGGCGCGGTGACGGAAAATCGAGGTGCCGCCCATGCCGTCCAGCGGCTTGAGGATCACATCACCGTGCTTGGCGGCGAATTCACGCAGTACGTCGGCGCGGCGGCTGACCACGGTTGGCGGCGTGCACTGCGGGAACAGCGTGGCGAACAGTTTTTCATTGCAGTCGCGCAGGCTCTGCGGCTTGTTGACGATCAGCACGCCGGCGCGCTCGGCCTGCTCCAGCAGGTAGGTGGAGTAGACGAATTCCATGTCGAACGGCGGGTCCTTGCGCATCAGGACCACGTCCAGGTCGCTCAGGGGGCTGTCGATTTCATCCGCAAGTTCGAACCACTTTTCAGGGTTGGCAAACACCTGCAGCGGGCGCATACGTGCACGGGCCTCGCCGTCACCCTGATAAAGATCGCGCTGCTCCATATAGAACAACGTCCAGCCGCGAGCCTGGGCGGCCAGGAGCATGGCCAGCGAGCTGTCCTTTTTATAGGAGATGCTGGCGATAGGGTCCATGACAATGCCGACGCGAACGCTCATGGGGGATTTCCTCTAGCAAATGGGTGCGCATAAAAGTGGCGTCAGAGTGGCGCTGTGGCTGTTGTGGGTCAAGGAAAAACCACCTGGCCGGTTGCTCGATAGATTGCGCCCAAAGACTGTGCTAAAAAGACTGCCACGGCGCAGCAGCGCCTTGAATTCCAAGGCTTGCGGCGCTCATCCCGGGCAACATCAGGCAGTACACACGAAAAAACCGATTCGCTGTGGCGATGGCAGAGCAGATATGGAACAGCATTCCAACGCCTTGAGGGTGATGGTGATCGACGACTCGAAGACGATCCGCCGCACCGCTGAAACCCTGTTGAAGAACGTAGGGTGCGATGTCATCACGGCCATCGACGGTTTCGATGCCCTGGCCCGGATTGTCGACCATCACCCGCACATTATTTTTGTCGACATCATGATGCCGCGCCTGGATGGCTATCAGACCTGCGCATTGGTGAAGAACAACCCGGCGTTCAAATCGATCCCGGTGATCATGTTGTCTTCCAAGGACGGCCTGTTCGACAAGGCCAAGGGGCGCATCGTGGGTGTCGATCAGTTTTTGACCAAGCCGTTCAGCAAGGAAGAACTGCTGGGCGCGATCAAGGCCTATGTGCCAGGGTTCGCCGCAGTAGAACAAGCACACTGACGCCGCCCCACAAGGGCGGCGTCCACCTATGTAGTGGGGAAAACCATGGCACGTGTTCTGATCGTCGACGATTCGCCGACCGAAATGTACAAACTGACCGGTATGCTGGAAAAGCATGGCCACCAGGTCCTCAAGGCCGAAAACGGCGCGGATGGCGTGGCCCTGGCCCGCCTGGAAAAGCCCGACGCCGTGCTGATGGACATCGTGATGCCGGGTCTCAACGGCTTCCAGGCTACGCGCCAATTGTCCAAGGAGCCGGAAACCAACGGTATCCCGATCATCATCATCACCACCAAGGACCAGGAAACCGACAAGATCTGGGGGGCACGCCAGGGCGCCAAGGATTACCTGACCAAACCCGTGGATGAAGAAACCCTGATCGCCACCCTGAATAAGGTGTTGGCTGGTTGACTGTTCGCCATCATGACCGAGTCGCACACCGCCTTCGAACTGCTGCTGGACATTGACCGCCGCTGCCGCCTGCTGGCTGCCGACCTGCCATCCCAGGAAGCTCGCTTGCAGCGTTGGAGCGGCATCGGCTTTCGCTTGGGCGAGCATTGGTATGTCGCGCCCATGGGTGAAGTGGCCGAAGTCCTGCATGAACCGCGTTGCACCTTGATGCCCGGGGTCAAGGCCTGGGTCAGGGGTGTGGCCAACCTGCGCGGGCGCTTGTTACCGGTGATGGACCTGGGCGGTTTCCTCGGCCTGGAGCTGTCCAAGGCGCGCAAACAACGGCGGGTATTGGTGGTGGAATATAACGACCTGTTTGTCGGGCTGCTGGTGGACGAGGTGGTGGGGATGCAACATTTTGCACAAGACGCGTTGCTGGCGAACGCCGCTCCCAATGCGCCGTTCATTCAGGGCCGATTCGAGGGCGACCCGCAGTGGCAGGTCTTCAGCCCCTTCGCCCTGGCCAAGGCCCCGGGTTTCATGGACGTTGCCGCATGACCACCGCGACCACCCCCAGGCCTCAGGCCGGCTCGCGCAGCCGCTCGCAGATCATCGTGCTGTTTATTGCACTGATCGTGTTCATCATGTTGCTGTTCGCCAACTTTGCGTACCTCAACACCCAGTCCACCTACGACAAACAGTACATCGGCCACGCCGGTGAGCTGCGCGTGCTGTCCCAGCGCATTGCCAAGAACGCCACCGAGGCCGCTACGGGCAAGGCCGCTGCGTTCAAGCTGTTGGCGGATGCGCGTAACGACTTCGCCCAGCGCTGGGGCTACCTGAAAAAAGGCGACCCGCAAACCGGTCTGCCCGCCGCTCCCGGTGCCGTGCGCGCCGAAATGCGCGCGGTGCAGACCGACTGGGAAGCGCTGCTGAAAAACACCGATGCGATCCTCGCCAGCGAACAGACGGTGCTGTCTTTGCATCAGGTGGCCGCGACGCTCGCCGAAACCGTGCCGCAACTGCAGATGGAGTCGGAGAAGGTCGTCGACATCCTCCTGCAACGAGGCGCCCCGGCCAGCCAAGTGGCCCTGGCCCAGCGCCAATCGTTGTTGGCCGAACGAATCCTGGGGGCGGTCAACACCGTCCTGGCCGGCGATGAAACCGCGGTGCAGGCCGCCGACGCTTTTGGCCGCGATGCCAACCGCTTCGGCGTGGTGCTCAACGGTATGCTCAACGGCAACCCAGGGCTGCGCATCACGCAAGTCGAAGACCGCGACGCCCGCGCGCGGCTGGGGGAAATCGCCGAGCTGTTCGAGTTTGTCTCCGGCTCCGTGGATGAAATCCTCGAAACCTCGCCGCAACTGTTCCAGGTGCGCGCCTCTGCGAGCAATATCTTCAACCTGTCGCAAACCCTGCTCGACGAAGCCTCGCACCTGGCCACCGGGTTTGAAAACCTGGCCAGCGGGCGCAGCTTCGACACCATCGGCGGCTATGTGCTGGGCCTGCTGGCGTTGACCTCGATCATTCTGATCGGCCTGGTCATGGTGCGCGAAACCAACCGCCAATTGCATGAAACCGCCGAGAAAAACGAGCGCAACCAGAACGCGATCATGCGCCTGCTGGACGAAATCGAAGACCTGGCCGACGGCGACCTCACGGTGACTGCCTCGGTGACCGAAGACTTCACCGGTACCATCGCCGACTCCATCAACTATTCCGTGGACCAACTGCGCGACCTGGTCGCCACCATCAACCTCACCGCCGGGCAAGTCGCCGGCGCGGTGCAGGACACCCAGGCCACCGCCATGCACCTGGCCCAGGCCTCGGAACACCAGGCCCAGCAGATCGCCGAAGCTTCCACCGCGATCAACCAGATGGCCCAGTCCATCGACCAGGTGTCGGCCAACGCCGCAGAATCCTCGGCGGTCGCGGAGCGCTCGGTGGAAATCGCCAACAAGGGCAATGAGGTGGTGCACAACACCATCCACGGCATGGACAACATTCGCGAGCAGATCCAGGACACCGCCAAGCGCATCAAGCGCCTGGGCGAGTCGTCCCAGGAGATTGGCGACATCGTCAGCCTGATCGATGACATTGCCGACCAGACCAACATCCTCGCCCTGAACGCCGCGATCCAGGCCAGCATGGCCGGTGATGCCGGGCGCGGCTTTGCGGTGGTGGCCGATGAAGTGCAGCGCCTGGCCGAGCGCTCATCGGCCGCGACCCGGCAGATCGAAACCCTGGTGCGGGCGATCCAGGCCGACACCAACGAAGCGGTAATCTCCATGGAGCAGACCACCACCGAAGTGGTGCGCGGCGCACGCCTGGCGCAGGATGCCGGGGTGGCGCTGGAAGAGATCGAAGGCGTGTCGAAAACCCTGGCGGCGCTGATCCAGAGTATCTCCAATGCGGCGCAGCAACAGACGTCTTCGGCGGGGCAGATTTCCCTGACCATGAACGTGATCCAGCAGATCACCACCCAGACGTCGTCGGGCTCTACGGCGACTGCCGAGAGCATTGGTAACCTGGCGAAGATGGCGAGCGAGTTGCGTAGGTCGGTGTCGGGTTTCACCCTCCCGCCGCCACAACAGGTCGATGATTGAAATGCGACCCAAAGAACACCACAGTCCAAATGTGGGAGCTGGCTTGCCTGCGATAGCGGTGGGTCAGCTACCTATATATCAACTGACAGACCGCCATCGCAGGCAAGCCAGCTCCCACATTAGATCTCCATTATTCCTGGCAGCATCTGCAACTCAAAAATTCTCACCGGAGTGAATATGGTTGATCGGCACGACTACGTGGCCCTCGAATGGGTCAAGGGCGACATTGCCGAAACCCTGAAACAGGCCCGGTCGGCGCTGGACGCGTATGCCCAAACCCCGGACGGCGACGCCATCGACGAGTGCCTGGCGTGCGTCCATCAAGTGCATGGCGCCTTGCAGATGGTCGAGTTCTACGGCGCGGCGCTGCTGGCCGAAGAAATTGAAGCACTCGCCGTGGCCCTGCAGGCCGAGCGCGTCGGCCAGCGCGACGAGAGCATCCGCCTGCTGCAACAAGCCCTCAACCAGCTGCCGCTGTATCTGGACCGCGTGCACAGTGCCCGCCGCGACTTGCCGCTGGTGGTGTTGCCGCTGCTCAACGACCTGCGCAGCGCGCGCGGCGAAAGCCTGCTGTCGGAGACCAGCCTGTTCAGCCCGCAATTGCTGACGATAGCGCCGCTGCCCGATGAAGCCCTGGCCCAACGCGCGGTGCCCGACCTGAAAGAGCAATTGCGCCAGTGGCACCACCTGCTGCAACAGGCGTTGGCGGGGCTGCTGCGAGAGGACCACGGCCCGAGCAACCTGGAAGACATGGCGCGGGTGTTCGCGCGCCTGGAAGCCTTGTGCCAGGGCGCGCCGTTGTTGCCGCTGTGGCAAGTCACCTCGGCACTGGTCGAAGGCATGCTCACCGGCGTGATCGCCAACAGCCCGGCGTTGCGCAGCCTGCTCAAGGCCAGCGACAAACAACTCAAGCGCCTGCTCGCCCAGGGTATCGACGGGGTCAACCAGCCGGCGCCGGATGAGTTGCTCAAGAGCTTGTTGTTCTACGTCGCCAAGGTCACCCGGCCGACACCGCGCATGCAAAGCCTCAAGGAACGCTACGGCCTGGACGAGGCCTTACCCGACAGTGCCGTGGTCGACGCCGAGCGTGCCCGCCTGGCCGGAGCGGATCGCAACGCCATGGGCTCGGTGCTGGGGGCTTTGTGTGAAGAACTGGTGCGGGTCAAAGAACGCCTCGACTTGTTTGTACGCAGTGACCGCCAGCACACCGGCGACCTTGACGCGTTGCTGGCGCCGTTGCGGCAGATCGCCGACACCCTGGCGGTGCTGGGCTTCGGCCAGCCGCGCAAAGTCATCATCGACCAGCTTGCGGTGGTGCTGAGCCTGGCCCAGGGCCAACGCGCACCCAACGACGCGGTGTTGATGGACGTGGCGGGCGCGTTGCTCTACGTCGAAGCCACGCTGGCAGGCATGGTCGGCACCGTCGAGCCGCAAAGCCGCGAAGAAAGCCGCCTGCCGACCACCGACCTGACCCAGATCCACCAATTGGTGATCCGCGAATCCTGCCAGTGCCTCAAGCAAGCCAAGGAACTGGTGATCGACTGTATCGAAGCGGACTGGGACCGCCAGCGCCTGGAATCCCTGCCGGAGCTGCTGAGCCAGGTACGCGGTGCGCTCGCGATGATCCCGTTGCCCCGCGCGGCGAGCCTGATGCGCGGCTGCACCGATTATGTCGACGAACAATTGATGGGTAACGATGCTGCGCCTTCGCAGCAGCACCTGGCGCATTTCGCCGACGTGATCAGCGGCTTGGAGTATTACCTCGAACGCATGCTTCAGGACCCGGATGCTACCGGCGAACGGGTGCTGGAGCTGGCCACCCAAGGCCTGGCTGCGTTGGGCTACCTGCCCGCCGAAAAACCCTGGCGCCAGGCATTGGCTGCACCGGATGGCGTGCTTTCGGCCGAGGTCACGCCGAGCCAATCCCAGTTCGATGCGCTGGCCAGCCCGACGTCGCGCCTGAACCCGCCGGCCCTGCAACGCCCCGGTAGTTTGCTGCCGCCACCGGCTGATGAGGCGCCCATCGACGATGAACTGCGCGAAGTCTTCCTTGAAGAAACCGACGAAGTCATTGAGGTGCTGCACCGCCACCTGCCCAACAGCGCCGACAAGACCGCCCAGGGTGAAATGCGCCGTGCGTTCCACACGCTCAAAGGCAGCGGCCGCATGGTGCGCGCCCTGGTGTTGGCCGAGCTGGCCTGGGCCGTGGAAAACCTGCTCAATCGCGTCCTGGAACGCAGCGTGGCCCTTGGCGCCGAGGTGCAACAGGTACTGGATGAAGCGGTGGCCCTGCTGCCCGAACTGATCGCCGACTTTGCCGCCGACGCTCAACGCCAGCGCGATGAAGTCGACGCCCTGGCCGCCCGCGCCCATGCGCTGGCCAGCGGTACGCAAGCGCCCGCCGCCGAACCCCATGACCCGCTGTTGCTGGAGATCTTTCGCAACGAAGCCCAGAGCCACCTGGGCAGCCTCAACCACTTCCTGCAACAGGCCGCCGAGCATGTGCCGCTGCAAGTCAGCGACGAACTGCAACGCGCCCTGCACACCCTCAAGGGCAGCGCCTACATGGCCGGCGTGCTGCCGATTGCCGAACTGGCGCGCCCGCTGGATCACCTGACCCGCGAGTACAAGGCCCATCGTCTGCCGCTGGACCTGGATGAAGTGGAGTTGCTGCTGGAAGCCGAAGGCCTGTTCCAGCGTGGGCTGCGTGACCTGGACGGTGATCCCTTGGCGCCGATCAAAGGTGCGCAAGACCTGATCAACCGCACCCAGGGCTTGCTCGATCACCAGCTTGAAGCACTGCTCGACGCACCGAACACCGGCCTGCGTATCAAGCGCGACCCGCACCTGATCGCCAACTTCCTGGCCCAGGGCATGGACATCCTGCTCGACGCCGAAAACCTGCTGCGCCGCTGGCAACAGCACCCCGGCGCGCGCCAGGAACTCACCGCGCTGCTGGACGAGTTGACCACCTTGGGCGAGGGTGCGCATGCCGCGGACCTGCACGCAATCGACGCACTCTGCGAAGCCTTGCTCGACCTCTATGGCGCCGTGGAAGAGAGCAGCCTGGCAGTGAGCGAGCGGTTTTTCCACGAAGCCGAGCAGGCCCATGAAGCGTTGATCAATATGCTCGACCAACTGGCCGCCGGCCAGGAAGTCAGCCCGGCGCCGGCCCGTGTCGACGCCCTGCGCGAGCTGCTGGACGAAGCCCTCGACCCGTCCGCCACCGGCCTGATCAAACGCGACGGCAACCGCGCGCTGAGCGTTGCCGAGCTGGGCGCCGCCACACAGCAGTTGGCACGCGAAACGACGATTGACGACGAGATCGTCGAGATATTCCTCGAAGAAGCCGTGGACCTCCTCGACAGCGCCGGGCAGTCGCTCAAGCGCTGGTTATTGGAACCGGACAACGCCGCGCCGCTGTCGTCCTTGCAGCGCGACTTGCACACCCTCAAGGGTGGCGCGCGCATGGCCGAAATCGGGCCGATCGGCGACCTGGCCCATGAGCTCGAATGCCTGTACGAAGGGCTGGTGGACCGGCGCTACAGTTACTGCGCCGAACTGTCCCTGTTGCTGATGGCGAGCCATGAACGGCTGGCCTCGCAGCTTGATGACCTGCAACAGCATCAACCCCTGGGCGATGCCGCCGAGTTGATTGCCCAACTGCGCGAATTTCGCCAGAGCAGCACACCCGCAGCGCCGGTCGAGGCCCCGCAAACGTCTGGCGCCGATCCTGAGCTGCTGGATATTTTCCTCGAGGAAGCCGCCGACATTCTCGACAGCTCGGGCAGCGCCTTGCTGCGCTGGCAGGCCGAGCCCGGCAACCGCCAGGAAGTCGAAACCCTGCTGCGCGACCTGCACACCCTCAAGGGCGGCGCGCGCATGGTCGAGATTGCGCCCATCGGCGACCTGGCCCATGAGCTGGAATTTCTCTACGAGGGCCTGTCGGCCGGTTTGCTCGCACCGTCCGCCGAGCTGTTTGCGCTGCTGCAAGGCTGCCACGACCGCCTGGCGCAGATGATCGACGCCGTGGCGGACGGCCTGCCGGTCGGCTCGGTGGACACACTCATCGAGCGCATCAGAAGCCTGGTGCACCCGAGCGAAGAGCCGGTAACCCCGGTGGCGCTGCCGGCGGGCAAGGCGGAAGCCGCCGTGGACCCGGCTGCCGATATGGTGAAGATCTCCGCCGAGCTGCTTGACGACCTGGTCAACCTGGCGGGTGAAACCTCGATCTTCCGTGGCCGTATCGAGCAGCAAGTCAACGATGCGCGTATTGCCTTGAGCGAAGTGGAAACCACCATCGAACGCATGCGCGACCAACTGCGCCGTCTCGACAGCGAAACCCAGGGCCGTCTCCTCAGCCGCCAGCAGGCCGAGGCCGAACGCCTGGGCTACGAAGAATTCGACCCGCTGGAAATGGACCGCCACTCGCAGTTGCAGCAGCTGTCCCGCGCGCTGTCGGAATCGGCCTCCGACCTGCTCGACCTCAAGGACACCCTCGAACGTCGCAACGAAGATGCCCACGACCTGCTGCAGCAGCAGGCGCGCATCAACACCGCGTTGCAGGAAGGCCTGATGCGCACGCGCATGGTGCCGTTCGAACGCATGCTGCCGCGCCTCAAGCGCATCGTGCGCCAGGTGGCGGGCGAGCTGGGCAAGGACGTTGAATTCATCGTCGGCAATGCCGAGGGCGAGATGGACCGCAACGTGCTGGAACGCATGGCGGCGCCGCTGGAGCACATGCTGCGTAATGCCGTCGACCATGGCCTGGAATCTCGCGATGTGCGTTTGGCGGCGGGTAAACCGGAGAAAGGCCGCATCACCCTGGACCTGACCCACGAAGGCGGCGATATCGTCTTCGACATGCGCGACGACGGTGCCGGGGTGCCGCTGGAAGCAGTGCGGCGCAAGGCGATCAAGCGCGGCCTGCTGGCCCCTCATCAAGAGATGAGCGACCGCGACGTGTTGCAGTTCATCCTGCAGCCGGGGTTCTCCACGGCAGAGAAGATCACCCAGATTTCCGGGCGCGGCGTGGGCATGGACGTGGTGCATGAAGAAGTGCGCCAACTCGGTGGTTCGATGGTCATTGATTCGACGCCCGGCGCAGGTGTGCATTTTCGCATTCGCCTGCCGTTTACCGTGTCGGTCAACCGCGCGCTGATGGTGCAATGCGCGGAGGATCAATATGCGATCCCGCTCAACACCATCGAAGGCCTGGTTCGGGTACTGCCCCATGAGTTGGCCGGGCATTACCAGCAAGACCCGCCGCATTATGAATACGCTGGTCAGCGCTATGAGCTGTTCTATTTCGGCGACCTGCTGCACACCGTCAGCCGCCCGAAACTGCTGGGCCAGTACCAGCCGGTGCCGGTGCTGCTGGTGCAGTGCAATGAGCGGCGCGTGGCCATCCATGTGGACGCCATGGCCGGCACGCGGGAGATCGTGGTCAAGGGCCTGGGCCCGCAGTTTGCCGGCGTGCAGGGTTTGTCCGGCGCAACCATCCTGGGCGACGGCCGCGTGGTGCTGATCATCGATTTGCTGGCGCATATCCGCGCACGCCCGCCGGCCTTGCCGGCCCAGATGATTGACGCGCCACTGATCCTCAACGACCCGCTGAAAAAACGCGCGCTGCTGGTACTGGTGGTGGACGATTCGGTCACCGTGCGCAAAGTCACCAGCCGCCTGTTGGAGCGCAATGGCATGAACGTGCTCACCGCCAAGGACGGCATCGACGCGCTCGCCGTGCTTGAAGAACACACCCCGGACCTGATGCTGCTCGACATCGAAATGCCGCGCATGGACGGCTTCGAAGTAGCCACCCAAGTGCGCAACGACCCCCGGCTGATGCGCCTGCCGATCATCATGATCACCTCGCGCACCGGCCAGAAACACCGCGACCGCGCCATGGCCATTGGGGTCAACGACTACCTCGGCAAGCCGTATCAGGAATCGGTGCTGCTCGAAAGCATTGCCTACTGGAGCAAGTCCCATGCTTGACCACCGCGCCAGCCAACTCACCGGCCTGCTGCTGCCCCTGGCGGATCGGCACCTGATCCTGCCCAACGTCGCCATCGCCGAGCTGATCGACTTCCAGCGCGGCGAACCGGCCAGCGATGCGCCGCCGTGGTATTTGCGGCAAGTGACCTGGCGCGATCGGCAAATCCCGCTGATCAGCTTTGAAGCGGTGTGCGGTGAAGCCAGCGTGACCGGCGAACGTTCGCGGATCGTGGTGTTGAATGCGCTGGGTGGGCGGCCGACATTGAAGTTCATTGCGCTGGTGATCCAGGGGATTCCGCGCTCGTACAAGCTCGACAGCGAGTTGAGCTATGTGGACGTGCCGCTGTGCCCGCTGGAACTGGCGGCGGTGCAGGTGGGGGAGCATGTGGCGAAGGTGCCGGACCTCATGGGGTTGGAAGCCTTGCTGGTCGAATCCGGATTGGCCTGAACACTCTTCTCAAATTCAGTGAGACCTACTGTGGGAGCTGGCTTGCCTGCGATAGCCATAGGTATCTACACATCTTTGTAGTGAGCGGGCTTGTCCCGCGCTGGGTGGCGAAGCCGCCCCAATAAATACGCCGCCGAGTTCCAGATAAATCCAAGTCGCCTGGTTTGGGGCCGCTTCGCAGCCCAGCGCGGGACAAGCCCGCTCACTACAGATGCTCGCATGCATTAAAAATAGATGTGTAGATACCTATGCTGCGATAGCGGTGGGTCAGTCACACATTAGCCAGCTAACCCACCGCCATCGCAGGCAAGCCAGCTCCCACACTGAATTGCGCTCGGCTCCAGCCCTCAATCAATCCGCGCAAACCGCTCAATCACCGGCTGCTCCCGATGCTCGGCCTGCCACAAGTCGTCGATCGTTCCCACGCTCTGCGTGGTAATGCATCCCGTGACGCTCCGCGTCACCCTTACGCGGGGCTCTGGTCGGGACGCGGAGCGTCCCAGGCGGCATTACCACGCAGAGCGTGGGAACGATCAAGGTGAGCGGGGGCTTCGGATTTTTCCTGCAAGATGTTGGGCAATGCATGAACTTGTTGCATTGAGTCAGCGCGCCTAGTCTTCGTCCCGTCATCGCAAAAAACGGTGACACGGACGTGCAAGTCCGAAAACCTGTTTAGGCGCACAAGACGCCTGGATCTAAGGCGTTCCTTACTGACCTGTTTAGGAATCGCACATCATGTCGAATTCTTCGTCATCCAATCTCTTCATCATAAATTCCCAACAAACCACCGAAACCTTGCTGGTCAACGCCAGCGAAACCCTGTCCTCCCTCAACGCACTCACCTGCAACCTGGCTTTCGACCTGGATGCTTCCCAGCGTGCAATCATGCTGGGGATTCAGCAAATGGCTGAGTTCGGACAATTGTTGGTCGAAAGGGCGTTGGAGCAAGTCAGCCCGTCGCCGGAGGCGGTCCCAAAAAGGGACTGATCGGTCCCTTAATGGGACTGCTATCTAACAAACAACACAGGGCAAATGTGGGAGCGGGCTTGCTCGCGAATGCGGTGGGTCAGTAATAGTTGCATGGCCTGACACCCTGCCTTCGCGAGCAAGCCCGCTCCCACATTTTGATTGACGGCGGCAACACCTTGCCGGGAAATGCGGAGGACCTGTTGGCTAGCTATCAGTGGGGGTGACTGGGTCAACGTGCGGGGAGGGCGTCTTGGGCAATTGCGACGAGCCACGGAGCACTTGCTCCCCCATCGTAAAGATCCCCGCTCCACTGCCGATAGCGAGGGGAATTTTTCGACAGAAGTATCGACGCAATGTGGCTTTTGGATGGGTTTGCCTGGCTGTACAACCTCAACCGTTTTACCGGCACGCTGCTGATGTGGTTTGGCGTGCTGGTGTTCACTGCGGTGGTAACCATGAACGTGCAGTCCAACCGGGGGAAGCTGTGGGGCTTCATGATTGCCACCGCGGGCGCGGTGTTTATTCTGGTGTACCTCGAAAGCCTCAAGCTGATCGGTGCCGATAAGGCAATCAAAGGCGTTGTGAGCAATTTCGTGGTCATGACCCTGGGCGGTCTCGGGTCGGGTCTGCTGGCGGTGGCGATTTCCCAAGGTCCCACACCGGAAGAGGATAAACAGGCTCGTGGGTTTATCCGTGATCGTCTGCTGGATGCGCTTGAGTACGCTTTTGTTTATGTCGCGATCTGCTCGTTCACGTTGTTCGCGGTCTGCCTGCCGCTCAACCTGCTGGGGTGGCCTCCCGTCGGCGAGCATGACCTGCTGAGCCTGCTGATTGTGTGTCTGGGCGCATTGTTGGGTTACGCGATAGCGTCCCGCCCCACTCGCTTGAGAAACTGGGAGCAAGTGGGTGCTTGCGCGCTGGTGGCGTTGCTCGTGCTGCTGTTACCGGTTTACGCGCAGGCGCTGTCAGGGCTGTGGGATTGGAGTTGGGCGGCCGTTTCGGGGTTGCACGTTTTTGCGGCGTTGGCGTTTTTCAGGACCCTATGGTTCCATCGCAGCGAATGGCGCAGGGTCTGAACGCCCCGTGTTAATTGAGTCATCATTAACCCAGGCGTAACAGTCCAACGTCCAGCTTGATTGATGGTCCTCCGGATCACTCCTAAGGTAAGCCCCACGACAGCAAACCCCCGTGGAGCGACCATGACAACAATAACGACCCCCGACTCGCGCTGGACGCGGCGGCGCGACGAGAAGCAGCGGCGGCTGGGGCTGGTCAGGCAGTTTGCAGACGGCGCGGTGTTGCCCAGCGACAGAATCGTCGAAGCCCTTGAAGCGCTGATCCTCCCCGGCGACCGCGTGGTGCTGGAAGGCAATAACCAGAAGCAGGCCGACTTCCTCTCGCGCTCCCTGGCCAAGGCCGACCCGGCCAAGCTCCACGATTTGCACATGATCATGCCCAGTGTCGGCCGTTCCGAGCACCTGGACCTGTTTGAAAAGGGCATCGCACGCAAGCTCGACTTCTCCTTCGCCGGCACTCAGTCCCTGCGCATCAGCCAGTTGCTGGAAGACGGCCTGCTGGAAATCGGCGCGATCCACACTTACATCGAACTCTACGCGCGGCTGGTGGTGGACCTGATCCCCAACGTGGTGCTGTCCGCCGGTTTCATGGCCGACCGCGCCGGCAACATCTACACCGGCGCCAGCACCGAAGACACCCCGGCACTGATCGAACCCGCTGCCTTCAGCGACGGCATCGTGATCGTGCAGGTCAACCAGTTGGTGGACGACGTGACGGACTTGCCCCGCGTCGACATTCCGGCGAGCTGGGTGGATTTTGTGGTGGTGGCCGACAAGCCGTTCTACATCGAGCCGCTGTTTACCCGCGACCCGCGCCATATCAAGCCGGTGCACGTGCTGATGGCGATGATGGCGATCCGTGGCATCTACGAAAAACACAAAGTGCAGTCGCTCAATCACGGCATCGGCTTCAACACGGCCGCCATCGAACTGATCCTGCCCACCTACGGCGAATCCCTGGGCCTGAAGGGCAAAATCTGCCGCAACTGGACCCTCAACCCGCACCCAACCCTGATCCCCGCCATTGAAAGCGGTTGGGTCCAAAGCGTGCATTGCTTCGGCACCGAGTTGGGCATGGAAAACTACATCGCCGCCCGCCCGGATGTGTTCTTCACCGGCCGCGATGGCTCGATGCGTTCCAACCGGATGTTCAGCCAACTCGCTGGCCAATACGCGGTGGACCTGTTTATCGGCGCCACCCTGCAAGTCGACGGCGACGGGCATTCTTCCACGGTGACCCGCGGCCGGCTGGCCGGGTTCGGCGGCGCACCGAACATGGGCCACGACCCGCGCGGGCGCCGGCACGGCACGCCAGCCTGGCTGGATATGCGCCACGGCGACGGGCCAGAAGCCTTGCTTGAGCGCGGCAAGAAACTTGTGGTGCAAATGGTCGAAACTTTCCAGGAGGGCGGCAAACCGACCTTCGTCAACACGCTGGATGCGGTGGAAGTAGCGCGCAAAAGCGGCATGCCCCTGGCGCCGATCATGATCTACGGCGACGACGTGACTCACCTGCTCACCGAGGAAGGCATCGCCTACCTGTATAAGGCGCGTTCCCTGGAGGAGCGCCAGGCGATGATCGCCGCTGTCGCCGGGGTGACCGCCATCGGACTGCGCCACAACCCCAAGGACACCGCGCGCATGCGCCGCGAAGGCCTGATCGCCCTGCCCGAAGACTTGGGCATCCGCCGCACCGACGCCACCCGCGAGCTGTTGGCCGCCAAGAGCGTGGCCGATCTGGTGGAGTGGTCCGGTGGCCTGTACAACCCGCCCGCCAAATTCAGGAGCTGGTAAATGCGCGCCCTTAAACTGCATGAACTCACCCTCGCTGAGCGCCTGGCCGATAGGGCCGTCGATGCGCTGATCGATGAAGCGGACCTGTCGCCCAAACCTGCGCTGGTCGACCGGCGTGGCAACGGCGCCCATGACGATTTGCACCTGGGCCTGATGCACGCCTCGGCATTGTCGCTGTGGCCGATGTTCAAGGAAATGGCCGAGGCGGCGCTGGAATTCGGCGAAGTCGGCTTGCCCCTGCGCGAAGCCCTCGGCCGTCTCGGGCGTGAAGGTGAGCAGGCCATGCTCGCCACCACCGGCGGCGTAAACACCCATCGCGGCGCCATCTGGGCCCTCGGCCTGCTCACTGCCGCCGCCGCCCTGGACTCACGCAACGTCACGCTGAACGCAGCCCGCCTGGCCCTGCTCGATGACCGTTTTGCACCACGGCCGATGAGCCATGGCGCTCAGGTTGCCCGACGCTATGGCGCACGCGGTGCCCGTGAAGAAGCTCAGCTTGGCTTCCCGTCGGTGGTGCAGCGCGGCTTGCCGCAACTGCGCAAAAGCCGCCTGCAAAATGCCGGCGAACAGAACGCGCGCCTGGATGCCCTGCTCGCGATCATGACCGAGTTGGCCGACACCTGCGTGCTTTACCGCGCAGGCCCTGAAGGCTTACGGACGATGCAGCGCGGCGCCCAGGCGGTGCTGAATGCCGGCGGCAGTGCGACCCTTGCCGGTCGCCGCCAATTGCACGCACTCGACACCCAACTACTGGCCTTGAATGCCTCCCCTGGCGGCGCCGCCGACCTGTTGGCCGCCTGCCTGTTTATCGACCGCCTCGACGGAGCGTTTTGATGGAAACCCTATCCTTTGAATTCCCCGCAGGGCAGCCGCCAAAAGGCCGGGCGCTGGTGGGTTGCGTCGGCTCGGGCGACCTGGAAGTGCTGCTGGAGCCGGGCACGCCAGGCACGCTGACGATTCAGGTGCAGACCTCGGTCAATGGCGCCGAACAACGCTGGCAGCATCTGTTTCAACGCATCTTCCAGGAACAGACGCCACCGGCCTTGAACATTGATATCCACGATTTCGGCGCCACGCCCGGCGTGGTGCGCCTGCGCCTGGAGCAGGGTTTTGAGGAGATCGGCCATGACTGACTTGCTCGCCAAACACAGCTTCGTTGAGCTCGGCGCGCGGCAACGGGCCAAGGCCTTGCTGGATGCCGGTTCCTACCGGGAACTGATCGACCCGTTCCAGCGCGTCATGTCGCCGTGGCTCAGCCGCCAAGGCGTGGTGCCGCAGGCCGATGACGGCGTGGTGATCGTCAAGGGCAGCATCGACGGAAAACCTGTCGTCGTTGCCGCCATCGAAGGCAACTTCCAGGGCGGCAGCCTTGGCGAAGTGGGCGGCGCGAAAATCGCCGGCGCTTTGGAGCTGGCCGCCGAAGATAACCGCAAGGGCATCCCGACCCGCGCCGTGCTGCTGCTGGAAACCGGCGGCGTGCGCCTGCAGGAAGCCAACCTCGGCCTGGCCGCCATCGCGGATATCCACGCAGCGATTGTCGACTTGCGCCAGTACCAGCCGGTGATCGGCGTGGTGGCCGGCAGCGTCGGCTGCTTTGGTGGCATGTCCATCGCGGCGGGGTTGTGCAGTTACCTTGTGGTCACCCGCGAAGCACGCCTGGGCCTGAATGGCCCGCAAGTGATCGAGCAGGAAGCCGGCCTGGAAGAATACGATTCGCGCGACCGGCCGTTCATCTGGAGCCTTACTGGTGGTGAGCAGCGCTTCAACAGCGGCCTGGCCGATCGTTATGTGGCGGACGATGTGGCCGAGATTCAGCAGACCGTCAGCGCGCTGTTGCAGCAAGACGTGCCCGCCGAGCAGCGCAGCCGCCGAGTTGATTATTACCTGGCGCGCCTGGCCGAACTGGACGCTGCGCCACAGATCGACCCGGCGACCGTGCGCGCGTTGTATCAAGGAGAACGTCCATGAGAGGTTTGCACTGGTTCAACGCCTTGAGCGCCGGCGCGCCGCCCGTTGCGGGTTTGCCCAACTCATTAAAAGTGGCCGATGGCGCGCTGGGCGAACACGCCGTGCGCTTTATCGCCGTGGTCACCGACACACACAACCGTTTCCCCCGGGCCCGCAACGGCGAAGTCGGCTTGCTGGAAGGCTGGGGCCTGGCCAAGGCCGTCGATGAGGCCATCGCCCGAGGCGACAAACGCCCGATCATCGCCATCGTCGACGTGCCCAGCCAAGCCTACGGCCGTCGCGAAGAAGCCCTCGGTATTCACCAGGCCCTGGCGGCCGCCGCCGACAGCTACGCCCGCGCCCGACTGGCCGGGCACCCGGTGATCGGGCTGCTGGTGGGCAAGGCGATGTCCGGGGCGTTTCTCGCCCATGGCTACCAGGCCAACCGCCTGATTGCCCTGCGCGACCCCGGCGTGATGGTGCACGCCATGGGCAAAGCGTCGGCGGCGCGGGTGACCCTGCGTAGCGTCGAAGAGCTGGAAGCGCTGGCCGCCAGCGTGCCGCCAATGGCCTATGACATCGAGAGCTATGCCAGCCTTGGCTTGTTGTGGGAAACGCTGTCGGTTAGCCAGATCGAACAGCCCACGCCGCAGGATCTGGCGCGCGTCAGCGATTGCCTGGTGGGCGCGATCAAGGACATCGACACCCCCGATTTGAGCGGCCGCCTCGGCGCAACCCATCGCGCCGCTTCCAGCCATGTGCGCCAACTGCTGCGGGAACAATGGTGAACGCCCACGACCTGCTCTGGGGCATGAGCCCGGCGCATTTGCCCGCTGATGCGCCGGGGTGGGCACAGCGTGCGATTGGCACGGTGGTGGTGCGTCGCGCCGTGGTCGCGCCGGGTTTTGTCGCGGTGGGAGTGCGCGGGCGTTTGCGTGAGCAGCGCTTTGCAGCCGTGATGCCGATTGACGCCGTGCAGCGGCGAGTCGCACCGGAAGCGTTGTGCGAGGTTGTCTCGACACGGGATCTACCGGCATTGCACGCCCTCGATCAGCTGCGACCGGTGTTGGCGCCCTTGAGCTGGGGTGTCACGGGCAGCGCGGGTTTCGAGTTGGCCACGGGCATTGAAGCGCTGCATGCCCAAAGCGATCTGGATTTGATTCTGCGGATGCCCAAGCCGCTTGATCGCAGTGATGCCCGCGACCTCCTGGCCACCCTGGACAAGGCGGTGTGCGTGGTGGATATGCAACTGCAAACACCGTTGGGCGCCGTTGCCTTGCGTGAATGGGCCGGCCCATCGCGCCAGGTGCTGTTGAAAACCGCCAGCGGTGCCCGCCTGGTCCTTGATCCTTGGCAGGCGGTGGCATGAGCAGCCTTTTGGTGTTCCCGGGGCAGGGCGCGCAACGGCCGGGCATGCTCAAGGCCTTGCCCGCCGAGGTGCTGGAGCAGGCCAGTGATGCGCTGGGTGAAGACGTTCGCGCATTGGATTCGGTTGAAGCGCTCGCGAGCACCCGTGCGGTCCAGCTCTGCCTGTTGATCGTCGGCGTGGCCCACGCGCGCCTGCTGCAACACACCCCGGATTACGTCGCGGGCCTGTCCATCGGGGCTTACCCGGCGGCGGTGATCGCCGGTGCGCTGGACTTCACTGATGCGCTCAGGCTGGTCAGCCTGCGCGGTGAGCTGATGCAGAACGCTTATCCACAGGGCTACGGCATGACCGCCCTGATCGGCCCGGCGTTATCCACCGTCGAAACGCTGCTGGCCGAAATCCACAGCCCCGAGACGCCGGTGTACCTGGCCAATATCAACGCCGATAACCAGACCGTCATCGCCGGCAGCGATGAAGCCATGCAGCGCGTCGCCAGCCGAGTGAAAGGCAACGGCGTTGCCAAGCGCCTGGCCGTCAGCGTGCCGTCCCATTGCGCGCTGCTGGAGCAACCGGCCCAGGCGCTGGCGCGGGCCTTCGTGCCGCTCAAGGCGCCACGTATCACCTACCTGAGCAGCACCCGCGCGCGGCCGATCCACAACCCCGAGCAACTGCGCGACGACCTGGCCTTCAACATGTGCCGCGTTGTCGATTGGCGCGGCACCGTGCAAAGCGCCGTTGAACGCGGCGTGCGCCTGCAAATCGAACTGCCTCCGGGCGCCGTGCTCACCGGCCTGTCACGGCGCGTCTTTGAACAAGGCACGGTGATCGCCTGCGAAGGCGCGCGCCTGGACACCTTGCAGGCCCTGCTGCAAGAGGAGGAGCGCCGCCACCGATAAAGCACCACCCAAGGCTTTCGAAGCACAAAAACAACAATTTCGATCGAGCACTTTGAGGACAACGACAATGATTATTTACGGTGTGGCGTTTCTGGCGTTCTGTACCCTGGCCGGCTTGTTTGTCGGTGAATTGCTGGGCAGGTGGATGGACATCCCGGCCAACGTCGGCGGGGTGGGCATTGCCATGTTGCTGTTGATCGGCCTGGGCAGCTACCTCAGCAAGCGCGGTTGGTTTACCAGCAAGTCCGAGCCGGGCGTGAGCTTCTGGGCGGCGATTTATATCCCGATCGTGGTGGCGATGGCGGCGCAGCAAAACGTCTACGGCGCCATCAGTGGCGGCCCCATGGCGATTCTGGCGGGCACTTTGGCGGTGGTCCTGGGCTTTGCCCTGGTACCGGTGCTGGTGCGCATCGGCAATGCTGAGCCAAGCGCTGTCGTTCCCACCAAAGAAGCCGGGTGATCTCCATGTACGAATCGATGATGAAAGTGATCACCGGCTACGGCCTGATCAGCGGCTTTGCAGTGATCGGGCTGACGATGTGGGTCTCCTATTGGATTTCCAACACCTTTACCAAAGGCCGCCTGCACGGCTCGGCCATCGCCATCTTGCTGGGGTTGGTGCTGTCTTACGTCGGCGGTGCGTTTACCGGTGGCTCCAAAGGTGTAGTGGATATTCCCTTGTTGTCGGGTATCGGCCTGCTGGGCGGGGCGATGCTGCGAGACTTTGCCATTGTGGCCACGGCGTTTGGCGTGAGTGTCGATGAGCTGAAACGGGCAGGCTACGTTGGCGTATTGGCGTTGTTTGTGGGCGTGGGTTCGTCGTTCATCGCAGGGGTGGGGGTCGCCATGGCGTTCGGCTACACCGATGCCGTGAGCCTGACCACCATCGGCGCCGGCGCGGTGACTTACATCGTCGGCCCGGTGACCGGTGCGGCCATTGGTGCTAGTTCCGAAGTGATGGCGCTGTCGATTGCCGCCGGGTTGATCAAGGCCATTCTGGTGATGGTGATGACGCCGTTCGTGGCGCCGCTGATCGGCCTGAACAACCCGCGCAGTGCGGTGATTTTCGGTGGGCTGATGGGCACATCCAGCGGTGTGGCGGGAGGGCTGGCGGCGACTGATCCGAAGCTGGTGCCTTATGGGTGCCTGACGGCGGCGTTCTATACCGCGCTGGGGTGTTTGTTGGGGCCGTCGTTGTTGTTTTTGATCATGCGCGGGTTGGTGGGCTGATCTCAAATAAGCGCCGACCGATCTGGCCTCTTCGCAGGCAAGCCAGCTCCCACACTGAATGTATTCACAAATCAAAAATGTGGGAGCTGGCTTGCCTGCGATAGCGGTCTCAAGCCTGGCGATTGGCATACATCCGACACTCCGCCAGCAACGCCAGCAAATTCGGGTCGCGCTCCTTGGCTTTCAAGAACACCACGCCAATCTGCTGCTGCAACCGGTACCTGGGTTGCAGCGGTATCAGCTTCACGCGGTTCTCATACACCGCCGCAATCCGCCCCGGCAGCAGCGCATAACCCACGCCTGAACTGACCATGCTCAGCAGCGTGAAGATGTCGTTCACCTGCATCGCCACTTTGGGTTCAAAGCCCGCCTGCTTGAATACACGGTTGCCGTCCTGATGCGTGGCGAAGCCCTGGGTGAGGGTGATGAAGGTTGCATCACGCACGTCCGCCAGGTCGATTTGCTGTTCGCGGTCAAAGGGTGAGTCGGCCGGGGTGGCGAGGAAGATGTCGTCGCTGAACAGCGCGATCTGTTCGCAGTCGGGGTCATTGGCGTGTTCATCCAGGGAGATGAGGATCGCGTCCACCTCCATGTTCTTGAGCTTGTAGAGCAGGTCGAAGTTGGAGCCCAAGATCAGGTCGATGTTGAGTTCGCTGCGGCGGATTTTCAGGCCCATGATCAATTGAGGCACGGTCTTGACCGTCAGCGAGTACAGCGATCCGAGCTTGAAACGTTCGGCGGAGAAGCCGGCGGCTTCGCGGGTGAGGCGCACGCTGTCGACCACGTCGGCCACCAGTTTCTGCGCGTGCTCTTCCAATACATAGGCGCTTTCCAGCGGCGTGAGGTTGCGCCCTTCGTGCTTGAACAGCGGGCAGCGCAGCGCGTTTTCCAGGGAGTGGATGGCGCGGTGCACGCTGACGTTGCTGGTTTGCAGCTCAGCGGCGGCGCGCGCCAGGTTGCCAGTGCGCATGAACGCCAGGAAGATTTCCAGCTTCTTGAGGGTGAATTCTTCGTCGATCAGCATGGCCGTGGGCTCTTGTTCGAATGCGTTCGATTGTGCCCGTAAAACCTGCGGGCGTCCTCGGAACGTCATAAGCCGCTTGCACTCTTATGGCGAAGGCTGGAGGCTTGCCAGCCAACCCATATTGGTCACAGGAGGTCGGTTGCAGATGTACCACGGGGAACGATTCAACGCCTGGAGCCATTTGCTCGGTGCTGTCGCGGCGTGTATTGGCGTCGTGTGGATGTTGGTGGTGGCGAGCCTGGACGGCAGCCCCTGGAAGATAGTCAGCGTGGCGATTTATGGCGTTACGTTGATGGCGTTGTACAGCGCGTCGACCGTTTACCACAGCGTGCAGGGCCGGCGTAAAGCGATCATGCAGAAGGTCGATCATTTTTCGATCTACCTGCTGATCGCCGGCAGCTACACGCCGTTCTGCCTGGTGACGCTACGCGGCCCCTGGGGCTGGACGCTGTTCGGCATTGTGTGGGGGCTGGCGGTGATCGGCATCCTGCAAGAAATCAAGCCGCGCTCCGAGGCGCGCATCCTGTCGATCGTGATCTACGCGGTGATGGGCTGGATCGTGCTGGTGGCGGTCAAGCCGCTGCTGGCCGCGCTGGGCACTGCGGGGTTTACCTGGCTGGCGGCGGGTGGGGTGTTGTACACCGTCGGCATTATCTTCTTTGCCCTGGAGGATCGCCTGCGGCATTCCCATGGGATCTGGCACTTGTTCGTGATCGGCGGCAGCCTACTGCATTTCGTGGCGATCATGCATTACGTGCTCTGACCCTGTGGGAGCAGGCTTGCCTGCGATTGCGGTGTTTCAGTCAATAACCTTGTGACTGACACTCCCTCATCGCAGCATAGGTATTTACACAACTTTGGCTCGACGCTGAAAACCCAGCGAACGGGCTGTTGTGGCGAGCGGGCTTGTCCCGCGTTGGGCTGCGAAGCAGCCCTAGATCAGGCTCTGCGGAATGCCTGATACACCGCATTCTGCTTACTGGGGCTGCTACGCAGCCCAACGCGGGACAAGCCCGCTCGCCACAGGGGAACTCGCCAGCCTTTGAAAGTTGTGTAGATACCTATGCTCATCGCAGGCAAGCCAGCTCCCACATTTGCTCATCGGTATGCTGTTAGAGGCGCTCCAGCAGTTCGCGGGCGCGGGTGCCGAAAATCTCCAGCAAATTGGCCAGCATATGCGGCGGTGGCTCGTCGGCGCGGGTCAGGGCATACAGGGTGATCGGCAGCGGCGGCGTTAGGGGACGGATGCAGGTGGTGGCGGTCGAGGCGCCGAGGGCGGTGAAGGGATCGATCACGGTCAGGCCCGCGCCGGATTCCACCATCGCGCGGGCCAGGGAATAGGTTTGCACTGAAATGGTCACGCGGGGCGCAGGGTCGACGTTTTGCAGGTAGCTGTCGAGTTTCGCCGCCAGCGGATCCGCACTGGAAAGGCCGATCAATGGCGCGCCCGCCAGGTCGGCCAGAGGCAATGGCCGGCTCATCTCGGCCTCGCTCCAGTAGCCCTTTGAGGCCAATGCCACCAGTACACCGTCCGCCAGCACTTGCGTGGTCAATCCCGGGTGGCCGGAGACGTTGAGCGTCAGCGCCACATCAATCTCGCGCATCAACAGCTTGTGCACCAGTTCACGGCTATGGTCGCTGGACAGCTCGCAGGCGATGTCCGGGTAATTGCGCGTCCATTCCAGAATCACCGGGGGCAGCAGCGAGAGCGCCAGTGCCGGGGTCGCAGCGATCCGCACGCTTTGTCCTGGCGCACGACGCAGACTCTTGGCCAGGCGCCTCACGCCCTGCAGGCTCTCGGTGACTTTCTCGACTTCGCGCTCCAGCGCCAGGGCTTCCGGCGTGGGCTGCAATTTGCCGCGTACCCGCAGGAACAGCGGGAAGCCCAGTTGCAGTTCGGCGTGCTGCAATACCTTGGTGACCGCCGGTTGCGAGACGTGCAGCAACTGCGCGGCGGCGCTGACCGAGCCGGTCTGGCGGATGGCCTGGAAGATTTCGATATGACGCAAGCGCATGGCAGGTCCATAACCTTTGTTTATAGGTGCCCCATCTTTATTCATTGTCGGCGGCCTGTCACCTGGCCCTACGCTGGGCGCCTCTTAATCAACGGCTGGGGGCTGGGATGGCCAGGCAGGTTTGCATCATCGGTGGTGGGGTTATCGGCCTGGCGAGCGCTTATGCATTGGTGCGTGCCGGCCATGAAGTGACGCTGATCGAGGCGCGCGACAGCCTGGGCACTGAAACCAGTTACGCCAATGGCGGGCAGTTGTCCTACCGCTATGTTGCGCCGTTGGCCGACGCCGGGGTGCCGCTGCAAGCGATTGGCTGGTTGCTGCGCGGTGACTCGCCGTTGAAGCTGCGCCCGCGCCTCGATCCCCAGCAATGGCGCTGGATGGCCGCCTTTATCGGCGCCTGCCGTGGTTCGGTGAACAAGCGCAATGCCGCTCACCTGTTGCGCCTGGCCTCCCTGAGCCAGGACACCTTGCAGCAATGGCGCGAGGAAGATCGCCTGGGCGACTTCGACTGGCGCCGCAATGGCAAGCTGGTGACGTTTCGCAAAGCCACTACCTTCGAGCATGCGCGCGGCAAAGTGACCGATGTCCTGCAACAGCAGGTGTTGTCCGCTACCGATTGCGCACGCCTGGAGCCGGCGCTGGCCGGTGATGATTTTGTCGGCGGGATCTACACGCCCAACGAGGAAGTAGCCGATTGTCATGCCTTTTGCCGGCAATTGGCGGCGCGGCTTGAAGCATCGGGGCGTTGCACGTTTTTGTTGGGGCGCAGGGTCACCGGGATTCATCACACCGACGGGGTGGTGCACGCCCTCCAATTGGGTGATGAGGTGATGCCGGTCGAGCAACTGGTGCTGGCGGCAGGGCATCGCAGCGCGCAATTGGGCCTGCCGGGGTTATCACTGCCGTTGTATCCGCTCAAGGGCTACAGCCTGAGCGTGCCGATTGGCGCGCAGCACCAGGCGCCGAATGTGAGCATCACCGACTATGACCGCAAGATCGTCTACGCGCGCATCGGTGAGCAACTGCGCATCGCGGCCATGGTGGATATCGTCGGTTTTGATGCCGGCCTTGAGCCCAAACGGCTGGCCCTGATGAAGCGCCAGGCCCTGGAGACTTTTCCGCTGGCCGGCGACTACGCCCACGCGGTCGAATGGGCCGGCATGCGCCCGGCCACGCCGACTGGGGTACCGCTGATTGGGGCCAGTGTTTATCGCAACCTGTGGCTGAACCTCGGTCACGGCGCCCTCGGTTTTACCTTGGCCAGCGGCAGCGCCCGACTGTTGGCTGAACTGATCGACCAACAGGTTCCTTCCATTGACATGCAGGGCCTGACGCCCCGCGCCGCTTGAGAATGCCCCATGACCATCAACCGAATCAGCAGCAACGAGCGTCTCAGTGGCGCAGTCACCTTCAAGGACCTGGTGTTCCTGTCGGGCCAGGTGCCGGGCGAAGGGCAGGACGTGATGACGCAAACCGGCGAAGTGCTGGCCAAAATCGATGCACTGTTGGCCGCGGCGGGCAGTGATAAGGATCACCTGCTGAACGCGACGATTTACCTGAAGGACATCGGCAGCGGTTTTGCGCCGATGAACGAAGTGTGGTCCGCGTGGCTGTCGCCGGGGATGGCGCCTACACGCACCGCCCTGCAAGCGGAGCTGGCGCGGCCGAATGTGCTGGTGGAAATCAGCGTGATTGCTGTACGTAAATAAACTCAAAGACCAACGGAGCATAACAATGAAAAGAATCCTGTTGACCGGCTGCACCCTGGGGCTTTTGTTCGGCGCGCAGGCTTATGCGGCGCAAACCCCTTTGGACGGCACGCTAAGCAAGATCGCCAACGCCAAGTCCATCACCCTGGGCTATCGCGATGCGTCGGTGCCGTTTTCCTACGTGGGGGATAACAGTGGCAAACCCATGGGCTATTCAGTGGACCTGGCAAGCAAGATCGTCGAGCGTATCCAGCAGAAAATCGGGGTGGCCAACCTCAGCGTCAAATACAACCTGGTGACCTCGCAAACCCGCATTCCGCTGGTGCAGAACGGCACCGTCGACCTGGAGTGCGGCTCCACCGGAGTGACGGCCGACCGGCAGAAGCAGGTGGCGTTTTCCTACGGGTTTATTTATGTGAAAGGCCAGTTGCTGACCGCCAAGGATAGCGGCATCAAGGGGTTCGCCGACCTCGAGGGCAAGAATGTGGTAACGACCGCCGGTACCACCAACGAACGTTTTTTAAAGAGCTATAACGCCGAACACAAGAGCAATATGTTTGTGATCAGCGCCAAGGACCACGGCGAGGCATTCAAGATGCTCGAGACCGGCCGTGCGGTAGCGTTCTACATGGATGATGCGTTGCTCTACGGCGAGCGTGCCAAGGCCAGGGACCCGCATAAGTGGGTTGTGGTCGGGGAGGAGCAGTCGCGGGAGATCTATAGCTGCATGGTGCGCAAGGACGACCCGCAGTTTCTCGCGGTGGTCAACGAGACGCTCGGTGACCTGTACCGCAGTGGCGAAATCAACGGGATTTACCAGCGCTGGTTCGAACAGCCAATCCCGCCGAAGGGCTTGAACCTGGAATTCCCGATGACCAGCGAGCTGAAGGCGATTATTGCCAAGCCGATTAGCGACCCGGTGGAGTAATGACTTGATAACCCGATAAAACTGTGGGAGCTGGCTTGCCTGCGATCGCGGTGGGCCAGGCAGTGAAGCTTTGACTGATTTACCGCTATCGCAGGCAAGCCAGCTCCCACATTTTTGATCGGGTTTGCAAGGCGAGGTTAGAAGTCGCCCCAGAGTTGCTGGGCCACCGCCAGCGCTACCACTGGCGCGGTTTCGGTGCGCAACACCCTCGGGCCAAGGCGGGCGGCATGGAAGCCGGCGCCTTGCGCGGTTTCAACTTCATTGTCCGTCAGCCCACCCTCAGGCCCGATCAGGAAGGCCAGGCTCGCGGGCCTGGCGTGGCTGACCATCGGCTCGGCCACCGGGTGCAGCACCAGCTTCAAATCCGCCTCGGTCTGCTTCAACCAGTCCGCCAGCAACAGCGGCGGGTGAATCACTGGCACTGTCGAACGCCCGCATTGCTCGCACGCACTGATCGCCACCTGACGCCAGTGCTGCAGGCGTTTGTCGGCGCGCTCGTCCTTGAGGCGCACTTCGCAGCGCTCGCTGAAAATCGGCGTGATTGCGTTGACCCCCAGCTCCGTGGCTTTCTGGATCGCCCAATCCATGCGCTCGCCCCGCGACAAACCCTGCCCCAAGTGGATCTGCAGCGGTGATTCGGCCTGGCCTTTGAGGCTTTCCGTGAGTTGCACGCTGACGCGTTTTTTACCGACCTCCAGTAATGCGCCACGAAACTCCTGGCCGGAGCCGTCGAACAATTGCACGGCGTCGCCTTCGGTCATGCGCAGCACGCGGCTGATGTAATGCGCCTGGGCTTCGGGCAACTCATGGTCGCCAAGGCTCAGCGGGGTGTCGGTGAAAAAGCGGGACAGTCTCATGTCTGTTCTCTGAAAATGTGCAGGGCGGACGCGGAGCGTCCAGGGCTGCATGCCCACGCAGAGCGTGGGAACGATCATATAAAACCTGTGGGAGCCGGGCTTGCCCGCGATAGCGGTGGGCCAGGCCCCCGATCAGTCGAGTGAACCTGATCAGCCCGGATCGCGAAACCCTGGGTGAAAGTCCTTCGGTACCGCAACACTGACGTTGCTGTTGGTCGCGATATCGATCCCCTCGCTGGCGACTTCGGCAAGAAAGTCGATCTGCTCCGGGGTAATCACGTACGGCGGCAGGAAGTACACCACGCTGCCCAACGGGCGCAACAGCGCGCCGCGTTCCAGGGCGTGCTCGAACACCTTCAGGCCGCGCCGCTCCTGCCACGGATAGGCGGTCTTGGTGGCTTTGTCCTGCACCATCTCGATGGCCAGCACCATGCCGGTCTGGCGCACTTCCGCGACGTGGGGGTGGTCCACCAGGTGCGCGGTGGCCGTGGCCATGCGCTGGGCCAGGGCCTTGTTGTTTTCGATCACGTTGTCTTCTTCGAAGATATCCAGGGTCGCCAGGGCCGCCGCGCACGCCAGCGGGTTGCCGGTGTAGCTGTGGGAATGCAGGAAGGCGCGCAGCGTCGGGTAGTCGTCGTAGAAGGCGTCGTACACGTCATCGGTGGTGACCACGGCCGCCAGGGGCAGGTAACCGCCGGTGAGGGCCTTGGACAAGCACAGGAAGTCCGGGCGGATGCCGGCCTGTTCACAGGCGAACATGGTTCCGGTGCGGCCGAAACCCACGGCGATTTCATCGTGGATCAGGTGCACGCCATAGCGGTCGCAGGCCTCGCGCAGCAGCTTGAGGTACACCGGGTGGTACATGCGCATGCCGCCGGCGCCCTGGATCAGCGGCTCGACAATCACCGCGGCGACGCTGTCGTGGTTGTCCGCCAGGGTCTGCTCCATGGCCAGGAACATCGTGCGCGAGTGCTCTTCCCAGCTCATGCCCTCGGGGCGCAGGTAGCAATCCGGGCTGGGCACCTTGATAGTGTCCAGCAGCAGCGCCTTGTAGGTTTCGGTAAACAGCGGCACATCGCCCACCGACATCGCGGCGATGGTTTCGCCGTGGTAGCTGTTGGTCAGGGTGACGAAGCGCTTTTTGTTCGGCAGGCCGCGGTTGAGCCAATAGTGGAAGCTCATCTTCAGCGCGACTTCAATGCACGACGAACCATTGTCGGCATAGAAGCAGCGGGTCAGGCCTGCGGGCGTCATGGCCACCAGGCGCTCCGACAGCTCGATCACCGGCTGGTGGCTGAAACCGGCGAGAATCACGTGCTCCAACTGGTCGACCTGGTCCTTGATGCGCTGGTTGATACGCGGGTTGGCGTGGCCGAACACGTTGACCCACCAGGAACTGACGGCATCGAGGTAACGCTTGCCTTCGAAGTCTTCCAGCCATACGCCTTCACCGCGCTTGATCGGGATCAGTGGCAGTTGCTGGTGGTCTTTCATCTGGGTGCAGGGATGCCATAGCACCGCAAGGTCGCGTTGCATCCACTGGTCGTTCAAGCCCATCGGTGATCTCCTCGAAGCGGTCCTGCGGCCTGCGCAGGTAAAACAATCGCGCAAGCCTATGCAATGGACGCGCGTGTCACAAGCCATTACCTGTGAATTGGCGGTAAACACAGGACGGTCTGTCACGTTTCTCCTGGATAGTCCTTAATCCGATGTTAATTTACGCTTCATACCCTCAAGATCGTATTTCTCGATATTTCAAAGCGAAATTTTTCGCTTTAATTCGATAGGTAAATCGCTAGTCTTGGGCGCAGCTCTCACGGGATTTAAGTACATGCAGTTACGCAATTCACCGGCCCGCTATGGTTGGGTCAGTATTGTCTTGCACTGGGGTGTGGCCCTGGTGGTGTTTGGCTTGTTCGCCCTGGGCTTGTGGATGGTCGGTCTTGACTACTACAGCGCCTGGCGCAAAGAGGCACCGGACCTGCACAAGAGCATCGGCATTACGCTGTTCGCCATCATGCTCGTGCGTATCGTCTGGCGCCTGCTCAGTCCGCCGCCTGCGCCGCTGGCCAGTTACAGCCGCATGACCCGCATTGGCGCTGCCTTTGGCCATGTGTTCCTGTATTTCGGGCTGTTTGCCGTGATGATCGCCGGTTACCTGATTTCCACCGCAGACGGTGTCGGTATCCCGGTGTTTGGCCTGTTTGAAATTCCTGCCCTGGTGTCCGGGCTACCGGACCAGGCAGACACCGCCGGCGTGGTGCACCTGTACCTCGCCTGGGTGTTGGTGGTCTTCGCCGGCTTGCACGGTGTGGCTGCGTTGAAACACCACTTTATCGATCGTGATGTGACCCTGACGCGAATGCTGGGGCGCAAAGCCTGATGTTCAACCTCGACTCACAAGGAATAGAAAGCATGTTGAAAAAGACCCTCGCTGCCCTGGCAATCGGTACCGCTCTGCTGTCGGCAGGCCAGGTAATGGCCGCCGACTACAAGATCGACAAAGAAGGCCAGCATGCCTTCATCGATTGGAAAATCAGCCACCTGGGCTACAGCTTCATTCACGGTACCTTCAAGGATTGGGACGGCACCTTCAGCTGGGATTCGGCCAAGCCGGAAGCCAGCAAAATCGCAGTCGACGTGAAAACCGCCAGCCTGTGGTCCAACCACGCCGAACGTGACAAGCACATCGCCAGCAAAGACTTCATCGACGTGGCCAAGTTTGCCGACGCCAAGTTCGTGTCCACCGCGGTTAAATCCACCGGCGCCAAAACCGCTGACGTGACCGGCGACCTGACGTTCCACGGCGTGACCAAGCCCGTGACCTTCAAGGCTACCTTCAACGGTGAAGGCAAAGACCCATGGGGTGGCGAACGTGCTGGCTTCAACGCCAAGACCACGATCGACCTGAACGACTTCGGCGTGAAAGGCCCAGGCCCGACGTCGCAGACGGTTGACCTGGATATTTCGCTGGAAGGCGTGAAGCAGAAGTAATTTCTGCTGGTTGCTTAAAAAAACCGGATCCCATGATCCGGTTTTTTTATGCCTTGAATGCAGTCAATGTGGGAGCTGGCTTGCCTGCGATGCGAGCACCTCGGAGCATCAGGCACGCCGTGCCGATGCAATCGCAGGCAAGCCAGCTCCCACAGAAAAGCTCATTTTATTTTGTGGAGTCAAAAAAATGCCCCGTCTCGAAAGAGGCGGGGCATTTTTTATGGCGCTTTGAAACTCAGCGGTTACGTGTCAGCAACGCTGGTTTCTCACCCCGAGGACGGCCTGGCAGTTGATCCAGCTGCTCAGGTGTCGGGAAGCGATCAGCCTTCGACTCCTTGTGGATGATCTTCGGCGCCGGGCCACCGCGCGGGTTTTGCACGGCTGGCTCGGACAGCGGCTGGTCGTCGCGCGCCGGACGGCGGTTGTTGCTGCGCGAATCTTCGCGACGCGCCTGGCCGTCACGCGGTGCGCCGTTGCGCGGGCCGCTGCGTTTGGCAGGCGGGGTACCGGTGGTGCCGCCGCTGCTGTTGCGTGGACCGTTCTGGCGAGCGCCTTGTGGCTGACCGCCACGTGGAGCGGCTGCGCCTGTGCCCTGTGCCGGGGCACCTGGGCGCCGGCCACGGCCTTGTGCCGGCTTGGCTTGTGGCACGTAGTCGACACGGTTACCGAAGTTGTCCACGTCGTCGTCAAGGAACTCGTCCGGGGCGCGGTCGGCTGAGGCGCGTGGCGGCTGGCTCGGCTGGCGCTGTTCGCGGGCCGGGGTGCCTTCACGTGGCTTTTGCTCGCGGGCCGGGCGTTCGCCACGGCTGCTGGTCGCGGTTTTTTCCTTGCCTTTGTCTTTACCCTTGTCGCGACGACCACCACCGCCACCGCCGCCGTTCGGGCCATCGCCCTTCGGACCGCGTGGGTTGCGCGGGTTACGCACGTCCGGACGCTCGCGCGCTTCAGGCTTCTCGGCCTCCACTGCGCTGGAATCGAAGCCCATCAGGTCGCCATCGGCGATTTTCTGCTTGGTCATGCGCTCGATGCTTTTGAGCAGTTTTTCTTCGTCCGGTGCAACCAGGGAGATGGCTTCACCCGAACGACCGGCGCGGCCGGTACGGCCGATACGGTGCACGTAGTCTTCATCGACGTTCGGCAGCTCGAAGTTGACCACGTGTGGCAGTTGGTCGATATCCAGGCCGCGGGCGGCGATATCGGTGGCGACCAGGATGCGTACGGAACCGGCCTTGAAGTCGGCCAGGGCCTTGGTGCGCGCGTTCTGGCTCTTGTTGCCGTGGATGGCGACGGCGGTGAGGCCGTGCTTGTCCAGGTACTCGGCCAGGCGGTTGGCGCCGTGCTTGGTACGGGTGAACACCAGCACCTGTTCCCAGGCACCGTGGGTGATCAAGTGCGCCAGCAGCGAGCGCTTGTGGCTGGCGGCCAGGCGGAACACGCGTTGCTCGATACGCTCGACCGTGGTGTTCGGCGGCGTGACTTCGATGCGTTCCGGGTTGTGCAACAGCTTGCCGGCCAGGGCGGTGATGTCCTGGGAGAACGTCGCCGAGAACAGCAGGTTCTGACGTTTGGCCGGCAGGCGGGCGAGGACCTTTTTCACGTCATGGACAAAGCCCATGTCGAGCATGCGGTCGGCTTCGTCCAGCACGAGGATTTCCACGTGGGACAAATCGACGCTGCCCTGGCCGCACAGGTCGAGCAAACGACCCGGGCACGCCACCAGCACGTCCACGCCTCGGGACATGGCCTGAACCTGTGGGTTCATGCCAACGCCGCCGAAGATGCAGGCACTGACGAACTTCAAGTCGCGGGCATACAGCTTGAAGCTGTCGTGCACTTGCGCGGCGAGTTCGCGGGTTGGGGTCAGGACCAGTACGCGCGGTTGGCGCGGGCCGTGACGCTGGGATTTGTCCGGGTGACCGTTGGGGAACAACCGCTCCAGGATCGGAAGGGCGAAACCACCGGTTTTACCAGTACCTGTCTGCGCCGCGACCATCAGGTCGCGACCTTGCAACACGGCGGGAATGGCCCGCTGTTGCACCGGAGTAGGCTCGGTATAGCCCGCTGCCTCGATGGCGCGGACTAAAGCCTCGGAGAGACCGAGGGAAGCAAAGGACATGAGTAATCCTGTTTTAGTTAGGGCTTGGCCCAAAGGGATAATCTTGCCGGGCGTGAATGGCGCTTAGGGGAGCGCAATCCCGTCCGGTCCTGCTGCGTCTGGCGGGCACTCCACCGGCTCGCGCGGGCTGAAAGCTGCGCTGTAGCGGGGTTGGGTGCCTTTTTCAAGACCTCAGCGGCCGGGCGTAAGCCTGGCGGAAAGGCCGGAGTATAACAGAGCAATCACTGCGCGCTGCTTTCCTGCTGCTCAACGGTGTGTTCGAAGCCCCTGATTACTTGGATTCCACCGTATTTGGCACTCAACGCGGTGTAGGCCGGCTCCTGTTTGAAGCGTTTAAGTTCGGCGGCGAAGCGTTGCACCAGCAAGTCCATGCCCGCGCCACGGCGCACGGCGAGGAACTGCTGCTGGCGGCTGAGCACTGCCGGCGCCTGGCTGACCTTGCCTTCCAGGCCCAATACCTTGATCACATGCTGGCCTACCCGGCGGTCGGTAATCAACAGATCGATGCGCCCGCGCATCAATTTGCCGAAGTTGGCCTCATGGCTGGGGGCCGCTTCGCGGTTGAACAGGCTGGAATCGCTGAATGCCGTGCCGTACAGGTAGCCGGGCGACGTACCGACAGTAAGACCGTGCAGATCTTCGAGGCCTTGCACGGGGTGGGGGCGCTCATTGGCGTAGAACAGCACGAACTCCACCTCCGACAACGGTTCGCTGGGGTAGAGCAGCAGGGCGTCGCGCTCATGGCTGTGGAAAATATCCAGCGCCCCGTCGGCCTGGCCTTGCTCGAGCATCGCCAGGCAGCGCTTCCAGGGCAGGAATTGCCATTGCACCTCTACCCCAAGGCGCTGGAACACGATCACGGTGGTTTCGTAGTCCAGCCCTTGCATGGCGCCCTGTTCCTCATACACGTAGGGCGCCCAGGGCTCGGTGACAATGCGCAATTTCTCGCCATGAGCGGCCAGGCTCAGGCAAGCAAAAAGGGCAGCAGTCGCAAGTTTCAGGATCACGGGCATGCCCTGAGGTTACGATGCTCCCGTGCTAAATAGAAGCTCTGGCACAGGCATTTGCGGGCAGCGCTATTTTGTTCCTGAGCTCATCAGGTGATCGTAGATGGCGGTGCGGCGTTCGCCGAGGATCAGGCGCACCACCGGGTTGGCGAACCAGTGTTCCAGTTGGTGCGCATCGACCGGGCATTTCTGGCGCTCTTCCTGGTTCTGCCGGGCTTTGTCCCACCAGACCGGGCCGCATGCCTGGTCAAACTCGTTTTCGTGTTCGTAGCAACCGTAGAGAATCTCGCGGATAAATTGCTGCTGGCGCTTGGGCAGGGCCAGGGTGATCAGCTTGTACATCAGGCGCTGCAGGCGCGGTGGACGCGGCAGGTGAGCGGACACCTTGCGGGTATCGGCCAGTGCCTGGGCACTGATAGGGTCGCCGGCGTGCTTGGCGATCCACGCCTTGACCTTGGCACGGAACAGCTGTTTTCGGCTCCAGTAGTGATGAATCAGGTCCGGACACTGGCGCACATTGACCTTGCGGTAGGCGGCGACCGACAGGCAGAACTCTTCCAGGGTGTAGGCACCGTTGGCCATCGGGAACAGTTCGTCCATCAGCTCGATCGATTGGTCCAGCAGGTACGCGTCTTGGCGGGCCAGGCCCATGACGCCGGAGTTGAGCAGCCACATGGTGTCGTCGGCCAGGCCTTTGTCGGCCAGGTGCTTGGCGAGGGTCACGTACAGCACGCTTTCGCGGTTATCGCCGTATTTGGCGTGGAAGGCGTTGCACAGCAAGCTGCCGGGGGCGACGCGTTCGAACAGCGCCATGGGCGAATCGTGGAAAAACGTGTCGGTGTCGATCAGCAGCGCTTGTTCCGCCGTTTCGAGCACTTGGCGCAACAGTACGTGTTTGGTGCGGAAATGGTAACCGTGGGGCTCGCTCCAGCGTTGGCGCGTGGCTTGGTCCAGCGTATGGACCTGCACCGGCAAACCCTGGTAGGGCGCCGGGTTGTCGCTGAACACCTGGATGTCCAGTGGCAGGTCCTGTGCGCCGCCCAGATGCGTCAGGGCGCTGGCAATGCTGAATACCGCTTCCTGATGGTAGGTCTCTGCGCCGAATACCAGGTAAACCAGCTGCGGGCGGTGAGTCGGGGGCGCTGTATTCATTTACTGCGGGCTTCCATTCCGGGAGGTTTGAATAAAAAAGCCCCCGTATGAACGAGGGCCTGGATGTTATTTGAACAACCTCAGCGCGGCAGCTTGAGATTGTTCCAGATGGCCAGGCTCGGTTCGGCCTGGTTCAGGGTATAGAAATGCAGGCCTGGCGCGCCACCTTGCAACAATTTTTCACACATCGTGCTGATGACCTGTTCGCCGAACGCCTGGATGCTCTTGACGTCGTCGCCATAGGCCTCCAGTTGTTTGCGCACCCACCGCGGGATTTCGGCACCGCAGGCGTCGGAGAAACGCGCCAGCTTGCTGTAGTTGGTAATCGGCATGATGCCCGGCACGATCGGAATGTTCACACCCATGGCCTGTACACGCTCGACGAAATAGAAGTAGCTGTCGGCGTTGAAGAAGTATTGGGTAATGGCACTGTCGGCGCCGGCGTTGGCCTTGCGCACGAAGTTGCGCAGGTCGTCTTCGAAATTGCGCGCCTGGGGATGCATCTCAGGGTAGGCCGCCACTTCGATATGGAAGTGATCGCCCGTCTCTTCGCGGATGAAGCTCACCAGGTCATTGGCGTAGCGCAGCTCACCGCTGGCCATGCCCATGCCGGACGGCAGGTCGCCACGCAGGGCAACGATGCGCTGGATACCGGCGGCCTTGTATTGGGTGAGCAGGCCGCGCAGGTCGTCCTTGCTGTCGCCCACGCACGAAAGGTGCGGAGCGGCGGGAACTTTGACTTGGCTTTCCAGCTGCAACACGGTGTTGATCGTGCGATCACGGGTCGAACCGCCAGCGCCGTAGGTGCAGGAAAAGAAGTCGGGGTTGTAGCTGGCCAACTGCGTGGCGGTCGCCATCAGTTTTTCATGCCCAGCATCGGTCTTGGTCGGGAAGAACTCGAAGCTGTAGCGACGGTCTTGGGACATGGTAATACCCTTTGAAACTCAGAGTGCCGGAAGGCGTACACCGTCAATGCAGGCACCCGCTTCATGTGGGAGCCGGGCTTGCCCGCGATGCAGGCACCTCGGTGCATGAGGCATACCGAGGCGATGCTATCGCAGGCAAGCCAGCTCCCACATGAAGCCGGCGTCTACAGGGTCGATCAGTAGCGGTAAGCGTGCGGCTTGAACGGACCTTCAACGGTCACGCCGATGTAGTCGGCCTGGGTCTTGGTCAGTTGAGTCACGACGCCGCCGAAGCCGCGGACCATTTCCAGGGCCACTTCCTCGTCGAGTTTCTTGGGCAGTACTTCCACGGTCAGGCGCTCGGCTTTCTGGGCGGGCGACAGGTCGGCGTATTTCTGGCCGAACAAGAAGATCTGCGCCAATACCTGGTTGGCGAACGAGCCGTCCATGATGCGGCTTGGGTGGCCGGTGGCGTTGCCCAGGTTAACCAGGCGGCCTTCGGCCAGCAGGATCAGGTAGTCGTCGTTCTGCGGATCAAAGGCGCCGCTACCGGTACGGTGAACCTTGTGTACCTGTGGCTTCACTTCTTCCCATGCCCAGTTCTTGCGCATGAAAGCGGTGTCGATTTCGTTGTCGAAGTGGCCGATGTTGCAGACCACCGCGCGCTTCTTCAGGGCCTTGAGCATGTTCGCGTCGCAGACGTTCACGTTGCCGGTGGTGGTCACGATCAGGTCGATCTTGCCCAGCAGGGCCTTGTCGATGCTGCCTTCGGTGCCGTCGTTGATACCGTCGATGAATGGCGAAACCACTTCGAAGCCGTCCATGCAGGCTTGCATGGCGCAGATCGGGTCAACTTCGGAGACCTTGACGATCATGCCTTCCTGGCGCAGGGACTGGGACGAGCCCTTGCCCACGTCACCGTAGCCGATCACCAGGGCTTGCTTGCCCGACAGCAGGTGGTCGGTACCACGCTTGATCGCATCGTTGAGGCTGTGACGGCAGCCGTACTTGTTGTCGTTCTTGCTCTTGGTCACCGAGTCGTTGACGTTGATGGCCGGGATTTTCAGCTCGCCCTTGGCCAGCATGTCCAGCAGGCGGTGCACGCCGGTGGTGGTTTCTTCGGTCACGCCGTGGACGCGGTCGAGAATCTGCGGGTACTTCTTGTGCAGCAACTCGGTCAGGTCACCGCCGTCGTCGAGGATCATGTTGGCGTCCCATGGCGCGCCATCCTTGAGGATGGTTTGTTCCAGGCACCACTCGTACTCTTCTTCGGTCTCGCCTTTCCAGGCGAATACCGGGATACCGGCGGCGGCGATGGCGGCAGCGGCCTGGTCTTGAGTCGAGAAAATGTTGCAGGACGACCAACGCACTTCGGCACCCAGGGCAACCAGGGTTTCGATCAGCACGGCCGTCTGGATGGTCATGTGGATGCAGCCCAGAATCTTCGCGCCCTTGAGCGGCTGTTCAGCGGCGTACTTGCGACGCAGGCCCATCAGGGCAGGCATTTCGGATTCGGCGATAAAGGTTTCGCGACGGCCCCAGGCGGCGAGGGACATGTCGGCGACTTTGTAGTCGTTGAATTCTGCAGGCGTAATTACAGCGCTCATGAAGAGCCTCCATTCGTAGTGTGCGAATGGGCGCCGTTGTGCGTTTAGTATCAGGCCAGGGCAACCAGGCCGGACAACGCCCCATCCGAGCCTGACAGGCCAAGCCTGCTGCAGCGCCCCTCGGACAGGTGGCGGGAGAACGGTATCAATTGAAGATGACCGTTTTGAAACGGGGGCGATTATAGCCGTGTGCGCCAGACTTCCCAAGCCTTTCCGTCGGCCACATGAAGATCGCTCATGGCGTTGATAGGCAAAGGCTCATAGAGCTTGGCGCCGGGCTCTGCCATGATGTTGGCCATCATTTGGCAAGACGCTTTGGAGTGACCATGAACTTTCACACCCGTAAATGGGTAAAACCCGAAGACCTCAACCCCAACGGCACGCTGTTCGGTGGCAGCCTGCTGCGCTGGATCGACGAAGAAGCGGCCATCTACGCCATCGTCCAACTGGGCAACCAGCGCGTGGTGACCAAGTACATCTCCGAAATCAACTTTGTCAGCGCTTCGCGCCAGGGCGACATCATCGAGCTGGGCATCACCGCCACGGAGTTCGGCCGCACCTCCATCACCCTGACCTGTGAAGTGCGCAACAAAATCACCCGCAAAAGCATCCTCACTGTCGAGAAAATGGTGTTCGTCAACCTCGGCGAAGACGGTTTGCCGGCGCCCCACGGGCGTACCGAAATCAAGTACGTGAAAGACCAGTTCAGGGAAGACAGTCTTCCCGAGTAGTCATACAGCGGTCCGATTTCTTTACCAAATCGTTCCGTATGGATCGTCGCGGGGTTCCCTCATCACTCAGGACCACACCCTGTAGAGAGAACCCATGGATGAAAGTGTTTAATTCGTTCGCCAAGATTCAACCCCCCTTGAGCGAAGCTGCCCATTCCAAGGCCAATCCCGTTGTGAAGACGCCGTTGGTGGAGGGCGTGGGCGAGCGCAACCTGACGCTGTTGCGCGACAAGCAGGGACGGGTGGAGGTGATCTTATCGGCCCCCCCCGTCAAGAGCCTGGTGCTCAGTGGGGGAGGGGCCAAGGGCATCGCTTTTTCGGGCGTGGTGCAGGCCCTTGAGGAGGCCGGAAAGCTGCAAGGCCTGCAATCGGCCTCGGGCTCATCTGCCGGGGCGATTTCGGCGGCGCTGATTGCCAGCGGGATGGGGGCTGCCGCGTTTGACCGGTTGTCGGACAGCATCGATCTGCCAAGCCTGCTCAATAGCAAGGACGCCGTAACGGCCTGGATACAAGATGCCAGTACGGCACTTGGCAAACTCGCCGGCCATTTGCCCGGCCCCGTTGGCAATATTTCCCAGCTATTAATGACCTTACTGCCGCGCCTGCAGACTGAGGCCGCGCCTCTTGAAGAATTAATCCGCAAGGAGTCGCGCCAGTCGATTCTGGGTCATATCGCGCGCACCCCTCGAACGTCTCGGCCGCGCGAAGTCATGCGCATTGCCGACAAGCTGAGCGCGGGTGGCGCGCCGACGTTTGGGGATCTTGAGGTGTTGAGCCGGCATATTCCCCAAATCAAGCAACTCCATATCACCGGCACCGGGATGTTTGGCGGCCGCCCGCAGTTAGTGATGTTCAATGCCAGCCTGACCCCGCAAATGGATATCGCCAGGGCAGCGCATATTTCAGGCTCGCTGCCGGTAGTGTTCAAGAGCCCGGTAGAGCAAGGTCATGGTTTCCAGGCCTCAGCTGAAACCACTGCGTTCAAGGACGGTGGCTTGCTGCTGAACACGCCAGCCCCCGGCGTGGTGGATCGGGCATTTCCCGATAGCCCCCTGAACAAATCCGAATCGTTGATCGTCAAGTTCGAGCCCCGCGCCACTGACGCGCCACCTCGCAGTGGGAGTTTTTTCAGTAGCGTGGCTGACCGGGTGACGGGTGTTGCGCACTCGGCCGCCGGGGCCTTGCAGGACAAAAAATTCGAAGCGTTCGCCGATCAGATTGTGACATTGCCCCTCAATACCGAAAAAGGCGACTTTCGTGGCCTGCTCACGGGCACGGTCAATTTCACCATGCAGGATGAACAGAAGCAGCTTTTGCAGGCGAAGGCGCGTCAAGCAGTAGAGACGCATTTGGAGCGGCGCACGACGGCACTTGAACATCACTCGTTCCGTTCACTGGATGACGCGGTTCTGGCCATGGATGATGAAATGCTCGCCAGTGTGCGCCCGACGCTGCAAAAAGACCCGACGGCGGCGGATGTCCTGGCGTTTCGCGAAAACGCGCAGCAGGCGTTGGACACACTCAATGAGGCGATTGTCGAGGCCAACCAGTCACAGGACGCGCTGGCGTTCACGCCGAGCATTTTGTCGGCACTGCGTAATCTTGATGCCCTGGCCCGACGGCCTGAGCACATCGATTGGTTAGGGCGGCGCTTGAACCTCGCAGGTGAGCGCAACTTTCAGCAATTATTGCAAGCCGCGGCCCGACAGATCGCAGGCGGTGCACTGCCGATGTCCAAAGTTCTCGACGGCGCCGTCACCGAAATGAAGCTGCGTGATGTTGCAATGAAGGCTGAAAACTTCACGCGGGAGGTGATCTACCCCTCTTTGTTCCGAGCTGGCCAACCCCAGTCCAACGTTGAGTTGTTGCACCGTGCGGCGCAGGACCTGGCCTGGGCTGCGACACCCACCGAGTTCAACCGGGTACTCGATACCATCAGCGCCAATTACCGAGCGCGCAACAAACCGTGGGGCAAGGCGTCCAACGCCACCACCGTGGAAATGGCCAAGGCCTGGAAGCTGCAGGTTTAGTTGCCTGGCCACTGAACAGCCACTGTGGCGGCGTGTCGTAGCTACAGGCACCCCTTGGACTCTGGATGATCATGGCCACCGAAGAAGCAGGCAAAACCCCCAATCTGTCGCAGGAAGAGCAGCAGGACGTCGACAAGAACCAGCCGCCGCGCGCGGCTGTATTGCACGAAATCATCCGTACCCAGGGTGACCAGGAACTGGAGCGCAGTGTCGCCGCCTTATGGTGGTCGGCATTGGCGGCCGGGCTGACCATGGGCCTGTCGCTGATGGCCATGGGGCTGCTCAACTCGCGCTTGCCGGACGCTGAAGGCTTCAAGGTGATTGCCAGCTTCGGTTACTGCGCGGGCTTTCTGGCGGTCATCCTTGCGCGCCAGCAACTGTTCACGGAAAACACCCTGACCGCGGTGCTGCCCGTGATGAGCAAGCCCACGCTGGGCAACGCCGGCCGGCTGTTGCGGTTATGGACGGTGGTGCTGGTGGGCAACCTGTGCGGTACTTTGCTGGTGGCTTATGTGATGTTGCACCTGCCGATCTTCGATACCAAGACCGACCTGGCCTTCCTCGAAATCGGGCGCAAGATCATGGAGAACGACAGCGGCCAGATGTTCGCCAAGGGCATTATTTCCGGCTGGATGATCGCCACCATGGTGTGGATGATCCCGTCCATGGAAAGCGCCAAGATGTTCATCATTATCCTGATCACCTACCTCATGGCGCTGGGAGACTTCACGCATATCGTGGTCGGCTCGGCGGAAGTGTCCTACCTGGTGTTTGCCGGCGAACTGCCGTGGGAAGACTTCTGGCTGGTGTTTGCCGGGCCAACCCTGGCGGGCAATATCATCGGCGGCAGCTTTATCTTTGCTCTGATCAGCCATGCGCAGATTCGCAGCGAAAGCAGCCTGCCCGGCAAAAAGGCTGCGGACCCGAGGCATCCGCAGCCTATCAACAAGAATCAGTGAACGTCTGGCGCGGCCTGAGGTTCGTCCCGGGTCACGCGTTTGACCAGCTTGCCGATGCTCAGCCCCTGCAACAGGATCGACGACAACACCACGATGTAGGTGATGCTCAACAGCAGGTCACGCTCCGGGCCCAATGGCAGGGCCAGCGCCAAGGCCACTGACACCCCGCCGCGCAAGCCACCCCAGGTCAGAATGCGGATGGTGCCGCGTGGCACCGTGCGCCAGCGGCGCAGCAGCAGGATGGCGGGGGCGACCGTGAGCAGGCGCGACAGCAGGATCGCCACGGCCAGCAGGCTGGCGGCGAACACGTGCAGCCAGTTGAACGGCAACAGCAGCAGCTCCATGCCGATCAGCGCGAACAGCAGGGCGTTGAGCATGTCGTCGAGCAGTTCCCAGAAACCGTCGAGGTAGCGGCGGGTCATGTCGTTCATCGCCAGCTTGCGTCCCAGGTTGCCGATGATCAGGCCGGCCACCACCATCGCAATCGGCGCGGAGACGTGCAATTCAGTGGCCATCGCCGAGCCGCCGATCACCAGGGCTAGGGTCAGCATCACCTCGATCTGATGCTGTTCGATGCTTTTGATCATCAGGTACACCAGGTAGCCGATCAGGCCGCCGAATACCACGCCGCCAATGGCTTCATGGGCGAACAGCATGGCTGTGGCGCTCACGGTGGGGGTTTCACCCAGTTGCGCGATGCCCAGCAACACGGTGAACACCACCACGGCGGTGCCGTCGTTGAACAGCGATTCGCCGACGATAGTGGTTTTCAACGGTTTAGAGGCATTGGCGGTACGCAATACACCCAGCACCGCGATCGGGTCGGTGGGGGAAATCAGCGCGCCGAACAGCAGGCAGTAGAGGAAGCTGACGTGCCAGCCAAACAGGGCAAAGATGTAATACGCCAGGCTGCCGATGACCACGGTAGCGATCAATACGCCGAAGGTCGCCAGCAGGCCGATAGGCCAGCGGTAGCTGCGCAGGTCGTTCAGGTTGACGTGCAAGGCGCCGGCGAACAGCAGGAAGGAGAGCATCCAGTTCATCAGCAAGTCGCCGAAGTCGATCTGGCCGATCAACTGCTGGATGCGTTCTTCAAGGCCTGGATAGCCGAGAAAGCTCAAGCCCTGCAGGATCAGGGAAAACACCAGGGCCGTCACCATCACGCCAATCGTGGGCGGCAGGCCGATAAAGCGGAAGTTCACATAGGTGAGCAGGGTGGTGAGGCAAATGAAGGCGGCGACAAGTTCAAGCATCCGGGGTCCTTGGGCGTTGGGTGGAGGAGTGTCGATGAGGGATGGACCGCAGGCGGCCCATGGGGTTGCCAGGCATTGGGCATTCGCGCGACAGCCCCTTTGGGCTCGGTAAGGCTCCTGGCGGGTGGGTGCGGCCTGGCATTTTTAGTGATAAAACTCAAATTGCTGTTTAAAAACCAAAAAAGGAATAAGTCATGACGGTTGCTTTCTGGTGCGTGTTGATCGCTATTTTTCTGCCTTACCTGTGCACAGGGGTCGCCAAGTTCAGCGGCGGTAAATTCCGCCCGCAACACAATCACGATCCACGGGCCTTCCTGGAGACACTCAAAGGGCTTGCCAAGCGTGCTCACAATGCCCAGCTCAACAGCTTCGAAGTGACCCCGGCATTTGCGGCGGCCGTGATTATCGCGCATTTGGCGGGCACGGCCGAATTGGTCACCATCAATGTGCTGGCGGTGCTGTTTATCACCAGCCGCCTGCTGTACATCATCTGCTACCTGGCGGACTGGGCGATGCTGCGTTCGCTGGTGTGGCTTGTGGGGATGGTGTTGATTGCGAGTTTCTTCTTCGTCTCGATCTAGAGCCTGACGCATCCCTTGTGGGAGCTGGTTTGCCTGCGATAGCCATGGGTATCTACACATCTTTGTAGTGAGCGGGCTTGTCCCGCGCTGGGTGGCGAAGCCGCCCCAATAAATACGCCGCAGAGTTCCAGATAAATCCAAGTCGCCTGGTTTGGGGCCGCTTCGCAGCCCAGCGCGGGACAAGCCCGCTCACTACAGATGCTCGCATGCCTTAAAAAAATCTGTAGATACCTATGCTGCGATAGCAGTGTGTCAGTCAGCATTGATGTTTGCTGACACTACGCGATCGCAGGCAAGCCAGCTCCCACACTGATCTATATCTTCTTCAGGTTCCTGTCGGCGCATCCGGCACCTGCGGCAACGCCGCGCCTTTGGGCCACAGCATCCAGATTTGCCCCTGCTGTTTCATGTTGCCTGCCAGCTCACCCGCCGCAGCACCGGTGCCCCAGAACAAGTCTGCGCGCACTTCGCCGGTAATTGCACCGCCGGTGTCCTGTGCCGCCACCGGTCGGGTGATCGGCGAACCGTCCGGCTTTGTGGTCGACAGCCACAACAGGCTGCCCAGCGGGATCACCTTGCGATCCACCGCCACGCTGTAGCCGGCCGTCAGTGGCACGTTCAGTGAGCCGCGCGGCCCTTCGTTGCTATCGGGCCGGGCGCTGAAGAACACATAGCTGGGGTTGCTCGCCAACAGCTCCGGAATACGCTGCGGGTGCGCCTTCGCCCATGCGCTGATGGCGCCCATGGTCACGTCTTCCTTCTTCAGTTCGCCTTGCTCCACCAGCCAGCGGCCAATCGGGCGGTAGGGGTAGCCGTTCTGGTCGCCATAACCGACGCGCAGTTGGCGCCCACCGGGCAGTTGAATGCGGCCAGAGCCTTGGATTTGCAGGAATTGCAGGTCCATCGGGTCGGTCAGCCAGGCAATCGGCTTGGCCGTGGAACCCTGGCCGTTGATGGCGCTGGCATCGTCATAGGGCTTGAGCACGCGACCTTCCAGGCGACCCCGCAGGCGCTTGCCCTTGAGCTCGGGGTAGATGCTTTCCAGATTGACGATAATCAGGTCATCCGGCACGCCATACACCGGCACATTGGCTTTGGCGGTCTTGGTCAGGCTACCGGGGTAGACGGGTTCGTAATAGCCGGTGATCAAGCCGTTGGGGGTGTTGTCGGCCGAGCGCAGGCCGAACACATCCAGGCGCTCCTTGAGAAAACCGCGTACTGACACGGCATCACCCGGCACTGCGGCGGCGGCTGCGCAAGTTGTACCCCACACCGGGTCGGCCTTCAGGCGCTGGCAGGCGCTGCGCCAGGATTCGAAACCGGCCAGCAGGTCGCTGTCCGATACCGCCGGCAGCGCTTCCCATGGCGCGCTGACATAAGTGGCGACAGCGTGAGGCTTGGCAGTTTCATCTTTGGCTGTTTCTTTACCCGCATCACAGCCGGCCAGTAGCGCGATCATCGGCAGAGCCCACGCCAGGCGGCGGCTCCAGGGTTTCAAGGTGACATTCATACAAACATTTCCTGAAGCGATTGCCCGCGCCGCAGCGCTGTTGGGCAACCCTTATTAAAAATAGGGCTATTGGCCTTTAGAGGCAGGGCGGGGATACTGGCCGCCGTTTCCCGGACCTCGAAGCCACCATGACTTTTAAACGACTGACTGTTGTACTGCTGGCCTGCCTGGCACTGTCCGCCTGCGGCGGCGTTGACCCCAATTCGCCGCTGGGCCAGCGCAAGGCCATCTTCAAGCAGATGCTCAAGACCAATGAAGACCTGGGCGGCATGCTGCGTGGGCGTATCCCGTTCGACGGCGCCAGGTTCGCCGAAGGCGCGGTCAAGCTGGACGCGCTGTCCCATGAACCGTGGAAGCATTTCCCGAGCGTACGCGAAGACGATCACACCAGCGCCAAGGACGATGTGTGGCGCAAACAGGCGCAATTCCAGCAACTGGCGGGCGACCTGGAAGCGGCCACCGGTGAATTGGTGACCGCCAGCCGGATCCAGCCCTACAAGGCCAGCAACCTGGGGCCAGCGGTGCAGAAAGTCGAAGATGCCTGCAGCGCCTGCCATAAGCAATTCCGGGACCATTGACCGGCTTTACTGATCGAGCTCTTCCACCGCTTCCTGCAGCTCCTTGCGCGACTCGGCGAGCTTGTCCTTACGTTTGTTGATTTTTTCCGCGTCGCCTTTTTTCATGGCCTTGTCCAGGTCGGCCTGGCGGCGGCTGACTTCTTGCTTGGCGTCGAGCACCTTGTTTTCCCGTTCTTTCTTCAGGGACGCATCGGTGCAATTGGCGGTGACTTCGCTCAGGGCTTTTTCAAGGCCGGCTTGTTGCCCGCTGTCACCGTGAGCCTTGGCCTGTTCGATCTGGGTGCTGATGGCTTGGCGCTTGGCGGCGCAGCCGGTGAGTTGGGGCGCTTGCTCTGCAGCCAGCAGTGGCGTGGCCATGAAGCCTGCGAAGGTCAGCAAGGCAAAGGGGGCTAGAAATTTCATGTGGAACTCCAAGGTCGCAATCTGATGGCCGGCTGGGGTTCAAAACCCGTCGATGCCGGCCACGCGTAATGTGTCTGCCAAGGCCTGTACCTGCGGGTCGCGGAAAAAGGCGCTCAATTGCGCTGCGCGGCCCGGGCCGATGCCATCGATGGCCAGCCAGGTTTGGGTGTCTCTGGCGACCAGCGTGTGCCAGTCACCTTCAAGGTTGTTACGTGCCGCAGGCGGTACACCCAAGGCTTTGAGCCATTGGGCAAAGGGCCGTTGCCGCGCGCTTTGAAGGCTCTCGAGCACTCGCGCACGGCTGCGATCACCGAAGCCTTCAATGTTAGCAAGCTCTGCCGCATCCAGGGTCAACCAATCGAGAAAGCCTGCGATTAGACCGGCCTGGATCAAGACGTTCCAAGTCTCGCGGCCTATATGGGGTAACGCGAGGCCCTGGTTGCCGCTCAGCCAGGCGAGGCGCGCCAGCAATTGCTCTTCGCAGCCAGGGTCCAGTTGCCAGCAGCTCAAGGCATGAAAGTTTCGCGGGTCAGGTACCGGCAGATCTGCCCGGTGGGTATGTCGCAGGATGACCTCGTCCAGCCTGGGGATCACCTGACCCGCCAGGCTGATCGACACCTGGTCGCCAGGGCGGATATCCAGCGCTTGCCAGCGCTTCAATGAGCCGACGCTCACCCGGCTGATCGAGCGGTCATCCAACTTCACCGGCTCCAGCTCCAGCATGGGCGTGATGCGCCCGGTGCGGCCGATTTTGAATTGCACGTTGCGCACCAGTGCCAGCGCCTTGACCACCGGGTATTTCCAGGCGACCGCCCAGTAAGGCGCACTGACCTGCCAACGTTCGGCAGGCGCGTGTTGTGCCTGGTGCAGCACCACCCCATCGCTGGCGAAGGGCAGCGGGTGGTTGTACCAATAGGTGCGCCAGTGCGCGGCTTCGGCGATGTCCCGAACGGGCTGGCTGTAGCGTTGGCTGTCAGTAAACCCCCAGCGCGCCAGGGTGGCCAGGCGCTCGGTAAACGAGCCAGGCCCTTCAGGCCACGCCCAGACGAACAGGCCAATGCCGGCGGCGTCAGTGTCGCTCAGTCGCAGGCGGTTCATCAGCCCAGCCACTTTACTGCGGGCATTGAGCCCCCCAATGGCCGATTGCACATGGTCGTCAAGGCGCCAATAGAGTTCGCCTTGCAGCACCAGGTCGATAGGTTCGGGCAACTGCTGGACAATCCCCGGAATATGGCGCGCGGAGGCCGACCAGTCGTGGCCCTTTACGCCGTCACCTCGGCTGATGACTTGGTGCAGGCGCCCCTTGCGATACACCAGGGTCACCGCAACACCGTCCACCTTGGGTTGGATCCAGACATCCTGGCGTGTACTTAGCCAAGTGCCGACAGCCTGTTCGTCCAGCAATTTTTCCAGGCCGGTATGGGCAATGGGGTGAGCCAGGGTGCCGCGTGAGCTCGCAAGCGGTCTGTCGGGCGTCGCTGTGGTTTCGGGAAAGCAATGGCGCCAGTGGGTCAAGCGCTGGCGGGCCTGGTCGTAGAGTTCATCGCCGATGGGGGACTGGCCAAGCCGGTGATAGCTGTCATCCCACTGGCGGATTTGCTCGGCGAGGGTGCCGAGTTGTGAGCGGGCTTCTTGCGGGCAATCTTCGGCCCATGCCCAGAGGGGCAACGCGCTGAGTAAAAGAGCAACCGGTAATCGCATCATGAGCATCCTTGCCCGGAAAGGGTGCCCAGCCTAAATGATTCACACGGCCACAAAAAAGCCCCGACAGCGCGGGGCTTTTTTGCCGGGTGTTTCAGCGATTACAGGCCTGCGGCAGTACGCAGGTCGTTGGCGCGGTCGGTTTTTTCCCAGGTAAACGTGGTGAAGGTGTCGTCGCCGACCGTCTTCTGTGCAGGGGTACGACCGAAGTGGCCGTAGGCTGCGGTTTCCTGATACATCGGGTGCAGCAGGTCGAGCATGGTGGTGATCGCGTAAGGACGCAGGTCGAAGATCTCACGCACCAGCTTCACGATCTTGTCATCGCTGATCTTACCGGTGCCGAAGGTGTTCAGCGAGATCGACGTAGGCTGGGCCACGCCGATAGCGTAGGAGACCTGGATCTCGCAGCGCTCGGCCAGGCCGGCGGCAACGATGTTCTTGGCCACGTAGCGACCGGCGTAGGCGGCGGAACGGTCAACCTTGGATGGGTCTTTGCCCGAGAACGCGCCACCGCCGTGACGGGCCATGCCGCCGTAGCTGTCGACGATGATCTTGCGACCGGTCAGGCCGCAGTCGCCCACCGGGCCGCCGATGATGAACTGGCCGGTCGGGTTGATATGGAACTGGGTGTCTTTGGTCAGCAGTTCGGCAGGCAGCACGTGCTTGACGATCAGCTCCATGACGCCTTCGCGCAAGTCTGCGTAGGACACGTCCGGGTTGTGCTGGGTCGACAGTACGACAGCGTCGATACCCACGACTTTGCCGCCGTCGTAACGGCAGGTCACCTGGGACTTGGCGTCCGGGCGCAGCCACGGCAACAGGCCCGATTTACGCGCTTCGGCCTGGCGTTGCACAAGCTGGTGCGAGAAGGTGATCGGCGCCGGCATCAGCACCTCGGTTTCGTTGCTGGCATAGCCGAACATCAGGCCCTGGTCGCCGGCACCCTGGTCTTCCGGCTTGGCCCGGTCGACACCCTGGTTGATGTCGGGGGACTGCTTGCCGATGATGTTCATCACGCCGCAGGTCGCGCCGTCGAAGCCGACGTCGGAGCTGTTGTAGCCGATGTCGGTGATCACGTCACGGACGATCTGCTCCAGGTCAACCCAGGCCGAAGTGGTGACTTCGCCGGCGATGATCGCTACACCGGTTTTCACCAGAGTCTCGCACGCCACGCGGGCGAACTTGTCCTGCGCAATGATGGCGTCCAGCACCGCGTCGGAAATCTGGTCGGCGATTTTGTCCGGATGCCCTTCAGACACGGACTCGGAGGTGAAAAGGGAGTATTCGCTCATCTCGATGTTTTCCTGATTTTACCGATGGTGAGTGTCGCCAGCCGGCCGCTGAAAATGGCGGACCTGGATCTGGAAACCATTACGTAAACCTACATAGAGGCTTTCCCCGGGAACGAGTCCCGCAGCGGTGGCCCAACGGGCCAGATCGTCCTGTTCAAAACCCAACCAGAGATCACCGCAGGCCTCCCTGGCCCAATTCTGGTTGTGGCTGCATAAATCCGTAACCAGCAGGCTACCGCCGGGGTGCAGCAGCCCGGCCATTTGCTTGAGGGCGTCGGCGGGTGCGGCGAAATGGTGCAAGACCATGTTCAGCACCACGCAGTCGGCCTTGATCGTGGTGCTGTCCAGCGCATCGGCCAACTGCAGGCTGACATTGCCCAGCGACTCGCGCTCACAGAGCTGGCGCGCCAGTTCGAGCATCGCCGGGCTGTTGTCCAGCGCAGTGACCTGATGGAAGCGCCGCGCCAGTTCCGGCAGGAATCCGCCATCGCCAGGGCCGACTTCCAGTGCCGTTGCCTCATCACTGAAGCTCAGCTTGTCCAGCAGCGCCAGTACGCTGTCGCGGTATTGGGCAAGCCCGGCGATCAGGTCTTGTTGGGCACGAAACTTCTCGGCAACCCGTGCGAAAAAGTCTTGGCTGGCGGCGGCTCGCTGGCCGTGAACCTGGCCGATGCGCGCCTGTACCTCGCCCGGAAGGCTCAAGGCGTCCACTTCTTCGAGCAGGGCGGCGTGCAGCTTGCCGCCGAGCAGCTCGGTGTGGGGCAGGGCGCGACGGTAGAAAATCGCATTGCCTTCGCGGCGCGTGGCCACCAGGTCGGCCTGGGCCAACACCTTCAAGTGGTGACTCATGCCGGATTGGCCGATGGCGAAGATCTGCGCCAGCTCCAGTACTCCAAAAGAATCGTTGGCCAGTGCGCGCAGTACGTTCAGACGCAATGGGTCGCCGGCGGCCTTGCACAAGGCTGCCAGTTCATCGCCGTCGTCGGGGCGCAGTGAGGACATGGGTAGATTCATAAGGCCAGCAGTCTAGTGACGGGTGGATATCCCTGCAAGGGCAATATCAAAAAGTTTTGATATTGGTCGATAAGTGGCAGTTATAAGCCGCCGCCTTACCCGATAGACGAACCGGCCAAAGGTTTCTGCAAGGGATTGGCGCCCAAACCACAGGAAAAACGCCCACAAGTGACTATCTGTCATTGCCCGCAGGCGGTGGCTGAGGGAAAATGCCGGTCCTTTTTTCCGTTTCTTTTTAGCAAACCCCAGGAGATCAGCGATGCCCAGCCGTCGTGAGCGTGCCAACGCCATTCGTGCCCTCAGCATGGATGCCGTGCAAAAAGCCAACAGCGGCCATCCCGGTGCCCCGATGGGCATGGCGGATATCGCCGAGGTACTTTGGCGTGACTACCTGAAACACAACCCGAGCAATCCATCGTTCGCCGACCGTGACCGCTTCGTGCTGTCCAACGGCCACGGCTCGATGCTGATCTACTCGCTGCTGCACCTGACTGGCTACGACGTCACCATCGATGACCTCAAGAGCTTCCGCCAGCTGCACAGCCGCACCCCGGGCCACCCGGAATTCGGCTACACCCCAGGCGTCGAGACCACCACCGGTCCCCTGGGCCAAGGCCTGGCCAACGCGGTTGGCTTCGCGCTGGCTGAAAAAGTCCTGGGCGCGCAGTTCAACCGCCCTGGCCACGATATTGTCGACCACCACACCTATGTGTTCCTGGGTGATGGCTGCATGATGGAAGGCATTTCCCATGAAGTCGCCTCCCTGGCCGGCACCCTGGGCCTGGGCAAGCTGATCGCCTTCTACGATGACAACGGCATCTCCATCGACGGCGAAGTCGAAGGCTGGTTCACCGACGACACGCCAAAGCGTTTCGAAGCCTACAACTGGCAGGTGATCCGCAACGTCGACGGCCACGATCCGGAAGAGATCAAGATCGCCATCGACACCGCGCGCAAGAGCGCGCAGCCGACCCTGATCTGCTGCAAGACCACCATCGGCTTCGGCTCGCCGAACAAACAAGGCAAGGAAGACTGCCACGGCGCCCCGCTGGGTGACGCGGAAATCGCCCTGACCCGTGAAGCACTTAAGTGGAACCACGGCCCGTTCGACATCCCGGCCGACATCTACGCCGAGTGGGATGCCAAGGAAAAAGGCCTGGCCGCCGAAGCCGAGTGGGACCAGCGTTTCGCTGCCTACTCCGCCGAATTCCCTGAATTGGCCAACGAGCTGGTGCGTCGCCTGGCCGGTGACCTGCCTGCCGACTTCTCGGAAAAAGCCTCGGCCTACATCGCTGAAGTCGCGGCCAAGGGCGAGACCATCGCCAGCCGTAAAGCCAGCCAGAACACCCTGAACGCCTTTGGCCCGCTGCTGCCTGAGTTCCTCGGCGGTTCGGCCGACCTGGCCGGGTCCAACCTGACCCTGTGGAAAGGCTGCAAAGGCGTGACCGCTGAAGACGCCAGCGGCAACTACATGTACTACGGCGTGCGCGAGTTCGGCATGAGCGCCATCATGAACGGCGTATCCCTGCACGGCGGCCTGGTGCCTTACGGCGCGACCTTCCTGATGTTCATGGAATACGCGCGCAACGCCGTGCGCATGGCCGCGCTGATGAAAAAACGCGTGATCCACGTGTACACCCACGACTCCATCGGCCTGGGCGAAGACGGCCCGACGCACCAGCCGGTCGAGCAATTGACCAGCCTGCGCACCACGCCGAACCTGGATTGCTGGCGTCCGGCCGACGCGGTGGAATCCGCCGTGGCCTGGAAGCACGCCATCGAGCGCAAGGACGGCCCTTCGGCGCTGATCTTCTCGCGTCAGAACCTGCAACACCAGGTGCGCAGCGACGCGCAGATCGCCGACATCAGCCGTGGTGGTTATGTGCTCAAGGACTGCATCGGCGAGCCGGAGCTGATCCTGATCTCCACCGGGTCCGAAGTGGGCCTGACCGTTCAGGCCTACGACAAGCTGACCGCCCAAGGCCGCAACGTACGCGTGGTGTCCATGCCATGCACCAGCGTGTTCGAAGCCCAGGACGCCGGCTACAAGCAATCGGTATTGCCGTTGCAGGTCAGCGCGCGTATCGCCATCGAAGCGGCGCACGCCGACTACTGGTACAAGTATGTGGGCCTGGAAGGTCGCGTGATCGGCATGACCACCTACGGTGAGTCGGCGCCGGCGCCAGCCTTGTTCGAAGAGTTCGGCTTTACCCTGGAGAACATCCTGGGTCAGGCTGAAGAGCTGCTGGAAGACTAAGTCAGTCTGCGTTGTCTGTACTGGCGCTATCGCGGGCAAGCCCGCTCCCACAGGTGGATTGCGGTCTACTGTGGGAGCGGGCTTGCCCGCGATGGCGATGGTGCATTCAACACCGAACTAACCTTGATCGAGAACCCCATGCCCCAACCGCGTCCCTACAAAGTTGCACTCAACGGCTACGGCCGCATTGGCCGTTGCGTCTTGCGTGCGCTGTTCGAGCGAGGGGCGGCGGCCGGGTTTGAAATTGTCGCGATCAACGACCTGGCCGACATGGCCAGCATCGAATACCTGACACGCTTTGACTCCACCCACGGCCGCTTCCCCGGCGAAGTGCGGGTCGAGGGCGATTGTCTGCACATTAATGGCAACTGCGTGCAGGTCTTGCGCAGTGCCACTCCCGAAGGCATCGACTGGAAAGCACTGGGCGTCGACCTGGTGCTGGAGTGTTCCGGTGTCTACAACACCCGCGCCGATGGCCAGCGTTTTCTCGACGCAGGCGCACCGCGTGTGCTGTTTTCCCAGCCGATGGCCAGCGAGGCGGATGTCGACGCCACCATCGTCTACGGTATCAACCAGGATTGCCTCACCGGCGCTGAGCTGTTGGTGTCCAACGCTTCGTGCACCACCAACTGCAGCGTGCCGTTGTTGCGCCTGCTGGACCAGGCGATCGGCATCGATTACGTGTCGATCACCACCATCCACTCGGCGATGAACGACCAGCCGGTGATCGACGCCTACCACCATGAAGACCTGCGCCGCACACGCTCGGCGTTCCAGTCGGTGATTCCAGTGTCCACCGGCCTGGCGCGCGGCATCGAACGACTGTTGCCGGAACTTGCCGGAAGAATCCAGGCCAAAGCCGTACGGGTACCGACGGTGAACGTGTCCTGCCTGGACATCACCTTGCAAACCGTGAGCGACACCGATGCGACCGAGGTCAACCGGATCCTGCGCGACGCCGCCACTCGCGGCCCGCTCAAAGGCTTGCTGGCCTACACCGAGTTGCCTCATGCCAGTTGCGATTTCAACCACGACCCGCATTCGGCGATTGTCGATGCCAGCCAGACCCGCGTTTCCGGCCCGAGGCTGGTGAACATCCTGGCCTGGTTCGACAACGAGTGGGGTTTTGCCAATCGAATGCTCGACGTTGCGGAACATTATCTGCATATCGCATCCAAACAACCTCAACAGTAATTCAGGAACTGCCACCCATGACCGTGTTGAAGATGACCGACCTCGATCTGCAAGGTAAGCGCGTACTGATTCGCGAAGACCTCAACGTCCCAGTCAAGGACGGTGTGGTGACCAGCGATGCGCGAATCCTGGCCTCGCTGCCGACCATCAAGCTGGCCCTGGAAAAAGGCGCGGCCGTGATGGTCTGCTCCCACCTGGGTCGACCGACCGAAGGTGAGTTCAGCGCCGAAAACAGCCTCAAGCCTGTGGCCGACTACCTGAGCAAGGCCCTGGGCCGCGACGTGCCGCTGGTGGCGGATTACCTGGGCGGCGTCGACGTTAAGCCGGGCGACATCGTGCTATTCGAAAACGTGCGCTTCAACAAGGGCGAGAAAAAGAACAGCGACGAACTGGCCCAACAATATGCCGCCCTGTGCGACGTGTTCGTGATGGACGCCTTCGGTACCGCCCACCGCGCCGAAGGTTCTACCCACGGCGTGGCCAAGTTCGCCAAGGTCGCCGCTGCTGGCCCACTGCTGGCCGCCGAGCTGGACGCACTGGGCAAGGCGCTGGGCGCACCGGCCCAACCGATGGCCGCCATCGTCGCCGGCTCCAAAGTCTCGACCAAGCTCGACGTACTCAACAGCCTGAGCCAGATCTGCAACCAACTGATCGTTGGCGGCGGCATCGCCAACACCTTCCTGGCCGCGGCCGGCCATCCGGTGGGCAAATCCCTGTACGAACCGGACCTGCTCGATACCGCCCGCGCCATTGCCGCCAAGGTCAGCGTGCCATTGCCGGTAGACGTTGTAGTCGCCAAGGAATTCGCCGAAAGCGCCGAAGCCACCGTCAAGCTGATCGCTGACGTGGCCGCCGACGACATGATCCTGGACATCGGCCCGCAAACCGCGGCCAACTTCGCCGAACTGCTGAAGTCTTCCCAGACCATCCTGTGGAACGGCCCGGTCGGCGTGTTCGAATTCGACCAGTTCGGCAACGGCACCCAAGTGCTGGCCAAGGCCATCGCCGAAAGCTCGGCCTTCTCCATCGCCGGCGGCGGCGACACCCTGGCGGCCATCGATAAATATGGCGTTGCTGACCAAATCTCCTACATTTCTACCGGTGGCGGCGCATTCCTCGAATTCGTCGAAGGCAAAGTCCTGCCGGCCGTCGAAGTGCTGGAAACACGAGCCAAGGGCTAAGGCACGTGATCCGGAAAAGGAGCATTCCCATGATCAAGTCGTTGGCACTGGTGATCGCAGCGGGCCTGTTGGCCGGCTGCGGCAGCACGCCAAGCGCGGCGCCCGCGCCCGGGAAACCGGGGCCGGCACCGGAAAAAAGCTGCTACCAGGCTGATTGGCAAGCCGAGACCATGCCGGTGATCAACAAGCGCATTGGCAACGAACGGCTGGAGAAATACGACTCCGCGCCAAACGGTCAGGAACAGGGTTGCCCTTGACGGGTCTGATCAACTAACCGACAGCAGCGGTGGCCCCTGGGTCGCCCTGTGAGGATTGGCAATGAAAGGCGTTTTCGCCCTGGCAGCCCTGGCTTTATTGACCGGCTGCAGCAGCATGAACATGTTCAACAAGGCAGAGCCTGCCGACAAGTGGACCACCTGGACCTGCGACAGCAAGGCCGAGGTCAACTGGCGCTTTGCCAACCCGGCCAAATCCGAGGTGGAGGTTCGCCTTGGCGGTTCCGACCAGGTTTATCGCCTCAAGCAAGACGTGGCGGCATCCGGCGTGCTGTACAGCAACGACCAGTTGGCGTTTCACACAAAAGGCGAGGAAGGCCTGGTTTACTGGGTGGCCACGGATGATCTGATCGGACGCGGCTGCAAGGCCCAATGAGTGGAACACGATCTCAAATCCAATGAGATCCAACTGTGGGAGCGGGCTTGTGTGGGAGCTGGCTTGCCTGCGATGCAGACACCTCGGTACAACAGATGTACCGAGTTGATGCTATCGCGGGCAAGCCCGGCTCCCACACCAGCCAGCTCCCACATCGATCCGGCTCACAGTGGCATTTGTACCAGGGCACACCAGCAATAACGATTCAGCAGGTCAGAAGCACGAACCCTGACCTGCAATAACTTGAATAGCAGCCGCCGCTACGGCAGGCTTGCACGAATTAACGACCCTCGACCGGGAGAGACAACACAATGGCACTTATCAGCATGCGTCAAATGCTGGACCACGCAGCCGAGTTCGGCTACGGCGTCCCAGCCTTTAACGTCAACAACCTTGAGCAGATGCGCGCCATCATGGAAGCCGCTGACAAGACCGACTCCCCCGTGATCGTCCAGGCTTCGGCCGGCGCACGCAAATACGCCGGCGCCCCGTTCCTGCGTCACCTGATCCTCGCCGCCATCGAAGAATTCCCGCACATCCCGGTGTGCATGCACCAGGACCACGGCACCAGCCCAGACGTGTGCCAGCGCTCGATCCAACTGGGCTTCAGCTCGGTGATGATGGACGGCTCCCTCGGCGAAGACGGCAAGACCCCGACCGACTACGACTACAACGTGCGCGTCACCCAACAAACCGTCGCCATGGCCCACGCCTGCGGCGTCTCGGTTGAAGGCGAGCTGGGTTGCCTGGGTTCCCTTGAAACCGGCATGGCCGGCGAAGAAGACGGCATCGGCGCCGAAGGCGTGCTGGATCACAGCCAGATGCTGACCGACCCCGAAGAAGCCGCCGACTTCGTCAAGAAGACCCAGGTCGACGCCCTGGCCATCGCCATCGGCACCAGCCACGGCGCCTACAAGTTCACCAAGCCCCCAACCGGCGACGTACTGGCCATCGACCGCATCAAGGAAATCCACAAACGCATTCCCAACACCCACCTGGTGATGCACGGTTCTTCCTCGGTCCCGCAAGAGTGGCTGGCGATCATCAACCAGTACGGCGGCGACATTAAAGAAACCTACGGCGTGCCGGTTGAAGAGATTGTTGAAGGCATCAAATACGGCGTGCGTAAAGTCAACATCGATACCGACCTGCGTCTGGCGTCCACCGGTGCGATGCGTCGCCTGATGGCCACCAACCCGAGTGAGTTTGACCCGCGTAAGTTTTTCGGCGCTACCGTGACTGCCATGCGTGATGTGTGTATTGCGCGGTATGAGGCGTTTGGTACGGCGGGGAATGCTTCGAAGATCAAGCCGGTTTCGTTGGAAGCGATGTATCAGCGGTATTTGAAGGGTGAGTTGAACGCTAAGGTGAACTGAGGTTTATCATTTAAAAAAACCCGTCGTTAGACGGGTTTTTTTTGGATGATAAATCGTCAAATTTTCGAGGTGACCATGTCATAGGTTTTTCCTACATTCGGCCCTCCACGAGCGACATGGGCTGTGCCTTCCAGGCTGGCGAAAGTGTTGTTGAGTGTCTTCAGGCTCAGGGTGAGTTCAATCACTTCCGGACTTATAGTCGTGGCTTGAAGATTAAAGTTTAAGGGCGCTTCAAAGGTGCCGATGATTGAAAAAATTAGGTTGAAATACGACATGGAACCTTGAGCCACTCGGGTGGAGGTGTCCCATGAAAGCGTTAGGAGGACATTATCGCTTGTTGCGTAATCATAGATACGGCCTGAATAAGTTCCGTTATGTAAGCTCATCTTTTTATCCTTTAATCAGTCCTTAGTTAAAGTACCCGTGATTAACACGCTTATGGCGCGTTCCTACAGGTTTCTGTCCGCAGTGCCATATTGAGGGCTGGGCCGGTTTTTACAACTGTCATAGTTAACAGGTTGTATCTTTTATTTTGAGATAACTAAAAGTGTTCTTATATCGTAGCGAATGAGTTTGCTTGAGCGTTATGGCACGAATTTTCAGATGGCTCTATTCCTGTATTGGAATAACGCATGTCAGGAGCTTGTCTATTATCGACGACGAACCCACGGTGTACGGTCTAATGACGACCAATCCGAGCGAGTTGATCCGCGTAAGTTCTTTGGTTCGACGGTGACGGTGATGCGTGATATGAGTTTGCGCGGTATGAGGCGTTTGGTACGTAATGCTTCAAAGAGCAAGCCGATTCGTTGGAAGCGATGTGTCAGCATTACCTGAAAGGTGAATTAAGCCTTCGGCGTTTAAAAAAGAAACCCGCAGCGATGCGGGCTTCTGGGTTTGATCAGGCCGAGTGAGGCGTATCAAAACCACGATGTTCGATCACGCGGAACACATCACTGACATCCTGCACCAGAATACGCGCCGTATTGGTCACATTGTTCAAATCGCGCTCGGCGAAGTCCGGCAGGCTGGAGCAGGCCATCAGGTTGAGGTGTTCGAGGGCGGCGTTGAGGCGTTCGCGCAGGCAGGCGTGAAGGTCGCGCAATGGGGCGGCGCTGTCGATCAAAAGCACGGGGGTGTCGGTAGCGGTTTCGGTGCAAGGGTAAAACGGCGGGGTGGAAGTTGGTTGTTCATGGCAAATCCTTAACTCGAAAGAAGAATGGCCACCGTTTGCTGCGAAACAAATGGGGTGGCAGCTGTACGCGGGTTCGCAGACCGAGGAGTTAAGACCCGGCAGACCCGAGGGTCTCCCACGCACAGCCGCCATAACAAAGACGGCCGGCGGCTGGGAGCCTGGGCTGTTTTTGACGGGTGCGGAATTAACTCTGTAGGGCTGCGAAACCCTATCGCCGATCACTGCCGGCGACGGGGCGAACTATAAGCGCCGCCCAGATTCACCGCAACGGCCCTGTAGGACGAACACCAGCCCCTCAGGCAAAGGAGATTTACTGTGGGAGCCGGGCTTGCCCGCGATGGCGGTGGGTCAGTCACCTATTGCGTCTGCTGATACACCACCATTGCGGCCTAGCTATCTACCTAATTTTCAACGGCTGAAAAATCTCGCCGTAGTGAGCGGGCTTGCCCCGCGCTGGGCTGCGAAGCGGCCCCAATAAAGACACCGTCGAACTTCAGGTAGATCTCGTTCGCCTGGGTTGGGGCTGCTTCGCAGCCCAGCGCGGGGCAAGCCCGCTCACTACAAAGATGTGTCGGTATCCATGGACATCGCGGGCAGGCCCGACTGGCGCAGTTGATCGGCGGTGGATCATCCCTGCGCGATCATGGGACGATGCCTACGGCTTATTCATCCGGGCAACACCGAGGTCACGTGGGGTTTGAAAAAAAGATCGTTATAGCCGCTATCACGAATCTGTCTATCAGCCTGTCAGGGTTCACAGTTACGCCATCGCTCTGCGTTGTTCACAGTGCAGCTGATGACGCAATCGGAGAGTGAACTCATGAGGCTTTTTGAAAAATCCTGTTATGTACTTGCAAGCCTTACGCTCGTGACATTAACCGCGTGTACCCAACAACCCCTTGTCGGACCAACCATGTGCCCCGCCCTTACCGCGATTGTGGAGCAGAAGGAAAACATGGGGTTCAGCTATATCTCTATTGCACCTGGGGGCGGCTGGAACGGAGAGAACCCCTACGCAACAACGGGCCTGCTCAAGCGTCTCAAATTTGTTTCCGCAGCGATCAGGACCGGTCAGGCCGGCTCCTTTGTCGCCTGTGATTACGAAGGCCCTGAACAATTTGATTTCCTGCGCATGTCCCGACGCTTCATCTCGCTTCCCAAGCCGGTCGGGCCAAATTGGGACAGCAATGCCTTTTGCAAGCCAGCATCCGGTTTGGTAACGGATTGTAAATTTGACAGTTTGTGAGGTCGAACAGGGCAAATCGAGACCCAGGTCGCGGTTCTGCCCTGAAGCGCCGTGGGAGCCATCGCAGATGCGAATCAGCGTCTAGTCGTGATCAATATCCAACTTCTCAAACGTCACCTTCGCCCCCTCGTTGGTATCCCCGCTGTTGTCCTGCACATACACGCCCGCCTTGAAATACAGCGGCTTTGACGCCCACGCGGCGCCGATGCGCTCGTTCCATTCCTTGTCGGCGGCGTACACGGCGAGCAGTCCGGCTTTGTTCAGGTTGATCACGTAGGTGAAGCTTTTTTGCAGCGGCACATTGGACGCGACGGTGATCACGCGGCTTTCGTCTTCGTCCGGGCGCATGCGCACTTTGGCGACGATGTTGCCGGTCTGGGTCTTTTCCTTGAACTGATATTCGAGTTTGATCAGCGGTTTCTGGCTGTCGTAGGCATGGATCTGCCCGATCACGATCTTGCCGGTGGACGGCACCTGATTGACTGTCAACGTGGCGCGCAGGAAGTTGTCCGCCTCCGGATAGGTCCAGTTGCGCAGGCGTCCATCGGCGTAGGTTTCGCGCAGTTCACTGCGTGGGTAAATGGCGTTTTCCGTACGGGTGCCGGTGACGGGTGTCCAGAATTGCACGTTGCTGCCTTCGGCCTGGAAATATTGGTCCTTGAAGCCGCTCATCAGCCTGGGGGTTTGGATGGTTGTGGGCGGGGAGCCGACGGGAATGCTGAGGTTCCAGGTGGATAGGTCGATCATGGCGTAGGCCTTTTTTACAGATGGGTGTAGGCATTGGCCCTTGGGCCAGACAGGTTCTTTATAGGTGGTGTTAACCAAATTGTTAAACGTCGGCTGGCAATTTATTGGCGTCAGGGAAGTGTCAAAAAGCCATGTTTCCCAGTATCCGTGGGCTTCAGGCACTGACCGTTAGTCGGCTTCCTGAAAATTGGCGCAATGATGGCACTGAGGTTACTTCTGATTTTTTGATGCCGGGGCTAGAGTGAGGCCTCAGTGTTTGTCCGGGTTTTACCCTAGAAGTGACCGGAGCAGCTCCTTAAGGAAGAGACGTAGCATGGAATGCGCTCCACACCACGGCGATGGCGATTCGGTTCTTTTGGTGGTCGATGATTACCCGGAAAACCTCATCAGCATGCGCGCGCTTTTACAGCGCGAAGATTGGCAGGTCATCACCGCAGGCTCCGGCCTTGAAGCGCTCGAATTATTGCTGGTGCACGAAGTCGACCTGGTGCTGCTGGATGTGATGATGCCCGGCATGGACGGCTTTGAAGTCGCGCGCTTCATGCGTGGCAGCCAGCGCACGCGGATGACGCCGATCATCTTTCTCAGCGCCGACGCCCAGTCGCCGGCCGCCGTGCTGGAAGGTTATGCCAGTGGCGCCATCGATTACCTGCTAAAGCCTTTCGACCCGCAGATTCTCAAGCCCAAGATCGAAGCGCTGCTGGAGCACCAGCGCAATCGCCGGGCTTTGCAGCGCTTGAGCCATGACCTGGAGTCGGCCCGGGCCTTCAATGCCTCGGTGCTCGACAACGCTTCCGAAGGCATCCTGGTGGTCAGCGATGCAGGCGTGATCGAGTACGCCAACCCGGCGATTTCACGGTTGCTCAATGCCACCGTGGACGAGTTGCAGCGCCAGCAATTCCTGAGTTTCCTGCAGAAGCCCCATGTGCCGGCCTGGCTGGAGTCGCAGATGTACGCCAGTTACCGCAAGGGTGAAACCTGGCGCCTGCATGATGCGATCCTGCGCACCCGCCGTGGCCAGCAGGTGCCGGTGGCGTTGTCCTGCGCGCCGCTGCCCTCCGAGCAAAGGGCCATGGTGGTGACGGTGCTGGACATGTCCGAGGTGCGCCACTTGCATCAGCAGCTGGAGTTCCAGGCGGTCACGGACCCCCTGACCGGGCTGCTGAACCGGCGCGGTTTTCACCAGGCGGTGGAGAACAGCTTGCTGCGCAGCGAACGGGCCGAGCAGTCCCTGGTGTTGCTGTACCTGGACCTGGACGGCTTCAAGCGGGTCAACGATTCCCTGGGCCATGACGCCGGCGACCGGGTACTGCGCTGGGTGTCGGAGCAATTGCAGGGGTGCCTGCGCTCCTACGACATCCTCGGGCGCATGGGCGGGGATGAATTTACCGCGCTGCTGGAGCTGGAATTTCCTGAGCAGGCGGCGAAGATTGCGGAAAAACTGATCGAACGGGTGTCGATCTGCCAACAGGTGGATGGCCTGGATGTGATGCTCGGCGTCAGCATCGGCATCGCCACTTTTCCGGATTGCGGCGCGGATCTGAATGGCCTGCTGCGCGCGGCCGACATCGCCATGTACGAAGCCAAGCGTGCGGGCCGTCAGCAATATCGCTATTACGACCAGGAAATGAACGGCCGCGCCCGTTCACGCCTGATGCTCGAAGACAGCGTGCGCACGGCGATACAGGACAAGGACTTCACCTTGGTGTTCCAGCCCCAGGTCTCGCTGGACGACGGGCGTTTGCGTGGCGTCGAGGCCTTGTTGCGCTGGCAGCATCCCAGTGTTGGCGATGTGCCGCCGGGGTTGTTTCTGCCCTTGCTGGAAGAGGCCCGCCTGATCAGCCAACTGAGCACCTGGATCTACCAGCAGGTCGCTGCCCAGCGCCAGGCCTGGCAAGCCATGTTCGATGACGAGCTGGTGTTGAGCATGAGCTTGAGCAGCAACCAGTTCTGTATGCCCAACCTGGCGAACCAACTGCAGCAGGTACTCGAACGACATGGGTTGCAAGGGCGCCAGTTGGAGGTGGAAATCAGCGAAGAAAGCTTGATGAACAACCTCGAGGAATCGACCAAGCAGCTCAAGTTGCTGCGTCAAATCGGCGTGCGTACCGCCCTCGACGACTTCGGCCTGGGCCACTGTTCCCTGGCGCATCTGCGTGACCTGGCCTTCGACACCCTCAAGCTCGACCCGCAGTTGGTCGCGCGCCTGCCAGGCTCTACGCGGGACGCGGTCATGGCGCGAAGCATTATCGAGCTGTGCGGGCATTTTGACGTGGCGGTGGTGGCTGAGGGCGTGCAAACCCAGGAGCAAGCCCAATGGCTCAAGGCTAATGGTTGCGCGTTTATGCAAGGCCCGTTGGCGGCGCAACCATTGATGGCCGGTGAAGTGGCCGACTGGTCGCGCGCCCGGCTGCGCTGAATTCGCTACACTGGCGCCCATCCGAACCTTGTTGCAGACCCCATGACCGCGCTGAAGTATCTCCAGGCCTATCCCGCAGCCCTCCAAGAGCAGGTACGCCAACTGATCGCCAAGGACCAGTTGGGTGCTTACCTGGAGCAACGTTACCCCGAACGCCACGCCGTGCAGAGTGACAAGGCCCTGTATGCCTACGCGCTGGCCTTGAAGCAGGAACACCTGCGCAATGCGCCGGCCATCGACAAAGTGCTGTTCGATAACCGCCTGGACCTGACTCATCGCGCCCTCGGCCTGCACACCACGATTTCGCGGGTGCAGGGCGGCAACCTGAAGTCCAAGAAAGAAATCCGCATCGCCGCGCTGTTCAAGGAAGCCGCGCCGCAGTTCCTGCGCATGATCGTGGTTCACGAACTGGCACACTTTAAGGAATCGGACCACAACAAGGCGTTCTACAAACTCTGTGAGCACATGATGCCGGGCTACCACCAGGTGGAATTCGACCTGCGCGTGTACCTCACTTATCGCGACCTGCAGGGCAAGCCCTGACCACACAAGGCGACCGACCATGGATGTGAGCAAGACCAAGAGCAGCTTCTACCGCCGCCTATACGTGGCGTACCTGATCGACAGCGGCCAGGCCAGCAGTGTGCCTGCACTCACCGACGCCACGGGCATGCCCCGGCGCACGGCGCAGGATACGATTGCGGCGTTGGCTGATTTGGATATTGTGTGTGAGTTCGAGCAGGAGGATGGCGCCCGCAACCATGCGGGGCATTATCGGATTCGCGATTGGGGGGCGATTGACCGGCGGTGGATCGAGGTGAACCTGGGGCAGATCAAGCAGGTGCTGGGCTATCCCTGAGGTCAGGTGGTGACTGATCCGGCGCTATCGCGGGCAAGCCCGGCTCCCACATTTTGACCGTGTGAACCCGATCCAATGTGGGAGCTGGCTTGCCTGCGAAGAGGCCCTCAAATACGCCGCATACCGATATGTGGAATGTCGTCCTCCAAGTATTCCTCACCCGCCACCACAAACCCATACCGCCCGTAATACCCCTGCAAATGCGCCTGGGCCGACAGAAATATCGGCGTATCCGGCCAGATCTCTTCAATCTGCTTGAGCGTCTCCTCCATCATCCGATGCCCCAGCCCGGTGCCGCGCGCCACCGGTGCCACGATCACCCGGCCGATCACCACATCGCCGCCCTGGGTTTCCGGATCCAGCAGGCGCAGGTAGGCCACCAGCGCGTCATCCTGCCAGGCCATCAGGTGGTGGGTATCGCCCGACAGGTCCTGCCCGTCGATGTCCTGGTAGACACATTTCTGCTCGACAACAAAGACCTGGTTGCGCAGGTGCAGGATGGCGTAAAGCTGCTCTTTGCCAAGATCAGCGTGATGTTTACAGACCCATTCAACCGTCATGGCGTGTTCCCTTGTCAATGTCTGCTGCCGATAGTAAGCGCAGCAGGCAACGCTGTCTAAATGAGCTATTTTTGTGAATGACGTCAATTTGCCATCATTGAGTGCCTGCGCGACCGGTTTCTTTGTGTAATCTGAGCTACTGTTAGCCCCTCGGGCCCCACCCGAGCCCGCCCGCCAAGGACTTGAGCATGCCGCGATTCTCTCGTGCCGTTGCTTTGATTGGAGTGTTGCTGCTGGCCCAGCCGGCCTTTGCACAGCGTCTGCGGCTGGTAGCGGATGCATGGCCGCCTTTTACCGATGCCACCTTGATCAACGGCGGGCTGGCCACCGATATCGTCAGCACTGCCCTGGCCCGGGCGGGTTACGCCAGTGACTTTGAGCAGGTGCCCTGGGCACGCGCGCTGATGGGCGTGGGTGATGGGCGCTATGACGTGCTGGTCAATGCCTGGTACGACAACGCCCGCACGCAGTTGGGCGAGTTCTCCAGTGAGTACCTGCTCAACCGCGTGCGTTTCATCAAGCGTCGCGATGATCCCCTCCAGTTCCACAACCTTGAGCAACTGCACGACTACCCGATCGCCGTGGTGCGCGGGTATGCCTATTCGGCGGCGTTTGATGGCGATGCGCAGTTGCAGAAAATTCCTGTACACAACTTCGCCATGGCCGTGCGCATGCTGGCGGCGCAGCGGGTGCGGCTGACGTTGGAGGATGAATATGTGGCGCGTTACTACCTGTCACGCGAGTCCGCGCGGGTGCGCGATGCGGTGGAATTCCTGCCCACGCCGCTGAGCGAAAACAGCCTGCATATCCTGGTCAGCCTCAAGCACCCCGAGCATGCGCGGATCGTTGCCGGGTTTGACCGAGAGATTGCCAAAATGAAGGCGGATGGCAGTTATGCGCGGTTGATGAAGCAGCATGGGATGTAGTGTCCTTGCGGACCTCATCGCAGGCAAGCCAGCTCCCACATTTGACTGAGTACACAATCAAAATTGTGGGAGCTGGCTTGCCTGCGATAGCGATTCAGGTCGCACTGGTATCTTTGATCAAATGCGCCGCCAGCGTGCGCAACGGCCCCAATTGCCGACAAATCAACGCCAACTGGGTCTGCACCAGCCGCTGCCCTTCGTCGATTTCATCCGGCATCTGCTCCAGGTCCGCCGCCAGCGCTTCCTCGGCATCGCTCTGGATCGCAATCGGCTGTTTATTGGCCAGCCCCGTGGCGATTTCATCGATGCTCGCCGCCAGGGAGTTACCCGCGCCTTCGATCAGATGCTCGCGCACTTCGGCCGGTAACTGGGTTTCGCGGTGTGCACCGAGCCCTGACAAGTAGCTGAGCAAAGTGTGCGACAACACCAGGAAGCGGAAGCCCACGTCTGCCTCCTTACGGAAGTGCCCCGGCTCCATCAGCATGTTCGCCAGGGTCGTCGACAGCGCCGCGTCGGCATTGTGCGCATTGCGCCGGGCCAGGCGATAGGCCAGGTCGTCGCGCTTGCCGGCGGCGTATTGCTGCATGATCTGGCGCAGGTAGATGCTGTTGCAGGTCAGGGTGTTGGCCAGCACTTTGTTCAGGCGCCGGCCCTGCCAGTCCGGCAGGAACAGGAACACCGCCAGGCCCGCGATCAGGCTGCCCAGCAAAGTATCGAACAGCCGTGGCAGGAACAGCCCGTAGCCATCGCCCACCTGGTTGAAGCAGAACAGCACCATCAAGGTAATGGCGGCGGTGGCCAGGGTGTAGCGGGTAGTACGGTTGATAAAGAACACCAGCCCGGCGGCGATGGCGAACATCGACTGCACTAGCGGGCTTGGAAACAGGTCGAACAGCGCCCAGGCCACGGTGAGGCCGATGGCGGTGCCGATGATCCGCTGGCCAAGCTTGCGCCGCGTGGCGCCGTAGTTGGGCTGGCACACGAACAGCGTGGTGAGGATGATCCAGTAGCCCTGGGACGCGTGGATCGCGTGCAGCATGCCGTAGCCGACGGTCAACGCCAACGACAGGCGCAAGGCGTGGCGAAACAGCAACGACGTCGGCGTCATTTGGGTGCGCAGGCGCGTCCACATTTCCTTGAGGTTACGCGGGGCGCGGTCGAGCAGGTTGCTGTCGGTGGCGTCAGCCAGGGCGTCGGGGTTACTCGCGTCACCGAGCAGGCGGTCCAGCGTGGACAGGTTGGCCGCCAGCGCGCGCAACGAACGCAGCAGGCCGCGCCAGGCCGGGTTGCTCTGGATGCGCAGGTGTTCCAGGGACGCGTTGAGGTCACCCAGGGCTTCGGCGAAGCTGTCGTCATAGATGAACGGCTGGCGCAGCTGGATCGATTCGCCCAGCGCCTGGCAAGCCTTGCCCTGCTGGCGCAGCAGGCGCTGGCAGCGGAACAGCACGTCGCTGTGGAAGAACGCATCGGCGAGGGCGTTGTAGGGGTAGTGGGACGAACTGGCACGTTCGTGAATGTCCTGGGCGAGGAAGTACAGCTTCAGGTAGCGGCTGACTTTCGAGCCCGGCCGCCCATTGCCCACGCGGTGCAGGATGATTTCCTTCGCCGCGTTGAGCGCCGCCACCACGCGGCCATTCTGCTGGGCCAGTTCCAGGCGGCGCGCTTCCACGTCCAACTGGCGGATCGGTTCAAACAGGGAAGACTTGAGCTTGAGGTAACGCCCCAACTCGCGAAACAACCGCGCCAGGCTCTGCTGCACCGGCTGGTTGGAAAACAGCGCCTGCCACAGCACCGACAGCGCCCCGTACCAGGCGGCGCCGGCCACCAGCAGCAACGGTTCATGCCAGAAGTCGGAGACGGCGCCACCCCGCTGGTCCACGCCGATCATGGTGTACACCGACAGGATCAGCGTCGCCGACGCAATCGCGCCATAGCGTTCGCCCAAGGCGCCGAGCATGGTCAGGCAAAAAGTGGCCAGGGCCAGGGAAATCGCGAAGATCCAGGGATAGGGGAACAGCAGCTCCACCGACAGCGCGGCAATGCTGAAACACACCAGCGTCACCGCCAGGGCGTTGAGGCGGCCTTGCCAGCTGTCATCGGTCTCGGCCAGGGCGCTGGCGATAATCCCCAGGAACAGCGGGATCAGCAGGGTCATTTCATCCTGATACCAGCACAGCACCATGCTGCCGGTCAGGGCGATGAACACCCGAATGCTGTAGCTGAATTTATCCAGTGCCCACAGGCGCCGCAGTGACTGCTTGAACGAGGTCGATGACATGAAGGCAGGAGTCTTCCGGAGCGATGCCGTTAAATTGAGCTATCAAGGACGCCACGGCAAGTGTGGTGATCACAATTTATTTCAAGCGCTGCAAATCAAATGTGGGAGCTGGCTTGCCTGCGATGGCGGCGGTGAATCCAACACCGCTATCGCAGGCAAGCCAGCTCCCACAGGGGATTGCATTTTCAAGTCTGAAGTCAGACGTACTGCGCGGCCGCGTAGCCCGATGCCCACGCCCACTGGAAATTGAACCCGCCCAGGTGGCCGGTCACATCCAGCACTTCACCAATAAAGTACAGGCCAGGGCTTTTCAGCGATTCCATGGTCTTGGACGACACTTCCCGCGTGTCCACCCCACCCAGCGTCACCTCGGCCGTGCGATAGCCCTCGGTGCCCGCCGGCACCAGTTGCCAGTTGCCGAGCTTGGCGGCGATATCGGCGATTTCGGCATGGGTGTATTGCTTCATCGGCTTGGACGCGAACCAGGTGTCCGCCAGCAGGTTGGCCATCTTCTTGGTGAAGATCTCCCCGAGGAGGGTCTTCAGCTCGCTGTTGGGACGTTCGGCCTGTTGCTCTTGCAACCAGACGTGGGCGTCGTGGTCGGGCAGCAGGTTGATCGCCAGCGTGTCGCCGGGCTCCCAGTACGAGGAAATCTGCAGAATCGCCGGCCCGCTCAGGCCGCGATGGGTAAACAGGATGTTTTCGCGAAAGCTCTGGCCGTTGCAGCTGACCAGGCAATCCACAGAAGTCCCCGACAGTTCGCCGCACAGGTCCTTGAGTTGATCGGTGATGGTAAACGGCACCAGCCCGGCGCGGGTCGGCAGCAGTTCATGGCCGAACTGCTTGGCCACTTGATAGCCAAAACCGGTCGCGCCCAGGGTTGGAATCGACAAGCCGCCGGTGGCGATCACCAGGGACTCGCAGCGCAGCTCACCCAGGGTGGTCTGCAACTGGTAGCCGCCGTCGAGTTTGGCAATCGCCTGGACCGAGGTGTCCAGGTGCATCTGCACGCCGGTCTGGATGCACTCGTCGAGCAACAGGCCGAGGATGTCGCTGGACTTGTTGTCGCAGAACAGCTGGCCGAGTTTCTTCTCGTGGTACGGCACGCCGTGCGTGGCCACCAGCCCGATAAAGTCCCACTGGGTATAGCGGGCCAGGGCGGATTTGCAGAAGTGCGCGTTGTGCGAGAGAAAGTTGGCAGGTTCGGTGTACATATTGGTGAAATTGCAGCGGCCACCGCCGGACATCAGGATCTTTTTGCCGGCCTTGTTCGCGTGGTCGATCAACATCACCTTGCGCCCACGCCCGGCGGCGGTCAGTGCGCACATCAAGCCCGCGGCGCCGGCGCCAATGATCACAACTTCGGTCGAGCGCACAGCAATGTCCTCACAAAATATCGATCTGAAATGCAATCAAATGTGGGAGCTGGCTTGCCTGCGATGAGGGCGGCACATTCAACATATTCAGTGAATGTGCCACCGCTATCGCAGGCAAGCCAGCTCCCACATTTTGATCTCTGTATAGCTTGAGAGCTTTACAGGATCCGCACGCGCAACGAGCGGCCCTTGATCTTGCCGTCGTTCAAACGCTGCAGCGCCTGCTTGGCGATCCCGCGTTCCACGGCCACGAAGGCCTGGAAATCAAAAATCGCGATCTTGCCCACCTGGGCACCTGGAATGCCGGCGTCACCGGTCAATGCGCCAAGAATGTCGCCGGGGCGAACCTTGTCTTTACGCCCGGCGGCGATGCACAGGGTGCTCATCTGCGGCAGCAACGGGCCACCGCTTTGCGGCTTGAGGTTGTCCAACTGGTCCCAGTTCAGCGGCGACTTCTGCAGCTGCTCGATGGCCTGGGCACGGTGCGCTTCGGACGGGGCCACCAGGCTGATGGCGATGCCGGTCTCACCGGCACGACCGGTACGGCCGACGCGGTGGATGTGAATCTCGGAATCGCGGGCCAGTTCGACGTTGATCACCATGTCCAGCGAATCAATGTCCAGGCCACGGGCGGCCACGTCGGTCGCAACCAGCACCGAGGTACTGCGGTTGGCGAACATCGCCAGCACCTGGTCACGGTCGCGCTGTTCCAGGTCGCCATGCAGGCCGACGGCGGAAATGCCTTTGGATGTCAGGTGATCGACGGTTTCCTGCACTTGCTGCTTGGTAAAGCAGAACGCCACGCATGACGCCGGGCGGAAGTGCGCCAGTACCTTGGTCACCGCGTCCATGCGCTCTTCCGGCGAGATCTCGTAGAAGCGCTGCTCGATTTGATCGTCGGAGTGGAACGCCTCGGCTTTCACCTGTTGCGGCGCGCGCATGAACTTGGAGGCCAGCTGCTTGATGCTCACCGGGTAGGTGGCCGAAAACAGCAGGGTCTGGCGGCGCGGCGGGGTCTTGCTGATGATGTCTTCGATGGCGTCGTAGAAGCCCATGTCGAGCATGCGATCGGCTTCGTCGAGGATCAGCGTGTTCAAACCGTCCAGTACCAGCGAACCCTTGCGCAGGTGCTGCTGGATACGCCCCGGCGTGCCGACGATCACATGGGCGCCGTGTTCCAGGGAGGCGATCTGCGGGCCGAGGGAGACGCCGCCGCACAGGGTCAGCACCTTGATGTTGTCTTCGGCGCGGGCCAGGCGGCGGATTTCCTTGGCGACCTGGTCGGCCAGCTCACGCGTCGGGCACATCACCAGCGCCTGGCAGCCGAAGTAGCGCGGGTTGATCGGGTTCAACAGGCCGATGCCGAACGCGGCGGTCTTGCCGCTGCCGGTCTTGGCCTGGGCAATCAGGTCCAGCCCCTTGAGGATCACCGGCAAGCTTTGCGCCTGGATCTGCGTCATCTCGACATAACCCAGCGAGTCGAGGTTAGCCAGCATGGCGGCGGACAGGGGCAAAGTATTAAAAGCGGTGGCGATGGTAGTCACGGGACTGGCTCTGCAAAACAAAATGTCGCGCAGTGTACCAGCCCCGTGGGAATTTCCCTGCAAGTTCTAGACGAGAAGCCTGTCAGTGCTCGATATGCTGCTCCGGGTTGACCACGCGTTTACCGTCTTTTGGCGACAGTTGCAGGAAGATCGCCGCCGCCAGCATCGCCATGATGCCCACGGTGAGAAAGGTCAGTTGGAACGCGCCGAGCACGCTTTCCACCCCATCGTTGCCGGTCTCGGCGGTAAACCCACCGAGCAGAGCACCGGCGCACGCCACGCCGAGGCTCAGCGACAACTGCGCCACCACCGACAGCAAGCTGTTGCCGCTGCTGGCCTGGGCGTCGTCGAGGTCGATCAGGGTGACGGTGTTCATCGCCGTAAATTGCAGCGAATTGATCGCCCCCAGCACCGCCAGCATGGCCAATAGCAGCGGGTAGGGCGTGTGTTCCGTGACCAGCCCCATGCTCGCCAGCATCAGGCCCAGCGCCAGGGTGTTGCCGGTCAGCACGACGCGGTAGCCGAGGCGTTCGATCAGCGGCCGCGCGACGGACTTGGCCACCATTGCCGCCGCCGCCAGGGGCAGCATGCTCATCCCGGCTTGGGACGGTGAATAGCCCAGCGCCACCTGCAACAGCAGCGGCACCAGGAACGGCAGGGCACCGCTGCCCAGTCGCGCAAACAGGTTGCCCAGGATGCCGACCGCAAAGGTGCGCGTCTTGAACAGCACCGGCGAGAACAACGCATGGTCGATATGCCCGGCGCGCAGCCAGTACGCCGCCAGGCACGCCAGCCCGCCGAACAGCAGCAACATCACCCGCAGGTGCGGCAGGTGCAGTTCGCCCAGGCCTTCCATGGCGATGGTGATCAGCACCATCGCCGCGCCGAACAGCAGGAAGCCGACCCCGTCAAAGCGTGTGCGCTCGCTGCCGCGCAGGTCGGGGATGAATTTCCACACGGCGTAGCAGCCGATCATGCCCACCGGCAGGTTGATCAGGAAGATCCAGTGCCAGGTCAGGTATTGCACCATCCAGCCGCCCATCGTCGGGCCAAGCAATGGGCCGAGCAGGCCGGGGATGGTGATGAAACCCATGATGCGCACCAGTTCGGAACGGGGATACGCACGTAACACCACCAGCCGCCCGACCGGCAGCATCAGCGCGCCACCCAGGCCCTGGATCACCCGTGCGCCTACCAGCATGCTCAAGCTGCTGGACAACGCGCACAGCAGCGAGCCAATGCTGAACAGCATGATTGCGCCAAAGAAGATTTTCTTGGTGCCGAAACGGTCGGCGATCCAGCCCGAGGCCGGGATCAGCAGCGCCACAGTGAGCATGTAGGCGATCACCACCCCCTGCATGCGCAGCGGGTTTTCCGCAAGGTCCCGGGCCATGGCGGGCAGTGCCGTGTTCAGGATCGTCCCGTCCAGCGACTGCATGAAGAAGGCAATCGCGACCACCCAGGGGAGCCAGCGGGCGGTCTTGGCATCGAGCGGGACGCGGTTCGGCATGGAAAAACCTATTTGTTAGCAGCCTATGTGTTGGCGATTATGCGTCATTCGTCGCGCCTTTTCCCACCAGGAAATCCAGCAGTTCGCGGTGTACCGCCACGGCGGCTTCGCTGGATTCGAGGTCAAGCAAGTGGCCCGTATGTTCAGCCACGGCAAAGCTGCTGCGGCCTACGTAGTGCTTGAACAGCTGCGCGTCGGCGGCGGGGGTGTACTCGTCCAGGGCGCCGTTGAGGAAGTGCACCGGTGTTTCAATCTGCCGCAGCGCCGGCAGGTAATTGCCATCGCCCAGCGCCAGCACCTGGTGGATATGAAAGCGCGCCTGGCGGTATTCGGTGGTGGCCATATTCGACAAATGCCGATGGTTGTTGCGCTTGAGCCGGGGCGACAAGTATTTGCCAACGGTCTCATTGAGCAAGTGGCCGACGGCGGACTTGTCATCCGCCTCGATCAGCACGCGCACGCGCTCCACATAGTCGAGCATCGCCTGGTTGAGGTTGGGCGCCAGGGCCATCACCACCGAGCTTTCGATGGAGGGCGGGTTGTGGGCCAGGGTCAGCAGCGTGGAGATACCGCCCCACGAAGCCGACACCAGGTGGTTGACCTGGAAGCGCTCCACCAGGGCGCGCAGGATCTGTACCTCGTCGTCCTTGGTCACCAGGTCCAGGTCAGCGTTGTGCTCGCGGGAATAGCCCGAGAACGGCAAGTCGAACAGCAGCACATTGAAGTGCTCGGCCAGGCATTTGCTGGTGCGGGCGAAGGAGCGCGTGGTGGACAGCGCGCCGTTGACCATCAGTACCGTTTTGCGTTGCGGGTCGTGACCGAGTTGTTCGACGTGGACGTTGTAGTGCTTGAACAGCTTGTGCAGGACGAAACTTCCCTGATTCATCGCGATACTTCCTAGCGGCTGGCGGTCTGCCGTTAACCGTTATAGCGAGGTTTTTTATGGGCGACAACAGGCTGTATGCAAGGTGGGAATGGGCGGTAGGACAAGGGGAATCCAGGCGTCTGAAATCAACACCGAACCCCTGTGGGAGCGGCGGTGCGACGATTCGACTTGCCCGCGATGGCAATCTATCAGTCAAGGCATGCGTTAACTGACCCACCGCTATCGCGGGCAAGCCCGCTCCCACAAGAGAGCAGTTGTGTCTATAAAGTCAGGGTCAGGCGTTTTACCAGGGCGCCCGGCAACAGATTCGACGCGGTATTACGCTGCCCGTAAGTACTGGCCGACAGCAGCAATTCCCGATCAGCGGTCAGCGCCTCCAACTGCGAACCGAGCAGGCTGTAGACGCTGTCATCAAAGCGCATGGTGCTGACCGGCGCCTTTATCTCGCCGTCTTCCACCCAGAACGTGGCGAAGCGTGTCATGCCGGTCAGGCGCGCCGCCGGCAGGTCGGAGTAGTTCAGGTACCACAGGTTGCTGATGTATAACCCGGTGCCCAACTGCTTGAGGATATCGGCCTGGGCCAGAGTACCTGCGGCCATTTGCAGCGCGCTGGGGGACTCGTCGCTGCTCGCGCCGTTGGTGCTCAATCCGTATTCGGCGGCGCTGCGCGAGTTGATCAACCGGCCTTCAGCCTTGCCTGCATTGATCAGCGTGACGTCACCGCGCGGGTAACCTTCGCTGGAGAACGCCTGGCTCAGGGAGCCGCTGACCTGTTCGTCGACCTTCACCAGCGGGCTCAGGGACTGTTCACCGGCGTACAGTTTTTGCAGCGAACTGCCTTTGCTGGCGATGGCCTGGGCGGAAAACCCGCCCCAGGTGATGATGCTGATAATTTCTTCCAGCGCCGCCGGGGCCAGGTAGGCGCGGTACTGACCGGGCGCAAGGGCGTGCAGCGGGCGGCCCAGGAATTCAAGTTGCTCGCGGGCCTGCTGGAAGCGCCGGGCGAACTCGGCGCTGTTCCAGGTGTGCCCGGCGTAGCTGGCCTTGACCGCTTCGCCATTGGCATGGAACAGGCTGAAATCGAAGTTGAAGCTGTTGGCCTGGTGCCAGCCGAAGGCGCCGTTTGAACTGGCAAAGCCACGGCTGATGGGGCCGGCGGCGTAAATGCCCACAAGGTCGACGCCGTCCGCGGCCTGGCTGATGTCATCCAGCACCTGGGCCAGTTCCGGCAGCGGCCGGGCCTGTTCATTGTGGCTTTGCCAGGCGTTGTGGTTCAGCAGCAGGTAGGGATCCGGGGGCAGCAACGGCAAGGTTTCGCGCAGCTGTTGCAGGCCATTGGCGAGGCGCTGACGGTCCAGCTCCGGCTCACCTGCCAGGGTGATGGCGAGGTCGGCATGGCGGCCGTCGTTGATCAGCTTGAAGTTCAGGCTGGCTTGCTGCACTTGCCCGGCCTGGCGCACCTTGGCGTGGTTGAAACGCACGAACTCGGACGCTTCCGCCGCGTAGCCCAAGTGAAACTGCTCCTTGTCGGTGATGGCCTGCTTGAGCCACTGCACCAGTGCCTTGAAATCATCCATCAGGCATCTCCCCCGAATACGTCGACATCACTGAACACACAGGCCGGCGACGCATGGCCGACACGGATCACCTGGTTGGGCTCGCCCTTGCCGCAGTTAGGCGTGCCCAACACCTGGAAGGTGCTGGCGTCGCCGACGGCGCTGAGCTTGCGCCAGAATTGTGCGGAAATCGCCCGGTAGTTGGGGTTTTTCACCACGCCCTTGAGTTCGCCGTTTTCGATCAACTGGCCCCATTCGCAGCCGAACTGGAACTTGTTGCGCGCATCGTCGATGGACCACGAACGGTTGGTCGACATCAGCACGCCGTGTTCGATGCCACCGATCAGCTCGGCCAGGGATTTGTCGCCGGCCTCGATATTCAGGTTGGCCATGCGGTCGATGGGCGCGCGGTTCCAACTGCTGGCGCGGCTGTTGGCCACGCCTTGCATGCCCGCGCGAAATTGCGACAGCGCTCCGCCCAGCGGCCTGAGCAGCAACCCTTCACGAATCAGGAACTGTTTGCTGGCGCGGCTGCCGTCGTCGTCATGGCTGTAGCTGGCTAGCTGTTCGGGGATGTCCGGGTCGAAGGTCACGTTGAGCAGCTCGGAGCCGTATTGCAGGTGGCCGAAGTCGCTGGCCTTCACAAAGCTGGTGCCGGCGTAGTTGCGCTCGTCACCGAGGATGCGGTCCAGCTCCAGCGGATGGCCGATGGACTCATGGATTTGCAGGATCATCTGGTCGGGCATCAACAACAGGTCGCGCGGACCCTGGGGCGTGTTCGGCGCCAGCAGCAATTGCAGGGCTTCGTCGGCGATGCGCGGCGCGGCGCCGACCAGGCCGAAGCGGCTGATCACGCCCAGCCCGCCTTGCTGGCCGAAGTTGGTGCCGCCGAAGGTGCGCGTCTGGCTGTCGTTGCCATCGAAGGCCGTGACGTTAACGCCCGGGAACACAAAACGCTGGGCCTGGCGCAGTTCGGCGCCGGCACTGTTGAGGTAGATCTGCTCGACGTGGGTCAGGCCCAGGCTGACTTCCCAGTTCACCAGGCGCTCGTCCCTGGGGACGGCGGCGGATTCGTCGCCGAGCAGCTGGTAGCAGTCACTCAGGGACGGGAAGGGCTGGTCGAGGTCGGGTGACAGGTAGTCGGCCACATCGCTGGAGACGTGCTGGTCGCGCAGGTCGAGCAGGGCGTGGGGCAGGATCTGCCGGGCTTGCCGTTCGGCGCGCTCAAGGGCGGCTTGCAGGCCAGGCAGGGAAATATCGTTGGTCGCGGCGTAAGCCTCCACGCCATTGAGACGCACGGTGAGCATGGCGCCCTCGTCGTGGTTCAGGTGCGGTGGTTCGGCAACGTTCTTGCGTACGGCCAGGTATTGGCCGGATTCGCGGACGTAGCGCAGCGAGAAGAATTCGGCGTGGGTGCGCAGGGCACTGAAGTGCTGTTTGAGTGTGGCGTGGTGATCGAACATGGGGCCTTCCTTGTGGGCGGCTCAGCGCGGGGCAGGCAACAGAGTAGGCCTGGGCTGGGAGCTGATCAAGGAAGGTTTGTGGTGTTTGTTCGGGCCTCATCGCGGGCAAGCCCGGCTCCCACAGGGGAATGCATTCCGATGTGGGAGCTGGCTTGCCTGCGATACAGGCGCCGCGGTGTATCAGTTACTGCGCAGCAGGCCCCACTTCACGCAGCGGCTTGCCCCGCACCGGCGCATCGCCCGCCACGTAGTAGTCGGCGGTGCTGCGCGGCAGTGGCTTGCGGCCACGGATCTTGTCGGCGATTTTCTCGGCGATCATGATCGTCGGCGCGTTCAGGTTGCCGGTGGTGATGATCGGCATGATCGAGGCATCCACCACGCGCAGGCCTTGCATGCCATGCACGCGGCCTTCGCCATCCACCACCGCCATCTCGTCGGTGCCCATCTTGCAGGAGCAGGACGGGTGGAACGCGGTTTCGGCGTGCTCGCGGATGAACTGGTCGAGCTGCTCATCGGTTTGCACTTCGATGCCGGGGCTGATTTCGCGGCCACGGTAAGGGTCCAGCGCAGGCTGCTGCATGATTTCACGGGTCAGGCGGATGCCGTCGCGGAACTCTTGCCAGTCCTGCTCGGTGGCCATGTAATTGAAGAGGATGCTCGGGTAGTCCCGTGGGTTCTTCGATTTCAACTGCACGCGGCCACGGCTCGGCGAACGCATGGAGCCCATGTGCGCCTGGAAACCGTGTTCTTTCACACCGTTGCTGCCGTTGTAGTTAATCGCTACCGGCAGGAAGTGGTACTGGATGTTCGGCCATTCGAATTCCGGGCGCGAACGGATAAAACCGCCCGCTTCGAACTGGTTGCTGGCGCCGATGCCGGTGCCGTTGAACAGCCATTCGGCACCAATCGCAGGCTGGTTGTACCAGAGCAGCGAAGGGTATAGCGACACTGGTTGAGTGCACGCATATTGCAGGTACAGCTCAAGGTGATCCTGCAGGTTTTCACCGACGCCAGGCAGGTCGTGGACCACCGGGATGTCGAGGCTTTCCAGCAGTTTCGCCGGACCGACGCCGGAACGTTGCAGCAATTGCGGCGAGGCAATGGCGCCGCTGCACACCAGCACTTCTTTACGGGCGCGGGCTTCAACACGCTCCTCGGCGGCGCCGATCAGGTAACGCACGCCAACGGCACGCTTGCCTTCGAACAGTACTTTGTCGGTGAGGGCGTGGGTGACGATGGTCAGGGTAGAACGCTTTTTAGCCGTGTCCAGGTAACCGCGTGCGGTGCTGGCGCGACGGCCGTTCGGCGTGACGGTACGGTCCATCGGGCCGAAGCCTTCCTGCTGGTAACCGTTCAAATCTTCCGTGCGCGGGTAACCGGCTTGCACGCCGGCTTCGACCATGGCGTGGAACAGCGGGTTGTTGCCGGCCTTGGGCGTGGTCACGCTGACCGGGCCATCGCCGCCGTGCCAGTCGTTGGGGCCGATATCGCGGGTTTCGGCTTTACGGAAATACGGCAGGCAGTCCAGGTAGGTCCAGTCTTCCAGGCCCGGCAGTTTCGACCAGTTGTCGTAGTCCATGGCGTTGCCGCGGATGTAGCACATGCCGTTGATCAGCGAAGAACCGCCCAGGCCCTTGCCGCGACCACATTCCATGCGGCGGCCGTCCATGTGTGGCTCCGGATCGGTTTCGTAGGCCCAGTTGTAGCGGCGGCCTTGCAGCGGGAAGGCCAGGGCGGCCGGCATCTGGGTACGGAAGTCCAGGCGGTAGTCGGGGCCGCCGGCTTCCAGCAGCAAAACGGTGACGCCTTCGTCTTCGGTCAGACGGGTCGCCAGGGTGTTACCGGCAGAGCCGGCACCCACAATGATGTAATCGTATTCTTGGGACATTGAATGCACCCTCTTTGGATTGGGTCAGGTCGGGCCTCATCGCGGGCAAGCCCGCTCCCACAGGGGAACGCATTCCAAATGTGGGAGCGGGCTTGCCTGCGATGGCGGCCTCGCAGGCACTACAAAACTCGGGGTTAGAACACCGAGGCGTAGTCGCCCAGCTCGACCTGTACCGATTTGATGCGGGTGAAGTTGTTCAGCGAGCTGATGCCGTTCTCACGGCCAACACCGGATTGCTTGTAGCCGCCGACCGGCATCTTGGCGTCGGACTCGCCCCAGGCGTTGATCCAGCAGATACCCGCTTCCAACTGATGAATCACGCGGTGGGCGCGGTTCAGGTCCTTGGTGACCAGGCCGGCCGCCAGGCCGAAGTCGGTGTCGTTGGCGCGGCGGATCACTTCTTCTTCGGTTTCATAGGTGAGGATGCTCATCACCGGGCCGAAGATTTCTTCACGCACGATCACCATGTCATCGATGCAGTCGGTGAACACCGTCGGGGCCACGTAGGCGCCTTTGGCCAGTTCGCCGTCGGTCAGGCGGTCGCCGCCGCACAGCAGGCGCGCGCCTTGCTCTTTGCCTTTGGCGATGTAGCCCAGCACGCTTTCCATGTGGGCGAAGCTCACCAGCGGGCCGAAGTTGGTGGTGTCGTCTTGCGGGTCGCCCACACGGATGCGCGCAACACGTTCAAGGATCTTGGCTTCGAACGCCGCCTGCAGGTGCTTGGGCACGAACACGCGAGTGCCGTTGGTGCAGACCTGGCCGGAGCTGTAGAAGTTGGCCATCATCGCTATGTCGGCCGCACGGTCCAGGTCGGCGTCTTCGAACACGATCAGCGGCGACTTGCCGCCCAGTTCCATGGTCACTTCCTTGAGCGACGAGCTGGACGCGCTGGCCATGACTTTCTTGCCGGTGTCGGTGCCGCCGGTGAACGAGACTTTCTCGATGCGCGGGTGCTCGGTCAGCCAGGTGCCGACTTCACGGCCGCTGCCGGTCAGTACGTTGAACACACCCGCTGGAACGCCGGCTTCGGTGTAGATCTCGGCCAGTTTCAGGGTGGTCAGCGAAGTGACTTCGCTCGGCTTGAAGATCATCGCGTTACCCGCGGCCAGGGCCGGTGCGGACTTCCACAGGGCGATCTGGATCGGGTAGTTCCACGCGCCGATACCGGCGACCACGCCCAGCGGCTCGCGGCGGGTGTAGACGAACGACGTGTCGCGCAGCGGGATCTGCTCGCCCTCAATGGCCGGCACCAGGCCTGCGTAATACTCCAGCACGTCAGCGCCGGTGACGATGTCGACGTACTTGGTTTCGGAGAAGGATTTACCGGTGTCCAGGGTTTCCAGGGCAGCCAGTTCGTCGTTGCGCTCACGCAGGATGTCGACGGCGCGACGCAGGATGCGCGAGCGCTCCATGGCGGTCATGGCGGCCCAGATTTTCTGGCCTTTCTCGGCGCTGGCCACGGCGCGCTCAACGTCTTCCTTCGTTGCGCGTTGCACTTGGGCGAGAACTTCACCGTTAGCCGGGTTGATGGCTTCGAAGGTGGCATCGCTGCCAGCGTCGCTGTAGCCGCCGTCAATGTAGAGTTTTTGCAGTTCGAAACGGGCCATAAAGTCCTCGCAAGTGCATAAGTGGTTGGCGCGGTTCGGGAGTTGAGCGGTTATCGGTGCTCTAACTCACCTGCTTGGCCAATTGGAAATCCATGTATTCGTGCGCAATGCGTTGCGCCTGCTCCGTGTCGAAAGCGTCTCCCGACAGGGCACCGCGCAACCACAAACCGTCGATCAGGGCCGCCAGCCCTCGGGCCGCGCTGCGTGCTTCGGGCAATGGCAGCGCACGGCGGAACTGGCAGCACAGGTTGGAATACAGACGCTGATCGTTGATCCGCTGCAACCTGTGCAAAGACGGGTGGTGCATGCTGGAGGCCCAGAAGGCCAACCAGGTTTTCATTGCCGGGCCGTTGACCTGGCTGGCGTCGAAGTTGCCGGCGACGATCACCTGGAGGTGGGCGCGCGGGCTGTCATCCTTCAACGCTTGCCGACGGGCGTGGATGTTTTCCATCAGCACGCTCATCAAGTACTGCATCGTCGCCGCGATCAGGCCGTTCTTGTCCCGAAAGTAGTGACTGATGATGCCGTTCGAGACGCCGGCCAAACGGGCGATCAGCGCAATGCTGGCATCTCCCATTCCGACTTGATCGATGGCCGTCATCGTGGCTTCGATCAATTGCTGGCGGCGTATGGGTTGCATACCGACCTTGGGCATGTAGCACCTCTCCTTAGGCCTGCCGACGGGCGATCACGTCCATCGGCTTGAAGGCCAGTCTATTTTGTTTTGATTGAACGTTCAATCAACAAAGAATAAGCTCTGCGACAAATGGTCGCTGCCTACAGATATTTCCTACCTGAGAGCCGCGACCGCTGACACCTGCGAAAACCCCTGAAACAGGCCGTATCAGGGCCTGGGCACCGCTTCGGCGAGGCCAGGGATTTTCGGGGTGTCTTTATAACACCCGTCCGTCGACTGCCGAAAAATCGATGTCCTGGGTTAACCGTTGCCTTGTGTTTCTCTCTCGCACTGCCCGGAGCATCTGCGCCATGAGTTCTGCCTCTCTTATAAAGACCCCGCCAGAAAAGGTACGGGTCAACGGTTGGGTGTTCTACACCTCCACCGCATTGATTCTGTTGTTGACCGCCATCCTGATCATCGCCCCGCAGGAGGCCGGGCGCATGCTCGGCGTCGCCCAGGCCTGGCTGTCGAAAAGCTTCGGCTGGTACTACATGGTGGTCATCGCCGCCTACCTCGTCTTCGTGGTCGGCCTGGCGTTTTCGTCCTACGGCAAATTGAAACTGGGCAGCAAGGACGACACCCCGGACTTCAGCTACGGCGCCTGGGCCGGGATGCTGTTCTCGTCGGGCATCGGCATTTCGCTGCTGTACTTCGGCGCCTCCGAGCCCCTGGACCACTACTTCAACCCGCCCGAAGGCGCGGCCGCCAGCAATGGCGCCGCACGCCAGGCGCTGCAGTTGACCTTCCTGCATTGGGGCCTGCATGGCTGGGCGATCTATGCCCTGGTCGGCCTGGCCGTGGCGTACTTTGCGTACCGCCATAACCAGCCGCTGGCCTTGCGTTCGGCGCTGTACCCGCTGGTGGGCGAGCGTTGGGTGAAAGGCGCGGCCGGCCATGCGGTGGATGGCTTCGGTATGTTCGTGACCCTGCTGGGCCTGGTGACCAACCTGGGGATCGGCTCGATGCAGGTCTCGTCCGGGCTGGAAAACCTGTTCGGCATGCAGCACAGCAACACCAACCTGCTGATCGTGATCATCGTGATGAGCACCGTGGCGACCATCGCGGCGGTGTCGGGCGTGGAGAACGGCATCCGCCGCCTGTCCAACCTCAACATTGTGCTGTTCAGCGGCTTGCTGATCTTCGTTCTGCTGTTCGGCCCGACCCTGCATTTGCTCAACGGCCTGGTGCAGAACACCGGTGACTACCTCAATGGCATCATCCTGAAAACCTTCGACCTCTATGTGTACGAAGGCGACGCCGACAAGACCGAGCGCTGGATGGGCCTGTGGACCCTGTTCTACTGGGCCTGGTGGATTTCCTGGGCGCCCTTCGTGGGCATGTTCATCGCGCGTATTTCCCGTGGGCGGACCGTGCGCGAACTGGTGGCGGGCGTGTTGCTGATCCCGCTGGGCTTTACCCTGGCGTGGCTGTCGATTTTCGGTAACTCGGCCCTGGACCTGGTGTTGAACCACGGCGCGGTGGAGCTGGGCAAGACCGCCCTGGAACAGCCGTCCATGGCCATCTACCAACTGCTGGAATATTACCCAGCGTCGAAAATCGTCATTGGCGTGTCGATCTTCGTGGGCTTCGTGCTGTTCCTGACGCCTGCGGATTCCGGCGCAGTGATGATGGCCAACCTTTCCTGCAAAGGCGGCAACGTGGACGAAGATGCCCCGCATTGGCTGCGGATCTTCTGGTCGGCAGTGATTACCCTGGTGACCATCGGCTTGCTGTTCGCCGGTAACTTCGAAGCCATGCAGACCATGGTGGTGCTGGCGGGGCTGCCATTCTCGGTAGTGCTGGTGCTGTTTATGTTCGGTTTGCACAAGGCGATGCGCCAGGACATGGCGATCGAACAGGAGCAGGCGCAATTGGCTGAGCGCGGCCGCCGTGGTTTCAGCGAGCGCTTGACCGCGCTGGACCTGCAACCGAGCCAGGGCACCGTGCAGCGTTTCATGGACAAGCACGTCACGCCGGCGCTGGAAGAAGCCGCGTCTGCGTTGCGTGAGCAGGGGTTGCACGTGCAGACCTTGCTCGGCAAATCCAAGCGCTGCATCGGTGTACGGATCGAGAGGGAGGAGGGTAACCCGTTTGTCTACGAAGTGAGCCTGGATGCCTACTCGTCGGCGCCGAGCGACCTGCCCGAAGAAGAACGTACGCGCTACTACCGTGCCGAGGTCTACCTGCACAACGGTGCTCAGGAATACGACCTGATGGGCTTCACTCAGGAGCAGATCACGCGGGATGTGCTCGATCAGTTTGAAAGCCATCGGCAGCTCCTTGGCCGGGTTTATAGCTAGTCACTTCAGATCGTTCCCACGCTCCGCGTGGGAACGCATCCTGTGACGCTCCGCGTCAGGACTTCACAGCGGACGCGGAGCGTCCAAGGCGGCATTCCCACGCGGAGCGTGGGAACGATCAAGTGTTGTATCAGCCCAGGTTCTTGCCTAGCAAGGCATGGTACAGCTCGCTGTCCCCCAGGATTCCCACCACCTGGTTGTTGTCATGCAACACCAGCTTGTTGCCGGTCTGGTAGCGGATCTGCAACGCATCGCGCATGCCGATATTGGAGTCCACCAGCGTCGGCACCCGGCCCAGACCTTCCACCGCTTGCCCCGGTGCCCAGTTCTGCAGGTTCATCGCCACGCCGTTCTGGCGTGCGCCCTTGATGGTGTTGCCTTCGGCCAGGTCCAGCCACGAATCGCCGCCCGGGTCCAGGCACACCGAGCCGTTCACGCGCGTGCAGTTGTCCAGGGTTCGCATCAGGCTGCGGCCGCACAGTACGTTCAGCGGGTTGGTATGGGCGACGAAGGTGCGCACATAGTCGTCCGCCGGGTTCAGCACGATTTCTTCCGGCACGCTGTACTGGATGATCTTGCCGTCTTTCATGATCGCGATACGGCTGCCGAGTTTCAGCGCCTCATCGAGGTCATGGCTCACGAACACGATGGTCTTGCTCAGCTTGCGCTGCAGCTCCAGCAGTTCATCCTGCAGGCCCTGGCGAATCAGCGGGTCAAGGGCGGAGAAGGGTTCGTCCATCAGCAGGATGTCGGCGTCCATCGCCAGCGCGCGGGCCAGGCCGACGCGCTGCTGCATGCCGCCGGAGAGTTCGTCCGGCTTCTTGTTGCGCCATTGGGTCAGGCCCACCAGCTCGAGCTTTTCATCCACCAGCTTGCGCCGGTCTTTTTCCGGGCGGCCCTGCATTTCCAGGCCAAAGCTGATGTTTTCGCGCACCGTCAGCCAAGGCATCAGGGCAAACTTCTGGAACACCATGGCGATACGCTTGGTGCGCATCATTTTCAGCTCGGCCGGCGTGCAGGACGCGATGTCGATCTGGCGGCCTTCATGCTCCACGAACAACTGGCCACGGCTGACGGTATTGAGGCCGTTGATGCAGCGCAGCAAGCTGGATTTGCCGGAGCCCGAGAGGCCCATCAGCACGCAGATCTCGCCTTTCTCGACGTCCAGGCTGGCTTTTTCCACACCGACGATCTGGCCGGTCTTTTTCAGGATTTCATTGCGGCTCATGCCCTGGTCCAGCAGCTTGAGCGCTTCGCGTGGGTCTTTGGAGAAGATCACGTCGACATTGTCGAATCGGATAATGCTCATGCATCACCCCCTACTTTAGCGTCGGGTTGTTTGCAGATGCGGTCGAGCATGATGGCCAGCAGCACGATCGCCAGGCCGGCTTCAAAGCCCAGGGCGATGTCGGCGGTGTTGAGTGCGTTGACCACCGGTTTGCCGAGGCCGTCCGCGCCCACCAGGGCCGCGATCACCACCATCGACAACGACAGCATGATGCATTGGGTAATGCCGGCGGCAATGCTCGGCATGGCGTGAGGCAGTTCAATGCGCGAGAGCAACTGACGGCGCGAGCAGCCAAAGGCCTTGCCGGCGTCCATCAACTCTTGCGGAACATCGCGGATACCCAGGTAGGTCAGGCGGATCGGCGCGGCAATCGCGAACACCACCGTGGAAATCAGCCCGGGCACCACACCCAGCCCGAAGAGGGTCAGGGTAGGGATGAGGTAGACGAAGGTCGGTACGGTCTGCATCAGGTCGAGCACCGGCCGCATCATGGTGTAGAACATCGGTTTGTGCGCGGCAACAATGCCCAGCGGCACGCCGATGACCACGCAGACCAGGGTGGCGAACAGCACCTGCGCCAGGGTCTCCATGGTTTCCTGCCAGTACCCGAGGTTAAGGATGAGCAGGAAGGAGGCGATGACAAAAACAGTCAGTCCCCATTTACGTTGGATGAAGTGAGCCAGCAGCGCAATCAGACCGATCAATGCCAGCGGATTGAACCAGGTCAGCGCAAACGTCACGCCGTGGATCATCGTTTCCAGTGTCGATGCGATTGCATCGAAGTAGTTGGCACCGTTCTGGGTCAACCATTCGACGAAGGCAGCGATGTACTGGCCTAGTGGGATTTTCTGTTCAGTCAGCATGGTAGTGAATGTCCACATGCGAAGGGGAATACATCCCGGGGCAGCGCACCGCCCCGGGGTCAGCGGGGTTTACTTGGCGAGGTAAGCCTTGACGGCTTCCAGGCCTGGTTTGCCATCGACGGTGGTGACACCGGCGAGCCAGGTGTCGAGCACTTGCGGGTTCTTCTTCAGCCACGCCTTGGCGGCGGCGTCGGGTTTCATCTTGTCGTCCAGCACATTACCCATCAGGGTGCTTTCCATGTTCAGGGTGAACGACAGGTTCTTCAGCAGTTGGCCAACGTTGCTGCATTCCTGGGTATAGCCCTTGCGGGTGTTGGTGTAGATGGTGGCCTGGCCGTAGTTGGGGCCGAACGAATCGTCACCCCCGGTCAGGTATTTCATCTTGAAGCGGGTGTTCATCGGGTGCGGTTCCCAGCCGAGGAACACGATGGCCTGGTCGCGCTTGGTGGCGCGCTCGACCTGGGAAAGCATGCCGGCTTCGCTGGACTCGACCACTTTGAAACCAGCGGTCTTGAGGCCGAAGGCGTCTTTGTCGATCAGCGTCTGGATGGTGCGGTTGCCATCGTTGCCCGGTTCGATGCCGTAGATCTTGCCGCCCAGCTCATCCTTGAATTTGGCGATGTCGGCGAAGTCCTTCAAGCCTTTGTCGTACAGCGCCTGCGGGACCGCCAGGGTGTATTTGGCGTTCTCCAGGTTGGCGCGCACGGTTTCCACGGTGCCGGCATCACGGTACTGCTTGATGTCGTTTTCCATGGTCGGCATCCAGTTGCCGAGGAAGACGTCCATGTTCTTGCCGTCGGCCAGCGACTTGTAGGTCACCGGTACCGAAATCATCGTGGTGCGCGGCTTGTAGCCCAGGCCCTTGAGGACTTCGCTGGTGGTCGCGGTAGTGACGGTGATGTCGGTCCAGCCGACATCGGAGAAGTTGACGGTCTTGCACTGTTCCGGTTCTGCGGCGTGCGCCATGACTGGCAGACTCAGCATGGCGGCCAACAACAACGAGGGTGAACCTTTCATCGGGGTAGACTCCTGTGTTTTTTCTGGCGGCCTTCGCCGCGCTTTATAAGGGTTGCGGTTGGAGCGTGCGAGGAAGCGAATGGCACGGTGCCTTGCAAACGAGTCGAGACTGATCATGTACCAGTGAAAATCTGACGCCTACAGGGGGCGTCGTATCCAGTACAGGGATGGTCGTATCCAGTGTCGGTGACGTCGCTTACAGATTTTTCCTCAGGCAAAACGTAGGAGCGAGCTTGCTCGCGAAGGTCGTCAACGATAACGCAGCGCTGTCAGGAGGTCCGCGTTGCCGATACGCTTTTCGCGAGCAAGCTCGCTCCTACAGTGACCAAGCCGTTCTCGCACGCAAGCGACGCTCGTGAGCATGGTTGCGTCGGTGTGAGACGCCGTGACGGCGGGGAAAAGCCGGATGATGCCGCCATCTGGGCGATCTGAGCGTAGCACCTCGTTCAAGCCTGGCCGTGCTTATCGAGGAGTTCTACCGCAATGGCTATCAGCGTTTTCGACCTGTTCAAGATCGGCATCGGGCCTTCGAGTTCTCACACCGTCGGCCCCATGCGCGCCGCGGCGTTGTTCGTTCAAGCATTGCGTGAACGCGAACTGTTGGAACAGGTTCGGCGCGTCGAAGTTCAGCTGTACGGCTCTTTGTCGGCCACCGGCATCGGCCACGGCAGCGACACCGCCACCGTCATGGGCCTGATGGGCGAGTGGCCGGACGCGATTGACCCGTCGCAGATCGGCGTGCGCATCCACACCCTGCGTGAGACCGATACCTTGCTGCTGGACGGGCGTTTGCCGGTGCCTTTCGTCTGGGCCCGGGACATGCGCCTGCTCGACGAAAACCTGCCGTTCCATCCAAACGCCATGACCCTGGTGGTGTGGGGTGATGAGGGCGAGTTGCACCGCGACACCTACTATTCGGTGGGTGGTGGTTTTGTGGTGGACGAAGCCCAGGCCCGGAGCGGCGTGGCGGATATGGACCGCACCGAGTTGCCTTACGATTTTTCCAGCGCGGTGGAATTGTTACAGCTGTGCAAGACCCACAACCTGCGTGTGGCCGAGTTGATGCTGGCCAACGAAAAGGTCTGGCGCTCCGAGGAAGACATCCGCAGCGGGCTGATGAAGCTCTGGCGCGCCATGCAGGCGTGTGTCGAGCAGGGCCTCAAGCACGAAGGCATCCTGCCAGGCGGCCTGAATGTGCGCCGTCGCGCGGCCAAGTTGCACCGCAGCCTGCAGGAACTGGGCAAGCCGAATGTGATCGGCTCGACCTTGAGCGCCATGGAGTGGGTGAACCTCTTCGCCCTGGCGGTCAACGAAGAGAACGCCGCCGGCGGACGCATGGTCACCGCTCCCACCAATGGCGCGGCGGGGATTATTCCGGCGGTGTTGCACTACTTCATGAAATTCAGCGAGGACGTTACCGAGGCCAACGTGGTCGACTACCTGCTCAGTGCGGCGGCGGTGGGGATTCTGTGCAAGAAGAACGCGTCGATCTCCGGTGCCGAAGTCGGTTGCCAGGGCGAGGTGGGTTCCGCGTGCGCCATGGCGGCGGCCGGACTGGCCGAAATCCTCGGTGCCACGCCAGAGCAACTGTGCAACGCCGCCGAGATCGGCCTGGAGCACAACCTCGGCCTGACCTGCGACCCGGTCGGCGGGCTGGTGCAGGTGCCGTGCATCGAGCGCAATGCGATTGCGGCGGTGAAGGCGATCAATGCCGCCCAGATGGCCTTGCGGGGTGACGGCCAGCACTTTATCTCGCTGGACCGGGTGATCCGCACCATGCGCGATACCGGCGCGGATATGCATGACAAGTACAAAGAGACGTCGCGAGGTGGGTTGGCTGTCAGCGCGGTAGAGTGCTGACCTGATCCCTCTCTGTAGGAGCGAGCTTGCTCGCGAAGAACCCGAGAGCGCCGCGTTCATCCAGAATGCCAGCGTCATCGTTAACGACCTTCGCGAGCAAGCTCGCTCCTACATTGAACATCTCCCGCCCAGCACGCCACCTTTTAGCGCGTCGCAAATAGATAAGTAGGTTGCGAACGATTACCCGCCTGACCTCCCGTCCCCCGCGCCTGCGGTGACAGACTTTTCCCACACCCTCAAAGCCCCTTCCCACAAGTGCTACCGATCTGCTCACACCTCTCGGGCAGGCCCGTTCCTACGGACAATTCCGGCCATATCCCTACCTCCGGCACGGGCTTGTTTAGACGCGTCATGAGGTCGTTTTTAGGATTTATTGGATGGCCATTCAAATTCAGGCACGGCATTTGCTCTATCAATTCAAAGCCTCTCGCCTTGCTGTAGCGAGAGCGCAATAACAAGAGCCTCGCCTGAGGCCATCACCCGCTTTGTGTGAGGAGATACTGCGATGACGTCGTCCAACGCCGGGGCCCAACCCCAGAACCGTGCGCCTCAATCCATCGGCTTTTTGCTGCTGGACAATTTCACGCTGATTTCCCTGGCGTCGGCAGTCGAACCGCTGCGCATGGCCAACCAGCTTTCCGGCCGCGAGCTGTATCGTTGGACGACCCTAAGCGTCGACGGCAACCAGGTGTGGGCCAGCGACGGCCTGCAAATCACCCCCGATGCGGCCATGCAAAAAGCCCCGGCCCTGGACACGGTGATCGTGTGCGGCGGCGTCGGTATTCAGCGTACCGTGACTCGCGAGCATGTGTCGTGGCTGCAAAGCCAGGCGCGCCAGTCCCGTCGCCTGGGTGCGGTGTGCACCGGCAGTTGGGCCCTGGCCTGCGCCGGTCTGCTCGATGGCTTTGATTGCAGCGTGCACTGGGAATGCCTGGCCTCGATGCAGGAAGCCTTCCCCCGCGTGGCCATGAGCACACGCCTGTTCACCCTCGACCGCAACCGCTTCACCAGCTCCGGCGGCACCGCCCCGCTGGACATGATGCTGCACTTGATCAGCCGCGATCACGGCCGTGAACTGTCGGCCGCTATCTCCGAAATGTTTGTGTACGAACGTATCCGCAACGAACAGGACCACCAGCGTGTGCCGCTCAAGCATATGCTGGGCACCAACCAGCCGAAGCTGCAGGAAATCGTCGCGCTGATGGAAGCCAACCTGGAAGAGCCGATCGACCTGGATGAGCTGGCGGTGTATGTCGCCGTGTCCCGCCGCCAGTTGGAGCGCTTGTTCCAGAAATACCTGCACTGCTCGCCGTCGCGCTACTACCTCAAGCTGCGCCTGATCCGCGCACGGCAGTTGCTCAAGCAAACGCCAATGTCGATCATCGAGGTGGCGTCGGTGTGTGGCTTCGTGTCCACCCCGCACTTCTCCAAGTGCTACCGCGAATACTTCGGCATTCCGCCACGGGATGAGCGTGTTGGCTCCAATACCACGCAGCAGGTGGCAATGATGCCGATTCCGCAGGCGCTGGTGTTGTCACCGTTGTCGGGGCCGATGTCGGCGTTGAGCCAGGCGCGCAATGAGTCGACTTTTGCCAGCGTAAGGCTCTAAATCCGACGCAGCTCACTGTAGGAGCGAGCTTGCTCGCGAAAAACTCAAGACCACTGGGGGTGTCAGAGGCCCCGCGTTATCGTTGACGATTTTCGCGAGCAAGCTCGCTCCTACAGGAATGGTGTTTGTCAGGCGCCGGAGTTCTGCTTGAACTGCATCAAAGCCGGCAACAACTGCTTATCGATCGCCTGCCGCACCGCCGGCAAAATAGTCGCGCTGCCGGTGTACATCTGCTCAACCATGCCCTTGAGCGCCTTGGCCCGCGCCGCGCTCAAGCCGCGCACTGCACACTCGCAAGCCTGTTCGGCGGTGGCACCGCTGGACACCTCGAAACCCAGTGAGCGCAACTGGCTAAGCAGGTCGTCCTGGTCAATCAAATCCGCGTGCATCATGACGTTTAATCCTGGTGAGTGGAGCGGGGTTTGACCTTGATTCTGGTAGCCGCTCAAACAGTCGGCAAGGGCAGAATGCGCCCATGCCTCGGATGGCTATGAACGTGTCGTTTTCGAGCCATTTGCCCGCTGCGGTAACCGGCACACTGAACCCAGGCACACAGCTTGACGGTTTGGTCACCCTCGAGATGTACCGCTCACACAAGGCACTTGCGCCCCGATCCAGTCACGGCTGGTCGGGGCTTTTTTGTTGGCCGGGCAAACCGATGACGCGGCCGAGGAGGGCGGGCCTGGGCAGTTCGCCTTGTGCCGCGATGAGGGTCGAGAGCCGCGCCTGCGTAGCCTCGCTGAACGGCGTAGAACGCGGCCCGGCGAGGTCGACGTGCAGCAACATCTGTTCGTTGCCGGCCAACGCCTTTTCATCACCGACTAAATGCAGGCTGTGATAAAGATGCAGGCGCTTGGAATCAAAGGCGATCAGTTGGGTGTGCACCTCGACGTCGGCACCGAGCTTCACTTCGTGCAGGTAGTTCAGGTGCAGTTCCAGGGTGAACAGTGAATGGCCGCTGGCTTCGCGGTTTTCGCTGTCCAGGCCAAGCCTGTCCATCAGCGCATCGGTGGCGTAGCTGAAGATCAACAGGTAGAACGCATCGCGCAGATGGCCGTTGTAGTCGACCCAGTCGGGTTGGATCTTGGTGGTGTAGGTGGTGAGTGCGGGCATGGCCGGGATTCCAGATCAGTGCGCGGTCAACTGTGGGAGCTGGCTTGCCTGCGATGGCGATGCAAGATTCACCACCGCTATCGCAGGCAAGCCAGCTCCCACAGGGTTATTCAGCGAAGCTCATACCGTGTTTGGCTTTAGTCACCTTCACAGCCTCAAGCACCGCCAGCAGGCAATCATCACGATAGCGCTCCAGCGCCGAAATGCTGTGCTTGCCCAACTGCTCGCTGGTGCCCTCCACCACATCATCAATCAACTTGTCGGTCAGCTCCGGCGCCGGCAAATACGTCCACGGCAGCTGTAGCGCCGGGCCGAACTGGGCCATGAAATGTCGCATCCCGGCATCGCCCCCTGCCAGGGTGTAGGTCAGGAAGGTGCCCATGAACGACCAACGCAGGCCTGCGCCAAAGCGGATCGCGTCATCGATCTCCCCGGTGGTCGCCACGCCATCGTTGACCAAGTGCAAGGCCTCGCGCCACAGCGCTTCCAACAAGCGGTCGGCGATAAAACCGGGGACTTCCTTGCGCACATGCAGCGGGCGCATGCCCAGGGATTGATACACCTTGATCGCCGCCTGGATCGCCTCCGGCGCGGTGTGTTGGCCGCCGACGACTTCCACCAGCGGCAAAAGGTAAACCGGGTTGAATGGGTGACCGACCACGCAGCGTTCCGGGTGGGTCGAGCCCTCATAGAACTCGCTCGGCAACAGGCCCGAGGTACTCGAGCCAATCAGCGCATTGGGCTTGGCCGCGGCGCTGATCTTGCCGTGCAGTTGCAGTTTCAGCTCCAGGCGTTCCGGGGCGCTTTCCTGGATGAAGTCGGCGTCTTTCACACACTCCTCAATGGTTGCGACAAAGCGCAAGCGGTCCTGTGAGGCACCCGTTGCAAGGCCTTGTTTCTCCAGGGCGCCCCAGGCATTGGCGACGCGTTTGCGCAATGCGGCTTCGGCCCCGGGCGCCGGGTCCCAGGCGACCACATCCAGGCCATGGGCCAGTGCGCGGGACACCCAGCCGCTGCCGATGACACCGCTGCCGAGGGCGGCGAAGGTTTTGATTTCGGTGATAAAGCTCATTGGCGACGTTCCTGAATAATGTGATGAACCCCTGTGGGAGCGGGCTTGCTCGCGAATGCGGTGTGTCAGTTAGTGCATTCGGTGACTGGCACACCGCATTCGCGAGCAAGCCCGCTCCCACAGTTTTGATCCGGTTTCGGCAGTGGATCAGCCGCGCTTGGTCAATCCCATCTTCACGCGGCCCTCCGCCGGCGTCATGACCCTCGCGCCCAGGCGGCTGAGGATTTCACTGGCGCGCTCCACCAACTGACCATTAGTGGCGAGCACGCCCTTGTCCAGCCACAGGTTGTCTTCCAGGCCAACCCGCACGTTGCCGCCCAGCAGCACGGCTTGCGCCGCCATCGGCATTTGCATGCGGCCGATGCCGAAGCCGGCCCACACAGCGCCGGCGGGCAGGTTGTCGACCATGGCTTTCATGGTGGTGGTGTCGGCCGGCGCCCCCCAGGGGATGCCCAGGCACAGCTGGAACAGCGGGTCGTCCAGCAGGCCTTCCTTGATCATCTGCTTGGCGAACCACAGGTGGCCGGTGTCGAAAATTTCCAGCTCGGCCTTTACGCCCAGTTCCTGGATGCGCTTGGCGCCAGCCCGCAGTTGTGCCGGGGTGGACACGTAAATGGTGTCGCCATCGCCGAAGTTCAGCGTGCCGCAATCCAGGGTGCAGATTTCCGGCAGCAGCGCCTCCACGTGGGCCAGGCGCGTCAGCGGGCCGACCAGATCGGTGTTGGGGCCGAACGCCATCGGGTTCTCGCCGCCACCGATCTCCAGGTCGCCGCCCATGCCGGCGGTCAGGTTGACGATGATGTCGATGTCCGCTTCGCGGATGCGCTCCATCACCTCGCGGTACAGGGCCACGTCGCGGCTGAACTTGCCGGTTTCGGGGTCACGCACATGGCAATGCACCACCGTGGCGCCGGCCTTGGCGGCTTCCACCGCGGCGGCGGCGATTTGTTTGGGCGTGACCGGCACGTGCGGGCTTCGGCTGGTCGTGTCGCCAGCACCGGTGAGTGCGCAGGTGATGATGACGTCGTGGTTCATGGGGCGGTTCCTTACGGGCATGATTCAAGGGCGTGGCGATGCCGTTCGCAGCCGGTCGGGGCTGCGAAGCGGTGATTTAAATAAAGTTATTTGCTGGTCAGTTGGATATTTGCCGCAGCCGGCTTGCCATCGAAGGTGGTCACGCCGTCCAGCCAGCGCGCCTGGTCCTGCGGGTGATCCTTGAGCCACTGCTTGGCCGACTCGATAGGATCCTTGTGATCCAGCAAGGGCTGCATCATTCGGCTCTCGTCGGCGGCGGTGAAGGTGAGATTGGTCAGCAATTTGTGCACGTTGGGGCATTGTGCTGCGTAGGTCGGCGCGGTGACCGTCCACACGCTTGCCTTGCCCTCGTTCGGGCCCAGGGCGTCTTCGCTGCCGGTGAGGTAGGTCATGGCGACGTTGACGTTCATCGGGTGCGGCGCCCAGCCGAAGAACACCACCGGCTCCTTGCGCCGAACCGCACGGTCGACCGCGGAGAGCATGGCGGCTTCACTGGACTCCACCAGCTGGAATTTGCCCAGGCCGAACTGGTTCTTGGCGATCATCGCCTTGATCTGGGTGTTGGCGCCCGAGCCTGGCTCGATGCCGTAGATTTTGCCTCCCAGTTCTTTTTCGAATTTGGCGATATCCGCGAAGGTTTTCAGGCCCTTGTCCGCCAGGTAAGTCGGCACGGCAAGGGTCGCGCGGGCGTCTTCCAGGCTGGGCTTGTCGAGGACTTTGACTTGCTTGGCGTCGACGAACGGCGTGATGGTCTGGGTCATCAGCGGGTTCCAGTAGCCCAGGAACAGGTCCAGGCGCTGATCGCGAATGCCGGCAAAGATGATTTGCTGGGAGGCGCTGGTCTGTTTGGTCTTGTAGCCGAGGCCGTCGAGCAGCACCTGGGCCATGGCACTGGTGGCGATCACGTCGGTCCAGTTCACCACGCCCAGGCGTACGTTCTGGCATGAAGCGGCATCCGCTGCCATGACGTGGGTGCTCAAAATAGCGCTGACGCTGAGTGCAAGCACGCTGCGGCTGATCAGTCGGTTCATGGTGGATCCCTCGGCAGGTCGTTATTGTGGGGGCCGGCGTCTTTGTGCGCCGTGGGATCACGTTACGCAGCTTGGGGAGCGGTAAAGCGCACGGCGGCGACCCGCTCTTGCACTGCAGCGACCTGCCCCCTTGAATCCGCCCATGAACGGGAGTATCACAGTGCCACGCTGGCCGTCCGACGAGAGCGCCACCATGTCCCAGGATTACTATTTCTTGCTGATGCCGGGGTTCTCTGCCATCGGCTTTATCTCCGCGCTGGAGCCGCTGCGGGTGGCCAACCGGTTTCGTGGCGAGCTGTACCGCTGGCATGTCCTGAGCGCCGATGGCGGCGCGGTGCTGGCGAGCAATGGCATGTCGGTCAACGCCGACGCCGCGCTGGAACCGCTGAAAAAGGGCGCGACGCTGATGGTGGTCGCCGGCTTCGAACCGCTGCAGTTCGCCACCCCCGCGTTGGAACACTGGCTGCGCCGCCTCGACCACGACGGCGTGACCCTCGGCGCCATCGACACCGGTGCCTGCGTGCTGGCTGAGGCGGGCCTGCTCGATGGCCACCGACTGACCCTGCACTGGGAAGCCATCGACGCCTTCAAGGAGTCGTATCCACACCTGAGCGTGACCCAGGAACTGTTCGAGATCGACCGCCGCCGTATCACCTGCGCCGGCGGCACCGCCTCCATCGACCTGATGCTCGACCTCATCGCCCAGGCCCACGGCCCGGAGTTGGCGATCCAGGTCTCCGAACAGTTCGTGCTCGGCCGCATCCGCCCGCGCAAAGACCACCAGCGCATGCAGATCGCCACGCGCTACGGCATCAACAACAAGAAGCTGGTGCAGGTGATCGGCGAGATGGAACAGCACACCGAGCCGCCGCTGAGCACATTGGCCCTGGCCGACGCGATCAAGGTGACGCGCCGCCAATTGGAACGCCTGTTTCGCCTGCATCTTAACGACACGCCGAGCAACTTCTACCTCGGCCTGCGCCTGGAAAAAGCCCGGCAGTTATTGCGCCAGAGCGACATGAGCGTGCTGGAGGTGAGTATTGCGTGCGGGTTTGAGTCGCCGTCGTATTTCACCCGAAGTTACCGGGCCAGGTTTGCGAAGTGTCCGAGGGAGGATCGGCGACGGGAGGTGGTTTGATCAGTTTTTAGCCAATTATAGTGCCGACTATAATTTATAGTCGTTTCCATAATTGGGTATAAATCTCAGTTTCACGGATTGGCGATTGCACGGTCACCGCAACGCTTTTGTGGAAATGCAGATCAAATGTGGGAGCTGGCTTGCCTGCGATTCTCCCTGTAGTGAGCGGGCTTGCCCCGCGCCGGGCTGCGAAGCGGCCCCAAACCCGGCACCTGCGTTCTACCTGAAGCTCGGCGATGCCTCTATAGGGGCGGCTTCGCCACCCAGCGCGGGCGGTGCGACGATTCGACAAGCCCGCTCACTACATGTGAGCGGGCTTATTTTTTTACCAGCGCCGAACACGCCGCCTTGAACGCCTCATGCTGATACTTGTTCAGCGTCGCCGGCAGATCAAAGCTGTACTTCTTGTTCTGCGCATTGATGGTTTGCGGCGACAGCAGCGTAACCTCAACACCCTCCAGCAACTGAAACACACCTTCAATCTTGAACGTGGTCGGGCCGCCGGCGAATTCGCCTTTCTTGCTGCGCTTCTTGATCGCGATACGGGTGATGGCGTTTGCCTGCACAAACGCCTTCACCTGAGCCGCGAAGGCTTTGACGTTGGCCGCTTCGTCATCGTCTTCCAGCGCGATTTTCTTGGTGGCCAGGGCGATGTGGGTCAGCACCTGGTTGTCCAGGGAGGCAACGGCGATGATAGCTTCGCTGCCTTTGATTTCAATGCCGCAGATAGTCATAAGGTCGTCTTGGAAAAATAGATGAAGCAGAAGGGTATCAGGGTTGACGCAGGTGTGGGCCGTCGGTCGGGAAAGGCCTGAACCTGTTATTTATGACAGTAGACCGCACTCTCGTGCGCTCTTAGATTTCCTTCAGGAACCAATCGTTGGTTCCCGTTGTTACATGGCTTTTCAATAAGGGAGTTATGCAATGAACGTTCGCAAGGAAATCCGCGCGCTGTCCGCAAGTGAGCAGTTGGTGTTTATCCAAACGTTATTGGCAATGAAGAAAAGCGGCACTTACGATAAGTACGTTCATTGGCACCATGAGGTCATGATACCTACGGTCTATCCAAATGAGCCCCAGGATCCCAACTATCGTAACGGTGCCCACAGAGGGCCCGCGTTCTTGCCGTGGCATCGAGAAATGTTGATGCAGTTCGAGGCAGACCTTCAGGCCATCACGCCAGGTATCACACTGCCTTACTGGAACTGGACGCTGGACGCGGCTGCCCCTGAAAGCTCGCCGGTGTGGGGCCAGGGTTTCCTGGGTGGAGATGGTGACCCGGCCGATCAGTTTCGGGTCCAGGACGGCGTTTTTGCCCACAAATATGGGAATTGGCCGGTGTCTTCCTACCCGGGCGAAGGCTTGCCCGGGCCAGGGTTGAAACGCCAGTTCGGGCAAGAGACCAGCTCGTTGCCGACTGAAAGCGATTTGCAAATGGCTATGAACGAAGCGTTGTATGACGAGCCGAACTACAACTCGGCGCCTTTCACTCGCGGGTTCAGGAATCGGCTGGAAGGCTGGATCACCCAGCGCGGTGACCCGAATGTCAAAACGCCCGGCTCGCAGTTGCATAACCGCGTACATTTGTGGGTGGGGGGCAACATGTTGCCCATGACCTCGCCTGATGATCCGGTTTTTTTCCTGCATCACTGCTTCGTAGACAAGATTTGGGCGGACTGGCAGGCGCAGAAGATGCTGGATGAGCCGGACCTCGCCCCGCATTACTGTCCGATGCAGGATGGTCCGCCGAGCCACAACTTTAACGATGTACTCAAACCCTGGGCCCGGCGTATCAGTGACATGATGGATATCGCGGCGTTAGGCTACAGCTACGCGCCAAGCCAACCCTTGACGAAGAGTTCGTTCAAGTCGCCTTTCGCGGCGTGACATCTGCCTGCCGCTCCTGCCATAGGGCCGCGGGAGCGTTCTTACTCCTGTCCGATCGACTCTAAAAACTCCGACCGCTCATCACTCATCCGCGCCAGACAATCATTCTGCGCAATCGCGTAGGCCTTGGTTCCGGTCACCGCCGGGAAGGTGTCCACCGCGCAATCGGCGTCGCGCAGTTTTTCCCACTTCTGCTGGGCATCCTTCAGACGAGCGGTAATGTCCGCCAGTTTGGTTTTGTCGCTGCCATAGATCGAGGCCATGCGCTCCAGCAGGCCCTGGTAGTTATCTTTGAGCAGTTGTTCTGCGGTGGTCTTGTTGTAGGAGGCGCATTCCAGGGTTTGCTTGTCGTTTTCGATGCCGTCGCACGGCGTGCTGTCGGTGTCTTCGGCTGCGTGGGCGCCGGTTGCGATGAGTGCCAAAACCAGGAAAATCGATTTCATTGCGCCGTCTCATATCAGGTGATGCGGGAATTCTGGCTCAAGCGTACGACAAAGAACAGCCGCCAGTCAGACCTCTCTTAGCAGCCTTTGTCGCGGATTGACGCTTTCGGCAATTCCCCTGTCGTTTTTGCACCCGGCTCTGTCGGCCCCTGGGCATATGCTGGCCCCAAAGCGCCGGCAGACGATTCGGCGCATGAATCGCCAAAATAAGGGGACGCCTGATGAGCCCAGCCGAGTTGCACGCCGACAGCATCGTTATCGACGGGCTGATTATTGCCAAGTGGAACCGCGACCTGTTCGAGGATATGCGCAAAGGTGGCCTCACCGCCGCCAACTGCACGGTGTCGGTGTGGGAAGGGTTCCAGGCCACCATCAACAATATCGTGGCCAGCCAGACCCTGATCCGCGAGAACAGCGACCTGGTGATTCCGGTAAAAACCACCGCGGACATCCGCAAGGCCAAGGAACAAGGCAAGACCGGCATCATCTTCGGCTTTCAGAACGCCCATGCCTTCGAAGACCAGCTCGGCTATGTCGAGATCTTCAAGCAGCTCGGCGTTGGCGTGGTACAGATGTGCTACAACACCCAGAACCTGGTGGGTACCGGCTGCTACGAGCGCGACGGCGGCCTGTCGGGCTTCGGGCGTGAGATCGTCGCCGAGATGAACCGCGTCGGCATCATGTGCGACCTGTCTCACGTGGGCTCTAAAACCAGCGAAGAAGTCATCCTCGAATCGAAAAAGCCGGTGTGCTACTCCCACTGCCTGCCGTCCGGGCTCAAGGAGCACCCGCGCAACAAGTCCGATGAAGAACTCAAGTTCATTGCCGACCACGGCGGTTTTGTCGGCGTGACCATGTTCGCGCCGTTCCTGGCCAAGGGCATCGACTCGACCATCGACGACTACGCCGAAGCCATCGAATACACCATGAACATCGTCGGCGAAGACGCCATTGGCATCGGTACCGATTTCACCCAGGGCCATGGCCAGGATTTCTTTGAAATGCTGACCCATGACAAGGGCTACGCGCGCCGCCTTACCAGCTTCGGCAAGATCATCAACCCGCTGGGCATCCGCACCGTGGGCGAGTTTCCCAACCTCACCGAAACCCTGCTCAAGCGCGGCCACCCCGAGCGTGTGGTGCGCAAGATCATGGGCGAAAACTGGGTCAACGTCTTGAAGGACGTCTGGGGCGAATAAGCCAGACACCCACCGGCACTACCACAACGAATTTTTCTGGAGTTAAGTTTCCATGGCCAAGATCGCCCCGCAATTGCCTATCGAAGTCGACAGCGAAACCGGTGTCTGGACCTCCGACGCCCTGCCGATGCTGTACGTGCCACGCCATTTCTTCGTCAATAACCATATGGGCATCGAAGAAGTCCTGGGCGCCGACGCCTACGCCGAGATCCTCTACAAAGCCGGCTACAAGTCCGCCTGGCACTGGTGTGAAAAAGAAGCCGAATGCCACGGCCTGGAAGGCGTCGCGGTGTTCGAGCATTACATGAAGCGCTTGTCGCAACGCGGCTGGGGCCTGTTCAAGATCCAGGACATCGACCTCGATAAAGGCACCGCCAGCGTCAAGCTCGAACACTCGGCGTTCGTCTATGTGTACGGCAAGGTCGGGCGCAAAGTGGACTACATGTTCACCGGCTGGTTTGCCGGCGCCATGGATCAGATTCTTGAAGCCCGTGGCAGCAAGATCCGCACCGTCGCCGAACAAGTCTACGGAGGCTCCGAAGAGGGCCACGATGACGGCTTGTTCACCGTCAAGCCGTTGTAAGCCGAGGACCGTGCCATGGCTTTCGAAGCAATGTTTGCGCCGATCCAGATCGGCAAGCTGACCATCCGCAACCGCGTGCTCAGTACCGCCCACGCCGAGGTGTATGCCACCGACGGCGGGATGACCACCGACCGCTATGTGAAGTACTACGAAGAGAAAGCCAAGGGCGGTATCGGCCTGGCGATCTGTGGCGGCTCCTCCGTGGTGGCCATCGACAGCCCGCAGGAGTGGTGGAGCTCGGTGAACCTGTCCACCGACCGTATCATCCCGCACTTCCAGAACCTGGCCGACGCCATGCATAAGCATGGCGCCAAGATCATGATCCAGATTACCCACATGGGCCGTCGCTCGCGCTGGGACGGTTTCAACTGGCCAACCCTGATGTCGCCCTCCGGCGTGCGTGAGCCGGTGCACCGCGCCACCTGCAAGACCATCGAGCCGGAAGAGATCTGGCGCGTGATCGGCAACTACGCCCAGGCCGCGCGCCGTGCCAAGGCCGGTGGCCTGGACGGTGTGGAACTGTCCGCCGTGCACCAGCATATGATCGACCAGTTCTGGAGCCCAAGGGTCAACAAGCGTACCGATGAATGGGGCGGCACCTTCGAAGGCCGCATGAAGTTCGGCCTGGAAGTGCTCAAGGCCGTGCGCGCCGAGGTCGGCGACGACTTCTGCGTGGGCATGCGCCTGTGCGGTGACGAGTTCCACCCGGACGGCCTGTCCCACGAGGACATGAAGCAGATCGCCAAGTATTACGACGACACCGGCATGCTCGACTTCATTGGCGTGGTCGGCTCGGGTTGCGATACGCACAACACCTTGGCCAACGTTATCCCGAACATGAGTTACCCGCCGGAGCCGTTCCTGCACCTCGCCGCCGGGATCAAGGAGGTAGTCAAGGTTCCGGTGCTGCACGCGCAGAACATCAAGGACCCGAACCAGGCCACGCGCATCCTGGAAGGCGGCTATGTGGACATGGTCGGCATGACCCGTGCGCACATCGCCGACCCGCACCTGATCGCCAAGATCAAGATGGGCCAGATCGACCAGATCAAGCAGTGCGTCGGCGCCAACTATTGCATCGACCGTCAGTACCAAGGCCTGGATGTACTGTGCATCCAGAACGCCGCGACGTCCCGTGAATACATGGGCGTGCCGCACATCATCGAGAAGTCCACCGGGCCCAAGCGCAAAGTCGTGGTGGTGGGGGCAGGTCCCGCCGGGATGGAGGCTGCGCGTGTGGCCGCCGAACGCGGTCACGAGGTGACGCTGTTCGAGAAGAAAGAATTTATCGGCGGGCAGATCACCACGGCGTCGAAAGCGCCGCAGCGCGACCAGATCGCCGGCATCACCCGCTGGTTCCAGTTGGAACTGGCGCGCTTGAAAGTCGACCTGCGCCTGGGCGTTGCGGCCGACGCCGAAACCATCCTCGACCTGCGCCCGGACGTAGTCGTACTGGCGGTGGGCGGCCATCCGTTCATCGAGCAGAACGAACACTGGGGCGCGGCCGAAGGTTTGGTGGTCAGCAGCTGGGACGTGCTCGACGGCAAAGTCGCACCGGGCAAGAACGTGCTGGTGTACGACACCATCTGTGAATTCACCGGCATGTCGGTGGCGGACTTCCTGGCCGACAAAGGCTGCCAGGTGGAAATCGTCACCGACGACATCAAGCCGGGCGTGGCCATCGGCGGTACGTCGTTCCCGACCTACTACCGCAGCATGTACCCCAAGGAAGTGATCATGACCGGCGACATGATGCTGGAAAAGGTCTACCGCGAGGGCGACAAGCTGGTGGCGGTGCTGGAGAACGAATACACCGGCGCCAAGGAAGAGCGGGTGGTGGACCAGGTGGTGGTGGAGAACGGCGTGCGTCCGGACGAAGAGATCTACTACGCCCTCAAGCCAGGCTCGCGCAACAAGGGCCAGATCGACGTCGAAGCGTTGTTCGCGATCAAGCCACAGCCGTGCCTGAGCGAGTCGGGTGAGGGGTACTTGCTGTTCCGCATCGGCGACTGTGTGGCCCAGCGTAATACCCACGCTGCGATCTATGACGCCCTGCGCCTTTGCAAGGATTTCTGACGCACCTGATCGTTCCCACGCTCCGCGTGGGAATGCCGCCCTGGACGCTCCGCGTCCGCTCTTAAGATCGTGACGCAGAGCGTCACAGGATGCATTCCCACGCAGAGCGTGGGAACGATCATAGTGGGAGCTTCACCATGTTGAATACCGTGCTTCCCATCCTTCTGTTTGCCGCCCTGGGCCTTGCGGTTCTTGGCGCGCTGCGGCGTGTCGCCATGTGGCGCCGTGGCCGCGCGTCGAAAGTCGACCTGCTCGGTGGCCTGCTGGCCATGCCCAAGCGCTACATGGTCGACCTGCACCATGTGGTCGCCCGCGACAAATACATCGCCAACACCCACGTCGCTACCGCGTTGGGCTTCGTGCTGTCGGCGCTGCTGGCGATCCTGGTGCATGGTTTCGGCCTGCAGAACCGTATCCTCGGCTACGCGCTGCTGCTGGCCTCGACATTGATGTTTGTCGGCGCCATCTTCATGTACCTGCGCCGCCGCCACCCGCCTTCGCGTCTGTCCAAAGGCCCGTGGATGCGCCTGCCGAAAAGCCTGATGGCGTTCTCGGTGAGTTTCTTCCTTGTCACACTGCCGGTGGCCGGGATTCTTCCCGCCGAATTCGGCGGCTGGCTGCTCGCCGCGCTGCTCGGCGTGGGCGTGCTGTGGGGCGTGTCCGAAATGTTCTTCGGCATGACCTGGGGCGGCCCGATGAAGCACGCCTTCGCCGGTGCCCTGCACCTGGCCTGGCACCGTCGCGCCGAACGTTTTGGTGGCGGCCGCTCCACCGGTTTGAAACCGCTGGACCTCAGCGACAAGACCGCGCCATTGGGCGTGGAAAAACCCAAGGACTTCACCTGGAACCAGTTGCTCGGCTTCGATGCCTGCGTGCAGTGCGGCAAGTGCGAAGCCGCCTGCCCGGCGTTCGCCGCCGGCCAGCCGCTGAACCCGAAAAAGCTGATCCAGGACATGGTGGTCGGCCTGGCCGGCGGCACCGATGCCAAATTCGCCGGCAGCCCGTATCCCGGCAAACCTATCGGCGAACACGGCGGCAACCCGCACCAGCCGATCGTCAACGGCCTGGTGGACGCCGAGACCCTGTGGTCCTGCACCACCTGCCGCGCCTGCGTGGAAGAGTGCCCGATGATGATTGAGCACGTGGATGCCATCGTCGACATGCGCCGCCACCTCACCCTGGAAAAAGGCGCCACGCCGAACAAGGGCGCCGAAGTCCTCGAAAACCTGATCGCCACCGACAACCCTGGCGGCTTCGCCCCGGGCGGTCGCCTGAACTGGGCGGCGGACCTGAACCTGCCGTTGCTCAGTGAAAAGGGCAACTGCGAGGTGCTGTTCTGGGTCGGCGACGGCGCCTTCGACATGCGCAACCAGCGCACCCTGCGCGCGTTCGTCAAAGTGCTCAAAGCCGCCGGCGTGGACTTCGCCGTGCTCGGCCTGGAAGAGCGCGACAGCGGCGACGTGGCCCGGCGTCTGGGTGATGAAGCGACGTTCCAACTGCTCGCCTCGCGCAATATCCAGACGTTGGCCAAGTACAGCTTCAAGCGCATCGTCACCTGCGACCCGCACAGCTTCCATGTATTGAAAAATGAGTACGGCGCCTTCAACGGCAACTACGTCGTGCAGCACCACAGCACCTTCATGGCCGAGCTGATCGGCGACGGCGCGCTGAACCTGGGCCAGCACAAAGGCACCAGCGTGACCTATCACGACCCGTGCTACCTGGGCCGCTATAACGGTGAATACGAGGCGCCGCGCCAAGTGCTGCGCGCGTTGGGCATCGAGGTCAAGGAGATGCAACGCTCGGGCTTCCGTTCGCGCTGCTGCGGCGGCGGCGGCGGAGCGCCGATCACTGACATTCCCGGCAAGCAACGTATCCCGGACATGCGCATGGACGACATCCGCGAAACCGGCGCCGAGCTGGTGGCCGTGGGCTGCCCGCAGTGCACCGCGATGCTCGAAGGCGTGGTCGAACCGCGTCCGCTGATCAAGGACATCGCCGAGCTGGTGGCCGACGCGTTGCTGGAAGACGCCGCACCCGCCAAAGCTCCCCCTAAACGTGAACTTGCGCAGGTGCACATATGAGCGACATTATCCGCCGCGACCCACGGGCCGAATGGATCGCCCGTAACCGCCTGCACCCGTTGCACGCGGCGATGCAGCCGGTGCAACACAGTTGGATGGGGCCTAACGGCGTCATCCGCAAGAATGTGCATGGCATGGGGTTTATCGGCCCCAATGGAATCAAGCGCATCGACCGCAGCGGCGCCCAGCAGGGCGGCGCCGCCAAACGCACGGCGGCTGTGGAGGTGCAACTGCCGCTGCATCAGGTCCCGACCCCGGCGTTCTACATCAATGTGGTGCCGGACATGGTCGGCGGTCGCTTGAGCAGCCACGACCGCGATTTGCTCGGCCTGGCCCGGCAACTGGCCGGCAACGACGGCGCGGTGCTGGCCGTGGTGTTTGGTGACCACAAGGAAACGGCCTTTGCCACCGCCGGTGTGGATCGCCTGCTGGTGCTGGAAGGCCGTGAATTCGACGGTTATTCACCGGAGCAGCGCGTGCAGGGTTTGCGCGCTGTGGATAACCAGTTCAACCCGCGTCACTGGTTGCTGCCGGACAGCCGCAGCGGGGGCGGCGAACTGGGCCGGCGCTTTGCCGCCAGCCTCAAGGAACGCCCGGCCACACGGGTGTGGCAGATCAAAGGTAATGAGTGCATCGGCCGTGCCGGTGCTGGCCAGGAAGACCTGGCTCGACCCTTGGCGCGCCTGATCCTGGCCGGCGTCGAGTGCGCCGAGCCGGTCAGCGAGTCACGGCATGAAGCGTTGCCGGTGGAGTTACCCACAGCCCTGGCGCGCAGCCTGCCGCGTATCGAAGACCTCGGCGCGGTGGCCGTGGACCCGGCGGCGATTCCGATGGCCGAGGCCGAATTCATTTTCTCCGGCGGCAATGGCGTGAAGGACTGGGCGCTTTTCCACCAGGCCGCCGCCGCCTTGGGCGCCACCGAAGGTGCCTCGCGGGTCGCCGTGGACGATGGCTTCATGGCACGTGATCGCCAAGTCGGCGCCAGCGGCACCTGGGTCACGGCGCGGGTGTACGTGGCGGTGGGCATTTCCGGGGCGATCCAGCACCTGCAGGGCATCGGTGCCTGCGACAAGGTGGTGGCGATCAACCTGGACCCTGGCTGCGACATGATCAAACGTGCCGACCTGTCGGTGATCGGCGAAAGCGCCGCGATACTGCAAGCCTTGATCGACGCGGTCGAGGTCTACCGCAACGGCGCCAAGCGCGATGCGGCTTAAGGAGTTGGTCATGACGACAAATGTAATCAGCCTGGTGTCCATCGGCGCCCACCCCACCTCAGGGCGCCCGCGCCGTGCGGAGCAGGATGCGCGTGCCGTGGAGCTGGGGCTGCAATTGGCTGGGGATAAGTTGCAAGTGTTGCACGCCGGCAACATCGCCGAGCCGACCCTGCGCAGCTACCTGGGCATGGGCTTGCCACAGTTGCACGTGTTGGAACAACCGGCGGGCAGCGATGCGTTGCCGGTGCTCAGCGAGTACCTGCGCGACGCCGGCGCCCAGGTGGTGCTTGCCGGCAGCCAGGCCGAGACCGGTGAAGGTTCGGGCATGTTGCCGTTTCTGCTGGCCGAGCAATTGGGCTGGCCGCTGATTGTCGGGCTGGCGCAGGTGGAGTCCATCGACGCCGGCGTGGCCCATGTGCTGCAAGCGTTGCCGCGCGGTCAACGGCGGCGCTTGAAGGTGCGTTTGCCGTTTCTGGCGACGGTGGATAACGCCGCGCCCAAGCCGCGGCAAAGCGCCTACGGCCCGGCGCAGCGCGGCGAACTGGCGGCCCATGAAGTCGAGGTCGAACAGGACGAGTTATTCACAGGCGCCGTGCTGCAACCGGCCAAACCGCGGCCCAAGCGTCTCAAAGTGATCAAGGCCAAGAGCGGTGCTGATCGAATGAAAGCCGCGACGGCCAAGGCCAGTGGGGGTGGGGGGCAGGTGCTCAAGGGCGTCAGTCCAGAGGCCGGCGCCGAGGCCATCCTCAAGTTGTTAATAGAAGAGGGTGTCGTACGCTAATCCTTTGTGGGAGCTGGCTTGCCTGCGATGGCAGTGTGTCAGGCGCCACATGAGCTGACTGTTCCACTGCTATCGCAGGCAAGCCAGCTCCCACATTGGGATTGCAGTGTTTGTGAGATTACCCACAATCCCTGTTGACCCGTCTGTGGATAACCTGTTCGCGGTTGTCCACAACCCCTGTAAATCAAGCCCTACAGCCTTCTGTACGAAAAACAACCAAGCTAACTGGCGGTTTTTCCTTGGGTTTTTCCCTGCTCCTGTTCATTTCTCCAAGCAGAGTTGCCCCCATACTCTGTTGGCGCTTCTGTGGATAAGGTGTTCGCTACCGGCTGCAGCCCTTATGAATCAAGGCTTTTACGCAATTGATCAAAATTTAACCGATTTGAGCTTTTGGCCGCGTTAAATCCCTGTAAACCACGATTTATGAAGGTTTCAGGTGGTTTTCCACAGCGGTGCGTGAGTTGCCCCCAAAGTCTGTTGGCGGTTCTGTGGATAAGGTGTTCGCGTACCGCTACAGGGCACGTATAACGTGACCTTCACCGCTTTGATCAATAATTAACCAAAGGCCTGTTAAAACCGGGAAACTGAATAAGTCACGGATTTTCTTGATTTAATTTCAGGCGGGGAGCGCACTTGCCCACAATTGCTGTGGGTGGCTCTGTGGATAAGTTGTTGGGTAAAGGCTGGAAGGCAGGCGGGCATTGGGCTGGCAGGCGGTTGGATATTTTTTGTACAGCGCAAGATACTGTAGGAGCGAGCTTGCTCGCGAAGAACTTGAGAGCGCTGCGTTAAACCTGGCACGCTGCGTTATCGTTGACGTTCTTCGCGAGCAAGCTCGCTCCTACAGTGGGTGGTGATTACTCGTGTGCGGCCACGCCCTTGAGGTACGGCGCCGGCGCCGCGCCGAGGTTGTTGAGCATGCGCTCGCTGTACCAGTCCACGAAGTTCACCACGCCGAACTCATAGGTCTGGGAATACGGGCCAGGCTGATAGGCGGTGGAGTTGATGCCGCGCTGGTTCTCTTCGGCCAGGCGACGGTCCTGGTCGTTGGTGGCGTCCCACACCTGGCGCATGCGCTCCACGTCGTAGTCCACGCCTTCCACGGCATCCTTGTGCACGATCCACTTGGTGGTGACCATGGTTTCCTGGGCGCTGATCGGCCACACGGTGAACACGATGATGTGGTCGCCCATGCAGTGGTTCCACGAGTGCGGCAGGTGCAGGATGCGCATCGAGCCCAGGTCCGGGTTCTTGATGCGGCCCATGAGTTTGGCGCAGCCCTGTTTGCCGTCCAGGGTCATCGACACGGTGCCCTTGAGCAGCGGCATACGCACGATGCGGTTACGCAGGCCGAAGCTGGCGTGGGCGTAAGGGATTTTTTCGGCATCCCACGCAGCGGCCGAAGCGGCAACGTGGTCCTTGAACGCCTGGTCGGCGCGTGGGTCGGTGACGTCGTCCCATTCCAGCAGGGTTTTGAGCAGTTCCGGGTGCGAGGCGTTGCAGTGGTAGCACTCGCGGTTGTTTTCCAGTACCAGCTTCCAGTTGGCTTTCTCGAACAAGGTGGTCTGGATCGCCACCTTGGTATTCTCCATGTCGTACGGTTCCATGTAGTGGTTGAGCGTCGACAGGAAGTCATCGATGGCCGGCGGGTTCTCGGCCAGGCTGATGAAGATGTAGCCGCCGGCGGTCTTCACATTCACCGGCTTGAGGCCGTACTGCTTCATGTCGAAGTCGGCGCCCATCTCGGTGCCGGCGAACAGCAGGCGCCCGTCCAGCTCGTAGGTCCACTGGTGATAGTGGCAAACAAGCTTGGCAACCTTGCCCTTGTCGCTGGTGCACAAGCGCGAGCCACGGTGGCGGCACACGTTGTGAAACGCATGCACCACGCCTTCGGCGCCACGGATGACGATGATCGGGTTCTTGCCCACTTGCAGGGTCAGGTAGTTGCCCTTGGTGGGGATCTCGCAGGTCATGCCGGCGATCAACCACTCTTTCTGGAAGATCTCCTGCATGTCGATATCAAACAGCCGCTCATCAGAGTAGAACGGCTGTGGCAGCGAAAAAGTACGCTCGCGCTCGTGCAGCATCTGCGCGGTGGCCTTGCGTGCGGGTTCCAGCGGATCGCCCAAGCTTAAGGTTGCGGTGACGTCCATCGTGTGTGTCCTCATGGCCATTCTGTGTGGCCGGCGAATAGTGGCTGATCAGGTTTGCAGCAAGGCGTAAAGAAAGCGTCGTTGTTGGAAGCGAGTGTGGGCCCGGCGTTGCGTGGAACCTTATCCATGGGCGACATGGCCCAATCTGATCCCGACGCGCAAGCCCCTGTTATTGGGGGCTGGTCGCGGTAAGTATGTGAATGTCGCAGATAGGTAAGTGGACGGTTCTCGCGTTACGCAGAATCGCCACCATAAGGCCGACGTCGGCGGTGGAGAACAACATGTCCAATAGTTTCCTGAATCCGGTAACCACCCAGACCTGGGCCAATGGCCGGCACATCGTCCGTTGCGTCAAAGTCATCCAGGAAACCTGGGACGTGCGCACCTTCTGCTTCATGGCCGACCAGCCGATCCTGTTCTTTTTCAAGCCGGGGCAATTCGTCACCCTGGAGCTGGAAATCGAAGGCCAGCCGATCATGCGTTCCTACACCATTTCCAGCTCGCCGTCGGTGCCGTACAGCTTTTCGGTGACCATCAAGCGCGTGCCGGGCGGCCGCGTTTCCAACTGGCTGCATGACACGCTGCACGAAGGCCAGGAGCTGGCGGTGCACGGGCCGGTCGGGCTGTTCAATGCCATCGACTTCCCAAGCCCCAAGGTGCTGTACCTGAGCGGCGGCGTCGGCATCACGCCGGTGATGTCCATGGCGCGCTGGTTCTACGACACCAACGCCAATGTCGACATGACGTTTGTGCACAGCGCGCGCTCGCCCAAAGACATCATCTACCACCGCGAACTGGAGCACATGGCGTCGCGGATCGACAACTTCAGCCTGCACCTGATCTGCGAGAAACACGGCCTGGGCGAACCTTGGGCGGGTTATCGCGGCTATCTGAACCACAAGATGCTGGAACTGATGGTGCCGGACTTCCTTGAGCGCGAAGTGTTCTGCTGCGGCCCCACGCCCTACATGAGCGCTGTGAAGCGCCTGCTCGAAGCTGCCGGTTTCGACATGGCGCGTTACCACGAGGAGTCCTTTGGCGCCACGCCACCGGAAGCCCGTGCGGATGCGGTGGAGCAAGCCGAACAAGCGGCTGATGCTCCGGAAGTCGACCTGGCTGACCTGCACCAGGTGGAATTCATCGCCTCGGGCAAAAGCATCCGTGTGGCCCCGGGCGAAACCGTGCATGCGGCGGCCGCCAAGCTGGGCTTGCTGATTCCCAAGGCCTGCGGCATGGGCATCTGCGGCACGTGCAAAGTGATGAAACTGGGTGGCGAGGTCGAGATGGAGCACAACGGCGGGATTACCGAGGAAGACGAAGCCGAAGGTTACATCCTGTCGTGCTGCAGCGTGCCGAAGGGGGATGTGCGCATCGAGTTCTAGTTTTTAGATCGTTCCCACGCTCCGCGTGGTAACGCCTCCCGGGACGCTCAGCGTCCCGCTTGAGTGGTGGTGACGCGGAGCGTCCCGGTATGCATTCCCACGCAGAGTGGGAACGATCAGGGCACGATCTTCAGGACCAGCGTTGTATCTCGATTAATCCTTCCATTCCCGCATAGTTGCGAGCACTCGAGTACCGCCAGTGTTCCGCCAGATCCACGTAACCCCGTTTCACTGGGTTGTGGTGAATGTAATCGAGCTTCTGGCGCATCACGCTCTCGCTGTACACCAACTCGGCATGTGAACCCTCCTGCCACAGTTGATAAATCCGATCGGTCTTGTGCGCGCGTTTGCTGAAACGCAGCCGTTGTAATGCCCGCTCGGCGCCTTTGCTCTGCAGGTCATCAATGATGCTGCGGGCGGTGAAGGATTTGAATTGCCTGACGCACTTGGCCAGGTCGGGAGCCTGAGCGACGAAATGCAAGTGGTTTTCAAGGATGACGTAGCCATAAAGGTTCAAGTCTTTATGGCTTTGCTGATAGCGCCAGCAATCCAGCAGATGGCCGACGAGGTAGTCGCGGGTAAACAAAGGCAGCCACTCCATAACGGTGCATGTCAGGAAGTGCGGTTTTTCGGGTTCAGTGATGGTGTAGCGACTTCTGCCCATGCATTCATCCTTGAATTTTTGGGGGGGAGGGCTGGACGCAGAGCGTCCGGGGATGCATTCCCACGCAGAGCGTGGGAACGATCAGCGTAGGAATGATCAAGTGGTTGGGTGATTAAGGAATGGTCAAGTTAACGGTTACTGGGCGTAGATATGGACGACGAAGTGCTGGCCTGATGCTGTTAATTCATAGGCTTTGTCGTAGATCTTTAACGTCCTCGATGGCTCGCGAATGGTATCCCCGACTTTTGCGTACTTGCGGAACTCATCCCAATCAATAACGGTGGTGCTGACAGTGCCGTCGCTTTGCAGGGTGTTGCCGTTGCTTTGGTATTGCATGGGTTTCGCTCTCTCTTCTGGATTTCCGTTTCCAGCCGATTGTTCGGCAGGTGGCTATCCCGAAAGGCGGCCTCTGCAGCGGCCTTTTCCTTCCGGGTTCCAAGAGGCTAGTCAATGAAAGCGTGGGGCGCTGCTGTCAGAAATATCAAATGACAGACTCGGCAATCAGCCAGTATTCGCCAGGTTCAGGCTTCCATCACTTTCCGAATATCCGCCGCCAATTCTCTTACACGCTCTTCCTCGGTATCCCACGCACACATGAAACGCGCGCCGCCTTTGCCAATGAAGGTGTAGAAGCGCCAGCCCTTGGCGGTCAGCGCCGCGATGGCCGGTTCAGAGAGTTGCAGGAACACGCCGTTGGCTTGTACCGGGAACATCAACTCGACGCCGGGAATATCCGCCACCAGGCTGCTCAGCAGTTGCGCGCAGTGGTTGGCGTGGCGCGCGTGTTTGAGCCAGGCGTCGTTTTCCAGCAGGCCCACCCAGGGGGCGGAGAGGAAGCGCATTTTCGACGCCAGTTGGCCGGCCTGTTTGCAGCGGTAATCGAAGTCTTCGGCCAGCTTGTGGTTGAAGAACAGAATCGCTTCGCCCACCGCCATGCCGTTCTTGGTGCCGCCGAAGCACAGCACGTCAACGCCGGCTTTCCAGGTCAGGTCGGCCGGCGAGCAGCCGAGGAACGCACAGGCGTTGGAGAAGCGCGCGCCGTCCATGTGCAGGTTCAGGCCCAGTTCCTTGCAGGTGGCGCTGATGGCGCGGATTTCTTGCGGGGTGTACACGCTGCCGACTTCAGTGGCCTGGGTGAGGGTGACCACGCGCGGCTTGGGGTAGTGGATGTCCTGGCGCTTGAGGGCGATCTCGCGGATCGACTCCGGGGTCAGCTTGCCGTTTTCAGTGCGGGCGGTGAGCAGCTTGGAACCGTTGGAGAAAAACTCCGGCGCGCCGCATTCGTCGGTCTCGACGTGGGCGGTTTCCGAGCAAATCACGCTATGGTAGCTCTGACACAAGGATGACAGGGCGAGGGAGTTGGCGGCGGTGCCGTTGAAGGCGAAGAATACTTCGCAGTCGGTTTCGAACAGATTGCGGAAACCGTCGGCGGCGCGGTGGGTCCATTCATCATCGCCGTAGGCGCGCTGATGGCCCTGGTTGGCTTGTTCCATGGCGGCCCAGGCTTCCGGGCAGATGCCGGAATAGTTGTCACTGGCGAATTGTTGGCTCTTGTCGGTCATGGCCCATTCCTGTGGTCGATGTTGGTGCGCACTGTAACCAAGATTGTCGCGGGTGCGCACGCCCTGTAAATGCAAAGTCACTGGGGAATTATGCACGGTACTGGAACGATGCCTGTCGGACATGTCCGTGATGGCGCTTTGGATCTACTCAAGTGGCTGGCGCTGTTGAGTATGGTGCTGGACCATTTGCGGTATGTCGGCTGGAGCCTGGATGGGCTGTATGTGCCGGGACGTCTGGCGTTCCCGTGGTTTTGCCTGGCGATTGCGGCGAACCTGCATCGGGTCAGAAATGCAGCCGTGACCGGCCACTGGCGGTATCTGGGCTGGCTGTTGCTGTTCAGTGTCATCAGCGAAGTGCCCTATCGGTTGTTTATCGAGGATGCCGATACGTTGAATGTGTTGCCGACACTGGCGCTGGGGTTGCTGGTTGCGCGGGGATGGCAGCAGAAGGCGGTGGTTGATCGAGGATTGGCGCTGATCGCGCTCATTGTTGGCGCGGTTTTTTCGACTCAGCTGATGTTCGGGTTTTTTGGTGTATTGCTGCCATTGGCGATGTTGCTGGCGTTCCGTCTCCCTTGGTATTTCAGCTTATTGCCGGGTTTGGTGTGCGTCGCGGCCAACCAATGGCAGGTTCTGCTCAATAGCGGCAGCCTTGTCGCGATGCTTGGCTTGGCGACATGCCTGATTGCGCCATTGGCAGGATTGGTCCTGTTGCGACATGCCAAGAATGTCTCCCCACCCGCCATGCGACGCTGGGCCTATGCGCTGTATCCGCTGCATTTCCTCCTGTTGCTACTCATCCGCCAGATCACCGCCTAACCCCTGTGGGAGCTGGCTTGCCTGCGATGTTGGCACCTCGGTGTGCCAGCAGGAAAGCGGTGCTGCCATCGCAGGCAAGCCAGCTCCCACACAAGCCTGTTCCCACATTTGTTCTGTGTCGCTCAGCTAATGTCGTAAACGCACCTTTGCGTGGCGTGCGTAGGCATTTGATCCAGCGGCGCCAGCCCTACCATCGCTGCAAAGGGCCTCACTCTGGCCCCAACAATACGAAAGGCTGGGAGAGACGCGATGTTCAGCAAACAAGATCAGATCCAGGGTTACGACGATGCACTGTTGGCGGCCATGAACGCCGAGGAGCAACGTCAGGAAGATCACATCGAACTGATCGCGTCCGAGAACTACACCAGCAAGCGCGTGATGGAAGCGCAAGGCAGCGGCCTCACCAACAAATACGCCGAAGGCTACCCGGGCAAACGCTACTACGGCGGCTGCGAGCACGTGGACAAGGTCGAGGCCCTGGCCATCGAGCGCGCCAAGCAACTGTTCGGCGCCGATTACGCCAACGTGCAGCCGCACTCCGGCTCCTCCGCCAACAGCGCGGTGTACCTGGCGCTGATCAATGCCGGCGACACCATCCTGGGCATGAGCCTGGCCCACGGCGGCCACCTGACCCACGGCGCCAAAGTGTCGTCCTCGGGCAAGCTGTACAACGCCGTGCAGTACGGCATCAACACCGACACCGGCCTGATCGACTACGACGAAGTCGAGCGCCTGGCCGTGGAGCACCAGCCGAAGATGGTCGTGGCCGGCTTCTCCGCTTATTCCAAGACCCTGGACTTCCCGCGTTTTCGCGCGATCGCCGACAAGGTCGGCGCGCTGCTGTTCGTCGACATGGCCCACGTCGCCGGCCTGGTCGCCGCCGGCCTGTACCCGAACCCACTGCCTTACGCCGACGTGGTCACCACTACTACCCACAAGACTCTGCGCGGTCCGCGTGGCGGCCTGATCCTGGCCAAGGCCAACGAAGCCATCGAGAAGAAACTCAACGCCGCCGTGTTCCCCGGTGCCCAGGGCGGCCCGCTGATGCACGTGATCGCCGGCAAGGCCGTGTGCTTCAAGGAAGCCCAGGAACCTGGCTTCAAGGTCTACCAACAGCAAGTGATCGACAACGCCCAGGCCATGGCCGAGGTGTTTATCAAGCGCGGCTACGATGTAGTGTCCGGCGGCACCGACAACCACCTGTTCCTGGTCAGCCTGATCCGTCAGGGCCTCACCGGCAAGGACGCGGACGCCGCCCTGGGCCGTGCCCACATCACCGTCAACAAGAACGCGGTGCCGAATGACCCGCAGTCGCCGTTCGTGACCTCGGGCCTGCGCATCGGCACCCCGGCGGTGACCACGCGTGGTTTCAAAGTGCCGCAATGCGTTGAGTTGGCCGGCTGGATCTGCGACATCCTCGACAACCTCGGCGACGCCGACGTCGAGGCCAACGTGGCCAAGCACGTGTCTGCCCTGTGCGCTGATTTCCCGGTTTATCGCTGAGCGCGGTTTTGGAGTAATGACTATGCAACGCTACTCAGGCTTCGGCCTCTTCAAGCACTCCCTCAGCCACCACGAAAACTGGCAGAAGATGTGGCGCACGCCCACCCCTAAAAAGGTCTACGACGTGGTCATCGTCGGCGGTGGCGGGCATGGTCTGGCAACCGCTTACTACCTGGCCAAGGAGCACGGCATCACCAACGTGGCCGTAGTCGAAAAGGGCTGGTTGGGCGGCGGTAACACCGCGCGCAACACCACCATCGTGCGTTCCAACTACCTCTGGGACGAGTCGGCGCACCTGTACGAACACGCGATGAAACTGTGGGAGGGCCTGTCCCAGGACCTGAACTACAACGTGATGTTCTCCCAGCGTGGCGTGTACAACCTGTGCCACACCCTGCAGGACATCCGGGATTCCGAGCGTCGCGTCAGCGCCAACCGCCTCAACGGCGTGGACGGCGAGCTGCTCAACGCCAAGCAGGTAGCCGACGAGATCCCATACCTCGACTGCTCGAAAAACACCCGCTACCCGGTACTCGGCGCCACCGTGCAACGTCGCGGCGGCGTGGCCCGTCACGATGCCGTGGCCTGGGGCTTTGCCCGCGCCGCTGACGCACTCGGCGTGGACTTGATCCAGCAGACCGAAGTGATCGGTTTCCGCAAGGAAAACGGCGTGTGCATCGGCGTGGAAACCAACAAAGGCTTTATCGGCGCCAAGCGCGTCGGCGTGGTGACCGCCGGTAACTCCGGGCACATGGCCTCACTGGCGGGCTTTCGCCTGCCGATCGAATCCCATCCGCTGCAAGCGTTGGTGTCGGAGCCGATCAAGCCGATTATCGACAGCGTGATCATGTCCAACGCCGTGCACGGCTACATCAGCCAGTCCGACAAGGGCGACCTGGTGATCGGCGCCGGTATCGACGGCTACAACGGCTACGGCCAGCGCGGTTCGTACCCGGTGATCGAACACACTATCCAGGCCATCGTCGAGATGTTCCCGGTGCTCTCGCGGGTGCGCATGAACCGCCAGTGGGGCGGCATCGTCGACACCACGCCGGACGCGTGCCCGATCATCTCCAAGACCCCGGTACCGAACATGTTCTTCAACTGCGGGTGGGGCACCGGTGGCTTCAAGGCCACCCCAGGCTCGGGCAACGTGTTTGCCGCCAGCCTCGCCAAGGGTGAAATGCACCCATTGGCTGCACCTTTCTCCATCGACCGTTTCCACAACGGTGCGTTGATCGACGAACACGGCGCCGCGGCCGTCGCCCACTAACAGGAGAAATTTCCTATGTTGCATATCTTCTGTCCTCACTGCTTTGAGCTGCGCTCCGAAGAGGAATTCCACGCGTCCGGCCAAGCGCACATCCCGCGCCCGCTGGACCCGAATGCTTGCACCGATGCGCAGTGGGGCGACTACATGTTCTTTCGCGACAACCCCCGTGGCCTGCATCATGAACTGTGGATTCACGCCGCCGGTTGCCGCCAGTACTTCAACGCCACCCGCGACACCCTGACCTACGAAATTCTTGAAACCTACAAGATCGGCGAGAAGCCGCAATTCACCGCCAAGGCTTCTGGAGAGAAGGTATGAGCCAGACCAATCGCCTGTCCAATGGTGGCCGCATCGACCGCAATAAAGTCCTGACGTTTACCTTCAACGGCCAGAGCTACAAAGGCTTTGAGGGTGACACCCTGGCCGCAGCCCTGCTGGCCAACGGCGTCGATATCATCGGCCGCAGCTTCAAGTACTCGCGCCCGCGCGGCATCTTTGCCGCCGGTGCCGAAGAACCGAACGCAGTGCTGCAGATCGGCGCCACCGAAGCGACGCAAATCCCTAACGTGCGCGCCACGCAACAAGCGCTGTACCAGGGTTTGGTCGCCACCAGCACCAACGGCTGGCCGAGCGTGAACAACGACATGATGGGCATTCTCGGCAAGGTCGGCGGCAAGCTGATGCCGCCGGGCTTCTACTACAAAACCTTCATGTACCCGCAATCGTTCTGGATGACGTACGAGAAGTACATCCGCAAGGCTGCTGGTTTGGGCCGCTCGCCGACCGAGAACGACCCGGACACCTACGACAACTTCAACCGTCACTGCGACGTGCTGGTGGTCGGCGCAGGCCCAGCCGGCCTGGCGGCTGCACTGGCTGCCGCGCGCAGCGGTGCGCGCGTGATCATCGCTGATGAGCAGGAAGAGTTTGGTGGTTCGCTGCTCGATTCGCGTGAAAGCCTCGACGGCAAACCGGCCGCAGAATGGGTCGCCAGCGTCATTGCAGAATTGAAAGCCCTGCCGGACGTGGTACTGCTGCCCCGCGCCACCGTCAACGGTTACCACGACCATAACTTCCTGACCATTCACGAACGCCTCACCGATCACCTCGGTGACCGTGCGCCCATCGGCGTGGTGCGTCAGCGTATCCACCGTGTGCGCGCCAAGCGTGTGGTGCTGGCGACCGGTGCGTGCGAGCGCCCGCTGGTGTACGGCAACAACGATGTGCCGGGCAACATGCTCGCCGGTGCAGTCTCCACCTACGTGCGCCGCTACGGTGTGGCACCGGGTAAGAAACTGGTGCTGTCGACCAACAACGACCACGCCTATCGCGTTGCGCTGGACTGGCTCGATGCGGGTCTGCAAGTGGTCGCGGTGGCCGATGTGCGCCACAACCCACGCGGCGCCCTGGTTGAAGAAGCCCGCGCCAAAGGCATTCGTATCCTTACCGGCAGCGCCGTGATCGAAGCCCGTGGCACCAAGCGCGTGACCGCTGCGCGTATCGCCGCGATTGACGTCAAGGCGCATAAAGTCACCAGCCCCGGCGAGTGGCTGGACTGCGACCTGGTGGCCAGCTCCGGCGGCTACAGCCCGGTGGTCCACCTGGCTTCGCACCTGGGCGGCAAGCCGACCTGGCGTGAAGACATCCTCGGTTTTGTGCCGGGCGAAGCGCCGCAGAAACGCGTGTGCGTCGGTGGCATCAACGGCGTCTACGGCCTTGGTGATTCCCTGGCCGATGGTTTTGAAGGCGGCGTGCGCGCGGCCAGCGAAGCCGGTTTTGCGCCGGTCGAAGGCACTCTGCCAAAAGCACTCAGCCGTCTGGAAGAACCGACCCTGGGCATTTACCAGGTGCCGCACGACAAACCCACCGCTCGGGCGCCGAAGCAATTCGTCGACCTGCAAAACGATGTGACCGCCGCCGCCATCGAACTCGCCACCCGCGAAGGTTTCGAGTCGGTCGAGCACGTCAAACGCTACACCGCACTGGGCTTCGGCACCGACCAGGGCAAGCTGGGCAACGTCAACGGCCTGGCCATTGCGGCCCGTTCGCTGAACGTGACCATCCCGCAGATGGGCACCACCATGTTCCGCCCGAACTACACGCCGGTCACCTTCGGTGCGATTGCCGGGCGTCACTGCGGGCACATCTTCGAGCCGGTGCGCTACACCGCATTGCAAGCCTGGCACGTAAAGAACGGTGCCGAGTTCGAAGACGTCGGCCAGTGGAAACGCCCTTGGTATTTCCCACGCAACGGTGAAGACCTGCACGCTGCGGTAAAACGCGAATGCCTGGCCGTGCGCGACAGCGTCGGCCTGCTGGATGCGTCCACACTCGGCAAGATCGACATCCAGGGCCCGGACGCGCGTGAGTTCCTCAACCGCATCTACACCAACGCCTGGACCAAGCTCGACGTGGGCAAGGCGCGCTACGGCCTGATGTGCAAGGAAGACGGCATGGTCTTCGACGATGGCGTGACCGCGTGCCTGGCCGACAACCACTTCCTGATGACCACCACCACCGGCGGCGCCGCTCGCGTGCTGCAGTGGCTGGAAATCTACCAGCAGACCGAATGGCCGGACCTCAAGGTGTATTTCACCTCGGTTACCGACCACTGGGCGACCATGACCCTGTCCGGCCCCAACAGCCGCAAGCTGCTGGCGGAAGTCACCGACATCGACCTGGACAAGGACGGCTTCCCGTTCATGACCTGGAAGGAAGGCCTGGTCGGCGGCGTGCCGGCGCGGGTGTTCCGTATTTCGTTCACCGGTGAGCTGTCGTACGAAGTCAACGTGCAGGCCGATTACGCCATGGGCGTGCTGGAACAGATCGTCGAGGCCGGCAAAAAGTACAACCTGACCCCGTACGGCACCGAAACCATGCACGTATTGCGGGCCGAGAAGGGCTTCATCATCGTCGGCCAGGACACCGACGGCTCGATGACCCCGGACGACTTGAACATGGGCTGGTGCGTGGGCCGTACCAAACCGTTCTCGTGGATCGGCTGGCGCGGGATGAACCGTGAAGACTGCGTGCGTGAAGAGCGCAAGCAACTGGTGGGGCTCAAACCGATTGATCCGAACGTGTGGCTGCCGGAAGGCGCGCAGTTGGTGTTCGATCCGAAGCAGACGATTCCGATGAAGATGGTCGGCCATGTCACCTCCAGCTATGCGCACAACTCCCTGGGTTATTCGTTTGCCATGGGTGTGGTGAAGGGCGGCTTGAAGCGCATCGGTGAGCGGGTGTTTTCACCGCAGGCCGATGGCAGCGTGATCGAGGCTGAGATTGTGTCTTCAGTGTTCTTTGACCCGAAAGGTGAGCGGCAGAACATCTGACAGACCGAGGCGCCTGCATCGCAGGCAAGCCAGCTCCCACAAAACATGTGGGAGCCGGGCTTGCCCGCGATGAGGCCAGAACAGTCACCACAGAATTCAGACAGGTGCTTTATGACAGCAGCCAATGTTTACCAACAACGCCCCACCACCGGTGCCAAGGCCGAGTCGTCGCTGCACCATGCCGACCTCGCCAGCCTGGTCGGCAAGGGCCGCAAAAACGCCGGCGTGACCGTGCGCGAAAAGAAACTCCTGGGTCACCTGACCATTCGTGGAAACGGCCATGACGCGGCCTTCGCCGCCGGCGTGCACAAGGCCCTGGGTATCGAGCTTCCCGGCGCCCTGACGGTTATCGTCAACGGCGACACCAGCCTGCAATGGCTCGGTCCGGACGAGTGGTTGTTGATCGTGCCGAGCGGCGAAGAATTCGCCGCCGAGCAAAACCTGCGCGCAGCCCTGGGTGATTTGCATATCCAGATCGTCAACGTCAGCGGCGGCCAGCAGATCCTTGAACTGAGCGGCCCGAACGTGCGCGATGTGCTGATGAAATCCACCAGCTACGACGTGCACCCCAACAACTTCCCGGTGGGCAAGGCGGTGGGCACGGTGTTCGCCAAGTCGCAACTGGTGATCCGCCATACCGCCGAGGACACCTGGGAACTGCTGATTCGTCGCAGTTTCTCGGATTACTGGTGGTTGTGGCTGCAGGATGCCTCGGCCGAGTTTGGCCTGAGCGTCGTCGCACAATGATCGTTCCCACGCTCCGCGTGGGAATGCATCCCGGGACGCTCCGCGTCCCAACAGCGGACGCAGAGCGTCCATGGCGGCATGCCCACGCAGAGCGTGGGAACGATCAGCCTGAGGAGTGACCCATGAGCCGCGCCCCTGATACATGGATTTTGACCGCCGACTGCCCCAGCGTGCTCGGCACGGTGGACGCGGTTACCCGCTACCTGTTCGAGCAGGGTTGCTACGTTACCGAGCACCACTCGTTCGATGATCGCCTTTCGGGCCGGTTTTTCATCCGCGTGGAGTTCCGCCAGCCCGACGGTTTCGACGAGCAGGCTTTCCGCGATGGCCTGGCCACGCGCGGCGAAGCCTTCGGCATGATCTTCGAGCTGACGGCGCCGAACTACCGGCCAAAAGTGGTGATCATGGTCTCCAAGGCCGATCACTGCCTCAACGACCTGCTGTACCGCCAGCGCATCGGGCAACTGTCGATGGACGTGGTTGCGGTGGTGTCCAATCACCCTGATTTGCAGCCGCTGGCCGACTGGCACCAGATTCCCTACTATCATTTTCCATTGGACCCTAACGACAAGCCGTCCCAGGAGCGTCAAGTGTGGCAAGTGGTGGAGGACACCGGCGCGGAACTGGTGATCCTTGCGCGCTACATGCAAGTGCTGTCGCCGGAGCTGTGCCGCAAGCTGGACGGCAAGGCCATCAACATCCACCACTCGTTGCTGCCGGGATTCAAGGGCGCCAAGCCGTATCACCAGGCCTACAACAAGGGTGTGAAACTGGTTGGTGCCACGGCGCATTACATCAATAACGACCTGGATGAAGGGCCGATCATCGCCCAGGGCGTGGAGGTGGTGGATCACAGTCACTATCCCGAGGATTTGATTGCCAAGGGGCGAGATATTGAAGGGCTGACTCTGGCCCGTGCGGTGGGGTATCACATTGAGCGGCGGGTGTTCTTGAATGCCAATAGAACGGTGGTGCTCTGACGGACGCCATCGCAGGCAAGCCAGCTCCCACATTTTGAATGTGTTCACACATCCAAAATGTGGGAGCCGGGCTTGCCCGCGATGAGGCCCCTGCAAACAACACAAGAAACAGCATCTGTACCCGAGCACTTAACGCGCTGCCCACCCAAACGGGCAACGCAGTTCCATAAAAACAACAGCGAGGTGAAAGCATGTCTGGTAATCGTGGTGTCGTGTATCTCGGCAACGGCAAGGTCGAAGTACAGAAAATCGACTATCCCAAAATGCAGGACCCCCGTGGCAGGAAGATCGAGCATGGCGTCATCCTGCGCGTGGTCTCCACCAATATCTGCGGCTCCGACCAACACATGGTGCGCGGCCGTACCACCGCCCAGACCGGCCTGGTGCTCGGTCACGAAATCACCGGTGAAGTGATCGAAATGGGCAGCGGCGTCGAAAACCTGAAAATCGGCGATCTGGTCTCGGTACCGTTCAACGTCGCCTGCGGACTCTGCCGCTCCTGCAAGGAACAACACACCGGTGTGTGCCTGAGCGTCAACCCGGCCCGTCCGGGCGGTGCTTACGGCTACGTCGACATGGGCGATTGGACCGGCGGCCAGGCCGAATATGTGTTGGTGCCTTACGCCGACTTCAACCTGCTCAAACTGCCGGACCGCGATAAGGCCATGGAGAAAATCCGTGACCTGACCTGCCTGTCCGATATCCTGCCCACCGGCTACCACGGCGCCGTCACCGCTGGCGTTGGCCCAGGCAGCACCGTCTATATCGCAGGTGCCGGCCCGGTCGGCCTGGCCGCTGCCGCTTCCGCACGCCTGTTGGGCGCGGCAGTGGTGATCATCGGTGACGTCAACCCGATCCGCCTGGCCCACGCCAAGGCCCAGGGTTTTGAAATCGCCGACCTGTCCACCGACACGCCATTGCACGAACAGATCGCCGCGCTGCTCGGCGAGCCGGAAGTGGACTGCGCCGTCGATGCCGTCGGCTTTGAAGCGCGCGGCCACGGCCACGACGGCGTCAAGGCCGAAGCCCCGGCCACCGTGCTCAACTCGCTGATGGGCGTGGTGCGCGTCGCAGGCAAGATCGGTATTCCTGGCCTCTACGTCACCGAAGATCCAGGTGCCGTCGACGCCGCCGCGAAAATGGGTAGCCTGAGCATCCGCTTTGGTCTGGGCTGGGCCAAATCCCACAGCTTCCACACTGGCCAGACGCCTGTGATGAAGTACAACCGCCAACTAATGCAGGCAATCATGTGGGACCGCATCAACATCGCTGAGATCGTCGGCGTGCAGGTGATCAGCCTGGATGACGCACCACGTGGCTACGGCGAGTTCGATGCGGGTGTGCCGAAGAAGTTTGTGATTGATCCGCATAAGCTGTTCAGCGCGGCGTAAGGCGCAGCGTAAAAAAGGGCGACCCTCGGGTCGCCCTTTTTGCATCTGCCGTTTAAGCCTGCAACCGCCGGCTGATCACGTTCCAGCAAATCGCAACCGTCACGCAGCGCCATCCTCCGGCAATGGCAAGTCTCTCAGCCAACGAACATCAACTGTGGGAGCGGGCTTGCTCGCGAAGGCGGTGTGTCAGACAACAGATCCATAGCTCACTCACCGCTTTCGCGAGCAAGCCCGCTCCCACAGGGATCTTTGCCGTTTGCGGGTTAGCAGGTAGCCAACGCGCCTTGGCAGACGGTTGGGCCTTCCTCGGGCAGCCCGGAACAATGCGCCGGATGCCCAGTCAAACGCCTGCTTTCACCCCTACGTCCAGAGGTTGTTCCAATGAAGATTTCACGCGGTTTCGCCCTTTCCTGCCTGATGACCCTGGCCGCCGGCCCAGTGTTCGCCGCAGGGTTCAGCCTTGGCGACGCGGCCAATGCCATTTCCGGCATGCAAGGGGGTAACAACAAGGCGGCCGCCGCCGCGCCGTCGTCCGAGACGGCCGGCTTGCTCAGCGCACTGACTTCCCAACTCAATATCACCCCCGAACAAGCCGTTGGCGGCACGGGCGCCATGCTGGGCCTGGCCAAGAACAAACTGAGCGGTAACGATTATTCGCAACTGGGCAACAGCGTGCCGGGCCTTGACCAGTTGTCGGGCAATAACGCCTTGGGCAGCCTCGGGGCCTTGAGTGGTTTGCTCGGCCAGACCGGCGGCAGCAAGACCAGCGGCCTGGACGGCCTGCTGGGTAACGTCAAGAACACCAACGACCTGAATACCGCGTTCAGCGCACTGGGCATGGACAGTGGCATGGTCGGCCAGTTTGCCCCGGTGATCCTGCAATACCTGGGCGGCCAGGGCGCCAACAGTTCGTTACTGGGCAAGCTGGCCCAGGCCTGGGGCACCGGCAGCTAAAGAGACTCGGCGCGCAATTGCTCGATGCGCGCGTTCTTCTCCATCCAGAGCTGGTTCACCCAGTTCTGGACTGTTTGGCGAAATACCGGATCGTTCTCGTAATCCCCTTGCCACAGCGCCGGATCCAGCTCGCGGGTGCGGATATCAATGATGACGTTGGGCACCGACCCGCAGATCAAATCCCAGAACCCCGGAATTTTTTGCTGCGGATAGACCACGGTCACGTCAAGCACCGCGTCCAGTTGCTCGCCCAGCGCCGCCAGCACAAACGCCACGCCGCCCGCCTTGGGCTTGAGCAAGCGGCTGAACGGTGAACCCTGCTGGGCCCGCTTGGCTTCGCTGAACCGCGTACCTTCCAGGTAGTTGACCACCGTCACCGGTTGGCGCTTGAACAGCTCGCAGGCTTGCCGGGTGATCTTCAAATCCTGCCCGGCCAGTTCCGGGTGCTTGGCCAGGAAGGCCTTGGTGTAGCGCTTCATGAACGGATAGTCCAGCGCCCACCAGGCCAGGCCCAGGAACGGCACCCAGATCAGCTCTTTTTTCAGGAAGAATTTGAAGAACGGCGTGCGTCGGTTGAACGCCTGGATCAGCGCCGGGATATCCATCCAGGACTGATGGTTACTGATCACCAGGTAGCTGGTGTCACTGCGTAAATCGTCACCGCCGCGAATGTCCCATTGGGTGGGGATGCACAGCGCAAAAATCAGCTTGTCGATCTCGGCCCAGGTTTCGGCGATCCACATCACCGCCCATGACATGTAGTCGCGGTAGCGCCCGGGAGCCACCAGCTTGAGCAGGGCGAACACCGTCAACGGGCCGATGAGGACCAGGGTGTTGAGCAAGAGCAGCAATGAGACAAAACAGCCGGTGAGCAGGCGGCGCATAAGTAACTCTTGGAATTCTGTGGGCGGGTCATGATAAGCAGCTTGAGTCCAGAGGCCAAATCCCGATTCGCCGGACGAATGTGATCGTTCCCACGCTCTGCGTGGAAATGCAGCCCCGGACGCTCTGCGTCTGCTGTTAAAGTCGTGACGCAGAGCGTGGGCACGATCAATGCTGGTGTGAGCTAACTAAGCGCTGTGTTTGCGGTCTAGAATCCGCCTACTTCTTTTCGAGGAAATCACGTCGTGAAACTGCTATTTGCCTCGCTCGCCCTGGTTGCCTTGCCCGTCATGGCCGCCGAACCGACCCTTTACGGTCGCTACGAATACATCCAGTTGCCGGAGATCGGCGAAACCTTCAAGGCCAAGATGGACACCGGCGCGTTGACGGCTTCGCTGTCGGCCCGCGACATCGAAACCTTCACCCGTGACGGCGACGACTGGGTGCGTTTCCGCCTCGGCGGCAAGGGCGCTACCGACAAAGTCTACGAACACAAGGTTTCGCGTATCAGCAAGATCAAGAGTCGCTCCGACGAGGACGACGACAAGGACGAAGCCAGCGTGGCCAAGCGCCCGGTCATCGACCTGGAAATGTGCCTGGGCAAGGTCAAGCGCACCGTCGAGGTCAACCTCACCGACCGCAGCAGCTTCAACTACCCGTTGCTGATCGGCGCCAAGGCCCTGCGTGAATTCGACGCTGCGGTAAACCCGGCCCGTCGCTACACTGCCGACAAACCGGACTGCTGACGGACCCACATGCCGCATATCCTGATTGTCGAAGACGAAGCGGCGATAGCCGACACGCTGATATTCGCCCTGCAAGGCGAGGGCTTTACCACCACCTGGCTGACACTCGGCCAGGCGGCGCTGGAGCATCAGCGCCAGACCCCGGCCGACCTGATCATCCTCGACATCGGCTTGCCGGACATCACGGGCTTTGAAACCTGCAAGCAACTGCGCCGGTTCAGCGAAGTGCCGGTGATGTTCCTCAGCGCGCGCGATGGCGAGATCGACCGCGTGGTGGGGCTGGAGATCGGCGCCGACGATTACGTGGTCAAGCCCTTCAGCCCCCGGGAAGTCACCGCGCGGGTCAGGGCGATCCTCAAACGAATTGGCCCAAGTGCTGCGCCCATCGTGTTCCAGGTCGACCTGGAACGCATGCAGATTACTTATCGCGGCCAGCCGTTGAGCCTCACGCGTCATGAGTTCCGCCTGCTGCAAAGCCTGCTGGAGCAACCCGAGCGCGTGTTCAGCCGCGAGCAACTGCTGGACGCGGTCGGTGTGCCGGCCGATGCCGGCTATGAGCGCAATATCGACAGCCATATCAAAAGCCTGCGCGGCAAATTGCGCAACGTGGCCGCCGACGCCGAGCCGATCCAGACCCATCGCGGCCTCGGCTACAGCTACAGCCCGAGCCACGGCTGATGCGCCTGGGGCTGCGGATTTTCCTGGTGTATGCGCTGTTTATCGGCCTCACCGGCTACTTTGTGCTCAGCACCGTGATGAAGGAAATCCGCCCCGGCGTGCGCCAGTCCACCGAAGAAACCCTGGTGGACACCGCCAACCTGCTGGCCGAGATCCTGCGCGACGATGTCAAAAACGGCACGCTCGGCCAGAGCCACTGGCCGGAGGTGCTCAAGGCTTACGGCAATCGTCAGCCGGGGGCGACTATCTGGGGGCTGCCGAAGAACCAGGTCAACCACCGTATCTATGTCACCGACGCCAAGGGCACCGTATTGCTCGACTCCACGGGCACGGCGGTGGGGCAGGATTATTCCAAGTGGAACGACGTGTACCTGACCCTGCGCGGTGAGTACGGCGCGCGTTCTTCGCGCAACGAACTGGATGATCCCACCTCGTCGGTGATGCACGTCGGCGCGCCGATCCGCGACAACGGGCAGATCATCGGCGTGGTCACCGTGGCCAAGCCGAACAGCTCATTGCAACCCTATGTCGACCGCACCGAGCGCCGCCTGCTGTGGTACGGCGCCGGCCTGGTGATTCTCGGCCTGTTGCTCGGCGCGCTGCTGTCCTGGTGGCTGAGCGTTGCGCTACGCCGGTTGACGGCGTACGCCGAGGCGGTCAGCGAAGGTCGGCGCGCCGAGCTGCCGTATTACCGGGGCGGCGAGCTCAAGCAGTTGTCCACCGCCGTGGAACACATGCGCACGCAGTTGGAAGGCAAAGCCTACGTCGAGCATTACGTGCATACCCTGACCCACGAACTGAAAAGCCCGTTGGCCGCGATACGCGGCGCGGCGGAGCTGTTGCAGGGCGACATGAGCCGCGAACAACAGCAGCGCTTTGTCGGCAACATCGACAGCGAGAGCGCGCGCCTGCAGCAGTTGATCGAACGCCTGCTGAACCTGGCGCAGGTCGAGCAACGCCAGGGGCTGGAGCAGCAGGCCAGTATCCCGTTGGCGGCCATGGTCGACGAAGTGCTCAAGGCCCAATGCGCACGCATCGAGGGCGCCGGCTTGCAGGTCGAGCAGACGATTGCGGCGGGTGTGAAGGTGTATGGCGAACCCTTCCTGCTGCGTCAGGCCCTGGGCAACCTGCTGGACAATGCCCTGGACTTCACCCCACCCGGCGGCCTGTTGAAGTTCAGCGCGCAGGTGCGCCACAACGATGTGCAGGTGAGCCTGTTCAACCAGGCCGCACCGATTCCCGACTACGCGTTGCCGCGCCTGAGCGAACGTTTCTATTCGCTGCCGCGCCCGGCCAGCGGGCGCAAAAGTACCGGGCTGGGCCTCAACTTTGTCGAGGAAGTGATGAAACTGCACGGCGGCGCGTTGCAGATCGGCAACGTGCCCGGTGGCGTGCAAGCGGTGCTGCATCTCCACACAGTCTCCACATTGCCCACATAAATCTCCCACACGGGCTGCCCAGACTCTCCCCATCAAAACAGGGAGAGACCCATGAACCGCAGCCTGCTTTTTAAACTTGGCGCGATTGCGCTGCTGATTCTGCTGTTGCTGATTCCGTTGCTGATGATCAACGGCATCATCGCCGACCGTCAGTTCACGCGCGACAACGTGCTGGAAGACATCGCCCGCAGTTCCAGTCACAGCCAGCGCCTCACCGGCCCGGTGATGGTGGTGCCGTTTCGCAAGACCGTGCGCGAGTGGAAGCTCAACGAAAAACTCAACAAGCGCTACGAAGTCACCCGTGAGGAGCGGGGTCGTCTGTATTTCCTGCCGGACCGTTTCGAGCTCGACGGCAAGGTGCAAACGGAGCTGCGTGCGCGGGGCATCTACCAGGCGCGGCTATTCCATGCCGACAACCGCATCAGCGGGCGTTTCGAACTGCCTGCGCAGTTGGGCATTACCGAGAACTTTGCCGATTACCGCTTCGAACCGGCGTTCCTGGCGGTGGGCATCAGCGATATCCGTGGCATCGAAAACGCATTGAAGCTTGAGTTCGGCGGCCAGCAATTGGAATTCGAACCGGGCTCCCAGGTGGACTGGCTGGGTGAGGGCGTGCATGTGATGCTGCCGGAACAGGACAGTAAAAAACCCAACGCCGTGGCGTTTGCCTTTGACCTGCGCCTGCAAGGCACCGAGCAACTGCAAGTGGTGCCGGTGGGCAAGACCAGCCAGGTGTCGCTCGCCTCCAACTGGCCGCACCCCAGCTTCATCGGCAACTTCCTGCCGGCACAACGCGAGGTTACCGACAAAGGCTTTAGCGCCAACTGGCAGACCTCATTCTTTTCCACCAACCTGGAGCAAGCCCTGCAAACCTGCCTGGACGGCCAGGGCTGTGACGACTTCAACAACCGCAGCTTCGGCGTGAACTTCATCGACCCGGTGGACCAGTACCTCAAGAGCGAGCGTGCGATCAAATACGCGCTGCTGTTCATCGCCCTGACCTTTGCTGGCTTCTTCCTTTTCGAAGTGCTCAAGAGCCTGGCGGTGCACCCGATCCAATACGCTTTGGTGGGTTTTGCGCTGGCGTTCTTCTACCTGCTGTTGTTGTCGTTGTCCGAGCACATTGGCTTCGCCATGGCCTACCTCATCTCTGCCAGTGCCTGCGTGATGTTGATTGGTTTCTACGTGTGCCATGTGCTGCGTAGCGTTGCCCACGGCCTGGGCTTTTCGGCGGGGTTGGCGGCGCTGTATGGCTTGTTGTACGGCCTGTTGAGTGCCGAAGACTACGCGCTGCTGATGGGCTCGTTGTTGCTGTTCGGCCTGTTGGGCACGGTGATGGTACTGACGCGCAAACTGGACTGGTACGGCGTGGGCAAGGGCAAGACGGCCGAGCCGCTGCAGTTTGACCTGGAGGCGGTGCAATGATCGGGTTGCGCGAGGATCAGCAGATGAAGGCGAGGATGATCGACTTCCTCAACCACGCCGCCGAACACTGTGGGAGCTGGCTTGCCTGCGATGGCGGCGTGTCATCCAGCACATCTTTTTCTGACCCACCGCTATCGCAGGCAAGCCAGCTCCCACACTGGACCGTGGTGGAGGTTAGACCGGCGGCTGCGTCTGCTGCATCGAAGGCCGTTGGCTGACCTCGGCGTACCACTGGGCAAGCTTGGGATTTTCCGACCGCCAGTGCATGTCCGGATGGCGGAAATCCAGATAACCCAGGGCACACGCCACGCTGATGGCGGCGATGTCGAAGTGGCTGGCCAATTCGGCGATGGCGTGCGCTTCCAGTTCCGCGAGGGTGCGGCGGATTTTGTTTCGTTGCTCATCGAGCCATTGGTCCCAGTGCTTTTCCAGCGGACGCAGGGCGGTCTCGTAGCGCACCAGCACGGCGGCGTCCATGATGCCGTCGGCCATCGAGGCCAGGGTCAGGCGGCGCCAGCGGGCCGAGCCGTCACGGGGGATCAGCGGGTTGCCGACGTGCTGGTGGTCGAAGTAGTCGAGGATTACGCGGCTATCATGCAGCACAGTGCCGTCGGCCAGGCGCAGGGCCGGGATCTTGCCCACGGGATTGCCTTGTACCAGTTGCGCATCCGGGTTGACCGGGGTCGGCATGCAGCCGTGCAGCGTCACGCGGTCCTGCTGGCCGGTTTCAGCCAGCAGCACGCGAACCTTGCGAACGAAGGGGGAAGCGGGGTTGTGGAACAGGGTCATGCTGGGCGCGGACATGGGCATTCCTCAAGATGGGCAGTGGCTAGCCTAGAGGGTTGCAGGGGGGCTGGCGAGGGGCATTTTTGTTGTTTTTGAGGACGCTATCGCAGGCAAGCCAGCTCCCACATTTGACGGTGTTCACATCACCCTGTGGGAGCTGGCTTGCCTGCGATGAGGCCTTCAGCCGCGCCGCTTGAACAACGCCCAAGTACCAATGGCAGCGGGAATACCCAACCCCACCCAACTGAGCGAATCCCACACCCCATCCCCGAGCAGCGCCGCAAACAACCCCGCAGCGCTGAGCAGGCCAATGCCCAGCGGCACGCCGAATACCTTCCAGAAACTCGACTGGCGCGGCTTCATGCCTTGCCCGCCTTGCGCCGCACGATCCACAAATAAATCCCGCTCACCAGCACGATGATCGTCAGCACATCCAGCACTGCCCAGAGGATTTTCATCGGCATGCCGCCGTAGTCGCCAAAATGCAGCGGCTGGGACATGCCCATGGCGTCCATGTACCACGGCCGTTCGCCGATGGCGGTGACCGCCAGGGTGCTGGCGTCGATCAGCACCGGCGTGAGCAAGTGCGAGGTAAGTTGGGTGCTGCCCTTCATGAATACGGCGTAATGGTGCTCACTGGAAAAGCGCGTGCCGGGGAAGGCGATGAAGTCCGCTTGCATGCCGGGCGCGGCCTTGGCGGCAATCGTCAGCAAATCGCTGGCCGGCGCCCGTTGGGTCAGTGGCGGCGCGTTTTTGTAGGGTTCGATCATGGCGCTGAGGCTGTCCTGGCGCCAGGCGTCGATGATCAGGTCGGCGCACGCACTGATCACGCCGGTGACGCCGACCACCAGCGCCCAGGTCAGCGTGACCACGCCGATCAGGTTATGCAGGTCGAGCCAGCGCAGGCGGGTGGATTTGTCGTGGCGTACGGTGGCGAACGTCAAGCGGCGCATGAACGGCAGGTACAGCACCGTGCCCGAGATGATCGCCACTACAAACAGAACCCCCATGAATGCCAGCAGCCATTTGCCCGGCAGGCCGGCGAACATGTCCACATGCAAGCGCAGCAGGAACAAGGTGAACCCACCGTTGGCCGCCGGGGTTTCCACGGCATCACCTGTGCGCGCGTCGAGCATGAAGGTGTGCGACAAATTGGGTTCGGTGCCGGCGGTGGCGGCCATGATGGCGGTCACACCGTTCGCATCGTCTTCGTCCCAGGCCAGGTACTGCATGGCTTCGCCGGGGCGATGGGCCTGGGCCTTGGCCACCAGTTGCTCCAGGTTGAGCCGCGGCGTATCGGCGGGCATTTGCGCCAGCTCAGGCTCATTGCCCAGCAGGTGATCGATCTCGTGGTGAAACACCAGCGGCAGGCCGGTGAGGGCGAGCAGCAGCAGGAACACCGTACAGATCAGGCTGGTCCAGGTGTGGATAAAGGACCAGCGGCGGATGGTTTTGCTTTTCATTTTCCAGCGCTTACCACTGGTAGGTGGCGCTGGCGACTACGCTGCGTTGGTCGCCGAAGTAGCAGTAGGAGCCGTCACAGGTGGAAATGTAATCCTTGTTGAACAGGTTGGTGGCGTTGAGTTTTACCGATGCGCCTTTGAGGCTATTGTCGATGCGCCCGAGGTCGTAATGCACCGCCCCGTCGAATACGGTGTAGGCGTTGGCTTTACCCAACCAAGTGTTGCCTTGGTCGCCGTAAGTGTTACCGGTGTAGCGGGCGCCGAAGCCGATGCCGAAGCCGTCCAGCGGGCCAGTATGCCAGGTGTAGTCCGTCCACAACGATGCTTGCTGGTTGGGCATCAGTTGCAGGCGGTTGCCTTTAAAGTCGCCTTTCTGCACTTCGGACTTCGCAAGGGTGTACGCCGCAATGACCTTGAGGTTTTCGGTCACATCAGACACGGCTTCCAGCTCCAGACCTTTGACTTTTACTTCTCCGGTCTGATCGGTGACCGGCGTGCCGCTCGTTCCGGTGCTGGTGACCAGTACGTTTTTCTGGGTCAGGCTATAGACCGCCGCACTCAGCAAGGTATTGGAACCGGGTGGTTGATACTTGATCCCCAGTTCCCATTGTTTGCCTTCGGTGGGTTTGTATGACTTCACCGGGTCGGCACTGGCGTTGCTCGCCGGCTGGAAGGATTCGGCGTAGGACAGGTATGGCACGAAGCCCGAGTCGAATACATAGCTGATTGCCGCGTTGCCGCTGAAGTTCTTGTTGCGGTCGGTGTTGGTGGCATCCTGTTTGTTGAAGTACGTGGTGCCCTGATGCACCCAGTCTTCACGGCCACCCAAGGTCAGGCGCCAGTTATCGAGGGCCATCTGGTCTTGTGCATAGAGCCCGGTCTGCACGGTTTTCTGGTTGTAGTCATAGAACGCAGCGGAGCGCGCTGGGCGCACCACCGGCGTGGTATTGACCGGATTGAAAATGTTGACGCGTCCGGCACCGCCGAATATTGACAGGTACGAGGTGTCTGTCCGCTGGTGGTCCAGGCCCAGCAACAGCGTGTGGGTAACGTCGCCAGTGGCAAAGTCAGCCTGGAAATTGTTATCCACCGCGAACTGTCCGATATCCTCGTCAACATTGGTCGAGAGGCGGTCCATGTTGCCCGCGGCATCCACGGGAGCGAAGGCATAGGAGCCCACGGTCAGTTGCTGGAACGACAACTCCGACTTGGTATAACGCAGGTTCTGTTTGAACTGCCAGGTATCGTTGAAGCGGTGCTCGAAGGCATAGCCCAACGCATAGTAAGTGCGATCGTAGAACTCGTAGTCCGGGTCGCCCAGGTTTTTATGATGTGAGACGTCACCCAGCGGTGATTTGATCTTGGTGCCCACAATCGGCAAGAACTGACTGGTAGCCCCCGTATCATCACGCGTGAACTGCGAGAGGACGGTCAGCTTGGTATCCGGGTCAATATTCCAAGTCAGGCTCGGCGCAATGTTGTAGCGCTTGTTGTCAATGTGATCGACCTGGGTGCCGGCATCGCGCACCACACCGCTGAGGCCATATAGGAACTGGCCTTCATCATCGATCTTGCCGGTGCTGGCGAAGTTGATCTGGCGGTAGTTGTCGCTGCCGTATTGCACCTGGATGGCATGGCTGGACTCTTCGCTGGGACGGCGGCTGACCATGTCCAGCAGACCGCCGGGCGGGGTCTGGCCATACACCGACGAAGCCGGGCCACGCAGCAGGGCGAGGCGGTCAAGGTTCCAGGTTTCGGCTTTCGGGTTGGCGTACACGCCGCGTGGCAATGGCAGGCCATCGAGGAACTGGGTCGGTTCGAAGCCGCGCACGCGCATCCAGTCGTAGCGGGTGTCGCTGCCATAGCTCGCGGATACGATGCCGGGCATGTATTTAACCGCGTCATCCAGGTTCTGCACGTTGCGGTCCTGCATCTGCGCGCGGGTGGCGACAGAGATCGAACGCGGCGCTTCGACCAGGGCGGTGTCGGTCTTGGTGCCGGCGGCGGTGCGCGTGGCCAGGTAGCCTTGCACCGGGCCCCAGGCGGTTTCCTGGCTGCCGTCCTGGCCGGTGATGTTGGTCACCGGCAGCGCCATCACGCCCTCCGGGACCGCCACCAACGTATAGGTCCCCGCACTGCTCTGCTCCAACTGCAACCCCGTCCCACGCAGCGCTTCACGCAGTGCACCCGGCGCGTCGAACTGGCCCTGGACCGGCGCCGAGGTCTTGCCTGCGGCAAGCGCCGGGCTGAGGGTCAGCGCGAGGCCGCCCTGGCTGGCGATCTGGTTCAGGGTGGTGGCCAGGGGCGCTGCCGGCAGGTTGTACGCACGCACGCTGGAGGCCTGCTCGGCGGCGATCAGCAATGGGCTGGCGAGCGGTGCGCTGAGGGCAATGGCCACGGCTAACAGGCTGGGGCGCAACAAGGTGTCTAGCGTGCGGGACATAGGGCGGCTCCTGAATGGAAATATTTCTCAATTGCCTAGGTGCCGAACGAGAATCGAAAAGTGATAGGGCTGGGTGAAAATATTTTTTCTGAGGTGGTCTTCAGGGCGCCATCGCAGGCAAGCCAGCTCCCACATTACGATTTGTGAACCCAGTCAAATGTGGGAGCTGGCTTGCCTGCGATAGCAATCGCCCAGGCACCGCCAAATCTAAGGCTTACCCTTCACCGTCACCCACCACGGCGTGCGCTGCTCAATCTGCACCGCCAACGTAGGCAGCAGCGCATTCAACGCCAGGGTGGTGTCGTGCAGCGGGAAGCTGCCGGTGATGCGCAGGTCTGCTACGGCCTTGTCCACACCCAGGTAACCGCTGCGGTAGCGGCTGAGCTCCGCGACCACATCGCCCAGGCGGGCGTTGTCCACCACCAGCATGCCGCGGGTCCAGGCGTCGGTGGCGGGGGTGACGGCAAGCGCAGGGCCGAGGCCGTCGCTGCGCATCAGCACTTGCTGGCCGGCCTTGAAGATCTGTTCCTGGTGCAGCGCCTCGGGCTGGGCGGCGACGGCCGATTGCAGCACGCTCAAGCGCGTGGCGTCGTCTTCGCGCTTGACGATAAACCGCGTGCCTAGCGCGCGCAGGCTGCCGTCGCGGGTCTGCACATAGAACGGGCGCGTATCGTTGTGGCCGGTTTCGACCAGGATTTCGCCTTCCTGCAACACGATCAGTCGACGTTTTTCATCAAAGCGCACATCGATTGCACTGTGGGTGTTGAGGTTGACCAGGGTACCGTCCGCCAGTTTCAGCGTGCGCTGCTCGCCGGTGGCGGTGCGCTGGTCGGCCAGCCAGTAATGGATCGGCACATAGCGCTCGCCGGCAAACAACGCCAGGCCAATGACCAGTGCGATGCTCGCCAGGCCGCTGCCCAGCTTGCGCACCCGCTGGCGAATACCCTGGCGCGACTGCAGCAGCGCCGCCCGCGCCGGGCCTGAAGCGGCGCTGAAACGCTGGTCGAGCATGCCCAGTTGGCGCCAGGCGCGCGCATGCTCCTCATGGCTGGCGAGCCATTTGGCGAATTCTTCGCGCTCAACCAGGCTGCCGTCGCCCGAATCAAGGGACAGTTGCCAGGCAATCGCGGCATCCAGTACGCGGGCCGAGACCGGCTTGGAACTGATCATCGTCACTGCGGCTCGCCATACAGGGCGATGTAGCACTGGCGAATGCCCTGGGCCAGGTATTGACGCACGCGCGGCACGGACACGCCCAGATGCTGGGCGATCTGCGCATGGCCCATGCCATCGAGGCGGTTGTAGAGGAAGGCGGCGCGGGCCTTACTCGACAACTTGCCGAGCAGGCGGTCGATGGCCTTGAGGTCTTCGAGGATCAGCTGTTGCTGTTCAGGAGAAGGGTGTTCACTTTCCGGGATCAGCATCAGTTCGGTGAGGTAGGCCTGTTCCAGGGCGGCGCGACGGAAATAGTCGAACAACAGGCCCTTGGCGATGGCCACCAGAAACGCCCGGGGTTCGCGGGGTTCGCGTAGCTCGTCACGGCCCAGCAGGCGCATGAAGGTGTCCTGGCTCAAGTCTTCGGCGCGACTCGGGCAGGCTACGTTTCGCCGAAGCCAGGCCAATAGCCAGCCACGATGATCGCGATACAACGCGCCAACGAGCTCACTGTGTGGGTTCTGGACCGACGACAAGGCATCACCGAATAAACAAGAGGTTTAAACTAACGAGAATTATTCGCGATTGTGTCAGAGGCGTGCAGTGGGCGCAATTGGCGTCTGTCGGGAGATCGTTCCCACGCTCTGCGTGGGAATGCATCCCGTGACGCTCTGCGTCGGCTAGAGAGAGGGCGCCTGTCTGCGCCGTTTCCATTGGCTCAAACGCTCTTGCAGCGCCTGTGGCGAGTCGATGTGCTGCTGGCGCGCGCGGCTCAACAGGATCAGCATCAGTTCCGCCGTGGCCAGGGCATCGGCGCTGGCGTGATGGCGCTCGCCCACGTGCAGGTTGAAGTGGTTGACCCAATCGTCCAGCCCAGCCTCGCGCAAAGGCACATCGGGACACAGCAGCGGGGCGATCTCGGCAACATCGAGAAACGTATGCGTCAGGCGGTAACCCAGGCTGTCCTTGAGCGCCCGGCACAACATGTGTTGATCGAACGGCGCGTGAAACGCGAGCAACGGGCTGTCGCCGACGAACTCCATGAAGTCCAGCAGCGCCTCCACCGGGTCGCTGCCGGCCGCAATCGCACTGGGGCCGAGGCCGTGGATCAATACGCTGGGGCTGAGTTTGGTTTCGGCGCGTTGCAGGGTGCGCTCGAAGAGTTGGGAGAAATCCACCGCGCCGTCTTCGATCACCACCGCGCCAATGGACAGCACTTGGTCACGGTTGAGGTTCAGCCCGCTGGTTTCCAGGTCCAGCACGACCCAACGCTGGTCGCGCAAGCAGCCGTCACCCAGGGTGATGGGCTTGCGCAGTTGCTCCATGCGCTTGAGTTGTGCGCTGTCGAGCCCAGGCTTTTTCGTACGCAGCCAACTGAACAGGCTCACAGCTGATACCGTAATGTCAGGCTGCTTTGCAGGCGTTGAGCCTGACGCAGGGATTCACGCAGGATGCGCCGGTCCAAATGGTTGAGGCTGTCGGGGTCGACGCGGTTGGAATACGGCTGGTTCTCGCGGGTTTGCCGTTGGTGCTGTTGCATGCGGGTTTGCTGGATAAAGTGGTACGCCTCTTCATACGCGGCGCCGTCCAACGGTTCGATGACTTCCTTGACCACCAGTTGGCGCAGGCGCTCCAGGGTGTTGTTGGCGTGGATGCCATTGGCCAGGGCCAACAGGCGTGCGCCGTCGACAAACGGCGTAAGGCCTTGGACCTTGAGGTCGAGGGTGGCCTTTTCGCCGCCCTTGCGTGTCAGCACAAACTCGCGGAAACGCCCCACGGGCGGGCGCTGGCGCAGCGCGTTTTGCGCCAGCATGCGCTGGAACAGCCGGTTATCCGCCACTTGATCAAGGATGCCCTGGCGCAGTTGTTCGCAGCCACGTTCATCGCCCCACACCACGCGCAAGTCGAAATAAATGCTGGAGCCCAGCAGATTCTCCGGCGTCGCCTCACGAATGAATGCCGCAAACCGCCGCGCCCATTCGGCCCGCGACAAACACAATTGCGGGTTGCCGGCCATGATATCGCCCTTGCACAGGCTGAAACCGCACAGCGCCAGGCTCTGGTTGATCTGCTGCGCCAGCGGCAACAGCAGGCCACGCATGGCCTCTGCTTCGCCCGCGTCCTTGGCGTCAAACAGGATGCCGTTGTCCTGGTCGGTGTACAGCGTCTGCTCGCGGCGGCCTTCGCTGCCAAAGCACAGCCAACTGAACGGCACGCCGGGGTCGCCTTTTTCGGCGAGGGTCAATTCGATCACCCGGCACACGGTGTGATCGTTGAGCAGGGTAATGATGTGGGTGATCTGGGTGGAGGACGCACCGTGGGCCAGCATGCGCTCCACCAGTTGGCCGATCTCGCCGCGTATCGCCACCAGGTTGTCCACCCGCGGCGCGTTACGGATGGTACGCGCCAGGTGCACCAGGTCGACACGCTGCAGGGAAAACAGGTCGCGCTCAGACACCACGCCACACAGGCGCTGGTCCTTGACCAGGCACACATGGGCGATATGCCGTTCGGTCATGGCGATGGCGGCGTCGAAGGCGCTGTGGTCCGGTGTCAGGAAGAACGGAGCCTGGGTCATATGACCTTCAATGCCTTGGCTGAAGTCGTCGGTGCCATCGGCCACCACTTGCCGTAAGTCGCGCAGGGTGAAAATCCCCAGCGGCGCCTTGTGCTCATCGACAATCACAATGCTGCCGACCTGCTGTTCATGCATCAGCGTCACCGCTTCGCGCAGCGGCGTGGCCGGGCTGCACGTCACCGGGTGGCGCATGGCCAATTCGCCCAGACGTGTGTTCAGGGAATACTGGGTACCGAGGGTTTCCACGGCTTTTTGCTGAACTTGCTGATTGACCTGGTCCAGCAAGCTGCTGACACCACGCAGGGCGAAGTCGCGGAACGGGCTGGAAAGCGCGAACAGCTTGATAAAGGCCGGTTTGTTCAGTTGCAGGCAGAAGGTGTCTTCGGCGGCCTTGTGCTCGGTGCGCGTCGCCCGTTCACCCAGCAAGGCCGCGAGGGGAAAGCATTCGCCGGTGGTGATTTCAAAGGTGGTTTCGGCTGCTTCCTGGTGCAACCCGGGCCGCTCACCGACGACCCGGCCTTGCTTGACGATATAAAAGTGTTCAACCGGCCCGCCCGACGGCTTGAGGATGCTGTCACCGGGACCATAGAAGCGCAACTGGCACTGTTCCACCAGAAACGCCAGGTGGGCGTTTTCCATCTGGTTGAAGGGCGGGAAGCGCTGCAGGAACTGCAGGGTGCCGTGGATGTTCTGCAACACAGCAGTTTTCCCCGCCTGGGCGAAGGCATCAGCTTTACTCATAACAGTGGCCGCATTTTTTTGTCGTTATCGTCCCTCATGGTCGGCCCCCGCGCGGCGGGTGCCCATTGGACGTAAGTCTAGGTCGATACAAAAGGCACGCACCTAAGGAAAAACCTTACACGACTATCGTCCGAACCCCGTATAACGCCCACTAGGCAAACTTTCCGACGAAGTGCACATTGATCGCCCTTGCGCAGATGTCTGACGAGTGTGCTGGAAGAGTGAATAGAACTGTTGAGAAGCGTATGTCCGACCACGATATTTTGAGCGATGCCGAGCGCGAGGCGCTGAGCGCCGTGATGCTGGAGCCAGATCTACCGCCACAACGCGTGTTGATTGTTGACGACGACAAGGATGCGCGTGAACTGCTGGCGGAGATCCTGGGGCTGGACGGTATTCGCTGCATGACCGCCGACAGTGGCGAGGCGGCGTGGAATTTGTTGAAATCCAGCAGCTCCATCGGTTTGCTGATCACTGACCTGCGCATGGCCCCCAGCAATGGCCTGGAGCTGATCCGCCAGGTGCGTGAGTCCACCCGCGCAGCGCTGCCGATCATCATCATGTCCGGGGACGCGGAAGCGCCGGATGTGATCGATGCGATGCATTTGAGCGTGGTGGATTTTTTGCTCAAGCCCATTGATAGCGTGAAGTTGGCGAAGTTGGTGAAGCGGGAGTTGGGGATGGATTCCTGAATTTTGGGGTGACTGAACTGACGTCATCGCAGGCAAGCCAGCTCCCACATATGAATGTATTCACACATCAAACTGTGGGAGCTGGCTTGCCTGCGATGAGGCCATCAGGGCATACCTGAATCTTCCCAGATGAAAAAAGCCCCGATCTTGCGATCAGGGCTTTTTCATTTACAGGCCGTTCTTAGCCTTGAACTCCCGCCGCCTGCGGTGCAACACCGGCTCGGTATACCCATTGGGCTGTTTAGTCCCTTCAATCACCAACTCTACCGCCGCCTGGAATGCGATATTGCTGTCGAAATCCGGCGCCAGCGGGCGATACAACGCATCACCGGCATTCTGACGGTCCACCACCGGCGCCATGCGCTTGAGGCTTTCCATCACCTGGGCTTGAGTGACGACACCGTGACGCAGCCAGTTGGCAATGTGCTGGCTGGAGATGCGCAGGGTGGCGCGGTCTTCCATCAGGCCCACATCGTTGATGTCCGGCACTTTCGAACAGCCGACGCCCTGGTCGATCCAGCGCACCACATAACCCAGGATGCCCTGGGCATTGTTGTCCAACTCGTTGCGGATTTCTTCGTCGGACCAAGCGGTGTTGCTGGCCAGGGGGATCGTCAGGATGTCGTCCACCGAGGCGCGTTCGCGCTTGGCCAGTTCGGCCTGGCGGGCGAAGACATCGACCTTGTGATAGTGCAAGGCGTGTAGGGCCGCTGCCGTTGGCGAGGGTACCCAGGCGGTGTTGGCGCCGGCCAAGGGGTGGGCGATTTTTTGCTCGAGCATCAACGCCATCAGGTCGGGCATGGCCCACATGCCTTTACCGATCTGCGCGCGGCCTTGCAGGCCGGTGCTCAGGCCGATATCGACGTTCCAGTTTTCGTAGGCGCCAATCCACTTCTCCGATTTCATCGCCGCCTTGCGCACCATCGCGCCGGCTTCCATGGAGGTATGGATCTCGTCGCCGGTACGGTCGAGGAAGCCGGTGTTGATAAACACCACGCGCTCGCTGGCGGCCTTGATGCACGCCTTGAGGTTGACCGTGGTGCGGCGCTCCTCGTCCATGATCCCGACTTTCAGCGTGTTGCGCGGCAGGTTCAGCACGTCTTCGATGCGGCCGAACAGCTCGTTGGTGAACGCCACTTCTTCCGGGCCGTGCATCTTCGGTTTCACGATGTACACGGAACCGGTGCGGCTGTTCTTGCGCGTGTTGTTGCCGTTGAGGCTGTGGATCGCCGCCAGGCTGGTGAGCAGGCCGTCGAGGATGCCTTCCGGTACTTCGTTGCCGTCTTTGTCGAGGATCGCGTCGATGGTCATCAGGTGACCCACGTTACGCACGAACAGCAGCGAACGGCCGTGCAGCGTCACGTCGTTGCCGTCCACGCCGGTGTAAACGCGGTCGGCGTTCATGGTGCGGGTGAAGGTCTTGCCGCCCTTGGCCACTTCTTCAGCCAGGTCGCCCTTCATCAGGCCGAGCCAGTTGCGGTAGATCACCACTTTGTCGTCGGCATCGACGGCGGCGACGGAGTCTTCGCAGTCCATGATGGTGGTCAGCGCGGCTTCCATCAGCACATCCTTGATGCCGGCGGCGTCGGTCTGGCCGACCGGGGTGCTGGCGTCGATCTGGATTTCGAAGTGCAAGCCGTTGTGTTTGAGCAGGATCGCAATCGGCTCGGCCGCGGGGCCCTGGAAGCCGATGAACTGGGCGTCGTCGCGCAGGCCGCTGTTGCTGCCGCCCTTGAGGCTGACGATCAGCTTGCCATCGACGACCTTGTAGCCGGTCGACTCGACATGGCTGCCGGCGCTGAGCGGCGCGGCTTCGTCAAGAAATGCACGGGCGAAGGCGATGACCTTGTCGCCGCGTACCTTGTTATAGCCCTGGCCCTTCTGGGCGCCGTCGACTTCACTGATGGCGTCGGTACCGTACAGCGCGTCATACAGCGAACCCCAGCGCGCATTCGAGGCGTTGAGGGCGAAACGGGCGTTCATGACCGGTACCACCAACTGGGGGCCGGCCATGCGCGCGATTTCGTCGTCGACGTTTTGGGTCGTGGCCTCAAAGTCCGGGGCTTGCGGCAGCAGGTAGCCGATGTCTTGCAGGAAGGCCTTGTAGGCCACCGGGTCGTGAGCCTTGCCTGCGTGAGTCTGGTGCCAGGTGTCGATCCGCGCTTGGAAGTCGTCGCGTTTGGCGAGCAGGGCTTTGTTCTTCGGGGCCAGGTCGTGGATGACCTTGTCGGCACCGGCCCAGAACTGCTCGGCGGTGATGCCGGTGCCGGGAATGGCTTCGTTGTTCACGAAGTCGAACAGGACTTTGGCGACCTGCAGGCCACCGACTTGAACGTGTTCAGTCATCTCTTGCCTCACTCTGCGGAGCTTATGCGCTGTTTCGGATTTTCATTATGTAGTGCACGGTTTGGCATACTACATCATGACTTGCGGTTGTGAAAATTAGACTAAAATACGTCGTTTAGCGACCCACTTTGGTCGTACGGTCACAGCGGAGAACCGGATGTTCTCAAAAAACTATTGGATTGTTCCAGATAAATATAAAAATGGTACACGATTTGTTTTCGAGGGCGCCTGCGTCCACCTTGTAGATTGAATTCCAGAGGGCAACGCCATGGACCATCTTGTACTCACAATTATCGCCGCCGACAAACCCGGCCTGGTTGAACGTATTGCGCAGGTTATTGCCGCCCACGGTGGCAACTGGCTGGAAAGCCGAATGGCGCATATGGCCGGGCAGTTTGCCGGGATCCTGCGTGTCAGTGTGCCTGCCGAGAACCGTCAGGCGTTGGTGGGTGCGCTGGAGGATTTATCCACACACGGCATTCGCGTGCTGGTGGGTGAGGGCAGCAGCGGCCAGGCCTCCGCGTCCAAGTCGATCGTGATGACGCTGGTAGGCAACGACCGCGCCGGCATCGTGCGAGAGATCACTGCGCTGTTAAGCAAGCAGGGCGTCAACCTGGAGCGTTTGAGTACCGATGTACGTCCGGCACCGATGAGCGGTGATCCGCTGTTCAACGCCGAAGCTTTGCTGCAGGTGCCGTCGACATTATCCCTGGATGACTTGCAGCAATCCCTGGAAACCCTGGCGGACGACTTGATGGTGGAACTGCGCAACGAGGAGTAACCCACCTACCCGGTTATGCATGCAAATCTTGCATGGGCCTGTGGATAACCTTGGGGTGGATGCCTGCAAGCCATGCAGGCTGTGGCTTGCAGAGGTTTGAGCGTTTTTTGATCAGCGTTTGCGCACGCTCAGCCAGATATCCACGCTGTATACCACCAGGCCCGCCCAGATAAAGGCGAAGGCGGTCAGCGTGCTTGGCGCCAGGTGTTCGCCGAACAGCAGCACGGCTTCCAGCAGCACCAGGGTGGGCGCTACGTACTGCAAGAAGCCCAGTGCGGTGTAGGGCAAATGCCGCGCGGCAGCGTTGAAACACACCAGAGGGATCAGCGTCACCGGGCCTGCGGCTACCAACCACCAAGCCTCGGAAGTACTCCAGAATTCCAGCTGTGCGCTATGCGCCGTCGGGTTGAACAGCAACCAGGCCACGGCAATCGGCACCAGCATCCAGGTTTCCACCACCAGCCCCGGCAGGGCCTTCACCGGCGCCTGTTTACGGATCAGCCCATAGAAGCCAAAGGTCAGCGCCAGCACCAGCGACACCCATGGCAAGCTGCCGACTTGCCACACTTGTTGCGCCACGCCCACCGCGGCCAACCCGACGGCTACCCATTGCAGGCGACGCAGGCGCTCGCCGAGCAGCAGCATGCCCAGCAGGACGTTGACCAGTGGATTGATGTAGTAACCCAGGCTCGCTTCCAGCATGCGTCCGGTGTTTACCGACCAGACATAGGTCAACCAGTTAGCCGCGATCAACGAACCGCTCAGGGCCAGGATCGCCAGGCGCTTGGGGTTGTCGCGCAACTCGCGGAACCAGCCGGGGTGTTTCCAGACCATCAGCAGCAAACCGCCGAACAGCGCCGACCAGAGCACCCGGTGCACGATGATTTCGGCGGCGGGTACGCTTGCGATGGCTTTGAAGTAAAGCGGGAACAGGCCCCAGATGACATAGGCGCTCAGGCCCAGGATGTAACCCTTGCGGGGGTTGGCGGCTTGCATGCGGAATCCTTGCTTGGGCAGCTAACAAAGCGCGATTGTAAGGATATTTGGCGACCAATGGGATCTGCTTTCTGTGGGAGCCGGGCTTGCCCGCGATGCAGGCGCCTCGGTTGTGCAGGCATACCGAGGTGATGCTATCGCGGGCAAGCCGGCTCCCACAGAAAAGCAGTCAGAAGAGTTTCAGCGGCTCTTCATTCAGGGCCGACAGCTGTTCGCGCAACGCCAGCACCTGATCGCCCCAATAACGCTCGCTGCCAAACCATGGGAAGCTGTGAGGGAACGCCGGGTCATCCCAGCGTCGGGCCAGCCAGGCGCTGTAGTGCATCAGGCGCAGGGCGCGCAGCGGTTCGATCAGCGCCAATTCACGCGGATCGAAGTCGTGGAATTCCTGGTAGCCATCCATCAATTCCGACAACTGGCCCAGGCATTCCTGGCGGTCTCCGGCGAGCATCATCCACAAGTCCTGCACCGCCGGGCCCATGCGGCAGTCATCCAGGTCGACGATATGAAACATTTCGTCGCGGCACATCATGTTGCCGGGGTGGCAGTCGCCGTGCATGCGGATGTTCTTGTGCGGCGTGGCCTTGTACACCTCTTCCACACGCTTGAGCAGGTCGCGGGCCACGGACTCGTAGGCCGGCAGCAGGCTCTTGGGAATGAAGTTGCCTTCCAGTAGCGTGGTGAGGGAGTCATGACCGAAGTTCTTCACCCCCAAGGCTTCGCGGTGTTCGAACGGGCGGGTCGAACCCACCGCATGCAAACGGCCCAGCAATTGCCCGAGACGGTAAAGCTGATCGAGGTTGCCCGGCTCCGGCGCGCGGCCGCCGCGGCGGGGGAACAAGGTGAAACGGAAACCGGCGTGTTCGAACAGGCTCGCGCCGTTGTGGATGAGCGGCGCCACCACCGGCACTTCGCATTCAGCCAGTTCGAAGGTGAAGCGGTGTTCTTCGAGGATGGCTTCGTTGGTCCAGCGTTGCGGGCGATAGAACTTGGCGATCAGCGGCTCGGCGTCTTCGATGCCCACTTGATAGACGCGGTTTTCGTAGCTGTTGAGCGCCAGGATGCGAGCATCGCTGAGGAAGCCGATACTTTCGACAGCATCGAGCACCAAGTCGGGGGTGAGCGTTTCAAACGGATGGGCCATGCGAACTCCTGCGCGCAGCAGGTCGCCGCGTCCGGCCGGGTATGGTAACAGCATAGGTCGGCGGTGGCTGTTCGGACGCTATCGCAGGCAAGCCAGCTCTCACATTCGACCGTGTTCCTGCCGGATATACACGGTCATCTGTGGGAGCTGGCTTGCCTGCGATGAGGCCCTGTCAGGCGCCGACGACCCCGCCATCATCCCGCCGAATCGCCATCACCGACGAACGCGGCTTGCCATTGGGCAAATGCTCCGGCCAGGTCGAACCGCCGGTTTCGCCCGGATGCTGAATGCCCACGAACAGCGTCTTTTGGTCCGGCGAAAAGCTGATGCCCGTCACTTCACAGGCCACCGGCCCGACCATGAAGCGGCGGATTTCCCCAGTGCTCGGGTCGGCGCAGAGCATCTGGTTATTGCCCATCCCCGCGAAATCGCCCGCGTTGCTGTAGTCACCGTCGGTAAGGATCCACAAGCGCCCCGCCTTGTCGAAACCCAGGCCGTCGGGGCTGTTGAACATGTTCTGCGGGTTGATGTTCGACGAACCGCCCTTGGGCGTTCCGGCGTGCACGCCAGGGTTGCCGGCCACCACGAACAGGTCCCAAGTGAACGACATGGCGCCGTGGTTATCGGCGTCGGCCTTCCAGCGCAGGATCTGGCCGTAGACGTTTTTCTCACGGGGGTTGGGGCCACCGACGGGCTGGCCGTCTTCACCGCGCTTGGCATTGTTGGTGAGGGTGCAATAGACCTGGCCATCGGTGGGGCTGACCACGATCCATTCCGGGCGGTCCATGCGGGTGGCTTTCACCACGCTGGCGGCCAGGCGCGCGTGGATCAGCACTTCGGCCTGGCTGTTGAACCCGTTGCTGGCGTCGATGCCGTTTTCGCCAAAGGTCAACTCGACCCATTGGCCCTTGCCCTTGGGATGGTCGGCATTGCCGTCGCCCGCGTCGAAGATCGCCACGTACAAGGTGCCATGGTCGAGCAGGTCTTTGTTGGCCTTGGGGTTCTTGTGGTTGATCTTGTCGCGGCTGACGAACTTGTAGATGAACTCGCCGCGCTCATCATCGCCCATGTACACCACGGCGCGCCCGTCGCGGGTCTCGGCCAGCGCCGCGTTTTCGTGCTTGAAGCGGCCCAGGGCGGTGCGCTTGGCCGGGGTGGATTGCGGGTCGAACGGATCGATCTCCACTACCCAACCGTGGCGATTGAGTTCGTTGGGGTTCTTGGCCAGGTCGAAACGCGGGTCGTGTTGATGCCAGTTGATGTCTTTGCTGGCGGCAACCGCGCCGTAGCGTTTCTGCCCGGCATCGAAGGTTTGTTGTGGGTTGCTGCTGCCGAAGCAGTCGGTGAAGTTCTCTTCGCACGTCAAATAAGTGCCCCACGGCGTTTTACCGTTGGCGCAGTTCTGGAAGGTGCCCAGGACTTTCTTGCCGGATTTGTCGGCGCTGGTTTTCAGCCATTCATGGCCGGCAGCGGGGCCGCTGAGGCGGATCGGCGAGTTGCCGTGGATGCGGCGGTTGTAGCGCGAGTTCTGGACGAATTGCCAGGTGTCGCCCTGGCGCCGCACTTCGATCACGGACACGCCTTCGCTGGCCAGGGCCTTGCGCACGTCTTCGGCCGATTGCGGCGCGCCGCCGTGGGCGTAGAGGTAGCGGTAGTTGGTGTATTCGTTGTTGATCGCCATCAGCGCGCGGTTATCGTCGCCGGGGAAGGGGAACAGACTCATGCCGTCGTTGTTGTCGCCGAACTGCTGTTCCTGGGCCTGCGCCGTGCCGTTGCCGGACGGGTCGAAGGCTGGCGCGTTCTTGCTCAGCGGTTGGCCCCAACTGATCAGCACCGACGCGCTGTAGCCCGGAGGCAGGCTGATGGTGTCGCTGGTGGCGGCGGCGATGCTGGTAAAGCCCAGCAGCGGGCTGGCAGTGGCGGCATTGATGGCCAGGGCGCTGCGGGTCAACAGGTTGCCGCCCAGGAACATCGCGGCACCGCACAAGGCACCGGCACCGATGAAGCGGCGGCGGGTGAGGCCGACCATCTGTTCGAGGTCGGTGGCTTGGCTTTCTTCTAATAGGCTCATCTCAGGCTCCTTGACGGTTTTTGCAGATACCTTAAGGAGCGGGCGTGACGAAATTGTTGCAGTTAAAAGAAGCTGGCTGCTTACACCGGTGTTCCCAGCAGCACATTGCTCGGCGCGAATTGCACCTGGATCGCCTTGCCGCTGGCGGCACCGATCGTCTTGAGGGCGTCGGGCTGCGCCAGCGCGCAGAGAACCTGGCCATTGGGCAGGGCGATGCGGACTTCGCTGGGGCCGTCGTCGGCGTCGAGAATGGCGTCGACGGTGCCGCTCATGCAATTGTGTCCAGTTGTTACGAAGTCCCCGGCGGCCAGCAGTTCCAGCCAGCCGGCCTTGATCAGCGCGACCACTTCCACGCCGGTTTCCAGCTCCAGCCGCTGCGTGCTGTCGTGGGTAATCTGCGCATCCAGGGTCAGCCCGCCCGCCAGTTGCAGGCGGACCAGATCGTTGCGGCCTTGCTGCTCGATGGCGATGACCTGGCCGTGCAACTGATTGCGCGCGCTGGTACGCAGCATCAAGCGGCCCAGCAGGTTGAAATCGCTGGCCGCTTCGTCGGAACCCAGCACCTGCGCCTGCAGCACTTGCAGGCGCTGGTAAAGACGCAACACCCGCTCACCCTCGGCCGTCAGCTTGGCGCCGCCGCCGCCCTTGCCACCGACGCTGCGTTGCACAAGGGGCTTTTGCGCCAGATTGTTCAGCTCGTCGATGGCGTCCCAGGCCGCCTTGTAGCTCAAGCCTGCGCTTTTCGCGGCGCGGGTGATGGAGCCCTGCTCGGCGATGTGCCCCAGCAAGGCAATGCGCTGGGGGCGGCGAATGATGTGTTGGCTGAGCGGGGTGGGCAGAGACATGTGGATACGCTTGGATGGGATGAGCCGAACGTTGCGGGCAAGCGTGGCTGGCGTCAAGTCAGTGGCCCGGTTTGGGCGTGCGGGCCAGGCAGTACACATCGACCCGTCGCGCGCCGGCATCGGTCAACAATCGCGCCAGGCTGTGGGCGGTGGCGCCCGTGGTGAGTACGTCGTCGACCAGGGCGAAGTGACGCCCCTGCACCTGGGCGTCTGGCGCCAGGGCGAAGGCGCCGAGCAGGTTGCGCTTGCGGGTCTTGGCATCGAGGGCTTGCTGGGCGACGGTTTCCTGGGGGCGTAACAACAGGTGCTCATCGCAGGCAATGTTCAGGTCGCTGCTGAGCCAGCGCGCCAGCATCGCGGCTTGGTTATAGCCGCGTTCGCGCAGGCGTTTGCGGGCCATAGGCACGGGCAGCAGGCAATCGGGCCGCGGGAGCTCGGTGTTGTCGAAGCGGTGTTGCAGGTGGTGCGCCAACAGCCGCGCAAGCATCTGCCCGAGGGGCCAGCGGGCCTGGTGTTTGAAGCGGCTGATCAGGCTGTCGACAGGGAAGCTGTAGGTCCAAGGCGCGACCGCCTGTTTAAAGGCAGGCGGTTGTTTCTGACATTGGCCGCAGATCAAACCCTCCATGGGCAAGGGCAGGGCGCACAGGTCGCAGTGCTCCAGCAACCACGGCAGCTCCGTTTCGCAGACGTTGCACACACAATGAGCGGACTCTGTCGTTTCATCGCAGATTAAACAGGTCTGTATGTTTTTTAACCATATGTAAACCTGGTGTTTGTTGCTGGGTTGACAGCGCATGAATCTTCCTTAAATATGCCGAGCATCCGTGTCGTGCCTGTGGGTATTGCCCTGCCCACAGCGCTTGCCCAAGCATAATCAAGGAATCGCCCATGAGCGCCAGCACCACCGCCACGTTGCGTCACGATTGGTCTCTTGCAGAAGTCAAAGCGCTGTTCGTACAGCCGTTCAACGACCTGTTGTTCCAGGCGCAGACCGTGCACCGCGCGCATTTCGACGCTAATCGTGTGCAAGTGTCGACGCTGCTCTCGATCAAAACCGGCGCCTGCCCGGAAGATTGCAAATATTGTCCGCAGTCGGGCCACTACAACACCGGCCTGGAAAAAGAAAAACTGATGGAGGTGCAGAAGGTCCTCGAAGAGGCGGCTCGCGCCAAGGCCATCGGTTCGACCCGCTTCTGCATGGGCGCCGCCTGGAAACACCCGTCGGCCAAAGACATGCCCTACGTGCTGGAAATGGTCAAAGGCGTGAAGGCCATGGGCCTGGAAACCTGCATGACCCTCGGCCGTCTCGATCAGGACCAGACCGAAGCCCTGGCCCAGGCCGGCCTCGACTACTACAACCACAACCTTGATACCTCGCCGGAGTTCTACGGCTCGATCATCACTACCCGCACCTATGGCGAGCGCCTGCAAACCCTGGCCTATGTGCGTGACTCGGGGATGAAGATCTGCTCGGGCGGCATCCTCGGCATGGGCGAGTCCCTCGACGACCGCGCCAACTTGCTGATCCAGTTGGCCAACCTGCCGGAGCATCCAGAGTCGGTGCCGATCAACATGCTGGTGAAGGTCGCCGGCACGCCGCTGGAAAACGCCGAGGATATCGACCCGTTCGACTTCATTCGCATGCTCGCCGTGGCGCGCATCCTGATGCCCAAATCCCATGTGCGCCTGTCGGCCGGCCGTGAGGCGATGAACGAGCAGATGCAGGCCTTGGCGTTTTTTGCCGGTGCCAACTCGATCTTCTACGGCGACAAGCTGCTGACTACCTCCAACCCGCAGGCCGACAAGGACATGCAACTGTTCGCGCGCCTGGGGATCCTGCCGGAAGCGCGCGAAGAGCACGCCGATGAAGTGCACCAGGCGGCGATCGAACAGGCGTTGGTCGAACAGAAAAGCAGCGAGCAGTTCTACAACGCCGCTGTTTGATTGAAATGCAATCCAAATGTGGGAGCTGGCTTGCCTGCGATAGCGGTCTGTCAGGCACATTGCTGGTGAATGTGCCGTCGTCATCGCAGGCAAGCCAGCTCCCACATTTTTGACCGTAAACCGAGGCCAGCATGTCTTTCGATCTCGCCGCGCGCCTCGCTGCCCGCCGTGCCGAACACCTTTATCGCCAACGCCCACTGCTGCAAAGCCCCCAAGGCCCGCAAGTGGTGGTCGACGGACAGCCGTTGCTGGCGTTCTGCAACAACGATTACCTGGGCCTGGCCAATCACCCGCAGGTGATCGAAGCCTGGCGCGCCGGTGCGTCCCGTTGGGGCGTAGGCGGTGGTGCTTCGCACCTGGTGGTCGGCCATGCCACGCCGCACCATGAACTGGAAGAAGCCCTGGCTGACTTGACCGGTCGCCCGCGCGCGCTGCTGTTTACCACCGGCTACATGGCCAACCTTGGCGCGGTCACGGCGCTGGTGGGGCAGGGCGACACCGTGCTGGAAGACCGTCTTAACCATGCCTCGCTGCTGGATGCGGGCTTGCTGTCCGGTGCGCGCTTCAGTCGCTACCTGCATAACGACGCCGACAGCCTCGTCAAGCGCCTTGAAAAGGCCACCGGCAATACGCTGGTGGTCACCGATGGCGTGTTCAGCATGGACGGCGATCTGGCCGACTTGCCCGCGCTGGCCCGTGAAACCAAGGCCAAAGGCGCCTGGTTGATGGTGGATGACGCCCACGGTTTCGGGCCCCTGGGCGCCAATGGTGGCGGTATCGTCGAGCATTTCGGCCTGAGCCAGGAGGATGTGCCGGTACTGGTCGGCACCCTCGGCAAAGCGTTTGGTACGGCCGGGGCCTTTGTGGCGGGCAGTGAAGAGCTGATCGAAAGCCTGATCCAGTTCGCGCGGCCGTATATCTACACCACCAGCCAACCGCCGGCCCTGGCCTGCGCCACCCTGAAAAGCCTGGAACTGTTGCGCAGCGAGCATTGGCGGCGCGAACACCTGAACATGCTGATCCGTCAATTTCGCCAAGGCGCCGAGCAGTTGGGCCTGGAGTTGATGGACAGCTTCACGCCGATCCAGCCGATCCTGATCGGCGACAGTGCCAGGGCCATGCGCCTGTCCCGGAGGCTGCGCGAGCGCGGCCTGATGGTGACCGCGATCCGCCCGCCCACGGTGCCGGCCGGCAGCGCGCGTCTACGCGTGACATTGACGGCGGCCCACAGCGCGGCGCAGGTGCAGCTATTGTTAAGCGCATTGGAAGACTGTTTCCGCCTGGAGCCTGCCCATGCGTGATCGACTGGTATTGCTGCCCGGCTGGGGCCTGGGTGTATCGCCATTGGAGCCGTTGGCCGCCGCACTGCAGGGTTTGGACGAGCACCTGCAGGTGCAGATCGAACCGTTGCCCGTGCTTGACTCCAGCGACCTTAATGAATGGCTCGACGAGCTCGACGCCACGCTGCCGGACAACGCCTGGCTGGGCGGCTGGTCCCTGGGCGGCATGCTGGCCGCGGAGCTGGCGGCACGGCGCGGCGAACGTTGCTGCGGCCTGCTGACCCTGGCGAGCAACCCGTGTTTTGTCGCCCATGATGGCTGGCCGAATGCGATGCCGGCCGAGACCTTCGATGCGTTTCTCGCCGGATGCCATGCCGACTCCCAGGTCACCCTCAAGCGCTTCGGACTTTTATGTGCCAAGGGTGCCGAAGACCCGCGCGGCCTGGCGCGGCTGTTGGTCAGCGGGGCGCCGAATACGTCTTCCACGCGCCTGATGGCGGGGCTTGAGCTGCTCGCCCAACTCGATACCCGCGACGCTCTGCTGGTGTATCGCGGCCCGCAGTTGCACCTGTTTGCAGGTCTGGACGAGTTGGTACCTGCCGAAGCCGCCGGCGCATTGCTGGCCCTGCTCCCCGATGTTGAAATCGGCCTGATTGAACAGGCCGGCCACGCTTTTCTTCTGGAAGACCCCCACGGTGTAGCGGGGGCCATCCAGGCTTTTTTGCATGAGTGCGTCGATGACTGATTTATCCCACCCCCCGCTTCCGGGTGCCTTGCCGGACAAGCGCCAGGTGGCGGCGTCCTTTTCCCGTGCCGCCGCCAGTTACGACAGCGTCGCCGAGTTGCAGCGGGCGGTGGGCAACCAATTACTGGCGCGCTTGCCAGCAGGTCTCGCGCCGCAACGCTGGCTGGATATGGGCTGCGGCACCGGGTATTTCAGCCGCGTGCTGGCCGAACGCTTTTCCGACAGCCAAGGCGTCGCACTGGATATCGCCGAAGGTATGCTCAACCACGCACGCCCGTTGGGTGGCGCCGAGCACTTCATCGCAGGTGACGCAGAGCGCTTGCCGCTTAAGGCTGAAAGCTTGCAGCTGCTTTTTTCCTCCCTTGCAGTGCAATGGTGCGCGAACTTCGAGGCGGTGCTCAGCGAGGCTCATCGCGTGTTGCAGCCGGGCGGTGTGCTGGCCTTCGCCAGCCTGTGCGTGGGCACCTTGCACGAGCTGCGCGAAAGCTGGCGCGCGGCGGATGGCCTGGTTCACGTCAATCGCTTTCGCACCTTCGAGGCTTACCAGCAACGGTGCGCAGCCAGCGGCCTGCGGGTGGTGAGCCTGGAGCGTCGCCCCCACGTGCTGCATTACCCTGATGTGCGCAGCCTGACCCATGAATTGAAAGCGTTGGGCGCGCATAACCTCAACCCCGGCCGACCGGGCGGGTTGACGGGGCGTGCGCGGATTGCTGCGCTGGTGCAAGCGTATGAGCAGTTCCGCGAGGCCCAGGGCCTGCCGGCGACTTACCAAGTGGTGTATGCCGTACTGGAGAAACCTCTATGAGCGCCGCTTATTTCATCACCGGTACCGACACCGATGTCGGCAAGACCACCATCGCCGCCGGCTTGCTGCACGCGGCGCGGCACGCCGGCCGCAGCACCGCCGCCGGCAAGCCCGTCGCTTCCGGTTGCGAGGTCACGCCCAAAGGCTTGCGCAACGCCGATGCGCTGGCGTTATTGGCCGAATGTACGTTGCCCCTGAATTACGCCGACGTGAACCCGGTGGCGTTCGAACCGGCCATCGCCCCCCATCTGGCGGCGCGGGAGGCGGGGGTCTCGCTTACGGTGCAGTCCTTGTTGAAACCCATGCAGCAGGTCCTGGCCTTGAACGCGGATTTCACCTTGATCGAAGGCGCAGGCGGTTGGCGTGTGCCCCTGGCCGACCAGGCGAATATGTCAGACCTGGCCATGGCGCTGAAACTGCCGGTGATCCTGGTGGTGGGCGTGCGCCTGGGTTGCATCAGTCATGCCCTGCTCACTGCCGAAGCCATTGCGCGGGACGGTTTGCCGTTGGCCGGGTGGGTGGCCAATATCATCGACCCCAAGACCTCCCGTCTGGAAGAAAACCTCGCCACCCTGGCCGAACGGTTGCCTGCGCCCTGTCTGGGGCGTGTACCAAGAATCAAGCACGCCGGGGCTGAGGCCGTGGCGCACTACCTGCAGTTGGATCTGCTTGACTGATTTTGGCTATCGTCGGGCATTGTGCCATTAGTGTTTTTGTCGGGCGTTTTGCCACTATCTCTGTTTCAATCATCGTTCACGATTCTCTGAAAGCAGGTTCAAGCCATGGATATCTCTGGCAGCAGCGCGTTTTACTCAGGCCTGAATACCATTGCGTCCGGGCAGAGCCGTGTCGACCAGGCCGCCGGCAAGATCGCCAGTGCCGCCACCAGCCAACCCTCGGACGCCCAGAGTGATCGCTTGCAGGCGGTCAATCGCGGCCAGCCGACCAATTCCGCGAGCAATATGGTGGAGCTGGCCGAAGGCAAATTTGAGGTGGCGCTGGGCGTCAAAGTGGCCAAGGCTGCGGATGAAATGCTCGGCACTTTCATCGATACCTACGCTTAGTTCCTCGTCTCCGCGCATGCCGGCTCTGCTTTCTGTGGGGGCTGGCTTGCCTGCGATCGAATCACCTCGCTTTGCCTGATACACCGCAGCGCCCGCATCGCAGGCAAGCCAGCTCCCACCTTTGACCTGCTTCGCCTCCCCGCACCTCTACACTTGCCAAAGACGTGGCGTCTTGCCGCAGGCCTTGCCGTGTCTGATGTTGACCCACATCAGGACAAACGGCACCCGAACGACGCTTGACATCCCCAGGACGTAAACGTATGTTTCAAACACCTGTTTGACCGCCTCCACACATCCACGCGGTTGTCCATCCCAGATACATCAGCAGAGGTTTATCGCTATGCCTGACTACAAGGCCCCCTTGCGTGATATTCGCTTCGTTCGTGACGAACTGCTTGGCTATGAAGCGCACTATCAGAGCCTGCCGGCTTGCCAGGACGCTACGCCGGACATGGTTGACGCCATCCTTGAAGAGGGCGCCAAGTTCTGTGAGCAGGTACTGGCACCGCTGAACCGTGTGGGCGACATCGAAGGGTGCACCTGGAGCGAGTCAGGCGTTAAGACCCCTACAGGTTTCAAGGAAGCCTACAAACAGTTCGTCGAAGGCGGCTGGCCAAGCCTGGCCCACGACGTGGAGCACGGTGGCCAAGGCCTGCCGGAATCCCTGGGTCTGGCGGTGAGCGAAATGGTCGGCGAAGCCAACTGGTCGTGGGGCATGTACCCAGGCCTGTCGCACGGCGCGATGAATACCATCTCCGAGCACGGCACGCCCGAGCAGCAAGACGCCTACCTGACCAAACTGGTGTCGGGCGAGTGGACCGGCACCATGTGCCTGACCGAGCCGCACTGCGGCACCGACCTGGGCATGCTGCGCACCAAGGCCGAGCCTCAGGCTGATGGTTCCTACAAAGTCTCCGGCACCAAGATCTTCATCTCGGCCGGTGAGCACGACATGGCCGATAACATCGTCCACATCGTCCTGGCCCGCCTGCCGGATGCACCGGCTGGCACCAAAGGCATTTCGCTGTTTATCGTGCCCAAGTTCCTGCCGAACGCCGATGGCTCGATCGGCGCGCGCAACGCGGTGACCTGCGGCTCGTTGGAACACAAGATGGGCATCCACGGCAACGCTACGTGCGTGATGAACTTCGACGCGGCCACCGGTTTCCTGATCGGCCCGGCGAACAAAGGCCTGAACTGCATGTTCACCTTTATGAACACCGCTCGCCTGGGCACCGCGCTGCAAGGCCTGGCCCACGCCGAGATCGGCTTCCAGGGCGGCCTGAAGTACGCTCGCGACCGCCTGCAGATGCGCTCCCTGACTGGCCCGAAAGCGCCGGAGAAGGCCGCCGACCCGATCATCGTGCACCCTGACGTGCGCCGCATGCTGCTGACCATGAAAGCCTTCGCCGAAGGCAACCGTGCGATGGTGTACTTCACCGCCAAGCAAGTGGACATCGTCAAGTACGGCACCGACGACGAAGCCAAGAAACAGGCCGACGGCCTGCTGGCCTTCATGACCCCGATCGCCAAGGCATTCATGACCGAAGTCGGTTTTGAATCGGCCAACCACGGTGTGCAGATCTACGGCGGTCACGGTTTCATCGCCGAGTGGGGCATGGAGCAGAACGTTCGCGACAGCCGCATTTCGATGCTGTACGAGGGCACCACCGGCATCCAGGCCCTGGACCTGCTGGGCCGTAAAGTGCTGATGACCCAGGGCGAAGCGCTCAAGGGCTTTACCAAGATCGTGCACAAGTTCTGCCAGGCCAACGAAGGCGTCGAGGCGGTCCAGGAGTTCGTCACACCGCTGGCCGTACTGAACAAAGAGTGGGGCGAGTTGACCATGAAGGTCGGCACGGCCGCGATGAAAGACCGTGAAGAAGTCGGTGCCGCTTCGGTGGATTACCTGATGTACTCCGGTTACGCGTGCCTGGCTTACTTCTGGGCCGACATGGCGCGCCTGGCGGCCGAGAAACTGGCGGCTGGCACCAGCGAAGAGGCGTTCTACACCGCCAAGCTGCAAACCGCGCGCTTCTACTTCCAGCGCATCCTGCCGCGTACCCGCACTCACGTCGCGACCATGCTCTCGGGCGCAGGTAACCTGATGGACATGAAAGAAGAAGACTTCGGCCTGGCTTACTAAGCCTTACCGCGTCACGTGAAAACCGCCACGTCCCTTGGGGCGCGGCGGTTTTTTTATGCGCGGTAAAAAACCGCACTACGGCGCTCAGGGATTGCGGGCGGCTGCCGTTACAGTAATGGCAATGTGATACATGCCCGTCAGGTTGTGCTTAACTGTCAGGGTAAAGGCATAGTGCCATCATTTGTTTGCGGGTCGGAGTTTTACCCTTGTCGCGCGTGTCCGCTGTACGGTTCAGTCATTTTCTCCCTTCGTTGCTGCTCTTGCTGGCCGGGCTTTCGGCTGCCTACGTCAAGGACCTCAACGTCTTCTTCACCTCTCTGTTCAATGTGCTGCCGACCCTGGTGCTGTTGCTCGGCGGTTCGTATTGCGCGGTGTACCGTCGTCAGCGTGAGCTGTTCCTGATGATCACGGTGTATATCGCCTACTACCTGCTCGATACCCAGACCGATTTCTACCGCGACCACGGCCGCGTGCGCGAAGACGCGGCGGTGGTGTTCCATTTGTGCTGTCTGCTGCTGCCGTTGCTGTTCAGCATTTACGCGCTGTGGCAGGAGAAAACCCACCTGTTTCGTGACTTCGTCGCCCGTGGCGCGGTGTTGCTGGCAATCGGCAGCGTCGCGCTGGCGCTGGAACAAAGTTATCCCCTGGGCGTGCTGAATTGGCTGGCGGAGATTCGCTGGCCGGTGCTGCATGGCGCCTGGATGAGCCTGATCCAGTTGTCGTACCCGATGTTCCTGATTGGTTTCCTGACCCTGGCCGCGCAGTACTGGTACCAGCCGCGCCCGCTGCACGCGGCGCAACTGGTGGGTTTGCTGGGTATGTTCTGGATGTTGCCGCAGACGTTCATCCTGCCGTTCACCCTGAACATCATGTGCAGCCAGGTCATGCTGATGATTGCCGCCGGTGTGGCCCACGAGGCTTACCAGATGGCGTTCCGCGATGAACTGACCGGCTTGCCGGGACGTCGCGCATTGAATGAGCGCATGCAGCGGCTGGGGCGCAACTATGTGCTGGCGATGAGCGACGTCGACCACTTCAAGCGCTTCAACGACACCCACGGCCACGATGTAGGCGACCAGGTGTTGCGCCTGGTGGCGAGCAAGCTGTCCAAGGTCAACGGCGGTGGGCGAGCATATCGCTACGGCGGTGAAGAGTTCGCCGTGGTGTTCGCCGGCAAGACGGTGGAAGAGTGCATGCCGCACCTGGAGGAGATCCGCGAGATCATCGCCGATTACGACATCAAATTGCGCAACATGGACCGCCCCCAAGACGATCAACAGGGCCGTCAGCGTCGCTCGGGCAGCGGCGCTTCCAGTGTCTCGGTGACCATCAGTATCGGCGTGGCCGAGCGCCAAGCCGAGCAGCGCACGCCCGAGGAAGTGCTCAAATCCGCCGACCAGGCGCTGTATGCCGCCAAGGGCGCCGGGCGCAACTGCGTGGTTGCGGCCGGGCAGACCCGCCGTGGCGCAGTGCGCATGGAGCGCGCTGCCGGTTGAGTGATGGCGGTGTATTCAGGGGTTCTACGATGATTGTCCAAGGCGATGGCTGACGGTAGGTTGGAACCATCTGCTGACGGAGACATTGCCATGCCTGAGTACAAAGCTCCCCTTCGCGACATGCGCTTTCTGATCGACAACGTGTTTGATTTCCACGGCCATTACGCTGCGCTGGGCGCGACCGACGCGAGCCCGGACATGGTCAATGCGATCCTCGACGAAGGCGCGAAATTCTGCGAAAACGTGCTCGCGCCGCTCAACCGCAGCGGTGATGAGGAAGGCTGCCATTTCGACAATGGCGTGGTGACCACACCCAAGGGGTTCAAGCAGGCGTTTGCCCAATACGTCGAGGGTGGTTGGCATGGCGTGGCGGCGGACCCGGCCTACGGTGGCCAGGGTTTACCGCAATCACTGGGCCTGGTGCTCAGCGAAATGATCGGCTCCAGCAACACCTCCTGGGGCATGTACCCAGGGCTGACCCACGGCGCGATGTCGGCGATCCACGCCCATGGCACCGCCGAGCAGAAAGACACCTACCTGGGCAAACTCACCGCCGGCGAATGGACCGGCACCATGTGCCTCACCGAAGCCCATTGCGGCACCGACCTGGGCCTGATCAAGACCCGCGCCGTGCCCCAGGCGGACGGCAGCTATGCCATCACCGGCAGCAAGATCTTCATCTCGGCCGGCGAACACGACATGAGCGCCAATATCATCCACCTGGTGCTGGCCAAGCTGCCGGATGCGCCGGCGGGCACCAAGGGCATCTCGTTATTCATCGTGCCCAAGTTCCATGCGGACTCCGGCGCGCGCAACGCGGTGCACTGCGGTTCCATCGAACACAAAATGGGCATCAAGGGCTCGGCCACCTGCGTGCTGAACTTCGACGGCGCCAGGGGCTTTCTGATTGGCGAGGCGAACAAAGGCCTGAACTGCATGTTCACCATGATGAACCACGCGCGCCTGGGCACTGGCATGCAGGGCCTGTGTAACGGCGAGGCGAGTTTCCAGGGCGCGATCAAATATGCCAACGACCGCCTGCAAATGCGCTCGCTGACCGGCGCCAAGGCCCCGGAGAAAGCCGCCGACCCGATCATCGTGCACGCCGATGTACGTCGCATGTTGCTGACCATGAAAGCCTTTAACGAAGGCAACCGCGCGCTGGCCTACTTCACCGCGCAATTGCTCGACACGGCGCACCTGAGCAACGACGCCGGGCAACGTCAGGACGCCGAAGACCTGTTGGCGTTCCTCACGCCGATCTGCAAAGCCTTCATGACCGACACCGGGCTGGAGGTCACCAACCATGGCATGCAAGTGTTCGGCGGCCACGGTTACATCCGCGAATGGGGTATGGAGCAACTGGCCCGCGATGCGCGGATTGCGCCGATCTATGAGGGCACCAACGGCATCCAGGCCCTCGACCTGCTGGGGCGCAAGGTGCTGGGCAGCCAGGGCAAGCTGCTGCGTGGGTTTACCAAAATCGTACACAAATTCTGTGCCGCGAACGCCGAGCACCCGCAATTCAAGGCCCATGTGGCGCAGCTCGATCAACTGAACCGCGAATGGGGCGAGCTGACCACCCGCGTGGGCATGGCGGCGATGAAAAACCCCGATGAAGTCGGCGCCGCCGCTGTGGATTACTTGATGTACAGCGGCTACGTTGTGCTCGCTTACCTGTGGCTGCGCATGGCGCTGGCGGCCCTTGAGCAGCCCGACGCCGACTTCGCCAAGGCCAAGCTGGCGACCTGCGATTTCTACTTCAAGCGCCTGCTGCCGCGTACCGCCACCCACCGCGCGGCGGTGGAGGCGGGCAGCGAATGCCTGATGAGTCTGCCTGCGGAGTTGTTTGGCCTGTAGGAGCGAGCTTGCTCGCGAAGAACTCCCAGACACCGCGATCATCCAGAATGCAGGCGTTATCGTTGGCGTTTTTCGCGAGCAAGCTCGCTCCTACAGTAATTTCATGTGACTTATAAATACTTGCTGGTCACGAACGGACCCTATGTGTCTGAAAAGTTGTTCGGGTACACTCGGAGCCTGTAAAACCGATCCTACCGAATCATTTTTCACGTTCTCACGAGGTTTGCCATGGCTGATTACAAAGCGCCGCTGCGTGATATGCGCTTCGTCCTCAACGAAGTCTTTGAGGTCGCCAACACCTGGGCCCAATTGCCGGCATTGGCAGACACCGTTGACGCCGAAACCGTAGAGGCGATCCTCGAAGAAGCCGGCAAAGTCACCGCCAAGTCCATCGCCCCGCTCAGCCGCGGCGGCGATGAACAAGGATGCCGCTGGGACAACACCGCGGTGTTTACCCCGGACGGTTTTCCACAGGCCTACAAGACCTACGCTGAAGGCGGCTGGGTTGGAGTAGGCGGCGATCCTGCCTTTGGTGGCATGGGCATGCCCAAGGCGGTGTCGGCCCAGGTCGAAGAGATGATCAACTCGTCGAGCCTGGCGTTCGGCCTGTACCCGATGTTGACCTCCGGCGCCTGTGTGTCGATCGCGACCCACGCCAGCGATGAACTCAAGGCCGCCTACCTGCCGAAGATGTACTCCGGGGAGTGGGCCGGCTCCATGTGCCTGACCGAGGCCCACGCCGGCACGGACCTGGGGATGATCCGCACCAAGGCCGAGCCACAGGCGGACGGTTCCTACAAAGTCAGCGGCACCAAAATCTTTATCACCGGTGGCGAGCACGACCTTACCGACAACATCATCCACCTGGTGCTGGCCAAGCTGCCGGACGCACCGGCAGGCCCCAAGGGCATCTCGCTGTTCCTGGTGCCTAAGTTCATGGTGAACGCCGACGGCAGCCTGGGCGCGCGTAACGCGGTGAGCTGCGGGTCCATCGAACACAAGATGGGGATCCAGGCATCGGCTACCTGTGTAATGAACTTCGACGAAGCCGTGGGTTACCTGGTGGGCGAGCCGAACCGTGGGTTGGCGGCGATGTTCACCATGATGAACTACGAGCGTCTGGGTGTGGGCATCCAGGGCTTGGCGTCCGGTGAGCGCTCCTACCAGAACGCAATTGAATACGCCCGCGACCGCCTGCAAAGCCGTGCGCCGACCGGCGCCCAGGCCAAGGATAAGATGGCCGACCCGATCATCGTGCACCCGGACGTGCGTCGCATGCTGCTGACCATGAAGGCGGCAAATGAAGGCGGGCGTGCGTTTTCCACCTACGTGGCGACGCAACTGGACATCGCCAAGTTCAGCGAAGATGCCGCTGCGCGCGAGCGCGCGGACAACCTGGTGGCGCTGTTGACCCCGGTGGCCAAGGCGTTCCTCAGCGATCTGGGCCTGGAAACCACCGTGTTGGGCCAGCAAGTCTTCGGCGGCCACGGCTACATTCGCGAGTGGGGCCAGGAGCAACTGGTGCGCGACGTGCGCATTACCCAGATCTATGAAGGCACCAATGGCATCCAGGCGCTGGACCTCATGGGGCGCAAGATCGTTGGCAGCGGCGGCGCGTTCTACACCTTGTTCGCCGACGAGATCCGCGCGTTCATCGCCTCGGCGGGTGTCGAGCTGGCTGAATTCACCACACCGCTGGCTGCGGCAGTGGATAACCTGGACGAATTGACCGCCTGGGTACTGGACCGCGCCAAGACCAACCCGAATGAGATCGGCGCGGCGTCGGTGGAGTATTTGCACGCCTTTGGCTACATGGCCTACGCCTACATGTGGGCACGCATGGCCAAGGCAGCATTAGGCAAGGAGGCTGAAGAAGATTTCTATGCCAGCAAACTGGGCACCGCGCGCTTCTACTTTGCGCGCCTGCTGCCACGCATCCAATCGCTGAGTGCGTCGGTAAAAGCCGGTAGTGAATCATTGTTTTTGCTGGATGAAGCCCTGTTCTAAGGGATAGGAGGGCGTGTAAGCATTCTCTTACATGACGTGCTGCTATTCGTCCTCTATCGCAAGATTGGATCCATCGATAATCTACTTCACATGGACGTCGCGCAGGAAGCGCAAAGCAACAACACGGACACGTAGGATTCTGCCAGGAAGGCGGAGTGAAATGGATGTCAGGGAAACAGTCTGCAAAGCCCCGCTTCGGCGGGGTTTTCTTTGGCCTGCGAAAAAGTCAGGCGGGCGCGTGCGGGGCGTTCATCACGTCTTCCAGCAAGGTGCGCAGCAACGCCACCGTCGCCTGCTGGCGTTGCACATCGCGGCACACCAAGCCCACTTTCAGCGGCACCCTCGGTTCACTCAAGGGTTTCCACAGCAGCGACTGGCTGTTGTGTTCGTCCTGGGAACGTCCTGGCAACACGGTCGCCAGCTTCGTGTGAGGCAAGCTGTCGAGAATCCCCACCATGGTGTTGAGCTCCGCCTGCACTTGCGGACGACGACCAAGGTTGGCCAACTGGCCCTGCCAGATCTGCCGGACCTGGAATTCTTCGCCCAACAGCAGCATCGGCAGTTCTGCCGCCTGTTTCAGCGAGACTTTCTTGAATTCGCGCAGAGCATGGTCCTCGGGAATGACGACCTTCAGCTCATCTTCATACAACAAAACGCCGTGCAGTCCCGGCTGGCGTGGCGGCAGGTAGCTGATACCAATGTCCAGCGAACCATTGAGCAAGCGCCGCTCGATCTCAATCCCTGTCAATTCATAGATCTGTACCACCAGATGCGGCTGGGCTTTGCGCACGCGTTCAAGCATTTGCGGTACCAGGCTGGTGTGCACGGTTTGCAGCACGCCGATGGCCAGGGTGCGCATCGCCTGGCCCTTGAAATTACGCAACGCTTCGACGGCCTGCTGCATCCCGTCAATCAATGGCAGCGCGTGGTTGTACAAGGTGTGAGCCGCCAGCGTCGGCAACAGGCGCTTGCTGCTGCGCTCGAACAGGCTCACATCCAGGTTCTGTTCCAGCTGGCGGATCTGCTGGGACAGTGCCGGCTGGGAGATCGACAGACGCTCCGCGGCACGGCCGACGTGGCCTTCCTCGTACACCGCGACGAAATAACGCAGTTGCTTGAAATCCATAAGGCTTACTTATCGAAAATGCTGGAAAAACGAAATGGCTGCCGCCCGCCGAGACGCCTAGTCTAGCGCCTATTCGCAGGGCTTACAGGGCCGGATCGGGCAATGAACAGCGCGCATGTTGAAAGCGTTTACATAGGCAAGGCAAACAATCTTCACCCCGCTTACAGGGCGCATGCCGACCAAGGTCCGGTTGCCAACGGCGGTGACCTGTGAACCTGTTCACTAGGCGTCGCCCGGCACCGAGCCTGGACGACCTGATCCTGGATGCCCCAGGCGGCAGTCTTTGCAGCGAATCCTTGATGCCCACGGTGGTCCGTCCGCCTCAAGTCTTCGTTCGTGGCCAAGGCTCTTGGCTGTGGGACAGTGACGAGCGCGCCTACCTGGACTTCAGCCAGGGCAGCGCCGCCAACAGCCTCGGCCACAGCCCGCAGGTGCTGATCGAAGCGTTGGCCGACCAGGCCCAGGCGCTGATCAACCCAGGCAAAGGCCTGCATAACCGCACCCAGCTCAACCTCGTCGACCGCCTATGCCATCGCACCGGCAGCGACCAGGCGTACCTGCTCAACAGTGGCGCGCAGGCCTGCGAAGCAGCGATCAAGCTGGCGCGCAAATGGGGCCAACTGCACCGTGGCGGCGCCTACCGCATCATCGGCGCGAGCGGCGGTTGCCACGGCCACAGCTTTGCGGCGTTGGCCGCCTCGGCGGGCGCTGTCGCCAACCGGTTTGAACCGCAGTTGGCGGGCTTCAGCCATGTACCGTTCAACGACTTGGCAGCCCTGCATGCCGCCGTTGATGCGCAGACCGTCGCCATCATGCTAGAGCCGATCCAGAGCGAAGCCGGGGTGGTTCCTGCGACGGAGCATTATCTGAAAGGCGTCGAGCGGCTGTGCCGGGAATTGGGGATCTTGCTGATCCTCGACGAGGTACAGACGGGGATCGGCCGCTGCGGCAGCCTGCTTGCCGAACAACAGTACGGCGTACGTGCCGACATCATTACCCTCGGCAAAGGCCTGGGCGGCGGCGTCCCCCTCGCGGCGTTGCTGGCACGCGGCAAAGCCTGTTGCTTTGAAGTGGGCGAGTTGGACGGCACCCATCATGGCAATGCGCTGATGGCGTCGGCCGGGGTGGCCGTGCTTGATACGGTGCTGGAGCATGGCTTTCTGGAGCAGGTGCGTGACGCCGGTTTCTACCTTGGCGAGGGCCTCGCCCGTCTGGCTTATCGCTACGACCACGGCCAATTGCGTGGCCATGGCCTGATGTGGGGGCTGACGCTGTCGGATGATTCTGCGGATGCTGTCGTAAAAGCTGCCTTGCATGAAGGCCTGATCATTAACGCCCCGCAACCGAACTGCCTGCGCTTCACGCCGGCCCTGACGGTAAGCAAAAGCAACATCGATGAAATGCTCCTGCGCCTGGCCCGCGCTTTCTCGCGCGTGCGCACCGCGCAGCTGCACTGCCGCAAGGGCATCGCCGTTTAAACACCGATTTACTGAACCGTCTCGCGGCCTACGCGGCGCCTCCAGCCTGATTTTTTCGGCTGGGGGCGTTTTTTTGTCCGTCATGTTTGGATTGAAAAGGTTGATTGAGTCTCTGCGAAAACAATGGTTTTTTAACGAGCCTCGGCAAGGACTGCCGACGGGGCGCTGCGCGCGTTACTTCTAATCTATACCACTGGGTGGTATGTTTGTGGGAAGGGATATCCATGAGACTCAGGTTGTTCAAAACGCGCAAGTTTGCCGAAGCGGCCAGCAAGGCCTGGATCTGTGACTCGGAGTTAAGGGAGGCGTTTGGCCAATTCAGCGGATGCTGGAAATCAGAGAGTTTGTGGAGATACATCATGACCAAGAAATATAAAAGTGCGGCGTTTGAGTCCATTCACCACTCCGCCAAAGCGCTTTATGCCAACGGCGCCATCAGCAAAACCACGCTTCGTGAATATGACGAGGCATGCTTATCTGCCGTCCCGGAACAAATTCCGGCCGAACAAATCAAGCAGCTTCGTGAAAACAACCATGTGAGCCAACCGGTGTTCGCCCGTTACCTGAACACCAGCGCTTCCACGGTAAAAAAATGGGAATCTGGCGAGAAACAACCTAGCGGCATGGCGCTCAAGTTATTGAGCATCGTACAAAAACACGGGTTGGAAATTCTGGCCTGAAGATGGCCCAACGCCAGATCCCACTGAACCCTCACGAACGCTCAAGGTCGATTAGCTACACGGCTCGCACGAGCCGATTTTTCTGGAGCTGACCCATGGATTTCATTCGTATCATCATCGCCATTCTGCTGCCGCCACTGGGTGTGTTCCTGCAAGTGGGCTTCGGCGGCGCGTTCTGGCTGAACATCCTGCTGACCCTGTGCGGCTACATTCCAGGCATCGTGCACGCGGTGTACATCATCGCCAAGCGCTGAGGTCGTCAGCCTTTTGCGATGAGTCGTGAGTTGCGCTCGTTGCGAAAGGCCAATTGCTCGATGGTCTGGGTGGCGTGTTCGGCGTCTTCGCGCGCTTGCAGGATGATGCCGTGCTGCTCGGACTTGCTGCACACCGGGTCGGCATTGCTCGCATCCCCCGTGAGCATGAAGGCCTGGCACCGGCAGCCGCCGAAGTCCTTTTCCTTTTCGTCACATGACCGGCACGGCTCGGGCATCCAGTCGTAGCCGCGAAAGCGGTTGAAGCCGAACGAGTCATACCAGATGTGCTGCATGCTGTGGTCGCGCACGTTGGGAAATTGCACTGGCATTTGTCGAGCGCCGTGGCAGGGCAGGGCGGTGCCATCGGGCGTCACGGTCAGGAAAATGCTGCCCCAGCCGTTCATGCAGGCTTTCGGGCGCTCTTCGTAGTAATCCGGCGTGACAAAGATCAGCTTGCACGGGTGGCCTTCGGCTTCCAGCTTGGCGCGGTATTCGTTGGTGATGCGTTCTGCGCGCACCAGTTGCTCCCGGGTCGGCAACAGACCCACGCGGTTGAGCTGCGCCCAGCCGTAAAACTGGCAGGTGGCGAGTTCGACAAAGTCCGCCTCCAGCGCGATACACAGCTCGATGATGCGGTCGATCTTGTCGATGTTGTGCCGGTGGGTGACGAAGTTCAGCACCATCGGGTAGCCGTGGGCCTTCACCGCGCGGGCCATTTCGAGCTTTTGCGCGAAGGCCTTTTTCGAGCCGGCCAACAGGTTGTTCACCTGTTCGTCGCTGGCCTGGAAGCTGATCTGGATATGGTCCAGGCCGGCCTTCTTGAAGTCGCTGATCTTCTGCTCGGTCAGGCCGATGCCGGAGGTGATCAGGTTGGTGTAGAAGCCCAGCTTGCGCGCCTCAGCGATCAGCTCGGCGAGGTCTTGGCGCACCAGCGGCTCACCGCCGGAAAATCCCAATTGTGCGGCACCCATCTCGCGGGCTTCACGAAACACCTGGATCCATTGCTCGGTGCTCAACTCCTTGCCCTGCTCGGCAAAGTCGAGCGGGTTGGAGCAATACGGGCACTGCAGCGGGCAGCGGTAGGTCAGCTCGGCCAGCAGCCACAATGGCAGGCCAATCGCTGGCTTCTCAGGCAAGGGTGATCCAGTGCTCAGCACGGGCGACCTCCATGAATTGCTCGATGTCATCACCAAGCTCAGGCACGCCGGGGAATTGTTGATCCAGTTCGGCGATGATCGCCGCCACGTCGCGCTCACCGTCGATCAAGCCACCGATCAGCGCTGCGCTGTCGTTGAGCTTGATCATGCCTTCGGGATAGAGCAACACATGGCCCTTTTGCGCGGGCTCGTACTGGTAGCGATAGCCTGGGCGCCAGGTCGGTTTTCTGCTGCGATCAAAACTCATAGAGGGATCCCTTTATGCCACACCCGTTGCTCGGTCACGCTGTGATACGGCGGGCGTTTGAGTTCGTAGGCCATGCTCATGGCATCGAGCATGCTCCACAGGATGTCCAGTTTGAACTGGAGAATTTCCAGCATGCGTTCCTGGCCTTCGTGGGTGGTGTAGTGCTGCAGGGTGATCGCCAAGCCGTGTTCTACGTCGCGACGGGCCTGGCCCAGGCGGGTGCGGAAGTATTCATAACCGGCCGGGTCGATCCAGGGGTAATGCTGCGGCCAGCTGTCGAGGCGCGACTGGTGGATCTGCGGCGCGAACAGTTCGGTCAGCGAACTGCTGGCCGCTTCCTGCCAACTGGCGCGACGGGCGAAGTTGACGTAGGCATCCACCGCAAATCGCACACCGGGCAATACCAACTCCTGGGAGCGCAGTTGGTCCGGGTCGAGGCCGACAGCCTGGCCCAGGCGCAGCCAGGCTTCAATGCCGCCGTCTTCACCGGGAGCGCCGTCATGGTCGAGCAGGCGCTGGATCCACTCGCGACGGATCTCACGGTCCGGGCAGTTGGCCAGGATTGCGGCGTCTTTCAGCGGAATATTCACCTGATAGTAAAAGCGGTTGGCGACCCAGCCCTGGATCTGCTCGCGGGTCGCACGGCCTTCATACATCGCCACATGGTACGGGTGATGAATATGGTAGAAGGCGCCCTTGGCCCGCAGGGCTGCTTCGAATTCAACGGTGGTCAACGGCGTGTCAGTCATTTCGGTCGCTCCTACAATTCAATGCTCATGCCGTCGTAAGCCACTTCTACATTGCGCCGCGCCAGCTCCGCTCGCTCGGGGGAATCTTCATCGAGGATAGGGTTGGTGTTGTTGATGTGGATAAGTACCTTGCGCTGGCGGGGCAATTGCTCAAGCACTTCAAGCATGCCGCCGGGGCCGTTCTGTGCCAGGTGCCCCATTTCGCGGCCGGTACGGGTGCCGACGCCGCGGCGTTGCATTTCATCGTCATCCCACATCGTGCCGTCCACCAGCAGGCAGTCGCTGCCGGCCATGATGTCCAGCAACGGCGCGTCGACCTTGCCCAGGCCTGGGGCGTAGAACAATGTGCCGCCGGTGCGCAGGTCTTCGACGATCAGGCCGATGTTATCGCCCGGGTGCGGGTCGAAGCGGTGCGGCGAGTAGGGGGGCGCAGCGCTGCGCAATGGCAGAGGCGTGAAACGCAGGTTGGGGCACGCCGGGATGGTAAAGCTGGCGTCCAATTCGATACGGTTCCAGGCCAGGCCGCCATTCCAGTGGGTGAGCATGCTGAACAGCGGGAAGCCGGTGCTCAGGTCTTCATGGACCATGTCGGTGCACCACACTTGGTGCGGGCAACCTTCGCGCAGGCTCAACAGGCCGGTGGTGTGGTCGATCTGGCTGTCCATCAGGATGATCGCGCTGATGCCGGTGTCACGCAAGGCACGGCCAGGTTGCATCGGGGCGAAACCCTGAAGCTGCGCGCGGATATCCGGCGAGGCATTGCACAGCACCCAGTTCACGCCATCGTCGGAGATCGCGATGGACGATTGGGTACGCGCCTGGGCCCGCAGGCTGCCATCTCGGAAACCCGCGCAGTTCACGCAGTTGCAGTTCCACTGCGGGAAACCACCGCCGGCGGCGGAACCTAGAATCTGGACAAACATGGTCGCTCCATCAAGCTCAAAACAAAAACGCCCCGGGCGAACCGAGGCGTTGTATTACCCAGCGGATTAACGGCTGGCGAAGTACATGGTGACTTCGAAACCGATGCGCAGATCAGTGTAAGCAGGTTTGGACCAGGTCATATTCTTACTCCTACGAAGGGATGGGACGTTTACTACCAAGTAATACATATAGTCCACCTCCAGTCGGAGATGTTCAGATGTGTGCGTGGGAATGTTACGCAATTCTTTTCAAGTTAGCGCTGTCTCGGTGGAAAAAGCCTATTGCAGAGGCGGCAATGATCAATCAGCTGCTTGCCAGGCAACCGAGACTCGAGGGCCGTTGGCCACGCAGCGCCAGCCGCCTGCAGCGTCCTTCAATTGCCCGACGGCAACCTGCAGTGCCGCCCGTGAACAGGTTTGGATCACGGATTGAAGATCAGCCAGATAACCCGACGGATGGCCTGCCAGATGGGCGTGCCACAGCAATTCAGCGGCTTGGGCGTTGGGCAGGGTTTGTACTGAGAACTGCTGCGCCAAGGCCAGGTTGCCCAGGTCGTCGCTGTTCTCGATCATCCTCGGCAGTTGTTTCAGGAAATTTTGCAGCTGATCAGCAATTCCTTCCAGGGACACGCTGGGGGATTGCACGCCGAATAGCAGGCCGGTCTGGCCGTTTATCTGTCGGATGCCGCTGAATACTGCGTAGCCGATTTGCAGTTCTACCCGCAGGCGCTGGTAGAACGGTGCCTGAAGCAGATGGCCGAGCAATCGCCATGCCGCTTCATCCGTCAGGGACCGGCTTGGCGTTGGGCAAAACAGCAGCAATGCGGCTTCGTCAGAGTCGGTTTTCACCTCATGCCATACGCGTTCGCCGCTGAGGGCAGGCAATGTGTGATCCAGCTTCGCGGGCTGTCCAGGCAAACGGGTCGCGGCTGTTTTGACCGCAGCTTCATATGCGGGCGGAAAACCCACCCCCAAGCCTTGCCAGTGGGCGGTGGCCCACGAAACGGGTTGGGGGTCGACGGTGCTGCAGCAAGCGGGCAGCACCTTGAGCAATGCTCGGATGGCGATCATGGCGGAATCGGTGGATTGAACCTCTTGCGGTTGGTTCAGGCGTTGCGCCAAGGCGTCCAGCACGGCAGGCATGGGCTCCTGCAGCCCAATCATCTTCACCAGCGAGTCTTTACCCAAGCTTTCGAACGACAACTCTACGCCGGCCTGACGGGCATTTTCGCGCAGCGACTGCACTGCTGTTTCAAGGCCGGAAGGGGCCAAGCGCCATTGCAGGTACAGCGCCGCTTCATCACTGTCGTGCGCCAATGCCTGGCTGAAAGTCAGCGCTGATACCTCTCTGCGCCCCCGCGAGCGATCCTGGGCAAACGTGCGCAAGCCTCGATGGGCGCTGGTCTGGCCACGAATCAGGCCGGCGCGCTCTTCCCTGGTTGGTGGGCGTAGGAACGGGTTGTTCGGCGGCAGTTGCCAGCCGTGCTCGGAGGGCGGCAGGTGCAGCGAGACCAGCAGGGCCTTGAGGGCGACGACATCCTGTTCCGAAAGGTCTTGGCTGTCGTTTCTGGCCAACGCCAGGGCGCCCTGAATCTGTTGTTGGCGAGCGGCCAGCAGCGCGAACTCTTCACGCAGTGACGTCCAATCGCTGTGCGCGAAAAAACTCAACCAGTCGTGCAACAACGCCTCGATCTGTGTGGCCGTCTCATTTTGGGTACTGAGCGTAAAGTCGATATCGACCACCGCTTGCCCGGCGAAGTGGTAAAGCACTGACGCCTGCAAGGCATTCGCCAGATGCCGCGCTTTCAATTCAGCCAGCAACCCGCCGGGTGCCGAGGCGTTAAGCCAGGCGCAGAGGAAATCCAGCGCTTCACGGGGCACATCGCACGTGATGACGTGGTGCAGGTGGTTGTGGGCGATGTGCTGATAGCTGCGCGCGTGCCCCTGCATCAATGCCGCAGGCGCGGATTGTGGGCGTAGAGGCCCCGAGGTCAATTGTTCGCTGAACTGCTGCGCCAGGTTTTGCAGTGCTTGCAGCGACTGCGGACCGGCCAGGCTCAACGTCATCTGCCCGCTCTGGTAGAAATGCGCGTGGAAGTCGCGCAATGCTTGCTGAAATGCCTCACGCTCCACCGGCAGGCTGTCACGGTTGCCGGCATGAAAGCCTCGCAGCGGATGGTCCGCCGCCAGGCCCTGCAGCAACGCGACCTGCTGCTGCGCCTTGGCGTCCTGGGACCAGGCGACAAATTCCGCATGCAACACTTCGCGCTCGCGCAGTTGGTCTTCCAGCGCCAGCCGCGGAAGGGTCAGCATGTCCGCCAGACGCTCCAGCCCACCGGTAAACGTTGCAGCTGGCAGCTCGAAGAAGAACTCCGTGGTGCGCTCACGGGTGCTGGCATTGACCTGGCCTCCATGACGTTGCACGTAGGCCATCAACCCTTCATCAGCGGGAAAACGCTCGGTACCGAGAAACAACAAGTGTTCCAGGAAATGCGCCAGTCCCGGCCATGCCAATGGCACGTCATGGCTGCCGGCATCCACCCGTAGGACGGCGGCGCAACGCTTCAAGCGCGGTGCATGACGCAAGGAAACCCGCAAGCCATTGGCCAGGGTCAGATGGAGAGGATGAAGGTGGGCCGGCGCAGGCATGGGCACTTCCGAAGCGTATGAAATGCCTATGCTAACAAACCCTTCGAGTCAGGGTTTGAGCAGCGCACCATACAGCTCGGGGCGCCGGTCTTGCAGGTAGTGGTTGGCGGCGCGCGCATCGAGGATCGATTGTCGCTCCAGCGTGCCGACGATCAGGGCTTCATCCAGGCCGGCCTGAGCGATGCGCTGGCCATTCGGTGCGGCGATGCTGCTTTGCCCGCAATACTGGATCTCGCCTTCGTGCCCGCAGTAATTGGCATAGGCCACATAGCACTGGTTTTCAAAGGCCCGTGCGCGCACGGTGACATCGGCGACAAAGTCGAACGGCACCATATTGGCGGTGGGCACCAGGATCAGTTCGGCGCCGGCCAGGGCCAGGCGCCGAGTGTTTTCCGGGAACTCCAAGTCGTAGCAGATCAGGAAACCCAGCGTCCAACCGTTGAGTTGCACCAGCGCGAAATCATCTTCGCCGGCACTGAACATCGAGCGGTCCAAATCTCCGAACAGGTGCGTCTTGCGGTAGTTGCGCAGGCGTTGGCCGTGGGCGTCGATCAACTGCACGGCGTTGTAGATCTGGCCGTCTTCGGCCCGTTCCGGGTAACCGTACAGGATCGCCAGCCCGGCGCTTTTGGCCAGTTCGGCGATCGCCTGTGCCGACGCCCCGTCCTGCGCCTCGGCCAGGGCTCCCACGGCCTCGGCGCCGATGTTATAGCCGCTGAGAAACATCTCCGGCAGCACCAGCACATCGGCGTCGGACGCCTCATGCGCCAACTGATGCAGGCGCTTGAGGTTGGCGGCCACATCCAGCGGCAGGGGCGGGCATTGGTAGAGGGCGACACGCATGGCTTGGCTCCTTACTCAGGCAGGGCAATCGGCCCGATTTCATCGAATACATCGCCCGGCCCCGGGTTCTCGGGGTGAGTGCTGCCGCCGAAGTGATTCATGATGCCCCACACCGCATTCAGTGAGGTTTGCACCGCGCCTTCGACCCATGCAGGCGTCCAGGAGACGTCGTCACCGGCGATAAAAATCCCACGCTGTTCGGCGGGCATGTCCTTCTGCATGAAGTGCGCATACATACGCTGGTTGTAGCGATAGTGACCGGGCAGGGCGCCCTTGAAGGCCCCGAGGAAATGCGGGTCGGCTTCCCACGACACCGTGATCGGGTCGCCGATGATGCGCGTCTTGATATCGACTTTCGGGTAGATCTTGTTCAGTGCATCGAGGGCCAGCTTCACGCGTTTATCGATGGGCTGCGGCAGCATTTTCAGCGCGTCGCTCATCCAGGAGTACGACAGGCAGATCACGCCTGGCCTGTCGTCACCGTTGTCGAACTTGCCGTTTTCAAACAGGTACGTGCCACGGGTGAGGCGATCGGTGAGCGTCATGCTCATCAGGTCGCGCCCGGTTTCCGGGTCTTTGTCTTTCCAGAACGGGCGGTCGACCATCACAAAGGTTTTTGACGATTGCATGTAGCGGGTGCGGTCCAGGGCCATCCACATCTTTTGCGAGAACAGGGTTTCGTCGCATTCGATCTGGGTGGTCAGCAGCCAGCTCTGGCAGGTGGTCAGCACGGCGGCGTATTCGCGGGTGTCACCGTAGTTATCGGTGACGGCGAAGCGGCCATCGGCGGCGTGGGCGATGCGTTTCACCCCGGCCCGTGGCGCACCGCAGTGCAGCGAACTGAGGCTGGTGCCGGCCGGCCAGTGGGCGCAACGCTCCGGTACATGGCGCCAGATACCCATCGGTACCTGGGCGACGCCGCCGACGATCAGGTGCTGGTGATCGTCGCAGTTGGTCATCACCACGCGAAAGATTTCCAGCATCGAGTTGGGAAAGTCCGAATCCCAGCCACCGGTGCCGAAACCGACTTGGCCGAACACTTCGCGGTGGTGGAACGACAGCTTCGCAAACGCCTTGGAGGTGGCGACGAAGTCATAGAAGGTGCGGTCGTCCCACAATGGCACCAGCGTGTTCCACAGCGCCTTGAGGCGCGGCACGTCACGGTCGCGGATGGCTTGCTGGATATCGGCGAACTGCGAGCCGGCTTCCAGCGCATCGGCCCAGGCGTCAGCCACTTCCTGGAATAGCGCGGGCAAGTCGGAGAGTTTCTGTGCGTAGTGGGTCTGGCCTTCGAGGTCGATCACCGTGCTGCCCGACGCCGGAGTCAGCGGGTTAGGAAACGGTTTGGTTTCCAGCCCCAGCTTGTCCACGTAGTGATAGAACGCGGTGGACGACACCGGGAAGCGCATGCCGCCCAGTTCGGCGATGATGCCTTCGGCGCCTTCAAACGCCTGGGAGCGCAGGCGGCCGCCCATTTTCGAGGCTTCATACACCACCGGCTTGAGGCCCAGCTTCATCAGCTCGTAAGCGGCCACCAGGCCCGCGATCCCCGCACCGACTATCGCCACTTCCGCGCCATGGTTGGCGGCGGGGATACTGCCCAGGCCGGCCGGGTGCTCGATCCAGTCATCAAAGGCGAACGGGAAATCCGGGCCGAAGATGGTGATGGGCTTCTTACCGTCGACCGGGTGGCGATGGGGCTTGGCGAGGGTGCTGGACGGAATGCTCATGGCTGACCTTACTGGCGACTGGGCGGACGTGACCCGCTGAGTATAGGAAAAGATGGCAGCCAGTTTAGGGAGCGTAGCGTTCGTTATTAAGACGCAATGTGTCGTCGGATTGAGTTGATTTCAGTCGTAACGACGAGATCGCTGGTCAGATTGGTTGTCCGCGATCCAGTTTGTTGCTAAGGATGATCGAAGTGGTGGTTTTTTCCACACCGTCCACGCTGCCGATCTGGTCGAGCAATTGATCGAGCTGTTCCGGCGAATCCGTGCGCAGCCAGGCGACGTAATCGAACTCGCCACTGACCGCGCACAACTGCTGCACTTGCGCCATGGCGCTGAGCCGGCGCAGCACTTCCTTGCCCGAGCGCGCCTGCACAGTGATGCCGACATACGCCTGCAAACCGCCATCTACCACGCGCTTGCCGAGACGCACGCCATAACCGGTAATGACCTGGGTTTTTTCAAGGCGAGCCAGGCGCGAGGTCACCGTGGTGCGTGCGATGCCTAGCTGCCGAGCGAGCATGGCCACGCTTTCGCGGGCGTTGAGCTGCAGGGCGGCGATGAGTTGGCGGTCGATTTCGTCTAGGGCGGACAAGGCGGGCTCCGGTGTTGGCGGTGATAGGGAGCATGTTACAGACTTCCAGACACACAAAAGCCGCGCAATGCGCGGCTTTCTTGTTTGGTGGGCCCAGTAGGACTCGAACCTACGACCAAGGGATTATGAGTCCCCTGCTCTAACCAACTGAGCTATAGGCCCTTAACAGGTCGCGGATTATAACGATGGTTTCCCCACTGTGCCATCCGAAAAATCCTCAATGCTCATACGAAGAAACGTCGCGGCAAAAAGCTCGGGCGGTAGCGGCAGGCTGACGATGTAGCCCTGCATCTGTTCGCAGCCTTCAGCCGCCAGGAAAGCCTGTTGCGCCGTGTTCTCCACGCCTTCGGCAATGATGGTGAATTGCATGCTGTGGCCCAGGGCGATGATGGCGCGCACGATGGCGGCGTCGTGGGGGTCGTCGGGCAGGCCGCGGACGAAGGATTGGTCGATTTTGAGGAAGTCCAGCGGCAGGCGCTTGAGGTAGCTCAAGGACGAATAACCGGTGCCAAAGTCATCAATGGCAAGCTGTACGCCCAGGTCCTTGAGTTGGTGCAGGACCTCCAGTGCTTCTTCGGCCTGGCTCATGATGAAGTTTTCGGTGATCTCCAGTTGCAGGCGGCCTGGGGCGAGCCGGTAGTCGTGCAGCAGTTGTTCGATACGGCCCAGCAAGCCGGGATGGCGCAGTTGGGCGCCCGCCAGGTTGACCGACAGCGGACCGAAGTTGTCGAAGGTGCCCTGCCAGGCATGCAGCTGTCGGCAGGCTTGTTCGAGCACCCAGTCGCCGATCTGCAGGATCATGCCGTTTTCTTCGGCAAGGGCAATAAAGTGTTCGGGCGGCACGTCGCCAAAGGTGGGGTGGCGCCAACGGATCAGTGCTTCGGCACCGATCAGTTCCTGGGTCGCCAGGCTCAGTTTGGGCTGGTAGCACAAGCTCAGTTCGTTGCGCTCGATAGCGCGGCGCAGCTCGTGTTCGAGTGCCACGCGTTCGTTGGCCTGCGCGGTGAGATCGCTGGTGTAGCTTTCGACCCGGTTACGCCCCTTGGCCTTGGAGCGATACATCGCGGCGTCGGCATTCTTGACCAGCGTGGCGACATCCGTGCCGTCCTGGGGGTACAAGCTGGTGCCGATGCTGGCACTGATAAAGAACTCATGTTCACCCGCCTGGAAGGGCGGGGCGAAGCAGGCCAGCAGTTTATTGGCCAGGTACTCGGCGTCGCTCGCGTGCTGCAGGCCAGGGAGCAGGATGATGAATTCGTCACCGCCCAGGCGCGCGACGGTATCGATGTCACGCAGTTGCTCCTTGAGGCGCACGGCGATGCCCTTGAGCAGCAAGTCGCCTATCGGATGGCCGAGGCTGTCGTTGATGTGCTTGAAACGATCCAGGTCCAGAAACAGCACGGCGCCTTGCTTGCCGGTTTCCTGATGCCCGTTGAGGGCGGCCTGCAGCCGGCTTTCGAACAGCGTGCGGTTGGGCAGGCCGGTCAGCGGGTCGTGGTGTGCCTGGTAGTCGAGGCGGGCCTGGGCCAGCTTGAGGCTGGAGATGTCGGCAAACACCGCGACGAAGTGGGTGATCACCTGGTCGCGGTTGCGCACGGCGCTGATGGTCAGCCAACTGGGGTACAGCTCGCCGTCCTTGCGCCGGTTGGATATCTCGCCCTGCCAGTGGCCGTGGGCGGCCAGTTGATGCCACATGGCGGCATAGAAGGCGCTGTCATGCAGGCCGGAGGCAAGCAAACGAGGGGTCTGGCCGAGGGCTTCGGCCTCGCTGTAGCCGGTGATCTCGGTGAAGGCTCGGTTGACTGCGCTGATGTTCTGGTGGATATCGGTGATCAACACGCCTTCGGCTGTGCTTTCGAACACCGTGGCGGCCTGTTGCAGTTTTTCCTGCATCAACTGGCGTTCGGTAATGTCCCGCGCGATGGTGAGCATGCAGTCCTCATTGCCAATGCTCATGGGGCGGCTGGACACTTCACACAGGCGAATCTGGCCATCGCTGCGACGGATATGGCAGACATAGTCACGCACAAAGCCATCGCGCTGCATCATTTCCAGCAGGTGTTTGCGTTCGTTGAGGTCGACCCAGATGCCCAGGTCCAGCGTCGATTGGGCGAGCGATGTTGCGCTGGAAAACCCGGTGATGCGAGTGAAGCCGTCGTTCACTTCAATCAGCAGGCCGTCCCGCTGGCGGCTCAGCAGCAGGCCATCGGGGGAGGCGTGGAAGGCCTTGGCGAATTTCTCTTCGGAGGTCTGCAGCAACTGCTGGGTTTCCTTGAGTTGGGTGATGTCGCGCACCACCACCACGATGGCTTCCGTGGTATCAAGTTGAAACGGCTCGGCGGAAATCAGCCCCGTGAAGGCTTGGCCGTTACTGCGCAGGAAGGGCATTTCCAGGTTGCGGATGCTGGTGGTCTGCATCCGTTGCAGCAAGTCAGGGCCAATCCCTTGAATGTCCCAGATATCCAACTCCGTGACCCTTCTGCCGATCACGTCTTCGGCCCTCAGGCCAATCTGGTCCTCGAATGCCTTGTTCACCTCCAGCAGGCAGCCATCGGACAGCCGTGCGATCAACAGCATGTCCGGGCACTGCTGGAACACCGAGGCAAATTTTTGCTCGGACAGTTGCAGGGCTTCCTCGGTGCGCTTGGCCTCGCTGATATCAATCATCAAGCCGCGCAGTACGGGCTCATGGCCGTGCTCGATCAGGCTGACAATGTCCCGTACCCATAAGCAGCGGCCGTCGGCGGTGATGACCCGGTAATCAACGCTGTGGTCACGGTTGGCACGGGTTTCCCGGTAGCAGTAGGCTTCGGTGCGGATCAGGTCGGCGGGGTGAATGATGTTGCGCCAGAAGCCTGGAATCAGCCAGTGGGCGCGGGGATACCCCAGCAGGTCTTCGGCGTGGGGTGACACGTAGCTGTAGGTGAAGTCGGCAATGCTGGCTTCCCAGGCGATGGCGGACAGACTCTCCACCAGGCCGCGATAGTGATATTCGCTGCTGCGCAGTTCCTGTTCGAGGGCAACGCGGCGGGAAATTTCTGAACTGAGCCGGCGATTGATCCGGATCACGATGGCCAATACGGTGCTCAACAGCAAAACCGCCGGCAGGCCGTACAGCAACAAGTCAGACCAGAAGGTGCGGTGGTCGGTGAAGCTGCCCACCCAACGCTGCTGGATGGCGTTGGTTTCTTCCGGGCTCAGGTCGGCGAGCACCTTGTCCAGAATGCCCACCAGCATGTGGTCGTCGCGGGGTACGCCCATCGCCAGTTGATAGCGGTAGGGCGTTTCGCCACTGACGTACAAGCCGTCAAGCTTGAGCTCGCGCAGGTTCCACACCGTCGAAGCCAAGTCGCTGACCACGGTGTCGACTTCACCGGTGGCCAGTGCCTGCAGGGTCGAGCTGACGTTGGGCAATGCAATCAAGTTGAGATCGGGGTGATGGGTTCGCAGCAGTTCGTGAGGGGAATAGTTCTCGACCACCGCCACCTTCAGCCCGTAGAGGTCTTTGAGATTGCGGGGACGAGCACCGCCTTCATGCGCAAGGATGACCATCGGAAAGTCAATGTAGGGTCGCGTGAATGCCAGGTAGTTTTGTCGCTCCGGTGTCGACATGACGCTGGGTATGAGGTCCAGCTGATTGTCTCGCGCCATCTCCAGAACGGCGCCCCAGGTGGGTGGTTCGATAAGCTTGATCCTCACGCCGAGGCGGTCCTGGATCAGGCGCACGTAATCCGCCGCCAAGCCTTGGTAGCGGCCAACTTCATCACGGTATTCAAAGGGTGGCCATGACGCGTCCACCCCCAGGCGCAGTTCCTGATGGTCCGCCAGCCAGGCACGCTCATCATCAGTGAGCGTCAGCGCGCCAGCCGTTGCGGTCCAGGTCAGCAGCCACAGCAAACACAGAGCCGGCAGTCTGGGCATAACGGTCTCGTTATGGCACGGGGAATGTTTCGAGTGTAGACGGGCTTTTGGGGGAGGGATCTGGCGCGGGGTTTTATCTGTAGAAAACAAAACCCCCGGCCTGGGCCGGGGGTTCTGGTATCACTCGTCGAGGAAGGAGCGCAAATGCTCGCTTCGCGTCGGGTGGCGCAACTTGCGCAGCGCCTTGGCTTCGATCTGACGGATCCGCTCGCGGGTCACGTCAAACTGCTTACCGACTTCCTCAAGGGTGTGGTCGGTATTCATATCGATGCCGAAACGCATGCGCAATACCTTGGCTTCACGGGCAGTGAGGCCGGACAGTACGTCGCGAGTCGCTTCTTTAAGGCTCTCAACGGTGGCGACATCGATGGGCGACTGCATGGTCGAGTCTTCGATGAAGTCACCCAGGTGGGAGTCTTCGTCATCACCAATCGGGGTTTCCATGGAGATCGGCTCTTTAGCGATCTTCAACACCTTGCGGATTTTATCCTCAGGCATTTCCATGCGTTCGCCCAGCTCTTCCGGAGTCGGTTCGCGACCCATTTCCTGCAACATCTGCCGGGAAATACGGTTGAGCTTGTTGATGGTCTCGATCATGTGCACCGGAATACGAATGGTGCGGGCCTGGTCGGCAATCGAGCGAGTGATCGCCTGACGGATCCACCAGGTGGCATAAGTCGAGAACTTGTAGCCGCGACGGTATTCGAACTTGTCCACAGCCTTCATCAAGCCGATGTTGCCTTCCTGGATCAGATCGAGGAATTGCAGGCCACGGTTGGTGTATTTCTTGGCGATGGAGATCACCAGACGCAAGTTGGCTTCGACCATCTCTTTCTTCGCGCGGCGGGCCTTGGCCTCACCGATCGACATGCGACGGTTGATGTCCTTGATCTCGGCAATCGTCAGGCCGGTTTCGGTCTGCAGCGCGATCAGCTTTTGCTGGCAACGAATGATGTCCGGCTGCAGGCGACCGATGGCTTCGGCGTATTTCGCCTTGCCCTTGGCCAGTGCATCGGTCCAGCTTTCGTCGACTTCGTTGCCCGGGAACTGGCGCAGGAAGTCGGCACGCGGCATGCGCGCATCACGGACACAGAGCTGCATGATTGCACGCTCTTGTGCACGCAGGCGCTCAAGGGCGCTGCGGACACGCTCGACCAGGCCTTCGAATTGCTTCGGCACCAGCTTGATCGGCATGAACAGCTCAGCCAGGGCAACCAGCTCGGCGATTGCCTGCTTGTTGGAACGGCCGTGCTTCTTCAGCGCCTTGCGGGTGATTTCCATCTGATCGGAAACCGCACCAAAACGCTGGGCAGCCACGACCGGATCCGGACCGCTTTCAACTTCATCTTCGTCGTCGCTGCTGGCTTCAGCATCGTCGTCTTCGGTTTCGTCGTCAGCTTTAACGGCTTTCGGGTCGACAGGCGGCGGCACTTCGGCGGCAGGCGGCGCGATGCCGTCGTCCGGGTCGATGTAGCCACTCAGCACGTCGGACAGGCGACCGCCTTCGGTGGTGACTCGGGTGTACTCGGAGAGAATGTGGTCAACCGTGCCAGGGAAGTGCGCAATTGCGCCCATCACTTCACGGATGCCCTCTTCGATACGCTTGGCGATTTCGATTTCGCCTTCGCGTGTCAGCAGCTCGACGGTACCCATTTCACGCATATACATGCGCACAGGGTCTGTCGTGCGACCAATATCGGTCTCTACTGCAGCCAGCGCGGCCGCCGCTTCTTCAGCGGCGGCCTCGTCGGTATCGGCGTCGGCCAGCATAAGGGAATCCTTATCTGGCGCGACTTCGAATACGTTGATCCCCATGTCGTTAATCATGCGGATGATGTCTTCCACCTGCTCTGGATCTGAAATATCCTCAGGCAGGTGGTCGTTGACCTCCGCGTAAGTCAGGTAGCCCTGCTCACGACCGAGAACGATCAACTCTTTGATACGAGACTGCTGTTGCGCTTTTCCGGACATAACACCCTATCCACTGAAGGTCTTGGCGGGCAAAAAACAAGCCGAGGATTATACCCGAGCTGTGACCTCACACGCCAGCTGAGGTCGGGTTTGATGCGCAAACGTTCTGTTTTAAGAGGTCGCGCATCTGTTTTGCTATCTGAATTTTCTCTTCAGCCGACAAATCCGGCTGTCTTGCTCGCTTGATGAGCTCATCGAGGGTCTGCGTGTGCTGACCCGCGGATAACCTATTAATGGTGTCTAAAAACTGTTGTTCAAGGTTGTCGCCGTCAATTAGCCACTCCTTTTCCGCGAGCGCTTTCAACAGCCGGCCTTGTTCGGTGCCGTGCCAGCGCGCCATCAGCTGAATTGAGTTTAGCTTGGGATTTTTCTGTACCGCTTCGATCAAGGCGATCAGCACCTGGGCATAAGTATTGCTCGCGTTGGCAAAATGATCGGCGCTCTCAACCTTGCCCGCCAGCTGCGGGTGATGAATGAGCGTACGCAGCGCAATGAGCGTTGGCGCTTCAACGGCCACGGGCGTTCGCGGGGTGTAGGGCTCGTCGCGATCGCCGCGCTTGCCGTTCTTGCTCCAGGGTTTCTTGTCCCATTTCTTGCCGCCGGCGCCGGGTTTTTTCGGCGTCCACTCCTGCTGGGGCGCGTAGGCGTCCTGCGGTTGGTGGAAGTCGGCATAGTCCGGCATGGCGTCGTAATCCATGCCAGGGTCGTACGCCGGTGGTGCATCCTGCGGTGCGTTGTGCACCAGTTGGCTGACGGCCTCGCCGCTCAAACCGGTGATTTCCAGCAGGCGCATGCGCATCAGTGATTTCAGGTTGGCGCCGGGGACTTTGTCGATCAGCGGTGCCGCGAGGGTGGCCATGTGGGCCTTGCCTTCGAGGGAGCGCGGGTCAGCTTCTTCGGTCAGTTGCTGGAAGAAATAGTCCGCCAGCGGCTGTGCGTGTTGATTGATGCGCGCGCGGAAGGCGTCGGTGCCCTCGGAGCGCACCAGGGTGTCCGGGTCTTCGCCTTCTGGCAGGAACAGGAAGCGTGCGCGACGCCCGTCCTGCAGGCTCGACAGTGTCGCCTCAAGCGCGCGCCAAGCGGCGTTGCGGCCGGCCTGGTCGCCGTCGAAGCAGAACAGCACGCTGGGCACCACGCGAAACAGGCGCTTCATGTGTTCTTCGCTGGTAGCGGTGCCAAGCGTGGCCACGGCGTTGCGCAGGCCCTGTTGTGCGAGCGCGATCACGTCCATGTAGCCTTCAACCACGATGATCTCGTCGAGGTTGCGGTTGTTCTTGCGTGCTTCAAACAGGCCGTAGAGTTCCTGGCCCTTGTGGAATACCGGGGTCTCCGGGGAGTTCAGGTACTTGGGTTTGTCATCCCCCAGCACCCGGCCACCAAAGGCGATGATGCGGCCACGGCTGTCGCGGATCGGGAACATCACGCGGTCGCGGAAGCGGTCATAGCGCTTGCCGGTCTCGGCGTTTTCCACCAGCAGGCCGGCATCGATCATGGCTTTTTGCTGGAGCGTGTCGCTGCTCAAGTGCTTGTACAGGTTGTCCCAGCCGGGCGGGGCGAAACCGAGGCCGAAGTCGCGCGCGATTTCACCGGTGAGGCCGCGGCCTTTGAGGTAGTCGACGGCGGCTTTGCGCTGCGGATGGCTTTTAAGTGCCTGACGGTAAAAGTCGGCCGCGGCGGTCAGCAGCGGGTAGAGCGGCGAATCGGTGGGTTGTCGCGGTTTGTGTGGGCGGCCACTTTCTTCGCGGGGGACTTCCATGCCCGCCGCTTTCGCCAGGTCCTCGATAGCCTGGGGGAAGTCCAGGTTGTCGTGGTCCATGAGAAAGCCCAGGGCGTTGCCGCCGGCGCCGCAACCGAAGCAGTAGTAGAACTGCTTGTCGGGGCTGACGCTGAACGAGGGGGTCTTTTCCTTGTGGAACGGGCAGCAGGCGGTGTAATTCTTGCCGGCTTTTTTCAGTTGCACGCGCGAGCTGACAACATCGACGATGTCGGTGCGGTTCAGAAGGTCGTCAATAAAGCTCTGGGGAATCAGCCCGGCCATGGCGTTCTCGTCATCACTGCGTGTAAATGAGGGTCCATCAAGTGTTCAAGCGCACGCATCGTGTGGCTCGATCATCAAATGCCTGCGTGGGCTTTCAGGAAGTGTATCTGCCGCGCATTCACTGACGTTAATTTCAATCAGCTTTTCGGCATGGAAATGTTGCCCCGGCATCCGGTCTTGGCCAATGGCGGGCCTCGGAAGCGCATTGTCGGGCACAGCCGATACAGTTGATCGCCTGCTTGAAGAATGAGTGTGCTCGTCAGTAGCCTTGTTAGGCTCGTCAGAAAAGACGTGCACCGCTGGCAGAAACGCCAGTCCTGACGTGTGAAGCAGGTGTTTCGGTCGCATGTGCGGCGTCAACAGTGAAACATCAAGCGATATCCGCAAATGCCATTAGCCCGGCTGAGGGCCGGGCTTGGCAGAAGCTTGCTACGAACGTCTGTGTATTAGTACAGACGAACGGCGCGGCGCTGTTCGCGCTGAACTTTCTTGGCGTGACGCTTAACAGCGGCTGCTGCTTTACGCTTACGCTCAGAAGTTGGCTTCTCATAAAATTCGCGGCTACGAACTTCAGCCAGTACACCGGCTTTTTCGCAGGAGCGCTTGAAACGACGCAGAGCTACGTCGAAGGGTTCGTTCTCTTTAACTTTGACGGCTGGCATCCAGAGCTACCTTCTTTCATTACCGGGATCAACGTTCTCGTCGCAAAAAATTCGCGGCTGAGGTCGTCGGTTTTTAAGGGTTGCGGATGTTAACCCCTCATTGACCGGAATGCAAAGCCTCTGATCGAAAACCGCTAGTCGGGAGGGGGAGCGGCGACTATTATGCGCGCCTTCGAATCTAGCCTCTACAAGGCGCAAACCCATGCTAGTACTGGGACTTGAAACCTCCTGCGACGAAACCGGTGTCGCACTTTACGACAGTGAACGCGGGCTCTTGGCCGATGCGCTGTTCAGCCAGATCGACCTGCACCGTGCCTATGGCGGCGTGGTGCCGGAGCTGGCCAGCCGTGATCACGTCAAACGCATGCTGCCCCTGATCCGCCAGGTGCTGGATGAGGCCGGCTGTGTGCCGACCGAGATCGACGCCATCGCCTACACCGCGGGCCCTGGATTGGTCGGAGCCCTGCTGGTTGGGGCCTCTTGCGCCCAAGCGCTGGCATTTGCCTGGGGCATTCCGGCCCTGGGCGTGCACCATATGGAAGGCCATTTATTGGCACCGATGCTGGAAAAAACACCCCCTGAGTTCCCGTTCGTCGCTTTGTTGGTTTCAGGCGGCCATACGCAGTTGGTTCAGGTGGATGGTATCGGCCAATACACCCTGTTGGGTGAGTCCCTGGATGACGCCGCCGGCGAGGCATTCGACAAGACCGCGAAGATGATGGGCCTCAATTATCCCGGTGGCCCGGAAATCGCGCGTCTGGCCGAAAAAGGCGTTGCCGGGCGCTACACCTTCCCGCGCCCGATGTGCGATCGCCCTGGCCTGATGTTCAGTTTCAGTGGTTTGAAGACCTCTGCGCTGAATACCTGGCAGCACAGCGTCAGCGCCGGGGACGACAGTGAGCAAGCCCGTTGCGACATCGCACTGGCGTTCCAGCAGGCCGTGGTGGAGACTTTGACCATCAAGTGCAAGCGCGCCCTGAAACAGGCAGGCATGAAGCGCCTGGTGATTGCGGGCGGCGTCAGCGCCAACAAGGCCTTGCGCACTTCACTGGAAAAAATGCTCGGCGACATGAAAGGCGATGTGTTCTACGCCCGGCCCGAGTTCTGCACGGACAACGGTGCGATGATTGCCTATGCCGGTTGCCAACGCTTGCAAGCGGGCCAGCACGAAAGCCTGGCGATCAGTGTGCAGGCACGCTGGCCGATGGAGCAGTTGTCGCCGCTGTAAGGCCGCAACGTGAGTCGGGCTCACCGGACGTATTTAGAAATGCCGTTCGCGCCCGGCAAACAGGTCGCGTAAATTGCCGCGGTGGCGCCATACGATCAGCAGTGTCAGCACGCTCATCGGCAGCAGCGCCGCCGGTTCTTGCCAGGCCAGCAGCGGCAGGGTGAGCGGGGTCGCGATCAAGGCGGCGAGTGAGCTGGTGCGGGTCAGGTAGAACGTCAGTAGCCAGGCGAGCACGGCCAGCAAGGCCGCTGGGGGGTAGATCCCCAGCAACATGCCGGCTGCCGTGGCGACGCCTTTGCCGCCGCGAAAACGGAAGTACAGTGGGAACAGGTGGCCGAGGACGGCGCACACGCCGATCCAGGCCTGTTGTTGCAGGGTAAGACCGGCGAGGCTGGCGATCATGACGGGCAACAAGCCTTTGCATACGTCGCCCAGCAGCGTGAGTACGGCGAGTTTCCTGCCGGCCAGGCGCAACATATTGGTGGCGCCGGCATTGCCTGAGCCACTCATTCGCGGGTCGGGATTTCCCGTCAGGCGGCTGAGCAAAATGGCGAAGGACAGCGAGCCGAGCAGGTAGGCGAAAGTCGCCAGTGACCAAAACATGCTAACTATTCCGGGCGAGGACGCCCTGATTCTAACGGGGCATCGCGCCCTTGTCGTGCTGCGGAGAAGAGTGCTTGGACAGAGTGTTTATCGAAGGCCTGGAAGTCGACACCGTGATCGGGGCCTACGACTGGGAGCGCGGAATCCGCCAATGCCTGCGCCTGGACCTGAGCTTCGCCTGGGACAACCGCCCGGCCGCCGCGGGTGACGACCTGACCCTGGCGCTGGATTACGCCAGCGTGTCCGCCCGCATCCAGGCTTTTGCCGAGCAGGCCCAGTACCAGCTGGTCGAAACGTTTGCCGAGCGCCTGGCCGAAGTACTGATGAGTGAATTCCGGATTCCCTGGCTGCACCTCAAGTTGACCAAGCCAGGTGCCGTGCCGGCTGCCAAGGGCGTGGGCGTGGAGATCGAGCGCGGATGTCGCTAACTCAGGTTTACCTTGGCCTAGGCAGCAATATCGAGCGCGAGTCGCATCTGCGCGCCGGCCTTGATGCGCTGGCAGGTTTCTTGACCGATGTGCGTTGCTCGCCGGTGTTCGAAAGCCAGCCGGTGGGCATCAAGAGCGGGCCGTTCTTCAACCTGGTGGTGTCGGCTTACACCGACCTGTCCTTGATGGAACTGGATCGCCGGTTGAAATTCATCGAGGCCGATAACGGCCGCTATGCGCCAGACCGCAAGGGCCTGCCGCTGGATATCGATGTGTTGTTGTATGGCGATCTGGTGGGCAACTTCGATGGCTTGATCCTGCCGCGTGCAGAAATCCTCAAGAACGCCTTTGTGCTGTGGCCACTGTCGTTGATGGCGCCTGAGCGTGTGCATCCTGAAGCGGGCAAGACCCTGGCTGAGCTGTGGCGCGATGCGCAGATTGACCAGGTGCTGGCGCCTGTCGGTTTCGAATGGCAGGGCCAGCAACTGACGCCGGATGCGCTCCTATAGGGACTGCCGTTCCTTGTAGGCCTTCAACGCCTTATGCCGTTCGCGCTTGAGTGCCTCCCCCAATTCGGGGCCTTTGAAGCCTTTCTCCAGCAGCGGCGCAACGGCGACTTCGCGCGCCGCCTTCGCCGCCCCGCGTAAATAATCCGCCTGTGGATAACTTCTTTGTTCCAGGCCCTTGCGGCCTCGGGCATCCATCTCGCAGGCGACGACAAACTCTTCAAAGCGCTGCGGCCGGCGGTAAACGTCGAAACTCTGCAGCAGCTCCAGCAACGTCGAAGCTTTCAGCTCCAGAGCACGGTGGCCGTGGGTGTGATACTGGCCCACCAGCAGCGCCAATTCCTGGCAGTCCTTGGGTACCTTGAAGCGCTCGCTGACGGCCTTGATCAGCTTCAAGCCCCGATGTTCATGGGCAATGTGCTGCGGCAACTTATCCACAGGTGTCGTGCCTTTGCCCAAGTCGTGAAGCAGGCAGGCCCAGCGCACGGTCAGTGGTTGCTGATGCAAGGCCGCTTGTTCCAGCACGCTCAAGGTGTGTATGCCGGTATCGATTTCAGGGTGGTGGGCTTCGGGTTGTGGCACACCGAACAGCGCATCGACCTCGGGCATCAAGGTTGCCAGCGCAGTACAGTCGCGCAGCACTTGGATAAAGACCTGGGGCTGGTCTTCCATCAGTGCCCGGGAGATTTCTTTCCAACTGCGCTCCGGCGTCAGGGCTTGCAGTTCGCCGGACGCGCTGAGCTGACGCATCAGTGCGAGTGTTTCCGGCGCGACGGTAAAACCCAGGTGAGCGTACCGCGCGGCAAAGCGCGCAACGCGCAGAACTCGCAAGGGATCCTCGGCGAATGCCGGGGAAACATGCCGCAGAATGCGTGACTTAAGATCGCGCTGGCCGTGATAAGGATCGGTCAGGTTGCCGTCATCGTCTTGCGCCATGGCATTGATGGTCAGGTCGCGACGGATCAGGTCTTCTTCCAGCGTGACCTCGGGGCTGGCGTGAAACACAAAGCCGCCATAACCCCGGCCGCTCTTGCGTTCCGTGCGGGCCAGTGCGTATTCATCGCCGTTTTTCGGGTCGAGGAACACCGGGAAGTCAGCGCCAACCGGCTTGTAACCCTTGGCCAGCATCTCTTCGGCAGTTGCGCCCACGACAACGCGGTCGATATCGGTGACCGGGATGCCCAAGAGACGGTCCCGTACCGCACCGCCGACTTTGTAGATTTTCATGAAAAAGCCTCCATTAGCGCCACAGGATACCGTCTGTGCCTGGCTAATGGAGGGTTTGCCGTTTCAGAGATGGACGACGGCGAGGTCCAGGCGGCCGTAGTCGTCGTTATGATCGTTGCGCGGCGGTACGTGGTGGGTCTTCATCACTTGGTCGCCCTGCAGGGTTTCCAGGTGAATGTCGAAGCCCCACAGCCGATGCAGGTGCTTGAGCACTTCCTCGGTGGACTCGCCCAACGGTTTGCGGTCGTGCTGCTGGTGACGCAAGGTTAGCGAGCGATCGCCACGCACATCGATGCTGTAGATCTGCACGTTGGGCTCACGGTTGCCCAGGTTGTACTGCGCCGCCAGCGTTTCGCGGATGGTGCGGTAGCCAGGCTCATCGTGAATGGCCGGTACCACAAGGTCGTCCTTGAGGTCGTCGTCGAGGATGCTGAACAGCTTGAGGTCCCGAATCACCTGCGGTGACAGGTACTGCAGGATAAAGCTCTCATCCTTGAAGCTGCTCATGGCGAACTTGATGGTGGACAGCCAATCGCTGCCGGCGATTTCGGGGAACCAGCGGCGGTCTTCCTCGGTGGGGTGTTCGCACATGCGCCGAATATCGCGGTACATGGCGAAACCCAGCGCATACGGGTTGATGCCGTTGTAATAAGGGCTGTCGAAGCCGGGCTGGAATACCACGCTGGTGTGGGACGTGAGGAACTCCATCATGAAACCGTCGGTGACCAGGCCTTCGTCGTAAAGGTCGTTCATCAGCGTGTAGTGCCAGAACGTCGCCCAGCCTTCGTTCATCACCTGGGTCTGGCGCTGTGGATAAAAGTACTGGGCGATCTTGCGCACGATACGCACGATTTCCCGTTGCCAGGGCTCGAGCAGCGGCGCGTGTTTTTCCAGGAAATATAGGATGTTTTCCTGAGGTTCGCTGGGGAAGCGCGCATTGTCCTTTTCATTGTTTTTGTCGGCGCGCTTGGGAATGGTGCGCCACAGATCGTTGATCTGCTTCTGCAGGTGCTCCTCGCGCTCCTTCTGGCGCAGGCGCTCTTCTTCGGCGGAAATCGGGTACGGGCGTTTGTAGCGGTCCACGCCGTAGTTCATGAGCGCATGGCACGAGTCGAGCAGGTCTTCCACCGCATCGATGCCGTGGCGTTCCTCGCACTGCATGATGTACTGCTTGGCGAACACCAGATAGTCGATGATCGAACTGGCATCGGTCCATGTGCGGAACAGGTAGTTGCCCTTGAAGAAGCTGTTGTGCCCATAGCAGGCGTGAGCCACCACCAGCGCCTGCATGCAGATGGTGTTTTCTTCCATCAGGTAGGCAATGCATGGGTCGGAGTTGATCACGATCTCGTATGCCAGACCCATCTGGCCACGGGTGTAGGACTTCTCCGTGCTGAGGAAGTGTTTGCCATAGGACCAATGGTGATACCCCAGTGGCATGCCGACGGAGGCGTACGCATCCATCATCTGCTCGGCGGTGATCACTTCGATCTGGTTGGGATAGGTGTCCAGGGCATAACCCGCCGCGATGCGGCTTATTTCCCGGTCATAGGCCTGGATCAGTTCAAAGGTCCACTCGGAACCTGTGGAAATCGGTTGGCGCTTATGCTCTTTTTTGGCGGTCATGTCACTAACCTGCGCTGGAAGAGTTCACGGAAGACCGGGTATATATCGCCGGCCGAGACCAGTTGCTGTTGGGCGAACGTATCGGTAAAGGCTTCGCCGATGCGCTCGTATTCGAACCACAGGGCCTGGTGCTCACGGGGGGTGATTTCAACGTACGTGTAGTACTGCACGAATGGCATGATCTGGTTGATCAGGATGTCGCGGCAGATGGGCGAGTCGTCATTCCAGTTGTCACCGTCCGATGCCTGGGCGGCGTAGATGTTCCATTCGTTGGCGGGGTAGCGCTCGGCCATGATCTCCTGCATCAGCTTCAGGGCGCTGGAGACGATGGTGCCACCCGTTTCCCGCGAGTAGAAGAATTCTTCTTCGTCCACTTCCCGGGCGCTGGTGTGATGGCGGATGAACACTACGTCGATCTTGTCGTAGTTCCGCTTCAGGAACAGGTACAGCAGGATAAAGAAGCGCTTGGCGATATCCTTGGTGGCCTGGGTCATGGAGCCGGATACGTCCATCAGGCAGAACATCACCGCCTTGGAGCTGGGGTTGGGTTGCTTGACCAATAAGTTGTACTTCAAGTCGAAGGTATCAAGGAACGGCACGCGGTGAATACGCGCGCTGAGCTTCTCGATTTCAGCCTCGATTTGCTGGATATCGCCGAAATTGTCCGGCTCTTCGCGCTTCAAGCGCGCCAGCTCTTCCTTGGCTTCCTTCAGTTTGGCGCGACTGCTGCCCGACAAGGCAATGCGCCGGGCGTGGGCTGAGCGCAGTGTGCGGATGATATTGATGCGGGACGGGTTGCCTTCGTTGCTGATCCCGGCGCGCACGGTCTTGAATGTGTCGGTGCCTGTCAGGTGGCGCTTGACCAGGTTGGGCAGCTCCAGGTCCTCGAACATGAACTCGAGAAATTCCTCCTGGGTGATCTGGAACACGAACTCGTCCATGCCTTCGCCGGAGTTGCCCGCCTTGCCTGGGCCCTTGCCGCCGCCACCGCCTTGGGGACGCTGGATGTGCTCACCGGTGGTGAATTCCTTGTTACCCGGATGCACGACGGTCTGCTTGCCGCCCCGGCCGTGGTGCAGCACCGGTTCGTCGATGTCCCGTCCGGGAATGCTGATTTGTTCGCCATGCTCCATGTCAGTGATGGAGCGGCGGCTGACGGCCTCTTCGACGGCCTTTTTGATGTGGCCACGGTAACGCCGCAGGAAACGCTGGCGGTTTACCGTGCTTTTGTTCTTGCCATTGAGGCGACGGTCGATCACATAGCTCATGGGGAGCCCTCCGGGCAGCTTCACGTTACAAGCTTCAAGCCGCGAGCTGGAAGCTTAGAGACAAGCGGTCGGCTGCCAGGCCATTGGCCCGGCAGCGTATGCCTGTCGCTGCCTTACTGCGATTTACGAACCCGCAGATACCACTCGGAGAGCAGCCGAACCTGTTTGTCGGTATAGCCGCGCTCGACCATTCGTGTGACGAAGTCGTTGTGCTTTTGCTGGTCCTCCTTGCTGGCCTTGGCATTGAAGCTGATGACCGGCAGCAGATCCTCGGTGTTGGAGAACATTTTCTTCTCGATAACCACCCGCAGCTTCTCGTAGCTGAGCCAGGTCGGGTTCTTGCCGTTGTTGTTCGCTCGTGCGCGCAGCACGAAGTTGACGATTTCGTTGCGGAAATCCTTCGGGTTGCTGATGCCGGCCGGTTTCTCGATTTTTTCCAGTTCCTCGTTGAGGGCCACGCGGTTGAGGATCTCGCCGGTTTCCGGGTCGCGGTATTCCTGGTCCTGGATCCAGAAGTCGGCGTACAGCACGTAGCGGTCGAAGATGTTCTGGCCGTACTCGCTGTAGGATTCCAGGTACGCGGTCTGGATTTCCTTGCCGATGAAATCGATGTAGCGCGGGGCCAGGTACTCCTTGAGGAAGCGCAGGTAGCGTTCGCGGGTTTCCGCCTGGAATTGCTCCTGTTCGATCTGCTGTTCCAGCACATAGAGCAGGTGCACGGGGTTGGCGGCGATCTCGTGAGGGTCGAAGTTGAAGACCTTGGACAGGATCTTGAACGCAAAGCGCGTCGACAGGCCGTTCATACCCTCATCCACGCCGGCGGTGTCGCGGTATTCCTGGATCGACTTGGCCTTGGGGTCGGTGTCCTTGAGGTTTTCGCCGTCGTACACGCGCATCTTCGAATAGATATTCGAGTTCTCCGGCTCCTTGAGGCGCGACAGTACGGTGAACTGAGCAAGCATTTTCAAGGTGTCGGGCGCGCAATGGGCCTTGGCCAGGGAGCTGTTGAACAGCAGCTTGTCGTAGATCTTGATTTCATCGCTGACCCGCAGGCAGTACGGCACCTTGACGATGTAGATGCGGTCGATGAAGGCTTCGTTGTTCTTGTTGTTGCGGAAGGTGTGCCATTCCGATTCGTTGGAGTGCGCCAGCAGGATCCCGGTGAACGGAATCGCGCCCAGGCCTTCGGTACTGTTGTAGTTGCCTTCCTGGGTGGCGGTGAGCAGTGGATGCAGCACCTTGATCGGCGCCTTGAACATCTCCACGAATTCCATCAGGCCCTGGTTGGCCCGGCACAGCGCACCCGAGTAGCTGTAGGCATCGGCGTCGTTCTGCGGGAATTCCTCGAGTTTGCGAATATCGACCTTGCCCACCAGCGCCGAGATGTCCTGGTTGTTCTCGTCGCCCGGTTCGGTCTTGGCCACGCCGATCTGGTTGAGGATGGATGGGTAGAGTTTCACCACGCGGAACTGGCTGATGTCACCGCCGAACTCGGCCAGGCGCTTGGTGGCCCAGGGCGACATGATGGTGTTGAGGTAGCGCCGCGGAATGCCGAAGTCTTCTTCGAGAATCGCGCCATCTTCCGTGGCGTTGAACAGGCCCAGGGGCGACTCGAACACCGGCGAGCCCTTGATCGCGTAGAAGGGCACCTTTTCGATCAGTTGCTTGAGTTTTTCGGCCAGGGACGACTTGCCGCCGCCGACGGGGCCGAGCAGGTAAAGGATCTGTTTCTTCTCTTCCAGGCCTTGGGCGGCATGGCGGAAGTAGGAGACGATCTGGTCAATGCATTCCTCCATCCCATGGAAGTCTTCAAAGGCCGGATAGCGACGGATCACTTTGTTGGAAAATATCCGCGACAGGCGCGAATTGTTCGAGGTGTCTACCAGCTCCGGCTCGCCAATCGCCAATAGCAGGCGTTCGGCGGCAGACGCGTAGGTGCTGCGGTCCTGCTTGCATAGCTCAAGGTACTCTTGAAGCGTGAGTTCCTCCTGCTGTGTGGACGCGAAGCGTTGTTGGAAGTGGCTAAAGATACTCATGACGTCGTCACCTCGCTCGATACGTGGAGCCGACGCCGGGTCAATCAGTCGATGCTGGCAGACATTGACGCACGCCAATGGCTGTTTTCCCCCCAAACACCCTGAAACGCTACCGATGACCCGCGCGCCGGTGTACCGGCTCTCCCCTGATTCGGATGGCCTGCGCTTAAGGATAGTTCGGAATCGGAGAGGTCAAGGCGCGATGCGCAATTAGTTTGGCCGCGCCGTTCGTCAGAATCGGCGCGAGCCCAAGCGTCACGCGGGGTAGCGGGGTGTGAAAAAAATTATTGCGAATTGTCGGAAGAAATTTCCGCAGGATAGGTCGTACGCCACAGCTCAAAGCCACCGTCCAGGCTATAGACGTCAGAGAAGCCCTGGCTGATCAGATAAGCCGCAGCGCTTTGGCTGGAATTACCGTGATAGCACGCCACGATCACTGGCGCATCGAGGTCGGCGGCGCGGATGAAGTCGGCAATGTTGACGTTGTCCAGATGCCGGGCGCCGGTGATATGGGCCGCTGCGTATGTCGGCTGGTCGCGGATGTCGACCACCACGGCGCCTTGCTCGCGCAGTGCCTGGGCTTGTTCTGGGGGGATACGTTTGAATTCGCTCATGGCGGGCTCCTAGGGCTTGGCGGCCGGCAGTGTCACAGAAAGAGGAGGTTCGCACCGGCAGCTCAGGCGCTCGCCGGTGTCGATGTTCATCAGGGTCATGGCGCCGCCCCACACGCAGCCGGTGTCGAGGGCGAACACGCCGGGCTCATCGCATTTGCCTTCCAGGGCCGCCCAGTGGCCGAAGATGATCTTCGTGTCACGGGCCTTGCGCTCCTTGTGGGCAAACCACGGTTTGTAGCCGGGCAGCGCGGTGTCGGTGCCTTCCTTGCTCTTGAGGTCCAGCTTGCCCTCGGCGGTGCAGAAGCGCATGCGCGTGAAATAATTGGTGATTACCCGCAGGCGCGTGACACCGGTGAGGTCGTTGTCCCACTTCACCGGCTCGTTGCCGTACATGCCGTCGAGGTAGGCGGTGTACAGGTTGTCATCGGCCAGTGCGCTTTCGACTTCGGCGGCGCACTTGAGGGCTTTCTTCAGGGTCCACTGGGGCGGGATGCCAGCATGGACCAGGGCCATATTGCGGCCTTCGTCGTAATGCATGATTTTTTGCCGGCGCAGCCAGTCGAGCAACTCGGCGCGATCCGGTGCTTCAAGGATTTCGCGCAGGGTATCGCCTTTTTTCAGGCGTTCGATGTTATTGCCGGCCGCCAGCAGATGCAGGTCGTGGTTACCCAGGACGCAGACCAGGGCGTCACGCATGCCATATAGATAGCGCAGCGTCTCCAGGGATTCGGGACCACGATTGACCAAGTCACCGACCAACCACAAGCGATCGTTCGCCGGGTCGAAGGCGACCTGTTCAAGCAGGCACTTGAGAGGCGCCAGGCAACCCTGCAGGTCACCGACCGCGTACGTCGCCATCAGTGCAAGGCTCCGGGTACCGCGAGGCGGAAAGGCTTGATCGTTGCGTCGAACAAATGGCCATCGGTGGCTTTCATCTGATACGAGCCCTGCATGGTGCCGACCTTGGAGGTCATTACAGTGCCGCTGCTGTAAGTATGGCTTGCGCCGCTGTCGATCAGCGGTTGTTGGCCTACCACGCCTGCGCCGCGCACTTCTTCGACCTGACCGTCGCCGTCAGTGATGACCCAGTGGCGTGACAATAGCTTGGCCGGCACCAGCCCGTTGTTTTTCACCGTGATGGTGTAGGCAAAGGCGAAGCGGTTCAGTTCAGGTTGCGATTGGTCCGCCAGGAAGCGGGTGACGACGCTGACGTCGATCTGGTAGCGAGGATCGGACATGCAAGAGGCCTTAAAAGCAAAAGCGGAGGACAGCAGATGCGGATCAGTCTAGGCCAAGAGGAGGGCACTAGGCCAGACATGCTGGCTCGTGGCGCGGAGAATGTGGGAGCGGGCTTGCTCGCGAATGCGGTGTGTCAGTCACAGATGTTTTAACTGAACCACCGTATTCGCGAGCAAGCCCGCTCCCACATTTGAGTTGCGTTGAGCCTTACTCCGATGTCGGGGCTGGCTGGATGGCGAGCTGGTCGGCCAGCCGCACAAATGCGGCCAGGTCCAGTTGCTCGGGGCGCAGGCTGCCGTCGACGCCGGCGGCTTCGATCTCGGCGTTGCTCAGCAGCGCCTTGAGCGTGTTGCGCAAGGTTTTGCGGCGTTGGTTGAAGGCTTCACGCACCACACGTTCGAGCAGTTTGTGATCCTTGGCCGGGTGAGGCAGCACGGCGTGAGGCACCAGGCGCACGATAGCCGAGTCGACCTTCGGCGGCGGGTTGAACGCGCCAGGCCCGACGTTGAACAGGTGTTCGACGCGGCAGTGGTACTGGACCATGATCGACAGACGGCCCCAATCACCGCCACCTGGGCCGGCAGCCAGGCGTTCCACCACTTCCTTTTGCAGCATGAAGTGCATATCGCGGATGATCCCGGCGTTGTTCAGCAGGTGGAAAATCAGCGGGGTGGAAATGTTGTACGGCAGGTTACCCACCACCCGCAGGCTGCTAGGCGCTGCGTTGAGGCTGTTGAAGTCGAACTTCAGTGCATCGCCCTGGTGCAGGTTGAAGTTGGGCTTGTCAGCGAATTGCTGGTTGAGGATCGGGATCAGGTCCTTGTCCAGCTCCACCACGTCCAACTGGCCGCCACTGGCCAGCAGGCCTTGGGTCAGGGCGCCCTGGCCCGGGCCGATTTCCAGCAGGCGGTCGGAAGATTTGGCATGGATGGAGCGCAGGATGCGGTCGATCACGCCAGCGTCGTGCAGGAAGTTTTGCCCGAAGCGCTTGCGCGCCCGGTGTTGGTAATGCTCAGTCATATACGGGTCTCGGCCATCTGATAGGCGGTTTCCAGGGCCACGTGCAGGCTGCCGGTGTCGATCTTGCCGCTGCCCGCCAGGTCCAGGGCGGTGCCATGGTCGACGGAGGTGCGGATAATCGGCAGGCCCAGTGTCACGTTGACTGCGGCGCCGAAGCCTTTGTATTTAAGCACCGGCAGCCCCTGGTCATGGTACATCGCCAGCACTGCGTCGCAGTGCTCCAGATATTTGGGGGTAAACAGAGTGTCCGCAGGCAATGGGCCGCGCAGGTCCATGCCTTCTTGGCGCAGACGCTCCAGAGTTGGTTCGATGATGTCGATTTCTTCACGGCCCAGGTGTCCGCCTTCACCGGCATGGGGGTTAAGCCCACAGACCAGGATGCGCGGTTGGGCGATGCCGAATTTGTGTTGCAGGTCGGCGTAGAGGATGCGTGTCACGCGCTCTACACGTTCAGCGGTAATGGCCTCGGCAACGTCGCGCAGTGGCAGGTGCGTGGTCACCAATGCAACCCGCAGGCCGCGCGTGGCCAGCATCATGACGACTTGAGCGGTGTTGGTCAGCTCGGCGAGGAATTCGGTATGGCCGGAAAAGGCGATGCCGGATTCATTGATCACGCCCTTGTGCACGGGCGCGGTGATCATGCCGGCGAAGTCGCCATCGATGCAGCCTTGCCCTGCGCGAGTCAGGGTTTGCAGCACGAACGCCGCGTTGGCCTTGTCCAGTCGCCCGGCCACCACCTTGGCCTGCAGCGGGGTGTGCCACACATACAGGCTGCCGGCGGGGGCGGGCAGGTCGGGCCAGCCGCCTGGCGCCACGTCCAGCAGATTGACCGCCACACCCAGCTGCGCGGCCCGCTCAAGGAGCAGGTCGCGGCTGGTAATGGCGATCAGGGGGTGTGGCTGGGCTTGCGAGGCGAGCAGCAGGCACAGGTCTGGACCAATGCCGGCCGGCTCGCCGGGTGTCACCGCGAAACGCTGTGGTTTCACTGAACGGCCTGGTCGGTGCCTGTTTGCTCGGCGCCTGGCAGCTTGTTCTCAACGTAGGCTTCGTCGCGGATCTGACGCAGCCAGGTCTGCAACTCTTCATCGTATTTGCGGTTACGCAGGACGTTCAGCGCTTGTTGCTCGCGGGCCTGGTTGGTGTTGTCGGTGGCACGACGGCCAAGGACTTCCAGCACATGCCAGCCATATTGAGTCTTGAATGGCTTGGACAATACACCTTGCGGGGTCTCGGCCATCACCTGCTGGAACTCCGGCACCAGCGCTTTCGGATCGATCCAGTTCAGGTCGCCGCCGTTGAGGGCCGAACCCGGGTCTTCCGAGAAGCTCTTGGCCAGGGTGGCGAAGTCTTCACCGCTTTCGATGCGGTCATAGATCTTCTGGGCCAATTCCTTGGTTTGGGCTTCGGTGCGGATTTCGCTTGGTTTGACCAGGATGTGACGAACATGCACTTCGTCTTTCAGCGAGGTCTCGCCACCACGACGTTCCAGCAGCTTCAAGATGATGAAACCACCTGGCGTACGTGCTGGCTGGGTGATGCCACCGACTTCCATGGCGCTCAGTTCGCGGTCGAACGGCGGCGGCAATTGAGCGGCTTTACGCCAGCCCATGTCACCGCCTTCGAGGGCGTTGTCGCTACCGGACTGGGCAATGGCCATCTGGGCGAAGTCGGCACCGGCCTTCAGGCGGTCATAGATAGCCTGGGTCTTGGCCGCGGCGGCATTGAGCTGCTCGGAGTTGGCGCTGTCCGGTGTCGGGATCAGGATGTTGGCCAGGTGCAGCTCTTCGGAAAGCTGCATCTTGCCCAGGTCCGACGCCAGGAAGTTCTTCACTTCCTGCTCGGACACCTGCACCCGCTCGGCCACACGGCGCTGGCGCACACGGCTGATGATCATCTCGCGGCGGATCTGGTCACGGGCGTCCTCATAGGACAACCCATCGTGAGCCAGGGCGGCGCGGAACTGGTCAATGCTCATGTTGTTGCGCTGGGCAATGGTGCCGACAGCCTGGTTCAGCTCTTCGTCCGAAATACGGATGCCGGAGCGATCACCGATCTGCAGTTGCAGGTTCTCGACGATCAGGCGTTCCAGTACCTGTTGGTCCAGGACGCTGGTCGGTGGCACGCCACCGCCACGCTTGGCGATGGTTTGCTGGACTTCCTTGACACGTTGGTCCAGTTGGCTCTGCATGATCACGTCGTTGTCGACGATGGCCACGACCTTATCCAGCTGTTGAACCGCGGCGTGCGCCGATGCGGTGCCCAGGAACAGCGCGCCCAGTACAAGCGGGCGCAGACAATCAGAAAGCTTGGTTTTCACGTTCACGATAACCTTCAATGCCTTTGTCTAGGAAGCTCTCTACCTTGGCGCCGGTCAGGCCGCCGAGTCCTTTGAGGACGATCTGCAGGAAGAGCCCGTGGTCACCCTTTTCGTTAAGCGGGGCGATCTGGCTGTATTCGTCGTTGGAAACCCAGTAACGGTTGATGACGCGCAGTTTCCAGCAGCAGTTGTCGTACTCGAAACCACCGAAGGCTTCCAGGGTACGGTTGCGAGCGTAGTCATACTGCCAGCGGGTGATCAGGTTCCACTGAGGAATGATCGGCCACATCATCGAGAAGTCGTGTTGTTGGATTTTGTAGTAATCCTTCACGTAGTTCGCGTCGCCGGGCTGGCCGTAGTCACCACCGAACTGCCATTTGCCGGTCAGCTGGTTGTAGACGACCTGGTCGTTACGATAGCGATAACCGACGTTGATGATCTTGTTCGGGTTGTCTTCCGGCTGGTAGTGAAGCATCGCGCTGCCGGAACGAGGGCTGTGTTCCTCGGTGTCCCAGTTGTAGTCGGCAGTGGCGCGCCAGTCACGGTTGAAGCGGAACTCGTAGTCCAGGGCGACGGGCGAAACGTCGGACTGTGCGTCGGCACGGTCGGCGGCCAGGACGCCCGGCAGTTGAACTTCACGATCCTTGAAGTACAGCGCCTGGCCGATGGCCACGCGTTGACGCTCGAAGCCGTTTTCTTCGATCCAGCGGCTGGTCAAGCCCAGGGACAGCTTGTTCTCGTCACCGATACGGTCAGAGCCGCTGAAGCGGTTGTCACGGAACAACGAGGAGTAACTGAACGAATACTCGCTGGTGTCAAAGACCGGGATATCCGCCTGGTCCTTGTTCGGCACGTACAGGTAGAACGCACGCGGTTCAAGGGTCTGGCGATAGTCTTTGCCGAACCAGTTGGTATTGCGATCGAAGTACAGGCCGCTATCGACGCTGGCCACCGGAACCGCGCGGTCCTGGGAGCTCTTGAACGTGCCGCCTGCGTACTGCGTGCCGTTAGCCACAGAAGCAGCCTGGTCGGCAACGATCTGATTCTTGCCGATGTTGTCCAGGTCCAGGTCGTACTTGGTGTAAACGTACTTGAGCTTCGGGGTGATGAAGCCGTAGGTCCAGTTCATCGGGTACTCGACGGCTGGGGCTACGTTCAGGCGTGTACCGTTTGCACGGGTCAGGCCACGGACGTAGGTGTCCAGGCGGGCCTCGGTTTCACCGTTTTCATTGGTGAAGTTGCCGTTTTCCAGGTCACGATCAAAGCGCACGGCTTCGGTCTCGTAGCTGAAGTTCAAGCCACCCGGATGGTACGGCAGCTGCCCATTGAAAGTGATCTGCGGCAGACGGTCATACGGCGTGATCTGGGAAATCGTCGCCAGCTGGTAGGCCTGCAGGTTCAAGCGAGCCTGGAAGGTGTCGCCGCGATACGTCACGGAACCTTGCTGGTTGATGTAGTCGCGGCTCTCGACGCCTTCCTGGTTGGACTTGAGGTCCTGGAAGAAGTAAGGATCGCTGATCGTGGTGTAGTCGACCTGGGTCATTACACGCGAATCGAGCCCGCCTTTGTGTTGCCAATTGAGCATGTAGCGGGTTTTTTCGTAATCGGTCTGCTTCTTCCGCTCGTCGTTGTCGTCGTTCAGGTACGCGCCGCCGAACTGGCCTTCGCTGGACTTGGTGAGGTAGCGGAACTCGCCTTCCATCATCATGCCGCGCTTGGTCATGTATTGCGGGTACAACGTGGCGTCATAGTTCGGCGCCAGGTTGAAGTAGTACGGCGTAACCAGGGTGAAGCCGGTTTCGCTGCCGCTGCTGAAGCTCGGTGGCAGGAAGCCGGACTGACGACGGTCGTCGATCGGGAAATAGATGTAAGGGGTGTACAGGATCGGGATGTTCTTGATCCGCAACGTCGCGTTGGTGGCCGTACCGAAACCGGTGGCCGGGTTCAACGTGATGTTGTTGCCCTTGAGCTGCCAGGCGTTGCTGTCCGGCTCGCAGGTGGTGTACGTACCGTCCTTGAGACGGATGATCGCGTTTTCGGCACGCTTGGCATACAGCGCGTTACCGCGGATACGCGACTTGTGCATCACGTATTCAGCGTTGTCGATCTGGGCGGCGCCAGTGTCCAGCTGCACTTCGGCGTGATCGCCCACGATCAGTGCGCCGTTGTCGCGCAGACGGACTTTGCCGTTCAGCTCGCCACGGTTCTCGGCCTGATACAGGCTGGCTTCTTCGGATTCGAGCTGCATGCTGCCCTGGCGCATGACCACGTCACCGGCCAGGGTCGCGATTTGCGATTCCTGCTCGTAACGCGAAGCCTTGGCGCCGATGAAGGTGGGCGCATCGCTCTTGTTCGTCTTGTCGTTCATGCCAGGACGAATCGGCTCGATGTACGCACCACCGCAGTACGGGCCGGTTTCGGCCAACTGCGCGGCGGTCAGCTTGTCGCGCGGTACCCAGTCTAGGTGGCTGTAGTCGGCGCTGCGCGAGCGCAGGCCACGGCCCTTGGAGTCGGTGACCAATGCGGTCTGCGGCACGGCCTCGGCTTTGCCGCCCGCATCGGCTTGCGCCGTGCTGCTGGCGGAGCTGATGGCTGCGCCATCATGCACCGGGCGTGGTGGCAACGGGGCTGCGGCGGTTTTCGGCGCGCAATCCCAGGCACCCGAAGCAGAGACTGAGCAGTCATACTGTTCCGCGGCGACCACGAATGAGGTGGCGAAGGGTTGCAAGGCCAGCAGACTGCCGGTTACCAGCAACGGAAATTTTCTACGAAACGCGGGGGATTTCAATGCCATCTTATTAGTCCGGGCTTCCTGCGTGCCATCTGCCCGCGGTTTGGGCCGCACGCCTCTCGATGGTCTGAAAAAGATGCGTGATAATAAAGCATGCCCCGCTTGACGGCTAGCGCCGTCGGAGACCCTTGTAATGCCCGAGCAAGATCTACGTTTACAACAGCTGGAAGTCTGGCTGGATGAGCAGTTGCCGATTCTTTTCAACGCTCAGGATTGGGGCTCCGTACCCCCGGCTACATTGACCGCGGCCAGCAGCGACGCGAGTTTCAGGCGCTATTTCCGTTGGGAAGGCGGTGGCCGGACACTCGTCGTGATGGACGCTCCACCCCCCCAGGAAAACTGCAAACCTTTCGTCGATATCGCCCATTTGCTGGCGAGGTCAGGCATAAATGTGCCAAAAATTTATGCAGAAGATTTGCCGCGAGGCTTTCTTTTGCTCAATGACCTGGGCAGAAAAACCTACCTGGACGTCATTGACGAGCAAAACGCCGATCAATTGTTTGCCGATGCCATCGACGCCTTGCTGGCTTTTCAGCAGCTCCCGATGGACACGCCATTGCCCAGCTATGACGTCGCCTTACTGCGTCGCGAGCTCGAATTGTTTCCGGAGTGGTACGTTCGCCGGCACTTGGGTGTCGAGCTGGATGCGCAGCAACAAGCGATTTGGCAGCGTGCCAGCGATGTTTTGATCGACAGCGCCCTGGCGCAGCCCAAAGTGCTGGTGCACCGCGACTACATGCCGCGCAACCTGATGATCAGCGAGCGCAACCCAGGCGTGCTGGATTTCCAGGATGCGGTCTACGGACCGGTCACCTACGACATCACCTGCCTGTTCAAGGACGCCTTCCTCAGTTGGCCCAAAGCGCGCGTGCACCAATGGCAGCGTGGTTACTGGGAACGCGCAAGGCAAGCCGGCATTCCCGTGCAGGCGGATTTCGACGACTTCCTGCGCGCCAGTGACCTCATGGGCGTGCAGCGTCACCTCAAGGTGATCGGTATCTTCGCGCGCATTTGCCACCGCGACGGCAAACCACGCTACCTGGCTGACGTGCCGCGCTTCTTTGCCTATATAGAAGCGGTGCTGGCCGACCGTGCGGAGTTGCGCGAGCTGGGCGAACTGCTGGCCAGCCTGCGTCAACCCGTCGAGGCAAGCGTATGAAGGCGATGATCCTGGCGGCCGGCAAAGGCGAGCGCATGCGCCCGCTTACCCTGCACACGCCCAAGCCGCTGGTGCAGGCCGGCGGCAAGCGCCTGATCGAGTATCACCTGGAGGCGCTGGCCAAGGCCGGTTTCACCGATATCGTGATCAACCATGCCTGGCTCGGCCAGCAGATCGAAGGCTACCTGGGCGATGGCGCGCAGTTTGGCGTGCGCATCCGCTACTCCCCCGAAGGTGAACCGCTGGAAACCGGTGGGGGGATTTTCCAGGCGCTGGCGTTGCTGGGTGATGAACCCTTTCTGGTCGTCAATGGGGATATCTGGACCGACTACGATTTCACCCGGCTCAAGCAACCACTCAAGGGCCTGGCTCATCTGGTGATGGTCGATAACCCGGCGCATCACCCCTCGGGGGGCGATTTCTACCTGGATCACGGTTTGCTTCATGATGCGGCGGCCGGTGCCGATAACCTGACCTTCAGTGGCATTTCAGTGCTCGACCCCAAGCTGTTTGCGGGTTGCAGTGCCGGTGCCTTCAAGCTGGCACCGCTGTTGCGGGAGGCCATGGCCAAAGGTCTGGTAACGGGGGAACACATGGCGGGACGCTGGATCGATGTCGGCACGCTGGAGCGCCTGGCGCAAGTCGAAACCCTGCTGGCAGCGGGGCAGTAACATGCTGTGGCCAGGGACGCTGATCGGCGCCGGGGCTGGCTTTGCCATAGCCAGTATTCCGGGGGCTTTGTTGGGTGCATTGCTGGGGCAGGCACTGGACCGCCGCCTGCAATTGCAAAGTTGGGCGCAGTTGCGCGAGCGCCTCGGCGGGCGCCCGGCGTTGCGCAATGATGAACTGCTGTTTGTGCTACTGGGGCGCCTGGCCAAGAGCAATGGGCGAGTGGTCGATGGACATATCCAGCAGGCGCGCCAGGAAATGCGCTCGCTGGACATGACCGACTCGGCCCAGCGCCGCGCGATTGCCGCCTTCAATCGCGGCAAGTCCGGCTCCGATCGGGTGCGCAGCTACCTGCGTGTGCTCAAGGCTCAGCCCCACGCGGCGGAAGGCGTGTTGCGCGCATGCTGGCGCATGGTCTGGGCGGACGGCAGGGCCGATGACGCCGAGCGTGACCTCATTGACTTATGGGGTAAATGGCTGGGGTGGACGCCGCAACAACTGCAGGCGTTGGCTGCCGACTACACGCCGGAGCGCAAGCCGCTGGTCAATCGCAGCGTTACCTATCAGGACGCGTTGCGCCTGCTGGGCGTGACGGCCACCACCGAACCGGCGGCTATCAAGCGCGCCTATCGTCGCCTGCTCAGCCGGCATCATCCGGACAAGATCGCCGGCACCGGCGCCAGCCCCGCGCAAGTGCGGGATGCCACCGAGCGCACGCGCGAATTGCATAATGCCTATACGCTGATTCGCGAGCGGCGGGATTTTCGCTAGCTATCACTCTCTTTGGCTGATCACCTGATTCCTGTGGGAGCTGGCTTGCCTGCGATAGCGGTGGGTCAGCAAACCCTATGTTGCTGAAAGTGCGCTATCGCAGGCAAGCCAGCTCCCACATTTGGATCGGGTTACCACTCCAGAGTCAGTCGGCATTGGCCTGCGGACTCAGCCACCCGCGAACCCTGCGATACAACTGCTCCTGCTCCGCAGCGCTGTTGCCGGGCACGGTCTTCAACGACACTTGCTTGTAACCGTCATTCTTCAAGCGCTTGGCCGCCTGAGCGCGGGCCAGGGCACTTTTGCGTGTTTGCGCATCGTCCTGATAGTAGACATCAGCGGTCGGCACCTTCAGGCCCGGTGCCAGTTGCTGTACGTCCGGTTGGCGCGCGGCGGGCGTCTTTGCCGCGACCATGACGAACTTCTGCACCTGGGACGGCTGCTTCTCGCTCAAATAGCGCGCCGCCCACCAGGCGCCGGTGCCGTGTCCGAGCAGCACCACACTGCGCGCGCTCTGGGTCTGGGCGAACGCGACCGCAGCGTCGATGCGGGCAAAGATGCGCGACGCGTCGGTCTTGTCCTGCTCGTCGGCGCCAGGCACCACCGCCGGGTCAGTCCCTTCGGCCTCGGCGCTGGCGGCCTGCTCGATGGGTTTGTCGGCGGTGCTGGCTTCCTTGCTGCTGGTGTCGACCGTGGCCTTGGGCGCTTCCATCACGCGCGGCGGCAGGGTATCCACGCTTACATCCGGCAACGACAGGCTGAGGCTGCCCCAATTGGCATCCGGCAATTTATGCCGCAACGGGCTGATTGTTTGCGGCCAGTCAGCCGTCTCGCCAGCGCCTGGCACGATAATCACCACGCCTTCGGGCTCGGCGCTGTTGGCTGGCTTCCAGAGGGCGAGGAATGAATCGCTGCCGGCCTGCAATTGTTGCTGTTCCTGCTGCGGGATTGTGCGTTCCAAGGCACTGGCTTCTTCCTGGCTGCGCTCGGGCAAAGGTTGGCGCTCGACAGGTTTTTCGGCTTCAGGTGCGGGTGCGTCAGCAGCCCGTACAGAAAAGGCACTGGTAAAAAGCAGCGACAGGCACAATGCTGGCAGTGCTGAACGGTGGAGAAAGGGCATCGTTAATTCCCGGCCAGAAGTGATTCCAGCAGCCTAATGGGTTGGTCAGTATTTGTCAGTGATGTGAGACGTGGATCATGGGTTTTCGCTGTCTGCTGGTTATCGGCTGTTTGTGCCTTGCCTTGATGGCAAATGCCGCCCCCGCGCCCGCCGCGCCCCAGGCGCAGCTCAATGCGCAGCAACGCGATTGGCTGGCCCGGCACCCCGAGCTTCGGGTGGGCCTGGTATTGCAGGCGCCCTACGCGCAGTACGATCGGCGTTTGCAGCGCCTGTCCGGGGCCAATGTCGAGTTGATGCAAGGGTTGGCCAAGGCGCTGAGCATCGAGCTGATCTGGCGCAACTTCCCCAATCAGGAACAACTGGAAGCTGCCGTGCGCGAGGGCGAGGTGGATATCGCCCCCGGCCTGCAACAGACCCCGGCCAGCCTGCGCCTGTGGTCGTTCACCGACCCTTACATGCGCGTGCCGCAGCTTATCGTCGGTACCCGCGAGGGCGGCGGCGCCGTGGAGCTGGATAAGCTCGATGAGCAATCGCGCGTCGCTGTGCGCATGCCCAGCGCCGTGGCCGATTACCTGCGCAGCACCTATCCCGGTCTCAACCTGCAAGGTGTGCCGATGGAGCGTCAGGCCCTGCAATTGCTGGTGAGCCAGCAGGCGCGGTACGCCGTGGTGGATGAAGCGCAATTGAGCCGTTTGTCTGGCGAAGCTGAATTTGCCGGGCTGGCGGTGGTGGGTGATGTCGGCCTGCCGCAATTGCTTCGGGTGGCGACGCGGCGCGAATGGCCGGAACTGGCCGGCATCATGGAAAGTGCCTTGCGCGCCATCCCGGCCCGCGATCTGGACCAACTGCACAACCGCTGGTTGCAGCCCAAATACCCGCACCTGACGCAATCCCCTGGCCTGTGGCAAAACCTCAGCCTGTTGCTTGGCCTTTTGCTGCTGGCCTGCCTGGCCGTCGTGTTCTGGCAGCGCCGCCAGCAGCGGGTGCTGGAGCACGGCCTGCTGGCCGCGCGTGAAGAAAGCGCGGCCCGCGCCGCCGGTGCCGAAGCGCTGCGGTTGACGCAGTTTTCCATCGACCAAAGCACTGTCGGCATCCTCTGGGTCAACTGGGACAGCCATGTGCGCTACGCCAATCGTGCGGCTGAAAGCATGCTTGGCTACGCGCCCGGTGCGCTGATCGAGCGGCCCTTGGTCGACCTTGACCCAAGCCTGGACATGGACCGTTGGCTCAACCTGTGGAAACGCGCACGGGCCAGTGAAGACGGCCCGCAGAACTTCGCCACTGATTGTCGGCGCGCCGATGGCAGTATCCTGCCGACCAATGTGTCCTTGAGCTTCCTGCGCTTTGCCGAGGCCGAATACCTGGTGGTCTACCTCAATGACGTAACGGAGTTGCGCCGCACCCTGGCGGCCTTGCTGCAAAGTGAGGCGCAACTGCGCGAACTGTCCGCCCACCTGGAAACTGTGCGCGAAGAAGAAAAGGCGCGCATCGCCCGTGAGGTGCACGACGAACTGGGGCAGATGCTCACGGTGCTCAAGCTTGAGACCTCGATGTGCGAGCTGGCCTATGCGCAGCTCGATCCCGGCTTGCATGAGCGCTTGAACAGCATGAAGCGCTTGATCGCCCAGCTTTTCCAATTGGTGCGGGACGTGGCGACAGCGCTGCGCCCGCCAATTCTTGACGCCGGAATCGCCTCGGCCATTGAGTGGCAGGCCCGGCGCTTCGAAGCGCGCACGCACATTCCGTGCCTGGTGCAGGTTCCGGATAACCTGCCGGCCTTGAGCGATGCCAAGGCCATTGGCCTGTTCCGGATTCTGCAGGAGGCGCTGACCAATGTGATGCGTCATGCCCAGGCGCATACTGTGGAACTGACCCTTGCCGTGGAGGGCACGAACCTGCGGCTGACCATCAGCGACGATGGCGCAGGGTTTGTGCCGGCCCAGGGCCGTCCGGTGTCGTTCGGCCTGGTGGGCATGCGCGAGCGGGTGTTGATCATGGGCGGGCAGTTGAGCCTGGACAGCGAGTTGGGGGAGGGCACCACCCTGAGTGTCACGGTGCCATTGGATGCATAACACCAAGAGGAAGTCCCTGTGATCCGCGTACTGGTAGCCGAAGACCACACCATCGTTCGTGAAGGCATCAAGCAATTGATCGGCCTGGCCAAAGACCTGTTGGTGGTCGGCGAGGCAAGCAATGGCGAACAACTGCTGGAGACCTTGCGCCACGTGCCCTGCGAAGTGGTGTTGCTGGATATCTCGATGCCCGGGGTCAACGGCCTTGAAGCCATTGCGCGAATTCGTGCCTTGAGCCATCCGCCGGCGATCCTGGTGCTGTCGATGCACGACGAAGCGCAAATGGCGGCCCGCGCCTTGAAGGTCGGCGCCGCCGGTTACGCCACCAAGGACAGCGATCCGGCGCTGTTGCTGACGGCGATTCGCAAGGTCGCGGCGGGCGGGCGCTATATCGACCCTGACCTGGCCGACCGGATGGTCTTCGAAGTCGGCTTAACCGATGCCCGGCCGTTGCATTCATTGCTCTCGGAGCGCGAGTTCTCGGTGTTCGAGCGTCTGGCCCAAGGCGCCAATGTCAACGATATCGCCCAGCAACTGGCGCTGAGCAGCAAGACCATCAGCACCCACAAGGCGCGGCTGATGCAAAAGCTGCATATCACTTCCCTGGCTGAACTGGTGAAGTACGCCATGGAGCACAAACTTCTCTAGCGACATACCTGATAACGACACACCAGAATCACTGCCGCGCCCATTCCTGCCGCTTGCAGCTCGCTGCTTGTGGCTGCCCTGTTCCATCCCCGCCATCCGTGTAGGGCGATCCCTACCCCGAACCTTCCATCCGGCTGATGCCATTCTCTCCTGGCCCCCGATTTCCGGGGGCTCCGGCGTGGACTACGCTTGTGCCACAGCAGTCCAAAACACAAAGGTGCGGGTATGAGCGAGGTGGATTCAAATGATGTGCTGGTCAGCTTTCGTGGCGTGCAAAAGAGCTACGACGGCGAGAACCTGATCGTCAAAGACCTCAACCTGGAGATTCGCAAGGGCGAGTTCCTGACCCTGCTCGGACCTTCCGGTTCGGGCAAGACCACCAGCCTGATGATGCTCGCCGGCTTCGAGACGCCAACCGCCGGGGAAATCCAGCTGGCCGGGCGCTCGATCAACAACGTGCCGCCGCATAAACGCGACATCGGCATGGTGTTCCAGAACTACGCATTGTTTCCGCACATGACCGTCGCCGAGAACCTGGCGTTCCCGCTCTCGGTACGCGGTTTGAGCAAGACCGATATCAGCGAGCGGGTCAAACGCGTGCTGAGCATGGTGCAGCTCGACGCCTTCGCCCAGCGCTACCCGGCGCAACTCTCCGGCGGCCAGCAACAGCGTGTGGCCCTGGCACGGGCGTTGGTGTTCGAACCGCAGTTGGTACTGATGGACGAGCCCCTCGGCGCCCTCGACAAGCAACTGCGCGAGCACATGCAGATGGAGATCAAGCACCTGCACCAGCGCCTCGGCGTGACGGTGGTGTACGTGACCCACGACCAGGGCGAAGCGCTGACCATGTCCGACCGCGTGGCGGTGTTCCACCAGGGCGAGATTCAGCAGATCGCCGCACCGCGCACTTTGTACGAAGAGCCGAAAAACACCTTTGTCGCCAACTTTATCGGCGAGAACAACCGCCTCAATGGCCGCCTGCACAGCCACACCGGCGAGCGCTGCGTGGTGGAGTTGGCGCGCGGCGAGAAGGTCGAGGCGCTGGCGGTGAACGTCGGCCAGGTCGGCGGCCCGGTGACCCTGTCGGTGCGCCCGGAACGCGTCAGCCTGAATGGTTCGAGCGAAGCGTGCGTCAACCGGTTTTCGGGGCGTGTGGCGGAGTTCATCTACCTGGGCGACCACGTGCGCGTACGCCTGGAAGTCTGCGGCAAGGCCGATTTTTTTGTGAAACAACCGATTGCCGAGCTGGATCCAGCCCTGGCGGTCGGCGACGTGGTACCGATTGGCTGGCAAGTCGAGCACGTTCGCGCACTCGACCCACTTCTAGAGGCGAATTGATCGCCCCCCTGGCTTCACCAACCCTGCACGTGGAGAGCACAACAATGTTGAGATCCCTTAAGTATTCAGCGCTGGCGCTTGGCTTGATCGGTGCGGCCCAGGCCATGGCCGGCCCGGACCTGACGGTCGTGTCCTTTGGCGGCGCGAACAAGGCGGCCCAGGTCAAGGCTTTCTATGCACCCTGGGAAAGCGCGGGCAACGGCAAGATCGTCGCCGGCGAGTACAACGGTGAAATGGCCAAGGTGAAAGCCATGGTCGACACCAAGAGCGTGTCCTGGGACCTGGTGGAAGTGGAGTCGCCGGAACTGTCCCGTGGCTGTGACGAAGACATGTTCGAGCCGTTGGACCCGAAACTGTTCGGCAACAGCGCCGACTATGTGAAGGGCGCGATCCAGCCATGCGGCGTGGGTTTCTTCGTATGGTCGACCGTGCTGGCCTACAACGCCGACAAACTCACCAGCGCGCCGACCAGTTGGGCGGATTTCTGGGACACCAAGAAATTCCCGGGCAAGCGTGGCCTGCGTAAAGGCGCCAAGTACACCCTGGAATTCGCTTTGATGGCCGACGGCGTAGCGCCGAAGGACGTCTACAAAGTGCTGGCCGGCAAGGATGGCCAGGACCGTGCGTTCAAGAAACTCGACGAACTCAAACCGTCGATCCAGTGGTGGGAAGCCGGTGCACAGCCGCCGCAGTACCTCGCCTCGGGTGACGTGGTGATGAGCTCGGCCTACAACGGCCGCATCGCCGCCGTGCAGAAAGAAAGCAACCTGAAAGTGGTGTGGAACGGCGGTATCTACGATTTTGACGCCTGGGCCATTCCCAAGGGCCTGGCCAAGGACCGTGCTGAAGCGGCGAAGAAGTTCATTGCCTTCTCGGTGCAGCCGCAGCAGCAGAAGACCTACTCGGAAAACATCGCCTACGGCCCGGCCAACACCCAAGCCGTGCCGCTGCTGGCCAAGGACATCCTCAAGGACATGCCGACCACCCCGGAAAACATCGCCAACCAGGTGCAGATCGACGTGAGCTTCTGGGCGGATAACGGTGAGCAGTTGGAGCAGCGCTTCAACTCTTGGGCGGCCAAGTAACAGCGCATAACCCTCTGGCGAAACCGGCTCATGTGGGAGCTGGCTTGCCTGCGATGCAGACACCTCGGTGTAGTTGATGCACCGAGTCGATGCCATCGCAGGCAAGCCAGCTCCCAAAGGGACCGTGCCCATCAGAGACTCAACGTATATTTGCGGAGCTTGCCATGGCCATCGCCATTCCCACCCTCAAACAGCGCCTGGCGCGTGCCGAACGGCTTAACCGCTGGAAGGCCCAGGCCTTGATCGCGCCGCTGGTGCTGTTTTTGCTGCTGGTGTTCCTGGTGCCGATCGTTGCGCTGCTGTTCAAGAGTGTCGGCAACCCGGAGGTGGTGGCCGGTTTGCCGCGTACCGTCGTGGCCGTAACGGCCTGGGATGGTCGCGGCTTGCCGGGCGAGCCGGTGTACCAGGCACTCACCGAAGACTTGGGCGAAGCGCGCAAAAACCAGACGCTGGGTGATCTGTCCAAGCGCTTGAACATGGAACTGGCCGGCTATCGCAGCCTGTTGACCAAAACCGCGCGGGCGCTGCCATTCAGTGAAGTGCCCGCCTCCTATAAAGAAGCGCTGGAAAACCTCGACGAACGCTGGGGCGACCCGGCGTACTGGCAGGCGATCCGGCGCAACACCAGCAGCGTGACACCGTTCTACCTGCTGGCGGCCGTCGATCACCGCATCGACGACCTCGGCGAGGTCGCACCGGCCACGCCGGACCAGGCGATTTACCTGGACATCTTCGCCCGCACCTTTTGGATGGGCTTGGTGATCACGGCGATCTGCCTGCTGCTGGCCTATCCCCTGGCGTACCTGCTGGCCAACCTGCCGGCGCGTAAAAGCAACTTGCTGATGATCCTGGTGTTGCTGCCGTTCTGGACGTCGATCCTGGTACGGGTGGCGGCGTGGATCGTGTTGCTGCAGTCCGGTGGGCTGATCAACAGCGCGCTGATGGGCTTAGGGCTGATCGATACACCGCTGGAACTGGTGTTCAACCGCACCGGGGTCTACATCTCCATGGTGCACATCCTGTTGCCGTTCATGATTCTGCCGATCTACAGCGTGATGAAGGGCATCTCGCCCACTTACATGCGCGCGGCGATTTCCCTGGGCTGTCATCCGTTCGCCAGTTTCTGGCGCGTGTACTTCCCGCAGACCTACGCCGGCGTGGGCGCCGGTTGCCTGTTGGTGTTCATCCTGGCGATTGGTTACTACATCACCCCGGCATTGCTGGGCAGCCCGAACGACCAGATGGTCAGTTACTTCGTGGCGTTCTACACCAATACCAGCATCAACTGGGGCATGGCAACGGCGTTGGGCGGCTTGCTGCTGCTGGCCACCGTGGTGCTGTACCTGATCTACAACCGGCTGGTAGGCGCCAGTCGCCTGCGCCTGAGCTAAGGAGACCTAGCGATGCTGAGCCCTTATATGTCGCCCGTTGAGCGGGTGTGGTTCTACAGCTTGCGGATCCTCTGCGGCTTGATCCTGCTGTTTTTGATTCTGCCGGTGCTGGTGATCATCCCGCTGTCGTTCAACAGCGGCAGTTTCCTGGTGTACCCGCTGCAAGGCTTCTCGCTGCACTGGTACCAGGACTTCTTCGCCTCCGCCGAATGGATGCGTGCACTCAAGAACAGCATCATCGTCGCGCCGGCCGCCACGCTGCTGGCCATGGTGTTCGGCACGCTGGCGGCCATCGGCCTGACACGCGGCGATTTCCCCGGCAAGGCGTTGGTAATGGCGCTGGTGATATCACCGATGGTAGTGCCGGTGGTGATCATCGGCGTGGCCAGTTACCTGTTCTTTGCGCCGCTGGGCCTGGGCAACAGCTTCTTCTCGCTGATCGTGGTGCACGCGGTGCTGGGTGTGCCGTTTGTGATCATCACCGTGTCGGCGACCTTGCAGGGGTTCAACCACAATCTGGTGCGGGCGGCGGCCAGTCTCGGTGCTTCGCCGCTGACCGCGTTTCGCCGGGTGACCTTGCCGTTGATCGCGCCGGGGGTGATCTCCGGGGCGCTGTTTGCCTTTGCCACCTCGTTCGATGAAGTGGTGGTGACGCTGTTCCTCGCCGGCCCCGAGCAAGCCACCTTGCCGCGCCAGATGTTCAGCGGCATCCGCGAAAACCTCAGCCCAACGATTGCCGCGGCGGCGACTTTGCTGATTGCCTTCTCGGTGCTGCTGTTGCTGACCCTGGAATGGTTGCGCGGGCGTAGCGAGAAACTGCGTACTGCGCAGGTTTAAAGGTCGGACTCGGTTAACTGTGGGAGCTGGCTTGCCTGCGATGGCGATGTGCAATTCACCGCCGCCATCGCAGGCAAGCCAGCTCCCACATTGACCGTGCCCGCTTTGAACCACTTGACCATTCAGCCGCTGAATGGCAGACAACCCATCTGCATCAGCTACTCTTGTGCCAGCCCATCTATCAATAAGAGGCCGCGCACATGAGTACTTCCTCATTCAAGATCGCCCACAAACTGCTGACCGGCGAAGGTGCCATCGAGCAATTGGCCTTTGAGCTCACGCGCCTGGATGTGGATAACCCGCTGATTGTCACCGACGCAGCGCTGGTCAAGTCCGGCACGGTGGCGCTGGCGCTTGAACACCTGGGCGAACGCCCCTATGAAATCTTCGACCGCGTGCTGCCCGACCCGGAGATCGCCATCGTCGAAGACTGCATGCGCGTTTACCGCGAGGGCGGGCACGACGGCCTGATCGGCCTGGGCGGCGGCAGTGCCATCGACATCGCCAAAAGCGTGGCCGCCTATGCCGGCTACCACGGCGCCCTGGCGGACTTGTTCGGCGTCGACCAGGTGCCGCGCAAGGGCCCGCCGCTGATCGCCATCCCCACCACAGCCGGCACCGGTTCGGAAGTGACCAACGTGGCGATTCTCTCCGACAAGGCCGCGCAGCTGAAAAAAGGCATCGTCAGCGATTTCCTGCTGCCGGATGTGGCGCTGATCAGCCCGCAAATGACCCTGACCTGCCCGCGTAGCGTCACCGCCGCCAGTGGCGTGGATGCGCTGGTGCATGCCATCGAGTCGTACCTGTCGCTGAACGCTTCGCCGATCACCGACGCCCTGGCTATTGGTGCGATCAAGCTGATCGCCAATGCACTGCCCAAGGCCTACGCCAACCCGGCCAACCTGCAAGCCCGCGACGATATGGCCACCGCCAGCCTGATGGCGGGCATGGCCTTCGGTAACGCTGGGGTCGGCGCGGTGCATGCGTTGGCGTACCCGCTGGGTGGACGGTTCAACATCGCCCATGGCGTAAGTAACGCGCTGTTGCTGCCCTATGTGATGCACTGGAACAAGTTGGCCTGTGTGGAGCGCATGCAGGACATTGCGCAGGCCATGGGTGTGAATGTCAGCGGCTTGAGCCTCAACGATGCCGCCGACCAGGCTGTGGAGGCGATGACGCGGCTGTGTGCGGCCGTCGAAATCCCGGCGGGCCTGCGCAGTTTCGGCGTTCCCGAGGACGCCATTCCCGCCATGGCCATCGAAGCGGCGGGTATCGAGCGGCTGATGCGCAACAATCCGCGCAAGCTCAGCGCGGCCGATATCGAGAAAATCTACCGGGCGGCTTACTAGCCGTTGAGACAGGTCACGGTGCGCGCGGCAAAGCATGAGGTATACAATGCGCGCCATCGTGATTTAGCTCAAAAAAGGTGCGTCATGCAGCCCTTCGTCATTGCTCCATCGATTCTCTCCGCCGATTTTGCCCGCCTGGGTGAGGAAGTGGACAAGGTGTTGGCCGCCGGTGCCGACTTCGTGCACTTCGATGTCATGGACAACCACTACGTGCCCAACCTGACCATCGGCCCGATGGTCTGCGCGGCGCTGCGCAAGTACGGCATTACCGCGCCGATCGACGCGCACCTGATGGTCAGCCCGGTGGACCGCATCATCGGTGACTTCGTTGACGCCGGCGCGACCTACATTACCTTTCACCCGGAAGCCTCGCTGCACGTCGACCGCACCCTGCAACTGATCCGCGAAGGCGGCTGCAAGGCGGGCCTGGTGTTCAACCCGGCCACGCCGCTGGACGTGCTCAAGTACGTGATGGACAAGGTCGACATGGTCCTGCTGATGAGCGTCAACCCAGGTTTCGGCGGGCAGAAGTTCATACCCGGCACCCTCGACAAGCTGCGTGAGGCGCGTGCGCTGATCGACGCCTCGGGCCGTGATATCCGCCTGGAAATCGACGGTGGGGTCAACGTCAACAATATCCGCGAAATCGCAGCCGCTGGCGCCGACACCTTCGTGGCCGGCTCGGCGATCTTCAACGCGCCGGACTACCAGGAAGTCATCGCGAAGATGCGCGCCGAATTGGCGCTGGCGCGTCCATGAGCGGCTTTGAGCAGCTGTTCCCCGGCAAGTTGCCACGGCTGGTGATGTTCGATCTGGACGGTACCTTGATCGACTCGGTGCCTGACCTGGCGGCGGCGGTGGACGAGATGCTGCTCAAGCTGGGGCGCAAGCCGGTCGGAATCGAGTCGGTGCGTGAATGGGTCGGCAACGGTGCGCCGATGCTGGTGCGCCGGGCCTTGGCCAATCATATCGAGGCCGAGGGTGTCGATGAGGTCGAAGCCGAGCACGCCCTGGAGTTGTTCAACGCCGCCTATGAAAACAACCACGAATTGACCGTGGTTTACCCCGGCGTGCGCGACACCCTCAAATGGCTGCACAAGCAGGGCGTGGAAATGGCCTTGATCACCAACAAGCCGGAGCGCTTCGTCGCGCCGCTGTTGGACCAGATGAAAATCGGCCGTTATTTCCGCTGGATCATCGGCGGCGATACCCTGCCGCAGAAAAAACCCGACCCGGCGGCGCTGTTTTTCGTGATGAAAATGGCCAATATCCCGGCCTCGCAGTCGTTGTTCGTCGGCGATTCGCGCAGTGATGTGCAAGCGGCGAAGGCCGCGGGCGTGCAGTGCGTGGCGCTCAGCTACGGCTACAACCATGGGCGGCCGATCGCCGAAGAATCGCCTTCCCTGATCATTGATGACCTGCGGCTGCTAATCCCCGGTTGCTTGGGAGCTGGCGCTGAGATAACGTTGCCCGATATCGATCCGTCCCCTTCTGGAAATCCCATCGTGGTGGTCACTCGCAAACTCTGGATGAAAGTCATCAAGGCCCTGGCCCGCTGGCGTTGGCGCGCCTGACCGATCCTGGCCGCGCTGCGCGGCGCGTTTGCATACCTGACTGTTATAGACCCTCAAGCCACGAGGCATATCATGACCCGCGAAGAATTCCTGCGTTTGGCCGCTGCCGGCTATAACCGCATCCCCCTGGCCTGCGAAACCCTGGCCGACTTCGACACGCCGCTGTCGATCTACCTGAAACTGGCCGACGAACCCAATTCCTACCTGCTCGAATCGGTGCAGGGCGGCGAGAAGTGGGGCCGTTACTCGATCATCGGCCTGCCATGCCGCACGGTGATGCGCGTTCACGATCATCATGTGAGCATCACCCATGATGGCATCGAGATCGAAAGCCATGATGTGGAAGACCCGTTGGCGTTCGTCGAGGCGTTCAAGGCGCGCTACAACGTGCCGACCATTGCTGGTCTGCCGCGTTTCAACGGCGGGCTGGTGGGTTATTTCGGTTATGACTGCGTGCGCTACGTGGAAAAACGCTTGGGCAAATGCCCGAACCCGGATCCATTGGGTGTGCCGGACATTCTGCTGATGGTCTCCGACGCGGTCGTCGTGTTCGACAACCTCGCCGGCAAGATGCACGCGATTGTGCTCGCCGACCCCTCCCAGGCCGACGCGTTCGACAACGGCCTGGCCAGCCTCGAAGCCCTGCTGGACAAACTGCGCCAGCCGATCACCCCGCGTCGCGGCCTGGATCTCAGCCGTCCACCGGCGGCCGACCCGGTGTTCCGTTCCAGCTTTACCCAGGATGACTACGAGCGCGCCGTCGACACCATCAAGGAATATATCCTCGCCGGTGACTGCATGCAGGTGGTGCCGTCGCAACGCATGTCCATCGACTTCAAGGCCGCGCCGATCGACCTGTACCGGGCGCTGCGCTGCTTCAACCCGACGCCGTACATGTATTTCTTCAACTTTGGTGACTTCCACGTGGTGGGCAGCTCGCCGGAAGTGCTGGTGCGCGTCGAAGACAACTTGATCACGGTGCGCCCGATCGCCGGTACTCGTCCGCGTGGCGCGACTGAAGAGGCTGACCTGGCGCTGGAAGAAGACCTGCTGAGCGACGACAAGGAAATCGCCGAACACTTGATGCTCATCGATCTGGGCCGCAACGATACCGGGCGGGTCTCGGAAATCGGTTCGGTGAAGCTCACCGAGAAAATGGTGATCGAGCGCTATTCCAACGTGATGCACATTGTGTCCAACGTCACCGGCGAGCTCAAAGCCGGCTTGACCGCGATGGATGCCCTGCGCGCCATCTTGCCGGCGGGCACTTTGTCGGGCGCGCCGAAGATCCGCGCGATGGAAATTATCGACGAGCTGGAGCCGGTCAAGCGCGGTGTCTACGGCGGCGCCGTGGGGTATTTCGCCTGGAACGGCAACATGGACACGGCCATTGCGATCCGCACGGCCGTGATCAAGGACGGGGAGCTGCACGTGCAGGCCGGCGGCGGGATTGTCGCTGACTCGGTGCCGGCCCTCGAATGGGAAGAAACCCTGAACAAGCGCCGCGCGATGTTCCGCGCCGTTGCGCTGGCTGAACAGACCCCCAATTCCTGAGGTTTCCCCCATGTTGCTGATGATTGATAACTACGACTCCTTTACCTACAACGTGGTGCAGTACCTGGGCGAACTGGGTGCCGAGGTCAAGGTGGTGCGCAACGACGAACTGACCGTGGCCGAGATCGCTGCGCTGAATCCCGAACGCATCGTCGTTTCGCCGGGCCCGTGCACGCCGACCGAGGCGGGTATTTCCCTGGAAGCCATCCAGTATTTCGCCGGCAAGTTGCCGATCCTGGGCGTGTGCCTGGGCCACCAGTCCATCGGCCAGGCCTTTGGCGGTGACGTGGTGCGCGCGCGCCAGGTGATGCATGGCAAGACCAGCCCCGTGTTCCACAAGGACATGGGCGTGTTTCACGGCCTTAACCTGCCGGTGACGGTGACTCGCTACCATTCGCTGGTCGTCAAGCGCGAAACCCTGCCGCAATGCCTGGAACTGACGGCCTGGACCCAGCTGGAAGACGGCTCCGTCGACGAGATCATGGGCCTGCGCCACAAGACACTGAATATCGAAGGGGTGCAGTTTCACCCCGAGTCGATCCTGACCGAGCAGGGCTACGAGCTGTTCGCCAACTTTCTCAAGCAGAGCGGCGGCACGCGCTAAGGACTTTTCATGGATATCAAGACTGCCCTGAGCCGTATCGTCGGCCACCTGGACCTGAGCACCGCCGAGATGAGCGATGTGATGCGCGAGATCATGACCGGCCAATGCACTGACGCGCAGATCGGTGCGTTCATGATGGCCATGCGCATGAAGAGCGAGAGCATCGACGAGATCGTCGGCGCCGTGTCGGTGATGCGTGAGCTGGCGGACAAGGTTGAGCTCAAGACCCTCGAAGGCGTGGTGGATGTGGTGGGCACCGGCGGCGACGGTGCCAATATTTTCAACGTGTCGACCGCGGCTTCGTTTGTCGTGGCGGCGGCGGGTTGCACCGTGGCCAAGCACGGTAACCGTGCGGTATCCGGCAAGAGCGGCAGCGCCGATCTGCTGGAAGCGGCCGGGATCTACCTGAACCTGACGCCGGTGCAAGTGGCGCGCTGCATCGATAACGTTGGCATCGGCTTTATGTTTGCCCAATCCCACCATGGTGCGATGAAGCACGCCGCCGGCCCGCGCAAGGACCTCGGCCTGCGCACCCTGTTCAACATGCTCGGCCCGCTTACGAATCCGGCCGGTGTGAAGCATCAGGTGGTGGGCGTGTTCAGCCAGGCGCTGTGCCGGCCGTTGGCCGAAGTGCTGCAGCGCATGGGCAGCAAGCATGTGCTGGTGGTGCATTCCAAGGACGGGCTGGACGAATTCAGCCTGGCGGCACCGACGTTTGTGGCCGAGCTTAAGGATGACCGGGTCACCGAGTATTGGGTCGAGCCGGAAGATTTGGGCATGAAGAGCCAGAGCCTGCACGGCCTGGCGGTGGAAAGCCCGGCGGCGTCCCTGGAATTGATTCGCGATGCCCTGGGGCGCCGCAAGACCGAGAATGGCCAAAAAGCCGCTGAGATGATTGTTTTGAATGCCGGCGCCGCACTTTATGCGGCCGACCATGCCTATAGTCTTAAGGAAGGTGTCGCCTTGGCCCACGATGCACTGCACACCGGTCTGGCTCGCGAAAAGCTCGAAGAGCTGGGAGCATTCACCGCGGTATTCAAGATGGAGAATGAAGGATGAGTGTGCCGACCGTTCTGGAAAAAATCCTGGCCCGCAAGGCTGAGGAAGTGGCCGAGCGCCGCGCCCGTGTGAGCCTGGCCGAGCTGGAAAGCCAGGCCAAGCTGGCTGACGCGCCGCGTGGTTTTGCCAATGCGTTGATCGCCCAGGCCAAGCTCAAGCAGCCGGCTGTCATCGCTGAGATCAAAAAGGCTTCGCCCAGCAAAGGCGTGATCCGCGAGCACTTCGTGCCGCACGAAATTGCCGTCAGCTACGAAAAGGGCGGGGCGACCTGCCTGTCGGTACTGACCGATGTCGATTATTTCCAGGGCAGCGACCTGTTCCTGCAGCAAGCCCGCGCCGCGTGCAAGTTGCCGGTGATCCGCAAGGATTTCATGGTCGACCCGTACCAGATCATCGAAGCCCGCGCCCTGGGCGCCGACTGCGTGCTGCTGATCGTCTCCGCACTGGATGATGTGAAAATGGCTGAGCTTGCCGCCGTGGCCAAGAGCGTCGGCCTGGACGTACTGGTGGAAGTGCACGACGGCGATGAGCTTGAGCGCGCGTTGAAAACCCTCGACACACCGCTGGTGGGGGTCAACAACCGTAACCTGCACACCTTCGAAGTCAGCCTGGAAACCACCCTCGACCTGCTGCCGCGCATACCGCGCGACCGGTTGGTGATTACCGAGAGTGGCATCCTCAATCGCGCCGATGTGGAACTGATGGAAATCAGCGACGTATATTCATTCCTGGTGGGCGAGGCCTTCATGCGCGCTGAAAACCCCGGGACGGAACTGCAGCGCCTGTTCTTCCCGGAGCGTGGCGTGGCGGTCAGTGGTTCGACCCTGGATTAATTCGCAGGCACGGCCTGGCTGCCAGAAGCAGGCTTCTGTGGGAGCTGGCTTGCCTGCGATTGCATCACCTCGGTGTGACTGAAAAACCGAGGTGCCTGCATCGCAGGCAAGCCAGCTCCCACATTTGATTTTGTGTGATTCAGATAGGCAGGTATTTGATGACTAAGCCGGTGTCGATGACTGTTGAAGCCGGGCTTGCCGCCGAGCAAGCCTTACTGGCAGCCGTTTGCGCCGGCGAGCAGGAATATGGCCTGCTGTTCTGGCAACCCAACGACCAAGCCTTGGTAATGCCGCGTCGTTTGAGTCGCCTGCCGGCGTTCCAAACCGCCAGCCAGGTCTCGGCCGACGCCGGTTGGCCGGTGTTGCTGCGGGAAACCGGTGGCGAACCGGTGCCGCAGTCGAACGCCACGGTCAATATCGCCCTGGTCTACGCGCCGCCGCGCAGTGAAGGCGACCAGAATCGTATCGAAACCGGTTACTTGCGTTTATGCCAGCCAATCTGCGACCTGCTGATCGAGTTGGGTGGCGATGCTTCCGTTGGCGAAATCGACGGGGCGTTTTGTGACGGTCGCTACAACGTCAACCTCAACGGCCGCAAGATGGTCGGCACCGCCCAGCGTTGGCGACAAAGTGGCGGCCGCCCGGTAGGCCTGGTGCACGGTGCGCTGCTGCTGGATAACGATCGCGAAGAACTGATCGCTGCGGTCAATCGCTTCAACGAGGTCTGTGGCCTGCAGCAGCGCGTTCGTGCCGACAGCCATATCGCCCTGCACGAAGCCTTCGCCGCGCCAGATGCGATCAGCCGCCTGGACACTCTGTATCGGCAAATGTTGGCCAGCTTCCTGCCGGTTTAACGGGTGCCAAACACCACCATCGTCTTGCCCTTGACGTGCACCAGACTGCGCTCTTCCAGATCCTTGAGTACGCGGCCAACCATTTCCCGTGAACAGCCGACAATGCGCCCGATTTCCTGGCGTGTGACTTTGATCTGCATACCATCGGGGTGAGTCATGGCGTCTGGCTGTTTGCACAATTCCAACAGGCAACGGGCTACCCGGCCGGTGACATCAAAGAAGGCCAGGTCGCCGACCTTGCGCGTGGTGTCCCGCAGGCGCTGGGCAATCTGCCCGCTGAGGGCGTAGAGAATGTCGGGATCGTGCTGGGCCAGTTCGCGGAACTTGGTGTAGCTGATCTCGGCCACTTCGCATTCGACCTTGGCCCGCACCCAGGCGCTGCGCTCCTGTTCCTTGCCCGCCTGCTCAAACAGCCCCAGCTCGCCAAAGAAGTCCCCGGTGTTCAGGTAGGCGATGATCATTTCGCGGCCGTCCTCATCCTCGATCAGGATGGTGACCGAGCCTTTGATAATGAAGAACAGCGTTTCGGAGCGTTCCCCGGCGCAGATGATGTTGTGCTTGGCCGGGTAGCGGCGGCGCTGGCAATGCATCAACAGTTTGTCGAGATTCTTGATCTTGGGTAGGGGAGTAAGGGCAACCATGGTTGTGTCCCGAAAAGACTGCGCGAAGTAGTTAGAGTTGTTGTGTTCACCGGTATCGGCACTGATACCGATTATATGAACAGTGGCAATGCGCCATCGATTTGGCGCCAGCTTAACAGACACATTCTGTCTCGATTAGCCAATTTTCCCGGTAAACCCTGTTATTGATCGCTTTTGTGTGAATCGCTGACGCAGGCGGGCCCTGTGCTAAGCTGGCGACCCTTTTTTAGCAGTGGAGTCTGGGCGATGAAGGCACGCATCCAATGGGCGGGCGAAGCCATGTTCCTCGGTGAGTCGGGCAGTGGCCATGTGGTGGTCATGGACGGCCCGCCGGAAGCCGGTGGCCGCAACCTGGGCGTACGTCCGATGGAGATGCTTCTGCTGGGTGTAGGCGGTTGCAGCAATTTCGACGTGGTCAGCATTCTGAAAAAGTCCCGCCAGGCCGTGGAAAGTTGCGAAGCCTTCCTGGAAGCGGAGCGCGCCACTGAAGACCCCAAGGTATTCACCAGGATCCACATGCATTTCGTGGTGAAGGGCCGGGCGTTGAAGGAAGCGCAGGTCAAGCGTGCTATCGAGCTGTCGGCCGAGAAGTACTGCTCGGCGTCGATCATGCTCGGCGCGGCGGGTGTGGCCATCACCCATGATTACGAGATTATCGAGTTGGGCTGATCGCTCAATCGATGGGCAAAAGAAAGGGCGCTTTGATAGCGCCCTTTTTTGCGTCTGGGATCTGATGCACCTAGATACGATAGGTGCTTTTGGTCATGACCTTGGCCAGTACGCTCATACCAAACCGCACCGGTGCCGGAAAGCGGAAGCCGCCCGCACCCAATGCGCTTTCTGCGTGATGTGCTTCGTCGATGCGCATTTGCTCCAGAATCGCCCGGGACTTTTCGTCCTCGACCGGCAGTTGCTCCAGATGCTCGTCCAGGTGCTTGCACACCTGATGCTCGGTGGCGGCGACAAACCCCAGGCTGACCTTGTCGCTGATCAGGCCCGCAGCGGCGCCGATCCCAAACGACAAGCCGTAAAACAGCGGGTTCAGCACGCTGGTATGGCTGCCAAGTTGGTGAATGCGCTGCTCGCACCAGGCCAGATGGTCGACTTCTTCCTCGGCGGCATGCTCCATGGCTGCACGCACTTGCGGCAGCTTGGCGGTCAGTGCCTGGCCTTGATACAGCGCCTGGGCACAGACTTCGCCGGTGTGGTTGATGCGCATCAGTCCCGCGACGTGGCGGGTCTCGGTCTCGCTCATCTGTGCGTCGGGTTGCACGATGGCGGGCGAGGGGCGATAAGGCTGGCCACTGAATGGCAGCAGTGTGCGCATGGCCATGTCGGCTTGCAGCAACAGACGGTCAATCGGCGAGTAGTGACGTTGGGTAGTCATGCTGACCTCCGGAAAGAATCTCGGCGGCCAGTTTACCGCAAGAGAGGGGCAAGCGTTTGCGCTGAGTCAGGGCATTGGGTCGCGCCGCTGGGCCGCGACCTTTGCCTGAAGGCTTATCAGCCCGGCGGCCAATTCATCTGACGCTGACCCAGCACATGCATATGAATGTGATAAACGGTCTGCCCGCCGTCTTCGTTGCAGTTCATCACCACACGAAAACCCTTTTCGCAGCCCTGCTCGACGGCGAGGCGCTGGGCGGTGAACAGGATATGGCCGGCCAGGGCTTTATCGCCTTCCGTCAGATCGTTCAAGGTGCGGATAGGCTTCTTCGGAATGACCAGAAAATGCACTGGGGCTTGCGGAGCGATATCGTGGAAGGCCAGCACCTGGTCGTCTTCGTAGATAATCTTCGCGGGTATTTCTCTGTTGATGATCTTGGTGAACAGAGTATCCACAGCTGTTTCTCCATTATGAGTAGACAGGTTGAGTGTACTGAGCCCGTCAGCGCGGGCAATAGGCCTTGTTGATGGCTCCGGCGATCTTGCGGGTCAGCCAGCGTGGGCTGAACCGCGGGCTGAAGGCGATCCAGCGATTGCGCCGGCCGGGAATAATGATGGCTTTGTTCTTTTCCAGGGCGCGCACAGTAAAGAGCGCCACTTCTTCGGGGCTCATCAGCTGTTGGCTGCGATCGAGCTTGGCGGTGTCCATTTGTGCGGTGCCGAAGAATGCCGTACGGGTTGGGCCGGGGCAGAGGACCGAGACCTTGATGCCGCAGCTCTTCAGTTCTTCGCGCAGGCCTTCGGAGAAGTGCAGCACATAGGCTTTGCTGGCGTAGTAGGTGCTCATCCACGGGCCCGGCTGGAACGCCGCGATGGAGGCCACATTAAGAATTTGCCCGCCGCCCTGCAGCGCCATGGTATTGCCAAGCGCATGGCACATGCGGGTCAGGGCAAGGATATTGAGCTCAATCAGGTCTTGTTCGGTCATCCAGTCCTGGGCCAGGAACGGCCCGCTGGTGCCGATGCCGGCGCAGTTCACCAGCAGATCGATCTGCCGTTCGCCTTCTTCAAGCTCCAGCAGAAACCCGGACAAGCGCAGCGGCTCGCCCAGGTCGCACGCCCGGAACAGCACCTCGACGCCAAAGCGTTGGGTCAATTCGATTGCAATGTTTTCCAACTGATCACGCTGGCGGGCCACCAGAATCAAGCTGCGGCCGCGACGGGCCAGCGCTTCGGCCAAGGCCAGGCCGATGCCGCTTGTGGCGCCGGTGATCAGAGCGTAACGGGTCATGCCTTTCTCCATCGCAACACCGCCGCGCCTGTGACAAAGGCATCACAGGCCGGGGGCGTTTCTTCACTGTTCTGGAGAGTCTACAGGTTCGCCCGCGTCCTCAGCACTTTGCGCTTCGTCTTCTTCGGTGGTCGCGCTCTGGTCAAGGTCTTCGTCGGAGGTGGTGGCGCTGCTCTCGTAGCTGCTGTCCATGTTGGCTTCGAGTTGGTTCAGGTAACCATTCATGCCCAGGGTCAGCCCGATAATGAGCATCAGCGGGATAAACGCCAACCACAGCGAGGCCAGGACCTTCACGGCAGTGGAGTTGCGCGGTGGTGGCGCGCCGTATTGGTTGGCGCCCGAATTACCTGGCAAGACCAGCAGCAACAGCGGGAAGATACTGTTCACCAGCGGTACCAGGTTCAGCAGGTACAGCCAGCCTGACCAGCCCAGGTCGTGCAGGCGCTGCACACCGATTTGCACACTCACGACGACAAGCGCGACGAACAGTGCGAAGCCCAGTAACGAGCCAAGAATAATGGCGATCGTGGGTGAGGCGGTCGCAATGGCGAAGCACACGGTACTGATGATGCCTGCCGCCACAAGCATTGCAAGGGTCAGCACCAGCGTCCATGCCAGGTACCGCAGGCGCCCGATGCGCCCGTTGATCGTGAAGACTTTGAGCGTGGCGTACTCCGGCAGGTTTTCACCCACGGCCGCGCGCGGCGGTGCGTACGGCGAAGCGTCCGGGCGAGAGAAATCAGAAGCGCCGGCATCTGTTTCGTGGGTTTCGGCGAGGCTGAAGGCTACGGGTTGTTCGGCTTCGATGCGTGCATCGACACCGGCGTTCTTCAACGCGGTGAGGTAGGTCTCCGCGTCCGGCCGGGACAGGTCGCGTTTGAGCGCGACCGGGCGGCCGGTGAAGAGCTTTTCGATGGCTTCGACTTCGCTCTTGAACAGCTCGGCCAGGTTCAGTTTGGCCGTGGTGCTTTCGACACCCGGGAGCAAGGCTCCATCAAACACAATCTTGAAACGGTTGTCGCTCATGCGGGCATCCTTGTCAGTTATCAGGGAGGTTGTGCAGGCCTGCACAATCGGCAGGCCTTACGGTTGGGTCAGCGTGGCCAGCGTAGCTGAGTCGCCTGTTCGCGCGCCTTGCGGTATTCGGCATCCAGGCGGGCAACCAGTTCATCGACGCTGGGTAAATCATCAATGTCACCGACGCCTTGGCCGGCAGACCATACAGTCTTCCACGCCTTGGCCTCGTCGCTCAACGGCTTGAGCTTGGAGCCGCCGTTGACGTCGCCTTTGCCTTGCAGGGCGGCGAGGTCGAAACCGGCATTTTCCAGGCTCTGGCGCATAAAGCTGGCGGGCACGCCGGAGACAGCGGGAGTGTGCACGATGTCGGCGGCGCGCGCTGTGAGCAGCATCTCTTTATACGCATCCGGTGCGTGGCTTTCGGTGGTGCCGATAAAGCGCGTGCCGAAATAGGCCAGGTCTGCACCGAGCAGTTGTGCGGCGAGAATCTCGTGACCGTGGTTCAGGCAACCGGCCAGCAGTAAGGTTTTATCGAAGAACTGGCGGATTTCGGCAATCAGCGCGAATGGGCTCCAGGTGCCAGCATGGCCACCGGCGCCTGCAGCCACGGCGATCAAGCCATCCACGCCGGCTTCGGCGGCCTTCTCGGCATGACGCCGGGTGGTGACGTCATGAAACACCAGGCCGCCGTAGCTGTGCACGGCGTCTACCAACTCCTTCACGGCGCCCAGGCTGGTAATGATGATCGGCACCTTGTGCTCAACGCAGATCGCGAGGTCGGCCTCCAGGCGCGGATTGCTGCTGTGCACGATCAGGTTGACGGCGTAGGGCGCGGGGTTGTCCAACGGCGCCAGGCCCGCTTCGATTTCCTCCAGCCAGGCCTTGAAGCCGCTGCTTTCGCGTTGGTTAAGGGCAGGGAAACTGCCAACCACCCCATTGCGGCAGCACGCCAGGACCAGTTGCGGATTGGAAATCAGAAACATCGGCGCAACCACGACGGGCAGGCGCAGACGTTGTTCAAGCAGAGCGGGCAGCGACATTGGATGGACCCCGAGTAATTGACGTTAGAACGGTTTGACCACGACCAGAATTACGATTGCCAGCAATAGCAGAACGGGCACTTCATTGAACCAGCGATAAAAGACATGGCTGCGGGTGTTTTCGCCACGGGCAAAACGTTTTACCTGCGCGCCGCACATATGGTGGTAGCCGATCAGCAACACCACCAGTGTCAGCTTGGCGTGGATCCAGCCTCCGGATTGAAAGATCGCGGGATTGAGGTAGATCAGCCAGCCGCCGAATATCAAGCTGGCGATCATCGCCGGGCCCATGATGCCGCGGTACAGCTTGCGCTCCATGACGCTGAAGCGTTCCTGGCTGACGGTGTCCTCGCTTTGGGCGTGGTAGACGAACAGTCGCGGCAGGTAGAACAGCGCGGCAAACCAGCAGACGATGGCGACGATATGGAAGGCTTTGACCCATAGATAGAGCATTTTTAGTTATTCCCAGGTTCACGGTAACGAAGATAGTAGTGGCTCGGGTGTCCACGCGTCACCTTGATGGTTGTCGCAGGACGATGCGGCCCCTATTATCGACCGCTTTCCAGTGGGTTCGTTGAGGGCAGGTTTATGGTCAAGGTCGGTATCGTCGGCGGCACGGGTTACACCGGTGTCGAATTGCTGCGTCTGTTGGCTCAGCATCCGCAGGCTGAGGTGGTGGTCATCACCTCTCGATCCGAGGCCGGGCTGGCCGTGGCCGATATGTACCCGAACCTGCGAGGCCATTACGACGGCCTGGCGTTCAGTGTTCCGGACGTCAAGACCTTGGGCGCTTGCGACGTGGTGTTCTTCGCCACCCCTCACGGTGTTGCCCATGCCTTGGCTGGCGAGTTGCTGGCGGCGGGCACCAAAGTGATCGATCTGTCGGCGGACTTCCGGTTGCAGGACGCCGATGAGTGGGCCAAGTGGTACGGCCAGCCCCACGGCGCGCCGCAGTTGCTGGAAGAGGCGGTGTACGGCCTGCCGGAAGTCAACCGTGAGCAGATCAAACAGGCTCGCCTGATTGCGGTGCCGGGTTGCTATCCGACGGCTACTCAGTTGGGTTTCCTGCCACTGCTGGAGGCTGGGCTGGCGGATGCTTCGCGTTTGATCGCCGATTGCAAGTCGGGCGTCAGCGGCGCCGGTCGTGGTGCGGCGGTGGGTTCGCTGTACTCCGAGACGTCGGAAAGCATGAAGGCCTATGCGGTAAAAGGGCACCGTCACTTGCCGGAAATCCGCCAGGGGCTGCGTCGCGCGGCCGGTAAAGACGTGGGCCTGACCTTTGTGCCGCACCTGACTCCGATGATCCGCGGCATTCATTCCACGCTCTACGCAACCGTGGTTGACCGTTCCGTAGACCTGCAAGCGCTGTTCGAAAAGCGTTATGCCAACGAACCGTTCGTCGACGTCATGCCTGCGGGCAGCCACCCGGAAACCCGTAGCGTGCGCGGCGCTAACGTATGCCGGATCGCCGTGCACCGTCCGCAGGATGGTGACCTCGTCGTGGTGTTGTCGGTGATCGATAACCTGGTCAAGGGCGCGTCGGGCCAGGCGGTACAAAACATGAACATTCTGTTTGGCCTGGACGAGAAACTGGGTCTGTCCCACGCAGGCATGCTGCCTTAAGACGCTGCAGCTATTGCACAAAGGGCCCGTTGATCGGGCCTTTTGTGTTTTTAATGACGGCTGCGCAGATTGATATACCGTAACAATAGTTGACCGATTTTCTAGGAGAAGCGGATAATACCCACCATTACGCATATGGCGGCGCTACGCCGGGAGATTATCAGCATGAGCGTTGAATCCTTCACCCCCACGGCTTTGCAATTCACCCACGGTGCTGCGCACAAGGTGAAGAGCCTGGTCGATGAAGAGGGTAATGATCGCTTGAAGCTGCGCGTATTCGTTACGGGCGGCGGTTGTTCAGGGTTTCAGTACGGTTTTACCTTCGATGAAGATGTAGCTGACGATGACACCATCGTTGAGCGCGAGGGCGTTAGCCTGGTCGTGGACCCGATGAGCTTCCAGTACTTGGCAGGTGCCGAAGTGGACTACCAGGAAGGTCTGGAAGGTTCGCGTTTCGTGATCAAGAATCCTAACGCCACCACTACGTGTGGTTGTGGGTCTTCGTTTTCGATCTGACCGGTAGTTTGATCCGAGACGAATGAAAAACGCCGCTTGGCTTTGATAGGCCAAGCGGCGTTTTGCTGTCTGCTCATTCAGTCAGGCCGGGTAGATAGCGCCCAGTACCCGAAGCCCGCGTGCGCCAGTGACGCTGGGGCGGTTGGCGGCGATGCCTTCGAGGCAGCAATGGGCGAGCCAGGCGAACGCCATCGCTTCAACCCAGTCGGGATCGACGCCGTAGGTGGCGGTGCTGCTGACTTGGGTTGATGGTAGCAGGGCGGCCAGTCGGCTCATCAGTGTGGCATTGTGAGCGCCGCCGCCGCAAACCAGCAGGGTCTCTGTCTGAGGTTGGGCGGACTGCAGCGACTCGACGATAGTCAGGGCGGTCAGCTCCAACAGCGTCGCCTGTACATCCTGAGGCTCGAATGCAGGTAAACCGCCAAGATGGCGGTGCAGCCATTGCAGGTTAAACACCTCGCGGCCGGTGCTCTTGGGGCCCTTGGTCACGAAGAATGGGTCGCTGAGCAATGCGTTGAGTAGCTGTGGTTCGACCTTGCCGCTGGCAGCCCACTGGCCATTGCGATCAAAGTGTTCGCTGCGTTGTTGATGAATCCAGGCATCCAGCAGGACATTACCTGGGCCACAGTCGAAGCCGGCTACCGGTTTGCCGGTCTCGATCAGGCTGAGGTTGCTGAAACCGCCCACATTCAATACGGCACGGTTGCCGGTGTGCTCACCAAATAACGCTTCGTGAAATGCGGGTACCAGCGGGGCGCCCTGGCCACCTGCAGCCACATCGCGGCTGCGGAAATCGCTGACCACGGTGATGCCGGTCAGCTCGGTAAGCAAGGCCGGGTTGCCGATCTGTACGGTAAAGCCCCGAGCGGGTTCATGGCGGATGGTCTGGCCGTGGCTGCCAATCGCGCTAATGTCCTGGGGCTTGAGCTGTTGTTGATTGAGCAGAGCGTGAATGCCTTGTGCGGCAAGCTTCACCCAGTTCTGTTGGGCAATGGCTGAACGGGCGATTTCATCCGGGCCGCTGGCGCACAGGCCGAGCAGCTCGCCGCGCAGCGCATCCGGCATGGGGATGTAGTGCGTGGCGATCAGTTTGACCGCCTTGTGCTGTTCGATCAGGGCGATATCCAGGCCGTCGAGGCTGGTCCCGGACATCACACCTATGTAGAGCGGCATACCTTAACGCTTCGCCGAAGCCAGCAGGGTGGAGCGCTCCTGGTCCATGCGGGCCATCAACGGCTGGCTCTGTTGCATGAAGCGCGCGCGTTCGGCCTTGGCGATCGGGTCGGCCATCGGCAGTTTCTGGCCAAGCGGGTCGACGTGCACACCATTGACCTGGAATTCATAGTGCAAGTGCGGGCCGGTGGACAGGCCGGTAGTGCCGATATAACCGATCACTTGGCCTTGCTTCACCGTACCGCCGGTTTGCACGCCCTTGGCGAAGCCTTGCATATGGCCATACAGCGTACGGTAGGTATTGCCGTGCTGGATGATCACAGTGTTGCCGTAACCACCGCGACGCCCGGCCAGCAGCACCTTGCCGTCGCCGGCGGCCTTGATCGGCGTGCCACGTGGAGCGGCATAGTCGACGCCTTTGTGGGCGCGGATTTTGTTCAGAATTGGATGCTTGCGACCCATGGAAAAACGCGAGCTAATACGGGCGAAGTCCACCGGAGTGCGGATGAAGGCCTTGCGCATGCTATTGCCATCAGCTGTGTAGTAGCTGCTGTTGCCTTGTTTGTTGGTATAGCGCACTGCGGTGTAGGTCTTGCCGCGGTTGGTGAAGCGAGCGGAGAGGATGTTGCCGGTGCCGACCACCTTGCCATTGGCGACTTTCTGCTCGTAGATCACGTCGAATTCGTCACCTTGGCGGATGTCCTGGGCGAAGTCGATGTCGTAGCCAAATACGCTGGCCATGTCCATGGTCATGCTGTGGGACAAGCCCGCGCGCGCGGCGGATTGCGACAGGGAGCTGTTAATCACGCCGTGTACGTAGGCGGAGCGCATCACTGGCTTGGTGGTAATGCGGTTGAAGGCGAAGCCTTTGGCGCCCTTGGTCAGGGTGATGCTCTCAAGATCGCTGACATTGCTGTGCAGGTTGTTGAGCTGGCCGTCGGGCGTCAGCTCAAACTCAAGCTTTTGGCCGCGTTTGAGCTGGGTGAATTGCCTGGCTTGTTTGTCGCTGGCGAGGACTTCATTGACGGTGGCCGCCGGCAGGCCGACTTTCTCGAACAAGGTCGAAAGCGTATCGCCCTTGCCAACGATCACTTCTCGGTGCTGGGGATTCCTGGCCATGTCAACAGCGGGTGCAGGCTGGGCCTGGGCGGCTTGCTGCGTATCTTCCGGGCTACTTTCTATCTGGGCGAACGGTGATTCGGCTGGAGCGTTTGTGGCTTCTTGCGCGTCAGAAGCGTCTTGATCTTGTGTCAGTTGCTCAACTGGACTTTCCAGGTCAAGGCTCAGGGATGTTCGTTTGGCTTCTACGTCACTGGAAGGGAATACCAGGAGTGCCAGGCTGAGAAGGGCGGCGATACCACTTGCGGCGAGCAGGTGGGTCTTCGGGTAAAGCGGTGGCGCTTTAGACGGTTCAGTGGTCATAGGTAATTTTTGACTTTGAAGATGAAATGGAAAAGATGAATGACATGATGAAGATGAAATAACTGTATAAAATATAACCAAATCATCTGTGGCGCAAGCTCGCGAACGCTGGGCTTGCTGAACGGTGTCCGTTCGCAGGGCAAAACTTGTAATTAGTCCCTGATCTTGTATGGTTGGTTCCCTTTTGAATCTGAGCCTTGCGGGTCTGTTATGAAGTCGGTTGAAGAGCAGCTAGCGCTGATAAAACGTGGTGCGGAAGAACTGTTGGTCGAGGCCGAGCTGATCGAAAAGCTTAAGCGTGGCCAACCCCTGCGTATTAAAGCCGGCTTTGATCCGACGGCGCCGGATCTGCACCTGGGTCATACCGTGCTTATTAATAAGCTGCGCCAGTTCCAGGAGCTGGGGCATCAGGTCATCTTCCTTATAGGTGACTTCACCGGGATGATCGGTGACCCGAGTGGCAAGAGCGCCACGCGTCCGCCGCTGACCCGAGAGCAGGTTCTCGATAATGCCGAGACCTACAAGACGCAGGTATTCAAGATTCTCGATCCGGCCAAGACCGAAGTGGCGTTCAACTCCACGTGGATGGATCAGATGGGGGCGGCAGACTTCATCCGCCTGACCTCTCAGTACACCGTCGCGCGCATGCTCGAGCGTGATGATTTCGATAAGCGCTACTCCACCAACCAGCCGATCGCGATTCATGAGTTTCTCTATCCGCTGGTTCAGGGCTATGACTCGGTTGCGTTGCGTGCCGACGTTGAGTTGGGCGGTACGGACCAGAAGTTCAACCTGCTGATGGGGCGTGAGCTGCAGCGCGCGTATGGCCAGGAAGCCCAGTGCATTCTGACCATGCCGTTGCTGGAAGGGTTGGACGGCGTCAAGAAGATGTCCAAGTCCTTGGGTAACTATGTAGGTATCCAGGAAGCTCCGGGTGTGATGTACGGCAAATTGGTTTCGATTCCTGATGCGTTGATGTGGCGTTACTTTGAGCTGTTGAGCTTCCGCTCGATGGATGAGATCAATGCGCTGCGTGCTGATGTGGAGGCGGGCACCAATCCGCGTGACGTAAAAATCAAGCTGGCGGAAGAGATTGTTGCGCGCTTCCACGGTGAAGAGGCTGCGGCCAACGCCCATCGCGCGGCGGGCAACCGCATGAGGGATGGCGAGCTGCCGGATGATCTGCCGGAGATTGAGTTATCGGCTGCTGAAGCGATGCCGATCGCTGCCGTCCTTAATAAGGCTGGCCTGGTTAAGAATTCCGCAGTCGCGCGTGACCTTCTGGGTTCTGGCGGTGTACGTATAGATGGTGAGGTCGTAGACCGCTCCTTTATATACGAGCTGGGTGCTACCCACGTTTGTCAGGCTGGAAAGAAGGCATTTGCGCGTATTACGCTCAAATCCGAATAAACCTGGAATTAGGTGTTGACGGCGAATTATATCTGTCTATAATTCGCCCCACTTCCGGCGCAGTCGAAACTGAAAACTCCTTGGTAAACAAAGAGTTATGCGAGATTCGACAGCGACCTGCTTCAGTTCATCGAAGCCCAGAAGGAGTTGATAGAGCGGTCTTGTCTGGCTCTATTAACGTTTCGATCTTCTCGGTCGAAAGCGGAGAAAAAGAGGTGTTGACAGCAGCGTGTAACGCTGTAGAATTCGCCTCCCGCTAACGAGAGATCGGAAGCGCAAGTGGTTGAAGTTGT
>NZ_MNPW01000011.1 GCF_001983175.1 Pseudomonas cedrina subsp. cedrina
GCCTCGCTGAAGCTCGACAGCTCCCACAGGGGATCGGCTTTTGTTGGTTGGACTTGCGTTGTCGCGGCTGGCGTAATCTCCGGCGCGACGAAGATCAAATGTGGGAGCTGTCGAGCCCCGGCGAGGCAGCGAAGGCGGCGGTATTGCTGGCATTTTCTGCGCCTGACCCACCGCTTTCGCAGCCTCGCTGAAGCTCGACAACTCCCACAGGGGATCGGCTTTTGTGGGTTGTATTTGCGTTGGCTCGGCTGGCGTAATCCCAGGCGCGACGAAGATCAAATGTGGGAGCTGTCGAGCCCCGGCGAGGCTGCGAAGGCGGCGGCATTGCTGGCATTTTCTGCGCCTGACCCACCGCTTTCGCAGCCTCGCTGAAGCTCGACAGCTCCCACAGGGGATCGGCTTTTGTTGGTTGGATTTGCGTTGGCGCGGCTGGCGTAATCTCAGGCGCGACGAAGATCAAATGTGGGAGCTGTCGAGCCCCGGCGAGGCAGCGAAGGCGGCGGCATTGCTGGCATTTTCTGCGCCTGACCCACCCCTATCGCAGCCTCGCTGAAGCTCGACAGCTCCCCCAAGTGGACATCGCTTCAAGGGGTTATACTTACCCCCGCGAAATCACCTCTTCAAACAGCCCGAGATATCACATGAGCACCTCTCTCCCTCTCACCCCTGCGCGCAAGCCCGTCGCGCCGCTGGTGGCCTTCATCATTCTGGTGCTGGGCGCCCTGTTCCTGCAAAACAGCGTTGGCTCGCGCCAGGTGCTGTTGCTGGTGGTCGGCGCCGCGCTGGGCCTGACGCTCTACCACGCCGCCTTCGGCTTCACTTCGGCCTGGCGCGTCTTTATCAATGAGCGCCGTGGCGCCGGCTTGCGCGCGCAGATGGTGATGCTTGCGCTGGCGGTGCTGCTGTTCTTCCCCGCGTTGGGCGCGGGCACCTTGTTCGGCCAGCCGGTGGTTGGATTGGTGGCGCCGGCCGGGGTGTCGGTGGTGTTCGGCGCGTTCATCTTTGGCATCGGCATGCAGTTGGGGGGCGGCTGTGCGTCGGGCACGCTGTTCACCGTGGGCGGCGGTAATGCGCGCATGCTGGTGACACTTTTGTTCTTTATCTGCGGCTCGTTGATCGCCACGCACCACGTGGACTGGTGGTTCGCGCTGCCTGCGTTCCCCGCCGTCTCCATCGTCAAGAGCTTCGGCGTCTTCCCGGCATTGCTCGCCAGCCTGGCCATGTTCGCGATCATTGCGATGGTCACGGTGCGCCTGGAAAAGCGCCGCCACGGTCAGTTGGAAGAGGGGGTCAAAAGCGAACATCAGGGCCTGCGCCGTTTCCTGCGCGGACCCTGGCCACTGCTGTGGGGCGCGATTGGCCTGGCGTTGCTCAACTACGCCACCCTGGCGCTGGCCGGGCGCCCGTGGGGCATCACCTCGGCGTTCGCGCTGTGGGGCGCCAAGGTGGCGAGCGGGTTGGGTGTGGATGTCAGCGCCTGGGCGTTCTGGCAGATGCCGGGCAACGCCAAGGCCTTGGCCGCGCCGGTGTGGGAAGACATCACCAGCGTGATGGACATCGGCATCGTCCTCGGTGCACTGCTGGCCGCCGGCCTGGCGGGCCGCTTCGCCCCCAGCCTCAAGATCCCGGCACGCTCGCTGATCGCCGCGGTCATCGGCGGCCTGCTGCTCGGCTACGGCTCGCGCCTGGCCTACGGCTGCAACATCGGCGCCTACTTCAGCGGCATCGCCTCGGGCAGCCTGCATGGCTGGGTGTGGCTGGTGGCGGCGTTCATCGGCAACAGCGTGGGCGTGCGGTTGCGGCCGTTTTTCTTTGCCGGTGAGCAGCGGCCGAAGGCGGTGTTGAGCGGGTGCTGAACAGTGCGCGGGTTCTGGCTCGCGCTGAAGCTCCACTGTGGGAGCTGTCGAGCCCCAGCGAGGCTGCGAAGGGGCCGGCACTGCTGGCGTCTTCATTGCCGCCGGCCCGCCATCGTAGGTCTACAAGGCCGGGGCTGCCCTTCGATCAGCTCTCTTGTGAAGGGCTTGAGTCCTCAGCCGCTGGCGCAGCGAGCTTTTCCCGCTCCGCCTTGCTGATGTACTTATCCTTACTTTTCGGCGCCAGTTTGGCGCTGGCTTTTTTGGCTTTGGCCTTGAACAGCTGCTTAAGTTTTTTCTGGCGATTCATGTCGTTCTATCCGGATTGTTCAGGCGCGGGATGATACCAGCATAAAATCCGGCACCGTTCCCTGGGGCGCTTTTTAGCGCTGATCTGTGCATTGAATCGCCTGCCCTTTTGCCAATAATCGGGTCCTCCAGCGCACAACGGAAGACACTGATGAGCATCCACACCCGCACCAAACGCCTGACCGTCCCGCAACTGGTCGCCATGAAGGGCCAGCAGAAAATCGTCTCGCTCACCGCCTACACCAGCGCCATAGCCAAGCTGATCGACCCGGTGGTCGACTTCATCCTCGTCGGCGACTCCACGGCCATGGTCGGTTATGGCCGGCCTTCGACCTTGAGCATGCAGCTCGAAGAAATCATCGGCCACACCCGGGCCGTGGTCGACAGTACGCGCCTGGCCTGTGTCATCGCCGACATGCCGTTTGGCAGCTATCAGGAATCAAATGAACAGGCTTTTCGCAATTGCGCTCAAGTAGTGGCGCGTACCGGTTGCGACGCCGTCAAACTGGAAGCCAATAAGGCCTTGGCCGGCACCGTCGAATTTCTGGTGGCGCGCGGTATTCCCGTCATGGCGCATGTAGGGCTGATGCCGCAGTTCGTCAATGTAATGGGCGGCTTCAAGGCCCAGGGCCTTACCGCCGAGACCGGCGCCTTGATTGCCGAGGATGCGCGCGCCAACTTGCAGGCGGGCGCTTTCAGCCTGTTGCTTGAAGGGGTGGCCGAGGGCGTTGCCCGGCAGATCACCCTTGATTCGGCGATGCCCACCATCGGCATCGGCGCTTCCCCCGCCTGTGACGGCCAGGTGTTGGTGACAGAAGATGTATTGGGCCTTGGCGGCGAACAGGCACCGCGCTTCGTCAAACAGTACGCCGACGTTGGCGCGGTGATCCGCGACGCCTGCGAGCGCTTTGCTGAAGACGTGCGCCACGGGCGTTTCCCGCAGGCGCGGCACTGCTACGGACTTTGACGGATTGCCTGTCCCAGTTGCGCCACGGCCCGGACGATGTCCTTGCTCCAATCGAGGGTAAAGCTCAAGCGTACATGCTGTCTCCAGGCACCTTGCTGGCTGAACAACTCCCCGGGGGCGATGACGATGCGTTCAGCCAGCAGCCGCTCGAACACCCGTTGCATGTCGACCGGCTGTGTGGCCTCAAGCCAGAAACACGCGCCGCCTTGCGGGATCATTGCGTGGAAAGCGCCATTGCCATGCTGGTCCAGCAGGCCTTTCATGCGAGCCATGCAGTCCTGCAGCAAGGCGCGCAGCTTATGCAGATGCGTGTCGATGCGCCTGGAGGTGAACAGCTTGGCAATCGCTTTCTGGCGGATCGGCGAGAGACGAAACGCCCGCTCCAGGAACAATCGTTGCAACTGCGGGCCATGCCCGCGGCACAGCAGATAGCCATAGGGCGCCTCCGCGCCGATCACCTTGTCGAAGCTGGAGAACACCACCAGTCTGTGCAGGGCGGCAAAGTCACGATAGCGCGCCGGTTGGGAGGCGAAATACAACTCGCCGTACGTGTCGTTTTCGAACAGCCAGATCTCCCGCTCAGCCAGCCACTGGCAGATCTGCCGCTTATCTTCGTCCGGCATGCGGCTGCCGTGGGGAATGTTCACTGTCGATGACAGTACTGCCAGGGCGATGGGCTCATGCGTGAGCCGTTCATAAAGCGCATGCAGGTCGAAACGCCCGTCGGCGCCCAGAGGTAGCTCGATCACGCGGATGTTCGCTGCCTGCAACTGGCGCAGAATCGCCCACGAACAGGGCGATTCCACCAGCGCCACGGTGCCCGCCAGGTCCAGCGCATTGAGTGACACCTCCAGCACGCTGTGCAGGTCCGCGCCGATAAACACCTCATCGGCCTGCCAGTAGCAGTCAGCGGAGCGGGTGTAGCGTTCGGCCAACGCTGCACGCAGCTCCGGTTCGCCGAAGGGCAGGTACAGCGGTGTGAGCGAGCGCGGGTAATGGCGGGCCAGTTCTCGCTCCATCAGCAGCAGCGGGTTCTCCAGCGACAGCAACAGGGCGGGGGCGTCGCTGCTCAAGGCCAGCATTCCAGGCTGGCGGGCGCTGGCGAAGACCTGGTCGATCAGGCTGGGCGAGTGATCAGTCGATGGAGGCGGCGGTATCGAACGGGTGAAGTACCCCAACTTAGGCTTGGCGTAGATGCGCCCTTCATCCTCAAGCAGCGCGTAGGCGTATTTGGTCGTCGACACCGATACACCGAGGCGCTGCGCCAATTGGCGCAGGGACGGCAACCTGCGATCACCTTGGGCAGGGCTGGCCTCGATCCATTCGACGAGGTAGCGGTACACGGCCTGATAGGCGAAGGCGGTGTCTTTGGGTTTAGCCATGATCATTCCTGGCGGCCGCTGTTACAGGCAGGCGGGTTAACAGGCTTGCACGTCGCGAGGGCAGCGACTTGCATTGAGCTGGCAGGCAACGTCTACGCCGGCTCAATACTTCTCGCCAGCCCTGCTGCCCACGCGGCGGCCATCTTTTCGCCCACCGCTTCAAAAGCCGGGTGAGTGCTTCGATAATCCGATAGCTCTAGCATCGCGCGGTTCATGCCGCTGCGTACCCTGGCGAGCAATTCATTGCAGCGCGCCTCTGTCAAATTGCACGAATTACGTCCGAACTGCACCAGCAGCTTGCGCTTTGGCCACGCTTTCGAGCCGCCGAGCAGCAGGCCCATGATGTCATTCGGCTGATACACCGTGGTGGTCACGAGGTCGTAGGCTGGCGCGAGCCAAACATCGGCGTCTTCTGCGCAGTGCTCATAGAGCAGTCCGAAATTCTTCAAGTGCCCGTCACCATTTTGGATCGCGGTCGAGAGCGCCACCATCAAGAAGAAGTCTTCCAATGCCTTGGTAACCCGGGAAGGGGAAACGTACGCCTTGATCAACTTTGCGCAGCCCTGGTAACTGCCGTCGTACTTCTTGTCCGTTCCCCTTCCGGAGAGAACACACATATCCTCAAACCCCAGGTAGGCACCATCCCGGATATCGAACCGTTTCACCACCAGAAACTTGCCCTGCTGGCTTAGCTGGCATTCAGGTACTTCAAGGCCTGTATGAAAGGCCGCGCGCATGCAGAAAAACTCATTGGCTGCCAGTTGCGCGAAGTCTGAATCATTGAAGGCCTTCACCAAGTGCGTGGCGCCACGGTGGGTGAGGCGCGCAACATCGGGATCCGCATCGCCAGCATCGCGCACCAGTACCTTAGGTTGAACGCCGGACACACCTGAATAGGTTGCGTAGGTTTTCATCAGATCGTCGAACAGGTCTTTCGCCCCGTCATACATCAGCAGATCGGAGAGTTTGATTTCAGGCAGCGATTCGCCAGCGCTGGCGTGGGTGATGCTGACGCGACCTAGCTGGTGCGGACCGACGATACCCAGCAGAGCGAAGTCGTCAAAGCCGCGTAGGGACTTGCTGAAGCGGCGCACAAGTTCGGCTTTCAAATGCCCTTCGGGAAGGTGCATCTCAAACAGAGGATGGATTCCATACGTCCAGGTGTAGCTTTCCAAGCGTACCGGCATCGTCAAGGACACCGCGTCCTTTTCGGCAATCGCTTGGTTATATGAGAACACTGAGTCGTGCCGGTTTTCTTCGCTGCGCCCAAGTATTCCAGCCAATATGCCGCTGACCCTGATGCTCAGCCGTTCGCTTTCTTTAGTCATGGAAGTTTTCTGCTTTCAGTTCATCGAGCGTCTTGCGGCGACGCTTGGGCGTCGCGGTCAATTCATAGCCCAACCCCTCAAGGATAGCGGCTACCTTTCGGACCCCCACTTCAGGGATGGTGTTGTTCTCGATCCCTGAGATGGTTGCGCGGCTCATACCGTGCCGAAGCGCGAGCTCACTTTGTGAAAGGCCTGCCGCCTTACGCAGGCTTTTGATCAGGAGACCTAAATCTTCCATATCAAATTGCATCCTATACAGTGCAAATACGCGAAATTTTACATTTATGCATCGTATTCCATACGTTTTGTCTTGAGTAGCGTTTTCTTTGACTAGGACTCTGTACGCGCCAGAAACGCTGTGATCAATTCCACAACCTGCTGCTGAATCGCCTCCCGTGGCCGACCTCCCTGACCATCCCGGCAAATCATCCCATCCCCCGGCGAGTCCTCTTCAATCAACGCCATACCGCCCGGTTTGCAGATCGCCATGAAACTGAAGTGAGTCGCATCGCCTATTTCCACATACTGTGTCGACGCTTTGGGCATGCGCCTGACCATGTCAGCCGACTCTAATTCGGGCGACATATCCTCGGTGGGCACGCCTCCCGCAATCACCAGCGCCGGCACCGGCAGCGCGGCCAGGCTGGCGTCGGTGAAGCCGCGCGACAGGCCCAGGTCCAGGGACACGATGGCGGTAACGCGCTTATCGCTCAAATCCTTTGCCAGTTCAGCCTTCCCGGCTGGCGTGCCGGCAGGGTTCATCTGTTTATAGCCGATGCAGCCGCCTAACTTGGGGTGGATGTCGCAGTCCCGGGCAAACAGAGCAGGATCGAAACGCGCACCGGCGATTTCCATCACCGTCCAGCCGCCGATGGAATGACCCACTGCGGCAATCCGCTGCTTCGCCACTGCGCCAAATTGCTTTGGCTGAGCCAGTACCGCGTCGATGGCGCGGCTCAAGTCTTTGGGGCGTTGCCACAACTGTGCGGCTACCTGCGGGCTGCGGTCCTTGCTGGTGGTGCCGGGGTGGTTGACCGCCGCGACGATATAACCCTGGCGCGCCAAGGCGCTGGCCAGCCACACCTGGTTGGCCCAATTGCCGCCATACCCATGGGAAAGCACCACCAGCGGGTGCTCACCCGCAGCCGGCGGTGCGTCGGGCACGCCGAGGGCACCGACAAAGACAGGGTTGTCGGCGATCAGTTCGGGGGTGGCAGCGGTGGCGGCGGGGTACCAGACCACCATTTGCAGTGCGCGGTGGTTTTGCGCGTCGGGCAGGGTGGTGCTTCGAAAACCAATGGCGGTTTCCTCAGCCGACGCGACAGCGGTCAAGCAGAGCAAAAGGAGGGCGGCGAGGGCGGTTTTCACTGTTTATCGTCCTTGATATGAGGTGGCGCAGCATGCACCCAAACAGGCCGTTTTGGTAGAGGGCAGGCGGGACTAGGAAGTGGCTGACGCGTTCCTACTTTAAAGTATGACGGAGTTGTCCTTCGTTATTTTAGGAAGTGCATGGCTTTCTTCGGTTAATTAATCGTGCAATGGTAGAGGCGTGAATCTTACAGCTGGCTTGATTTGAACCTTAAGTGTTAATACACGACTCTATGGTGATGATTATGAAAAGCTTGATTTTGCGTCAAAACAGCAAGAACGCAAGTCAGTTATCGCTTGCTCTGTTTGCCGGTTTTATTATTTTTACACAAGCTGATACGTTTGCTGCGGAGCACACGATTAGTAAAATGAAGGCGCCCAGTCCGGTACTTATATTGTCTAATTCTAATATTGATCCCGGTGTCGGGTTCGCAGTCTTCGACATTTTGTATCCCGACATTCCTGCGGGAACACTCGTGGGGCCCAAGCAGCTGTTGGAGATTAGTTGGCGTACAACTTACTATCCTGGGACGATCAATGAAGAAGTCCAGTTATGTTATTTTCTGCCGTTCAGTTCTCAAAATAGCTGCGAAAAAATCTATCCAAATGCTTCCGGGACATTGATGCTTTTTAATGATCAAGCCTTCGGTCATGGTTCAAAGGTTGTAATTAATCATAAAGTTTTAGGCGGCGCGCGACCTTACGCTCGTCCCGCTGGTGTGGACTCGGTAAGTTTTAAATATAGGTACTGATGAGGAGTCAAACGCTCACGCTCGTTTCGATGATGCGCGTTTTAATGAATGTTCATAGGTAAGGTGAATACCCATGATTAACGTCAGTTCATCTACGTCCTCGTCTAACACCCGCCCGGCAAACGATGCCGCCAGCGTTGTTGCCCGGCGCCCGGTGTCGCCGGAGGACAGCAAAAATGCCGCGTCCATTTCTTCAAATCGTGGCACTTCCACTACGGTTTCAATCCTGGCACTTCAACTGAGTGACGCGGCAACGCGGGCTGCAGCCAGTGTGGAGCAGAAAAGCACCGATCCGCTCGACCCGATCACAGGCGAAGAATATTTCGCCAACAACACGCAACACGACGCAGAAATACCCAATACCACCCACCCGGAACTGTTGGCACGGGCGCGACAAGCGACTGACTTCCTGAACGGCCACGACACAAACCCCTTCAACGGGCTTGGGCGCGATCAACTCAACCTGATCGCCCGCGATGACAGTGGCGCCTTCACTGTTAACGAGCGACGCGCAGCTTGGGAAACTATGCAATCGATGGAGTCTCCAACTGCGTCGAGTTCGGAGTCGGTCTCTGTCATTGGCCGTGACATCATGGTTTCGCGCTTGTTCAACAATCGCGAACCCCCCGTCGCCTTGCCACCGGCGACCTTTGAGAACATCACTCAAAGACGCAGCGAATTCCTGACCCTTGATGATCGCGCCTTGATCGGGGACATGTACGCCTATGCACAGTCGCAAGGCGCGGATCTGGCTTACGTCGATCGATTGGTCATGTCACTCAGCACCTACCGTTATTACAGTGACGGGCGTCAACTCAGTGGCAATAATGGCTACGACACAGACGGGTATCGAGTGACCTTAGATTTCAAGCCGGAGGACGCCGCAACCGCCTCCAGCATACTCAACGGTTCGGCAATCAATAGCACCCGTATCGACCAGGGCTTTTTGCGATACATTCTGAGCCCGGACCACGGATCGTTCATCAACATTGGCGGCATACCTTTTCTGGAGCGGATGGTAAAAAAATTCTCCAGTGAGGGCGCGGATCAACCTCCACTTGGCAGTGAGTTCAACACCTTCAAAAGAGCCAGGGTCGAAGATCATGTCGTCAGCACGACGCACAAGGATATAAGGCTCCCGCCTTCCAAAGCAGTCACGCAGGTCGTCAACGGTGTATGGAGCCTCACCGAGTACGGCAAGGCCGAGGGTTACAGGCTGGATAAGGCCACCCGCCAGGTGTACAAGCCCGCCGAGCCACCAACGGATCAAACGCAACAGCGTTCAACCCTGAACGATCCCGCCAGCGAGGCGCGCAACAATAGCCTCTTCCAAGCCCTCGCCGACACGGGTGAGCAGCCCAAGACACGATGGCTCTGGCCCGGTCACCTTTCCAAGCTGATGAAAAACTTCAAGCCCTGAGGCCTGGCACATTTCGTCGCCTATCGGATAGCTGACCGCCGTTCACGCTTGGTATTGGCCAACACAGCCCCATAACTACCCCTGTATCCATTAAACGCAAGGGCAGACCATGACCAACCAAACCGAAACCGCCATCCTCGCCGGCGGCTGCTTCTGGGGCATGCAGGACCTGTTGCGCCGCTACCCTGGCGTGCTGAGCACACGCGTCGGCTACACCGGCGGCGATGTGCCGAACGCCACCTACCGCAACCACGGCAACCACGCTGAGGCCATTGAGATTGTGTTTGATCCGGCGGTGATCACTTATCGACAGATTCTCGAATTCTTTTTCCAGATACATGACCCGAGCACGCCGAATCGTCAGGGCAATGATCTCGGGCCCAGTTACCGTTCGGCGATTTATTACCTGAGCGAACAGCAGCGGGACATCGCCAACGATACGGTTGCCGACGTTGATGCTTCGGCCCTGTGGCCGGGGCCTGTGGTGACCGAGATTGAGCCAGCGGCGCCGTTTTGGGAGGCGGAGCCGGAGCATCAGGATTACCTGGAGCGCATCCCGAATGGGTACACGTGCCACTTCATCCGGCCGAATTGGACTTTGCCCAAGCGGGCTTGAAGAGAGCGACGCACTCGGGAAAGGGCGCCGCATTCGGGCGTGACCACGCTGATGCCTAAGCGTGGGTCAGCCCAGTCAAGGTGTCCGCAATCGTCTTGGTGCGCTGCGCCGTGCCTTCCGTCTCGCGGCTGGACGCTTCCAGCGCATCGAGCATCTCGCGTAGCGCGCCCACGCCGGTGGACTGGTCTTCGATCTGTTGCGCCACGCGCTGAATCTCACTGGACAACAGGTCGATATCCACACCAATGTCCGCCGCATTCTTACGCGTGATTTCCGCCAACTTGCGCACCTCGTCCGCCACCACCGCAAAGCCCCGGCCCAGGTCGCCGGCACGCGCCGCTTCAATTGCGGCGTTGAGCGCCAGCAGGTTGGTCTGCCCGGCGATCTGCTGGATCACCTGCACGATCGACTGGATGCGCAAACTCGACCCGGCCAGGGTGCGCGCGCCTTCCACCGCCACATCCGCCTGGCTGGACAGCCCCTCCACCGTGGCACCGGCCTGGGCAGACACCGTGTTCTGCCGGTCAATGGTGCCCACCAGGTCATCCATCGATGCATGCAACTCACCGGAATAATGCTTGAGCTGCGCCGCGATATCCTCCTGCTGACGCTCGGCCTGGGCCAACACCTGGCCCAAGTCCGCCAGGCCCTCGAACACCGGCAGGATATTGCGGTCCAGCCCGCGGGTATTCAGGGTAGTGCTGAAGTCATTGTTCTTGAATGCGGCAATCTGCTTGACCACCACATGGTTCAACCCCGCCAGCTTCTTCACCTGGCGCCGTAGGAAAAACGCCTTGAACTCGCCGTAGTGCGCGATGAAATTGTCCACGTACTCGTCAGTAAAACTCGCACCCTTGGCCACCCGAAAGAAGAAAATCGCCGTCAGCGTCTGGTTCAGGTTCAGCCCCAGAATCTCCCCAAAGGTCGAAAACCCCGCCAGTGGCACATCCCCAAACGTGCCGGCCATGCTCCCCAGCTCGGCGCCGTTGTTCAGCCGGCGCAAAATGCAGTCATTCAAGATCCCCGCCACCGGCTGGCCACCCTTGCCGCGCAAGAACTGCTCGTAGTCCAACCGCGTCGCCTCGCGTAACGGCGTACGCCGCACCATCACCAACTCTTCGCCGGGCGCCACGTCGCAAAACAACTGCACGATCTGCTGCTCATAGTCGATGCGCGCGATCGAGCGCACAAACAATTCACTGCCCACTCGAATTGCAAACGAATAATCCGCCAGCTTTGCCTCCAGCGCCTGGGGCGTGCAACTGAACGCATCACACAGCGCCTGCACCATGCTCTTGATGTTGCCGTGACTGTCGATCACCTGGTCGATCGTGCGGTCCTCCACCGACGCCGTCAGCACACTGAAGCTCACATCCGCCGGCTTGAAGTTCTGGCTCTTGAATACCCCAAACCGCACCTGCGCCGCCGTCTTCAAAAACACAATCTGCGCATGGTTCTGATAACTGCGCTGGCCGTCATGAATCAACGTCTTCTGAAAATCCGCCTTACCCCCGGCCGACCCGCCCACAAACAAACACGGAAACCGCCCCGACTCATACAGCGCCTCCATGAAAAACGACTCCGACGCCGACAGCCCATCAAACACCACATACGCCAACGTATCGCGATGATCGATCAAGGTACGCACCTGCACGCGCTTGATGTTGCTCACCAACTTGGCGATCCGCTCCTGCATCCCCAGGCGCTTGCCACCACTACGAATGTCCTCACATTCCAACGGCACCATCACCACCTCGGCCGAGGCGATCACACTGTCGTCGAACAACTGCAACACGATCCGGTCCCAGCGCTCGCCCGTGGCGCAATACAGCGAATTGGGCGCGTTGCAGAGTTCACCGGACGTGGTGCAGAGGCTGAGGGTGGAGTGGGGGAAGCGGCGTTTGAGCTTGGCGGCGATCTGGTCGATGTCCAGGTGCGGCGAGATGAAACCGGTGATCAGGGCGGGGCTGATGCGCAGGGTGGCCAGGGACGCGTCGAGTTCGTTGGCGGTGCAGGTGAGGGTGGCGGTGCCTTGGCGGGTGGGGTTGGATTTTTTGAGGAGGTTGAGTGGGTTCATGGTGGGGCGGGGCTCGATTCGTGTGGACGCGCGGGGAGGCGTGTCGATAATCAAGTTATCGGCGGGTGGGGTGGGGGCAGGAGGGGGAGTTTGAGGGGTGCGACGGATGGACGCATTGGCGAAGAGTATCCCTCTGACAGGCAGCATTTGGCCCAACAGCGGACAGTAACCGAATCGTTGCGAGCAGCCCATCGACTGCTCAAGGTCGCGCGCTCGTTGGCGGACCTTGAGCAAGCCGACGGGATCAGACACGGACACATGGCCGAGCGGCTGCAATAGCGGCCGACAATGCTCCAGCCCGGGTCACCCCTTGGTCAGATCAACCAACGGCGTCTGCCGCACCTCGGTCTCCCGCCCATCTTGAATCTCGCTCACCTGTTTCAAGGCTTTATCCACCGCCGCCTTATCCGCCAACAAGCTGTAGCTGATGCGGAACTGCTTTTGTTCCTTGGGTCCAATTGTCGGTACCAGATTCAGTGGCCGCTGATAACGGCGGTTGTAGGAAAAACTTGTCCCCGGCTCCAGCCCCGTGACATAGCCCTGGCCTTGGGTATCGGTGTTTTTCCACAGGGAAAACACGGGCAGTGTCTGGGTATTGAAGCCGACAGAAACGCCCAGGCTGCCGGCCTTGTTATGCAACACGGTCAACGTATCGCCCTTGGCATCGGCATACGGCACCACGTTGTAAACCGTTTCGTCGTAGTCCCTGGTCGGTGCGCGGTAGGTTTGCCAGTCGGGCAGATCGCCCTTGGCCTTGTCGTTGAACGGCGACACCTGTTTCACCGGCGCGGCGAAACGAGCGCCCTGCTCCAGGAACGGGGTGCTGAAGTTGCTGTGATACAACGCCTGGTATTCCTTCGGATAGTCGCCGTTGTTGGTCAGGGTGTCGTTGAGGGCGAACACGACGCTGCCGGGTTCGGTGACCAGTTCGGTCGCGACCGAGAAGTCGACCTTCTTGAATGCCTGCTCTTTCAGTTCGCCGCGCAGGGTGATGGCGTACGGTGGTTGCTCATTGATATGCAGGGTGACTTTGTTCGCAGGAATGTTGGCGGCCCGACCGTGCAGGGTCAGCAGTTCGCCGTTGTCGACGCCGGGGTGGCCGACCCATTCGTATCCGCAGCGGGTGACTAGCTCATTGAACCCTTCCAACCAGCCAAGACCACTGCGGCCACTGAGTTCGATAAAAGACGGATTGACGACCTCCTTGACTGGAGAATCCCAGCCCATGCGCACATTGCCGACCGAGGCCTGCAAGACGTTCATTCCGCGAGTCGGCACTACCGAGAGTTTCATCGTGCCGTTATCGATGTCGACGATGCTGACGCCCTCCTGCCGACCGCCGTGCAAGGTGCGCAGGGTAACGCTGAAGGGTTTGTCGGTTTTTATTCCGAGTTGCGCACTGGTGATCTGCCAGCTCTGGGCGGCTTTGTCAGTGTCGAGCAGAACGTAATCCCAGGCCATGGCGTGGGAGGCAGCGGACAGTGCGCTGAGGGCAACAAAAAGTTTGAGCGGGGACATGGCGGCAGCCTTTCTTGGAATTGTCCCATTTTTATAAACGTGATGAAACGTTTCAGCAAGCTAAAAAATCAACCCAACTCCGACGAGGTTGGCAGCGAACACAGGGCAAACACGGTAATGACGCTGATAGCGGATTTCTGCCATCTGTGACCGGCTAAAGTCGACCCGTAGCTGACGTTCAAAATCACCCGATTTTCGGCTTAAAAATTAATCGCTCAAATGCATCGCTCCAACGCGCTTGTACCGTTCGTTCCACCAAACGACAAGTTCAGCATGTTGTTCATGAGTGATCCACGCCACATTCGTTTCGTCTGTTGGATCGCCCCATAGACTAACGGCTTCACATGCCACCTGATCTTCCCTGCGAACTGCTCGTCAGGCTCCAGCGAAATCTGCTGAGGCAGCGCAAACGGCGCGACACAGGACGCATTGAGCGGCAGCGTCGGCACCGTAAACATTACTCCGCAGGAGTTGATGACGATAAAGTCGTCCCAGCGCCTTAGGCCCAGTAGCGTGTAACCCGGCAGGTAATGGTCAAATCGGTAGGCTTTCATCGCAGCGCAGCTTTCATCCTGCGTGAGGACGATGAGGTAATCGTCGTTTTGCCAACCTTCGTTCATAAATACTGACTCACTTCCAGGATTCGGTTTGCTATCAGCTGCTCATGGCTGCAAGCCGCCTGTCAGCACACATTATTGCCCATCGCCGCGAGAATCTTAGGTGATCGTAATAGCGAGAACCGCCAAATTTCCCACTATCCCGAGAACCACCCATGCGAACGCGACCAGCGCCTTGAGTACCTTGTGCGAGGGGCTGAAAACAACGCCAAGCAATGCCCCGATGAGGATGCCGGGAAAGCTGAATAGGTAGAAAAGCCAACCCATGGAGTCTGTGACCCAGAGGTGGAAAAGAAACAAATACAGCCCCATGGCAACCGCCATTCCCCCCAGCGATTCTCGTGACGCTTTGCACAGCAGCGCTATGCAAAGCACTGCCGCTTGCGGTAACCAAGTGAATGCAATGTTTCCCAGGAAGTATGAGTCTTTTCCGGTTGTGTAAATGGCAACGGCAAGGCCCAGCCCGACGCCGATGGCTGCCACCGGTATACGAGTGAACTGTGGAGGATTGTTTTCTACCGATCTCATTCCCTGTGACCTTTTTGAAGCGGATGGTGTGTTGAAAGTCCGCAGCCTTTTTACAGTGAAAACCAGCCAAATCAAGCGTCATTTAAAATTCCAGCGATCTACTGGCAGGTGCCTTTGCAGGTGCGTATTGTTTGATTGGCCGATAGTTGCAGGAGCGTTGATGTACCTGGCCACCAATGGCGTCGCCTACCTTGGAACGGCGGCCACCCGAAAAAATGCACGAGGCTTGGGCTTCCATGCAGCTCTGATAGCCCACCGGATAGAGCAAGCAAAGAAGTACGGCAGCCTTGTGATTGCCGCAACCGCGCTTCCCAGCGCGCAAAGTCGCCGTAATTTGCAGCGTGCAGGGCTGGCGACATCCCACGCTCAAGCGTTATATCGCCTGGCAGATACCCGCGGGTAAATCGCCGAGCCGTCGTAATAGCGGTCACAACGCCTCAGCGATCTATCGAGTCCGAAAGGTTAGCCACCCGCTCCAGCGCTCTCCCGCGCCATCAACTTGTCCACCAATAACACCCCCAATTCACTCAATTGGTGAATCGCCAACGCGACATCCCGCTGTTTCCCCGTCAGTTCATCGGACAGGTCAAGCAACAACGCGGTCACCGAAGAGAAGGTTTCATAGCTATTGGCAATCAGCACTTCACTGCTGGCATCGTCCGCAACGCTGAACAGCGTTGTCGAAGGCGGGGGAGGCTCTGGCGGTTCGGTGCCGGTGTTGAGGTAATGATCAATCGCACGATGCGCCGCCTGATTCAGTTTCAGGTCGGGACCGGTCGGAGGGTTGGGCGTTATTTTGAACATGGTGCAATTCCTGAATGGGGCCGACACCCTTTCGCTACTACACAAGAAGGGTGGCAGCTGTACGCAGGTTAGTAGACCGGGGAATTACACAAAGCCGGCGCACCCGAAGGCGCCCTACGCACAGCCACCATCAGGCACAGACAGGGACGTCTGATAGATGAAGCTCATGCACTAAGTGTAATTGACCCAAGGGCTACTAAACCCGATCACTGAATTGTCAGCGACCGAGCCACCTTAGAGACGCCCACTCAAGCGCACAAGCCGGCGGATTCTGACCCAACTGTAGGCAATGCGGCAAGGTGCGCAAGCTTGATGTAGGACATGTCTTAGGTCGTCCTACATGGCGCGGCAGTTACCAAGCTCTGCCTCACGACCCGCTGGAAATACTCACCCTCAACAGAGTCAGGATCTTGACCCGGTCCAAGTCACCGTTATGCGCAGGTCCGGTTACAGATTCTTTTTCGCCGTCATGCACTCAGACCAATCCAGCCGTTGATACCTACGTACATGCCCACGCCAATAATCAACAGGCTGGAGAGGTAAGGCGCTCGGCGGGCCACCTTGCTCAGCCATGGCCAACGGTTGGAGGCTTGCCGCGCACCGATGGCGGCGGCAGCGCCCACCGTCACCAGCGTCAACGCCAGCCCAAGGCTAAAGCACAGCACCAGCACCGCACCGAGATTGACGGCCTTAACCTGCAGGCACAGCAACAGGACAGTGATTGCGGCCGGACAAGGAATCAGGCCACCGGTCAGGCCGAAGACGATAATCTGGCCCGTGGTGACCTCGCGGTTGGTAAAGCGTTTGCGGATGTCGCTGGCGTGCGCTTGTTCGTGGGCGTCCCGATAACCCTCGTCGCCAAGCGCCAGCGGCGGATGACTGTGGCCGTGACTGTGTTCTGCAGAGTCCATGTTGTGGTCATGGCTGTGAGCGGTGTGCGAGGTGTTCACTCGTTGTGTTTCATCATGGGCGTGATGGTGGTGAGCGACTTCCAAACGGAACATCCGCTCACCACGCCAGGTACGCCAAAGCATCCATAGTGCAATGGCAATAATCAGCGCGGCCGAGGCAAGCTGAAAGTAAGGTTCGGTGGTTTCGGCATCAAGGCCACGACCGAGGTACATCCCCCCCAGCGCGACCAACCAGACCACCGCAGTGTGAGAGATCGTTGCGGCCAGGCCGAGCAGGACGGCCTGCTTCACCGAGCCACGAATCGCTACGATAAACGCCGCCATCATGGTCTTGGAGTGGCCAGGTTCCAGCCCATGCAAAGCGCCTAACAGGATGGCGCTCGGGAAATACAGCCACGCGTGTGCGCCGCCTTGTTGCAGCAGTTCTGCGAAATTCGGCATGTCGACCTACAGGTATTTAGTGATTTGCTTGAAGGCTTCAAGGGGCGCGCGCTCGCCTTTGTTCAAAGCGTCGACGGTGTCCTCCAGGCAGTGATCAATGTGATCTTGAATCAGCGTGCGCTTGGCTTGGCAAATAGCTTTTTCTACCGCGTGCAGCTGTTGCGCGATATCGACGCACTCCCGGCCCTCTTCGATCATGGTGATGATGCTGCGCAAGTGCCCATCCGCTCGTTTCAGGCGCTTGATGATGGCGTCATGACTCTGGTGGAGATGGTCATGGCCATGCGTGTGTTCGGTCATGCTTGGGCCTCTTTGAGCAATGGATTGCGCAAGGATCTTATCCCCCCGGGGGGGATATAGTCAAAGGCTATTATTTTCTTCAGGCGAGGCGGTTTTTGAGCGCATCGAGAACGAACGTGTTCGCGATGGTAGGCGTCTCTAGTGGCAATCGTTCTGGCTCCAGCCTTTTATGCCGCGTGGGTTGGGCATACCTATTCAGCCTTGAACACGCTAAGGTTGCCTTCGATTCAATGTGCAGAAATAACGGGTTTGCACAGCAGGATTCAGCTAAACAATCGTGGAGGTAAGAGGGTGGGTAAAAAGCAGATTGCAGAGGTCGGTCAAAATGTTGAAACGTCGATTTGGCAAGCGGCTAAATGGCTGAATAAACCGAGCCTTTGCCAAACCTATCCTGACCACTCTCTGGAAGTCTTTACTGACTTGCAAACCGATTTTTGGCGTGAAACCCACTACGGATTCGTTCGAGACAGCGGACATTTCTTGGGATTTGAAACCACTGGGGGCTTTACCGCTCAAGTGAGAATTAACGCCGAATTCCACGAGCTATATGATCAAGCGGGAATTATGGTCAGGCTTAATGAACAAACCTGGCTCAAGGCCGGGATTGAATATAACGATGGCAGGCCCATGATTAGTAGCGTGCTGACACAGGGCAAGTCGGACTGGGCGACTGGCTGCTTTGCTGGCGACCCTAACGATTTTTGGCTTCGTCTGACCGTTTCCGATGGGGTACTGCGCTTGCAATATTCAACAGAGGGTATGACTTGGCCATTGCTCAGGCTTGCACCCTTTCCAGAGGCGCAAAGCTATACGGTGGGCCCTATGTGCTGTACACCGCAGCGACAGGGGTTGAGGGTAAGGTTTTCTGAATGGTCTTTGAGCCAGCCTCTCGGGCGAGACCTGCATGATTTGAGCTAGCCTGTAGGTCGGGCAGGCCAATCCTGTAGATGAACAGGCCCCACGGTTAGCCTCTTACGCTATGCAAACATCGAGAAGCGCTCTCTACCCGCAGAGGGAGCCGGATTTACTTAGGCCGAAAGAATCGCCGAGTCGGTGTAAGGAGGGTCACAACGCCTCGGCGAGCTGTCAGGTCCGCAGTCGGATTCGACTGAAAGAAGATCATTTGAATATCAAGGGAGAACGCGTTGCGCTGTCGCCGGGTATGTCGGTGACGGCGAAGGTCAAGACGGATCAGCGTCGGGTGCTGGATTACTGAGCCCTTAGCAGCATGTTCAGGAGAGTTTGAGAGAGCGCTAGGCGGACCATTTTCATTGATGGTGTTCGGTCTGGCGCGGCTCGAACCGTCTTAGGTTCAAGGTCCTCACTTTTCGCTGGAGTGCTCTGTGCAGCTAAAACTGAAAATACTTCTCACTGCGATACTTCTTACAACTATTCCACTTATAGGGAGCGCTGCAGAGCCATGTACTTTTGGAAGTGACGCTCGCGGAAACAAGTTATCTTTTAAATTTAATTTTTCCGAGGAGGACTGCCAGCGAGTTTTTACTCGAGATGGTAGTACGTTGACACTTTCCGTTCAATACCCGGAAATGCGCTTAGTCAAGGAAATAGTATTAGATGGTGAATTGATAAGTTTGCGTAGGAGCCCTATTGATCCTGAGCGATATGACCAAGATAGGGTGATCGAAGGGCGTAAGCCAGACAGACACATAGACGATATAGCCGTTTATGTTATCGGCTCATCGGATGTATATCGTTTTCGAGGCAAAGACGGTGTCATCGTTTTTGTCAGCGATTGGGGTAATACCTACGTGGCGACACGTCTGTTCGCGCCCGATATTTCTATCTCTTACCAGTACTCTTCAAATCATAAAAACGTTAAGGACATGGATGCTGCTGTTCTGTTTTTCTCGAGAGACATCTGATTCGCAGAGGTATTGGCGGGGGATCTAATGAAACTTAAGATACTAGTTTATATAACCTGTTTTTTTGGCGTGCTGATAACGAGCGGCTGCAGCTTGATAGTGCCGCGGTCACAGTCAAGTTGGGATGCTGATGCTGGCGCATCAACGAATAACGTTTTATCGTGTGCTGAAGAAACAGTTCGTGAACTATCGTTGACCAATGCTAGGTGGTCGAAAAATGTCACACGTTTGGATTTGCAGAATGGCGTCTTAGAAACAAATAATTACCCTGATGAGAATATTGCTGGCTTGCGGGTTCGCGTTGTATTTACCACAAACTCTCGGCGTATCAAATTGTACGTTAAAGGCAGCGGCCCATATTATAAAGACTTAGGGGTTGAGGCCGCCATGGGTAACTTCCGTGAACGTATGAAAAGCTGTTTGGCTATGCCGCGTTGACTTCGTCATAGGTTTTGATGAGTTTTTGATGGTTGGACGCCTCTGAAATCGTGAGGCCTTAAAATCAACAGCGTGCTCACCGGTGGCGCTGGTATTGATACGGCCATCTATGAAGGCGCACCCGCCGGCGTGGTGGACCTGGCTAAAAGGTAACGATTTGCGCGTGCAGTTGTTGGGAAGTGACACCAACATCACCGTGCAGGGCTGGTATGACAACTCCGTCAGCCGGCTGGACAGGATCGCCCTTGGTGGAAGCCATACGGACTATCTCCTGGGGACGCAGGTTGACCAGTTGGTACAGGCAATGGCGGGTTTCAGTGGCAGTCATCCCGGATTTGATCCGAAGGCATCGGGCGTTATCTCAGATGCTTCGTTGCTGGCAACGTTGAGCAGTAGTTGGTTGACGAGTCCTGCGGCTTAAACATCAGATCTTAGACGCGGTTGGCGCAGCAACCGCGTCGCGCTTGATCCTAAGCATTGTGGCCGAAAGGTCAGCCTCCAGCTCCATCACCCTCCCGCGCCATCAATTTGTCCACCAACAACACCCCCAACTCACTCAACTGGTGAATCGCCAACGCCACGTCTCGCTGTTTTCCTGTCAGATCATCCGACAGGTCAAGCAACAACGCGGTCACTGAAGAGAAGGTTTCATAGCTATTGGCAATCAGCATTTCACTGCTGGCATCGTCCGCAACGCTGAACAGCGTTGTCGAGGGTGGGGGAGGTGGCTTTGGCGGTTCGGTGCCGGTGTTGAGGTAATGATCAATTGCACGATGCGCCGCCTGATTCAATTTCAGGTCGGGATCGTTTGGAGGGTTGGGCGTGACTTTGTACATATACGAAATTCCCCTTTAGGGCCGACACCGCTTCGCTACTAAACGAAAGGGTGGCAGCTGTACGCAGGTTAGTAGACCGGGGAATTCCGCAAAGCCGGCGCACCCGAAGGTGCCCTGCGCACAGCCGCCATCAAGCACAGACGGGAAGTCTGGAGGATGACGCTTGTGCACCAAGCGGAAATTACACCTCGGGCTACTAAACCCGATCACTGATTTGTCAGCGACCGAGCCACCTTAGAGACGCCCACTCAAGCGCACAAGCCGGCGGATTCTGACGTAACTGTAGGCAATGCGGCAAGGTGCGCAAGCTCGGTGTAGGACATGTCTCAGGCTGTCCTACACAGCGCTCAATGCTGAAAATTCCCTGTAGTGAGCGGGCTTGCCCCGCGCTGGGCTGCGAAGCGGCCCTAAACCAGGCGACCGGGATTTATCTGGGACACCGCGGCGTCTTTATCGGGGCCGCTTCGCAGCCCAGCGCGGGGCAAGCCCGCTCACTACAAGTGATTACGCAGGATGTGATCGGTCTGCCAGTCACGCCTGCGCGGAAAACCGCTGCGCTGCGCGTCGCTCCAAGATGGCGTCTTCCGTCTCGCGTGTGGCCCGCTCGCCTTTGTAGGACAACTGAGTAAAAAACACCGCATCCTTGAATTCCGCTGGAACCATGGTGCGCGTGTCTTTGAATAAGGGCGCCAGGTCAATGGTGGTGGCGAAGTTTTCCTTGGTCAGGCTGTAGAAGCCCATGTAGCTGCCCGACCATGGTGAATCGGCGTCCACCAGATCGATGGAGGCATCGCGATAAGTCACCGCCGCCGCTTTGAGGCCAAGGGATTTGTTGAGCAGGTCGGTGAGTCGCTGGGTGTCCGAGCTGCTGAGCTGGCCGGCGGTATCGAGCACCTTGAGCTTGCCGTCGGCCTCAACCGTGAAGCCATACTTTTTACTGGCAAGGTCGGGAGCGCTGCTCGACAGCGTCGCCTGGAATGCCTGGAAAGAGGCTTTCAGCACACCGTGCGCGCTGGCGGCCAGCTCGGCAAATCGAGGGAAGTCCGGCGATTGGGAGCGACCGATCCAGGTGTCGACGGCCTCCAGCGGTTCTACCGTGGCGCTGGCGTCTTCACTGGGATGGTAGATCACCGCGGGCGCCGCATTTGCCAGGGCATCCTTGCCTGTATCGGTCATCGTCTGGGACTCAAGCTTCTGGTCAGAAGGCGTGAGGCGAGTGTTGGCCGGCGGGATGTAGGTAGAGCTGACGGGCGATAGCATTTAATCAGTCCTTGATTCGCGGGGTTTCCTACAGGTTATCGACGGGTGTGGAGCAAGCTTTAGGTCAGTCGATGGCCTTCGGCTTGCTGGCTGGCCAGGGGAATCACCCACACGGCCGCAATCGATTCCAGGGGGTGTAAAACCTGTCCATGTGCTCAAGTATGGGCAACTCAAGGCGATAACTGACTACACACCCTCAGATTACCCCGCCATGATCCTTCGAAAATTGAACCTCGCCTCACGCTCTGCCCTGTGCTTCGGTTTTTTCTGCGTGATGATCATTGCAATTGGATTGCTTGCTCTGCGCCAAGCCGGCCGTCTCAATGCCGCGGAGCAATACGTCGAGACCAATGTCCTGCCCAGCGTCAAATTGCTCGGGCAACTGGATCGAGAGTTCGTAGGCATCAGGGGTAATAACGCTCGGTTGCGCAACCCTCTTGAACCTGAGGATCGCAGGACGAAAGCACTCAGCGATATCCAGCTGTCTCGGCAGTTGATCGACACTTATCTGCAATCCTTGGGCGCGCTGATCGTGACCCCCCAAGGCCGGGAAGCGTATCAGGCGTTTGTACAAGCACAACGTGGCTATAACGCTGCGCAGGATATTTATCTGGCATCAATTGCGGCCGGGCAACTTGAGACTGCAGTGGCAATATCCAATGGCCAAATGAAAGATGCCGCCCAGGCGGTGGAAAAAACGATCGCCAGTTTGGTAGCCGTCAACGATGGCAAAGCCAGAAAAGCCGGCGCCGACGCTAAGGATACTTATCAGCAAACACTGTTGATTGTCGGCCTCTTTATCGCTGTCGCCGTGGCGACTTCGTTGCTGCTCGCGCTGATGTACACCCGCAGTCTTACTCGGCCCATTGGCGAGTCGCTGGAAATTGCCGAGCGTATCGCGGCAAATGATTTAAGTAAGGACATCAAGCTCGAAGGTACCGACGAAGCCGCTCGGTTGATCAAGGCATTAGCGCTCATGCAACAAAACCTGCGCCAGGCGCTGACGTTGATTGGTGACTCATCCACGCAGTTGGCTGCGACGTGTGAAGAAATGCATGCAGTCACCGAGGGTGCTTCGCGGACCATCCAGCGCCAGAGCCACGAGATTGAAATGGCCGCCACTGCGGTGACCGAAATGAGCGCCGCTGTGGAGGAGGTTGCGAGCAATGCAACTTCTACTTCCGAGCTGACCGCGCAATCGAGCTCTGCGGCGATCGCCGGATGTGCTCAAGTTGAAGACACCGTGACTGCGATCAATCTGATGGTCTCCAATGTTGAGTCCAGTTCCGCCGAGGTGAGATCCCTGGCCGTCATGGCTGCCGACATCAGCAAGGTCCTGGACGTGATTCGGGCCATTGCTGAACAAACCAATTTGCTCGCACTCAACGCGGCAATCGAAGCGGCCCGGGCGGGAGAAGCGGGTCGCGGCTTTGCGGTAGTGGCGGATGAAGTCAGGGCCTTGGCCCATCGCACTCAGCAATCTACCCAGGAAATCGAGAAAATGGTGGGCTCGATTCAGTCGGGTACCAACGGTGCGGTGTCCTCGATGAACCAGACCAGTGTCCAGGCCAATAAAACCTTGGAAATGGCCAATGGGGCGGGTGCGGTATTGGCGGCTATCACCGCCTCGTTGAACCAGATCAACGAGCGCAATCTCATGATTGCCACGGCATCAGAAGAACAAGCCCAGGTGGCGCGTGAAGTGGATCGAAATCTGGTGAGCATTCGCGACCTTTCCAGCGAAACATCCGTGGGGGCAAGCCAAACGGCCCTTGCCACTGCGGAGCTGACTAAACTCGCTTCCGGGTTGAACCGGTTGACCAAGCAGTTTCAAATTTAAGAGGGGCATTTTGAATTTCCCTCCTGCGGCTTCAAGAAACCGCGACCTGTCTTAACCTGCGACTCAACCCAGGCGTGTTACCCGTAACCCGCTTGAACGCCCGACTGAACGCCGCCTGAGAGGTATAGCCCAAACGCTGCGCCACCTCTTCAATCGGCAGCCTTTCCAGCGTCAGCCATTGGCTGGCAAGCCGCATTCGCACTTCGGTAACGTAGCGCAGCGGGGTCATGCCAATCGTCAGTTGAAAGCGCTCCGCAAACACCGAGCGGGACGTGTTGCATTGCTCCGCCAACTGCTCGACGGTCCAGTCGCGGCCGGGTTGCTGGTGCAGCGCCAGCAGCGCACCTGCCAGGCGTGGATCGCGCAGGGCGGCGACCAGGCCGGAGGCGTTGCCGCAGGCACACTCGACCCAGCCACGAACGACCATGGCGGCGACCACGTCGGCTAGTCGCGCGAGGATGCCGGCGAAGCCGACGCGTGCGGCGCTGACTTCGCGTTCCATGGTGCTGAGGATAGGCACGAGTCCGGGGTAACGCTGGCCGCCGGCATCAATCAGCATCAGGCCCGGCATCAGCTTGCCGAGCCCATGGAGGCTGCCTAATTCGAATTCCATGCAGCCACTGAACACAAGCGTGGTGGGCGTGGGGCCGGCATCGGCTCCGGTGTCCACCGCGCTGATGGTGTCGCCGAGGGGCTCGCCATTCAGGAGGTCGATGTCCTGAACAGGCGCGTCCGTATGCGAGAGCAGTTGATGAGCGGCACCATGGGAGATGAACACGGCGTTGCCGGCTGATAGCGCATAGGTTGTGCCGTCTTCCATCCGCAGCACCGCGTTGCCGACCGCCAGGAAGTGGAACCAGGCATGCCCAGGCTTGGCAGCGAAGCCCAGGCCGAAGGCCGGGCCCGCCTGGATACGCCGGTACTCGACACCGCGCAGGCGCATGCCGCGCAGTAGCTCGTTGATGAGATCGGAGGAGAGAGCAAAGTGATCTGTCGGCATTTTTCAGGTGTTTCAGTCAAGAAATCGAGGTTTTCGATCATAGATCATCCAGATCCTCGCGCCTAGACTGCGGGTCGCCATGAAGATTGGGAGATCCGTGCAATGACTGACCTTGTATGCAACGCCGTACCCGACAGCCGTCCTGGCGCCGGGCTGGAGGTAGAACCTGCAACCCCCGCGTGGATGGCCGTATTCTCGCTGGCCATGGGCGTGTTCGGCTTGCTGACCGCCGAGTACCTCCCGGCCAGCCTGTTGACGCCGATGGCGACTGAGCTGGGTGTGTCCGAAGCGCTGGCCGGCCAGGCGGTAACGATGACGGCCGTGGTGGCGCTGTTTGCCGGCTTGTTGGTGCCTGGCCTGACGCGCAGTATCGATCGCCGCTGGGTGCTGCTGGGGTTTTCCACCTTGATGATCGCCTCCAATCTGTTGGTGGCGATTTCCTCCAGTTTCGCCGTGCTGTTGGTGATGCGTATTTTGCTGGGCATCGCCCTGGGCGGGTTCTGGAGCATGGCGGCGGCGGTGGCGATGCGCTTGGTACCGGGTGCTTTGTTGCCGCGAGCGCTCTCGATCATTTTCAGTGGCATTGCCATCGGGACGGTGGTTGCGGTGCCGCTGGGCAGTTTTCTGGGCGGGCTCTATGGCTGGCGCAGCGCGTTCTTTGCTGCGGCGGCGGTGGGGGTGGTGACCCTGGCTTTCCAGTCGTTCACGCTGCCGAGCCTTGCGCCGCGTCGGCCGGCACGCCTGCGTACGGTGCTTGAGGTGTTGCAGCGGCCGGGCATCGCCGTGGGCATGTTGGGTTGTGTGCTGGTGCACAGCGGGCACTTCGCGATGTTCACTTATATTCGGCCTTTCCTCGAAGGGACGACCGGCATTGGGCCGCAAGGGCTGTCGCTGATGCTGCTGGGTTTTGGTGTGGCCAACTTTGTCGGCACGCTGGTAGCCGGCTGGCTGCTGCCTCGTCACCCGCTGGCCACCCTGGTGCTGATGCCCGCGCTGGTGGGCGTTGCGGCACTGGCGTTGGTCCTGTTGCCGGCCTCGGTACCGGGGCAGGCCGTTCTGTTGGCCGTTTGGGGCCTGGCCTTTGGTGGCGTGCCGGTGGCGTGGTCGAACTGGGTCGCCAGCGCGGTCCCTGACCAGGCGGAAAGCGCCGGAGGCATGGTGGTGGCGTCTGTGCAGTCGGCCATCGCCACAGGCGCGGCGGCTGGCGGTGCGATGTTCAGCTTCGGTGGCAGCGCAGGCGTATTTGTCGCAGCGGCCGTGCTGATGCTGCTGGCCGCGTTGCTGATTGCACTGTGTGTGCGGGTCCCTTCCGTCCATGGCGCTGCCCGGAGCAGGCCGGCGCTGCACCTCTGATCCAGCTCCCCAAGCCGCCGGTGCGCAGCTTGATTAAGCTTTGCTTCGGCGGCTTGGCTCAGGCCTTGTTTGGGTAGGCCGGTCGCTCGCCCAACCGCTCTACCAGCCTCACCAGATAACCGTCGGGATCCTGGACGATGAATTCGCGCTGGCCTACCTCAACATTTTCAGCCCGATACCAAGTGTCTTTGCAGGCTCGATAGAGTGGAAAACCCGCCTCATCAAGCTTGCAGAGGATGGGCGCAACCGCCTCGACATCAATCTGTAGGTTGATGCCTCTTCCAAACGGCTTGGCCAACGGCGCAGTCAGCCATTGACCCGCGTCGGGCTCAACCTGCTCAAGCATGATTTGGGCGCCATTCAAATCCAGGTAGGCAAACCCGTCTTCCGGGCGTTGATAAGCTATTTTGAAACCCAGGCAAGCAACCCAAAAAGCCAGGCTGTTATCCAGGTGGGTGTCCATTAACTCCGGAACCAGTTTGTTACGTTCGAACATAAGATGACTTCCATTTCACGAAATTTTCCGTCATGTTCCTGACCGAACTCAGGGGTTGGCTTTCAGCCGCCCCAGCACCGCCGTCCGTAGGCAACCCCAGGCGATGAAGCCAATAACCAGTACCTCGGCTACACCCATCAGCACATTGAATGAAAAAGTGAGCGGTTGTTCGGCCCAGTAGAACGTCGTATACCCCGAGCGAAACCCGTTGATCCGAAGTCGTCCACTGAACACCGCGGGCACCAATGCAACAACTTGGGTCAGCTCCAGCACTGCCAGGAAAGCACCCAGCAAGGTGAGCAGGGCGCGTAGGGGGATGCCGAGTTTTTCAGAGGGTTCAACCGCAGGCGCGGGGCCTTTGGCTTTGCGCAACCTGGCGCTCTTGGCGGGCGACGGGGCAGGGCGATAAGGTGCCGGCTTGCCGACGGCCGATCCGATGACGACCTCGGTGGGCACGGCGACGTTCAAGTAGTCGGCCAGCGCCTGCAGCCACGCATCGGTGCGCTTGCTTCCCGGCACCACCGGCACGTTATCGGTGGTCAAGCGCTGTTCGCTGCCGTCGCGCATCACCAGCCATAGCTGGGTGTAGGCGGGCTCGGCCTGTTCGCGGCGGCGAAGTTCGAGGGCGCGCGGTGTGTCGATTCTGAAGACCGACACGATACGTTCGCGACGCCCGAAAAAGTTTTGCGTGCGGCACTTGCCTTCACCGTCGAGGCGCGACAACAACAACGACTCGCGCATGCCCATGTACACCATCAGCGACAGGCCCAGGGCAGGCATCAGGAGCAGCGCGAGCACTAACAACAGGGTCGACAGTGGGTCCAGGTCCGCCAGTTGTGATTGCCATTCGGTGAGCCAGAATCCCACGCATGCCACCGGCAGGGTAAAGGCGATTGCGCCGACCAGCAGCACGACCATGCTCTGCACCCGATTGCATGAGTGGATGTGCAGGTCACCGTTGGCGGTGAGTTCGAAGCGGTGCCCAATTAGCATGCCGGGGTCTCTATGCACTGGCTTCAAGGCCGGCGCGCAGGCCGGGGTCGAGGTTGATGCTGCGCAGGATACCTTAAGCCGGGCCCGCCGCGATTGTCCTCGATTAGATTGAACACCCGAAAACCCAGGCCGCCTAACCCTGACAGGCCACTTGACTGCATCGTCAGATGCAAGGGGCGTTTACCTGGCTGCGACCGACCATGCGCGACAACGCATGCGCCGTCGCAGGCTTCAAAAGGGGGTTTCAATGATCGAGGATTTCGCAGGTTTTTTCACCACGTACACCCTTCTGGGTATTTCGCTGGCCAGTTGGGCCCTGGCGGTTTGCGCCGCTGCGCTCAGCTACTTACTGGCAAGAACAGCCATTCGTTTTGTTTTTCGCAAGGTCCAGGCCAGGGCAAGCGTCGACAATGGTCATCTGAGTTATATCGCCAGCCAAGTGCTGTCGGCGACCAGCACCACATTACTGCTATTGGCGTCGATCCTGGTCGGGATTGGTCTGCTGGATCTGCCGGAGCGCTGGCTTGGCCGGGTCAGCAGCCTGTGGTTTGTGGTGGCGGCGTTGCAGATCGGCCTGTGGGCCAACCGCGCCTTGGCGCTTGGGTTGCACCGCTATTTTTCTCGGCACAGCGCCACTGGGACGTTTCAAGCGAGCGCCCTGGCCACCCTGAGTCTGTGGGGCGTCAGGGTGTTGTTATGGGCGGTGATCCTGCTCGCGATGCTGTCGAATCTGGGCGTCAATATCACTGCGTTTGTCGCCAGCCTCGGCGTGGGCGGTATCGCGGTGGCGCTGGCGGTGCAGAACATTCTGGGCGATGTGTTCGCCTCGCTGTCCATTGCGGTCGACAAACCCTTTGAAGTCGGCGACTTCATCGTGGTGGGCACGCTCGCCGGTACGGTTGAGCATGTCGGCCTCAAGACCACGCGCATTCGCAGCCTGGGTGGCGAGCAGATAGTCATGGCCAACGCCGACATGATCGGCAGCACCATCCAGAACTACAAGCGGCTGCAGGAGCGGCGGATCGTGTTCGAATTTCGCCTGACCTACGACTGCTCCACCGAACAGATCCGGCAGGTGACACAACGGGTGCAAGACATTATCAAAGGTGAAGAACTGGCCAGGTTCGACCGCTGTCATTTCAGGAGTTTTGGTGAGAGCGCGCTGGAGTTCGAAACCGTCTATATCGTTCTGGACGCGAGCTATAACGTCTATATGGATGTGCAGCAACGGATCAACCTGAGCATCATGGAAGCGGTGGCCGAACTGGGTGCTTGCTTTGCATTCCCGTCGCGCACCGTCCATGTGGCTTCGCTGCCAGAGGCGGCGGCAGCGCCTTCGCGGACGCAGGTTTCATCGCGTGTGGAGCATGCCTGATGTGACTGACGAACCGGCTGCGAAGGCGGCGGCAAGGCTGGCATCTCATTGCCTGACCCACCGCTTTCGCAGCCTCGCTAAAGCTCGACAGCTCCCACAGGAGACTTACCGAATATTCTTGTCCAGAAACGCCCGAATGACCGGAATGATCTCCTGGCCATGCGTCTCCAGCGCAAAGTGCCCAGTGTCATAAAACCGAATATCCGCTTCTGGAATATCGCGCTTCCAGGCCTCGGCCCCGGCCGGCAGGAAGAACGGATCATTCTTGCCCCACACCGCCAGCAACGGCGGCTGGTACTGGCGGAAGTACGCCTGGAACGCCGGGTACATCGCTACGTTCGAGGCGTAGTCCAACACCAGGTCGAGCTGGATTTCGGCATTGCCTGGCCGGGATATCTGCAAGCCTTCCAGCGTGTAGCCATCGGGCGAGACCGAGCTTTTGTCGGCCACACCCTCAAGGTATTGCCACTTGATCGAGGCCGGGGTCGGGAAGTCATGCAGGGCTTCACGATTCTGCTGGGTGGGCGCATGCCAATAACGTTGGATAGGCACCCAGCCGGTACCCAAGCCTTCTTCATACGCGTTGCCGTTCTGGGAAATGATCGCGGTCACGCGTTCGGGGTGGGCGACGGCCAGGCGCCAGCCAACAGGAGCGCCGTAGTCGTGGACCATCAGTGCGTATTTATTGAGTTTGAGCTGTTCGGTGAACTCACCGATGGTCTTTGCCAATTGGCTGAAGGTGTAGGCGTATTCGCCGCGCGGCGGAGCTTCGGTGTAGCCGAAGGCCGGCAGGTCCGGCGCGATCACGTGGTAACGGTCGGCGAGTGCAGGCATGAGGTCGCGGAACATGAAGGACGAGCCGGCGAAGCCGTGCAGCAGCAGGACGGTCGGCGCGTCCGGGTTGCCTGCCTCACGGTAGAAGACCTTCACGTCGCCGACCTGCGCATGGCGGTAATGCACCGGGTTGTCTGCGGCGGACGCACCGCTGATCAGCAGGGAGGCGGTGAGCCCGGCAGCGGCAATGGATTTGGATGAGGTCATGATGTGCTTCCTATGTAACCGTTTAAGTGGTGGTTTGAAGGTTATGCTTGAGTCTGGTAACCTGTCAAACATATTTTCATTAGTTACAGGCTGCCCATGAATCCGATCAGCACTGCCCCAGGCGCACTTTTTCTGGCTGACAACCTGGCGCTCGACTTCATCAATACGCAGTACGGTGTGGGTGATCAGCGCCATGACTGCTTTATTGATGACCAAGGCGTCATGAGCTGGCTGACACAGGCGGGGCTGTTGCGCGAGCACGCCGGCCCGACGTCGCCGCCCGGGCTGCTGGCCCTCGCGCGTGAGCTGCGCGCGTGTGCAAGTGCTGTGGTGAAGGCTGCAATGACCGGCGGTCCTGCCGATCTCACGGTGATCAACCAGGTGCTTGAAGCGGGGCGCCCGGTAAGCAGGCTGGAATGGGCGGCGGATACAGCGGCGTTGCGCATTGCCACCCAGCCCAAAGACAGCAGTGCGGCCAGCCTGCTCTGGCCGGTGGCCGACGCCTTGGCCAGCCTGGTCACGCACGACAAGTTCGAGTTCGTGCGCCAATGCGAGGCCCATGATTGCGTGCTGCTGTTCCACGACTTGAGCAAGTCACACCGCCGCCGCTGGTGCAGCATGGCGACCTGCGGCAATCGGATGAAGGTGGCGGCTTTTCGTGCCAGGCACAAACTTTAGAAGGCAAGCGCATTAGACTGCGCCAACCTTCACAACCGCTGCGGCGCGGCCACTGACAAAAACCGGACGCCAGGTGCTGCCTGCTTGCGCAAACAACTCGAGGCGACCGGCTGGGATGAAGCGCATGCGACTGGCTACAGCCGTGACTCGTTAGATTACGGCATTACACCAGCGCAGCTGCGGTGGTGGGTTCGCCGTCCACCACCACGTTATAAGGCGCTTGCTCGCGATCACGCAGGCCGTAATCTCGAATTACCGAGGTCACGCGCACGCGGTAGTCATCGAAGATTTTGTCGCGCCCGGCGCGTTGGGCCGACAGGTGCGCCGTCACGTTGCGCCACTGCACCACGGCTTCCTCATCGCGCCAGGTGGTGACCGACATCACCTTCTTGGGGTTCAGCGTGCTTTGAAAGCATTCGACGGAGATGAACCCTTCCATGGGTTCAAGCAATGGGGTCAGCTTGTTGACCAGGTCGACATAGGTCTCGCCCTGGCCTGGCAGGGCTTGCAATTCAAACAAAACAACGATCATTTTTGGACTCCTCATCCTTGACGGTACTGCTCAGGTGGTTCTACACGGTGCACAGGCGGGGAGCGGTTGCCCCAACCGCTTCAGTGTTTTATCGGGTTGCCCAGGTTGTTCAACCACGCCCGCATGACGTCACCCGCCGCGCGGGTCAGGCGGTCGCCGAGGCGCAGGGCTTCGCTGCGCAACGCAACAGGGTCGATGCCCGTTTGTGCCAGTTCGCTGGCATGGCCGACCAGCCATTGCTCGATGTTCGCGGTATCTGCTTCGAGGTGAAATTGCAGGCCCAGAATCGTGTTGCCCACGGCGAACGCCTGATGGGCACCCACCTGGGTGCTGGCCAGCAGCAAAGCGCCTTCGGGCACATCGAACTGGTCGCCGTGCCAGTGCAGCACAGGGGTGTCCATCAATGCGGCGAGCGGCGATGCTTGCCCGGCAGGGGTCAGGGTCAGCGGTGAAAAACCGATCTCCTTGACCCCCATCGGATAAACGTCGGCGTGCATGGCTCGGGCGATCAGTTGCGCGCCCAGGCAGATGCCCAGCAGAGGGTTGCCGGACGCCACGCGCTGGCGCACCAGGTTGAGTTCGTCATGCAGAAACGGATACAGCTGCTCATCATGGGCCCCAATAGGACCGCCGAGCACGATCAGCAAGTCGGCCTGCAACACCTGCTCGCTGTAAATGACGTCCACCGTGGGGTCCAGGTAAATCAGCGTATAGCCTTCTTCGGCCAGAACGGTATCCAGGGTGCCAACGTCTTCAAAATGAATGTGGCGCAGTGCAATGGCAGTTTTCATGGAAACACTCAACGGTTAAAAAAGGACGGTTAGGGTTCAAGCCGTGGGGGTGAGGTCGACCTTGATCGTCCCCGACCGCGGGAAGGTGCAGCAGGCGAGGGCGTAGCCTTCGTCCTTGTCCTTGTCCGTCAGGCAGAAGTCGGGCTCAAGGGTGTAGTGACCCTCCGACACCTTCAGCCGGCAGTGCCCACAGATACCCGCGCGGCAAAGGCTGCGCACTTGGATACCGCTGGTTTCGAGCATCTCCAGCAAGCTCTTGCCGGCGGCTGGCTCCAGTATTTGATCGTTGTGGTTCAAGTACAGGCGCAGCGTCGTGTCGGTCGGGGCCTCGGCCGGTGCGGCCGGTGGCGTGAACGACTCGATCAGCAAGCGGCTGGCGGGGAACATGGCCAACATGTACTCGCGCATGCCCTGGGCGAAGCCATGGCTGCCACAGATCACCACCCGCTCGGGGTCACCCAACCGGCTCAGGTCCTGGGCGTGGGGACGACCGGCGCGCAAATGCCCGTTGCTGTTAACCGCTTCGCGGGTGACGAACACCTGCAAGGAGAACCACGAGGTGGTCAGCTCAAGCTCCAGCAGCTCGTGCAGGAAAGGGATCTCGGCGAGTGTCGGGACACACAGCAGCAGGCTCACATCGGGCACCGCCAATGTGCGTCGCGCGCGCTCGGCCAGGCCGCGCAGCAATGCAATCGGCAAAGTGATGCCGATGCCGCCAGCGAGCATGCCGACCTGTCGGCAACCCAGCACCGACGCCAGCGAAATATCACCCGCCACAAACTGCACCGAGATGCTCGAGCCGGCTTGCAGCGTAGCGTGCAATTGGTCCGAGACCCCGCCATGGCCTTCGCGCCTGACCGCAATGTCGAACCGGTCGGCGCCGCGCTTGCGCGTGATCGAATAAAGCCGCTGGTGAGGTGTGCCCGCCATGTCTGCGGCGTGCAGGGCCACGTGTTTGCCAGCTTCCAGGCTGTCTAGGAATTCGGCGGATGCGCCCAGCACGCGAAGGGCGAAGACTTTTACGTTGGCGGTTTCAACGCTCACGTGTTCGCACAGTGCCTGAAGAGACGTCAAGGTATTCATGCGCTGACCTTCTCGCCCAGGGTTTCGATGGCATACGCGGCACTGCAGAGGCCGTTGCCGGTCAAGCCAATCCGATCTATCAGGGCTTCGAGCGAGTCGGTATAAACGCCGATTTCGTTGTTGTCGCCCACGTCATGCAGGATCTCGCCGGCGTGAGGGAAATCCAGCATCGCAAACACACTGGACCAGGCGCCCATTTCGTTGTTGGCGAACATCTGCACCGTGCGCAGGATGATCGAGCGCAGGTACTCGCGTTCCTTGCGGCCCAGGCCACGGACGATGTCGGACGCGACGAAGCTGAAGACGCTGGAGTGGCTCCACTCGTCCATGGCGTGGGTACGCGTGACCTCATGGCACACCGCCTGGATGCTGCTGTCTTCGGCCATGGTCTTGAGGTAATCGGTGATCAGCGTTTCGCTGGCGCATGCGACACCGAAGCGGGTCAGGCGGCGCTCCCATTCGGCGGTGCAGTTGGCCAGCAGGGCCTGGCGCCAGGTCACCAGGTTGAAAGTACTGAAATCCAGCGGGGTCAGTTTGCGCATGTCATAGATATAGTTGCAGGCCATGATCGACATGCGCGTGTGCAGGGCTTCGTCGAGCAATGCCTGGGACATCACATCCTGCAGCAGGGCGCGGTTGTTGCTCGGCGGCGGAGTCTTGATGATGTCCTCGCAGGCAGGCACGACCACATCGCATTCAATGTAGATGGTCTTGAGGTTGTAGATGCCCCAGGCGTAGGACAGGCATTTGGATTGCAGGCCCTGGGGGGCTTCGAGCCAGGCCTGGTGGTCACGAAACGGTAGCAGGGACAGGCTGAAGTCGTGCTTGTCGGCATCGAAGGCCAGACCCCGGTAGTTCGGTTGCGGGTTGTTGACGGCGGCGCGGGTTTTCCAGAGCGTGGAGAGTTTGGCCAACATGTTTTCTACCGCGTCATCGGTACCACAGTTCAAACGTTCCATGTTTTAACTCCAAGGAAATCAGCGATTGGTGTTTGGGTTTACCGTGCAGTCCTTGCAAAAATAACGGGCCCGCACAAGCGGGAGTGCAGCGTGATAAATGCGGGACGGAGCCCTTCAAGTCTGCGGCAAAAAAGCGCCAGTGTTATTGCGCCAGATCACTTGAATGCCACCTGTGGCGCCATGAAACCTGTGTGATGAGCGTGGCAAAACCGGCGCAGAGCTTAATAAGGCGACGGTCTTGCGCGGTAGTCCATTGCCGGTGAATCTGCCAGACCACTTTGATGGGCTGTACTTTCTCCGCGCCTGCCCGTGCAGCCCGTGTGGCGGTGGAGTCGAGCGCAGTGGTCTGCAACGCAGAAGCGAACTGGTATGACTGGCCGCTGCGCGGGCGGCTAGGGTAGGGCGATGTTTTATCGGATGTTTACACAGGGAGTGACCATGCCGCATTTCGCTTATCGAGAGGGCCATGCGCTGCCAGGGGTCAGTGGCGTTGCGCTGCCCCAGGTGGACGCTGAGGTGTGGCGCGCCATCGACGCTGAGCGCCAGCGTCAGATGCGGTCCATCGAACTGATTGCCGCCGAAAATGTAGTCAGTCGTGCGGTGCTCGAGGCCCAGGGGTCGGTACTGACTAACAAATATGCCGAAGGCTATCCAGGGCGTCGTTATTACGCCGGTTGCTGCAATGTCGATGCGATTGAAGCACTCGGCATCGAGCGGGCCAGGCAGTTGTTCAACTGTGCCTATGCCAACCTGCAACCCCATTCGGGCAGCCAGGCCAACCAGGCCGTGTTTCTGGCTTTGCTGGCACCCGGGGACAAGATCCTCGGCCTGGACCTCAAGTCCGGCGGGCACCTGTCCCATGGTGCGGCGTTCAATTTGTCCGGGCGCTGGTTCCAGGCCCTCAGCTATGGCGTGCACTCGGGAACCCATCGGGTCGACATGGATCAGGTCGAGCGGATCGCCCGGCAAGAACGCCCGCGGCTGATCATCGCAGGGGCATCGGCGTATTCACGGGCGTTGGACTTCGCGCGGTTTCGTGCGATTGCCGATGAGGTGGGTGCGTTCCTGATGGCCGACATCGCCCATGTCGCCGGGCTCGTCGCGGGTGGGGCGTATCCGTCGCCGGTGCCGTTCGCCCACGTCACGACCCTGAGCACCCATGCCACGTTGCGCGGCCCGCGCGGCGGGATGATCCTGAGCAACGAGCAGGCCATTGCGCAGAAGATCAACGCGGCGGTGTTCCCCGGCCTGCAGGGCGCCGCACTGATGCACACCCTCGCGGCCAAGGCCGTGGCGCTGGGTGAGGCACTGCAACCGGCGTTCAGCGTTTATGCCCACGCGGTGGTCGCCAATGCCCAGGCGTTGTGCGGCCGTCTGGCGGAAGGGGGACTGTCTGTGGTGTCGGGCGGCACCGACTGTCACCTGGGGGTGATCGACCTGCGGCCCTGGGGGCTGGTGGGGAATGTTGCCGAGCGTGCGCTGGAGGCAATCGGCATTACCGTCAATAAAAACGTGGTGCCCGGCGACGAGGTCAAGCCCACCGTGACGTCCGGTATACGTCTGGGCAGTGCGGCGTGCACATCACGTGGCATGGGCGTGGATGAATTCAGGGAGATCGGCGACATGATTCTGGCCATGCTGGGTGGCGTGCGCAGTGGTGCCCTCGACGCCCGCACTGAATGCTCGATTCGTGAAGGCATCAGCGACCTGACCAAGCGTTTCAGATTGCCGTATTAACCGTCCGTGGTTTTCGAAGGAGTTCCAATGCCCGGCATCATCCCGACTGGCCGACTGAAGGCCACTTGCAAATCACGGTCCGGGCCGACTGTCGTTGCCCAGCCGCAACCGGTCATCACGGTATACCCCAGCCCGCCCAGGCGTGCGCTGCTGGCCGCCCGGGCCCTGTACCTGTTGATGAACTACGCGCTGGGCCATTAGATTTTCAGGGCATTGGACAGGCGCAACATGGCGGCTTCGATTTCATACGCAGTCAGGGAGGAGTAGCCCAGCAGCCAGCCCTGTTGCTTCGGCTCGCCTGCGTACAAACCGCTGAGGCCCGACAGTTGCACGCCAGCGGCGGCGGCCTGACGGATGGTTTTTTCCTCGGTCCATCCGGCCTTGAGCACACAGGGAATCTGCAACCCGCCCGGCGGAAGCTCGGCAGTCACCACCGCGCTCAAGTACTTGCCGATGGCCTCGTGCATGATCGAGCGTCGTCCGGCATACAGCTTGCGCATGGCGCGCACATGCGCATTGTAGTGGCCGTCTTCCATGAAGCGCGCCAGGGTCAGTTGCAGGGTTTGCGGGGTGTGGCCATCCATCATGCTGCGCGCATAGGCAAAAGGCTTGACCAGCTCGGGGGGCAGCACCATGTACCCCATGCGCAGCCCGGGGTAAAGGGTCTTGCTGAACGTGCCGATGTAGAGCGTGCGCTGGTACTTGTCCAGGCCTTGCACGCACGCCGTGGGTTGCCCGTCGTAATGGAACTCGCTGTCGTAGTCATCCTCGATGATCCACTTGCCTTTTTGCGCCGCCCAATTGATCAATTCAAGACGCCGCTCCAGCGGCAACGTCGCGCCGGTGGGGTATTGGTGCGAGGGCGTGACATACACGCAATGGGCGCCGCTGCGGTCGGCGTACAGCAGGTCGGTGCGGATGCCGCACTCGTCGACATCAATCGGCAGCACCTTGGTTTCGGCAATTTCGAAGGCCTTGCGCGCGCCGTAATAGCCGGGGTTTTCCAGCAGGATCGGCTTGCCGGCGTCCACCAGCAACTGCGCGCACAAGTACAGCGCCTGACGCGTACTGCTCAAGACCAGCACTTGGTCGGGGGAGCATTTGGCGCCGCGCTCCAGGTTCAGGTAGGTGGCAATGGCTTTGCGCAGTGGCTCGGCCCCTTGTGGGTCGCCATGCAGCAGCACGTTCGCGCGATAGTCCTTCATGACCTGACGCTGCAAACGCTCCCAGACATCCGTCGGGAAGCTGCGGGTTTCCGGCAGGCCGGTGGCGAATGCCTTGATTACTTGCTGATCGCGCACGCCGCCAGTGTCGAAGATCATCCGCCCGCGTTGGCTTAGTTCGGCGCCCGGCGCAGCAACGCTGCTCCTGGCTTCCTGAGCCTTTGGGCGTCGGCGGCCTGCGCCGCGCAATTGAACGCCCACTGTGTCGCAGACGTAACTGCCGGCGCCTTCGCGACGCACGATAAATCCATCCCGATGCAACTGCACATAGGCGTTCTCAACGGTGTCGCGGGCGCAGCCCAGTGACTTGGACAGCACTCGCGTGGCGGGCAGTTTCAAGCCCGGGCCCAGGGCGCCATCGAGGATCAGCGCACGCAGCGCGCGCTGGATCCGCTGGTGCAGATCCAGCAGCTCAAACTCAACGTCATTGAGGCGCATCTTCAGGGTTTCCAGCTCGAAGGTTTTTGCCATGCGGTCTGCTCTACTTCCATGGATTGGCAGGTATTGGCAGGCCAGTCTATCCGTAGACTCTGGCCCTCGCCACCCCAGGCATTACCTCGGTGATTCGATCTGGGGCGAGCGTTCATGAACAGGAGTTACTCGACATGGCTCGGTCACACAACTTCAGCGCAGGCCCCACCGCGGTGCCGTTGGATGTTCTCACGCAGGCGCATGAGGAGTTTTTCGATTTTGCCGGCACCGGTATGTCCGTGATGGAAATCAGCCACCGTTCACAGGTGTTCATGACGGTGGCCCGCGAGGCCGAGCGAGACCTGCGCGACATCCTCGGGGTGCCACCCGCCTACAAAGTGCTGTTCCTGCAAGGAGGCGCCTCGTTGCAGTTTGCGCAAGTGCCAATGAACCTGATCGGCGACAAACGCTCGGCGGACTACTTGCACACCGGCCTCTGGTCGGGCAAGGCGATCGAGGCTGGGCGGCGTTACTGCGACGTGCGCGTGGTTGCCAGTGCCCACGCATCCGGGTTCGACCGCGTCCCTCCCGCCTCGGAGTGGCGCCTGGACCCCAACGCCGCGTACTTGCACTACACCGAGAATGAAACCGTGCACGGGGTGCAGTTCACCGACACGCCCACGAGCGAAACGCCGTTAGTGTGCGATGCCTGTTCAAGCCTGCTGTCCAAGCCGATCGACATCGCCCGGCATGGGCTGGTGTATGCCGCCGCGCAGAAAAACATGGGCGTGGCCGGGTTGACGGTGGTCATCGTCGACCCGGCGCTTCTGGAACGCTCCCATGCCTTCACCCCGGACATTCTCAACTACGCGCGCATCAGTGACGCGCAGTCGATGCTCAATACTCCGGCGACGTTCCCCTGGTACCTCACCGGCCTGACGCTCAAGTGGATCAAGCACAGTGGCGGCCTGCAGGTCCTGCACCAGCGCAACCAGGCCAAGGCACGAATGCTGTACCGCGCGATTGATGGGAGTGACGGGTTTTATCGCAACCCTGTGCAGTTACCGTACCGCTCTATCAACAACGTGCCCTTCCGGCTGGCCGAAGCGGCGCTGGAGAAGGTTTTTTTGCGGCGCGCCGAGCAGGCAGGCCTCAATGGTCTCAAGGGCCACGCCAGCGTCGGTGGCCTGCGCGCCAGCCTCTACAACGCCGTGTCGGTGCAGGCGGTACAAGCGTTGTGCGACTTCATGAACACGTTTGCCCGCGAGCATGGCTGAGCCGACCGCGAAAAGTGGTCTGGTCTGCTGCGTTAAAGCGTAGGGGTAGAACGTGCCATTCAACGGCTATAAATGACCGCTTATCCGCGGCCCGATACATCGCCCAGCAAGGAGCCAAGGCTTTATGTCATCTACTCAATCCCTCTCGTCCCTGCGTCTGCGGGACCTGCTGCACCCGGTAGTCGCCGGGCTGATTTCGGTGATCGTCAATTACGGCGGCACCTTCATCCTGGTGTTTCAGGCTGCCAAGGTCGCAGGGCTCAGCCCTGGTTTGACGGCGTCGTGGGTCTGGTCAGTGTCGATCGGTGTCGGGGTGACCGGGCTATTGCTCAGTTGGGTGAGCCGCGAGCCGATCATCACCGCCTGGTCAACACCGGCAGCGGCCTTTTTGATCGTCGCCTTGGCGACCACCCCCTACGCCGAGGCCATCGGGGCGTACATGATTTCGGCGGCAGCGTTCGTGCTGCTGGGTGTGTCCGGCTATTTCGAGAAAGCCGTTCGCTTGATCCCGCCCGGTGTGGCGGCAGGCTTGTTGGGCGGCATCCTGCTGCAGTTCGGCATCGGTGCGTTCGCCAGCATGAGCATCGACCCGCTGTTGGTCGGGGTGTTGATCGGCGCCTATATCCTGTTCAAGCGCCTGAATGCGCGCTACGCAGTGGTCGGCATTCTGGTGCTCGGGCTTGGCTTTCTGCTGATGCAGGGGCGCGTGGACTTCTCGGGTCTGGCGCTGGAGTTCGCGACCCCGGTGTTCACCCGCCCTGAGTTCTCGGTCAATGCGTTGCTGAGCGTGGCGTTGCCGCTGTTTCTAATCACGCTCACCGGGCAATACATGCCCGGCATGCTGGTGCTGCGCAATGATGGTTTCAGCACCCGTGCCAACCCGATCCTCAGCGTGACCGGGCTGGGTTCTCTGCTGATGGCGCCGTTCGGTTCCCATGCCTTCAACCTTGCGGCGATCACTGCCGCCATCTGCACCGGCAAGGAAGCCTCTGAAGACCCGTCCAAGCGCTGGATCGCCGGCGTGGCTGCGGGCGTGTTCTACATTCTGGTGGGGGTTTTCGGCGTAACCCTGGCGGCGGTGTTCATGGCCTTCCCGGCAACGTTTATCACCACCCTGGCCGGGCTGGCTCTGTTGGGCACCCTCGGCGCCAGCCTGGCCAATGCCATGGCAGAGGTGAAATCGCGAGAGGCGTCGCTGATCACTTTTCTGGCGTGCGCGGCCAATATCACGCTGCTGGGCATTGGTGGCGCGTTCTGGGGCCTGGTCATCGGCCTGGCGGCCTACGCCGTACTCAATGGGCAGTGGCCGCGTCGTGAAAACGCGACTGCCCGGCAGGCCGAGCCGGTGGCAATGCCCAGCAAAGGAGCGGCTAACTGATGCCTGGTCAAATCGAAGACCTCACTGCACTGCACGCGCGCCATGGCCGTTACCCCCAGGCCGACAGCGTCGAAGATTTCCGTCGCAACCTGGCTGCCGTGCAGCGACGCATTGTCGAGGCGTGCCGCCGGGTGGGGCGTGACCCGGCCGAGGTGCGGCTGCTGCCGGTCAGCAAGACCTTCGATGAAGCTCACCTGCGTCTGGCCTATGCCGCCGGTTGCCGCCTGCTGGGCGAGAACAAAGTGCAGGAAGCCCAGCGCAAGTGGCAAGCCATGACCGATCTGCAAGACCTGCAATGGTCTGTGATCGGTCACCTGCAGACCAACAAGGCCAAGCAGGTGGCGCGCTTCGCCAGCGAGTTCCAGGCACTTGACAGCCTGCGGGTGGCCGAGGCGCTGGATAGCCGCCTGCGTATCGAAGGTCGGCAGATGGACGTATTCGTGCAGGTCAATACTTCCGGCGAAGCCAGCAAGTACGGGCTCGCACCCGTTGACGTGGCGGCTTTCGTGGCGGCCATGCCGGCGTTCCCGACACTGCGGGTGCGTGGGTTGATGACGCTGGCGCTGTTTTCGGCCGACGTGGGTCGAGTGCGCCCGTGCTTCGTTCGGCTGCATGAATTGCGCGACCGCCTGCTTCAGAACGTTCCTGACGGGGTGTCGCTGCAGGCGCTGTCGATGGGCATGTCGGGTGATTTCGAAATCGCCATTGAAGAGGGCGCGACCGTGGTGCGCGTCGGACAGGCGATCTTCGGCGCCCGCGCCATGCCGGATGCGTACTACTGGCCGACCGCCGATACCCGCCCCCTCCGTGAAGACACGTTGTTGTCGATCACTCCCAGCCGTTGACCCCTCTACAGGAAGGCCCGCAATGTCCGCTGCACCTGCTTACCTCATGCACACCTCAGCCCGGCAACCGGTTTCGTTCAGTCGGGGTCAAGGCGCTTCGCTGTGGGACACCGAGGGCGTTGAATACCTGGATGCCATCGCCGGAGTGGCGGTGACAAGCCTGGGGCATGCCAACCTCGAAATCGCGGCGGCCATCGCCGAGCAGACCACGCTGTTACTGCACACGACCAACCTGTTTCGCATCCCCTGGCAGGAGCAATTGGGCGAACGGCTGTGCCTGCTCTCGGGCATGCAGCGGGCGTTCTTCTGCAACTCCGGGGCGGAGGCCAACGAAGCCGCGCTCAAACTGGCGCGCCTGCACGCCAACGCCCGTCAGGTGGCTCAGCCGCAAGTGCTGGTGATGGACAACAGCTTTCACGGGCGCACCCTGGCGACCCTCGCGGCCACCGGCAACCCCGCCGTGCACCACGGCTTCGAGCCCTTGATGCCGGGCTTTGTGCGAGTACCGTACGACGACATCGAGGCGGTTCGCCGGGTTGCGGCGCAATCGCCCGGTATCGTCGCCGTGCTCGTCGAGCCGGTACAGGGGGAGGGGGGCGTGCACGCCGCCTCTGCGGGTTACCTGCAGGCGTTGCGTCAACTGTGCGACGAACACGATTGGCTGATGATGATCGATGAAGTGCAGACTGGCCTTGGCCGCACCGGTACCTGGTTCGGCTTTGAGCACGCGGGTATCGCGCCGGACGTCATTACCCTGGCCAAAGCGCTGGGCAACGGTTTTCCCATTGGCGCGTGCCTGGCACGGGGCAAGGCCGCCGAGCTGTTTTCCCCCGGTCACCATGCGTCCACGTTCGGCGGTAACCCGCTGGCGTGCCGCGTGGGCTGCACGGTGCTCGACATCATGCAGCGCGATCACATTCCGCAACGCGCTGCCGCTTCTGGCCAGCGCTTGTTGGCGGCCTTGAAACGGGCGCTGGGCAACCACCCTGAGGTGGTGTCGGTTCGCGGCGTCGGCTTGATGATCGGCATCGAGCTCAATCGTGCGTGCGCCGAATTGGTCGGCCGGGCCCGTGAAGAACAGCGTCTGCTGATCACCGTCACGCGGGGTACCACCGTGCGCCTGTTGCCGCCGCTGATCTGCGATGACGCGCAAATCGATGACATTGCCGCGCGCATCACGCGCCTGCTGTCACCCGCCGCTTGATTTCTTGCCCAAGGACACTGTGCACATGTACGACTCGACACTGACCCTCAACGCTTTCGACCCAGAGCTGCACGAAGCGATTCACAACGAAGTGCATCGTCAGGAAGACCATATCGAGCTGATCGCCTCGGAAAACTACGCCAGCCCGCTGGTAATGCATACCCAGAGCACGGTGTTCACCAACAAGTACGCCGAAGGCTACCCCGGCAAGCGCTATTACAGCGGCTGTGAATACGTCGACGTGGCCGAGCGGCTGGCCATCGAACGGGTCAAGGCCCTGTTCAACTGCGACTATGCCAACGTGCAACCCCATGCAGGCGCCCAGGCCAATGCGGCGGTGTTCCTGGCACTGATCAACCCCGGTGATACGGTGATGGGCATGAACCTGGCCCAGGGCGGGCACCTGACCCACGGCAACCCGGCGAACTTTTCGGGGCGCCACTACCGCATCGTGCCTTATGGGCTGGACCCTGAAACCGGCTTTCTTGACTATGACGAGATGGAACGCATCGCCCTGCGCACACGCCCCAAAATGTTGATCGGCGGCTTTTCCGCTTATTCGCGGTACAAGGACTGGGCCCGCATGCGCAGCATTGCCGACAAGGTAGGGGCTATCTTCTGGGTCGATATGGCCCATGTCGCCGGGCTGGTCGCTGCGGGCGAATACCCCGACCCGCTTCCCCATGCCCATGTGGTCACCAGCACGACGCACAAAACCCTTCGCGGGCCTCGCGGCGGTTTGATTTTGTCCAAGGGCCAGGACGAAACCTTCTACAAAAAACTCGATTCGGCGGTGTTCCCGGGCGTGCAAGGCGGGCCGCTGATGCACCAGATCGCGGCCAAGGCCGTGGCGTTCAAGGAAGCGCTTGCGCCTGCATTTCGGACCTATCAAACCCAGGTGGTCGTCAATGCCCGGGCGATGGCTGCAGTGCTGCAAGAGCGCGGCTACAAGATCGTCTCGGGCGGTACCGACAACCATATGATGCTGATCGACCTGTCCGACAAACCCTACACCGGCAAGGAGGCTGACGCGGCGCTGAGCAGTGCCTATATCACCGCCAACAAAAACTCGGTGCCCAATGACCCGCGCTCGCCTTTTGTGACCTCCGGCCTTCGGATCGGCACCCCGGCGGTGACCACCCGTGGGTTTGGTGTAGAGGCGTGTGAGCAAGTGGCTGGCTGGTTGTGCGACGTACTCGACGCGCTGCAAAGCGGCGACAGCGATAAGGTCGGGCACGCTGTGCGCGAACAGGTCGTCGCACTGTGCCGGCGTCATCCGGTGTATCGCTAAGCCTGGTCCGGCCATCGCCTGAGGGGGCGGTGGCCGGGGCTCATCAGCCGCTCCCCTTCGCTACACCCACCCGCCACTGCGCGGGCGGCAACACCCCGTTGACCAGGTAATTGCCCACAATCCGCGACTTGTATACCCGCGGATTGTGGTTCGCCAAGGTGCGCGCATTGCGCCACAACCGGTCCAGCGCTTTGTCGCTGGCGGTGGCACTGGCGCCCAGCGCATCGAACAGCGCGGTGGTGGCCGCCAGCGTCGCATCCACTACCGGGTTGACCGCCAGGCACACTTCCAGCTCCGCCAGCGCCACGTGCGGGTCGTCATCATGCAGCGGCTGGCCATGGGCGATCACGTGGTGCGCCGTGCGCTCCAGGCGTTGCGCCGCCTGCTGCGCGATGGCTTGCGCGGCGTAGGCTTGGCTCGCCACCTCGCCGATCACCTGCAGCAGTTGCACGTCCTGCGCGGCGGTGTCGGCGTTGCCGGTGGTGAACGTGCGGGCGCGCCGGCTGAGTTCTTCGGCGCCACTCAGTGCAGCGCGGCGGGCGATGCCGGCGAGGGTGCTGAGGTGGTAGAGCTGGAAGAACGATTGGCCGTGGCCAAAGCGCTGCTGGGTCAGGCGCACCTCGTCGTCCACCACCGGCGCGTTGTCGAAAATGCAGGTGCCGCTGGCGGTGAGGCGTTGGCCGAAGCCGTTCCAGTCATCCACGATCTGCACGCCGGGAGCCTTGAGGTCGACGACCACGCTGTAATGTGTGCCGTCTTCACCGGTAGCGATGGTGTTGATCAGGTCGCTGTAGAGCGCGCCGGTGGTGTAGAACTTTCTGCCGCTGATGCGCAAGGCGCCGGTTGCGTCGCGGTGCAGGCGGGTCTCGAAATCGCCCCGTGCCTGGGTGCCGACTTCGGTGCTGCCGGGGGAAAGCAGGGCGCCCTGGCCGAGGCGATCGAGCCATTTGGCGCGCCAGTCGAGGTCCTTGGCGCTGAGTACGTCTTCGCAAAAACCGAAGTGGCCGCGCAGGGCCTGGGTGATGTTGGAGTCGGCGGCGGACAGCTCGGTGAGCAGGGCGAGCAGCTCGACCAGGGTGGCGTCCTGGCCGCCATAACTGACGGGCAGACGCCAACGGGGCAAGCCCAGGGCGTTCAGTTGCTGGATCACCGAGGCGAGGTTGCCGCGTGTCTGATCCGCCTCGGCGGCCTGCGCGAGAATCTGCGCAAACAGCGGGCGAAACGGCGCGGCCAGTTGTTCGTAGCGGGCGGTGGGCGGTGCGCCCCAGATATTCAAAGCGGGAATCGACATGCAATGGACCTTGCTGAAAGAGGTTCAGGTGCTGGGGTCCAGTGGTCTGGTGACGTCACCCTAACCCAAGGGTGGCGAAATTTTTAATACGAAAAGTAGCTAGCGAGCTGTGAGGCAGTTCTATCGATAGTGCACAACAGTATTAAACGCCGCGCTTTTATTGCGATAGCTTCTAGGGCGAACGACCAGACTGCATGCTCACAGATGGTTGAAACCGACCAACTACCCTGTGGGTGATTTCATGATCAACCGTCGAACACTGCTCTCTCTGCTGGGCCTGGCCTCGCTCTCCTTGTACGGCCCTTCAACATGGGCGGCGCAGCCTCAAACATTGATTGTGGGCGATCAGTTCTTCTCCAATCGCATCGTGCTGGAGCTTTCGGGCGAGCTCAAAGACCTGCCCTATAAGATCGACTTCAAACGCTTCAACACCGGCTCTCCCGTGGCCTCGGCGGTGGCCAGCGGCGCGCTGGACGTAGGCATCGTCGGCGATACCCCGGTGATCAGCCTGGCCGCCAATGGCGCGCCGGTCAAGGTGGTCGCCAGCACCCAGACCAGCCTCGACGGCGTGGGCATCGTGGCGCGCAAGGGCATTCACTCGGTGGCGGACCTCAAAGGCAAGACCGTCGCCATCTGGAACGGCTCGTGGAGCCAGCAACTGGCGTATAAGGCGCTGGACGAAGCCGGTGTGCCGCGCAGCAGCGTCCACTTCAAATACCTGCTCCCGGCCGAAGCGAGCCTGGCGCTGACCCAGGGCGACATCGATGCCTTCGGTACGTGGGAACCCTATGTGTCGTTGCAGGAAAAAGAAGGCAGCACCTTGATCCGCAACGCCAAGGGCTTGATGAGCGCGCCGACTTACATCGTGGCGTATGAACCGGCGTTGGCGCAGAAAAGCGCGATTATCAAGGACTTCATCGCACGCCTCACCCGTGCGCGTGTATGGAGCGCCACGCACGTTGATGAGTATGCCGAGGCGTGGTCCAAGGCCAACCAGTCGGCGCCGGAAATCGCCAAGGTGTGGTTCAAGCGCGATGCAATCAAGGTGCTGCCCATCTCGCCGAAGATTGTCAGCGAAGCCCAGGCCACGGCGGATTTCCTGGTGGATGCGCAGATGCTGAAGCAGCGGTATGACGTGGCGCCGTTGTTTGATCGGGCGCTTTAAACGCGCAGGAAACAAGCACTCATAGTCTCGGCCGAACGTTTGTACGGTGCTGAACTAGGATTTTTTCTTCCGGAGCTCATCGGAAACAAAAATTCACTGGCATCGACAAGGAGTAGCCAGTAGGCTACAAGTGATACTTTGACTAACGTAATCGGCAGGACGCCGGAGTTTGATACATGGCTCGACGGCATGAGGGATATTTGTGGGAAAGTGGCTGTTCTGACTCGGCTGGACAGAGCCGAAGAAAACAATTTTGGCGATTGCGAGCCGGTAGGCGGTGGCTTGAGTGAAATGCGGGTGTTCGTCGGGCCCGGCTACAGGATGTACTTTGTACGGACGGGCATCACCGCTTACCTGATGCTGTGGGGAAGCGATAAAACCGACCAAAAGAGAGGAATCAAACGGGCAAAAGAGATTCTCGATGCCCTGAGAGGCAGATGAAATGAGCGAATCGAAATTCAAACCAGAGGACATGCCGATCCTCGATCTTGATACATCCGGCACCAGCGTCTATGAAGCTTCACGCTTCCTCGACAGCCCAGAAACGATCAGCGCGTACCTCGCGCAAAGCATGAGGTCTCAAGACCCTCAAATACTCATGAAGGCGCTGGCCGAGGTTGCCAAGGCGCAAGGAGTGAATAAAGTTGCCGAGGCCGCGGGGGTTAATCGCGAGAGCCTTTACAAGACGCTGAAAGGCGGCTCAAAAACGCGCTATGAAACGATCCAAAAGTTAATGGTTGCGTTAGGGGTCGAGCTGACCGTGCAGCCAATCCAACGACCACTATCCGTAAAGTAACTAAGTCCAAATGTGGGAGCTGTCGAGCCCCGGCGAGGCTGCGAAGGCGGCGGCACTGGCAACATCTTTATCGCCTGACCCACCGCTTTCGCAGCCTCGCTAAAGCTCGACAGCTCCCACAGGGGATCGGCTGTGTCCGGCGGAATTGGGTTGTGCCTGTGAACGCAATTTCAGCAACGACCGAGATCAAATGTGGGAGCTGTCGAGCCCCGGCGAGGCTGCGAAGGCGGCGGCACTGTTAACATCTTCATCAGCTGCCCCACCGCTATCGCAGCCTCGCTAAAGCTCGACACACATCTACCCACCCTATCGAACCGTCAGCGCACCAGGCACGGTTGCTTGTTGTTGAAGCGCCAGCCCGGAATCAGGAACTGCATCGCCACACTGTCATCCCGCGCGCCGAGGCCCATGCCCTTGTACAGTTCGTGGGCCTTGGCCACGGCGTCCATGTCGATGTCCACGCCCAGGCCTGGCTTGCTCGGCACTTTCACGTAACCGCCTTCGATTTGCAGCGGCTCGCGGGTCAGGCGCTGGCCGTCCTGCCAGATCCAATGGGTGTCGATGGCGGTGATGTCGCCCGGTGCTGCGGCGGCGACTTGGGTGAACATCGCCAGGGAAATATCGAAGTGGTTGTTGGAGTGCGAGCCCCAGGTCAGGCCCCATTCATGGCACATCTGCGCCACGCGCACCGAACCTTGCATGGTCCAGAAGTGCGGGTCGGCCAGTGGAATGTCCACCGATTGCAATTGGATCGCGTGGCCCATTTCGCGCCAGTCGGTGGCGATCATGTTGGTGGCGGTTTTCAGGCCCGTGGCGCGGCGGAATTCGGCCATGACTTCGCGGCCCGAGTAGCCGTTCTCGGCGCCGCACGGGTCCTCGGCGTAGGCCAGCACGTGGTGCTGGTCGCGGCACAGGCGGATGGCTTCTTTCAACGACCAGGCGCCGTTGGGGTCCAGGGTGATACGTGCCGTCGGAAAGCGTTCGGCCAGGGCGGTGACGGCTTCGATTTCCGCGTCGCCGCTGAGGACGCCGCCCTTGAGCTTGAAGTCGTTGAAGCCGTATCTGGCCTGCGCGGCTTCGGCCAGGCGCACCACGGCGTCGCTGGTCAGGGCCTTTTCGTGGCGCAGGCGGAACCAGTCATCGTCGCTGTCGGCTTCGTTGCGGTAGGCCAGATCGGTGGCACTGCGGTCGCCGACGTAGAACAGGTAGCCGAGCATTTTCACCGCATCGCGCTGCTGGCCTTCGCCGAGCAGGGCCGCCACCGGGACGTCGAGAAACTGGCCGAGCAAGTCGAGCAGCGCGGCTTCCATGGCGGTGACGGCGTGGATGGTGATGCGCAGGTCAAACGTCTGCAAACCGCGCCCTGCCGAGTCGCGTGACGCGAAGGTGCTGCGCATCTGGTTGAGCACGCGCTGGTACTGGCCGATAGGCTGGCCGATCACCAGGCCGCGGGCGTCTTCCAGGGTTTCGCGGATGCGCTCGCCGCCGGGTACCTCACCTACACCGGTATTGCCGGCGCTGTCCTTGAGGATAACGATATTGCGTGTGAAATAAGGCCCATGGGCGCCGCTCAGGTTGAGCAGCATGCTGTCGTGGCCGGCGACGGGGATGACCTGGAAGTGGGTGACGACGGGAGTGTTCATGGCAAATTCCTGAAGTGACTTAAAGAGGTTTGCTGATGGCAGCGCCGGTGGCCGAGGCGTCGGCTGGCGTCAGTGCGACCGAGGGCTTGGTCTTGGCAAAGAACACCAGGATCGCCGCAAGCACCGAGGTCCCGGCCAGGCCGTAGAGGCCGCCCTGGATCGAACCTGTGGTCTGTTCCAGAAAACCGAAGGTAGTCGGTGCGACGAAGCCACCCAGGTTGCCGATGGAGTTGATCAGCGCGATCACCGCGGCGGCGATACGCACGTCCAGGTAGCCCTGGGGAATCGGCCAGAACAGCGACGACGCCGACTTGAAACCGATGGCCGCAAAACAGATCGCCACAAAGGCGAAGACCGGCCCGCCGGTGGTGGACATGAACATGCCCGCTGCGGCAATCAGCAGCGCCGCAGCGACCCAGGCCTGCTGAAACTTGAACTTGCCCGACAGCGAGGCGAAGGCGTACATGGCGATGATCGAGATCAGCCACGGAATCGAATTGAAGAAACCGACCTGTACATCACTCAAGTCCCCCATCTTCTTGATGATGCTTGGCAGCCAGAACGTCGCCGCGTAGATCGTCAGTTGGATGCAGAAGTACAGCGCGCAGAACAGCATGATCTGGCGATCCCTGAGCAGCTTGCCGATGGTCGGTTTGACGGTGGTGAGGGCCTCGCGCTCGCGCTGTTCCTGGTCGATCGCATTGACCAGGGCGTCCTGTTCTTCGCGGGTCATCCATTTGGCGTCGTGGGGTTTTGAGTCCAGCCAGAACCACACAAAAAAGCCGATCACCACCGAGGCCAGGCCTTCAATAGCAAACATCCATTGCCAGCCGTGCAAGCCAAACCCTTCGATCTGCAGCAGCGCGCCCGACAGCGGCCCGGAAATCAGCGACGCAATCGCCGAGCCACTGAGGAAAATCGCGATGGCCTTACCGCGCTCCACACCGGGCAACCAGCGTGTGAAGTAGTAGATCACGCCAGGGAAGAAACCGGCCTCGGCCACGCCCAGCAGAAAGCGCAGGATGTAGAAGTGGGTTTCGTTCTGGATGAACGCCATCAGGGTCGCGACGATGCCCCAGGTGAACATGATGCGGGTCAGCCAGATACGTGCACCGACCTTTTGCAGCAGCATGTTGGAAGGCACTTCGAACAGCGCGTAGCCGATGAAAAACAGCCCGGCGCCGAAGCCATAGGCCGCCGCGCCGATGCCCAGGTCATGCTCCATGTGCGTACGCACAAAGCCGATATTGACCCGGTCGATGTAATTGAGGATGAACATGATCACGAACAGTGGGAGCACATGGCCCTTCACTTTCTTCACGGCGCGCGCGAGGACTGGATCACTGTCTGGTGCGGCAGATACCTGGCTTGAATGGCTCACAATTGAAACTCCCCCTGATTATTTTTATGCGGGTTTGCGTGTCTTGTTGATAGACATCATACAAGTAGGTTTCTTTTGGCTGCAATGCGTTAATGATTGTTTTGTTCGCTTGATGGCGTGTATGGGCCGGATTGTTGATATTTAAGCGTGCAATAACAGCGGGTTAGCTAATTTTTTCCGTGCGGTTCACCCTTTGGGTGCTACGGAGGCTAACGTTTGGAGGTGGGGTAAGGATCTAGGTTGTCATACAAGATGGCGGTTTATTGAATCGACCTGAGACCATCTCCAGGCCGGATGTTAAGCTCCCCCCAGCTCAACCCCGTGGACCTCCCAGCAATGCCCATTGAACGTGCAACCCCCCTCCGTAGACGCTCCACCAACCTGGCCCAGGGCGTGGTCGATGCGCTGACCCAACGCATCCTGCTCGGTCAATTGAAGCCCGGTGAAAAACTGCCCTCCGAATCCACCATCGTGCAGGAGCACGGCGTAAGCCGAACCGTCGTGCGCGAAGCACTTTCGAAGTTGCAGGCGTCGGGACTGGTCGAGACCCGTCATGGGATCGGTACCTTCGTACTGCTGCAGCAAGCCCAGCAAGGTTTGCGGCTGCACGTGGACACCGTGGCGAGTGTGCGCAACATGCTGGAGTTGCGCCTGGGCCTGGAGGTTCAAGCCGTGGCACTGGCGGCGTTGCGTCGAACCGACGATCAATTGGGTCATATGCGCCAGGCGCTCGATGACTACCAGGCCTCCCTGGCCAACAACGACAGCTGCGTGGAGGAAGACAAGCGCTTTCACCAACTGATCGCCGAAGCCACCGGCAATACCTTCTTCACCGAAATCACGCTGCACCTGGGCAATGCGATGATCCCGCGCACTCAAGTGAAGGTCGATGAGCGTGGCGGCGCCGACTTTGCCAAATTGGGGCAATTGGCGAACCTGGAACACGAGGCGATCTTCAATGCGATCAAGCGCCAGGACCCGGACGCTGCCCGCGCCGCCATGGTGCTGCACTTGACCAACAGCCGGGACCGTTTTTCGGGGGAGCAGCGTCGGTGAACGAACACACGCTATCGATGCGCCTGGAACGCGTGGCGGCCAACGTGCCCCTGGGCGCGCGCCTGGCCGATATCGGCTCCGACCACGGCTACTTGCCGGTGGCGTTGATGCGTCGAGGCGCAATCGTCGCGGCGCTGGCGGGGGAGGTGGCGACTACGCCCTTCCATGCGGCGCAGCGCACGGTGCGCGACAACGGCCTGGAGCCACGGATTGCGGTGCGCCTGGCCGATGGCTTGGCGGCAATCGAACCCCGCGACGGCATCACAGCGATCAGCGTCTGCGGCATGGGCGGCGAGACGATCCGCGACATTCTCGAACGCGGCAAGGCGTACCTGAACGGGCAGGAACGGCTGATCCTGCAACCCAACGGTGGCGAGCAACCGCTGCGGCATTGGCTGATGGACAACGGTTATTCCATCGTCCGTGAAGAGCTGCTCCGGGAGAACCGGTTCTATTACGAAATTATCGTCGCCGAGCGCGCCGGACCGGTGGCGTATACCGCTGAGCAGTTGTATTTCGGCCCGCTGCAGATGCAGGCGCGCAGTCCGGTATTCCTGGCCAAGTGGCAGCGCATGCTGAGCCAGAAGCGAAAGACGTTGGTCAGCCTGAAGCACGCGCGGCAGGCGGTGCCTGAGGAGAAGGTGCAGGAGATTGCCAGGCAGGCCAAATGGATTACTGCGTTATTGGCGTGATTGATAGGTCGGTGGGCGCCTGCAGGAGGTGCGTTTCCGATCAGTGACATGGCATTTTGCCTTTAGTTATTTCAAAGCTTCGCCCCCCGGTATACCGTATGCGCTGTCTTTGGGAGTGGTCGGACATGCACAGCCTTTTGTCACCCGGTATCCGCCTGCTCGGGCGTGTCGGTTTCGCGCGTAAATTCCAGATCCTTTTTTTCCTGTTCATGCTGCCCCTGGCGGGTAGCCTGTGGATTATCGGGTCGGACTATCGCGACAAATTAACCGTGATTTCCAGCGAGCAGTCCGGCGTTCGCCAACTGTTGGCACTTGAAGCGCTCGATAGCCAGCTGGCGGCTCAGCGTAACCTGGCGGCACGCTGGAAAGCACTCGACATCATGCACGCGCCAACGCCGGCGGCGAAGGCGGCGATGGATAAGGTCGATGCCAACGTCCCGCTGATCCAGCAAAGCCTGCAAGCGCTGGGCGACGCACTCAAGGCCGAAAATGCCGGTGCCGATATCATGACCCGTTTCGAGGCCTTGCAAGCCGTGGTCAAGGGCATGGATTCCCAATCACTGCGCAGCGTGGGCTGGTGGCCGGACGGCTATGACCGTTTCACCGCGATCCTGGCGGCCGCGCAAACCCTGCGTGAACAGGTTGCCCTGGATAGCGGGCTGATCCTCGACCCGTGGCTGGAAACCTACCTGCTGATGCAGATTTCCACCCAGTACTCTTCCGATCTGATCGAGCGCATCGGCCGCATGGCCAGTGTCGGCCAGTCGTCCATCGCCTCGGGGCAGTTCACCCTGCAAAGCCGTTTGCAGATGCGTGACTTGCGTAGCCGTATTGGTGATGCGCGGGACCAGTTGGTCAAGGTGGCGGCTTCGCTGAAAGCCAAGCCTTACACCGGCATGGAGCCCTGGGCCGAGCAATATGAAAACAGCCTGCAACGCCTGGATAACGAGCTCAAGGTACTCGACGATGGGGTTTTCGGCGGTACCATCAAACTCGATACCGCAGGCTTCGAGCGCAGTGTCGACACCCTGCTCGACAGTGCCGGCGCGCTGCGCAGGCAATCGCTCGACTCGCTGGATGCGCGGCTTGATTACTACCGTGAGGCCTCGCTGAAAAAGTTCCTTCCCCTGGCGGCGACCTTCAGCCTGCTGGCCTTGGCTGCGCTGTACCTGTTCATGTGCCTGCAAGCGTCCATCCGCCGCAGCGCCAGCGGCATCACCACCCTGGCCGAGTCCCTGCGTGACGGCAATCTGTGTGTCGAGGTGGCAGTGGAGGGGCGTGACGAACTCGCTGCCATCAGCACGGCGCTGAACGTCGCGGTGGTGCAATTGCGCGCCAGCCTGCTGGGCGTCAATCACGAGACGCAGCAACTCGGTTCAGCGGTGCTCACGCTCAACGCGCAATCGGGCAGTACCCTCACCGAAGTCGAAGACCAGCAACATCAGATCAGCCAGATCGCCGCGGCCGCCACGCAGTTGGCCGCCACTTCCCTGGGTGTCGCGCGCAGTTGCGAGCAAGCCTCCGGCAGTGCCCAGCACACCCGGCGTATTGCCGAAGACAGCAGCCGCGACAGCCAACGCACCACCGCCAGCATCCAGCAGCTCAACCAGCGCCTGACGGACACCGCCGATGCGCTGGCGCAAGTCAGCCAGCAGGGCCAACAGATTCAATCGGTGGTCGACACCATTCGCGCCATCGCCGAACAGACCAACCTGCTGGCGCTCAACGCCGCCATCGAAGCCGCCCGCGCCGGCGAGCAAGGCCGAGGCTTTGCCGTAGTGGCCGATGAAGTGCGCAGCCTGTCGCAACGCACCCAGGCCTCCACGGCGCAGATCGCCGGCACCGTGGACAGCCTGCGCGCGACGGTGAGCCAGGCGGTCACCTTGATGGGCGCGGCCTGTGAACAAGCGCTGACCGACGCCGCGTCCGTCACCGGGCTGGGCACGCGCCTGGGCGAGATCGCCGGCGCGGTGCAGAACGTCACCGACACCCTGGCGCAGATCGCCACGGCGGTTGAGGAGCAAGCCGCGACGGCGGACGAGGTGAGCGGCAATATCCAGCAAGTCGACCAGGCGGCCGGGCGCTTGCTCGATGGCGCAAGGGCCGTCAACCGAGCGGCCGACACCCTGAGCAAGGGCAGCCAGGCCCTGAGTGACAACACTGCGCGGTTTCGTCTGGGCTGAGCTGATGTTCACAGGCTGAACACATCCCCCTGTGGGAGCTGGCTTGTCGGATCGCCGCACCGCTGCGATGGCGGTGGTTCAGTCACTCCATCTGGCACTGACACACCGCTATCGCAGGCAAGCCAGCTCCCACATTTGATCTCCAGTGTTTTCAATACCATGCCAGCCATCTGAACCTTCGGCCGCGACAGGGCTCACTTGTTAAGTCACCCTGTTCCCTTGCCGAAAGGAATTCGCATGCCTGCCACGACCCTCGCCCCCGTGACCCGCGAACTGAGCCTGCGCGCCGTCATCACCGGCACCGTCCTCGGCATCCTGCTCACGCCTTCCAACGTGTACGCGGGGCTGAAGATCGGTTGGTCGTTCAATATGTCGATCATTGCCCTGTTGGTCGGTTACGCGATCTGGCAAGGCTTGACCAAGCGCTCCACCGGGCAATTGCCGTGGACCTTGCACGAAAGCAACATCAACCAGACCGTGGCCTCGGCTGCCGCGTCGATCATTTCCGGCGGGCTGGTGGCGCCGATCCCTGCCTACACCTTGCTCACCGGCAACCAACTGGATGCCATCCCCATGATTGCCTGGGTGTTCTCGGTCAGCTTCCTGGGCATCTGGATCGCCTGGTACCTGCGCCCGTCATTGCTCAATGACAAGGCGCTGAAGTTTCCCGAAGGCATGGCCACCCTCGAAACCCTGTTGCACATCTACAACCACGGCCGCGAAGCCGCGACGCGCTTGAAGGTGCTGCTCAGCGCGGCGTTGCTGTCGGGGTTGGTCAAATGGGTGGACACTTTTCTGTGGGCCTTCCCACGCTGGTCGCCCAGCGCTCAGTTGGAGCGCCTGACCTTTACCGCCGATCCTTCACTGTTGCTGGTGGGTTTTGGCGGCATTATTGGCATTCGCGTGGGCCTGACCCTGTTGCTCGGTGCTTTGCTCGCCTGGGGCGGCCTGGGGCCGTGGCTTTTGGCGCAGAACCTGGTGACCTTGCCCGCAGGCAGCCAAGGCCCGCAATTTGCCGCACTGGTGGAGTGGTTGCTCTGGCCGGGCGTGAGCCTGATGGTGTGTTCCACCTTGGCCTCACTGGCGATTCGTCTCTGGGCCTTGCATCGGTCTACCCGTTCCCTCGGCGGCGCAACCTGGACGGTGCCCAAACCTGGGCCCGCAGCGGGTTTGGTCGTGTCGATTATCCTGGTGGTCAGCCTGCAGGCGGCGCTGTTCGGCATCAACCTGTGGATGGCCTTGCTCACCATTCCGTTGGCGGTCTGCCTGGCTGCGGTCGCCGCGCGCGTGGTGGGCGCCACCGGCATTCCCCCGATCGGCGCCATCGGCCAACTGTCGCAGCTGAGCTTTGGCATCGTCGCGCCGGGGCAGGTGCCGATCAACCTGATGAGCGCCAACACGGCCGGCGGCTCGGCTGGGCAGTGCACCGACTTGATGAATGACTTCAAGGTGGGCAAGGCCATCGGCGCCACGCCGCATAAACAGGTGATCGCGCAGATCCTGGGGATTTTCATCGGCAGCATCGTCGGTGTGTTCGCCTACCTGGCGCTGATCCCCGACCCACAAACCATGCTGCTCACCGAAGAATGGCCGGCGCCAGCGGTCGCCACTTGGAAAGCCGTGGCGCAAACCCTTACCCACGGGTTGGACTCATTGTCGACCAGCATCCGCTGGGCGATTGCCATCGGTGGCGTGGTGGGCGTGTTGCTCGGCGTGCTGGACAGCCTGTTGCCCGCCCATCGCGCGCGCTACCTGCCCAGCGCCGCGGCATTGGGCCTGGCCTTTGTACTGCCGGCCTCGGTGTCGCTGATGATGGCCCTGGGCGCCGTGCTCACCTGGCTGGTGAGTTGCCGCTGGCCGAGCCTCACCGAACGCTTCGCGATAACCGCCGCCGCCGGGTTGATCGCCGGGGAGAGCATCACCGGCGTGGGCGCTTCCTTGTGGGCGATGGTGGGGAACGGCTGAGGGGGAACGAGGCTCGGCATGGCGCGAGCCTGTTGATCAGGCTCAGGCGATTTTCACATTCATGGTGATCTTCGCGGTGAACACCTTCACTTCGCCCGCATCGAAGATATCCACCGGCACGATCTTGTCCCCGGCGGTTTCCCAATCAATCCCACTGCCATCCGCCACGGCGCGGATGTTCGACTTGGCCTTGGCCAGGTACTCCACGGTCATGCCCTTGGGAATCCATTTGGCGCCTGCGGGGATGGAGGCGTCGGTCATCATCCCGCCCGCAAGCTCGGCCGCGTTGCACAGTGCGATCGCATGCACAGAGGCCAGGTGGTTGGTGATTTCCTTGCGAAACGGCACTTCGACCACCGCGTGCCCTGGGCGCAACTCGGTGATGGTGGGCGTGATGGTGCTGAAGTAGGGCGCCATCTGGCACGCCAGGTTGCTGAACGCAGACGCACCGACGCTATTGAACATGCTGAGAGCCTGACTCATGGAATATCCTCACAATGGATTAACAGAATAATATTCTGTAAAGGAACAATATTCCGTATATTCCGTGCATGTCAAGCCATGCCTTCTCTACGGGCTGCCGTAGCTTTAGACTGCGTCCATTTGGCGAGCCACTTCATGCACGCACCTGATCTGATCGAGCGCTCCTTCCCGGGCCGGCGCAGCGACCTTAAGCGCAGCATCCTGCGCGAGGCCCTGGCCTGCTTTAACGAAGTGGGTATCGAAGCCACCAATATCGAGACCATCCGCGCGCGGTGCGAGACCAGCGTCGGCGCCATCTACCATCATTTCGGCAACAAGGAAGGCATTGTCGCCGCGCTGTTTTTTGCCGCGCTGGAAGACCAGGCCGCCCTGCGAGAGCGCTACTTGCAGCAGGCGCAGACTGCCCAGGCGGGCGTGGAAGCCCTGGTGCGCAGTTACGTGGAGTGGGTCGACGCGCAACCCGACTGGGCGCGGTTTGTATTCCAGAGCCGTTTCGCCGTGGCCAATGGTCCGTTCAAGGACGAGTTGCTCAGCCGTAACAAACAGCGCAATCGGCAACTGACCGAGTGGATGAGCGACGAAGGGCGCCGTGCGGCGTTCAGCCATGTTCCCGCCGAGCTTTTGCTGTCGCTGATCATCGGCGCAGCGGAGAGCTACGCCCGGGCGTGGTTGTCTGGCCGGGTCAAGAAAAGCCCGAACGAGTACGCAGCCTTGCTGGCGCAGGCGGCATGGGCGTCGATCAGCCAGACGAGTGCATAATTTAATCTCGGCACTCCTGGGCGCTGGCGTAGTCTCTTTCAGGACCCCTTTTCCCGGAGCACGCCATGATCATCGTCCACCACCTCAACAACTCACGCTCGCAACGCATCCTGTGGCTGCTCGAGGAACTTGGCCTGCCCTACGAAATCAAGCGCTACCAGCGCGACCCCAAGACCAACCTGGCGCCGCCTGAGCTCAAGGCCATTCACCCGCTGGGCAAATCCCCGGTGATCGAAGACGGCGGCCACGTGCTGATCGAATCCGCCGCCATCATCGACTACCTGATCCGCCGGCACGGCCAGGGCCGCCTGCAACCGGATCCGGCCAGCGCGGCTTACGACGCGTACGTGCAATGGCTGCACTTTGCCGAAGGTTCGGCCATGCTGCCGTTGATGCTCAATCTTTATGTGGGCCGCCTCGGCGATGCAGGCGCGCCGCTGCATCCACGCATTGAATCGGAAGTGGCCAATTATTTGGGTTACCTCAACGACGTGCTGGGGCAGACCCCGTACCTGCTCGGCGATGAGTTGAGCGGCGCCGACATCCAGATGAGCTTTATCGGCGAAGTGGCAGGGGCCCAAGGCAAGTTGCAGGCCTACCCGAACCTGGCGGCATGGGTGCAAAAATTCCAGGCACGGCCTGCGTATCGCAAGGCGGTGGAGCAGGGCGGGGAGTATGCGTTCGCCAAATGACTCCATAAATATTGGCACAACTTTGTAGTGAGCGGGCTTGTCCCGCGCTGGGTGGCGAAGCCGCCCCAACAAAGACGCCGCTGAGTTCCAGATAATCCGAGGTTGCTTGATTGGGGCCGCTTCGCAGCCCAGCGCGGGACAAGCCCGCTCACTACAAGTGCTCCTGCGTTCTCAAAAAAAGACTTGGCGAGGCTGCGAAGGGATCACCTCGGTGCCCCTGTTAGCTAGCCGCTACGCCTGTATCGCATCGCTTTCTCTCAGCGCACTGCTTGGATTATGCGCTTTCCATGGCTCTCGTCCATTTGCAAAATGCAAGCTCTAACCTAGCCATTGAGACCTGATCATGCCATTCGATACCTGGCTGCTCTACTTGGTTACCTGCTGCGGCATCGCGGTAGTACCCGGGCCGAACGCGTTATTGGCGCTGGCCCATGGCGCGATCCATGGCAGCCGCAGAACACTGTTCACCATCACCGGTGGCGTGCTCGGTTTCGCCATGGTGCTGACGCTGTGCGCGTTGGGCCTGGGCGCCTTGATCCAGGCATCCGCCACCTGGTTCATGGCCTTGAAAATTGCCGGCGGGCTCTACCTGATCTGGTTGGGCCTGGGCCTGTGGCGTTCAGCGCCCATCAACCTTGATACCCCCGCTACGGCCGGCCCGCAACGTTGGTCGCTGTTGCGCCAAGGGCTGGTCTCAGCCATTTCAAATCCCAAGGCGCTGCTGCTGTTTACCGCGTTTATTCCACCCTTCCTGGACCCGCACCGCAGCATTTTCGCGCAGACGGCGGCGATCGCGCTGACCTACGCCGTCGTCGAGTTTGTTGTCGAATACACGGTCGCCAGCGCAGCGCACAAGGTCAGGCCTTGGCTGGCGCGAACCGGGCGACGGTTCAATAAAACCTGCGGCGGGTTCTTCGTGCTGTTCGGGGTGGCCTTGCCGATGCATGGCTGAGGCCCGTCTCACCGCACACGCGTGCGGCTCTGCACCGCCAGATCCAACGCCTTTTGCATGTCCAGCCGCGCCGAACGGCCTACGTCCTTGTCGTTGAGCTGATAGTTACGCTCCGACGGCAGGATCGGCGCGGTCAGGTCCTGCGCGTCGCTGCGTTCGAAGTCATTGTTGTCGCCGATACTCATGGCGCTGCGGCGCAGCAACATGCGCAATTGCTCGGGCTGAAGCTGCGGGTTGATCGACAGCATCGCCGCCAGCAACCCCGCCACCATCGGCGTAGCGTAGGACGTGCCGCAATGCACCACGCCTTCCTCACCGGCCTTTTTAGTAGACGCATGGGCACAGGCCGCAGCGGTGATGTCCACGCGCATGTCCACGTTCGAAGAGCTGCGGGTGACCGCGTAAGCCGGGTCATCGATGGCGACCCCGCCGCGTTCACTGCGCTGGTGCCCGCCGACCACCAGCAATTGTTCGGTGATAAAGGAGGAGGGCAGCCGGTAGTCATCCGTGCCGGAGAATGCCGAGCCGTTGCCCGCGGAGTTCACCACGATCACGTCCGGATGCTCCTTGCGCAGCCACAGGAAAAACTCCTCCAGCAACTCCTCATACCCGCTCATGGCGATACCCGAGCGCAGCAGCGAACCCACCTCATCGCCGTTGACGTCCCTGGCGCCGACACGATGAATCCCCCAGCTCCAGTTGAGCACCCGCACACCGTCCTCTACCAGGTTGACCGATGCGGCGATATTGGCCGTGATGCCGGCGTCGGAATTGCGGTCGACAATCACATCGAAACCACCGCTGGCCTTATCCAGCCCGCGCAGGAAACCGGTGTTGCCGCCATCATCCCACTTCGCCGCAAGAATCCCGGCCACCGTGGTGCCATGCCCGTCTGGAGCACGTGTGTCGCGCGCGTAAACACAGGTGCGCTTGGGCGAACAGCCGCCCAGGTAATCAGCGAAATCCGCCGTGTCGAAATCCACACCGCGCTCGATCACGCCCACACGCACCGGCTGCGGCACAATCGGCGTGTGCTGCCCCGGAAGCCGGCGCTGGTAGTAGGCGACCGCGTCGAGAAAGCGGTTGGCCGCCCATTCATCAGAATCCGCCGCGGGTTTGCTCGGTGCCTTGGGAGGCGTTGCGGCGTGCTCGGATTCTTCGGCAGCGGACTCTTCGATCACCACCGCATCCACACTGGTTTCACTGCCCAGGCGCAGCACCAGGGCATCACGCTGAACCAGGTCCTTGGCCGGCAGGCGCAGTTGAAACAGGTTCAACGGCGCGATACTGCCGACCACAGTGGCCCCGTATTTGTGGGCCAGGCGCTCGGCTTCCTGGCGACCGTCGTGGTCTTCTTCGATCAGCACGCTGACCAGGTCGACGTAGGTGGTCAGGCCGTCCATGTTCTTCGCCACTTCGCCCGGCGTGGCCGCGACTACATGGCTGTTGCGCAGGGTCAGCCAGACAGCGTTGCTGCGGCGGGCGCCATCTTCGAGCCAGAGCGGGCCGCTCTGGTGCTGCACGCTGTCCAGGCGCAAGCGCAGCTGATTGCCGTCGCGTTGCAGCGCACCCGACGGCAGCGCCTTGCCGGCCAGTTTCAGTTGCGGCGTTGCGTCGCCTGATCCGCCTACCTTCAGGCACCAGTCCTGCTGGCGGTTTTCCAACAGGTCGCCGCAGCGTTTCAGGTTTTCCAGCCGCAAGGGCTCCTGGGCGACCGCGCTGGTACTGGCGGCCAGGGTGAAGAAGGTTGCGAGGACAGCGGGGCGTAGGGGCATGGGCAGGATCTTGGCCGAAGTGATGGTGTTCGGACTGCGAAGAGGGGCGCTTCGTTCAGAGGATGAGAATGCAATCTCAGCACCGATAGCGCTCAACTGTGGGAGCTGTCGAGCCCCGGCGAGGCTGCGAAGGCGGCGGTAAATTCACCCTCTTCATCGCCCGATACACCGCTATCGCAGCCTCGCTAAAGCTCGGGAGCTCCCACAGGGGCTCGACAGTGCCTGCACACACTCAGTAGTTGAACTCCGCTCCCGGCGCCCACTCCTAATTCATAACGTGCTTCATAGGACGAGGACGCCGCGATGATCGATCAGCAGCTTCACACCCACAAGCCCGGTGCGGTCTTCGAAACCGACCTGCCGGCGCGCCTGGACCGGCTGCCCTGGGGCCGATTTCATACGCTGCTGGTCTTTGCGCTGGGTATCACCTGGCTGCTCGACGGCCTGGAGGTGACCCTGGCCGGCTCGGTGTCCGGCGCGCTGAAAGACAGCCCGGGCCTGCAGATGAGCAATGTCGACATCGGCCTGGCCGGCGGCGTCTACATTGCCGGCGCCGTACTCGGTGCCTTGCTGTTTGGCTGGCTCACCGACCGCCTGGGCCGGCGCAAGTTGTTCTTCATCACCTTGTGGCTCTACATCGGCGCCACGGCGGCCACCGCGTTTTCCTTCAACCTGGAAACCTTCCTGCTGTTCCGTTTCCTCACCGGCATGGGCATCGGCGGCGAATACACCGCGATCAACTCGACGATCCAGGAATTCACCCCGGCGCGCTATCGCGGCTGGGTCGACCTGACCATCAACGGCACCTTCTGGCTCGGTGCGGCACTCGGCGCCGGCGGTGCCATTGTGCTGCTCGACCCGCACGTGGTCGGCGGCGACCTCGGCTGGCGCCTGTGCTTCGGCATCGGTGCGGCGTTGGGCCTGATCATCCTGATCATGCGCCTGTGGCTGCCGGAGAGCCCGCGCTGGCTGATGATCCACGGCCAACACGACGAAGCGCGCCGCATCGTCGAAGGCATCGAAACCCGCCTGCGCGCCCAAGGCCACGACCTGCACGCCGTCAGCAGCCCCCCCTTGCGCCTGCATGCCCGCGACCACACGCCGCTGCGCGAAATCTTCCACACCCTGTTTGTCAGCTTCCGCCGCCGCGCCTTGGTTGGCATGACCCTGCTCACCGCCCAGGCATTCTTCTACAACGCCATTTTCTTCACCTACGCGCTGGTGCTCACCGACTTCTACCAAGTGCCCGCCGAGAAAGTCGGCTGGTACGTCCTGCCGCTGGCCCTCGGCAACTTCTGCGGCCCGCTGCTGTTGGGACGGCTGTTCGATGTGGTCGGCCGCCGCGTCATGATCAGCGCCACCTACGCGATCTCCGGCGTGTTGCTGGCGCTGAGCGGCTACGCGTTCCAGCAAGGCTGGTTCGATGTGACCCAGCAGGCGGTGGCGTGGATGGTGATCTTCTTTTTCGCCTCGGCGGCGGCCAGTTCGGCGTACCTGACCGTGGCGGAGACGTTCCCGCTGGAAATCCGCGCGCTGGCCATTGCGGTGTTCTACGCGTTCGGCACCGGGCTGGGCGGGATCATCGGGCCGACATTGTTTGGGCAGTTGATCCAGACGCAGCAGCGCGGGAGTTTGTTGATCGGGTATCTGATCGGGGCCGCGTTGATGTGCGGTGCGGCGCTGGTACAGGCGATCTGGGGCGTGGCGGCGGAGCGCCAGGCGCTGGAGAGCGTGGCCAGGCCGTTGTCGCAGGCGGGGGATTGAGCGTGATGCAGGGTCATCAGCGCTTCACTGACCCAGCGGTATCTTACGCAACCTTGTAGTGAGCGGGCTTGCCCCGCGCTGGGCTGCGAAGCGGCCCCAAACCAGGCGACGCGGTTTTAATCTGGCACTCGGCGGTGTCTGTATTGGGGCGGCTTCGCCACCCAGCGCGGGGCAAGCCCGCTCACTACAGAGCTGTCGAGTCCCGGCTAGGCTGCGGGAGGGCCGGTACTTATCTGCCCGACTTGATCTTCGTCCACGCCCGCGTGCGTGCGCGTTCGGCATCACGGCCCAGGGGCTTGAGGGTATAGAGCGTGGCCATGGCTGCCTCGGTGGGGTACAGGTTGGGGTTGTTGCGAATCGCCGGGTCTACCTGGTCGGTGGCGTCCTTGTTGGGGTTGGGGTAGCCGACAAAGTCGCTGATCGGCGCGATCACCTGCGGCTGCAGCAGGTAGTTGATAAAGGTGTAGGCGTCCTGCGGGTTGCTGGCACCCTTGGGGATGGCGAGCATGTCGAACCAGATCGGCGCGCCTTCCTTGGGCAGGCGCATGTCCACGGTGACGCCGTTGTTGGCTTCCTTGGCGCGGTTGGCGGCCTGGGAAAAGCTGCCGGAGTAACCGACGGCCACGCAAATGTCGCCGTTGGCGATATCGGCCATGTACTTGGAGGAGTGGAAGTAGGTGATGTAAGGGCGAATTTTCATCAACAGCGCCTCGGCCTTGACGTAGTCCTTGGGGTTGCTGCTGTTGGGGTCCAGGCCCAGGTGTTGCAACGCCAGCGGCAGGATTTCCGAGGGCGAATCGAGCAGCGCCACGCCGCACTGTTTGAGCTTGCTGATGTTCTCTTCCTTGAAGATCAGGTCCCAGCTGTCGACCGGCGCATCGGCCCCCAGCGCGGCCTTGACCTTGGCCGGGTTGAAGCCGATCAGGATGGTGCCGTACATGTAGGGCACGGCGAATTTATTGCCGGGGTCGTTGGCCTCGATCAGCTTCATCAGCTTGGGGTCAAGGTGGTTCCAGTTCGGCAACTGGCTGCGGTCCAGGGGTTGGAACACCCCGGCTTCAATCTGTTTGGCCAGGAATACGTTGGACGGCACCACCACGTCGTAGCCAGCGTTGCCGGTGAGCAGCTTGGCTTCAAGCGCTTCGTTGGTATCGAAGATGTCGTACACCAGCTTGATCGCAGGGTTCTGCGCCTTGAAGTCCTCCAGCGCCTTGGGCGTGATGTAGTCGAACCAGTTATAGACCTTTAGGGCTTTGCCCTCGGCGTGGGCCATGCCACTGGCAACGGCCGCGCAGAGCACGAGTGACTTGAGCATATTCATTGGGCTGCCCCTTCAAAACCTTCGAGAACGTTGACGGCGTTGATGCCGATTTCTTCCACCGCGTAGCCGCCTTCCATCACGAACAGCGTGGGCTTGCCCAGGCCGGCGATGCGCGCGCCCATGGCCAGGTAGTCCGGGCTGTCGAGCTTGAATTGCGAAATCGGGTCGTCCTTGAACGTGTCCACGCCCAGGGAGACCACTATGATGTCGGCGCCATAGCGTTCGATCTCTGCGCAGGCCTGTTCAAGTGCGGCGCTCCAGGCTTGCCAGCCGGTGCCTGCCGGCAGCGGGTAGTTGAAGTTGAAGCCTGCCCCGGCGTCTTTCCCCAGCTCGTCCGCATACCCCAGGAAAAACGGAAACTCCGCTTCCGGGTGCCCGTGGATCGAGGTGAACAGTACGTCGTTGCGCTCGTAGAAAATCGATTGGGTGCCGTTGCCATGGTGGTAATCCACATCCAGGATCGCGACCTTTTTGTGGCCCTGGTCGAGGAACGCCTGAGCGGCGATGGCGGCATTATTGAGGTAGCAATAACCGCCCATGAGGTCACCGGCGGCATGATGCCCCGGCGGGCGGCACAGGGCGAAGGCGCTGCGTGCGCCTTGCTGGACAGCGGCCTGGGCGGTGAGGGCAACCTGCGCCGCGCTGTAGGCCGCTTGCCAGGTGCCGGCGGTAATCGGTGCGCCGCCGTCGAAGCTGTAATAGCCCAACTGGCCGTGCAGGCTGGTGGGCAACACCGCTCGCAGCGTACGCGCGGGCCAGGTGTAGGGCAGCAGGTCGCCGTCCTGGCCGAACTCGGTCCAGCGCGCCCAGGCCCCCTGGAAAAAGTCGAGATAGTCGCGGCTGTGAATGCGTTGCAGTGGTGCCAGGCCAAAATCCTGTGGCGCCTGCACCGGCCCCAGTTGACGGTCCTTGACCCGTTGCAGCACATGGTCGGCACGCGAGGGCATCTCAAAGCAGGGCATCAGTTGCCCGTCCATCAGTTCACAGCGGCCGTGGTGCAGGTGGTGATCATCGGAGTAGATCGTCAGCATGTTGTTGTTCTCCGCAGGCTGTATCGGTGCATGCAGTCTTGCGGTGGGCGCGGTTTTTGAGAACGTCGGGAGCGGCCAAAAGGGGATAGATATGGCCAAAGTGTTTGTCCGTAATTCGACCCTTTATGGGGCGTTACCCGCGATATCGGCTCGGCGCGACGCCACTCCAGCGCACAAAGGCGTGCCTGAAACTTGCGGTCTCGCTGAAACCCAGGGTCTCGGCGATTCGATGGATTGGCCAGTGGTCTTCGGCCAGCAATTGCTTGGCGCGCTCGAAACGAAGCTCGTCGAGCAGTTCCTGGTAGCTGCAGCCCAGCTCATGCAAATGTCGACGCAGGGTGCGCGCCGAGCAGTTCATTTGAACGGCCAGCCCGTCCAGCCCAGGTGCGGCGTGCAGTTGCCCCGCCAGCAACTGGCGGATGCGCCCCAGCCAGGCCTCGCGCCCGGTAAATTCGGTGTTCTGTTTGCGACAGCGCTCGGCCATGGCGTGATGGGTTACGGCGTCGGCCAGTGGCAACGGTTGCTCCAGCCAATGTTTATCAAAGGCAAACGCGTTGGTCGTGGCCTGGAACTGCAACGGGCAATCGAAACACTCGGCGTAGCGCGCGCGATAATCCGGCGCATCGTGCTCGAACCGCGCGCCCAGCAACGGTAGCGGGTGGCCGAGCAAGTCGTCGCAGATGACCTTCAACGACGCCAGGCACAGCTCCACATTGAACGCGGTGAGCGCCGGGTTTTCGCGGTAGTCGCCAGCGGTAAACCAGACCTGTTCGCCGTCCTCCTTAAGGCTCAGCTCGAACAGTGTTCCCAGCAGCGCCGGATAACGCAGAGCCAGGCGCAAAGCGTCACCGAAAGTGGCACTGGTGAGCAGGGCATAGCCGAGCATGCCGTAGGACGAAACATGCATTCGCCGGCCCACGCTCAAGCCAATATCGCGCTGCAGGGCCACGGCGTTGGCGCACACTTGCATCTCCTGATGCGTGGCGATGCGCGTGTCGGCACGGCTCAAGTCCGCCGCGCAGATACCGCTGCCGGCCAGCAGCGTCGCGGCGGGCCAGCCTTGCACCTCGAAGGTGCTGAGTACCAGCGAGACCGCATTGAGGGTGGTGAGGTGCGAGTGCAACATGACGACTTCCAGCCAGGGGATGGCTGGAAAGGGCAGCAAGTTATGTGCCGAAGCCCGCGGCTAACGCCTGTTCGATGCCGTGTAGGCGTGCGCCTGCAGCCCATTTCGGCCGAAAGCGGCCCCTTTTTTCCGCAACCGGTCTACCATGCCAGCCCCGGCAGTGGTTCACGCGCTACCGACCCCATTCTTAAAAGGTGCTGCAATGTCCATCGATCAAATCTCCCTGCCTAAAGGCGTAGGCCCCCACGCGCTCAAGCTGCTCGACGCCATCACCGGCGCTTCCACCCACGAAGAACTCAACCGCGCTGGCGGTAAAGCCGAGGGTTTCGTGCTCGGCCTGGAAGCCACCAAAGCCATCAAAAGCCAGATCGCCGAGTCGATGTATGTGGCTTACGACGACGCGGCGAGTAACCGGGCGAGTGAGTTGAAGGGCTGATAATCAGCTGGAGCAGGGCGCTTCGCGGTCAAGGAGTTTGGCGGTGAGCAGTACGCCCAGTTCGCTCAGTTGATGAATGGCCAGGGCGATGTCGCGGTGTTTGCCGGACAGGTCTTCGGACAGGTCGAGCAGCAGGGTGCTGACGGACGCGAAGGTTTCGTAGCTGTTGGTGATGAGGGTTTCGTTGCTGGCGTTGGGAGCGACGCTGAAGAGGGCGGTTGGATCTGGTGTGACTTTAAACATGTTTGAATTCCTGTTTAGGGCCGACATCCCTCAGCTACTAAACAGAAGGGTGGCGGCTATGCGCAGGTTAGTAGACCGGGGAATCCAAACGAAAGCCGGCGCACCCGAAGGTGCCCTGCGCACAGCCACCATCAAGTACAGACAGGAAGTCTGCTTGATGACGCTTGTGCACTTTGTCTGGATAAACCGTCAGGCTACTAAACCCGATCACCGAGACGTCGGCGACCGAGCCACCTTAGAGACGACCACCCCAGCGCACAAGCCGGCGGATTCTGACGTACGCGTAGGCAATGGGGCAAGGAGTCGGATGGGTTTGGGATTTGTCTGAAGGACGTGGGTTGGTCTCTAAACCCGTAGTGAGCGGGCTTGCCCCGCGCTGGGTGGCGAAGCCGCCCCAATACAGTCGCCGCCGATTTACAGATAAACCGAGTCGCCTGGTTTGGGGCGGCTTCGCCCCCCAGCGCGGGCGGTGCGACGATTCGACAAGCCCGCTCACTACACCACGATGTGTCCGGTCCATACACACGGTGTAAAAGGCACGCGGCGTTGGTGTAGGCTCATCGGCCGCGAACGCCGCTGAAAGCACAAGGAATGCCCATGACATTGACCGTCAAAACCCTGCTCGACCTGGCCATGGCCAACCCGATCAACGCCCAAATCACCGCGCGTTTGCCGGACCTCGGCGTGGACCAGTGCTTTCTCACGGCGGGCTGCCTGTTCCAGGCGGTGTGGAATCATCAGTCGGACCTGCCCGCCGCCCAAGGCGTCAAGGACTACGACGTTTTCTACTTCGATACCGACCTGTCCTACGAGGCTGAGGACGCAGTGATCCGCGCGGCCGAGGCGCTGTTTCGGGACTTGGGCGTCAACGTCGAAGTCAAGAACCAGGCGCGGGTTCACCTCTGGTATGGCGAGCGGTTTGGCCGTCCGTATCCGCAGTTGCACACGGCCAAGCAGGGGATTGATCGTTACCTGGTAGCGGGTACGTGCATCGGCTTGGAGATTGCCACGGGTGAACTGTATGCGCCGTATGGCTTGGAGGATGTGGCGCAGGGCGTGCTGCGCATCAACCCGCTGCATGCGGAGCCTGCGTTGTTTGCGCAAAAGGCGCGCAGTTACCAGGCGCGTTGGCCTTGGCTGAAGATCATCGAGCCGGGTTCAGCCGAGTAACGCTCCCACTGCGCCGCAGCCGGCCACGACCAGCCAGGGCGGCAGCCGCCCAACGGTCAACGCTGCCAGGGCGATCAGCGCCAGGGCGAAGTCCGCCACGCTAAAAATCGCGCTGGTCCACACCGGCTGGTACAACGCCGCGAGCAAGAGCCCCACCACCGCCGCGTTGACCCCGGCCAGTGCGGCTTGGGTGCGTGGGCTGCGGCGCAGGGTGGCCCAGAAGGGCAGCGCGCCCATCACCAGCAGAAACGACGGGGCAAAGATCGCCAACAGGCCAATCACGCCCCCCAGCCAGCCCGTAGGCGCATGATTCATCGACGCACCGAGGAAGGCGGCGAAGGTGAACAGCGGGCCCGGCACGGCTTGCGTGGCGCCATAGCCGGCGACGAATACATCACTGCTCACCCACTGCGGCGTTACGACTTGCGCTTGCAGCAGCGGCAACACCACATGGCCACCGCCGAATACCAGCGAACCGGTGCGATAGAAAGCATCCACCAAGGCCAGGGTCGGGTTGGGCAGCCAACCGGCCAGGATCGGCAGGCCCGCCAGCAACAGCGCAAACAGCCCCAACCACAAGGCGCCTGCGCGGCGGCTGATGGCGATCGGCAGCGCGTCATGCTCGGTACTTGGCGCTGGCTTAAACAGCAGCAGACCGGCGAGGCCCGCAAGGGCGATTACCCCGACCTGGCCCCAGGCGGACGGTTCCAGCAGCGCCGCGCAGGCCGCGATCAGCATCAGCGTAATACGCACCACGCCCCGGCACAGGTTGCGCGCCATGCCCCAAACGGCCTGGGCCACCACCGCCACGGCCACGACTTTAAGACCGTGCAGCACGCCGAAGGGTATAGCGTTGCCGTAATGGGAAAGGCCCATGGCGAACAGGATCAAGGCAATGGCTGACGGCAGCGTAAACCCGGCCCAGGCAGCGGCGGCACCACCGTAGCCCGCGCGGGAAAGGCCCAGTGCAATGCCCACCTGGCTGCTGGCCGGGCCGGGCAAGAATTGGCACAGCGCGACCAGGTCCGCGTAGCTGCGTTCGCTGAGCCAGCGTCGCCGGGTCACGAACTCTGCGCGAAAGTAACCCAAGTGGGCGATGGGCCCGCCGAACGAGGTGAGGCCCAGGCGCAGGAAGATAAGGAACACCGACCAAGGGCTGTTAGAGGAGGAGGCGAGCGGGTTGGCCAAGGTTGGATCTCGGGTAGAGGGCTAAGCTGTGGGAGGGCTTCCCGGCACCATAACCAATTTTGATGACGTGCAGAAGAGACGGCATTTTTTCGGCCTTCATTGAATTTTTCCGCTCGGGTTCGAGTCATTCAAGCAGAGCGTTGCTTTCTACCCACTCCACCTCAAGGACTGACGATGACCTTTTTTATCTTCCTGCTCGCCTGCGCCGCCGCCGCCAGCACCGGCATTATCTTCAAGCCGGGTGCCTGGTATGAATCGTTGGTCAAGCCCAGCTTCACCCCGCCCAATTGGCTGTTCCCGGTGGCCTGGACGATCATCTACCTGCTGCTGGCCTGGGCCGGTTATCGCCTCAGCCTGATCCCGGGCAGCCAGATCGTGTTGGCCTTGTGGGCGGCGCAGATTGCCTTGAACACACTGTGGACACCGGTGTTCTTCGGCGCCCATCGCGTCCTCGCGGGGATGGTGATTATTGCCGTGCTGTGGCTCACCGTGGCCTCGATGGTGGTGTTGGCGGTGCGCCTGGACCTGATCACCGGTTTGATCCTGTTCCCTTACCTGGCGTGGTTGTGTGTGGCGGCGGCGTTGAATTTCTCGATCCTGCGCAATAACCGCTGATGGCCTTCACGCCCTGGCCTGCCAGTGAGCCCGAACTGGCCGAGATGCGCCGCTTCAACCAGAAACTTGCCTGGTTGCCGCGCTTCAAGATCCGCAATCGCGTCACCCCGCGTTTGATTCAGGCGCTGTTGCGCGCCAGCCAAACCATCAAACGCGCGCCTGCGGTGGAAATAAAGCGGGTGAACGGGATCCCGGTGCGCATCCTGCGGCCCGGCGGCAGGCCCAAAGGCGTGGTGCTGGACATCCACGGCGGCGGCTGGGTGATCGGCAATGCGCAGATGGATGACGACCTCAACCTGGGCATGGTCAACGCGTGCGATGTGGCGGTGGTATCGGTGGATTATCGGTTGGCGGTCGACACGCCGGTCGAAGGCCTGATGGAAGACTGCCTGACGGCCGCGCGTTGGTTGCTGACCGCCGATGAGTTCGCCGACCTTCCGGTGTTCGTTGTCGGCGAATCGGCTGGCGGGCACCTGGCGGCGGCGACCTTGCTGGCCTTGAAGCAATGGCCCGAACTGCTCAAACGGGTAAGCGGGGCGGTGTTGTATTACGGCGTCTACGATCTGACCGGCACCCCCAGCGTGCGCACGGCGGGGCCGCAGACGCTGATGCTGGATGGGCCGGGCATGGTCGAGGCGCTGCGCATGCTAACGCCGGGCTTGAGTGACGACGAACGTCGCCAGCCGCCGTTGTCACCGTTGTATGGCGACTTCAGCGGGATGCCGCCAGCGTTGATGTTCGTGGGGGAACTGGATCCGCTGAAGGATGACACGCTGTTGATCGCCGAACATTGGCCAGAGGCAGAGGCGTATCTGTTGCCGGAGTCGGCGCATGGGTTCATCCATTTTCCGGTGGCGATGGCAGCCAGTGTGCTCGCCTGCAGCCACACATGGATAGCGCAGCGGATGCTCCTGATAAACGTGTAGTGAGCGGGCTTGCCCCGCGCTGGGCTGCGAAGCGGCCCCAACCGGGCCGCCGCGGTGTGTCAGGAAAATTAGGGCGACTGGTTTTGGGGCGGCTTCGCCACCCGGCGCGGGGCAAGCCCGCTCACTACAGGGGTTTGTCAGCCTTTGGTATGACCGCAAGAATCGGATAGCCACAGGTGTCTGGGTTCCCGCCTTATAGAGGCCCACCCCACGCAGGCACCTATCATGAATTTCCGCATTACCGGTCTTGCCTCCGACCCGTTTCGCCGCTTTTTCGGCTTACCCGACGATGAGCTCGCCGCGCTCGGGATCAAGCGTTACCGTGTCGAGAGCTACCCAGGCTTTCCTGACCGCATAGAGATGAAAGACGCCGACGTCGGGCAGAGCGTGCTTTTGCTCAATCACGTCAGCCAACCCGCACGCTCACCGTACCGCGCCTCCCATGGGATTTTTATCCGCGAAGGCGCGACGCAAACCTATGATGCGATCAACCAGGTGCCTGACGTGATGCGTATCCGGCTGCTGTCCCTGCGGGCATTTTCCGAGGACGGGATGATGCTGGATGGGGATGTCGTAGAGGGGCATTCGGTAGAGCCTGTGATCGAACGCATGCTGGCCAATCCAGAGGTCAGTTACCTCCATGTGCACAACGCCAAGCGTGGGTGTTATTCGGGGCGAGTCGACCGAGCGTAGGGTGATTGAACTTAAAAACTGATCACTTGGTCAGCTAACAAGGCTGCTCATTTCCATCGTCAGGATTTTTCCATGCACGAATACACGCTCAATTACCTGTTCAACGGCGAACCCCGTACCCACACATTCGAACTCAAGCAACCCGAGTTGCCCGTGCATGAGGCGGCATTGCACCTGCTGCAATTGCATTTGGGCGATGCGGAGAATGGATTGATCCTGCCCCCTGCGGATGCGACGCCGGAGGAAATTCTGCAGCAGGCGCAGGTGATGGGCATAACCCAGATCAAGGTGGAATGAAACGCCACCCATCAATGTGGGAGCAGGCAAGCCAGCTCCCACATTTGGGTTGGGGTGATTCTTTAATTCGGGCGCAACCGCAGTATCTGCGCCCCATCGAACGGGTCTGTGAGGTAGTGCGCCTGCACGCCAAACGTCTGCTGCAGCCGTTGCGGCGTCAGCACGTCCAGCGGGTGACCCAGCGCCACCAGCCGGCCGTGATCCAATACTGCCAGCCGGTCACAGGTCAGCGCCTGGTTCAGATCATGCAGCGCCACCAAGGTGGTCACCGGCAACCCCTGTATTCCCTTCAGAATCCCCAGTTGATGCTGGATATCCAGATGATTGGTCGGCTCATCCAGCAGCAGGATCTGCGGGCGTTGCGCCAGCGCGCGGGCGATGTGCACGCGCTGGCGTTCGCCGCCGGAGAGGCTGCGCCAGGCGCGCTGGCTCAGGTGGGTGGCGTCGACGTCATGCAGGGCCTGGTTGACGATGGCGTCGTCCTCGCTGGACCACGGGCTTAGCGCCGACAGCCACGGCGTGCGCCCCAGTGCCACGGCATCAAAGACACGGATCGCATCGTCGGTGTCGGCCTGTTGCTCCACCACCGCCAGTGTCTGCGCAATGGCGCGCCGGGACAGCTCGCCCAGCCGCGCACCGCCCAACCGCACCTCACCGCAGGCCGGCGTACGCAAGCCGGCGAGCAGTTTGAGCAGGGTGGATTTGCCGGAGCCGTTGGGCCCGACAATCCCCAGGGTTTCACCCAACTGCACGTCCAGGTGAATGTCACGCAGCAATTGGGCTTCACGCACCTTGAAGCCCAGCCCGCTGCAACTGAGCACCGTCATCGCGCGTTCCTCCGGCCGATCAGGATCAGCGCGAACACCGGTGCGCCGACCAGCGCCGTGACCACACCGACCGGAATCACCTGGCCCTTGATCAGCGTGCGCGACAGCACATCCGCCGCGATCAAAAACAGCGCGCCACCCAACGCACTGGCCGGCAGCAGGCGCGAATGCCCGGTGCCGAGCAACAGGCGCACGGCGTGGGGAATGACCAGCCCGACAAAACCGATGGAGCCGACAATCGACACCATCACTGCCGTCACCAGGGCCGCGCAGCCCACCAGCACAAATTGCACCCGGCGCACGGGAATACCGAGGGACGCCGCCGAGTCGCTGCCGAAGGTAAACGCGTCCAACGCCCGACGGTGCCACAGGCACACCGCCAACCCTGCGACCGCCACCGGCACCGCCAGCCACACCGAGGGCCAGCGCACGCCGCTGAGGTTGCCCAGCAGCCAGAACAGGATGCCGCGCGCCTGTTCGGAACTGGCGGACTTGGTGATCAGGAACGCGGTGAGCGCATTGAACAGCTGCGAACCGGCAATGCCGGCGAGGATGATCTGGCCGGTGCCGCTGGTCGAACCGCTGGCGCGCGCGAGCAGAATCACCAGGGCGAACGCCGCCATCGCGCCGGCAAACGCACCGGCCGACAACGACACCAGCCCGCCGCCCACGCCCATCAACGCCACCAGCACCGCGCCGGTCGAGGCGCCGGCGCTGATGCCCAGCAGGTACGGATCGGCCAGCGGGTTGCGCAACAACGACTGCAGGATCACCCCGCACGTCGCCAGCCCGGCACCGCAGGCGGCGGCAACCAGCGCGCGCGTCAGGCGATAGTTCCACACCACGCCTTCATCGATGGGGTCCAGCACATAGCCCGCGGCCCACAGTTTGTTGGCCAGTACCTGCAGCACCACCTGCGGCGAGATGGCGGTTTCGCCGATGGCCACACCGGCGAGCACGGCGATCAGCAGCAAGGCCAGGGCGAGTAGGGTGCGTATCATTTGGGCAGGTCGTAGCCGTCGATGGCGGCCGCCAATTGTTCAAGGCCGTCGAACGTGCGAATGCTGGCCTGCAGCGCCATGGCGTCGAGAATGATGATGCGGTTGTTCTTCACCGCGTCCATGTTGCGCGTCACCGGATCGCTGCGCAAAAAGGCGAGTTTCTTTTCATGATCGTCGGCGGGGTAGCGGCGGCGGTCCATGCGTGCGATCACCAGGAAGGTCGGGTTGGCCTTGGCAATGGTTTCCCAGCCGACGGCAGGCCACTCCTCATCGGACTGCACCACGTTGTGCAAGCCCAGCGTCTGCAGCATGAATTCGGGAACGCCTTTATGGCCGGCCACGTACGGGTCGCTGGCCATTTCGGAACTGGAGAACCACACCAGTGCGCTGGCGTGCTTGAGGCCTTTGCTTTGCACAGTGGCGATGGACTTGGCCAGACGCGCCTTGAGTTCGTCATTTAACTGCTGGCCGCGATCCTGTACGTCGAAAATCTGCGCCAGTTGGCTGATGCTTTTGTAAATCGTCTCGATGCGAAACGGCTGCAGCCGCGTGCCGTCGGCGCCCACCAGGTTGTCCTTGCCTTCGCAGTCGGAAGGCAGCAGGTAGGTCGGGATCTTCAGTTCATGGAATTGCTCGCGCGTACCCACCACACCGTGCACGCCGACCACCCATTCCAGCTCGGCAGCCACCAGTTGCGGGCGCTTGGCGATCACCGCTTCGAAGCTCGGCTCGTTGTCGGCCAGGCGCTCGATGGTGTCGTTCTGCGTCTTGAACTGCGGCAATACGCTGTTGAACCACAGCGACGTGCCGACCACTTTGTCACCGACGCCCAAGGCGTAAAGCATCTCGGTAGCTGCCTGGCCGATGGTCACGCTGCGGGCGGGCGCTTGCTGGAAGCTGAGGTGGCTGCCGCAGTTTTCCACGGTCAGCGGGTAGTGGGTGGGCGCGGCGTGGGCCAGGGCACAGAAGCCGATGCCGGCGAGCAGGGCGGTAACGCGTGGCAGCATGGAGCGATCTCCGGGTGAACCGTACGTGGAACTGGGGAGGTACGGTACTGGAAATAGACGCTCGAGCGCTGTGGTACAGGCAGGCAAGAATGTCCTTCCCGGACACCCCGCCGGTTAGTGATAGAGCTTGCGCCGGCAGGTCTCCTGACTGATGCGTCGTCGCCACGCTCCAGCCTTCCCGGACGGGTCCAGTGGCATCAAGGAGCAGGCTCGGCACCTACAGTTGCGGGGGCAGTTCCGATTGGCGCGGGTGTACCGCGCTTCGGATTCCCTATTAGTCCCGTTTGGGAACCGGCGCGGTATGGTAGTTGATTAGCGCCTGGCGAAATAGCCCAAGGCGCGTCCCGTCAGAGACGAATGTCGTCCGGGCCCTGTATCAGCGCTTCGATGCGCGTGCCGGTGGCGCGCTCTTCGTTGCTGAAGCCGTCGTAGTCGGCCAGGTTGGCGAAACGGATGCCGGTCAAGCGTTCGATCTGGATCACGCTGCGCTGGTAGGTCCTGAGCTGGCCGAACATTAGGTCGAGCTGGCCCAGTTCGCGGCTCTGGTCAATCATGTAGGCGCTGGCGGAGGGCTTGCCATCATCGCTGAGGTAAGCGACGACTTTCCAGAAGGCCTTGGGGATCTTGACGCCCCGGTACACCCGGTCGTCGTCGCCGAACACCGGGCCGGTGAACACGGTGGCGCGGGCTTTCCAGCGTTGGGTGTTATCGAGGATGTAGTCCTCCAGTTCCAGCCAGGTCTTCTGGTTGAACCCGCTCATCTGCGGCGAGCAGTTGGTGAAATGAAAGGTGTCGAAGTTGGCGATTTTGGCCTCGTCGCCCCAGTTGGGATCTTGTCGGCGGACCAGGTGGCCGCGATCAAGGCCGTTGCCGGCATACAGGTCTTCGCCCACCTGCGCCTCGGTCGGCAGGCGGCCATCGTAGGCCCAGGTGTCGTTGCTGCGCGCGACGTCCACATGCTGGGCGCCATCGATGTTGGCGCCCACATACAGCGCCAGGCGCCTGGCGCGTGACATCGTTACCGAGAAGTGCGTGTAGTCCAGGCGTTCGCCGCCGTTTTTCTGCGTCTGTACATCGCTCGCAAGGCGTTGCTCAACCGTGGGCCAGGGCACCTTGAAGCCGCCGAGGAAATCCTCGGCATAGCCGCGCCGGTCCTTGAGGTCCTTGGCGGCGGTGACGCGGGGCGTCGCCGCTCTGGCCTCCAGCAGGGCAGGGCTGGGCGCGAGCAACGGGTGCAGGTCGGCGAGCCTTGGGCGGTGCGAAAGATCAATCTTGGCTTTACGTGCTGGCATCGGTAAGACCTCCTTGAATAAACACGACTGCAACATAGCTTAATGACAATTGATGAGGCGCATTGAACCCGGGAAGCTATCCTGAATCGATTACTTGGACGTTGTCACATGCCAAAGGGAGTCAGCCCATGTGTGTTCGCCAGCCTCACCGTCATCCGATTTTCTGCCTGATCCCGCCGTACATGCTCGACCAGATCGCGCGCAACGGCGATAAAACCCAACGCGACGTCGCGTTACGCACCCGCGCCAAGGACAGCACGTTCCGCTCGCTGCGCATGGTCGCGGTGCCGGCCAAAGGGCCCGCGCACATGGCCCTTGCGATGGGCGCCGGCAAGCGTCGCTCGATCTACAGCGCCGAGGGCACCGACAGCCTGCCGGGCACATTGGTGCGTGGCGAAGGCCAACCGGCCAGCGGTGACGCGGCGGTGGACGAGGCCTATGATGGCCTGGGCGCCACCTTTGATTTTTTCGAACAGGTCTTCGACCGCAACTCCATCGACGATGCCGGTATGGCGTTGGACGCCACGGTTCATTTTGGCCAGAACTATAACAACGCGTTCTGGAACTCCAGCCAGATGGTGTTCGGCGATGGCGATGAGCAACTGTTCAACCGCTTCACCATCGCCCTCGACGTGATTGGCCATGAATTGGCCCATGGCGTCACCGAGGATGAGGCCAAGTTGATGTATTTCAATCAATCAGGGGCGCTGAACGAGTCGCTGTCGGACGTGTTCGGTTCACTGATCAAGCAATATGCGTTGCAGCAATCGGCGCAGGACGCCGACTGGTTGATCGGCAAGGGCCTGTTCACCAAAAAGATCAAAGGCACCGCCCTGCGTTCGATGAAAGCCCCCGGCACCGCGTTTGACGACAAGCTGCTGGGCAAGGACCCTCAGCCTGGGCACATGGATGATTTTGTCCAGACCTACGAGGACAATGGCGGGGTGCATATCAATTCGGGCATTCCCAACCATGCGTTCTATCAGGTGGCGACGAAGCTGGGCGGGTTCGCCTGGGAGCGCGCCGGGCGTATCTGGTACGACGCGTTGCGCGATGCGCGGCTGCGCCCGAACTCCGGGTTCCTGCGCTTTGCACGCATCACCTACGATATTGCCGGCCGACTCTACGGCGTGGGCAAGGAAGAGCAGCAGGCGGTCAAGGACGGTTGGAAAGCGGTCGGCATTACAGTCTGACGTGAGGAACAACCATGCAAATTTCGCTCAAGGAAAACGGCGGGCCTGGGTTTTTCCCAGGCTTGGCCAAGCCACGTACCCTGAAGCTCGACGCGCTACCGGAACCCGACCAGCAGGAGTTGCGGCAACTGATCGAAGCGTCGGACTTCTTTCAGTTACCGCAAAGTAAAGCGCCGGCTCCGGGTAATCCAGGCCAGGTGCATTACACCCTGACCGTGACGGAAGGCGAGCGAGCGCATACCGTTTGCGTGCTGGCGCCGGTGAAGTCCCAGGCGCTGGACGGGCTGGTGCAGTGTGTGCGGCGGCATATTCGCTGCTGAGTCTTGTGGTGAGCGGGCTTGTTGTGGCGAGCGGGCTTGCCCCGCGTTGGGGTGCGAAGCGCCCCCAATGAAGACGAATGCGGTGTGTCAGATACACCTCTGCGCCTGGTTTTGGGGCTGCTTCGCACCCCAACGCGGGGCAAGCCCGCTCGCCACAACAAGCCCGCTCGCCACAGAGGCCCCCACAATTGATCTCCGGTGTTTTCAGTTCTTTTTTGGCTTACTTGCGATCCAGCCAAACGGTCTGCGCATTGCAGAATTCGCGTACGCCGAAGTGCGACAGCTCGCGCCCGAAACCGCTCTTTTTCACACCACCAAACGCCACCCGCGGGTCGGAAACGCTGAAGGCATTGACGAAGATCCCGCCGGTTTCCAGCTGATCGGCAATGTCGCGTGCCTTGGCCGGATCGATGGTGAAGATGCTTGCCGTGAGGCCGAACTCGCTGTCGTTCGCCAGGGCTACGGCGTGGTCGGCGTCGCGGGCGGTAATGATCGAGGCCACGGGACCGAACAGCTCCTGTTTGAACGAGGTCATCTGGTCGGTGACGTTCGCCAGCACCGTAGGCTCGTAGTAGTTTCCGGCACCGGGCACTTTGTTGCCACCCAGCAGCAGCGTCGCGCCTTCTTCCAGCGTGGCCTGGACCTGGCCGTGCAGTTCGTCGCGCAGGTCGAAGCGCGCCATCGGGCCGATGTAGGTGGCGGCTGAAGTCGGGTCGCCCATCACCAGGGCACGGCTGGCTTCAAGGAATTTGGCGGTAAAGGCTTCCACCACACCTGCTTCGATGATCAGGCGCTTGGCGGCTGCGCAGACCTGACCACTGTTCTGGAAACGGCCGATCAGCGCGGCTTGCACGGCGGCGTCGAGGTCGGCGTCGTTGAGCACGATGAACGGATCGGAGCCGCCCAGTTCCAGCACACATTTTTTCAGCGCGGCGCCGGCCTGGGAACCAATGGCAATGCCGGCACGGACGCTGCCGGTCAGGGTGACGGCGGCGATGCGCGGGTCGGCAATGGCCTTGGACACACCGTCGTTGGCCACGTTGATCACTTCGAACAGGCCTTCGGCGAAGCCGGCTTTGTGGAATGCCTGCTGGATCAGGTAGGCGCTACCCATCACGTTCGGCGCATGCTTGAGCACGTAGGTGTTACCGGCCAGCAGGGTCGGCACGGCGCCGCGCAGCACTTGCCACACCGGGAAGTTCCACGGCATCACGGCGAGGATCGGGCCCAGCGGGCGGTATTCGATCCGCGCGCTGCCGTTGTCCACCAGGGTCGGTTCCGGCGCGAGCATGGCCGGCCCGTGGGCTGCGTACCATTCACTCAGTTGCGCGCATTTTTCGATTTCGGCACGAGCCTGAGCGATGGGCTTGCCCATTTCCAGGGTGATGGTCTGGGCCATTTCTTCGGCCTGCTCACGCAAGGCGCTGGCCAGGCTCAGCAGCAACTCGGCGCGCTGACTGACCGGCTGGCGGCGCCAAGCACGGAATGCATGGGTGGAACGCTCAAGGGCGGCGTCCAGTTGCGACGCGCTTTCGTAGGCGTAGCTGGCAACCGTTTCGCCATTGGCGGGGTTGATCGACAAGGCGTGGGTCTGGTGGGAAATAGCGTTCATGGCACCGTCCGGCTGAATGAATGAGATGGACCCAGCCTACGGGGCTGTATCTTTTCTGGAAACTGAATAATATTGAGTGATACGTTCTCGAATTGAGAATTGTGCACAGACTTTGGGACGCAGAGCGCCCCTGGCGGCATTACCACGCAGAGCGTGGGAACGATCACATCCACGATTGGAGAATGACTTGGACTTGGTGCAGCTGGAAATCTTCAAGGCCGTTGCCGAGCAAGGCAGCATCAGCGCCGCCGCGCAGTTGATTCATCGCGTGCCGTCGAACCTGACCACGCGCATCAAGCAACTGGAGCAGGACTTGGGCGTGGAGTTGTTTATCCGTGAGAAAAGCCGCCTGCGCCTGTCACCGGCCGGCTGGAATTTCCTCGGCTATGCGCGGCGTATTCTCGACCTGGTGCAGGAAGCCCGAGCCACGGTGGCGGGGGAGGAGCCCCAGGGCGCGTTTGCCCTCGGTTCGCTGGAGAGCACGGCGGCCGTGCGCATCCCGGCCTTGCTGGCGGCGTACAACCAGAAGCACACCAAGGTCGAGCTGGACCTGAGCACCGGGCCCTCAGGCACGATGATTGAAGGCGTGCTGTCGGGACGCCTGACCGCGGCCTTTGTCGATGGCCCGGTGTTGCACTCGACGCTGGAGGGCGTGGCGGTGTTCGAGGAGGAAATGGTGGTGGTCGCGCCGCTGCATCACGCGCCGATCACGCGCGGGCAGGACGTGAATGGCGAGAATATCTATACGTTTCGCTCGAACTGCTCGTACCGGCACCACTTCGAACGCTGGTTTTCACAGGATGGCGCGGCGCCTGGCAGGATTTTCGAGATCGAGTCGTACCACGGCATGCTCGCCTGTGTCAGCGCCGGGGCGGGTTTGGCCTTGATGCCGCGCAGCATGCTGGAAAACATGCCGGGCTTTGCGGCGGTGAGTGTGTGGCCGTTGGCCGACAGTTACCGGGTGTTGAACACCTGGCTGATCTGGCGCCGGGGCACGGTGTCGCAGAGTTTGAACAGCTTCGTGAAACTCCTGGAGGAACGCCATTTGGTAGCGCCATAGATCCAATGTGGGAGCTGGCTTGCCTGCGATAGCATCAGCCGGGTCTGCCTGATACACCGAGGTGCTGGCATCGCAGGCAAGCCAGCTCCCACAGTTTTTGGCCTTATCAGCCGCCGAATTGCAGGGTACCCATGGCTAACTTGGCCATGATCGCCGTCGCGCCCAATTGCACCAGCCACAGTGCCAACCCACCCAGAAACACCCCCAGCGCCACTTGCAGCACCAGGCTTTTCTGGCGTTTGGCTTGCGGCGCGCGTGGGGTGAAGTGGTCCAGTTCGTCGCGGTCGGCACGCAGGTCCAGGTCGTCGTTTCTCATAGGGTTCTCACAGCAAAGGGGCGGTCGAGGTTCAGTCTAGGGGCTGGACACGAAAAAGGGGAAGCCATCGGCTTCCCCTCCTTGTGCCACCGCTACCGTTTACAGCACCTGAACGATTGCCTGTGTGACCGCGTTGATGTTCGACTGGTTCAACGCCGCCACGCAGATACGTCCGGTATCCAAGGCGTAGATGCCGAATTCGCTGCGCAAGCGGGTGACTTGCTCAACGGTCAGGCCGGAGTAGGAGAACATCCCGCGCTGGCGGCCGACAAAGCTGAAGTCGTGGCCCGGTGCAGCCTTGGCCAATTCGGCGACCATCTGCTCGCGCATGGCACGGATGCGCAGGCGCATCTCGGCCAGCTCGGCTTCCCACTGGGCGCGCAGCTCAGGACTGTTGAGCACCGCCGCGACGATGGCCGCGCCGTGGGTCGGCGGGTTGGAGTAGTTGGTGCGGATCACACGCTTGACCTGGGACAGGATGCGCGCGCTTTCTTCCTTGGAGTCGCCGACGATGGACAGCGCACCGACGCGTTCGCCGTACAGGGAAAACGACTTGGAGAACGAGCTGGACACAAAGAAGGTCAGGCCGGACTCAGCGAACAGGCGCACCGCAGCGGCGTCCTCGTGGATACCGTCGCCAAAGCCCTGGTAGGCCATGTCGAGGAACGGCACCAGGTTCCGGGCCTTGACCACGTCCAGTACGTTCTGCCAATCGGCCGGGCTCAGGTCGACGCCGGTCGGGTTGTGGCAGCAGGCATGCAATACCACGATGGATTGTGGCGGCAGGGCGTTAAGGTCTTCGAGCAGGCCGGCACGGTTTACGTCGTGGGTGGCGGCGTCGTAGTAGCGGTAGTTCTGCACCGGGAAACCGGCGGTTTCGAACAGGGCGCGGTGGTTTTCCCAGCTCGGGTCGCTGATGGCGACGACGGCGTCTGGCAGCAGTTGCTTGAGGAAGTCGGCGCCCAGCTTCAGCGCGCCGGTGCCGCCAACGGCTTGCACGGTGACGACGCGGCCGGCTTCGAGCAGGGGCGATTGCGCGCCGAAAAGCAGGGTTTGCACAGCCTTGTCGTAGGCGGCGATGCCGTCAATGGGCAAGTAGCCCCGGGCGGCGTGTTGCGCCACGCGAATGGCTTCCGCTTCGGCAACGGCACGCAAGAGTGGAATCTTCCCCTCCTCGTTGCAATAAACGCCCACGCCAAGGTTGACCTTGGTGGTTCGTGTGTCGGCGTTGAATGCTTCGTTGAGGCCCAGGATTGGATCGCGTGGTGCCATTTCGACAGCGGAGAACAGGCTCATTTTTGCGGCAGCTCTATGGGGGAAGGGAGGGACGTGTCGCGCTCCAGCCGAATGCACTAGAGCGGTGCACAAACGGGGAGCTAGTATAGAGGCCATCACCGCCGAGGGCGACAGCCTAAACGGCTTTTCGGCCAAGATTTTCGGTTTATTTGCCGACCGTTAGTCTTATTGCAATAGAGATCGTACAGGGCGCGTAGGACGATTACCTTGAAACCCGACACATCCGCCACCACTTCTATGGCTATCATGGTTTTTTCCTACTGCCCGCTTTGAATTTTCGCGGGTGGTGGTCTATTTCGTCCTCGACGGGTTTACAGTCCGGGGGTGATTACACGAGGTACGTTATGTCGGATTTCCAACTCGTCACCCGCTTTGAACCCGCTGGCGATCAGCCGGAAGCCATTCGCCAGATGGTCGAAGGCATCGAGGCCGGCCTGGCCCACCAGACGCTGCTCGGGGTGACCGGTTCGGGCAAGACCTTCAGCATCGCCAACGTGATCGCGCAGATTAACCGCCCGACGCTGGTGCTGGCACCGAACAAGACCCTGGCCGCGCAGCTGTACGGTGAGTTCAAGGCGTTCTTCCCGAACAACGCGGTGGAATATTTCGTTTCTTACTACGACTACTACCAGCCCGAAGCCTACGTGCCGTCCTCCGATACCTTTATCGAGAAGGATGCGTCGATCAACGACCACATCGAGCAGATGCGGCTGTCGGCGACCAAAGCGTTGCTGGAGCGCAAGGACGCGATCATCGTCACCACGGTGTCGTGCATCTACGGCCTGGGCAGCCCGGAAACCTATCTGAAGATGGTGCTGCACGTCGACCGCGGCGACAAACTCGACCAGCGCGAGCTGCTGCGCCGCCTGACCAGCCTGCAATACACGCGCAACGACATGGACTTTGCCCGCGCCACGTTCCGCGTGCGGGGCGATGTGATCGACATCTACCCGGCCGAATCCGACCTGGAAGCGATCCGCATCGAGCTGTTCGACGATGAAGTCGAGAGCCTGTCGGCCTTCGACCCGTTGACCGGCGAGGTGATCCGCAAGCTGCCGCGCTTCACCTTTTATCCGAAAAGCCACTACGTGACCCCGCGCGAAACCCTGATGGGCGCCATCGAGGGCATCAAGGCCGAATTGGCCGAGCGCCTGGAGTACCTGCGCGCCAACAACAAGCTGGTCGAAGCCCAGCGCCTGGAGCAGCGCACGCGCTTCGACCTGGAGATGATCCTGGAGCTGGGCTACTGCAACGGCATCGAAAACTACTCGCGCTATCTCTCGGGCCGCGAATCCGGCGCGCCGCCGCCGACCCTCTATGACTACTTGCCGCCCGACGCGCTGCTGGTGATCGACGAGTCCCACGTCAGCGTGCCGCAGGTCGGCGCCATGTATAAGGGCGACCGTTCGCGTAAAGAGACGCTGGTGGAGTACGGCTTCCGCCTGCCGTCGGCGCTGGATAACCGGCCGATGCGCTTCGATGAGTGGGAAGCCATCAGCCCGCAGACCATCTTTGTGTCGGCGACGCCCGGCAACTACGAGGCCGAACACGCCGGCCGGGTGATCGAGCAACTGGTGCGCCCGACGGGCCTGGTGGACCCGGAAATCGAAATCCGCCCGGCGCTGACCCAAGTCGACGACCTGCTCTCGGAAATCGGCAAGCGTGTGGCCCTAGGGGAGCGGGTATTGGTCACCACGCTGACCAAGCGCATGTCCGAAGACTTGACCGACTACCTGGCCGACCACGGCGTGCGCGTGCGTTACCTGCACTCGGACATCGACACCGTGGAGCGCGTGGAAATCATCCGCGACCTGCGCCTGGGCACCTTTGACGTGTTGGTGGGGATCAACCTGCTGCGTGAAGGCCTGGACATGCCGGAAGTGTCGCTGGTGGCGATCCTCGATGCGGACAAGGAAGGCTTCCTGCGTTCGGAGCGCTCGCTGATCCAGACCATCGGGCGCGCGGCACGTAACCTCAATGGCCGCGCGATTCTCTACGCGGACCGCATCACCGGCTCCATGGAGCGCGCGATCGGCGAGACCCAGCGCCGTCGCGACAAGCAGATCGCGTTCAACCTGGAGAACGGCATCATCCCCAAGGGCGTGTTCAAGGACGTCGCCGATATCATGGAAGGCGCCACCGTGCCCGGTTCGCGCAGCAAGAAGCGCAAGGGCATGGCCAAGGCCGCCGAGGAAAACGCCAAGTACGAGAACGAACTGCGCTCGCCGAGTGAAATCACCAAGCGTATTCGGCAACTGGAAGAGAAGATGTACCAGTTGGCGCGGGACCTGGAGTTCGAGGCGGCGGCGCAGACGCGCGATGAGATTGGCAAGTTGCGCGAGCGCCTTCTGACTGTTTGATCTTCGGTGATAGGACTGGCCTCATCGCGGCACGGGTATCTACACAACTTTCAACGGTGTGTGGCGAGGGAGCTTGTTTGGCGGCCTTCCGGCCGACCGTTTTTTTGGGTTTGACCGAGTACATATCCGTTGTTGCGGTAACGGCGGCTTAGGGTTCCGCCCTTACGGCGGGTCACTTTTTGAAGAGCGCTGTATGGACCGGACACATGGTTGACGGGACGATCGCAGATCAAAAGCAAAAGCGCGGCGGCCTTCGAGCCGACCGGTATTGATGTCGAACTCGGTTCAAAATGTGGGAGCTGTCGAGCCCCAGCGAGGCTGCGAAGGCGGCGGCACTGCTGGCATTTTCTTCGCCTGACCCACCGCTTTCGCAGCCTCGCTAAAGCTCGACAGCTCCCACAGGGGATGAAGTCAGCCTCTGAAAGTTGTGTAGATACCTATGCTCATCGCGGCATAAGTATCTATACAATTTTCAGAGGCTGGCAAACTCCCCTGTGGCGAGCGGGCTTGCCCCGCGTTGGGCTGAGCAGCAGCCCCAAAACCAGGCGCAGAGGAAAGTCTGATACTCCACTCGTCTTCATTGGGGCTGCTTCGCAGCCCAACGCGGGACAAGCCCGCTCGCCACGGAAGCCCCTGTTCACTGGGTTTCAGCGTCGAGCCAAAGTTGTGTAGATACCTATGCTCATCGCGGGTAAGCCCGCTCCCACTTTTTAGAATTGTGAATACAGTCAAATGTGGGAGCTGGCTTGCCTGCGATGGCAGGCACCTCGGTCTCCCGAAATCACCCAAGCAGGTGTTACCATCCGCCCCTTGTTTCAATTTTCAGTTATATCGCCCATTCGAGACCTGCCATGACCACCGTCCGCACGCGCATCGCGCCATCGCCTACTGGGGATCCCCACGTCGGCACTGCTTACATCGCCTTGTTCAACTACTGCTTTGCCAAGCAGCACGGCGGTGAATTCATCCTGCGGATCGAAGACACCGACCAGTTGCGCTCCACCCGCGAGTCGGAACAGCAGATTTTCGATGCCCTGCGCTGGCTGGGCATTACCTGGGCGGAAGGCCCGGACGTCGGCGGCCCCCACGGCCCGTATCGCCAGAGCGAGCGCAGCGACATCTATAAGCAGTACACCCAGCAATTGGTTGATATGGGCCACGCCTTCCCGTGCTTCTGCACCGCTGAAGAACTGGACCAGATGCGCGCCGAGCAGATGGCCCGTGGCGAAACCCCGCGTTACGACGGCCGCGCGTTGTTGCTGTCGAAAGAAGAAGTGGCGCGGCGCCTGGCCGCCGGCGAGCCCCACGTGATCCGCATGAAAGTGCCGAGCGAAGGTGTGTGCGTGGTGCCGGACATGCTGCGCGGCGACGTCGAGATCCCGTGGGACCGCATGGACATGCAAGTGCTGATGAAGACCGACGGTCTGCCGACGTACTTCCTGGCCAACGTGGTCGATGACCACCTGATGGGCATTACCCACGTACTGCGTGGCGAAGAGTGGCTGCCATCGGCGCCGAAACTGATCCTGCTCTATGAGTACTTCGGCTGGGAACAGCCGCAGCTGTGCTACATGCCGCTGCTGCGTAACCCGGACAAGAGCAAGCTATCCAAGCGCAAGAACCCGACCTCGGTGACGTTCTACGAGCGCATGGGCTTCATGCCGGAAGCCATGCTCAACTACCTGGGGCGCATGGGTTGGTCGATGCCGGACGAGCGCGAGAAGTTCTCGTTGCAGGAAATGGTCGATAACTTCGACCTGTCCCGCGTGTCCCTGGGCGGGCCGATCTTCGATATCGAGAAGTTGTCCTGGCTCAACGGCCAGTGGCTGCGTGACCTGCCGGTGCAAGAGTTTGCCAGCCGTGTACAGCAATGGGCGTTGAATCCCGAGTACATGATGAAGATCGCACCGTTGGTGCAGGGCAGGGTGGAGACGTTCAGCCAGGTCGCACCGTTGGCCAGCTTCTTCTTTGCCGGTGGCGTGAACCCGGATGCCAAGCTGTTCGAATCCAAGAAGCTCTCCGGTGATCAGGTCCGCCAGTTGATGCAGTTGATCCTGTGGAAACTGGAAAGCCTGCGCCAGTGGGAGAAGGAGGCGATCACCGCGACGATCCAGGCGGTGGTGGAGTCCCTGGAATTGAAGCTGCGCGACGCCATGCCGCTGATGTTTGCCGCGATCACCGGGCAGGCCAGTTCGGTGTCGGTACTCGATGCAATGGAAATCCTCGGCCCGGACCTGACGCGTTTCCGTCTGCGCCAAGCCCTTGATTTGCTGGGTGGTGTGTCGAAGAAAGAAAACAAGGAATGGGAAAAGCTGCTGGGCGCTATCGCTTAAGCAGGCCGTCGTAACGGTGAAACCCCGGTTTTCCGGGGTTTCACCGGTAAGTGATTGTTATCCCGGCAAAAAATTTTGGAAATTGTTGAAAATAAATTTGACACACTTCCAAACCGCCATTAAGATTCGCCCCGTCCTCACCGATGAGGGGCTATAGCTCAGCTGGGAGAGCGCTTGCATGGCATGCAAGAGGTCAACGGTTCGATCCCGTTTAGCTCCACCAATCTACAGGTTCAAGGCCTGGCCACACCGTCCTTGAACCGATCAGTTCTCAGCGCTGATCTGTTGTACAGAAGGTTTTGTCCCCTTCGTCTAGTGGCCTAGGACACCGCCCTTTCACGGCGGTAACAGGGGTTCGAGTCCCCTAGGGGACGCCAGTTTCAACAAGCAGCTCGAAAGGTCTGCTGCGTCGCGAGACGAAAAATCCGGGGCTATAGCTCAGCTGGGAGAGCGCTTGCATGGCATGCAAGAGGTCAACGGTTCGATCCCGTTTAGCTCCACCAATTTACAGGTTCAGGGTCTGGCCACACCGTCCTTGAACAGATCAGGCCTCGTCTGATCAGGTTGTACAGAAGGTTTGTGTCCCCTTCGTCTAGTGGCCTAGGACACCGCCCTTTCACGGCGGTAACAGGGGTTCGAGTCCCCTAGGGGACGCCACGATTACCCGCTCTGCGGGATTTTTAAGGGTCATTCAATTATTGAATGGCCCTTTTGTTTGTCTGGCATTTGGCCAGTTCCTCTTCTCCCTCTGCGTGTTCTCTTCTGACCAATGGTCATGCCTGTCGCTTGCCAAATATTATTATGGTAATAATATTCAACCCATGAGAAACGGAGGCTTTGATGAGCGATAAAAAAGCGCAAACCCGCGAACGCATCCTGCAGGCCGCCAGTGCCGCGTTGGTCCAGCGTGGCCCGGCCGAACCCAGTGTGGGTGAAGTCATGGGCGCGGCGGGGCTGACCGTCGGTGGCTTCTACGCGCATTTTGAAAGCAAGGACGCGCTGATGCTGGAGGCGTTTACCCAATTGCTGGCCAAGCGTCGTGCGTCGATCGATGACATGGACTCACAGCTGACCGGTGAGGAGCGCAGAAGCCTGGTGGCGGCGTTCTATCTGTCGCGCAAGCACCGTGACTCCACGGCCCAGGCCTGCCCGATCCCGGCGACCGTCGGCGAGATGAGCCGTTTGCCGGATACATTCCGCCAGGCGCTGAACGAGCACTGCGAACTGATGGCCGCGCAACTCGCCGTCAGCCCTGAGGACACTGACAAAGCCCTGGCTGACATGGCGCTGATGATCGGTGGCCTGGCGTTGGCCCGCGCATTGGGGCCGGGTGAATTGTCTGACCGCGTGCTGCGCGCCGCCAAGTCCGCCGTACGCTAGAAGAGGGCTCTGCTGATGGGCACGCTGACCTGGATTCGTCGCTTCAACGGCACACTGGGGCATCTGGCCCCGCAAACCGTGGCCAACAAAATGCGTCGTGTCTTCATGACGCCGCGCACGTTGCCGCCGCGTGATTGGGAACTGCCGCTGCTGGCGCAATCGGAGCGCATCACCTTGCGTTTCGGCTTGTCGGCCTTGCGTTGGGGGCAGGGGCCCACCGTGCTGTTGATGCACGGTTGGGAAGGCCGGCCTACGCAGTTCGCCAGCCTGATCACCGCGTTGGTCGACAAGGGGTATTCAGTGATTGCCCTGGACGGCCCCGCCCATGGTCGTTCGCCGGGGCGCGAGGCGCATGTAGTGCTGTTCGCCCGCGCCATGCTGGAGGCCGCCGCCGAGTTGCCGCCGCTGCGCGCCGTGATTGGCCACTCCATGGGCGGCGCCAGCGCGATGCTGGCGGTGCAGTTGGGTTTGCGCACCGAGGCGTTGGTGAGTATCGCCGCGCCGTCGCGCTGTCTGGATGCCCTGCGCGGCTTTACCACGATGGTCGGTTTGCCGTCGCGGGCGCGTTCAGCCTTTATCCGGGAAGTCGAGATGACCTTCGCAATGCCGCTCAAACATTTGGATGTGGCTCACTATCAGATGAATATCCCCGGCCTGATCGTGCATGCCGAAGACGATACCTTCGTCCCGGTCAAAGCCTCTCAAGCCATTCACGAAGCCTGGTTCGACAGCCGCCTGCTGCGCCTGGAGCAGGGTGGCCACCAGAAAGTGCTGGCCGACCCACGGGTGATCGACGCGACGCTTTCGCTGCTTGCCGGCTGTGGTTTACAGGCGCTGCAAACGGCCTGATACACTCTCCCCGCCGACATCAATCGACGGGGAGCAAGGCATGGGCTGGGATTTGGCAACGCCGTTTATCATCGATCTGCAGGTTGCGCCTGAAGACATCGACGGCTTGGGGCACGCCAATAACGCGGTGTATGTGTCCTGGCTGGAGCGCTGCGCCTGGCGCCACTCCCAGCGCCTGGGACTGGACCTTACCGAGTACCGCCGCCTCGACCGTGCCATGGCGGTGGTGCGCCACGAGATCGACTACCTGGCCGCAGGCTACGAAGGCGATGAACTGCAACTGGCCACCTGGATCGTCGACTGGGACCAGCGCCTGAAGATGACCCGACGCTTCCAGCTGTTGCGCCCGCGGGATGGGGTCACCTTGCTGCGCGCGAACACCACCTTTGTCTGCATCGAACTGTCCAGCGGCAAGCCCAAGCGCATGCCGCCTGCGTTTCTCGACGGTTATGGCCCTGCCCTGACAGGGGGTTAACGGTTGTTGTGGGAAACCCAGTAAACTGCGCCACGATTTTTGTTGAGTGTTTCCCATGCAAATTGCTTTGGCGCCCATGGAGGGGTTGGTCGACAACATCCTGCGGGACGTGCTGACCCGCGTGGGGGGTATTGACTGGTGCGTGACCGAGTTCATCCGCGTCAACGACCGCCTGCTCACCCCCGCGTACTTTCATAAGCTCGCCCCGGAACTGCTGCACGGCGCCCACACCGCCGCCGGCGTGCCGCTACGTGTGCAATTGCTCGGTTCCGACCCGGTGTGCCTGGCGGAAAACGCCGCCCTGGCCTGCGAGCTGGGCTCGCAAGTGATTGACCTGAACTTCGGTTGCCCGGCCAAGACCGTCAACAAGTCCCGTGGCGGTGCGGTGCTGCTCAAGGAGCCGGAGCTGCTCAACCAGATCGTCGAACACGTGCGTCGCGCGGTGCCGGCCCATATTCCGGTGACCGCCAAGATGCGCCTGGGCTTCGACAGCCCGGACGGTGCCCTGGTCTGCGCCACCGCCCTGGCCGAAGGCGGCGCGGCGCATATCGTGGTACATGCGCGCACCAAGACCGATGGTTACAAACCGCCGGCCCACTGGGAATGGATCCCGCGGGTGCAGGACGTGGTCAAGGTGCCGGTGTTCGCCAATGGCGATATCTGGAGCGTCGAAGACTGGAAGCGCTGCCGCGAAATCAGCGGTGCCGAAGACATCATGCTGGGCCGTGGCCTGGTGGCGCGTCCGGACCTGGCGCGGCAGATTGCTGCGGCGCGGGCGGGCGAAGAGGTGGTCGAGATGACTTGGGCGCAAATGCAGCCGATGCTCCAGGATTTCTGGACCCAGTCGGTGGCGCAACTGACCGAGCGTCAAGCGCCGGGGCGCTTGAAGCAATGGCTGGCGATGCTGACCCGCAATTATCCTGAGGCGGTGGAACTGTTTACGTTGATGCGCAGGGAGACTGATCTGGAACAGGTCGCTCGCTTGCTGGGCATGTCCGGTCAGCGCGAGCGGCCGGTGGCATTGCAAGATTAGGTTTACATATATAAATGTTTCATCCTCTTCTGTAACGGGCGCCGAAAGGCGCCTTTTTCTTGTCCGAAAGATTACGTGTGCGTTGACGGCGTGCTGTTGGGGTTGGCTTGGTTGATTGTCGACTTCAGATGAAAGTTGGGTTGTTGCGCAATATATGCAAGTAATCATGAGTGTCCGGCTGGATTGCTACGAGGTTTTAGTGTGCTGGGAAGTTAGTGGGTTATCCAGGTAGTCGTGCGCGCCCACTAACATAAGTTGTAGTTGCCAAACAGGTTCGTTGTTTTTCTCAAGTTGCCTTTGTGCTGGGTTGTTGCCTTAAGTGTCTTATTTCAGTGCGCTTGCAGCGCCCGTAAGGCCTGGGTCTGCAGATAAATGTCCATAGGCGAACATCGCAATCGGTCATTTGGTTTCCTTATATAAGCTCGGATTTTTCGGAACTCATCGCCGTTACGCCCCACGAACCTTGCGAGTTTGTAGAGCTCACTGTTGTTCCCAAACCCTAAACCAAAAGTGCTTTCTTCTGTTTTGTGCGGAAGTTAGGCGCTGCTTGAGGAAATAAAATATGTCTAACGTGTCGACCCAACAGTTCGTGCCGATGAATACGAATTATGCGCCCCTTAATCAACCCTCAGTGCAAGTGACTAAGCCGCTCGAAGCTTCTGCGTCGACGGACCGTGTAAATCAATTTCTGAAGGACAGTAGTTCGACGCCAAAAGAACACAATGGGACGGTGAACAAGGAGTCCCTGGAAAAGCTGTTTGCCATGTTTGAGTTCGCGGTAAAGGCGATGCGTAGCATGCTCGCCGGCATGGGGGTACTGCCCAAGTTGCCCGGCGAACTGGATGCCCAGCCCCAGGCCAACCCAGGGCTTGATGCCAAGGTCGTTGCGCAGCCCAACGTTAAACCTGGGGTCGAACCGCAAACGGATGCCAGGACACAGGTGAAGCCGGGCCCTGATCCCAAAGTGATTGCGGACACCCGCGTTAAACCCGGGATCGAGCCGCAAACGGACGCTGGGACACAAGTCAAACCTGGCCCTGATCCCAAGGTCGTTGCCTATACAGACGTCAAGCCCAAGGTCGAGTCGCAGACGGACAGCAAGCCCCAGGTCAAGCAAGGCCCGGAAGTGAAAGTCACCCCCGACGGACGTGCCCACGTGACCCTCACACCGGAAGCCAAGCTCAGTACCAACCCGGCGACAACCTCGCTCACTGATAGGGCACGCAATGACAAGCTGCCGGCTGATATCAATGTGACGGTGCAGGTCCAGAGCTGCCATTGCCCGCATACAGGCGAAAAGGTGGCGCGCGAGCCGGGGCTCACGCCAAGGACCGACGTTCAGCCCGCGATACCGGTCATCGTGGCGCCACCCGTCGAAAAACATCCGTCGCCGACGTCAACGGTCATTCCAAAGCTCGATGCCTCGCCATCGCTGCAGCCTCAAGTTTCCCCAACGACCGTTCACACGCCAGAACCCAAGCCGCCCGTAAAACCGGATGCGCCTGCCTCGACCACGGTGCTTCCAAAACCTGAGGCCCGAACCACTCCAGACCTTACATCCCCCGCACCTGATGAACGAATTGGCACTTCCCGTGGGTTCTCCCGGGGTCCATCCGAAGAACGTTGCGCTCCCAAGCCAAGCCTGCGCCAACGCTTCTGAGCCTGTCGTCTTGAGACGTTGAACCTGAATGTTCGCTCTCTGGCCCTGCGGTCAGGGAGCACTCAATGAGAGTTGATACATGCCATTAATAAGCCATTGCCCTTACGCGCGGCCAACCACTGACCCTTTCCGAGCGCCTGACTGTTCGGCCCATGCGTCGTCGGCTCCTGGATACCGGGACACCTTTCGCATCGCGCCACCTTCCTCAGGCTCGCGCGTCGAGCCCGATAGCTTCGGTAACACCCTGGAACCTGTTGCCTTGATCAGCATGCTGACTGACCTGTTCAAGCAGTTCTTCAATCAATTGCAGAGTCTGCTGAGCAGAGACATTCAGCCGCCGGCGCCGAGACGCGACGACTTACCGCTACCGCGCGTGCAGCCCGCGCCCGATCCGGCAGTCATCGATAAACCAAAACAACCCATCCCTGGGCTGTCCAGTAAGCGTAACGGTGCGAAGCCCGACAATATCTGGAACGGTTTTCGGCAGGGAAGGCAAGGCAATTGCGTAACGATTTCGGCCATCAAGGCAGCGATGGCGAAGTTCGGCCAAAGCCCGACGGATATCTACAGGTCTGTCGAGAAAGTCGCGGATGGTTATAGGGTCGTCATGCGCGATGGCTTCGAGTTGCAGTTGAAGCAGTCCGAGTTGGATAAGGCCATTCGCGGTGCCGACTTCGTTCTGTTGAATGATCCGGAAATGCTCAATGACGCGCACTTTCTTTTTGCATGTTCCGCCAAGCGTGCGCAGATAGAAAACAACGACGGATGGGCGAGAAGAAGTCTGGATGCCGCCATACAAAGTCTTAATAACGGTGAGGATGAGCGGGGCCCAGGGGAGGGCTTCAAGCGCCTGGGATTGAAAGATCATATGGCGCGCGTCTCGGCACTGGCCTTCGCTGACAAGTCGTTGATCGGCATGGTCAACAGGCGCGGCCACTCGGTTGCCGTGGTGGATGGAAGCGAGGAGATCTATGGCAAAAAACGCGGACGGCCCACAGGTGGGCAAGCGATTGCGTTGATCTAACACCGTTTGCGCCGAGTTTGCTCCCACGGACTCGTCCAACTCTTTCATAAACGAGTTAACGCTATGTCTACTTATGAAATTGGATCTTTTTCCCGCTTGGATCCCATGACGGAAAAATTGTGGGGCCCTCCATCAAAAGATCCGTCCGGTATCCCCGCTTTTGAAGCGTCGCAGCGTCGTTTCGGTGAGCATTTCAATGCCAGCTCGCACAGCGCAGTCATCAAACTCATGATGCTGACGTTTGGCGCGCACCCCGGCGATATGTTCAACGAGGTACAGGGCAATGGCGACGGTTATGACGTGACCATGAAGGATGGTTACCGGCTGCATGTTTCCAGGCAGGAGTTGCAACAGGCGGCCGCTGCGTCACGTTTTACCGGCACTGACAGTGAGGCACTGAGCAGTGCCCATTTCGCGTTGGCGGTATTCGTCAAGCGCAAACAACTGCGCAGCGGCAACGCCGATGATCTGTCGGGTTTCGAGTCGGCCTTGACCCGGTCGTTGCAGGGTGAAACCACCTTTAACATGCTCAAGGGCATGGGGTTGTCCGGCCATCTCCAGTACGTACCCACTGCGACGGTGGTCGGCACTGGCGCAACGGGGGTGGCAGACAGCTACGATTTTGGCTCCGCGCTGATTCATGCCGGCCAGGCGCATCTTTTCGGCAGGCAGGGTTCGCCGGATCGTAGCTATACATACACGTTGGTGAAGGATGGCGCGCCGCAGACTCGCATCCTGCCGGCCCCCGTAATGCCTCGCATCGTGCCCAAGGTTGAACCGACCACGACACAGGTACGCCCAGAGGCTGCCGAGATTTTGCCGGGTTTCACAGCGCCATCGCGAAAGTTCGGCGAAGCGTTCGACCTGAGCAGCCATACCGCAGTGATCAAGATGATGATGCTCAGGTTTGGCCCGTCGCCCTCCGATATGTTCGAACGCGTCGAGGTCACTGAGGAGGGACACCGCGTCACTATGAAAGATGGTTTTGAAGTGACAGTCTCCACGCAGGAGCTGCAGCGCACGACCGACGCCTCGCGATTTACCGGTTCTGACACGCAAATGGTCAACGACGCCAACTTCATGCTGGCGGCCTTTGCCAAGCGCAAGGCGGCGGAGCGCGATGTCCGGTTTGACGCGGCGTTATCGAGCACTTTGTACGGAGAGTCTACTTACAAGGCCTTGAAGGGGATGGGCCTGGTCGGTTTTCTACGGGTTGCACCGCCAGACAAGCTAGGTGCGCCAGGCAGCGTTGGCGTCACCTCCACCTTTAATCATTCAAGCGCGTTGGTGGTGGATGGCATCAAGCATGGCAACGGTGAGCAGGAGCCCGTCGTCAAGGACTACGGCTATCAGCTTGCCGCAGACGTTCGGGCCGAACCGGGCGCCAGGCCTGCGCAGTTCCCGGCGGCCCGCGTCGGCGTCAAACCTGCCGATATCTGGGGCGGTTTCTACCAAGGCGCAGAACGTAATTGCGTCACCGTATCGGCAATCAAGGCTGCAATGATGAGGTACGGACAAAACCCCTTGGGCATCTTCAAGCATGTCACTGAGGCGGCGGACGGTTACACCATCACCATGCGTGACGGTTGCACGGTTCGGCTGACCCATGATGAGCTGAAAGCGGCGCGCACGGCTGCCAACTTCCATGGCGCGGATAAAGGCCTGATTGACGATGCGGTGTTTCTTTACGCCGCGAGCGCCAAGCGTGCCCAGTTGGAGAATCACGAATTTCGCGCCGGTGCCGGCTTTGATGTGGCCCTGCAAACGCTCAACGATGGTGAGGTCCCCGGCGACGCATTGCGCCGTCTTGGCCTGTACGCCTTTACTCGCAAGAGCAGCGTGCAAGAGCTGGCCTCAGGCGTGCCAGGCACCCTGGCGAATTTCGAACATTCGGTGGCCGTGGTCGAGGGCGCCTACGATGACTACGGCGCCAGGCGCGATCTGAACGGCTCGCACTGGATGCATCAGCGCGGCCGCGCACTCAAATTGGTGTAGGGCCTGCCCTCGCGCCAATCAAACGCTCCCGAAACCCGATCAACGGCAACGGCCGGCTGTGCAGATACCCCTGGTACAAATGGCAACCCAGGCCCTGCAGGAAGGCCAGTTGCTCCAGGGTTTCCACACCTTCGGCAATCACCTCCAGGTTCAGGCTGCGGGCCATGGCCACGATGGCGCGGATGATTTCTGCGTCGTTGGGGTCGTGGGTGGCGTCACGCACGAAGGATTGGTCAATCTTCAGTGCATCCACCGGCAAACGCTTGAGGTAAGTGAGCGATGAATACCCGGTGCCAAAGTCATCCATCGCAAAGCTGACGCCGAGTTTTTTCAGGCGGCGCATTTTGCTGATGGTGTCGTCCAGGTTCTGGATCACGATGCCTTCGGTAATTTCCAGTTTCAGCAGGCTGAACGGCAGTTGGTGTTGCTTGAGGCTGCGTTCCACCCGTTCCACGAAGTCGTTCTGGCGAAACTGCCGGGGGCTGATGTTCACACACAGGCTGAAATTCAACGGGTCGACCAAGCCTTCCGCGATCAACAGTTCAAAGGCGGCGCAGGCTTCATCGAGGATCCAGGTGCCGACTTCAAGGATCAAGCCGCTGTCTTCAAGCACCTTGATAAATTCGGACGGCGATTGCGCGCCCAGTTGCGGATGCTGCCAGCGCACCAGGGCCTCGGCGCCGACTATCTTGTCGCCACGTGCATCCACTTGCGGCTGGAAGTGCACGCTGAACTCACCACGCGACAGGGCCAGGCGCAGGTCGGTCTCCATGCGCAGGCGTTCGCTGGCGGTTTTCTGCATGCTGTTGTGGAACATCTGCGTGGTATTGCGCCCTGAGTCCTTGGCGCGGTACAGGGCAATGTCGGCGCGCTTGAGCAAGTCGGCCGGCGTGGAGCCGTGATCGGGAATCAGCGCCACACCGATACTCGGCGTAACCTGCAGGCGGTGACCATCGAGAAACATCGGCTCCGAAAGCAGCTCGCGCAGGGTATCGGCCAGTCCCTGCACCTGGCGGCTGACCGCCATGCGCGAGCCCTCCAGACCACTGAGCAGCACCACGAATTCATCGCCGCCCAGGCGTGCGACGGTGTCTTCCATGCGCACACTGGCTTCCAGGCGGGCGGTGACGATCTTCAGCACCGTGTCGCCCACCGGGTGCCCGAGGGAATCGTTGATGTGCTTGAAGTGATCAAGGTCAAGGAACAGCAGCGCGCCGCGCAGGTTGTGACGCTTGAGCAGGGCGATCTGCTGGCTCAGGCGGTCCATCAGCAAGGCGCGATTGGGCAGGTTGGTCAGCGGGTCGTGGTAGGCCAGGTGGCGGATCTGCGCCTGGGCATTTTTCAGCAGGCTCACGTCCCGCGCGGTCAGCAGCAGGCACGGGGTTTCATTGAGGGTGATGGGCTCCACCGAAACTTCCACCGCCAGCAACTCGCCGCGCTTGTTATGCCAGAGCATTTCCAGGTGGTTGATACGGCCTTTGATCTGCAATTGGGCCAATAAGGCGGCGCGTTGGTTTTCATCGGCCCAGATGCCGATCTGGTAAAAGGTCAGGCCAATGGCTTCCTCGGCGCGGTAGCCGGTCAGGCGGCAAAAGCCGTCGTTGACCTCCACATAACGGCCGGTGTCGCGCTCGGTAATGGAAATCGCGTCGGGGCTGGAATGGAAGGCCTTGGCGAATTTCTCTTCGCTGGCCTTCAGGGCAGCTTCCGAGCGTTGTTGCTGGGTGATGTCCCGCAGCGTGGTGACAATGCACGGCTGGTCGCCGACCTTGATCAGGCGGCTGGAGATCACACAGGTAAGGCTCTGGCCGTCCTTGTGGCGCACCACAAGCGCCACATTGCTCAACGCCTGCTCGCGGATGACCCGCTCGATCCGCTGCAGGCGCTTGCTCGACTCGTCCCACAGGCCGATCTGCTCGGCGCTTTTGCCGATCACCTCGGCGGCTGTCCAGCCAAAGGTCTGGGTAAAGGCGGGGTTGATCTCGATAAACGCGCCGTCGTCCAGGCAGGTCACACAGATCGGGTCGGGGCTGGCCTGGAACAGGCTGGCGAATTTCTCTTCGGAGGCGATCAGGCGCTGTTCGCGCTCCACCTGGTCGGTGATGTCCAGCAGGGTGCCGGCCATGCGCAGCGGTGCGCCGCGTTCATCGCGGTACAGGCGCGCACGGCTTTCGAGGTAGCGCGAACTGCCGTCATCCATGGGCACGCGATAAGTCAGCTGGTAGCTGCCGGCCGGGCCCTCGCGCAGGGTGCGGTAGGCGTTGCGCATGTTCTCGCGCTCTTCGTCGGGCATGCCTTCGAAAAATGCCTCGAAGGATTCATGGAACGGTTCCGGCGGCAGGCCATGCAGCTGGGCGGCGCGTGCCGAGCCATAGAGCATGCCGGTGGGGATATGCCAGTCCCAGGTGCCCAGTTGCGCCGAATCCAGGGCCAGGTCGAGGCGCTCCTGACTGTCCTTGAGCGCCTGCTCGGCGTTCTTGCGCTGGGTGATTTCGCGGATCACGCCAATCATTCGGCGCCGGCCGGACTTGTCGGGCGCCAGGCTGCCGCTGATCTCCAGCCAGTGCTGGGTGCCATCGGGCCAGGCAATGCGGTGGTGCATGGCGTGCTCGGTCGGCTCGCCCGCCAGCACCGCGTGAAACGCCCGCACCACCCTGGCGCGGTCCCCCGGCGCCAGCAGGTCGAGGTAGTCCAGGTCCTTGGGCAACGGCTGGTGCGGGTCGAAGCCGAACAGCGCCTGGGTGCCCCGTGACCAACTGATCCGGCCGGTGTCGATTTCCCAGCACCATGCGCCCAGCCGCGCAGCATTGAGCGCGGCCAGCAATTGCGGGGCACTTTCCCAGCTTTGTTCCGCCTCTTGAGGGTCCAGGGCGTAAATACGTGGCAGGGGCGGTACGGAATCGACGGGGTTGGGCATTATCACAGGGCCTTGGCTCGATGGGCGTTCGGCGCGGCTTTAATCAGGCCTTGAGGCCGCACGGTGTCATGCCGGTATCCGTGGCAGATCGACCTGTGCATCCAATAGGCTCATGAAAGCCCGCGCAGCGTTCGACAGCGTCCTTTCGGTGTGCACGATATAGCCTAGCTGGCGACTGAGCTGTATGCCCGGCAAAGCGATGCTTGCCACCTGATCATCGAGCATGGTGCGCGGCAATACGCTCCAGGCCAGGCCGATGGACACCATCATCTTGATGGTTTCCAGGTAGTTGGTGCTCATTGCAATGTTCGGGGTGAGGCCTTGGGCCTCGAACAGCCGGCGGACGATATGGTGGGTAAAGGTGTTGCCGCCGGGGAAAACCGCCGGGTGCCCGGCAATATCGGCCAGGCTGATATTGCCATTGCTGATCAGGCTGTGCTCCGGCGCCACCACGAAATCCAGCGGGTCGTCCCACACCGGGGTGGCGCGCACAAGGTGGTGAGGATCCGGCGCGAGGGTGATGACTGCCACTTCGGCACGGCCATGGAGGATTTCTTCGTAGGCCACTTCTGAATCGAGGAACTGGATATCCAGCGCCACGTTCGGGTATTGCCGGGTAAAGGTACGCAGCACCGGCGGCAGGCGGTGCAGGCCGATGTGGTGGCTGGTGGCCAGAGTGAGACGCCCGCTGACTTCACCGGTGAGATTGGTGAGGGCCCGGCGCGTATCGTCCAGCACGTTGAGGATCTGATAAGCCCGCGGCAGCAGGGCCCGTCCGGCTTCGGTCAAGCCGACTTCACGACCCAGGCGGTCGAACAATCGCACCTTCAATTGTTGTTCCAGGCCGGCAATGCGCTTGCTGATGGCGGGCTGGGTCAAGTGCAGGCGCTCGCCGGCGCCAGAGAAGCTGCCGGTCTCGGCGATGGCGATAAAAGCATTGAGGTTGGCCAAGTCCATTGATGTATTCCAGTTGGTAATCCAAAGCATAAAAAATATGAATTTGAGTTATTTAATGTAGCGCCATACCATCAGCCTCACAAGCCAAAGGGTTATTGAATGTTTCAAGGCCCGGGGCATAGAAAGACCTGTGATGAGGACCAACTGATGGCCGGCAAAACGCTTTACGACAAGCTTTGGGATTCCCATGAAGTGAAACGGCGCGACGATGGCTCGTCGCTGATCTATATCGACCGTCACATCATCCATGAAGTGACCTCGCCCCAAGCGTTCGAAGGCCTGCGGCTGGCCGGGCGCAAGCCTTGGCGCGTCGACTCCATCATCGCCACCCCGGACCACAACGTGCCGACCACCCCGGAGCGCAAGGGCGGCATCGACGCCATCGCCGACACCGTGTCGCGTCTGCAGGTGCAAACCCTTGACGATTATTGTGACGAATACGGCATCACCGAATTCAAGATGAATGACGTGCGCCAGGGCATCGTCCATGTGATCGGCCCGGAGCAGGGCGCCACCTTGCCGGGCATGACCGTGGTCTGCGGCGACTCCCACACGTCTACCCATGGTGCGTTCGGCGCCCTGGCCCACGGCATCGGCACTTCCGAGGTGGAGCATGTGTTCGCCACCCAGTGTCTGGTGGCCAAGAAAATGAAGAACATGCTGGTGCGCGTTGAAGGCAAGCTGCCGTTTGGCGTGACCGCCAAGGACATCGTCCTCGCCGTGATTGGCAAGATCGGCACCGCCGGCGGTAACGGCCATGCCATCGAATTCGCCGGCAGCGCCATTCGCGACCTGTCCATCGAAGGCCGCATGACCATCTGCAACATGTCCATCGAAGCCGGTGCCCGCGTGGGCATGGTGGCAGCGGACGAAAAGACGGTTGAATACGTCAAGGGCCGCCCTTTCGCACCCGCAGGCGCCGATTGGGATGCCGCGGTAGAAGCCTGGAAAGACCTGGTCTCCGACGCCGACGCGGTGTTCGACACCGTGGTCGAACTCGACGCTGCCCAGATCAAGCCGCAAGTCAGCTGGGGCACGTCGCCGGAAATGGTGTTGGCCGTCGACCAGAACGTGCCGGACCCGGCCCAGGAAACCGACCTGGTCAAGCGCGGTTCCATCGAGCGCGCCCTGAAGTACATGGGCTTGAAAGCCAACCAGGCCATCACCGATATCCAGTTGGATCGCGTGTTCATCGGCTCCTGCACCAACTCGCGGATCGAAGACCTGCGCGCCGCGGCGGTGATCGCCAAGGGCCGCAAGGTGGCGTCGACCATCAAGCAAGCCATCGTGGTGCCGGGTTCGGGACTGGTCAAGGCGCAAGCCGAAGCGGAAGGCCTGGACAAGATCTTCCTTGAAGCCGGTTTCGAATGGCGTGAGCCAGGCTGCTCGATGTGCCTGGCGATGAACCCGGACCGTTTGGAGAGCGGCGAGCACTGCGCGTCCACTTCCAACCGTAACTTCGAAGGGCGTCAGGGCGCCGGCGGGCGTACCCACCTGGTCAGCCCGGCCATGGCCGCGGCGGCTGCCGTCAACGGTCGTTTCATCGACGTTCGCGAATTGATCTGAGGAATACCCGATGCGTGCTTTTACACAACACACAGGTTTGGTTGCGCCGTTGGACCGTGCCAACGTGGACACCGACCAGATCATCCCCAAGCAGTTCTTGAAGTCGATCAAGCGCACCGGTTTCGGCCCGAACCTGTTCGACGAATGGCGCTACCTGGACGTGGGCTATGCCTACCAGGACAACTCCAAGCGCCCGCTGAACAAGGATTTCGTGCTCAATGCCGAGCGTTACCAGGGCGCGAGCGTGTTGCTGGCCCGGGAAAACTTCGGCTGCGGTTCCAGCCGTGAACACGCGCCGTGGGCCCTGGAAGAATATGGCTTTCGCAGCATCATCGCGCCGAGCTATGCCGACATCTTCTTCAACAACAGTTTCAAGAACGGCTTGTTGCCGATCATCTTGACTGACGAAGAAGTCGAGGAGCTGTTCAAGCAGGTGGAAGCCGAGGTTGGCTATCAACTGACCGTGGATTTGGCCGCGCAAACCGTGACCCGACCGGATGGCAAGGTGTATCACTTCGAGCTGGACGCTTTCCGTAAGCACTGCCTGATCAACGGCCTGGACGATATCGGCCTGACCTTGCAGGACGGCGATGCGATTGCGGCGTTTGAGGCCAAACACCGGGCGAGCCAGCCTTGGTTGTTTCGTGATGCCTGATTGGCGGTAACCGTGCGGGCCCCATCGCGGGCAAGCCCGGCTCCCACATTGATCGGTGTTCTCCTGAACAACTCGGTCAACTGTGGGAGCTGGCTTGCCTGCGATAGCGGCAGTACAACCACCCCAAAACCTAAGGAAAAGCCACCATGACCACCACCGCCCACACCCAAGTCGTGCAAAAACAATTCGGCGAGCAGGCCGCGGCCTACCTGAGCAGTGCCGTGCACGCCCAGGGCACCGAATTCGCGCTGCTCCAGGCCGAACTGGCCGGGCAGGGCAGCGCACGACTGCTGGACCTGGGCTGCGGCGCCGGTCATGTGAGTTTCCATGTGGCGCCGTTGGTGAAAGAGGTGGTGGCCTACGACCTGTCCCAGCAGATGCTCGACGTGGTGGCCGCCGCTGCGCAAGATCGCGGTTTCACCAATATCAGCACCGTAAACGGCGCCGCCGAACGCCTGCCGTTCGCCGACGGCGAATTCGACTTCGTGTTCAGCCGCTATTCAGCCCACCACTGGAGCGATCTCGGCCTGGCCCTGCGCGAGGTGCGGCGGGTGCTCAAGCCGGGTGGCGTGGCGGCGTTCGTCGACGTCTTGTCACCGGGCAGCCCGCTGTTGGACACTTACCTGCAAACGGTCGAAGTGCTGCGCGACACCAGCCACGTGCGCGATTACTCCGCCGCCGAGTGGATGCGCCAGCTCAGCGACGCCGGCTTGCACCTGCGCAACAGCAGCCGCCAGCGCCTGCGCCTGGAATACACCTCGTGGGTCGAACGCATGCGCACGCCAGAGGTATTGCGCGCTGCCATCCTTGAGCTGCAAAGGGCGATGGGTCAGGAAGTGCGCGATTACTACGAAATCCAGGCCGACGGCACCTTCAGCACCGATGTGCTGGTGGCCTTCGCCGAACGCTGATTGAATTTTTCCGACCTGCCCGCGGGCAGGTCGCTCGATGAAATGAGGAACCCATGAGCAAGCAGATTCTGATTCTCCCTGGCGACGGTATTGGTCCTGAAATCATGGCCGAAGCGGTCAAGGTGCTGGAACTCGCCAACAGCAAGTACAGCCTGGGCTTCGAGCTGAGCCATGACGTGATCGGCGGCGCGGCCATCGACAAGCATGGCGTGCCGCTGGCCGACGAAACCCTGGACCGCGCCCGCGCCGCCGACGCCGTGCTGCTCGGCGCCGTGGGCGGGCCGAAGTGGGACAAGATCGACCGTGACATCCGCCCCGAGCGCGGCCTGCTGAAGATCCGCGCGCAACTGGGCCTGTTCGGCAACCTGCGCCCGGCCATCCTCTACCCGCAACTGGCCGACGCCTCGAGCCTCAAGCCGGAAGTCGTGGCAGGGCTGGATATCCTGATCGTGCGTGAGCTGACCGGTGGTATCTACTTCGGCTCGCCACGCGGTGTGCGGGAGTTGGAAAATGGCGAGCGCCAGGCCTACGACACCCTGCCTTACAGCGAGAGCGAAATCCGCCGGATCGCCCGTGTCGGTTTCGACATGGCGCGCGTGCGGGGCAAGAAAATCTGCTCGGTGGACAAAGCCAACGTGTTGGCCTCCAGCCAACTGTGGCGTGAAATCGTCGAAGAAGTGGCCAAGGACTACCCGGACGTCGAACTGAGCCACATGTACGTTGACAACGCCGCCATGCAACTGGTGCGCGCACCGAAGCAGTTCGACGTGATCGTCACCGACAACCTGTTCGGCGACATCCTGTCCGACCAGGCCTCGATGCTGACCGGCTCCATCGGCATGCTGCCGTCGGCGTCGCTGGACACCCACAACAAGGGCATGTACGAGCCTTGCCACGGCTCGGCGCCGGACATTGCGGGGCAGGGTATTGCCAACCCGCTGGCGACCATTTTGTCGGTGTCGATGATGCTGCGTTACAGCTTCAACCTGGCGGATGCGGCGGACGCGATCGAGAAAGCCGTAAGCCTGGTGCTCGATCAGGGCTTGCGCACCGGCGACATCTGGTCGCAGGGTTGCACCAAAGTCGGTACGCAAGAAATGGGCGACGCAGTAGTCGCCGCGCTGCGGAATCTGTAATCTCTCGGGCCCGCTTGCAGTTGTTGCTGCAAGGCGGCCCACTTTTTAACAAGGTGTAGTTGCGATGAAACGTGTAGGTCTGATCGGTTGGCGCGGTATGGTCGGTTCCGTGCTCATGCAGCGGATGCTGGAAGAGCAGGATTTCGATCTTATTGAGCCGGTGTTTTTCACCACCTCGAACGTGGGTGGTCAAGGCCCGTCCGTGGGCAAGGACATTGCCCCGCTCAAGGACGCCTACAGCATCGATGAGCTCAAAACCCTCGACGTGATTGTGACCTGTCAGGGTGGCGACTACACCAGCGAAGTCTTCCCCAAGCTGCGCGAAGCCGGCTGGCAGGGTTACTGGATCGACGCCGCATCGAGCCTGCGCATGCAGGACGATGCGGTGATCATCCTCGACCCGGTCAACCGCAAGGTCATCGACCAGCAACTGGACGCCGGTACCAAGAACTACGTCGGCGGCAACTGCACTGTCAGCCTGATGCTGATGGGCCTGGGCGGCTTGTTCGAAGCCGGCCTGGTCGAATGGATGAGCGCCATGACCTATCAGGCGGCCTCCGGTGCCGGCGCGCAGAACATGCGCGAGCTGATCAAGCAGATGGGCGCGACTCACGCGGCCGTTGCCGATCAACTGGCCGACCCCGCCAGCGCGATCCTCGACATCGACCGCCGCGTGGCCGAAGCCATGCGCAGCGATGCCTACCCGACCGAAAACTTCGGTGTGCCGCTGGCCGGCAGCCTGATCCCGTGGATCGACAAAGAGCTGCCCAATGGCCAGAGCCGCGAAGAATGGAAGGCCCAGGCCGAGACCAACAAGATTCTTGGTCGTTTCAAGAGCCCGATCCCGGTGGACGGCATCTGCGTGCGTATCGGCGCGATGCGCTGCCACAGCCAGGCGCTGACCATCAAGCTGAACAAAGACGTGCCGATCGCCGATATCGAAGGGCTGATCAGCCAGCACAACCCGTGGGTCAAGCTGGTGCCGAACAACCGCGATATCAGCATGCAGGAGCTGAGTCCGACCAAGGTCACCGGCACCCTGAATGTACCGGTGGGCCGTCTGCGCAAACTGAACATGGGCAGCCAGTTCCTCGGTGCGTTCACGGTTGGTGACCAACTGCTGTGGGGCGCGGCTGAACCGCTGCGTCGCATGCTGCGGATCCTGCTGGAGCGTTGATCGCTTGAGGCAATGGGAGAAACCCGCGTACTGGTAACAGGCGCGGGTTTTTTATTGGTCTTTCGGGCCTCATCGCAGGCAAGCCAGCTCCCACATTTGGATTTGTGAACACCGTCCAGTGTGGGAGCTGGCTTGCCTGCGATAGGGTCATCAGGTACACCGCAAGACCCAGGCCAATTGCCTCACCCCCAGCCACCCGGTAAAGTGCCGCTCCCCCCGCAATGCCCGAGGCAGCCCCATGACCCAGACCTTTGATATCGCCGTGATCGGCGCCACCGGTACCGTTGGCGAAACCCTGGTGCAGATCCTCGAAGAGCTGGCTTTCCCGGTGGGCACCCTGTATCTGCTGGCGGGCAATAACTCGGCTGGCGCATCGGTGCCGTTTCGCGGCAAGAACGTGCGGGTCAAGGAAGTCGATGAATTCGACTTCAGCAAGGCGCAACTGGCGTTTTTCGCGGCGGGGCCCGCGGTCACCTTGAGTTTCGCTGCGCGTGCGACGGCGGTGGGCTGCTCGGTGATCGACTTGTCCGGCGCATTGCCGGCCGAGCAGGCGCCGCCCGTGGTGCCCGAAGCCAACGCCCATGTGCTCGATGACCTGGAAAAGCCGTTCCGGCTCGGCAGCCCAAGTCCGTCGGCGACCAACCTGGCAGTGGTGCTGGCGCCATTGCGGGGCCTGCTGGATATCCAGCGCGTGAGCGTCACCGCCAACCTGGCGATGTCGGCTCAGGGGCGAGAGGCGGTCAGCGAACTGGCCCGGCAAACCGCCGAGCTGCTGAATATGCGCCCGCTGGAGCCGACGTTCTTCGATCGGCAGGTCGCCTTCAATGTGCTGGCACAAGTCGGCACGCCGGACAGCCAAGGTCATACCGCCCTGGAGAAGCGCCTGGTACACGAGTTGCGCGCAGTGCTGGAATTACCTTTACTAAAGATTTCCGCAACTTGCGTTCAAGCCCCGGTGTTTTTTGGCGATAGCCTGACTGTGTCGCTGCAGCTGGGCGCACCGGTCGACCTCGCCGCCGTGAACCGTGCACTCGACGCAGCGCCGGGCGTAGAGCGTGTGGAGGAGGGCGACTACCCCACCGCCGTAGGCGACGCGGTAGGCCAGGACGTGGTCTATGTAGGACGGGTTCGCGCAGGCGTGGATGACCCGGCGGAACTAAATCTGTGGCTGACGTCAGATAACGTACGCAAAGGCGCCGCACTCAATGCCGTACAGCTGGCGCAGTTGTTGATAAAAGGCCTTGCGTAAAAGATACTTGGCGGCAATTTGTAGATTGATTCTAACCAGGCGCTATGCTTGGCCCAAAGCAGAACAGAAGCGCGTCGGTAACCTATCGGCTCGCCATGCCTTATGGCAGCGGTTACCAACCTTCTCGCAGGCCGGGGAGTGTTCAAACAAAGGATGAGGCTATGGTTCAAGTTCGCAAACTGGTGTTAGCAATAGCGGCCGCCTCGGCGCTGTCCTCCGGTATGGCGCAGGCGCTGCAGCTGGGGGAGATGACCCTCAAGTCGAAGTTGAACCAGCCGTTGGCGGTGGAAATCGAATTGCTCGATGTCGGCGGCCTCACCGCTTCCGAGATCACCCCGAGCCTGGCCTCGTCCCAGGCGTTCGTGGATGCGGGCGTTGATCGCCAGGCGTTCCTCGATGACCTGACGTTCACCCCGGTGGTCAACCCTAACGGCCGCAGCGTGGTGCGTGTCACCTCCAGCAAGCCGCTGCCGGATTCCTACGTACGCTTCCTGCTGCAGGTGCAATGGCCCAACGGCCGCCTGATGCGCGACTACAGCGTATTGCTCGACCCGGCCAAATTCGACCAGCCTGCACCCACCAGCGCCGCGCCCGCACCGCGCCTGGCCGCGCCGGCCACTACCGCGCCGACTGCGAGCAAGGCCGCGCAGCACACCACCACATCCCGCGATACCCTGTGGGAAATCGCTGCGAAGAACCGCAACGGCGGCTCCGTCCAGCAAACCATGCTGGCGATCCAGGCGCTGAACCCCGGCGCGTTTGTCGACGGCAACATCAATCGCCTCAAAACCGGCCAGGTCCTGCGCCTGCCGGATACCGTACAAAGCACCGCGCTGCCGCAACCCCAGGCGATCGCCGAAGTCAGCGCGCAGAATGCCGCCTGGCGCCAGGGCCGCCGTGCCGCCACCAATCCGGCGGCGGGCAAGCAGCAGTTGGACGCCACCAAGCGCAACCAGGCTGGCAACGCGCCAGCCAGCACCAATGCCAACGACAACCTGAGCCTGGTGTCGGCCGAAGCGGCCAAGCAGGGCGCCAAAGGCAAGGCGGGCGACAGCGCGGCGCTGAGCGACAAACTGGCGATGACCCAGGAGCAACTGGACACCACCCGTCGCGACAACGAAGAGCTGAAAAGCCGCGCGGCGGACCTGCAAAGCCAGCTGGACAAGCTGCAGAAACTGATTCAACTGAAAAACGATCAACTCGCGCGTTTGCAGGCAGAAAAAGGCCTCCCGGCCGCGCAGGCGACAGCCGCAATGCCCGCTCAGTTGGCAGGCGAGCCGGCTGCCGCCGCTGCAACGCCGGATGCCGCGACCGCTGTTCCTGCGCCCGTTACGCCCGCCCCTGAGCCAGTCAAGGCGCAGGAGCCAGCACCGGCGAGCACCGAGGGCAAGTTCAACGAGCTGCTGACCAACCCGGTCGTGCTCGGCGTGCTCGGTGGTGCCGCGCTCTTGTTGGTGCTGCTGCTCCTGCTATTGTGGGCGCGCCATCGCAATGCCCGCCGCGAAGAGGAAAAGCACCTGCGCATGGCGCGGGCCCTGGCTGAAGAGCCAGCATTCACCTCCAACATTGACCACGACCTGCCACCGGACAGCTTCGAAGGCCTGGAAGTGCCGCCGCCCAACGTCAAGCTGGCCGCCGCACCCGTACCGGCTCCAGCGGTAGAGCCGGCAGTTGTCGTGCCCACCGTGGCTTCCGTGCTTGCGCCGCTGGCGGTTGCCGTCGCTCCGGTGAACTCCAGCGATGCGCTGGCCCAGGCCCAGTCTCATATCGACCGGGGCCACCTGAACCAGGCCGCCGACGTGCTGGAGCAGGCAATCAAATATGAGCCCAAGCGCAGCGACCTGCGCTTGAAACTGATGGAAGTCTACGGCCTGCAGAACGACAAGGACGGCTTTGTCACCCAGGAGCGTCAACTGGTGGCCAATGGTGAAAACCACGCCCAGGTCGAGCAACTCAAGAGCCGCTTCCCGGCGATGGCCGTGTTGGCGGCGGGCGTCAGTGCTGCGGTTGCCGCCGCTGCCCTGGATGCTCAATACGTCAAGGAATTGCTCGAAGACAAACCGGCCGCCGCGACGCCAGAGGCCTTCGACACCGATTTCGATTTGAGCCTGGACGAGCTGGAAGAAGCTTCCCCGGCCAAAATCGAGGACGATCAGCAGACATTCGAATCGCTGCTGCAGCAGCAGACCGAAGCCAATGCCAAAGCGGATGACCTGTCGGACTTCGACCTGGACCTGCAACTGGATGCCCCGGCGTCGGCGCAATCCGATGACGACTTCCTTTCCGGCCTGGAAGAGCAGATGAAGGACGTGCCTGCCGTCGAACCGCCGACCCTGACCCCGGCTGCAGCGGATGACTTCGACCTGCCCGAGGATTTCGACCTGTCCCTGGCCGATGAGCCGCAAGAGGCCGCCAAGCCCGATGCGTTCGCCTCGGAGCTGGATGATGTCAACGCCGAGCTGGATCGCCTGTCCCAGAGCCTGGAGCATCCGCCCATCGAGCCCTCCTTTACCGCAGAAGACGCGGCACTGGGGGATGATGAGCCGGAGTTCGATTTCCTGTCCGGCACCGACGAAGTGGCCACCAAACTGGACCTGGCCCAGGCCTACATCGACATGGGCGATGCGGACGGCGCACGGGACATCCTTTCCGAAGTGCTGACCGAAGGGGACGAGACCCAGCGTGGCGAGGCCAAGGAAATGCTCGGCCGGCTGGTTTAACCGTCAATCGTCAGCGCAGCGGCGACCTTCGGGTCGCCGTTTTGATTTGTGTGGGAGCAGGCAAGCCAGCTCCCACACAATCCGGCATAATGCCCGCCTTTGCGCAACCCATCAGGCTCTCAGTTCTTGGCAAATATAGATAACGCGGCCGCCGAAATGGCGGCCGCAGGTTTTAACCGCATCGCCCTGGGCGTGGAATACAAAGGCTCGCGCTATCGCGGCTGGCAGCGTCAGGCCTCCGGGGTGCTGACGGTGCAGGAAACCCTCGAGAATGCGCTGTCGAAAGTCGCCGACTCTCCGGTATCGCTGATGTGCGCCGGGCGTACCGATGCGGGTGTGCATGCCTGCGGCCAGGTGGTGCACTTCGATACCCAGGCTGAACGGTCGATGAAGGCTTGGGTGATGGGCGCTAATATCAATTTGCCCCATGACGTCAGCGTCACCTGGGCCAAGGTCATGCCGGCGCACTTTCATGCGCGCTTCAAGGCCATCGCCCGGCGTTATCGCTATGTAATCTACAACGACCAGATCCGCCCGGCGCACCTCAACCAGGAAATCACCTGGAACCACCGCCCGCTCGATGCCGAACGCATGGCTCAAGCTGCCCAGCACCTGGTGGGCGTGCATGATTTCAGCGCCTTTCGTGCCGGCCAGTGCCAGGCCAAGTCGCCGATCAAGGAAGTCCACCACCTGCGAGTGACCCGCCACGGCAAGATGATCGTGCTGGATATCCGTGCCGGCGCCTTCCTGCATCACATGGTGCGTAACATCGCCGGGGTGCTGATGACCATCGGCACCGGCGAGCGCCCGGTGGAGTGGGCCAAGGAAGTGCTGGAAAGCCGCGTGCGTCGCACCGGCGGGGTCACGGCGCATCCGTTCGGTCTGTACCTGGTGGATGTGGAGTACCGTGACGAGTTCGAGCTGCCGGAGCGTTTCATCGGGCCACATTTCCTGACAGGTTTCAGCGAACTTGGCGGCTGACGCCTGGAAAAGCTTTTGTTACCATCCGGGACTTTCTCGGCCCAACACCTGAGGTTCCCACGACATGTCAGCCGTTCGCAGCAAGATTTGCGGGATTACCCGCATAGAAGACGCGCTGGCGGCAGTCGAAGCCGGTGCAGATGCCATCGGCCTGGTGTTTTATGCCAAAAGCCCGCGAGCGGTGAATGTGCTGCAGGCGCGGGCGATCATCGCCGCACTGCCGCCGTTCGTCACCACCGTGGGCTTGTTCGTCAACGCCAGCCGCTGCGAACTCAACGAAACCCTGGATGCCGTACCGCTGGACATGTTGCAGTTCCATGGCGACGAAACGCCGGACGAATGTGAAAGCTACCAGCGTCCCTATATCAAGGCGTTGCGCGTCAAGGCCGGCGAAGACATTGCGGCTGCGTGCGCAGCCTATGCGGGTGCTCGCGGGATTCTGCTGGATACTTATGTAGAAGGCGTGCCCGGCGGTACGGGCGAAGCGTTCGATTGGTCGCTGATTCCCCCAGGCTTGACCAAGCCGATCATCCTGGCCGGCGGGCTCGACCCGACCAATGTCGAAGCGGCGATCAAGCAAGTGCGACCGTATGCCGTGGATGTGAGCGGTGGGGTAGAGCAGGGCAAGGGCATCAAGGACCACGGCAAGATTCGCGCATTCGTGCAGGCCGTGCGCAACAGCAGTGGTGGGATGTGACGGCTGGCAGTCTGCCGCCGTCCATAACTATCACTGTGTAGAACAGCCCGGCGCCGCCTGCGGGTGGCCCGGAAACGAAGTGGCAACGCTGCGCTGGCAGGTTGTCTGGAAGGCTGAGGATACGTGCGGGAAAGGCCGGTCGAACGTCTGACCCCGTCCAGCATGTGTCATCGCCACATATGAATTTAGCTCAAGGGCATACGCGGGGCTGTGTTCAAGCCACCGGTACTGGAGAAAGAAAGCATGAGCAACTGGTTAGTAGACAAACTGATCCCTTCGATCATGCGTTCCGAGGTGAAGAAAAGCTCGGTTCCTGAAGGTCTGTGGCACAAGTGCCCATCCTGCGACGCGGTGCTGTACCGCCCGGAGCTGGAAAAGACCCTGGACGTTTGCCCCAAGTGCAACCACCACATGCGTATCGGCGCCCGCGCCCGCATCGACATCTTCCTTGACGCCGAAGGCCGTAACGAGCTGGGCGCCGACCTGGAGCCGGTGGACCGTCTCAAGTTCCGCGACGGCAAGAAGTACAAGGACCGCCTGACCGCTGCACAAAAGCAGACCGGCGAGAAAGACGCGCTGATTTCCGTCAGCGGCAAGCTGCTGGGCATGCCGGTTGTGGTGTCGGCGTTCGAGTTCTCCTTCATGGGCGGTTCCATGGGCGCCATCGTCGGCGAGCGCTTCGTTCGCGCCGCCAACTACGCCCTGGAAAAACGTTGCCCGATGATCTGCTTCGCGGCCTCCGGTGGCGCGCGCATGCAGGAGGCCCTGATTTCGCTGATGCAAATGGCCAAGACCTCTGCGGTACTGGCGCGTCTGCGCGAAGAAGGCATCCCGTTCATTTCCGTGCTGACCGACCCGGTCTACGGCGGCGTATCCGCCAGCCTGGCGATGCTGGGCGATGTGATCGTCGGTGAGCCGAAAGCGTTGATCGGTTTTGCCGGCCCGCGCGTGATCGAGCAGACCGTGCGCGAAAAACTGCCGGAAGGCTTCCAGCGCAGCGAGTTCCTGCTGGAGCACGGCGCGATTGACCTGATCATCCCGCGCGGTGAACTGCGTCCACGCCTGGGCAGCCTGCTGGCCCAGATGATGGGCTTGCCGACCCCTGTGTACGTTGCGCCTAAAGTCGAGCCGATCGTCGTGCCGCCGGTGCCTGCAAACCTATGACCCAACGGACCCTGGGCGAATGGCTCGCCTACCTTGAGCAGTTGCATCCGTCCGCCATCGACATGGGCCTGGAGCGCTCGCAACAGGTAGCGGCCCGCCTCGGGTTGGGCCGGCCGGCACCGCGTGTGATCACGGTGACCGGCACCAACGGCAAAGGCTCCACCTGTGCCTTTGTCGCGGCGCTGCTGCAGGCTCAAGGCCTGAAAGTCGGCGTCTACAATTCCCCGCACCTGCTGCGTTATAACGAGCGGGTGCAACTCAATGGCAGCGAAGCCACCGATGAGCAGCTCTGCGAAGCGTTCGCCGCGCTGGATGCGGGCCGAGGCGAGATATCGCTGACCTACTTCGAGATGGGCACCCTGGCAGCGTTCTGGCTGTTCGAGCGTGCGCAACTGGATGTGGTGGTGCTGGAAGTCGGCCTGGGCGGGCGCCTCGACACGGTCAACGTGGTGGATGCCGACCTGGCGCTGGTCACCAGCATTGGTGTGGATCACGCCGATTACCTGGGTAATACCCGCGAGTCCGTGGCCTATGAAAAAGCCGGTATCTTCCGCCAGGGCCGACCTGCGCTCTGTGGGGACCTGGATCCGCCGCAGACCTTGCTGGGCAAGGTGCGCGAGCTGGATTGCCCGTTTTTCCTGCGCGGGCGTGAATTCGATCTTGAGATCGCCTGGCAGCACTGGCACTGGCGTGGACGCGATGCCCGCGGCCAGGTCGTGGAGCTTCGCGACCTGCCGCTGCTGAACCTGCCGATGGAAAACGCCGCGCTCGCGCTGCAGGCGTATCTGCTGCTGGATCTGCCGTGGAACGCCGCGCAGATTGCTGCCACCCTGGTGGCAACGCGCGTGGCGGGGCGCCTGGACCGTCGCGAGGTCGAATGGCAGGGTAAACGCTTGAACCTGTTGCTGGATGTGGGGCATAACCCCCACGCGGCCGAGTACCTGGCGCTACGCTTGTCGCGCACGCCGCCGGTTGGTCGTCGTCTTGCCGTGTTCGGTCTGCTGGCCGACAAGGACCTGGAAGGTGTGATCGCACCACTGCTGGACACTGTCCAGGCGTGGGCCGTGGCACCGCTGGATACGCCGCGCAGCCGTCCTGTCGCGGAACTGGCGATGGCCTTGCAGAACCTTGGCGCGCCCGTGACGTCGTATGCAAGCGTGATCGATGCCCTGGAAGCGCAGTGCGCCGTTGCCACGCCCGACGATGAGATTCTGTTGTTCGGGTCATTTTATTGTGTTGCCGAGGCGCTCGAGTGGTTGGCCCGGCGCTCCACGGAGGAAGCTGCACATGGCATTACTCGATAGCGCATACAAGCAGCGAATGGTTGGAGCCCTGGTCCTGGTGGCGTTGGCGGTGATTTTCCTGCCGATGCTGTTCTCTCGCCAGGATGAAGAGCGCCAGGTCGTGGTCGAGGCCCCGGCCGCTCCACAGGCGCCCGCGGTGCCCCAGGTACAGGTTGAGCCGGTGGTGGTGCCTGAGCCGCAGGCATTGCCGGAAGAAGAACCTGTGCCGACCGATGACGAGGTGGCCGCTCAGCAAGCGCCGTCGATGCCGGTGCAGCCAAGCGTGCCGGTGGTCAAGCCGGTTCCGGCACCGACCGTAGCGGCCAAGCCCGCCGCCCCGGCGCCGGCACCCAAGCCGGTAGCGCCGCAACCTGCCGCACCGGGTAAACCGGACGTGGGGCAGAGCCGTATCGACCCGAATGGCTTGCCGATCAGTTGGTCAATCCAAGTGGCCAGCCTGGGTAATCGCGAAGGCGCCGACGCGTTGCAGAAGAAGCTGCGTAGCCAGGGCTATAACGCCTATATCCGTAGCGCCGACGGCAAGAACCGGGTGTTTATCGGGCCGCTGATCGAGCGTGCCGAAGCAGATCGCCTGCGCGACTTGCTCGACCGCCAGCAGAATCTCAAGGGTTTCGTGACCCGTTTCCAGCCTGAGCGTGGTTGAACAATTGCCAACTCCGGTTGGCAATGCGATCTAAATGTGGGAGCGGGCTTGCTCGCGAATACGGTCTATCAGTCGATACACTTAGTGACTGACACGCCGCCTTCGCGAGCAAGCCCGCTCCCACATTCGTTTTGGGGTGGGCTTGAAATGCACCGTGCTTGCCACAAACTATTGATTTGCAAAGCAGCCGCAATCACCGCTTACCGATAGCCCGACGCTCTGCTAAAATGCGCCGCCTCATCCGTCCGTAGGCTCAAACGTGCCATTTACCTGGGTTGATTGGGCGATTGTTGCAATCGTCGCCATCTCCGCTTTGATCAGTCTAAGCCGCGGCTTCGTAAAAGAAGCATTGTCGTTGCTGACCTGGATCATCGCAGGAGTCGTAGCCTGGATGTTTGGCGGTTCATTGTCGGTCTACCTGGCCGGATACATCGAGACACCCTCGGCCCGCGTCATCGCGGGCTGCGCCATCATGTTCATCGCCACGCTGCTGGTGGGGGCAATGGTCAATTATCTTATTGGCGAGTTGATACGTGTCACCGGCCTTTCCGGGACCGATCGATTCCTCGGCATGGTCTTCGGCGCCGCGCGTGGCGCCTTGCTGGTCGTCGTGACGGTCGGGTTGTTGAGCCTGGGGCCGGTACAGCAGGATGCATGGTGGCAAGAGTCGGTACTCGTGCCAAAATTTCTATTGGTTGCAGATTGGTCCAAGAACCTCATTCTGGGGTGGAGCAGTCAGTGGCTGGCCAGCGGAATCAGCGTACCCGCTGATCTTCCGTTCAAGGAGCACCTCTTACCGGCCAAAACGCCTCAGTAAGCTGTGTTCAGTCAAGATTCATTAAGTAGGGGTTGCGTCGCATGTGTGGCATCGTCGGTATCGTCGGTAAGTCGAACGTCAATCAGGCGCTGTATGACGCGCTAACCGTCCTCCAGCACCGCGGCCAGGACGCTGCCGGTATTGTGACCAGCCACGACGGCCGGTTATTCCTGCGCAAGGACAACGGGCTGGTACGTGACGTGTTCCATCAACGTCACATGCAGCGCCTGGTCGGGCACATGGGCATTGGCCATGTGCGTTACCCGACTGCCGGTAGCTCTACATCGGCCGAAGCTCAACCGTTTTACGTCAACTCGCCTTACGGCATTACTCTGGCGCACAACGGTAACCTGACCAACGTTGAACAGCTGGCCAAGGAGATTTACGAATCCGACCTGCGCCACGTCAACACCAACTCCGACTCGGAAGTGCTGCTCAACGTGTTCGCTCACGAGCTGGCCCAGCGCGGCAAGCTGCAGCCGACCGAAGAAGATGTGTTCGCCGCCGTCACCGACGTGCACAACCGTTGCGTGGGTGGTTATGCCGTGGTGGCCATGATCACCGGTTATGGCATCGTTGGTTTCCGTGACCCGCACGGTATTCGCCCGATCGTGTTCGGCCAGCGTCACACCGACGAAGGCGTCGAGTACATGATCGCCTCCGAAAGCGTGTCCCTGGACGTGCTGGGCTTTACCCTGATCCGCGACCTCGCGCCGGGCGAAGCGGTGTACATCACCGAAGACGGCAAGCTGCACACGCGCCAGTGCGCTGTCGCGCCGAAACTCACCCCATGCATCTTCGAACACGTCTACCTGGCGCGTCCGGATTCGATCATCGACGGGGTTTCGGTGTACAAGGCGCGCCTGCGCATGGGTGAAAAACTGGCCGATAAGATCCTGCGCGAGCGTCCCGAGCACGATATCGACGTCGTGATCCCGATTCCCGACACCAGCCGTACCGCTGCGCTGGAACTGGCCAACCACCTGGGCGTCAAGTTCCGCGAAGGCTTCGTGAAGAACCGCTACATCGGGCGTACCTTCATCATGCCGGGCCAGGCTGCACGCAAGAAATCGGTGCGCCAGAAGCTCAACGCCATCGAGCTGGAATTTCGCGGCAAGAACGTGATGCTGGTGGATGACTCCATCGTGCGTGGCACCACCTGCAAGCAGATCATCCAGATGGCCCGCGAAGCCGGTGCGAAGAACGTGTATTTCTGTTCCGCGGCGCCTGCGGTGCGTTACCCGAACGTGTACGGTATCGACATGCCGAGCGCCCACGAGCTGATCGCTCACAACCGCTCGACCCAGGACGTTGCCGACCTGATCGGCGCTGACTGGCTGATCTACCAGGACCTGCCGGACCTGATCGAAGCGGTCGGCGGTGGCAAGATCAAGATCGACCAGTTCGACTGCGCCGTGTTCGACGGCAAGTACGTGACCGGTGATGTCGACGAGGCCTACCTGAACAAGATCGAGCAGGCGCGCAATGACTCGTCCAAGATCAAGACCCAGGCGGTCAGTGCGATCATCGATCTGTATAACAACTGAGTGACAACCGGCCCTGAGGGGCCGGTTTTGTATCTTAAATAAAGAATTGAGTAAGGAGGGGCAGCATGAGTCAGGAATGGGATGCCGGTCGGTTGGACAGCGACCTCGATGGCGTAGCTTTCGATACCCTGGCTGTGCGCGCCGGCCAGCACCGCACCCCGGAGGGTGAGCACGGTGACCCGATGTTCTTCACCTCCAGCTATGTGTTCCGCACGGCCGCCGATGCGGCTGCGCGCTTTGCCGGTGAAGTGCCGGGCAACGTCTATTCGCGCTACACCAACCCGACCGTGCGCGCGTTCGAAGAGCGTATCGCGGCGCTGGAAGGCGCCGAGCAGGCGGTCGCTACGGCGACCGGCATGGCGGCCATCCTGGCGGTGGTGATGAGTCTGTGCAGCGCCGGCGACCATGTACTGGTGTCGCGCAGCGTGTTCGGCTCGACCATCAGCCTGTTCGAGAAATACTTCAAGCGCTTTGGCATTGAAGTGGACTACGTGCCGCTGGCAGACCTGTCCGGTTGGGATGCCGCGATCAAGACCAACACCCGCTTGCTGTTCGTCGAATCGCCGTCCAACCCGTTGGCCGAGCTGGTGGATATCGCCGCGTTGGCCGAAGTGGCCCATGCCAAGGGCACTATGCTGGTGGTCGACAACTGCTTCTGCACCCCGGCGCTGCAACAACCGCTGAAGCTGGGCGCGGACATCGTCGTGCACTCGGCCACCAAGTTCATCGACGGCCAGGGTCGCTGCATGGGCGGCGTGGTCGCGGGGCGCAGCGAGCAGATGAAGGAAGTCGTTGGCTTCCTGCGCACGGCTGGCCCGACCTTGAGCCCGTTCAACGCCTGGATCTTCCTCAAGGGCCTGGAAACCCTCAGCCTGCGCATGAAAGCCCATTGCGCCAATGCCCAGGCCCTGGCCGAGTGGCTGGAGCAGCAGGACGGTATCGAGAAGGTGCATTACGCCGGCCTCAAGAGCCACCCGCAACACGCATTGGCCCAGCGCCAGCAGCGTGGTTTCGGTGCCGTGGTGAGCTTCGAAGTGAAGGGCGGCAAAGAGGGTGCCTGGCGCTTTATCGATGCGACGCGCCTGATCTCCATCACCGCCAACCTGGGCGACAGCAAGACCACCATTACCCACCCGAGCACCACCTCCCACGGGCGCCTGGCGCCTCAGGAGCGTGAGGCGGCGGGTATTCGTGACAGCCTGATCCGCGTTGCAGTGGGCCTGGAAGACGTGGCTGACTTGCAGGCTGACCTGGCTCGCGGGCTGGCCGCCTTGTGATCGAGTGGTCCATGGAAGCCGCGGCAGCCAGTAACGGGCGTGTCGCGCTGGTGACCGGCGCGGCGCGGGGCATTGGCCTCGGGATCGCGGCGTGGCTGATCAGCGAAGGCTGGCAGGTGGTGTTGACCGACCTGGACCGCGAGCGCGGCGCCAAGGTGTCCAAGGTGCTGGGCGAAAACGCCTGGTTTATCACCATGGACGTGGCCGACGAGAAACAAGTGGCTCAAGGTGTCGCCGAGGTATTGGGGCAGTTTGGCCGCCTCGACGCCTTGGTGTGCAATGCGGCGGTGGCCGACCCGCATAACATCACCCTGGAAAGTCTGGACCTGGCTTACTGGAACCGGGTGATGGCGGTAAATCTCAGCGGGCCGATGTTATTGGCCAAGCACTGCGCGCCGTACCTGCGTGCTCATGGTGGTGCCATCGTCAACCTGGCGTCGACCCGGGCACGCCAGTCGGAGCCGGACACCGAAGCCTATGCGGCGAGCAAAGGTGGCTTGCTGGCCCTCACGCATGCCTTGGCGATGAGTCTTGGGCCCGAAGTGCGGGTCAATGCCGTCAGCCCCGGCTGGATCGACGCACGTGATCCTGCAGCCCGTCGCGCCGAGCCGTTGAGCGACACCGATCATGCCCAGCATCCGGCAGGCAGGGTAGGTACCGTGGAGGACGTGGCGGCGATGGTGGCGTGGCTGCTGTCGCGCCAGGCGGGGTTTGTCACCGGGCAGGAGTTTGTCGTGGACGGCGGCATGAGCAAGAAGATGATTTACAGCGAGTAGGGCAGGGAGCGGTGCCGAAGCAATTTTGTCTTTTTCAGAAAAACTTCAAGCGGGCTATTGACTTAGGTCCGGTACCTGCGTAAATTTCGCGGCCTCAACGAAGCAAAGGGTGATTAGCTCAGCTGGGAGAGCATCTGCCTTACAAGCAGAGGGTCGGCGGTTCGATCCCGTCATCACCCACCACTTCTTGAGAGTTTTGCCTCAGGGCAAGACGCAACGTTAAAGGTTGCACCGACGCGCAGCGGTAGTTCAGTCGGTTAGAATACCGGCCTGTCACGCCGGGGGTCGCGGGTTCGAGTCCCGTCCGCTGCGCCATATTTCCAGGTTCGATTTTTCGGGCTTGAGATCGAACAGCAAAAGCTGATCGATCAGATGTTCAAGACGGTTGAGAGTTTAGGCTCAGCCGGTCAAGCGATACGCAGCGGTAGTTCAGTCGGTTAGAATACCGGCCTGTCACGCCGGGGGTCGCGGGTTCGAGTCCCGTCCGCTGCGCCATATCTGCCTCAAGGCCCGCTGAACGCCTTGAAGCACAAAGAAAGCCATTGGCTACTTTGATCCGATAGCAAATACCCTGGTCGAGAGACCGGGGTTTTTTGTGTCCGCGATTTGAGTACAAATCAGGCGCGGTCAATGTGGGAGCTGGCTTGCCTGCGATAGCATCGACGCGGTCTCATTGGGATTCGCGTCTGCGCATCGTAGGCAAGCCCTTGCACCATCAGAACCCGAGTTTATCCCGCAACCCGTAATACCAGGCGCCCAGCGCCGCAAACGGCGTACGCAGCATTTGTCCACCCGGGAACGGGTAGTGCGGCAGGTCGGCAAACGCATCAAAGCGTTCCGCCTGCCCTCTGAGCGCCTCCGCCAGTACCTTGCCCGCCAAGTGCGTATACGTCACGCCATGGCCGCTGCAGCCTTGCGAATAGTAGATGTTGTCGCCCAGACGGCCCACTTGCGGCAAGCGCGACAGGGTCAGCAGGAAATTGCCAGTCCAGGCGTAGTCAATCTTCACGTCCTTGAGCTGCGGGAAAGCCTTGAGCATTTTCGGGCGGATGATCGCCTCGATGTTCGCCGGGTCGCGCGCGCCGTACACCACGCCACCGCCGAAGATCAGGCGCTTGTCGCGGGTGAGGCGGTAGTAGTCGAGCAGGTAATTACAATCCTCGACGCAGTAATCCTGCGGCAGCAGTGTCTTCGCCAGCTCATCGCCCAGGGGCGCCGTCGTGATCACTTGCGTGCCGCAGGGCATCGACTTGGCCGCCAGCTCTGGCACCAGGTTGCCCAGGTACGCATTGCCCGCGACGATGATGAACTTGGCCCTGACCCGGCCCTCGGCGGTGTGCACCACCGGGTTGGCGCCGCGCTCGATACGCACCGCCGCCGATTGCTCGTAGATCGTACCGCCCAGGGATTCCACGGCTGCCGCTTCGCCGAGCGCCAGGTTAAGCGGGTGGATATGCCCGCCGCTCATGTCCAGCAAGCCGCCGACGTAATTGTCGCAGGCAACCACCTCGCGAATACGGCGTTCGTCCAGCAACTCCAGCTGCGTATGGCCGTAGCGTTCCCACAGGCGTTTCTGCGATTCCAGGTGGCCCATGTGCTTGCTGTTGAGGGCGGCGAATACACCGCCGTCCTTCAAGTCGCACTGGATCTGATACTTGGCCACTCGCTCGCGAATGATCCGGCCGCCTTCAAATGCCATCTGCCCCAATAATTGCGCCTGCTGGGGGCCGACACTGCGCTCGATCACATCGATATCACGGCTGTAGCTATTGACGATCTGCCCGCCATTGCGGCCCGAGGCGCCAAACCCCACCTTGGCGGCCTCCAGTACCGTCACGCGAAAACCGTTCTCCAGCAGGAACAGCGCGCTGGAGAGACCGGTATAACCGGCGCCTATCACGCACACGTCGGTTTCAACCTCGCCTTGCAACACCGGCCGAGGTGGAACGGCATTCGCGGAAGCGGCGTAATACGACTGGGGGTAGGGGGTGTTCGCCATCCTGGAACCTCTGTTTTATATTTTTTACGAGTGCGCCGATCCTACCTGAGTTGAAAATTGCCTGCCAGCCGCCCGAAATCCACGGGCCCTCCCCACGCAAATAAAAAATTCGCATATTCATAGGGTTAGCTGCAAAAAAGATGTTGACACCCCTTCGGAATTCCGTAGAATGCCGCCTCACAGCAGGCACGTAGCTCAGTTGGTTAGAGCACCACCTTGACATGGTGGGGGTCGTTGGTTCGAGTCCAATCGCGCCTACCAAACAAAATCCGCTCTGCTGGGCGGTCTAGAAGGGCTCACCGAAAGGTGGGCCCTTTTTTGTTACCTGCGATTTGCAAAACTTTTGCAAATCGCTCATTTGGTAAATAGCGCCGATCCCAAGGGGAAGCTTCAGCCCCCGCCGCCAAAAAATACCTGCAGCAGCACCCATTCAACCACCGCCACCAACAGCAAGAACATGACGAACCCAAATGAGAACACACGTTTTCGCCGGGGTGGGGTGTAGTCGCTGGCGACCTCCAGAAACCTGAGTACCACGTCGATCAGCTTCCAGATCAGCTCGAAAAATTCGCTCATCAGAACGATTTACTTGGCTTTGGCGCTCTTGATATCGCTGATCATCTGCTTGGCAATCGCCTGCACCTGTTTCTGCGTCATGGCCGAGGCAATGCCTTCCCAGGCGGACGATGAGGTGTCGTAGGTGCGCGAGCCAAGCGGTGCGCCGGATTTGAGGTCGGAGTAGTCGGCGCGGGAGAACACCCAGGCATTACCGACCAGCGCGCCGGCCACGTACCGCGAGCCTGGCTCGATGTAGCGGAACTTGCTGACGTTGATGCTGATGCCCACGCCGTCTTCACCGCTTGGGTTCACTGCGGGACTTTCCGTGACGTTGAAGCCCGCTTGGCGCGCTTCGACCTGGAGCGCGTTGTTCCAGTCGCGCTTGAGCAGGTTCCAATCCGGATTCTGCTCCACCTGTCCTTCGCCTTTGATGCTGACCACCAGGTTGTGTTTGGCTGAGTCCGGGATGGCCAGCGCGGCGCTGCCCCCGCTTTTTACCTTGGCGGCGCAGCCACCGAGCATGGACAAAGCAACGGCGCAGGAGAGAGCGATCAGGACCTTTTGGGTTTTCATTGAATTTCCATATCCACAACAGTATTGAAGGAGGCGTGCTCAAGTCACCCGCGCACGCCTGATAAACGGGCGGCACTAAGATGCGTGAATCCCCTTTGATCTGTCCACATCTTGTTACGTGCGCACAGTGCAATCGCCGACAAAATTTATTGGTTCGCAGCAACAATTTTTCTTGTTGGACACCTCCCGCCCCCAGGCAGCAAAGTTGCCGCCACTGACGCTCGACCTTTCGGGTCAACAATAAAAAACCGAGCCGACTGCACGCCACTTCCTGCTGTGAACCCTTTGTTCACATCCTGCTGTAATGGCGCCGCAGCGCGCACTAAAGGACCTCACCGCCATGCAAACTGTTGTGAACTTATGGCCGTTGATCGGCGTACTCGTGATCGTGGTTGGCTTTGTTCTACGCATCAACCCTTTGTTGGTGGTCACCGCCGCCGCTATCGCCACCGGATTCGCCGCTCATTTTTCCTTGGAAAAAATCCTCGCCACCATGGGCGATGGTTTCCTTCAGACCCGTGCCCTGCAATTGATCTTGTTGTTGCCCCTCGCGGTCATCGGCCTGCTGGAACGCCATGGGCTGCGCCTGCATGCGCAGAACTGGATCGCACGGTTCGAGCGCGCCACGGTCGGGCGCTTGTTGATCATGTATCTGTTTGTGCGCGAGTCCACGGCCGCCATGGGCTTGACCAGCCTGGGCGGGCACCCGCAGATGGTGCGCCCGCTGCTGGCACCGATGGCTGAGGGCGCTGCGGAAAAACGCTACGGCAAACTGCCGGACAAGTTGCGCCATAAAGTATTGGCCATGTGCGCCGCGACGGATAACGTCGGTCTGTTTTTTGGTGAAGATATCTTCGTGGCCTTTGGTGCGATCGCATTGATGCACACCTTCCTGCTTGGCTCGGGGATTGATGTGGAACCGCTGCACATTGCGGTGTGGGGGATTCCGACGGCAATTTGCGCGTTTATCATTCATGCGATCCGCCTGCATCGATTTGACCGAAGACTCACCCGCGAGATGACGCCTGCCGCCGCCCGTGGGGAGATCGCGCAATGATCATTTCGATTCAATACCTGTACTGGCTGGCCGGGGTCCTGCTGCTGATCACCGCGGGCATGATCTTGCTGGACCGAACCCATCCCAAGCGCTGGTCGAGTGCACTGTTCTGGCTGTTGTTCGCCATTCCGTTCCTGATCGGTGAGCGGCTGCCGTCGGTGGCCATTGGGGCTGGCCTCGTGGTGATGGCATTGATCGCCGGTATGGGCGGTGTCGGTCGTGGCAAGCATGCCGAGCTGCATGACAAGGATTCCCGTGCCAGTGCCGGTCGGCTGGGCCATAAGTTGTTTATCCCGGCGTTGGCCATTCCCTTGGCTACCGTGATCGGCTCGGTATTGCTCAAGCACACCGAGATCGGCGGCGTACCGCTGCTGGACCCGAAGAACACCACCTTTGTCTCCCTTGGTATCGGCTGCCTGATCGCCCTGGGCCTGGCCTGTTGGCTGACCCGTGACACGCCGGTACAAGCCTTGCGCGAATCCCGTCGCCTTACCGAAGCCCTGGGCTGGGCCATGGTGCTTCCGCAGATGCTGGCAATGCTTGGCTTGTTGTTTAACGAAGCCGGGGTCGGCACGGCCGTTGCCCATGTCACTACCACCTATATCAACCTGGATTTCAAGTTGGTGGCGGTGATGGTCTATGTGCTGGGCATGGCGCTCTTTACCGTGATCATGGGGAACGGTTTCGCGGCGTTCCCGGTGATGACCGGCGGCGTCGGCGTGCCGGTGCTGGTGGGTATCTACGGCGGCAACCCGGCGGTAATGGCGGCGATCGGCATGTTCTCGGGCTACTGCGGGACCTTGATGACCCCGATGGCTGCCAACTTCAATATCGTGCCGGCGGCGTTGCTGGAGCTGCCGGACAAAAACGCAGTGATCAAGGCCCAACTGCCGACGGCTTTGATGATGCTGGTGGTTAATATTGTCCTGCTTTACCTGTTGATGTGAGGCCGAGAGTGCGCACTGTACTGCTGACGGGCTTCGAGCCCTTTGATCAAGATTCGGTGAACCCGTCCTGGGAAGCGGTGCGCCAACTGGACGGTGTGCAGTTGGACGATGATGTGCGAATTGTTGCGCATCGACTGCCTTGCGCGTTTGCCACCGCGGGTGAGTGCCTGGCCCGACTGATCGATGAATTGCACCCGGCCATGGTAATTGCTACCGGGCTGGGCCCGGGGCGTAGCGATATCTCGTTCGAGCGGGTGGCGATCAATATCAACGATGCCCGGATTCCGGATAATCTGGGCGAGCAGCCCATTGATACGGCAGTCGTGACGGGCGGCCCGGCGGCGTACTTCACGACACTGCCGATCAAGGCGATGGTCAAGGCCGTGCGCGAAGCGGGCATCGCGGCCTCGGTATCGCAGACGGCGGGGACGTTTGTGTGCAACCAAGTGTTTTATCTGTTGCAGCATGCCCTGACCGGGACCTCCGTGCGCAGTGGGTTCATCCACGTACCGCTTCTGCCGGAGCAGGTGACGGAGGCGCAGCGGCCCTCGATGGAACTGAATACGTTGGTGACGGGATTGCAGGCGGCCGTACTGGCCGCGTGGCATACAACCGTGGATGCAAAAGAGGCGGGCGGGCAGGTCAGTTGACCTGCCCGATTCACCTCAGGTTGCGAACAGGCGGGTAAGCCCGAAGGTAATGGCGCAGGCCAGACCTGTCATCGCGAATGCGGTTGCCACGTACCACTTGATGAGATTCAGTTCAGTGGTGGCCAGGTCTGCCCTGGAAGCGAAGTGCTTATCCATGGAGTCTGCCCTGCTCGAAACGGTGATCAGCTTTTCGTTCATTTCAGCCAGCCCCTTTTCCAGTAAACCTAATCGTATTTCCATTCTCGAACCTCCATTATTCCCGTTACCGGCTCTGCCTTGAACCGCTTGGGGACCGAGAATAGTGTGGCCTCAGCCCAACGTTAAGAGACAAACCTTTGCAAAATAACACCAGGCGTCTGGTGCCGCCTGTTCAGTCCTCCCGCTGCGGAAAGAACAATTCAAAACACGTCACCCCCGCGTCACTGCTCACGCTGTACCGCCCGTTATGCAACTGCATGATGGTCGCTACAATCGACAGCCCCAGCCCATTTGACTGCGCCGAGCGTTCCCGCGACTCATCGACCCGGTAAAACCGTTCGAACAGGCGCGGCAGATGCTCGGCAGCAATGGTTCCGCCGCGATTGCTGACCCTGAGGTTGATGCCGTCCGTCGTGGGCACCGCCTGGATCATCAACTCGGTGCCCGGCGCACCATATTTGATGGCATTGGCACACAGGTTGGCCAGGGCCCGGCGCAGCAGCATCGGCTCGGCCCAGATCACGCCCTCTCCGCTGGCATGAATGCGGATGTCCACATCGCCCGCCAAGCCTTCAAAGTACTCGGCGATTCGTTCCACCTCATCCGCCGCACTGAGCGCCTGGCGTTGACGCAGCGCGCTGGCCGGGTCGGTGCGGGCCAGGAACAGCATGTTGTCGAGCATCCGTGCCAGGCGTTCAAGCTCTTCGACATTCGACGCCAGCAGCTGCTGGTAACTCTCGATGCTGCGGCTCTGTTGCAGGGCGACCTGGGTTTCTCCCAGCAGGTTATTGATAGGCGTGCGCAGTTCGTGGGCCATGTCGGTGGACACCTGGCCCAGCTGTACAAAACCCTTGGCCAGTCGTTCGAGCATGGTGTTGAACGAATCAATCATCGGCAGCAGTTCTTTTGGCGCGCCTTGGCTGTCGAGGCGTTCGGCGAGGTTGCCGACGCCGATACCTTGGGCGTGGCGGGCCAGGCGTCGCAACGGCAGAAGCCCGCGATAGACGAGCAGGTAGCCGACCACGGCCAGCATGATTGCGGCGATGCCTGCCAGGATATAAACGCTCAACCGATAGCTGGCGAGCACCGCGGTGCGTTCGGTCATCAGGCGGCCGCTGGTGACTTGGAGGCTGCCAAGGTCACCGGAGTCGATGGAGGCGGCGACGGTGGAGAAGGGCACGCCGTTCACGCCAGGCAGATGGTGCACGTCGGCAAGGCTCAGCGCATGGTCTTTCGCGACGGGTGGCACGGACGGCAGGTCGATGTTGCCCGGGTTCACCAGCAGCAGGGGTGTCTGCCCCGGCGCCGCGATGCTCAAGACCGACTCGTGGTTGCCCAGCATATTCTGGAACAACTCCGGCTTGGTCTTGATCAGGTCGAGGGTGTTGCTGTCGTTGAGCAAGTTGCGCAGTTGATCGACGCGGGAAATCAAGGCGGCATCGTCACGCATGACCAATTCCCGCTCCAGCTCGCGGTACAGCGCCACGCCCAAGGTGGCCAGCAGAGTGAAAGCGAGCAAGGCGAAAATCAGCGCCAGGCGCAGGGTCATCGAATAGTGACGGCGTTTGTTCATGGCTGGGTATCGAAGCGGTAGCCGATGCCACGCACGCTGTGGATCAGTTTGAGCTGGAACGGGTCGTCGATTTTCAGGCGCAGGCGCCGCACGGCCACGTCCACCACGTTGGTGTCGCTGTCAAAATTCATGTCCCATACCCGTGACGCGATCAATGAACGGGACAGCACCTGGCCCTGATGGGTCGCGAACAAATGCAGCAGGGCGAACTCTTTGTTGGTCAGGGTGATACGGGCGCCCGCGCGGGTTACGCGGCGCTTGAGGACATCGATCTGCAGGTCGGCGATCTGCAGCTGTTCTTCTTCCCGGCTGGGGCCGCGGCGGGTCAGGGTACGCAAGCGTGCCACCAACTCGGCGAAGGAGAACGGTTTGATCAGGTAGTCATCGGCACCCAATTCAAGGCCCTTGATACGGTCGGCAATATCATCGCGGGCCGTCAGGAAAAGTACCGGTGTGTCGGCTTCCTTGCGCAGGCGGCGCAGCACTTCCCAGCCATCCATTTTCGGCATCATCACATCCAGCACGATCACATCGAATGGTGTTTCCAGCGCCTGGTGCAGGCCATCCACGCCGTCACGGGCGAGGCTGACGGAGTAACCCAGTTCCTGAAGGCCGTTGAGCAGGTAATTGCCGGCCTTGGGTTCGTCTTCGACTACGAGAATGTTCATGGCAAGTGCTCTGTCTCAATGCGTGGCGCAAGTGTAGCCCGATCAATTGTCACTGGCGCAACCGGTGTCCAGGACCTGGTAGTCCAACACATGTTCACGGCCCTGGCTGTCCAGGTAGTCGAGTCGCGCCGGGACGACGCCGCATTCGCCATAGGTGTCAGTGCTCGACAGCACTTTAGCCACGTCCAGGTGGACGAAGAAGCCGGTTTTGTCGTGGACCACGGGTTCGGCGGCAAACACGGAACCGGTAGCGAGCAAAGCGGCAAAGCCGAGGGTAAACAGTTTCATGGTGGTACCTCTCTTTATGGGTTGGCTGCCAGGTGTTGGCGGTGAGTTCACAGTAACGAGGCGCCACTAACAGCCGACCAACAGAATGATTACAAGTGTGTAATGCAGTGCTTTTGCATCGCAGGGCTCAGGGCCTGGCGGCCGGAGGCTTCAAGGATCAGGTCGGTGATCGCCTGGGCGTGGGTCACTGGCGACAAGTGGCTCAAAGGCAGCTCGATGGCGGTGGCGTTTACAAGCAGCGAGGTGATCCGTAGATTGCAACGGGCTAATTACTTGTTACCGCCCAAGAGGAAGCCTCGCAGTGTCCATCCCAGGTCCAGCCGTATTCAACCGCCGTTATCGCGCCTTTCTGTTTGATATGGACGGGACGCTGCTCAACTCCATTGCCGCCGCCGAGCGGGTGTGGAGTGTCTGGGCGGAACGCCATGGCCTGGAGGTAGAAGCGTTTTTGAAGACCATTCACGGCGCTCGCGCGATCGACACCATTACCCGGCAAGCGCTGCCCGGCGTTGATCCCGAGGTCGAGGCGCAGTGGATCACCGAGGCTGAAATCGAGGATGTGAGAGGGGTTGTCGCGATTCCCGGCGCCGTCACGTTTCTGAACAGTCTGCCGGGTGATCAATGGGCACTGGTCACCTCGGCGCCCAGGGAACTGGCGTTGCGTCGATTGCAGGCTGCCGGGATTGCGCCGCCGACGGTGCTGGTCACGGCTGAAGATGTTGCCATCGGTAAGCCGAACCCCGCCTGTTACCTGCTGGGTGCGCAACGCCTGGGCGTCCCGGTGCAGGACTGCCTGGTGTTTGAAGATGCAACGGTAGGCATACGCGCGGGCGAGGCGGCAGGGGCGGATGTAATGGTTGTGACGACGACGCATCACGCGCCTATGGTCACCGAACACCCTTCGGTTGACGGGTACCAACAGCTAAGCGTACAGCGCGACGCGCAAGGCTTGTTGTACCTGCAGAACACGGCGGGCTGAAGGGCTGAGCCCGTTACCGGTCTCGGCCTTGTCCGGAGCGGACTGGGGTGGGCGGTTGCATTCGATGATTCCTCATGCCTTGGCGTGACAGCACCATCTCCCTGAGAATTTCATTGGCCAGCCGCGCGATGGCTTCGGCGCCACGATAGTGTGCACGCACGATCCCTGTCACTGCGAAATGGTCGGTTTCCGGGCCGCTGAGCACTGCCGAAAGCGTGCCGTCGGCGTGTAATGTGCAGGTCACGCTATAGCTGGGCAGACGGGCGGCCAGCGCAGACTCGATCTGGGATTTGGTCAGGGTATCCATCGTGCTCAGTGCCTTTAACTGATAGTGCAGGCCCAAGCATAGGTCGTGTCGCAGCGGTGTAAATACCGGCGATCTGATATCGAGGAACGCAGTCTCAGCGTGTCATTTGCCGGCACAGGCGACGCTGAACGGCTTTCTGGATAGGTTTGAGGCAAAACAGAAACAGGTATCCACTCAGCAGTAGCGCCAAATCCAGCCCGGAATGGGAATCCGCCGGGCCAGTGCCTTCGATTGTAAACCTCAAAGCATAGGCCAGCCCCACGAAGATCAGCCCTATCAGTAGGGCGATCATCCAAGACATGTAGGCAAATGGTGGTGCGGTCGTAGGCCTCATCGTCGTGCTCCTGAATGCACACGGATGGCTGAGTGTCAGTCAGGAGATTTCGGCCTTAAATGAAACGACAAGTTCCTGGCGAGAACACAGTTTCATCTTTGCATGAAGATCAACGCACTGGCGACGTCCGCCACGCAATAACGGTCAGAGCAATTCGAAGGAGTTTTCGCCAGCCGTTACAGTCAACGAAAAGGCTGGCTACTGAAGGCGCTTCAAGGTGTCTGGTTTTTATCCGGGGCAGTCAGGCCTGCCTGGATGCGCTGGTAGATTTCCTCGCGATGCACGGCCACATCCTTGGGCGCGTTGATGCCGATTCGTACTTGCTGGCCGCTGACGCCCAGGATGGTGATCGTAATGTCATCACCGATGTTTATGCTTTCACCAACTTTTCGGGTGAGTATCAGCATGGACTTCTCCTTGATTACTTTTAAGGACACATGTTTCAGACAGGGCAGGTGTCGGATGTGTGTAGCTTACTGCTAAGCGCTTCCCTGTGACTGCCTCTTTTAGGACGCATAGAGGCGACATTAATTCCCATGGCGGCATCATACAGGTCTGCGATACATGATTCGCATTGTTTAAGCTAACGTTTATGACGGCCAGAATAGACAGTGGATGATAAAGTCGCCTCTTTATCTTTAGAGGAGCAGGGCAGTGCGTAAAGTAGCGATGGCAATTGCGGTGTTGGCATTGGCCGGTTGCGGTGAAGGCAAAAGCGTCGAGACACCCGCGCCCAAGCCTGCCGTGACCGAAAGCCAGCCCCAGACCGGCGCAGTTGCCGCCCAGGAATGGGACGTGCGCGTCGGCTCGCCGGACCACAAGCTGCAGGCGATCACCGACCTGACGGCCTGGTTGCTGGAGCATGGTTTTAATTTTTATATTGTGAAGGTGGACGGCAAGGACGAAGTGCTGCTGGGGCCGTTTGCGACCAAAGCTGAAGCTGAAGCCAAGCAGACGCTGCTTAATGAAAAAATGGCCCGCGCCAAGAAAACCGACACCGTGTCTGAGGTCATTGAGCACAAGGCCACGCAGTAAGCGCAAAGTGGGCGGCGGTTGCGCCCGCTTTCAGCCGCAGGCTTTCAGGTTCACCGGGCCGACAAACTCATTGCCCCGCCCCATCACGCAGGCCACGGTCTGATTGCGTTGACGCTCCCAGGCCTGCACCGGGTAGGTCTTGTTCCAGGCTTCGTACAGTTGACGATCCTGTTTCGACAGGCGCAAGCCGTATCGCTTGCTCATGTAAAAGTACGTGCGGGCGATCATGCCCCGAATGGACGGGCGCGGCATGACCTTCTTGGCCTTGAAATCCACCTGGGTCAGGCATGAGCCGTATTGTCCGCTTTGCACCGGCAGCCAGCCGAAACTGAAGTTGTTACGGTCGCCATTGACCTCGCCAATGCTCGGCACCAAGTTATGCAGGTCCGCTTCGGCGCGCTTGAACACGTCATCGTGCCGGGTGCAGTTCTTGCGCCCTCCGTTCTGCCAGCACTGGCGTTGATGCCCGATCTGCCAGGCCGGAACGATGTGCTCCCACTCGATGCGTGCCGCACGGTTGGCGTTTTTGCGTGGGATGTAGCCACAGGCTTTCAGATCCACGCGATTGCCCGTGTATTTGCACCCGCAATAGAACTCGGTGGATTGTGGGGCGTAAAGTTTCCAGGCAACTTTCTTGGCTTCGCTGAAGGTTCGGGGCGCTTGGGCCTGGGCCGCGACGGCGAAAAACAGGCTAAGCACAGCGATAAAACGGACACCCATTGACTCAATCTTCCTTCGGCACAACCCAGAAAATCTGTACGCCACCGTCGTCCCGATAGGCGAGGGTGACGTTGTCGTTCTCCGCAATTTCCTCCAGCAAACGTGCCCATTCTTCCTCTGGTTCGTCGGGCAGACGGAAGATCAAGGCCGCCTTGGCTTTTTGGGCGCCGGTTGAATTGATGATCTTTTGCACACGAATGGCCAGACGTTCGTAGGCACCAGGCGGGGTTGGCACTGCGGGAGAGGACTTTGCCACGGAGTATTCCTTAGTTAGCTGTACGCACATACAGTATTTAACTGTAGGTAATTTCGCAACTGCTTAAATTCCAAGCAGTTCGTTTGACAGCCGTTCAGGAATTTTTGTGTAAGGCGGCGTAGGAAGTGCAGAAGCGAGCTTGCCGGAAAAGGAAGCTCGCTCCTGCGGACAGTTTCAGGAATCAGTATTCCCAGAACATCCGTTGCAGCTCTTTGCTGTCCTGGGTCTTGGTCAGGGCGACCATCGCCAGGATGCGGGCTTTCTGTGGGTTCAGATCGAGTGCGGCAACCCAGTCGTATTTGTCGTCAGGTTGTTCGGCATTGCGCAGCACCATGCCGCCGGCATTGACGTGGGAAGAACGAATGATCTGTACACCTTGCTTGCGCAGTTCCACCAGTGCGGGCACCACTTTGGAGGACACCGAGCCGTTGCCGGTGCCGGCATGGATGATGGCTTTTGCGCCCGCTTGAGCCAGGGCCTTGTAGGCCGTATCGCTCACGTTGCCATAGCCATAGGCGATTTCAACATCGGGCAGGCTCTTGATGTTCTTGATGTCGAATTCCGAATCCATGGTGTGGCGCTTGGCTGGCAAGCGGAACCAGTAGGATTTGCCTTCAACCACCATGCCCAGTGGGCCCCAAGGGCTCTTGAACGCTTCGGTCTTGATATTGATCATCTTGCTGACGTCGCGACCCGACTGGATCTCGTCGTTCATGGTGACCAGCACGCCCTTGCCGCGCGCCTCTTTGCTGCCGGCCACCGCAACGGCGTTGTAGAGGTTGAGCATGCCGTCCGCCGACATGGCAGTGCCTGGGCGCATGGAGCCGACCACCACGATTGGCTTGTCGGTCTTTTCCACCAGGTTCAGGAAGTAGGCGGTTTCTTCGAGGGTGTCGGTACCGTGGGTGATCACGATGCCATCCACGTCCTTGCTGTCGGCCAGTTCGGCGACGCGGCGGCCCAGTTGCAGCAGGTTTTCGTTATTGATGCTTTCGGACGCAATTTGCATCACTTGCTCGCCGCGTACATTGGCGATCTGGCTAAGCTCAGGAACACCGGCGATCAATTGCTCGATGCCGACCTTGGCCGCCTGGTAAGTGGCACTGTTGGCCGCACTGGCGCCGGCGCCGGCGATCGTGCCGCCGGTGGCGAGTATGACCACGTTGGACAGCTTGGCCTTGGTTTCGACTTCCTTCGCCTGGACGGCAACGGGGAACAGCAGCAGGAGGGCTAACGCGCCCGGAACAAAAGTCTTCAATGCAGATTTCATTATTTTTCTCTCTGGTTTTTGATGAGTGCTGTAGCCGGTTCATCTAGAACACCCGGGCGGTTCTGAATGCCACGGGGTGAGGGGGTAGAGCAGGATCTGTACCAGGCTGTAAGTGTTTGTGGATATAAAATAACTTTCTGATTTATAAGAAATTAATTCGTTTTTATGAGCTGTTGCAGCAGGTGTATGTCCGGCTTTCCGAACAGATGGACGTATTACGTTCGGTTGTCCGAAAACCTGGTGGTTAATCCATCGAGATGCATGAGGCACGGGACGCAATCTGTCGTTTTAGAGAACGACTGAGAGTGGACGATGTTTAAGCGGGCCGTTGTTGCGGGACGAGCGAGGGACTTGGATGAAAGACTGTTTTATACCGTTGACAAATCTCGACAAGGTTCTCATAGTTTGAACAACGCAAACGTTTGCGAGATGTTTCACGGACGCTTCTTAAGTCCCGTGGCAGCTCGTATCAGCCACCCAGGTGGGAAGGCTGCCGAAGGGCTCTTCGGTGCAAGCGTTGCTCACAATAATCATAAGATCGGAGTGAACCCATGAAGCTGCCATTTGCTGGACGTCTTCTTGCTGTCGCTGTGCTTGCCGCCGCATCCGCTGCCCTGCCTCTCTCTTCTGCATTCGCTGATGACGCTGCCGCCAAACCCAAGGTTGGCCTGGTCATGAAATCCCTTGCCAACGAATTCTTCGTGACCATGCAAGAGGGCGCCAAGGACTACCAGAAATCCCACGCCGCTGATTTCGACATGATCACCAACGGTATCAAGAACGAGACCGACACCAGCGCGCAGATCGATATCGTCAACCAGATGATCCTCGCCAAAGTGAACGCCATCGTGATCGCACCCGCCGACTCCAAGGCGCTGGTCACCGTGCTTAAGAAAGCCTCCGATGCCGGTATCAAGGTCGTCAACATCGACAACCGTCTTGATCCGGACGTGCTCAAAAGTAAAAACCTCGATATACCTTTCGTTGGCCCGGACAACCGCAAGGGCTCCAAGCTGGTGGGCGACTACCTGGCCAAGCAACTGGCGGCCGGCGATGAAGTCGGCATCATTGAAGGCGTGCCGACCACCACCAATGCCCAGCAGCGCACCGCTGGCTTCAAGGACGCGATGGATGCCGCAGGCATGAAAATCGTCTCCACCCAATCCGGCAACTGGGAGATCGACCAGGGCCAGAAGGTGGCCTCCGCGATGCTGAGCGAGTACCCGAAAATCAAGGCGCTGTTGGCGGGTAACGACAACATGGCGTTGGGTGCCGTGTCCGCAATCCGCGCCGCAGGCAAGGCTGGCAAGGTCCAGGTCGTCGGCTACGACAACATCGAAGCCATCAAGCCGATGCTGCAGGACGGCCGCGTCCTCGCGACCGCGGACCAGGCCGCTGCCCAGCAAGCCGTGTTCGGTATCCAGAACGCGCTCAAGCTGGTCAAGGGTGAGAAAGTCGAGTCCAAGGACGGCGTGATCGAAACCCCGGTCGAACTCGTTCTCAAGAAGTAATCCTGGCAATGCCCAACAGCGTCCGCTCGTCCTGAGCGGGCGCCTGGAGATTTTCCTATGTCATCTTCCGCCCCGAACGCTGTCCTCTCGGTCAGCGGTATCGGCAAGACCTATGCCCAACCGGTTCTGTCCGACATCACCCTGACGCTCAATCGCGGGGAAGTGCTGGCGCTGACCGGTGAGAACGGCGCAGGCAAGAGCACCTTGTCGAAGATCATCGGCGGGCTGGTTACGCCGACCACCGGGCACATGCAGTTCAATGGCCAGGACTTCCGCCCTGGCAGCCGCACTCAGGCCGAAGAGCTGGGCGTGCGTATGGTCATGCAGGAACTCAACCTGCTGCCAACACTGACCGTGGCTGAAAACCTGTTCCTGGATAACCTGCCCAGCCATTGCGGCTGGATCGACCGCAAGCACCTGCGCAAGGCCGCGATCGAGGCCATGGCCCAGGTCGGGCTGGACGCCATCGACCCCGACACCCTGGTTGGCAGCCTGGGCATTGGCCATCAGCAGATGGTCGAAATCGCCCGTAACCTGATCGGTGATTGCCATGTACTGATCCTCGACGAACCCACGGCCATGCTGACCGCCCGTGAAGTCGAGATGCTGTTCGAACAGATCACTCGTCTGCAGGCTCGGGGCGTGGCGATCATTTACATTTCACACCGGCTGGAAGAGCTGGCCCGTGTCGCCCAGCGCATTGCGGTGTTGCGCGACGGCAAGCTGGTCTGTGTCGAGCCGATGGCCAACTACAACAGCGAGCAACTGGTCACCTTGATGGTCGGTCGCGAGCTGGGCGAGCACATTGACCTGGGGCCCCGCACCATCGGTGGCCCGGCCCTGACGGTGAAAGGCCTGACGCGTTCGGACAAAGTCCGCGACGTGTCCTTCGAAGTGCGCGCCGGTGAGATCTACGGCATCTCCGGCCTGATCGGCGCGGGCCGTACTGAATTGTTGCGCCTGATCTTCGGCGCCGACCTGGCCGACAGCGGCACCGTGGCGCTCGGTTCGCCTGCCCAGGTGGTGAGCATCCGCTCGCCGGTGGACGCGGTGGGCCACGGTATTGCCCTGATCACCGAGGACCGCAAGGGCGAGGGCCTTCTGCTGACCCAGTCCATCAGTGCCAACATCGCCCTGGGCAACATGCCGGAAATATCCGGCGGCGGCGTGGTCAACAGCCGCGACGAAACCGCCTTGGCCAAACGCCAGATCGATGCCATGCGCATCCGCAGTTCCGGCCCGGCGCAGCTGGTGTCCGAGCTGTCCGGCGGCAACCAGCAGAAAGTCGTCATCGGCCGCTGGCTGGAGCGCGACTGTTCGGTAATGTTGTTCGATGAGCCGACCCGAGGCATCGACGTTGGCGCCAAATTCGACATTTATGCCTTGCTCGGCGAATTGACCCGCCAGGGCAAAGCGCTGGTGGTGGTGTCCAGCGACCTGCGTGAACTCATGCTGATCTGCGACCGCATCGGCGTGTTGTCGGCCGGGCGCTTGATCGAAACCTTCGAGCGCGACAGCTGGACCCAGGATGAATTGCTTGCCGCCGCTTTCGCCGGCTATCAGAAACGTGATGCGCTGCTCAACGACGCAGTGCTTAGGGAAACCCCATGAAAACTTCAACTTCCCCCGGCAAGACCGGCGGCAACTTCTACGGCCTGGGCACTTACCTGGGCCTGGCAGGCGCCTTGCTGGCGATGATTGCGCTGTTCTCGGTGCTCAGCGATCACTTCCTGTCCTACGACACGTTCAGCACCCTGGCCAACCAGATTCCAGACCTGATGGTGCTGGCGGTGGGCATGACGTTTATCTTGATCATCGGCGGCATCGACCTGTCAGTAGGCTCGGTACTGGCGCTGGCGGCATCGGCGGTCAGCGTGGCGATCCTCAGCTGGGGCTGGAGCGTGTTGCCGGCTGCCGTGCTGGGCATGGGCTGCGCGGCATTGGCCGGTACCATCACCGGCTCTATCACCGTGGCCTGGCGCATCCCGTCGTTTATCGTGTCCCTCGGCGTGCTGGAAATGGCGCGTGGCGTGGCGTACCAGATGACCGGTTCGCGCACCGCTTACATCGGTGATTCGTTCGCCTGGCTGTCCAATCCGATTGCCTTTGGTATTTCGCCGTCGTTCATCATTGCTTTACTGGTGATCGTCGCCGCGCAGCTTGTACTGACGCGTACCGTGTTTGGTCGTTACCTGATCGGCATCGGCACCAACGAAGAGGCTGTACGCCTGGCGGGGATCAATCCCAAGCCCTACAAGATCCTGGTGTTCAGCCTCATGGGCCTGTTGGCCGGTGTGGCGGCGCTGTTCCAGATTTCGCGCCTGGAGGCGGCAGACCCGAACGCCGGTTCCGGCCTGGAACTGCAAGTGATCGCGGCAGTGGTCATTGGCGGCACCAGCTTGATGGGTGGGCGCGGCTCGGTGATCAGTACCTTTTTTGGTGTGTTGATTATTTCGGTCCTGGCCGCCGGCCTGGCGCAGATCGGCGCCACGGAACCCACGAAGCGCATCATCACCGGTGCAGTGATCGTGATCGCCGTGGTCCTCGACACCTACCGCAGCCAGCGCGCCAGTCGGCGGGGCTGAACCATGGCAACGATCAAGGATGTGGCAGCGCTTGCAGGTATTTCCTACACCACCGTATCCCATGTGGTGAACAAGACGCGCCCGGTCAGCGAGCCGGTTCGCATCAAGGTAGAGGCAGCGATCAAGCAGCTCGACTATGTACCCAGTGCCGTCGCGCGTTCGCTCAAGGCCAAGACCACGGCCACCATCGGTTTGCTGGTGCCCAACAGCCTCAACCCGTATTTTGCGGAATTGGCACGGGGCATCGAGGATTACTGCGAGCGTAACGGCTATTGCGTGATCCTCTGCAACTCCGACGATAACGCGCAAAAGCAGCGCAGCTACCTGCGTGTGTTGCTGGAGAAGCGTATCGACGGCTTGATCGTGACCTCGGTGGGCGGCGATGACAGTGGGCTTGCCGCAGGCTTGAACGCGGTGCGTACGCCCATGGTGATTGTCGACCGGGCGCTGGATGGCATTGACGTGGACCTGGTCCGTATCGACCACGAGGAGGGCGCCTACCTGGCAACCCGGCACTTGCTTGAACTGGGCCACCGCGACATCGCCTGTATCGGCGGCCCGGTCCATACCCGGGTTGCGCAAATGCGTCTGGCGGGTTACCACCGCGCGCTACGGGAGGCCGGCGTGGAAGTGGCTGCCGATCGCACCCAGGAAAGCGACTTCACCAGTACTGGCGGTTATGCTGCTGCCGTGAAATTACTCGCACAGAACCCGCCCAGTGCGATCTTTGCCAGCAACGACATGATTGGTTTCGGCGTGCTGCGTGCAGCCGCCGAGCGCAACATCCGCGTGCCGGGCGAGCTGTCGGTGATCGGTTTCGATGACATTCAAATGGGTCGTTACGTCTACCCGGCGTTGACCACGGTCGGACAGTCGATCGTCCAATTGGGCGAGACGGCGGCCGAGCTTTTACTGCGAAGAATTGCAACCCCCCAACTGCCGATCGATCAACGCATCGTGACGCCGAGCATCGTGTTGCGCGAGTCGACGGCGCCTGTCGCGGGTACGTTCGCCCAATACCGCTGAACCGAATTGATGAGTACTGATGTATGCCAGCAAAAGTAGTGGTAGTAGGCAGCTTGAACATGGACCTGGTTACCCGTGCCAGTCGGCTGCCGCGCGCCGGGGAAACCTTGATTGGCCAGACGTTTTCCACCGTGCCCGGCGGCAAGGGCGCGAACCAGGCGGTCGCCTGCGCGCGCCTGGGCGCCGACGTTTCGATGGTGGGTTGCGTCGGCACCGATGCCTATGGCACCCAATTGCGTGAGGCGTTGCAGGTGGAGGGCATCGATTGCCGGGCCGTCAGTACCGTCGATGGCTCAAGCGGCGTGGCCTTGATCGTGGTCGATGACAGCAGCCAGAACGCCATTGTGATCGTGGCAGGCAGCAACGGTGAACTGACGCCGGCCTCGTTGCAGGCGTTTGACGCTGTGCTGCAGGCGGCCGACGTGATCGTCTGCCAGCTGGAAGTGCCGATGGACACTGTAGGGCATGCCCTTGCGCGCGGCCGTGAACTGGGCAAAACGGTGATCCTCAACCCGGCGCCAGCCAGCGGCCCATTGCCGGCCGAGTGGTACGCCTCGATCGACTACCTGATCCCCAATGAAAGCGAAGCCACCGCACTCAGCGGCGTGACGGTCGATTCCATTGAAAGTGCCAAGGTGGCGGCGACCCAACTGATCCGGGCGGGCGCCGGTAAAGTCATCATCACCCTGGGCTCGAAGGGCGCGCTGTTTGCCGACGGCCAGGGCTTTGAGCATCTGTCGGCGCCGAAGGTCAAGGCCGTGGATACCACGGCGGCGGGCGATACCTTTGTCGGTGGCTTCGCCGCGGCACTGGCCAATGGCAAAAGCGAAGCCGAGGCCATCCGCTTTGGCCAGGTCGCGGCGGCGTTGTCGGTCACCCGTGCCGGCGCGCAGCCTTCTATTCCAACGCTGCACGACGTACAAGGTTTTGTGCCCTCATGAAAAAGACACCTCTGCTCAATATCGCGTTGTCCCGTGTGATCGCCTCCCTGGGCCACGGTGACATCCTGGTGATCGGTGATGCCGGCCTGCCGGTGCCGCCGGGTGTCGAGCTGATCGACCTGGCGTTGACCCAAGGCATTCCGGACTTCATCAGTACCTTGCGCATCGTGCTCAGCGAAATGCAGGTGGAAAGCCACGTGCTCGCCGAAGAAATCCTGCTCAAGCAACCGCCGGCGCTGGCCGACCTCAACACGCTCACCGAGCAGGCCGCCCTCGGTGAACGGCGCCTGCTCAGCCATGAAGCATTCAAACAGTTGAGCCGCAAGGCCCGCGCCGTAGTGCGCACCGGTGAATGCCAGCCTTACTGCAATATCGCGCTGGTGTCCGGCGTCACCTTTTAGAGTTCCCAACGACAAGGAGTGTTTTTATGCAACATGGTCTTCCAACCCTGAAAAATCTGTTCCGGAGTGTCCTGCTTTTGTCCGCACTCATTGCTGCAAGCGCCCAGGCGGCGGAAAAGATCGACCTGATCATCGACACCGACCCAGGCGCCGATGATGTGGTGGCCTTGCTGTTCGCCATGGCTTCGCCGGATGAGCTGAACATCCGCGCGCTGACCACTGTTGCCGGCAATGTGCGGCTGGACAAGACTTCCCGCAACGCGCGCCTGGCCCGCGAATGGGCCGGGCGCGAGGACATCCCGGTGTACGCCGGTGCGCCGGCGCCACTGCTGCGCAAGCCCATCTACGCCGAGAATATCCATGGCAAGGAAGGTATTTCCGGCGTCACGGTACATGAGCCTCAAAAGGCCCTGGCCGAGGGCAATGCCGTTGATTACCTGATCAAGACCTTGAGCACTGCCAAGCCTCACAGCATCACCATCGCCATGCTCGGTCCGCAGACCAACCTGGCGCTGGCGTTGACCCAGGCGCCGCAGATTACCCAAGGCATCAAGGAAGTGGTGGTGATGGGCGGTGCGCACTTCAACGGCGGCAATATCACGCCGGTAGCGGAGTTCAACCTGTTTGCCGACCCGGTCGCCGCCGAGATCGTGCTCAAGAGCGGCGTCAAGCTGACCTACCTGCCGCTGGACGTGACCCACAAGGTCCTGACCAGCGAAGCGCGCCTGAAGAAGATCGCCGACATCAACAACAAAGCCAGCAAAATTGTCGGCGACATTCTCAACGAGTACGTCAAGGGTGACATGGAGCACTACGGCATACCGGGTGGCCCGGTGCATGACGCCACCGTGATCGCCTACCTGCTCAAGCCTTCGCTGTTCAGCGGCCGTCAGGCCAATATGGTGGTGGACAGCCGTGAAGGCCCGACCTTCGGCCAGACCATCGTTGACTGGTACGACGGCCTGAAGCAGGAAAAGAACGTGTTCTGGGTTGAGAACGGCGATGCCCAGGGCTTCTTCGATCTGCTGACCGAGCGCCTGGCGCGTCTGAAGTAACGTGTTGACCGGCCGGCATTCATCGGCCGGCTCCTATTCGCGCTCGGGGTCTTGTGCCCCCATATGGTCGGCCGGGTATTTCTCGAATATCTGGCCGATAAACGCCTGCGCTGCTTGTGTGCCCAATTCCTTGACCAGCAGGTCGATACCGATGATCGCCAATTCCTCTGGGCTGCCGGGGCTATAGGAGCTCTGTCCCAGGGGCCACTTGGCTTTGATGTCGGCTTGGAGCGTTACGGTGGTCATGGATATCTCGCGGGGCTGAAAGTGCTGTGCAGTGCGCTGGAACGCGGTTCTAACCCAGGGAGTTAACCATTTTGCGTCGGGTTTGGCACTGATACTTAGGCATGAGGTGCTTCGGCATGGTGCCCGCGCTGTGCGACACTGTTGCCCTTTGATTGCAGGGGACACCACGTGCAGATCGACTTGAACAACCCCGAGAACCTTACCCTGGCAGCGGTGCGTCAGCTGATCGCCAGTGCCAGTGACGACGAACATACCCAGTTGCGCGTGACCAAGGCCGGCATCGCCTATATCTCTTCAGGGAAGGTGGTAGGCGGTGTAGATATCGACGGGCTGCTGTTTCGCCTGGAGACCTGGGCAAAGGGATCTGGGTATGTAGGAAATGTGGCTGCCAGTGACGAAGTCTGGGTGACGCAGATTTTCAATGCGCTGAAGCAGAACTGGCCGAGGCCGGCGTTCGACTACATCGACATCTACTGATTTCGTTCATATCTGGTCACGATTGATCGGGCGATTGCCCGCAGAGACTCAGGCAGACTGGGCCGTCAGCGGTTTACGTCTTGAAACCAATCTGCCCAATCGCTGTCGCACCATCTCTGTCCATTTTTTATCATAGGAGGCTTCATGCCTTGGAAGCTCGCATCATTCGGTACTTTGTTGGCAGCACTCGCGTTGACGGGTTGCAGCACCCCGGGTACCTCTGAGCCAGCCAAAGACGCCGCCGTGACCGACGCAGGTCATAGCCGCTGTGAGGCGAAGGCCGCCGAATTCACTCTAGGCCAGAAGGCGTCGCCCCAGTTGCTGGAGCAGGCGCGTACCCGTGCCGGTGCGCAGAACGCGCGAATCCTCAAGCCCAACGACATGATCACCTTGGAATACCGCTCTGACCGCTTGAACCTCAACACCGACGACAACCTGGTGATCACGCGCGTCAATTGCGGCTAAGCTTCCCGCGCTTTTGCAACGCCCATAAAAAACCCCGTCACATGGACGGGGTTTTTTTAGCTCAGCGGAGAATTACTCGCCGCGAACCTGTGCAGCTTGCATACCCTTTTGGCCTTTCTCAGCCACGAAGGAAACGGTTTGGCCTTCTTTCAGGCTTTTGAAACCGTCGCTTTCGATAGCTTTGAAGTGTACGAACAGGTCGTCACCGCCACCTTGAGGAGTGATGAAGCCGAAGCCTTTTTCATCGTTGAACCATTTAACGGTGCCGGTTTGGCGATTAGACATGGTGTATCTCCAAGAAACATATATTTTCAGTAGTGCTGTGCTGCTCAGGCCAACTGGGCACACCGGGCTATCATAGTCGAAATGTTCGGCTTGGGAGCCCCCCCAGGGCATTGTTTGCTAATCAATAGCGTTGCGTTTAGCGCTTTGATCGGCTGAAAGCCCCGATCTACGGGGCTTTGGCTCGAAATATCAGCTGATAAAAAAAGCCGTAAAAGCTGTGTAATTTGTATGAATTGGCAGTTTTTTGGCTGTTTTTTCAGCGAAAAAGCTGTGAGGTCAGACGCAAATCCTACTTTTTCTTCACGACTTTGCAGGACGAAATAGCGGCGACCGCCTTGTTCTTGAGGTCTGCGCTGGCGTTCTGGTTGGTCATCAGTTCCTTGATTTCGGCAGTGCTCAATTCGGCGTTGATTTTGTCAGCGCCACACTCGCAGTGGGCTTTGGCGGTCTTGGCGTCTACGTTCTGGCTGGCGGCTGCGCTGCAGTCGCTGACGAAGCTGTCGCGGGCACCGGCTGGCCAGTTCGACGGGGCTGCCGCCTGCGCGCCGAGGGAAAGGAGGGTCAGGGAAGCGGCGAGAGCGAGGGTAGAAGTAAAACGCATCATGAGGATGCTCCTTTGGGTCGAGGACGAACGGCGATTCTCAGTGGGTTTGAGGCAGTGCGTACAGCTCAAGTTCACTTTTGCGGCTATAAAGGCCGGAATTTGTGTTTACACCCGAAGGCGGCGGCGCGATGACCGTTCATCTGTGCTAGGATCGTGCGCTTGGCTATTTCCAGGCGTGCCATTGCCGCCTTGCCAGGCTCTTTTTAGCTCACTCCAGTCACTCTGGTTCGATTATCGGTTGGCCGAAAGGCTCCTGCCGCTGTAAGGCAGGCGTTCATCATTGAACGGCCTGGTGTTGGATCTTGTACTGGCTCATCCCAACCCACGTGACCTTTGGTAGGGGTCACCACTAGGAGAGGAGGCGCCATGCCAACTATTACTCTTCCCGACGGCAGTCAACGTTCATTCGATCATTCGGTTTCCGTAGCCGAGGTCGCCGCATCCATTGGTGCCGGCCTGGCCAAGGCCACCGTGGCCGGTAAGGTCGACGGCAAGCTGGTCGATGCCAGCGACCTGATCACCTCCGATGCCAGCCTGCAGATCATCACGCCCAAGGATCAAGAGGGGTTGGAGATCATTCGCCACTCTTGCGCGCACCTGATTGGCCATGCGGTCAAGCAGCTGTACCCCACCGCGAAAATGGTGATCGGCCCGGTCATTGAAGAAGGCTTCTATTACGACATCGCCTACGAGCGTCCTTTCACTCCGGACGACCTGGCCGCCATCGAACAGCGCATGCACGCACTGATCGAAAAAGACTACGACGTGATCAAGAAGGTCACGCCGCGCGCCGAAGTGATCGACGTGTTCACCGCCCGTGGCGAAGACTACAAGCTGCGCCTGGTGGAAGACATGCCGGACGAGCAGGCCATGGGCCTGTACTACCACGAAGAATACGTCGACATGTGCCGCGGCCCGCACGTGCCGAACACGCGCTTCCTCAAGTCGTTCAAGCTGACCAAGTTGTCCGGCGCCTACTGGCGTGGCGACGCGAAGAACGAGCAACTGCAACGGATCTACGGCACCGCCTGGGCCGACAAGAAGCAGTTGGCTGCCTACATCCAGCGCATTGAAGAAGCCGAGAAGCGCGACCACCGCAAGATCGGCAAGCGCCTGAACCTGTTCCACCTGCAAGAAGAAGCGCCGGGCATGGTGTTCTGGCACCCGAACGGCTGGACCCTGTATCAGGTGCTCGAGCAGTACATGCGCAAAGTGCAGCGCGAGAACGGCTACCTGGAAATCAAGACGCCTCAGGTTGTCGATCGCAGCCTCTGGGAGAAATCCGGACACTGGGCCAACTACGCCGACAACATGTTCACCACTCAGTCGGAAAACCGCGACTACGCCATCAAGCCGATGAACTGCCCTTGCCACGTGCAAGTGTTCAACCAGGGCCTGAAAAGCTACCGCGAGTTGCCGCTGCGCCTGGCCGAGTTCGGTGCCTGCCATCGCAATGAGCCGTCGGGTGCGCTGCACGGCATCATGCGTGTGCGCGGCTTTACCCAGGACGACGCGCATATCTTCTGCACCGAAGAGCAGATGCAGGCCGAATCCGCCGCGTTCATCAAATTGACCATGGACGTTTATCGCGATTTCGGCTTTACCGAAGTCGAGATGAAGCTGTCCACTCGTCCGGAAAAACGCGTGGGCTCCGACGAACTGTGGGATCGCGCCGAAGCTGCATTGGCCGCTGCGCTCGACAGTGCGGGCCTTGCGTACGATCTGCAGCCGGGTGAGGGCGCGTTTTACGGTCCGAAAATCGAGTTCTCACTGAAAGATTGCCTTGGCCGCGTCTGGCAGTGTGGTACCCTGCAGCTCGATTTTAACCTGCCGATCCGTCTGGGAGCCGAATACGTCTCCGAAGACAACAGCCGTAAACACCCGGTTATGCTGCACCGGGCGATCCTTGGCTCGTTCGAACGGTTCGTCGGGATCCTGATCGAGCACTACGAGGGTGCATTCCCTGCATGGTTGGCTCCGACCCAGGCAGTGATCATGAATATCACTGATAAACAGGCAGATTTTGCCGCTGAAGTTGAAAAAACTCTCAACGAAAGCGGGTTTCGTGCCAAGTCCGACTTGAGAAATGAAAAGATCGGCTTTAAAATCCGCGAGCATACCTTGCTCAAGGTTCCCTATCTCTTGGTTATCGGAGATCGGGAAGTCGAGATGCAGACTGTCGCTGTGCGTACTCGTGAAGGTGCTGACCTGGGCTCGATGCCCGTCGCCCAGTTCGCTGAGTTCCTCGCGCAAGCGGTTTCCCGGCGTGGTCGCCCAGATTCGGAGTAATTATTATTAAGCGTGAAATGAGACAAGATAAACGAGCTGCACCGAAAGCCCCGATCAACGAGAATATCTCGGCACGCGAGGTTCGGTTAATTGGCGCTGATGGCGAGCAGATTGGCATCGTCTCGATTGATGAAGCGCTTCGTATTGCAGAAGAGTCCAAGCTGGACCTGGTGGAAATCTCCGCCGATGCAATCCCACCTGTTTGTCGGGTGATGGACTACGGCAAATCTATCTTCGAAAAGAAGAAGCAGGTTGCCGCAGCGAAGAAGAACCAGAAGCAGATTCAAGTAAAAGAAATCAAGTTTCGTCCAGGGACGGAGGAAGGGGATTACCAGGTAAAACTGCGCAACCTGGTACGTTTCCTGAGTGATGGGGACAGGGCCAAGGTATCCTTGCGATTCCGCGGCCGTGAGATGGCCCACCAGGAGCTGGGGATGGAACTCCTCAAGCGGGTTGAAGCTGACCTGCTCGAGTACGGTTCGGTCGAACAGCATCCTAAGATGGAAGGACGCCAGCTTATTATGGTCATCGCCCCGAAAAAGAAGAAGTAATCAACAGGGCACGGCAGGCCTTCTGATTATGTTTATCAACTGAATGCGGAGTACCGAACATGCCAAAGATGAAAACTAAAAGTGGTGCTGCTAAGCGGTTTCTGAAAACTGCTAACGGCATCAAGCATAAGCACGCTTTCAAGAGCCACATCCTGACCAAAATGTCGACCAAGCGTAAGCGTCAACTGCGCGGTAGCAGCTTGCTGCATCCGTCTGACGTGGCAAAAGTCGAGCGCATGCTGCGCCTTCGTTAATTTTGGTTCAAGAATAGAGGAAGTAACTCATGGCTCGTGTAAAGCGTGGCGTCATGGCCCGTAAGCGTCACAAAAAAATTCTGAAACTTGCTAAAGGCTACTACGGCGCGCGTTCACGCGTATTCCGTGTTGCCAAGCAAGCGGTAATCAAGGCAGGCCAATACGCCTACCGCGACCGTCGTCAGAAAAAACGTCAGTTCCGCGCTCTGTGGATCGCTCGTATCAATGCTGGTGCACGTGTTAACGGTCTGTCCTACAGCCGTTTCATCGCTGGCCTGAAAAAAGCGTCCATCGAAATCGACCGTAAGGTTCTGGCTGAACTGGCCGTGAACGAAAAAGCGGTGTTTGCTGCGATTGTCGAGAAAGCTAAAGCCACCTTGGCTTAAGTACCCCCGACAGTCATCCTGGGCTGCTGCTGCAGCCCACGGTGGTAAACGTCATAAATAGGGGAAGAGCCTTCAAGCTCTTCCCCTATTTTGTATCTGGAGTCTGTACATGGAAAACCTGGACGCGCTCGTTGCCCAAGCTCTTGAGGCTGTGCAAAGCGCTGAAGATATCAATGCCCTGGAGCAAATCCGGGTTCACTACCTTGGCAAGAAGGGCGAATTGACTCAGGTGATGAAGACCCTGGGGAATTTGCCGCCTGAAGAGCGTCCGCAAGTCGGTGCGCTGATCAACGTCGCCAAGGAGCGTGTCACAGAGGTGCTCAATGCGCGCAAGGCGTCGCTCGAGGAGGCTGATCTTGCGGCCAAGCTCGCCGCCGAGTCCATTGACGTAACCCTGCCTGGCCGTGGCCAGGCCTCGGGCGGCCTGCATCCGATTACCCGGACTCTGGAACGTATCGAGCAGTTCTTCACCCATATCGGCTACGGCATTGCCGAAGGCCCTGAGGTCGAAGACGACTACCACAACTTCGAGGCGCTCAACATCCCAGGCCACCACCCGGCCCGGTCGATGCACGACACCTTCTATTTCAACGCGAACATGTTGTTGCGCACCCATACCTCGCCGGTACAGGTCCGCACCATGGAAGCGAACAAGCCGCCGATCCGCATTGTCTGCCCAGGCCGTGTGTACCGCAGCGACTCCGATATCACCCACTCGCCGATGTTCCATCAGGTGGAAGGCCTGCTGGTGGATCGCGATATCAACTTCGCCGACCTCAAGGGCACCATCGAGGAATTCCTGCGGGTGTTCTTCGAGAAGGAGCTGGCGGTGCGTTTCCGTCCATCGTTCTTCCCGTTCACCGAGCCGTCCGCTGAAGTCGACATGGAATGCGTGATGTGCAGCGGTAAAGGCTGCCGCGTCTGCAAACAGACCGGCTGGCTGGAAGTGATGGGCTGCGGCATGGTTCACCCCAACGTACTGCGCATGTCCGGCATCGATCCGGAAGAGTTCTCGGGCTTTGCCTTCGGCATGGGCGTTGAGCGTCTGGCCATGCTGCGTTACGGCGTGAACGACTTGCGTCTGTTCTTCGACAACGACTTGCGGTTCCTCGCGCAATTTCGCTAGTCGTAACGAATCTTTAGGAGAGCAGGATGAAATTCAGTGAACAATGGCTGCGTGGCTGGGTAAGCCCGCAGGTAGGTCGCGACGAGCTGGTTGCTCGTCTGTCGATGGCCGGTCTTGAGGTCGATAGCGTCACGCCGGCCGCCGGTGTTTTCAGTGGCGTTGTGGTGGGCGAGGTGCTGAGCACCGAACAGCACCCGGATGCCGATAAATTGCGTGTGTGCCAAGTCAGCAACGGCGCCGAAACCTTCCAGGTCGTATGCGGAGCACCAAATGTGCGCCCGGGCCTGAAGATCCCGTTCGCCATGATCGGTGCCGAGCTGCCGGGCGACTTCAAGATCAAGAAGGCCAAGCTGCGTGGCGTCGAGTCCAACGGCATGTTGTGCTCCCAGGCTGAACTGCAGGTGGGCGAGGGCAATGATGGCCTGATGGAGCTGCCGGCCGACGCGCCAGTGGGCCAGGACATCCGCGTCTACTTGGAGCTGGAAGACGCCAGCATCGAGGTCGACCTGACCCCGAACCGTGGCGACTGCCTGTCCCTGGCCGGACTGGCCCGTGAAGTGGGCGCGCTGTACAACGTCCCGGTCAGCCGTCCTGTCGTCGCTGCCGTGCCCGCGGCGCACGACGAAGTACGCCCGATTGAAGTCCTGGCGCCACACGCCTGCCCGCGTTACCTGGGCCGTGTGATCCGCAACGTCGACCTGTCCAAGCCAGCGCCGCTGTGGATGGTCGAGCGCCTGCGTCGCGCCGATGTGCGCAGCATCGACGCCGCCGTCGACATCACCAACTACGTGATGCTGGAGCTGGGGCAGCCGTTGCACGCGTTCGACCTTGCCGAGATCAACGGCGGCATCCGCGTGCGCATGGCTGAAGAAGGCGAAAAGCTGGTGCTGCTCGATGGTCAGGAGGTCAGCCTGCGTGCCGACACCCTGGTCATCGCCGACCACTCCCGCGCCCTGGCGATTGCGGGCGTGATGGGGGGCGAGCACAGCGGTGTGTCCGCGACCACCCGCGACGTATTCCTTGAAAGCGCGTTCTTCGACCAGATCGCCATCGCCGGCAAGGCCCGTTCCTACGGCCTGCACACCGATGCCTCGCACCGCTACGAGCGTGGCGTGGACTGGAAGCTCGCCCGTGAAGCCATGGAGCGTGCCACCGGCCTGTTGCTGGAAATCACCGGCGGCGAAGCCGGGCCGATCACCGAGACTGTCAACGAGCAGTACTTGCCGTCCATTGCGCCGATCACTTTGCGTGCCAAAAGCGTTGAGCAAATGCTCGGACTGGTGATCGAGCCGGCTGAAATCGAGCAACTGTTGTCGGCCCTCGGTTTGGGTATTACCGCAGCCGGGGAAGGGCAATGGAGCGTTGCAGTACCCAGCCATCGCTTCGACATCAGCCTGGAAGTCGACCTGATCGAAGAGCTGGCGCGCCTCTACGGCTACAACCGTCTGCCGGTTCGTTACCCGCAAGCGCGCCTGGCGCCACAGCCAAAGGCCGAGGCGCGTGCGCATCTGCCTGAGCTGCGTCGTCTGCTGGTGGCCCGTGGTTACCAGGAAGCCGTGACTTACAGCTTCATCGATCCCAAGCAGTTCGAACTGTTCAACCCTGGCGTCGAGCCGCTGTTGCTGGCCAACCCGATTTCGAACGACATGGCCGCCATGCGCTCGTCGTTGTGGCCTGGCCTGGTGAAAGCGCTTTCCCACAACTTGAACCGCCAGCAAGACCGCGTGCGCATGTTTGAAAGCGGCCTGCGTTTTGTCGGCCAGCTTGGCGACCTGAAGCAAGAGCCGATGCTGGCCGGCGTGGTCTGCGGCAGCCGCCTGCCTGAAGGTTGGGCGCAGGGTCGCGACGCCGTCGACTTCTTCGACGTCAAGGCCGACGTGGAAGCGGTACTGGGTTTTGCCGGTGCGCTGGATGCCTTCACTTTCGTGCCGGGCACTCACCCGGCATTGCATCCAGGCCAGACGGCGCGCATTGAGCGCGAAGGTCGCCTGGTTGGCTTCGTCGGTGCTATTCACCCTGAGCTGTCGAAAACCCTCGGCCTTGACCGTCCGGTCTTTGTGTTCGAACTGGTCCTGGCCGAAGTGGCTTCTGGCAAAATGCCAAAATTCAGCGAGCTGTCGCGCTTCCCTGAAGTGCGCCGCGACCTGGCCCTGATCGCCGACCGTGAAGTGGCCGCCACTGCCGTTCTGGATGTAATCCGTGAAAATGCAGGGGAATGGCTGACAGACCTCAGGCTATTTGACGTCTATCAGGGTAAAGGCATTGATCCGCATAGAAAAAGCCTTGCAGTTGGCTTGACCTGGCAGCATCCATCGCGCACTCTTAATGACGATGAGGTGAACACTACGACACAAAATATCCTCACCTCGCTCGAACAAAGGTTAAACGCCACGTTAAGGAAGTGACGTATGGGGGCTTTGACGAAAGCTGAGATGGCGGAACGTCTGTACGAAGAGTTGGGTCTGAACAAACGCGAGGCCAAGGAATTGGTCGAGCTGTTTTTTGAAGAGATCAGACACGCTCTGGAAGACAACGAACAGGTCAAATTGTCCGGTTTCGGCAATTTTGACCTGCGGGACAAACGCCAGCGGCCGGGCCGCAATCCAAAAACGGGAGAAGAAATCCCGATCACGGCTCGCCGTGTGGTCACCTTTCGTCCAGGGCAGAAGTTGAAGGCCCGAGTTGAGGCTTATGCTGGAACCAAGTCATAACGACGAGCTACCCGTCATCCCAGGCAAACGCTACTTCACCATTGGTGAAGTCAGCGAGCTCTGTGCGGTAAAACCGCACGTGCTGCGCTATTGGGAGCAGGAGTTTCCTCAACTCAACCCCGTCAAACGCACCGGGAACCGTCGGTATTATCAGCGCCAGGATGTGCTGATGATCCGACAGATCCGCGCATTGCTGTACGACCAGGGGTTCACCATCAGCGGCGCGCGCCAGCGCATGTCCGGTGATGAAGCCAGAGACGACACCACCCAATACAAGCAAATGATCCGCCAGATGATCTCCGAACTCGAAGATGTGCTGGTGGTTTTGAAGAAATAACTTCGGCTTTAAAAATACTTCCACATTTCAAAAGCTTGCGGTATATTCCGGTTCGCTTCGTTAAGAAGCGAACCCAGTAACACGCCTAGTCGGGGCGTAGCGCAGTCCGGTAGCGCACTAGCATGGGGTGCTAGGGGTCGAGTGTTCGAATCACTCCGTCCCGACCATATTTTTCAATGACTTGGCCCAATCTTCACCGGTTGGGCTTTTTCATGTATGAAAAAATACTCCCACATTTACTCCCACGGATACTCTGGATCTAGGTAGCTTCGAGTGAGCTAGCGATATCTTTGGCACTCCTTCGCGTGAGTTTTGGTGTAAGTAAGAAGATGACCCGCCTCGAAACCCTCACCGACATCCAACGCGCCGCGCGATTTTTCTACCTGCAGCATCATACCTTCGCCGGCCAAGGTCACCGGGCACACATTCGGCACCGCCACCACCGGCCTGGCCATTAACCTATTGCGTATCGAGGAAATCCTCTCGGCTGCCTGGCAGCGCCAGTCCGGCATCTACGTCGAAAACTTATTCTGGCTTGAATGCGCCGAACGATACGACCACGCCTATACCTTCCACTACATGGACCCTCCTTACAGGCAGACTGCCGGTTAGGGGGGGGCTTTTAGTTTGAGAACGACGAGCGGATGACCAACGAAGATCGCTGGCGAATACGCCAGGAAAAAGCGGCACCCATCCTCAGCGCACTGCATATCTGGATGTTGGCCCCGCGCGATCTTGTGCCCTAAGGTTCGGCTATCGCCAAAGCTCTGGATTACAGCCTCAAGCGCTGGGCTGCACTGACTCGCTATGCCGAGGATGGCGCTGTGCCCATAGATAACAACGCAGTCGAAGTGCGACACGAAGTCGCTTAATGAAGTTGTTCTCCTCTGCGGGAACCACCCGTGTCACCGGGTGAATCTAGAAGGCTGAATCAAGAGCGCTTTCGACAATGTAACAAGGCACCGCAAGGTGCGGGGTACCAATCGTGAGAGGCGTACCCTTCTGGCAGCCATAGCCGGACAAGGGCTAGATAGCCGGTATGGTGAACGCATGTGAATCTGCGCAACGATCGTTAAGTTGAGCGAGCGGAAATGGCTTACACGCTCGAACCAAAATGGTGATGGAGGTAGGAATTGCGTCTTTCGACTACGCACTCGTGACCTACATGCCTCCCGGTTTCATTAGACCACTACCCCATTCGTCATATGGACAGCCGGCGCTACCCAAGGTACCGTTCAATCGCCGTGGCGATGCGCCATCACGACGATGTCTAGAGGGATTTAGAGTGCACGTTAAATCGATCAAGCTGATCAACTTCAAAAAATTCCGCGACGAACTTCTAGAGTTCAATGACGACGTCAATATTTTCGTCGGCGACAACAATGCCGGTAAAAGCACAATCCTGGAAGCAATGGAAATTGTGCTCAATTACAACCATCGCGGACGGCCCTTCAACGGCGAATTCTCCCCTGATCTTTTCAATCAAGACGCAGTCACTCGGTTTCTCGCCTCCGACTTGAGCTCCAAGCACCTGCCCAGTCTGGTCATTGAGGCCTACATTGACGGTGTGCCTGAGTACCGAGGCTCGAACAACAGCCTCAAGGCTGACGCCCAGGGCGTCGTGGTACAAGCCTGTTTCGACCCGTCGCTGGAGGCTGTGTACGAGAGCCACCTGCTGACCAAGCCGAACATCACCAGCATTCCGATCGAGTTCTATAAGGTGGAATGGCTCGATTTCGGCTGGAACCCGATAAAGCCGATAGCCAAGAAGTTCAAGGCGCTGTACATCGACCCCACACGCATCCACCCCACCATGGGGAAGAACCAGTACATATCGAGCATCCTCAACACTGCGTTGGCGAAGGAAGAGCTCGTCAAGCTGACCCTCAATTATCGTGAAAACCTGCAGGTGTTCAACAACTCCGGGGAGGTCAAGACGATTAACGCCAGCCTTGATTCGGATCACCTCATCACTGATAGCAAGCTCACCATTGCAGCAAGTACGTTACCAGCAGGTTCCATCCAGACCGGCCTGCAGCTTGAGGTCGATGATGTGCCGTTTCACTTCATCGGCAAGGGTGAACAGAGCAATGTGCAGATCAAACTGGCCATTCAGAACAAATCCCACGACATCGATCTGGTGATGATGGAGGAGCCCGAAAACCATCTGTCTCACACCAATCTGAACAAGCTGGTGCACTACATCGAAACCCAGCGGGGCGACAAGCAGCTGTTCCTGACCACCCACAGCTCGTATGTGTTGAACAAGCTGAGTATCGACAAGATTTGCCTTGTGCAGTCAGGGTACAAAAGGCTGCACACGCTAGACCCCAAAGTGGTAAAGACCCTCAAGCGTCTCCCTGGCTACGACACCTTGCGGGTGGCACTGTCGGGCAAGGTCATCCTGGTCGAGGGGCCGTCAGATGAACTGGTGCTCAAGAAAATCTACCAGCGAAAACATAACCGACTGCCTGAGCAGGACGGGATCGATATCATCGTGGTGCGCGGTGTGGGGTTCAAGACGTTCATCGAGGTGGGCAAGGAGATCGGCACCAAGATCCATGTGCTCAGGGATAATGATGGCGACTATAACGGTAACGTTGTGCAAGGACGTCTGGAATACGCGGCGTTCCCTAACATCCAGCTGTTCTCGTCGATGAACAACGCCGAATTTTCGCTTGAGCCTGCGATGATTTATGCCAACGCAATTGACATCAAGACCCTTGACGCTTTCGCGAAGGAAGTCTTGTCGACGGAAACCTTCAATATTTACAATACAGAGGTCACTCTGGAGGATCGAAGGGAGAATCTGATCCGTTGGTTCAAAAGCGTAAAGGGCAACGGTAAAGGCGCTCGAAAGGTCGATTCGGCGGTCAAACTGTTCGATGGCGCCCTGGACTTCAAGTACCCAGTCTTCCTGGACGAGGTGCTCGATTTTGCCTAACGAACTCTGGGTTGCTGGCGCCGGGTCAGGGAAAACGCACAAGATCATTACTGACGCCATTGAGGTTATCAAGGGTGGTGGGCGGGTGCTTGTAGTCACCTACACGACCAATAATCAGGCAGAGCTGCGCGCTCGTTTTGTCGAACTGTACGGTGCCAGCTGTGAGCACTTCGTCGTCAAGGGGCTGTTCTCTTTTTACCTGGAAGATATGGTACGTCCCTATCAGAGCGAGGTATTTCCAGATCGGATCACGACCATCTCGTTCACTGAGAACAACCCTCACTTGATACCAGGTACAACCTACTACATTGATGGCAGAGCTGAAAAATCAGAAGACGGCACGATTAATCCGCTGCATTACCTGACGTCCTGCAAAACCAAGGCGTACTCCGGATTGTTGGCAAAGCTTGCGGCCCTCATTGCGAAGCTATCCAAAAATGCCCCGGCTAAGCGGTTAAAGGAAATTTATCAAAGGGTCTTTTTTGATGAAGTACAGGATTTGGTCGGTTGGGACTACGACGTGATCAAATCACTCAACAAGGTCATGGTCGACTCGATCTGTTGTGTGGGCGACTTTCGACAGACAATCTACACCACGACGTTCGGCCATAAGGCTCCGCAGACGCCTCAGCAGAAGGTCGATTACTTCGTCGAGAAAATGAAGTTCGAAAAGCATTCGATGCCGAAAAATCGCAGGTGCGTCCAGGAAATCTGCGACCTCTCCGACACGATCCACCCGGGGCTGTATGACAAAACAGTATCGGGCGTCGAGAAAGTGCCAGACGAGATATCGCACCACCATGGCACCTTCATCGTGAAGCAGTCTCAGGTGAGCGATTACCTAGCAGCCTTTCAGCCCCAAGTACTGCGCTGGTCGTCAACTACCGGCGCTGGATATCTCCCGGGCAACCTTATCTGTTACACGTTCGGTTCCTGCAAGGGCTTAGGCTTTGATCGAGTGCTCGTGATCCTGCCAGATAAACATCTGAAGTTCGTTGGCGGGAATGCCAAGGTGTTCGACAAGGATAAAACGGAGGAGTCGCGAAACAAGCTATACGTCGCGATCACCCGCGCGCGCTATAGCCTGGCCTTCCTCGTCGAGGACAAGAAGGTGAAAGGGCTCCCTTACCCCGTGTGGGATGGCGCTGGCGCGCTCGCTGCAGCAATTGAGATGTAAGGCGCGCTAATTGGATCCGCTATCGAGCCGGCGGCAGGGGGACAGAGCAACTCGCACCACACCTACACCAGAAGTCACGGGCTACTTGAGCTCAAGCGGGCATACTTTCTCGCACGAGCTTTCCGCGCATGATGTACTGGTTCTTCACCTGGAGTCCTTCGTCGCCGGGCGCTTTGTCGACGATGATCAGGCCATGAGTGGCGAGGATCGAAAGCGGTCGGGTAATTTGAATCGTTTCATTAAGTTATTGATTTATAACGCTAATAACTATTTGAGTTTTTTTGGAATACCAATTGGAATACTGCACTCCACTTAACGCCCGCTTGCCTTCGATCTGACCAGCACGATTCGTGACCATGATTGGCAATGAATGGACTCATGGCAGCATTGACAGTGCGACAGGGTTGGAAAGTTTTCGTCGTACGCTTGTGGCAGTTAGGCGCTGACCACTCATCAGTTTCTTAAGGTTGACCGCTCAAATCTGCTCCGCCTTAAGGTCGTTTGAAATCCATATACCAAATCCCAGCTCCGGCGATCCAGACACTTCGGCGGCCTACTCAGCACCTGCGCCTTTTGATTGCCTCAGGTCCGCGTTATACATCAGATAAGTCTCGCTTGTTATGTTTACAAAACGTCCGGATATGGATAATCTGTAAGAAATCTAGCTCAATACCGTTTGCAGGACCTTACAACAATGCAGAAGCACAGCGTTTTGAAGCTTTTGGACAGGGATCATGTTGATAACCTCATTCGCCCTGATCGGATCCTGGAGGCGGTAAAAGAGGCGTTCATCCTGCACAGCAAGGATGAAGGTCAGGTGTTTCCCGTGGTCAGACAGGCTTTGTCCACTGGCGGTATTTTCGGAATCAAGTCGGGCGGGATCAGTGGTGAGGGAGTCTTGGGTTTCAAGGCTGCCGGCTTTTGGCCTGCCAATAGAAATCAGGATGGTGAGCCGCACCAGGCAACGATCATGTTGATAGACCCGGTAACGGGGCGTCCGCTCTGTGTAATCGACGGCAACACTGTAACCACCCTGCGTACAGGGGCCGCAGGTGCTGTCGGTTTGGAGCTGTTAGCTCGGCCCGATAGTCATCGTGTATGCGTATTCGGTACCGGCGTTCAGGCATCTATTCAACTGGACTATGCGCTGAAAGTGTTACCGAGCTTGCGCGAGGTGATCTACCTCACGGCGAACGGCAGCACAGATGCTCACTTCGAGTCGCGATTCTGCGACCGATACCGCATCACTCACAGCACACACGCTGACGGCGCGGTGAAGATCAGTGATGTCGTAATCACTGCAACGCCTGGTGGTGGTTCATTGTTCGATGCGGCATCCGTTCGACCGGGTACGCATCTGAACTGCGTTGGTGCAGATACTAAGGGCAAAAGGGAGTTGCCGGCGGGGTTATTGAATGTCGCCAGGGTGGTCGTCGACGACTACTCGCAAGCAACTCAAATTGGTGAATGCCAATGGCATGAAGGGATCGTGGTCACGGAAATTGGTGACCTGCTAACTGGTAAGGCAACCGTTTCACGGCGCACTGATGAAATCACGGTATTCGACATGACGGGCCTGGCGTTGCAGGACCTGACTGTTGCGCGCTTGTTGTATCAGCAAGCGAAGCTACAAAGTGTTGGACACGATATTTCGTGGCCTTGGTAACCATACAAGAGGACAGCGTCGTGGAATCTCTCACCCTCCCATCCTATAGCGATGTACAGGCGGCAGCCGAACGCATCAAGCCAGTCGCGAACCTTACCCCTGTTCTCACTTCCCGCAGCTTCAATGAAGAAGTAGGGGCAGAGGTCTTTTTCAAATGCGAAAACTTTCAGCGGACAGGCTCCTTCAAGTTCCGCGGTGCTTACAACTCGTTGGCCAAATTCAGCGAAGCACAGCGCAAAGCGGGTGTGGTCGCCTTCTCATCTGGCAACCATGCTCAAGGCATCGCCTTGGCTGCGAAATTGCTCAACATGCCTGCGACCATTGTCATGCCGACTGACGCGCCGGCAGCGAAGGTTGCGGCAACCCAAGGCTACGGGGCCACTGTAGTATTTTACGATCGCTACACTCAGGACCGCGAAGCCATTGGGCGGGCCTTGGCCGAAGAAAAGGGCATGACGCTTATTCCGTCCTACGATCACCCCGATGTCCTGTCCGGTCAGGGTACTGCAGCTAAGGAACTGATCGAATCAGTTGGCAACCTGGATGCATTGTTTGTGGGGCTTGGTGGTGGGGGCATGCTTTCCGGTACCAGCCTCTCCGTGCGTGCGCTCTCCCCAGATTGCGTGATCTATGGTGTAGAACCGGAGGCTGGTAATGACGGTCAGCGCTCTTTCCAGTCCGGAGAGCTCGTGCATATCGATACTCCAGACACGATCGCAGACGGTGCCCAGACCCAGCATCTGGGCAAGTACACCTTCCCGATCATTCTGGATGGTGTCAACGAAATCGTAACGGTCACGGATGAAGAACTCATTGAAGGCATGAAGTTCTTTGCTCAACGCATGAAAATTGTCGTTGAACCGACTGGCTGTTTGGGTATTGCTGCCGTGCGCAAGCTTAAGGAAAAAATCAAAGGTTTGAAAGTTGGAGTCATCATCACTGGCGGTAATGTAGATACCGAGAAGTACGCAAGGCTGATTCTGACCTGACTGCCAATAAGCGATCGAATAACTAGTACGCACTAGTTATAGCCGGGCGACGCAAAGTTGCCTGGCTGGGATTCCTGCGTTCAATTTTTACGATTACTACCTAACAACATGCCAGATAAAAACAATTCTGGTTTTATAAAAATGAGGTGGATATGAAAAGCCGCATCCTGCTCCGCGCCATTATTTCCGCAATGGTTATCGGCCTAGCGCTAGGCGCTGTATTGCATTCGCAACTTGATTCTGACTCGATTAAAACCTTGTCGGGATACCTGAACATGGTCACTGACGTATTTCTGCGCCTGATCAAAATGGTTATCGCACCGCTGGTCCTGGCCACATTGGCAGGAGGTGTAGCCAGTATGGCTGGTGGTGGCTCTGTCGGCCGGGTTGGCTTCAAGGCAATCAGCTGGTTTCTCGTAGCCTCGGTAGCATCCTTGGGCATTGGCTTGGTGTTGGCTAATATTTTCGAGCCAGGCGTTGGCCTTAACATGAGGGTGGATAATCAGCCTACAGGCTCGACAGGCCTCAATACTGCGGCATTCAGCCTCGCTGGCTTCCTTTCGCACGTTTTCCCCAAGAGCATCATCGAAGCGATGGGCAACAACGAAGTGCTCCAGATCGTTGTGTTCTCAATTTTCTTCGGTTGCGCCTTGGCATTCGTGAAGCGGCAAACCGGCAATACCAAGATTATTGAAATCCTGGATGAAGTGGCCAGCGTGATGTTCCGAGTGACCGACTACGTTATGTGCGTAGCTCCTCTGGCTGTGGCAGCCGCCATCACGTCGACTATTGCCGTACACGGCCTGGACATGGTTGTAAGCTTCGGCAAGTTGGTGGCCGAGTTTTTCCTCGGACTCGCCATTCTCTGGTCGCTGATCTGCACTGCCGGTTACATCGGTCTGGGTCAACGCTTCAAGGTATTGCTCAAACACTTGCGTGAACCAGTGCTGATCGCATTTTCCACCGCGAGCAGCGAAGCCGCCTATCCTCGCAACATTGCTGCCCTGGAAGCCTTTGGTACTAACAAGCGAGTTAGCAGCTTCGTCCTGCCTTTGGGTTACTCATTCAACCTCGACGGCTCGATGATGTATCAGGCCTTCATCGTCATGTTCTTAGCCCAGGCCTACAACATCGAAATGACCTTCATGCACCAGGTACTGGTTCTTCTGACGTTCCTCGTCATCAGCAAAGGTACTGCTGGCGTAGCTCGTGGATCGCTGGTGGTGCTGGCTGCCGGGCTTCCCATGGTCGGCCTGCCTGAGTCCGGCCTGCTCCTGATCCTGGCAATTGATCCCATTCTGGACATGGCTCGTACAGCAACCAACGTATTCGGTTGCGGTGTCGCAGCAGCTGTCATTGGCAAACATAGTGAAGTCGCGGAGCTCTCTGAAGAGCACAGCACTGTAACTCAAGCAGCTTGATCAATAACAATAAAGAGGATCAATTTTCATGCGTGCTAACCAATTGCAAGGTGTGAACAACAACTCGTTGTACGCTCGTACCTTCCGAGTCTCGCTACTGGCAGCATTGATTTTTGGTAGTTTCGCATATCCGCATTATGCGGGTGCGCAGGAGAAAGGCATGAATAACCCATCTACGGTGAGCCAGGCCAGCTTGCCGCGAGTACTGATTTTGACTACCGGTGGAACAATTGCCGGTGCCGCAACCGGACGGAATGAAGGGGCTTATACCTCCGGTGTAATTACTCCGCAGCAACTGGTCGACTCGGTAAAAGGTATTGGTGATTTGGCCCGTATTTCCACTGAGCAAGTCTCCAATATCGGTTCGCAAGATATGAATGATGTTATCTGGTTCAAACTCGCGAAACGTATCAAGCAGGCCTTCGATCATAAGGAGGCCGATGCGGTGGTAATCACTCATGGCACGGACACCATGGAGGAAACCGCATTCTTCCTCAACCAAGTACTTGCTTCTGACAAGCCTGTGGTACTGGTCGGCTCGATGCGTCCGTCGACCGCGCTGGGTGCTGATGGCCCCGCCAATATTTACCAGGCTGTGAAGGTTGCAACGGACAAGCAGTCCGCAGGGCGCGGGGTATTGGTGGCGATGAATGACACCATCGAGAGCGCACGGGACGTCACAAAGACCGACACAACCAGTCTTCAGACTATGCAATCGCCACACATTGGCACGGTAGGTTATGTGGACATGGGACATGTTCGGTTCATTCAGCGTCCTGTGGAACTGAGTAAACCACTGAGCTTGCCTCAAGACGGCAATCTGCCACGGGTGGAGATCATCTATGGCCACAGCAACATGGACACCAATCAAATAGAACATGCCATAGCTGACAAGGCCAAGGGCATTGTTCTGGCCGGCCTGGGTGATGGCAACGCCTCAAAGGAAGCACTAGTTGCGCTTGAGAAGGCTGCCGCGAAAGGCATTGTGGTAGTGCGTTCGACACGGGTAGCTCATGGATATGTGAACCGTGACGTTGAGATCGATGATCAGAAGAGCGGCTTTGTTGCTTCGATGGATCTGAGTCCACAGAAGTCGCGCATTCTCGTCCAACTGCTAGTTGCAAATAGCATCACCGATCCTGCCCAAGTCCAGCAGGCATTTTCCTCCATCAAGTAAATTCAAATCGGGGCCGGCCTCTGCATGGCTGGCTTCCGTTCGCTGTCGAGGCTAGACCCCTATGAATATCATCAAGACGGAACGTGCCTCTCAACCTGCCGGGCACTATTCGCAGGCTATCGCCCATCAGGGCACGCTCTATATCTCGGGCCAATTGCCTGTCAGTCCTGACGGCACTCACAACCTGCAAGCCGATTTCACCGAGCAGACGCGAATCACCTTGAACAATCTCCTGGCAATTCTGAGTGCTGCAGACTGCACGACGGATGACCTGGTGAAAGTCACCGTGTATGTCGCGGGAGTCAAGCATTGGCCCGCCTTTGACAAGCTCTACGCAGAAGTCCTCGGCGATCACCGTCCGGCTCGAGCCGTAGTGCCGGTTCCTGAACTTCACCACGGATACCTGGTGGAAATCGAGGCAGTAGCGAAGGACGCGAATCGGTCGTAAGTGATCGCTGATAGGTGTAAAGCTTTTTCCAACTTGGAGCGCCGAATGTTAACTGTGTCCTCAACCAAAGGTTGGCCATCAGGCTACGCAATCAACACGATCCCTAGTCGAGTCGAAGCCCGCTGGATCGATGCGTTCAGCAACATACCCACTGCCATTATCAGCGATTGCCTTGGCCGCAATGTGGGAGGCTTGGGACTTCGACCTTATCACGGTCGCGGCACAATGATCGGCTCCGCAGTGACCGTTCGGGTTCGCCCCGGCGACAACCTGATGACCTTGAAAGCGATTCAGCTCGTTCAGCCGGGAGACATCCTGGTGATTGACGGAAGTGGCGACCAGACCCGAGCTCTCATCGGTGGAATCATGCGGGCCATGGCAATTAAAGCAGGCATCGCTGGCATCATCGTCAATGGCGCACTGCGCGATAGTGATGACTGGCTGGACGGCCGCATGCCAGTTTATGCACTCGGTTGCGTTCATCGGGGACCGAGTACCGATGGCCCAGGGGAAATCAACGTCCCCGTATCTTGCGCAGGCCTGGTGGTCAATCCGGGCGATTTGGTGGTTGGGGATTCAGACGGCGTAGTGAGCTTATCCGCCAATCAGTTCGAAACGGTGCATCAGCGCAGCGTTGAGCTGCTTGAGCGCGAGGCTTCAATCATCAAGGCTATTGAGGACAATACCCTCGATCCTGACCGCTTCAACGCGATTCTGCGCAGCAAGGGATGTCCCCTTTGATCCCTTGCTACTTGATGTCGGCATAGACAGTGGTACGCGAAACGCCAAGATAGGACGCTATCGTTTCCATGGACTTTCGAACCTCCAACTGGCCTGCATCCTTCAGCTCCTGCAGCAATGCACGGCGCTCAGCAGTTTTGAGCGCCCTCGGGGTCGTTGAGATCCTGGCCGCAAATTGATCGATCCGGGCACGAATTGCGTCCGCGGTAGCTGCTTCCAGAGACTCATCTGGCCGATCACCGCCAAAGGATGCGAACTGCTCAAGCGTTACCTGCAAACCACGGAAGACAGTCAGGTCGATGTTCATGCATAGGGCCGCGACGTAACGCCCCGTCGAATCCTTGATACCGATGGATGTGCTTTTAGCTGCCCGACCATCCTTGAACTGGTTCGGGTAGTTGGCAATGACTTGGGGGTAGGCAGGATCGGCGATCCTGGCCAGCCCCAATTCGGTTGCAGGGTCACCTTCTTGCCGGCCGGAGAGGTTGTTGTGAATCGCAAGAATGGCATGGCTGGGATCGCGAAGATCATGAAGCACAACTTCGCAGAACGGACTGAAGGTTTTACTAAGCCCTTCGGCGATTTGTTCGAGTTGGCTGATTAGCGCTTGTTGCTCAGGGGTACTTTTTTTCATGTTTCAGATCATCCAGCCTTTCATTGAAGCGGTGGTTGAGAGAACAGAGAAGGCTCAGCTACGGAGACGTCGGCCTGCTGCGCCCATTGAATCGCTTAGGAACGAGCAAAGCGCTTGCAGCTTTCTGGCACGTTGTTTTCGGGTTGGAACGAGCAACAGGATCGGGGCTGATTCGAATTGCCAGTCAGCCAGTACCCGCACTAGAGCGCCGCTGGCAACTGCATCAGCGACGTCCCATTCAGACCGAAGCACGAGCCCTAAGTCTTGCTCTGCCCACCTGCGGGCCACACTTCCATCATTGGTCACCATAACAGGCGATATGCGCAAAGTGACCTTCTGGCTCCCCTTACGCGTATACCAGGCCGTAGCAAGTTCATCATTCTCGCGAATCGAGATGCAGCGGTGCCTGCCAAGATCATCGGGGTGCCGAGGTATTCCTTGCTGCTTCAAGTATGAGGGGGAAGCGCATAGCCAGCGCTCATTAGCCGCCAATGTTTGGGCTATCCAGGAGCTGTCGCTGATAGGGCCGATTTGTATTACGGCATCACAGTTCTGGCGAGCAGTCCAAGGCGACTCACGCAGATCAAGTTCCAGTTTCAACAACGGGTGCAGTTTTGCGAAACGGGCCATCAGTGGTGCTATGCGTAGCCTGCCGAATCCAAAAGGCGCGGCAAGTCTGATGTTGCCTCGGAGGTCACCATCCGATGACTCCATCGAATCCGACAGTTCTTCCAACTGTTCAAGCAGCCGCAGACCTTCATCGGCGAGCCGCTCACCTTCTTCTGTCAGGCGTAAACAGCGGGCATCTCGACTCGCCAGTCGAACGCCAAGATCCGCCTCGAGCCTTCTTAGCCGCATGGAGAGCGCAGGTGGTGACACCTGGAGATTTCGAGCTGCATCACTCAGCGATTTCGAGCGAGAAATCGTGGCGATCAATTGAAGGTCTGGGAAGGTAATCATGTAGTAAATCTTAACGTAAGAGTTACCAAGCGTTAATCAATAATTTTCGAATGCACGTAGATTCCTAGATCCATTCACCTAGTTGGAGATCAGACTGTGAGCCCGATGCTCGAAACTCTCAACACCCCAGCAGCACTCATCGATATTGCCCGTATGCAAAGCAACATAACTCGCATGCAACTCCAGGCAGATCAGCTCGGGGTCCGCTTGCGTCCTCATGTGAAGACTTCGAAATGCCTGCAAGTGGTACAAGCGCAGATAGCCGCGGGAGCGGCAGGCATCGCGGTATCAACGCTCAAGGAGGCTGAAACATTTTTTAAAGAGGGCATATCGGACATCCTTTATGCAGTTGCTATCGCTCCCTCAAAGCTAAGCAAAGCCTGGGCATTACGCAGCGCCGGCTGCTCACTCAAGATCATCATTGATAGCCTCGTTGGTGCCCAGGCCATCGTAGAGTTTGCTCGAAGCCGAGACTGCAGTTTCGACGTGTACATCGAAATTGACAGTGACCATCACCGTTCGGGAGTCCGTAGTGACGCCCCCGCCTTGGTTGAAATAGCTAGTGCGCTACACCATGGCGGAATCGCTCTGTTAGGCGTAATGACGCATGCCGGAGAAAGCTACAAGCTCAATACCCCAGAGGCACTGCGGGCAATCGCAGAAGTAGAGCGCCGTGAATGCGTTGCAGCGGCCGAAGCCATTCGCGCAGCCGGGCTGCCGTGCCCGGAGGTCAGCGTGGGTTCAACGCCAACTGCGCTGAATGCCGTTGATCTAAATGGTGTGACCGAGTTGCGCGCAGGTGTGTACGTGTTTTTCGATTTGGTCATGCACAACACTGGGGTATGCACTCTTTCTGAGCTGGCGTTGAGCGTACTGACAACCGTTATTGGCCACCAGCGAGAAAAAGGCTGGATCATCACGGATTCGGGATGGATGGCGATGAGCCGTGACCGCGGTACCCAATCCCAGACGAAGGATTTCGGGTATGGGGTGGTCTGTACCCTGGAGGACGAGCCGGTTGAAGGGTTGCTGCTGCGAAGCGCAAACCAGGAGCACGGCATCGCGTCTTTTGATTTGCCTGGCATTGATGTCGTGTCGGAATACCCAATCGGTACACGCCTGCGCATCTTGCCGAACCATGCCTGCGCAACAGGTGCGCAATTCCCTAACTATGACGCCGTGCATCGAGACGGAAGCATTGAACAGTGGGCCCGCCTGTATGGCTGGTAACAAAAGCTTTTTCGAAGACCAACGCCGGTAATCGGCCTCGGTTCCTTTTTGAGGAAGACTTGGCGGGCCCACGCACCCACCAGTCTTCCTCTTTTTTTACAACCCACTTGGGTGTCGCCATGGAGTTCGATTTGAATGAGCAAGCAGCTTAAATTCAGCCATAAGATACTGCTGGTTGCGGCCGTAATTGTCAGCCTTGCCCTTGCGGCGTTTGCAGTGTTCAACGCCTATCTGCAGCGCAACGCAATCGATCAGAGTTTGCGCGCTACGCTGAGCGAGACGGGGAAGGTCACGGCGAGCAATATCGCCTATTGGCTCGACGCCCGTGTCAAACTGATCGAAAGCGAAGTCCAAGTCCTGGCTCGAGACAGCTCACCAGCGGTGCTTGTCGAAGTACTTGGCCAGACGGTCTACACGAATAATTTCGACCGGACCTTCTTGGGTGAAACGAATGGCACCTACACTGCCCGACCCGCGTACACTCCTGCCGCAGGTTATGACCCGCGCAAACGACCTTGGTACATCGCGGCCACTTCAGCCGGCGCGACGGCTATCACACCCCCCTATGTATTCGCCTCGACGGGCAAGTCGGGATTGACCATCTCGACACCATTGCAACGAGATGGCCACCAGGTTGGGGTTGTAGCAGGTGATCTGAATCTGACCACGTTGATCGATATGCTCGCCTCCCTGGATGTAGGTGGTTTGGGAGAAGCATTTCTGGTCGACTCAGATGGCAAGATCCTGGTCAGCAGCCATCCATAGTGGGCGCTCAAGGATCTTAAAAGCGTTTTCCCAGAAGGACACCACAACGCTAGCACCTGGATTCAGCACAACGCGCCAAGCCGGGATTGAACGCATGGTGAGCTTTATTCCCGTGACAGGCCTGCCGTCGGTCAAATGGTTTCTCGGCCTGAGCATCGATCAGCAAAAAGACTACCCCCAGTTACCAAATCACGGAACCTGGTGTTCATCGCGACCATCTTGGCGGTAGCCATCATCCTCGTGTTGTTGGGGTTGCTCATTCAAGTGTTGCTCAAACCATTGCGCGAACTGACCGCAACGATGGACGACATTGCAGAGGGGGAGGGGATTTAACACGCCGACTTCCGTTCGATGCCTATGATGAGTTTGGGGCCCTGGCTAGCGCATTTAACAGGTTTGTCGCTCGCGTGCAATCATCAATCTGCGGCGTTGCCAGCAGCACTGCTGGGTTGAATGACAGCACTGTGCGAGTCGTGGATGCCTCTCAAGCTTCAATGCAGCAATCCGATGTTCAAGTCCAACGCACCAACGGTGTAGCTGCGGCGATTAATCAACTGCGTACTGCAGCTCAAGAAATCGCCCATAATGCTGCCCATGCTTCAGGAGAAGTGAGCCAAGCGCGTGCGCAAGGAGAAGAAGGCCAAGCGGTGCTTGCCCAGGCACTGTTGTCCATGCAGGCGCTCTCTACAAAGATCGGTATCAGCTGCTCGCATATCGAAGCGCTGAATGGAAAAGCAGCGAACATAGGGCAAATTCTGGAGGTAATCAGGGGCATTTCTGAGCAAACAAATCTACTCGCCCTGAATGCCGCGATCGAGGCCGCAAGAGCTGGGGAAGCGGGCCGCGGATTCGCAGTCGTGGCTTACGAAGTACGTTCGTTGGCGAGCAGGACATAAAGCTCGGCCCAGCAGATTCAGCAGATGATCGAGGAGCTGCAGACAATGATGCTGTCGCACTGATTCAGGAAAGCCAGCTGCAGAGTAGGCAAAGTGTTACGGTAGCTGAGCAGGCAGGCATGAGATTAGGAAGCGTCACTCACCTCATGAGCGGAATCGATAGCCAGATTCAGTCGGTGGCCGCGGCCACGAAGGAACAGACTGCAGTGGTAGAGACGCTGAACAAGGAAATCTTCGAGATCAATTCCCTCAATCAGCAGAGCGTCAACAATCTCGCTGCTGCGCTTTTGGCATGTCGGGCTTTCGAGCAGGAAGCTGCACGACTACAAGAATTGGTGCGTGGCTTTCAGTATTAGTGGTTGAGTAACGTCTTCCATCAACAGAAAAGCCACTGTGAATAAAACTCACAGCGGCGAGCGATGTCATTTTCGAAAGAGGCTTCAGCCAACACTCGATCTTGTAATCAACTTCTGTGCGAGAACTGATGTCTGAGCTTTGTTGAAAGAGCCCAAGGAAGTTCATTCATAGACTGCACGACAATGTTTGCTCCGGCGCCATTGAGCAGCGCGTAGCTGCTCTGCGCTGACAGCCCGATGGTGAAGAGCCCGGCTGCCTTTGCGGAAAGTACGCCTGGTACGGAATCCTCCACAACGACGCACTCTATGGGGCTCAGACGCAACGTCCCCATTGCATTGAGGTATACGTCAGGTTTTGGTTTAGGCGCGTGCTTCCCTTGGTCTGCACTGAATACACGGGAAAAACAATGATCGATACCTGCCTTGCCCAGCACGAAGTCAACATGTGCCTGGCTCGCATTCGAGACAATATATTTGGGGTATGGAATGTCTCGAAGGGCGTCTACAGCACAGGCAATGGGTTGAAGCTCCGTCTCCAACGCCGTGCGCAGCGTACGAGCGAGTAGTTGCGCGAACTCTACAGGCAAGCTATCTCCGTACCATTGTTCGAGAAATTCCAAACAATGACTCCGACTATGACCCAATAGCTGCTCGCACCAAATATCGAGGCTAACGTACAGGCCCAGATGCTGCGCAGCGATCGCTTGAAAGGTTCTGTACGCCAGGGATTCGCTATCCACAAGCGTTCCATCACAATCGAAGAATATATGCACGTCAGGCTTGCTCAATCATCTTCACAAGAAATGGTTTCGCTACCCGGATGTAGTCTTCGGAACTGAGCACCATCGACGTTTCCAGGCTTCCAGCATTGAATGCAATCTCCGAGTATCGGATGAGCAGTTCCGGATCCACTACTAGTTCGAGGCTGGGAGCAAAGTAAAACGGCGGGATGGCGCCAATCTGACAACCAGTGACGTCTTCAGCTACTGACCGCTCTGCTATCTTGACCTTCTTCATACCTAAGCCCAGGGCCAGCCGCTTGTAGTCGAGCTTTTGATCAGCTGGCATCACTGCCAGCAGCAGGCTCCGATCGCCTTCGGATGAAATAGCTGAACACACCAAGGCTTTGGCACCTTGTCCGACTTCTGTACCCCTCGCGGCGGCCACTTCGAATGACTTACCTGCGGCTGAATGGTTGTTAAGCCGGAATCGGCAGGAGGTCTCGTTGAGTAGGTCAATAAGTCGCGTATGAGTGTTCATTACGGCACACCGGAAATGAGGATCTTGCATAAGTACGAAATGTAGGGCTTATAATGACATTTTGTCAACTTATGGACATAGTGTCCGTATCATGAGCAAGAGCGATGCGGGCTATGACTATTGAGTCTCATTAGTCCCTTTGCAAGTCATTACTGCACTACTCGGCAGCCATAGCTGCAGCCGGAGAGATGCGATGGTTTCAGAAGAGACCGCTGACACAGCACATACAATCCGCTGGGCTTTTGCATCTGACGCCGAAACCCGTGTAGAAGCTGTGGTCTGAGTCGCCCGAGGTTTAATGAGATGGTCAGCCTGACCGAGAAGCCCTGCAGGTTTACGCTTGCAGGGCTTTTCTCGTTTTCGGCGGAGGATCTCTCATGAACACGATGACGTTTCTCGGTATCGACATCGGCAAACACAGTTTCCACCTGCATGGCCAGGACGCCAAAGGTCATCAGGTGTTGCGCAAAAAAACCAACCGCGGCTAATTGCTCAGCACATTGGCCCAACTGCCGGCCTGCACGGTGGTGATGGAGTCTTGCGGCGGCGCCCTCTGGCTGGCTCGACAGATCGGTGCGTTGGGCCATGAGGTGAAGCTGATTGCCTCGCAGTACGGCAAACCCTTCGTCAAAGGCAACAAAAACGACTTCATTGATGCCGAAGCGATTTGCGAGGCGGCGAGCCGCCCCACCATGCGCTTCTGCTCGATCAAAACCGCAGAGCAGCAAACGCTTTCAGCCCTGCATTGTGTCCGCGATTCATTGATTAGCCAGCGCACCGTCGCGACCACCCAGATTCATGGTTTTCTGCTGGAATTCGGGATCAGCCTGCCTGTTGGTGTCGCTGCGCTACACTGTGTACCGACATTGCTCGACAATCCGCCGCAACCGGTTCCATTGCGTTTCAAGAGATTGGTGATGCGTCTCTACCGCCAGATTCAACGCTTTGACCGTGGCGAAGTGGCCGCCGGCAAACAGATCCTTGAGTGCTTGTGGGACGGCGTAGCTCAGCTGGCGGCCATAGCCAAAGTTGCGACCCTCACGCAGACCGACCAAGGCCATCATCATCACCGTTTTCGTTTGTTTGCAGAAAGAGCAGCAAGGCTTTCCAGTGGGGGCTGAGCCTGTCCATCTGCTGCCAGTGTGTCGGGCGGATCAGGAGGACGTTCTCCCGGTGTTGCAGCAGCGCCCCTTCCTCACGCAGTTGCTCGATCAGCAGGGCGATGTTGGCAGGCTCCAGGTGTGGTGTGGCGATAGCGGCGACAGTGGCGACAACCCGCGTCGTTTCTGGCCTGGGGCGTGGCGACAGGGTGGCGACAGAGGTGGCGACACGCCGCGATTCTGGCTGCGGTTGATGTTGCGCTTGGTAGCGGCGCACCGCGTCATTGAGGCGGAACATGGCGTACCTCGAAGGTTCTTCCATCGCGACTGCTCAGCCAGCGATGCGTGATCAGTACGACCAATAAAGAGGCGGTATGGTCAGCGCTCTTGCGGGCAAAACGAGGACCGTTGCGATTGACGTCGCGGATGCTGAAGTGGGTCCAGCCTTTCTGCACCAGCCAGCGCAACAGCCGATCCGCCTCTTCGCGTCGGCTATTGTCTGGCTCCTGTTCGGTCAGGCGCTGGATCTCGGCCAGGTAGTAATCCATCAACGTGGAGGCGCGCTGGATGTGTCCTTTGTCCAACGCACTGGCCTCTTCAACCATGGCCAATACACCCGCGATGCGCAGTACGTTCGCCGCGGCCTTGAGCGCTCACCGTATCGGCACGACGTTGTGGCCCCTGGTTTGATTGATCGCAGATGCCGACAGGTTGCCAGTGGCCGCTTTCTGGATGTGCTCACTCCACCAAGCCATCATCGGACGCCGACGCTCGATGTAGTCAGCTCGGTTGTAAGCGCTTCGGACGAATACCACTGAGGGGGTTAGCGAAAATCAGCCCGGAGTTTACCCCGTAGGTCATGATTTCGTTGAGCCGTTGGCTCAGTCACTTCACTGTATCGAGGCTGCCTTTGGCCTCGATTGGGCGAAGCAGTTCGATGACCATCGGTGCGGTAATTTTCGAGAGCGGCGTTGTTTTTAGATCTGGAAATACATGCAGCGTGAGCGAACGCCAAATGTCTTCGGTGTACGCCGGCGTGACGGAGTCCTTCTTCAATTCGAACCAGGCGGTGGCCACGTTCTCGAACGTATGTTCCGTCTCCGCTCGTTTGGCTTCGTCCTGTGCGTTGCATTGCACCTTGGGATCAATGCCTTGTGCAAGCAGCTCGCGCGCTTCAACCACTTTTTTCCTGGCGTTCGCTAGTGACAGCTCTGGGTACGTGCCCAGCCCCATATTGATACGGTTTTTGGTTACCGGCTCGCGGTAGTTGAAATTCCACAGCATCGTCGAACCGCTGGTAGCCTCTCAATCTTCGACATATGGGCCACTTCGAAAATTTAATTTTTTTTGATTTTAAGAAAAGGATTATCGGGAGGGGGCAATTCAAAAAATAGCTTTGGCACCTCAATCAGATACCCCTTCAAGGTGGTTTTCTTCCTCGGGCCTTGCACTTGGCATACCCAGATGTTCTGACCGTTGTCTCGCTTTTTGTGAACCTTCAGCTTCTCAAACTGCTTCTGCACCCAACGCCATTCTTCAATCTCTCGATCGGCCCCTTGAGAGATACCAGGAAACTCCTGCGCGTAGCGTTGGAAAAGTCCCGGTGTTACCAGAAACACCAAACCGCTCACGGTGTGCACCTTGGCCTTGCTCTCGTTGATGATCAGCTTGTGGCTTAGGATGCCTTCCTTGACCCAATTCAGGAATGCCTGGCCAGGGTTGTCCGAAGTGGGATTTGAAATTCCGAGAGCGCTTTCTGACGGTTCTTCACGAACCTCAGGTTCTGCCGAGTCGAACATATCCAGTAGCGTTCCGAGATAGTCGGCATCTTCCATCGCTATGGGATCTGGTAAAAAGGAGCTTTGACGCGATCCTGTACTAGCAGTCTTAGCCCCTGGTGGTGATGCCGGAGCGTCAGTCGAGTGGTCATCGGCTGCCACGCTCAACGTTCCGCTGAAAGCCTCGGGGCGGTCTTCGTTCCCCCATATCAACGCCGGCTGAAGGCGCAGAAAGGTAAAGCTCTGCTTCCAGTTTCCCTGTGTCACGAGAGCGGTCCAGATGGCTTTGCCTTCCGGGGTAGACTCGACTAACCCATGCGACTGCAGTTCGTCGAACACCGCGATATTGGACGAGGGAATGCCCTCAATCGATTGCGACAGCAGATAGGCTCGCAGCTTGTCCGTGACCGTCTTGCTGACGAGCCACAGCGCGTCCTGGGTCAGCCATGCTGCGGCACCTGGCTGGTTGAGTTTCAGTTCGTGCTGAACCAGATGACGCAGTCCGCTGATCAAGTGATGTTGCAGCGAATGAATCGGCGCTTGCAGCGCCTTGTTCGGGTTGCCACCGATGTTCTGTGCGGTGGAGACCCGGTCGGCCTGAATGACCAATTCTCCCAGCACGCCGGCACGTTCGTATTGGCCCGCCAGGACATACAGCAGGCAGGCCCACAGGGATGGAAATCCACTGAGCCAGTCCAAGATAGGTCGGTCGAGAATTTGGGTGTAGAGCAAGCCTGCGGCGGCGCCGTGCAGGTGGTAGTCGCGGCCTTTGACATAGCGAAAACGGTAGGGCTGATCCAGGGGGCCGTGCCAAGGATGCCAAAGACGGCCATCCTGACGCTCGACCTGCAGGTCCACGGCGATCTTGCCGATGTCATGCAGCAGGGCACCGTAGGCGATGCCGGCGGACCAGGCGTCGGTCTGGGCGGCTTGGTCTTCAGGCGCGGCACCGGTGGGAAGCAGATACGACTGACGCAGTTTCAAACTGCAAGCGACCAGTTCCAGTCCATGGTCGAGCATGCCGCCGAGATACGCATGGTGGTGATTCTCGCTGGCCGGGAGTTGCTGGACCTGTTCGGCGTAGCGATGGATCGGATTTAAATAGAACTGGGTGAACTGCGCGTGAGAGAGGGCGGTGTACTGCCAGATGCGATCGAGCAACTGACGGCGGTGTTCCGCGGCTAACAAGCTGTGGGCCGACTCGATGGGCAGGTAACCTTCGGCGACGCTCACGGTCGGCGGCGGGGGCTTCTGCCTTTTGGGGCGAAACAGACTGAGCATCGTGACCTCCGGGAAGTGGTTGGGTCAGTGGCTTTATAGCCTTTTCGGATAGAGCTCTTACCCTTGAGTCCCCATTCCCTTCCAACCCTTACCCATCCTTTTGGCTTGTGTCCCTTTGTGCGGCAATCGGAATATGGATACTGCTAGGCATCGTTTTGTTGAGGGCTGGTATGGAAAAGAAAAGAGTCGGTACACTGCGAGGAAAATTTTCTAGGTCTTGCCATGAACCTCACTGACGCCACGCTCGTGCTGCTGCTCGCGGCACGTATCCATGGGACCGACGAAGCCGTCAGGGCCTCGGCGAAGAGCGTGGTCAAGAAGTTGCCACGCAGTAAACGCGATCTGATCTACAAAGTGATCGACAGCCGTAGTCCGCTCGAGCTGGTGGATTTTCTGGCGCAGAACCTGGATACGGAATGACATGTTGCGGGGCTGCCCATCTGTTGTTCTTCGCGTCAGAGTCCCGCAGTGCCGGGCTTTTTTCTGAGCGCAGAAAAAAGGGCTCAACTCGCGTTGGGCCCTGTGAAGCGTTTGCAGTGGTGAGGTAACAATTAAGCTCCATCGTTCATGCACAGTGAGTCATCCACGACGGGCTTCAGTTGCTGCTCCAGGTTGAGCACATACTCTGAGGCGCTTCGGGCGTGGCCACTGGCACGAAAGATTGCGCGCTTGTCTGCCTTGAGCAGGCTGAGCCAGGAGTCGATGTAGCCCTCGTGCCTCAGCTCTCCCTGTATACCGGTGTAGGCACATAAAAACGCCGCACCCATTTCGGCGATCAACTCCTCAAACGCGTAACCTGGCGAGCCGAACGGACAGAATGAGGTCACGCCTTCGCGCTGCAATCGAGCGTAATGACCGGTCCAGTGCGTCAGTTCGTGCAGTGCGGTGGCGTAGTACCCACCTTCATCGTGAAATTGCGCTTTTGTCGGCAGTTGGATGAGATCCCTGATCGGGTGGTAAAAGGCTTCGTCGGCAGATCGATGAACGATGTGTGCCCCCGAACTTAACAACAGATTTTCCGCAGCACTGCTGGCTAGGAAGGGATCGGTCGGGTCCGTATCGAGCAAGGTTTCGTTGAACGTTTCAAGCCCCTCCGTCTGCTCGATGTTGAACAGAAAATGCGTCCTGAGAATGCCAAAGTGAGCGACCTTGGGCTGACCGTTTTCATCGAGGACCGGTTGGCCTGATTCATTCTGTTCCTCGCGCTCCATCGGCTTGTAGAGCACTGCCTGAGTGCTGTGCTCACCCTTACGGATGTGCCCACCGGCTTTTTTGGCTTGATTGAAGGTCAGCCAACGATCTTGAGTGAACCCCTGCAATCGGGCCTCGGCCCAGAGCAACGGTAAATTGATGCCTGAATAGGGACGCTGTGTGACGGCGTTAATGGGATAGGGTTGGTGATGACTGACGTCAGCTGAGCCACTTGAGGACCAGGGTTTGATCCAGGGGGCAACGCCTTTGTCTAACGCGGTAACGATCTTGTCAGTTACGTCTTGGTAGATATCGCGCATGGCATTTTCCTCGAGAGAAAACGGAGGAACGCCTTGCCCGTCGGGGAGGGTTCCCCGGTTGGGTGATTTGCCAGATTGATGCAGGTCTTGCATACCGTCCGAATGTGAGTGTGAGCGCCGAGTACAACCATTTGCGCTTAGCGCTGGTGCTCTCCTGCAAGAGCTATCAGTAAGGCGTTAGGCTGGTCTGGCTCGAGTAGCATGCTAAGGCTCAGTTGCAGCAACGGGTTTTGGCGTGGATGACCCGTTGACGCGATGTGGGCCACCTCGAACAGCACATAGGGCTCGTGTGGAGAGGCCAGGTGTGCCTCGAAGGCTGCGCGCAATACGTTGGTCAGCCGATCGACCTGCAGCTTCTCAGCGTGATCAGAGTGCTCGAGCAGTACTGCGCGTTGCCACGCGCCAGGCGAGAACACAATGGGCAACTGTAGGGTGTTCAGTGCTTCCGGTGTAAGTGAGTCGGACATGGTGTGCCTCCGTTGAAAACGCGAAGAAACCTGTCCCGTGCAGGAGATAATTTCCCCGCGGTGGGTTGAAGAAATACAAGAAGGTTTGCCTGGCGAGCGGAGCTCAGAAGACGCTCAAAAGAGCAGTAGGCGTTCATCACCGTAAAACGGTGACCGTGCGAGCTACCGAACGCTAATCGCACTTGGGGAAGAACCATCACCGAAGTGACGTAGCCTTGAAGGTTCTGGCTGCCTGGGAAGGAGCTGTCGATAACAGCGATCCGTACCTTGTATTTAGCGGAGCGATTTATACGGGTCAACCTCCGAAGAAAAGCTGTGTCCTGATGTTCGTCTTCTATCTTCCAGTGAGGATTTTTTGGCTGGGCAAGCTGATAAACGGTCAAGCACGGACAGTTTTCAGTAGTAGGCTGTTACTCCTGTCTCAATCATGAAAACGCTCAGAAGAGGGCGAGACCATGCCGACTCAGAACCCTGTTCAGAATTCACGTGCCCACCGCTGGGCGTACGCCTGTGGCATGTCGGTAAAGCGTGATTATCACAAGTTAAAAGCGTTTGAGTCCCGCGTCGCTGAACGTGCGGAGATGGCAGGAATGCCCGCAGGTAAATTTCTTGTACGCGGGAGTTTTCTGACTGCGAAGTTGGCTCTGCTCGGAGCATTTCTTTTTGTTAGCTTCTGGTTGTTTGTGCTGATGTGCACAATCGTCGTATTAGCAGCTATCCCAATTCAAGATTCAGACAGTCCAGGTATTGACGATCTCGATGATCCAATGCATAGAACGTCTTGGCCTGAGCGGTACGATAAATGGGGTTCTCTGAAGTAGACTCTTGGTTATTTTGAGCTCGATTTACCCGAAACAATTCTTGCACCGCTCATCAACTGAGAGGTTCCGTTAGAGCTCGCTGTCTGTGCTGCGTGGGTTCCCCTGCTGAGCATTCCTTCAACGCCTGAGCCCACGCTATATCCGGCCCAACTCATGGTGGCTAGAAAAACCATCGGCAGCACGATGAACATCGCCCCCATCACATACTCGATCACTTGTGCTGTGACCGTCCCATTCATAAAACCGGATGTGGGCAGCGATAACAGCACTTGATTGGACGCCGAAACCTGGTTGTACAAGGTGTCGAGCATGCTGGAGTCGACCCAGCGGGCGAGTTCCCACCAGAAGCTCAGCATGTGCAAGGTGAACAGCGCGAACGTCACCGTCATGACGGTCTTTAGCTGGTAGGTACTCACGAGTAGGATTAGCGGCAAGCTGATGATGACACCCATGATCAGGAAAGCCTGCACCATCGGCAGGGCAGCGCGTAGTGCATTCATTGCCGGGAAGTTGCTGAACGACCCGAGGGCCAGCCCGGTGTTGGTGGCCAGGTTATTGAGCCCCTGATTGATCGAGCCACCGCGAGCACTGGAGCCATAGTCCTGGTACACCTGTCCGGGCGACATGGACATCGATTGTTGGCGAGGGCTGACCAGTTCGCGCAGGGTGGCATCCTCGATCTCGTTGCTTGAGCGGCCAGTCAACCAGCCTTTCAGCTGAGTCAGTAGTGAAGGATCGACTTGCTCGATCAAGCGATCCCGCAACCCGACGCCGCTGTCATTCCACCACTGTTTGCAAGTGGGGTAGCCCGCGCCATTCTCCAGCCGTGGCAAAGAAATATCGCGGGTCTCGTCATAGGGCCAACTGACTCGCGGTGTGCGTGAGCGATCGGTGTCGTAATAGCCCGGAGTGTCGAGAAAATAGCTTGAGCCGATCCAGGACGCATCATGACTTTGTGCCTTGTCCAGCTGCGGACGATTGGTGAACAGCCGAGAGCGGGAATAGCCATAGCAGTCGCGAGTGAAGTCGGCGACTTCCTGCAGCAATACCTGATTATCGATGCGCGAACTGTCGATCTCCATGCGCATCTGTCGGATATCCGGTGCACAGGGGATGGAGGCTGTGGCCGCCGCGGTCACCCCTTTGCTCACGGCGTGTACCAGAAACCACCAGATTGGTACGTTGGCAGAGCGTTCGCCGATGGTATTGAAGGTGATCCCCCAGGCGGTTTCTGCTGGCTTAGCCACACTGATACCGCAGCGCTGGCTCGCTGCATCATCGAACGCCATTGACGTGAGGCTCAATGGAAAGACCGGCGCGCAGCCGAACAAGACGACGATGTAGGCCAGCCACAGCCGGTTTTCGATTCGAGGCACCGAGAGCAATCCCTTGTTTCCTTCATCCGCGCCTTGCTGACGGGCCGACAACCATTCTTGCAAAATGATCGCGCCGAAGGGTGCGGCGAACAGTCCGGTGTCGGACAGGATGCTCCAGATACCGTTGTTGATGATCCAGGCCAGCAGCGAGAGGTAAAACTCCAGGTAGCTGTTGGTGCTCATGAGCATGGTCGTGACCTCACAATCGGGTGAGTTCGACGACGGTCAAGAGCACAAGCCCTAATACCCCGATGCGCTTTACGCGCAGTCGATTCTGTGGCCGATGTTGATAACGCCGCAGCAGATGCCACCAGAGCGTAAAAACGGTGCCGTAGAGCAAGGCACGCCACCACCGCAGATATGGCCGCACGGATTCGAATGTCTGCTGCCAGGCCTCGAAACTACCCAGCGCAGTGCAGCCGATCCAGGTAACCAATGCGGCGGTTAGGATCATCACTGCGGCAATCCCCAGGCTCGAAAGCAAAGTTAATAGCGGTGAACGTTTCATGGCTCACTTACGCCTGGCGTCAGCATCATTGAGTCGGCCCGGCTCAGGGTCGCCTTGCTCGACGGTGCGCGAAGCATCGGCACCACTTGCATGCCGATCGAGCACCAGGCTGGCGGTGTTGGTGGCCAGGATCTGCCGAACCTGCAGTTCGGTCTGCAGCAGACGGATTTCGCGTTCCAGAACGTCGATGTTTTTCGTCAAGGCGGTCTGAGCCGGCTCAGCGGAAGCGATGTTCGGTTCGTGGCTGCCTGCCAGCAGCGTGCGCAATAGCAGGAGCGCTTTGTCGAGCACGCTGGACAGGGCCGTCTCACTGGCCAGGCGCCGCGCCAGGAGTTCCTGATCAGGATCGTCGCGCAGGGCTTCGATCACACCGCGGGTGACCGGCAGCATCGGGCTGGAGGCTTTCGCCAGGTTGTCTGGGGTAGGCGGTAGTGAACCCGACAGCAGCCCTTGCAGGGCCTGGAGGCGTTCGCTGTAGGCCTCCTGGATCAGCGGCGTCAACCCGCTGCCTGCGGTCGCACGCAGGGTTTCGCAGGTGTCGCAGGTCGCGACTTCGCTTTCGCCCAATACCCGAACGGCCCATTCGGACTCCTCCTGGGGCGAAGCCCAGGTCTGGCAAATAGCCCCGCCTAAGCAGTTGCTGCTACTAATCGAGGAGTTGTCATCCACCGTACGGTTATGCAGCAGGTTATAGCCGGCTCGCACCACGTCGGAAGTCACCCTAATGGGCGTCTGCCCGTTACCTCCGGCCTTTGAGCCACCAACCCAGGACACCCCATTGTTGCCGTTATAGGCCTCGGTGTTTTTCACCGCGGCCACCGCATCACCGCCGGTCTGCTCCAGGTTGTCCTGCATCTCCTGGTTCTTGGCCAGCGCGCCCCAGCCGGCTTGACCGACCTTGTCCGCCATTTTTTCGGCCATGGCCTGGCAAGTCAGTTTGGAGCGGTCGAAGTCGATACGCCCCTGCATCACCCCGTTACTCAGCAACTCATAGAGACCGGGGTTGGCGCGCTGGATGATCAACGCCGGCAGCGACATCACGGCTTGGGTCGCGTTCTGCACGATGCTGCCCATGATCTGCTGGAAGCCTTCGGTGGCGCCGTTCAGCTGGTTTTGCAGGGTGTTGGTGAGGCTCATGTTTCCACACATCATGTTCGCTCGCCATGAAGCGCCGACACCGAGCCCGTTGGGGCGATAGAGCGAACTAGGTGAGCCCGCTGCCGAGCCGCCACCGATGGTGTACATCACCCGGTCGTCGAGCACTTCACCTTGAGTGCCCAGGCGGTAATCGCCTTCGGCGGCGTGGGCATGCGTGGCAATACCGAGCAGTCCGCAGAGCAATAGACTCACCAGGCTCAACCATGATCGCGCGAGAAACCGGCTCATGAAGCACCACCTTCGAAGTCGATGCTGAACAGGAAGGTCTGTCCTTCACGCTTGCAGCAGCTATAGGGGCGCCACAGCGACCAGGCATACCCGCCATCCGCGCTCTGCACAGGACCGCTGGGAAAGATGGCGCACGTGGGTTGAACCAGAGGGTAGAGCAATTGCCATTTGTGGGTCGAAGCGTCATTTTCAACGATTGGGCCAGGCGGCCAATAACCATCGCGTGGTACGGGTATGAGCGGGAAATACACGTGCGGTTGCCAGTTGCGGGTAATGACATCACCCGCCCGCTGGGCCATCACCGCAGCGGCTTTGAAGTCGTCGGGTTGCACCAAGAATCCTTGCCGGGGATAGACGTTTCCCCACATGTTTCCCGCGAGCTGACGACCGATTTCACGGATTCCGGGCACGAGCGACTCGGGGTAAAAGCTTTCTGGGATGCCATGACGCCAGGCCAGTGAGTCCCAAGTGCTCAGATAGTAGGGCATGAACGCCGTGGCACCGCTAGCGCAGGCGTAGCCGGATTGCGAGGCCAGTTGTGTGGCGGTCCAGCCTCCGGGGTGGCCGATGCCATCAACATTTTTGAAACGAGGCAGGTTATCGCGCTGGGTGTTCGGCGTGATCAGGTTTCCGCCGCCTTCTGCACCGCTGGTGGGAGGGGAGAGCGAGGCCATCTCGGTCCAGGGATTGCTACCGGTGGTGGCGTAGCTCGAAACCACCAGTTCAGGAATAAAATGACGCACCTTGCTTGAGGTTTTGACTGTGCAGCCGAAGGGTGTGCACAGGAGCCAGAAACAAATACCGATGACCCTATATTCGAGACAGCTTGGCGAAAGCGCAGAGAACGTAATGCTGCCGGTGTCCAGCGCCATGCTTGGGCCGCACGCCAGCAACACGCTCAGCGCCAATGGCCGTAGCTTTGTGGGCAGGATGGACGAGCAGGCAACGGGCATGATCCAGGCTCTCGGTGTATGGCCTGGGCAGGTTCGGTTAGGGACTGAAGAATGTCAGTGGGAATTATGAAGGCGGATCTGTCGGATTTGTGAGGCGTGAGACTATTATTTGACGTGGAGGACGCTGCGCAGGGTGTCGGCGCCTACAAGTAGCTGATCTGTGGTAATTTCAAAAATATTGGCGAGTTTGCATAGGACCAGCAGCGACGGATTGGCCGTGCATCGTTCGATTTGACTGACGTAGGTACGATCCAGCTCGGCCATGAGCGCCAATTGCTCTTGGGTAAGGTTCTTCACGCGTCGCATCAAGCGGATGTTTTCCGCGAGTTGCAGACGGAGCTGTTCGAAGTCTTGAGTCATGCGCGCAAATTGCGCCTTGAGGGACTCTCAATCCACGGGATATAGTCTACATTGGCGTTGATCTAGGCTATTTGATGCCCTTGCCTGTTATCGAGCGTTCATTTGGTGTCGTTAAGATTTCGGGGCTGGCCTGCGCGTCTAACAATAAATCAGAAATCTAGGGTGTGTATGGACGAAAACTACGTTTCAATTCCTGCGGCGGATGGTTGCCCGAGTCTTCTGACACCTTGGGGCAACGAATTTTCCCCAATGATCGAACGTGGCGTGCAATGCGCCCAGGCTTGGCTCGATGCACCTGGCGAGATTCCACTGTGGTGGGAGTTGGCGCAAACGCGCAAAACCTTTCCTGTAGGTGACTGCCAGGATGCTTTTGAAGCTGGTTTTTTGTTGAGGATTCAGCAGCGGCTACGCAGTGTGCCACCCAGCCCAAATCAAAGCTGAAAGAAACGTCGCTAAAGACGCGTTCAAACACATAGTTTGAAGGCTCCCAGAGTTCAGCCAGCGTTTCGGCTGCCGAAGCCCAATACCAGCGCTCTCGCAGAGTTGGTATTGGGTAATCGCCGCCAGCGTCTAGTTAACCGCGTCTTTCAGCAATTTACCGGCTTTGAAACTAGGCGTCTTCGAGGCTGCGATCTTGATGGTGGCCCCCGTTTGAGGGTTACGTCCGTCGCGCGCTGCACGCGCTTTGACCGCAAAGGTGCCAAAACCAACCAAGGTGACGTTCTCACCGCTTTTCAACGCAGTGGATATGATGGTTGTGAGGGCATCCAGTGCGCGTCCGGCAGTGGACTTCGGGAGGTCGGCGGAGCTCGCTATGGCCTCGATTAGATCGTTTTTATTCATGTGTGACTCCTTCCACTTGGCTGAGTGTCGACGAGTAATCTACTCAGATAGTTCGGGCATATCCAGCGCAAAACTGCACTCCAGCCCTGCGCAGACGTAACGCTATTTGGTCTTCAAGTCTATCCTAACGTCCCGATTCCTCGGGCCTGGTCAATACGCTCAGCTACCTGGAAAGCCGCTTCCAACTCCGAGCAACCGTTCTCCTGCATCAACCTCCAGCGCTCGGCTTTTTCCTCCGGCTCCGTCATGGCCAAGGCGAGATAGAGGCTGGGTGGTACGGCTCGAAACAGCGTTTCGAGTTTTTTCGACAGCACGACCCCCTCAGTGTATTTCCCGGGCTCCTTACTGGCGGAGAGCAACAAAGCTTTCTGTGCCGGCGTGAGCTTCTTGAAACGTGCGATTTCCTCTATCTCCGCAGGTGGCATGTTCAAACAGATCCACCATTCGATCATGTTGAGCATGGTCTGCGCGGCAATAGGGAAGTCGGCAAGGTTTTGCGTCGCCAGCCAGAACCAGGCCCCGAGCTTGCGCCACATTTTCGTCCCCTTGACCACAAATGGCGCCAGAAGCGGGTTCTTGGTGATGATATGGCCTTCGTCGGTGACCATGATGATTGGTCGGCCCAAGTACTGGTCGCGCTCGGCAAGGTTGTTCACGGTGTTCATCAGGCTGATGTAGCTGATGGACATCTGGGCTTCGTAGCCTTCGCGAGCGTACGTGGCCAGATCGACAACGGTCACATCGCTTTCGGGCCAAGGCGTACCCTCGCGATCGAACAGTTCGCCCTCGAATCCCTGACAAAACAGATCAATGGATTCGCCCATTTCCTGGGCCCGTTCACGACGCTTCTCCGGTAAGTGCAAGTCGGCGGCGGTGCGCAGCAAGGCGTCACGTACGTCGCGGGTCAGTACCTGGCGACCCGCCGCGACACACGCCTGCGCCGCATCGACAATGCATTCACGGATCAGGCTGCGATCGGCCCGGCTGAGACGCGCTTCTTCCTTGGCCTCGCCTCCAGTGATCATCAGCCGGGCGGTGATCTCCAATTCGCCGAGCACATCACGTTGGTCTTCACGATTGGTTGCCGTCTCATCGTCCCACTCATCAATGGAAAGACTCGCCATCTGATCTGGCTGCTCGACGAGGCGCCAGGCATCGACAAAGGGCGCGAGGCTGACCGAGGCGCCAGGTTTCAATTGGATCTTATTGACTGATAAGCCCTGCGTCGCGAAGTAGTCGCCTTGTAAGCCAAATGAGTTACCGGCCTCGACAATAAACAGGCGAGGGCGGTACACCGCCATGACCTGCATCAGTAGGGTGACCAGGGTCGCCGACTTGCCCGCGCCGGTGGGGCCGAACAACAGAAGATGGCCGTTCATAGCCCGGTCTAGTCGTGACAACGGATCAAAGCTCAACGGCGAGCCACCACGATTGAACAGGGTGATGCCCGGGTGGCCGGTGCCGGTGCTGCGGCCCCACACCGGAACCAGGTTTGCCAAGTGCTGGGCGAACATCAGGCGTGTGTACCAGTTGCGCGTGTCGCGGGCCGGGTTGTAAGCCATCGGTAACCAACGCAGGTAGCTGTTGCAGGCGGCGACTTCATCGCCTTCACGTACCGGTTGCAGCCCCGCGCCCAACAGCGCGTTGGCCAGGCTGACCGAGCGCTGGTGCAGTTGCTGTTCATCGTGACCGCGCACATAGAACGCCAGGGTGCCGCGGTACAGCTTGTGCTGGCGACCGATGATCGCACGAGCCTCTTCGACATCCTGACGGGTCTGGGTCGAGGCCAGGTTTTCACCGATGGCTTTGCGCGCCAATCGGTTTAACTGGTCTTCGAGCACATCCTGCGGCTTGACCACCAAGGTCAGACTCATCACCGTGCCTTCGGGTAACTGGTCGAACAGGGCATTGACTGCATCACCCTTACGGGTTTCTCCGGTGAGTTGACCAATCGACGGTGCCCGTCGCAGTTTGTCCACCACCATGACCCGATGAGGTTGCCCATCGAAGTACCAGAGTCCTCGTTGCACATCCGAACACGGTTCGTTAAAGAACAACCGTTCGGCGAAGTCGTGATCGAAGGGCAATTCCAGCGACCCGCCATCAGCAGGCTCTGGAAAGGCAACACGTTGGTAAAAGCCCTCGGGCGTTTCATTCGTGAGCCTGGGTGCCGGATTGAACCAGGGCAATAACCAGGCATACAAACCGCGGCCATCAACGCGTGCCGATTGCACGCCGCACGCCTGCAACGAAGCCGCAATACGTTCGCAAGCCTGCTTCAGAGATTGAACAGGGATGAGTCCCGTCTCGTCGGCGCCAGACTCAAGCCAGCGATAGACCACCAGGCGCACCCGGCGGTTATTGCCACGCCAGGGTAGGCGCGTCACCACCTTATCCTCGAACAGCCCGCCGGGCTTGGCGATGGCCTTCAGATGTCGGCGAGTAAGTTCCAGGTACGCTTCGGTGAAGACCGTGCCTCTAGCGCTGTCCTGAATATAATCGGTGAGCCGGGTCAGGTAGGGAGTGAAGTCATTGTCGTCCTGGCAAAAAAACTGCGCCACCCAAGGCGCTTGATCCAGCTCATCAAAACTGTCCTGTAGGGCATCCTCAAGGGCATCGCGGGCGGCCATCAACCAATCGGGTTCGCGCCCTTCGGTGCCGATGGGCAGCAGCTCGAACACCGCACCCACCGAGCGATTGTCATCCAGCAGAAAACAGTGCTCGTTGTCGAGGTATTCGACCCAAGGCAGGTGATCGGTGAAGCTGGGGTTGTGTGCATAGAGTTCGGCGTCATCGGCCAACGTGGCGCGAGGACGTAATGGGTTGCGCCAGGCTTTCCACGCGCCAGTGCGGTGACCCAAATCGCCGCTACGCATTACAAGTCTTCCTGACGTTCACCCGGCAATGCGTACTGCACCCGTTGGTAGAACGGGAAGACGGTCGAGTAACCTGGGATCGGTGCCTGCTCGGTACCACTCAAATGCGGATACACGTACAGCACCAGATCGGGATTGGGTAGGCGAGGGAACAGGCTGTGGATCTCGTTCTCCGCTGTACGCGTGTACGGCTCTTGGAGGGAGACCGAGAAATCTGCTGGGGCTAACGGGCGGCGTAACTGCTGCCGAGCATCCAGCAGTTGCTGCTGAGTGCCTTGCGACCCGGCGCCGTTCCAGATGTCCAGCATGGTTTGCTCGCCATGGGGCAGCAGCGTGTCCTTGTCGGTGGAACACCCCACCAGGACCCAGCAGAACACGCTAATCCAGGTCAGGCAGAGAGGCATGGTCTTTTTCATGGCGAACGCTCCGGCCCTTGGGCTCGTAGTCGATGGTGATCTCATGGTCGAGGTGCAGCGCGACTTGGGCGGCCGGTGACACGTACACCGCAGCAAAGGTCTCGCCATACAGTTTGTTGATCCACTCGCGGATGTCGCTGACCCCACCACTGAGAATTGAATTCAACGCGCTGTTGCCTGTGCTGTTGGTAACCCCGAGCGTACTGCCGCCCGAACTGATCACACTGCTGTTGTTCTGCTCATCCCCGAGCAAGGCAGCGACACCGGCGCCAGCCGCCGTGATCAGACTTTGGCTGCCGAGGTATTGCTGGGCGTTTGAGCGGCGCTCGCCGGCAATGCAAGGAATGCCATACGGATCGGACAGGTAACCGAGTCCACCGCGGATCTTGTCGGTGTTTGAGCTTCGGGTGGTGGAGGCATTGCGGCTGGCTACCGCCTTCGGCTGAGGCACCGTGCGGATGGTGCCGTCGGTAAACACAAAGGTAATTGACTCGACCTGTCCGCGTACGCACGACAGGGTCCAGTCGCCGGAGGCTGTGCCGCTCATCACGGCCCCTGCGACGTCCGGCAGGTCGATGCCGTTGGCTGTCAGGTTCTCGGGACCGACCAACACCTTGAAGGGGTAAGGATCATTCACGGTGCCGTCCACCGGGACCCGGCCGATCAGCGCAGTCATGGCGACCGAACCCATCAATGTTGCGTTTTCAGGAATGGTGTAAACCGGTTTCGCGCCTTTGGTACGATCAGCGGAGCGTGTCAGGTCACGTTCACCCTTGGTGACCTCACGTAACTGCTTCTGGCTGCGGTCGATGGCATTTTCCTTCAAACCCTCCAGTGAGTTGAAGGCAGTCGGCAGACTCAGGGCGGACGCGGTCTTGGTTTTGCCCCGGGCGTCGGTGGACGGAGCATCCGAGGGCTCAATCCACTGCAGCGCATCGTTGGCAGAATGCTGTCTTTCGAACTGCGCCCCGTCGCCCGGCTCAAGCCCCAATCCGATCGGCATGTCCTTGCTTTTGCCAGCCAGCCCCGACAACTGTTCCTGCAATTGCGTCAGCAGGCCGCGAGCCTGACGACTGTCTTGTTCCGCTTTGAGTCGGGCCTCGTTGGCTTGGCGGCGGCCTTCGTCGACCTGCTGGGTCACACTGCCAAGCGCGGTCTGGATACGCGAATCGACACTGTTTTCCCGCTCGCGTAGGCGGTTGTTTTCCGTCTGCAGTGAGTCATTGTGTTTCTTCAAACCGAGCATGTCGCTGCGCATGGCCTTCACCTGGCCGACCAGGGTGGCGACCGTGTCGAGTGGGGTATCCCCCGCAATACCGAGCGATTTGGCCTGCTCGGCGGATAATTGGAGGTTGTCCTGAGCCGTCGGACTTTCTTGCGACGGTGTGGTACCACCCGCGACCCAGGTTTTCAGAATGATAAACACCACGCCTAGCAGCACAGCCGGTACTAGCCATCTGAGCAAGGCGTTAGCTTTCATCGTCAGCACCTCGCGCAACGGGCGGGAGCAGCACGGCTTGCTCGAGGCCGGCACCGCGGGTGACAAGGTAGGCGATCGTAGTGTCTTCGGCACTGCCGACCGGCCCGAGGAAAGCATGCTGGAAGGCCGCGGCGAACAGCTTGGCCTGAAGCCGGCGCGGATCGAGTTGCACCGAAGCTGGACCACGATTGCGCAACTTCACCGCCGTCACCCAGTAATCACCGAGTCGCCAGACGGCGATGGGTGTGCTGGACACGTGTTCAGTCGGAAGCAGGGTTGGCAGCTCGGTGCGCAGCTTGAGCGGGACGCGGCGTACACCGGGCAGGGACTCCACGGTGCGCAGCGGCGCGAACAGGCTTTGCGCGGCGTAGCGCGTCAAAGCGACCGGGATCGGTGTGCGTTCCGGAACAGGGGCGGCGTTGGATTCAGCCTCGGTTGCTTGCCCCTGAGCATTCTTGATAATACGTACGGGCTCCAGCGGTTGATCGCCGGGAGTGGCCGCGATATCCAGGAGGATAATCTCGCCCGTCGTGACCGATTGCAATTGCAGGCGGGTCGGGGCAATGGCTTCCGACGCGCGCAGGTACAATGTGCCGCCGGTTGACTGCACGCGCAGCTTGTTCGTCAGGGTTGAGGGCACACCGACTCGAACAGCCTCATCGATAAAGACCACCCGCTCCTGATTGATCACCAGCGGGACCGCGAGGGGGAGGCGTTCCCAGTGCATCAGCTCGACGGCCGGCGCTGCTGCTCCCCATAGCATCAGTGAAACGGTGAGTCCCAGGGTCGACATCCGCCTCATGGTTCACTTCCAGGCAAGGAGATTTTTTGCGGAGTGCCCTGATAACAATCCAGTGCCAGCCCCCACTTGTTGCGCTCGGGGTCTAGGTCGAAACGCACCACGCGTAATGGATAACGCACCACCACCCGTTTCACCGGTTCGGCGGCGTAATACTCATCGGCATTGAGGTCGAGCTTGACCAGCCAGCTGTCGCGGTCGAGTTGCTTGACCCTGAGTTCTGGATCCTCGCTGTAGCCGCGACCCAGAATTTCGTAGACGCCACGCACCCGCTGGCGCAGTTCGCCGGCGGCTTTGCGGTACTCGTAGTCACCATCGAGGAATGCCTTGCAGGCGGGGGTCAGGTAGGACTGCAAGCCATAGATGGCGCGGCGATAGTCCTGCTCGCCATCCGAGGGCCAGCGGTTGAGCTGGCCAAAGATGTACAGGGCAAAGGCATAGACATTTTCTGAGGGGATATCCCACCACTTGCGCGTACTACCCGAGCGCAAATCCGGGGGTACATGCACGGTCAGATCGGTCGGTGCCGAGCGCCAGCCGTACCAGAGTCCGGCACAGAGCAGGGCCAGGATCACCACCGCCAGGCGCAGGCTGAAGATGTGCGCTTGCTGGGCATCCACCTTATTCCGAAATCGGCTCATGGCTGCCACCGGGACAGGGCAGGGCGCAGTCGACGTGAACGGCGAACCGTCCAGGCGCCGGAGCGGAGGATCAAGCTTCCGCGCGCCAGGCGCCAACGGCTGGCCAGTATCCATTCCACTTTGCGGTACAACCAGGTCTCGGGGCGGGCCCGTTTGGCGCGACGCAGTAGCGCGCCACCGGTGAATAACACCCCCGCCATGCCTACGATCATGCTAGTCGGCGCCACGGCAATGGAGGCGCTGGCGATCGCCAGAGGAACACCCAGCACCAGGCCTATGAATGCGCCTGCGCCGAGCGCCACCCACATCTCATCATTGGTCAAACCGCGCAACACGACGGGATCACAATTAAGTCGTTCCGGCAGAAAGACCAAGGTGCCGTCGGCAAGACGTTCGATAGTGTCGTTCATGTCGATCTCACAGAATCGCGGCTGCCTTGGTCAGGAACCAGATGATGATCACCACCAACAGCGCTCCGATACCAACTACCGCGCCGAGGTCCTTCCAGGTCTTGCGCTGGTTCTGCACGTCGGCATAGACGGTCAGGGAATGCCAAGCCACACCGAGAAACGCGAGTAGAGCGATCAGCAGACCGAGCAGGATACCGCCGTCGTAGGCATAGTTTTTGATCGTCTCGATCAACCCGGAGCCTTCACCACGCGAAGGCGCTTCCATGGTTGGGAGCTCGGCGAAAGCTAGGCTTGGGCCGAGTACCAGCAGCAGACCGATCAAGCGTTGGCTGGCACTATCTCGCAGATTGTTTTTCAGAGGGGCAAAGCACTTGAGCATGGTGGCGATCTCCTGGGTTAGGACAGGGTGAAGAACATCAGGACCAACAAGGTGAGCAGCACGCGTGCGGTACTTCCGCCAAGCGCGCCGAAGCGCACACTGCCGGTGGCCCAACCCCGGTAAGCCGTCCACATCACCCAGGCGCACCAAAGCAAAGCCAGAACCAGAACCAGGGACAGCCACAGCGTCGAGCTGTTCTGCGGTGCGAAGCCGGAGGCGTTTTGGAACGCTGCGATCTGAGCGTCAGTCATGCTCATGGCGACGGCTCCGCGGACGGAGTGTCGAGGCGGTATTCGCCGACCAATTCAGAGGGGTCGCGGGGTTGGGCGCGAGAGGGGGACAGATAACCCTGCACGCCCTGGCGAATACGTTGGATGTCCTGAGACAGGCGGGGATAGTCGAAACGGTAACGGACATCGGGTTCAGCCGTGTTGGCTGTCTTAGCTCGTGTCACAAGGCGTTCGATGGTGTCGAGTTGCTGCTGGATAAGACAGAGCTGGACCTGCTCTTGGGCGGAAACGGCATAGCTACTGTTATAGGTCAATGCTATTGGAAGTAGCAAAAAACTGCGGATGTTTTTAGTCAACATGATGCTGTTCCGAATGAGTTTGGAGGCAGCATCAAGTGAGCAGATAATTCATTCAGTAGAAAATCTGAAGTACGTTCAGTCGCGTTTAGGTGGTGGTAGAAAATTCACTTAAGTTCGACACGTGCTCTAAGAAGATTTTCATAGTTTTCAAGTGGAACGTTATCCAGTTGTAGCTACACTTCGCTGCTAGATATTGATCGGCATGGAAACAGCAGTAATGCTTCCTCCATGCTGGCAAGTTTGATCTGAGTCTCTTCATACTCATCGGCAGGCCATGAACCATGAACGATCCCGCACCCTGCGAACAAATGACAGTGTTGATGCGTGATTAGCGCAGAACGCAGGGCTACCACGAAATCTCCATTACCTTTTGAGTCCAGCCAGCCCACGGGCCCCGCATACCAACCTCGGTCAAAGCCTTCGTGGCGACGGATGAAGTTCATGGCTGTGGTTCTTGGCAAACCACCGACCGCCGGCGTGGGATGCAGCGCCTGCACGCCGTCCAGCAGGTGTTTGCCGGTGTTGAGCCGCGCAGCGATGGGCGTGCTCAAGTGCTGCACCGTGGCCAGTTTCAGCAAGCCGGGGCGCGGCGCGGCCTGCAGTTCGCTGACCTTGCCGGTCAGGGCCTGGGTGATGGTCTGCACCACTAACTGGTGTTCGTGCTGCTCCTTGGGGTCGGCGAGCAAGCGTTCGCCTATGGCGTGATCCTGGTCGGCATTGATGCCGCGTCGCGCAGTGCCCGCCAGGGCGTGGGTGGTCAGGCGGGCGTCATGGCAACTGAGCAGCCGCTCGGGGGTGGCGCCCATGAAGCAGTGCCCGCCACGATGCAGGGCGAACAAGTGGGCAGCGTTGCGACGGGCGTGTAGCCGACGCATCACCGCACCGCTGTCGAGGGGCGCGTCCAGTTGATAGTCGACATGCCGCGCCAGCACCACCTTGCTCAGCTCGCCAGCGGCGATGGCCTGCAACGCCTGGTCCACCTTGGCTTGCCACTGCGGTGAAGGCAGCGCGGTGCATTCGAGTACTTTGGATGAGGTGGCGGCCAAGGCGGGAGGGTTGAGCAGTTGTGCGTAGGCCGCGAGGCTGTCGCGGATCAATGCCGCCGGGTCGCTGCCAGGTTCGACTACCCGCTGGCAGCGCAGCCAGCGGCCGTCGGCGTCTTCGCTGAGCAGCCAATGGGCCAGATGAAAACTGGCGTCAGCGAAGGCGGCCCAATGTGGCGCGCATGGCCGCTGTTCATCGAAGCGCATGCCGCCCAGCAGCAAAGGCGCCTTGGGCCCATCGATCACCGCGTCGGCGCACAGTGCGAACCATTGGCGGTTTACGTCTAGCATGCGCTGGGCGCCGCTGGCCTCGATCTGCCAGGCGCAGCCAAGACCGAACAGCGTCAGGTCCGGCGAGTGCGCGCACCAGAAAAAACCCTGCCGGTGGGCTTCGTAAAGGGCCACGGCCTCTAGCGTCGGTGCGGCGTGCGAAGAAACCGCGATGACTGGCCGTTGATACGCCACCGCACGCTGGTGCGCGGTCTGGAACACCTTGAGCAATGCGGCCGCGTTCATACGACCTTGCTCTTTTTCTGTAGCCAGAAGGCGGTCTGCTCGGCGATGTACCAGTGGATAATCTGGTTGAACAGCCCTTCGATAAATTCACCGTCCAACCCGGCGGCCTGCGCCCATTGCCGGCGCTGCGGCAACATCGTCGCGACGCGCTCCGGGGCGGCGATGCTGGCCTGGTCAGGCTTGAACGCGGAGGCGGCCTTGACGTACTGCATGCGCAGGCCGAGGGCGTCGATGATTTGCTGGTCGAGGCTGTCGATGGCATGACGAATGTCCGAAAGGCCAGTGCAGTGTTCCGGGGTTTTCATACCGAGTCTCCCTGATGGTAGGCGGTGCGACGCAACAGGTGGCGGATCACCGGTCGCGGCTGATGCCTGAGGTAAAAGTGGTCGCCGTCGAACAGCCGGATATCCGGGGTGTGGTCGCTAAGGTCGGCCCAGGCGCGGGCCTGTTCGAGGCTGACTTGCGTGTCATCTCGGGCCAGCAGTACGTCGAGTGGTGCCGCCAGTGGTGCGAGGCGCGCAGGCCGCCAGGTTTCGATGGCCTGGTAGTCGCTGCGCAGGGTCGGCAAGAACAACGCACGCAGTTGCGGGTTGGCCCACAGGCCAGCGGCATCGGCGTCCTGGCGCAGGATGTCGGCGACCAGCGCATCGTCGTCCTGGCGGTGCAGGTCACTGGGCGGTTGTCGATGTGGAGGCGCGTGGCCCGAGACAAACACATGGGCGGCGCCAGAGCCCGCCGCTTGCAGGCGCACCCCCACGGCGTAAGCGAGCGCCGCGCCCATGCTGTGGCCGAACAGCAGCAAGGGCCGGGCGGGCAGCGTTTGCAGCGCTTCGGTAATGTGCCCGGCGAGGCTGTCCAGGCACGGGATATGGGCTTCGTTGAAACGCTCTTCACGCCCCGGATACTGCACGGCCAACAGGTCGATATCTCCCGGCAGGTGTGCCAGCCACGGGCGAAAGAAACTCGCGCTGCCCCCGGCATGGGCCAGGCACACCAGACGCGCCCGCGCCTGTTCGCTTTCTCGCAGCACGCGCAGCCAGGGCGATGCAACGCCGCTCATAGCGCCAGCACCTGGTCCGCCAGGGCCTTGCGGTTAACCTTGCCGAGGCGTGTCAGCGGGAACTCGCGCAGCACCTGCAAGCGATCCGGCAATTTGTAGGCGGCCAGCCCGCGTTCCCGCAACCAGGCGTTGATCGAGGCCAGGTCGACCCGCTCGCCGTGGGCCAGCACGCAGGCGCAACTGCGCTCCCCGAGCAACTCGTCGGCCAGGGCCACCAGCGCCACATCGCGAATCAGCGGATGCCCGAGCAGCAGGTTTTCGATCTCTTCCACGGGGATTTTCTCGCCACCGCGATTGATCACGTCCTTGCTGCGTCCCTCGACGATCAGATGCCCCTCGGGCAGGCGTCGCACCAAGTCGCCGCTGCGGAAAAAACCGTCAGCGGTAAAGGCGCGCTGGTTCTGCTCGGCGGCGTTGTAATAGCCGCGAATGGTGTAGGGCCCGCGCACCAGCAACTCACCGACGGTGCCGGGGGTGACCGGCAGGTCGTCAGTGTCGACGATGCGGATCTCGTCGTCGGCGGTCAGCGGCAGCCCCTGGGTGTCGAACACCCGCGCCTGCGGATCATCCAGTGGCGTGAAGCACAGCAAACCCTCGGCCATGCCGTACACCTGTTGCAGGCCGCAGCCTAGGACCGGGCGGATGCGTGCGGCGATCTCGGCCTTGAGCCGGGCGCCGCCAACCTGCAGCCATTGCAGGCTGCTCAGGTCGTTATCGGACCATTGCGCGACTTCCAGCCACAGCAACACCAGCGGTGGGATCAGGGCCGTGTGGGTGATGCGTTCGCGCTCGATCAGCTCAAAGGCGGTGTCCGGGCTCGGTTCCGGCGCCAGCACCAGGGTAGCGCCGACACTGAACACGCCCAAAGCACCAGGAGAGGCGAGGGGGAAGTTGTGCGCCACCGGCAGTGCGGCGAGGTATCGGGTATTGGCATCGAACCCACACGCCTGGGCGGCCAGGCGCGCATTGCACGCGTAGTCGTCATGGGTGCGCGGGATCAGTTTGGGCAGGCCGGTGGTGCCGCCGGACAACAGCAGCACCGCCACCTCCCGTGAATCCGGCGCAGGCCATTCGCGCGGTCTGGCTACGCACTGCGCCAGCGGCACGAATTCCTCGGCGGCACCGACCACCCACACCTGTTGCAGGCTCGGCACTTGCTCGCGCAGCGTGCGCGCCAACGGGCGATAGTCGAAGCCCAGATGCTGATCGACAATCACATAGGCGACTGCCTGGCTGAGGTGCGCCAGGTGCGCCAGTTCATGTTCGCGATGGGCCGGCAGCGCAAACACCGGGATCACGCCCACACGCAGCAGGGCGAAGGTCAGGCTGAAGAACTCGGCGATATTCGGCAACTGCACGAGCACCCGCTGGCCAGCCACCAGCCCGCGCTCGGCAAGGCCGGCGGCCAGGCGGTCGGCCTGATGGTCGAGCTCGGCGTAGCTCCAGCGCCGCGAGCCGTCTACCAGCGCCTCCTTGTTTGGCGTGCGCCGGGCCTGCCCGCGCAGCAGTTCGCCCAAGGGCACGCCGCGCCAGTAGCCTTGCTCGCGGTAGCGGCGAATAAAGTCGTCGGGCCAGTCTGTGCATCCATCAAGCATGGCAATCTCCTTGGGCAGTCGGGCAGCCCAGCAACTGGGCACCGTGCAGATTCAGCGGGTGCGTAAGGCCGGTGACTTGCACCGCCTGTACGCCGGTGTGCGTGGCCGGTTGCAGGCGCAGCAGCGGATCATCGCCAGCCAGCAGGTCGAGGGCGGTTCTGTCGTCGGGGTGTACGCCCAAATGAACCGCGGCCAACCCGGTAGCGCCATTGGGGTGGACCCTGTGCGCCGGGTGCTGGGACGGTGAGTAGGGCGTGACCAGGAAGGGCAAGCGATCATGGCGCGGGTACACGAAACGAAAGCGCGTCTGACTGCCATCGGCGCAGGTGCGCCGCCAATTCACCGTACGTCCCATGCTGACCCCGCAAGCCGCCAGGCCCTTGAGGCGAGGCGCCAGGGCCGGGTCTTCGCAGAGCAGGGCCAGATCGCAGAAGCCTTCGCCCTGGGCGGCCCAGCGCAACATGCGCCGTCCGGCACCCAGGCCGGCCAGGCAGTCAATGGGCCACTTGAACAGCCAGGCATGGCGCGGCGTGGTCAACAGTTCGATGATCGGCCCCTGGCTGAACCAGATGTGCGCGTGTTGTGCGCTGGCTTCGGCGGTGGCGTAAGTGACCTCGAAGCCGGCGGCGCGAAAATTCGCCACGGCCTGATGCAAGTCGCGCACCCACAGCAGCACATGGCTGCAGGCGGAAGAGGATTGGGCAGTGTTCAAAACGGCAGGGCTCCCAGCAGTTGGGCGGTGTCGTCACCGCACGGGGGTTGCACGGCGTCGGCGCGGGCGTGGAGTTCAGCCAGTGACAGCGCATGCGGCACCGTGGGCTCGATCAATTCGGGCATGCCAATCAGGCTGTTCATTTCGCGCCAGGCCATGGACACCTCGGTGGCCCACACGCCGCTGCGCAGGCGGCGTGTGGGGTCGTCGATGTCGCGACACAGTTCAGCCAGCGCAAGGCTGACCGCGTCGGGCCAGAGCTGGTTGAACACTTGGTGGTAGCTCGCAGGGATTTGCGGGTCGAGCACCACCATCGTCGGCCCGGCCAGGCGTTCGCTGCCGGGGCCGGCCATGATCAGGCGGTCGGTGTTGTCCCGTGGGGCATGCAGGCGCGGGTTCCACAGCACCGGGCCATGGGTGTCGCCCAGGCTCAGCACGCCGGCTTCGCAGCCCACTTCGAGGCGATGCAACAGGAAGGAATGGTTGTCCGGGTCCTGGGGGTGCACCTGGTTCTGGATGCGCAGGCTGATCGGCACACCGTTGAAACTCGCGTTGAGCTGCATGAAGGGTTGCGCCCCGACCCCGGCGGCTGGCACCGCGAACACCCAGGGCCGCAGGCCACCGGCCAGGCGCCCGAGAATGTCCAGCAGCGGGTAAGCCACCTGGCTGTTGCAGGCCGCGTCTATGTACGCCAGCCCTTGCTGTTCGCGCAGGTACTCGGCCACGGCGAGAAAACGCCGGATCGCGAGGATGTTCGGGTACAGCGTGTTCACCGCGTAGGCTGCCTGGCCTTGACGAGCGGCCTGCATGCACGCCGCGATTTCGCGGTGGTGCACCGGGTGTTCCTGCAGCACGTGGATGCCGCGTCGCAGCAGTTGCTGGGCCAGCTCGCTGCCGGCGCCGCCTGTGGCGCCGGAGCGCACCACCACGCAGGCGATGTCGACGTCATCCGGCACTTGCTCCACCGCCTCGTACAACGGTACGCCATAGTGCGCGGCGCAGGCGCGCGAGTAGGCATTGCCGCGTGACAGGATGCCCACCAGTTCATAGTCGGCCTGGGCGCGTGCCAGGGCTTGCAGGTAGATACGGCCAAACGCAGTGCCGGCGACGATCACGCGTTTGCGTGCAGTCGGGCGGCTCATGACCAGGTCACCGGCAGGCAGTGGGCGCCGCGAAAGAACGTCGCGGTTTTCCATTGCACGTCGCCACAGCGTTGCAGACTGGGCAGACGCACCACCAGGGCGTGCAGCGCCTCCTGCAATTCGACCCGCGCCAGGGCTGAGCCGATGCAGTGATGCAGGCCGTGGCCAAAGCCGAAATGGCCGCTGGCATCCCGTTGCAGGTTCAGCGCCTGTGGGTTTTCAAAGCGGGCCGGGTCATGGTTGGCGGCGCCGATCGAGGCGAACACCGCGTCGCCCTGGCGCACCAGGGTTTCACCGACCTGAATGTCTTCCAGCGCGTAGTGCACAAACATCGCCGCCGAGGCCAGCGGGATGTAGCGCAGCAGCTCTTCGACCGCCTGCGGTATCTGCTCGGGATCGGCCTTGAGCTGTTGCCACTGCGCGGGATTGTCCAGCAGCACCTGGATGAAATTGGGGATCTGCGAGGCACTGCCTTCATAACCGGCGACCAGGATCGCAATGCACAACAGCAGCAATTGCTCCTCGTTGAGGGACTCGCCTTTTTCGTCGGCCTGGGTCAGGGCGGTCATGAAGTCATCCCGTGGCGCGCGTCGACGTTCGGCCACTAGGCCTTTGATGTACGCGGCCAGCTCGCCCAGGTGAAGTTGGGTCTGATCCGCGTCTTCAGGGCGGGTCGACAGCAGGGAGTCGTTCCACACCTTGAAACGGTCACGGTCCTGCACCGGCACACCCAGCAGCTCGCAGATCAGCGCCAGGGGCAACGGCAAGGCGTAGTCGTTGACCAGATCGGCCGGCGGGCCTGCGGCGAGCATGCGGTCGATCAACTGATGGGCGTAGTCGCGGGCGTGGGGACGCAGGGCTTCGACGCGGCGGCGGGTGAAAGCCTGGGCGGCGCGCGAGCGGATTCGCGTGAGTTGCGGCGGATCCATCATCACGATGCCACCGGCGATGCGTGGGAAGGCACGCGGGCTATCGTGGCGGCGAAACGCTTCGCTGCGGCTGAAGCGCCGGTCGCCGAGCACCAGGCGTACGTCGTCATAGCGAGTGGCTAGCCAGGCGGGGGCGCCGATGGGCATCTGGATGCGCAACAGCCCCGGTGCCTGTTGGGCATGGCGATAGGGTTGCGCCAGCTTGAGGTCGGTGAAGCGGTTGAAGGGGTAGGCCAGCGGGGTCATGGCAAGTCCTTGGCGATGCTGAGGTCGGGCAAATGGTCGAGCAGCTCAAGCTGCAGTTCGGGGTCTTCCAGATGGGCCGCCAGTGCGGCGCGGCTCAGGCGTTGGGCCGGGACCTGGGCCACGAATACGCGATGGCCCAGGCGCGCCAGCGGGTTTGTAGCGGCGGGCAGGCTGCGGTTGCCGTGGAATCCGGCCCGCGCCAACGCGCTTTGCCACTGCGACAGGTCGAGGAAGGTGGCGCTGCTGAGCTGGCGTCCGTCGCTGGCCTGGTTGAGCATGAAAGCCTGGGAGGCCATCACCCAGAATTCCTCCTGGGTCGGTTCGCTGAACACCAGCCAGCCGCCCGGCTTGAGCAAGGCGAGCAGGCTGGCCAGGGACCGCTCGGTGTCGCGGGCGGCATTCAGCACGCCCCCGGCAACGATCAGGTCCCAGCTCTGGCTGGGATAACCCTGGGCCAGGGCCGGGCGGTCGATATCGAACACGCCGTGACGCACCCATGGCCAGTCCTTGAGCCGCTCGGCGGCTTGCTCGCTGAAGTAGCGCGACACGTCGGTGCACAGATAGTCCACGCTGGCATTTGCCAAGGCGGGCAACACCGCTTGGGTGGTGGACCCGGTGCCGGCGCCGACTTCCAGCACGCGCAGCGGCACACCGGCCGGCTGGCGTGCGGCCCAGGCGCCGATCCAGTGCGCGACGGCGCGGTGCTGGTATTGCGCTGCGAGGCTCTCGCGGTAAAGCGCTGCCGCGCGTTCGGTGCGGCCTTCGGGAAACAACAGGTGCACCGCCGCACACTCACCGCGCATCAACAACGGCAACTGCCGCGCATTTTCCCGCGCATAGTCGAGGGTGCCGCTGCCGCCTGTGTTGCGCGCCCACTCCACGCTCAACTGCGCCCAGATACCTTCCAGGGCGATATCGCTCCAGGCATTCGCGTCGAGGGTGGGCTGCAACCGATCGGCGACGCGTTGCAACAGGCCTTGGGACTGCAGCACATCCAGCCAGCGCGCAATCAACGGCCGGTGACCAGGGGCAATGCCTGCCAGTGCCAGGCGCTGGGCCACATCATTAAGCGGTGCCGGCAGCAACCCACACTGCTCAAGCCCATTGAGCATGGAGAGGAGCGCGGCGTGACCCAGTCGATCATTGAGTCGCACCGCCTCCACCAGTTGCGCGGGTTCAAATGCTTGGTCGAGGGCGGCCTCGGTTGCGGCCAGGTGATCGTCCACCGGCCTGCTCGGGCAAGGATGCGGCACCACGAACAGCGTCTGGCCGTGCAGGGCAACGGCACTGACTTGAGGATGGCCCGTAGCGCGCTCACGCCAGCGTTGATGCGCCAGCTTGACGCTGGCCAAGTCGTGCCATTGCTCCGTGAAACCTTGCACGCGGCAATCGAGTTGAGCCGCCGCACGCTCCGCGAGCTGCCAGTCACCCGGGCGGTTGCTGACGAACAGCAACTGTTGCAGGTGGCTCAAATCACTCAACGCCAGTGCGGGAAAATCCAGCAGTCGCTCCAGCTGTTCGGCGCTCATCATCACCACAGCGGGGCGTTGGCGCTCAAGCAAGGCCAGCAACCGGGCGGGCGCCAACTGATGAACGCCCAGGTCGGTAAACGCAGGCAGTTGCCAGGGTGCTGTGGGCAGGTCGATCAGCAGGGTGTCGACGTTCATCGGGAAACTCCGGTGGCATGGAACAGACGTTGCCCGGCGGCGGCCAGCGGGTCGGTCGCCGCGGGCCACAGGTCGAGCAACTGAAAGCCCGCGACGTGCAAGGCCTGGCGCCAGACTTCGGGTGGCATGAACACCTCATCGTTGGCCCGTAGCGGTGCGCCGGCCGGGGGAGACAGCAACAGGTGCATGAAGGTCAGCATCGCCGGGTTGTCGGCGATGGATTCGCTGAAGAGAAAGGTGCCGCCGTCGCGCAGGCAAGCGCGGATTCGCGATAGGCTGCGCGGCAGGTCGCAGGCGTTGTGCAGCACGTTGCCGGCGATCATCAGGTCCTGGCTACGCGGCGCTATGCCTTGCTCGCTGAAGTCGCGGTCGAGGTCGAGCAAGCCAAATTGCATACCGGGCTCCAGGCGGAATGCGCGCTGAGCCGCGCCGGTGAACAGTGAACTGATATCAGTGAAGCGATAAGCTTTGTCACGGTCCTCCAGAGCTGCCAACACGGCACGCGTGGTACAGCCGGCACCGCCGCCAAGCTCCAGCACCTGCAACACGTCGTCGGCGGCGCTGGCTCCTCGCGCACGAGCCGCGAGTGCCTGGTTGATCGCGGCGGTGAAGTGGTTGTGCTGGTACGCACCGAGTACCGCTACCGGGTCCCCGGTGAGCACCAACAACGGCGCCAAGGCGATGCGGTCGCGCAGCAGCTCGGGCAGGCGCTCGATGACCTGGGCATGTAGTTGCGCCATGCTCGGCGGGAAACCCAGTTCGGCATACAACCCTGGCAAATCGCCGATGGCGGCTTGAGGCGGCGTGCCATTCCAGGCAAACCGCTCGCCGTCTACCTGCACGGCTTCGGTACGCGACAACGCCGCGAGCCAGCGCCGCACGATCCAGGCGTGGCGCGGTGCGGTGCCGAGCGCTTGGTTAAGCTGTGCGGCGGTTCGCCAGACCTGCATCGGCAAGGCCTGGGTACGCAGGAGCACGTCGGCCATGACACCCAGGCTCAGTTGTTCCAGTGCGTCGAGGGCGGTGTTCATAGGCAACCTTCTTCGGCGTATTGCAGGTGTGCGAGTGGGTGGTCCAGCAGGGTCAGTGCGCGGATCGCCTGAGTGCGTTGCAGGCGCTCAAGGCTGGCGGCTGGCGGCAACGCGTCCGCGGCGTCATGGCAGCCTGGGCGGATTTCGCCTTCGAGCACACTCACCACTGTGACTGCCGCCATGGCGCCGGTTAGAGGCGCATTGCCCGCGCCGCAGACGACCAAGCTGCGGGTGTACGCCTGGTCGTCGCAGAGGCCATCGAGTTGCAGCAACAACGTGACAAAGGATGGCTGGCCACTGAGGTCCAGCTGGCTGGCCGTACATAAGCGTTGCACCGCTTCGGCACGCGGCAGGCTGTGCGCCTGGTCGAGGGCCTTGAGTACATGGCCGTCGGTCATCACGTTGAACCACTGGCCTGTTTCCAGGCGCAGGTCCCTGGCCAAGCGTTCGCCTTCCCGGTTCAAGTAGGGCAGCACATTCACCGGCCCGGGGAAACACGGCAGCAGCACATCGCGCCTGCGTCGCAGTGCGCGGCTGCAACGGCCGTTGTGCCAGGCCGCCAAGGGCTCGCTAGAGCCGTCTACCGCCCCTTGCAGGAAGTCGTCGGCGGCGATCGCCGTGAAGCGATCACGCAGACCGAAATAGCTGTTCAGCCCCAGCACCCGTGTAAACCCCTGCAGCGCGAGCCAGCGTGGCAGCAGGCCGGTGAGGCCCGGTTGCAGACCCGCACCAAGCACCGCGCTGCGCGCGCGCCATAAAGCCGGGTCGAGCTGGATATCGCCCGCAGCGTCGACGTAATGCGCATCGGCGTTCAAGGCGGCCTGCGCGACACGGTCCGCCACGCGCCACGAGGGGCCGGTGCAGTTGAGCAGCAGGTCGCAGCCGCGGGCGAACCTGGACAGGGCTGGCGTGTCATTAAAGTCCACAGCCGCCCATTGCAGGCGTGCATCGGGCCATTGTTGCTGGAGCAGCGCCAGGCAGCGCGCGCCGTTGTGCGCGTCACGCCCGCCCAGGCGCATGTCCTGCAGGCCCAGGCTTAACAAGGCCTGTGCGCTGGCCAGGCCGACGTCGCCACTGGCGCCCAGCACCCCGATCAGCATGGCTGTGCCTGCGCATTCAGGCGCCAGCCACCGGCGCGCTGACGGTCATGCCAGAACCCGGCGTAACGACCGTTGAGGCTGAGCAGTTGCGCGTGGGTGCCCGACTCCACCAGACGCCCCTCATCCACCACCAGGATCTGGTCGGCGGCCATGATGGTCGGCAAACGATGGGCGATCACCAGCACGGTCGAGTGTTGCATCAGGCGTTGAATCGCGGCCTGTACGAAGGCTTCGTTGTGCGGGTCGAGCGCGGCGGTGGCTTCGTCCAGCAGCACGATGGGCGCACGCTTGAGCAAGGCGCGCGCCAGGGACACGCGCTGGCGCTCACCGCCGGACAATGATGCGCCACCTTCGCCCACCGGCGTGTTCCAGCCTTGCGGCAGGCGGGCGACGATTTCATCGACACCGGCCAGCCGTGCCGCTTCGGCGACTTCGCGGGCACTGGCGTCCGGGCTGCCCACGCGGATATTTGCTTCCAGGCTGTCGTCGAACAGGTACACGTCCTGCATCACCAGCGACAGTTGTGCCATCAGCGCCGCGTTGGACAGCTCGCGCACGTCCACGCCGCCGACCTTGACGCTACCCGCTGTGGTGTCGAAAAAACGCATCAACAGGCGGGTGACGGTGGTCTTACCCGAGCCCGACGCGCCGACAATCGCGGTCATCGAATGCGCCGGGGCGCTGAAGGTCAGGTCGCGCAACACCGTCGGGCCACTCGGGTAGGCGAAGCTCACTTGTTCGAAGGCCAGGCTGCCTGGTGCTGACAGGGGCAGGCTGACGGCGGGTTCGGGCAACGGCGGCTCACGCAGGATACTCACCAATTGATCCAGGTCGTTGCCGGCCATGCGCAACAGGCCGCTGCGTGCTGCGGCTTCGGCCAATGGCCCCACGAATCGTGCTGCCAGGGCGAGCAGGGCCACCAACTGGATCGCATCGATTTCACCATGAGCCGCCAGGGCAATGCCCACGCCGACCAGTAGCGCAAAGGCCAGCTGCACGGTCAAACCACCCGCGAGCAGCTTGGGAAAGGTCTGCGACAGCATCGAACCACCCGCCAGCTTTTGCGCCTGATTGGCCGCCTGTAACGGCGAGTAGCCGTCCTGGGTGCGGCCAAACGCGCGCAGCACTTGCTGATAGCGGGCGAACTCCACCACCCGGTTGCCGGCCAGTGTCGCGGCGGCTTCCACTCGCGCATCGTTGCTGCCGATGGCGGCGGCCGACCAGTGATGGGTGAAGTAGATCAGCGGCGCACACAACACAGCCGTCAGGCCCAGGCGCCAGTCGAACACGAACAGCGTCAGCGCCACGGTGGCCGGCACCACCACCCCCGACACCACCGGCCCCAGGTAATGGGCAAACAAACCGGTGACCATCAACGTACCGCTGGTAGCGCTGCGCGAGAGACGCCCGACCTTTTCCGAGTTGAACCAGCCCAACGGCAGGCTTACCAGGTGCTGGCCGAGGCGATCATGCAAGGTCGTCAGCACCAGCAAGGCCAGGGCGAAGCCCTTCATGGCCTGCTGGTAGTGGGCGATGCAGGTCAGCACCACCATGGCCGCCAGGCCCGCCAGCCAGGCGGTGGCCGTGGGCAGGTCGCCGGCGAACAACGCGTGCAGGATCGGCACCAGCAGCGCCACGGCCAGGCCTTGCAGCACGGCGCTGGTCACCAGCCACGCCAGGTAACGGTAGAGGCGCGGGGCATGGGCCGGGCCCAGTAAGGTCACAAGGCTGCGAATCACAGGGACATCTCCACGGCAGGGGTTTCGGTGCCGGCTCGCCACAGTCGGGCATAGGCGCCATTGGCGTTCAGAAGGTGTTCATGGCGGCCGCTTTCCAGCACGCGGCCCTGGTCGAGGACGACGATCTGGTCGACCCCGCTGATGCTCGCGAGGCGATGGGCAATCACCAGCACCGTGCGGCCACGTGCCAAGGCAGACAGCGCATCCTGGATCAGTGCTTCGGACTCGGGATCGGCGTGGGAGGTGGCTTCATCGAGGATCAGCACTGGCGTGTCGGCCAGCAGCGTGCGGGCGATCGACACGCGCTGCGCCTCGCCACCGGAGAAGATCGCATCTTCGCCGATCACCGATTGATAGCCCCGGGGCAAGGCCTGGATACGCGCATGGATCTGCGCCGAGCGCGCTGCCGCCTCGACCTCTGCATCGCTGGCATCCGGGCGGCCCAGGCGCAGGTTGTCGGCGACCGTGCCGTGCACCAGTTGGGCGTCCTGCAACACGAAGCCCACGTGTTGATACAACTGGCGCGGGTCGATCTCGCGCACATCGGCGCCGCCCACGCAGATACGGCCGGCGTTGACGTCATGAAAGCGCGGCACCAGCTTGGCCAGTGTCGACTTGCCGGCACCGGACGCGCCGACCAATGCGGTCACGCTGCCTGCCGGGCAGTGCAGGTCAACGCCCTTGAGGATCAGGTGCTCGGCGTCGTAGCCGAACTGCACCTGTTCAAAGCGGATGTCGCTGCCCTGGGGTTGGACGCAGGCCTTGGGCGAAGGCAATTCCTCAACGTCCAGCAGCGCTTCGATGCGATCCGCTGCCGCCAGGGCCGTACGCTGGGCCGTGAGGCTCTGCTTGATCACCAGCAGCGACTGCGGAATGACCACCGCCACCAGGGTTTCGGCGAACAGCTCCAGCGGTGTGATCCAACCGTGCGCCAGCAACAGGCTACCCACCCCCAGGCTCACCAGCAGGATCACTGGCACACTCAAGGCCATCGAGGAAAAGGCTTCCAGGCGCAGCAGAGGCTTGACCCAGCCGGCATACTGCTCGCTGAACTGGTTGACCGCCTGCTGATAGCTACGGTGCGCCTGGCCGACCTGGCCGAACGCCTTGACCACGGCAATGCCGTGCACGAACTCGACAATTGCCGCGCTGACCCGGGTCATGCTCTTGTCCAGCAACTGCATCTTGGCGCCAAAACCGCGCATCATCAGGGTGTAGGCCACCGCGTAGATGGGCAGTGTCAGCACCGCCAGCAGCGCCAGCCGCCAGTTCAGCATCGCCAGCCACAGCAGGCCCGCCAGCGGCGTGACGATGGCCGCGGTGAGTTCCACCGCGTGGTGGGCGACCAGGTGGTGCAGGTCTTCGAGGTCGTCCTGCACCACCTTGCGCACGGCGCCGGAGGTGGTGTCGGTGTACCAGCCCAACGGCACGCGCCCGAGCTTGCGTACCATGGCTTCGCGCAAACTTGATTGCAGCCGGTGGTCAGCCACATGGGTCAACCACAGCGCCACGCCACTGGCCATCCACCCCAAACTCAGGGCGATCACCACCAGCGCGGCCCACAGCCACAGGGTCTTGCTGTCGGCGCTGTCGGCCAACAGCAAGCGGCCCAGTTCGGTGAGGCCGATAAAGGGCACCAGGTTGACCAATGCGCCGAGGGCGGCGAACGCCACACCAAGACGGATGAGGCGATTGACCGGGCGTTTCAGGGTATCCAAGGCAGTGGTCATGAGTTTTTCCGAAGGGCCTCAAGCAGGTGCGCAGTAACGGTGTGGACGTGGGGCGGTTCGATCACGCTGAAGTGGTTGCCAGGCACGTCGATCAGCTCGAAACGGCCCAGGCAGGCGTCTTCCCAGAACGGTGCGGCCAAATGCCCGACGCCGCCGGTGATGCCGAACGATTGCTGCTCCAGGCAGCGCAGGTAGGTCATGTTGCCGAGGAACGGCGGCGGGTCGAACCGCGCCGCCCGCATGCTGTGGCGGCACACACGAAACAGCGTCGGTACCAGTTCGGGGCCGATCGGCACCCCGGCCTGGCCCGAGGCCAGGCGTGCGTATTCGGTCAGGCGCTCCTCCTGGCTGCGCGCCGATTGCTGTTGGACCGCCAGCGCCAGCGCGTCCAGCCCCGGATCGCCGCTCAATGCCGCCATGGCCCCGGCCGGCACCCGGCGGTTGTCGCGAGCCATCAACAAGTCGATGGCGCGGTATACGTCGTAGTCTTCGATGTGCGCGCCGAACACGGTTTTCACGGGGTCCAGGTTCAGGTTGGGCACGAAGATCGCCTCGTAGGCCAGCTCCTCGTCGGTATCGATGAACATCGGGATGCTGTCGATCAGGCTCAGGTCGACCACTTCCATACCGCGTTCGAGCAAGCGCCGGGCAACCTCAGTGGCCAGCAGCCCGCCGAGGCAGTAGCCGATCAGCTGAAAACGTTGATGGCCGTCGGCAATCAAGCGCTCGGCGTAGTCCTCGGCCACGCGCTCGATCAGGCTTTTGGGCTCCAGCGCCAGGTACTGTTCGGTGTCAGCCACGGCAAAGCCAATCACCGGACCGGCCTGCTGGTCGGCGAGGGCGTGGCCCAGGTGCTGGAAATAATCCAGGGTGCCGAGGGCGGCGTGGAACATCACCCGGACCGGGCCGACGTCACCCCCGCCAAATGGCACCACCAGCGCGTTGCTGCTGGACGAGCGTTGCGCTTCACCGCTGGCGGCAATCGCGCCCGGCGTTGCTTCGCCCTGATTGAGCAGGCGCGCGAGGGCGGCGACATTCGGCTCGTTGAGCATCTGGCGCAGCAAGGTGTCGTAGCTCAGGCTTTGGGCCTGGGGCAGTTGCTCACGCAGTTGGCCAGCGACGCGGGCGAGGATCAGCGAGTCGGCGCCTTTTTCATAGAAGCTGTCCTCGACGCCGATCTGCGCCAGCCCCAGGGCGTCGGCCCACAGGCGGCACAACTCGGCGGTGAGTGGATCGCTCGGCGCTTCCTGGCTGCTGGAGGCCTGGGCATCGGCGGCAGGGCGCCAGCCGGCCAAGGTCTTGCGGTCGACCTTGCCGTTGGCGGTCAGCGGCAAGCGGTCGAGTACCTGCAGGTGCGCTGGCAACATGTAGTCCGGCAGGCGCTCGGCCAGGGCGCGGCGCAGGCTATCGACGCTCAGGCGCTGCACGCCGGCCTTGAAGCGCGCGGCGAATACCTGCATGCCGAGGGCGGCCAGCGGATGATCGGCCTGGGGCAGGGCAGGCAGGCATTCGCCACCGAAGGCCTTGACCCGCGCCTGCCAGATATCGGCGTCGCGCAGGCCACTGTGGCCCTGGTCGTGGTCGCCATTGGCCGGTGTCATCATGAAGCCCTGTGTCATTAGGATCGGCGGCCATTCGCCGGTCGGTTCGCTGAACACCAGCCAGCCGCCAGGGCTGAGCAACTCGGTGATCTGGCCGAGGGCATTGTCGATGTCCTTGACGCTGTTGAGCATGCCCGCACACAGCACGATATCCACGCTGTTGCTGGCCAAACCCTGAGGGCGGATGTCCTGGTCGATGTCCAACACGCCATAGCGTACCCAGGCCTGTTCAGCAAAGCGTTGCTTGGCCGCTGGCAGGAAAAACGCGGTCATGTCGGTAAACAGGTAGTCGACTTCCAGCCCATCGAGCAAGCCGATGACCGGCGCGCTGGTGGCGCCAGTACCGGCGCCGATTTCGAGGATGCGCAGCGGGCCGTCGCCTTGATGGTGGGTGGCCAGGCGGTTGATCAGCGCCGCGATGCTGTGGTTGTTGTAGCGCGACACGGCATCCCCGCCGTACAGCTGCAAGGCCAAGTCCAGTTGGCCTTGGGGGAACAGCAAGTCGAACGGGTTGACCTCGCCCTTGAGCAGTTGCGGCAGTTGCCACACATGGTTGAGCTGGTAGTCGAGCAGCGCCTGGCTGCACAGCCCCGAGGCGACCGCTTGTTCCACCCGACCCCACGCCAGTGCCGGGTTGGGCGCGGGTTGCGCGAGGCGGTAGTGCGAGTGGGTGTAGTGCAACAGACCAGCCTCGCACAGCGCCCCCAACCAGCGGCGAACCAGCCAATGGTGGCGCGGCTCGGCCTGCAAGGTGTGCAGGATTGTGGCAGCGTCCGGTTCGGCCCGTTCGCCGCTGAAAAGTCCGGCCTTGAGCAACACCTCCAGCATCGAACTCAATGCGGCGGCACTCAGGTCAGCCTGGTACTCGCGCACCTGTTGCGCATCGAAACTGCCCACCTGGCTGTCGGCATAACGTTTGACCGCCGTGAGCAACGGCGCGCCTGGCAGCGGCTCGGGTTCGGCGCGTGCAGCGGTGACAAACGCCAACAGGTCGCCACTGACCAGGCTCACCGCAGTGTCCACGCCAGGGGTGGCGAGCAGTGCGGCCTCGATCTCACCGAGTTCCACCCGATGGCCGCGAATTTTCACTTGGCCGTCTTCACGACCCAGGAATTCCAGTTCACCCCCCGGCAAATAGCGGCCACGGTCACCGGTGCGGTACAGGCGCTGGCCGTCGAGCGGGTGAGCAAAGAAACGCGCGTCGCTCAATGCCGGATCGCCCAGGTAGCCCTGGGCCAGGCCGACACCGGTGATATACAGGTCGCCCGGCACCCAGGTCGGCGCATCACGCCAATGGCTGTCGAGTACCCGAAAGCCCTGGTTGGCCAGCGGCAGGCCGTAGGGAATGCTGCGCCACGCCGGGTCGATGGCGTCGATGGGGTGTAGGTTCGACCAGATCGAGGCTTCGGTGGCGCCGCCCAGGCCCACCAGTTTCAGGTTGGGCAGCAACGCCTGGAGTTGCGGTGGCAGGTTCAGCGGGATCCAGTCACCGGACAGCAAGGCCAGGCGCAGGCTGTCCAGTGGGCGGGGTTCGGCGTGCAGGTAGTCGGCGAGCATGTGCAGTTGTGCCGGCACTGAGTTCCACAGCGTGACCTGATGACGCTGCACCAGTTCGGCCCAGTGCGACGGGTCGGCGCCATGTGCCGGGTCGGGCAGCACCAAGGTTGCGCCCACGGCGAGGGGCCCGAACAGGTCATACACCGACAGGTCGAAACTCAACTGCGCCAGGCCCAGTACGCGGTCATCGGCGTTGACGTCGAAGCGTCGGTTGATGTCTTGCACGGTATTGAGCGCGGCGCGATGGCTGATCATCACGCCCTTGGGTTCGCCGGTGGAACCGGAGGTGTAGATCACGTAGGCAAGGTTATCGGGGCTGCCTTCGACCAGCTCGAAATCCGAGCCTGCAGAGGGCAGCCGGTCCACGGTGTGCCACTGCACTGTCTCGGGCAACGGCTTATGTGGCTGCGCCAGGGAGTGGCCCAGCACATGCCGCACCTTGGCGCTGTGCAACACGCGGTCGCGGCGTGCGGCCGGAGCGTTGCTGTCCAGGGGCAGATAGGCCGCGCCGGCGAGCAACACGCCGTAGGCCGCCACCACTTGGTCGAGGCCCTTGGGTATCAGGATCGCCACCGGTTCCTGCGCATCGCACCCGGCCTCACGCAGGGTGGCGGCCACGGCCAGTGCGCGTTCGGCAAGGGCGGCGTAGGTCAGGCTGCCACTGGCATCGATCACCGCCAGGGAGTGAGGATGTTCCCAAGCCATGACCAACAGGCCGTCGTGCAGGCGACCGGTGGGCAACGGGGCGGCGGTGGCATTCGCCCTTAGGCGTTCACGCTGTTGCCAGGCCGGCAGCGGCACTTGCACCGGATGTTCCCAGGCGGCCGGATCGAGGGCGAGCAACTGCAGTTCGGCAACAAAGGCCTGTTGCATATCGTCCACTAGGCCGTCGGGGAATACGCCTTGGCGCACGTCCCAATGGATGTGCAGGCCGTTGGCGTCATCCATCACCTGGCAATCGAGGGTGACTTGCGGCGTCTGGGTGATGCCGTGGCCAACCCGGCGTTGACTGGCCGGCGGTGCCTCGATTCCCAGGCCGATGGCGCTGGTGAAGACCACCGGCATGGCCGCCGCTTCACGCCCACGACGGCGACCGATTTCGCGCATGACCTGGATGCCGGAGAACAACCGGTGCTCCAGGTCGGCAAACAATTGGCTGCCCAACTGGCGCGCCTGGGCGGTGAAGTCCAGCCCTTCGGGATCGTTGACCTGCAACAGGCTGACCGAGGTGAAGTCGCCCACCAGGCGATCCACCTGCGGGTGCAGTGGCAGGCGGTTGAGCAATGTCAGGTTGAGGCTGAAGGCGGGTTGCTGGCTCCAGCGTTGTAACGTGGCGACGTAGACCGCCAGCACCACGATGGATGGAGTAAGGCCGCGTTCGCTGGCAGCGCTTTTCAGGGCTGCCCATGGCTGCGACTCAAGCTGCGCCGAGTGCCGTTGGAAACGGGGCACGCGGGTGTCTTCGCCGCTCAGGGGCGTCGGCAGTTGTGGAGCGGCGGGCAATGCGTCGATGCGGGCCAGCCAGTAGTCACGGTCACGTTGGTGGCGGCTGCCTTCGAGCAAACTGCGCTCGGCCAGTAGATAGTCGCGGAAGGTGATGTCCAGGGCAGGCAACGTTGCCTGGGGATCCTGCAGCAACAGCTCCAGCTCATTGAACAGCAGCTGCGCGCTGGCCCAGTCGGCGATCAGGGAGTCCATGGAGAAGTGCAGCGTGTCGCCGTTGTCGCTGCGGCTCATACGCAGTTCGAACAGCGGCCAGACCTCGGTGGGGTAGAGCTTCTGCTCCATGGCCTGGCGAATCTGTTGCACCGCGTGCTGGTGCTGCTCGCGGGTGGCGCCACGCAAATCGGCGATGGCTAGAGGATAGTGGTCGACGTCGGGCAGCACACGCTGCGAACCTTCGCTGGCGATCACCGCTCGCAGCATGTCGTGGCGGGCGATCAGGCGGTTCCAGGCCTGTTCCACCTGCTGCGGGTCCAGGGTTGGCCAGCTCAGTTCCAGGTAGCCATGGCAGGCGACATTGCCGTAGCCGAAGGACGATTGGCGGCCCAGCAGGTAGGCATTCTGCACATCGGTGAGGGGGAAGGGCGTGTGGTGCTGCGCCGGATCGGCCTGCACGAGCGGGCGTTCCTTTGTCTCCAGCAGGTGCAGGATCTGTTGCTTGTGTTCGCGCAGTTGCGCCAGGCGTTCGGTGTCGAGCAGGCCCTGGGGCGCGCGGAATTTCAGTTGGCCATCCTGGGGCCAGAGTTCGACGCCCAGGGACTTGAGTTCGCTTAGCAGTTTGGCGGCGGGCATGGGGACAGCTCCTGGAAAAAAGGGTGGTTGCGCGGGCATCAGATAACGCCTTCTTCAACGGTGTGCGGGGTGGGTAGGCGTTCGAGGGTCTGCGCCACTTCCAGCAGACTGGCGGCACCGAACAACTGGCCCATGGGCAGTTCCACGCCCAGACGGCTGCGCAGCATTTCGAGAAAGCGCGTGGCCAGCAGGCTGTCCCCGCCCAGGCGGAAAAAGTTGTCGTGGCGCGAGACGCTCGGCACCTTGAGCAAGTGCTGCCAGAGCTCGGCGATCACCTGTTCGCGGGCGCTCAGTGGTTGCTCATCCATCGCGTCCCGTGGCTGGGCAGCGGCGCTCAAAGGGGCGAGCAGCGCACGGCGGTCGACCTTGCCATTGCTGCTCAACGGCAGGCGTTCCAGCACCAGGATCTGTTCCGGGCGCATGTAGGCCGGCAGGCACTGCTCCAGATGCTGTGCGAGCACCTCGGCGCAGGTGCTGGCCGTAACGGCGGCCATCAGTCGGTGGTCGGCAACCAGCGCCACGGCGCTGTTCACACAGGGGTGACGCGCCAGGGCGGCTTCGATTTCGCCCAGTTCGATGCGATGTCCACGGACCTTCACCTGGCTGTCGGCGCGCCCGAGAAACTCCAGCAGGCCATCGGGGTGGTAGCGGCCGAGGTCACCGGTGCGGTACCAGCCCTCGACAAAGCGCTCGGCATTCAGCTGCGGCGCGTGGCGATAACCACGCGCGACGCCGGCACCGCCGATCCACAGTTCCCCCGTGACCCAGTCCGGGCAGTCACGGCCCAGGGCATCGACTACCCGGTAGGCCTGGTTGGCCAGCGGCACGCCGTAAGGGATCGAACGCCAACCCGGCATTGCCTGGCGTACTTCAAAGTGATTCGACCAGATCGCCGCTTCGGTCGCGCCGCCGAGGGCGATAAAGCGGCAACCGTGGGCCTGCTCTTGCAGACGTTGCGGCAGATCAAGGCCTATCCAGTCGCCGGACAGCAGAGCGACCCTCAGGTCCAGGGGCTGGCGGTCTTGAGCGTTGGCTTCCAGCAGCATGTCGAGCAGCGCCGGCACGCTGTTCCACAGGGTCACGCGGTGCTGTTGCAATGCCTTGAGCCAGGCGCGGGCATCGCGGCGCTGGTCCTCGTCGATCAGAACCACTGCGGCGCCCACCGAGAGCAGGCCGAACAGGTCATACACCGACAAGTCGAAGTCCAGCGCCGACAGGGCCAGGCCCCGGTCGGTGGCTTGGACGCCATAACAGCGGTTGATCTCGGCCACGGTATTCATTGCCGCGCGGTGGGTGATTTCCACGCCCTTGGGCTGGCCGGTGGAGCCGGAGGTGTAGATTACATAGGCCAGTTCACCCGCTACGAGAGGCCGTGGCGCCGCCAGCGGTTCGGTCTTCAACGCGGTGGAGGGCTTGAGGTGTTTGACGCCGGGCAGTTGCGGGTCGTGCTCGGCGAGTATCAGGGTCACGCCGGCCTGTTGCAGGATGCGCTGGCAGCGCTGCAATGGCTGATCGACACCCACCGGCAGATAGGCGGCGCCGGCCGCCAGAATGCCCAGCACACAGGCGACCTGCTGCGGCCCTTTGGCCAGGGACACGGCCACCAGGTCGCCGGGTGCGACACCTGCGTCCATCAGACTGTGGGCGATACGCAGCGCGCGGTCGGCCAGTTCGCCGTACTTCAGCGTGCCGTGTTCACCCCATAACAAGGCGGGGCGCTGCGGAGCATGGCGCGCCTGTTCAAAGAAACCTTGGTGCAGCGTCGGGTCGCCCGGCACGCAGTCGCCCGGGGCGTTGAGTGGGGCACGCCGTTGCGCTTGGGCCTGGGGCAGCAGGTCGAATGGCGCGCTGTCCCAGGCGTGCTCGGCCAACCAGTTGAGGCTCTGCAGGTAAGCGTCGAACATCGCTTCAACCAGGCCTTCGGGGAACAGGCCGACCACACGGTCCCAGTTAAGGGCAATACCACCGTTGGCTTCGACGACCTGGTGGTCGAGCCACACTTGCGGGGTTTGTGTCAGGCCGAACACTTGGTGGGCAAACGGGCCGTCCACCGGCGCCGCCGTGCCATCCGGGACGCCCAGGGCGCTGGTGAACACCACCGGCATGCTCACCTGTTGCTCGCCATTGCCCCGGGCCAGCTGGCGCAGCAGGCTGACCGAACCCACGCAGCGATGCTCCAACGCCTCGCCCAGGGATTGTTGCGTACGCCGTGCACGGTCAACCCAACGCTCACCCGCCACGGGCACATACCCGAGCAGGGTCAGCGATGTGAAGTCGCCCATTACCTGGTCGATCTGCGGGTGCACGGGGCGGCGATCGAACAGTGTGAGGTTTAGGCTCAGGTCCGGGCGTGCACTCCAGCGGCCGAGGGTTTCGGCAAAAGCACAGAGCAGTACCGCCGAGGCAGTGAGCCCCTGTTGCTGGGCCTTGGACAGGATCGCTTGCCAGGCGCTGGCATCGATCTGCCCTTGCAGGCGTTCAAAGCGCGGTCGGCCCAGGCTGGCGGGATCGGCGGCCAGCGGCAACTGCGGATGGGGCGGCAATTCGGGCAGGCGTTCCTGCCAGAAGCGCTGCGCGGCGTGCAGCTCTTCAGGTGCCGGGGCGCACTGCAATTGGTAATCGCGAAACGACAGATCCAACGGGGCCAGCGCTATGTCGGGCTCGCGGTACAACGCATCGAGTTCGGCGTAGAAACGCAGGATGCTCAGGGCATCGAGGATTAGGTTGTCCAGGCTGATCGCCAGGCGTGTGTGCCGGCCGTGGGTCACTGTTTGCACATCGAACAGCGGCCATTGGTGAGGGGCGAACACGCGATGGGCGCAGTGTTCACGCAGGTCTTCCAGGCTGGCGTGGCCCTGGCCGATCACGAAGGCCGGCACTTGTTGCAGGATGCGCGCCTGGCCATTCTGGTCGAACACAGCGCGCAGCATTTCGTGGCGTTCGATCAAGCGCTGCAAGGCGTGTTGCAGGCGCGGCAGGTCAAGGTCCTCGACGTCGTATTCACGGTAGAAGTGGCAACTCACGCCCCCTAATACCAGGCTGGGGTCGCGGCCCAGCCAATAGGCCTGCTGCACCTCAGTCATAGGGAAGGGCGCGTGGCGTTGCGCCAGGTCTGCAACAACGGTGTGTGCGGGTTCGGCCTGTGCCTGTTGATGCAGGTCGAGACAAAACTGCGCCAGCACCGGCTTGGCAAACACCTGGGCGATGCGTGCACCGCCCAGCCCTTGTTCGGCGAGCAGGCGCACCAGGCGGGTGGCGCTCAGGGAGTCGCCACCCAGGGCAAAGAAGCTGTGTTCGCGGCACACCTCACCACAGCCAAGCAACTGCTGCCAGGCGCGGGCCACCTGTTGTTCGATAACGCCGCAGGGCGCCGTCAGGTTGGCCTGCTGCACCGGGCTATGCTGGACGAGCCACGCGTGCAAGGCCTTGCGGTCGACCTTGCCGTTGCCGGTCAAGGGCAACTGCGCGCAGCCGAGGATCAGCGAGGGAATCATATACGCCGGCAGGCGCTCGGCCAGGCCCGGCAGGTCGATCTGCACAGGCTGCACGGCGCCGTGCGCCAGACGTACCACCGCCGCCAATTGCTGGCCGGTCAGCAACACGACCGCGTGCTCCACGCCTGGGCAGGCCAGCAGCGCCTGCTCGACTTCGCCGGCCTCGATGCGGTAGCCATGCAGCTTGAGCTGAAAGTCGCTACGCCCGAGGAACTCCACAGTGCCGTCGGGGTGGTAGCGCGCCCGGTCGCCTGTGCGGTACCAGCGCAGGCCTTGATAGTCGACAAAACGTTCGGCGCTGCGCACGCGGTCGCCGCGATAACCCTGGGCCACCCCGGCGCCGCCGATCCACAGCTCCCCGGCCACCCAGTCCGGGCAGTCATGGCCCTGGTGGTCGACGATGCGCAGGCTGACGTTGTCCAGCGGTTTGCCGTAAGGCAGGCAGTGCCAAGGCAATGGCTGGCCGGGTAGGGCTTCGAACAGCGTCGAGTGGATCGCCGCTTCGGTGGCGCCGCCCAAGGCCATGAAGCGACAGCCCGGCGCCTGGGCCCACAACCGTGGCGCCAGGTCCGGGGCGACTTTGTCACCGCCGAGCAACACCGCACGCAGCGGCAGGCGCGCGTCGGCCGGGGCGCAACCGAGCAACATGTCCAGCAACGCCGGCACGCAGTTGAGCACGCTGGCGCGGTGCTGCAAGGCCAGTTCACGCCAGCGCTCGGCATCGCGCTGCGCTTCGGGCTCGATGCCAATCACCGCCGCGCCGTTGGACAGCGCAGCAAACAGGTCGAACACCGACAGGTCGAACTCCAGCGCAGAGAGCGCGAGGATGCGGTCATCGGCGGTCAGCTGGAGGCGCCGTTGCAGGTCTTCCACGGTGTTGGCGGCGGCCAGGTGGCTGATTTCTACGCCCTTGGGTTCGCCAGTGGAACCGGAGGTATAGAGGATGTAGGCCAGGTCGCTGACCGCACCGGGCCGGGGCGCGTCCAGCGCGGGGCCCGCAGGTGGCAGGGCCTTGAGCAGCAACCGCGCACCTGAGCTTTCGCAGATTTTCTGGCAACGCGCGTCGGGCTGGTCGATGCCGATCGGCAGGTACGTGGCGCTGCAGGCGAGGATGCCCAGTAACGCGATGACTTGCTCGGGGCCCTTGGGCAGTTGCAGCGCCACGACATCGCCGCGCTGGATGCCTTGGTCTTCCAGGTACGCTGCAACTTGCAGGGCCCGCTCGGCCAGCTCGCCATAGCCGATGACGGGAGGGTTGCCCTGCAGCAGCGCGGGCAAGGTGGGCGTCAGGCGTGCCTGGGCAAAAAATGCCTCGTGCAGGCGCTTGACGGGCAGGGCAGCAGGCTGGCCTTGCACGGTTTGGCGCAGGGCCAGTTGCTCGGCGGGGATCAGCGCAGGCGGTGCCTGATGCCAGGCGTCCGGGTCAAAACACAGGCGTTGCAGCAGGTCGGTATAGGCCTTGAACACGCCATCCAGCACACCGTCGGCGAACAGCCCTTCACGCGCATCGAGGTTGATCAGGATGCCGCCGTCCAGCTCGGTGACTTGCGCATCGAGCCACACCTGCGGGCCCTGGGAAATGATCCACGCCGGCTGGCCGAAACTGGCCTGCACGCCCTCGGCGAACAGCTCACCCAGGCCCAGTGCGCTGGTGTACACAACGGGAGCCAGGACTTGTTCACCGCGTTGGCGGGACAGTTCACGCAACACCTCCAGGCCGGAAAACGCGCTGTGTGCGACATCGCTGTGGAAGCGGCGTTGCAGGGTGGTGGCGCGTGCGGCAAACGTGCCGGCGACCCGGCCGTCCCAGGCCAGCAGGATCGACGAAGTGAAATCCCCGACCAGGCGATCGACGTCGGCATGCAGCGGCGTGCGGTTGAATAGCGGTAGGTTGAGCAGCAACTCGGGTGTATCGCACCGAGCGCCAAGGGCTTCACTGAACACCGCCGCCAACGCCATGGCCGGCGTGAGCCCGTGCTCCCGCGCCTGGCGTTCGAATGCCTGGCGTTCTGACGGCGGCAGCCAATGGTGACGGCGGCAGACCTGGCGGTCATCGCCCTGGGCCTTGATCGGCAGGCTCGGCGCACCGGGCAATTGATCGAGGCGCTGCAACCAGTAGTCGCGCGCCTGTTGGTGACGATCCCGCTGCTCGATGCTGGCCTGGTCCTGGCGCAGGTCAGCCAGGTAGCGGGCAAAGGTGTAGTCCAGCGCGGGCAGGGGATGTTGGCGGTACAACAGCACCAGGTCGCCGAGCAGGGTGCGCAGGCTCAAGGCATCGGCGGCGAGCATGTCGAGGTTCAGGTGCAGGCGGGTGCCGTCGGGCAACAACGACAGCTGGATATCCAGCACCTGGCCTTGTTCCACGGCCAACTTGCGATGGGACAGCTCGGCTCGCAAGGCTGCCAGCCGTTGTTGCACCTGTTCGGCGCCGGCCTGGCGCAGGTCATGCACCGTGAGCCCCGGCCACGGGCTGTGCGCGAGGACCTGCTGGCGGCCGTCATCGAGAAACTGCGCCCGTAACATCGGGTGCCGCGCGAGCAGGGCACGCACGGCGGCTTCCAACCGTATCGGGTCAACGTCGTGGCCATCGAACTCGTTATAGAAGTGTGCTGCCACGCCACCCAGCGCTTGGCCAGGGGCGCGACCGATCCAGTAAGCGTGCTGCATCGGCGCCAGTTCGAACGGCAGCCCGTCATCGGTAGCGGTGCTGACCGGTGCGGGGGCCGTGGGGGCGGTGTCAAGCAGGGCTAGCCAGGTACATAGGCGTGGGTCCGCCACCAAGTCGGCGAAACGCGCGGCCAGGCCCTGGCGCCGCCATTGGCCGGCAAGACGGATCAGGGTGACGGAGTCCAGGCCCCATTCGATCAGGTTGGCCTCCAGGGGCACCTGGTCGGCGGGCAGTCCAAGTGCGTCGGACAGGGATTGGCGCAGCAGTGTTGCGGTTGAGGTGCTGGGAGTGGCCATGGCTCAACGTCTTCTCATCGCTAGGGCCCGGGCCGGGGTTGGCCCAGGCGCTGGGGGCAGGCAAATGCATGGGGGAGATGCTAGTCATTCTCATTTTGTCGACTACCCGGATCGAATCGTTTTTGCCCCGTATCCGTTTGCCCAGTGCCGATTGCACGGGCGCAGTTGCGGGACATGACGCCGATACGCCGCGCGATGCGGTTGGAAAATGACTTGAATCGGGTAGAGCCCGGCCCACGGCCTTGACTACCGTCGCTCGCCGCCCTCTTGCAGGGCCTCTTCATGGAGTTGCGGATGTCTGTCGATTCGGGTTTACAAGTGCGCGGCCTGCGCAAGCGCTACAAGAATGGCGTCGAAGCGCTGCGCGGCGTGGACCTGAGTGTTGGCCCCGGTATGTATGGCTTGCTCGGTCCCAACGGCGCCGGCAAGAGCAGCCTCATGCGCACCCTGGCGACCCTGCAACTGCCGGACGCCGGCAGCATTCACCTGGACGGCGTGGACGCTCTGCGCGGCCCCGATCATCTGCGTCGCCGCCTGGGTTACCTGCCGCAGCAACTGGGCGCGTACCCCGGCGTGAGTGCGCGGGATTTGCTCGACCGGTTCGCCTGGCTCAAGGGCCGTACCGACAACCGCCAGCGCCGCGAGGAAATCGAGGCCCTGCTGGATAAGGTCAACTTGCAGCAGGCGGCCCACCGTGCGCTGGCGACCTATTCGGGCGGCATGTTGCGCCGGTTCGGTATCGCCATGGCGCTGGTGGGTTCGCCGCGCTTAGTGATCGTCGATGAGCCCACGGCGGGCCTCGACCCGGCCGAACGCAACCGTTTTCATCGGGTGCTGGCGGATGTCGCCGCCGAATCCATCGTGCTGCTCTCGACCCATATCGTCGAAGACGTCGAAAACCTGTGCAGCCGCCTGGCGGTGTTGGCCGGCGGGCAGATTATTGTCGAAGGTCGCCCGGCCGACTTGCTCGCTGCCGAACAGGGTCGCTTGTGGGAAGCGCCGTTCAGCCGCGGTGAATCGTTGCCCGAAGCATTGCATGTGGCCGCCAGCCCACAAGGCAGTCGCGTGATCGTGCACGGCGAGCGTCCGGCAGACCCGCGTTTCAGCCCCCACGCGCCGCGCCTGGAGGATATCTATTACCTGGCGCTGGCCCAGGCCGGCGAGGCGGTGGACGCATGAATACCGTCGCCTTGCTGTTGCGTGAAGCCTGGGTGGAAGTCCGTGCCGGGCTGCGCAGTGGCATTCCCTTGTTGGTGTTTCTCGGCCTCACCGGCTACCTGCTGATGTCCCTGACGAATGCCGACTACGTGCAGAAAATGGGCGCCAGCGACATCGCCCGCAATGCACCCAGCCTGATTTACCTGATGTCGTGCGGTTGCATGTTCTTCCTGTTTTTTGCCTGGGCCTGGGTGTTTGCGCAGCCGGCCCTGCGCGACCGCAAGGCGCAGTTGGAAGAGGTGCTGCTGGCCTTGCCGCTGTCGCTGCCGGCGCTGCTGTGGGGGCGTTATATCGGCGCGGCGCTGGTGGGTGGGTTGCTCGCCAGTGCGTTGATTATCGGCTTCCTGGTCAGCCCGGTATTGGGCTGGCTCGGCTGGGTACCAGCGGCCAGTATCGGTGCGCCGGTCTGGTCGGCGTTGGCCTTTGCCTGGGTCGCCTTGCTGTTGCCGGTGAGCACTGGAATCGGTGCGTTGTATTACCTGCTGGCGTTGCGCAGCCGTGGCCTGGCTGCGCCTTTTGCCCTGGCGACGGTATTGATGCTGCTGTGGATGTTTGCAGTGGTCGTACTCAAGGGCGGGCATATCAACCCGCTGTTGGCGGCCAGCCTGGACCCGTCGCTATTTACCTTTGCCCAGGCCCAGGTCGAAACCTGGAGCTCCGCGCAGAAGTCGCAGTCGCTGCTGGCGCTGACGCCGGGGTTCTGGCTCAACCGCGCGTTGTGGTGTGTGTTGCCGCTGCTGGTGCTGGCCGTGGTGTTGGCGCGCACCACGCGCCAGGGCCTGATGGGCAGGCGCAGCGGTGCGGTGCTGACGGAACCGCCGATGCTGCGCAGCCGTGACGTGCAATTGCCGGGTCCTTTGACGGCCAGTCGTTGGACGCACGCCTTGTGGCATGAAGCGCGCTGGCAGGTACGCCAGTTGTTTGCACGGCGGATCTGGTGGGTGGCGCTCGGCTTGCTGCTGGTGATGGGCGTGCTCAGTGGTTTTGTCCACGGCGTGTGGCATGCGCGCGGGCCGATGGTGCCACGGGCGGATCTGACCCTGCCGCTGTTGTCGAGCGCGTTGTTCCTGGTGATCGCCTTTATTATCGCGGCGCTGGTGGGCTTGGTGTGTCGGCGTGATGAGGTCGAAGGCCTCGGGGCGATGTTGCAGGCGACCCCCGCACCGACCTGGCTGCGATTGTTCGGCCGTACGGCCTGTGTGTTGTTGGCGACCCTGACCTTGGTGCTGGTGCCAGGCATTGCCAGCCTGCTGATCAGCGCCATCGCTGTGCCCGACAGCCTGGCGCCGGGCTTTGTACTGGTCTACCAAGCGCTGGTGTTCGCGCCGCCGCTGCTGGAACTGGCCGCGCTGACGGTGCTGGTGCACGCGTTGATTCGCCGCTCGGGGCTCGCGTACGCCACGTCGATGCTGCTGACGTTTTTCCTGGTGCTCAACCACGAATTGGGGCTGGTCAGCTACCCCGCCTATGCGATGGGGATACCGGCGCATGTGGCGTTGTCGCAACTCGCCGGCTGGGCGCCCTGGTTACCGTATCTCGGCACCCTGGCAGGCTGGAAACTCGCAGGTTGCGCGGTGATGGTCGGCGTGGCCGCACTGGTATTGCCTCGCGGTCCCGAGCGCCGCCGTTTCGCTGACGTGGGCCAGCCGTTGCCGCTCGCCGTGTTGGCCCTGGGCGCCTTGGGTCTGCTGGGCAGTGGCGTGGCTTTGCACCATCACCTGGTGGAGCAGGGCGACTACCAATCGGTGGCCGAGGAGCGTGTTGAACGCGCCGCCTGGGAACAGCGCTGGCTGCCCGGCGCAACGGCCTGGCAAGTGGCGGGCGGGCGCGTGCAACTGCGCGTGGATTCCGCTGCGCGTCAGGTTGAGGGTCAGTGGACGCTGGACGCCGTGGTGGCCAGCCAATTGGACGCCGAGTTGCCGCCAGGCTTGCAGGTGACGGCGGTGAGCGTGATGGGGCAACCGGTCACGTTCGAACAGGCCACCGAACACCTGCGCGTTCCCCTGGCACCTTGTGCGACGAACGCCTGCACTGTGGAGTTGAACTGGACGGTCAGCGCCAACGGCTGGCCGTCGGAAGGCGAAGCGTTCTGGTTGGGGCCGCACGGTGTGTGGCTGCAAGCGCGCCGCGTTATGCCGCGCCTGGGGCTGGACAGCGAGCGGCTGCTGCGTGCGCCGGTGCAACGCAGCGAGGTCGGTTTGGCAGCCGACGTACCCGCCTTGGCGGCAGGTTCCGCCGTCGCCGTGGAGGCCATCGCGCCGGCGGGCGACTGGCAATGGCACGTTGAGATTGATGGACAGGACTTCAACGGTCACAGCGCGGCGCCCTTGGATTTTGCCTACAGCTTGCAGGCAAATGCGGATGCCAGCCGCCAGCAAACGGCTGTTGACGTGCGCGAAGACCTGGACCTGATGAGCGCCTGTGTGGCGCGACGCCTGGGCAGTCGCCCGGTGGTGGAGGGCGTGAGCCAGTGGCCGACCGGCATGGGCGACAGCCGCTTGAGCCACGGTCAGCTGTTGCTCGCCCAATCGCCGGATTGGGACGTGGCCGCGACCGGCGTCGGGCGTTCGGCACGCCGTGCGAATATTGCCGAACTGCTTGCCCGCCGGGTGTTGATTGACGCCAGCGACCTGCGGCAGATGCCGGGTTACCTGTGGTTGAGCCAGGGCGTGGCGGGCGCGATCGGCTTGCTGTGTGTGGCGGATGTAGACGGTCCTGAGGCGCGCGCGGCACTGGTGAAACTCATGGCCGATGACCTGACCCGCGCGCTGGGCAATGACGGCGAACCCGTCGGCACCCTGGCTGATGCCCGTGAGCATGGCTGGGCCGCCACCTATGCAGTGCTGGCGAGCCTGGCATGGACCACCGAACAATGCCCCGAACAACTGACGGCAATGACCGCCGCCATCCGAAACGGCCAGGGATGGCCGGCTGCGATCCAGCCCTTGTTGGGCGCGCCCGATCCTGACGCGATTGCCGCTGCGCTTGAGCGCTGGGGCCCTGCGCAATGAATTCGAACCATCCCTGCCTTTTGGAGCTTTGTCATGTCATCTGCACTGTTTATCCAACCGCTGCGCCGTCCCCTCGGCTGGCGGGCCAACGTCTTGACCCAGGCCATGGCGCTGGGCTTGTCCAGCCAAATGTGCACGGCCTATGCCGCTGACTATCAGCCGCAGGCCTCCGCGGAGGCCATCGAACTGGCACCGCTCACGGTCAGCGCGCGCTTGAGTCAGGAGAGTGCCAAGGACATCCCCTTTGGCCTCTCGGTGATCGATGGGAAAACCCTCGAGACCCGGCGCCTGCGCACCCTGGAAGACGCGCTGCGAACCACGCCGGGGGTGGATGTGAACTCCTGGGGCGGCGCCAATGACGCCAATGTGCGTATCCGCGGTGTCGGGTCACTGAACCAGATGAGCATGGATGACGGTTCGGTGGTGTTGAATGTGGACGGCGTGCCGATGTCAGTGCGCAATGCGGCGCTGGCGACGCTCGACGTGCAGCAGGTGGAGGTGCTCAAGGGCCCGCAGGGCACATTGCTGGGGCGCAACAGCGAGGCGGGCGCGATCAACGTCACCACCCGCAAACCGACGCGCGAGCTGGAGGGTTATGTGCGTGGCGAAGTGGGCAACCAAGGCCAGTTCATGACGGAAGGCGCCGTGGGCGGGCCGTTGACCGACTCGCTGGCCGGGCGTATCGCGGTGCGTCGCAGCGGCTTTGATAACTGGGTCGATGACCAACAGGACGGCGACCCGCTGACCAAACCCCGGGACCTGGCCCTGCGCGGCAGCCTGCTGTGGGACAACGACCAGGGCACCACCGGCCTTTTGACCGCCGAGCGCCAGCGCGCCGAGCACTATGCGGGCCTGGAACTGTTGCGTCCGTTTGGCAATCGCCCGAGCCTGGACTACACGCCTGGTACCTTCGATGGCAACCAGAAGACCAACGAGCGTTACTCCTTCGAACTCAACCACGACTTGGCGCATTCGCGCATCACCTCGATCAGCGCCTACACCAGCACCGACTTCAATGCCGTCAAAGGCTACGATCGCAACATCACGCGGGCGTTGTACGGTTCCCCGTTCGAATACCTGATCGAAGACTCGGCCCATGAGCGCGTGTGGAGTCAGGACCTGCGTCTGGGATCACTGGCGGATGCCGATGTGTTTTGGGTGACGGGGCTCAACCTGTCGCGCTCCGAACGCAGTTTCGATTCCAACAACTTCACCAATGGCGCGCAACAGTTGCGCGACTTCAGCACCAACAGCTACGCGGCCTATGGTGAGGTGACGTACCCGATTGCCGAAGACTGGAAACTCACCACCGGCCTGCGCCACACCTGGGACCGCAAGACCTATGGTGCCGATTATTCCAGTGGCGGCGCGCAGGTCAGCGACAGCCGGCGTTTGCAGGACAATTACAGCACCGGACGCGTGGCGCTGAGCTACGCGCTGACGCCGCAGACTAATGTGTATGCGGTGCTGTCACGGGGTTATAAGTCGGCGGGGTTCAATGACTACGCCACGTCGATCAAGGACAGCGAGCCCTACAAGGCCGCCAAGGTGAATTCCGCCGAATTAGGCTTCAAACATGAAAGTGCCGGGGGCGACCTGAGCCTAGAAGGGGCGTTGTTCATCACGCGCGTGCAGGACGACCACCTGCTGGGCTACGACTTTAACACCCTGGCGGTCAGCGCAGTGAATGCCGACACCCGCAGCAAGGGCGCTGAGCTGTCGACCACCTGGCACGTCACCGATGAACTGACCTTGGGCAGTGCCGTGAGCTACACCAACGCGGTGGTGACCTCGGATGCGCCGGGTGTATCCGGCGGTGACGTGGCGGCGGGCAGTCGCGTGCCGGATGTGCCGCTGTGGAGCGGCAACTTCAGCGTCGCCTGGCAAAAGAACCTGGGGGCCTTGCTCGGGTTGCCGGCGCCACGCCTGAACACCTTGCTCAATTACCGCGTACAGAAAAAACGCCCGGCCGACCCGCAGAACCACTATGACCTCAAGGGCTACGCCAAGCTGGACCTGCACCTAGGCCTGGAAAGTGGCGGTTCGGAGGTCTACCTGTGGGGCGACAACCTGCTGGATGCGCGCTACGACCTGTATGGCTCGTACTCCACCGACCAGGTACTGACCGGCATGCCAGGACGCGGGCGTTCGGCAGGTGTGGGGTATAGCTACCAGTTCTGAACCCCAGTTGTGGACACCGCCGGCGGGCTGGCTCCTGCAGGTTGCCATTAGTGTAGGAGCCGGCTTGCCGGCGACGGGGGCGGGTCAGAACTGATAGGTGTAGCCTACGCCCAAGGTGCGGCGGCGTGCCGGTGCACCGTAGGCCACCGGGTCACTGTAGAAACCGTAGGTGTCGTAAGTCTGGTTCAGCAGGTTGTCGGCGAAGGCATAGATTTCGCCGTATTTGCTTTCCAGGCCCGCGCGCAGGTCGAGTTTCTCGTAGTTGTCCAGGTTGAAGTGGTTTTGCGGGTCGGCTGCGCGCTCGCCCACCAAGTGATAGTTCAAGCTGGTGCTGAGGATGGTTTCACCGAGGCTGGCGAAGGTGCCCAGTGGGTGTTTCCAGCTGGCGTTGAAGTTGCCGCTCCAGCGCGGAACATCCGGGGTGCGGTTGCCGGCAGCGACATCACCGGCCTGGATGCCTTGCACGCCGCTGGTGATCTTGGCATCGAGGTAGGTGGCGCTGGCGGCCAGGGTCAGGCCGTAATCGAAGCGCCAGCTGCCTTCCAATTCGGCACCACGGGTGCGGGTGTTGGCGTTGAAGGCATTGGTGGCGAAGGTTGCTGCGTCGTAGCCGAGTAGGTGATCGTCGTGCACATGGGTAAAGAACAGCGCACCGTTGAGGCTGCCGCGACGGTCTTCGGTTTCACTCTTGAAGCCCAGCTCGGCGGCTTTGCTGACGGCGGCCTTGTAAGGTTCGCTGTCAGTGACCTGGGAGGCATAGTCATTGAACCCACCGGATTTATAGCCGCGCGCCAGTTGCAAGTAGACGTTTGTTTGCGGCGTGAGGGCGTAGCTCAGGGCAACGCGGCCGGTGCCGTAGTCGTCGGTCAGCCTGCGTGAGTCTTGCACCGCGCTGCTGCCGGAGAAGTATTGGCCGTCGTAGGTCTTGCGGTCCCAGGAGTGGCGGTAGCCGGTGGTGAGTTTCAAGCGCTCGGTGAGGGGGAAGGTGACTTCGCCGTAGCCGGCGTAAGTGGTGGTGGTGAAGTCGCGGTATTTGGCACCGGAGGTGCCGTAGGTGTTGCGTGGCGTGTCGTAGCTGCGCTCGTTACGGCTGGCGGCGAGCCCCGCAACCCAGAACACCTCGGAGTCGGGCAGCGAACTCAGGTGCACGTCCTGGCTCCAACTGCGCTCGAAGGATTTGTCCACCACCCAGAACTCGCTCGGCGTGCCGTACAGGGCGCCCATGAGCTTGCTGTCGTAGGCGATCAGGCCTTCGAAGTCGGCGGTGGACGTGGCTGTGGTGGAGGTCAGGCGGCTGTTGGCGAAGTCGTGATCGACCTTGAGCGTATAGCGCTCGGTGGTCTTGTAGTTGTCGTCGAACAGGCCGGGGGTCAGGTCCAGGCTGGGGTCGCTGCCGTAGGGACGCAGCACCAGAGAGTTAGTGGCACGCTCGGTTTTCTGGCGTTCGGCGCTGACCAATACATGGGTGTCATCGTTGAGGTCCCAGAGCAGGCTGCCGCGATAGGTTTCGTTACGCGGCTTGGTGATGGGGTGGTTGGTCTGGTCGTTGTCGATCCAGCTGTCGTAGCCGGCACGACGCATGGCCAGGCGCCCGCTGAGGCTGTCGCTGATCGGCCCGCCGATGGCGCCTTCAGTGAGGAACTGGCCTTCCTGGCCGACTTCGCCACGCACATACCCCTCCAGCTCGCGCGTCGGTTGGCGCGTGGTGATGTTCACCGCGCCCGCCTGGCCAATTGCGCCAGATAACGTGCCCTGCGGGCCCTTGAGCACCTCGATGCGATCGACGTCGAGGGTGCCGATACCAAGGCTGCGCGACGACACCGGCACGCCGTCGATATTGAACGCTACCGAGCTGTCATCCATCGACATCTGGTACAGCGAACCGACGCCGCGGATCAGCACGTTGAAGTCATTCGGCCCGCCGGAGGAGTTGACGCTCACTCCGGAAGTGTTGCGCAGTGTGCTTTCCAGCGTGTCGAGGCGCTGGGTGCGCAGTTGCTCGCCGCTGATCACGCTGAGACTGATGGGCACTTCCTTCGGGTCTTCCTGCTCCATGCGCGCAGTTACCGTCGAGGCTGGCAGTTGCAAGGGCTCACTGGTGTCGGCGGCGAGCGCCGAATTGGCCAGTGTCAAACTCATGGCTATTGTTATAGTATTACGTTTGTAGCAAGATTGGCTGGTAGCCGTCGTGTTGCATCGTGCAGACATGATGGGACCTTGACTGAGGATTTTGATCGGCGCGCGTTGCGGGGTGGCAGCGGCGATTTGGCGGAGCCTTTGCAGCGCGCCAGATGCTAATAATTATCAATTGCACACTTCCACCCCGATGTGATCTGATTCGAGCCGTATCCGGTCAGGCAGGAGATTTACGATGTCAGCCGTTCAAGGAGGCGCAGGGGAGCCGATGCCGGTCTCGCGAATCATTACGGGAGGGTATGGAAGCGACCTCGGACCAGGGGCGCACTGTCGCGTCACCCGCGTGGCACTGCAGGACGGGCTGGACATCGTACGCTGGCAAAGCACGTTCGAGCAGCCGATCGAGTTGCCCTTGCAGGACGACAGCGGGTGCATCCATTTCAGTTTCACCAACCTGCTCAAGGGCATGGCCGCGTGCAGCTTCAAGGAAGGGCGTCGGCAACGGCGCTATGCGATTGACGAGGGCGCCGGCAGCATCAGCTTCGGGCGGTGCCGCCATGGCGTTTATCACCAGCATGGCGAGATCGATAACATCACCGTGATGATCCGCCCCGCAGTACTCGCGCAGTGGGAACTCAAACTCGACCCGTTGCTGAACAAGGCGCTGGCCTGTGATCATTGTTTTCTCGATGGTCATCGCAGCGGCGAAATGAGCGCCACCGCGCATATGCTCGGCATCGCGATGGACCAGGGCGCCAGCCTGCCGTCGGCCCAGCCGCGCAGCAGCCTGTGGCTGTATGGGCAAAGCGTCACCTTGGTGAGTCTTTTCCTTGAGGCGCGCCAGGACGCCGAATGCACCTGTCGCGTCAGTAACACAGACCGCCAAAGACTGGTGCGTGCCCGTGATCGTCTGCTCGAGGACCTGGGCAAGGCGCCGAGCCTGTCGGAGCTGGCGCGTGAGTCCGGGTTGAGCCAGCCCAAGCTGACACGCGGGTTCCGCCAACTGTTCTTCAACAGCGTCTACGGTGTATTCCAACAAGCCCGGATGATCCAGGCGCGCAGCCGCTTGATGAGCGGCGATGAATCCGTGATGCGCATCGCCTCGGACCTCGGCTATGCCAACGCCAGCCATTTCGCCACGGCGTTTCGTAAGCAGTTCGGAATCAACCCGTCGACTCTCAAGAACGGTGGCAGAAGTAAATCATTTGGTGTCAGTGCGTAATAAACGAAGTAGAGCCTGAGTGATCCAGATACGTTTGACGCAGGCAGATGTGCAGCGGTTTTGACGGATGCCCCAGTGAAATAGACCACTTTTGCCAAAGTAGCTTGAACATGGATGGTTGGGAAGGTTGGGACTTTCACATGCTCGCCGTTGTTCAATACGAGTCTGCAACGAAGGTGTGTAACTGGCGAATGTGCGTAGCCGGCACTGCTTTCCATAGACATTGGAGGATAAATTTGATTTTTCAGAGGTGTTTTTTGAAGGTTGCTGCGGTGATTGTCATGGCTAAACCCAGCATGGTCGCGCTAGGCAAAAACAGAACCATGGGACTGAGCGAAAAAGGTAGGGATAAATAAATGACCCATGGCGCCAGTAGCACTGGCACTACCGTACGCTTAGCGCGGTGATAGACAAAACTGCTTTCTCGGCCCGCGCCAAATTTTCGTAGGTCACGGCGCATCAAACCATCGACAAAACCAGTGAACATCGCCAGCAAGAACAGCGGCGTGGCCAGGATCAGAATGGTCAGGCGCACCACGAAGGTAAAGGCGACATAGACCGCCGCCAGCCCGAAATCCTCAATGCTCATGTATAGCTGATTGGTCCAACTCCAAAAGCTGTTGCCCTGGCTCGATACCCGCGCCTGCTGGGCAAAATCTGCGAAGCCTGTCTTGACCAACAACCACTGATTGAGAAAATCCAGCCACTGGACAATCGTTTGTCCGGGCTGTTGGAGGATGAGAGAAGATTTGAAGTGCTCACTCAGCCAGTCCAGTTCGTTCGTCAACATAGCTTGGCTGTGCCGCCAACCCTGATCACCCCAGAATAGCAGCAGGCCAGCGAATTCGATCAGGATCGAAAACAACAACGAGGCGACCAGCAAACCGATGATGCGTAAAACCAAGCCAATCGCCGAGACGATTATTCCCGGGCGTTGGATCGGTTGTGGCGGCGTGTTCTGGACGGAAGTCGCCATCGTATACTCCATTGCGCACCGTTGAGTTGCTGCCGCCACGGCGCCTGCCGAATACGTGTTTGGTGAATCGAAACCTGTGGCGAGGCAGGTCTATCCCACCTGATCCAGATCGAAGTTTGTGGTTGGACCGCCACCGCTTGCGCTCCACCATTGCCCTGCCTGTTCGTTATAGGTGGCCCGCATCCGCAGGGTAAGCTCCTGCAGGTTCTTGGGCATGGCGTCGTCGTTGGAGGGCTTAGGTAAAGGCATGCGGACTTTCCAAAGCTGACCACCGGTCTGGAAGGAGAACATCTGCCCCTTGGGCAAACTGACGATATGAGCGGGCTCGATCAGCGGCACATTGGTGCTGCTGACACGGTCCTGTGAGGACGAGGTGAAATCGGTGTTGGCCTCAGGATCGGAGGTGTCGGTGGCGCCCGAGACCAGGGTCTTGCTCAGTACGTTGACCTTGGGCAACTGCTGGGTGAGTAATTCAGCGGTGGCGGTCTCGCGCACGCGGAGCATCTGCAGGGTGTTGAAGTTGCCGATCACTTGGCCAGCTTTCGCCCGGTTACCGATGCGCGCTTCGATATCGCTAAGGGTTTGGGTGTAGGCGGTTACCTGGATGCCGGCGCCACCTCCCTTGTTGATCAGCGGGATGAACTCCTCGCCCATCAACTCATTGAACTCATCAGCGTGCAGGTTGATCTGCAGCTTGCCAGCGGTGCTACTCGATGGCGGCAGACCATGGTCAATGCCATGTTTATAGATATGTCCCGCCACCGAGACCAAGTCGGCGAACATTGAATTGCCGACGGCGGCAGCCACCTCGGCATCGGTCAGTGCATCCAGGCCGACGTAAACGATGCCGCGTTTTCGGATGACCTGCATCCAGTCGAAAATTGGCCGCGGATCATCCAGGTCGGTGTAGTTGGGAGCCAGTAACTGGGCGGTCTTGCCGGTGGTGAGTTTTTCCAGCAGCGGTAGTAGCGAGGCAACGATTTTGTCGAAGTAAGTACGGTCGTAGCGTACCGCCGAACGCAGTCCGTCCATGACCGGATCAAATACCCGCTTCACCGCCAGATACTGCTCGATGGCCACCACACGCTTCTCGCGTCCGATCATATGCCGGGGAATGTTCTTCTCGGTGAGCTTGCCTTCAAGCTGGACGATCACTTCCCATGCTTTCGAATCGGTTCTGGCGAAAAATTGCTGGGCATATTCAATGAACAATGCGTCGATGTTGACCACATGCCGTTGGATTTGCAGGTAGTCCGGACGTCGACCCAACTCAATCAGCGCTCGGGCGATGATGTTGACGAAACGCCAAGCGAATTCACGGAAGGCTGCCGAGTTACCTTCACCACTGAGCTGTCCGGCGATGCGCGACGCTACTTCCGAGATGCGCCCGAAACGTCCCACGGCGTTGTAGCGGGCGGAGATCTCCGGCCAACCTAGATGGAAAACATAGAATTCCTTTTCTCGACCGGCGCGTTTGGCTTCTACGTACATGCGTTTGAGCAAATCGGCATCGCCCTTCGGATCGAAGACGATCACCACCTCGTGTTCAACGCGATGGATGTCTTGGGTGATGTACACCTCGGCGAGCCGCGTCTTGCCAACACGGGTCGTGCCCAGCACGAGGGTATGTCCGACTCGTTCACCCAACGGCAGACTGACTTCCGTTTCGTCGGGCTCAACCCCATGCAACAGCGGTGAGCCACCGACTGGGGGTAAAGGGCGCAACGGATTAAAGGCGCTGTCCCAGGCCGTGACACGGGCCAGTGTCGAGAGCGGAAACGGTGCATGTTCTAGGCGACGTTCGAGTTCACGTGCCAGGCGGTAACGGGTCGGTTGGTCAACGTAATGAGCGACGGCCGGATCCTGGGCCTCGACTAAGCGCTGGGTGTGCAGGCGGGTCCAGCGAAAGCCTCGGCCCATGAACAGACGTTTGCGGCTCACCGGAATCTGCCGGCTGGTCAGCTCGTAGCGAGGCAGCCGGCGGATATTGCGCCGATAGCGCAACACCTCCCAGGCTTGTCGGAGGCGGATCAAACCGAACAGGGCATAGGCTAGAGCCGCAACCAGACCGAGTTCGGGTGATAGCGCCACGGCCCAGGGCGAATACACGCATAACACCGCCGCGGCGACGCAGATCGCCACGGTATACAGCTCGACTGCGGGCCGGAGTTTGGACTCCATCGCATGCTCGGCCATGACCCAGACTCACTGTTCCAGTGAGGTGGCTGTGATTAAGACAGGGTAGTGCTCAATTTTCAGGCGAGAGGCGATGTCGTTGCCGTTGACCGGCAGGATGGTGATGCCCGGCACGGCTGCTCGAATTCGGGCCAGGACTTCAGTATCGGTCACTTCGACGGCGAGGCCGGCCGCCCCCATTTCTTGCAGTTCAGTCGCACGCTGATGCAGCCAAGCCAACGATTGGGGATCCTCCCCGACAAGGAAAAATGGCTGCAAGCCCGGCATGTCCAGGGTGCGAGTTGTGATTTGGCCTGGGCTCAAGTGAGAGCTGCGCACGGGCAGTATCCAGGTTTCATCGGCAAATGCAGATAGGTCTGCATGTATGGCCCGAGCAGGCTGGGTCTTGTTGTTTATTGGCGGCCTGGAAGCTTCAAACTGGGGGCGGGTGAAACCGCCAGGCTGAACTTCTGCAAACGACAGTCCCGGCTGGGCGAGCGCGGCCAAGAGCACGGCGAAGTAATACGCACTGGGAATTCGCTTCATGGTGGTGTGCCCTGTTTAAAGGAAATCTGCAGTCGTTCGAGTTGTTGAGAAAAGCCGGCGCGGTAACGCGCGGCCGGCGTTCCTCCTGCCGGGCGGTGATACCGACCAGCAGCTGACACCCAATCACCGGTGGCGGCGTGATGCTGTTGCAGCAGCGCGGCAGTTACGGCCAGATTGCGGTAGGGTTCGAGGGCTTCGCAGGGACTGGAAAAATGCTGTCCGTGATAACCCAGGTTGATTTGCCCAAGCCCGGCATCGACCCGCTTGGCGTCATACCGAGCAAGCGCCTGAAGCAAGGCGTGACAGGCGGTCTGACGATTGGCGAAACGGTAAGGGCTACCGGCAATATTCAGCGTCCAGGGCCAGGGCAACAGTCGACCACGGAGGCGCGCGCCACTCTCCTGCAGGGCAATCGCGAACAGCACCGTGGAAGGGACGTTGGCGTCATGCGCTGCCAGTTGATAAGCCGGAGGCGGAAGTTCGTCTGCCCGGACGGCGTGCACCGTCAGCAGGAGCGCAATAGCAATCAATCGAGACGTTGCCATTGTCCGTTCACCTGCTGAAATGTGACGGGTAACGGTCTCGGGGCTCCCAGGCTGAACCAGCGCCCGCGATCATGGTTCAGCGTGATTTGCCGGTGTTGGACCTTGCTCGCATCAATGCCTGCTTGCCGCGCCCAGCCACGGACATGTTCATCCTCACCTTGGCTGCCCACCAGGTAGATATCGAACGCTGTATCACTGCTTTGCAGACGCTGCGCTTCAGCGGTGCACGCAGGGCAATGGTCTTCGACAAACAGAGCACGGCGCGGCTCTACCGGTAAGCTAGTAGCGGGCGGGGATGCCATACCCTGAATCGGCAACAGCCCGGGAAACAGCTTGGCCCAAGCTGCGGTGTAGGCGTTTTGGTAAGCCAACTCGCGCTCGGCACGTTTGGCTTCCAGCGCTACCTGCAATTCGGCATAGCGCTGACGCTCTTGGTCGGTCTCTGCCTCGACGCCGAGCGCGGTCAGGGGATCCAGGTTCGGGCTCCAGAAACCACGCGGCCCGGCTTGGATCTGTTCGAAGCGTGTCCATTCCTGCTCGGTGAGACCCCAGCTTGCCGCCTGTTCAGAGTGCGAACGCTCCAGCGGAGCAGACTGCGTGTCCTGGGTCCGTGACGGTGTCGTGACGGGATTGCCCAGCGCAGCGCCCGTGCTCAGCAATGAAACGAAACAGACGATGGGGGACAGTAGCGCTCGGTTCATGATCGTTTCTCAAGGGAGTTGCACGGTCTGGTCGGGGTGAGCGGTCACCGCGAAGATAGCCGCGTTCGGCTCCAGCACCTTCAGTTGCCATGTGCCGAACTGCTCGCCGTTGTGCAGCAACTGGATATCATTGAGCGAGCGACTGTCAGGAGGTGCGACCGCCAGAAAGCGCTCGCCACCGCGGGACTCGACGCTCAACACTGAAAATGGCGGCAGGAGCGGGGCAGGCTTGGGCTGAGCGGTTTTTTTCGGCTTGGCCGAGGAAGGCGTCGGTGGTGGGAGTGGTGGCTGGCTTTTGAGGTCCAGGAGTTGCTGCTCGACGTGCTCAAGTCGCGCGTGTAGCGCGATCATGTCGGTTTCGGTGGCACGGTCTGCCAGACCGTCGCGTAGCTCCTGTATCTCTTGCGCCCATTGATCCAACATCGGATCGAGGGTATTGGCCTGTTGCTCACCGGTATCGGCCATCTGCTTCAGGTCTTTCAGTGCGTACTGCAGCTTCTCCTGTGCATCCATGAGGGCGCTTGAATCACGTTGCAGGGTATCCAGGGTCTGCAGGCGTTGGGCGTTCGCATTTTCCAGTTCGGTCACGCGTTGATACTGGTTATACAAACCACCACTCAGCCCGGAGACCGCCAGGCAAAGTGAGCCGACAATGAGGGTTTGAAACGTCGAGGCTTTCATGGGCGTGCCTCCGACTGATGGGCCGCGCTGGGTGCGAGCCGCACGACGGCAGCATCATTTTTTAGCCGTTCGAAGCAGACCGAACGGCTGACCTCATCGACCGTGAGTTGCCAGGCGGGGCCAGCCAGTACTTGTAGCGCGTTGCGAAGTGATATCGGGCCGAGCCGGTAATGGGCGGCGGGTAGAGGCCGGGTAAACAGCATCTTTACGGGGTCGGCAGCAGGGCAGAGCGAATACCCCGATCGCTGCAGCACGTAGTGCATCGCATCCTGTACCGAAGGATTCAGGTTGGACGGAATGCTCACGTCAATGATTTGAGCGAGAAGGTCACGTTGCTCCGTGGTGGGCTCGGTGCTGACCAGCGTATAGCGGCCATAGCGGAGCTCTGACGGATGGCTTTCGTCGGTCCGGCTCCGCGATAACTGGGGCCGGTTAGAGCCGCCGTCAGTCTCTGGATTAGTCGGCAATGGGGTGGGGATTTGCGCGCTGCAGGCGCTCAACAAGCCCAGCAGGCAGACAGGCGTGAAAAAACGCTCCATGGAAAAAACCTCATGTCAGATTCTGTGCAGAACCTGACATGAGGTAAAGGAGCGATTCAGTGAGTAAGTTGATTCAAGACGGGTCGTGTTTAAGTTGAACGCGTTGCTATTTCGTCATAAATGGCGAGCCCATTCAAGACGGCAGCGTCGGGGTCGAAAATCAACAACCTCACATCCGCCAATGCCGCCAGATACAGTACGTTGACCAAAGCCTCCGGCGTACCGGCGTCGAGCTGTTCTTGCCTCAACGACGAGTAAGGATTGCCCTCGATCTTAACCAAGTTGTCGTCAGTCCAGGGCGTGCCGATCAGCTTACACCCGACGCCATTGCAGTCTGGTAGGGCAAAGGGTTCAAACAGCAGTCCGGTTGGTCTGGAGTCGACATTGCCAACCCGGCCTTCCAAGTGGCGCAGTGCTTCGTCAGTCAGGTGTGCGGTGCTGATCTCCCAGGCTCGACTGTAGTGTCCTGTGTCGAAGCTCAAACGATGGACCATGGCTTGGGCTTCTTCGAGGGAGTAAAGGTCACCGACATGCTGTCGTTCGTTGAGTATTTCGCCAGTCACGGCATAGATCACTTGCCGCACCAGCCCGGTGGACTGGAAATGTTCATCCAATTCATCTGGAATGGCCTGACCCTCGCTGATCAGAGCGAAGTCGTCGTTGAACAGGCAGGCGAACAGTTCCCGCGCATCGTCGAGTAGATGAGCTCGTGAGTCGTGTATGGAGCGAAAGCAGGGAGGGCAGTCGTTTGCGTAGGTGATCAGTAGCAGCCGTTCGATAGATAGATTGTCATAGCCGCGAACGAATGGGTTTGAGGCCCCCAGCATGTCTGGGGTTTCGGTAGTGGAGTTCATGAGTATTCTCCAGGATGAAAAATGAACAAGGCGCCCGAAGGCGCCTGTAAGGGTTAAAGCCAACCGTATTCGGCAAGAGAAAGTGGGCGACCTTCACCTACGATGAAGTGATCCAGTACGTGAACCTCGATCAAGGCCAAGGCCTCCTTCAACCGTGCGGTCAAGACGCGGTCTGCCTGGCTGGGTTCCGTACAACCCGAGGGGTGGTTGTGGACAAAAATGGCGGCTGCTGCGTTATGTGCGAGGGAGCGCTTGACGACTTGGCGGGGATAAACACTGGCGCCATCGATGCTGCCGTGAAAGAGGATCTCGAATGCCAGAACGCGATGGCGGGCATCGAGAAAAATCACACCGAAAACTTCATGCTCTTGTTGCGCAAGATGAAGTTTCAGATACGAGGCCACGGCATCAGGTGACGTCAGGTTGGGGCCGCGGGTGAACAGTCGACGATCTAGAATGTGCAGTGCTTCGTCGATCAGCTGGTTTTCCTCGGCGATACGATCAGCCTCGACATCCGAGGCTTCAATCAGGATGAGCTGGGTGTTCATGAGGTACCTCCGAAGGGAACAATCAGGGGTACACACCCGAGGGGAGTGTCGTCCCCGAGGTGGATATAGAGTCACGGGCATTGCCCGATGACGCGCTGTTTACAGCCGAGTGAATCGGTGGCGTTGTCCGTGCAGGTGTGAATCACAACCGTCGCAGGGCAATGGAGAGGCAGTTCTTATACCCTGGCCAGTTTCGGGGTCGAAGTCGGCACTGATGGGCATTAGCCGAACCAGCCCAAGATGGAGGCCGGCGATGCGTTTCTCGATCTCATCTGTCGTGTAGTAGAGCGATAACGTGCTGTAGTCCTCGTAAGCCGCAGCGAACAGGCAGTCGTCGCAAAGCCAGAAGGATTCCATATCGCTTCTCCTGTGCGGATTGAAGAAAAGGCGCTCGATTGAGCGCCTTGATGTAAACATCGTGAATTGTTCAGGCGGACTGAACAGTACGTGTAGCGACACGGCGGGCCGTGCGGGGAGTGCGTGCAGATTCAGGTTCTGTTCTGGATTTTGTTGGGTTGTGGGTATCCTCAGCTTCGGCATCAGCCGACGTTGGGGATGGCTCACTGTTTGGCGTTTGCTCAGCAGGTGCTGTTGCTTCCTGCCTGGCAGGCGCTTTGTACTCGAACGTGCCGTTGACCTTGATCCAGTCGATGTACAGCAGACGACCTTTCAGGCTGGCGCCCGGTTGGCCTTGTTTATCGCCTTTCTCATAGAGAAATGGGTCAATCCACAGGTCGCCGATACGGAACGACAGCAAAACCTTTTTCTCGGCTTTGACGGCGTCCATATAGAGACGAATCAAGCGTTCAGCTTCGCCCCCAGCGACTTTACAGTCGAAGCGGGTGTATTCCACTGCATCAGTGGCACCATGCAGAGCGGCGATATCGCAGGCCATGAACGGCTGGCCGCGGCGGACTTGTACTTCACGGACACGGTTGAGGTAGCCGATACCGACGGTGTGCAGATTGAAGTAAGTAGTTGCTTCTTGGGATTGGTTGGCGTGGGCCATGGTGGTTCTCCTGTTTCAAGGGAAAACGGCGACGCACAGCCCCTGACGGGGAAGTGAGTCCCCGTCAGGGTGGGTTAGGTGAAGGCGAACGATGAACGACTCGTCACCGGCAAGCCGATGACCATCAGATCGATGCGCCTGGAGAATAGGGGGGCAGCAGAGGAGAAATCCGCAGCATATCTGCGGACCTAGGGTAGTGGGCATTCATCACCGCTGAAGCGGTAATCGTGCGAGCCTCCGAATGCTGATCGCACTTGGGTAAACCACCACAAGCGTGGCGTAGCCTTGAAGGTTCAAGCTACCTGGGCTGGGCTGTCAACGACAGCGAACCACACCCTTTATATAAGCCTGTCATAGGGGAGCGTCAAGGCGCCGCAACCCGATTTTTTATGGCCGGAATTCAGTGGCAATCGCTGGACGGACGAAAGTGAAGAGTAGGCCTGGCGGGGGGGCCAGGCGAGGAACAGAAAAGCCACCTTAGGCGGTCTGACGCAGTCGGCAAGCTCCTCGCAAAACTTGATTTAACTGCGTCATGATTCGCCAACCGACCCTTATCGTGGCCTGGGTCGGAATACGCTGGCACGCATCCGCGCACAAAGGGTGCCCAGTGTTTCCCCGGCGGGCTCCGGGACTGAATGCGATTGCCGTAGCGGATGACCGCTGCTGCCTGGCAGAGGCAACAGCGGTCATCCGCCACATTGATCCGGTCGAGCACAAAGTGGTAATGAAATTCCGCAGAAGAGAAGGCTCCGAACTCAAGGAGTCCGACCGAGCTACCCGGAGCGAATCGGTCTTGGGTCGTCGTAAACGATGATCCTGAGGCACTACAGCAGATGGGTGGGAGGACGTCAAGCCAGTGTGCTAAGAGGTTATTTGCTACTGAGATGAGCGGCCAGCTGTTCGACGGTCGTCAGGATAAAGGCACGGTCGCTTTCTTGAAGGCCGCTCAGTAGGCCCGCGATCATCTGCCCCTGGTCGTTGGGGCGACTGCTCGACTCCGTCAGCAGTTCATCCATCCGGCAGTCGAAGATGTCCGCCAGTTGCATCAGCTTGACCACGGAAAGCTCCACCACACCCCGCTCAAGGCGCGAAATGGCTTCGCTGCCGATCCCCAGGCGTTCAGCCACCTCTTCCTGGGTCAGATTACGCTGAGTGCGGTGCTTCGCGATCATGCGTCCGATTTGGACTTGGGTTGGATGTTTATGTGCCAAGTGATGAGTTCTCCAATTCAACCCGAATGGTTGAACAAAGACCCGTTGACATGAACATCCTTAACGGTTGAGTATCGACTTATAGGGTTGTTATATTGACTGAAATACCTGTTTGTCGCGACGTGACATTTGTTCTTCCAGGAATCAGAGCCCGTAGTGACCAGTGAGACTGAGCGGTCTGATAGGACCAAAGGGAGGCAAGGTTGAGTATGGATGAGCAGCGCGAGAACGACATGGACCTGATCTGGGATAGAACACTGGAGCTGTTCATCAAGATCCATGATTGCCCTGATAACCCTGAACACCGCGACAACCTTGTTCGTTGGCTCAACGAAGATCCTGCTCACCTGAAAGCGTTCAACGAACTGGGGCAAATATGGATTTCGACAGGTATCGCCTTGGCCCGTGAAATCGGACGACCTCTAGACGACTTGGAGAAGGATCAGCCGCCGTTGATGATGCACTGACAACACCCCCGAGGTTAATGTGAACACCAATTGCGCCTCATGGACGACGCGTACCTTTGCTGATCGGCACAGTGCCCTTGCAGTCCGGGTAGTGGGAGCATGACCAGAACGGCCCTGATTTTCCCTTTCGCCTGAGCATTGAGGCGTTGCAAATGGGGCAGGCCGGCCCAGCTTCGACCGGTACCGACAAGTTGAGCGCTCCGCAGTTTGCGATCAATTGCGTTATCCAGTGCGCCTGCTTGGCAACGAATGCATCCAAGGTCAGACGTCCCGCTTCGATTTCATCCAGAGCTTGCTCCCAGATTGCTGTCATACCCGGATCCGCGACTGCAGCGGGTACCGCTTCGATCAGGGTATGGGCCGCTGCGGAGGCCGTTAAGGCACGTTTTTTCTTCAACAAGTAACCGCGATCAATCAACCCTTTGATAATGCCGGCTCGCGTGGCTTCTGTGCCGATACCGGTGGTGTCCTTAAGTTTCTGCTTCAGGCGTGGGTCGTTGACCAGCTTGGCGACGTTTTTCATCGCCTTAATCAGATCGCCCTCGGTGAGCGGTTTGGGCGCAGCGGTGCGCATGGACTTGAGTTCGACGTCGTCCACTGCGCACTGGCTACCCTGTTGTAGGGCGGGCAACACCTGGGTCTTTTGACTAGGCTCATCGTCTTCGGCGTTGTCGGATAGCAAGCCTTTCCAGCCTTGGACGAGGATCTGTTTGCCAACAGCAGTCAAACGCTCGTCGCCGCACTCCAGTTCGACCTCGGTTCGGTCAAGCTCGTGATGCGGCAGGAATTGCGCGAGGTAGTGGCTGCGAATCAGTTCGTAGACTTGGCGCTCTTGTTCAGACATCCGCCCAAGGTTCGCCGGCTCGGTGGTGGGGATGATGGCGTGGTGCGCGGTGACCTTGGCATCGTTCCATGCTCGTGAGCGCAATGATCGATCGACGCTTCCGAGCGCTGGGCGTAACGCGGGATCCATTCTGAGCAGGGCATCGAATACCGCGGCTACCTCGTTGAACATGCTCTCTGGCAAATAACGGCAATCGCTGCGCGGATAGCTGGTGGCTTTGTGGGTTTCATACAAGGCTTGGGCGATGTTCAGCGTTTCCTGAGCGCCGAGTCCCAACTTGCGTGAACAGACTTCTTGCAGTGTGCTCAGGTCGAAGGGCAGAGGTGGGGCTTCGCGCAAATGCTCTGTCTGCAGCGAGACTACGGTAGCGGTCTTGCTGCTAGAAATCGCTTGGAGGGCTTGACTGGCAAGCACCTGCTGCAGGCAGCGACCGGCTTCGTCACGTCCTGAACTTGGCGGTATCCACGACGCGATGAAGGGTTGTCCCATTAAAGTCAGGTGCACGTCCACCACCCAGTACGGCACAGAGACGAAGCTGGCAATCGCACGGTCTCGTTCAACCACCAAGCGCAAAGTGGGCGTTTGGACGCGTCCAACCGACAGCACGCCGTCATAGCCCGCCCGCCGGCCTAGGAGGGTAAACAAACGACTGAGGTTCATACCAATCAGCCAATCGGCGCGGCTGCGGGCGAGGGCTGAGTGATAAAGCGGGAAGGTCTCCTGACTAGACTTCAGCGATGACAGTGCTTTGCGGATCGACGCCTCGTTGAGTGCGGATAACCAGAGGCGCTCCACAGAGCCACGATAGTTACAGAGCTCTAGTAACTCGCGGGCAATCATTTCACCTTCGCGATCGGCGTCGGTGGCGATGACGACGGTGGAGGCTTCACTGAGCAACTGCTTGATGACCTCGAACTGTGCCGCGGTCTTGGGTTTGACCTCAACCCTCCACTGCGCGGGAATGATCGGTAGATAATCCAACGACCAGATTTTGTACTGATCGCCATAGGCTTCAGGTGGGGCCGTTTCCAGCAGGTGACCGATACACCAAGTGACGGTTGCCTCGCGTCCGATCAAGCAACCATCGCCACGTCGGCTGGCTCCGAGAACCTTGGCAATGTCACGTCCTTGGGAGGGTTTCTCGCAGAGAAAAAGACGCATAGAACTGCTCCGAGTTGAGTTCGGAGCAGCGTTGTTGGAAACAGCAGTGGCGAGCTATGAGAAACCTGAATGGCAGGTTCCTCATATTAGTCGGTGAGGGCGGTCTTGTGGGCGAGGCTGCTACCTTGTAGTCGCGTGGATGACAAGGCTTCACGAGCAGCGAGTAATGACAGGCCAGGAACTTCGCGCAAAGGCGCGATTTTTATGCCTCAAGCCCGTCATGCCGATGGTGGCTACCCTCTGCGCTTTTTGGACTTCGACACAGGCGAGCTGGCCTGGTCTGTAGCCTGCCCGACGGGAGCCGCAGACGAGGCTGATTCACTTGAGCGCTCCCGCATGACCACACTCTGCACGCGATGAGGCAGGATCCCGACTCGACGCGCCTCGATCTTGAAGGTGATCCGGGCATTGTCTTCACTGTCCTCCCACTCATCGCGCACGGTGCGGCCCTCTACCAACACGCGCATGCCTTTCTGGTACAGCGTGCTCCAGTGTTCAGCCTCGCGGTGCCAGAGCTCGACCGGCGCCCAATAGCCGCCTCGATCTTCATAGCTGCCATCGCGTGGCACGGGGTTGTCGAAGTACACATTCAGGCGCAGCAAACGCCGTGGCTCGTCATTGCCTGACGGGAACTCCTGGAGTTCTGGCGCACTACCGATGTTGCCTTCGCCGACGAAAAAAGTACTCATCGTGATATCTCCGCTGCTGGTGTGAACTGGCGCAGCAGCCGTTCGGCGCTGGCCATTTTGATTGCGCAGGTTGAAGCCTGACGGTAGAGCGAATGCACCACGCTCATCTGCAAGTTCAGTGCGATACGCTCGCATTCGAAACGGTGCAATTCCTCGCGTACGGCTTGGGGCAAGGCCTTGTTGGAGACCTGGCGTTCCCAGACCGCCACCCCCATACGGGCGAAGTCACGGGTGCGCCATCGCAAAAAGGTGCTGCCCGCACTGGTGTTCTGCAGCACCAATCGAATATCCAGCAGCGAGTAAGGGGGCTGTCCGGCTTGCTGCACCACCGCTTCCATCAGGTGACATAACTGCGCCTCGGTTTCCCTCGCCACCTGCGCCAGGTAGTCCAGCTCCCCCTTACCCTTAAAAGGTTTTAAAAGGCCTTTTAGGGAGGCAGAATGTTCGAGCTGTCGATAGGCATCCGGTGTGAGTGTTTTGGGGGGAATTGGCTGAGTCGAGATAATGGGCTTCATGCTTCGTCCTTCGGCTCATCTACTGTCGTAGATGGCTCTACCGCGTTCTCCGCCAACGCATCAGCGTCATCCACCGCCACAGCACCACGACGAATGATGGGTGGCGCGAATTGGGAGCGGCGATGCCCCTCAAGGATGTCGGTAGGGGGCAAACCCATTCTCTCGATTGCCGCCAGAGCACGAGCGTTGTTCGCCGCCATGTCATCACGGGTGACGCCAGCATGCCGATAACGCTGGGCCTGGCCGAACAGGCTACGCAGCAAATGGGCACCGTCGTCGATCCAGGCTTCCATGTCCCGTCGCCCGATCAAAGCGGTGTGATGGGCCAACAGGGTATGGCGCACCAAGGTGTCGTAGTCAGTCAGCAGGTAGACGGCGAGAAACCCCAGTTGGCTGCCGATGTACAAGGGTAGGGTGACGGGGTGGATATTGAGGTTATCGCTCATGTCGATTTGCGTCGGCAGGTCCTGTCTGATCCGGTCCAACTGCTGGGTCAGTTCCAGTATCCCAGCCTTGGTCTGCATCAATTTTTCTTCGAGCTGCACGATCGCCCAGTCGGCATAAGGATCGTCCTGCGCTGCGGCCTGTTTGATCAGGTTAGTGACGCTGATGTAGCCCGCCATGCCCATGATCGAGTGGACGCCTTCGCGTGCGGTTCGACCTTGCCAGATACGGGCGGCGTGGTGGGTGTGCAGTGTCAGGGTGATGCTGCTGCGCAATGAGCCCAGGTTGAGCTGATAGTGATCGGCCACGGTGTTGTCCTCGCATAGGCTTGGACGGGAACGTTGCGACAGACGAAGGTAAAGGACATCCGAAAAGCTGAATGCTGTGTGTTCGATTTGGTTCGAGACGGTTGATTTTCGAAACGCTCGTCAGTGATGCCAGTGGCATCAAATCTACTGACGTCCAGGGCGTTTGCTACGCAGCTGGCGTAGTTCATCCAGGCACGCTTGGGCGAGGGCAGAGGCGGGTTCGCCCTTTTTCCTAAGTTGGCGCGGGGGAGAGGGTGGCTGCTCTGTCATGGGTAACGACTCAGCCTGACCTGCCCAAGGGCGGAAATCGCCTTTCAGCGCCCGCTGGATCAGGCCCATCAGATACGCCGCGGGTTTGCGGACGCTTCCTGCCGCACATCGCGCGCCCGCTTCGTTGAGCACCGCCTGCCGATCTCCTGGTTTTAGCTTGTTCAGCGTTACGGTGACGGCTTTCCGCTCGCTCGGACTCAGGTGCAGCGGATCAGGCCAGTGCAAGTTATCCACTGCCGGGGTCGCGCGCGGTACAGTACATATACTTTCTGTTAATACAGTACAGGCGGCATTCGGATTCCGAACGGTGCCGGAAACATTGGCGTTCGGACCCAGTTCGGACTCCGAACTAGGCCCCGCACGATTCCGAACGCGGTGGGCGCCACCCAGTTCGGAATCATGTAGCGCTTCATCGGACGCCTTATCCAATCCTTTTTTTGTCCAATGGTCGCCCCAACTGTCGAGCCGGGTGGGGAGCCGACCCAAATCGATATCAGTGTCCTGACGAATTTCTTCCAAAACATGCTGAGCGACAATTCGCACAGCCTTGGTTGCATGATCGAGGGCGTGTCCGACCAGCTCCAGGTAATCCTGATCCAGCTCCATGGCTTCGGCGGGCGTTAACGGTTCATCGTGCAGGACGTACAGAGAACCTTGCAGGCGCCCGCTAAGCTGATCGCGGCCACGACTCACCAAACTGAGCCAGCGGGTCAGCCTGAGCATCGTCAAGACGCGAGCGATGGTTTCACGGGAGGCTGACGCACCGTAGGGTACGCTCGACAGGTAAGGTTGCAGATCTTCATAGCGCGGTGTGACCACACCCTGGCCTTGCAGCATGAGTCGAAATACTTGCCATGCATTACGCTCCAATGGCGTCAGCCGACAATCCAGCAGCAAGCGACGCGGCACGACTTCGTGTGATTGGCCACTGAACAAAAAGCCCGCTTGCAGGGCCTGGTTGGAAGGATGTTCAGTGGTGGGGCGTGCGGGCCAACGTTCACTCAGCTGCTGGGTGCATTGCTGCAGGACACGCCGCCAGCGACTGGAAGGGGCAGTGTTCATGTTCCGTTGCTGTAATGGTCGATCTGCTGCCACACGATGGTCAAGCTGATCTGTTGCTCCTCCGCCAACATCATCATGGCGTCGAGCTGATCCTCAGCACCGTCCTGATCGCGTAGTTGGCACCAACGCTGCCAGAGGGCATGTTCCTGTGCTTCGCTCAAGTTTTGGGGGCGGCCCTTACGGGTTTCTATCTTGAGCAGACGTCGGCGCAGGGCGGTTTCCGAATGTGCCAAGCCGAAGCACTGATACATGATGGTACTGCTGGCACCAAGCTTGAGCGCTCGGTTGATCAAGCGCTCGTTCTGTTCGTCGCGTTCGGCCTGGTCAATCAACCGATGCAGCACCGGTGAATCAATCTTGACCTCAACCCAGGGGACGGTGGCATGGGCCAGGCGTGACAACGTGGTAGGCGGCAAAGATTGCAGCAGATAGATGTCCTCTTCACCCAGTCCGAGTGCCTTGCAGCGTTGCAGATTACCCAGGCGCAACTCGTGAAGGACCTGAGTCAACATGGCCTGGTTGAGCACATTGAAGGACAGGTTCATGGCAGCTCCCTTGGTTACTCGTCTTCAGAGGTAAGCGTTAAGTCGATCAGGCGACGGGCTAAGCGAATGAGGCGATACAGTTTTATCAGTAGACCGTCGGGCAATCGCTCCAGTCCTACGTCCACGGCGGGACGATCTGGCAGCGGGAGTTGATAGACCCCTAATAGCAATTGCCCGAACAGGGCTGAGGGCAATTGCTTGCGATCCTCCCAGTTCACTTCGTCTTGGGCTCGCAGCAGGGCCAAGAGCAATAGGTTAACGCCGGCCGCACGAGGCGCGGCAAGATCAAGTTGCTCGATGCTGAGGGCGAAGCCCACGCCATGCTCCTGGTCGATGATGCTCTCGGGATGTCCGGCATAGGCCGCCATTTCCCGAGCCAGGCTGGCAATGGCTAAACGCAGTTGTTCGGGAGTATCCAGTGTGGGTGCGATGATCCAGATGTCGTCGATCGGGCAGGTTGCGACGGTCTGTGCTGTTTCGGGGGCAGCGGCGCGCTCAATCTGTTCACGGATCTGCTGGACACGTGACGGAGGGCTGACTGCTGATGCGACATTCGTTTCGGGCAGCGTGAGCTGCTCCTCTCGCTCTGTTTCGGCCGGGGTCTTGGTTTCAGCTGATTTGGAATGAGGCTCGGAGGGGGGAAGCTCGGCCACGGGCTCATCGACGCTCGGCAAAAGGTTGTTCTGCGGGGGCGTGACGACTACGCCGGGCGTCTGGATAACCCGTTGGGTATCGCCCAGCTCCAGGGCCAACATCCGGTAGGACTGTCCGAGTAAGCGACTCATGCGTTCGAGCAGTTCATCCTGGATTTGCTCAAGGTCGAAGGACTCTGGGTCGGCATCAAATTGCCCTAAGGTGTCGAGCCAAAGCTCGGGAAAAGCGATGGCGTCGGTTGGATAACGATTCCAGGTTCGCTCCGCCTGGCTACGCAGACCAATTAGGCGTTCAATTTTTGGTTTCCCTAATCCGGCGTACAAGGTTTGTGGAATGGCGGGTAGTAGGTGTTCGAGGGTGTCGAGCATCCGGCTGATGTGCGACTGGGAAATCGGATAGCCTCCAGCGGCAAGACGTCGTGCCAGCTCACGTTGCGAGAGTGGTGCTCCATCTGATTCGAGCATGGCCTTGAGTTTGGTCACTGCCAGAGCACGCTCGATGAAGGTGAGTTGGCCGTGCAGATCGCTTTCAGCCAGATGGCCGAGTAGGGCGCTGATTTCATCGGTCCAGGGTCGGAACAGGCAATGGATGCGGAAGAATCGCTCGTCGCGGGTTTCCTGCCACAGCTCGCCGAGAATCGCCAAGCGCGTATTGCCGCCGTTTCGGATGATGAAATAGGCTTCTCCCGGGCGGCGGGTAATGGGTGGAGGTTGGTCCAGCCCGCGTTCACGGATGGAGGCCTTTATATCGTCATAAAGTGGATTGCGGATGAAGCGCGGGTTGTGTTCGTAGGGCCGTAACTGCTCCAGAGTGATCAGCATAGGCGTATCAGTGAGTGGATCGGAAAGCCGCTCCATTTCTGGACCGCGACGGAAGTGGTCCTGGTGCAATTTTGCTGTGATTTCCTCCTGAGTGAGCTTCTTCATTGGAACAACCTCAGTTAATGCCCGTTACGCAAATGGTCACCGACCTCGAACTTCACGATCTCGGCAGTGCCCGAGCCTTCGAAATAACGAGACAGTTCCGCGAGGAACCTACCCATGGCTGAGCGTCCGCCTTGTAGACGAAAGACCACTGTGCAGTACTCCTCGCTAGGTGGGCGGCGGGGGTGAATGGATGGTTGAACGATGATGGGAAGCTGGTCCAACATCAAAAGACTCCTTGCCAAACGGAGTTGGCCTCAACGTTGATCAGACAAAATTTCGTTTCGAGAACTACAGCTTGGCAATTCACTTCATCGAACCTCCGCGCTTGCTCAAAGTAGATATCGCTGTGCGCCATTCCGGGAACAATTCGATGGCCAGTGCTTGCATGGTTTCCAGTGCCGATGGCGAGCGTCTTTTATGGGACCGGCGCGTCTCGATCCGATGGACTGGCAGACCGAGGGAGGCAGCATTGAGATACGCCACTGCGTCTGGAACTACGGTGTCTAGCACCGAGATGTTGGCAGCCCCAGTGAAGGTCTCGCGCAGACCGCTGATGATTATCTGGCTGTCAGTCCTAATGGCGTTCACCTGGTTCAGTAGGAGCCGTAAGGAGGGTAGTGGCATGCCCAGGTGGCGGACCGGCTCCAGTTCGTTTAGCAGCTTCAAGGTGCCACGGCGCAGTTCACGGGCGGCGAGCATTTCCGGTGTAATGGGAGAAAGGGCAAGATCGGAGGCCAGGATGGCCATTTCTAGCAGCACGCTACGTGCGCCTTGGGTGTCGATCAACAACAGGTCGTAACGGGGGCGGAAATGGTCGAGCACATTCCGCAGCCGTAATCGCCCATCCGGGGCGTGCAGCAGCAAAGTGGTCAGTCGCCCTTGATTGTCGTTGGAGAGGATCAGGTCGAGACCGACGACTGCCGTTCTGGAAATTATCTGCGCCGGATCTGTCTGGTTTAGCGCGATAAGTTCGTACGCACCGGCGATGGCCTCGTGGTTCAATGCGTAATAGCTGGAAAGGGAAGGTTGGCTATCCAGATCGAGCAGCAGGACGCGTAAGCCCGCATCCGCCAGCAGACCGCCAAGATTGGCCGCTACTGTGGTTTTGCCTACTCCACCTTTGGTGGACACTACTGATACTACGCGCATGGCATCAGACCTGCTGCGCCAAACGCTCAGTGATCCAGTGTTCGATCTCCGACGAGTCCCAACCGACGGCGCGCAGTCCAATGCGTTTGGCCTGAGGGAATTTACCTTCCTTCATCAAGTTATAGATGTGCGCCCGCTTGAAGCCGGTTTTCCGCTCCACTTCGTCACGCCGCATGATGTAACGTTCGGCCGGTGGTTGAGGGCTGTTAGCGAGCGAGACGGATGAGCTGGACATGCTGGTCACTCCTGGCGCCGCTTGGCGCGTGGTGGGAAGTGACCTGAAGTGAATAGCAGAAAAGCGAGGGAGTCATTGCACTGCAATCATTGGGATTGCAGTGCAAAACTTGGGTCTATTTGTTTTTTTTGAGGCTGCGATTGGCTGCAGCGAACTTTTCATCCAGCGTTCGTTTGCCCAGGCCTGGTACCTCGCTATAGCGTGCGATAACTGCATCGACGATTGCAGATTGGCTCTTGAACACGGATAGAGGGTTACCTGCAGGTGATTGGTCCAAAAAAAGGTTGAGCAAAGCACCGATGATGTTAAGGTATACAATTTCTGAACGATCGCTAACTGGTTTTTTTGTGTTTAATAGTTGACTTATTTCCTCTTTTTCCAAGCCGATCGCTTGGAGGTCTTTAAGCAGAGACTGGTATATCTGCTCATTTTCTTTTAATTTTAATTGCAGTGCATCACGATCCGCTTGGAGCGTTAGGTAGCTGTCGATATTAATTGGCACTTTATCATTGGGCACATTCTCAAATAAAAAGCTAGGCCGTTGGTCTGGATGGTAGAGGAGCATCCAAAGCTTTAGATCGTTATGCCTGATAGTCAACTGAAGTGGGTCGACTTTTGCCCCTGAGGGAACAGATATCCCTAAGCAGCCATACATAAGTTCGCCATGGTGTATGGCATCATAAATTTTTTCTATGTTTGTGTGTAAGCAAGGCCATTGAGGAAAAATGGTTTTCAACGTAATTGGCCAAGAGGGCGCTGATTCTAAAATTTGTGTTTCATAATCCATGAGGTTACACCAACGCAATGCAGCCTCAATTGGCCTGTAAAATATTTTGGCATTTTTATTGTAGCTAGAGGTTGCGTACATGCAGGAGCCTCCTTTCTCTCCATTTGATTTATCTAGCAAACGAGTCCTAATACCGGCTAGCCCGACGGGATCAGCTCCTGCTAACCATATTGTGTTTGTTGCACGCCGCAAGCTTAAGAAGCGGACTCGGTGTGATTCATGAAGGAAGTGCCCTGTATAGACAGTCCTCGGGTCAAGCCTGCGCCAAAAGGAACAATTATAGTGATTTAATCAGGACTTTCATGGATCTATCTAGATTCATTTGTTCTATAATAAGTTATTATTAATCATTTTTGTCTCGCGAAGTGAGGGCAGGTGGCGCATGTTGATTCATATGGATCGATGTGCGTTTGAAGTGACGTTAGGCTTCTTATTCTTTTTGCTGTTACGTATTGACGAGGTTGACTCTCTGAATCTTGAGTCGAGTCTCTCGACCTATCTTCAATAGGGAATGATTTTCGCGCGCTTTTTGATTATTCCCGACAGTGTCCGCATTCGTCAGGCGAACGAATCGACACCTTTGCAGTGGTCTGAAGACCTACATTCGATGCGCTGTTTGCACGCTTTGCGAACTGCATATCAAAACATCAGGTTTCGATCCTGTACGGGAATTGACGCAGGTATTGATAAGGCCTGAATTCGATACGTTTGCGGCCGAAGCGTTGAACATTCCGTTGCGAATGCAAGTCACAGTAAAGAACCAAACTGACCGATGCCGTACTCGGCGACCTTTGTCGAGACGGTTTTTCCTGGCAGCACTCGGCCATCTCTCGCCCCCCGCATTTAAGCGATTGATCGCAGCCGTCACTTTCGAGGGTGAATGTGTGCGGGTTCACTTTGATTAGACTGCACCCCGAGTCTTTTCATGGCGCGACAATGCCATAAGGTTGCGGGTGATGCCGGTATGGCATCGCGGCCTGGTCTGAAGGAGTATGCATGGCAGTCTACAACTACGACGTGGTGGTGTTGGGTTCCGGCCCGGCGGGAGAAGGCGCGGCAATGAATGCCGCCAAGGCAGGGCGCAAGGTGGCGATGGTCGATAGTCGTCGCCAGGTCGGCGGGAACTGCACTCACTTGGGCACCATCCCGTCCAAGGCCCTGCGTCACTCGGTGCGGCAGATCATGCAGTTCAACACCAACCCGATGTTCCGGGCGATTGGTGAGCCGCGCTGGTTCTCGTTCCCGGACGTTTTGAAAAGCGCCGAAAAAGTCATCTCCAAACAAGTGGCTTCGCGTACCGGCTACTACGCCCGTAACCGCGTCGACGTGTTCTTCGGCACCGGCAGCTTCGCCGACGAGCAAACCATCGAAGTGGTCTGCGCCAACGGCGTGGTTGAAAAACTGGTGGCCAAGCACATCATCATCGCCACCGGCTCGCGCCCGTATCGCCCGGCGGACATCGATTTCCATCACCCGCGTATCTACGATAGCGACACCATCCTCAGCCTCGGCCACACCCCGCGCAAACTCATCGTTTACGGCGCCGGCGTGATCGGTTGCGAATACGCCTCGATCTTCAGCGGTCTGGGTGTGCTGGTGGAGCTGGTAAACAACCGTGGTCAGTTGCTGAGCTTCCTCGACTCGGAAATCTCCCAGGCCCTGAGCTACTACTTCAGCAACAACAACATCACGGTTCGCCATAACGAAGACTACGACCGCGTCGAAGGCGTGGACAATGGCGTGATCCTGCACCTCAAATCCGGCAAGAAGATCAAGGCCGACGCCTTGCTCTGGTGCAACGGTCGTACCGGCAACACCGATCAGTTGGGTCTGGAAAACATCGGCGTGAAGGTCAACAGCCATGGCCAGATCGAAGTCGACGAGGCGTACCGCACCTGTGTGCCGAGCATCTACGGCGCTGGCGACGTGATCGGCTGGCCGAGCCTGGCCAGTGCCGCCACGACCAGGGGCGTTCGGCCGCCGGCAGCATCGTCGATAACGGCAGCTGGCGCTTTGTGAATGACGTGCCGACCGGCATCTATACCATTCCGGAAATCAGCTCGATCGGCAAGAACGAGCAGGAACTGACCCAGGCCAAGGTGCCGTACGAAGTCGGCAAGGCCTTCTTCAAGAGCATGGCGCGGGCGCAGATCGCCGGCGAGCCGCAAGGTATGCTGAAGATCCTGTTCCACCGCGAAACCCTGGAGATGCTGGGCGTTCACTGCTTCGGTTACCAGGCGTCGGAGATCGTGCACATCGGTCAGGCGATCATGAACCAGCCAGGCGAACTGAACACGTTGAAGTACTTCGTCAACACCACGTTCAACTACCCAACCATGGCCGAAGCCTATCGGGTCGCCGCGTACGACGGTCTCAACCGGCTTTTTTGAGCGACTCCGGCCGGAGAGACCGATTTCAGCAATTCTCGAGCGTGGCAGTGGCCAAACCGAGAAAGTCTGTAACCAGGCTGTTGATTGTGATTCCAATAAGGCTGAATGAATAACAAAAAGTCCCTGTAAGAGGGCGGCGGAAGTTTGGGATCCTGGTAGCCTATCAATGAACTTTATTGTTTCTGTGTGGCAGTCTGACTCGTGTTCTTAATATTAAATTCAGGCATAGAGTTGGATCATTATCGACGAAAAAAATTGTCGGTGCCGAGGTCGTTCGGCACCGCTCAATGAGATCGAAAGTCATGCATCAGGCAAACGTGACGTTGTCCATCTTGCCGTAACGGCGATCGACATAGATCAGTGGGTCCGGTGTACTTTCGGTAAACACTTCTTCGACCTTTCCGATAAAGATGCCGTGGGTACCGAACTCAACTGCTTTGACGTTTCGACAAACAATCGATGCCTGTGCGCCCTCCAGTCGATGGATACCCGAGGTTGTTTTGATCCAGGTTCCGAATTCAAACCGGGCTTCACCTTTGACCTTGCCCGCACAGGCGACGGAAATATCAGCCTGTTGATGGTGCAGAATGTTGATGATGAAGGGGGCGCCACTCGCCAGTACCGGAAACAGCGAGGCGGATTTGTTGACGCAGATCAGCATGGAGGGCGGCTCCATGGACAGTTCGCTCACGGCAGTGGCGGACATGGCGTAGCGTCCGTTTTGGTCGGCAGTCGTTATCACGACCACGGCTTTGGCCAGGCGCTGCAGGGCTTGCTTCAAGTCTTCCACGATAGATACTCCTGTCTGTCTTGTTGTTTGCGAGCCACCCGACGATGGCGTTAGCTCTGACTCTATAGCTATCAAAGAAAGGAAACCTCACCGCGTTGTGTGACATTTCGCTGTTGCATCTTCAGTGGTTTGGGCTGTGGGGGGCTGCCTCTCCCTCCGTTTCAGAAGGCCTTTAGCGACATTTCGTCAGGCGGACAGATACGTTTATTTGGCGTGTCACACATGTGGGTGATTGCACCTGTGGGGGGCAAATTGTTTCAGTAGTCTTAATAAATATAAAAACAAGAGGAGTGATGTAATTGGACAAAATCTGTATTGCTGAAGGCGTTGTCGTTGAACAAGGCGAGAAGAAAAACTCAAAATCTTCTGGTCGTACTGCGGTCGGCATGGTCCTGGCAGGCATAGCCATGTTGCTGTTTTTCTGCGGATCGCCCAGTGCTGAGGAGACAGTCGCCGCAGTTGATCCCGGTCTGTTTAGTGCAGCGCCGAGCGCTAAGGAAGAGGGAGCCGTATCGGGCTTTAGTGGATTCTACGGTGTC
>NZ_MNPW01000012.1 GCF_001983175.1 Pseudomonas cedrina subsp. cedrina
TTGATCCCCAGCGCGGCTCGAATTGCGCCAGCCGCCACACCGCAAATCCAATCCATGCAGCCGATCCCCTGTGGGAGCTGTCGAGCTTTAGCGAGGCTGCGAAAGCGGAGTGTCAGGCACTGAATAAGTCGGCAGTGCCGCCGCCTTTGCATCCTCGCCGGGGCTCGACAGCTCCCACATTTGATCCCCCGCGCGGCTCGAATTGCGCCAGCCGCCACACCGCAAATCCCACCTGCCACAGCCGATCCCCTGTGGGAGCTGTCGAGCTTTAGCGAGGCTGCGAAAGCGGAGTGTCAGGCGCTGAATAAGTTGGCAGTACCGCCGCCTTCGCAGCCTCGCCGGGGCTCGACAGCTCCCACATTGATCCACAGCGCGGCTCGAATTGCGCCAGCCGCCACACAGCAAATTCCACCTGCCACAGCCGATCCCCTGTGGGAGCTGTCGAGCTTTAGCGAGGCTGCGAAAGCGGAGGGCCAGGCGCTGAATAAGTTGGCAGTGCCACCGCCTTCGCAGCCTCGCCGGGGCTCGACAGCTCCCACATTTGATCCCCAACGCTGCTCAAATTGCGCCAGCCGCCACACCGCAAATCCAACCCATGCAGCCGATCCCTTGTGGGAGCTGTCGAGCTTTAGCGAGGCTGCGAAAGCGGAGTGTCAGGCACTGAATAAGTTGGCAGTGCCACCGCCTTCGCAGCCTCGCCGGGGCTCGACAGCTCCCACATTTGATCCCCAGCGCGGCTCTAATTGCGCCAGCCGCCACACCGCAAATCCAACCCATGCAGCCGGAGCTGTCGAGCTTTAGCGAGGCTGCGAAAGCGGAGTGTCAGGCACTGAATAAGTTGGCAGTGCCACCGCCTTCGCAGCCTCGCCGGGGCTCGACAGCTCCCACAGTTGAGCTGCGGTGCGGCTCAAATTGCGCCAGCCGCCACACAGCAAATTCCACCTGCCACAGCCGATCCCCTGTGGGAGCTCTCGAGCTTTAGCGAGGCAGCGATAGCGGTGGGTCAGGCGAAGAAAATATCAGCAGTGCCGCCGCCTTCGCAGTCCGGCGCTACTTACTGCGCCTTGCTGCAATCACGCGGCGTGATGCCTTTCTCTTTTGCATACTGCGCCGCAGACGCTTCAATGATCGGCCGCAATAACCGACGATCAGCCTGCACCCAGTCGCTGATCAGGTTCCAGCGCTGGCCGTCCCATTGCTGGAAGCGCACGGCGCCGCCGCCTTCGTGGTCGGCGCAGGACAGTTTCAGCGGTTGCACCAGGCCTTTGGCGCCCAGCGCCTGCAAGCGCGCATCGTCGAGGTTCAGGTGTTCGAAGCCCCAGCGCACTTGTTCACCGCTCAAGGGGTTGTGGCCGTATTTTTCCTGCGCCAGGCGCAGGGCTTCGACGTTCAGGATGCCGTTGACCACGCCCAGGTTGTAATACACGGTGCCAAAGCGTTTGGGATCGGCGAGGTTGCCCTTGCCGGCGTCGACCACGCTGTGCTTGATGCCCTGCAGTACCGGGAAATCGGTGCCCGAAGGGTGGGTCGTGATCGAGATAAAGCCCTTGGCCGCCGCACCGGCCGGTACCACGTCTTCCTCGGAGTTGCTCCAGATATTGCCGATGATGTGATCCGCCGGGTAGCCGACCTTTTGCGCGGATTTGAGCGCCACCGGGTTCATCACGCCCCAGCCGCGCAGGATCACCCAGTCCGGCTTGAGCCGACGGATATTCAGCCACTGTGATTGTTGCTCATTGCCGGGGTGGGGTACTTCAAGCAGGGTCAGTTCGAAACCGGCATTTTTCGCCAGGGTTTCCAGCACGCCGTTGGTTTCCTTGCCGTACGGAGAACCGTGGTAGAGCACGGCAATTTTCTTACCCTTGAGTTTTTCCGCACCGCCTTCGCGTTGGCCGATGTAGTTGATGATCGCCGACACTTCCGAGTACGGGTTGAGCTGCAGCGGGAACACATAAGGGAAAACGCTGCCATCGGTGGAGTCGGTGCGGCCATGGTTGATCGTGATCAGCGGCAGCTTGTCCGCGGTCGAGCGCTCCAGCGTGGCGTAGGCGATGCCCACCGACAGCGGGTTGGTGGCCGCGGCCGGCGCGCCGTTGAGTCCGCCTTTGAGGCGTTCGTAGCACTCGACGCCTTTTTCCACTACGTACTCGGTCTCGCATTCGCTCCAGGTCAGCTTGACGCCGTTTACGCCACCCTGTGAGTTGACGTATTGCAGGTAGTCGATAAACCCCCCGAAGAACCCCGTGCCGCCGGCGGCATAGGGCCCGGCCCGGTAGCTTTGCAGGGGAAAGTACTGTTCGTTGGCGGCCTGGGCGCCGGCCGTGAGCCCGGCGGTGATCAAGGCCAGGCCCAGTGCCAGGCGGCGCAGCGATAAGCGGTGTGTCATGAAGGCGTTTCCTTGGTGGTTAGTGAGTTCAGTAACGCAGCGGCCAGACCCTGGCCCGTTGACGAAAGCGCTGCCACAGGCGAGCCAGGCCTTCCGGCTCCTTGATCAGAAAGGCGATGATCAGCGCGCCGAACAGCATCTTCTGGATGTTTTCCAACTGACCGGCATCCATCAGCCCGGTGGGCAACAGCCCGAAAAGATTGCCCAGCAGTATCGGGAACAGCACGATGAACGCAGCGCCCAGGAAGTTGCCGAGTACACTGCCAAGCCCGCCGATAATGATGATGAACAACACCTGGAATGATCGACTCAGGTCAAAACCGTGGGGCTCCACGGTGCCGAGGTAGGCAAACGCCCACAGCGACCCGGCGACACCGAGGTAGAAGCCGCTGATGGCAAACGCCAGGAGCTTGGCCTTCAACAGGCGAATGCCGATGACGGCGGCGGCTGTATCCATGTCGCGCACCGCCATCCAGTTGCGCCCCAGTTCGCTGCGCACCAGGTTTTTGCCGAGCCAGAACAGCGCCGCCACCACCGCCAGGGTCAGCAGGTAACGACCGCGCGGCGAGCTGCAATCGAGCCCGGCGATCAGCAGCGGTGGCGAGGTGATCACCCCGGAGGCGTTGTCGTTGGTAAACCAGCTGAAACGCGTGAGTACCCACTCCACCACGAACTGCGCGGCCAGTGTCGACACCAGCAGGTAAAAGCCCTTGATGCGCAGGCTGGGCAGACCAAACAGCACCGCCACCAGCGCGGCGATCACGCCGCCCAGGGCAAAACTCACCAGTAGTGGCAGGCCGGGCACGCGCAGTTGCAGGTTGTAGGCGGCAAATGCGCCCACGGCCATGAACGCTGCCGAGCCCAGCGAGAGTTGCCCGGCATACCCGGTCAGCAGGTTGAGCCCCAGGCCCGCCAGGGACAGCACCAGCAGCGGCACCAGGATCGCGCTGAACCAATAGTCGTTGCCCAGCCAGGGCACTGCAAAAAAGGCAAAGCCCAGCAGCAGCCACAGGGCGACGCGGTCCTGGCGCAAGCGAAAGGTGCGGCGCTCGGCCGCGTAGGCGGTACTGAATTGACCGGTTTCTTGATACAGCATGCAGGCATTTCCTTAAAAACGATCAGACCCGTTCGATGGCGCGCTCGCCGAACAACCCGGCCGGGCGCACCAGCAAAAACAGCAAGGCGAGGACGTAGGGCACCCAGTTTTCAATACCGCTGCCGATGATCGGGCCGAGGTAGATCTCGGCGATTTTTTCCGCCGCGCCGATGATCAAGCCACCGACAATCGCGCCGCCAATCGAGGAGAACCCGCCGATGATCAATACCGGCAGCGCCTTGAGCACGATCAGCGACAGCGAAAACTGCACCCCCAGCCGCGCGCCCCAGAGCAACCCGGCCACCAGCCCGACAACGCCTGCCACGGCCCACACCAGCGCCCAGACGCGCGGCAGGCGAATGCCTATCGCCATGGACGCCAGCGGGTCATCGGCCACCGCGCGCAACGACAGGCCCACCCGCGTCTTGTTGAACAGCAGCGACAGCACGATCACCAGCGCCGCAGCGGTGCCGGCGGCAAACAGGTCGAACTGCGACAGCAGCATGCCGCGAATTTCCAGCGGCTCATCGGCGATGCCCAGGTCCAGGCCGTGCACCTGGGCGCCCCACAGAAATTGGGCGAACCCCTCGATCAGATAGGAAAGCCCCAAGGTGGCCATGAACAGGATGATCGGCGGACGATTGACCAGCGGTCGCAGCACCACTTTTTCGATCAGCAAGGCCAGCACCACCATGCTCGCCAGGGTCAGCACGAAGGCCAGCGCAAAAGGCACGCCGCGCTCGAGCAGGCTGACAAAGGTCAGCGCGGCGAACAGCACCATGGCGCCCTGGGCAAAGTTGAAGACGCCGGACGCCTTGTAGATCAGTACAAAACCAATCGCCACCAGGGAATACATCACCCCGGCCAGCAAGCCGCCGATCAGCACTTCGAAAAAAAATTGCATGTTCAGGTCCCCAGGTAGGCCGCGATCACATCGGGGTTGGCGCGCACTTGCTCCGGGGTGCCGTCGCCAATCTTGCGCCCGTAGTCGAGCACCACCACGTGGTCGCACAGGCCCATGACCACGCCGATATCGTGTTCGATCAGCACCACGGTGGTCCCCAATTCACGGTTGATGTCGCGGATGAACTGGCTCATCTGCGCCTTCTCCTGGGCGTTCATGCCGGCCATGGGTTCATCGAGCAGCAACAGGTTGGGTTCGGATGCCAGGGCACGGGCCAGTTCGACGCGCTTTTGCAGACCGTAGGGCAGGGTGCCCACCAGTACATGGCGCCAGGGATGGATCTGCAAAAACGCGATCACTTGTTCTGCGTGCAGGCGGTGCGCATCGTCCTCGCGCGGCGCACGGCCCAGGCGCAGCATTTGCTCGATCCAACTGCTGCGGCGCTTGAGGTTGCGCCCCGTAAGCACGTTGTCGAGCACGCTCATGCCCTTGAACAGCGCGATGTTCTGGAAGGTCCGTGCGATGCCGCCTTCGGCTGCCTGGTGCGTGCGCATGCGCCGGCGGGTCTGGCCGGCGTAGCGGATGCTGCCGCTCTGCGGGTGATAGACCCCGTTGATCACGTTGAGCAATGAGCTTTTACCCGCGCCGTTGGGGCCGATCAGCCCGCAGATGTCGCCCGTTTTTACCTCGAAGCTGATGGCGTTGATGGCCTTGATCCCTTTGAACGACAGGGAGATGTCATCGAGCCGCAGTAATACTGAATCAGAGGGTGCGTGCATGGAGGGCTCGGGACAGTAAGTGGTCGGTGGAGGCCTGGCGCGTGGAGGGTTCCTGCCAGTTGCCGGGATGAATGCCCAGCGCGCCAAAGAAGGCTGCGCTCTGCGGACTCAGCGCTGGCCCGACCAGCAAGGGCACGCGCAGGCGGCTCATGCCCAGCACATCCAGCAAGGGCCGGCGTACCAGCCAGTGGCCAAGCCAACGCCGTAGCGGTGACGGCGTCGGCTGCATGCCCCAGCGGTACACCCCGTGGCTGAACGTGCCCGGCAGCGGCAGGCGTTCCTGCACCGATTGCGCCAGGCGCGCATAGGATTCCCGCGTGCCCAGCACCAGGGTCGGGCCCAGTTCCCGGCGGTCGGTATCGCGGGTGGCCAGGGCCTCTGGAAAATTCAGGCGAAAGCCAGCGTGCAGCCAGGGCGCGAGCAGGTAGCGCGCCTGCCCGCTGGCGGCGAATACCCGCGCCGCCAGGGCTTCGTCGTCGCCCCTCACATGGGCTTGCGCCACCAGCGTGCGTGCGCCCGCGAGCAATTGCGCATGGGTCAATTGCAGAGTGGTTTGGGCGTGGAACACAAAGGCGGGCGCGCTGGATTCAGTGGCGCAGGCCGGCGCAACGGCGTCAGCGCTTAAATCGGCATAGGCGATCAAATCGGCCTGTGGCGCGTGTTTCAGGCCGCGTCCGTCGAGGTACAGCGTCACACCGCGTTCACGGAGCTGTTGCAGCGCTTCCAGGTTTTCTGCCAGTACGAAGCCGGGTTTGAGGTTTTCCAGCAGCCCACGGTTGTCGTCGTCGGGATCCAGCAAGGTGACGCTGCCGCCCAGCCACTGCGCGGCCAAGGTCAATAACAGGGCTTCGGGACGGGCCTGGCTGATGATCAGCAGGTTGGCGTCGCGCTCGAAGCCAAGGGTAGACAGGCCTGCGGCGAGGCGGCCGACATCATGCGCCAGTTCGCTCCAGTTACGTTCGTGCCAGATGCCCAGGCGTTTGTAGCGCAGGGCAATCGCCGACCCTCGGGTGTGAGCCTGGTGCAACAGCGCCTGGGGCAGTGTCTGGGGCATGGGTGCATCCTTCGAAGTGATGCGAAGGTGTTTGCACGCGCCATGCCAGGCGGATAAAAGCTTTTATTTCAAAGGCATACGGTTCTCATGCGGGGAGGGGGCATGTGTTGATTCAGCACAAGCTGTCCAGGCACTGTTGTTGCGCCAACACCATGGTCAACGGGGTTCACGCCGGAATCAGCCCCGCGTCCCGATAGCTCTGGACCAGTTCGTCGAACAGCCGCAGATCGGCGCGCTTGCGGCTGCGCCGAGGTCGAGCTCTATCAAAACGCCGAATGGGGCCTGCGCATGCGCGACAAGGCGGTGCGAGGCATGCGCTACTTCGACGCCGTGCTCAAGTCCCGGCCCTACGTCGCGGGCAATGAGTTTTCCATGGCGGACATCGCCGTGCTGGGCGGCATGATCTTCGCCGCGCTGGTGGAACTGCCGGTACCGGCCGAATGCGAGGCTTTGCAGGCCTGGCTTGCCAGGGTGAACGAGCGGCCTAGCGTTCAGGCGTGGCGCGAGATGGTGGCGCAGCCGCGTTAACGGCGATGGCTTGCATGGCCGCCGTGAGACCGGCTGTGGCGCTGGAGAGAGGCGGCGGGCCGGACATGACAAGTCCGGCCGCTGCGCTCATGGACGCCTGGGCCAGCGCGACCACTGATGCGCCAGCCTCATAGGCCTGATCGGCGGCTCTGGCGATGGTTGTCAGGTAAGCGTCGATGTCACTTGCCTTGAACAGGCTCCATGCGCCTGCAACCAACTGCACATCGATCACTGCGTTCGATTGCCTTGCGGCCTTGTGGAAAAGCCGCGATGTAGTCTCAAGCGTGGTTTCGACGGCGCAGAGCACGACGATCTTGTTGCCGGAACGAATCGCCTGGGTTGCCAAGGCTTCATCCGTTCTCAAAATAGGCACCTGGGCGCCTGCCGGGATGCTTTCAATCGAAGGGCCCAAGGTAGAACAGGTGAGTACTACCACATCGGCGCGCCGGGCAAGGGCAAGCAGCGCCGATGCGGTTGATTCGGCAATTTCGTCGGTGAGATGGCCGGCGTGTTCCGCCGCAGCCAGCAGGTCTGCACGCACTTCATGGAGTATCACTTCGGGGTCGATTCCCAGCGCCTTCGCGGCCGTATCAAACACGCCGATATTGCTGGTTGCGGTATGCAGGCAGGCGATTCGCATGGGTGGGTTCCAGTGCTTGAAGTCGCGTTAAGATGCCCCTGTACCTCGCTTTGATCAAGTTCATCTGCCGCATGCGCTCTGGCTGGACGAATTCAGGTCAGCCCATGCCCTGCAGTGAAAGGGCCTGCTCCCGGACGGGTGAAACGCAGGCCAAATGTGGGAGCGGGCTTGCTCGCGAAAGCGGGGTATCAGTCGATACATGCATGACTGACACACCGCTTTCGCGAGCAAGTCGAATCGTCGCACCGCCGCTCCCACAATTAAATCGCAATAAGCCCGCTAAATACTTTTCGCCTGGCGGGCCGTCACTAGAGCAAGCTCCCTTGAATGAAGGTGTGTTTCAACCCCGTGCATGGCTGTTGCGTTCACAGTAAACCAGGATTTTGTCAGCCTCGCATACCCTGGCATAGTCCATCGCCAGGTTGCTCAACGACAACGCATGCATATCCTCGGCCGGCCACAGGCGCCCGGATAAATCGCTTTGATCGAACGTGTAGCAGGCGTCTGCAACCACCGTCACCTCAAAACCCAGGTTGCCGCCAGAACGCGCTGTTGCCTCGACTGAGTTGTTGGTGATCACACCGACGATCACCAATTGCCGGATCGAGCGCGCGTGCAGCCAGCGCTCCAGTCCGCTCGCCGCAAAGGCATCCGGAACGTTCTTCTCCACCACATGCTCATGCGCGAGTGGCTGCAGCGCAGGCTGAAACTCACAACCGGGCTGGCCCGGCCAGAATACCGAGCCGGGGGCGCGGGATATATGCCGGATATGAACGACAGGGCGGCCGGATTGCCTCCATGCACCGAGCAAACGCTCCATTTGCACTTCGGCATCCGGGTTGTTGCGCCGCCCCAGTTTCGGCTGGTTCATGCCTTGCTGCATGTCGATGATCAGCAGTGCTGCGTTGGTGGCTGGCGGTTGCATGGCACGTCCATTTGCGTGTGAGGCTCGAAACATATCAGCCATGGTGTGTGTCTATACAGCGATTTTTTGAACGGCTTCGTCCCCAGCGCGGGGCAAGCCCGCTCACTACAAGTTTCACTGGCGGAATCTGCCCAAGGCCGGGGCTTGATGAACAAAACATTGCAGATCACCAACCGTTACTGCTTTGAACAACTGGGTCTGCACCGAATCATGGCCAATCACTTACCCCGCAATGTGCGAAGTGAGCGTCTTCTGGCGTCGCTGGGTTTTGAAAGGGAAGGGTATGCGCGGGCGTATTTGAAAATTGCCGGGGTTTGGGAAGACCCTATTTTGAGAACGTTGATCAACCCCGGTGAAAACGGTTGATTGGAGTTGAGCACCTGTTGTGTGGGTGTCTCATCCCGTGCCTGCCTGTGGACGATTTACGGGTTAGAACGCGGCCAAATGTGGGAGCTGGCTTGCCTGCGATGTAGACGCTGCGGTGTATCAGGCGTACCGAGTTGATGCCATCGCAGGCAAGCCAGCTCCCACAGAAAAGCGCGCTTCGTGGAAAAACCGGCGCCCGTCGGCCATGAGGACGGGGCCGGAAGGCCCTTGTCAGCGATTGAACCGCTCAACCAACGCATATTGAGTGGCCGCTGTATTGGTCAGCTCCTTGCTCAGGTCCGTGGACTGATGCGCCTGTATCGACGTCTGGTCGGCCAGTTCAGCGATGGTGGTGATGTTGCGGCTGATCTCTTCGGCCACGGCGCTCTGTTCCTCGGTGGCGGCGGCGATCTGGGTGGTCATGTCGGTGATGTGCGACACGGCCTCGCTGATGCCCACCAGCGCCTGGTCGGCTTCCAGTACCCAGGCCACGCCTTCCTGGGCTTGGCGCTGGCCGTTTTGCATGCTGTGCACGGCGTTGTTGGACGACGTTTGCAATTGGGTGATCAACGCGTGGATCTGCGTGGTGGATTGCGAGGTGCGTTGGGCCAGTTGGCGCACCTCGTCGGCCACCACCGCAAAGCCCCGGCCTTGTTCGCCAGCACGCGCGGCTTCAATCGCGGCATTGAGGGCCAGCAGGTTGGTCTGGTCGGCAATGCCCTTGATCACATCCACCACGCTGCCGATTTCGTCGCTGTCCTTGGCCAATTGCGCCACGGTGGCGCCGGTCTCGCCCACCACGGCGGACAGGCGTTCGATGGCTTCGCGGGTATCGCGCGCCACTTCACGGCCACGGCTGGTCAGCACGTTGGCTTGCTGGGTGGCATCGGCGGTGCGCTGTACGTGGCTGGAGACTTCCTGGGTGGTGGCGGCCATCTGGTTGACGGCGGCCGAGACTTGTTCGGTTTCGACGCGCTGGCGGTCCAGGCCCTTGGAACTGGCGGTGGCCAGCTTGTCGGACTGCCCGGCCAGGGCGCTGAGTTGTTCGGCACTGTCCTGCAAGCGGGTGAGGCAGGTTTTCAGGCGCGAGGTCTGGCTGAGAAATGCGGTTTCCAAGCGTCCCTGGGGCCCGCGGGTGTCGCTGTACATTTGCGCGATCAACGCATCCGACGTTGACGGCTCGACACCCTGCAACAACCGCAAGGTACCGCCTTGACGCCAGTGCGAGCAGAGCAGACCCACCGGCAGCGCCACCGCGACGGCCACGGCAATGGCCACCGGTGCACTGAGGAACAGCCCGGCGAGGCTGCCGGCCAGCCCGGTTGCCGCATACGGCACGCAGCTCATGACGGCCGGCAGCCAGGCATCCTGGCGCGGCACGCCCGGCTTGCCCTGGCTGATGCGGCGGTACAGCGCCTGGGCGCGGCGAACTTCGTCGGCGCTGGGCTTGACCCGCACTGACTCGAAGCCCACCACGCTGCTGCCTTCGTAGATCGGCGTGACGTAGGCGTTGACCCAATAGTGGTCGCCGTTTTTCGAACGGTTCTTGACGATGCCCATCCACGGCAGGCCTTGCTTGAGCGCACTCCACATGTGCGCAAACACTGCCGGCGGCACATCGGGATGGCGCACGATATTCTGCGGCGCTCCGATCAGGTCATCACGTTCAAAACCGCTGATATCGACAAAGGCGTCGTTGCAGTAAGTGATGTTGCCCCGCACATCCGTGGCGGAAATGAGTTTTTGCTGAGGCGCGAGGGAAATCTCGCGCTGTGTTACCGGCTGGTTGTTGCGCATTCGGCTGCTCCCTGAATTACCTGAAGGTCATCGGCACCATTTGGGATAAGTTGATGACTGATTGTCGGACGGTATTCAGGGCGCGACGCAAGGGCTCAAGGACGCGAAGCAATCTCATCCAGATGCTGCAACAGATCCAGCGGGTCTTCGTAGACGCGCAGGGCGCCGGCACGCTCAAGCTCACCAATGTCATAGCCGCCGGACAACAGGCCAATGCCGGTGGCTTTTGCACGACGCGCGGCGAGCATGTCCCAGACCGCATCGCCGATCACCAGGCACTCGTCGATCGGTACCCGCATGCGCTCGGCGGCGGCGAGAAACAGGTCCGGGTCGGGCTTGCCGTAGTTCACGTCATCGCGGGTAATGATGTTGACCTGCTCGATGTCCAGCTGCAGCGCCTTGAGGTTGATCTTGGCGGTATCGACACCGCCGCTGGTCGCGATGCACCAGTTGAGGCCGGCCTCGTTGAGGGTCTCGAGCAACTGCAGCGCACCGGGCAGCGCAATGATCTGGCCCTGCAAGCGTGCGTAGGCCTCGGCATGCAGGTCTTCGAGACGCCGGGCTTGCTGCTCGCTGATGTCCAGCCCGGTTTCACGGGACAGCGACTTCAACATCAGCCCGCCGCTCATGCCGATCCTGCGGTGAACGCGCCACATCGCCAAGGGGATGCGCTCGGCGTCCAGCGCTTCTTTCCAGGCGGCGACGTTTTGATAGACGCTGTCGGTCAGGGTACCGTCCAGGTCGAAGATAAATGAAGTTTGCGGTCGCATGGGGCTGTTCTCCAATCAAAACGGGGTGATGGGATATCAGCTTGAGTGACATCACGTGGGTTGGAGTGCCCTGGAGTTTGGGGGTTCGATTTTTCGCACGGCGGCCCGCATAGCGCAAAAGCCTGAACTTTGCGCGCAAACCCCTCATAATGGCGGCCATTTTGTCTACCCGTTATTCTGGTGTGCCCCCATGGAAATCAAGGTCAACTTTCTCGACAACCTCCGGCTCGAAGCCAAGTTCGATGACTTCACGGTGATTGCCGACCAGCCGATCCGCTACAAAGGCGATGGCTCGGCACCGGGGCCCTTCGATTACTTCCTGGCGTCGTCGGCGTTGTGCGCGGCGTACTTCGTCAAGCTTTACTGCAGCACGCGCAACATTCCCACGGACAATATCCGCCTGTCGCAGAACAACATTGTCGACCCGGAAAACCGTTACAACCAGATCTTCAAGATCCAGGTGGAATTGCCAGCGGACATCAGCGACAAGGATCGCCAGGGCATCCTGCGCTCCATCGACCGTTGCACCGTAAAGAAAGTGGTGCAGGCCGGGCCTGAGTTCGTGATCGAAGAGGTCGACAACCTCGACGCCGACGCCCAGGCGCTGTTGATGCCGGCCGCTGCCGGCGCGACACCTACCTACATCGCCGGCAAGGACCTGCCGCTGGAACAGACCATTGCCAACATGTCGGCGATCCTGGCCGGCCTGGGCATGAAGATCGAAATCGCCTCGTGGCGCAACATTGTGCCCAACGTGTGGTCGCTGCATATCCGCGACGCGCATTCACCGATGTGCTTCACCAACGGCAAGGGCGCGACCAAGGAGGGCGCCTTGGCGTCCGCGCTGGGCGAGTTTATCGAGCGGCTCAACTGCAACTTCTTCTATAACGATCAGTTCTGGGGTGAGGAATTGGCCAATGCGCCGTTCGTGCACTACCCGGACGAGCGCTGGTTCCAGCCAGGCCCCGATGACGAACTGCCCAGCGAAATCCTCGATGCGTACTGCCTGAAGATCTACAACCGCGACGGTGAACTGCGCGGCTCGCACCTGTTCGACACCAATTCCGGGAACGAAGCGCGCGGTATCGTGTCGCTGCCGTTCGTGCGCCAATCGGACGGCGAGGTGGTGTACTTCCCGTCCAACCTGATCGAAAACCTCTACCTCAGTAACGGCATGAGCGCGGGCAACACCTTGGCTGAAGCCCAGGTGCAGTGCCTGTCGGAGATCTTCGAGCGCGCGGTGAAGCGTGAAATCATCGAAGGTGAGTTCGCTTTGCCGGATGTGCCGGCCGAAGTGCTGGCCAAGTACCCGGGGATTCTCGCCGGGATCCAGGGCCTGGAAGCCCAGGGCTTCCCGGTGCTGGTAAAGGACGCGTCCCTGGGCGGTGAGTTCCCGGTGATGTGCGTGACCTTGATGAACCCGCGCACCGGCGGCGTATTCGCCTCCTTCGGTGCGCACCCAAGCCTGGAAGTGGCGCTGGAGCGCAGCCTTACCGAACTGTTGCAAGGCCGCAGTTTCGAAGGCTTGAACGACCTGCCGCAGCCAACCTTCGAAGGCCAGGCGGTGACCGAGCCGAACAACTTCGTCGAGCACTTCATCGACTCCAGCGGGGTGGTGTCGTGGCGCTTCTTCAGTGCCCAGTCGGACTATGAGTTCGTCGAGTGGGATTTTTCGGGCGAAGGCGAAGACTCCAATGCCCAGGAGGCCGCCACCCTGTTCGGCATTCTCGAAGGCATGGGTAAAGAGTCCTACATGGCGGTGTATGAACACCTGGGCGCGACTGCGTGTCGGATCCTGGTGCCGGACTACTCGGAAATCTACCCGGTGGACGACCTGATCTGGGACAACACCAACAAGGCGCTGTTTTTCCGCGCGGACATCCTCAACCTGCACAGCCTGGATGACGCCGAGTTGCACGCGCTGGTCGAGCGCCTGATCGAAAGCGAGCTGGACGACTACACCGACATCACCACCTTGATCGGCATCGAGTTCGACGACAACACCGTCTGGGGCCAGCTCACCATCCTGGAGTTGAAGCTCCTGATCTTCCTGGCCTTGAAGCAATACGAAGAGGCCAAGGAGTGCGTGGAAATGTTCTTGCAGTACAACGACAACACCGCCGACCGCGGCCTGTTCTACCAGGCGATGAATGCGGTGCTGGAGATGGAACTGGACGATGACCTGGACCTGACGGACTACGAAGCCAATTTCCGTCGCATGTTTGGTAACGAGCGCATGGACGCGGTGATTGGTTCGGTCAACGGCAGCGTGCGTTTTTATGGCTTGACGCCGACCAGCATGAAGCTGGAAGGGCTGGAGCGGCATCAGCGCTTGATCGAGAGCTACAAGAAGCTGCACGCGGCACGTGCCACCATCACTTCAGCCTGACGCAAATTGCTGTGGGAGCTGGCTTGCCTGCGATGCTGACAGCTCGGTACATCAGGCGTACCGAGTTGATGCCATCGCAGGCAAGCCAGCTCCCACAGGTGATCGGGTTCTACCTGTCAGATGTGTGCCAAGGCCTGGGCCAGGTCGGCACGCAGATCTTCCAGATCCTCAACCCCCACCGACAGCCGCACCAAACCATCACCAATCCCAAGTTGCGCACGCGTGGCCGCCGGGATGCTCGCGTGGGTCATGATCGCCGGGTGTTCGATCAGGCTTTCCACGCCGCCGAGGCTTTCGGCCAGGGCGAATACCTTGACGTTTTCCAGGAAGCGCCTCGCGCCGGCCAGGTCGCTGTTCAGGTCGATGGAAATCATCCCGCCAAACCCGTGCATCTGCCTGCGGGCCAGCTCGTGCTGCGGGTGCGTTGCCAACCCTGGGTAGTAAACCCGCGCCACTTGCGGTTGCTGTTCCAGCCAGGTGGCCAGTTGCAGGGCGTTGCTGCAATGGCGTTCCATGCGCAGCGCCAGGGTTTTCACGCCGCGCAGGGTCAGGAAGGCGTCGAAGGGGCCCGCGATGGCGCCGACCGAGTTCTGCAGGAAACCCAGGCGTTCCGCCAGCGCGGGGTTGTCGCCGACGATGGCGATGCCGCCGATCACGTCGGAGTGGCCATTGAGGTATTTGGTGGTCGAGTGCACCACCACATCAAACCCCAGCTCCAGCGGGCGCTGGACCCAGGGGCTGGCGAAAGTGTTGTCGGCCACGCAGAGGATGCCGCGATCACGACAGATGCGCGCGATGGCGCTGAGGTCGGTGAGGCTCAGCAGCGGGTTGCTTGGGGTCTCGACCCAGACCATGCGGGTGTCGTCCTGCAAGCTGGCCTCAAACGCCGACAGATCACTCAGGTCGACATAGCTGAAGCGGTGCCCGGCGCTGCGTTGGCGCACCTTGTCGAACAGGCGGAAGGTGCCACCATACAGGTCATTGCCGGACACCACGTGGGCGCCGGCGTCGAGCAATTCCAGCACCGTCGAAATCGCCGCCAGCCCGGAGGCAAACGCGAACGCCTGGCTGCCGCCTTCCAGGTCCGCCACGCAGCGCTCCAGGGCAAAACGCGTGGGGTTGTGGGAACGGCCGTAGTCGAACCCCTTGTGTACACCGGGGCTGTCTTGCAGGTAGGTGGAGTTGGCGTAGATCGGCGGCATCAGCGCGCCCGTGGTCGGGTCGGGAGATTGCCCGGCGTGGATCACACGGGTGGCAAATGCGCTTTTATCGGTCTGGCTCATGCAAGGGACCTCCGTAGATGGTTGAGCAGGTCGACGCGGGTGATCAGGCCGTGGAAGCCCGTGGCGTCGGCAATAATGGCGACCAGGCCGCGATCCAGCTCTGCCTGCAACTCGCCAAGGCTGGCGCTGGGGGGCAGGGTTCGCAGGGAGTTGGTCATGGCGCTGGCGACGATCATTTTGAAATGCGCGGCGTCTTGATGCAGGCCCAGCAGGATGTCGGATTCATCGATCACACCGACCAGTTCACGGCCGTCCACCAGCACCGGCAGCTGTGAAACGTCCGCCAGGCGCATGCGCTGGAACGCGGTGAGCAAGGTGTCGTCAGGGCTGACGCTGATCACGCGGCCGTCTTCGAAGCGCCGCGCGATCAGGTCACGCAGGTCGCCGTAGTGCTTGTATTGCAGCAGGCCCGCGTCGTTCATCCATTGGTCGTTGTACACCTTCGACAGGTAGCGCGTTCCGGTGTCGCAGACAAAGGTGACCACGCGCTTGGGCGCGGTCTGTTCGCGGCAATAGCGCAGGGCCGCGGCCAGCAGGGTACCGGTGGATGAACCGCCCAGAATGCCCTCGGCCTTGAGCAACTGGCGGGCGTGATCGAAGCTTTCCTCATCGCTGATGGAATAGGCGTGACGCACGCTGGACAAGTCGGCAATCGACGGGATGAAGTCCTCGCCGATGCCTTCCACCGCCCATGAACCGGGCGTTTCCAAGCGGCCGCTGCGGCTGTACTCCGCCATCACCGAGCCGACGGGATCGGCGAGCACCATGGCCAGCTCGGGCTGCACGCGTTTGAAAAAACGGCTCAGGCCCGTGAGCGTGCCGGCCGAGCCGACACCCACCACAATCGCGTCCAGGTCATGCTGGGTTTGCGCCCAGATTTCCGGCGCGGTGCCGGTCTCATGGGCCAGCGGGTTGGCCGGGTTGTTGAACTGGTCGGCAAAGAAAGAGTCGGGAATATCCTTGGCCAGGCGCGCGGCGACATCCTGGTAATACTCGGGGTGGCCCTTGCCCACGTCCGAGCGGGTGATATGCACCTCGGCGCCCATGGCCTTGAGGTGCAACACCTTTTCGGTGGACATTTTATCGGGCACCACCAGGACGACGCGGTAGCCCTTGGCCCGGCCGACCAGCGCCAGGCCCAGGCCGGTGTTGCCGGCGGTGGCTTCGATAATGGTGCCCCCGGGGCGCAGGCGGCCGTCACGTTCGGCCGCGTCGATCATGGCCAGGCCGATGCGGTCCTTGATGGAACCACCGGGGTTTTGCGATTCAAGCTTGAGAAACAGCGTGCAGGGGCCGGTATCGAACCGGCTGACCCGAACCAGCGGTGTGTTGCCGATCAGTTCGAGGACGGCGGGGCGGGGAAGGCTGGGCATGTCGTCACCTGAATACGGATGGGATGGACAGCAAAAGGCAAAGCATGGGATCGACGATAGGCCGGGATCGGGCAGGTCGCAACCGGACAGTCCGCAGGCTGTCTTTTTTTGGCGCATTGCCGGCCAGGTTTGCCCGTGGCGGCCTGCTAGTCGATCGAGCCCTGTCAGGTGTAAGTCGATCCCCTGTGGGAGCTGTCGAGCCCCAGCGAGGCTGCGAAGGCGGCGGCAATGCTGGCATATTCGTCGCCTGACCCACCGCTTTCGCAGCCTCGCTAAAGCTCGACAGCTCCCACAGGGGATCGGCTTTTGTCGGTTGGATTTGCGGTGTAGCGACTGGCGCCCTTTTCAGCAGCACCGCAGCTCAACTGTGGGAGCTGTCGAGCCCCAGCGAGGCTGCGAAGGCGGCGGTACTGCTGGCATTTTCTTCGACTGACCCACCGCTATCGCTGCCTCGCTAAAGCTCGAGAGCTCCCACAGGGGCCGGCTTTTGTGGGTTGGATTTGCGGTGTGGCGACTGGCTCCTTTTTCAGCAGCACCGCAGCTCAACTGTGGGAGCTGTCGAGCCCCAGCGAGGCTGCGAAGGCGGCGGTACTGCTGGCATTTTCTTCGCCTGACCCACCGCTATCGCAGCCTCGCTAAAGCTCGACAGCTCCCACAGGGGCCGGCTTTTGTGGGTTGGATTTGCGGTGTGGCGACTGGCTCCTTTTTCAGCAGCACCGCAGCTCAACTGTGGGAGCTGTCGAGCCCCAGCGAGGCTGCGAAGGCGGCGGTACTGCTGGCATTTTCTTCGCCTGACCCACCGCTATCGCAGCCTCGCTAAAGCTCGAGAGCTCCCACAGGGGCCGGCTTTTGTGGGTTGGATTTGCGGTGTGGCGACTGGCTCCTTTTTCAGCAGCACCGCAGCTCAACTGTGGGAGCTGTCGAGCCCCAGCGAGGCTGCGAAGGCGGCGGTACTGCTGGCATTTTCTTCGCCTGACCCACCGCTATCGCAGCCTCGCTAAAGCTCGACAGCTCCCACAGGGGCCGGCTTTTGTGGGTTGGATTTGCGGTGTGGCGACTGGCTCCTTTTTCAGCAGCACCGCAGCTCAACTGTGGGAGCTGTCGAGCCCCAGCGAGGCTGCGAAGGCGGCGGTACTGCCAACGTATTCGTCGCCAGACACACCGTCTTTGCAGCCGCCGTTGCCGATCATTGCATTCCAGTGGCCTCTAGACGGGCAGTTGATAGAAGTCGGCAAGTTCGTCCCTGGTCATCGCTCAAGCCCTACGCGCCATCAACAACACCGTCGCCGCCGCCGACAACAAGCCCGCGCAGCAGCGATTGAACAGGCGCTTGCCACGCGGCTCGGCAAACCAGCGACGCATGTGCAGGCCCATATAGGCGTACGCGCTGATGGCGACCCATTCCAACAGCAGGAACAACGCGCCCAACAACGCGAATTGCGCAGTGATCGGCTCGCCGGGCACCACGAATTGCGGCAAAAAGGCGGTGAAGATCAGGATCGCCTTCGGGTTGCCCGCCGCCACCAGAAACTCCTGACGCGCCAACGCCCAAACGCCCACCCTGGCCGTCGCCGATTGCGCCTCCACATCCGGATTAGCCCGCCACAGTTGGTACGCTAAATAAAACAAATACGCCGCGCCCAAAATCTTGATCCCGTAGAACAACAGCTCCGAGGTTTGCAACACCACCGCCAAGCCGGCCGAGGCTAGGGCGATCATGCCGGCGAAGGCCAGCAGCCGGCCAATACCGGCCAGGCATGAGGTGCGGTAGCCGTAGCGGGTGGCGTTGCTGACCGACAACAGGTTGTTCGGGCCGGGCGCCATGTTCAGGGCGAAGCAGGCGGGGAGGAAGAGGGCGAGGGTGGCGAGGTCCATGGCGGCTCCGGGTTCGCGTGGGCGGGAGATGCGAGGATAAGGGCAGTGGAGGCGGTTGGACAACGTGCGCGTTGGGACTTCGACGACACCAACGCGCACGTATCAACTTAGCTCTGGCTTGTAGGCGCTTCTTCGGTGGTTGCAACCTCGGCACGTAAACGTTGACCGATAATGTCCATCACGTCACAGCCGTCACGCAATGGGATTGCCAACAATTGCGCGAAGTCGGAAAGCACGACGGTGTCAGCTTCCAATTCGCTTCGAAGGGCAATGTTTTCCAATACCTGAGTCACGGTGCGTATGCGGTAATCCGCCATCGCTTGCAGTACATCCAGTGGGGCTTCTGAATCAATCAGTAGAGATGCGGGAACCAGATCGATTCCAGTGAGGGGGATGTATCTTTCCATTTTGAAACTCCGATAAGTGCAGTGGTTAACCGCCACTCAGTCGTCGCCAAACGATGGGGTGGCAGCTGTACGCAGGTTGGCGAACCGGTATCGGAGAACCCGGCAGACCCGAAGGTCTCCCGCGCACAGCCACCATCAAGGCAGCTTTGCAGGCGTGCAACAGCATCCACAAAAAGCGCAGTGCTTTTGCATCCGATAGACAGGTCGCCAAACCTGATCGCCATATGGGCGACGGGGCGGACTATAAGCGGCATTGGGTTTTGGGGGGGGGCAACCGGAAGGTTGTAAACGATATGGAGATGGCGGATATCCGGCCCTCAAACTCCCTCCCTCAGAGTTACTTCGGATTCATGAAGTAGGGTCTGGAGCTTTTCGTTTTTGTGTTTAAAAAGAATGTTTTTTGACTGTTCAGGCTAAAGTGATTCAGGATAAATATTATTTTTAAAAAATGAGTAATAGGGGTTTACCAATGAATGAGCTTCCGCTGGTATATCAATACGATAGATGCGACTTCTTTTTTTTAGGTGTGGGTCGAGCTGGGCGCTGCCCTATTACTGGAAAAATTCAACTTTCCGATGGTTTTTCGACCTTTGACCCGCCGCCATCTTTTGCTACCGACGGTGATCAAATCGCCGTATTCCTGCCTGTCGAAAAAATTTGGGTAATGCGCCCCAATAAATTCTGGATTCCGGAAATAATCCCCTACGAGGTAGATCTAGAAAATCCTATTGATGGTCAAATTAGCTTTCGTCAGTATCCTGCTGCTTCGCTGTGCCGCTTCCCTGGTGTACCCAGAATTTTATATCCGCCTAAGCACTCAATGGCTTTATCGGCCAGATTGAAATACATGGAAAGTCGCCTTCAAGAGGTGCTGCGTCTTGATAGTTTGAACAGGCAAGGATTTTTAATGAGTATGGAAGATCATTTCTATGAAAAATTTTCGACCGAAGAATTGATCCTTAATATGAAGCGAGTTGTAGATGAAATATTTATGAATGAATGGGTAAGGCTTGAAGGGCAATCATCTCAGTTTCTGCTAGATCATGTAATACGAGTTTGCGAGCTTCAAGATATTGATAAGCTTCCCGCAAGCCTAACAAAAACTCATCTCATATTAATGAGAGAAGATGATTCGCTTTTTTTCAAGGTGTTGACAGATCTGCGCAATTCATTTGTTCACCATTTTCCAGTAGCAGAAACCTATAGTCTGTATGGCATGCATCGGCCTACAGTCAATACTCTACATGTGCCCAAAGGTAAACTAACAGATATTAGGCTAATAACCGTCTGCCTAGAGGACTTGGTGAAGTCGTTTAATCGTTTTTTAATTAGAATGTTTGGAGAGTAAAGTAGGGAAAAGGCTGACTCTGGCCTTTCTAAATTAATAGATGCATGAGCGGAAGCATCGAAATATTTTTCGATGCTTGCAAACGAAAATAAGTATGTGTGTATTTGGGCGTTAGTTTTTTGTTAGTTGTATTTTTTGTATTAAGACTCACCATTTTGTGATTTTTTGTACCAGTCCCAAAAACCTTTGGCTATCCAGCCCTGTCTTTCGGAAGTGTCAATTTTAAGAATCAATAAGACCCCGTCTGGGTCAACCAATGGCCTTAGTCGTGTTTGCCATTTTTCAACTTCAGATGTGCTTTTTACTACCCAGCAACAGGGGGCGTATTTATACCAATCTAATGATAAATTTATTTTTTCTTCAATTTGGGCTGCTGTGACGCCCTTTTTTGCTCGCAAATAAATATGATAGAAGGAAGTCATTTCTTATCTTCCTTGATTTTTTGTTGAGTAGTGCTTTCTTGGTCGGGCAATAAAGCAATTTCCAGGTTTGCAGACGAACCCTCAATTGGTTCTGGTTGTATTGGTTTTTTTTCTTCCGCTGTTAGGGTGTGATGCGATTTGCTTGCGTGTATAATTTGTTCGTGAACTATGAATTCTGCTCCTTCTAATAATGCTGCTTGCGGGTTGCGATCCGCAAAATTAATTAATCTCCACAGCAAGGAAAATGCTAAAAGAAAAACTGCAGCTAATGCAGCAGCTGAAATCCAGATATTTTTTACAGACCAAGCTATTAACGCGAAAGAAAGCGAGGTGAACACAACGGCAAAAGTGATTTTGCCAACAACTCCGCCTCGCAAAGTGACTTTTGTTAATCCTTCTATGGCTTTGTCAAAACTAAACGGCAAGTTCAAATAAATTTTCCTTCCCTAGTTTGCTGTTAGGCCAGATTGTTGGCCAGTAAGCTTGTGTCGAGTATCACGATATACCGTCGGTAGAGATTTGAACTATGGATGACAGCTCAAGCAGCTCGGAAAAAACGGTGGCTATGGCTCTAGCTGGTTGATTCATGCTACTGATATGCCACTACTTTGTCTAGCTACGGGTGATTTCTGTTCACCAGAACAACATCCTCAACGCCAGCACGATCACGACCCCATTAAAAACCGACTCCATCCACTGGTCGCCCTTCTTCAACGCAAACTTCGCGCCGGCATTTGCACCCAATAGCGTGCCAATCACCAGGCAACCGCCATACTGCCAGTCAATGATGCCGCCGATGCCGAAAATGATCAGCGAGCCCACGGAGAGGACGAGTCCACCGACTTTGCGAGTACCCACCGATTCGCTGATGGTTTTCCTGAAAAAGATAATGAATAAATACGTCGAGAGTTTGGCTTGCCCTCCGAATAACCCGCCGATCATGCCGACTGGAATGAAGAGGATATAGCCAAACAGAAGCCTGATTGCTGAGGGCGGTGTTTCGTCGCTGCGCGTTTTTTTTATAAGGGAGAGTGCCACCAGCAGCAATGTCAGCCCGCCAATTATCTTATGCAGCAGCGCGGGGTCCATCTGCAGAAGAAGGCTCACGCCTCCCAGTGCCCCAGCCAGGCCCAGTGCCGCAGCCGGAACGGCCAGTGCATAATCGACCTTGCCCTGCTGATGGAAGTGCCGCAGTCCGGCAAGCATGGTGCCTACCGAGGCCAGGCGCGCTGTGGCGATCGACGACTGAGGTGCAATCCCCAGCCAGATCATCACCGGGACGGTTAAAAACACACTCCCGCCTGTGTTGGTCCCGACGAATCCCGTGATTATCCCGAGGAAAATCAACCCCGCGCCAGTCAACCACTCATGACTCATCAGGTGCTCGCATAAGATACAAGTGCTTTATTCGCTTAAGTAACCGCACAAACGACCTCCGCAGCCATCTGGTCGACACTCCTCATCCCATCAACCCGCAAGACCGGGACCGTCTGCCGTGACAGCCACGCTTCGTGCCAGGCTCGGTTGCGTCCAGCAAAGTCTGGATCGTCATACTGCGAAGCCCACTCTCGGAAGGCCAGATGGATCTGATGCATATCACCACCCGGTGCGATCCGCTTTCCAAAATGCCCCTTTTCACGTGCGTCCAGGCGTTCAAGGCGAACGGCGGTAGGTGTCACAACGAAGACAATCAGCTCGGCATCGGCGATCAGTGCATCTCCCCAGTTCATGCAAGAGCCGGTCAGCACCCAATCATCATTACCGCATGCCTGCCGCATCAACGACACGCGCTCATTGGGAGGCCGCTTGGTTGTGAACGGTGGGTCCGTGGGCATCCAGTAGAAGTCATCGACATCCACCTGCCTGATATCAAGCCGCGTTGCGAGGTTTCGGCCCAAGGTGGTCACGCCCGCACATGAGGCGCCGGTGATGTAGATCCGCATTTTCCCTCCCGTCGTCATTGGCTGCGGTATGAAGGGTTGAACGGGTGGATCACCGCTCAACCTGCTGGCGATATCGCTCAAGCCTTTGCGGGGCTACTGCTGCACGGTCCAGACCGCCAGTTCATAACCATCGGGATCGGTGAAGTGAAACCTGCTGCCTCCGGGGAACGAAAATGTCTCGCGGGTGATGACAGCGCCCAGGCCTTTGAGCCGCTGCTGCGTGGCGTCGAGGTCATCGGCGTACAAAATGACCAGAGGGCCACCGGGGCGAATGGGCTCCCCGGTCGTGAAGCCACCGGTGAGGCGGCCATCGCTGAATTCGCTATAGCTGGGGCCGTAGTCAACGAATGTCCAGCCGAACGCCTGTCCGTAGAACGCTTTGCTGCGGGCAATATCGCTGACGTTGAACTCGATGTTGTCGATTTGCCGGTCTTTACCGCGGACGCTCATGCTTGCCTTCCTGGCTGATGTGTAGAGCGGCGAGTGTAACGTAAGTTTATTTCTTGATGAATGCGGGAGCTAAGGCGGCAGCGTAGTGCATTGCCTTACGCCGCCGGCCTGCCTCAGACTCAGCGCACAATCGATTGTTCAGGGAAGCATGGAATGGCACTCAGGGTGATGGTGATCGGTGGCTACGGCAACTTCGGCAGCATCGTTTGCCAGCATTTGGCGCAAGCGACGGGCATCGAACTGGTGATTTCGGGACGCGATCCCCATAAGCTGCAGCGCAAACTCGATGAGTTGAACGCGCAGTTCGATACCGTTTACGAAGGCTGGTGTGGCGATGCCATGGGGGCCGGGTTTGCTGGCGTTCTGCGGTCGAACGACATTGGGTTGGTGATTCATACCGGTGGCCCTTTTCAGGGGCAGCCCTATGCTGTTGCCCAGCACTGCATCGAGGCGGGCGTGAACTACTGCGACCTGTCCGACTGCCGCACCTTCGTCAATGGCGTGGGCGCGTTGGATACGCAGGCCAAGCAGGCGGGCGTGGCGATACTCAGTGGTTGCAGTTCAGTGCCGACGCTGTCGTCCGCGATCCTCGATCAGTACCGGTATCGCTTCTCGCGCATCGACTCAATCGAACACGGCATTTCTTCCTCGGCCAAGATGCCGGGCCTGTCGACGGTCGAAGGTGTGCTCGCCTATGCGGGTAAACCGATCAAGCAACTGCGCAATGGCCAGGTGCATGAAGTGATGGGCTGGCAAGATCTGACGCTGCGCAAGTTGCCTCAGCTCGGCACGCGGGTGCTGGCCAATGTGGACGTGCCCGACATGGATATATTCGCCGGCCGGTATGGCGCCCACACCTTGAGTTTCAAAGCGGGGGCGGGACTCAAGCTGGGTGGCGTCGCCAACTGCGTGTTGGCCCACGCGCTGCGGGTCGGGATCGTGCGCAATCATCTGGCCTGGGCTGCACGGCTGCATCGGCTGGGCAGCTGGTTCGAACGATGGGGTGACGGCAAGAGCGCGATGTACATCGATGTTCAGGGCTTGGGTGCCGATGGCCTTCCCTTGTCGTTGGCAGTGCAACTGACCGCCTTGAATGATAAAGGCCCGCAAATCCCCAGTTGCGCCGCTGTCGCGCTGGCGATCAAAATCGCCCAAGGCTATTTGCCGGAACCCGGCGCGCGGCCGTGCGTCGGCGAAGTCACCGTCGACGAGTACCTGACAGCCATCAACGACCCGGCGAACCTGAGCCTGGAGGCGCGTTTCTCTGACGCGCATGCCACGCCACTGCACACAACGCCAGCCCGGCCACATTGAGCGACACAGGGTTGAACGCCGCCCTGAGCATCGCTGGGCTGACCACCGCCACATCCACCAGCAGCCCCGTCAATGCCATCGCCGCCACCGCGATCGGCCAAGCGCTGCGCGGCGAAAGCACGATCCATAACGCCAGGGCAATCTCCGCAACGCCCGCCAGCGTCGCGAACAACTGCACCTGCTCAATCCCATGCGCCTGCATCATCGACCGCTCATCCGCGCTGAGCCACAGCAGCTTCGGCACCAGCCCGTGGTAAGCGAACACGAACGCCAGGCCGCCTCTGGCGATCCAGTTGATACGCGCCAGGGCGTTCACAGCGGTCCCTTCAAAAAGCGCTGCTCATGATCCGGGTGTGGCAAGAGGCAGGTGTCGTATCGGCCGAAGAGCCGATAGCGGTTGCGCGCGATGCGATCGTAAGCCCAGTCCCGAAGCCTGCGCGGGATGGCGCGCAACAACAGTAAGGGACGCCAAGCGGCGGGCAGTTGCGCGATGATTTCGAACACCGCGTCCGAGCGCACCCAATAGTGGTGGTCGCGGATGACCGCCAGGGTGTCGAACTGGTCCAGTGGCAACCCCGCCCAGGCCAGCAAGGCTTGCCCCTCGGGGGATTGCACGGCTGCCAGCTTTATTCGCCGTTGGTGGTCATGGCGAATGAGGAACCTTGCCCAACCGTTGCACAGCTTGCACACGCCGTCGAATAACACCACGGTCTCGCCGGGCTGAAGCAAAGGCGCGGGGGAAGGGCGGGTTTGGGTTGTGGCCATGAGCGTGGGTCCAGTGCGGTCGATTTAGCCTGGATCATACCTGGGTTCTGAGTGATTCGTTGGAGCTGTCGAGCCCCGGCGAGGCTTCGAAGGCGGCGGTATTGCTGGCATTTTCTGCGCCTGAACCACCGCTTTCGCAGCCTCGCTAAAGCTCGACAGCTCCCACAGGGGGTCGGTTTTTGTCGGTTGGATTTGCGGTGTGGCGACTGGCGCCTTTTTCAGCAGCACCGCAGCTCAACTGTGGGAGCTGTCGAGCCCCAGCGAGGCTGCGAAGACGGCGGCATTGCTGGAATTTTGTTCGACTGACCCACCGCTATCGCTGCCTCGCTAAAGCTCGAGAGCTCCCACAGAGATCGGCTGTGTGGGTTGGATTCGCGGTGTGGCGACTGGCGCCCTTTTCAGCAGCACCGCAGCTCAAATGTGGGAGCTGTCGAGCCCCGGCGAGGCTGCGAAGGCGGCGGCATTGCTGGCATTTTCTGCGCCTGACCCACCGCTTTCGCAGCCTCGCTAAAGCTCGACAGCTCCCACAGGGGATCGGTGTTCCTAGCAGCGTTGCAGCCGATTCATGAACCTACCGCGAAACCAACGCCGCTGCGCTTTTTTCCTCTGTGCCCACGTCATGCAAGGAGATCCGCGAGGTCTCCGGCAACGCCAACCCGCCTGCCAGTGCCAGTAACGCCACCGCCATCAGGTAAAACGCCGGTGACAGATTGCTGCCGGTGGTGCTGATCAGCCAGGTCGCGACCAGCGGCGCGGTGCCGCCGAAGATTGTGTAGGCCATGTTGTAGGTGATCGCCGAGGCGGTGTAGCGCGTGCGGGTCGGGAACGTTTCCGATAACAACGCCGCCGTGACCACCCCGCACAACACCGCTCCCACCGCCAGCAACATCACGCCAACAATCGACGCCGCAAACGAACCGGAACTGGCCATCAGGAATGACGGGTACACCACGACGATCAACAGTGCGCACGCGGTCATCACCGTGACCCGACGCCCCACGCGGTCCGAATACAGCCCCGCCAGTGGGCAAATTGCTGCGGCAAAGATCAATGCGATCAGCGACACCAGCAAGGCCAACGCCCGGCTCAGCCCGCCCGCCACTTGCAGGTACGTCGCGAAGTAGGTGGTGAACATATAAAACGACAGCGCCGTCAGCGACACAAAAGCGCCCAGGCAGCAGATCGCCGCACCATGGTTGCGCAAGGTGTCCTTGAGCGGGGAGTGGGCTACCGCGTGTTCCTGCTTCACGGCCTCGAAGGCCGGCGTTTCATCCAGCTTCCAGCGCAGGTAAAGCCCCACCAGCCCCAGCGGTGCGGCGATCAGGAACGGCAGGCGCCAGCCCCAGCTGCCCATCGCCTCGGCGGACAACGACGCTTCAAGGGCGTACGCCACCACGGCTGCGGCGGCGAAGGCGGAAAACGTCGACACCGGCACGAAGCTGCCGTACCAGGCGCGTTTATCACTGGGCGCGTGCTCCATCAGGTAGGCGCAGGCCCCGGCGTATTCGCCCCCGGCCGAAAAGCCTTGGGCGCAGCGGATCAGCGACAACAGGATCGGCGCCGCGACGCCGATGGCGGCGTAAGTGGGGAGCAGGCCGATCAAGGTGGTGGCGGCGGCCATCAACAGGATCGTCATGGCCAAGGTGCGTTTGCGGCCGATCCGGTCGCCGAGCATGCCGAAGAAAATGCCGCCCAACGGCCGGAACGCAAAGGCCACCGCAAACACCGCAAAGGTTTTCAGCAGCGCCGCGCTGGCATCGCCGCTGGGGAAGAATTGTTGAGCGATGGTGGTGGCGAGGAAACCGTAGACGGCGAAGTCAAACCACTCGACGAAGTTACCGATGCCGGCGGCGATGATGACTTTTCGCAGGGTTTGGGGGCTGACCTGTTCGGTGGATGGGCTCGTCATGGGGAAGGCCTCGGTGTGGCGGGGGGATGACCGATTATCCGGGCACGCGCTCGGGCGACGGGGCCCAAAAGAGTCGTCCGCATAGTCAGCAGCGACTTGCTGGCATTGGAGCAGGCAGGAATCGGGCCAGGCCTGGCGCGGGGATGAGGGTTACCGAGGCGCAGACCGAGGGGACTTGCGATACGTCAGCAGCACAATTCCCGTGACGACAATCACACCTCCGGCCAACTGCCCGGCGCTGAGCATTTGATCGAGCACGATCCAGCCCATCAGCAATGTCGCCAGCGGCTCAATGTTCATCACCGGTGCGTTGCGCGGCATATCCAGGCGCGGTACCGAGATGAACAGCACGATAAACCCGGTCCCATACAGCACCACCAACGTGGCCAGTGCCAGCCAGCCGATGCTGGTCGCCGGCGGGTTCAGGCCGCCCGGCAGGGCGCCGCTCAAGCCTGCCAGGTTGATGCTGCCGAACACGATGAAAATCGTCAGCAGGCTGCGCACCGACCCGCGTACCTGGGACAACTTGTGGTCGGTGATCCACAGCGCACAGGCAAATGCACAGGCGGCGCAGAAGGCCAGGCTTACGCCGAGCAGCCATTGCGGGCCGAGTTCGGTGTTGCTTGAGAGTCGACCTGGTACGTCCAGGACGAACACCAGGCCCACCAGGATCAGGCCCATCAGCAAGGCGGTGCGAGCGCTAGGACGCGGGCCGCCGCATGCCCAAGTGAGCAATGCCAGCAAGATCGGGAACACGTTACCCACCAGCAGCGCCAGCGCGACCGGGACACGCGCCACGGCGGAATAAAGGCACAGGCTTTGGGTGGCGATGAGTACGCCCAACAGTCCTTGCCAGCGCCACGCACCTGGCGGCAGGCGCAGGCTTTGGCGTTGCCACAGCACCAGCACGGCCAGCACCAGCAAGGTGCCGCCCGAGCGCAACAGTATGGCCAATAGCACACCGGCGCCATCGTCGAAGGCGACGCGCGCGGCGATATGGTTGCCTGCAAAGGCGCAGCCCATGCACAGCAGGATCAACACGGCGACTTGACGGGAGAAGGGAGCGGGGGCAGGGGGTGTCATGGCAGGCTCAAGCAGTCGGCGCCACCGTCGTGGATGGCAGATTATTTTTAGTTGTCGTACAACGTTGCGAGGGTTTTGTAGCGCGTTTTAAGCGAAGGGGCAAGGGAGGACTTTCTGGAAGACGCATAAGACTTTGAATTAATTCGGTTCGTCTAGGCCGTTCCGACGGGGTGAGTAGATAGATTAAAGCTGCCCATATTGTAGAGATCGTACGACTTGGCGAAGGCATTTCTCCTTCATAGCATGGGGCAATTCGACGACCCCAGTTTCGGCTACCGTAATATTTTTGCTCGACTATGCTTTGCACGTTAAAGGAGCTATTTGACCATCGGACGGCCTCAATATGCAGCATGGCATGCCGATAGACTTGATATGACCCAAGAGGCGGCGTTCCATGTTCAATACCAAAATCAAGAACCAGCTCCAGTCCCAGTCAGCCGAGCTGTCGCAACTGCGCCAACTGCGCGATGGCCTGGACCGTGAGATGCTCATGCTGAGTATCGATTCGGCGTTCAGAATCATTGCCTGCAACGACAATTTTGCCAACGCCTTGGGCTATACGCAGGATCAACTCCTGGGGCGTGCCCTGGACCAGATTGTTCCGCAATACGTGTCCAAGCTGCCGTGCTTTCATAACTTTCGCGCTGCGGTTGCCGCAGGCAAGTCGATCAGTGACGACTACAGGTACCTGCATGCCGACGGTTCCTTGGTGTGGCTGCACGCCCATTGGCGACCCATAACGGATGCGACCGGCACGTTGAGCCATGTCACCTGCTATGCGACGAATATCACCTCCCGCGTGGAGAAAGCATCGGAAAATGCCTCCTTCATCGACGCACTGCTGCGTTCGACGGCGGTGATCGAGTTCGATCTTTCCGGGCATGTCCTCAAGGCCAATGACCAGTTCCTGCGAGCGATGGGCTACAGCCTGGAGCAAGCCAAAGGCAGTCACCACCGGATCTTCTGCAAGCCAGAGGAAACGTCGTCGCAGCAATACAAGGATTTCTGGGCAACCTTGAACAGAGGTGAATTTGTCGCCGGCCGATTCGAACGCGTTGACAGCCGCGGCCAGACCGTATGGCTGGAAGCGACGTACAACCCGGTTTACGACACCGAAGGCAACCTGTGTAAGGTGGTCAAGTTCGCGACGGTGGTCAGCGACCAGGTGGCCCGCGAACAAGAGGTCAGCGGGGCAGCGCATACGGCGTTTGAAATATCCCAGCAGACCGATGTCACCGCCCAACGCGGCGCGGTGGTGGTCAACGACACGATGCACACCATGCGTAAAATCGCGGTGGATATGCAGGCGGCCTCCGGCGGGGTCGAAGCGCTCGGCAAGCAGTCACTGCTGATCAGCTCGATCATCCAGACGATCAGCAGTATTGCCCAGCAAACCAACCTGTTGGCCTTGAATGCCGCGATTGAAGCGGCCCGCGCGGGCGAGCAGGGTCGAGGCTTCGCGGTGGTGGCCGATGAGGTTCGACAATTGGCCGGGCGCACCAGCACGGCGACGGAAGAAATCGCATCGGTGGTCCTGCAGAACCAGAAGCTGGTGGACGAGACCGTGGCCGAGATGGCCAACAGCAAGTCCCAGGCCGAGCAAGGCCTTGAACTGGCCACCCAGGCCGGCCAGGTCATTGTCGAAATTCAGGACGGCGCAAAGAAGGTCGTCGAAGCAGTGGGCAGGTTTGCCACCCAGGTGGCTTAGCCAGAGGGAGAGCCAGCCATGCAAGACAGGTTCAATCTGTCGCGTTTTGTCGAGGCCCAACGCCCGGTGTTCAGTCGCGTCATGGACGAACTGCACGCGGGGCGCAAGACGAGTCACTGGATGTGGTTCATCTTTCCACAAGTGCAGGGGCTCGGTCGTTCCGAGACGGCCCAGCGTTTTGCTATATCCGGCGTGGCCGAGGCACGCGCCTATCTAGAACACGAGGTGCTCGGCCCAAGGCTCGAAAGCTGCGTCAACGCGGTTCTGCAACACCGCGGAACAAGTGCCAGTCAGCTGTTCGGCGCGCCGGATGACCTGAAGTTTCGCTCTTGCCTGACGTTGTTCATGAGTGTCCAGAACGAGTCCAGTGTGTACCAAACCGCACTGGATCAGTTTTTCGACGGTGAACCGGATCGCAAGACACTCTTGCTGCTTGAGGCAGGATAAGCGACAGGGCGCATCAAGCTTGATGAAAGTGCTTGCCCAACGCATCCAGCCGCACTGCAATCGGCGGCAGGCGTTCGCTGCTGCGCGCCAGGGTTTCGACGTCATCGGCCGTGCTTTGGGCGATGCTCTGCACCGACTGCAACCGCCCGACAATCTCCAGGTTGGCCGAGGTCTGCTCGCGCGTAGTGGTCACGATCCGTCCATTCAGGTCGTCGATGTGCGCGATGTCATCGCCCACCGCACGCAGCATGTCCACCGCCACCTGGCTATCTTCCACGCAGCGTTCCACGCCCTGGCGGCTGTCGTGCATGGCTTCGACGGCCTCACGGCTGCCTTGCTGCAAGCCTTCAATGATGGTCTTGATTTCCTGGGTGGACACCGCCGTGCGTTGCGCCAGGCTGCGGACTTCGTCGGCGACCACGGCAAAACCACGGCCTTGCTCGCCGGCGCGGGCGGCTTCGATGGCGGCGTTGAGGGCGAGCAGGTTGGTCTGGTTGGCAATGCTGTTGATCACTTCAAGCACGCTGCCGATCTGTTCGGCTTGCGCGGCCAGGCCTTGCACGGTTGCGTGGGTGCCATTGAGGCGTGACGCCAGTTGAGTGATTTCCTGCTGGGCGCGGCCGACGCTTTCCTGGCCGCGCAGGACCTGCCGGCTGGCCTGGCCGGCGCGATCCACCGCTTGCTCGACGTGCACCGCGATATGGCCCATGGCATCTTCCATACGCTGCATCGAGCCGGTCATCTGGGTGATTTCCGCCAGTTGATGGCGTGCGCCTTTTTCCAGGGTGCCGCTGGCGCTGGCCAGCTCCTGGCCGAGTTCGCCAAGGCCCTGGGAGTCGCGGGCGACGCCATCGATCAGGTGGGTGATCTGCTGCAGGAAGTGATCGAAACGCTTGGCCAGCGACACATGCGCCTTGCCTTCGCCTTGGGCGGTTTGCGCGGTGACCTGGGAGGTGACCGCGAGCATTTTCTCAAGCATTTCCTGGCTCTCGACCGCCTCGGCCTGGCTGTGCACGGCCAGGTAGAGCAGGGCGACGGTTTCCATGACCACGTAGAACGCGTGGACGACGACCATGGCCCAGCCGCCATGGTGTTCCATCACAAACACTGGGAAGCCTTGATGTTGCAGTGCATGGAACACCACGTGGTGCACGGCGATAGTGGCCGCCGCGACCAGGATCGGCAGCCAGTCGCGATAAAACGTCAGCACCGCCAGCAGCGCGAAGATTCCGAAGTGCGCTTCGATCACGCCTTGGGCCTGGTTGATATGCAGCGCCGCCATGACCATCAGGCCTGCACCGAGGACGCAACGCATCACACGGGTTCCACCGATGGCGCGGTACAGCGCGGTCAGCACCACGCTGGTGCCGCCACCGACGACGACAGCTTGCATCAGCGTGTCATGCCAGAACCCCAGCCCCAAGGAGAACAGGAACATCAGCCAGATCAACGCCAGCATGATGCGGTCGGCTTTGCGGTAGTGCTCGAAAAAACGCGTGGGGGTGGGCATTCACACTTACTCCATGGGGGCTGGCCGAAATAAAGCGAGGGCAGGGTGGAGCGAATCGGTGTTTTTTGGTTTTTTTATTGGAATCATGGATGCCAACCGTATATCGGCATCAGGAGGCGGGACTTTAGGAGCGGCTACCTGGGAGGGTAGCCGTTGATGGGTATGTACCGGCTCAGAAGCTGTACTTGGCCGTGACGCCAACACTGCGTGGGTTGCCGTAGGTGTCGGTGGAGCCCCAGATCGGGCTGGTAGCGACTGCCGAGTAGTAGGTGCGGTCGAAGATATTATTCACGTTCAACTGCAGGTCCAGGTGCTTGTTCACTTGGTAACCGGCCATCACGTCCGCAACCGCGTAGCTGCCTTGTTCCAGGCGATAGGTGGTGCTGTTGGCGAGTACCACGTCGTTGTACATGCGGCTCTGCCAGTAGACGTTGCCGCCGATGCGCAGTTTTTCCAGCGGGCCCTGGAAACGGTATGAGGTGGAGAGCTTGAACAGGCGCTCCGGGGTGTCAGTGTCGAAACGCTGGTTGTCGTTGGTCGGCTTGGTGTCCTTGATGTAGTGCGCGCGGGTATAGGTGAAGCCGCCGCCGACTTGCCAGTTTTCGGTCAGAGCGCCCTGCAGTTCGAGGTCGATACCTTGGCTACGCACCAGGCCAGACGCTTCGTAACAGGCGGTGATCGGGCAACCTACCTGGCTGTCGGGCTGGGTTGCGCGGTTTTTCTGGTCGATCTGGAACACCGCCAGGCTGGCGTTGAGCGCGCCGTTGAAATATTCGCCCTTGATGCCGACTTCGTAGTTTTCGCCAACGATAGGCTGCAGCGGCTTGTCCGAGAAATCGCGGCTTGTCTGCGGCGTGAAAATGTCGGTGTAGCTGGCGTACACCGAGTATTGGTCGTTCAGGTCGTAGATCACCCCGGCGTAGCGCGTGAGGTTGCGGGTAACTTTGTAGTCGCCGTCGCCCTGGCGGTCATCGTAGTCGTACCAGTCCACGCGGGCACCGAGGATCACCTTGAGTGGGTCCGCCAGGTTCAGACGGGTCGTCAGGTACACGCCATCCTGGGTAGTGATGCTATGACCTTTGCCGTCACGCACGAAGTTCGGCTTCGCGCCATTGAGCGGGTAGTTGGTGTCGTAGGGGCTGAATTCCTTGGACGTAGCGTCGTAGATGCGTTTGCTGGTGCCCACCACCACTTCATGGGTGCGGCCGAACGCTTCGACCGGCCCGCTGAAGAAGGTGTCCAGGCCATACTGCTTGTCGTCCTGGTGAGACTGGTAGGCGGTACGCGCCAGGGTGGTCTGGTAGCGTGACTGGTAGGTGCCGGTGAACACGCCGTCCAACTGTGATGAAGAACCGGCGACGTGGAGTTTCCAACCGTTGTCGAAGCGGTGCTCGATATCACCGAATACGGTGTCGATGGTCAGCTTTTTGTTTTCCCAGTCGGAGCCGGGGTTGGTGGAGCGGGGCAGGTTCAGGTGATGGCCGTCAGTGCCGAGGGGCAAGCCGCCCCAGAAAAAGTTCGTCTGGTCTTCCTGGCGCGAGAAGCCCAGGGTAGCCGTGGTGTCTTCGCTGAGGTCGGCTTCGCCGATGGCGTAGAACAGGCCGTGGTCGCTTTCTTCACCCTTGCGGAAACTGTTGGCGTCCCGGTATGAACCCACCACCCGGCCACGCAGGGTGCCGTTGTCATTCAAGGCGCTGGAGGCGTCGAATTCGCCGCGATAATCGTCCCAACTGCCAGCGGCACCGGTGATCGACACCTGCGGCGTGGCGGTGGGGCGTTTGCGCACAAAGTTGATTGCCGCCGAAGGGTTGCCGGCGCCGGTGACCAGGCCGGTGGCGCCACGAATCACCTCCACACGGTCGAACATCGCCAAATTGGGCTGCACGCTGTTGGCGTAGCCTGAATAGGAACTGGGGATGCCGTCGAACATCATGTTATCGATATTGAAGCCGCGCGAGCTGTACGTCTGCCGTCCGGGACCGCTGGACTGGCTGAGGAACAGGCCGGGCGTGTTCTTGACCACGTCGTTGACGCTGGTCATGGCTTGGTCGTCCATGCGTTGGCGGGTGATTACCGTAACGGCCTGGGGCGTCTCGCGCATGGTCAGGGGCAGTTTGGTGGCGGTGGCCATCTCGCCCGTGGTGTACGACTGCGTGCCTTCGGTGGTCTGGCCGAGTTGTTCACTGCTGATCTGGGTAGCCCCCAGCTCCAGGGGGGCAGTTTTTTCAGCGTCAGCGGCAAACGCTGCGTGTGAGGTTGCAAGACAGACAGCCAGCGCCACCAAGCTGGGTGAAAAACCGTTGCCGCTACGATGTTGCACAGACATGTAATTGACTCTCCCCAAGTGCCCTCCGTGGCAAATAATAAAGGTGTTGATAATTATTCGCATCAGTCTGGCAGATTGTTTCTTTGGGAAAAAGCCTTTAGCGAGAATTAGTTAACGAATTTTTCACATTGAACAGGCTTGGCAGATCGCCATTATTGAATACGTCCAGCGCCGCGAAGGTGTATCGCAGCGTGCTCTTCGCCCGCTGCGATACAAACCCATCCCTAGAAATCGACGCTGACTCCGAGCGTGCCCCGTGTGCCCCTGACAGCCTGGCTGTCGAGGCTCTGATTGTGACTCACTTCCCCGTAGAGGCTGACGCCTCGCGCTATCATTGCCGTCGCTCCCAGGCTTAGATCCAGCGTGGTGGATTTGCGTTGGGTATCGAAATCCTCGGCGTTGAAGGTCACCGTGCTGTTGCCACGCGGGGTATGCCAGACGTTTGCGCGAACATAAGGGCTGACGGGCAGGTCCTGGATGATGTAGTCGCCGCTGGCGCGTACGCCTGCGCGGACGGTCAGTTGGGAATCGGCGTCATACGAAACCCTGGAAAACGGGTCATTCTGGCTATCGAGTTTCGTCTGGTTCCAGATCACTTGGAACTGCGGCTCGATTTTCGAATTTGGAGTAATTGCACGCGGTTTGCCGACTTCCACCGAAAATGCCAGATCATTGCCCTTGGTCTTCATCTTTATACCGCGTTCCGACTCGTTGTTGCCGCTAAGTCGGGTATGCATCCCTACGACATCCACATAGGTATCATCCGGCGAGATATGGGTAACGGAAAGCCCCACACTGGTGCCGCGCAGCGTGATGTCGCCGGCGTCCCTGTCCGGCATGCCATCGACAAGGCCCTTGACCTTGCCCTTGAGTCGACTCTGCCCCACAAACACACTCAGGTGCTGGGTATTGCCGGCGTCGGTGACTCTTGAAAAAACAGGCGTGCCGACTTGATACCCGCGTATCGAGCTGTCCAGCGAAGTGCTCAAGTCACCGGCAAGATCCTGACGACTGCTACCGCCATAAACGCGTGCCCAACCTGACGGAGCGCGCATGTCTCGCTGCCTGCCTTGTTCTCCCACGCGCTCATGAAAGGTGCCGAGGCCGTTGCGCACGAGCTGTTGAGCAGCCGGGTAGACCGTCGCCGCAAGCGAAACCTCCTGGCGAATAAAGGGCACGGGGCGAATCGTGGCTGCTGGCAACGGGGGGCTGCTTGGCGCAGGCAGTGGGGTGACGGGCCCTTCCACGGGGGTTTCAGAGCGCAGAAACCAACTGTCCTCTGTACCAGCGCTGACACCGCCGCGATACAGGTAATAATTGCGCGGACCGGCCGCTGCGATTCCATTCAATGAAAACGCGCCGCTGCTGCTGGTCGCGCCGTTCTGTGCATCCACCACGCGGATGCCGTCCGCGGTCGTTGCCGCCCCGGTCCCGCCCAGGTTGGTGATCTGGATGGCGGTACTTCCGCTGATCACGCCTTGGTTGACGATAAGCTTGTCGCTGGCGGAGCTGTCATTGCCCAATACCGTTTGCAGCGCAAGTACAGCGCCTTCACCGGTGTAATTGCCATTGATAAGCAAGGTATCGTTGGCGCTCGAACTGCCGGTCGTCATATTGATGACGCCGCTGTTATTGACGTCGACCAATTCGCCAGCAGTGGAAGAAGTGATTACACCCGTATCGACGAGTAACTGGCTCGTGCCATCCAGGCTCAGAACGCCCGTGCCGGTCGCGCTGTCACCCAGCGCCAGCGTGCCGCCCAGTTTCAGATGCGAGTTGTGCAGTTGGATGGCTTCCCAATTGGAAAACAGGCCCGGATCGTCGGCCTTGGTGCTATCCAGCGTCAATGTGTCGTTGCCCAGGCCACCATCGACCAACTGAGCCGCCGCCAGTTGAGAATTGACCAGGTTCTGCAGCAAGGCTGTGTCGTCACCCGCGCCCATCAACACGAACGAGTGAAGGTTTCCGCCCGTCCAGATGAAACTGTCGTTGCCGAAACTGAGCAGCGTCTGCCCGTTGACGTCGCCACCCTCGATGATCACTTGATCGTCACCACCACTTACACTGATATTGCCGCCCACAAACGCGTTGCCCGAGATTCGGAAGAAGTCGTTACCGAAGCCGGCAACCATGTTGCCGATGATGCGTCCTCCCGACATTAAAAAGACGTTGTCATCGAGCTTCATGTCGACGCGGCCGATGGTGCCGCCGGTCATGGTGGCCTCGTCGCCATCCTCGAAGAAGGTCAAAATGGTGCCGCCACTCATGAAAAACTTATCGCGGTTGTCGCCTTGGGCCACGGATAAGACAGTACCGCCACTCTGGGCATAGCTGTCGATGCCGCTTGCCTGCCTGACGGCGCCTACTTGACCGCCCGATATCTGCACAACGTCCGCGCCCGAGCCCTGATCGACGGACCCGGTAACGCTGCCCAGGTTGAGGCGAAAGATATTTGCGCCGTCGCCTTGGTTGAGGTCTCCAATGATCCCCGCGCTGGGCCCATTAATATCCACCAGGTCATTGCCGGCACCATAGGTCACGTTATCGATGACCTGGCCTGTCGCCGTGATATCAAGGGTGTTATTGCCCCCCGTGTCGGTAAAGCCCGGCGCGGTGGCGCTGTTGCAGGTGGAGGTGTCATCACCCGCAGTGTTGGTGATCGTGCAGGCCCCGTAAGAAGCCGGCGGCCACACGGCCATTACGAGCAGGTAAAACCAGGAAAGCGTGCTTACGCGCATGATCCGTCCTCATGTGAAGGAGCATTGCCCCGGCACCTGCAAAGGCAGGCGCGGACCAAACCATGACAACGTGACGCGCGATACGGATCAGGGGACAGCGGGTTACCCGTTTCTGAAAACACCGGCCAATGCAAAGGGTTGGCATGGCTTTCTCGACTGCACCTGAATCCGTGCAGTACTTTTTCCACCATAGCCAGCCGTTGCCCAGACCGCTACTGTCAGAAATAACAGGTACAAAACGAGTCTGGTTTTAAGACAGCACAATCTCATAAGGCTCGCGCATGCGCTCCAGCAACACCTGGGCCAGCATCGGCGCCAAACCGATCTGCGGGTCACCGGCCAACTGGCTGGCATAGGCATGGGCAGCGTGGAGTTTGCGCGCCACGCTCCAGGTGTCCAGGCGCACCTTGCGCGCCCGGTGCCAGGGGATGAGCGCTGCTTCGCGGGCGGGCCAGTGCCAGGCCCGGATCGGCAGTTCATGCAGTTGCGCGCCCACCAGGTTGCAGGCGCTGGCACTGGCGCGACCGACACTGTCGTGGTCGTCATTGCCGTCGTTGCGCCAAGTGCTGAACACCACATCACCGGGCTGCAGGTAGCGCGCGATGAATTGACTCAGTGGCGCTTCCCGCGCGGCCAGGGCGTTATCGCAGAACCCGCCACGGATCCACTTCAGGCTGTGCAAGGGCATGCCGAGGCGGCGCAGGGCCTCGACGCTTTCCTGGGGGCGCACCACGCTCAAGCGGCTGGCCGGCCAGACACTGGAGCCGGGATGGCTGGCGCTGCCATCGGTGATGGAGATCAGTTTCAGCGGGTGTTCCAGCGTGCTGAGCAATTGCAGCAGGCCGCCACAGGCCAGGACCTCATCGCCGGGGTGGGGCGCGATGATGACCACGCGGGCGCCTGGGGGCACCAATGAGGAAGGGGTGATGGGGGGAATCTGCGCCAGTTGAGGGGCGCTGTTCCAGATTTGCGCTGGGCCGCTACGGCCGTCGCTTAAGGAAGCAAGCTTCATGGGTGTCACATCCTTGTCGGTTAACACTGGGCCGTGTCGCGTGGGCGGCTCGACTCGCTGGTATTCACCACAGGCTCCGCCGTAGTGGTTGCCTGCCGCTCCAACTCTGGAGTGCCGGCAAGGCATTCTCAGCATAGACAAGGATGCGGCCTTTGACATTCAGGCACGCCGTTTTTCAGACGGCGTGCCTGAATGTCATTGCCATACTGCTTTATGTCACGCCTCGTCTTCACGCTGCAGTTCGAACAGCAACAGCGAACGGCCGGTGACGCCGTACTCATGTTCGAAATCGAAGCGTTCCTGGCCGCGCACGGCGGGCTCATTGGTGTCGAGCATGCAGGTCCAGAACTCACCCTCAGGCACCGGCGGCAAGCGGAAATTGACCACGTCATGGTGGGCATTGACCACCAGCAGCAGCGTGGCATCGGCGCCGGGCCGGCGAATCCCGGTTTCCTGGGCGCGACCATCCATCAACATGCCCAGGCAGCGGCCGTTGCTGTCTTCCCATTGTTCAGTGCTCATCTCCGAGCCGTCCGGCGACAGCCAAGTGACGTCCTTCACACCGATATCTTCGTTGTAGTCGCCCACCAGGAAGCGGCCACGACGCAGGATCGGGTAGGCCAGGCGCAGCTTGATCAAGCGTTTCACGAACTTGAGCAAGGCCTTGCCGTCCTCGTCCAGGTCCCAGTTGATCCAGCCGATTTCACTGTCCTGGCAGTAGGCGTTGTTATTGCCGTGCTGGGTGCGGGCGAATTCGTCACCGGCCACCAGCATCGGCGTGCCTTGGGACAGCAGCAGCGTCGCGAAGAAGTTACGCATCTGGCGCAGGCGCAGTGCGTTGATTTCCGGGTCGTCCGTCGGGCCTTCGACGCCATGGTTCCAGGACAGGTTGTTGTTGCTGCCGTCCTGGTTGTTCTCGTCGTTGGCTTCGTTGTGCTTGTCGTTGTACGACACCAGGTCGTGCAACGTGAACCCATCGTGCGCGGTGATGAAGTTGACCGAGCTGTAGGGGCGGCGGCCGCGATGGTTGAACATCTCACCCGAAGCCGTCATGCGCGCGGCGAAATCGGCCAATTGTGCGTCGTCGCCTTTCCAGAACGCACGTACGGTGTCGCGGAAACGGTCGTTCCATTCCACCCAACCCGGTGGGAAATTGCCCACCTGGTAGCCGCCGGGGCCACAGTCCCAGGGCTCGGCGATCATTTTCAACTGGCGCAACACCGGGTCCTGGCGGCAGGCCACGAGGAAGCTGTGGCGCTCGTCAAAGCCGTCACGGTAGCGGCCGAGAATGGTTGCCAGGTCGAAGCGGAAGCCATCGACGTGCATTTCCGTGGCCCAGTAGCGCAGCGAGTCAGTGACCATCTGCAGGACGCACGGGTGGCTCAGGTCCAACGTGTTACCGGTGCCGGAATCGTTGATGTAGAAGCGCTTCTCGTCCGGCATCAGGCGGTAGTACGAGGCGTTGTCGATACCGCGCATGGACAGTGTGGGGCCGCGCTCGTTGCCCTCGGCGGTGTGGTTGTAGACCACGTCGAGGATCACTTCGAGCTTCTGCTCATGCAGGTGCGCGACCATTTCCTTGAACTCGGCGATCTTGCCGCTGGCAAGGTAGCGCGGGTCCGGGGCAAAAAACGCAATGCTGTTGTAGCCCCAGTAGTTGGTCATGCCCTTTTCCAGCAAATGCTGGTCGTTGACGAAGGCGTGCACCGGCAGCAGCTCAACCGAAGACACCCCCAACTGGCGGATGTGCTTGAGCACGTCATCTTCCATCAACCCGGCGCAGGTGCCGCGCACCGCCTCGTCGACCGAAGGGTGACGCATGCTGATGCCGCGCAAGTGGGTTTCGTAAATGATCGTACGGTCCCACGGCACCCGCACAGGCTGGTCGTTGCCCCAGGTGTGCGCCGGGTCGATGACTTTGCATTTGGGTACGAAGGGCGCGCTATCGCGTTCATCGAAACTCAAGTCGTCATCCGGGTGGCCAATGGTGTAGCCGAACAGCGCCTCGGACCATTTGAGTTCGCCCACCAGTTGCTTGGCGTAGGGGTCGATGAGCAATTTGTTGTGGTTGAAGCGATGCCCGTTGGCCGGGTCATACGGACCGTACACGCGATAGCCGTAAATCAGCCCGGGGTGGGCGTCGGGCAGGTAGCCGTGGAAGATCTCGTCGGTGTATTCCGGCAGCTCTATACGCTCAAGCTCCACTTCGCCGGTGTCGTCGAACAAGCACAGCTCGACCTTGGTGGCGTTGGCCGAGAACAGGGCAAAGTTGACACCCAGGCCGTCCCAGGTGGCACCGAGGGGGAACGGTAAACCTTCACGCACCCGTGACGGTTCGCCGCCCGGCGTCGCTGGGGTCTTATGGGGTTTGCTCATGAATGTTGCTCCTGGAAGGGGAAAATCTTCGGGCCGAACGGGGCCCTGCCGACGGAAAGTCAGCTGATCGGTATCAAAAACAGAATCCCCTCCTGCCGACGGCGTCGGCAGGAGGGCTATGAAATAACGAGGGTCAGGGTTTGGGCTTTTTCGCCGCCGGCTTTTTAGCGGCCGGCGCCGGAGTCGGTTTGCTCGCAGGCGCAGGCTTGGCTTTTGCGGCAGGCGCTTTGGCGGCAGGCGACTTGGGCGCCGTCTTCGGCTTGGCCGCAGCCTTTGGCTTGCTTGGCGTAAGCGCTTCTGCTTCGGCCAGTTTGCGCGCCATCTCCCAGTGGCGAGCATCTTCACCATGGGGTTTGCCTTCAGATTCCCAGATCTGATGCGCCAGCTCGCGTATGCGTTTGTCTTCAGTACTCATCACAATGCTCCTCGCAGAAATTTTCAGCTTTCTTGATCATCAGAATTGATAAAGACATTGACCGGGAAATCCCCCAGGGCAGCGCTGATCGATAGCTCCTTGTCTGGTGTGACTGCGCCTGTGTGAAAAAGTCCCTTCCAGTTTTGGTTTGGCACGGCGAACGGTAATTTGACCCGGGTATCGCCCCAAACCTGCGCATTGATCTGCGGATGCACACCGTTTTCAAGCAACTCATGCGACCAGCGCGGTACCACCACCAACAGGCGTTTGCCCTCATGTTCGCGACAGAATGCGACCACCCGTTCGGCGTGCTTGCCGACCACTTCCAGCGGTGTATAGGCACCGCTGCGGAACACCTCGGGGTGGGCCTTGCGCAGGGCCAGCACCTGGGCAATCAGCGCTTGCTTGATACGCCCGTCGCGCCAGTTGAACAGCAGCTCGCCCAGGTCCGGTGGCGTGTTCAGCGCCTGTTGCCGTGCGCTGAAATCCACTGGGCGGCGGTTGTCCGGGTCCACCAGGCTGAAGTCCCAGAACTCGTCGCCCTGGTACAGGTCCGGCACGCCCGGCACAGTGATGCGAAGCAAGGATTGCGCCAGGCCATTGAGCGCGCCGGCCGGCGCGATGGCCTGCGCGGCGTCGCCGATGGCGGTACGCAGCGCCTGGCCTTCGTCACTGAGCAACAACCGTGACAGGAAGGCCTCGACGCCCTGTTCGTAGGCCTCGTTGGGCGCGCTCCAGCTGCTCTGCAACTTGGCTTCGCGCAACGCCTTCTGTTGCCATTGCCACAGGCGCTGTTTATACCCGTCAAAGTCAGTGTCCTGGTCCAGCGGCCAGCTACCCAGCAACGCCTGGTAGAGGATCAGTTCATCGCCGGCCGACGGCGCGTTGGCATCGGTACGCAACGGCGCGGCGAGGGCGCGCCACTGTTCGACCTGCTCGACGTACCACGGCGCGCATTCACTGAGCACGGCCAGGCGTGCGCGGGTGTCTTCGCCGCGCTTGTGGTCATGGGTGGCGGTGGCCAGCAGGTTGTCCGGGAACGCCTGCAGGCGCTCGCTGTTGACCTGATGAAACTCGGCCAATGGCGCGCTGAACTGCTCGGTACTGAAGCCAACGTCGTTGCGCGACAGCAAGACCGCCGAGCGATAGAACGCCGTGTCTTCCACCGCCTTGGCGGCGGCGGGCGAGGTCAGTTGCTGGAACCGCACGCAGGCATGCTTGAGGATCTTGCGCTCACGGCCCACCGGGCGATCGCGCCAAGGCTGGCCGCCGAGCCATTTCTCCAGGTGCTCGAGCACCGGCCAGTCGCCTTCGCTCAAGGTCGTGCGCGCGCCTTCCATGGCCTGGCGGAAGATCTTATCGTCGTCCGCGCTGCGGCCACGGGCGCTGATGTAAGTGCGGTACACCGGGAAGTGCACGATCAATTCCTGCAGAGCCCGGCGGATGGCGCCCAAGGTCATGTCGCGAGTCATCACATCGTCGCGCGCTACTTGCAGCAGGGCCTGGGCCACGCTTTCGAAATCGCCGCCGAGGGAGCCATTGAGGATCTGCTGACGCGCCAACCGTGCTTCTTCGATGAACGCCGAAGGCCGTTCGCTGTGGCGGGTCCACAGCTCGGCCAACGGCGCAAAGCCGTTCGGGTCGTGTTGCAACAGCGACAGCTGGTTCATGAACTCATAGCCGGTGGTGCCATCCACTTTCCAGTCTTTGCGCAGGGTTTCGCCTTCGCCGAGGATTTTCTCGACGAAGATCGGCAAATGCCGCTGCGGCGACAACGAATCCACACGGCGGCGCAGCTTGCGGCAGTAACCGCGCGGGTCAGCCAGACCGTCGATATGGTCGATGCGCAGGCCATCCACCAGGCCTTCGCTGATCAGTTCGAAAATCTTGCCATGGGTGGCTTCGAACACGGCGCCGCGCTCGACTCGCAGGCCGCCCAGTTCGTTGACATCGAAGAAGCGCCGCCAGTTGATATCGTCGGCTGCGGTGCGCCAGCTCGCCAGGCGGTAGGCCTGTTGTTCAAGCAGTTGATGCAGGCGTTCGAAGCCCTCCGGCTGGCGGCCGTCGAACTCGGTCAGGCGCTGTTCGATGGCGGGCAGCACTTCGGTGGCGCGTTCCGCCAATGCCTGTTTGAGCCACGCCGCCTCATGGTAGGCGTCGTCCTGGTAGGCGAGGGCGCTGAACTGGTCGGCCAGGGGCTTGAGCGAGTCGCCAGTGCCCAGGATCGCTGCATAATCCCGTGGGCAGATCGGGAAACGGTGTTCGTAATGCTCGACGTAGAACGCACCGTGGCTGGCATCGAAATGCAAGGTCAGCGTGCCGTTCTGCAGGGCTTCGCCGTAGTCGCTGCCGAGGAACGGCATCAGCAATTGGCCCTTGAGCAAGGGGTCGGGCGAATGCCACTGGATATCGAAGAACTCACTGTAGGGGCTCAACCGGCCCCACTCCAGCAGGTCCAGCCACCAGGGATTATCGGCACCGCCCACGGCCATGTGGTTGGAGACGATATCGAGGATCAGCCCCATGTCGTGCTCACGCAGTGCCGCCACCAGGCGGCGCAAGGCGGCTTCGCCACCCAGCTCCAGGTTGACGGTGGTCGGGTCGACCACGTCGTAGCCGTGCATGGAACCGGCGCGGGCGCTGAGCAGCGGCGAGGCATACAGGTGGCTGATGCCGAGCTGGGCGAAATACGGCACCAGCGGCACCGCATCATCGAGGGTAAAACCTTTATGGAATTGCAGGCGCTGGGTAGCGCGCAGGGGCAGTGCTTTCATCGGTCACGCTCATAGGCTTGGTTACGCGCGACGGCCAGCAGCTCAAGGCGGCGGGCAGCGCCGGCATTGTCGAGCAGGCTGGAGGCCTCCCCCGGCAGGCGGCGGCGCCAATTGGGGTGAGTGTCGGTGGTGCCGGGCAGGTTGGCTTGTTCCTCGATGCCCAGCGCATCTTCCAGCGGCAGCAACACCAGCGGTGCACGGGTGTGGCCGAGGTAACGCACGCTGGCGTCGATCATGTGGTCGGTTTCATTGCGGATTTCTTCGACGAAGTTCTGCGGGTCCTGGCTCAAGGCCTGGCGCAGCGCCTGGCGCTCGCGCAGGCGGTGCTCACTCCATTGCTCCACGGTGGGCGCATCGATCAGGCCGAGCTGGACGTTCCAGTCGATATCGCGGCTGTGCCACCAACCGTTGAGCGTCGGCAGGTCGTGGGTGCTGGTGGTGGCCAGCGCATTGTCGGGCCAGTCGAGGATCGGCTTGAACCGGCCTTCGTGGTCTTGCTCGAACAGCAACACACGCATGCCAAGGATCGAGCGGGCGATGAGCTTTTCACGCAGGCCATCCGGCACGGTGCCCAGGTCTTCGCCGAGCACAATGGCCTGGTGGCGGTGCGATTCCAGCGCGAGCAGGCGCAGCAGGTCATCCACCGGGAAATACAGGTACGCGCCGTCCTGCGGCGAGGCGTCCATGGGCATCACCCACAGGCGCTGCAAGCCCATCACATGGTCGATACGCAGGCCGCCGGCATGGGCGAAGTTGGCGCGCAGCATTTCGATGAACGCGCGAAAGCCGTTGCGCTTGAGGCCTTCGGGGGAGAAAGCGGAAATGCCCCAGCCTTGGCCGGCACGGTTGAGGATGTCGGGTGGCGCGCCCACGGTCAGGTCGGCGAGCAATTCATCCTGGCGGCTCCAGGCCTGGCTGCCGCCGCCGTCGGCGCCCACGGCCAGGTCGGCGATCAGACCGACGCCCATGCCGCTGCCGCGCGCGGCTTGTTGCGCGCGCTCCAGACAGCGGGCGATCAGCCATTGACTGAAGGCGTAGTAACCGATTTCATCGGGGTTTTCTTCGGCGAACCTGGCCAGTGCCGGGCTCTGCGGGCTACGCCACTCCCCGGGCCAGTGGCGCCAGTCGAGGCTTTCACCGGCGGCGGCACGCGCCGCTTGTACGGCTTCGAAACGGCAATGGTTTTCCAAGGCTTCGCCACCGGCCTGGCGGAAGCTCAGGAAATCGGCATGTTGCGGGTGATGGCCGTGGCGGAAGTCTTCATACAGTGCGCGCAACAGGCGCTGCTTGGCGTTGGCGGCGGTAGGCCAGTCGATCAGGCTGTGCTGCTCCAGGTCGTGCAGCTCATCGGTCAGGCCGATGGCTTCGATGGCGTTGCGCACTTCGCGCTCGCCCAGGATGCAGCCCGGCGAGGCGTACAAGCTGTTGAGGAATAACCGACTCGAGGGCGAATACGGGCTGAAGCGCCCGGTGTCGGCGCTGAACATCGCGTGCATCGGGCTGATCGCCAGGGCATCCGCGCCGCGCTCGGCGGCCGAGCGCGCCAGGTGTTCCAGCGCCAGGGTGTCGCCAAAGCCGCCATCGCCCAGGCGGCGCAGGGCATAGAGCTGGGCGCTGAGGCCCCAGGCACGCGCGGGTTGGGTGTCGACGGCTTCGGCCACGCTGTAGCAGTGGGCAGGCGCGACGGCGAGGGTGAAGGTCTGGTCGGCGATATGCACCTGGTGATAGCCCAGGGCGATAATGCCGGGCAGGACGGCGTCGCCATCGAGCCGCAGTTCCAGGGTTTCGCCATTCTCAAGGCTGACTCGGCACAGCGTGTCGGGTTCGAAGTAACGCGCCAGGTCCAGGCTTTCGCCGCTGTCGATGGTCATCAAGGGTGGCAGGACTTTGTTCTGCTGTTCCTGCTCCAGTTCGTGCAGGCTGGCGTCGATCTCGGCGTCAGTGTCGGCCGGGTGGCCCAGGCCTTTGAGAACGGCGCGCAGGGCGTCGGGTTTCACTCGTTGCGGGCGGCCGTTTGCGTCGATCCAATCGACGGCCAGTCCCGCTCGGCTGGCGAGGATTTCCAGGTTCGCTTCGCTCAAGGGTGTTCTCCAACAGGGAATAAAGTAACGCGGGCGCTGAAAGGCGGCAGGTGTGCGCCATCGTTGACAGGCGTTTCGAACAGGACATGTTGCGTCGCGGGACGATCCAGGGGCGTAGCGCTGAGGTTCAGATCAATCTGCAACAGGCTGCCGTTGCCCAGGCGCCAGCGCGCACTGACCGCGCCGTCGGCCAGCACCTCGGCGCCCAATGTGGTGCTGCCAGGCAGGTGCGGCACGATGTGCTGGTGGCGCAGGCTCAGCAGGTGGCGGTAGAGCTGGGTGTGCTCGTTCTCGGTAAAAGTAGGCGTGGTCTGCAGGAACGTCGCCAAGGCATTCGGATCGGGGATGCGCTCGCGTCGCTGCGGGTCCTTGAAGGCGGCGAAATCCGCAAATTCATTGCGCCGGCCTTCACGCACCGCTTCGGCCAGTTCGCCATGGTGGTCGGTGAAAAACAGGAAAGGCTCGCCGGAGTTGGATTCATCGCCCATGAACATCAGCGGAATCATCGGCGACAACAGCAGCAGGGCGGTCGCCGCCTGCAAGGCCTGGGGCGGGCAGAGCTGGTGCAGGCGCTCGCCCAGGGCCCGATTGCCGATCTGGTCATGGTTCTGCAGGAACGCCACAAAGGCGCTCGGTGGCAGGTGCCCACTGGGTTCGCCACGCTCATGGCCATGTCGCGTGGTGTGACCCTGGTAGATGAAACCTTCGCCCAGGCAACGTGCAAGCTTGGCCGTAGGCTCCTCGGCAAAATCGCTGTAGTACGCGTCGGTCTCGCCGGTCAGCAACACATGCATGACATTGTGGAAGTCGTCATTCCATTGCGCGTCGAAGTCCCGATCGTCCTGCAGCAGGCTGGCCTGATTAAGCTCGTTTTCCAGCATCAGCCACACGTGTCGGCCGGCGTCCACTTGCTCGCGGACCCGGTGGGCCAGCTCCCTGAGAAAGTCCGGGTTGTCGATGGCATGCACCGCGTCCAGGCGCAGGCCGTCGAAGCGGTATTCAAGCAGCCACATGAGCGCGTTATCGAGGAAGAAATCCCGAACCTGGCGACGATTGAAGTCGATACCGGCGCCCCACGGGGTGTGCACGTCTTCCTGGAAGAAACCCTTGGCGTACTGGCCCAGGTAATTGCCATCGGGGCCGAAGTGGTTGTAGACCACGTCAAGGATCACCGCCAGGCCATGCTCATGGGCGCTGTCGATCAGGTGCTTGAGCTGTTCGGGCGTACCGTAGGAGGCTTGGGGGGCGTAGGGCAGGACCCCGTCATAGCCCCAGTTGCGCTCACCGGGAAATTGCGCCAAAGGCATCAATTCGATCGCGGTGACGCCCAGCTCGGCCAGGCGTGGCAGGTGCTTCTCGACGCCGGCGTAGCCACCCATCGCGCCGACATGCAGCTCATAGATGACCGCTTCGTGCCATGGGCGGCCTTGCCAATGAGCGTTGCGCCACTGGTAGGCGAGCGGGTCGACCACCACGCTCCAACCATGCACGTCCGAGGCCTGGGCCCGGGACGCCGGATCGGGGACATCTTTTTCCCCGTCGATATTGAAGCGGTAGCGCGTGCCCGCCGGGCACGCTATTTCGGTTTCAAACCAGCCTTCTGCCTGCGGCAGCATGGCGACCGATTTGCCCCCTTCCAATTCAACGCTGACATAAAACGCATCTGGCGCCCACAAGGCGAAACGCGTGTGTTGCGCGTCCAGCATGATTGCGCCGTGGGGCCAGGTTTCCAGAGTCCGTAAAGGCATCTATAAAAACCTCTCTTTGATTATTTGACTGATTTCCCCAAGGCCTTGGCGACCAGCTGCTCGTACAGTTCGGCGTAGGGTTCCACCGCCTGGCTCCAGTTGAAGGGCCGCGTCATCGCCCGGCAACGCATGGCGTTGAGCAGGTCAGGGAAGGCGAACACCTTGAACGCACGGCTCAGGGCTTCCTTGTAGCTGTCGACGGTGGACTCATTGAACAGAAAGCCCGTCACGCCGTTTTCGATGGTATCGGCCAAGCCGCCGGTGTTGCGTGCAACCGGCAGCGAACCGAAGCGCTGGGCGTACATCTGGCTCAGGCCGCAGGGCTCGTAGCGCGACGGCATCAACAGGAAGTCACTGCCGGCGAACATGCGACGGGCATCGGTCTCGTTGAAGCCGATGCGCACGCCGATCTGGCCTGGGAAGCGCAGCGCCAGTTCACGCATGGCGTTTTCTTCCTCGGGCTCGCCGCGACCGATAATCGCGATCTGCCCACCTTGTTCGACGATAAAGCTGGCAACGGCTTCGGTGAGGTCCAGGCCTTTCTGGAACACCAGGCGCGACACCACGGCGAACAGCGGGCCGGTGGACTCACTCAAGCCGAACAGCTCGCGCACTTGCGCGGCGTTGATGGCCTTGCCTTCCCAGTCGCCCACGTTGAAATTGTGAGCCAGGTGCGGGTCAGTCGAGGTTTCCCAGCTGTCTTCGATGCCGTTGGGGATGCCGCTGAGCAAGCCTTGCTGGGTCTTGCTGGCCAGGAAGCCGTCAAGGCCGCAGCCGAATTCCGGGGTAGTGATTTCCTGGGCGTACGTGGCGCTCACCGTGGTGATGTGGCTGGAGTAGGCCATACCGGCCTTGAGGAACGACATCTTGCCGTAGAACTCCATGCCTTCCTGTTGCAAGGCATGGGGCGGGATGCCCAGCTCAGGGGTGCAGCCCAGGCTGACCACGCCCTGGTACGCCAGGTTGTGGATGGTGAACAGCGTCGGGGTGCGTGAGCCACGCCAGTGCATGTACGCCGGCGCCAGGCCAGCGGGCCAGTCGTGGGCGTGCACCAGGTCCGGGCACCAGTGGATTTGCGCCAGGTTGGCGGCCATGTCGGCGGCGGCCAGGCCCAGGCGGGCGAAACGAATATGGTTGTCCGGCCAGTCGCGGCCGTTGTTGGCGCCGTAAGGGGTGCCTTCGCGCTCGTAGAGTTCAGGGCAGATCAGCACATAGATGACCAGGCCGTCCTTGAGGTCCATGCGCCCGATCTTGCACGGCGGCAGCGCGGCGTGGCCACCCAGCTCGCCGATGATGTGAATCGGGTTGTCGCTTTCCATCACCTGCGGGTAGCCGGGGATCAACACGCGCACATCGTGCAAGTGAGCCATGGCGCGGGGCAGGGCCGCCGACACATCGCCCAGGCCGCCGGTTTTCACCAGGTCGGCAAACTCGGAGGTAACAAACAGCACCTTCTTTCGATTGGGGTTATGACTGGACACCGGCCGCACCGTATTGAGGTCGACTACTAAAGAGGTCGACCCGCCAACTGGCTGACTAACACGCTCTCCCTGAATACTTGCTGCGGCACTGATCATAGTTCTCTCCAACGTGTTGGTTAGCTAATGGCCCGCTGCCATTAGCTCGATGACCGCTTCCTGCGGCCAAGCGCACAAGCGCACGACAATCTGGCAAGGCGTATGCCAGTTGCACGGTTAACTGAAAAAGATTGGATGGACGGGCATGTAGCGTGAATCGCGGAGTGCTCGCCTTGCCTTAAAACTTGACCCAGGGCCGAGTTGAAAAGTTTAGTTTTTTTGCGGGGTTTTTGTTTTGGAAGGGACCCATCGGTCAAGAGTCTAGGACAGATCCCAGAGCCTGTAGGGTTTTCGAGCGATTTTTGTAGGACAAAAAACTTTTAACCATATGCCCATTGCGAAGGTCCCACGATTCTGTCGTGGGCTGCTTTGGTCTCGCCCAGGTGCGCCGGCCTCTGTAGTGAGCGGGCTTGCCCCGCGCTGGGTGGCGAAGCCGCCCCAAAAAGGGCGACCGGGGTTATCCTGCGGCTCGCCGGTACCATTACGGGGCGGCTTCGCCCCCCAGCGCGGGGCAAGCCCGCTCACTACAAGTGTGTTTTGCGGATGATTATGGTATTGCACCAGCGTGGTGCGTCAGCCGAGCACACGAACGGGCACGCCCGTCGCCCATGCCTGTATGTCTTCGATCATCTGCCCATAAAACTGCCGATAATTCTGTTCGCTCACATAACCTACATGGGGCGTGGCCAGTACATTCGGCAAGTGGCGCAACGGGTGATCCAGCGGCAGTGGCTCCTCGGCAAACACGTCCAGCGCCGCGCCGGCCAGACGGCCGCTTTGCAGTGCCTGCACCAGCGCCGCCTCATCCACGATCGGCCCGCGTGCGGTGTTGACCAGGCGGGCGCCGGGTTTCATCCAGCCCAGCGCCTGGGCATCCACCAGCCCGCGGCTGCGGTCGCTGAGCACCAAGTGAATGGTGAGGATGTCTGCCTGTTCGAACAGCGCCTTCTTGCTGACCCACGTCACGCCCGACTCTGCCGCCCGTTCCGGCGTGAGGTTTTCACTCCAGGCGATCACCCGCATGCCGAACACCTGGGCGAACTGCGCGACTTTCTGGCCAATGCTGCCCAGGCCGAGAATGCCCAGGGTCTTGCCATACAGGTCGCCGCCCAGGCCAACCTGCCAGTGGCCGGCGCGCAACGCGTTGGCTTCGGCCACCAGGTTGCGGGTCGAGGCCATGATCAGCGCCCAGGTCAGTTCCGGCGCCGCCTGTTTATAGCTGTCTGTGCCGCAGACCTGGATGCCCAGGGCCTTGGCGGCGGGGATGTCGATGGCGGCGTTGCGCATGCCGCCGGTCACCAGCAGCTTCAGCGTCGGCAAGCCCTGCAGCAGGGCTTTGTCGAAGGGGGTGCGTTCGCGCATCAGGCAAATCACCTCGAACCCCTTCAAACGCTCGATCAGGGTGGCGGTGTCCGCCGGGTAATCGTGCAGGAAATGCACCTGACCCACCGTGTCGAGCACCGACCAGTCCACCACGCCGCTGGCGACGTTCTGCCAATCATCAATGACCGCGATCTGTACCGACATCACGACATCACCAGTGCCTCGAAAAGGTTGGGCTAAAGGGCGTTCAAACCCTGCAACAGCGCTTTGTGAAACCGGGCCGGTTCTTCCATTTGCGGTGCGTGCCCCAGGCCGGGGAATTCCACCAGGGTGGCATGGGGAATCAGTTCGGCCACTTGCTTGCCCAGCACCGCGTAGTTGCCGAGCCTGGCCTTGACCGCCGGCGGCGCAATGTCCTTGCCGATGGCGGTGTTATCGGACGTGCCGATCAGCAGGAGCGTGGGCATCTGCAGGTTCTTGAACTCGTAGTAGACCGGCTGGGTGAAGATCATGTCGTAAATCAATGCTGAGTTCCAGGCGACCAGCATACGCCCTGGGCCGTTGGCCAGGCCGGCGTACATGTCCACCCAGCGTTCGTACTCCGGTTTCCAGCGGCCGACGTAATAGGTGTTGAGCTGGTACTTGCGGATACCCTCGGCGTTGACTTTAAGCTCACGCGCATTCCACTGGTCGACGGTGAGCGAGGGCACGCCCAGAGCCTTCCAGTCTTCCAGGCCGATAGGATTGACCAGTGCAAGCTGCTCGGTTTGCTCGGGGTACATGAGTGCGTAGCGCGTGGCGAGCATGCCGCCGGTGGAGTGGCCGATGAAGGTGGCCTTTTGAATGCCAAGCTGTTCCAGGAGCTGGTGGGTGTTGGTCGCCAGTTGCTGGAAGCTGTATTGATAGTGGTCGGGTTTGCTGGAGCTGCAGAAGCCGATCTGGTCCGGCGCGATCACACGGTACCCGGCGTCGCTCAAGGCCTTGATCGAGCCTTCCCAGGTGGCGCCGCAGAAGTTTTTGCCGTGCATCAGCACCACGGTGCGAGCGTTGGCCTGGCCTTTGGGCGCAACGTCCATGTAACCCATCTGCAACGTCTTGCCCTGGGATTGGAATTGGAAATGCTGGAGCGGGTAGGGGTATTTGAAGCCTTGGAGTTCAGGGCCATAGGTTGCGGCAAGCACCGGGGCGGCGCTGGCCGTGAGCAGGCCGGCGATACAAAAAGCGCGGATCAGAGGCATAGGCGGGGCTCCGGGAAAGGTGATCGGATGCTGTTGCGAGGAGATTAAGTGGGGATTAACGCCCACTGCAAGGTCACGGCCGCGAGCACGCCGTAGCGAATGCTTTTGGCCAGGGTCACCAGCAGCAGGAATCGCCATAAGGGCTCGCGCATTACCCCGGCGACCAGGGTCAGCGGGTCGCCGATGATCGGCAGCCAACTGAGCAGCAACGTCCAGTGGCCCCAGCGCTCGTAATGTTGGCGCGCTCTGCCCAGCTGGCGATCGCTGACCGGGAACCAGCGCCGCGCCTTGAAGTGTTCAACCCAGCGTCCCAGCCACCAGTTCAGCACCGAGCCGAGCACATTGCCCAGGGTGGCAATGGCCAGCAGCAGCCACAGGTTGAAATGCCCGCTGACGAGCAGGCCCACCAGCACGGCCTCCGATTGCAGCGGCAACAAGGTCGCCGCGCCAAACGCCGCGAAAAATAACCCCAGGTAGGCCGCGATCATTGCGCCGGGTATTCAGCCACCACTGCGTCTTTACCCTCACGGGTCAGGCCGATGACCTGATAGGCCTCACCGCGGCCTTCCACCTCCATGCCGGGCGAGCCCATGGGCATGCCGGGTGCCGCGATGCCCAGCAGGTCGTTGCGTTTGCGCAAGGCCAGCACCTGCTCGGCGGGCACGTGGCCTTCAACGAACTTGCCATCGATCACGGCGGTATGGCATGAGCCCAGGCGCGGTGCCACGCCGAGGCGTTTCTTGACGGCGCTCATGTCGGCTTCCACATGGTCGTTGACCTTGAAACCGTTGCTTTCCAGGTGGCTGATCCACTTTTTGCAGCAGCCACAGTTGGCGTCGCGGTGCACGTCGATGGGGATCAATTCGGCGGCTTGGGCCAGGCTGGTGGCGAACAGGGCTGACAGCAGGGCCAGGCGCAATGGTGTTTTCATGGGAAGGCTCGCGTGCGGGAGGTGGCCGTTGGGATGGCGGCGATCATGACGGCGTCATCGCAGGCAAGCCAGCGCCCACAGGTGAACGGAGGCGCTGGTAATGTTTCTAAATTATACGAGACTCTACGAGAGGCGGGTTTTCCAAGCGATGCTTGAGTTGGCCCAGGGCGACGGTCGACAGCTCGAGCATGCGCGCATGCAAGGTTGCCAGTTGCAGTTCGGTTTCATAGGTGAGCACGCGCTTGAACAGCGTGCCGCCTTGATGGGGCAGCAGGAAAAAATGAATGGAACCATCGACGGCCACCGAGGTGAACACCGCCTTGAATTCGCCGGGGCGTCGGTCGACTTGTACGCGGTAGCTCAAGGGAACCCGCACACCCAGCAGGTCGATGAATTCGGTGAAGCGTGCACCGGCCGCGAGTGATCCGGTGGTGCCGGTGTCGGCACCCAGGGACGTGGGGTGCCATTCGTGCCAGCGATCCGGTTGGGTCACGTAGTCGTAGACGGCTTCGATAGGGGCCTGGATAAAGCGTTCCTGACTGATCCGCTCCAAGCGGACCGACTGCTCGGCTGCGCGCATGGCACACCTCCTGTGTGGCGGTACTAGGTACGTCGAACTGTCAGAATAGCCCCACTCCCGCACATTGCACGGGAGTGTTTAATCCGTTTATCACCGAACCTTGAATCGGCTCATCAAGGCAATCACCCGGCCGTTCGCATCCAGCAGGCTCTGGGTATTGGTTTCAGTGGCATGGCCGCTCTGCACCAGCTCTTCGACCATTTGTCGGATCTGCACCATGCTGCGATTGATCTCCTCGGTCACCGCGCTTTGCTGCTCGGCGGCTGTGGCGATCTGGGTGCTGAGGTTATTGATATGGCTGACGGAACCGGCCATCTCATCCAGGCCTGTGTTCACCCGCGCCGTGGCGTCCGCCGCCGACTGGCAGCTGGCCTGGGTGTTTTCCATGGCCGCGACCGATGAACTGACGCCCGCCGTCAGCCGCGTGAGCATTTCATTGATCTGCGAGGTGCTGGCCTGGGTGCGTGCGGCGAGGGCGCGGACTTCATCGGCGACCACCGCAAAACCCCGGCCTTGCTCGCCGGCCCGCGCCGCCTCGATGGCGGCGTTGAGGGCGAGCAGGTTGGTCTGGCCGGCAATCGCGCCGATCACGCCGAGGGTTTCAGTGATGCGCGCGGCGTCCTGGCGCATGTTTTCCACGCTGTGGGTGGCGCTGGACACTTCGCCGATCAAAGCGCTGACGCTGTTGGACGCTTCACCCACGACCACGCGGGAGCGGTCGGCGTGCTCGTTGGCGCGCTGGGTGAACGCAGCGGTTTCGGCGGCGTTCTGCGCAACGGTGTCGGCCGTGGAGCTCATTTCGGTGATGGCGGTGACCGTCTGGTCGGTCTCCGAGGCATGCCGCACCAGAATCTGGTTGGTGTGCGCCGAGGTCCGTTGCAGTTGTTCAAGGCTCGACGACATGGCGCCGGTGGCTTGGGTGACTTCGCCGATCATGTTCTGCAGGTAGACGATAAACCGGTTCACCGAGTGGCCGATGGCGCCCAGTTCGTCTTCGGCGCGGATGGTGATGCGGCGGGTAAGGTCGGCGTCGCCGGCGGACAGCGCGTCGATATTGGTTTTCAGGGTCGTCATGCGCTGCACCAGTTGGCGGATCGCATACACCGCGAGCAGAACCAGCAGCAACACCATCGGGATTTGCAGCAATGCTAGGGTACCCAGCACGTCATCGCGCTGGGCGGTGATCAGCGAAGTGGGCAGGGCGGTGGCGAGGAACCACGGCGTGCCGGCGATGGGGCGCATGTAAAAGGTGCTGGCCACGCCTTGGTTGTCGAACTCGCTGCGTTGCAGCGCCTGGTCGCGGTTGGCCAGGGCTTTGCTGACCTGGGCGGCGAACGCCGAGGTGCCGGTGAGTTCGCTGATGTTTTTCAACACCACCGGGCTGCTGATGCGCGTGCTGTTGCTGATGATCTTGCCGTCGCCTTCGACGATCAGCATTTGCCCGCCGATGTCTTTTTCTTTGCTGGCGACCAGGTCATTGAAGAAGCCCAGGGTCACGTCGATGGTGGCGACACCGTATGGCGCGCCGTCGCGCTGGATCGCCATGGCGCAGTTGGTGCGTGGCTCCTGGCTGGCGTCGTCCTTGTAGGCGGCGGCCCAGGCGCATTGGCCGCGTGGCGAGGCCAGGCCGCCCTTGTACCAGCTCTGGTCGTAGTAGTTGGGTGCGGGGTCGCTGTTCCAGAAGGTATTGACCGCCAGTTTGCCCGACGCATCACGGTGCCAGAACGTGCTGTGCTTGTTGCGCCCCGGCGTGCGCTGGTTGGGCAACGGCCAGATGCCGCCGCCGAAGACCTTCAGCTCGCCATATTGATCGACCAGCCCGGGCAGGACCTTGTCGATGGCATCGCTGTCGAGCAAGGGGATGGTCTGGGTGATGGTGCGTTGCTGGGACTGGACCTTGTTCAGGTCGCCCTGGATCTGATCCGCCACCTCGTCGATACGGTTGAGCACCACCTGTTCTTCGGTATGGCGCAACGTGGGCGCGACCAACTGGCCGATACCCACTACGGTCAACACAAATAACACCAGGACGAACAGCACCAGGAACAGGGTGTAGCGGGCTTGGATGGAGCGCAGTGGGGGCATGGGATCGTCCTTACGAAGCGTTTATTGTCGACGCGGCTTTTTTAGAGCTTCGTAAGGCTATCGGCTTGGAAAGGCGTAGCTTTAGGTACGCACGTGCAAGAAAAACGGGGCGCCTTTAATGGCGCCCCGTATCGCTGATCCACCTGAAGGCCTTTTCACCTGGGTAGAGATGGGGCGTTCATGAATGGCCCTAGATATCCAGCATCACCATCACTTCCTCGGGGTAGCGTTGGCCGGCTGCCGCATCGCTCGGGAAAATCGCGTCCAGGGCTGCCAGCTCCGTCGGGCTGAGGCTGATCGAAACGGCCGCCGCGTTTTCTTCCAGGTACTTGCGCTGCTTGGTGCCGGGGATCGGAATGATGAAGTCGCCCTGTGCCAACACCCAAGCCAGCGCGAGTTGCCCGGCGCTGACGCCCTTGTCGGCCGCCATCGCTTGCACCTGCTGGACCAGTTGCAGGTTCCTGGCGAAGTTCTCGCCCTGGAAACGCGGGCTGAAGCGGCGGTAGTCATCGGCGCCGAAGTCTTCCGGGCTTTGCAGCGCGCCGGTCAGGAAGCCTCGGCCCAACGGGCTGTAGGGCACGAATGCGATGCCCAGGCGTTGGCAGGTGGCGAGGCAACCGTTGTGTTCCTGGTCGCGGCTCCACAGCGAATATTCGCTTTGCAACGCGCTGATCGGGTGCACCTTGTGCGCGCGTTCCAGGGTCGCGGCGCTGGCTTCGCTCAGGCCCAGGTAACGCACCTTGCCCTGTTGCACCAGCTCGGCCATGGCGCCGACGGTTTCTTCGATGGCCACATCCGGATCGATGCGGTGCTGGTAGTAAAGGTCCAGCGTGTCCACGCCCAGGCGCCGCAGCGTCCCGTCGATGGCTTGGCGCACGTATTCGGGGCGGCCATCCACGCCACGCGACGTGGGCTGGGCCGGGTCACGCACGATGCCGAACTTGCTGGCCAGGAACACTTGCTCACGTTTGCCGGCGATGGCCTTGCCGATCAGCTGTTCGTTGGTGTGAGGACCGTACATGTCGGCGGTGTCGAGAAAGTTGATGCCCAGCTCCAGCGCACGGTGCAGGGTCGCGACGGCTTCCCGGGTGTCGCTGCCGGGCGCGTAGAAATCGCTCATGCCCATGCAGCCGAGGCCGATGGCGGAGACGAACGGGCCGTGGGTGCCGAGTTGACGTGTGTGCATCGGTAGAGCTCCTGTGTGGGTAGGCTCGCATTGTTACGCTCGACAAAGTCGGGATAAACCGGCTAAAAGCACTATCACTATTCGTATTATCTAAACAATCTGCTCAAGGGAGCTGCAACGTGGACCGTTTCAACGCGATGCGCGTGTTCACCCGGATCGTCGAACTGCGCGGCTTTGCCAAAGCGGCCGACAGCCTGCAACTGCCGCGCGCCTCGGTGACGGTGCTGATCAAGCAGCTGGAGGCGCACCTGGGCGTGCAATTGTTGCAACGCACCACGCGGCAGGTCAGCCCCACATTGGATGGCGCCGCGTACTACCAGCGCTGCGTACAACTGCTGTCGGACCTCGAGGAAACCGAAGCGGTGTTTTCGGCGAGCCAGCTGAACCCGCGCGGCATCCTGAACATTGATATGCCCTCGGGTATCGGACGTTTCCTGGTGATCCCGGCCTTGCCCACCTTCAGCGCCCGATACCCGCAGATCGAATTGGAAATCGGCTTGAACGACCGGCCGGTCGACCTGATCCGCGAAGGCGTGGATTGTGTGCTGCGCGGCGGCCTGGCGCTGGACGATTCGCTGGTGGCCCGCCCCCTGGCGATGATGGACCAGATAACCCTGGCCAGCCCTGCTTACCTGGAGCGCATGGGCGTGCCATCAACCCTTGATGACCTGGCCCGCCATCAGATGGTCGAATACGTCTCCAGTACCAGTGGCAAACGGTTTGGCCTGGAGTTTCTCATCGACGCCGAGCTGCGTCCGGTCAACCTGCCCAAGGTAGTCGCGGTCAACAGTGCCGACGGCTACTTCTGCGCCTGCGAGGCCGGGTACGGGCTGATCCAGGCGCCGTACTACCACGCCCGCCAGCAGCTGGCGCTGGGCAAGCTGGTGGAAGTGCTGCCCCAGTTGGCGGTGCCGAAAATGGCCCTGACCGCGCTGTACCCGCCGCACCGCCAGTTGTCCCAGCGCGTGCGGGTGTTTGTCGATTGGCTGGTTGAACTCTGCGCGCAACCCGGCACCGGTTTGCAGCGTCAGGCATCGCCTGTACCATGAGCGCCCGTCGTAGCCGATCGGCGATGCACAGGGGCTACATTTTTCAGGTTCAGGAACCCGTCATGACACAAAAGCAGCGTTTGAAATATTCGATTCTGATTGCCCTGGCCGTCCTGGCGACGATGTTCGGCCTGTCCTACCTGCAGAACACCGGGGTAATCAGCGAGAAGACATTCCAGACCATCGCCATTGCCGTCGCGGTGGTCGTGGTGGTGATCAACGGCGTCATGCGCCGCAAGGTCAAGCTCTAGGCCACGGGTCGCGAATCAGGCGCGACCTTCGAGTACCTTCGCAGCCTCTTCATGGAGGCTGTAGCTTTTGTCGGCATTGAGGGTGATCACGCCCTCGCTGCACAAGCGTTTGAGCACTTCGCGCACGCTGAGAAACGACAACGGGATGCCCAATTCCAGCAAGTGGCTGTGCACGCCGCGCACGCCCAGGGTGCGCTTGTTGTCGGCGGCGGTGAGCAGGGCGTCGATGACCTTCAACCGGATCAGGCTGGTGCGTAAGCCAAAACACTTGAGCAGGTGGCGGATACGCTGGTTGCCTTGCTGTTCGGGTGCCTTGCCGAACGCTTGTGTGCCGCTGGCGAAATTGGCCTCGGCAGCCGGTGAATGTCCATCCGTGGGCACTTGCGGGTTATACATGCAAAAACTCCTTATCAGAGCCTGATCAGGAAAAAATGAGCGCTCTTGGTTAGTAAGACGAACGAGCGAGCGAAATCATGAAGTCCTGGATGTAGAAATTTCGTCAGTATCGGTTTTGTCACATTCACGCTGCCTTCTATAAACGTCACCCCCGCTAAATTATTCCCGCTGGTTTGCGTTCTTACGCTGGGGTTATTGCCCTTGGTAAGACGGTTAAATCTGACGGTGGAGTGCGCGTGATTATTTGCAAAGGGTTGTCCAGGGTATGTATGGCCGGGGTGTTGCTGGGGGCGAGCCTGGCGGCCTCGGCGCGGGAGCCGGTGACGCAGGCATCGGCGGATATCCGTCGCACCAGTTACGGCGTACCGCATATTCGCGCCACCGATGAACGTGGCTTGGGCTTCGGCATCGGCTACGCCTATGCGCAGGACAACCTGTGCCTGCTGGCCAACGAAGTCGTCACCGTGAATGGCCAGCGCGCCCGGTTCTTCGGCCCCGACCAGGCAACCCTGGAAGAACGCAACAACCTGGCCAGCGACCTATTCTTCAGTTGGCTGAATACGCCGGAAGCGGTTGCCGCGTTCTGGAAAGCGCAAAGCCCGCAGATGCAGCAGCGCATTGACGGCTATGTGGCCGGCTATAACCGTTACCTGAAAGAGCAGGGCGCTCCGGCGCAATGCCAGGCGGCCTGGGTGCGGCCGCTGGTGGCTGAAGACGTGGTCAAATTGACCCGCAGGCTGTTGGTAGAAGGCGGTGTGGGCCAATTCGCCGAAGCCCTGGTCGGCGCGACACCGCCCCAAGCGGCCGTAAGCGTAGCGTCCACAGCCAAGGCCTTTGAGCTGGCCGCCGCCAACCGCGAGCGTTTCGCCTTTGATCGCGGCAGTAACGCGGTGGCGGTGGGGCGTGATCGGTCATTCAACGGGCGCGGCATGTTGCTGGCCAATCCGCACTTCCCGTGGGTGGGCGGCATGCGTTTTTATCAGATGCACCTGACCATTCCCGGCCAACTGGATGTCATGGGCGCCGCGTTGCCCGGCTTGCCGGTGATCAATATCGGCTTTAACCGGCATGTGGCATGGACCCATACCGTGGACACGTCCAAGCACTTCACCCTGTACCGCCTGACCCTGGACCCCAAGGACTCCACGCGCTATATGCTCGATGGCAAATCCATCCCCTTGGATAAAACCACGCTGACCGTGCAGGTTAAACAGGCCGATGGCAGCCTCAAGGACCAGTCGCATACGGTGTATAGCTCGCCATTCGGCCCGGTGGTGCAATGGCCGGGCAAGCTCGACTGGGACAGCCACTACGCGTTCAGCCTGCGTGACGCCAACCTCGGCAACGACCGCGTGCTGCAACAGTGGTACGCGATGAACCGCGCCGACAGCCTCGAAACCCTGAAAATCTCGGTGCACAGCCTGCAAGGCATTCCGTGGGTCAACACCCTGGCCGCCGACGACCAGGGCCAGAGCCTGTACATGAACCAGTCGGTGGTGCCCAACGTCAGCGCGGCCAAACTGGCGCAATGCAGCGACCCGCGCGCCGGCCTGCAAATGATCATGCTCGACGGCGCCCGCAGCGCCTGCGCCTGGGACATCGACCCGCGCGCGGCCCAGCCCGGCATCTTCCCGGCCGACCAACTGCCGCAACTGCAACGCAGCGACTACGTGCAGCATTCCAACGACTCGGCATGGCTGGCCAATCCCAAGGCGCCGCTCACCGGGTTCTCCCCGGTGATCAGCCAGGACCACATCGGCCTCGGCCCGCGTGCGCGCTTCGCCCTGCAACGCCTGCAATCGCTGGATAAACCCATCAGCGTTGCCGACCTGCAAAACATGGTGATGGACAACGAGGTGTACCTGGCAGGGCAAGTCATGCCAGACCTGCTTACGTTCTGCGCCAAACACCTCGGCGCGGACATCACAGCCCTGTGCACCAGCCTGAAAAGCTGGGACCGGCGCGCCAACCTCGACAGCGGCCTGGGCCTGGTGCACTTCATCAACCTGATGCAATCGCTGCAGCAGATCCCCGATGCCTGGCGCGTCCCTTTCAACCCGGCCCGGCCCCTCACCACCCCTCGCGGCCTGTCCATCGACCGCGCTGCTGTGGCCAAAGCCCTGCGCGAAGCCATGCTGGCCTCCAGCGCCGAAGTCGCCAAACTCGGCTTGAGCGCCGACAGCACCTGGGGCGACATCCAAGTCTCCGGCCAAACCCCGATCCACGGCGGCCCCCAAGAACTGGGCATCTACAACGCCATGCAAACCGTGCCCCGCGCCGACGGCAAGCGCGAAGTGGTCAGCGGCAGCAGCTACCTGCAAATCGTCACCTTCGACGACCAAGGCCCCCATGCTACCGGCGTGCTCGCCTTCTCCGAGTCCGGCAACCCGGCTTCCCCCTACGCCAAAGACCAGACCCAGGCTTTCTCGCGCAAACAACTGCACCCGCTGCCCTTCACCGAAGCCCAGATCAAGGCCGACCCGCAGTACCAACAGCTGCACATCAAGGAGTAGGGCAGGCACGCAACCCCTTGATGCCAATGCGAAATATTTTTGAAATCAAGGGGTTGCACGGTATGGTAAATACGTACATAATGGCGCCCATCGAACGCAACGAGGCATTAAAAACCTCAATGTATTCAATGAGTTAGAGTAGAGGCATGGCTTTATGGCCCGCTCAAGTTTTTATGCGATGAGTGCCGGTAGTTGAGGCATTTGACGTTTGAGGCCGAGTAGCAAAATGGTTATGCAGCGGATTGCAAATCCGCCTACGCCGGTTCGATTCCGACCTCGGCCTCCACTCTTGAAAGCCCCGTAGATTAGCGTCTGCGGGGTTTTTTATTGCCTGCGATTTAAGAACCGTTCCGCAACTTTTGGGAGGTCTTCCGCAACCGCCGACATTTTTTAGGTGCGGTGGGGGAGTCGAACGGTGCCTGATAAGGGGAGTTTGTGGTGGGTTATTTCGTGGTGTTAACGATCTCACCGACACGGCGATAGACCTTCTTGGTCATCTCTCCGGTGGTGTGGCCAAGCAAGCGGCTTGCATGAGTCAGCTCGATTTTCACTGGCCGCTTTCGGGCAGATATCCTTGAACTGGACCTGGCGAATCAGTACGGCCAGGGCTTCATCGATGGCGGCACCTGCCTTGATTGCGGCATTCTCGCGGGCGTCGTCCCAGCGGCAGCATCTGCTGGCTCATTCGCAGGCCGGACGTGTTAGTGATAAGTCTCGATGTTCTGATGCCGTTGAGAGCGCGGCGCTCCTGCAGGTCGTTGATAAAGGCACTCAGCCTATATTGAATACCCTCATCTTCTAGGCGCAGGTGAAGCTCCTTCGCGGTTTTTCCCTGCTTGACCATTAGGAACTCTGCGGACAGGTCGGCGGTGGCAACCGCGAGTACGTCGGCTGGGCGCTGGTCGGTTAAGTAGGCCAAGTCCATAGCGTCCTTGAACTCCTGCACCGCCGCGTCGTAGACGGCGTTCCACACTATATCGCCGGCGTAATAGTCCCGAGGGGTTCCTTGTTTCGGCGTACGCCGAAGCAAGGGTTGGCGTTGTTGGTCAGGCTCCACGCGCGCGTGATCGTGAGCATGTGCGACAGCAGCGCGATTTCCCGGTTTGCCCTTACCTTGGCAGTCCGGGCGTCCCTATACTGTGCGACCACCTGAGGCGTGATCGAATCTATTCGCAATCTCGCAGCCAGAGGAAGCGTCCAACGTAATGCGGGCGTTGGAACAGATCAACAGTCGGTGGGGAAGGGGGACCCCGCGTTCGGCTAGTGTTCCTGAAAACTCTGAATGGGGCATGCGCCGCGAGATGATGAGCCAGAGCTGCACGACAAAGATCCATGAACTCTGGAACGTCAGATGTAGCTAAAATATTATTTTGCTTCAGATTATTAAAGTCTTGTTTTCCCATTCTTGTGTTTTATGAGATATGGGTAATTTGGTTTCAAGGGGTTTGAGGTTTTATCTGGATGTTAAGTCTTACAGGTTGGGGGATTAAGTAAGTGCAAAATATAATTTGTATGCTATTAACAGTGATTGTGCCGGTGACTCTAACGACACTTAGTGTGGTTTGGTTTGTAGGGCAGGGTAAGGGTTTCACGAGTAAAGTTATTTCGGTGTTTGACTTGAACTCTGAGTCTGGGTTGATTAAGCAGGGGTTGTTGTGGTTGGTAGTCGGAATACCATTAAGTTTAGGTTTCGCATTTGGTGTTTGGGCATGGGCTGGTTATGATCTGAATTTGAGCGCAGATGGTTACAGGAAATTTATAGAGATAAGCATTTTGCCGTTAGCGATAATGTCAGTTTCGTTACCTTTGGCCGGTCTAGTCTCACGTTTTCATTCTACACAGCAAGCCGCAAAACAAATCTCTATAACAATGATTAAAAATAATCTTGATGCTTTTTCATCGCACCGAAAAGGCATGTTGGAGTATTTCTCGGGCCTTGACTTGATGACGTATTTTGATAAGTATAAATTTGAGTACAAAGCACATCCGGTTCTTCATAAGCGTTTTTTTAGTGGATCTCCTGAAAAAGGGTGGCCTAGCAGAAATGAATTATCTTTTGAAGCGGTGGAGCGGAAGATAGAGCAGGCAGCTATTTATCTACTTCTAGTATTAAGTGGGAATTCAATACACAGGTTGGATGACTACCTTCAAGTCTCACTTAATATATATGGGGCAGCAGATGCTTTGAATATTAGGGAGATAAAGCATGATATGGCAAGAGGAGGGGTGTACGTTAAATGGCTAAATAATGATGGGGGAGTTGTTACTATAGGGCTAAATACTCTGGAAACGTTGGCTGCTTTGCGATTTGTGAGGGAATACTATAATAATTTCTGTGATTTCTCCGGGCGCCCTCGAATGAAGCTGTCTAACGATCTGGAGGATGTATTTTTGAAGACTGAGTATTGGCTGAGGAAAGGTGATTTTATCCAAACTATACACTTGCAGGATATGGTATCGCTGGTTGAAGCGGGAAGAGCGGAATATGGAGAAAAACATCCTCGAGGAGGTTAAGTATGAAAGCTAAGTTTTCAGCCGCGCATAAATTCAATAAGTGCTATCAATTTAGAAGGTGGCATCTTGAAGAGCTAGGAATAAAACGGGGTCAGACCACGACATCGGACTAAGGCCCAGTAGTCTGCCCCTTCGATTTCAGTGCTGTTTAAACGGGTTGAGTGCTGGCTGGATCGATCTTATCAAGTGCCGCATTTACGAGAAGCCCTGCGCTCTCAATGATCTGGGCCAACCCAAATGTTTGAAGACGCTGTGTTCCACTTGCCGCGAACGCTTGTTCGTTCGCTATCGCTGACGCTGAAGCCAATAGCTCACTCGCGTTCACTAGTGCTTCCTCGGAGCTCAAGCCTGGCTTCACGCTGAACACGCTGGTTGCAAATTCATCATCAATCGGGTGTGTTTTCATGAGTGGCATTCCAGTTCATCGCACATGAAATGAATCATCACCGCTGAATACTGATGGGCCGGTTTAATAGTTGCGTCTGGAACTTGGCAGCTTCGATTTGTAGAAAACATCCTCTATACCCTCGGAAAGTTAAGAGGCCACCACCGCCGTTGCGACACGGTTGGGTGGTGGACCGTGCGAGGGTCGCAAACCGGTGTCCGAGGGTACCGGCCGGGCAAAAGCCCGCCTCACACGGTCCACCATAGATGCGGTAAGCAGGCATAAAAAAAGCGCCTGCTACAGAGCTATGGCGCTACCGCGCCTCAGACTACTTCAGGTTGCGACACCCGGCCACAGGATTTACTGCGACGGCGCATCCTAGCCAGGTTGCTTCCTATGGCTCAACCTCGCCGAGTTGTGGGAAATGTCCGAAGCTCGGCAGGCCAGTGGTTTGTCATTCAAATTGCAGTGCTTAAGCCACTCGTCGAGGCAACAGCACTTTCTATCCACGCAAACCCTCTCAACCCTATGCGCAACCCTGCGCTACCAACAGGAGGTGATTTATGGTGGATGACAACAACGGGCCTGCAGCGCCATACCCTGGACCTAAAAAAGAAGTGCCTGATGCTGGCGAGGGTCATGAATCCGGTCTTGATCAAGCCGAGTCCGAGCCCAAGCAGGGGACGGGCGAGAAACCCTCAGACTGGAACCCACCGCCTGGCAACCCAGGATCGGATCAGGACGCCCAGACCGACCGCGACAATGACGGAGCCCGTTAGGCCCAATCCGAACACGTAGAACTTCACGAAACCCGGCCAGTGCGCCGGGTTTCTTCGTTTTCGACGCCGCCACATCCCTGCACCCTATCTATCTATATGACTGAAGACCTGAAGATACGCTGCTCTTTCACCTCACCGGCATACCCACTGATTTTCTCCTGCTGCCCCGTCAGCAGCGCGCAGATTTTCATCAGTGCCACGGCTTCACTCGGCGTTCTGTCGGCGGCCGCCATCGCGGTCAATTCAACCACCGACCACCCGATCACTGCCGCTGCATCTTCCAGGTCATAAAACAATTCCTGCTGAGCGGTCCTGGGGCCGTCAAGGCCTTGTATCAACTCGTCCATCCTGTCTTCCTGGCCGCTTAGGTTTCTATCCCCTGATATCCATCAGAGTCGCTTGGCGAACGTTGAACACAGGCATCCCCGCGTTGCGCTTTCGACGAGCAAGTGTGGCTCACGCGCCCGGCGGGTGTAAATGCCGCGGTCGGCCAGATGCGCAGGCATATTCATAACAACTACCTCGGCGATGTGCTGTACTGGCGGCGATTTTTGAGTCGATCCTGATGCTGAACCCGAGGGAATACGATGCTGATCTACGCCGCAACCATTCCGTGTTTTTCCCAGATGTTGAATACGCTCAAAGGCCTGTTGGCTAAGGGCAATGAGCACGCCAGCGCGCTCGGCTACGATCCGCAAAACCTGCTCGATTCGCGCCTTGCGCCGGATATGCATCATCTGGCGACTCAAGTCCGTTTCGCCTGTACCCAGGCCCAGGACGCTGTCAATCGGCTTAGCGGGCAGCCTACATCGGCGTTGGAAACCCCGCTGTCAATGGACGAGGCCTTCGCGCTGATCGACACGGCGCTGCAGGCACTGGCCGGTGCGGATCGTGAATTGATCGAGGGGCGGGCAGAAGAGTTGATCGTTATCAAGCTTCCCGGCGAGATCACGTTTGAGATGACGGGCAATGAATATGCCGTCAACTGGGCGACGCCACAGTTCTATTTTCACCTGATGACGGCGTACAGCATCCTGCGACATAACGGCGTGCCGTTGGGCAAGGCGGACTATGTGCCGCATATGTTTGCTTATTTGCGTAAAGGCTAGGGCAGGGTTGGTTTGCGGCAGATTCGTTCGCTCGTGCTCGAATCTGCCTTGACCGTCTTCTCACTTACCCCCTGTCACATCCAAAAAGGTCCCGGTAATAAACGACGCCTCTGCACCGGCCAGCCAGAGCACCGCGCGTGCCACTTCTTCGGGTTGGCCGCCGCGGCCCATCGGGATGCTGTCCTTGACGCGGTCCACGCGGCCGGGTTCGCCGCCGCTGGCGTGCATGTCGGTGTAGATATGCCCTGGGCGTATGCAGTTGACGCGTATGCCTTCGCGCGCGACTTCCTTGGACAGGCCGATGGTGAACGTCTCCAGGGCGCCTTTCGACGCGGCGTAGTCGACGTATTCGTTCGGGCTGCCAAGGCGGGCGGCGCCCGAGGATATATTGATCACGCTGCCGCCCTTGCCGTTGTGACGAAACGACATGCGTTTGACTGCCTGCTGCGCGCACAGCATCGGGCCGATGGCGTTGATCGCGAAGATGCGTTGCATGCGGGGGAAGTCGAGGTCTTCGAAGCGCGATTGCAGCCCAAGGACGGCGGCGTTGTTGACCAGTACGTCGATTCGGCCAAATGTCTGGTCAATGGCGGCGAATAGCTGTGCGACCTGGTCCGGGTCGGCACTGTCGGCGCGCACGGCCAGGGCGCGGCGGCCGAGTGCTTTTACATCAGCCACCACGCCCAGTGCGGCGGCCTCGTTGCTCACGTAGCTGATCGCCACGTCGTAGCCTTGCGCAGCCGCAAGCCGCGCTGTGGCCGCGCCGACACCTCGACTTCCGCCGGTGATCAGAATCAGGGGCGCTGAAGAGACAGTATCCATTTGTCGTACCTTTGTGAGGGATGAAGGTCAGCCGATCAGCATCGTGCCGCTGGCAATGACCACGCACGCCAGCACTTTTCGAACGCTCAGCGACTCGCCGAGGAAGATGTAACCGATCAATGCCGCGAACACCACGCTGGTTTCGCGCAGGGCCGAAACGGCGCCCATGGGCGCTTCAGCCATGGCATAGATAACAATGCCGTAAGCCAGCAGGGACACCAGCCCGCCCGCCAAGGCCGTGATGAATCCCGGTCGCTGGGCAAACAGGCTGCGTGTATCGCGCAGGCCGATGTAGACCAATGGCATCAGTACGCCCCAGAGGGCACACATCCATGCGGTATAGGCCAGCGGTGCGCCGGACAGTCGTGCGCCGATTCCATCCGTGACGCTGTAGGCCGCAATGAAACAACCCGTACCCAGGGCGTAGGGCAGGCTGGGGACGGCCAGCCTGCGCTGCTTGAAAGCCAGTGAAATAATGCCGCCCGAGACCAGGGCAATCCCAAACAGCGCGCTGGCGCTCACCGTCTCGTCCGCAAAGGCCAATGCGAACAGCGTGATCAGGATAGGCGAGGAGCCCCGGGCGATCGGGTAGGTTTGCCCGAGGTCGCCGACTTTGTAGCTGCGCACCAGGAACAGGTTGTAACCCACGTGCAAGACGCCTGACAGAACGGCGTACGGCCAACTGGCCACGGCGGGTGCCGGCAGGAACAGGGCGATGCCGGCGCTGGCGACCGCGACCGCCAGGCACATCACGGTCATCGACCACAGCCTGTCGTTGCCGGCACGCAGCAGCGCGTTCCAGCTGGCATGCAGGAGCGCGGCGAAAAGGATGAGTACTACGATAGGCAAGGGCATGCGCAATAGTAGGCACCGGCATCGGCAGTTTGAAAGCGAAGTTCCCTCATCCTGCCATGAGTTATTGCTCATGCTTCAGCGATAGCTGTGTTGGGCCCGCGTAGACTCTTCCAGCAGCCAGTGACGAAAGTTGACGATGTGAGGCTGGGTTTCGACGCCTTTTGGGCAGACAAAATAGTAGGCGACCGGCGATGCGAAGGGCACCTCGAACAACCTGACCAGGCGACCGTCGTTGATCTGGGCTTCAACGTGGCCGCTGCGGACCAAGGCAATGCCCTGGCCGAGCAACGCTGCCTCGATGGTCATGTTGGTGTCGGCAAACCTCACGCTTTCATTCAGTGCGCCAATGCCGACGCCGACGTGCTCGAACCAGGCTTCCCACTTGGGCACCAAGTCTGCGCCGTCACGCGTCAGCAGCGGGTAGCGCAGCAGCTCGGCGGGCTCGTGCGGGGTGCCGAAACGGCTGAGCAGGTCGGGGCTGGCCACGGGAAAAATCTGCTCCCTGAGCATGAACTCCGAGTGCAGGCCGGGGTAGTTACCGTTGCCCAGGCGGATCGCCACGTCGGAATCCGCGCTGGAGAATTTGATCGCCTTGTCGCTGGTTTCCAGCGTGATCAGGATCTCCGGGTGCTGCTGCGACAGGCTGGGCAACCTGGGGAGCAGCCATTTGAGTGCGAACGAGTAGGTGGTGCTGACCTTGAGCCGGACCCTGCCTTTTTGTTCCCGCAGGTCCGACAGCGTGGCCGCAAGGTTGGTGAAAAACTCACGCACGATCGGCGCCAGCGCGGCACCGGCCGGGGTCAGTCGCAACGATTTCCCACGCTGGAACAGCTGCAAGCCCCAGAGCTCTTCGAGGTGCTTCAACTGATGGCTGACGGCGCTCTGGGTGACGTGCAATTCTTCTGAAGCCGAGGTGAAGGTGGCATGCCGGGTGGCAACTTCGAAAGCGCGTAGGGTGGCGGTTGGGGGCAGGTCTCTCATCGGGTTGTGTCTCTGCGAACCTTCAGGCGATTAGTACTCATGACCAGGCGCTCATGGTAGTTGATTTCCGAGCATTAACTGAAGCTCAGGTCTGACGGGGCGCCAAATTCGACCAGACACGTACGAATCTTCCCTAATTGCCTCTTTTTGTCGGTTGCCAGCCTCCTGACCAAAAAGTTTTTCTTATCCTGATGACGCGGCTCACAGCTCATCAGGATATCCATGAACGAAATCGTCAACGACGTTCTACCCATTTTGCACACGTTACTTTCAGGTTTTGTGGCTACGCTCATTTTTTATTGGCTTGCAGACGCCATTAAGCCCACACAATTTGAACGAGTCATCCAGGCGTTATTCTGTACGGGATTGGTCAAGCTGTCGGTGGACGGTCTTGAGTGGATGTTCCTGTATCTCGGGCGTTGGTATTCGATTGGGCACTGGACCGCAGAGACCGGAAACATCTGGTCAATCGCAGTCGCGGTGAGTATCGGGCTGGCGCTTGCGTTCGCGTCCCAGCAGGACGCGCTTTACCGCTTCGCCAGGCGTCTGAAGCTGACTTCGAAAGCATCGATTGGTGAATGGCGGTACGCATTTTCGCGAAATCTCGATCGCTGGGTTGTGCTGCATATGAGGGATGGTCGGCGCTTGACGGGCTATCCCGATGTCTGGCCCAGCGACCCGCAGTGCGGGCATTTTTTAATGGGCTCTCCCGCGTGGTTGGTAGACGGAGATCTCGTAGAGGTACAGGGCATCGCCCAATTACTGGTTGCTAACGCCGATGTGCAATGGATAGAGTTTTTAGCGCTGGAAACGGAGACCAATGATGAATGATCAGAAAACACCCTGCCGGCCGACCCTTGAGCGCAAGTATTTGCGCGACGCGATAAATATCAATTCCGGTCTAAGTCGAAACATACGGCCGACCGTTGTTCCGACGTCACCGCCGCCGCCACCTAAGGTTCATAGCGGATAGGGCGATCCCCGATATCGTCACGGATTCTAGAAAAGCCGATTGGACTCGACCAGATAACGGCCGCAGCACCGGCGGTGTGCTGTACCGTCACGCCTGCCATCGGGTTACACGATAGCCATGACTCGCTCCGGATGGCTGTCTTTTTTGAACCCGCAATAAACCCTGGACAAAGAAAAGCCCGCGTGGGGAGCGCGGGCTAAAGGGATGTTCACTAGGAGCTGAGTTCACCATAGGACGTCGTCTGTGAAAGCTTTGTGAAAGCTTTGGTAAAAAAGTGTATGCCTCAATCGTGCAATGGCTGTACGGGGCGGGGCGCTCGATAACGCTCTACTGTCGCAGGCATATCACACCTTTTGGATGCCGCGTCATGTCTATGTCTACCAGCCTGCTGTCAGCCTTCGTGCTGTTCGCCTTCGTGTCTTCGATCACGCCGGGGCCCAATAACACCATGTTGCTTGCCTCGGGGGTGAACTTCGGGTTCCGCCGCTCGATGCCGCATGCGCTGGGGATCAGCATCGGCTTCATGGTGCTGGTGATTTCGGTGGGCCTGGGGCTGGGCGAAGTATTCAAGGTGTTTCCGTGGGCCTATACGGTGCTGCGTTACGTAGGGGCCGCGTATTTGTTGTACCTGGCGTGGAAGATCGCGACGGCGGGCGGCCTGTCCGACAGCCCCGATGAACAGGGCAAGCCCATGACCTTCCTCGGCGCGGCAGCGTTCCAGTGGGTCAACCCCAAGGCCTGGATCATGGCGCTGGGGGCAATCACCACCTATACGCCGGCAGAGGGCTATGTCACCAATGTGCTGGTGATTGCGCTGGTGTTCGCCGTGGTCAACTTGCCCAGCGTGTGCGTGTGGGTCGGCTGCGGCAGCGGCTTGCGCACTGTGCTGCGTGATCCGCGCTGGGTGCGGCTGTTCAACTGGTCCATGGCCGGCTTGCTGGTGCTGTCGTTGTACCCGATGTTGTTTGTGGCTTGAGGCTCAAACCGGCGAGATGGTAGCCAGCAGGCCGATGCCGATGGTCAATACCAAAAAGCCGAACAGGAAAAGTGCCATCTTGGTCATAAGGCCTCCGAAAGGAAGGGAGTGGGGAAGGCGCCATTGTCCGCCCCGGCGGCTTTTCGATACAGAGGCAGATAGCAAAGAAAAAACCGTATCAGATGCGTCTGCCGCTGTTCTGCCGTGGGCTTTGCGCGGTTGCGGTTTTTTCCAGCTCAGCGCCTGAGACAGCCGACGCGTTTGCCCCTAAGATGGCGCCATTGCATCAACAATAAGAGTGGGCCAACCCTCGATGGAAAGACGTCAATTCAGCGGCGGCATGAAAGGCAAGAACCTGCGCTACCTCAACGAAACCCAGCAGCCGGCGTCGGTCACCCGCGTCGGCTTCCTGTTGCTTGAACACTTTTCCCTGCCCGCATTCACCCAGACCCTCGACACCCTCGTCACCGCCAACCTGCTGCGACCCGAATTGTTCGCCTCGCGCACCTTTGGCTGGGACGATGGCGAAGTCATCAGCGACCTGGGCCTGGTGATCCGCCCCGACGCGCGCCTCGATGCGGCGGCCCTGCAAGATCTTACGTTGCTGGTGGTCTGCGGTGGCTTTCGCACTGAACTCAAGGCCAGCGACGACTTCATCCACCTGTTGCGCAGCGCCGCCGAACACGGCATCAGCCTCGCCGGCCTGTGGAACGGCGCCTGGTTTCTTGGCCGCGCCGGCTTGCTGCAAGGCTATCGCTGCGCCATCCATCCCGAACATCGCCCGGCCCTGGCGGAGGTGTCAAAAGCCACCCACGTCACCAGCGAACCCTACGTGATCGACCGCGACCGCCTCACCGCTTCCAGCCCCTCCGGCGCGTTCCATATGGCGCTGGACTGGATCAAGGGCCTGCACGACAAAGCCCTGGTCGAAGGCATTGAAGACATCCTGGCCTTCGAAGAATCGCGCTACCGGCGCATCAAGCCCACCGAAAACATCAGCGTCAGCGCGCCGCTGCGTGAAGTGGTGAAACTGATGGACGCCAACCTCGAAGAACCCCTGGAACTGGACCAGTTGGCCGTCTACGCCGGCCGCTCCCGGCGCCAGCTCGAGCGGTTGTTCAAGGAGCAACTGGGCACCACGCCGCAGCGCTACTACATGGAACTGCGCGTCACCGAAGCCCGGCGGCTGTTGCAGCACACAGAGTTGTCCCAGGTGGAGGTGCTGGTGGCGTGCGGGTTTGTGTCGCCGAGCCATTTCAGCAAGTGCTACAGCTCGTATTTCGGTTATCGCCCCTCCAAGGAGAAGCGGTTAGTCAAGTGAAGGAGGACCACTACCAAGAACCTAGCCAGTGGTCGCAGGTGAAGGCACTGGCAAGCGCGTGAAATGCAAAGATGAAATTTGCGTCGCCAGGTAGGCATGCGCGGGTGCAACAGGTGAACTGGCCAGTATTAGCAGGCTCAAGGTGTCGGCCATCAAATCCAGGGCGCCGCACACTGCCCGAACCGTGTTGTCCCGATCCGTGGCGATGGTAAGGCTCACGGATTGGAGCGAAAGGTTGCTCTCCTGCGCATTGATATCAGTGAACCCGGTTACCTCTGCGCTGACGTCCTGATTTCTGAAAAAACCCTGAACAATACCGAAGCGCTTCATGCTGTCGCTGTGCACACTAAGCATTAAGAAGGTGCCACCAGCGGCGACCCAGTAGCCCGCCAACGTATTCTCGATGGACATGGGGTCACTCTCTGCACTCGTCCTGATGGGCGTTTGCTGTTCTGCCCGTGTGTAAACCAACTTGTCGATATAAGTCCCCTGGCGTGCCAATTCCGGGAAGTCGCTGGTCGCGACCAACAAGTGGTTCAGTGTCAGCACATCGCCCTTGTCCGTCACACTCAATTGTCCACTTAAGCCCGAGGCCCAATGCCAACTGGGATCTTTCTTTGCGTCGCCGAGGTCATGCCATTCAATGGCCAATGCCAGGGCCTGGCTTTTAGCGCGGGTGGCGGCTGTGCCCGATAAGCACCCTGCTATCGAGTACTCGCCCGTTGAGCCGGTTGATGATCGATAGGTCCCAGTGACTTGGCGCCCTGAAACTTCCAAGGTCATCACAGAGCCATAGTCGTTGGCCCATGTTCCGGCCACCGTAGTTGCCCCGATAGAGGGGCCCGGCAAGGTGACCTTCGTTTCCAGCACCGCTCTTGCGCCTGGCATGAAGGGCTTGGATGAAGACCGTGTGATGATCTGCGGACCATCGGCGCGGTTGAAGAGCCAGATTCCCACCGGCGCCAGCGAATAAACCTCATGACTGCACTTCACCACTTGATACTCATAGACGGTGTAGCAGTGCTCCATGATCAGGGATCCCACTACAACCAGATCGGCCAGGCCCATCGGCGCAAATTGAGGCAATACCTGGCCTTTTTCGGGACCTGCTTCAATCAGGCAATTATAGAGTTCGCTGCCCAAGGTTATTTGTCCGTCTGCAAACTCCAGCAGGATGTCGGGCTGGTCGCTGTGGGCGATACGAGCCAGTGTTTCGCGCATCAGCGCATTGTCACCCTTGAACTGCGATGAGCCGGAATCGAGCGCGAACTTGATATTAGTTCGCAGTTTTTCTGAACCGACCGAATAAGACGTCAGTTCGGTCGACCAGATGTATTCCACTCCGGGGAGTTCGCTGTAGACGCTCCAGGGCAAGAACAGGTGTGGGCCTTGGGTTTTAGCGTTGTCGACGGCCCCCATCTGACAGCTGCCAGTGCGCGTGCTGGCGTCCCAATCGAACGCCACGAAGGGTTGGGTAGGGTCCAGTTGACCTTCACGCATCAACGCCTGGAGTACGAATGAGCTGCGGCCCTCCACGTAGGCACTGCTGCACGGCAGGCCCAGGCCGCCGTCCCAATCCAATTGCTTGAACTGGTCGCCTTCGTAAGCCGCCGCGAGAAACAGCTGGCTGTCGAGGCGGGCATCGTTGGGCAGGATTAGCACGTCGCAAGCCGACTCCACCTGCATCGTGCCCCAAGGCCCGAAACCGTAGGGGCGGCGCAGGCAATCGGTGAACGCAAAGGTACTGGAAGCCTGAATATCAAAACGGCCCCCTGCAAAATGCTTGCATTGGTCGGCAGGGCAAAGTGTCGAGGTGACCCAGCTCATGTTTGTGCCCGTGTCGAGGGAAAACTTGAGCGATTGAGCGGGTGTGCCCAGTTTCAGGGTGCAATACCAGGGCGAGGCGCCATTGCCCTGAAAGGGGCCCCGTTGCATGGGGAATGCGAGGTTGTTCTGCAGCGGTTTACTGGTCATGAAGACTCCATCCTTGAATGAGCGCAGGGCCACTGAACCCAGTCAGTAGCCCTGCACGCGTGACGTCACATTGGATAGGGTTTCGCTGTGAATGGCTGTCGGTGGCAGGCGATGAGGTTCGTCGGATCCGGCGATCAGGCAACGCAGCTTCAGCGCAATGCTTCGCCTTCGGTTTCGGGGATGAACACGACGAGTATCACCGTCACCAATAAAAACCCATTGATGATGGTGGTCGTCAGGTTGAACGAGGACCCATAGGCGATCAGCGCGCCGATCAGCGATGGGGCCAGCACGTTCGCCACTCGCTGCGCGAAGATGGCCCAGCCGTAACCGACTGTGCGCAGTGGCGTGGGGTAGAGTTCGCCAATCCATGCACCCCACACGCCCCAGGCGCCGAGGCTGAAAAACGCCAGTGCAAAGTTGCTCAGGTAGAGCATCTCCAGCGTCTGTGCATTGGCGAAGCCGTAACCGGCCAACACGGACGCGCTGATAAAAGTGACGATGACTTTTTTGCGCCCCAACCGTCCCGTCAGGTATGACGCGGCCATATACCCCGGAATCATGCACAGCGCAGACAGTGCAATAAAACCGTAGCTTTGCGGCAGGCTCAGGCCGCGCTGCTGGAGCAACGTGGGCAACCAGGTCTGCAAGCCCCAATACCCCCAGGAAAATGTGAAGTTAACGGTAATTTGCAGCAGGCTGACTTTGAGCAACGCCTGGCTGAACAGTGCACGCTGGCTGCCCGCCACGCTGCGGTCCACTTGCAATATATGACTTTGCGGTATTTGCACCGTGCCTTGGCTCAACCTGTTGATTGTTGCCCTGGCGTCGGCCTGTCGATCCATGGACGCAAGCCAATAGGGCGATTCGGGCACCCAGCGTGCAACCGCAATTGCCCACAGGCCTCCCAGTGAACTCAACACGATAATCGCTCGCCATCCGTAAGGGAGCAGCCACACCGTGGCGCCCAATGCCAGCAACATTCCGATCGGCCAGCCCGAGGCGAGATAGACCGTCAACGCGCCGCGATGGCGAACGGGCAACAACTCTTGGAAGTGGGCAAATGTCACCACCATCATGCCAACCGCCGCGACGCCGGAGAGTAATCGCAGGGCGTACAGCGTTGAATAGTCCGGTGCAAACGCGCTTGCCAGGGATATCGCTCCGTAAGTACCCAGGCTCCAAACGATGGCGTGTTTACGGCCGATACGTTCGGCCACTTTGCCCCAGGCCAGCGCACCCACCAGCATGCCAATAAACATCGCACCGATCAGGTGGCCGACGGCAAGTGCGTCCAAAGCAAACTCGGCTGCTATCAGGGGCGCGGTGTAGACGATGATCATCATTTCCCACGCTTCGATCGCAAAGACAAAGAACAACACCAGGCAGCATTGCAGGTGGGTGCGGGTCAGGGGGACCTCCCTGAAGACTTCCCCTACGTTGCGCGTGCGCACGCCCGCGTCAGGTATCGGCCGGGCAGGGTGGAGCATTGAAGGTATATCACTCATGGTGGTTTTCCTTTTCGAGGTCAGGCTTTCACACGATTGCCGATGGGCGCGGGGCCCTGGAATAAACCGAAGCGTTGGATCTCGGCTTCCGGAGGCGGCTCACAGCTGCCTGCCCGGCTGGGGCACCAGCCAAATCTGCGTTTCATGCCAGCCATGGATTCCGCTACTTTGAAGGCGGCCACCACCGGATCTATAACGGGCACGCCCACTTCACGCTGCACCTGCTCGAAAAACCCGAATTCAATGGTGCAGCCCAGGACGATGGCCTCTGCGCCGTCTTCTTCGACTGCTCGATGGGCCTGCTCGATGATCTTGCGACGGGTCACGGCATGATCCAACTGGAATTCGTCTACGCCCATGCCCAGCGGCCTTAACGATGCCAACCTGTCGCCCGCGCCATAGCCCTTCACGCGCGCGCGCATCTGCTCGATCCACTTGGTGCGCCCGACGATGATCGAAAAACGATTAGCCAGATGCTCTACCACCTGCAAGCTTGCCTGGCAGGGCGCCACCACCAGGGTCTCCCCGGAAATTTCCCTGGCGTCTTCCAAGGCCGGGTCGTAAAAACAACCCAGCACCAGGGCATCTATGCCTTCCCGTGCGCAATCGCGGGCGATGCGCACGGTGCGCTCGTAGGTGAGCGCCTCGTAAGCGCGATATTCCAGGTGTGTGGGGCTGTGGGGCATGTCAAAAGACACCACTTCCACCTGAGTGGAAGGCTGTTTGATGCTGTGCAGCAGATGAGCGATCGGCTCGTCGAACGTCGGGCAGCCAATGGGGTTGAGCCAACGCACGGTGACTGGCATATCCTGCGGCGCGATGTTGAAGTGGGGACTGTCCATACGGTATTCCTCGATAAGTGTGCCGAGCGGCCTTAGAAAAACTTCACCAGGGCTATGGTCAAGCTATTGGAATAGGGCAGGTTGTCGCTGTGGTAGTAATCGAAGTTCAGGTTGGCCGACAGGTAGAATTTCTGTTTGGCGAAACCGGTGTAGGTCATCGCCGGGCCGATCTTGCCTTCGCGGGACTCCTTGAAGTCCGACGCCGAGCGGTTATTGATGTGGTAGGAATGGTGTAAGCCGAGCCATAAGTCATCGGTCACCAGGTACCCGGCGGCGATGTCCGCCAACCAGAAGCTGACGCCGCCGCGCAGGTTGACGAGGTCACCATTTCCCAGGTCGCTGCTGTGGCGATTGCGTGCCGCGTAGTGGATGCCAACGGGTGTAAACGTGGCGGCAAAGCGTCCCACGCGCAGGTAATTGGCCACGCTGAAGCTGGCGCCATAGCGGTTGGCAAATGCGCCGTAGCCCTTGCCCTCATCGTTACCGTTGGGGAATTCCAGCGAGAGCGTCGGGTTGACCCAGAAGGTGGTGAAGTCGTCAGCGCCATAGGCGCTGGTGGGTTCAACCACGTTGTAGTAATAGGCCAGGCCCAGGTTTGGCGAGGCAACGCCCCACGCGCCGTTGTTACGTGAGGCATTGCTGCCGGTATAGCCGGCGTCGGCTCCAACCCAGAACTGCAACTGGTCACGTTGCGTTCCGGTAAACCCGGTTTCGGAGAAGTACGCCAGTACCGTATTGCTACCCGCGCGCACGTCGCCGTTGGTGGTGCGACTGAACACGGGGAACGATTCCAATGCCCACTTGCCAGGCTCGCCTGGTTGGGCGAAACCGATGAATTGGTCGCCTTGTGCCGGGGTTGTGAAACCCAAAATCAAGGCAAACGCGGGCCCTACCCATACGCGAGATGAGTGCTGCAGTTTCATGAGGGTGCTCTCTCTTTTTTGTTGTTGTGCTTGAAGGCCTAGGGCCAGTGTCAGATCGTCAGGCCGTACACGGAGTGCGCGGTTGCGGCATCGACATAGCCGTTCTTGACGTCCTCGCGTACCGCCTGCGGGTCACGTTGGCGCGCCGAGCCATAACCGCCACCCGCACCGGTACGCACCCTCACCAGGTCTCCGGCATTCAGGGAAATACCGCTGGCCATGCTGTAGCGTTGGCATTGGCCGTCCCGCACGACTTCGACGTAGTTGGGCGTACCTTCCGCGCCTTGCTCCAGGCCCCAGGGTGGGATAACCGAGCGGGTATAGCCGCAGGTCATGAAGCTGCCATCGGCGCGAATGCGATAGTCGATGCAGATGCCTCGGCCGCCGCGGTACTGGCCGTGCCCACCCGGCTCGTCGTTCAGCGCCAGCTGTTCGACATACAGCCCGTAGCGGGCTTCGCAGATTTCAACCGGGCAGTTGTAGGTTTCTCCATGCAGCCCGGAATACACGGCGTTGTTGCCGTCGCGACCGGGCTCCGCGCCCCAGCCACCGATCTCGGGCTCAACCAGGGTGAACATCCGCCCGGTGTCCGGATGAACACCTCCAATGATCGTGGCGCACACCGAGGCGAAATTACCCGCGGGCAAACGGTCCGGGAACTGTTGTGCCAGGCAGCACAGGATCAGGTCATGGACCCTAATCAAATTCTCGAAATAGAAGCCTTCGGCGGCAGGCAGTTGCGCATCGAACAATGAGCCTGGACGAGTCAACACCCGAAGGGGCCGAAACGTGCCGCCATTGGTGATGCCCTGCGGTGCGGTAAGCGCCTTGAATGCCATTTGCGCTGCGACCACTGCGCCATCTCGGCTCAGGTTGGTCGGGCCCAGGCATTGGTCGGGGTTATCGCGCAAATCGATCACCAGTTCGGTTTCGCGAATGTCTATGCCGACCTTGAACAGGCTGCCGTCGTCTTGGCGTTCCTCCAGGCTGAACTGGCCTGGGGGGAGCGCGGCCAGCGCCTTGAGCGAAACTTTTTCGCCCAGGTCCATGAAGTCACTCATCGCCAGCAGAAACAGGGCGCTGCCATACTTGTCGTTCAATTCGCGCAAGCGCACCGCACCGTTGCGCACGGCTGCCACGCCGGCCCACAGGTCACCCTCCATAAAGTCCGGCATGCGCGTGTTGGCGCGTAAAATCTGCAACACCGAGCGAATCGGTTGGCCTTTACTGATCAGCTTGACCGATGCCAGGCGCAATCCCTCCTGGAAGATATCCGTCGCGTCCGTAGACAGCGACCCCGGCACTCTGCCGCCGACATCGTTCCAATGGGCTATGTTGGCGGTCCAGGCGACCAACTGCCCGTCGGCAAATACGGGCATGGCCAGCACGACATCGTTCAGGTGCGTCACCGCGCCATCATGGGGATCGTTGCTGATGAAAACGTCGCCGTCTTCAATGTCTTGGGGCAGTGGGTGATGCTGCAGGATCTTTTTGACTGCCTTGTCCAGCACGCCCACAAAGGCCGGAATGCCGGCGCCAGAACTGGCGATCTCGCCCTTGGCGTCGGTGATGCCGGTGCCCATGTCCAGCACTTCATAGATCACCGGGCTCATGGCGGCGTTGCGCATCGCGCTGAACATCTCGTCTGCGATCGCCTGGAGTGAGTTCTGGATGATGTCGCGGGTAAAGATATCGAGAGTACTCATGGCAAGGTTCCTTCAGCCGTTGATCATGATGTGCAGATTGCCGAGGCGATCCACGTGCACACGGTTACCGGGATGCACCACCACGGTGGTACCGGCGTCTTCGACGATGGCCGGGCCGGAAAAGGACATCAGGGGTTCAAGCAGTTCGTAGTCGTAGAGGCGCGCTTCATGGATGCCTTCCTGGGCGTAGTCCACCCGCCGCAAGCCTTTACAGGCCTCGCTCACAGGGCGACCGGTAACCGGCAGCGCCTGGGGCTGCAACTTGCCGATCCGGGCGACGGCGACCAAGTGAAAACCGATAATTTCCAGCGGGGCCTGCAATCGGTAGGTGTAGTGCTGCTCGTACACGCTGTGGAAGCGTTGTTCGATGGCTGCCCAATCCGCGTCAAGCCGCTCTGGAGGGGTGAGCGCCACCTCTACCGAGTGCTCCTGGTTCTGGTAGCGCAGCTTGCAATGCACCTGAAGCTCCACCTGCTCCGGAGGAATCGCTTCCGTGACGAATTGCTCGCGGGCGGTGCGCATCAGCTCCTCAAGAAACTGCTGGGCCTGCTCAAGATTGCCGTGGTCACCGGTTTCAACGAATCGATTGATAAACAGGTCACGGCGCAAGTCCGAGAGGGTCATGCCCCAGGCGGAAAACACCGCAGCGCTGCGTGGCACCACAACCTTCTTGACACCCAGCTCCCGGGCCAGGGCCACCGCGTGCATCGCGCCCCCGCCGCCGAACGCCATCAAGGTGAGCTCCCGTGGATCGTGCCCACGGCTCAACGACACCAGCTTCAATGCATTGACCATATTGTCGTTGGCCAGACGCACGATGCCGCGTGCCACCTCATCCGTCGGCAGTTGCAGGCGCTGGCCCAGGTCATTGAGGCCCCGCGACACTGCCGGCAGATCAGCCACCACGTCGCCGCCGCAGAAGTAATCCGGGTTGATGCGCCCGAGCATCAAGTTGGCATCGGTCGTCGTGATTTGCGTCCCACCGTTGCCATACGCCGCAGGCCCCGGCATGGCGCCGGCGGACTGAGGGCCGACGTGCAACTTGTCGAAATCGTCAACCCAGGCGATGGAACCACCGCCGTTGCCGATCTCCACCAGATCGACCACGGGCACCATGATCGGGTATCCCGCGCTGGTGCGGTTACGTTCAATCCAGTAGTCGGTCTTGATCGTCACTTGGCCGTTGCGGATTAATGCGCATTTAGCGGTGGTCCCGCCAATATCCAGACCCAGCACGTTCGGCTCGTCGATCAGTCGTCCCAGTTCGGCCGCCGCCCAGAAGCCACTTGCCGGGCCGGATTCGACCATGGTGATCGGTATGTCCCTGGCGTGCTGCACACTGTCGACGCCGCAGTTGGACTGCATGATGTACAACGGGGCCTTGTAGCCACCTTCACGCAAACCGTTCGCCAAGTCGTCGAGGTAGCGTGCGGCAATGGGCTGTACATAGGCTGACAGCACGGTGGTGCTGGAACGTTCGTATTCGCGCCATTCACGGGTGATCTGGTGCGAGGCGACCACTGACACTTCTGGCCAGAGCTCGCGCACTTGCGCCAGAACCGCTTGCTCGTGGGCCGGGTTGGCGTAGGCGTGCAGCAGGCAGATGGCTATGGCTTCCACCTTATCCGCGCGGAAGGCGTCGAGTATCCCGGCGATCTGTGAGAGATCCAGAGGTTCGCGCTCCTGCCCGTTGGTGTGCAGGCGTCCACGCACCTCGCGCCGCAGATAGCGCGGTACAAACGGCGCGGGCTTGACCCATTTGAGATTGAAGTAGTCCGGACGATTGGCGCGGGCGATTTCCAGCACGTCCCGAAAGCCCTGGGTGGTGATCAACGCGGTTTTGACTCCCCGTCGTTCGGTTAACGCATTGATGACCACCGTGGTGCCGTGGGCCATGAAATCCACGGTACCCAGGTCGACTCCGGCTTTGCGGATAACGTTAAGCACACCCTGTGCGAAGTTAGGCGGGGTGGTGTCGACCTTGGCGGTACGAATAGTCTGTTCACCGGTAACGGGGTCGTTTTCGAAGTACACGAGGTCGGTGAACGTACCGCCGACGTCGGTGGCCACACGCACTGTTTTACGGTCCATTCCCACGGGCATCTCCTGCTGGTCTTATGATTTATGAGCCAGCAGAGCGCCTCTGGCTGGTGTTGGAGATGCTAGGGCGCGCCGTTTGCCGACGGCTACACGCAGCGCGGGTAGGTCCGGGCGACATGGCGCGTGGGGACTACCCATGCGGGTAGGGGGATGACTCAGTGCGAGGGAGTGACAACACCCAGGCGCAATGCAGCCGCCATCGCCGCCGTTCGGTTCTCCACGCCTAACTTGGCAAATATGTGCTTGAGGTGAAATTTCACGGTGTTCTCGGAAATATCCATGCCTTGGGCGATCGTCTTGTTCGATTGGCCTTGGGCAAGCAACGACAGGATTTGCGTTTCTTTGGCGCTGAACGGCATGCGTGGGCGAACGGGGTGGGCCCGCCATCCGCGTAATCGGGTAATGACGGGCGCCAGGCAAATGGGCGAATCGACGCAGGCTTCCAACGCAGGCAGCAAGCAGGGCCCGGCCTCCAGCAACAGGCCGGGTAATAGCGGCTCCGGGATCGATGCGAGCGTGGTGTTCTGCTCAAGCGGATGCCCTTTGCCGTAGGCTGCCAGACTCAGCACCTGCAAGCGCCAGGCTGGCAGCTGCAAACCGCGCTGCTGCAGGGCACAAGCGCCCTGTGCAAGTCGATTGAGGGCAGCACCCGAGGCGCCCGAGGCGAACTGCAGCCTGGCCAATGCGAGCATCGATGCTTCCTGGTTGCGCCAATCCTTGGGATCGTCCGCCGCCTTTTCCAGGTGCGCAGCGAACGCTTCCCGGCGTGCCTGGGGCAGGAATCCGGCTTGCACCAACAGGTCGACACGCCAGGCGCTGACCAGTTGCGCCAGCCTTTGCCACTTACGCGCGTCAGCGAGCTGTGCAGCATGCTCCAGTTCGAGCAACGCCGGTTGCATCCCCTGGGTTCGCAGCACCGTGCGCCACGCCACTTCGGCAGTGGCCGCCGCGATATCCAGCCAACCGTCTGTGTGGCTAAGCGAGGCCCAGCCGTCACGAAACCAAGGCATCACTTCGACCCAGGCGCCTTGCCAATACAAGTGCCGGGCCTTGAGGCACCCCACCAGGGCCCGCACTGAACTCTCATTGCCGAATTGGTCGACGGCAACGGTCAATGCATTTTCGACCACCTGCGCGGATGCACGAACGTCACCCGCCAACGCCAGCACTTGTGCCTCATGGATCCGGCAATAGTGCTCGCCGCGTGGGCTGGCCATCAGGCGCATCTTGATGTGCGCCGAACGAATGATCTGCAGCGCCAACGCCGGTTGCCCCTGGTTCAGCGCCTGCAGCGCATACACACACTCCAGCGTGCCGGCGGCCAGCAAGTCATCATCTGGTACGCCATCGTAGCGGGGCAGGTCAAAGCGATCCACATAGGCGCAGGCGAGGGTCCGGACGACATGAAAGTCTGCCGCAAGGCGTCGATCCTGTTGAATGTGGCCCTGCACCAGGTCGAGTAACTGGCCGGCAAGCGCATGCTCGCCCAGCTTGGCGTGCAAGTACGCCTGGAGCAGCAGAAGCTCCGGCTCGGCAGCCAGGGTGTGCTCGTCGAACTGTTGCAGCAGGCTTTGGGCGTAACGGATGCCGTTGTAGAGCACCACTTTCCAGCTGCCGGCGCGTACCACCAGGCTCACCGCCAAGCGCTTGTCACGGGCGCGCAGCGCATAGGTGATCGCCTGAATCCAATCCTTCTCTTCAGCCAGCCAATGGGCTGCCGCATAGTGAATGTCCCTGGCGGCGCTGGCATCAATGCTCTGCTTGAGAAAGTCCTGCAGCAACCGGTGATAGCGAAACCACTGACGGCCGGCATCCAGCGGCACCAGCAAGGCATCGAGGTGGGCCAGTTGCATCAACAACCGTGCGCTGTCGTGGCGGCCACGCACCGCATCAGCCAATTCGGCATTGAAGCGTTCCAGCAGGGCCATGTCGCGCAAAAAAGCCTGGCACTCGGCCGGCAGACGCCGCACCACTTGCCCCGTCAGGTAGTCGGCGATATCGGTGACGCGGCCCGAGAACGCAGTGAGTTCGCGCAGCGACGGATTGCAGTTGGCCCGCCACAGGCGTGCCAACTGCACGGCTACTGGCCAACCCTCGGTTTTTTCATACAGATGAGCGAGCTCGACGGGCGGTATATCGGGGCCCAATATCGCTGCGGTTTGCGCCTGGGTTAGCATCAAGGCGTTTGCCGACACCTCATGCACCCAGCCATTGGCCTTCCACTGCGCGAGCGGCCAGTCAGGGCGGATGCGCGTAGCGACTACCCATTCCAGCCAGGGTGCAGCCTGCTCAAGCAGCGCCTGTACCAGGGTGTCGAGTTCAGGGTTGGCCGCCGCGTGGTAGTCATCAAGGAACAGCGTGACTTGCCTGTTTTCCCTGGCAAGCGCATGGAGCAGGGCAGTGATCGTGCGTTGCGGTTGGGCATCCAGCGACTGGTCGTGGGCAAGCCGGGGCAGGTGCCCGAGATCCAGTCCCGCACGGTCGAGCGTCAGGATCAGATAGGACAGGAAACGATGGGGGTCACTGTCGGCCTCGTCCAATGACAGCCAGGCAACGACGTCGGGCGTAGTTGCCGACAAGAGCGCTTGGCGCCACTGCATCAGCAACGTCGTCTTGCCGTATCCGGCGGGTGCGACCACCAGAATCAGTGGACCTTTGATTCGTGCATGAAAAGCATCCAGCAGCGATGTGCGGGGCAAAGATGCCAGTGATGTCAGCGGTGGCGTCAGTTTGCCAACCCAGCACCACGCGCTGGCTGTGGCGGTAGTAAGTTGTTTTCTCATCGAAGCGGTCTCGTGCGGGAGGGGCCGCTTCTGATTTAACTGCTGCGCTTTCCAGCGAGGCGCGCGCAATCGTCACGTGATGTTTAATGCAGGCAAGCTTGCGGATCAGTCCGTTGGACGTATGCACGAACAGTACGCCGCGGCTTGTCTGCAAGCCCCATTCCAGAGACGTCGAATAAAGCTAGAGAGCCGGTCCTACATGCTTTGTCGGACGCTTCTGATTTTTCGCGCTCGGTAAAAAATCGATTCAGAATGTCGTATTTCGGCTATCGCCTCTCCAAGGAAAAGCGGTTGGTGAAGTAACATTCCGACTGCTCACTTTTTCAAGGAAGCCCCCATGTCGCTCACGCTGTTGGATCGTTATCGCGGTAGCCTGCTGGGCCTGGCGTGTGGCGATGCGGTAGGCACCACCGTCGAATTCATGCCGCGCGGCAGCTTCACGCCGGTGACCGATATGGTCGGAGGAGGGCCGTTCAGCCTGAAACCCGGCCAATGGACGGATGACACGTCGATGGCGCTGTGCCTGGCCGAAAGCCTGATACGTAAAGGTGGGTTTGATGCCGCCGACCAGATGGGACGCTATCTGAACTGGTGGAAGTGGGGCTACTTGAGCTCCACCGGGGAGTGCTTTGATATCGGCATGACCGTACGCACGGCGCTGGCGGAGTTTGAGGCGCACGGTGATCCGTTTGCAGGTTCAACGCAGCCTTTTTCCGCCGGCAATGGTTCGATGATGCGTCTGGCGCCGGTCGTGCTGTTTTACTTTGCAGATCTTCAACGGGTCGACGATTTTTCCCGTCAGAGTTCCCGTACCACCCACGGCGCCCAAGAAGCAATCGAGTGCTGCGTCGTGCTGGCGCGGGCAATCGGCAACGCCTTGAAGGGGGCGACCAAGGAGCAACTGTTGAAGGTCTCATGCGCCGGCCTGACTGCCCCCAAAGTCGTGGCGATAGCCCAGGGGGAGTATTGCGATAAACCCCGCACGGACATCACGGGCAGCGGCTACGCCGTGGCGTCGCTGGAGGCCGCGCTGTGGTGCGTGCAGCACACAGACAGCTTCGCCGACGCCGTCTTGACGGCCGCTAACCTGGGCGATGACGCGGACACCACGGGGGCCATCGTTGGCCAATTGGCCGGTGCGCATTATGGTGTGCAAGGTATTCCCGCGGGTTGGCTGGAAAAGCTGTGCATGGGCGATGACATAGAAGCAATGGCCGATGCACTGTTCAATGCCGCCGCCCAACACCCCGAATAAACAACGGTCCGGTTTTATCAGAACCGATCCAGGCGATATGGCATGAGCGCCTGGCCGCCATTCGCCAACTCCCCGACCCACTCCGCCGTCACCGCCGCCTGCGTCAACCCCAGGTGCTGGTGCCCGAACGCAAGCAGCACCTTGTCGTCACACACCCGGTCAATCACCGGCAACGAATCCGGCAATGACGGCCGGAACCCCATCCAGGGTGTTGCCCCTTGGGCGCTAAGGTTCTCGCGAAACAGCCCCTGGCTCAACCGGTGTAACTGCCAGGCGCGCTGCATGTTCGCTGGGCGCGCAAGGCCTGCGAATTCCACCGTGCCGGCCAGGCGCAGGCCGTCGGTCATGGGGGTCATGATGAATTTTCGTTCCAGGGAGGTGACGGCAAACGGCAGGCGATGAGATTCGCGGGGCAGCATGAGGTGGTAGCCGCGCTCGGTGTCCAAGGGCACCGTTTTGCCGGTCAGTGCGGCAGTGAGCTTGGCCGAGTGGGCACCGCAGGCAATCAGCACCTGGCGTGCGCTCAACGGGCCCTGGTCGGTGACGAGCGACACGCCGTGTTCCCCCACGCGACCCTCCAGCACATGGCGCTTGAGAAATTGCACGCCACTGGCCTCGGCTGCCCGGACCAGTTCGCGTACCACATGGTAAGGGTCGAGGAAGTGACCGGTGCCAGGGAAAAACAGCCCGCCCTGGAGGTTGTCGCTCAACTGCGGTGCTGCCTTGCGTATGGCATCGCCGGACCAGAACGCCACGGGCACCTGCTGCTGTTGCATGCGTTGTTGCAAGGCCTCCAGGGCTGGCCGTGACTGCGCCCGCTCATACACCAGCAGCGAGCCATCCTCACGCAACAAGTCGGCGCGGCCGATGCTGTGCAACAGGCGTTGCCATGCGCCCAGGCTGCCTTCATTGAGCGCGCGCAGCCCCACGACCGTGCGCCGGTAGTTCGCCGGGCGCAGGTTCATGAGCAGGCGCAGGAACCACGGCAGTGCGCGCGGCAGGTATCGCCAGTCCAGGCGCAGCGGGCCCATGGGGTCGAGCAGCATGCGGGGCAAGCGCTTGAGGATCGACAGGTCGGCAATCGGGAACACCTGCTCGGTCGCCAGATGCCCCGCGTTGCCATAGGACGCACCCATGCCGGGTTCCTGCAGGTCGAGCACCACCACCTGCCGGCCCTGGCGCGCCAGTTGCAACGCGCAGGCCACGCCAATAATGCCGGCGCCCACCACGACGATATCGCGCTCGGCCACGGCCTAGGCTTCTGCGTGGTTAGTGTGTTGCGCCGACCAGTCGGCGTACCACTGGCGAAACAGCGCGTACTGGCTCTGGGCGTAGCGGCGCTGGGCCTCGCTGAGCACGTCGGTTTCGTTGAAGTGCACGCTGTAGCCCTGGTCGCCGTTAAGCTCCATCAGGTACTTGTAATACAGCACCAGATCGCAGCCTTCATCGAATGACGACAGCACGGCCAGCGCGGCCTCCAGTTCACGGGCCTGGCGCCGGGCCTGGACATCGCCCTTGGCGGCTTGCTTGCTCAACGCCACCAGTTGCAGGACTTCCCGGGGCAGTGCGTTGCCGACACCGGTGATAGCCCCCGTGGCGTTGCAATTGACGAAACCGTGCACCACCTGGGTGTCGACGCCGACCATCAGGGTGACGCTGTCGTCCTGGGAGGTGATGTGTTCCGCTGCGTAGCGCAGGTCCGCAGCACCGCCGAACTCCTTGAAGCCAACGAGGTTCGGGTGTTCGCGGCGCAGCTCAAAGAACAGGTCGGCGCGGGTGGCGAAGCCGTAGTAGGGGCTGTTGTAGATCACCGCCGGCAGGTTCGGCGCGGCCTTGAGGATCGCCGAAAAGTGGGCCTTTTGCGCAGTGGCGGATGCGCCACGGGACAGCACGCGCGGAATCACCATCAAACCGCTGGCGCCCACCTTGGCGGCGTGGGCTGCATGGGCAATCGCTTCGCGGCTGTTGACCGCCCCCGTACCGACGATGGTCGGCACACCGGCCGCTACCAGGCGCGCGACACCTTCCTGGCGCTCGGCTTCAGTCAGCAACGGCCAGTCGCCCATGGAGCCGCAATACACCACGGCGCTCATGCCGATATCGACTAACTCGCGACCCTTGGCGACCAGTGCGTCGAAGTCCGGCTTGCGATCAAGGGTGCACGGCGTCATCAGGGCGGGGATGCAGCCGGTGAAAATGTTGTTGTTCATTGTCGTTACTCCTCGAGTCAGTTCAGCAGGGCCGGGGCGCCAATGCCCCAGGCGAAAGGGTCGCGTTCGTCGATCAGCAAGGTGCTGTCGGCGGTCATGTAGGCGCTGCCGGTGATGAACGGCCGTATGCGCTCGCCGTCCCATTCATAACGGCCGGTGAACTGGCTGCCGGTGATGCTGGCCTGGACCCAGGTTGCGCCGGGCGCCAGTTTTCCATCGGCCGCCAGGCAGGCCAGCTTGGCGCTGGTGCCGGTGCCACAGGGCGAGCGGTCGTAGGCCTTGCCGGGGCACATCACGAAGTTGCGGCTGTCGGCCAGGTCGTCGTCGGCGAACAGTTCGATATGGTCGATCAGCGCGCCGTCTTCACCGTGGATGCCTTGGGCTTCGAGGGCCCGGAGCATGGCCCAGGTGTATTCGGTCAGGGCGTCGACGTTGTCCATCTGTAAGACCTGGCCGTGCTCCGACACCAGGAAAAACCAGTTGCCGCCCCAGGCGATGTCGCCGTGGACCACGCCATGGCCCGGCACATCTACCTGCACCTGTTGGCGAAAACGGTAGGCAGGCACATTGCGCAAGGTCACGCTGGCGTCTTCGTGCAGCGTCGCCGCCACCGGGCCGACGGGCGTGTCGATGGTGTGCACGCCGGGCTGGATGAGACCCAAGTAGTGCAAGGACGCCACCAGGCCAATGGTGCCGTGACCGCACATGCCGAGGTAGCCGGCGTTGTTGAAGAAAATCACGCCGCACACCGCGCCGGGGGTGACAGGCTCGCAGTACAGCGCGCCAACCAGCACGTCATTGCCGCGCGGTTCCAGCAGGCAGGCGCGGCGCCAGGGGTCGTGCTCGCTGCGCAGGTTCGCCAGCCGCTCGGCAAGGGTGGCGCCGTGCAGGGCCGGAAAGCCGGTCATCACCAGGCGCGTCGGTTCGCCGCCGGTGTGGGAGTCGATCACGTGCAGCCGTTTCATAAGACGCTCACTTGTGAGTGATTGGATAGGCCTAGAGTGAGCCCATGGAGGGCGGCGCGATTGATGTTTTTTGCGTGTATCGATGACGAAATCAGCACAGTTTTCATTGCTCGACAGTGCTCTGGGCATCGGGCAATCTGCTAGGCGTCAAGGCCATCCGTGGGAATCGACCGTCATGATGCAGAGCGCGTTTGCGACCCTTTGCCAAGGGAGCGAGGCGAATCGCCCTCACTCCCTCGAGCAGCTATTGGCCGGTGTCGTACAGCTGTTGCCAATGCTGGATGTGATCCCCAACGCGGCGATTTTCATCAAGGACACCCAGGCGCGTTATGTGCTCGCCAACCTCACCCTGGTGCAACGCTGTGGCCTGAAGCACCTGCAGCCGCTGCTGGGCAAGACCAGCGCCGAAGTGTTTCCCGCGCAACTGGGGCCGGGCTACACCGAGCAGGACCGGCGCGTGCTGGAGCAGGGCTTTATGCTGCAAGACCAGCTGGAACTGCACCTTTATGGCACTCGCGAACCGGGCTGGTGCCTGACCCACAAATGGCCGTTGTACAACCACAGCGGCGCCATCATCGGCCTGGCCGGTATTTCCGTCGACCTGCAAACCGCCAGCGAAAGCCACCCGGCGTACCCGCGCCTGGCTGCCGTGGACGCACACATCCGCGCGCACTTCAACCGCCGCGTCACGTTGGGTGAATTGACGCATATCGCCGGGATTTCCGTGGCGCAGCTGGAGCGTTACTGCAAACGCGTGTTCCACCTCACGCCCCGGCAGATGATCCAGAAAGTGCGCCTGGAGCAGGCCCATCGGTTGTTGCAGACCGGCATGCCGATTACCGAAGTCGCGTTGCAGTGCGGCTATACCGATCACAGCGCGTTCAGTCGCCAGTTCAAGGCGTCGACGGGGTTTACGCCGAGGCAGTATCGGGACACCTGCTAAACACTCGTGTTTTGTAGTGAGCGGGCTTGTCCCGCGCTGGGGGGCGAAGCCGCCCCAAACCAGGCGACTCGGTTTATCTGTCATTCGGCGGCGACTCGGTTAGGGCGGCTTCGCCACCCAGCGCGGGACAAGCCCGCTCACTACGGTCCGTCTCAGGGCAGCAATATCGCAATGCAACGAATGCGCCACACAACCCTCATATGTTCACGAGTAATGCATTCGACGACAGGTACCAAGCTTATGACGGCGGCTGAAAACAACCATGTGAACTGGCTGGTGGAACAATCGATGCTGCATGCGGCACGCCAGCGGGCCAAGCTCTATTCGGGGCAGGGCCGGTTGTGGCAGCAGCCTTACGCGCAAACCCGGCCGCGCGATGCGTCGGCGTTGTCGTCGGTGTGGTTCACCGCCTACCCGGCGTCGATCGTGACCCGCGAGGGCGGCACGGTACTGGAGGCGCTGGGGGATGAAGCGCTGTGGCACGCCTTGTCGAAGATCGGCATCCAGGGCATCCATAACGGCCCGTTGAAAAAGTCCGGCGGCCTGAACGGTACCCGACATACGCCGACCATCGACGGTAACTTCGACCGCATCAGTTTCGAAATCGACCCACAGCTGGGCACCGAGGCGCAGTTGCAGGCGTTGACACGCATGGCGGCGGCGCACAACGCGGTGATCATCGATGATGTGATCCCGTCCCACACCGGCAAAGGCGCGGACTTTCGCCTGGCCGAGATGGCGTATGAGGACTACCCCGGCCTCTACCACATGGTCGAAATCCGTGAAGAAGACTGGCCGCTGCTGCCCGAGGTCGCCGAGGGGCGCGATGCGCAGAACCTCAGCCCGCTGCAGGTCGATGCGTTGCGCGACAAGCACTACATCGTCGGCCAATTGCAGCGGGTGATTTTCTTCGAACCCGGCGTCAAGGAAACCGACTGGAGCGCCACCGACGTCGTGGTGGGCGTGGACGGCAAACCACGGCGCTGGGTGTACCTGCATTATTTCAAAGAGGGCCAGCCGTCACTGAATTGGCTGGACCCCACCTTCGCCGCGCAGCAGATGATCATCGGCGATGCGCTGCATGCCATCGACGTGATGGGCGCGAAGATCCTGCGCCTGGACGCCAACGGTTTCCTCGGTGTGGAACGCAAGCTGGATGGCACCGCGTGGTCCGAAAGCCATCCGCTGTCGATCACCGGCAACCAGTTGCTCGGCGGGGCGATCCGCAAGGCCGGCGGTTTCAGCTTCCAGGAATTGAACCTCACCGTGGATGACATTGCTTCGATGTCCCATGGCGGCGCCGACCTGTCCTACGACTTCATCACCCGTCCCGCCTACCAGCACGCGCTGCTGATGGGCGATGCCGAGTTCCTGCGCTTGATGCTGCGCGAAATGCACCGGCAGGGCATCGACCCCGGCTCGCTGATCCATGCGTTGCAGAACCACGACGAATTGACCCTGGAACTGGTGCACTTCTGGACGCTGCACGCCCACGATACCTTCCTTTACCAGGGCCAGACCTTCCCCGGCAATATCCTGCGTGAGCACATTCGCGAACAGATGTACGAGCGCCTGACCGGCGAACATGCGCCGTATAACCTCAAATTCGTGACCAATGGCGTGTCGTGCACCACCGCCAGCATCATCACGGCGGCGCTGGGCATTCGTGACCTGGAAGCGATCACACCGGCGGATATCCAGCAGATCCGCCAGATCCATTTGCTGCTGGTGATGTACAACGCCATGCAGCCCGGCGTGTTTGCCTTGTCCGGCTGGGACTTGGTGGGCGCGCTGCCGTTGGCGGCCGAAGAGGTCGAGCACCTGATGCAGGACGGCGATACGCGCTGGATTCATCGCGGCGCGTATGACCTGGTGGAGCTGAACCCGGACGCTGAGCTTTCGGCCGGTCACATGCCACGCTCGAAAAGCCTCTACGGCAGCCTGAACAGCCAGTTGCAGGATCCCGAATCGTTTGCCTCGCAGCTACAGAAAATCCTCGCCGTACGCCGGGCCTACGATATCGCCGCCAGCCGCCAGATTCAGGTGCCGGAGGTGGAGAATCCTGGGTTGTTGGTGATGGTGCATGAGTTGCCGGCCGGGAAGGGCACACAAATTACCGCGCTGAATTTTGGCGCTACGCCAATCACCGAGACGCTGCACCTGCCCGATATTGCTGCGGGGATGGTGGTGGACATCATCAACGAACGGGTCGAGGGGGATTTGACCGCCGAAGGCGAATTCACCATTACGCTGGATGCCTATGAGGGGCTGGCGCTGAGAGTTGTCAGCAGCGCGCCGATGTAGCGCTCACATTTTAATCCTGCGCTATCGCTGTAGTGAGCGGGCTTGCCCCGCGCTGGGCGGCGAAGCCGCCCCAAAACCCGTCGATCCGGTTCTATCTGACAGACCGCGGCGATCCGATTGGGGCGGCTTCGCCGCCCAGCGCGGGGCAAGCCCGCTCACTACAGCATGTCGAGAGCTCTGGATCAGTAGAGTTGCGGCACAATGAGCTCCGGCGGCGTCGGGCTGCGCGAGTAATCCTCCTGCCGCTCGCGCTGCGGCAGTTCGATCACCGGCAGTTCGACTTCTTCATAAGGCATCTGCCCGAGCAGGTGGCTGATACAGTTGAGCCGTGCTTTCTTTTTATCGTCAGCCTGCACCACCCACCAGGGCGCTTCGGCGATGTGGGTGCGTTCGAGCATGATTTCCTTGGCCTTGGTATAGGCTTCCCAGCGCCGGCGTGACTCCAGGTCCATGGGGCTCAGCTTCCACTGCTTGAGCGGGTCGTGAATGCGGCTGAGAAAGCGCAGGTGCTGTTCCTGGTCGGAAATCGAAAACCAGTACTTGATCAACTGGATACCGGAGCGGGCGAGCATACGTTCGAACTCCGGCACGGTGCGGAAGAATTCTTCGTACTGGTCGTCATTACAGAACCCCATGACTTGCTCGACGCCGGCGCGGTTGTACCAACTGCGGTCGAACAGCACGATTTCACCGGCGGCCGGCAGGTGTGAGACATAGCGCTGGAAATACCACTGCGTCTGTTCACGGTCATTCGGCGCGGGCAGGGCGGCCACCCGGCAGACCCTGGGGTTCAGGCGCTGGGTGATGCGCTTGATCACGCCGCCCTTGCCGGCGGCATCACGCCCCTCGAACAGGATCACCACCTTGTGGCCGGTCTTGACCACCCAGCTTTGCAATTTCACCAGCTCGCCCTGCAGGCGGAACAGCTCGCTGAAATAAATCCTGCGCGCGGCTTTTTCGCGGCTTTCACCGACATGCTCATCGAACAGTGTGTTCAGGTCGTGCCCGTCTTCGGACAGTTCCAGTTCCAACTCCTCATCACTGTGATCAAGCAATTCACGGTGAATGCGCTGCATCAAGGCGTCTTCTACAGAGGACATGGGCGGAACTCGCGTGGTGGGGATGGCCAAGTCATAGACGCATTTTGTTACCAACCAATTACACCGAATCGCCTGATCGCGAGGGAGGAGGGCGACAACCGGGCGTTTTGCCACTGCACGTTCATAAAACCGTAACAAGATTGTTGCAGAGTTGCCGAGCCCGAAATCACTAGGATTCTCCTTAATGAAACGTCTGATGAAGTCTGCTGCAATCGCCGTTGCGGTTTCTTTGAGTGCCACCTCGGTATTTGCGGCGGAAAACGTCCGCCTGACAGGTTCTGGCGCAAGTTTCCCGGCTCCGATCTACCTCACCTGGTTCAAAGACTTCAGCAAGAAGGCAGAAGGCGTCACGGTTGACTACCAATCCAAAGGTAGTGGCGCGGGCGTGCAGGACTTCCTGAACAAAACCGTCGACTTCGCCGCCAGTGACTCGGCAATGAAAGACGAAGACATCGCCAAGGTTGCCGAAGGCGTGCAACTGCTGCCGATGACCGCGGGCGAAATCGTTCTGGCGTACAACCTGCCGGGCAGCCCAAAAGGCTTGAAGCTGCCGCGCGAGGTGTACTCCAACATCTTCCTGGGCAAGATCACCAAGTGGAACGACCCGCAGATCGTCGCGGCCAACCCTGAGCTGAAACTGACTGACATGCCTATCACCGTTGTGGTGCGTGCAGACTCCAGCGGTACCACAGCGGTGTTCACCAAGCACCTGTCGGCCATCAACCCTGCGTTCAAACAGGACCTGGGTGAAGGCAACACCGTCAACTGGCCAGCCAGCGACAAGTTCATCAAATCGCCGAAAAACGATGGCGTGACCGCCACCGTGCGCCAGACCCCAGGCGCTATCGGTTACATCGAGTACGGCTTCGCCAAGCTGGCCAAGGTCGACTTCGCCCAACTGCAGAACAAGGCTGGTCACTACGTGGTGCCAAACGCCGAAAGCGGTGCTGAAGCCCTGGCTGCGGTGAAGATGCCGGAAAGCCTGGTGGCCTGGCTGCCGGATCCGGATGGCGCCAAGTCCTACCCGATCACTTCCTATACCTGGATGATCTTCCGCAAGAACAACGGCAACCCGGCCAAAGCCAAGGCCATGCGTGAAATGGTCGAGTACAGCCTGACCGAAGGTCAGAAAATTGCCGACTCGATGGGTTACATCCCGCTGCCCAAATCGGTTGTCGACCAGGTTCGCAAAGCTTCCGCCAACATTCAGTAAGGCTTGCCAGGCCGCTCCCGGCGTGGGCTTGCCCGCCATGCCGGAAGCGTTCCCCCCTTGTTCCGGAATCAGCCAATGAACTCACCTTTTGTCGTACCGGTTAACCCGGACTCTGCGTGCCGGCCACCGTCCACGAAGGACTTTGTGGTTGACCGCACCTTCCGTGCCCTTGCACGCATCGGTGTGGTGCTGATACTGGCGCTGGTTTTCGCGCTGGTGTTCGAAGTAGGGCGCAAGGCACTTCCCGGCATGGAAAAGCACGGCTTTGATGTGCTGTTGGGCAGTGTCTGGGATGTGAACCAAGGCAAATACGGCATTCTGCCGGCGATTTGGGGCACGCTGTACAGTGCCTTCATCGCGTTGCTGATCGCAGGTTTCTTTGGCGTCAGCATGGCGATATTCCTGACTCAGGACTTTTTACCGGCCAAGCTGGCTGCAGTGTTTCGCACCATCGTCGAGTTGCTCGCCGCCATCCCCAGCGTCGTTTACGGCCTGTGGGGGATCTATGTGGTGATTCCGGCGATTCGCCCGCTGACGGCGTGGCTGAACAGCGAGCTTGGCTGGATCCCGTTTTTCGGCACCTCCCTGAGTGGACCGGGCCTGCTGCCGGCCGCGTTGGTACTGGCGATCATGATTCTGCCGACCATCGCCGCCGTTTCCCAGGACGCCCTCACGGGCGTGCCGATGAAAACCAAGCAAGCCGCCTACGGCATGGGCACCACCCATTGGGAAGCGATTCTCAAGGTGATGGTGCCATCCGCCGCCACCGGCATCTTCGGTTCCCTGGTGCTCGGCCTGGGCCGCGCACTGGGTGAAACCATGGCCCTGGCCATGCTGGTGGGCAACGCGAACAATATTTCCCTGTCGCTGTTTGCACCGGCCAATACCCTGGCGGCCTTGCTGGCGCTGAACTTCCCCGAAGCCGGCCCGAACGAGATCGAGGTACTGATGTACGCCGCACTGGTGCTGATGTTCATCACGCTTTTGGTGAACATCATCGGTTCGATGATCATGGTCTACGCCCAGCGGGGGACTAAACAATGACTGACCTCTCTTCCCCAATCACCGCCATGCCGAGCCTGCAGCGCCGGTTCGAAGGCCGCGCCCTGCGTAGCCTGGTGCTGACCAGCCTGGTGTGGTTCGGCGCACTGCTGGCCAGCGTGCCGCTGATTTCCGTGCTGTACATGCTGATCACCCGCGGCGGCGCTCGCCTGAGCCTGGAAGTGTTCACCGAATTGCCACCGACCGGGTTCGAGACCGGCGGTGGCTTCGGCAACGCCATGGCGGGTACGTTCGTCATGGTCGGTATCGCGGCCGCCATCGCGGTGCCGGTCGGTATCCTGGCCGCCGTGTTCCTGGCTGAGCTGGGGCCGGACAGCAAACTGGCGAACGCTTCACGCTTCGCCGCCAAGATGCTCACCGGCTTGCCGTCGATCCTGGCGGGCGTGTTTGCCTACGCTTTGGTGGTGATGACCACCGGGACCTACTCGGCGCCTGCCGGCGGCATCGCACTGGCGGTATTGATGCTGCCGATCGTGGTGCTCACGGCTGAAGAGTCGATGAAGATGGTGCCCAAGATCATGAAGGACGCCGCCTACGGCATGGGCTGCACCCGCTCGCAAGTGATCTGGAAAATCGTCCTGCCCACCGGCATGCCGGCAATCCTCACGGGCGTCATGCTCGCCGTGGCGCGCGCCGCCGGCGAAACCGCACCGCTGTTGTTCACCGCGCTGTTCAGCAACTACTGGATCTACCACGACGGCAACCTGGCGGTGATGAATCCGACGGCCTCCCTTGCCGTGTTGATTTACAACTTCTCCGGCATGCCCTTCGACAACCAGCTCGAGCTCGCCTGGGCGGCCTCGTTGGTGCTGGTAATGATCGTGCTGGTCGTGAATATCGTGAGCCGTATTTTCGGCAAGCCCAAGTACTAAGAACGGGAGCAACTGAATTTTGAACACGTCATCTGCGCAAATAGCCGCTCCGTTTATCACCCAGGCACCTGTGGTCATGGACTGCAAGCTGGACAAGATTTTCTACGGCAACTTCATGGCGGTGCGTGATAGCCATGTGCCGATCGAGAAAAACAAGATCACCGGCTTCATCGGCCCGTCCGGCTGTGGCAAATCCACCGTACTGCGTAGCCTCAACCGCATGAATGACCTGGTGAAGGGCTTTCGCTTCGAAGGCCATGTACATTTCCTCGGCCAGGACGTGTACGGCAAGGGCGTTGATCCGGTGGTCGTACGCCGTTACATCGGCATGGTGTTCCAACAGCCGAACCCGTTCTCGATGAGCATCTTCGACAACGTGGCCTTTGGCCTGCGCCTCAATCGCTACAAGGGTGACTTGGGTGACCGCGTCAAGCACGCCCTGCAGGGCGCCGCGTTGTGGGATGAGGTCAAGGACAAGCTCAAGGTCAGCGGCCTGTCGCTTTCCGGCGGCCAGCAGCAACGCCTGTGCATCGCCCGCGCCATCGCCACCGAGCCTGAGGTGTTGCTGCTCGATGAACCCTGCTCGGCGCTTGACCCGATTGCCACGCGCCGCGTAGAGGAACTGATGGTCGAGCTCAAGAAGGACTACACCATCGCGCTGGTGACCCACAACATGCAGCAGGCCATTCGCGTGGCCGATACCACCGCGTTTTTCTCGGTGGATATCTCCCAGGGCACCCGTACCGGCTATCTGGTGGAAATGGGCCCCACCGCGCAGATCTTCGAAAACCCGCGCGAACAAATGACCGGGGACTACATCAGCGGCAAGTTCAGCTGATCCGCCCATCCACCGTTTCTCAGGATTGCCAATGACTGCAACACGTCGTCTTGATTTGCTCGCGATCGAACGCGCACTGCGTAAGGTACAGGGCCGTTTTGCCCAGCTCAGCCGGGACTTTACCGAGCCACGCGACCCGCTGACAGACGAGGTGTTGCACAATGTGCTTGAAGGCTACGCCCTGATTGACGAGTATGTCGCGCGCGGAGTCGACTTGTTCGACCTGCAGCAACTGAACCTGATGCTGGAGATCAATGCCACCGTGCTCTGCGGCAAAGACCCGCAGCGCCGGCAGGAATACGCCCAGCACCTGGCCGCGACCGAAGTGCATTTTTTCAACAATGTCGAAGGTGGCATCAAGGATTTGTACAACTGGTACTGCAAGCACCACGATGAATCGGTGTGGAAGCGCGCCGCCGGGGTCTACGTGCGCGTCCTCAGCAAGCCGCAGTTGTTCATTGAAGGTAATCACCGCAGCGGTTCGCTGATCGTCAGCTACCTGCTGATGCGCGCGGGGTTGCCACCGTTTGTACTGACGCTGGACAACGCCGAGGGCTACTTCAACCCGTCCTCGGTCATACGCAACTCCGCCAAGCATGGCGTCAAGGCTTTGTACGAATTGCCCAAGATCAAGAAGAAATATGCCGCGTTCCTGGAAGATAACGCCCCTGATCCAAGGGAATTTTTCCTGGGCGACACCCCGGCACCCGTTTATCAAGGTGGCTATTGATATGCTCGGCACGCTCAAGCATGCGTTCAAGCGCCAGCGCATTCGTATCTCGTTCGATATCGATGACACGCTGGCTTGCCAGCTCCACCACAGTGCGACCGAACACAGCCGTCTGCCGGCGTGTGTGCACCGCTGGCTGGGCGAACCGCTGCGCAGCGGAACCCGCGCCTTGACCCGTGAGTTGCGGCGCCAGGGCTGCAGCGTGTGGGTCTACACCTCGTCCGGCCGCACCCCGTCCTACATCCGTCGTTGGTTGTTGTTGTACGGCATCCACGTCGACGGTGTGGTCAACAGCGTGCGGCACAACCAGGCCCTTACGGACCGTGGGCTGTCGAGCACCCCGTCGAAATTCCCGCCGGCATTCGACATCGACTTGCATGTCGATGATTCCGAGGGTGTGCAGCTTGAGGGGGTCGATCACGGGTTTCGCGTGGTGGTGGTGGACCCGCAAGACAAGCAGTGGGCGCAGCGGGTGTTGGAGGCGGTTGCACAGGTGCAGACGCAGCTTGCACGGCAGCAACCAAAGAGGCACAAGCTGCCGGTGCGCAGTTATCCGGGGCTTACGTTGAACGGCTGAAGAAGCTTGCCGTATAGGCAGGGTTAAGCAAGGGGGGCGGCTGAGGAATCAGTTGGCCCCCTTTTTTATGCTTGTTCAACTGGGTATGCCTGTTTTACCAACCTTCAGAGACTGACAATTCCCTGTAGTGAGCGGGCTTGCCCCGCGCTGGGCTGCGAAGCGGCCCCAAACCAGGCGAATTGGGTTTGTCTGAAACTGCGCGATGTCTTTATTGGGGCGGCTTCGCAGCCCAGCGCGGGCGGTGCGACGATTCGCCAAGCCCGCTCACTACAAAATGTGTAGATACCTATGTGCATCGCAGGCAAGCCAGCTCCCACAGAAAATCAGTTCGGCGCTTTTTATTTGGCCATTCGTCTAATGCCCGGCACTCTGAATGGCGTGCCGTCTCTCAAGTGTAAGCGCGGATATCCCGAGCATCAGCAAGGAGAGTCAATATGCACAGCAATGAAAACGCCCCCGTTAACGAAGCCGGGCATGATCCTGAGCGTGATGAAGACAATATCCCGTTGCCGCCGGACGACGAGGCACCTCTTGAAGAGGACATGTCCGATGTGGATGCTGCCGATTCGGTCGCGAGCGAGCATCCTGACAACTGACGGTCCTTTGTAAATCCGAAGCGCCCGCCGGCCTCATTCCGGCCGCTGCCCCACAGCGGCCGGGACGATGGATAAGCGCCGGTCGAACGGGCGTTCTCCACGTCCAGTGAATTTTTCCGAACCTTCCCGGCCGCACACCTATCAGAACTAACAAGACGGTCGCCCAATGGCACCGCGCGAGGTACGTGGCTTATCGAAATGTTCAGCGTGAGGCCGCAGTTTCAACCTGTGCACCGGCGGCACAGTCACAGCAAGGACATATCTGATGCATCAAGATAACCCGGTTGACCAAATCATCGTGATCGGCGCTTCCAGCGGCGGTTTAATGGCATTGCGCACATTGCTGGCCCAGCTGCCGAGCGATCTGCAGGCCGCGGTGTTCATCACCATGCATATCGGCGATCAACCCAGCCTGCTGCCGAGCCTGCTGGCTAAGGCGAGCTCATTGGACATCGACTTTGCCTTGTCTGGAGAAACCCCAAAGAACGGCCGGGTCTATGTGGCGCCACCGGACCAGCACCTGCTGATCAAGCGCGGCTCGCTGCAGTTGGTCCGCGGCGCCAAGGAAAATTACTCCCGCCCTGCGATTGACCCGATGTTTCGCTCCGCTGCGATCAGCTACGCAGAGGGAGCCATTGGCGTGATCCTCACCGGCGAGCTTGACGACGGCGTGGTCGGCCTCCAGGCGATCAAGGCTTACGGGGGCAGGGTGTATGTCCAGGACCCCGAGACAGCCGAAGCGCCCTCGATGCCGATGAACGCCCTGCGTCATGTGGAGGTGGACGCTTGCTTGCCGCTCGATGAGCTGGGCAGCGCCCTTGGCCGCCTGGTTCAGCAGCGCGCGCCCCAAGCGCACGCGCCCGGGGAGCCCAAGCGTATCGAGCCCTACGCGACTGAAAACGATCTGACTGAAGACCTCAGTTCAGGCGGGGCCTATGCCCTGGACGCGATAGGCAAGGTCTCGGGCGTATCGTGCCCGGAATGCGGCGGCTCGTTATGGGAGCTGGGCGCCGCACCGCCGCGCTTTCGTTGCCATACCGGCCACAGCTATACCTCGGCTGCGTTGTTTCATGGCCAGAACGGCGTGATCGAGGAAGCGCTGTGGGTGGCCATTCGCGCCATGCACGAAAAGCAGTTACTGCTCGGTCGGCAGATTCAAAGCAGCAAGGCTGTCGGGCGAACGGGCGCGGTAAAAGAGTACGAACTGGCGAGCGAAGGCCTTGAGGGCCACAAGGACACCCTGCGCGCGCTGGTAACAACGCTGCGCCCCGTGTCGTCCAGCCGCGCGGAAACGCCGAAATGAACATCGACACTGATACTCGGGAACAAGTCGCGGCGATCTTTGCCCAGCTCTTGGCGCTGCGGGAAAGCGTGACCGCGCTTGAGCGCGCGCAGGAAGAACGAGCAGGCTCACTGCGGGGTCATCAAACGGTGGACGTAGACGGCGCGTTCCGCTTGGTCTTCCAGAAGCTTCAAGACGAGATAACCCGCATGGAAGAGACGCTGGCTACCCTGGCTGAAGCCACCGGTGACGGGCCCAAGTTCTAGCCACCCTGGCAGAGTGTCCCGCCGTTCAACGTTGGTAAGCCAGCAGCCGGCGCTCAGCCAATCTGAATACGCCTACCAGCGCGCACGCCAGCACCATGTAGAGCAGGGCGGCGATGCCGTAGGCCTGGAACGTTTTGAACGTGGCCGCGTTGACATCCGCCGCGATTTTCAGGATGTCGGGCACGGTCGCGGTAAAGGCGATGGCGGTGGCGTGCAGGACGAAGATCACTTCGTTGCTGTAGGCCGGGAGTGCACGGCGCAGCATGCTGGGTATCAGCACCAGGATGAATACCTGGCTGCGGGTCATGCCCAGCGCCAGCGCGGCCTCGATTTCGCCGCGTGGGGTAGTGCGCAGCACGCCGGCTAGAATCTCGATGGTATAGGCGCAGGTGTTCAGGGCCAGTGCCAGGATCACGCAGTGCATGCCGTCCCGGAAGAACCACCACAGGCTCGGCGATTCTCGGATCAAACTCAGGCTCGCCAGGCCGCTGTAGATGATCAGCAGTTGCACGAACAGCGGCGTGCCGCGAAACACCAGGGTGTAAAGCTGCACCGGCAGTGCCAGCCAGCGATTGCCGTAGGTGCGCACCAGCGCCAGCGGTATGGCCGCGCACAAACCGAGCACGGCAGACGTCACCAATAGCCATAAGGTGACAGCCAGGCCGCTCCAGCGGTAACCGTCTGACCAGAGGAAGTTCGGCCCGAACTCTTTGAGTATCTCGATCATGACATTCTCCGCTGCGGTTCAGGGCTGTAGCGCCTTTCCAGCTGTTTGAGCAGCAGGCTTGAAAGGATCGCGAAGGCGAGGAATATCGCGGCGATCACCAGGTAGAAAAACATCTGCCTTGAGGTCGCATTGCCGGCCTGCTTGGCGACCTGGACCATGTCGTTGAGGCCCAGCAGCGAGATCAGGCCCGCGCTTTTCAACAGCACTTGCCAGATATTGCCAATGCCGGGCAATGCGAACCGCATCATCTGTGGCAGACGAATGCGCCGCAGCACTTGCCAATGGCTCATGCCATAGGCGCGCGCCGCTTCCAGCTGGCCGAACGGGATGGCCTGGAAGGCGCCGCGAAAGGTTTCGGTGCAATAGGCACCGTAGATGAAGCCCAGGGTACCAATCGCCGTGCCGTAAGGGTTCAACTGCAACGATTCACGGCCAAACGCTTCGGCGACTTGGTTGAGTCCGATCTGCGCGCTGTAATAGATCAGCAGCATCAGCACCAGGTCCGGCACACTGCGCACCAGCGTGGTGTACACCGTCGCGGCCAGCCGCAGCGGCGCCAGTGGCGAGAGTTTCGCCAGGGCGCCGAGCAGGCCCAGCAGCAAGGCCACGCAAGCGGCCCACGTGGCAACCTGCACGGTCAGCCACGCGCCCTGGAGAATCAGATAGCCATACCCTTCGAGAAACATGCTTTCAGGCTCCGCACGGGTGTTTATTTGGGCGAGATGTCAAAGTCGAAGTATTTTCTGGCGATGCGATCGTAGGTGCCGTTCTGGTGGATCCGTTCCAGCGCCTGGTTGATCTCGCCGGCCAGGGCTGTGTCGCTTTTACGCAAACCGATGCCGGTGCCCGGGCCGAAGATCTCCGGTGACTTGACCACCTCGCCGGCATAGCCGAAGCCTTTGCCCATGGGTTTCTTCAGCAGGCCTTCAGAGACGGCAATCGCATCATCGAACGCGGCATCCAACCGACCGTTGATCAAGTCCGAATAGGTCAAGTCGCTGCTTTGATACGGCACCACTTCCACGCCTTTGAGGCCCCACATCCGCTTGGCATAAACCTCGAACACGCTGCCCTGCTGTACACCGATGCGCTTGCCCCGCAAGGATTCGGCCGTCGGCTGCAACGGGCTGCCTTCAGGGGCGACCAAGCGTGCCGGGGTGTCATACAGGGTATTGGAGAAGGCGATTTCGGCTTTGCGTGCTTCAGTGATCGACAGGGCGGAGAGGATCGCGTCGAACTTCTTGCCCTTAAGGGCCGAGACCATGCCGTCGAAGGCGTTTTCCACCCAGACGCAACGGCGTTGCAACTCGCTGCACAGGCTTTCGCCCAACTCGATGTCGAAGCCGGTCAGTGATCCGTCCGGCTGCTTGGATTCGAACGGTGGGTAGGTGGGGTCGACCCCGAAACGCAAGGGTTCGCCGGCGCCCCAGGTTATCAGCGGACTGGCCGCGAGCATCAAACCGATCAGACATCTTTTCATCGACAGGGTATCCACGACAGATGGGTGGAACCGCCTCGGGCATTGGCCCGGGCAGCAGGCTTCAGCCTTGAAGGTTCAAGGCGTGTTTGAGCTGTTGGACGCGCTCGCTGTCGACGGCCTGGCCATGGCCAAAGCCGCCGGCCCAGCCGCACACGTGGCCGGCATGTTCGACGCCGCGGGAAAGGCATTCGGCAAGCGGGTGTCCGGCTTGCCAGGCGAGCAGGAACGCCGCGATAAAACCGTCGCCGGCGCCCATGCTGTCCACGAAGGCGCACGGCTGCGCGGGCTGCTCATGCACGCCTTGGGCGTCGACCGCGAGAGCGCCCAGGGCGCCACGGGTGATGACCACCGCCGCCGGCCCCCTGGCGCGCATCGCCTGCGCCAGGTCATGAGCCTCGCTTGACGACAGGTCGGGTGCCGAGAAAAAGGCAATGTCGACCTGCTGGATGAGCGCCTGCCAGTCGAACTCGACCCAGTTGTCCGAGAAGTCGAATGACAGGCGGCCACTGGCCTGGCGAATCTGCGCCAGTTGGTGCTCAAGGCCGCTATAGAGGCTGCTGTGCGCCAGCGCGAAGGTCGCGATATAGGCCAGGTCGTCAGCCTCCAGATGCAATTGGCGACACACACCCGGATCACTGCCAAGAAACACCCGTTCGCCGTTGATGCTGTCGACGCACGCCCAGCCGTTGGCGCCGTCCAGCCTGCTGCAGCGGGCCACATCGACGGCTTCCTGTTGCAGGCAATCGAGCAAATACTGGCCGTACCGATCACTGCCAACGCAGCCAAGGTAGGCGCTGCGAGCCCCCAGCCGAGCGGCGAACACCGCGACGTTGAGTGCGTTGCCACCTGGGTATTCAAGGTGTTGGTCCAGGTACACGTCCAGGGTGTTGTCGCCGACCGCGATCAGGCTGGCCATCTCAATACTCCGTTTTCCACATGTAGCGACGCGTTGTCAGTGGCTGCTGGTGCCAGACCGCGAGATGCGCGGCGATGCGTTCCACGGCGATGCCGACGATGTAGGGCGCGACGATAGCGCGGATCTCGGCGTCGATGCCCGCCATCGGGAAGTCCTTGGCGTCATAGACCATGACCCGTTCGGTGTAGCGCTGGCAGAATTGCACGACCCGCTCCATCTGCGCGCGACTGGGGTCTTCACCGACCAGCAGGAGCAGCGGGGTGGTCGCATCGATGGCTTCGAACGGGCCGTGAAAAAACTCCGCGGCTTCCACCGGCAGGCAGTGCAACCATTGGCTTTCCATGACCACGCAGACGCCGAACACATAGGCGGTGGTGAACATGGGGCCCGAGGCCAGGAAATACATGACGCGATCATCTTTGTAGAGGCGCGCCTCTTCGGTGGCCCGCGGGTCGTTATTGATCGCGGCATCGGCGAGGGCTTGTGGCAATGCCTTGAGTGAGCGGGTGAGCTTGGCCAGCAGCGGCCAGCCTTCGCGTTTGGCCAGGATCCCGCCGATCAAGGCCTGCAGCGTCATGAAGCAACCGAAATAGGCTTCGTCGGTACGTCCCAGCAGGAAGCAATGCTGGACGGCCTGGGCCAGGGGCAATTCGGCGGTCTGGGTCACGCCTACGGTGAGACAAGGTTTGTCCTGCAGAAAGCGTGCGGCGGCGATGGTTTCCTGGGTCGTTCCGGATTTGGACGCCAGGACCACCAGGGTGCGCTCGTCCAGGCGCGGCGGATCGATGTCCATGAAGTCGGCCGGGAAATAACGGCGCACTTCCAGGGTGTGGCTGTAGCGTTCAAGCCAGTACTGCAGGCCGAGCATGATGCGGTTGGGAGCGCCGCAACTGACGAAATAGATGCGGTCGATCCGCGTTGCCAGCTCCTGGCCATACGCTTGGGCGTCGTCGACGATATGCACGGATTGCTGCAAGGAAGCGATAAATGCATCCCGGTTGAACTGGGTCGCCATGTGAGCTCCTGGGGGCTTGTTGCGGTTCATGATCTCTATTTAGACCAAAAGCTATACCATGAAAAATACCATTACAAGGCTTATTCCCCGTGGTCTAATCGGCGTATCGCATCGTTTTCGCAATGTTTCTTGAGGCGATTTTGTCGCTGGTGTTACCCCTGCCGCGTTTACGGGCGATTGATGGGGTTTGCGATAACCCTGGCAGTGCCGAAAAAATAATCCAGGATGTAGACCATGAAAGTAACCCCTCCAAAATCTTCCGACGTTGCCCTGCTGGCGCCCGAACGCAAGCAGGTGGCCTGGCAGGCCGTGCAGGCTTTGCTGGAAATGCTGGAGCGCCCGGAGTTCGGGCCGACCGAGCGGATCCCGGCGGAGCGGGACCTCGCCGAGCACCTGGGGATCAGCCGGATGACGCTGCGCAAGGCCCTGCAAACGCTGGTCGATCGCGGCATCCTGGAGCGTCGGGGCAACCGTGGCACCTTTGTCACGGCCCCAGGTGTCGAGCGACCGCTCAATACCGTGGCGCGCAAAGGCATTGCCGAAGTGGTCGAACAGGCGGGTGCGCGGCCGGGAAGTAAATTGCTCTACTTCGAGCAGACCCAGGCCAGCGCGCGCGTCGCCAGGTTGCTGAAGATCCAGGAAGGTGATGCGTTGCTGACTATCCGGCGCCTGCGCACCGTGGATCAAAAACCGTTCTGCATCGAGACCAGCTACATTCCCGCCGCCCGCGCACCCGACCTGGTGGCGGCGGACCTGATCGAAGGGGCCTCGCTGTATGCGTTGTTGCTGGCGCGCTACCAGATCGAAATAGACAGCGACGAGGGCACGCTGGGCGTCGCCACGATGAACGACCAGGAAGCGCGCCTGCTTGACGTCGAGCCCGGAACGGCAGCGCTGGTCTATCGCGGCGTGATCTTTGATCGCCAGGGCCAGCCGGTCGAATACCTCGTCTCGGTCAACCACCCTCAGCGCGTGATTTTCAAATTGGCGGACAGTCGGGTCAGTAGCTTCAATAACGACGGTCCGTAAGCTCCGCTACCCCGCTACCCCGCAACCCACCAACCCTGGCCCCTTCACCCTAATACTGAGGCACAGACCAGACCGAAAGCTCCTTGAGCTTTATTTCCGTGGAAATATCGAACTCGGTTTGAAGCAACTGCGCCGCATCGTCCGTGATGCTGGCCGAGCACTGCAGGCCCAGCACAAAACCGTTCGCTCTCGCGCCGGCCTTGACCGCCATGATCATCGACCCGGACTTTTGAATCTCCGCCATGATTTTGTCCGCCTGGCGACTAATCGAAACGGGAAGCTGTTTTTTGAAATCGACCATTTTTTACTCCAAACACACACAGGGCATTACTGGCTTAACGCCATTATCCGGAGCTGCATGCTCTCTGATCTAGGAGATTCATGGAAGGTGGCTGCGTTCAAAAAATAAGGATCCCATCCCGCTCAACGTTGCAAGAGTGCATCATTACTCGACGGTACAGATCCAGAGATGGTTGTGTCGATAGGGCGCACGGGTGAAATGGACATCTGAAACCAGTTTCATGCCCCGCTCTTGCAGTGCTTCGGTCAGTTGTACGAGTGTCTCTGCCTGGATAGTCATTGCTGTCACCTCGTCAGATTTACCGCGTTCATAATTCTTGACCGGGCGGGCAACTGGCTAATTCAAAATTTCTACGGGGACGATTGATGCACGGTGCTTTCGACTCCGACATTGGATTTAGAGTGTGGGGGCTGTTTCAACGCTCAATGCCCCGGCAGCGGGTAGTGCTTGATGCGGCAAGGGTAGTCCTTGCCGTCGCCCTTACAGGTGCCATCCAGGTACCGGTAATCAACGCGCACCACTTGCCCTTTTTTTGGCCAGGTCCGGCGTGGAAGCACAGCCTGGTAGTCCGCAGTTTCCGGCATAAACAGGATAGTCGCGCCTTGTTCCGGGCAGATCACAGTGGCCGTCTTTGCGCTTACTTTCAGGATCTCGGCCTGCAACTGTGGAAATGGTTTTGTCACGGTATCGGTAATACGCAACTCCGTCCTGCAGATTTGCCACGATGACGCCAGGACGGGTTGGCAGAACATTGAAAGCATTACCGTAAACAGCAGGTAGCAGGGTGCCTGAGTTTTCATTATTGGCGTTGCTCTTCGATCAATGTGTTAGAGGGGAGGCAATGCCAAGTGGCGGGAGAGTGGCGGATACCATCACCTGCATCTTCGGCTGCTTAACGCTGTTGACCAGATGTCTTGATCGCATCGCAGGCAATGTGCACCTTGTTCTTCCTGAAGATGCACAGTGAAACCGCAATTCACGCAGCAATAGAGCGCAGAAGTCGGTGCTGTCTTGAACTCTGGGCGGTGCTCCACCGGAAGGACGGATAACCCAGGCCGAAGGTCTTGCTCGTCATAGAAATAAAGGCTGATATCGCCGTCAGTCTCCACTAACCCCAACCTCACCTGGCCCAAGTGTTCAACGCCTTGTTGCCGCAATTCCATCAGCAGTTCGCTCGCTGAGATGTTCAGCTTTTCCAGCGACTTGAGCTCGTATTGGCCTTCGCTGATAACCGTCACAGGCAAACCATCAATCCACGCTTCAAATGTCTTGCTCTTCGTCATGATCAGCACGGTAGTGCGATAAAGGAGCAGCAGCGTTAGAAAAACCATGGCAACCGGCAACAGCGGAACGTCGTGGTAGAACGACACATCCCCGGCAGCGGAGCCCAGCGTCAGGATAACGACGAGCTCAAAGAGTGATAGCTGCCTTATGCCACGCCTGCCGCTTGATTTTAAGAATAGAAAAACAGCAAAAAAGGCAAAGGTGGCTCGCAAGCCAACCTCTAACAAAAACGACAGAGGGAACTCATCTATCAACATCCGCTGTAGATCGAAGGGTGACATCATTGCCTCTGTCAATTTAGAGCAATCGGCCCGAAAGAACGCCTGACTGCGTGAAGCAGAATGGTCGCCAGTGCTTTGGCGTCGACCAGGACATCCGGGTCATCCTTGTCGATGGCTTCAGCAGGCATACTCGCTACGTTAGCATCGTTCGGGTCTTGAACGAGGTTCAAACCACCCAGCGCCCCAATGGCAATCGCTCCGTGCGCTCCATCAGCCCCATTGCCCGACAGGATCACGCTGATCACTCGGGGGCCGAAGACGTCAGCAGCGGTCTGAAACAGACGGTCGACTGCTGGCCGGCTGAAATTCACTTTCGGCCCGTCACTTAAACAAACCAGGCCAGAAGCCGAAACCTCAAGGTGTTTGTCGGGCGGAGCCAGGTAGACACGGCCAGGCAGGATAGCGTCGCCCTGTTCGCCATAAGCGACCGGCATGGATGAGGATTGCTGAAGAATGGTCGCCATCATCTTTGGGCTTGAAGAGTGCGTATGCAAAACGATCAAAATTGCCGCAGGGAATTGCGCTGGCAGACCACCGAGTATTTCTTTCAATGGTTCAATACTTCCCTCTGACCCGCCGATAACAATGATGTCTCTGTGCTGGACACTATTGTCTGACATCATTTTCTCTCCTGCTTGGGGGCTTATCGGTAGTCTTTGGCACGAGGTGTAGCGATCAAGAAAGGGACCGGTTGATGCCATGCCACCGAGTTTAGCGTTTCAGTCCCGGACGTCTACCGTGTGCGCGTGATTTATAGTCGGGCAGCAAGCAGGCTTGGTCTTGAGAGCCAACGATTCACTCTATGAAAGGGCAAACCTATTAACTCATTTCCTGGTTCAGGTTTAGCAGCATTCTTCCTTGATCAACACCTTCAAGTTGCAATCAGCGCTCATTTGCGGCGTATCCGGGGCGCCACGCCGGTCAGGTGTTCGCGCATGCATGCCCAGGCTTTGTGAAGGCTGTTGCGCAGGGACACGGCATCAAGCGTCATGATACGCAACGCAACCCCGCAATCGTTGGGCAAAGCGCTGATACCCAGATAGCTGCCGGGGTGAGCGGGCAGGGCATGGCGCAAGGCCGCTTTCAGCGCTTGCACAGGCAAGCCTTGACCCACGAGCATAAATGTCGCCAGGGTCTGGTAGGCATCACTGACCCCCGGTAATTGGCGCAGCAGGTCTTGCCCGTTCAGCGCCAGGCGATCGCCGGCCAGTAACTGGCCCGCGGGGCTGCGCACTTGCAGGTCGGCGCGGTAGAAATCGAAGAGGCCGGTACTGTCTTGAGGCGTGTGCAGGCAGAACGCGTCGCACAGCATCACCCTGGCGCCCGCGTGCAGATTCACCCTCACCTGGCTGTGCAGTTTCGCTTGGGGAAACAGGATCGTCGCCATCGGCAGGTACTCCAGCAATGCCCCTCGCTCTGCGGTCAGGCTGACGCTCTGGCGTGCCGATTGCTCGAGCATGCTGTGGGCTACGGTCGCCGCGCCAGTGCTGACATGGACTTGGCTGTCCGGCCCGGCATGCAGGTCCATCTGTAAATCCTGCCCTGCGAAAATCCCGCCCGAGCACGACTGCACATACACGGCGGCCATGCCTTTCGGATCGTCCGGCAGCTTCAGGGTACGGCCCAGATGAAAGGGATAGCCCACGCGCTGCTCGCTGATATAACTGACGCCGGACGGCGCTTTGCTGAAGGCAATCCGGGCCTGCGCCTGCGGCGCGCTCATGGTCGATCAAACAACACGGCGCGGCTGATGGCTTCGACTACCGCGTCAACCCCATCACCCGTCGCACAGTTGGTGAACAGCACCGGCCGACCGTTGCGGGCTTCGGCTGATTCGCGACGCATGCGCGGCAGATCAACGCCCACATAGGGTGCCAGATCGTATTTGTTGACCACCAGCAGATCACAGCTCAACACCCCAGGCCCTCGTTTGCGCGGGATGTCATCGCCGCCCGCGACATCAATGACAAAGATCCAGTAATCCACCAGGTCCAACGAGAACGTCGAGGCCAGGTTATCGCCGCCGGACTCGATCAGCATCAGGTCCAGGTTGGCGAATCGCGCTTCCAGTTCGTCGGCCATTTGCAGGTTCAGCGTCGGATCTTCGCGGATCGCCGTGTGCGGGCAGGCGCCGGTTTCCACCGCCAGCACCCGTTGCGGGTCGATCAGGCCGCTGCGCTGCACCCGCTCGGCGTCCTCACGGGTCGCCAGGTCGTTGGTGATGATGGCCAGCTCGGTGCCGCGCGCGATGAAGCGCGGGATCAGTTGCTCCAGCAGGCGCGTCTTGCCCGAACCGACCGGGCCGCCGATGCCGACTCGCGCAGCGCCGGGGTGGGCTTGCGGCTGCGGTACGGCAATGAATGCAGTGCTCATATCAGGTTCCTTGTATAGGCGGTGATCAGCGCAGCATGTAACGCTGGGCCAAGGGCACTTCGCTGACCGGCTCGCAGGTCAGGCGCTCACCGTCGGCGTACACATCGAAGGTCTGTGGGTCGACGCGAATGTCTGGGCAGGCGTCGTTGTGCAGCATGTCGGACTTGCGCAGCGTGCGGGTGCCGAAGGCCGGCAACAGGGTTTTTTTCAGGCCCAGCTTCTCGGCGGTATTGGCCTCTACCGCGAGGCGGTTGACGAAGTTCACCGACAGCGCCTGTTTGGCTTCGCCAAAGGCACCCCATTGCGGGCGCATGAGCAGAGGTTCGCAGGTGTACAGCGACGCTGCCGAGTCGCCCATCACGCCGTGCACGATAAAGCCGCCCTTGACCACCAGCTCCGGCTTGATGCCGAAAAAGGCAGGGCGCCACAGCACCAGGTCGGCGAGCTTGCCCGGCTCCAGCGAGCCGATGTAACTGTCGATCCCGAACACCCGCGCAGCATTGATCGTGTACTTGGCGATGTAACGCTTGATGCGTTCGTTGTCGCCCGATGCGGTTTTTTCTTCCGGTAGGCGGCCGCGTTGATCTTTCATCTTCGAGGCCAGTTGCCAAGTGCGGCAGATCACCTCGTTGATGCGCCCCATGCCCTGGCTGTCGGAGCCCAGGATCGAAATTGCCCCGGTATCGTGCAGGATGTCTTCGGCGGCGATCGTCTGCGGACGTACTCTGGATTCCGCGAACGCCACGTCTTCCGGCACGTCCGGATTGAGGTGATGGCAGACCATGATCATGTCCAGGTGTTCGTCGAAGGTGTTGACGGTGTACGGATTGGTCGGGTTGGTCGAGGAGGGGATGCAGTTGGATTTTCCCGCCACGCTGATGATATCCGGGGCGTGACCGCCGCCTGCACCTTCGGTGTGGTACATGTGAATCGTGCGGTCGCCGATGGCGGCCAGCGTGTCCTCCAGAAAGCCCGATTCATTCAGCGTGTCGGTGTGCAGTTGTACCTGGAAGTCGTATTCATCGGCCACCTTGAGGCAAGTATCGATCACGGCGGGCATTGCGCCCCAATCCTCGTGGATCTTCAAACCCAGGCAACCACCGCGCAGTTGGCCGAGCAGCGATTGCGGCTTGCTGGAATTGCCTCTGCCGAGAAAGCCGAAATTGATTGGCCAGGCCTCAGCGGCTTGCAGCATCTTGCCGACGTTCCATTCGCCGCCGCAGTCGATGCCCACGGTAATCGGCCCGAGCGAGCCGCCGATCAGCGTCGTCAGGCCCGCCGCCAGCGCGTGGTCGCAGAGTTGCGCGGAGTCGAAATGCACGTGCACGTCGATCCCGCCGGGCGTGACGATCAGGCCTTCAGCGTCGCGCACGGTGGTTGCGACGCCACAGATCAACTGCGGATGGACACCGTCCATGACCTGCGGATTACCGGCCTTGCCGATGGCCACGATCTTGCCGTCCTTGATGCCGATGTCGCCTTTGACGATGCCGACCACCGGGTCGATGATCAGCGCGTTGCAGATCAGCATGTCCAGCGCGCCGTCTGCGCTGTCATGCCCCGGCATCAGGCCCATGCCGTCGCGCAGGCTCTTGCCGCCGCCGTGCAGGCATTCATCGCCGGGTACCGCGTGGTCGAATTCCACCTCGGCCAGCAGCGAAGTATCCCCCAGGCGCACGGCGTCGCCGGTGGTGGGGCCGTACATCGCGGCGTATTCCTTACGGGTCATCGTTGCCATGGGTCACGCCCCCTTGAACTGTTGCGCGCGTGCTCGATCGAGCGCGATGGCTTTGCAGGCCGGATCGTGCAGGTTGCCATTGGTCAAACCGCTGAAACCGTGGATGTCACCCGTGCCGCCGAACTGCACCAGTTGCACTTCGCGCAGCTCCCCGGGCTCAAAACGCACGGCGGTACCGGCGGGAATGTCCAGGTGCATGCCGAAGGCGGCGGCGCGGGGGAAATCCAGCGCCTTGTTGACTTCGAAAAAGTGGTAGTGGCTGCCGATCTGCACCGGCCGGTCGCCGGTATTGACGGCCCGTACGGTGGTGGTGGGGCGACCGCTGTTGAGCTGTATATCGCCCTGCGGCGAGATGATTTCGCCAGGCGTCGGCATGACGGCCAGCGGCAACTGGCCGGGGCGAATCGGCTGATGCACTGTGACCAGTTTGGTGCCGTCGGGGAACGTACCTTCCACTTGGAGCACCGGCAGCAGATCGGCCACGCCGGGCATGACATCGTCAGTGTTGAGGAGCGTCGAGCCGAAACCGATCAACTCGGCCACGCTGCGACCCTCACGGGCGCCTTCGAGTATTTCATCGGCAATCAGCGCCGAGGCTTCCGGAAAATTCAGGCGCAGCCCTTTGGCGCGGCGCTTGCGCGAGAGTTCGGCGGCGGTGTACAGCGTCAGCCGCTCAAGTTCGGTGGGCGTCAGCAGCATGTTCAAGCTCCTGTGTTGGCGGCAGGCGTTTGGTGCCTGCCACTTCAATTGGCGAAAAGACGCAGGTCCTGGGTTTCGTGACGCATCACGGCGATCTCGGCCATGGGCGTGAAGCCGCTGGCGTCGTCGACGGCAAGCGGAGCCTGGGCCAGCAGTTGCAGCAGCAAGGGCTGGATGCCAGTGAGCACCCGCTGCGCATCCACATGCCCCATCACGCCCAGGCGCACAGCGGCGCTGACCAGTGCGGTGCTTAACCCATGGGCGGCAGCGAGTTGGCAGTGATCGAGTTGCATGCCGAGTCGTTTCCACAGCAACCCTTGCAGCACCGGTAGATGCCCCGGCGTTGCCCGGGCGAGTACCTGTTGCTGGTAAGCGGCGGCGCCGGGAGTGCCGAGCGCGACATGCACGCCCAGCAACGATTGGCCAACCCGACGTGAGCCCTGGCGCAGTTCCTCTGCCAGGGTCAGGGCCTCGATGTGACTGTCCAGGTCCATCAGGGTGGCGAGGTCAGCCGCTGCGTGCCAGGCGGCGCATAAAAACACCCGGTCAAAACTGTTCCAGCGATGGCGCAATTGACCTTCGACGAAGGCCCGCACCTGAACGCTGCGATCATGCTGCAGGCCGCGCTGACGGCGCCTGACAGGGGCGGGGGCGGCCATCGTGTCGTTCTGCCCCAGGCGTGCATCGGCCACCAGCGTTTCCAGCCCCCATGACCAGGCGACCGCACCGCCGGGGAAAAAACTGTCAGCCTGTTGCAGCGCCAACAGGCTGCTGCGCAACTCGGCCGTTACGGCGCTCACAGGCGCCGCACCCGGCCGTCCGCGAGCATCGGCGCCAGGCGCTCGAGGTAATCGGCCTGCGGGCCATTCAGCGGGATCCGTAACGTCGCGCCTGCAAAGCGCACGGCCCAGTGCATGTTGCCGGCGAAATACCCCAACTCCAGGGCTGCGGCGGCGTCCCTCGGTTGCAGGTCGAGAAACTGCACGTCCTGCATTTGCACAACGATGGCGCGGTGACCGTCGAGCATCAGCACCGAGCCGTTACGCAGTTGCTCGTGGCGTTCCAGCCGGATCGCACAGTCGGTGCCGCGATCACTGGCCAGGCGCAGCCGATGACGTTGAATATCGCTGGCCGACAGGCTGAGGGTTTCGACCTGGCCTGCGTGGCTGAGGTCATGTAAACGATCGGCGAGGGCAGGGTCGCTGGCCTGCCCCAGAATGCGGTCAAGGATCAACATGGCGGGTGCTCCCAGGTCCGGTTTCAGATGGTCAGGTAGCGCAGGATGCGCTCGCGGTCCACGGTTTCGCGGACCTCGCTGTGGACGAACTCGCCTTTTTCGATGATCAGGTAGCGGTCGGCCACCGCCATCGCAAACGACAGCACCTGTTCGGAGACGATCAGCGAAAAACCCCGTTCTTTTTTCAGCAGGTTCAGGGCTCGGGCGATGTCCTTGATGATCGACGGCTGAATGCCCTCGGTCGGCTCATCCAGGATCAGCACCTTGGGGTTGGACACCAGCGCGCGGGCAATCGCCAGCTGCTGTTGCTGGCCGCCGGAGAGGTTGCCGCCCTTGCGTCGGCGCATCTCGAACAGCACCGGGAAGTACTCGTAGATGTAGTCGGGAATCGGCGCGGCGGGGGCGCCCTGCATGCCTGTGAGGATGTTTTCCTCCACCGTCAGGTATGGAAAGATCATCCGCCCCTGCGGCACGAAGCCCACCCCGGCGGCGACCCGCTCATAGCTCTTGCTGGCGCCGAGTTCCCGGCCCGCCAGCGTGATGCTGCCGCTGCGCGCCGGCAGCATGCCCACCAGGCTTCGGAGCAGGGTGGTCTTGCCCATGCCGTTGCGACCCATGATCGCCAGGGATTCGGCCGGTGCGAGGGTCAGGTCGAGGTTGCGCAGCACATGGCTGTCGCCGTAGTACACGTTCAGGTTATTGACGGTCAGCATGCTCAGTGCCCCAGGTAGACGTCGATGACGCGAGGATCGTTTTGCACCTGATCCATCGAGCCGTAGGCCAGGGTCTTGCCCTGGTGCAGGACGGTGACTTTGTCAGCCACCGACTTCACGAACTCCATGTCGTGCTCGATGATCACCATGGCGCGGCCCTTGGCGATACGCTTGAGCAGGCCCGCGGTCTTTTCCCGCTCGCCTGCACTCATGCCCGCCACTGGCTCATCCAGCAGCAACAGTTCCGGGCGCTGCATCAGCAGCATGCCGATCTCCAGCCACTGCTTTTGGCCGTGGGACAACAGCCCGGCTTTGCGCCCCAGCTGGTCCTGCAGGAAAATCATCTCGGCGGTCTGCTCGATCTCTGCCTGCAGGGTCGGGTCTTTGCGGGCGAACAGGCAGTTGAAAATGCCGCGTTTGCCAGGCGATGAGATGTCGAGGTTCTCGCGTACGGTGAGGTCTTCGTACACCGAAGGGTTCTGGAACTTGCGCCCGACGCCCGCACGGGTGATCTGGTACTCGATCATGTTGGCCAGTTGCAGGTCCTTGAAACGGATACTGCCGGCGCTCGGGCGGGTTTTGCCGCAGATCATGTCAAGCAGGGTGGTCTTGCCTGCGCCGTTAGGGCCGATCACCACGTGCACCTGGTTTTCTTCGACATAGAAATTAAGGTTGTCTACCGCCTTGAATCCGTCGAACGACACCGTGAGGTCTTCGACACTCAGCAACAGGGCGCTCATGACTGCACCTCCTGTTTGCCGTGGCCAAGGCGTTGCAGTAAACCGGCCAGCCCGGTCGGCAAGAACAGCACCACGCCCATGAACAGGAAGCCGATGAAGTACTGCCAGAAATTGACGAAATTTTCCGACAGGTAGGTTTTGGCCACGCCAATCAGCAACGTGCCGTACACCGCGCCCACCAACGACAGACGCCCGCCGAGGGCTGCGTAAATGACGATCTCGGTTGACGGGATGATGCCCACCAGCGACGGCGACGCCAGGCCCACCTGCAGGGTGAACATCACCCCGCCGAGCGCCGAGATCAGCGCCGCCACGGCAAAGATGAACGCTTTGAACAGCGCCGTGTTGTAGCCGGAAAACCGTACGCGGTCTTCACGGTCACGGATCGCCACCACCACCTTGCCCAGCCGGCTGCGCAGGATGAACCCGCACAACGCCACGCAGCCCAGCAGCAACAGGCTGGTGATCAGGTACAGGATCCAGGGCGTTTGAGGCGTTTGCAGGCTCAGGCCAAAGGCGGTCTTGAAGTCGGTCAGGCCGTTGACCCCGCCGGTGTAGCCTTGCTGGCCGATGATCATGATCGACATGATCGCCGCCAACGACAGGGTGATGATCGAGAAATACACGCCGCCCACGCGTTTCTTGAAATACGCGTAGCTGAACACAAAGGCGAGCAATGCCGGGAGAATGAGGATCGCGGCAAAGGTGAATGTGGCGGACTCGAAGGGCTTCCACCACCAGGGCAGCGCGTCGACGCTGTTCCAGATCATGAAGTCCGGCAACGCCGAGCCGTAGAACGCGGCAAGCGCGCTCGCCGCTTCGTCGGTCGCCGTGGCTTCAAGTTTCAAGTACATCGCCATCATGTAGCTGCCAAGGCCAAAGAAGATGCCCTGGCCCAGGCTGAGTATCCCGCCGTACCCCCAGATCATCACCATGCCCACGGCGCAGAACGCCAGGCTCAGGTATTTGCCGGCCAGGCCCAGGCGAAAGTCGCCCAGGCTCAAGGGCAATATCACCAGCAACAGCAGCGACAGCCAGATCAGGCTGTGGCGCTCGAGCAGCGGCAGCAACCCGTCGCGCAGCCGGCGCGTGGTCGACGCCTGGGTGCTGGAGCGGGTGAGGGGCGTCTCAGTCATATCGTTCATCTCAGCGTCTCACTTTCGCGGCGAACAAGCCGTTGGGGCGGAAGAACAGCAGTACGATCACCACCAGCAGCGTGATGGCCTTGGCCATGGACCCGGTGGTGAGGTATTCCAGCGAAATCTGCGTCTGGCCGATGGCGAAGGCCGACAGAAAGGTGCCCAGCAAACTCTCCACGCCGCCAAACACCACGACGATGAAGGTGTCGACCAGGTACTGCTGGCCGCTGACCGGGCCGGTCGAGGCGAGCATGGTGAACGAGCTGCCGGCGATCCCGGCCAGCCCGCAGCCCAGGGCAAACGTGACCGCATCGACACGGGCGGTGTTGATGCCGGCCGCCCCGGCCATGGCGCGGTTCTGGGTGACCGCGCGAATGCGCAAGCCCCACCGGCTGCGGTACAAAAACAGGAATACGGCGCCGGCGATAACCAGTGTCAGGCCGATGATGAAGATCCGATTGAGCGGCAGTTCCAGGCCTTCGCTGATCTTCCATGCGCCCTGCAGCCATTGCACCGTGGGCACGCTGACTTCCTTGGGCCCGAACACCTGGCGGAACACCTGTTGCAGCACCAGCGACAGGCCCCAGGTCGCCAGAAGCGTGTCGAGCGGGCGGTTGTACATGAAACGAATAAAGCAGCGCTCAAGCAGGAAACCAAACGCGAAGGTCACGACGAAGGCCACGCCGATGCCGATCACGAAATACCAGCCCATGTAGTCGGGGAAGTAGCGCGCAAACACCACGGACGTGACGTATGTCATGTACGACCCCATCGCCATCAACTCGCCATGGGCCATGTTGATCACGCCCATCAGGCCAAACACGATGGTCAGCCCCAGGGCCATCAGCACCAGCACCGAGAACAGCGAGAACCCGCTGAAGACCTGCATTACCAAAATATCGAAAGTCATTGCGTCGCTACCTGTCGCTGCACGTTGGCGGACCGCGTGGGCGGGAGAGGGCGCGAGTCAGACCGCGCCCGACCCTGCGTCACAGTTTCGGGAAAGGGTTGGGCTCGATGGGCGCCGACTCGTAGATCACGTCGACCTGACCCTGGGCGTTGATGGTGCCGATGCGCGCGCGCTTCCACAGGTGGTGGTTGTCCTTGTGGACCTTGACCTCGCCTTCAGGCGCGTCGAGGGTCAGCTCCGACGACGCCGCGATCACGGCCGGGACGTCGAAACTGCCGGCTTTTTCCACGGCTTTCTTCCACAGGTACACGGCGGTGTAGGCGGCAGCCATCGGGTCGCCGACCACGCGTTTCTCGCCATAGCGGGCCTTGAAGGCGGCGACGAACTTCTCGTTGACCGGGTTTTTCAGGCTCTGGAAGTAGCTCATGCACGTGAGAAAGCCGGTGAGGTTTTCGGCGCCGATGCCAGTGACTTCTTCCTCGGTGACGGCCAGCGCCATCAGCGTCTGGTTGCTGCTATCGATGCCGGCGGCCTTGAGCTGTTTGTAGAACGCCACGTTTGAGCCACCGACGATGGTCGACAGCACGATGTCGGGCTTGGCGGCCTTGATTTTGTTGATCACCGAGGAGAACTCGATGTTGCCCAGGGGCAGGTAGTCCTCACCCACGATGGATCCGCCCTGCTTGGTCACCGACGCGCGCGCCAGCTTGTTGGTGGTGCGCGGCCAGATGTAGTCAGAGCCCACCAGGTAGACGCTCTTGCCTTTGTTGGCCATCAGCCAGCTGACCGCTGCCAGGGTTTGCTGCGACGCTTCGGCGCCGGTGTAGATGATGGCGGGGGATTTTTCCAGGCCTTCATAGAACGTCGGGTAATACAGCAACGCCTTGTTGCGTTCGAACACCGGCAACACCGCTTTACGCGACGCCGAGGTGTAGGCGCCGAACGTGGCCACAACGTGATCGTTCTCCAACAGCTTGCGCGCCTTCTCGGCAAAGGTCGGCCAATCGCTGGCGCCGTCCTCGACGATGGGTTCGACGGTCTTGCCGAGCACGCCACCGCTGGCGTTGATTTCGTCGATGGCGAGTTTTTCCGCATCCACCACCGAGGCCTCGCTCATGGCCATGGTGCCGGTCAGCGAATGGATGATGCCGACCTTCACGGTGTCGGCCGCCTGCACCTGACTGACCAGGGAAAACGGCAGCAGGCTGAAGGCGCCCAGCAACAGGGCATGCTTGATCAAACGGCGTTTGTCGTTATGCATTCACTTCTCTCCAGGAATAAAAAAAGCCCGACATCCCGGCTAAACCAATAGTCGGGAAATCAGGCTTCTTGTGCCGAATCTGGCGGGACAGCTGTGTCCGATCCAGTCGTACGCGAGGGGCTTCCCTACTTGCCAAGGGGGCGTAGGGCAAACAGCTGGCGCGATGTCTCAGGAGAGTTATAGCAAGGGCAGTGCCAATTGCGGCCAGGGGAGTTTTGCGGGCAATTGAAGGGGCGCGCGAGTGACTCCTGCATCTATTGCCGGGTAGTGGTGGCCTGCGCCGCTTTGGCGCGACCGCACCCTGAATGCACCAATACCGTGAGCGTGTCGGTGGCATGGCGTGGTTCCAGGGCAAGGGTTTAACCCGGCCGGCCTCACGCGTGCAGGTCGCCCATTGCGTGTGGCCCACTATCTGCATGAGCGAGAGGCAACACCCTCGCAGGGTTCCTTGCCACACGCCCATCCTCGGCAGGTGTGGAAGGCCCCTCGCAATGACTGGCCCTGACAGCGTTGTCGCGCCAGCCCCAGGCACAACCCGCCTGAGAGCAGCCGTTGCGTTACACGGCGCCTCGCTCAATCATTTTTCGCACAGGCCTCCAGACCTCCCTCCACGAGCGGGTGTCTTTTCTCACGTTGAACAAGGTTCATAGGCATGGTTGACCAGTCGATCCGCATAGGCGGTCTGTTTTCCGATACCGGTGTCACGGCGGCTGCCGAGGGCTCGACGATGCGCGGCGCGCAGTTCGCCATTGCGCAGATCAATGCGGCAGGCGGGGTCGAGGGGCGCCCACTGCAGTTGATCACCCGCAATCCCGATTCGACGCCTGCGCTGTACGCCATGCACATCGAATCGCTGATCCGCGAAGAACACCTGCGGTTTTTCTTTGGTTGCTACACCTCGGCTGCACGCAAGGCGGCGCTGCCGATTGTCGAGCGCTATGACGCCCTGTTGCTGTACCCGGTGTATTACGAAGGTTTCGAATATTCGCGCAACATCATCTACACCGGCGCCACGCCGAATCACAATGCCTTGCCGCTGGGCAATTACATGCTGGACAACTTCGGCAATCGCGTGTTGATGATCGGCTCCGAATACGTCTACCCATACGAAACCAATCGCTTGATGAGCGACCTGTTGTACGAGCGTGGCGGCACCAAGCTGGGCGAGTATTACCTGCCGCTGAAAAACGCGCGTCCGGAAGATTTCGCCAAGTTGATGGTCAAGGCCAAGGAGCTCAAGCCCTCGTTTATTTTCTCGACGGTCGTCGGCGAAACCATGGGGCATCTGTACCAGGCCTATGCCGACGCAGGCTTTGACCCGTCGGTAATGCCGATTGCCAGCCTGACGACCAGCGAAACCGACATTCAGCAAATGGGTGTGCACCTGGGGGCGGGGCATATTTCGGCGGCTACGTATTTTCAGTCGGTGGACACGCCGACCAACCGCCAATGCATCGCCCAATACCGCGAGCTGTTTGGTCAACATCAGGTCACTGACCGTTGCTGGGAGGCGGCGTACTTCCAGGTGCATTTGCTGGCCAAGGCGATCGTTCGCGCCGGCAGCACTCAGGTGGAGGATGTACTGCAGGCCATGCGCGGGCTGGAATTCGAAGCGCCACAAGGACGCATTCGGGTCGATGCCAACAATCACCACACGTACCTGTTTTCGCGGATCGGCCGGGCCAATGTCGAGGGCCAATTCGACATTCTTTACCAGAGCCAGGCTGCACTCAAGCCCGACCCTTATGCCATTGCCCCCAATTTCAATGAATGGTCCGGCTCGGTGGGGAGACGTCCATGACCTTGCGTGCCGCCAAGAAACGCCTGCGCAACGACAGTGCAACAGGCATCAAGGACCTGCGCGACGTCAGCGTATTGGTGATGCACCCGGATGACGAGGATGGACGCAACCTGATCGAGCAGTTGCAGCGCATCGGCTGCCAGGTGCGTGTGCAATGGCCGATTCCGGAGCGCTTGAGCGCCGAGGCGGACGTGATCGTGCTGGCGGTGTCGCCGGAAAGCCTGTCGACCAATACGCCATGGCTGCTGCACGCCAGCACGCCGCCGATCATTCCGGTGATTGCCTATGAGAACCCGATCATCGTCGAGGCATTGGTGCAATTGAACGCCTGTGCTGTGATTCCTTCGCCAGTGAAGTCGTTCGGCTTGCTGACCGCTTTGGCGATCACGCTCAGCCAGTCCCGCAAGGCCCGCGAACGGGAAAGGCACGTCAAGCGCCTGGAAGGGCGCATGGCGGTCATGCGCACCGTGCAGCAGGCGAAAATAATCCTCATCGAGACCAAGGGCATGTCGGAGACCGATGCCTACAACGCCTTGCGGGACCAGGCCATGGCCAAACGCGAACCGGTGGAGAAAATCGCCGAGGCGCTGGTCAAGGCCCACGAGTTGTTCCGACAAGCCTGTTCCTGAACAGTCTTTGAGCATCAAGCGTGTGAGGGCTTGATCCTCTTCTGCGTGGACGTTTGCCATACGCCTCCCTTGGCAGGTATGGATCACCGCGTGGCGACCGGCGTGGACAATGGCGTCCTCCGGAGCGAGCCGTCACCTGTGCATTGGGCATGGGGGGCTCGCGTCAGTGATCACCCGATACCGGGTGGTTCTTAACGTCATTTGGAGAGCACCATGTCCGTAAAACGCCCCAGCAAAGCCGATTTTCTGATTGCCGCCGAAGACCATGGTTATCACCTGACCGATAGCCAGATGGAGGCCTTCCTCAACCTGGCAGACGAAACGTTGAATTCCTACGAATCGGTCGATGCGCTGTACGCCGCCAACGTCGCGCAGCAACCGCCCGAACGCGAATACAGCAAAGCCGCCGAGGCAGACAACCTGCACGGCGCCTGGTACGTGAAAACCCGAATCGTCGGAGCGGCGCAAGGGCCGCTGGCCGGCAAGACGGTGGTCATCAAGGACAACGTGTCGGTGGCGGGCGTGCCCATGGCCAACGGCTCATTGAGCCTGGACGGCTATATCCCGTCCGAAGACGCCACCGTAGTCAAACGCCTGCTGGCGGCCGGGGCCACGGTGGTGGGCAAGTCGGTGTGTGAAGACTTGTGTTTCTCCGGGGCAAGTTTTACCTCCGCCAGCGGCCCGGTTAAAAACCCGTGGGACCTGACGCGCAATGCCGGCGGCTCGTCGAGCGGAAGCGCGGTGCTGGTGGCGCTTGGCCAAGTGGACATGGCCATCGGCGGCGACCAGGGCGGTTCGATCCGGATGCCGTCGGCCTGGAGCGGCATCGTAGGGCATAAACCGACTTACGGCCTGGTGCCTTACACCGGCGCGTTTCCGATTGAGCGAACCATCGACCATGTGGGCCCGATGGCCAACAGCGTGCGCGATGTGGCCGTGATGCTCGACGTCATTGCCGGAGCGGACGGTCTTGATTCCCGGCAGAAGAACCCGCCAGCGGTCAACTGCCTCGCGACGCTGGACCAGGGCGTGGCCGGCTTGAGAATCGGCTTGCTGCGCGAGGGTTTTGCGATCCCGGGAATGTCCGAGCCCCAGGTGGATGCGCTGGTCAAGGCGGCGGTCGCCCAGCTTGAACGCCTGGGCGCCAGCGTCGGCGAAGCGAGTGCTCCGTGGCACACGGGCGTGGCAATGGATCTTTGGAACGTGATTGCCACTGACGGCGCGGCGTATCAGATGTTGCAGGGCAATGGTTATGGCATGAACGTCGACGGCTATTACGACCCGGACATCATGAGTTACTTCGGCGAAAAACGCCGTGAGCACGCCGATGCGTTGTCCAGTAGTGTGCGAGCGGTCGCGTTGACCGGTCACTACAGCCTGAAAAACCTGCATGGCGCCTATTACGCCAAGGCACGGATGCTGGTACCGGAACTGACGCGCCAATATGACGCGGCATTCAAGGATTTTGATGTATTGGTGATGCCCACCATGCCGTTCGTAGCCACGCCGTTGACCGCCGCGGATGCACCCGTCGAGGCGTACGTGCACAGTGCACTGGACATGCTCGCCAATACCGCGCCGTTCGACCTCACGGGGCACCCCGCAACGTCGATCCCGGCAGGGCTTGCGGACGGCTTGCCGGTCGCCATGATGATCGTTGCTCCGCGTTTCCAGGACGCCCTCGCGTTACGTGTTGCCCAGGCCTACGAACACGCCCGTGGCGCGTTCCCTAAACCCCCTACGCTGTAGACCGCTTGCCTGCCCAGGCGCCGGCGAATACGTTCGCTGGCGACTGGGCTTGGTGACTGACAGCGGGCATGCATCAGTTTTCTTGCGTGAATCTGTGAGTCGCATCGGGTAGGCAGTCACGTTATGCCGTCGATCAAAATATGCCGTTGTCCCCGGCTGCATTGCTCGATCCGCGCCTCAACCTGGTACACCTCGCGCAGCATGTGTTCGGTGATCACCTCATGACTCGCGCCGCTGCCCTGGGCGGTGCCGTGCGCAATCACCAATACCTGGTCGGCGAAGCGCAACGCCTGGTTCAGGTCATGCAGGGTAATAAACACGATGACCTGCTGCTTGCGGGCCAGTGCGCCCATGAAGTTCAAGACCTGCACCTGACGATGCATACCGAGGGCGCTGGTGGGTTCGTCCATGAGCAGGACTTCCGGTTCGCGCACCAAGGTCTGGGCGATGGACACCAGTTGCTGCTGGCCGCCGCTGAGTTCGCCCAGGTTACGAAAGGACATTCACCTCGTCTTCGCGTGGGCAATCGAGCACTGAAGTACCGCCGAAGCGGGGTTGGATTACATGAGTTACGGCGCCTGCCAGCCTAACTGCCTGGAAATCTGCTGCGTGGTTTCCATCAGCCGATTAACGTAGTCCTGCTTGAGCTCTTCGCGAAAACGGAAGCAGGGGAAGGACACGCTCATACCCCCTATTACGTGGCCGAAACGGTCGCGGATCGGTGCGGCCAGGCAGCGCATATTGTCTTCGAACTCTTCATGGTCTTCGGCATAACCTTGGGCGCGCACCACTTCCAGCTCTTGCAGATATGCCTCGATGCTGACCAAGGTGTTGGCGGTGCGGCGTTCAAAACTTTCTTCCTGCAAGTGGGCGATCAGCTCCGGCTGGTCCAGCCAGGCCATGAGTACCTTGCCGATCCCGGTGCAATACAGCGGCGCACGTCGGCCGATGCGCGAGTACATGCGCAGGTTGTACTTGGAGTCGATCTTGTGCACGTAGACGATGCTGCCTTCGTCGAGAATACCCAGGTGCACGGTCTCGCCGGTCAGTTCGTTGATGCGCCGCATGCCCGGTTCCGCCTCACGGACGATGTCCAGGTGGGGCAGGGCCTGGGCGCCCAGTTCAAATAGCCGAACGCTGAGCCGATAGCGATCCTCGGCGTCCTGCACTACATAGCCGCGCGCCTTGAGGGACTGCAAGAACCGGTAAACCGTGCTTTTGGACATGTCCAGTTTCTGCGCGATTTCCGATACGCCGCTTTCCTCTGGATGCTCGGCCAGCGCTTCAAGCACGGCCATGGTCCTTGCGACGGCGGAAACCAGTTCGTTGTTCTGGAGGGTGCTGTTGTCCATGAAGGCTCCAACGGAAACGGAAAACCCAAGAATATACGCTGGTGAATCAAAACGCTGTTTCATTTTTCTTGACGGTGTGGGAAATCTGATTAAACTCGACCACGCAAGCTCGAAATGAAACGCCGTTTTAAAAATAACAAAGGCGCGCAGGAATGACGTTAAATTCAAGGCAACGCCCGCAATCTGCTCCATCCGGCCCGCTCAAAGTGGCGCTGGTGGGTGAGTGCATGATCGAGATGCGCAGCGATCCCGTCGCGGGTCTCAGCCAGACGTTTGGCGGCGACACACTTAACGTGGCCGTTTATTTCTGCCGATTGAACGCGTCTGAGCACATTGTCGCGGACTACGTCACCGCCATCGGCGCCGACAGTTTCAGTGACGCAATGCGTCAGTTGTGGCGTGACGAAGGTGTCGGCGACCCACATGTGCGCGTGATCGAGGACGCGCTGCCGGGCTTGTACTTCATCCAGACCGATAGCCAAGGCGAAAGACGCTTTCTTTATTGGCGTGGCGAAGCCGCAGCGCGACGCATGTTCGACGGCGCTGAAGCAGACGCCGCACTGCATGCCCTTGCGGATTACGACTACATCTATGTGAGCGGCATCAGCCTGGCGATTCTCACGGCCGGTGGCCGTGAGCGCCTGCTGCATGCCCTGCGACTGGTCCGTGAAGCCGGCGCGCGCATCGTCTTCGACAACAATTACCGTCCCCATCTATGGCCCGATACCCAGGCTGCACGCCAGGCCTATGGCGACATGCTGCGCCTGACTGACCTGGCGCTGATTACCTGGGAGGACGACGCGGCCCTGTTCGGTTATGCCGATGTCGAGGTGTTGTTCCGCGCTTACGCGGCGTTTGGCGTGGGTGAAATCGCTCTCAAGCGCGGCGCCGCCTCGTGCCTGGTGCAGTGCGATTCGGGTCGTTTTGAAGTGCCCGCCGAGCAGGTGCGGCACGTCGTCGATACCACGGCGGCAGGCGATTCCTTCAGTGCGGCCTATCTTTCGTGTCGCCTCCAGGGCGGTGATCCACAACTGGCTGCGCGTTGGGGGCATCGACTGGCGGCCCAAGTCGTCCAGCATCGCGGCGCGCTGATCCCTGGCGCTGCCATGCCGAGCTTGAAAATGCCTTCATTTTCTTCTGCAACAGAGGCCTGACTTTATGAAAATCATTGAAGCGCGCGTCATTGTTACCTGCCCGGGGCGCAATCTGATCACGCTGAAAATCGTCACTGATTCGGGCATCTACGGCATCGGTGATGCGACCTTGAACGGCCGGGAAATGGCGGTGGTCGCCTACCTTGAAGAGCATGTATTGCCCGCCTTGATCGGTCGCGATGCCCAGCGCATCGAGGACATCTGGCAGTACCTGTATCGCGGCGCCTACTGGCGCCGTGGTCCGGTGACCATGACCGCGATTGCCGCCGTGGACGTCGCTCTGTGGGACATCAAGGCCAAGGCCGCGCAGATGCCGTTGTACCAGTTGCTCGGGGGTAAAAGTCGCGAGCGGGTCATGGTCTACGGGCATGCCACTGGCAAGGATATCGAAGGTTGCCTGGACGAAGTCGCCCGGCATGTCGAACTCGGTTACAAGGCGGTGCGCGTGCAATGCGGGATTCCCGGCATCGCCACCACCTATGGCGTGGCCAAGCGCAGCGGTGAACGTTATGAACCCGCCGACAGCGACCTGCCTGCCGAGCACGTGTGGGACACCGCCAAATACCTGAACCATGTACCCAAGCTGTTCGCCGCCGTGCGCGAGCGATTCGGCGATGACTTGCACATCCTGCACGACGTGCACCATCGCCTCACACCGATTGAAGCGGGGCGCCTGGGCAAGGCGGTGGAGCCGTTCAACCTGTTCTGGCTGGAAGACTGCACCCCGGCCGAGAATCAGCAAGCCTTCCGCCTGATCCGCCAGCACACCACCACGCCGCTGGCGGTGGGTGAAGTGTTCAACTCTATTCACGACTGCCGCGAGCTGATCCAGGAACAGCTGATCGACTACATCCGCGCCACCCTGGTACATGCCGGTGGCATCACCCATGTGCGCCGCATTGCTGACTTTGCTGCGCTCTACCAGGTGCGCACCGGCTTTCATGGCGCCACCGACCTGTCGCCGGTGTGCATGGGCGCGGCGCTGCATTTCGATACCTGGGTGCCCAACTTCGGCATTCAAGAGCACATGCCCCACGACGAATGTATCGACGAAGTGTTTCCCCACGCCTATCGCTTCGACGATGGCCACTTCACGCCCGGCGAAACGCCGGGGCATGGCGTCGACATCGACGAGAACCTGGCGGCGAAATATCCCTACAAGCGCGCCAGCCTGCCGGTCAATCGCCTGGAAGACGGCACGCTCTGGCATTGGTAAGCGCTGCCTCGACTGCTTGATAACGACAGAACACAGAGTGCCACCCGCCCTGTCAGGAGTTACCCGATGAAAGCATTTCAAGTAAGAGCACCTTTTGAGTTCGGCCTGGCGCAGGTCGAGATGCCGCAAGTGGCACCCGGTGAAGTCAAGATTGACGTCGCCTACGCCGGTATCTGCGGCTCGGACATGCACATCATTCACGGGCAAAACGCGTTTGTGCGGTTTCCGCGTGTGACCGGCCATGAGTTCTCCGGCGTGGTACGGGAAGTGGGCGAGGGGGTCGATAATCTCAAGGTCGGCGACCGCGTGTGCATTGACCCGGTCATCAGCTGTGGCACCTGTTATCCCTGCAGAATCAACCGACCGAACGTCTGCACCCGGCTGCAAGTGATTGGCGTGCACCGCGATGGCGGGTTCAGCGAGCAAGTCTGCGTCCCCGCGGACAATGCCCACCGCTTGCCGGACTCGATGTCCCTGAGCCATGCAGCGCTGGTGGAACCGTACACCATCGCCCTCAACGTGCTGGACCGCATGCAGCCCGAACCGGGCGACAGCCTGTTGATCTACGGCGCGGGCGTGATCGGCTTGACGCTGGTGCAAATGGCCCGGGCGCTGGGGATGACCGATATCACCGTGACCGACGTCCTCGATACACGCCTGGAGGCGGCCAGGGCACTCGGGGCCAGCCGCACCCTCAACGGCAAGGACGTTGACGTCGAAGCAACGATGCGCGAATTGACCCAGGGCGAAGGCGTGCCGCTGATTGTCGACGCCGCCTGCATCCCCGCGCTGATGCCGCAGATGGTGCGCCTGGCCTCGCCTGCGGGGCGTATCGGCCTGCTGGGTTTCAACACCGTGCCGAGCGACCTGGTGCAATTGGAAATGATCAAGAAAGAACTGACGCTGGTGGGATCGCGCCTGAACAATCGCAAATTTCCAAAGGTGATCGAGCTGATCGCCAGCGGCAAATTGCAGGTGCGGGAACTGATCAGCCACCGCGTGAGCTTCGACGAAATGCCGGGGGCCATCGATTTGATCGAAAACCATCCCGAACAAACCCGCAAGGTTCTCGTGGAACTGAGCGGCGCGCATCCCTAGTCATCCGTAGACACGCGTGCCCACACGGGCACCCTCACCGAATAAACACAAGAAGCGGGAGGTTCCAATGTTTGGTCAAGGTCGCACATTAATCATCATCATGCTGTTCCTGGCGGGCGTCATCAATTACCTGGATCGCTCGGCATTGTCCGTTGCCGCGCCGTTCATCCAGAAGGACTACGGTCTTTCGACGGGTGAAATGGGCATGATCTTCAGTAGTTTTTTCGTCGGTTATGCCGTGTTCAACTTTATCGGCGGCTGGGCGGCCGACCGCTACGGCGCGAAAACCACGCTGTTGCTGGCGATGGTGCTGTGGTCGCTGTTCAGCGGTCTCACGGTGCTGACGGTTGGCTTTGCCTCGCTGGTATTGATCCGCATCCTGTTCGGCATGGGTGAAGGGCCGTTGAGCGTGACCACGAGCAAAATGGTCAACAACTGGTACACCCCCAAGCAAAGGGCGCGGGCCCTGGGCACGTCAATGTCCGGCACGCCGTTGGGCGGCGCCATTTCCGGGCCGGTGGTGGGCTTCATCGCCGTCACCTACGGCTGGAAGGTGTCGTTCATTATCATCATGGCGATCGGCCTGGTCTGGGCGGCGGTGTGGTACAAATTCGTCAAGGAACGGCCTGAAGGCGCGGGCGCCGAGGATATCCTGCGGGCCGAGGGTCAAAGCGAGCTGGCGGCGCAGCCGGTGTTCCCGCTGCGGTACTACCTCAAGCAGCCCACGGTGCTGTTCACGTCCCTGGCGTTCTTCTCCTATAACTACACGCTGTTCTTCTTCCTGACCTGGTTCCCCAGCTACCTGACCATGGCCCACGGCCTCAACGTCAAGGACATGAGCATCGCCACGGTCATTCCCTGGGTCCTGGGGTTCCTCGGCCTGGCCCTGGGCGGTTTCATTTCCGACTTCGTGTTCAAGAAAACCGGGCGGATGATGTTCTCGCGCAAGGTGGTACTGGTGACCTGCCTGTTGCTCTGCGCCGCCTGTATTGCGGTTGCCGGGGTGGTCAAGACCCTGTACCCGGCAGTTATCCTCGTCGCCCTGGCCGTGTTCTTCCTTTACCTCACGGGTGCCATCTATTGGGCGATCATCCAGGACACCGTGCCTGCCGCGCGGGTGGGTGGCGTCAGTGGCTTCATGCATTTTTTGGCGAATACCTCGGGCATCATCGGGCCGACCTTGACGGGCTTTCTGGTGCAGTTCACCGGTTCGTTCACCAGCGCGTTCCTGCTGGCGGGATTGTTGACCGTGATTGGCGCCGTGTGCGTAGCGCGTTATGTCAAACCGCTTTCGGCGGCGGATACCGGTAACGCGCAGGCAGTGAGCCCGCAACCCGTTTCGGCCCTGAGCCGGCCATAACTCAAAGGAGCCTGTCGATGCCCACCGTGAACCGTGTGCCCTCAGCCGGCACTGTCCGTGACATCGGGATCGTGCATCTTGGCCTGGGGGCGTTTCATCGCGCCCACCAGGCGGTCTACCTGCAACGCCATCTCAACCGTCATGGCGAAAGCGATTGGGGGTTGTGCAGCGCCAACCTGCGCTCGAATCGCACATTGGTTGATCAATTGCGCGCGCAGGACGGCCGCTATCATGTGGCCGAATACCGTGATCGCGAGCGGGTGACGCTGCGTGAGATCGGTGTACTGCGCCAGGCCTTGTATGTGGGCGAGGGCGGCCATGAGCTGGAGCAACTGTTGCAGCGCATGGCCGCGCCGCAAACCCGGATCGTCACGCTCACCGTCACCGAGAAAGGTTATTGCCTGAACCCGGCCACCGGACAGCTACGCACCGAAGATCCGACGATTATCCATGACATTGCGCATCCCCGAGCGCCACGCACGGCGCCCGGCATTGTCCTCGAAGCCCTGCGCCGCCGCCGCGCCGCCGGCACGCGTGCGTTTACGGTGCTGTGCTGCGACAACATGCCCGACAACGGCCAGCGCACCCGCCAGGCGGTGAGCGCGTTGGCGGCGTTGCAGGACCCAGTCCTGGCGCAATGGGTCAATGAGCATGTGGCGTTCCCGGGCTGCATGGTTGACCGGATCGTTCCCGCCATGGACGGCGAGTCCTTCACCCGGCTGGAGCAGCAACTGGATTGCCCCGACCGTGCGGCGGTGGTCTGTGAAAGCTTCAGCCAATGGGTGATCGAAGATCACTTTCCTCTCGGGCGTCCGGACTGGGAGGAGGAAGGCGTGCAGATGGTGGGCGATGTGCGCCCATTTGAAACCATGAAGCTGCGCATGCTCAACGGCAGCCATTCGTTGCTGGCCTACGTGGGGCTGCTGGCCGGCCACCACTTGGTGTTCGAAGCCATCAACGATGCGGATCTGGCGCGTTTCATCGCACGCTATATGGCCGAGGAAGCCGCGCCGACCCTGGCCATGCCGGCGGGCATCGATCTGGCGCTCTACGCCCGCGATCTCAAGGCGCGATTTGCCAATGACAGCCTGCAACACCGTTTGCGCCAGATCGCGATGGACGGTTCGCAGAAACTGCCGCAACGCTGGTTGCTTGGCGCGCAGCAATTGCTCGATGAAGGGCGTGACCTGAGCTGTACCGCATTGGGTATCGCGGCCTGGATTCACGACTGCACGCAGCCGCGCCCCAACGGTTCGGCACCGGTGATCGACGATCCCTTGAGCGCCACCTTTGCTGAGCTTGCCGGGCGGTTCGAAGGCGTTGCCTTGGTGGATGCCTTTCTCGGCCTGGACGAGGTGTTCCCGGCCAGCCTGTCGGATCGCCCTGCCTTTCGTGACGCTGTACAACGCGCCTATGCCGCCCTGGTCCGCGATGGCATGGTCAGCCTTTTGCACAACTTTGCCGCACACCACTAACAGGAAAGGAGCACAGCATGGAACACACATGGCGTTGGTTTGGCCCCAAGGATCCGATCTCCCTGGCGGACGTGCGTCAAACCGGTGCGACCGGCATTGTCACCGCGCTGCACGAGATCCCCAATGGCCAAGTCTGGCCGGTGGAAGCTATCGCGGCGCGCAAGCAGATGATCGAAGCCGCGGGCTTGAGCTGGTCGGTGGTGGAGAGCATTCCGGTGCACGAAGACATCAAGCGCGGCTGCGGCCGGCGTGACGAGTACATCGCCAATTATCAGCAAAGCGTGCGCAACCTGGCGAGCTGCGGCATCGATATCGTGTGCTACAACTTCATGCCGGTGCTCGACTGGACCCGCACTGACCTGGCCTGGGAGCTGGCGGATGGCGGTTGGGCGCTGCGTTTCGATCAAACCGCGTTCGCTGCGTTCGACCTGTTCATCCTCCAGCGCCCGGACGCCCAGGCCGAATACACCGCCGAAGATATCCAGCGGGCCAGAACCTACTTCGAGCAACTGACGCCGGCCCGCAGCGAAACATTGGTCAATACCTTGATCGCCGGTTTGCCCGGTGCCGAGGAGCATTACAGCCTGGATGACTTTCGGGCGTTGCTGCGCACCTACGCCGACATCGACGCCGACAGGTTGCGTGAGCACCTGGGGTATTTTCTGCGTGCGGTGATACCGGTGGCGGAGGAGGTGGGCGTGCGCATGGCGATCCATCCGGACGATCCACCCCGTGCGCTGCTTGGCTTGCCGCGCATCCTGTCGACCGCCGAAGATGCCCAGTGGTTGCTGGACGCTGCCCCCAGCGCCGCCAATGGCCTGACGTTCTGCACCGGCTCTTATGGCGTGCGTGAAGACAACGATCTGGTGGCGATGGCCAAGCACTTTGCGCCGTTCATCTACTTCACCCACCTGCGTTCAACCCGCCGCGAGACCGACCCGCGCAGCTTCCACGAGGCCCATCACCTGGACGGCGACGTCGACATGGTCGGGGTCATTGGCGCGCTGGTGGCCGAAGAACGCAGGCGTGAACGCGAAGGCGGCCCACGCTTGCCGCTGCGCCCCGACCATGGGCATCAACTGCTCGACGACCAGCACCGTAAAAGCAACCCGGGCTATTCGCTGATCGGTCGCCTCAAGGGGCTGGCGGAAATCCGCGGTGTGGAATTGGCGGTGCGGCAACAACTGCCTTGATGGCGTGAAAACGGAGCCAGTCGCCAGCGGGCAAACCGTTGGCTACTTGTTCTGTCCATTGGCCGTAAGCTCTTGCGGCTCCAGCGCTTGCAACCAACGATTTTCCGAACGGCTCAGATGCTGGCGCATTGAGGTTTGTGCACCGAGCACGTCTTTTTGGGCCACGGCGCGAAGGATTGCTTCATGCTCGGTGACGGCCGCTTGCCAGGTCAAAGCGTTCTCTGAATGTTTGCTCAACTGCGCCGAGATAGGGTTATGTCGCTCATCAAAGAGCCCGGTGATGATCCGGACCAAGGCAGAGTTGCCGCTCATTTTAGCCAGGCGATGGTGAAACTTGCGGTCATCCTCCAGGGGTGGCAAACCCTTTTCGATGGAGGCACGCATGGCATCAATACATTCCTGAAGGTAGCGACAGTCACTTTTTTTAGCATGCAGACAAGCCAGAATTATCGACTCACCTTCAATCAAGGCACGCGCCTGCATAAGCTCCGAGGGACTTTCGCCGAGCGTTACGGTGTTATGTGTGCCTTCCAGGGCCAGTGCTCTGACGTACACGCCTGAGCCCATCTTGATGTCAACCACGCCTTCTATTTCCAGGGCGATCAGCGCTTCGCGCAGCGAGGGTCTGGAGACACCAAGACGTTGCGTCAAATCGCGCTCGGGAGGAAGCCGTGAGCCGGGTTTGAAATCCCCCTGCAAGATGTAGTTCCGAAGCTGGTCGGCGATTTTCTGATACGGCTTTCGCTCAGAGGCGTTTGTCGGTGCGGCCATCGGTACGGCGTCCTTCAGGAAGTTTGCGAAGGCTACCATAGCCCGGGTGAGTGGCTGTTCGTTTCACATCACCGCGCCCATCTGCCAGGGCAGGAACTCGTTGTCGCCCAAGCCGTTTTCTTCGCTGCACGTGGGGCGTCCGGAGGCGGTGTCGAGCATCAATTGAAACAGCCGCTCACCGGCCTGCGTCACCGATTCCAGGCCATCGACAATACCGCCGGCATTGAAGTCCATATCCAGTTCCATGCGATGGAACAGGCCGGTGTTGGTAGCAATTTTTAAAGAGGGAGTGGGTTTGCACCCGTAGGTCGAGCCACGGCCTGTGGTAAAGCAGATGAGATTCGCGCCTCCCGCTACCTGGCCGGTGGCTGACACAGGGTCATAGCCAGGCGTGTCCATGAATACCAGTCCGTGGGTATCGATCGTTTGGGCGTAGTGATAAACGCCCATTAACCCAGTGGTGCCGGCTTTCGCCACGGCGCCAAGGGATTTTTCCAGAATGGTGGTAATGCCGCCGGCCTTGTTGCCAGGGGAGGGGTTGTTGTTCATGTCACCGTCATTGTGGCGTACGTAGGCTTCCCACCAATGGATGCGCGCCATCAACTTTGCCGACACCTCGGCCGAGACGGCGCGTGCCGTCAAGAGGTGTTCAGCGCCATAGATTTCTGGCGTTTCCGAAAGAATGGCACTGCCGCCGTGCCGCACAAGCCGGTCCACCGCCGCCCCGAGTGCCGGGTTCGCGGTGATGCCTGAGTAACCATCCGAGCCGCCGCATTGCAAACCCACGCTGAGGTGGCTGGCCGCAACGGTGGTACGCCGCAAACTATTGATGATGGGCAGCATCGCTTCAATGTGCGCGATGCCCCGTTGTACGGCTTCGCGAGTACCGCCCGCTTCCTGAATGATCAGACTGGCCTTGAGCGTGGGCGAGCGATCCCCCAGTTCATTCATCAAAGGCGCCAATTGGTTGACCTCACAGCCCAGGCCGATCAATAGCACACCGGCAAAATTGGGATGATTGGCGTAGCCGCGCAAGGTCCGTTTGAGGATATCGATCCCTTCGCCTTTCGCCCCCATGCCACAACCGCTGCCATGGGTAATTGCGACAACGCCATCGACATGGGCGAAGTCTTTCAGGCGCTCGGCAGAGAACGCATTGGCGATGTGTTTGCAGACGGTTGCCGAGCAGTTAACGCTGGAAATAACACCGATGTAATTGCGTGTGCCGACGCGCCCACCATCGCGGACAAACCCCTCGAAGGTCGCCGGTTCATGGCTGAACACCGTGGGCACATAGCGGTTCTGCACGCTGTGTTCGGCGTTGGTGGCGGGCATGTCCAGGTTGTGTACATGGACGTAATCGCCGGGTTCGATGCCGTGAGTGGCCAAGCCTATGGTTTGGCCGTACTTGAGCACCTGTTGGCCGGCCAACACTGCACGCAGGGCGATCTTGTGGCCGGATGGAATCGGTTGCCGGGCGATCAGCGCGATACCGTCGGCGCTGAGGTGTTGGCCTGCGGCGATATCGCCTCGAGCCACGGCAACATGGTCGCCGGGTGTCAACACCAGCAAGGACTGACTGTCACTCATCAGGTCTCTCCTAACACTCGATGATTGCTTTGACGACGCCTTGTTTGGGGTCGAGCAATGTGGCGAACGCGTTGGGGACATCGCTGAGCGTCAGTCGATGGGTATTGAGGGCTGCGTGCGGAATCAAGCCGTTGCGCAAGCATTCCTCTACATGACGGAAGTCTTCATGGGTGGCGTTGCGACTGCCCATCAATGTGGCTTCGCGTTTGTGGAATTCAGGGTCGGAGAAGGTGATGGAATCGCGCACCACCGAAATCATCATATAAGTGCCGCCGTGCGCGATGAACTCAAACCCACGCTCCATGGCCCGGGCATTGCCGGTGGCATCGAACACCACGTCGAAAAAGTCGCCCTCGGTCAGCTCAGCCAGGGTCTCCTTGTCGCCTTCGCCGATTTTCACCGCCGCGTGAATCTTCAGGTGTTCCTTGCAGAACGCCAGGCGATCATCGCGCGTATCCAGAACGGTGACCTGAGCGCCACGCAGACTGGCGAAAATCGCGGCCGCCATGCCGATCGGGCCGGTGCCGACCACCAGCGCACGTTTATCCGCCTGGACATTTGAACGCCGTACGGCATGAGCGCCGATTGACAGGAATTCGATCATCGCGGCCTGGTCCAGTGTCACCCCCATGGCCTTGTGGACGAACTCATGGGGGATACTCAGGTATTCGGTGAAGGCACCGTCGCAATGAACCCCCAGCACCTGGATACGCGTGCAGCAGTTGGTCTTGCCCTGGCGGCAGGCGATGCATGTTCCGCAGGAAAGATAGGGCATCACGTAGACGACATCGCCACTTTTGAGATCGCTGGCGCTGTCAGCTTCTTCCACTACCCCGGAGAACTCATGGCCCATCACCCGCGGGTATTCGAGGTAGGGCTGATTGCCGGTAAAAATATGCAGATCGGTGCCGCAGACCCCGACGCGCTTGATGCGGATAAGGATTTCGCCGGGCTTTCTGAGCGGTTTTTCACGCTCGACGGCGGTTAACGAACCGGGTGCATTGCAGATGACAGTCAGCATGTTGATGCTCCTTGGCCGGGGCGCAGGCGACGGATGTCGTACAGCGGGACAGGGCTTCAAAGCTACACACCGAGAAAATTATTGGCAAGACCAATTTAGGTAAATGACAATTGGACCGACCAATTAATATTTCGGGAGAACGCATCAGCAGCAAGCGCGTCAGTGGCGACGAACTGGGTGCGCACATTTCGCCACTCGACACTCGGTCGAGATTCGCTTGATGAAGGGGCTGGCGCTGGGTAACCCGCTGCCTGGGCCTGGGCGGACGCGGTATTGAAGGTTGCTGCAAACGTGAAGCACAGCACGACCATTGCCAATAAACGCTGCATGGGGATTTTCTCCAGAGTTAAGTGTGTCGAGCCCTAGCGCGTCGTGAAAAAGACCTGTGCCGGGTCTTTAGCCGGCTGCAAGTATTCTGTTAATCCCTGGAACCACATCACCTCTACAAAGTCACCGCTGATGTTCAGATCACCTTTACGCAAGCCTGTCAGAAATTCATCCTTGCTGTCTTTAGCCGACAGAATGGCGAAGCCTCTTTCTGCGTTTCTGAACGACAGCGTGAATGCCGGCTTTTGCGTTAAACCAGCGGCGGATTTTATCTTGCCGTTCGCAACGGTGAAGTAGCGACCCACGCCATCCTCTGTTCGAATCTGAAAGACCAGCGACTTGCCTTCAACCAGTTTTGCGCAGCCGGGGTTTTTCTTGATGGCTCGCTGTAACAGCTTGGTCAGCGCCCACAACAAAAATTTGAATTTCAGCATGATGTGCTGGCTCCGTAAGTCGTTATTCGCTGAGGAACGCGATGGCGTGTTTCAGAAAGCGCTCAGGGCATTGGAATTGGGCGCCGTGGCCTGCATCCGGGTACAGGAATAACTGGGCGTTCGGGATGTTATGGGCCATGTACCAGGAGTTGACCGTTGGAATCATGATGTCATTCATGCCGTTGAGGATGAACGTTGGCTGTTTGATCGCGCGTAGATGATCGAACGGAGCATCGGGGTCCAGCTTGGGCATAAAGTGCATGTGGGCTTCGATCTGTGCCTGCATCACCTGTACAGAGCTGGGTGGGTCCTGGTCGACACGCTGATGACGGCGTTCCCAGAAATCGCGTCCTGCTTGCCGCGCCGCCTCGGACCGACCGAAAAACAGAAACAGAAAATCGTTCACTGTGGGGATGGGACGGGGCGCGGCCTCAAGCACCCCAGGGTCTGAGTCCGGATTACCACCACGCGGCCCGGTGCCCAGCAGCATCAACTTGCGCACGAGGTCGGGGTGGCGCCGTGTCAGGTCCTGGGCGATAAAACCGCCGAGCGAGAAACCCAGCACATCGACGGTTGATAGGCCGAGTGCGCGGATCACCGCGGCAGCATCGTCGGCCATCAGCTCAATGCGGTTACGTGGTTCGCCTGAAGAGGAGGCAATGCCGCGACCGTTGTAGAGAATGACTTCGCGGCCCGCCGCCAGCCCATCCGTCATGATCGGATCCCAATGGTCCATGCCGCCGCGAAAATGTTGGAGGAGGAACAGAGGCGGCTGATCCGTGTTGTCGTTACCCCAGCGGCGATAGGCAAACGTGTCCCCATCGACGTCGATATAGAGGGTAGGGGCGGTTAGATGGTTATGGCTCATGTTAAAGGTCTCCAAAAGGTTGTGATGTCGTGCAGGCATCCAGCGACGGCCGGGCTTATGCACGTGCGCGCCGCGTGCGGAACGTGCCCCAGCCACTCTTCAGCACCGATTTCGCAAACGCCCAAAGCCCGCTTTCGTTGGGTTTTGGATCACCGCCACTGGCGATTCGCTTGAGCTGCAGCGCGTACCACAGAATTTCCATGACCCCCATTTGATCGATCTGCTTGATGCCGGTGGTGATCGGCCGTACGCGCTGTGCGCTGTCCTTTCCTTGCAACAGGGCGGCCGGTGCATCGGGATCAATCGCCAACAGCCGCGCGAGTCCGATGACGTCCAGTGCTCCGGAACGCAGTGCAGCGTTCATTGCAGCGGCGCTGCGGAAACCGCCGGTGACCATCAGTGGGACGTTGATCGAGGCGCGCACCTTCTCGGCAAACTCCAGAAAATAAGCCTCACGCGCGACGGTGGAGGCCTTTTGGGTTTCCTTGAGGCTGCCACTCATGGCGGGCGCCTCATAGGTGCCGCCGGAAATTTCAATCAGATCGATGCCGGCTTCGGCGAGTGCCTGGATCGTTGCCATGGACTCTTGCTCAGTGAAGCCGCCGTGCTGGAAGTCGGCTGAATTGAGCTTGATACCGACCGGAAAATCGGTACCGACCTGACGCCGGATTTCTCTGTAGACGGCCAGCACGAAACGCCGACGTTTTTCCGGGCTGCCACCCCATTCATCGGTGCGTCGATTGTGGTGGGGCGACAGGAACTGGTTGATCAGATAACCGTGCGCGCCATGGATTTGTACGCCGCTGAAGCCGGCTTTCTTGCAGATGGCTGCGCTGCGGCCGAAGCGTTGAATTATCTCTTCGATCTCGGCCGTCGTGGCCTCGCGTGGCGTCTCGAAGAGCGAGGCCATGTCCTTGCGAAACGGCACGGCGGATGGCGCGAGGTTGCTGTGGTTCAGGCCTTTGGTCGACTGCTTGCCCGGGTGATTGAGCTGCACCCAGATCGCTGCGCCGTGCCCGGTTGCCGCACGGGCCCACTTATGAAGCAAAGGCAGGTCTGTTTCATCCTCAATCACCACGTTGCCTGGCTCACCGAGTGCACGACGGTCGATCATGACGTTTCCGGTGATGAGCAAACCGATGCCTGACGCGGACCAGCGTCGGTACAGTTCGACCAGCTTCAATGTGGGGTGATTGTCGTAGGTGCCCAGTGTTTCGCTCATGGCCGCTTTGGCCAGGCGATTGCGGATAGCGCTGCCGTTTGGAAGGTATAAGGGCCGGTTCAGCAAGTTTTCTTCAGGCGAGGAGGCGGTCATGGCGAGTTCTCTACAAGGGGGTACACGCCGCATGAGCGCTTGACGTGCACGGGGTTACCACCGAATGGCGTCGGATGCAGGTAAATGGGGGCAGACAGATTCGGCTTGCGGCTAAGGCGCCAGCGCTGTTGCGCTGGCGCTGCAACGCGGCGAAGGGCGCACGGGCAATAAGGTGGGGGTGGAGTCGCCCAGGGCTTAGGGCTTGTACTCGAGTACTTTGAACACTCGCATGAACGCTGGACGATCGCCGTGCAGCAGTTTCGCGCGTCCTTCGCCAAGCGCCTGGGTTGGCGTGATCTGGCGTAGAACCAGTGCAATAAAGGTGTCCATGTCGCACTGGATCCTGATGTCGACCGGCTCTGTGCAGGGCCCGGACCTCGCCAACAGGCTCCCGTCGCTGACCCGAATATGGAAGACTTCCGGCCCCACTTGAAATTCGTACACTTCCTGCAACCCAACGCTTGCCGCCGGATCGTGCGCGCAGGTCAGGCAAAGGGCTATGAGCTCTGCCCGTGCACTGGACGGATCGATGCGCTCGTCGACCGGCAAGCCCAGCCCCCAAAAGCCCAGCGCAAGCACTGGCGTGCGCAGTCGCTCGCCAAGCTCCGTCAGCTCGTAAGCCGGCGTAGCGGCAGGTGTGAGCAGCGTGACGGGTTGAATAACGCCGTTCTGCACCAGCATGGCGAGACGTTCGGAGAGCCGATTTGGACCCATCGCGGTCAGAATCGCGAGCAGGTCCTTGAATCGCTTGGGCCCCAGCAGGAATTCGCGTATCAAAAGCAGCGTCCAGCGGTCTCCCAGCACATCCAGCGAGCGGGCGATTGGGCAGAGTTGACCATAGGTTTTGTTTGGCATGACTTATTGTACCCATTTCGCCCAGCCAATTTGTAGCGCGATGCGTTGGATAGACGAGCGCCCAGCGTTCAATACCAGAAGCTCTTCCACCCGAGCGGGTCGCTATCGATTGGGCACCTTCTGCTGGTGATCGCATAGCTGTTCTCATGGAGTGCTCGCCGCTTGGGTGGGTAGGCTGTCATTGTATAATTTCACTATACGTTTTATATATCAAATACGCTATACGAAAAATATAGTAATGCGATTTTTTACGAGGGGCGGGGACTTCGCGGTTTTACTGCTGCAACATCAAGCTACGCCAGACGATGACAGGCCGGGCAGTGTCTTCAGGCACGTTGCTGGTCGGTGACGGCGCAGGTGTTGCGTCGTCACGTTGTGGCGCTTGATCCTGATGTGGGTATGTGTGTTCTGTATCGGGTGTTGCGGCCGCGATTGATTCAGCGCATTCATTGATGTCGCACTTATCGTCAGTTAATTTCATTTTTCCAGCCTTTTGCGCGCTCCTGCCTTGCCCTTGTGCCTCAGTGGTTGAACCGACCGAAGTGTGTATCCGGGAAGGTCCGGGTAACTCCGTATAAATGGCGCGCTTGATGCCGTTACCCTGTGTTCTGGCACCAAACGAGCCTGCGTCGATTACAGAACGATCACGACTGGGCTAGATAACGCCCAGTACCGGATCATGCCCGCGTTGGGCAACGCTCGACGTAAACCGCGCCAATGCCTAGTGGGCGGCAGCGCTTGATTCGGCCAATGTCGGGTAGTCGATGTAGCCCGCCGCACCGCCGCCGTAGAGCGTGGTGGGGTCGAAGGCAGACAGCGGCGCACCGGCCTTGAGCCGTTCCACCAGATCCGGGTTGCCGATAAACGGACGGCCAAAGGCGATGAGGTCAGCCTTGTCCTGCGCAAGCCGCGCACTGGCCAGGTTTTGGTCGTAGCCATTGTTGGCGATGTAGGTGTTCTGGAAGCGCTGGCGCAAGGCATCGAAATCAAACGGCGCCACGTCGCGCGGCCCGCCGGTCGCGCCTTCGACGACGTGCAGGTAAACGATGTCGAGTGCATTGAGTTGGTCGACGATGTAATCGAACTGAGCCTGTGGCTCACTGCTCGACACGCCATTGGCGGGCGAGACCGGCGAAAGGCGAATGCCCGTGCGGTCCGCGCCAATCTCGGCGACCACGGCGGCGGTCACTTCCAGCAACAAACGCGCGCGATTTTCGATCGAACCGCCGTAGGCATCGGTACGCTGGTTGGCGCCGTCCTTGATGAATTGATCAAGCAAATAGCCGTTTGCACCGTGGATTTCCACGCCGTCGAAGCCGGCCGTAATGGCGTTTGCTGCTGCCTGGCGGAAATCGTTGACGATGCCTGGCAGTTCGTCGAGTTCGAGCGCGCGTGGCTCGGACACGTCGGCAAAGCCGTTATTGACGAAGGTCTTGGTCTGGGCACGGATGGCCGACGGCGCTACTGGCGCGGCACCGCCCGGTTGCAGGTCCACATGGGAGACCCGGCCCACGTGCCACAGCTGCACAAAAATCTTGCCGCCCTTGGCATGCACCGCTTCGGTGACCCGGCGCCAGCCGTCGATCTGCGCCTGGGTGTAAAGACCGGGTGTGTCCTGGTAGCCCTGGGCCTGCGCCGAAATCTGGGTGGCCTCGGTGATCAGCAGCCCGGCTGAAGCGCGCTGGCTGTAGTAAGTGGGGGCGAACTCGCTGGGCACCAGTCCGGTGCCTGCGCGATTGCGTGTCAGTGGTGCCAATACGATGCGGTTGGCGAGGGGCAGGGAGCCAAGGGTATAGGCGGTAAACAAATTCTGCTCGGTCATCTGAGGTTTCTCCTGTGGCTGAAGATGGATTTGGCGCGCCTTTATGATGGTGGTCGTAATCTAAGCTGTCAATTATTTTGATTGCGGTCAACATCTATGTAATATGGGCGTATGGTTTTTGAGCAATTCGAGGTATCGCAGGTGAAAGTGACCAAAGCGCAGGCGCAGGCAAATCGCGAGCACATCGTCGAGACGGCCTCAGTGTTGTTTCGTGAGCGAGGGTTTGACGGCGTAGGTTTGGTGGATCTGATGGGGGCTGCCGGGTTCACCCATGGAGGTTTCTACAAGCATTTCGGCTCAAAGGCCGATTTGATGGTCGAGTCTTCAGCCAGCGGTCTTTCCCGCTCGCTGGCCGGTGCCGAAGCGCTTGATATCCAATCGTTCGTCGATATCTACGTGTCGAGAAGGCACAGGGATGGGCGTGCCGACGGGTGCACCATGTCGGCCCTGTGTGGAGACGCGGCGCGTCAGCCCGATGAGCTTAGGAGCGCATTCGCCGAAGGCATAGACCGCATGCTGCAAACGCTGGTGGAAAAGTACCCGACCACCGAAGACGCTGCACCGGGCGAGGCGAGAGCGAAGATGATCGACGTATTGGCTCATGCTGTTGGCGCGATTATGTTGTCGCGTGCATGTCCGGATGACTCGCCGCTTGCCGATGAAATACTCGAGGTTTGCCACGCCCGGATATCGGCTTCCTTGCCGGTATTGCCAGGCGGCGAGCAGTAGTCAGGGAGCCCTCTGGCGCGCCTGCCGATGCAGGCGCGCCTGTGAGCGTCAGATAGCGGTGGTCAGGTAGCCACCGTCGACTGGCAGCACCACGCCGGTCACAAATGACGCGGCATCCGAAGCCAGAAAGGCAATCACCTTGGCGATCTCTTCAGCACTGCCGAAGCGCTTCATGGGCGTGCGAGACAGCAAACGATCGATCCTGGGTTGATCATCGATTTTCGCCAGCAGGGGTGTGGTGATCCACCCCGGCGCCACGGCATTGACGCGAATGTTGTCAGGGGCATAGGCCTCCGCCAGGGACTTCGTGATCTGCACAATCGCCCCTTTGGCCGCCGAGTAAGCCACGAGTTTGCCCCCGCCAAAGTAGGAGAACATCGACGCGATGTTGATGATCGACCCACCTTGCCTGGCCAGCAATGGATACGCCAGGTTGATAAGACGGTAGACAGCGTTGAGTTGCACCGACAACACCAGGTTGAAGGCGTCCCACTCCATCTCCTTTTCGCCCAGGGTGCCACCCGCAGCCGGTACCAGGATATCCAGGCGGTCCAGGCTTTGGATCACGCCTTTGAGCGCTTCGTCGTCGGTGACGTTAACTTCGCGAAGATCAAGCTCAACCCCGTCGGCGACGATTGTCGCGTCGGCGCCCAAGCCGATCGCCACGACCCTGGCGCCATGCCGGGCCAGATACTCGGCGGTCGCTTGGCCAATCCCGGACGTCCCGCCGCTGACGAGCGCGACCTTGCCTTCAAACAGCGTGCTGCTGAACATAGTCATCGTTACCTCATGGAGTCAGTTAATCGTTTTATTCAAGTCACCGGATTACAGGCCCAGTACCGAACCCACATCCAGCACCACTTGCAGGCCAATCACAAAACCGTTGTTGCTCAATTGCGTTGCGCCCGGGTTGTAGAAGTTGTCCGGGTTGATGATGTACTGGATGCTCGGTTCGATGGCCAGGTTGCGGGTCAAGGCGAAATGGCCGTTGGCTTCCACGGCGTACACGTTGCGCTCACCCAATTCAGGGTCGCCGCCGGCCGCCGTGCGCAGGCGTTGCTGGAACTGCAACTGATGGTCGTTGACTTGCAGGTAGCTGGCTTTGAAGTTGAGCTTGTCCTGCGCCCGATCAAAAGGGGCAAGGTAGGTCAGCCCGGCTTCGGCGAAGTGGCTGAAGGGTTGTTTGTCGTCGGCCGCCGCCGACAGCGAGCCGAAGACCTGCACGCCTTGCTGCCCGCCGCGCCAGAGCGTCTGGCGAAACTTGAAGAAGCCGCCGGCTGTGCCGTGGTCGCTGGCACCCGTCAAGGGGTCGACCTGGTTGGACGAGTTGAAGTACGCGTTCAGTTCGTACTGGGTGGTGTCATCGCCCGGCTTGCTGCCAAGACCCACCAGGAAGCTGGTGCCACTCGCGTCGTCGGTGCTGAAATCCAGGCCTTTGCGCTTTTTCAGGTAATCCACCGGGTTGGATTCGAACGCACCCGCGTGCACGTAAAAACGGGGGTTTACCTGATACTTCAGGTAGCCGCCCCAGGCCCCGAAAGGCGGCGGCAACATACCGCTTGACGCATCCAGGATCGGGTCGTTGCAGGTGACCCCCGTTTCGCAGTTATAGATGTAGAAGTAGCGCCGGCCATTGGTTCGTCCGACGTGCAGGTCGAGCTGACCATCGAGCCATTTTTGCTCGTAGGTCAGCAAGCTCAGCTGGTTGCTGGCGATGTCATTGTGCAAGGGCGCACCGCCAAAATAGCTGCCAACGGCACCTTGCCATTCGCTCCCGGTCGGTTGGCCAGTGCCGTTGTCCAGGATAAAGACGGTCTGTTCGAAATGCAGAGCGGCGCCATCCAGGCCGCTGAGCGTGGCGAGGTTAACGTCAGCGCCGATGTACAGGTCACCGCTGTTGCCGAAGCTGTAGGGGCGCGGACCTGTGTCGAGGTTTTTCATCGACACGCTCGTGAATTGCACATGAGGCTGGATGCCGTAGCTGGCTAATTGCTCCCCCAGGCCCGCCAGTGGACCTTCACGGTCCTGTGCCCAGGCGTGGGGGTATGAAAGCATCAGCAACGAAAATGCGCACAAACGAAGGGTAGGGTTCATGGTCAAGGACTCATTGTTATTGTTGTTGTGATGAGCAACTGGAGCGGCGTGGTGATCGCGGATCACGCACGCTGCGTGCAGGTTTGCATCGATCGGGCGATTACAGTGAGTGTCCTTGGGCAACGGACGGCGCACCCGCTCGGCGTTGCCAGACGGTGGGTGCGGTTTCCTTGAGCAGCAGGGACAGCCCCGCCGCGAGCACGGCGCCGCCGCAGGAGATCCACATCACAATCGACAACCCGAACTGGTCGGCGGCGAACCCGGCAATGGTCGGCGCCACGAACCCTCCCACCAGTTCGCCAACGCCCATGATCATGCCCAGTGCCGTGGCCATGACTTCACGCGGGACGGTTTCAGCCGGAATGGTGGACATGAACAGTGTGAAGCAGCCAAGCCCGGTGAAGGTGAGCACCATCAGCACGCCAAGTATCATTGGCGAGGGTGCGAACAGCAGGGCTATCGGGCAGCAGGCGGCAATCAGCGAGAACAACACCAGCGTCGGGCGGCGGCCGATGCGGTCGGAGATGCTCGGCACCACAAACCCCCACACGACCCAGGCGGCGCCCAGGCAACTCATGACCGCGCCCATGCTCGGTGCGCTGTAGCCGCGGACGCTGACCAGAAACGTCGGGGTAAAGGAGATCAGGATCACGAACCAGGTCAGAAACACGCAACTGATCAACGTGCACAGCACAATGTTGCGGCTTTTCAGCAGTGCCAGGCGATGCCCGGTGGGCTTGACGTTACTCACTGGCGCCTGGCGCGGTTCATCCTGACGCACGTAACGCCAGATAAGCCACGCGATCAGCAGTCCCGGCAGCAACGACACAATGAACGCATGCCGCCAGCCATACGCCTCCGCCAGGGCAATCAACACCGGAGGGCCGATCACCGCGCCCAGCAGACCCGCTGCCGAGCCTTGCAGCAAGCCCATGTTCAGGCCGCGCCGATGCGGCGATGAAGCCTCCACCATCATCGACTGGGACAAGGGCAGGATGGGCCCTTCGGCCAACCCCATGATGGCGCGAAACAGCAACAGGCTGAGAAACCCCGCGACCAGCCCCGAGAGGGCCGAGCACAGCGAAAACAGGATGACCGCCGCAATCAGCAGAGGCTTGCGCACCCCTCGGCGATCCGACCACGCGCCGACCAGTGTGCCGGAAATCGCCCAGGCCAAGGCCAGCACCGAAGACAACATGCCAAGGTGGCTGTTGCTCAGTTGCAGCTCCTGCGCCATGAACGGAAACAGAAAGGACAGCGCCAGACGGTCGAAAAATACAAAACCGAACGTCAGGAACAACACGCACAGCAGGACATTTTCATAACTGGCTTTATTATTCTTGTGAGCCATGGTGGTTCTCCGTAGCACGGGGTTTAACGGAACAAGCGGTCCACAGCGTCAGCACCCAGGCCGACCTTTTCGTAGTGTTCACGGCACAGGGCAATGTAGGAGTGCACGTCGAAGTAGCCGGTGGACTCGCCTTGCTCGTCGAGCCAGATCAGCGGCCCCTTGACGATGAAGAACACGCGCATGGGTTCTTCGTGCTCATAGGCCACCAGGGTGTGACCCTCGCCAGGCGTCTCATAAACGAAGTCGCCGGCGGTGGCGGTCCAGTCGTGTTCCAGGTAGCCCCACTTGCCCGACAGGGTGTAGGCGAAGACTTCGTGCGGGTGGTAGTGGCGATTGACCAGGCCGGCATGGCTGGACATCAAGATGTCGCACCAGCGGTTTTCGCTGGGGGAGATCCACAAGGGGCGTGAAGAGACGGTTTCGGTGAAGGGCACGTAGAGCCGCAGATCATCACTGGCGGCATTAGGCAGGTACACCTCAGGCTTGGCGTCGGGCTTGAAGCAGTTCGCGATGGGCTGCAGGTCTTTCCAAAATTCGTTGCGGGCTAATTCGGGCATGTTGGGCCTCTGATTGTTGGAATACGGAGGCCACTCTAGGGGGAACGGGACGCTACGGTTTGATCGGAACTGACATCATTGTTGTCTGAAACGGACGGGTATTTTCAGTTCATCGGTTGCAGTGGTTTTTGTATCGGCTACCGATTGACAGCGTACTTGGGTGGGCGGTTAATGGGGCGCTGCAGGCCCCGTAATCCGCTTTGTGTGGGGCCGAGCAGTCAATAAAAACGAGAATAATAAAAATGAATCGAGCCGCCGCCTTGCTTGATACCCAGCGTGCCAGTACCGATGACCTTCCCGTGGATCAGCGCGTAGCCTTTTGGGAGCAGTACAACGCATCGACACTGGTCGGTCTGAAGTGCTCGTCCTTCAACGAAACCGGGTTCAGCGCGCGGGAGGACAATCTGAGTCTGGACCGGCTGCGGGTCGCCCATATTGCCGGTACCCAACATGTCATCGAGCGTGACGGTTCAATGATTCGCAGCGTGCCCAAAGAGTCGGTGTTCGTATCGCTGGTCATGGGCAGTGCGTCGTTTTTCTTTCAGAACGGCAACTGCCATCTGCTGGAACCGGGCGAGATGATGGTGTATCGAACCGACAAGCCCTATCTGTTCGGCTTCTGCGCGTCGATGCATAAGTTTATCTTCGACATTCCCCAGGACGTGTTCGCCTCCCGCTGTCTGCGCCGCTTTGATCACGCCGTGAAGATCAGCGCGAACACCGGCACACAGCGTCTACTGCTAAGAACATTAAGTGAGCGCACCGGCGGTTTTTTCGGGCAGCCGCTCAGCCAGGGGGCAGACAGCTATCAAGAGGATGCCCTTGAACTGCTGGGGACTATCATTGCGGGTCAGATGGGCAACCGCCGGATCAACGCACTCAGTGCGTCCTATTTGTTGGTCGCCAAGCGATGCATCCTTGAGCAACTGTCCGACCCCGCATTGAGTTGTGAGCGGGTTGCGCTTCAAACCGGCGTTTCCACCCGGCACTTGGCCAGGCTATTTGCCCTGGAAGACACACAGCCCCATCGTTTTATCCTGGAGAAACGCTTGCAGGGAGCGTTCCGTCTGCTGAGCCAGGCGGACAGTTGCGGGCTGGACATTGCCGAGATCGCCTATCGTCAAGGCTTCACCAGCCAGGCGCATTTTGCCAGGGCCTTCAAGGCGCACTACGGGCGCACGCCCAGCGACGTGCGCGCTTCGTCGGTCGGCCAATAGCGTTCGCGATCCAGCCGACTGCCTTGTTAGATGTGCCGCTGATGCTTCTTCAATCGATACGCAAACTGCGCGCGGCTCAGCCCCACGAGTCGGGCTGCGGCGGCCAGGTTGCCGGCGGTGCGTTGCAGTGCTTCGTGGATCAGGCGCGATTCCAGGCCTTCGATGGAAAACCCCTGTTCCAACGGGCCAAGGGTGTCCAGCAGTGCGGAGCTCGGGGCCGGGCCGCCGTTTGACAGGCTGCCGTGGTCGTCCAGGCTATAGGGATCCGCCGGCAGGGCTTCGTTGCGAAACAGATGCACCAGGTCGATGGCTTGGCCTTCATCGCTGGCGATCAAACCGCGCTCGATCAGGTTTTGCAGCTCGCGCACATTGCCCGCGAAATCGTAGCGCAGCAGCACTTTCAGGGCGCGCATGGTCAGGCCCGCAGGCGTGCGCGCATATTCCTGGCAGAACCGCGTGAGAAACGCATTGATCAACAGCGGGATGTCATCCCGGCGTTCGCGCAGAGGCGGCAGGGCGATGGGGTAGACATTCAGCCGGTAGAACAGGTCTTCGCGGAACGTACCGTCCGCCACGGCTTTGCGCAGATCAATATTGGTGGCGGCAACCACCCGCACATCCACCTTGATACCGCGTCCGCCGCCGACGCGTTCGATCTCGCGCTCCTGCAACGCCCGCAGCAGTTTGCTTTGCCCGCCCAGGCTGAGGCTGGTGATTTCATCCAGAAACAAGGTACCGCCCTGGGCGCGCTCGAAGCGCCCGGGACGCGAGTGCGTGGCGCCGGTGTAGGCGCCGCGCTCGACACCAAAGAGTTCAGCCTCCATGAGGTTGTCGGGGATGGCCGCGCAATTGAGCGCCACGAACGGGCTGTCGCGGCGGGGGCTGAGTTGGTGCAACTGGCGGGCAAACATCTCCTTGCCGACCCCGGACTCACCGCTGATCAGCACCGTGGCCGGGGTCAGGGCGACCCGTTGCAGGGCCTGGGTCGCGGCGTTGAAGGCGGCGCTGGCGCCAATCAACGGTTGCGGCTGGCCGAGCCTGGCGCCGTCGCTCGGCGGCGGGGAGGATGGGGCGGCAGTCGGGCTGCCGATGGGCTGGGACACATTCAGGTAGCGCAGGTCCTGTTCGACGTCACCCCATTGTTCGGCCGTCTTGCCGATCACCCGGCAGTTGCTGTGGCCCATGCCACGGCATTGCACTTCGCGAAAGATCACCATCTGCCCGAACAGACCGCTGACGAAACCGATGGCATAGCCCGTTTCCGTCCAGCACACCGGGTCCTGGCCGATACCATAGACGCTCACGTGTTCATCGGCCTCGCACGAGTGGTGCCACAGAAACTCGCCTTCGTAGAACCCGGAATCGGCGTCGAATTTGAAGTGCAGGGGTTCCACCTTGGTCATGCCTTCCAGAGTATGCAGGTGCGTGCCGGCGCGAAACACAGCAGCGGCATCGGCCTGGGGCCAGCGTTCACGGATCAGGCGGGCGTCGCGCAAGCCGCAGGCGTAACCGGTACGTGTGAACAGGCCGCGAGCCTGCTCCAGCCCGAGGCGTTCGATGACCTCCCCGCGCAGGGCACCGAAGGCGGAACTGTGCAGCAACAGCATGCGTTGGTCGTTGAGCCAGATACGTCCGTCTTCGGGAGAAAAGAACAGGCAGTCGGTCAGCTCCGCAGGCGTCGGCGAACTGGTGTCGCTCAACTGGCGGCTGTCACCGCGCGGATGATAAGGCGCCGTGGCCGCCGGGTGTTCAGGCAACGCGCTGTGGGGATTAGTCATTGTTATGCCCCTGCAAAGCGAATGATCGATATGAGTAACCGCTCAGATAGTTATTAAACATAACCTTATCAAATGAACAAGTGCCAGGGCCCCGGTTTTTGCCGCAGCGCGCCGTCATGGCGCTGGGCGACGTAAGCCAGGTCCCGGCCCAGAGCCCTCGAGAGCGTATGTCAGGGTCCCGGCACGTAAACGGCACAGCCTTTGCTCTTGAGGTTGTGAAGTCTTGATACGGCGTTTGCACAGCGTGCGGACGATGACAATTACAAGAACCGGGAGTTGCCATGCCAGTGTCTGAAACCACCCACCTGTTACAGCGGGCCCTTGAATCCGAATGCCTGTTCAATGGCGATTGGATACCCGCCTCGGGGGCCGTGGTCCCTGTGATCGAACCTGCCACCGGCGAACCCTTGATGCGTTGCGCCATGGCCAGCCCGGCCGATATCGCCATGGCCAGCCGCAGCGCGGCCCTGGCCCAGCCGGCATGGGCCGCACTCGGCCCACGGGAGCGCGCGCAGGTGTTTCGCAAAGCCGCCGACCAGGCCCAGCAGTCATTTGCCGAACTGGCGCTGTATGTTGCCCGGGAAACCGGGGCAACGCTGTTCAAGGGCGAGCACGAAGTGCGCGAGGCGATTGTGCTGCTGCATCAGGCGGCGGGCCTGTTGTCCCAACCCCATGGGCTGGTGCTGCCCAGTGCGGCGGGGCGCTTGTCTTACGCCCGGCGCCAGCCCCATGGCGTGGTCGGGGTGATTTCGCCGTTCAACTTTCCCTTGGTGCTGTCGTTGCGCTCGGTGGCACCGGCCCTGGCGGCGGGCAATGCGGTGGTGCTCAAGCCCGATCCGCAAACGCCGGTCAGCGGCGGGTTCCTCATCGCCCGGCTGTTCGAGGAGGCTGGGCTGCCCAAGGGCCTGCTGCAGGTAATGCCCGGTGCCGCGCCGGCAGGCGAAGCGCTGTGCCGCGACCCCAACGTGCGGATGATCGCGTTCACGGGCTCCACGGCGGCGGGGCGCAAAGTCGCCGAGGTGGCCGGGCGACACCTGAAAAAAGTCGCGCTGGAGCTGGGCGGCAAGAACCCGCTGATCATTCTCGAAGACGCCGACGTCGACCTGGCCGCGAGCAACGCCGCCTGGGGTGCCTGGCTGCATCAGGGACAAATCTGCATGGCCACCGGCTTGATACTCGTGCATGAATCCATTGCCGCCAGCCTGACGCGCAAGCTGGTGGACAAGGCCCGGGCCCTGACCGTGGGCAATGCCGCCCGGGGTGAGGCCGCACTCGGCCCATTGATCAACGCGCGTCAATTGCAGCGTGTGCACGAGATCGTCAGCGACAGCCTGCAGGCCGGCGCGCGGCTGGAGACGGGCGGCGAATATGACCAGTTATTCTACCGGCCCACCGTACTCAGCGGTGTACGGCCGGGCATGCGCGCCTTCGAGGATGAAATATTCGGCCCGGTGGCCACGGTGGTCAGCTTTGCCACGGACGAGGAGGCCATCGAACTGGCCAACCGCACGGAATACGGTCTCTCGGCCGGCATCCTCTCGCCGTCCGTGGGGCGCGCCATGGCCATTGGCGAGCGGCTTGACTGCGGCCTGCTGCACATCAACGACCAGACCGTGGCAGACGAATGCATCAACCCCTTTGGTGGGCGGGGTGCGTCTGGCAATGGCGGCAGCGTGGGCGGGCCCGCCGACTGGGATGAGTACACCCAGTGGCAGTGGGTCACCGTGAAAAACACGCCGCCGACTTATCCCTTCTGAACCCGTGGCACACGCATGCCTATACAACAATAAGAGGGCTTGAACATGCACCTGCACAACAAAACCCTGATCGTCACCGGCGTTGCCTCCGGCATTGGCGCGCAAGTGGCGCAATTGGCGCGCTTCCAGGGCGCCACGGTGATCGGCGTTGATCGCCATGAACCGCAGTTGACCCTGGATGGGTTTTTCCAGGCCGACCTGAGCGATCCCGGGAGCATCGATGCGCTGGTGGCGCGTCTGCCGGCGCGGGTCGATGCGCTGTGCAACATTGCCGGCGTGCCCGGTACGGCACCGGCGCAAACGGTGGCCGAGGTCAATTACCTGGGTTTGCGCCATCTCACTCAAGCACTGCTGCCACGCATGCCGGCGGGTGGCAGCATCGTCAATGTCGCGTCAATCCTCGGGGCGCAGTGGCCGCAGCGGCTGGAGCAGCACAAGGCCCTGGCCGCCACGCAGGACTTCGGCGCCGGGCAGCAGTGGCTGGCGGCCAACCCGGTCGAGCAGGCTACCTGTTATCAGTACTTCAAGGAGGCGCTGATCGTCTGGAGCCTGCAGCAATCCCAAAGCTGGTTCCGCGACCACTCGGTGCGCATCAACTGCGTCGCGCCGGGGCCGGTGTTCACGCCGATTCTAGGCGACTTCGTCAGCATGCTCGGGCCGGAGCGGGTGGCCCAGGACAGCCAACGCATGATCCGCCCGGCCCTGGCCGATGAGGTGGCGTCGGTGATCGCCTTCCTGTGCTCGGACGCCGCGCGCTGGGTCAACGGCGTCAACCTGCCGGTGGATGGCGGGCTGGCGGCGACCTACGTGTAGGCGATGCAACCGCGTTAAGCCCCGGTGCGGATCCGCCGCGCCGGGGATCTTGAATAACAACAAAAAATACAGGACACACAAGATGCCCAAGCCTATCTTGCGGGCGATGGCGGCCACGACTTTTGTCGCGCTGTCATCGACTGCCTACGCCTACGACTTGCCCGGACTCAACCTGGGCAGCACCAGTTTCTATGACGGTTCGCCCGCGCCCGCCGGTCCCGGTTGGTACCTGGAGGAATACCTGACGTACTCCCGTGCCAGCCGCTTCAACGATGCCAACGGCCACAAGCTGGCCTTGCCCAGACAGGACGTGGAAGTGGTGGCGCCGACCACGCAGATCATCTATGTGGGCCAACCGCTGGCCAACGGCGCGATGCCGGGTTTTACCCTGATCAATACGTCGCTGGCCCATGTCGATGTCGATGACGGCTTGGACAACGCGGCGCTGAGTTCCCGTGCGGGCTTTGGTGATGTGATCGTCGGGCCCTTCCTGCAACTGCCGACCTTGAGCCGCGCTGACGGCAGCCCGCTGCTGGCCCAGCGCATCGAAGCCGACATCGCGGTGCCGGTGGGCGCCTATGACCGCAAGCGCTCGATCAACCCTGGCAGCAACTTCTGGTCGTTCAACCCGTATTACGCGGCCACCTACTGGTTCAGCCCAACGTGGTCGACCAGCGGGCGCTTCATGTACCTGTGGAATGGCAAGAACGACGCACCGGCGGCCGGCTTTGGTGATGTTTCCAGCACCCAGGCCGGCCAGGCGCTGCACGCCAACCTGACGCTGCAATATGCCGTGAGCCAGCAATTGAGCGTGGGGTTGAACGGCTACTGGCTGAAGCAGATCACCGATACCAAGGTCGATGGTGACGCGGTGAGCGGGCGCCGAGAAAAGGTCTGGGCCATCGGCCCAGGCCTGGTCTATGCGTTCAACAAGGAAAACGTGCTGTCGGTAAACGCGTACTTCGAGCAACAGGCGCAAAACCGCACCCAGGGCGACAAACTGGTGCTCAACTGGCTGCACCAGTTCTAGACGTCTGTGTGCCGGGCAGGTCCAGCGGCGCCGTACGCACCATCACGCTGATGATGGTGAGTGCGGCGATCACCAAGCCGGGGGAAGTCGCCAGCAGCACGCCGGTGGTGCCGGCGCCTGCTGCCAGCAGTTGCCCGGCAGCCAGCGGCCCGGCCACCGAGCCCAGCCGGCCGATGGCCACGGCCGCACCGACGCCGGTGGCGCGCACGGCGGTGGGGTAGGAGGGTGGGGCACTGGCATACAGCACCAGTTGCGCAGCCATCACGAACAAGCCGGCGGCAAAGCCCGCGATGGCCATGGGCACGATGCCCACCGACAGTCCGACACCGGCCAGCGCGGCCAGCAACCCGGCGTACACGAACAGCACCACCTTGAGGGCATTGCAGCGGTCCAGCAGCACGCCGCCGAGCAGTGAACCCAGGGCGCCACCGATATTGAACAGCATCTGCACCATGCCCGCCTGGGGTTTGCTGAAGCCTTGTTCCAGCAACAGCGACGGCAACCAGTTGAGCAGCATGTACATCACGGTCAGGGTGAAGAAATAACTCAGCCATAACGCCAATGTGATGCGGGCGCGACCCTCGCCGAACAGTGCCTGGCCGGTGGAAGGGCGGGCGCCGGGCGTGCTGTCGAGCTGTTGGCGAAAAGCGTTGGATTCAGGCAGCAGCAGGATCATCAACGGCACGGCCAGTAAGGGCGCGAGGCCGCCGATGATAAAGGTGGTTTGCCAGTGTTCACTGGAAAACATCGCCACCACGGCGGCCAATGCACCGCCCAGCGGCACACCGCAGTACATGACGCTGATGGCCGTGCCGCGATTGCGCTCACTGACCGCTTCGGCGCACAGGGCGATCAGGTTGGGCAGCGCGGCGCCCAACCCCAGGCCGGTGAGGAAGCGCACCAACAGCAGGCTCGAATAGTTTTCGACAAACGCGGTGCTCAGGGAGAACAGCCCGAACAACAGCACCGCCATCACCAGGATTTTCTTGCGGCCGATACGGTCGGCAATCCAGCCGCCAAAGAACGCGCCCGGCAGCAGCCCGATAATCCCGACACTGAACACCCAGCCAAGCATTTTCGGGTCGAGGGCAAAGCTGTGGCGCAACCCCGCAGCGGTGGTGCCGGCCGCCTGCAGGTCGAAGCCTTCGATCAGCGCAACGATAAAACACAAAGCGATCGTCAGCGTCGAACGACGCGATGGACTGTTCATGGGCAAACCTCATTGTTGTTTTTGTTGTGGTGGCAAGCCTGACCGGCTGCTGGCAATTAAGATAACAAATATAACTATAAAAAGAAGGGTGCAGAATCTGCCTACACAATCATCGAGGGAGCCGTCTACCTCAGCCGTTTGGGACTCACGGCCGTATACAAAGGCAAAATAGATAATTTTATTAATGTTCGATTATCGGTCAGTGGCAGTTGACGACGGCCGCCTGCTGTTTCCATTCTCTGTTCGCGAAGCTGCTTGAGCCAAGCGCGTGCCACCTCAAAAACAACAACAAAAATGGACATTGAACATGCCAAAACTCCCCACGGACGCCGTCGCGGCGGCCTGCTGTGTGTCGAACAGCATTCCATGCCTGATCAGCGCGCTGCTGATATTGAGTGTCCTGCCCGCCCCGTCGTGGGCGGCGGGGTTTATCGACGACAGCCATGGCACCCTGACGCTGCGCAATTACTACCTGGACCGTGACTACAAGGACGACGGCGCCAAGACCGCCGCCCGGGAATGGGCCCAGGCGTTCATCCTCAACCTGGAATCGGGGTACACCCCTGGCACCGTGGGTTTTGGTCTGGATGTGCGCGGGCTGATGGGGGTCAAGCTCGACTCGTCGCCGGACCGCAGCGGCACCGAGCTATTGCCGGTGTCGGCCAGCGACAAGCGTGCCGCCGATGAATACTCGCGCCTGGCGCCGACGGCCAAGCTGCGGTTTGCCCAGACCACCGTGAAGGCCGGCGACGTGTCGATCTTCCTGCCATTCGCCTTCGCCAGCCCGTCGCGCCTGCTGCCGCAGACTTTTCGCGGCACCACGTTGAGTTCCAAGGATATTGATGGCCTGACCCTCAATACCGGCTATATCGACCGCATCAACAAGCGCGATTCCACCGACTACCAGGCCATGACCATCGCCTCGCCCAACCGGCGATTCAATGCCACGGCCACCACCTCGCACCTGGCGTATGTGGGCGGCGATTATCAGGTCAACAAGGACTTAAGCCTGCGCGTGTACCACGCCGAGGTGGCGGACCTTTACCAGCAGGACACCCTGGCATTGCTGCACAACCTGGCGCTGGGCGATGGTGTGCTCACCAGCGACCTGCGCAGTTTCTTCAGCCGCGAGGACGGCAGCGCCAAGGCCGGCGAGGTGGATAACCGCAACCTCTCGGCGCTGTTCGGCTACCGCCTGGGCGGGCACCGGGTCAGCCTGGGCTATATGCATTCCAGCGGGGAAACGGCCACGCCCTATATCTCCGGGACCGAGTTGATGGGCATGAGCGAACTGACCATGAGTTCGGACTTCCTCAACGCCAAGGAGCGCACCTGGCAGGCCATCTATGACTATGATTTTGCGGCATCGGGTGTGCCGGGCCTGAAGACCCGGCTGCGCTATGTGCGCGGCGACAACATTGAGCTGGCGGCCTTCAATGCCGAGGATCGCAAGGAGCGCGAGTTCCAGATGGAGCTGGGCTACGTGATCCAGAGTGGCCCGCTGAAAAACGTCGGGCTGATGGCGCGCAAGTCGATCTACCGCAACGACTTCCCCGGCGGCGCGGCCTTTCGCGATGAAAACCAGACCCGCTTTCTGGTGCTGTACACCGTGGCGCTCTGGTAGATCATCCGTCCTGATACACCTTCTTGAGCAAGCGCAGCAGCTCCGCACGTTCCTCGACGTCCAGGGCTGCGGTGGCGTCCAGGTCGCTTTGCGCGGCAATGGCCTTGAGTTCCTTGAGCAGGGCTTCGCCGGGTTTGCTCAAGAAAATCCCGTAGGAGCGCTTGTCCGGTTTGCACCGCACGCGCACAGCGAGTGCGCGGCTTTCCAGCTTGTTGAGCAAGGGCACCACCTGGGGTGGCTCGATGGCCAGGGCGCGGGCCAGGTCGGCCTGCATCAGCCCGGGGTTCTGCTCGATGATCGCCAGGGCCGAGAACTGTGCGGGGCGCAGGTCGTGGTCCGACAGCCGGCCGATCAGGTTCTGGAACAGCTTGAGCTGTGCGCGGCGCATGGCGTAGCCGATCAGATCGTCCAGGGCCGAATCCAGCGGCGGCCGACCCTCGTCATTGTCGGGCAGGGCCTGGCTGGCGGCGGCGAGGGTGGAAGGTTTGGCCATGGGCAGTGCAGTCCTTGGAAAGTTGAGGTTAAGAAGGCTATCCAGTTTGCCGGGGTTGCCGCGTCATGGCTATGCCGGTTTTTTACGCAGTTTGAAAAACACAGCGGTTTACCCTGGAAAATATTGGTTATCTGAATTAATAGTTAATTGACATAACTATATTTGCGGTTTAATTTCGAATCATCTTCACACCAGAACAAGAGCGTACCGCCATGAGCAATTACGAAGGCCGTTGGACCACCGTCAAAGTCGAGATCGAGGAAGGCATCGCCTGGGTCACTCTCAATCGTCCGGAAAAACGCAACGCCATGAGCCCGACCCTCAACCGGGAAATGATCGATGTGCTGGAAACCCTCGAGCAGGACCCGGCCGCCGGCGTGCTGGTGCTGACCGGCGCCGGTGAAGCCTGGACCGCCGGCATGGACCTCAAGGAATACTTTCGCGAAGTGGACGCCGGCCCGGAAATCCTCCAGGAAAAAATCCGCCGCGAAGCCTCGCAATGGCAATGGAAACTGCTGCGCATGTACGCCAAGCCGACCATCGCCATGGTCAATGGCTGGTGCTTCGGTGGCGGCTTCAGCCCGCTGGTGGCGTGCGACCTGGCGATCTGTGCCGATGAAGCGACGTTCGGCCTTTCCGAGATCAACTGGGGCATCCCGCCGGGCAACCTGGTGAGCAAGGCCATGGCCGACACCGTGGGCCATCGTCAGTCGCTGTACTACATCATGACCGGCAAGACCTTTGACGGGCGCAAAGCCGCCGAAATGGGGCTGGTCAACGAGAGCGTGCCCTTGGCCCAACTGCGCGAAGTGACCATCGAACTGGCGCGTAACCTGCTGGAGAAAAACCCGGTGGTGCTGCGCGCGGCCAAGCATGGCTTCAAGCGTTGCCGCGAACTGACCTGGGAGCAGAACGAGGATTACCTCTACGCCAAGCTCGACCAGTCGCGCCTGCTCGACACCGAAGGCGGTCGCGAGCAGGGTATGAAGCAGTTCCTCGACGACAAGAGCATCAAGCCCGGCCTGCAGGCGTATAAACGCTGAAATACGCGGCCTCTCGGCCGCGCTGCTGTAAACGAAGCTGAACGTATTCCCGATAAAGACAATTAAAGAGGAATCACCATGCTGGACGTGCCCCTGTTGATTGGCGGCCAGTCGTGCCCCGCCCGCGACGGTCGAACCTTTGAGCGTCGCAACCCGGTGACCGGTGAAGTGGTCTCGCGGGTGGCCGCCGCCACGTTGGAAGATGCCGATGCCGCCGTGGCCGCGGCCCAGGCCGCGTTTCCCGCCTGGGCCGCGCTGGCGCCCAACGAGCGCCGCAGCCGCTTGCTCGTGGCGGCCGAGCAATTGCAGGCGCGCAGCGCCGAGTTTATCGCCGCCGCCGGCGAGACCGGCGCCATGGCCAACTGGTATGGCTTTAACGTGCGCCTGGCGGCCAATATCCTGCGCGAAGCGGCGTCGATGACCACTCAGATCACCGGCGACGTGATCCCCTCCGACGTGCCCGGCAGTTTCGCCATGGCCTTGCGTCAGCCGTGCGGCGTGGTGCTGGGCATCGCGCCGTGGAATGCCCCGGTCATCCTCGCCACCCGCGCCATCGCCATGCCGCTCGCGTGTGGCAACACGGTAGTGCTCAAGGCTTCGGAGTTGAGCCCGGCGGTGCACCGTCTGATCGGCCAGGTGTTGCAGGACGCCGGCCTGGGCGATGGCGTGGTCAATGTGATCAGCAATGCCCCGGCGGATGCCGCCGCCATCGTCGAACGGCTGATCGCCAACCCGGCGGTGCGCCGGGTCAATTTCACCGGTTCGACCCATGTGGGGCGCATTGTCGGTGAACTCTCGGCGCGTCACCTCAAGCCGGCCTTGCTGGAGCTGGGCGGCAAGGCACCGCTGCTGGTACTCGACGACGCCGACCTGGATGCGGCCGTAGCGGCGGCAGCCTTTGGCGCCTACTTCAATCAGGGGCAGATCTGCATGTCCACCGAACGCCTGATTGTCGACGCCAAGGTCGCCGATGCGTTTGTCGCCAAGCTGGCGGCGAAGGTCGCGACCCTGCACGCGGGTGATCCCGGTGCGCCGGATTCGGTGCTGGGTTCCCTGGTGGATGCCAGCGCCGGTGTGCGCATCAGGGCTCTGATCGACGATGCGCTGAGCAAAGGCGCACGGCTGGTGACGGGTGGGCAACTGGACGGCAGCATTCTGCAGCCGACCCTGATCGACGGCGTCACCGAACACATGCGCCTGTACCGCGAAGAGTCCTTCGGTCCGGTGGCGGTGTTGCTGCGCGGTGAGGGTGATGAGGCGCTGCTGCGCTTGGCCAATGACTCGGAATTCGGCCTGTCGGCGGCGATCTTCAGCCGCGACACCGGACGTGCCCTGGCCCTGGCGCAACGGGTGGAATCGGGCATTTGCCATATCAATGGCCCGACCGTGCATGACGAAGCGCAGATGCCTTTTGGCGGGGTCAAATCCAGCGGCTACGGCAGTTTTGGCGGCAAGGCTGCGATCGAGCATTTCACGCAATTGCGCTGGGTGACCTTGCAGAACGGGCCACGGCACTACCCGATCTGAGCAGGCGCCGCGACATAACAATAACAAGGCGGCATTGATCCGCCTTTGTGGAGGACATCCCTGTGAGTTCCCAATTCAGACCGCAAGCCCGGCCCGAGCAGCCGCCGCCGCGATACCGCGCGGTGTCTATCGGCCACGCGCCGGTCGAAGTCACTGAAGAACAGGGCGTGCTGCATATGCGTTCCCTGGAGCCATTGGCCGCGCTGCCGCCGCGCTTGCTCGACCGGCTGGTGCATTGGGCCCGGGTACGGCCCGAGCAGACGTTTATCGCCGCACGCCAGGCTGACGGCGAGTGGCGCCATATCAGCTACCGGGCGATGCTCGATAGCGTGCGCGCGATTGCCCAGGGCTTGCTCGGTTACGGGCTGTCGGCGCACAAGCCGCTGGCGCTGTTGTCGGGCAACGATATTGAGCATCTGCAGGTAGCTCTCGGCGCAATGTACGCCGGCATCCCCTATTGCCCGGTGTCGCCGGCGTACTCGTTGTTGTCCCAGGATTTCGCCAAGCTGCGGCATGTGTGCGACCTGCTGCAACCGGGGCTGGTGTTCGTCAGCGATGCGGCGGTGTACCAGCGCGCCATCGACGCCGTGTTGCCGGCCGACACGCCTCTGATCAGCGTGCGCGGCCAAGTGGCCGGGCGCTCCCAGGTCAGCTTTGCGAGCCTGCTGCAAACACCGGCTGGCGCCGAGGCCGAAGCGGCGTTCAACGCCACCGGCCCCGACAGCATCGCCAAGTTTCTCTTCACCTCGGGCTCGACCAAGTTGCCCAAGGCGGTGATCACCACCCAGCGCATGCTCTGCGCCAACCAGCAAATGCTGTTGCAGACGTTTCCGGTGTTCGGCGAAGAGCCGCCGGTGCTGGTGGACTGGCTACCGTGGAACCATACCTTCGGCGGCAGCCACAACGTCGGCATCGTGCTCTACAACGGCGGCACCTTTTACCTCGACGATGGCAAGCCCACCGTCCAGGGCATTGCCGAAACCCTGCGCAATCTCAAGGAGATTTCGCCCACCGCCTACCTGACCGTGCCCAAGGGCTGGGAAGAATTGGTCAACGCCCTGGAACAGGACGCCGAGCTGCGCGAGCGTTTTTTCGCGCGGATGAAGCTGTTTTTTTTCGCCGCCGCCGGCCTCTCGCAAAGTGTCTGGGATCGCCTCGACCGCGTGGCCGAGCTGCATTGCTGCGAGCGCATCCGCATGATGGCCGGGCTGGGCATGACCGAAGCCGCGCCGTCCTGCACCTTCACCACCGGGCCGTTGTCGATGGCCGGCTACATCGGCTTGCCCGCACCGGGCTGCGAGGTGCGCCTGGTGCCGCTGGACGGCAAGTTCGAAGGGCGTTTTCGCGGGCCGCACATCATGCCGGGCTACTGGCGGGCGCCCGAGCAAACCGCCGAAGTGTTCGATGAGCAGGGTTTCTACTGTTCCGGTGATGCGATCAAGCTCGCCGATCCTCAGCAGCCGCAACTGGGGCTGATGTTCGACGGGCGCATTGCCGAGGACTTCAAGCTGTCTTCCGGGGTGTTTGTCAGCGTCGGCCCGATGCGTAATCGCGCGGTGCTCGAAGGCTCGCCGTATGTGCAGGATTTGGTGATTGCCGCGCCGGACCGCGAATGCCTGGGCGCGTTGGTCTTCCCCAGGCTCTACGAGTGCCGCCGGCTGGCGGGCTTGGGTGCCGAGTCCAGTGACGCCGAGGTACTCGCCAGCGCGCCGGTGCGCCAGTGGTTCGGCGATTGGTTGCAGCGGCTCAATCGCGAGGCCACCGGCAATGCCAGTCGCCTGGAATGGATCGCCGTGCTCGACGAACCGGCGTCCATCGACCGTGGCGAAATCACCGACAAAGGCTCGATCAACCAGCGTGCGGTGTTGCAATGGCGCGCGGCCAAGGTCGAGGCGCTGTATCGCGGTGAAGACCCGACCATCCTGCGCGCCGGGCCCAAGCTGTGAAAGGCGCCGGGCAGTACACGGCGTTTGCCGATGCGGCGATTTTCGACGCGGTGCGCACGCCCTGGGTCGATCTCGGCGGGGCGCTGTCCCAGGTGTCGCCCATCGACCTGGGGATCAAGGTCGGCCGTGAAGTACTGGCCAGGGCCGGTGTCGAAGCGCAGGCGGTGGACAGCGTACTGGCCGGCTCCATGGCCCAGGCCAGTTTCGATGCCTATTTGCTGCCACGGCATATCGGCTTGTACAGCGGGGTGGCGCAATCGGTCCCGGCGCTGGGGGTGCAGCGCATCTGCGCCACCGGTTTCGAACTGTTGCGCCAGGCCGCGGAACAACTGCGCGACGAGGTGCAACTGGCGTTGTGCGTGGCCGCCGAGTCGATGTCACGCAACCCGATTGCCGCCTACACCCACCGGGGCGGGTTCCGTCTGGGGGGCGAGGTGCAATTCAAGGATTTTCTCTGGGAGGCGCTGTACGACCCGGCTCCCGGCGTGGACATGATCGCCACCGCCGATAACCTGGCGCGCCGTTATGGCCTGAGCCGCGAGGCGGTGGACCGGTATGCCTGCGACAGCCATCAGCGTGCCCTGCAGGCGCAACGCGAGGGCGCCTGGGTGGAGGAGATCGTGGCGGTGGACAGCCAAGTCTTCGCACTCGAAGGGTATCAACCAAGGGGGATTAACCTGGCGCACCGAGCCGCAGCCGTCAGCGCGGACAGCCATCCACGGCCCACCGATCTGCAAGCCCTGGCGCGTTTGCGTGCCATTCATGCCGACGGCGTGCAAACCGCCGGCAACAGTTGTGCCGTGGTCGACGGTGCGGCAGCCGCACTGGTCGGGCGCATCGCTGACTGCTCGCGCCCGGCGCTGGCGCGGCTGGTGGCCAGCGCGGTGGTGGGGGTGGCCCCGGAGTACATGGGCATCGGCCCGGCACCGGCGATCCGCTTGCTGTTGCAGCGCAGCGGGCTGAACCTGAGCGACATCGGCCGCTTCGAGATCAACGAAGCCCAGGCCGCCCAAGTGCTGGCGGTGGCCGAGGAGCTGGCGCTGGACAGCACCCGTCTGAACGTCGAGGGCGGCGCCCTTGCCCTCGGGCATCCGTTGGCCGCCACCGGCCTGCGCCTGGTCATGAGCCTGGCCCGGCAACTGCGTCGGCACAATTTGCGTTATGGGATTGCGGCTGCGTGTGTGGGTGGAGGGCAGGGGATGGCGTTATTGATCGAGAATCCTGCCTGGAGTCGGCGACTATCTAACTGACACCGCGCGATCTAAATATGGGAGGGGGCTTGCCCTAATGCCGTTCAGTTAAGCAAACGCAATGCTCAAAGCAACGAAGATCAAATGTGGGAGCTGGCTTGCCTGCGAAGACGTCGGCCCAGCAAACATTGATGTTGACTGGCCCACCGCTATCGCGGGCAAGCCCGCTCCCACAGGGTATCTGCGCTTAACTGAACGGCATTAGGGCTTGCCCCCGATGGCAGTGGGTCAGTAACAAATGCATTCACTGACACTCCTCATCGGGGCATAGGTATCTACACAACTCTGTAGCGCTCAACCGTAACCACGATGCGAAGCGAGTCGCTCTTGATCTTGCTCTTGATCTTAGGCGCCCCGTTAAACCACGCTGGCCGAACGCAGGCTTGAATCCGTGGGCAACCCGGCAGGACGCCGGGTTAGCCGCACTGGGCCATGGATGGCCCATTGCGGCGGCCCACGGATTCAAGCCGGAGAGAGGGCACGCCGAGCCTAAGCGAGGCGCCGAGTGGTGGGGCAAGAGCGTTTTGCTTACTTTTGCGCTTTTCAAAAGTGAGCCGCCGTAAGGGCGGAACCCATAGCAGCCGTTACCGCAGAAACGGATATGTACTCAGTCTGATCCAACACCCTGGTCGGCCCCGAGGCCGCCATCGGGGGCAAGCCCTAATGCCGTTCAGTTAAGCGCAGATACCCTGTGGGAGCGGGCTTGCCCGCGATAGCGCTGGGCCAGTCAACATCAATGTTTGCTGGGCCGACGTCTTCGCAGGCAAGCCAGCTCCCACATTTGATCTTCGTTGCTTTGAGCATTGCGTTTGCTTAACTGAACGGCATTAGGGCAAGCCCCTCCCACATTTTGATTCCATACATCAGGTAGACCTCAGTCTGTTCTGGCTCTGGCTCTGGCGTTCGTCTGACGGGACCGCAGGCTTGCGGTACTATGGCGGCCCATGTTTTCTGGAAGTTGCCTGGATGAGTAAACCCGGTCAATTGGTGCTGGTTGCACTGCGCAAGATGATCGCCAGCGGCGAGTTGGTGGCGGGCGAGCGCCTGATGGAAATTCCCACGGCGCAACGCTTTGGCGTGTCGCGCATGCCCGTACGCATGGCGTTTCGTACCCTGGAGCAGGAAGGGTTGCTGGTGCCGTTCGGCGGGCGCGGGTATCAGGTGCGTTCGGTCAGCCCCAGCGACATCGCGGGCGCGGTCGAAGTGCGGGGTGTGCTCGAAGGCCTGGCGGCGCGCCAGACCGCCGAGCGCGGCTTGTCCGACGAGGCGCGCAGAGCACTGGAGCGCTGCCTGGTCGAAGGCGATCAACTGTTCGACAAGGGTTACGTGACCGAGGACGACCTCGAGATCTATCACGACCTGAACATGCGTTTTCACCAAGTGATCGTCGAAGGCAGCCACAACCCGGCGATTGCCGACGCCCTGGCGCGCAACGACCACCTGCCGTTCGCCTCGGTGACGGCGCTGGCGGTGGACCGCGAGGACATGGCCCGCGAATACCGCCGCTTCAACTATGCCCACATGCAGCACCATTCGGTGTTCGACGCCCTGGTCAATCGCCAGGGCGCGCGGGCCGAAGCCATCATGCGCGAACACGCCAACGCGACCTTGCGCTATGCCGAGATCTTCAGCTCGGCCACCGCCGACGCGCGCATGAAGGTGATCTTGCCCGCGTCGTGACAGGGTTCAGATATCGAGCACCAGCAGCGGGGTTTTCGCGCGCGAGCAGCAGGGCGTGAACTGGTCGTTCAAGGCTTGCTCCTGCTCGGTGAGGAACAGGTCGCGGTGCTCCGGCGTGCCCTCCAGCACGCGGGTCAGGCAGGTGCCGCAAATCCCTTGTTCGCACGACACGGCAATCTCGATGCCGTGGCTTTGCAGGACCTGCACCACAGTCTGGTCGGCCGGTATCTCGAAGACCTGACCACTGCTGGCCACCTTCACCGAAAACCGCCCGTCCAGGCTGCTGTCCACCGGTGCCGCCGAGAAGTACTCGCGGTGCAGGCAGTCTTCCCGCCAGCCCTGGGCCCGTGCGCTGTCGAGCACATGCTGCATGAAGCCGCCTGGCCCGCAGACGTACAGGTGCACGTCGTCCGCCGGTGTCGCCAGCACCTGGGCGGCATTCAGCGCCGTGTCGGGCTGCTCGTCGAAATGCAGGAATACCCGCTCGGCAAACGGCGACGTCTTCAGGCGCTGCACAAACGCAGCGCGTTCATGGGCACGGGCGCAGTAATGCAATTCGAAGTCGGCACCCAGATGGGCCAGGCGCTCGGCCATGCACAGGATCGGGGTGATGCCGATGCCACCGGCAAACAACAGGCTGCGCCGGGCTTCGTGGGCCAAGGGGAACAGATTGCGAGGTTCGCTGATGGACAGGCGGGCGCCTTCGTGCACCTGTTGGTGCAGGCTGCGTGAACCGCCTCGCGAGGCCGGGTCGTTGAGCACGCCGATCAGGTAACGATGGCGTTCCTCGGGGTGGTTGCACAGCGAATATTGCCGGATCAGCCCGTCCGGCAGGTGCACATCAATGTGCGCCCCGGCACTGAACGGCGGCAGCGGCGCGCCATCGATACGGGCCAGCTCATAGCTGCAAATGTCCAGCGCCTCGACGCGCCGCGATGCCACCACCACCTCAATCATGTCGGCTCTCCGGCGCGTTCCCGGGCGATCAGTCGCTCCAGGACCTTGCGCGACTGTACGCCGCCGGCATCGATATTCAGCTTGAGCAGGTTGCGTGTCGGGTGGGCGAGCAGGTTCTGCTGCTGGCGTTCGAGCATCTCCAGGTCTTCGCTGAAAATCTTGCCCTGGCCTTCGCGAATGCTGGCGGTCAACGCCTCATCGTGCGGGTTGAAGTTGCGCGCCATGCCCCAGAAGTACCAGATCGAGGTGTCGGTCTGCGGGGTGATGAAGTCGACCACGATACTGGCCGCCTTGTGCTCGGGCGCGGCATGGTAACCGCCCTTGCCGGCATGGGCCACGCCGACCTCGATCAGCACGTGGCTGGGCGGGGTAAAGCGGCAGATTTGCCAGCGGTCCACCGGCACATCGTCAGCCAGGTTGTTGCCGCGCAGCGCCATGCGCCAGAACGGCGGCGCCATGATGTTTTCCATGTGCCGCGCGGTGACCACTTCGTCGCCTTCCACCGTAGTGACGGGCGGCGCCTCGTCAATCTCCTTCTGGCCGATGCTGGAGGCATGCACGTAGGTTTCGTGGGTCAGGTCCATCAGGTTGTCGATCATCAGGCGGTAATCGCACTGGATATCGAACAGGCCGCCGCCATAGGCCCACTCATCGCTCACCGCCCATTCCAAGTGATGGATCAGCGCTGGGTCGGCCTGGGCCTGATCACCCGGCCACACCCAGATGAAGCCGTAGCGCTCAACCGCTGCGAAGGTCTTATTGCAGGGAAAACCGCGTACCCGCTGGCCAGGCATCTCGACCGTCTTGCCGTCGCAGCCCATGACCAGGCCGTGGTAGCCGCACACCAGGTTGCCGTTCTCGACATAGCCCAGCGACAACGGCGCGCCGCGATGAGGGCAGAAATCCTCGACCGCGACCACCGCGCCTTCGAGGCCGCGGTAGAACACCATTTTTTCACCACAGATCTGCCGACCCAGCGGCTTGTGCGCGACTTCGTCGGGGGTGCAGGCGACATACCAGGTGTTCTTGGGGTACATGGTGACTCTCCAGGCAATGGATTATTTTTATTTGTTGGATCCATTAAATTGGAGGGGTGTGGATAGGTCAAGGTCTTGAATGGGTTTTAATGGGCGATTACCGGACGATTGCTTATTAGTGGATCCATTATGGGTGTCTGGCGTGGGAGATAGCTATGATCGTTCCCACGCTCTGCGTGGGAATGCATCCCGTGACGCTCTGCGTCACCTTGTGTAGGACTTGAGACAGGCATCGCGATCGGGACGCAGAGCGTCCGAGGCGGCATTCCCACGCAGAGCGCGGGAACGATCCGCGATGACTGGCTCCCACAGTTGCTTCATGGGGCATCGCCAGAGGGTCTTCAGTAACGAATCATCACCGATTTCAACTCGGTGTAATCCTCAATAAACGCTGCGCCAAACTCCCGACCCACTCCCGAGGACTTGCTTCCCCCAAACGGCACCGCCGGGTCCAGCAAGGTATGCATATTCACCCACACCGTGCCCGCTTCAATGGCCGGCACCATGCGCAGCGCCTTGCCCAGGTCGTTGGTCCAGAGGCTGGCGCTCAAGCCATAAGGCGTGTTGTTCATCAACGCCAGCAGCTCCTCTTCAGTGTCATACGGCAAGAACGTAGCAATCGGGCCGAAGGTCTCTTCGTTGAGCAACGTATCGTCGACCCCGTTTGCCAGGATGATCGTCGGTTCAACGTAGCAACCCGGCCGGTCGATCAGCCTGCCGCCGTGCACGATGCGGTTGTTTTGCGCGCGTGCCCTGTCAAAGAACGCGCCCAGTTTGAGTTGGTGCTGGCGGTTGGCGACCGGGCCGAACTCGGTACGCTCATCCAGCGGCGAGCCGATGTTCAGCGCGCTCAAGCGTTGCGCCAGTTTGTCCATGACCGCCTCGATCTGCGAGCGATGCACAAAGAAGCGCTCTGCAGCCGCGCAGATCTGCCCCGAGTGCAAAAAGCCCGCTTCGATGATGCCGCTGACCGCCTTGTCCAGGTCCACGTCGGGCAGGAAACCCGCCGAGTTCTTCCCGCCCAGTTCAAGGGTCGCGCGAGTCAACCCGGCGCCCATGGCGCTCTGGCCCACGGCGATGCCGGTCGGCACCGAGCCGGTAAACGACACTTTGTTGGTGCCGGGGTGTTCGACCAGCCCTTTGCCCACCAGGCCGGTTCCGGTCAGTACGTTGAGCGCACCTGGCGGCAGGCCGGCTTCCATCGCCAGTTCGGCGATGCGCAGGATGGTCAGCGGCGTGAACTCACTGGGCTTGATGATGATGCTGCAGCCGGTCACCAGTGCCGAGGCGAGTTTCCAGATGGCGATCATGGTCGAGAAATTCCACGGCACGATCCCGACCACCACCCCGACCGGCTCGCGCAGGGTAAAGGCGGTGTAGCGTTCACCGGCGAAGGAGGGCAGTGACGGCGTGATGGTCTGCCCGGTGATCTTGCTGGCCCAACCGGCGTAGTAACGCAAGAAATGCGCGGCCTGGTCGACTTCGAAGGCCCGGGAAATCTGGATGATCTTGCCCGACTGGCAGGTCTCGATCTGCGCCAGCTCTTCGCGGTGCTGCTCCATCAGATCGGCCAGTTTGAACAGCACAGTGCCGCGTGTCGCGGGGGCGACCTGGGACCAGTGTTTGAAACCACGGCGCGCGGAGGCCACGGCCGCGTCGATATCGGCCGGGTCGGCGTCGGCGACCTCGGCGATGACCTGGCCGGTGGCCGGGTTGGTCGCCTCCAGCGTCTGGCCGGAGTGACTCTGGACGTAGCCACCGTCGATAAACAACGCGTGTTGTCGACGCAGAAAGGCTTCGACGTGAGGCAGCAGTGGAATATCGCTCATGGGGTTTTCCTGGTCGTGAACAAAGAAAACCCCGAGGTTAAACCACCGGTGCATGCCCGGCTTGACTGTGCCTGCCGTGCGCTATGTCTGTGGCTGCCATGCCTGTGAAAAGTACAATCTTGACTCTGGAACGTGCATTTTATGCCCGCCGGGCGCACTCCATACTGGCCCTGCATCCGGCGCCCCGCCTCGATTTCTTGCGGTTGCCCGGGCATCCAATAATAAGCAGGGCCATCCATGAAAAAGCCAAACCCGCTCCTCGAAGACCTCAAGTCCCTCCTGCCGGCCATTGCGGCCAATGCCTTCCAGGCCGAGCAGGGTCGCCAGGTGCCCGCCGAGAATATTGCGCTACTCAAAGGCATCGGCCTGCACCGTGCGTTCCAGCCCAAGGCGTTTGGTGGCATGGAGTTGTCGCTGCCACAGTTTGCCGACTGTATCGCGGCGCTCGCCGGGGCCTGCGCCAGCACGGCCTGGGCCATGAGCCTGTTGTGCACCCACAGCCATCAACTGGCGCTGTTCTCGGCCACCCTGCAGCAGGAGGTCTGGGGCACAGACCCGAACGCCACGGCCAGCAGCAGCATCGCCCCCTTCGGGCGTACCGAAGAGGCCGAGGGCGGCGTGCTGTTCAGCGGTGAGATGGGCTGGAGCAGCGGCTGTGACCATGCCGAATGGGCAATTGTCGGTTTCCGCCGGCCGAATGCCGAGGGCACTCAGGATTATTGCTTCGCGGTGCTGCCGCGCAGTGACTATCAGATCCGCGACGACTGGTTTGCCGCCGGCATGAAAGGCAGCGGCACCAAGACCCTGATCATCGACAAGGCCTGGGTGCCGGAGCATCGCATCCAGAAGGCCAAGGACATGATGGAGGGCAAATCCGCAGGCTTCGGCTTGTACCCCGACAGCAAGGTGTTCTACTCGCCGTACCGTCCGTATTTTGCCAGCGGCTTTTCGACCGTGAGCCTGGGTGTCGCCGAACGCATGCTTGAGGTGTTCCGTGAAAAGACCAGGACCCGCGTGCGCGCCTACACCGGCGCGGCGGTGGGTGCGGCCACGCCGGCGTTGATGCGCTTGGCGGAGTCGACGCATCAGGTTGGCGCGGCGCGTGCGTTTCTTGAAAAGACCTGGGCCGAGCATGCCGAGCACAGTGAGCAGCAGCGCTACCCCAGCCGCGAAACCCTGGCGTTCTGGCGCACCAACCAGGCGTACGCGACCAAGATGTGCATCCAGGCGGTGGATCGTCTGTTCGAAGCCGCGGGCGGCAATGCCTGGTTCGAACACAACGAGATGCAGCGCCTGTTCCGCGACTCGCACATGACAGGCGCCCATGCCTACACCGACTACGACGTGTGCGCGCAGATCCTCGGCCGCGAACTGATGGGCCTGGAACCCGACCCGAGCATGATCTGAACCCGTATTTGATAACAACAATCAGGGCTGCGCCTGACGCAGCCCGGGAGTCTTGCATGTCTGAATCGACCTTCGACCCACGCGCCTTTCGCCGCGCCCTGGGCAATTTTGCCACCGGCGTGACCGTGGTCACCGCCGCCGACGCTTCCGGGCGCAAGGTGGGCGTCACTGCCAACAGCTTCAACTCGGTGTCCCTCGACCCGCCCTTGGTGCTGTGGAGCCTCGACAAACGTTCCAACAGTCATGAGGTGTTCGAGCAGGCCAGCCATTTCGCGGTGAACGTGCTGGCGGCTGACCAGATCGACCTGTCGAACAATTTCGCCCGGCCCAAGGATGATCGCTTCGCCGAGATCGAGTACCAGCCGGGTGAGGGCGGAGCGCCGGTGTTCGCCGATTGTTCGGCGCGGTTTCACTGCGAGAACTTCCAGCAGGTGGACGGTGGCGATCACTGGATCATGATCGGCAAGGTGGTGGCTTTCGATGATTTCGGTCGTGCGCCGCTGCTCTATCATCAGGGCGCCTACTCGATGGTCCTGCCCCACACGCGCATGACCAAGCGTGACGACAGCCAGCCGCCGAGCAGCCATTTCCAGGGGCGCCTGAGCCACAACCTGTACTACCTGATGACCCAGGCGGTGCGTGCCTACCAATCCAGCTACCAACCCCGGCAATTGTCCACCGGCCTGCGCACCAACGAGGCACGCATGCTGATGGTGTTGGAGAACGACGCCCGGCTGAGCACACATGACCTGTTGCGCGAAGTGGCCATGCCGGTGCGCGAAATCGACGAAGCCGTGGCCAACCTCAAGCGCAAGGGGCTGGTGAGTGACGATGACCAGGGCGTACACCTGACCGCGGCCGGTGTGGAGCAGACTGAAGACCTCTGGGCGATTGCGCGTCAACAGCAGGACAAGGTGTTCGACGCGTTCACTGAGGCGCAGATCGAAACATTCAAGACGGTGTTGAAGCAATTGATCCGCCACTGCTGATCGTAAAAAACCGAGGCCGGTAAAGGCCTCGGTTGATCGTTCCCACGCTCAGCGTGGGAATGCATCTTGTGGCGCTCTGCGTCACGTTTTCCAGGAGCGGACGCAGAGCGTCCAGGGCGGCATTCCCACGCAGAGCGTGGGAACGATCTGATCCTGCAGATGCAGGATGGCCCCTGGCAGCCAGGCGCAAACGGGCGTGCAGGCTCGTACAAGCAATCGTGGGTGGTTTGCGATCATATCCAGCGTTTCGACACGATGCGCAGAGGGCAGACCGATGTTCTTCAAGAAAAACCAGCCGATGCAGGACCTTGCTGTCCACCTCAAGCAGCTGCTGGCGGGGGAGGCGCCTGATACCCGGGCGCTGCACACGTACCCGTCGGTGCAGGCCTGCCTGGAACAGCTCGCGCAACAGCGGGCATACACCGACCGCCAACTGCAGCAGGCCGAGGCATCGGCCAGGGATCACGCCGCCCAGCGGGCAGCCGACCAGCAGGCCCTTGAAGCGCTGCGTCAACAATTGGAACAGGGCCGGCAGCGTGAGGCGGCACTGGACGTCGAGCTGCGTGGGCACCGGCTGCTTTGCGACCAGCAGCAACAGGAGAAGCAGATCTGGGAGCTGCTGCTGTGCACCATGACCGAGGGTTGCTGGGACATAACCGTGGTCAACGGTGACGTTCAGGACCCGCGCAGCCAGATGCGCATTTTCAATCAGTTCCGCCTGCTGCTGGGGTATGCCCCCGATGAGCTGCCCGACGGCTGGGACGCGCAGGTCGGCATTACCCATCCCGACGACTTGCCCAAGATCATGGCGATTTTCGACCGCGAGATCCTCGCGGCCCATGGCAGCGGTGAGTACGTATTTGAATACCGTATGCGCCACAAGACCGGTGACTACATCTGGTGCCGCGAACGCGGCCGGGCAGTGCGGGACGCCCAGGGACGCTTGACTCGAGTGCTTGGCGCGGTCCGGGACATCAGCGATGAGCAGTCAGCGCGGACCACCCACCAACAACTGCTTGAACACAACCAGGCCACCTATGGCCAGATCGCCACGGTGGTCAGTGTGATCAAGGGCATTGCCGACCAGACCAACCTGCTGGCCTTGAACGCGGCCATTGAAGCCGCGCGGGCCGGCGAGGTCGGCCGTGGGTTTTCGGTGGTGGCCGATGAGGTGCGCAAACTGGCGGAAAACACCCGCCAGGCGACTCATCGGATTCAGACGATGTTGCACCAGCACAAGCAATAACGTGCTTCAGGCGCTGTGCCGGGCAGCGCCCGAAAGGGGTCAGAAGGGCACGGCCACCGTTAGCTGGCTGTAGAGGTTGGTGCCGTTGCCACCCACCTGGTTACCGCCGCTGTCCGCGTCTTTTTTCGGTTGGTACAGGCCCACCAGTGGGCTGATGATCAGGTGGCTGTTGACCGCCCATTCGGCGTACAGGTCCAGTTCGCGGGCGTCCAGGTTCAGCGCATCGTGTTTGCGCAGGGTGTTGAAGTCGAAGTACAGCGCGCCAATTGTCAGGTTTTCCAGCGGCGTCGCCTTGAGTCCTACATGCTGGATCGCGGTGTTGCTGTTGAACGGGCCGGCGTAATTGGACGCCACTTCACCCTGGAACCAAGTGCCGTAGCCGGTGCTGAGCCCGGTGAACAGCGGGTCCCATTTTTGCGAGTAGCGGGTGTAGCGATAGGTCAGTTTTGGCGCCCAGCTGACATCGGCGAAGGTGTAGCCGGCTTCGCCGTACCAGGCTTTTTCCGGACCGGCATCCTTGTCCTGCCAGGCGTATTCGAAGGCGAAGCTGGCGTTCTCGATACCCGCGCTGCCTTCGCCGCGCAGGCTGTAGGTGTTCATGCCGTCGCGCTGTTTCTGAAAGTCACTGGCCCATTGGTCGGTGACCCCGATGCCGTGTACCCAGGTCAACCCCAGCGTGCCGGCGGCGACCGTGTAGTCGAGGGTGCCCGCCGCCAGCTCGGTTTCGGCCTGTGCGCGGTTGTCGGATTTGAGCCACAGTACCGACCCATGCAGGCCGTCCTGGCCACCCAGGCGCAGCACGGCGGTACGGTCGAAGGCGTGACGCGCGGCGAGGTAGTAGGCACCCCCGCGATTCAATGCGCCATCAGCCGGGCCCTTGCCCAGGTTGGGGCCGTCGTCGTTGATCAAGAAACCGCGGCCCAGCTTGACCACTTGGCGGCCGACGGAGAAATCCACCCCGTCCTTGCCCAGTGCCGGGAACAGCTCGGCCGAGCGCCAGCCCAGGTAGGCGTCTTCGATTTTCGTGGTGCGTTCCGAACCGTCGGTGTTGCCGGCGGCGTCGCCGTCGCCCCAGGTGCCGGAACTGACCCAATTGAGTGCGCCATAGCCGGTACCGTACCCGGCCAGGCCCTGATCGCCGCTGACCCCGTACTTGATGAGCCCTTCGCGCCAGGTCGAACCGCCTGGCGTGCCATCGTAGTTGTGGCGGCTGTTGAACATCCCGTAGACCGCCAGGAAGTCGGCGTTGAGGTGGGTGTCTTCGTCGGCGTACAGCGCATAGGCCTGGGCCGACGGGTGGGTGATCAAGAGCGCGATGCCCAGGCCGACAGCCTTGGACAGCGTGCGGGTGTTCGGTGTGTGCTCCATTGTTATAGTCCCCAGCATGGTTAGGTCGAGCGCGCATTAGGATGGCCGGGAGCAGGGGAAGTCTTTTACCAGCGTGCCAGGTAATTGATCCTGCCCGCCAAGCCCCTTGCCTTGGCAGACAGCAACAAAAGTGACGGCAGACATGGGCAAGACGCTCGGTGCGTTGGAGGCGCACAGTGATTTTCGCTCGAGGCCGTTTCGATCAGGGACTGGCAGGGGAGGGCTTCAACGCCAGCACCTTGTACGGCTCGATGCATCCACTAAGAAATCCGCTTTCGAGGATCCGCACCATGTCGATCAATGACCGGCTCACGCAGCATCTGAAACGAGGCAGCGTCGGCTTTCCGACCGCGCTGGCCAGCACCATCGGCCTGATCATGGCCAGCCCGGTGATTCTCACCGCGACCATGGGCTTCGGCATCGGTGGCAGCGCTTTCGCGGTGGCCATGCTGATTGCGGTGGTGATGATGCTGGCGCAAGCGACCACCTTCGCCGAGGCCGCCTCGATCCTGCCGACCACCGGCTCGGTCTACGACTACATCAATTGCGGCATGGGCCGGTTTTTTGCGATCACCGGGACGTTGTCGGCGTACCTGATCGTGCACGTGTTTGCCGGTACCGCCGAGACCATCCTGGCCGGGGTGATGGCGTTGGTGAATTTCGAGCACCTCAACACGCTGGCGGAATCCGCCGGAGGCTCCTGGTTGCTGGGGGTCGGGTTCATCGTGGTGTTCGGTATTCTCAATGCCTTTGGCGTCAGTGCCTTTGGCCGGGCGGAGATCGTGCTGACCTTCGGCATGTGGACCACGCTGATGGTCTTTGGCGTGATGGGCCTGATCGCGGCACCGGCGGTGCAGTTGGATGGCTGGTTCGGGGTGTCGCTGGTGGGCACTGACCTGATCACGATTCTGTCGCTGGTCGGCATGGCGATGTTCATGTTTGTCGGCTGCGAGTTCGTCACGCCGCTGGCGCCGGATTTGCGCAACTCGGCCAAGTCCATGCCCAAGGCCATGATTCTGGGCTTGCTGGGCGTGGCCACGTGCATGTTCATCTATGGCGCCGCGATGAAGCGTCAGGTCGAAAACGTGCTGCTGGATGCCGCCACCGGCGTGCATTTGCTCGACACGCCCATGGCGATCCCGAAGTTTGCCGCGCAGGTCATGGGGGATGTCGGTCCGATGTGGCTGGGTATCGGCTTTCTGTTCGCCGGGGCGGCCACCATCAACACACTGATGGCAGGTGTTCCGAGGATTCTCTACGGCATGGCCGTGGATGGCGCGCTGCCCAAGGTCTTCACCTACCTGCACCCGCGTTTCAAGACGCCGCTGCTGTGCATCTTGGTGGCGATGCTGATTCCGTGCCTGCATGCCCTGTGGTTGGGCGGCAACGCCGATAACATTCTGCACCTGGTGCTCGCGGCTGTCTGTGCGTGGAGTTTTTCCTATCTGCTGGTGACGCTGTCCGTAGTGATCCTGCGCATTCGCCGCCCGGATCTGCCACGTGCCTATCGCTCGCCGTTCTTCCCGTTGCCACAAATACTCTCCAGCATCGGCATCTTGCTGGGCATGTGGTTCATTACTCCACCCGGGATGAACCCTGCCGACATCTACGTGCCGTTCGGGATCATGCTCGCGCTCACGGCGACCTACGCGCTGTTCTGGACGCTGGTGGTACAGAAGGTCAATCCATTCAAGCCGGCGCGGGTAGAAGACGTGCTGGCCAAGGAGTTCTCCCATGAGCTTGGCAACCACCCTCACAGCACACCTTTCGAGCACGCTGCAAAAGTTGTCTGAGCTGTTCAATGCCAGCCGTGCCCCGGCCGGCTATCGGCCCGGTGTGACGCTCGAGTACCTGCGGCGCAACCTGGGCCTGGCGAGTTTCAGCGCCACGGGCGCGGCAAGTGCCGGGTTTTACCTGGACGATGCCGACGTGCACGTGAGCGTTGTCGAGCGCACCGAATCGCAGTTGCTGATGCACCTGGTCATGACCGAGTTCATGATCCTGGTGCCTGCCCTGGAGCAGGGCGCCGCGCGCCTGGACCTGCACCACAGCGGGTCGATCAGGCGCACGGGCCTGGCGTGTCGCCAGCGCACTGGCGAAGCGGGCCTGCGCGCCAGGCTCATGGCCGCTCTGGAGGCTGATCAGGCCTTGTTCCCGGCGCTGATGGTGCTGGACTTCAAGCGCTTGCGCATAGACCTGGACGGGCAGCACTGGCAGGTGCGGCTTGAGCACATGGGCGGCAGTGAAGTGGTCAACCGCATGCCGGCGTTTCGTCGCTACATCGCCCTGAGCCCCGCCCAGCGAGCAGCCTTGTTCACGGTACTGGCGGGCTTGCAGCGGGTGTTGGGCGGGTTGTGATCGGTTGGCATCATTACTGCTTCTGCAGTGGGTATGACGTGCTTGTTGCGCCTATATAGATAACATGTTAACTATTGGCCAACAAAAACAAGAAGCCACTGTGGAGTTGCCATGAGCACCTATCAATCTGCGCACCCTGGATTGGAAACCTGGACTCGGGATTTGCGAGCCGCCTGCGGCCATTTCGACACGGAACTGGCGTTCAACCGCTCGCTGTTCATCGGTGAGGTGTCCAAGCTCGAGCGGGGCGGCCTGTCATTGGCCAGCCTGCGCACCAACGCCGGGCTGATCAAGCGCGAACGCCCCAACGCCGATCACGATATGGACCAGCATTGTTTCCTCGTCAGCCAACGCAGCGGTTATTGCCAGATCACCCAGAACGGCCAGGTGGTGCAACTGGCCCCCGGCGACATGTTGCTGATGGACTCCACCGGTTCGATCGAGATCAGCCCGTTTGGCCTGATCGAGCATGCATCCCTGTCGCTCTCGCGCAACGAAGTGTGCAAGCAACTGCGCGGCGCTTCGAAAACCTTCGGCAAGATCTCTTCGAGCAAGGCCTGTGGCCGCATGCTCCATGTGCTGATGGATCAACTGTGCAGGGACGGGCTGGGCGACCAGGATTCGAATGAGCAGGCGCAGGCCCTGCAAGCGGCATTTGTATCCTTGCTCGGTTCTGCCTTTGAAGTGCATGACGCCCCTGGTGAAAGCATCGCCTCCCTGCAGGGCAGCAGCCTGCGCAGCTATGTGCAGAAAGTCATCGACCAGTCCCTGACCCAGCCCGGCCTGAGCCCCGTGGGCCTGGCCAGCCGTTTGAACATCTCGGTGCGGCACCTGTACCGTTTGTTCGAGGAGCAGGACGACAGCGTTTGCCGCTACATCCAGCGTGCACGGCTCAAGCGCAGCGCGGATGATTTGACCAACCCGTTTCTCAAGAGCGAGTCGATCACCTCGATTGCCTATAAGTGGGGCTTCACCGACTCGGCTCATTTCAGCCGCTCGTTCAAGAAGCAATTCGAGCTGTCGCCCAAGGAATTTCGTTCTACCCACCTGCAACAGGCGGTGGGTGCGGCCTAGGTGATCCATCGCTCCCTGAAACCGCTCAGCCTGTCGGCCAGTAATATTTGCGCCGTCGCGGTCGAACACTTCGCCGATCACGGCTACGACGCCTCATCGCTCAACGAGATCGCGGTCGGGGCGGGCATGCGCAAGGCGTCGTTGTATGCGCATTTTGTCAGCAAGGACGCGTTGTTTCTGACGGTGTTCGAGATCGCCCTGGCGCACGAGCACGGCTGCATCGAACGTTGCTTCGGGGACGAGGCCGGGCATGCCGGTGTACCGGGGCAGTTGCACCTTGAGCGGTTGAGCGCACGCTATGAAGCGTCGGCGCACCTGCGCTTTCTGCTGCGCACGGCGTACTTTCCACCGGCGGATATCCGCAGCGTCATTACCACCGGCTTTGAGGGGTACCTGACGCGCATTCGCCATGACTTCCAGGGGGCTGCGCAAGCTCGGTATACGGCTGTACACCCTGAGGCGCTGGAGGTGTATTGCGACGCGTACCTGGGCATTGTCGACAGCCTGCATGTGGAACTTATCTATTCGACGTCGCAGGGTTACGTCAAACGGCTTGCAGCCTTGATGCGGGTGTTCCGTGATTCACTGGCGATGCTCGAAAGGGCCGACCGGTTCAACTGATGCACTGCGGTCAAAAAATGTGGGAGAAGGCAAGCCTCCCACAGCATAGGTATCTACACATTTTTTGTAGTGAGCGGGCTTGTCCCGCGCTGGGCTGCGAAGCGGCCCCAAACCAGGTGAACTGGGTTTGTCTGAAACCGCGCGGCGTCTTTATTGGGGCGGCTTCGCCACCCAGCGCGGGACAAGCCCGCTCACTACAGGGAATTGTCAGCCTCTGAAAGTTGTGTAGATACCTATGCTCCCCCAGGGGATCGGCTGTGTGGGTTGGATTTGCGGTTCAGCGACTGGCGCCATTTTCAGCAGCACCGCAGCTCAACTGTGGGAGCTGTCGAGCCCCGGCGAGGCTGCGAAGGCGGCGGCACCGCTGGCATTTACGTCGCCTGACACTCCGCTTTCGCAGCCTCGCTAAAGCTCGACAGCTCCCACAGGGGGTCGGCTGTGTGGGTTGGATTTGCGGTTTAGCGACTGGCGCCAATTTCAGCAGCACCGCAGCTCAACTGTGGGAGCTGTCGAGCCCCGGCGAGGCTGCGAAGGCGGCGGCACCGCTGGCATTTACGTCGCCTGACACTCCGCTTTCGCAGCCTCGCTAAAGCTCGACAGCTCCCACATCGATTCGGTTTACACCCCCAAAGACCTCACTTCACCTCTGGCAACGTCGAGCCGCCATCCACAATGATGGTCTGCCCGGTGATGTAAGTCGCCAGGTCCGACGCCAGAAACAGCATGGCCCCGGCAATATCCTCCGGCGCGCCGAGCCGGCCCAGTGGCACGCGGTTGGCAATGTCGGCATTGACCTGGCCATCGCCCAGGTTGCCCATGGCCGGCGTGGCAATCATTCCCGGTTCTACACCGTTGACCCTTACCCGGTCGCCGGCCAGTTCCAGCGCGGCACTGCGGATGAACCCGTTGACCCCCGCCTTTGACGCCGCGTAATGGCTGAGTCCCGGATAAGCGACCCGTGGCCCGGTGACCGAGGAGGTGACCAGCACACAGCCGCCACCTTGACGCTGAAACATCGGCAACGCGGCCTGGGTCAGCCAGAACAGCGCGCAGAGGTTGACTGCCAACGTGCGCTCCAGCACGGCGGGGGTGATCTGCTCGAATGCAGTCAGCGGGAAATAACCGGCGTTGTGCACCAGGATATCCAGGCGCCCCCAGTCTCGTTCGATGCCCTTGATCGCGTCGAATACCGCCGCCGCATCGGCCAGATCGAGCTCGATGGCTTCGACCTGGCACCCACGTCCTGCCAATTCGTCGGCCAACGCCTGGGCCTGCGGCCGGCGCAGGTCAACGATCATCACACGCGCGCCACGCAGCGCAAACGCTTCGACGATGGCTCGGCCGATGCCTTGCGCGCCGCCGGTGACCAGCACGCTTTTGCCGCTGAAATCGAGGTCTTCAGACATGGGGCTGCTCCATATGGGCATAGGCCAGGGTCGGCACATCGACGATGCTCGAACCGCCGTCGGCGACCAGGCTGGCGCCGGTGATGATCGAGGCGTCGGGGCTGGCGAGGAAACGGCACACCCTGGCGATTTCTTCGGCGCTGGCGGGGCGTCGCAACGGTACGTCGGCGCACACGCGGGCATAGGCTTGGCGCAGCGTATCGCCGTGGAAACTCATCAAAGGCTGCATTTCCTCGTCGGCCATCGGCGTAGTGACCCAGCCCGGGCATACCGTGTTCACTCGCACGCCACGTGGCCCATAGTCGCGCGCCAGTGAACGATTGAGCCCGAGCAGCGCATGCTTGGCGGTGGTGTAGCCGCACACTTCGGGCCCGGCGGCGAGCGACGCGATGGAGCCCAGCAGCACGATGCAGCCGGCGCTCTCGATCAGCAGCGGCAGGCAGGCGCGGGCGCTGTAGAACGCACTGTCCAGGTTGCTGCGCAACGCCGCCTCCCAGGTGGCCGGGCTGGTTTGGCTGGCGCTGCCCACGCCATGCCCGCCGGCACAGGCCAGCAGCACATCGAGTCGGCCGTAGCGCGTGCGAATCTGCGCAATGAAGCCTTCCCAGGTGTCCGGGCTGGCTGCGTCGCCGACCAGCACCAGGCCGCCGGTCTCTGCGCCGACCTGCTCCAGCGGCTCGCGCCGCCGGCCGATCAGCACCAGGTTGGCGCCCTCGGCGGCGTACAGCCGCGCGCAGGCGGCACCGATGCCGGTGCCGGCACCGGTGATGACCACGGTACGTGGATCAGGCATCGGGATACTCCGTGCGGTTGAGGACCTGGCAGTAGGAGCTGACCGGAAAGTTCGACAGCGCATCGAAGGACGCACCGGCATAACCGAAGATCTTGCCGTCGCTGCGGTGCTGTTGCAGGTCGATCAGCACCAAGCCGAGGGTCGGGATGATTTTTTCGCGCCAGACGAACAGGTACAGCTGGTCGGCAATCTTGTAGTAGTGGCAGCGATCGGTGTCGCACAGGCCCTGTTCGACACCCTTGAGGCACTGCCAGGAATAGAACTGATCGTTCAGGTAGATGTGCTCGTAGACTTCGCTGGGGCTGTAGCGATACAGGTTGCGCAACCCGGTCAGTTCCTGGGTCGGCGCGTGGGGGCAATGGCCGGCCTGCCAGGGTTGATTCAGGCTGCCATGCAGGAACTGCACTTCAACCGAGGTCAGCGCCTTGCCGGCCAGGGCGCGGCTATAAAGGCCTTGTTCGGTATGTTCGCGGCTCGGCATGCTGCCGATCACGGCGGTGAACGACGACGTGGCGGTATCCAGCACCAGGCTGATCGACCAGGCTTGCCCGGCTTCGTGCTTGATGAAGTCGACCAGGTACAGGCCCGGACGCACCGACGTGGCGCGGTACGCAGCCGAACCACTCGAGTGACCGTCGGCGGCGTTCCAGTGCAGCGTGGCGGCGTCGAAACGGTGTTCGATCTGCCAGCCGTTGGCGAAGTACAGCGTGAAGGTCTTGCCGTTGAGGTCGGCCAGGTTGGGCAGGATGAACGCTTCAGGCGCGAAACCGTCGGCGAGGGCGCCAACGGTGATCCAGTCGGATGGGGTGGTCATTGCAGGGCTCCAAGGGTTGAGTTGACAACCCGGAGCATGCGGCGGGGAAGGGCGCGCGCCTATCAACCGAATGGTTGAGCCCGCTTAAAGAAACAGCGCGGCCACCAGCTCGGTACGGCTGCTGACGCCTGCCTTGCGGAACAGGTGAATCAGGTGGGTTTTGACCGTAGGCAGGCCGACGTCCAGCTCCAGGGCCAGTTGTTTGTTGCTCGCGCCTTGGCGCAGCAACCAGGCGATCTGGCGCTCCCTGGGGGTAAGCCCGGCCAACGCGTCGTCAGCGGGCTGCATATTGGCCACGGCCATTTGCAGCAACGCCTGCAAGGCATTCAGTTGCGCCAATTGGTCGGGGGTGAACACCCCTTGTCCAGCGGTGCGCAGTAACGAGATGGCAGCCTGGGGCTGGTCGGCGCGATGGGCGACGATCTCCACCACATCGACCACCCCGTAGCGCGCCAGAAAGTCGCGATAGCGGCGGCTGTCACGCAGCGGCTGCCTGGCCATGGCCAACCCCAACGGCACTACGGCCAGCCCGGTGGACAGGCAATTGCGCGGCTGCAAGGGATCGAATTGGCGGTAGTTGTCCAGATAGTCGCGGTGCATCTCGCCGCTCATGCCCTGCAGCCTGAAATCACGGGCTTGCAGCTGGCGGTCAACACAATAGAACGCCGCCAGGCTGGCGGGTACGAGACGGGTGAAAGCCTGCAGGCAATGGCCGGCGACTTCCTGAGCGGGGATGGCGTGCATGGTCGGTTACCTGCGCCGGGAAAAAACGCTGCCGGCCCAAACCGGCAGCCAGGAGCGATCAGACTACCGCAAAATAGTGCTTCACGAAGCTGTCGCTGACCACCTCCCACAGCACCGGCGTGCCTTTGGTCACGAACCAGCTATCGCCCGCCTTGTAGCGGGTGCTCTGGCCGTTGCTTTCGTCGGTCAGGATCACTTCGCCGGTGACCACGGTGGCCTGTTCGGCGAACGGGTAGACCATGCGGAATTTGCCTTGGGTGGTGCCGAAATAGGCGCTGCTGACCGCGTCGGTGGGGGCGCCATAAGTCATCTTGCCGAAGGCCTTGACCTCGCCTTCGAGGATCTCGGAGCCGAGGTCGGCAACGGTGCCCCAGGCGTCGAGGTCCGACAGTTGGATATCTTTGTTGAGCGTTGTGACGGGCATGGCGGTGCTCCTGTGATGGATAGAATGGGAATCAACGGCGACCGTTGAAGTAGCCTGACAGTTGGTGGAGGCTTTTGCCGGCGGTGAGCAGTAGTGGACGGATATGGTCCTTGCCGAGAATCTGCGCATGCTTGACCGCGCTGATCAGGTCGTAGCGCGAAGAACCTTCGCTCATGCCCTCGGCCAGGACCTTGCAGATGATGTGGCTGGGCGTCACCCCAAAACCGGCGTAACCCTGTACATAAAAGGCGTTGGGGCGGCCACTGAGCGTGCCGATCTGCGGAAACAGGTTGGCGCCGGTCGCCATCGGCCCGCCCCAGGCCAGGTCGATCTTCACGTCCTTGAGGTACGGGAAAATCTTCAGCATCAAGTGACGGTTCCAGGCCTTGAGGTCCTGCGGGATGTGCTCGACAAACGGCGTGGCGGCCCCGAACAGCAAGCGGTTTTCGTTGGTGACGCGGTAGTAATCGATCACCGGGCGGATATCGCTGTAGGCGCCGCGTATGGGGCTGATGCGGTTGATCGTTTCGTCCGACAGCGGTTCGGTCATCAGCTGGAAGGCGTAGGTGTTGACGGTGGTCTTGTGCAACTCGGGTTCAAGCTTGTTGAGGAAGCTGTCGCAGGCCCATAGCAATTTGGTTGCCTTGACCGAGCCTCGACCGGTGCGCACAGTGATGCGCTCGCCATAGCTCACCTCCAGCGCCGGGCTGTGTTCATAGATACGCACACCGTGGCCGGCCAGTGCCTTGGCTTCGCCCAGCAGCAGGTTCAACGAGTGCACGTGCCCGCCGCCCATGTGTAGCAACGCGCTGGTGTAGGCGTTGGAGCCGATGATCTGCTTGACCTCGGAGCCTGCCATGAAGCGGATCTCGTCCTTGGTATTGATCGACTTGAAGTCTTTCTCCCAGGCGCGCAGGGTTTTTTCCTGGCGGGCGTTGAAGCCCATGTAGCCGTAGCCGTGGCAGAAGTCGGCGTCGATCGAGTATTTGGCGATGCGGTCCTTGATGATACCGGCGCCCAGCTCGCTGATTTCAAAGATCTGGCGCAGGCCTTCGTCGCCGACTTGTTTTTTGATCTTTTCCAGGTCATGGCCGATACCCGCCATAATCTGCCCGCCGTTGCGGCCGGTACCGCCAAAGCCCAGGTAACGCGCTTCGAGTACCACGATGTTGGTGATGCCTTTTTCAGCGAGTTCCAGCGCGGTATTGATACCGGAGAAACCGCCGCCAATCACCACCACGTCGGCTTCCACGTCGTGTTCGAGCGTCGGGAAACTGAGGTTGTATTTCTTGGTTGCCGAATAGTAGGTAGGCGTTTCGATAGTGATCATGGCGCAGCCTGGAAAAGTGAAGGAGAACTCACTGCAGAGCCGGGTTGAGGCTCTGTGCCTGTTGGGTGCTATTAAGTGCCTTCCGAGCGGTAGGTGTCTTGGTTCTGCGTGCCGCGGCTTTTGACCGTGGCTGCCACTATCAGCCATCAAGCCTGCCTGGATGTAAAGCGGCACACGGCGATCAGTTGCCAATGCTAGAATGTTGTTAATCTGTTAACTAATTGCGACGCCACTGCCCATGTCCAAGCCGCGCCAATCCTTGACCCTCACGTTGCTCCAGGCGCGTGAAGCCGCCATGGCTTTTTTTCGTCCTTCGCTCAATCAACACGGGCTGACCGAGCAGCAATGGCGAGTCATTCGGATCCTGAGCCAGCACGAAGAGTTGGAGATCAACCGCCTGGCGGAGCTGGCGTGCATCCTCAAGCCGAGCATGACCGGCGTGCTGGCGCGTATGGAGGCGGCGGGCATGGTTGAGCGGCGCAAGGCGCAACAGGATCAACGGCGCGTACTGGTGCGGCTGGCCGGGAAGGGGCAAGCCTGCTTCGACTCGATGAGTCAGAGCATGGAAGCCAATTACCAGCGCTTGCAGGCGGGGTTTGGCGAGGAGAAGTTGCAGACGTTGCTGACCTTGCTCAACGAGCTTAAAACCCTCAAGCGCTGAAGCGGGGGGACCGGATCAGACAAGCCTGTGGCGAGCGGGCTTGCCCCGCGTTGGGCTGCGCAGCAGACCCAAGACCTGACACCCTCAACTACCTGACACACCGCAGTGGCTTTACTGGGGCCGCTACGCGTCCCAACGCGGGGCAAGCCCGCTCGCCACCGGGGGCCTCCCTCTCTACAGGTCACTTTTCGTTCGCACTACCTAATAGATAGCACCGGCCGCGCTTGCAGGCGCCAGTGACCCCTTGAACGCCGCCGCCAGGCTTTGCAGCCCGCGCATCAGCACCGTGGTGTCTACGCCTACCGCGACAAACGCGGCGCCCAGCTCGATGTAACGCCGCGCCAATACCGGGTCGGCGCTGAGAATGCCGGCGGCCTTGCCCGCTTTGCGGATGCGGGCGATGGCGTCTTCGATCGCCGCCTGCACCTCAGGGTGCCCCGGGTTGCCGCGAAAGCCCATCGAGGCGCTCAGGTCCGCCGGCCCGATGAACACACCGTCGACGCCGTCCACGGCCGCAATGGCGTCCAGGTTGGCCAGGCCCTCGCGGTTTTCGATCTGCACCAGCAAGCACATTTGCTCATCGGCGCGGTCGAGGTAGCCGGGGATACTGTTCCAGCGTGAAGCGCGGGCCAACGCACTGCCGACGCCGCGCACGCCGTTGGGTGGGTAGTGGATGGCCCTCACCAGTTCCTGCGCCTGCACTGCGCTTTCGACCATGGGCACCAACAGCGTCTGCGCGCCGATATCGAGCACTTGCTTGATCAGCGCGGTGTCGCCGATGACCGGGCGAATCACCGGGTGGCTGGGGTAGGGCGCCACGGCCTGGAGCTGGCCGAGCATGCCGCGCAGATCGTTGGGCGCATGTTCGCCGTCGATCAGCAACCAATCGAAGCCGGCATTGGCGGCCAGTTCCGCGCAGTAGGCATCGGCCAGCCCCAGCCACAGGCCGATCTGGGCTTCACCGCTGCGCAGGCGCTGTTTGAAGATGTTGACAGGCATATCCATCGAGACGTACTCCGCTTAAACAAAACGACAGGCAATCGACCCGAGCATGTCGTAGTCGACATGGAAGGTATCGCCAGGGTTGGCCGCCACGGGGCGGGTAAAGGAGCCGCCCAGGATGATCTGCCCCGGTTGCAGGGTGACGTCATAGGCGGCCAGCTTATTGGCGAGCCAGGCCACGCCCTTGGCCGGGTGGTTGAGCACGGCGGCCGACACGCCGGATTCTTCGATCACACCGTTGCGGTACAGCACCGCCGGCACCTTGCGCAGGTCGATCTCGGTAGGGCGCACGGCGCGACCGCCCATCACCACGCCGGCGTTGGCCGCGTTGTCGGAAATGGTATCGAACACCTTGCGGGTCGCCTTGGTGTGCGGATCGACCTGCTGGATGCGCGCGTCGATGATCTCCAGCGCAGGGATTACCCATTCGGTGGCGTCCAGCACATCGAACACGGTCACGTTCGGGCCTTTCAAGGGTTTGCCCAGGATGAACGCCAACTCGACTTCAACGCGCGGCACGATAAAGCGCTCGAAAGGAATATCCGTGCCCTCATCGAAGAACATGTCATCGAGCAGCGCGCCGTAATCCGGCTCGGTGATATTGGAGGACACCTGCATGGCGCGGGAGGTCAGGCCGATCTTGTGGCCGACCAGTTTGCGTCCGTCCTTGATTTTGCGGGCTACCCACGCGCGCTGGATGGCGTAGGCGTCATCGAGGGTGATTGCCGGATGCTCCAGGGAAAACTGGCGTACCTGCTCCCGTGAGCGTTCCGCCTGGTCGAGGCGTGCGGCGGCTTGTTGGATAAGCTGTTGATCAAGCATGGCAAGGGTCTCTTAGTGAGGGTTGACGACAGTTGCCTGGGTGCGCAGCACCAGCAAGCCGCCGAGTGCAATCAGCACTGCCAGGGCGTAGAGGGCCAGGCTGGCGCTGTGGGTGGTGTCGCGCATCCAGCCTATGAGGTAGGGCGCGAAGAACGACGCAATGCTGCCGAAGGAACTGATCAAGGCAATGCCAGCGGCCTGGGTGTGGTTGGACAGAAACGCCGGGGGCAACTGCCAGAACATCGGCAACGCGGCGCTGGCGCCCATGCCGGCGATGATCAGGCCGCCGAGCACCAGGGCCGGGTTGGCAGGGGCGAGCCCGGCGATGGCGATGCCGCCGGCGGACATCAGCAACGGCACGCACAGGTGCCAGCGGCGTTCGCGGTGCCGATCGGACGAACGCCCGCAGCCGATCATGAAAAAGCATCCGGCCAGGTACGGCACCGCACTGAGCAGGCCGACCTTGCCGTCGCTGCCGACCCCGGCGCCATGGATCAGCGTCGGCATCCAGAACGCCAGGGTGTTGACCGCCAGCATCACCGCGAAATACACCGCCACCAGCAGCCACACCTGTCGGTTGCGAAGAATGACGGAGAACGAGGTGATGGATTTGCGCTGTTCTTCGCTGTGCAGTTGCTCGCGCAGGTGTTGTTTTTGCACAGGTGTCAGCCAGCTGACACTCTCGAAGCTGTCCGGCAGGCACTTGAGCACCACCAGCCCGAGCAGAATGACCGGCGCGCCCTCGATCACGAACATCCACTGCCAGCCGCGCAGGCCGCCCAGGTCATGAAAGTGCTCCAGGATGCCGCCCGAGAGCGGCCCGCCGATCACCCCGGCCATGGGCACCGCAATCGCAAACAAGGCGGTGATTTGCGCACGCCGACCGGCCGGGTACCAACGATTCAGGAACACCAGGATGCCCGGGAAAAAACCCGCTTCGGCGACCCCGAGCAAAAAGCGCAGCACATAGAAGCCCGTCGCGCTGTCGACCAGGAACATGCAGGTCGACAGCGCGCCCCACACCACCATCAGCGTGGCGATCCAGCGCCTGGGGCCGACGCGCTCAAGGGCCATGTTGCTGGGCACGCCGAACAGTGCGTAGGCGACGAAGAACAGGCCGGCACCGAAGCCATAGACGGTGTCGCTGAAGTTGAGGTCGGCGCTCATCTGCATCTTGGCGAAGCCGATGTTGATGCGATCGAGATGGGCGAACAGGTAACAGATCAGTAACAGCGGCATCAGCCGCCAGGTGATGGCGCTGTGGGTGCGGTCGCGGGCGACGGCAGTGCAAGTGTCGGCGGTATTGGCTGTGCTCATGGTTTTATACTTTTTGTTTGAGAGGCCGATGGAACGAACGGGCAGGGCGGGTTAGTTCACCTGTGCCTTGAGGAAGGCATGCACATTGTTCTGCTTGAAATTGAGGTGTTCGTGCAGTTCGATCATTTCAAACGACAAGGCCAGCAGGCGTTGGGCTTGCAGCTCGGCAAAGTGCGCGGTGATCACCTCGAAGAGTTTTTCGGCGACTGCCTGCCGTGTCGCCAGGTCGCGGCCATGGCCGACCTTGAGGGTCATGTGCACGAAGGCGTAGTCATGCTTGCCGTCGGCCATGCGCCAGGTGTCCAGGCGCACACCGCGGCTGCGGATACCGCCCAGAGGGAACACGCCGCTGTCGCTCAGGGTGGCGTGGACTTTTTCAAACAGGCCGGGCAGGTCGGCCTGCTGTTCGATATTGTCGGTGTACTCAGCGATAAAGTGGGGCATGAACGGCTCCTTCAGGCCGCGCGGGAAAGCCGTGCGGCCATGTGGTCAAACAGGGAATATGGCGTTGATCTGCCCGGTACCCGAGCTGCCGAAGGGTTCGGTGATGATCTCGGCCGGCTTGCTGTAATCCGGCCCGCCGAGCAAACCCAGGAGCATGGCGGTGTCGTGCATCTTGCCTTCACCAAAGCAATGCTCGGCGTAGTCGGGGAGCATGGCGCAGAACTCTTTCCAGCGGCCCTGGCGCCACAGTTCCACCACGTGCAGGTCGACCTGTTTGTCGAACTCGCGCGTCCAGTTATGGATATTGGCTTCGGCATTGCGATCATCCGAGAAGCGGTGCGACAACGACCCCGAGGCCAGCACCACGACTTTGCGGTCGCTTTTTTCGATGGCCCGGCGGACGGCGGCGCCGAAGGTGAAGCTGTCTTGCAGGCGATGCCAGGCGCACCAGGCGGCAATCGACACCACGTTGAGTTTCTGATCCTCCGGTACGCCCATGTGCATGTAGCGCATCGGCACCAGGGTGCCGTATTCCAGTTCCAGGCTAGGGATGTTATGGGCCAGGGTGCGCACATCGGCGGCGTTGGCCTCGGCCGCAATCAGCTCGCCCAGCTCAGGGCAGCCGGGGTACTCGTACGCCATGTTCTTGATGAAATGCGGCAGCTCGTTGCTGGTATAGATGCCCTTGAAGTGCTCGCCGCTGTTGACGTGATAGGCGCTGTTGACCAGCCAGTGCACGTCGAACACCACGGCGGTGTCGGCGCCCAGTTCGCGCGCGCGCCGGCCGATTTCCTTGTGGCCGGCAATCGCCGCCTCACGGCAGCCATGGTGTTTGCCGGGCAGCTCCGACAAATACATCGAGGGAACGTGGCAGATTTTCGCGGCCATGACGACTTCGCCCATGATGATTCTCCTGAAATTGTTGTTGTCTTAGGGAATTTTGGTGTTGCTCAGACGCCCCAGCGTGGAATGTGATGACTGCCCATCGAAATGCACACGTTCTTGATCTCGGCGAACACCTCGAAGCTGTATTGGCCGCCTTCACGGCCGGTGCCGGAACCTTTCACCCCGCCGAACGGCTGGCGCAGGTCGCGCACGTTCTGACTGTTGATGAACACCATGCCGGCTTCGATGCCATGGGCCAGACGATGCGCCTTGCCGATGTCCTGGGTCCAGATGTAGGACGCCAGGCCGTACTCGGTGTCGTTGGCCAGCTGCAGGGCTTGCGCTTCGTCCTTGAACGGAATCAGGCACACCACCGGGCCAAAGATTTCTTCCTGGGCAATGCGCATGTTGTTGTTCACATCGGCGAATACCGTCGGCTGAATGAACTGCCCTTTGCTCAAGTGCGCCGCCAGGTTGTCCGGGCGCTCCAGGCCGCCGGCCAGAAGCGTAGCGCCTTCTTCGATGCCGATCCTGATGTAGCCAGTGACCTTGTCGTAGTGGGCCTGGGTGATCATCGAGCCGACCTGGGTCTTAGGGTCTTGCGGGTCGCCGACGATCAGGCGTTTGGCGCGCGCGGCAAATTCGGCGACGAATTGCGGGTAAACGCTTTCCTGGATAAAGATCCGGCTGCCGGCGGTGCAACGTTCGCCGTTGAGCGAGAAAATCGTGAACAGTGCCGCGTCCAGCGCACGTTCCAGGTCGGCGTCTTCGAAGATCAGCACCGGCGACTTGCCGCCCAGTTCCATGGAGTATTTTTTCAGGCCGGCGGTCTGCATGATCTTCTTGCCGGTGGCCGTGCCGCCGGTGAAAGAAATTGCCCGCACGTCGGGGTGGCGCACCAACGCATCGCCCGCCGTGGCGCCGTAACCCTGGATCACGTTCAACACGCCGTTGGGGATGCCGGCTTCGACGGCCAGGCGCCCCAGCTCGTTGGCGGTCAGCGGCGACAGCTCGGACATCTTCAGCACGGCGGTGTTGCCCAGCGCCAGGCACGGCGCGGTCTTCCAGGTGGCCGTCATGAACGGCACGTTCCATGGCGAGACCAGCGCGCACACACCCACCGGCTGGTACAAGGTGTAGTTGAGCATCTGGTCATCGACCGGGTAACTGTGCCCGTCCATGCGTGTGCAGACTTCGGCGAAGAAATCGAAATTGTGCGATGCGCGCGGGATCAATACGTTTTTGGTCTGGTGAATCGGCAGGCCGGTGTCGAGGGTTTCCAGTTCGGCCAGGCGCGGCACGTTCTGTTCGATCAGTTCACCGAGCTTGCGCATCAGGCGCGCGCGTTCTTTCGCCGGTGTGCCGGCCCACTTCGGAAAGGCTTCCCTGGCCGCCGCCACGGCCTGCGCCACTTCGTCGGCACCGCCGCTGGCGACTTCGCCGATGGCTTCGCCGGTGGCCGGGTTGTAGTTGACGAACACGTCTTTGCTTTCGACCTCACGGCCGTTGATCCAATGTTTGATCATGCTGTTCAAGCCTCTTTACGGGCGTTGAAGAACGCCGTTTCGCTGACAATCCGATTGACCAGGCGGCCGACGCCTTCGACTTCCACCACCACTTCATCGCCGGGCACCACATCGGCCAGGCCCTCGGGCGTGCCGGTGGCGATCATGTCGCCGGGCTGCAAGGTCATGAAGCCGGACAGGTATTCGATGAGGTAGGGAATGTCGAAAATCATGTCGCGGGTGCTGCCTTCCTGGCGCAGTTCACCGTTGATCCAGGTGCGCAGCTTCAGGTTGCTCGGGTCCGGCACATCGGCCACATCAACGATCCAGGGGCCGACGGGCGTGGTGGCGTCGCGGTTTTTCACGCGCAGATTGGGCCGGTAGTAGTTTTCCAGGTAATCACGAATCGCGTAGTCGTTGCACACCGTGTAACCCGCCACATAGTCCAGGGCGTCTTCGCGCTTGACGTTGCGCGCCGCTTTGCCGATGACGGCCACCAGTTCGCACTCGTAGTGCATGTAGGCGACGTTATCCGGGCGCCAGCTCACCTGGTTGTGGCCAGTGTAGGTGCCTGGGGATTTGATGAACGCCAGCGGCTCGGTGGGCGGTTTGAACGCCAGTTCGGCGGCGTGGTCGGCGTAGTTCAGGCCCAGGGCGAACATGCTGCCGGTGGCCGGTGGCAGCCATTGCACCTGGTCTTCGGCCAGCAGGCGGCCGTCAGCCAGGCGCACGGCGTTGTTGTCTTCGACTTGAACGCGGTGAATTTCGCCTTCAAAGCGGATACGGGCGTGTTTCATGAGTGCTCCTGCGGCTGGGCCACGATGTGATTGACGAGACGCCCCAGTCCGCTGATTTCAACGGCGACGCTGTCACCCGGCAGCACATCGACGCGACCTTCAGGGGTGCCGGTGATCAGCACATCGCCCGCGTGCAGGGTCATGAACTCGCTGATTTCGGCGATCAACAACGCAATGTTGCGCACGAAGTTAGCGGTGCTGTTTTGCTGGCGAACCTCGCCGTTGACGTACAGCGTGATCGCCAGGCTGTGCGGGTCGTTGATCTGTGCAGTAGGGATCAGCTCAGGCCCGACGGCACAGAAACCATCCCGGCATTTGGCTTTGACGGCAGGGCGGTAGTAGCTGTCTTCCGGCAGGCTGAATTCATTGACGATGGTATAGCCGGCCACGTAATCGAGGGCTTCGGCCGCGCTCACACGGCTGGCGCTCTTGCCCATCACCACGCCCAGGGCCGGGCCGGGTTGCAAGCGTTCGCCCGGGCCTGGGTGCACAACCTCGGCACCGTGCTGATTGCGCGTGTTGGGCGTCTTGATGAACAGCACCGGTTTGACCGGCGGCTTTTGATACGGCGGCTGTTCGAATTCGGCGAGGCGCTGCTTGAGCAGCCCCTGATAGTTCAGTGCGACACCGAACAGAGTGCCGGTCGCGACGTCATGCAAGGCACGGCTCATGCTTTCTCCTGGCAGAGCCATGGGGCGGCTCCGGATATTGTTAATGTGTTAACAGTTATAATTAAGATGTTAACTATCGTCAAGCGTGGCACACTCATTTCGCGGTGGTTGCGCTGTGCGAATCGGTGCAGGATGAGCGCCACCGCCATCACAAAAACAACGAGCAGCGTGCGATGACCGACCGTCAACCCATCCCGAACATCAACATCGGCCAGGTCTATGACCAGCGCTACAGCGACGCGCAGGTGCATTACGACCGGCTGGCCAACCTGGCGGGTTTCTTCGGACGCAACATGCCGGTGCACCGGCATGACCGGTTCTTCCAGGTGCATTACGTCAAAAGCGGCGCAGTGCGGGTGTACCTGGACGACCAGCAGTACGTCGAGTCGGGGCCGATGTTCTTCCTTACGCCGCCCACCGTGCCGCATGCCTTCGTGACCGAGGCCGACAGTGACGGACACGTGTTGACGGTGCGTCAACAACTGGTCTGGCAATTGATCGAGACCGACCCCAGCCTGGCACCGGCCGGCGCGCAGCTGCCGGCGGCGTGTGTCGCGCTGGCGCATTTGGGGCCGCACAACGCGGGTGAAATACGCCGGCTGGATTTTCTGTTCGACGAATTGAGCGAAGAGGTGGACGCCAAGCGCCCAGGGCATGGCGCCGCCCTGGACAGTTTGACGCGCTTGATCATGGTGAGCCTGTTGCGGCTGTGCTCCCATTCGTTGAAAGCCACGCCGGCGCGGCACGAAGACTTGAAGATCTTCCACCGTTTCAACGAGTTGATCGAAGCGCACTATCTGCAGCATTGGCCGTTGTCGCGTTACGCGCAGGGTATCGGCGTGACGCAGGCGCGACTCAACGATGTGTGCCGACGCATCGCCGACCTGCCGTCCAAGCGCCTGATCCTGGAGCGCCTGATGCAGGAGGCCAAGCGCCTGTTGTTGTTCACGGGGGGCTCCGCCAACGAAATCTGCTACCAGCTCGGGTTCAAGGACCCGGCCTATTTCAGCCGTTTTTTCCAGCGCTACGCACAGCTCACTCCAGGGGAGTATCGCCAGCGGCAATTGGGTTTGCGTTGAGCCAGGCATGGGGGATTTCGCCTTGATCTTGTAGGGGTCAGCATGACCGGCCCGGCAAGCCGGCAGAATGGCTTTTACGCGGAACCGATTGCACTTTTCACAGGCTTGCGCGCGCTGTCCGGCGACACTAAGCTGCCGACTCGCTCATCCACGTGGTGCCGATATGACCAACCCTCGACCTTCGTTGACCCTGACCTTGCTGCAAGCCCGTGAAGCGGCCATGGCGTTTTTCCGTCCTGCGCTGAACCAGCATGAACTGACCGAACAGCAGTGGCGGGTGATTCGCATACTGCGTCAGCAGGGAGAGCTGGAAAGCCATCAACTTGCCCAGCAGGCGTGCATTCTGAAGCCGAGCATGACGGGTGTATTGAACCGCCTGGAGCGCGATGGCCTGGTGCGTCGGCAGAAGTCCAGCCAGGATCAGCGACGGGTGTTCGTCGGCCTCACCGAGCGCGGCCAGCAGTGCTTCGTGTCGATGAGTGAAGGCATGGAAAGCAACTACCGCAAGATCGAGGAACAGTTTGGCGCGCAAAAAATGGAGCAACTGCTGGGCCTGCTCAACGAGCTGAAGAATATAAAGCCTTGATGCGAAAAAATTAGTTAATAGGTGAACGTTTTCATCTGTAGACGGTGTGCGATCGCCTGCTCCACTATCCATTTTCGGCACACATTCACGACTCACCCTGAGTTCGGAATGAAACTTGCGTTGTAACTGACCCGTTAGCCTTGCAACTGAAAAAGGTCGGGTCATGAACAACAATAATCAGCTGATACCTGCGGTCTCCAAGCGCGTGTGGTCGACGTCGCCCCTCCAGCGTTTCCTGACGAGTGATATCGATGAACACGCGCGCAACATGCGCGGCTGGCAGGTCCGCTACGATCAGTTATCGCCGGGCGCCTTTGAAGGCGAGTTGATCGAGTTCCGTTCGGACTGGATGCAACTGGCCCGCGACCGCTCTAATCAAGCCATGATCAAGAGCGGAACGGCCTGGGACGGCGCAATCACCTTCAGCTTGCCGTTGAGTGCGCAAGGCCCGGTGTACTGCGCGGGGCATCCGATTCACGAGCCCAGCCTGTTGGTCGCCCACGGGCACAACCTGCCCGAGCTGCACACGCCCCAGCACCTTGACCTGCTCAGCGTGGCGATTGACGAGCGTGTGCTGGAACATGTGCTGGAACGTCAGGGCAGCGCTTTTCGAATTACCGATCTTCCCAAGTGTTACCGCTTGGGCGACTCGTCCGTGCAACATGAACTCGCGGCATTGTTCGATGAACTGGCGCGCTGCGACCAGGGACGGGATGCGTTGCTTGGACACGACTCGATCCGCCGCGGCATACGCGATACGGTGATGCTGCACATCCTGGAATTGATTGCGCCGGATCAAGCGCCACCGCTCAACCCCACCGCGCGTAAAAGAATGGTCGACCGCGCCCGCGAATATGCGCTGGGCCACCTTGACGAGCCTTTGTCGATCCTCGACCTGTGCAACCACATCGGCGCCAGTCGGCGCAAACTCCAGTACTGTTTCCAGGAAACCCTGGGGATCAATCCGGTGGCCTACCTGCGTGCATTGCGCCTCAATGCGGTGCGTCGTGAACTGCGTACGAGCACGCAGTCCCAGGGCGTACAGGAAGTGGCGGCACGCTGGGGGTTCTGGCATTTGAGCCGGTTCTCGGGCGATTACCGCACCATGTTTGGCGAAAGCCCTTCGCAGACCCTGCGGCGTACTCAACTCTGCTGAAAACGGATAACCCGCTCACGAGGCTGCTCCATAGGATGGCCCACACCACTTGATGGGAGGGGCATTCGATGATTCATAACAATAATGCAAACGCCGCACGCATGACGCTGTTCACCCTGGGGCTGCTTGGCTGCTGCGCCGGCGCCCAGGCCACCGAGAACGGTGCGCCGACCACCGCCGTCGGGGTCTACGATTTCGGCGCGGGGATGATGCCGCCGGCCACACCGTTCGGCACACTGGGGCTGCGAACGGCGTTTTATTCGGCCAACGTGCAGAAGGACCGCCACGGGCGCACCGTCGACAACCACTTCTCGCTGGATGTGTTGTCTATCGGCGTCGCCTATATGCGCATGACGGATCACACCGTGCTGGGCGCCCAGTATGGTTTCGGCGCGGTGGTGCCGTTTTTCAAGATGGACGCTTCCGTCAAGGTGCCGACGCCGGTCGGGCCGCTGAGCCTGGAGGCCGATCCATTCCGAATGGCCGACGTGCAGTTGCTGCCGGTGATCCTGCAGTGGAACCTGTCGCCGAATCTGTTCATCAATACGCAATTGCAGATCCAGATGCCCACCGGTGACTACGACAAGAATCGCCTGATTTCCCCAGGGCTCAATCACTGGACGTTCTCGCCGATCGTCAACGCCACCTACATCACCGACAGTGGCTTGGAGGTGTCTTCAAGCTTTGAAGTCGACGTCAATACCCGCAACCCCGCGACCGACTACAAAAGCGGCGTCGAGTACCGCCATGAATTCGCCGTGGGCCAGCATGTGGGGCCATGGACCCTGGGCCTGGGCGGTTATTACTACCGCCAGTTCAGCGACGACGACGCGCCGGGGTTGCAGTCCGGCAATCGCGCACGGGTTTTGGCCGTCGGGCCGGCGGTGAGTTACTTCAAGCCCGGCCTGCCACCCATCTGGCTGCATGCCTACAAGGAAACCGACGCCCGCAACCGTGCCGAGGGTTACACCGTGGCGCTGCGCATTTCTCATAGTTTCTAAGGGGCTGACCATGAACCCATTACGTTCTGATTCCGTACACCCTCGCCAAGCCACCGGGCGCCGTGAAGGGCTGGTGCTGATGCTGGGCAGCAGCCTGACCATCATGGGGGCGGTCATGGTTGCACCGGTCCTGCCCAAGCTTGGCGCCGAGTTCGGCCCGCTGGACGCGCACGCCGACTTGCTGGTGCCGCTGGTGGTCACCGGGCCGGCACTGGCGATTGCGGTGTGCGCGCCGTTGGCCGGGTGGTTGGCCGACCGGGTCGGGCGCAAGGCCTTGCTGATCATCGCGACCCTGCTGTATGCCGTACTCGGCGCGCTGCCGGCAGTGCTGGATAACTTGTCGACCATCGTCGGCGTACGCCTGTTGTTCGGCTGCGCCGAAGCCGCGGTCATGACCTGCTGCGCCGCGCTGATCGCCGACTATTGGCACGGCGAGGAACGCATGCGCTACATCAATCGGCAAGTGGTGACCATCGGCCTGGTGGGCGCGCTGTTCTTCGTGGTGGGCGGGGCGCTGGGTGAGCATTCCTGGCGCCAACCGTTTCTGCTGTACCTGCTGCCATTGCTGCTGGTGCCGGTGATGATGAAAGTGCTGTGGGAACCTGCGGCCAGCCGACAGCCAATCGACGTGCCGGACGAGGGGCGGGTGGCGATCCTGCCCCTGGTGCTTGGTTACCTGCTGATTCTCAGCGGTATGGTCCTGACGTTTGTCGTGCCGATCCAGGCGCCGGTTCTGCTGGTCGGCCTGGGCGTGACGTCCAGCACCATGATCGGGCTGTCGGCGGGCCTGAGCCTGCTGTCGACCCTGGGCGGTTCGTTGGCCTGGCCGCTGCTGCGCCGTCGCATCGGTATTCCCGGTTGCAATGCAGTGTTGCTGACGTTGATGGGCCTGGGGCTGTGGCTGCTGATGCGCGGGCAAAGCTACAACGCGCTACTGCTGGCCATATTGATTCACGGTTTGGGTGCCGGGCTGCTGGTGCCCAACGCGATGGCGCCGGTCATGAATGCCCTGAGCGCCAGCACACGCGGGCGCGGCCTGGGCGGCTTCACCGCTTGCCTGTATGTCGGGCAATTTGTCAGCCCACTGGTGGTGGCGCTGATCACTGTCTACTCGGGCGACCTGCGTCTTTCCATTCAGTGGCTGGCGTTCGCCAGTGTTCTCTCGGCCCTGGTCTGGGCGCTGGCCGGCCTGCAAGCGCGACGCAAGGCGCTCACCCGTGTCGTCGGCACAAGTCATTCATAATCAAGAGGAGATGAACATGAGCATCCAGAACCTACTGAACAGCGAGGACGCCACGGGGTTGGCCGAGTGGATCCGGCGCGGCGAAGTGCAGCCCGGCGAGTTGCTGGAGGCGGTGATCGATCGTATCGAGCGGGTCGAACCGCAGCTCAACGCCGTGGCCGAGCGCCTGTACGATTCTGCCCGTGAGGCCGCCCGCACAGCGCGGCCCGGTGAAGGCGTATTTGCCGGGGTGCCGACCTTGGTCAAAGACTTGTTCTCGCCGGTCAACGGCGCGGCCATGACCAATGGTTCCCTGGCCCAGGGAAGCTTTCGCGCCGACTTCGACGCGGAGCTGGTGACGCGTTTGCGCCGTGCCGGTTGTGTGATTGTCGGCACCAGTACCTCGCCGGAATTTGGCACCTCGTACTCCACCGAATCGAGCCGCTTTGGTGCCACGCGCAACCCGTGGAACACCCATCACAGCGCGGGCGGTTCCAGCGGCGGCGCGGCGGCCCTGGTGGCGGCGCGTGTCGTGCCTTTCGCCCATGGCAACGATGGCGGCGGTTCCTTACGCGTGCCGGCGTCCTGCTGTGGCGTGTTCGGTTTAAAACCCAGCCGTGGGTTGCTGCCTTCCGGACCGATGATCGGCGAGGGCTGGGCCGGGATGGGCACTCCCCATGCCATCACCTTGTCGGTACGCGATAGCGCCGCGCTGCTGGATGCCACCGCAGGGATCGACCTGGGCGCACCGTATGCCGCGCCCACGCAGATGCAGCCCTATGTCGCGGCGCTGCAGCGTGACCCTCGGCCGCTGCGTATCGCGTTGGTTGAACAACTCGGGCCTTGGCCGACCTCCCGCGCGAGCGTCGACGCCGTCCGCCAGGCCGCCATGTTGTGCCAATCCCTGGGCCACCACGTTGAGCCGGTCAGCTTGCCCGTTGCGCTGCCGGAATTTCTCGACCAGGTTTTCACGATCATCGGTGCAAGTACCCGCCACTATGTCGACGTGCTGGGCCAGATGCGCGGTGTCGCGGTACAGCCTGAGGAACTGGAAGCCCGAACCCGGATTATCTTGCGCAGCAAGGGCGATGTAACGGGTGCTCAGTACGCCGGTGCGGTGGAGTGGATTCATGCCTTGGGTCGGCAGTTGGCAGTGTTCATGCAGGATTACGACCTTATTCTCACGCCAACCCTGGCACGCGAGCCGGCTCCCATCGGTGAGCTGGACCTGCAAGACGATAGCGTGAGCCTGGAAGAGCTGATTGAACGGTTCCACAGCTACTCACCTTTTACGGCGCTGTTCAATGCCAGCGGGCAACCGGCGATGTCGGTGCCGTTGTTCTGGAGCGCTGCCGGCTTGCCGATGGGGGCACACTTCGCCGGTCGCTTTGGCGAAGAAAGCACGTTGTTTGCACTCGCCGCGCAACTGGAGCGCGCCCAGCCCTGGCGCGGGCGTGTGCCGCCGGTGAATGCCTGCGGGTTGTGAGTCTGGGTGGTGTAAGCGGTAGCGCCGTAGGGGGAGTCAAGGCGTTTGTGCCCGCCCGCTCGCACCGGATGGCCGCGTGACCACGAACGGGGATCAGCGGCCTATCCATTCACAACATGCGGCGCAATACATTGTTGCGAGGGTCGCGGTCGAAGAACCGGTGCTTGAGCGCGCCCGCGATATGCAGCACGATCAACACCAATAAGGTATAGGCCAGCACTTTGTGCAGCCCTTGGAACACGACGAACCAATCGTCATTCTTCGCCAGCAGCTCCGGCAGGTTCACACCGAAAAAGAACACACCGTCGCTCATGGTGTAGGTGCTTGACATCGAGTACCCCATCAACGGGACGGCCACGATCAGCACGTACATGGAGCGTTGTACAAAACGTGAGAGAAAACGCTCATGCGCCGCCAGTGTTTGCGGTGGCTGCGGAAGCGCGGGGGTGCGAACGCGCAGGGCGATCTGCACCAGCACCAGCAGAAACGCCAGCACCCCGAACGATTTGTGCCACGGATAATAGAGTGTGTATTTACTCACCACTTCATCATCAAGCCCGGTCATGTGCCAGCCGGCCCAGAGCAGGCCGGCGATGACCACGGCGCGCACCCAGTGCAGGATGCGCAGGGCCACGGGATACCGATCAATTGTCGCTTGTTTTTGAGTGTTCATCGCAGTCTCTTCATTGATCATCAAGGCATCGAAAACGCACGATTGAATGCCACCCTCGGCGGCCATGGCCGCGAGGATGGCAGGTGCAGTGACTGTTCTCAGGCGGGCAGCAGCACGGTGATCACTTTCTCCTCGGTGTAGGCCAGCGCGCCGCCAAGCCCGCCTTCACGGCCAATGCCGCTGGCCTTGACGCCACCCCATGGCAGGTTGGCATCCAGCGGACTCCAGCAGTTGACGCCAATGGCACCAGCCTTTACGGCCGCAGCCACGCGGTGCGCGCGCGCCAGGTCGGTGGTCCACACTGTGGCTGCCAGACCGTAGGCAGAGTCGTTGGCCAGTGCCACGGCCTCTTCTTCGCTATCAAATGTGATCACCGTACCGACGGGGCCGAAGATCTCGTCCTGGGCGATCGCCATGTCATTGCGGGCGTCGGCAAAAATCGTCGGGCGTACGAACCAGCCCTGGTCAGGGGTTGATACGCCGCCGGCCAGCAGCGAGGCGCCCTGGTCGATGCCCAGCTGGATGTAACGGTTGACGCGATCGAATTGCGCTTTCTTGGCCACCGGCCCCATCTGCACGTCAGGCTGGCGAGGGTCGCCGACCTTGACCGCGCGCGCGGCGTCGGCCAGTGCACCAGCGAATCTCTCGGCGAGGCTGCGCTGGACCAGGATGCGCGAGCCGGCGGCACAGATCTGCCCCTGGTTGGCGAACAGGCCCAGGGTGCAGCCGAACAGCGCTTCATCGAAGGGCGCATCGTCGAACACGATCTGCGGGCTCTTGCCGCCCAGTTCCAGTGCCACGCGCTTGAACAGCACACCCGCGGTGCGCTGGATCTCACGCCCAGCCTCGGGACTGCCGGTGAAACTGATCTTGGCCACATGCGGGTGTTCGCATAAGGCGCGGCCCACCTGCGCACCGTAACCGGTGACCACATTGATCACGCCGTCAGGAAAGCCCGCTTCCTGCGCCAGCGCCGCCAGATGCAGGGCCGATTGCGGGGTTTCTTCCGAGGGTTTGATAACGACGGTGCAGCCTGCCGACAGCAATGCGGCGAGCTTCCACACAGTGATCATCAGCGGTGAGTTCCACGGCACGATGGCGCCCACGACGCCCACTGGCTCGCGTACGGTGTACGAGAGGGTCTTGCGACCGAAGTAGCCGCCGGTGGGAATGGTGCGTCCTTCAAGCTGGTTGGCCCAGCCGGCGGCGGCGCGCAGGTTGGCGATGGCGTTGGGCAGGTCCATCCGGCGCGGTTCGAGCGGTGAACGGCCGATGGCGTCGGCGTCCATGTCGGCCAGTGATTCGCTGTCGCGCTCCACCAGGTCAGCGAGTTTGGATAACAGCCGGCCGCGCTGGGCGCCGTCAAGCCGGCTCCAGGCGCCACCTTCCAGCTGGGCGCGCGCCGCTGTCACGGCCCGGTCCACATCCTCGGCGGTGCCGCTTGCGCAACTGCCGTACACCTGTTCGGTCACGGGGTTGATAAGGGGGATGCGCGCGCCGTCGCTGGCTTCGAAGGACGCGCCCTGGATAAAGTGGTTCAAATGCTGAGTCATGTGGATGTCCATGCGTGATGGGTCGGAGGCGACGGGCCTCATGCCTTGAGGGAAGCCAGGGCATCGCCGAAGATGTCCAGCGCCTTGAAGAACAGCGAGCGAGTGATCGTCAGCGAGGGCATCACACGCATCACGTTGCTGTAGCGCCCGCAGGGGATCATCAGTACGCCGTGGTTCATCAGGTAGCCCATGAGTTGGCCGATCTTGGCGCCCTCCAGCGGTGTCTTGGTGGCGGCGTCTTCCACCAGTTCGATACCGATCATCAAACCGCGGCCGCGGACTTCGCCGACGAACGGGCTGTTGAACCCACGGATACGTTCCTGAGCTTCCAGGCCCAGGGTGTGGGCGCGACCGAGCAGGCCGAGTTCCGGGTCCTGCAAGATACTGATATTGGTCAACGCCACGGCCGCAGACAACGAGTTGGCGGCAAAGGTATTGGGCATCGAACCGTCGGGAATCTGGGCGGCGAGGTCCGAACGCATGATCAGCCCGGCCATCGGCAAGTCGCTGCCAATACCCTTGCCGAAGGTGAGCATGTCGGGTTTGACCCCGGAGTGTTCGACCGCCCACATCTTGCCGGTGCGGCCCGCACCGGACTGTACTTCGTCAACGATCAGCAGCGCGCCGGCGCGGTCGCAGGCCTTGCGCAACAGTTGCAGGAACTCGGGGGAGGGCGGCACGTAGCCGCCTTCGCCCTGCACCGGTTCCACAATCACGGCAGCCACGTCATCGGCGGCGGTGTAAGGACTGTTCAGCAGATAGTCCACATAGTCGCCGGCAATTTGCTCGGCACTTTTTTGCGTGGTATCGAAAGGAAAGCGGTAGGCGTATGGGTAGGGGGCGTGAATCACGCCGCCCATCATCGGCCCGTAGCCCTTGCGATAGGCTGTGCCGGTGGTCAGGGCGCCGGAGGCGTTCCACACGCCGTGGTAGCCGCCGTGGAAGGCGAGGATCTGGTGGCGTCCGGTGATGCGCTTGGCAAACTTGATCGCAGCTTCCAGCGCATCGCTGCCGCTTTGCGTGAAGAACGTGATGCAGTCGCCGCGCAGCCCGTCGGGCGCGATCTCGGACATCTTGGCGGCCAGTTCGGTGCGGCGGGTGCTGTTGATTTCCAGGGCGTGCATCAGCACTTCGGACTGTTCACGGATGGCTTGCACCACCTGTGGGTGGCAGCGACCGACGCTGCTCACGCCCACGCCCGCGGACAGGTCGATGAAGGTGTTGCCGTCGGGATCCTTGAAGGTCGCGCCGAACGCGCGGTCCATGGCGATAGGCATGCGGCCGCCGCCGCGCGCCATCGATTCGGTATTCGCCGACAACGCCAGGGCCTCGCGGGTCAGGGGGCCGGGCAGGGTGCTGGAAATAATGCGCGGGGCATCCGCGAAGTGCAGGGATTCTAGTGTGGACTCAATCATGACGCACTCTCTGGGGTAGCGGTTTCAGTGTGTGGATCATTCTCATGGAGTGTCCTTGACCGTTAGCCCGAATCGGCAAGTAGATGAATCGGCCCGTGCGCAGTTGTCGACAAAGAGGATGTTGAGAAGAAATTTCGCGGGGTTTGATCTTTGTGCGAATATCGCAAAGGAATGCGAACTAAAAACAAAAATTGGCAGAGGCTTTTCGCACATCATGAGAAACCACCACATAAGCCATTTTCGCGATATCCATGTCCATGCGGCCACCGTCCAGGAGTGGAACCAGGATTACAGCCAGTTAACCGCCGGCCTGGCCGAGAGTTCGCTGATGCAGCTGACCACTGCGCGTTGCCACGTTTTCCGCGAGCAGATCAACCAGAGGGTGGTGCAGCGCGGTGTGGCGCCGCGCGGCAAGATGTGCTTCGCCGTGCCGATCAGCGTGCCGGGTTCGACGCGCATGCAGGGGCGCGAAGTGGATGACAGCAGCCTGTTCTTTCTGCAGGGGGGCGAGGAGTTCATGTTCCATATGCCGATGGGCATGGAGCTGCTGTCCATCACCTTCGAGCGCGAATGGTTCGAGCAGGCGCTGGCGCAAACGGCGTCGGCCAGTGAGATCAGTCGGTTGCTGCGCCAGCCAGTGATCCGCGTGTCCGCCCAGCGCTTCACCCAGGCTCGGCTTCGATTGCTCGCGGTGCTTTCCCTGGCTGAGGTCGACGACGAGCTCGACAGCGTGCGCGAGCAGGGGCTGGAACGGGCCTTGCTCGGTGAGTTGTTGCAATTGCTCACCGACCCGGCTTGCGACAAGCAGCAACGCAGTCCGAGTTCCACGCGCAGCTTCATTGTCGAGAAATGCCACCGGCTGACGACTGCCGAAATGATCAACGTGCCCAGCGTTAACGAGTTGTGCCAACGCCTGCAGGTGAGTCGGCGCACCGTGCAAAACAGTTTCCGCTCGGTGGCCGAGACCACGCCGCTGAACTACTTGCGCTCGGTCCGGCTCAACGGTGTGCGCCGCACCCTGATGTGTACCCTCGCGTCCCACCTCTCGATTGGTGATGTCGCCGCTCAATGGGGTTTCTACCACCTCAGCCATTTTGCCGAGGAGTACCAGGCGCTGTTTGCAGAGTTACCCTCCCATACCCCTCGCGCCTCCATCCCCGTCTGCGCACGCGCCTGAAGGCCTGCATGGCGGCGCCACGTAGCGCACGCCTGGCCGCGCAATGCGGGCGATACCCGCCATGCCCTAAGCGCGGAACTGGTCCATCAGCTTCATTTGCTGGTTGGCCCGTTCGTTGAGCTGACTGCTGATCTGCGCCGACTCGGCGGCCTGTTCAGTCAGTGTCTCGGTCACGCCGCGGATGGTCGACACGTTGCGATTGACCTCCTCGGCCACCGCGCTCTGCTCTTCCGCCGCGCTTGCAATCTGCAGGTTCATGTCATTGATCACCGTAACCGCGTCGCTGATCTTACCGAGCGCCTCTACGGCCTGATGGATCTGGCTGGCGTTGCTCTGGGCCTGGGTCTGGCTTGAGTGCATGGTTGCCACTACGCCACGCGTGCTGGTCTGGATACGCTCGATCACCAGGCGAATTTCCTCTACCGAATCCTGGGTGCGCTTGGCAAGGTTGCGGACTTCGTCGGCAACCACCGCGAAACCTCGGCCGCTTTCCCCGGCCCGCGCGGCTTCGATCGCAGCGTTGAGGGCGAGCAGGTTGGTCTGTTCGGCGATGCTGCGGATCACCTCCAGCACCGAGCCGATCTGTTCGCTGTTGACCGCCAGCGCTTCGACCTCCGTCACGGCCTTGCTGACTTCGCTGACCAGCGCATTGATGTCACGGGTGCTTCGCTCGATGATGGTGATGCCTTCCCTGGACGCCTGGTCTGCGCCCCGGGCCGCCATCGCTGCGCTTGATGCACTGTTGGCGACTTCGTGGGCTGTGGCGCTCATCTCGTTGGAAGCCGTTGCCAATTGATCGATCTCGCGAAATTGCACCTGCATCCCTTCGCTGGTCTGGCGCGCGATGTGCGAAGACTGGTCGGCGGTGCCGCGCGCAGCGGTGATGCTCTGCTTGAGTTGCGCAATGGTGGGTTGCAGTTTGTCGAGAAACCGGTTGAACCCGTTCACCAGCTCGCCCAGTTCATCTTTCTTGCGGTAATCCAGCCGTTGCGTCAGGTCGCCGTCGCCGCTGGCAATCGCCTTGAGCATCCGAGCGACACTGTTGATCGGGCGTGTCACACCGGAGGCGGTGAACCAGATGAGTAGCAAGCCCAACAGCCCTGCGCCGACGGCGACCAACAGCGACTCCAGTGTGTCGCGGGTTTGTGTCTGGTCAAGCAAGGCCTGAAGCTTCATTGAGTCTGCCAACAGGACGCCCTTTGGCAGGTCGATAGCCACTCCCCAGGCCGCCGCTTCGGGCATGGGCGCAACGGGGTAGACCGCGCGAATCAGTTCATTACGTGCCAGCACTACTGGCTTTTGTTGCTTCAATGCCGTGAGCACCGCCTTGCCTTCCTCTGCCAAAGGAACGCTGATGTCTTTGCCGATCTGGCTCGCGTCCGCGCTGTAAGCGGCAAGTACACCACTGTCGGAAACAATCAGCATGCGCCCTGAACCATTGAACAGCGTACGTTGAGCATCGCTCGCGGCAGCTTGCAGAGCGCCGAGCGCGAGGTCGACCCCGAGGGTGCCGACGACCTTGCCATCGGCGATCAGAGGCATCGACAGCGTGGTCATCAGTTGAACCTGGCCGGCCTGGGTGTCTGCGTAGGGTGCCATCAGGCAGGTGCGTCGCGTGTCTCGCGGGCAGGTGTACCAACTGTTGTAAGGCGTACCGCTGATGCTCAGTTCGGTTTTCTGCAAGTCGCCTTCAGGGATCAGAATATTCATCGCTGCGCCTGCGCCGCGATTCCAGGCGCTGGCAAACCGTCCGGTTTCGTTGGAGGCGCGTGCGGCGTCGTTGGCGAACTCACGGTCTTTTCCATCCAGTGCATCCGGTTCGTAAACCAGCCAAAGCCCCAGAACCTGCGGGTTGCGTTCGAACGTCGTCTTGAGTGCCAGGTTAAGTTCTTCACGCAATGTAGCGGCCGCCAACCCCCGCTGGGGGGCCATGGTGCGTAGGTTGGCCGCCTGGTCGGAAAAAGCGCTGATGATCTGCAGGCTGTTGCCGAAGACGCTTTGCAGGTTCGTCGCCTGCTCCGCGGCCCTGGCCAGCAGCAGGGTTTCGCCACTTTGGGTCAGCATCCTGCTGCTCGAGGTGCTGATCAACCGGTTGTTCTGGTTGCCCTGGTAGAGATTCATGCCGACGATCAGGCCGATCACGCCAAGCAGGCACAAACCGGACAAGAGGACGATTTTCAAGCGGATGGAAAGGGCGTCGAGCATTGGGCTATCTCACAGATGAACAGCGTGTTGATCGATCATCGGTTGGTTTGGGGCCACCGATTTTTTATTGGAGGTGTCATGACAAAAGCTTGCGCGAGTATGACCAGCAGCGCGAAAGGGCATGGCTGGCAGCCGGGAACAGGGCTGACCTAGCATGCCTGACTGCGCAAGCGCCTCGTTATCCCAAATCGGCCAGGAGGGTAGGAACCGGTCGGTTTGGTGCGATGCCGGCGATGTTACCGATTTGGGATAGCGAGTTGTTCGTGGGCGGGCATAGGATCGAATACGGCGTGCAATCTCAAGAATAAAAGCGCTACCTGGTACCGATAGAGTCTTGATCGGACCAGCCCACCAGCGACTGCCTCATACAATAAGGTCAAGAACATGAGTCTATCTATCCCGGTCAACAGCTCCACGGAGCTCAAGCGTGGCGCCTTGGGTGTCGGCTTTATCATCTTCTTCGTGATTTCGGCGGCGAGCCCACTCAGTGTCATCGCCGGTGGCTTCCCGATTGGCATCATGCTGGGCAACGGTGCCGGCACCCCGGCGTTGCTGTTGCTGGCGTTGTTGGTGCTGGTAGCGTTCTCGGTCGGCTACACCACCATGGCTCGCCACGTTACCAACGCCGGTGGTTTCTACGCCTTTACCTCACGTGGTTTGGGCGGGCTGGCCGGAGGCGCGGCGGGCGTGTTGGCGATGTTTGCCTATAACATCCTGCAAGTTGGCCTCTACGGGATGTTCGGCGGCGTGGTCAGTGGCACCATGGAGAGCGTGTACGGCTTGGTGTTGCCGTGGTGGTCCTACTCGCTGATGGCGATGGTCAGCATCGCGATCCTCGGCTATCGCAAGATCGATCTGTCGGCCCGCGTATTGTCGGTGGTGGTGATTGCCGAATACCTGGCGATCCTGACCCTGGATATTGCGATTCTCAAGAGCGGCGGCGACAGCGGTGTCAATCTCGACTCGTTCAGCAGCCAGCATGTGCTCAGCGGTACCCCGTCGATCGGCCTGCTGTTCTGCTTCGCGGCGTTTATCGGCTTCGAGGCCACTACGATCTACGGCGAAGAAGCGAAAAACCCGCACCGCACCATTCCGATTGCCACCTACAGTTCCGTGCTGTTGATCGGCGGGTTCTACGCGCTGTCAGTCTGGTCGATGGTGGTGGGGGTAGGCGCGGATAAAATCGTGCCGATGCTGCAGGCCTTGCAGGACCCGACCACCTTTATCTACGGCATGTCGGACCACTTTGTCGGCCCATATCTGACGCAAATCATCCGGGTGCTGTTCATGGTCAGCATCTACGCCGGGCTGCTGGCGTTTCATAACGCCGCGGCGCGCTATTTCTATGCCATCGGGCGAGACGGTCTGCTGCACAGTTTGTTGGGCACCACCCACCGTGTGCATCAAAGCCCGCATATGGGTTCGGCGTTGCAAAGTCTGATCGCCGCGGTTGTGGTGCTGATCTTCGCCGCCATGGATGCGGATCCGATCCTGCAGCTGTTCGCCTGGTTCTCCAACCTTGCCACGCTGTGCGTCATTTTGCTCATGGCGATGACTTCGATTTCCGTGTGCGTGTATTTCCACCGGCACCCTGAACTCAATGTCGGCCTCTGGCGGGGGCGCATTCTGCCGGTTTTCTCCTGCCTGGCCTTGCTGATGGTGCTGCTGCTGGCGGTCGTGCATTTCGATGTGCTCACCGGCGCCAGCCAGCTCTTGTCCTACGCCTTGTGTGCCGTCATTCCAGCGGCGCTGCTGGGCGGCGTTTTTCTCGCCGCGCGACTGCGCAAGGTTTCGCCGCAGCGCTTTCTGGCGCTGGGCAGCCACAAGCTCTAACACATTGAGCGATACCGCCCCACTGCACCCAACTGACTGTTCGCTTGCCGGTGTCCGGCAAGGCTTGCCAGCGTTAAAGGAAGATGACACATGCACCACTACAAGATGCTTATCAATGGGGTTCAGGTTGCCGGTGAAAACGGGCAGTTCGAGGTGATCAATCCGGCCACCGGCGCCGCATTCGCCCAATGCCCGGCCGGCTCGCTGGCTCAATTGGACGATGCGGTGGCCGCCGCCCAGGCGGCGTTCAAGGGGTGGCGTCACGTCTCGCACGCTCAGCGTTGCGAGCGTCTGTTGGCGATAGCCGAGGGTATCGAGCAGGGCGCCGATGAATTGGCCCGATTGATCGTGCAGGAACAAGGTAAGCCGCTGGAACTGGCATTTTCCGAAGTCATGGGCGCCGCCGCCTGGACCCGCTATGCCGCCGAACAGCACATTGGCGTGGAGCTGGTGGAAGAAACCCCAACCCAGCGCATTGAGCTGCACCGCAAACCTTTGGGCGTGGTGGCTTCCATTACGCCATGGAACTGGCCGTTCATGATTGCCGTGTGGCACATCATGCCGGCGCTGCGGGCCGGCAACTGCGTGATCAGCAAACCGTCGAGCCTGACGCCGCTGAGTACCCTGCGCCTGGTGGAAATCATCGCGCGGCATGTGCCCAACGGTGTGATCAACTGCGTGACCGGCGAGCAGGGGTTCGGCAGCGCGATCACCTCGCACCCGGGGATCCAGAAGATTGTCTTCACCGGTTCCACCGCCACTGGCCAAAGCGTGATGCGCGGCGCGGCCACCAATCTCAAGCGCCTGACCCTTGAACTGGGGGGCAATGATGCCGCGATCGTATTGCCCGGCACGTCGGTGGAGGAGGTGGCCGAGGAGATTTTCCAGGCCGCTTTCCTCAACATGGGCCAGACCTGCGCTGCCCTCAAGCGGTTGTACATTCACGAATCCCAGTACCAGGCCTTTGCCGATGCGCTGACGCTGATCGCCGAACGCCAGGTGGTGGGCGATGGCCTGGAGCCTGGCGTCAACTTCGGGCCGGTGCAGAACCTGGATCAATTGCAACTGGTTGAAGCCTTGGTCGCCGATGCACGGGCGCAGGGCGCACGGGTGTTGTGCGGCGGCGCACGCCTGGACCGTCCTGGGTTCTTTTACCCACCTACGTTGGTCGCGGATGTGACCGATGGGCAGCGTCTGGTGGACGAGGAACAATTCGGACCGGTGTTGCCGCTGATCGCTTACAGCGACGTCGAGGATGTGCTGCGGCGTGCCAACGCCGGTGACATGGGGCTGGGCGGCTCGGTATGGGGGCCGGATGTCGAACAGGCCCAGGCGTTGGCCAGTCGCTTGGAAAGCGGCGTGGCCTGGGTCAACTGTCATGCCCGAATCCAGCCGAACACACCGTTCGGCGGCAGCAAGATGTCCGGATTCGGCGTCGAGTTCGGCCTTGAAGGTCTGTTGGAATTCACCGGCCAGCAATTGCTGTTCGTCAATAAGCGCGCCGGCGAATAACGCCTCGACGAACCAGGTGCAGCGCGGCTGCGCCCCTGTAATGCCAATACCTGAGACAGCCTTTAAAGGCGCACTTCAAGGAGCTTCGATCATGCGGTATCCCTCCACTTCATTTCTCAGCGGCACATTGGCCTGTACCTTGACGCTCTGCGCCATCAGCCAGGCCCAGGCCTATGAGCTGTACGGCGACGAGAGTCGCCATCTCAACGCAGACATGACCGCCGTGTTCGGCATGTTCAACAGCCGCAAGAACTATGACGGCACGTCGGGCGGCTCAACTTGGCGCGAAGGCTTTATCAAATACGGTTTGAGCGGCGACCAGTCCCTGGCGGGCAACGGCACCGCCTATGGTGCATTCGCGCTGGTCAGCTCAGCCACCTGGGGCGATGGCGACCCGGCCGGCAACACCCTGGGCACCGAACGCACCACCAAAATCGAAGACGCTTACCTGGGGTGGCGCTCCGGCGATCTGTTCCCGGCGTTGGGCCAGGATGGTGTGGATATTTCCGGTGGGCGCCAAGTGGTCAAGCTCGGCAGTGGCTTCCTGATCAACGACGACGGGCCGAACCTGGGCAAGGGCCCGGCTGATGGCAAGCTGAACCGGGGTGGTGCGTACTACCTGGCGGCGCGGCATGCTTTCGATCAGACCGCGTTCCTGCGTCTGGGCGGCAAGGATGGCCTGCATGGCAGCCTGTTGTGGCTCAAGTCCGACAACCGCGCTCAGGCTGAAACCGAAGTGGCCGCCGGTACGCTCGACTACACCACCAAACCCGGCACCCTGGGGTTGACCTGGGTGCATGGCATTGATGTGAATGATCGTTGGGCGAGTGATTTTCAGCGCCAGCGCAAGGGCATGAATATCTACAGCGTGCGCGGCGAAGGCGATGCGGGCCTGCCGAACGTCAGCCTGGCATTTGAATACGCCTGGCAGGACAAAGACAGCGGGCCGGAAAAAGCCTGGTACGGCGAAGCCGGTTATACCTTTGCCGATGTGGCCTGGGCACCGAAGGTCACCTACCGTTATACCCGTTATTCCCAAAAATGGGATTCGCTGTTCACCGGTCTGAGCTCGGGCTACGGCACCTGGCTGCAAGGCGAAGTCGCCGGCAACTATGCCGGGCCGTTCAACAGCAACACCCGTGTCCAGCATGTGGGCCTCAAAGCCATGCCGCTGGAAAACCTGACCCTGGGCGCGTTGTACTTCGACTTCGACACGCTGCGCAAAAGCAATGCGCTGAACCTCAGTGCGCGGGAGCTGGACGTATACGCCGAGTGGGCCGTCAACCCGCACCTGATCATCACGCCCCTGATCGGTCTCTACAAACCGAAACAGGACTCCACCACGGGCGGGAACCAGGCTGTCGGCAATGGCACCAACCTGTACAGCCAAGTGACCGTCGCCATCCCGTTCTGATCCACCCTGGCTGTCGCGCCTCAACTTCAGGACGCGGCGGCGCCCGGCTGATTGCGCATGTTCTCGGCAATCCGTCGCGTGGTGTCCATCACCATCTCGATCACGGTTTCCTGACGCAGCAGCTTGAAGCTCTGGGTACTGCCGACGGCGGACAAGCTGCCCACCACCTCGTCCATATCCGGCTGGATGATCGGCGCCGCGATGCCGGTCAGGCCCAGGTTGAGTTCATCGTGGGTCAGGCAATAGCCGTCCTTGCGAATCTTCTTCGTGGCCTTGGCAAAGCTTGCCCAGTCATAGGCACTTTCCGGGTCGCCGGCCATATGTTCTTCGAACAGGCGTTGCAAGCGCCGACCTTTCTGGTAGGCGATCAATACCTTGGATTGCGCACCGCGAAAAAACGGCAGCGGGTGCCCGCGCCCGAAGGAGAAGTGGTAAGTGTCGGTGGGTTCGGCGATGTAGGTGTTGATGATGCGTCCGTCATAGAAAACGCTGGCGAACACCGCAAGGCCGGTCTGCGCCGACAGTTCATGCATCAGTTCGCGCCCGGCGAGGAGGATGGGGTCGTACTGGCGCATCATCCAGTCCAGCTCGATCACCCGGGGCCCCAGGCCGTAGTTGCCGGCGTCCACGCGCGTCAGCAGCCCGGCGTCACACAGGTCCTTGACGTAGCGATACGCCGTGGCGCGCGACAGGCTCATGCGCTCGGCGATGGTGTCCGGGTCGATCTTCAACGTCTGTGGACCGAACAGGTCCAGGACACTCAACAACTTGCTCAAACTGCTCATTTCGTTCCTAGAGAAGGGGAGACGTGCGGGTAAGCACTATAGGCGAAAACGCCCCAGATCCACTGTAGGAGCGAGCTTGCTCGCGAAAAACTTACAGGCACCGCGTTCCTTCAGGAGGCACGCGTTATCGTTAACGTTTTTCGCGAGCAAGCTCGCTCCTACAGGTCGTCACACTAACTTGTTTTGGTTTAAATTTCGCATAAATCTCAACATAAGAGATTTGATGCAAATTAAATCTTGTGATGAATGTTTTTATGTGTGATAAATCTCACCAAAGAAAACGCTCAAGTGAGAGGGCTGAGAATGAATGGTGCACAACTGATAGTGAATGCGGCTGCGGCAAGCGGTATCGAATACTGCTTCGCCAACCCGGGAACCACCGAGATTCCACTGGTGGCCGCCATGGCCAGTGCACCTGCTCTCAAGCCGGTGTTGTCGTTATTCGAAGGGGTGTGTACCGGTGCGGCGGACGGTTACGGCCGCATCGCCGGCAAACCGGCAATGACCTTGACGCACCTGGGCCCGGGTTTTGCCAACGGCATCGCCAACCTGCACAACGCACGGCGCGCCAACACGCCCATCGTCAATGTGATCGGCGACCACGCGTCATGGCACGTCAATTACGACCCGCCTTTGGCCAGCGACATCCAGGCCCTGGCCGGGACTGTTTCCAGTTGGGTACGCACCTCGCGCACCGCGTCCGGTGTGGGCGAGGACTTGCAGGAAGCCATGCGCGCCGCCTGGCAAGCCAAAGGCCAGATCGCCAGCTTGATCCTGCCCATGGACCTGCAATCCAATACGGTGACCCACAATGGCCAGTTCAGCCCGCTGCGTGCGCCGGTCCGGCGCTTTGCCGGCGACCGCATCGAAGCCGTGGCCCAGGCGCTGCGCGATGGCCTGCGCCTGGTCTTCATTGTCGGTGACCAGGGCTTGTCGGTGGCCGGCCTGGAAGCGGCGGGGCGCCTCGCGCAACTGCCCGGCGTGCGCATGTTTGCCGAGACCTTTCCGCGGCTGAGCTACCGTGGCGGCGGCTTGCCCGACCTGGATCGCCTGCCGTATTTCCCGGAAGTGGCCATCGAAATCCTCGAGCAGTACGACAAGGTCGTGTGCGCGGGTGTCGTGGAGCCCATCAGTTATTTTGGCTACGAAGGTATTCCGTCACGCTTGGCTGAGCGCGAGCGTCTGCTGTCGCTGGCCGAGGTGGGCGACGACGTGGCCGGAGCGCTGACCGCCCTGGCCGATGCCCTGGAGGCGCCCGCCTATGTGCCGACGCCGCAGGACATCCAGCTGCCGCCGGGCGAGGCCGCTTTGAGCCCGCAGTCGGTGGGGCAAGTGTTGGCCGCCGCGCTGCCGCACGACTGCATTGTCTCGGTGGAGGGCGGCACCTGCGGCTATCCGTTTTTTACCGCTTCTGCCCGTGCAGCGCGGCACCGCGTGTTGACCAATACCGGTGGCGCCATCGGCCAGGGCATTCCGGTGGGGTTTGGGGCGGCACTGGCTGAGCCGGGCAACCGGGTGTTCTGCCTGCAATCGGACGGCAGCGCCCAGTACACCATCCAGACCTTGTGGAGCATTGCCCGCGAGCAGTTGCCGGTGGTGATCCTGATTGCCGCCAACCACCGCTACGCGATCCTGCAGAACGAACTGCGCCGTTTCGGCATGACCGAGCTCGACCCGCAGGCGCTGAAGCTGACCGTGCTCGACAGTCCGCGCATCGACTGGAAGGCCCTGGCCAAAGGGTATGGCGTGCCGTCCTGCACCGTACACACCAACGCCGAACTGCAACGGGCGCTGGCCAATGCCGCCGCCAATGCCGGGCCTTGCCTGATCGAAATGGCGCTGTGAAGGAGTCGACCATGAACCTGCCCCCATTATTGCCTGCCGTCCAGGCGTTCCTGGACCAGCCCGGTCGCCTGTTCATCGGCGGTACCTGGCAGGACGCCGCCAGCGGTCGCCGCTTTGCCGTGGAAAATCCGGCCACCGAACAGACCCTGACCGAAGTCGCCCAGGGCGATGAGCGCGATGTGAACGCGGCCGTCGCGGCTGCCCGTGCAGCCTTTACCGGCGCCTGGGCCTTGCAGTCACCGGCGCAGCGCGGCCTGTTGCTGTTTCGCCTGGCTGATCTGTTGGATCAGCACCGGGAGGAGTTGGCGCAACTGATCACCCTGGAAAATGGCAAGCCGATCGCCAATGCGCGCGGTGAAGCGGCCAGCGCGGCGAACATCATTCGCTACTTCGCCGGCTGGCCCACCAAAATTGAAGGCAGCACGCTGCCCGTCTCGCCGGCCAGCGGCGCGCCAATGCTCAACTACACCCTGCGCGAGCCGGTGGGCGTGTGTGCGCTGATCGTGCCGTGGAATTTCCCGTTGACCATGTGCGTGTGGAAGCTCGGTCCGGCGCTGGCCACCGGTTGCGTGGCGGTGCTCAAGCCCGCCGAGCAGACGCCGCTGGTGGCGATTCGCCTGGTGCAACTGATCGAGGCCGCCGGTTTCCCCGCCGGCGTAGTCAACCTGATCACCGGCCTGGGCGCCGACACCGGCGCACCGCTGGCGCAGCACCCGGACGTGGACAAGATCGCCTTCACCGGCTCGACCCAGGTCGGTCGGCTGATCGCCCAGGCGGCCACCGGCAACATGAAAAAGGTCTCGCTGGAATTGGGCGGCAAGTCGCCGAACATCATCCTGCCCGACGCCGACATCGTACGCGCCGCCAAGGGCGCCGCCGATGGGATTTTCTACAACCAGGGCCAGGTGTGTACGGCCGGCTCGCGCCTGTATGTGCACGCCAGTGTGCTCGACCAGGTGCTCGAAGAGCTGCAGCGCCATGCCGCCGCCTATGTGCTCGGCAATGGCCTGGACCCGGCCAACAGCATGGGCCCGCTGGTGTCCGCGCGGCAATTGAACACCGTCAAGGGTTACCTGCAGCGGGGCCAGGAAGAGGGCGCCGAACTGATCTGTGGTGGCGGCCGCCCTGAGCACCTGGAGCGTGGTCACTTCATTGCTCCGAGCGTATTCCTCGACCGCACCGAGCGCGCCTGCGTGGCCCGCGAAGAAATCTTCGGCCCGGTGCTGACCGTGATGGCCTGGACCGAAATCGACGACCTGGTGCTGCGCGCCAACGACTCGCCCTATGGCCTGGCCGCCGGCCTGTGGACCCGTGACCTGCGCTCGGCGCACCGCGTGGCCGCGCAGCTCAAGGCCGGCTCGGTATGGATCAACTGTTGGAACGTGGTCGATCCGGCCTCGCCGTTCGGCGGTTACAAGCAATCCGGCTGGGGCCGGGAAATGGGCAAGAACGTGATCGACGCCTACACCGAAACCAAAAGCGTCTTCGTCGATCTCGCCTGAATCGAACAATCACAAGAGGAAATGGCAATGGATCTGGAATTGAAAGGCCGCGTGGCAATCGTCACCGGTGGCGGCATGGGCATCGGCAAGGAAGTCGCACGGTTTCTGTCCGAGGAAGGCTGCAAGGTGGTGATCTGCGCGCGGCGCATGGCGTTCCTGCAACTGGCTGCCGAAGAGATCACGGCACAGACCGGTAATGAAGTGCTGCCGCTGTTCTGTGACACCAACGACATGAAGGCTGTGTCCGAGATGGTCGATGCTGCGTACAAGCATTTCGGCCGTATCGACATCCTCGTCAACGGTGCTGCCGCGCCGTCTGGTGTGGTGCGCAATGACATTGAACACGCCGGCGACGATGAATTGCTGTCGGACCTCAACACCAAGGTGATCGGCTACTTCCGTTGCGCCAAGGCCGTGACCCCGCACATGAAGGCTGCCGGCTTCGGTCGCATCATCAACATCGGCGGGCTCACCGGGCGCAGCAGCAAAGTGCTCTCGGGCATGCGCAACCTGGCGATTGCCCACATGACCAAAACCCTGTCCGACCAGCTCGGCCCGTCGGGCATCACGGTCAACCTGATTCACCCCGGCGTGGTGGATACCCCGCATATCCAGGAGCTGTACGAGCGCGAAGCGGTCAAGCAAGGCAAGACCGCGGAACAGGTTGAACAGGCGTACATCGACGCGACGCCAATTCGCCGCACCCTGGCGCCGATCGAAATGGGCTGGCTGATCGGCTTCCTGGCGTCGGCGAAGGCCGGCGCGGTAACCGGTGAGTCCATCGGTATCGACGGTGGTTTGACCCGTGGCATCTATATCTGAGGAGGATCAGAGATGAGTAACGGAACCCTTTTAGTCGCCACTGTCGGGCAGGCGGTGATTCGCAGTGCCGACGATGGCAAGACCTGGCATCGCCTGGGCCTGGGGCAAGACCTGGAATTCGACGCGATCACCCGTTCGTTGAGCGTGCATCCCGACACGCCCGAGCGAATCTATGCTGGCACCGACGTGGGCTTGTGTGTCAGCCACGACACCGGTGGGCACTGGCAGCGCGTCGATTCGCCGTTCAACGGCGAGACGGTGTGGAAGGTCGCTGTGGACCCGCAGGATGCCCAGCGAATCTTTGTCGGTACCGGTGCGCCCTCGCGCGCTGTGCTGTGGCGCACCCTGGACGGCGGCCTCAGCTGGGATCGCGCGCCGGTGGAGATTCCTGAATTCTGTGACGGCGTCAGCCGCCCACGCTTGCTGGCCTTCGCCTACGACCCCACCGACCGCAATCAGGTGTGGTTCGGCCTGGAGGAGGGTGGGCTGTTCCATTCCCGCGACGGCGGCGACAGCTGGACTCGGGTTGATGACCGCCTGCTGTGGGACTTCAATTCGGACATCCACAACATCCTGGTGCTGCCCAACCATGGCGAAAAAGTCATCGTGGTGGTGTGCGTCAACGCGGTCTACCGCAGCCTGGATGAAGGCTTGACCTGGACCGGCATCGTTGGCCGGGAGGCGTTCGGCCTGTACTACATACGCGCCATGAACGCGCCGCTGGGCACCGAGGACACGTTGTACCTGAGCATTTCCGACGGCACTCCCGGCACCACCAGCAAAATCCTGGTTTCCCGTAATGCCGCCCTCAGTTGGGAGGTATTGCCGCTGCCGCAGCAGCCCAACTCCTGCGTGTGGGCCATTGCCTTCAACCCGGCCAACCCGCGCCAGATCGTGGCGGGCACCAAGTATGGGCACTTGTTCACCTCCGACAATGGCGGGGACGGCTGGCAGAAGCACTGGCGCGAATTCAGCGAGATCGCGGATGTGCTCTGGACGCCTGCCGTGGCGCAGATCAAGGCCGGGCATCAATCCATCGTCAAGAAGAACTGAGGTACTCGGTGATGAAAGTCAAAATCCTTCGGACTCACTTATCGCTATTTGTGAGTGATCCTGATGTGTCGGCGCGCTGGTATGCCGACATCCTGGGCATGCATGAAAGTGCCCGGGGCGAAAGTTGGGTCATGATGGCGTTTGGCACCAAGCATCACGACATCGCCTTGATTCGTGCAGAACCGGGCGCCCACCAGGGCGGCCTGGGCCTGCAGCACTACGGATTGGAAATCGAAGGTGACATGACCACCTTGCGCCAGCTCTACGGCATGTTGCTGAAGAAGGGGGTGGAGGTGGTGAAAATTACCGATCATGAAATCGGCAACGGCCTGTATTTCAACGACCCCGATTGCAATCGCATGGAATTCTTTCTCGAGACCGAGCATGACGATGCGTGCGGCAAGGCCCGCTTCAAGGCCGCCCGTGCGCCGAGTCGCAACATCACGCTTGACCCCCTTGACCCGATTTGAACCGAGGTTCACCTGATGAAAACCGCGAATTTTGCCAGCTATCACATCCGCAAATGGTACAGCTTCGTCGAAGAAACCCTGGCCAACGAAAGTGGCCAGCTGGCCGATGGCGAGCCGCTGTTCAAATACGCCGTGGCTGCCGTCATCGCCAACCCTTATGCCGGGCGCTACAGCGAGGACCTTTCGCAATTGATCGACCCGTCGCCGTTGCTGGGCGAAGAGTTCGGCCGGCGCATCAATGCGTTGGCCGGCGCACATGAAATTGTCAGCTATGGCAAGGCCATCCTGGTGGGCAGCGCGGGTGAATACGAGCACGGCAACGCGTTCCTCACCAACCCGGCCGCCGATCCGATCCGCGTCGCCCTGGGCGGTGGCAAGTCGTGGGTGCCCTCGACCGGCAAGCGCGGCGGGCCAGGTTCGACCATCGACGTACCGCTGGCCCACAAAGACGCGCTGTACGTGCGTTCGCACTACGACAGCTTCTCCCTGATGTTCGGTGACGGCCCTTCGGCTGATGAGGTGGTAGTGATTTGGGCGTTCGCCACCCGCGGCCGTTTGCATGCGCGGTTGGGCGGCCTGAAGGCCGAGGATGTAAAAGGTATTGACGGCTTGCATTGATAAAAGCTCATGTAGGAGCGAGCTTGCTCGCGAAAAACCTCAACGATAACGCGTGCTTCCTGAGCGAACGCGGCGCCTGTGAGTTCTTCGCGAGCAAGCTCGCTCCTACGCAAAGGCCGATGCAGGATCCAACTCACAACAAGAAAGCGGTGAATAGCGATGAAGCAGGAGAAGACCCAGGTTGTCATCGTGGGCGGTGGCCCAAACGGCATTACGGCCGCGCACTATATGGGAATGTACGGTATCGACTGCATCGTCCTTGAACTGGCCGACGGCATCCTGCCTTATCCCCGTGCCGTGGGCATGGACGATGAGGCATTGCGGGTGTTGCAGGGCATCGGTATCGCCGAACGGGCGGTACGCGACATGATTTGCGATGTGCCGCTGCGCTACTACAACGCGCGCGGCGTGTGTTTTGCCGAGGTTAAGCCAAGTGCGGCGCACTACGGCTGGCCGATGCGCAATATTTTCATGCAGCAACTGCTCGAAGGCACCTTGCGCGAGCATCTCGGGCAGCACGCCAGCGTCGAGTTGCGCCAGGGCCACGAACTGCTCGAGCTTGCGCAGGACGATCAGGGCGTGACCCTGCAGGTGCGCGGTGCCGACGGCGAGGTCTACCCACTCCAGGCCGACTATGTGATCGGTGCCGACGGCGGTCGCTCCACGGTGCGTAAAAAACTCGGTATCGAACTGCTGGGGTTGACCCATCCACGCAAGTGGGTGGTGGTCGATACGGCCAACGACACGCTGGACGCACCCTACACGGCGCTGCATGCCGACCCGCAGCGGCCCTTCGTGTGCATATATTTGCCGTACCAGCAACGGCGCTGGGAATTCATGCTGATGGAGGGCGAGGACGAAGCGAAAATGTGCGAAGAGGCAACGATTCGCACGCTGATCCACGGGCATATCGGCGACGCCGTCAACGACCTCAATGTCATTCGCATTCGTGCCTATACCCACCACTCGCGCGTCGCGGCGCGCTTTGTCGAAGGGCGCGTGGCGCTGGTGGGCGATGCGGCGCATATTTCCCCACCCTGGGCCGGGCAAGGCCTTAATTCCGGCCTGCGCGATGTGGCCAACGTGGCCTGGAAGCTCGCGGCGATCATCCAGGGCCGAGCGGCGCCCTCGATCCTGGCCAGTTATGACCAGGAACGCCGTGGCCACGCCACTGAACTGGTGGCCCTGGCCGACAATATGGGCGCCGTCCTTGGCTTGACCAACCCGCTGATGGCCGGTGTGCGCGACTGGCTGTTCCAGGCAGTCAACAGCGTCGACAACCTGCGTTCGCACTTGCTGGAGTTCAAGTTCAAACCCAAGGCGACCATCACCAAAGGGCTGGTCTATCACGAGCGGGCCGAATTGCGTGAGGATGATCTGGTCGGGCAACTGTTCATCCAGCCGAATATCGAAGATGCGCAAGGTCAGCGCCGGCGCCTGGACGAAGTGCTCGGCAACGGCTACGCCGTGCTGGGTTATCGCGTGAACCCGCGCGAACACCTCAGCGAACCGATGGCGGATTATTGGGCACGTTGGGGCACCTGTTTCATCCAGGTCAACCGGTCGCGCAGCGGCGTGGGGCGTAACCAGCCGTTGACGGCCCGCGACGCCCTGAGTGTGGAAGACGTGGATAACCGCCTGGGCGAATGGTTCTCCAAGGTGCGTGACTGCATCGTGGTGGTGCGTCCGGACCGCTTTGTCGCGGCGATTACCACCCCAGAGCGGCTCGATGGCGTACTGCGCAAGCTGGCGGAGCAACTTTCATGAGTGGCGCCAACACACTGCTCGGCCAACTGTACGAGGCCTTGCGCACCGCCCAGCCCATTGCACCCTTGCCGCCCGAGGCGCTGGACCGGCTGGAAGGCTATGGTCTGCTGCTTCAGGGGCTGGCACGGCGCCAGGCAGGTGGCGAGCGGCTGAGCGGTTGGAAGGTCGCCTTTGCAGGCCGGGCGGCGCAAGCGCGCTTTGGCCTCGACGAACCGGTGTATGGCGGCCTCACGGCGGTCATGGAGGTCGAGCCGGGCAGTACCGTGTCATTCGAGCGATTAATCCAGCCCAAGCTTGAGGTCGAACTGGCGTTTGTGTTCGGGCGCACGCTGGTAGCGGGCGACTACGGGGATGAGGAGATTCTGGCGGCCATCGCCGAGGTGGCGCCAGCGTTCGAAATCGCCGACTGCCGCTGGCAGGGCTGGCGTTTCGGGCTTGGCGCGTTCCTGGCCGATAACGCCGCCGCGGCACTTTACTGTGTCGGGTCGCCTGTGCCGTTCGATCCTGTTCGGCATGCGTGCGTGGCGTATCACGTGGAGCATGAAGGTGTGTATCTGGGCAGCGGCGATACCCAGGACCGTGAGGACAGCCCCCTGTTCAACCTGTGCTGGCTGGTGCGACGCTTGCTGGCCGATGGTCATCGCGTGGAGGCCGGGCAGGTGGTGCTTTCCGGTGCGCTACTGGCGCCGATGGATATTCACCCAGGCACTTATCATCTGCACATGCTTGGCACGGAACTGGCTTTGGTTTTCCAGGCGGGCGTTGCGCCTGTGTAACGCCGACCGATGTCACGGATGACTGAGCCCCCTTCAGGCCAAAAGCAAGAACCCGGCCGCCGAGGAATGACGAATATGCTCGCTGAAGTCCGAACCTTCAATGACTCTCAACAGCACGCCGGCTCGATCCAGGGTTGGCAGCAGGTCTATGACCAGCTCGGTCGCGGCTGCCTGACCAGTGAGCTGCGGCAACTGTCCGGTGATCGCTTCCAGATCTTCCAGGAGGTGCTGGACAAGCGGGTGGTGCAGCATGGCCGTTCGCCCCAGGGCCGCTTGTGCGCAGCCATGTCACTGGGCAGCCCTCCGGTGGTCCAGGGGCAACGGGTAAGCGCTCAAAGCGTGGTGCTGCTGCGTGATGCCGAAGAGTTCGTGCTGCATGCGCCGCAAGGCACGCATTTTTTTGCGTTCAATGTCGATGCCGTGCGTTTCGCCAAACTGGCGGCCTTCGAGCTATCCAATGATCAGCTCAAGCGTTTGACCAGCGTGCCCGCGCTTAACGTGGATGAAACGTCACTGCTGCGTATTCGTCAGCGCATTCACCTCTTGTTTCGTCACTTTCTGGAACACGCGGATGCCATCAGCCCAGCGTCGGAAAAAATCCTGGAAGATGAGCTGCTCGGTGCGTTCCTCGATCTGTTCACCCACGCAGGCGACGAAGTGCGTGGCCGGCGTGGCAATTTCGCGGTCAGCGCGTATCTGGTCAGACGCAGCCAGGAATTGATCATTGCCAGTGGCGATACCCCGCTGAGCATCCTGGACCTTTGCGAGCAGTTGCGCGTCAGTCGCAGAACCCTGCAGAACAGTTTTCAGGCAGTGACCGGCATGCGGCCCGTAGAGTACTTGCGCAATTTGCGTCTCAACGCAGTCAGGCGACGCCTGATCGCAACCTGCCCGAGCAAGAAAAACGTCGGTGAAATCGCCGTGGCCATGGGCTTTTTTCACCTGAGCCATTTCGCCACGCATTACCGCGAGCTGTTCGGCGAATCGCCGTCCGAAACGCGCAGGTCACCGCGCTGAATCCGCCAGGCCTGGGTCCACCCGCTTGCCGATATCCTTGAGCCGCGCCAGCTGGTCGATCATCGAAGGGGCTTCATCCAGGCAACTGACGAAGGTCCACAGGTAGGTCATCACCGCATAAGTTTTTTACTTTCTTCGAGCAGAATCGGCGGTGTTACGGACGCCATGGTGCACCTGTGCCGCGCGTTGCGCGTTGATGAAAGTCGCGGGAGATGCCGAGCCGATAACGTACTTCATCGGTCATCAATAACAGATCAGTCTGGAGTTCTTCGATAACGATCTCCACGGCGATCAGGATGCAAATGGCCGGCGCCATCAACAGCCAGTGATAATAGGACTGAGTTATCAGCGACGCACACACGCCCAACAGCCACAGGGCCAAGACACAAGAAGGTGCGTACTTCTGCAGGGGAATACAGAAGCGCTGCAACTTTTTGAGTTTGAACGTGTAGAGCGTCAGTGACGCTTCCAGTTGTTTAAGGGCGATAGGAGTCCGCGCTGAATGCAGTGTCGGCATAACAGTTATCCACGTTGGAACGTTAAACAAGGGGGCCAGGCGTTATACTGTGCGGCTGTTCGCTGCCCGGCGTTCAGGGCCTGGCAGCGTTTGATTGAGCCAGGCGAGATTGACTGCTTCGACTTCCACCCATTCACCTCTGCTGGGGATTTCTTCGCAACTCATGAAAGCGATACAACGTCCTTGTAGGTCCAGTAAGGCAAAGTGGCGATATTTAATTGCTCTCTTGAATAAGGAGATACAGAGGCGCATGCCATCACCTTGGTGGATGTTAATAAAGCAAACTTCGCTTCAGGGTGGTCAGGGTTCGATATTCAAAAGGGTTGCCGTTGGCCAACTCAGTTCAAATAAAGTGCCGCCATTTACAAGTGTCCGACAGGCCACGGCGCCGCCATGGGCCAGCGCGATCGAACGCACCACGGCCAGGCCCAGGCCACTGCCGCCCTGGGCGCGGGAACGCGAACTGTCGCCCCGCTGAAACGCATCGAAAATAAGCGTGGCGAACGGCTCGTCGACACCCGGACCCTCATCCGCGACCCTCAGGAAGTTGCCGCGCTCGTCACTGCCGAGCTTAACGCTGACGTTGCCCGGCGTGGCATGTCGGCGAATGTTGTCCAGCAGTGCCAGCAAGGCCTGGCGGATGCGGGCGGGGTCGCAGTGCACGGGGCCCTTGCGCAGGTCCAGCAGCAGGACGAAACCGGCGCTGTTCAGGCTGGGCTCGAACAACCGCGCTTCGGCCTTCAGCGCGTCGGCCAGTTCGACATGCTTGATGTCCAGCTCCAGGTAGCCGTTGTCCCCCATGCCCACCACGCGCAGGTCTTCAACCAGGCGCGTCAGCCCTTCGACCTGGCTGAGCAGGCTATAAAACTGCGACTTTTCCGGCTTGAATACACCCTCGGCCAAGCCTTGCAGACGGCCGCGCAGGATGGTCAACGGGGTGCGCAGTTCATGGGCAATCGCGGCATTCCAGAAGGCTTGTTCTTCAGCCATGCGTTTCAATCGGTTCGCCATGCTATTGAAGTCATTCACCAGCCGGGCAGCTTCGCCCGGAGAAACGTCGGGCGCCACTGCCCGTGCATCCAGGTCGCCGTCGGCCAGGCTGCGCAGGCTGGCCGCCACCGAGTTCAGCGGCATGAGAATGCGTCGGGACAATTTGACGGCCACCGCCACGCCGACGCCCAGGCTGACGCAGGTGATCAAGCTCATCCAGGCCCATTCCACGCCGCTGGGCAACCATTCATCCGCCTCCAGCTCCAGCTGCGTCGGTGGCGACAGCGTCCAAAGCAATGCATAGAACACATAGGTGCCGACGACCGCGAGTGCGATTACGCACAGCACCACGGCGGTCATCGACAAGATGATCTGCCGGCTCATGCTGTTGCTGACGTTCATGCCTGGCTCCCGAACCGGTAGCCGACCCCACGGATGCTGGCCGGCACGCCGCGCAGGCCGAGGTCTTCGATCTTGCGGCGCAATTTGCTGATATGGCTGTCGACCGTACGCTCCAGGCTGTCGCTCTCAGGTGAGCAGAGCACCAGCAGTTCGGCGCGGCTGAACACCCGACGCGGCGACTTTGCCAACTGGGCGAGCAACCTGAATTCGGTCACCGTCAGCTGCAACGGCTGTTTTCGCGTGCCGATGCGCACGCTTACCTCATGGTTGTCGATGTCGATCTCGAATGGGTCGACGCGCAGCACACTGTGGCCGCCGCCCTGTCCCTGATTGGCGCATCGGCGCAGCACGGCCTGGACCCTGGCGATGACCTCCGCCGGGTTGAAGGGTTTGACGATGTAGTCATCGGCGCCTATGCGCAGCCCCATGAGCTTGTCCATGTCCTGGTCCTGGGCCGTCAGCATGATCACCGGCGTGTTGCCGCGATGACGAACTTCCGCCAGCACCATCCAGCCGTCGAGCTTGGGCATCAGCACATCGAGCAGCACCAGATCGGGCTTGAGCGTTTGATGCAGCTCAAGCGCGCGTCGCCCGTCCTGCGCATGCACGGTTTTAAAGCCGGCGCGCTTGAGATAGGCCGCGAGGATATCGGCAATCTCCGGCTCGTCTTCGGCGATCAGGATCAGCGCCTGGTTGGCGCTCGATGCAAGGGATGATTCAGTCATGGTCTGCTCGGTCGAAGTGCTATGCCGTGGCGCAATGCTGCAACGGTGCGCAGTTTTTCAGCAACGGATTGGATGATGCCTCGTCAGCATGCACGTTCAGCGTAGGGTTTATGGAGAAATGATGGAGGCCGAAAATTAATTTTCCCGGCGAGGGCAGGGAGGGCGGGATTCAGGCGAAGCTGATGCGCTCGTTATAGGCGTTTCGCAGCATTGTGCGTTGGTATTCGCAGGGCGTTGTACTGACCAGCTTCTTGAAGTCGCGCAGGAAGTGCGACTGATCGGAAAAGCCCAGGTCCAGGGCGAGTTCCGAGAACGATACATCGCGCTGGGTATTGAGGGTTTCCAGCGCCGCCTGGCAGCGAATGATCCGGCAGAAGGTCTTGGGCGACAGGCCGGTGTCCTGGCTGAACTGGCGATGAATGCTACGGCTGGTGTAGCCACTAAGGTGTTCAAGCTGCTGGATGCGCAGGTCGCCGCGGTGGGCGAGCGCCTGTTGAATGACCATGGCCGTCAGCTTTGAGGTCCTGCCCATCAAGCGCGGGATCAGGTAGTCATTGAACAGCTTCATTTGCTCCTGCAACTGCGGGGCCTGGACGATGCTCTCGAAAATGCGCTGGGCAAATGCAGACACCTCCAGCAGGTCCCATTCCTGTTCGGTCAGGTCCTCGGCCATGACGTTGATGAAGCCTGGAATCACCCCCGGCGAAAAGCGCACGCCGAAGTAATGATGACCCTGCAGCAACTGGACCCGCTGTGCCTCCAACGGCGTGCCACAAATCCTTACGCTGGGGCGCGTGGCATCACAGTCGAACACGATGTCCACACAGCCATCCGGGACCGCCAGCAGGTCGGCTGAGTCGGCAACGTCAAAGGCATAGAAATGCGAAATCGCCGGGTGATCGGAAGGCACTACCGAATACCGCGACGAGTTGAGCACGAACCAGGGTTGTTCGTACGCGGTGTGCTGCCGCAGGGGCGGTGAACACAGGTTGAGCATGACCGGACCTTCAAGTGGAAAGATGCGGGAATATTACGCACTTATCGCGCCAATACCTGCGCGCGGAATAGACGTTGATGTCCGAAATTTACAATACCGCCCAAATTCGTCCGCTGATACTCAAGGTCGATAGCGTGGGAGCAGCGCCTACCGCAGCGATATCACCTTCAGCCCGAGAATAATTATGTCCATTACTACAAAAATAGACTTCATCTACCTGTCCGAGCAGGACATGATCCGCGCTGGCGTGACCGACATGCTCGCCTGTGTGAACACCATGGAAGAGATGTTCGGCCTGCTGTACAGCGGCGACTACCGCATGGCCGGGCCGAACAATGATTCCCATGGCGCCATGGTGATATTCCCGAAAGACTCGCCGTTCCCGAACATGCCCAAGCCCACCGCTGATCGGCGCATGATGGCGATGCCGGCCTACCTGGGCGGCAGCTTTTGCACCGCGGGCGTCAAATGGTACGGCTCCAATATCGCCAACCGCGACAAAGGCCTGCCCCGCTCGATTCTGATGTTCACCCTCAACGACCCCGACACCGGCGCGCCGTTGGCACATATGTCCGCCAACCTGCTGTCGGCCTATCGCACCGGCGCGATTCCCGGCGTGGGCGCGCGCCACCTGGCCCGCAAGGACTCGAAAGTGGTCGGCCTGCTCGGCCCGGGCGTGATGGGCAAGACCACGCTCGCCGCCTTCATCGCTGTTTGCCCGCAAATCGATACCTTGAAGATCAAGGGCCGTGGCGAGAAAAGCCTGAATGATTTTATTGCCTGGGTGAAGGAAACCTACCCTCAGGTGACCACGATTAAAGTGGTCGATAGCCTCGAAGACGTGGTCCGTGATTCCGACCTTGTTACTTATTGTAGCTCCGGTGAAACAGGCGACCCCTCGATCTACCCAATTGTGAAGCGCGAGTGGGTCAAGCCGGGGGCGTTCATGGCAATGCCGGCGTCCTGCTCGCTGGATGAGGGGATGGAGCGCGCCGACGTACGCAAGGTGCTGGACAACACCGGCCTCTACGAAGCCTGGTTCGAAGAATTGCCCAAGCCTGCGCACCACTGCGTGCCGGTGATCGGCGTGCGTTTCATGGACATGATCGCCGAAGGCACGATGAGGCCCGAACAGCTTGAAGACATCGGCAAGATCATTGCCGGCGAGGCCCAGGGCCGCAGGAACGATGAAGAGATCATCATCATGTCGGTCGGCGGCATGCCCGTGGAAGATGTGGCCTGGGGCACCGTGGTGTACCGCAATGCCATCGAAAGAGGCATCGGCGTGAAGTTGAACCTGTGGGAAACCCCGGAGCTGCGCTGAGCCATTCCCTATCCAACTGACGAGTCCTTCGACATGACAAAAATCATCAAGCTCAAGACCGGTTCCCCGTTTGAAGACCAGGCCAGCTATTCGCGCCTGGTGGTGGTGGACAACTGGATCTACGTGTCCAACACCGCCGGCCGCAATCCGCAAACCAAACTGATCCCGGAAGACGTCCTCGAGCAGGCGCACCAGGTCTTCGCCAACATCGAAACCGCGCTGGCCGCCGTCGATGCAAGCCTGGCCGATGTGGTGTGCTCGCGCGTGTTCATCCAAGACCCCAAGGACGTGCCGGCGGTGATGGCCTTGATCGGCGAGAAGTTTCGCGGCGTCGATCCGGCCAGCACCGTTACGTGCCCGCCGCTGGGATCGACGGTCTACAAGGTGGAACTGGAAGTGACGGCTTATCGCAACGCCTCTAAAGCTCAGGTCGAAGTGATTCGCCTGGCGCAGTAATCCGTCACGCGGCCGTGCATTCGCACGGCCGACCTTTATTGTTTTGCGAGTCTTGATCATGGCCCCGACTATTGCGCCCGTGAATACGTGCACCGAATTTCCCACCGCCACCTCCGTCGTCATCATTGGCGGCGGAATCATCGGCCTGACGGCCGCGCTGACCCTGGCCGAACGCAACATCCCGGTGGTGGTACTGGAGAAGGGCCGTATCGCCGGCGAACAGTCCTCGCGCAACCTGGGTTGGGTGCGCAAGACCAGCCGCCACGCGCACGATATACCGCTGGCCCTGGCTGCAGACCGCTTGTGGGCACAAATGCCCGAGCGGGTGGGCGCGGATGTGGGCTACCGGCAAGAGGGCATCATGTTTGTCGCCCGCAACGACACGCAGATGGCCATGCATGAAGGCTGGCTCAAATCGGTCGAGCATCTTTCCCTTGATTCTCGATTGCTGAGCAAGCGCGAGATCGAGCAGTTGGTGCCGGGCGGCGAGGGCGATTGGGCCGGTGGGATCTACACGCCGTCCGACGCGCGTGCGGAACCGACCCTGGCCAGCAGTGCGATTGCCAAGGCGGCCATGGCCCTGGGCGTGGTGATCATCGAGCAGTGTGCGGTGCGTACGCTGCAGATGTCTGCCGGCAAGGTCAGTGGCGTGGTCACTGAAAAAGGCGAGATCCGCTGCGATCAGGTGTTGCTCGCCGGCGGCATGTGGTCGCGGCGCTTTTTGGGCAACCTCGGTGTGTCCTTGCCGACCCTGGCCTTGACCTGCTCGGTGTTGCGTACCCATCCCATGCAAGGCCCCACTGAAATTGCCGTGGGCGCGCCGGACTTTTCGTTTCGCAAGCACAAGGACGGCGGCTTCATCATTACCCAGCGTGGCAAGCTGGACGCTTTTCTGACCCTCGATCACCTGTTGCTTGCCAAGCAATACATGCCGCAATTTCGTGCGCAGCGCAGCGTGTTGAACGTGTCGTTGGGCAAGTATTTTTTCAACGACCTGGCGCTGCCCAGGCGTTGGTCGGCCGACAGCATCAGCCCGTTCGAGCGTGTACGCATGCAAGACCCCGCCGCCAACCCGCGGCTGAACAATGATGCGATGAACAACCTCAAGGCGGCCTGGCCGGTATTCGAGCAAGCCCGGATCGCCCAAACCTGGGCAGGCACTATCGATGTGACCCCGGATTCCAACCCGGTAATAGGCCCGGTCGCGCAGATTCCCGGCCTGACCGTGGCTACCGGTTTTTCCGGGCACGGCTTTGGTACTTCACCGGCGGCGGGTCACCTGGCGGCGGATATTGTCAGCGGGCACGCGCCCATCATCGATCCCAGCCCTTATCGCTTCGATCGTTTCTAAGTCGACCCAGGCCCTGCATTCACGGAGCAAAATCATGATCCCAGACAGCCGCTTTTTCACCAATCGCGTCGGCTTGCGTTTGCATTTTCTACGTTGGGGCGACCCGAGCGGCGTGCCGCTGGTGCTGTTGCATGGTTTGCGTGCTTATGCGCAGACCTGGGAGTCGCTGGTCGAGGCGTTGGGGGGTGGTTATTGCATCTACGCCCTCGACCAGCGCGGTCGCGGGCTGAGTGACTGGGCCCCGGCCGCGAGCTATCACACGCAATCTTATGTGGAGGACCTGCAGGATTTCGTCGCCCATGCCGGCTTACAGCGCTTCGTGTTGCTGGGGCATTCACTGGGCGGCGCCAATGCCCTCGAATACGCACGGCAGGCACCTGGCCGCTTGATTGGCCTGATTATCGAAGACATCGGGCCCGGGTCTTCGAGCCAGGGCGACGGTGCGGCGCGCATCCGCCGCGAGATGAACCAGACCCCAATGCGGTTCGACGACTGGCAAACCGCCCGCGCTTTCTGGCAGGCGGCACGCCCTGGCCTGTCGGAGCAGGGCCTGGCGTCACGCCTGGCGCATTCGATGAAAGAGAGCGAAGGCGCGATCCGTTGGCGCCACGATCAGCAAGGCATCGCCGAGGCGCGCCTGAGCATCGAACCGACTGACTTGTGGCCGGCGGTACGGGCCCTGGATTGCCCGACCCTGTTCATCCGCGGCGCGCGCTCGGATTTTCTGCCGGCGCCGACGCTGCAAGCCATGCGCGACTGCAATGCACAGGTGCGCACCGCCGAAGTGGCGGACGCCAGCCATTATGTCCACGACGACCAAGGCGAGGTCTTCAACCGGCTGGTCACCGAGTTTCTTGAGAACCTCGCGACGCCGGGCCGATGAATGCCCAGGCGCGGCTGATTGTATTGCTGTCATCGCTGACGGCGTTCGTGCCGTTCTCAATCGACACCTACTTGCCCAGTCTTGCGCAAATCGCCGAAGACCTGTCGACCAGCGCCGCACAGGTACAACTCACCATCAGCGCCTTTCTCTGCGGGCTGTGCCTGGGCATGTTGGTCTACGGCCCGCTGTCCGACCGTTATGGTCGGCGTCCGCTGTTGCTGGGCGCTCTCACCCTGTACGTAGTGGCGACCCTGGGTTGTCTGTTCGCCGGCAGCGTCGAGCAACTGATCGCCTGGCGCTTTGTCCAGGCACTGGGCGGCGCGGGCGCGGTAGTGCTAGCGCGGACGGTCGCCAGGGACTTGGTGGGCCTGGTACAAGCGGCCAAGGTGCTGTCGTGGATGCATATGCTGACCATGATGGCGACATTGTTCGCGCCGATTATCGGCACCTGGCTGGTACTGATCGAGGGCTGGCGTACGATCTTCGCCACGTTGTTCATCCTTTCCAGCCTGTGCCTGTTGATGGTGGCGCTGGGCTTGAAGGAAAGCCTGCCGGTGCAGCAGCGGGGTACGTCGGTGAGGGCATCTTTCGAGGCCTATCTGGCCATTGTCCGAGAGCCCAGGGCGGTGGCGCTGATCCTGTGCATGTCGATGGCGTTCGGCGGCGTATTTGCCTTTATCACCGCTTCGCCTTTTGTGTACGTTGTGTACTTTGACGTGTCGCCGCGGCTCTACAGTGGATTATTCGCCCTGAACATCCTCGGCATCATTCTGGTGACGTTCATCAATGCGCGCTGGGTGGGCCGCTACGGGCCGCAACGCATGCTGGGCGTAGGCGCGATGCTGGCGGCAGGGGCAGGGGCGGCGCTGATCGGCGTGGGGATGACCGAGTGGGGCGGACTGACAAGCATCGTGTGTTGCCTGGTGATTTACATGGGCGTTACCGGCTTGCTTGGGGCCAATTGCACCGCCAGCCTGATGGCGCTGTTTCCACGTCAGGCCGGGGCGAGCGTTGCGCTGGGCATCTCGGTGCAATTTGCGACCGCCGCGCTGGCCAGTCTGTGGGTCAGCCACCTTGCCGACGGCACGGCGTGGCCCATGTGCCTGGTCGTGGGGTGTTGCGGCCTGGGTTGCCTGGTGGCTTATGGGTTCACCCTGCGGGGTGGAGCCACCGCACAGGATAAGGCCTGTGCGCCGTTTCAGTAGCGCTGGCTGAAGGTCTCATCAGCATGCCCTCGGATGTGCCCCCAATGTAGCAATCCACTGGAAATGAATGGATCTCCATGGTTTGTGGAAAGACAAAGATGATCAGATGAACAGCCTGCCCTACGACGCCTAAAGACTCTCAGGGTCGCCAACAGACCCTGCTCATGGACTCGGGGTCGGACGTCCAGCAGCCGCAGCACTTGCATTCGTAATGCTTGCTCAATTTCCGGCTCCATTGCTGCTTCTCTTTATTCAGGCAGCCGCTGTCGCGTTCCCCCTGGGTACCTCCAGAATCGTCTACATGGGCCTCTCCATAGGGCCGTCGTTTATTCCTCCGATCAGCACTCCTTGCCAGAGCCGTTACAAGGCAAGACCTCATGAGCTCGCCATTCCTTGATAAGCTGGCGTCGGTTACGACTGTAGCGCTCGGCGAGCACTTCCAGTTTTGCGATGTCATCCATCGCTATCACGCGGAACCGGTTGTCCGCTTCACACCACGCCGACAGGAAGCGCTTTGCGTCTATGAAGCCCAGCATGATCGGCCAGATAATTTGTTTATCTGCAGGTGCGTGGGATATCGACAAGGTGATCAGCAGTTTGCGCTGGTCACGCAATGCGAATCGGACTTCACTCAGGTCGATTGAAGTGCAAAGGTTGGAGCGGGCGCCCACGTAGAACGTTTCGTCGTCAAAGGTGTGACGCATATCCAGAGGCAACACGGCGTTGATTTTGGCCAACGCGTTCTTTACCGCGAGGGCAAATTTATCGTCTGTCTGTCGACTGACCCACTGGGCACCGACTACAAGCGCCTGTATTTCTTCTTCTGTAAATGCAAGCGGGGGTAACAGAAAACCAGGTTTCAAAATATAACCTAAGCCAGGCTCACCCTCGATGTCGGCGCCCATCCCCTGCAAGGTCACCACATCGCGACGTATGGTGCGTAAAGAAACGCCCAATTCCAGCGCAAGTGTCTGACCTGACACCGTTCTACGATGTCGGCGCAGCACTTGCATTAGCTCAAACAAACGGTGACTCCTGGCCATGTCTACTCCATCGCGATGACACCTTTACCTCCGAGCTTACGGCCTTTCTCAAGCTCGGTGATAAGTCGAATCGCTTCGGCCATCGAAACGGTTTCCGCTACTCGGACGTTGTAGCGCCTATCACTGGCAGCCTTGGCAAGCTGATCCAATATCTCGGCGCGCGGTGAACCTATGATTATTTTGAGTCTGCGATCAAAAAAAGCGCGGACAAACTTGCCTGGGCCGGGGTTTAGATCCAGAAATACGCCGCCCGATTTTAGCGTCGCAACGCCTTCAGATATCGACAGCGTTGCCGCAGTGTCGTAAACCACGTCGAATCGAGTGGCAATACTCGATAGCTGCAGGTTCCGATAATCATAAACAGTGTGCATACCCAGCGACTTTGCTCGCTGCATGTCCCTGTCGCTGCAACTGCCCGAGACGACGGCTCCCTGCATCAGAGCTATTTGTACAGCGGCTTCGCCTACGGCACCGGCACATCCATTGACGAAGACATGCTGGCCGGCGCGCAGCTTGGCCTTGTCTATAAGCCCGTTCCAGGCAGTCACGCCAGGGGTACCCAAACAGGCGGCGTGCTCGAATGACACATCATCCGGCTTATGGGCTAAAAACGCCTCTTTTGTGATAAGGGCTTGGCCGAACGCTCCGCTTTCTTTAAATCGGGCGAGTCCGAACACCGAGTCCCCGATTTTGAATCGCGTGACGTCGGCGCCGATCGATATAACCCTGCCAGAGAAATCCATTCCCATCGCGCGAGGGAATTTCCTACCGGTAACGATCTTCATTTGCCCAGTCCGCAGCTTCCAGTCAATGGGATTGATCGCTGAAAACTTGACGCTGACACCGACCTCACCTTCGCCTGGGTGAGGGAGCTCAAAGTTCTGGACCTGCATGACCTCTGGCCCGCCATATCTGCTGTACTGAATGCGTTTCATGATGCGTCTCCAAATTCCGGCATACGACTGGGGTTGTCACCGAGTGGAATCTACAGAGCAAGGCGGTCAGTTTTTGTCACCATTCGATCAGTTTTCTTCCTGGTTCGCCTGTGCCGAACTATTGCCGATTTCGATGGCGTGCAATAGTTCGTTGAGGGGGTTGAAGCCGATGGTTTTGCAATGCCGGCAAACGACATGCTCGCACTCGGAGGCTAATTAAAAATCAGCAATAAACTGCACCCCCCCGACCACCGCGCCCGTGGTTTGCGCAAGCCCGCCGGGGTATTTCACATACTGCAGGTTGGGACGCACCATCAGCCATTGGGTTGCTTGCACGCCGTAGTTGACCTCGTAGCTGTACTCGCGGCGTTGCTCAGGCACGTACAGCGGATCGTCGATATCGGTAACGCCATTAGCTGCATTCAGCATTTGCGTGTTGCGGGTATAGCGGTCGCTGACCTGCAGTTTCGAGGCGCCGATGCCGAAGGTGTCGTCCGGGCGTGAATCGAACGGGCCACGGTAAATCAGGCCGACCTGGATCAGGTTTTTGATCACGCTCTTGTCCGGGTCATTCATGGTCAGGTTGGCAAACACATTGAGCCCGCGCTTGCTATTGCCGTCCACCGTGCTCAGTTGTTGCTGGCCCGACAACCACCAGCCGTCATTGCTGGAGTACATCCGATAAGGTTTTTGCGAGCTGGCGGCGTAGTTGCCATCGGCGTCCTTGAGCATGTCCTTGGTGTCGGCGTTGGCGTAGTAGTAGCCGGCGTGATACTCGGAATTCAGCCCGGCGATCTGGCCTTTCCAGATGGCCTCGATGGGGAAACTGGTGCCCTGGGAGCCGCTGATAAACGGCTTGAAGCCATTACTGGCTTCAGCGTTGCCAGGGTTCTTGTCATAGGCACCGACCTGCACCGCGAACTCATCGGTGAACTGGTACTTGGCGCGCACCGCCCATTGGCTGATAGGGAAGCTGTTCCATACGCCGTTCCAGTTGCCCTCTTGGGAACCACACAGGGTGACATTCTGGAATTCGCAGGGGAACTGATCGAAGTCTTCACCGTGGCCGAAGCGTCCCAGCTTGAGGGCGAACTTGCGGTCGAAAAATTTCTGCTCGTACCACAACTGCGAGAGTCGCCAGGCGTTGCCACCGCCGAACACTTCCATGGTGGAGGTCAGGCCAGTGGCGTTGGGCTGGTGCACGCGGTCATTGGTGATGTCCTTGCCATGGCGCTCGCCGATGCCGATACGCAAGGTTGCGTCCTGCCAGCCCAGCAGTTTTTGCAGGTCCATGTTCACACCGAGAATCAGTTGATCGCTCCAGCGTGCGGTGGTGTGTGAGTTGTAGCCACCGCCGAGGTTGGAGCCGACTTCGCCAACGTATTTGAGAGTGAAGTCATAGCCTTGTTCGGCCAATTGCGGGCGCAAGCCGTTCCAGTCGCCGAGCATGGCGGGGGAGTTGGGGGCGAGCAGGCCGGCGCTGAGGGCGCAGGTGGACATGGCGCTGCACAGCAGGGCCAGGGGGAGGGTGGTACGCATGGAGGTGCTCCTGGATTGTTGTTTTTATTGGGCTGAAGCTCAAATTTCAGGCGTGCGCGATCCTTGTGGGAGCCGGGCAAGCTCGCTCCCACATGAAGTGTGATGTCTGGGGAAGCGGTGGTTACTGCAGGTTTACGAACAACCCGCCATCCACCAGCAACGAAGCGCCGGTCACATAACGCGCCATGTCCGAGGCGAGGAAGACGATCGGCCCGGCCACATCGTCCGGTTCACCCAGGCGACCCAACGGCGTGCGCGAGGTCATGTAGGCGAGTTTTTCCGCGTCGGCCAGGTCTTCCTTGTTGATGTCGGTGGCGATGGTGCCCGGTAATACGGAGTTACAGCGAATGCCGTAGGGCCCCAGGGCAATCGCGCAGGATTGCATCAACGAATGCAGCCCGGCCTTGGTCGGCGTGTAGTGGGTTTGCATGCCGCCGCCAACCAGGGCACTGATGGAGCTGACGGCGATGATCGCGCCACCACGGCCCTGGTTTTTCATCTGGTTGGCCGCCGCCTGCACGGCGAAGTAGGCGCCGTTGAGGTTGGTGTTGACGGTTTTCAGGTAGACCTCGCGGGGCATGTCGAGGAACGAATGGAACGGGCAGATGCCGGCGTTGTTGACGAACACATCGACGCTGCCGAACGCCTGCACTGCGGCGGCCACCAGCTTGTCGCCGGTGTCCGGGTCGGCCGCATCGCCCCCCACTTCAATGGCCCGGCCGCCAAAGGCCTTGATCTCTTCGATCAACGAATACGCCGCCTCGGTGCCTTGGCTACTACCGCTATGGCCGATAACCACGCGGGCACCCTGGCGCGCACATTCACGGGCGGCGGCTCGGCCGATACCACGAGAGGCGCCGGTGATGATCACGGTTTTGTCTGCAAGCAACATAAAACTCTCCTTCAAAAATAAGCGGCATCAGCCGAGGTAATTGCCGTAGCCGACCATGGCGATTGCACCGAGGATCACCGCGATGCCGGCCACCAGTACGCCTTTGTTGGCCGCGCTGGTGCCGTGCCATTCGCGGAAATACAGGCCCCAGCAGTTGGACACGATGATGATGAACGACATGTGCAGCACCCAGGAACTGGCGTCGTTCTGCAGGCGACTTTCGCCCATGCCGTAGAAGAAAAACTGCAGGAACCACAGCGTGCCGGCAATGGCGACCAACAGGTAATTGCCCAGTAACGGGGTGCTGCGGTCGGTGTAGTTATGGAAGGTACGGTTGCGCCAGTTCAGCCACAGGCACCAGATACCATTGGTGGTAAGGCCGCCCCACATGATCACCATGAAGGTCACGTTGTTCTGGAACAGACTGTTGGCGCCATGTTCCACTGCGGCGGCGGCCAGTGGGCGACCGGCGGAAATGCCGTAGCTGAAGCACGCACTGAGCACGCCGGAAATCACCGCCACCAGCATGCCCTTGCCCAGGGAGAACTCGCTGACACTGGCGAACTTCACCGCCTGGGACACTTCGCGTTCCTTGATCAGCCCGGCTTTGCCGCACACCGCGATACCGACCAGCGACACCGCCACGCCCCACAGCACCCAATGCCCGCCCTGGGACGCCAGCATCGAGGTCAGCGTACCTTCGGTTTCAGTGGTGAACAGGTCGCGGTACAGGGCCGGCATCAGGGCGCCGAGGGCCGAGGTGAGGCCCATGATCAACGACATGCCCAGGGACAAGCCCAGGTAACGCATGGTCAGGCCGAAGGTCAGCCCGCCAATACCCCACAACACGCCGAACATATAGGTCCAGAGCAAGGTGCTGGTGTCGGCGTTGCGCAGGATTTCGACCCAGCCGGGCACCGTCAGTTGGGCGGCGATCAGTGGCACGATCAGCCAGGACACCAGGCCGCCGGTGATCCAGTAGCTTTCCCAGGCCCAGCCGCGGACCTTCTTGTAGGGGATGTAGAAACTGCCGGAAGCGAAGCCGCCGATAAAGTGCAGAATCACACCAAGGAGAATGATTTCCACGTAATTGAATCCTTTTTATTGTTGTTGTGGGTCGGTTGGATCAGGTGCGCGTCAGTTGGAACATCGGAAGCAGGTCGACACTTATTGGCGAAGCGTCTGCATGGCTGGGCATGATGTCCTGCATGTAGGTCCACCAGCGCTGCATCAAGTCGGTGCCGGGCAGTTCATCCAGGCCATGCAAGTCCTCGTGGGTGAGCATCGCGAACAACGCGTTGGCCGGCTCATCGAGGAAAATCCGGTAATCCACCACGCCCGCGTCCAGCAGGGCCTGGGCCAGTTCCGGCCAGATCTGGTCATGGCGTCGGCGATACTCGGCGGCCTGGCCGGGGTTGAGGTTCATGCGAAAGGCACGGGTCTGCATCACTGGTCTCCATGGGGTGGCGTCGGTGTGTAGATGCGCACCGTGTTATGCAGGAAGAACTTCGCTTGCACCGCCTCGGGTTTGTCGGCCATGCACTGTTTGACGAGCCCCAGGGTGGTGGCGAAATTCGCCAGGTGATCGCTGTTGGGCCAGTCGCTGCCGAAGAAGCAACGCTCTTCGCCAAAGGCCTCCCACAGCACCGCCAGGCGGTCGTGGTAGAACGCCGTGTCGGTGATCAAACCGTGCGGCCCGAGCTGGGGGATTTCCGCCAGTTTGGCGAACACATTCGGGCGTTCGGCCAGGCGCAGCAGGTCAGCGTGGTAGGCGGCTTCTTCACCCGCCGGCACTTGGGCGTTGGGCAGGTGATCAACGATGATGCGCAGCTGTGGCAAAGCATCGCTCAGGTGCAACAGTGCCTTGATCAAGCGCGGGTTCGGATTGGCGCTGTCCAGGCCACGGCCGCAGGCGGCCAATTGGCGCAGGCCATCGATAAAACCGGGGCGAGTCTGGTCTTGCAGCAGGTCGCGGTCCCACAGGTTGCCGTAGCGCAGGCCGAGGAACAGCGGTTCATCCGCCAACGCCTCGAGGTCGGCGGCGAAGTCGGGCTGCAGCGGGTCCAGGTTGCCGACAAAACCCAGCATGCGCGGCTCACTGCGCAGTGTGTCGAGCAGCCAGCGGTTATCGTCGCGCCACGGGCTGGCTTCCACGGCAATCGCGCCGACCACGTTGTGTGGGCCGGCCAGGGCCCAGTAGTCCGCCGGCAGGTGCGCGGCGTACAACCGGTTGCCCGGCTCAGGCCAGGGGATGCCCTGGGGGCGGCGCGGATCGAACAGGTGCAGGTGGCTGTCGATGATCGGGCCGCTATAAAGCGCGTGGGGCATGGCACAGTCCTTATCAGAAACGAAATCGGAAGGGTCCGCACGCTAGCGTGCGTGGCCCGGTTTAAACAGCTCAGCTCTGCAGATACACCACATGGGTATGGGTGTATTCGTACAGGCCGTGCTTGCCGTCGGCACCGCCGATCCCGGATTTTCGTACGCCGGCATGAAAGCCTTGCATGGCCTCGAAGTTCTCGCGGTTGACGTAGGTTTCGCCAAAGTCGATCTCGCGTATCGCGTGCATGGCCTTACCCAAGTCGCGGGTATAAATCGACGAGGTCAGGCCGTAGTCGCAGTCATTGGCCAGGGCGATGGCTTCGTCGAGGTCGTCGACAATCTGGATCGGCAACACCGGGCCGAAGATCTCTTCGCGCATGATCTCCATATCGGCGCGGCACCCCGCCAAGACCGTTGGCTGGAAGTGGAAGCCCGCGCCGAGGTCGGCAATCTGCCCGCCGCTGATCAAGGCGGCGCCCTGGCTCAGTGCGGTGCGAACCTTGCGGTCGACGCTGTCGAGGCCCTGGCGATTGATCAACGGGCCCATTTCCACATCGGCCTGGGCAATCGGATCGCCATAGCGGGTCGCCGACATCGCCGCGCTGATGCGCTCGATAAACTGATCCGCGACCTTGCGTTCCACATACACCCGTTCGGCGCAGTTGCACACCTGGCCGGTGTTGATGATGCGCGAATCGCGGATGGCTTTGACCGCCAGCTCCAGATCGGCATCCGCGAGTACGATGGCCGGCGCCTTGCCGCCCAATTCCAGGTTGAGCTTGGTGATGTTCGGCGCGGCGGCGGCCATGATCCGCGTGCCGGTGGCGACGCTGCCGGTGAAGCTGATCATGTCCACGCCTTTATGCGCAGTGAGTGCGCCGCCGACCTGGCCGTCGCCGCAGACTACGTTGAATACGCCGGCGGGCAGGTCGGTCTCGGCCACCAATTTGGCGAATTCAAAGCAATTGTTCGGGGTTTCTTCGCTGGGCTTGATCACGATCGTGTTGCCGGTGAGCAACGCCGGCGCCATTTTGCGCGCGATCAAAAAGAATGGGAAATTCCACGGCAGGATGCCGGCCACCACGCCCAACGGCTTGCGGAACAGGAAGATATTTTCGTTGGGGCGGTCGCTGGTGATGATCTCGCCTTCGATACGCCGCGCCCATTCGGCCATGTAGTCGAGGTAATCGGCGGTGAAGTTCACTTCAACCTCGGCCAGGCCCGTGACCTTGCCTTGTTCCAGGGTGATGGTACGGGCCAGGTGCGCGACGTTCTCGCGCAGTTTGGCGGCGATGCGGCGCAGGTGCCCGGCGCGTTCGATCGCGGGTTTGCGTGCCCAGTCTTTTTGCGCACTGCGGGCAGCGGCGAGGGCTTGGTCGACATCGGCGGCGGTGGACGCTGGCACCTTGGACAGCAAGGCGCCGGTGGCCGGGTTGAGCACATCGATGTGGCTATCGCTTGCGGTAAAGCGGCCGTTGATGAAGTTCTGGTAAACGGGAACGGATGACATGGCAGGTTCCTCAGTAAGTGCGCGAAGGCGCTTGGGTGTCGGCAGCCGGGCGATAGCGTGCGAGGGTGGCCAGGGCGCTCTGGCGTAGCAGGCTGATATCAATGGCCACCGCGATAAAGCGGCAACCCCAGGCCTGGTAGCGGCGGGCGTCTTCTTCGTTGGGCGCCAGGATGCCGCTGACCTTGCCGGCGGCGAGGGTCGCATCCACTGCGTGCCTGATACGTTCCTGCACCTCGGGGTGGCCGGGGTTGCCGGCGTGCCCGAGGCCGATGGACAGGTCGGCGGGGCCGATAAACACCGCGTCCACGCCTTCCACGGCGGCAATCGCCGCGACGTTTTCCACGCCCAGGCGCGACTCCACCTGCACGATCAGGCATAACTCTTCATGGGCGGTATTGAGGTAGTCCGCCACGCCATCCCAACGTGTGGCGCGGGTCAGTCCGCCGCCGACGCCACGGATGCCATGGGGCGGATAACGCATGGCACGCACCAGGGCCTGGGCCTGTTCGGCGGTTTCGACCATGGGGATCATCAGGGTCTGGGCGCCGACATCGAGCAGTTGCTTGATCAGGCTGGCGTCACCGTTTACTGCGCGCACGACGGGCGCAGTAGAGTAGGGCGCTACGGTCTGCAACTGGTTGAGCACGCTCGGCACCGTGTTGGGTGCGTGTTCGCCGTCGATCAGCATCCAGTCGTAACCGAGGCTGGCGACGATCTCGGCGGCGTAGCCGGTGGCGAAACCGGCCCAGATGCCATATTGGGTGGCGTTCCGAGCGAGGGCGGCCTTGAAGCCATTGCGGGGCATGTTCATGGCGACGCTCCTTAGCGGTTGTACGGACGGTGCAGTTGGCAATCGGGGTTCAGGTCAACGCCAAAACCGGGCTTGTCCAGCACCGACAGGCGCATGCGGCCATTGACCGGTACCGGTTCACCGAGCAGTTGCGGGTGAAACATCGGCACCACTTCATCGGCCTTGGGCGCCATCATCAGAAACTCGGCGAATGGACTGTTATGGCGGGTGGCAACAAAGTGGTAGCTGTAGACCGACGAGCCATGGGGCACGACCATTGCGTTATGGGCATCGGCCAGGGCCGAGATTTTCACCAGCTCGGTGAGGCCGCCGCACCAACCGACATCGGGCTGGATAATGTCGCAGCAGCCCATCTCCAGGAGCATGCGGAAACCCCAGCGCGTGGCTTCATGCTCGCCAGTGGTCACCAGCATGCCTTTTGGCACGTTGTTGCGCAGGGCGGCGTAGCCCCAGTAATCGTCCGGAGATAGGGCTTCTTCGATCCACTTGAGCCCATGTTCGTGGGCGCCTACGGCCAGTTTGGTGGCATAGTTCACATCCAGGCTCATCCAGCAATCGAGCATCAACCAGAAGTCCGGGCCGACCCGTTCACGCATGGTCGCCAGGGCCTCCAGGTTTTTGCGCAGGCCTTCTTCACCTTCGCTGGGGCCGTGATGCAGGGGCATCTTGCCGCCGATAAAGCCCATTTTCTGGGCCAGGTCGGGGCGCGCGCCGGTGGCGTAAAACTGCAATTCATCCCGTACCGCACCGCCGAGCAGTTGGTGAACGGGCTCCTGGCGGATCTTACCGAGCAGGTCCCACAGGGCCAGGTCGACACCGGAAATGGTGTTGATCACCAGACCCTTGCGGCCATAGAAAAGGGTGGACTGGTACATCTGGTCCCAGATCTTTTCGATATCGGTGACGCGCGCTCCTTCGATAAAGCGCGCCAGGTGTTTCTCTACGATATAAGCCGCGGGTTCACCGCCGGTGGTCACGGCGAAACCGACGGTGCCGTCGCTGGCTTCGATCTCCACCACCAGGGTGCCGAGCACGTTGATGCCGAAGCTACGACGGCTCTGGCGGTACTCAGGATATTTGCTCATGGGCGTGGAGATGTGATCGTCGATCCAATGGCCGTCAGCCTGGTCGTGGTAATCGGCGCCGCCGCCTCGCAGTACAAAGGCGCGTACGTGTTTGATGGTGAGATGACCCATGGTGTGACTCCTGGCGTTAAACAGTGGCCGGCGTGTTCGACGCGGTGCGGCCGGGTGAATGGATGCCCAGTACCAGCAATGCGGCCAGTACCGTGGTAGCGGACAGCAGGTACAAACCGGCTGCCGGGGAATGGAAGGCACCTTCGGCCCAGTGCTTGATCACCGGCGCGATAAAGCCGCCGAGGGCTCCGAAGGAGTTGATCAGCGCAATGCCCGCTGCCGCAGCGCTGCCGGCCAGGTAACTGGAGGGGAAGGTCCAGAACACCGGCTGCACGGCGATAAACCCTGAGGCGGCAAAACACAGGGCGAGCATGCCCAGCAGCGGGTTGGCGAAGGTCATCGAGCAGGCGATGCCGGCGGCGGCCATCAGCAACGTCAGGCAGGCTGTTTGGCGACGCAAACCGGAGCGGTCGGAATAGGCCGGAATCCACCAGGCAGCGAATAGCGCGCAGACCCAGGGGATGGCCGAGACCAGTCCCACCATCAAGCCCACCTTGGTGCCGAGCAGGCCACCCACCTGAGTAGGCAGGTAAAACACCACGCCATATACGCTGGCCTGGATCAGCAGGTACACCAGGCACAGGTACAGCACCGAGGGTTGGCACAACACGGTCAGCAGGCTGCGGCCATGGGAGGTTTTGTGTTGGTCTTCGCGGTCGAGCAGGCTTTGGATTTGCTGGCGCTCGTCCACGCTCAGCCACTTGGCGTCGGCCGGGCGGTTGTCCAGATACCAATAAGCCCATATGCCAACAGCGGTGGCCATCAAGCCTTCGACGGCGAACAGCCATTGCCAGCCGTGAATCCCACCGAAACCGTCCATCTCCAACAGCAAACCGGACAACGGGCTGCCGAAGATGAATGCCAGGGGGGCGCCGAAGTAGAAGAAGCCCATGGCCTTGCCGCGCACGGCCTGGGGGAACCAGTATGTGAGGTAGAGGATCACGCCCGGAAAGAAGCCGGCTTCGGCCACGCCCAGCAGGAAGCGCAGTACATAGAAGCTGGTTTCGTTATGGGCGAACACCATCGCCGCCGAGATCAAGCCCCAGCTGACCATGATGCGGCACATCCACAGGCGGGCGCCGACGCGGTGCAAGATCAGGTTGCTCGGCACTTCCAGCAGTGCGTAGCCGACGAAGAACACACCGGCGCCAAAGGCAAAGGCGGCATCGCTCAAACCGGTATCAGCCTGGAAGGCTTGTTTGGCAAACCCGACGTTGGCGCGGTCGAGAAACGCCATGATGTACATCAGCAGCAGAAAGGGCAGCAGCCGCCAGGAAATCTTGGCGAGCAGGGGCGCAGGCAGGGTTTTCATAAGGGAGTCCGTCGTTTTGTTCTTATGGGCCGGACTGTACGGCGGCCGAGCAATGCGCTACAAATCGAATCTCGCTTAAAGGCGATAACCTCAGGGTATCGATTAAAAGGAAAAAAATGCGTAGTCCTGCGATCTCTCCCAGCCTGTTCAACCGCCTGCGCTACAAGCATTTGCACATGCTGGTGGCGCTGAGCTCCAGCCAAAACCTGCACCGCGCGTCACAGGCCCTGAACATGTCGCAGCCTGCCGCCACGCGTATGCTGCACGAGATCGAGGACATGTTCGGCTGCGATCTGTTCGAACGTTTGCCTCGGGGGATGCGCCCTACGGCTCTCGGCCAGCAACTGATCAACTTCGCCGAGTCGGCGCTGAGTGGCCTGGACCGCTGTGCCGAAGATTTAACGGCGCGTAAGCAGGGCGGTTATGGCTACCTGTCCATCGGTACCATCATGGGCGCCGCGCCGGATCTGGTGATGGACAGCATTGCGCACATCAAGTCGCTCAACCCGCAACTGCGTATCCGCATCATGGGTGACACCAGCGACCAAGTGATTCAGTTGCTCGAACAGGGCCGTATCGATCTGGCGATCTCGCGCCGCAACGCCGCCACCGACAACGAACACTACAGCTTCGAACCCTTGGGCAATGAGCGCCTGATGGTCGTGGTTCACGCCGGTCACCCGCTGGCCCAGCGCGATCAGCTATCGCTGGCGGAACTGGTACGTGACTGGCCGTGGATTCTGCAACCGCAAACCAGCCCGGCGCGTATCAGCTTTGACTTGGCGTTGCAGGACCTGGCACTGCCCAGCCCGGCCGATATCATCGAATGCAGCTCGGTGTATTCGATGCAGCAACTGATCCAACTGACCGATGCGGTGATGGTGTTGTCGGAAAGCGCCCTGCGTGACTACCTGAAGATGGGCCTGGTGGTGGCACTGCCGGTTGCGTTGGACGTGCGGCTGGCACCGTTTGGCTTGCTGATGCGCAAGGGCGAGCCGGTGAGTCGGGAATTGGGGTTGTTTATCGACTTGTTGCGGCAGAAAGCAGCCACTCTGGACGCTGCCCCTGCGTAGGGGCGGGTTCGATGGCGAAGGTCCTAGACGCCCTCAACGATATATGCATCGGTATGGCCTGATCGCTGCCGAAAGGGTCGGCGGTTCGGAACACTCGAACATCCGGATGACCTGTTGAATCACCAATGCATCAGCAACCGTCTTGGATCTTAACAGCCCCCAACAGTGCTCCCTATTTTTGAGCTTTCCGGTAGATAAATCCATCAAATTGTGGCTTAAGTATTAAATTAATCGATAAGACACAGATTTAGGGAATTAACTCTCTTGATAGGATGGGGCGTTAATTCTATAATTTTGGGGACTAACTGGCCCAGAATGGTCTTGGTGCACACTATGTTGGATTTAAGCTTCAGCAAGCCTAGCGAGGTCGTCAAGCGCCTCTGCGATCGCTTGCGTACAGAGCGCTTGGCGCTGGACATGACACAAGCCGACTTGGCCGGACGTGCCGGCATTGGCACAAACACCGTGTCCAACCTTGAAGCAGGGCGCAATGTTGGATTCGAGAACGTCGTTCGTGTGGCGATGGCTCTTGGTCGAACCAAGGAACTTGAAGGCCTGTTCCTGCCAAAGCTGGACAGCATCGAGGATATTCGGCGCTACGAAAACAGCGCCAATCGTCTGCGTTCAAAGAGGAAGCCCGGCAATGCTTGAGCAGGTAAACGTCTTCTACGAGGGCTGGGGTGAGCGATGGCAATGGGGCACGCTGGTCTCCACGACTGCCCTGACCGGTCGCCCGCTGATCGTGTTCCAGTACAGCAATGAAGCCAGGCAAAGGCGCTTGGAGCTGTCCTCCTACACGCTTGCGTTGGAGGGGGCTCAGTTGCGCCGGGATTTTCCAGACCACCAACTGTACTTGCCAGGACCTGTTTACGACTCCTTGCCCGATGGGTGGGGCATGTTGCTGATGGACCGTATGTTCAGGCGCCGCGGGCTCACCACGGCGCGCATCGGCCCACTGGAACGGCTGGCATACATCGGTTGCAACGCAATGGGAGCCATGACGTTTGAGCCCGTGGCACCAGAAGGGCAGGTGTCTGAAGTGCATATCCCGCTGGAGCAGCTTGCCGCCGAAGTGCAGGAAGTGCTCCATGGAGACGGCGGCGAGTTCCTGCAGACGTTGCTGCTGGTGGGTGGCTCGCCTCAAGGTGCAAGGCCCAAGGCCCTCGTCTATCGCGATCCAGAAACCGGCCGTTTTACCACTGCCTTTACGGCGGGCTTTGAAGCTTGGTTGGTCAAGTTCCCGGCGAAAGACGAGCATGCCGAGGTGTGTGCTATCGAGATGGTCTACGCCGAGTGCCTGCGCATGTGCGGCATCAAGACCCCTGACACGCAATACTTCAGTCTGCCTAATGGGTTGGCTGCGTTTGCCAGTAAGCGATTTGACCGCCGGGATGGTCTGCGCGTACCGATGCAAAGCCTCGCGGCCTTTACGGGGACAAATTACCGGTCTCCGGGGGTGTTGGACTACGTCAACTTCTTGCGGGCAACACAGATGTGTACCAACGACGTGCGAGAGATGGCGGTGGCCTTCGAACGTGCCGTCTTCAATGTTGCATTCAACAACCGAGACGATCATCCCAAGAACTTCGCCTACATCATGTCGCAAGACGGTCAGTGGAACCTGTCACCGGCTTACGACGTGACCTTCTGCGAGGGACCAGGTGGATACCACCAGATGGATGTGATGGGTGAAGCGCTGGCGATTTCCCGCACGCAAATGCTTCGGCTTGCCGAGGAAGCCGAGGTGCCCCCGGAGGTTGCAGGCAGAGTGATTGACGGCGTTTGTGATGTGGCGGGCCGGTTTGCGAGCATCGCAGAGAACCTCTATCCACAGGTTATTACTCAAGACACCTTGCGCACGATTCAAGGTTGCATCGATCAGAACGTAGCGCGGTTACACCGCGGTCATGCGCAATGATCAGGCTGAACAGCCCACCCGACGACGCCTAACGACTCTCAGGATCCCCAAGCCTTCGAGCAAGCTTTCCAGACTCATTTTCACTACAGCCCGATGACGCTCAGTGCCTGACGATATCTCTCAATCCCCCGTGCCAACATTCAAATTCCACTTCTCTGCAACGCAGCCAAGAAATAGGATTAACCTCCATTACCAAGGAGTTCACCTGATGAAATTGATCGGCATGCTCGATTCCCCATATGTTCGACGTGTGGCTATTTCGCTGGAGGTACTGGGGGTCTCGTTCGAACATGCCGCACTTTCGGTATTCAGCGAGTTCGAAGCATTCGGTGCGATCAACCCGGTGGTAAAAGCACCGAGTTTGGTGCTGGATGATGGCAACGTGTTGATGGATTCGACGCTAATCATCAACTATTTCGAGGCGTTGAGCCCGGCTGAGCGAAAATTAATGCCGCACGAGGCCTTGCCTTTGGCCGCTTCGCTGCGCAGCTTAGGGCTGGCACTGGCCGCCTGCGAAAAGGCAGTGCAGATCGTCTACGAATATCAGCTGCGACCGGAGGAAAAACGCCATCAGCCCTGGCTGGAGCGGGTAACCAGGCAGTTGTTGGCTGCTTGTCGCGCATGGGATACCCAATTGTCGGGGCGACAACCGGTTGCATCAGATCGGCCAGATCAGGTCGACATCACCAGCGCCGTCGCCTGGTCGTTCATTCAGTTGATGGTCGCTGATGTGGTCAGGGCGGATGCTTTTCCAGCATTGCAGGCACATGCGGCACGCTGGGAAGCTACCGAGCTATTTAAGCGCTACCCCCAGGTTTGATGCGCCAGAGCCCTGATGGTTAGTCTTCCACCAGGGAGGAGGACTGTTGGCTGTTGGACGAATAGGCCTCTCTCAGCATATAGCACAGGTACAGGGCCGACAGGATCATCGCGGTGCGATCACTTCATACTCGCCACGCACAAAGGGCAGGGCCTGGTCCTGGTAGTGCCGGTTGAAGGGGACGCCGCTCTGCCCCACTGGCAGCACCCATGCGCCTGTTCCGGCATCGCCAGGCCGATCACCCGGCGCGTTGAAGGGCCCTAGGTGACCAACCAAGGCGCCGCGCTCAGCGGCGCAGAGAAATTGTTCGACACTTCGTGGCTGCCGGGTACCGAGTAAGGGCCCACGTCAAGCAGCGGCGCCAGCAGTTTTTGACTGCCCAGCGGATGCATCTGAGTCAGTGGGTGCGCTTGCCCCATTGCCAATGTGCGGTGTCGGTGCCGAGGGTGGCCTGCAGGTGCGCAACGCAAAAGGACTAAATCTCTCACGATCAGATTTCGAAATATCAACTCTGAAACAAATTCATACATTTAATTGACGCCACTATATCGCCACCCTATGATCGCCGCAAAATGATGGCACTTTGCCATGTAGAGGGATCTAGCGATGTGGCGTTCGGTACGTTGGACGGGACTCGGCCTGTTATCCGCTTTTTTTTGCCTTGGCGCAGCAGGCATGGCGCAAGCCGCGACCCCGCAGAACACGCCAGGCGTCACCGACCTGATCCGCGACCGCCAGGACCGCCTGCTCGAGGAGCAACAACGCCGCCTCGAAGACCTCAAGGACCTGCCCGGCAAAGCTGCTGCTCCAGCCAAGCCGGCGGCACCCGCCGACACCCGCTGCTTCGCGATCAACACCATCGAGCTCACCGGCGCCGACGCCCTGTCCGAATCCGAGCGCACCGGCCTGCTCAAACCCTACATCGGCCAATGCCTCGGCGTGCCGCAGCTCAATGACCTACTTAAAGTCATCACCGACCACTACCTGGCCAAAGGTCTGGTCACCAGCCGCGCCTACTTGCCGCAACAGAACCTCGCCAGCGGCAACCTCGAGGTGCGAGTGGTGGAAGGCCGCCTGGAAGGGCTGAAGGGCGCCGAAGGCAGCGGCATCACCGACCGCCAACTGGCGATGAGCTTCCCCGGCAAACCGGGCGAGCTGCTCAACCTGCGCGAGATCGAGCAGATGGTCGACCAGTTGAACCGCCTGCCATCGAACCAGGCGCAGATGGAACTGGCTCCCGGCAAGGCCGTCGGTGGCAGTGATGTGCTGGTCAAGAACACCCCGCAAAAACCCTGGCGCGTCGGCCTGTCCCGCCACAACGGCGGCCAGCGCAGCACCGGTGAGCAGCAGTGGGGCGCCAGCTTCGATTGGGATAACCCGCTGGGCCTGGCGGATCAATTGTCCCTGCGCGGCGGCCACGATGCGGTCAGCGATCACCAGAAAACCTCGCGCAACTCGATGCTCAATTACAACCTGCCCTTCGGCTGGTGGAACCTCAATTACAGCTACAGCGAAACCGAATACCGTTCCCTGGCCCAGGCCAGCGGTTTCAACTTTAAGCAATCGGGCGACAGCGAG
>NZ_MNPW01000013.1 GCF_001983175.1 Pseudomonas cedrina subsp. cedrina
ACTGGAAATAGGGTTCCCTGAGAGCGGTCTTCACCTTGGATATAGCGCATAAGAAAAATGCCCGTATCTTGCGATACGGGCATTTTCTTAAACCGGGCGGCAAATTGCTAGGTTTTCACACAGCCTGAAACGGCGGGTTTTAAAGGCTTCCACGGACTTTACAGGCCGTCAGTGGAACAAGAGATGGTGCCCGAACCCGGAATCGAATCTATCGATAAGCTATTGAAATAAAAAGGTTATAGTTGTTTTTTTTGAGGGTGTTACCCCTAAAGATATCCTATTCTCAGTGACACACGGTGCGAAAGCTCTTGGCGCGCTTTCGGTGAGTACTATCAATAAATCCAATGGTGTGTTGCGACCTTGCATCCATACCCAAAAAACATTTTGACTGGGCTCTAGTACGCTGGTTTTGCAGAGAAATGTTTAAGCTATGCCCCCAATTTTGCCCCCGGTCGCCGCGGTTGAGCGGGCGATTTGGCTTGGCGATTTCTGATGCGGAGCAGGATGGACTTCCAAGGTTTTCAGTGCACGCCAGTCGGCTTGTTCGGAGCATGCCTGATGATTGGTTGCCCAGGGAAGGGCATCAAGCGCACTTTAGGACCGTACAGCGTCCTTGCGCATCTATCATTTCAACTTGATCGCTGCTCGGCAAACCCAGGCGGCTGGTCTACGTGAGCCGTAGCTAGGCGCGCTGTGCGTCGCGCTCGTGACAGTGATGGCACCGGCTACGACTGCCACGACAGCCATGCCGGTTGAGTGAGAATGAATCAGGCCATGCTTGGACTACGGCTCGTCACGCGGATGGCCACGGCCTTGGTGATCGTGCCTTCTGACTCGCTACATTCCGAGTTGGTCGAGCCGCGTGCAGATGGTATGGAGTCGCATCATTTTGCCGGACACCCCTTCGCTCGCGCTCGACAACCTAGCGGGCACTGATCCGGCTGGTTACGCTGGCCTTGAGGATGGTGTCGATTGGCACTGGGATCGCATCTTTGCAGGTGCCGCGTTGACGACATTGCTGGGTGTCGGCGCGGAGTTGGCCGCACCGGAGAATCGCCAAAACGGGGATCGCGTCATCATCGCAGGGCGTGACAGCATGCAGGACAGCGTGAATGAGGTCGGGCAGGAGATGACCCGACGCAACCTCAACATCCAGTCAACGCTAACTGAGCGTCCCAGATTGCCGGTCCGCGTCATCGTCAATCGCGATCTGATTCTGGGGCCGTATCAGCCTCTGTTCTTCGATCGGGGGATATCAAGATGAGCACATCGCGCAAGCTGCGGCTGGGGCCGCTCCCCAAGACCGAGAGCGTCAAGCCGACCATCATGTGCCCAGCGAGATTGAAAGCCGACTTGGACCGCTATGCGGCATTACACGGTCAAGCGTATGGCGAGACCGCCGATGCAGCGACTCTCATTCCGTACATGCTGGAGGCCTTTATGGCAGGGGACAGAGGATTTAAGAAGGGCGACCCGAAATAGCCGCGTAGGACACACTAGGCTTACGGTCCCACACTGCGCATTCGGGGATCCTGAAGCCTGGATCGAGCGCGAGGGACCGGTTCAACTTGGCTAGGGAACAGTCCTCAAGGGCGGCTGGACTGTTAGCCGAGCCGGCCATGGCGTTCGAGTATTCGCATCAAAATGCTGTTCGCATGACTGAAGTTCTCGCGCTGATCGCGAAGCTCATAGGCCCATTTTTCGCCGTGGAAGAGATTGTTGCGTAGGCGCCAGACGATCATCAGAAGAGCTAACATTCGGTCGCGTGGGGTGTCGTTCACCCCTTCAACAACCTCCTGAACGAGACTAAGGTGGTCTGAGGGCCGGAGTTTCAGGTGAGGGAAATGGTGAGTCAATTCACCGTCGGCATAGTAACGATTCCGAAAATAGGCAAGCTCCCCCTCGTAGAGCTCAGCTCCTAGCGTTCCGTCCAAAGTCCAGGCATCGATTCGATCGCGGATGCGATCAGTCCGGGCGTGGTTCTCCATGATCTGTGCCTCGAAAAGACTCCAAAGAAAGGCGAAGTCGAATATGACGCGGCGATCAAGATCTGGTAGGCGCCGAAAGCCGGGGGCTCGGGCTTCAAGCCATTGTTCACTTGCACTAAGTTCCTTGTCAGTCATGGCTCAGTCGTCCAAGTATTCGTTGCGTGGGTCCAAGTTCGAAAAGTCCGTTAGCGTGTCGCAGTTCAGACAGTGGTACATCTGTGATGCATCTTGAAAGTGCATGCCGCACAGGCAGCCGCAGTAGGGGCAGCATTCATAGATCTCAAGGTCGCCCCATTCCCATACCCCAAGATACTCCGGCACAGCGTCACGGTCATAGCCAATTCATAGCCAATGACCTGGAACGCATCAGCGTTCTTGGCGACAAATCCGTCTAGGCCAGCGCGCATGAGAATGGGCAAGATCTCTGCAGGCTCGATTGCGAACCACTCGCCGCGCACATGGGTCGACTCGAAGTGCTGATGAAGCTGGCGTTCAAGCTGAAAGGCATCGGCTACTTCGATCCATCCGAGCAGTTTCAGATCAAGAGGGTTACCGGAGATTGCGCTTACGCTCCTCGATGTTCTTCGCCACCCCGATCTTGATAGGAGAGCATCCGTTTTCATCTTCGCCAATGAAGTAGACCGGCAAGTTACTTCCCCTAGGCCTTCAACCGAGCCGGTCGAGCAGCATTTCGACCATTTCTTTGTTCGAGTAGGCGACAATGTCGAGCGGAAGGTTTTCCTGCCGCATAAGCGCGATTAGGACACAGGCCGTGAAGGCCCAGAATGATGAATCGGCTGGCAGAGTGTAGCCACGGATCATTGCTGTCAGCCGTTCGGTGATCGGTGGATATTCGCTATTGCCCCAACGTGCATGGGGCGGCGTCATCGCATGAACGATGACGGCGGCGAGCGTGATGCCCATCGCACGCTTGTTCTGGACCTGGGCGAAATCGTGTCCGTGTACCTTCGCATAGGCGGCGAGCTCGCTTGTCATGAAAGTTCGGGCATAGGTGTCGCAGGCGATTTCCTCTTCAGGTCGCGTAGAGGGCGCGCGTTTATCGGCGCAGAACATGACGTGCTGGAATTCGTGTAGCAGGGCGAAGGCCAAGGCGAGCGCAACAAGGTCGAATGCCGCCATGTGCTGAATGTTGCCCAGGCCATCACGGTCGGCGCTCGGCAGGGGGATGTCCACCGGCCAGGATACGTCTGAGGTCTGTTCGGCTGTGATGAGCGACTGGGCGGCGGCGATGCGCTGCTTGTAGTCGAATTCATATTGGCCTCGTTCTTCATCGACACTGAGGGCTTGGTCGAGCGGTAACCCGTTGGATGTCGCGACAACTAAGGCTGGTGCGTACACTTCGATGGCCCGCCACGAGCTGAAGCCAAGCAGCCAGAACAAGTCGATCGTCTTAGTGTCGAACTGGATACGTTTCCCGTTGGCATTCATCGTCACGCCCTTTCTACTTGGCGCGACCTCGACGGCATGGCCGTATTGGCTCCAAAGACCGCTGATTTCATCGGCTCGTTCGGGCACGGCGCCGCGGAGGAGATATAGGATGATCGTCCGATCAGATGGCTCATTCGTCATTGTCGTTGTCTATTCTGTGCTCGTGGGGGGCAGGTGGTTGGCGACGGTCACGCGGCTTGCTCGTCACAGGGGGTTTGCCGTCCATCTGTAGATGAGTGATCGATGAGATGACTGAGTTCGCCCAAATCGTGCTGCATTCGATGTCGCCATCGCGTTCAAACCAGTGGGTCGCGCCGGGGATGAGATCAAACGGGATGGGATGTGTTGCCAATGGGTTGTGAAACACTTCCAGTTCCTGACACCAAGCTTCGCCCCACGGCCAGAGTGCTTGGTATTCGGTACTGTCGACGGCAAGATTGAAATCGATAGGCTCTAATGCGCCCGGAGTTCGGTCGAAGAGAATGCCGCGCCTGATCATCGTCAGCCCGGGCGGTCGCCATCCTGCCAAGAAACCCATGCGGTTGAATTTGGCGAGCGTTGCAGAATTACTGAAGATGACGGCCGAGAGGTGTGCGAAATTTGGGTCGCGGAAGAGCCCAGCAGGAATGCTGTGTTGGCCCGTCAGATTTGCGATCGGCACTCCAATCGCGCGACGATCAGTGCCATCGCCGGTGACGTCCGCGCGTAAGCCGTAAAGGTAGGTGGGAAGAGCCTCGCGGCTCCAAACCATGGAGCCGAAATCATGGAAGTCGGCGATCGCTAAGGCGAACGGCTGTCCTTTTACATGGTCCAGTTCATGATAGTTGCGCTGGAGCTTGCCGCGCAGCGTCTTTGCGAATCGTTCCGCCGGGTTGCCTGTGAGCCGTTCAATGCGATCCTTTGGGGCATGAACCCATTTCCCGATGCCGCCGGCGCGTGGAAGCTCGGAGTTTGCTGTAACTGCCTCAATCCAGCATGCGTTACCTTCCTTCTCGATCAAGAAGTCGGGAGAGACATGGTTTTGTCGGACGTTCAAACCCTGCTCACGAAAGCAGCTGAAAAGGTAGAGCTCGAACAGACGGGACGCGAAGTTGTTGGTTTGAAAATCCGAGACGAAATTGGCGTCGGGGTTGGGAAGCGCGAGGTAGCATTCGCCGACCGCCATGAGCGCCGGCAGATGGTTGATCGTGGTTGTCAGCAGCTGGAACTCTGGAGACGTCCCACGCGGCCCCGGTTTCAGCAAATGCGGGCGACGCCTGACTCCTGGCGGCAATGGTTCCGGTGGATCACTGGCACGCATAGCGACGGTGAGTCGGTCTAGTGCAGCCTCGGGTGTGGAGTAGGGCCCGCTTTCATCTACTTTGATCCAACAGTGGTCGATGCGGCGGCGCATGGCCAGATATGTGAAAGCTCCTGTGTCCGGATCAAGAAGAATGCAGCCGGTTACGCCACCAGTTCCGGCCTGATAGGCACTGAAAATATGTGCGGGGTCGAAATTGGGACCGTGTTCGAGCGACAGGGCATAGAGCTCGAATTGGCGCTGGCTGATTAAGGTGAAAAGTCGAGTTTCGCCGGTTGCGGACATGGTCGGCCTCTTAGCCCTGTATGTAGCAGATGCGCGAATTCAAGTTCCTCTTCACAAGGACTCCGTTGCGGCAAGGATGTCGGTGGACTCCCAGTTGTCGATCTGGCGGATGGTCACGAACTCACGGTCCCAGACGCCCCAATTCACGGTCAATGGTGCCTGTGCCAGGGGATTGTGAACATAGGTGATTGGCCGAACCTGACGCGAGAGGTTGCCAAGGCCAACCCGTGACCAGATCACGCCAGAGATATCTGCGAAGCGCTCGTCAAGAAATGCCGAGCGCGGGATCGGATTCCGTTCTCGGTGGATCAAGGGAGAGACGTGAAAGCCTTCTTCGATGACATCGCCTGTATCGCGATCGATAGTGAGGAAAGCATCGCCGATGGGGAACAGCGTCGTCATGATGAGTGGTAAGGGATGTTCGGGGACATAGATGCCGAAGCGGCTGGCGCTGATCGCGACGATGCGAGCGTCTTCCGGGGCGATCACGCCCTGTTCGATATAGCGGCTGATCTTCCTTGCTTTGGTCCAGAATGCCCCGGAGGTCCGAAGTTGCGCTTGACGGATCGGCGCAGCAATAAGGCCACCGCCCTCATTGATCGGCACAGGACGCACAATCCGTTCTGGTCCCGCAGCGCCTCCGTCTGGAGCTATAGCTTCGATCCAGATACGGCGATTCTCTTCAAGCACGCATAGGTCGGGCTGGCCGCCTTTGCGCTGACGGTCGGCGACGGGCAACAATGTGCGCCCCGCCTCAAGAAGTGTGCAACCCAGATACATCTCCCAGAAGCGTCCATCCACGTCACGTGCGAATCCCTGGCGGAAGTCTGGATCGGCATAGGGCTCGTAGTGGGTCCACATCTCTTGCAGTGTGACGCGAAGCTGCTGCTCAACCGGGCTTTCGGCGGCCTTCAGGTTCTCGAACCCCAGATCGAGATTGGAACCGTCAACATCGAATAGGTCGCTCATTGTCTGATTGTTTCCATATGCAAAAGCGCGGGTGAGGGGGTTGACGACAAAAGTTTCGTCATACGGCACTCTATGCTCTCTTAAATGTCTGAGTTATGACTTTTTTAATGGCTGAGATTTGGAGGTCCGATGAGAATTGAGGAGAGTTTTAATCCGATCAAGGATTTTAAGCTGGAGGAACTTGATGATCCAGATTTCAAGGAGGACTCTGTTAGGGAGGAAATTATTCTTCCGATATTGAAGCATTTAGGGTATTCGGCTAGTAAGCCATATAAAATTGTTCGCAGTAAACCGCTTGTTCATCCTTTTATATCGATTGGTAGCTCTCGAAAAAAGATTACCTGCATCCCGGATTACCTTTTTGAAGTAAGTGGTCAGTATTCATGGCTTCTTGAAGCAAAGGCGCCGGACGAAAATATTACTTCAGGGGCTCACGTTGAACAGGCTTATTCTTATGCTATTCATAGTGAGATTCGTGTGCCAATGTTTGCATTGTGTAATGGTCGGGAGTTTGTGCTTTTTAATATAAGTAAGCCGGACCCTATATTGCATTTTGCAATGGATCTGTTGCCTCAGTATCTGGATGAGCTTGAGAGAATTCTGGGTCCAGAAAACTCATTGAGTTATGAGTTTAAGTTAGCAAAGGACCTAGGCTTGCATCTTAAGAGGCTTGGCTTTCATGAGGTCGAGCATTTAATATTTCCAGGTGTTCCTATAAGTTTCATTGCCCAGCTTGATGGCAATATGTTCACAACTGGAAGTAGTACTGCGTTGCCTGGTGGCGACAGCTATGTTGTTTCGCTAGATTTCGGGCTGAGCGCCCTTGCTAAGTTGAAAGCTAAAATACCCGCAGACGCAATGAAAATTCTCCTTGAGCGAAAATCCGAAGGGAGGTCTTGCGTCAGATTTACAAATGCGTCGATATTGACAACTGTGGATTGTCGTGTTGGTGAGAAGCTAGAAGAAAATTCAGATGAGATTTTTATGCCCCTCATTGTAAATAATTTTATTTGACGTGCTCTGTTGCTGGTGAAGTAGCTGACCTCTTCGGTAGGGGTATAAAATTAGAAAAAAATGTACGGCAGTCCACGCAGTTTCGGAATTATGGTCGTTGTAGGCCGTTGGTTGTTGGCAAACAGCCACGTCGAGCGCCCGGTACGGGCGCTTTCTTCTGCCTGATGTTGGCGCTGATGCGGAATTGCCCGACCTGCTTGGGCAAGACTGACCCTGGCATGAATAAGTAGATAGCCAGCACAGACGGCCGCAGCTCAAGGATTTGCTTTAGCGCACCGTTCAGCTCAGAGGCCGGAACGACGGCCTCACCGGCACTGACTGCCGACAAGCTGGCTTCCTTGTAAAGCTTGCGCCACAGGAAAAGCTAGTTGGCATTCATACCGTTGCGCCTGGCGACTACCGAGACGCTCTGCCCGGGCTCCAGGCTCTTGCGCACCATGGACAGCTTCTGCTCGGGGCTCCAGTGCCGCCGCTCTTGACTAAGCAATTTACCGCCACCCTTGTCGTTACTGTTAGTCATAAACATAACCGTCTGCCTACCCCTTCTCTTAAATATCCTGTCTTTCAAGGGGCTCGTTCACGTCTTGAAGAAGCGATGTTCGAGAGAGTGAGCCCGTTCAGTTTTTTAGAGGCTTTACCCGCTTCGCTTTAGAGATCAAGTGATGGGTCTTAATACCGCTATCAGCCTCGGACCGGGATGCGCTGGCTGGGTGATGCTGGCCGGGTGGCGCTGAGGCTTCGATGGGCGCTGCGTTTCGTGCTAGGCGGGATGGCGGACTATCTGCGCGACAACCGCATCGAGGTGTTTCAGCAGTACTGAAGGAGGTGTTGATCCGCACCCCGCTTCATGGCCACGGAACGGAGATCATCCAGCGCACTTGCCCAGCTTGATGGTTTTGCCTAGGGCGAACAGCGTGCTGTCGATGTGCATCAGGTAATCCGCTGACTCTTTAAGTTGCGGGTCGAAGCATTCGGTTTTCAGCCAGCTCTTGTAATCGTTGATACCAGAGACCTGGTTGTTGAGCAATGTGATACGGCGGATGGAGTCCATCTTTTTTTCGTCGTTGCGATCGGCGCGCCATAGCAGGAAACCACGCAGGACATGCTGGTCGATGATGGGCTCGCGCTTGTCGGCAAGGTGGCGGCCAAACTGGTGGAACACCTGTCCCGGGCCGTTTTTCCGCGCAGTGTCGGCATGGGCGCCGCGCACTCCTTCGACGATGTGCATCACCTTCGCCAGGTCGCCGTTCTTCCAAACGATGGAATAGAGCAGCTTTTCCAGCGGTGACAGCGTCCTGGCGCTGATTCGGGGGTGGAGCTCGCCCTCGCCGGTCAGCAGCCCGTCGGCTATCAGGGTGGCGATCTCATCGCTGTTGATCGAGAGCCGCAGTTCCGGGTAGTCCTTACGGTCCAGTCGATTGACATGAAGGTCGGGGCGCTGGGAGACGATGGCCGAAAACTCATCGGCAGAGCGTGCCCGTAGAATGTCGGCGAACACCGCATCGACCAGCTTCAGGGCTTGGACGTTGTTCACCTTCAAGCATCCTCGCCGACGTTGTTGTAGGTCTTGCGGTTGACCAGCCAGGGCAATGCTGGCTGGCTGCGAACGTGCTTGTAGCGGCCCCTGGCGAATTCATAGGTTTTCAGTTCTTGGAAATAGCGACTGCGCCCGTGCCATTCATAGTTCACGAAAAATACCAGCAATGGCTTGTCCGCGTGTTCCCATACCCCGTGTGTGCGCTCCAGCGCCATCTGCAGCTCATTTACCCTGGTGTAGCCGATGAAGGTCTGAAACACTGCATCATCAGCGCGTTTCAGCAGCTTTTCGAACTCATTGATATCGGTATGGGTGCGTTTCCATTCCCATTCCACATAGGACAGGGTTGGTTCCGGAAAACGTATGACTGCATCGGTACGGCCGCCTTGCTCGAATAGTGCGCGAGCGCCGAGCAGGGTCGCGCATTGCCTGACCACCAAGCCGATATGAATAGTCCAGTTGGCAGGGTTGGCCATTGAGTGCTCCTCTGTCACGGGAAAGTCTCGATACCAGAGGCAGTTGAAGAGGGTTACGAAATCTCGTTCGATGCGTTTCACCCGCATTCCTTGCATGGGGCAGGAGGAGGGGGGCATCATATTGCAATAATGTGGCGATGGCACACCGCCCCATAATTACTGTTGCTGCAGGGCCATTTGTTTGCCGTACCTGCGCGTTAGCTGCAGTGTGCTGAACTGCTGCGTCAGCAACGTTTAGACGGTGGATACAGCAATATCGGGAGGTTGTCCCCGGTCCAGCCAGCGCAACTGGAATTTCACGGCTGTCGTGGTGCCCATCGACGCCAGTGCCTTGTTCATCCAGATGATGGGTCGTAGTTTCGAAGCATTTCCCGCCCCTGGCGCCGCTGCCTTGCCTGGTCGGGCTCCATGGCCAAGACGGTACCGTTCCCAGCCATGGCAATACCCGAAGCGATCACCTGTTCTACCGGCGCGATGTCGGATGCCGCCGGCAACCATCAGCGGCATTTTCGTCACGCCCTGCAAATCTCTGGCAAAGTCGATGAAGTAGGCTTTCTGGGCTAGCTAGTTTCAGTTCTGGCACACCTCCATCGCGCTCACAATGCTCTCCGCCATATCGCGCCAGCACGCTTTCTCTGAAATTTGCCTGACTAGGCCGAACAACTGATGCCTGGGTGCGAAACCTCCGCCGATCAGCCTGTAGCAGCTCGAGCTCTACCGTCGGTGAGTTTATTGGTGAGAATGCCGCGTCCTCGATCTCCAGCGGCAGGGCATTGGTGAGCTCCCGCACCAGTTCGTGAAAGGGCATTGCCAGGTAGGAAGGGGTTTTTCGACGATTCGCTCTTCAGAAAGAGTGAGTGGCCAGCGTTTCCGCCGCGGCCTCAAGCGACGAAAAGCTGTCCAGGCGGTTACGAGTCATTTAGCGCGCCGACTATGTGTCATATCCAGTACCACCACCGCCACGCGTCCCTGCGTGGCAGCCTTGCTACGCTCGACCAGCATCATCTTCAGCTGCTCCGGGGAGCTGGGGGGCGGGCTTCCGTCTGCTGGACGGCGAGGTTTTTTGGAGTGCTCGCCAAACCACAGCACCAGGTAGATGCCCAGGCCCGAGCCATTGTGGAAGCTGACATAGCCGTCATCGAGCTGCTGGTCGGCCGCGTTCCAGAGTTGCCCGTTCCAGGCACGCTTGATTTCGATGGGCAGTGTGATACCCATGGTTTCGCACATGATGTCCACGCGTTTTTGGTCGACCACTTGTCTTTCGGGATCGAATCGGATACCTGCCGTTACATGTTCGAACATACCGATCAAACGATCTCGGCAACGTCCTTCTAGTTGTGGCGTCTCGCCGTCGTCCATGTAAAACAGCTTCCAAGAGCTGAGCTCGTCATTCTTGATCCGGCGCTGTATATCTTCCAGTTGTTCGAGAATGAAGGCCAGCAAATCGGCCCCGGTGCGCGGTGGTCCGTCAAACTTAATTGCCAGCAACATTTCCAACGTGAGTGGCTGGTATGCTAGTTCTTGACCGTTCTGGCGTTGTAGGGTGCGGCGTTCACACAGGTAATCGGTGTAACTGTCACGGGAGGCTTCGCACAGGAGGTCCATGGCCGAGTGTGCTTCGTTGGTTTGCTGCTCGCTTAGTTGGAAGATTAGGCGTTGCAGGTATTCACTTGGCGGTTTCGACCAGTCTTCATCGATTAGGTTGCCTTTGAGCCAGCCGATCATGGGATACCAGCCCCGGAATCTTTCGATGATCCAGCTGGTGGTGGCCACACTTGGAGTGTGCATCTGAAACTCACTAAGTGCCAGCAGTAGTTCAGGGTTCACCGGTGTGCAGTCGAGTAGCGCCGACTTTTCCTCGAAGTTCACGATGAGTTGCGCGGCCTCAATGAATAGCGGCATGGGGCGAGAATTTCCCGAGCCCCAATGCTGCAGAGCTCGGGGGACGGCGCGTGGTTCATTGGAGGCCAGATGCTGTAAGCACCAGTACTGCGCGGCCTCGGGCAGGTCCGGTCGGCACTCCAGCCAGTCGCTTGCCAGTTTAGTTAGGATTTTCTCGGTTTGCTTGTAGATCTCCGGGTTAGCTGGATAAAGCTGCGGGATGAACTCGCCGATGAGCAGGCAGGGTTCGAACCAGAGCTTTATGGCCTCCATCAGAAGCTTGCGTTCGCCTAGCGTCTTGTACACCAGCGTTTCCAGCGTGTCGGGCGCCTTGAAGGGGAGCTGTTTGAGCGAAAGAAAGATGGCGAACAGCGCTTCGGTCGTTAAGCATTCCAAAGAGATTCGGGTGCGCACGTGCTCGATTGCCGCAGCCAGGACGATCTCTGCTGAAAGCTCTGTCAGCGCCACGTCCTGGTCGTTGCGTTTGTACTGGCTGAGTAGGGCGAAGTGCTGGCTGATCGCTTCAGCCGATAGGCGTGCTTGAATATTTCGTAGGTAGTTTTCGAAACCTTGGAAAACGGCGGTTGCCAATTCGTCACCTGCCCACTGCACGACAGCGCCATTTCCGGCCCCTGCATCAAGGTTATGGCGAGATCCGCGCAGGTAGGCTTGCGCCGGTATCATCAGGTACCGCTGGTCGCCTTTACTTATGGCGGCCATTGCTGCCTTGTGCTCATTCAGCCGGGTAGTTGCGTCGTGACGGTCCTGTTCCGCGCGGGTCCGGTTTTCGCGCAGTTGTCGTTCCCGATTCGCTTGCCGACGGAAGTCCAGTTCGATGTTGCTTGCCCACGCCAGCCTTTGAGGGTGGCTGCCGGCAAACAGCAGCGCGGAGGCGCGCAGTCGCACGCCGTGCTCGTTGTCGTGATGTATGAGGCTTATCAGCGCCTTCCAGCGCTCGTCCTCTAGATCGTCGGCGTCCAGCCTCGCCAGCATCTCGATCGCGTCGCTTTCCGAGCAATCAAGACCGATCTCTTGCAGCCGCTCATGGCGTTCGTCAAGGCTTTCACCATCTGTGCAGTCGAACAGCACATGTTGTTGAACTGCGCGGCGAAAGGCGTGGTCTGCGGCCAGACGCTCAGTGATGGAGGGATCCAGCATTGGGTAAAGCGGAACTGAACAGAGGAAGCTGAACGCACGCCAAGCTTGCGCCGGGGAGAGCGTACTGTCCGTCATCGCCGCCAAGGTGAGGGCAGTAAGCAGTTCGCGAAACTCGTCAACCTGTCTGGTATAGAACTCGGTACTGAATAGCTCTGCGGGAGCCTGGTCGATCAGGCAATTCAACAGTGACGTGCGTCGCGACGCCGGAAAGTCGGACTTGACCGGGGCGAATTTGTCCCACAGCTCACCGAAGCGGTCGTTCTGGTCTGAGCAGCCAATGATCAGCGCGGCGAGTAGTTCATTTTCGACACCGTCGAAATCGACCAGGCAAGCAAGGTCGAAGGCTAACCTTACGGAGTCCGGATCGGCACCTGCGTGCAGGGCGCGAATGCACTCAAGGGACTCATCACCTGACAAGAGGGCAAGCAGTGCTTGTAGTGCTGCTCGACGAGCGCCATACACATCCGTACTGTCGAGCATGACGGCCGACAACCGGTTCTTGAACGGCTCTAGCTTCGCCGAGGCGTCCAGCGATTCGAGAACAAGCAGGCGCAGATGCACTGGCTTGCTTCGACCTGCACCGATGTTTACCAGCTCGCCCACCAAGCCTTTGCTGGCCAGTTCAACGGCAGCGCCGGGTCGCCACCAGGAAAGTGCCATTGGATTACTCGAATAGCACTCTTCCAGTTTTTCTAGTAGTAGGGTGGTTGAGGCTGGATCAAGCCCGGCCAAGTCCGCGTTCTCGATGACGCCTGCTGGGTCCATGCATATCACTCGTTGGGCCAGCTTCGGGTTCATGCACAACCATGCGTGCATGCCCCGCAGGCCAGAGGGCACGATGCCATGCTGATGGAACATCGCAAGCAGCCGGCTCCGGGTTATGCGAGACAGAGGTTCTTGTGCCAGCCAGTGAGCGGCCAGGTATTCGGCAATGCTGCGGTGGATGCATTCGAAGCGATTGGCATCAAGCACCCTGAACAAGCGGGTGCCTAGCAAGTCTTCGATCCGATCGGTGTTTGGCAGTTGCCTCAGTTCGATGATGGAGACATCGGTAGATCGGGCAGGTTGTGCTTGGCGTGAAATAACTGTGTGGCCCGTCAGCAGAAGTGCCGCACAGACTGCACCGGCCAGCTCGACGGCGTCCTTGATGGCGAACGCTTTGTTTGTCTTCAGATCATTATGTTCGCTCACAAGTTGTTCCACTGCGTGTCGGAACAGCTCGGAGCGACTGACGGGCAGTTTGCCATGCTTGGCGCTTTCGGCAATCAGTTTCAGCGTATGTGGATTGCCAAGCCAGTGGGTGAGGCCGAAGCGCTCGAGGTGTGACAGAAGCGTGATGACCTGCTCAGAGGGAAGGTATGCACGCAAGAGTGCTTGGATACCTTCGTCATCGAGTGGTTGCAGGCGCAACTCGGTTGGTTCCTTGCCGTAGGCGGCCTGGATCCAGCGTGCATGCTTTGCGTGCGACCAATCCGAGGCACGGCAGGAAATAATGAAGGGCGGGCAGCTGCGTCTCTTCAGTTCCTGCAAAACCGCCTTCAGCGCATTGTCGGCAGCGTCTGTTGTCTCGTCGAGCGCATCTATCAGCATGACTGTCGAGGCAACGTTGCCAACCAGCTCGATCTCGTCGGCTCGCACGATTTGCCAACCTGCTTGTGAGGCCAGCTGTGCGAGCAAGCGGCTTTTCCCCATCCCAGCCTCGCCCAGTATCACTATTGGGGCTTGATGTGGGTCAAGTTCACTATCACGAAGGGGGGCGTGGCGCCCATGTTGGTGCACCAGGGTACGCGGGATGAAAGGAAGTTCCTTTTCCATAGCCTGTTTCTTCAGTCAAAAAATTCCGTCTAGGTTAACCCGCTCGTCGACATCGATGAAGCGGCGGCGTAAGGGGAAGTGGTAATCCGGAGCAAAAGTCGGAGTGCTGGCGGACGAGGTTAGAGACATACTGCGCTTTGCCAGCAAACCTCAAGGATGCCGCGCACTCGCAGGAAAGCTTGCCATCATCACTAGTGCCGCCTCCTGTATCGGTCGCGCTGCGGCGAGACTGTCCGCCGAGAAGGGCGAGTGCCTGGTGCTCACCGCTCGGCGCCAGCCCGAGGTGTGAGAAGTGGTCGACCAGCCTATGCCGTGAGCAAGGCCGGGCTGTCCCAGGTGGTCACCACCGAATGCGGCGAGCGGGAATCCGCGCCAATTCCATGCTGCTCCGCGGCACCGAAACGCCGAAAGCCTGGGCCCAGATCGCTGCATCATGTGCCCCCTGACGCTTAGCTCGGCCCGCGGAGATTGCCCAGGCGGCTCTGTTCCTCGCCAGTGACGCGACCAGTTACGTGAGCGTGCTGGTCACCCTATGAAAATGCGCGCGTACCGGTGCCGTTCTGACCGTAGATGACGGCGAGGTTCGAGTTGCCGAATGGAAGATTGGCTCAGGCCTTAATGGCGTTCAGGCCATGTACGTCGAGAATTTCATCGATCCTAACTGGAGGTCTGGTTGCGGCCTGGGACAATGTGTCCAGGACTATGCTCAGAAAACCTGGGTAAGGTTGGCCTTTGGCCTCAAGCTGGAAGAGCCGAGAAAGCTCCTTAATTTCCCCTTCGCTCAGCTGGCGCTTCGCATCGATCATCATGCGCGCAGCAGCCTGCAGCCACTTCGGGCGACCATTTAGCCAAGACTCAAAGTCATCCATCACTACCGGCTATTGTTCAATCCTCGACATTCTCTTATCTCACGGCTAAATCTGTGAACGTAGGCGTGAGATGGCTTTTGGCCAGTATTTGGCTAGGAGTTTTGCAACAGAATGTAACTTGGGGAAATGGGCCTCAGATAAGAGACATGCGTGAGGAGGGGGATGATCGCCACTTTGGCTCTGGTGGCCTGTTAATGTGCTATTAAAAAGCTACTTCAGGGAGAGGTGAAATGGAAAAGCAAGCGTCCGGCCAACCAGACTTGCATGATTAAGCTGGATGCCACCTGCGTAGCAGCAACTCTTTAATCTCACTCGCCCGCTGCGTCGGCACATCTTTGAGATAGGCATACGGATCGTACCCGTTGTTGCGAGCCTACTGGACCAAACTCATGATTGCAGCGGCGCGTTGCCATCTGGACCGCCTATGCCACAGCCGTTGGTGCACGAACAGCCGGGAGCCGAATGGCAGAAGTCCGTTGTTCGAATCACTGTCTGGGCGTGGCGAGTTTTGCTAGGACGCTCCAACTGGCTCGATTACACACCAGCAGAGCGTTGAGTCGGCGGGGGGCAATCGGTGCCGATCAGAAGCCATGGGTGGTGAGTGGTCAAGGGCTAGTGTGGCGTCGTTTTTGAGTAGCGCCGGAAAGTGGGCATGCAAGCCCTGGGCGTTACTCACAAGTCCAAACGCTGAAAGCCGTTGGTGCCTCCAACCACTGTCAGCTATCGAGGCCCAGACGAGCGATTGCCTAAGTTGCATCCTAGACCAAATTTTTCTCACTGCATTGACGTAGCCATGAATGCATGGTAACTGTATGTATATACAGTTATTTTGAGGTCTTGGCTTTGGGTTAACCACAAATGGTTTGGTCTGTAGTTGCGGTGTGAAGGCCTGACGTAACGATCGGCCAGGCAATCTTCAGATCAAACTCGAGTTTATGGACACCATTTTGCTCACCCGATCGCCGCGAGAGGCGACACTATCACCGCTATTAAATATATCAAGGCAGATAAGATATGACTGAATTCCGAAACGTCACGCGCCTCTTTTCGATGGAAGGCGCTACACATTTATATTCCAGCGACCCGGCGATGCTCACTCCGGCTGACATCTACACCGCCAGAGAAAATCCTGCGGTTTTAGCTGAGCTTCAGAACTGCAATCTGTATCTGATAACCCGACGTTTTCGCATTTTTATCAATCCAGAAAAATTCAGGTTCGAAGGCGATACGATCATCGGGGAGTTTCTGGTGCGTCGCCTAACAGGAATAGCCTCAATCCCCTTCAAATATAAGATCAACCAGTGCGCCGAGCCGAACGATTCCAAAATACTAGATGTTGCGGTCAATGCAAACGGAGCATCGATGCTGGTGATGACGCCAGTTGGTGATCGTCATATCACAGTCAATGTGGTCGTTGCTAATGCCGAAAGCACCTTGATAGCTGAAGACACGGACATGGATGTCCTCTACGTTGGCCAAGGCATCGGCAGAAAGCGTTCCAGGACAGCCTTGGACCGGTTGCAGTCGCATACGACGTTCCAGAGAATTCTCGCTGAAACATCCACGTATTTCCCTGAGTGGGAGGTATTGGTGTTGTTGTATCGATTTGAACATGGGAGAACCATTATCAGCAATGGTGGTGATTTTAATGTAGAGCCTCAGGCATCTGACGAGCAGGATTCAGCACACTTTAACGAGCTGAGGAAGGTGACGCTCAAACGCCATCAAGTTGTTTCTTTGGCTGAGGCAGCGCTGATTAATTACTTCAAGCCGCGATATAATCAGCTTCTTAAATCAACCAGCTTTGCGGCAACAAAAAAAATAAAAGTTCTTGAGCAATTGATGAGCGCCGGAATCACAGGCTTGATTGTTGAAATTTGTACGGTGAATCTACGTTCGCGTATTGGGACTTTCGATGCGACACCAAAAGGGCTTGACGAGATCATGCCTGAAGATTGGGCTGACGGCCGAAATCTAGAAGTTGAAGATCGGCCTGAATGGCTAGAGTATCTGATGCGAATGCTTCATACGCATCATGCTCAATATGCGTTGACAACACCTGGTGAACGTGAATCGTTCCTTCACGGTACGGTGTTTAACGGGCAGACAGAGCGCTTCAATGATTGGGGGGCATGAAGTCGGAGCCAGTATTGGCTCGCCCCCCACTACCAGCCAATTCTTTAAACGATCACCGAAAAGAGTTCCACCTATAAATTTCCTGATGGGGCCAACTGCTGAGTAAAATCTCTTTGGATCCAAGAATTAGTGGGATGATCATGCCGACGATCGATTTCAACAACATCCGCAGTGCTCCAAAAAGTAAGAACGAAAGCTTTGAATCCCTCCGGTGCAACTTTTTCGACACAACTGCGACGCGCCTCCGGGCCCTGATTTCTGCAGTCTGCGAGGTGGTGGCGGTGGTAGTGGTGTGGAAGCTTACTTTCAGGCTCCAAGTGGAAGTGTCTAGGGCGTGCAGGCAAAATATTTCTTTCAACTGGGGAGCAAAGAGCTCGAGCAGATTTCAAAGTCGCTCGCCGCAGCCGGCCTGAACCATCCAACCCTTACGGAGTATTGGGTTTACATTTCTTTCGATCTGACAGGCCGGGCCGGGTTGCCGGAGGCAAGCGCGGACAAGGTAGGTCGAGCGATTTGAGGCGTGGCACGCGGTAGCGGAAGGCAAGCTAATCCGCTCTCGGTCGAGAGCAACAACTCCGATCGGCTGTGTTCGACCAAATATTTGCATCTGCGTAATTGGTTTGCTGGGCTTGGAGGTTTCTACGAAACCAGAGGCGATTCAGTGCATCCATGCCCGAGTCTTTTAATGAGCAGCAGGCTCGGCAACCGACTGAGGGGCCTAGTCAGCGTGCAGATCTGTTGTTATCTGACTAGTGCCTAGCCACTGTACGAATGCGGGGAAGATTCTGTCGGTTGTCTGACGCCAGAAATTGGCATGGACGCTTCCCTTGGAAGTCTTCCGCGTAGGGCCTATGCTACTGGCATCTTGACAGCCTGGTGGAGCCAGGCAGTGACAGGGAGTCCTGATGGCTATAATCGTCCGCGTTCTCAAAGCGAGGCATGGAGACTGCATTCTCGTCAGCCATGAGGGGCCTGGCGGGGTGTTCAATCTGCTGATAGATGGAGGAACGTCTACGACCTTCAGGTATGGGCCACGGCAGCTTTACGCCGGTGCGCTGTGCAATACCCTCGATGATTTGAAAGTCAAAGGACAGCACATCGATCTAGCCATCCTCACCCACATTGATGACGATCACATCAATGGACTTATTAAAGCCTTTGAGAAGCCAGGTTATCTAGGCGATATGGTCAAATCCATCTGGTTTAATTCTTCGCGATTGATCACACATCATTTTGATATGCCCGAAATACCTGAAAATAATATTGAGCTGCTTGATGACAATCCGCAAACATCGATCAAGCAAGGAAAAGACCTGGAAGAGTTGCTTGATAAGATTGGCTGCGTTCGAGCTCCGCTTGTAATGGCAGGGCAAACGTATAAAGCTGGTCCCTTTACGTTCAAGGTATTGTCGCCTAGTCGTGAGCAACTTGTGAAGTTGTTGCATGTATGGCCTTCCGAAGTTGATTCAGGAAAAACCTCGGTGCACGGCACTGATTATAATTTAACACTTCAAGATATCTGGTCAGACGATAAGTTTTATCCTGATGCCTCTGTTTACAACGGCAGCTCTATAGCATTTATACTCGAAGCAGATGGTAAGCGCATGCTTTTTCTGGGCGATGCGCACGAAGGCGTAGTATGCGATAGCTTGCGGGCTGATGAGTACAGCGAAACCAACAAACTTCAATTGAATCTTGTTAAGTTGTCGCATCATGGAAGTCAATACAATACCAGTAGCGATTTGTTAGAGCTGCTGGATTCACCGAGTTATATAGTGTCCACCGATGGGTCTAAGCATGGGCTTCCGAACAAAAGGACAATAGCCAGGATCATCAAGTCTACGCAGGGTAAAGTGTATTTTAACTATGATCATGTGGTCGCTCCCCTGCTACAGGCTCATGAAATTGAGGAGTACTCCTCTCGTCTAGAAGTGCTCGATGATGAAATCAGATACTAATATGACAGTTTCGGAAATCATGCAGTCATACTGCGTAATGGTTAATGGCGGCAGTGGTGTTCTGGTAAACGCTATGACGCAAGAGTATTCCTACGTGCTCACGGCCAGGCACGCCGTGTTCGAGGAGGGCGCCCACAATGTGGTGATAGATCATAATCAGGATCCCATTGAAGTGCTGGGCGTCTTGGTTTTCCCTAAGGAGGGTCTGGAGGAGCCCTTAGATTGCGCAATATTAACAATTACGCATCAACCAGGCCTGTCGCAGAAATCTTGGAATGCCGCTCACTTGCCACCGCTGGCCAACCTTACCTTTGTGGGTCTTCCAGAAGCGGAAAGGGCGAGTTCAAAGCCAATTACGCATTGGACTGGCCACTCAGCGAGCGTGGTTAACGAACTTATAACACTTGCGCTGGAAGGTATCCCGGGCAAGGACATCATTCAAGGGATGTCTGGAGGTGGTGTATACCATGTAGATAACGATTACCCGTATCTGGTGGGCGTGGAGTTCGAAATGGAGGCCAGTCGCTTGGATCACCAGTTTGGTCGCGTCGATTGTCATGGTCTCGCACGATACAACGAACTCATCACCCTCCATTCAAGTGCGCCAATGGTTCCGCCACATATGGAGTGCTTTTCGAGAGTGCGGGATAGGATTTTCGCATTCAATGTGATTGATCCCACTAACGTTCAGCATCTGAAATCTGCATTAATTGGTTTCGCAGACTCATTAATCGAGAGCGGAATGCCGCCTCCGTATGAAATTATGAAGCACTATGATGTCCAGTTATTGATAGACACGGGGCAGTCCAGCGTGCTGGAGGCACGAGAGTTGTGGATTGCATATTTAGAGTTTGTGGTGATCTCCGCACTCATGGACGGTGCTGGAGTCGCGGATAACGGCTATATCAGCGGGATCGATAAGAAGCGTCGTCTGCTGTATACCAGCGACGTCACCAACTGGCTTGGCCGTTTGGATGAAATTCTCAAAATTGCTCGTAAGTTGCTCGACAAAAACGGCACCCTCGTGGTCGCCTCGCCTGATGCTGCAGCGCAACCCTTTCCTCCAGACTTTGTCCTTAAGAACGTAATTGGCAATATTGCAACCATCCCGAACCAAGGCCCATTCTCTATTGATGAAATTGAGAGTGCGATTTACACCAGCTATAAGCTCACTCATCTGGAAGGTTTGCGCAAAAGCTGCGTCATCGAGAAAGAGTTTGACTATCGCAGTTTGGCTCCAGGTAAGGTTCAACTGCTGGAGCTTAGGAAGAAGTTGAATGAAATTATTAATTAAAGATTACAATTTTGAGTTTCTGACTGCTGAGTTTGATGGCATTGAATTTCACATGTTTCGCTCAGATGATTCGCTGTCCTATATTTCGTGTATTGCTTGCCTGTGTAAAAAACCGTCAGATATCGTAGCGAACTGGCGGGTGATCCAAAACCTTGTTTCGGTTCACCACCAACCTTCAGGAAACCTCGCTGTGTGGAACGTGTATATCGCTTTTGTGACGATCGGCACTGTGCCGATTTGGGATAAATACCAGATCGAGAACAACAAATACTCTGCTCGTAAATTGATAATTGATGGGTATGCTGAATTGCCCGCGGTTGAGCAATTGACTGGCTGTTTGGAAGAGCAGCTCCTAGGATCAGATTTGACGCTGGATCCTCGTGTTGCGGAAACCCGGGAACCATTATTGTCACTGGAATACTTTGTTCGGGGTGCGCCGTTAGATCAAAAGATTGAGTCCAAGGAAAAGCGCGCGTTAATGATAAATGAAATCATAGAATCTCTGAATAAAAATGAAAATCAAAAAAGTTGAAATTGAAGCATTTCGTGCTTATAAAATGAAATCAGAAGGCACATTCGATTTTACGAATGCTGATGATCTTCCTTCTAATTTTGTTGCGATATTTGCCCCTAATGGATTTGGTAAGAGCTCGTTTTATGATGCTGTCGAATGGGCAGTCACGAATCATTTGGAGCGTTTAGGTGGCGACTACAATAGAGTCAATTATGAAGGCGCCGCCCGCGCGACCAAAGATTTAGACAAGGGGCAGGAGATCCTTCGAAATAAATACGTCAACGACGACGTTAAAACTCGGGTGGTTGTTTCAACTACGCTGCCTATTCCGTTTAAACGAGAGTTGGGAAAGCTTCGCATAAATGGGCGAGACTTGCGCTTTGGAGAGAAAGGTCGCGAGAACGATTATTTTCGGCGTGTCATTTTAAGTCAAGATGAGATTGACAGATTCCTCCGAGAGGCGAAGCCGCATGAACGCTATACCAAGTTTATGGAAAATTTCGGCGGGGAAACTGAAAAAGTCCGAAAGGAATTGACTGCACTTATCCTTGATAACAAATCTGAGCTGCTAGCTCTGGATTCCCAGCGTGAAGCCATTATCGCCGAGCTGGACCAGCCTGTTGACCTCTCCATCTTTTATAGTTTCAATGCATTAGCTACACAGCTAAACGCTGGTGGTGAGAACATCTTGCTCGCGGACGAGAATTTTTCCGCGCAGGCTGAACACGAACTGAATGCAAGCCTTGTCTCCCGACAGCATGAGTTAAGCGTAGAACGTGAAGCTAATGTCCGGGCGGTTGACACTCTTGCTGATAGATTGGTAAAGATTCCCGAAATTGAACTTAATAGCCAATTTCTCATCGATCAGAAAGCTATTTCAGAGCGTCTTGATCAGGGCGTAAAAGATGCAGGCGGCTATCAGGAACTGCTCAACGCTCATGAAAAAAGCACAAGCGATGTCCAGGAAGCAAGTCAGCGTTCGGCAAATATTCTTGATGTAATCAATCATTCTGTTGTGTTCTTTCAGTCTGAATCACGCCTCAATGATATCGCCCAACGTCAAATAACGCTGGGAGATATCCAACCAGGTCATGCCGCACAGTTGTCAGGGTTTGCAAAGGCTTTGAGCGATCTTAATCTGGAGCTCAAAAAGGCTGATGATCGCGCTGCATTTCTTAGGAACTCCATCGATAATGCTGGGCCGATATATGCAGAGCTAACATCACATCGTGCGCGACTGAGAAAGACGTTTCGGTTCGCTTGGATGCAGCAAAGTTGGATCAACTTCAAGCCAACCTGAAGCTTGTTTCAGGTTTCAAACTTACTGCAAACTTTATCTTGTCTGCAGTTGAAGGCACAAAATATTTAGGTCAAGAGAAAATTGAGCGCTTGACTAAGTGTTTTACTGAGTTGGAATCCATTGATCTCCACGACAAAACTGTGCATGCGACTCAAACAGCCTTGGCTAACCAGATGGGTGTGCACGAACGTTTGATTTCCACCGGCCTTGACTACCTCAGCGCATGGCCGTCAAATATTTGCCCGCTGTGCAGCGCCCCCCACGAAGATGCCGAGAAGCTCAGGCTGAAAGTTAAATCTCAGACTCTGCTATCGCGGCTTAGTCAAGAAAACGCGGAGCTCCTCGCACAGTCCGAAACACGTCGTAAGCAACTGCTCGATGAAGTGAAATCTATCACGCTAGTGGCGGAAGAGGCACATGGGCAGCAGTTGGCTGACCTTCGCGGAACAATCAAGGAGTTGAGTGCAAGACTGGAGCTAGTTGAACGAGAAAAATCTGATCTGGAGGTGGAAAAGCGCGCCTTAGAGGACAGAGTCAACACACTCGATAAGACCGTATGGAGTCTCGCACTCGATGAGCTCTTAACCCGTGCTCAAGGCGAGATCGATCAGCTTTCACTCAAACGTTCCGGACTTGTAACTCGTCAAACTGAGTTGTCTGAAGAGATTGCACAGCTCAATCGAAAGATTTCACAGATTGATACAGATTTGCAGGTTCTGACAACGGAAGGCGACACCCTTAAGTCTCAAGCGTCCTATCTGCTTGTCTCTCAGTACTTGGTAAATAATGGTATCAATTCAGCCCAGTTGGCTGAACATTGTCAGGTCGAGAAAAGTAAATTTGAATCTCAACTTGCTAACGCCAAGGCCGTTACTGGTGAGCTGACGACTCAGTGCAGTGCACTCCAGCAGAAGATGCTGTCCGATGGGACGTGGGTGAGTTTTGTCCAGCTACGATCTCAGAAAGATGGGCTTGATCTGGAATTGGCTCGCGCTCAGTCCGCAATCAACGCTTTCTATGAAAGCCTTGCCACGTTGATTGTTGTTCGCTCCGAGGATCGTTTAGACCAAGTCAAGGCACTGATCACCAGTGAACTCCAGACCCGCCGCTTGCGCACCGAGCAACTTGAAACCGCTGAAAACAGTTTCAAACTGCTGTTGGAGTTGATGGCGTCCTTTAAACCCTACATCAAGCGCTTATCCTTTCAAAATGAGTTGGCTGAACTGGAAGTGGAGCTAGATCAGCGAAGCCAGGTTGACATGCTTCTGAGTACGGAACGGTTGGCTGTGATCGAGCAGCTGAAGACGTTGATTAACAATTTCTTCTATGAAGATCTCATCAACGTTATCTACAAAAAAATTGACCCGCATCCATCCTTTAAGAAAGTAGAATTCAAGCCAGATTTTGACTCTGATAAACCAGGTTTGAACATTGTAGTGAGTGACGAAGACGGGGTTTTGATTTCGCCAATATTGTACTTCAGTGCTGCTCAGTCTAATATTCTCAGTCTCAGTGTGTTTCTGGCCGGCGCGCTTCATGCCAAGGATGATAAGGGTAATCCGATTGATGTCGTGATGATCGATGATCCTATCCAGTCGATGGACTCCATCAATATTCTCTCAACTATTGATCTTTTGCGCAGTATCTGCCTGCAGTTTGATAAGCAAGTTATTATCTCTACGCACGATGAAAACTTCTTCGGCCTTCTGCAGCGCAAGATTCCAGCTGAGATTCTGGGAGCAAAGTTCCTGCAGTTGGAAAAATTTGGAGTGGTAGTGCCTGTCGAGCCATTCCTAAATTAGCACTTTATCTCGGAAGGGATTAATTCGCCCCTTCCGTGATACACCGCCCGACGACGGAATATTTAGGCGGTCTGACATAGCGCGGTATCTGCTAATCAACCAAATTAAGGAAGTTGTTGTTAGCTGGAGGAGGCTGCAAATTAGTTTGTCGTCTCGAATCAGATAGCCGTTGAGTACGCTGGTTTCACGCCGGCCTTGGACACTGCAGGTCCAAATATTTTGAAATGAAAGCTGTTGATGATGCCGGTATCGAGTGCGCTTTCGGAGATCATTGCTACAGCCTCTGAATATGCGTAACTATCGCGGCTTAGTAGAGTTCCGTAACTGACCTGAGGACCGCCGATGGCAACACCAATGATCGATTTCCGAGCCATCCGCACACATCAAGGCAGCCAGCACGCCGGTTTCGAGGAGCTCGTCTGCCAATTTGCCGCGCTCGAGTCTCAGGGTGGCGTACCGTTCCACCGCAAGGGGGCGGGTGCCGACGCAGGACTTGAATGTTATCGAGTCGAGCCTAACGGATCTGAAACTGGATGGCAGGCCAAGTATTTCTTCGAGCTCGGTAGCGGCGAAGCGGGGCAGCTCAAAGACTCCTTTGAAAACGCCGTAGCCAAACACCCCGCACTCGCCACCTTCATCGTATGCATACCTTTCGACTTGTCTGATGGCCGTGTTGAAGGCCGTAAGTCTGAGCGCGATCGCTGGGATGCCTGGGTGATTGCGCGTCAAACTTCCATCGCGCCTCGTATAGTTGAAATCCAACTCTGGGGCGGTTTCCAGCTCACAGAACGACTCTCACGGAATGATCCACTGTATGTGGGGCGTCGTACCTATTGGTTCGATCTCCCTCATTTTGGGTGCGAATGGTTTAAAGACCGGTTTGCGATCACCCGTACCGCTCTCGGTCGTCGCTACACGCCAGAACTTAATATTGAACTGCCTATTCGTCAGGCGTTAGTCGCATTCGCACGAGGTCCCGATTTCGCGTGCAAGATCATTGGTTGGGCTGATGATCTCGACGAGGCGAGACATCGTTCGCTACGCAGCATCGGTGCTGCGCTGAAGGGAACACGTGATATAGATTTCACCGCGCTCGGCGACCAAATGGCTGCGATATCTGCAGCAATCCGCGGCGCACCACTTGGCCCAGCGAATCTCATTCCATTCGGGGAATGGAGCGCTTTATTGGCGATTGCAACTGCGGCGCTCAACCGCTGTTGGAGCGGAATCTGGGAGCTACGTCGGCAACCCGGAGCGGCTCAGGACAGTGGTCGCGACGGTCTTCATTTTGCCGAACATTTGCGCGAAGTGATCGATCGCGTTGTCGAGGAAATCAATGCCCCCTCGACCAACTTCGCTAATTCACACCGCCTGCTGCTGAGCGGAGAGGCGGGCGTTGGTAAGTCACACTTGCTGGCTGATGTCGCCGAGCATCATGTTGCGCAGGGCTTTCCTGCCGTCCTAATGTTTGGTGGAGCGTTCAGTGATGCGGAACCTTGGCGACAGATCGCCGAGCAGTTGGGGCTGACAAATGCTCCTCCGGATGCAATTCTCGGTGCGTTTGACTCCGCTGCCGAAGCAGCTGGCACCCGCGCATTAGTGATGGTTGATGCGATCAACGAGCGTAATGGTGTAGCGGTTTGGTCCGAGCGTCTTGCCGCGTTCCTCGCTGTTGCCGACCGTTTTGAACATATAGCGGTTCTCGTCTCCTGTCGCTCCACCTTCATCCCTTATATCGTGCGCGACCTCGATACGACCACGTTACCCCGCTTGGAACACCCAGGTTTCGCAGGAAGGGCGGCTGAAGCCGCGCGTCGCTACTTCGACCAGCGTGGCATCGTTCGAATGGCAGCCCCGCATTTCGCGCCAGAGTTTGAAAACCCGCTGTTCCTGCGTACTTGCTGTGACATGCTTGAACGTCGTAATGAAAGCGAACTTCCGCGTGGACTGGCTGGAGTGTCGAAGGTTTTCGATTTTTATTTCAACGCAGTGGTCGAGACGCTCAATTTGCGGATGGGCTTGGCGCCAAGGCTAAAGCGTGTAGAAGCCGTCCTATCGGCGCTCACGGAAGAGATGATGGTTGCGGGTAACGGCTATCTCTCAATTGGCGCCGCGAATTCAATCATTGAATGTTTGCACAACTCAAACGGTCTCGCTGAACAAAGCCTTTTCTTCCAGCTCGAAAGCGAAGGTGTGATCGCGGTTGAGCCAGTCGGCGACGGAGAAGAAATCAACGAGATGGTTCGCTTCACATTCGAGCGGTTAAGTGACCATCGTATAGCCCAGAGGCTACTCGATACTCATGTAGGCGCCGGCGATCCTGCGCCAGCTTTCATCACTGGGGGGCCACTCGCATCTTATGTGGCGGGTCGAGATTCCTCCAGGTTTGCAGGCATCGCCGAGGCATTGGCTGTACAGCTGCCAGAGCGTTACGGCGTTGAACTCATTGACGTTGTCGACGGCAAATTTGCCCGCTGGGAACTTGCTCATGCCTTTCAGCTCAGTCTGCTGTGGCGTCGACAAGACGCCTTCACCAAACGGACGCTCGAACTGGTTGAGGAATGCGCTGACGTAATTGGAGGTGACGCATTTCTTGAGACGCTGCTCGCGATCGCCACTGAACCTGACAACCTATTTAATGCCGACCATCTTGACCGTTGGCTGCAACCGTTGCCGATGTACGAGCGCGACATTGAATGGTCGACTCGCGTGACGCACATCGCCGTGGATGGCGACGGCGACGGCGCCATTGAAACATTGATCGAGTGGGTGCTAGCCAACGGACTAGAGCCAATCGAGCTGTCGCGCGCTCGACTAGTCGCCATCACGCTCGCATGGCTCACTAGTCTCAGCCATCGTTGGATCCGTGATATGGCGACCAAAGCGCTTGCGACACTATTAGTAAATCGCCGTGAACTCGCCGCCCAGATGATCGAGAAATTCTCCAATGTTGACGACGCTTATATCGTCGACCGCGTGCTTGCTGCTGCATATGGTGCAGCAACGCGAAATTCCAGCGATGAGGGACTGGCCGAACTCGCGCGAGTTGCCTTTGCGGCTGTGTTTACAAACGACCGGCTACCAACCCACGCGCTCGTTCGCGACCATGCGCGCGGGATCGTCGAGCTTGCCGCCAGCCGCGGAGTTTTGCCGGCGGACATATCGCTAGATTGCGCTCGGCCTCCTTATCCAGGAGGGAGGGCACTCGAGACGGTGACCGAAGAAACGCTCGGCACGTATGTTCAGAACTATGGCGGCAGTTTATTGCGTGATGAAATTTGCAGTTCTGCAGTCGAGGATGGTGATTTTGCACGCTACAAAATCGATAATCTTGCCGGCGACTTCCTGTTACTTCCACGCTCGGAGCATGGTCGTTCCATGCGTGAGATTTACGACGCCTGGTACTTGGAAGCGATCAAAACCCATCCGGCGCGTACCACGGCGTTTGAGCAGGTACTTGAAATTGCAGCTCGCACCAATTCGATGCCTACGGGGCTCTCGCTTTTTCTTCGTCAAGCTCACGACGAAGCCAAAAAACTGATGGAGGCGCGGCGTGCGTCCGAAAAAAAGCGAGACGCGACTATCAGCGAGTTCGAGCGTCTTTTGGACGAGGGAGAGATAGAGGAGTTTCGTATTCGTGCTGCCGGCTTTGTGCGCGGCCGTATGTGGGACGAGCGAGCCGTAGCCGGGTATCCAACATATGCTGGAGATAGGTCGCGCCACTGGGTCGCTTGGCGCGCGCATGAACTTGGATGGACCCCAGAACGCTTCGCCGAATTCGACCGCGAGATGGCGGGCCATGACCGTAATGAGCACCGAGTCGAGCGCATCGGTAAAAAATATCAATGGATCGCCTACCATGAAATGACCGGACGTCTTTCTGACACCTCGCTCGTAGGTGGTAACTATCAGGAAGATCCCGAGCTCTTTCGCGGTCCTTGGCAAGTCGGGTCACGAGAGATGGATCCGACTATCCTTGTGACTCGTACGAAACAACGCGACTCGGATCGTCAAGGTCCGACCTGGTGGTCCCCTCACTTTTCTCGTTGGCGCGACGATCCGCCCGAATCGCGAGTCGCGTGGATGGAGGATCAATCGCGAGACGTGCCTGATCCAGTACAGCAGATTGATGTAATCGACCCTGCTGGCCGACGCTGGCTCGTACTCGACACAAATGTTGGCCGTAATCATCTAGCTATGGTAGATGGCGAACGCGTGATTCATCGGATGACCTGGCACAAAGTTAAATCGATATTGGTAGCACGCGATGATGTTGAGCGTTTAACGGAGTTTCTAACCCAATCAGCAGATAATCGGGATCATTTTCCGGCATTCGATATGCCTCGGAATGGCTACCTTGGCGAGTACCCTTGGCATCCGGCATTCGACACTATCGATAGAAGTTTCGAGATGGGTTCGGACGAAGCAATTTACACGCAAGCGACGGTAGCTGACTGGCGTGTCGAGCGCTCAGGCCATGACTATTCGATTGAGGAAAGCTTCAATCTTACGGTTCCCGCTCCAGCGCTTATGCGTGGCCTTCATTTACGTCTGGCGGAAGGACGCTCCCTTGCATACGCAACAGCAGATAGCAGAATTCTTTTTAAAGATCCGTCCGTTGACGAGCCCGGGTTCAGTGCGGCTGTTGTAGATCGCGATGTGATGCGGGCGTTTTTGGACGCAGAAGGGTTAGAAATCGTGTGGGTTGTTACTGGTGAAAAAAGTGCCCATGGCGGATCGCGTCATGGCAGGGGGTGGGGTGGAATGCTTAATTATAGGGGGGTCTACCGGTTTAATGGCGATTCTATCCAAGGCCGACTCGAGTTCGAGAAACAGGCTCCCCGGCCTGAGCAGCTAGCGGAGCTTCTGGCCCATCCGTGAAAATGTGCTATCGGCTTCCGAATTAGGTGCGACATCACCGAGGTGATAAACATTAATAACGGGCTTCGCTTTTAGTCTTCCCATCAACCACAAAGCTGATTCAACCGCATTCGTTTGCACGACCTCACCGCCACGTAAAAGGAATGACAATGAGTGATCAAAGTGGGTATCGGGCATTTCGTACCCATGCCTTAGAGCAAGGGCGAGACGCGGTCAAACGACTGGCCATTTCCGATTACGATGAAAGTTCCGACGTTCACTCCAGATTTACTCAGCGGATTGCCTTAAGAGCTGCGCGGCGTTGGGTTCAGAACAATGTCAGCGAGCTGCTTGCCGAAGACCCTGGCAAGGCGATACATATCCGCCGAATGCTTGGTATACCCGCTTCACACTCATTAGTCCGGCCAGAGCCCTGGCCCTGGTATGGCAAGTTTGGGATATTCTTGATTCCACATTTGCTAACATGGCAATACACGCGTAGGCAGTTAGCAAAAACACGGACCTACGAAGGACGTTCTTATCTTTACGAGACCTTCTACGACCGAGTCGTGACGTGTCGCTTGAACCGCTACACCCCGGCCGTTGATCAGGCCATACAAGGCATGCCGCTGCTCTCCTATGAACGCGCAAGACAGCTCGACAGACTGGATGCTGGCTGGTTCATGGCCGTGCGTAAGGTCGGCGTGGAGAGCTTTGCGAGGATCGAACATTATGCTCGCTATGGCAGCTTCAGATTGAAGGGCCCACTCGCCAATCTGCTGGTGCTGACCAATGTGGTGCAGACAGAATCGGAGCTGGCCTGGCTAGACTATCAAATGAAAGAGCGCTATCACGCGCCCGAGATCACCCCTGAAGCCCTTCGCACCTTCAAACAGGCCATTGATCTATTGCTGGCCAATGGTGTTAAGCGCAAGCAGGTAGCGGGTATCTTTCGTCATGACCTGGATGCTATAGACCCAGATCGGCTGCAGGTAAACTTGCAACTGATTGTTGCTTCTGGCACAGCAGGCGCAGATGCCGTCTACGAGGTCATTGGAGAGTCGCTTTGGCGAGCTTCCAGCGCAAATTGGGCCTTTGTATTGGATGTGGTTAAGGCCCATTCAGCTGATCAGATTCAACACTGCAAGCGTATGCTGGACCATTACTGCGAGCCTTCTTCACTGTTGGTCGAGCACTTGATTGCTCTGGGCGCGAGCGTCGAAGACCTAGCGCATTGCCAGACGCTCATATTGGAGCTCAACAAAAAAGAGGGAGAGGGCGAACCGCTCGCCGAGATCGCGCTGTTGGCCGGTGCTCCATATTGCTTGAGCTTCGAGCAGATAGGGCAGTGTCGCACTTACCTGGCGCGCCCCGGATCATTGCAGGAATACTTGGCAGTGCTTGAGCGACATGGGTATGGCTACCCTGAGGCAGTTCTGGGTTTTCAGCGTGCGTATACCGTCATCGGTGTCCAGAGCCTTGAGACTTGGCTTGTAATCAAAGGGCACCGTAAACCGCGTAAAGAGCGCGAGTTGGTTGACTGGATCATTCGCTGTGCTGGCACTCTGGCCGCCCAACCGTATCACTATCTGCTCACCGCCGTGCCCATGCCAGAGTTCAGTCATCTGTGCCAAGCGGAGCGCGTGGTACGGTTTGGACTTGGCACTTTGCAGTACTTAGTCGAGAACAAGGGATTGAACTCATTCAAAGCGATCATGGATTGGTACTACAAGGCACGTGGCGTACATACGCTTTGTTGCTGGGACCTGAATTCAACATCTCGTGTACTGCTGGACGATGCCTTCCGTCGTAACCACTTTGCTGCTTTCACTGAGAACCTGAGCTGTGTCATTAGAGCCATTGATGATCGGGTGGTAACGGACCTCGGTTATCGCCACCAGCAACCGGACGACGCGGCACGCGAGCGCTACGACGAACGAAGGGAAGTTCTAGCTCAGGCCGAGAGCCTAAAACTTTTGCCTCGTTTACCAGCCATCCTGAACCAAACGGGCGGCGTCCTGCTGCCGAGCATGATTCGCCATGCGTGGTCGTCAGCTGAGCAGCTACAAGAACAGATGGACGCATTGGTGCCGTTGGTAGAGGACCTGCTAATGGGGCGCGGACCATCAGGCGCTGAGCTGCAGCCTCAGGAGGTTGAGGCTATATCCATGATCTACAAGGCTGATAGCCACAGCGTCAGGTCACAGTGGAAGAATGTCCTGGGTTTCGAATCGCAAATGGCTGGATTGACATTGTGGGATGGTTACCCGATGCGCTGGGCGCGCTCGATTCGTCGCATGGAAAAGCGCCTTGAGCGCAGTAGTCTGCAAGCGCTGGTTCAGGCCAAGACGATCAGCGCGAAGATCTGTTCAAAAAGGGACTTCACCGACGCGTGTCAGGCCATCCGTTCCAAGCGGCTATACGACAAGTCGCGTGATCCTCAGTCTGTAGCGGCCCATCTAGGTGTACTGTTCGCGGCGAGTCGTGAGGACTCATTGATCGGATCGTGGCTCGAAACCGACCTCGGACAGATAGCTGCCTTGGAGGATTTCAGTATTGATATCTCGGAGGGGTTGGAGCAGCTCGACACGCTGTTCACCAGCACTTTACCGGACGCTCTTGAGGCGCATATGCCGGCGTTTGTAATGAACTTCAACGATGAGCAGGCTGATAGCCTGGCCAAGCGAATGGTGGGTGAGGCTAATCTGGCTGGGGCGCAAACTGGCCGTGGAAGATTGCAGGCCGCAGTCAGACACACCCAAACAATTGTGCTCGCGACATGTGCATGCTGGTTGAAGCGCGAGCAGGGCAAGTTCACCGCTATGCCTGCTAACGACGAAGTCACTGAATTGCAGGCGTTCGTGTCAAAATATCCGGCAGCGTTTTTCGCTAGGCAAGCCGCGAACCTGTGCACGCGCGATGACACGGACATGTGGAAGGAGGAGCGGCACGCGCATATGGTGGTATTTGACCCTGTGCAACGTCGGCTTGCGGGGATGGCCATGATCTATTTCGAATCAATCCCGGCGCTCCATCCAACCAAGCGTTGCCTGATCGTTCGCGCGATCAACCCGATGGATGAGATGTTGGCTACTCATACGGTACATAGCATCGTCAACGCGTTTTTCGATGTCGCCGTCAGCATCGCTCAAGAAAATGAGCTGGCAGCGGTGCTTTTCCCGAATCCTGGCGGCATGCATCTCCTTTCCAATCAGAGCACTGTTGAGAATTACTTCAAAAAACACCTCATTGAACGCGCCGAGCCTTACCGGCAGATAGAGCCGGGGGCAAGCGCTGCGCACTGGCGTACCAGACCTAGGCGCCTGAATACACGATTTTATGCCTACGCGCAGGGGCAGCAGCAGGTTTCGGAGTTATACGTCGTTTGGGCGAATAGCCAAATCATTCTGACGGCTCAAAAGCGCAGATCGGTTGAGTACATAGATCTCTGATTGAGAACTGACGCGTTTTCGCAAAAGGCGTGTTGCTATCGCGATGCTTGAGTTTTGCTGTGCCGTTCTGCGGGGCAATACCTGACATCGGAGGTCCGTTACGAGACCTCAAATGTATTTGTCAGATGGAACTGTGTGGCTTAGAACACATGTTCAATTTCCAGACCTTGCGTAGGCTGTGGGCGGAATGTCTCGACTTCGTGAATCCGACTTGAATCGACTGTTCGACGTTGATACGCGCGCTAGAATTATTGAGTGTTTCGACGCACTCAAAGGCACCCCGGATTTTCACTCGGCGCTCAAATGGCGCTCGGCCGTTCCTGAGCTGTGTCAGCTGGATTGTTCGCTGAGTCATCTAGGTGCCCACGCGCTTGGCGCCGCACAAATGATTGACGTTTTTCGCTTCTTTGGCGCTTTAAGCCTGGACCTTCGAGACGTCCCCGGTCTCGGACATGGACGCCTTTTGAGCTTAGTGAGGGGAGAGTCCTTTACACCGTTTTTGCGCAGTATTGCTTCTGGCAGCAGTTTTACCGCTGTGTGTGTCACTGAGGCCAGTGGAGGTTCGGATCTTCAATCGATACAAACCACTGCAGTCAGGTGCCAGGGCGGGTATAGATTGTCAGGCCGTAAGCAATATGTCTCTCGACTGCGTCAGGCCGATCTGTACCTTGTGTTTGCCAATGTAGCCATGCTTGAGCGCGGATTAACGGTTTTTCTGGTGCCGGCAAGCGCGGACGGGATCGTTATTCACGACATCGCGGCGCACGGTTTACGAGGGTGCTCCTGGGGCGCGTTGGAGTTGAATCAGGTATTCGTGCCTAAAAACCTACGTGTGGGTGGCGAGGGCCAAGGATTCAGTCTGTTTTCAACGCACTTTTCTTACTGGCGTTGTTCAGCCGCTGCCTGCGCGATCGGTGCCGCGCAAACCGCTCTTGATTACAGCAGGAAACGACTGCAGGCACGCCACGCATTTGGAGGGCCGATCGGTCGCTTTACTCATCTGCAACAGGAGTATGCACGTCATGCAGCACGGGTGCACATGGCCTGGCTTCTGGTACAGAGCACCGCGCAACGTTTGGATCGCCGTGCCTACTGCTATGTCGATGCCGCGATGGCGAAAGCCGAAAGTTTGGAAGTCGCGATCGCTGCCGTGCAATGGGCGATGTTGGTTCACGGTGCCGAAGGCTATTGCGCTGATCTGGGCCTGGAAAAAATCCTGCGTGATTTGATGGGCTTGCGGATAGCTGATGGGACCCCCGATGTGCTTCGTGGCCAAGTCGCTCGGGGCCTGCTGGGTGAAACGCTGTACAGCGAATCGTTGGGACGCCAAGCGGTGCCGCTTAAGATGTTAAGGGAGAGGCAGTTATGGTGAACAAATTGATGACGCTGCATGAGGCTGAGCGTTCCGGGCTGATTAAGATGTCGCCGAACGTCAGCATTTCTGAGTTTGCCCATTTTGTTCCCGCCGAAGACAACGGCGAATCTTACGGCGTCACCGTGATCGGCGAAGGCACACGTATTCGAGCCGGCGCCGTTATTTGTTCGGGTGTTGAAATAGGTCACAACACCGTCATCGGACATCAATGTGTCATTCGCGCCGGGGTAAAAATCGGACATGACTGTGTTGTCTCGCATCTGGTCTGTATTGAGCGAGCGGCACAGATTGGCGATCAGGTTCGGATTTCTGCTTTGACTCACATTACTGGCGGTTGCCACATCGGCAATGACGTACAGATCGGCGCACGCGTTGTGACGATCAATGACAATGAAATGCGCTGGCGGGCAGGTGAAGTTTTATGTGCGCCCCGCATTCTCAGCCGTTCAAGGGTCGGCAGTGGCTGCACGTTGTTGGGCCATGTGACGATAGGTGAGGGCGCATTCGTCGGAGCCGGATCGGTAGTGACGCGTAGCATTCCCGCCAATCAGATGGCCTATGGAAATCCAGCCTATGTGCAAGGCGAGGCACCATCAGGCGAATGGTGTGCCGGAGCGAGCGCGTGCGACCTTCAAGACAGTTCAAGGGGGCCATCATGACCACCATCGGCGTATTTGCTTCAATCTTTAACCAAGCCGGCGAGGTTTTGTGCGTCCGACGCAATTATCCACCTTACGGTTGGACCACCCCAGGAGGCAGGCTTGAAGATAATGAGACCCCGGAAGACGGTGTGATTCGGGAAGTATATGAGGAGACGGGGTATCACGTGCAGGTCGGTCGTCTGGTGGGTGTGTATTCAGCGCCTTACAAGGCAGATCTGGTGATTTCTTTCGAGTGTTCCATCCTTGGACGCGATCCATGGTCTGCAGACGATGAAATTGCAGAGGTAGGATTTTTTTCCGTTGATGCACTTCCCGCGCCTATGAGAGCTAATACGCAAGTTCGGATAAGGGATGCGGCATCAGGGAAACAGGGGATTTCCCGAACCTTTACTGCCACCGAGGCTGAGTAGAGTGTCAGATGAGTCGGCTGGTCTGTTTTGATATAGGCAACGTGTTGGTTCGATTGAGAGACACTGCTGTAGAGGGTTCCCTGATTGATGAATACTCGCGGCTCACTCGACTATACGGGCTCGGCCGTCTGACGCGGTCGGCGTTCCTCAGTGCCTTGAAGCGCTTGTTTCAGTGGCAATACGACTTGTCAGATATCGAGTCGTGGTTCGTCCATCATCGTATTGAAGGGCCGCAACCCGGCGCGCAAGAGTTACTTGCACACCTGCACAAAAAGAGCGCAACCATTGCACTACTGTCTAATACCAACGCCAGTCATTGGGCACATTTGAAGCGTCTTGAATGTATCCCGCTATCTTGCTTGAGAGTTCTGTCCTTTGAACAACAATGCGCCAAGCCAGAGGTGGAGATCTATCGGCGACTGGAGATGCTGAGTGGATGCCGCGGAGCAGAGATTATTTTTTTCGACGATCTAAAAGCAAATATCCAGGCAGCAGCCTGTATGGGTTGGCTTGCCTGCCAGATAACACCAGTGAATGCGGCAGATCAAATGCGCGCGTTTTTGCATGAGCATGGCGTTTTATAGGTAATGAACATTCACGCTCAAGAGTTGCCTTTCAGGTAATCCTTCAATACCTGGTTGACCTAGGAGTGGACACTCACGCCCAGGCGATCTGCCTGCGACTGCGCGGCGTAGCGTAATTCCTGATCGAGGTGTATCTGATTCAGGTTATCGCTGGAGGGTTTTGAACCCTGCATCAGGAAACGATTTATGACCTGTCCGAACGACTGATGTGGATCGATAATTTCCGGAGTAGGATGTTCTTCAGTCGACGGCTCTGAGTGTTGAGTCACTTCGCGTCTTGCGTGAGCATAAAAAATCATGTCTATAGGGCGGCCCGTCAATTGTTGAGAGAGGTTTCTCTAAATACCTCTTGAACACGGCTAGGATCACTCGACACAGGGCTTTGACGTCTTCAGAACGCACTCTGATTCTTCGCTACCCTGATACCAATCGCAGGTAAGGGTTGTCGAAAGCCACTTCGGCTATGACCCTCTCAGGCTGAAGCAACAGATACCCGTGCAGTCGCTTTATGGGTGGCGGGCCGCAGACTTCGCAGGTCCACAGATTGAGGTCATTTTCTCGTTTGCGGTGTAGGCCCAGTTGCTCAAACTGTTTCTGCAGCGCCTGCCATTCGTTCGATTCACCGCCCTGGCCATGTTTAGCGATCTCTGGGTGCTCGTGCAGGTAACGCCGGAAAATGCCAGGGCTGACCAGGAACAGGGTGCCATCTACGGTATGCAGGAGGGCCACTGGCGTGTTGAGCACCAGACGCTGCTGACGGATGCCATCGCGTAGCCAGTCCAAGAATTGTGCACCGTGGTTTTCGCCCGGTGATGGCCGCATTTCCGTCGACAGCGGTTGAGCGGGAAGTGCCGGTGTTGGGTTGTCTGTGGCGGGCGCTTCAGGTGGCTGGGTGGTCGTTTCCACCAGAATGTCGCCGGCAAAAGTCGGCGGGCGATGGTCGAGCTCCCAGATCAGTGCCGGGGCCAATTTGAGCAAGGTAAAGGTTTGGGTCCAGCCGCTGGGACTTTGAACGGTGGCGCGCCAGATGACTTTTCCATCCGTGTTGCTCAGTACTAGGCCGTGCTCCTGCAGGATGTTGAACAGGGTGGTGTTGCGCTCGGGAATGCCGGCGATGCCCAGGGAAAGCAGGTGGGCGCGTAGCTTGTCGGAGGCGGTTTTGCTGACCAGCCACAGGGCGTCTTCTGTAAGCCACCCGTCCGAGGCTTCAGGTCCATTGAGCTTGAGTACTTCATGCAGCAAATAGCGCAGGCCATCGAGCAACTTGCGCTGCAGTGCATGCTTGGGGGCGACAAGGGCTTGCATGGGGTTCCCGCCCAATGCCTGCGCGGTGGAGGCTTGATCCGCACGAATGACCAGTTCACCCAGAATGCCGGCGTGTTCGTACTGGCCTGCGATGCTGTGCAGCAGAGCCGCCCAGATATCGGGATAGGCGCTTAGCCAATCCAAAGGCGTGCGTCCGATGACCGCAACGGCCAGTAAACCGGTTGCTGCGCTATGTAAACGGTATTGGCGGTCCGGGTTGTGGTGGAAACGGTAAGGTATTTGGAGCGGGCCATGCCAGGGGTGCCACCGTTTTCCGGTGTGATCTTCTACAACCAGGTCGGTAACGAGCTTACCGATATCGTGCAGCAAGGCGGCGTAGGTGACTGCGGCTGTCCAGGCTTGGGCTTGTTGGCTTTGTACTTCGGGTGAGGCGCCCGAAGGTAGCAGGTGTGACTGGCGTAACTTCAGTGCGTAGAGAACGATTTCCAGGCCGTGGTCAAGCAGTCCGCCTGGGTGTGCGTGGTGGTGGTTCTCGGAAGCGGGAAAATGCTGCACCAGCTCGGCGTAGCGCTTCATAGGGGCAAGGTACAGCGTGGCAAACTGGCCCTGCGAGACGGCGGTGTGCTGCCAGATGTGTTGGATTAATGCTCGGCGATGGGCGGGGGAGAGTAATTGTGTGGCGCGCTCTGGGCGGTGCCAGTTATCGGGCTCTCGGGTGCACTGGGAGTGGCCTTTTTGTCGGTGAAACCAGCGGAACATGTTGTCCTCCGCAGCGTGTTAAGGAGAAGCAAATCCAGCCGTTTTTTGGCAAGACCTTTGCCATTGAATAGCCCTTTCGTTGAATCCTTTGCGGCAGCCGTTTAAGGCTGTTTATGCTGATAAACGGCACGCAAGTCCTGGAATGGCTGTGGTATTTATTGCTGTAAATCCCTTTGAAAACGGAGTGCTGTGCACCCGTTCATGTAGAGGTGAATGCCATGAGCGGTCATCCGCAAATCAGTAGAGCCGAGCGTGTCGGATGCTGGCTGGGGAGAGGCTATCGAGGTCTGATGCAGCAAGAACAGCGATCGCGTCTGTGGCTGAGAGATCTCGGTATTCCGACGATGCGCGCCAAGTGCCTTACTTGGTGTTTGAGGTTATGTGCGTTGGCTCTCCTGCTCAGCTTCTTTATCGCATTGGTGATTATTGTGTGGGGTCTGTGGTTGATTGGTCGAGGCGTTGCTCGCAGCGATTTTTCATATCGAACTTTGGATGCCGAATGGCGGGATGGCATTTCAGGGTTCGGCTTATACACACGAGATGAATTTCGCATCGATCCACATGTGTTTGAGGACGACTGACATTAAGTTGCTACCTCTATTTCGTGACCTTCATCGCTGCCGCTGCACCTGAACCTCCCGCCGACTTTGCGTCTCCAGTGGCACTTGCCATGCCTTGTAAAACATTGCCAACACGGACTCCGGCGACCCCTAGGGTAAGCACCCAGAAGGTGGGAAGCACAAGAAACATCATTGCCATCACAAAATTCAGCAACATATCCCCAAACGAATTATTCAACCCAAACAACACATTGAAATTACTCTGCGGCGCACCGCTGCCATACAACGCATCCAAAATGGTGCTGTCGACCCACCGCGCCAACTGAAACCAGAACTCCACAAAAAACAGCGCAAACTGCACGCAACTGGCGGTCACCAGCGTCTTCAGATCATACGTCCCGATCACCAGCACCAGCGGCAGGCAAATCACCAACGCCATCTTCAACATCGACAGCACCATTGGCAGCGCCTGGCGCACCACATCCATCGCCGGGAAGAACCCTAGCGACCCCACCGTCAGCCCCAAGTCCGCCGCTGCACGCGTGGTGACATTGGAAATGCTTTTTTCAACCTGACCACCATAGTCGGTGTAAACCTGCCCTCGATTCATCACCTGCTGGCGGGGCGCCGCAATGGCGCGAATCACCGCATCATCCACTTCCGAACGAGACACAAAACCGGCCCATCCCGCCAGTCGCGTCAGCATGTCCGCATCAACCTGCTGCAACAGCCGCGCCCGCAAGCCTTTGTCCGTATCCGCCCACCACTGCATGCAACCGGGATAACCGCCGCCAGCTGGCACCTGTGCCAGGCCGGCATCACGGGTGGCGTCATACGGCCATGCTTCACGCGGTGTACTTGAGCGGTACTGGTCATAAAAGCCCGAGGCCTGCTGGAAGTAGCGCGAGCCAATCCAGCCCACGTCATTCATCTGGTCCTGGTCCAAGGGTGGACGATTCATAAACAGCTTCGCCCGCGCCCGCGCATAACAATCGCGGGTGAAGTCGGCCACCTCCTGGGCCAGCAGTGGGTCCGCGATGCGTGCACTGTCGACAGTCATCCGAATCTGCCGCAAATCCACTCCGCACGGAATCGACGCCACGGCCGCGCCCGTCACCGCTTTGGACAGCGCATGCATGAAAAACCACCAGACCGGCACCTCGGCATTCTGATTGTTGAGGGTGGTAAAAGCACTGCTCCAACCCGTTTCGCTGGGCGCTGCGACCCGCACCTGGCAATGGCGCGAGCGGCTTTCGTCGAACTGCAGCGTACTTAAGTCCACCGGAATAAACGGGATACCCGCAAACATGACCACCACGATGGCCACCCACACACGGTTCTCGATGCGCATGGCCGAGAGCACACCCTTGTTACCTTCATCGGCTCCCTCGGCACGGGCGCGCAGCCATTCCTGCAAGATGATGGCGAGAAAGGGCAGGGCAAACACGCCACTCGCGACCAGCACCTGCCACAAGCCGTTGTTGATGATCCAACCAACCAGCGTGAGGTAATACTCCAGGTAATCGGTGGTGGTCAGTGTCACGGGACCTCCCAGCCGAACCGAGCGTTGACGAGTTCTACCAGCAACAGGGCGATGGCCGCTGCCCCTTCGGCACGGCGCAGACGCATTGCCGCTTCAGGTTCCCTCTGCAGCAGACGCGCGCGCATCCAGCACCAGCCGCGCAGCACTGTCGCGTAAAGACACAGACGCCATATCAGCAATTCGCTGACATGGGCTTGCAGCCAGGTGGTCACGGTATTGGGATCACGCAGCAACCCATTGAAGGGAAGACTTAGCAGCAATTCCACTAGCAAAAACGCGCAGAGCACCAAGGCGATTCGAACTGCACTGTTCCAGATCGGGCGCATGCTAGCGTCCACCGTCGGCTGGGCGTTCGATGTGCTCGACGCGATTGCGCTGCGGATCACCCTGATAAATCCCGCGCGAGCCCTCAATGCGCGTCTGATTACGTCGCAGGATTTCACTGGCGGTATTGGCCGCAAGGGTGCGACGCAACTCCAGCTCAGTCTTCAGGTTTTGAATTTCCAGTGTGAGTAGATCGCTTTCTTGCGCGACAGCCTGTTGTGCCAGCTCATTGGCCGCCACGTTTGGCTCTTGGCGCCCCGTCAGCAATGTACGCTGCAGCAGCAAGGCCTTTTCCAATACGCTCGACAGCGCCACCTCGGAGGCCAGGCGCCTGCCGAGCAAGTCCTGGTCCGGTTCCTCGCGTAAGGCTTCGATCAGTCCACGGGTGACGGGGAGGGCGCTACTGCCGGCGGCTTCAAGGTTTGCCAGTGTCGTCGGCACGTTCTGTTCGACCAGCGCCTGCAACGCGTTGAGCTTGGCCTCGTACTCGTCCTGAATCAGTGGCGTCAGCCCGGCGCCTGGGGTGCTATCGGTCTTGCTGCAACCCTCACAGGTACGCTGAACCTGCTCGCCCAGGACGCGATTGGCCCAGTCGGCCGCAGCCTGGGGGGAACTCCAGTTCAGGCAGCTCAAGCGCGCCGCGCAACTGGCGACATTGATCGGGGACGTATCCGTGACGTTGCGCCCGTTCAGCAGGTTGTAGCCGGCGCGCGTCACGTCGGCGACAACCTTGATTGGCGTCTGCCCACTGCCACCCGCGTGGGAACCGCCAACCCAGGGCACGCCGCGGTTGCCGCGTTTGGCCTCAGTCTGCTCGATCGCAGCCACCGCATCCGTTTTGTTGGTCGCTTCTTTCAGCGCCATCCCCTCGGCCAGTTGCTCCCATCCGGACTGGCCTCCGGCGAGATCCGCCATGCGATTGGCGATGGCGCGACAGGTCGACTTGGAGCGGTCGAAATCCAGTCGCGCCTGCAGGATGCCGTTACTCAACAGGTTGTACAGGCCGGGGTTCGCACGCTGGATAATAAGCGCGGGCAGCGAGGCAACGGCGCTGGTGGCGTTCTGGATGACGCTGCTCATGATCGACTGAAAACCGTTGGTGATGCCGTTCAACTGGTTCTGCAACGTGGTGTTGAGGTTCATGTCACCGCAAATCAAATTGCTGTTCCAACCCACCCCAACGCCGAGACTGCGCATGCCGGCCCCCGGCCCCATCGGCACCGCCCGACCGCCGCCGATGCTGTACAGCACATCGTCGCCAATCACGCTGCCACTGGCGCCAATGCTCTGATCGTTAGCTTCAACGCTGAGGCTTAACAGCATCACCGCGGCAGCGAGATAACGGCCGTTCATTGTCTCGCTCCCAGCGCAGTGCTCCCCAGAAACTGCTGCCCCATTCGCTTGCAGCAGCTATAGGGGCGCCACAGCGCCCAGGCGTAGGCGCCATCCTCGGCCTGGGGCAATTCATCCGCACTCGGGAACACGGCGCAGCTCATGGAAAGGTCCGGTTGCAGCCGCTGCCACTTGCCGGTGTCCGCGTCGCGCTCACGCAACGGCCCCGCTGGCCAATAACCGGGTTTGGATTTGGCCGACAGCACCTGATACAAATGCGGCTGCCCGCTGCGAGTAACGACATCGCCTGCTCGCTGCGCGACGACCGCAGCAGCTTTGTAATCATCGACCTGCTGCAAAAAACCTCCGCGCGGATAAACACTGCCCCATACATCGCCGCCGCTCCCCACTTCGCGCAGGCCCGGCGTGAGTGCTTCGACGTAGAGCATTTCCGGAACGTTGTAGCGCCATGCCAGAAAATCGAAGGCGCTCAACAGGTAAGGCGTAAAAGGCTGGCCCGCACCGGCGCAGGTATAACCAAACTGGCTCACAAAGCGATTGAACGCCAAGGTTCCGGGGTGGCCAATTACGTCAGCGTTCTTGAAATTGAGCAGAGCATTTTCATTGGCGTGGTTTGTGGTGCTATCACCGCCGCCCTGGGCCGAAGGGTTTACAGGACTCATCAGCGCCACCTCGCGCCACGGGTTGGCCCCCGTGGCTGCGTAGCTCGATACCACCGCATCCGGTACGTAATGACGAACCTTGGGGGACGTTTTGACCTTGCAGCCGTAAGGCGTACAGCGCAGCCAATAGCACACACCGGTGATGCGATACGCCAGGCAGTCAGGCGAAAGCGCCGAGGCGATGAGTGTGGCGCTATCTATGGCGCTGGACGTGCCCGAATTGATTAAAAAGGGCATACCGACGATCAGAGAAAAACAGATTTGGCGGCGCATCGGACCCACTATCCCAAGGAGAGAAAGCGGTAGTTGAACCCAATGCCGGGAGAGCGATGTGTTGGAAAGGGAATCTGCGGCAACCCCGTTTGCGCGGTGAGCAACGGGTCTACGTTCGACTTTGTTGATGTTTTCCTAAAAGCTCGTAGGAAAAAATCCAAGCTTGGCCAGACGATTAAAAAGCCGCAGCGGACAACCGCGGCGGCCGGTTTTGTTTCATTCTGAATGTATAGGCGACACGTGATCCAGCGCCTGATTCACCAGCAAATGCGCGATCTCTACCAGATTGATAATGCCCAGCACCTTGGTGCATTGCGCTTCGTTCAAGTCGAAGGCACTTTCATGTGCAAGGGCAATGGCTGAGCCGAGCATCTCGCTGGCGTTGGTCAAGGCTTCTTCGGTCGTCAGGTCTGTACGGACATCGAACAGGTGACGAGGCACTTTTGGGGTCGGGAGGTCATCGTTCATGGGGTGACCTCCGCGTGGCTTTGGATGATGAAGAGGTGCTGCCTGGTTACGGCACTTGGCGGGCGGTGCCCTGGCGTGAAAGGGGGATAGATCATTCTCCTTATCTCCTACGTGTGATTAAGGAGCTACCACCCGCCGTTGCGACACAGCTTGGGGTGGCAGACCGTACGGGGGTCGCAAACCGGCACACGAAGGAAAACCGGCCAGGCCGTAGCCTGCCCCGCACGGCCCGCCATAAAGCTAAAGCAGTCAAACCTGAAAAAAGCGTCGACCACTATGCTGTGGCGCTGAGCCGCGCCTTCGTGAGATTGCAGGTTGCGACACCCGGTCACAAGAAAGCTGTGACGTAGAGAAGCCTATTCCTGAGGCGTTGAAAGTCAACGTCATGTCGGCAGTGGAACGTGATGTTTAATCTAAGAATTCGATTGCTGAGGGGGCGAGAAGGCGAGGAGCGCAAAAAGAGTATGGATGCGATGGCTGAGTTTGACTGAAGGCATGTGTTTATGAACGGCAGAAATCGGCCGATTGTGTTGAAAAAGTCGGTTTCCCCAAAACACTCGAATATTGATGGATGAAAACACCTCTGTTGCGCGCTGCTACGTGAAATCCGAGTACTGAACCTTCAGCCAAAAATTCAGATTTCAATCTCAGGCGCGTATTTTTCTGGGGTGGAATTCGAAGCCGACTTTTTCAACAGAATCGGCCAGAAGCGGTCACTCCGCATCACATCCCCGGCCTGAAAGCCTGGATAGCCGAGTTGACCGTTCACGATGCAGTGCAGCAGCATGTGATCAATCATTAAGTGCTTCCAGGAAACCTATGCATAGCCCTGTAGATCTTCATGAGTTGTTGGCGCACGTCAGAGATGAACCGTCGTTCATACGATTTATCGAAGCCCTCGGTGTAGATTTCGCCAGCGGGCGTTTAATTGAAAAGGCATCGCCTTCATCGGCCTATGGGCCAAGTGCTCTAGGCTGGGAAAATGTGTCCGTTGACGCGTTTTTCGATGCGGCAGCTTCGTGGGCAGACGCCAGTTCCCGACTTGCCCGAGAAGATAGGTCGATACCCAATGTTTGGCATCGCTGTGCGGCCATTTTGCTGGCTGGGAAGTATTATGAATGACACGGGTACGACAGCCGCAACGTGGAAGGGAACCGTGGACGGGAGGTTGCCAAAGAACCAACGCAATAAGCTTTTGGTTGAAGCCGAAGCCTACGGTTTAACGTTGAATGATCTTGCTGCCACCTGCGAGGAATTCGGCGCGGCCCCCCGCACTCTGCTGAACGAGCTATCCATAGCGGTTGCTGAAGGCTACTTGGCAGGGGCTTTGACTTACGAGTTCTGCGATGGCGTCATGAACGGGCTCATCGCTGCCATCGTTGATGTGGGCATGACCAATGACATGCCGCAGCCTGCTTTCTCGCTTTATCAGGCCTTTGATCAGGGGGGGTGGGGGCGCCATGACGATCCGCCGGAGATTGATACCATTGAGAAATATGTGAAGCCGCTGGTTGTGCAGATAGTGCGTGAGTTTCAGGGTGGTAGCGGATATCGGCCAGAAGCAGATCTTTAAGCTGGAAAAATAAATCCTTCGAATTTTTTCCCGCTTTGAGAGTTTGTCTACGCACTTTTAGACTCTGGGCTGGTAAGCAGAGTTGGGAAATCAACTCGTCCCCTCTTCAAAAGTAGGTGCAAATAATGGCTCCCTTCGTTCTTCAGGACTTTGACGTTGGATGGGTCGCTACCGACGCTCTCGGACAGGTTGCGCTCTTCACTACAGGTGGCCCCGGACCAGTTCCTGATTCCGCGATACCCTCCGTCGAAAACTCCGAAGAATTTGTCCTTTCCTTGCCGAAAGTGTCCGATGTAGATCGGGCCACTGCCCGGGCTGGTGCAAACGCTTTCGTTGAATTTGCTAAACGTGGGTTCTTTGCTTACGACTGGTCGGACGTTCATCGCGATTCACGCCAGGCGTTGAGGGGGTATGAGCTGCAATATCGTCCCCAAAATCCACTGAAACTATTCGATTTGCCTGCCCCATTACGCGCATTGGCTGAGGTTACCCGGTTATCTCACGTAATCTTCGGAGCATCCATCATAGTGATAGGTGATCAGGTTTCTTAGCCTTTATTCGGCGATTAGGGACCGCTTTTTTGGGGCGGAAGCGTTCAGTTGCGTACGTTAGCTATCGGCCAGTAGCTGTCGGTCGATTTCGCTATTCATCAATCTCCCGAGCGTGCGAAATTACCAGTTCTTCAATTTCTCTCAAAGGCAGCCTCATGACCTCCATTCTGGCAGTGTCGGATATTTTAGGTCCATGGAGTGGCGATACCCCCACAGGACTCATTCAGCGTTGCAGGGAGGCATGGGACACACCTCTAGAGAATTTGAATGATCTTATGGTCGCTACTTTTTTGAATCAGAATATCGCGACGGAACACTTGCTGATTGAGGCGAAGCGTCGCATGAGAGACTAGGAACGAGATGAAACCGAGTACTTCGACGGCCAGCTTCTCGAAGCTATCGAGCGCTTGCAATCCGGGGAGTAATTCATCCCGACAGTTTGTTACGCTCGACATGGACTATCTATATTGGGTCGCTTTCTGTCTCGCGCGACTGGCAGAGAACGTCGATAGCAGTTAGGAGCTAACCCACTTTGAATGTATTGTTCATCTGCGGCAAAAACCGCCTACGTAGTCCGACCGCCGAGCAACTTTTTGCTGATTGGTCGGGAGTTGAGACAGCATCGGCTGGTGTCAATAACGATGCGGATGTGCCTGTAAGCCAGGAGCTTCTAGGGTGGGCCGATCTCATTTTTGTTATGGAGCAAATCCATCGAAAGAAACTGACTGCTCGCTTCATCTCGGAGTTGGCCAATAAACGTATCATCTGTCTGAATATTTCGGATGATTACGAATACATGGCACCTGCTTTGATCAAGCTGCTGGAAGCGAGAGTCGGGCGTTATTTATCCTCCTGATGTTATGTTCGCCTGTGAGCCGTCTCTACCTGATCGGTCGACTGACCGCTTTTGGCCGATTGCAGCCCTTCACGACAGGCAGTTATCGACCCATAATGGACATCATTTTGATACGAAGGCGGGCATCGTCGTGTGAGTAGGTAGCCAGATGTGCCTGACGACTACAGAGCGTTCCGGCGCCCCCCTTCACCCCCAAGTTTCTTTCAGCACAGAGCGAAACAGTTCGGAAAGTAATGGCTCAACTTCTTTGCGTTCCCTACGGATCGGCTTGATGGTTTCAAGTCGATGCAATTCACGCTCAATAAATTGCTGGATGGGGATGATCTGGGGCGATAGGCCCATCTCCGGAGACGCGCGCTTAATCACAAGTAAGTCATCAATAGCTTGCTGAAGCTCGGGCTCTCTTTCGATAACACCGCGCAGCTTGTCAAACTCTATGGGGGCGGGCGTATCAAACTGTTCCAGCCACCGCACCGATAACAAGGGGCGCAGTACGTAAAAGTATTTTTTCAGCGGTACCTGAGGGTTCTGCAAATATCCCCTATAGTTGGTTTTTGCCATGCTGCGATAATGGTAGATGCCACTCTCTACCGAATACACGTGCGGCAGTAACTCTTTAGCCCGCTCGTGAAAGGATCCAGAGTGTTCGTAAATGATGGTCGACTGCACCCACTCCACAAAGCCTGGGTTTGACTTCCAGAATAGCCTAAGCGCTTTTCGTAGATCCCAGCCATTGATGTCCATGTCGTCAATGATCGGATACTCGATGACGTCGCGATGCTCCTCAAGGCCGACCGAGAGATACCACTCAGGTTTATTTACGTAGATGAAGCGTGCGTCGTAGTCGCTGTTGGGAGAGGCAAATCCCCAGGCGCGACTGCCAGACTCAACCGCTAAAAGAATTTTCACGTCATGCTCGTCCTCCGCGCGGCGTAGGCGGCTTCGAACCTCTTCCTGAACAGCCATAGAAACCATGAGCTAACTCTAACTAGATGATATTCGATTGCACGCTACTCATTCGGAGGCGGACTGTCCAGTGGGCCGCTTCTGGCCGATTGTGTTGAAAAAGTCGGTTTCCCAAAACACTCGAATATTAATGGATAAAAACACCTCTGTTGCACGCCGCTACGTGAAATCCGAGTCCTCAATCTACTGCCAGAAATTCAGATTTCAATCTCAGACGCGTACTTTTCTGGCGCGGAATTCGAAGCAGACTTTTTCAACAGAATCTGCCGACAACATCCAATCAACCCAGCCTACGGTAATTCACTCAGACTCACCCCAGCCCCCTCACCGAACCATCAACCCCACCCAATCCTCTGGCCAACTCTGCGCCTCATGCAACACCCTCAGCACCCGCACCCGATCATCATGCACGTCATACGCCGCAATATACGGCGTGCGATCAATCACCAGTTCCCGTGTCCCAACACACCGCCCAACCCGGCCACTTTCCGGAAACACCGTCAGCCGCTGCGTTTGCTCTGCTATACGCGTGTCTATCTCGATTGCAGCTCGCGGATTGTCCTGTTCGATAAAGTCAAAGATCCCATCACGATCGTCCAAGGCCAGCGGTGTCCACTCCAGCCTCACACGTCACCACCTTCCGACAGCTTGCGCTGGGCGTTGGCGCGGCGCTTGGCGAAGTGGGCTTCGACGTTTTCGGCGGGGATGGCGGGGCGGGGGTCGTCGAGGGCTTCCTGGACTTTGGCGCGGAACCAGGCGTCGTAGGCGACGGGGTCGGCGGTGAAGCCAAAGGGCAGGGCTCCTTCGTTGGCGACGCGGGTGAGCAGGATGCGCACGGCGTCGGAGACTGTGAGGCCGAGGTGGTTGAGTACCGCAGTCGCACGATCTTTGATGTCCGGGTCGATGCGGGTCTGGATCAGGGCGTTGCTGGCCATGGTTGCGATTCCTATGCGGGGTTTGCCTAGAATGTAATTCAAGTGCATGACAAGTTCCATGGCCGTTAGTCCGTCTCAGGTAAGTTGATGCTCATGGGGACGATGCCGCGTGAGCGGTCCAGTTGGGTGGCCATCGCGATCGCGGCGGCGAGTTCGTCGATGTCCATTTGCTGCATCAGTTGGTGGCGTCGATGTTTTTCTTCCGGTTCGGTCATCGCCAGGGCCAGATACAGGCTGGGCGGGACAGCCCGGAACAGCACTTCCATCGATTTGGAAAGAATCACGCCTTCTGAGAATTTGCCGGTTTCCTTGCGGGCCGAGCGCATCAAGGTTTTTTGCGCGGGGGTCAGGCGGCGAAAGCGCGCAATCTTTTCCACTTCGTCGGGCGGCATGCTCAGGCAGATCCACCATTCGATCATGTTCAACATGGGTTCGGCCGCCTTGGGCAGGTCATCGAGGTTCTGCGTGGCCAGCCAGAACCAGGCGCCGAGCTTGCGCCACATTTTGGTGATCTTGACCACGTAGGGCGCAAGCAGCGGGTTCTTGGTGATGATGTGGCCTTCGTCGGTGACGTTGATGATGGGCCGCCCGAGCATCTGGTCGCGCTCGGCCAGGTTGTTGACGGTAGTGATGAGCGAGAGGTAAGCGATCGACAACTGCGCGCTGTAGCCCTCTCGGGCATAGGTGGCGAGGTCGAGCAGGGTGATGTCGGCTTCTGGCCAGGGCGAGCCGGCGCGGTTGAACAGCTCGCCATCGCTGCCTTGGCAGAACAGGTCCATGGCATCGGCCATTTCTTCAAGTCGAACACGGCGTAGCGCCGGTAAATCCGGTTGCTTGGCGAGGGTTCGAAGGGCGTTGCGAATGTCTTCGGTGAGTACTGCGCGGTTTTCGTGCGCACACAGGTGCGCGGCGTCCAGGATGCTTTGGCGAACCAAACTGCGGTCGGCGCGGGTCAGGCGCTGTTCTTCCTTGTCTTCGCCGCCGGTAATCATCAGTCGGGCGGTGATTTCCAACTCGCCCAGCACATCGCGTTCGTCGGGCTCTTCCTGATCCTCCTCACCGAGGTTGACATCATTGGGCCGGTCGACCAGCCGTGCCGCGTCGGCAAATGGCGCCAGGCTCACTCCCGTTCCAGGCGCGAGTTTGATCCGATGCACACGCAAGCCCAGGCGCTGAGCAAACTCGGCAAACAGGCCAAAGCTGTTGCCGGCTTCGACAATAAACAAGCGAGGCCGGTAGATCGCAGTGACTTGGGTGAGCAGGTTGTTGAGGGTCGCGGATTTGCCCGAGCCCGTGGGGCCAAACAGAAAAAGGTGGGCGTTCATTTGCCGGTCACGGGGGTTAAGTGGATCAAATTGGATCAGCCCGCCACCTCGGTTGAACAGGGTAATGCCGGGGTGCCCGGTCCCTTCGCTGCGCCCCCACACCGGGGCCAGGTTGGCCACGTGCTGGGCGAACATCAGTTGGCTGTACCAGTTGCGCTTATCCAGGTCGGGATCGAATACACCGGGTAGCCAGCGCAGGTAGCTGTTGAGTGGGGCGACTTCGTCCTCTTCCAACACCGGCAGCAACCCCGCATTGAGCAGTGCGTTGTTCAGTTGCAGGCCATGGGCGTCGAGTTCTGCCAGGTCGCGACCGCGCAGATAAAACACCATCGCGGCACGATACAGCTTGTGATCGCGCCCAATCAGCGTGCGGGCGTGTTCGACATCTTCGCGGGTCTGCTGTGAGTCGAGGGTGTCGCCGACCGACTTGTGGCAGAGGTGGTTGAGCTGCGCTTCCAGCCGGTCTTGGGGGGTGACGATCAATGTCAGGCAGAACGTTGTGCCCTGGGGCAGTTGCTCGAAGACCGCGTTAAGTGAGTCGCCTTTGGCGGTTTCGCCGGTCAGATGACCGATGGCGGGTGGGCTGCGCAGTCGGTCCACGGTGATAACGCGGTGGGGCATGTCGTCGAACCACCACACGCTGCGTGCAGCATCCGAGCGGGGTTGGCGCACGAACAGGCGTTGGGCGAAGTCGGTGCCGCTTGCCAGTGCATCCTCTGCTCCACTGGAGTCAGTGTCAGTCAGTTCAAAGAAACGTCGACGTGCTTGAGCATCCGACCCCAATAAGCCCGCAGCGGGATTGAACCAACGCACTAACCAGCCATGAATCGCCGCCTCATCCATGGGGCTGGCGCGGATGCCAGCGTTGGCCAGGCTCCCCGTCAGGCGCTCGCACACGGTCGAAAGTTCTGCTTCAGGTGCGCGCCGGTAGCGCAGCCGCTCGCCGCGAGCTCTGCGGTAAACCACCAGGCGCGTGCGGCGTTTTTGGGCTCGCCAGGGCAGGTGGGTGACGGTGCAGTCTTCGAACAACCCATCGGGTGTGCTCACGGCGTGAAGGTGATGTGCCATCGAGCGCAGATAGAACGCGGTGAAGGCGCTGTCCTGGGCACGTGGCTGAACATAGCTGCGCAAATCGTGCAGGTAGCCGTCCCAATCGGTTTCGGTCTGGGCGTAAAGCTGAATGACCCACGGGTGCTGATCCAGTTCATCGAAGCTGTCTTGTAGTGCGTTTTCCAGGGTGTCGCGTATCTGCTCAAGCCACTCGGCTTCGCGGCCTTCCGTGCCGATCGTGCTCAGCTCGAAAAACGCGGCGGCGGATTGGCCGTCTTCCAGCAGCAGACTTTGTGAATCGGGCAGGTATTCGACCCAGGGTAAAAGATCGACAAACGACGGCGGCGCGGCGTACAGGCGCTGTTCGTCTGCGCGCGTGGCCGGGGTCGGTGATTTGTGCGGAAATGCTTTCATCAGTAATCGTCTACGCGCTCGCCGGGCAACGCGTAGTGCACGCGTTGATGCAGCGCAAACACCGTGCTGTAGCCGGGTACCGGCACCGGTTCACTGCCGGCCAGATGGGCAAAAACGTACATCACCAGGTCCGGGTTGGGCAGACGCTTGAACTGGCGATAGATCTCGGTTTGCGCAGAGCGGGTGTAGGCGCCCTGATCGACCACCACGTCGTCGGCCAGCAGCGGTCGGCGCAGTGTCTGCCGGGCCTCCAGCAGTGCTCGACTCGACAGTCCAGGTTGGCCGCCGGTTTGCTGGCTCCAGATGTCCCGCATCGTTGCGTCACCGTGGGGCAACAGCGTCTGTGCATCGGTTGCGCAACCACTCAACAGCAGCGCGCCGCACACGCCAGCCACCCTAGTCCAATTCCACGGCATATTGATTGCCTCCCCGCTGGTGATCGACCCGGCGTCCGCTTGGGTTGTAATCGACGTTGATCGCTTTTTCGATATGCACGGCCACCTTCGCGCCCGGCTGCACATACACCGCGGCAAACGCCTGGCCATAGAGTTTGTTGACCCACTGCGCCATCTCCTGCACGCCGCTCGACAGCATGCGGCCGAGCGCTTCATTGCTGGTGATGCCCACGGTCCCCAGCGGATTGCCCGGGCTCAGGTAGGTGGTGCTGTTGTTGCCCTGGATCAGCGCGGCCGCGCCGGCGCCGGCAGCGGTGATGAGTGCCTGGGAACCCAGGTACTGCCGGGCGTTGCTGCGTCGCTCGCCGGTGACGCAGGGCACGCCGTAGGGATCGCTGATCCAGCCCAGGCCCTGGCGCATGTTGCCGCTGCTCTGTTCGCTTTCGGGTTCGCGCTGGGTGGTTTTGGAGGGCACGGTGCGCACCGTGCCGTCGTGAAAGACGAAGGTCAGCGAGCGAACCTGCCCTCGGACGCAGGACAGGGTCCAGTCGCCCGACGCCGTGCCGCTGACGACGGCACCGGCCACGTCCGGCAAGTCGATGCCGTTGGCGGTCAGATTGTCCGGTCCGATCAGTACCTTGAAGGGGTAGGGGTCATTGACGGTGCCGTCCACGGGCACGCGGCCGATGAGTGCGGTCATCGCCACCGACCCCATAAGGGTGGCGTTTGCCGGAACGGTGTAGACCGGTTTCAACGGCGGCTTGCTGTCGGTGGCGAGGGGGGCGGCCGAAGGTGCCAGCGGTTTTTGCGCCGCATTCAGTGCAGAGGCCACACTCAATGGATTGCGCTGGGAGGGGCTGATGTCGCGTCCATCCTGGGGCTCGATCCATACCAGGCGGTCGCTGCTGAAGCGCTGTTGGTCGGCGTCCTCCAGGCCAAGGCCGGGCGGTAGGTCCGAGCCTGACAGGGTGTCCAGACGTTGTTGCAGGTCCTGCAACAACTGGCTGGTTTGGCGCTGGGATTCGCTGGCTTGATCGCGGCCGTCGTCCAGCGCGTTTTGGATGCGCTGCTCGAGAGTGTCTTCGCGCTGGCGCAGCCGTTCGTTTTCGCTCTTTTGCTGCTGGTTGGTCCGGAGAGCACCCTGCAACTCGCGGCGCAGCTGTTTGACCTGGGCCACCAGGGTTGCAACGGTGTCCTGGGGGGTATCGCCCTCAATGCCCAGGGCTTGCATCTCGTTCTGGGTAAGCGGGTCGACCGGATTATTCCCCGCCTCGTTACGGGGCGATCCGGCCTGCTTCACCACGACATACAGCACGAGGATGGCAAACGGCAGCATCAGCCATTTGAGCAGGCCATTACTTTTCATCGCCACGCCTCCCGGAGAGGTTGCTGGCGGCGTCTACCGGGTCGATCGCCGGTAACAGTGATTCGGCCAAGCCGTGGTCACGGGTGACCAGGTACAGCACGGTGGTGTCGGTACTTTGTCCCTTGGGCCCCACGTTGGAATGCTGAAAGGTCGCGCTGACGAAGTCGCCTTGCAGCAGGCGTGGGTCGAGTTCGATCCAGTCTGGTGAGGTATTGCGCAGACGCACGGCGGTCACCCACAGGTTTTCGAGTTGCCAGGCGGCCAGGGCGCGGAAGGCGATGGGGCGTTCAGGCAGCAACGTGGCGAGTGGCAAGTCACGGTTCAGCGGCACCGCACGTATGCCGGGTACGGGCTCAAGGGTCCGCAAGGGCGCATACAGGCTTTGTGCGGCGTAGCGAGTCAGGGTCACCGGGACAGGTGTGGGCGGGTTTGCTGCATCGTCAAGGGATTGCTTAAGGCGGGCAGGCTCGATGATGCGAATGGGTTCGACGGGCGTATCCCCGGCAGAGGAGGGATCTGCGGCAATATCCAGCAGAATCACCCGCCCGTCATCTGCGTCCTGCAGCTGCAGGCGGCTGGGCGTGATGGGCTCGTTCGCGAGCAAATACACCGCGCCACCGGCAATTTGCACGCGCAGTTTGCCTTGCAGCGACTCGGGCAAACCGACGCGTACATTGCGATCAAGAAAGATCACCCGTTCTTCGCCAACCCGCAACGGCACGGCCAGTGGCAGGCGCTCCCAGCGCAGCAGCTCCACTGCGTGGGTTGCAGGCATGAAAAGTACCCCCAGACCGCTGAGCAGCAATGCCTTCATGGAGAGGTCGCCCCCTGCAATACTGAGCTGGCGCGGTTGATGCGTTGCGGCAGTTGGCTAAAGCAGTCCAATGCCAGCCCGAACGGATTGAGCTCCGGATCAATGTCCAGTCGCACCACTTTCAGGGAGTAGCGCACCAGCGCGCGCTTGACCTGTTCCGCGCCGAAATACTCATCGGCGTTCAGGTCCAGCGTGACAACCCAGTCGTCAGCCGAGACCACTTGCACCCGCGTCGTCGGCGCCTCCCCATAACCGCGCCCTGGAATTTCGTAGACCCCGCGCACCCGTTGACGCAACTCACCACTCTCGCGGCGCCGCGCCGCATCGTCATCCAGGTACGCCTTGCAGCCGGGCGTGAGGTAACTCGACAGCGCGCGGATGGCACGCGGATAGTCCTCATCCCCGTTGCTCGGCCAGCGATTGAGCTGCTGGAAAATGTAGAAGGCAAATGCATACACCGTGGAGGGCGGCACTTCCCACCATTTGCGCACACTGCCTGAGCGCAGGTCCGGCGGGATGTGAAGGGTCAAATCCCGTGGCGCGTTCCACCAGCCAACGGCCAACAGGATCGCGATCAACAGCAACGCCGCGCAGCCCGCACGCAGGGTGCGGACATGGGTCTGCAGGTGCGAGACTTCATTTTTGAAGCGGCTCATGGTTGGCTCCGCCGCGTGCCCCAGGCACCTGAATAAAAGATCAGCCCGGCACCGTCCAGATAGCGGGCCAAACCAGGAAAACGGCGACACAACGCCCACTGCAGGTGTCGATACAGCCAGGTATCCGGTCGGCCGCGTTTGTGGCGGCGCAACAGCCCACCGCCCACGTAAATGCCCGCAGCCACCGCGATCAGCATCGTGGTCGGCGCTATCGCCACGCTGCGAGCGATCCAGGCGATTGGCGCACCCACGGCCAGCCCCACCAGAGCGCTGAGCCCGGTGCAGGCCCACAGTTCATCGGCGGTCAAACCGTGCACCACCACCGGTTGGCGATTCAGGCGATGGGGCAGAAAGGTCAATGTGTGGTCGGTCAGCAAAGGGCTGTTCATGGGCGATCCCCTACAAAATGCCGGTGGCCTGGGTCAGCAACCAGATGCCGACCACCAGCAACAGCGCGCCAACCGCCACCGTCAGGCCGAAATTGCCCCAGGTCTTGCGCCCGGCGTGGATCTCCGAATAGGTGGTGTAGGCGTGGTAGCACACGCCGATAAACATGGAGGAAATCACCAGCAAGGCCACCAGCATGACGATGTCATAGCCGTAGTTCTGCGCGGTTTGCAGAATGCCGTCGCCGGTGCCGCGGGACGGGTCTTCCATGGTCGGCAGACCGGCCTGGGCGTTCAATGCGCTCAACACCGTGGCGGGCACAGCCAACCCCAACCGCACCGGCGGTCTACGCGTGCAGGGGGATTTAGCGGCGCAACACTGCATAACGGCCTCGTTCAGGACAGCAAAAAATAGGTCAACAGCCCATACATCGCGGCGAAGCGAATCGCGACGCCGAGCAACTGGCGCTGGGAGAGCCTGTGCTCGGCCCAGCCGACGTAGGCCGTGCGCATTGCCCACACGCCCCACACCAGCAGCACGGCGAATACCACGCCAATTAACAGGACCGCGACGGCGCCGGGTGTGAATCCACCGTGCGCCAGGAACGCTGCGCTTTGCTCATTGCTCAGGTTCATCGATGGCCTCCGTTTCCACGCGGTAGTCAGCCTGCATGGGCATGGCGTCGCGAGGCTGGGCACGTTCAGGGCTCAAATAGGCGCGGATGCCTTGGCGAATACGCTGGAGGTCATCACGTAGGCGCGGGTAATCGAAGTGGTAGCGAGCGCTACCGTCACGGGGAAGCGCAGCGGCGTCCTCGGTCATGCGTTCCAGTACATCGAGTTGGCGAACCAGTGCTGCCAGGCGTGCTTCCTGTACACCCAAGCTCCATGGAGCCCAAAACAGGGAGGGCGCCATCAGAAGCGCAATAGTGTGTGCGACGTGCGGATTGAAGCGTTTCAACATGAATGACCTCTCTGGAAAACAGAGAGAGAGGCTGCCGGTAAATGCAGGCCCGCGCCGCCAGAAATAAGGCGCGGCGCCTACCCGCTATTGCGCTGCCCAACGTCACAAGTATTTTTTGAAGCTTGCCACGGTGATCCTGATCGCGATGCCGAGCAACAACGCCGAAGGAAGCAAAATCACCAGCGGATGCACACTGATCGGCAACGCCAGATACACCGCCCACGGGCTCAAGGCCAATGGCATGAGCAGTGCCCGCGCCCGGTGATAGACAAACCCCGATTCCCGCCCGGCACCGAAGCGCCGCACATCGCGGCGGACCAGACCATCCACCATCCCCGTCACAGCGGCCAGCAAGAACAGCGGCAGCGTCAACACCAGCAGCAATACCCGCAGGCCGAATGTCGCTGAGGCATAGAACGCCGCCAGGACGTAGTTTTCAAGATGCGTGACAGCCTGAGCAACGACGGCATTGAAGCCTCTGCGAGTATCCGAGAACTGAGCCTGCGCGTTCACACGCTCGACCCAGTTCAATACTCCCGTATCCAGCAGCAGACTTTCATGCAACCAAGTTACCCAGCGATAGGCGATGCGCCCCGGTGCCTGCACGACTAGGCTGCGCGTGAATTGGGTCGAGAACTGCTGCAGTTCAAAATTCATCATCGCCTGTGCATGCCGCCAGCCCTGTTCCGGCCAAAATAGCTGCATGCCGACCAGTTCGATGATCAGGCTCAACAATAGCGATCCCAGTAATAGACCCAGGATGCGCAACGGCAAGGTGAACAAAAATACGACCAGACCGCGCTGTGCAGTCTCTTGTTTGTGGGCGACGCTTATCGGGTCACGCACAACGGCGGTCCTGAGCGTAGCGTTGACGCATCTGTTGGGTCAGTTCAGTCAAGTCGTCTGGCAGGGCTGCAGCTGTCTGCCGGGCCGGCAACGGCATGCGCAGTTTCCACAGCGTGCCGCCTTCAAGCAGGGCAAACGCCTGGCCTTTAGGCAGAGCGACGATATGCGCTGGCTCCAGCAGCGGCACACTGCTGAGGGTGACGCGGTCCTGAGTGTTGGAGGTGAATGCGGTTTGGCTAGCGGGGTCGGACACGTCCGTGGCACCGCTGACGGGCGAAATACTCTTGATTTCTACCTTGGGCAGTTGTTTGGTCAGCAGTTCGGCGGTGGCGGTTTCGCGCACGCGCAGCATGATGACGTTATTGAAGTTACCGACCACTTGCCCAGCCTTGGCGCGGTTGCGCAGGCGCGCCTCGATATCGCTGAGGGTCTGGGTGTAGGCGGTGACTTGCATGCCAGCTCCGCCGCCTTTGTTGACCAATGGAATGAATTCATCGCCCATCAGGTCGCTGAATTCGTCGGCGTGCACATTGATCGGTGAGGGGCTTGGGTGAGGCGTGGCGGGCAAGCCGTCGTCCAGCCCGAATTTGTAGACGTGGCCCGCTACCGAGACCAGATCGGCGAACATGGAATTGCCGACGGCGGCCGCCACTTCGGCGTCCGACAGTGCATCCAGACCGACGTAGACCACGGCGCGCTGACGCACCACCTGCATCCAGTCGAAGATCGGTCGTGGATCATTGAGGTCGGCATAGTCGGGCGCCAACAGTTCAGCGATGGGGCCGCTGGTCAATTTCTCCAGCAGCGGCAGCAGCGAGGCGACGATTTTGTCGAAGAAGGTGCGCTCGTAGCGCACTGCGCTGCGCAGGCCCTCAAGAATGGGGTCGAATAGCGGCACAAGGGTCAGATATTGCTCGATGGCCACCACCCGGCGATCGCGACCGAGCATATGCCGTGGGGTATTGCGCTCATTGATGCCCTCTTCGATCTGCACGATGGCTTCCCACGCCTTGGGTGCGTGGCGGGCGAACAGGTGCTGGGCGTACTCAATGAACAACGTGTCGATATTGACCACATGGCGCTGGATCAGCAGGTAGTCCGGGCGGTGCCCCAGTTCAACCAGGGCGCGGGCAATGATATTGACGAAGCGCCAGGCGAACTCGCGAAAGGCCGCACTATTGCCCTCGCTGGACAATTGACCGGCAACGCGGCTGGCGACTTCGGTAATGCGACCAAAGCGGCCGATGGCGTTGTAGCGCGCAGAGCTGGCGGGCCAGCCCAGGTGGAAAATGTACAGACTGTCGAGCCTGCCGGCGCGACGGCATTCGGCGAAAACGCGCAGCAACAGGTCGGGGTCGCCTTTGGGATCGAAGACGATGCAGGTTTCGCCACGGCGGATGTCTTGGGCGATCAGCAGTTCGGCCAGGCGGGTTTTGCCGACCCGTGTGGTCCCGAGCACCAACGTGTGGCCGACGCGCTCGCTCAGAGGGAGGGCGACATCCTCTTCGTTAGGCTCAACGCCGTGCAGACGCGCCAGGCCACCGACGGGAGGCAGTGGACGCAGCGGGTTCAACAGGTGATCCCAACTGGTCACTTTCGCCAAGCGCTTAAAGGGGCTAGGGGCGAACTCTAGACGCTGCTCCAGTCGCCGTGCGTATCGCAGTCGTCGGGGCGTTTCAACATAGCGTCGAAATTCGGGGCGGTAGGTCTGCAGCAGGCGATGGGTATGATGGGCTTCCCAGCGAAATCCGCGGCCCAAAAACAGCCGCTCGTGGCTGACCGGAATGCGCTTATCGGATAACGCATAGCGTGGCAGACGTCGAATGTTGCGGCGGTAACGCAGAATTACCCAGGCCTGTCGTAGCCGAATGTTGCCAAGGACAGCGAAGAGCGCGGCCGCTTCAATACCGAGGCTGGGGCTGAGCGCCAGCGACCAGGGTGCAATCAGGCAGAGCGTGGCACTGGCTGCACAGACTGCGACGGTGTACAGCTCAACCGCTGGCCGTAGCAGCACCTCCACCGTTTGAGCCATATCACTGCTCGATGGCTGTTGCGGTGATGAGCACGGGATAGTGGCTGAGGCCCAGACGCGAGGCGAAATCATCCCCAACCATTGGCGTCAGGCTTACACCGGGAGCCAGGTTGCGCAGATCCCGAAGCGCCGCTGCGGACTCCACATTGACGACCAGCCCAACGGCACCCAGGTTTTGCAGTTGGGGCAGGCGTTGTTGCAGCCATCTCAGAGAGAGCGGGTCATCACCGATCAGAAACAGCGCGGTGATGCCTGGCAAATCCACGGTTTTTGCTTGTACTTGGCCGGGTTGCAATGACAACGAACGTATCGGCAATAGCGCTGCTTCGTTGTAGACAAAGGGGGCGCGAGTGTCTGGATTTGCGAATGCGCTCAGGCTCCCCACGACAAGCACACCTGACAGCAAAATCCAGGAGCGTTTCATCGTGTGCTCTTCTGCGATTGGGTGCCCAGTGTCGCCATGTAACGCTCGACAGCTTGTCGATAGCGCCTCGCCTGAACTCCGCCGGCGGGGCGATGGTAACGCCCGGCCGCCATCAACCAGCTCTCATTGCTGTTGTACTGCTCACGTAAGATCATCGCCGCCAGCCGCAGGTTACGGTAGGGCTCCAGGAGCTCGCAGGGGTGGCTTACACGGTCGCCTTGATAGCCGACGTTGAGCTGAGCCAGGCCCACATCAATACGGTTTTGCGGTGTGGATTGCAGTGCATGTTGTAATGCCTGGCAGGCTTGGCGTCGTGTCGCATAACGATGTGGCTGGTCGGCGATATTCAGCGTCCAGGGCCAGGGCACAGTGCGGCCACGCAGCATTTTTCCGGTTTCCTGCAACGCGACGGCGTAGAGCAGGGTTGGCGGTACTTGTGCGGAAGCGGCTGCCAGTTGATATGCCCAGGGTGGCCACTCCTGCGCGGCGACCAAGGTCGGCATCAGCGCTAACAACGCGCAATAACGGATCACTGGCGTTGCCATTGTCCATTCACCTCACGCACCAGCGCCGGCAGCTCACCCGCCAGCCCCAGTGCTTCCCAGCGCCCGGCATCATGGTTCAGGGTAATGCGCCGATCACGTACACGTTGCGGATCGACCGCCAAACGCTGTGCCCAGCGGCGCAAGCGCAGGTCGTCATTGACACTGCCGACCAGGTACACATCCATTTCAGTGTTGGCGTGGTGCAGTTGTTTGACCTGGGCGTCGCAGCGCACGCAGTTGTCCTCCACGAAAAGAGCAATCCTGCGTTGCCGGACGGGGCTGCTGGTGGCTGCGGGCAATGTCACGGGCAGCAGCGTCGGGTACAAACGCTGCCAGGCCTGATCATAGGCGCGTTGATAGGCCAATTCCTTGGCGACACGCGCTGATTCGGCGCGAACCTGCAATTCGGCGTAGCGACGGCGTTCCTCGTCGTTGCGGGCCTCGATGCCGAGGGCGGTCAGCGGGTCCAGGTTGGGCGAGTAGATACCGAGCGGGCCTTGTTGCAGTTGGCGATAGCGCGCCCAGTCTTCGGCGCGCAACCCCCAATCCTGAGCGCGTTGCTCGTCCGTGCGCTGTTCGCGACTGATGCGTGCGCGCGAGGTCATTTCGTCTTCAGCGTTGGCACGGTTCTGACTGGCAAACAGGGCGCCGCTCAGTGCAATGACCCAGCTCAATCGGCAGGAAAACCTGGATCCCTTGGTCATGACTCACTCCTGCGGCACTGCCAGGCGCCGTGTTTGGTGCCCAACGCGAAACAACGCGGATTGCGCCGTTAGTTCCTCAAGACGCCATTGCCCTTCAGCGTCGCCCAGGCTAAGCAAGCGGACTTGAGTCAAACCCAGGCTTCCATTCGGCTGGATCGCCAGGAAACGCTGGCCGCCACGGAATTCGACGCCGAGCACCTGGAACGTTGGCGCCACCGTTGCGGGGCGTGACTTGGCTTCGGGTTTACGCGGTTTGGGTCGGGTGGCCGCCGTGCTGGCAAGCTGTTGCGACTGGGCCTCAAGCCGACTCTTCAGTTCGGCTATCTGCGCTGTGTGGATAGCGACTTGCTGACTTAGCTCATCTCCTTGCTGCTGCCAGAGATCACCCGCGCGTTGCAGCTTTTGCTCGGTCACATGAGCCGGCGCGGCCTCGACGGCTGCCTGAAAAGCTTCGAGCGCAGCGGCGCGATTTTGCAGTTCGGCAATCTGAGCATCGGGTGCATCCCGGCGGCGCTGTTCATCCTGACGGGTGATGGAGCCGGCTAGTGAAAGCACGACGAGACTGAGCAGCATCAACCAGATGAAGGCTAGAGCGGCAACGGCACGTGGCGCCGATGGGCGTTTCATGGCAGCACCTCGACAGTGCGGGTAAAGCACACCTGCCTTTCACCGTCGTCAACCACCAGGCGCCAGGTATTGCCAGCGAGCAGTTGCAGGGTTTGATTCAACGGTAGCGGGCCCAGCCGCCAATGTGCGGCGGGCAAGGGCAGAGCCCACAAGCTCGCGAGTGCGGGATCGCCTTCGCATAATTGATAACCGGAGTGGCGCAACACATAACGCATCGCGTCGCCGACGCGGGTGGCAGCAGTGGCGGGAATTCGCAAGTCGATGATTTGTTGCTGCAAATCCATCTGGTCGTCAGCCGGTTGCAGTTCAATCAAGGTGTAGCGGTTTTGCCGAATCACCGGAGTCTCATTTGGGCTGATTTCAGCAGGCAGCATCGCTTCGGGTGCGGAGGGCAGCGTACAGCCGGCCAGCAGGCACATACCCAGCGAGTAAACCCCTCGAACACCTTTACCTGAAAACATCCCAAAGCCCTCGTATGCAGAGCGCCATTGAGCAATGTCGATTGAAAGGTTGCAGCGGCAAATGCGCCGGCCCCGCACACCCGAATGCACCCGCCAGCATTGGACGCGCCCCGCATAGACAAACGGCCTTCCACAGAAGGCCGTTGTCGTTTTCACTCAATATTCGTCAGGCAGCAGCATCGTCGTGATCGACCGATCCCACTCGGTGATGATCCACAACGTCAGCTCAGGCGCGATGTTATAGACCGACAGCAGGCGCCTGCCGAATTTCAGCGCGTACTGGTTTTCTTCCCAGTCCTCGCTACAGACATCCCCCCAATCGCCTTTGATATGACGCAGCAGATAGGGGAGTGGATTCAAGGCCTCACGCTCGATCAGCGCTTGGACCCCAGGGGTGGTAACGATGACGCCCGGCGTGAACTGCGGGGCGGAACAATTGAGGGTCATGGCAGACTCCTTGATAAGACTGACGCCTGAACACAGCGTCGAAGGGATGAGCGCGCACGGTCACTGGACGGCTTGCGCGGTTGCAGGCGTGTCGTTGGAGGCCGTCTTGGGCTTGGCCTGGTACACCAGGTGGCCATCAACCTTGATCCAACTGATGAACAGCAAGCGGGCCTTGAGACTGACGCCGGTTTGCCCGACTTTTTCGCCACGGCTGTAGCGGAACAGGTCGGCCCACAGGTCGCCCAAGCGGAAACCCAGCAGCACTTTCTGGCCTTGCTTGACCGCGTCGGCGTATTGCTTGACCAGGCGTTGTGCTTCGCTACCACAGACAGTGACGTCGAAGTAGCGATACTCCGGCGCCTCGGTCGGGCCACTGAGAGCCGCGAGCGTGCAGGCCAAAAATGCCTTGCCGCGCTTGGGTTGGATTTCGCGGACCCGGTTCAGATAACCCAAACCCTGGGTGTGCAGATCGAAGTAAGTCGCCTCATCGGCAACGGCAGATGATTGGGACATGACAGTCTCCTGTTTGGATGGACAGAACGTGGAGACACCCCGAGGGGAGTGGCCCCACGGGTCGGATACCAGTTCGCGACTGGTGTTGAGGAACGGCATCGCCCGCCGGGATGGCGGGTACTCGCGCGAGGATGCGGTGCGAGCAAAAGGATCAACGCCGCAGCGCCGTGGCCTTGTAGATCCTGACCACCTGGGCATGTTGCCGAGCATGTCGGCTGAACATGGCTCCAGCCTGCTATGTGTTTGAGCGGCTGACGTTTATCAAAGGGAACCCGCAGTGTTGCGGATTTCATTCGGGCAAAAGGATGAAGCCCCGCGTTCGGGGCTTCATGAGGACGTGCTAGGGATGGTCGTCGAAGGTGGTCAACCCAGGCAGACAAGTCGCGTCAGGATCAAAGATCAGGATTCGCACATCGGCCTGTGCCGCCAGATGCAGCACTTCAACCAACGCCAGCGGTAGCCCGGCATTCAGGTGCTGCTGACGCAGTTGCTCGGCGCTGCTGCCGTCGAACTCAAGCAAATGCGCGTCGCTCCAGGGCGTGAAGATCAGTTTGAAACCGAGGGCGTGGCTATCAGCCAGGACAAAGGTCTCGAACAGCAGGCCCGCCGGCCATTCGTCCAGCAACATGGCTTGCAGCGTGGACCAGGCACTGTGGGGCAGGTGCGTGCTGCTGATCTCCCAGCAGCGGCTGTAGTGGCCGGTCTCGAAGGTCAGCTGTTGCACGCATTCTTCTGCCAGTGCCCTGGAATATTGGTCCGCCACCAGCGTGGCGGGGGAGTGGTCATGGTTGTACAGCGCATGGATGACATGCACCACGATGCCCTGATTGGGATAGTCATGTGCATGCCTGGACAGTTCGCCTGCCTCGATCTCGACCCAGGCGTGCTGCTGGTTGAACAGGCAGGCTTGGCGCTCGAACTGATCGTCGGTCAGGTGCTCCTGATCCGGATGCGGCGCCAGGTAGCACAGCGGCGCCTGGGCGTCGTAGAGAATGGCCAGCAGACGCTGGATGCGTAGATCGTTGAAGCCGCGCGCGAACGGATTCACGGGGTGATTGAACGTAGGCATGGGTGATCTCCTGCGGTGATGAAGGAGGGACACCGCCCGACGGGTAGTGTCCCGTCGGGTGCCGTCATGCGGTGGGTTTACCATCCGCTGTAGTGAATAAGCAGCCTCGCCAACAATGATCGGCGTTGTGAGTCAAGAATGCCAAAGTCAGCCATGCCAGACACACCGGCGCGCTGCAGCAGTTCGCCGCCGATTTGGTCGTTGTAGAAGCTCACGAGTGCGGCAATGAAGATCTGCTCGCCATGGCTCATGGCGCCGATGGCTGTTTCGATCAGCGGTATGTCCGGGCATAGGTCCCATTTGCTCAGGGCCATGTCGAGATCGCGACGGCATTTGATGCCGAAGTAGCCAGGGCCTGCGAGCAGGACCGCCTGTTTCCAGGCTTCGAAGAACGGTTCAGGCGCCTGCGACTGATGTTGAAGACCATTGGGCTGGTCAGAACAATCGGGCGTCGATATCGGTGGATTCATGGACGATTCTCCAGGCTTAAACGGCCGGGGGTAGCCGTAGGGGGATGATGGCCTGAGGCGCTAGGGACAGGCCGTTGGATCAGCACAGGAGGACTGCGCCGTAGCCTTGAAGATCGTGGCTACCTGGGCGGGTGCCGTGCTGCACGGCAACGCTGGGTGGGAGTTTGGGGAGAGTGTGGGACCTTTGGGCAGTGCAAATCAGAAGCAGCGACCTTCCGCGTTAAACCGGCGATCACGCTAAAATGGACCCCAAAGCGCCCATGTGGGAGAAACACTCCGGGGCCCCGGAAATGCAGTGCCGAGCGACGAGTGCAGTAGGCGTTCATCGAAGTGAATCCGCCGCTCGGCGACGGAGTCTTTGCTCCGTCGAGAGCAATACTAAAAGCAGCCGCTGCGCTTCTTCAATCCCGTGTCGACGGATGACGTGGGAAAGGGACGACATAGAACGAAGAGTATGCCCACTCATGATTCAAGGGCGGTATCAGGCGCTTCATCCGCGAGATCCTGCGGAGCTTGCAACGCCACCGTAGCCAGGCGATACGGCAAAATCGCCACGCGCCGTGCCTCGATCTTGAACGTCACCCGCGGGTGCTCTTCGCGATCCTCCCACTCATCACGCACCGTGCGTCCGTCGACCAGTACGCGCATGCCTTTCTTAAACAAGGTCTGCCATTGCTCCGCCTGTGGATGCCACAGCTCCACCGGTGCCCAATAGCCGCCACGATCTTCGTAACCCTCCTTGATCGGCACCGGGTTGTCGAAGTAGACGCTCAGGCGCAACAGTCGCCGGGGCTCGTTGTTATCGCGGGCAAATTCACGGTATTGCGGGGCAACGCCGATATTGCCCTCGCCAATGAAGTAGGTACTCATTGAGCCTCCGAGACGATGGCGGACAGGCGTTTTTGATAGGTACGCTCGGCGACATCCAGCTTGCTGGCGGTGCTTTGCGCCAGTTGCGCAATGGCGTGCAGCAGGCTGATCTTCGCGTTGAACAGCAGGCGTTGTTGCTCCAGGCGATGCAATGTCGGGACCAGCGCGTCCGGTGTGTGGCCTGCCAGCAACTGGGCTTGCCAGGTGGCAGTGCCCATCGCACTGCGATCTACACGGCGCCAGCGCAGAAAGCAGGTGCCGGCCTGGGAACCGTGGCGGCTGAGTTGCACCGGCAGCAGGTGCAGCGGCGACACGTGGGCGCGTTCGAGCAACCGAGGCATGTCGTGCAGCATCAGCTCGTCGCGCTGGCCGATGCAGGTTTCGGCCAGCGTCAGCAGTTGCCCCTTACCCTTGAAAAGGCCCTTTAGGGAGGCAATCGCTTCCTGGGCCGGAAGTGGACTCAGCGTGTACATTTTTGAAACGCCTCCGCCTGCATTGCTTCAAGGTCACGATGGGACTCTGGCCCAGCGGTGCGAATGACGGGGGCGTGGCGGGCGCGCCGCTCCCGGTTTAGTACGGCCTGTGGCAATTCGCCGAAAGCCTCGCGGACGCGCAGGGCGTTATCGGTTGGCCCGAGCAGGTCGTTGCGGCAAACACCGCTGGAACGGTAGGGCTGCACCAGGCTGAACAGGCTGCGCAGTTGATGCGCGCCTTTTTCCAGCCAGTCATCCAGCAAGGGCGGGTCGATCAGGGCGGTGTGCTGGGCCAGCAGGGCGCGTCGGACCAGTTCGTCGTAATCGGCCAGAAGGTATAGGGCCAAAAAGGCCATGGGAGCATTGACGGTGACCGGCAGGTGCAAAGGTGTCTGGTTCAGATTGTCGCCGAGGCTCATTGCCGCTGGCGCTTGGCTCAGGGCGCTATCCAACTGGGCGCGCAGGTCTAACAGCGCAGCGCGAGTGCTGTCGAGTTTGGCTTCCACACGTAACAGCCACGCATCGGCGTAGGGATCGTCCTGGGCTGCGTCGCGGTGAATACGGTTAAGCACCGTGACAAACCCGGCCAAGCCAAAAATGCCATGTAGATCAGCGGCGGGCATGCGGCCTTGCCACAGGCGAATGGCGTGGTGGGTGTGCAAGGTCAGGTGCATGTTGCTGCGCAGATGACCCAGCGGGGCGTGGTCGATGACGGCCATGGGTTAAGGGCTCAAAGGGCATTGGAGAGCCGAGGCTGGCAGGTCTTCAGGCAGGCGTCTGTGGGCAATGCGTAGGAGACGTTCTCCGGATTGCCGCGTTATGTCAGTGACATAAATCCTCAGCGACGGATTCCCAGCAACTTACGCAGATGGGCCAGATGGCGCTGTGCGCTGTCGACCCGCTCTTGTTCCTGCTCCGGCGAACGTGGCATCGCCTTTGCGGGCGGTGGCGGCGATTGAGGCGCGGCCGCCCAGGGATGAAAGTCGCCGCGCAGGGCCTTTTGCAAAATGCCGAACAGATAGGCACTGGGCCGCTGCACGCCACCGCGCTCGCAGCGCGCCTGCCATTCATCCAGCACGGCCTGACGCAACCCAGGATCGACGCGCTGCAGGGTGGCCAGTGCTGCGCTTTGCTCCTGCGGGCGCAGGGCGGCGAAACGGGCGGGCACCTCTATATCCCGCGCGCGCGGTATACAAAAGCTTTTACTCATACTTAATACAGTACCAGGCACCTGCTTCGGATTCCGAAGGCCGGCGGATTTCGGGGCTTGCAGACCTGCTTCGGAATCCGAAGCAGGAGGGCTGATTTCGGCATCCGAAGCAGGCCGTACTTCGGAATCCGAAGCAGGTTCGCCCCTGGGCAGTTGGATCTGGGCGTGGGCGGAAATCGCAAAGTTCTGCGGGTCTTCCAGGTCGCTGACCAGCCTCTGCAAAGGCTCGGGTAATACCTCGGAAGCGAGCAGTGGGTCCTCGGCCAGCGCCTGCAAGGCATCGTAGGCCACCCACTGCACGGATTTACTGGGATGGCTCAAGGACTGGCCCAGCAACGCCAGGTATTCGCCATCCAGACGCAGCGCCTCGCTCGGGCTCAGAGGCGCTTCGTGCAGCACGTACAGATTGCCTTGCCACTGTCCGCCGGGGCCCAGCGCACGTCGACGCGCCAGGCTAAGCCAGCGACACAGGCGCAGCACCGTCAGCGCCCGCGCCACGGTTTCACAGGAGGCTTGGGCCGCACAGGCGGAGGTGGTGAGAAAGGGGCGCAGGCGTTCGTAGGTGGGCAGGGCAGTGATGCCGTCCCCGTTGAGCAGCAGGCGGATCACTTGCCAGGCATTGCGTTCGAGGGGGGAAAGGCGCCGGTCGAGCAGCAAGGCGCGGGGTACGCAGTCGTGAAGTTGACCGCTGTAGATAAAGTCGTCGCGTGGCGTGGGCTCCACCGGCCGGCGAGGCATGACTCACACCAACTTTTGTTCGACCCATCCCTGAATCGTGGACCACACCACGGACAGTGGCAGGGCCATGTCTTCGGCGATCTCCAGCGCCAGTTGCAGCATCGCGGTCTCATCAGCTGTATCGATCTGGCGTTGATCGCGCTGCGGTTTCCAGCGTCGCCACAACTCCACGTCCTGGGCCTCGTCCAATGCCGGGTGGCGACCACGACGTTTGGGCAGGCCCAGCACCTCGCGTCGGGTGGCCACCTCCTGGTGGGGCAGGCCGAAATAACGGCTCATCATCTCGGTGCTGGCGCCGGCGCGCAGCATGCGGTCAATCGCCGCGACTTCCTCATTGGCGGCGATGGCCTGGGTAAGGATCCGCTGCACCACCGCCGAATTGACCGTCACGCGGCACCAACACACCTGAGCGTTGGACAGCACGCTGAGCAGTTCCGGACGCTTTAAGGCGGCCAGTTGTCCCTCGGTAAAACCGATGGACAGGCAGCGGCGCAGTTGACCGTTGCGCAGGTCATGCAGGGCCTGGGCGATGACGGCCTGGTTGAGCGGGTGGGGGACGTTCATAGCGATGCTCCCGCGCGCGGCAGTTGGCGCGCCAGTCGGACCAGGCGATACAGACGCGCCAGGCTCTCATCATCCAATACTGGCGGGGCTTCAGCCGTTCCGTACAGCAGGGCCGCATACGGGTTGTCCGTGGGGTGCGAGCAGAGGGTGCTCAGCAACGTCAGAAGCGGCTGTACAGGGTGTGCAAGGCCTGCTGGATGCGCGCCATGCCAGGTCAATTCAACGCCGTTGTCCTGCACCGTTACGTCGATGCCGGGCGCAAGCTTGGAAGTGATCGAACTGGCGAGTTGGGCGATACGCTCGCGCAACGGCTTTGCAGCGGGTGGCTCATCGTGTGCGAGTACCGGTGGAGATACGCCGGTTGGAAAAGTTGGCAGCCGTGTGGGAAGCGCCACTTGAGGCGTGAGCATCTGGCTCATCACGTTCTTGCGCAGATCCTCAACGCCCAATTCCAGCGCCAGCTCGTCGTAGTCCAAGGCCAACTGCTGGGCCAGATTGCCAATCAACTCATCCCGGGCCCGCTCAAAGGAAAACTGCGCCAGCTCCCCATCGCAGCCTGCCAGGCTGCGCGTGAAGGTCTCTGCAAAGTCATCCGGCTTGTCTGGCGCGTAGCGTTGCCAAGTAGCCAGTCCTGATTTGCGTAGCGTCAACAACCGGCGAATTTGTGGCCGGCCCAGGCCTGCCTGCAGCACGCCGGGGATCGCGGGCCACAGGTATTCCAGGGTATCCCCCATGCGGCTGATGGCGGGCTGATTGATTGGATACCCGTCTTCGGTCAAGCGCTCGGCGAGTTCACACTGGGTCAGTGCACGCCCGCATTCCTGCTGGTACAACTGACGGGCCTTATCCACCGCCTGACTGCGCTCGATATACGTCAGATCGCCCCGCGTATCGTTCTCGGCCAGATGCCCGGCCAGTGCCAGGATTTCAGCGCGCGCCGTCCAGGGGCGATACAGGCAGAGAAAGCTGTGAAAGCGCTCTTCACCGGTTTCCTGCCACAGCTCATTGAGAATCGCCAGGCGCGTATTGCCACCGTTACGGATAATGAAGTGCTCGTCATGCGGACGACGGGTGATGCTCGGTGGCTGGTCCAGGCCACGTTGACGAATCGAGGCCTTGATCTGCTGGTATTTGGGATTGGGCGAGCGACGTGGATCAAGGTGAAATGGTCGCACTTGTTCGAGGGTCACTTGCAGGGGGGTGTCCACCAGCGGCTCGGGTAGCGATGATTCGTTGCGTGCAAAGGGCGCGGCCATCAATTGCGCGGTCAATTGCGGTATCGATGGCTTAGTCATGAGCCTCTCCACTCTGCGAGCGCCGACGATGGATGGGTGGTCGCCCATCATTGCTGTGCGCGCCGGTATGGATCGACGCAAAACCGGGTTTGCGCAAGGTCAGGCGCAAATCGGTGCCGACGTCCACCTGCCAACCCTCGCGCAGGGCCAGGCGTATCAGACGCCGCAATCGGTGTGGCACATGATTAGCGGACATGGCGTGCTCCTCGGCCAGTGACCTGGGCAAAACGCACGGTCCACTCCGGCAGCAGTTCACAGGCCAGGGCGCGCATGGTGTGCAACGCAGCGGGAGCAATGCGCGAAGAGGGCTTGCGGTATTCGACCCGGTGAACAGGCAACTGGCGCGTGGCGGCGCGGGGATAGGCATCAATCGCCGGAATGATCGTGCGCAAAACTCTGACGTCTTCCTTGCACTTCAACACCTGACACAGCGCTTGCTGAATCAACCGGGCATCGGTGGATACGGGATGAACCCGGTTGATCAGCATGCACAGCGGCGGCGAGGGGATACCCAACCGTCGATACGGCGCGACGTCTTCCAGCAACTGCAAGGTGCCGCGATGCAGTTCACGGGCCGCCAGGATCTCCGGAATGACTGGCGACAAGGCCAGGTCCGCCGCCAGCAGGGCCATTTCCAGCAACACGTTGCGCGCGCCCTGGGTGTCGATCAGCACCAGGTCATAGCTGGCCTCGAATAGCGGCATCAGATTGCGCAAACGCAAACGGCCATCCGGCGCGTGCAGCAGCAAGGTATTCAACTGGCCCTGGTTGTCATTGGACACAATCAGGTCCAGCCCGGGGATGGCGGTGTGTGAGATAAGGCTGTCGAGGTCGCGCTCTGCGTAGGCCAGCAACTCGTAAATGCCGCCGCTGGCTTGCCGAGTCAACTCATAGTAGCTAGACAACGTGGGCTGTATATCGAGATCAAGCATCAGCACGCGCAAGCCGGCATCGGCGGCCATTGCGCCGAGGTTGGCGATCACGGTGGTCTTGCCCACGCCACCCTTGGTATTTAGCGCCACTATTACAATCATGGCCGCCTCCCATTACGCGCGCTCGGCACGGCGTTCGGCGATCCATTGATCGACTTCCCGGGAATCCCAACCGACGGCACGCATGCCCAGCGGGAAGTTTTTGGGGAAGCGCCCCTCACGCATCAGCGCGTAGATGTGCGAGCGTCTGAGGCCGGTTTTGTGTTCGACATCGACCCGGCGTAGCACGCGTCGCTCGAGGGGGGATTCTGCTTGGACTTCTTGGGTCATCATGATCACTCCACGTGTCTCTTGGGGAATGATCGGTATTCAATGGCTCTCGTCAGATGAGGGATACCGCCAATGTGCTGCGTCCACACGCACATTCCTGCGAGAGGGTGGTGCTCAACTGTCCAGGCTTCTGCGAGCTGCGGCGAAGTGCTTTTGCAGCGTGCGTTGGGTGATGCCGAGTCGTCCAGGATGGAAGGACAACATCACCTCAATGATCGCGCTGTCACTGTCGAATACGCTGTAGCGCTGCCCACCGGGCGAGGTGCCGCGTAACAGCGTGAGCATGCCGCCGATGATGTGCTGGAAGGTCAGAACGCTGCGCTCGCTGGGGACATCAAAAGACTGAACTTGCTGCTCAAGCCCCTTCACCCGTTGCATCAGCGCGACATTTTCTTCTTTGAGTTGCACACACCGCTTGGTGCGTTCATTGAGGTTGATTGCCATTGCACTGTTGTCGTTAAGCAACTGTTGTGTGGCGAGCCGCGTGAGACGACCGAGCTCGTTGGTAGTGAACAAAAAACGAGGCTTTTCCTCAGGATAATGCATGGACATCCAGGCTTTGAGGTGCACTTCACCGATGCTTAGCTGCGGGTCCTGAAGTAGGCGTGGATCGTCGTAAACAATGCCTTGCTTGCCATACATAAGCTCGCCATTCAACAGGGCAAAAAGCAGCCGTTCGTAGTTGAGGATCAGCTTCGGCCAGCGTGGGAAATCGGTGTGATCCAGCCGAAGACGGCCGTTCAATTGTTCATAAATCGTCGACTCGAAAGGATGCAGGTTGCTCCAGCGAATGGCCGCTTCGAGCGGGTGGTAATAGGCTTTTATTAGCGGAGTAGGCGAGGTGTGCATGGTCATGGCCTCCCTGAATGGGCAACGCTAGCGTATCGGATCCGTTTTCAGATTTGAGCTTTTGACGGGTATCACGCAGCGCTCGGCACCTGCGTTTATCGCGGATATGGTCTCCTAAAATGGTTTAAACGTGGGGTTGAAAAGTCCTTGAGGGTTCGCCTTGCATCGCGTTCAGCCGAGGAAGGTCGTTGTGCGCTGGAACTAAATTGAACGAAATCCATCGTTTAGTTCGACCCGTCATCGCGAAGTCTCGAAACTCGTCGTAACATTTTTTCGATGCGATCAAGAGGTCAGCAGAGGGGGCGTTTAATTAATGTCCGATTGGTTTAAATGAATCGCTCGCTGATTAATGGATATCGCCTGTAGGCCGTTATCTGGATGTTTCTCCGGCGACGGCTGGAGTGTGGGGCGCGGATTGATTTGCTAATCATCCAAATAGGCTATGAGTTGGTCGGGGCTTATTCCTGACGATGACGAGTGTGCAAGGTTAAGGTCAACTCTACCTATGGCGATCGTTGAATCACTTGCGAGTGTCGGATGGCTGGCGACCATGCCCTGTGGCTGGCGAGCAAAACGGTCGCGGTCGATTTACAGCCTGGATTGAGAAAAGCTTACCGCTATGCAGATATTTTTCTAGCTCAGCGACAACCGTTCTGATTCAAAGATACTGTCTGATTTTTCGGACAAAGCAGGGCCCAGAGATCCCTACTTGGCATTGAACAAATTTGTACATTTAATTGACGCCACTATTTCGCCACCTTATGATCGCCGCCCATTGATGGCACGGTGCCATGTAGAGGGATCTAGAGATGTGGCGTACGGTACGTCGAACCAGGCTCGGCCTGTTGTCCGCTTTTGTTTGCCTTGGCGCAGCCGGCATGGCGCAAGCCGCGACCCCGCAGAACACGCCAGGCGTCACCGACCTGATCCGCGACCGCCAGGACCGCCTGCTCGAAGAGCAACAGCGCCGCCTCGAAGACCTCAAGGACCTGCCCGGTAAAGCCGCCACCGCCGCCCAGCCGACGGCACCCGCCGACACCCGCTGCTTCGCGATCAACACCATCGAGCTCACCGGCGCCGACGCCCTGTCCGAATCCGAGCGCACCCGCCTGCTCAAACCTTACATCGGCCAATGCCTCGGCGTGCCGCAGCTCAATGACCTGCTTAAGGTCATCACCGACCACTACCTGGCCAAAGGCCTGGTCACCAGCCGCGCCTACTTGCCACAACAGAACCTCGCCAGCGGCAACCTCAAGGTGCAAGTGGTGGAAGGCCGCCTGGAAGTGCTGAAGGGTGCCGAAGGCAGCGGCATCACCGACCGTCAACTGGCCATGAGTTTCCCAGGTAAACCGGGCGACCTGCTCAACCTGCGCGAGATCGAGCAGATGGTCGACCAGTTGAACCGCTTGCCATCGAACCAGGCGCAGATGGAATTGGCGCCGGGCAAGGCCGTTGGCGGCAGTGAAGTGCTGGTCAAAAACACCCCGCAGAAGCCGTGGCGCGTCGGCCTGTCCCGCCATAACGGCGGCCAACGCAGCACCGGCGAGCAGCAGTGGGGCGCCAGCTTCGATTGGGATAACCCGCTGGGCCTGGCGGATCAATTGTCGCTGCGCGGCGGCCACGATGCGGTCAGCGATCACCAGAAAACCTCGCGCAACTCGATGCTCAATTACAACCTGCCCTTTGGCTGGTGGAACCTCAATTACAGCTACAGCGAAACCGAATACCGCTCCCTGGCCCAGGCCAGCGGCTTCAACTTCAAGCAATCGGGCGACAGCCAGAACCACCAACTGCGCCTGGAGCGCGTGATCCACCGCGACGCCCTGAGCAAAACTTCGCTCAGCACCGGCGTGGCCACCCTGCGCACCAACAACTTCATCGAAGACAGCAAGCTCGCCCTGAGCAGCAACCGCCTCAGCGAAGCCCAGTTCGGCATCAACCATGGCCGACGCATCGGCGGCTCGTTCCTCAACATCGACCTGGGCATGCAGGACGGCATCGGCGCCTTCGACGCCCAGGCCAATCACAACCCGCGCCCTGGCCAGGCCGACGCGCGCTACCGCAAATACACCGCCACCCTGAGCTACCTGTACCCGTTCAAGTTGTGGGGCGAGTCGTTCAGTTTCAGCAGCCTCATGACCGGCCAGCGTAGCGAAGACGTGCTGTTCAGCCCCCAGCGCATGAGCCTGGGCGGGCAGTCGTCGATTCGCGGCTACCGGGACCAGAGCCTTGCCGGCGACAGCGGTGGTTACTGGCGCAACGACCTGCGCTGGAGCCGCCCGGTGACCTGGGCCTGGCTGCAACCGGTGTTCACCGAATACGGCACCAGCCTCGGTTACGACCAGGGCGTGATCCGCGGCGACCGCTACAACGCCGAACAGCACGGGCGCATGACCAGCAACTCCGTGGACCTGTTCGCACGCGGCCAGAACGTCGCCGCCACAGTCACCTTTGCACACTCTTTGGAACGACCGGGGCCGATCACTGAACGTGAAGCGCCGGTTTATTTCCGCCTGGATTTCTTCCTTTAAATTTTTACCGCCTTCGGGCATCGAGACCTGACATGGACGTTCGCCAGTTCGCTTTCCTTGCGCGCCAACCTTCCGCAGCCGTGAAAACCCGCTCCAGCTTTTTGGGCCTGCCCAAACGCGGATTGGCGTTGGTGCTGGCCAACGCGATGTTCTGGCAGCCGTTGCTGGCCCAGGCGGACGGGATTGTGGTCAGCGCGCCCGGCACCAGTCTGGGCCAGGCGGGTAACGGCGTGCCCATCGTCAACATCGCGGCGCCCAATGGCAGCGGTTTGTCGCATAACCAGTTCAGTGACTACAACGTCGGCCAGCAGGGCGTGATCCTCAACAACGCCACCAGCCGCACCCAGTCCACGCAGTTGGGCGGGATCATCGTCGGCAACCCGAATTTCAATGGTGCCGCCGCCAGCGTCATCCTCAATGAAGTCAACGGCGGCAGCCCCAGTCAGTTGCGTGGGTACACCGAAGTGGCGGGGCAGTCAGCCCATGTGATCGTGGCCAACCCTTACGGCATCAGCTGCAATGGTTGCGGCTTTATCAATACGCCCCAGGCCACGTTGACTACCGGTAAAGCGCTGATCGAAAACGGCCAGATCAGCCGTTACCAGGTCGACAAGGGCAGCGTTACCATCGACGGCGCCGGCCTGAATGCCAACAACGTCGACCAGTTCGAAATCATCACCCGCGCTGCCACCATTAACGCGCAGATTCAGGCGAAAAAACTCACCATCGTGGCCGGTCGCAACGATGTAGACGCACGCACCCTGAACGCCACGGCGCGAGCGGCGGACGGCAGCCAGGCGCCGGACCTGGCGATCGATTCTTCGGCGCTGGGCGGCATGTACGTGGGCGCGGTCAAGCTGGTCGGTACCGAGTCAGGCGTGGGCGTACGCCTGTCGGGAGACATGGTCGCCGGTGGTGATATCCAGATTGATACGGCGGGCAACGTGGTCATGGGGCAGGCGTCGGCAGGTACTGCGATTGCGGTAAAAGCGGCCAGCGTGGAGACGCAAGGCGCTGTCTATGCCGGCACCGATCTATCGGTTAAAACCCAGGGTGCATTGAGCAACCGACAAACCCTCGCCGCCCGGGACAGCATCACTCTGGACGCAGGCGGTCGGTTGACTAACGGCGGGATTATTGAAGCGGGTATCAACGTAGATAATAGCCGCAATGCCCAAGGCGATGTGCGTTTGATCGCACAAGCCATCGACAACAGCGGCAAGACGGTGATCGCCAGTCGCGACCTCACCGTCAACACTGGCGCACTGTCCAACCAGGGTGGAACCCTGGGCAGTGGCCAGCGTTTGAGCATCACTTCAGGAAGCCTGGACAACAGCCAAACCGGTCGTCTGGTCAGTGATGGTGATCTCACCGTGAGGATCGATGACCTGCTGGATAACCAGACCAAAGGCAACGTTTTGGCCAAGGGGGTCATGGTGGTCCAGGCGGGACGCCTGGATAACCGTAGCGGCGTCGTTAGTGCCAACCAGAACCTGAATCTGCACGTTGGCCAAGTCGATAACCGAGAAGGTGTGCTGAACAGCAAGCAGGCACTGGCAATCACCGGCCAATCCCTAAGCAACCAAGGCGGCCTGGTCGGCGCCATCGGGCCGGTGCGCCTGACGGTGGAGACCGTGAATAACACTAAGGGCCGCATCGCCAGCGAAGATGAACTGGACGCCACCCTTGGCGTATTGAACCAGCAAGGTGGTGAACTGGTTGCTCAGGGCGACCTGACCCTCAACGCCGGCACCGTGGATAACCGGAACGGCGGCCTGATTGCGGCGACAAAAGTGCTGAAACTCAAGGCCGACAGCATCGATAACCGCGCCGGCGAAATTTCCAGTCAGCAAAACCTCGAACTCAGCGGCGAGTACCTCGACAACCGCGGGGGCAAACTGTTGGCCGGTACCACACTGGAGCTGGCGGTGTCTGAGGTCGTTAATCAGGCCAAGGGCCTTGTGTTTGCCAAGGATGTACGCTTGACCGGTACACGACTGGATAACACCGACGGTACCTTGGGTGGGCAGCGCTCACTGGAACTGAAGTTGTCCGAATCCTTGGACAACACTCGCGGCAAACTCAACAGCGAAGGTTCAATTGCCCTTGCTGGGCAGCGCATCGATAACACCAGCGGGAGTATTTCCAGCGCTGGTCAATTGAATATCAACACCACCGCCGACCTGCTTAACAACGCTGGCACCGTCGAAAGCGCACAAGGACTCACGCTGACCATCGGGAGCCTTGACAACACCCAGGGCCTGCTTAAAAGCCAGCGAGAAACGAACCTTGTCACCGGACAGTTCACTAACGGCCTTAACGGTCGCGTGATCAGTGCCGAGCGCCTTGACCTCACGGCTACCCACGTGACCAACAGTGGCCGTATCGCCAGCGTCGGTACTCTGAACGCCAACCTCGGCGGTCTCACCCAATTGGGCGGCGCCGAACTGGTGAGCAACGCGCAGCTCACTCTCGACCTGCACAACGGCAAGTTGACCAACGCTGGTTTGATCAACGCCCCGATTCTGCTGCTCAACAACCTTGCCAGTATCGACAACCAGAGCGGTGAGATTTCCAGCCAGAACGCTTTCACCCTGACCACGCAGAACCTCAACAACACCAACGGTAAACTCATCAGCAACCAAGAGCTGACCCTGCGCGTTGGTCAGGTGCTTAACAATTTCAAAGGCCTGATCAGCGGCCGGGGCGACGTAGATATCAGTGCGTCCGAACTGATCGATAACCAGCGTGGCAGCGTGATTGCCGACGGTACCTTGTTGCTGAGTAGCGCAACTCTGGATAACCGTAGCGGTGAGATCGCCGGTAAGGCCCAGGTCACCGTCAACGCAGACCGTTTTGATAACCAGAAAGGTCAACTGATCAGTACCGAAGGCCTGCATATCAGCAGCGCGAACCTCGATAATCGCGAGGGCCTGGTAGGTGCCGTAAAAGCGCTGAAACTCGACGTCGACCACCTCGATAATCGCGCCGGTGAAGTGACCGGAAATGCCGATGTCACCATCACTGGACTGCAACTGAACAACAGCGACAAGGGTGTGGTGTTCTCGGGTCTGGGATTGAAACTTGCGGTAGATCAGGTGATCAACCGCACCCTGGGTCAATTGAACGGCCAGCGCCTCACGCTGGCTGGCACTTCACTGGATAACACCGGCGGCAAGCTGTTCAGCCAACAGCCGTTGATGTTGACGCTGGCGGGCGACTTGGATAACAGCGAAGGTCTGCTAAGCAGTGAAGGCACGCTGGACGTCAAAGCGCACAGGCTCAATAACACCAAGGGCAGCCTATCCAGCGCGCAAGGCTTGAACGTTTCAGTCACCAGCATGCTGAATAACAAAAGTGGCGAGCTGTTGACTGATGGCAACCTGATCCTTCGCAGTGCCGATCTGGATAACGAACAGGGTAATATCAGTGGCAAAGGGCCGGTCTCGGTTACTTCTGGCGAGGTGAACAACCAGGGAGGTCGACTCAACAGCGGCGATACGTTGTCGCTGACCACCGCGCAGTTGAATAACGGTGGCAGCATCGGCAGTACCAAAGCCATGACGGCCAGCGTTACGGGCCTGAACCAGCAGGGCGGCAAGTTGTTCAGCAATGCCGGCCTGTCCTTGGATATGAACAATGGTCAACTTAACAACCAAGACGGTCTGATTAATGCCGTCGGCCCATTGCTCCTTAATAACCTCACCAACGTCACCAACAACGGTGGCGAAATCTCCAGCGGCCAAGCCTTCAGCCTGACCGCCCAAAACCTCGATAACAGCAACGGCAAGCTGCTGAGCAATCAGGGCCTGACCCTACGCATCGACCAGGCTCTGACCAACATCAAGGGGCTGATCGGCGGGGCGAGTCTCACTGCGCAAGCCACTGCCATGGACAACCGTGGCGGCAGCCTGACCAGTCGCGGCGACCTGCAACTAACCAGCGCCGGTCTGCTGAACAACAGCGACCAAGGCCTTATCAGCGCAGCGCAAGCGGTCACTGTGCACAGCGCTGACCTGAACAATCAGAGCGGCACTCTGCTGGGTGCTGCGGTGACTCTCAATGCCATGGCCCTGGACAATACCGCCAGCGGCCTGATCAATAGCCGGAGCACCTTGAACCTCAAGGCCGCCAGCCTCAATTCCGGTAACGGCGGTGAAGTCTCTGCCAAAGGTGCCATGGCTATCGACCTCAACGCCTTGGCACTGGCAGGGGGGAGGATAGTCGGTGAGCAGGGCATAACCGTCGACTTCAACAACAATGACCTGGACAACCGTAACGGCCTGATCCTCGCCAATGGTCCGTTGACTCTGAAAAACCTGCGGGATCTCAGCAACCAAGGCGGTGAAATTTCCAGCCAGCAAAGCTTTGCCCTGGCAGCGCGCACGCTGGATAACAGTGCAGGCAAGCTGATCAGCAGCCAAGTACTGACCCTCAACGCAGACACCCTGAATAACGGCGCGAATGGCTTGATGTCGGGTTGGCAAGGCCTGAACGTCAGCGGTGGTAGCCTCGATAACCGTGACCACGGCACACTGTCGAGTCGCAACGGTGCGATCGATGTACGCCTGAGCGGTGCTCTGCAAAACAACACTGAAGGCGCGCTGGTCAGTCAAGGGCGGCTGGACGTCAGCGCTGCCAGCCTGGATAACCGTGGCAAGTCCGTGCTTTCCAGCGGCGCCGGGCAACACCTGTCGGTGACTGGCGCATTGGTTAATGGTGACGGCAGCTTGATCGAGAGCGGCACTACGCTGGATGTACAAGCGGCCACCCTGGCCAACCAGGCCACCATCAACGCGCAACAAGCCTTCACCTTTACCGGTACCGACCTGACCAACAACGGCGGCACCCTCGCGAGCAACGGACAGTTGACCCTCGACTTGCTCGGCAACCTCAACAACAGCGGCGGCAAGCTGGTGAGCGCTGGGCCGTTGCTTCTGCAACGTGCCAGCCAGGTTTACAACGACGCCGACGGCCAGATTGCCAGCCAGGGCCTGCTGACCCTGTTTACCGGAGGCCTAGACAACAGTGAGCGTGGCACCATTGTAGCCAAGGAACGGGTAGCAATCACGGCATCGGACGTCGTACAGAACCACACCAATGGTCTGATCTACAGCCAGGACGCCGATGTGCAACTGAACGCCGCGGGCCTGAACAACGCCAAGGGTGTCGTGCAGGGCCAAACCGGCCTGAGCCTGAAAATCCGCGGTGATGTTGATAACCAAGGCGGTACATTAGCCAGCTTCAAGGGCCTGCTGGATGCGCAGTTGGCCGCAGGCCTGAATAATCAAGGTGGCATCATCCAGGCACAGCGCCTGAACCTGCTCGCCAACAGCATCAACAACCAGGGTGGACGCATCGCCGCGCAAGCGGGCGATGCTGTGGTCAACGCCAACAATTTTGCCAATAGCAATGGTGGCGTGTACGCCAAGGGCTTGGTACGGGTAGGTGGTCAGCAAGTGGATAACAGTGCCGGGCAAATTGCCGGTGGCGCGGTTGAGCTGGCGGCAAATGGGCTACTCACCAACCGTGGCGGGGTGATTGAAAGCGATGGCAGCCTGAATGTGGCGGCCAATAGCGTTGATAACCAGGGAGGGCAAATTCGGGCGCTGGGTAGCGGTGGAAAAACCAACTTTCAGATTGGTGGCGTGTTTGATAACCGTAACGGCCGGTTGGAAACCTCCAATACTGATTTGACGCTAAATGTAGGTGGCTTTCAGAACCAGGGCGGCAGCTTGTTGCACGCAGGTAAGGGCTTCTTTGATATCGCCACTGCCAACCTCACTCAAGCCGGTGGTGACGTGGTTACCAGAGGCGGTCTGACCCTCACTGCGAACAATTGGACCAACAGCAGCGTAATCCAGGCCGGGCGCTTGACGATTAACGTCAACACCTTGAATCAAACCGCCAGTGGGCAGTTGCTGGCGTCCGACAGCCTTATCGGTACGGGTGGCAATTGGAACAATGATGGGTTGATCACCAGTGATGGCACCGCGGATCTGACCCTGACCGGCAACTACGTCGGCAAAGGCCGTTACAGCAGTGTCGGGACACTGGGCTTGAGTGCGGCACAGTTAAACGTGAGCAGCGCTGCGAGTATTGCAGGAGGGGGCGATACAACCCTCAATATCGCGGGAGCATTCAACAACTACGGTCGGGTTACATCTGCGGCGAAGCTGAGTGTCGGTGCCGGCGCTATTAATAACTATGCAACGTTGGGCAGTACACAGGCGCTGTTGCTGCAGACACCAACGTTGTTGAATGAAGGTGGACTGATTTTTAGCGGTTCGAACATTGACATTAAAGTCGGTGATCTGCTGAACAATGATAATGCGGCCATTTACAGTCTGGGCAACTTGAATATTGGTGGGCAGCAGGGGGGTAAGGCTAATAGCGTTGTAAATTTCTCATCCTCCATACAGTCGGATGCAGATTTTACCGTTGCTTCGACGGTCTTTGAAAATAAGAGGCAGGGTGTTGCAGGTAAAGAGCGCTTGTTGTCGGGTGACATTACTTTTGATTGTGATGGCAATAAGTGTTATTACATGAATTATTTTGTGGAAGAGAGGTATGTGTCTGAGGCTACTTTCTCTGGGCAAGCGGCGACGGTATCGGTGGGAGGTGATTTTAATGCTGATGTCGGACGTTTCAATAACTTTGCGTCAACTATCGTCTCAGGTGGAAATATAAGTTTTAAAACAGATGTCTTTGAGAATAATTCTGTAAGTACAGGCGAATTTACGCGCTCAAGAGTTTATAAGTCGACACCAGGTCGCAAGCATTCAGCCCCTTTTTTCGCGGGTATCAACGGTGATGGCCCTGTCGACATCTACGCTAAGCGTAACTCTAAATATGCGATGGAATATTATGGCGGCTTGTCATGTGGTGGTGGTGACGGCGACCCATGCTACGACATATGGATGTGGGGCGCTGGTGCCAAGACCGGTTATCTGAATCCCTATTTTGGGCAAGGCCCCGAGGTTTCTGTTCCAGCCGCCATTTTGGCGCTCAATTTAATGAGTGATGTCAGAAACTATCAGTCCAGTAGCTCGGCGGCTGCCGTTATTCAGGCCGGTAAGACTGTTTCGATAAACGCAACAAAATCTATCCAGAACGGCGATATCAAAAACCTAGCCCCTTTTATGAATCAAGGCCAGCAGAACGGGGTAGCAAAGCCCACGACCATCACCAAAGATATCTCCGTCAATGCCCAACTGCCCCCGGATCTGGCGCAGCGGCAAGTTAATCCGGTAGCGCTGCCTAACTTCGCTCTGCCGACGGGGCAGAACGGCTTGTTCCGCCTCAGTAGCGGTGGAGTAAGCGCTACCCAGGTGGCGCAACGCAGCAATGGGCCAAAAAGTTGGACCCTGAGCGAGGCAAGCATCAAGCTGGCTCACCGAGAGCAGGCATTGCCTCAAAATCAAGGCAGGACGATCCAGTTGGGTGGCGCGAGCCAGATTGCGGTGGATTCTCGCCCTGTATCAGTGGGTGCCCGAGAGGCCAGTGGCATCAACGCCGGAAGCTCGCCTTCCCTGAATATTCCGGGCATTACACAGCTCGCCACCTCTACGCCTGGAAGCGGTCAAACCCTAAACCGTGTGCAGGGCTTGCCTGACCGTACAATCGTTTCGAAGCCACATAAATACCTGATCGAAACCAATCCAGTTCTGACTGACCTCAAACAGTTCATGAGCTCGGATTATCTGCTCGCAGGATTGGGCTATAACCCGGATGAAAGCGCGAAGCGATTGGGCGACGGTCTTTATGAACAACGATTGATCCAGCAAGCGATTGTCGAGCGTACCGGGCAGCGCTTTATCGACGGCCAGGCCTCTGACGAGGCAGTGTTCCGTCACCTGATGGATAACGCCATTCGCAGCAAGCAGGCCCTCGACCTGTCGGTGGGCGTATCGCTGACCGGTCAGCAAGTGGCCGCGCTAACCCACGATATCGTCTGGCTTGAAGAGAATGTGATCAACGGCGAAAAGGTGTTGGTGCCGGTGTTGTACCTGGCCCAAGCTGATAATCGCCTGGCCCCCAACGGCGCCCTGATTGCTGGCCAGGACATCAGCCTTATGGCGGGTGAGAACCTGGAGAACGCAGGAACCCTGCGCGCCACTCATAACCTGTCGGCCAAGGCCGGAAACGACCTGGCCAACAGCGGGTTGATTGAAGCCGGCAACCGTCTGGACCTACTGGCGGGTAACAACATCGTCAACAAGGCAGGCGGGATCATTGCCGGCCGCGATGTAACGCTCACAGCAGTTGGTGGCGATGTGATCAACGAGCGTAGCGTGACCACCACCGGTTACAGCTCCGGTACTTCAATACGTCGCGATTACCTCGATAGCGCTGCCAGGATTGAAGCGGCTAACGACCTGAGCCTCAATGCTGGACGTGACGTCTCTAACAACGGCAGCGTGCTGGCCAGTGGACGCGATACTACTATTACCGCCGGGCGTGATGTGCGCCTTGATGCGGTAGAACAACGCAACTCCGTTGACATGGGAAGCAGATACCGCACTGAAACCGTCACGCAAACCGGAGCGAGCCTGGACGCGGGGCGTGATGTGAAGGTCACGGCGGGCCGCGATTTCAGCGCTATTGCCAGCCGAATTGATGCCAAGCGTGATCTGAGTATTTCGGCCGCTGATGATTTGAGTATTTCGTCTGCAGCAGACGAGCAGCATTCATCCAGCAAGTCCAAGAAGGTCACCCGCTCCGAGGATCACATCAGCCAGGTTTCCAGTGTGCTGAAAGCTGGTGGTGATGTGTCATTGAGTGCTGGCAAGGACCTTGAGCTGACCGCGAGCCGGGTTGCGGGCGGCGGTAACGTGGCTTTGGAGGCGCAGCGTGACCTGAGCATTTTGTCAGCGCTGGACGAAGACGCTTCGTTCTACTCGAAAAAGAGCAAGGGCTCGTTCGGGCGCAGCAAAAGCGAGCAGCGTGAAAGTTACGACAGCACCAACGTGGCTTCCGTTGTGGAGGCGGGCAAGGACCTGACCGTCAACGCTAGCAAGAAAGCCGACGGTGGCATGAACATCGAAGGTGGGCGTGATGTCACCGTGATCGGCAGTCAATTGAAAGCCGGTGACGACATGCTGCTGGGCGCCACCGGTGACGTCGCGGTGCTGTCAGGTGTTGAAGAGCATGGCTCTTACAGCAAGAAGACCAAGTCTGGATTCCTGGGGCTTTCAAAAAGTGGCAAGAGCCAACTGAAAACGACCGCCACGCAAGTAGGCAGTGAGTTGGAGGCCGGCAACGACGTGGTGGTGGCTGCGGGCAATGACATTCGCTTGCGGGCGAGTGAGATTAATGCCGAGAACGATGCTGAGTTGCGGGCAGGGCTGGTAAAGGATACCGGTGACATCAACCTGGTATCGGCCAATGACACGGCCTATAGCCGTAGTGAGAAATACGAGAAGAAGACCGGTTCAATCTCGGGTGGCTTCATCGCGATCTCCTCGGCCAAGAAGGCCGGACAGGAAGCCCAGAGCAGCACCAGCGTTGGTAGCCAGGTTATGGCAGATCGCGATGCGACTCTGCAGGCCGAGCGCGACATCAACCTGGTGGGCAGTGGCATCAGTGCCGGACGTGACGTCAGTCTCAATGCGGGGCGCGACGTCAACGTAGTCGCTGCACAAAACTCGAAAAGCGAGCGTGATTGGGCCAAGTCGAAACAGACCGGTATTGGGGTGTCCAGTGATGCCAATGGCGTCACGTTCTTTGCCGGTACCGATCGCAGCGGCGAGAAAAATCGCCTTGAGCAGCAGACTGCGGCTGCGAGCCAAATCAGCGCGGGTGAAAATCTGGCGATTATGGCCAAGCGGGATATCAACCAGCGCGGCTCTGATCTGGCGGCGGACAACGATATTGACCTGAAGGCTGGGCGCAATATCAATATTGATGCAGCTCGTGAGCGTTTGTTGGTAGAGCAACAGCTTGAAAAGGAGCGCAATGGGGTTAGCGTATCGCTCAATCATAACTATGGCAGCACGAAGGATGCTGTGAGTGGTGCAGGCAAAGGTGAGGACAATGTCAGCAAGGGCTCAAGCACTCTGAGGGGCGTCGATGCTGTTGGCCAATTCCTGGCAGGTCCTACGGGAGACCTGAAAATCGGCAGTAGTAGTGAAAGTACCAGCAAACAAGTAGTGGAAGTGACCAATCGGCCTTCGACACTCCATGCCGGAAAGGACCTCAACATGACTGCCGGTAACGATGTTGCAGTCGCTGGTGGTCAGTTAAGCGCAGGTCGGGATATCAACGTAACAGGACGTGATATCAATCTTGATGTCGCCAAAGGCAACATCGAAAAGAATGACTCTCAGAGTCAGAGCTGGGCGGGCATTCATGGCGGTACCAGCGGCGGGGCCAAGCTGGGGATCGGTGGGAGTCATGGTGTTGCTGACGAAGACGCCAGCCATGATACTTCGACACCCACAGTGGTAGATGCAGGGCGAGATATCAATCTGATTGCGAGTCATGACTTGAATCTTATTGGAACTCAAGCCCGGTCGGGTCGCGACATTGATCTAAAAGCTGGAAATGATCTGAATATTGGTGCGGCGAAAAATGAGAGTAATAGCGAAAGTACTAGAAGCAGTGGTGGAGGGGAGATAGGACTCACCCTGGGCGGTCAAGAAGGCGCTGGTATCTATGTGAGCGTCAGTATGGGCAAGGGGGATCTTGAAAGGGAGAAGCAGGGGCAACAGAACGCCTACCTATATGCAGGAGACCGTCTGAGTTTCGGCAGCGGGAGAGATACCAACATCGCCGGCGCTGAGCTGCGCGGGGATCAGATAACCGGTCGCGTGGGTCGAGATTTGAGCGTTTCTTCGGTTCCTGACACCGGTAAGGTTAAAGGGAAGGAATTTGATATTAGCGCAACCGTAACAATTGGCCCGGGCGCGGGTGTTAGCGGTTCAGTCGGTTATGGTCAGACCACGGGTAAAACCAACTGGGTAGAAGATCAGACCCGTATCACTGGGCGAGACAAGGTCGATATCCGCACAGAGGATCACACGCAATTGGATGGTGCGTTGATCGCTTCAGACACCGGTAATCTCAAACTGGATACAGGGACGCTTGGGTTCAACGACATCGCAGGAAAAGATAATGAGCATGGGTACTACCTGAGTGTTGGCGGCTCCTACAAAGAGGGTCAGAGCACCACACAAGACCCAAGCCAAGTGGGTAAGGGGAAAGCCGGCGATAGCGGTTGGAGTGTTTCGGGCTGGAAGTACGACAAGGAACGTGAACAGTCGGTCCGCGCGACGGTTGGTTCGGGGGAGATAATTGTTCGAGATGCTGCTGACGCGGCTTCGGTTGTCGCAGGCCTCAATCGTGATGTAAGTAAAGCTTACGAAGTCACCAGGGATAAAGAAAAGCGCACAGATCTTTACATCACTGACTCTTCATTGACGGCGGTGACAAACCCCACTGCAACGATTGCGCAATGGACAACTGATGCTAAGAAGCTTGGAGATCGGGGTGAGGAAACCATTCAAGTACTCCTAGATCTTTTTAGCGCGGGTACGGACATTGCCATCGGAAAGAACCCCGACAGAGTCTCCGACGTGATGGCCGCCAAAGCCTTCGTTAGGCAATTGGGTAGTCGCCATCCGGAAGACCGTGCAGCGCTGATCAATAAAGTGATCGCGGGTATAACTGGAAAAGAGCAGGCACCTGAAAACCAGGCGTTGGTTGATAAGCTCACTCAAATTGCGGGCGATGATCCCAACAAAGCTCTGATCGTTATGAGTTTGTTAACGACCTTGAACGGTCCTAGAACTGGCGCAAGCAATTTAGTGGCGATTCCTGTGGCGGCTGAAGCAGTCGTCGTGGCTGTCGGTGCTGTTCTGGTAGCGTCAGATGCGACGTTTCAGGAGAAGGCGCGTATTGCTGCGAATTCGCTGGTGGAGTCAGGTGCGAAGGCTGGAAAGGATGCGGCCCAACAAATCAGGGTTTCCGTCGCTGTTTGGGAGATTTTGCTTGGCACCTCCTTTCCGATTCATCAGCTCGACCCTGAACATTTGGCCTATATCACTCCCATTCTTGAGATTAACGGAGTAAATCCGAGCAGTGGTGGTTTCGTAAATGGCGGCGTTGTTAACCCTGCTACCAATACCGGTGGGACCCAGCTGGACGGGCAGCGGGATGATGGAAAATACGTAACGCCCGAGCATCGACTCGACCCTGGGAATATGTACAATGAGAATGCCAACGGTGCTATTAGCGAGGAAACGTCTAAGCTTCTTGGCGACGCGAATCAGCAGCTCAAGCTTTATATTGGAACATTTGGTAAGTACAAGCCGCCGACTGTGATTGGTGCTGTAGACCCATTAACAGGGAAGATAGTGACTTCCTCAAGTGGATCAATTCCAGATGTGATTGCTCCAGAATTACGGGCGTATGCTGAAAAACTGGGAGGTTTGGGTGTGAAAACAGCTTGTGGGAACACGTTAGGACGTTGTGCCGAATTTCGTGCCGCGAATGAGCTACTCCTAAATAATCCGGGACTAAGGTTGAGCGATATTAAGTTCACACCTGCTATCCGTCCTCGTACAGGAGAGGTAGTTCCTAGGTGCGAAAACTGCACAAATATATTTGGAGCTGAGTAATGCAGATGGATGACGAATTTTTAGAGATAAATGACTTGGATTGGTTTGCGTCTTATCAGGATGGGGCGCTTTCGCATTTTGCTACTGGAGGGAATGGGTTTGTCCCAGACTCGGTTCGCGCATCGATTTTAAGTTATGAACTTTTATTCGATTATTTTTGTTCCTTGCCCGAGGTTTTTGAGTGCGAGGTTGAGGAAGAGAATCTGAATTTGTTTGAATCTCATGTTAAGCGTGAACGCTATTTGCAGTCCTTTATTTCGATGGCTAAAAAAGGATTGTATAGCTATGACGTTGAGAGCGATGGTTATAAGCTAATCGCTAAGCCTAGAGTAGGATTAAGGGTCTTTGATTTGCCCGATGAGGTCAGGTCTGCTCTTGGGACAGTATTAGCTTCTTCCTCAGAGGACGTTCGAATTATTAAGCGCTTTATGTTTGGTAAGTAGCTTGAAAAGATCCATCCTATCTGAATAGGAGGGGCGGATTGGTCCAAAAAAATAAATCTGCTCCGAATGCCACTTACTTAACATTCTTCGGGTGTCCATTTTTCCTCACCTCAGCCCTAGAGTTATGGCAGTGAGGCGCGCAGATGAAGTCTCTATTGACTGGGACCGTGATGCTTGGGCAACCCGTATTTTAAATAATGAAGTAAAAATCTATTCACTTTATGATGTGGAGTTTTTAGTCACTATAAGTTTGGATGACTTCGATAGGGCTTTGCGAGGTTGGAAGGAGTTTCACATATCATTGTAGGTATAGGAAGAGTTGCTGGATAAGGCGTAACGCAGGCCGTTAGCCCGCGATTATATTCTTGGTGGTTCAGTAATTTTAGATAACCCTCCTCAATCCATCCACCCACCCATTGCCATCATCTTGAAGTACGCCATATGGAAGTCGACTGGGTCAGATACACATTCGAGATTACGCGGTAGCTGACTGCGGGCGCCTCCTTTTCCTACAAGTCATTGCTTTGTCACGCTTTGACAAGCCAACCTAACACGACTAACTTTCCTGACGTGACGCATTCATGCGATCCACGCTATGCAGCAATTCTATCCCTTCGCCACATTTCGTCGTGGTCCCGGTGCACCTAACAGGTAGCAAGTGACTGTTAATCATTGGGTCTGTTTGTCGTTTTCCAGTTTCTTTGGCTTAAAAAGTGCCAGCACCCATGGAAAGTCAATCCACCCCCGCTAATTTTTGAAATCTGCAGCGTCGACACGGCTATGCTTTGATCTTTCTTGCGAACTCATGTGGAGTGACATGCTCCTCCTGATTCACGTCCAGGTAATCGCTCCACCAATTCATGATAAGCCTCCGCTCTTCGATGAACTCAGCTTTGTGTATATATGCGGCTCTGACCTTGTTCCGCTCCCTGTGGCTCATTTGTCGCTCAATTGCTGTCTCTGACCATAATCCCGACTCGACCAGTGCGCTGCAGGCCATGGTGCGAAAGCCGTGTCCGCAAAGTTCTGCTTGGGTGTTATAGCCCATCGACCGAAGCGCTTTATTCACCGTGTTTTCTGAAAGCGGTTTACGCGGGTTGGCATCGCCGGCGAATACCAGATCAAACTCCCCGGTCAGAGCCTGGATTTGTTTGAGCAAGCCAATTGCCTGGGGGGAGAGAGGGACCAAATGGATGTCGCCCTGCATTTTTGTACCCCGAGTGGAGAAGCTGACACCTTCAAGTGCCTGGCGAGTATCGGGGATTTCCCATACCGCGCGCTGGAGGTCAAACTCGTTCCAGCGGGCGAAACGCAGTTCGCTGGAGCGAACGAACAGATGCAGAGAAAGCTGGACTGTCAGTCGTGTCAGGGCCCGACCTTTGTAAGCGGCGATTCGCGCCTGCAGTTCAGGTAACCGCGACAGGGGCAGGGCGGGGCGATGGGTCACGCGGCGTGATTTGACTGAGCCTTCTAGATCATAGGCAGGGTTTAGGCTGATGATGCGAGCGCGTTTTGCTTCACGCATGATGTTCATCAAATAGCATTTGACGCGCAGAGCAACGTCTATCGAGCCCTTTGTCTTGATGGCTTCTATGGGTTGCAACAGGTCGTGGGTGTCCAGGTCCACAATAGAACGCGCGCCAATATGGGGTAGGACATAGGTTTGAAGACGGCGCCAAACATTCTTTGCGTGGCCGGGCGTCCATTTGGCAGACATGCCCCGGTGCCAATCAAGCGCCACCTCTTCAAAGGTTCTACCGTTCACCTGCGCTTGTACTTTGGCGTTTCGCTTGTTTTCTACCGGATCAATGCCTTGGACAATCAAACGCTTGGCTTGCAGCCGTTTTGCTCGAGCGTCCACAAGGCTGACAACCGGATAATTGCCGAAAGAAGTCAGGCCTTGCTTGCCATTGGGCTTGGTATAACGAAAACGCCAGCCCTTTCGACCATTGGGTTGGACTAAGAGAAAAAGACCTTCTCCGTCAAAGAGTCCGTAGGGGCGGTCTTTCGGCTTGGCTGTGCGGCACGCCGCGTCAGAGAGTGGAGTAGTGGTGCGCGACATAAGTATACGACCTGATATCGAACCGATTTGTATCCCTAAATTTATACCTAAATTCACTGGAACTCGGCAAAAACCGACGGAACGCCACAAACGAAAAAACCCGCCAAACGGCGGGTTTTAAAGGCTTCCACGGACTTTACAGGCCGTCAGTGGAACAAGAGATGGTGCCCGAACCCGGAATCGAACCGGGACGCCCTTACGAGCGGGGGATTTTAAGTCCGCAAGGTATTCTTTTAAATACAATAAGTTAGCGTCTATTCTGCACCGCTACGAGTAGTTTTTACCTCGCTTGCAGCCCTTTGTTTTCAAGGGGGTTAAAACTATTGCGGTGCAGAATTCACTTGGTCGGCGTGACCTTTTTGCCGATCCTCTTACGGATGTAGTTCTCCGTCATGACGACGGTTGTATGCCCAAGTTGGTCGCGAGCCTGCAGGATGTCACCGCTGGATTCTGCTTTGTCGGTGCCAGCTTTTGCGCGGAGATCGCGCATCTGAAAGTCTCCTTTCTCTACGCCGGCCGCCTCACGGGCCGCGTCAAACCTCCCTCGCAACATGCTGCTGGTCATAGGCTGTCCGTTATCCATAACGATGAGCCTACTTGTCCGTATCTTGTGCCCGTCCTTCCTGGCCAGGATTCGGTCAATAACAACCTTCAGCTCGCCCGTTATTTCAATCCTCCTTTTTGCATTCGTCTTGCCTTGCTTCACGGCAAGCCGGTTGTCACGGATGTCTCGCTCATCCATTTTTAGCGTGTCCGCGATCCGTTGGCCGGTCAGATAGAACAGATCAAGCGCATCCCGTAGGGGCTGTTCGGCGTGCTGGTACACCAGGGCAAACATTTCGTCTTCTATGTATTGATCACGTCCAGACTCCTTGTGTCCTTTGACGCCGGCGCACGGGTTGGCCAGCGACGTGTAACCACTGCTCCGGGCGAAGTTCCAGATAGCGCTGAGCAAAGCTTTCTCGCGATTGGCGCGTACCGGCGCTGTTTTGCCGCGCTGCCGCAGGTATTGGACAACGTGCTGTGGCTCGATCGCTTCGAGCGGTGCAGGCGGATCGTCGAAGAACTTCAACAGCTGCTTCAACTCTCGGGCGTTGTCTTTTTGCGTGGCCACGCCCTTGGTTGGAACAACTTCGAGCATGTAGATGTTCGCGACGTAGGCAAAGGTGAGTACGTCCTGCACCAAGGCCGAGGACGCGCGGCTCTTCTCGAGCTTCGCGTACTCCACGATAGCCATTCCATAATCACTGCCCAGGGCGATCTCTTTTCTGGGTCTGCCCCCGAGGTCGTAGTAGTAATAGATTGTCCCGCTGCGCTGCTTGCGCTTCCTGAGGCGTGTGACGCTATCAGGGTTCGTTGGCTTCCTTCCCATTTAACTCACCAGGCGTGGCTGCCATTTTGGTTTTTCTGCTGATGTTGTGACCGGCTCGCCGGTTAGGGCGTTGGCGATGACGCAAGGCCAGCCGCTGCGCTTAATGGTGTGGCGAATCCCGTTCCGCTTTAGCACTTGCACCTGGCCGGCTTTGGTTTTTGCGCCTGTGAGTGTGCAAACTTCCTCATGCGACAGAAAATGAATTTCCATACCTACCTCCCGCCCGCTGTGGGCCGCGCTGTCTTGATAATGTGGATTGCCAGGCCAAAGGAGATCAGCAGCCAGGCGCAGGTACCGAAGAGGGCGTAGATAAGTGTCTCGGTGGTGCCGGTGGACAGCAACTCGGGCCCGGCCCAAAAGAACCAGCCGGGTGTTCCGACCAGGTACAGCAAAGCGCCCAGTACAATCAGGGTGAGTTTCATAGCGAACATTGGGGTGTCCTTGCCGCGCTGGGCGGCAGAAGGTGGGTTAGATGGTGGCTTTGGCGATGGCGGCGCGCGCTTCGAACATGGCGTAGTACAGTCGGTGGAAGATCGCGCAGCTGGGGTCTTCGTGATCGTCGCCGCCGTGTTCGAAAATTCCGTCGATGGTGCCGCTGTAGTTGCTGGCGATCTGCTCGCATTCGCCTGCCACCTGGGTGAGCGCTGTCAGTGCTTCCAGCAGTTGCTCGCTGCTGGCGCGTTCCTCCCGGCCGATATCCCAGAATCGTTGGCCCCAGTGATCCGCCGGCGGCGGGTTGGTGTTTTGGGCGCCCATGGCCAGCGCCCCGACAATTGCGTCGCACAGGTCACGCTTGTAGGCGTTGTCGCCGTCGATGCTCAGGCCGCGACGACGGAGGGCGCTGACCACTTCGTTTCGATCCAGGCCCTGGTCTTCAAGGACGATGTCTCGCTCAGGCTCGCCCGGCGTGACAATGATCAAGGCCAGCTTTGCGCCTGGCGGGCAGTGCTCGCTGATTTTGACAAGCGCGTCGTTGGTTACTTGGTGGAATCGCTGAACTGGTGACATAGGAATACCTCGCCCGCCGCATACTGGCAGGCTGTCGTAGGTGGAAGTGGGCGTTCGATCTGTTTTTGACTATGATCAAAGTCTTTGCGCTACAGGCATTTAATTGGAGTGGTTATGCGAGAAGTTTCTTTAATTACAACGTTTAGGTGGTTGAAGGTGACGGCCCCCTCTGGCGTCTATCAGATTATGCCAACGGTGAATGTTGTTGTTGGGCGCGAGTTGATTGATGAGTACTTGAACTCAGGATTTAGAAAGTATGCTGGTGAGATTGAGTATCAACACTTTAAGAATGCTAATAATATTGTTGTTAGTAATCCCGGAGATGTCGGGTATTGGGATCAGTTTTCGAATGGCGAGGAAATATTGCACTGTTGGATGGTGTGGGTAGATTGGGTTTTACAGGATTCATGGCTAGTTAAAGATAACTGCTTTATTTCGGAAGTTGCATATTGTCGGTCTAATTTAAATGGTGTGCTTGGCTGGTGTAGTAACAGTCTATACGCTCAAGCTTCTATTTCTGATGGTGACAGGCAGTGCTCCATAGAGTTTTCCGAAGGTGATATGAGGGAATGGGGAGAGCGACTGAATACCCTGCGCATGCATCTTGATGAGAAAGGTTATTCAGTATTCACACCGATCGTTTCGAATAAAGCGACTCGGGTGGACAGGTTCTTGAATTTTATTCAAATAGCTAGGCGATCAAGTGTTCCTGCTATGAAGATTTCCCAAATGTGCAGCGCGCTAGAAAGTCTTTTCTCTACAAGCACTACGGAGTTAACTCACCGGCTGTCCGAGCGGGTTGCGTTTTTCATTGGGGAAAGCTCAGAGGATAAAGAGTTAATATATCAGTTTATGAAAAAAGTATACGCCGTACGGTCGCAAGTCACTCATGGTTCGCACATTAACAATGCGGTTGCTGAGTCTACGCCAGAATTAAGCTTAAAGATGTTGGAGTTGTTGAGGAGAATAGTATTCAAGATCTTAGAGGACGACTCCTCGTCTGATGTGGTTTATGGCGACAATGAGTTTATTGAAAGCCATTTTAGAAGATGCCTATTTTTTTGAACTCGACCACCCAGACCCACGGGTTTGCAACCCAGTCACCGCCGACTGATGACCAGAGCAGCTCGAACGATTTGCGCGGGTCAGCGCTGTAGGTATTGATCCCCTCGACGTGCCACCAATCACCCAGTTCGGCATGATCTGTGTAGAGCCGCACGCCCTCGGCCTTGGCCTGGTCCTCCGTGATGTCCTGCAACCGCTCGACGCGCACGGCGGTGATCTCCAGCAGGATGCGGCTATCACGGCGGAACATGTGGATGCTGGGTTTCCAGCGGATTTCGCTGGCGGCGGGGATATTCTCCAGTTCCGGCGGCAGGCACGCGGGGTAGGTGGCGCCGAATGTCAGATAGCCAGGATCGCTATTGCCGACACGCGCCCAGGTCTCGCGCACCCAAAGCCGCTGGCCAGGCACGCCATACGGGCAGTTGTTGCGTATTTCGTCCGGCCCGATTTCATTGCCGGATAGCTCGCAACCCACGGCGCGATCGATGAATGGAAACTTCACCGGCCGCCGCGTGACCGTCTTCCGGCCTTCCAGGATGGCGCGCACCATCGGCGCGGAGAGCAGGATTGGCCGTTCCTTTACCTGGGTCATGGGGTCACCTCGCGGCGTGCCCACCAGCAGACTGGGCCGTTGTCAGTGTCATGGATAGACAGAACAAACCAGCCAGCCCCCTCCGGTTTCGTTGGCTCCCATCCTTCTGCGTCGTAGCCACCCTTGGCTGCCCACTTGTCGTATTCCTCCGCCGAAAGATCATCCTCCAAAGCAACCGAGCGCCATTCGATTTGATGGGCATCGAACCATGCCTTGATGGTCTCGAAGCTTTCTCCCTCTCCCCAATCCGGTACGGCTGGGTGCGTCCAGTTCCCGCAGTTATTGCGCACGACTTCTTTTGGCTCGATCAAAACATTTTCTTCAGACATGACTTCGTCCTTGCCGCTATAGCGGCTGACTTTGAAGGGGGAGGTAGCGGAATCCCGATGCAGGCGATGGGATGCCAGTGGCAGCCAATTCGCGTGAGGGGCTTACTCTGTTCAAGTGAGCAATCAAAAGGCTATCATTTTGGTTTTAACTGAAAGGCAACCAATATGTACGCATTGCTATCTGACTCTTTTTGGTGGATCTCTGTAGTCATTGTGGGACTGGCGATAAATCTAGTTTCGTCATACGCAAAGCCCTTAATTGATGCAGGTTTTGGGGCTGCCTCGAAGAAGTGGAAGTCTTCGAACGATGCAAAAAAAGCAAAAGAACAGGAAGTTATTCATCAGCTCTCAAAAAGTGAATACGAAAGATCAAGATTGGTTCAGAGCGCAAACTACGCCCAGATAAGAGCGCTGTCATTTCAAATGACTGCTGTAATGGGCATGTATATGACAATTACTGCCGGAGTGGAGCTTGGATTAATTTTTCTAGCCAGCGCTGTTTTTACTATTACATGCTTGGTGTTGGCACTTTCACAATTGATGTCAGCGCAAAAGCAGAAAGGTTATGCCGATGAGGGAGATAAACTTGCTAAAAACAGTTCCGTTGTCTAGCTAATATTCAACTGCCTATCTATTCAACAGTTCATGGGCTTTAAGAATCTTCATGCCAAGGCGTTCGGCGATCAGGACTTCCAGCCGGGCGCCCTTTGAATGCTCCCAGTCCGGCAGCAGGGCGATCATTCCGCACAAGCCCAGACGGGTGAGGTCGTAGGCCATGTAGTCGGCCCACTGGGCGCCCTCGACGACGCCGTGGTCAGCCGGGTTCTCGACTTCGTAGCCCTGGGCGCGCAGCTGATCGGCCACGGCGTTGAAGGCTGGGTAGTTGAAGTCGGCGATACCAGTCATCGGCCCGGCGACGTAGACGCGGTTGGCGCGGAGGGTTACGCCGGCCGCGCAGGATTTGTTTTCTGTAGGCATGGGGAGTCCTTGCAGGGCTATGCCCGGTCGGTGGAGTGGGGGAGTTGGAAAAACCCCAAGTGGAAGGCTTGGGTAGAGAGGCAGACCATCGAACACTACCGTCAGCGCATCGTGTTGTGAGCTGACCAAAATCGAGAGTTCTACCGCATGAAACAACTTGCCGCTGACCTGATGTACCAGGTACTGATTGAACTGATTTTTCGCGGCCTCAGCTGGCTGGCCGAGTGGGTCTTGGCCGTTCCGCTGGGGTGAATTACGCTGCTCGGGCTTGACGCTCTTCGGCACGCCACGGGTCGTTGGCACGTGCCAGCGCTGCCATCGGCGGCGGGCTGACGCTGTTGCCGCACATGTGCACCTGCTGAGTTTTGGTGAACGGCTTGCCGTCGGCACCGTGGCTGATGATGTAGTCGGCCGGGAAGCCCTGGGCCTTGTACAGTTCGGCCGGTTTCAGCATCCGCAGGCAGATGTCGACGATCACGTAGGGGGTGCCCTTGACCATGACTGTGACCATGGCCAGGCGGTCCTTGGTGGTGATCGTCGGTGCCGGCGAGTCGCAGGCGCTGATGTTCTCGGTGCCGTAGTAGCTGATCAGGAAGGCCGCCACGCGCAGCGCGCCGGCTTCATGCTCTGGCGAGAGCGTGAGTGACACCAGGGAGCTCTTGCCACCGCCGCCGGCCGTGATCGTCGGCGCCGGATCCTCCAGGCCCTGGCCAACACTGCCGCCGAATGCCCGCTCCATGAATGCGCTGACCAACCCGTGGTGCTGGCCGCCGGCGCTGACGGTGTGCAGCGGGTCGCTTACGTCCCGTGCATCGCAGTTGCCGCGCAAGTGCACCAGGTTCGCCGCCACCAGCTGCTGCTGACTGCCGGTGTTGGTCACCGTGCTCATCGGGTCTTCGATGCTCTTGGCGGCCGTGGTGTTGAAGCCACCATTCATCTGGGCCACGAACACCGTGGAGATGCCCATGGCGTGAGCAGCACCAGCCGGGCGTTGATAGTTGCCGCCGCTGGTGATGGTCGGCAGCGGTTCATCCAGCGCCTTGCCCGCGTCGTTGAATCGAAACTTCACCAGATGCGCTGATGCGATCGAGTGCCCTCCGCTTGCTGTTACGGTGCCCAGCGGGTCAGCAGAGGATTTGCAGCCATCTCCCCAACGCTGTACGCCTCCTGGCTTCCCTTCACCGTGAGCAGCGGTAACCATCACGGGGCTGATCATCGTCAGCTCACCTCGATTCGCGCAGGTCACCGTCGGCAGCGGCTCAAGCGGGTCATTGATGCGATCGCTGCCCTGGTGCGTTGCCGGTGCGATGATCGGGCTGACCACCGAGAAGGCCCCGCCCTTCGGGTAGGAGGTGACGGTGCGCAGCGGTTCGTCGGCAGACTGCACCGTCTCGCCCGACCAATTGGCGATCGGCACAATGAACGGCGCCGCGCTATCGATGACGAATTTCTTCATTCCCTTGGCAACGCGGCGCAGCGTGGCCGGCGCCAGGTCCTTCTTGCGACCGAAAATGCTTTTGCCCAGGTCGCTGAAGTCGATGCAGTCAGCGGCTGTTTTCCACTTCTGCTGGCCTTTAGCGGGGTTCTTGGCGTGGGTTGGCTCCGGCCACACGATTGGCTGACCGTCGCACCGGGCGATCATGAACAGGCGCTCCCGGCTGGTCGGCGCGCCGAAGTCGCAGGCCTTGATCACCTTCCACTCAACGACGTAGCCCATGCCTTCCAGCAGGGCGACGAAGCGGCGCCAGGTGCGGCCGCGCTGCTTCGGGTCAGGAATCAGAAACTGCTGGCCCACCGGCACAACTTCACCAGGTGCGGCAATGTCGCCACCGAGTTTCACCACTCGGCCGGTGGCCTTGTCGCGCTTGGCGATCAGTCGGCCCCACTGCAGGATTTGTTTCACGTTCTCCAGGCTGATCACCCTGGGCCGCTTCATACCTGCCCACTTGAGGCCGATCCACGATAGGTTGCGGATCTCGCGCTTGCGCGGTTGGCCGCCGGCTGCTTGGGAGTGGTGCGTGCAGTCTGGCGACATGTGGAACCAGCCCACGGCCTTGCCGCCGCACTCTGTGTCCGGATCACCCTCGAAAACGTCAGTGGTGAAGTGCTGGGCGCCCGGGTGATTGACGGTGTGCATGCTGATCGCTTGCGTGCTGTGGTTCTTCGCCACGTTCACCGCGCGGCCGAGGCCCATCTCCAAGCCGGTACCGGCACCGCCACCACCACAGAAGAAGTCGACAATGATCTCATCGTCCTGAGGGTTGAAGCCGAGTCCGTATTGGGTTTTGAAATCGAAGGGGTGTTTCTTCTGTTGTGCGGACATAGGGGATCCTCGCCAGCTGGCGTGATTCGTTGATATGGGGTATTTATGTTCGGTTCTGGGTAATAAGCCCGAACTTATAAGGGAGATAGAAGTGCAAGCACCAACGGATAACCTGTACAAATTCCTCGCGATTTCGGGGCTCATCTGCATGCTGTTTTTCTATTTCGATTACAACCAGCGTAAGGAGCAACTCCAGAACAAAAAGGACGAGTGGATAGTTAGTGCGCTAGAGCTGAATTCAGCCCTCGACGCCTCTTCTCGAGAGCTGAAGGCGCTTGAAATGCGCTATCAAAAGTTTGGGTCTCAAGCAAAAACCGCAGAGGAATTAAAGGCCGAATTCGACCGAACAGCCACTTTTCAACAAGAATTCAACAAGCTTGGTATTAAGGTCGAGCCAACCTCTTACAAGCTGCAAATTGTCCAGCGACTAGAGGAAGAATTAGCTGCGTTAAAAAGCCGGTACACGTCCTATTCAGCATGGTCCTTAGGACTCTTTCTCCTCGGCATCGTCCTTTGGTACTACCGAACGCAAAGGCATTTAGACGCGAAAGAAAGGACCTAAAGTGGACGGTATCGGTCAGGAGAATCTGGTGCTGGGTAGATTCCATGCGATGGGGAATATGGCTATGGCGGCGCTGATGCCTTCTGGCGGTCGTTACACGCCGAACCTCAAATGAATCGCTCATACATCGCTCAATGCATGCGCCGCCCTCCGTCTCCGGTGGTGGCAAATTGGTTGGGTATGGGGTATTACGGGTGACCGGCATGGAGCCGGATCAAGGAGAAGGCAGATGTCTCAAGAAGCAAAAATCATTGCTTTGGAACACATTGTGTTTCAACTGTTGAAAGAACTTGATCTAAGGCACGGTCTGTCTTCTGACATGATCCTGGAGAGAGCCTTGGGATCAATTCAGAGCAAAGATTATCCGGGTGATCCAGTGCGCGCCGCCGCTGCATCCGGAGCTCTAAAAGATGCGTGGGCATTTTTGGGAAAGAAGTAAAGATCTTCTGAGATAATCGGCGAAAGCGAATAGAAAGGCCGGTCTCCCGGCCTAATTTTTACTTCGGATCGAACGAGCCAAGCGACAAGACGGCAGCCTCGACGATTTTTTCCTGCAGAACGGACTTGAACTCTTGGCCGATGTCTTCGCGCTGGACCTCTTCACCGACCCAGCGCAGTTTCAGAACTGGCTGCGCGCCGCTGGTGATAACGGAGAGGCGCAGCGTGATGACTTGCTCGGTCAGACCTTCGAACGGGATCGTGCTGAATTGCAGGGACACCGGCAGGGTTTCCTTGCTGCGCGCCTCGATTTGATCCATTGCGCTGCGGCTGGCGCTGGTCTCGCCCACAGTGGTTTCCGATTCGCTCGACGCCTTGATGGTGATAGTGCGAACGGCTGCGATAGCCTTGGCCACCGCAATGGCGTTGCCAGCTTCGTCTACTGGGGTGAGGTACTGATGCCAGTCTTCGATCCAGTCGCTTAGGTCTTTCTGGCTGATGCCGCGCCCGCCGATTTGCTGGGCGGCGGTGTAGCCGGCGGTTGGCTTCAGCTTGAGGACGGCGCGGTCATCGGCGTGACCGGGCACATCGGCGGTGCCCAGGTTGAACAGCAGGACACAACTCATCGCGTCCTGATCGATGAAGCCGCGTGCGCCAAGAGCTGCACGCTCAACCACGTAGGCGCTGAAGTCTGCCAGCGAGTGGGTGCTGTAGGTGCCACGGAAGCGGCTACGTCCGGCCTGGAACTTCTCCAAGTCGATGATCCGCGAGCTTTCCGGCAACACCACGGTAGGGACGAGTGTTTCCAGCTTCTTGCCGTTGGCTTCCAGCGCCGTATCGGTGATCAGCTGAATTGCATCTTTGGTAAGTGACATCGCTTATTTCCTTGGATTGCGGAGGGAGGGTGAGCGGGGTAGATCATGTGCGCTTGGGAATCGGCGCGTCGTCGCGGCTGAAAAGCTGGTCGTGCTTCTCCGCGAAGAGGGTCACGCGGCCGCCGGTGCCCACGTGCATGGGCGTGTCGAGGCTGGTGTTTTCGCTGCGGGCGCCACGCTTGGTCGGCACCTTGTAATCGAGCTTGTGCTTGATCTTCACCTGGTGGGATTCGCCGATCTGGCTGAAATCCAGGGTGATAACCAGCTTCCCGGACTTGCCATGGTCAACAACCCCCGCGGCTACCTCGGAGATGGCGTGGCCAATTTGGCTGGCGAAGGCGCCGCCGTTGAGTTCTTCAAGAAACTCTGCTGTATCTGTTGCTGTGGACATGACTGTTTCTCCGGGATCGCTGAAAGGCGGCTGGGTTGAGATTGCGCTGGCGGATGCGACTAATGGCAAAATTGCGGCTTTAGGGTGAGAATGGATGCATCAAATCCAATGCGCGAAGCTAGTCAAGGAGAAGGTTTTGAGGGAGGCAATTGCGATCGTATTAGTAACTTTTATTTTGGGAGTAAGTCTTTTTAGCATGTATCGCTTTTCCATTGAAAAGGGAGGGCGTAGCAGTGACGAGAATATACCTCCAATAAGTAATGCCTTGATGGTATGGCTGGCACTTGTCATTGCAGGTTTAGTTTTACTATCTTTTGTGGCGCTATACGGCAGGCGCCTGAACCTCGATAATAATATTGGTCAGATTGGTGACTTTGTCGGCGGACTCATAAATCCAGTGCTTAGCTTTCTAGCATTGTTGGTGCTTTTAAGAACCACTCTTATCCAAACTGGCGAGGCCAGAAAAACAACGGATTTTATGAGGCAGCAACAAACAATATTAGAGTCTGAGAAGTTCGAGGCTACATTTTTTCAATTGCTAGATAGAGCGGAAAAATATTGTGAAATTTATCTTCGAACAAAGCCGGATGAAAACGGCAAGGCTAAATCGAAAGCTGATAAAGCCTGTGAAGATATTTTAGCACGTCGAGAAGAGTTTTCCGGTAAGAGTGTTAAGGGTCAATTGAAGCTAGCGAAGGCTCATGTTAATGCAGTATTAGAGCATGATGTCTTTATGAATTTCTTTTTCAGGGCTGCTCGAGTGGTTAACTTTGTCAATAATTCAAATATCCCTGATGACAATAAATCCTCATACTTGGGCGTATTTAGGGAGACTTTACTGCCGCCCGAGCGTATATTGTTTTCTAACTATATTTTTTTCAACTATAGGCATATGCGTTTGCTTTTGCGTAAGTGGGGGGTTAATCATCTGCGCGAGCACGGATATGTAGCGAAAGTGGTTTATGATTATTATAATTCTGAAAAAGACTGAATATGGTCAAATCCATTTTTTCAATTTTAATCAAGATATATCTGAAGGAGTTGAGTGATGCCGACCTTCTATCGTTGCCCCACGTATTACATTATGTCGATTTCGTGGAGCACGCTTTTAAAAAGCGGCGCAGACTTTTTCGATCCAGGCGCGAGGGCGTGAGCGATCAAGTGCTAGATGAGCGCTCGGTCTTTCGTCTCGCCTAGTTCGACGGTCAGCGCCGCAGTCGATCAAGCATCCCCTGTCGGAAGTAATGGCGAATGATGTCGGACGGAATTTTTGCCTTCGGCGGCGCAGGCGGCATATCCTCGGCCCGGCCATTCAGCACCAGCAGTTTCACCGCCTCGCGGACTTCCTCTATCTCATGCCCGCGCATCAACTCGTCGAGCATCTGCCGGGTGCCGTAGGGGACCGTGTGCCGCAATTCCTGCTCGCCCAGTTCCTGCTGTTTCTCGGCAAGCTTGGCTGTGCGTTCCTTCTGTTCGGCAGCCATGGCCTACCTCTTCTATTCCGCTGGCCGGCAGTGCGAGCCAGGTTTGACGTTTGCGTTGCTGGGTGCGGGCTATGCGGCGCATGAGTCGACCTTCACCTGGTGCCAGGCGCCGACGGCTTCGAAGATCCGGGCGGCGTGCTCTTCGTCCAGCGACATCGCCTCGGGAATGGCAATCCAGCCTGAGGCTACCATCTGGCTTTGGTTGGCCTCGTCGCGGAGCTTCTTGTAGCAATGCTCGATCACGTCTTCCAGGTGGTCGGAGAGGTAGTTGCCTTCGGGCGCAATCTCCACCGACTTGCTGTAGCGGTCGCCGCGGGCGTCAATACAGAGCGCGCTCAGGTAAATCGTCCACCGGTGAGGAATGCCGCAGACGGCCTGGCCAATCCTCCCCGGCGCGATGTTCTTCAGCGACTTGTAATTGATCATGCCCTGGCGGCCGCTGGGGTCGATGTTGACCACTGCGACGTGGTTGGATGCCAGCAGCGAGCGGCACGACCGGGCGATTCGTGCCTGCAGGTTATGCCGCTTGCGCTTGCTCATAATGCCTCCGCGAGTTTCCGCAGCGCGCTACGCTCGGCCCTGGTGATTGGCGGCTTGCGGCGCTTGAGGATTGTTTCGGGATCGATCTTGGTGGAGCGCTTCGGCGGTGGAGGGTTGATCGCCGGGCTTTCGCCCAGGTAGATCGTTCCGCCGGCCGCCAGGAACTGCGCGGTGCGCTCCGATATTGAGTCGGCGTGCTGGCGTTGCTGTTCGACCAGGTTGAGGTGGTTGCTGATCATGGCTGCCTCACTTAATTCTGATTGAACTGTCGCCGCGCTCAAGGTGAGCCCATTTCGGCTCTTCGAGCAGCTCGTGTTCGGCATCTTCGCCGGCGGCCATACGCTTGCGCACCGCCTCGTTGTGATCGCGGATTTCCTTAAGTTTGGCGGCAATTGCTTTTTTGTCCGGGGCAATGCTCGATTTCACAGTGGTCAACTCGTCCGGCACCGCGTCTTCGTTGTCGACGATCACCCGTTCACTTCCCATCGCTAGAGTGATGGTGAAGAGCGGACGCTTGATCGACTTGATGTTGGCGGCTTCCATGTTCCGGCGCAGGTAGTCGCTGATCTGCGACACGCTGTTGGATTTGATCCGCTTGAGTTCGGCCAGGCGCTCGATTTCGCTTTCGATGGCCGTCACGTCACTTTCGATATTGCGGCGCAACATGACGATGTTGTCAGCCTTGATGTTGAAATCGCCTTGAACCTCGTCCATGGCGTGCTGCAAAGCCTCTTTCAGGCCTTCATCATCAGTGTCGGCCATGGCCTGAAGTTCGGCGAGTTTGCCGGTGAGTGCGTAGAGCTGGGTCATGCTGCTGCCTCCGCGCCTTTCTCAAGGCTTGCTTTGCGTTCTTCGAATGCGCGAGTGATACGGGCAATGAACGCGGGCTCATTGCGGCGAGTGGCTTCGCGGATGTATTTCACGTTCAAGGTTTTGAGTTCGTACACAGTGACGGCTTTGCCGATGGTCTCAACCGCAGAAGCAAGCCAGTCGACACGCTCCTGTTTTTGGCGAAGCATCTCGGCGTCTTTGTCCTCCGCCTTTTCAAGCTTGAACTCTTCGGTGATTGTGTCGACGTAGGTTGGATCGTCGAACATGCCCATGTAGATGTCGGCGGCGAACCCCAGTGGCTGCAAGCATTTACCAATGGCGTCAGTTAACGATTTTTTCGCCGCGTCCCAGTCTGTAAGTATTTTTCCCTGCTGCAGGTAGATGAATGGCGTATGGCCGTAGTGCTGAACCGTGCATTTCTGCCCTGCGTTGCCCAAGTACCAAAGTTCGATTTTTACGGTGTGCAGCTTCGCGCAGATCATCGGAGCTTCTGGCCACTCTTTTGTGGGCCCCTGGAGCGGTGCACCTTCGTCAAATCGATCCTCTAGAACGTTCCAGCCCCAACCCTCACCACATGGGCCGAAAATTTCGGTCGCCTTGCGCATGAGGTAGGTTGGCCTGATCGCAGTGCCCTTAAAACCACCTGCGCCGGTGTATTTTTTAGTTGCATCGGGGTCGGTCGTGTTGACCTGATCCCAGATCCTGGTTTTGTCGGACATCACTTATTCCTCCAGCCGTCAGCACGCTTGACCAGTTCCTTGAAGGAAGCGGCTGGCAGCCTGCTCATGTATTTTTTGTTGTCGCGGTACCATTCTTCCAAGGCCGCCTTGGGCGTCTGGATGGCAACGACGTGCGAGACCTGCTGCTTGTATGAGGTCGAGTTGGCGACTTGCGAGTAATACGCGCCGCGCACAACCACGGTATTGGTCATTCCCTGTTTGACCAGGCTGTTCAGCTCTTCCTGGGATTGAACGGCAATGGCACCGGGGTGCTTCTGCTGGAACAACCTGTAGCAGGCCTCCCGTACAAGCTCGGTACTGCCGTACTCGACGTATTCAACGTCCGGGATGCCCGCCTCGATCTTCTCTGCCACTTCATCCAGGCGCCCGGTGTCGATCCAGGCGTTTTTGGATACTTGCTTCAGGTCCCAGCCGCTGACCGTTTGGCGATCGCGCTCAAGCTGCAGGTGCTCGGGGAGGATGTCGTAGCCGTAGGTCAGGTCTGTGTCGCAGACGAAGAGCGTTCCGACGTAGAGCTTCCCCGGCCGGGAGGGCAGAATGTGGCCGTACTTAGTGCCAATGACGTCGCTCATTGGCGGTTGCATGCGAAGGCACATGCTGCGGATTTCCGTTTCGTCTTCCTCGGTGAGGCCGGAGACAACGAACTCAACACCCTGATTCTGCCGATGTGCCGGCGTCTCATTGATGCACAACACTTCCGCGTCGAACTGGTCGCTATGCCGGAACTCCGGAACCCACTGTTTGTTGCCGTTCCAAACCTTCACGTCGTAGCCGTTCCGGGTAAGCACCAGCAAAGCGATTTTGTAGCCTTCGCCAAAGCTACCGATGGCGTCGGCGCGGTCGGCCTTTGACGTACTACCCAACACCAGGGTGCTGGCTTCCAGCCTTGCAAAGCGGCTGGTGATGAACAGTTGGCCGTCGGCGAAGGCGTATTCGAAAGGCGACTCGCTATCCAGCGCATTCTGGACCAGCTCCCGGATGGCCTCTTTCAGACCCCAGTGGCGGACGTAATCGCGGGACAGGGGAAGTTCGTAGGACTTGGAACGAATGCGATCTGCAATTGCTGCGAGCATGGCGATACTCCCGCGCCGTCCTTGCGGGGCGCTGTGAGGTGTATGGTTATTGGGTGATTCGATCAGCGAGGGCGCTGAGCAGCATCAGGAACGTAAAGAGGGCGAGGACAGGGAAGGCGCCGCGCCAGATGAGCATGCGTCGGGTGCGCTGGCGGGTTGTCAACGTCGGACCCTCACCGCAATCCGGCCACCTTTCATGGTCGGTGCCAGGCGCTGGGGCAAATCCCGCACCAGGTCCTCACGCTTGCGGCCGATGAGCTCGTTGAAGGGAAGGCCGAAACCCAGGATGGCGATGCGGCGCTCGATGTCGTCGAGCTGCTCGTCGATCAGCGATCTAACCGGTGCGGTGGTCATGCTGCCTCCTTACGCAGCCGGCTGATCTTCAGTAGCCAGGCGCTGTAGTGGTGGAACTCTTCGGCGTTGATGGCGCCGGTAGTGAAGTGGCGGACGATCAGGCCCTCAGTCAGTGACTCGGCAAGGTCTGTTGTGTCCGGATGCTCAAGCTCGAGCAGAGCGGTGGTTATCGCGACGTGCGGGCTCACAGGTCCGCATCCACGTCGTCTTCGGCCGCTTCCCGCTCCGCTGCTACAGCTTCGGCGGCGTAGGGCCTGAGCAGGTCCATGGCGATCTTCTCGGCGGCTTCGATGGGGCGGGGCTGGCCGATCAAGTCGGCGGCGTGGCCGCGCGAGTCCGCCTGGCCGCCGAGGATCGACGACAGGAACAGCCGAGCAAGTGAGTCGCGCTCGTCCAGGCCATCGATCTGGCGTTGGTTCAGGTGGCCTTGCAGGTAAGTGCAGAACCGGTCAAACGTAACCGCTTGCGGCTGGCCGTGGCGGCGCTTCCACTTGATATCGACGCCGCACACCAGCTGTTCCGCTGACTGTTCCAGCCACTCCTGTTCCGGATTGGCCTCGCTGATCTCTGGAGGCAACTGAGCGTCGTAACGCTCCTGGCATATCTTCAATGCTGCGTTCATGCTGCCTCCGGCCAATGGCGTTCGATGCTCTCTTTTGCGTAAGGCGACAGCCGCTGATAGCCGTTCACCGATCCGCAACCAGGCATGGTTCCTTCCAGTTCGACGCAGGCGCGTATGTCGCATCGGCGTGAGCAAACCCAGCCACCGTAGTGGCAGCGGTGTACCTCGCCTTGCGGCTCTGGGTGGTAGGCAAGCCCGGCTTTCCACGACGGCGAGCCCCGTAACTTGAGGCCGCATCCTCGGCAAACAGCTTGAGTTTTAGTACAGTTATGCATGGCGACCTCCAGTGTTTGGGGTTAGGCGGTCGCCTTGGCGATGATGGATTCGGCGTCGGCCAGGGCCGCGTGGTAATTGCCCAGGTGCGCGGCGCCGAGCCTTGCCAGCCCAACTAGATTTGTCAGGCTCTCCAGCAGGTCGCGAGAGGCCGCCATTGCTTTCGCGGTGGAAAGCGCTTCGGCGTGGGTGATCTCGCAACCAGCAATCACCGGGTGTGCATCGCGCTGAACCACAATCGCAACACCCTGATACGCCGCACTGCGATCTGTATCGATGATTCGATAGCCGCCTGTGACCGCGACCTCTTCAACTTGAAGTGCCATGTCGATTCCTCTGTGGTTCACCTGTATTCGTCAACACTCATGCCTCCCGCTGGTTGCCGAAGGGCGCAGGGATATGTGTACAGATGGATAAATTCGGGACAATAAAAACCCGGAGTTAACCGGGTTCTATAGTGTCGGGCTCACTCGCTATGAAGTGGGCGGAAGGTGCGTGGCTCGGGATTTATGTATTAGCCAAATATGACTACGCCGTCATCAGCAGCCAAGGTAAACGCACGCTGCCATTCCTGATAAAGCAGCCAGAAATTACCGCCGATTTGCTCAGCTTTACCTGCATACTCTGCATAATCTTTAGAGAGCTTGGAACTGATGATCGGGCCGATATTCCCGTCGCTGTCAGTGAACTGAATTTGCTCGAAGAAGGGGCCTTCGCTAGCCGCCCATGCTCCAGCGTCATACCCCTCAGCTTCACCATCAGGGCCTATGTATTTGGTAAGCGGATAACCAGCCATCTGCGCGAGCTGATCGCGCCAAGCGTTATAGCTGCTGTAACTTCCCGCCCGAAAATCTATGTTGTCGCCACTCAAATGGTAAGGAACGCCGGGCTCGATTCCATCAAGACGACCTGGGAAGTCATCACTATCATTAAATTCGCGAAAGTTCTGCCAATCTTCTAGGTAGCCGTCTTCATCACGCTTAGCGTCAGGCGCGAGCACCAGCTTGCTGTATGCGGAAATGTCCAGTCCCATTTTTCATTTCTCCGTTGATTACTCATCAAAAGGTGCGACAAAAGCCAGACCATATTCGCCAGTTTATGCCACGCCTGCTCCACAGACGCTACCTCCCAGTCATCTTCCGAAAGCACCTGATACAGGTGCTGACGTGAAATCTTCTGGTGCCGGCTTCCCGCTACTGGCGTCGGTCACCGGTTTGAATCAAATGTCACTCCAGCCGCGGGCCTTTCGGCTTGTTCTCCCGCTGGATAACTGTTCTTGGCGCTTTACGCTGCACGCCCGGGTCAGTTGCCAACCCTCTGAACCGTTTAGGCCGGTTCATCGCTGCCTTTGAATCTGGGCCGGTGGTTATCCGGCAAGGGTGAATCGGTGTGACCAAAGAGCGGTCAGGCCCTGAGGCCCTGGCGAGTCCCTGTTGGGTGACCCGATGGAACAAATATAAGCTCGCTTATTTTATTCGTCAATAAGCAGGCTTATATTTTTTATCGAGGGCGATAAAAAGCCCGCTCAGTGGCGGGCTCACTTATGCGTCGCAGTATTCTCGCCAGCCGATCCTGACTGTTTCTCCTTCCAGGGTCTCGACTCGGACGCCGGCCGTTTCGCTGATCTCATCCAGAAGGCGTTGCCAGTCCTCGGGCGCTTCATGCTCCAGCCTACACACGGTCACCGCCTGGTACTTCTGAACGCCTGGAGAGGCAATCAGGGCTTGTAGGCGACGGCCGGCCGCCTCGTACGAGGATGGCGGTTTCGAGGTGGTAAAAGCTGGACTTTGCATGCGACTCTCCTGGTCATTACTGGATATATGTACAGTATTGATGGCGTGCGATATTGGCAAGCTGCATTTGGATCCATAATGCATTTATGCATAAATGGTCTAAGGGTGACTTTCCCCCACGCAATAAAAAGCCCGCAAAAGCGGGCTCTGGTAGCCTGTTGGTGTCAATCGCTGATCGGTGGGTATTTGCCGCTCACCGAGTCTCTATAAACGATCTCGCTGAATAGCCTGGGTCCGTCGCGCATCGTCACAAGGGCTTGCTTGGCCTCTTCCTTCGTTGCAAATGGGCCGGCACCTACAGCCAGGCCGATCATCGAAACAACCGGAAGCCCGGTTCCGGTAATAGCTTCAATGGTGCTTTGCTGCTCTTCCTCGTCCCGGCAGGTAGTCGAGGCGACCCAGCCGTTTTTCAGCCGTGGTGCTGCGGCAGGCTCAACGTCCGCTCCGCAGTGCTTGCACTTGATCGCAGCAGTCTTGATGCTCTCGGCACACATTGGGCATGGGCGAGTATTTTTTTCTGCCTGGGCAGCAGCAGGGGAGCCTTTACCGCCCAGCAAAACCATGAGTAGGCCGGCGAGCGCAATCACTCCGCCAACAATGGTGTGGATCTGGCGGTCAGCCATGAGCCCCAGGTTGTTTACTCGGCCACCCGCGCCGGTCGAGACGGACACATCCATACTCAGCGCGAAGATGAGCCAGCAGATGCCGGCTATCAGCGCGAACGTCCCAAGTCCTTTCATTGGATCCCTCCCGTAATTGAGCCCGCACTCTACCATTCGTGGCGCACAGCCACCATTTGTGGGCGTCAGTCCGGCTCCTGGGCTCTCAACCTGGCAAGCCCCTGTTTGATATGTCCGGCGTTCTCGCCAATCGTCTCCAGGGCACCGCGGACGTTATCGCCAGCTTCAGCATTGCCTTGTCCTTCAACGAGCAAGGTCAGCTCCATAAGTGCAGCTTCAAGAGCGAGCTGGTTCTCGTAGATTCGTTCCAAGGTGTCCGAGAGAGAGTATTCGGGTGACGGCATTGCTTGGTCTCCAATAGAAAGAAGGGAAAGCATAGCCGCGGACAAAAAAAATGGCCCGCTTATGTGCGAGCCTAATGGGAATTCTTCAAAGGAGTAGGGCGACCTTACCCCCTGTTCTGTAAATGCCAGGTGAAAAGGATGTCGCAAAAGCAGAAAGCCCGCACGGGGCGGGCTCTCTGTAACACTTGGGGCGCCGATCCGTCAGCACGGCCAGTTTGCAATCGCCAGGATTGCCAGCTCAATAGGGGCACGATGAAGGGCAGATACAAGAAGCTTCAGTAGAGCTATCCGGCGATCCCTCCTTTGGACATATCGATCTCAAACGCAATTTCTTCAGCGAGCTTTTGGACGCATGAGCTGTCTGCAAGCTTGGCTAGGTTGATACCTGTCGTACAAAACATCGCCTCATACTCGGGCTGCCTGACGAAGACGGTAACTGTCCATCCGTTGATCAAAATGCAATCTACCTGGTGCCCTGGCAGACTCCGTTCTAGATCCTCTGTCAGCGATATCTTCTTCCAAGTGTGCATGATGGCGTACTAGCGTGGCAGTGATGCACGATTGACATGCTGCTGCTGAAAAAGTGCCAACGTCAGATGCGAGACGCCCAGCGCTGGCCTGGCGTTTTGCAATCAATTCTCGGACAAAGAAAAGCCAGCGATGGGGAGTGCGGGCTTAAAGGGATGTGCACTAGGAGCTGGTGTAACCGTAAGCGAGCTGTGAAAAAATCGTGAACAGGTTTATCAATACATGCTTAACGCGATAGCGCTACTTCGGCTGATCAACGATTTCGCCATAGCCCGGGGGTATCATGGGTGTCAATGACCCAGCGCTAGCTTGGATGGCAGCTTTTTTTTCGATAGCTGCTCTGTTTGCAGCATCAAGAACTAACTGCGCTCGTAGGTTATGCAATGAGAGCATTCCTTCAAACAGGCCCATCATTTTTATTAATACGAAACTAAAAGTTGCAGCAATTAAAAAGCAACAAATACTTGAATATGTCATTCCGTGCCATTCGGTCGAAATTTTTTCAAGTGGAGATTTTAATGCAGAGCTTATAATTACAACTAGCAATGCAGCTACGGTGGCACTGAGCAGACCAATCCAATAGTACTGCTGCCTCGTTAGTGATGCCACAATCCTCTTGGCGTCATTCGGAGTAAGTCGATCTGCCTGCACAAAATTTGCTGTTATCGGCATGACTTGCATTAAGGACGCCGCTAGAAATCCGAGAAATGCAATTAATCCTTCTTTCATGTCAAACCAAAATGAAAGCGGCGTGAAGTACGCTGCTGCAACTCCTGATAAAAGAGGTAGCATTAGCGATGCTATCATTCTCTTTGTAGGTCGCCGCATATTAATTTACTCGATGATTTTTCCATTAGCGACAAAGTTTGAATAAGCTTCAATTGTAGCACGTAAAACGTCAGTAGGGTCTAATAGCGATCCTATTATCTCATTGTTACCGTCCATGGAGGTTATTAGCTTTATTGATGCATTATGATGAAGCTTTATAGTTCCATCACTGCCGATTTTTCCGCCTTTAGCTCTGACCTGTAACTGGCTATCCGGCAGATTGCGTAGCCCAGTTTCCAATTGGGTAAGGGCTACACGATCAATTCGACGCTTCTTGGTTTTAAATCCGATGTGGACTTGAACGTCTAACTCCGCATCTGGAGGCACAGACTGCATGAGAGACGCTACATTGGCTTCCCCTCCTAAAAGTTCAGCGAGAATTTTACGAGCGGTAGCCCACCCAGTAGTTCTCCCTGTATCGATTTGGCCGTGCTCAGTGACTTCGCTTATCTTGTCGATGATTTCAGGCTGCTCTCTATTGTTGTCAAATTTCAGAGGTGGAGGTGTCGCAACGCCACCTATAATGATTTCCTGGATATCAGCTAAATCTCCACCCATATCGCCAATATCAAATTTTGATGTCAGGGTTACTTCATTTTCCGAGCCTAGGGTTGTGGACTTAGTCTTTAACAACCACGCTAAATAGCCCTCAAGGTCAGCAGTTTTTAGCGACATACTTTGAACAACGAATGCATGATCGTCTTTTATCATCCAGAACATTTGAGAGTGCACGTATTCAGATTGTTCAGGCGCTTTCAGTTGCTGAACTGGGACCGATTGTGCTTTCTGATCAGCTGTCTTGGCCAATGCCTGCAAATGGCCTTTTGAAAAATGAAGTATATCCCCAAATACGAAACCTAAACTTTGAGAGGAGTCTTGATACAAGTTGATAAAATAGTTGTCTGCTCCATCTTCGCGGAGGCGCTCTAAATATCGATGCTTTAGCTGTATCCCGCCATCCACGGGGTAGTCCATCGCAGACCTTATCATCTCTTCTAAGCTGTATTTAACACCCGAAGGACGTACAAATTTTCGATACTGTATTGTGATTTGTTTTCTTGCGTTCGACATTGCTAACTCTCCCTGTATTGCATGTTGTAAAATTTAGGTGCTTCGTGATTTTTTGTAAGCAACTAATTTTGTTCCAACCAAGATATTGCCTTTTATTTTTATTCGCGTCGCTCCTCGCGCTCGCGTTCCCTTTATCACGCGCTTGCTTCAGTTCTGCTCCACTCAGCTTTATTCGCGGAGCCCATAGAAGTAGTTCAGCGCTATCAGCTCAACCACGGCCACGATGGTGCAGAGCACAACGAAGCCAGGGCTGAACACCCGCTTGCGATTGGATGAGGCTCCGCCCAGCCAGCCCGCCTCGGAAGCGCCAGGTATCACCATGAGCAACGTCAACCAAGCCCAAACCCAAAACTTGCTCCAGAAGCTCTGCTCTCGCCATGCAGTCATTGGCTCACTCTGGGTGGCAGCATTAGGAAAACCATCCATACCCAGGACACTTCATGGCTCTGAGGCGACGCAAAAGCGCTAGTGACTCTGTATATTCATAATCCGAAGCGCCCATCATTGACCGATGAGCGTACTGCAAAAAATCTTCAACCTGTTGGCGATCTGCGATTTGCTTGAAATTACGACATTGCTCTAGCCGCTCAGCTTCCGTGACGGGCATAGATACTGCGTCTATCTGTTTTTCGTACTCGGTTTTTTCTTTCGGCGTGCTGAAGCAGCCCGAGAGGATAAGAGGTGCGACTAGCAGGGCCACAATCCGTAAAGCGTTCATCACCACATTCCTTGTGCGCGCGAGCGCCGATCAGCTCGCGATAGTTCGGTCTATGTTGCCGCGTCAGACGCGTCTATTCGGGCTTGCTTCTGGTGATCCGCCCGGCCTTCACCTCATCCGCATACCCAACCAGCCTGCCGGCTTCCTCGTAAAGCGTTCCTACTAACCCCGCCAGGGCTATGGCGTCGGCATCGCTCAGCTTTTTCGCAAGCTTGCCTAAGTCGATGCAGGACTGTTCAAGGTTGAAAGAAATAGCCTTGAGGTCGCGGCGTAGCTGCTGGTTCGGTTTGGTGAGGGGCATGGCTAATCCTCGAGGATTGTCAGTAAAACTTCTGCAACGCCTGCACTACCACGCCCACGATCCGGCAATTCTCATCGACCGCCTCGATGGGGTAGCTTGGATTCAGCGGCTTCAAGAACAGCCGGCCGCCGTCGCTGACCAGCTTCTTGAATGTCGCTTCGTTGCTGTCCGGCAGCTTGGCTACGACCAGCTTACCTGGGGCAACCTCAGCCTCAGTGTCCACCAGGATCAGCGTGCCCTCGGTGATGCTCTGGCCAGCGGGCGCCGTCATCGAGTCACCTTTAACTCTCAGCCAGAAGGCAGGGCCTTTGGAGTCGTACTCCGAAAACTCGTAGGTGTCCGAGATTCCAGCCGGGTAGGGCTCCACCGCTTCAGACCAAGCGCCCGCAGACACCCAGCTAATCACCGGATAGCGGAAGCTCTGAGGATTCTGGGCAGCCAGCGATACGTTCGACTCTTCCTTTTTTGAGTCAATGACCATGGGGCCAATATCGTCCGACAGCCAAATAGCACTCACGCCGCATATGTGGGCGAATTTTGGAAGGTGTGCGCTTTGAAGGTTCTTGCCTGTCTCCAGCTGGGAGATCAGGGGCTGCTCAACACCGGAAACCGTCGCCAGTTTTGCCTGGGTCAGCTTCGCGTGTTTCCGCGCTTCTTTTAGACGTTCTGCAAGTGTGCTCATGCACATGAATTTATAAGTTCCCTTATTGGCTTGCAAATAAGCCTGCTTCTACTTAGGATATAAGCAGGCTTATCAGGAGGGCTCTCATATGACCCCTATCGAAAAGCTCGTCGACTTCTTCGGCGGGCAAACCAAAACCGCTTTAGCGCTCGACGTTTCCCAAGCAGCAGTTTCGTACTGGGTTGCCGGGATTCACCCGATGCGCGCCGAAAAGGCTTTCAGGGCTGAAGAGCTGACCGGTGGGAAGATTACTGCTCGCGAGCTGTGCATGCCACAGAAGCGCGCCAGATCCGCTGCCTGACATCCATCTCCACCGCCCCATTGAGCAAATGATCGCCTCTGCACCAGCAGGGCGCCACGGAAACAAATTTGAGGTTTTACGAATGGAAGACTTTTTGGATGCATGCCAGGCAGCAGTGAAGGGCAACGAGCCCAAGTCCCTGGCCGCAAAGATGGGTGTTCCGCACGTAGGCCTGCTTCAACGCGCGAATCCGGACAACGAGGCTCACCACCTGACCGTGGAGCATCTGTTCGGGATCTTGCTGCACACCGGGGACATGCGCCCGCTGATCACGCTTGCCGGGGAGTTTGGTTTTGACCTGGTAGCGAAGACCGCCCCGAAGCCGCAAGAACTCACCAAATCCATGATCAGCGTCAGCAAAGAGTTTGCCGATCTGACCATCGCGGTGCACGAAGCGTTGAAAGATGGCCACGTGTGCCAGTTCGACAAATCGACCATCCGCCGCGAGATCGGCCACATTCGGGAAACCTTGGACGTGATGGATGAATCGGTAAAAGCCGCCTGAATTCCGGGCACAAAAAAGCCGACGGTCAAGGTCGGCTTTTTCTACAGCAGTAAACAACTGGAGCGAATCATGCACCAACACACCGAATCGATCAATACCCCCAACAATATCGCGCCACGTTTTTCGCAATCTGAAAACGTGGCGCGCGGTGTTTCCATGTCCAGTCTTGAGCTGGTGGACTTCATCAACTCCAAGCGCAAGAAGGGCGAGCCGACCCTGACGCACAAGAACCTGATCGCCAAAGTGCCGCGTGTTCTCGGCGCCGATCAATCGGCTAAATTTTCAGCCGATTACCTTGATGCCCGTAGCCGCGTACAAAAGTGCTTTGTGTTCCCCAAGCGTGAAGCCTGCCTTATCGCCATGTCGTACAGCTATGAGCTTCAGGCATTGGTGTTCGATCGCATGACGGCGCTTGAGGATCGTGAGCGCGCCCGCGCACTGCCAAGCAATCCAAAGATCATCGGCGAGCTTGCCATTCTGGAGTGCTTTGACCGTATGCTGAAGCCAGCGCCCTCTAGCAAAATGCTGATGCTGGCCAAGATCGCCGCCAACAACGGCCTGGACGCCAAATTCCTCCCAGGCTACGCCGTGGACGCCGCGCCAGACGCCGCTGGCGGGTCATCGATGCCGACCAAGGCAATCACCGTGCTTATCAAAGAACACGCCATTGCCAGCACCGCTCGCGCCTTCAACCTCGCGCTCAAGGCTCACGGCTTCCTGACTCTGCTCCAGCGCAAAAACTCCAAGCAGGAAATGGTCGATTTCTGGTCCGTGACCGAGAAGGGCCTGGCCTACGGCAAGAACCTCACCAGCCCTCAATGCCCCCGCGAGACGCAGCCTCACTGGTACGTGGATCGCTTCCTTGAATTGGCCGCTAAGGTCGGGAAGGCCTGACATGCAATACACCGTCACGATTAACCAGGTGAAGGCGCTGGAGTGGGGGCTGAATTCTCAGCAGGCCCTGCTGTTCGCCTTCGTCTACGGCTGCCCGAGTTGGACCAAGCCAATCAAGACTGATGACGGGATCTTCTTCGCGCTGAGCAAGGCCAAGATCATCGAAGAGCTGCCATTGCTTACCGATAAGCCGGACACCGCTTACCGCATGCTGAAGGCCCTGGAAGAGGCCGGTTTGATTGAGCTTTCCAGCACTTCAAACATCACGCTTTTTCGCCTCACCGAGAAGGCCGTCGAGTGGAACCAGAAGCTTGATGGGTCGGAAAAATATCCGACCCCACCCAAAAACAAAGGTCGGAAAAAAATCCGATCTACCGCGGATAAATCTCCGAGCAAGGTCGGAAAAAAATCCGAGCAAGGGTCGGATAAATCTCCGACAAATCAGGATACCAATCATCAGGGTACCAATCAGGACACCAGTCAGGACTTGCAGGACGCCACCGGCAAGCCGGTTCAGTCCCGCGGCTTGGTTCTGGTGGTTGATCGCACCGATACCCCAAGGGTCGAGATCCCCGCTGACATGCCTGGCCCCAAAGACCAGACCTGCAAAACCTTCAAGGTCTGGGCGAACTACGCCATGGCCTACCGCAAGCGCTACGGCGCATGGCCTGTGTGGAACGCCAAGGTCGGCGGCCAGCTCGGACAACTGGTTGACCGCCTGGGCGCCGACGTCGCCCACCACGTGGCCGCCCACTTCCTGAAAACCAGCGACGCCGCCGTCCTGCGCAAGTGCCACAGCCTCAACGAACTGCTGGCGAACGCCGAGAGTTACCACACCCAGTGGGTCACCGGTCAGCGCATCAACGGCACAACCGCCCGCCAAATGGAGCGGACTGAGGCGAACCACTCCGCAGCCGAGCAGGCCGCCCAGATGGTTCTGGCCAAACGCCAATCAGGTGACCGCAATGAATACCTCTGAAATGAACGACCAGCAGGTTGCCGGACTTGCCGCCGCCATCTGCGCAACGGCCGAGGCCATGGGCCAGGAGATGAACCCTGGGACTGCTGCGATGATGGCAGAAGACCTCTGCGCCTACCCGGTGCCCGTCGTCAAGGCGGCGCTGAAGGCGTGCCGCTTCGAAGTGAAGGGCAAACTGGCTATGGCTGACATCCTGCAGCGTGTCCAGACATCCGACGGCCGCCCTGGGAAGGACGAGGCCTGGGCAATTGCGATGACCACCAACGACGAATATGAAACCGTGGTGCTGACCGACGAGATCCAGCTGGCACTGGCTGCCGCGAAACCAATCCTGGACGGCGGCGACAAAATCGGCGCGCGCATGGCATTCATCGACGCCTACCAACGGTTCGTGGGCCAGTCCCGCGAGGATGCGAAGCCGGTCAATTGGCACGTTTCGGTCGGCTTTGACGCCAACCGCCGAATCCAGGCTGTCACCAAGGCCATGGAGCTGAAGCGCATCCCTCGCGAACACGCCCAGAAGTACCTGGCGGACCTGAGCGTCGAGCCGATCACTGAGGACGGCCGGGCCATTGCTGGCTTGCTCGCTGGCACAGTCACCAAGCCGGAGCCGGCACTTCGCCAGAAACTGGAGCTCGTGAAGAGCTCGATGCTGGAAATGCGCAAGGCTAGCGCAGAGCAGAAGGACGAAATACGGATAGCAGCGGCCAACGAGTTGGCAGATCGCCGGGCGTTACTGATCAGGCAGGCCCAGGAACTGGAAGCGAAGAGGGCGGCGCAATGAGCAAGCCAGCAAAGCCTCGCCCAATGCCCGTGTACCTGGTGCTGCGCCGACTGGTCGATCCTGCTACCGGCAAGGAGGTAGCCGCGTTCGTGCCGTCCTCCGACGCCGACCGCTCAATCCTCCGCGAGCGGGATTTCCGGATCAACACGAAGATCCGCGCCGATCTCAAGCAGCCGCGCAACCCACGATTCAACGGTTTGGTCCACGGCCTGGGCCGCGTGCTTAGCCAGAACATCGACCGGTTCTCCGGCAAGCAGTCCCACGACGCAATCAAGGCTCTGCAACTGGAGTCGGGCGTGTACTGCGACGAGGAAGCGTTCGATATCCCAGGTCTGGGCCAGCTCACCCGCAAGACACCCCGCAGCCTTTCCTACGACTCAATGGGGGAGGAGACCTTCCAAGACTTCTGGCGCCAGTGCTGCGCGTACCTGGTGCTGCACGATTGGCCGACGCTCACGGAAGAGCGCTTGACCGAAATGGCGGAATTTGAAGCGTTCAAGGAGGCCGCATGAGCCATAACTTCAAGCCGGGCGACCTGGCGATGATCGTTGATCGTCGCGCACGTGAAGCGAACGTAGGAAGAACAGTTTCCCTGGTCAAAAGCCTCGGTTCACCAGCTGTGTATTTTTGGGAAGGGGTTGAGTACCGCAATACGACTGGGAGCCAGATTTGGGTGATCGAGGTGAATGGTGAGCCTCTGGAAGCGCGCCGGAAGGCCTACGTCATGCGCGGGCCAATTTGCGAATACAAGCTGATGCCTCTGCGCGGCGACTTCACCCATGAGCAGCAAAGAGCCAAGGAGGCTGTATGACTATCGAGCGGAAGCCGGCCAAGCCTAAGAAATGCCGCGTTGCTACGTGCGGGGCCTCATTCGTCCCTTCGCGTATGGGGCAGGCGGTTTGCAGCCCGGCCTGCGCAATGATCGACGCGCCCAGGCACCAGCCGAAGGCCCGCAAGGCCCTGGCGCAAATCGAGCGCAAGGAAATCAAGGTCCGCAAAGAGAAGCTGAAGTCCCGCGGCGACCACATGCGCGAGGCCCAACAGGCATTCAACGCGTACATCCGAGCCCGGGACCAGGCCGCCGGCCACCTGTGCATCTCCAGTGGCAAACCTTTGGACTGGAGCGGCAATGCGGTAGATGCAGGCCATTACCGCAGCGTCGGCTCCGCACCGCACCTGCGCTTCGATGAGCGCAACTGCCACGCACAGAGCAAGCAGGACAACCGGTTCCTATCCGGCAACGCCGTGGACTACCGGATAGGCCTGATCGAGCGCATCGGCCAGGAGGCAGTCGACGCGCTGGAGGCTGATCAGGCGCCGCGCAAGTACTCCCTCGAGCAGATCAAGGGCATCAAGGCCTATTACCGGGCAAAGACAAGAGAACTGAAAAAAGGAGAGGCCGCATGACCTATCGCAACGTTGTTTCAGCAGTAGTTAGCGCCCTTGCGGCCGAGACCATCAGTTCTGCCGGCGGCTGCGACTTTGAGCCGAAGGTGCAGTGCGCCAAGCAGAAAGGGGAGATCGTCGGCAAAGAGGCGGCGTTTCTCCAGGACTGCTGGGTATTTGGGCGGCTTCACAAAGCGCTGACCCCGGTGCACTGGCGCGCGCTGGTGGCGAAGTACTCGACGCATGAGGAACGAAAGCACGGCGCGATACTGGAGCTGCTCAACTCGGTGCGCACGCCGGCGCCGAAACGCTTCCGTGAATGTGCTGTACTGACTTGGGCCATTCCGCAAGTTGCCGGTGCCGAGGGCAAGCGTTCTGCAGCGGTGCTGCCGGCCGCCTGGTACGACATCACCAATTGGGACAACGACGGCAAACCAGAATCGACTCGGTACCGGTGGCGATCAACTATTCGCAAGGCGCTCGATGACCAAGTGAACGAGGCGCTGACAGCCGCCCAGGAACTGCTCGACGCGGAGGGCTTGATCGAAAGTTGCGCGGCGTAGCAAAAAGTAATTGTATTGAGTGAGAAAGTGAGAGATTATTTACCTATCCTGTCGATCTTGCGCGTTAGGGATCGATGACCGTGTCCCATCGGGATCATCGGCAGCAGGGTGTTTGCTCGTAGTCGGCGCTGTTGGGTACCTGATTCTTGTTGTACTTAAGTATCTTGTTCAAAAACTGCAACAGCCAAGCGTAGTGGTACCGTCTGCGAAGGAGGTTAGTCAAATGGCTAATATCGACACCGCGTTTCTTGAAACCAGCAACAATGTTGGCGCCGGACTCGTAGCAAGCTCACTATTTGCCGCTCTGATTTGAGTCCGTAAGGGCTCCACGAACCCCGTCCACAAGGCGGGGTTTTTTATTGCCCACGGAAAGGGTGATTCAGCAAAAGGAATTTGCAGATGTTGAGAGAATTCAGGTGTGGTAACTGCAAAAAGCTTCTCGCCCGTATGGGTGGGTTTACAGAGCTCCAGATCAAATGTTCCCGATGCGGGACGTTGAATCATGTGAAGGCCGCGAGCCTCGAGCAATCGCCTTTGAGCGACATGAAAGCGGAATCCTCCGCGACAAATCATTCGACTCAAAGGTTCTACAAATGACAATCGAACTAGCGCCAACATACGTTTACCCAGACCAGCCAGGCCTTCCGGGTTCTTTTTCTATTGACTCCTCATGGTCCAATCAATTTCTCAATCTGCCTGCCGCGCAGGCTGAGGTTGAGTTTATTAATAGTGCAGTACCAAACATGATGCTGAACGGTGAAGGCATCCGTGAAGCTGCGCAGAGATGCGATAGTCTTGCTGTCATGGAGCAGGCCTTTCTGGGCTTTAGCGGCCAGGTAGAGATTAGTTTGCGGCAGGATCTTCAGGTCCACTGCCAAGCCGCGTTGACGCTGCTTCAGACCTATTCCAGTTATAACGGCGCCCCGTACTACATTGGTAATGGTCGAGGAGACTATTTTGAGCCGGCTTGGGGTAGTCTTCTCTACTCGGGTCCGATTACACGTGAAATTCCATTCCGTGCCAACGGGATTGATTTCTATGGCACTCCGCTTATGCCATTGGCGGCAATTGGCTACTGGATCTATGGCGGGGGTCAGGACCGAAATGTCCACATTGCCTCTCTCAACCTGCAGCTGCTTCCTCGTGATTTTCAGCCGATCGCTAAGCTACTGAATGACCCCAATAATCTTGGCACCTTTGAAATCAATGAGCCGTTCAGCTACAACATTTTTGACAAGGCACCGATAGACGTGCCTGCAGCCGGCATGCTCGGCCGGGTATCTGGCAATGTGAAAGGCACCCTTGTTATTCAGTCTGACGGCACGTATGGTTTTAATGGCAGCTATTCCTTGAATCGCGACTACTACGATGCTGACAAAAGCAACCGTACCTGGGCGCAGGAGGCTCTGACCACTTTCTTGAAAGGGCTAGGTGAGTCGTTCGGTCACAATGACTATTACATCAATATTCTGGGTGAACAGGCCGTTCAATACTCAGGGACAAGGTAGGGATTCAGTTGAAAAAGGTTTTCGGAATACTCGCGCTGTTTTTTGCCTGCGTCACGTTGTCTGCATGCGGTAATGAAAAGCAGGTGGAAAACTGCTCGGGTAAGGGAGAGGCGTTTTTTACCGAGTCACTGAACGCATACTTCTCAAAGCATCCTCGTACTGGGGATGATCAGAGCTATACGTTACAACCGGGTGCACGTTATGACGAAACCAACGACTGGTGGATTGTCCCGTTCGATTACGGCGATGAGCGAGCCCAAGCTTTGTTGAGTTGCGACGGGCACTTGGAGATCAGTTCGCGTTGATCTGAACCTTGAACCCTCGATCGGTACCTGAGGGTTCATCAGAATTTAAAAGGCCTCGCCATCGTGCGGGGCTTTTTCGTTTTCGGCTCCACCACACCCATCGCTATGGCTGGGAGTGCTGCTGGGGCTGACATATTTCATACATGCCCCACGGAGTCGAGCGCATGGAGTTTCTGCATCGCCTGCTCGATAAGACCGAGTGGCTAATCGCCGGCCTGATCGGCGCAATTGTCGCCAGTTGGTGGCACAAGGACGACCTCGCCGATTGGCGCGCATGGGTGATCTTCCTGATCACAGGTGTGGCCTGTTCGCTGTACCTGACCGGGATGGTGAGCGCTTACCTGAATGTCACCGAGCCGAGCATTGTTGCCGGTATCGGCTTCCTGCTGGGTACGTTTGGCGGCTCGCTCCTGGCAGCAATCAACCGAGCCATCAAAGCCGCTGACCTCTGGGCGCTTATTCGCCAGCGGTTCGGGGGAGGCAACCCACCATGAATCTTGAACTGATCAACTCCGTCGCCTGCGGCCTTATTGCGCTGTGGGCCACCTGGTGCGTACTTAGCGGGAAGGTGAGGGACGGCATTCTCGGGAAGCTGATCTACACCACGATCGCCATCACAGGTTTCGTTGTGTCGGTGCGCAGCCAAAACATCTTCTTTGGCCCGACGACTGCTGGCCTGACGCTGCATGTCGCCCTGGCCATGGCCGGTGCCCGCCACATCTTCATGGTCACGTACTGGCAGCCGGTTAAAGCCTGGCTTTGCCGGACGCTCAACTGCGAACACTGCATGAGCTGCCCAAAGGCGCCTGAAGGTATCGAGCGGCGCAAACAGTAATTCGCGCCACGTTTTCGAATGCGCCAAATCGTTGCGCAGCTCTTAAGCTAACTGTTTGTTTTGAGGGATCCCTGAATATTGTGAAGCGCGTACGAAAGCTCGTGCTCTACTTCGTGAAGCCCCTGGTTCCACTTTTCGCTATGTGGACTCGTATCGGTCCTCATTCGAAAGTTCGCGGACGTACTCCTAACGGCTGGACCAAAGAAGAACTGCTCCAAGTCCGTTTTTGGTTCTTTCCTGCGCGATAGTGTTTCGTGCTTGGCCGCGTCTTTGATCTCATCCTTCAGCTTGGTCAGCCGGATTTTTAAAAGGTCGATGCTGTTTGACGAGAGTCTTGATTTATCGGCGGCGTCATCGACTAGGCTCCGGGCTTCGTCATGCCATCGCTGTAGTTCACCAATAATGGCCAGAGCCTCGTTGTGGTCCAGTTCCATTTGTTCCTCCATCGTGCGCGGGGTAGGTGTGCCGCAGGTGAGTGCGGCACGGGTGAGTCACTTCACTTTTAGCGCTTCTTGGATCTGGTCTGCGTAGGCGCCAAGTCTAGCCATTTCATCTTTGATAATGTCGCAGTTGGCGGGTGTGTTTGCCGCTTTAGCGTGGATCAAGGCAAGCGCGGCAGACACGGCAATTGCTCGCTTGTCCTCGCTTGAGTGTGAGTACAAGTTGTAAGTGGTCAGGTCTTTTGGTTGCGACATAAACGTCTCCTTTTCGTTGAACCTCACCAATACCGGCAGCGCGCCACTATTTCAAGCTCAAGGTGATCTATGGACAGGCCATACCCTCCATCGTCGCTTCTTGAACTGTCCGACCTATCTGACTTCGGTATGCGCCTGACGCCCGCGCCTGAGGTGTGGGAGTGGCTCCAGTCCGAGATCCTTTCCGACGTCGGCAGCATTCACAACGAAGACCATGCCCACCTGCTGGATGCAGACATCCGAATCATGTGGGCATCGTCGAGCATCGCCAAGCAAGGCCGCACAGTCCTGGGCCAGGCGGAACAAATAGCGTTCCGCGCCGGTGGTTGGCAGAAGGCCAGGATGGAGCAACAGATGCGTGACTGGTTCGGCGATGTGCCGGCCTTCATTATCACCTTGGCTGCTGACTACTGCGCCCAGTGCAGCGACCTTGAGTTCTGCGCCCTGATCGAACACGAGCTGTATCACCTAGCTCATGCGACCGACAAGTACGGTCAGCCAGCATTCACCCAAGACGGTGCACCAAAGATCAAGCTGCAGGGGCACGACGTCGAAGAGTTCGTCGGTGTCGTCCGCCGCTATGGTGCAAGCCCTGACGTTCAAGCGTTGGTGGATGCGGCAAACAGTCCTGCTGAGGTGGGGAAATTGAATATTGCGAGGGCCTGCGGAACCTGTCTGCTGAGATCGGCCTGATTCTTGACAGGCTCTAGACGGATGAGAATTTATGGCAGCCCTGAAAAATGAGGTGAAGAGCTTCATCGTTCAGGCGCTGGCGTGCTTTGACACCCCATCCCAGGTGGTGGAAGCCGTCAAGAACGAATACGGGATTGCGGTGAGTCGTCAGCAGGTGGAGACGCACGACCCAACCAAGTCCGCCGGGAAAGGGCTTGCCGTGAAGTGGGTGACCCTATTCCAGGACACCCGAAAGCGATTCCGCGAAGAGACAGCCGAGATACCGATCGCCAACCGCGCCTTCCGGCTCCGTGCCATGAACCGATTCGTGGAGAAGGCCGAGACTATGAAGAACATCGGCCTGGCCATGCAGATCCTCGAGCAGGCCGCGAAAGAAACCGGTGACATCTACGTAAACCGGGCCAGAAAGGAAGAGGCGGGCGACGCGCCGGTGATTCCGACCCGTATCCAGGTCGACGTGGTGGATGCGAGGAAGCCGAATGCCGAGCCTTAACGTTCCGCAGGCTCAGTTCCTCACGCTGCCCCATAAGTTTCGTGCGTTCGTTGCTGGGTTCGGCTCAGGCAAGACTTGGGTTGGCTGCTCGGCGCTGAGCAAGCACTTCATGGAGTGGCCCGGCGTCAACGCTGGTTACTTCGCACCGACTTACCCGCAGATCCGCGACATTTTCTATCCGACCATGGATGAGGTGGCCTATGACTGGGGGTTGAAGACCAAGATCAACCAGGCGAACCACGAAGTTCACATCTACAGCGGCCGGCAGTACCGCGGCACTGTGATATGCCGATCGATGGAGAAGCCCCAGACCATCGTCGGCTTCAAGATCGGTCAGGCCCTGGTGGATGAGCTGGACGTGCTGACCGCAGTCAAGGCGCAGCAGGCCTGGCGCAAGATCATCGCCCGCATGCGCTACAACTTGCCCGGGCTGAAGAACGGGGTGGACGTCACCACGACGCCGGAAGGCTTCAAGTTCGTCTTCCTGCAGTTCGTGAAGCAGCTGCGCGACAAGCCGTCTCTCAAGGAAATGTACGGTCTGGTGCAGGCCAGCACGTTCGAAAACGAGCTGAACCTGCCGGATGACTACATCGCCTCCCTAATGGAGTCGTATCCGCCGCAGCTGATCATGGCGTACCTCAAAGGCCAGTTCGTCAACCTGACGTCGGGAACGATCTACACCGCCTACGACCGCAAGCTCAACGGATGCTTCGACACGGTGCAGCCCGGTGAGCCTCTGTTTATCGGTATGGACTTCAACGTCGGCAAGATGGCGGCGATCACCCACGTCAAGCGCGACCAAGGGCTGCCCAGGGCAGTGGATGAGCTGATCGACGGGTACGACACGCCCGACATGATCCGCCGCATCAAGGAACGCTACTGGCAGCACGACGGCAACGACTTCAAGAAAACGTGCGAGATCAGGATCTACCCTGATGCCTCGGGCGATTCGCGCAAGTCCGTGAACGCCAGCATCACCGACCTTGCCATGCTCAAGCAGGCTGGGTTCGCGGTTATCGCTCCAGCGGCAAACCCGCCTGTGAAGGACCGAATCAACGCAATGAACGCCGTCTTTTGCAATGCGCAGGGCGAGCGCCGCTACCTGGTCAACCCGTTTACCTGCCCAACCTACGCCGATGGCCTGGAGCAGCAGGTGTGGGGCGCGAACGGGGAGCCAGACAAGACCGCAGGCATCGATCACGCGAACGACGCCGGCGGCTACTTCATTCACCGCGAGTACCCGATCATCAAACCGGTCACCGCTATCAAAATGGGATACGCCCGATGAGCAACGACGTCTCCTTCAAGCGGGCGGAATACACGGCAGTGCTGGACCGCTGGGCAACCGTTCGCGACGTCTGTGCGGGCCAGCACCGGGTAGTCGATCGGCTGCCTTACATCAACGCGCACGACAAGTCGCCGGAGAATCAGGACCGAAATCGGGCTTACCGAGAGCGCGCAGTGTTCAAGAACGCCACAGGGCACACTCGAAATGGTTTGCTGGGCCTGGCTTTTCACAAAGACCCGACGCTGACGGTACCGACGAAGCTTGGGTACCTGCAAGACAATGCCAACGGCTCCGGGGTGAGCATCTATCAGCACTCCCAGGGCACGCTGGAAAAGGTGCTCGAGGCTGGCCGGCATGGACTGTATGTCGACTATCACCAGGACGACGGTATCGGCGGGCATGCGGTGATCCTCACCTACTGCGCCGAAGAAATCATCAACTGGCGCACCGGTATGGTGAACGGTCATAGCGTGCTGACGCTGGTGGTGCTGAAGGAATCGCCGGAAATCCCCGATGGCTTCGGCTTCAAGACGGTTGAGCAGTACCGGGAGCTGGCCTTGGAGGAAGACGGCTTCGTTTGTCGAGTATGGCGCCGGTCAGGTCCAGAGACTGGCGGGCCACTGGCGGTTATCGAAGAATTCCGCCCGACAGGTGCTGGCGGCCGACTGAGGGAGATCCCGTTTACCTTTGTTGGTGCACAAAACAACGACCCGAGCATTGACGAGTCGCCTCTCTACGACATCGCCATGATCAACCTGGGCCACTACCGGAACAGCGCTGACTACGAAGACAGCGTGTTCTGGTGCGGCCAGGCCCAGCCATGGATCAGTGGGCTCGACGAGTCCTGGCGCGACTGGATGGAGGAAAACGGCATCTATGTAGGCTCAAGAGCCCCAATGATGCTGCCCGTTGGGGGCGCATTCGGGTACGCGCAGCCCACGCCCAACACCCTGGTCAAGGAGGCCATGGCCGACAAGAATCAGATGATGATCGAGCTGGGCGCCCGGATGGTGGTTGCATCACTGGCGACCAAGACCGCTACCGAGTCCCGTGGGGATCAGTCGGCATCGACATCCGTTCTTGCCGGGTGCGTGGCGAACGTCAGCGAAGCCTACACACGGGCCATCATGTGGTGCTGCACCTACATGGGCATCACCGACAAGAAGGTCGCCTACCAGGTGAATCAGGAGTTCGTCGAACTCTCGGCTGATCCGCAGATGATCACGGCCTTGGTTGGATTGTGGCAGAACGGTGGATTCGCCAAGGCTGACTTGCGGGCTTACCTGCGCAAGCTTGGGCTGATCGCACCAGAGCGCACGGACAAACAGATCGACGGCGAGCTGGAAGAGCAGGGCGATGGACTTGGGCTGGACGACGAGGGCAAAGTAGATGGCAGCGAACCAGGCAATACTTGACGCGACCATCCGGCACGCCGTCTTCCTCGAAAAGCTCAAGGCTGGAGAGGTGGGCAAGTTCGCCCCTTTTCTCAAAGAGATCGACCGATCGATTCGCGACCGGCTCACCCAGTCGGACTTGACTGAGTACAACGTCAAGCGCCTTGAAGCTTTGCTGAAGGAAGTGGATAGCCTGCTGCTGGGCATCTTCGACCGCTACAGCGCGCAGCTGAACCTAGACCTTGTGGACATCGCCAACTACGAGGCTGAGTTTGAGGCAACCAGTGTTGCCAGGTCGGCACCGGTTGGCGTTTCGCTGGATGTCGTCGCGCCGGCGGCGGCCGCGATCCGCACAGCCGTGCTAACGAATCCACTGAGCGTGCGCGGTACCGGCGGCGGGAAGCTGCTGAAGGCTTTCATCAAGGGCTGGACTAGCGCCGAGCGTGAGCGTGTCACCGGCACTATCCGGCAGGGCTTTTTCGAAGGACAGACGAACTTCCAGATCATCAAGAGCATTCGCGGTACCAAGGCCGCAGGGTACAAGGACGGGATTCTCGCTACCACCAATCGCAACGCCAGCACGGTCGTTCACACCTCCATTCAGCATGTGTCATCCCAGGCCCGTATGGAGGTGGCCAAGGCCAATACGGATATCGTCGAAGAGATCCAGATGGTGGCTACGCTGGACAGCAAGACCAGCCAGCAATGCCGCTCGATGGATAAGCGCAAGTTTCCGGTGGATTCCGGGCCAAGGCCGCCGTTTCACCCGAACTGCCGTACCACCTTCATTCTGCTGACCAAGCTCAGCGCGATGTTCGCCAAAGGCGCTACCCGCGCTTCAGTGGGCGCCGGTGGCGGCCAGCAGGTCAGTGCGAGCCTGGATTACTACCACTGGCTCCAGCAGCAGCCGGCATCGTTCCAGGATGTGGCTATCGGCCCTGTACGGGGCAAGCTGTTCCGGGAAGGCGGATTGACCGTCGAGCGCTTCGCCGAGCTGCAGCTTGATCGCAACTTTGCGCCGCTGACATTGAAGCAGATGAAAAGCCTGGAGCCTCTCGCCTTCGAACGCGCCGGAATTTAGCCGAACACACTTACTCAGCCGCCTCCGGGCGGTTTTTTATTGCCTGCAAAGCGGGCGAAACATACCCAAGGGGTGCATCAACGTGGCAGAAGAAAACGAAATCGACCTGGAAAACCCGGCAATCAAGGCCGCTATCGCGACTGCCGTTGAAGCCTCCGTGACTGGGTTGAAGTCCAAAAACAATGAGCTGCTGGGCAAGCTGAAGGAAACGACCGGCAAGCTGACCCAGTTCGAAACCCAGTTCGAAGGCATCGATATCGACGCTGTGAAAGGGCTGCTCAGCCGTGCCGGCCAGGACGAGGAAACCAAGCTGCTGACAGAGGGCAAGGTGGACGAAGTGTTCAACAAGCGCACTGAACGCTTGCGTGGCGAATACGACAAGCAGTTGAAGACCGTCAGCGCGCGCGCAGAGAAGGCTGAGTCCTTCGCGGCCAAGTTCCAGGGCAAAGTCCTGGGTGACGCGGTGCGCGGCGCTGCATTGAAGGCCGGCGCACTGCCGGAAGCAACCGACGACATCATCCTACGCGCCAAAGGCGTGTTCACCCTGAACGAAGATGGCGATGCGGTCGCTGTGGATGAGTCCGGCCAGACCATCCTCGGCAAAGACGGCAAGACCCCTCTAACCCCGCTCGAATGGGCGGAATCCCTGCGCGAAAGCGCGCCTCACCTGTGGCCAAGGGCTTCAGGGACACAAGCCCCGGGCGGGGGTGGCGGCCAGGCTGCATTCAAGCGCTCCGAAATGACCTCCGAGCAGAAGCGCGACTACCAGCGCAAGCACGGCCAAACCGCATATCTGCAATTGCCCAAGTAAGGGGAAATACCCATGGCGACAACCGTCAACAGCGACCTGATCATCTACAACGATGAGGCGCAAACCGCATACCTGGAGCGCGTCCAGGACAACCTGGATGTGTTCAACGCATCCTCCAACGGCGCCATCGTCCTCGATAACGAAATGATCGAAGGCGATTTCCGCAAGCGCGCTTTCTACAAGCTCGGCGGCGGCCTGGATCACCGCGACGTCAACTCCGAAGCCAAAGTGGTTTCGAAGAAGATCGGCGCTGGCGAAGCTGTTGGTGTGAAGGCGCCGTGGAAATACGGCCCGTACCAGACCACGGAAGAAGCGTTCAAGCGTCGCGGTCGTCCGGTGGATGAGTTCTCCCAAATCATTGGCGTTGACGTGGCCGACGCTACCCTGGAAGGCTTCATCCACTACGCCACCGCAGCCCTGCGTGCTGCGATCGGCTCCAACGCAGGCATGGTGGTCTCGGCCAACATCGAGACCGATGGCAAGAAAACCCTGACTCGCGGCATGCGCAAGTTCGGCGACAAGTTCGGCCGCATTGCCCTGTGGGTCATGCACTCGTCGGCCTATTTCGACATCGTGGACGAAGCGATCGCGAACAAGGTCTACGAGGAGGCCGGCGTCGTCATCTACGGTGGTCTGCCTGGCACGCTCGGCAAGCCAGTGCTGGTGACCGACACCGCACCAGCGGACGTGATTTTCGGCCTGCTGCCGAATGCCGTAGTGATCACCGAGTCCCAGGCGCCCGGCTTCCGGTCCTACGAGGTGAACGATGAAGAGAACCTCGGCATCGGCTACCGCGCAGAAGGTACCGTAAACATCGACGTGCTGGGCTACAGCTGGAAGGAAACCACCGGCGGTGCCAACCCAACCCTGGCCGCTGTTGGTTCGGCCGCCAACTGGGTCAAGCACTCGGATAGCAACAAGGTCACCGCCGGCGTGATGATCACCCTCACCACCACCCCGCCAGTCGGCGGCTAACACTGACCTCAAGGCGCGGCCAGCAATGGCCGCCATGGAGAGAAGCATGGAACTCGTTTATAGCAACCAACTGGGTGACTTCGACCCGAACAAGCGGTACCGCAATCCCGATCTGTTTCGCGCGGTGGAGCCTGGCGTGACCAAGGTCGTTATTGTCGGCGATTACCCTGAGATCAAGGCCGCCTACGATGCCACCGAGATCGAGGTGGAGGTACAGACCCGCAAAACTCCGGTGACGTCCGCCGCTGGCAAGGAAAAGACCGCTAAGGACAAAGTGGCCGCCGGTAAGGAAAAGACCGGTAAAAACGTGCTGACCGGTGGCACCAACGGGACCCTGAAGGATGGCACGAAGGATGAGCCGGTCTACATTCCGAAGCTGGAATCGAATGACCAGTGGATCATCATCACCCGCGACGGTGTACGATTCGGCGAGTTCGTCGGCACTGCCGATGAAGCGAAGGCCGAGGCTGACCGCCTGAACGAAGTCAAGGAGTAACCCATGCTCATCATCGAGGACGGCACCGGCAAGCCTGACGCCGAAAGCTACGCGAGCGCAGAGGATCTGGCCCTGTATGCCGTGAAGTTCGGCACTGTCATCCCTGCAGGTATTCCCGAGCGGGAAGCGTTGCTGCGCCGGGCCGCCTTGGTGATGGATGGCAAAACCTGGAAAGGCCGCAAGATGAGCAGCGAGCAAGCCCTGGCCTGGCCGCGTCGGGGTGTTGAGCTGGATTGCCAGATCAAGCCAGACAACTACCTGCCGGCGCGGATTGAGTACGGGCAGATGGCCCTGGCGGCCGAGATCCATCAGGACGACATCGACCCAATCGACAAGCGCAAGGGTGCTGTGACGCTGGAGCGCGTCGAAGGGGCGGTAACTCGCGAGTACGCGACTATCTCGAACACCAGCAATCGATTGTTGCCGGCGGCGCCGGACCGACCCAGCGCTACGCAATTCGCCGACTACCTGCAAAAACGCGGGCTGTTTGCTATTCGGGCCTGATAAAGTGATCTGATCCAGTCAGGTGACCCAAAATGAGCAGCGAAGACGAAAAATTGCGCTTGAGCTTCACGGACGAGCAGTGGCTAGAAATCGAAGTCCAAGCTGCAGTTATGAAGATGGACGCGCAGGAGTACCTGAGGATGATCCTGAAGGAGGGAATCGCCGAAATGAAAGGCGAGCCAGAACCGGTGAAAACCCTTCACTGAGTATTCGTCCGCGACCTGAGCTCAGGCTGAATAACTTGGAGCCACCATGGCCTTTTACGATGAAATGGCCGTGATGGCTCTGGAGATGATCACAGAGTTCGGCCAGCCCGTGACCATCAGCAAGACGGAGCCCGGCGAGTACGACCCGGAGACGGGCGGGGAAGCGCCGGGCGCGACCGTCGAGCAAATCGCGCAAGGCGTCCTGCTCGACTTCACCGGTATCGAATTCCAGAACAACAGCCTTATCAGGCAGGGCGACAAGAAGCTGAAGATTGCCGCTCAGGGTTTGGCATGGGTTCCTGGATTGCTGGACAGGGTGGTCGCCCAAGGCCGCACCTGGTCAATCGTGCCACCGTTGAAAGAGATCAACCCGGCCGGAACGCCCATCTTGTATGAACTGCAGGTGCGGTCATGAGTCGGGCGGGTGCCGGCCAGTCCGGCAGCTTCGCCCTGAGCCTGGCTGAGTTCGCCGCTCAGACAAGTGAGGCCATAGACGCCAGCTTGCGCGAGATCATTATCGAGATCGGCAGCAGCCTGATTCGCATGTCTCCCGTGGGCAACCCTGAGATATGGGCGGCGAACGTCGCGCACCGCCAGGCAAACACTCGGGCAGCCGACGATTACGACTTCAAGGTCGCGGTCCGCAACACGATCATCAACCTGAACGAATCGAACTTCACAAAGGCGGGAAACCTCAAGCGTGGAGTGAAATACGCCAAGCCTCTGACGAAGACCGAGCGCGACCAGAATTTCAATGTGAATGGGTTGGTTGCCGGCAAGGACTATGTTGGCGGCCGATTCCGGGCGAACTGGAACCTCTCCATTGGCTCGGCCGACAACAGCATCCGCATTCACCCCGATCCGACAGGCGCTGCAGCGACCGCAAGACTGGTGGCTGGCGCGATTGAGTTCAATGCAGGCGAAACCGCTTTCATCGTCAACAACTTGCCCTACGCGATACCGCTGGAGTTTGGCCATTCGACTCAGGCCCCCGGCGGCATGGTCCGGGTCACCGTGGCTCGCTTTCAGCAGATCGTGCTGGAGGCCATCAGGAACAACCAGGTATGAGTCACGCAATCATCGCCTCGATCTACGAAGCTAAGCTCATCGCCTGGAACGCTGCCAGGTCGGAGAAGCTGAAGATCGTCTTCGAGAACACGGCCTACACGCCGGCGGCGGGCGAAACGTATCTGCGGGCGTTCACGATCCCAGGCGACACCGCGAGCAACACGCTCGGCGGCGATCACCGGCTGTACACCGGGGTGCTCCAGGTCAGCATCATCGCGCCGGCGGGTACCGGGAAGGCCAAGACGAACCTAATTGCCGCCGAGCTCAGCGCGCTATTCCCACTGTATGTACGCGACGTGAAGAACGGTTTCGTGGTGACGCCTATGACGCCTGTGGATATTGGTCCAGGCATTACTGGCGACTCAACCTACACCGTCCCGCTGTCTTTCTCCTATCGGTCCGACACCACGCCATAACCCGCCCGTTGGGCACATCCTGAACCCGCCAAGTGCGGGTTTTGTCATTTCTGCAAAGAGGAAAACCCATGTCTGTTTATTTCCCCAACGGGGCAACACTGGCGCTCTCCACCGGCTTTGCCGCTGCGAAGGTGATTGCGAGCATCACGAACGCAAACCCTGGCGTCGCTACCGCACTCGCCAACGGCTTCGCCAATGGTGACATCCTGCTGATCACGTCCGGCTGGGAGGACATCAACGAGCGCGCCGTGCGTGTCGCCGCTGCCGAAGCTGGCGCATTCACACTGGAAGGTATCGACACCTCGAATACCTCGTTTTTTCCTGACGGCATCAGCGCCGGCACCGCCAAGAAAGTCACCGGCTGGGTGGCGGTAAACCAGGTGATCGGCAACTCCATGTCCGGCGGTGAGCAGCAATACTGGACGTATGCGCCGCTTGAGGCCCGCCGCGACAAACAGATCCCCACCACGAAAAACGCCCAGGCCTTTGCATTCCAGCTCGCTGACGATGACAGCTTGGCCTGGTACGACGAGCTGGATAAGGCAGACCGCGAGAAGGAAGTACGCATCCTGCGTATGTCGCTGCCCAACGGCAAGACGATCTATTACGCCGGTTACGCTTCCTTCAACAAAAGCCCGACCCTGGTACGTAACGAAGGCGCCGCGGTCGCGTTCGGATTCACTATCAACGCCGAGATCACCGCGTATCGCGCGCCTGTTGTCGCTGGCGGCGGGGCTTAATCATGGCGAAGTTCAAGATTGCCCAATCACCGACGTTCCTGGGGGCCGTGATGGTCCCGGTAGTTGGCCAGGATCCGGTGAAGGTGGGCTTCACCTTCAAATATCGAAACCGCATCGAGCTTGCAGCGTTGTTCGATGAGTGGAACCAGCGGCGCAAGGAGGGCCTCGATAAGTTGGGAGAAAACCCCTCCGTGTCCGAAATCGTTGCCGTCGACACCGAAAATCAGATTCAGCAAATCAAGGATCTGGTTGTGGGTTGGGAGTTCGATGACAAGTTTGACGACGAGAGCATCAAAGCGCTGGTGACGTCCTGTCAGGGCACAACCGAGTCTGTCGTAGACGCCTATCAGGAAGCTTACTCCAAGGCCCGCACGGGAAACTGATACGCGCCGCCCGCGCCCTGTATGAGTCCCCGCCGGATGCCGAGCAGATCGCTGCTTTCGGCTGGGACGCAGAGGACATGGAAGAAGAATTCGAGATCTGGCCGTGCCTTTGGCCGGCCTTCCTCTTGTTCAATCGCATGTCCACCCAGTGGCGAGCAGGCGCCGGCGGCGCGATCGGTCTCGACTACAGCAGCATCCGCGACGTAGCCGGATTCCTCGGCATCAAGAAAAAGAAACTCGCTGAAATCTTCCCTGACCTTCAGGTGCTGGAAGGCGAAGCCCTGCGCGTAATGGCGGAGGAAAGGGAAAACAGCCCGTAACTACGGGCACTTATTCAAGGTGAGTCGATGAACATTGCAGAACTCGGCGTCAAGATCGACTCGGCCGATGCAATCCAGGCCAAAACGAGCCTGGATGAAATGGCGAAGGCTGGCGGCCGGGCCGAGCAGTCCGCTGTTTCGCTGATGAACGAAATGCAGGCGCTGGAAAAGTCGCTGTCCACCAGCGCCAAAACCACCCAGGACCTGGCAAAGCAGCGTGACGCTCTCGCCAAGCTGACCAAAACCGGCGCCTATGGCGAGGCCGAGGCGGCGAAGATCTCCGCTCAGCTGGACAAGCAGCAGATCGCCCTGGCCAAGTCTGCGATGGACGAGCAGAAGGCACTCAACAGCCTGCTGGGGGCAATTGACCCGGCCCGCGCGGCGCTGGCAAAGCTGGACAACCAGGTCGAGCAGCTCGGTAAGCACCTCGACGAGGGCCGGATCAGTCAAGACCAGTACAACAGCGCCCTGAGCAAGATCGACAAGGATTACGGAAAGCTCGAAAAGACCGCCACTGGTTTCGACAAGCTGCGCCTCGGCACCCGCCAAGCCCAGGAAAACGTCGTACAGCTGGGCAATGCGCTGTCTTCGGGTGATTGGGGTAGCGGCGTTCGTGCCGTCGCGCAGTTGGGCGCCGGTGCTGGTGCGGGCGCTGCCGGGCTGCTGGCTATCCTGGCGCCGTTGGCACTGGCCACCGCCGCGGTTGGTGGCCTGGCCGTTGCTTACTACAAGGGCAGCGAAGAGCAGGACCGTTACAACAAATCGCTGATCCTGACTGGTAACTACGCCGGGGTCAGCGCTGGTCAACTGGGCGACATGGCGCGGCAGGTGAGCGCGACCGTGGGCTCCACCGGCCAAGCTGCTGCAGTTCTGGCCATGCTTGCAGACAATGGCAAGATCGCTGGCGAGAGCTTCGAAGGCATCACCCGGGCCGCCGTATCGATGCAGGAAGCCACCGGCAAGGCTGTCAGCGAGACGGTTGCCGAATTCGTGAAGCTGGCCGACGACCCGATCAAGGCATCCGCTGCGCTCAACGAGCAGTATCACTACCTGACGGCATCGGTTTACTCACAGATCGCCGCGCTGGAAGAGCAGGGCGATCACGCGGGTGCCGTGAAGCTGGCGACCGAATCCTACGCCGACGCGATCAACGAGCGCACGCCAAAGATTCTGGAAAACTTGAGTTTCTGGGAAAAGGCATACAACGCTGTCGCTCAGGCGGCGGACGGCCTGAAAAACGCCGGACGCCGAGACATCAACTCAGACATCGAGAATGCTCGCGCTGGCCTGGCTGAAGCTCAGGACATGGATGGCCTGTTCCAAAGCCAAAAGTCCAAGGATGCTTTGATTGAGTTCAGGCAAAACCGCCTGAACATGCTGGAGGACGAAAAGGCGGCTCAGGCGGACATCGCAAAGTGGGAGGGCGATCAAGCAAAGGCGCAGCTTGCGTCCCAGCAGGCGATGATCAAGGTCGATGCGCTCACTAAATCGACGTGGACGAACGAGCAGAAACGAAACGAAGCTCTTAAGGAATATCGCCAGCAACTTGCTGACATTAGAAAAACAGACCCAAAGGACTCGCGCCTTGATCAGTCTGTAGTCGATAAAAACATCTCCAACATCAACGACAAGTTCAAGGATCCAAAAGCCGCTGGCAACCAGGTCGACCTGACCAGCTTCAACAACGCCAAAAACGACCTGGCGGCGATCACCGACACCTATAAGAACTACCAGAAGGAACTGGAGGCCGCGCAGAAAGCTGGTTTGCTTTCCGAGGAAGACTATCTGCTTCGCCGCCAGGCCCTGATCGGCAACGAGCTTGACCAGGTGACTGCAGCCTACGAGGCCGAGATCTCAGCCCTGGAAGCATCCAAGGCCAAGAAAAGCACCTCGGCTGCTCAAAGCATCCAGCTGGACCAGAAGATCGCCGATGCGCGCGCAGGCATGGTCAAGGCGCAGAAGGATGCGGACAGCCAGCTTGAGGTTTTGGGGACCAACGAAACAGGACGACTCGCCAAGCAGGAGCGCGCGATCAGTTCCTACGTGCAAACATTGGGGCAGCAACAGCGGGCCCTGGAGTTGGCCGGGGAACGTGCCGTGTTGGGTGTGGGTCAGGGTGACCGCCAGAACGCATTGAGTGGTCAGCTGAACAGCCAGCAAGACCGGTTTGCTCAGCAGTCGCTTGAGTTGGAAAACCAGCGCTCCGATCCGTCGCGGAACATGTCGGAGGAAGAATTCAAACGGAAGTCGCAGGCGCTCGCAGACGCGAACAAGGCCGCCACTGACCAGATTCGGCAGAACTACGCTGATGTGGAGAACGCCCAGGGCTATTGGACGAAGGGCGCAACGGCTGCCTGGGAAAACTACCTGGACTCGGCAAAAGATATCGCCGGCCAGACCAAAAGCCTCTTCGGCAACGCCTTCAGCTCCATGGAAGACTCCATCGTCAACTTTGCCATGACCGGTAAGGCGTCGTTCTCAGACTTCGCCAAATCGATCCTGGCGGACATGGCGCGGATCGCCACACGCCAAGCGAGTTCGGCGTTGCTGGGCAGTCTGGTGGGCGCAGCGGCAAGCTACCTCGGTGGTAGCGCCGCTGGCGGTGGCAATGGAATGGCGGCCGGGTCTGCCGGTGCGACCTCTTCAAACCTGGGTGCGTCCTCGGCCGGCTACTCCAGCGCCTACTTCCCGCAAGCCAAGGGCGGAGCCTGGTCCGGTGGCGTGCAGATGTTCGCCGACGGCGGCGCCTTCACCAACTCTGTGGTGAGCAAGCCCACGGCATTCGGTATGGCCAACGGCAAAACCGGCGTCATGGGGGAAGCCGGGGAAGAGGCGATCATGCCTCTGACCCGGACGTCGAGCGGCAAGCTGGGCGTTATGGCGATGGGCGGCGGCGGGGCTGGCGGCACGCAGATCAACGTCGAGGTGCATATCGATGGTGAAGGTAACGCCTCGTCAAGCGCTGACGCCCCTGGCTACGACCTGTTCGGCAAGGAGCTGGCGACCTTCGTGGAGCAGAAATATCAAGAACTGCGGAGCAGGGACATGCGCCAGGGCGGCGTCATCAACAACGCAATCAAGGGGCGATGATGGCAATCGAACGATTCACCTGGTCGACGGAGAAGTGGGCGGAGGGTGATATCACCCAGCGCGTCCGCTCCAAGAAGTTCGGCGATGGCTACGAGCAGTCGGTCGAGGACGGTCTCAACAACCGGTCGCAATCGTGGCCGGTGACCTTCACTGGCTTGAAGCCGCGCATCAAAGACATCATGGCGTTCCTCGATCGGCACAAAGGGGCGAAGGGCTTCCTCTGGGAGCCGCCCCTGGGTGAGCTTGGCCTATACAAGTGCAACGGCTACAAGCCAGTGCACCGCGGCGGCCAGGTCTACGCCATCACCGCCACCTTCCAGCAAACCTTCCACCCCTGAGATAACCGCCCATGGCACTGATCACGGACATCCAGAAACTGGAGCCCGGCGGCGAGATTCGCCTGTTTGAAATCGACGGGACCGAATACGGCGCCGATTACCTGCGCTTCCACGGGCACGCCATTCCGCATACGCCCGAGGAACTGCTGGCCTACGAGCATTCGGATGATGAACTGCCAGCCAAGTCGATTATCTGGCAGGGCCAGGAGTACGCGGCCTGGCCGGTGCAGATTGAGGGTATTTCCTCGAGTAGCGACGGTACCGCCTCGCGGCCTACTTTCGCTGCGGGCAACGTCAACGGGCGCGTCACGGCACTCTGCCTGGCCTTTGAGGACATGCTCAAGTTCAAGCTGACGGTCCGCGAGACTTTGGCCCAGTACCTGGACGCGGCCAACTTCCCCGATGGCAACCCAACCGCCGACCCAACCCAGGAGGCGCTGGAGATTTGGTACATCGACCAGAAAACCAGCGAGGACGGCGAGGCGGTGGTTTGGGAGCTTTCCTCACCGGGTGAGATTGATAATCACGGTCTGCCCGGCCGACAGATGACGACCTTCTGCCACTGGGCCATGACCAATGGTTACCGGGGGCCGGACTGCGGCTATACCGGCGCGGCCATGTTCGACGACGAGGACAACCCAACGGACGATCCCGCGCTGGATCAGTGCAAGGGCTGTTTGTCGTCCTGCAAGTTGCGCTTCGGCGAAAACAACGAGCTCAGTTTCGGTGGATTCCCCGCCGTCAGCTTGATCGCGAGGAGCTGACAATGCGAAAGCACATCATCGCGGCCATCCAGGCGCACGCAGCGGCGGAATATCCGCGCGAATGCTGCGGGCTGCTGCTGGCTGCCGGGCGAGCGCAGAAGTACTTCCCGTGCGGCAATATCGCCACGGAGCCGAGCGAAGAGTTCCGGCTCGACCCCGAGGACTACGCTGCGGCGGAAGATCTGGGCGAAGTGATCGGCATTGTCCACTCGCACCCTGACGCCACCAGCAGGCCGTCACCGCATGATCTGGCCATGTGCGAGGCTACGGCGCTGCCATGGCACATACTGAGCTGGCCCGAGGGCGACCTCCGCACTATCACGCCAACGGGCAGCACGCCGCTGCTCAAGCGACCGTTCGTGCATGGGGCATGGGATTGCTGGCAGGTCTGCGCTGACTGGTACCAGCGCGAATGGGGGCTTGAGTTTGAGGCCTTCCAGCGCGCGGATGGATGGTGGGAGAGCGCGGACAACGCCAGTCTCTACGAGCAGCACTACGAGGCCGCGGGCTTCGTGCGCGTCGACCAGCCCCAGCGCGGTGACATGATCGTCATGCAGGTTGGACGGACGGCTCACCCGAACCATGCCGGCATTTACTTGGGTGCTGACCCGGCGCTACCGGGCGAAGACTCGGCCACCTATGGTCCTGGACCTTTCCTGTTGCACCACCTGTATGGCAGGCCGTCCGAAATTATCATCTACGGCGGGCCTTGGCATGACAGGACACGCCTAATCCTCAGGCAAAAGTTGTCTACTGCCCGTCTTGCCTCGATGGCGTGGGAGGAGGAGGCGGGGGTGGGGTTGGAGCAACCTTAGGGAGGGGCCGTCGAGTGACCTCGGGCATGAAGCTTTCTTTAGAGATAACCCACTCCCCATTCAATACTTTTCTAAGTGTTTCAGTGTCTTCTCTACTCATGACTTGCCCTCCTTGAGGAACTCTACCCAGCGTACATCGACGGAGTTTACCATTAAGAACCCGCTTCCTATAATTCGCTCCGGAACCGGCTTACCAGGAAGGAGCCAGTGAGGCTCTTCTACCAAATAGAGACCAGACGATTCGTGGCTGGGAAAGGAAACCAAGTATCCCATAAGTCGACGTTCATCCAGCATATGAAGAACCACACCGTCCCCGCCATAGGTTTTAAATAAATGTACCGTCTCCGGGGTTGAGCTTCTGGACGTGAGACCGAATTTTCGAGCTAAAGCGTATATCCAGTCATGGTTGCTGCCATGCGCCAAGAGAGATCCTAGCGCCACGGCGAGACCTAAAGCGTAGAGATTCGCGGTTACGGTTGTCCAAGTTCCGATCAAATAGCTTTGGCCTACCAGCAAAGCTACTTGCTGAATAACCTCGACGCACATAGTGATGAAGGTTGTGCATATCAAGGCTTGTATAACACGCTCAAACTGGCTGGTTTTAGGTACTTCTGCAAACCAGTAAAATATTGTCATGGAGAGAAAGCCGGGCAAGAAAAGCTGTAATGCCGGGAGAAGCTCCTTTGAAATTTCATCCATCCCTGTTATTCCTTCACTCGTCGCTCTAGTGGAAGTTTAGTGGCGCAAAGCTACTATGGCTGGGGTGATTTCGGTTACTGTGCATTTGAACATGCTGGATACCTGACCAGCATCACGATACAGTCGGCACTTTCGGGATGAGGATTGATCATGCGGTTTTTGATAGCGGCGGTAGCGGTGGCGATGCTGGCGGGGTGCATGGCGCCGACGATGAATGAGGCGCGCCAAAGCGGACCTTACAAGGTGATGACCTCCAAGAAGCCTGATGCTGCGCTCGCCAAATGCGTTCAGTACGAATGGCAGAACCAGTCAATTTTCGGCGGTACGCCTGGCGCAACCCTTCAGCCTGGCCGTGACACCGGATACACGGTATTCACCGAGGGATCGCAATACTTCGTTGACATCCAGCCGAAAGGGTCGGGGTCCGAAGCGAAGTATTATGTGGTGGTCCCCAACTGGATTGCGAATAAGCGATTGGCCGCGCTGCAAGGCTGCCTATAGTCCGCACCACTTCATCAAAGGCTCGCTTCGGCGGGCTTTTTTATTGTCCGGAGAAAACTCAATGGCAGCACTCGCCATCAATTATCAGCCCATGACCACGATCCTGCTTTACGGTCAACTTCGGCAGTTTGGACGGTCTTTTCGAATGGCTGTAAGGACGCCGGCGGAAGCGGTAAAAGCGCTGTGTGTGCAAATCCCCGGCTTCGAACGCTTCCTGTCAAATGCCGAGTCCAGGGGGATTGAGTTCGCAGTTTTTCGAGGGAAGACCAACCTGGCGGAAAAGGAGCTTGGATTCACCGGCGAAGGTGACATTCGCATCGCACCGGTGATCACTGGCAGCAAGCGCGGAGGGGCCTTGCAAACCATCATCGGCGCCGTATTGATCGTTGTGGGCCTTGTTATCACTGGCGGCACTTTCGGCGCTGGCGCGCCTTTCGGTTCGGCCCTGGTAATGATGGGTGGCTCAATGGTGCTGGGCGGCGTAATACAGATGCTCAGCCCTCAGGCTGGCGGCCTCAAGACAAGCGCCGCGCCCGAGAACACTCCCGGCTACGCCTTCGGCAGCGCCAAGAACACAACTGCCTCCGGTAATCCTGTGTCGCTGTGTGCCGGCCGCCGACGGTGGGGCGGTGCGATCATCAGTGCCGCCATTTATGCGGAAGACCAGATGTAAGATCTTATGGCAGCTCGGTGGTCGTCGGTTGGGGGGCCCTTTTAAAGCTCGAGGTACGCACGTATCTGCCAAGCATCCATAGGCCAACAGATATGCCCGCCGCCACAATGCAAATAATCCAGATTCCCAACACCTGCCCAAATCGGAAAGGGCTTAAATACACTGAAAATACGAGCACCGCAGATTTGATAACCGTTTTTACGATATATGCCCATATCAAAATGGATATTGCATAAAAGGGTATTGAGGCTAAAAAACGTAGCCAATAAAGTGCTTTATTCATCAGCATTTACTTCCCTGATGGCTGATCGGAACGCCCATGGTAAGGGCTTATCGCTCTATGTCCAGCACCACGACACACAGACAAACGCCACCACACCGCCCACGAGGCGGTTTTTTATTGCCTGGAGAAAAGCATGGGCGCAGCACGCAAGATCGATGTTTATGGCGCCAAGGGCGGCTCCGAGAAGCCTAAAACCCCAACCGAGGCACCAGACAGCCTGCGCTCCGTCGCCATTGCGAAAATGCTTATTGCTGTGGGCGAGGGCGAGTTTGACGGTGCTCCGACCGCCAAGGACATCTTTCTCGACAATACGCCCCTGCAAGACCCGCAGGGGAACATGAACTTCCCGAACGTGAAGTGGGAGTGGCGCAGCGGGGCTGTGGACCAGTCCTATATCCAGGGCATCCCATCGGTCGAAAACGAAACAACCATCAGCACTGAGCTCCGCAGCGGAACGCCGTGGGTTCGAGCGATCACCAATACCCAGCTCTCAGCTGTACGAGTGCGCTTTGCCTGGCCTGCGCTCCAATCGGTGGACGCCGGCGGCAACATCACCGGTTACGCGATCGGCTATAAGGTCGAGTTGGCAACGGATGGGGGGACTTACCAGGAGGTTTTGAACGAGGCAGTATCCGGCAAGACCACCAGCCTGTACGAGCGGACCCGCCGTATCAACCTGCCGCGCGCGACCACCGGGTGGCTGCTGCGCATCACTCGACTGACGGCCAACCAGAACAACAACAAAATCTCGGACACGATGCAGATTGCGGGCTTCACCGAGGTGATCGACGCCAAGATCCGGTACCCGAACACCGCGCTGCTTTACATCGAGTTTTCTGCTGAGCAGTTCCGCAGCATCCCGGCTGTGACGATCGAATGCGATGGTCGGAAGTGGCAGGTGCCGAGCAACTACGACACCAGGTCGCGCACCTATACGGGCGTCTGGGACGGAACTTTCAAAGAGGCGTGGACCGACAACCCCGTCTGGCACACTTACGGCATCACCACGAACGACCGTTTCGGCCTGGGCCGTCGCATCAAGCCGTGGATGGTGGACAAGTGGGAGTTGTACCGCATCTCGCAGTATTGCGACCAGCTGGTGCCGGACGGAAAAGGCGGCATGGAACCGCGCTTTGTCTGCAACCTGAACCTGCAGAGCAAGGCTGACGCTTGGTCGCTGCTTCGCGACATATCGACGATCTACCGCGGCATGACCTACTGGGCCCAGGGCCAGGTGTTCACGCTTGCGGATATGCCGCGGGCCACCGATTACGACTTCGCCTATACCGCTGCGAACGTCATCACCGAAGGTCGTCAGCCATTCATCTATTCCAGCGCATCGGAGCGCACCCGCTACACCCGGGCGCTGATCAGCTACGACAACCCACTGAACAACTTCGACACCGACGTCACCGCGGTTACCGATGCCAAGCTGCAGAGGCGCTACGGCGACAACCCGCTGGAGATCAGCGCTATCGGTTGCACCCGCGAATCCGAGGCCCAGCGCCGCGGTAAGTGGGCGCTGCTGACCAACTCCAAGGACCGGGCGGTTACTTTCAAGGTCGGCCTCGATGGCCGTATTCCGCTGCCTGGATATGTGATCCCGATCGCTGACGAACTGCTTGCAGGCCGGCCGGTGGGCGGGCGCATCTCGGCGGTGAACGGCAAGGTCATCACCTTGGACCGAGACACCCAGGCCAAGCCCGGCGACAGGCTGATCCTCAACCTGCCAGACGGGAAGTGTGAAGGGCGGACCGTACAACTGGTCAGCGGCCGACAGGTAACCGTTACCGTCGCCTACTCCGTACCGCCTGAGCGCGAACTGGTTTGGGCGCTGGATGCTGACGATCTGGCCATCCCGCTTTATCGCGTGGTCAGCGTGGCGCGGCCGGAGCCTGGCGTGTTTGAAATCTCGGCCGTGCAGTACGACCCGAGCAAGTTCGCTCACATCGACACCGGCGCCCGGCTGGAAGAGCGGCCAATCAGTGTTGTGCCAATCACCGTGGTACCGGCACCGGCGAGCGTCGACATTACATCGAACTATTCCGTTGATCAGGGCCTGGCGATCAGCACCATGAACATCTCGTGGCCCGCCGTGAACGGTGCTGTCGCGTATGACGTGGAGTGGCGCAAGGACAGCGGCAACTGGATCAAGCTGCAGCGCACGGGCGCGACGAGTGTTGACGTCACCGGCATTTACTCGGGCGCCTACCTTGCCCGGGTTCGGTCGGTAAGCGCCTTCGAGATATCTTCGATCTGGAAGAGCTCCAACCTGACCAACCTGGAAGGGAAGGTCGGTCTGCCGCCGGCGGTGGCGTTCCTGTCCACCACGAGCGAACTGTTCGGCATCGGCATTCGCTGGAGTTTCCCTGCTGGCGCCGAGGATACCCAGCGCACCGAGTTGTGGTATGGCCAGGCCAATGACCTTTCGGTGGCCACCAAGCTGGCAGACCTGGCGCACCCTCAGGCGGATTACAGCATGCAGGCCCTCAAGGCTGGCGCGCAGTTCTTCTTCTGGGCGCGCCTGGTAGATCGCACCGGCAACGTGGGACCGTTCTACCCGGTCGGCAACGGCGTGATGGGCCAGGCCAGTGCCGATGCGGCACCGGTGCTGGAGCTGATCGCCGGGCAGATCGGTCGCACGGAGCTGGGCCAGGAGATCACTGACGAAATCGACAAGATCCCAGGCCTGCAGGCGCAGATCGATGCGCTGGACGGTCTTTCGGCCTATGACCCTGAGCAAACCTACCTCGAGGGCGACCTGGTGGTGGTTGGCAAGCGGATCTATCAGGCCACCGGCCTGGTGCCGGTCAATACCTCGCCGCCGAACGCTGCTTACTGGGTGGACGTGGGCCAGGTGCTGGTCACCGCGAACGGGCTGGCGCGCCAGGTGGAGATCAACACCACCAGCATTACCGAGCTGGATGGCGTGGTCACCGCGGCCGCGTCGAGCCTGCAGGCGCTTCAGTCCGCCTACCGGGACGACACTGGCGAAGGTGATCTCGCTGACGCACTCCAGGGCTACAACGCCTCGGCGAGTTTTGCGCAGGAGGTGAAGACGCGCGCCTCGCAGAACGCCGCCATGGTGCAGCGCCAGACCGAACTCACCGCTTCGGTGGGTGATGTCGCCGGCTCGGTGAGCGAACTCGAAAGCGTGGTTGTCACGGACAGGCAAGCAACGGCCCAGGCTATCCAGCAGATAGGCGTAGAGCTTGGCGATACCTCGGCGGCAGTTCAAACCGTGAGCCAGGCCCTGGCCAACACCGATGGCAAGTTTTCCACGATGTATTCCGTGAAGATGCAGGTCAATGCCGCCGGCCAGTTGGTCGCGGCCGGGTTCGGCCTGGGTATCGAGCAGGACGAGGAGGGCGTGCTTCAAAGTCAGTTCCTGGTGAGCGCTGATCGTTTCGCGATTGTGAGCACCCTCGCTGGTGGTCAGGTGTTCACGCCATTCACGGTGCAGAACGGGCAAGTCTTTATGCGCTCGGCCTTCATTCAGGACGGCAGCATAACCATGCTGAAGATCGGCCAGGCGTTGCAATCCGACAACTATGTCGCCGGTGTTCAGGGATGGCGGCTGGATAAGGCCGGCAACTTGGAGTTCAACGGCCCCGCACCCGGCGGTGGGCGCCTGACCATGACCAACCGGGCGATCAAGGTATACGACGAAAACAACGTTAAGCGCGTGCAACTCGGAGATCTAACAGCATGATTGCCGGGCTCAGGATTTGGGGCGCTACAGGCGCCCTTGAATTAGATGAGAACTCTTTCACTGTAGGAGTTACCTATTCTGCCGTAGTTACAGTGGCGGGGCGCAGCACATTTATCTCAATTCCTGGGGTAAGTCCGGCAACGCACTCTGCTGTTTGTGTGCCGATATCTAACTATAGTACCGACGCGCAGAGCGCCTACGCCATTCAATACACCCCTGTGGTTGGTAATGGTGGGGTTACGGTTTATTTTGGGTGCCCCTCTAAATCAACTGGACCTATAGGGTTAACTCCGCAAAGGCTTCTAGTAATGAGGTATCGGTAATGGCTCATGGCTTGACCTATGTGAATAGTGGAAATGTCGTTACTTTAGATTCTGAGTTTTCTAGGTTGGTTGTTGTTGCTCGCGGAACTTGGAGTGGAAATGGTTCGGGCGTAGGTGTTTCTTTCCCTGCAACAGTAACAACTGCCGAGCCGCCGCTTGTGTTTGTCAGGCCCAGCCAGTCGAATACATTCTGTTTTTGCAAAGTGCTTGGCTCGCCCGGTTCTTGGACGGGATTTTCTTTCGTGGGTATTTCAGGGCAGGGAACATCAGGTTCCTGGTTTTCCGCAGCTTTTAAGTCTAACGAAACTGCAACCTACGGAATAAGGCTTTGGGATGGAAATTCCAAATTACTTTTTGATAACGGGACGCCCGCTGCCCAGTTTACGAGGACTATTTCTGGCTGGGGTTATCTAGGAGCCGATCAGACAAGCCAGGGTGTATACAGGCTGAGCTGGACGGCGGACTCGCCCCTAAACACCGGCGACTACATGCTACTCAACAACATCGCAATGGATGTGGCCGGCGGTACATCCAGGCAGGGAAATATGTATGCAATCTGGGAATACGGCAACAACAGATTAGTGATTCAAGTTATTGGAGTAGATATTCAAACCACCCTATATACGCCCGTTGTTTTCGCAAAACCTATTTCTTAGGGGAATTTAATGACCTGGTACAAAACAGGAACGGTTGCCGTTACGCCTGACAGCAACGCTGTGATCGGAACGGGCACCTCCTTCATCGCTAACGCGCGCGTCGGTGACGCATTCCGCGGGCCTGATGGCGAATGGTACGAAGTCACCAACATCGCCAGCAACACCGCGCTATCAATCGCGCCTGCCTATCAGGGTGCCGCGGTAGAAGCTGGCGTGTATTCGCTTGCGCCCATGCAGGGTTACGTAAAGGATTCGGCCGACGCCTTGCGTGCAGCTACTCAGGTGATTGCCAGCGGTGTTGCCGATATGCAGGAGCAGGTTGCTGCCGCTACCGAGGCAGCAGCGTCTGCCGGGCAGTCAAAGACAGTTGCCACCGAGCAGGCAGTTATTGCCAGCGATGCCGCAACACTGTCCACCGGCAACAAGGAAGCAGCGCAACTCGCGGCTCAGCAAAGCGCTACATCCGCTCAGGCATCGGGCTCAGCGGCAGATCGGTCAGAAACGGCTCGGGATTCGATTGTTCAATCTGAGCAGGCTGCTGCTGCGTCGGCAGCCGCCGCTGCTGAATCTGCCGAGCAAGCCGAAGCTGTGACAGTTGGGAAGGCGGCAAGCGGCGCAAACAGCGATATCACCTCAATTAACGGTTTGACCACGCCACTATCCATTAGGCAGGGCGGCAACGGCGCGCTTGTTGGCGAGAGGATATCAGATGCTAATGCTCCGCTTAATAACGGGAGATATTTGACCGAGCTCATTTGGGAGGGCTCTGTTTTCCCTGGTAACGATAACCGAAATCAAGGCTTTCTTACTATGGACAACTACAACTCGAGTGTAGCTGTCCAGACGTGGACGTACCTAAACAACTCATTGCCTCGCATGATACGGTTTCGATTAGACGGAACTTGGCTGGCTTGGGTTAACATGAACCCAGTCAGCGCCTTATCTTGGGGGGCAATCGGCGGCACCCTAGCCAATCAAACAGATCTGCAAAATGCATTGAGCGCAAAGCTCTCTGGCTCCCCCCAGCAGCTCGCAACAGCATGGGTTAATTTTGATGGAGCAACGGGGACCATAAGGTCAAGTTTCGGAGTAGCAAGTGTAGTGCGAACGGCTGTAGGCACATACCGAGTCACGTTCACAACCCCGCTATTGAACGTTAACTATGCGCCGGTATTTGTGTCTAACGTCGCAGCCAACACTAACCAGGGCAATTCACCTTACGCGTTCAACCTGCAACTAGCCTACGTGGATGTCGTCAACCGTTTAGCGGATACCCTCATAGATCGCGGGCTATGCGTACTTCAAGTTTTTGGGGGGCGATAATGAGAATGCTTTTTAACCCTGATGGGTTTGTAGTTAATCTCGCCGATGAAATTGATATTGATGAATACGCTGTATTCATAGGTGGAACAATCGTAGAAATGGTTTCTGAAAGGCCCAGTGACCGGCATCAGGCGTTAATTAGCGGTGAGTGGCAGATACCGATGGATGTAGTTAATGCAGAGAACGCATTCACTGAAAACGAGTGGCGTGATTCGCAGATGCCCAAGGCCCAGCAAAACGTCACTGCCATCGAGTACGGTGAGGAAGGAATCCCCGGCACTGCCCAGCAGTGGCAAAAATACTGGCTGGCGCTGCGCAAGTGGACTGCGGATAACCCTGACTTCCCCGACAGCACCAAGCGCCCTATAGCGCCGAGCTGATCTTCTTCCGAACACCGCCACCCGCCATGAGCGGGTATTTTTTTGCCTGGAGAAAAGTATGAACGCAACCGACAAAGACCGCGACGTCCTGGCTCGCACACTTTGGGGCGAGGCCCGCGGCGAAGGGCTGGACGGGCAGATCGCCGCGGCCTGGACGATCCGCAACCGCGTGTTCGACGGAAAGGCCAAGTCTTGGTGGGGCGAAGGCTACGCTGGCGTGTGCCTGAAGCCGTGGCAATTCAGCTGCTGGAACCAGAACGACCCGAACTACGCCTACCTGAGTGGCGCTAAGCCGATCCCGGCCGCGCAGTTCGCCCAGGCGCAGAAAGCGGCTGACATGGTGATGTCCGGTGCGGTGCCCGATCCAACCGGCGGCGCCACTCACTACTACGCCACGACCATGCCGAAGCCTCCGGCCTGGGCGGCGGGGGCCAAGGAGACGCTGCGCCTCGGCCACCACATTTTCTTCAAGGATGTGCCGTGATGACCCCCGTACAGAAGCTGATCGGCCTGGGTCTGGCATTCGTGCTGGTGCTGGCCGTTGGCTTTGGCGCCGCCTGGCAGGTCCAAGACTGGCGCATGGGCGAGAAGCTCGCAGAGCAGGCCGGCCTGCACAAGGATGACCTGGCCGCCATCAGCAATGCCGCTGCCGCCCAGGCCCGCACCCAGCAGGACAAGCGCCTGGCCGCCGAGCAGCAGCTCGCCATCCAGGACCAACAACACACCAAGGAATTGATCGATGTCCAACGCAACCAGGCTCGCCTGCGCGATCGCCTTGCCACTTCTGATCTGCGGCTGTCAGTCCTTCTCGACGCCACGGATTCAGCCAGTGGCTGCAACGTGCCCGCCACCCCCGGCACCGTCAGCGTGGTTCATGCAGCCCGTCGAGCCCAGCTTGACCCAGCGCATGCTCAACGAATTATCGCCATCACCGACGACGGGGACAACGCCGTGATCGCGCTGCGGGCCTGCCAGGCGTACGTCAGGGCTATAGGCCCTGCACCGTAAGCACAAACTGCCTGACTTGAAAAAGCGAAGCCCCGGCATTTAGCCAGGGCTTCTGAATGGACTGAGGCAATCGAACCCCCGACGCGCGGATTTCAAAACCGCCGCTCTACCGACTGAGCTAAGCTCCCATTTACCGTGCAAGACGGAGTGCTGAAACTATAGGAAAGTAAAATCGCTTGTGTCAATCTTTTCTTGCAATCAGATTTAAACCCTGATTTCTGACGTTGCCGACTGCCGTGTCGACCTTGAACCACTCGAACACCTCCGATTGCTCGCCTTGGTGAAAAACCATTTGTTCGGCTCGCTCTTTGGGTGTGGCAGGGTCCAACCATTCTCTGGCCAGGTCCGGCGTCAGCACCACCGGCCGCCGATCGTGAATGTCCACCATGCCGCCGGCGCTGTCGGCGGTGATGATCACGAAGCCGTCATGCTCGCCTGGGCCTTCATCGGCATCCGGCAGTTGGCCGATGGCGGCGCACAGCACGGGGGCACCGTCCCGCCGACGGATCAGGTAGGGCTGTTTTTTCGGTCCGCCTTCGTCCACCCACTCAAACCAGTTGTCGATAGGAGCGATTGCCCGGTGCGGCCAGATCGCCCGGAAGAACGGTCCGTGGGCCACCTTCTCGACTCGAGCATTGATCGGTGCTGCACGATCTTTCGCCCAGTGCGGCCGCCAACCCCAGCGCACCGGGTCAGCGTGCAGTAGGTCACCCTGCAGGTGCAGCAGCGCAACCTGCGTCGTTGGCGCGACGTTGTATCGATCGATCGAATCGTCACCCACGGAATTCACCATCGCGTTGGGCATGCTCAAGGCTGCCGCGAAGTCATGGATACCGCGGTACTGCGAGAGTCTTCCACACATACATTTCTCCACTCGTCGGCGCTGCTGAACAGCTGCTCGCCGGCCGATTTCTACACTGTAGACAATGGCCACGAGTATTCGTCATGACGACCAACATTGAGCAAGTCAACGCCTTGGAGGCGTGGTTTGCGCTGCGCAACGATCCCGCCTTCATTTCCGCAACGCCTGAAGATCGCTACGAAACCAGGCTGGCGCTGGCCGACGACTTCAAAGAGCGCGGCTTAATTGACAGCGGAGATTGGCGGGAGCTAGTCGAAGAGGCGGGCGCCGCGTATGCCGAAGAATTAGTCTGACGGCCCCTTGAGCACCTTCAGCTCCAGCAGCACGCGCTGATTCTCTCGGGACAGATGGTCACGCTGGCTCGAGACGATCATCAGGCTATTGATCTTCCTGCCCATTTCAGAATTTGCGTGATTCAGAGCGCTAACCTCTTCAGCGTACCGAATCAGGCGTGCGTCGGCTTCCTTCTTCCAGGTGATCAGCAAATCGTTCATCTGCACCAGGCCGGCGATGTTCGCCCGTGCTTTACGGAGCATTGCCCCGGTCTGGATGAGCTCATCCTCGAGCAGCGCGCACTGGTGCTTGTACATTTCGAGGGGAGTGGGGCAGCCAAGCCAGTCATCGGTATCCATGTCAACGTTCATATTGCGAAACTCAAATACTGTATGCGTATACAGTAATCGAGGCGCTGCGGATTTGGGAGTGGTGTTCGTCGGCAGGACGCCGGAGATGGGTAATTGCGGAGCAGGTTCTGAAATTGCGGAGCAGAAACGATAAGGGCCTGCTCAGGTTTCCCTGGCAAGCCCTTGATATCTATGGTGCCCGAACCCGGAATCGAACCGGGACGCCCTTACGAGCGGGGGATTTTAAGTCCCATGCGTCTACCAGTTTCGCCATTCGGGCGGCAGCGCGGTGCAGCAGGGTTGGGAATATATAGATCCAGGCGCTGCTGCGCAAGGTAGCTTTGCGGCTTTCTCGCATGAGGGGAAAATGAAAAAGCTCGGTAGATCAGTGAGCTACATGAGCTTGCAACCAATGCGAAGAATCCTGCCGCTAGCGGAAGTATGGGCTTTGAAGCATTTGAGGTGGGGGCGTGGGGCTTGGCCTGAATCCCGCTCAGTCAATCAACGCCAGCAAATCCGTCGTCCCCACATCCAGTCCCGCCTGGGTCAGCAAGGTGGTTGCCTGGCCCCGGTGGTGGGTCTGGTGATTGAAAAAATGCACCAGCAGGCCGAAAAAGGGCTTTTCTGCGGGCGCCCCCCGCATGTTGTGGTAGTGCAGGCGATGGTCCAGCTCGGGCTCCTGCAGCGTGTGGGCCCAGTCGATGATGAGCTGGTCCAGCCAGGCGCGCCGGGCCGCCAGTTCACGGAGGTCGGCAAATGCCAGCTGCGTCAGATCGGCGGGTGTGGCAATGGCGTTCAACGGCGCCAGTGTCTCGTAGCCTGCGGGGTGCTGGGCAAAACGCTTGAGCCACACGGTGTCTCCCAAGGCGAGATGGTTGAGTGTGCCGAGGATCGAGCCGAAAAACGCCTGGCGGTCCAACTGCAATTCTGCATCCGACAACCTGCCGGCCGCATCGTAGAGCTTGCGGTTCATCCATTGGTTATAGCGGGCCATCAGTATGACGTGCTCAATCCGGTTCACTTGGGCTCTCTCTATAAATCACGCGGGCGTCATGATAGGCCGTGGCTGCCCGGCGGTCATGGTGTTCCGGCAAGATCGAGCTATGTTTGTTAGAAGCCAATACGGCACCCTGGGAGGGTGACGCCATGAACACCAGCGACTTACTCGAACAACTCTTGCGCGCCGGGCAAGGCGGCAATGCTTCGTCTGGCGGCCTCGGTGGCGTGCTCGGTGGGTTGTTGAAAGGCTCCCGCACCGGTAATACCTCGGCCGGTGGTGGCTTGGGCGGGCTATTAGGCGGCTTGGGCGGCCTGTTGGGCACAACACCTGGCACGCGTCCCGCCCAGGGGCGTGCTGGTGGAATGAACTACGCGGCCTTGGCTTCCCTGGGCATGGCCGCATTCCAGGCGTACCAGGCGTGGCAACGCCAGCAGGCTGATGCGCCGCAGCAAGCCCTTCAGACGGTCGACCAGCTTGACGGTCCAGCCGCCGAAGCCCACAGCCATGCCGTACTGCGTGCCTTGATCGCCGCCGCCAAGGCCGATGGGCGTATCGACGAGAGCGAGCATCAGCTTATTTCCACTGAGCTGGGCCGCCATACCGATGACCCGCAACTGCAACAGTGGCTCGACGCTGAAGTCGCCAAGCCCCTGGATGCTGCGGATTTCGCCGAATTCGCCAGCGACCCGGCAGTCGCCGCCGAGGTTTACCTGGCCAGTGTGATGATGGTGGATGATCAGCAAGACGCCGAACGCGATTACCTGGACGACTTGGCGGGCCAGTTGCAAATCGACGCGCAATTGCAGCTGCATCTGGAGCAAAAAGCCAAACCCTGATTGAAAAGACATAGGTATCTAGGGGCTACTGTGGCGAGCGGGCTTGCCCTAATGCCGTTCAGTTAAGCGTACATCGCCCCCTGTAGGAGCGAGCTTGCTCGCGAAAAACATCAACGATAACGCGTGTTTCCTGAGTGAACGCGGCGGCTGTGAGCTCTTCGCGAGCAAGCTCGCTCCTACAAAAAACCTTAACTGACTGGCATTGGGGCTTGCCCCGCTCGCCACAGGGAACTCGCCAACTTCTGAGCGTTGCGTAGATACCTGTGACTGAAATGGGGAAGCAAGGCAAATGACGCAATTGTTGTTTCGGCTGGAATTGGGTTGCGCGCGCGAGCCCAATCTCACGCGCGACGAAGGTTAAATGTGGGAGCTGTCGAGCCCCAGCGAGGCTGCGAAGACGGCGGCATTGCTGGTATGCTCTTCGCCTGACACTCCGCTATCGCTGCCTCGCTAAAGCTCGAGAGCTCCCACAGGAGATCGCTTGTGTCAGGTGGAATCGAGCTGCATCCGTGAGCACCATCGCAGCTGCAACGCTGGTCCGTTGTCGGTTTTTTTACCTCATACCCCTTTTGCCGCCAGCACCGCCAGGTAGATCAATACCACCCCGCAAGTGCCATAACTGATGCGTTGCCACAGCGGGGATGCGTTCTTGCGCAAGAGGTTGACCAGCGCCGCAACCAGAAAGCATGACAACACCGAAGCCAGCATGAACCCGGCGAAAAACATCAGGGTTTGCCCATGGCTGGGCGTGGCGCCGACGATGCCAGAGAGCGCACTGCCCAATGCGCCCCAGTAGACGATGTTTTTCGGGTTGGCCAGGGAGATTGCCGCGCCAACCGCCAGTGCATTTTTCCGGCTGCTGGCGGGGGCCTCGTCGGATGCCGGTAGCTTCCAGGCATCGATCAGGCTGCGGATGCCCAGCCAGGCCAGGTACAACGCACAGATCACCGTCAACGGCACGCGTACTGCGTCATGCTGGATCAGCAGGACGATCCCGGTCAGCCCGATAACCGCCCACACCGCATCGCCCACCAGTGAGCCAACCTGCACCAGAAGTGCCGGGGTAAAGCCATGCAGCAGACCACGGCGCAGCGTCTCTGCCAGTACGGCGCCGGGGGAGAGGCAAAATACAAAACCGAATACCAGTGCGTAGAAAAAAATCGTCACCATGCCCGCGTCCTTTCAGGAAAGTGCGAAAGCATACGCTGGCACCCAGAGTGAATCCACTGGCTAGCGGTTGCCCGCTCTACAGCGCAATACGATCGAGTTCGGCTTTTACTTCGGCACGACTGAGGCCGGCAAAAGGCACGGCGAACAACGCCCGGCAGCGCATGGCAATGATGTCCAGCGTAGCGTCGAATGCAGCTTGCACAGCCGCGTCGTCGCCCTGGACATCCGAAGGGTCTTCCAACCCCCAATGCGCCTTCAGCGCGGGCCCGAAGTACACCGGGCAGGCTTCACCGGCAGCTTTATCACACACGGTAATCACCACGTCCAGCGGGCTGCCTTCAAACGCATCGTTGTCTTTGCTGTACAAACCCTCGGTGCTGATGCCCGCCGCCTGCAGGGTAGCAAGGCTGCGCGGCAGTACCTGGCCCTTGGGAAAGCTGCCGGAGCTGACGGCTTCGAAACCCTCTGGGGCCAGGTGATTGAACACCGCTTCGGACAAAATGCTGCGGCAGCTGTTGGCGGTACACATGAACAGGACTTTCATGGCGGCATTTCCTTCAAAGGCTCAGGCGCAAGGCGAGGGCGGCAAGCGTGACCAACAACACCGGCAGCGTCAACACGATCCCGACCTTGAAGTAATAGCCCCAGGTAATGGTAATGCCCTTGCGCGCCAGGATATGCAGCCACAGCAACGTCGCCAGGCTGCCGATCGGGGTGATTTTCGGGCCCAGGTCGCTGCCGATCACGTTGGCGTAGATCATCGCCTCCCTGACCACGCCCACGGCATGGCTGGACTCGATGGACAGCGCACCGATCAACACGGTCGGCAAGTTGTTCATCGCAGACGACAGCAGGGCCGTCAGCACGCCCGTGCCCATGGCCGCGCCCCAAACGCCGTAAGTGGCAAACGTATCGAGCCAGGTCGCCAGGTAGGTGGTGAGGCCCGCGTTGCGCAAGCCGTAGACCACCAGGTACATGCCCAGGGAAAAGATCACGATTTGCCACGGTGCTTCTTTCAGCACTTTGCGCGTGGAAATCATGTGGCCTTTGGCGGCGATCACCAGCAGCAGCACCGCGCACACCGCGGAAATGGCGCTGATGGGGATGCCCAGCGGTTCCAGGGCAAAGCAACCGACCAGCAGGATGCCCAGCACCCACCAGCCGGCGCGGAAGGTGGCGCGGTCGTGGATCGCGCTGGCAGGGTCATCCAGGTCGGCCGGGTCGTAGGCCTGCGGGATATCGCGGCGAAAGAACCACAACAGCACCGCCAGCGTGGCCGCGACGCTGACCAGGTTGACCGGCACCATCACCGCGGCATATTCGTTGAAGCCGATCTTGAAATAGTCCGCCGAGACGATATTCACCAAGTTCGACACCACCAGCGGCAGGCTGGCGGTGTCGGCGATAAAACCGGCGCCCATGACGAATGCCAGGGTCGCCGCCGGAGAAAAGCGCAGGGCCAGCAACATCGATATCACGATCGGCGTAAGGATCAGCGCGGCGCCGTCATTGGCGAACAGCGCCGATACCAGCGCGCCCAGCAGCACCATATAAGCAAACAGACGCCGGCCGCGCCCACGGCCCCAGCGCGCCACATGCAGGGCGGTCCAGGCAAAGAAACCGGCCTCGTCGAGCAACAGGCTGATGATGATCAGCGCGACGAAGGTGCCGGTGGCATTCCAGATGATGTGCCACACCACCGGAATGTCGGCCAGGCTGATCACGCCGCAGGCCAGGGCGAGGATCGCGCCCATTGTTGCGCTCCAGCCCACGCCGAGGCCCTTGGGCTGCCAGATGACCAGGACGATGGTGAAGATGAAAATGGCAATGGCGACAAGCATCGATCAGCGCTCCGGTGGCTCAGCAGGTGCTGCTGGCGCGTAGTAGTGGGATAGGCAGAGCATGGATCGGTTGGCGTCCGTAAAGTTCTTGCCTGGGTGGATCAATAGCATCGCTGCGTTTCATTCAGTCAAACCTTGTATCGATTTGACATGGATCAAAGATACCGAAATCCGCCACAAGTGGTTGAAATTAAAATGAAACATGAATGTCCTAAAGTGCCTGCCCATTGCTGATGAAGGAAGACCCGTGTGACCCGTGCCACTCGCAACCTGCGCAAGACCCTGGATTCCGTCGCGGAAAATAACGAAACCGCCGCGTTCGACCTGATGCGCGCCGTCGAAAAACTCGGCGATGAACTGCTGCGCCAGCGCCTGCTCAACACCATCCACCGTCTCAACCAGGATGCCTATGAGTTGCGCGAAGCACGGGATTCGGTGGAGCAAGTGTCGGTCAGGCTCGCCTGAGCAAGATCGTTCAAGACAAGCCTCTTGTGAGGCTGGCATGCTTGGCGACTGTTTGTCGATGAGCCGTTTCCATGCCCACTGCCTTACCTCGATATGCCTTCGCTCGCGGCGCCATCGCCGTCATTCCCTTGTCCCTGGCCTGTGCGCCGTGGGGGCTGCTGGCCGGTTCCATGGCCATTGATGCGCAATTCACCCCTCTGCAAGCCCAGGGCTTGTCCGCCATCGTGTTTGCCGGTGCCGCGCAACTGGTCGCCATCGGCATGGTCAAGAGCGGTGCCAGCCTGATTTCCATCGTACTGACCACGTTGCTGCTGACCTCCCAGCATCTGCTGTATGGCATGCACATGCGCCCGATCCTCGCGCCCCTCAAGACCCGCTGGCGCATGAGCCTGGGTTTTCTGTTGACCGATGAATTCTTCGCGCTGGTCAACCACTTCGACCGCCAGACTTTCAACCGCTGGTACGCCCTGGGCGTCGGCCTGACGTTCTATATCATCTGGAACCTGTTCACCCTGGCCGGCATCGTGCTCGGCCAAAGCATTCCCGGCCTTGATCAACTGGGCCTCGAATTCTCCATCGCCGCCACGTTTATCGCGCTGATCACACCGGTGGTGCGTGACATTCCCACGGTGGTCTGCGTGGCGGTGTCGTTGCTGTTTTCGGTGTGGTTGAGTTTCCTGCACTGGGAATCGGCGGTGGTGGTGTCCGGCGTGCTGGGTATGAGCGCCGGCTATGCCTGCAAACGCCTGGGAGTAGGGCAACGATGATCTACATCATGATTGTGGCCATGGGGCTGGTGGTATTTTTCAACCGCTACCTGTTCATCGAACCGCGCCTGCCGGTGCGCCTCAACCGTGGCGCGCGCGAGTTCCTCGGGTTCGCGGTGCCTGGCATGCTGACGGCGATTTGCGGGCCGATCATTTTCCTGCACGACCATCAACTCAACCTGAGCCTGGCCAACCCTTATTTGTTGGCGGGTGTCAGTGCGGTGGCGTTGATGGTCTGGACACGCAATGTGTTGATCACGGTGCTGTTGAGCATGGGGTTGTTTTATCTGCTGCGTTGGTTGATCTGAAACCCGGACGAAAAAAAGCCCGCGGGAGAGCGGGCAGAAGGGAGGCTTCCAAAAATGAGCGTGGTTACTCTAAGCGGCGCATCTTCGCCCTGACAGTGAAACAAAGTTCATGCAGTCGTCAGACCGGCCCACGGCAATGATACAGTCGCGTTTTTTTCAACGGAGCAATGGCATGCACAAGGTGGTAATAGGCGCACTGGTACTGGCGGCATTAGCCGGTTGCGCGGGTTCGAAGATGAAGGAGGCGCGCGCGGGCGCGCCCTACAAAACCCTGGCTTCGGACAAGGCCACCCTGGCGGTTGCCGAATGCGTGCAGTTCGGCTGGCAGGATGAAAGCGTGTTCGGGGTTGACGCCGGCGGCTTCAAGGAGCCGATCGGCGCGGGCGGTTTTACCGTGTACACCACGGCGGGTGACTACTTTGTCGATGTGCAAAGCGCGGGTGCCGGCTCAACCATCAAGTACTACGCGGCAGAGGACACCATGCCGGCCAAGCGTCGTTTGGCCGCGCTCGCGACCTGCCTGTAGTCCGTTGCCTCAGGCGATTTAGGAAATGCCTGGCACGACAGGCCCAAGGCATTGGCTTATGATTCACACGCTCGCCCGGCATGATGGCTCTTTACCAGTACATGGATGTCGAGGCCTGAATGCCGGGCGAGCATCCTCTTTCTTTAGCGCGGCATGTAACCCAAGTGCCAGCGCCTCGGTATTTTCAGCGATACCAACCCCAATAAGCCCGCCAGCGTGCCACTGATCAGCAGCGCCTTGAGCCCCATCTGTTGCTCCAGCAGCGCGCCGATCACCGCGCCCACGAACATGCCCGCCCAGGGTATCAACTGCACGCGCCAGCCGCTGCGGCGTTCCCCGAGCAGCCAGCGCCCCAGCCCGCGACCAAAGCGGGAAAGCGCTCCGGTGACGTAAGTCAGCCCCACCGGCAACCCGTTGACCTCTTCCACGGCGGCATTGAGCATGCCCATCGCAATGATCGCCGCCAACAGCGCAGGCAGTGTATCGGCGAAGGGCAGCAGTGCGGCGCCGCACAACAAGGCGGCAATGCACAACAGCAACGGCAGCGCATGACGACGGCTCAGTCGGCCGACCACCACGCCCAAGGCATTACCGACGATAAAGGTTGCCACCAGCAACAGCAGCCGGCCGGTCAGGCCCAGGTCCCCCGCACTGATCGCCACCGCCAGGCGCGTGGTGTTGCCGCTCATGAACGACACAAAGTCACCGCTGGCCATGAAGCCGATGGCATCGGTCATCCCGGCCAGCACCGACAGGCTGGCCACCAGCATCAGCCCGACCCGGCCACGCCAGCGTTGTTGATGGGCCAATGCGGCGTTGGCGTAAGGCTTGCGGGGCGAAGGCAGCATAGGGCTGGGGCTCCTCGGTGAGATTATCCGGCCACTACCGTAGGATGCTTTGAGCGCGCATGCAATGACCTCAGGCATACGTCAGGGTCCAGCCTGCAGGCTGCCAGTCGAGGAAATGGGTCGGCCGGATCGCTTGCACAAACGCCGGGTCATGGGACACCACCATCAGCGCGCCGGTAAAACCCTGCAATGCCTGCTCGAAAGCCTCCACCGATTCCAGGTCCAAGTGGTTGGTTGGCTCGTCCAGCAACAACAACTGCGCCGGCACCTTGCGCCACAAGGCAATCGCCATGGCGGCTTTCAGGCGCTCGCCGCCACTGAGTTGCCCGGCGGGCTGGGTCACGCGCAAGGCGTCGAGTTGCAGCAGGGCCAGGCGCGTGCGCAATTCGGCTTGGGCCAATGGCGTGTCGAGCAGGTTGAGCTGCTCGACAAGCGAGCGATGCTCGTCCAGCAGCACGAGGTGCTGGTCAATATAGGCGCTGGGCACCTGCACGCTGCATTCTCCACTGGCCAAGGCGCATGCGCCGGCAATGACCTTGAGCAGCGTGGACTTGCCGCAGCCGTTCGGCCCGCGCACAGCGACACGCACCGGGCCTGCCAGATGCAGGTTGAGGCGGCTCGACGGCAGCCATGGCAACTGTGCGTCGACCAGCGATAACACCTGTCGGCCATTGGGTACCGCGCAGGTGGGCAGCGCCAGCAGAGTCGGCGTTTCATCCACGACCCGTTCGTAGGCCTGGCGCACTTGCGTGTCCAGCACGTGTTTGTGTTGCCGATGGGCGCTGCGCACGTTACTGACGATTTGCGTGGCGGCGCCTTTCCAGCGTGCCTTGGTGAAACGGTCGACGTTGGCGCTTTGCGCCTGCTGGCGTGAGCGGGCGGCATGACGTTGCAGGCTGTCGTGCTCGTTCTGCAGGCGCCGACTTTCGCGGCTGCGCTCCAGGCGCGCGTGCTCCAGCGCGGCAGCGGCGGCCTGTTGTTGCGCATCGCGCTGGGCGCGGTAGGCCGCGTAGTTGCCGCCGTACACCTGAACGCCAAGGGGGGAAAGTTCAATGATGCGCCCCATGGTATTAAGCAGTTGCCGGTCATGACTGACCACCACCAGGCCGCCGCGCCAATCGCCGAGCACACGCAGTAGCCATGCACGGCCATTGCTGTCCAGATGGTTGGTGGGCTCGTCGAGCACCAGCAGCTCTGGCGCAGCCAGTAGCGCACCGATCACCGCAACGCGGGCCAATTGACCGCCGCTGAGCTGGTCGGCCGGGGTATCCAGGCGCAGTTGCGACAAGCCCGCTGCGTCCAGGGCGCTGCGCAAGCGCTCGGCCAGGTCCCAGCGGTCGTCGATCAATGCCAGGTCATCGACTTGCGCGGTACCTTGAGTCATGCGCTTGAGGGCTGCGGATACCTCCGCGGTGCCGGTGAGGTCGGCAAGAGTTTCGCCCGGTGCGACCACCACGTTCTGCGCCACGTAAGCCACCTGGGCCGGTCGATTCAACGTGCCGGAGGAGGGCGGCAGCAGCCCGGCGATCAGTTGGGCCAGGACGCTTTTCCCTCGGCCATTGCGCCCCACGATTCCGGTAGGGCGGTGATCGATGGACAAGGTTACGTCGTCCAGCAGGGTTTCGCCGTTGGCGAACTGGAAACAAAGGTGTTGCAGGGAAACAAGCGTGGGCAGCCAGTTGACGTCAGTCATCAGCACCTCCAAAAAAATGTCGGACAGGCCAACAAGCGCGCCAGGCGCTCGTTGCGGGTACATTCTGGAAGGCTTAGTTGTTCACGTCGGCGGTCGTCCCATGAGTCAGGAGGGACGCGCAGCCTAACCCGCCTTGGCTTTTTCCGGCAAGTCCGCCGCCAGTTTTTCCAGGAAGATGGCCAATGCAACCTCTTCGGCCTTGAGCCCTTTGCGCAGGCGCGGCTTGGGCAACCGGGAGAGTTCACCGAGGCTGAAATGCTCGAGCACGGCGGGGTGGATGTAGCACTTGCGGCACACCGCCGGGGTATTGCCCAACTGTTTGGCGACATCCTTGACCATGGCGACCACATGTTTTTTCGCGTCGGACTCAGGCTGCCACTGCAACTCGCGCAACACCGCCAACGCCATGGCGGTACCGGCCCAGGTGCGGTAGTCCTTGGCCGTAAAGTCCGCCCCGGTGAGGCGATGCAGGTACTCATTCACGTCGTGGGAACTGACAGTGTGCCGTTCGCCGTCCTCGTCCAGGTACTGGAACAGGTTCTGCCCCGGCAGTTCCAGGCAACGCTTGACCACTGTGGCCAGGCGCCGATCCTTGACGCTGACCTGATGCTCGACGCCGCTTTTGCCGCGAAACTGGAACTGGATCTCGCTGCCTTTGACATCCACATGGCGGGTGCGCAGGGTGGTCAGCCCGTAGGACTTGTTATCCCGCGCATACTGGGTGTTACCGACCCGGATCAGCGTCGCATCCAGCAGCATCACGACCGTGGCCAGCACTTTTTCGCGGGTGAAGCCCGGTTCGGCAATTTGCGCTTCCAGCTGTTTGCGCAGTTTCGGCAATGCCTTGCCGAACGCCTGCAGCCTTGAGTATTTGTCGGTGTCGCGCACTTCGCGCCAGCGTGCGTGATAGCGGTACTGCTTGCGCCCGCGCGCGTCGCGGCCAGTGGCTTGCAGATGGCCGCTCGGGTCGGCGCAGATCCAAACATCGGTGTAGGCGGGCGGCACGGCCAAGGTGTTGAGGCGCTTGATCTCGTCGGCGTCGGTGATGCGTTCGCCCTTGGGGTCGAAGTACTGGAAGGTGCCCCGCACTTTTTTTCGGCGGATGCCGGGCTGAGTGTCGTCAACGTAGTGCAGGTCGCGGGGCAGGTCGGCAGGCAACGCAGAATCAGGCATGGTGCGGGTTCCTTGGCAAATCAGGCCGGTATGTCTGATTGACCGCAGCGGCTTGCGGACGTGCCAAAAGGTTTGCTACGCCAGTACCGCGACCGCCTTGATCTGCGCCCACAGCACCTGCCCGGGGTGCAGTTGCAGTTGGTCGCGCGAGAACCGCGTGATGCGCGCCAGCAACGGCGTACCATCGGCGTCCAGGCGCACCAGCACATGCGCGCTGTTATCCGCCGCAATCTCCTGGGTAACCGTCACCGGCAGGCGGTTGAGGATGCTGCTGTGTTCCTCCGCTTGCAGGCTGAGGCTGACGTCCCGCGCCTGCACCTTGATGCGCAACGCCTTGCCCATTGCCAGCGGCGCGTGGGCGACGCGCATGTGCAAAGTGCTGGCGGGCAGTTGCAGCGTGAGCAATTGATAGTGCTCGTCGTAGGCACTCACCGTGCCGGTGATCACCACGCCGGCGTCGTCGCCCAGCGCCAGGGGCAGGTCGAGCCGCGCCAGGGTCTCGCCGATGGGGCCACTGGCCAGGGCCTTGCCGTCGCTGAGCAAGACGAGGTGATCGGCCAGGCGCGCGACCTCATCCCTGGCATGGCTGACATACAGCACCGGGATATCCAGTTCATCGTGCAGGCGTTCGAGGTAGGGCAGGATTTCGCCTTTGCGCGTGCTGTCCAGAGCGGCGAGCGGCTCGTCCATCAACAGCAGGCTCGGGCTGGTGAGCAGCGCGCGGGCGATGCCGATGCGCTGGCGCTCGCCGCCGGACAGGTGGTGCGGGTGGCGATCAAGCAAGTGGCCGATGCCCAATAACTGCGTGGCCTGGGCCATGTCCACGTGGCGCTGTTGGCGCGGGATGCGCTTGAGGCCGAACTCCAGATTGGCCCGCACCGACAAATGCGCGAACAGGCTGGGCTCCTGGAACACGTAGCCCAGCGCGCGTTTATGCGGGGGTACGAACAGCCCCTTGCGGCTGTCTTGCCAGACTTCATCGTTGACCTGGATAAAGGCTTCTTCGGCGCGCTCCAGTCCGGCGATACAGCGCAGGCAGGTGGTCTTGCCGGAACCGGAATGCCCGTACAATGCAGTCACGCCGCGACCGGGCACGTGCACATCCACGTCGAGGGCAAAGCCCGGATACTTAAGATGCAGGCGTACATCAATCATCGTCAGCTCCAGCCCATCGGTGTCTTGCGCCTGGCATAGAGCGCCAGCAACACCAGGAACGCGAACACCACCATGGCGCCGGCCAGCCAGTGGGCCTGGGCATATTCCATGGCTTCCACGTGGTCGTAGATCTGCACGGAGACCACCCGGGTCTTGTCCGGGATATTGCCGCCGATCATCAGCACCACGCCGAATTCACCAACGGTGTGCGCAAACCCCAGGATGGCGGCGGTGACAAACCCCGGCCGTGCCAAGGGCAGGGTCACGCTGAAGAAGGTGTCCCAGGGATTGGCGCGCAAGGTCGCGGCCACTTCCAATGGGCGCGTGCCGATGGCCGAGAAGGCGTTTTGCAACGGCTGCACCACGAACGGCATGGAATAGATCACCGAGCCGATGACCAGCCCGGCAAAGCTGAAGGTGAGGGTGCCCAGGCCCAGCCACTGGGTGAATTGGCCGAAGAAGCCATTGGGGCCCATGGTCAGCAGCAGGTAGAAACCGATCACTGTTGGCGGCAATACCAACGGCAAGGCGACGATGGCGCCAATGGGCCCGCGCCACCAGGAACGGGTGCGCGACAGCCACAGGGCGATGGGAGTGCCGATGACCAGCAGGATCACGGTGGTCAGTGACGCCAGCTTTATGGTCAACCAGATAGCGGAAAAGTCGGCGCTCGACAGCGGCATTTAAAGCTCGTAACCGTAGGATTTGATAACGGCAGCGGCGTCAGCTCCCTTGAGGTAGTCAACCAGCGCCTTGGCCGCGGCGCTGTCTTTGCCCTTGTTGAGGATGACCGCGTCCTGTTTGATCGGGTCGTGCATGGACGCCGGAACGATCCAGGCCGAACCGCTGGTGACCTTGCCGTCCTTATAGATCTGCGACAAGGCAACGAAGCCCAGCTCGGCATTGCCGGTGGAGACGAACTGGTAGGCCTGGGTGATGTTCTGGCCTTCAACAAGCTTGTCCCGGACCTGTTCGGTGAGGCCTTGCTTGGCCAACACCTGGGTGGCGGCGAGGCCGTAGGGTGCGGCTTTGGGGTTGGCGATCGACAGGTGCTTGAACTGGTTCTGTTTCAGCACGTCGCCCTGGGCGTCGACGTAACCTGGCTGCGCCGACCACAGGGCCAGGGTGCCGACGGCGTAGGTGAAGCGCGACCCCTTGACCGTCTCGCCTTCGGCTTCGAGCTTTTGCGGCGTGGTGTCGTCGGCGCTCAGGAACACCTGGAATGGCGCGCCGTTCTTGATCTGAGTGTAGAACTGGCCGGTAGCGCCGTAGGCGGCGACCAGTTTATGGCCGGTGGATTTTTCGAAGTTGGCGGCAATCGCCTGGATCGGTGCGGTGAAATTGGCGGCCACGGCCACTTGGACTTCATCGGCATGCACCGAACCGAAAGCAAGGGCCGCGACCAGGCCGGCCAGGCGTGAGGCGTGAATCTTCATCAAACAGCTCCTTTGAATACGTACGGCTGACCTGCACCTGTAGTGAGCGGGCTTGCCGCGCTGGGTGGCGAAGCCGCCCCAATAGAGATACCTCCGACCTTCAGGTAGAACCGAGCCGCTTGGTTTGGGGCGGCTTCGCCACCCAGCGCGGGACAAGCCCGCTCACTACAACGGGAGGCTTAATCGCTATGTACGCGAATATATAGCGATAGCCCGGTGCCGGTACAGCGCAAAGTTGCCGCAGGTGCCGCAGGTGCCGCAGGTGCCGCAGGGTGACGCTTTTACCTGAGCTTGGCCAGCGCCTGCTCCGCCAGTTCGCGCGTCAGCTCATAGGTGGTGGTGTCTTTGCCCAGGCGAAGCGCCTGGCCTGACCACAAGTTGCTGAAGCCCGCTTCATCCTTGGCCTTGAGCGGCATCAGCGCGCCGCCGGAAGTCGGGAATGCCGGGGCGGCGGGGTTGATCGCGCCCAACTCACGCATTACCCGGTTGACGATGCCCCGTGCCGGACGCCCGGTGAACAGGTTGGTCAGCGCGGTTTCGCTGGCCTGGGCGTTGCGCAACGCATGATGGTGGGACGCGGTGATATTGGCTTCAGGGGTAAACAGGTAAGCGGTGCCGATCTGTACCGCCGAGGCGCCCAGGGCGAATGCCGCGACAATCCCGCGCGCGTCGCCGATACCGCCGGCGGCAATCACCGGCACACTGACCGCGTCGACAATTTGCGGCACCAAGGCAAACAGGCCGATCTGGGTGTTGAGATCATCGCTGAGAAACAAGCCCCGGTGGCCACCGGCTTCAATGCCCATGGCGATGATGGCGTCGCAGCCGTGTTGTTCCAGCCAGAGGGCTTCTTCTACCGTGGTAGCCGAGGACAGCACTTTGGCACCCGTGGCTTTTACCCGATCCAGCAACGATTTTTCCGGCAAGCCAAAGTGGAAACTGACGACCTCGGGGCGGAAAGCTTCGACCACCTCGCACGCCGCCTCGTTGAACGGTGCGCGGTTGGAGACCGGGGTTGGCGCATCAAAGTCGGCACCCAATTCGCGGTAGTACGGCTCCAGCAATGCCTTCCAGCGGTGATCCCGGGCGTCGTCGGGCGCGGGCGGCTGGTGGCAGAAGAAATTCACGTTGATGGGGCGCGAGCTGGCTTGGCGGATCTCGGTCAGCGCGTCGCGCAGTTGCTCGATGCTCAGCGCCGCAGCCGGCAGTGAACCCAGGGCACCGGCATTATTGGCGGCGATGACCATGGCCGTGGTGGTACCGACCGCCATGGGTGCCTGGATGATCGGTACTTCGATGCCCAGCAGGTCGAGAAGGCGCGTATCTGGCCAGGTGCTCATGGGGTGTGTCTCCAGCGTCAATGGGGCTTTGCGCTGTTTTAACAGGGCCCTCGGCCGCCGGCCACTCTGTTTTATTCACTGGACTAAAGTAACGTTTCGTGGTGCGTGAGGCGTACGGGCTCAGCCTCGCTTTCGCGTTGCAGCAACTGCTGCTTGCGCGCGACGCCCCAGCGGTAGCCCGACAGATCCCCGTCGCTGCGCACCACACGGTGGCAAGGGATTGCCACGGCCAGGCGGTTGGCGCCACAGGCCTGTGCCACCGCGCGGTACGCCGTCGGCGCGCCGATTCGCGCGGCAATCTGTGCGTAGCTGGCCGTGCTGCCGGGCGGGATCTCGCGCAAGGCTTGCCACACCCGTTCCTGAAACGCTGTGCCACGCAAATCCAGCGGCAAATCCAGGCCAAGCGCGGGGGCTTCGACAAAACCCACAACCTGGGCGACCAACTGTTCGAAGCGTGGGTCGGCGCCCACCAGCTCGGCGTTGGGGAATTGATCCTGCAGGTCACGCACCAGTTGGTCCGGGTCATCGCCCAGCAGGATCGCGCACACGCCGCGTTCGCTTCGCGCCACCAGGATGGCTCCCAGCGAACATTGCCCGACGGCGAACAGGATCGCGTTGTTGGTGCCGCCGGCCTTGTAGTCGCTGGGTTTCATGCCCAGAAGCTGGTTGGCAGACTCGTAAAAGCGGCTGTTGGAATTGTAGCCCGCGTCATACAGCGCATCGGTCACCGAGTGGGAGCCCTTGAGGCCGTCGCGCACTTTGCGCGAACGGTGGGCGCTGGCGTAGCCCTTGGGCGTCAGACCGGTCACGGCTTTGAACACGCGATGAAAATGGAAGGGGCTCAACTTGGCGTGCGTGGCCAGTGCGTTCAGGCTGGGCGGCGTCTCGGCCTGTTCGATATGCCGACAGGCGTCGGCCACCAGCTGTGCATGCTGAGCGGCGAGTTGGGTCTGGTCGGCGGCGGCGCGTTTGTTCGCGCGATACCCGGCGGCTTCGGCCTGCGCCGGGGTGTCGAAGAACTCGACGTTTTCCGGGCGTGGCAAGCGTGAAACGCTGCTGGCGCGGCAGTACACGCCGGTCGTCTTCACGCCATAGACGAACAGCGCATCGGCCTTGGGATCGCGGGCGAGAATCGCTGCCCAGCGTGGGTCTTGTTCGGTAGTCATGCTCGACACTCTTGACGGATCCTGCCCAGATTAGTCGTGCCGCCAACACCTGGCACTCTGAAGCTTGCGGTCAAATCAACCTGCGGCGCGAAAGGTCAGGTTGATGCGTTGCGGGCCCATGACCGGGTGCACGCCATCCTTGATCGGCATCACCCCGTGGAAACGCAGGCGATCGACGCCGCCCCAGACCACCACGTCGCCATGGAACAGCGAGACTTTACGGGTCTTGTCACTGCGCGCATGCCCACCAAACAGGAAAATCGCCGGCAAGCCGAGCGATAGCGAGACCACGGGTTCGCTGTAGCGGCGTTCATTTTTGTCTTGGTGCAAGGACATTTTCGCGCCTGGCACATAACGGTTGATCAGGCAGGCGTCGGGCGCAAAGTCGAGAAAACCGGCCTCTGCCGCCGCCAGCACCGCCAATTCGCGCAAGACGTCGGGCATGCGCGGCCAGGGCTGCTGGCTGCGCGGGTCGAGTGGGGTGTAGCGATAACCGGAACGGTCGGTGGTCCAGCCCAGGTCGCCGCAGCTGCTCAGCGCCGCCGACATGGTAAAGCCACCGGGCGTGACCATTTGCCGAAACGGCGATTGAGCCAGCACTCGCCGCAGCTCCGGCAACAGGCGCTCAACCCAGGGCAAAGCGTAGCCGCGTAACACGTAGGACTGTTCGCCTATTTGCTCGCGCCCCGCAGGTTGCCGAAGCGCGTCATCGGCGAACAGGTCGGCGGTGGGGCCAGGCATCGTCTTACAGTGCCTTGCTCACATTGATGTCGGTGATCTCATCACTGGCATCATGAATTTTCGCCAGCGCCTGCTTGGCTTCTTCCACGCTGTTGCTGGACAGTTGCGCGAACTCAAAGCGGCGTTCGCCGTTGAGCTTGTACTTGATCACGTATTTGGTAGTGGTCGTCACGGCTATTTCCTGTGAAAGGTTCAGATCAGCTCAGCTCAGCTTGGTGCTGGTGCGCCGCACAATGCGGATCTTGTGGGACAACGCGGGCTTGCGGGTCACGCTGATGGCGCGGCGCGTGACTACATCCAGGGTGATGTTCCAGAACCCGGTGCTCGGCGCGGTGATTTTGGCAGGGAACTTCTCAAAGGCGCCGCCGTGGTAGGTGTGGCGGCCGCCGTTCTTGAAGCTGCGAAAATTCGCGTCGCTCATCAGACGAATATTACAAGTTTGCGAGCATTCGATGACGACAATGTCCCCCTCGTTGAGGTGCTCGCGCTGGTGAATGAATTTCATTGGGGTGTCTCCAGAAGGGCTTTTTCTGAAAAATCAGAACGATACGTAGGTTAAGATGGAGTTTATCAGCCCCAGCGCGTTTATTATCGGATCGTCTTCAACGACGTCGACAATTTAAAACAGTTATTTACCGAGTTATCAGGGATAAATCCTACGTTGGCGGGAGAAATTTACCATCCCCGCTGTCGTAGGGTCTTTATCGGAGGTTTTGTATGAAGTGGAGTGTGTTGGTTCTGGCCCTGGCGATTGGTGGGTGTGCTTCGGTTGCAGATATCAAGCAGACCCCGCCGACCCTGGCGGTCATTTCCGGAAAGAAACCACAGGAATATGCTGCCTGTGTGGTGCGCAAACTCTCCGCTACCCGTCGGCCGCCGCAGATCGAACCGCACAAGGAAGGTGGCGTGCAGGTGATCGTGCCGCAAAAGTTTTCGGCGGACCCGTCGGCCATTTTCGAGATTGATGAACGTTCCAGTGGCAGCAGCATCAAGCTCTACGAGAGCATGTCCAACGTGCCGATCCGTCCGGGTGACGTGAAGAAGGCTGGCGAAGAGTGCATTTCAGGCTGAGGCGGCCCATTTCACCTTGCTACTTTTAATCCAATAAAAAGCCTGGCCCCCGCGAGCGTGGCGCTGGGCTTTTTTAGCGCATTTTGCAAGTTGCCGGTTGATGCCGGCTTCTGTTTTTGGGAAGTCTTTCATGAAGCGTGAACACGTCAGGGCTCGCCAGGCCGAAGGCCAGATAACGGCGACCCATATCATCCAGAACCCGGCCGACCTGGGCGAGTGGATTGTCTTCTTCAAAAAAAGCGGCGGCCGCAGTTTTTTCCTGGTGGACGATCAGGATGAGGTGGAGTCTTTCCCGCGCCTGGATGACCTGGTCGAGACCATTCGCGGCCTGGGTATCAAGTTTGCCGACATCCAGCTGTAAGGACGTAACGCTTACTTGCAGACCACGACCACGCTGCGGCCTTTGAAGTTGCCCACGTCCTGGCCCAAGGTCTTTTCACTCTCCTTGAGCGAAGGCGTGCCTTCGGTGCCGACGATACGGTAGCCGGTGCCCGCGCAGGAGGCGTCGGCTTTTTCGTAGCAACTGGCCCAGGAATTGGCCTCGCCTGAGCAATCGATCGTCAGGCCTTGTTCACCGTTTTTCAGATAGACGTCAGAGGTGGTGGTGCACCCGGCGATCGCCAGTACCGCAGTCAGTGCCAGAAACTTGTTCATAGGGGTTCATCGTCGAGGGTGTTGGAGGGGGCGCTGACACAGTCGTGGAGCGTTGGCGCAAGATTATAGCGAACTGCCATCCTGTGTGTAGTCACAGCCCACTAAAAAGCCCCGCAGAGCGGGGCTTCCTGGTGGGCTGCGCAACGATTCTGGCGCTTATTACTTGCTTTTCGGACGTTTGCTCGACGCATGGCCTGCTTCGTCTACAAAAACTTCGGCTACTGCAATCGCCAGGCTTTCGGTGGCGAAGGCGCCGGCGACGCTGTCGCCGTGGAAGTTGATCAGGTGCCAGCCGTCCGCGCGCTGCGTGATGAGGTAGCCGTTTACGCCTTTTGGTTCTGACATCTATCAATCTCGTGGTGTGGTTCAAGGGCGTAATGATAGCGCCAAATGTCACGCGGCCGCGCGAGTTATTCTCGGTCAGTGTCCTGGGGGCCAAAGCGTGCTAAAAGGGTCGCAGCCCTTGAAACATTGAGGTGCAGGCATTTTTGCCATGCCGGCGGGAACCCTCTTCGCAAGATCAGCGGAACTTACGCCGACATTTTTTCTCTATGATGACATCGCAACGCCAGCAGGAGCCATTGTAAGGCGACTGCGGCCTGATTAGACTGCGCCGAATTCCGTGCACACAGCCCTATGTAAGGACCCATATGATCAAGAAATGCTTGTTCCCAGCAGCCGGTTACGGCACTCGCTTCCTGCCAGCGACCAAAGCCATGCCCAAAGAGATGCTGCCGGTGGTGAACAAGCCACTGATTCAGTACGGGGTCGAAGAGGCATTGGATGCCGGCCTGAACGAAATCTCCATCGTGACCGGCCGCGGTAAGCGCGCGCTGGAAGACCACTTCGATATCAGCTACGAGCTGGAAAACCAGATCAAGGGCACCGACAAGGAGAAATACCTGGTCGGCATCCGCAAGCTGCTGGATGAGTGCTCGTTCTCCTACACTCGTCAAACGCAGATGAAAGGCCTCGGCCACGCCATCCTGACCGGTCGCCCGCTGATCGGCGACGAGCCGTTCGCCGTGGTGCTGGCGGATGACCTGTGCGTCAATCTCGACGGCGATGGCGTGCTGACCCAGATGGTCAAGCTGTATCAAAAATACCGCTGCACCATCGTTGCGGTGATGGAAGTGGATCCATCGCAAACCAACAAGTACGGCGTCATCGCCGGTGACGACATTGGTGATGGCCTGATCCGCGTACGGGACATGGTCGAGAAGCCGGCCCCTGAAGATGCGCCATCGAACCTGGCCATTATCGGTCGCTACATCCTGACGCCGGACATCTTCAAGTTGATCGAAGAAACCGAGCCGGGCAAAGGCGGCGAGATTCAAATCACCGACGCCCTGATGAAGCAGGCCAAAGACGGTTGCGTCATCGCCTACAAGTTCAAAGGCCAGCGTTTTGACTGCGGTGGTGCTGAAGGCTACATCGAAGCGACCAACTTCTGCTTCGAGCACTTCTACAAGACTGGCAAGGCTTACTGATTCACGTCAGCCAGCCTGTTCCAAGAGAAAGCCACCTTCGGGTGGCTTTTCCGTTTTTCAGCCCCATGTAAGGCGGTATGCTGATGCCCTGCCGAGGAGAGTGAAATGGCCTACGATTTTGACCTGTATGTAATTGGCGCCGGTTCAGGCGGTGTGCGTGCGGCACGTTTTGCTGCAGGGTTTGGTGCCAAGGTGGCCGTGGCGGAAAGCCGCTACCTGGGGGGCACCTGTGTCAACGTCGGCTGCGTGCCGAAAAAGCTGCTGGTATACGGCGCGCATTTCTCCGAAGAGTTTGAGCAAGCCAGCGGGTTTGGCTGGTCCCTGGGCGAAGCGAATTTCGATTGGGCGACCCTGATCGCGAACAAGGACCATGAGATCAACCGCCTCAATGGCATTTATCGCAACCTGCTGGTCAACAGTGGCGTGACCCTGCATGAGGGGCATGCGCGTCTGGTTGATCCGCATCAGGTCGAGATCAATGGTGAGCGCTTTACCGCGAGGCACATCCTGATTGCTACCGGTGGCTGGCCGCAGATCCCGGAAATTCCGGGGCATGAACACGCCATTGGTTCCAATGAAGCGTTTTTCCTCAAGCAACTGCCCAAGCGCGTACTGGTCGTCGGCGGTGGTTACATCGCCGTTGAGTTTGCCGGCATCTTCCATGGCCTCGGCGCCCAGACAACGCTGTTGTATCGCGGCGACCTGTTCCTGCGTGGTTTTGACGGCTCGGTGCGCACCCACCTCAAGGAAGAGCTGACCAAGCGCGGCCTCGATCTGCAATTCAATGCCGATATCGAACGTATCGATAAGCAGGCGGATGGCAGTCTCAAGGCCACGTTGAAAGACGGTCGTGTGCTGCAGGCCGATTGCGTGTTCTACGCCACCGGCCGTCGCCCGATGCTGGATAATCTCGGGTTGGAACACACGGGCATCAAGCTCGACAAGCGTGGTTTCGTTGAGGTGGACGACCTTTACCAGACCGCCGAGCCGTCGATCCTGGCCATTGGTGACGTGATCGGTCGCGTGCAGTTGACGCCGGTTGCCCTGGCCGAAGGCATGGCGGTGGCGCGACGCCTGTTCAAGCCTGAACACTATCGCCCGGTGGATTACGCCATGATCCCCACGGCGGTGTTCAGCCTGCCGAACATCGGTACGGTTGGCCTGACCGAAGAAGACGCGAAAGCGAAGGGCCATAAGGTGCAGGTGTTCGAAAGCCGTTTCCGGCCGATGAAGCTGACCCTCACCGACTGCCAGGAAAAGACCCTGATGAAATTGATCGTCGACGCCGACACCGACAAGGTGCTGGGTTGCCATATGGTCGGCCCGGATGCCGGCGAAATCATCCAGGGCTTGGCAATTGCGCTGAAAGCGGGCGCGACCAAGCAGCATTTCGACGACACCATCGGCGTGCACCCCACGGCGGCGGAAGAGTTCGTCACCATGCGCACGCCTGTGGCGGGCTGATCAAGCGTCGGGTGTTGCCTCTGGCGTCGCTGCAACGGCGGCCGCCAGGCGCAACGCCTCGATACTGGCCTGGGCCTTGATCAGGTCCAGTTCCAGGCGCTTGTTGGTGTGCTGGTGCTCGGTCAGCGCCTGTTGGCGTGACTGGCTTTCCAGCAAGGCAACCCGTAGACGCTCCTGAAGCAGGGTGCGTTCGCTGTCAATCAGGCTGACCTGTTCGCTCAGCTTGAGCTGATGGGCCTGGTCCTTGCGCGATTGCTCCTGCAACGCCGCCAATTCCTTAGCGGTCACCCGATGTTCGATCAATAGCCGCTCATTGTCGCGATGCAGTTGGGTGATTTCATCCTGGCGCACCATGGCGCTCTGCTGCGCCTGGCGTAACTCCGCCTGCACTTGTTGCAACTGGCCTTCATGACGGCGCTGTTCCTGTTCGCGCTGCTCCTTGATCGCGTTGCGGTAGTGCTCCAGCGCATCCCGGGCATGCACGTGTTTTTCTTCCAGCGAACGAATCTGTTCGTCCTTGTCGTTGATCCGCAGCTCGTAATCGCTGCACGCCTGGCTTAGCCCGGCGTTACGGGTTTGTTCGGTCTGCAGGCTGGTGCTGGCGGTTTGCAGTGCAGCGCTTTCTTCCGCGAGGGCGGCGGCCTGGATGTCGAATTGTTGCTTGAGTTGGCTATGGGCCTCTTCAAGGGTCTCCAACTGGGCGAGCAGGGCGGCTTTCTGCTGTTCGAATTGCGCCAGGGCCAGGTCGATAGGCTCCTGGGCTTTGTCTTTCAAACGCTGCGCCAGACGCGCGACGAGTTCGCCAAGCTCTTCATCGATCGGGGCTTCGGTGATGGTGAGACGGGTTTCGCTCTCCTCCAACTCCTTCAGATAACGATGAATGGTGGTTTTAGAGCCAGTGTTGCCCATTTCGATGCGTATCGCGTCGATGCTGGGGTTTTCGCCGCGGGCGAGGATCGCCAGGCGTGCCGTTTGAACAACTGCTTTGTTTATGCCGCCGCGAGCCATGGGGTCTCCGTCGATTTAGTACTGTGGTATGTATTATGTATTTACATACTATATCACGGACTAAAATGCGTTGAAATTCATGATTTAACAGATGGGATATTGGCGTATTATCCCGTGTCATACGCTTTTAATCCGCCAATGCGCCCGCCAGCAGTACGAATAGGCCCCTCCATGAGCGATCTGGACCGTTATCTCAACGCCGCCACCCGCGACAACACCCGACGCAGTTACCGCGCGGCCATCGAGCACTTCGAAGTGAGTTGGGGAGGGTTCCTGCCTGCGACCAGTGACAGCGTGGCGCGCTATCTGGTCGCGCATGCGGGGGTGTTGGCGGTCAACACGCTGAAGCTGCGGCTGTCGGCACTGGCGCAGTGGCATACAAGCCAGGGTTTTCCCGATCCGACCAAGGCGCCCGTGGTGCGCAAGGTGCTCAAGGGCATTCGTGCCGTACACCCTGCTCGGGAGAAGCAAGCCGAGCCGTTGCAGCTCAAGCATCTGGAGCAGGTGGTTGCCGCGCTTGAGGTAGAAGCGAAAGAGGCGGCGCTGGCACACGACTCGCCACGCTTGCTGCGCGCCAAGCGCGACACTGCACTGATCCTGCTGGGCTTCTGGCGCGGTTTTCGCAGCGATGAGCTGTGTCGCCTCGACATCGAGCACGTCCAGGCCACGCCCGGTGCCGGCATCAGCCTGTACCTGCCGCGCAGCAAAAGCGATCGCGACAACCTCGGCAAGACCTACCACACCCCGGCGCTGCTGCGCCTGTGCCCGGTGCAAGCCTACAGGGAATGGCTCAGCGCCTCGGCGTTGGTACGGGGGCCGGTGTTTCGCGGTATCGATCGGTGGGGCAATCTGGGGGAAGAGGGCTTGCACCCCAACAGCGTGATCCCTCTGCTGCGCCAGGCACTTGAGCGCGCCGGCATCCCCGCCGAGCAATACACCAGTCACTCGCTGCGCCGGGGTTTTGCGACGTGGGCCCATCGCAGCGGTTGGGATTTGAAGTCATTGATGAGTTACGTCGGATGGAGCGACATGAAATCCGCCATGCGCTATGTTGAAGCAACGCCCTTCCTTGGGATGACATTGGCGGCTCCACCACTGCTTTGAGATTTCTTCTATTAATACAGTCACCTGATAGAGAAACCCAATCGTGAGCATCAGGTTTGCCAATGAGCCATCGGCCGAGAGAGTGGGTAGGATTCACCTCATCAACTTATCAAGCCTTTTTAAACCCTGACGGAGAGTCAACGATGCCTATCATCAACAGCCAAGTAAAACCGTTCAAAGCCACCGCATTCAAAAACGGCAGCTTCGTAGATGTGACCGACGCTGACCTGAAGGGCAAGTGGTCGGTGGTCTTCTTCTACCCAGCCGACTTCACTTTCGTTTGCCCGACCGAGCTGGAAGACCTGGCTGACAACTACGCCGAGTTCCAGAAGCTGGGCGTCGAAATCTACAGCGTTTCCACCGACACCCACTTTGCCCACGCTGCCTGGCACAACACTTCGCCAGCCATCGGCAAAATCCAGTACACCATGATCGGCGACCCAACGCTGACCATCTCCCGCAACTTCGACGTACTGATCGAAGAAGCTGGCCTGGCGGACCGCGGCACGTTCGTGATCAACCCGGAAGGTCAGATCAAGATCGTTGAACTGAACGACGGCGGTGTTGGCCGTGACGCTTCCGAGCTGCTGCGCAAGATCAAGGCTGCTCAGTATGTAGCTGCCCACCCGGGCGAAGTGTGCCCAGCCAAGTGGAAAGAAGGCGAAGCCACCCTGGCTCCGTCCCTGGACCTGGTCGGCAAGATCTAAGTCTGTGAAACACCTCAGGGCGGAATTTGCCGCACCTTAAGTAAGCTGCACCGCCCTCGAAACGCCCGGGCGATATTCGCTCGGGCGTTTTTTTGTCTGTACTAAACCGAATTAACAGGAAATCGCCCGTATGTTGGACGCCAATCTTAAAGCTCAGTTGAAGTCATACCTGGAACGGGTCACCCAGCCGATCGAGATCGTCGCCTCCCTCGACGACGGTGCGAAATCCCAGGAAATGCTTGCCCTTTTGCAGGATGTAGTCAGCCTCACCACGCTGATTACCCTGAACACCGATGGCGATGATGCGCGCAAGCCGTCGTTTTCCGTCAACCGCCCGGGTGCCGATATCAGCCTGCGTTTCGCCGGCATCCCCATGGGCCATGAATTCACTTCGTTGGTGCTGGCCCTGCTGCAAGTCGGTGGCCACCCGTCGAAGGCCAGTGTCGAAGTAATTGAACAGATCCGTAGCCTCAAAGGCGAGTTCAGCTTCGAGACTTACTTCTCACTGTCCTGCCAGAACTGCCCGGACGTGGTCCAGGCGCTCAACTTGATGGCCGTGCTCAACCCGAACATCCGCCACGTCGCCATCGACGGCGCGTTGTTCCAGGCGGAAGTCGACGAGCGCCAGATCATGGCAGTGCCAAGCGTCTACTTGAACGGTGTGAACTTCGGCCAGGGCCGCATGGGCCTGGAAGAAATCCTCGCCAAGCTCGACACCAGCGGCATCGAAAAAGCCGCCGAGAAAATCAGCGCCAAGGAGGCCTTTGACGTCCTCGTTGTCGGCGGTGGCCCGGCCGGTTCTTCGGCAGCCATCTACGCCGCGCGTAAAGGCATTCGCACCGGCGTTGCCGCCGAGCGCTTTGGTGGCCAGGTGCTGGACACCATGTCCATCGAGAACTTTATCTCGGTACAGGAAACCGAAGGCCCGAAACTGGCCAGCGCACTGGAAGCCCACGTTCGCCAGTACGACGTGGACATCATGAACCTGCAACGTGCCAGCAGCCTGATCCCGGCGAAAAACGCCGGCGACTTGCACGAAATCCGTTTCGAAAGCGGCGCGAGCCTCAAGTCCAAGACGGTGATCCTGGCCACCGGCGCGCGCTGGCGCGAAATGGGTGTACCGGGTGAGCAGCAATACAAGGCCAAGGGCGTGTGCTTCTGCCCGCACTGCGACGGTCCGTTGTTCAAGGGCAAGCGCGTGGCGGTGATCGGTGGCGGTAACTCCGGCGTTGAAGCGGCCATCGATCTGGCGGGCATCGTCAGCCACGTGACCTTGCTTGAGTTCGATAGCAAGTTGCGCGCCGACGCTGTCTTGCAGCGCAAGCTCCACAGCCTGCCGAACGTTGACGTGATCACCAGTGCGCTGACCAGCGAAGTGAAAGGTGATGGCCAGAAAGTCACTGGCTTGGCGTACAAAGATCGCGACAGCGGTGAGTTCAACACCATCGACCTGGAAGGGATCTTTGTGCAGATCGGTCTGCTGCCCAACACCGATTGGCTCAAAGGCACCGTAGAACTGACTCCGCGCGGCGAGATCATCGTCGATGCCCGTGGCGAGACTTCACTGCCAGGTGTGTTCGCAGCGGGTGACGTAACGACGGTGCCGTACAAGCAGATCGTGATTGCGGTGGGCGAGGGCGCCAAGGCTTCCCTGAGCGCTTTCGATCACTTGATTCGCACCTCCGCGCCGGCGTAAATGCCAACCGGAAATGAAAAACCCCATGAGCGATCATGGGGTTTTTTATTTACATCGGTGCGGGCTGGATAATCTCGACCCAGTACGCATCCGGGTCCTTGATGAAGGCCAGGCTCTTCATGCGACCATCGCTCAGGCGCTTCTGAAAGTCACAGCCCAGGGCTTCGAAGCGTTCGCAGGCGGCGACGATGTCCGGCACCGAGATGCAGATATGGCCAAAGCCACGTGGATCGGTGTTGCCGTTGTGGTAGGCGAAGTCGGCATCGTTTTCGGTGCCGTGGTTGTGGGTCAGTTCCAGGATGCCCGGGATCGACTTCATCCACTGGGTGCGTTCGACTGCGTCGGCCGGGATCTGGGATTTGTCCACCAGGGCCAGGAAGTACAGGCTGAATTCGGCTTCCGGGAAGTCGCGCTTTTCAACCAGGGAAAAACCCAGGACGCGGGTATAGAAATCCAGCGACTTGGTGATGTCCTTGACCCGCAGCATGGTGTGGTTGAACACAAAATTCGTGGTGGCGCTGTCAGGTTGGGCAGTGACGCCCGGGAAGGTGTTCAGTTCGTGCAGGCTCATGGGCCCTCCAGAAAAAAGTGGGGCAAACGCTGCTCTAAGAGATGAGCGGTTCCTTGGCTTGCGGCTGGCATCCGTGCAACCCGGCCATGATACGCAAGGCCTGCGCCGGGCGCCAAATGAAAAAGCCCACGCAGGCCTTGCGACCCAAGGGTGCCGAGGCTCAGACTTCTGTGCTTGAACCTTGGGTAGTGTTGGCAATGATCGAATTTCGTAAACCACTGTTGAGTGCTGTGTGTTTGCTGTTGGGCAGTTCCTTCGTACTGGCGGCCGACCCGCAAATTCATTGGCCCAGCGGCTGGCAGATCGAAGACGTGGTGCCTGACGAGGCGGCCCCTGCAAAGCCTCAGCCGGCGTCTCGGCAGCGAGCAATCAAGAGCGATGAAAATGGCGCCACCTTGATGGTCATGGAATTGACCGGTACGCCAATTGAAGCGGGGCACAAGGTTAACCTGCAAGGCGTGCTCTTGGAGATGCGCAAGTCCATCCAGAAGGATTTTGCCCAGGGCGGTTATCAAAGTGTGTGCAGCAAGATGCGCCCGACAACATTGAGCCGTCTTGACGCGCTGGAAACTACTTGTGTGATTACAGAAAACGGCCGCCATGTGCTTTCTCAAACATTAGTGGGTGCGGTCGATACCGATAAAGCCTATGTTTTTTCATACGCAGGGCAGGCTGATGCCTACGAGGCAAGCAAGGATGAAGTCAGTTCGGTGCGCGATAGCCTGAAACTTTAGTTGTGCAATGTCCGATGATTCTGAACACGATGAAAAGTTATTTAATTCGTTTTGGAATCGTTGAATAAAAAAGCCCCGCATGTGCGGGGCTTTTTGTTAGTGCGGTGCGATCAGCCGCGAAGCCAGGAGTCTACGGTGGCGGCGCCGTACTCTTCTTTCCAGGCCTTGAGGCCCCGGTGGTTGCCGCCCTTGGTTTCGATCAGCTCGCCGGTGTGCGGGTTCTGGTAAACCTTGACCACGCGTGCGCGGCGCTGTTTTGGTGCGGCAGCGGCGCTGACGTTGGACTTGCCCGGGTTTGGATCAAGGATGGAAATGATGTCGCGCAGGCCTTTGCCGTAGGACTTCATCAGGGCTTGAAGCTTTTCTTCGAATTCGATTTCCTTTTTCAGGCCGGCATCGTTCTTCAGGGATTCCAGCTGCGCAAGCTGCTCTTGAAGGGCTTTTTCTGCTGCGCGAAATTCGGCGAGTCTGGACAAAATCTGTACTCCAATAGTGTAGTTGGCTGATATCAACGGCAGACAAAGCTATAAGCCAAGCGCTTTAAGGCGACCCAGGAAAGAAGTCGTCCTGCGAATGCTGCACAGGCAGGAAAATTGTAGTAGTTAATCCGCCGTGAGTAAATCACGTCTTTTGTCTAAACAACATTATTTCAGCGCGTTGAGTGTATGGCTAATCAATGGCTGCCCAGTAATTTAATGAACTCTTCGCACGGCAACGGTCTGCCGAACAGATAGCCCTGCAGGAAATCCACACCTTGTGCGGCCAGGTATTCGCACTGTTCAGCGGTTTCCACACCTTCAGCAACGATGCCCAAGTCGAGCTTGCCGGATAACTCTATGATGCTGTCCAGAATATGCCGAGAGAGTGCATCGGCGCCGATCATGGCGACAAAACTCTGGTCGATCTTCAAATAGTCCACATTGAAGTTGCGCAAGTAAGTCAGACTTGAGTGGCCGGTGCCAAAGTCATCAATCGCGATCATCACCCCCAGTTGATGCAGCGCGTCGAACAGCTGGCGCGTGATATCGCTGGGCACGATCAGCTCGCGCTCGGTCAACTCCAGCACCAGAGTCACCTGGCCCACGGCGAACGCACCGAGAAACTCACGGCAGTCATCCACCAGCGCCAGGTCCTGGCAATGGCGGGCGGTGATATTCACGCCGATGTGGAACCCAGGACGCAAGCGCGCTGCGTGAGGTGCCAGTTGCGCGGCAGTCTGGCGCAGCAGGGCGCGGGTCATCGGCACGATCAGCCCCGAGTGCTCGGCCAGCGGAATAAACAGGTCGGGGCGCACCAGCCCCTCCTTCGGGTGTTGCCAGCGCATCAGCACTTCGCAGCCGGCCCATTCGCGGGTATCGCCGCGTACAACCGGTTGGTAGTAAGCAATGAACTCGTTGGCGCCCAGCGCCCGTTGCAGTTCATGGGTCGGTGCCGATGAGCGCTTTTGCAGCCAATGCGCCAACAGGCCCGCCAGCACGCCAAAGAACACCACCAGGCTGAACGGCGCTGGGTATCGGGCTTGCATGTAGCGCCACACCTCGCCGGCCGGCATGCCCGCCTCGACACGGTAGCGATAGCGCTCGGATGCCAACTGGTGATGGGCCACCGCAAATACCGGCAGCGGGCTCTCATGTACCGTGCCATCGGCCGCCAGCCAATGCGGGCCCACTTGCAGCATCAGGTGGGCATAACGGCTGATCAGGCGCAGCGTGTTGGTCAGGTGATAACCGTCAATCGACGCAAAAGCTGCTTTATCGCCGTCTACCAGCCGATAAACCAGCACGGCGGTGTCCGGCGTAACCGGATTGCCATTCATCAGCCATAACTGGCCATCCACATAGTCTTGCGGGTTGACCGGCGACTCATAATTGCCGCCGAACAAAGAACTGCAATAGATGTTTTTTTGCCAGGATAAGGTGGTCGCACGTACGAACGGCCCGCGTGTAACCTGTTCGCGCAGCGCCAATTGCGTGGCGTTGTCGCATGGTTGCCCGGCCAAAGGCAGCAGCGCCTGGGCGGCGAGTGCGGCGTTGTCGAGCATCAGGTCGAACTGGCGCACTGCTTCCTGGGCGGTCTGGGCGGTGTTTTGTTGCAGGGTACGCTCGGCTTGCCAATGCAAGATGACCACCCCGAGCGCAACGGGCAGCAAGGCACTCAAGGAGGTGATCAGGTAACGACTGGCGCGTTTTCGCGGGCCGTTGACGGTCAGGGGCATGAAGTGAACGGCCTGTTGCAAAGGTCAGATTCAATCGATGATAGATGGCTCGCTCCAAATTAGCTCGCGGTACCTAGCCATTTGGCCAGTATGCAGCGCTACAGCGCCAGGCCCTGGGCAATACGAATAAAGGCGAGTGTCGCCGGCGAAGACTGGCGTCGGTCGAGTACGGCGAGGCCAACCCGACGTGGCACTCGCGGTGACAGCGCTCGCTGCACATAGCGCGGATCACCCGCCATCGGTAAGGATGCCTGCGCCACCACACTCACGGCATCGCCCAGGCTGACGGTCTCCAGGGTGCTTAACAACTGCGAACAGCGATAACGCACGTTCGGCGTCAACCGCGCCTCGTTGAACAGGCGCACCACCAGTTCAGCGGAGCCGGCCTCGGTCAGGGCGAATGGATCGTCGCACAAGTCCTTGAGGCTCACCTGCTCGCGCGCGGCCAGCCGATGCCCTGCCGGCAACAGCGCCACCATCTGGTCTTCGAACAGGGCGAAGGTGTCGAAGCGTTCCTGTTCCAGCACCACAAAGCCGATGTCGATACGGCGCTCGTCGAGCCACTGGATGACTTGCCTGTCCGGCCCCTCGTCCATATGCACTTCGATACCTGGGTATTGCAGCCGAAACCGGCTGAGGATTTTCGGCAGCAGGCAGGTCGAGGCGGTCGGCCCGAAGGAACCGATGCGCAGCGTGCCGCGTTTCATGCCCCGCGCATCCGCCGCCTCCTGCTGCAAGGTGTTGGCCAGGCCAAGCATGGCCCGGGCGCGGCCCAGCAACTGCGCGCCAATATCACTGAGTTCCACCTGGGTTTGGTGACGCCTGAACAGCGACACTCCCAGTTCCTGCTCCAGGCCCTTGATTGCATGGGACACCGCCGATTGGCTGATACCCAGGCGGTGGGCCGCGCTGGTGAAACCTTGCAGTTCGGCGACCAGGGAAAAAATTTCGAGTTGGGTCAAGGTCATGAGTCATCACTCATTTTACGATGAGGACGTATTACCAGAAGAATGGGCCAATCCCAAGTCATAAGAGTCAACTCCCGTGCATTTACCTTCGGACCGCATCACTTACCTGAAGCTGGCCGCCGTCACCATGATCTGGGGCGGGACGTTCGTGGCCGGTCGCTACCTGAGCGAGGCAGTCGACCCCTTGCTGGCGGCCAGCCTGCGGTTTGCGCTGGCCAGCCTGGCGTTGCTCGCGTTTATGGGGTTCGCGCGCATCCCCTTGGCCCGCCCGAGCCTGCGGCAGATGACGTACCTGGCGATGCTGGGTTTCTCCGGCATCTTTTTCTACAACCTGTGTTTCTTCTATGGGTTGCAGTACATCAATGCATCCCGGGCCTCGCTGATCGTGGCGCTGAACCCGGCGGTCATCGCACTGGCGTCATGGTGGTTATTCAAGGAGCGCCTGAGTGCCGGCAAGGTCACGGGTATTGCGCTATGCCTGATGGGCGCCGCCCTGGTTATCGTCAGTCACAGCCCCCAGGTGCTGAGCGAAGCACCCGGCACCTGGCGTGGGGACCTGCTGATTTTCGGCTGCGTAGCGGGGTGGGGCGTCTACTCGCTGCTTTCCCGCGAACTGAACCAGAGCCTCGGGCCGTTGCAGACGGTGACTTGGTCGATATTGTTGGGCACCCTGATGCTCATCGTCGTTACGCTGGTCATGGGGCGTTTCAGCCTGGAGGCCATGGGCCGCCTGCATTCCCCCCAAGTACTGAGCCTGATGTACCTCGGTGTGTTGGGCTCGGCGCTGGCTTATATCGGCTATTACGACGGCATCCGCCAAATCGGCGCGACACGCGCCGGCGTGTTTATTGCGCTGAACCCGCTCACCGCCGTGATCTGTGGCGCGTTGCTGCTGGGTGAACAGTTGACCCTGCCAATGATGACCGGCGGGGCCGTGATCCTGTTGGGTATCTACCTGTGCAACAAACCCCTTGCGAAGGCCAAGGCAATGGGGATTTGATAAGAGTACGGACAAATACGGTTACGCTGTGTAGAATCGATTTACGCATACAAGAATATGGACTTGCGCTCACGCAAGCCTAAGCCGTCAGAGACTGATGACACCATGAAGCTATTTGGCTGCGCCCTCATCTTTGGTGACTTCCTCGCCCGCAGCGTGCGAGGCCTTTCCTGCGCGCCACCCCGCAACCTCATCCTTGCTCGCAAATAACAGTCTTTATTACAAGAATGATGAGGTGCCACCATGGCAGATCTATACGAAAACCCAATGGGCCTGATGGGCTTTGAATTTATTGAGTTCGCATCGCCGACCCCAGGCACCCTGGAACCGATCTTCGAGATCATGGGCTTCACGAAAGTCGCCAGCCACCGCTCGAAGAATGTGCACCTGTATCGCCAGGGCGAGATCAACCTGATCCTCAACAACGAACCCAACAGCATCGCCTCCTACTTCGCGGCCGAGCACGGCCCGTCGGTGTGCGGCATGGCGTTCCGCGTCAAGGACTCGCAACAAGCCTACAACCGTGCCCTTGAGTTGGGTGCACAACCGATCCACATCGAAACCGGCCCGATGGAACTCAACCTGCCGGCGATCAAGGGCATTGGCGGTGCGCCGCTGTACCTGATCGACCGTTTCGGGGAAGGCAGCTCGATCTATGACATCGACTTCGTCTACCTCGAAGGCGTGGAGCGCAACCCGCAAGGTGCCGGCCTCAAGGTCATCGACCACCTGACCCACAACGTCTATCGCGGGCGCATGGCCTACTGGGCCAACTTCTACGAAAAACTGTTCAACTTCCGCGAAGCACGCTACTTCGATATCAAGGGCGAGTACACCGGCCTGACGTCCAAGGCCATGAGCGCGCCGGATGGCATGATCCGCATCCCGCTGAACGAAGAGTCATCCAAGGGCGCCGGGCAGATCGAAGAGTTCCTGATGCAGTTCAACGGCGAAGGCATCCAGCACGTGGCGTTCCTGACCGATGACCTGGTCAAGACCTGGGACGCGTTGAAGAAGATCGGCATGCGCTTCATGACCGCGCCGCCGGACACTTACTATGAAATGCTCGAAGGCCGCTTGCCGAATCACGGCGAGCCGGTGGATCAGTTGCAGGCGCGCGGCATCCTGCTGGACGGTTCTTCCGTCGAAGGCGACAAGCGCCTGCTGCTGCAGATCTTCTCGGAAACCCTGATGGGCCCGGTGTTCTTCGAGTTCATCCAGCGCAAGGGCGACGATGGGTTTGGCGAGGGCAACTTCAAGGCGCTGTTCGAATCCATCGAGCGCGACCAGGTGCGTCGTGGTGTATTGAACACCGACGAGGCGTAAATCCGTGTGGGAGCGGGCTTGCCCGCGATAGCGGTGGGCCAGCCAACATCAATGTTTGCTGGGCTGACATCATCGCGGGCAAGCCCGCTCCCACATTTCTGATCGGCATCAGGCCAAGTCCGCTGCCTTTATCAGGCTTTGCGTTGACGCACCAAATGCTTGAACCCTTCAAAGACCAGCACCATCACCGCCAGCCAGATCGGGATGTAGGTCAGCCATTCGCCGCCCTTGATCCCTTCCCCCAGAATCAGCGCCACGCCCAGCAACAGTACCGGTTCCACGTAGCTGAGCAGCCCGAACAGGCTGAACGCCAGCAATCGGCTGGCAATGATGTAGCTCACCAGCGCCGATGCGCTGATCAGGCCGAGCATCGGGATTAATGCGTACAGCTTCGGGTGTGCGTCCATCACTGCAAAACCTTGCTCGCCGCTCTGCACAAACCACCAGGCCACCGGCAGCATCAATGCCATATCCAGCCAGAGTCCGCCGAGGTGATCGGTCTTGAGGATCTTGCGCACGATGAAGTACAGCGGGTAACCGATGATCACTACCAGCGTGGCCCAGGAAAAACCACCGGCCTGGTACAGCTCGTTGAGCACCCCGAGCCCGGCGAAGAACACCGCGATCTTCTGCAGGTACGACAGCTGTTCACCCCACACCAGGCGCCCGGTCAGCACCATGGTCAGCGGCAGCAGGAAGTAGCCGACCGACACATCCAGGCTGCGCCCGTTCAGCGGCGCCCACATGAACAACCACAACTGCGCACCCAGTAAGGCTGAAGACACCAGCACGCCCCCGATCAGGCGCGGTTTGCCAGCCAGCCTGCGCACCAGCTGCCACACACGCCGCCATTCGCCGCTGACGATCATGAATACCGTCATGCAGGGCATGGTGAGCAACATGCGCCAGCCGAAAATTTCCAGGCCGCTCAAGGGCGTCAGCAATGATGTGAAGTAATACATCACGGCAAACAGCACCGAGGCCAAGACCGATAACACAACACCTTTAGACACACTGTCCTCGCGAAAGCCGATTTGAAACAAACAAAAAAGATAGGTGACGGATTATGGTGCTTTTAGTGGGCGAGGGGTGCGCTGTTTTGGGGCAAGGGACGGAAAATGACCCAAGAGGGTCGGTTTGAACAATGCCGATAGAATGTGAGGGCCGCCTCGCCGGAGCTCGACAGTCCCCAGATTGAATCCTGTGCTTACAGCGCGATTCGGCCAGAGACAAAGTGGCCCACGTCATTGAAGCCAGGTGTGGACGAATGCCCCGGGGTCACCAGCGCATCGATGAAGGCCTCATCTTCAGCCGTGATCTTCACGTCCAGGGCGCCGATGTAGGCGTCCCACTGCGCCTCGGTGCGCGGCCCGACAATCGCCGAGCTGACCGCCGAATTGTTCAACACCCAGGCGATCGCAAACTCCACGATCCCCACGCCGCGTCCCTGGGTGTATTGCTGGATCTGCTGAGCGATGCGCAGCGATTCCACGCGCCATTCGGTTTCCAGGATGCGTTTGTCCTGGCGCGCCGCGCGGCTGCCGGCCTCGGGCGTGACATCCGGGGCGTATTTGCCGCTGAGCACGCCACGGGCCAGTGGGCTGTAAGGCACCACGCCCAGGCCGTAGGCGGCTGCGGCGGTGATCTGCTCCACCTCGGCCTGGCGGTTGACGATGTTGTACAGCGGCTGGCTGATGACAGGTTTGTCCACCCCCAGGCGTTCAGCCACGCGGATCACTTCGGCGATGCGCCAGCCGCGATAATTGGACAGGCCCCAATAGCGGATCTTGCCCTGGCGGATCAAGTCGCCGATCGCCGACACCGTCACTTCAAGCGGGGTGTTGTGGTCTTCGCGGTGCAGGTAGTAGATGTCCAGGTAATCGGTGTCGAGCCGCGCCAGGCTGGCGTCCAGCGCATTAAAGAGGCGCTTGCGGCTCAGGCCGCTGCGGTTGGGCACTCCGTCGGCCGGGCCGAATCCGACTTTGGAGGCCACGATCCAGTCCTGACGCTGCCGCGCGATGGCCTCACCGACGATTTCCTCGGAGCGCCCGGCGGTGTAGACGTCCGCCGTGTCGATAAAATTGATGCCCTGGTCCCAGGCCTTGCCGATGATGCGCAGCGAGTCCTCGGTGCTGGTCTGTTCGCCAAACATCATGGTGCCCAGGGTCAAGGCGCTGACCTTCAAACCGGACTGGCCCAATGTGCGGTAAATCATGGATAACTCCTCACGGCAGCAAATGTGCTCCATGCAATACCAGACTCAGAGGCTCTGGGACAAGCCCTGCGGGGATTTCTTCAGGTGCCCAGCAATGCCTGACACCGCTCGAGCAAAAAGCGATGCAGCACCTTCACCCGTTCCGATACTTGCAGGCGGTGGGGGCACATCAGGTTGAACGGCGCAGGTTCCCCCGTCCAATCCTCGAACAGCGGCACCAACCGGCCGGCGGCAATATCCCCGACCACATCGAGCCTGGCCTTGTACGCGATACCGTGGCCCGCCAACGCCCAGCGCCGCACGATTTCCCCGTCATCGCTGAGAAAATCCCCGCTCACGTCGACCTCTTGCAACTGCGCGCCCTGGCGAAAGCGCCAGGTTTTGCTCACCTGGCCCTGGCGCATGTACCGCAGCGCGCTGTGCCGGGCCAGTTCCATCGGCTCACGGGGCATGCCGTGGCGCGCCAGGTACGCCGGGCTGGCACACGCGACGCGGCAATGCTCGGGCGCAATGGGCAGCGCCACCAGGCTGGAATCCTGGGGCACGCCGAAACGCAGGGCGATGTCCACGGTTTCGCGGAACAGGTCGGCGTTGCTGTCGTTGAGCATTAACTGCAAGCGAATATTCGGGTGCTGCGCTTTGAATTCATCCAGCCAACCCAGCACCACATTGCGCCCGAAGTCCGACGGTGCGGCCAACTGCAGCAACCCAGTCAGGCCCTGGCCTTGCTGCTTGAGCGCCTGTTCGCCTTCGGACAAGGCCGCCAGCGCCACGCGCACGCTGTCCAGGTAGCGCCGGCCTTCTTCGGTCAGGCGCATGCTGCGGGTAGAGCGCGCCAGCAGGCGAATGCCCAGTCGGGTTTCGAGGCGCTTGAGCGCAATGCTCGCGGCCGCCGGCGTCAAACCCAGGCCACGTGCGGCGGCCGACAGGCTGCCGGTGTCGGCGGTGCGCGCGAAGACTTCAAGGTCGAGGATCGAGCTCATTTGTAAAAATCCTTTAAAGATCTTGTCGTTTTACCCGGATTTTTCGTCGATTGCCAAGCTGGGAAGATGAACGCTCACTTTCTTCCCAGGAATCTCCCATGACTTCTCCTCTCAACGGCAAAACGGTCATTGTGATCGGCGGCAGCAGCGGTATCGGTGCTGCAGTGGCCAAGGCCGCCGCTGCGCGCGGCGCACAGGTGGTGCTGGCCGGGCGACGCTTGGCGTCCGGCGTTGAAAACGGCCTGCGCAGCGAACCGGTGGATGTCACCGATGCCGCGTCCCTGCAACGTCTGTTCGAGCGCGTGGGGCGTTTTGATCACCTGGTCTACACCTCGGGGCCGAGTGTGCGTGCCAAGCCATTGATCGAAACCGACCTGAATGAGGCGCAGGAAAACTTCAACGTGAAACTCTGGGGCTCGCTGCGGGCCATCCAGTTGGCACTGCCGTTTCTCGACGAACACGGCAGCATCAGCCTGACGTCCGGGCAACTGGGGCGCAAGCTGGTGCCGGGACAATTCGTCAAGGTCGGCATCAACGCCGCGACAGAAGCATTGGGCAAGCAACTGGCCAAAGAGCTGGCGCCACGACGGGTCAATGTGATCAGCCCTGGGGTGATTGATACCCCCGCGTATGCAGGGCTGGCCGAAGACCAGCGCCTGGCGATGTTCGCCAAGGCGGGCGGTGCATTGCCGGTGGGGCGAGTAGGGCAGGCGCAGGAAGTGGCGGCGGGGTATGTGCTGGCCATGGAAAATGGCTACATGACCGGCAGCGTGATCGACATCGACGGCGGCGGTCTCCTGTAAACACTGTACGACCAGGTGGGAGCTGGCTTGCCTGCGATGGCGATCGTTCCCACGCTCTGCGTGGGAATGCCGCCCCGGACGCTCTGCGTCCCGAAGCCGGCGCCTGTTTCAAGTAATGCGCAAGGAGACGCGGAGCGTCACGGGATGCATTCCCACGCAGAGCGTGGGAACGATCGATGTGTAGATACCTATGGCTATCGCGGGCAAGCCCGGCTCCCACACTGATCTCACTAGCCTTTGAGGGTACGCGTCATCCGCAGCGCCAACACGCTGCCGCCGACAATCACCGCCGCCAGCAGGTACAACGCCATATCCGTGGACCCGGTGGCATCCTTCACAAACCCGACGATATACGGGCTGAGGAAGCCGGCCATCTGGCCCATGGAGTTGATCAACGCCAGGCCACCCGCCGCCGCGCCCGCACTGAGCATGGCGGTAGGCACTGGCCAGAACATCGGCAAGCCGGTCAGGGCACCCATAGTCGCAATGGTCAGGCCCAGGATTGCAACGGCCGGGGTAGTGGCGAAATTCACTGCGATCACCAGGCCGACAGCACCCATCAACATCGGCACCACCAAGTGCCAGCGGCGCTCCTTGCGCAAGTCGGCGGAACGCCCCACCAGCAGCATGAACAACGCTGCCAGCAGATAGGGAATCGCACTGAGCCAGCCAATCACCAGGTTATCGCTGAACCCCAGGTTCTTGATGATCGACGGCAACCAGAAGTTGATGGCGTACACGCCGCTCTGGATGCAGAAGTAGATCAGGCCGAACGCCCAGATCGCCGGATTCTTGAACACCTCGGCCAGGGAGTCGGTGCTGGTTTTGGGTTTGTTCGCCAAGTCGGTCGCCTGGTCGGCTTCCAGCACCGCACGCTCATGGGGTTTGAGCCACTTGGCATGGGCGAAGCTGTCGCTGAGCAGGAAGTAGGCGAGGGCGCCGAGGATCACGGTGGGGATGCCTTGCAGCAGAAACATCCACTGCCAGCCTGCCAGGCCACCTTGGCCGGCGGCGAAGTGGTTGAGGATCCAGCCGGAGAACGGGCTGCCGAGCAATCCGGAGACCGGGATGGCCGACATGAACAGCGCCATGATCCGCCCACGGCGGAACGTCGGGAACCACTGCGAGAGATACAGCACCACACCGGGGAAGAAGCCGGCCTCGGCGGCGCCCGTGAACAGGCGCAGGGTGTAGAAGTGCGTCGGCGTGGTGACGAATAACAGGCAAGTGGACAGCGTGCCCCAGACAATCATCATCAACGCAATCCAGCGCCGCGGACCGAACCTGTTCAACGCCAGGTTGCTCGGCACGCCACACAGCACGTAGCCGATAAAGAAGATCCCGGCGCCGAGGCCGTATACGGTTTCGCTGAATTTCAAGGCGTCGAGCATCTGCAACTTGGCAAAGCCGACGTTTACCCGGTCGAGGTAATTGAACAGATAGCAGATGAAAATGAAGGGGATCAAGCGCAGGGTGATGCGCTTGTAGATGGCGTTTTTATCGTCATCGGTGGCCAAGGGGGTCGCGGCGCTCTGTGACATGGCAATCTCTCTTTATTATGATTTTTCGCGATGCGAGGGTAACGTTGATCGCCCATTGAGTCTCGGCCACCCGGCAGGCCGCTGTCTTTGTGCTCGCGCACAGCCACCCGAGCTTTGCGCTGTGCCGGTGAACAACCACGCATTCAAGGAAACTTAAATCGCATGTTCGAGCTTGATCATGACCTGGCGCAGGATATCGTCGATCGGACCATGGCGATCCTGCCCTACAACGTCAACGTCATGGACAGCCAGGGCCTGATCCTCGGCAGCGGTGAACCTGAGCGGATCAATACCCGGCACGAAGGCGCCCAACTGGTGCTCGCCAATGGCCGCGTGGTGGAAATCGACGGCCAGACCGCCAAGCACCTCAAGGGCGTGCAACCGGGGATCAACCTGCCGCTGATGCATGACGGGCGCCTGATCGGCGTGCTGGGCATCACCGGCGAACCGGAGGGCCTGCGTACCTACGCCGAATTGGTGCGCATGACCGCCGAAATGCTCGTCAGCCACCGCCACCAGCAGGCCGAGCAACAATGGCGACGCCAGCGCTGCGATGACCTGCTGGCCTTGCTGCTGGCCGACGCCGGTGAATCGCCGCGCCTGGTGGACGAAGCCCAGCAACTGGGGCTCAAGCCGCAACTGGCGCGCACGCCCTACCTGTTCGAGCTGGGTGCGGGGCAATCGGCGGACGCTTTGAGCGCCTGGCTGGCCTCGCGCTACCCGGACAGCTGGTGTGTCAGCTCGGCGCAGTACTCGCTGTTGTGGTGCCGGCCGGCGGCGGTACCGGTGGACAATCCACGGCTGCTGGAAAAACTCGAAGGCCTCGGCTGGAACATCCTGCGCGTGGCCGTTGGCGGGCAAGCGCAGGGGCTGTCGGGGCTACGGCGTTGCTATCGACGCGTCACAGATTTACTCGCCTATGGCCGCGATGTGCTGCCGCAGTCGCGCCTGCTGACGCTCAACCGCTATCGCTTGCCCGTGATGCTCTGGCGTCATCGAAACGACGACGCCCTCGACGAGTTGCTCAACCCCCTGCGCAAGGTGCTCGCCAAGGACGCTAATGGACAGCTGCTGGCCACGTTGCGCAGTTGGTGCGAACACGACGGGCAAAGCCAGGCATGTGCCGATGCGCTGGGCATTCACCGTAACAGCCTGCGCTACCGCATGGAGCGCATTGCCGAGCTCAGCGGCGTCGACCCGTTGACCCTGGACGGCATGCTCGCGCTCTACCTGGGCGTACAGCTGCTGCCCCAGGCTTTGTCGCAATGAACAACAAAGTGTATCCGTACTTGTGCATCGGACCGGCGTCAGCGGCCCTGCCAACTGGCAGCATGGGTGGATAAAAACTGGAGAACGCCCATGAAAGTCATCATCGCCCCCGACTCGTTCAAGGACAGCCTGAGCGCCGAAGGCGTCGCCCACGCCATTGCGGCAGGGTTGGCCCAGGTCTGGCCGGACGCACAGGTGACCCAATGCCCGATGGCGGACGGTGGTGAAGGCACGGTGGATTCGGTGCTGGCGGCGTGCAATGGCCAGTTGCGCCATCACACTGTGCGGGGCCCGCTGGGTGCACCGGTTCAAGCGCATTGGGGCTGGTTGGCCGACAGCCACACCGCAATCATCGAAATGGCCGAAGCCAGTGGGCTGCAATTGGTGCCGCCGGGGCAACGTGATGCCTGCAAAACCACCACCTATGGCACCGGCGAGCTGATCCGCGCCGCTCTGGACCAGGGTGCGCAGCGCATCATTCTGGCGATCGGCGGCAGCGCCACCAACGACGGCGGCGCGGGTGCGATGCAGGCCCTCGGCGTGCAGCTGTTCGACGCCGAAAACCGCAGCCTCGCACCCGGCGGCCTCGCATTGGCCGGCCTGGCTCGCATCGAGCTGGAACAGCTCGACCCACGCCTGGCCCAGGTCCGCTTTGAAATCGCCGCCGACGTAAACAACCCGCTGTGTGGGCCCCACGGTGCCTCTGCTATTTTTGGCCCGCAGAAAGGCGCCAGTCCCGAGCAGGTGCAACAGCTGGACGCCGCCCTGGGTCACTTCGCCGACCATTGCGCCAAGGTGCTGCCCAAGGATGTGCGCGACGAACCCGGCAGCGGCGCCGCCGGCGGCCTGGGTTTTGCGGCGAAGGCTTTTCTGGGCGCGCAGTTCCGCGCCGGTGTAGAGGTGGTGGCCGAACTGGTCGGCCTGGAGCAAGCCGTGCGCGGCGCCGACCTAGTGATCACCGGCGAAGGCCGCTTCGACGCCCAGACCCTGCGCGGCAAAACCCCCTTTGGCGTGGCGCGCATCGCACAACAACATGGCGTGCCGGTGATCGTCATCGCCGGTACCCTCGGCGAGGGCTACGAACAGATGTATGCCCATGGTGTGGACGCCGCCTTCGCCTTGCCATCCGGCCCCACGAGCCTGGAGCAGGCATGCAGCGAGGCACCGCGCTTGTTGCAGGCGCGAGCGGCCGATATCGCGCGGCTCTGGCGCGTGGCAACACGAGCTCGATAGAGCGCCGACAACCCTGCTGCCGGGATAGCTGTCAATGCTTTAAAGTACTTGGCCACTTGTTTTTCAAAGGACGAAACACAATGCACCCGCCAGAACCCGCTATCGTCATCCAGCGCTTCACCGAAGCCCACCTTGAAGGCGTCGCTGCGCTCTATAACGAGCCGGCCGTGTGCCGCCAGGTATTGCAGATGCCTTTCCAGTCCATAGAAGTGTGGCGCAAGCGCCTGGTGATGGACAATGAGCGACGGCTGCAGTTGGTGGCTGTGCACGGCGGTGAAGTGGTCGGCCAGCTTGGCCTGGAACAGTACCTGCGCGTGCGCCAGGCCCATGTCGGTTCGTTCGGCATGGGGGTGGCGACGGCATGGCAGGGCAAGGGGATCGGCTCGCGTCTGCTGACGGCCGCGCTGGACGTGGCCGACAACTGGATGAACCTGCACCGCGTGGAACTCACGGTGTACGCCGACAACCAGGCGGCGCAGGCGCTGTACCGCAAGTTCGGTTTTGAGGTCGAGGGCGTGCTGCGCGATTACGCCGTGCGTGACGGCCGGTTTGTCGACACCGTGAGCATGGCACGCCTGCGCACGCCGGCTTAGTCCTGCAAGGCAAACGCCACCGCAGCCTTCGCATGCAGCTCGGTGGTGTCGAGCAGCGGCAGGTCGCTGTGTTCGGGTTTGATCAGCAGGCTGATCTCCGTGCAGCCGAGGATGATCGCCTGGGCGCCGCGTGCGGCCAGGGATTGGATCACGCCCTGGTAGACCTTGCGTGAGGCATCGCTCATCACGCCGACACACAACTCCTCATAAATGATCCGGTGCACGGCCTGGCGCTCCTGCGCCTCAGGCACCAGCACCGTCAGGCCCTGTGCCGTCAGGCGCGCTTTGAGAAAATCCTGCTCCATGGTGAACGCAGTGCCGAGCAGGCCGACCGTGAGCGTGCCGGCCTGCACCGCCGCCGCGCCGGCGGCATTGGCAATATGCAGAAACGGAATCGACACCGCCGCTTCGATACGCGGCGCAACCAAGTGCATGGTGTTGGTACACAGCACCACACACTCGGCACCACCGGCCTGCAAGCGACGCGCGGCCGCTTCCAGGATCAGCGCGGCGTCATCCCAGCGACCGGCATGTTGAGCCTGTTCCACCGGGCCGAAATCCACGCTGTACATCAACAGTTGCGCCGAGCGCAGCGGGCCAAGCCTGTCGCGCACGCATTGGTTGATGATGCGGTAGTACTCGGCGCTGGACTCCCAGCTCATGCCGCCAATAAGACCAATGGTGCGCATGCGATGCTCCTGACAAAGGAAAGTCGCTTCACCTTACCCATCGGCGGCGGATTCGTCATACGCAGTTGACCGCCAAATGACCGGTGCAGTGTGTGATGCCTGGCTGGCCCAGGTTTTAAGCCGTACGCTGAGCCGCCGCATCTGCCATGATCGGGCTTTGAAATTTGGTTCACCCAAGGAAATCCGCAATGGACGATGTACAGCAACTGGGCGAGATGCTTCGTCATTACGCCGATAGCGAAGCGCATAAAAAACAGCAATTCGACCTGCAGTCGGCCCGCTGGGCACAAAAGCTCGCTGAGCTGTTCGGGCAGATCGAGCTGTGGCTGGCGCCGGTGAAGACCGTGGGGCTGCTGGACGTTCATCGTGAAGCCTACGTGGCCAGCGGCCCGAGCGTGCCGGTGGAGACGTCGCCGTTCAAGACCGAGAAACTCACCGTGCAGATCACCGGCAAATCCGTGGAGTTCGTGCCGGACGTGATGGGCGCCGGCGGCTTGATCTCTGTGTCTGTCATGGGCTTGACCGCGGCACGCCACGGCAGCGTTTCACTGGTGCTGCCCGCGGATAAAAACGATTGGCTGTGGAAGAAGACCAACGGCCTGAAAGACCCGGACACCTTTGGCTTCGACGCCAACTTCCTGGCCTCGCAGTTGCAGAGCCTGATTCCGCGCGAACGCGCCTGAGGTTTGCGCCTACCTGTCGAGCCGGCGTAGGAAACAGAGCTATTTTCCAGGAATTGGCTATACCTACAGCTCAACGTTCCAACGCCGACCGCCAGGGAGTTCGAAGATGAGACTTGGGCAAATGATGACCGTGCTGTGCGTCGCCTCGCTTGGGCTGGCGGGCTGCGCCAGCAAGGTGACGCAACCGGATGAATACTCCGGGTTTCTCTCCGACTACAGTCAACTCAAGCAAGCCAAGTCGCCGTCCGGCGCCGAAGTGATGCGCTGGGTCGATCCCAAGCTCGACCTGAGCCGCTACAGCGCGGTGTACGTCGAACCGACGCAGTTCTACCCCAAGCCCCAGGCCACCGCGAAGATTCCGGACAGCACCCTGCGTGGTATCAACGATGACTTCAACCGCGCGCTCAAGCGCGAGTTGGCCAAGTCGCTGCCTCTGGCTGACGGGCCCGGGCCAGGCGTGATCGTGGTGCGCGCGGCAATCACCGCAGTCAGCAGCAAGACCGAAGGGCTCAAGCCCTATGAGTTTGTTCCCGTGGCACTGGTGGCGGCGGCGGTCAGTACCGGTACAGGCATTCGCGACCAGGAAACCACGTTGGGCACCGAGGCGCAGTTCCTTGATGGCGCCAGCGGCAAAGTGTTGGCCCAAGTGGTGCGCAAAGGCACCGGCAAGCCGTTGGCCAACGACTCGCAAGTGATGCGGGCCGACGATATGAAAGGGGTTGTCGATGGCTGGGCGGCGGACTTGCACCAGTCCTACCTGAAACTGAAAAAACGCTGAACTCTAAACGCAAGTCTGGCCGGCGGGCTGTGGCAACCGCCGGCCAGGTGGCGCTACTTGAGCGGCGTCAACGGCGGCAGCTTCCACTGGCCACTGTTCACTTGCGGCTCAGGCAGGTACATGCGCAGTACCGCGTAGAAGGGCGCGGGCGGCGCCGGCAGCCAGTTGCTCTGTTCAGCCTTCGGCGGTTCGTGATGCTGCAGCGCCAGCGTCAGGCCGCCGTCGGCGTCCCACTTGAGGTCCGGCAGCATGCGCGAATTGATCTGGTAGCGTTTCTTGTGGTTGGGCACCAGTTGGTGGGTCTTGGCGTCGTACAGGGTCAGGGACCAGAACGCATCCGCCGGGGGCAATTGGTCCTTGGCGAAATGCACGGTGTAGCTATGGCGCGCGCCGTTGGCGGGTTTGCCCTCGCTGTCGTCAACATAGGTAAAGGACGCAAACTCGTCGCTGGAACCGCCGAACAGACCCAGGTTGGCCCCGGCATAACGATACAGATAGTTGTTTTTCAGGCGGTCGCGGCTGCCATACAGCTCGCCGCTGGACACTTGGCGTGTGTCAACCCGCTCCTTTTTGAACGCGGCAAACGCTGCCTGGCCGTCGGCGATGCCATCTTCCAGCGCTTTGCGCTGTTCGGCGCTCAGTTGGTTGACCTTGAACGGGGCCCCCGGCGCGATACCGATACTGGCGAACCGTGCCAGCAGCTCTTTTTCGCTGTCCTGGGGCGCCGCGAAGGCGAGCATGAAGTTCAGGTAGCGGAACAGTTGCGGGCTGTCGCTCATGGTCGCCGTGGGCTTGGGCCATTCGATGCGGGCGGCCCTGGCCGGTGGCGCCTGCTTCACGTAGCGGCTCAGCGGCTGCACGGTGTAGCCGTTCTGGATCTGCTTGACCTTGTTCAGGTCCTTTTCATCAAACACCTGGGTGCGATACAGGGCGTAGGCGATATTGCTTTCGCTGTAGACCACCCGGTCCACGTCCACGGGCTGCTGACCTTTCCAGTCGGGGCCGGCGATCATGTAGTGGCCGCCGTTGTTGCCGGTGCTGCGGGTGCCCAGGTACGCGATGTTATGCGTGTAGAGGTCGATCAACTGCACCGAGTCATAACGGTTGTCTTCTATCTTGGGCAGCGTCAGCACCAGGGGCTCGGTGCGCAGGTCCATCCAGACGAAGGAGAGCGACGTATCCGGGTTGGGTGTCGCGACGGCCGTGTCTTTCGGGGTCAGCGCCTGCGCGCCATGGCCGATATGGTTCAGCGGCGCCTTGAAGTTGGCACCGCCCTTGTCGACGGCCTGGGTGTAGAGCGTCTTGTACATCTCCACCACCGGGAAGCCATACAGGTAGGCGTCCTTGGCAATGGCCCGCGCTTCACTCGGCGTCGCGGTGAAGTCGGCCCAGGCGCCGGTGCTGACGAGTATCGAGAGGCTCGCCAACAGCAGGCGCGTCGGTTTTCCAATCATGATGTTGCGTCCTTCCAAGAGTGCTTTTATGGGGCGGGCGATAAAGCGCAGAGTTTCCGGTTTTCCGCGTCGCAGGTCACGCAAATCTCTACGCACCTGACACAAAAATGCCGCCCAGGCAGGCGGCATTCGAGCGACGCTAGCGTCAAGGCAGCATGGACTTGACCTTGTCACGCAACTGATCGATGGAAAACGGCTTGGCGATCACCTGCATGCCGGCCGGCACCTCAATGTTTTCGGCATAACCGCTGGCGAACAGGATCGGCAGGGCAGGGCGCAGTTCGCGCACCTTGGTTGCCAGTTGCTTGCCGTCCATGTCCGGCAGGCCGACGTCGGTCATCATCAAGTCGATGACCTGTGCGGTGTTTCGCACCTGCGCCAGCGCTTCTTCGGCATCGGCGGCTTCCAGTACGCTGAATTCCAACTCCTCCAGAACATCGACGATCAGCATGCGCACGATGGCATCGTCTTCGACGACAAGGATGGTGGAGGTGACTGCGGACATAATATGGGTTTCCCAAAAAAGGCGAGGTTTACACGCGGCCGTTCTGACAGGCCTCTTCCTTGAGTAAGCGCGCACTCATGACAAGTTCCCGCCGGCCGTAAAAACAATGCGATACAGAAGACCAGAGAGAATAGCCGGTTCTTTCGTAGGAATCTGTACAAAACCGTCCTGGAAAAATGGTCTTGCCTGCCACTTTGGGGCAAACTTCCGGTTTTTCCACCTTTGGCCAAGGCATGCCCATGACTCCCGCGTCGTCCGTCGATGAAAAGAGCTTTCGTACCCTACTGAGCCGAAACGTTGCGCTGCCCCTGGGTGTGGGCGTGCTCAGTGCGGTGTTTTTCGTCTGCCTGATCACCTATTTGTTGTCGGTGATCCAATGGGTCGAGCACACCGACCGGGTGATCAATAACCTCAATGAGACGTCCAAGCTGACCGTCGACCTGGAAACCGGCATGCGCGGGTTCCTGATCACCGGTGATGAGCACTTCCTCGACCCTTACGAGGTGGCCAAGCCGCGCATCATTGCCGACCTGCGCAACCTGCAGGAGCTGGTGGCGGATAACCCCCAGCAGGTGGACCGCCTCAAGCGCCTGGAAGCCTTGCAGGTGGAGTGGAACAAATACGCCCAGTCGATGATTGATATGCAGCGCAACAGCGGCGATTACCGCAGCGCGGTCAAGGCAGGTCGCGGCAAGCGCCTGACTGACGAAATCCGTAGGGAATACGACGATGCGGTGGCGATGGAGCAGCAGTTCCGCATCACGCGCAATGCCGAAGTCACGCGCACCACGGTGATCAGCGTCACTTTGTACCTGGTGTTTGTGCTCGGCCTGAGCGGCTTGCTGGCGTATATCGGTCGAAAGAATTTGGTAGCCTTGTCAGACAGTTACAGCGCAAACCTCGCGTCACAAAAGAAGATCGCTCGACGCCTGGAACAGCAAGCCTGGCTGCGCAACGGCCAGACTGAACTGGCCGAACAGGTGCTCGGCCAGCTCACCTTGAACATGCTCGGGCGCAACATCCTGCAGTTCTTTGCCCAGTACATGGGCTCGGCCGTGGCCGCGCTGTATGTACGTGAAGAACACGGCGGCCTGCGGCGCGTGGCCACCTATGGTTTCTCCCGTGACCAGGAACAGCAGGAGCAGGCGATCTACAGCGACGAAGGCATCATCGGCCAGTCGGCCCAGCTGGATCGCCTGATTCGCCTCGATGATGTGCCGGTGGACTACTTCAAGGTCAGCTCCGGCCTGGGCGAAGGGCATACCCGCAGTGTGCTGGTCGTGCCCACCACGGATGATGACCGCGTCAACGGTGTGATCGAGCTGGGCTTCCTGCGCCCGCTTGAGGAGCGTGATGAAGAGCTGCTGGAGCTGATTGCCGGCAATATCGGCACCTCCATCGAAGCCGCGCGCTATCGCCAGCGCCTGCAGGAGGTGCTCGCCGAGACCCAGCAGCTCAACGAAGAGCTGCAAGTGCAACAGGAAGAGCTCAAGACGGCCAACGAAGAGTTGGAAGAACAGTCGCGCATCCTCAAGGAGTCCCAGGCCCACCTGGAAACCCAACAGGCCGAGTTGGAGCAAACCAACGAGCAACTGGCGGAACAGACCGAAACCCTGGCCGAACAGCGCGACGCCATGGACCGCAAGAACATCGAACTCAACCGCGTGCAGCTGGAACTGGAAGACCGCGCCGACGAATTGCAGCGCTCCAGCAAGTACAAGTCCGAATTCCTCGCCAACATGTCCCACGAGCTGCGCACGCCGCTCAACAGCTCGCTGATCCTGGCCAAGTTGCTGGCCGAGAACCCCCAGGAAAACCTCAGCGCCGAACAGGTCAAGTTTGCCGAGTCGATCTATTCGGCCGGCAACGACCTGCTCAACCTGATCAACGACATCCTGGATATTTCCAAGGTCGAAGCCGGCAAGCTCGAGGTGCGTCCGGAAAATTCCAGCGTGGCGCGACTGGTCGACGGCCTGCGCGGCATGTTCGAACCGCTGGCGGCCGATCGAAAGCTGGCCTTCCAGGTCGAGGTGCAGGAAGACGCACCGGGCATGCTGTTTACCGATCGCCAGCGCCTGGAGCAGATACTCAAGAACCTGCTGTCCAACGCGATCAAGTTCACCGAACAGGGCGAAGTCAGCCTGTCGGTGTCGCGCGCACCTGGGGAGGGCATTGCCTTTACCGTGCGCGATTCCGGCATCGGCATTGCGCCGGACCAGCAGGAAAGCATCTTCGAGGCCTTCCGCCAGGCCGACGGCACCACCAACCGCCGTTACGGCGGCACCGGCCTGGGCCTGTCGATCTCGCGCGACCTGGCCACCTTGCTCGGCGGTTACATCAGCGTCGCCAGCGAACCCGGCAAGGGCAGCGTGTTCACGCTGGTCCTGCCGGAGCAGTATGTCGAGCGCGAGGAAGACGCCGCGCCGGTCGAGCAGCCGCGCCAAGTGGTGGTAGCACCCGCGCCCGCGCCGATCAAGGCGGCGCCGCTGCCGGTGGTCGAAACCAAGCAAATCCCGCGTTTCGCCGATGATCGCGACAAGGCCCCGTTCACCACCCGCTGCATTCTGGTGGTGGAAGACGAGCCGAACTTCGCCCGTATCCTCTTCGACTTGGCCCACGAACTGGGCTACAACTGCCTGGTGGCCCATGGCGCGGACGAAGGCTACAGCCTGGCCGAGGAATATATTCCCGACGCGATCCTGCTGGACATGCGCCTGCCGGACCATTCCGGGCTGACGGTGCTGCAACGCCTGAAAGAACATGCCAATACCCGGCACATCCCGGTGCATGTGATTTCCGTGGAAGACCGCGTCGAAGCCGCCATGCACATGGGCGCCATTGGGTATGCGGTCAAACCGACCACCCGCGAAGAACTCAAGGACGTGTTCGCCCGCCTGGAAGCCAAGCTGACCCAGAAGGTCAAGCGCGTGCTGCTGGTGGAAGACGACGACCTGCAACGTGACAGCATTGCCCGTCTGATCGGTGACGACGATATCGAAATCACCGATGTCGGGTACGCCCAGGCCGCCCTCGACCTGCTGCGCACCCACGTCTACGACTGCATGATCATCGACCTCAAGCTGCCGGACATGCTCGGTAACGAGCTGCTCAAGCGCATGGCCACCGAGGACATCTGCTCGTTCCCGCCGGTTATCGTCTACACCGGGCGTAACCTGACCCGCGATGAAGAGAACGAGCTGCGCAAGTATTCGCGCTCGATCATCATCAAGGGCGCCCGCTCGCCGGAGCGCTTGCTGGACGAGGTCACACTCTTTCTGCACAAAGTCGAATCCCAGCTGTCCCATGATCGCCAGAAGATGCTCAAGACCGCGCGCAGCCGTGACAAGGTGTTCGAGGGCCGCAAGATCCTGCTGGTGGACGACGATGTGCGCAACATCTTTGCCCTGACCAGTGCCCTGGAGCACAAAGGCGCGGTGGTGGTGATCGGGCGTAACGGGCGTGAAGCCATCGACAAACTCAATGAAGTCGAGGACATCGATCTGGTGCTGATGGACGTGATGATGCCGGAGATGGATGGCTACGAGGCCACGGCCTTGATCCGCCAGGACCCGCGCTGGAAGAAACTGCCGATCATCGCCGTGACGGCCAAGGCCATGAAGGACGATCAGGAACGCTGCCTTGCGGCCGGTTCCAACGATTACCTGGCCAAGCCGATTGACCTGGATCGTCTGTTTTCATTGATTCGCGTATGGCTACCCAAGATGGAACGCATTTAAGTGGAGCAACGCTTCTTGGAAAAAAGCTTCTTGGAAAAAAGCGGCGACATTGAGCTGCGTCTCTTGATCGAGGCGATTTACCTCAAGTACAGCTACGACTTTCGGGATTATTCCGGGGCGTCGGTGAAGCGCCGCGTGGCCCACGCCCTGCGTCAATTCGACTGCGCGACCATTTCCGCTTTGCAGGAGCGTGTGCTGCACGACCCGGCGGCGTTCATGCAGTTGCTGCAGTTCCTGACGATCCCGGTGAGCGAGATGTTCCGCGATCCGTCGCACTTCCTGGCGATCCGCCGGGAAGTGGTGCCACTGCTCAAGACCTACCCGTCGATCAAGATCTGGATCGCCGGGTGCAGCACGGGGGAGGAGGTGTACTCCATGGCCATCCTGCTGCGCGAGGAAGGTTTACTGGAGCGCACGATCATCTACGCCACCGATATCAACCCGGCGTCGCTGGACAAGGCCAAGCAGGGCATCTTTTCCCTGGAGAACGTGCGGGCCTACACTGCCAACTATCAGCAGGCCGGCGGGCAGCGTTCATTTGCCGACTACTACACCGCAGCCTACGATTACGCGATTTTCGACAAGACGCTGCGCGAGAATGTCACCTTTGCCGATCACAGCCTGGCGACGGACAGTGTATTCTCAGAAACTCAATTAATTTCATGTCGTAATGTATTGATTTACTTCAATAAAAAATTGCAGGATCGCGCGTTTGGATTGTTTCATGAGTCGCTGTGCCATCGCGGCTTCCTGGTGCTGGGCAGCAAGGAAACCCTGGATTTTTCCGCCTACAGCAAACAATTCGAGCCTTTGGTCAAACAGGAACGGATCTACCGAAAATCATGAACGACGCTGCATCCAGCCCCATTCGCGGGATTGAAGCCATCGTCGTCGGCGCGTCCGCCGGCGGTGTCGAGGCGTTGCTGAGTGTTTTTGGTGGGTTACCCAAGGGCTTCGGCCTGCCGATCATTGCCGTGCTGCATTTGCCGGACGAGCGCCGCAGCCAGTTGGCCGAGGTGTTTGCGCGACGCCTTGCGCTGCCCGTGGTGGAAGCCCGTGACAAAGAGTCGATCAAGCCTGGCACCCTGTATTTTGCCGGGCCCGGCTACCACCTGTCGGTAGAGCACGACCGCAGCCTCTCGTTGAGCCAGGAAGACCGTGTGCACCACTCGCGGCCGTCCATCGACTATCTGTTCGAATCCGCGGCGGATGCCTATGGCGCGGGTTTGCTGGCGGTGCTGTTGACCGGCGCCAACCAGGACGGCGCGCGGGGCCTGGCGCAGGTCAAGCGCCAGGGTGGAACCACGGTGGTGCAAGAGCCCACTGAAGCACGGGTCGCGGTCATGCCTCTGGCAGCCCTGGCGCTGCATACACCCGACCATATTCTTACGTTGAGCCGCATTGGCTCATTATTGGCTTCCCTGGAATATTCCCCATGTTAAGTCCTATCCAGGCCAAACTGCTGATCGTCGACGACCTGCCGGAAAACCTGCTGGCCCTCGAAGCGCTGATCAAGCGCGAGGACCGCCAGGTATTCAAGGCCTTGAGCGCCGACGAGGCCTTGTCCCTGTTGCTGGAACACGAGTTCGCCATGGCGATTCTCGACGTGCAGATGCCCGGCATGAATGGTTTCGAACTGGCCGAGCTGATGCGCGGCACCGAAAAGACCAAGAACATCCCGATCGTGTTCGTCAGCGCCGCCGGGCGCGAACTCAACTACGCCTTCAAGGGCTATGAAAGCGGCGCCGTGGACTTCCTGCACAAACCGCTGGATATCCATGCGGTCAAGAGCAAGGTCAACATTTTCGTCGACCTGTATCGCCAGAGCAAAGCCATGAAGCAGCAGGTGGAAGCCCTCGAGCGCAGCCGTCGCGAGCAGGAGTTGCTGCTCACGCGCCTGCAGTCCACTCAGGCCGAGCTGGAGCAGGCGGTGCGCATGCGCGATGACTTCATGTCGATCGTTGCCCACGAAGTGCGCACGCCCCTCAACGGGCTGATTCTCGAGACCCAACTGCGCAAGATGCACCTGGCGCGGGACAACGCCGCGGCGTTCACCCTGGACAAGATGCGCGCCATGGTCGACCGCGATGAACGCCAGATCCAGAGCCTGATCCGCTTGATCGAAGACATGCTCGACGTGTCGCGCATCCGCACCGGCAAATTATCGATACGCCCGGCGCGTTTCGACCTGGCGCAACTGGTGAGCAACCTGGTGGAGAATTTCGCGCCTCAGGTGGCGGCCGCCGAGTCTTCCATGCAACTGGCTATCGAAGGCCCCGTGGAAGGCCATTGGGATGAGTTCCGTATCGAGCAGGTGATCACCAACTTGCTGACCAACGCCTTGCGCTACGGGGCCAAGAGCCCGGTGGAGGTGCGCGTGTACAGCGAACACAGCGAAGCCCGGGTGGAAGTGCGCGACCACGGGATTGGGATCAGCGAGGAAAACCAGAAGCGGATTTTCCAGCAGTTCGAGCGTGTCTCCGCCAGCCAGGTGGCCGCCGGCCTGGGCCTGGGGCTGTTTATTTCCGAGCAGATCGTCACGGCCCATGGCGGTACCATCGAAGTCGAGAGCCGCATAGGCGAGGGCGCCTTGTTCCGCGTGTGTTTGCCGCTCGAAGCGTCGACATGAAATCAATCGTCACCTCGACGCAACCTCTGCGTGACCCCAGGGTCGTAATTGCAGCAATTGACCGGACAAAGGCTTCCCATGAGTGAAGATGCGCAAGATGTCGTTCTGATCGTCGAGGACGACGAATCCATTATGTTTGTGCTGGGCGAATACCTGGCGGGCCTGGGCTATCGCGTATTGAAAGCGATCGATGGGGAGCAGGCCTTCGAGATCCTCGCGACCAAGCCGCACCTGGACCTGATGGTCACCGACTATCGCCTGCCGGGCGGCATCTCCGGTGTGCAGATCGCCGAGCCGGCGATGAAGCTGCGACCGGAACTGAAAGTGATCTTTATCAGTGGGTACCCGCAGGAAATCCTCGACTGCAACAGCCCCATTACGCGCAATGCACCGATCCTGGCCAAGCCGTTCGACCTGGATACGCTGCAAGAGCATATCCAGCGGTTGCTGGCCTGAACCGCCGAGCCTGCCAGGGCTGGGGCGAACCCTGGCAAAGCTGATCCCGTATCAGTCCTTGGCAAAATCGATTATTTCCTTGACCTTGCTTTGGCTGAATACGCCGGCACCGTCGTTGTCGTTGAGCTTGAATGTACCGTCCGGGTAAACCTCTACGCCGGCGGAGCTGGCGTAAGTGACGGACACATCCTTACGTTGCAGCAAGTCCAGCAGGGGTTGCCCTGACTGTTCGCCCTGCTGTCCGATAACGACCGCTACACCTACCACGCTTTTGGTATCGGTGCCGCCGACGAACAAGACCTTGCCACCGCCTTCCAGATCCTTGTTGGCCTGTTGCAGCCAGGCGAACCCATTGCTCGTGCCATTGACCGGCTGACCCAGGTTGCTCCCGGTCAAATGCACCAACGTCCGCTTCTGGTAAACGCCGTCCTTGAGGTTTGACAGCACGACCAGCGCCGAACAGTCGCTGAGGCTGGTCGTTTTCAGGGTGGACACTTGATCGGTGAGTGTGTGGGACTGCCCCATCAGCACCTCGACTGGCCGTGGTGTTATGACCGTGGGTGGTGGCACCGGTATCTGCGGTTTTTTTGGCACGTCAGGCGCAGTGACCGATTTCGATGGGGCAAGTAGCGGCACTTCGGTGAGGTCCTTGACGGTTTTATCGCTGACCCCGGTAGTACTTTTCCACGCGTCATCGTAGACGCTGACTTCGAACTCCAACTTGCTCGGGTCGGCACTGTGGGTCGTGTACTGAACCGGCAACTTTTTATCCGTGAACAGTTTCTCCAGGCCACGTTTCATCGCCTCGGGGCTGTCGAACATGGCGACGCCGAAATTGGGGTCGTAGAAATAGAATTTTTTATTCGACCCCTCGCCCAATGTACCCGCCGCCATTGCGTGGCCCGGCGTGCCAAGCATGAGGCTCCGGGGCTCGCGGGTATTGGTGAGCTCGGCAATAACGTCTTTGTAACCCAATTTTCGGCGTGGCCTGGCAGCATGAAACAGGGTTGGGCCCATCAGTTGTTTCTGTACCGCCGTCAATTGCGCGACGAACTCTCGCGATGCCTGGGTGGCGGGGTTGGCGGCGGCCGTGAACAGGTTGCCGATGAACGTCGCTTCTGCGCCTTGCTCCATGGCGCTGGCCATCAGCCGCGACATGGCCGCGCACTGGCCCTGGGACAGCGGATTGGTCTGGCTGAGGTAGAACACCTGCGGCGCGGGTATGAAGCGGCCACCGGCGGAGCTGACATGTTCATACACACTATCGACCCCCTTGAAACCGTGTTGCACCGCCAGTCGTTCCTCATGGCGCGCGAGGGTGCCGATCTCTTCTGGGGTCAACCGCCCGCTGGTCGCTAGTTGCCTGATGTCTTCAGTTTTCATTGCCGAGCGAAAACCCTTGACGGCCCGGGGATCGCCTTCGTTGTATCCATGCAGGAAATCCGCGGGGTCATCAGCGTTTTTGTGCTGTTTAACCAGCTCGTCCCAACGCTTACGCAAGTCAGCCGAGTCCTGCGAAACAACCGGGGCCGCGTTGCCCCAGGTGCCCAATTGGGCTTCGGTGGCGCGTAATGAAGGCTGGAAATCATCCAGAGCTTTGCCGTAAGGGCGACCGTTCACGTTGTCGAAGGCATACCATTTACCGTTGGTCAGCACTGCCGTCCCTTCGACAATAGTGTCTTGCAGCTTATAGGTGCCCACCGCGCCCGCATCGAAGTGCTTGCTGGCCTTGAGCAAGTCATAGCTGTCTGCGCTGCCCCGAAGAAGCCGGTAGGCGTGCAGCGTACTTTTTTGCCCACCACGCGCCAGGTTGAACAGCAGTTGGCCGGTGCCGTCCAGGGGGTTCAGGGCGCCGACTGCCGCGCGCCCCATAATCCTGCCGCCCCGTGCAACCCGAGCACTTAACGACGCGCCCGCTTGCAATGCCTTGACACCTTTGGCTGCGGAACCGGCCCCGAGCATGAACCCGAAGGCGTCGAAAGCTAAGTCAGCGATGCCATCGCCTATGTTGCCCTGCTGGAAATTAACGATGGCCGACCGCAAAGGAATAAGGTTGAGCAAGAATTCTCGTCCGGCTTTGTAAAACGGCACCTCGCTCTCAAACGTGGTCCTGCCGCGCGCTTCGCCTTCGTAATGGCGGATGTTCGCATCCTTGACCATGGCCGAACCTATCAAGGCTGTCCGCGCGCTGGAATAGCTCGGTGGGTAGCCTTCCATCGCAGGTCCGACCGGGCTGTCTGCGACTTTCTCAAAGCGTCCGTAGACCTGGCCGTCGCCGCCCAGGCTATCGCCGAGTTCCCAGTGTTCGTCCTGGCGTTGAATCATGTTGTCCTTGAGATTGAGCACGTACGTACGTACCTCGCCCTGGTGCTCGGTCTTGAGATAAAGGCTGTGATCGTTCGGCTTTCGCCGTTCGGGGAATGGCGGGTAACCGCCGCGAGTGATGGATATCTTTCGGGCGATGGTCAGTTTTCCCGACTCGAGGTGCTGGCGGTCATCCAACGGCAGGCTTGCGATCAGGTGTGCGGTCTGCGTCGCGATGGCCTTGTCCATCGCCTCGCAGTAGCCTGCGAAGGTGCTCGAAAATTCTGCTTCGACATTGGGCAATCGATAGCTGCTAGACAGTTGCTTGAGCGGCACATCCGCACTGCTCGAGACCCATGAAGCGCCTATGCCGTCGAGGTTTCCTTGCTGCAGATAAAGGTCGAGCAACGAGTAGGGGCCAGGGTGGTCGCGGCTATCCCTGTACAGTGAAATGCAGCGTTTCTCGAAAGGGATTGCACTGCCATACGCCTGTTTGAGGTGCTTGAGCGCCAGTTCCCGGCGCGTCGGCATTTCACTGGCGTAGGCTTCAGAACCGGCACGTAGCGCCTGGATCTGGGCATTGAATGCAGTGTGCAGTGCACTCAACTGATCTTCTGTGTACTGATCGTTGGCATTACCGCGGATGACCCCGTTGGCAACCCCCCAGTCCTTGAGCGCCGCCTGCTGGGCCGCGTATTCCACTGCCTGGTCTTCTACTGTGATCGGGGCGTGGTCGGCGTGTCGCATGACCTGGGCATAATTCATCCGCGCGGTTGAGCCCGGAGCCTTGGCTTCCAGGCGCGCGACAGCGACCTGCAACGTGACCCAGGCGTGGGAGCCGCATTGCACGCCTGCGGGGATGTCCTTCACCAGAAAAGCCGGTGCCCGGCGTGAAAGCAGCAAATGTGCGGCCACTGACGCCAGTTCGGGGCTAATGTGTTGCTGGCTGGCCAGGTGTGTGGTGAATGCCTGGAGAACCGCTCCGGGTGGCTTGCCGATGTAATCGGCCTTGGCCAGGTCAAACCCGGCGACACTGTTACGTGCTGGCGTTGGCGTAGAGCCCAGCAGGGTTTGTGCGTCAAGGGAGGCGTGCAGCGCCGCGAGCAACCAGTCAGCGTTGGACGACGTAGTGACCACGCCCCCATATTTACGTTGCAGTGTTTCACCCAATGCCTGCCCGGCGGTTGAGGCGATCAGCCGTTCCAGCACCTTGCGCGGTTGCGCCAGCGTGGCCTTGTCCAGCGCAAGGTGGCGGGTCAGCACGTTGAACAGCCCATCCTGCTCAACCCCTGGCAGGGTCTGGATCGGATGGTAATAGAGGCCCAACTGGTCCTCATGACTCAATGGCACGGGCCAGGCCAGGGCACCGCTGAAATTACCGTGCGGCGGGGTGGTCGGCGCAACCGTTCCAAGAGAATCGAACAGGTTCTTCAGCTCATCGTAGGTCGTGGGGACGCGCCAGCCGTTGTCCTCGATAAAGCGCATGAGGCTGACCTCGCTGCCAGGTTCCATGCCTCTCTCGGTACGATAGGCGGAGTCCGTGTCGATTGGCATCGAAGTGGCATGCAGGCAACGTTCGATGACGTCCTTGATCTGCTGTCGGTAGTCGTCCTGGCTCAGGTGGTTCCGATCGGAGAACGGTAATGCGGCCCTTTCACGGGCCGTTTGGCTTAATTCAACGAATTCTTTCAACCCTTCGCCCAGCAATGTGCGCCGGAACGCCTGCCGGTTAGCGATATTGCCTTGCAGTGCTTTCTGGGTTTCGAGGACGTTGTCAAGGAGGGGTGACGGCTTGGCCGCGTGCGACGTGCTTTGCCTAAGAGGCACCAGCGGTACGGTTTCAACCACCTGCATGGTAACGGGAACAGCAGGCAGGCCATGGGCGCTAGAGGTCGTTCTCATCGGCAATCACTCAGTCAAGCTACAGAAGGCGCGCGGTCCGTCTCGACGGGACAGCGCAGCCTGTTGGTGTCGTTGAGTGACTGCCCGATTCCATGCTTATTTACATCAGATCGTTACCATCTGCGTGATCTGGTTGCCGTTCAGGCGCCGGCCTGCCGGATCATCTCCCGTACCTTGGCCGTCAACAGGTCGAACGTAAAGGGTTTGGTAATCAACTGCATGCCCGGGTCCAGGAAGCCGCCGCGCACCGCCGCGTGTTCGGCATAGCCTGTGATGAACAGCACCTTCAGCTCAGGTCGAATCTGGCGACCGATTTCCGCCAGTTGCCGGCCGTTCATCCCAGGCAGCCCTACATCGCTGATCATCAAATCGATGCGCTGGCCCGACTCGATGATCGGCACTGCGCTGTGGGCATCGCCAGCCTCGACATAGGCGTAGCCCAGTTCCTTCAACACGGTACTGACCAGGACACGCACCGCCGGGTCATCCTCGACAATCAATACGGTTTCACCGCGGTTGGCGAACGGCGCCAGCGTGGGGTTGGGCGCTTCAGGGTTGATGATCTCGCCCATATAGCGTGGCAGGAACAGGCTGACGGTGGTGCCCCTGTCGACCTCGCTGTAAATGGTCACATGGCCATGGGATTGACGGGCGAACCCATAGATCATCGACAGACCCAACCCTGTTCCCTGACCAATGGGCTTGGTGGTGAAGAAGGGGTCGAAGACGCGGCCCATGATATTTTCCGGGATGCCGCAGCCGGTGTCGCTGACGCTCAGTTCCACGTAGTCGCCAGGGCTCAAGGAGCCATAGGCGGCGGTGAATACGCTGTCCAGGTGGCGGTTGGTGGTTTCGACCGTAAGCCTGCCGCCACTGGGCATTGCATCGCGTGCGTTGATCACCAGGTTGAGCAGGGCGCTTTCCAGTTGGTTGGGGTCGACTTCGGCTGTCCATAGTTGATCGATCAGGCGCATGTCCAGCTTGATGCTTTCATTGATGCTGCGTTGCAGCAACTCGCCCATCGAGCTGACCAGTTCGTTGATATTGACCGGTTTGGAGTCCAGCGACTGGCGACGGGAAAAAGCCAGCAGGCGGTGCGTCAGGCCGGCAGCGCGGTTGGCGGAAGTGACGCCCAGGTCGATCAGGCTGTCGAGGTCATCCAATTTGCCCCGGGCCACGCGTCTGCGCAGCAGCTCGAGGCTGCCGATGATACCGGTGAGCATATTGTTGAAGTCATGGGCGATACCGCCGGTCAATTGGCCGACGGCTTCCATTTTTTGCGATTGGCGCAGCGCTTCTTCGTTGCTGCGCAGCTGCGCGGTGCGCTCTTCGACCTGCTGCTCCAAGGTCTCTAATGTGCGCTGCAAACGCAGCTCGCTCTGGCTCAGGTCGACCAGGCGGTCGCGCGCCTCGTACTGGCGACGCCGGCCGCGCAGCGCTGCGCTGACCAGGCTGATCAGCGTGACGGGGTGGAAGGGCCGCTCCAGGAACGTCACGTTGCCCAACAGCCCGCTCAAGTGCGATGAGCCGTTTTGTCCGCTGCCGCCATGATGGGTCATCAGCACGATGGGCAAATCCGACCAGGCGGGCTGCTCGTGCAACTGCTCCAGCAACGGCTCCAGATTGGCGCCGCGCAGCGCTTCGGCAGCAATGATCAGCAGCCCGGCGCCTTGCGTCAGCATCTCGCAGAGCCTTTCCAGGTTGTCGGCAATGACGCCGACGTAACCGGCCTCACCGAGCATCATCTGCGCCAGGGAACTGTCACGCCCCAATGGCGCAAGGATGAGCGCGCGTTCGGAAGCAAGGGAACGGGTAGGCACTAGTCCTCGTCCTTGAGCAACGGTGATCCAGCGCCCATGTAGATCGGGATACCCCGCAGCACGCCCTGGAAGTTCTCGAGTGGCTCGCCGACTGTCATGCCAGTATTGCCAATGCGATATTCGCGAATAGTCGATTCATGGGAGCCGGTTCTTTTCTTGATGATGGATATCGCGCGGCGTACCTTGCCCAGCGCCTCGAAGTAACGCAGCAGGATAACGGTATCGGCAAGGTAGGTGATGTCCACCGGCGTTTGCATGTCGCCGACCAGGCCATGCTGAGCAACGGTCATGAACGTCGCCGCGCCGCGCCGGTTGAGGTACAGCAACAATTCGTGCATGTGCAGGATCAGCGCGTTTTCCTCCGGCATCGATGCCTGGTAGCCGTTGATGCTGTCAATCACCACGGTTTTGATCCCGAGTTCATCCACACAACGCCGTACCCGGTGGGAGAACTCGCCCGGCGACAGCTCGGCCGCGTCCACCTGCTCGATCAACAGGTTGCCCGTGGCCTGCATCGCTTGAAGGTCAATCCCCATGTTGTGCATGCGCTCGAACAACAAGCCCAGCTCTTCATCAAAAATGAACAGTGCCGCCTTTTCGCCACGGCCTACAGCGGCGGCGGCGAAGATCATCGAGATCAAGGATTTGCCGGTACCGGCCGGGCCCAGGATCAGGCTGCTTGAGCCCGTCTCGACACCGCCGCCGAGCAAGGCGTCCATTTCAGGGATGCCACTGGACAGGGTCTGGCGGTTGTAACCGCCACGATGTTCGGCCGCCACCAGGCGCGGGAACACATGTATACCGTCGCCCATGATGGTGAAGTCATGGAAACCGCCACGGTACTTTTGCCCACGGTATTTCACCACCCGCACCCGGCGGCGTTCAGCGCCGTAGTTGGGGGTCAGTTCTTCCAGGCGAATCACCCCGTGGGCCACGCTGTGCACGGTTTTGTCGAGGGATTCGGTGGTCAGGTCGTCAAGCAACAGCACCGTAGCTTCGTAGCGCACGAAGTAGTGCTTGATCGCCAGGATCTGCCGGCGATAACGCAGTGAGCTCTGCGCCAGCAAGCGGATCTCCGACAGGCTGTCGAGCACCACGCGGGTCGGTTTGAAGCGCTCCACGGCTTCAAAAATCTGCCGCGTGGCTTCGCCCAGCTCCAGGTCGGAGGAGTACAACAGGCTTTGCTGGTGCTCGGCGTTGAGCAGGCTTTCAGGTGGGGTCAGCTCAAAGATATGGATATTGTCGTCCAGATCCCACCCGTGGGACTTGGCGCCCTGGCGCAGTTCGCGCTCGGTTTCGGACAGAGTGATGTACAACGACGTCTCGCCGTTTTTCGCGCCGGCCTGCAGGAAATGCAGGGCGACGGTGGTCTTACCGGTACCCGGTTCACCTTCCAGCAGGAACAAGTGGCCGCGCGATAGCCCGCCGGAAAGAATGTCATCAAGACCTTCAATGCCGGTGGCCGCCTTTTCACTGAACAGCTCGTTGGGTATAGACAAGGAGTGCCCTCAGGTCACAAACAAATAAGAGCGCACCGCCTTGGGCGCGCCATATTCTCTTGACCGTAGCGGCCCGTGGCCGTTCAACGTTTTGTAGAAATTGCACAACGCAGGCGTGTTCTTGAGCGTCGCCGGCGCAGGGCTAAAGACCTTGCTGCAGCGCGGGATCATCCGGGTTCTGCTGCTCAAGTTGCGCGAGCAGCACCTGCACGTTTTGCAATTGGCCGCTTTCCTTCCAGTAGCTGATCAGCAACACCCGCGCCTTGCGGTTGGCGGGGTGGCGCTGGAGGATTTCTTCGAGTTGGCGTTGGGCGGCTTCGAGTTCCTGCTGAGCGTGCAGGGTGGTGGCGAGGTCGTAGCGGTAATCCTGATTGTCCGGTTCCAGTTCCACGGCTTTGGACAGGCCGAGCAGGGCATAGGGCCGCTCGCCATGGTGCAACAGCCACATCCCCAGCGCATGTTGCAGATAAGCCGATTCCGGGTGCGCCGCCAGCTGGCGCGCCAACAGCTGGCGCGACTCGTCGGTCTTGCCCTGTTTATCCAGCAGCTCGATCTGCGCGACCACGGCCTGCAGGTTGTCCGGCTGCAGGCGCATGGCCTGTTCCAGGGCATGTTGGGCATCCGGTAACTGGGCGCTGTGGATGTACAGCCGCGCCAGTTGAATCCAGCCTTCGGCGGTTTCAGGCTGGGCCTTGAGTGTTTTCACAAACTCATCCAGCACTTGCTGCAACGGCCCGAAATACAGGCTCAGGGTGTCGGGCGACAGGCCAAGCAAGGCGTTGGCGGCGGCAAACCGGACGGTTTGTTCGGGATCATCCAGCACCGGGCCGAGCAACAGCGTGCGCTGGCCGGTGGGCACCAGGCCGACAATGCTATGGATGGCGGCCTCGCGAACCTGCGGTGATGGGCTGCTCAGGTCTTTACCGGCCAGTTTCAAGGCTTGGGGGCTGGGGTAGTTGGGCAGTTCGGCATGCAACGCAGCGCGGCGCTCGGGCGACAGGTCCGGTCGGCCGAGTTGCTGGTACAGCACGCGGGCGGCTCCCGGCTCACCGTTGTGCGCCTGTTTCAAGGCTTTGGAATAACCCTGGGCAATCGCGGGCGCAACCGCGGCCGGCGTGGAGCGGGAGAAATACCAGGTGATCAGCGCAATGGAGAGCAGGGCGCACAGGCCGAGGATGGAGTAACGGCGTGACTTTGACATGCAGGCGTCCGAGAACTTGGGCAGTGAATGCAAAGCCGTCAGCTTCGGTCAGACCACCGCAGGTGTCAAACCCGCATTATGTAGAAACCATGGCCAAAACAGTCAGCCAGCTTGAAGGCTTTGACCATTGCCGCCGTGGCGCCCCGGAGCGAGTATTCCACCCATTCGGACCGTTCAAGGAAACCATAATGCAGATTGAAAACAAGATCTTCCTGGTCAGCGGCGGCGCTTCCGGCCTCGGCGCGGCGACCGCCCGGATGCTGATTGATGCGGGTGCCAAGGTGATGCTGGTGGACCTCAATGCGGATGCGGTGGCGGCCAAGGCCCGGGAGCTTGGCGATAACGCCCGCAGCGCCGTCGCGGATATCAGCCAGGAAGCGGCGGCCGAGGCCGCCGTGCAGGCCACGGTTGCAGCGTTTGGCGGGTTGCATGGGTTGGTCAATTGCGCCGGCGTGGTGCGTGGCGAAAAAATCCTCGGCAAGGACGGCCCCCATGGGCTGGCCAGCTTCGCCCAGGTGATCAACGTCAACCTGATCGGCAGCTTCAACCTGCTGCGCCTGGCGGCGGCGGCCATTGCGCAGACCGAGGCGAATGCCGACGGCGAGCGCGGCGTGATCATCAATACCGCTTCGGTGGCGGCCTTTGACGGGCAGATCGGCCAGGCCGCCTACGCCGCGTCCAAAGGCGCAATTGCCAGCCTTACATTGCCGGCCGCGCGGGAACTCGCGCGCTTTGGCATTCGCGTGATGACCATCGCCCCCGGCATTTTCGAAACGCCGATGATGGCCGGCATGACCCCGCAGGTGCGCGAATCCCTGGCCGCGGGCGTGCCGTTTCCGCCACGCCTGGGCAAACCCGACGAATACGCCGCGCTGGTGCGGCATATCATTGAAAACAGCATGCTCAATGGCGAGGTGATCCGTCTCGACGGCGCCCTGCGCATGGCGGCCAGGTAAGGAGGTTTTTCCATGACAGATCCCATCGTTATCGTCAGCGCCGTGCGTACGCCCATGGGCGGGTTCCAGGGCGACCTCAAGGGCCTGACCGCGCCGCAGCTGGGCGCCGCCGCGATTCGAGCCGCAGTCGAGCGTGCCGGTATCGCCACGGATGCCGTGGACGAAGTGTTGTTTGGCTGCGTACTGCCCGCAGGCCTCGGCCAGGCACCTGCACGCCAGGCGGCCCTGGGCGCCGGGCTGGACAAGGCCACGCGTTGCACCACCCTCAATAAAATGTGCGGCTCGGGCATGCAGGCAGCGATCCTGGGTCATGACGCACTGATGGGCGGCAGCGTTGACGTGGTCATCGCCGGGGGCATGGAAAGCATGTCCAACGCCCCGTATCTGCTGGACCGTGCGCGCAGCGGCTACCGCATGGGCCACGGCAAGGTGCTCGACCATATGTTCCTCGACGGCCTGGAAGACGCCTACGATAAAGGCCGCCTGATGGGCACCTTTGCCGAGGACTGCGCGCTGCATAACGGCTTCAGCCGAGAAGCCCAGGATGCATTCGCCATCGCCTCGCTGACCCGCGCGCAAGAGGCCATTACCCACGGCAACTTTGCCGCAGAGATTGTTCCGCTGCAGGTCACCGTGGGCAAAGAGCAGAAGACAGTCCTGCATGATGAGCAGCCGCCCAAGGCCAGGCTGGACAAGATAGGCAGCCTGAAACCCGCGTTCCGCGAAGGCGGCACGGTGACTGCGGCCAACTCCAGCTCGATCTCGGACGGCGCGGCGGCCTTGTTGCTGATGCGTCAGTCCGAGGCCGAGAAACGCGGGCTCAAGCCCTTGGCAGTGATCCACGGGCATGCGGCCTTCGCCGATGAGCCGGGACTGTTCCCGGTAGCGCCGGTGGGGGCTATCCGCAAACTGATGACCCGGACCGGCTGGAATCTGGATGACGTTGACCTGTTCGAGATCAACGAAGCCTTTGCGGTGGTGAGCCTGGTGACCATGAGCAAACTGCAGATCCCCCACGCCAAGGTCAACATCCACGGCGGTGCCTGCGCCCTGGGCCATCCGATCGGCGCCTCCGGTGCGCGGATCCTGGTGACCCTGCTCTCGGCCCTGCGCCAGAACGGCCTCAAGCGTGGCGTTGCCGCCATCTGCATTGGCGGCGGTGAAGCCACGGCCATGGCCGTCGAATGCCTGTATTGAGGAACCCCGATGCTGCCCAATGACGAACAGCTGCAAATCAGCGACGCGGCCCGGCAATTCGCCCAGGAGCGCCTGAAACCCTTCGCCGCCGAATGGGACCGCGAACACCGCTTTCCCAAGGAAGCCATCGCTGAAATGGCCGAACTGGGCTTTTTCGGGATGCTGGTGCCGGAACAGTGGGGCGGTTGCGACACCGGCTACCTGGCCTACGCCATGGCGCTGGAAGAAATCGCCGCCGGCGACGGTGCCTGCTCCACCATCATGAGCGTGCACAACTCGGTCGGCTGCGTGCCGATCCTCACGTTCGGCAACGACCAGCAGAAAGCGCAGTTCCTCGAGCCCCTGGCCAGCGGCGCCATGCTCGGCGCCTTTGCCCTCACCGAGCCCCAGGCCGGCTCCGACGCCAGCGGCCTGAAAACCCGCGCGCGCCTGGACGGCGACCACTACGTGCTCAACGGCTGCAAGCAGTTCATCACCTCCGGGCAGAACGCCGGGGTGGTAATTGTGTTTGCCGTGACCGACCCGGCGGCCGGCAAGCGCGGGATCAGCGCGTTTATCGTGCCGACCGATTCGCCGGGCTACAGCGTGGCGCGGGTCGAAGACAAACTCGGCCAGCATGCCTCCGATACCTGCCAGATCCTGTTTGAGGACCTGAAGGTGCCCGTTGCCAACCGGCTCGGGCAGGAGGGCGAAGGCTACAGGATTGCCCTGGCCAACCTCGAAGGCGGCCGTGTGGGCATTGCCTCGCAGGCAGTGGGCATGGCCCGCGCCGCGTTTGAAGCGGCCCGCGACTACGCCCGCGAGCGCGAAAGCTTCGGCAAGCCCATCATCGAACACCAGGCGGTAGCTTTCCGCCTGGCAGACATGGTCACGCAAATCGCGGTAGCCCGGCAGATGGTGCATTACGCCGCCGCCCTGCGCGACAGCGGCAAGCCCGCGCTGGTGGAAGCCTCGATGGCCAAGCTGTTTGCGTCGGAAATGGCCGAAAAAGTCTGCTCCGGCGCCTTGCAAACCCTGGGCGGTTACGGTTACCTGAACGACTTCCCCCTTGAGCGGATCTACCGCGACGTGCGGGTCTGCCAGATTTACGAAGGCACCAGCGATATCCAGCGCATGGTCATCTCACGCAATCTCTAAGGAGCCACTACATGAGTTACGAAACCATTTTGCTCGACGTCCAGGGCCGCGTCGGGCTGATCACCCTTAATCGCCCCCAAGCCTTGAACGCCCTGAACGCGCAACTGGTCAGCGAGTTGAACCACGCGCTGGACGGACTGGAAGCCAACCCCGAGATCGGCTGCATCGTGCTGACCGGTTCGAAGAAGGCTTTCGCCGCCGGTGCCGACATCAAGGAAATGGCCGAGCTGACCTACCCGCAGATCTACCTCGACGACCTGTTCAGCGACAGTGACCGTGTGGCCAACCGCCGCAAACCGATCATTGCCGCCGTCAATGGCTTCGCCCTCGGCGGCGGTTGTGAACTGGCCCTGATGTGCGACTTTATCCTGGCCGGTGACAACGCCAAGTTCGGCCAGCCCGAAATCAACCTTGGCGTATTGCCGGGCATGGGCGGCACCCAGCGCCTGACCCGCGCGGTCGGCAAGGCCAAGGCCATGGAAATGTGCCTGACCGGGCGCTTTATCGACGCGGTTGAAGCCGAGCGCTGCGGGATTGTCGCGCGAATCGTGCCGGCCGATGAGCTGCTGGAAGAAGCGCTGAAAGTCGCCACCCTGATCGCCGGCAAGTCGGTGCCGATCAGCATGATGGTAAAGGAAAGCGTGAACCGCGCGTTTGAAGTGAGCCTGTCCGAAGGCGTGCGCTTCGAGCGCCGGGTGTTCCACGCGGCATTTGCGACGCAGGATCAGAAGGAAGGCATGGCGGCATTCGTGGCCAAGCGGGCGCCGGAGTTCAGGGACAAGTAACCCGTTCTCAAGAACTGTGGAGATCAAAATGTGGGAGCTGGCTTGCCTGCGATGCAGACGACTCGGTTCATCAGTCTCACCGAGGCGATGCCATCGCAGCATAGGTATCTACACAACTTTCGACGGTGTGTGGCGAGGGCGGCCTACGGGCCGACCGTTTTTTTGGGTTTGACCGAGTACATATCCGTTGCTGCGGTAACGGCGGCTTAGGGTTCCGCCCTTACGGCCAGCCCTTTCAAGGTCTTTTGGTTTTAGCGGCCTTGAGCACCCGATCCGTCGACACGTGGGCATTCGCAGCTTTGCCTTCAAGCCACTCTTTGGGTTTAGGTACCTTCGG
>NZ_MNPW01000014.1 GCF_001983175.1 Pseudomonas cedrina subsp. cedrina
TGCCAATGTCGATGCCTAGAAGCGTTACGCTGTTCATGAGAAAGCCTCCTCAAGAAAAGTGAGAACCCCAGTAGTTTAGACCTGAGGTTCTCGCCGGGCTGACCATCTCATTAGCGCTCTTGCCCCAACACTCGGCACCTCGCTTAGGCTCGGTGTGCCCTCACTCCGGCTTGAATCCGTGGGCCGCCGCAATGGGCCATCCCTGGCCCAGTGCGGCTAACCCGGCGTCCTGCCGGGTTACCCACGGATTCAAGCCTGCGTTCGGCCAGCGTGTTTAATGGGGCGCCTCAGATCAAGATCAAGATCAAAAGCAAAAGCACTGCGGCCTGAGTGGTGTGGATCAAAAGCGATTTTGTGTGCTCTGCTTTTCTGTGGGAGCTGGCTTGTCGGATCGCCGCACCGCTGCGATGGCATCAACTGGATATGCCTGATACACCGAGGTGTCTGCATCGCAGGCAAGCCAGCTCCCACATTTGAACCGAGGTCGACAGTTAAAAACCGGTCGGCTCTAAGGCCGCCGCGCTTTTGATTTGGCTTTTGATCTGAGGCGCCCCGTCAAACACGCTGGCCGAACGCAGGCTTTGGAGCGTGGGTAACCCGGCAGGACGCCGGGTTAGCCGCGCTGGGCCAGGGATGGCCCATCGCGGCGGCCCACGCTCCAAAGCCGGAGTGAGGGCACACCGAGCCTAGGCGAGGTGCCGAGTGTTGGGGCAAGAGCCCTTTTGGTTACTTTTGGGGCTCTTTTCCAAAAGTGACCCGCCGTAAGGGCGGAACCCTAAGCAGCCGTTACCGCAGCAATGGATATGTACCCCAACCAAAACCCTTTAGCGCCTAACACATAGCCTTCGCGAGCAAGCCCGCTCCCACATTGTGATCGATTTACACCTGACAGGACTCGGTCGACGATCAGGCCGCCACGGCAGCAAGCTCCCTCGCCACACGCCCAGGGATGTGTAGATACCGATGGCCATCGCAGGCAACCCAGCGCCCAACGCAGACCGAGAAACGCCCAAAAAAAGGGGCGATCATTGATCGCCCCGAACGGTACATCGAGAGGTCCTTTCCAAGGTTTTACAAACTGATCTGCTTGCGCTCCTCATCCGTCAACCGCGCCCGCGCCTGCTCACTCAGGGGCCCCGCGCCCAGCACCTGCACCGGGCTGTCGGGGTTGTAGCTGGAGTTTTTTTGTTGCGGTTGCGTCTCACGCGGCAACGGTTCGCTGCCCAGGCTCAACACTTCCACGGTCATGATCGACGGCCGGCCCTGCTTGGCCGCGGCCTGCTGGCTGCGCGCCGCGTCTTCCGCCGCCTGGGACGCCGCCGCCCCCGCCGCGCTGGCCGAACTCATGGCCCCGGTGTTGACAGTGGCCGTCACCGGCACCCCGGACGACTTGCCCTGGGTCTGGATGTTCGCCGCGTTCACCACGTGCAAGGCGGCGATGTTGACGTTGCCGGACACCCGAATGCCCGCCTCCCCCGCATCGATGGTGCCCAATGGCGCAATCAGGTCGATATCCCCGGCCGGCACTTCCGGGATCGGGTTCAACGTGGCGATCCCCGCGCCCGTGCTCGGCACCGACGGCGACAGGCTCACGTTGCCCCAGTTGTCATAGACCCGCTTGGGCGGCGTGTACACCACGGTGGTCTTGGAACCACGCCCGGCGTTGATGTCGCCCTCGCTGGTCCAGCCCATGATCGAGCCGCCGAAGGTAGTCATGATGCGGCTTTGGCCGAGCAGGATGCTGCCCATGGAATACAGCTGGATATCGCCGGAACCCTGGGTGATCACGCCTGCCGTGGACGGTGGTGCCGCGCCTTCGATGCCGAAGGTCTGGCGGCCGCCGGGGGTGAGCATCTGGATTGAGCCGCCGAAGTTGGTGTGCACGCCCGAGCCGCCGAACATCGTGATATCGCCTTTGTAGGTGATCGGGTTGCCGGCCACGTCCTTGTCCGGGAACAGCGCGGCGATGGCGGCGCGGCCACGCAGGTAACTGCCCTGGCGCACACTGCCAGCCTGGTTGTACTCACGGCCGGAGACCCGCAGTTCAGAGAAGTACACCTGGCGGGCAAAGATCCGTTGTTGCTCGGCCGGCAGGGCCGCGTAGTAGCCGCGGGCCTGCTCGGTGCTGCCGATGAAACCGAAGCGCGCGGCGAGCCAGCCGACCAGTTCGTTTTCGTAGGTCTTGGCGACCTTGCCGCCCTGAATCGACTCGCCCGGTTGCGCCAGGTTGACGGGGTTCAGGTAGGCCTCGGCGAAGCGCAGGTAATCCGGGCCGTTGGGGCCTACGCCGGCTTGCATGACGATGCTGGCGCCGGGGCGGGTGTCGCCTGTGGCCACCGGGCCGAGGCTGGTGACACTGACTTTATCATCCATCAGGATATTGCGCCCGGCCGTCAACTCCAGGGTGCCAGGGCCGGCGACCTGGAAGTTGCTGTAGAGGATGTCGCGCCCGGCGGACACGATGGAGATGGCACTGGGGCTATCGTGAATAAACAGGTTACCCCCGGTAGTCGCCCCAAGAACGTTGATATCCGCACCGAACAGACTCCCGCTGCTGACAATATCGCGTCCCGCCATCATCCATACCGGGCCACCCCCTTCATACCAGATCTGCCCTTGATGCTCGTTGCCCAAGCCAGTGCCGAACGTGATGATCCGCCCGCTGCTGACCCCCACCAGGTCACCGGTCACGGCATAAAACCGCGCAGGTTGATCAGCCCTGCCTGAACCGGATGCGGCAGTGGGGCTACCGAAGGTAAACAACGGCAGCAGTGCGCCGGGTGTCACCGCGCTGCCGTTCGCCGACAGGTTACTGAGCTTGCTCTGCCCGACAAACGCCGGGCGCCACGGCGTCGCCAAGGTGCTCGTGTCGGCGGATGACTGGCTGACAGAGGCGCCACCGGCATAAATCGAGCCATACGCCAGGAACTGCAACTGACCATTCCTACCAGGCGCCAGCAAGAGCGGTGCTGTATTACTGACATCGTTGTTCTGGCTCGCCGCCGCTTTGCCATAGTAAAAACTGCCACTCGCTGCCGTCGCCCGCAGGATCGACGGATAAACAATCGACAGGTCAGAAGCAACCGCTGCCGTATTGGGCGTGACATTGCCACCCGCCGAGTACAGATCGATCGCGGTATGGTCGGTCCAGAGCGAGAACCAGCTGGAGCCACTGCTCTGCGCATAACCCGGCTGGTCCTTGACGCCACGGATGATGCTGGATTTGTTCGCCAGCTCGATCCGACCGGGATCGAGCACATCCTGCAACACCAGGTCGCCCAGGGTTGCCAGGCTGAACGTCGCGTCGCCCGGCACCAGGGTCATGCCCCCCGCCGCCAGGCCACGGGTGGCGGTCAAGGCGTCGAATGCACGGGCTTCGCCGGGAGTGTGGTCGGTATTGAGACTGCCGTAATGCAGGTCAACCTGACCTACCGACCCACTCTGCAAGGTAGCGTTGCCGCGCAGGTTCACCAGCATGCCGTTTTGTTGTCCAGCCCCTGTCGGGCTGGCGCTGTTGAGTTCACCGCCGATACGCACCCGCACATCGCCACCGCCGGTCAACTGCAGGGTGCCGTCGCTGGCAATTCGACCGGTACTGCCCACCGCCAGCACCAACCCCTGACTACGCGGATTGGCGACGGATTGCATGGTATTGCCTGCCAGGGTACGCAACAGGCCGGCGTTACCGCCCACCTGCACGTCGAGGTCACCGCCACCGAGGGTGCCGAAGCCGGTAAAGCCGACCAACTGGTCCGCCGCCGTGGTGCCGGTATAACTGCCGAAATTGATCCACCAGGCGGTGGGCTGGGCTTGCCCGGCATCTACCGAACCGCTGCCCTGGCGCCATAGCCAGTTGCCCACGCTTGCCGAATCATTCCCAATGTCCAGGGGGTTCGGGCGACCGTTCCCAGCACTAACCAAGGCACTGACTATATTGCCGGCCAGGTTGCCGCCCACCTTCAAGGTCACATTCCCCCCCGCCTCCGGGTACCAGGCACGATACAGGCTGCCGGTGCCGCCATTGACGAACTGTTCGAAATAACTGCGGGGATCATTGAGCACGTTTGCGCCGCGCCCCAGTGCTTTAGGCTGGTTGTACGGATCGCCCTGGAAGGTGGCGGTGGAGGACGTGCCGGCGGTGTACACGCCGTACAACGAATCCATGCTCAGGTTGCCGGCGCTGAGCAACTGCAAGTCGCCAGTGCCGGTACGAATCACGCTAAAACGCGAACTTGAAGGTGTCGCGCCATATTCAGGCGTGTTCTGCGCTAGGCAGTAACTCGGCGTGTCCTTGCAAAAATCGTCGATTGAGGGCACCCCCATATCGTCCATGAACTTCTTGTCGATCGGCGCGCCAGCCTTGACGATGATGTTGTTCAGGGCCAGTTCTCGCTCGGCCGTTTCGGTCCAGACAAAATTAGCCTTGACCCCACAATAGTCAGGAGAGCCTGCACAGAACTCGTCCACCGGGCCCAAACTGTTATCGGTGAGCAACTTCGGGTCAATCGGGTCACCCTCTTTCACGGTGATACCGAGAAACGCCAGTAAATCCTCCGCTCCTTTGGCCGTCCAGATAATCACCGCCTTGGACGGCAGCTCCTTGGAGAACATCCCATAGTGACTGTCCGCAAGACGCAAGTCGCCGCTGCGTGGATGCGCTTGCAGCAGGCGACTGTCCGCCGCCTTGGTATCCGCGCCCGCCACCAGGCGGATCGACCAGGATTGCGAGCCCTCGGCCAGCATTGGAGCAATCGCCCATTGACGGTCCTTGCTGCCGGTGACATCGGTGCGCAACTGAATCGACTGCACGCCCTCCAGCAGCTTGACGTTGGTCCCGGACGGAATCAGTGCGCCGCGCGCCAGCACCGTATCGGCGCTGAGGGTAACCACGTTGAGCGCGGAATTGGGCGCTTGGAAATTCCCCGGCAACGGCACGCCTTTTGGCCAGGTCATTGCCTTCAGCAACGTGTCTTGGGTCAACAGCGTGCCGGCCTCCAGTTGTGAACCGGCCACCAGGGTCTGCGCCTGACTGAGCAGGGTACCGGCCGCCAGCAATACATTGCCGGCGCTGTCGAGGACGGCCGCCGCCAGCACCGTGCCGGCTGGCAATACCAGGTCTTGCTGGAGCCTGGCCCGTACCGGCAGGCGCGTACCGGCCACCACGCCGATGTCCTTGATCGGCAGGTCATAATTGAGCACCGCACCGGCCGGGAACGCAGTACCGCCGGCCAGCGTGACGCCGTGCCCAGGCACCACGATATCGCCGCCGGTAAAATCGACACCTGGCAACAACACCCAGCCTTTGTCGTCGGCGGTTTCCGGCGGCAGGGCGAAGCCGTCGGTGATGCTGCCGTAGATCGACAGGTCGCCGCCCGCGCGCAGGGTCAGGCTGCCCGATTCTCCCGAACCGTACACACCGTCGCGCGGCTTGAAATTCGGATTATTGCTGGCATAACGAAAGCTCGACAGGTCCACATCCCCCTGCACCACCAGGTCACCATCCGGGGTTTTGCTGACGATCTCCACCCCTGGCCGCAGGTGGAAGACGTCGGCATAGCTGGCATTGTTCAGGCCCGCGAGCTTGTTTTGCAGCAGGTTGCTGTTATCCAGCGCGGCCTTAATGAACGCCACGCTCAACTGATGTTTTTTGTCCAAGTAATCCTGGGTGATCACCTGGTACGGCCGGCCGCTTACGGTCGGTTCGTTGATCAATTCAGCGTCGTCATAACTGATCATGCCGTTGAGCGCGATCGAACGGGCGCCCTGGATATCCAGGCGGCCACGGGCGTCGATGGCGACGTCGTTGCTGCTGCCGTCCGGGTTGACGATGCGCGGCGCGTTCAATTCCAGGGTGCCGCGACTGCGGCCGTCGTTGCCCTTGGCCGCTGCGGTGCCGTGGCGCAAATCGATACCGACACCGTCGGTCAGGGTCAACAGGCCATCGCCGGAGCCGAGCACCACCATGGCACGGTTGGGCGAATCAATGATCTTGCCGTAGCTGTCTACCCGCAACAGGCTGCCATGGGCATCGAGCACGGCGCCGCCGTCCAGGGTCAGGCCATGCTTGCCGGCCAGGTTGATGCTGCCGACGCGCTCACCGCTCGCGTCCACGCGACCGGTGACCCGCAGGCTGCCGTTGTCCACCGACACATTGATGATGCCCGCTTTCAGGCCGTCGCCAATGCTCAGGTCACCCTGCTTGAGCTGGAAGCTGCGTGCGCCAAATACCTGGCCCGCGTTGAGGCGCTGGTTGAGGGCAGCGAATTGCTGGTCCAGCGTGCCCTGGCCACCCAGGCGTTGGGCCTGGATTTCCACGGTGCCGGCTTCATTGGGCACCAGGGTGCCGCCTGCGTCGTAGTAACCGCTGCTGCCGCCGAGGATCTTGCCTTGCAGGTCGACGCTCCCGCCCGCCGCGTCCACCGCCACCGCGCGCAATTTGCCGGCGCGGTTGTAGGTGGCCGACAGATCAATGGTCGAACCGGCGGCCTGGAGAATATTGCCGCTGCGACTGTCGAGCAGCACGTCGCCACCCCAGCCGTATTGCGTCACATCGTTGAACGCCACGGCACGCCCGGCAACGTCGATCAACGCCGCATCGGTGAGCACCACGTCGCCATGGGCGCCGAGGCTGACTTTGCCGCTGGGCAGCACTACCGCAGAGGCCAGGCGGATGCTGTCACCTTGCAGCGACAGTTCGGCGCCCTGGCCATTGGCGGCACCACGTGGCCCTGCGGAAGCCGCCACATCAATCGCGCCACCGGCGGTAATCCGGTTCACCGAACCGGCTTCGCCCGTCATCAGCGGCGTGAGGATATTGAGGTTGCCGCCGCTGTACTGGAAGCCCTTGACCGGATCGTACCCCGTCAGGCGCTGGTACACCGACAGGCTGCCCTTGTGGTTGGCCGTGATGCGGTCACTGGCATTGAGGTTGACATTGGCAAAACCCAGGGCCAGGCGGTCGAAAGTCTTGGTGGTGCTTGGCTGGGCGAAGGCGCCATAGCCGAACGCGATGCGCTCGGCATTGATATCCAGGCGCCCATTGCCGGTGCCGGCGCCGCCGTTGATCACCGCGCCGGGAGCCGCCTCGGCGCCCTGCCAGATCAGGTTGGCGGTGTGAATGGTGGCGACGTCATTGGTATTGCCAGCGCCATAGATCGCCGGCGTGGACAGAACCAGGTTGTTCAGCAGCGACTTGCCGGTCTGCGCGTCGTAGGTGTCGAGGGCGCTGGTGCCATAGAAGTTGAACGCCTGGGCTGCGGAGAGTTGCAGGGTTTCCAGCGCCGGCGCGCCAGACTCGGTATCGCCGCGCAACAGGCGGTCGAGCACCTGTTGATTGAGCGTCAACCCGCCGGGCAGCACATGGCGTGCAGCGGCGTCGGCCAGGGCCTCGGCGCTACCGACGTTGATGTTGCTCAGCGCTAACGCCAGGTGGCGGGTGCCGTAGCGAACCTGGACGTCCAACGCCAGAGCCTGGGTGGTCGAGGCGACGATGCTGCCTTCGGAATACAGTGATGTCTGGCCGGAACAGGTGACGCTGACGCAAGCACCGATCTGGATTTTACCGCCCGCACCCGAACTAATATCGTAGGGCAGTACGTTGAGCAGCCCGTTGGACACAGCCAGCAGATTCGCCGCCCCCTTGTAGACAAACCCGTCGCGGGCGTCATAGGCAGCAGTGCCCTGGCCGAGCGTATTGATCGATGCACCTTGCTCGACAACGATATCGCCGGAGCCGGCTACCAGCATCACCTCGGGTGCCGCCAATGTCGCGCCGGATCGTACGAAGATCGATCCGGCGGGTCTGTTGAGGCCGCCGGCAAACTCGATGGTGTTGCCACCTTGCCCATAAAGCACCATTGACAAGCCACCGATCAACAAGCGCTTTGCCTGCAGCGCATTGAGACTTTCGACGTTCAGGGTCAGGCCATCGAACCCAGGGTCAAGCGGCTGACCGGCATTGACGATCTGCGTCGCCGAGCCTGGGCCGGACAAACTGCGATTGATGACTGCCACCGTCCCGCCGAAACCGCCGGGCGCCGCCTCGAAGCGACCAATACCCTTGAACGAAAAGGTGTCCAGCCCATTCCCGGCACTCAATGCCAACTTGAGCGTCTTGGCATCCATCGGCAGCAGCGGGCGTGGTACGCCAAGCTTGGCGGCGTCGGCCATGGCGAACTGCGCGTAGCTGGTTTCGTTGTACTGAGAGTAGCGACGCAAGGTGTCGGCCGAAGTCAGGATTACCTGGCTGGTCAGGCTGTTCTGAATGCCTGTGTTGACGATTGACAGGCGACCGGCGGTCGACCACGAACCGTTGCGTAACGCGGTCACTGCGTTATCAGTACCCAGCCCGGCCAAGCCGTTGATCTCGACCCGGAACGCTCCCGGCATCAACGCATAGGTGGACGGCATTAAGGTATAGGTACCGGCCGGCAAGCCCGGTACGCCGGCACCGATGGTGATCTGCTGCCCGGCCAACGGCGTGCTCGCGCCGCCTTCCGCCGCCACAGGGGCATATCCCTGTTGTGCTCCAGGCACAATGGCGTACACCGGGTTGGTCGCCAGCCCCGGTAGGACGAAGCCGCCCGTGGCGCCAAACTGCACCAGCGGGTTATAGCGTGCATCCGTTGAGCCGCCGCGACCGGAAATAAAACCGGCGCCCAGCAGGTCTCCGCCGCCGGACAGGTCCAGGGTGGCGTCGGGCAATACCGCCACCGACTTGCCGCCCAGAATCACACCGACCGTCAGGTCACCGTTGCCAAGGCGCACGCCGCCCTGGCCGACGAAGCTCACAGTCTTGCCGTTGTAGCGATAGACCTGGCCGTCCACCGTACCGCCGTACGGCAGCACCAAGCCCTTGCCGCTCACGGACGTCAAGCTGCCGGGCAGCAGTTCGACGCGGGTGCTGCCCAGGTTACCGATTTCGATCAAGCCCAGCGGGGCCTGCAGCACGCCGCCCTGCTTGATGGTGGCGGCGCCCAGTTGCAGGCGACCGAAAATCGAATAAGGGGCAAGCACGCTGGCGTTGCCGTTTTTTTCCAGGGTGAGGGTACGGGCGGGGTCGAAAATCAGGCCGCTGGCTGTGTCGCCGGTCACGCCTACCAGTATTTGCGCGGCGATTTCACTGCCGGGGTAGATGCGCGAGGCGCGCAAGGTCAGGTCGCCCTCCGACCGCAATACCGTACTAAACCCGTTAGGGGTCACGCCGCCATCGCGTCCGGCGAGAAAACGCAGGTCGCCTCGGCTGTTGAGATTGACCCGGTCAAATCCTCCGTTGAGGGCAAAAGACACTTGGTCGCGGATATCCAACAAATCGCTGTCAATCGTAAACCGCCCCTGCCCCGGCAACGTCGTCGCAGGGGCAGCCAAGTTAGGTGCGACGTAGTTCTCCAGACCTGTGCGGTCCGGCGCGAGCAGGCCACTGAGCACGACGTGAGGCGCCGCGAGATGGACCTGAGACGCTGTGGCTGCGCCCTTCGCCAAACTGATGCCTTTTGAATACAGCGCCAGACTCTGGCCCATATTCAACGACACGTCGCCGGCCATGCTCAGCGTGCCATTGACCAACAGCGCCAGACTGTCGAAGCCGCCTGCCGTGACCTGGTCCACGCCAAGCCGTGCCTGGCCGTAGGTCAACACATTAGCCGCCGCGTCGGCGCTGTCTGGCAACACCGAGGCTTGATGCTGCTGGCTCAGAATCAGCTCACGCACGGGCAATACCCGGTTGGTGGCCAGGCTGCGCAGGTAATAAGGCGCCTCCAGCGCCAGTGCCAAACGCCCGCCCGCAGCACCCGCACCACCGGCATTGGCGACGAAACTGCCGTCCAGGTACAGGCCGTTGTTGGACGCAAAGGCAATCGTGCCGCCGTTGCTCGCCACCGCCGTGCGGCCCTGGCCCGGGATATCCAGCTGCGCTTGGGTGCCGGAGGCGTCCAGGCGCGCACCGTCGCGTACCACCACGAACAGACTGCTGGCCTTGGCTATCCCGGTAATGGGGTCGATGTCGCCCCCCACTGTAATCTGCCCGCCGTTGCGCACCTGGCCATAGACGCTACCGCGATTGTCCACAGCGGTGGCGGCACGCGCGGCCACATCGATCAGCGCCTGTTCGCCGATCCAGATCGAACGACCATGGCCAACGGCCTCGACCGCTTCCGAGGCGTCCGTGCTCAACCCTCCCAGGCTGACGCTGCCGCCCCATGCGTTGAGCGTGCCGTTCATGGTGAGCTGACCAATGCTGAGCAGGTTGATGGCCTGGCCTGGGTCGACATTGATCACAGCGCCCCGCCCCACATTCAGGCTGGTCGTCGCCATTTGCGCGGCGGTGGATTGTATGTGTCCAGCGTTCAGGGTCAGGCTGGCTCCACGACGCTGAGTCAGGATGCCCTTGGTCGCATCCTCCTGGTACAACTGCGGCGTCCAGCGTTCGAGAACGCTCGCCGCATCACTGCCGGTTAGCGCACCAGTGGCCTGCTCGCCCAACCGGTAGACCGGCATGTTCACATCGACCTGGGTGCCGTCCGCGACGATCAGCCCTTCATTGCCGGTGATGTCATAGGCCGAGAAGCCCTTGTTGAAAAAGTCGCCGGCCAGTTGCAGGGTGTCGGCGTCCGCCGCGCCCTTGCCGATGAGCACCTTGCGGGCCTGCAACGCCAACGTGCCGCCGCCGTTGACCCCATAGCCACGGACCTCGCCGCCCAGGCCGAGGGAGCCGAGGCCGCCCAATTTCACGTCGCCGCCCTTGCCGCCACTGGCCTTGCCGTCTTCGCCGACGCTGGCGCCGGAGGACACATCAACAACGCTGCCGGCTGCGAGGTTCACCGCCGTGGTGTTGCGCAACGAGACCTTACCGCCGTTGATATACGCCACACCGTCGCGGTTGATTGGGTCCAGCGCAAGGTTATTCCAGCGTCCGCTGGCGTCCAGTTTGACGCCGCTGGCCAGAGCCAGTTGCCCGCCGCCCGCCAGGATCACATCCCCCACCGCGTTGCTTTTATTGAGGTCGACCTGGGTGAGCATGTTGCCCGCGTTGATACTGCCGCCATGGGCCGTGAGGTTGGCGTTGATGGCAACACCTGGCCCGAACAGGGTGATATCGCCGCCGTTCGCCACATTGAGCGCACCGTTGACGGTGATCTGTTGCTTGGCGCCGACCTTGATCGCGCCCAACTGGAAACCATTGAGCTGGTCACTGTCGAGCACCATTTTGCCCTGGCGATCCGCTGGCAATGCCGTGGTGAGGTCCAGGCCATCGGCGATTTTCTGCGTGTTGCTGTCGATCAGCACCTGGTCGGCAGTGCCGGTCAGGGCGTAGCGCAGGGTGCCGGTGGTCTTGTTGTAAACCGGCGTGTACCCGCCAATGATCAACTGCGCGCGCTGGGCCATGGCCTTCTGCGATTGCTGGTAACCATCGAGGTTGATGTTCGGCGCCTGGGTCTGGCGATCGCCCTGGAATACATCGCTGACCACCTGACCCTCCAGCACAGCGCTAGTGGTGCCGATCACCAGCTTGCCGGCATCGCGGCCCACCGTGTAACCGCTCTCGAAACGGCTCTGCTTGGCGATCATCGGGTTGTAGTAGTACTCGGTCTGGCCCCAGCGTTTGCTGGTGTCTTCATAACCTTTGTAGAACCCGGAATAGAGGATGTCACCGGGTGCGTTGGACAGCTCATATAACCGTCCGTCCGGCCCCTTGAGCCAGGTCTGCTGGATATTCCCGGCCTGCACATCCACGGTGCCGCCCGACAGGTTGATCTGCGCGCCCTTTTGGGTGACCACATCCTTGCCGGTAAAGGTCACGGTGCCGCCCTGGGCCATCCATTCGCCCACCGAGTGGCCCTGGGTGCCGAGGTAACCGCCCACTTCGAGCAAACCGCCGGCGGTGTACCAGCGGTCGGTGGCATAGCCGTTGGTACCGGCGGGCACGAACACCAGCTCGCGCAGGTCGACCCACACATCGTTGTTGATCAACTGGCCGCCGTCACGGTTGACCGGTGCGTCGCGCTGTTCGTTACCCTGCACGTTGATCTTGATGTTGTTGGATGCCATCGACACCTTGACGCCGACCGCGCCCGACACGTCGATCATCGCGCCATCGCGCACCAGGCTGCGCCCGGCGGCACTGACCGCGACCTGGCCGCCGGTGGCCAGGGTGATCGAGCCTTTCTGGAAGTCCACGGTGCCGCCGCTGACGATCTCTATGCGCGACTGGTCGGTACGGTCGGCCACGGCGCTGAGGTTGTTGAACTGGCCGGTGATCAGGTTGGCAGGCAGGCCGTCGAGTTTCTCAAGGCCAGCACCTTTCTGGCTGTTAAGGGCGGTGCTGCCGCTGGCGTCCAGCAGAATCGCAGTGGTGCTGCCCTCGCCCAGGGTCACGCTGCCGGTTGTATCGGTTGCCGAGTTCAACAGATGAAGGGTGCCGCGCGTGTCCACCGAGGTGCTGGCCAGGGCCACGCCGTTTTGCTGCACCTGATGCCCGGTGAGAGTGATATCACCTGTCGAAGCCATGATCAGGCCGCTGTTGGTGACCTTGCCGGCGGTGCTGCCGGCCTTGAGGCTGGTGGCGACTTCATTGCCACGGGTGGTGGAGCGGTCGTTGCCGGTAGTGCCGACGCCCTTGCGGATGTAAAAGCTGTCACCGGCCGCCAGGGTAGTCTGGCCCTTGGCGGTGATGAGGGTACCAGCGTTTTCCACTTCGCTGCCGAGCAACAAGGCATAGCCGCCGGAGTCGGTGGACGTGGCCGGGTTATGGGTCTGGATCACGGCACCGCGCTGCACCTGGACCTTGCCTGCCGCATCGGTGAAGGTTGGCTGGGTGCCATTGGCGTCCACATAAATGCCGCGCTGAGTGAACTGTTCATTGGTGATGTTTGCGGCGGCGGCGACCAGGTTACGCACATTGACCTGGCTGGTGCCGCTGAACACCACACCGTTACGGTTAACGATCATCACCGTGCCGGCGCCCTTGATCTGGCCCTGGATCTCGCTGGGCCGCGCATTGGGGTCGTTGACGCGGTTGAGCACCGCCCAACTGGACTGCTGCTGGAAATCCACGGTGGTGTTGCGCCCGACGTTGAACGTCTCCCAGTTGAGGATCGCCTTGTCGGCGGTCTGTTCGATGGTCACCGTGGTCTGCCCGCCGGACGCACTTTGCTTCGGAGCATTGGCGTTGATCCAGCCTTGGGTCAGGCTGTTATCCACTTGCAGGCCGCCCTTGCCCATGCCGTCGGGGATATTCGAAACCTGGCCGAACGCCGCTTGCCGCCCCGCCGCTTGTGCCGCCTGCTGCGCCGCAATCGCGGCGACACTGGTGTTCAAGGTGCTGATGGAGCGCGCCAACTGCTGATTGACCCGCGCCTGCTCGTTCAGCGTCGGAATCCCCGGCACCTGCCCCGCACTGATCCGCGCCGCCGTCGCCGCCTGGGTCGCGCCCTTGTCGGCAAACCAACTGGAACTGAACGCCGTGGCCGCGTGGGCATTGCCCGCCACCATCAACAGGGCGATGGCCTGGGCCAGGGGCTTGAGACGCAGGACGGTCTCTTGGGCTTTCAGGTTAACCGGTGATTTGCAGCGGACCATCGGGAATCTTCCTTCTTTGTTATCACGCAGGGAGCAAGACAGGCTCACGTATGAGGGTTAGGCGGTTGGCGAGGGGCGGGACTGAACTTCTGTCATGTAAAGTTCACATGGTGCTGTGAGCTGCCGATAATTTCGCGGATGCATACGATCAAAAGTGGGAGCTGGCTTGCCTGCGATAGCGGTGTATCAGTCACCTCAAGGTTGCCTGCCCCACCGCCATCGCAGGCAAGCCAGCTCCCACATTGGGTCGGTGTACAACGCAAAAATCAGCAACGGCACAGGCCGTTGCTGATTCAGGTGTTGCTGGTCGGTGAAAGCTTGGGTTACAGCGGACGACCGATGGCGTTGCAGACGTCGGTTTTGCCGATGCTGAGGTTGCTGGTAGCGGTCAGGAAGTTGTCACGTATAGCGGTTTTCCAGTTGGCCGGCAGCGGTACGAAGCGGTTGTTGCGGATCGCAGCGTCGTTGTTGGTCAACGCATTCGAACCGTAGTGACGGGTGAAGAAAGCGCGTACTTGAGAAGTTTGATCAGCGTTGACATAGCACTGGCTGAATATCACGTTGGTGAAGCCAAGGATCGGATAGCCGGCGCTTGGGTAAGGCACAACGCTGGCATCAGACGGGTCGGCATTGCCGAACACTGGGACCCATAGGTTCTGGTTATCCAGATTGGTGGTAGGCGGAGTCACGTTGCTGATAGCCGTCAAAACGTTTGCTGGAGCTGGCGACACTCCTGCAACCTTGGCCACCTTGGTGGCGTCTTCCAGGCCGGCCAGGGAAGTAGCAGCGTAGTCAGGGCTCATGTAGGTGATGCGGCCTTCAGCGACGTTGAGTGTGCTCATCACACCTTCGCTGGTGTCTTTGAAGGTTGCTTTTGGCGTGGCGGTGCTGTTTGGATCAATTTGCTCCAGGGGACTAATCGCGCCCACTGGCAGGCCACGGGAGAAGCTAGCATCAAAGGCTTGGGTCACAGCGAAAGTGCCGCCTTCCAAAGTCGGGTTGCACTTGGCCTTGAGGAAGCGTGTAAACAGTTCGGTGGTACCGCTGTTAGCTTTGCGATACACAACCTTGATGTCGCCCGACAACGATGGATCGATCTGCGACCAAGAGGTCAAACGACCCGAGAATACGCCGCACAGTTGGTCGACCGAGAGGTTGACGCCGGCAGTGCCAGTGCCAGACTTGTTGAACGGAATAGCAACCGAAGTGGCAACCGAAGGCACCTGGATCAGCTTGCCCCAGGTAGGTTGTTTGGCAGAGGCGTAAGTCGACAGTTCAGTCGCGGTCAACTTCGAATCGCTACCCGCCCAGTGCACGTTCTTGTTAGTCACACCGGCCACGAACTTGGTGTAATCGTTGGTCAGGAAGGCTGCCTTGCCATTGCCGCTGCCCACGCCAATGTACTGGGCGAAGCCGGTAGGGAGTACGCCGGCAGTTTGATAAAGCGGTTGTGGCAGTGTTGCACCGCCGCCATTTACGTCAGCCATTGCAGCCTGTGCCGAGCACAGTGCAGCGAGGGTCATGGATACCGCGAGAACGTTGCGCTTAAACATGAAGAAGCTCCTTTCGTCGTGTTTGTACGTTTGGGGTAGATGGCTCTTGCATGACGCCATGGCTTCGGTCCCAAGCCATGTTGCGGGGGTGGCCGGGGGTGAAAACCATGGAGAGAAAGTCGCAGTTTCCGATGACGGTTATGGGAAAAAACCTCGGGAGGAACGCATTGATTTTTAAAAAGATTCTCGGGTGTTTCGGTCATGATTTCGAGCGGTTTGGCGGGAGATGACAGCGAGGTTTCAGTGAGCGTGACGCAAGGCCTCAAGGGGTGGCGGAATATGACGGAATGAGGAACCCGAGGTTGTTGGAATGGAACCGGGAATCCCACAATCACCTGAAGAAATCCGATCCACATGTGGGAGCTGGCTTGCCTGCGATAGCGGACTGTCAGTTGACTGGCTTTTAGCTGACACACCGCTATCGCAGGCAAGCCAGCTCCCACATTTTGAATGGGTTTCGTCAGTGAACGTCAGGTGACCAACTGGTTGATCTCGATGATCGGCAACAACACCGCCATGACGATCACCAGCACCACGGCGCCCATCACCACGATCATCAGCGGCTCCAGCAACGCGGTCATGCCCATGGCGCGGCGTTCGATATCGCGCGACAGGGTCTGCGCCGCACGCTCCAGCATCGGCGGCAGCGAGCCGGTTTTCTCGCCGCTGGCGATCAGGTGGATCAGCACCGGCGGGAATACCTTTTCTACCGCCAGCGCCGGGGCCAGGTTGACGCCTTCGCGCACCTTGGCGGTGGCGTCGTTGACGCACTGGCTCAGGCGGTCATTGGACAGGGTCTGCCGCGCCGCTTCCAGGGCGCGCAACAAGGGCACGCCGGCACCGCCGAGAATCGCCAGGGTCGAGGCGAACCGCGCGGTGTTCAGGCCGAGTACAAAACGCCCGATCAGCGGCAGGCTCAAGACGCGGCTATGCCAATTGAGGCGCGCCACCGGGTTGCGTAAATACAGGCGCCAGCCCCAGAAACCGCCGACAATGCCGGCAAAACACAACCAGCCCCAGGCGCGGATAAAGTCGCTGGCGTTGAGCATCGCCAGGGTCAGCCCCGGCAGGTCCTGGCGCGCCTGGGAAAACGCGCTGACCACCTGGGGTACCACGTAGCTGAGCAGGAAAATCACAATGCCGATGGACACCAGCCCCACCACGCCGGGGTAGATAAATGCAGTGAGGATCTTGCCACGCAGGTTGTTGCGCTCCTCGATGTAGTCCGCCAGACGCTCCATCACCTGGGCCAGGTCGCCGGACTCCTCCCCCGCCGCGATCAACGCGCGGTAGATCGAGGGGAAATCCCGTGGCCGCGCGGCCAACGCATCCGCCAGGCGCATGCCGCCGCGCACATCGGCGCGCACGGCGGCGAGGGTCTGGGCGATGTGCTTTTTCTCGGCCTGTTCCACCGTGGCGCTCAGCGCTGCCTCCAACGGCAAACTGGCACCGAGCAGGCTCGCCAGTTGCCGCGTGGCCCAGGCCAGGTCGTTGTCCGACAGCTTGGCGCTGAACAGGCTGTTGCCGGCTTTCGCGGACTGCCCGCCTTCCACCTGTACCAGCAACGCGGTCAGGCCACGGCTGCGCAACACCGCAAACGCGCCGCTCTGGCTGTCCGCCTCCAGGTGCCCGGCCTCGACTTTGCCGCTGGCATCGGCGGCTTCATAGCGATAGCGATTCATCAGGCGTCCCGTGTCACGCGCAGGATTTCTTCGGGCGCAGTGGCGCCGCTGCGCACCCAGCGTTCGCCGTCTTCACGCATGCTCAGCATCCCGGCGCGGCGTGCGGCCAGGCGCAGGTCCTGCTCGGCGGCGCCCTGGTGGATCAGGCTGCGCACGTCGTCGTCGACGCAAAACAATTCATGGATGCCAGTACGGCCGCTGTAGCCGGTCTGGTTGCACTGTGCGCAGCCCACCGGGCGCCAGGTGCCGGGCGCGGCCGGGTCTTGCTGCTTGCAGTGCGGGCACAGCCGGCGCACCAGGCGCTGGGCCAACACGCCGAGCAATGACGAGGCCAGCAGGAACGGTTCCACGCCCATGTCGATCAAGCGATTGACCGCCGACACCGCATCGTTGGTGTGCAAGGTGGCAAGCACCAGGTGCCCGGTAAGCGAGGCCTGCACGGCGATTTGCGCGGTTTCCAGGTCGCGGATTTCACCGATCATGATGATGTCAGGGTCCTGACGCAGGATCGCGCGCAAGGCCAGGCCGAAGGTCATGTCGATCTTGGCGTTGACCTGGATCTGGCTGATGCCCGGCAGGTCGTACTCCACCGGGTCTTCCACGGTGAGGATATTGCTGGTGCTCGCATCCAGCCGCGCCAGGGCGGCGTAGAGGCTGGTGGTCTTGCCGCTGCCGGTGGGGCCGGTGACCAGGACGATGCCGTGGGGCTGGCGGATCAGCGTATCCAGGCGCGCCAGCACCTGCGGCTCCATGCCCAGGGTTTCCAGTTGCAAGCGCCCCGCCTGTTTGTCCAACAGCCGCATCACCACCCGCTCGCCATGCCCGGTGGGCACCGTCGACACGCGGATATCAATCGGCCGCCCGGCCACCCGCAACGCGATACGGCCGTCCTGGGGCAAGCGTTTCTCGGCGATATCGAGCTGGGCCATGATCTTGATCCGCGACACCAGCGCACCGTGCAACGCCTTGCGTGGCGACACCACGTCACGCAGGGTGCCGTCGACGCGATAGCGCACCACGGAATGGGTTTCATACGGCTCGATATGAATGTCACTGGCCTCATCGCGCGCGGCCTGGGTGAGCAAGGCGTTGATCATGCGAATCACCGGCGCGCCGTCCTGGGTGTCGAGCAGGTCGGTGATTTCGGGCATGTCCTGCATCAGGCGGTCAAGGTCCACCTCGTTTTCGGCGGCGCCCACCACCGCGGCGGCGCTGCCGGTGTCGGCGTAGGCGCTGGCGAGCAGGCCGTCGAGTTCATCGTCGCGTACCTGTTCGAGGTGGGCCTGGCCGAACTGACGGTGGACTTCACTGATGGACCAGCCGGGGGTCGAGGGGCACACCGTCAGTAGCATGCCTTGCTCGCCGGGGCGCAGGAGGATGCGTTGGGATTTGGCCCAGGCGTAGGGCAGAAGGCTCATGGGGTTGGCCCTTTTTGAAGGTGTACATATCCGTTGCTGCGGTAACGGCTGATTTTGGTTCCGCCCTTACGGCGGCTCACTTTGGAAAAGCCCCAAAGTAAGCAAAGGGCTCTTGCCCCAACACTCGGCACCTCGCCTAGGCTCGGTGTGCCCGTAATCCGACAGGGATTTGGGGGGCCGCCGCCACGCGCCATCCATGGCGCGGGGCGGCTAAACCGGCATCCCTGCCGGTTTACCCCCCAAATCCCTGTCGAATTCCGGCCAGCGTGTTTGACGGGGCGCCTAAGATCAAAATCAAGATCAAAAGCGAAAGCAAAGCGGCCTGACAGCCGGCTTGAGTGGTGGAGATCAAAAGCATTTTTTTGTGTACCGCAAATTGCTTTTCTGTGGGAGCTGGCTTGCCTGCGATGCGGACGCCCAGGTGAATCAGGCATACCCAGTTGATGCCTTCGCAGGCAAGCCAGCTCCCACATTTGACCGAGTTCGACAGTAAGATACCGGTCGGCTCTAAGGCCGCCGCGCTCTGCTTTTGCTTTTGATCTTAGGCGCCCCGTAAAACCACGCTGGCCGAACGCAGGCTTGAATCCGTGGGTAACCCGGCAGGACGCCGGGTTAGCCGCACTGGGCCATGGATGGCCCATTGCGGCGGCCCACGGATTCAAGCCTTCGTTCGGGCACACCGAGCCTAGGCGAGGTGCCGAGTGGTGGGGCGAGGACCTTTTGGTTACTTTTGGGTCCTTCCAAAAGTGACCCGCTGTAAGAGCGGAACCATAAGTGGCCGTCACCGAAGAAACGGATATGTACCCAATCACCGCGGCGTCCCCTGTGAAACCGGCACCGCCCTGATCACCGCCCTAGGCCCCTGCTGCTGCACCCCAGGAATCGCCTTCTCCACCGGCGGCAACTGCGGCGCCTGCACATCCGGCATCGCCCAACTGCGCTCCGGCTGCAACCCACCCTGGGCCCGGCGCATGAACTCATAGCGGTTCAACGTAATACTGCGCCCCGCCCCGCTGTCGCGAATAATGTAAGGCCGCAAGAACACCATCAGGTTGGTCTTGCTAACACTGCGCTTCTCATTGCGAAACAGCGCGCCCAACCCCGGGATATCCGCCAACCAAGGCACCGCGTCATTGCTCTGGCTGTACCCGTCCTGCAGCAGCCCGCCGAGCACCATGATCTGCCCGTCATCCAACAGAATGCTGGTATCGATGGCACGTTTGTTGGTCACCGTGCCCGCCGTCACCGAAGCACGCTCGTCCACGGTGCTGACTTCCTGGTAGATATCCAGCTTCACCGTGCCGCCTTCGGAAATCTGCGGCCGTACGTTCAGCTTGAGCCCCACCTCTTCACGCTGCACGGTCTGGAACGGGTTGTTGCTGGTACCCCCGCCTCCGGTCACATAACTGCCGGTGACAAACGGAATGGTCTGCCCCACGAAAATGCTCGCCGCCTCGTTGTCCAGGGTCAGCAGGTTCGGCGTGGACAACACGTTGGTGCCGCCCTTGCTCTTCAACGCACGGGCCAATACCTTGAGGTCGAGCACCTTGCCGATACCGGGAATATCCACGGTGCCGTTGACCAACCCGATGTTCAGGCCCTTGGGCAGTACATCAATACTGGTCGGGCTGGCGGGCGTGCCGACCACGCCGCTGCCGCCGAGATTCACGCCGCCGAACGCGCCCTTGCCCGCCAGGTTGCCGGCCTGCCATTGCACGCCGAACTCGGTGGCATCGTCTTCGCTGACTTCCACGATCAGGCTTTCGATCACCACTTGGGCGCGGCGCTGGTCGAGCATGTCGATGACTTCGCGCAGGTTGCGGTACAGCGGGTCCGGCGCGGAGATCAGCAAGGTGTTGGTGGTGGCGTCGGCCTGGATGGTCACGCCGCCGGCACTGAAGGCGGTGTCCTGGTCATTGGCGGTTTTGCCATTGGCGGTGGCGCCGGTCGAACCGGCGGTTTGCCCATAGCCTGGCTGCACGCCGCTGCCGGTCGGTGTCCCCGTGCTGTTCTGGGTGTTGCTCGTGCCCTGGCTGTTTTTGTCATTGCCACCCATGGCGCTGAGCTTGCCACGGGCATCGTCACTCCCCCCCGAATCACTCTCGCCCGTGAGCAGCCCGCGCAGCGACTGGGCCAGTTTGCCGGCCTGGGCGTTGCGCAGGTACACCACGTGCATATTGCTGGGGTTGCTCTGGGCGTTGTCGAGTTTGTAGATCAGGTTGCGCGCCAGCTCCGTGCGCTCCGGGCTGCCGGAACGGATGATGACGGAGTTGGAACGCGGGTCGCCGATCACGTTGATCTTCTGGGTCTGGTCGGCGCCCTGGGTTTCCAGCAGTTCGGAGACCATGGCGGCGATGTCCACGGCGATGCCGTTCTGCACCGTCACCACGTCGGTGTCGATGGCGCTGGGAGTGTCGATGCCATTGATGATCTGCGCCACCCGCGCGAGGTTTTCCGCATAGTCGGTGATGACAATGCTGTTGTTGCCGGGGTAGGCATTGATCGGGTTGTTCGGCGATACGATGGGGCGCAGTACCGGGATCAGGTTCACCGCGTTTTCGTATTGCAGTCGAAAGGTGCGGGTCTGCATGCCGCTGCTGCCGGCGCTGTAGATCGGCCCGCCGAGCAACTTGGCATCGGCCTCGGGCACCACCTGCGCCACACCGCCCACATCCACCACGCTGAAGCCCTGCATGCGCAGCGCCGCCAACAGCATGTCGTAGGCCTGGTGCGCCGGCACCTGCCCTTCGCTGACCAGGGTGAGGTTGCCTTTCACGCGCGGGTCCACCAAAAATTGCTGCCCGGTGGCGCGGGAAAGCGCGCGCACCACCGCCTGGATATCCGCATCGACAAAATTGAGCTGTACCGGCTGGTCACCCAGCGGGTTGCGCGCCTTGACGGCCGCCGGGGCATGGCCGCGCGCGGTGTCGGTGATGCGGTGCTGTACGGGAGGTCTGGGCGGACGTTCACCTTGGCGGTCCAGCACCGTCTCAGCGCTGCGACGAGTCTCCGCCAGGGGTTGGCCAAGCTCACTGTCCACCAGCAATGGCGTGGTTGACGGGTTGCTGCACGCACTCAGGGCCAGCACCAGCAGCGGCGCGAGCATGCGAAACGGGGGGACTGACCACTTCATGAAGCTTCCTTAGCGCCAAGCGCCTGATCCATGCGAACGGTCCCGGACACAGTGCCGGCCGAGTTATCGACGGCATCCATCGCACGCTGCAAACGCGCTTCGGATACCTCCAGGGAAAACGAACGGGGATTGCCCAGCAGCCAGCCCACTACCGCATCGGCCGGAGCGTTGTCGAACGTCAGCCGCCAGCCGCCGGGTTCCAGCGCCTGCAATTGGTAATGCCCTTTGAGGCCGGCGTTATCCAGGGCCTGGCGCAGCGCGGTTTCGTCGCCCGGCCTTGGCGCGGATACGTCCTGCAACAGCACCTGCAGGGCTGCGGCCTGGGCGCGCAACTTGGGGGTTTCAGCCTGCCAGTAATCGATCTTCTTCAGCGCCGGTTGCACCAGCACCAGCCAGGTCAGCAGGCTCGCCAGGATCAGGCCGGCGCCGCCCAGCAGGCGTTTTTCGCGCAGGGCCAGGCCGTTCCAGAACACCTGGGCCTGGCTGCGCAGTCGCTGGACTTTATTCATCGTCGACACCCGGTTTTTCCGCGGCCTGCGCCGACCCAATCACCCAGGCCTGCTCGTCGCGGCTGGCCGTGAAGCCGGCCTGGGCCAACGCCGCCTGCCATTCACCCTCGGCTTTCGGGCTGCGACTGTCGGCGACCAATTCAACCCGCAAGCGCCCCTGTTCAAAGCTCAGGTTGGCGACGCTGCCGACCATGAACGGCAGGTTGCTGCCCGCCAGTTGCAACAGGCTGGCAAAGCGCTGACCGGGGTCGCCGGCGGCGCCGCTCTGGCGTGCGGCCAACTGCTGGCGGGCCTGCTGCAAAGGGTTGAGCACCACCGGCAGCTCGGGAAACGCCTGGCGCACCTGCTGGCTCATCAGCGTCTTGAGCCGTTGGCCCTCCTCCACTTGGCGCGCGGCATAGAGGTTGAGGCCCACAACCCAGATGGCCGTGGCCAGCGCCACACAGGCCAGTGCCCGGCCCCATCCGCCGGTCGAGGGTTGGCTGAGGTGGCCGTGCAATCCCCACGCGGGCAACGGCCCACTCCAGCGCTGTGCCGCGTCTACCAGCTGCGCGTCCAGCGTCTGCGCGCCCAAGGGGTGCACCGCGCCTTGTTGCGGGCTCTCGCGTGTCAGCAGATAGCCGTCGTCCAACGCAGCAGCGCCCAGCGGCAAGGCAAAGGGCGCCGGGTACAGGCCGCGCAGTTTGAGCGGCATCCGGGCCAGCCGCTCCAACCCGGCCTTGGGCACCCAGGCCACCTGCACGCGTCCATCGCTTTCACGCGGGCCGTGGGCCACGTGCATGTGTTCCACCGGGCCAAGGATCAACGCCTGGGCGGCACAGGCCACAGCGGCAGCGGTTTTCGCGGCCGGTAACGGCGGCAGCTCCAGGCTGGTGAGCAGGCTGTCACGCGGGTGCAGGAAACATTCCACGGCCTGGCGGGGCTTACCCAACTGCGCCAGGCTTGCATAACCCTCTTCAATAACCACGCCACGGTCCAACCAGGCAAATTTGACCTGGCTCTCGGCGCTCAGTTGATCCAGCGGCGGTAAGCCAATGCGCAGGCGTTTCATACGCCCACCCGCGACCAGATCACGCGCGGTTCGCGGTCTTCGGGACGATGCAACAATGCATCGATCGTCACCCGCCTTTGCTCACGCCGCGCCTGGCCCTGCAGGCGGAACCACTCGCTGGTGATGCCCACTTGCACTGCATCCACCACTACCTGGGGCAAGCGCAGGCGGTTGACGAAATCACCCCGGTTGATAAACCACTGCCCGCTGTCACGCTCGGCCACCAGCCCGTGGGCCTGGGCCAGGCTGAGCTGCGGCACCACCGCGCTGAGCACTTCGGCGCTGGCGGTATTGCCGTTGACCCAGGTAGGGCCGGGCAACACGCTGATGTACGCCTGCATGCGCTGCAGCACAACGGGGTCCAGGCCTTCGATCCCGCTCAAGTCATCCAGGCTGCGCAGCATCGGGTATCGGGCAGGCGGTACATAAGAAGCGATCACGCGCTGGCTGATCCGCCGGCTCACCGCCGGGTCGACGCCGATCAGCCGGCACAGGCGCTCAAAGCTCTGCAATTGCTCGGCGTCGACCTGCTGGCGATTGACCAGGTTGCGCAGGTTGAACTTGCCCTGCTCGTCCTCGATCCGCCCCGCAAACGCACCGACCTGAGCGCGCGCCCAGGGTTGATCGAGGCGGGTCAGCACGTCCTTGCGGCGTGCGTCCCAGAGCATCTGCCGGCTGTGTTCGAGGCCACCTTGCAACAGCCATTGTCCCTGGATGCGCAACTGCTCGGCCTCCAGGCTGCGGGTGAACACGCTCTGGCGCGTGAGCATGGCGCCGGCCAACACCGCCACCACCGCCGCGATCAGCAAGGCACTGATAATCGCCATGCCGCGCTGCTTCGCCACTGGGGGCGAATACCCTTTCATGGCGGGCCTTAAAGCTGCCAGGAGCCGATATCGGCATTCACGCCATCGCCGTCCGGCTGGCCGTCGGCGCCGAGGGAGAACACGTCCACTTCACCGTTGGCGCCCGGGTTGAGGTAGTGATAAGGGTGGCCCCACGGATCGTTGGGCAGGCGGTCGAGGTAGGCGCGCCAGTTGGTGTTCTTCGCATCCGCCGGGCGCTCCACCAACACCTTCAACCCCTGGTTCATGTTCGGGTAACTGCCGTGGTCCAGGCGGTAGAGTTTCAACGCCTGCATCAACCCGCCGATGTCCTGCTTGGCCGCGGTGGCGCGCGCCTGGTCCGGACGGTCGAGGACCTTGGGCACCACCATCGCGGCCAGGATCCCGAGGATGACCACCACCACCATGATCTCGATCAAAGTGAAGCCACGTTGCCCGCGAGGGCCTGGCAGCGGTGACGTTAGGCGTGCGATATCCATCTCGACATTCCTTGGCTTGAGTGCAATGGGGGCGCAGTGTTGCAAGAACACATGTCAGTCGTATTGAAAATGCTCGGGAGTTTCGGTCGCCAATCGGTCAACTGCCGGCGCTAGTCTGCGGGCCTGTTTCCCGGCTTTGAGAGCGCCATGTACGGCCGTCGCAAGGAGCAAGGTTTTACCCTGATCGAGGTGCTGGTGGCGCTGGCGATCATTGCCGTGGCCATGGCCGCCGCCGTGCGCGTGGCCGGGCTGATGGCCCAGAGCAACGGCCTGCTGCGCGACAAATCCATCGCCCTGCTGGCGGCGCAGAGTCGCCTGGCGGAGCTACGCCTGGAGGGCCACCTGCGCAGCGGCAAGAAAACCTTCGAGTGCGATCAAGGCCGCCTGAAACTGCGCTGCGAACAGACCATCAACGCCGATGGCCGCCTGTTTCAGATCAATCTGCAAGTGCTCGACGCCAGCCGCGAAGCACCGCCCCTGGCGCGCCTGGACACCCAGGTCATGGCCGAGTGAGCAGCGGCAGCGCCGGCCCCTGCGGCAACTTTTCGAGGTTGACGCGCAGCTTCTCGCCGCCGCGTTCTATCTCTACCCCATCGCCTTCGATGGCGGTCAGCCGCACGCCGGGGCTGAGACGCTCGCCCAACAGGAAACTGCGCGGCGGCCCATCGTTAAGGCTGAGGATCGCCACCGCGCCACGCGCGCCCGCCAGCACGCCGGTCACTTTGACCTGCAGCGCCGTCGGCGCATTGGAAAACCATTGCAGCGCCGGGTTATCGCTGCGCGCCGCCAATGCCTGGGGCGTGGCGCTGGGCGTGTGGGACTCGGCGCTGGTGAGCAGCAGCGGCATCCACACCGCCGCGCCCGCCAAGGCCGCCAGCACACCCAGCGCCTGCACGCCGTGGGCCAGGGTGAAACGAGGGGCGAATGTCATGGGCAGGACCTCCTGTTTGTCCGTCGCACCAGCCTACAGGGTCAATTCGCACGCTTTTATTTCACACACTCCCCAGTTTCCAGGAAACGCACGATGAAACAGCAAGGCTTCACCCTGATCGAACTGATGGTGGTGCTGGTGATCATCGGCATCGCCAGCGCCGCCATCAGCCTCACCATCAAGCCCGACCCGCTGCACCTGCTGCGCAAGGATGCCGAGCGCCTGAGCCAACTGCTGCAAGTCGCCCAGGCCGAAGCCCACGCCGACGGCCGCCCCATCACCTGGCGCGCCGACGCCAAGGGCTTCCGCTTCAACCGCCGCAGTGATGATGGAACGAACGTGGAAGCCTTCCAGGGTGACAGCCAACTGCGCCCGCGCCTATGGGACAGCACACCGATGCAGATCACTCTCGAACCCCGGCAAACCCTGGTGCTCAACGCCGAATGGATCAACCCACCGCTGCGGGTGGTGTTGTCCGACGGGCAACACAGCCTCAGCCTGCAACGCGACGCCGCCGGCCTGATGCGCGTGGAAGCCCTGCCATGAACCGATCCCAACAAGGCTTCACCCTGATCGAAGTGATGGTGGCGATCATGCTGATGGCGCTGGTCAGCCTGATCGCCTGGCGCGGCCTCGACAGCGTGACCCGCGCCGACCAGCACCTGCAGGCCAGTACCGAGCAGACCGAGGTGTTGCTGCGCGCGCTCAACCAAATGCAACGCGATATCAGCTTGCGGGCCAGCGTCGAACTGACGGCCCCGGATGCACCGAGCGACGAGGGATTGGCGGCGGTCACGGTGCGCAGTTCCGACAGCAAGGGCTTTCGCCTGGACGTGATCCGCAGCGCCCCGGTTGCCGGGGACGGGCTGCAACGGGTGCGCTGGTGGCTCAAGGGCGATTCGCTGTATCGGGCAGCCGCGCCGACACGCGACCGGTATCCGCTGCCGGCGGCGAAGGATGGGGTGGTGGTGCTGACGGGGGTCATTGACTTGCAGGTGCGCGTATGGGAGACGGACAAGGGCTGGCGGCAGTTGAGCGGCAATCGGCGTGAAGATCCAACGGGGCTGGAGATCAAGCTGGTACGACAGACGCCACAGGGAGTTGAGCGGTATCGACAGGTGATGGGGCCGTTGAAGTGAGTCAGCTCAACAACACCACCCCACCCGGCAACTCCGTACACTTGGCGCCATACGCATCGCGAATCAACAACGCCACGCCCGCCAGTTGCTGCAAGCTGAACCGCGCCTGCACCCGGCGCTGGCCAAGTTCTTTATTGAGCAACACCAGCATCCCCGGCCGATAGCGGTTGATCTCATCCACCACCGTCGCCAGCGTGGCGTTGTTGAACACCAGCACCTGTTCACGCCAGGCCACCACGGGCTGTGTGTCTACCGTGGTCACTTCACTGACCCCGGCAGCGCCATAGGTCAGTTGCCGTCCACCGTCCAGACGCACGCTGCGACCGGCAATGTCCACCGACAGCGAACCCTCGATGCAGGTCACGCAGACATTTTGGTCGGTATTGCGCACATTGAAGCGCGCCTGGGCCGCGCTCACCCAGCCTTCGCCAGCCTGGACCTTGAGCGGTTGTGCAACGTGGGCGACGACCTCGACTTCACCTTCGAACAATTCGATGCCCTGCCCTACCCGACTGATGCGGGTCTGGGTGTTGAGTTCCAGGCTTACGCCCTCGCTCAACAACACTTGGCGCTGCTCGCCGACCTCGGTGCGGTAGTCGGCCGTGAGCCCGGCAAAGCCGCCCGGCACGCCGACGCGCACCATCACCACGGCCGCCGAAGCGGCAATCGCACCGCCCAGGAAGGCACGCCGGCCGAAGCTGCGCGGTTGCGACACTTGATCGAGGGCCGGCGCCAACTGCTGCCACAAAGTCTTGGCCTGCTCGAACGCCTGGGCATGCTCCGGGCTTCGGGCGCACCAGGCTTTCAGGGCCTTGGCATCGGCCACGGTGGCCCGGCCCGACGTCAGCAGGACCAGCCAGTCACGGGCTTCATCGTGCAGGGGGCTGGCGTTAGATGGCCGGGCGGTGGAGAGGTTAAAAATATTCAAGCGCGCACGTACTCACGGATTTATCAGGGACTCGACACTAAGACGGTTTTCCGGCCCCGGGACCGAACCGCTGAATCACTTTTCTTTCCAGTCGCTTGGCACAATGGCCTAGGGCGGCCTTGATTTCCTTCTCGACCATGCGCGTTGAAATGCCGAAGCGCTGGGAGATTTCCAGGTGTGGCGCTTCTTCCAGGCGGGCGGCGATGAGGATCTTGCGGCGGCGCGCCGGCAGTTCGTAGAGCGCCTTGACCAGGGATTGGATTTCTTTCTGGCCACCCACTACCCGCGATGGGTCCTGGGCTTCGTCGGCGCTTTGCAGCAGCTCTTGCACTTCGCTGCCGGTGAGCAGGCGCGCGTCGGCCTGACGGCGGTCGGCGGCGATGTTCAAGGCCATGCGATACAGATAGGCGTTGGGCTGTTGCAGGTTCGCCGGCACGTCCATGCGATCGACCCGCAGGTAGGTTTCGTGCAGCACGTCGTTGGCCAGGTCTTCCGAGCCCAGGCGCTTGCGCAAACGCACCTTGAAGTCTTCGTAGGAGGCCAGGAACAAGCTGACCATCGGACTGTGCCCGGTATTTTTCATCCGCCCCAGGCTCCTTTTGCTGCTGTGCATTCCATGCGTGTTCCCGTTGTGTCAGGCATCAGAAGTAAAGTCACCGGTTGACGCAGTGAGCTCGGCGCCGGGCGTTCCACCCGTGCCGTTGCCAGGCTGCGTACCAGTGCTTCATCGCGTTGTTCATCGCCGGTGGAACTGACCAGCCGACTGTGTTCAATCACCCCGTCCGGGTTCACCCAAACCTGCACCAGCGCCCGGAAACTGCCGGGGCGGGTCAAGGGCGAACGGCACAGGCTGGTCTCGATCGCTTGCTGCAACGCCGTCGCGTAGCTGTTGTTGATCCGCGCGGCGCTGCGAGCCGCCGCGCCCTTGGTGGGCGGCGGCTGGCTGAGCTGCGGCGCCTGCAAGGTGAACGCATCGCTGCGTGCATAACGTGCCATCAGGCCACTCCCTGTCAGCAACATCGCCAGTGCTTCTTGCGCCGTAAAACGCCCGCGCACCCCAATAGAACGCCGGCCCCGCGTCAATTCGCGGTCCACCAGCACCGCCATCCCGGTGGCGCGGCTGTAGGCTTGCAGGGCGTGTTCCAGGTCTTGCGCCGGCAAATCCAAGGTCAACAACGGCGACTCTGCCTGCGCCGCACGGCCGCCAGCCAGCAGCAACAGCAAGACCAGGGCGCATGCGGCGCGCCTCCACACTCCCCATTCACCCCCTGCTCTGCATCGCTGCACGGCCGACGCGCCCTAGAAAACCGTCATCCTGAGGCCAGTTTATGAACCTGATGTTACGGTGATAGCAAAAAAAACATCACGGTGACGAGAGGCCCGCTGCGCTAGACTTTCAAGCCTTACCGGGCCACTCCTACGGGCCCGCCAGGAGGCCCGATGAAGCTATTAACGACCTTTGCCAGCGTGATGCTGTGCGCCGCCCTGCCCCTGTTTGCCCACGCCGACAGCTGCGCCGAAGTCACGGTGGACGGGTATAAGGCACCCAACTATGGTTGCCTGAGCCAGCAGATGGGCAATGACACAAATGCGACCAAGGCCGCCAGCAAAAACCGCGAAGCGCAAAACATCCCCATCGAAAAACGGCCGCCGAACGCGGTGGGTTTATCCACCCCGGCGGCGACCAGCGTGCGCATGGGCAACACGTTCGGTACGTCGGTGAAGCCGCAGCGGCCCTGACTACAACAACGACAGCGGATAACTGATGATCAACCGGTTCTCGTCAAACTCGTTGGTGCTGAAGTCCCGACGCAAGGTCGAGTTGCGCCAGCGCACATTGAGAAGCTTGGCCGGGCCGCTCTGTACCACATACGCCAGCTCCTGCTGATATTGCGCCCGCCGCTAAACCGCAAATCCCACCCACACAGCCGATCCCCTGTGGGAGCTCTCGAGCTTTAGCGAGGCAGCGATAGCGGTGTGTCAGGCGACGAACATGCCAGCAATGCCGCCGCCTTCGCAGCCTCGCCGGGGCTCGACAGCTCCCACAGTTGAGTTGCGGTGCTGCCGAAAATGGCGTCAGCCGCTAAACCGCAAATCCCACCCACACAGCCGATCCCCTGTGGGAGCTGTCGAGCTTTAGCGAGGCTGCGAAAGCGGTGGGTCAGGCGAAAAAAATGCCAGCAGTGCCGCCGCCTTCACAGCCTCGCTGGGGCTCGACAGCTCCCCATAGGGCAGTGCCGCTCGTGCGATCACGCGGCCTGGCTTTCCTTCTTCAGGCTATCCATATCAATCACAAACCGGTACTTCACATCACCCTTGAGCATCCGCTCATACGCCTCATTGATCGCCTGGATATCGATCATCTCAATATCCGAAACAATCCCGTGTCTGGCACAGAAATCGAGCATGTCCTGGGTCTCCTGGATACCGCCGATCAACGAACCCGCCAGGCTGCGGCGCTTGAAGATCAGGTTGAACACCGTCGGCGACGGGTGCGGGCTGTCGGGTGCGCCGACCAGGGTCATGGTGCCGTCGCGCTTGAGCAGGTTGAGGAAGGCGTCGAGGTCGTGCGGCGCGGCGACGGTGTTGAGGATAAAGTCCAGGCTGTTGGCGACCTTGGCCATTTCGTCCGGGTTCTTCGACACCACCACTTGGTCGGCGCCCAGGCGCAGGCCGTCTTCGCGCTTGTTGAGTGAGGTGGTGAACAACGTGACATGGGCGCCCATGGCATGGGCAATTTTCACCGCCATATGGCCGAGACCACCGAGGCCGACCACACCGACTTTCTTGCCGGGGCCCACCTTCCAGTGATGCAGCGGCGAATAGGTGGTGATGCCCGCGCACAACAGCGGCGCCACGGCGGCCAGGTTCGCGTCGTCGTGGGAGATGCGCAGTACGAACTTCTCCTTGACCACGATGCTGTCGGAGTAGCCGCCGAAGGTGTTTTCACCGCCGAACACCGGACCGTTGTAGGTGCCGGTAAAGCCGTTCTCGCAGTATTGCTCTTCGCCTTCGGCGCAGGACGCACACTGTTGGCAGCTGTCGACCATACAGCCCACGCCGGCCAAATCACCGACCTTGAACTTGCTGACATTGCTGCCTACCGCCGTGACGCGACCGACGATCTCGTGGCCGGGCACGCTGGGATACAGGGTGTTGTTCCACTCGTTACGCGCGGTGTGCAGGTCGGAGTGACAGACGCCGCAATAGAGAATATCGATCTGTACGTCGTCCGCCCCCGGCGCGCGGCGCTCGAAGGTGAAAGGCTTGAGGGAATCCTTGGCGTTCTGGGCGGCGTAGCTGTAAGTCTTGGCCATTTCGTTCACCTGTGAAAATCGGATACTGGAAGTCAGATGACCGGCCTGGACGCTGAATCGTTCAATCAAGCACGCCTGTACAATTCGCCCCGCTGGCGCATCCCTAAGCTCACGGCTTTCGATCCTAGGCATAGCGCTGGAGAGTAAGCATGTGTAAACGCGTGATTAAGGTTTCCCTGGCCCTGACCTTGCTGGCCGGGCAGATCATGGGCAGCGCATTCGCCGCAACACCCGCGGTGACCGTGGCGCCGCAATACGACACCAGCCACGTCTACGTCGCGCCGGCCGATGTCGACCGCTTTGCCCAGAGTTTCCTGGCGACCTTTGGTGGCAAAAGCACCGCCCAAGTGGTGGTGAATGTGCTGCCGGTGCCGAGCAGCACCACCTCGCAATTGCTGCAGACCCCGGCCGGCACGGTGTCGCTGTTTGGTTTCAGCACGCCGATCCCACACCCGTTCGGCCAGGAGCGCAATGGCTATCTGGTCAAGGACATGGACGTCGCGCTCAAGGCCGCCCGTGAAAACGGTGCGGCGGTGATCGTCAGCGACTTCCCCGACCCGATCGGGCGTGATGCGGTGGTGCAGTGGCCGGGCGGTGTGAACATGCAGCTTTACTGGCACACCAAGACCCCGGATTACGCCGCGTTCCAGACCGTGCCGGAAAATCGCGTGTACCTCAGCGCAGACCGCGCCGACGCCTTTGTCAAAGCCTTTACGGGCTTCTCCCACGGCAAAGTCCTGGCCGATGACAAGCACGCCCCTGGCGTCGATATCGGCCAAGCCGGCGGCAGCTATCGCCGTGTCGACATCGAGTCGCCGTTCGGGCGCATGGCGGTGCTGGTCACCAACGGTCAACTGCCCTACCCGTTCGGCCACGAGACCACCGGTTACCAAGTGGCTGACCTGACGGCCACCCTGGGCAAGGCCACCGGCTCCGGCGCCAAAGTGCTGGTGCCCGCCTTCGACAGCAAAGGCCGGCGCAGCGCATTGGTCGAGTTCCCGGGCGGCTACGTCGCGGAAATTCATCAGCTCAACGCGGCAAAATGAAGCGTCGCGCAGGCTTGAGCCTGGCCGTGCTGTGGCCGCTGCTCGCCGGCAGCGTCCACGCCGACGAGCAAGCGACACGCCCGGCGATCAAGGCCAACCGTTGGCAGGAAGACTGGTCGGTGCTGCAAAACCCGGCGCTGCGCACGCAACCGTTGGACAACTTGAAGTACATCCCGCTGTCGAGTGCCGACCCGTTCACCTATCTGTCCCTGGGCGCGACGTTGCGCGAGCGCTTCGAGATGAACGATGCCAGTGGTTTCGGCGTACGCGACGTGAAGCGTGATCGCTACCTGATCCAGCGTTTCCAGGTGCATGCCGACCTGCACCTGAACCAGAACTGGCGGGTGTTCACCCAACTCGAAGACGTGCGCGCCTACGACAAAACCACGATTGGCGGCGCCGACCAGAACCGCGTTGACCTTCGCCTGGCCTTTGCCGAGTACGTCAATGCCTTCAGCAGCGGCACGCTGAAGGTACGGCTCGGGCGCCAGGATTTCGCCTTCGACCTGCAGCGCTTCATCTCATCGCGGGACGGCCCGAATGTGCGGCAATCCTTCGATGCGCTGTGGGCCGACTGGGAGACCTCCAACTGGCGCTTCATCGGCATTACCAGCCAGCCGGTGCAGTATCAGGACGAACGGCACTTCGACGACAAGTCCAACAGCGACGCGCGTTTTCACCTGGTGCGGGTCGAGCGCCTGGTGGGCGGCAAGAACGAACTGTCGGCCTACTACGGCGTGTATGAACGCAGCGCCGCGCACTACCTGGACGCGGACGGCGACGAGACCCGCCACCTGTTCGACGCACGCCTGGGCGGCGCGGCCAGGGGTTTTGACTGGGACATCGAAGCGATGCTGCAAAGGGGTTCGGTGGGCAGCAAGGACATTCGCGCCTGGGCCGGCGGCAGTCGTACCGGCTACACCTTCGACAGCCTGGCCTGGAAACCGCGCGTGGGCCTGCAACTGGACATCGCCTCGGGTGACCGTAAGGCCGGCGATGGTAGCGTCGGCACGTTCAACCCGCTGTTCCCCAACGGCTACTACTTTTCCCTGGCGGGCTACACCGGCTACAGCAACTTGATTCACGTCAAGCCGTCGATCACCGTCAAGCCGATCGATAGGCTCAGCGTGCAAACCGCCATCGGCTTGCTCTGGCGCCAGACCACCGACGATGCCGTGTACACCCAGCCCAACCTGCCAGTGGCCGCAACGGCGGGCCAGGGTGATCGCTGGACCGGTGCCTACGCACAACTGCGCACCGACTATGTGTTCAGCCCCAACCTCACCGGCGCTGTCGAAGCCGTGCACTACGACGTCGGCCAGACCCTGCGCGACGCCGGTGGTGATGACAGCAATTACCTGGGGGTCGAGCTTAAATTCAGTTGGTGACCCCAACCAAGCACACCCATACAAGCCCGGCGTACGCTTTACACCAATAGTGACGCTGAGTTTTTCCCCGCTACCCAAGGAGTTTTCCATGAGCACATTTGTTGCCAAAGACGGTACCCAGATCTACTTCAAGGACTGGGGCAGCGGTAAGCCCGTACTGTTCAGCCACGGCTGGCCGCTGGATGCCGACATGTGGGAATACCAGATGGAATACCTGAGCAGCCGCGGCTTTCGCACCATTGCGTTCGACCGTCGTGGTTTCGGCCGCTCGGACCAGCCGTGGACCGGTAACGATTACGACACCTTCGCCGACGACATCGCGCAGTTGATCGAACACCTGGACCTCAAGGAAGTGACCCTGGTGGGCTTCTCCATGGGCGGCGGCGACGTGGCCCGCTACATCGCCCGCCATGGCAGCGCGCGCGTGGCCGGCCTGGTGCTGCTGGGCGCGGTGACGCCGCTGTTCGGGCAGAAACCGGACTACCCGCAAGGCGTGCCGACAGAAGTGTTCGACGGCATCAAGGCCGGGCTGTTGAAGGACCGTGCGCAGTTCATTGCTGACTTCAACACGCCGTTCTTCGGCATCAACAAGGGCCAGAAAGTCTCCGAAGGCGTGCTGACGCAAACCCTGCAGATCGCGATGCTGGCGTCGCTCAAGTCGACAGTGGATTGCGTCACCGCCTTCTCCGAGACCGACTTCCGCCCGGACATGGCCACAATCGACGTACCAACCCTGGTCATCCACGGTGACGGCGACCAGATCGTGCCGTTCGAGACCACCGGCAAAGCGGCGGCCGCTTCAATCAAGGGTGCCGAACTGAAAGTCTACAAGGATGCCCCGCACGGTTTCGCCGTGACCCATGCCCAGGCCCTGAATGAAGACCTGCTGGCATTCCTCAACCGCTGAAAACCCTGCACCACCCTCTCCTTATTTCGGCCGGGCTTGCCCGGCCTTTTTTTGTTCAGGAGAAACGCCGACTGAGGACAAGGCGCCCGGGCCCGGCAATTAAGACGCTGGTGAAAATGATCAACAGGAGCCAGCCGAATTGCCCTTCGAACAATGACCACTGCGGATGCACCACCAGCATGGCGATCAACAACACCGCCAGGATCGGCAAGCACGCCAGTCGCACCAGCACCCCGGCAATGATCAGCAGCGGGCACAGCACTTCGGCAAAGATCGCCAGCCACAGCGTGATGTGGGCACCCAAATGAAAAGGGTCCTCGATCAGCGTCAGTTGTTCGCTGTAGTCGATTAGTTTGGGCAACCCGTGTACCCACAGCAGGAACAGCGCCCCGCTGCCCCGCAAAAACAACAGCCCCAGGTCCTGACTTCTTGATTCGTTCATAGGTGCTCTCGGTTGGTTGACACACACCTCGATTGTGTCGACAGCGCTCCACGCACGCTTGCAAGCCTGTGCTGACCTCACTCCTGGGTGCCGGCAAACGCCGCGACGATTTCATCGATCACCACCCGCACCCGCGCGGTGTGGCGCAGGTCGGCGTGGGTCACCAGCCACACGTCATACGGCAGCGGCCGGGTGCGCTCCGGCCACAGGCGCACCAGCCCGTCGCGCTCGCCGGTGTACACCGGGATTTCCCCGACGCCAATGCCGGCGGCGATGGCTCGGCGTATCAGCAGGCTGGAACTCAAGGCCGCGACAATGCGCCCGCGGCCCACGGGCTCGCAGGCCAGGGCCAGGTCTTTGTGGCTTTGCAGGTAGGGCTGGTAGACCACCAGGTCGTGGCCCTCGAACAGGCTGCCCGGTTCGGGCGCGCCATGACGGTCAATGTAGCGCTGCGCGGCAAACAGCCCCACCGGCCAGCGGGCGATGCGTCGGGCTATCAGGTCGGGGTTGTCCGGACGTTGGTTGCGCACCGCGATGTCGGCCTCGCGCTTGGCCAGGCTGAGGATCTGGGTGGAGGCGTCCAGTTGCACGCGCACGTCAGGGTGCTTGTCGTGCAGGTGGGCAATGGCCGGGATCAGGAAATCGATCGCCAGGGAGTCGGTGGTGCTGACCCGCACGGTGCCGGTCAGGCGATCGTCCAGGCCCTGGATCTGGCGCTCCAGGTCGAGGGCTGAGCGCTCCATCTTTTCCACCGAGAGCAAGGCGGCTTCGCCTAAGGCGGTGAGCGCGTAGCCCTCGGAGGTGCGCAGGAACAAAGTGGCACCCAGGGATTTTTCCAAGGCGTTGATCCGTCGGCCCACCGTGGCCTGATCCACCCCCAGCACCCGCGCGGCGCCACGCAGCGTGGATTCACGGCACACCGCCAGGAACATCCGCGCATCGTCCCAATTCATAAGTTTCCCCAGTGCTGCATATATGCATCATCGTGACGCTAAATCGCAGCATTATTGCATCAACCAACATGGCTATGCTGGGCACCAGAGAAAAATTTCAGGACAGCCACCATGTTCGACACCCCCGCTCCATCGCGCAGCGCCGTCTGGCTGCCCATCTTCGCCGGCCTGTGCGCCAGCCTGGTCAGCATTGGTCTGGCACGGTTCGCCTACACGCCGTTGATTCCGTCCTTGATCCAGGCCCAGTGGTTTTCGGCCAGTGACGTGGTCTACCTCGGTGCCGCCAACCTGGTGGGTTACCTGATCGGCGCGCTGATCGGACGACCCATTGCCCAGCGCACCTCTAACAGAACCGCGCTGCGCATCATGATGGTGGCGGTGCCCCTGGCGTTCTTCGCCTGTGGCTTCCCACTGTCGGTGGTGTGGTTTTTCGCCTGGCGCCTGCTGTCGGGGATTGCCGGTGGCGCGATCATGGTGCTGGTGGCCGCCACCGTGCTGCCCCATGTTCCGGCGGCACGCCGGGGCCTGGCCAGCGGCGCGATCTTTCTCGGCATCGGCCTGGGCATCGCCGGCTCCGGCACGCTGGTGCCGCCACTGTTGAGCCTGGGCTTGCAGCAGACCTGGTTTGGCCTGGGCCTGTTGGCGCTGGTATTGACCGCTGCCAGTTGGTTTGCCTGGCCCGACGGCGCACCTCATCAGGCACCGGCACCTGCGCACGTTTCAGCGCGCACGCCATCTGGCGTGTACCTGTTGTTTGCCCAGTACGCGTTCATGGCGGCGGGCCTGGTGCCGGCGATGGTGTTCCTGGTGGACTACGTGGCCCGTGGCCTGGGCGACGGCGCGCACATCGGCGCAATGATCTGGGTGATGTACGGCCTGGGCGCGATTGCGGGGCCGGTGACCTACGGCTTTCTTGCGGATAGACTCGGCGCCCGCCAGAGTATCCGTTGGGTGCTGGTGGTGCAGGCGATATCGCTCGGCCTGTTGCCGTTCGCCGGCTCGTTTATCGCGTTGGCGGTGCTGGCGGTGATTCTCGGTTCCTTCCCGCCGGGCATCGTGCCCCTGGCGCTGGCGCGGGTGCATGAACTGCTGCCCGACCATCACCAGCAACAGGTGGCGTGGAGCCGCGCCACCGTTTCCTTTGCCACGTTCCAGGCACTGTCCGGGTTCGCCTACTCGGTGCTGTTCAACAGCAGCGGCGGCCAGCACGCGTTGCTGTTCATGATCGCGGCCGGCGCCATCGTGGTCGCCCTGGCCCTGGAATGGGGCATGATTGCGCTGAACCGCCGGCCGCTCGACACGGTCCCAACCCATACGCTCATCGCTGCAGGTAATCTGAAATGACGCTTCCACAAGAAATGACCCAGATCGAAATCACCACCCCCGGCGGCCCCGAAGTGCTGCAACCACGCCGGGCCGACGTGCCGGTGGCGGGCCCCGGCGAAATCCTGATCCGCGTGCACGCCGCCGGGGTCAACCGCCCTGACGCCTTGCAACGCGCCGGCAAGTACCCGATGAAACCCGGCATGAGCCCGCTTCCAGGCCTGGAAGTGGCCGGTGAAGTGGTGGCGCTGGGCGATGGCGTGAGCGAATACGCTATTGGCGACAAAGTCTGCGCCCTGACCAATGGCGGCGGCTACGCGCAATTCTGCAGCGTGCCGGCCGGCCAGGCCCTGCCGATCCCCGAGGGCATGGACTGGATCCAGGCCGCCGCCGTGCCGGAAACCTTCTTCACCGTATGGGCCAACCTGTTCGGCCTCGGCGGTGCGCACACCGGCCAACGCGTATTGATCCACGGCGGCACCAGCGGCATCGGTACGACCGCCTTGATGCTGTGCCGCGAGTTCGGCATCCAGGCCTTCGCCACCGCCGGCAGTGCCGACAAGTGCGCGGCGATTGCCGGGTTGGGTGCCGAGCCGATCAATTACCGTGAGCAGGACTTTGCCGAGGTCATCGCCCAGAAAACCGATGACAAAGGCGTGGATGTGATCCTCGATATCATGGGGGCCTCCTACCTGAACAACAACCTCAAGGCCCTGGGTATGGACGGGCATTTGGTGATGATCGGTTTCCTCGGTGGCGGCAAAGCCAATGATGTGGACCTGCTGAGTATCCTGGGCAAACGTGCCGTGATCACCGGCTCGCTGCTGCGCGCGCGCACCAGGGAAGAAAAAGCCGCGATTGCCGACCAACTGCGCGAGTACGTGTGGCCGGTACTGACAGCCGGGCGCTGCCTGCCGATCATCGACAAAGTGTACGAATACACCGACGCCGCCCAGGCCCATGCACGGATGGAGGGTGGCGATCATATCGGCAAGATTGTGTTGCGGGTCAGTTGATCCGGGATCAACACACATTGATCGTTCCCACGCTCTGCGTGGAAATGCCGCCTGGGACGCTCCGCGTCCCGCCGCACAGCTCAATGCGTGCAGGTGACGCAGAGCGTCGCGGGATGCATTACCACGCGGAGCGTGGGAACGATCAACGAGAGCACCGCTTTCTATCGTTCGGTGTATGCAGGGTAGTCGGTGTAGCCCTTCTCCGAGCCCCCATACATCCCTTCCGTGCGCAGCGGGTTCAACGGCCAGCCGTTGAAAATCCGCTGTGGCAGATCCGGGTTGGCAATGAACGGCCGCCCGAACGCGATCAAGTCCGCCAGCCCTGCTTCTACCAACTGAGCGCCGCGCTCGGCGGTGTAGCGGCCAGCGTAGATGATCCGTCCGCTGAAGGTCTCGCGCACCGCGCGGCGGAACGATTCGGGCAGCACCGGGGCGTTATCCCAGTCGGCTTCGGCAATGGACACATAGGCGATACCGGACGCTTGCAGCACCTTGATCGCTTCGATGTAGGTATGGTGCGGGTCTTCTTCCACCAGGCCGATGTACACCCGGTCCTGGTCGGTGCCGCTGAACAATGGTGAAAACCGCACGCCCAGACGCTCCGGCCCGACCACGGCCGTCACGGCTTCAACGATCTCGCGCAGGAAACGCAGGCGGTTCTCCAGGGAGCCGCCATATTCATCATCGCGCTGGTTGGCGTGGGCCGAGATGAACTGATTGACCAGGTAACCGTTCGCCGAGTGGATTTCCACCCCATCAAACCCCGCATCCAGCGCATTGCGTGCCGCCTGTGCGTAGTGCTCGATCAATTCCTCGATCTCGAGGACGCTCAGTGCACGCGGCACTGGCGGCTGCTTCAGCTCACCCGCACCTGGCGCGGTTTCGATAAAGGCCTTCGCCTGCAGCGCCTGGATCGCAGAAGGTGCAACCGGCGCAGCGCCATCAGGCTGCAAAGCGTTATGCGACACCCGGCCGACGTGCCACAGTTGGGCAAAGATCACCCCGCCTTCGGCATGCACCGCGTCGGTGACTTTGCGCCAACCGTCGATCTGCGCCGGGCTGTAGATGCCCGGCGTCCACGCATACCCCTGGCCACGCGGTTCAATCTGCGTGCCCTCACTGACCATGAAACCGGCACTGGCACGCTGGCGGTAATACTCGGCCATCAAGTCGGTGGCGATATCGCCGGGCTGGGCGCTGCGCTGGCGCGTCAACGGCGGCAGTACGATACGGTTGTCGAGTGTGTGGTGACCCAGTTTTACCGGGGTACTTAAAATAGAGTTTGTCATCTAAGGTTTTCCAAATGGCGGACGCGCTGAAGCATTGGCGACTTATGCAAGTCGCCAATGAATCAAGCGATTTGATTAACTTACGCGGTGAGTTTCAGCAGGGCTTTAGCCACATCGCTGGAGCTGCCAGGGTTTTGCCCGGTGACCAGCAAACCATCGGTAATCACAAAGGATTGCCAGTCAGCGCCCTTCTCATAGTGGCCGCCGAGTTGCTTGAACTCATCTTCAATCAGGAATGGCACCACGTCGGTCAGCTCCACCGCGGCCTCTTCCGAATTGGAGAAACCGGTGACCCGACGGCCCTTGACCAGCGGCTCGCCATTGACCGCCTTGACGTGACGCAGGGCGCCCGGTGCGTGGCAGACAAAGCCGATCGGTTTGCCGGCACGCTCGAAGGACTCGATCAGCGCGATCGAGACGGGCGATTCCGCCAGGTCCCACAGCGGGCCATGGCCGCCTGGGTAGAACACGGTGTCGAAGTCATCGGCGTTGACGCGCTCCAGCTTCAGCGTGGTGGCCAGGGCCTGCTGCGCGGCCGGGTCGGCGGCGAAACGGTGGGTCTGTTCGGTCTGGAAGTCCGGCTGGTCGCTCACCGGGTCCAGCGGCGGCTGGCCGCCGGCCGGGGAAGCCAGCACCACGTCGGCGCCGGCGTCCTTGAACGCGTAATAGGGTGCGGCAAACTCTTCGAGCCAAAAGCCGGTCTTGCGCCCGGTGTCGCCGAGCTGGTCGTGAGAGGTCAGTACCATTAATACTTTCATTTTCCAGTGCCTCGATAGGTGGGAGTGTCGGTGTGGTCAGGCTGGCCCAACAACTGTCGGGTCAACCGCAGCGCCTCGTCGAAAGGCGCCGATGTACGGGTGATCTTGCTCATGACGCTGGTCCCCAACCACAACGCATACAGGCGCTGGGCCAGGTTCTCGGGGTGTTGCGCAAGCGTTATCGAGCCGTCTTCGATGCCCGCCTGCAAGGCCTTGGCGAGCAACCCGATGGTGCGTGCGGTGCCGCGCTGCAGGGCCAGGCGCATCGGCTCTGACAGGTCTGACACTTCGGCACCCAGTTTGACGGCAAGGCATTTGCCCGCGTCGGTGCAGCCGGTCTGGTTGTCGATCCAGCAGTCCCAATAGCGCATCAACTTGGCGTGCTGGGTTAAACCAGGCTGGTCGAACAGTTGCTGCATGCCGTGCACATAGTGGTCGAAGTAGTGGTCGAGCAGCACAACGCCGAACGCATCCTTGGAGCTGAAGTAGTGATAAAACGAACCCTTGGGCACGTCGGCGGCTTGCAGTATTTCGTTCAGGCCCACCGCGGAGAATCCCTTGCGCCCGACAATCAACTGCGCCGTGTCCAGAATGGCCTGCCGTGCACTTTTAGTTTCGCTGTTCATGCTTCACCCCGTCCGATTAGACCAGTCGTCTAGTTCGTTGAGGGGATGTTAGGAGCCGGGCAAAATTCGCACAATGTCAGATGCGCAAGGATTCCGGACATGACGCGAAGGCAGTTGCCGTTTACCCGGTACGCGCCGACAATCGCCTCTCCCGCGCCCCTTGGAGAATGACGATGCACAGCGTTGCGCTGATGGTTTACCCGAACTTCCAATCCCTGAGCCTCAGCCTGGGTTCGGTGTTCGAGTGCGCGAACCTGCTGCGCGGCGAGCCGGCCTATGAGTTTCACCTGGTCTCGGAGAGCGGCGGCGCAGTGATGACCTCCCAGGGATTTTCGGTGAATACCACACCGATCCGGCCCGAGGGTTACGACACACTGATTGTCAGTGGTTACCTGGAATTCCGCCTGCCGGAAGCCAACCTGCTGGAGCTGGTCAAGGCCGCGTCCGCGCAATCGCGACGGGTTGCCTCGCTGTGCATGGGTATTTTCGTGCTGGCCGAGGCCGGCCTGCTGGAAGGCAAGCGCACCACCACGCACTGGATTCACGCACCGGCGTTTCGCAAGCGCTACCCGCACATACGCCTGGAAGAAGACAAGCTGTTCGTCGTCGACGGCCAGGTGTGGACCGGCGCGGGCATGAGCGCCGGCGTGGACCTGGCGTTGGCCATGGTGGAAAACGACCTGGGCGGCGACCTCGCCCGGCGCATTGCGCGCAAGCTGGTGATCGCCCAACGCCGCGGCAGTGAACAGTCGCAGTTGTCGGCGCTGCTGGAGCTGGACCCCAAGTCAGACCGCGTGCAACTGGCCCTGGCCTACGCCCGCGAGAACCTGACCCACGACCTCTCGGTGGAGGCCCTGGCCGATGTCGCCCGGCTCAGCCCGCGCCAGTTCAGCCGGGTATTCCGCGAAGAAACCGGACAAACGCCGGCCAAGGCCATCGAATCCCTGCGGGTGGAGGCCGCCCGGTCGATGATGGAAACCAGTCGCCACCCGGTCGAGGTGGTCGCCCGCGAAACCGGGTTTGGCGACCGCGAGCGCATGCGCCAGGCGTTTCTGCGCGCATTCGGGCAACCGCCACAGGCGATGCAGCAGGCGTTTAATGCAGCGACACCCGCGTAATCAGGTAACTCACCAGTTGCGGCTCGTCCCCCAACTCAAGCGTCTGCACCGGGCGCGGCAGGTTATCCAGCACCGTGCGCCAGAATGCCTGGGACACTTCATCCTGGTCATAAAAGCGCACCAGCCAATCGGCCTCGCCGCTGCACAGCACCTGGCTGGCGATGGCACGGCCGATGCCTTTGCGCCGATAACGCTTGAGGATGAACAGGTCTGCCAGTTCCAGCGCATCGATGCCCGGCAGTTCGCTGCCCTCGATCAGCAGGAAACCGGCGATATAGCCGTCGACCAACAGCAGGTTGGCACTCCATTGCGGGTCCTGCCAATAACGGTCCAGGTGCTCATCATGGATGTAGAAACGGCCGTCCGCCTCGACATCTTCCTGCTCCCAGTCCGAGGACTCATAGGCGTAATACTGGTAGAGATTGCGGATCAGCTCGGCGGCTTCAGGGCCGGTCTGGATCAATTCGACAGTGGTTTCAGGCATGGGACCCTCAGTGGAAAAACGCAGGGCGCCATTGTTCACAAATCGTGGGGACAGTCCAGTACAGCGGTCAACCTTTTGCTGGCTGTAGTGAGCGGGCTTGTCGAATCGTCGCACCGCCCGCGCTGGGTGGCGAAGCCGCCCCAGTAAAGACACCGCCGAGCTCCAGATAAAAATCGGGTCGCCTGGTTTGGGGCGGCTTCGCCACCCAGCGCGGGACAAGCCCGCTCACTACAGTTCAGGGCAATGTCTGGCAGCTTTGCCACACATGCCGAATCAACGTCTGCAGCTTCAGCGCTTCGGCCCAGCGGTCGCTGATTTCACGGCCGTCCGCGCCGGTGATCGCATAGGGCGGCGGGCCCAGTTCGCAGGTGAACGACAGGCTCTGCGGCGTCTCGGCCCGGGCCAGCCAGTCTTCGATCCCGTAGCGCCACCACTCGGTGAAGCGCTGCACCCAGGCTTGATGCTGCGCAAAGTCCAGCGACACCTGCACCTGTTCGCTGCTGGCCACGCGGCCATGGAAACCCCAGCTGTGGCGCAGGATGGTGCGGATCTGTTCATCGTCTTCAGCCGCGCCAGGCTCCGGCAGTTCGCGGCCGACCACGTAATGGGACAGGTCGGCCAACAGTTTCAAGTCGGGCATCTGGGCCAGCAGGTCGAGGGTGAACAGCAGGTCGTTGGTGAGCCGGTAGCGATGGGTTTCAAGCAGGACCGGAAAATCCACCTGTTCAGCCAGGCGTTGCCAGCCCTCCACCAGCCGCGCGGCTTCGGCCTGGGTGCGCGGGCGCACGTCGGCTTGCAGCGTGAGGTGGTGGCAGCCATAGCGGCTGATCACTTCCAGCGCGGCCGCCAGGTCATCCACTGATTGTGGAAACAACTGGCCTTCGATCTGCAAGCCCCTGGCCGAGGCGGCGGCATGCAGGCGCGCCACCTCGGCGGGTTGCCAGTAGTGATCGGTAATGCCATCGAAACCGGCGGCCTTGATGCGGTCGAGTTGAGCGTCCAGGGGGCCGGGTTCGGTCTGCATGGCCCACAAGGATTGGAACACCAGAAATTGACGCATATCAGCCTCGCAGCAATTGTTTGAGGGACAGCTCGGGGTTGGCCAGGCTGGCGATATCGAGTGGCAGACGCGCGCTGATCAGGCGTTCGCAGAGCTTGATGTCCTTGGCCACGCTGTTGCCGCGCGCCCAACCGCAGGCGCCTTGCAAATGGCGATCGGCATCCAGGTAGAACAGCAACAGGCCGCCGTCGGGCAAGGTGCGGCTGACCGTCAAGGGCGTGATCACGCCCACGGTCTGCAACCCCCAGTCGTACTGGTCGGACCAGAAACCGGGGAGCGCCTCGAACGGTGCCTCACGCCCCAGCAGGCTCAGCGCCGCATGCCGGCCCTGGGCTTCGGCGTTGCGCCAGGTTTCCTGGCGCTGGTAGAGGCCGCCGAGGCGAAACTCGCACACGTCGCCGGCGGCATAAATGTCGGGTGCGCTGGTGCGCAACTGCGCATCCACGCGAATGCCCTGCCCCACGTCCAGCCCGGCCGCCGTGGCCAGCTCGACATTGGGCTGCATGCCGATGCCCACCACCACCCGATCGCAGGGCAGCCGCTGCCCGTCCGCCAGCAGCACAGCGTCGGCCTGGATGGATTCCAACGTCACGTTCAAACGTACGTCGACCCCATGCTGACGATGCAACTCCAACAGCGCCTGGGAGATAACCGGCGGCAATACCCTGCCCGCCAAGCGCGGCCCGGCTTCAAGCACTGTCACTTCACAGCCCAGGCCGCGTGCGGTGGCGGCCACTTCCAGGCCGATAAAGCCACCGCCCACCACCACCAGCCGCGTGCCGGGTTGCAATGCACTGCGCAACGCCAGCGCTTCATCATGGGTGCGCAGGTAAAGCACATGGGCCTGCTCCTGGGGCAACCGTCGCGCCCTGCCCCCGGTGGCCAACAACAGGCCGGCATAGGGCAGCCACTGCCCGTCATTGAGTTGCAGGCGATGGTGTTGCGGGTCCAGATGAGTCACCGGGTTGCCGGCAATGTGCTCGATGCCCAGCTCGGCCAGCCGCACGCTGTCGCACAAGCTGCATCCAGCCAGGTCCGCCGTGCCCTGCAACACGCCTTTGGACAGCGGTGGCCGCTCGTAGGGCAAGTGCGGTTCATCGCCAATCAGGATCAGCCGCCCGGCGTAGCCTTCTTCGCGCAGCGTCAGCGCCGCACGGCCTCCGGCATGCCCGGCGCCGACGATGATCAGGGCGTGGCTTGCAAGTGCTTCGCTCATGATCCGGCCGTGACAGCGAGCAACACCCGCCCCGCTTCGACCCGCACCGGGTAGGTCTTGAGGTTGACGCACACCGGCGCGCCCATGGCCTGGCCGTTGCGGTAATCGAAGCGCCCGTTGTGCTTGGGGCACTCGATGATGTGGTCCATCACCAGGCCGTCGGCTAGGTGGACGTTTTCGTGGGTGCACAGGCCAGCGGTGGCGAAGAACTGGTTGTCCGCCGAGCGATACACCGCATAAGTGTGCGCCCCATGGTCGAAGCGCAGCACGTCTTCTTCGTCTATTTCGCCCACGGCGCAGACATCGATCCATTGATCGTTCATGGCGTTTTCTCTTGTTATTGGCTGGGAGTCAGCTGGCAGTGGCTTCTGCCCGCACCGCGGCGTTGGCGGCCGGTTCGGCGCGCGCGCGAATCGGGCGCTGGATGAAATGGCTGGGGTCGCGGCGCTGTTTCCAGATGGTCGGCAGGATTTCCTTGTACGCCTCGAACAGGTTGGCGTACGGCGGCGGGCAATCGTCGCGGATTTCTTCGTGCAGTTGCGCCAGGGCGTGGTACGGCACCATCGGGTACATGTGGTGTTCGAGGTGATAGTTCATGTTCATGTAGAGAAAGCGCAGCACGCGGTTCATGTAGATGGTGCGGCAGTTGCTGCGGTGGTCGAGCACGTCTTCGGCCAGGCCGACATGCTGGGTCAGGCCGAACAGGTAACCCAGCCAGGCACCGTAGACGCTCGGCAAGCCGATCAGCATCAGCGGCAGCCAACTGTGCAGGTACAGGGCGGCGCCGATGACCAGGGCATAGAGGCCGACCCAGACGCGGGCCGCGCGGAACACTTTGGGCCACTCGGATGCCGGGATGAAGTCCGCCTCCTGGGCGCTCATCCGGCCGACAGCATGGCGCGCGACGCCGCTGAATGTCTTCCAGGCCAGGGGCAGGTTGAACAGGCTGAGGAACATCATCAGCAAACTCGGCGGGCGCGGCTCGACGATCTCCGGGTCTCGCCCGACGACGATGGTGTCGGTGTGATGGCGGGCATGGCTCCAGCGCCAGACATGGGGTTCGAAGATGCACATGAAGCTGGCGACCTGATACAGCACGTCGTTCATCCAGCGGGTCTTGAACGCCGTGCCATGGCCGGTTTCGTGCCAGCGCGGGTTGGACGCGGTGCCGTACAACACGCCATAGGCCACGAAGAACGGCACGCAGGCCCAGGTGCCCCAGAACCAGTAGCCGCCAAAACCGCTGGCGAACAGCGCGACGACCCACAGGGCGGTGTCAAGCAAGGCCGGGGCGTCGCGGCGTTGCATCAGTTCTTTCATGCGTTTGCGCGGGATGGGCGACTGGTACCACTGGGCCGAGACCAGGCCTTTATCGAAGGCGCGGGCGGCTTCGGGGCCCGTGAGGCTGTAGTCGCGCCGGGCGGTGTGAGCGGTGTATTTAGACATTGTTATTGTTCTCCGCAAGCGGGTGATTTCTTGTGCTGTACGAAACAGACGATAGAGAACGGCTTATTCGCCTTCAAGGCCTTGAATCCATTCCCTATCAAGCTATCATCCAGGCCCAGCGGGGCTTGATAGTTTTCTATCAAGACGCTCAAAGGGCTTGCCATGAACAACAAAAAGCGCCCAACCATCGCCACCGTCGCCGCCCATGCCGGGCTCAGCGTGGCCACCGTCGACCGCGTATTGAATGCGCGTGCGCCGGTCAATCCGCAGACCGCCGAACAGGTGGTCCAGGCCGCCGAGGCCGTGGGCTATTTTGCGGCGCGGTTGATCGGCCAGCGTATTCGCGAGCGCCGGCCGACCTACCGCTTCGGCATCCTGTTGCTGGCCACCGCCCAGGCGTTCTACGCCGGCCTGGCGCAGGCGATCAGCGAGGCCGCCGAGCAGCACGCCGGCGCCAACCTGAGCTGCGAGTTCGAATACATCACCGATCGCACCCCCGCCGCCATCGTCGCGCAAATTGAGCACCTGGCCGTGAAGTGCGACGGGCTCGCGGTGGTCAGCTTCGCCCATCCACTGATCAACGCCTGCCTGGCACAGATCCGCACGGCCGGCGTGCCGGTGGTGGCCTTGCTCTCGGACATTCACGAACGCGCCGATGAACCCTACGTAGGCCAGGACAACCATGTGGTCGGCCGCACCATGGGCTGGCTGCTCGCGCGCACCTGCGGCGCACGCAAAGGCAGCGTGGGGATCCTGCTCGGCGGCCATCGTTTTCTCGGCCACCATGCGCGGGTCGAAGGCTTGCACGGCTACCTGGCGGAACACGCGCCCGGGCTCAAGCCGCTGGAACCATTGATCAACCTGGATAACTGCGACATCACCGAAGAGGCCACCCTCGACCTGATCAGCCGCCACCGCGACCTGCGCGGCCTGTGCGTGGTGGGCGGCGGCGGCGACGGCATCATCAGCGCCCTGGCGCAGTTGCCCAAGCGCCCGGCACTGTGTTGCATCCTGCAGGAGTCGACCGAGCTGTCGCGCCAGGCGCTGAGCCGGGGCCTGGTGGATGTGGTGATCGATTCCCAACCAGGGCTCACCGCCACGGCGCTGGTGGCGTTGATGGTGGAGTTGCAGAGCGCCGAAGCGTTCGACCCGGCGCGGCATCGGGTGTACATACCGCCGCACATCGTGACTTCGGAGAACCTCTAGCGGGCGCGGCACTCGATCAGCAAGCCGCCCTCTTCGCGCACGTGGCTGTCGATCATCATGGGCAGGAAGCATTGGATCACGCGCATATTGCTGTGCAGATGGTCACTCATGTGCGACGTGGTGAAACGACCGCCACCGGCCAATGCCATCGGCAACAGCAATTGGTCGGCCAGGTGTTCGCCCACCGCCGTGTCGGTTGCTTGCCACGCCACGGCCTGGTCGATCGCCTGGTCGGCCACGGTTTCGGCGCGCAGGTTGGCCAGGCCGAAGGCGCTGAACACTTCAGTGACATGGGCGTGGACGTATTCCAGCATCAGCACATTGCCAGGACCTTGAAGGGGGTCAATCTCGACCGGCAGGCACTGTGCGGCGTCGAATGGCAAACGCTGGCGCACGCGCTTGAACTCGCGTTCGCTGACCTGGGCCGGCAACCCGGCGTTAAGCGTTATCGCACGGGCTTCGAGCAGGTTGCCGCGCTGCACCAGCTGCAACGGCGACAGCACGCTGGGCTGGATAAACGCCTCCAACTCACCGCCACCGGCGGGCACAAAGCCATAACGGTTCAGATTCAATTCGATCCGCGCGCCCATGCCTCGCAACAGCGGCAGCCAGGCGCGCTGCAGGAAGTCCACGGGCGGCGCCAGCGGGTTATGGGTGCCACCGCAAATCGTCACGCGACTGGCGGTGGGTGCGCGCAGTAACGCGGGCAGTACGGTCTGCAGCACCAGGGTGCAGCTGCCGGCCGTGCCAATGCTGAAGCGGTAGTCACCGCCTTGAATCGCCCCAGGTTCGAACAGCAGGGTTTGCGAGCCCAATTGCGCCCCCTGCACCTTGGCACCGCAGACTTGCGCCGCCGCCAGCACGGCGGTCAGGTGCTGGCGCATCAAGCCCGGCCGACTGCGCCTGGCGCGAATGTTTTTGATACTCAAGGTCCGGCCAGTCACCATCGACAGGCTCAGGCCACTGCGCAATACCTGGCCACCGCCGATGGCCCCGTCGAGTTCAATCACGTCCTGTTGCATAGTCATCCTTAAGCGAGTGGCGTTGTGCTTTGTTCATCTTCTGGCCCCTTTTATCCTTTGACACACACCACTTGACGCAAGGTGTGCAGCACTTGCACCAGCTCGCGCTGGGCGTGCATGACCTGGTCGATGTCCTTGTAGGCCATCGGGATTTCATCGATCACATCGGCGTCCTTGCGGCATTCCACATGGGCGGTGGCGCGGATCTGGTCGGCCACGGTGAAGGTGTTCTTCGCCTTGGTGCGGCTCATGGTGCGGCCTGCGCCGTGGCTGCAGGAGCAGAACGACTCTTCGTTGCCCAGGCCGCGCACGATGAAGCTTTTGGCGCCCATGGAACCCGGAATAATCCCCAACTCACCCTTCCTGGCCGACACCGCGCCTTTACGCGTGACCAGGATGTCTTCGCCGAAGTGCCGCTCTTTCTGCACATAGTTGTGATGGCAGTTCACCGCTTCCAGCGCCACTTCGAACGGCTTGCCCAGTACCTGGCGCGTGGCCTGGACCACTGCGCGCATCATCAACTCGCGGTTCTGCCGGGCAAAATCCTGGGCCCAGCCCACCGCTTGCACATAGTCGTCGAAGTGCTGGCTGCCTTCTTCGAAATACGCCAGGTCGCGGTCCGGCAGGTTCGCCAGGTGCTGGCGCATATCCGCCTGGGCCAACTGGATAAACAGGTTGCCGATGGCGTTTCCCACGCCACGCGAGCCGCTGTGCAACATGAACCAGACGCGGTTGGCTTCATCCAGGCACACCTCGACAAAATGGTTGCCGGTCCCCAGGGTGCCCAGGTGCTGGCGATGGTTGCTGCGTTCCAGTTGCGGGTACTTGTCGGTGATCGCCTTGAAGCGCGGGTGCAACGCCGCCCATACCTGATCGGCCTGGGCCGGCACGTCTTCCCAGGCGCCTTTGTCACGGCCTTTGCGGCTGCGCGTGCGGCCATGGGGCACGGCGGCTTCAATGGCGCAACGCAGGGCGTGGAGGTTGTCGGGCAAGTCGCCGGCAGTCAGCGTGGTGCGCGCGGCGATCATGCCGCAGCCGATGTCCACCCCCACCGCCGCCGGGATGATCGCGCCCACGGTGGGGATGACGCTGCCGATGGTCGAGCCCTTGCCCAAATGCACATCCGGCATCACCGCCAGGTGCTTGAAGATGAACGGCATCTTAGCGGTGTTCATCAGTTGCTGGCGGGCCTCGGGCTCCACGGGCACGCCCTCGGTCCAGAGCTTGATCGGCTTGCCGTTGGCGACTTCCAGCAGTTGGTAGGTGGTGTCTTGCATGATCTCGATTCTTTTTTGAAAAGCCGGCGCTGCGGCGTTGGTGAGGGTATAGCAGCGGGCGTGCCAGGTTTGTTGCTGCTGTGCTGAAATAATTTAACCGGCTGTTTTACAAGTAATTTCCAAGGAGATAAGGCGAAATGACTTGAAACCTCATGACAACCCCAACCGGAAATTCCTATCCTTTCATATCGCCTCTTATATTTTGGTCCAGCCATGAAACACAAGCGTACAGTCGCCATCGGATTTATCGGGTCCAAGCTGGATCGCGTCGGCAAGGCCGCCAACCGCTGGAACCATTGGCGCCCCAGCGTCGGCCTGTGCCAGCAAGACAACCTGCAGATCGATCGCCTGGAACTGATCCACGATATCGACACCCGTGACATCATCCTGGCCGAGCGGGTGCGCGCCGACATCCAGCAAATCTCGCCGACCACCGAGGTGCGCCTGCACCCGATGCCCCTGAGCAACCCCTGGGATTTCGAAGAGGTCTACGGCGCGCTGCATGACTTCACCAGTGCCTACGCTTTCGACACCGAACGCGAGGACTACCTGGTCCATATCACCACCGGCACCCACGTGGCGCAGATCTGCTGGTTCCTGCTGACCGAGGCACGCACCCTGCCCGCCCGCCTGATCCAGACCGCGCCCAGCCGCCGCCCCGACGACACCGCGCCGGCAACCGGCACCCACACCCTGATCGATCTCGACCTGTCGCGCTACGACCGCATCGCTTCGCGCTTCGCCCACCAGCGCCTGGAAGGCCTGGCGTTTCTGAAGTCGGGGATCGCCACGCGCAACAGCGCCTTCAATGCCTCCATCGAGCAGATCGAACGCGTGGCCGTGCGCTCCACGGCGCCGATGCTGCTGATCGGCCCCACCGGCGCGGGTAAATCTTTCCTCGCCCGGCGCATCTACGAACTCAAGCGCAGCCGCCATCAATTGCAAGGCCGCTTCGTGGAAGTCAACTGCGCCACCCTGCGCGGCGATGGCGCGATGTCGGCGTTGTTCGGGCACATCAAGGGCGCGTTCACCGGCGCGCAAAACGCCCGGGACGGGCTGCTGCGCGCGGCGGATGGCGGCATGCTGTTCCTTGATGAAATCGGCGAGCTGGGCGCGGATGAACAGGCGATGCTGCTCAAGGCCATCGAAGAAAAACGCTTCTACCCCATGGGCGCCGACCGCGAAGTGGCCAGCGACTTCCTGATCATCGCCGGCACCCACCGCGACCTGCGCGAGCGAGTGGCCCAGGGGCTGTTTCGCGAAGACCTGTATGCCCGCGTCAACCTGTGGACCTTTGAACTGCCGGGCCTGGCGGGCAGGCGCGAAGACATCGAACCCAATATCGATTTCGAGCTGGAGCGCCACGCCCGCGAAAACGGCCGCCGCGTGCGCTTCAACCTGCAGGCGCGGCGCCGTTACCTGGCGTTTGCCTGCTCCAGCGAAGCGGCGTGGCTGGGCAACTTTCGTGAATTGTCCGCCTCCATCACACGCATGGCGACCCTGGCCGACAGCGGGCGTATCGACGAAGCCCAGGTCGACGCCGAGATCCAGCGCCTGCGATATGCCTGGGGGCTGTCGGAACCCGATGCGCTGCTGCCTGCCGACCTGGACCTGTTCGACCGCTTGCAACTCAAGGCGGTGCTCGACGTGTGCCGCCAATCGGACAGCCTCTCCGACGCCGGCCGCCGGCTGTTCGGTGTGTCGCGCCAGGCCAAGGCGCAGCCCAATGATGCGGATCGGTTGCGCAAGTACCTGGGGCGGTTTTCGATTGAGTGGAAGCAGTTGAAGCCATAGATGCGCGGGAGAACGCCGATTAGTGGCATTTGGTCATGGTTTTTAAAAGGCCAGCAAGGCGTGTCGCTTTTAATTGCAGGACGTTTCCTAGACAATCCTCGCCGCCTTGTGCCTGCTGGAATCGGTGGCTAGTCTGCGGTCCGTCACTGCTCATCAGTGATCGGGTTTAGTCGCCCGGATTCGAAGCTGGCGCATGGTCCCATGAAGTTTAATGGTGGCTGTGCGCAGGGCGCCCTCGGGCGCGCCGGGTGGCTCCGACCGGTCGACTAACCTGCGTACAGCCGCCACCTTCGTTTAGTCGCGACAGGTTCGGCTCCTTACTCAAAATTCGGAGTTACACCATGAACAAAGTCCTACCCGACCCACCCCGCGATCCCGCCAAAGACCGCGCCGCCTTCAACCGCGCCATCGATCACTACCTGCCCACCCAAAGCTTTCATTCAGTCAACGAAGACCTGAGCTTCGAAGATGCCCTGCTCTACACCGCTAGCTTGCTCGACAGTGCTTCGGCCACGGCGCTCGATTGCGGTGAGCAACTGGCGAGCCCCGAGCGGGCGAAGATTCTGGCGGTGTGGCATTTGCTGGAGATTGCCAGGACCACGGTAGACCGCTCCATCGAGTGCCTGAAGCCTTCACCACTACCGGCTTAAACGCGGTCAACGCTCGTTCCCACGCTCCCGCGTGGGAATGCAGCCCGTGACGCTCCGCGTCACCGGTTGCCCCAGTGCCGAAAGTTGCAGCAGTTGGCGGGACGCGGAGCGTCCCAGGCGGCATTACCACGCAGAGCGTGGGAACGATCGATCGTCGCACCGCTGAGATAGCGATAGGTGTCTACAGCTAGTGGCATCTGGACATGGTTTGTAAAAGGCCAGCAAGGCCTGTCGCTTTTAATTGAAGGACGTTTCCTAGACAATCCCTGCCGCCTTGTGCCTGCTGGAATCGGTGGCTAGTCTGCGGTCCGTCACTGCTCATCAGTGATCGGGTTTAGTCGCCCGGATTCTGAACAGGCGCATGCTCCCATGAAGCTCTATGGTGGCTGTGCGCAGGGCGCCCTCGGGCGCGCCGGGTTCCTGTTCTGACCGGTCGACTAACCTGCGTACAGCCGCCACCTTCGTTTAGTCGCGAAAAGTGTCGTCTCCTTGATATTCAGACAGGAACTGCACCATGAACAAAGTCCTACCCGACCCACCCCGCGATCCCGCCAAAGACCGCGCCGCCTTCAACCGCGCCATCGATCACTACCTGCCCACCCAAGGCTTTCATTCAGTCAACGAAGACCTGAGCTTCGAAGATGCCCTGCTCTACACCGCCAGCTTGCTCGACAGTGCTTCGGCGACTGCGCTGGATTGCGGCGAGGCGCTGGACAGTCCCCAGCGGGCGAAGATTCTGGCGGTGTGGCATTTGCTGGAGATTGCCAGGACCACGGTGGATCGCTCCATCGAGTGCCTGAAGCCTTCACCACTACCGGCTTAAAAGCGGTCAACGCTCGTTCCCACGCTCCCGCGTGGGAATGCAGCCCGTGACGCTCCGCGTCACCGGTTGCCCCAGTGCCGAAAGTTGCAGCGGCTGGCGGGACGCGGAGCGTCCCAGGCGGCATTACCACGCAGAGCGTGGGAACGATCGAACCCTAAGCCGCCGTTACCGCAGCAACGGATATGTACTCGGTCAAACCCAAAAAAAACGGTCGGCCCGAAGGCCGCCAAGCAAGCTCCTCGCCACACACCGTTGAAAGTTGTGTAGATACCTATGCTGCGATGGCGCAGGGTCAGCCAACTGATCGGGCACAGAGACACCGCAATCGCAGCATAGGTATCTACACAACTTTCAAAGGCTGAAAAATCACCCTGTAGTGAGCGGGCTCGTCCCGCGCGGGGCTGCGAAGCGGCCCCAAACCAGGCTGCCGGGTTCTACCTCTAGTTCGGCGATGCCTTTATTGGGGCGGCTTCGCCACCCAGCGCGGGACGAGCCCGCTCACTACAAAGGTGGGTAGATACCTATGGCTATCGCAGGCAAGCCAGCTCCCACATCTAACTCTCACCCGCTGCGAAAATCCGCGACAGCCAAGCCAAACCGACTCAGGTAGCCAGAGGCCAACCGATACGCGCTGCACGGCGCAGGCTGGCCTTGACGACCAAGCGGTGAAAGGGCGCTATGACGAACAGGTAGGCCCGACCCAGGCGGTTGTGGCACTGGACCACGGTTGAAAAAACCAGTTGGCGGCCGCCTTCTGGCTCGACCTCTTCAGAACAGAGGACCGAGATGCGGAAGTCGAGGTGCGCGTCGTCCTCGCCCAACACGATTTCAGTGCGGTCCGTGCTGTAGACCTGGAAGGCGCCAACCCGGCCAGCAAGGGATGCCAAATGCCTGGCTGTCTTGAGACCAAAACAGACAACGACGGTGTCCCGCACCGTCAGGAGCCACCCGATCCAGGCGGGTTGGTGGGACAGGATGAATCGAGCCAGCAAGTCCGGATTGCCGGATGTGCCCGCAGGAAGCCGAATCGCAAAAGCGTCCGCCAGGTTCATTGGCGTGTAAAGGTGGGTAATGCCGGACCTTGGGGGCACGGGGACGGACAGAACGCGCTCATATTCTCGGGGCATTGGGGGTCTCTCCTGAGTGCTGACTATCAATTAGACAACCTGCCCACGCCATCCCAGAATTAAGCTGCAGCGCAAATGGAGCCGATTCGCTGGCGTTGGAACGATTTCCTTTAAAGCGAACGCCATGAAAAGTGCTGGTGTGCAAAACGCAACGACCCTCCATGCTGGTGTATGCAGCGTATCAAGGGTTCGACAGGCAGGGCTGCGGCATAATGCCGCGCGCCTGAAGCCCACCTCCTCCACTGCCTGGGCACGGTCAAAAATGTGGGAGCGGGCTTGCTCGCGAAAGCGCCCTGTCAGTCACCTATGCACTGTCTGATACGCCGCCTTCGCGAGCAAGCCCGCTCCCACATTGGGTCCGCGTTTTGCCAGTTCTACAGCTGCGTCCCGCGCGCTAGTCCCTCGCCAAAGGCAAGCCCACCGCATTCGAATCTCAGCCGCGACGAAAATCCCCGGCACTCAAGCCAAACCGGCTCATTTTGTTGTACAGCCCACCCCGCGACACGTTCAACTGTTGAGCGGCCAGGCGGATATTGCCGCCGGTGTTTTTGAGCGCGGCGACGATGGCGTGCATTTCGTGGCTGCTCAGGTCTTGCGTGGGTTGCGATTCATAAGCGCGGGCCGGAGAGCGAGGCTTGGTGTCCAACGGCAAATCGCCGGGCTCGATCAACTCACTCATGGCCAGGTTGGTTGCCCGTTCGATGGCGTTTTCCAGCTCGCGCACATTGCCCGGCCAACCATGGGCCGAGAGCAAGGCCAACGCCTGCGGCGAGAACCCCTGCACCGATTTACGCAAGGAGCGCGCGCAACGCGTGAGGAAGTGCCGCGCCAGCAGCGGAATGTCGTCGCGGCGCATGCGCAGGGGCGGTACGGTCAGGTTCAGCACATTGAGGCGGTAGTAGAGGTCTTCGCGAAACGCCCCCTCGGCCACTGCCTGGCTGAGATTGCGGTGAGTAGCGGCGATGATGCGCACGTCCACCTGCCGTGCGCTTTTCGCCCCGACCCGCGCGATCTCGCCTTCCTGCAGCACTCGCAACAGGCTGACCTGGGCGTCGAAGGACATGTCGCCAATCTCATCCAGGAAAATCGTCCCACCATCGGCCAGTTCGAACTTGCCCGCTGCTCCACCCCGGGCCGAGCCGGTAAACGCGCCCTCCACATGGCCGAACAACTCGCTCTGCACCAGGTCCCGTGGAATCGCGCCGCAGTTGACCGCCACAAACGGGCCGTTACTACGCTCGCTGGCGTTGTGGATGGCCTGGGCGAAGAGCTCCTTGCCGGTGCCGCTTTCCCCCAGGATCAGCGTGGTTGAATCACTGCGACTGGCGATGCGCGCCAAGTGCAACGCATCCTGAATCGCCCGCGACGTGCCCTGGATGGTGTCGAAGGTATAACGCGCCTGGGTGCCGACAATGCGCCGCGTAATTTCGCGAATGCGCCGGTTTTCGCGCAGTGACACGATCACTCCGCCCTGCTCAAGCGGGCACACCGAGACCAGGCAGGCCAGCTGACTGCGGTCCTGCAGGTGGAAGGTGCAATCACGGTCACGGACCGGCTCGCCGATCACTTCGCCCAGTTCGCTGCGGCCCAGTTGCTGGAACGGGCGACCGATCAGCTCCAGGCCCACGCCGAACAGTTGCCGGGCATAGCGGTTGAGCGCCTTGATACAGCCGCGTTCGTCCAGCACCACCAGGCCTTCGTTGAGCACTTCGAGCACGGTTTGCTGCTCCTCCAGCAACCCTTGCAGGGCCATCTGCCGCGAGACGGCGTCGGCGGCGGCTTGCACCGTGCCGAGGGTATGGAAGTGAAACCAGCCGGGTTCGGCGGTGAGGGTCAGCATGGCCAGCGTCTGGCCCTGGGCATTCTTGATCGGCGCGGCGGCGCAATGCATGCGGCGCTGGCGCAGGCCGACGGCGAAATTTTCCTCGGCCAGCACATACACCAGGCGGTCCTCGGCCAGGGCCAGGCCGGTGCAGTTGGTGCCTTGCACGGACTCCAGCAGGCGGCTGCCCACCGGGGTGATGTCCAGCCCGCAGAAATACAGCGTGGTGCCGTCGGTACCGGTGAGGTTGATATGGCCGCGCGGGTTGTAGGCCAGCAAGCCGTGCATGACTTGCGCCGCGGCCGCGATCAGCACGCGGTGGGTGGCCAGGGTAAGCGCCAGCGCTGCGGGGGCGACGAAGCGGTAGGCGTCGTCCGCCGGGTCGATAGCGGCTTCGACGCTGCGCCGCCACGAGTCCCAGATCACCTGGCGGACTTCGAACGGGCGCTCGGCCTGACCGGCCAGGCACGCACGCCACGCCTGCTCCAGGGCGGCAATCGGGCCGTCATTCAACGCCGCCGGGCCCAGGTTCGTCAGGTAATCAAGGTCTTGCACGCTGAGCGCCAGGGTCATCCGGAGATTCCATGTTCATGTTTTTGACATGTCAGTATAGACATGTCATCAAAATGAACACTTTTTGTTTATAGATATTTATTAATTGTTGAATATCAATGGCTTGGAAACTGGCACAGCCCTTGCTCCTGCTCCCTTGCCTGTCAGGACGTTCCTGAGGCCAATAACAACAAGGGGTCCCCTCATGAGTACACAGAACATTCGCCTGGGCTTGATCGGTGCGGGTCGCATGGGCAGCTTTCACGGCCTGACAGCCGCACGCCACATTCCCGGCGCCAGCCTGGCGGCGATTGCCGACCCCACACCCGGCCAGGCCGCTCGCCTCGCCGCTGAACTGGGCGTGGCCAAGGTCTACACCGACCCTCAGCAATTGCTCGACGACCCGGATATCGACGGCGTACTCATCGCCGCCCCCGCCCGCAGCCACGCCGAACTGGTGATCAGCGCTGCCCGCGCCGGCAAAGGCATCTTCTGCGAAAAACCCATGGCCATCACCTTGGAGGAAGCCGACCGCGCCATCGCCGCCGCTGCCGATGCGCGCGTGCCCTTGCAGGTCGGTTTCAACCGGCGCTTCGCCAAGAGTTTCCGTACCGCGCACCTTGACGTCGCCGCCGGCCGTATCGGCACCCCGCAACTGCTGCGCTCCCTGACCCGCGACCCGGCGCTGAACAACCCCGCCGCGTCGCCGCAATGGGTGATCTTCCTGGAAACCCTGATCCACGACTTCGACACCCTGCGTTACCTCAACCCCGGTGCCGAAGCGGTGCAGGTGTTTGTGATGGCCGACGCACTGATCGCCCCGGCCTACAAGCGCCAGGGTTTGCTCGACACCGCCGTGGTCACGATCCGCTTCGACAACGGTGCGATTGCCACCGCCGAGGCCAATTTCCAGGCAGTGTATGGCTACGACGTACGCGGCGAAGTGTTCGGCAGCGCGGGCATGTTGAGCATGGGCAGCCTCAACGATTGCGACCTGGTGCGCTACCTGGCCCAAGGCATCCAGGCCGACACCCAGCGCATGGACACCGACCTGCTGCGCGACGCCTATGTCGCCGAGCTCAACCACTTTGTCGACTGCCTGCGCAGCGGCGCCAAGCCCCTGGCCAGCGGCGAAGACGCCCGCGCCGCCCTGGCGATTGCCCGCGCGTGCATCGAGTCGTTCGAAACCGGCAAGGCGGTTGCCGTCGCGGGAGCCCAGCGATGAGTGCGTTCAAACTGGCGGTGAGCGCCGAAATGGTGTTTCTCGACCTGCCCTTTATCGAACGCGTGAAGCGTATTCACGCGTTGGGCTTCAGCGTCGAAATCTGGAACTGGACCGACAAAGACATCGGCGCCCTGGCCGCCACCGGCGCCGACTTTACCTCGATGACCGGCTACATCAGCGGCACCCTTACCGACCCTGATGGCATCCGCCATTTGCTCGACAGCGCCCGCGAATCCCTGGGCATTGCCGAGCAACTCAACTGCCCCAGCCTCAACCTGCACGGCACCGGCCTGGGTGACGGCGGCTTGCCGGTTCACCCCGTCAGCCAGGCCACCGGGCGCATGTGGCTGAGCGCCTGCAAGACCCTGGAAAAAATCGCGCGCCTGGGCGAAGACGCTGGCCGGGTGTTTCTGCTGGAGAACCTCAACACCGAGGTCGATCACCCCGGCACGCCCTTCGCCCGCGCCGATGACACCCTGGCGCTGATTGAAGCCGTGGGCAGCCCGCACCTGAAGCTGAACCTGGACCTGTACCACGCGCAGATCGGCGAAGGGAACCTGATCGAGCTGATCCAGCGCGCGGGTGCCTCCATCGGCGAAATCCAGGTGGCCGACGTGCCGGGGCGCAAGGAGCCCGGCACCGGTGAGATCCACTACCCGGCCATCGCCAGGGCGTTGTATGCCATGGGCTACCGCGGCGTGGTCGGCCTGGAAGGCTGGGCCAGCGGCGACAGCACCCTGGCGCTGGAGCGTTTCCGCCAAGCATTCACCCTATAACAATAAAAGGAACACCCTTATGAACCGCTATTCATTGTTTGTTGCCACGCTGCTGCTGCTGTTCAGCCAATGGACCTTTGCCGCGTATCGAATCGGCGTGAGCATCGCCCGGGTTGATGACAACTTCATGACCTACGTACGCACCGGGCTGGAAGCCGCCGCCAAGCAGCAGGACGTGCAGATTCAGTTCGAAGATGCCCAGGGCGACGTGGTGCGCCAGCTCAACCAGGTCGAAGGGTTTCTCAACCAGAAAGTCGACGCGGTGATCGTGCTGCCGGTCGACACCGGCGCCACCGCCAACATCACCCGCGCCGCCGTGGCGGCCAAGACGCCGCTGGTGTACGTCAACCGCCACCCGGATGAGCGCACCCTGCCCAAGGGCGTGGTCACCGTGGCGTCCAACGACATCGAGGCCGGGCAATTGCAGATGCGCTACCTCGCGGAAAAACTCGGGGGCAAAGGCAACGTGGCGATCATCATGGGCGACCTCGCGCAGAACGCCACCCATGACCGCACCGAAGGCGCCAAACAGGTGCTCAAGGACTTTCCCGGGATCAAGGTGGTCGAGCAGCAAAGCGCCGAATGGCAACGCAGCAAAGGCATGGACCTGACCAGCAACTGGCTGCTGGCGGGCACGCAATTCGATGCCATCGTGGCCAACAACGACGAGATGGCGATTGGCGCGGCCATGGCGCTGCAGCAGGCGGGTAAAGCCAAGGGCGACGTGGCGATCGTGGGTATCGATGGCTTGCCCGATGGCTTGGCGGCGATCAAGCGTGGTTTGCTCACGGCGTCAGTGTTCCAGGACCCGAAGGCCCAGGCGACTCAGGCGGTACAGGCGGCGGTGCGGATGATCAAGGGCGAGCCGATTGAAGCCGAGGTGTGGGTGCCGTTCGAATTGATCAAGCCGGAGCAGGTAAGCGTATTCGAGCAACGCTACAAATAGCTCGAGAATGTGGAGCTCCCACAGTTGATCGTTCCCACGCTCCGCGTGGGAATGCCGCCTTGGACGCTCCGCGTCCCGCAGGACAGCTTAATGTGTACAGGTGACGCAGAGCGTCACGTGATGCATTCCCACGCGGAGCGTGGGAACGATCCGCAGCGATGCGGCGACCCGACAAACCAGCTCCCACAGATTCAGTCCAGGTCGCTTGCACAATGGCGTTCGGCCAATTGCTCATCGGGCTCGCCGGAAACCCGATTCACCCTACGCCCACGCTGCACCGCCGGCCGTGCCTCGATGGCCTCCGCCCAACGCACCACATGGGTGTACTCATGCACCGCCAGAAACTGCGCCGCGCCGTACAAGCGGCCTTTGACCAGCCCGCCATACCATGGCCAGATCGCAATATCAGCAATGGTGTACTCATCACCGGCAATGTACTCGCTCACGGCCAGGCGCTGGTTCAGCACGTCCAACTGACGCTTGGTCTCCATGGCGAACCGGTTGATCGGGTATTCCATCTTGCTCGGCGCATACGCATAGAAATGCCCGAAACCGCCGCCCAGGTAAGGCGCGCTGCCCATCTGCCAGAACAACCACGACAGGCACTCCGCACGGGCTGCAGGCTCAGAGGGGAAGAACGCGCCGAATTTTTCCGCCAGGTACTGCAAGATTGCGCCGGACTCGAACACCCGAATCGGCGCGGCGCCGCTGCGATCCAGCAGTGCCGGGATCTTGGAGTTCGGGTTGATCCCGACAAAGCCGCTGCCGAACTGGTCGCCGTCGCCGATCTTGATCAGCCACGCATCGTATTCGGCGCCGCTGTGCCCCAGGGCCAGCAGCTCTTCAAGCAGAATGGTGACCTTCTGCCCATTGGGCGTGGCCAGGGAATACAGTTGCAGGGGGTGCTGGCCCACCGGCAGTTCCTTGTCATGGGTCGGGCCGGCAATCGGGCGGTTGATGCTGGCGAACGTGCCGCCACTTTCGGCGTCCCAGGTCCAGACCTTGGGGGGTACGTACTCGGTCATGCTCACTGCTCCAGAAGCGATCAACGAAGCGTTCCAGACTAAACCAAAGGTTGGCGTTGCGGGAACCCATCGAATAAGCACCACTGTTTAATGTGGGAGCGGGCTTGCCCGCGATGGCGGCGTGTCATCAACCCATCTGCTCCTGACCCACCGATATCGCGGTATAGGTACAGCTTTCTAAAAGCTGGAAAATCTACCTGTAGTGAGCGGGCTTGTCCCGCGCTGGGTGGCGAAGCCGCCCCAATAAGTACACCGCAGTGTTCCAGATGAGACCAGGTCGTCTGGTTTGGGGCGGCTTCGCCACCCAGCGCGGGCGGTGCGACGATTCGACAAGCCCGCTCACTACAAAGATGTGTAGATACCTGGATATCGCGGGCAAGCCCGCTCCCACATTTTTAAACCAGCATCGTCTGGACGATTGCGCTGGGTTCAGACCCAACCACCATCCACAATGAAGTTCTGCGCCGAGCACATCGCCGAGGCATCGGAGGCGAGAAACAGCGCCATATTGGCAATATGTTCCGGCAGTACGCTGCCCGGCAAGCATTGGCTGCGGCTGATCAGTTCCTTGGCGGCATCGTCGACCCACATCGCCAGTTGTTTTTCAGTCATCACCCAACCGGGCACCAGCGTGTTGACGCGGATGCGGCTCGGCCCCAGTTCCCGGGCCAGGGCGCGGGTCATGCCGTGGGCGGCGGCCTTGCTGGCGGCGTACACCGGGTAGCCGGCGGAGGCCATCATCCAGCCCACCGACCCCAGGTTGATGATCGCCCCGCCACCTGCGTTTTTCATCATCGGCACCACGGCCTTGGCGGCGAAGAAGGCGTGCTTGAGGTTGACCGAGATCAGCCTGTCGAACATTTCCGAGTCGACTTCTTCGAGCGTGTGGCGCACGTCATTGGCCGCGTTGTTCACCAGCACGGTGATCGGCCCCAATGAGTGTTCGAAGCGGCCGATAGCGGCTTTGTAGCCGATCTCGTCAGTGATGTCGCAATTGACGAACTCCACGGTGTGCCCGCGCGAACTCAACAGCGCCGCCAGGCGTTCGCCCTGGCTTTGCGCACGGTCCACAAACCCCACCTTGGCGCCCTGGGCGGCGAAGGCCCGGACCATGAATTCGCCGATACCCGAAGCACCGCCGGAGATCAGCACGGTCTTGCCTTCGAGGTCGGGATAAACCGCGTGTTGAGTCGTCATGAAAGGTTGCCTCGCTCAATTAGTCTTATTTTATTTTGCAAATACGGCGTTTAAGGCTATAAATTCGCTGTCCAACCGACAAAATATCGCTATTAGTAGAACTATTCCACTCAAAACAACAAAAGGAAGTTCGACCATGAAGCACCCTCGTTATCTGTTGTCCGGTCTCGCCATGTCCATGTTGATCGCCAGCGGCGGCGCCCAGGCCGCAGGACTCACCAGCGAACACAAACCCTTCGGTAAAACCAACGACGGCACCGCCGTCGAGCAGTACATCCTGCGCAACAGCCACGGCATGCAAGCCACGGTGATCACCTACGGCGGCGTGCTGCAGTCGCTGAAAGTGCCGGACAAAAACGGCAAGGTCGACGACGTGGTGCTGGGCTTCGACGACGTGCAAGGCTACCAGGCCGGCACGGCGTTTTTCGGAGCGACCATCGGCCGCTTCGGCAATCGCCTGGCCGGCGGTGCCTTTGAGCTGGACGGCAAACGCTACCAGGTGCCGCTCAACGATGGCCCCAACTCCTTGCATGGCGGCGCACAAGGCTTCGACAAGCAGGTGTGGAAGGCCGCCGAGGTCAAGGGCAAAGACTCGGTGGGCGTTACCCTCACCTACCTGTCCAAGGACGGTGAAATGGGCTTCCCCGGTAACCTGAAAACCGAAGTCACTTACAGCCTCAACGAGAAAAACGAACTGCACATCGCCTACAAAGCCACCACCGACAAACCGACGGTGCTCAACCTCACCAACCACAGCTACTTCAACCTGGCCGGCGCGGGCAATGGCGACATTCTCAAGCAAGTGGCTACCTTGCACGCCAGCCATTACACGCCGGTGAACGCCACCCTGATTCCGACCGGCGAAGTGGCGCCGGTGAAAGGCACGCCGATGGACTTCCTCAAACCAACACCGATCGGCCAGCACATCAAGGCCGATCATCCGCAGCTCAAGTTTGCCGAGCCTAAACAAGGCGGGTTCGACTTCAACTGGGCACTGGACACCCAGGGTGACGTGAAGAAACTGGCGGCCGAGGTGCATGATCCTGAGTCGGGGCGCAGATTGCAGCTCTACACCACGGAGCCGGGCGTGCAGTTCTATACCAGTAACTTCCTTGATGGTTCGGTAAAGGGCAAAGGCGGCAAGACTTACCTGCACTGGAGTGGTTTCACCCTGGAGACCCAGCACTATCCAGATGCACCTAACCAGCCCAAGTTTGCCTCGACCCGCCTGAACCCTGGGCAGACTTATACCCAGAACACCGTTTTCAAATTCTCCGCCGACTAAACCTGTGGACCTGTAATGATCGTTCCCACGCTCCGCGTGGGAATGCCGCCTGGGACGCTCCGCGTCCCGCTTCAGAAGTGACGCAGAGCGTCACAAGATGCATTCCCACGCAGAGCGTGGGAACGATCAGGTTCAGCGTTGTTTCATACGGTCGATGACCACGGCCAGCAGCAGGATCGAGCCGCGGATCACGTACTGGTAGAACGTGTCGATGTTCTTCAGGTTCATCGCATTCTCGATGATCGCCAGGATCAACACCCCCGCGATCACATGGCGGATCATGCCGATCCCGCCGCTCAAGGACACCCCGCCCAATACGCAGGCCGAGATCACCGTCAGCTCGAAGCCCTGGCCGATCATCGGCTGGCCGGAGGTCATGCGCGAGGCCAGGATCACCCCGGCCAGTGCGCCGATCACGCCGTGCACGGCAAAGATCAGGATCTTGGTGCGGTCCACGTTGACGCCCGCCAGCAACGCCGCTTCCGGGTTGCCGCCGATGGCCATGGTGTTGCGCCCGTACGTGGTGTAGTTGAGCAGCCAGCCGAAAAACATGAAGCAGACGATGGTGATCAGGATCGGCACCGGCACGCCCAGCAATTGGCCGTTGCCGAACACGAAGAACTGGTCCTGGGACACGCCCACCGCCTTGCCGTCGGCGAAGATATACGCCAGCCCGCGCACGATCTGCATGGTCGCCAGCGTGGTGATCAGCGCGTTGACCCGCAGTTTGGCGATCACGATGCCGTTGATCAGCCCGACGATCAAACCCATCCCCAGCGCGGCGCCGATGCCGAGCATGACGCTGTCGGTGTCGCGCATCACAATCGCCGCCACCACCCCGGCGCAGGCGATCACCGAGCCTACCGACAGGTCGAAGTGCCCCGATGCCAGGCAAAACAGCATGGTGCAGGCGGCGATGCCTACGGTGGAAATCGCCAGGCCCAGCCCGCGCATGTTCAGCGGCGAGAGGAAGTTATCGATCAGCAAGGCACAGAGTACAAAGATGCCCACGGCAGCCAGCAGCATCGCCCAGTTGTCGAGCAGTGCGCGCATATCCAGGGGTTTGCGTGCCGAGGGCAACGCGTTGTCTTGGGTTGTCATAGTCGTCTCTCAGTTCGCCACGCTGCGTGGCAAGGCCAGTTGCAGCAAGTTGGATTCAGTCGCCTGTTCGCGGGTTTGCTCACCCCGCAATGCGCCTTCGCAGAGCACCAGGATGCGGTCGGAAATGCCCATCACCTCCATCAGGTCGCTGGACACCACGATCACCGCGATGCCCTGGGCCGCGAGGTTATGGATGATCTGGTAGATCTCGGCCTTGGCGCCGATATCGATGCCACGGGTCGGCTCGTCCAGCAGCAGCACTTTCATCGGCATCGACAGCCAGCGGCCGAGAATGGCCTTTTGCTGATTGCCGCCCGAGAGGTACATGATCTTCTGCCCTGCATTGGGCGTCTTGACCTTCATCGCCTTGATCTGCTGATCGGCGTTGCCCTTCTCCCAGCCGTCGCGCAGCAACCAACCGAACGAGGAATGAGCGCCACGCGCACTGATGTTGATGTTCTCGGCGACGCTGGACAGCGGAATGATGCCCTCCTTCTTGCGATCTTCCGGGCACAACAACACGCCGGCGGCGATGGCGTCGCGGGGTGACTGCAAGCGCAGTGGCGCGCCACACAGCTCCAGTTGCCCGGCGCTGGAGCGCTCCAGGCCGCTGAGCAGACGGAACAGCTCGGTACGCCCTGCCCCGACCAGGCCGAACAGGCCGAGAATCTCGCCCTTTCGCACATTGAAACTGATCGGCTCGCGCAAGCCGGGACCCAGCAGGCCATCGACCTTGAGCGCGACGTCGCCGTGCGCGCGCGGACGATAGTCGTAGATGTCCTGGATATCGCGGCCGACCATGCACGTCACCAACTGGTCATGGGTCAGCGCGCTCATGTCTTCGAACGTGCGCACATAGCGCCCGTCCTTGAACACCGTGACGGCGTTGCAGATGCGGAACACTTCTTCCATGCGGTGCGACACATACAGCACCACTTTGCCCTCGTCGCGCAGGCGCGTGATGATCGCCATCAAGCGGTCGATCTCGCGCGCCGACAGGCTGCTGGTGGGTTCGTCGAAGGCGATCACATGGGCGCCACGGGACAGCGCCTTGGCGATTTCCACCAACTGGCGCTGGCCCAGGGACAGCCGACCGAGCTTTTCCTCGGGATCGATTTCATCCGCCAGACCCTTGAGGCAGGCCAGTGCCTGCTTGCGCAACTGGCTGCGGTTGACCACGCCGAAGCGCGACGGCAAGTGCCCGAGAAACAGGTTTTCGGCCACGGTCATTTCCGGCACCAGGTGCAGCTCCTGGTGGATCACCGCCACGCCGCTGGCAATGCTGTCAGCGGCGTTTTTGAAGGCCATGGTCTGTTCGCCGATCTGCAGCGTGCCGCTGTTAGGGATGTACGCGCCGCCGAGGATTTTCAGCAGCGTCGACTTGCCCGCGCCGTTCTCGCCCATCAAGGCGTGAACCTGTCCCGGGTGGGCGATGAAGCTGATGCCATCCAGCGCCTTGACCCCGGGAAAGGTTTTGCCGATGCCGTCGAATCGCAAGGCGGCAGCGGTCATTTCCACAGCCCGATTTTGGTCAGTTCTTCCTGGAAGTTGGCGCGGGTGATCAGGGTCACTTCATCCATGGCCGTGTACTTCGGTGGCTCAGTGCCTTTGGTGACCCACTCGTACATCATCAGCGCGGTGTTGTAGCCTTCGATGTGCGGGCTGGGCAGCATCGAGCCGAAGAAGCCGCTGTCTTTCTTCTTGAGTTCGCCGATGGCGTCGGTGCCATTGATGCCGATGCCGATCACGTTGGCGGCCTTGAAGCCGGCACTTTCGGTGGCGCGTACGCCGCCGAGCACGGTGTTGTCGTTCATGCCGCCGATGATCAGGTTTTTCGCGCCGCTGGGCAGCTTGACCAGGGCCGAGTTGGTGGCGTCCATGCTGCCGGGCACATCGAGGGTTTTAAGCGCGGCGGTGAGAATGTGGTCTTTGGGAATGCCGGCTTCTTCCAGGGATTTGATCGAGCCGTCGGTGCGCTTCTTGCCGGTGTCGAGTTCGTTGAAGGTGTTGATCACCGCGTAGGTGTCTTTCCAGTCCCAACCGCGTTTCTTCGCTTCGGCGGCCATCGCGGCGCCCTGCTTCTGGCCCACTTCAAACGCGGCCATGCCCAGGTACGGCACGTCTTCCATAAAGGCGCCTTTGGCGTCGACAAAACGGTCGTCAACGGCGATCACCTTGAGGCCATTGGCCTTGGCCTTGGCGACGATGGCCGGGCCGAGGGACACGTCCGGCGGGCAGATCACAAAGCCCTTGGCGCCGTTGGCGGCCAGGCTGTCGATGGCCGAAAGGGTTTTTTCGCCATCCGGCACAGCGATCTTGATCACGGTGAAGCCATGTTCCTTGCCGGCTTTTTCGGCAAAGGCCCATTCGGTCTGGAACCAGGGTTCTTCGGCCTGCTTGACCAGAAAACCGATCTTCACTTCTTCAGCGGCCAGCAACAGCCCGCTCAAGCTCATGGCCGAGACCGCCACAGCGGCGCAGCACAGGGAACGCAAACCACGACGACGATTCATACGGGTGACTCCTTGTTGTTGTTTTTCAAAGTCTTGGGTTTAACCGGCAAAGCGGTGACAGGGCTTGCCTGGCACGTCGACCTCGATGGCCAGCACCGCACCATCCAAGGGGTGATCCAACGGGCTGGCGGCGCTGGTGATATACAGAGTGGTGAGGTTGGGGCCACCGAACACGCAGCTGGTGGGACGGCTGACCGGCAGTTCGATGATGCGGTCCACCTGACCCTCAGGCGTCAGGCGCAGCAGGCAACTGCCGTCCCAGCGCGCATTCCAGATATACCCCTGCGAGTCCATGGCGGAGCCGTCCGGCCCACCGCGTTCGTGCGGGCCAAACCAAACGTGCGCCGGATGCAGCTGGCCGTCCGGCGCAATCCCGTGCCGGTACAGCGTGCCGTCCAGGCTGTCGCCGAAATGCACCTGGGTGCCGTCATCGCTCCACAGCAGGGTGTTGGGAATGCCCAGGCCACTGAGCAGCGGCGTGACCCGCGCATCGGCATCGATGCGAAACAGGCCGCCGGAGCGTCGCGTAATGGGCAGGTCTTCACCCTGCTCGCCGATGTTGTTCTGCATGGTGCCCAGCCACAGCCGGCCCTGGGCATCGCAACGGGCTTCATTGCCGCGGTTGCCCGCTTGCGGGTCGGCCACGCACAGCAGCGTCAGGGCTTCGGTGGCCAGGTCGAAGCGATACACGCCGCTGCTCAAGGTCACCAGCGCATCGCCGCTCTCACAGGGGATGAACGCCGAGACATGCTCGGGCAACTGCCACGCCTGCAAGTGCCCGCCCATCAGGCGCAGCGCCTGTTTGCCGGCGATATTGACCCAGTACAGCGCCTGGGTGGGCGCGTCCCAGAACGGGCCCTCCCCCAGTTGCGCGCGATGCGTGGTGACAGCGTGAAACGACATGGTGCCTCCTGGAGTGTTGTTGTTCTCAGGCGTGCTTTACAGCGATTCGCGCGATGGCGTGCCGTCCACCAGCCGCTGGATACGCAACGGGTTGGCGTTTTTCAACGCGTCGGGCAGCAGGCTGTCGGGGTAGTTCTGGAAGCACACCGGACGCAGGAAACGGTCGATGGCCAAGGTGCCGACCGAGGTGCCACGGGCATCCGATGTCGCGGGGTACGGCCCGCCGTGCACCATCGAATCGCAGACTTCCACACCGGTCGGGTAGCCGTTGAGCAGGATGCGCCCGACTTTCTGTTCCAGCAGCGGCGTGAGTTCGGCGAACTGTTGCAGGTCGTCCGGCTCGCCGATGATCGTGGCGGTCAGTTGACCGTGCAGGCCGTGCAAGGCCGCGCTGAGCTGGGCCTGGTCGGCGACTTCGACAAACACCGTGGTGGGGCCGAAGACTTCTTCCTGCAGCACTTCGTCGCCGTCGATCAACAGGCGTACATCGGCCTTGAACAGTTGCGGCTGCGCCTGGTTGCCCGCCTGGGCATTGCCCGCCAGGTGCTGGATGCCGGCGTGGGCCAGGAGTTTTTCCAGGCCCTTGCCGTAGCTGCCCAGGGTGCCGGCGTTGAGCATGGTTTGCGCCGGTTGCTCGCCGATCAGTTGCGCCACTTGTTGGGTGAAGGCCGTGAATTCGGGCGACGCGATACCGATCACCAGCCCAGGGTTGGTGCAGAACTGGCCGCACCCCTGCACCACCGAAGCGGTCAGGTCGCGGGCCACGCTTTCAGCCCGCGCCTTGAGGGCCTGGGGCAATACGATCACCGGGTTGATGCTCGACATTTCGGCGAACACCGGGATCGGCTGCGGGCGTGCCGCGGCCATGTCGCACAGGGCACGACCGCCCTTGAGCGAACCGGTAAAGCCCACGGCCTGGATCGCCGGGTGCTTGACCAGCGCTTCGCCGACGCCACCGCCGAAGATCATGTTGAACACGCCGGCCGGCATTTCGGTGGCTTCGGCCGCGCGAATAATTGCACTGGCAACCTGCTCAGCTGTGGCCATATGCCCGCTATGAGCCTTGAACACCACCGGGCAACCGGCCGCCAATGCCGCTGCGGTATCACCGCCCGCCGTAGAGAACGCCAGGGGGAAGTTGCTCGCGCCGAACACCGCCACCGGGCCCAGGCCGATGCGGTACTGACGCAGGTCCGGGCGTGGCAGTGGCTGGCGATCCGGCAGGGCCTTGTCGATGCGCGCGCCGTAGAAGTCACCGCGACGCAGCACGGTCGCGAACAAGCGCATCTGGCCGCTGGTGCGCCCGCGCTCGCCTTTGATGCGCGCGGCCGGCAGTGCGGTTTCGCGGCACACCAACTCAATGAAGTTATCGCTCAGGGCATCCAGTTCGTCAGCGATCGCATCCAGGAACTGCGCGCGGCGCGCGGCACTCAAGGCGCGGTACGCCGGGTAAGCCTGCGCGGCGGCCTTGGCGGCGGCGTCGACCTCCTCCGGGGTGGCCTGGTAGAAATCCTGGGGCAAGGCTTCACCGGTGGTTGCGTCGACGCTTTGCAGCTTGACGCTGCCCTTGGCGCTGCGCTGGCCGCCGATGTAGTTGTGGCCGAGATACTGGCTCATGAGGCTCTCCTTTAAAGGGTGATGACGTTGCCGGGTTCGAATGCCGCATCGCTGCTGCCGACACGGTTGACCAGCGGCGCGCCGAACTCAGCCTGGCTGATCTCGAACACATCGCCGGCCTGGGTACGTATACCGTCGGCAAATGACAGCGTGGCGGTGCCGAAGAAGTGAATATGCACATCGCCGGGCTTGAGGAACTGGCGGTATTTGAAGTGATGGTATTCGAGGTTTTCCAGGCTGTGGCACATATTGGCCTCGCCGCTGAGGAATTCGTTCCGCCAGATTTCCTCGCCGTTGCGCAGGATACGGCTGGTGCCCGACAAATGCTGGGGCAACTCGCCCACGCGCACTTCCGGGCCATAGCTGCAACTGCGCAGTTTGGAATGGGCCAGGTACAGGTAGTTCTTGCGCTCCATGATGTGGTCGGAGAACTCGTTGCCTACCGCAAAGCCCACGCGGTAAGGCTTGCTGTCCGGGCCGATCACGTAAAGGCCACCGATTTCCGGCTCTTCGCCGGCATCTTCGGCAAACGGCGGCACCGGGAAGGCGGCGCCCGGGCGCACGACGGTGCTGCCGTCGCCCTTGTAGAACCACTCCGGTTGCACGCCCGCCTGGCCGGCCGCCGGTTTGCCGCCCTCCACGCCCCATTTGAAGATGCGCATGGTGTCGGTCAAGGCGGTCTCGTCGCCGGCCTGGTGCATCTTGTCGCGCGCCGAGGCGCTGCCCAGGTGGGTCAGGCCGGTGCCGCTGATCAGCATGTGCGCAGGGTCCGGGTGATCCAACGGCGGCAGGATCTTCAGGTCGGCCAGCAGGCTGGCGTAATCGTGGCTGTCGCCCAGGCCGAGGCTGTTCACCTGCTGTTCCAGGCCCACGCCCGCTTCGATGGCGGCCAGGGCCAACTCGCGCACGCTGCGTGCGGTGCGCACCTCACGCAGTTGGCTGCCCTCGACGACGCCGACGCGACGCTCGCCGTTGCTTGACTCGAACTGAACTAGACGCATGAATTTTCTCCCAGATTAAGGTCGTGTGGCGCCACGGGCGCTGGCGGCGAATTGGTCGGCAGGCAGCACGTGCTTGCGCTCCAGCAGGCGGTAGACCACGAAGGTCAGGACCAGCCCGAACACCATCACCGCCGACAGGAAATACAAGCCCGACGCCAGGTTGCCGGTGTGTTCCTTGAGCGCGCCGATCACGAACGGGCCGATATAGCCGCCGAGGTTGCCCACCGAATTGATCAGGGCAATGCCCGCCGCCGCGCTGGCGCCGGCAAAGAAGCGCCCCGGCAAGGTCCAGAACACCGCCGTACAGGAAAACAGCGCGAAGGCCGCCAGGCACAGCGCGGCCATTTGCAGCACCGGCGCACTGAGCCAGGCACTGAAGAACAGGCCGATGGCACCCAGCACATAGAGCACCGCCAAGTGGCCGTAGCGATCATTCAAACGGTCGGAACTGCGCGGAATGATCAGCAGGCCGATGATGCCGAAAATATACGGCACGGCGGAGATGAAACCGGTGGTGAGGTCGCTGCCGCCGAACTGCTTGATCAGGGTCGGCAGCCACAGGCCCAGGCCGTAGATGCTCAGGGTCACCGGCAGGTAGAACAGCGCCAGCAACAACACACGTTTGTCTTTCAACGCATGCAGCGGGTTGCCGTGGCGGGTCTGGCCGTAGGCTTGCAGGTCCTTGGCCAGTTCGCCGGTGAGCCAGGCTTTTTCCTCGTCGTTCATCCACTTGACCTGCTTGGGGCCATCCGGCAGGTAGCGCAGCACCGGCCAGGTCAGCAGGATTGCCGGGGTGCCGATCACAATAAACAGCCACTGCCAGCCGTGCAGGCCGAGGATACCGTCCATGCCCAGCAGGCCACCGGACACAGGCCCGGTGATCATCATGGCGATGGGTTGCGAGAGAATGAACAGCCCGAGGATCTTGCCGCGATGGCGCACCGGGAACCATTGGGTGATGTAGTACAGGACGCCCGGAAAGAAGCCCGCTTCGGCCGCGCCGAGCAGAAAGCGCATCACGTAGAAGCTGTGCGGCCCTTGCACAAAGGCCATGCCGATGGTGATGGCGCCCCAGGTGAGCATGATCCGCGCAAACCAGCGCCGTGCGCCGAAGCGGTCGAGCATCAGGTTGCTGGGGATCTCGAACAGGAAGTAGCCAATGAAGAACAATCCCGCGCCCAGGCCATAGGCGGCATCGCCAATGCCGACGTCGGCGCCCATGTGCAACTTGGCGAAGCCCACGGCGGAACGGTCCACGTAGGCGATCAGGTACAGCAGGATCAGGAAGGGAATCAGTTTCAGCGTGATGCGCCGAATAAGCCGCAGCTCCTGGCTCATGGGGTCGATCTCCGATTGTTGTTCTTATAGAAGCTCGGGGGACGCCTCTCGCGAAAATCCGCCAGGGTCATACCTCAGTTGAGGCTGACTATATAGTAGGACTATTTGCAAAACAACTCTTCCAAAGCATCGATTTTGCGCTTATGTTTAGGCACGCATAGAACATATAGTCATACAATAAGAGAATCGATCATGTCTGATAAAAAGCCCGGCCTACGCTCCGCCCAGTGGTTCGGTACCGCCGACAAGAACGGCTTCATGTACCGCAGCTGGATGAAAAACCAGGGCATTGCCGACCATCAGTTCCATGGCAAGCCGATCATCGGCATCTGCAACACCTGGTCGGAGCTGACCCCGTGCAACGCGCATTTCCGCCAGATCGCCGAGCACGTCAAACGCGGCGTGATCGAGGCCGGTGGCTTCCCGGTGGAGTTCCCGGTGTTTTCCAACGGCGAATCGAACCTGCGCCCTACCGCCATGCTCACCCGCAACCTGGCGAGCATGGACGTGGAAGAAGCGATTCGCGGCAACCCGATTGACGGCGTGGTGCTGCTGACCGGCTGCGACAAGACCACCCCGGCGCTGCTGATGGGCGCCGCCAGTTGCGACGTGCCCGCCATCGTGGTGACCGGCGGGCCGATGCTCAACGGCAAGCACAAGGGCCAGGACATCGGCTCGGGCACCGTGGTATGGCAGCTCAGCGAACAGGTGAAAGCCGGCACCATTACCCTGGATGATTTCCTCGCGGCCGAGGGCGGCATGTCGCGTTCGGCGGGCACCTGCAACACCATGGGCACGGCCTCCACCATGGCCTGCATGGCCGAAGCACTGGGCACCTCCCTGCCCCACAACGCGGCGATCCCGGCGGTGGATGCGCGGCGCTATGTGCTGGCGCACATGTCGGGCATGCGCGCAGTAGAAATGGTGCGCGAAGATTTGAAGCTGTCGAAGATTCTCACCAAAGAGGCGTTCGAAAACGCGATTCGCGTGAACGCGGCCATCGGCGGTTCGACCAACGCCGTGATCCACCTCAAGGCCATCGCCGGGCGCATCGGCGTGGAGCTGGACCTGGATGACTGGACCCGCATCGGCCGTGGCATGCCGACCATTGTCGACCTGCAGCCGTCGGGGCGTTTCCTGATGGAAGAGTTCTACTACGCCGGTGGCCTGCCCGCCGTGCTGCGCCGCCTCGGTGAAGCCAACCTGATCCCGCACCCGAATGCCTTGACCGTGAATGGCAAGTCCCTGGGCGAGAACACCAAGGATTCGCCGATCTACGGCCAGGATGAAGTGATCCGCACCCTCGACAACCCGATCCGCGCCGACGGCGGCATCTGCGTGCTGCGCGGCAACCTGGCGCCGCTGGGTGCGGTGCTCAAGCCCTCCGCCGCCAGCGCGGAGCTGATGCAGCACCGCGGCCGCGCGGTGGTGTTCGAGAACTTCGACATGTACAAGGCACGCATCAACGACCCGGAGCTGGACGTGGACGCCAACTCGATCCTGGTCATGAAAAACTGCGGGCCCAAGGGTTACCCAGGCATGGCCGAAGTCGGCAACATGGGCCTGCCGGCCAAGCTGCTGGCCCAGGGCGTGACGGATATGGTGCGTATTTCCGATGCGCGCATGAGCGGCACGGCGTACGGCACAGTGGTGTTGCACGTGGCGCCGGAAGCCGCAGCCGGCGGGCCGTTGGCAGCAGTGAAGGAAGGCGATTGGATCGAACTGGACTGCGCCAATGGCCGCCTGCACCTGGACATCCCCGACGCAGAGCTGGCAGAACGCATGGCGAACCTGGCGCCCACCGAAAAGCTCATCGTCGGTGGCTATCGCCAGCTGTACATCGACCATGTACTGCAGGCCGACCAGGGTTGCGACTTCGATTTCCTGGTGGGTTGCCGTGGGGCGGAAGTCCCACGGCATTCCCACTAATTGGGATGCTATGATGCCGCGAATCTAAGCCAGAGCCTCCCCGTCGTTATGGATCACCAGCCGCCCAAGCCGCGCAAGAGCCAGCATGCCCAGATCGTCCAGGACTTGGGCATGCACATCGTTTCCGGCCGCTTCAAGCCCGAAGAACGGCTGCCCATGGAGGCCACGCTCTGCGAGGAGTACAAGGTCAGCCGCTCGGTGTTGCGTGAGGCGACGCGGGTGCTCAGCGCCAAGGGCCTGGTGTATTCCAAGCCTCGGGTGGGCGCGGTGGTGCGGCCCCGCTTGAAATGGCACCTGCTCGACCCGGACGTGCTGTCCTGGTTGATGCAGTCCACGCCCCATAGCGAGTTTTTCAACACGCTGGCCGGTGTGCGGCGCATTCTCGAACCGGAAATCGCGGCCATGGCCGCGACCACGGCCACCGACGAAGACATCGCCATCATCGAGAAGGCTTACGGCGGCATGGAAACCGCGAAGACCCACGAAGACCTGTTGCAGGCCGACCTGGACTTCCACCGCGCCATTGCCGACGCCACCCGCAACGACCTGCTCGCCTATATGTGCAACATGCTGTCGTTGCCGCTGCGCGAGTCGATCAACATCACTAACCGCCGTCCGGATATCCAGGGCTTGAGCCTGCCCCGGCACAAGGCGATCCTCACCGCGATCAAAAACCGCGACGCACTGGGCGCGCGGCATGCGTCGCTGGTGCAGCTGGATGACACGCGGGTGGCGTTGGATACGGTGATGAACGTGCTCACTCCGCTCTGAAGCCGTTCACCGCCAAGACGCCAGGTACGTTTTAACGCAAGCCATAGGCATGAATGCCGACGTCATCACGCTGACTTTGCTTGGCCCAGATTACCCGGTCGCCGGCAGCGTCGAAGCCGAGCACGCCATGGTCGTCCAGGGCCAGGCGCTTCCAGCCCTGGCCCCAGTCCCTGGAATAAAACACTGCCCCGGCCGAGATGTTCGCATCGCCCCACCAGTACAGCCAACGCGGTGGGTGATGTTCGCTGTAGGTGCTGATCATCAGGCTATCGCGCCCCACCCACAACCTCTGCGCCTGGGTGCTGGCGGCCAGTGGCGAAAACACATTGGGCACATCGCCCAGGGGCTGCCAGGCCAGGGTAGTGGTGTTCATTTCAGCGACCACGGCCTGCCCACGCGAGCCCTGGTCGATCAGGCCGAGCACACGCCCCTCGCCGTTACTGCCCAGGTCGGTGATGTACAAGCCGTCTTCACGTTCGATCCTGCCCACCTGCCAGGTCCCGGCCGTGCGCGTGAGTTCCACCCGGGTGGTAACGCTGGCCGCCACGTTGCCGCCCTTGCCATCCGGGGAACTGCCCCAGAAGCGCTGGGACACCCAGATATAGGCGCGTCGGGCATCCAATTGCAGCACGTGGGTCACTTGGTCGCTTGAGTCATGCCATTGCTTGATATCCGGGCGCTTGCCGCTTGCGTACTCAGACCCTACCAACAGGGAGCGTGGGGTCATGATCGGCGTACTGTGCAGGCCACCGACGCTGGAGTAGTACACCCCGGTCGATACGCTGTCGGACTCGTCCTCGGTCTCTTCGGGGAGGCCCCAGGCCCAGACCTCGTTCTTACTGTAAAAGTACGGATCAAGGAGCACCAGCGCCCCACCTATCCCGGGAAAGAAATCATCGGCCAATAAGGTCCAGGTCTTGCCCTGGTCATCACTGCTGAACACCACCTGGCCATCGGCACCGTTGGGACGCTGCAGGTCGGTGAGCAGAAACACCCGTGCGCCATCCGCACTGGCCACCAAGGACGCACCGCCACTGAGCCGGGCCACTGGCTTGAACTCGCCGTCATCCCCCAGGCGCGACACAAAGGTGGTCTGGGGTTTGCTGCCTGAGAAGAAGCCGGAGTAAGTGCCTTCCTCTTCCGATGCCTTTGGGTTCTTGCCGTAGAGCTGCTCGGTCAGGTTGACCCCTTGGGTGGTCGGTTCTAACCTGTGATATTCGTCATCGACCCGCCCTACCAACCACGTCCCTTGGGCCGTCACTACTACGCCAGTACCCGAGTCGTCGAAGTCATACGGACTCAGGTCCTGCAAGGTGCCCAATTGCTGTTGATCCGGGCTGGCACCGCCGATTTCCAGCTTGGGGCTGGCGATGATCCAGATGTACCACAGCGCGGCGCCGATCAGCAGAGCAACGACCAGGCGGGTGATGAAGACTGAGCGAGGCATGGGATGTCCATCTCCGGGAAAATGGGCATGCTTTTCTCATCTATCGGGGGAGGCGTAAACGCTTATTTGAGCGCAGGCGGGGTTTTCTGCCGGGGTTGTGAGGTGGCGTGCAATCACCGGTTGGAGGATTGCACGCCGACGGGCAGCCGTTACAAGGTGTACGAGATGCCTACCTGCACGGTACGCGGCTCACCAGGGTAGGCATAGAAGTTCTGGAACGAACCCTCTTCGTACTCGCGGTTGAATAGGTTTTTCACATCCAGGTTGAGCCGTACGTTCTCGTTGACCTTGTAGTAACCCAGCAGGTCGACCACCGTGTAAGCATCCATGGTGAATGTGGTGTTGGTGGTCTGCCCGGCACGATCCGCCACGTATTTTGTACCTGCGCCAAGGCCCAGTCCCTTGAGCGTGCCGTCCTGGAACTCATACACGTTAAGCAGGCTGAAGCTGTTGCGCGGGATGTTGGCCAGGCGCGTCCCTGTACGAACCGCCGTGTCCTTGGTGACCGCCGCATCCACGTATGCATAGCCGCCGATCACCCGCCATTCAGGCGTCAGGTTACCGGCCACATTCAGGTCGAAACCGCGGCTGCGCACCTGACCGGTCGCAACGTTAAAAGCGGAGTCAAGCGGGTCGACACCCTGGACGTTTTTCTTTTCGATCTGGTAGATCGCCGCGTCGACGCTCAGCTGTTTATCCAGCGCTTCCCATTTCACGCCCATCTCATAGGACTTGCCTTTCTCCGGCTCGAACCCGCCACCCTGGCGGCTGGCACCGGTGTTCGGCTTGAAGGAGCGGGCGGCATCGGCATAAATCGCGACGGTGTCGGTGAGGTCGTACATCACGCCGACGCGCGGGGTGACGGCATTATCGGCCGCGTTCCAGTTCGGGGCGCCTGCGTAGGATTCATACTTATGCTCGAAACGCTCAAAGCGTGCACCGGCGAGAACTTTCAAACGCTCGGTCAGCGCCACCTGGTCCTGGACGAAGGCCGCGTAGGTCTTGAGGTTTTCCTTGTCATGGGTGGGCGTGCGGGTCAGCGCCGGACGCGGCTGGCCGTAGACCGGGTTGAAGATATCGATCGGAAAGGTGCCCGTCGCAGCGCTGGAACGCTGGATGATCGATTTATAATCGTAGTCTTCGTACTCGACGCCGGTCAGCAGGGTGTGATCAAAACCGCCAGTAGAGAAGTGCCCGGTCAAGTTGAGCTGATAGTCCTTGTCGGTCCATTCCAGCTTGCGGTAGTTGAAGTTGCGCTGCAGGGTGCGGCCGTCGGCGCCCAGGCTGGTCGCGCCGTTGGCCTCCACGCCATTGCCCTTCATCGTGCCGTCGAGCCACTGGAAACCACCGCCCAGGGTCCAGTTGTCGTTGAGCATATGCTCGAAGCGCAACTGCGCGGTGTTGTTATCGTTGTGCAGGTCGCCGGCGTACTTTTCACCCCAGAAGGTGTCGCGCGACGGCGTCCCACGTTGGTTGGCAAAGCGCGTCAGGCCGCGATCCAGCGGGTGGTTGTTGCGGATGAAGTCGCCTTCGAAGATCAACTTCGTGGCGTCATTGACCTGCCAGCTCAACACCGGGGCCACGCCGTAACGTTCGGTGGAGACATGGTCGCGGAAGGTATCGCCGCCCTCGCCCACCACGTTCAGGCGGTAGGCCAGGCGCCCTTCGTCGTCCAACGGGCCGGAGGCATCCAGGGTGCCGCGCTTCATGCCCTGATCATCCAACTGGCTGCCCAACGTGACCGTACGCTCGGCCAGCGGCTGCTTGGACACCACGTTGAAGGTGCCACCGGGATCGCCGCGGCCGTACAGCATGGTCGCTGGACCACGCAGCACTTCGAGGCGTTCGATGGTGTTGGCGTCGGGCATGGCCGGGTAGCCGCGGTTGACGGGAAAACCGTTGCGATAGAACTCTGCGGTGGTAAAGCCACGCACGGTGAAACTGGTAAGACCCTGCCCACCGAAGTTGTTCGCCCGGCCCACGCCGCCGGCGTAATCGAGGGCATCCTGCAGTCGGGTCGCGCCGATGTCCTCGACCACGTCTTTGGACACCACGGTGATGGACTGCGGTGTCTCATGAATCGAGGTGTCGGTGCGCGTCGCACTGGCCGAACGTGTGGCGTGGTAACCCTTGACCGGCCCTTGCGCCGTTTCGAAATCCGCTGTGCCGGTCACGCTGGTCGTTTGCAACTCCAGGCTGGCTTTCTCGGAGGGGGCAACGTCTGCCCAGCTGAAGGGGGAAAACGCCTGCAGCACACAGATGGAAATCAGGGTACGACGCATGGAAGTTGGACCTAGTGAATGAGCCAGATGGGGCGGCAGACCTGCCAAGAATTCGGCGGGCATGGTATACCAACCATTCTCGTTTGACATCTATTCTCATTCGTTATTTTTTTGGTATCTGGCTTGTATCAAAATCTGGCCGAAAAAAAGCCACTCAAACGAGTGGCTCATTTACCGCGCGGCTCGCCTCAGCGATAGCGTTCCAGCCAATGCGCATACGGCGCCGGCAAGGTCCACGAGGACTTCTCGACACCCAGTTCCTTGGCCGCGAAATACGCCCAATGCGGGTCAGCCAGGTGTGCACGGCCTACCGAAACCAGGTCAAGGTGCCCGGCCTGCAACGCGCCTTCCGCCAGTTGCGGCGTACCAAAGCCCCAGGCCGAAGTCACCGGGATACCGGCTTCGCGGCGCACGCGTTCGGCGATCGGGCCCATGAACGCCGGGCCCCACGGAATGTTGGTGTCAGGGATGGTGAAGCCCACGCTGACGCTCAACAGGTCCAGGCCGCCGGCCTTGAAGTGACGGGCCAGTTCGATGGATTCGGTGAGGGTCTGCTCGTCGCGGCCGTCGTATTCGATCACGCCGAAACGCGCGGTCAGCGGCAGGTTTTCCGGCCACACTTCGCGCACGGCGGCCAGGGTTTCCAGGAGGAAACGGCTGCGGTTGTCGAAGCTGCCACCATAGGCGTCGGTGCGCTGGTTGGAGTGTTCGCTGAAGAAACTCTGGCCCAGGTAGCCGTGGGCGAAGTGCAGCTCGATCCATTCAAAGCCGGCGTCACGGGCACGGCGGGCGGCGTCGACGAAATCCTGTTTGACCCGGGCTATGTCGTCCAGGGTCATGGCGCGCGGCACGTTCGGCAGGTTGGCACCAAAGGCAATGGCCGACGGCGCGATGGTTTCCCAGCTGCGCGCGTCAGAGGCCGGCATGTGGTCGTCGCCTTCCCATGGACGGTTGGCGCTGGCTTTGCGCCCGGCGTGGGCGATCTGGATGCCCGGCACCGAGCCTGCGGCCTTGATCGCCTGGACCATCGGCACGAACGCTTCGGCGTGGGCATCGCTCCAGATACCGGCGCAGCCCGGCGTGATGCGGCCTTCAGGGGACACGGCGGTGGCTTCTACCACCAGCAGCCCGGCGCCGCCACGGGCCATGCCGGCCAGGTGCACATGGTGCCAATCGTTGACCATGCCATCATCGGCCATGTACTGGCACATCGGTGGAATGGCGATACGGTTACGCAGGGTGACGTCTTTGAGGGTGAAGGGTTCGAACAATGCCGACATGGGGTACTCCAGCAGTTGATGAGTGATTCGATAGTTCGATGGTAATCGAACTATGGTATTCAGCGATACCCCCCTGTTATCATCCGCGCCATGCGAGCCTTCAAACACCCCACCCCTCAAGACCTGACCCTCGAACGCGTGCTCTACGCCTTGAGTGATCCAGTGCGCCTGAACATCGTGCGTTGCCTGGCCGGCGTGCCGGAGGCGACCTGCGGCGAACTGGACGGTGGGCGGCCAAAATCCAGCATGTCCCATCACTTCCGGGTTTTACGCGATGCCGGCCTGGTGCACACCCGCAGCGTGGGCACCACCCACATGAACTCGCTGCGCGGCGATGAGCTGGAGAGCCGGTTTCCCGGACTGCTGGCCAGCGTTCTCGCCCAGCGCTGACCGTCGTATCAGTCCAGCAGCGCGATCAGCCGCGGCTCGATGCGCTTTGCCTGCACCTCCAGCACCGCCAGCGTCACCGGCAGCTTGAAGCGCCGCCGCCCTGCGCTGCCGGGGTTCACATACAGCGTCTCGGCCCGCCACTCGATCAGCGGTTTATGCGAGTGGCCGGTGATCACCAGGCGCGTATCACGCTCGAGCAATGCCGGTACGTCGGCGATGTCATGCACGACCAAGGCCTGCCAACCGTTCACGCCGATCATCAGATGGTCAGGCACCTGCTGCGCCCACGCCGCGCCCTGATCGTTATTGCCGCGTACAACGTGCAACGGCGCGATGCGCGCCAATTGCTCGAGAATCTCGGGGCCGCCGATATCGCCGGCATGGATGATCTGCTCGCAGCCCTCCAGCGCCGCCACGGCTTCAGGCCGCAACAGGCCGTGCGTGTCGGAAATCACGCCAATTCTTGCCATTTGCGCGCCTACTTTGCGGGCCGGGTGGCACCGAACACCCGTGTCCTGTAACTGTTGTAAATCTGCTGAATCTCAGGATTGTCCAGACTCTCGTAGGTAATACCTTCCTTATCGAGCCCATCCAAACCCTTGATCCCACCTATCATTGCCGGCCACTCATCGTCTTGAGAGCCTTTGAAAACGGCAAGATGCGGCACAAGCTCAGTTCGAGCTTTGCCCGCCCAGGGATAAAAATCAGAAAACAATATCTCGTGCACCTTGAGTACGCAGGCGTAATCGATAGGTTTCTTCTTGGCGAGATAGACGAGGGCATCTTCCATGCTCAGTTCAAACGAAAGATGCTCGGACTCTTTGACCTCCACTGGATCTTTGAGCTGCAGTGCATTTTGAAGATATCCGGCGGTCTCAAAGTCGCCGAACGGATCAAAACTCATGCGCTGAGTTTCTTCTTCGCGCGGCGCTTCTCCTGGAGATAACTGCCCTGAAGCGCCAGGGTTTCCGATTTGCTCAGAATGCCCTTCCTCTTCAGATTAACCAGCAACTGCTCCACACCGTCCAACTCGACTACATCGCCAGCCAGACTCGTAATCGCAGCGGCCATTCGACTTATGCCGTCACGCTCGGCGGTAACATGATGAGCCTCAGCCATGCTGCGCACTTGGCTGGCAATACTGACATTGGCGGTTTTAGTCATCGCAAATCCCTCAATTGGCATCCAGAGCATAGCATGGCGCTCCCCACCCCTCTCAACCTACGCGCACGCCACTTAAACGATTCAGGCCCACGGCGAACCTTCCCCATTCACTGGCGTCCGAGCTAAGGCACTGTTGCTTACCGCTCGCGCGAGGTCCTCGTTTGAAAGCCGCCATCATCAAAAAATACCGTTTGATCATCAAGACCATGGGCTACGTGGGCTGGGCGCTGTTCTGGCTGTTGCTGTGGGACGTCGCCGTCACCGTGGACTTCATGCTGTTTCTCACCGCCAAGATCAATTTGCCGCTGATGCCCCTGACGCTGCTGGGTTCGGCGCTGGTGGTGCTGATCAGTTTTCGTAACAGCAGCGCCTACAATCGCTGGTGGGAAGCCCGCACCCTGTGGGGCGCGATGGTGAATAATTCGCGCAGCTTTGCGCGCCAGGTCCTGACCCTGCTGGACGACCCCGACGGCGAGGTGAACCCGGTCAAGGCCACCCTGTTGCGCCGCCATGTCGCCTATGTGAATTGCCTGGCCGCGCACCTCAAGGGCGAGCCGTGTCCTGAGGAAGTGCGTGCGTTTATCCCCGCCGAAGAATTTGCCCGCAATGGCGCGACCAATAACTTTGCCAACGATATTCTCACCGGCTCCGCCGCCTTGCTGGCCAAGGAATACAAAACCGGTCACCTGGACAGCATCCGCCTGGCGCGGCTGGAGTCGACCCTGGTGGACTTGTCCAACGCTCAGGGCGGCATGGAGCGCATCGCCAACACGCCCCTGCCCTACCCCTACGTGTATTTCCCGCGCCTGTTTATCTCGCTGTTCTGCCTGATCGTGCCGGTGGGCCTGGTGGAATCGCTGGGCTGGTTCACCCCGTTGGCCTCGACGGTGGTGGGCTTCATGCTGCTGGCCATCGAACGCATCGGCACCGACCTGCAAAGCCCGTTCAGCTCCAGTGAGCACCAGATCCAGATGGAAACCATCTGCGAAACCATCGAGAAAAACCTGCAGTCGATGCAGCGCGACGCGCTGGGTGGCGAACGCATCGGCTAAATACCCCTCCGGTCCTCAAGTGCGTACTCCCGCAGTCGATATACAAAGGGTACGCATGGGCCAACCCCCCTCAAAACAACACATGCGACGCTCGACGCTACTGTTTCCCCCTTGCCAAAATTATAAATACCCGCGGGTGAAGTCATGAATATCAAGCAAAAGCTGACCTGGGCGTTTGCCGCCATCGCGTGCGTGCCGGTCATTCTGGTGGCCGTGCTGGTCGTGTTGAATCTACGCGAGGGGGCCCTGGCCAATTTCCTCGACAGCAGCGGCCGCGAGATCCGCCAGATCGACAATGGCATGAAGCAATTCTTCGACGGCATCAGCCAGAACGTCGACTTCGTGGCCAAGGACCCGCGCGTTGTCGCGGCCAAGGACCTCAAGAGCTACGCCGGCGCCGACGCGGCGCAAATCCCGCTGACCCCGACCAACAAAGAGCTGCTGGCGATTTTTGACCAGTTCGCCAAAAGCCATCCGAGCACCGCTTACCTGTCCCTGGGCCTCGCCGATGGCGGCTACGCCAGTTGGCCTGACGACACCAAACTGAACAATTACGACCCCCGCGTGCGCCCTTGGTACAAGGCCGCCATCGCCGCGCCGGGCAGCACCGTGCGTACCGGCGCCTATTACTGGGCGCCCGACGATGTGGTGCTGATCGGCACCGTGCACACCGTCGCCGACGCCACCGGCAACATTCTCGGCGTGGTCGGCCTGGACGTGTCGCTCAAGCAGCTCACCGAACTGGTGCGCAACATCAAGCTCGGCGACAGCGGCTACTTGATGCTGGTGGAAGGCAACGGCAACGTGCTGGTGGACCCCAGCGATGCCAAGCACAACTTCAAGCCCCTGGCCGACCTGGGCCCGAACTACGCTGAACTGGCCAAGGGCGGTGACGGCGTCACCCAGATCGACATCGACGGCGTCGCCTACATGGCCAACGTGGTCAGTTCCAAAGACCTGGGCTGGCGCTTTATCGGGCTGATCAAGCGCGATGAAGTGATGGCCGGCGCCACCAGCCTGACCTGGTTGATCGCTGCCATCGCCGCCGCATTGGCTGTGGTGTTCGCCATTGTCGGCGCCAGTTTCGCCAGCATGATCGTGCGCCCGATTCGCGGCGTGGCCGACGGCCTGCAAGAAATTGCCGAAGGTGAAGGCGACCTGACCCGCCAGCTCAAGGTGCAAGGCAAGGACGAAACCGCCAGCCTGGCCGGCTGGTTCAACCAGTTCCTGGGCATGATCGCCCAACTGGTGCAGCGCATCGGTAACGCCTCCTCCGACCTGCAGACCGCCGCTGCCGACACCAGCGAGGTGGCTCACAACATGAACCAGGCCGCCGGCCGTCAACGCGAAGCCGTGGAGCTGGTGAGCACCGCGTTCAATGAAATGGTGGCCACCGCCAACGAAGTCGCGCGTTCCTGCAGCGCCGCCGCCGTCAGTGCCGACGAAGGCTACCGCGACGTACACGACGGCCAACAGCATATCGGCGAAGCCACCGGCAGCGTGCTCAAGCTCAGCGAAGACCTGCAGCGTTCAACCCAGACCATGCAGCAGTTGGAGCAAGACAGCAAAAACATCAACACCATCCTCGACACCATCCGTTCGATTGCCGAACAGACCAACCTGCTGGCGCTCAACGCTGCCATCGAAGCCGCACGCGCCGGTGACCAAGGCCGTGGCTTCGCGGTGGTCGCCGACGAAGTCCGCGCCCTGGCCCGGCGTACCGCCGACTCCACGGGCGAAATCGACAGCCTGCTCGGCAACCTCGCCCGTCGCACCCAGGAAGTCACGCAGCAAATGCAAGGCAGCCTGCTGGTGTCGCACACCAGCGTGGAACGCATCCAGCAGGCCCGCGACAGCTTCGACAAGATCCGCGGCTCGGTGGACTCGATCCGCGACCAGAACACCCAGATCGCCACGGCCGCCGAAGAACAGCATCAGGTGGCCGAAGAGATCAACCGGCACATCGCGCAGATCCATGCCGATGCGCAACTGGTCGAAGAGTTTGCCCACACGGCGCAGACCGGCTCAGGTCGGTTGACGGATATTTCCGGCCAACTCAAGGGCCTGGTGGGCCGCTTCAAGTACTGACTCTCCCTCCCAAAGCAGGCGGTGAGCCTTTCACCGCCTGATCGCCGCGCCCCTTCACCCTCTTAGGCATTTGCCCCTATATCTGTTGCGAGCGATCAGATGGAGTCTCTGTAGGAGCGAGCTTGCTCGCGAAAAACTTCAACGATAACGCGTGTATTCAGGATAAACGCGGCGCTTGTGAGATCTTCGCGAGCAAGCTCGCTCCTACAGCTATTGCGCTTCTCGTATTATGGTATACCATCATACGCAGACCCTCACTTAGACGGAGCAGCCCATGAGTTTCGAAATCCGCAAGATCGTCAGTTATGTAGAAGAGACCTTTATCGAGGGCGGCAAAGCCTCCGACACGCCCGTGAAAATGGTCGGCCTGGCCGTGGTGCTGAAAAACCCCTGGCTGGGTCGTGGTTTCGTCGACGACCTGAAGCCGGAGATCCGCGCCAACTGCTCCGACCTCGGCGCACTCATGGTCGAGCGCCTGGTGGGCATCATCGGTGGCGCCGAGAACATCGAGGCCTACGGCAAAGCGGCCGTGGTGGGTGCCGATGGCGAGATCGAACACGCGAGCGCGATCATCCATACCCTGCGCTTCGGCAACCACTACCGTGAAGCGGTCAAGGCCAAGAGCTACCTGAGCTTCACCAACAAGCGCGGCGGCCCGGGCACCTCGATCCAGATCCCGATGATGCACAAGGACGACGAAGGCCTGCGCTCGCACTACATCACCCTGGAAATGCAGATCGAAGACGCGCCGCGCGCTGACGAAATCGTCGTCGTGCTGGGCTGCGCCGATGGCGGTCGCCTGCACCCACGGATCGGCAACCGTTACATCGACCTGGAAGAGCTGGCGGCTGAAAAAGCCCAGTAAGCAACACCGGCCATAACAAAAAGCATGCAGGAGCGCTCCATGATTCGGCTCACCGCTGAACGCACCCCGGCCGGCACCAGTTATCTGGCGACCGGCCAAGGCCAGCCTGTGGTTTTGATCCACGGCGTGGGCCTGAACAAAGAAATGTGGGGCGGGCAAGTCGTTGGCCTGGCCTCCCACTACCACGTGATCACCTATGACATGCTTGGCCATGGCGCCAGCCCGCGTCCGGCCGCCGGCACGCCGTTGCTCGGCTATGCGGACCAGTTGCTGGAACTGCTCGACCACCTGCAACTGCCCCAGGCCACGGTGATCGGGTTTTCCATGGGCGGCCTGGTGGCACGGGCGTTCGCCCTGCATTACCCCGACCGTCTCAAAAGCCTCGTGGTGCTTAACAGTGTGTTCAACCGCAGCCCCGAGCAGCGTGCCGGCGTGATCGCGCGCACCGCCCAGGCCGCCGAGCACGGGCCGGATGCGAATGCGGAAGCGGCGCTGTCGCGCTGGTTCAGCCGTGAATACCAGGCGGCCAACCCGGCGCAGATCGCCGCGCTGCGCCAGACCCTGGCGGGCAATGATCCCCAGGGCTACCTCACCACCTACGAGCTGTTTGCGACCCAGGACATGTACCGCGCCGATGACCTCAAGGGGCTGCGCGCGCCCACCCTGGTCGCCACCGGCGAACTGGACCCCGGCTCGACGCCGGAAATGGCCCGGCAACTGGCCGACCGCATTCCCGGCGCCACGGTTGCGGTGCTGGCCGAGCAGCGGCATATGATGCCGGTGGAGTCACCGCGCCTGGTCAATAGCCTGCTGCTGGGGTTCCTGGCCAATGTGTACGCCCAAAACACTCCAATAAAGGGGATCGTTGCATGACACTCGCACGCTTCCAGATGTGCATCGGCGGTGAATGGGTCGATGCCCTGTCCGGCAAGACCTTCGACAGCCTCAACCCGGCCCTGGCCGAACCCTGGGCGCAACTGCCCGATGCCGATGAAGCCGACGTGGACCGCGCCGTGCAGGCCGCGCAAACGGCTTTCGAAAGCCCGGCCTGGCGTGGCCTCAGCGCCACCGCACGGGGCAAGTTACTGCGCCGCCTGGGCGATTTGATCGCCCAGAACACCGAGCAACTGGCGCAGCTGGAAAGCCGCGACAACGGCAAGCTGATCCGCGAGACCCGCGGCCAGGTCAGCTACCTGCCGGAGTTCTTCCACTACACCGCAGGCCTGGCCGACAAGCTCGAAGGCGGCACCCTGCCGCTGGACAAACCGGACCTGTTCGCCTACACCGTGCACGAAGCCATGGGCGTGGTGGCCGCGATCATTCCATGGAACAGCCCGCTGTACCTGACCGCGATCAAGCTCGCGCCGGCGCTCGCGGCGGGCAATACCATCGTGATCAAACCCTCGGAACACGCCTCGGCAACCATCCTGGAACTGGCGCGCCTGGCCCTCGAAGCCGGGATTCCGCCGGGCGTGGTCAATGTGGTGACCGGCTACGGTCCGGGTACCGGCGCCGCCCTCACCCGCCACCCGCTGGTGCGCAAGATCGCCTTCACCGGCGGCGCGGCTACCGCACGGCATGTGGTGCGCAGCAGCGCGGAGAACTTCGCCAAGCTGTCGCTGGAGCTGGGCGGTAAGTCACCGAATATCATTTTTGCCGACGCCGACCTCGACAGCGCCATCAACGGTGCTATCGCCGGTATCTATGCGGCTTCCGGCCAGAGCTGCGTGTCCGGTTCGCGCCTGCTGGTGCAGGAGGAAATCTACGACGAGTTCGTCGAGCGCCTGGTGGCACGTGCCCAGCGCATCCGCATCGGCAACCCTCTGGACGATGCCAGCGAAATGGGCCCCATGGCCACCGCCCAGCAACTGGCGGTGGTCGAAGGCCTGGTCGCGGACGCCATCGCCGAAGGCGCGCGCCTGCGCACCGGCGGCAAGCGCCCGCAGAACCTCGGTGCAGGCTGGTTCTATGAGCCGACGTTGTTCGAGTGCGACACCAACTCGATGAAAATCATGCAGGAAGAAGTGTTCGGCCCGGTGGCTTCGGTGATCCGTTTCAAGGACGAAGCCCAGGCATTGGCGATCGCCAACGACTCGCAGTTCGGCCTCGCCGCCGGCATCTGGACCCGCGACCTGGGCCGCGCCCATCGACTGGCCCGGGACGTGCGTTCGGGGATCATCTGGGTCAACACCTACCGCGCCGTCTCGGCCATGGCGCCCATCGGCGGCTTCAAGAACAGCGGCTACGGGCGCGAAAGCGGCATCGATTCGGTGCTGGCCTACACCGAACTGAAGACGGTGTGGATCAACCTGTCCCAGGCGCCCATGCCTGATCCCTTTGTGATGCGTTAAGAGTCCACAACCATGATCGAACCCGGCATTTACAAAGACGTCATGAGCTCGTTCCCTTCGGGCGTGACGGTGGTCACCACCCTCGACCCGGACGGCGGCATCGTCGGCATCACCGCCAGCGCATTCAGTGCGCTGTCGATCGACCCGGCCCTGGTGCTGTTCTGCCCCAACTACGCGTCGGACACCTACCCGATCCTGCGCGACAGCAAGCGCTTCGCGATTCACTTGCTGTCCGCCGGCCAGACCGCCGAAGCCTATGCCTTCGCCAGTAAAGGCAAGGAAAAGGCCAAGGGCATCGAGTGGCACCTCAGCGACTTGGGCAACCCGCTGCTGGCCAACGCCACGGCCATCATCGAGTGCGAGTTGTGGCGCGAGTACGACGGTGGCGACCACGCGATCATAGTCGGCGCGGTGAAGAACCTGATCCTGCCCGCGCAGCCGGTCACGCCGATGATTTACCACAAGGGCAAGCTGGGCCCGCTGCCGACCCTGGCCTGAGGAGCGCTGAAGCATGAGCAACGAAAAATATGAACAGGGCCTGAAAATTCGTACGCAAGTCCTGGGTGAAGCCTACGTACAGCGTTCAATCGACAACGCCGACGACTTCACTCGGCCGCTGCAGGACATGGTCACCGAGTACTGCTGGGGCCATGTGTGGGGCCGGGAGGGTTTGTCGCTTAAAGAACGCAGCATGATAAACTTGGCAATGATTTCGGCCCTCAATCGGCCTCACGAACTCAAGCTGCACGTGCGCGGCGCCTTGCGCAACGGGCTGAGTCGTGAACAAATACGCGAAATTCTGCTTCAGGTCGGCATTTATTGCGGGGTTCCCGCTGCCGTGGACAGCTTCCGGCTGGCCCGTGAAGCCTTCGCCGAAGCCGATGCCGAGGCCTCCAGTTAACCGCTACATTCAGAGCAGACCCCATGAAACGCGCGCCCCTCGACGACAGCTTCAAGGTCAATCACAACCCGGTCACCCTGCGCGAAATCGTGCTGGAGAAACTGCGCAGCGCCATCATGAATTTCCAGCTGCTGCCCGGTGACCGCCTGGTGGAGCGCGACCTGTGCGACCGCCTCGGCGTCAGCCGCACGTCGGTGCGCGAAGCGTTGCGCCACCTGGAGTCCGAAGGCCTGGTGGAATTCGCCGATGCCAAAGGCCCGCAGGTGGCAATCATCACCCTGGCCGATGCCGTCGATATCTATGAACTGCGCTGCGTGCTCGAAGGCTTGATCGTGCAACTGTTCACCCTGCGCGCCAAGGCCAAGGACATCAAAGCCCTGGAAAAAGCCCTCGAGGAAAACCGCAAGGCCCTCAAGGAAGGCGAACTGCAGCAAGTGATCGACTCCGTGCAGGGCTTCTACGATGTGTTGCTCGAAGGCTGCGGCAACCACGTGGCCGCCACCCAGTTGCGCCAGTTGCAGGCGCGTATCAGCTACCTGCGCGCGACCTCGGTGTCCCAGCAGAACCGGCGTGGCGCCAGCAACCAGGAAATGGAACGCATGGTCCAGGCGATCAAGAGCGGTGACCCCCTCGCCGCCCACCAGGCCTGCGTCGACCACGTGCGTGCAGCGGCCGCCGTGGCCCTGGATTACCTCAAGCGCAAACAGGAAGAAACCGGCAAGCTCCCCGAGATAACCCTGCCCATCGCGCTCAAAGAACCACGCATAGGTCACTGACCATGCCCAGCCCCAGCTTCTGCCCGACCTGCGGCGGCCGTGACCTCGGTCACCAGCTGCCACCGGGCGACACCCACGAGCGCCTGATGTGCCGGGGCTGCGGCTACATCCACTACATCAACCCCAAGATCATCGCCGGCTGCATCATCGAGCAGGACGGCAAATACCTGCTGTGCCAGCGCGCAATCCCCCCGCGCCCCGGTACCTGGACGCTGCCGGCCGGCTTCATGGAAGGTGGCGAAACCACCGAAGAAGCGGCGTTGCGCGAAGTCTGGGAAGAAAGCGGCGTGCGCGCCGAGATCGTGTCGCCCTACTCGATCTTCAGCGTGCCCAGAATCAGCGAGGTGTACATCATCTTCCGCGCCATCGCGCTGGAGATCACCGGCCAGTTCGGGCCGGAAACCCTGGCCTACACCTTCTTCGCCCCCGAGGACATCCCCTGGGACAGCATCTACTACCCGGCGATCCGGCAGATCCTCGAACGTTACATCGAGGAACGCCAGGCGGGGGTGTATGGCATGTACATGGGGAATGATGACAGCGGCAAGATTCACTTCATGCGCTGAGCCCGGCCCGAATGTGGTTCAACCTGTGCTGACTGGCTTTTGTGGGAGCTGGCTTGCCTGCGATTCAGGCACCTCGGTAGATCAGGCACACCGAGTTGATGTCATCGCAGGCAAGCCAGCTCCCACAGAAAAGCAGATCGGCGCAATTCATCCAACCTGCCTTTGATCTTGATCTAAGGCGCCAGCCCTTCCACGATAATTATCTGCGCCTGCGCCACGCCTTCCCGTTGCGCCTTTGCCGCTTGATACTCCACAGACTCATAGCACGCCACCGCCTGCTCATAACTATCAAACTCAATCACCACGTTGCGCTGCCGCGCCGGCCCACCTTCCAGCGCCTCACTGCGCCCGCCCCTGGCCAGAAAGCGCCCGCCAAACTTGGCGAACGCCGCTGGCGCACGGCTCGTGTACTGCGTGTATTGCTCGGCATCCGCCACATCGACATGGGCAATCCAGTAAGCCTTCATCCTGACATCCTCTTGTTTGAGTTTTGTGGTATACCATAATACATACGACCAACAATATGAGCATTTCCTATGCCCTTCAACAGCATCGCAGACATCATCGAAGACTACCGCCAGGGCAAGATGGTGTTGCTGGTGGACGACGAAGACCGGGAAAACGAAGGCGACCTGTTGCTGCCCGCGGCGTGCTGCACCGCCGAGACTATCAGTTTCATGGCCCGCGAAGCCCGCGGCCTGATCTGCCTGACGCTCACCGACGAACACTGCCAACGCCTGGGCCTGGAACAGATGGTGCCCAGCAACGGCAGCGTGTTCAGCACAGCGTTTACCGTGTCTATCGAAGCGGCCACCGGCGTGACCACCGGCATCTCCGCGGCCGACCGCGCACGCACCGTGGCGGCGGCCGTCGACATCAACGCCGGCCCCGCCGACATCGTGCAGCCGGGGCATATCTTCCCGCTGCGCGCCAAGGATGGCGGCGTACTGACCCGCGCCGGCCACACCGAAGCCGGTTGCGACCTGGCGCGCCTGGCCGGGCACACACCGGCCTCGGTGATCGTCGAAGTGATGAACGACGACGGCACCATGGCCCGCCGCCCCGAGCTGGAAGCCTTTGCCCACAAGCACGGGATCAAGATCGGCACCATCGCCGACCTGATCCACTACCGCCTCAGCACCGAACGCACCGTGGTGCGCATCGGCGAGCGCGACCTGCCCACGGTGCACGGCACCTTCCGCCTGATCACCTTTGAAGACCGCATCGACGGCGGCGTGCACATGGCCATGGTCATGGGCCAGCTGCGCCGCGATGAACCGGCGCTGGTGCGTGTGCATGTGATCGACCCACTGCGCGACCTGGTCGGTGCCGACTACAGCGGGCCTTCCAACTGGACCTTGTGGGCCGCCCTGCAACGCGTGGCGGCAGAAGGCAGCGGCGTGGTGGTGGTGCTGGCCAACCATGAATCGTCCCAGGCATTGCTGGAACGCGTACCGCAGTTGACCCAGGCGCCGCGTCAGTTCAACCGGTCGCAGTCGCGGATTTATTCGGAAGTCGGCACCGGGGCGCAGATATTGCAAGACCTGGGCGTCGGCAAGCTGCGTCACCTCGGGCCGCCCCTTAAATACGCCGGGCTGACCGGCTACGACCTGGAGGTGGTCGAGAGCATTGCGTTTACCGAATGACGGATAACCGGTAAGGCAAAATGCTTGCACAAAGCTTGGAATACCATAATATGATATTCCATAGACCGAACGCTTTCGCCAAGTGCGCCCGTCAGGGAAAGCACCAACAACAGCCCTTGGCACGGTCGCCTTTAGGGGCCTCGATTAGAGGCGCCGATAGACCTACTGCTCCCGATAGGCGGGCATTACCAAGCCCGCTCAATAACAAAACAAATGAGGGCGTGAAAATGGTGTTGAACAAACGTGCAACTGCGGTGCTGTTCGCGGGCTTGCTGGCGACGGCCAGCCACGCGGCCATGGCAGCCGAAAGCGTCAATTTCGTCAGCTGGGGCGGCAGCACCCAGGATGCGCAGAAGCAGGCGTGGGCCGATCCTTTCAGCAAGGCCAGCGGCATCACCGTGGTCCAGGATGGCCCAACCGACTACGGCAAACTCAAGGCCATGGTCGAAAGCGGCAACGTGCAGTGGGACGTGGTGGATGTCGAAGCCGACTTCGCCCTGCGCGCCGCCGCCGAAGGCCTGCTCGAGCCCCTCGATTTCTCGGTGATCCAGCGCGACAAGATCGACCCGCGTTTCGTCTCCGACCATGGCGTCGGTTCGTTCTTCTTCTCCTTCGTGCTCGGCTATAACGAAGGCAAGCTCGGCGCCGGCAAACCGCAGGACTGGAGCGCCTTGTTCGATACCAAGACCTACCCCGGCAAACGCGCCCTCTATAAATGGCCAAGCCCAGGCGTGCTGGAACTGGCGCTGCTGGCCGACGGTGTTGCAGCCGACAAGCTCTACCCCCTGGACCTGGACCGCGCCTTCAAAAAACTCGACACCATCAAGAAAGACATCGTCTGGTGGGGCGGCGGCGCGCAGTCGCAACAGTTGCTGGCCTCCGGTGAAGTCAGCATGGGCCAGTTCTGGAACGGCCGCATCCACGCCTTGCAGGAAGACGGCGCACCGGTGGGCGTGAGCTGGAAGCAGAACCTGGTGATGGCCGACATTCTCGTGGTGCCTAAAGGCTCGAAAAACAAAGCCGCCGCGATGAAGTTCCTGGCCAATGCCAGCAGCGCCAAGGGCCAGGCGGATTTCTCCAACCTGACCGCCTACGCGCCGGTGAACATCGACAGCGTGCAGCGCCTGGATTCGGTCCTGGCGCCCAACCTGCCGACGGCCTACGCAAAGGATCAGATCACCCTCGATTTCGCCTACTGGGCCAAGAACGGTCCGGCCATTGCGACACGGTGGAATGAATGGCTAGTCAAATGAAAATGACGGCAACCACGCCGACCGGAGGCGCCCTCGGCGCCTGCGGTACAGTTGGCGCCAAGGCCGGGACGCCGTCCCTGGCGCAGCGTTGGCGCGGGTCGAGCAACCTGATCCCGGCGTTGCTGTTCCTCGGCTTGTTCTTCCTGGCGCCGCTGATCGGCCTGCTGCTGCGCGGCGTGCTGGAGCCGGTGCCGGGCCTGGGCAACTACGAACAGCTGTTCGCCAACTCGGCGTATGCGCGGGTGCTGCTCAATACCTTTTCGGTGGCCGGCCTGGTGACGCTGTTCAGCCTGCTGCTGGGCTTTCCGCTGGCCTGGGCGATTACCCTGGTGCCCCGCGGCTGGGGCCGCTGGATCCTGAATATCGTGCTGTTGTCGATGTGGACCAGCCTGCTCGCCCGCACCTATTCCTGGCTGGTATTGCTGCAAGCCTCGGGAGTGATCAACAAGGCGCTGATGGCCATGGGCATCATCGATCAACCGCTGGAAATGGTGCATAACCTCACCGGCGTGGTGATCGGCATGAGCTACATCATGATTCCGTTCATCGTGTTGCCGCTGCAGGCGACCATGCAGGCCATCGACCCGATGATCCTGCAGGCCGGTTCCATCTGTGGCGCCAGCCCTTGGACCAACTTCTTCCGGGTGTTCCTGCCGCTGTGCCGGCCGGGGTTGTTTTCCGGTGGGTTGATGGTGTTCGTGATGTCCCTCGGTTACTACGTCACCCCGGCCCTGCTGGGCGGTGCGCAGAACATGATGCTGCCCGAGTTCATCATTCAGCAGGTGCAATCATTCCTCAATTGGGGCCTGGCCAGTGCCGGTGCGGCGTTGCTGATTTTCATCACGCTGGTGCTGTTCTACTTCTACCTGAAGCTCCAGCCGGAACCCCCGGTTGGCGCCAGCAACGCGAGGTAAGCCGTCATGCTCCTGACCCCCAACGCCATGAGCCGCAGGATGCGCCTGGGCCTCTACACCACCACCGGTTTGATTGGCCTGTTCCTGCTCTTGCCGATCGTGTTTATCGTGCTGCTGTCGTTCGGCTCGTCGCAATGGCTGGTGTTCCCGCCACCCGGCTGGACGCTGAAATGGTACGGCCAGTTCTTCTCCAACCCCGACTGGATGAACGCGGCGATGGCCAGCCTCAAGGTGGCGGTGCTGACCACGTTCTTCGCCGTCGCGCTGGGGCTGCCGACGGCCTTTGCCCTGGTGCGCGGGCGCTTCCCCGGCCGCGAGCTGCTCTACGGCCTGTTCACCCTGCCGATGATCGTGCCGCTGGTGATCATCGCCGTGGCGGTGTACGCGCTGTTCCTCAAGCTCGGCTACACCGGCACGATGTTCGCCTTTGTGGTCAGCCATGTGATTGTCGCGCTGCCGTTCACCATCATCTCGATCATCAACTCGCTGAAGCTGTTCGACCAGTCGATTGAAGACGCCGCGGTGATCTGCGGCGCCTCGCGCTTGCAGGCGGTGTTCAAGGTGACCTTCCCGGCGATTCGCCCAGGCATGGTGGCCGGTGCGCTGTTCGCGTTTCTTGTCTCGTGGGACGAAGTGGTGCTCAGCGTGATGATGGCCAGCCCGACCCTGCAAACCCTTCCCGTCAAAATGTGGACCACCCTGCGCCAGGACCTGACGCCTGTGATCGCCGTCGCCTCGACGTTGCTGATCGGCCTCTCGGTGCTGGTCATGGTGATTGCCGCCGCCATTCGTCGGCGCACTGAAACCAGCGCCTAAGCGCCCAGGAGCAGAACATGAGTGCAGTGATCCAAGATGTGCGCAACCCGGGCCAACCCCTGGTCAGCCTGCGCAACCTGAACAAGTACTACGGCGACTTTGCCGCCGTGGACAATATCTCCCTGGACATCCAGGACGGCGAGTTCCTCACCTTCCTCGGCTCCAGCGGCTCGGGCAAGAGCACCACCCTGTCGATGCTCGCCGGCTTTGAAACGCCGAGCAGCGGCGAGATCCTGGTGAGCGGGCAATCCCTGGTCAACGTGCCGCCGCACAAGCGCGACATCGGCATGGTGTTCCAACGCTACTCGCTGTTCCCGCACTTGTCGGTGCGCGACAACATCGCCTTTCCCCTGGCCATCCGCAAACTGGCCAGCGCCGAACGCGAGAAACGCGTCGACGCCATGCTCAAGCTGGTACAGCTTGAGCAATTTGCGCATCGCCGCCCTTCGCAGCTTTCCGGCGGCCAGCAACAACGCGTCGCCATCGCCCGCGCGCTGGTGTACGAGCCGCGAATCCTGCTGATGGACGAACCCCTGGGCGCTCTCGACAAGAAGCTGCGTGAAGACCTGCAGGACGAACTGCGCCAATTGCACCGGCGCCTGGGCATCACCATCGTCTACGTGACCCACGACCAGGAAGAAGCCATGCGCCTGTCCCAGCGCATCGCGATTTTCAGCCACGGCAAGATTGTCGGCCTGGGCAGCGGTTTCGACCTGTACCAGAACCCGCCGAACGCGTTTGTCGCCTCGTTCCTCGGCAACTCCAACTTCCTCAAGCTCAAGGCCCAGGGCAATGCGGCGGCGGCGTTCGAAGGCAAGTCGCTGTCGATCCGCCTGACCAGCGGGCTGCGCACCGAGCAGGATGTATTGCTGATGGTGCGCCCGGAAAAGGCCCTGGCGCTGAGCGTCGAACAGGCCGCCGAGCAACCGTTGGCGGCGGGCTGGAATGAGGTCTCGGCGATTGTCGGGGAGGTGTTGTTTCTGGGCGAGAGCCAGACGTGCGCGGTGAAGACCCTGAGCGGTACGTCGATGACGGTCAAGGCGCTCTCGGCGGCCGGCATGCCGCTGAAAACCGGTGACCCGGTGCGCGTACGCTGGGCGACGGCGGATGCGTGTGTGTATACGCAGTGGGCGGAGAGTGATCTGAACAAGGCCGCCGGGGCGCATTGAGTCACCCTTGGGCCGCCACAGCGCCGGATTGTGGCGGCCAATGACGATTGCTTATCTGCTCAAAAACAACGCAAATCGAATGTGGGAGGGGGCTTGCCCCCGATAGCGGTGGGTCAGCTACAGACAAGCTAACTGACAGGCCGCCATCGAGGGCAAGCCCCCTCCCACATTTTGAGCTGCGTTTACTCAGGGGAAAGGATCAGTGGTTGTAGGCCCGCTCGTTGTGCTCGGCGAGGTCGAGTCCCATGTCTTCCACCGATTCATGGGCACGCAAGCCGACCAGTGCATTGACTACCTTGAGGATGATCCAGCTGATCACGAAGCAGTACACGGTGGTCAGCAAGACGCCTTTGATCTGCGCGACCACCTGGGCGCCCATGGTCACGCCTTCCACCAGGCCGCCCATGGACGGTACGCAGAACACGCCGGTGAGCACCGCGCCGATCATGCCGCCGATGCCGTGCAGGCCGAACACGTCGAGGCTGTCGTCATAGCCGAAGCGGCGCTTCAATACCGTCACGCTCAGGTAGCAGAACACCCCGCACAACAAACCGATGGCCAACGCACCGCCGACACCCACATAGGCGCATGCCGGGGTGATCCCCACCAGACCGGCCAACGCGCCGCTGGCCAGGCCGAGGGCGCTGGGCTTGCCGACCTTGAACCATTCGGTGAACATCCAGCCGAGAATCCCGGCGCAGGCGCCCAACTGAGTGTTGAGCATGACGATGCCCGAGGTGCCGCTCAGGCCGCCGCCGGAGCCGATATTAAAGCCGAACCAGCCGACCCAGAGCATCGCCGCGCCGGCCATGGTCAGGCTGAGGTTGTGCGCAGGCATCGGCGTGTTCTGGTAGCCACGGCGTTTGCCGAGGATCAGGCAGGCGGCGAGCGCGGCCACACCGGCATTGATGTGCACGGCGGTGCCGCCGGCAAAATCGAGCACGCCCCAGTTATGCATCAAGGCCCCCGAACCACCCCAGACCATATGCGCCACCGGGGCATACACCAGGGTGAACCACAGGGCCATGAACAGCAGCGCCGCCGAGAATTTCATGCGCTCGGCAAAGGCGCCGGCGATCAGCGCCGGAGTGATGATGGCGAAGGTCATCTGGAAGGTCACGAACACCCCTTCCGGAATCTCTCCCACCAGGCTGTCCGGGGTCATGCCCGCAAGGAACGCGCGACTCAAGCCGCCGACAAAACTGTTGAATGTCACCTGCCCTTCGACCATGCCGGTGGTGTCGACCACCATGCTGTAGCCGTAGACCACCCACAGCACGCCCACCAACCCGGCGATGCCGAAGCATTGGGTGAACAACGACAGCATGTTCTTTGCGCGGACCAGGCCGCCGTAGAACAGCGCGAGCCCCGGCAAACACATGAACAACACCAGCACGGCGGCGGTGATCATCCAGGCGGTGCTGCCGGTGTTCAGGGTGGGAGCGTCGGCGGCCTGGGCCAAGGGTGCGAAGGCACCGGCCGCCAGTAACGCGCAAAGGGATTTGCCAAGAAGACGATTGACCATGTTCAAAGCTCCTGCAAAAGAAATGGGAAGTGCCTGGTGTAGTGAGCGGGCTTGCCCCGCGCTGGGTGGCGAAGCCGCCCCAATAAAGCCGCCGCATTCATTGAGGTAGAAATGCGACGGTTGGTTTAAGGGCGGCTTCGCCCCCCAACGCGGGGCAAGCCCGCTCACTACAGAGGCACGCTAGTAACCGGAACCCGGGATCCAACGGGTCCCCGCCAACGGCACGCGGGCCATGGCGGCCGATTCCACCGTCAGCGCCACCAGGTCCTCGGGGTCGAGGTTGTGCAGGTGCGACTTGCCGCACGCACGGGCCATGGTCTGCGCTTCCAGCACCATCACCCGCAGGTAGTTGGCCAACCGCCGCCCGCCTTCCACCGGTTCGAGGCGCTTGGACAGCTCCGGGTCCTGGGTGGTGATGCCGGCCGGGTCGCGGCCGTTCTGCCAGTCGTCGTAGAAGCCGGCGGCCGAGCCGATCTTTTTCAGTTCCGCGTCCAGCCGTGGGTGGTTATCGCCCAGGGCAATCAGCGCCGCCGTGCCGATGGCGACCGCATCCGCGCCCATCGCCATGGCCTTGGCCACATCGGCACCGTTACGAATCCCGCCCGAGACGATCAACTGCACCTTGCGGTGCATGCCCATCTCCTGCAAAGCCTGTACCGCTTGCGGGATGGCCGACAGAATCGGTATGCCGACGTGTTCGATAAACACTTCCTGAGTGGCGGCGGTACCGCCTTGCATGCCGTCGAGCACGATCACATCGGCACCGGCCTTGACCGCCAGCTTGACGTCGTAATATGGCCGGCTGGCGCCGATTTTCACGTAGATCGGTTTTTCCCAATCGGTGATCTCACGCAGCTCGGCAATCTTGATCGCCAGGTCATCCGGGCCGGTCCAGTCCGGATGCCGGCAGGCGCTGCGCTGGTCCACGCCGATCGGCAACGTGCGCATGCCGGCCACGCGTTCGGTGACTTTCATGCCGAGCAACATGCCGCCACCGCCGGGCTTGGCGCCCTGGCCGAGGACGATCTCGATGGCGTCGGCCTTGCGCAGGTCATCCGGGTTCATGCCGTAGCGCGACGGCAGGTACTGATACACCAGGTGCTGGGACTGGCCGCGCTCTTCCGGGGTCATGCCGCCGTCGCCGGTGGTGGTGCTGGTACCGGCGATGGTCGCGCCACGGCCCAGGGCCTCCTTGGCATTGGCCGACAGCGCACCGAAGCTCATGCCGGCGATGGTCACCGGGATCTTCAGGTGAATCGGTTTCTTGGCGAAGCGGTTGCCGAGGATCACATCGGTGCCGCACTTCTCGCGATAGCCTTCCAGCGGATAGCGCGACACGCTGGCGCCCAGCAGCAGCAAGTCATCGAAGTGCGGCAGCTTGCGCTTGGTGCCGCCGCCGCGAATGTCGTAGATGCCGGTTTCGGCGGCGCGCTGGATTTCCTGGATGGTCAGGCGGTCGAAAGTGGCCGACTCGCGCAGGACCGGAGGGGTTTGTTCAGTCATGGCATAGCTCCTAGATCAGTACGCGGAGGCGTTATCGACTTTGAAGTTGTAGAGCTGACGGGCCGAGCCGTAGCGCTTGAAGTCCGCCGCCTGGTGGGCGAAACCGGCGCGGTCGAGCAGTTCCTGCAGCTCGTGCAAGTGTTCACTGCGCATCTCCTTCTCGACGCAGTCCGAGCCCAGGGACTCCACCGTGCCTTTGACGTAGATATGGGTTTCATACAGCGAATCACCCAGCGCATCGCCGGCATCGCCGCACACCACCAGGCGCCCGGCCTGGCCCATGAAGCAGCTCATATGGCCGATGCTGCCGCCGACGACGATGTCGATGCCCTTCATGGAAATCCCGCAGCGGGCGCCCGCGTCGCCTTCAATCACCAGCAAACCGCCATGGGCCGTGGCCCCGGCGGCCTGGGAAGCGCTGCCTTTGACGCGCACCGAGCCAGACATCATGTTCTCGGCGCAGCCCACGCCGACATTGCCGTGCACGGTGATCGACGCCTGCTGGTTCATGCCCGCGCAGTAGTAGCCGGCGTGGCCCTCGATATCGATGGACACCGGCTGGTTCACGCCCACGGCAAGGTTGTGCTTGCCGTTGGAATGGGTGACGCGCCATTCGTTGTCGATGACCTGCGCATGCAGCGCCTGGTTGAGGTCACGCACAGTGGCAGTGGAAAGATCGATGGTTTTCATGTGTGCGCTCCTTAAGCTGACTGGCGTTCCCAGATGTACAACGTGGCCGGTGCCGGCTCCCAGATCCGTGCGTTCTCGATGCCCGGCAGGCTCGACAGCGCCTGGTACTCGGAAGCCATGGCCACGTAGTCGTCGGTCTCGGCGAGGATCGCCGGCTTGCAGGCAATCGGATCACGGATCACCGCAAAGCCATTGCGCGTGCCGATAGCGAAGGTGAAGAAACCGTCGAGGTCTTCCAACGAATGGTCCAGCGCTTCTTTGAGCGAGTCGCCCTGCTGCAGGCGCCAGGTCAGGTAGCCGGCGGCGACTTCGGTGTCGTTGTCGGTTTCGAAATGGATGCCTTCGCGCTTGAGTTCCTGGCGCAGGCGGAAGTGGTTCGAGAGCGAGCCGTTGTGCACCAGGCACAGGTCGGCACCGGTGGAAAACGGGTGGCTGCCTTCCATGGTCACCGCACTTTCAGTGGCCATGCGGGTGTGGCCGATGATGTGGCTGCCCTGCATGCTCGCCAGGCCGAAACGCTGGGAAATCTCCTGCGGCAAGCCCATGCCCTTGAGGATCTCGATGCTCTGCCCGGCACTCATGATGCGCACGCTCGGCGCCAGTTCGGCCAGGACCAGGCGCACCGGGGCTTCGGCCGCATGGATTTTAAGTACAGCGGCGCTGGCGTTCTGGAACCAGTCCAGCGAGCAGCCGAGGCGCCCTTCCAGTTCACCCATCAAGCCTTTCCAGTCGAAGGCTTCGGTGGTGGCTTGCAGGGTCAGCTTGACCCAGCCATCGGCGACTTCATCGCCGTAGATGGCGAAGCCCGCGCTGTCCGGGCCACGGTCGGTCATGGCCTGCAGCATGGGTTCAAAGAGCTTGCCGAGCTGGGGTTCCAGCCGGGGATTTTTCAGGTACAGGCCTACGATTCCACACATAACAAGTCTCCGTCACACGGTGTCAGAAAAATTCGGTATAGCGCTGGATTTCCCAGTCGCTGACATGGCGGCTGTACTCCACCCACTCCATGCGCTTGAGCTTGATGAACTCGCCCACGATCTGCGGGCCGAGCACTTCGGCAAAGAGCGGGTCGGCTTCCAGCGCATCGCAGGCTTCCTTGAGCGATTGCGGCAGGGTCTTGATCCCGCGCTCGGCGATCTGCTCAAGGCTCAGGCTGTAGAGGTTTTCGTTGCAGACGTGGTCGATTTCCAGCTGGCGGTCGATGCCGTCCAGGCCCGCGGCGATAATCGCGGCGCTGACCAGATAGGGGTTGCAGCCGGCATCCGGCAGGCGAAATTCCAGGCGCCCGTAAGGCACGCGCACCATCGCCGAACGGTTGTTGGCGCCAAACGCGATGAACGCCGGGGCCCAGGTGGCGCCGGACAACGAATTGCCCACCACCAGGCGCTTGTAGGAGTTGACGGTCGGCGCGGCGAACGCGCACAGCGCCGGGCCGTGGGCGAGCAACCCGGCCGCGAAGTGGTAAGCCAGTTTCGACAGGCCCATGCCGCTCGGATCGCCGGCGTCATGGAACAGGTTGTTGTTATCAAAGCTGCTGATCGACAGGTGAAAGTGCATGCCGTTGCCGGCGCGTTTCGGGTCGGGCTTGGGCATGAACGAACAGATCATGCCCAGGTCATTGGCGATCTCGCCGGCGGCCATGCGGAAGAAGGTGAAACGGTCGGCCGAGGTCAGGGCGTCGCTGTAGGTGTAGTTGATTTCGAATTGGCCGTTGGCGTCTTCGTGGTCAATCTGATAGACCTCGAAATCCACGGCCTGCAAGGCTTCGGTCAGGCGCTCGAGGAACACCCGCGAGCGCGACAGGCCCTTGTAGTCGTAGCAAGGCTTGTCGAGGTTGTCGCTGGGGTCCACCAACTGCAACTTGCCCTGCTCGTCGCGGCGCATCAGGTTGAATTCGGGTTCAAGACCGGTATTGAGCGTCCAGCCCTTGTCCTGCAGGCGCTGCACTTGTTGCTGCAACACGTAGCGACTGTCATAGGGATGGGGCTTGCCGTCGACATGGCCGACGCACACCACGCGCCCGTACCCCGGCTGCCAGGGCACCGGGGTCAGCGTGGCCAGGTCGCCCCGCGCCATGAAGTCCGGCCCGTGGGGTTCCATGCCCATGCCGCTGATGGCAAAGCCTGCAAACCCCGCGCCCTCCTCGGCTACCGTCTTGAGCCCGCAGATGGGCACCGACTTGGTCTTGGCCGCACCGTGTATATCCACAAACTGCGCAAGCACGTACTTGATCCCGTGCTTGTCGATGATGCGCTGGGTTTCTGCTGGCAACATTGCGTGTCACTCCTGGCGAAAGGCAAAACCGTGTGGGTGGGCCTAGCCTGTCTTTTTATTCCTAAAAAGAAAGTTAGTTTCTCTACAGGAATGCAATACCCTTGCCAGATTCGCGAGCGAGCGTTTGATGTGCCGGTGAAAGCGCTTTTGTGCTGTATATATGGGAAAATTCTTTTCCCCGCAGGAATACGTATAGCGGGGCGGCCTTCAAGCGCCAGACCTTGCACTTTCCCAGTGCGAAAAAAATATTACCGAACGGAAACCGTGCAGGAGCCGATGATCATGTCCACCGAAACCGCCCCGCGCCTCAAACTCGAGCAATACCTGGGGCTGCAGATCAAACGCCAGCGCCAGGCCCAGGACCTGAAGCTGTCCGACGTGGCGAAGATTGCGGATATCAGCCAGGGCATGTTGAGCAAGATCGAAAACGCCCAGGTCTCCACCAGCCTCGATACGCTGAGCCGTTTATGCGATGTGCTCGGGTTGCCTTTGTCGAAGTTGTTCAGCGAATACGACCAGCAGGATGGCAGCGCCTTGCTGGTCAAGGCCGACCAGGGCATGGAAGTGGTACGTCGGGGGACCGAGAAGGGGCATACCTATCACCTGCTCAACCATACGCGCGGGCCGAAGAAGAGTTTCGAGGCGTATATGGTCAGCATGGATGACGCCAGCGAAGAGTTCCCGACGTTTTCCCACCCGGGGACTGAGTTCCTGCATTTACTGGAAGGCGAGTTGATTTACCGGCATGGCAACCAGCTGTATCGGATGGAAGCTGGGGACAGCCTGACGTTTGAGGGGGAGATTCCCCATGGGCCGGAGGAATTGGTGCAGGTGCCCATCCGGTTGTTGTCGATCATGAACTACGGCAACGACAAGGAATAGCGGACTGATTGATGGCTGCTTTTCTGTGGGAGCTGGCTTGCCTGCGATGCAGGCACCTCGGTCTGCCAGTGGCACCCTGTCGATGCCATCGCAGCATAGGTATCTACACAATTTTCTAAGGCTGACAAATCTCTGTAGTGAGCAGGCTTGTCCCGCGCTGGGCTGCGAAGCAGCCCCAAACCAGGCGACCGGATTCTACCTGAAGCTCGGCGATGCCTTTATTGGGGCGGCTTCGCCACCCAGCGCGGGACAAGCCCGCTCACTACAAAGTTGCGTAGATACCTATGGCCATCGCAGGCAAGCCAGCTTCCGCACTTGATCTCATTCAACCAAATAGAACCTCATAAATTTCCCACCAGTTAAAAAACTTTCCTAAAAGTTCTAGACGGCCCGCCCTCAATCCCCTATAAAGCCACCTCAGGAATATTTTATTCCTAACAAGAAAATGCGCTCATGGAACGAGCCCGCTGTCCTCAGACATTTTTTCGCTATGCGATGAGCTGCCGCCATCATCCCGAGGACGTGTCATGCAACACGAAAAAAACCATTTCATCATCAAGGTCACCTGTCCCGCGGTGTCCGGCATCGTCGCTGCCGTTACCACTTACCTCGCGGACAACGGGTGCTACATCGGGGAGATGGCGCAGTTCGACGACGACTTCAGCGGCCGCTTTTTCATGCGCGCCGTGTTCCGCTTCAACGATGGCCACGAAGGCGACCTGCAACAGATCAAAGACGGTTTCGCCGATGTCGCCCAGGCCTTCGACATGCGCTGGGAACTGCACGACACCCGCGAACCCATGCGCGTGATGCTCATGGTCAGCAAGTTCGACCACTGCCTCACCGACCTGCTCTACCGCCACCACAAGGGCGAGATGGACATGACCATCACCGCCATCGTCTCCAACCACCTCGACCTGCGGCCCATGGCCGAGCGCGAGGGCATCCGCTTTATCTACCTGCCGGTGAACAAGGACAACAAAGCCGCGCAGGAAGCCGAGCTGATGAAGATCGTCGACGACACCCGCACCGAGCTGGTGGTGCTGGCGCGCTACATGCAGATCCTCTCCGACGACCTGTGCCGGCAACTGTCGGGGCGCGCGATCAATATTCACCACTCGTTCCTGCCCGGTTTCAAAGGCGCCAAGCCCTACCACCAGGCGTATCAACGGGGCGTGAAGCTGATCGGCGCCACCGCGCACTACGTCACCAGCGACCTGGATGAGGGCCCGATCATCGAACAGCAAGTGCAGCGCGTGGACCATGTGTACAAGCCGGACGACCTGGTCGCTATCGGGCGTGACACCGAAACCGTGGCCCTGTCCAAAGCGGTCAAGTACCACCTGGAACACCGGGTGTTTCTCAACCAGGACAGAACGGTGGTGTTCCGGTGAGCGCACAATTGATCGACGGCAAAGCCGCCGCCGCCCGCGTGCTGCTGCAAGTGCGCGAGGACGTGAAGCGCCTGCGCGAGCAGGCGATTGAGCCGGCACTGGCGGTGATCCTGGTGGGCCACGATCCGGCCAGCCAAGTCTACGTGCGCAACAAGATCCTGCGCGCCGAAGAGGTGGGCATCCGATCCGTGGAGCACCGCTTGCCCAGCGACACCAGCACCGAGCAGCTGTTGATCCTGATCGGCCAACTGAACGCCGATCCGGCGATTAACGGCGTCCTTCTGCAATTGCCGCTGCCGGCGCAGATGGACGAATTCCGTGCCCTGGAGGCCATCGCGCCGCACAAGGACGTGGACGGTTTCCACAGCCAGAACGTCGGGGGCCTCAGCCAGGGGCGCACAGTGCTGACGCCGTGCACCCCCAGCGGTTGCCTGTATCTGCTGGAACACACCTGCGGCGACCTGCGCGGCAAACACGCCGTGGTCATCGGCCGCTCGAACATCGTCGGCAAACCCATGGCCGCCCTGCTGCTCAAGGCGCACTGTTCGGTCACCGTCGTGCATTCGCGCAGCCACAACGCCCAGGCGCTGTGCCGGCAGGCCGATATCGTGATCGCCGCCGTGGGCCGCGCGCGCTTGATCGACGTCAGCTGGCTCAAGCCCGGCGCGGTGGTGATCGACGTCGGTATCAACCGGATCGACGAGAACGGCCGCAGCCGCCTGGTGGGCGATGTCGACTTCGACGCCGCCCTGCCCCATGTCGCCGCCATCACCCCGGTACCCGGCGGTGTCGGCCCGATGACCATTGCCTTTCTGATGAAAAACACTGTGACCGCAGCCCTTGCGCAACATCACGCCTTACGCAGCCAATCGGAGGCCGTATGCCATTCAATCTATTGAAATACGGGCTGAGTTCCGAATACCCGGTGGAGGTGGACCTGCCACCGCCCAAAGAACTCAAGGCCAGCTATGACGTGGTGATCATCGGCGCCGGTGGCCATGGGCTGGCAACCGCCTACTACCTGGCCAAGTATCACGGCATTACCAGTATCGCGGTGCTGGAAAAGGGCTACCTGGGCGGCGGCAATACCGCACGCAACACGGCCGTGATTCGCTCCAATTACCTCACCAGCGAGGGTGTGCGTTTCTATGCCGAGTCGGTGAAGATGTTCCAGTCGCTGTCTAACGAATTCGATTTCAACATCATGTATTCCGAGCGCGGCCAACTGACCCTGGCCCACACCGATGCCACGGTGCGTTCGTTCCGCCAGCGCGCCGAGGTCAACAAGCACTTCGGCGGCCGCACCGAAATGATCGACCGCCAGCAGATCCGCGAGCTGGTGCCCAGCCTGAACCTCGACCCCGGCCACTTGCCGGTGATCGCCGGGCTCTGGCATATCGACGGCGCCACCGCACGTCATGATGCCGTGGCCTGGGGCTACGCCAAGCAGGCCGCCAAGCGCGGAGTGGAAATCCATCAGCTCACCGAAGTGCAGGACCTGGTGATCGAAAACGGCGCCATCACTGCCGTGAAGACCAATCGCGGCACCATTCAATGCGGTTGCGCCGTGCAGGCGATTGCCGGGCACAGCTCATTGCTGATGGCCAAGGCCGGCATTCGCTCGCCGATCCAGACCTTCCCGTTGCAAGCGATGGTCACCCAGCCGTTCAAGCCGTTCCTCGACCCGCTGGTGAGTTCCTCGGCCCTGCACTGTTACGTGCAGCAAACCAGCCGCGGCGAAGTGGTGTTCGGCGGCGGTTCAGACCCTTACCCGCTGTTCAACACGCGCTCGACCCTGGACCTCAAGGAAAGCCTGCTGGCCCATGCCATCGAAATGTTCCCGTTCCTGGCCAACGCCAAGTTGATGCGCCAGTGGGCCGGGATCACCGACATGACCCCCGACTACAGCCCGATCATGGGCCTGTCGCCGGTAAAGCATTACTACCTCGACGCAGGTTGGGGCACCTGGGGCTTCAAAGCCACGCCGATCTGCGGCAAGACCATGGCCGAGCTGGTCGCCAGCGGCGGCAAGGTGCCGGAGCTGATCAAGCCGTTCGGCCTCGAACGGTTCGAGGCCTTCGCGCAAGTCAACGAAATGGGCGCCACGGCGGCCAGCCACTGATGGAGAGCGGACTATGAAAATCATGACGTGCCCGCTCAACGGGCCGCGCAATATCAGCGAGTTCACCTACGGCGGTGAGTTCAAGCCGATGCCCGACCCGGTCAACTGCAGCGATGCGCAATGGGCCGACTACGTGTTCAACACCGACAACCTCGCCGGCGTGGTGCGCGAATGGTGGATGCACACGCCGTCCAGTTACTGGTTCCTCGCCGAACGCCACACCGTCACCGACGAAATCCAGCGCACCTTCGATCCCAAGGAACTGTTCAGCCGCCGCGTCGACTTCAACACTGCCAAGGAGATCGCCGGATGAACCGCCTCCCCGCCCCGATGGGCTTGCTGATCCAGCGTGACCAAGCCCTTGAGTTCAGCTTCGACGGCCAACCCTTCCAAGGCTTGCAAGGCGACAGCATCGCCAGCGCCTTGCTCGCCAACGGGCGTTTCCTGATCTCCCGTTCGTTCAAATACCACCGTCCGCGCGGCCCGCTGACCATGGCCGGCCAGGACGCCAACAGCCTGGTGCAGCTGCCTTGCGAACCCAACGTATTGGCCGATGCTCATGCGCTGACTCAAGGCCTGGCAGTGAGCGCGCAGAACGTCAACGGCTCGCTGGACAACGACAAGGATGCCTACCTGGGCAAGTTCTCCAAGTTCATGCCGGTGGGTTTCTACTACCGCTCGTTCTACAAGCCCAAGGGCATGTGGAAAGTGTGGGAGCCGATCATCCGCAAGAAGGCCGGCCTGGGCGTGCTCGACCTGACTTTCCAGCCTGAGTACTACGACAAGGCCTATCTGTTTACCGACCTCGCGGTGATCGGCGCCGGCCCTGCGGGCTTGCAGGCGGCCCTGACCGCCGCGAAAGCCGGAGCCAAGGTGCTGCTGATCGAGCAGCAGCCGATTCTGGGCGGTTCGCTGACCTATGCGCGCTTCGATATCGCCGGCACCCGCGCCGACACCTTGCGCGGCGAGCTACTGAACGCGGTACAGCAACACGCCAATATCCGGGTGCTGACCGAGGCCACCTGCAACGCTTGGTTCACCGACAACTACCTGCCGGTGATCCAGGGGAAACGCATGTACAAGGTGCGCGCGCAGCAGTGCCTGGTGTGCAGCGGGTCGTTCGACCAACCGGTGATCTTCCGCAACAACGACCTGCCGGGGGTGATGCTGACCAGCGCCGCGCAACGCCTGATGAAACTCTACGCGGTCAAGCCCGGCAAGCGCGCGGTGGTGCTCACCGGCAACGACGACGGCTACCTCGCCGCCCTCGACCTGCACGACCAGGGTGTGGACGTGGCCGCGGTGATCGACCTGCGCCACGCGCCGGCCGACCAAGCCCTGGCGGGCGCCCTGGCCCAGCGCAAGATCCCTTGCCTGGGCAACAGCACGGTGTTCGAGGCGTTGCATGAAAAAGGCCTGCGCCATGTCAAAGGCGTGGATGTACGTCAGATCACCGGCCAGGGCCAGGTCAGCGGCAGTGGGCAAGTGATCGACTGCGACCTGCTGTGCATGTCCGGCGGCTACATGCCGGTCTATCAACTGCTGTGCCAGGCCGGCGGCAAGCTGGCCTATGACGACTCGCGGGCGGAGTTCAGCCTCAATGGCCTGCCGCGCAATCTGGGCGTGGCCGGTTCCGTACACGGTCGGCATCAACTGGACAATGTGCTGGCGGATGCGACCAACGCCGCCGCCGACAGCCTGCGCGCCCTCGGTTTGAACAGCGCCAGCTCGCCTGCAGCGCTGCGCAGCGAAGCCCCGGTCAACTTCAACTGGCCGATCTTCCCCCACCCCAAGGGCAAGGATTTCGTCGACTTCGATGAAGACCTGCAAGTGGCGGACATCGTCAACGCCACCCGCATCGGCTACCGCGATGTGCAACTGGTCAAGCGCTACTCCACCGTCGGCATGGGCCCGTCCCAGGGGCGCCACTCGGCGCTGCCGACCGCACGGCTGGTGGCCTGGGCGACCCAGCGCAATATCAGTGAAACCGGTGTGACCACCGCACGGCCGCCGTTCGTGGCGGAAAAACTCGCGCATGTCGCAGGCCGTGCGTTCGACCCCTACCGACAAACGCCGATGCACACGCGGCATGTGCAAGCCGGGGCGAAGATGATGCCCGCCGGCATCTGGCAGCGCCCGGCGTACTACGGCAAGGCCCAGGACCGCGAGGCCTGCATGCAGGCCGAAGCGCTGCACGTGCGCAACAAGGTCGGGCTGATCGACGTGTCGACCCTTGGCGGCCTCGATATACGCGGCCCGGACGCCGCCGAGTTGCTCAACCGCCTGTACACCTTTGCCTTCCTCAAGCAACCGGTGGGCCGTTCGCGTTATGCGCTGATGACCAATGAGCACGGGGTGGTGATCGACGACGGCGTGTGCGCCAGGCTGGCCGACCACCACTTCTACGTCACCGCCACCACCAGCGGCGTCGACCGTATCTACCAGCAGATGCTCAAGTGGAACGCACAGTGGCGCCTGGACGTGGATGTGGCCAACGTTACCGCCGCGATCTGTGCGGTGAACGTGGCCGGGCCGGATTCGCGCAAGGTGCTGGAGCAGGTCTGCAGCGACCTCGACCTCAGCGCCGAGGGCTTCCCCTATCTGGGCGTGCGCCAGGGCACGGTGGCCGGGATCAAGGCGCGCTTGCTGCGGGTCGGTTTTGTCGGCGAACTGGGCTATGAAATCCACGTGCCCGCGCGCCACGGCCTGGCGCTGTGGGATGCCTTGATCGCAACCGGCAAGGCCTTTGACATCCGCCCCTTCGGCGTCGAAACCCAGCGCCTGCTGCGCCTGGAAAAAGGCCATGTGATCATCAGCCAGGACACCGACGGCATGACCCACCCGGCGGAAATCGACATGGGCTGGGCGGTCAGCCGTAACAAGCCATTCTTCGTCGGTCGCCGCTCGGTGGACATCCTCGAAGCCCAGCCACTCAAGCGCAAACTGGTCGGCTTCACCTTGCCCAAGGGCAGCCTGCAACCGTTGGAAGGCCATCTGGTACTCAACGGCCCCGATATCAGCGGCAACGTCACCTCCTGCGAATATTCCAGCCAATTGGGCCGGATCATCGGCCTGGCCTACGCCGGGATCGACCAGAGCACGCCGGGGCAACGCATTCCCATTCGCGTCGAGGGCGGCATTGTCGTCCAGGCCCAGGTGGTGCAGTTGCCATTCTTCGACCCTACCAACCAACGCCAGGAGGGTTAAGCCATGACCCGTCTGAAAGACCACGACTTGATCACACCCTGCCGCCTGATCGACCAGACCGCCCTGCCCCGGGTCGGCTTTCGCGGCACGCAAAGCGCCGAGTACCTCGGCGCGCGCGGGTTCAGCCTGCCGGGCGCGCCCAACCAGGCAACCGCGCAGGCCGATGGCAGCTGGGTAGCGCGCCTGTCACAGAGCGAATACCTGTTGCTGGGCAGCCCCACGGACCAAGGCCAACGCATCGCCGATGAAGAAGCGCGCTGGGAACTGGGCCCCCTTGCCAACTACTTGCTGCCGCGCCAGGACAGCCACGCGTGTGTGCTGCTCAGTGGTGGTGTGATCAGTCAGGTGATGGCCAAGCTGTGTGGCGTCGACTTAAGCCACCCGGCCTTTAAGCCGGGCGCAGTGGCACAGACCTCGGTGGCCCGCACCAACGCGATCGTCATCCACACGGGAAGCGCTGAAGCGCCGGCGTTTCATATCCTGTGGGATCGCGCTTCGAAGGAATATTTTGAAGGTGCATTGCTGGATGCATTGAAGGAGTTTGGCGGAGATAGCCTGGCTTGAAGTCGATCGAGGTCAAACCTGTGGGAGCGGGCTTGCTCGCGAAAGCGGTCTGTCAGTGATAGATAAATTGACTGAGCCACCGCTTTCGCGAGCAAGCCCGCTCCCACACTGGATAGCGCATAAGCCAGGATCAGTCGGTGTAACCCAAGCGCGCCGCCCTGCTCCTCTGGGTGTGTTGACGTGTCGCCAGGCAGTAATACAACGGACACGTCACCACCAACCCCACCAGCCACGACAGGTCCGCGCCTTCCACCAGGTTGGCCCACGGCCCCACATACAACGATGTATTGGCAAACGGCAGTTGCACGATGATCCCGATGAAATACGCCACGATCGCATGCAGGTTAAACCGCCCGTACACCCCGCCATCCGCCTGGAAAATCGAGGCAATGTCATACACCCCGCGCTTGATGACGTAGAAATCGATCAGGTTGATCGAGGCCCACGGCACCAGCACCAGCAACAGCGCAAGAATCAACCCGATGAATTGCGCGATGAAGTCCGCCGATGCGCCCAGCGCCACCAAGCAGCAACCCGTGAGGATCACGCCCGACAGCACCACGCGCACCTTGATACTGGGGGTCCAGCGGCTGGCGAAGGTCTGGATCGAGGTGATGATCGAGAGCACCGCGCCGTACAGGTTCAGGGCGTTGTGGCTGATGATATTGAGCAAAAACAGCACCATCAGGATCGGCCCCAGCGCGCCGGTGGCTTGTTTGACCGCCATCATGGCTTCGGTGCCTTCCGGTGTCGCCAGCGCCGCCACCAAGCCGAAGGCGAACGACAGGATGGTGCCCAGGGTTGCGCCCAGGTAGGTGGCGACAAACGGCCGGGTGATGCCGATGTCCGCCGGCAGGTAGCGCGAATAGTCACTGGTGTAGGGCGAGAAACTGATCTGCCAGATCACCCCCAGCGACACCGTGGCCAGCCAGCCGGCGGCGTTGAAGCCGCCGCGGGTGAGAAAGTCCGCCGGCAGCTCATGGGCAAAGATATAGACAAAACCGGCGAGCAACGCGCTGCCCATCACCCAGGTGCCGATGCGGTTCAAGGTATGGATAAAGCGGTAGCCGATCACGCCGATGGCCGTGGCGCTGAGGGCGCCGATCAGGATGCTCGCCGGCACCGGCATCGAGGGCACGATACCGACGATGGATTTGCCGGCCAGCACGATATTGGAAATGAAAAAGCCGACGTAGATCAACGCCGCGAAAAACACGATCAGCAGCGCGCCGTAGCGCCCGAACTGGCCGCGACTCTGCACCATCTGCGGGATGCCCATGCGTGGGCCCTGGGCCGAGGCAAGGGCAATCACCACACCGCCAAGCAGATGCCCGAGGGCAATCGCCAGCAGCCCCCACATCAGGTTGAGGTGAAACACCTGGGCCACCATCGCGCCGGTGACGATGGGCAGCGGCGCGATATTGGTACTGAACCACAACGTGAACAGGTCGCGGGCCTTCCCGTGGCGCTCTGCGAGGGGGACGTAATCGACCGTGTGATGCTCGATCAGGGGGTCTTGCCGGGACATCTGAGGCATAGGAATAACTCGCGTTTGTCTGATCTTATAGTTGTTTGACGCCAACCGAGGGCGCTCTACGGCTGCCCCTCAGATGAACACCATATTATGGTATTCCAACATTTTAACAAGGCTGATCCGCTGTTTTTGCCCGCTCCTGATACGGTGATCCAGGCCCTGAAAAGCGTCTAAACCGGGTAAAAAACCCCGTACTAGAGGGTTTTAATACGCTTATCGCCCATTCAAAAAAGCTCTTGCAACTCCTGTATTACGGTATACCATCAGACCTATAAATTTAAAAAACCGCTTCATAGCAGAGGACCATCCCATGATCGATGCCGCCATCTACAAACAAGTGATGGGTTCGTTTCCGTCCGGGGTCACCGTGATCACCACGCTCGATGACGACGGGCAAATCGTCGGCCTCACGGCGAGTGCGTTCAGCTCGCTGTCCATGGACCCGGCCCTGGTGCTCTTCTGCCCCAACTACAGCTCTGACTCCTACCCCGTACTGATCAAGAACAAGCGCTTCGCCATCCATGTGTTGTCCGGCGGGCAGCAAAGCGAAGCCTACGCCTTTGCGCGCAAAGGCAAGGACAAGGCCCAAGGCATCGAGTGGACCCTGAGTACATTGGGCAATCCGATCCTGGCCAATGCCACGGCCGTCATTGAATGCGAGCTGTGGCGCGAATACGAAGGCGGCGACCACGCCATCATGGTTGGCTCGGTCAAGAACCTGATCGTGCCGGCGCAGTCGGATGGGCCCCTGGTGTATTGCCACGGCAAAATGGGTACCCTGCCGGTGCCTGCCTGACACCCCGCCGAACCTGTTTTTTTGCGGAAAATAACAATAGATCCGAGGTAAGCGTCATGAAATTTTCGCTGTTCGTACACATGGAACGCTGGGATGAAAGCATCAGCCACCGTCAGTTGTTCGAAGACTTGACCGAACTGACCCTGATGGCCGAAGCCGGTGGCTTCAGCACCGTGTGGATTGGCGAACACCACGCGATGGAATACACCATATCGCCAAGCCCGATGCCGCTGCTGGCTTACCTGGCAGCCAAAACCACCACTATTCATTTGGGCGCCGGCACCATCATCGCGCCGTTCTGGCACCCGCTGCGGGTGGCGGGCGAATGCGCGTTGCTCGACGTGATCAGCAACGGGCGCATGGAAGTGGGCCTGGCCCGTGGCGCTTACCAGGTCGAATTCGACCGCATGGCCGGCGGCATGCCCGCCTCGAGCGGCGGCCAGGCCTTGCGTGAAATGGTGCCGGTGGTACGCGCCCTGTGGAAAGGCGACTACGCCCACGACGGCGACATCTGGAAATTCCCGACCTCCACCAGCGTGCCCAAGCCGATCCAGCAGCCCAGCCCGCCGATGTGGATCGCCGCCCGCGACCCCGACTCGCACAATTTCGCAGTGGCCAATGGCTGCAACGTAATGGTCACGCCGCTGATGAAGGGCGACGAAGAAGTCCTGGACCTCAAGAACAAGTTCCAGGCCGCCCTGGACAACAACCCTGGCGTGCCGCGCCCGCAATTGATGGTGCTGCGTCACACCCATGTGCACGCCGCTGATGACCCGCAAGGCTGGGAAGTCGGGGCCAAGGCGATCTCGAAGTTCTATCGCACCTTCGATGCCTGGTTCGGCAACAAGAGCGTGCCGGTCAACGGCTTCCTTGAGCCAAGCCCGGAAGAGAAGTTCGCCGCACGCCCAGAGTTCGAACTGGAAAGCCTGCATAAAACCGCGATGATCGGCACCGCAGAAGAGATCATCCCGCGCATCCGCTACTACCAGGAACTGGGCGTGGATGAGTTCAGCTTCTGGTGCGACAACAGCCTGCCCCATGCCGAGAAGAAGAAGTCCCTGGCACTGTTTATCGAGCAGGTAGTGCCGGCGTTTCGTTGACCGCTTGCAGGCGTCGCATCAAACCGCTGCGACGCCTGCAAGCCGGGGCTATCATTTGAACAGTTCGACACCCAACTGGAACGCGACCCACAGCGCCAGTCCCGTGGCGAAGAGCAACGCAATGTTCTCGAACAGGTTATTGCGGTACTCCTTGCCGAGCAGCGACTTCTGGTTGGACATGATCAGCAAGCCGAGGGAAATCACCGGCAGGCCAATGATGTTCAACGCGCTGACGCCGATGGTCAGGGTGACGAAGTCCGGCATGCCCGGCAGCGACCAGATCAGGGGTGTTACCAGGATGAACAGCATGAACCACTTGTGCATCGGGTCATGGTGGAACTCTTTGCCGTAGCGCTTCCGGCGTCCGGGCCGCACGTGCTGGAACGCATCGGTGATCAGCATCGGGAAGGCCGTGGTCTTGCCCGAGATGCTGGCAAACAGCGTCGCGAACACACCGATAAAGAAGATGTACCAGCCGATCGGGCCGAAGAAGATTTCCAGCGCCTTGCCCAGGTCGCCCAAGGTCTTCACTTCGATGCCGTTGGGCCGCAGGATCTCGGCGCCGACAATCCAGATCGCCAGGTTGATCACGATGCCGATGAACACCGCGAACAACAGGTCGTTACGCTGGATACGCTTGTGCTGCGGGCCGATCCAGCCTTTCTGGCGCATCACGTAGGGGTGCACGAAGTTGGCGATCGAACCCGCCACCGCGCCGATCACCGACACCGCCACCAGCAACGCGCCATGTACGCCTTCATCCGGCGGAATGCTGAAACCGATCGTGCCTCGGACAATGCCCGCCATATCCGGCCCGGACATCACCGCCAACGCAATGAACGCCAGGGTCATGATCGCAAGCAGGCCTTTCATCACGCCTTCGATCATCGAATAGATATTGCGCCCTACCAGCAGCCATACCGCCAGCACCACGGCGACCGAGCACAGCAGCGCATAATCGGTCTTGAACAGCATGGCCAGCGCTTCACCCGCGCCCTTGATCATGTAGGCATTCATCAAATGCCCCATCAGCAGCGCGTACACCAGCAGGAACCAGGCGAAAAACGGATTCAGCTGGGCATAGCCCTGAAGGATCGTCATGCCTTGGTTATTGCACAGCTGGAACCGCGCAATGATGTTGACGATCAGGTACCTGAGCAGCAGCGATACGGCGAGCACCCACATCATGGCGTAGCCGTAGTTGGCGCCGGCAACGGAGGAGGTAATCAGATCGCCTGCGCCCAGCCAGGACAATACGGCGATGACGCCTGGGCCAAGCAGCTTTAGAAGTCGTACAACATGGCCGGGCGCAGGCGCCACAGCCTTGCCTTCGACGGAAGGAAAACCGGTCATAGTGGGAAGTCTCCGTTATTTTTTTTGTGAGAGCCCAGCTAGTCGAACACAGTTGATACGACGTCGTACAACCGTAGAGAAGAGATAAGTATTAATAAATGTTTCTGTGCCGACGCTGAGTCGCCAGTAGTTGTTGTGGCGAGCGCTTCACGAGCGCTTCACGCGCCCTCCTTGCCCCTTGGCAACGCCCTGTCAGCCTGCTCGAGCGCCGTGATGCGCTCGACTTTCGCCCCGGAGCGCTCCGCTTCGAATTCCGATGCCAGGAACACCTTGACGATGCTCTTGGCCAGCTCGGTTCCGATCACCCGTGCACCGATGGACAGGATCTGCGCGTCGTTGCTTTTGCGCGCGCGCTCGGCCGAATAGGTGTCATGGGCCTGGGCCGCGCGTACGCCGTTGATCTTGTTGGCTGAAATAGCCATGCCGATGCCTGTGCCGCAAATCAGCACGCCCAGGCGCTGCTCGCCGGCCTCCACCGCCGTCGCAACCGCCACCGCGATATCCGGATAGAGCACGGGGCTGAGCGAGTGACAGCCAAAGTCCTGAACCGCGTAACCCAAGGTTTCGATATAGCGCTTGAGTAATTCCTTGAGTTCGAAGCCGGCCTCATCGCAACCGACGGCTACCGAAAACCTAGTGTGTGCACCCATGACTGCTTCTCCGCCACGATCAAATGATCACCTACTGAAATATTGCACAATCATTAGCGGACGGCAAACCCTTCGCTGTCAAGGCTTATTTAGCAGGGGACGCGGGTAAAAACATCAAAAACCCAGGAAGACACGGCGCAACCCATTGACAAAATACGCACAAGCGGTTTAAACATATGATCACTATCCGATCATATGATCACGCTGTTGGATACGCATAACTAATAAGAAAATCAGCAAGAGGACACACCGATGGCCACGCCATTACTGCTCCAGGCTGAACAAGTTTGCAAAGCCTATGCAGGGGTCCCGGCCCTGCGCGACGGGCGGCTCTCCCTGCGTGCCGGCAGCGTGCACGCCCTGTGCGGTGGCAATGGCGCCGGTAAATCGACCTTCCTCAGTATCTTGATGGGCATCACCCAGCGTGACGCCGGCAGCATCCTGCTCAACGGCCAGCCGGTGCAGTTCGACCGCCCCGGCGCGGCGCTCGCCGCCGGCGTGGCGATGATCACCCAGGAGCTTGAACCCATCCCCTACATGACCGTGGCCGAAAACATCTGGCTGGGCCGCGAACCGCGCCGCGCCGGTTGCATTGTCGACAGCAAGGCACTCAACCGGCGCACCCGCGAGCTGCTGCAAAGCCTGGAATTCGAGGTGGACGCCACCAGCCCGATGCACCGCCTCAGCGTGGCGCAGATTCAATTGGTTGAAATCGCCAAGGCCTTCAGCCACGACTGCCAGGTGATGATCATGGACGAACCCACCTCGGCCATCGGCGAGCGCGAAACAGAAACGCTGTTCAAGGCCATCCGCCGCCTGACCGCGCGCGGCGCCGGCATCATTTACGTGTCGCACCGCCTCAGCGAACTGGCGCAGATCGCCGATGACTACAGCATCTTTCGCGATGGCGCCTTTGTGGAAAGCGGGCGCATGGCCGATATCGACCGCGCCCATCTGGTGCGCGGCATCGTTGGCCAGGAGCTGCAGCGCATCGACCATAAGGTCGGTCGCGCCTGCACGGCCGCCACCTGCCTGGAGGTCAGCGGCCTGAGCCGCGACGGCGAGTTCCAGGACATCAGCCTGCAACTGCGCCAGGGCGAGATCCTCGGTATCTACGGGCTGATGGGCTCGGGCCGCAGCGAATTCCTCAACTGCCTGTATGGCCTCACCGTGCCTGATGCGGGCACGGCCACCCTGCAAGGCCGGCCCTTGCCCACCGGTACGCCGTCGGCGACGATTCGCGCCGGCATGTCGCTGGTGACCGAAGACCGCAAAGACAGCGGCCTGGTACTCAGCGCCAGCATCCTTTCGAACATTGCGCTGTCGGCCTACAAGCAGCTGTCGCGCTGGTCGGTGATCAACCCAAGCAAGGAACAGGCCCTGGCACAGAGCCTGGTCAAGCGCCTGCAGATCAAGGTTTCGTCGCTCGACCTGCCGGTGGAGTCCATGAGCGGCGGCAATCAACAAAAGGTCGTGCTCGCCAAATGCCTGTCGACCCAGCCGATCTGCCTGCTGTGCGACGAACCCACGCGCGGCATCGACGAGGGCGCCAAGCAAGAGATCTATCACTTGCTGGACGCGTTCGTGCGTGCCGGTGGCGCGGCCATCGTGGTTTCGTCCGAAGCGCCGGAGCTGCTGCACCTGAGTGATCGCATCGCCGTGTTCAAGGGCGGTCGCCTGGTGACCGTCAGCACCGACACCGCCCTTTCCCAGGAAGCCTTGTTGAGTCTTGCCTCATGAATAGCAAAGTCCTCGCCGCCCCCGTTACCGCCGCGCCGCGCAATCGCCTGCGCCTGTCCCTCGACCGCTTCGGCTTGCCGCTGGTATTTATCCTGCTGTGCCTGGTCATGGCGTTTTCCAGCGAATACTTCATGACCTGGCGCAACTGGATGGACATCCTGCGCCAGACCTCGATCAACGGCATCCTCGCCGTGGGCATGACCTACGTGATCCTGACCAAGGGCATCGACCTGTCGGTGGGCTCGATCCTGGCGTTCGCAGGTTTGTGCAGCGCGCTGGTCGCCACCCAGGGTTATGGCCTGCTCGCGGCGGTGAGCGCGGGGATGTTCGCCGGCGCCATGCTCGGCGTGGTCAACGGCTTCATGGTCGCCAACCTGTCGATCCCGCCCTTTGTCGCTACCCTCGGCATGCTCAGCGTGGCGCGGGGCATGACCTTTATCCTCAACGACGGCAGCCCGGTCACTGACCTGCCGGACAGCTTCCTGGCCATGGGCATCGGCAAGCTGGGCCCCATCGGCGTGCCGATCATTATCTTTGCGGTGGTCGCGCTGATCTTCTGGATGGTGCTGCGCTACACCACCTACGGGCGCTACGTGTACGCAGTGGGCGGCAACGAGAAAAGCGCGCGCACCTCCGGCATCGGCGTGCGCAAGGTGACGTTCTCGGTGTATGTGATTTCCGGGCTGCTCGCGGGATTGGCCGGCGTGGTACTCGCCGCGCGCACCACCTCGGCCCTGCCCCAGGCGGGCGTTTCCTATGAACTGGATGCGATTGCCGCCGTGGTGATCGGCGGTACCAGCTTGTCGGGCGGCACCGGCAGCATCGTCGGCACGCTGTTCGGCGCACTGCTGATCGGCGTGATCAACAACGGCTTGAACCTGCTCGGGGTGTCCTCCTATTACCAACAAGTGGCCAAGGGATTGATCATCGTGCTCGCGGTGCTGATCGATGTCTGGCGCAAGAAAAAACGTTAAGCGGAGTGTGTGCAATGTCCAATTTCTGGAACCAGGCGTTCGACCTCACCGGCCGTTGCGCCGTGATCACCGGGGGCGCCGCCGGTATCGGCCGGGCCTGTGCCGAACTGTTGGTGGAGCGTGGCGCGACTGTGGTGTTGCTGGATCGCGACCCGGCCGTGGTTGACGTCGCCACAGGGCTAGGTACCGGCCACCTGGGCCTGAGGGTCGACCTGCGCCAGACCGACGCGATACAGGCGGCGGTCGACCAGGCGGCCATCCATCTGGGGCGTATCGATTACCTGGTCAACAGCGCCGGCGTGGCCCTGTTGGACAAGGCGCTGGAGGTCAGCGAAAACGCCTGGGACACCACCCTGGATATCAACCTCAAGGCCAGCTTCTTCGTGGCCCAGGCCTGTGCCCGGCACATGCTCGAACGTGGCGGCGGGCGTATCGTCAACCTCGCGTCCCAGGCCGCCGTCATCGGCCTGGACCGCCACGTCGCCTACTGCGCCAGCAAGGCCGCCGTGGTCGGCATGACCAAGGTCCTGGCCATGGAATGGGCGTCCCATGGCATCAACGTCAACGCCGTGTCGCCGACCATTGTCGAAACCGCCCTGGGCAAGCAGGCCTGGGCCGGCGAGCTGGGCGAACGGGCCAAGCTGCAGATCCCGGTGGGGCGCTTCGCCCAGCCTGAGGAAATCGCCGGCCTGGTGCTCTACCTGGTCAGCGACGCGGCCAAGATGATCACCGGCGAAAACGTGATGATCGACGGCGGCTACAGCATCCAGTAACCAGGCTTCTCTCTATAAGAACAAAAGGAACACGGCATGAATCGAGTCATTAACGACCCAGACCTGGTGGTCGAGGACATGCTTGCGGGCATCCTTGTGGCGCACCCGGAACTGGCGCAGTACGAGAGCAATCCACGGGTGATCCGCAAGCGTATCGCTTCACCGGCCGGCCAGGTGGGCATCGTCACGGGCGGCGGTTCGGGCCATGAGCCGGCGTTTCTCGGCTATGTCGGCCCAGGCCTGGTGGATGCGGTGGCGGTCGGCGAAATCTTCTCATCACCCACCGCCAAGAGCTTCTTCGATGCGTTCCGCGCCGCCGACCAGGGCGCGGGCGTGGCCTGCCTGTACGGCAACTATGCCGGCGACAACATGAACGTGAAGCTGGCGATGAAAATGGCCGCCAGCAAAGACATGAACATCCGCACCGTGGTCGCCAACGACGACGTGGCCTCGGCCCCTGTGGCGGAGATCGCCAAGCGGCGCGGCGTGGCCGGTGAGATTTTCATGTGGAAGATCGGCGGTGCCGCCGCCGCCCAAGGCTACAACCTCGACGGCGTGATCCGCGTGGCACAGAAGGCCGTGGACCATTGCCGCTCCATCGGCGTGGGCCTCACGCCCTGCACCATCCCGGCCGTGGGCAAAGCCAACTTCCAGATCGCCGATGGCCTGATGGAACTGGGCATCGGCCACCACGGCGAACCCGGCATCGAAGTGGTGCCGGTGGAATCCGCCGCCGCCATGGCCGAGCGCATGCTCGCGCCGATCCTGGCCGACCGCGACTTTACCCAGGACCAGAGTGTAGTGGTGCTGGTCTCCGGGCTCGGCGCCACGCCGGTCATGGAGCTGTACATTTTCTATGCCGAGGTCGAGCGCCTGCTGCGCGCCAAGGGCCTGCGCATTCACCGCTGCTATGTGGGCAACTATTTCACGTCCCTGGAAATGATGGGCGTGACCCTGACCCTGCTCGGGCTGGACGCCGAACTGAGCAGCCTGATCGACAGACCGTGCCGCTCCATCGGCATGACCCAAGCGGAGTGAAACATGAACGAGCATTTCCCCAGCAACAGCGGTAGCGCCATCGTCACCAACCTGGTGTCGATCATCGTGGCCAACCGCGAGTACCTCAGCGAAGTGGACGGCGCCATTGGCGACGGCGACCACGGCATCAACATGGCCAAGGGTTTCTCGCGCTGCGGCAAGACCCTGGAGGGACGCGAAGTGTCCTTGGCCGAAGCCTTGGACGAGCTGACCCTGGCCTTGATGGAAGGCATCGGCGGCTCCATGGGCCCGCTCTATGGCAGCCTGTTCATCGGCATGGCCGACGAAGTGCGCGGCCGCGACAGCATCGATGCAGCGAGCTTCGCCAGGCTGCTGCGCGGCGGCCTGACGTCACTGCAAGACATCAGCGACGCAGGCGTGGGCGACAAGTGCCTGATGGACACCTTGATCCCGGCGGTCGAAGCGTTTGAGCAGGCCCAGGCCAGCGGCGCCTCGTTCAGCGAAGCGTTGCGGCGGATGAAAAGCGCGGCGTCCCAGGGCCGCGACTCCACCCGCGACCTGGTGGCGAAAATCGGCCGCGCCAGCCGCCTGGGCGAACGCTCCCTGGGCGTGCTGGATGCGGGCGCGGTGTCCTGCTGCCTGATCCTCACCAACCTCGCCGAATCAGTGGAAGCCCGACTTCACGCCTGACGGCGCGTGGCGTCATCCAGGGCGAGGATCGTGTAGGCATTCGACACGGTCGTCGCCAGGGTGTTGATCACCCCGGAGCGCAACGCGCCGAGGGTGGCGGCGGCCTTGGTGTTCTCGCTGGCGATCGCCACCACGTCGGGAATGCGCGCCAGCTCCTGCACCGAAAGGCCGATCACCCTGCCCTGCATGGCGTTGACGGCCGGCTGGCCATGGATGTCGATAAAGTCATAGCCCATCATGTCGCCCACCGTACCGGACACGCGTGCCTGGGCGATTTCCTGGGGCGAGAACCAGCCCATGCGCACCATGTTGCTGTTCTCGCTCATGTCGCCAATGCCGATCAAGGCAATATCGGCGCGGCGCGCGCGGTCGAGGGTGGAGCGCACGGTATCGTTGTTGATCAGCACGCTGCGCAGTTCCGGGTTGGCCACCAGGGCCGGGGCGTAGAGGGTCTCGCTCTCGGCGCCGAAACGCAGGGCCAGGCGCCGGCAGATATGGTCGGGGTTCATGTATTCGCCGGCCTTGAGCGAACCACCGATCGCGCACACGAAGGTGCAATTGCGCGTCACCGGCAGGAACACATTATCGGCCACCGCGCCCACGTTGCGGCCCATGCCGACGGCGATGATCATGCCGTCGCTGAGGGTCTTGTTCAGGTAATTGGCGACCAGGCTGGCGACCGCCGAGCGCTGGGTGTCGGGGTCGCCATGGTCGACCGCGATCAAGGCGCGGTCCAGCTGGAAACGCTCGACCAAGGCCTGTTCCAGCTCAGTGTTCAGGGCCGGGTGCTGCAATACCCGCACTTCCACCACCCCTTCATCACGGGCGCGCTTGAGCAAGCGGCTGACCTTGACCCGAGACAGGTCGAAGCGCTTGGCAATGGCTTCCTGGGTGATGTTGTCGAGGTAATAAAGCATCGCCACTTCGGTCATCAGGTCGATGTCGCTGGCGGCACGCTGGGCACTGTCGGTCATGGGAGCTTCCATTTACGCCACAAAAAACCATTCTCCCTAGTCTGTGCGGTGCAAGTCCAGCGGCGAATGGCCTCGGGCCGCAAAGTTTGCCGGGACGTGCTGATACTCCCGTGGCGTGCAGCCAAACTCCCGGCGAAACACGGTGTGCAGGTACTGCGCCGAGGTGAAGCCGCACTGCTGTGCGATGTCGGCAATCGCCAGGGTGCTGCTGCGCAAGCCTTTGGCGGCGCTGGCGAGTTTGAAGCGCAGGATCTCGTCATGCACGCTGCACCCGCGCACCTTGCGAAAATGCGCTTCCAGCGATGAACGCGATACGCCGACATAGGCCGCCACCTGCGCAGTCTTGATGCCCTGGCAGGCGTATTGGCGAATGAACAGCAGCGCCTGCATCACGTACGGATTGCCCAAGGGTTGGTGCAGGCTGGAAGCCTGCACGTTGATTGCATCCGGCGGCACCAGCACCTGCGTGCCCGTGCACGGCTTGCCATGCAGCATCTGGTGCAACAGCGCGGCGGCGGTGCGGCCCATGGTTTCGGTGCCCTGGATCACCGAACTCAACGGCACGCGCGTGAGGGTGCGGGTCAGCGGGTCGTTGTCGATGCCGATCAGCGCCACTTCCTCCGGCACCGCGATGCCCGCAGTGAGGCAGGCCTGCAGCAATTGCCGGGCGCGGGCGTCGGTGACCGCGATGATGCCGATGGGCTTGGGCAGGCTTTGCAGCCAGGCAATCTGCTGCTCCACCGCGCTGTCCCACAGCGGCGCACTGGTGCCCAGGCCGCGATAGATCTGCACCGGCAACCCGTCCCGCTGCACCAGGCGTTTAAAGGCTTTCTCTCGTTCCTGGGCCCAGCGATTGGCCTGGGCTTCAGGCAGGCTGAAGCAGGCAAACCGCGTCAGGCCGGCCTCGATTAAGTGCTCGTAGGCCATCTTCATCAACGCATCGTTGTCCGTCGCCACATAAGGAATGCCCTTGGGGTAGGCGCTCGCATCCTCATAGGAACCGCCCACCGCCACCACCGGCACCTTGCTTCCGGCCAGCGCCTCGCCGATCAGCGGGTCGTCGAAGTCGGCAATGATCCCATCGCCCTGCCAGCGCTCGATGCCGTTGAGACGGCACAGAAAATCTTCTTCCAGGAACAGGTCCCAGGAAGCGCGGGTGCTGCTCAGGTAATTGCCGATGCCAGCGATGATGCCACGGTCGTAGATTTTGCTGCCGTTGAAGAGCAAGGCGATGCGGTGCACGGGCGGTAGGGTTTTCATTGTTTTGTCCTGGGGCCGGTCGGTGCAGATTAGACCCTGCCACTCAAAATCGCACCATGGCTTGGTGATTTTCATAATCGGCAGCCCTCATGCCGTTGCTAGTATCGAACCACCGCCAAGAACAATAAGGAAAACGCCATGCCGTACTTCCCCGGTGTCGAGAAGGTTCGCTTCGAAGGCCCCAGCAGCGACGCCCCCCTCGCCTTTCGCCATTACGACGCCAACAAGATCATCCTCGGCAAGCCCATGCGCGAGCACCTGCGCATGGCAGCCTGTTACTGGCACACCTTTGTATGGCCGGGGGCGGATATGTTTGGCGTCGGCACGTTCAAGCGGCCGTGGCAGCGCAGCGGCGACCCGATGGAGTTGGCCATCGGCAAGGCAGACGCCGCCTTCGAGTTTTTTTCCAAGCTGGGCATCGACTACTACAGCTTTCACGACACCGACGTCGCTCCCGAAGGCAGTTCACTCAAGGAGTATCGCGAGCACTTCGCGCAGATGGTCGACCACTTGGAGCGCCATCAGGAACAGACCGGGATCAAGCTGTTGTGGGGCACCGCCAATTGCTTCAGCAACCCGCGCTTTGCCGCCGGCGCCGCGAGCAACCCGGACCCGGAGGTGTTCGCCTACGCCGCCGCCCAGGTGTTCAGCGCGATGAATGCGACGCTGCGGCTCAAGGGTTCCAACTACGTGCTGTGGGGCGGTCGCGAAGGCTACGAAACCCTGCTCAACACCGACCTGAAACGCGAGCGAGAACAGCTCGGGCGCTTTATGCGCATGGTGGTGGAGCACAAACACAAGATCGGCTTCAAGGGCGATTTGCTGATCGAGCCCAAGCCTCAGGAGCCGACCAAACACCAATACGATTACGACAGCGCCACGGTGTTCGGCTTCCTGCATGAATACGGCCTGGAAAACGAGATCAAGGTGAATATCGAGGCCAACCACGCGACGCTGGCAGGGCACAGTTTCCATCATGAGATTGCCACGGCGGTGTCGCTGGGGATTTTCGGCAGCATCGACGCCAACCGCGGCGACCCGCAGAACGGCTGGGACACCGACCAGTTCCCCAACAGCGTCGAGGAAATGACCCTGGCCACCTATGAAATCCTCAAGGCCGGCGGCTTCAAGAATGGCGGCTACAATTTCGACTCCAAGGTGCGCCGCCAGAGCCTGGATGACGTGGACCTGTTCCATGGCCATGTCGCGGCCATGGATGTACTGGCCCTGGCCCTGGAACGCGCGGCCGCCATGGTGCAGAACGACCAGCTGCAAAAGTTCAAGGACCAGCGTTATGCCGGCTGGCAACAGCCGCTGGGCAAAGCCGTGCTGGCGGGCGAGTTCAGCCTTGAGTCCCTGGCCGAGCATGCGTTTGCCAACGAACTGAACCCGCAGGCCGTAAGCGGGCGCCAGGAGATGCTTGAGGGGGTGGTCAATCGGTTTATCTATCGGTGACATTTGCACGACAAAACTATGCCCGGAGCGTCGAGGGACGCTCTACAGTTCTATCCGCACCACGCTGTGTCTTTCCAACAACAATAAAAGGACGCACCACCATGAAGTCATTCAAACGTACCCTGCTCGCCACCGCCCTGGCCCTGCTCGCACTGCCGGTCATGGCCGACCCTGCCCATCCGAAGATCGGCTTTTCCATCGACGACCTGCGCCTGGAGCGCTGGTCCCGCGATCGGGATTATTTCGTGGCGGCGGCGGAAAAACTCGATGCCAAGGTCTTCGTGCAATCGGCCGATGCCAATGAGCAGAAGCAGATTTCCCAGATCGAGAACCTGATCTCCCGTGGCGTCGATGTGATCGTGATCGTGCCGTTCAACGCCACCGTGCTCACCAACGCCGTCGCCGAAGCCAAGAAGGCCGGGATCAAGGTGGTGTCCTACGATCGCCTGATCCTCAATGCCGACATCGACGCCTACATCTCCTTCGATAACGAAAAAGTCGGCGAGATGCAGGCCAGCGGCGTGCTGCAAGCCGCGCCCAAGGGCAACTACTTCCTGCTCGGCGGCGCGCCCACCGACAACAACGCCAAGGTGCTGCGCGAAGGCCAGATGAAGGTGCTGCAACCGGCCATCGACAAGGGCGACATCAAGATTGTCGGCCAGCAATGGGTGAAAGAGTGGAACCCCACCGACGCCCTGAGCATCGTCGAAAACGCCCTGACCCGGAACAACAACAAGATCGACGCCATCGTCGCCTCCAACGACGCCACCGCCGGTGGTGCGATCCAGGCCCTGGCCGCGCAGAAACTGGCGGGCAAGGTACCGATTTCCGGCCAGGACGCCGACCTCGCCGCGATCAAGCGCGTGATCGACGGCACCCAGACCATGACCGTATACAAGCCGCTCAAGCTGATCGCCACCGAAGCCGCCAAGCTTTCGGTGCAACTGGCGCGCAATGAGAAACCGACGTACAGCTCGCAGTACGACAACGGCAGCAAAAAGGTCGACACCATCCTGCTGACCCCGACGCCGCTGACCAAGGCCAATGTCGACCTGTTGGTGAAGGACGGCTTCTATACCAAAGAGCAGATCGGTCTGTAGGAGCGGGCTTGCCCGCGAAAAACGTTAACGATAACGCAGCGCTGTCAGACAGCCCTCGTCGCCTATGGGTTTTTCGCGAGCAAGCTCGCTCCTACAGTAATGTCGTCAGCCCTTTGTGTGAGCAATAGTAATGCCTGACTACCTGCTGCAAATGAACGGCATCGTCAAATCCTTTGGCGGTGTCAACGCGTTGAACGGCATCGATATCAAGGTGCGGCCGGGTGAATGCGTCGGCCTGTGCGGCGAGAATGGTGCCGGTAAATCCACCCTGATGAAGGTGCTGTCGGCGGTCTATCCGTACGGCACCTGGGACGGCGAAATCCTCTGGGACGGGCAGCCGCTCAGGGCCCAGTCGATCAGCGAAACCGAAGCCGCCGGCATCGTGATCATCCATCAGGAACTGACCCTGGTGCCGGACCTGTCGGTGGCCGAAAACATCTTCATGGGCCACGAGCTGACCTTGCCGGGTGGGCGCATGAACTACCCGGCGATGATCCACCGTGCCGAAGCCTTGATGCGCGAGCTCAAGGTGCCGGACATGAACGTGGCGCTGCCGGTGTCGCAGTACGGCGGCGGCTACCAGCAGTTGGTGGAAATCGCCAAGGCCCTCAACAAGCAGGCGCGCCTGCTGATCCTGGACGAGCCCTCCTCGGCCCTGACCCGCTCGGAAATCGAAGTGCTGCTGGACATCATCCGCGGCCTCAAGGCCAAAGGCGTGGCCTGCGTGTACATCTCCCACAAGCTCGATGAAGTGGCGGCGGTGTGCGACACCATTGCGGTGATCCGCGATGGCAAGCACATCGCGACCACCGCCATGGCCGACATGGACATCGCGCAGATCATCACGCAGATGGTCGGCCGCGAGATGAGCAACCTCTACCCCACCGAGCCCCATGAGGTGGGCGAGGTGATTTTCGAAGCGCGCAACGTCACCTGCTATGACGTCGACAACCCCAAGCGCAAACGCGTCGACGATATTTCGTTCGTGCTCAGGCGCGGCGAAATCCTCGGCATCGCAGGTCTTGTGGGTGCCGGGCGCACGGAACTGGTGTCGGCGCTGTTCGGCGCCTACCCCGGCCGCTACAGCGCCGAGGTGTGGCTGGACGGTCAGGTGATCGACACGCGCACACCGCTCAAGTCGATCCGCGCCGGGCTGTGCATGGTGCCCGAAGACCGCAAGCGCCAAGGCATCATCCCGGACCTGGGCGTGGGCCAGAACATCACCCTGGCGGTGCTCGACACCTACGCGCACCTGACCCGCATCGACGCCGAGGCCGAACTGGGCAGCATCGACCAGCAGATCGTACGCATGCACCTCAAGACCTCCAGCCCGTTCCTGCCGATTACCAGCCTGTCCGGCGGCAATCAGCAAAAGGCGGTGCTGGCGAAAATGCTGATGGCCAGGCCCAAGGTGCTGATCCTCGACGAACCCACGCGCGGGGTGGACGTGGGCGCCAAGTATGAGATCTACAAGCTGATGGGCGCGCTGGCGGCCGAAGGCGTGGCGATCATCATGGTCTCCTCGGAACTGGCCGAAGTGCTCGGCGTGTCCAACCGCGTGCTGGTGATCGGCGACGGCCAGCTGCGGGGCGACTTCATCAACGAGGGCCTCACCCAGGAACAGGTACTCGCCGCCGCGCTCAGCCAACACAATAACAATCGGAAGACCGCGTAGATGAATCACGTCAAACACCTTTTTACCCGCTACAAAATGCTCGCCCTGGTGATCGCCGTGGCGGTGATCTGGCTGTTTTTCAGTTGGCAGACGGAGGGTGGCTTTCTCACGCCGCGTAACCTGTCGAACCTGCTGCGGCAGATGTCGATCACCGGGATCCTGGCGTGCGGCATGGTGCTGGTGATCATCAGTGGCGAGATCGATTTGTCGGTGGGTTCGCTGCTCGGATTGCTGGGCGGGCTGGCGGCGATCCTGGATGTGGTTTATCACGTGCCGTTATTGGCCAATCTGAGCCTGGTGGCCTTGTGCGGATTGATAATCGGGCTGGCCAACGGGTACATGACGGCCTATCTGCGCATCCCGTCGTTTATCGTCGGGCTGGGCGGGATGCTGGCGTTTCGCGGGATTCTGCTGGGGATCACTGGCGGTACGACTATTGCGCCGGTGTCGCCGTCGCTGGTGTACGTGGGCCAGGGGTATTTGCCGCACACGGTGGGTATCGGCCTGGGTGTGTTGCTGTTTGCGTTGACCTTGTTCCTCACCTGGAAGCAACGACGCAACCGCGCGTTGCATGGCCTGGCGGCGCATTCGCGGGTACGCGACGCGGTGCGCGTAGTGGTGATCGGCGCCGTGCTGGCCGGGTTCGTCACCACCCTCAACAGCTACGACGGCATCCCCGTGCCGGTGCTGCTGTTGCTGGTGCTGCTCGGCGTGTTCAGCTACGTCACCAGCCAGACCGTGTTCGGCCGCCGCGTGTATGCGGTGGGCAGCAACATGGAAGCCACGCGCCTGTCAGGCATCAACGTACAAGCGGTGAAACTGTGGATCTTCGGCATCATGGGCGTGATGTGCGCCCTCGCCGGCCTGGTCAACACCGCCCGCCTCGCAGCCGGCTCGCCATCGGCGGGCAACATGGGCGAGCTGGACGCCATCGCCGCGTGCTTTATCGGCGGGACGTCGATGCGCGGCGGTTCGGGCACGGTGTATGGCGCGTTGCTCGGGGCGCTGGTGATTACCAGCCTGGATAACGGCATGTCGATGCTGGATGTGGACAGTTACTGGCAGATGATTGTGAAGGGCAGCATTCTGGTGCTGGCGGTTTGGGTGGATGTGAGTACGCGGGCCGGCCGGCGGTAGAGCGTACACAAGAACGCAGAAGATCAAAATGTGGGAGCGGGCTTGCTCGCGAAAGCGGTGGATCAGTCACCTAATACATCAACTGACACACCGCTTTCGCGAGCAAGCCCGCTCCCACATTGACCGCATTCAACTCAGCCACACCCACCTGAACAATGACTGAAGAGAAACGCAGTATTCGATTAAACAGTTGATAAGCGCCGGAAAATATCAGGATCATCCCTCGTCTGAACGCGCCGGCCCATTGGGCCGTTGACAGTCCTGGAGAAGCCAGTGTTACTCCCCTGCTTATTGCTCAAACTTGCCTCGGTGCGCACCGTCGCGCTTTGCGCATTGCTGGTGCTGCCCGTGTTGTCCAATGCCGCCGAACACGCGGATGGTTTCGCCAGGGATGTGACGGGCGGCGGCACGCTTGCCGCCGTGCGCCCTGCCACGTTGGATGCTCTGAAACGTTCGCTGTGCGCCACCTATGACAAACATGGCAACTGCACGGATGGCACGCCGCGCGTGATCGCCCTCGACCACGTCTACGATTTTCGCGGCAGCGTCGTACTCAACGGCAGTGCCGAAACCCGCGAAACCGGCTGCATGGCCAATGCCTGCCCGGCAGGTGGCGGGCAATGGGCACTCAACGGTGCCAACAACTTTTGTCAGTCGAAGCCGTCCGTCCAGGTGACGTATGACAATGCCGGCCTGCAACGCTTGAAAGTAGGGTCGAACAAAACCCTGGTGGGGGTGGGCAAAAACGCCGGCATCCAGGGCATGGGCTTGTTTATCGGCGGCGGCGCCCATAACGTCATCATTCGCAACCTGACCCTGTCGGACATCAATCCACGCGTGGTCTGGGGTGGCGACGCGCTGACCCTCGACGGTGCCGACGGTGTGTGGATTGACCACAACACGTTCGCCCGGATAGGCCGGCAAATGGTCGTGACCGGATGGGGCACCGCCTCCCATGTGACCCTCTCCGACAACGAGTTCGATGGACGCACGCCCTACTCGGCCACCTGCGATGCGCATCACTACTGGGTGTGGCTGTTTCTGGGCCATCACGACACCCTCACGCTGGTCAGAAACTACGTGCACGACACTTCGGGGCGCGCGCCGCATGCCGGCGGCATGGGCGATGCGCAAGTCGACGCGCAAGTGGTCAACAACGTATTCAGCAACCTCAGTTACCAGGGCGCGATCATGTCGCGAACCGCCACCTCGCACCTGCTGGTGGAAGGCAACGCCTTCGAACACGTGACGCATCCGCTGTTCAACGACACCCGCCAACCCGGCACCGCCTTTGCGCTGTTCGAACCCGTGTCGGCGTCGGCCAACGCGGCCTGCCAAAACCTGATCGGCAGGCCCTGCGTGGCGAACCGGCAACACCAGAGCGGCGATGATTATCAACCACGGGATAACGCTGCACTTGAAGCCTTCAGGCCTTACCGTGATGACCTGATCACGCCGTTGCCAGCGGATGTCGCGCTGGCGAAGGTGCCCCGTGAAGCCGGTGCAGGCAAGGCCGGCACGTCCAATTGAAGAAGAACCTGATGCAGCGTTTTTTTCTTCTGATGCTGTGCGGCGTCTGCCTTGCCAGCGCTGCCCTGCCCGCCTGCGCGCAACCTGGCGGTTTTGGCTTTACCCAAACGGACGGGCGCGTGGTGGTCGACACCGGCGCCGAGCTGGTCTTCAGTGTCGACACACGCAACGGCGATCTAGTGTCGATGCGCTACCGTGGCAACGAGCTGCAAACCCTTGAGGCGAAAGGCACGCAAATCGCCTCCGGCCTCGGTGCCGCACACGTGGAGACCAAGACCGTGGGCGATGTGATCGTCATCACCGCCCAGGCGGGCGACTTGACGCATTACTATCTGGCGCACCGGGACCGAAACGCGATCTATATGGCCACCTATGCGCCGACCCTGCTACCGGTCGGCGAGTTGCGTTTCGTTGCACGATTCAACGTCAGCAAACTGCCCAAGGCTGCCCAAGGCACCGACTCGAATGTGGGCCAGGCCATCGAAGGCAAGGACGTGTTCTTGCTGGCGGACGGGCGCACCAGTTCCAAGTTCTATTCGGCCCGCCCCATGATCGACGATGCCCTGCACGGAGTGAGTGGCCCGGGCGTAGCGGTGTACATGCTGATGGGCAATCGCGAACTCAGCGCCGGCGGGCCGTTTTTCAAGGATATCGCCACCCAGAAAACAGCCACCACCCACGAAATGTATAACTACATGTTCTCCAACCACACCCAGACCGAAGCCTATCGCGGCGGCTTGCACGGTGTGTATGGCCTGCTGTTTACCGACGCGGGCCCACCGAGCAGCGCGCTGACCGACCTGAGGTTCGTGAACAACTCATTGGGGCTCAGAGGTTACGTCGACAGTGCCGCTCGAGGTTCGGTTTCGGCTCACCTGTCCGGCGTCGCTCCCGGGTTGCCTGCCCTGATCGGCTTGAGCAACGCAAGCGCGCAATACTGGGCACGTGCAGACGCCAGGGGTGACGCGCAATTAACGGGGGTACGCGCCGGACAGTACCGCACAACGCTCTACCAGAACGAGCTGGAAGTGGCGCGAGGCTCGGTGGACGTCAAGACCGGCAGTCTCGCTCATACGGAACTGAACGCGCAGCCGACCGCTGGCCGCATGAACTGGCAGATCGGCGTGCCTGATGGCACACCCACAGGGTTCCTGAATGCCAATCAACTCACCTCGGCCCATCCTTCAGACGCTCGAATGGCCGCGTGGAAACCGCTGACTTACACAGTTGGAAGCAGTGCCATCAGCGAGTTTCCCGCAGCCCAGTGGCGCGACGTCAATTCCCCTACGCGCATCGACTTCATGCTTGGCGCCAACGAGGTCCACGACTATCGATTGCGGCTCTACGTTTCACTGGCGCAGGCGGGCGGGCGTCCGCGCGTGACGGCCAATCACACCTGGGAAGCGCCGGTCGCGGCAGCGTCCAACCAGCCCGAAAGCCGGGGAATTACGCGCGGCACTTATCGAGGCAACAACACACTGTTTGAAATCAACGTCCCGCGTACGGCGCTGCATGCCGGCCAGAACTCCCTGGAGATCGACGTGGCTTCCGGTAAAACCGGCAGCGGCTTCCTGAGCCCGGGTTTCGTGTATGACAGCGTGCAATGGGTGTCGCCATGAGGCCGGGGATCGGTACCCTGCCCGTGACTATTCAAACTCCTGACGATTCTCAGGCGTGATCAGCCTGAACGGCACCCACAGCACCGGCGATTCCAACACTTCTCCCCGCGCCAGGCGCAGCGCGATATCAACGGCGCCGTTGGCCTGGCCGACGGCATCCTGGAATACGCTGACGGCCATTTTGCCATCGGCCATCAATTTCAGGCCGTCCGGTGTGCCGTCGATGCCGCCGACCCAGTAGTCCTTCGCCTGCTTGCCGGCTTTTTCCAGGCCCATGATCGCGCCGATCGCCATTTCATCGTTGTTGGCGGCGATGATCGAAAAGTCGACTCCCTGCTTGACCCAATCAATGACAATCGTGGCCGCCTGGCTGCGCTCCCAGTTGGCGACTTTTTTCTGCACGATCTTCATGTCCGGGTACTTGGCGACGACTTTTTCGACATCCTCGGTTCGCATCGCGGACGAAGCGTTGGTCGGGTCACCGACCAGAACCACCACGTTGCCTTTGTAACCGGCGCGACGCGCCAGTTCTTCCATCTGCAAGGTGCCCGACTCCAGCTCGTTGGAGCCGACAAACGCGGTCTGTGCCGGCCATTTTTCCGGGTTCGGATTACGGTTGACGAACACCAGCGGAATCTTCGCGTCCGAGGCCAGCTGCATCATCTGCGCCGCGCTTTTGCCGTCCACCATTGCGATGATGATCGCATCCACCTTGGAATTGATCAGGTTGCGCAATTGACGCATCTGCAAATCGACGCTGTCCTTGCCATTCTCCATAAAGATGTCGACGTTCATGACGCCAGCCTGTTGCTGCACGCCGTTGCGCAGCAGGGTCTGGAAGTTATCGTCGTATTTCGCCATGCCTACACCCAGCAAGGGCGTGGCGGCCTGGGCCGGGCCCGGAATGAACAGCGTCGCACCCAGGGCGAGCATTAACCATGCTTTCATGTTCTGACTCCTGCGGCTCAAACGCTGAAATGATGGAGCAGCTCGCGCTGCACTTTGGCCATGTTCGACAGCTCTTGGCTGCTGATGGCGGACTGCTCGGCACCGCTTGCCGTCTGCTGGGCCGAATCGTTGATCTGGATGACCATCCGACTGGTTTCCTGCACCGTGGCACTCTGCTGCTCGGTCGCGGCGGCAATCTGGATGTTCATGTCGCGGATACTGTCGACCGCGTCGCTCATCGACAGCAACAAGTCACCGGCGCCCGAGGCCAGGGACACGCATTGGCTGGACTGCGCCTGGCTTTCGTTCATCACGTGCACCACCGAGTGAATTTTTTGCTGCATGAGCCCGATCATGTCCTGAATCTCGCTGGTCGAGGTCTGGGTACGGCTGGCCAGGGAACGCACTTCATCGGCCACGACCGCAAAACCGCGCCCCTGCTCGCCGGCACGCGCCGCTTCGATTGCTGCGTTGAGGGCAAGCAGGTTGGTCTGTTCGGCAATGGTGCGAATCGCAACCACAATGCCCTCGATGTTCTGCCCGTACTTCTGCAGCTCATCGGTCACCTGCGTGGCTTTGTTCACCTGGTCGGCCTGCTGGCGGATATTGACAATGGTCTCGGCCACGCGCTCCTGCACCTTGTGCGTAAGCTCGCTGGTGTCGTCCACGGCCTGGCGGGTGTCCTGCGCACGCCGGGCGACTTCTTCGACCGTGCTTTCCATCTGCGTCATGGCCGAGGCGGCCGATTGCAGGCGGTCCTTCTGCTCGTCCACCACACGGGTGGTCTGTTCGCTGTTCAAGGCGTTGTTGCCAGCAGTCACGGCCAGGGCATCGGCCGAGCTGATCAATTCACGAAAGGTTTTTTGCAGCGCCTTGGTCAGCTCGTTCAGGTAACCGCCCAACTCACCGAATTCATCTTTGCGGCTGACATCGAAACTGACCCGCATGTCGCCGGCCGTGAGCGTCTTGAGCACTTCGCGAAACGCCGCCAGCGGGCGTCGCAGGCTGAAGGCCACCCAGGTACCAATCGCCACGGCCGCCAGCACCGCCAGCACACAGGCGATCAACAACAAGCTGCGGCTGGTGCCGATGGTGGCATTGGCCGAGTGGCTGGCCTGGTTGGCGACTTCTAGGGACTGGCTGCCGAACTCGCCGATGCGGTCGAGGGTGGTTTTGAGTGCCGCCTCAACCGCATTGCGTTGCTGCTGCACCTGCGCGGCGAGCTTCGCCTCGGCTTGATAGGCCTGGAACAGGCCGTCAGGGGCGGTCAGGTCCGTCAGCAGGCGATTGACCATGACGCCGGCGATCCGCCCGACTCGTGGGTCAATCGCCGTCAGAGCCTGGGCCCTAGTGCTGATCACTTCGTCCTGCAGGTTCAGCACACGCTGCAGTTTATCGATGGCGGGCGTGACGGTATGGGCCGCGAAACCATCGTAGGATTTGTTGACTTCCAGCAGCAGTTTCTCTGCTGCGGCCACCTGCTGCGGTTCGCTGACGCTGCGTGCATGCGCGATGTAGTCACGCAAGTAGCTGGTCAGCTGCATCGCCTGCGCACTGCTGTAGCCTTGCAATTTGCGTGTCAGCGCCAACTGCTGCACATGCTGCAAGTGGGAGGTCATCAAGGCCTGCGCCTGTTCCGCGTAGGCCGTGACGTGTTGGCGTTGCTGCGCCAGGTTCGCCCGCAGCGCCTCATGCTCGCCGGTGTAGGCCGCGGTGCTGTCGAGCAACTGCGTGAACTGGGCGATGCTCTCGGTGAACGGCCGCTTGCCGTCCTCGATCTGCTTGGGGTCGGTGCTGATCTGAATGGCCAGCAACGCCTGGTTGGCGCGCAGGATGTGCACGTAGAGCTCACTGGCGGCCCGGCTCAACGGCGCCGACTGGCCGGTGATGATGGACAAGCGACTGCCGATGGACTGCGTGTTCTGATAGCTGATCCCGGCCATGATCAGCAGCAACAGCACCAACACCGCAAATCCGCCGATCACGCGCTGCAATATGGTCATGGCTACCCCTTTATGATTTTTATTCGTTGACCTGGGACGACCAGGCGTACACCTCCGAGTTCGGGAACGCTCGGGGTGCTAGTGGCTGTATCGGCCCGGTGGGCGGGGACTTGATCAACGCGGTCAAAAAAAGTGGGAGAGCGCTTGCTCCCGATGGCGGTAGGTCAGTCAATGTAAATGTCGACTGATCCACCGCTGTCGGGGGCAAGCCCCCTCCCACATTTGCAGCATTTTATCTGCTGATAAATTGCCGCCAGACGGTTACTGGTTCAACACGACATCACGCATTGCGGGGATGTACCCGTAGTCATAAGCCTCCTGCACAAACGAGCGGTCACCCTTCAATACAATCCTGACGGTGGGCGCTTCGGTGCCGCCGATGCGGTAGTCATCGCCGTTGGTGGGCACGCTGTCGATAAACGACGTCACCAGGCCGTTGGGCATCACGCAGTGCGAATACGTCTGGAACGGCTGCGAAGGCGGGTTGCCGAGCACTAGCCCGGAAGCATTCATCGGTGTGTAAGGGCCGAACAGATGTTCGCCAACGAACCCATAGACGCCATCCGGACCCGTCACGCCATCGGCGTAGGTGAATTTATGACTGATGGTGAACAGGTAGTACTTGCCGTCTTGGAACACATAGTGCGGCCGTTCGGTTTGATCGTTCACGCCGACGGCGGTCACCAGCGGCGGCAGGATTTCCCATTCGTCACCGTTGAGGTCCTTGGCGACGGCAATGCCGATGCAGCCGACCTGATAGCGGGCACCGCCCACCTCCTCATGCCCTGGCGGCACCAGCCCCAGCTCGTTCGGGCCCACTTCATGAGTGCCACGCTCGCCGGCGACGTTGCCTTCAAACACCATGTACAGCTTGCCATCCACAGGGTCGATAAACGGGCTGGGATCGCGGAAGTTCCAGGTCGCGTTCTGCGCTTCGGTTTGGTAATAGGTGCCGTCGGCGTCGAACAGCGACTTGACCTGACTAAAGCCTTGCAGCTCCACACCGCTGTCGGAGGTGACAACCCGGCCGCGCACTTTGGCAATTGTTGCCCCCGGCGTGACACAGGTGTAATACAGGTCGATATCACCGGCGTTATTGAGCAGGATCGGTGTACCGGCCCATTCACGGGTGGTTGGCGAAACCCCTTCGGCCATGACACGGCCGCCGAAGATCCAATCCTTGCCGGTGCGCGAGTACCAGTAGCAGATACGCGCATGGCCATGGCGATCTTCCCAGTCACGCTTGATGTCGTAGCGGCCATCGGCATTGATGAATTGCGGATCGTGCGGACGACGGTCGGCGGTGAGCGTGAAGATTACCGACCAGCCATTGACGGATACCACGGTGCCATCAAGTTCACGCAATGGCATGGTGTCCCAGATAAATACCGTGTCACTCATGACAGGAAAGTCAGGACGCACTAACGGCTGCGTGGTCGTCGGGTCATTCTCATTAACTTTCAGCGCATCGGCCCGAGTCCAGCGAGTGGGTGTGTGATTCGCGTGTTTCATGATGATGTCCTTTTACTGACGCTTAAGTGACAAGCGAAGATTGAATAACACATGACAGCCAGCAACTGGGTGGTGACTGAAAAGAACGAGCCGTAGTTGGCTCTTAAGTGCGGAACAATGTTTAACATGGAAGCCTGCTTATCGCAACGTGAAGAATTATTTAGATTGCAAAGGCCATCACTGTATTTATATCCTTGATATAAATACAGTGGCACTTGCAATCAAACACGATCAACTAGAAAGCTAGCTAATCAACTACCAAACATCAGGCCTAAGGACTGGACTTCGGTATTCTTCTGCGTAAAGTCCTTGGCTTGCGCCGCGGTTTTCAAGCTATCGCCATAGTTGGACGCTGCGGTCCACCGCGCCTTTGGCGACTTCGGGTGGGTGATCGACGATACACTGCTTGAATCACTGAAGGCCCCGGTGCCTTTATCATCCAGCCTGCCGTTGTGTTGGCCGCCTTCACCGAAATAATTATTTTCAGTCAGGCTATTGGCATTCTGCGCGAAGGTAAAACCGAGATGGAAGTTGTTGATGCAGTTGCTTATAGAGTTGGACCAAAGTTCAGGCCGTACTTGTGGCTGCCGAAAAAGCAGTGTGTTGTTGGCGCCCTTATTCACTGTGGTCAGACTCGACGCCGAAAGATGACTGTTGATCAACAGCACCCGCGGGGTGATGTCGGCCATATTGCTCTTGAGTTGATCCAGTGTATTGATAGTGACCACCGGGGCGGACAAGCCGCCGGTCACTTTTGCCGCTTTGGCGAAACCGGTCAAACCGGTGAGTTTGCTTTCTGGACAGGACATGAGTTCCCTCTCTCAAATGAAATGGCTCGGTGTGACGAGCCTGTGCATCAAGTTAATCCGTTAACTTGCACACAGTGTTTGGCGAGGCTGAAATTGCCGTGGGTCGGTTGGTCAGCGCTTAAACACTGTGTTTATATACAGTATTCGGCATTTGCCTGGTCGTCAACCCTTAACGTCACAAACAACTCATGTGGCCGGTGAGGTTGCTGCCATAGCGGCCTTCGGACCGACCAGGCTGAAGGTTGACGGGGCGCCTGAGATCAAATCGAAAGCCACAGCAAAAGCAGAGCCAGAGCCAGAGCAGCCTAAGGTCTACCTGATGTACAGAGATCAAACTGTGGGAGGGCGCTTGCCCCCGATGGCGGTGGGTCAGCGAAACATTCATCAACTGACCCACACTCATCGGGGGCAAGCCCCCTCCCACATTTTCAACCGAGTACACCGGCCCCATTACCGGTCGGCTCTAAGGCCGCCGCGCTCTTGCTTTTGATCTGCAATCGCCCCGTCAACCACGCCGGCCGGAATTCGACAGTGATTGGGGGGGTAAACCGGCAGGGATGCCGGTTTAGCCGCCCCCGCGCCATGGATGGCGCGTGGGCGGCGGCCCCCCAAATCAGTGTCGAATTACGGGCATGCCGAGCCTAGGCGAGGCACCGAGTGGTGGGGCGAGGACTTTTTGGTTACTTTTTGCTGGGCCGGCATTCCGGTCCACAACCTGGTCGGCTTTAAGTCCCGCCAAACCCTACCTGGAGACAGGCATCGCAAACTCCGCGCCCTGCTCGATGCTCTCCGACCAGCGCTGCATGATCGATTTCTGCTTGGTGTAGAAGCGCACACCCTCGGTGCCATACGCGTGCATGTCGCCAAACAGGCTCTTCTTCCAGCCACCAAAACCATGCCACGCCATCGGCACCGGGATGGGCACGTTGATGCCGACCATGCCCACTTCGATGCGGCGTGCAAATTCGCGGGCGATGTTGCCGTCGCGGGTAAAGCAGCTGACGCCGTTGCCGAATTCGTGGTCGTTGACCAGTTTCACCGCTTCGGCGAAGTCGTTCACGCGGACACACGCCAGCACCGGGCCAAAGATTTCTTCGCGGTAGATGCTCATTTCTCGCGTGACGTGATCGAACAAGGTAGCGCCGAGCCAGAAGCCGTTTTCCAGGCCCGCTTCGGTGGGCACGTAGTCGCGCCCGTCGAGCAGCAGTTGCGCGCCGGCTTGTACGCCTTGCTCGATGTAGCCACTGATGCGTTCCAGCGCGGCGCGGGACACGATCGGGCCCATCTCGGCCCTCAAGTCGCGGCCGTCGGTGATGCGCAGTTGCTTGGCTCGTTCGGTCAAGGCGGCGATGACTTTGTCACCCACATCGCCCACCAGCACGGCCACCGAGATAGCCATGCAGCGTTCGCCGGCACTGCCGTAGGCCGCGCCCATCAGCGCGTCGACGGTTTTTTCGATATCGGCGTCGGGCATCACCACCATGTGGTTTTTCGCACCGCCCAGGCCTTGCACACGCTTGCCGTTGCGCGCGCCGGTTTCGTAGATGTACTGGGCAATCGGCGTGGAGCCGACGAAGCTCACCGCCTTGACGTCCGGGTGTTCGATGAGTGCGTCTACCGATTCCTTGTCGCCCTGCACCACGTTGAACACACCTTTGGGCAGGCCGGCTTCACGCAGCAGCTCGGCCATGAAGAGCGAGGCGCTCGGGTCGGTCGGGCTTGGCTTGAGGATGAAGGTGTTGCCCGCCGCGATGGCGATCGGGTACATCCACATCGGCACCATCACCGGGAAGTTGAACGGCGTGACGCCGGCCACAACCCCCAGCGGCTGGCGCAGGGTCCAGTTGTCCATGCCACGGGAAACCTGGTCGGAATATTCACCCTTGAGCAGGTTGGGAATGCCGCAGGCGAATTCGAGGATGTCGATGCCGCGGTCGACTTCGCCCTGAGCGTCGGTGAATACCTTGCCGTGCTCGGCGACGATGATGCGCGCCAGGTCGTCCTTGCGCGCGCGCAGCAGGTGCAGGTATTCGAACAGCACGCGGGCGCGGCGGATTGGCGGCGTGTCGGCCCAACCGGCGAACGCGGCCTGGGCAGCGGCGACGGCTTCGGCCACGGTCTGGCGGCTGGCCAGGGCGACGCGGCCGGTCTTTTCGCCGGTGGCCGGGTTGTAGACGTCCTGATAGCGATCATCGCGGGACACGCGCTGGTCGTTGATGTAGTGCTCGATGGTAGTGGTCATGGCAGTCGATCCAGGTGAGTAGCGTTGGAACACACCTTAGGCTTTCGCTTTGTTCCAAACCAGAGCAGAATCCAGAACTTATTGTCCACAGTGGCGAACAATCATCCCATGGAAAAGACTGAGATCGAGGGGCTGTGGACCCACATCCATTGGCTGTCGGTGCTGGAGGAACACGGCACCTACACCGCCGCTGCCGCGCGCCTGGGCGTGAGCAAGTCCGCCGTCAGCCAGCGTATTTGCGACCTGGAAAAGGCCACCGGCACACGCCTGGTCACGCGCACCACGCGCAGCGTGCGGCTGACCGAGGCGGGGCTGTCCTTGACCCGTGAAGTGCGCAGCGCCTACGAACAGATCGCGCGCAGCTTCTCGTCGGTGCGCGACTCGGTCGGCGAGATCCGCGGGCTGGTGCGCCTCACCGCACCGGTGGCATTTGCGCGCCAGCAACTGGTGCCGCACCTGTCGGCATTCTTGCAGCAGTACCCGCAAGTGCGTATCCAGCTGGATGTGTCGGACGCCCTGAGTTCACTGGCCGCCGAGGGCTACGACCTGGCGGTGCGGCATGGCTTCCAGGTGCCCGAAACCCACGTGGCGTGGAAACTGTGCGATACCGGCTCGGTGCTGGTCGCCACCCGGGATTACCTGCAACGTCACGGCGAACCGCGTGAACCCGGCGACCTGTCCTCGCACAATTGCCTGTTCTATCCACGCGGCACCGACCAGCCCGCCTGGACCTTCGAGCGCGGCAGCAAACACGTCGAACGCCTCACCGTGCCCATCGCCGGCAGCTTTGCCACCAATAACAGCGAAGCCTTGCGCGACGCGGCGCTCAGTCACCTGGGCATCGCCCTGCTCCCGGACTTCAGCGCGCACGCCGCCCTGGCCAGCGGCACGCTGGTGCAGGCGCTCAAGGGCTGGACGCTCAAGGGCGCGTTTGCCGATGAGATCTACTTGATAAGGCCGTATTCGCCCCATGTGCCGAAGTCGGTCAGTGCGTTGGTCAGCTATTTGAAGGGCAAATTGTCGGGTGGGTTTCGGTTCGTACCTTGAACCCATGCTCAATCGGCCTACCGCTCGATCAACACCCACGAGTTTTTTGCATAACGCTCCGGTGTTTTTGAGCGTTCTGCTCTGATTTATGCGTGCCTATACTCGGTCCAGCCTCTCGGTTGCAGCCGAGGGCCAGTCCCCACAACAATAATCAAGGACAGCCACCATGACCCAGCCCTTCCTGGCCGCTCGGGATTTTCTGCTCGCTCACCGCACCGACTACGCCACCGCCGTACGGGATTTTCGCTGGCCGCAATTGGACGAATTCAACTGGGCCCTGGACTATTTCGATGCCATGGCCGAGGGCAATGTGGCCAATGCGCTGTGGATCGTCGAGGAAGACGGCAGCGAGCAGCGCTACAGCTTCCAGCAATTGGCCGCGCGCTCCAACCAGGTGGCCAACCATCTGCGCGCCCTCGGGGTGCGTCGCGGTGACCGTGTACTGTTGATGCTCGGCAACGATGTCGCGCTGTGGGAAACCATGCTCGCGGCGTTCAAGCTCGGCGCCGTGGTGATCCCCGCCACGGCCCTGCTGAATGCCGATGACCTGGGCGACCGCATCGAACGCGGGCAGGTTCGCCACCTGGTGGTGGGCGAGGCGCATGTACATAAATTCGCCGGGCTGGCCCACGGTTGCAGCCGTATCTGCGTGGGCTCGGCGCCTGCCGGCTGGGTCGCGCACAGTGCCGCCTTTGAACACGCCGAACAGTTCGAGGCCGAAGGCCGCACCCTGGCCACCGACCCGATGCTGCTGTATTTCACCTCCGGTACCACGTCCAAGCCAAAAATGGTGCTGCACAGCCACCAGAGCTACCCAGTGGGCCACCTGTCGACGATGTACTGGATCGGCCTGCAACCGGGGGACCTGCACCTCAATATCTCGTCACCGGGCTGGGCCAAGCATGCATGGAGTTGCCTGTTCGCGCCCTGGAATGCCGGCGCGTGCATCTTTATTCATAACGTCGCGCGGTTCAGCGCACCGGCCCTTCTCGCGGCGTTGGAACGTTACCGCGTGACCAGCCTGTGCGCGCCGCCCACGGTGTGGCGGATGCTGATCCAGGAGGACCTGGCCAGCTACAAACCGCGCCTGAGCCTGCGCGAACTGGTCGGTGCCGGCGAGCCGCTGAACCCGGAAATCATTGAGCAGATCCAACTCGCCTGGGGCTTGCCGCTGCGCGATGGCTTCGGCCAATCGGAAACCACCGCCCTGGTGGGCAACACCCCGGGCCAGGTGCTCAAGCCAGGTTCCATGGGCCGCCCACTGCCGGGTTACCAGGTCGCGCTGCTCGATGCCGATGGCATTCCCGGCACCGAAGGCGAAGTCGCCCTGCCCCTGGACATACGCCCGCTGGGCCTGATGCTGGGCTACGAAGACAGCCCGGAAAAAACCGCCGAAGTCATGCGTGACGGCTACTACCGTACCGGCGACACCGCGCAGATCGACGCCGACGGCTATATCACGTTCGTGGGCCGCGCCGACGATGTGTTCAAGGCGTCCGATTACCGCATCAGCCCGTTCGAGCTGGAAAGTGCCTTGATCGAACACCCGGCGGTGATGGAGGTGGCCGTGGTGCCCAGCCCCGATCCTGTGCGGCTGGCCGTGCCCAAGGCGTTTCTGATCCTGGCCCATGACGCAGCGGGCAGCGCCGAGCTGGCCCGGCATATCCTGGCCTTTGCCCGCGAACACCTGGCGCCCTACCAGCGGGTGCGACGTATCGAGTTCGTCAGCGAATTGCCCAAGACCATTTCCGGCAAGATCCGCCGCGTGGAGCTGCGCCATTTGGAGAGGCTGCGCCGTCAGAGCGATACACGCGGCGAGCAGGAACACTTCGAGGAAGATTTCGCCTAAAAAAGCCCGGTGATACACGCGGATGCGTCACCGGGCAAAGCGAAGCGACCAAGCTTCAGAAACGCGGTTTGACGGTCTTCCAGCTCGGCTGGTAGCGCTGCATCTGTTTCACGTCGTCGCGCTGGCGGATGCCGCAACTGAGGTACTGGTCATGCAGCTTGCCCAGTTGATCAGGGTCAAGCTCCAGGCCCAGGCCCGGCGCGCGGGTGATGGTCACGCAGCCGTCGACGATGGGCAACTTGCCGCCCTTGATCACTTCCTCGTCCGGCTCCTGCCAGGGGTAATGGGTGTCGCAGGCGTAATCGAGGTTGGGCACCGACGCGGCCACGTGGGCCATCGCCATCAGGCTGATGCCCAGATGTGAGTTGGAGTGCATCGACACGCCCAGGCCGAAGGTATGGCACATCTTCGCCAAGACCTGGGTGTCGCGCAGGCCGCCCCAGTAGTGGTGGTCGGCGAGCACGATCTGCACGCTGTTCAGCGCTACGCTGCGGCGGAACTCGTCGAAATCAGTCACCACCATGTTGGTCGCCAGCGGCAAGCCGGTGCGTTTGTGCAACTCGGCCATGCCGTCCAGGCCTGGCGTCGGGTCTTCGTAATATTGCAGGTCATCGCCGAGCAGTTCGGCCATGCGAATCGAGGTTTCCAAGGACCAGTTGCCATTTGGGTCAATGCGCAGCGGCACGCCGGGGAAGGCTTTTTTCAGCGCCTTGATGCAGCGCACTTCATGTTCCGGTTCCAAGGCGCCGGCCTTGAGCTTGATGCTTTTGAAGCCGTAGGTGTCGATCATGCGCCGGGCCTGGGCGACGATCTGCTGTTCGTTGAGCGCTTCGCCCCAACTGTCGGGCTTGTAGGGCGAATCGATGTGTTCGGCGTACTTGAAGAACAGGTAGGCGCTGAACGGGATCCGGTCGCGGATCGCGCCGCCGAGCAGGTCCACCAGCGGCACATTCAGGGAGTGCGCCTGCAGGTCGAGCAGCGCCACTTCGAACGCCGAGTAGGCGTTGCTCACGGCCTTGCTGGCATGGGAGCCCGGCGCCAGTTCCGCGCCACTGAGGCTCGCGGGTTTGTGCGCGGCCACCGTGGCTTGCACGATCGCGCGCAGCCCGTTCAGGTTGAAGGGGTCGAGGCCGATCAGTTGCGGCTGCACCTGTTGCTGGATCGCCAGCGCCGGGGCATCGCCGTAGCTTTCGCCAAGGCCGATGTAGCCGGTGTCGCTCTCGACCTCGATGATCGAGCGCAATGCAAAAGCTTCATGGATCCCGCTGGCGTTGAGCAGCGGCGGGTCGCGAAAGGCAATGGGCGTGACGGTAACGCGGACGATTTTCAAGAGGCGGCTCCTTGTGGGCCTGGACGCAGGGCGTGTGGGTGAGCAGTCGGTGTGGACGTGGGCGGCACGCTGCCCCGTGGCGAGGTGCGCGCAAAAAACACCACCACCGCCGCCAGCAGCGATGTGGCGGCCAGGCCATACAACCCGCCTTCGATGGAGCCAGTGGTCTGCTCCAGCAAGCCGAAGGTGGTGGGCGCGACGAAGCCTCCCAGGTTGCCGACCGAATTGATCAAGGCAATCACCGCCGCAGCAATGCGCGCATCCAGGTAACCCTGGGGGATCGGCCAGAACAGTGCGGAAGCGGCCTTGAAGCCAATCGCCGCGAAACAGATAGCGACGAAGGCAAACACCGGCCCGCCGGTGGTGGACATGAACATGCCGAAGGCGGCAATCACCAGCATCAGCGCCACCCACGCCTGCTGGTGTTTCCATTTGCTGGCCAGGGCGGCGAAAACGTACATGGCGACGATTGAGATCAACCACGGAATAGAGTTGAACAGCCCCACCTGGAAGTCGCCCAGGTTGCCCATTTTCTTGATCATGCTCGGCAGCCAGAAGGTGGCGCCGTAGATGGTCAGGGCGATGGAAAAGTAGATAAAGCAGAACAGCGCAATCTGCCTGTCGGCGAGCAACTTGAACATCGACGGCCGCACGGTCTGGGCCGCTTCACGCGCTTGTTGCTCCGCCTCGATAGCACTGACCAGCGCGTGTTTTTCCTCCACGCTGAGCCACTTCGCCTGATGCGGATGGGATTGCAGCCAGAACCACACAAAGCCGCAGAGCACGATCGAAGCAAAGCCCTCGATCAGGAACATCCACTGCCAGCCATGCAGGCTCAAGCCGTTGATGTGCAGCAACGCCCCCGACACCGGCCCGGAGATGACCGAGGCAATCGCCGAACCGCTGAGGAAAATCGCCATCGCCTTGCCGCGCTCGGAGGCCGGCAGCCACTGGGTGAAGTAATAGATGACACCTGGGAAAAACCCGGCTTCGGCGGCGCCGAGGACAAAACGCAGGATATAAAAGCTGGTTTCACCCTTGACGAAGGCCATGGCCATCGCGGCCGCGCCCCAGGTGAACATGATGCGCGTCAGCCAGGCCCGTGCGCCGTAGCGTTGCAGCAGCAGGTTGGACGGCACTTCGAAGATCGCATAGCCAATGAAAAACAACCCGGCGCCCAAGCCATAGGCCGCCGCGCCAATGCCCAGGTCGATTTCCAAATGGCTGCGCACAAAGCCGATGTTGACCCGGTCGATGTAGTTGACGATGAACATCACCACAAACAGCGGCAGTACATGACGCTTGACCTTGGCGGCGGCGCGGGCCAGCACGTTCGGGTCGGGCGGGTTCTGGAGGGTATCCAAGGGGTGACTCCCATTCATTGTTTTTTTAGGGGCGAGTCGATGATGGACGCGGAGGATTGTTCCCGTCTAATCTAACTTGGCATTCGATTGATACCCGGATTAGATCAATGTTCGAACTGACTCAACTGCGCTGCTTCACCACCGTAGCCACCGAGCTGAATTTTCGGCGCGCGGCCGAACGGCTGAACATGACCCAACCGCCCCTCAGCCGGCAGATCCAACTGCTTGAACATCACCTGGGTGTCGAGCTGTTTACCCGCACCACCCGCAGCGTCGCGCTCACCGCCGCCGGCCGTGCGTTTTTTATCGAGGCACAGAACCTGCTGGAGCGCGCCCAGCAAGCGGCGGTGACCGCGCGACGCTTCGCCGAGGGCGACATCGGCACGGTGAATATCAGCTTCGTCGGCAGCGCGGTGTATGAGTTTTTGCCCAGGGTGATCGCCGAGGCGCGGCTCAACCAGCCCCACGTCAAGATCGACCTGTCGGAGATGAACACCTACCAGCAATACGAAGCCCTGCGCGCCCGTCGCATCGACCTGGGCATCGTCCGCGCACCGCTGCTGGAGCCGGGTTATGCCACCGAATGCCTGGTGCGCGAGCCCTTTGTGCTGGCCGTACCGAGCAGTCATCGACTGGCCCGGGCCGAGACAGTCAGCGTGCAGGACCTGGATGCCCAGCCATTCCTGATGTACGCGCACTCGGCCTACCCGCCGTTCAACGAACTGCTCACCGGCCTGCTGCGCTCGGCCCGCGTCGCGCCGGAGTATGTGCAGTGGCTGGGTTCGTCGCTGACCATCCTGGCACTGGTCAACGCCGGCATGGGCCTGGCGCTGGTACCGCGTTGCGCCAGCAGCGTGGTGTTCAAGAACGTGGTGTTCCGCGATATCGACCTGGGCGAGGGGGCGCAGAGCGAGCTGCATTTGATCTGGCGCGAGAACAACGACAACCCTGCATTTGCGATGTTGCTGGAGGGGATTCGCAGTGCGGTGCGCGATGGTTGGGCCTGAGTCTACTGCCCCACAACGTGTAGTGAGCGGGCTTGTCGAATCGTCGCACCGCCCGCGCTGGGCTGCGAAGCGGCCCTAATAAAGACAACGCCGGCCTCCAGGTAGAACCGAATCGCCTGATTTGGGGCCGCTTCGCAGCCCAGCGCGGGCGGTGCGACGATTCGACAAGCCCGCTCACTACATCTCAGCCGACGGGCTATCGCTCAATCCTCTTGAATACTTGCCTGATCCTGCGACTTATCGGATTTCAGATAGATAGCCCTTGCGCGCTGGTCTAGAGTTCGACAATGCGCGGCCGCCGCAACCTCAATACTAAAAATGGCCGCCTCGACCGATGACGAGCAGGTGAGCCATGGAATTACGCATCAATCAGAAAACCTATGAGGTCGACGCCGACGCCGACACGCCGCTGCTGTGGGTGATCCGCGACGACCTTGGGCTGACCGGCACCAAGTTCGGCTGCGGCCTGGCCCAGTGCGGTGCCTGTTCGGTGCTGGTGGACGGTCATGTGGTGCGCTCGTGTGTCACGCCGGTCGCAGGCGTAATCGGGCGCGAGGTCACCACCATCGAGGCCATTGAAGGCGATGCCGTGGGCAAGCGCGTGGTCGCGGCCTGGGTCGAGCGCCAGGTGGCGCAATGCGGGTACTGCCAGTCCGGGCAGGTGATGGCGGCCACTGCCCTGCTCAAGCACACCCCCGCGCCGACCGATGCGCAGATCGAAGCGGCGATGATCAACCTGTGCCGTTGCGGCACTTATAACGCCATTCGCACGGCCGTCCATGACCTGGCCAAGCAGGAGGGCGTCTGATGACCATGCGCCCCGAACTGCCCGACCTGTTATCCGGTGAACCCATAAACCTGTCGCGCCGCCGCTTCCTGGCGAGCACCGCCGTGGGTGCGCTGGTGATCGGCTTCGGCCTGCCGCTCGGCTCCGCCAGGGTGCAGGCCGCCGCCACCTCGGAACGCGGCACCCAGGTGCCGGCGTTCCTGGAGATTCGTCCGGACGGTAGCGTGCGCCTGCTTAGCCCCTTCATGGAAGGTGGCCAAGGTACCCACACCGCCATGGCGCAGATCGTCGGCGAAGAACTGGATGCTGACCCCGCCACGTTCATCGTCGAAGCCGCCCCGCCCGGCGAAGCCTATGTGGTGATGGAAAACGGCATGCGCATCACCGGCGGCAGCATGTCGGTGCGCATGAGCTACCCGACCATGCGTCGTCTCGGCGCCCTCGCCCGCGCCATGTTGCTGCAGGCCGGCGCCGAGCAGTTGGGTGTGCCAGTCGCCGAATTGACCACCCAGCCTGGCCGGGTGGTGCACGCAGCGTCCGGCCGCTCGCTGGGCTACGGCGAATTGGCCGGTCGCGCCCTGGACATGCCGGTGCCCGACCCGGCCAGCATCACGCTGCGCGATCCGAGCCAGTTCCGCTGGATCGGCAAACCGGTCAAGCGTCTCGACGCCTACGACAAATCCACCGGCAAGGCGCAATACAGCATCGACCTGAAAGTCGACGGCATGCTCCACGCCGCGGTACAGCATGCGCCACGCCTGGGCATGACCGTGGGCGGCCTGCGCAACCAGTCACAGGTCGAGGGCATGAAGGGCGTGCATTCGGTGCACCTACTGCCCGGTGCGGTGGCGGTGGTGGCTGAACGCTGGTGGCACGCCAAGCGTGCGGTGGAAGCGGTTCAGGTCGACTGGCAGGAAGCGGCGGCCGACTCGAGCGTACGCGTGATGCCGGCGGACTTTTCCAGCGACAAGTACCGCGACTTCCTCGGCGCCCAGCAAGGCCCGGCCCGCGACGAGGAGAATGAAGGTGACGTGGCCGGCGCGCTGGCAGGTGCCAAGACGCGCATCGAAGCCACCTACCACAACCAGTACGTCAACCATGCCCAGCTGGAACCGCCGTCGGCCCTGGCCCGCTACAACGCCGACGGTACGCTGGATATCTGGCTGCCCAACCAGGCGCCGGATATGTTCCGCGCCGATATCGCCAAACGCACCGGCCTGGAGGTGGCGAAGATCAACCTGCACTCGCCTTTGCTGGGCGGTTTTTTCGGCCGGCATTTCCTGTATGACTCGGCCAACCCCTACCCGCAGGCCATCGCGCTGGCCAAGGCGGTGGGTCGGCCGGTCAAGGTGATCTGGACCCGCGAGGAAGAGTTCCTGCGCGACGTATTGCGCCCGGTGGCCGTGGTCAAGTTCCGCGCCGCGCTGGACGACAAAGGCCTGCCGCTGGCGATCGAAGCCGTCAGCGCCACCGAAGGCCCGAGCGAGGCCATCGCCGGTAAACAGGGCGAGAAAATCGACCCCACGGCCCTTGAAGGGTTGTCGGGCAAAGCCTACGCCATCCCCAACAAACGCATCGCGCAGATCTACGTCAAAGGCCCGGCGATGCTCGGCTATTGGCGTTCGGTGGGCAATTCGCTCAACGACTTTTTCTACGAAGCGTTCCTGGATGAGCTGGCCGACAAAGGCGGCCAGGATCCCTATGAATTGCGCCTGCATCTGTTGCGCGACAATTCACGGCTGACCACCCTGCTGCACGCGGTGGGCGAGTTGTCCGGCGGCTGGAAGCGTGGCCCGTTCACGGCCGAGGACGGCAGCCGACGCGCGCGCGGCGTGGCCATGGCTTCGCCGTTCGGCTCCCACGCCGCGGTGATTGCGGAAGTGTCCATCGAGAACGGCCAGGTCAAGGTCCACGATATCTGGCAAGCCATCGACCCGGGCAGCATCGTCAACCCGGCGATTGTCGAAGCTCAGGTCAATGGTGCCGTAGCGTTGGGCTTATCCCAGACGTTGCTGGAAGAAGCCGTGTACGTGGACGGCATGCCACGGGCGCGCAACTACGACCTGTATCCAATCCTGGCGGCCGCGCAGATGGCGCGGGTGCATGTGCGGATTGTCGAAAGTGGCGAGAAGATGGGCGGTATCGGTGAACCGCCGCTGCCCGCCGTCGCGCCGGCCGTGGCCAACGCCGTGGCGCAACTGACCGGCCAGCGTATTCGCAGCCTGCCCTTGAGCCGACACACCTTCAGCTGACCTTCAGGAAACGCCCATGAACAACCGTCGATTCGCAAGAACCGCAGGCTGGCTGGCGCTGCCCTGCCTGGTCGCGGCAGGCCTGCTGGCCTGGTACGTCACCCGTGAGCCCGCAACACCGTTCGCACAGGAACCGGCCGCCGCCACCTTCGAGCCCGCACTGCTCAGCCGCGGTGAGTACGTCGCCCGCCTGAGCGACTGCGTGGCCTGCCACAGCCTGCCGGGCAAGGCGCCGTTCGCCGGTGGCCTGGAAATGGCCACGCCGCTGGGTGCGATTCACGCCACCAACATCACGCCGGACAAGACCACCGGGATCGGCGCCTACAGCCTGGCCGACTTCGACCGGGCGGTGCGCCAGGGCGTGGCGCCGGGTGGCCGCCGGTTGTACCCGGCCATGCCCTACCCTTCCTACGTCAAGCTCAGCGACGATGACGTGCGCGCGTTGTATGCGTTTTTCATGCAGGGCGTGCAACCGGCCAACCAGCCGAATATCCCCAGCGATATCCCCTGGCCCCTGAACATGCGCTGGCCCATCGCACTGTGGAACGGCCTATTCGCGCCCACCGCGACCTATGCCGCCAAGGCTGAGCAGGACGCGCTGTGGAACCGTGGCGCCTACATCGTCCAGGGCCCCGGCCACTGTGGCAGTTGCCACACGCCGCGCGGCCTGGCCTTCAACGAAAAAGCCCTGGACGAGTCCGGTGCGCCCTACCTCGCCGGCGCCCTGCTCGACGGCTGGTACGCACCGAGCCTGCGCCAAGACCCCAACACCGGGCTGGGACGCTGGAGCGAAGCGCAGATCGTGCAGTTCCTCAAGACCGGGCGCAACGCCCATGCCGTGGTCTACGGCTCGATGACCGAAGCCTTCAACAACTCGACGCAGTTCATGCGGGACGACGACCTGGCGGCCATCGCCCGTTACCTCAAGGCACTGCCCGGCGACCCGCAACGCGACGGCACGCCCTGGCAATATCAGGCGGTGACCGCGCGCCAGGACGTCCCCGGCGCCCACACCTACGCGACCCGCTGCGCCTCCTGCCATGGCCTGGACGGCAAGGGCCAGCCCGAATGGATGCCACCCCTGGCCGGCGCCACGTCGGCATTGGCCAAGGAAAGCGCCTCCGCGATCAACATCACCCTCAACGGCTCGCAACGCGTCGTGACCGCCGGCGTACCGGATGCCTACCGCATGCCGGCGTTCCGTGAGCAATTGTCCGACCAGCAGATCGCCGAAGTGCTCAGTTACGTGCGCGGGACCTGGGGCAACCACGGTGGCGCGGTGGACGCGAAGGCAGTGGGCAAGCTGCGTGGGCAGACCGACCCGGCCAGCAGCAGCCCGATCATCCTGCAGATGCGCTGAGTTCAGGGCTTGAGGTTTTTTACACTGGCAAATGTCGCCTCGCCCCGTGCCTGCTCCATGACGTTCATCGGCATGGGCGCAGGCGACGCACGGATAACCGGCTTGAGCACGATGGAACGTTCGCTGTCCATCACCGAGCGTTCGTCGCTGGGCGGCACGCCGAAGTACTCCCGATAGCATTTGGAGAAATGCGGGGTGGACACAAAGCCGCAGAGCACCGCCAACTCCACGATTGAGATCGGCGTCTGCTTGAGCAACTGCCGTGCGCGAATCAACCGTAGCCGCAGGTAGTAGCGCGAGGGTGAGCAGTGCAGGTATTTCTGGAACATGCGCTCAAGCTGTCGACGCGACAACGCCACGTAGGCGGCCAGTTCATCCAGGTCGATCGGCTCTTCCAGGTTGGCCTCCATCAATGCCACGATGTCCTGCAGCTTGGGTTGCTGGGTGCCCAACATGTGCTTCAAGGGCACACGTTGATGGTCCTGCTCGTTGCGGATTCGCTCGTACACAAACATGTCGGAAATAGCCGCCGCCAATTCGTGCCCGTGATCACGTCCGATCAGGTGCAACATCATGTCCAACGGGGCCGTGCCGCCCGAGCTGGTGAGGCGGTCCCGGTCAAGGGTGAACAGGCTGGTACTGAGCGTCACCCGAGGAAACGCCTCCTGCATCGCCGCCAGCCATTCCCAATGCACGCTGCATTCGTAGCCATCGAGCAAGCCGGCCCGCGCCAGCACCCAACTGCCGGTACAAATGCCCCCCAGGCGCTTGGAGTAACGGGCCTGGCCGCGTAGCCATTTGACCAGTTCGCCCGTCACGGTGGCCTGGATACCAACGCCGCCGCAGACGATCACGATATCGGCCGACGGCGCGCTGAGTATCGAACCGTCAGGGGTGATGGGCACGCCGTCACTGGCCCACACCGGGTTACCGTCGGCACTCGCCGTGTGCCATCGGTACAGCTCCTGGCCCGATAACTGGTTGGCCATGCGCAAGGGTTCGACCGCCGAGGCCAGTGACATCAGGGTGAACTGGTCCAGCAGCAGGAAAACAATGCTGCTCACAGGGCGACCGGTCATGGCGATGAGGCTGCGGCCGCGGTTTTTGCCGTGCGTTCGGGCTGCCGCGCGGTGAGCAATCCGATCAGCGAAATGACCAAGGCCAGAGCGATGGTCGAAGACACTTCAAAGCGGTGCTCGGGCGTTACCAGCATCACCGTCAAAGCGGTGCAGATAAACACGATGACCAGCCAGGTCAGCCAGGGAAACAGCCACATCTTGAAGGTCAGCGTCACGTTGCGCTGCCGCAGGATCTTGCGCATGCGCAACTGGGACACCGCGATCACCAGGTACACCAGCAAGGCGATGGCGCCTGAACTGGCCAGCAGGAACTGAAACAGCCCGGCCGGCATGAAGTAGCTGAACAGCGTCACCCCGGCGCCGAGGATCGTGCTGGCAATCACTGCCGCCCGCGGCACGCTCGCGGCCGAGGTCTTCTTCATCAGCCTGGGCGCATCGCCGCGCTTGCCCAGGGAAAACAGCATGCGCGAGGCAATGTAGATGGAAGAGTTCATGCAACTGGCCACGGCGATCAGCACCACCACGTCCACCAGCAGCTTGGCGTGGGGAATATTCATCAGCTCCAGCGCCCGCTGATATGACCCGACCGACGCCAGCAGCGGGTCATTCCAAGGCACTACGGAGATCACCACGAAAATCGACAACACGTAGAAAACACCGATGCGCCACATCACTGAGCGCGTGGCGCGGGCAATGTTCTGCGCCGGGTTGCTGGATTCGGCCGCCGCGATGGTGACCGCCTCGGTGCCGATAAAACTGAACATGATGGTGATGAAGGCGCCGACCACCGCCGACAGCCCGTTGGGCGCGAAACCGCCATGGTCGCGCATCAACTGGCCGAGCCCGCTGGCCTCCCGCTCGGGAACCCAGCCCATCAGCACCGCGAAGCCCAGGCCGATGAAGGCGATGATCGCGATGACCTTGGCCATGGCGAACCAGAACTCGAACTCGCCGTACTTGGACACGCTGAACAGGTTGGTGACCACCAACAAAAAGATCGACAGCAAGGCAAACAGCCAAGCGTCGATCTGCGGGAACCACTGGTTGAGGATATGCCCGGCGGCCAGGGCTTCGATGGGGATCACCAGCACCCAGAACCACCAGTACAGCCAGCCGATGGTAAAGCCGGCCCACCGGCCGATGGCCTGGTCGGCATAGGTCGAGAATGAGCCGGTATCCGGATTGGCCACCGCCATCTCGCCGAGCATGCGCATAACCAGCACCACCAGCAGGCCGGAAAACAGATAGGCCAGCAGCACAGCAGGACCTGCCGCCGCAATCGCATGCCCGGAACCGACAAACAGCCCCGCGCCGATGATGCCCGCAATCGAAAGCATGGTGACATGACGCGGCTTGAAACCTTGCGCCAACTGGCCGTTTGAATCGTTGGAAGGGAGGCTATTCATTGTTTTTTTGTTCTCGGTGATCGACGTCAAGGCGTACTGACTGAAGCGTCAGGCGATCATCATTTCTTAATGATGGGTCACCTTACGCGGCCTGACTTCAGCAAAAACAGCCTGAAAGCGTCACAGGTTGGCCTGATATCGACATTCGGCCTGGCTGACATCGGAAGAACTCGCAGGTGCAACCCAACTCCACCTGACACAGCCCCTGAGGGAGCTCTCGAGCTCCAGCGAGGCTGCGATAGCGGTGTGTCAGGCGAAGTAAATGCCAGCAATGCCGCCGCCTTCGCAGCCTCGCCGGGGCTCGACAGCTCCCACAGTTGATCTGTGTCGTTGCCCAGAGTGTGCTCGCGGGTAAAACCCATTCCACCTGACACAGCCATACCCCTGTGGGAGCTCCCGAGCTTTAGCGAGGCTGCGATAGCGGCGTGCCAGGCGAAGTAAATGCCAGCCATGCCGCCGCCTTCGCAGCCTCGCCGGGGCTCGACAGCTCCCACAGTTGATCTGTGTCGTTGCCGAGAGTGTGCTCGCGGGTAAAACCCATTCCACCTGACACAGCCGTACCCCTGTGGGAGCTGTCGAGCTTTAGCGAGGCTGCGATAGCGGTGTGTCAGGCGAAATTAATGCCAGCCATGCCGCCGCCTTCGCAGCCTCGCCGGGGCTCGACAGCTCCCACAGTTGCTCTGTGTCGTTGCCGAGAGTGCTCGCGGGTAAAAACCCATTCCACCTGACACAGCCATACCCCTGTGGGAGCTCCCGAGCTTTAGCGAGGCTGCGATAGCGGTGTATCAGGCGAAGTAAATGCCAGCAATGCCGCCGCCTTCGCAGCCTCGCCGGGGCTCGACAGCTCCCACAGTTGCTCTGTGTCGTTGCCGAGAGTGCTCGCGGGTAAAAACCCGTTCCACCTGACACAGCCATTCCCCTGTGGGAGCTCCCGAGCTTTAGCGAGGCTGCGATAGCGGTGTGTCAGGCAAAATAAATGCCAGCCATGCCGCCGCCTTCGCAGCCTCGCCGGGGCTCGACAGCTCCCACAGTTGATCTGTGTCGTTGCCCAGATTGTGCTCGCAGGCAAACCCCATTCCACCTGACACAGCCATTCCCCTGTGGGAGCTCCCGAGCTCCAGCGAGGCTGCGATAGCGGTGTGTCAGGCAAAATAAATGCCAGCCATGCCGCCGCCTTCGCAGCCTCGCCGGGGCTCGACAGCTCCCACATTTGATCTGTGTAATCGACGAATGGCCTTTGCGTGCAAAATACAAACGTCAGCTGAATGCTCCACGGGTCTTGAACTGCTCGGTTGCTTCAATCAAAGCGCTGATAATCCCGGTTTCCGACGGCGAATGCCCGGCATCATTGACGATCGTCAGCACCGAGCCAGGCCAGGCTTTGTGCAAGCGAAAGGCTGAATTTGGCGTCGCGATCATGTCATGTCCACCTTGGATTATCCTGCACGGCAGATGGGCGATTGCCGCTATGTCACGAATCAGTTGATCCTCTTCCAGGAACAGCTTGTTCTTGAAGTACCACGCATCCAGGCACGCCATGCCGATGCTGGTCTGGTCATCCGAAGCTTGTTCTTCCACGCCGTCAGGGTCGTGTCGCAATAAGGAACAACTTGCCGAATAACGCACCCAGCAACGGATAGCGTCCATGCGCAGTTGCTCGTCATCGTCCTTCATGCGATCGAGGTAGGCCTTCAACAAATCGTGGCGTTCGGCTTCGGGGATGAAGTTGATGAAATCTTCATGGGCGCGGGGAAAGAAGCGGCGCATGCCGTAGATAAACCAGTCGATCTCGTCGGCCGTGCCCAGGAACACCCGCGCAGGATGAAGCCCAGGCAACGCTGCGGATGCGCCTCGCCATAGGCCAGCGCCAAGGTGGTCCCCCATGAGCCAGCGGTGATCAGCCAACGATCAATCCCCAGATGCTCCCTCAGCGCTTCGAGGTCACTGACAAGCGCCTGGGTGGTGTTGTTGCGCAACTCCGCCAAGGGCGTCGAGCGCAGTGCGCCGCGCTGGTCGAATAGCACGATACGGTAGTGGTCCGGGTCCCAGAATTGTCGCTTGGTCGGCGGGGCCCCTTCGCCGGGACCGCCGTGGACGTAAACAACCGGCACACCGTCGGGGTTGCCGCTTTCTTCCCAGTACAGCGTGTGCAGATCGTCGACTGCCAGCATGCCGCTGCGCCGAGGACGCTCGATGGGCGGGAATTGTTCATAGGTGATTTGGCGGGGGGCATCCATTGAACTGCTCCTTATGGAGGTACTGAGAGCACGACAAAAACATAGCGTTTTGGATGGGGTTAGTCGGCGCTCATCTGCGACGCGCTGCGTCAACCCGGCGCCACGTTGCGCCTTGAAGCACGCGTGGGGAGGTCAGTACATGTTCAAGTTGCGGTTCATCCACGGCCATGTGCGCAGTCATCTGCATCGCTTGCTCCCACTGCAAGTCCGGCTCCAACCATCCAAGCGCATTCTCTGCATTGAACGCCAGAAGACGCTGTTCGGCGCTGGCGGGGTCGCCGCAGGTCATCAAGACCAGCCCATCGCAGCCGCACGGCTTTTCACTGATCTGAGCGAGAGCGGCAAGGAACATCGGCGACGATTGCCGGGAGGTCGTGTAGCTCAAGGATGGGTTCTGGTTCGAGGGCGTGGCTGCCGGAATATCGTACCAGCCGTCCACCGCAACCAGCACCCGCCCTTCACGGCGGATGCGGTCGAAAACCCGCGAACGCATCACCAGGTGCAAGGGCAAGTGAGTGCGCGGCGGCATCGTTCCCATCGTCCAGACGGGTGACCACCCCCAGCGCGCCTTCACGCATTCGAGCTGGCCGTCACGCAGGCGGATTGCGCTGACGGTCATGCTCGGTTTGATGATGTTTTTGGCCTCAGCCACACCCGGGACGGTGTCCGGACGCGAGCTTGAGCAAAAAACACTCCCGGCGCCATTGACACGCTCGCTTTCGCTGCCGGTCAGCAGTTCCAGAAGTTCTGGGGAAGAAGCGGGTTGAACGATAAATTCACACATTGCCTGAACTCCAGCAGTCACTCAAAGGTACTGATACAGGTCGTCGCCCCGTCATCTGCGATGATCAGGTTGAGGTGCGAAGACGTTATAAGTACGAGCGGATGCCTCGGAGCTTGGTTCGAAAATCCCGGACATTGGCGGATAAGCGGAAAACTGGAGAAAATTCAAAAATTTATGTGACCTTTCATCGCTTGGAAGAGAACCTGTTTTCAGGGATCGACCATCAACTCGAAGCAAGGTTGATGAAGAATAAAACCCGACCATGGCCGGGTTTTCTTCGCACTTAACTGACCTTGATCACCACCTTGCCGAATGGACCGCGAGCCAGGTGCTCGTATGCCTCACGCGCTTGTTCGAACGGGTATACGTGGTCGATTACCGGACGGATATGGTGAATGTTGAGGAACGCGTTCATCCGGTCAAAGGACGAACGTGGCGCAACGGCGATACCGCGAATCGTGGTCTGGCGGAAGATCATCGGCATCAAGTTCAACGCGGTGGTCTGGCCAGTCAGGAAACCGATTTGAGCAATACGACCGCCCACTTTGGTTGCTTGAACAGAAGCGTTGACACCGTCGCCTCCCGCCACTTCCAGCAACAGGTCAACCCCCTTGCCGTCGGTAAGTTTCAGGACTTCTGCCGCCCAGTCCGGCGTCTTGCGGTAGTTCACCCCAGCGACCGCGCCCAGTTTGATGACCGCTTCAAGGTTCTCGTCGCGACTTGACGTAACGATGACCTTCGCGCCCAGCGCCATGGCGATCTGGGCGGCAAAGATCGATACACCGCCCGTGCCCTGCACCAGTACAGTCTGGCCTGCTTCGACCTGGCCGAAGTCCACCAGCGAATACCAGGCAGTCAATGCTGCGATGGGCAGGGTCGACGCTTCTTCGTCACTCATATCGTCGGGCGCGCGAACGGCGCTGTCTTCATGAATGATCATGAACTCGGCCAAGCCACCAGGCAGGGGGGAGCCGACGCAGTAATCGGGTTCGTCGTGCGACGGCATGCCATCGAGCCAGCGCGAGTACAGGTGGGAGTTGACGCGGTCACCCACCACAAAACGGCTCACGCCCTCGCCCACCGCCACCACGGTACCGGCTGCGTCGCTGACCGGAATCAGCGGCTTGGGGACCTTATGCGGCTCGTAGATACCGTCAACAATCGCTTTATCCCGAAAGTTGAGAGACACGGCGCCGACCTTGACCAACAGTTCACCGGCCTTGGGTGTTGGGGTTTGGGCCTCGCCCAGCTGCAGGTTGTCCAGGCCAAAATCTTTCAGAAGCCAAGCTTTCATTTTTTCTTCTCCATTCCAAGTGCATGCCAGGCGGTCGGTTCGGCAGCCTGTTGATGCCGCGCATTGTTTCGCTTCAGGCGCTTGGAATAAATGTTCAACGACACACAAGATTGTTACCCTGCCAGGTAACAAAACCCCGCCCACTGTCAGAATTGGAGGCATGGATGGAACTCTTGCAATCAATGCGCGTGTTCGTTCGGCTCGCGGAATCGGGCAGCTTTACCAAGGTGGCGGAGGCGACACAGACGGGGCGCCCGTATATCACTCGATCGATCCAGGAGTTGGAAGCTTCCCTGGGTGTACGCTTGTTCCACCGCACCACCCGCAAGGTCAATCTGACGGCAGAAGGGGAGCGATTCTACGAGCGGGTCAAATGCATCCTGGCGGACATCTCGAACACCACGTCAATGTTCGATGCCAGCGGAGCCATGTTGCAAGGCCGGCTGCGTGTTGATATTCCCAGCGCGTTTTCCCAGCGAAGCTTTATCGAGAGCCTGAAAACATTTACCGCAACGTTCCCTGACATCGAACTCATCGTGGGTGTTACTGACAGGACAGTCGACCTGGTTGCAGAAGGTGTCGACTGCGTATTGCGCATTGGCGAGCTGCCTGACTCAAGCATGGTGGCCCGTCACATTGGAGCGGTCGAAATGGTCACCTGCGCAGCGCCGGGCTATCTTAAGGAGCGGGGGGAACCCAAGACACTGGACGAGTTGGTCGACCACAGAGGCGTCAACTTCCTCTCAGGGCAAAGCAACAGGCCGCTTCCCTGGTATTTTCGAACTAAAGGAGCAGATCAGCCTTTCACCTGTCGCGGCGCCATCACCGTCAACGAATCGAATGCTTACGTCCACTGCGCCGTGGCTGGCTTCGGCATCATTCAAGCACCGGGCATCATCGTTGACGCGGCGCTGTCCAGTGGCGAGCTGGTGGAGGTGCTGCAGCCTTACCGCCCCGCACGGCGCAAGGTTTCGGTGCTGTATCCCAGCAGGACCCACCTCGCCCCACAGGTGCAGGCATTTGCGGATTGGCTGCGCGAGCACTTTCCAGCGCTTCATCCAACGTGGTTCAAGGCTGAGTGATCTCGGCTTTCGTTCGAACAAGACCTCGGTCTGGAAACAACCGAGGATTACATTTGGAACGGTGGAAATCAGGCACATCGCAAGCGTCTTCCGCGCCCAGCTGTTTGAGCGTGACTATCATTTGAATGAGCTACTCGGTCATTACGCCCGTTACTTCACGGCCGCTGAGAAAACCGGCCAAGAGTGAAAGACCGAGAAACCAGAGCGTAGTAATAGCAGACGGATTGGCGGCAATCTAAGGTTTTGTTTTCTTGCCGAAGCAGGAAAAGACTTAATTCTGGACTTGTTTTTGGATCGCGGGTGCGCTCCAGCACCGGTTGTTCGACCGCGACCCTCGCAACAATGTATTGCGCCGCCTGTTGTGAATGGATAACCCCATAGGTGGTTGCAGGGATGCGCCACCGTAGATGGCGCCCCGGTAGCTGTCGTGTCGACCGGGCTCGCAACAGGGATGCGCATGCATCAATGCTCGGCGCGACGCTCCGCGTCGCCTATACGCATTGAACTATCCGGCGCGGTCCAACTTCCTCCTCATGCATCTGTAGGATAGCAATCGGACACCGCAATGCCGATACTTGGCCCAGGCCCTGCCACGGCGATTACACGTACCGGCCTTTAAACCCTGTGACTAGAACAATAAAAAGTCGCACAGAGGATTGCTTATGAGCCGTTTCGATCCCAACGCCCTGTTGCATGCGTTCAGTACGCTGACCTTGGACTTGCATCGCCTTGCACAAGATCAGGATATTGCAAATTTTCATGATCATGCACTCGAGCGCATCAGCCGGTTGCTGCCTTTCGACAGCGCCTGGTGGGGGCGCGCTGCCGTGATCGATGGGTTGCCGGAAGAGCACAGCACTTATCTCTATAACCTGCCGTCCCCCTATCTGGCGGATTGGCAGTCGATGCGCCATGCGGACGTTGCGGTCGCGCTCACTCAAAAAATGCCCGGCCAGGCCTTTATCGTCGACATGCGCGATCCAGCCAATGGCGCCGCCCTGAACTGGCTGGGTGAACGGCATGATATCGGCGAGTTGTTGTGCATTGCGCATGTCGATCCACAAACCTGCCTCAGCGACCATTTGAGCCTGTACCGCAAACCCGGCGCCCTCGGGTTCGACGAACAGGACTGCCATCTGCTGAACAACCTGATGCTGCACCTGGTGGCCTCCGTTTCGGCCAATCAGATCCGCGCGCTGGTCGCCATGCGCGAGACGCTGACCAGCCCGCGCAAACTGGCCCTTGCGGTCTGTGATCGGCGCGGAGTATTGCAGTGCTCCGAACGCGGTTTTGTCGACTTGTTGCTCAGTGAGTGGCCGCAATGGACCGGCCCCTGGCTGCCCGTGAAACTCGATGAGCACGGGTACGAGGGCCGGCTGGTGCATATCGAAGCTTCCGCGGTGGGCGATCAGATTCTATTGGCGGCACGTATCAACCGCGCCCTGCCCCAGCTCAGCCCTCGGGAAAACGACGTCGCGCAGGGCTTTGGCGAAGGCAAGACCTACAAGGAAGTGGCCCGCGATCTCGGCTTATCGCCCAATACCGTGCGTCATCACATCCGCGCCATCTATAGCAAGCTCGGGGTCAAGGACAAGGCGCGTATTGCGCACTTGCTCCACGCACCTCCCGACTGACCCCCTCCCCCCTGACCCAGTGTTTCCTTACGCCGTCGTTTTGACGGCCACGGGCACCTTTTTGCCCGTTTTCCTGCCAATGCTGACCAGTACGGCGATGCACTCGCCGCAATAACAATCATAAAAGAGACGTCTTGCCATGAATCAAACCTTATTGCGTAACTCTGTTATATGCCTGGGCGGCATGCTGCTGAGCTGGCAAAGCCAGGCGGCCGACCTCAGTGCGCGAGATTTTTTCGGCGCGCCCTCCGGCACTACGCTCGGGGCGCTGTACCTTGCTGGCACTCGCGCTGATGACTTTCATGGCCCGGCTGATCGTGACGGTAAAGCCGACCTGAAGGCCAATGTGGTCCTGTACCGCCAGGTGTTCTTCACCGACGTCTGCGGCACCTTGTGTACGCCGCAATTCCTCGTGCCCTTTGTCGACCTCAACGCTCGTCTGCCAGGCGCGAACCACCACACCGGCGAGAGCGGATTCGGCGACCCACTGATCGGTGGCACGCTGTTTTTTATCAACGACCCGGCCTCCCGTACCTACAGCGGTTTGCTGACTATGATCACCTTGCCCATAGGTGAATACCACAGCCAAAACCCGGACGTGTCACCCGGCGCCAATCGATGGGGCACGAACTTCGTTTACAACTATACCCAGGGCATAGGCGAAAAGTGGGTGCTGGAAGCCAACCTGGAAGCTCAACTGTACGGCAAGAACGACAACTACTACGGCAGCGAACTCAAGCAAGACCCGTTGTATCGACTGCAAGCCTTTGCCTCCTATGACTTCACGCCCTCGACCTATGGCGGGCTGCGCCTGGTTCAGGCTGATGGCGGTGCTCTGCGCATCAACGACCGGCGGATCGACAACACCCACAAGCGCTACACCCAGGTTGGCTTTGAAGTCGGGCATTGGCTGGATCGACAAAACCAAGTGATGTTCAGCCTTTCGCAGAATGTCGCGGCCTCCAATGGCTATGCCGGCGCTGACGCGCTGTTGCGCCTGGTTCATGTGTTTTGAATGTGTCTTCCCGGAGTTTGCTCATGAACACTCGCGTTGCAATCGATGGCCTGCCGTTACCTTCATCCACCTGGAGCTTGCTGGCCGCAATCATTCTGTTCGCCGCCATCGCGCCGACCATTTTGATGACTGCGCCGGCAGTGGCGGCGCAATTGGCCAGCCAATGGCACCTGAGCCCGTCACAGATTGGTGACCTGTTTTCTGTGGAGCTGGGCGCAATGAGCTTGGCGTCCCTGCCAGCCTTCTGGTGGTTGAAACGCATCAGTTGGCGCCTTGCAGCGTTCACCGCCGCCGTGGTGTTCATTGCAGCCAACCTGCTGTCGATGCTGGCCGATACGTACAACCTGCTCCTGGCCTTGCGTTTCATCAGTGCGATTGCGGGCGGTTCACTGATGATTATCTGCCTGGCCAGCGCCGCCGCGACAGCCAACCCCGGCCGGATTTACGGGTTGTGGGTCATGGGACAATTGGTGGTCGGGGCCTTGGGCCTGGCGTTTTTGCCCGCGTTGTTCGAGCGCTACGGGCTGGGCGCCTGCTACCTGATCCTCGCGGGGTTGATGGCCCTGTTGCTGCCCTTGACGCGTTGTTTCACTGCCGGCAAACCGGCAGCGCGGCAAACCAGCGCCGCCGCCCTGCCCGGTTCACGGTTGAAGACCACGCTCGGCATTCTCGGGCTCCTGACCTTCTATATCAGCCTCGGCGGTGTCTGGACCTTTATCGGTGCAATCGCCGCGCATGCGGGAATTTCAGCGCAAAACAGCGGCGAAATTCTGGCCTTCGCCACCGTGATCGGGATTGCCGGCGCCGGTTGCGCCTCATTGGTTGGCACGCGCCTTGTGCTGCTGCCCGTGGGCTATGGCGTCATGGCGGTTGCCGTGCTGTTGCTGCTCGATGAGCCCGGTCTGTGGCGCTTTGCCGTGGCGGCGTTTGTGTTCAAGTTCACCTGGACCTTTGTGCTGCCCCTCATCCTTGCCTGCCTGGCCAAACTCGACCACAGCGGCAAATTGATGAATGCCTCGAACCTGATGATTGGCACCGGCCTGGCCATCGGGCCCGCTATTGCCGGCCGCCTGATCGAGACCACCAGCGGGTTCACGGCGCTGCTGTTGGGCGGAGCCGCCATCACCTTGTTATCCCTGGTGCTGATGCACAGCAGCCGCGCACCGGCGTAAAAGCACTTTTATCCGTGATACTGGAGAGTCAGATGAACCGAACCACCGCATTTTTCTTCGATGAACTGTGCCTGTGGCATAGCGCCAGTTCCCATGTCCTGGTGTTGCCGGTCGGCGGCTGGGTACAACCGCCTGCGGGGGCCGGCCATGCCGAATCGCCTGAAACCAAGCGCCGTCTTAAAAACCTGATGGATGTGTCCGGGCTGAGCAGTCATTTGCAGCAGCACAGCGCGATCCCGGCCAGTGAAGAGGCGTTGCTGCGGGTTCACACTGCCGACTATCTGCAGCGTTTCAAACGCCTGAGTGATGCCGGAGGTGGTGAGTTGGCCCCATCCGCGCCTATCGGTCCCGGCAGCTACGAAATCGCCAAGCTCTCCGCCGGGCTGGCCATCGGCGCCGTGGACGCCGTGCTGAGCGGTCAGGTCAGCAACGCTTATTCCCTGTCGCGCCCACCTGGGCATCACTGCCTGGCCGACAACGCCATGGGATTTTGCCTGTTGTCAAATATCGCCATCGCCATCGAGGCGGCCAAGGCGCGGCATGGGCTGGGCAAAGTCGCGGTGGTCGATTGGGACGTTCACCACGGCAATGGCACCCAGTCCATATTCGAGGCTCGGGGCGATGTGTTGACCCTCTCCCTGCATCAGGAAGGGTGTTTTCCACCGGGTTACAGCGGCGCGCATGATCGTGGCCAAGGCGACGGGCTGGGCGCCAACATTAACATTCCCTTGCCGCCCGGCAGCGGTCACGAGGCGTATCTGCATGCCATGCAGCAGATCGTAATTCCCGCATTGGAGCGTTTCGAGCCCGAGTTGATCATTGTCGCCTGCGGCTATGACGCCAACGCCGTCGACCCGCTGGCGCGCATGCTGTTGCACAGTGACTCGTTCCGCATGATGACGCGGATGGTGCGTCAAACGGCGGAGCGTGTGTGCCAGGGCCGTTTGGTGTTGGTGCATGAGGGCGGATACAGCGAAGCCTATGTGCCGTTTTGCGGGTTGGCGGCATTGGAGGAATTGTCGGGTGTGAGAACGGCAGTAAACGATCCCATGCTGGAGCTTATTCAACTGCAGCAGCCCAGCGAGGCGCTCCTGAATTTTCAGCGGGCATGGATCGACTGGCTGGCGGAGGGCGTTGAGGCTTGAACCATCGGGGTTTCTCAGCCCTTCTTTGCGTTTCGCCAAGGCTTGACCCATTTCGCAAAACGCCGCATATCCTTGAGCCAGTTCTCCAGTTGGTGCGCGGTTTCGGGTTTTGCCGTGAGCGTCACCAGCAAGCCAACGTTGCGTGGAGAGGAGCGCAGGGTCACTGGGGCCGATGCGCGTTGCGGTGCAGAAGGAAAAGATGAACTATTCGCATATCAGCGCTTCTCGGAAAAAATATGCGCGGACACCCCGTCGCCGTACATCCAGGAAAACCCGCAACGCGCGCACCAAGTCAACGCATAACGACAGTATTGCGCTGCCTTCAGCCGCCCCTTAACAGGGCTCGCGCACCATGTAAGTGCTGTGATTATTGGGCACACCTGCACTCTCTTTTTATCACTTGTTGCCCTCGGCGCTGCTGCCCACCATGGCCTGAATTCCAGCCATTTCTTCGCCAGGACAGCCCTCATGAAGGTCACCAGATTCCTGCATAACCCCCTATTCGTATTCATTCTTTTGTACCTGGGTTACATGATTTCCTACGTCGACCGAGCGGCCATTTCCTTGGCTCTGGCCCATATCGGCAAAGACTTCAACGTCGGACCCGCGCAATTGGGGGTGGTACTCAGCGCCTTCTACCTGGGCTACGCCGCCATGCAGATTCCCGGTGGCTGGCTGGCCGACAAGTTCGGCAGCAAACGCGTGGTGGTGGTTTCCATCGCACTGTGGTCGCTGTTCACTGTGCTCACCGGGCTGGCCTGGTCGCTGAGCGCGCTGCTGGTGATCCGCTTCCTGTTCGGCCTGGGCGAAGGCGGTTATCCGTCGTCGGCGATGAAGGGCGTGGCTGAGATCTACCCCCGCGAACAACGGCCGAAAATGGTCGGGCTGATGATCTCGTCCAACTACACCGGCAGCTTCGTCGCCCCGTTGATCATCGCCCCGCTGATTCTCTGGCTCGGCTGGCGCGATGTGTTCCTCGTCATCGGCCTGGCAGGCATCGTCTTCGCCGTGTTCTACGCCCTTACCGTGCGCCGCAGTGTCGCTGTGATCGAGGACGCCGCCCTGCCCCGTGCGACTACCAAGGTCAGCGTCAAGGTGCTGCTGCGCATGCCGCTGATCTGGAAGATCGTGGTGGTGTGGTTCTGCCTGAGCCTGCTCAACAAGGGCCTGGACGCCTGGATGCCGATGTACCTGCTGACCGTACGCGGCCTGGACATCAAGACCGTCGGCATGCTGGTGCCACTGCCGTTCATTTCGGCCAGTATCGCCACCGCCATGGGCGGCTGGCTGATGACACGCTACTTCGACGGCAAGGAAAAATTCCTGATGATGGGCAGCTGCGTGCTCACCGGGGTGTTCGTGTACGGCATGTATCAGGCGCAGACCACCACCCAGGTAATCGTGTTCCAGACCGTGGCCTACTTCTTCAAGTCATTCGTGTTCGCCACCGCCTTCGCCCTGCCCACCAAGATCCTCTCGCAACGGTTGGTGGGCACCGGCATCGGCATGGTCAACTTCGGCGGGCAATTAGCGGGCTTCGTCTCGCCCATGGTCATCGGCTTTCTGGTGGAATACACCGGCAGCTACAATTCGGCCTTCCTGTTCCTGCTCGGTGCTGTAGTGGTAGCGGCGCTGGTCAGCACCAGCATCAGCGCGCAAAAGATCCGCGAAGTGCAGCTAGCCAACGCCCACGAGGCCTGAACCATGGCCTTGCCGCTGAAAGCCGCGTTGGGTGGGGAGCCTGGGCTAAAATTCCGCCTCCCTACTCCGGAGAACCAGTTCCCCATGAGCGCCCGAATTCTCAGCGAAACTGCCGTGCGTTATTTTCTGCAAGTGGTCAACAGCGGCTCCATCAGCGAAGCGGCCCTGCGCCTGCACGTGGTGCCGTCGGCCATCAGCCGGCAGATCAGCCGCCTGGAAAGTGAACTGGAAGCGCCATTATTCGAGCGCCAGTCGCGGGGCGTGAGCCTGACCAGCGCCGGCGAGCTGCTGGCCGGCTATGCGCGCCGTACCCTGTTGGACGCCGAATTGGTGAGCAATGAGATCAAGGCGCTGCGCCAGCAAGCGGAATCCATGATCAAGATAGCCTGTACCGAAGGCTTCGCGCCGCACTTCCTGCCCGATGCCATCGCGCAGTTTCGCCTGGCCGGGCAGCAGAGCAGCTACCAGATCAAGGTGGCTTCGGCCCAGGAAGTGACGCGCCTGGTGCGCGAAGGCCAAGTCGACATCGGCCTGTGCTTCAGCCTCGGCGCGGCCAAAGGTATTCACGTCGCGTACCGCCAGCCGGCGCCGGTACTGGCGCTGGTCGCGCCCAGCCATCCGCTGGCGGCTCAGACGGGCGTGACGCTCAAAGACATCGTCAGCTACCCCCTGGCGCTGCCCGGCCCCAACACCACGCTGCGCCAGTTGCTGGACATCTACTGCAGCCGCGAAGGCCTGATCTATAAAAGCATCATGGACACCGACAGCCTGGAAACCCTGGTGAAGTTCGCCATGTCCGGCAGCGCGGTGACCTTCACCGGCGAGCTGTTCGTGCGCCACCGCCTCAAGAGCCAGCAGCTCAAGGCCCTGGACGTACCGGAAATGGCTGACGGCGCGCGCTTCATCGAAATCCAGACCCTGGCGCGACGGCAACTGTCGGCGCCCATGGAAAGCTTTATCGAGCACATCAAGCACGTGCTCCAGTGCGCGGCCTGAGCTTTCTGCAAACAGCATGGCAGCCTTCGAATTAAGTTGGTTGTGGCTGCCTGGCGGTGTTTTTATTCTCTTGTTTTATTTGCGCAGGATCGATCCCATGCACAACCCGAACGAATTGGCCGACAAAGGCGCGGTGGAACTCAAGGCCCTGATCGATTCGCGTCAGGTGTCGCCGGTCGAAGTGCTTGAGGCCTGCATCGCCCGTATCGAAGAATACAATCCGAAGATCAACGCCTTCTGCGCCACCTCCTTCGAGCGCGCCCGCAAAGAAGCCCGCGCCACCGAACAGGCGATCAACCGCTGCGAACCACGCGGCCTGCTTAGCGGCCTGCCGATCGGCATCAAGGATCTGGAAGAAACCGAAGGTCTGTTGACCACCTACGGCTCGCCGCTGTTTCGCGCCAACTTGCCAACCCAAGACAACCAGTTGGTACGCCGCCTGCGCGCCGCAGGGGCCATAGTGGTGGGCAAGACCAACGTGCCGGAAATGGGCGCTGGCGCCAACACCCGCAACCCGGTGTGGGGCGCCACGGGCAACCCGTTCAACCCGCGCTTGAACGCCGGAGGCTCGTCCGGTGGCGCCGCCGCCGCGCTGGCTGCCAATATGGTGCCGCTGTGCAGCGGCTCCGACACGGGTGGCTCCCTGCGCATCCCCGCAGCCAAGTGCGGCATCGTGGGCCTGCGCACTTCCCCCGGCCTGGTGCCGAGCGAACGCAAGCTGCTGGGCTGGACGCCGATTTCCGTGGTCGGCCCCATGGGCCGCGACGTCGCCGACACCTGGCTGCAACTGGCGGCCACCGCCGGCATCGCCCCGAACGACCCGCTCAGCTATGACTTCAGCATGCCAGCGGCCATGGAGGGCACGGTCGACCTTTCACGCCTGCGCGTGGGCTACACCGAAGACTTCGGCGTGTGCGACGTCGACGACGACATCCGCCGCGTGTTCCGCGCCAAGGTCGCCAGCCTCAAGGGCCTGTTCGCCAGTTGCGAAGAAATCGAAGTGGACATGCAGCACGCCCACCGCTGCTTCGACGTGGTCCGCGCCGAAGCCTTCGTCGGCAGCCTGCAGGCCGCTTATGAGAAAGACCCGGGCTCCCTCGGCCCTAACCCGCGCGCCAACTACGAGATGGGTGCACGCATGTCGCTCAAGGACTGCGTATGGGCCAACGCCGAGCAAACGCGCATATTTCGCCGCTTCCAGCAGCTGTTCAGCCAGTACGACCTGATTCTCTCGCCCACTACGCCGGTATCGGCCTTCCCTTGGGAGCAGCCGTACCTGGAAAGCGTGAACGGCGTGGCGCTGGAAAACTACTACCGCTGGCTGGCGCTGACTTACGTGGTCACCCTGGCCACCAACCCGGCGCTGTCGATGCCCATGGGCGTCGACCACCTCGACATGCCCTTCGGCATGCAGGTGATCGGTAAATTCCGCGGTGACCTGGAGCTGCTGATGGCCGCCCGCGCCCTCGAAGCCCATTGCGAAACGACCCAGGATTTGCGCCGCCCGCGCCCGAACATGGCCGCCCTGGCCCTCAGCGAAGTGGACCTGTGGACGCCCGTCACCCACCCGCCGCTGGCCCCGGACCAGTACGCCACCGCGACCGATGGGCGCCCGGCCGTTTGACCCCGTTAATCAAGTGGCGCCACAGCGCGCCGCCGTTGGAGCCCCTGCTGTGATCACATCCGTATATGGCAAAAGCCTCGCCGACTGGACCACCGAATTTCCTCTGTTGAAACCCATACTGGCCGGCGAAGAAGTCAGCTGGTTCAACCCGCAGATCGCGCCCCTGGCCGATGCGTTGAACGATATTGCCCTGACCGCCACCGATGTGCGGCATGCCAGCGAGCGCCTCCAGCGCTTTGCGCCATTCCTGGCCCAAGCCTTCCCGGAAGTTGCTGCAAGCCAGGGCATCATCGAATCGGAACTGGTTGGCGTACCGGCTTTCGCCCGCGCCCTTTGCGAGCGTTACGGCGTCGAAGGGCCTATCCGGCTGCTGCTGAAGAAGGACAGCCACCTGCCCATCTCCGGCTCGGTGAAAGCCCGCGGCGGTATCTACGAAGTGCTGTTCCACGCCGAGCAACTCGCCATTCGCCATGGCCTGCTGAGCGAAGCGGACGACTATCGGCGCCTGGCCGAAGCGCCATGCCAGGCGCTGTTTCGCGCTCATAAGATCGCGGTCGGCAGCACCGGCAACCTCGGTCTGTCGATCGGCATCGCCGGCGCCCGGCTGGGCTTCGCCACGACCGTGCACATGTCGGCCGATGCCCGGCAATGGAAGAAAGACAAGCTGCGCGCCCATGGCGTGACCGTGGTCGAGTACGCCGGCGACTACGGCCAGGCCGTCGAACAAGGCCGCGAGCAGGCGCAGGCGGACCCTACCTGCCACTTCATCGACGACGAGAACTCGCAGATCCTGTTCCTCGGTTACGCAGTCGCCGGCGAGCGGCTGAGGGCGCAGTTCGCCGAGCAGCAGATCCTGGTCGACGCCCATCATCCGTTGTTCGTGTATCTGCCCTGCGGCGTCGGCGGTGGTCCAGGCGGCATCGCTTTCGGCCTGAAACTGGCGTTTGGTGATCACGTGCACTGCATCTTCGCCGAGCCGACCGAGTCGCCGTGCATGCTGATGGGGGTGTACACCGGGCTGCACGATGGCTTGGCGGTGCAGGACTTCGGGATTTCCAACCATACGGCGGCGGATGGCTTGGCGGTTGGGCGACCTTCGGGATTCGTGGGGCGGTCGATGCAGCGGATGCTGGATGGGTTCTATACGGTGACCGATGCCGAGTTGTTCAGTTTGCTGCAATTGCTCGATCGCACCGAGCAACTGCGTCTGGAGCCCTCGGCGCTGGCCGGAGCTCCAGGTTTCGCGCGGGTGCTGCACGAGCGCCAAGGGTATGGGCGTCGTTTGGGGTTGCCGGACGGTATACCCGCAGGCGCGACCCATTTGATCTGGGCCACAGGAGGCGGGATGGTCCCTGCGGCCGAGATGGCGGCGTACTTGAACAGACGCTAAGCGCAACAGTGCTTCATACCGTTGTTAACGGTTAACACCGCATCGTAAAAGTCAATCATGGTAGCAAGGTCACGGGCACCAATCTGAATGTGACTGAACATGGACTCTCCGAGAATATGTTTTAGTTATATGTGTTAAAGCGCCATGCGCTTATGCATAGCAAACCGGTAATATCATTTACCCGCCGTGACCTTGCCCCGGAATACCCAGAAGCCCCATGTGTTGTAAACAAGCGTCACAGGTACTAGTACCGCAAAGCCTGCGAGCATGAAGGCCTGGCTTGAAGCCGGGGAAGACGCCTGGCCGATCGTCAATGAAGGGGGAAGGATCAAAGGATACAGGGCAATGATTGCGGCAACGAACGCCACGCCGAACCATCCCAGCACCGCAAATAAGGGCAGAAACTCGAGGCGGCTGGAGAACGCCCAATAAAAGCCTGCCACTAATACACCGTGGAGCACCAAAAGCGGCAGGCTCAGGCTGGAGCCCAGAAGATGATCTCGATAGGTCGGGTTGGACAGGCTGGTCCATAGCAGGATCGCTGTCATCCCGAGCAGGGTCAGCCAGCCGAGTGTCCGGGCCTGGCCTTTCGCCGCGGTTTGCAATCGCCCTTCGGTGCGCCATACCAGCCAGCAGCTACCCAGCAACGCATAACCGATGATCAGCACCATGCCGCAGGTCAGCGGAAAGGCGCCGAGCCACTCCCAGCCGTGGCCACTGAACCTGCCCTCCTCGTGCTCGACCCTCTGCACGAAGCACCCCATGATGAGTCCCTGGCACAGCGTCGCGATCAGCGAGCCGGCCACGAGGCTGATGTCGAGCCAACGCTTCATCTGCGCCGAAGCGTCAGCCCGGAACTCAAGCGCAACCGCCCTGGCGATCAGTGCCAGCAGCATCGTAATGACGGGTATATAGAGTGCGGAAAACAACACGCTGTACACCACCGGAAACAGCGCCAGCAACCCACCGCCACCCAGCACCAGCCAGGTTTCGTTGCCATCCCAGATGGGTAGGATGGAATTGACCATTAACTTTTTCTCATCAGGATCGTCACGCGTCGCCAGGAGGATCCCGACCCCAAGATCGGTTCCATCCAGAATCACGTAGAGGATGATCGTAAAGGCGATTGCGGCAGCCGCCAGATCGGGTAACAGCGCTTCAGACATGAACATTACGATCCCTCACTCTGCACTGGCGCTTATTGGTTGGCGTCCGTCGTCTCTGCCGGCAGTTGCCTGACCGCTCGCACCAGGTATAAAAGACCCAACCCGAAAACCAGCCCATACATGACCATGATGGCGAGCGTGCTACCCGCAACGAATGAAAGGGGTTGCTGCGAATGGCTGTGGACGGTGCGCATTAACCCATAGACCGTGAAGGGCTGGCGGCCGACTTCGGTGACGATCCATCCGCACAGCATCGCCACGAACCCGGCGGGTGCCATAAGGACTGAACAGCGCAGCAACCATCGACATTCAAAAAGTCCACCGCGCCAACGCAGCAAAAGACTGGCAATGCCCAGGGCCACAATCAGCAAGCCAATACCGACCATGATGCGAAACGCATAGAAGACCACGGCCACCGGCGGGATATCTTGCGCGGCGAACTCATCAAGACTTTGTATGGTGCCGGTCCAGTCATGGCGCAGGTACAGCGAGCCAAGATGAGGGATTGCCAGTTCGAAGTCATTTCTGCGCAGCGTCTGGTCGGGTATCGCAAACAGCCTGAGTGGCTCTCCCTTCCCCGCTTCCGGACGCTGCCATGAACCCTCGATGGCGGCCAGCTTCTGCGGTTGATAATCCCGGGTATTTTCACCGTGCAGGTCCCCGGCCACGATCTGAAGGGGGCCGACCAGCGCCGCCATCCACAGGGCCATGGAAAACATCACCCGCGCGGATGCGTGACGGCTGTTGCGCACTAAATGCCAGGCGGCCGCACCGCCCACCAGCATGGCCGTGCCGAGGAAGGCTGCAAGGCTCATGTGAACCATGCGATAGGGAAACGAGGGGTTGAAGATGATCTGAAGCCAGTCTTGCGCTACGAACCGGCCATCTTCGGCCATGCTGAAACCGGCCGGCGTGTGCATCCATGAATTGGCCGACAATATCCAGAATGCACTGAATAACGAGCCAACGGCCACGGCACAGGTCGACAGAAAATGCAGGCGCGGGCCGACTTTATTCATGCCGAACAGCATGACCCCGATGAAGCCGGCTTCCAGAAAAAACGCGACCATGACTTCATAGAACATCAGCGGCCCCAGAATAGCTCCCGCTCGATGGGCCAGTGCGCCCCAGTTAGTCCCGAACTGAAACTCCATGACGAGCCCGGACGCAGTGCCCACGGCAACCGTCCAGGCAAAGATTTTCAGCCAGAACGTGTAAAGGTCCCTGTAAACCTGGCGTTTGCGCCACAACCACAGGGCTTCCAGTACCATCAGATAATTGGCCAGGCCTATGGAAAACGCAGCGAGCACGATATGAAAGCTGATGGTGAACGCAAACTGATAGCGCGCCAGCATCAACGCGGGATCCAACGGTTCCATGTGCAGGCTCCGATCAGGCGTCGCTGGGCTTGCCAGTGAACTGGCTGACAGGTTTCGAGCAACCCACCCCGCAGTACGTGCATACGGTTTTGGCGCGTTTGATTTCGGGTTGGCGCCAATGCATGTCCATGACGGAAACGGCAGTGATGGGCGGTGCGCCTAGGGTGTTCTCAAGGGTTTTCACCGCATCGATAAGCGGACGCTTGATGCGCTCGGGCATCGATGTCAAAGGCCCGGCATCCGGCTGCATGGTTTTTTCCAGCAAGGCGTTGCACGGGCAAACGGTGACGCAGTGGCCGCAGCTCACGCAGCTGGATCCCTCAATCGTGGTACCGCCATCCCACAACACCCGTGGATGATCCAGGGTGAAATCGATACTCAAGGTCTCGTTGACCTCGACGTTCTGACACGCCTCGATGCAGCGTCCACAGAGGATGCATTGGTCGGGATCGTAGGTGTAAAAAGGGTTGGAGTGATCCTTGCTGTAAGGCTTGCGCTGGTACTTGTAACGCTGGATCGCAGGGTTGATGTCGGCGACGGTATTGTGCAGCGTGCAGTCTCCGGTGTTGTGCTCGCAGACGCTGCAATACAACTCATGCTTGGCAAGGATCCGGTCCAGGCCTTCTTCCTGGGCGGCCTTTATGTGAGGCGCTTCACTTACCAGCTTCATCCCGTTGGCCGTACGCAACGTACAGCCGCGAACCATTTCGCCGTTGTGCTCGATCCAGCAGACATCGCAGGTCTGAATCGGCCCAAGGGCTCGGTGATAGCAGACGTGGGGCAAATCGATACCCTGCTCTGCGAGGAAATCGATCAGCGGCTGGTCAGTTTTTCCGTGAAGGATGCGACCGTTGTATTCGACGCTGCACTGGATATCGTCACTCATGAAGACTCGCCCCGTTCGCCGATTTATTTGCCGTTGCATTGGCTCCGGGATACGCCGGAGGATGCGCAAGCAGAAATATTCAGTTACAGGGTCGATATTCAAGAGCCCAAAAACGTTCAGAACTTTTTCTGGCTGACGTCGTGAATGGTCATTCCCGTCTAGAGTTGGATTCGTCGGGCAGACGCCAGCGATCCGCGATAGACCGTTCATCGAAAGTTTCAAAATTTCTCAAAGCATTTTCAAAAGCTTCGTTATCGCAATAGATATCTACCGCGTGGATGTTAGAGGTTGCAGCCTGCTGCGAATGCATGAGGGGGCTTGCTCACTTCCAGGCGGCTTAACTCACCCCTCATCGACCCTGCGAGGTGAAAAATGAAGGCTATTGTGTTCCACGGTGTCGGCGATATCCGGCTGGATGAAGTTGCCGAGCCCACGCTGCAAGCGCCCAACGACGCGATCATCCGCATAACCGCCTCGGCCATTTGCGGCACCGACCTTCACTTTATCCGCGGCAGTGCACCGGATATGCAACCTGGCACGATTCTAGGTCATGAAGCGGTCGGTATCGTGGAGGCCTTGGGTGAGGATGTACGCAATTTAAGGATCGGCGACCGTGTGCTGGTCCCTTCGACCATCGCATGCGGCAATTGCGCTTACTGCCGCGCGGGTTATTTTGCTCAGTGCGACGTAGCCAACCCCAACGGCAAAACTGCCGGCACGTCCTTTTTTGGCGGTCCCAAGACCACTGGCCCCTTTAATGGGCTGCAAGCGGAAAAAGCCCGAATCCCCTTCGCTAACATCGGGTTGATAAAACTGCCCGACGCCATTACTGACGACCAGGCGATTGCAATGTCGGATATTTTCCCAACCGCCTGGTTCGGCGCCAAAATGGCGGAAATCAGGGACGGTGACACCGTTGCGGTTTTTGGCTGCGGGCCGGTAGGTCTGTTTGCGATCGTAAGCGCCAAGCTGCTGGGCGCCGGTCGTATCTTTGCCATCGATGGCCTGGACGACAGGCTGGATCGCGCGCGAGACCTTGGCGCTGAATGCATCAATTTCGAAAAGGAAGACCCTGTCGAGACGCTGCATCGCCTGACCAATGATATTGGCGTGGACCGAGCGATTGATGCCGTAGGCATTGATGCCAACCACACTCACCACGCCCAAGCCCCCGGCAGCGCACAATGGCAACCGGGCGATGAGCCATCCCAAGCCTTGGAATGGGCCGTCCAAGGATTGGCCAAGGCTGGCACGCTATCAATAATAGGTGTCTACCCTGCCGGGTTCGACCGTTTCCCCATCGGCGCGGCGATGAATAAAAACCTGCGCATGAACATGGGCAACTGCCATCATCGAAAGTACATCCCCAAGCTCATCGAAATGACGTTGGCGGGTCGTGTTGACCCGTCCAAAGTGCTGACACAGCATGAGCCCATGGCGGATGCCATCAGCGCCTTCCAGAAGTTTGATCAGCATTCCCCTGGCTGGATCAAAGTCAAGCTGGAGACTACCGCACAACCTGGCGTAACCGGCCTTGGTTGAGCAAACCGGCAACTTGAATGACGCCTATTCAAGGAGGGACCATGTCCGTTACGCAGCATTCGACATGGTGGAAAAACGTCGTGATTTATCAGGTGTACCCACGCTCGTTCGCCGATGGCAACGGCGATGGTGTCGGCGATCTGCCAGGTCTGATTGCACGGCTGGATTACCTTAAGGCACTGGGCGTTGGCGCGTTGTGGTTGTCGCCGGTGTACCCGTCGCCCATGTGCGATGCCGGTTACGACATCTGCGACTACACGGATATCGACCCGTTATTCGGCCGCCTGGCCGACCTCGATCAACTGATATCCGAAGCCCACAAACGGGGCCTGAAGCTGTTGATGGACTTCGTGCCCAACCACACCTCGGATCAACACCCCTGGTTCATCGAGTCTCGGTCCAGTCGCGACAACCCCAAACGCGACTGGTATATCTGGCGCGACCAGCCGAACAACTGGCGCGCATCGATCGATGGCGGTAGCGCCTGGACCTGGGATGAAGTCAGCCAGCAATACTATCTGCACTTCTTTCTGCCTCAGCAGCCCGACTTGAACTGGCATAACCCGCAGGTCGTCGAGGCCATGCACGATGTGCTGCGATTCTGGCTGGACCGTGGCGTCGACGGTTTCAGGATCGATGTGGTGCATTGTGTGGGCAAGGATCCGACCTTTGCCGATGACCCGCGCTGCATGGCTGGCGAGACCATGGTGCAGATCAATGATCAGCCATACAGCCACGAAGTGCTGCGCGGGCTGCGTCGACTGGTCGATCATTATCCCGGCGACCGGGTGCTGATCGGCGAGGTCAATATCCGCTCGACCGCACGGGTTGCGGCGTACTACGGCGCCAGTGATGAACTGCACATGTCGTTCAACTTCCCGCCGCTCGATGCGCCATGGGACCCGGTGGTGTTCCGCCTGTGCATCCGTGAAGTCGAAAGTTGCCTCGGTCAACAGTCGGCCTGGCCGACCTGGGCCTTGTCCAATCATGACAACAGTCGGCTCCGCAGCCGTTACGGCGGCTCGCTGGCACGAGCGAATGCGGCAGCGGTAATGTTGTTGAGCCTGCGTGGTACGCCCTTCATTTTTCAAGGCGACGAACTGGCCCTGGAAGATACCCAAGTCACCGCACAAACCCGCGTCGACCCAGGCGGACGCGACGGCAGCCGGGCACCGTTACCGTGGCTATCGCAAGCGCCGCACGGCTGGTCGGGCAAGGCGCCGTGGCTGCCCTTCCCGCCGGACGCCGAGGCACTGGCCGTGCAAACCCAGGAAACGGCGAGCCACTCCACGCTCAAGCTTTATCGACGCCTGCTGCATTGCCGTCGGCACAGCGCGGCCTTGCGCCTCGGCGCATGGGAGGAGCTGCCTTCGCATCCGAAGTTATTGGCTTACCGCCGCTACTGCGGTGATGACGAGCGCATCGTATGCATCAATTTTGACGAGGCCCAGCATACTTTCGCCCTGGCTGGCGACTGGATCATCGAAGTCGCCAGTGACAGGCAGGGCGAGAATCAGCTCTTTGACGGGACCCTCGGCGCGCAGAAAGCGGTCATAGTGTGCCGCAAAGGAACTGACCATGAATGCTGAATGGCCGCATGACACGGTGATCTATCAAGTCGACCCGTCGCAGTTTTTCGACAGCAATGACGATGGCTGCGGCGATCTCACGGGCATCGTTGAACGCCTCGATCACTTAAGCGCGCTGGGAATCGGCGCGCTTTGGCTATTGCCGATTTATGCCTCCCCGTTTCGCGATTGTGGCTATGACGTCAGCGATCATCAGAGGGTGGCGCCACGCTTTGGCAGCGAAGAAGATTTGCGCCGGCTGATCGACGCAGCAAAGCAGCGCGGCTTACGGGTCATCATGGAGCTGGTGTTGCAACACACCAGCGAAAAACACCCCTGGTTCGAACAGGCACGCCAGGATCGCGGCAGTCGTTATCGCGATTACTACATCTGGTCCGACGCGCCGGTAGACGATGGCAACCAACCGATCTTTCCCAGCGTGGAAGACAGTATCTGGCAATGGGACGAGCAGGCCGGGCAATTCTATCGACACCTGTTTTATCGACACGAACCGGACCTCAACCTGAAAAACCTTGCGGTGATTGCAGAGATCGAACAGATCATCAGTCACTGGCTAAGCCTGGGCGTAGCCGGGTTTCGCCTGGACGCGGCGTCCCATGCGGTCGAACAAGCCGGCGGCGGTGAGGAAGAGCGCGGCGTGTGGCTGCTGGAGCGGCTGGCGGCGCATGCGCGCTCGATCAACCCGGACTGTTTGCTGATGGGCGAAGTCGATGTCGAACCGCAGCGTTTCGAACACTACTTTGGCAACGGCAATCGCTTGCAGCTGGCGCTGGACTTCTGGCTTAACAATCACCTGTTCCTGGCACTCGCCCGCGAGCGTGCGCAACCGCTGTTCCGTGCGTTGCAGCAACGACCGCAAGCGCCGGATGGCGCGGGTTATGCCGTGTGGCTGCGCAATCATGATGAACTCGACCTGGAACGTCTGAACGTGCGCGAGCGCGCCGAAGTCATGCAGGTGTTTGCTCCCCAGGCGCACATGCGTGTTTATGGCCGTGGCATCCGCCGCCGGCTTGCGCCGATGCTTAACGGCGATGTACGTCATCAGGCAATGGCGCATGCGCTGTTGGCGTCGTTGCCGGGCACGCCGATCATCCGCTATGGCGAGGAAATCGGCATGGGCGATGATCTGCGGCGGCGTGAACGCCTGGCGGTGCGAACGCCGATGCAGTGGAGCGCCGACACCAACGGCGGTTTTTCCCGAGCGGAGCACACGAAGCTGCCAGCGCCGCTGATCGATGACGGGCCGTTCAGCTACAAAGCGGTGAATGTCGCGGCGCAGCAAGACGATCCTGACTCCCTCCTCGCTCGTTGCCAGGCGATTTTCAAACTACGCGCCAGGCTCAGTGAAATCGGTAAAGGCACCGCCCAACCCCTTTCGCATGCTCATCCGGCGGTATTTGCCATGCGGCATATCGGCGAATCGACGACCATCGTCCTGGTCAATCTCAGCAGGCAACCGGTCACGCTGGAGTTGACTATGACTCAGCAATTGCAGGGTTTCGAGCAGATCCTGGCCGACAGCTATTATCCTTCGCCAATCAGCGAAAACACCGCACTGACGCTCAACGGCTTTGGCTATCGCTGGTTTCGACGCAACCGTTCAGAACCATAGCAGAACCATCGCACAGACCAGCGCCAACACCGCCGATACCGCCGATACCTGGGTGGACGTCAGCGCCAGCGCGCTTGCGCGGGAGCGGCCGACAAAACGCCCGCGCGTCCGATGCAATTCAGCGCCCAGAGGCTGGTACAAGTTGTCGCCATGGCCGCCGTTGTCATCTTCCTTGCTCATTTGGCCCGGATAGCACTGACGCGCGAGCATTCGATCGAGCAGTCCCGGGATCAGGCAACTGCCGACAATCGCCTTGATGCTCGCCATGCCCAGCCACAATTCCCGTGGCGGACGTTGGATCACACTCAAGATCGCTCGGGCGGCAACGTCCGGATCGTGAATCGGCGGCACTGGTTGCGGGCGTTTGTCGAGCTTGTTTCGCGCCCAGTCGAATTGCGGGGTGTTGATCGCCGGCAACTGCACCATGCATACACGAATTCGACTGCGCTCGTGCAGCAGTTCACAACGCAACGCATCGGTAAACCCGCGGACGGCGAACTTGGCGCCGCAATAAGCCGACTGCAAAGGAATTGCGCGATAAGCCAGCGCCGAGCCCACCTGGATGATCAAACCCTTATTGCGCGGCCGCAGCAATTTCAGGGCAGCCAAGGTCCCGTTGACGGTGCCCAGGTAAGTGACTTCGGTCACACGCCGGATTTCCTGCGCAGTGAGTTTTTCAATCGGCGAGAACACGGTGACCATCGCTGAATTTATCCAGATCTGCAGCGGCCCCAGTTCCTCATCAAGCGCAATGGCCGCCGCTTCAAGTGCGTCTGCATCGGCCACATCGACACTAATCGCCGTCGTCGCCTGGCCATATTGCGCCAGCTCCTCCCGTGTCGCCGCCAGACCGGCTTCATCGCGGGCCAGCAAACCGATGCGGTAACCGGCGGCGGCGAAACGATGCGCCGTGGCCCGCCCTACGCCTGCACTCGCACCGCAGATCACCACCAATCCATTTTTCTGCTGAGCCATTACCATCCCCTCCGGTAAACGCTTTGTGACGTCGCCTTGCCTTCAACAAAATGGACGGCGGGCGAACGCCAACAGTTCGAAATTTTTGGAGTCAATGGCGCAGTACTAAAGATCAATCAATGGACTAAACATCGGCATATCGCCCGCGCCTTGCCTCCGATCGATACTGAGGCACCAGTGCGCTCACTCCTCAAAGACTTACTTCTCGGGAATTGAAGTGAATTCTCGAATCAGGATGCTCCCTGGAGGAGCTGACAGCGGCACGATATAAGGCGGTACATTTTGGGTCTGCTTACCTGGCTTGCGCATCGCTAGCTGGAGTTGTTTCACCACTTCCGCCGGTATGACCCACAAGCGCTTCTCCAAACCGAACTGGTCGGGTGTCGCCAACCGCAATTCACCCGTGCGGACACCGGTCAGCAACAACAATCGAAGGCCAAGGCGGGTTTGGTTTGCGCCACCATAATTTCGAAGCGCGGCCATCAACCCCGGAAGCTCGTCCATGCGCAGAAATGGATTGTGCGTAACCGGAGGTTTGGGAAGTGCGACCACATCTAGGTCTGAAGCAGGGTTGTGTTCCAGCCCCCCGATTTTCACCAGCGCATAGCGGAACAATTGGTTGAACCAGGTCCGGCATGAGTCAGAGCCAGATGCTCGTCTCGCTATCCAAGCTGCTCCAGCAAAAAACCGATTCAGTGCACATCCAAATCCAAGATCCTCATTCGGGACTTAAATCGGGACTTAAAAGCACTGGATGGAGCTGGATTTCAGTGGTTCCCGCCGGAACGAAAAAAGGGCCTAAAGGCCCTGATTTCAATTACTTACAGAATTCAATGGAACTCTGCAGCGCAATATTTGGAGCGGGAAACGAGACTCGAACTCGCGACCCCGACCTTGGCAAGGTCGTGCTCTACCAACTGAGCTATTCCCGCGTCTTGGTGGTGCGCATTCTATAGAATTATCAGAACCCGTCAACACCTTGATTCAAAAAAGTTTTATTTCTTTTCGACCGTAGTGCGCAGGTGAGGCCAGGCGGCGCGCAGATATTGCAGCATGGACCACAGGGTCAGGCCCGCGGCGATCAGCAGCAAGGCGTAACCGGTGAGGACCCAGAACGAGAAGTCCGACGGGTTGGCCAGCAAGATGACCAGTGCGAGCATTTGCGCGGCGGTTTTCCACTTGCCCATGTTCGACACGGCGACATGGGCGCGGGCGCCGATTTCGGCCATCCATTCGCGCAGCGCCGAGACGACGATCTCGCGGCCGATGATCACCGCGGCCGGCAGGGTCAGCCACAGATTGCCGTGTTCCTGCACCAGCAGCACCAGGGCGACCGCGACCATGAGCTTGTCGGCCACCGGGTCCAGGAATGCACCGAATGGCGTGCTCTGTTCCAGGCGGCGCGCCAGGTAGCCGTCGAGCCAGTCGGTGGCGGCCGCGAAGGCGAATACCGAACTGGAGGCCATGTAGCTCCATTCGTACGGCAAATAGAACAACAGAATGAAAATGGGAATAAGCAGAACGCGTAGAACGGTGATCAGATTAGGGATATTCATCGGCACAACTGGCTACGAGGTGGAAAGGCATTCTATTCGCTGTGCAGATTCGCATAAATCAACTCAGCGAGCTTTTTACTGATACCGGGTGCTTTGGCTATTTCGTCAATGCTGGCACGGGAGAGCTCTTGCAAGCCACCAAAATGTTTGAGCAAATCGCGACGTCGCGTCGGGCCAACCCCCGCTACCCCTTCCAGGGTTGAGGTTCGCCGGGTCTTGCCACGTCGGGCGCGGTGGCCGGTAATGGCGAAGCGGTGGGCTTCGTCGCGGATCTGTTGGATCAAATGCAGCGCCGGTGAGTCGCCCTTCAAGGTGAACTCATGGGCGGCATCATTCAAGTACAACGTCTCGAAACCGGCCTTGCGCGTGGTGCCCTTGGCCACACCGAGCAGGATCAGGTCGGGCACGGCCAGCTCGTTGAGCACGTCGCGGGCCATGGACAATTGGCCTTTGCCGCCGTCCACCAGCAGGATATCCGGCAGTTTGCCCTCGCCGTCCTTCAACTTGCTGAAGCGCCGCGTCAGGGCCTGGTGCATGGCGGCGTAGTCATCGCCGGCAGTGATGCCTTCGATGTTGTAGCGCCGGTAATCGGACTTGATCGGACCTTCCGGCCCGAACACCACGCAGGACGCCACCGTGGCCTCGCCGCTGGAGTGGCTGATGTCGTAGCACTCAAGACGTTGCGGCGGCTCGTCCAGGTTGAGGACTTGGGCCAGGGCGTCAAAGCGTGCGGCGACGTGCTGTCGATTGGCCAGGCGCGCGCTCAGGGCCTGTTCGGCATTGGTCACGGCCATTTGCTGCCAGCGTGCACGGGTACCGCGTACGCGGTGGCTGATGTCCAGCTCGCGGCCGCGAAGTTCGTGGATCGCCTCGATCAGCGTGGGGAAGTCTTCATGCACCACGTTGACGATCAACTCCGATGGCAGGTCGCGTTCAGGGCTGCTGACGTAATACTGCCCGAGGAAGGCCGACATAACTTCGGCCACCTCCTCGTCGATGCCCGTCTGCGGGAAGAAGTTCTTGCTGCCCAACACCCGTCCGCCACGCACGCTGATCAAGTGCACACAGGCACCGCCCGGGTTGACGAAGGCGGCGATCACGTCCACGTCACCGGTGCCGCCTTCCATGCTCTGCTGATCCTGCACGCGGCGCAGCAGGGAAATCTGGTCGCGCAGTTCGGCGGCCTTTTCGAAATCCAGGGCGCCGGCGGCTTGTTCCATGGCGCTGGAGAGCTCATCGGTAAGCGCATTGCTGCGCCCTTCAAGGAACATCACCGAATGGCGTACATCCTCGGCGTACTCGGCCGGTTCAACCAGGCCGACACAGGGCGCCTTGCAGCGTTTGATCTGGTACTGCAGGCACGGACGGGTGCGGTTCTTGTAGAAGCTGTCTTCGCACTGGCGCACAAAAAAGGTTTTTTGCAGCAGGCTCAGGCTCTCGCGGACCGCCCCAGCGCTGGGATAGGGCCCGAAATACTTGCCCTTTTGCTTCTTCGCACCCCGGTGAATGCTCAGCCGCGGGAAGTGGCCATCGGACAAAAACACGTAGGGGTAGGATTTGTCATCGCGCAGCAGGATGTTGTAGGGCGGCCGCCATTCCTTGATCAGCGTCTGCTCAAGCAGCAGCGCTTCGGTTTCGTTGGCGGTGATGGTGGTTTCAACCTGGGCGATACGCGCCACCAGCGCAGCGGTCTTGGGCGCGAGACCGCTCTTGCGAAAATAGCTCGCCAGGCGATTTTTCAGGTTCTTGGCCTTGCCGACATAAAGCAGGCGCGCCTCGCTGTCGAACATGCGGTACACGCCGGGGCGGCCACTGCAGGTGGAGAGAAAGGCACTTGGATCAAACGGTGTGGTCATGTCAGGCGCTGGCGTCCACCATGCCGTGGCGCACCGCGAGCAGGGTCAATTCAACATCACTGCTGATGGCGAGCTTCTCGAAAATGCGATAACGGTAGGTGTTGACGGTCTTGGGCGACAGGCACAGCTTGTCGGAGATCGTCTGCACCTTCTGGCAACCGACGATCATCAAGGCGATCTGGATTTCCCGCTCCGACAGCGCATCAAACGGCGAATCACTGACGGGCTGGAAGGATTTAATGGCCAATTGCTGGGCGATCTGCGGGCTGATGTAACGTTGGCCGGCAAACACCAGGCGAATGGCCTGGACCATTTCGGCCAAACCTGCGCCCTTGGTCAGGTAACCGGCCGCGCCGGCCTGCAACAAGCGCGTCGGGAACGGGTCTTCTTCGCAGACGGTTACCACCACGACTTTGATGTCCGGATGGCTGCGCAACAATTTGGTCGTGGCACCAAGACCGCCGATACCGGGCATCTTGACATCCATCAGCACCACATCGGGTTTCAACTCCCGGGCCTTGATCAGGGACTCTTCCCCGGACTCAGCCTGGCCGACTACTTGCAGGCCATCGATGTCAGCCAGCATTCGTGTAATGCCTGTACGAACGAGATCATGGTCATCGACTACTAGCACCCTAATCAAGCAGACACCTCGCGATATGGTCTTATAGGTTGCTGAACACCTTAGCAAAAAACCAAGGCGCAGACCTAGCTGCAAGCGTCATATATATAGTGTTTGAACACCCAGCAACCGCGCGCCAGGCGGCAGACGGCTCTATTTGCTGGGCGAAAGGTCAGGAATTCTGGGGCCTGAGCTTGTTTTTCCCATTCTGCGCGGCTGAATGCTCGGCCAGGGTTGACGTCAATCGACGGATTGCAGCTTGATCTTCCTTGAACATGGCGCGGTAATCGCCCAGAACCTTCTCTTCGATCTGACTGAGGTTTTCCAGTTGGATCGGTGTCGCAAAGCCCGTCAACACATACAACACATCCACGCCTCTTTCAGCGACTCGTGATAAATAGTCCGCCTTGGGGGCGCGCTCTCCACTTTCGTATTTGCCTTGTGCGTTTGCCTCAACGCCTCCTATTTCGCCAAAAACTTTTTGCGACAGGCCAAGTCGCTCTCTTTCTTGCCTCAAACGCGAACCGATTCCACTCATTTGGATGTATGATCCTGATCTGGCACACCCCAAGAGGTGTCACACTCATCTCTTCGTTAAACGAACTTGAACGGTTTTGAACTATGCCCGGAATCCGTACCGCTGCACAAGCCAAGGCTTGGCTGGAACATCAAGGAAAGTCAGTGCAAGCGTTCGCCCGTGAGCACGGTGTAGATCCGGCCACCACCTATCAAGTGCTCGCTGGGCGTAAAAAAGGACGGCGTGGGGAAGCCCATAAGGTAGCGGTCCTGCTGGGCATGAAAGAAGGGATCATCCTTGCTGAGGCTGATGGCCAGAGCAACGATCAGGAAATCGTCTCCTGAGTCCAGTATGCACTTATTGCTAAACGTTGCATGTTTAGCTTGAACCGCAAACACGCTCCATACGCCAGAAACAGTCTTCTTCACCGACGATACTGAGCCCCCTGCGCTGATAGAGCCTGCGCGCGGGGTTGGTCTTGAATACCGTCAAACGCAACAGGCCCAACGCCTGCGCCTTGAGCGCCATCTGCTCCAATACCCAACTGCCCGCACCGCGCCCACGAAACGCCTCGAGCAAGTGCAACTCGCGAATATAGAGCGCCCGGCTGTCGCGACTGAGGCTGACAAACCCCATCACGGCGTCGCCGTCGCAGATCAGCCAGTTCTCCCGGCCAGCCCAGGCGACGTCGAAGCCAGCGCTGGACCACACTAAGTCGTATTGCCGGTAGTAGCGACTCATCGACTCGAAGGTCAGGGTTCGTGCAAATGGGAGGTCCTGGTCGGTGGCCGCGCGCAAGTGAAACGCCATTTAGACAACCACCACCTGGCCAGCCCACACCCCGTCATCGCGATGAGCAATCACCAATGCATCACCTACCCCAGGCGCAGCGGCAAGCAAGTTGCCATCAGCGGCCCAGATAGCGCTACGCCCCGCGCAAACATAGCCACCGGATGGGCCACCATGGTTGGCCATCAACACCAGCAGGCCGTGCTCGGCTGCATAGCCCTGGAGCAGCGCGCTGTCCGTTGGGTAGCCGCCTTCGCTGATCAGCGCGCCGACGGCATAGACAGTGGCGCCCGCCTTTACCGCCAGGCGCGGATGGCTGGCGTGGGAAAAATCCGCGCACACGGCCAAAGCAATGGTGTCACTGGCCCACTCAAGGGGCGCGCCGCCCTGCCCTGGGACAAACGCAACCTCTTCGCCTGGGTGCAAATGCAGCTTGGTGTAGACCGCCAGGGAGCCATCCGCCCCCAGTACCAATGCGCCAATCGACACGCCGGCCTCGGGTGCCTGGCGGAGCGGCATTCCCACCACCGCCGTCAGCCCCAGTTCACGGGCCATTTCACGCAGGGGGGCCAGGACAGGGTCATCCGGCGCAATCGCCAAACCGGCAGCCAATGACGGCTCATACCCCGTCAGCGACAGCTCCGGGAACACCAGCAATTGCACACCGTGCTCGGCTGCCGCCTGCATAAAAATCAGATGCCGCTCAATATTGGCGGGCAAGTCGCCCGCGATGGAGATGGATTGAGCAGCAGCAAGGGTGAAAGTCGTCATGGTCGCGTCCAAGCAATCATCATCAAGGGTTGCAAGCATATCTCGCCCCATAGCGCTGAGTACCCGTGTGCAATAGAAATTAATGATTGAGTCCGCCCGCATGCCTCTAGTAAGCTCCCCCCATCTTTCGGAGACATGCCATGTTGCAACTCACCCACACTCAGGTTTGCCCTGCTGCCAGCGCCCCGCGCTCGGTATCGGCTAGCCGCGTGAACGGTTCGAGCGCAACTGCCAGCTTTTATTTTGGGTATTGGTTTAGCCACTGGCGCGCCTGATACCTGAAATCGGCGCCCACTGTTCAAGGGGTCGCCTGCCAGAGAAATCTAACCCCCGGTCGGCTCCCCGACCGGGGGTTTTGTTTTTTAAGGCCCTCATCTTTTTGCAAGACCACTTAAAGGACATACGACATGAATTACGCCACCTATTACCGCTACGACATGTGCACCGCATGGCGATTTAGCCAGCTCCGCTCGGGACAGCCTGCCGCCTCCGATCGGTCACCTATTGGTGGCAAGCCAACACACGTAGCCAACCCGGCCAATTGTCGAACACCCCAGTAGGGCCAGGCGCGCGGGACCGACCCGCCGCTTGCCCAGGAAGCCTTGAATATGAACTCCGCCACCGCCGCTCTGCCGATCCGCACCCTGACCAGCGCCAATGAAGCCCTGACCCAGCGCCTGCCCAGTGCCCTTGAGCTCAAGCATCAGTTGCCCCTCAGCCCGTTCCTCAACGAACAAGTCCATGCCCATCGCCAAGCCGTGCGTGCCATCCTCAATGGCGAAGATTCGCGTTTGCTGGTGATCGTCGGACCGTGCTCGATCCACGACCCGGAATCGGCCATGGAATACGCGCGCAACCTGAAGAAGCTCGCGCTTGAAGTCAGTGACCAGATGCTCCTGGTGATCCGTGCCTATGTCGAAAAACCGCGCACCACCATCGGCTGGAAAGGCCTGGCCTACGACCCGCGACTGGATGGCAGCGACGACATGGCGGCCGGCCTCACCCTGTCCCGTGAGCTGATGCGCGAAATGCTGCGCCTGGGCCTGCCGGTCGCCACTGAGCTGCTGCAACCCATGGCCGCCGGCTACTTCGATGACTTGCTCAGCTGGGTTGCGATTGGTGCGCGCACTACCGAATCGCAAATTCACCGCGAAATGGCCAGCGGCCTGGGCGTGCCCGTGGGTTTCAAGAACGGCACCGATGGCGGCGTGGCCATTGCCTGTGACGCGATGCGTTCGGCCGCCCACCCGCATCGCCACTTCGGCGTCGACAGCCAGGGCCACCCGGCGATCATCCAGACCCCGGGCAACCCGGACACCCATCTGGTGCTGCGCGGCGGTCACCGTGGGCCGAACTACGACGCGCCACACGTGGCGCAGGTCAAGCACGACCTGGCCAAGTCCAAGGTAGCAGCGCGCATCATGGTTGATTGCAGCCATGCCAACAGTGGCAAGGACCCGCTGCGTCAACCGGCGGTGTTCAACGAGGTATTGGAGCAACGGCTACAGGGTGACGTGGCGCTGATAGGCATGATGCTCGAAAGTCATCTGTTCGAAGGCTGCCAACCGTTGAGCGCATCCATGAAGTACGGCGTGTCGGTGACCGATGGTTGCCTGGGTTGGAACGCCACCGAACAATTGTTGCGCAGTGCGGCTGAGCGCTTGCGGGAACAGCACAAACCAACTGACTGATGAAGATCAGAATGTGGAAGCGGGCTGGCTCGCGAATGCGGTGTATCAGTGACAGATGTACTGACTGACCCACCGCTTTCGCGAGCAAGCCCGCTCCCACATTTTAACCTCTGCACCCGAAGATTCGTGACCTGCGGTAAAGAGTCCTTTTCGGATTCGACGGTTTTTCCGAAGGAACGACGGGCGGATACTCGACTCCATTGCTCACACCCCTTCAGGAGTTACTGATGTCTACCCCAACGCAAAACGTTCCGGCCTTCGGCCTTGGCACCTTCCGTCTGCAAGGCCAGGTGGTGATCGATTCCGTCAGCACCGGCCTGGAACTGGGCTATCGCGCCATCGATACCGCGCAGATCTACGAGAACGAAGCCGAGGTGGGCCAAGCGATTGCAGACAGCGGCATCCCGCGCGATGAGCTATTTATCACCAGCAAAATCTGGATCACCCATTTCGCCGAAGGCCAGTTGATTCCCAGCCTGCGCGAAAGCTTGCGCAAACTGAAAACCGACTACCTGGACCTGACCTTGATCCACTGGCCATCGCCGGAAGGCCAGGTGCCTGTCGCCGAATTCATGGGCCAACTGCTGGAAGCCAAGCGCCTGGGCCTGACCCGCCAGATCGGCATTTCCAATTTCACCGTCGACCTGATGAAGCAAGCGATCACTGCCGTTGGGGCCGAGAACATCGCCACCAACCAGATCGAACTGCACCCCTACCTGCAAAATCGCAAGGTAGTGGAGTTCGCCACCGCCAACGGTATCCAGATCACGTCCTACATGACACTGGCTTACGGCGAAGTGCTCAAAGACCCGGTAATCCAGCAGATCGCCGCGGGCCATCAGGCGACCCCGGCACAAGTGGCCCTGGCGTGGGCCATGCAGCTAGGTTATGCGGTCATCCCGTCGTCGACTAAACGCGCCAACCTGGAAAGCAACCTCAAGGCGCTGCAACTGACCTTGAGCGCTGCCGACATGCAGCAGCTTGCCGAGCTGGATCGCGGCCATCGCCTGACCAATCCAAAGGGTATCGCACCGAAGTGGGATTAAACCCCTGGCATGGGCGTGCGTGATAATTCCCGCAGCCAAGGCAGCACCCGCAGGCCGGTAGTGGCTGCGGGTGGGTCGATGATGTCCATGAAGTGTTCAAGGTTGACGTTGTCCGGCACGCCGGGCAGGCGCACCCGCACCCCCGGCATTGCGTCGGCGTGCGTGTCAGGATTCGGGCTCAGTTCCCGGTGATCGTAGATCAGCACATGATGCGCCTGGGGCTGCGGCCCGCAGGTGTGAACCGCAAGCGCCGCATTAATGATCAGCACGTCAAAAGGCTGTGCCGGGATGGCGGTGAGCAGTTGCACCTCTTCGAAGGTTTGCACCGGAACGATCCGGTAGTAACCCAACTGGTTGAGCATTTTTTCGATTTGCAGACGTTGCAGGTGCTGTTCATCGGCAATCAGGATGGTCAGTGCTTTGTTTGGCATGGCGAATCCCTGGGCAGGCATTACTCGTCGGTGAGCGCGGCCCATTTTCCAGACATACCCCGAAGACAAAATCAGGCTTGTTCCCGATCCATGTAGGAGTTCTCCCAAATCCGCTGAATGGCTACCCACATAGGTCAAGCCAGCTTGCTGTACTGGCTCAGGCTATGGCGCAAATCGTCGATCGCTGCGCATAGCGCCTCAACCGCAACCGCAACCGCCACTGCATCGCGGTCAGCGTTTTCACACACGCTTTCCAAGGCTTCGCAGCAGTTCACCAGCGCCTGGGCCCTGACCATGCGAGCCCCGCCTTTAACGCGATGAGCCAAGTCATGCAACGTGGCGAAATCCGCGTGTTGTCGCAGCGCCAGCAGCCGCGAGCGATCCTCTGCGAGACTACTGAGCAGAGGCACCAACAGCTCGTTGAGGGCGCTCGTGTCGCCGCCTGTCAACGAGGTCAGCGTGCTTAAATCACACACCGGTTCGCGCTCATCCCTTACGATTGCTACGGTGCGCGATGCCAACGCCGCGCGCAAATCATCAAGCCCGGTCGGCTTGAACAGACAACCGTCCATGCCCGCCTGCCGGCAGCGCTCGGTCTCCTCCGGCTGTGCGTTGGCGGTGAACCCCAAGATCAGGCACGGTGCCAGGCCACGCTGCCGCTCTTGGGCTCGGATATTACGTGCCAATGTGTAGCCATCCATGACCGGCATGTTACTGTCGGTGATCACGCCATCAAATTTCCCATCCAGCCACAGTGCATAGCCCTCGGCGCCATCTTCAGCAGTAACGATGTGGTGCCCCAGGAAGCCCAGCTGTCGAGAAAGCAGCAAGCGGTTTGCCGGGTAGTCATCCACCACCAGCAGGTTCAATGCCTGCGTCGGCGGGACAGGTTCGCCGGCTGAGGACGCCGATGCTGCTGGCGTAGTCAACGCCAGCGCCAAGGTCACGTCCACCCGGGTCCCCTTGCCCAGCACACTGCTCAAGTGCAGACGACCACCCATCATTTCGCACAGGTTGCGGCTGATCACCAATCCAAGGCCGGACCCAGTGCGCGCCGACTGGTCGTTATTGCTGCCCTGGATAAAAGGGTTGAACAAACGCTGCTGGTCTTCGGCACTGATGCCAACCCCCGTGTCCTCCACATACAGCTGCAGGTTCAAATGATCGTCGGCTATGGCCGGCCGGCACTGGGCACCCAAGCGCACCTGACCGCTCGCGGTAAACTTGATGGCATTGCCCAGCAAATTGGAAACCACTTGCTTGAAGCGCAAAGGGTCTATGAGCACCTGTCGGTCAGTCGTCGGGGCGAGCTCGACTTGCAATTGCAACCCCTTGTCCCGCGCCAACCCCTCGAACACGCGCGCTACGGAGGCCAACAACTCGTGAAGGTTGGCCGGCGCCAGGGTCAGGGACAAGTGGCCGGATTCTATCCGCGCGATGTCCAGGATATCGCCAATCAGCTCCAACAGGCTTCGGGACGCCATCGAGGCCACCTCCAGCGCGTCCTGATCAACCCGGCCCTGCTCGGCGTTTTTCTGGGCCAGTTCGATCATACCGATCACGGCATTCATGGGCGTGCGGATTTCATGACTCATCGTCGCCAGGAACGTGGTCTTGGCACGGTTGGCGGCGTCGGCCTCCTCCTTGGCCTCCTGTAGCTGGCCCAGCAGGCGCTGGCGTTCGCTGACATCCACCCAGCCGGCAATCATGCCCACGACTTTTCCGTGACTGTCGCGGTGTGGCAGCATCCATTGGTAGATGGTCAACACACCACCGCCGGGAACCTTGAGTACCCGATCCCGGATCTGCGGCTCGCCCAGCTCCATCACATTCAAGTAATCAGCATGGTACGACTGCGCCTGGGGCGGGTTGCCGGTGTCGGTTTGGACCACCGTCTTGCCAATCACGTCCTCCAGCTTGAAACCAAACACGTCAAGGTAAGCGTTGTTGCAAGCCATTAACCTGCCCTGGCGATCACGCACGTAAATCGGGTGCGGCGTGCCGTCGATCAGCTCGCTCATAAACCGCATCTGGTCGCTCAAGGCGCGTTCTGCCTGGGCGCGCCTGCGAATCAGGTTGCGCAGGTAAAGCACCCAGCCCAGGGTAATCAGCAACAGCAGCGCGGCCAGGCCAAATCCCTGGATGATCACGCTGCGATGACTGATCCAGTAGCTGTCTTCGATAATAATCTCACTGCGCCAACGGTTGGTCAGTTCGTCCATTTCTTCAGGCGTGATACTTAACAGCGCCTTTTCGAGGATCGAATACAGCTCCAGCTGGCTGCGGTTGACGCCAAAAGCAATCCGCGCCGGTTCCGTACCGACCGTGCTGGTGATACGCAAGCGATCTCTGAAATGGCGCGCAATCATGTAGCGTGCACTGATCAGCGAAATAACGGTTGCATCGGCACCGCCCTTGGCGACCAGGTCCAGGGCCTGCTCCGGATTCTCGACGTTAAAACAGTCGATGCCTGGATAGTCCCGGGCAATTTGCGTGGCGAGGCTGTTGCCGCCGATAAATGCCAGGCGTTTGCCGGGCATGTCCTCCAGCGTCACCAGGCTTTCGTCACCGGCGCGCGCCACCAGCACATAGGGATTGGACAGGTAGGGCCGAGTAAAACGCAGCTTTTCAGAGCGTTCAACGCTGGGCGTGATCACTGCCAGTATGTCCACTGCTCCGTTGCTGACGTCATCAATCTGCCGAGGCAACGAACTGCCTTGCAGCACTTCGAATTTCAAGCCCGTGCGCAGGCTGACCCGCGACAGGACCTCCTCGCTCAACCCCACGAACTGCCCCTGCTCGTTGAAAAATGACAGGGGCACGAACTTGTCGAGCGCCGCCACTTTCACCAGGGGATGTTTCTCCAGCCAGCGCCGCTCATTCTCACTCAGGCGCAACCGGTCGGCGGCCAGGAAACCGCTGTCGCCGGCACTCCAGCGGCGCAGGATCTCCATCTGCTGGCCGGCCGGGATAACGGCCAGCGCGGCATTGATGATGTTCAGCAGGCGAATATTGTCCTCGGTGAAGGCAAACCCGAACGGGTTGACTTCCAGCGCGGAAAAGTCTGCCATGCGGACATTATTGAGATGATTCTTGTTGATCAGGTAGCGGGTACTGATGGCATCGCCCAGAAACACATCGGCCTGGCCGAACGCCACGGCGCCAATGGCTTGGTGGGTCGAGCCATACAGCAGCAGTTGCGCCTTCGGGTAAAAGGCCTGGACCGCATCCGGCTGCATATAGTGATAGAGCATCGCAACCCGCTTGCCGGCCAGGTCGGCGCTCAATGAATGGCTATCACCCGCGCGGGTCACCAACACCGGTTGATCGTTGGCATAGGAGCGCGACAGTACCAGGTCCTTATCGGCCGCCTCATAGCCATTGGCCGAGCCGACCAGATCCACCTCGCCCCGCTTGAGTGCTTCGATCACTTCATCGCGGGTGTCGTAGCGTCGAACCTCGATAGGGATGTTTAAGATAAGGCTGATCAGCCACGCATAGTCAGCGGTGATCCCTTCAAAATCGTTGTCGTTGCTCAGGTCGAAAGGCGCGTAGTCCGGCGCCGACACGCCCATCAGCAATACGCGTCGCTCGCGCAGCCAGCGCCAGTCACTTTCATCAAGCTCCAGGCGCGGGTTTTCAAGGGTGGAGTGGCCGAAGAGCCGCAGGGGATGTGGCTCATCCAGGGCCATCGCTGCACCGGACAGCAGCCCCGTCAGCAGGATGACCGTGGATATCAACAGCCGCAGGGTGTTCATTTCAGATCAGGTGATTGCGCTGAGCGAACTTGGACAGGTGCACCACCGAGGACATACGCAATTTCTCTTTGAGTCGTGTCTTGTAGGTGCTGATGGTCTTGTGGCTCAGCAACATGTCTTCGGCGATGTCCTTGTTGCCCAGGCCCAGCGCCAGCTTTTGCAGCACCGTCAATTCGCGGTCGGACAGCGCGTCCACCAGTTCCTGTTCGGTCGTCTGCAAATCGTCACGGCGTACTGAACTGGTGGCCACACTGGGGAAGCAACTATAGCCCGACCTGATCGCCCTGATCGCCTTTTGCAGTTCATCGAGCTCACCCGTCTTGTTGACAAAGCCCATGGCCCCCGCACGCATGCAACGCGTGGAGAAGAACACCGCCAGGTACGAAGTCAGCACCAGGATCTTGCAAGGCAGTTCCAGCGCCTTGATCCGGCTGATCACTTCAAGCCCGCCGAGCTTGGGCATTGCCAGGTCCAGGATGACCAGATCCGGACGTTCCTCTCGCGCAAGCTGCATGGCGTCTGCGCCGTTGCCCGCTTCAAGAATTTCATTGAAGCCTTCCTGCTTGAGCAGGTACTTCACGGTGGCGCGTATAAAAGGGTGATCGTCAACAATTAACGCTTTGCTCATAAGACTCCCCGAGGGATCAGTACGCTTACATATCACACGGGACCTATCTACCTGTGAGAAGTAACAGTTCCGACAAACGGTGCTGATTACTCTGCATGGCACTTCAGGCAGTACAGACCCCTCCTTTTGATAAAGCACGGTAAACACGTAGAGCTACGCCCTTGTTCCTGAGGCGCAAGCGCGAAACCTTAACAATGGTTTGCCTTATTAAATGAAGGGATAGTCTCGATTGTTTGTAGGACTTTTCCTCGTAAAAGCATAGTCGGCTTTGCGTCGACGAAAGCCCGACAGCCTAGACTGGCGGGCCCCCGGTTATTGCCAGCCAAACTTACGGATGTAGTAACCCTTCACCGCCTGGGTCAAGCCCATATAGGCCAGCAGGATCACCGGCAGGAACACGAAGTACAGCGATGGCAGCGCCTGCAACTTGAAGTAGTGCGCCAGCGGCCCCATCGGCAGGAAAATCCCCACCGCCATAATCACTCCGGTCATCACCATCAACGGCATTGCCGCACGGCTTTGCAGGAAGGGGATTTTCGGCGTGCGGATCATGTGCACGATCAGCGTCTGGGTCAGCAGCCCCACCACGAACCAGCCGGACTGGAACAAGGTCTGGTGGTCGGGCGTGTTGGCATCGAAGACGTACCACATGAGCAAAAACGTGGTGATGTCGAAGATCGAACTGATCGGCCCGAAAAACAGCATGAAACGTCCTACATCCCCCGGTTGCCAGCGTTGGGGCTTGCTGAGCATTTCGGCATCGACGTTATCGAACGGGATCGCAATCTGTGAAATGTCGTACAGCAGGTTCTGCACCAGCAGATGCATCGGCAGCATCGGCAGGAACGGGATAAACGCACTGGCCACCAGTACCGAGAACACATTGCCGAAGTTGGAGCTGGCGGTCATCTTGATGTACTTGAGCATATTGGCGAAGGTACGTCGGCCTTCCAGCACGCCCTCCTCCAGGATCATCAGGCTCTTTTCCAACAGGATGATGTCAGCGGCCTCCTTGGCGATATCCACCGCACTGTCCACCGAAATGCCGATATCCGCCGTACGCAGCGCCGGCGCGTCGTTGATGCCATCACCCATAAAGCCCACCACGTGCCCGTTGGCCTTGAGCAGCCGCACGATGCGTTCCTTGTGGGACGGCGTCAGCCTGGCAAACACATTGGTGGTCTCCACGGCCTTGGCCAGCTCGGCGTCGGTCATGTCTTCTATATCGTTGCCCATCAGCAGGCCCTGTTGCTCGAGGCCCACTTCACGGCAGATCTTTGCGGTGACCAGTTCGTTGTCGCCGGTCAGCACTTTTACCGCGACACCGTGGGCTTTGAGGGCCTTGAGGGCCGGCGCGGTGCTTTCCTTCGGCGGGTCGAGGAAGGCCACGTAGCCGATCAACGTGAGGTTTTTCTCATCCGCCAGGCTGTAGGTGTCGCGTCCCGGTGCCATCGGTTGCGCGGCCACGGCAACCACGCGCAGGCCTTCTTCGTTGAAGGCGGCGGTGACCTGGCGAATGCGCGTCAACAGGTCGTCGCTCAGCGCTTCATTGACGTCGCCATGACGCACGTTGTTGCACACCGCCAGGACTTCCTCCACGGCCCCCTTGCAGATCAGCAGGTGCGGCTGCCCCTGCTCGGCCACCACCACCGACATGCGGCGGCGATTGAAGTCGAACGGGATCTCATCGACCTTGTGAAACGCCGTGCCGACCTTCAGCTCGCGATGCACCTCCACGTGCTCCAGCACCGCCACATCCAGCAAGTTTTTCAGGCCGGTCTGGTAGTAACTGTTGAGGTAGGCCATTTCCAGTACATCGTCGGACTCTGCGCCCCACACGTCCACATGGCGTGCCAGGAAAATCCGGTCCTGGGTCAGCGTGCCGGTCTTGTCGGTGCAGAGCACATCCATGGCGCCGAAGTTCTGGATCGCATCCAGGCGCTTGACGATAACTTTTTTGCGCGAGAGAAACACGGCGCCCTTGGCCAGGGTGGACGTGACGATCATCGGCAGCATTTCCGGGGTCAGGCCCACGGCAATCGACAGCGCGAACAGCAGGGCCTCGGTCCAGTCGCCCTTGGTGAAACCGTTGATAAACAGCACCAACGGCGCCATCACGAACATGAAGCGGATCAGCAACCAACTGACCTTGTTGACGCCCTGCTGGAACGAGGTGGTCGCGCGGTCGGTAGCCGTGACGCGTTGTGCCAACGCGCCGAAGTAGGTGCTATTGCCGGTGGTCAGGATCACCGCCGTCGCCGCGCCGGACACCACGTTGGTGCCCATGAACAGGATGTTTTCCAGGTCCAGCGGGTTGCGGGTCTTGGCGTCCTGTTGCTCGGCGAACTTCTCCACGGGCATCGATTCCCCGGTCATCGCCGCCTGGCTCACGAACAAGTCCTTGGCACTGAGCACGCGGCAATCGGCGGGGATCATATCCCCAGCCGACAGCACGATGAGGTCGCCCGGCACCAGTTGCTTGATCGGCAATTCGACGCGTTTGGCTTCGTCCCGGCGCAGCACCGTGGCGGTATTGCTCACCATTGCCTTGAGGGCATCGGCGGCCTTGTTGGACTTGGCCTCCTGCCAGAAACGCAGCAACGTCGACAGCACCACCATGGAGAAAATCACCGTGGCGGCCTTCATGTCTTCGGTCAGCCAGGAGATCACCGCCAGCAGGGTCAGCAGCAGGTTGAACGGGTTTTTGTAGCAGTGCCAGAGGTGCACCCACCAAGGCAGCGGCTGCTCGTGCTCGACTTCGTTGAGGCCGTACTGCACGCGCAGTGCGTCGGCTTCCTGGGTGTTCAAACCCTCGCAATGGCTGCCCAGCGTACCGAGCAATTGCACGGCACTGGTGTTGGCCGCAGCGACCAGGGTTTGTGCCAGGGTCGGCGGGACTTCGCGGCTGACGCTGGCGTCGGTCACGGTTTCAAGCATCGCCAGGCGGCGGAAATGCCGGGCGATGTGCCGGGTCCGCAGGAAGCCGGCAAAGAACTCTTTCAGGACAGTGAGGTTCATGGTGTTACTCCTGCGCGAGGAAACCGTCGTGCAGGTACGGCCGTCTGCACCGCGCCCGTTTCATAGGCACAGTCAGCTTGGCCCGCCTGCCGCAAAGGGCAGGCGCGTCCGTAGCATCCCGAGGTCAGTCAGGTGCTGGTCAGCGTCGATGAGAGGGATTCGGGGCAACGGCCAGGACTGGCCGCTGCCGGGATGCCGCTTCTCGCTTTTTATTGGCGAGACAACGGCATCGAAAGCATGCGCGTTACCTTGCCAAGTCCGTGCCGGTTACCAGAACCGGCCGACTACTGTCACTCGAACAAGTACCCACTGAGGGTCTCCGCAATTGATGAAAACGCGCGAAGCTTACGCCCCGACCAAACCGTAGGAAAGTGCTCGCATGGGGAATAAGAGGATTCTTCAGGATGGGTTCAGGAAGCGCTTATTGGAACCCTTGTGGGAGCTGGCTTGCCTGCGATGGCATCAACTCGGTGTACCTGATGTACCGAGCTGTCTGCATCGCAGGCAAGCCAGCTCCCACAGGGGACGATGTACATTCGTGACTATGCGGTTGCAGGTCGATCCCGTTCAACCAACGCCAAGTACTCATCAACCCGGCCACCCGCCAGCGCCTTCACCTGAATCGACACCCTGTTCGCCTGCCGCCCCATCGTGACGCCCTCACGGGTACGCACCTGCACATACCCAAGCCTTGGCCAAAAGCGTTCGGCCCTGGTATTGCCGATGACCACCGTCAACCGAAACCATTGAGCGCCGTTGCGCACAGCCCACACCTCAAGGCCCGCATGCAGCCGTTGCGCCAGCCCGGAGCCATGCAGACCCGCATCCACCAGCAACAGCCCGATATACCAGACGCCGACGGCCAACAAATCCGCCGCAATGTTCACCACCGCGACCAACCGCCCTTCTGCATCGCGATACCCCAGCCAATACTTCCGGCGGCAGGTCCACCCGGCGGGCAGTTGCTCGTGCAGTTCTTCGTGCGCTTGCGTCGGCGTGGCCGGCTCGCCATTGACCGCGATGAAATAACCCGGCGCCCGCTCAAAAAACCGCTGCAGCTCGGCCTCATCGCCGGAGGCCAGCTCAACCACCTGAATGCCCGCCACGGAGCACCCCGGCAACACGTGTGAATCAACGTCCATGTCTACCTGCCTTCAATCGTCCCGCGTCAGCACTTCCAGCAACTCAATCTCGAAGCGCAAATTGCTGTTGGGCTTGATATGCACGCCCATCGACCGCTCTCCATAGGCCAGGTGCGCCGGCACGAACAGGCTGCGCACCCCGCCGACCTGCATGCCCATCAGGCCTTGGTCCCAGCCCTTGATCACCCGGCCGGTGCCAATCACGCACTGAAACGGCTTGCCGCGTTCCCAGGAAGAATCGAACACCGTGCCGTCTTCCAGGGTGCCAGTGTATTGGGTGGTGATCAGCGCACCCTTGACCACGGTTTTGCCGGTGCCGGGACGGATGTCGGTTATTTGGAGTTCGTTGTTGCTCATGAGGATTCTCATTGGATAACTGTGGTTTGCCCGTATCGTCTTACGCAGAAAGCTCGCGCAACGCTGCTGTCGCCAGGAAACCAGACCTCGATGCGTAGCGATGGTCCTTTTGCACACGCTCATCAATGCGCTGCAGCAGGTGCTCCGGCAACGAAGCATTGAACCGCACAGACTTGCCCAGGTAGGGCGTGAGATCAAAGTCGACTATCGCCCAAACACCGCCGGTGAAATCCGGATTACCCAAATGGGCGTCAATTTCCAACGCCTGAGGAAGCTGTTCCTGATCGGCCACCAGCCCCTCGAGGTGCAGCGCCAGCGCCTCTCGAACATTGTCCAGCGCTTCGGAAAAAGACCCACCTGCCGAGAAACACCCCGGTACATCGGGGACTGTCACGCTGTAATCCGAGTCAGCGTCTTTGTGTACTACCACTGGAAATTTCATTGCTCCTCCTCTGGACGAGTCTCTTCCAAGTTCGTCCAATTCACTCACCAAGATCATTGCTTGAGACCCGCCGACTTGAAAATACTGTGCAAAGTACCCTTGGCAATCTCTGACTTGGGATGAGGGACAGTAACCCTCCCTCGCTTCACAGCATGCTTGAATTGGTGATGACTACCCTTCACTGCCACCTCAAACCAACCATCCGCAACCAGCAGGTCAATCACCTCTCGACTTCTCATCACTCACCCTCGGATGTGTATATTACACACCGCCAGATAGCAATGTGTTTTTGTACACACAAGACACACTAATGAAAAAGCCCTCTTGAACCACCAGCGGGCTTGTGTGAGGTGATGATGACGATGTGTAAAACCTTTGCGCCAGCGTACTAATGTCAGTTTTTGTGCCGTGGCCTTGGTGCGCAATCAAAGGCAAATCACCGACATTTCGCTTTAACTTGCAGGACGTTTCCGAGAGAATCCCAACCGCTTGCGCCGCTCGAATCGCGTGGCTAGTCTTCGTCGGTCACTGCCAATTCAGTGACCGGGTTTAGCAGCCCGCCGATGTGACTAGGCGCAAAGCGCCACCTTTTGCAGGGCGCTTTTTTTCGGCCCGCGCTTCATGGTGGCCGTGCGCAGGGCACCCTCGGGTGCACCGGGTTCCTAGTCACCGGTCTGCTAACCTGCGCGTGGCCGCCACCCTTCATCGTTTAGCAGCGATCGTGGCGGCTCCTTACTGACTAGAGGAGCTTCAAGATGGACAACCTTGTCCCCGCACCACCCGCTTCAGAACCGCACTTCTTCACCACCACCCCAGACCTCAGCTTCGAAGACGCCCTGGCCCACGCCAGTTGCGTGTTGCGCTGCGCGGCCGTCGCCGCACAGACCGCGGGGGATCAATTGGACGGTACTGCACGCACGCTGGTGCTTTCGGTCATGCATCTGGTGGACATGGCCAGTGTGATGGTGGACCGGTCGCTGGAGTGCATGCAGCCGAGCTGAGCAAGTCGCGGCAAGAGGCCTGGGCTTCTTGCCGCGAATAAACGCTCGCGCTTGGCAGCCGCCTACTGACAACCCAATCGGAAGCACCTGATTTACGCCCTGCCGCCCTATCGTCTCTTATGGAGAGCATTCCCCATGAGAGCCCCTGCAATGAACCAAGCTACCAGCCCTGTCCGTGTTTCTGTCGTGCAGTTTGATCCCCAAGTCGGAACGCAGCACCGCACCGCCAACCTGCGGCGCAGCCTTGAGCTGGCCACGGAAGCTGCGAACGGCGGCGCCCATCTGATCGTGCTACCGGAACTTTCAAACTGCGGGTATTTCTTCGCCAACCGCCAAGATGCCTTTGAGCATGCCGAAGTCGTTCCTGAGGGGCGAAGCATGCAGGCATGGATCGATTTCGCTTCCCGGCACCAGGTATATCTGGCAGCGGGCCTGAGCGAAATCGACGGTGTGCAACTATTCAACACCAGCGTGCTGATAGGCCCGGACGGGTTTATCGGCAAGTACCGCAAAGCTCATCTTTGGAATCTGGAAAAATTGTGGTTCACGCCCGGAAACACAGGTTTCCCAGTCTTTGACACCCCCATCGGGCGTATCGGCATGCTGATCTGCTGGGACATCTGGTTTCCCGAAGTACCGCGCATTCTCAGCCAGCAAGGCGCCGATATCATTTGCAGCCTGAACAACTGGGTATGGACCCCGCCCCCTTTGTTCGATGAGTCCGGAAGGTGCATGGCGTCCTACCTGACGATGACGGCGGCACACGTCAATAACGTGTTTATTGCTGCCGCCAGCCGAATCGGTGAGGAGCGCGATGCACGCTACCTGGGGTGTTCGCTGATTGCCGGCACCAATGGCTGGCCCATCGGCCAGGTAGCGTCGGCCGATCGCCAGGAAGTTTTGTTCGCCGATATCAACCTCAGTACGGCGCGTAGCGCGCCGATCTGGAACAACCTCAACGATCTGCAAAGGGATCGACGCATTGATCTTTACGACCAGATGCTTGGGTACGACCGGCATCCGGCGTTTCCGCGCTAAGCGAAGATGGCGCGCCGAGATGCACCCCACCCCCCAGTGCATTCGCACCCCCATCCCGCGCAATTTCTCTGCACTATCCTGAAGCACAAATGTCGTAACTTTCATGCGTATGCGCCCAACCCCAGGAGAACTTATGACACAGGATGTTCTTGCCAAAGAAACCAACCGCCGCCAACTGCAGCAGATCATCTCCGGGCTGTCCGACGGCGTGATTCTGGCCGAGGTCGATCAAACCATCCTGTGGGCCAACGAGGCCGCGCTGGCCATGCACGGAGTGGGCGATGTGATGGGGCTGGGCGCCGATGGGCAGCAGTATGCCGAGCGTTTCACCCTGCGCTACCGTAACAATCACCCTCTACAGCCGGACAGTTACCCCCTTGCCCGGGCGGCGGCGGGGGATGAATTCAGCGATGTGGTGGTGGAAGTCACCCCCACTGCCGACGAAGAGAGAACCTGGGTGCACCGCCTGCGCAGCCTGGTCATCACCGACGCCAAGGGCGAGCCGGAGTTGCTGGTACTGATCCTTAGCGACGCCACCGAGTGGGCCAGTGCCGAGCAGCGTTTCGAAAAAACCTTCAACGCCAACCCGGCGCCCGCGGTGATCTGCCGCTTGAGCGACTTGCGCTACATCAAGGTCAACCAGGGCTTCCTGGAAATGACCGGCTACAACCGCGACCAAGTCATCGGTAAATCCGTCTATGAACTGGATGTGCTGGAGCAAGCCGAACGCAAGGACCTGGCCATCCAGCGCCTGGGCGAAGGCGCGACCATCCCCCAGATGCAGGCCGAGCTGCGGCTTCCCAGGGGCGGCACCAAGCTGGTGATTGTCGCCGGCCAGCCGTTGGACATGAACGAAGAGGACTGCATGCTGTTTTCCTTCATGGACCTGGAGCCACGGCGCAAAGCGGAAATTGCCCTGCGCCAGAGTGAGGAACGCTTTGCCAAGGCGTTCCGCCTGACGCCGGTGCCGACCCTGGTGTGCAGCGCCGGTAACCGGCAGGTAGTGGACGTCAACGAAGCCTTCATGAGCATCACCGGCTATATCAGCGAAGAGCTGATCGGCAAATCCATCGAAGACATCGATTTTATCGACAGCAAGTCTGCCTGCGACCAACTGTTCGCCACCCTGGAAAAGTCCGGCAACCTCGACGGCCAGGACCTCAAGGTGCGCAAGAAAGGTAACGAAGTGATCGACTGCGTGGTGTCCGCCGACACCGTGGTCATCCAGGACGCGCCGTGCTACCTGCTGGTGATGATGAACATCACCGAACGCAAACGCTCGGAGCTGGAACTGGTGGCCGCCATCGAGGAAGTGATGCAGGACGCCTCGTGGTTCAGCCAGACACTCATCGAAAAATTGGCCAACGCCAAAAGCGTCAACAGCCCTAACCAGCCGAATATTGCCTTCACCGACCTCACGGCCCGCGAACGCGATGTGTTGGGTCTGATCTGTGAAGGCCTGGCCGACAAGGAAATCGCCTCGCGCCTGAAACTGGCGCCCAACACCGTGCGTAACCATGTGGCCACGGTCTATTCCAAACTGGGGGTACACAGCCGCAGCGCCGCCATGGTCTGGGCCCGTGAACGCGGGCTGTTTGCCGGTGAAGTGCGCCTCAAAAAGCGCTCATGAAAAGTGCAAATGCACTAGTGCGGCTAGTGCGAATTCGCCTTATTGGCGCCAGAGGCAAGCCATAACCTTCAAGGGTCGAACATTCGTCCCCGAAGGAACCCACATGTTTACCCTCGCCCAACTGCGAAATTGCATCGAAGAAGGCCTGTCGCCGCTGACGTGTGAATTTACCCTGTGCCGGGACGCGTCCCTCACCCTCAAGGTCTACGATGCCGAAACCGGCCGTGTCGACCTGGTGGTGACCGGGATCAGCACCAACCGGCTGCAGACCCCGCAAGAAGTCGAAAAAATGGTGGAAGAGCTGCGTTACGAACTGCAAAGCAACACCGTGGGCAAGCTCATGCTGGATGACTGGCCTTCAACGACGCCCCGATGAAATAGAACACCCCGCCCCCAAGGATGAACGCCCCCAGCATGTAGAACATGGCCTGCGCCGGCAGGCTGGCCAGTACCAGCCCGCACAGCACCGGCCCCAGGGCGGCGCCCAGGTTGGACAGGTTCTGCGCGCCGTAGTACATGCCGCGCAGGTGGTCCGGGGCGATACGGTCGATAAACATGTACTCGGCGGGAAACACAATGATCTCCCCCACCGTGAACACCGCCATTGCCAGCACCCACCACAGCACACTGTCGGCCAGCGCGAAACCGATGATCCCCAACATGAACATGCCCAGGCCGGCGATCAGCCACTGGCCCAGGTAACGATGAGAAATGCGCCGGCCAATCACGTATTGCAAGGCAATCACCAGCACCGCGTTGGTGGTAAGCACGGTGCTGATCACGGTGTAGGTGTATTCAGCCGTCGTTGTAATCACCAGGTACTGCGACAGCCAGGCGACGAACTGGCCGAACACCACGGCGCTGAGCACGCCGCCGAGGGTGAAGCAGACCAGGCGGCGGTCGCGCAGCAACACGCGGCCGACGGCGAGGAAAGGCACCGGCTTTTGCGCCGCATCGACAGTCGCCAGCGTGCGGTCGCCCCACCGCCAATACAGCAGGAAAAACCCTCCCCCCAACAGCGCCGAAAGGATAAACGGCAAGCTGATATCCAGCTTGGCAATCATCGCGCCGAAAAAAGGCCCTACGGCATACCCGATATTGGTCAGGGTGTATTTGATGGAGAACACTTCGCTGCGCGCCTCGAGGGGCAACAGGCTGGCAAACCCGGCCTTGACCGCGATGTCGATCACCGCGTAAGCCAGGTTGATCATGATCAGGCAGCTATAGAACGCCCAGATATTCTGCGCAAGCACCGTGCCGATAAAGCCCAGCACAAACAGCACACTCAGGCCGAGCAGCAGGCGATAACTGTTGATGCGGTCGACCAGGAACCCGCCATACACACTCAGGAGCGAGCCGACGATCAGCGAGCTGCCGATCACCAGGCCGACCTGGGTGATGTCGAGGGCGAAGTGGCTGGTGAGGTAGATCACCAGGTACGGAAACGTGATTGCCTTGGCCAGCGTGAGCATCAACGTGGCGCACAGCAACAGGTTAACGGTGCGGGGGTAATTTCTTATTGTGGCAAGCATCCTGCTCTCTTTCTTTGAAGGTAACGCGGCGTTTATAAACCGGTTACCTTACCTCAGAGCAGGCGCAACGGGCACCATCATTTTTTGACGGGTGTGATCTCAAGAATGGTGCCGTTGGTGGTCTTGAGCAACACGTATTTATCGCCTACCCGCGTCCATTGGCTCTCTTCCTCAGGCTGTTTGAGCCCGCGCTTTTTCCAGTCGCCGAGTGCCGATTCCTTGCGCATCAGCATGTCCGGCGCGCGGTCGCCTTCTTTCAAATCACGGGCATTGATATTCGAAGGCTGCACGGTTTCTTGAGGGGTATCGCCAGCGTGCACGATAAAGCTTGCGGTGGACAGGCCGGTGGCGACCAGCAGGCAGGCAACTAGGGATCTGGATTTCATGGGTGCTCCTTGAATGAATGGCGCGTACCCAGATTCGGACCGCTGCCGCACGAAATCATTCAGCCCAGCAACAGGGGCACTGCATCGACGCACTACCTGTGTAGTGCATGGCTTGATCAAACGCGCGGCAACATGGCCATTCACTTCGCTTTCCAGGCCATCTTATGCGCTACAGCACCTTGCTCCCCCCTGACCCCCTGACCACTGCGCTGAACGCTCGCGACACCTCGCTGGCGAGCCGCCTGACAGAAAAAATCCACAGGCTGAACACCCAGATACTGGAGGTTCTGGAACAACAACCGACCTTTAATCAGTGCGTACAGGACGCCTTCAATCAAACCTTCGCGGCGTTACCCACGCCGCTAACCATGACCAAGACCTACCTGCGTATCGACGCGGCGAGCCCGGTCGATCCGTCGGACAAACCTGCCCAGGCTTCATCGGACGACACCGAGAATACGGTCCTGGACGTACAGCCTTTGCTGCCGACCCTGATGGATGCGGTGGTTAGACGCGTTGTCACCCAGACGCCGGCCAACTATGCCGGCCACACCACCACGTTTCATCTCAGTTCCAGCGGCGAAGACAGCGCCCCTGGCCTGGGCTTGACCCCAGCGGCGTTCGACGCTTTTCTCAATACTCTGGCCGGCGACCTGGCGACCCGCTTCAAGGCACACCAGGCCGCGTTCTGGAGCGGCCCCGCCGAGGATGCCGATATCCGCACGTGCCAGCAGTGGTTGGGCGAAAAACGTCTTGAGCTGATGAAGGCCGAGATTGAACTGCTCAAGGTCGACGGCGTCGTCGAGGGCGCAGGCGAGCTGTTGCTGATGCAGGTCGCGCGCACGCCGGATGCGCTTTCCCGCCAGGCACTCAAAGGCGACAAGCCCTGCGCCTACGCAATCGCGGTCAGGGACAATTTGTCCAGTGATATCCCGCTGTACGGCGCCTTCGTGATCACGTCCCGCGGTCACGAAACGCCACAGGTGCGCCCACAAAGCGAGGTACAAACCCCAGCGGCCCGAGACGTGACACCCCAGGCCAATGTCGGCCCGGTGCTTTTATTCCTGCCGGCCAGCGGGTTTGAAGGGTTTGACTCAATGGCCAGCCTGGACCTGGAACTGCACCGACGCTTGAACAGCCCCCTCGAATTTTCAGACCTCCTGGCGCTGATGAACGAGAACGACCGTGCCTCCGGCCTGGCGTTTCACCAGCAGCAGAACCTCAGCGGACAATTTCGCTATACCGAACGGCTGAGGTCGATTTTCAGCGACGCCATCGATTCGCTACGCACTCGGGTCGATGAGAACTTCAGTTGGATGGTCGCCCATTACCAGCGGCACGCGAGTGACGTGGACATCACTCAATTGCCCGAGAGCCTTGACCGAACCACCACTATCACGCCCGCGTTCGACGCCGCCGGCTGGCTGGCCGCCCGGCAACGGAAAAAGGCCCGCCTGCAGCTCCAGCACTTTCTCAAGGCCGCGACCCCGGACGACAAACTGCAATGGGAGCAGGCTGTACAGGCTTACGTCGAGCACTTGCTGAGGCTGTCCGGACCAGAGGCCCTGCCATCGCTGGCGCAGTACAGCGACCCGGCGACCTTGCTGGCGTACAGCAACGAACAACTGCGCCGGGTGCTTGAGGCCGAGCACGGCCTGACGGTTGACCCGGATGACATCCTCATCCACACCAAAACCTATGCCCCCCGGCTGATCGGCGGCTACGTGGTCGGTGGCAAACCTCACCCTTCGACGCCGGGCACGCCGCTGTTCATCACCCGCCAACTGACGCTGACTGAACTGGCCCTGGAAAATATCGAGTGGCTGGACCTTAACTTCACTAACTTTTCACGGTTGACCGATAAAGCACAGGCGCCCTTTACCGCGTTGACGGTTGCGCAAATCAAAGACCTGGTGCGCACCCTCAATATCGGCGACAGCTACGAGCAATTTCTCAAGGCACGCCTGATCACCTCGCCATCGGCCCAGGCCGAGCAGCAACGCTACATGGAGGTCATGGCGCTGCAACTGCGGGTTGATGCCGTGGAGGCGAAAATCGCTGGTGACTTCCTGACGGACCGACTGGACCGCGGGTTCAACTGGGTGATGAGTGTGCTTGCCGGGCCGACGGATGATGACAAACGTACTCGCGTCGAAGGGCACCGGGTCGTGGTCAGTGCCTTGAAGCTGCGCGGCGAACGCGTGCGCGGCGTGCTGGTGTTTTCAACTGCCTCACAAGGGATCGCCTCGCGGGTGGTCTACACCCCCATGAGCCCGACCGGGCGCGTATTCCACGAATACCCAGACGCCTCGGCCATGCACCGCGACTTCATCAACCACAGCGCCTGGCGGGACTACCTGGTAGGCCGCGTGACGCTGACTGCGCAACGCAGAATTCGCAGCCTGCTCAAAGATGGCGCCAACGACCCGGTCATCGCCCTGACCCGCATCGCCGGTAACGTTCTTGAAGAGGCCTACCAGACCGAAGCGTCGGCGGTGATCAACGATGCGAATGCCCAGTCAACCAGCACCCAGGAAGCCAATTACGACAGCGCTACCACGCTGGTCACGGCGGGCCTGGACATCGCCACGGCGTTTTTCCCGGTGAAGGTCATGCTGCCCATCGGCCTGGCCAGAAGCAGCCTGTCGGTGATCAATGCGGTGGAAGCGGCCCAGCTCGGCGACCGTGCAAGTGCGGCGCACTACATCGTGCGCGCATTGGGCGAGTTGGTGGGGGCGGTGCTGGACGGCGCCGTGGCCGGTGCAGGGTCGGCACGCCCGCGTATCCCGGCGAGCGCGCACCCACGTCTGGACCGCAAGATGGCACTGAAAAAACCGCCCACAGACGTCAAGCGCCTGCAAGGTTGGGAGGCGCAGGACATTTACGTGCGGGACGTGGTGGACGCGGGCACCTACCAGGCGCCCCAGCACTTTCTCGAGGAACATGGCCGCTGGTATTCCATCGCCCGCGACAGCGACGCCCAGGTGTGGCGACTCAAGGACCCCAGGCGTGCACCCAGCGCCTATAAAGGCCAGCCGCTTTATCGCAACCCGCAAGGCCTGTGGGAGATTCGCTCCCCGCACCTGGGCTTGCGCGGCGGCGCGCCCTTTGCGAGCGAGCCGCAAAGAGCGCTGATGGACCTCTACCCTTACCTGGATGTGGAACAGGCCAGGCGGATCCTGGATTCGTTCGTGTTTCCCCGGCACCGTGAGCTGGAACTGCAAACGGCGCTGGTCCAGCATCTGCGAAGGTCGCCAACGCGGCTCGATGAATTTTCACAGTACCTCATGGTGACACCGCAGCGTTTCAGGTTACGGCTGGAGGGACGGGACCTGCCCGGTTCGCTGCCATCGGCCATGGAGCCTGTTCCGGGGCCCAGCCGCGCGCCGACCGAACCCGACCTATTGCCCGCCCCGCGACCTCCGCGCCCACCCGAGGAGCGTTTTGTCGACTGGGGCCAAAGCTTCGATGCCGCTGTGATGGAAGCCGTGGCGGGACGCCCGGGAGTCTGGCGCAAGCGTGACGCGCCGCCGGGACAGAGATCCGTCGAATACATCCAGATGGAGGGCCGCTATTATGCGACGCTGCCGGGGAGCGAGTCCTCGGCCGTAGCCGGAGCCAGAGCCGCTATCGTACCGAGCGACCGTCCGTGCTCGACGTTTGTGCAGTTCGAAGACCTCCTGCACCGCTATTTCCACGATCAACCCAGGATCGTGGAATACAACGCTTCATTGGAACGCTGGCTCATCGGCGCGCAGCTGCCGTTCCGCGCCCCCGTTGCACGCCAGCTGAGTCACATATTCCCAAGCTTTACCCCACACTCACTGACTCGCCTCGCCGCCGCGCTGTTTAACCGCAGCAACCCCACAGGGCTCAATGCGGGCGGCTATGCCAGGTTGCTTCGCACGCTGCACGACTGGACAAGCTGGTCGGGCCGCGCAGCCGCGGCATCGGTAGGCTCGCCCTCGACCTTTGCGGCCGATCCGCTGGCGCTGCTTCCCCGCCTGCCGCAAACGCCAGACCAACGTGCCTGGCCACTGGAGCCATCGGCACAGTTCAACCTCTTAAGGTTTCGTACGGACCGTATGCCCGCAACCTTGACGGCCAACGCCGCGGTGATGCCCAACGCCGCGACTGCCCGAAACCTGATGCGAGCATTGCTGAGCGACAGCCACTATCACGTGGTGGACACACGTTACCCCAGCGAGCTGCTGGTTCGACGCGAAGGGCGCCCAACCCTGTATTGGCTGACAATAATCCGAACGAATTCCGACCACGTGCTTACCCGTCACTACAACCCGCACGCGCCTACAGCTTTCAATCTGCAGCGACAGTCGGCTAACGTGCGGGCACTGGCCCATCACGCCCGCCGGGACGGCCAGTTGGTACCCTTGATAGGCGGCGTGCAACCCGGCGAAGGCGCGACGGTCATCCCGTTTATCTTCCGCCCTTGACCTGCCGGTGCGCGGCGAGCGGCGCCTTCGTGGCCTTCTCCATTGCCGGCGTGAAATTAATACTGTATTTTTTCATGAAATTTTTAGATATTAATTTCATGACACCTACAGAAGAACTCGCCGCCCTCGCCACGCTGATCCACGACCTGCGCAAACACAAGAAACTCACCCTCGCTCAACTCGCGCAAAAAATCGAGCGTTCGGTGGGGTTTTTGTCCCAGGTGGAGCGCGGCCTGTCGCAGCCAACCGTGGCCGACCTGACCGCCATCAGCCACGCCCTCGACGTGCCCACCACTTATTTCTACAGCTTGCCCAAGCCCAAGGCGGTGGACTGGGTCACCCGCCCCGACGAGCGACGCACGGTGTATTACGCCAATGGCATCACCGACATTCTCGTCTCGCCGAGCATGAACGGTGCCTTTTCGATGCTCGACAGCCTGTTGGCCCCCGGTGCCAACAGCGGTGAACACACCATGAGCGACCGCGCCGAGCAGGCGGGTTTCGTGCTGGAGGGCGAGTTGACGCTGTGGGTGGAGGGTGAAACCGAAGCCGTCACCCTCGGCCCTGGCGACAGCTTCCACCTGGCCAGCTTCGCCCATTGCCGCTACGCCAACCTGACTGACCTGCCCACCCGCGTGCTGTGGGTCTACAACTAGGAGCAACCCCGTGAAAAGCCCTTGTGCCTCGCTACTGGCCGAAGTCCGCACCTTCCGCCAGCACCATCCCGAGGTCCGCTATGTCGACCTGATCGCCCTGGACATTCCCGGGCATTTCTACGGCAAGCGCTATCCGATCGACATGCTGGAAAAGGTCGCCGCCGGCAGCCCTTTGAAACTGCCGCAAAACGCCGTGCTGCTGGGCGCCCAGGGTGGGTTGTTCAAGATTGGCGACTATTGCTTCAACGACGGCGACCCGGACGCCAACCGTCGGCTGGTGCCGGGCACACTCAAGCCGGTGAGCTGGGAATCCCAGCCATTGGGGCAGATGCTGATCACCTCGGACGGAACCGACGCCCCCATCGAATTCGAGCCCCGCGAAGTGCTGGCCAAGGTGCTGGAGCGCTTGCAGCACAAGGGTATCCACCCGGTGGTGGCGTTCGAGCTGGAGTTCTATCTGTTCGACAAAACACTCGATAACGGCCTGCCGCAATTCGCCCGCGACCCGCTGAGCGGTGACGCGGATGATCAACCCAACCTGCATATCGAACGGCTGTCACGCTTCAGCGAAGTGCTCGATGACATGGCCCGTACCGCCAAGGACCAAGGCATCGATATCACGGTGATCACCGCCGAAATCGGCCCCGGCCAGTTCGAGATCAACTTCGGCCACGACAGCGATGGCCTGCGCGCCGCCGACTGGGCAGCGCTGTTCTGTCGCAGCACCCGCGGCGTGGCGCTCAAACATGGTTACCGCGCCAGTTTCATGGCCAAGCCCTACCTGCAACACCCCGGCAGCGGCATGCACGTGCATGTGAGCCTGTACGACGGCGCGGGCAATAACCTGCTGGCGGCGCACCAGCAACAGGCGCTGCGCCATGCCGTGGCGGGCTGCCTGGAATTGCTGCCCCATTGCATGCCGATCTTCTCGCCCAACCACAACGCTTTCCGCCGCCTGGGCGCCACGGTAAATGCGGCAGCCCGCGCCAGCTGGGGCTTTGAAGACCGCGACGCCTGCGTGCGCATCCCCGAGTCCGACCCGCGCAACCTGCGCATCGAACACCGCCTGGCCAGTGCCGACGCCAATCCGTACCTGGTGCTGGCAGCCATCCTGGTTGGCCTGGAACATGGCCTGCAAGCCAAGCGCGACCCCATCGCGCCGCTGAACGAAGACCGCACCAGCGGCACCGACTTTCCTTTGGAAATGCTCGACGCCGTACGCGCCATGCAGCATCAGCCGGTGTTGCGCGATAAGCTGGGCGCTGAATTTGTCGACGTGTACTGCGAGAACAAACGCCAGGACCACCTGGCCTTCCAGCAGGAGATCCATGCGCGGGAATATCGCTGGTTTCTCTGACACCCCCTATGGAATCACGATGACTGACCAAAGCGCTCCGGCCCTCAAGGAAATCTTCAACGTCGAACGCCTGCACCACATCGCCGACGAGATGACGGCGGTGTACCCGGCGTTCGACGCCAAGGGCTTCCTCCAGCACGCAAAGTCAGGGCTGGCCGAGCTGTCGGTAATGCAGCGCATGGCACGGGTCAGCGAGAGCCTGCATGCGGTGATACCGCTGGATTACGCGCAAACCCTCAAGCTGCTTTATGCGCTGGCACCGCGTCTGAACAGCGCGTTTGTCAGCCTGTTCCTGCCGCACTTCGTCGCGAGTTACGGGCGCGACGATTTCGAGCGCTCCATGGCCGCGCTCAAATACTTCACCCCTTTTGGCTCCGCCGAATTTGCCGTCCGCCCCTTTCTGCTTCACGACTTGCAGCGCACGTTGGCGGTGATGCAGGCATGGTCGCTGGACGCTGACGAACACGTGCGCCGCCTCGCCAGCGAAGGCTCGCGACCGCGCTTGCCCTGGTCGTTCCGCCTGGCTCAGGTGCAGGCCAACCCTGAGCTGTGCGCCGCGATCCTGGACAATCTCAAGGCCGACCACAGCCTGTATGTGCGCAAGTCCGTGGCCAACCACCTCAACGACATCACCAAGGACCACCCGGACTGGGTGCTCAGCCTGATCGAGAGCTGGAACCTGGAGCACCCTCACACGGCCTGGATCGCCCGCCATGCACTGCGTAGCCTGATCAAGCAAGGCAACAGCCGCGCCCTGACGATCATGGGCGCCGGGGCCAGGGCCGAGGTGACGCTTCATCGGTTAAGCGTGACACCGGCGGTGATCAACCTGGGGGAACGGATAAACCTGTCGTTCTCGCTCGAGTCCACCGCCGCCGCCCCACAGAAACTGGTGGTGGATTATGCGATCCACTATGTAAAAAGCGCCGGCCATAGCGCCGCCAAAGTCTTCAAACTCAAGGCGTTTACACTCGGCGCGGGCGAGCATCACAGCCTCCGGCGCGAGCAGCATATCCGCGAATTAACGACGCGCCGGCATTATCCGGGCAGGCATGTGGTAGATGTATTGGTGAACGGGGAGCGTTTGGGCAGCGCCGAATTCGAACTGCGAGCCTGACTCGATGCAAGCTACACCACAATCCCAATGTGGGAGCTGGCTTGCCTGCGATAACGGTGGGTCAGCTTGCCTGTTCGGTTCTGACCCACCGTTATCGCAGCATAGGTATCTACACAACTTTCAGTTGACCAATCTCCCTGTGGGAGCTGTCGAGCTTTAGCGAGGCTGCGAAAGCGGTGGGTCAGGCGACCAAAATGCCAGCAGTGCCGCCGCCTTCGCAGCCTCGCTGGGGCTCGACAGCTCCCACATTTTGAACCGAGTTCGACATCAATACCGGTCGGCTCTAAGGCCGCCGCGCTTTGTTTTTGATCTTGATCTGGGGCGCCCCGTCAACCACGCTGGCCGTAATTCGACATTGATTTGGGGGGTAAACCGGCAGGACGCCGGTTTAGCCGCCCCGCGCCATGGATGGCGCGTGGCGGCGGCCCCCCAAATCAATGTCGGATTACGGGCATGCCGAGCCTAGGCGAGGCACCGAGTG
>NZ_MNPW01000015.1 GCF_001983175.1 Pseudomonas cedrina subsp. cedrina
TAAAGAGCGGTTGGTTAAGATCTTTCGTCTCAACCGAGGCGCGCATTCTACAGCAGCCTCATTTGCTGTCAAGTGATTATTTTCAGAAGTTTTCGAAGAATTCTTCAACAACTTCAACCACTTGCGCCTCCGATCTCTCGTTAGCGGGAGGCGAATTCTACAGCGTTACACGCTGCTGTCAACACCTCTTTTTCTCCGCTTTCGACCGAGAAGATCGAAACGTTAATAGAGCCAGACAACACCGCTCTACCAACTCCTTCTGGGCTTCGATGAACTGAAGCAGGTCGCTGTCGAATCCTGCATAACTCTTTGTTTACCAAGGAGTTTTCCGTTTCGACTGCGCCGGAAGTGGGGCGAATTATAGACTCCCAGAATCTGCCGTCAACAGCTTTTTTCACAATTCTGTCATATCGGTCAAAAAATCCCTGAAAACGCGAAAGCCGGCCCCAAGGGGCCGGCATCCTGGCAAACGTTAAAGACTGGGAAAAGCAAATTGCGACGCTTCATGACTGGCCCGTTGCGGCCAGCGCTGGGTAATCGCCTTGCGACGGGTATAGAAACGCACCCCATCCGGCCCATAGGCATGCAGGTCGCCAAACAGCGAACGTTTCCAGCCACCAAAGCTGTGATACGCCACCGGCACCGGCAGTGGAACGTTCACGCCCACCATGCCCACTTCGATCTCATCACAGAACAGACGCGCCGCTTCACCGTCACGGGTGAAGATGCAGGTACCGTTACCGTATTCATGATCATTGATCAGCTGCATCGCCGCTTCCAGGCTATCGACCCTGACCACGCACAATACCGGCCCGAAGATCTCTTCCTTATAGATGCGCATCTGCGGCGTCACACGATCAAACAGGCTGCCACCGAGGAAGAAACCCTGTTCATGCCCGGCGACACTCAAGCCGCGCCCATCGACGACCAACTCCGCGCCCGCCGCCACACCGTCTTCTATATAGCCACTGACCTTGTCACGCGCCTGGCCAGTCACCAACGGCCCCATATCCAGGCCGCAAGACGTGCCCGCGCCGATCTTCAGCGCCTTGACCTGCGGCACCAGCTTGGCAATCAACGCATCTGCCACCTGGTCGCCCACGCACACCGCAACCGAAATCGCCATGCAACGCTCACCACAGGAACCGTACGCCGCACCCATCAATGCGCTCACGGCGTTATCCAGATCCGCATCCGGCATCAGCACCGCGTGGTTCTTCGCCCCACCCAGCGCCTGCACGCGTTTGCCGCGCTTGGTCGCTTCGGAATAAATGTATTCGGCAATCGGCGTCGAGCCCACGAAACTCAGCGCTTTTACTTCCGGCGCTTCGATCAATGCATCCACCGCGCCCTTGTCACCATGGACCACGCTCAACACACCTTTGGGCAAACCCGCTTCCTGCAGCAACTGTGCAATCAGCAGCGTCGAACTTGGATCGCGCTCCGAGGGTTTCAGGATGAAACAGTTACCGCAGACAATCGCCAACGGGTACATCCACAGGGGCACCATCGCAGGGAAGTTGAACGGCGTGATACCCGCCACTACACCCAGCGGCTGGAAATCCGACCAGGCATCAATGTTCGGTCCTACGTTACGGCTGTACTCGCCCTTCAGAATCTCCGGCGCAGAGCACGCGTACTCCACGTTTTCGATGCCGCGCTTCAACTCACCGGCGGCATCTTCCAGGGTCTTGCCGTGCTCTTCGCTGATCAACTGCGAAATACGCGCTTCATTCTGCTCCAGCAATTGCTTGAAACGGAACATCACTTGGGCGCGCTTGGCCGCCGGCGTATTGCGCCAGGCAGGGAAAGCGGCCTTGGCCGAATCGATCGCTTGTTGAATGGTTTCACGACTGGCCAATGGCACCTGGTGAATCACCTGGCCGGTGGACGGGTTGTACACGTCGGCGCTGCGACCGCTGTCGTTGACCAACTCACCGTTGATCAAATGCTGGATAAGGCTCATGCAGGGCTCCTGAAAAGTTGTTCTATATAGAAGGAGAAATCAGTCGATCTTGTTCAGCACTTCGCCGACCGCATCGAACAGGCGATCCAGGTCCTGCGGCTTGCTGTTGAAGGTTGGCCCGAACTGCAGGGTGTCACCGCCAAAGCGTACGTAGAAACCGGCTTTCCACAAGGCCATGCCGGCCTCGAATGGACGCACGATCGCATCACCGTCACGCGGTGTAATCTGGATCGCGCCGGCCAGCCCGTAGTTGCGAATGTCGATCACGTTTTTGCTGCCTTTCAAACCGTGCAGCGCATTCTCAAAGTGCGGCGCGACTTCGGCCACGCTCTGCACCAGGTTTTCCTTCTGCAACAGGTCCAGTGCCGCCAGCCCAGCGGCACAAGCTACCGGGTGCGCCGAGTAGGTGTAACCGTGGGGGAATTCCACCGCGTACTCAGGCGTCGCCTGGTTCATGAAGGTTTGATAGATCTCGCTGCTGGCGATCACCGCGCCCATCGGGATCGCGCCGTTGGTGACTTGCTTGGCGATGCACATCAGGTCAGGGGTCACGCCGAAGCTGTCGGCACCGAACATCGAGCCGGTGCGGCCGAAGCCGGTGATCACTTCGTCGAACACCAGCAGGATGTTGTGCTGATCGCAGATTTCACGCAGACGCTTGAGATAACCCTGCGGCGGCACCAGCACGCCAGCGGAGCCGGCCATCGGCTCGACAAACACCGCGGCAATGTTCGATGCATCGTGCAGCTCGATCAGCTTGAGCAGTTCATCGGCCAGTGCGATACCGCCCTGCTCCGGCATCCCGCGGGAGAAGGCATTGCTCGCCAGCAGCGTGTGCGGCAGATGGTCGACGTCCATCATCGCCTGACCAAACATCTTACGGTTGCCGTTGACGCCGCCCAGACTGGTACCGGCGATATTCACACCATGGTAGCCACGGGCGCGACCGATCATCTTGGTCTTGGTGGCCTGGCCTTTCAGGCGCCAGTACGCACGCACCATTTTCACCGCGGTATCGGCGCACTCGGAGCCGGAGTCGGTGAAGAACACATGGTTCAGGCTGCCAGGGGTCAGGTCGGTGATCTTTTCCGCCAACTGGAAGGACAGCGGATGACCGTATTGGAAGCCAGGCGAGTAGTCCAACGTTCCCAGTTGCTTGGCGACCGCCTCCTGGATTTCCTTGCGCGTATGCCCGGCGCCGCATGTCCACAGGCCTGATAACGAGTCATAGACCTTGCGCCCCTTATCGTCCGTCAACCAGCTACCTTCTGCGGCCACGATAAGGCGCGGGTCACGCTGGAAGTTACGGTTGGCGGTGTACGGCATCCAGTGCGCGTCCAGCTTCAATTGGCTGGCCAGGGACGATGGGGCGTTTTCGGGCATGTTCATCAGCAAAACCTCGCAAGGCAACAGGCAGCGTCGGGATTGAAAGCGTTGTTGCAGCTAAATTGCCACGGCGATAAAGTCGGTGAAATTCAACTCTTCTAACCTTCAGTCAGGCCTTCACTAAACTATGAGCAGCCGTCGACCCGATCCCCTGGCCCAAGTCAGCGACTTCGATATCCGCTTGCTGCGCATCTTTCGCAGTGTGGTGGAATGCGGCGGCTTTTCAGCGGCAGAAACCGTCCTGGGCATAGGCCGTTCGGCCATCAGCCAGCAAATGAGTGATCTCGAACAACGCCTCGGACTAAGGCTGTGCCAACGCGGCCGCGCCGGTTTTTCCCTGACCGAGGAGGGCCGCGAGGTCTACCAGTCGGCCCTGCAACTCTTGAGTGCCCTGGAAAGTTTCCGCACCGAGGTCAACGGCCTGCACCAGCATTTGCGCGGCGAATTGATCATCGGCCTCACCGACAACCTCGTCACCCTGCCCCACATGCGCATCACCCATGCGCTTGCGCAGTTGAAGGAGCGCGGCCCGGACGTGCAGATCCAGATCCGCATGATCGCCCCCAACGAAGTCGAGCAAGGCGTACTCGACGGCCGTCTGCATGTTGGCGTGGTGCCCCAGGCCAGTGCCCTGTCGGGGTTGGAATACCAGCCGCTGTACAGCGAGCGTTCGCTGCTCTACTGCGCCGTCGGCCACCCGCTGTTCTACGCCGACGACAAGCAGCTGGATGACGCGCGCATCGATGATCAGGACGCCATCGCCCCGACGTTCCGGTTGCCCGCCGAAATCCAGGCCCATTACCAAGCACTCAATTGCACGGCCAGCGCTTCGGACCGAGAAGGCATGGCATTCCTGATCCTCACCGGCCGCTACATCGGCTACCTGCCCGACCACTACGCCAGCCTCTGGGTACAACAAGGCCGACTGCGCGCGCTGAAACCGGCTACACGTTTTTACGATTTAAGCCTCGCATCGGTCACGCGCAAGGGCCGGCGCCCCCATTTGGTGCTCGAAAGCTTCCTTGAAAGCCTGGCAGGCACGCGCTAACTCTGCCCTGGCGCGAAAAGCTGAGCAACTGGACAGCTTTTTGCAAGCGCACAGGGACCTAGAACCGTCCGACCCGAGTTTGCCCGCCATGCCACCAGAATCCTCCAGCCCCAGCGACCTGATCTACGGCCTCAATGACCGCCCAAAACCTGCCCCGGCTTTCCTGGCCGCACTGCAACATGTACTGGCGGCCTTTGTCGGGATTATCACCCCGCCCTTGATCATCGGTTCGACGCTGGGCCTCACGGCGTATTTGCCCTACCTGATCAGCATGGCGCTGATGGTTTCCGGGGTGGGCACCTTCATCCAGGCGCGTAGGCCATTTGGAATCGGCGCCGGGATGATCTGCCTGCAGGGCACCAGCTTCGCGTTTCTTGGCGCGGTGTTGTCGGCGGGCTTCCTGGTGAAACAACGCGGAGGCAGCCCGGAAGACATCATGGCGATGATCTTTGGGGTGTGCTTTTTCGGCGCCGTGGTGCAGATCGTGTTGAGCCGTTTTATCGGCCAACTGCGTCGCGTCATCACGCCGTTGGTGACCGGGATCGTCATTACCCTGATCGGTATCAGCCTGATCAAAGTGGGCATCACCGACCTTGGCGGCGGTTTCAATGCCCCCGACTTCGGCGCCCCGACCAACCTGGCACTGGGCCTGTTCGTGGTGTTGACGATCATTCTGCTCAACCGTTCCAACACACCTTGGGTGCGCCTCTCGGCAATCATCATCGGCCTGGCGCTCGGCAGCCTGGCCGCCTGGTTCAGCGGCAAACTCGTGCCTCAAGCCCTGCCGGACCTGCCTCTGATCAGTCTGCCGATTCCGTTTCGCTTCGGTTTCAGCTTCGACTGGAGCGCCTTCCTGCCAATCGCGCTGATTTATCTGATCAGCAGCATCGAAACCGTCGGCGACCTCACCGCCAATTGCATGATTGCCCGCCAACCCATCAGCGGCCCTTCTTATATAAGCCGGCTCAAAGGCGGCGTACTCGGCGATGGCGTCAGTTGCATGATCGCCGCCACGTTCAGCGCCTTCCCCAACACCACCTTCGCCCAGAACAACGGCGTGATCCAACTCACCGGCGTGGCCAGCCGCTACGTGGGCCTGTACATCGGCGTGGTGCTGTTTTGCCTCGGCTTGTTTCCGTTGATTGGTGCCGTGTTGCAACAAATTCCCAAGCCGGTGCTGGGCGGCGCGACCCTGGTGATGTTCGGCAGCGTGGCCGCCGCCGGCGTGCGCATTCTTGCCCAGGCACCGCTGGACCGGCGCAGCATGCTGATCATCGCCACCTCGTTTGGCGTCGGCCTGGGCATCGCCGCCCAGCCGAACCTGCTGCACCTGATGCCGACACTGGTGCAGAACCTGTTTGACTCGGCCATTACCAGCGGCGGGCTGACTGCCATCGTGTTGTGCCTGCTGCTGCCCGAGAGCAAGGCCCCCACCGCTGCCGCAAACAAAGCGCCGGAAAGCGACAGCCTGGAACCGCTTTGACGGTTTTATTGCATCAGGACTTGTCTGAGGCTTGAGGGTGGGTTATCTGTGCACACGTCGTCTCTATCGATCAGCACGGAAACCTCCATGAGCCTCGAAGTTCCTGCCCATAGCAACCACGCCAGTAAGCCGGCCAGCCGCATTCGGCAAAAGAACGAACAAGCGATTCTGCAGGCTGCTGAAGACGAATTCGCGCGCCATGGCTACAAAGGCACCAGCATGAATACCATTGCTGCCAGCGCCGGGCTGCCGAAGGCCAACTTGCATTATTACTTCACCAACAAGCTGGGCCTGTATGTCGCGGTGCTCAGCAATATCCTCGAACTGTGGGACAGCACCTTCAACGCGCTGACCGCCGAGGATGACCCGGCCGTGGCCCTGACTCGGTATATCCGCACCAAGATGGAGTTCTCGCGGCGCCAACCCCAGGCCTCGCGGATCTTCGCCATGGAGATCATCAGCGGCGGCGAATGCCTCACCGAATATTTCGGCCAGGACTACCGCGCCTGGTTCAGTGGCCGGGCTGCGGTGTTCCAGGCCTGGATCGACGCCGGCAAGATGGACCCCGTCGACCCGGTGCACCTGATCTTCCTGCTGTGGGGCAGTACCCAGCACTACGCCGACTTCGCCACCCAGATCTGCCGCGTCACCGGTCGCACCAAACTGACCAAGCAGGACATGGAAGACGCCGGTACCAACCTGATCCACATCATCCTCAAGGGCTGCGGCATCAAGCCGGCCCAATAAACGAAGCGACTTATGCCTTTCACCCTGACCGGCCTTTGCGAGTTTCGCGAAGAAATACGCAAAAGCCGCTTTATCACCCTCGCCGCACCGATCACCAGCCCGCAGGAAGCACAGGCGTTTTTCCAGCAGCACAGCGACCTGAACGCCACGCACAATTGCTGGGCCTGGAAGCTGGCCGACCAGTACCGCAGCAATGACGACGGCGAACCCGGCGGCACTGCCGGGCGCCCCATCCTGGCAGCCATCGAAGCGCAGGGTTTCGATCAAGTCGCGGTGCTGGTGATTCGCTGGTACGGCGGTATCCAATTGGGCACCGGCGGACTCGCCCGTGCCTACGGCGGCGGCGCGAATAAGTGCCTGCAAAATGCCGAGCGCATTGAACTGATCAGCCGCGTCGCCTTGCGTTGCGCCTGCGGGTTCGCCGAGCTGAACCTGGTGAAACTGCGCGTTGTCGAACTCGGTGGGCTGGTGCTGGAAGAAATCTTCACGGCCAACGGCGTCGAGTTGCAACTCGCCTTAGGTGAAGCGCATATCGACACCCTGCAAAACCAACTGGCCGACCTGAGCCGTGGGCGCATCCTGCTCCAACGCTGAAACTGCTAATGTGACCTCCCTGAACCGCGACGCTTAAAGGAAGCTTTCATGTCTACGCCAAAAACCGCATTGATCATCGGCGCCTCACGCGGGCTGGGCCTTGGACTGGTCAAGCAACTGATCCAGGATGGTTGGCACGTGACCGCCACCGTGCGCGACCCAGGCAAGGCTGATGCCCTCAAAGCCGTCGGCCCGGTCCAGATCGAGAAACTCGACATGGACGATCAACAAGCCGTGATCGCCCTGAACCAGCGCCTCAAGGACCGCACCTTCGACCTGCTGTTCGTCAATGCCGGCGTCAAGGGCCCCGCCAATCAGGAACCCGGCCACGCCACCCTCGCGGAAGTCGGCCAACTGTTTTTCACCAACGCCGTGGCGCCGATCAACCTGGCCCAGCGCTTTGTCGGGCAGATCCGCAAGGACAGTGGCGTGCTGGCCTTCATGAGTTCGGTCCTGGGCAGCGTGGCCATCCCGGACGGTTCGGATATGGCGCTGTACAAGGCCAGCAAGGCGGCGCTCAACTCCATGACCAACAGCTTCGTCACCCAACTGGGCGACCATAAGCTCACCGTGTTGTCGCTGCATCCGGGCTGGGTGAAGACCGACATGGGCGGCGAAAACGCGCATATCGATGTCGACACCAGCGTGCGCGGCCTGGTGGATCAGGTGAATGCCTACACTGGCAAAGGCGGCCATCACTTCATCGATTACAAAGGCGACACCATCGCCTGGTGACCCGCGCCCTACCGTAGGAGCGAGCTTGCTCGCGAAGAACCGCCAGGCACTGCGTTAAACCAGACAGCTCGCGTTATCGTTGACGATTTTCGCGAGCAAGCTCGCTCCTACAAAGGTAGACTCCCGCCTGCGCCCTTACCGGCGACCCTGGATCAGCAGACAGGGCAACACTGAGCTGGCAAACCTGAACCCATCATTCAGAGGAGCCGGCCAATGCCTGCGACCCGTATCTGGTTAAAAAACCCCCTCGCGATTTTCACTGCCAACGGCCTCGACGCCCGTGGCGGCCTGGTGCTGCAAGACGGTGTGATCACCGAAGTGCTGGGCTGGGGGCGCGAACCTGCCGTGCCTTGCGGCCAGGTGTTCGATGCTCGCGACCATGTGGTCCTTCCGGGCTTGATCAACACTCACCATCATTTCTATCAAACCCTGACCCGCGCCTGGGCACCGGTGGTCAACCAGCCGTTATTCCCCTGGTTGAAAACCCTGTACCCGGTCTGGGCGCGGCTGACGCCGGAGAAACTCGCCCTGGCGTCGAAGGTGGCACTCGCTGAATTGCTGCTGTCCGGCTGCACCACGGCGGCGGACCATCATTATCTGTTCCCCGACGGCCTGGAAAACGCCATCGATATTCAGGTCCAGAGCGTGCGCGAATTGGGCATGCGCGCCATGCTCACCCGCGGCTCCATGAGCCTGGGCGAAGCCGACGGCGGCTTGCCTCCGCAGCAGACCGTGCAACAGGGTCAAGTCATCCTCGAGGACAGCCAGCGCCTGATCCGCGAATACCACCAGCGCGGCGACGGCGCGCAGATCCAGATCGCCCTGGCGCCCTGCTCGCCGTTCTCGGTCACCCCGCAAATCATGCAAGCCAGTGCCGAACTGGCCAACCACCTGGATGTGCGCCTGCACACTCACCTGGCGGAAACCCTCGACGAGGAAGACTTCTGCCTGCAACGCTTCGGCCTGCGCACCGTGGATTACCTGGACAGCGTCGGCTGGCTCGGCCCACGCACCTGGCTGGCCCATGGCATTCACTTCAACCCGGACGAAATCGCGCGCCTGGGCGCGGCCGGCACCGGCGTCTGCCATTGCCCAAGCTCGAACATGCGCCTGGCGTCCGGCATCTGCCCCACCCTGGACCTGCTCGCGGCGGGCGCGCCTATCGGCCTGGGCGTGGACGGCTCCGCCTCCAACGATGCGTCGAACATGATCCTTGAAGCACGCCAGGCCCTTTACATCCAGCGCCTGCGTTACGGTGCGCAAAAAATCACCCCCGAAGGCGTGCTGGGCTGGGCGACCAAAGGCTCGGCGCAGTTGCTGGGGCGTACGGATATTGGGGAATTGGCTGTCGGCAAACAGGCCGACCTGGCGCTGTTCAAACTCGACGAGCTGCGTTTCTCCGGCAGCCACGATCCGATCTCGGCGCTTCTGTTGTGCGGCGCGGACCGGGCGGACCGGGTGATGATCGCCGGCAAGTGGCGCGTGATCGACGGCCAAGTGGAAGGCCTGGACCTCAAAGGCTTGATCGCTGATCACAGCCAGGCGGCACGGGACCTGATCGCCGGGACCTGATCCGAACGCCGATCACAATGGGGAATCGTCTTCTGTAGGAGCTGGCTTGCCTGCGATAGCATCAACTCGGTGCAGCGGAAAAACCGAGTTGGTTGCATCGCAGGCAAGCCAGCTCCCACACAACCCCGCTCCCACATTGAGTTCTTCGGTGCCTACACCCCCAGCAACGACAACATGATAAAGGTCGCAAACAACACAAAATGAGTCATCCCTTCGATGGCGTTGGTTTCACCATCGTTGAGGTTGATCGCGCTGACAATCAGCGTAATAAACACCATCACGGTCTGCACCGGCGTCATCGCCATCTGGAACGGTTGGCCGGTATAAAGCGCCATGGCCTCCATTACCGGCACCGTCAGGATCACCGTCGACAACGAAGCACCCAGCGCGATATTCACCACCGACTGCATGCGGTTCGCCAAGGCCGCGCGCAATGCCGTCAAGATCTCCGGCGCCGCCGAAATGGCCGCCACCACAATCGCTGTGACCACCGGCGGAGCCCCGGTGCCCTCCAGGCCTAGGTCCAAGGTCTTGGACATCACTTCGGCCAATGCGCCGATCACGATTACGCCAAACACCAGGGTGCCGATTGAAAACGCCAGGCTGACCGCCGGCGCGTGCTCTTCTTCCGGCACTTTCTTACGACGTTTTTCCGGGTAGCTGTAGCTGAAGAAGTAACTGTGCGGCCCAACCTGCATGCGTAGGAACAGGGTGTACAGCACCACCATCGCGCCAATGGTGAAGGCTGAGTAAATTTTCCAGTCGGCTTCGGGGATAAACTCCGGCACCACCATCGACACGCCCATGGCAGTGAGGATCATCACACTGTAGGTGCGTGCCGAATCATCGTTGTAGGACTGTTCGCCATGCTTGATACCGCCCATCAGCGCGGCCAGGCCCAGAATGCCGTTGATGTCGAGCATCACCGCCGAATAAATAGTGTCACGCACCAGCGTCGGCGACGGTTCATTGCTCATCATGATCGCCAGGATCACCACTTCCACCAGCACCGCTGCCAGGGTGAGGATCATGGTGCCGTAGGGATCGCCGACTTTTTCGGCAAGCTGCTCGGCGTGATGGGCCACGCGCATCGATGCCATCACGATGAAACCAATCAGCGCGAGCCCGGCAACCAGCGCCACCACTTGCCCGCTGTGCAGCATCCAGTGCTCCAGCGGGTAAGCGGCGATGGCGGCGATCAGCGCCAGCAGCATGAATTTTTCTTGCTTGAGGGATGTGAGCATGGGGGGCCTTACCAAACGGCAAATCAGTCATTGATGGGGTACAGACTGCGCCAAGCCGCTAACGTTTCGTTACATCTTAGGTCGGGCCGCTATTGCGTAGAAAAAACCAAAACTCTCCTGCTGGTCAGGTTTTACCGATTATTTCAGCCATGGCCTGTAGAATGCCGCCATTGCACCTGATGAGAATTTAGAAAATGTACGATTGGCTCAATGCCCTGCCCAAGGCTGAATTGCACCTGCACCTGGAAGGCTCCCTGGAGCCGGAGCTGCTGTTCGCCCTGGCCGAGCGCAACAAGATTGCGCTGCCGTGGAACGACGTCGAAACCCTGCGCAAGGCCTACGCCTTCAACAACCTGCAAGAATTTCTCGACCTGTATTACAAGGGCGCGGATGTGCTGCGCACCTCACAGGATTTCTACGACCTGACCTGGGCCTACCTGCTGCGCTGCAAAGCACAGAACGTGATCCACACCGAACCTTTCTTCGACCCGCAAACCCACACCGACCGTGGCGTGCCGTTCGAAGTGGTGCTCAACGGCATCGCCGCTGCACTTAAAGATGGCGAGCAGCAACTGGGCATCACCAGCGGTTTGATCCTCAGCTTCCTGCGTCACCTGAGCGAAGCCGAAGCCGAGAAAACCCTGGACCAGGCCCTGCCGTTCCGTGACGCGTTCGTGGCCGTCGGCCTGGACAGCTCCGAGATGGGCCACCCGCCGAGCAAGTTCCAGCGTGTGTTTGACCGCGCCCGCCACGAAGGCTTCCTGACCGTCGCCCACGCCGGCGAAGAAGGCCCGCCCGAGTACATCTGGGAAGCCATCGACCTGCTGAAAATCCAGCGTATCGACCATGGTGTGCGTGCCATCGAAGACGAACGCCTGATGCAACGGATCATCGACGAACAGATCCCGCTGACGGTCTGCCCACTGTCCAACACCAAGCTTTGCGTGTTCGACGACATGGCCCAGCACAACATCCTCGACATGCTCGAGCGTGGCGTGAAGGTCACGGTGAACTCGGATGACCCCGCCTACTTCGGCGGTTATGTCACCGAGAACTTCCACGCGCTGTATACCTCGCTGGGCATGACCCAGGACCAGGCCAAACGCCTGGCGCAGAACAGCCTGGATGCCAGGTTGATCAAGCCGTAACGGATAAACGCGCTCCAACCTGTGGGAACCGGCTTGCCTGCGATAGCAAAAGGTATCTACACCTCTTTTTTGAGGGCATGCGAGCATCTGTAGTGAGCGGGCTTGCCCGCGCTGGGCTGCGAAGCGGCCCCAAACCAGGCGAGCTGGATTTATCTGGAACTCGGCGGCGTCTTATTGGGGCGGCTTCGCCACCCAGCGCGGGACAAGCCCGCTCACTACGAAGATGTGTAGATACCCCGTCAGCCTGGCAAGGCCAAACGGGCAATTTCCAGCCGCCCGGCATCATGAACCTGCAACGCCTGCGACTCGTTGATCACACTGATCCAGTTCGACTGTAAAAACAGTTGCAACAACCCTGCCCCCAACGCACCGCCCAGATGCGGTTGCGCCTGGCTCCAGTCGAAACAGTTACACACCAGCGGCGACGTCAATGCCTGGGTGAAAATCCCCAGCCCTGCCAAGTGCTGCGCGCCCTTGACCGTCACATCGGTGCGCTGCTCGTAGCGCTCGATCCATCCGGCCTCCAGCAGATGTTGATATAACTGCCCGCCCAGCTCCCCGCCGAGATGGCCATTGCACAGCCGGGCATGACGCAACAACGGCGGGGCAGCCAGGGTCGGCGGCGAAGTGTCCGGCGCGCTGCGTGCGGCACAGGCCATGGTGGTCCTGGCCAAGGCGTCGATGGCGGCGCTGACATCCGGCGCGGCGACGCGAAACACGCGCTTGCCACGCCGGGTCTCCACCCGCAGCAGACCACCTGCGGTCAGTCGCGCCAGATGTGCGTTGGCGGATGTCGATGACAAGCCGGCAAGTGCCGCCAATTCTGCCGGTGACCTGGTCGAACCATCCATCAAGGCCCACAACATGGCGGTGCGTTTGGGCTCGGCGAGCAAGCTGGCGATCTGACTGATGCAAGGTACGGCGTCCATCCTTCACTCCCTGTCGATTTATTTTTTTGCTGAGGTTGGCGCCAAAGTATAGGGGCGTAAACCGCCGGTTCCATGGCGTCTGACAGCTCGGATAAGGACAGGGCTTGAGTGAAATTTCCGGCTTTGATGGAAGGTGTTACGTCGGGCTGGATCGTTCCGGCAGTTGCGCAGTCAACGTCGCACAGCGGGACACGAGCATTTCACGCAACAGGTTGATAGGTTTGCTCAGTTGCGCACGGTGGGCACACAGCAGGTTGAGCGGCGTGCGCTCGCCCCGCAGCTCAGGCAGGATCAGGCGCAAGCGCCCGGCCAGCACGTCGGCACTCACATCCAGCCAGGACTTGTAGGCAATGCCGACACCCGCCACCGCCCAGCGGCGGACCACGTCGGCATCGTCACTGAAACGATCGCCGGTGACTGTCAGGCTGACTTCGCGTTTACCGTCGTGAAAGCGCCAATGGTCGTGGACCCGGCTGCCGAGCATGTACAGCAGGCAATTGTGCTGGGCCAGTTGCTCCAGGTGCCGCGGCTCGCCGTGGCGCGCCAGATAACCGGGCGACGCGCACAGCACGCGAACATTGCCCGGCGCCACGGGCAGAGCGACAAGGCTGGAATCCTCGGGCTCTCCGTAGCGCAGCGCGATGTCCACCGGCTGTCGGAACAGATCGGCAATCCGATCACCCAGCAGCAGACGCACACTCAGTTGCGGGTACTCACGCTGGAATTCGTCCAGCCACGGCAGCAGTTGGTTGCGCCCGAAATCCGAAGGGGCCGACAGTTGCAGCACGCCACTGACATGATCCTGGCCGCTGGCCAGCAAACGTCGCCCTTCGTCCAGCGAGCCCAACGCAGCGCGCGCATAGGTCAGGAAACCCTCGCCTTCGGCGGTCAGGCGCAGACTGCGGGTGGAACGCGCCAGCAAGCGCGCACCCAGGTGCTGTTCGATACGCTTGAGCGCTGCACTGGCCACTGCTGGCGACAGGTCCATCACCCGTGCCGCCGCCGACAGACTACCCAGGTCAGCCGCACGCACAAACAACTGCAAATCATCAAAGCGCAGCATGCATTTCCACTCATTATCAAAATTTTATTGAAACAGCCCTCTGTTTTAGCCGCTTTTATCCCGTCGATAAATAGCTAATCATCCGTGCATGCCGTTCATCACGTATCTGGAGCTGAATATGTCCACAGCCTTTAACGTCATCGCCACGCTGATCGCCAAGCCGGGACAGCAGGCCACCCTGGAAACACTGCTGCGCGGCCTGCTGGAACCCACCCGCCTTGAGGCCGGTTGCGAGCAATACGACCTGCACCAGGACCTGCAACACCCCGAAACCTTCTACATGCTCGAACGCTGGAGCGACGACGCGGCACTGGCCGACCACGACCAGAGCGCGCATATCCAGAGCTTTCGCGCCCAGGCCGCCGATGTGATCGAACATTTCGAACTCAAGCGCCTGCAGTTTCTTGCCTGATCACAGCCCTTTTCTGTAGGAGCGAGCTTGCTCGCGAAAATCGTCAACGATGACGCAGCGCATCCGGTTTAACGCGGCGTCCATGAGTTTTTCGCGAGCAAGCTCGCTCCTACAGGTGATACGCCCTTTTCCCGGAGCCCTCATGAAAGCCATTGCCTACTACGCCTCACTGCCGATCACCGATCCAGATGCCCTGCAAGACATCGAACTGCCGGAGCCCGTCGCCGGCCCGCGCGACCTGCTGGTGGAAGTCAAAGCCATCTCGGTCAACCCGGTGGACACCAAGGTGCGCCAGAACGTCGCCCCGGAAAACGGCGCGGCCAAGGTGCTGGGTTGGGATGTGGCCGGCGTGGTCAAGGCGGTCGGCAGCGAAGTGACCCTGTTCAAGGCCGGTGACAAGGTGTTCTACGCCGGCTCACTGGTGCGTCCGGGTGGCAACAGCGAACTGCACACCGTGGACGAGCGCATCGTCGGGCATATGCCAAAAAGCCTGGGTTTTGCCGAAGCAGCCGCCCTGCCGCTGACCGCCATCACCGCCTGGGAGTTGCTGTTCGAACGCCTGCAAGTGCGCGAAGGCAAAGAAGATGAAGGGCAGAGCCTGCTGATCGTCGGCGCCGCCGGCGGGGTCGGGTCGATCCTGACCCAGCTCGCGCGCCAGCTTACTGCCCTGAAGGTGATCGGCAGCGCGTCGCGCCCCGAGACCCAAGCCTGGGCCAAGGCCCTCGGCGCCGACCTGGTAATCGACCATAGCCAACCGCTGAGCGAGGCGCTGAAAGCCGCCGGCCACCCGCAGGTGACCCACGTCGCCAGCCTGACCCAGACCGACCTTCACCTGGACCAACTGGTGGAAGCCCTGCAACCCCAGGGCAAGCTGGCGCTGATCGACGATCCCAAGGCGCTGGACGTCAGCAAGCTCAAGCGCAAGAGCCTGTCGCTGCACTGGGAGTTCATGTACACACGCTCGATGTTCGAGACGCCGGACATGATCGAACAGCACAACCTGCTCAATCGCGTGGCCGAGCTGATCGACGCCGGCACGCTTAAAACCACGCTCGGCGAGCACTTCGGTGTGATCAGCGCGGCCAATCTGCGGCGTGCCCATGCCCTGCTGGAAAGCGGCAAGGCCAAGGGCAAGATCGTGCTGGAAGGGTTCTGAAAAAACGGCTGTCAGCCGCGTCCGTTACCCCTGTGGGTAACGGACGACACCGCTAGTCAGAGAGTTGATCCTTGTCATACTTGTGAGCGTGTTCGGGTTTATATTGGCCGCCTTTGCCACGATTCTTTTACGTGAGGAAGTCAGCAATGAAGATCCTGATAAAAGCGTTAGCAAAATCCGCAGGCAATAAATGGCAGGTGCGTCTGGACAAGGATGCGTTCACCTTCCGCACCGAGGCTGAGGCCCGTGCCTTTGCCGACACCCTGCAAGCCCGCATCCAGGCGCCCCATCGTTTCCCGAACAGCCAGCAACGCTCCGCGGCTGGCTGAGCCGTTCCTCAGGCCTGCGCCTGCAAGGCTCTCGCCCGTTGCAGGCGCTGGGTCGCCATCGCAATCGTCACCGCCAGCACACCGCACAAGGTGATGACCATCGCCATCGGCATGGCGGTGCCATCGTGCAGCGCCCCCACCAACGACGCGGCCCCGGCCGCCACGCCAAATTGAATGCAGCCAAGCAACGCCGACGCACTGCCGGCCCTGGCGCCCTGCCCGCTCATGGCACACGCCGAGGTATTGGGCAGAATGCAGCCCAGGCTGGCGATGCAGATAAACAGCGGCACCAGCAACGGCCACAACGCATCGGTGCGCAAGGCCGCGATAGCGAGTAACGCCAACGCCGCCAACAGGTAGACCCACACACTGCGCGATAGCAGAAACGCCGGGCCACGCTTGGCCAGCAACCGCGCATTCACTTGCGCCACCAGGATAAAGCCGGCGGCGTTGGAGCCGAACAGCCAACCGTAATGCTCGGCGGGCACGCCGTAGAGTTGGATAAAGACAAAAGGCGAACCGGCGATGTAGGCGAACATCCCGGCGATCGAGATACCGCCGGTGAGGGCATACCCCAGGTAAACCCGGTCGGACAGCAGCGCAGCGTAGCGCCGCAGCGAGCCGGACAATGGCTGGCGCGGCTGATGCGCCGGGAAGGTTTCCGGCAGCCCGACCGCCACGGCGATGGCGGCCATCACGCTGAAAATCGACAGCGCCAGGAAAATCGATTGCCAACCCCACAGCCCCACCATCAAACCGCCGGCCAGCGGCGCGAGGATCGGCGCCAGGCCTGTCACCAGCATGAGTTGGGAAAACACTTTGGCCGAGCCCACCGCATCGCACTTGTCGCTGACCACCGCGCGGGAAATCACCATGCCCGCGCAGCCACCGAGGGCCTGCACGAAGCGCGCGCCGATCAGCCATTCCAGGGACGGCGCAAAGGCGCAGGCGAAGGACGCCAGGGTAAACAGGATGACGCCACTGAGCAGCGGGCCGCGTCGACCAAAGCGATCCGCCAGCGGGCCATAGATCAATTGGCCGATGGCCAGGCCGGCGAAATACACCGCCAGGGTCAGCTGGATGTGCTTTTCATCGGTCGCAAAGGCTTTGGCCATGGCCGGGAAGCCTGGCAGGTAAAAATCGATCGCCAACGGCGCAAAAGCGCTCAAGGCTCCCAGAATCAGGATTATGCGAAGGTTCATCGGGCACCCAAGTGAGACGGCAGCCCGATAGTCTAGCCGCGCTTGGGCGCATTGAACACGATAGCTCGCTAACTATTTTTGAGCGCCTCAGGCTAGCCTGGCGCTGTAGCCCTCTTGCGTGATCAGCTCGATCACTTGCTCGGCAGACAGCCGGCTCTCGACCCCAACCTCCTTTGCCGCCAAGTCGACCTTCACACTGGCCGCCGGGTCGTGGCCCTGCACCGCCTGGGTCACCGCTCGAACGCAATGGCCACAGGTCATCCCTTCAACGCTGAATATTTGCATAACGCGACTCCTTGATGAGCTAGATCATTGTAGTGAGCGGGCTTGCCCCGCGCTGGGCTGCGAAGCCGCCCCAAACCAGGCGACCGAGTTTATCTGCAATTGGGCGTTGTCCTTATTGGGGCGGCTTCGCCACCCAGCGCGGGGCAAGCCCGCTCACTACAGGGCGATTTGTCAGCCTTCGGAAGTTGTGTAAATACCGATGCTGTGATGAAGCTGGAACTCAGTCTCGACCTTGCCACAATGGCAAGGTCAAGTTCTGAAAACTTCTGCCGGGCTGGTATTCCGTGGTGTCAAAGGCCAAGCTTCACTCCTCTTTGATTCAAACCACGGAGCATTCGCCATGCGCTGTTCGTTTTTTGCCCTTGTCGGCCTGATGAGCTTGTCTGCCGCGGCGCCCCAGGCCATTGCCGCAGAAGATTATGCGGTGCTGATCATTTCCCGGGAGCGCCTGGAAGTGCCGACCACCTGTGAAATCGGACTGTATATTCAGGATCAACTGGCCGGCCGCTTGTTCCAGGAAGAGTCCACCTCGTTCAACCTGCCTGCTGGCGATGTGTCACTGCGCCTGAAACTGCTGCCAGGGCAGTCGCCGGGCTGTCTGCCTGGCCTGCTCGCTCCGCCCGCGCAGAACATCACGCTCAAGGCCGGTGACGTGCGCAAATTGCGCATCGCCCAAGGCCCGGACGGGATGTACCTCAAGGCCGCCGAACTGGGCTATTGAGCCCTTGACCTTCCCCATAGGTCAAGGTTGATCCTAGGGGCAATGTCTTCTGGAGGACTGCCCCATGAATGGATCCACCACCTTTGACCTGCCCATCAGCGGCATGACCTGCGCCAGCTGCGCCGGCCGTGTCGAACGCGCGCTGGGCAAGGTGCCGGGGGTTCAGAGCGTCAGCGTCAATCTGGCCAATGAACGCGCCCATGTTGAAGTGCTTGGCCCGATGGACCCCGGCGTGCTGATCGCCGCCGTCGATAAGGCCGGCTACACCGCCACCCTGCCCCAAAGCGAAACGGCCACCGAGGCCGGCCAGGCCCAGCGCCTGCACCGCGAGCGTTGGGCGCTGCTGCTGGCAGTCCTGCTGGCGCTGCCGTTGGTGCTGCCGATGCTGGTGGAACCCTTCGGTATGCATTGGATGTTGCCTGCCTGGGCACAGTTCGCCCTGGCCACACCGGTGCAATTCATCTTTGGCGCACGTTTCTACAGTGCCGCCTGGAAAGCCGTGCGCGCCGGCGCCGGCAATATGGACCTGCTGGTGGCCATCGGCACCAGCGCCGGTTATGGCCTGAGTGTCTACCAATGGCTCACCGCCCCGGCGCCGCACTTGTATTTCGAAGCCTCGGCGGTAGTGATTGCCTTGGTGCTGCTGGGTAAATACCTGGAAAGCCGCGCCAAACGCCAGACAGCCAGCGCCATCCGCGCCCTGCAAGCCCTGCGCCCCGAACGGGCAATTCGGCTACTCGACGGCCGTGAAGAAGACGTCGCCATCAACGCTCTGAAGCTCAACGACCTGGTGCTGGTCAAACCCGGCGAGCGCTTCCCGGTGGACGGTGACGTCGTCGAGGGCCAAAGCCATGCCGATGAAGCCTTGATCAGCGGTGAAAGCCTGCCGGTACCGAAACAGCCCGGCGACAAGGTCACCGGCGGCGCCATCAACGGTGAAGGTCGCCTGCTGGTGCGTACCCTGGCCCTTGGCGCCGAAAGCGTATTGGCGCGGATCATCCGCCTGGTGGAAGACGCCCAGGCTGCCAAGGCGCCGATCCAGAAACTGGTGGATAAAGTCAGCCAGGTGTTCGTCCCGGCCGTGCTGGTGCTGGCGTTGGTCACTTTGCTGGGGTGGTGGCTGTATGGCGCGTCCCTGGAGACTGCGATCATCAATGCCGTCGCCGTGCTGGTGATTGCCTGCCCGTGCGCCCTGGGCCTGGCCACACCGACCGCAATCATGGCCGGCACGGGCGTCGCCGCGCGCCACGGCATCCTGATCAAGGACGCCGAAGCCCTGGAGCGCGCCCATGAAGTGAGCGCCGTGGTCTTCGACAAGACCGGCACACTCACCTCCGGTACGCCGAAAATCGCCCACCTGGCGGCGGTCGATGGCAACGAGGCGTTGCTGTTGCAACAGGCCGGCGCGCTGCAACGCGGCAGTGAACACCCGCTGGCCAAGGCCGTGCTGGATGCGTGCAAGGAACAGGGGTTGACGGTGCCCGATGTGAGCGACAGCCAATCCTTGACCGGTCGTGGTATCGCCGGCACGCTTGATGGCCGGCCGTTGGCCCTCGGCAATCGTCGCCTGCTGGAAGAAAGTGGCTTGAGCATGGGCGAACTGGGTACCCGCGCCGCAGCCTGGGAAGCCGAAGGGCGCACCTTGTCCTGGCTGGTCGAGCAAGGCGCAACCCCACGAGTGCTGGGCTTGTTCGCCTTTGGTGACACCCTCAAGCCTGGTGCGCTGGCGGCCGTGCAACAACTCAAGGCCCGGCACATCAGCAGCCATTTGCTCACCGGCGATAATCGCGGCAGTGCCCGCGCGGTCGCCGAGGCCCTCGGTATTGAAGACGTGCACGCCGAAGTGCTGCCCGCCGACAAGGCAGCCACCGTCGCCGAATTGAAAAAAACCGGCGTAGTGGCCATGGTCGGTGACGGCATCAATGACGCCCCGGCCCTGGCCGCCGCCGATATCGGCATTGCCATGGGCGGTGGCACCGACGTGGCGATGCACGCGGCGGGTATCACCCTGATGCACGGCGATCCGCGCCTGGTGCCGGCCGCCCTGGAAATCAGCCGCAAGACCTACGCCAAGATCCGCCAGAACCTGTTCTGGGCCTTTGTGTATAACCTGATCGGTATTCCCCTGGCGGCCTTCGGCCTGCTCAACCCGGTATTAGCAGGCGCGGCGATGGCCTTGTCCAGCGTCAGCGTGGTGAGCAATGCCTTACTGTTGAAGACTTGGAAACCCAAGGATCTGGAGGATCAACGCCCATGAACATCGGCCAAGCCGCACGCCATAGCGGGCTGAGCGCCAAGATGATTCGCTACTACGAATCCATCGGCCTGCTCAAAGCCGCCCATCGCACCGACAGTGGCTATCGCATCTACGGCCAGGAGGATTTGCACACCCTGGCGTTCATCAAGCGTTCGCGGGACCTGGGGTTTTCCCTGGAGGAAGTCGGCAAGCTGCTGACCCTGTGGCAGGACCGGCAAAGGGCCAGCGCGGATGTGAAGGCGTTGGCGCGCCAACATATCGATGAGCTGAATCAGAAGATCCTGGAACTGGGGCAACTGCGCGATACGTTGCAGGACCTGGTGGAGCACTGCCAGGGCGACGATCGGCCGGATTGTCCGATTCTCAAGGAGTTGGCGTCGGGCACCTGCTGCGCTTGATGGAATTTATCGGAGATCGTTCCCACGCTCTGCGTGGGAATGCCTCACCGGACGCTCCGCGTCTGCTCTTGGGACGCAGAGCGTCCCTGGCTGCATTCCCCACGCAGAGCGTGGGAACGATCATCGATCATCTACCCAAAGATCATTGCATCCACGGCGGCGGCGGTGGCTCGTCCGAGACCTTGCTCTGTGGCGCGTCATCCGCCGCGCGAACCGCCTGGCGACGTTCTTCATCCAGCCGCGCCGCTTCGATCTCGCGGATCACACCGCCGACGTCCGCCAACTCTTCCGGCTCGTCGAACTCACCGGTCAAAATGCTGGCCGGGTGCAAGGTGCCGGCTTCGTAGAGCGCCCACATTTCCTTGGCGTACTTGGTCTTCTTCAATTCCGGGGCAAAACGCCCGAAATAGGAAGCCATGTTGCCCACATCCCGCTCCAGCATGCTGAACGCGTGGTTGTTGCCCGCCGCATCCACCGCCTGGGGCAGGTCGATGATCACAGGGCCCGTCGGCGTGAGCAGTACATTGAACTCGGACAGGTCACCGTGCACCAGACCGGTACACAGCATCAGCACGATCTGCGAAATCAGGAAGGCGTGGTATTCGCGCGCCTGGTCCGGCTCCAGCGTCACGTCGTTCAGACGCGGCGCCGCATCGCCGTACTCGTCGGCCACCAGCTCCATCAGCAGCACGCCTTCCAGGAAGTCGTAAGGCTTGGGCACGCGAACGCCCGCACCGGCCAGGCGGAACAACGCCGCCACTTCGGCGTTCTGCCAGGCGTCTTCGGTTTCTTTCTTGCCGAACTTGGAACCCTTGGCCATGGCCCGGGCCTGCCGGCTGTTACGGACCTTACGGCCTTCCTGGTATTCGGACGCTTGACGAAAACTTCGTTTGTTCGCCTCCTTGTAAACCTTGGCGCAACGCAATTCGTTGCCGCAGCGCACCACATAAACAGCTGCTTCTTTACCACTCATGAGTGGGCGCAGCACTTCGTCGACCAGACCGTCTTCGATCAGGGGTTCAATGCGTTTAGGAGTCTTCATCAGCTTTTATTGTGGGTCCTGTATTACCAAACACGCGTGTGGCACTCGTTATACGGCAATCGGCGCGCCGGTGGGAGAGGCTACCGACCTCTGACCACTCAAGAATGCATCCAATATGCCAATTTACGTTGCAATCAACGTTCAATAATCGCGGTAACGCCCTGGCCGCCAGCAGCGCAGATCGAAATCAGCCCCCGACCCTTGCCCGCCGCGTCCAGCAGCTTGGCCAGGTTGGCGACGATCCGCCCACCGGTGGCGGCAAACGGGTGCCCGGCGGCCAGGGAACTGCCTTTCACATTGAGCCGGCTGCGGTCGATGGCGCCCAGCGGCGCGTCAAGGCCAAGCCGGGTCGCGCAAAAGTCGGCATCTTCCCAGGCCTTGAGCGTGCACAGCACCTGGGCGCCGAACGCTTCGTGGATCTCGTAGTAGTCGAAGTCCTGCAGCGTCAGGCCATTGCGCGCCAGCAACCGTGGCACCGCGTACACCGGCGCCATCAGCAGGCCTTCGGCGCCGTTGACGAAATCTACCGCCGCCGCTTCGCCATCGCGCAGGTAGGCCAGGATGGGCAAACCGCGTTCCTTGGCCCAGGCTTCGCTGCCCAGCAGCACCAGTGATGCGCCATCGGTGAGCGGCGTGGAATTGCCGGCGGTGAGCGTGCCCTTTTCGCTGCGTTCGAAGGCCGGTTTAAGGGCCGCGAGCTTTTCCAGGGTCAGGTCGGGGCGCAAATTGTTGTCGCGGGTCAGGCCGAGGAAAGGTGTGAGCAAATCGTCGTGCCAGCCTTCGGCGTAGGCGGCGGCCATGTTCTGGTGGCTTTGCAGGGCCAGTTGGTCCTGCTCGGCACGAGGGATCTGCCAGGTCTGCGCCATCAATTCGCAGTGTTGCCCCATGGACAAGCCGGTACGCGGCTCGCCGTTGCGCGGCAGTTGTGGCTTGAGGTGCTGGGGACGAAGTTGTAACAGGACCTTTAATTTGTCCGCCATGGACTTGCTGCGGTTGGCTTGCAGCAGGATCTTGCGCAGGCCTTCGTTGACGCCGATGGGCGCATCGGACGTGGTATCCACCCCGCCGGCAATGCCGCATTCGATCTGGCCCAAGGCGATCTTGTTGGCCACCAGTAACGCCGCCTCCAGCCCGGTACCGCAGGCTTGTTGGATGTCATAGGCCGGGGTTTGCGGCGACAGGCGCGAACCGAGCACGCATTCGCGGGTGAGGTTAAAGTCGCGCGAATGCTTGAGCACCGCGCCGGCGGCCACTTCCCCCATGCGCAGACCGTGCAGGTTGTAGCGCTCGATCAGGCCTTCCAGGGCAGCGGTAAGCATCGCCTGGTTGCTCGCCGTGGCATAGGGGCCATTGGAGCGGGCGAACGGGATGCGGTTACCGCCAATGATCGCGACACGGCGCACTTGAGTCATGAAAAGCTCCCTGATGGATGTGGGGTAAGTCTCTCAGACTAGCCTAGGCTTAATCGAACGACTGTCACCCCGGGATGGTCCACCCTTTTGAACCCCAGCCTTCGGAGAGCGTTCCATGTCTGACCGTTATATCGACTTCGCCAACTCAAGCCTCGGCCATCGCCTGGTCGCCGCGATTGGCCTGCCGTCACCGGTACGCCTGGAACGCTGGCAAGCCGGGCGCCTGCGTCCGGTCGAAGGTGCGTTGCTGCTGGGGGGGGGTGCGCTGGCAACCCAGGTGCAGGCGTTCGCCAATAAACTGACCGATGCTATTTACACCTACGGCAACGGAACATCGACCTGGATTCCCGGCCATGGCCCCAAGCTCAAGGCCGTGGTATTCGATGCCAGCGACTTGCAACACACAGACCAGCTCAAGCAATTGCGCGAATTCTTCCAGCCGCTGCTGAAAAACCTGGATAACAGTGCGCACCTGGTGATTCTCGGTCGCGCCCCAGAAACCCTCGCCGACCCGTTTGCCGCCAGCGCGCAACGCGCCCTGGAAGGCTTCAGCCGCTCGCTGGCCAAAGAGTTGCGCAACGGCGGCGTGCTGCAATTGCTCTACGTCGGCGACGGTGCCGAAGACCAACTCGAAGGCGCGCTGCGCTTCTTCCTCTCACCGAAAAGCGCCTATATCTCCGGCCAGGTGATTCGCCTGCAAGCCTGCGCCACGCCGGTCGAAGATTGGACACGCCCCCTGGCCGGGCGCAAGGCGCTGGTGACCGGCGCCGCGCGTGGCATTGGCGCATCCATCGCGCAAACCCTGGCCCGCGACGGCGCCGAGGTGATTCTGCTCGACGTACCCCAGGCCAAGGCCGACCTCGAAGCCCTGGGCGCGCGTCTGGGCGCTCGCACCGTCGCGCTGGATATCTGCTCCGAAGACGCCGCCAGCCAATTGATCGAGCACCTGCCCGACGGCCTCGACATTCTGGTACACAACGCCGGCATCACCCGCGACAAAACCCTGGCCAACATGACCCCGGAATACTGGGACGCCGTGCTGGCGGTCAACCTCAATGCGCCGCAAGTACTGACCAAGGCGTTGCTCGACAGTGGGACCCTGCGCGACCACGCCCGCGTGGTGTTGCTGGCGTCGATCAGCGGCATCGCCGGTAACCGTGGGCAAACCAACTACGCCGCCAGCAAGGCCGGGTTGATCGGCCTCGCGCAGGCTTGGGCGCCGCTGCTCAAACCGCGCGGCATCAGTATCAACGCCGTGGCCCCGGGCTTTATCGAAACCCAGATGACGGCGCATATTCCGTTTGCCTTGCGTGAGGCCGGGCGACGTATGAGCTCGTTGGGCCAGGGTGGCCTGCCCCAGGACGTCGCCGAAGCGGTGGCCTGGCTCGGTCAACCGGGTTCCGGTGCGGTAAGCGGCCAGGCGCTGCGGGTGTGTGGGCAAAGTCTGCTGGGAGCTTGAACATGCAATGGAAGACCTTAGGCACTGCGCCGTTCCTGCCGCCGCTGTACTGGCGTGCGGCGCTCAAACGCAAGATCACCGGCAGCACCTTGCCCGAGCAGGGCTTGCGCTGCCCCGTGAGCATCGATCCCAGGCAGGCGGCGGCGTATCGCAAGGTCTGTGGTTTCGCCGACAGCCCCATGCTGCCGGCGACTTACCCGCACATTCTGGCGTTCGGCCTGCAGATGCAGCTGCTGACGGACCAGAGCTTCCCCTTTCCACTGCTGGGGTTGATCCACCTGAGCAACCGCATCCGCATCCATCGGCCTCTTGGTGGTGTGAGTGAATTGTCCGTCGGCGTGCATGCGCAGAACCTCAAGCCCCACCCCAAGGGCGCGACCTTTGACTTGGTTACGACCGTCGAAGATGCCCTCGGTCTTCTATGGGAAGCCGAAAGCCGCATGCTGTGCCGGGGCGTAAAACTGGAGGGTGAACCTGGGAGTGACGTCGTCCAGCCCTCCCCCAACCAGGTCAGCGAACTGACTCGCTGGAAAGCCCCCGCCGATATCGGCCGCTGTTACGCACGGGTTTCCGGCGACTACAACCCGATCCACCTCAGCGCCCTCACCGCCAAACTGTTCGGCTTCCCGCAAGCCATCGCCCACGGGCTGTGGAACAAGGCGCGCGCCCTCGCGGCCCTCGGCGACCATTTGTCCGCTGCCAATATCGAGATAGACGTGGCGTTCAAAAAGCCCGTGCGCCTGCCCGGTGAAGTGACGCTATTGAGCAGCGCCCCCGGTTCCGCCGGTGAGTTCTGGTTGAAAGGCCCGGGCGATATTGAACATATGGTCGGCAAGTGGCGGCCGATTGCGTGAAACAAGCCATTTAATTGTATCTATACACCCTAAGTGGCGCTGGACAGCTTCGACCGACGGCCGAGAAATTCGGTGAGCTTCAGTTATCCGCTCTGACCAGCTCAAGGTGAGAGGTTGCCTGCCACAGCCAATCCCCTGTGGGACCTGTGTTAGCAATTAACGGAAGGATTTATACAAGGGAAACAGGTTGTTCAACGTATCGAGCAACCGCACCAGGTAGATCGGCTTGCGGAACAGATCCAGCACTTGCAGACGGAGCAAGTCACTCACATCGTCCATGTCGGCATGGCCGGACATCACGATCACCGGCAGGTGCGAGCGTGAGGTGTGTTCGCGCAGGCGTTTGATCAAGGATATGCCGCTTTCCTCGGGCATGCGCAAGTCGGTGATGACCAGGGCGATATCGGGGTGGAGTGTCAATTCTTGCAGGGCGAAGGTAACGGAAGTGGCGGTGTAGCAGACAAATCCCTCATTTTCGAGAGATTCGGCAAGTTCAATCAGGGCATCCTCTTCGTCGTCCACCAAAAGAATTTGCTGGCGAAGGGGCGAAGAGGCGCTCATGGCAGTACCTGGGATGGATAAACTTTAATAAGAGGTTTCCACATTAATGAACGGATTATCAAGTCGTCATTTTGGTAGCAACGCTGTCGAAGATGGACTTGATCTTAGTTCCAAGCCCTGAACCGGCGCCAACGATCACCAGTGCAACCATCGCCACGATAATCGCGTATTCAATACCTGAAGCACCGTCTTTGCGTTGAAAGAACAATTGCGTCTGGACATACAGTTTCAACATCAGGTCAAGAAACATAAGACTTCTCCCAAAAACGCCACTGAAAGCCGGAAGGGCTCTACCACCAGAGAATTGCGGCGTGCCACTAGAGCATTGTCAACAAACCTCACCCTCACAACTGTAAGAACGCATTAATCACAAAGTATTAGTCGCACGTTAATGCCCCTTAAACATTCGGGATCGAAAAGATTGAAGTTGGTCACTCTGATAAATTTTCGCCTCCTTAATGGCATTTCGTCCTAGCTGAGCTACCGTCAAATAGCCAAATCGTTAGATGTTCATCACAGCCATGTTGCGAAGTAGCCCATTGGATTAACAGGGCGTGTAGTGCAACGGGATAGGGAGAGCCGTCATGAACAGTCGCATCAGCATGGTCCTGGCCGGCTTGTTGCTGATCGGAGCATTGATCGCCGGGTACTGGGGGCTGGTGTTGAGTCGCCCACCGGAGCCTGTCGCAGCACCTGTCATTTCTATTGATAACAGCCTCGCTGCCGTCGAAGACCAGACCCGCCAACCGGTGGTGGTTCTGGTGCATGACGTGCCGGCCTTGATTCCACTGACCGCCGCCGACCTGGCCGTAGAAAAACTGCGCACAGTGCCCGCCGGCAGCCTGGCACGGCTCGACCAAGCCATCGGCCGCGTGCCGTTGCGCACGCTCGGCGCCGGCACCTGGCTCAGCGAAGACAGCTTCAGTGGCGGCGGCCCGCTCGCGCGGATGATTCGCCCCGACGAACGCGCGCTGGCCGTTGCGGTGGATGAGGTAATCGGCGCAGCCGGTCAGTTGGCACCTGGCGATTACGTGGATGTGTTGCTGTTCCTGCGCCAGGACGCCAGCAACGCCGAGCAGTCGGCCCAGATCGCCCTTCCCGCGATGCGCGTGCTCAGCGTCGGTGACCAGCTGGGCCTGGCCAACGACGGCCAACCCGCGGTGCCGCCGCCGGTCACGGTTGAAGCGCGCGCCCAGGCCGCCCAACGTCTAGCCGCCGCACGCACCGTGGTGCTGGCAGTGCCGGAGCCCTTGTTAAGCCGGCTGATGCTTGCCGCCCAGGCCGGCACCTTGCGCCTGGCCGTGCGCAGCGCCGAGGAGCAACGGCTCAGCCGCTACTGGGCCGGGGAAAACGATGCGCCGCAAAAACTCGAAAGCGCCAACCGCGACCTCTACCAATTCACTCAGTTGGCCCTGACCGGCGCGCCAACACGAATCGCACCGGCCAGTGGTTCACCCGGCGTGCGACGAGGCGTTGAAGTGATTCGCGGCGCCCAGGCGGCGCCACAAACTCCGTGATCAAGCAAGGAAGCGTTGAATGAGCCATCGCCATGCCCCCCTGTTCACGCACATGGCCTGGGCCTTGATTCTGTCGAGCCTGACAGTCGGCATGGCTGTGGCGGCGCCGGGCAACTGCAGCGCCCTGGGCCAGTTGCCCGCCGTGGTCGAGGTGGGAGAAGGCCTGCAACAAGAACTGCAGTCGCCGGTGGCAATTACGCGCCTGGCCATTGGCGATCCGAAAATCGCCGACGTGCGGGTCAACGGCGAGCGTCACTTCCTGCTCACCGGTGTCTCGTCCGGCGCCACCAGCCTGATGGTGTGGACCGCCTGCGCCAGCGCGCCGCGCCAGAGCATGGTGTTCGTCAAGGGCAAGGCTACCTCGGCGCTGACCAGCCTGGCGCTGTCGCCATCGGAAGATCCGCTGCTGCCCAGCCAGGTGCAGACCGACATCCGCTTTGTCGAAGTCAGCCGCACCAAGCTCAAGGAGGCCAGCACTCGGTTCCTGGGCAGGGGCGCGAATTTTTTCCTCGGCAGCCCCAACCTGCTGTCGCCCTCGGAAGGGGTCTTCAAACTGCCGGTGAGCCCGGACAGTTTCAACATCGGTTTTGGCGGAGGCCGCGTCTCGGCCATGATCAACGCCTTGGAACGCAGCGGTTTTGCCTACACCCTGGCACGTCCGAGCCTGGTGGCCATGAGCGGCCAGAGCGCGACCTTCCTGGCCGGTGGCGAGGTGCCGATCCCGGTGCCCAGCGCCGGCAGCGACACCATTTCCATCGAATACAAGGAATTCGGCATCCGCCTGACGCTGACCCCCACAGTGATCGACCGCAACCGCATCACCCTCAAGGTGGCGCCGGAAGTCAGCGAACTGGACTACAGCAATGCGGTGCAGATCCAGGGCATCCAGGTGCCGGCGCTGACGGTGCGCCGCACCGACACCAGCGTGTCCCTGGCCGATGGCGAAAGCTTTGTGATCAGCGGCCTGATCAGCACCAACAACCGCTCCACGGTCAGCAAGTTTCCCGGCCTGGGCGATATACCGATCCTCGGGGCGTTTTTCCGCGAATCCAATATCAGCCGCGAAGAAAAAGAACTGCTGATGATCGTGACGCCGCACCTGGTGCAACCCCTGGCCGCCAACGCCCAACTGCCTTCCCTGCCCGGCGAGAAACTGCGCAGCTACGACCCGAACTGGTACCGGATGTTCTTCCTCGAAAACGGCAACTTCGACCGGCGCAGTGGGCTTTCCCAATGAGCGACAGCCTGAGCCAGACCTTCCTCGCCATCACCCGCAACAGCACTGACCTGGAGTGGCTGCAGGGCGCCCTCGCACCCCTTGGCCAGGTCGTCAGCGCCGGCACCGGCAGCCTGGACGAACTGCTCGCTTTGGTGGACGTGACCTTCGCCAGCCTGGTGTTCGTGGGCCTGGACCGGGAAAACGTGGTGGCACAGAGCGCGCTGATCGAAGGGGCCCTGGAAGCCAAGCCGATGCTCGCGGTGGTCGCCCTCGGCGATGGCATGGATAACCAGTTGGTACTCAACGCCATGCGCGCCGGCGCCCGCGACTTCGTTGCCTACGGCTCGCGCTCCAGCGAAGTGGCCGGCCTGGTGCGACGCCTGAGCAAGCGCCTGCCCGCCGTTGCCCACACGACTCATTTGGGTGGCCTGACCGTGCTGTTTGGCACCCAAAGCAACGCCGATGGGGCAATGCTGGCCACCCACTTGGCGCTGGTGGTGCAGAAACGCGGGCAGCAAACGCTGTTGCTCGACCTGGGCCTGCCACGCAGTGACAGCCTGGCCTTGCTGGGCCTGGAAAGCACCTTCAATTTCGGTGACGCCTTGCGACACTTGCGCCGTCTCGATACCACCTTGATCAACAGCGCGTTCACCACCGCGCTGGATGGGCTGCGCATCCTGGCGTACGCCACCGGGGACGAGCCGCTCAAACTCACCAGCGCCGCCGAGTTGTTCATGTTGCTCAGCGCCCTGCGCCAACACTTCCAGCACATCGTGGTGAACATCACCGGGCAACCCGACAGCGAAGCGCTGCGCACCTTTGTCAGCCACTGCGACAAGCTGCTGTGGTGCACCGACCAGAACGTCCTGGACTGTCGCCGCAACCTGGCCGTGATCAACCGCTGGCGCGAAAAGGGCATGAACCTGGAGCACGCCAGGCTGGTGGTGGACCGCTACATCAAGACCTGCGCGCCCGACACCGCCGCCCTCGAAAAAAGCTTCGGCCTCGAATGCGTCGCCGTGCTGCCCCTGAGCGCGGAACTGCGCCTGAACGTGAAAAACCAGGGCCTGACCTTGTTCGCCCTGGCGCCCCGTGAATCCTTGTCCCAAGCCGTACGCGCCTTGGGCGAGCGCCTGGCAAAACGCTCCGAGGGTCTTGCGAAACCCTCGATGCGCTGGTTTGAACGCATCCTGGGAGCAAGACGATGAACGAGAAACTGTTTGGCGGCCCGGCCCGCGGCACCGGTGGCAACACCGATCACGATGGGCTGAAACTGGTGCTGCACCGCTACATCATCGACGCCATCGAGGAATCGGGTAAGAACCTGCTCGAAGGCACGCGCCAGACCCTGGCGCAATTTGTCACCGACAAGGTGTCCGAATACATCACGCGTATGCGCCTGGCGATCTCGCGCTATGAAATGGAGCGCCTGGCCGAAGAGATCGTCGACGAACTCACCGGTTTCGGCCCACTGGAAGTGCTGCTGCGCGACGCGTCGGTGACCGAAATCCTGGTCAACGGGCCGCACCGGGTGTTTGTCGAACGCGATGGCTTGCTGCACCAGAGTGACCTGCGTTTCATCGACGACCACCACGTGGAGCGCGTGATGCAACGCATCCTCGCGCCGCTGGGTCGGCGCCTGGACGAGTCCTCGCCGATGGTGGACGCGCGCTTGCCCGACGGCAGCCGGGTCAATGCGATCATCCCGCCGATTGCCCTGGACGGGCCGTGCCTGTCGATCCGCAAATTTCGCAAGGACATGCTCAAGAGCAGCGACCTGGTCGCCATGCAGACCATCGACCAGAATATTTTCGAGTTCTTCCAGCATGCCGTGGGCAAGCGCTGCAACATCCTGATCAGCGGCGGCACCGGCACTGGCAAGACCACCTTGCTGAATATCCTGAGCCAGTTGATCAACCCCCACGAGCGCCTGGTCACCATCGAAGACGTCGCCGAACTGCAACTGGGCCACCCGCACGTGGTGCGCCTGGAAACCCGTCCGCCGAATGCCGAAGGCCACGGTGAAGTGCGCTCCAGCGACCTGATCCGCAACGCGCTGCGGATGCGCCCGGACCGCATCATCCTCGGTGAAATCCGTGGCGTGGAAGTGCTCGACGTGATGACGGCGATGAACACCGGCCACGACGGCTCTATGAGCACCGTGCACGCCAACAATGCCCAGGACGCGTTGCTGCGCCTGGAAACCCTGGTGGGCCTGACCGGTCGCGTGATCGCCGAAAAAACCCTGCGCCAGATGATCTGCGCCGCGCTGGACGTGATCATCCAACTGACGCGCATGCCCGATGGCCGCCGCTGTGTCAGCGAGGTGGTGGAAGTGGTCGGCGTGCGCGATGACGTGTATGTCACCAACACCCTGTTCCGCCTGGACCGGCGCACCGGCGTCGGTTTCCTGCGCGAGGCGCTCAACCCGGCGGGCGACAAACTGCGCCGCGAATCGGCCTTGCAGTCCTAGGGAGCACGCGATGACGGGACCGGTGTTACTGCTCATCTGCCTGCTGCTGATCGGCTTGTCGTTCTGGCAGCTTCAGCATGGCCTGCGCAAAGCTCGCACGGACCGTGTGCTGGAGCGCCTCGGCGTCGGCCAGCCAGCGAAACAGGAAACCAGCACGACATGGACAGGGCTTGAGCTTATGTTCCAACGCGCCGGGCTCGGCAAACCCACGGAGCGTCTGGGCCTGTGGTTGAGCATCTGGGTGGTTGGCGTGCTGTTCGGCTGGCTGGTTGCCGACGGGCTGGGCCTGGTCGCGATGACCGTGGGGCCGCCGCTGGTCTTGCGCCTGTATATCGCCTGGCGCTACCGGCGTCGCGTGCAGCGCATGGTCGAGCAACTGCCCCAATTGCTCGACCACAGCGTGCGCAGCCTCAAATCCGGCCGCACCTTGGCCGACGCCGTATTGGGCGGCATCGAGGGCGTGGAAAACCCGCTCAAGGACGCCATGGGCCGCGTGCAACGCAACGTGCGCATGGGGGTCAGCCTGCCGGACTCAGTCAGTGACTTCGCCGAGTTTTTCGAGCGCGACGAATTCCGTCTTTTCGCCCTGGGGCTCAAGGTCAATCATCGCTACGGCGGCAACGCCAGCGAGCTGCTGGAAAACCTGATCAAGATGATTCGCGAGCGAGAACAGGGCGCCCGTCAGCTCAAGGCCATGACCGGCGAAACACGCATGACCGCCTACGTGCTCGGCGGCCTGCCGGTGCTGATCGTGGGTTACTTCATGGTGGTCAACCCCGGTTACTTGATGACCATGTGGAACGACGACACGGGGCGCCTCATGCTGTTCGGCGCGCTGGCCATGGACCTCGGCGGCACCTTGGTCATGTGGCGCATGCTGAGGAGCGTCTGAGATGGCCCTGCTCGCCAGCGCCCTGATGCTGCTGGCCGCCGCGGTGTTGGTGGGCGGCCAGTTGCTTGCCAAGCGACGTCGCGAGCGCCGGGTGGCTGAACGCTTGCAAGGGCAGATGGCGGCGGGTGACAAGCTAGGTACGTTCATGCGCCAGCTGGGCGGCAGCTCACTGGCGCAGCGCTCGGTCAGCCTGGACAACGAAACCCAGACCCTGCTGAACCGCGTCGGTTGGCGCAAGGCCAACCAGCGTTCGCTGTTCGCTGCCTTCCAGATCGGCTTGCCGATCGTGCTGCTGGGGCTGACGCTGATCGGCCAACGACTGCTGTTTCGCCACGCGGACCCCGCATGGATTGCCCCGATGTTTGCCCTGGGCATCGGCTACCTGCTGCCCAAACGCGTGCTTGCCGCCGCCGCCAAACATCGCCAGCAGAGCATCGCCAAGGAGATCTCCACCTTCATTCCGCTGCTGCGCATCCTGTTCGAGTCGGGCATGGCCATTGAACAATCGCTGCGCGTGCTGGGCAATGAAGCCCAGGGCTTGCTCCCCGAGCTGACCCATGAACTGCGCCTGATCCTGGCGCGGGTCGATTCCGGGCTGGAGCTGAGCGAAGAGCTGGGCAAGACCGCGCGCTTGCTGGAAGTGGATGAATTCACCGACACCTGCATCATCCTGCAGCAGTTGATCCAGCAAGGCGGCGGCGCGATGAAGTCCTTGCTGGCGCTCAAACAGTTGCTCGACGACCGGCGCCTGACTCGCTTGCAGGAATACATCTCGAAGATGTCGGCAAAAATGTCAGTGGTGATGATGGTGTTTCTGTTCCCCGCCTTGCTGATCGTGCTTGGCGGCCCGGCTTTTATCGGCATCGCGCGCGCGTTGAGCAACTTTTGAGGCCACCTTTGAGGAGAGATTGATGAAAGTATTGATTGCCGGCCTGGCCCTGCTGATGCTCGGCGGCTGCGCCACTAATGGCCAATCCCCTTGGGCGGCGCTGACCTCACCCGGCAGTTGCGCCAAACCGAATTCTGAGCAGGAACTGGCGCTCAACCTGTCCGATGACCAAGCCAATGAAGGCAAACTGCACGCCAGCCTGGCCAACCTGCAAAGCCTGCCCGAAGCCCTGCCCCAGGTGCGCCAGCGCAAGGCGCGCAACTACCGCCTGCTCGGGCGCAGCGAGGCCGAACCGTTGTACCGCAGCCTGCTCGGCACCTGCATGACCGCCGAAGGCGAACATGGGCTGGGGCAATTGGCGGCGGCCAGGGGCGACAACGGCCTGGCCATGACTCATTTGCAACGGGCGGCGCGACTGGCGCCGACCGACGAGAAAATCCGCAATGACTTGGGCGTGGTGTACCTCAACCAATTGCGTGTGGAAGACGCCCGCTTTGAATTCATGACCGCAATCGAGCTCAAGCAGGGCGACACATTGGCCGCCGTCAACCTGGTGACCCTGTTGATCTATCAAGACGACTGGGGCCAAGCGGCAAAAGTGGTCAGCCAGTTGGGCCTGAGCCCCGAACAGGTCACCGAGGCCCAGGCCCGCGCGCAGAAGCTCCAGGGCACCGGCGCGGCGGCGCGCAAAGTGGCGGCGGTCAGCGCTGCGCGGTCGATCATCCATCAAGTGAGGAGTGAATGATGAAAGCACATTACCTTGTCGGCCTGGCGCTGCTGCCGCTGAGCGCGCTGGCCATCGAGCCGGGCCCGTCATCCCCGCAGCAGGCCGAAACGGAGAACTGGCTGGCGCTGCAGATTGAGGGGCGTGCGGCGTCGCCGACGCCGCAACGAACCACGCCCGCGGAACGGGAGCAGGCCTTGCAGCGTTGGCTGGACAGTAACAAGCACCCGATTCCGGAGTTTTTCGATCAGGAAGTGGGCGGGGCCTCCGCAGGCGGCGGAGGCAGCAACTAGTTCGCCGTCACCCGCTGGGCCATTGCCGCATGGTTCGGTGCCAGGGCCAGTGCCAGTTGGGTGCGGTTGTGCATGTGGGTCAGGCGCAGCACTTGGGACACATACAGCTTGACGGTGTTTTCGGTGATCCCCAGCTCACAGGCGATCTGATAGTTGGTCTGGCCCTTCCCGACCAGGCGTGCGACGTCCAGCTGGCGCGGTGAGAGCTGCGTGAAAATCGTCGGAATGTGCGCCGGCCCGGCCTCCTTTGCGACCGGCTCATCATCCTGCGCCTGGCCGGCGCTTGGGCTGCGGCGCACTCTGTCGAGGTCCTGGTACAGGTCGTTGATGGATTCGGAGAGGTATTGCAACTTCTGGTTCAAGTGCCCCAGTTGCAGCTCTTTTTGCCGCTCCTGCAATGCCGCTTCCTGGCGCTGCAGGCCTTCGAGCAGCTCATCGAGGTTGATCGGTTTCTGGTAGTAATCCGAGATCCCCGCGCGCAAAGCCTTTATCACATCCTGTTTATCGGCACGCCCGGTCAGCATGATCGCCTCAAACGCCCGCGCCCTGCCCGCCACCTTCTGCATGGCCTGCACCAGTTCGATGCCGTCCATGTCCGGCATGTGCAGGTCCAACAAGACCAGGCCAATGTCGGTGTCTTCGCCAAAACGCTGCAAGGCCTGCCGGCTGGATTCACACGGCACGCAGCGGTAACCACTGCTTTCAAGAAATTCACAGAGCTCTTCCACGATCACCGGCTGATCGTCGACCACGAGCACTTTTACCGCCGAGGTAAGCTTGTTCACACGCAACTCCATGCCTGGCAAGCCAAAAGACTGACCTATCCCTTTTGATAGAAAAAAACTGCAGATCCATTCATAAACGTAGACGTAGTTTGCGGCTCTGTACATAGCGATAGAGCCTTTACGCGACTAATGGATCCAAAGCCAATAGAACAAAAACCCTGACAATACGGCGGGCGCAAAAGGCTGTTTTTTTGACGTTTTCCAGGGCTGCTCGGCCTTACCCCTACTAAACCGTTGATGGATAAGTACCCAGCCACTTTGGACCACTGCGGCACCGATCAATGACCACAACAAAGCATCCAGGCTACTGGCCAGGGCCAGGGCGGCCAGCAGCTTCACGTCTCCCGCGCCAAAGCGGCCCAGCACATAGCCGGGCAAGGTCAGCAGCAGCGCCACGGCAAACGCCCAGCCGCCTTCGCCGGCGGGCGCGCCCAACCAGGTAGCGCCCGCCCATGACAGGTAGATCAACGCCAGCAACGCGCCACCCAAGGTCAAGCCGTTGGCAATTTGCCGTTGATGCATATCCTGCAACGCACACAGTCCCAGCCAGAGCAGTATCACCACGCCATGGATCACGTAAAAAACATCCCTTTTCGCTGATTGATTCTATGCTGATATCCAGTAGTAGCCGTCAGGGTAGACGCCGTCATGAAAACAAGCCTCCCTAGAAAACAAAAAGGTGCCGCGGCGATCGAGTTCGCCCTGGTCTTCGGGATCTTTTTTGCCGTGTTCTATGGGTTGATCAGCTACAGCCTGCCGATGCTGTTGATGCAGTCGTTCAACCAGGCGGCAGCGGAGGCCGTGCGCCAGGCCATGTCGGTGGACCCGGCGGCCGCCGGCAGCGCTTACGGCACGCAGGTGGCCAACCGCGCCAAGACAACGGCGATCCTGCAGCTGGACTGGATTCCACCGAGCTTCCAATTCACCGACGACTTGATCAGCGCCACCTACAACGGCACCACGCTGACCGTCACCATCTCCTACCCAACCAGCCGCCTGCATTCCGTATTCCCGACGTTGGTGGTGCCCGGCATAGGCCCCGTGCCGAATTTGCCGGCCAACCTGACTGCCCGCTCGAGTCTGCAGTTTTGACCTCGGGGGATAAACTCTTCGGGCGCCTGCTCGGCCGCACCAGCGCCACGCCTCTGGCCCCACCCAGTGTGCCGATGCCTGGGCTGCACCTGCAGTTGGATTCCCAAGGCCACGTGCTGACTATCGGCGGCACCCTACGCCCACAACTCGCGACGCGGGCGCTGGGTGAGAGCCGGCCGCTGCTGCGTGAACTGTTGTGCGCCGGCAGCGCCCTGAGCATCGAAGGCAGCCCCGTCGACTGGCAACGCCAGAGCCTGGACCTGGATTTCCAGGCTGTTGCCGGGCAGGTCTTGCACACCCGAGGCTGGATCGAACCCGAGGGCGCCGGCTGGTGCCTGCGCCTGCAGGACATTGGCGACCTGCTCGCCGGGCGGCAACGGGCGCAGCACCGTGAGCAGAACCATCAACTGGCGTGCCAGATGAGCGAGCAGTTACGGGTGTGCAGCCTGCCCCGCGTGCCCGATGTGTTCAACGAGCATCTGCGCAGCCTGGCGCAGCGCTGGCGAATCCCCTGCATCGCCTTGGCGTTGCTCGATGAAGAAGACCAGGGCTGGCGGATCTACAGCCACTACGCGGCCCACGATGCCCCCGACTTGTGGCAGACCGGCCAGGCCCTGGGCACCTGCCTGGACAGCGCCAACGGCAACGCGCCGCTGAGCCTGGCTCAAGCGCGTAGCGACAACCCGCGCCTGCAGGGTATTTTCGGCGATGCCGATGGGCTTCTGGTGCCCTATCGTGACAGCCGGGGCGTCGCCGCCTGGCTGCTTTGCGGCTTTTTCAGTGGTCAATCGCAGACCAGCGAACGGGACTGGCTGAACCTCACCGCCGCCCTCGCCGCCCCGCTGCTGAGCCGCTTGCGTGAACAGCGCTATCACCGCCAGCTCGAACGCATGGAAGCCCTGCAAGGCCTGCTCGGCACCGGCTGGTGGGAGCTGCTGCCGAGCACCCAGGAAATCCAGCTCGCACCGCAGTTGCTGCACAACCTCGGCGCGGACGATACGCCAAGCCGCCAGGCGCTGAGCCAGTGGCTGGAACTGATCCACCCCGCCGATCGCCAGGAACTGGGCAGTCGCCTGCACGACCTGCAAACCCTGGGCAAACCCCTGTTGGCCAGCGTGCGCCTGCAACGCAGCGACGCCGACCACAACCCGCTCTGGTATCGCGTACAGGGCCAGGTGCTGGGCGTGGGCGACAGCCGGCGCTGGATCGGCTTCATGCTCGACATCAGCGACATCAAGAATCAGCAAACGCAAGCCGCCGCCGCCCATGCACGCCTGGACAACCTCATCGCCAGCTCACCGGCGGTGATCTATGTGCAGCGCTACGTCAACGGCGCCCTGCACCCGGCCTTCTTCAGCGACAGCCTGTTGCCGCTGCTGGGCTGGACATTGGCCGACTGCAACCACGACAGCCTGGCCTCCCTGATTCATCCCGACGACCGCGACCTTTACTTCGAACGCACTCGCCAGCTGTTGCGAGAAGGCGCCGTGCGCAGCCGCTATCGCCTGCGCGACAAACAGGGCCAGTACCATTGGCTGCTGGATGAAGCAAAGTTACTGCGCGATGACCTGGGCTTGCCGCTCGAGGCGGTGGGGTTGTGGCTGGATGTCACCGAAGCGACGCTGGCCGCCGAACAGGTCAAACAAAGCGAAGAGCGCTACCGCATCCTGGTTGAAGACTCCCCGGCGATGATCTGCCGCTATCGCCCGGACCTGACACTGACCTTCGGCAACACGCCGCTGGCCAACCACCTGGAGTGCCTGCCCGCGCAACTGCCGGGGTTGAACCTGGGCCATTGGCTGTCGGACGAACAACGCCAGGCCTTCGTGCAACGCATCGGCCAATTGACCGTTGAATTCCCGGTCAGCACCGCCGAAATCAGCCTGGAACTGCCCGGCCGCGAACATGCCTGGTGGGTCTGGTCGGACCGTGGCGTGTTTGATGAGCAAGGCAGGCTGGTGGAAATACAGGCGGTGGGACGCGACAACACCGAAGTGCGGCGCTCCCAGCAGCAACTGACACAAAGCGCCAAGATGGCCACCCTGGGTGAAATGGCCACGGGCCTGGCCCATGAGATCAACCAGCCGCTGAATGTGATGCGCATGGCCATCGTCAACATGCTCAAGCGCTTGAGCAGCGGCGATGCGCAGGCCGACTACCTCACCGAAAAACTGCAGCGCATCGATGCCCAGGTCCAGCGCGCCACGCGAGTGGTGGACCATATGCGCGTGTTTGGCCGCCGCTCAGAGATCGAACAACACCCTTTCGACCCGTCGCAGGCGGTGGAAGGCATGCTGTCGCTGCTCGGCGAAGGCTTGCGCGGCAAGGGTGTGGAGCTACGCATCGCGCCGGCGGACTTTACGCTGCAGGTCAAGGGTTACGTGGATCAGCTTGAGCAGGTGCTGATCAACCTGGTGGTCAATGCCCGTGATGCGCTGTTGAGCAAACGGCACACCGATCCGGCGTTCCGCCCCTGCATCGCGATACATTGCGAGCACGACAGCCGCCATCTACGCATCTGGGTGGAGGATAACGGCCCAGGCATTGATCCACGCTTGCTGGAGCGGATCTTCGAACCGTTCTTTACCACCAAGCCGATTGGCGTGGGCACGGGGCTGGGGTTGTCGGTGAGCTACGGGATCGTGGAAAACATGGGCGGACGCTTAAGCGTTGCCAATGGGGAGCACGGGGCGAGGTTCTGTGTGGAGTTGCCGCTGATCTAGATCACCAGGTAGGCGCGGCCCATGTGGCAACTGAGGTTAGCGCCGACTTCGGCGTTGCCGAGGTTGATGCCGAGGGATTTGAAGAGGGTGTTGACGATAGGGTCCAGCAAAGGCGCAAGGAGATTCTGGATTGCGCTCACCAAGGTCGTCGTTATCGTCGCCAAGAAGCCAGCGACCCCCGCAAGCGCGCCGCTTGAAACAGATCCACTGGGTGGCGCATAGGTTACTTGAAGACCCGCCAAGGTTCCGCTGAGGCTCGCAACCATATCGCCGGTCGGTTGTAGCATCCTGTAGGTCGGTGCCTGATTCATTTCCGCGACAGCTGAATAGAACAGCGTTCCCATTTGAGAACCGATAGTGGACTGAGCTTTCAATAAAAGCCCACCCCCCACGTTGGGCGTACGCGGCCCGCAAAGAACCACCAGCCGGCAGCGCTTGGAGCCGATGTCTAAAAGGCGTATGGGCTGGGCTGCGACCGGCGCGGATGAAGAAAACGCCGACGCGGCATCAATGTTTCCAACCGCTAGCGCGGCTGGACTGGCGGTGGCGTGTACCGTCAGCGATTTGGTTGCGTTATTGACGCAACTGAAATCGGTAACGTGACTTGTCGCACCACCCGCTTCGATCAGAATATCCAGCTTGCTGGCGATCTCGACGTCGGTGGAATCACAGGCGACCGCACACAATACCGAGCTGACGACCCCGGCAAGATTCAAATGCAGCAGATTATTGACGACGCCTGCCACAGGTGTTGCCAGGCTGGTGACTGTCGAAGCCAGTCCGGAAACGAGCTTCAACACGGACATGTCGATGGTTACCAACGTCCTTACTTGTGCCGTGCGCACATAGATCTGATCCGTCTGCGGGTTCTTTGCCAACCCCTCCTTTGCCTTCGCCGGATTACCTATCGCCGACAACTGCGGTGGTTCGATCACTTTGGTCTGAATTGAGACATTGCCTATCAGCGGAATATTCATCTGAACCGCTGCACCCGCCGCACTCTTGCTGCCGGACAATTGCGCCACGGTCTCAAGCAACTGAAACAGCTGCACGTTGGTGTTCAACGCAGCAGCGGGGGTTCCGGTAGCGATCTTCAGCAAGTCCCCAACCTTCAAGACTTGGGTATTGGGGGCGATTGCCTTCACCGAAATCACGTCGGTGATGATCGCCGTCGCGACCGTCCCGTTTTGTTGCAGCACCTTTACCGTCGAGTCGATCAGTTGAGTCGCGGAGACGGCGGTATTGAGCAACGCGTCGTAGTCGCCCGCCGCCACATTCAATTGAATCGCCAGCTGGTCCAAGTAGCTGAGCAGGTTCACGTTGGTCTGGATCAAACCATTCCAGCCCGCAGCCGTCAGCGAAAGGCTGCCACCCAACAAGCCGCCGATGGTTGCGTTCAGAAAAGGCGACTTTGTGGAGTCCACCGACGCCAGGCTGCTGCGAATCGTCAACTGCGCCACCGGCGGCGCATAAGCGGCCACAGCCGTCGCGCTCAAGACGGTTTGCGCCGGCGCAGGGGTGGCACTGAACATATTCCAGATGCCGGTGGCGATACTGGTCGCTACGCTGCGTGTCGCGATCACGCGCACGGCCTCGCTTTTAGTGGCATCCGGGGTAAAGACACGGATATTGCTCGCGTTGGTCGGCAATGTGCCGCACGTCACCGTCAGGCCACGGCTGTTGTCGCCGGCGACCACGGTGAAACCGTTGCGGGCGGCGTTCTCCCGGGCGTAGTCGTTGGCTGTATTCGCGGGGCTGCACAAGCCGCCACGGCTGGCGGTCTCCAGCGCCGAGGTGTCGGCGATGGACTGCAACTTGCGTTTTTCCAGGTAGAGACGGCCGCTGTCCACCGCCAGCACCATGAACACCAGGGCCACCGCCAGGGTGCCTGCCGCCATCAAGCCAATCGCACCACGCTGCCTGCAACCAAGTCGGGGAGACATCAGGCACTCCTTAGCGCTTACTCTCCGTTATTGGCTTGGAGTGTAGACAAGCGCTAGCCAGTTGCCACATTTGACGACTGACGGAGGCCCTGTGAACGCTGGCATTATTGTAGTGAGCGGGCTTGCCCCGCGCCGGGCTGCGAAGCAGCCCCAATAAAGACACCGCTGTGTTTCAGCTAGGCCGGGGTCGCCTGGTTTGGGGCGGCTTCGCCCCCCAGCGCGGGGCAAGCCCGCTCACTACAAGTTGCTTCTCAGCTCCCAAATAGTGGGTGAGGGGGCTTAGCGGGGTGGATAGCTGGAGAGTACCCGGGTAACGGTGGCGCGGATGGCTTTGTCGCGATCCTGTGGATTAGGCGAGCTGGCCATCATTTGTTCGTCGCTGCCGCGCCAGACCAGTTTGCCGTCCTTGCCGTCGAGCAAGTCGATCTGCAGGGTAGCGACCTTGTAGGTGATGTTGCGCGTTTCGTTGTACATCGGCGCGCCCCAATAGCCATTCCAGGGTCCGCCCCAGGCGCCGCCATAGTTGGTGGTGACCTGTTGCTGGCGGTCCTCGACGATCAGGTACGCCTGAACGTTCACGTCGGCGCGGGTACCCGGCGCCGCCGGGCGCAGGCCGCGCTGGTCGAGTTGTTCGCTCACGGCCTGGCGGATGCGCTGTTCGGTGAGGTCGCTCTTGATGCGCGGATCATCCGGGCGATATTGCAGGGCCGGGTCTTTCCAGGCCCAGCTGCGGTAGGCGCCGAAATCCCGGCTGGCATCATAATCGTGGTTGACCTGGCTGGTCTGGCAACCGCCCAGCAGCACTACAACGGCAAGCGTAGCGATACGACGAAACATGGTTTTCCTCCACAACGCGACCCGCGCTCGAAATAAGAATAGCGTTTAACTGGGGGGATACGCCGTCATTGCCTTTTGCACCGCCTGGCGCAAAGCGTCTCCCCGCTCGCTGAGGCTTCCCTGGCTGCTCGTTTCCGCACTGGCACTCCACACTGGCTGGCCGGTACGGGCATCGAACAGATCGACGCGAACCACAACGACCTGGACCTCATAGGTACGCACGATCGGCATCGAGTTGTACATGCCGTAGCCATTGTTATAGCGGTTGTAGCCGCCGTAACCATAGCCATAGTCATCGCGCACTTGCCTGAGGCGCTTTTCCTGGCGCACGTCGGCGCTGACCAGCAGGTCGGCGGGGCGGTTGTCGTGCAGCGGGCGCAGGCCGCGCTGGTCGAGGGCGCCGCTGACCGCTTCGGCAATCTGCGCAGCGTCTGCCCAGGCCGTGCCCGCCGGCAACTGGCCGTTGCGCCAGGCCCAGCTGCGGTAGGCGCCGTAGTCGCGCACCGGCGCAGGGTAGGCGCTGGCATCAAAGGTGGTGGCGGCCTGGGGCGGCGCCGGCGGGATCGGCGTGGATGCCGCGACATAAGGGTTGGGGCTTGAACAGGCAGCCAACCCCAGGGATAACAGGATCAAACAGAGACGACGCATTTCGACCTCCGCAGACTGGGCCGCTCAAACCGGACGGCAGATCCAGTGCAAATAGCGCCCAAGTCCGGCAAAGCTTGGGTGACGACGGTGAGCGAGCTCCATCTCGACAAGGTCCTGTAAATCAGCGCGGGCCTGGAATTCCACCGACATGTAATCGTGAAACACCCGCACACCACTTTGGCTTTCGACCTGCCAAAGGCCGTTGAGTTGCGCCGCCAATTCACGTGGATCGAGCGGTTGTTGCGGCGTAAGGCTCTGCTTTTCGCCAGCCATGTCGTTGTTGCGCATCTTGCGGAAGTGGCCCTTGAGCAGGTTGCGATAAATCAGCGCATCGCGGTTATAGAACGCCAACGATAACCAGCCGCCGGGCACCGTGAGTTGGTGCAGCACCGGCAGGATCGCATGGGGTTCGGCCAGCCATTCCAGCACGGCGTGACACAGCACCAGGTCATAGGGTTCGGTGAGCTGGCCGAGCAGGTCTTGCCAGGGCGCGTGGATAAAGGTAGCGGTTTGCCCGGCATCGGCGAAGCGTTGCCGCGCGCCGTCAAGCATCGGTTCGGCAGGTTCGGCCAGGGTGACCTGATGGCCTTGCTCGGCCAGCCACAGCGACATGTGGCCCAGGCCCGCGCCGATATCCAATACGCGCAAGGGGCGCTTGGGCAGGGCTTCGGTGAGATCCGCCTGAAGCACCGCCAGGCGGATGGCGCCTTTGGCACCGCCGTAGATTTTCTCGGCGAAGCGCGTGGCCAACTGGTCGAAATGGCGATCACTCATGGGCAAACCGCCGCTCGCTGTCGGCCAGTTTGGCGCTGACCACCTCGTTCATGTCCAGGCCCAGCTCACTGCACAGCAACAGCAGGTAGAGCACGATATCGCCGACTTCCTGTCCGGCATGGGCAAGGGTGTCAGCCGGTAGCTGGCGCGATTGGTCTTCGCTCAGCCATTGGAAGATTTCCACCAGCTCGGCCATTTCGACGCTGGCGGCCATGGCCAGGTTTTTCGGGCTGTGGAATCGCTTCCAGTCGTTGGTATCGCGGATGCGGTGCAAGCGTTCGGTGAGGTGTTCGAGGTTCATGGGGCGCTCCTGAAGGCGTATAGCTTCGGGGGGATGGGCGTTGAAGGCAAGTGAATAGCGGTGGTGGCGCCCACAATCGACTGCGCACATCCTTGAATGATTAATCGCAAATTCACACGAGCAACCTCTATGCTTGCAGGGAACTAGCCCGTCGCAATAACAACCAAGACACAGATACGCCCACCTTCTCATCAGGACACACACATGCAGGTAGAAAGTTTTTTCGAATGGTTGGGCCAGGCGCTCGGTTCCGTCATCCGCTTTATCGTCGACGGGCTCAGCGGACTCTTCGGCGCGTTGACCCACGCCGGCAGTAACTTTGTCGACGGGCTGTCGCGGACCTTGGGCATGGATACTTCGATCATCAGCATCATCACCCTGATCATCGGCCTGCTTTTCCTGTATTCGGCCGTTCGAGCCTTCATGCGCGCCTCGGTCATCATGGGCATCATCTGGCTGTTGCTCGGCCTGTGGCTCCTTAGCTGGGTCGTCCACTAGCAGGTCCTCCCACATAGGTTCGGCCGCGTCGCTCAAGCCCGGTACAATGCCGCTCCCCCAAGGAGCCTGCATGCCCACCTTACTCAACGACTGGCGCCACCGCCCCACCCACCGCCGGGTGTGGGCGCTGGCCGCGCCGATGATCCTGTCGAATATCTCCGTGCCGCTGGTGGCCCTGGTGGACAGCATGGTCATCGGCCACTTGCCCCACGCTCACCAGCTCGGGGCCGTGGCGGTCGGGGCCAGCCTGTATACCTTCCTGGCCTGGGCCATGGGTTTCCTGCGCATGGGTTCCACGGGTTTCGCCGCCCAGGCCGCCGGGCGCAAGGATGGCGCTGCACTGCGGCAAATCCTCTTGCAGGGTCTGTTGCTGGCGCTGGGGCTGGCGATGCTACTCGGCACCATCGGCATTCCACTCAGCCATCTGGCCCTGGAGTGGATGCAGCCCTCTGCCGAACTGAATCAACTGACCCAGGAGTTTTTCCACACTCGCCTGTTCGGCCTGCCCGCCGCGTTGGCCAGCTATGCGCTGGTCGGCTGGTTCCTCGGCACGCAAAACGCCCGCGCGCCGTTGGCGATCCTTTTGACCACCAACCTGGTCAACATCGCCCTGAACCTGTGGTTTGTGCTTGGCCTGGAATGGGGCGTGGTCGGCTCCGCGCGCGCCTCGGTCATCGCCGAGTGGACCGGCGCCCTGCTCGGCCTGGCGCTTACGCAAAAAGCCTTGCGCGCCTATCCCGGCCATATCGCCTGGGCAGCCTTGAAACGCTGGCAAAGCTGGCGCCCGCTGCTGGCGGTCAACCGCGACATCTTCATCCGCAGCCTTGCGCTGCAATCGGTGTTTTTCATGATCACCGTACAAGGCGCGTGCCTGGGCGACGCGACCGTGGCGGCCAATGCCTTGCTGCTCAACGGCCTGTTGCTGACCGCCCATGCGCTGGACGGGCTGGCCCATGCGGTTGAAGCCCTGTGCGGTCACGCCATCGGCGCCCATGACCGCCACGCCTTGCGCCGCTCGCTGGTGGTAGCCGGCGGTTGGTCGTTGATCGCCAGCATCGGATTCGCGCTGTTGTTCACCCTCGCCGGTCACCTGTTTATCGCCATGCAGACCGACATCCCCAGCGTGCGCGAAACCGCTGACATCTACCTGCCGTATTTGGCGGTGTTGCCGTTGATTGCGGTGTGGAGTTACTTGCTGGACGGGTTGTTTATTGGCGCAACGCGCGCGCGGGAGATGCGCAATGGGATGTTGCTGACGGTGGTGTTGGTGCTGCCCATCGCCTGGGCGTTGCAAGGGTTGGGCAACCACGGGCTGTGGATAACCTTTCTGGTGTTTATGGCGGTGCGCAGTTTGACGCTGTGGGCGATTGCCTGGCGGTTGAACCGGCGGGGGTTGTGGCTAGGCAATAACTGAAGAAACATAGTCAAAATGTGGGAGCTGGCTTGCCTGCGATAGCGGTGTGTCAGAACAGGATTGTTATCTGATACACCGTCATCGCAGGCAAGCCAGCTCCCACATTTGATCCGGGGTTACTTCAGTTACGAGGACAGGTAGGAAGACCGTGTCAGGCCCAGACGCAAGGCATCCAGGAACTGAGTACGCTCGCTGGCACTGATCTTCGCGCTCGCACACTTGTCCCGGTAATGGGTCATCAACTCTTCCGGTGACAAGTGCACGTAGCGCAGCATGTCTTCGATCGTGTCGTGCGTCTCGATCCCTGCGCTGTACACCGAACCATCTTCGCGCTGGTAGATGTTCACCGAGTCGGTGTCACCGAACAGGTTGTGCATATCGCCGAGAATTTCCTGATAGGCGCCGACCAGGAAGATGCCCAGCAAGTAATCCTCGCCTTCATTCAAGGCATGCACCGGCAAGCTGGTTTCGATGCTCTGCTCGTCGACGTACTGCTTAATCTTGCCGTCGGAGTCGCAGGTCAAATCCTGCAACACCGCACGACGCAGCGGCTCTTCGTCAAGGCGATGCAGCGGCAGGATCGGCAGGACCTGGCCGATGGCCCAGGTGTCCGGCAGGCTCTGGAAGACCGAGAAGTTGCAGATGTATTTGTCGGCCAGCTTGTCGTTGAGTTCGTCCAGCACCTGGCGGTGCGAGCGCTGGCGGGCCTTGAGCGAGTTGTGCAGGCGGCGGCACACGGCGAAGTAGCACTGCTCGGCCAGGGCTTTCTCGGCCAGGGTCAGCTTGCCATCGGCGTACTGGGTGGCCACGTCGCTCATGTAGTGCGTGGCGCGCCAGTAGGTCTCGGTGACCATCTCGATGTCGGTCGGGCCGAGCAGGTCCACCAGCCATTGCACGGTTTCCGGCAGGCTTTCCTTGTTTTCGATGATCGGAATTTCGTCGTTGTGTTTCTCGACGTCCGTCACCTGCACCACCAGCATGGCGTGGTGGGCGGTCAGCGAGCGGCCGCTTTCGGAAAAGATGTTCGGGTGCGGCAGGTTCTGCGCGTCGCAGAATTCCTTGAGCATGCCCACGACCACGCCGGCGTAGTCGTCCATGTCGTAGTTGATCGAGCTGGCGTTACGCGAGTGCGTACCGTCGTAATCCACGCCCAGGCCGCCGCCCACGTCGATGTGGTCCACCGGCAGGCCGAGGTTGCGCAGTTCGCCGTAATAACGAATGGCTTCCTTGAACCCGTGCTGGTAGTCGGCCAGGTTGGCGATCTGCGAACCCATGTGAAAGTGCAGCAAACGGATGCCCTGGTCCAGGCCCGCCGCGCGGAAGCGCTCGACCACCGACAGCAACTGCGCCGCCGACAGACCGAACTTGGACTTCTCGCCACCGGTGTCTGCCCACTTGCTCGACGCCAGCGACGACAAACGCACGCGCAGGCCGACCTGCGGCTTGACCTTGAGGCTGGCGGCCTCTTCGATCACCAACCCGACTTCGGATTCTTTCTCGATCACGATGAACACGTTGTGGCCAAGCTTCTGGCCCATCAGCGCGAGGCGGATGAACTCACGGTCCTTGTAACCGTTGCAGACAATGGTGCCGCCCTTCGGCGCCAGGGCCAATACGGCCAGCAGCTCAGGCTTGGAGCCGGCTTCCAGGCCGATGGAGACGTTCTGGGTGGCGATGATGTTCTCGATCACCGCTTCCTGCTGGTTCACCTTGATCGGGTACAGCGCGGTGTATTTGCTCTGGTATTCCAGGCGCGCGATGTTGGCATCGAACGCACCGGTCAACTGGCGTACACGGTCTTGCAGAATGTCGGGGAAGCGCACCAGCAGCGGCAGCGACAGGCCGCTTTTACGCAACTGGTCAACTTGCTCGTACAGGTCGACGGGCGTGCTGTTCGGGCCGTTCGGACGGACTTCAACGCGACCGGCATCATTGATCGCGAAATACCCGGCCCCCCAATGGCGAATCCCGTAAACACTGCGGCTGTCCGCAACTGTCCATTGGCTGCCATCGTCTTTGCGTGTGCGTCGTACGGACATCGAAGTCCCCTATAAATGAAGTCGAAAACACCGCCCCTCTCTGAGGCTGGCGCAGTCTAAAGAATGAAAATGACGATTTGCCTGCGTGCAAGGTAGGACCCCACGCGCGGGACAGAGTTTAGACACTGGCTGGGAAGAGGCTTTCAGCCGCCGGACTTCTTGGCCTTGTAACCGAGCTTGATCAGCTCGGCCAACAGCAACTCGACGTGATCGCCCTGGATCTCGATGACCCCGTCCTTCAACGCACCACCGGTGCCGCAACGCTTTTTCAGCGTGGTGGCGAGTTCCTTCAGCGCGTCTTCTGCAAGCGGCACTCCGGTGATGGTGGTCACCGTCTTGCCGCCACGGCCTTTGCTCTCGCGTCGCACGCGGGCAATGCCGTCGCCTTCGGGGATCAGGGTTTGTTTACAGATGCAGGCGTCCACGGGCTGGCGACAGTCCGGGCAGTGTCGACCTGCGTCGGTGGAAAATACCAGGCCACCCAGGGCGGCGAAGGATGCGGCTTTCTTGGCCACCGGCAATCCTCTAGGGGGATGAAAAGTGGCGCAGTGTAACGGCAAAAAGCCAAGTTGCTAAGGGCCAAATGGCGCCATTTCATGCAACTTTAGCGACGCAACGCCAGATAACGCCGCAGGCCCTCTTGAGCGTCCGGGCAGTAAGGCTTTTGCTTGGCCTCGCGCAGCACCGCTTCAATCGGTAAAAAGCGCGCCTCCATGACTTCTTCGGGCTGCGGGCGCAGTGGCCCGTCCCACACTGCGGAGTAAGACCGGCACCAAAGCCTGCTGTCGCCGTCTTCGAAGTAGAAATGGTCGTGCTCGGTCAGCTCCACCCCGCTGACGCCAAGCTCTTCCGCAAGTTCACGGGCCGCTGACTCGGCATAGCTTTCCCCTGCTGCAACCATCCCGCCCGCCGCCGTGTCCCAGTAACCGGGATACAGGGCTTTGCTCAGGGTGCGCCGATGCACACACAGCTCGCCCCTGGAATTGAACAGGAAGATAAAGGTGCAGCGGCCGATCAGCCCGCGCTCGCGCAGGTCGGACCGGACGAGGGTGCCAAGCAGGTTGTCGTGCTCGTCGACCCATTGGATCAGTTCAGCGTCGGAAGCCGCGCGGTGCGCGGCCTCCTTTTGAGTAGCGTCCATCATCAACCCTGGTTGAGGAGCTGACGCAAGTCGATCACTGCAGCGTTTGCCCGTGAAATGTAATTGGCCATCACCAGCGAGTGGTTCGCCAGTACGCCGAAGCCACTGCCATTGAGAATCATAGGACTCCAAACCGGTTCCTGCGAGGCTTCCAGCTCACGAATGATCTGGCGCACGCTGACGGTGGCGTTTTTCTTGGCCAGGACGTCGGCAAAATCGACTTCGATGGCACGCAGCAGGTGGGACAACGCCCACGCCTGGCCACGGGCTTCGTAGAACACGTTATCGATCTGCATCCATGGGGTTTCCACCACTTCTTCGTCGACCTGGGGCACTTCACCCGGCGCCAGTGCTTCGGTTTTCAGTGCGGTGTTCAGTTTTACCCGGCCAACGCTGGCCGACAGGCGTTGCGACAGCGAGCCCAGGCGGGTGGCGACATCGCCCAGCCAGTTGTTGAGGTTATCGGCACGGGCATAAAACAGTGCGCCACGCTGGTTCGGGTCGGACAGGCGCGCTTCGTAGCGGCTCAGGGAGTTGATGCCTTCCTGGTATTCCGACTCGCTGGACGGCAGCACCCAGCTCTTGTTGTCGAAGTTGAAGCGCGGCTCGGCCTTGGCCAGGTCGGCGTCTTCGGCCGATTGCGACTGGGAGCGGGCGAAGTCTTTACGCAGGGCACGGGTCAGGTCGCGCACCTGCACCAGCACGCCATATTCCCAGCTCGGCATGTTGTCCATCCACAAGCCTGGCGGGAAGCGGTCGTTGGCAATGTAGCCACCGGGCTTATGCAGCAAGGTGCCCATCACGGTCTTGAGGGTTTCCACGGTGGTGAACCCCACCACCATCTGCTTGCCGTCTTTTTCGGCGGCGATCTGCGCATTTTGCTGGACCGGAAACAGTGCCGGCTCTTCGCTCCAGTACCAGCCCAGGGCGCCGGTCACCAACAGGTACAGGCCGATGACGCTCAGCAACGCCCGGCTCATCAGCAGGTTGCGCAAATAGCTGCGGTTGGCCGACTTGGGCTCAGGCGCGGGGCCTTTGGCACTGCCTGCACGGTTTTTCCAGTCCAGCATGGCGATATCCTTTCAATCACTTGAGTTCATGCACTTGAATTGACGGCGTGCGTTCAAACACTCCGACCACAACCCTACCCCATCGTGCCCGCCCATGCGGGGCTTTTCGGCAAACTGGCACACACGGGGTCTTGGACTATAAAGGATGCACGCTTTTTACGCCGCGCGACCATCCAGTCAGCAACTGAATGCTTCGGAATACATAGTTTATTGACGCATGACACTCATCCAGGGGAAAAGAGGTGCTAGCATAGAGCCATCAGTCGACCTCAGCATGCACCCTAACTAGTAGTCAGGATATGACCGAGCCAGAAGACCCGAGCCGTGAGCGTCTCAAGCAGCATTTTGCCCAGCGGGTAATTCATCAGGCACGTCAAATTCTTGAGATCTGGCAGCGCCTGCAACGCAGCGAATGGTCCGCCGCCGACCTCTGCGAACTCAGCGAGGCCAATGTGCGCCTGCTGCGTTTTGCCGAGCGTTTCGAACAGCCGGAACACGGCCAGTTAGCGCAGCACATCGGCGAGACCCTCAAGGCGGTGGACGAGAACCGTGGGCGCCTGAGCAGCCAGTTGATCACTGAACTCAACCGCTTGATGCAGCGCCTGTCACGCACCGGCCTGCGCCAGGGCGATCAGCTGGAGCACACCTCGCTGCCACCGATGCGCAAGCCGATCTACGTGATGCTGGCCGATCACGACCGTGCCGAGCGCCTGGCCAAACAATTGGAATTCTTTGGCATGAGCGCCCAGTCCCTGGACAGCGTGGCGGCGTTCCATGCATCGATGGCCGAGCGTTTGCCTTCGGCCATTGTGATGGATGTGGATTTCTGCGGCCCGGGCCTGGGCCTCAAACTCGCCACCCAGGCCCAGGAAGGCCTGGAGCAAAAGCTGCCGCTGCTGTTCTTCAGCCTGCATGAAACCGACACGCCCACCCGCTTGGCGGCCGTGCGCGCCGGGGGCCAGGAATTCCTCACTGGCACCCTGGAAGCTTCCAGCCTGCTGGAAAAAATCGAAGTACTGACCTGCGTCGCCCAGTACGAGCCGTATAAAGTGCTGATCATCGACGACTCGCGGGCCCAGGCGCTGCACACCGAGCGGCTGCTCAACAGCGCCGGCATCGTCACCCGCACGCTGATCGAGCCGATCCAGGCCATGGCGGAACTGGCGGACTTCCAGCCCGACCTGATCATCCTCGACATGTACATGCCCGCCTGTACCGGTACCGAACTGGCCAAGGTGATCCGGCATAACGACCGTTACGTCAGCGTGCCGATCATCTACCTGTCGGCCGAGGACGATCTGGACAAACAACTGGACGCCATGAGCGAAGGCGGCGACGACTTCCTCACCAAGCCGATCAAGCCGCGCCACCTGATCACCACCGTGCGCAACCGCGCCGCGCGTGCGCGCAACCTCAAGGCCCGCATGGTGCGCGACAGCCTGACCGGCCTGTACAACCACACCCACATCCTGCAATTGCTCGAAGACTGCAGCTTTCGCGCACGCCGCGAAAACAAGCCGTTGAGCTTTGCCATGCTCGACATAGACCACTTCAAGCGGGTCAATGACAGCCACGGCCACCCCATGGGCGATCGCGTGATCAAGAGCCTGGCGCTGTTTCTCAAGCAACGCCTGCGCAAGACCGACTATATCGGACGCTACGGCGGCGAAGAGTTCGCCATCGTGATGCCCGATACCGACCTGGAATCGGCGTGTCAGGTGCTGGACGAAATCCGTGGCCGCTTTGCCGAAATCCACTACCCGGCACAACCCCACGACTTATGGTGCACCTTCAGCGCCGGGCTGGTGGAGCTGTGCGACGGTTCCGACAGCCTGATGATGGCGGCCCAAGCCGACGAAGCGCTGTACCGCGCCAAGCACGCCGGACGCAATCGCGTACAGGCGTCGCGCGCATCAAAGCAAAGTGCCATCTTTTCATCGGATTCCACTGATTCGGTCATAACGCTGTAATGGAAACGCAATAACTTCAGGCACTTATCTTTTGCTGTCGGTTGAAACCACGCATGCGCCTGAAGCTGCTGACCAATCTCAATACCCTTCTTCTGGTGGCCGTGTGCCTGGCGCTGGGGGCGACGCTGTGGTGGTCGCAACGGGCGCTGGAGCGGCCTTATCTGCTGATGGAACGCTACCTGGGGCTGTCGCAGACGTTCCAGAACCAGGCCGCGCGCAATATCGACGACTACCTGGCCAGCGGCGATGCGCTGCGCCTGAGCAGCGCCAGCCAGAGCCTGGAAGGCCTGTTGCACGCGCTGGATGAACTGCCGGCAAATCTTGCGCAAGACCTGCGCCCCAGCCTGGTTGACCTGGACGGGTTCAGCAAGACCGACTTGCTGGCCGCCGGCAAGCTCGCAGGCGACCCGCAAGCCTTGCTGCTGCAGGCCGAGCGCGAATTGGGCGCGAACCTGGAACAACTGAGCCAGTACGCCATTGGCGTCAATTCCGCCGACGCCGCACGCTACCTGCCGCCGCTGCTCGCCGCCGCCCAGCACTTGGGCAAACTGTCACTGGCGCGCGACAAACTGGTGAGCAGCGGGCGCGCGGAACTCGCCACTGATGTGGAGCGTGAAGTCGGCAATATCCGCAGCCAGGCGGACCTGCTGGAACAACTGCCGTTGCTCGGGGTAAAGGCCAGCGCAGACTCCAATACGGATGATTTTTCGGCGCTGATGGGCCTGGAAAATACCGAAAAAACCGAAGCCCAAGACAGCGGCGTCGACCTCAAGCGCGAGCTCAACAGCCTGCTGACCCGCTACCCCGCCGAACTCAAGCGCACCCGCGAGCAGATCCAGAAACGCGCCGACCTGGCCGCCGCTACCCACCTGAAAATCAATGCCGTACAACAGGCCATCGCCGGCCTTGAGCCGGTGGTGCGTGCCCAGCACGGCATTATCCAGGGCGAAGTGCGCCTGATGCAGGGCGTGATGATCGGCTTGATCCTGCTGATTGCGCTGCTGATCGACACGCTGCAACGGCGCCTGGCACGGGTGCTGACCAACCTGGCACCGGCGCTGTCGACTTGGGCCGAAGGCGACTTCAGCCGGCCGATTGCCTTGGGCAAGACCAACCGTGAGCTGCGCGATATCGAAGCCTCCCTGAACCGCCTGCGTGCTTATCTGGTGGACTTGGTGGGCACCATTCGCGGCAACGCGCAGGAAGTCGCCGGCAGCAGCCGCGCCCTTGCCGAACTGAGCAGCGGCCTGCATGACGGCGCCGAACGCCAGGCCGGGGATACCGCGCAGATCCGTGACTCGCTGGGTGAACTGGAAGCGACCATCCAGCAAGTGGCCGGCGACGCCAGCCACGCCGCCGGCGCCAGCCGCAGCGCCGGCCAGGCGGTGGAGCAAGGCCAGCGGGTGATCGGCCTGAGCCTGACCGGACTGCATGCCTTGGTCGGGGAAGTGCAGCAGAACGCGCAGATGATCGAAAAACTCGCCGAAGAATCCGCCACCATCGGCGGCGTGCTCACGGTGATTCGATCCATTGCCGACCAGACCAACCTGCTGGCCCTCAACGCCGCCATCGAAGCCGCCCGCGCCGGGGAAGCCGGGCGTGGCTTTGCGGTGGTCGCCGATGAAGTCCGCTCCCTGGCCCAACGCACCGCCGGCGCCACGGCCGAGATCCAAGGCCTGATCGCCGGCCTGCAAACCGCCGCGCACCAATCCGTTCAGGGCATGCGTGCCCAGGTCGAACACGCAGAAGCCACCGCCCAGCAGGCCCAGGCGGCGGACGGTGCGCTGGATGAAATCGTCGGGGCGATCCGGACCATTTCCGACACGGCGGTGCGCATCGCCGATGTGACGGCGCAGCAAAGTGGTGCCGTCAGTGAAATACGCGACAACAGCGAGCGAATTCATCAGTTGGGTGAAGATAATCTGCTGCGCATCGGCCAGGGCCGGCGCCAGGGCGAACACCTGCTGGTGCTGGGCGGGCAGCTCAATACGGCGGTGCAGGCCTTCCGTGTCTGACTCGATCTCCTCGCTCATGAATATCCAGACCCATGTGGAGATCAAAATGTGGGAGCGGGCTTGCTCGCGAATGCGGCCTGTAGTGAGCGGGCTTGCCCCGCGCTGGGCTGCGAAGCGGCCCCAATAAAGACACCTTCGACCTCCAGGTAGAACCGAGTCGCCTGGTTTGGGGCGGCTTCGCCACCCAGCGCGGGGCAAGCCCGCTCACTACATACTGCCTTCGCGAGCAAGCCCGCTCCCACATTGGATCTTCATGGATTTCAAAACAGTGTTCCAATGACCAGAACCTGGCCCACAGTCACAAATTTTGCGCAATCCTCGCTAATCGTGCCGCCTACTGCATAGAACTGGACAGTCACAAAGGCTTTGCGGCATAGTCGCCGGGTTCTGCCGTACCCACATCAATAACAAGGAACAGCGATGGCGACCTTACTGGTTCTTCACGGACCCAACCTGAACCTGCTCGGCACCCGTGAACCGGGCGTCTACGGGGCAGTCACCCTGGATCAGATCAACCTTGATCTCGAGCGCAGGGCCCGTGTTGCCGGGCACCATCTGCTCTACCTGCAAAGCAATGCCGAGTACGAATTGATTGATCGCATCCATGCCGCGCGCGGCGAAGGCGTGGACTTTATCCTGATCAATCCCGCCGCTTTTACGCACACAAGCGTTGCATTACGTGACGCGTTGCTGGCGGTGAGCATCCCATTCATCGAAGTGCATTTGTCGAACGTGCACAAACGTGAACCTTTCCGCCATCACTCCTACTTCTCCGACGTAGCGGTAGGAGTGATCTGCGGCCTTGGCGCCAGCGGTTACCGACTGGCCCTGGAGGCCGCCCTGGAACAGCTTGAACAACCGGCCAAGCGCCCCTGACCGACCCTTGGGAGTTGATGATTCATGGATATCCGTAAAGTTAAGAAACTGATCGAACTGCTGGAAGAATCCGGTATCGACGAGCTGGAAATCAAGGAAGGCGAAGAGTCCGTACGGATCAGCCGCCACAGCAAGACGCCGGCCCAGCAGTTCTATGCGCCACAGATGCAAGCACCGGCCCCGGCTGCTGCACCTGCCGCCGCACCTGCCGCTGCCGCGCCTGCTGCAGCCCCGGCCGCACCTGCGCTGAACGGCTTCGTGGTCAAGTCGCCAATGGTCGGTACGTTCTACCGCACCCCGGCACCGACCTCGCCAGCCTTCGTTGAAGTCGGCAAGACGGTGAAAGTGGGCGACACCATCTGCATCGTTGAAGCGATGAAGATGATGAACCACATCACTGCCGAAAAAGCCGGCGTCATCGAATCCATCCTGGTAGAAAACGGTCAGCCGGTTGAGTACGACCAGCCGCTGTTCACCATCGTTTGAACCGCGGAGCGCCTTCGATGTTGAAACCTGCGAAGAAACTGCAAAAAGTCCTGATCGCCAACCGCGGCGAGATCGCGCTGCGTATCCTGCGCGCCTGTAAGGAAGAGGGCATCAAGACCGTCGCTGTTTACTCGACGGCCGATACCGAATTGATGCACGTGAAACTGGCGGACGAGAGCATCTGCATCGGCCCGCCACTGGCCGCGAACTCGTACCTGAAAGTCTCGAACATCATCGCCGCGGCAGAAGTGACTGGCGCCGATGGCATCCACCCGGGCTACGGCTTCCTCGCGGAAAACGCCGATTTCGCCGAACAGGTGGAAAAATCCGGGTTCGCCTTCATCGGCCCGAAAGCCGAAACCATTCGCCTGATGGGCGACAAGGTCTCGGCCAAGGACGCCATGATCGCCGCCGGCGTGCCGACCGTTCCAGGTTCCGACGGCCCACTGCCTGAAGACGAGGAAACCGCGTTGCGCATTGGTCGCGAAGTCGGCTACCCGGTGATCATCAAGGCCGCCGGTGGCGGTGGTGGTCGCGGCATGCGCGTGGTGCACAAGGAAGAAGACCTGATCGAAGCCGCCAAGCAGACCCGCTCCGAAGCGGGTGCCTGGTTCGGCAACCCGATGGTCTACCTGGAGAAATACCTGACCAACCCGCGTCACGTGGAAGTGCAGGTACTGTCCGACGGCCAGGGCCACGCCATCCACCTGGGCGACCGCGATTGCTCGCTGCAACGCCGTCACCAGAAAGTATTGGAAGAAGCCCCGGCACCGGGCCTGGACGAGAAGGCCCGCGAGGAAGTCCTCGCGCGCTGCGTCAAGGCGTGCATCGACATCAATTACCGTGGCGCCGGGACCTTCGAGTTCCTCTACGAGAACGGTCGTTTCTACTTCATCGAGATGAACACTCGCGTGCAGGTAGAGCACCCGGTATCGGAGATGGTCACCGGTATCGACATCGTCAAGGAGATGCTCAGCATTGCCGCCGGCAACAAGCTGTCCTTCACCCAGGACGACGTGAAGATCCACGGCCACTCGCTGGAATGCCGGATCAACGCCGAAGACCCGCAAACCTTTATGCCGAGCCCAGGCCTGGTCAAGCATTTCCACGCGCCCGGCGGCAACGGCGTACGTGTGGATTCGCACCTGTACAGCGGCTACAAGGTTCCGTCCAACTACGACTCGCTGATCGGCAAGCTGATCACCTGGGGCGCCACCCGCGACGAGGCCATGGCCCGCATGCGCAACGCCCTGGACGAAATCGTGGTCGACGGCATCAAGACCAACATCCCGCTGCACCGGGACCTGGTCCGTGATGAAGGCTTCTGCGAAGGCGGTGTGAACATTCACTACCTGGAACACAAGCTGGCCAACCAGTAAGTTCTTGCTCCACCCACAAAACCGCCTTCGGGCGGTTTTGTTGTTTATGCAACAGCAAGAACACCACCAACCCCCTGTGGGAGCTGGCTTGCCTGCGATAGCGGTGGATCAGGTATTGATGAGCAAGCAGACACTCCGCCATCGCAGGCAAGCCAGCTCCCACATTTGGACCGAGTACAGTCAGTAGTGTCGTCTTCTGCCCGCCGCTGGCGTAAACTTGCGCCCTTTCGCGGCCCACCCGCCGCACATTCATTTTTTCAAAGGTGCCCGCCATGCCTTGGCTGCAAGTCCGTCTCGCCATCAGCCCAGAACAAGCCGAAACCTATGAAGACGCTTTCCTCGAGGTGGGCGCTGTCTCGGTCACCTTCATGGACGCCGAAGACCAACCGATCTTCGAACCGGAACTCAACACCACGCCACTATGGTCCCACACCCATTTGCTGGCCCTGTTCGAAGACGGCACCGATGATGCCGCCGTGCTTGCCCACATGGAATTACTGACCGGCGGCCCGCTGCCGGAGCATCACAGCGAAGTGATCGAAGACCAGGACTGGGAACGCAGCTGGATGGATAATTTCCAGCCCATGCGTTTTGGCCAGCGCCTGTGGATCGTACCGAGCTGGCACGCGGCGCCGGAACCTGACGCCGTCAACCTGCTGCTGGACCCCGGCCTGGCGTTCGGCACCGGCACGCACCCCACCACCGCGCTGTGCCTGGAATGGCTGGACGGCCAGGACCTGACCGACAGCCACGTGCTGGACTTCGGCTGCGGCTCGGGAATCCTGGCGATTGCCGCCCTGCTGCTGGGCGCCAAGGAAGCCGTCGGCACCGATATCGACGTGCAGGCGCTGGAAGCTTCCCGCGATAACGCCGGGCGCAACCACATTCCTGAAGGCAAATTCCCACTTTACCTGCCGCAGGATTTGCCGCAGGTACAGGCCGATGTGCTGGTGGCCAATATCCTCGCCGGCCCGCTCGTGTCCCTGGCGCCGCAGCTGTCGAGCCTGGTCAAGCCGGGCGGCCGCCTGGCGCTGTCGGGCATCCTTGCCGAGCAGGGCGAAGACGTCGCCGCGGCCTATGCCAAGGATTTTGCGCTGGATCCGATCGCCAACCGTGATGGCTGGGTACGCATCAGCGGTCGTCGGCGCTAGAATGAGCGCTTGCCTGAATCGGATGGCCGCATGACCGACAGTTTCGTCACCCAGTGCCCGCATTGCCAAGCACGCTTTCGCGTCAACCACGCTCAATTGAGCGTGGCTCGCGGCGTGGTTCGCTGCGGCTCGTGCCTGCAAGTGTTCAATGCGGCGCGCCAGTTGCTGCAGCAACGCGGCCAAGCGCCTGCGCCGGAACCGGGCGTGCCGGTCGAGACGGCGCCTGAACCGGTGCGGGCAATCAGCCAGAAACAGTGGACCGCCCAGGAGCTGGATCTGGACGCCCTGGACCTGGACGAAGAACTCGCCAAGCTGGAACGCCGCGAGATCCAGCACACGTTGCCCGCCGGCACAGAACGTCGCCAGCCCGGCACCGACCGGCGACACAGGGACGAATCCTTCAGCGCCAGCCGCGACACGGTTAAGGCCGAAGAAGAAAAATGGGCCGCCAGCCTGTTCAGCGAACCGCCCGAGGAGCGCTTCCAGGCCCCTGAAAGCGAACCCGAACCGCCGCACATCGCCGCGACCCGGCAGCGCACCGAGCCATCCATGTCGCTGCACGCCGACGACATCGACGATGAGCCGCCCTTGCATTCGATGCCAGATGACGACCACATTGATCCGCCGTTCACGCCATTGACCCAATCGGCCGATGACGTTGAACCCGAAGCACGCCCAAAACCCAGTCGCAAGCGTCCGCGCGCCGAAGCGAGTGTGCACGACGACCAGTTGCTGGACCTCGAAGACGACCCACTGCATCTCTACGCGCAAAAGCGTCCGGCCAGCCTGGGCCGTCGCCTGGTCTGGCTGTTGCTGGTACTGATCGCCGCCGCCGGCCTGGCCGGCCAATATATTGCCTACCAATTCGACGACCTGGCCCGCCAGGACGCCTATCGCCCGTGGTTCCAGCAACTGTGCCCCACACTGGGCTGTACCGTGCCGTCGCGGGTCGATATCGCCCATATCAAGAGCAGCAATCTGGTGGTGCGCAGCCACCCGGATTTCGCCGGGGCGCTGGTGGTGGACGCGATCCTCTATAACCGCGCGACCTTTTCCCAGCCCTTCCCGCTGCTGGAGCTGCGCTTTGCCGACCTGAACGGCGGCCTGATCGCCAGCCGCCGCTTCAAACCCGCCGAATACCTCAGCGGCGAGTTGGCCGGCGTCAGCGAAATGCCATCGCAGGTACCGATCCATATTTCCCTGGATATCCTCGACCCAGGCAACAAAGCCGTGAATTACAGCCTGAGCTTCCATTCGCCTGAGTGAAGCGGTTGATGCGCGGGGGTTTGACGGCAGGTTATTGACTTCCCCGCGCGCAACCAAACCGCTGGCGATAAAAAATAACTGTTCAGATTTTATCCAATTCAGCCTTTATCCAGTCATCGAGAGCGGGTATCATGCCAACCCTTTTTCGAACTCTAATGATCCGGCCCCACAACAGGGAAGTCCTATGTCGGCGGTACGCATCGGCCCATACACATTGCACAATGGCTTGATTCTCGCCCCGATGGCGGGGGTTACCGACCAGCCCTTTCGTCAGCTGTGCAAACGTTTGGGCGCGGGTCTAGTAGTCTCGGAAATGGTCACCAGCGACATGAGCCTGTGGAACACCCGCAAATCGCGGATGCGCATGATCCACGAAGGTGATCCCGAGCCACGCTCGGTACAGATCGCCGGTGGAGATGCACAAATGCTGGCGGATGCGGCCCGGGCCAACGTGGAGTTGGGGGCACAGATCATCGACATCAACATGGGCTGCCCGGCCAAGAAGGTCTGCAACAAGGCCGCCGGTTCCGCGCTGTTGAAAGATGAGCAGTTGGTTGCCGAGATCCTGCAGGCCGTTGTCGCCGCAGTGGATGTGCCGGTCACCCTGAAGATTCGTACCGGATGGGACCGGGACAACAAGAACGGCCTGACGGTGGCGAAGATCGCCGAACAGGCAGGCATTACAGCGCTTGCGGTGCACGGCCGCACCCGCGCCGACCTTTACACAGGCGAGGCCGAGTACGACACCATTGCCGCCATCAAGCAGGCGGTGTCGATGCCGGTCTTTGCCAATGGCGACATCGATTCAGCCCAGAAAGCCCGGCGCGTGCTGGACGCAACCGGTGCCGATGGCTTGTTGATTGGCCGGGCCGCTCAAGGGCGTCCGTGGATTTTTCGTGAGATCGAGCACTTTCTGCGTACTGGCCAAATATTGCCGTCGCCGGAGCTGGTCGAGGTGGAACGTATTCTGCTAGAGCATCTGGCTGCCCTTCACACCTTCTACGGAGAGGTGATGGGCGTGCGCATCGCGCGCAAGCATGTGGGTTGGTATCTGGCAACGCTGCCGGGCGCCAGGGAGTTTCGCGCCGGGTTCAATCGTTTGGATGAAACGCAAGCACAGGTCACCGCCGTTCGTGAGTTCTTTGCCGAACGAGACAAGAGCCTGGGACCAGGGGACGGAAAAGGGGTGGCCGCATGACGATGATGACCGAGACTTTAGTGAGTGGAACAACGCCCGTGAGCGACAACGTCAATTTGAAACAGCACCTCAACACGCCGAGCGAAGAAGGCCAGACCCTTCGCGGGAGTGTCGAGAAGGCGCTGCACAATTATTTCGCCCACCTCGAGGGCGCTTCCGTCACGGACGTGTACAACCTGGTGCTCTCCGAAGTCGAGGCTCCCTTGCTCGAAAGCGTGATGAACTACGTCAAGGGCAACCAGACCAAAGCCAGTGAGCTGCTGGGCCTTAACCGTGGCACCTTGCGCAAAAAGCTCAAGCAATACGATTTGCTGTAAGCATTCAATCAAACCAGAAAGGCGCCCGCGTAAAAACGGTCGCCTTTTTTGCTGACTCCTTAGCTTTTGATGGAAATTGAAATGACCGACCAGACTACCCGCCTGCCGATCCGCCGCGCCTTGATCAGTGTTTCCGACAAGACCGGGATCCTCGAATTCGCCCGGGAGCTGGAAGCCCTGGGCGTGGAAATCCTTTCCACGGGCGGGACCTTCAAACTGCTGCAGGACAACGGCGTGGCCGCAGTGGAAGTGGCGGACTACACCGGTTTCGCAGAAATGATGGACGGTCGGGTCAAGACCCTGCACCCGAAAATCCACGGCGGCATCCTCGGCCGTCGCGGCATCGACGACGCGATCATGAGCGAGCACGGCATCAAGCCGATCGACCTGGTGGCCGTCAACCTCTACCCGTTCGAAGCCACCATCAACAAACCAGGCTGCGACTTGCCGACCGCGATCGAAAATATCGATATCGGCGGCCCGACCATGGTTCGCTCGGCGGCCAAGAACCACAAGGACGTGGCCATCGTGGTCAACGCCAGCGACTACGCCCAGGTGCTCGAAAGCCTGAAAGCCGGTGGCTTGACCTACGCCCAGCGTTTCGACCTGATGCTCAAGGCGTTCGAACACACCGCCGCCTACGACGGCATGATCGCCAACTACATGGGCACCGTGAACCAGGCCGCTGAAACACTCTCGACAGAAGGCCGCAGCCAGTTCCCGCGCACCTTCAACAGCCAGTTCATCAAGGCCCAGGAAATGCGCTACGGCGAGAACCCGCACCAGAGCGCGGCGTTCTACGTTGAAGCAAAACCGGCCGAAGTCGGCATCGCCACCGCGACCCAACTGCAAGGCAAGGAGCTGTCCTACAACAACGTCGCCGACACCGACGCCGCGCTGGAATGTGTGAAGAGCTTCGTCAAGCCGGCCTGCGTCATCGTCAAGCACGCCAACCCGTGCGGCGTCGCCGTGAGCCCGGACGCAGAAGGCGGTATCCGCCAGGCGTACGAATTGGCCTACGCCACTGACACTGAATCGGCCTTTGGCGGCATCATCGCCTTCAACCGTGAACTGGATGCCGAGACCGCCAAGGCGATCGTCGAGCGTCAGTTCGTCGAAGTGATCATCGCGCCAAGCGTCAGCGAAGAGGCCCGCGCCATCGTCGCCGCCAAGGCCAATGTGCGCCTGCTGGCCTGCGGCGAGTGGTCGGCCGACCGCGCGACTGCCTGGGACTACAAGCGCGTCAACGGCGGCCTGCTGGTACAGAGCCGCGACATCGGCATGATCGGCAGCGACGACCTTACAGTTGTGACCAAGCGCGCGCCGACCGAGCAAGAGATCAACGACCTGATCTTCGCCTGGAAAGTGGCCAAGTACGTCAAATCCAACGCCATCGTCTACGCCAAGAACCGCCAGACCATCGGTGTCGGCGCCGGCCAGATGAGCCGCGTGAACTCGGCGCGTATCGCTGCGATCAAGGCTGAGCACGCCGGCTTGCAGGTGGCGGGTTCGGTGATGGCGTCCGATGCGTTCTTCCCGTTCCGCGATGGCCTGGACAACGCCGCGAAAGCAGGCGTGACCGCCGTGATCCAGCCGGGTGGTTCGATGCGTGACGCCGAAGTGATTGCCGCCGCTGATGAAGCCGGCATCGCCATGGTCTTCACCGGCATGCGCCACTTCCGTCACTGATCCAACATGGCCTGATGGGCGCTGGCTTTATGTGGGAGCTGGCTTGCCTGCGATAGCATCACCTCGGTGCACCAGATACACCGAGGCGCCAGCATCGCAGGCAAGCCAGCTCCCACAAAAAAGCAGCCCGCAGTGTTTCCAAGAATTGCGTCATCCGAGGTTTTTGAAATGAATGTTTTGATCATTGGCAGCGGTGGCCGTGAACACGCCCTGGCCTGGAAAGTTGCCCAGGACCCGCGCGTCCAGAAAGTCTTCGTCGCTCCCGGCAACGCCGGTACCGCCATTGAAGCCAAATGCGAGAACGTTGCCATCGACGTACTGGCTCTCGAGCAGTTGGCCGATTTCGCCGAGAAGAATGTCTCCCTGACCATCGTCGGTCCCGAAGTCCCGCTGGTTGCCGGCGTGGTGGACCTGTTCCGCAGCCGTGGCCTGGACTGCTTCGGCCCCACCGCCGGCGCTGCCCAGCTCGAAGGTTCCAAGGCATTCACCAAGGATTTCCTGGCCCGCCACAAGATCCCGACCGCCGACTACCAGAACTTCACCGAAATCGAGCCGGCCCTGGCTTACCTGCGTGAAAAAGGTGCGCCGATCGTGATCAAGGCCGATGGCCTGGCCGCCGGCAAAGGCGTGATCGTGGCGATGACCCTGCAGGAAGCCGAAGACGCCGTGCGCGACATGCTCGCCGGCAACGCCTTTGGTGACGCCGGTTCGCGCGTGGTGATCGAGGAGTTCCTCGACGGCGAAGAAGCCAGCTTTATCGTAATGGTCGACGGCAAGAACGTCTTGCCGATGGCCACCAGCCAGGACCATAAACGCGTCGGCGACGGCGACACCGGCCCCAACACCGGCGGCATGGGTGCCTACTCCCCTGCCCCGGTCGTCACCGCCCAGGTGCACCAGCGCGTAATGGACCTGGTGATCTGGCCGACCGTGCGTGGCATGGCCGACGAAGGCAATGTGTACACCGGTTTCCTGTACGCCGGCCTGATGATCGACAAAGCCGGCAACCCGAAAGTCATCGAGTTCAACTGCCGCTTCGGCGATCCGGAAACCCAACCGGTGATGCTGCGTCTGCAATCGAGCCTGGTGCTGCTGGTGGAAGCCGCGCTGGCCCAGGCCCTGGACAAGGTTGAAGCGCAGTGGGATCCACGCCCAAGCGTCGGCATTGTGCTGGCGGCCGGTGGCTACCCGGCGGACTACGCCAAGGGTGACGTCATTGACGGCCTCGACGCCGCCGCCAAGCTGGAAGGCAAGGTGTTCCATGCGGGCACCGCGCTCAAGGATGGCCAGGTCGTGACCGCCGGTGGTCGTGTGCTGTGCGCCACCGCCATGGGCGCCAGTGTCGACGCCGCGCAGCAACAGGCGTACAAACTGGCCGCGAAGATCGATTGGCAAGGCTGTTTCTACCGCAAGGACATCGGCTACCGCGCCATTGCCCGTGAACGTGGCGAAAACAGCTGATCCGTCGGCGTCAGTACTATCCGTTCGGCTAGGCAGGGGCCCGTGGCCCTTGCCGTATGCAGGCCTCCCCGCGCATAGTTAACGCGTGCATCAACCTACGAAGGGATTTCGCCGTGCGCTGGCTCAGGATCGCCATAGGTTTTACTGTCAGCCTGCTGACACTGCTCTGTTTGTTCCCGGCCCAGGCCGCGGCGCAAGGCAGTGGCTGGGCAGTATTGCTTGATGAACAGGCTGACCTGCAACTGAGCGATATCCGTTCCTCGCGCTACACCAATCAATTCAGCCCCATCGAACTGGACCGCATTACCGCCGCGCCGCCGGACGGTGCGTTGTGGGTGCGTTTCAAGCTGCAACCCGGCAAGCACGAACAAGTGCTGCGGGTATTCGCCCCGGACCTGTCGCACCTGAGCCTCTATGTACTGGACGGCGATGCTCTGGTGGAACAACAGAGCACCGGCACGCGCCAACCGCAGGCTGAGCGACCACTGCCCAGCAGTGACTTCATGCTGCCGATGCCCCAGAGCCAGAAGCCGCTCGACGTCTACCTGCGCCTGGTGTCGGAACACGAACTGCGCCCCTACATCACCCTGGAGCCGGCCGTGCTCGCCGCGGCCGACCAGACCCAGACGCTGATCTACGGGCTGCTGTTCGGTTGCCTGCTGATGCTGATCCTGCACAACCTCACACGCTTCGCCTATCACCGCTCGCGCAGCAGCCTATGGTTGGCGGCCTGCGAAGTGTTGTTGATGCTCAGCCTGGCACTGCTGCTGAACCTGGTGGGCCCATGGTTGCCGAACTGGCACGCGGTCCAGGCCCCCGGCGCCTACCTGGCGTTGCTGCTGACCGCGCCGTGCGGGCTGATGTTTGCCTACCGCTTCTTCATGCCCCTGGGCCCGCATCCCCTGAACAAGCTGCTGATGGCCGACATATTGTTCATCGTGTTGTGCGGCCTGCTCCTGTTATTCGTCAACACCCTGCCCCTGAACATCATTACCTACGTCCTGGTGGCCCTGGCCGGCTTGAGCATGCTGTTTGTCTCGGCCTATCACTGGCAGCAGGGCTATCGCCCGGCCCGCCTGTTCGTGGCGGCGATGGTGGTGTTCAACATCGGTACGCTGATCATCCTGCCGGCGCTGCTGGGCCTGACGATGGTGTCGCCCCAGGGCCTGATCGTCACGCTGCTGGCATTTATCTGCCTCAGCGGCCTGTTGATGAGCCTGGCGTTGGGCGAGCGCCAACGTGCGCTGGTCGAGGCGCGATTCAGCCTCAGCCGCGACCTGGCGGCGAGCAACGCCGAAATCGCCGCCAAGGCGGAGTTCCTGGCCAAGATCAGCCACGAAATCCGTACCCCCATGAATGGCGTGCTGGGCATGACCGAGCTGCTGCTGGGTACCCCGCTGTCGGTGAAACAGCGCGACTACGTGCAGACCATCCACAGTGCGGGCAATGAGCTGCTTACCCTGATCAACGAAATTCTCGATATCTCCAAGCTGGAATCCGGCCAGATCGAGTTGGATGACGTGCAGTTCGACCTTAATGCGCTGATCGAGGACTGCCTGAGCATCTTCCGCGCCAAGGCCGAACAGCAAAACGTCGAACTGATCAGCTTTATCCAGCCCCAGGTACCGCGCGTGATCAGCGGCGACCCGACGCGCCTGCGCCAGGCCATGTTGAGCCTGCTGGAGAACGCCCTGCAAAAAACCGATGAAGGCGAAGTGCTGATCGTGGTTGCCCTGGACGACCGCAGCACCCAGCCGCGCCTGCGCATTGCCGTACAAGACAGCGGCCTGCCGATGGAAGCGGCCGAGCGCGACGCCCTGCTGCACAGCGAATTGCACAGCAAGAACTTCTTCTCGGCCACCCGCTTGAACGGTCACCTGGGCCTGGTCATCGCCCGCCAGTTGATCCTGTTGATGAACGGCGAGTTCGGGATCAAGAGCGGCAGCCATCAGGGCAGCACCCTGTGGCTGACCCTGCCGCTGGACCCGGAACGCCTGGAGCATCCGACCTCCGATCTCGACGGCCCGCTCAAAGGCGCCCGGGTGCTGGTGGTGGACGACAACGACACCTGCCGCAAAGTCCTGGTGCAGCAGTGCTCGGCCTGGGGCCTCAACGTCAGCGCCGTGCCCTCCGGCAAGGAAGCCCTGGCGCTGCTGCGCACCAAGGCGCACTTGCGTGATTACTTCGACGTGGTCCTGCTGGACCAGAACATGCCCGGCATGACCGGCATGCAACTGGCCGCGAAGATCAAGGAAGACCCGAGCCTGAACCACGACATCCTGCTGATCATGCTCACCGGCATCAGCAATGCGCCGAGCAAGATCATCGCGCGCAACTGCGGGATCAAACGCATCCTCGCCAAACCCGTGGCCGGTTATACGCTCAAGACCACTTTGGCCGACGAACTGACCCAGCGCAGCAAGGGCAACACAGCGCCTCGCGCGTTGCCCGGCGCACCGGCGGCCGTCACCGTACCCAGCGATTTCCGTATTCTGGTGGCCGAAGACAACAGCATTTCCACCAAAGTAATCCGCGGCATGCTCGGCAAACTCAACCTCGACCCGGACACCGCCAGCAATGGCGAAGAAGCGCTGGAGGCGATGAAGGCCCAGCGCTATGACCTGGTATTGATGGACTGCGAAATGCCGATCCTCGATGGCTTCTCGGCGACGCAGCAATTGCGCGCCTGGGAAGTCAGCCACCAGCGCATTCGCACGCCGGTGGTGGCGCTGACGGCGCACATCCTGTCGGAACACAAGGAACGGGCACGCCAAGCCGGGATGGACGGGCACATGGCCAAGCCGGTGGAGTTGTCGCAGTTGCGTGAACTGGTGGAGTTCTGGGTGGCGCAGCGTCAGCAGAAGCAAGAGCACAGCACTGTTTCCTGACTTGGAATGCTCTCCCCTGTGGGAGCTGGCTTGCCTGCGATAGCCATAGGTATCTACACAATTTTCAGAGGGCTGACAAATCTCCCTGTAGTGAGCGGGCTTGTCCCGCGCTGGGCTGCGAAGCGGCCCCAAACCAGGCGGATTGGGTTTGTCTGAACTGCGCGGTGTCTCTATTGGGGCGGCTTCGCCACCCAGCGCGGGACAAGCCCGCTCACTACAAAAATGTGTAGATACCTATGGCTATCGCAGGCAAGCCAGCTCCCACATTTGACCGGTTTCGCCTGATAGACTCGACCCATCTCCCCTGCCGCGAGCCACCTCCATGCTCCACGTGTTATTCAGCGTCTACCTGAAAATGCTCGTGCTCTACAGCCCGTTCTTCGTGCTGTCCTGCTTTATCAGCCTCACCCGTGGCTACTCCAGCAAAGAGCGGCGGCGCCTGGCCTGGAAAGTGGCGCTGGCGACCCTGGTGTCGAGCGTGTTGCTCTACCTGTTCGGCCGGGTGATTTTCAGTGTGTTCGGCATCACCGTGGACGCGTTCCGCATCGGCGCCGGCAGCGTGCTGTTTATCTCCGCGCTGGGCATGGCGCAGGGCAAGTCGGCCGTGCAGACCGACAACGTACAGCAGGACGTGACCATCGTGCCACTGACCATCCCCCTCACCGTCGGCCCCGGCACCATCGGGGCGCTGTTGGTGATGGGCGTAAGCCAGCCACACTGGGACGACAAGCTCACCGCCATCCTCAGTATCGCCCTGGCCAGCCTCACGGTCGGCGTGGTGCTGTACCTGTCCAACCGTATCGAGCGCATCCTCGGCGACCAGGGCTTGCAGATTGTCAGTCGGTTGATGGGGTTGTTCGTGTGCGCCCTGGCCGCGCAAATCATCTTTACCGGCGTACGCGGCTACCTAGTGCCCTAGATCCGGTACTTGGCGATGGCCAGCCGCACCTTGTCACCTGCGCTCTCGCGCATCAGTTGCAGGGTCTTTTCGTTGATCAGCGAAGTGTTCAGCACCAGGCACGTCTGCCCACTGAAAGCTTCGAACGAGGAGCTGTCCCATTCCAGAAATGGCAACCCGACCTGCTTGCTCACGCTGTGGGTGCTGTAAGTCACCAGCACCATTTTCAATTCGCCCTCCATCTCGGCACAGGACGCCAGGCCGAAATCCGCGCCCTGGTGCACCGTGCTGTTGCGCTTGAACAACTCGAACGTCGCCGGTGTCTGCTTCAACGCCTCCAATGCATCGGCCGCCAACCTGGGCAGAGCCGCCAGCAGTGGCGCAGACAAGGACGTCGACCCCAGCAGGGCCGCAATGATACCCAGCACCTGGGACTGCACGGTCAGCCCCTTGCCTGAACGCGACACCCGCTCGAAGCGGCTGCGCACCGGCAGCCAGCCCAAGCCGGTCATCACCTTGATGAACTCCTCGTACCAACCCTCGGTACCGCGCTGGATGTGCAACACATCGCTGACATAGCTGCTGGCCAGCAGATAGCTCTTGCGGATGTATTCCCGGTTCAGCCCCGACAAGCCATCGGCAAACGAGATCACGCCGTTGTTGACCACCGCCGCGTTGAAGTCGTCTTCGCTGTCCGGCGCGCAAGGCTCACCCGTTCCCGGCGCTCCGGGCAACTTGTAGGCGGCAATCAATTTGCGCCTTTTTGTACTGTTGATCCTTCTGTGATGTCGCTCCATTTTGACTCTCCACAAGCACCCCAACTCGGGGCTTATGTTCACCCTAGTCCACCCGCCGACGGACTTGCCAGACGACAAACATCCCTTGAGGCAGCACGGCAAACCGCAGCGCCCAGGGATCACGCGGGGTCGCCGGCACGTGTGCAGAAGTCTTCGCGAAAAAAAGAAAAAGCCCCGGACAACGCCAGGAAATTCCCTGGGTCATTCGGAGCTTTCCGGCGCCTGAAGGGCCGCTTTCAGCCGGCGGGTTTCTCGCCGTACCAGCGCGGCGTGTACACCCACTCACCACCACCGGCACGGGGGAAGGTGCAGGTGGTGGACGAGCCGATCAGCACCATGGTGCGCATGTCCACCTGCTCCGGCGTCAGTTGCCCCAGCGTGGTGACGCGCAGGGTCTGCCCCGGCCGGCCGATATCACGGCCCAGCACCACAGGCGTCTCAGGCGTGCGATGCAGCGCGACGATTTCCAGCGCACGCCCCAACTGCCACGGCCGCGAACGCGAGATCGGGTTGTAGAACGCCAGCGCCAGGTCGGCCTGGGATGCCAGGTCCAGGCGCTTTTCGATAATCGACCAGGGCTTGAGGTTGTCCGACAGCGACATCACGCAGAAGTCATGCCCCAGCGGAGCACCGGCCTGGGCCGCTGTAGCCAGTGAGGCCGAGACGCCGGGCAGAATCTGCAGGTCGACCTGATGCCAGGCCGGGTCGCTGGACTCATGCAAGGCCTCGAGCACCGCCGCGGCCATGGCGAACACGCCAGGGTCGCCGGACGACACCACCACCACCGAACGGCCCTGGGCCGCCAGTTCGAAGGCATGGCGCGCACGCTGCATCTCTTCACGGTTGTCGGTGCAGTGCTGCACCTGATCGTCGCGAAACGGCCCGGCCATACGCACGTAGGTTTCGTAGCCGAGCACGTCGGTGCAACGCGTCAGTTCGGCTTTCACCGCCGGCACCCTCAATTCGGCGGCGCCCGGGCCCAGGCCGATCACAGCGAGGCGGCCACGGGCGCGACCGACTTGCGACAGGTCCAAGGGCTGCTCGGCGACGCTGACGACGATATCGGCGTCCTGCGCGAGATTACTGAAACGCAGCGGCACGCCCAGTTCCAACGCGGCTTCATGCAACGACGCTTCGGCCATCTGCGTGTCACTGGCCAGCAGGCAGGCCAGGGATTGCACGGCGATACCCGCGTCATGCAACGCGGCCCGCACACGTTCCGCCAATTGCGCGCCCGGCTTGCACGCCACGCACACCGTCTTCGGATAGATCAACAATTCGTCGGCCGCAGGTACCCGCTTGGCACTGCCCACATGAATGGCCAGGCGCGCCTGTTGATCCTGCGGCAGGTTGGCCTGCTCCAGCCACGGCGCCACGCCTTCGATGCGCACGCTCTCGCCGGCCAGCAAGTCCGAGACAAAGCGCTTGCCCAGTTCCAGATCAGCCAACGCATAACCCGCGGGCGGGTTGAGCAGGCAGGTGCCGAAACGCAACTCGCCACTGGTGGTAATGGCAGCCGCCACGCCCAGCGCAGCGGCGATCTCACGCGCCATCACATTCACACCGCCCAGGCCGCCGAGCAGCGGCACCACGGCGCTGCCGTCTTCGGCCACGGCGAGCACAGCGGGCTCTTCGCCCTTTTCCAGCAGCAGCGGCGCCAGCGTGCGGATCACAATGCCGGCGGCACACAGGGCAATCAGCGGCGTGCCTTGCTGGTAGAGCTGACGCAGCGTGGCGCCGAACTCGATGTAAGCGTGGTCAGCACCCTCGACCCGCCCGACCAAACCGTGGATCGCAGCACCGGGGTACAGCTGCTGGATCTTGCGCGCAGTGGCCAGGCTGCCCTGGCCGAGGATGACAATCGCCGGACGCATCAACCTTGCCACCGTTCGCCAGGCACGATGATCAGCGAGAAGTACGGCGACGACATCGGCTCCACCTGGTCCAGCGGCACGATCTTCTGGTTAGCCATGGTCGCGCGTTCCACGTACAGCGCACGCTCGGCCAGGCCGAGTTCTTCGAGCACCTGGCGCACTTTCGGGAAATTGCGCCCCAGCTTCATGATCACGGCTGCGTCGGCGTCCGCCAAACGGCGCTTGAGGTCTTCGTGGGGCAATACGCCGGAGAGCACCGACAGGCTCTGGTTGCGATACACCAGCGGCGCGCCCAGCACCGAGGCGCCGCCGAGCATTGAGCACACGCCGGGGATAACCTGCGCGTCGTAGCGCTCGGCCAAACGGTCATGCAGGTACATGTAGGAGCCGTAGAAGAACGGGTCGCCTTCACAGATCACCGCCACATCGCGGCCGGCGTCCAGATGCGCGGCCACGCCAACGCTGGCGGTGTCGTAGAAATCGCTGATCACCTGCTCGTAGGACAGCGGCGCCGGCAACGCCTCGGTGGTCACCGGGTACACCAGCGGCATCAGGGTTTGTTGCGGCACCAGATGATCCTCAATGATGCCGAAGGCGTTGCCCTTCTTGCCCTTGGCCACGAAGTACGCCACCACTGGCGATTCGCGCAGCAGGCGCAGGGCCTTGAGGGTGATCAGTTCGGGGTCGCCGGGGCCCACGCCCAGGCCGATCAAACGTCCGCGTGGGTGCATCACTCGACCTCCGTGGCCAGGGCATTCACCGCGGCGGCGGCCATCGCGCTGCCGCCCAGGCGGCCCTGCATGATCACGAACGGCACGCCACGGCTGTCGGCGGCGAGCATCGCCTTGGATTCGGCGGCCCCCACGAAACCCACCGGGAAGCCAAGGATCAACGCCGGTTTCGGCGCGCCGGCATCGAGCATTTCGAGCAGGTAAAACAAGGCGGTCGGTGCGTTGCCGATCACCACTACGCTGCCTTCCAGGTGCGGGCGCCACAGCTCCAGCGCGGCGGCGGAACGGGTGTTACCCAGTTGCCGCGCCAGCTCGGGCACGCTGTCGTCGCGCAAGGTGCAGATCACCGGGTTATTGGCCGGCAGCCGCGCACGGGTCACGCCTTCGGAGACCATCCGCGCATCGCACAGAATCGGCGCGCCCGCCGCGAGTGCATCGCGCCCGGCCTTGCCCGCACCTGCGGAAAATTGCAGGCCGTCGATGGCGTCGACCATGCCGCAGGCATGGATCACCCGCACCGCGAGCTTCTCCAAATCAGCCGGGATACGCTCCAACTTGGCTTCCGCGCGAATAATGGCGAAGGAGTTGCGATAGATCTCCTGACCGTCGCGGATGTAATCAATCATCGGTGTTGCTCCGTGGGCGAGCGCGCAGCAGGGCGCCCGCCGCTTCAATAGAAAGGTTGCGCGCGTGCAGCCGGCCGAAACCCGGCTGGGCTGCCTCGCGAAAATAGAGGTCGTAGTGGCCAGGGCTTACGGCCAGCAACGTGACCGGTGCGATGTGCGCGGCGGCGCAGGAGCGTGGGCAGCCGGACAGGTGCACGTCGTGGTCGGTGTGCAGCGCGGCCAGTTGCGCCGCATCGGCCTTGGTGTCGGCCAAGGCCTTGGCGCAGCCGCTGGAACCGGTGCAGGCGGTCATGCGCGCCAGGGGCTGGTCGGCGGAGCAGAGTAAGCCCAGTTGCGCCAGGCGTTCGGTCACGACACCAGGTTTTTCCACATAGGGCAGCAGCACGCCTTGCCAAGGCGTGAAGCGCAAGGTGCCGTCGCCATAATCGTCGGCGAGCTGGGCGGCGCCCTTGAGCATCGTCGAATCCAGGCGGCCCAGGGGCGCAACGGCCGCGACATAGAACTGATTCTTTTGCGGCTGTGGATAAGTGCCCATGTGCAGCGAAGCGCCACTGGCGGGGCGTTTGAACCCATTCGCGCACAGCAGCGGCAGGCTCAGGCGGCTCAGCACCTTATCCACCACCAGGTGGCGCATGCGTGTTTGTTCCGGCGTGGCCACATCAAGAAAAGCTTCCAGCACCGCAGTTACCAGCGCGTGGCCCTGCTCCAATCGAACGGCGCCCAACGGCGCATCCAGGCCCGGGCAACCCGCCAGACCGAACGCGAGCAGCGTTTCGCCATTGCGCACGAACGCCGAGAGCCACAGGTCATGGTGATGCTCGAGCATTGCCAGGGCTTCACCGCCATCCAATTGCACGGCGAACTTGGCCGACAGCTCATGGAAACGCGGGACGTTTTGCAGCGAGGCCAGGATCTGGTCCGCCAGCGGGCGCGTGTCGAACAGCATCTGCTCGTCGATACCGGCGCTGGGGCTGAGCATCAGGTTGCGCACGTCGTCACCGGCGGCGTTGCTCGGGCCGAGGCCAGCGGCCAGCAGCAGGGCGATCAACGCGTGCTCTTCGGCGCCGATCCCGCGAATCTGCAGATTGGCGCGGTTGGTCGCCTCGATCACCCCGCCGGCATAGGCCTGGGCCGCATCCGCGACCGCGCGGGCCTGGGCGGCGCTAATCGAGCCACCGGCCAATTTGATCCGGCAAATCCCGCCGTCCAACGCCTGGACAATACGCAGCAACCCCGGACAAGCCGAGGGGCGCAAGGTATTCACAGCGGGCGTCTGGTTCACGGGGCTACCGGTTGACGGGTAAAGGCGCGGTATTATGCCTGCTTTGTCCGGCGGCATGAAAAGCCTGCCCGTCGGATGTCGTTCAAGGAATGTTTATGTCGCCCTGGCTGACGGTTGTAGGCATCGGTGAAGACGGCTTCAAGGGGCTGGGCAGGAATGCCCGGCACGCCCTGTTGCGCGCCACGCGGATTATAGGTGCACAGCGCCAGTTGGACTTGTTGCCGGTGTGTATTCGGGGCGAGCGTGAGCTGTGGCCGAGCCCGTTTTCACTGGCGCCGGTGCTGGCACGGCGCGGTACGCCGGTGTGTGTGCTGGCCAGCGGCGATCCGATGTTCTATGGCGTGGGCGCCAGCCTGGCGCGACAGATCGCGGCCGATGAGTTGCTGATTCTGCCGGCACCGTCGTCGGTATCCCTGGCGGCGGCGCGGTTGGGCTGGCCGTTGCAGGACGTGGTGACGCTGTCCGTGGTGGCGCGGCCGTTGGCGGCGCTCACTGCGCATCTGGCCAGTGGCTTGCGTTTGCTGGTGTTGAGCAATGACGGCAGCAGTCCTGCATCGATTGCCTCGCTGCTGGCTGAGTCTGGGTTCGGGCCCAGCCGGTTGACGGTGTTTGAACATTTGGGCGGCGCGGATGAGCGACGTCTCGACGGTCTGGCTGCGGATTGGCAGCACGCTCGGGTCGCCGATCTGAATCTGGTGGCCATCGACTGCCTGGCGGCTATCGACACTCAGCCTCTGTCGCGCCTGGCCGGCCTGCCGGACTCGGCATTCAAGCACGACGGCCAACTGACCAAACGCGACGTGCGCGCCATGACCCTCGCCCGCCTCGCGCCGATGCCCGGCGAGCTGCTGTGGGACGTGGGCGCGGGCAGCGGTTCCATCGGTATCGAGTGGATGCGTGCGCACCCGGGGTGCCGCGCGCTGGCGATTGAAGCCGACGCGGGCCGCCAGGGCCTGATCGAACACAACCGCGACGCCCTCGGCGTACCCGGCCTGCAATTGATTCGCGGTAAGGCGCCCCAGGTTTTAAACGGCCTGGAAACTCCGGACGCCATCTTCATCGGCGGCGGCGTCACCCGCGACGGCGTGCTCGATACCTGCTGGCACCAGCTGCGCCCAGGTGGGCGGTTGGTTGCCAACGCCGTGACGCTGCAAAGCGAGATGACCTTGATGAACTGGCGCGCGCAGCATGGCGGCGAACTGACCCGCATTCATGTGGCCCACGCGCAGCCATTGGGGGAGTTTGATACCTGGCGCCAGGCGCTGCCGATCACCTTGCTGGAAGTGGTCAAGCCGCTATGAAAAGAATCCTGCTGCTGGGTGGCGTAACTGAAGCGCTGGCCATCGCCCGAACCTTGGGGCCGGAGCATATCTACAGTCTGGCGGGGGTGGGGCGTGTGCCTACCGATCTCATCTGCCAGGTACGTGTAGGCGGTTATGGTGGCGCTGAAGGATTGGCGCAGTTTGTTCGCAATGAGCGGATCAGTTTGATCCTCGACGCGACCCATCCGTATGCGGCGCAGATCAGCCAGAACGCGGCCCAGGCGGCGCAGTTATGCGGTGTGCCATGCTGGGCATTGCGCCGCCCGGCGTGGCAACCGCAGGCGGGGGATGATTGGCGTGAAGTCAGCGATTGGGCCTCGTTGATTGAAGCATTGAAACCCTTCAAGCGCCCCCTCTTCACCCTGGGCCGCGAGCCGTTGCAGCATCTCGACGAAATCCCCGCCGATCAATTCTGGACGCTACGGGCGCTGGATGTTTATCCGGGGAACGAGCGCTGTGAAGTGATCGGCGCGCGTGGGCCGTTTCTGATCGAGGACGAGCGTGCGCTGTTTGAACGGCGGCAGATCGATGTGCTGATCAGCAAGAACAGCGGCAGCACCGCCACCGAACCGAAGCTGGAAGTCGCGCGGGAGCGTGGGGTGCCGGTATTGGTGTTGAAGCGGCCGGTGTTGGTTGCGGTGGATCGGGAGCTTTTGTCGCCCGCAGAAACAATCGATTCGTTGGCAGATTTCATTCGATAGATCAGGATCATCCGCCACTCTCTATCCAATCTGTTTGTTACCTCAAGGGACGGCGATGAACCCACAACATGAAATGCTAAACTCCAAGAACAGTTCAAGCCAGACTCAATTACATTCAGGAGCTGACATGATAGAAGTTAAAGAAGCCGTTAAAGTTGCAAAGGCAGCAGCAAATGACTTTCTCGGACAAGAAATGGTGTTGAACGATTTAATGCTTGAAGAAGTAGAGCTGGATCAAAACAATAAGGCCTGGGCAATAACACTGGGATTTAACGTACCAAACCCTAACAAACTCCACAGAATAGGCGCAGCCATTTCCGGAGAGATGTTTGCAAGAAAATACAAAACCTTCATCATTGATGCGGAGACTGGCGAGTTCCGCTCCATGAAGATCCGTGAAATATGATAGATACCTACATCAAGCAATATCGAAGAAAGGGAATCATAGTTGATACCAACTTGTTACTTCTGGCACTGGTAGGGGGAACCTCCAGTATTGTAGGGTTCAAAAGAACACGCGGTTACAGCGATGAAGACTATCAACTTTTACTCAAAGTAATTGATCAGTTCGAAAAGCTTGTTTCAACCCCTCACATTCTCGCTGAAGTCAGCAACCTGACAAATGGAATTTATGGGAGCAAGCTGCACGATTTCTATGCAACGTTAAAAAACTCACTTTCAACAATCATCGAGATTCATAATCCGGCCCTGGATATAAGTCGCGATTATGAGCTGTCACCCTACGGCCTTACCGACGTCGGCATTGTTGCCGCAGCAAAAGATAATTATCTGGTTTTGACGGATGACCTCAGAGTCGCGGGGTTCGCTCATCAGCACTGCGTAGATGTCGTGAACTTCAATCATATACGCGAAGCAAGCTGGGACGTTTAAAGCGTGTCACAGGATCATTCCCACGCGTCAGCGCAGGAACGATCGATCATCGCACTGCCTAACTGCGTTGCCCTGCACCTTCTTGCACCCTATCGGCAAGCAACTGCGCAAGCTCTATCAACTGCGCAACGCCGAGCAATTCCTCTCGTTTCGGGCCTTCCAGGTTAAACGCAAGATCGCAACTCAGCGCATTGGCCGAGGCGAGTGTTTCGCTGAGATTGACCAGCAGGTCTTCGGTACCGATGCCGTCAGCTACGGTGAAGAGCCGGATGGGGGGATTTGGGGTGGGTTTGATCATTGTGGATTCCTTAATCTAAGTGGAGCTGCCAACTAATCGCCGCGATGCGATGAGGGGTGGCAGCTGTGCGCAGGTTCGCGGACCGGAGATTAAGGAAGCCGGCATACCCGAAGGTATCCCGCGCACAGCCACCATAGCGCCCACAGTAGACGATAAAAAAGCGTCAACTGAAAGGAGACAGTACTTAATCAATACGAGCCGCGACGCCCGACCGCTGAGTTTGCAGCGGTGTACGGAGACTAGAGATTGAGCGTCCTAGGGACAACCTCAAAGACTTGTCGGAAATTTCTATTTATACGGATAACCAGTCCTATCAGGCTTCACCACCAAAAGCCGAATCCCCCTACAAACACTTCCGAACAAGCTGGCTGGCTCAGCCAAAAGCCCCCGCCCTAACCTCCCTCTCGCGGTTTTGCTCCGGCGCCCGCGATGCGGATGCACTGCTTTTGCAGCGCGTCACAACTTGCCAACATGTATCCCAAGGAATACGATCCGAGATGATTCACTTCAAGAGATCTGATGAGTTTCAGGAGTGGCTTTATTCGCTACGCAGTAAACCCGCCCATGGACGCGTGCTGACAAGATTGGATAACGCTGGAATGGGCAATTTTGGAGACTGCGAGAACGTCGGAAATGGCGTATCCGAAATGCGCATCCACTATGGCCCTGGATACCGGGTGTACTTCAAGCGTATAGGTGAAGTGGTTTACCTACTGTTGATAGGTGGCGATAAATCAACGCAAAAACGCGACATCGAGCGCGCTAAAGAAATTGCCGATGAACTTGAAAAAAAGGAGTGACCCATGACTCAATTTAAAGATTTCGACATAGCCGAGCATCTGACGACCCCTGAGGACATGGCGGAGTATCTCGAAGCTTCTTTCGAAGAAGACTCCGGTGACGGATTGCTGATTCGCTCAGCGCTCAACAATATCGCCCGCGCCCAAGGCATGACCCAAATAGCCCGCGACGCCGGCCTCGGACGAGAAAGTCTGTACAAAGCCCTCTCCAGCACTGGCAATCCCGAATTCGCGACTATCATGAAAGTCATGAAAGCTCTGGGCCTCAAGCTTCACGCCACGGCGGTCTGACCCAACTGCGACACCAAACCACACCGCCCTTTTTTACTTATCCCCCCCGATCAGGCTAAATACCCGCCTGATCGTTTAACCCTACGGATTGTCCGCCATGGCCCGTCAACGCTTTGCAATTGCCTGGATCGCCTGCCTTGCAGTGCTGTTCAACGCCTTTGCCATGCCGCTGGCCAGTGCGATGCAGCAGACGGACGATCCGGTAAAGCGCCTGATGTGGGGCAGCTTCTGTTCTTCCAACGGCGCCAGCCTCAAGGCGATAGCCCTGGGCAAGCTGGAGATTCCGGCGCCGCAGCAGGACGATCACTCCGCCATGCAGCACTGCTGGTGTTGCTCCGGCTCACCGTCGCTGGTGGCGTTGCCAGGGCATGTACCGCAGTTGTATGTCACGCGCTTCACGGCGGTGCAGAGCCTGCCGCCAACCCATCTGCAAAACCCAACCCCGCGCCAGCAATGGCCGAGCCTCAACCCCCGCGCTTCTCCGACGGCCTGATTGCTTCGCAAGTGAACTGCGTTTAGACCCGTTCTGGAGAACTGCCATGCTCAAATCTTCCCTGCTTCTGGCTGCGTTGCTGCTGCCGGTGTTCAGTGCCGCCAATGCCGAAGACTACAAGGCCGGCGACTTGCTGGTCAGCGATCCCTGGTCCCAGGAATTGCCGCCCAACGCCCCCACCGTCGCGGCGTATTTCGTGATTCATAACACCGGCGCCACCCCGGATCGCCTGCTCAGCGCCGACACGCCGCTGGCGGAAACAGCGCAGCTGCATGAGCACGTGATGCAAGGCGACCTGATGAAGATGCAGCAAGTGCCCAGTGTCGCGGTCCCGGCCAAGGGCGAGCTGACCTTCGCGCCGATGGCTTACCACGTGATGCTACTGGGCATCAAAGACCGCAGCCTGTTGGCCGACGGCAAGCAATTCCCGCTGACCCTGACCTTTGAAAAAGCCGGCAAGCTCGAGGTGGAGGTGTCGGTACAAAAGGTGCCGCCGATGGCCGCCCACGCGCATAAGCACGCCCAGTAGGCGGTTACTCGATGGGCGCCCCACGCGCCAGGTTCTCTCCACATTCGCGCGTAAGACGCGGCAGTTGGATCAGCCTGTTCGCCATGCTGATGATCTTTATCGGTCCGCTGATCTCCCAGGCGATGCCGATGGACCATCACGCCGGAATGTCGATGAGCATGCCGATGGAACACGGCGATGCTCATCACAAAAAAGTGCCTGACGAACACCACGCCCTCTGGTCCAAGTGCGGCTATTGCGATCTGCTTTACAGCTGCCCTGCCCTGCCTGGCGGTATTCCAACGCTCACCCTGAGCAGTCCGCTCCCGGCCAACACCCTCACCCCCGCCACGCGCCTGGGCCATGCCCAACAGAGCATCTTCCCCGGCGCCCGCAGTCGCGCGCCGCCCATCGCCTCGTAAGCACTGACACCGTTACTTCACCCCGGCCGACTTTAGACAGACAGCCGCAGGCTGCTGGCCGTGTTGTTTACGATTGATAAATGGAAGTTGTCATGTCCAGGTTTTCTGCTGACACCCGTTTGGGATGTACCCCTGTGCTCGCCGTTTTATGCGGCGTACTCCTGGCGCCACAGGCCAGGGCTGACGCGCATGAACTAAGCCCCACCGTGATCACCGCGATCGCCCCCAGCTCGCCGCTGACCGTGGTCACCAACCCCAAGGACCCGCGCCAGCCGGTGCCCGCCAGCGATGGCGGCGACTACCTCAAGACCATCCCCGGCTTTGCCCTGGTGCGCAATGGCGGCACCAATGGCGACCCGGTGCTGCGCGGCATGTTCGGCTCGCGCCTGAATATCCTTACCAACGGCAGCATGATGCTCGGCGCCTGCCCCGGGCGCATGGATGCGCCCACCTCGTATATCTCCCCGGAAACCTACGACCAGCTCACCGTGATCAAAGGCCCGCAAACCGTACTCTGGGGCCCTGGCGCCTCGGCCGGCACCGTCCTGTTCGAGCGCAAGCCGGAACACTTCGGTGAGCTGGGTACGCGGCTCAACGCCAGTGTGCTGGCCGGTTCCAACGGGCGCTTCGACAAGGTCATCGATGCCGCCGCCGGCGGGCCGCTGGGCTACGTGCGGGTGATCGGTAACCAGGCGCATGCAGACGATTACAAGGACGGCAATAACGACACCGTCGCCTCGCGTTACGACAAATGGAATGGCGATGTGGCCGTGGGTTTCACCCCTGACCCCGACACCTTGCTGGAACTCACCGCCGGCCGTGGCGACGGCGAAGCGCGCTACGCCGGACGCGGCATGGACGGTTCGCAGTTCCTGCGCGAAAGCCTGGGGCTGCGCTTTGAAAAATCCAACCTCGGCGAGGTGCTGGACAAGGTCGAGGCCCAGGTCTACTACAACTACGCCGACCATGTGATGGACAACTACAGCCTGCGCACACCGTCAGGCACCGGCATGATGGCGGGGCCGATGGCTTCCAACGTCGACCGCCGCACCCTCGGCGCGCGGCTCAAGGCCACCTGGCGCTGGGCCGATGTGCAACTGATCGGCGGCCTGGATGCGCAGACCAACGAGCACCGCGCCCGCAGCAGCATGGGCATCGACACCTACAAGGATCTGCCGCGCACCAAGGACGCCGACTTTCACAACTACGGCGTATTCGGCGAACTCACCTGGTATGCCGCCGAGCGCGACCGCCTGATCAGCGGCGCGCGCCTGGACCGCGCCTCGGCCAAGGATTATCGGCAGACCACCGGCTCCGGCATGAGCACCCGCGCCAACCCCACCGCCGACGACACCCGCGCCGAAACCTTGCCGTCGGGCTTCGCGCGCTATGAACACGACCTGGCCGACAGCCCCACTACGCTCTATGCCGGCCTGGGCCATTCGGAACGTTTCCCGGATTACTGGGAATTGTTCTCCCCCAACACCGGCGCGACCGGTTCGGTGAATGCCTTCGACGGCGTGAAGCCAGAGAAAACCACCCAACTCGACGTTGGGGCGCAATACAAAGCCGAAGACCTTGAAGCCTGGGCCTCGGGTTACATCGGCCGGGTGCAGGACTTCATCCTGTTCGACTACCGGCCCGGCATGATGGGCACCACCTCCCAGGCCCGCAACGTCGACGCCCGCATCATGGGTGGCGAACTGGGCGCGGCGTACAAGCTGACACGCCACTGGAAAGCCGACGCCAGCCTTGCCTATGCCTGGGGCAAGAACAGCAGTGACGGCAAGGCCCTGCCGCAAATGCCACCGCTGGACGCGCGCCTGGGGCTCACCTACAGCGAAGATGACTGGAGCGCGGGCGCCCTGTGGCGGGTGGTCGCCGCACAACACCGCATCGACCCGAACAAGGGCAATGTGGTCGGCAAGGACTACGACAAGAGCGGCGGCTTTGGGGTGTTCTCGCTGAACGCGGCGTATCGAATCAATAAAAACTTCAAGGTCAGTACCGGTGTCGACAATCTGTTCGGCAAGGCATACGCCGAGCACTTGAACCTGGCCGGCAACGCCGGTTTCGGCTACCCGGCGAGCGACCCGCAGGCGATCAAGGAGCCTGGGCGGACCCTCTGGACCAAAGTGGACATGAGCTTCTAAAGCTTCGCGAGCAAGCCCGCTCCCCCAGGGAAATGCATTCCAACTGTGGGAGCTGGCTTGCCTGCGATAGCGGTGTAACGAACACAAAAAATCAAAGCCTTGCGGAGTCCCAAATGAGCACCCAAAAAATCTCTTTCTACAACCTGGCCTGGCGCTGGCACTTCTACGCCGGCCTCTTCGTCGCCCCTTTCATGGTGCTGCTGGCCCTGACCGGAATCATCTACCTGTTCAAACCCCAGCTCGACCCGCTCATGTACGCTGACCTGCTCACCGTGCCCGCCGCCGAGCACGCCTTGAGCGCCGACGAGCAACTGCAACGCGCCCAGGCCGCTTACCCCCAAGGCGCGATCAGCAAATACCTGCCCCCCGTCGACGCTACCCACAGCGCGCAATTCGTGATGCAAAACGGCGGCCGCGAAGTGACGGTGTTCGTCGACCCGTATCGCGGCACCGTACTCGGCGAACAGGACGCCAAATACAACCTGCAAGCCATCGCCCGCGCGCTGCACGGCGAACTGATGATCGGCACCGTCGGCGACCGCCTGGTGGAACTGGCCGCCGGCTGGGGCGTGATGCTGGTGGTCTCGGGCCTGTACCTGTGGTGGCCGCGCGGCAAGTCTTCGGCGGGTGTGCTGTGGCCACGTTTGAACAGCCGTGGCCGGGTGTTCTGGCGCGACATGCACGCGGTCACCGGCTTTTGGGGCGCTTCGCTCCTTCTGGTGATGCTGCTCAGCGGCATGACCTGGACCGGCTTCTGGGGCAAGCAATACGCCGATCTGTGGAACACCTTCCCGGCAGCGATGTGGAACAACGTGCCGCAGTCAGACCAGCAGGCGCGCGTGCTTAACACCGCGACGCAACAAACCGTGCCCTGGGCCATGGAAAATACACCGATGCCGATGTCCGGCGACCATGCCGAGCACATGAACCATGGCGCCATGCACTCAGCCCCGGCCGCGCCCACGGTGCGCCTGCAGCAAGTCGTCGACCTGGCCACCGCGCGCAATGTCGAGCCTGGCTACAGCATTACCTTCCCCACCACCGCCCAAGGCGTGTTCACGGTTGCGGTGTTCGCCGACGACCCGCGCAATGACGCCACTCTGCATGTGGACCAGTACACCGGCAAGGTCCTGGCCGATGTGCGCTGGGAACACTACAACCTCGTCGCCCGCGCCACCGAGAGCGGCGTGATGCTGCACGAGGGCAAGATGTTCGGCTGGCTCAACCAACTGATCGTGCTGGTGATCTGCCTGATGATCCTGCTCAGCGCGGTCAGCGGCCTGGTGATCTGGTGGAAGCGCCGGCCACAGGGCGGCCTGGGCGTGCCGCCGCTGCGCCATGACTTGCCCAAGTGGAAAACCGCGATGCTCATCATGCTGGGGCTGGCGATCCTCTTCCCGTTGGTCGGCGCCTCGTTGATCCTGGTGGGGTTGCTGGATCGCCTGGTGTTGGCGCGTTTTTTCAACCGGGATGAAATCCCCTCGGGTTCCGCATAAAGGGATTAAAGCTCATCCCTTACGGGCCTTTGAGTGGATGCATCCGGCAGTTTCAGATCGGGGGCAAGGCGGGTGCGCGCGGTCCAGAACTCGCCGCTGCGGATCACGCGCAACTCGCCGATGCGCGCCAGCTCCGAGATCACTCCGGACGGCGCGGGGGCGAACGCGGTATAGCCGCTGCCCTCCAGCCATTTGCCGGTGGTCGCCAGCAGGTTGTATTCGTCGCGGCTGAAGCTTGGCGTGTAGGCGAGCAAGGCACCGTCGCGGGCGGTCAGGTAAAAGCCGCTGATATGTAGCCCCTGTTGCTTCAAGGTGTGCAGGTAAAAGCCCAGTTCGCGCCACGACACAAAATTGACCTGGTACGAGCGCTCTGCGCCCAACTGCGGCTGATCCAACCCGGCATGAAAGATCAAATGCGCAGCGCTAACCCGATAACCCTGCGGCCATTGCGGGTGCACGCCGACCAGCGCTGCCGGAAACAGGCGCGCCGCAGTGACAGAAGGAAACCCCTCGTCCGCTTCCGCCAGCGTAGGGATATGGTTGTCGCTGCCGCCGACGTTCTCCAGCAATGCACTGATCGCTTGCTGGCCCTCAAAGCGCCCGGCGCGACGGTGGATATATTCTGCCGCATCATCGCGGTGCGCGTGGATCGGCCCCTGCGCCCAACGGTTTTCGCGGGCCGGTGGCACGCCCCGCGAACTCCCCGGCTGCCACTGCGCATCCACTATGCCGACGCCCGGCCAATTGTCGCTGGGCACCAGGATACGCAGGTCGCCGGCGGCGGCAATGCGCCGAATATAAGCGCGTGGCGTCAGCGAGCGAAGCTTCAACAAAACCTGGTCGTTCTGCCGGAATAGAATCCCGTTACGCACCGTGAACTTCAACAACGCGCCATCGGCACATGACAAGTACAGGGGCAACGCCGCCCGCTTGGTCGTGGCGCTGACCTGGTAAGTGGCGGCCTGAAGCGTCACGGGCGAGATCAGCCCACGGTAGATCTCGTCGCCACTGAGAAAACGCCCGCCGGGGTGAAAATCTTCGATGTACGCCCCACAGAGGTACATTGCGCCCAATTCATAGCGGTGCGGGTATCCGGCATCCGAAAACACACGACGATGGGCCAGGCCCGAGCCGTCGTCGGTGACCGGCAGCGTGGCGACAAACTGCTCCTTGCCCATGGCCTGCAACACATAGCCGAACTGCAACTCACTGCGCGCGCCGGCCATTTCATGCGCATAACGCGCCGCGTCATCCGCGCTCGCGTGCACCGGGCTGCACGCCGGGTCCTGGCGGGCCTGCACGTAGTTGCCGGTGCCACGGGCCGGCGCGGCAAAAGCGCGCCAGGCGCCAACCGGACCGTCTTCGCCCCACAGCGCACTGCTCTGCACCACCTGCAACTCGAAGGTGCGGGCCACGCGATTGACATATTCGCCGGGCGTGAGCTGCCCGTTGCGAATCCGTTGCTCCAGCGCCCCGCGCAACCAACTATGAGGGTTATGCGGGCGGGCAATCAGGTCAGCCTCGGTGATTTCCGGGTATTTCAATTCGGGTCGCGAACGCAAGCGAATCACCGCACCCTCCGGCGCCAGCAGATAGTGGTAGCGGCGCACCGGATCGCCCAGCAATGCCTGGGCCAGCAGCCGCGTGGAAAACATGTTGCTGTAGACTGCCGATTCAGCAGGCGACAGCACGAACGGCCAGTGCCTTGCAGGCCTTGAGTGATAGCTGGCGACCACCACCGTGCGCGGCGGGTACAGCCCCCGAGCGACCAGTTCATCGGGAAAGATCCATTTCACGTCGAACACTTCGTCAAGCAGACGCGCCGGCTCCGTGGCGACAAACCACCCATCATCACGCCGCAGAATAAGACCGCCGTAGGCCGTGTCCAGGTTGAGGGCAACGCGACGGCGCACATAACGGGCGGCATCGTCCATGGATAAAAACGTTGGGCTCAGTCGCCGCCGCAGCAGGTTCGCATAGGGGTTCCACAGCGCCTCTACCGAGCCTGAACGCGCCCAGCAGTGGCTCGTGCGGATCACCCGCAAACTGCCCGAAGTCGCGACCTGTCGCACCACGGTCACCACGTCGGTGGTGCCCCTATCGAGTTTGGCCTGCAGTACCGTAGCATCGTCGCCGTCGCTGAGGGTTTCGAACAACGCGCTCGTCGACGGCGACTGGTAACACAACAGCGCCCCGTCTGGCGGCGCGATATAGATCGGCGCGCCTACCGACGGCCTGGAGGCGTTGGCACGCGCCTGGGTAATCGCGTCGCCGAGGTCCTTGAGTTCGATAAAAAACCGCTGCAGCCAGTGCGCCGCACCATTGCCCGCCAACGGCCGGGCGTAATACAACGCATGACAACCAAAACCCTCTGGCAGGTGCTCGCCATACAGGCTGGCAAGCGACAGCAGGGCTGCCTTGCGATTGACCGGGATCAGTTGACTGGCGACGTACTCCTCGCGCGATTCATGTTTGAGAATGAAGCCAAAGTAGACATCGACGTAATGCTCCCCGTGGTTGTGCAGTTCGCAGCGCTGCACATCGTCGGCGGCGGCATCGGCGCTGTACAGGACCGGCCCGTGATTGACCGACTCCGGCCGCTGAAACTCCAGCACGCGCACGCCTGGCCCCCAATTGAGTTCAACGAAACCGGCCGGTCCCCACAGCGCGTTGCCGATAACAATGCGCAACGTGCCGCACTCGGCCAGGGTCCTGACCCTATCGGCGGCGGTTCGGGTGCCCTGCGCAAGTCTCTTGGCAATCGCGCTGTCGGCACCCGTCGCATCGGCCTGCCATAACTGCCGCCACTCACTTGTGGTGGTGGAAGGCGCCAGGGCGATCAAGCTGTCATCGGCGCCGGAAAGGTACCCCGCACACTCGGCGGTCAGCAGGTCGGCGACATCAAGGTCGTGGAACGTTTGCCCGTAAAGCTCGACGTCGGCCCGCGTCCATTTGTAGCGTGCAGCCTGGGCCGGATCGCTCAGGGACAATGCCCGGCGCGAGCCATACAGGCCATGCAAGCGATGCCCCGGGGTGAGGATGATGGGTTTTTTCTGGCGATCCAGCGGGTACAGCTCGGCGAACGCAAACGCAAACGGCCTCGGCCCGGTGGCCACCGGGGCGGTGATCACGAAATACCCGTCGCGGCGCTTGAGGATCAGCCCACCCATTTCCTGCTCGCGCAACGGGCCGATTTGCTGATGGGCGTAACGGGCCGCGTCGTCGGCCGTTAAAAACGCCGCGCTCAAGGAAGGCAAGGTTGTCTTCGAATAAGGCAACCAGTGTTCATCGACGACCCCGGGCCGGTCCCACAGTGCGCTGGTTTTCTCTACGCTCAGCTCGCCAGCGGCGGCTACCAGCCCGACAAAGCCACGCGTCAACAACGAACCGTTGTGCAGCGCGGCCTGGATGCCGTTGTCGCCAACCGTGCCGTCTTCGTGCTCGATAAGCAGCTGCGACTCCAGCGCCGAGCCGGAAAACCGGTAGCGCAGCATGGCTTCGTCGCGCATGCGGATATACAACGAAACGCCCAGGGTCGACTGGGGCCCAAGGCTATATTGGCGAAACTGCGCGATGTGTTGTGCCAGCTCCAGTGGGCTGATGAAGTTTTTGTACAGCCACGCTTCGAACTGGGGATAGTTGCCCGGCAACGGCCGCGAATGCACGTAGATGCCGTACAGGTGATAGCCCACCGGCAGCGCCGGCAAGACGTCGGTCAGCCCTTTGACCTGCTCGGGCTCCATCGCGACATAGTGGTCCAGCGTATCGGACTGCAGGATCAGCACCCGCTGGCGCACCGTGGGTTTACGCTGGATTCGCGACCATGCCAGCGACAGCGCCCCTTCGACGTCCGCGGACAGTGGCCAGGGTTGGTACGGCACCCAATTGGCGGGCACCGGCCCCAGCGAACCGCCCCAATAGGGGCTGGAGGCCAGGAAAGTCAGTTGCCCGACCGAGGCCAGTTTTTTATAGACGCCTTCCAGCGTGCCGTCATGGGCATGGGGCGACTCGAAACTGCCCGACGTTTGCAGCCAACGCACATAGTTGATCGCTGCGGAGGATTCCTCGAACTGGAATTTGAGCAACGTGCCCAGCGGCCCGGACAAATACGCGAACTTGAATTCATGCCGGTGCTGATGATTGAAGATGACGTCCGGCACGGAATAGAAATCCTGAAACGCCGTGATCTGGTGCGCGCTCCATCTGGGGTTCAAGCGTGCGACATTCTCAGTGGTATTGGGATGCACGTGCCAACTGGCGACAATCTCGAACCCCTCAGGGTTCTGGTAGGCATCGGTGACCGGATCATGTTCGAGCAGCATGTCCCAGCCGAACACCGTGGGGCGGTCCGGTCTCGGTTCGCTGCCCACGTAGCGACCGTCGGACAGGCGTCGCAGGATGACGCTGCCGTATTCAACTTGCAGGTTAAGGCCCACCCGGCCATGGACGTAGAGGGCCACCTCGTCGGCGCTGGCGAAGGCCGGTGTCAGTTTGCCTAGCTTGGCGTGACCACGCAGCACGGCGCGTCTGTTACGGTTTGACGGATCTTCCACTGGGTACACCCCATAAACATGATTCGATGAAACAGGCTCGCTCGAAGGCAGGCGCTGCATGTGCTCACAGGGTGGGAGCGACGACACCGAAACAGGTGCTACATAAATCAGACCGGCACCACAACGGCACATTGCCGTGCCCAAGCCCGGTCCGGGAGCGCCACAATGGTGCAGCCCCGGCACTGCACGCGCCTTGCAGCCCCCAGCCTTCAGGCTTTGTCGACTTAGGCACAGCCCTTGCTATCTCCTGAGCAATGCCCCTTATCAGCCATCCAAAAAAAATCGGTCACGGAGATCGCACCATGCAGCGTCGCAGCTTGATCAAGGCTTTCACACTCACGGCCAGCATTGCCGCCATGGGCCTGACCTGGACCGTACAGGCCGCCGAGACCATCAAGGTCGGCATCCTGCACTCATTGTCCGGGACCATGGCCATCTCCGAGACGTCGCTTAAAGACATGGCGCTGATGACCATCGACGAGATCAACGCCAAGGGCGGGGTGAACGGCAAGATGCTCGAGCCGGTAGTGGTGGACCCGGCGTCGAACTGGCCGTTGTTCGCTGAAAAAGGCCGGCAACTGCTGACCCAGGACAAGGTGGCCGTGGTGTTCGGCTGCTGGACCTCGGTGTCGCGTAAATCGGTGCTGCCGGTGTTCGAAGAACTCAATGGCCTGTTGTTCTACCCGGTGCAGTACGAAGGCGAAGAGATGTCGCCGAACGTGTTCTATACCGGTGCGGCGCCGAACCAGCAGGCGATCCCGGCGGTGGAATACCTGATGAGCGAAGAAGGCGGCGGCGCCAAGCGCTACTTCCTGCTGGGCACCGACTACGTGTACCCGCGCACCACCAACAAGATCCTGCGCTCGTTCCTGCATTCCAAAGGCGTGGCGGACAAAGACATCGAAGAGGTCTACACCCCGTTCGGCCATGCCGATTACCAGACCATCGTCGCCAACATCAAGAAATTCTCGGCCGGCGGCAAGACCGCGGTGATCTCCACCGTGAACGGCGACTCCAACGTGCCGTTCTACAAAGAGCTGGCCAACCAGGGCCTGAAAGCCACCGACGTACCGGTGGTGGCGTTCTCGGTGGGTGAAGAAGAACTGCGCGGCATCGACACCAAGCCGCTGGTGGGCAACCTCGCCGCCTGGAACTACTTCCAGTCGGTGGAGAACCCGGTGAACAAGAAATTCGTCGCCGATTGGAAAGCCTACGCCAAGAAGCACAACCTGCCGGGCGCGGACAAAGCCGTGACCAACGACCCGATGGAAGCCACCTACGTGGGCATCCATATGTGGGCGCAGGCCGCCGAGAAAGCCAAGTCCACCGACGTCGACAAAGTGCGTGAAGCCTTGGCCGGGCAAACCTTCGATGCGCCGTCGGGTTTCACCCTGACCATGGACAAGACCAACCACCACCTGCACAAACCCGTGATGATCGGCGAGATCCAGGCCGATGGGCAGTTCTCGGTGGTATGGCAGACCCAGGAGCCGATCCGCGCCCAGCCGTGGAGCCCGTACATTCCTGGCAATGACAAAAAGCCGGACCATGCCGTGAAAAGCAACTAAGCCAAGGGGTGTTGGCACAGGCTGAACACCTGAAGCCAACACAAACCCTGTGGGAGCTGGCTTGCCTGCGATGAAGGCAACTCGGTGTGCCTTGGTGCACCGCTATCGCAGGCAAGCCAGCTCCCACATTTGTTCGAGCAAGGCTCAAGACTATGCCCACTGCCCTTTACCGCCTCATCTTCGCCGTCCTGCTGTTGCTGCCACTGGCAGCACACGCCAGCGACGCCGAAGACTTCCTGTCCGCCAACCCGACCCAGCAAGCCAAGCTCCTCCAGGACTGGGCCGCCCAGCCCGACCCGGCGCGCATCGAGCTGGTGGACGCGCTGCAGCAAGGCCAACTCACGCTCAACGGTGAAGTAAAAACCGTACGCCTGAACAACCGCCTGCGCGGCCTGATCGACAACGTAAGGGCCAGCCAGCAACTGCTCGCCGCCGACCCCAAGGTACGCCTGGCGGCCGCGCAAACCCTGCAAAAAAGCGCGCAACCGGCGCAACTCAAATTTCTCGACCAACGCGTCGCCGCCGAAACCGACGAGGACGTGCACACCGCCCTCAGCCTGGCCCTGGCCAACCTGCAACTGGTCGACAGCGACCCCGCAGTGCGCCTGGCCGCCGTGCGTTTGCTCGGCGGCACCGGCGACCCGCTGGCGCGCACCCGCCTTGAAGCCTTGCTCGCCCCCGGCGTTGAAACCGACGCCGCCGTGCACACCGCAGCCGAAACCAGCCTGGCCCAGGTCAAGCGCAAGCTGATGGTCGGTGAGATGCTCGGGCAAGCCTTCAGCGGCATGTCCCTGGGTTCGATCCTGTTGCTGGCCGCCTTGGGCCTGGCGATCACCTTCGGCCTGCTCGGCGTGATCAATATGGCTCACGGCGAGATGCTGATGCTCGGCGCGTATTCCACCTACGTGGTGCAGTTGATGCTGCAGCGCTACGCGCCCGCAGCCATCGAGTTCTACCCGTTGATCGCGCTGCCGGTGGCGTTTTTTGTCACGGCCGCCATCGGCATGGCCCTGGAACGCACGGTGATTCGTCACCTCTATGGTCGCCCCCTGGAAACCCTGCTCGCCACCTGGGGCATCAGCCTGATGCTGATCCAGTTGGTGCGCCTGGTGTTCGGGGCACAGAACGTCGAAGTGTCCAACCCCGCGTGGTTGTCCGGGGGCATTCAAGTGCTGCCCAACCTGGTGCTGCCCTACAACCGCATCGTGATCATTGCGTTCGCGCTGTGCGTGGTGGTGCTGACCTGGCTGCTGCTGAACAAGACGCGCCTGGGCCTCAACGTGCGCGCCGTCACCCAGAACCGCAACATGGCCGCCTGCTGCGGCGTGCCCACCGGGCGCGTGGACATGCTCGCGTTCGGCCTGGGCTCGGGCATTGCCGGCCTGGGCGGCGTAGCGCTGAGCCAGATCGGCAACGTCGGCCCCGACCTCGGCCAGAGCTACATCATCGACTCGTTCCTTGTCGTGGTACTCGGTGGCGTGGGCCAGCTGGCCGGCAGCGTGATGGCGGCCTTCGGCCTGGGCATCGCCAATAAAATCCTGGAGCCGCAGATCGGCGCCGTGCTCGGCAAGATCCTGATCCTCGCGCTGATCATTCTGTTTATCCAGAAACGCCCGCAAGGACTCTTCGCACTGAAAGGACGGGTGATCGACTGATGAACCAGCCACTGATGCTTACGGCCACGCAAAAGGCCGGTCCCAAGGTGACGATTGCCGCCGGTGCGATCATCCTGATCCTGCTGCTGGCCTTGCCGTTGTGCTCCCTGCTCTCGCCGGAAAACCCGCTGCACGTGTCGGCCTATACCCTGACACTGGTGGGCAAGATCTTGTGCTACGCCATCGTCGCCCTGGCGTTGGACCTGGTGTGGGGCTACGCCGGGATGCTCTCCCTCGGCCATGGTTTGTTCTTTGCCCTGGGCGGCTACGCGATGGGCATGTACCTGATGCGCCAGGCGTCCGGCGATGAATTGCCGGCGTTCATGACGTTCCTGTCGTGGACCGAATTGCCCTGGTACTGGGTCGGCACCCAGCACTTCCTCTGGGCCCTGTGCCTGGTGGTGCTGGCGCCAGGCATGCTGGCGCTGGTATTCGGGTTCTTCGCCTTCCGTTCGCGGATCAAGGGCGTGTACTTCTCGATCATGACCCAGGCCCTGACCTTTGCCGGGATGCTGCTGTTTTTCCGCAACGAGACCGGGTTTGGCGGCAACAACGGCTTCACCAACTTCCGCAGCATCCTCGGCTTCGGCATCACCGAACCGGGCACGCGCGCGGTGTTGTTTGTCGCCACGGTGCTGCTGCTGGTCACCAGCCTGTTCATCGGCTGGCGCCTGGCGCGCAGCAAGTTCGGCCGGGTATTGACCGCCTTGCGCGATGCCGAGAACCGCCTGATGTTCTGCGGCTACGACCCGCGTGGCTTCAAGCTGTTCGTGTGGGTGTTGAGCGCGGTGCTGTGCGGCTTGGCCGGGGCGCTGTATGTGCCGCAAGTGGGCATCATCAACCCCAGCGAAATGTCGCCGACCAACTCCATCGAGGCCGCCGTGTGGGTCGCCCTCGGCGGGCGCGGCACGCTGATCGGGCCGCTGCTCGGCGCCGGTGTGGTCAATGGCATGAAGAGCTGGTTCACCGTGGCCTTCCCGGAATACTGGCTGTTCTTCCTGGGGGCGTTGTTCATCATCGTCACCCTGTACCTGCCCAAGGGCGTCATCGGCCTGCTGAAGAAATGAGGAACGTCATGCTTGAACCTATTTTCGATGCGGGCAGCGGCCGCGATGCCATCGGCATTGGCCAGGCCGCGAGCAAGGGCCTCGACACCCGCCACGGCACCATTTTGAGTCTGGAAGACATCAGCGTCAGCTTCGACGGTTTCAAGGCGCTCAACGACCTGAACCTGTACATCGGCGTCGGCGAATTGCGCTGCATCATCGGCCCCAACGGCGCGGGCAAGACCACGCTGATGGACGTGATCACCGGCAAGACCCGACCCAGCCACGGCACCGCCTGGTTTGGCGAAAACCTCGACTTGACCAGCCTGAGTGAAGTGCAGATCGCCCAGGCCGGCATCGGCCGCAAATTCCAGAAACCCACGGTGTTCGAAGCCCTCAGCGTGTTTGAAAACCTGGAGCTGGCGCAGAAGACCGACAAGTCGGTATGGGCCAGCCTGCGCGCGCGCCTGAGCGGCGAGCAAAAGGACCGCATCGATGAAGTGCTCGACACCATTCGCCTCACGGCCTCGCTGCATCGCCAGGCCGGCTTGCTGTCCCACGGCCAGAAGCAGTTCCTGGAAATCGGCATGCTGCTGATGCAGGACCCGCAATTGCTGCTGCTGGATGAACCGGTGGCGGGCATGACCGACGCCGAAACCGAGTTCACCGCCGAACTGTTCAAGCGCCTGGCGGGCAAGCATTCTTTGATGGTGGTGGAACACGACATGGGGTTTGTCGGCTCGATTGCCGACCATGTGACGGTGTTGCACCAGGGCAGCGTATTGGCCGAAGGCTCGCTGGAGCAGGTGCAGGCCGATGAGCGCGTGATCGAGGTGTACCTCGGCCGCTGACCCGGCCGCAAACTTGCTTTATGCAGGAGCTGGCTTGCCTGCGATAACCATAGGTATCTACACAACGTTCAAAGGCTGAAAGATCTCCCTGTAGTGAGCGGGCTTGGCGAATCGTCGCACCGCCCGCGCTGGGTGGCGAAGCCGCCCCAATAAGGACGCCGCACAGTTTCAGATAAACCCAATTCGCCTGGTTTGGGGCCGCTCCGCGGCCCAGCGCGGGACAAGCCCGCTCACTACAAAAATGTGTAGATACCTATGCTGAGATAACGGTGTTGGATTCGCCATCGCTTTCGCAGGCAAGCCAGCTCCCACAGTTGATTCGGTTCCCTCAGGGGGAATCGAGGAGGTTTTGAGAATGTTGCAAGTCGACAAGCTGCACCAGTACTACGGCGGTAGCCACATCCTGCGCGGGCTGTCGTTTGACGTGAAGATCGGCGAAGTCACCTGCCTGCTCGGCCGCAACGGCGTGGGCAAGACCACTTTGCTCAAGTGCCTGATGGGTTTGCTGCCGGCCAAGGAAGGCACGGTGAATTGGGAAGGCCGCGCCATCACCGGATTCAAGCCACACCAGCGCGTGCACGCAGGCATCGCCTACGTGCCCCAGGGTCGCGAGATTTTCGGGCGGCTGACCGTGGAAGAAAACCTGCTGATGGGGCTGTCACGCTTTCCCGGTTCGCAAGCCAAGGAAGTGCCGGCGTTTATCTACGAATTGTTCCCAGTGCTGTTGCAGATGAAGCATCGGCGCGGCGGCGACCTGTCCGGTGGCCAGCAGCAGCAGTTGGCGATTGGCCGCGCCCTGGCCAGCCGTCCGCGCTTGCTGATCCTCGATGAACCCACCGAAGGCATCCAGCCGTCGGTGATCAAGGAGATCGGCGCGGTGATCAAGAAACTCGCCGAGCGCGGCGATATGGCGATCCTGTTGGTCGAGCAGTTCTACGACTTTGCCGCCGAACTGGCCGACCAGTACCTGGTGATGTCCCGTGGCGAAATCGTGCAGCAGGGACGTGGAGAAAATATGCAAAGCGAGGGTGTGCGTGGACTGGTTACCATCTAATCTGTGGCGTCCCGACAATAAGTACACACCATGAACCTGCCCGTTTCCCCTGCCCTGTTCACCCCCAGCTGGCACGCCGCGCTGGAACTCGGCTACGCGCGTTTCGGCGATACCACGCGCCCGGTGATGCGCCGCCACCTCGGCCCGCTGCGCGTGCAAAAACACCTGTACGCCGAAGGCCCCGAGGTGTGCCAGCACATCATCGTGCATCCGCCCGGCGGGATTGCCGGTGGTGATCGCCTGGATATCAGCGCCCATGTCGGCGAAGGCGCCTGGGCGCAATTGACCAGCCCTGGCGCGGCCAAATGGTATCGCGCCAGCGGCCCGGCCTATCAGCAGCTCGACCTCACCGTGGAGGCCGGCGCGACCCTGGAATGGCTGCCCCAGGAAACCATCGTGTTCAGTGCCGCCCAGGCCGAACTCACCACCCGCATCGAGCTGCAAGGCGATGCACGCCTGTTCTACTGGGACGTGGTCGCCCTCGGCCGCCCGGCCAGCGGCGAGCGTTTCGAGCTGGGCCACTTTCAGTCCCACCTGGATATCCGCCGTGACGGCCAGTTGCTCTGGCATGAGCGTCAGCGCATTGTCGGCGCCGACGGTTTGCTGGATTCGCCCATCGGCCTGGACGGGCAACCGGTGTTTGCCACGCTGTTGCTCACCGGCGAAATCGACAGTGACTTACTTGAACAATGCCGCGCCCTGCCCAATGCCGTGCGCGGGGATTTGACCCAACTGCCCGGCTTGCTGGTGGCGCGCTGCCTGGCCGGCGAAGCGTTGCTGGCGCGGGGTTGGTTGATTGATTTATGGCGGCTTTTGCGCCCTGCCGTACTCGGCAGGGAAGCGGTATCACCGAGAATCTGGAGCACATGAAGATCAAAAATGTGGGAGCTGGCTTGCCTGCGATTGCAGTGGGTCAAACACAACTGCACGGCCTGATACACCGCTATCGCAGGCAAGCCAGCTCCCACCCTTGATCTCCATTGTATTTAAGAATGCATTTAAAGGACCTTGAACCATGGACCTGACCCCACGGGAAAAAGACAAGCTGCTGATCTTCACCGCAGGTTTAGTCGCCGAACGCCGCCTCGCACGCGGGGTAAAGCTCAACTATCCGGAAACCATCGCCTACATCTCCGCCGCCCTGATGGAAGGCGCCCGCGATGGCCGCACCGTGGCCGACCTGATGCACTACGGCACGACCTTGCTCAGCCGCGAACAGGTCATGCAAGGCATCCCGGAAATGATCCCGGATATCCAGGTGGAAGCCACGTTCCCCGACGGCACCAAGCTGGTCACCGTCCACCAGCCCATCGCATGAGGCCCGGCCATGATTCGTGAGGCAACCGAGAACGATCTGCCGGCGATCCGCGACATCTACAACGATGCGGTGCTCAACACCACGGCGATCTGGAACGAACAACCGGTGAACCTGGACAACCGCCTGGCCTGGTTCACTGCGCGCCAGGCCCTGGGTTATCCGATCCTGGTTGCAGTCGAAAACGCTGAGGTCACCGGCTACGCCTCGTTTGGCGACTGGCGGCCCTTCGAGGGTTTTCGCTACAGCGTCGAGCACTCGGTGTACGTGCGCAACGACCAACGCGGCAAGGGCCTGGGCCCGCGCCTGATGCAAGCCCTGATCGAACGCGCGCGCGCCTGCGGCAAGCACGTCATGGTCGCGGCGATTGAAAGCGGCAACCACGCCTCGATCCGCCTGCACGAACGCCTGGGTTTCATCACCACCGGGCAGATGCCCCGCGTGGGCATCAAGTTCGGCCGCTGGCTGGACCTGACCTTTATGCAATTGGCCCTGAACCCTGGCGCCGAACCGCCCAAGGAGTGACATCGATGAACACCGCGCAACTGCGTCGAGTCAATGCTGAAAGTTTTGCCCACTACCGCCTGGGCTTGATCGAGCTGTTGCTGGACGCGGTCAGGCACGGCGCTTCGGTCGGGTTCATGGCCGACTTCGACGAGGCCCAGGCCCGCGACTATTTGCACGGCGTGCAAGCCAGCATCGAAGACGCAAGCCTGTTGCTGTGGGTGGTGGTGCGTGACGAGCAGGTCATCGCCAGCGTGCAGTTGGCGCTGTGCCAGAAAGCCAATGGCCTGAACCGTGCCGAGGTGCAAAAGCTGCTGGTGCACAGCAGCGCCCGCCGCCATGGTCTCGGCCAGCAATTGATGAACGCCCTGGAACTCGCCGCTCGCCAGCACCAACGCGGCCTGCTGTACCTGGACACCGAAGCCGGCTCGCCTGCCGAAGCCTTCTACCAGTCGCTGCACTACACCAAGATCGGTGAACTGCCCGACTACTGCCAAAGCCCGGACGGGCGCTACAGCCCGACCGCCATCTACTACAAGACCCTGGGGCAACCTGCATGATTCCTGGTGAATATCAGATCGAGCCTGGCGACATCGAACTCAACGTCGGCCGGCGCACCGTCACCCTCGGCGTGGCCAACAGCGGCGACCGGCCGATCCAGGTGGGTTCGCACTATCACTTCTTCGAGACCAATGACGCGCTGACGTTTGACCGCGCGGCGAGCCGTGGCATGCGCCTGAATATTCCGGCGGGCACGGCGGTGCGGTTTGAGCCGGGGCAGAGCCGGGAGGTTGAATTGGTGGATTTGAGCGGTGGGAGGCGGGTGTTCGGGTTTGCAGGGCGGATCATGGGCGACCTTTAGGGCCCCTTCGCAGGCAAGCCAGCTCCCACACTTTGAATGTATTCGCAGATCAAAATGTGGGAGCTGGCTTGCCTGCGATAGCGATTTCACATTCAACACAATTATTCAGGGCAACCACATGAAAATCAGCCGCCAAGCCTACGCCGACATGTACGGCCCCACCGTCGGTGACAAAGTCCGCCTGGCCGACACCGAGCTGTTCCTGGAAGTCGAACAGGACTTCACCGTCTACGGCGAAGAGGTCAAGTTCGGCGGCGGCAAGGTTATCCGCGACGGCCAGGGCCAGAGCCAGTTGCTCGCCCATGAAGTGGTGGACACCCTGATCACCAACGCGCTGATCATCGACCACTGGGGCATCGTCAAGGCCGACGTCGGCCTGAAGAACGGCCGCATCCACGCCATCGGCAAAGCCGGCAACCCGGACATCCAGCCCGGCGTGACCATGGCCATCGGCGCCAGCACCGAAGTGATCGCCGGCGAAGGCATGATCCTCACCGCCGGCGGCATCGACAGCCACGTGCATTTCATCTGCCCGCAGCAGATCGAAGAAGCGCTGACCAGCGGCGTCACCACCATGATCGGCGGTGGCACCGGGCCCGCCACCGGCACCAACGCCACCACCTGCACCTCGGGCCCGTGGCACCTGGCACGCATGCTCCAGGCCAGCGATTCGTTCCCGATGAACATCGGTTTCACCGGCAAGGGCAACGCCAGTTTGCCCGAGCCGTTGATCGAACAGGTCAAGGCCGGCGCCATCGGTTTGAAGCTGCATGAAGACTGGGGCACCACGCCCGCAAGCATCGATAATTGCCTGAACGTTGCCGACCAATACGACGTGCAGGTGGCGATCCACAGCGACACCCTCAACGAGTCCGGCTTCGTCGAAACCACCCTCGCCGCGCTCAAGGGCCGCACCATCCACACCTACCACACCGAAGGTGCCGGTGGCGGCCACGCGCCGGACATCATCAAGGCCTGTGGCTTGCCCAACGTGCTGCCCAGCTCGACCAACCCGACGCGGCCATTCACGCGCAACACCATCGACGAACACCTCGACATGCTGATGGTCTGTCACCACCTGGACCCGAGCATCGCCGAAGACGTGGCCTTCGCTGAAAGCCGTATCCGCCGCGAGACCATCGCCGCCGAAGACATCCTGCACGACCTTGGCGCGTTCTCGATGATCAGCTCCGACAGCCAGGCCATGGGCCGCGTCGGCGAGGTGATCACGCGCACCTGGCAGACCGCCGACAAGATGAAACGCCAGCGCGGCGCCCTGCCCGGCGACGGCCCGGGCAATGACAATTTCCGCATCAAGCGCTACATCGCCAAGTACACCATCAACCCGGCGATAACCCACGGCGTCAGCCACATTGTCGGTTCCATCGAAGTCGGCAAATGGGCCGACCTGGTGTTGTGGCGACCGGCATTTTTTGGCGTCAAGCCGACGTTGATCCTCAAGGGCGGCGCCATTGCTTCAAGCCTGATGGGCGACGCCAACGCATCCATCCCTACGCCGCAACCGGTGCACTACCGCCCGATGTTCGCCAGCTTCGGCAGTTCGTTGCACGCCACCAGCCTGACCTTTATCAGCCAGGCCGCCCAGGACGCCGGATTGCCCGAGGCCCTGGGCTTGAAAAAGCAGATCGCCGTGGTCAAGGGCTGCCGCGACGTGCAGAAAACCGACCTGATCCACAACGATTACCTGCCGGATATCGAGGTGGACCCGCAGACCTATCAGGTCAAGGCCGACGGCGTGCTGCTGTGGTGCGAGCCGGCCGAGGTGCTGCCGATGGCGCAGCGTTACTTTTTGTTTTAACCGCCATTATCCAAGGCCGCCTGTTCGGCGCGGGTCAGGGTCTCGATCAGCGATGCTTCGGCAATCGCCAGCTGCCCCTGCAAGTCCCTGGATTTGCCTTCGAACCCGCTGGCAGAGAGGTCCCCTGCGTCCAGCTTTTCGTGCAGCTCGGCCAACTGATCATGAAAGGGCTGACTCATCGCCTGGAAGCGTTCGGGGTATTTCTGGGTCAGGTATTCCTGCCAGAAATCCCTCGACACCAGGGCCTGAAACTCCTCGGGTGAGCCATCGAGCGCCAGAATGCGCTTGCAGGTTTCATCCAGCGTTTGCTCGCTGACCCTGGCAAGTCCGGTAAATCGCCCTCCCTGTGCCTGTGCCGGAAGATCCAGACGGTCGGGCGCTTTCAGACCCAGCCGATACGCCAGACGGATCTCCACCTCTTCCAGCCCTTCAATTCTTTGCTGGCGTTGCAGCGGCGTCAGGCCCGGCTGGTTATTGATCGCCTCGGTACGCTTCTGGATATCCGCCAGGGCGGTTTTTTCCACCTCGTCCAGGCGAAACAGCCGGCGCGACAACTTCATCAGCGCCAACCCCTGGGTCTGATCGCCGGCCTGCAAGCGCGCCTTGTGCACCATGGCCATGATTTCCACGTTGCTGAACGATAACGCCGCACGGTCGCAACAGGTCGCCGCACCGGCCCAATCGAACATCCGCCCGCGCAGCGCGTCGGCAGCATCGGTCTGCTGGGAAATGGTGTCGATGACCTCCCAGACCCGGCCTTGCAAGTTTGCGTGCTGAGCCCCGCCCGCATCCAGGTCGCCAAGCATGCGCATGAACCCGTCCGAACCCGGCTGCGCGCGCAGGGCCAACCACTGCGCCCGGCGCGTGGCGCGTTGTGCGTCAGTCAAGCCGCTGGCCCAGCGTTCAAATTCCGCGCCTGCAACCAACTCGCCCGTGGCGTGGGACGATTGACCCAGTGCGGTTGCCACCATCAGCGTGGTGCTGTCCGGCTGTGGCAACCCGGCCTGTTGCAGCCGCTGGTGATAATCGCGCACCTGCTGCAAGGTCTGCTCCGTCAGCGGGTTATCGGCCAGTTGGATAGCGGAACTCAGGCGCGCCGACCTGGCCAACTGCTCATCCGGGGGTGCGATTAGTGCGTCGGGCAAGTGGGTAATCGCGTTGCCATTGAGGTTGATGTCGTTCAAAAGCGGCTGCTCGCCGAGGCCCTCGGGAACGCGATCGATGCCGGTGCGGCTCATGCTCAACACGCGCAAATCGCTGATTTGCCCCAGGTCCGGGGTGATACCCAACGGATTGCCGTCCAGCGACAGTGCGCGCAGCGTCACGCGCTCTGCCAGGATCTGCGCGGTCTGCGGCGTCAGGCGTATACGGTTGTTGTGCAGGAACAAGCGTGTGAGGCCGCGCATCTCACCGAGTGCCGGCGGCAGTTCGCGCAGCCGGTTGTTGGACAGGTCGACCCAGCGCGCGTGGCGATAGCGGGCAAGAAAGCCCTCGGGCGACGCACTCAGGCCCATGCCGCTCAACTTGAGCGAACCCACATGACTGAAATCCGCCTCCAGGTCCGGCAGGCTTGGCAGACGCAGGCCGCTCAGGTCCAGCTCGTAGCCGATGGGCGTGCCGTCGAAGGCCACCTGCTGTGGCGTCTCGCGTTTCCAGCAACTGAGGATGCGCGCCCTGGCCAGGTAACGGTCGTCACGGGTCGCAGCGTTTGCCAGCAGCCGGTCTGTGCGCACATAGCGTTGCAACGGAGCATCGCCGGAAAACGCCCAGGCATTGAGCTGATCGGTCAATGTGGCAAAGGCTTGCTCGCGAGCGATCAACAGCGCGTCGCCACCTTCGCCCAGGCTCCAGATATATTCCCGGGCCTGTTTGATGTTGAAGTGTGGAAACAGGCGTCGAGTCTTGGAAATCAGTGGCGTTTCAACGGCAAAGTTATCGCCGTTGGTGTCCACTACCTGTTCGGGATGCTGCGCCTGCAAATAGCGCCAGTAGCGGTCCAGCGCGTCGCCATAATTGAGCAATCCGGGGTTGCGGGTGATTGCCGTGGCCCGATTGATGCGGGCCATCACCTCAAGCTGCTCAGGCGCAGGTTCCAAGTGGTGCGGGGGGATAGAGGTCAGGCGGTTATCTCTCAGATTGAGCGTGGTCAACTCGGTTTGCGTGCCCAGGCCGGCCGGCCACTGCTCTAGCTGGCTGTTACTGAGATCGACATACTCAAGCTTTGGCTGAGCACTGAAATCGGGGGCAAGGCCCAGCCGGTTGTAGCCCAGGTCCAGCCAGCGCAGCGCCCGCAACGCCCCGAGTTGTTCAACGCTCTGCGGCGTCAGGCGAATGGAGTTGCTCCTGAGCGACAGGCGCGTCAGATCGGACAGTTGACCGATCGACGGCGGCAGCTCGGTCAGCCCCGCGCTGTTGATGCGCAGTACCTTGAGCCGCTTGAAGTTGTTCAGAAACGTCTGCGCGTCGGTGTTCCAGGCAATCGTTTTAAGCTCCAACGTTTCAACATGGCTGAAATCGGCACTCAATGCCGGCAGGCTGATCGGCCTGTTCGGTGTGATAGTCAACTCATTGGTCTGCCTGCGCCAGCAGCGTTTTATCTCCCGCGCCAACGCAGCGACCGTCTCATCGCCGGACAGTGTCCACTGGCGCAGGTCCTGCTTGAGCTTCTGGTACTCGGCCTCCAGGCGAGACAGGCCACCGCGCACGTCCGTGCCCAACGACTCGATAAAGGCCGCCACCCCGGCGTCGTCCAGGCTCGGAAACAGCCGCCGCGCCCGCGCCTGCGGCGTGCGGAACAGATTGCCGGCCTGGGTCACCCACTGATCCAAACCGGGGCCGCCGCCCAACAGGCGCATCGAGGGGTCATAGGCCGGTTTGCGCACCGGGCGTTCGGCCAGCACAGTGCGCAGCGGTGCGCGCGGCAACGGCGATTGCCGGATCCGCGACTTGAGCTGCGCCACTTCGCTCACACCCATGGCCAAGCGTTCTTCGTCGCTGAGCAGGTGCCAAGTGGCGGTGTAGAAGTCCCTTGGCATGGGGCCTTCGAACAGGCCGTTGTCGCGCAGCACCAGGGTCCTGCGATTGTTGGCATCCGGCGAGCCGATGGCGTCAAGCAACTCGCCGCCTTGGGCATGATGACGCAGTTCGACGCGGCTGCCGCGACGCCAACCGGGCAAGGTCTCCAGGGTGCGCAGCGCCAGACGCTGACTGTCGAGGGTGCCGGGGGTTTCGTCGAACAGGCCCTCGTACGCGCGGGCCACGCGGTCTTCCTGGGCGTGCCAGCGCGCGTGGGCATCGAGGGTTTCGGGCAATTCGCCACGGCTGCGCAATGCCTGCAGCTCTTCGGCGCGGGTGCCTTTAAGCAGGTGCTCAGCCATCGACGCCGGCAGGCCGGGGTAGCGCTCGATCAGGCGAATCGCGTCCGGATCATCGGTGCCGGCACGCGCCTGATAACGCTCCTGGGCGAGCATGTCCTGAAAAATCTCGACCTGATCCGCCAGGTAGTCGCGCAACAGGCCGGCGCGATGCGCCAGGCTGTCCTCGGCACGTCCTGGAAACTCCGGCAACGTGGGGTCGTCACCCTGCAGGGTGTACAGCACTTCTTGCAGCAATTCGCCACGCTGCAGGCCGCCGTCCTTGAGTACTACGGCGCGCCGGCCGCCCCGGTTAGTGATGCCCGGCCCCCAGAGTTTGCGTCCCGAAGACTCAAACACCCACGGAGGAACTTCTGGCAGCATGCCGCGACGCAGCAGCAGATCCATTTGCAGGCCCACTTCTGCCTGGCCGTAAACCGCCGGGGCGGTGCTTTTAATCTGCGTCACAAAGCGCCTGAATTCGTCTTTGATGCGCAAGCGCTTGAGGCTTTCGGAGAGTGCCAATGGCACCGGTTCCACGTCGACATGCCCGGCGCGCAGCGTCTCGCTGTCGACGCCGCTCGCGAGGCGTGCCTGCTGCAAGCGCTCGCTACTCAGGCCGTCGGCCGGTCGTCCGAGGCGGCGCAGCACGGTGTCGTCGTCCCAGGTCACCGGGTCTTCGCCTTCGTGTTGCCAGCCGCCTTCGTGGTTGTGTTCGAGCAAGGGGGCATAGGCGTCGCGCCGGGTAGGATGCTCAATACGGTATTGCTCGGTCTGCGGGTCTTTCTTGACCAGGTAGTGATCGCCTTCGTGGGGCAACACGGTGTCACCGAAATGTTCGTGAAGGCCCAACGCATCAGGCGTGGATTCGGGATCGAGGCGCACAGGCGCCTTGTACGGCGTCAGATCGGTTTTCCACAATTTGCGTTCGCCCGACGCGAGGGTCACCGGTTTGACCCCATCGAGCACAGCAGGCGCCTTGAGCGCCTTGCCCAGCGCCGCGCCACCCGCCGCCATCACCCCGATCAAGGCGAGGTTTTCGGCCACATCGGTCAAGTGCGCCAAGGCGGCTTCGCGGTCACCTTCGTGCCATTCGATCACCCCTTCGAAGGATTCGTAGAGCAATTGCGCGGCCATCACAGCCATCATCACTTCGCCCAGGCCCGGCACCAGCATCGACACCAGGTTAAGCGCCAGCAGCCCGGCGGACTCAAGGGCGGCGATTTTCTCGGCACGCACCCGCGCATCCACATCGGCAGTGGGCACCGCGTGGCTGCGAGCGTCGGCGATCAACTTGTCGCGCAGCTTGATGAAGTTGTCCGGGAACAGGTCGACGTTGTCGTCCCATAGCTCGCCTTTGGAAAGTACACGAATGTAGAAATTCGGGCTTTCAATCGGCACACGCGGTGCCTGGGGCTTGGGCGGCAGCTCCTTGGGTTCGAGCGCAATGGTCACGACCGCCGACACAAACGGCAGCAGAAAGCGCGTGATGGGTGAACGCCACACCGCGAAGGGATCACCCGGCGCATCGGGGGCGTCCTGGGTCAGGCGGCGAAAATAGGTGGGTTGGTCGGCATAGGCCAGGAACGGCAGAATAAACTGCTGGTAAGGCGTGAGTTGCGCGCCAACCGCCCCCGCCATCAGTTGCCGGGTCAGTGCCTCTTCCATTGCCTGAGGGCTTTCGTATTTTTTCAGCGGTTGTTGCGGGTCGTGGGGGATGTACAGCAGCACTTGCCGGGCATCGCCGTACTTTTGCACCGGCACGAACACCGTGCAGCCTTGCAGGCGCAGGCCCATGATGCTCAAGTCGCTGAACCACACAGGTTTGCCGTCGGCGCGGACATCACGCCGGCCGACAACCACCTCGCCGATCATCCGGTAGTCGTCAGGGCCGATGTCATTTTTGAGCAGCGCCAGGTAGGCGGCCGCTTGCAACGCATCCTTCTGGGCCTGCACCACCTTGCGCTGCAAGGCGTCGGCAACGGCGGTGTCGGCGGGCAGCAAAAAGTCCTTGAGGAAGGTCTGGTACTTCGCGCCGATATCCAGCCCCCGGCACAGCGCGAGAAAATCCGCCACGCTCAGAACAGTGTCGACCGGCGCGGCGTCGGTTTGCGGACCGCTGCGAAACCGTGATGACCTGTCGAACGCTCCAGGCTCGCATTCAGAGGCTTCAAAGTTGTGCAGCGCCGCCTGCAACAGCGACAGGGTTTGCACAGCAAAATCCCCGGCACGAATGCCCAGGGCGCCGATTTCGAGCGGTTTGCGCAGATGCACGAACGTGCGGTCCACATCCAGCTCAACCTTGTACTGGGTCTTGAGCGCCTGTTGCAGCAGCGGCCGGGCGAAGGTGTCGACGTCCTGCAACGGCGCCATGGCCTCATCCACCGCTTGCTGGGACAGCGCGGCGGCCTCGTTGTAGTGCTTGAGTTGCGTGCGCTGCGCATCGCCCAGGGTAGCGAGCCAAGCGACATGGCCGGTGTCGGCGCGTCTGAAAGTCTGGCGATTGCGTTCGTGCGTGGCAGGCAGCCACGCGGGAATCTTGTCTTTGATGATTTCGTAGTCGGCGGTCAGCGGTTCGCCGAGCGCAGAAACAGCAGGTGTATCGGGCATGGAGTCACTCCTGTTCAAACGGAGTGACAGAGGACCATGCCCGGTTACCGAAGCTGCGGTAGGTAGTTAAGCGCCTGCGACGTTAGAAGTTCTCTCGCGGATCGAACGCGGCTTTGCGCGCCAGTTCCTGCCACAGCGCCTTGACCTCGTCGTCGCTGACCTTGGGCATGACAGCCTTGAGCTGGATGTACAGGAAACCGCGCTGCCCGGCCTTGTTCAGCAACCCGTGGCCCTTGGCGCGCATGCGCTGGCCGTTCTGGCTGCCGGCCGGCACCTTGAGGTTGATTTTGCCGGTGAGGGTCGGCACCGCCACTTCAGTGCCCAGCGCCAATTCCCACGGCGCCAGGGGCAGGTTGATGATCAGGTTTTCACCGTCCACTTCAAATTTAGGGTGCGGCGCAAACTTGATAATCAGGTACAGGTCGCCATTGGCCCCGCCGCCGATACCCGGCGCGCCCTGCGCCTTGAGGCGGATGCGCTCGCCGTCGGCCACGCCGGCGGGGATCTTCACGTTCAGGCTCTTGGTGGTGTTGCTCACATGCCGGCCCGAGGCGTCGTACTGCGGCACCTGGAAGCTGATCTGCTTGGACTCGGTGGACAGCGTCTCTTCCAGGGACACGGTCAACTGCATCTCCACGTCCTGGCCCTTGCGCCCGGCGGGGCGGCGCTGGCCGCCGCCGAAGGCATCGCTGCGGTTGCCGAAGATCGAGCTGAAAAAATCCGAGAAATCCTCGGTGCCCGCGCCGCCGCCAAAGCCGCCACGGCTCTGCCAGCCCGGTGGCCCCTGGAACGGCTGGCCGTGCTGGCCATATTTGCGCAGCTCGTCGTATTCGGCGCGCTTGTCGGCGCTCTTGAGCGCCTCATAGGCCTCGGACGCGTCCTTGAACTTGGCTTCGGCGTCTTTTTCCTTACTGACGTCCGGGTGGTACTTGCGCGCCAACTTGCGGTAGGCCGCCTTGATTTCCTTGTCGTCAGCCGTGGGCTCGACGCCAAGTATCTTGTAGTAGTCTTTGAAATCCATCGGGGTTTCACCATCCTTTAATCGAGATCGCACCGCACGCGGGCCCAAGGTGCGCTGGTCTGCACGTGTCGAGTCTTGGGGCCGAGGGGCGTCAAAGTGTGATCGGCGCTCGCCGTATGCAACGGATGTGGGGGCAAATCCCCAGGTTTCAAGCACGATTTAACGGATGGTCGGCCTACGCATCCGCCTTGGACTGGCATACACTGCGCGGCCGTTTTTCAACCGGAACCTGATTGTCATGGAAAACTCCTCCCCAGCCCGTGCCTGCGGTATCGACTTCGGCACGTCCAACTCCACCGTCGGCTGGATTCGTCCCGGCATGGAAACGCTTATCGCGCTGGAGGACGACAAAATCACCCTGCCGTCGGTGGTGTTCTTCAACTTCGAGGAGCGCCGCCCGGTGTACGGCCGCCTGGCGTTGCACGAGTACCTGGAAAACTACGAAGGCCGCTTGATGCGCTCGCTCAAGAGCCTGCTGGGTTCCAAGCTGATCAAGCACGACACCAGCGTGCTCGGCACCGCGATGCCGTTCACCGACCTGCTGGCGCTGTTTATCGGCCAGCTCAAGAGCCGCGCCGAAGCCACCGCCGGCCGCGAGTTCGAAGAAGTGGTGCTGGGCCGGCCGGTGTTTTTCGTCGATGACGACCCGATGGCCGACCAGGAAGCCGAAAACACCTTGGTCGACGTGGCGCGCAAGATCGGCTTCAAGGACATCTCGTTCCAATACGAGCCGATTGCCGCGGCCTTTGACTACGAGTCCACCATCGCCAAGGAAGAGTTGGTACTGATCGTCGACATCGGCGGCGGTACCTCCGACTTCTCGCTGGTGCGCCTGTCGCCAGACCGTCGCCACAACGACAACCGCCAGGACGACATCCTCGCCACCGGCGGCGTGCACATCGGCGGCACCGACTTCGACAAGCAACTCTCCCTGGCCGGCATGATGCCGCTGTTCGGCTACGGCAGCCGCATGAAAAGCGGCGCCTACATGCCCACCAGCCACCACATGAACCTCGCCACCTGGCACACCATCAACTCGGTGTACTCGCAGAAATCCCAGCTGGCCCTGGGCAGCATGCGCTACGACATCGAAGACACCGGCGGCATCGACCGCCTGTTCAAGCTGATCGAACAGCGCGCCGGGCACTGGCTGGCGATGGAAGTGGAAGAGACCAAGATCCAGCTGACCCACGCCGACAGCCGCCATGTGCCGCTGGACCGGGTGGAGCCGGGGCTGAGCGTTGACCTCACGCGGGCACTGTTCGAGTCGTCTATCGACAACCTGCTGGAGCGTGTGCGCAATAGCGTCACGCAATTGCTCAACGATGCCTCGGTAAGCGTGGCGCAGGTGGACACGGTGTTCTTTACCGGCGGCTCCAGCGGGATACCGGCACTGCGCCACAGCATCTCGGCGATGCTGCCGAATGCGCGGCATGTGGAAGGGAATATTTTTGGCAGTATCGGCAGCGGCTTGGCGATTGAGGCGAGCAAGCGGTACGGCAGCTGACTTCCAGGCACCATGAATCCATGTGGGAGCTGGCTTGCCTGCGAATGCGGTGGATCAGTCAGAGCAGTATTGACTGACACTGCGCATTCGCAGGCAAGCCAGCTCCCACATTTTTGATCTGCGTACATCCGCCAAAACCTGCCCACACAAAGCACGCGTCTGAATGTTGTAACCAACCCTCCGTGCGCCTTGCACGATTTCCATGATGAAGCTTATAGTCCGGCCGTCGCCCTCATGGCGATCAGGTTTGGCGACCTGAGAAATTCCGGTCAAAAGCGCTCAGCTTCTTTGGCAAGCACTTTTGCATCCGCAAAGTCGTTCTGTATGGCGGCTGTGCGCGGGAGACCTTCGGGTCTGCCGGTTTCGTGAATTTCCGGTTCGCCAACCTGCGTACAGCTGCCACCCTATTGTTTGGCGACAATCGAGTGGCTGCTCCAACCAATTCACGGAGCTTCAATTATGACTCGCTACATGCCCCTAACCGGCCACGACTGCACCATCCCCGCGCTAACCATCGACACCCAAGCCCCACTCGACGTCCTTCTCGACGCCGCTGCGTACCGCATTCGCGCAGTGACTCAGTTACTGGAAAACATAGCCTTTCGAGAAGAACTCAGCAGTGATGCCGTGGTGCTCCACGACTTTGCACAACTGCTGGCCATCCCGTTGCGGGATGGGTGCGATTTGATGGATGTGATTGGCCGCAGGTTAAGTCCGCAAGCGGCCTAAGCGGAAACAGGGCGGTTTTCTGTGGGAGCTGGCTTGCCTGCGATGCAGACGCCTTGGTGTTTCAGGCACACCGCGTTGATGCCATCGCAGGCAAGCCAGCTCCCACATTAGGGCCGGGATCGACATAAAAAATCGGTTGGCCCGAAGACCGCCACGCAAGCTAGCGCCCTGTAGATCCCCATGCCCGCGATGGCGTCAGCCCAGGGAAAAAATGCATAACTGCACGAAGACGGCCTAGCGATGATAGGTCGCCCAGATCCCCAAAAATGTCAAACACCACAAGACCACGCCCGGCACGATAACTGCGTAGTTCCAAGGCGTGAAGCGGTCATTGCCAAGCCCCTCAGGATCACCCGCGGCGCAGTTGATGAGGCGTTGCACTCGCTGAAGAATGTACGCACAGATCGGAATCGCCAGGAGCGTCAGGTCTTTATAGGGCAACCAACTTTGCATCTGGGCTGCGGCGGAATCGACCAACCGTGCGCCCACCGTCAACACCACGAACGCCGTTGCCCACGGATCGAAATCGAAATCGATTTTTTGGCCGTTTTCAACAGCCCGCTTATGGGCCAGACCATAGAGTTCGTGAATATATAAGACAAAAAAGAGCGCTCTCGCTAACGGCCACATCCTGGCTTGGTTGGCGTTTTTGTAGAGGCTCCAATTTTTATAGGACCAGACACTGGCATACAGACCATAACTGAGCAGGGTCAGGATCAGCAGCTTTCTCCTGGAAATGGCATAAAACTCAGGAGACGTCTTTGTCTCTTTGGTCAGCGGCGCCGTCGGCGGAGCGTAGAGATTGTCGGTCACCGCTTACTTCCCTCTAATTCCCTTTAAAGTCCACGAAGCGAAAGCGCTTCAGTCAGCATCACACCATCCCGCCTAGCTTCAACTCGCTCTTGAGATACGCATAGTAAATCGGCCCCGCCACCACCCCCGGCAATCCAAATGCCGCTTCAAACACCAACATCGCCAGCAACAACTCCCACGACTTGGCGCTGATTTGCCCACCCACGATCCGTGCGTTGAGGAAGTATTCAACCTTGTGGATCACGATCAAATACCCCAACGCCGCCACCGCCACCCAGATCGACAGCGACAGCGCGACGATGGTGATCAGGGTGTTGGACATCAGGTTGCCGATCACCGGCAGCAGGCCGAGGAGGAAGGTGAGGACGATCAGGGTTTTGGTCAACGGCAGGTGGATCCCGCACAGCGGCAGCACCACGGCCAGGAACACGGCGGTGAAGGCGGTGTTGAGCGCGGCGATTTTGATTTGGGCGAAGACGATGTTGCGAAAGGCCTGGACCAGCAGGTGCAGGCGGTCGAACAGCGCGGCGGCCAGGGGTTTGCGTTTGGTCAGGTCGGGCACGCGCTGCAGGGCGATGATGGCGCCGAGCACCATGCCGATCAGCAGGGTGACGAACATGTGGGCGGCGTCTTTGCCCACCAGTTGCAGTTCGCTCAGGTGTTTGCTCAGCCAGTCGCCGATGGCCACGCGGAATTCGGCGGCGCTGGCGGGCAGGTAGGCGTCGAGGAACGGCGGCAACTGGCCGCGCGCGCGGTCGACCACGCCCATGAATTTATCGAGGGAGGCTCCGGGGTTTTCCGCTTCGTGGAGCAGGAAGCTGATGGCGCCGGCGAAGATCAAGGCCAGCACGCTGACGATCAGGGTGCCGAGCAAGGCCACCGCCAGCCAGCGCGCGCGGCGGCCTTCGATCAGGCGTTGCAGTTGCGGGGTGAGCATGTTGACCAGTTCAAACACCAACAGGCCGGCCAACAGGCTGGGCAGCAATTTGAGCGGCAGAACCAGCAGCAATCCGCCGAAAATGATGATGTAGCTGGCCAGCAACAACACATGACGCTGAGAAAACGTTGGCATACAGCCTCAAAACGAGCGGCGTTAAAGGATGGGCAGTCTGCCAGCCTTGAGCGAATCAAGCGAGTGGGTAAGGTTGTGAATGCGATCAAGTGTGGGAGCTGGCTTGCCTGCGATGCAGCCGCCTCGGTAGGTCAGATACACCGAGGTGATGCCATCGCAGGCAAGCCAGCTCCCACAGGGGGTCGGCAGTGTCAGTACCAGGGTGGTCAGCCCTTGAGGCAGGTACTCATGAATGTTTTGCGCGCATCACCGGTCAGCGCCTTGGTCTTGGCCTCGGCATTGCAATCCTTCATCTTCTGCTGCTGCGGAGTCAGGGTCTTGGCGTCGTTGGCCGCCGGCGCCGACAGGCAGGTTTTCATGAAGGCCTTGCGCTCGTCGCCCTTGAGCGTCTTGGTGGTGGCCTCGGCGTTGCAGGTGGTCATCTTGTTTTGCTGGGCGGTGGCGGCAAAGCCTTGGGAACACAGCAGCAGGCCCATCATCACCAGCGCGGTTCGCAGCATCTTCATGGCGTTTTCTCCCTGTTACCGGGCCGGGAGGCACGGTCTTTCGAGAGTGTAGTCAAACCCTGTTACACCTTCCTGCGCAGACAAGGGATAATCCCCGTCCGTTACGCTGCTCGGCGATTTCCATGCAATACGCTTATCCCCTGCTGGCCATTTTTATCTTGGCCGGCAACACCGTCATCAACAAGCTGGCCGTGGGTTCGATATTTCCCGCCGAGATCGGTTTTTACCGCTGGCTGCTGGCGGCGCTGCTGTTTACGCCCTTTATGCTAAAGCCGGTGATCCAGAACTGGGCGCTGATCCGCCCAAACCTGGGCAAGGTCTTCATCCTCGGCGTGCTGGGCATGGCGGTGTACCAGAGCCTGGCGTATTACGCGGCCACACTGACCACCGCCACCAATATGGGCATCATCCTGTCGCTGATGCCCTTGATGGCCCTGACAGCGGCCATCATCAGCCTCGGCCAACGCCTGACCTACGGCGCGCTGGCAGGTGCGGTACTGTCATTCGCCGGCGTGGTCGTGGTGGTGTCGGCCGGCAGCCTCGGCGCGCTGTTGCAGCATGGCGTCAACCTGGGCGACGCCATGATGCTGATCGCGACCCTGGCCTACGCGGTCTACAGCACCCTGCTGAAAAAATGGCAGCTGCGCCTGCCGCCCCTGGTGTTGCTGTACCTGCAGGTGCTGGTGGCGGTGGTGGTGTTGTTTCCGCTGTTCCTGTTCTCGGCAAAAACCGGGTTGGGCTGGGCGAATATCCCTCTGGTGCTGTATGCGTGCCTGCTGGCCTCGATGCTCGCGCCACTTTCGTGGATGCATTCGGTGAAGACTCTGGGGCCGAGTCGCACTACGCTGTTTTTCAATCTGCTACCGTTGCTCACCGCGCTGATTGCAGCGGTGGTGTTGAAAGAAGCGCTGGCGTTGTATCACCTGGTGGGCGGCTTGCTGACGTTGGGTGGGGTGGTGTTGTCGGAGCGTTGGACTGTGCCGATCAAGCGCATGGCAAGCACTGCTTGAACCCACTCCCACAGTTCGACCGCGGACCACCATTACACCCCGGCGGCCTTAAGCCTCTGCGCATGTTCCACGAACAAGCGGATCGGCTCCGCGCCCTTGCCCACCAGCCCCAGGGACTGGTTGACGATATCAAAATGGTCCAACGCGTAATCGTCACCGATGACCCTTCCCAAGTGTGAACTGTAGCGCCCCACCATCCCGTCGCACTGGCCCTTTTCACGCACAAAGCTGCGGGCGAACAGGCGGCAGCTGCGGTGCGTGCCGTCGAACAGGTTGCGGCCACGGTCGGTGATACCCGGTTGCAAGGTGCCGGACCATGAGTAATAGCGCACGCCATTGACCTCCTCCATGCCTTGCCCGCCCCATGTCTGCGGCAGCCCCTGTGGATAGTGCTGATTGAACAGCGCCACGCCCTCGCTGGTGAGCGAATGGTGGGACGCCTGCAGATCCGCCTTGAAACGCGGCCCGCGATAGCCGGTTTCCAGCACGCCCATTACCCAGGCGACCAGATGAAACAGCGCGCTCATGATCCGCCCCTTCACGCCGTCGATGGGGTAATGGCGGTGGATATGGTCGGCCAGTTCCGAGCCATGGTTGGGCCCGGCCACCGAGGTCACCGAGGCCACCCACTCCGGGCGCTTGCCTGCCGCATAGCGCGCGGTCAGCGCGCCCTGGCTGTGGCCGATCAGGTTGACCTTGTCGGCGCCGGTTTCGCGGCGAATGCGCTCGATCTGCACCAGCAATTGCTCGCCACGCACCTCGCTGGAATCGAGCGGCGCCACCTGCACCGCAAAGACCCGCGCCCCGCCCGCTTGCAGCGCGGGGACGATGCCGTACCAGTATGGGAACCACCCCAGGCGCACGAACCCCAGCATGCCGGGCACCAGCACCAGGGGATAACGCGTGGCTAACGACTGCGGCATGTCGCGAACATCCTCAAAAGTGAAAACCTGCCGTGCAGCCTAGCCCAGGATGAAGTCGAGCAGATGACGCCGTCGGCAAACCCGATAAAACTTTTTGCGCCGGGCAGCACTCACAACCTTTAACGATCACGCCGGCAGAGCGTGGCGTAAAACCGGATTAGCCCCAGGAGATAAAGATGACTGAAGCAAACTTGACCGACGTCGCGACCCTGCGCATTCGCGCGCGCCAGAACGTCGAAAACGGCGCCGTGACCGAAGGTTATGACGCCGACCGCGAAGAGATTATTCGCCTGCTCAATGAATCGCTGGCCACTGAACTGGTCTGCGTGTTGCGCTACAAGCGTCACTATTTCATGGCCAGCGGCGTCAAGGCCGCCGTGGCCGCCGCGGAATTTCTCGAGCATGCCAACCAGGAAGCCGAGCACGCCGATAAACTCGCCGAGCGCATCGTGCAGTTGGGCGGCGAGCCGGAGTTCAACCCGGACCTGCTGTCGAAGAACTCCCACGCTCAATACGTGGCGGGCAACAGCTTGAAGGAAATGGTCTACGAAGACCTGGTCGCCGAACGGATTGCCGTGGACAGCTATCGCGAAATCATCCAGTACATCGGCGACAAAGACCCGACCACGCGACGCATCTTCGAAGAAATCCTGGCCCAGGAAGAAGAGCACGCGGATGACATGGCGGACATTCTCGAAAGCCTGTAATTCGCCGCCCGATCGTTCCCACGCTCTGCGTGGGAATGCAGCCCCAGACGCTCTGCGTCCGCTCTTGAGGTCGTGACGCAGAGCGTCACAGGATGCGTTACCACGCGGAGCGTGGGAACGATCAAGTGCCTGGTCAGTCAGCCCTTCACGGTTTTGGGTGCCTTGCCTTCCTTCATCTGTTGCAGCAACGGCGCGCATTCGTTGGGTTCGCCGCCACTTGGGGCCACCAGCGCAAGCAACCCGGCCGCCGGCCCCGCAATCACACCCAGCGCGACCATGCCCGCGCCACGCAGCGCCAGCGGAATAGCTTTCACACCGGCGTTGGGCCGGATAAACGGCCCATTGACGTACAGCGGCGAGCGCAGGGAGAACAGTCGGAAGCCTTTCGATTCCGGGTTGATGGTCAGGTCCAGTTGCTCGGTGGCCATGTTCGCGGTGCCATCGATGTAGATGATGGCGTTCTCGGTATCGAACACAAACAGCCGCGTGGTCGCCAAACCGGTCTTGATCCCGAAGTCCGCCGCCGCGCAGTTGATCTTCACTTCCTTGTCGCCAAACAGGCGGCCCACCACGTAGTTACCCACGTTGAGCCCGGCGATTTCCATCAAGCCGCGGCTGATCGCACCGTCGTTGATGAGCATTTTCAGGTCACCGTTGGAGGTGCCCAGCAGCGCCGCCACGGAGTTGCCGCGGCCGGAGATATCGGCATCACCGTTGAGTTCACCAAAGCTGGTTTTCATCGGTTCGAAGGTGGGGAACAGCTGCTTGAGCTTGAAGTTGCGCGCGGTCAGCCTGGCGCGGCCTTCCATAGGAGTGGTGCGGCCGTTCAGGCGAATCTGCGCATCCAGCTTGCCGCCGGCCACGCCGAAACGCAGGGGCTCGAGGCTCAATTCGCCGTCATTGAGCACCAGGTGGGTGTAGAGGTCGGTAAACGGCAGATCGGCGCTGTGCACGATGCGCTTGCCGGTGAATTCCACATCGGCGTCCATGACGCGCCAGCGCTCGGTGCGGAACTCCTCCACCGGCAGCACTTTGGTCGCCGGCTGCTTGCTGTCGCCGCCACGGGCTTTCTGCTTGGCATTGGAGTCGGCGCCGATCAGCGGCGCAAGGTCGGCCATCAGCAATTGGTTGGACACCAGCGCACCGCTGAGTTTGGGCCGTGGCTGGCTGGCGACGTAGGCGAGGTCGCCGTGGATATCGCTGTTGCCGATCTTGCCGTTGAAGTTTTCATAGCGAAATGACGCGCCGTCGGCTTCATGCAGCTTGGCGATCAGGTGACCATCGGTGGAGTATGCCGGCGAATCCGGCAAGGTCACGCCGGTCAATGGGTAGAGATTGCCCAGGCTGGAACCTGCGAGTTTGAGCCGAAGGTCCAAAGCGCCGAGGTTCAACGGATCGGTCAGGGTGCCCGCCAGGGCGATGCTGGTGTCGGCAATCTTGACCTGGGCCTGCAACGGGAAGGGCCTGGCCGCGTCCTGCAGGGCCAACAGCCCGCCGATCTTGCCGGTGCCGTCGAGTTTCTGCCCGTGGTACTGGCCTTTGACTTTGAGGGCGAACGCGTAATCCTGCGGTGCGGAGCCTTTTTCCAGGGCCTTCTTGGCATCGGCGTCGCCGACGATCTCGCTGAAGGGAATGGGTTTGCCCAAAGGATCGATGATCACATCCAGTTGGGTCCTGAGGGTTTGATCGTCGAGGGTCACGTGGCCCTTGTCGAAGCCGATGGCACCGATATCCACCACCCAGTTGGAGGGTTCGGCGTTCGGGTCCTTGGGGTCGAACTTGAATGTCCAGTTGGCGCGGCCGTCGGCCAGGCGCTGCAACTGTGCGCTCGGCTCGGTGAGGTCGATACGCGGGATAACCACGCGCTGCACCAGCAAACCCAGGAGCGAAATGCGCAATTCGACTTTTTTGAGCGTGACCATTTGCGGGGTTTTCGACCAGTCGGGGTTGCCCAGCGTCAGGTCTTCGGCAATCACATGGGGCCACGGCACCCAGGCGCGCCAACCGCCTTCATCGGGCTCACGCGCCCACACCACCGCCAGGTTGCCGTTGATGGCAAACGGGCGATGCAGCTCTTCGGAAACCTTGGCATTGAGGGGCGGCTTGATGCGATTCCAGTCAAAAAACACCAGAATCACGACCACCACGGCGATTAACACAACGAAGCTGGCGCAGCTCCAAGCGACGATTTTACGAGTGCGCGTCATGCACAGGACTCCTGAATACGACTGGCTGGGTGACAGCCTTTAAAGACAGCTTACAGAACTACGACTGGCAATCCGCCACGGCGTTTAACTCATGCCCCGATTTACTAGGAAAAACCTCATTTTCTGACCCCTTCGACAGATTCCCCCTACGATGGCGCACCATTGTTACCCACACGCGTGTCGAAAATACCCACACCAGTGCAAAACCGCGTGCTTGAGAGGCCCGTCCTAGAGCCTCCGGCAGGAACAATCAATTCTGTTGATTATTACCATTGTGTTTATGAACTTTTATATCGACTTATCGAGGGTAACAATAGCCCCGTACCCAATTTATCGCCCTCCCAAGGAGCAACCCATCATGAAACGCCAAGTACTCGCTACCGTCCTGTTATCCATCCTGGCTTCCAGCGCTTTTGCCCTGCCAGCCGCCGAACAGGTCACCCCACAAGTCAAAACCGACGCCGTTCACTTCAGCCAGACCGTCGCTCGCAGCGGTTCGCAGGAAGATGAAAACCGTGACTACGCCAAAGGCGCTGTTGCTGAAAACGGTTCGGAGCAAGCCAACAAACGCGCCTACACCGAAGGCCTGACCGAAAACGGTCGCAACCGCCTGGAACAGAAAGGCTTGGTTGAAGGCGGCGCCGATCGCCTGCTGGAGCGTAACGCTGTCGCCGAGGGTGGCCGTGATCGCCTGGAGCAGAAAGGTCTGGTTGAAGGCGGTGCTGAACGAGCCAACAAACGTGCCTACACCGAAGGCGTTGCTGAAGGCGGTGCTGACCGTCTGCAAGACCTGCATCAAGCACAGAGCTGAGCCTGTGGTGGCCCAGAAAAAAGCCCGATCCAACGATCGGGCTTTTGACTTTCTGTAGAACCTGTTACTGCCGTCCACCACGCCTTTTCACTGCACTCCCCACCGCACCCCCCGCCAAGTTCGACGCAGGCAGAACTGTTTTGCTAGAGTGCGTCGCTGTACTTGCCGACAAAGCCCGCCGCCAATGCTGCCCCGCGCCGAACAGAAACAACAGACCCGCCTTGCCCTGATGGACGCAGCCCGCCACCTGATGGAGTGTGGCCGTGGGTTTGGCAGCCTGAGCCTGCGCGAAGTGGCGAAAACGGCCGGTATCGTACCCACCGGGTTCTATCGGCATTTTGCCGACATGGACCAGCTTGGTCTCGTATTGGTGAGTGAAGTCGGCCAGACCTTTCGCGCCACGATCCGCCTGGTGCGCCACAACGAATTCGTGATGGGTGGCATTATCGATGCTTCCGTGCGGATCTTTCTGGACGTGGTCTCGGCCAACCGTTCGCAGTTCCTGTTCCTGGCCCGCGAGCAATACGGCGGCTGCCTGGCCGTGCGCCAGGCCATTGCGGCGTTGCGCGAAGACATCACCCGCGACCTGGCGGCCGACCTGACCTTCATGCCCAAGCTGCAGCACCTGGACGCCGAAGGCTTGCATGTGATGGCCGACCTTATCGTCAAAAGTGTATTCGCCACGCTGCCCGACATCATCGACCCACCGGCCCATGCCCTGCCCGCCCACCTCACGCCCCAGGCGAAAATCACCCAGCAATTGCGCTTTATCTTTATCGGCTTGAAACACTGGCAAGGCCTGGGCAGTACCGAATAACGCAATCACCCCGCCGAATGGAAGCGCTTGGCGGTGGTGTACTGCTTGTTCCAATAGCGGTTGCTCAAAGAGTCGATGCGGATGTTCTTGCCGGTGCGCGGCGAATGGATGAATTTGCCCTCGCCGATATACAGGCCCACATGGCTGACCTGCCCACGCCCATTGCCTTTAAAAAACACCGCATCACCGGGTTTGAGCGCATTGCGCTTGATGGTCGCAGCCGTTGAACGTTGCATCGCCGTGGTGGTGCGCGGCAGCGTGATATTGGCCTCGGTCTTGAACAGATAGACCAACAGGCTGCTGCAGTCGAAGCCCTGCTCCGCCGAGGTGCCGCCCCACTTGTAAGGCGTGCCGAGCAACTCATGGGCGCGGTCGACGACACCGTCGATAGATGCCTGTTTTATTGAGTCGGAAAAAGAAGGTTGGGAATTCAGGTTGGCGGAAGCCGATGACAGGGCAAAAGACAGGCTAACGATAACCAGACAACACAATGACTTGAACATGATGAACGTCGCAGTGAATTAAACACGGCGCACAGCCTATTGATCTCGCACGTAACTTGATGACCGCCGATTCCTCATCCCCTGTAGGGAAAATCTGAAAACGCCCATTGGCCGTGCAACAAGCAACATTGCGCACCACTTTGGCGCACCACAGACATCGTTCCTCGCCCTATTTAGTGGCGTTACCGTCATTGCCTACAGGCAATTCCTACTCGCCTTCAGGATTGGCAAGCCCCTTGCTCTAGCTGTGTCATCGCTCATAGCTGGAAGCTTCCCGATGCTGGTGATACACCGCCGAATCGCCCCCCAAGCCCACTGGGCCGCCGAATTGCTGCTGAATTTCGAAGCCCGCAGCAAAAGCCGTCTGCGCTGTTTCAGTGCCGAGGGTGAAGACGTCGGCCTTTTCCTGGAGCGCGGCCAGCCGCCGCTGCACGATGGCGAATGCCTACAGGCCGAAGACGGACGCGTCGTACGCGTATGCGCTCGGCCTGAACAACTGCTGCACGTTACCTGCAGCAGCGCATTCGAACTGACACGCGCGGCGTATCACCTGGGTAACCGCCACGTGGCGTTGCAGGTCGGGGACGGTTGGTTGCGCTTGCTCGATGACTACGTGCTCAAGGCCATGCTCGAACAGTTGGGCGCGCAGACGCAAACCCTCGAGGCGCCCTTCCAGCCGGAGCATGGTGCCTACGGCGGCGGCCACCATCATTCGCGCCATGGCGATGAAGACTTCAACTACCCGCCCAAGCTGCATCAGTTCGGCGTGCGTCCATGAACCCAGCCTGGGCGCTGCTGCGTCTGGCCAGTCCGCAATTGCCGATTGGCGGCTACAGCTACTCCCAAGGCCTGGAAATGGCCGTGGAGAACGGCCGTGTCAACGATGCGGCCACTGCGCGACGCTGGATCAGCGACCAGTTGCTGCTCAACCTCGCACGCTTCGAGGCGCCGTTGCTGCTCGCCCATTGCCAGGCCGCGCTTGATGAAGACTGGCCACGCCTGGAACAGCTGTGCGCGCAACATCGCGCCAGCCGCGAAACCCGCGAGCTGTTCCAGGAGAGCCGGCAGATGGGCTATTCGCTGCAACAACTGCTCAATGGTCTGCCGGAACTGGACGTCGCCGCCCGCGCCTTTTTGCAACAGTGCGCCGAGCCGCACCTCGCCCTGGGCTGGGCTCTTGCCGCGCGCGCCTGGAATATCAGCCCCGCCGACGCCCTCGCCGCCTGGCTGTGGAGCTGGCTGGAAAACCAACTGGCCGTGCTGATGAAAACCTTGCCCCTGGGCCAACAGGCCGCCCAACGCCTGACCAGCGAACTGCTGCCGCTGCTGCAACAAGCCCAGCGGGACGCCACGTGCCTTCATCCCGATCACTTCGGCAGCGCCGCCTTTGGCCTGTCCCTGGCGTGCATGGCCCACGAGCGCCAGTACAGCCGCCTGTTTCGTTCCTAGGAGAACAACCCATGAACACACAACCTTTGCGCGTCGGCATCGGCGGCCCGGTCGGCTCCGGCAAGACGGCCCTGACCCTGGCCCTGTGCCTCGCGTTACGCGACCGCTATAACCTGGCGGTGGTCACCAATGACATCTATACCCGCGAAGACGCCGACTTCCTGGTGCGCAACCAGGCCCTGGCGCCGGAGCGCATCATCGGTGTGGAAACCGGTGGCTGCCCGCACACGGCGATCCGTGAAGATGCCTCGATCAATCTGGAAGCGGTGGACCAGCTCAACCGCCGCTTCCCCGGCCTGGACCTGATCCTGGTGGAGTCCGGCGGCGACAACCTCTCGGCCACGTTCAGCCCGGAGTTGTCCGACCTGACCATCTACGTGATCGATGTGTCGGCCGGCGACAAGCTGCCGCGCAAGGGTGGCCCGGGCATCTGCAAATCCGACCTGCTGGTGATCAACAAGATCGACCTGGCACCGCTGGTCGGGGCTTCGCTGGAGCTGATGAACAGCGACACCCAACGCATGCGCAACGGTAAACCCTTTGTGTTCAGCAACCAGAAAACCGGTGTCGGCCTGGAAGAGATCGTCGCCTTCATCGAACGCCAAGGCCTGCTGACCGCCGCCTGATCAACCCTTAAGGAACCTGTCCATGACCCTCAAAAAACTCCTGACCGCTGCCGCCCTGCTGCTGGCCCCCGCACTGGCGTTCGCTCATCCGGGCCACGGCGATAATGGCCTGGTGGCCGGTATCAGCCATCCGCTGGGCGGCATCGATCACTTGTTGGCCATGGTGGCGGTCGGCTTGTGGGCCGCCCAGCAAAAAGGTGCTGCCCGCTGGGCATTGCCGTGCACCTTCGTGGGCACCATGCTGATGGGCGGCGTGCTGGGCTTTGAAGGCCTGCAATTGCCGCTGCTGGAAAGCGGGATTGCCGCGTCGGTGCTGGCCCTGGGCTTGGCGGTGGCGCTGGCGGTGCGTCCACCGGTGTTCGTGGCGGTGGCTGCGACGGCGTTGTTCGCGTTGTTCCACGGTGTGGCGCATGGTTTGGAGTTGCCGGACATGTCCAGTCCATGGGCGTATGCCGCCGGTTTTATCGGTGCGACGGCTGTGCTGCACGCGGCGGGCTATGCGCTGGTGCGTTTCCTGCCGGCTGCGGCGGCGCCGTTGGTGCGGATTGCCGGGGCAGCTTCGGCGGCGACGGGGGTTTGGTTGCTGGCGGGCTGATTTGCAGCGTTATTGAGGGCCTCTTCGCAGGCAAGCCAGCTCCCACAGTTGATCGGGTTCACAGATCGAACCTGTGGGAGCCGGGCTTGCCCGCGATAGCTGACTCAAGGCCACCGCCCTTCTCAAGCCTGCTACCATGCGCACCTACACCCCTGCCGTGACGTCGCCAGCCAATGCCCAGCGCTTCCCTACCCGCCTTGAACTCCGTGCTCACCCACTTCCACAGCCTGATCGTGCCGCTCTGGCAAGGCCCGGGCTGGAATGCCGAGCTGGCGCTGCCCTATGAGGCGCTGGACGCCTATCACCGCCCCTTGCCGCCACAGCGTTACCGCGCCATGGCCTGCGCCCGGCAGTTGTATCTGTTCGCCAGCCTGATCGGCGAGCCCGGCGCCACCTTCGCCGAGGAGCGCGCGGCCGCCCTGTTCCGCTCGTTGCAACGGCACTTCCACGACGCCGAACACGGCGGCTGGTTTTACAGCATCGACCCCGCCGGCCAACCGCTGGACACGCGCAAAGACTTGTACACCCACGCATTCATCATTTTTGCCTGCGCCCATTACTGGGCCAAGGTGCGTGAGCCGCTGGTGGAGTCGGTGCTCAATGCCGCCCTTGAAGTGGTCGCTCAACGCTTTGCCAGCGGCGATGGCCTGTATGAAGCGGTGCTGGAGCGCAACTGGTCGTCCCTCAATGCTGGCCCGTTGCAAAACCCCTTGATGCACTTGGCCGAAGGTTTCCTCGCCACCCTCGCGGTACGTGAAGACGCCGCCGTACAAGCGGCTCTGCTGGCATTGGCGACGGCCATGCAGCGGCGCTTCATCGACCGCCAGCATGGCGTGATGATGGAAAAACCGCTGGGCGCTGTGGATAACTGGTTCGAGCCGGGGCATCAGTTCGAATGGTTCTTTTTGCTGGAATCGTCCGATGTGCTGCGTGGCACTGCGCTGCACGCCTCGCTGACGCGGGCATTTGCCTACGCCGAACAAAACGGTGTGGATAAGTTGAGCGGTGCGGTCAGCGGCATGCTTGCCCTGGACGGCACCGTGCGCGACGCCACCCAGCGTATCTGGGCCCAGGCCGAGTACCTGCGGGCACTGACCTTGCGGCCCCACAATGAAGCGCCGCTGCAGCGCCAATTGCTGGCACTGCAAGCGCATTTCCTGCACGACAAGGGCTGGCATGAATGCCTGGATGCCAAGGGCAGCGTGAGTCGAGCGGACATGCCGTCGACTACGCCGTATCACTTGGCGACTTGTTATAAGGGATTGATCGATTATCTCGGCTGAATGAAGGTGCAGGAGCGGTCTGTAGTGAGCGGGCTTGCCCCGCGCTGGGCGGCGAAGCCGCCCCAATTAGTCACCGCGACACACCCGATTGACCCGAGTCGCCTGGTTTTGGGGGCGGCTTCGCCACCCAGCGCGGGGCAAGCCCGCTCACTACAAACACATGCCTGACACGATAGCCTCACTTAGCCCTTGGCCCCACGCTCAATCGCAAACCCAGCCCAAGTCTGACTCACCGGCATCAACTCCAGGCGATTGATATTCACATGCGCCGGCGTGTTGAGCACCCAGAAGATCGTGTCGGCAATATCCTGCGGCTGGATCGGCTCGGCACCGGCATAGGTCGCGTCATACCGCGCTTGATCCCCGCCAAAACGCACCAGCGAGAATTCGCTTTCACACAAGCCCGGCTCGATGTTGGTCACGCGTACGCCGGTACCTTGCAGGTCGCAACGCAGGTTCAGCGAGAACTGCTTCACGAAGGCCTTGGAACCGCCATACACATGGCTGCCCGGGTACGGATAGCTGCCGGCGATGGAACCCAGGTTGATGATCCCGGCGCCGCGGCCGTGGGCGATCAAGCGCGGCAGCAGCAGGCTGGTGGTGGTCAGCAGGCCCTTGATGTTGGTGTCGACCATGGTTTCCCAGTCGTCGAGGCTGCATTTGGGCGCAGGGTCGGTGCCCACGGCCAGGCCGGCGTTGTTGATCAGCCCGCGCAGTGTGGCGAACGATGGCGGCAGGTTGGCGATGGCGTCTTCCATGCCCTTGCGATCACGCACGTCCACGACCAGGCCATGCACTTCGGTCTGCCTGGAAAGCTCTTCGACCAATGCATTCAGGCGCTCGGCACGACGGCCGGTGAGCACCAGCTTCCAGCCGGCTTCGGCAAAACGACGCGCGCAGGCTTCGCCGAAACCTGAGGTTGCGCCAGTAATAAACAGCGTGTCGGACATGGTGTTCTCCTTGAGGGCATCGGAAAAAAGTTGCCAGCAGAATGCCCTTACGCCGCGTTTGCGGCAACCGCTAAGCGCATGACTTCATACAAACCTGATCAATTTTTAACCATCACGCGCAAAGCCTTATAAGCCGTGGCTTGCAGGCATATACGCGCAGGTTATCCACAACTGCGCCCACAGTCTTTGGGGGCAAGTGCTAAAAGCCAAAAGCCTTTATAAACAAGGGCTACAGGCGCTTCTACAAAGTTTTTTGCTTGACCTTGGCCGGAGCGTATGTAGCCCCTTCGCAGTATAAGAATTCAGAACGATGGCTCCAGGCCAGTCATTCCGGCCTCTGCGGAGGTCTTTCCAGAGTTTAGTCACAGACTTATCCACAGGCTGGCGGGACATATTCCGGTCATATACCTGTGTCTTTAAACAGGTTGACAAAGCCCTTGGCAGGTCACAAAAAAGTGCCTGATCAAAAAACAACCGTCGCGCTGTAAGCCACGGTTTTGAAGGCTTCCAGCCAGCTACTCCCACGTTACCCACAGCCGGTTCCACAGCGGATGGGGACAAGTCAAAACTGTGACAAAACAGGGATTTGCGGCGGCTATATGTCGCGCTTTGGAGGGGGGCTGGATTTGTTTTCCACAATTTGGGATGGGCTTCGAAAGCGCCACAAAAGCAACTGTGGGAACCGAGTTCTATGTGGGAGCTGGCTTGCCTGCGATGCAAGCACCTCGGTCTGTCAGGCAGACCGAGGGGATGCCATCGCAGGCAAGCCAGCTCCCACATAAAGCCGGGTTCCCACATAGGTATGCATCAAGCCGTGAGGTCAGTGGCCGCCGAGGTAGGCGTTGCGCACTTCCTCATTCACCAGCAGTTCCTTGCCGGTGCCCGTCAGGCGGATCTCACCGTTGACCATCACATACGCCCGGTCCGACAGGCGCAGCGCATGGTTGGCGTTCTGCTCCACCAGGAAGATGGTCATGCCGGTGGATGCCAACTCGCGCAGGGTCGAGAAGATCTGCTTCACCACGATCGGTGCCAGGCCCAGGCTCGGTTCGTCCAGCAGCAACAGCTTGGGCCGGCTCATCAGGGCGCGGGCGATGGCGAGCATCTGCTGCTCGCCGCCGGACATGGTCATGGCACGCTGGTTACGGCGCTCCTTGAGCCGTGGGAACAGCTCGAACATGCGCTGCATATCCTCACTGGCAAACTTGTCGCCAATGGGGATGGTGCCCATCAGCAGGTTTTCCTCGACGGTCATGTCGGGGAACACCCGCCGCCCTTCCGGCGACTGCGCAATGCCGTTGGAGGCGATGTAGTGCGAAGACTTGTGGGTAATGTCGACGCCGTTGTAGAGGATCTGCCCCGACTCGGCCCGTGGCTGGCCGAAGATCGACATCAGCAACGTGGATTTGCCCGCGCCGTTGGAGCCGATCAGGCTGACGGTTTCGCCTTGGTTGATGTACAGCGAGACTTTTTTCAGGGCCTGGATCGGGCCGTAGAACACGTCCAGGTCCTTCATTTCGAGGATAGGTCCGCTCATACCAGCTCCTCTTCGTCGGCGCCCAGGTAAGCGGCAATCACTTTCGGATCGTTGCGGATCGCGTCCGGCCCGCCTTCGGCGATCACGTTGCCGTGGTCGAGCACCACGATGTGGTCGGAAATACTCATCACCATGCCCATGTCGTGTTCGATCAGCACCACCGTCAGGTCGTGTTCGTCGCGCAGCAGGCGAATCATCGCGCTGAGGGCTTCGGTTTCCTGGGGGTTGAGGCCCGCCGCCGGTTCGTCCAGGCAGATGATCTGCGGCCGGGTGCACATGGCGCGGGCGATTTCCAGACGCCGCTGCTGGCCGTAGGAAAGCTCACCGGCCAGGCGGTTGGCGCAGTCCACCAGGTCGACCACTTCCAGCCAGTAGAACGCGCAGTCCAGCGCGTCGCTCTCGGCCTTGCGGTAGCCCTTGGTATTGAGGATGCCGGCGAGCATGTTGCGGTTGACCCACATGTGCTGGGCCACCAGCAGGTTTTCCAGCACCGACATTTCCTTGAACAGGCGAATGTTCTGGAACGTGCGCGCCAGGCCGGCGCGGTTGACGAGGTGGGTGCCGCCGAACATTTTGTAGTAAACGCGGCTGAAGAAACTTTTTGGCGACACAAAGTCGACGGCCTTGAAACGCTCGCCGAGCAATTGGATCACGTCAGTCTGCTTGCCACGCACGTTGAGTTGGATCTTGCCGCCACTGGCTTTATAAAAGCCGGTAAGGCAGTTGAACACCGTGGTCTTGCCGGCGCCGTTGGGGCCGATCAGGGCGAAGATCGAGTTGCGCTCGACCTTGAGGCTCACATCGCTCAAGGCCTTGATGCCACCGAAGTGCATCATCAGGTGTTCCACGGAGAGGACGATTTCCTTGCTCATGGGGCCACTCCCTTACGCGGTGTTACGCCGGTACGACTCACACGAATCAAGCCCCTTGGTCGCCAGATCATCATGACCACCATCAACACGCCCAGCAGCAATACACGGTACTCGGCAAAGCTGCGCAACAGCTCAGGTGTGATGGTCAGCACGAAGGCTGTGATTACCACACCAACCGTTGATCCCAGACCGCCGAGTACGACAATGGCCAAGATCAGTGCCGATTCGAAAAAGTTAAAAGACGAAGGGTTGACGAAGCCCTGATAGCTGGCAAAGAACACCCCGGCCAAACCGGCGGTGGAGGCACCGATGGTGAACGCTGAGAGCTTGACCAGTACGTGGTTCAGGCCCATGGAGCGGCAGGCAATCTCATCCTCGCGCAAGGCTTCCCAGGCGCGGCCGATCGGCATGCGCGTCAGGCGATGCTTGATGTACAGCACGAGCAGCACCACCAGGAACAATACGATATAGATGAACATGAATTTGAAGTTGGGGTTGTAATCGATACCGAAGAACTCATGAAAGGGCACCCCGCCATCCTTGGCCTTGCGCACAAACTCCAGTCCCATGAAGGTTGGTGACGGTGCGGACATGCCATTCGGGCCACCGGTAAACGACAGCCAGTTGTTAAGCACCAGACGGATGATTTCACCGAAGCCCAGGGTCACGATAGCCAGGTAGTCACCGTGCATTCGCAACACCGGGAACCCGAGTATGCACCCTGCCAGCGCCGCCGCGATGGCCGCCAGCGGCAGCACCGTCCAGAAGCCCAGGCCGAGGTACTGGTAACCCAGCGCCAGGCCGTAGGCACCGATGGCGTAGAACGCCACGTAACCCAGGTCGAGCAGGCCGGCCAGGCCCACTACGATGTTCAGGCCCAGGCCTAGCAACACGTAGATCAGCCCAAGGATCACCACGGTCAGCAGGTACTTATTGGCAAAGATCGGGAACACGATGGCAATCACGATCAGTGCCGGAATGATCCAACGCAGCCGCGATTTATAGTCCGGTTTCTGCACGTGAACACCGGCGCCGCCGCTCTCGAAACCCTGCAGGATCTTCACGCCCTTGGGCGTTTGCAGGAACAGGCTCATGGCAAAGCGGCCGGCCATCACGATGGCCACCAGCAGGCCCACGCGGGCCGGTTCCAGGTTGAAGCTGTAGCCGTCGAGTACAACGCCGACGATCGGACCGAACACGATCAGCGAAATCAGCCCGGCAAGGACCGTATCGACCACACTTTTCTTGATATCGATGGGTTTGGCAGCAGACATGTTTACACCTTAGCCACGAGTGGGCGACCCAGCAGGCCCTGGGGACGGAAGATCAGAATCACCACCAGCAGGGAGAAACTGAACACGTCTTTGTAGTCGGAGTTGATCAACCCCGAGAACAACGACTCGGAGATACCGAGGATGATCCCGCCCAGCATCGCCCCAGGCAGGGAGCCGATGCCGCCGAGTACCGCTGCGGTAAACGCCTTGATGCCGATGATGAAGCCGGCATAGAAGTCGAAGGTGCCGTAGTTGAGGGTGATCAGCACGCCGGCCAATGCAGCCATGGCGGCGCCGATGACGAATACATAGGAGATTACCCGGTCGGTGTTGATACCGAGGATCGAGGCCATCTTGCGGTCTTGCTGGGTGGCGCGGCACATGCGGCCGAGCTTGGTGTACTTGATGATGTAGGTCAGCAACGCCATGCCGGCAAACGCCGCCACGAGGATGAACACCTTGGTGTACGTGAGCTGCACGAACCCGGTGCCGATGTCGACACGCCAGGCCCCGGCCAGCAGGGTTGGGATCCCTTGTTGCTTGGCGCCCTGGGCGATCTGCGCGTAGTTCTGCAGGATCAGCGAGATGCCGATGGCGCTGATCAGCGGTGCCAGGCGGGTGGAGTTGCGCAGCGGTTTGTAGGCGACACGCTCGATGACCCAACCGTACACGCCAGTGACGACCACGGTGAAGACCAGGGTGCCGAGGATGAGCAGCGGGAAGGATTCGATGCCGAAGTAAGCCAGCAGTGCCAGACTGATCGCCGCGAGGTAAGCGGAAATCATATAAACCTCGCCGTGGGCGAAGTTGATCATGCCAATGATGCCATAGACCATTGTGTAGCCGATGGCGATCAGGCCATAGACCGACCCGAGGGTCAGGCCGTTGACCAGTTGCTGCAGGAAAATACCATCCATAACGCAATCTCACGCGGTGAGCACCTGCACACCGGTGGGTGTGCGGCGCTTCTGGAGGAAAAGACAGATTTGTTGCTGGACACGCTTCAGCTGGCTACCGCGATCCCTTGTGGGAGCTGGCTTGCCTGCGATAGCGGTTTCACATTCAACACAGGTGTCGACTGTCAGTCCGTCATCGCGGGCAAGCCCGGCTCCCACATGGGATCTTGGGTGTCTGCATGGTCGCGTTAAGGCTTACTTCTGCTTTTCCAACTGGTGGTATTTGCCTTCCTTGTCCCACTGGTAAACCACGTAGTCGGAGACCTTCAGGTCGCCCTTGCCGTCCCATTCCTTCTTGCCCATCACGGTCTGGACCGGGTGCGCCTTGAGCCACTTGGAGGCGTCTTCGCCCTTGTTGGATTTGGCACCGTTGAAAGCGGCCGCCAGGGTCTGGACCGACGCGTAGGCGTACAGGGTGTAGCCTTCCGGCTCGTAGCCGGCTTTGCGGAACTCGTCTACCACGGCCTTGCTGTCCGGCAGCAGGCGCGGGTCGGCGCCGAAGGTCATGTACACGCCGTCGACGTATTGCTTGCCACCGGCGGTCGCCACGAGTTCGTCGGTCACGATGCCGTCATCGGACATGAACTTCACGTCCTTGAGGCCAGCTTCACGGATCTGGCGAACCAATGGACCGGCTTCCGGGTGCAGGCCGCCGAAGTACACCACGTCGGCACCGGTGGAGCGGATCTTGGTGACCAGGGCGCTGAAGTCTTTCTCGCCACGGGTCAGGCCTTCTTCCAGTACCGGCTTGACGCCGCGCTTGGTCAACTGGGCAGCGGTGGCGTCGGCCAGGCCTTTGCCGTAGGTGTCTTTGTCGTTGATGACCGCGACTTTCTTGCCCTTGAGCACGTCGACGATGTAGTCGCCGGCCACGATGCCTTGCTGGTCGTCACGCCCGCACATGCGGAACATGGCGCCCAGGCCACGCTCGGTCACTTGCGGGTTGGTGGAACCTGGAGTGATCGCGATGATGCCCGCTTCGTCATACACCTCGGACGCCGGAATGGTGTTGGAGGAGCAGAAGTGCCCGACCACGCCGATCACCTTGTCCTGGTCCGCGAGGCGGTTGGCCACGGCCACGGCTTGCTTGGGTTCGCAGGCGTCGTCACCGGCCACCAGCACGATTTTTTCGCCGTTGATGCCGCCGGCCTTGTTGATCGAGTCGGCCGCCGCCTGGGCACCCTTCATGTACTGCTCGCCGAACGACGCGTTGGCACCGGTCATCGGCCCCGCTACGCCGATCTTCACATCAGCTTGAACAAACGTAGAAACACCCAGCGCCGCAGCAACGGCGAGGGCCAGAAAACCTTTCTTGTAAAACGTCTGGGACATGAGTGGTGCTCCGATATTTTTGATTTTTGGCACGACGACTTGCGTTCAAACTTTCACCGAAAGCTCAGAGCAAGGCGCGTGCCATTACGTTTTTATTCTTCAAAAAGACACGGTGTCATTGTAATTACAGGCGTTTCGCCTCCACTTGCCAGGACGTGCAACCCTCTAGCACCTGAAGGTGCAACCCACGGACCAAAACGGTACAACCCCAAGAGGTCGCACCCGCAACCAAACGAATAAACGACAGTTCCTACAGCTGTAACAGCCTGCGTAACGGAACTGCACATTTACAGTGCGTGATTGCTACGACTTGCACCAATACAGATTAGTAGCTGGCTAAGAAAATGCGGGCTTCTGAGCGGTATTTCGCTGATCAGATCACGATCCTCAGGCATTGGCCCGCGTGGTACAGCGAAAAACCCGCTTCATAAAGACAACTGCGCAAGCCTGCTCCCGACAGCGGTTGCATCGGCGAGAAAGGAATCGGCAACGCCTGGGGATTCTGGTGGCACAAGTAGTCGGCGAACGCCTTGCCGACCACGCTGCCGGTGGTGACGCCGCGGCCGTTATAGCCCGTTACCGCCACCAGGCCAGGCGCCGGCTCGAACAGGCGCATCAGGTGATCCGGGGTGAAGGCGATGCAACCGGTCCAGGTGAATTCCCACTGCACCGATTTGAGGTACGGGAAGTAATGCTGCTGCACCCGATCGGCCCACGCCTTGAGGAACCAGGCCGGTTTCTGGTTGCCGTTGCCCAGGCTGCCGAGCAACAGGCGGCCATCGGCATCGCGGCGGATGCTGCTCAGTACCTGGCGCGTGTCCCATGAGCCTTGGCCGCCGGGGAGGATCTGCCGGGCGGCATCGTCGGTCAGCGGGGTCGACGCGACCTGATAGTAATAACCGGGGAAAAAATTGCGCCGCAGCGCGGTCCACTCACCTTCTGTGTAGGCGTTGGAAGCGATCACCACTTGTGCAGCCTGCACCGAGCCGTTGGCGGTTTGCACGGACCAGCCCTGGCCCTGGCGCTCCAATTGCGTGACCGGCGAATGGTCGAACAGTTGCCCGCCCAAACCCACTGCCGCATTCGCCAAACCACTGGTATAGGCCATCGGGTTCAAGGTGCCGGCGCGCCGATCCAGCAAGGCGGCGGAAATCTTCTTTGTACCAGTGGCCTGCTCGCAGGCTTGACCGGTGAGCAATTCCACCGGTGCGCCACGGCGCTTCCATTGTTCTTCACGGCTGCGCAAATCCGCTTCGCCACGGGCGTTATGCGCCATGTGCAAAGTGCCTTCGCGACGCAATTGGCAATCGATGTTGTATTTGTCGATCAGGCTGAACACCAGCGCTGGCGCCGCCCCCAACATGCGGTTGAGCTGGCTGCCGACAGCCTCGCCGAAACCGGCTTCGATCTCGTCCGGCGGGATCCACAGGCCGGCATTGACCAACCCGACATTGCGTCCCGAACCGCCATGACCGGTGCGGTGGGCCTCCAGCACGGCGACGCTCTTGCCCTGTTCCAGCAGGTGAATGGCCGCCGACAGGCCGGTGATGCCGGCGCCGATGACGCAGACGTCCACTTTTACCTCGCCCGTGAGCGCGGCGCGATCCGGACGACCGGGTGTGAGGTGTTCCCACAAACATGTTTCGCGTAGTGCCATTGCCAGACTCCGGGATGAATTCACCACCGCTCGTTCCCACGCTCTGCGTGGGAATGTAGCCCTGGACGCTCCGCGTCCGCTTTTGGATCGTGACGCGGAGCGTCACTGGATGCATTCCCACGCGGAGCGTGGGAACGATCATCTCATCTCAATCGAACGTGATGCCCTGGGCCAACGGCAATTCCAGCGAGTAGTTCACGGTATTGGTCTGCCGACGCATATACCCGCGCCACGCATCCGAACCCGACTCACGCCCGCCGCCCGTCTCTTTTTCGCCGCCAAACGCGCCGCCGATTTCCGCGCCGCTCGGGCCGATGTTGACGTTGGCGATGCCGCAGTCGCTGCCCACGGCCGACATGAACTGCTCGGCCTCACGCACGTCGGTGGTGAAGATGCACGATGACAACCCTTGCGGCACGGCGTTGTTCAGGCGCAGCGCTTCGGCGAAGTCGGTGTAGCCGACCACATACAGGATCGGCGCGAAGGTCTCGGTGCATACCACATCGCTCTGCTCGGGCATTTCCACGATGGCCGGCGACACGTAGTAGGCGTTGGGGAATGTGTCTTGCAGTTGACGCTTGCCGCCGAATACCTTGCCGCCTTCGCTCAAGGCTTGTTCCAGGGCGTCCTGCATGTTGTCGAAGCCGTGTTTGTCGATCAACGGGCCAATCAGGTTGCCTTCCAGCGGGTGGCCGATACGCACTTTGGAATAGGCGGCCTTGAGGCGGGTGACGATTTCTTCCTTGACCGATTCGTGGGCGATCAGCCGACGCAGCGTGGTGCAACGCTGGCCGGCGGTGCCAACGGCGCTGAACAGGATGGCGCGCACGGCCATGTCCAGGTCGGCGCTTGGGCCGAGGATCATCGCATTGTTGCCGCCCAGCTCCAGAATGCTGCGGGCAAAACGTGCGGCGACTTTCGGCGCTACTTCACGGCCCATGCGGGTACTGCCGGTGGCGCTGATCAGCGCCACGCGCGGGTCATCCACCAACGCAGCGCCGGCATCACGGCCGCCGATGATCACTTGGCTGAGATACTCCGGCGCGCCGTCGAATTGCTTCAACACGCGCTCAAACAGCGCCTGGCAGGCCAATGCGGTCAGCGGGGTTTTTTCCGACGGTTTCCAGATCACCGCGTTGCCGCAGACCAGGGCCAGGGCGGTATTCCATGCCCACACCGCGACCGGGAAGTTGAAAGCGCTGATCACGCCGACCACGCCCAGCGGGTGCCAGGTTTCACGCATATGGTGGCCAGGGCGCTCGGAAGCGATGGTCAAGCCGTACAACTGGCGTGACAGGCCGACGGCGAAGTCGCAGATGTCGATCATTTCCTGCACTTCGCCCAGGCCTTCCTGGGTGATCTTGCCGGCTTCCCAGGACACCAGCTCGCCCAGGTCGGCCTTGTATTGGCGCAATACATCGCCAAATTGGCGCACCAGTTCGCCACGGCGCGGTGCCGGCACGTTGCGCCAGGCGTCGAATGCATGCTCGGCGCGACTGACCTGCTGCTCAACCTCGGCGGCGCCTTCCCAGTTCACGGCGCCAATGCGACTGCCATCGATCGGCGAATGCACCGGTTGTTTCCCCGACTGGTAAAGCGCCGGGTTTACGCCGAGACGATCAAGCAATGCGGCAACCATGGGTGACTCCTTCAAATCTGCATACAAAAAATTGCGCCGCCGAAGACACGACGATCCAGGGCTTATTTGTAGCTGGACCAAGACGTGCCAACAAACGACGATTAGGCGAGATATCATTCCATTTATTCATGCAAAGAATAAAAAGAGGCGTGCCGTGCTGAACAGAAGACATTTGCCCTCGATCACCGCCTTGCAGTGTTTCGAAGCGGCCACCCGCCACCTGAGCTTCACCCGTGCGGCCGAGGAACTGAACCTCACCCAAAGCGCGGTGAGCAAGCAGGTCGCGCAGCTGGAAGACTTGCTGCAGCACCTGCTGTTTCGCCGGGTGCGCCGCCGCTTGCAAATGACGCCAGCGGGCGACCTGTACCTGGTGGAAGTGCGCAAGATCCTCACGCAGGTGGAAATGTCCACGCACTACCTGCGCTCCTATGGCGGCGAAACCGAAGTGTTGCGCGTGTCCGCGCCCTACACCTTCGGCGCGCGCTGGCTGGTGCCGCGCCTCAAGGGTTGGCGACTGCGCCACCCGCAGATCCACCTGGACCTGTGCAACGAGCAGGAGCCGGACGAACTGCTGCAAGGCAAGGCCGATATGGCCTTCTATTTCGGCCAAGGCTCACGTCCCGGCACCGAGAGCCTGAAGTTGTTCAGCGAAGAGCTGATTCCCGTGTGTGCGCCAGAGAGCTTGCCCGCACAGCCGTTTACTGACCCGACGCAACTGAGCGAGCTGGTGCTGTTGCAAAACGCTTCGCGGCCACAGGGCTGGCACGACTGGTTCGCCGATCAAGGCCTGCAGACCGAACACAGTTATCACGGACCGCGTTTCGACACCTTTTATATGTGCATTCGCGCCGCGCAAGTCGGCTGTGGCGTGGCGCTGTTGCCGCGGTTTCTGGTGGAGGAAGAGTTGGCCGACGGCAAGCTGGTGATCCCGTGGCAGCACGCAATGCCAAGCCAGGATGCGTATTACCTGGCCTACCCGGAGCATTCGGCGGAAGTGCCCAAAGTGCGCGAGTTTGTGAAGTGGATGATGGAGCAGGTTTAGCTCTTTTTTGCCTGCGATGGCGGCAGTGGATTCACTGAAAAAATCACTGGCAAAACAACACAGGTCTATGCGCCACTAGCTCCCTTCCTCAATTGTGCGTAAAGGCCGGCGCCCGTCGTCGACCCGTCTGGAGA
>NZ_MNPW01000016.1 GCF_001983175.1 Pseudomonas cedrina subsp. cedrina
CAAGAGCAAGCGAGGTCCGAAGGTGCCCAAGCCCAAACAGTGGCTTGAAGGCAAAGCCGCAAATGCCCACGTGTCGACGGATCGGGTGCTTAAGGCCGCTAAAATCAAAAGACCTTGAAAGGGCTGGCCCTTACGGCGGGTCACTTTTTGAAGAGCGCAAAAAGTAACCAAAAACGCTTCGCCCCACCACTCGGTGCCTCGCCTAGGCTCGGCATGCCCGTAATCCGACATTGATTTGGGGGGCCGCCGCCACGCGCCATCCATGGCGCGGGGCGGCTAAACCGGCGTCCTGCCGGTTTACCCCCCAAATCAATATCGAATTACGGCCAGCGTGGTTGACGGGGCGCCCCAGATCAAGATCAAAAACAAAGCGCGGCGGCCTTAGAGCCGACCGGTATTCATGTCGAACTCGGTTCAAAATGTGGGAGCTGTCGAGCCCCAGCGAGGCTGCGAAGGCGGCGGCACTGCTGGCATTTTTTTCGCCTGACCCACCGCTTTCGCAGCCTCGCTAAAGCTCGACAGCTCCCACATTTGATCTTCGTTGCTTTAAACATTGCGTTCGCTTAACTGATCGGCATTAGGGCAAGCCGGCTCCCACATTGGGTTCTGTGTCCATGCGACTGTTTCCGCTATCATCGCGACCTTCCTCGTAGATGACTGACCACCATGACCGCCACCCCCCTGACCACCGCCCTTGCCACCAGCGACATGCTGATCATCGACGGGCTGCACGCCTTCGACTTCACCTTTGACCAGCAGTTGCTGATCGAAAGCATGGACGGCCGGGAACTCAAGCGTTGGACGTTCAGTCCAGATCAACTGAACGCCGCGACCTTTGATGACAGCTTGCAAAGCTGGCTGCTGAGCAACGAGGACGGTGAACACCGTCTGGTCTGCCTGAGCGCGATCAAGGGCGACAACAACAACGATGAGGACGAAGCGGATGATGCGTAAATTCTGGCCCCTGCTGATGGCGGGCAGTGTCGGTGCGATGTCGGTACAGGCTGCACCGGCCGAGACGTATGAAGTGCTGGTGGGCAGCTACACCGCCGGCACCAGCGAAGGCATCTACCGCCTGCAGTTCGACAGCCGCACCGGCCGGTTCCAGGGCCCGCCGGTATTGGCGGCCACGGCCGATAACCCCTCATGGCTGACGCTTTCCGAGGACCAGAAGCACCTGTTTGTAGTCAACGAGAATGGTCCCGGCCAGAAAGACCCGGTAGGCCGCGTGAGCAGCTACAGCATTGACCCGCGCAACCACCAACTGACCCTGATCAACCAGGTGCAGAGCCTGGGCAACGAGCCCACCCATGCCAGCGTCGCCGCCGATGGCCGCTACCTGTTCGTCGCCAACTATTCGGTGGTCGAAGACCCGGGTGGAAGCCTGGCGGTACTGCCGGTCGATGCCCAGGGCAAGCTGTCGGCCCCGGTGCAGCTGAGCGGGCACCCGGCCAGTCGCGTGAACCCCGAGCGGCAGGCGTCCAACCATGTGCATTCGGTGGTGTCATCGCCGGATGGCAAGTACGTGTTTGTCCAGGATCTGGGCGCTGACAAGCTGTTCGCTTACCGCTACGACCCCAAGGCCAACCATGAATTGCCACTGACACCGGCCACTCCGGCCTCGGTGCAGTTGCCACCCGGCAGCGGCCCGCGCCACCTGTTGTTCAGCGCCGATGGCAAGCATGCCTGGCTGACCACCGAAATGAGCGCCCAGATTGCGGTGTTCGACTACAAAGACGGCCAACTGACCCAGACCCAATTGGTGGACTACGCCGCCGGCCAACCGGTGTCCGACAAGGCCGGTGCGGCGCTGCATGCGTCAAGCGACGGCAAATTCCTGTACGTGAGCAATCGCGGCACGGCCAACCACATCGTGGTGTTCGGCATCGACCCGGCCACCGGGCACCTCAAGGAGCTGCAACGCCGTTCCGTTGAGGGTGACCATCCGCGCGAGTTCAGCCTGGACCCGACCGGCAGATTCCTGCTGGTCGCCAACCAGAAGAGCAATGAAATCGTGGTGGTCGAACGTGACCCTGAAACCGGCCTGCTCGGTAAAACCGTGCAGAAATTGCCGATCGATGCGCCCAGCGATCTCAAGTTCCTGGTGCGTCAATAAGCCACAGGCCCCGTGCAACGGGGCCTGAGCCTTGCTATTAATTCTATTGATAGCGGCTAGTGTTTCAAAGCATTTCTAAGGCTCAGCCCTCGGGCGTAAGTTGAGTTCCAAGGCCTTCTCCGGCCACTCAACCAAACGCACACGAGGGTTACCGCCATGAACTTGAATCTTTTCTCCGTGATTGCCGCTTCCGCCGTTTCCGCCACTGTGGCCTTGCCGGCCGCGGCCAGCGTGGAAGTCTCCGGCAAGCCATCCAGCACCAGCGCCTATACCCAGAAATACTTGCAACAAAGCGCTAATTTCTACGCCGCGCTGGACCACAAAACCCAGCCGTGAACGCTGATTGACCCTGCACACCCGCAGACGCCAAACCACTGGAACGAAGCCTGCCTCGTTCGAGTGGTTTGGCGTTTGTGCATCGGCTGCATAAAATCATTGATATCACATTGCCATGAGTTTAAATTTGGCGCTCGAATATTGACGCCTATCTTCTGGAATCGACAGCATGGCACTCCGACTCGCGGCACTCATCCTGGTTCTTTATTCCGCTCCTATCCTGTCCTCTGTGCAACTGGCGGACGGCGAGCCGGAGATTGCCCGCGAGCGGTTGTTGAACCTGGTGCAGGGTTAAATCGTCTGTAGTGAGCGGGCTTGTCGAATCGTCGCACCGCCCGCGCTGGGCGGCGAAGCCGCCCCAATCGCAGCACTGCGGTGTGTCAGGTGAAATTGAGGCGACTGCTTTGGGGCGGCTTCGCCACCCGGCGCGGGGCAAGCCCGCTCACTACAACAGCACGTGGGGTTTTGCCATTACGCCAATAAACAGCGGCGAATTCAAAAACCACTCCAGCCACCGCTGCAAGTTTGGATACGGTGCACCGGCGAACCATTCCCGATCCACATGGGCAAACTGCCGTACAAAGGGCGCCAGGGCCATGTCCGCCAGGCTCGGGTGGTCGGCCAGCAGGTACTCGCGTTCGGCCAGCAATTGCTCCAGTTTTCGCAAGAACACTTCGCCCGCGGCCCGGTAATCTTCCCTGGACTGTTCGGGATAGCGTTCGGCGTACTTGTATCGATCCAATTGATACTTGAAGCCCTGGTCGTTCTCGGCAATCAACGCCAGCACCGCCGGGTCATCCTGGAGCAGCCAATCATCCGGATCGTGCCGTGCCAGCGCCCACTGCATGATCGCCAGGCTTTCATCGATCACCTCGCCATCCACACTCAACACCGGCACCGTGCCCTTGGGTGACAGTGCCAGCATTTCAACCGGCTTGTCCTTCAGGCTTACCTCGATGATGCGCACGGGCACGCCGCAATAGCGCAAGGCCAGGCGCGCACGCATCGCATACGGGCAGCGCCGGAACGAATACAGCCGTATCTCGCTCACGTGACTTCCAGGGTGCTCAAGCCATTGCCTTGGCGCTTGACCTGGATCTGCACCGGAATGCGTTCGTGCATTTCCTGCACATGGGAGATCACCGCCACCTTGCGCCCCTGGGCCTGCAAGCCATCCAGCGCGTCCATGGCCAATTGCAGCGACTCGGGGTCGAGGCTGCCAAAGCCTTCGTCGATAAACAGCGACTCGATCTTCAGTGTGCTGGAGGCCATCGACGCCAGGCCCAGGGCCAGCGCCAACGACACCAGGAAGGTTTCGCCGCCGGACAACGAATGCACCGAACGCAGTTCGTCGCCCATTTCGGTGTCCATCACCAGCAGGCCAAGCATGCTGCCACCGCGCTTGAGGCGGTAGCGCCGCACCAGCTGGCGCAGTTGCACGTTGGCGTGGTGCACCAGCAAGTCGAGGTTATAGGCCTGGGCGATCTTGCGGAAAGTGTCGCCGGTGGCCGAGCCGATCAGCGCATTCAAGCGTGCCCAACGCTGCCATTCGTCATAAGCCTGGGCGATCTGCGCGGCGAAGGCCTGGTTGGCTTCCTGGCGGCGCTGGTCTTCGGATTGGCGCGCGCGCAGTTCGGCACAGGCTTTTTCAGCCTCGGCCAATTGCTGGGTGAGTGTGGCCAGGGCGCTGTCCAGTGCTTCGGCTTCAAGGTTGCCGTTGTGCAGCGCCTGGTGCTCGGCGAGCCGCTGTTCGCGCTCTTGCAGCAGGACCTTGGCTTGTTCGACGGCTTTTTCGCTGTGCTGCACCTGCTGGCGCAATTGGCTGACCTGGGCCTCATCAACGGCCAGCAAGCGGTTGAGGCCTTCGTCGTCGAGCTCCGGGTGCAGGGCGCGCCACTCGCTGATGCGCGTGTCGAGTGTCTGCTGCTCGGCCTGCAGCGCCTGCTGGCGTTCCTGCTGGGCCTTGAGGTCGGCGGCGAGTTGGACCAATGCGTTGTGGATCTCTTGCAACTGCTTGTTGGCGTCGGTCTCACTCTGGCGTGACTGGCTGACGGCTTGGTCCAACTGCTGCTGCCATTGTTCGGCGCTGCTGTGTTCACCGAGCAATGCGCCGAGCTTTTCCCGGGCCGCCTGTTGTTGGGTGGCCAGTTCGGTGACCTGCTGCACCAACGCATCGAGTTGTTGCTGGCGATGCTGCTGGTGGGTCGTTTCCTTCTCGATCGCCTGTTGGCGCGCCTGTTGCTCGGCCAGCTCGTCGCGTTGATAACCGAGCTGTTCAAGGCGCTGGCTGACCTGCTGGTCCAGTTGCATGAAGGTGGCGGCAGGTTCAGCGCGCAGACCTTCCAGGGTCTCGGCCGGCAACAGGCTGGAGAAGGCGTTGAGTTCCTGGTCGAGGCGTTCACGGTCGCTGGCCAGCTCGCGTTGCTGGTCTGCCAGTAATTGGCGGGCCTGCTGGCTGGCTTCCTGGGCGGCTTGCAGTTGCTGCTGCAGGCGCCCGGCGTTCTGTTGCAGGTTGAGCAGGGCGCCTTGGCGTTGTTCGTCCTGGGCGATGCTCTGGGTGAGTTGGGCCAGTTGCTGGTCAAGCCAGGCGCTACGCTTGGCCGCATCCTGGTTGAGCAATGCCGCGCACAGCGGGTGCGCGTCCATGCTCGGCTTGAGCGCTTGCAGTTGCGCCGCCAGTTGCTCCTGCTGTTGCAGGTATTCCTTTTGCTGGGCGATCAAACCGCCCACTTCGCCGCGCAGCTCAGTGAGTTTTTCCTTGAGCGTATCCACGGCTTTCTGCGCCAGGGCCTCCTCGTTTTCATCATGGCGGCCAAGGCTTTGCAGCAGCGCTTCGGGTTGATGGTACGGGTGTTCATGGCTGCCGCACACCGGGCAGGGCTGGTCGTCCTGCAACTGCGCGCGCAGTTCCTCGACGCTGGCGCTGCGGGCCAGGCGTTGGCGTTCCAGCAGCTGTTTGGTCACCGTCAGGGTCTGTTCGGCCACGGTCAGCTCGGCCTTGGTCTGCAGGCCGGTCTGGTTCAGTTGCTCGCGTTGCTGCTGGGCATCGGCAAGCTTCTGCGCGAGGACACTGGCCTGGTGGTCGAGCTGCTGCTGGCTGTCCCACAGGCGCGTCAGGTCTTCGAAAGCGCGTTGCTGTTTACGATTGTCTTGCAGCAGGCTGGCCAGCAGCTGAATCTGTTCGGCCACGGCGTGGGGCTCGGCGCCGGCCTCCTGATACAGCAGGTCCAGGGCCTCGCGTTGCTGGGTGAACTGTGCCGCGGCGTGGGTGGCGCGTTGCTCCAGTTGCGGCAGCTCGGCCTGGCCTTTGTTCAAGCGGTTACCGATCAGCATCAGCTGTTGCAGGCGGTCGCGGTAGGCGCTCCAGGCCTCGCTCAGCGGGGCGAGGGCGGCGCTCTGTTCAAGTTCGGTGGCCAGGCCTTGCAGGCGTTCGGCGACCTGACGCTGCTTTTCGAGCAAGCCATTGAGCTGGACTTGCCCTTCATGGCAGGCGTTTTCGTGCTGCTGCTTGTCCTCGGTGCGCTTGGCCAGTTCTTTGGTCAAATGGGCGAGGGTGCTTTGCTCTTCAAAGGCCTGGCGCAGCAAAGGCAGGGCGTCAGCCTGGTTTTGCAGGGCTTGGGCCAATGCGGCCTGCGCCGTGACTTGCTGTTGCTGGGCCTGTTCCTGGCGGGTATGCAATTCGCCTTGTTGTTGGTTATACAGCTGAATCTGCGCGGCTAACGGCTCAAGCACGGTGCGCAGTTCTGCCCGGCGCGCGAAGTGGTGGCGATGAGGTGCCAACTGGTCCAGGCGGCTCAGGTCCTGGCGTTGCTGGGCCTGGTTATCCCACTTGGCCTGCGCCCGCTGCAGCGCTTCGGTGGCGGCGAGCTGGCGTGCTTGCCATTCACGCAGTTCCTTGAGCCAGGTGTGCTGCAACTCCAACTGCTTGAGCTGGGCTTGTTGGGTCTTGAGCTGTTGTTGTGCTGCGTCGAATTGCTGGTCCAGTTCGGCACGGGCTTCGGGCGCGAGGGGCACCACGCCGGTGGCCTGGTCCTGCAACTGCTTGTGCACGTCCCGGGCGTCCTTGGCCTTGTCGAAGGCGCGTCGGCCGAGCTGGGTGTAAAGCGCGGTATCGGTGAGCTTCTCCAGCAGTTCGCTGCGTTCGTTGTCGTTGGCCTTGAGGAAGGCGCTGAACTCGCTTTGCGCCAGCAGCACGGCGCGGGTGAACTGTTCGAAGTTCAGGCCCAGGGCCAGTTCCAGCTGGGTTTTGTATTCGGTTTTCTGGCTGGCCAGCAGTTGGTCGCTGTCCAGGTCGATCAGGCTCTGGCGGCTGTTCTGCAACTTGCCGCTGGCCTTGTCGCGGGCGCGGTTGGCTTCCCAGCGCGCACGGTAGCGACGGCCACTGACGCCGACAAAGTCCACTTCGGCATAACCGCCGCCGGTACCGCGCCGCAACAATGTGCGGGGGTCGCCGATGGAGATATCGCTGTCGGCGTCCGGCATTTTCGCCTGGCCGGTATCGCCCAGGCGCGGCACGGCGCCAAACAGCGCCAGGCACAGCGCATCGAGCAAAGTACTTTTGCCGGCACCGGTCGGCCCGGTAATCGCGAACAGACCGGCGCTGGCCAGGGGCTCGGCGGTAAAGTCGATCTCGAACGGGCCGGCCAGGGAGGCGAGGTTCTTCAGGCGGATGGCGAGGATCTTCATGGCTGTTCGCTCTCCTGTTGAACTTCCTGGAGCAGCACGGCGAAATCCTTCAAGGTCTGTTCATCCACCGCACTGCCGTAGCTGTCCTGCCAGGCGCGGCTGAACAGCTCCTGGGGCGTGAGCTGGTCAAGTTCGATCAAGCGCTCTTCGTCGGTAGCGTCGCTGCCGCGTTTGCCGGCGTATTCCGCGGCGATGCGCACCAGGCGCACGGCCTTGCCGTCCAGGGCATTTTCGATTTGCTGGCGCAGGTCGGGTTGCGGCTCGTCCAGGCGTACGCGCACTTCCAGCCACGGCTGGCGCTGGGTGTCGGCCAGCAGGTCGACGTCGGGCAGGTCGGCCAGTTGCTTGAGGATATCGGCCAGGGGCGCGGCTTCCAGGCGTTGCAGGTTGACGGCGCGGGGGATCAGCAGCGGTTCGACGCTGACCAGCGCCTGGCCCTGGAACGTCACGTCGAGAATCTGGTGCTTGTAGTTGATTTCTGAAAACGACAGCGGAATCGGCGAGCCGCTGTAGCGAATGCGTTCTTCGCCATTGACCTTTTGCGGCTTGTGCAAATGGCCGAGGGCCACATAGGCGACACTTCTATCGAACAGACTGGCCGGCAGCGCCTCGGCATTGCCGATGATCAGGCTGCGCTCGGAGTCTTCCGACACCGAGCCACCCGCCATGTGCGCATGGCTGATGGCAATCAGCGCCTGGCCTTTCTTGCGCTTGGCGTTGGCGGCGGCGATCAGCCATTCATGCACCTGGCCGATGCCGCGCAGGTAATCGTCGCCCAGATGCGCACCCGTGACTTCCGCTGGACGCAGGAAGGGCAGCGCCAGACACCACGCGGCAATCTTGCCCTTGGCATCCGGCAGCGGGATCAGCAAACGTTCGGCATCGAGTTGGCCATCATCCAGCCACAACACGCGGCCGAGGGCGTGGGTGCGCAAGCGGCGCATCAACGGCGCGGGCAATTCGATGCGCGAGCCGGAGTCGTGGTTGCCGGCGATCATCACAATGGTCAGGTTGGGGTTTTGTTCGTGGGCGCTGATGATGAAATCGTACAGCCGCTCCTGGGCCTTGAGCGGTGGGTTGACCGTGTCGAAGATATCGCCGGCGATCAGCAGCGCATCCGGACAGTGGGCCTTGAGTTGGCCCAGCAGCCACGCCAGGAAACAGGCATGTTCGAAGTCGCGCTCCTGGCCGTGGAGGTTTTGGCCCAGGTGCCAGTCGGAGGTGTGGAACAGACGCAAGGCGAACTCCGTGAATAACAGAAAAGTGAATGACCGCCATGAACAGAGAAGGGCGGTGAAAAGGAAGGGAGTTTACCCGGAATGTGACCACGTCGCCCCAGGCAACTCAGATCCAATGTGGGAGCGGGCTTGCTCGCGAATGCGGTGTGTCAGATAAAGATGTGCTGACTGACACGCCGCCTTCGCGGGCAAGCCCGCTCCCACAGGGGGTATGTGTTGTTTCTGATAGAGCGTTATGACGGTGCGTGCAGGCAGTCCAGCGCTCGGTCGGCCAGGGTTTTGGCGTTGTTGATCAAGTGCTCGGTGACGCCGGCCATGTGGCGCTGTTCGCCGCTCAGCCCTTGGCAGGTGCCGGCTGCGGTCGCGGCGGCGCAACGCAGCAGGTCGCAGATTTGCGCGAGGGCGTCTTCGAAGCTGAGGTCTTGGTGCACGGTGAAGGATGGCGCTGAGGCGGGTTGCAGGTAGTGGCTCAGGGCGCGTTCGAAGATTGTGCGGTCGGGGGTGAAACGGGGTGGGTCGGGGACGATTTTGTTCATGTAATGAAGCTCCTGCAGTGCTGGGGGCCATTCTTTTGCCGATCTCACTCGTCAAAAGGTGGCAGCTATGTGCGGGGTGAGATTACCGGGGCAGGAGAACCCGGTCAGACCGAAGTCTGCCCGCACACAGCCGCCATAGAGCATGTTGCTCGCGGTTGTGACACTTGGCTCTCCCGAACTCAGGATCTCACCCCTGATCGCTGATCTGCAGCGACGGAGCGAAGGCTAGCCAGTGAACTGAACAGGCGCAAGGCCGTGGGATTGTCTAGGAAACTTCCTGCAAATTAAAGGGATATGGATTGCTGGCCTTTAACAACCCATGTCGCACAGACGACACGGTCAACTGTGGGAGCTGGCTTGCCTGCGATGGCGCCCGGTCAGTTGAAAATGTGCTGGCTGACACACTGCCATCGCGGGCAAGCCCGCTCCCACAGGGTTAGGCTGTGTGGGTACCCATGTCGTGAAACGCCATATCGCCCGGTCCAACACAAGCATTTGATGCTATACAGTCAATCACTATGATTAACTTCGACTCGGACTGCTGCACAACGGCGCAGAATGAAGCGCCACGAGAATATGAAACGATCAGGAGCCAACACATTATGGCAACCCCATCAAAAACCAGATCTGTCACCGCTCATGTTCCTGAGCAACTGGCCCAAAAGGTCGATTTAATGGCAGAACGCCTTGATCGCTCCAGAAACTGGATCGTCAAGCAGGCACTATCGGCCTGGATAGACCAGGAAGAAGAGCGTAGTCGTCTGACCCTGGAGGCGTTGGCCGATGTTGACGCTGGCCGCGTGATTGATCACCAGGCCGTTCAGGCCTGGGCTGATAGTCTCAGCAGCGAAACGCCATTGCCGGTGCCGCGCTGATGGAGTTGAAGTGGACAGCCAAGGCGCTTTCCGACCTTACCCGATTGTATGAATTTCTAGCGTTAGTGAATCAACCTGCCGCCGCACGAACCGTGCAGCAACTCACGGCTGCTCCCGCCACGCTGCTGGCCAACCCGCGTATCGGCGAGCGCCTGGAAGAATTCGAGCCCCGGGATGTGCGCCGGATTCTGATCGGCCACTATGAAATGCGTTACGAGATAGTGGGTTCCACTGTGTATCTGTTGCGCCTGTGGCATACCCGTGAGGATCGTTAGTCGAGTGAAATAGGCCTGTAGTTGGCTGTAATCAACGATGGAGATCCAATGTGGGAGCGGGCTTGCTCGCGAATGTGGTGTGTCAGATAAAGGTGTGCTGACTGACACTCCGCCTTCGCGAGCAAGCCCGCTCCCACAGGGGTTATGTGTTGTTTCTGATAAAGCGTTTATGACGATGGTTGCAGGCAATCCAGCGCTCGGTCGGCCAGGGTTTTGGCGTTGTTGATCAAGTGCTCGGTGGCGCCGGCCATGTGGCGCTGTTCGCCGCTCAGCCCTTGGCAGGTGCCGGCTGCGGTCGCGGCTGCGCAACGCAGCAGGTCGCAGATTTGCACGAGGGCGTCTTCGAAGCTGAGGTCTTGGTGCACGGTGAAGGATGGCGCTGAGGTGGGTTGCAGGTAGTGGCTCAGGGCGCGTTCGAAGATTTCGCGAGGCGGGTCGGGGACAATTTTGTTCATTTTGATGCTCCTACTAGGTTGGGGAGCCATCCTGTGCCGTTTCCACACGGCAGATTAGGTGGCAGCCATACGCGGGGTGGAAAACCGAGTAGTAGGACTCGGCCAGACCGAGGTCTGCCCGCGTACAGCCGCCATTGAGCGCTTGCATACGATCATGACGCCTACTTAGTTCCCAGGTTTCCACACCCGATCGCTGATATGCAGCGACGGAACGAAGGCTAGCCAGTGAACTGAACAGGCGCAAGGCCGTGGGATTGTCTAGGAAACTTCCTGCAAATTAAAGGGATATGGATTGCTGGCCTTTAACAACCCATGTCGTGCAGGCGACACGGTCAACTGTGGGAGCTGGCTTGCCTGCGATGGCGCTCGGTCAGTTGGGCATGTGCTGGTTGACACACCGCCATCGCGGGCAAGCCCGCTCCCACAGCTATCGCTGAGGTTTTTAAATCTGGGTCTTTCGCCAATAGCAGAAGCCACGCGTGCTGTATTAGCAAGTTTCCAGCCATATTTTTTGAGAGCGCTCGCTGTAAATGAAGCGCCTCAAATCCGCAGTTTTAATCGCCAGTAAGCGGGACTAGGAAATTTCCGACTATTTCCTACTGCGGAGTATGACAGAACGGTCCTTACTGATTTTAGGAAGCAGCTGGCTTACTTTGCTCAACAAATCATGCAATGTCGAGCACGTGGGGCGGTCAAGTGACCCGCTCTACATGTTATGCGCTTTAGTGCTTTCTCAATGATATGGAGAATATTATGAAAAGCCTTATTGCTTTACCTCTTGCAGCGTTGATGTTGGTTTCTGCTCAAGTGTCTGCTTCATGTTTGTACATTAATGAGAGCTACACTGGAATCATACCGCCGAAGACGGCGATCACAGCTCATGGTCCTTTCAAAATCACTTCCGCCAATGGCTGTTCAGGGGCGGGTATTGATGCAACGGTTTCAACGGGTGGTGCTGGCCGCGCGCCCGGAATATATATTGAGCAAGAAGTCGGTTCTTCTTGGAATAGAGTGTCGTTCAGTATAGGTAATAACGCTTCATACGCAGGGGCTTTTGGTAACTACCGCGTGGTATTGAATAACGACGATGCTGTCTCTAAATCCTACTCGGGGGCCGTGAGGTACGGTCGATAGAGCGGAGCGAGGCGCGCCGGGGCTGGGGGACCGGCGCGCCGGCTGCTGGCGTCATGCCTGTTCTTTTATTGATAAGTCGCTATTTGCAGATTTTATAAAATAAGCCAGTGCATTTATGGCGTGATTGGCACTTATCATGCTTTGTAAGTAATCCATTGCTCCGTCTTGTCTGGCTACCGCCGGTTCACTTTTGAAAAACGCCCTGGTGTCCTCAAGCCTTTCATTGAATAAGGCAATGGCGTTGAACTTTACATGCGTATTGGTCTGGAATCCGTTCGCGTCAGATGCTCGATCACCCTCTATAAACATCCCAAATGCTCGTCGACTGATCATGCCTTCGTCGTAGAGTTTGCTGCCAACTACCTTGAGTTCGTCGGTGCTGATCGACGTCATGTCATAATTTTTCAAAAACTCTTTAAGTTGGGTTATCTTTTCCTGGTTTTCGAGCTTCAACGCATCCACCGCCTCTGAGGCTTCGGTAATTGTGAATGCATTGGTGACTTGATGCGGATTTTTGATGACATAAGCATCTGTCTGCTTACTCATCGGTGCGTATGAAACATTCAGAGTAATGGCCATTGGATAATCTCCACTAATAGAAGGCTACATCGCTCTATCGGCCCCTGATGTTTTAACTTAAGTTGTGCCCAAACTTACTTGGGATACAACGGCGGTAAGCTTGTGCTATCCGCCGTCGGGTCCAGCTCGCGTTCTGCCATTGGAATCGCCTTCACCGCGCGCCACAGGTCTTCACCCAGCCAATAGTGGCCACCTTCGCTGTAGAGTGCGCCGTTCAACCCATCCAAGGCATCCGACAGCGGCACGAACCGCGCCGCCATGTCGGCGAGGGTTTCCGGTTGTTGCCGCGCCCAGGCGTCCAGCGCCTGGCGGGTGGCGTGGGGGTCGTTGGCCTGGGTGGCGCGCTTGAGGTCGTCGAGCAGGCTGCGCGGGCTTGGGCCGGTTTGCGCGGCGCGCAGCACGGCAGGTTGCCAGCGCGCGCGCCACCACAGGCCAAAGCCCAGCAGGGTGGTGCAGGCGAGGAGCAGGGTGCTCAGTTGCCACAGCCACAGGTGGTTGTCGTCGGGGGCGGTGATCACGGTGGGCGTGGCGGGTGTGTCGACCGCCAGGCTCGGGTTGGCCGCCACTTGCAGGGTGCGCGCCGGCAGGCTGGTGCGTTCCAGGTGGTCTTCGTGGGTATTCCACCACACCACATCCACGGCGGGCAGTTCCAGCGGGCCTGCGCGGGTGGGCACCAGCGCTTCGCGGTCTTCACGGCTGCCGGTCAGGCCTCGGTCGCTGGCCTGGTTGCCGAGCACCGGCTGGTCCGGGTAGCGGCGCAGCCCGTTGATGTCGGTGCTGGGCAGGGCCGGCAATTGCGCGCTGGACAGGCCTTCGGCCTTGACCGTGAGGCTGCGGGTGAGGGAGTCGCCCACTTGCACCTGCTCGGGTTCCGGGTTCCAGCTTTCAGTCAGGGTCAGGCTGCGCGCCGGCAGCCACGGCGTGTCGGCCGGGTACAGCGCCGGTTTGGGCTTGACTACCAGTGGCAGCTGCGCCGAGCTGACATGGATCAGCTTGCCCGGCTTGGTGCCCTGCAGCGTGTTTTCTTGCGGCGGGCGCGATTCCACGAGTGTCGCGCTGAAGGTCTGGGTCGGAATCGCCAGCGTGCCGCTGTGCTGCGGGTAAATGGCGTAGCGGGTCTCGATCACGCCGTGACGAATGCTGTTGATGACCTTCTCATAGGTGCGCGACTCGCCCAGTTGCTCCACGCGTGCATCGGGAATCTGCAACGGCGTGAGGCTGCTGTCGTCATACAGCGACACCGAGTGGTACACGCGCACGGTCAACAGCGCCTGGGCCTGGACGTAGACGCTGGTCTGGTCGAGGTCGGCCTCGACAAACACCGGCGCCAGTTCGGCGGCGGTGTTCTGGCTGGCGGTTTCCACCACTTGCAGGCTGATCGGCTGGGTCTTGTACTCGCCCACTTGCAGGGGCGGGATGATCACCGTGCCGTTTTCCCTGGGCAACAGGGTGATGATCCAGCGCGTGGTGGCGTGATTGTCGCCGTCCAGGGTGGTGAGCTGGTTGATCTGCCGCGTACCGCTGACTTCGAACTGTGCCTCAAGGGGCGACAGGTCGGGCTTGCCGAACTGCGTGACATCACTGGACTCCACCGTCAGTTCCACCGTTTCCCCCGAATTGAGGCGGCTGCGGTCGACGCTGGCGCTCAGGTTCGCCGCCTGGGCGTGGCCGGCCGACAAGGCGAGCAGAAGCAGTAGGGTGGTGCGGCGGCTCATCGAGTCTTGTCCTGATGTTGTTGCTGTTCGTACCAGAATTTGCGGCGCAGCAGTTCACCGGGGTTGTCCGGGATTTCCCGCAGCCATTGCTCCAGCGCCTGGCGCTGCTCGCCGTCAAGGCTGGCATCGCTCGGGCGCAGCGGTGGGGTGGTGGTCTGTTCATCGCCGAGTTCGCTGCCGGGCACTTCGTTGCCGCCGGTGTGGGGCGTGGCGCCGGCTTGGGTATCGCCGGTGCCGGCCTCGCCCTGGCCTTGGGAAGACTGCTCGCCGCCCGTGGCGCTTTGCCCATTGTCGCCCGGTTGCGCAGTTTGGCCGGGTTGGGTGGTTTCGTCATCCTCGTTTTTTGCAGGCGCAGCGGGTTCCGGTTGCGCCTGCTGTTGCATCAGGGTTTCGACCAGCGCCTTGTTTTTCAGCGCCGGTTGCAGGTCGGGCTGCGCTTCCAGGGCCTGTTCATAGGCGTCGATGGCGGCTTCCAGTTCACCGGACCTGGCCAGGGCGTTACCCCGATTGTAATGAGCATAGGCGTCATTGCCCTCGGCGAAACGCCTGGCGGCTTCGGCATAGTTGCCCGCTTCGTACAGCGCCACGCCCTGCCACTGCGGGTCCTGGAAGCGTTCGGCCGCTTCGGCGGGGCGTTTGTGCTTGAGCAGGTATTGGCCTTGCTGGTCGGGACGCAGCCACAGGTCCTGCAGGCCAAAGGCATAGCTGGGCTGGGGCGCGCTCAGCAGCAGCAGCGGCAGGCAGAACAACCAGCCACGCCGCCCGGCGCAGGCGGCCAGCAGCAACAAGGGCAAGAGCAGCCAGTAACCCTGGTCGGCCCAGGTGTCCAGGTGCAGCAGCTGGCCGTCATTGCGCAGGCTTTGTGGCGGGTCGAGCACGCCAAGCTGGCGCAGGTCCTTGTCGTCCAGGCGCGCGGCGCGGTAGCGTCCGCCCATTTCGCTGGCAAAGGCCTTGAGGGTCGGGCTGTCGAGGCGTGGTACCAGGATCGCGCCTTGTTCATCCTTGAGAAACTCGCCACTTTCCTGGGTTACCGGGGTGCCCTCGCGACTGCCGATGCCGAGGATCGACAGGCTCGGCGCCTGGGCGCTTTGCAGTTGCAGGCGAATGCCTTGGCGTTCCTGTTTGGACAGCGAGGAGCCCACCAGCAACAAGCGGCCTTGGCCGAGGCCGCCTTGCTTGAGCAGGCCAAGGGCTTTCTCGACGGCCAGGTCGGCACGGTGGCCGGGCTCCGGCATGATCGACGGGCGCAAGGCTTCCAGCAGGTTGCGGCTGGTGCCCAGGTCGTCCGACAGCGGCACCAGCGTGTGGGCGCTGCCGGCGTAGACGACGATGGCGGTTTGCGCATCGCTGCGTGCCTGCAACAAGTCGTACAGTTTGCGTCGAGCCTGTTCCAGGCGGTTCGGCGGGCTGTCGGTGGCGAGCATTTCCGGGGTCAGTTCCAGCAGCACCACTAAAGGATCGGACGGCTTCTGGCTGGATTGCTCAACCCGCTGCCAGCTGGGGCCGAGCAACGCCAATACGGCCAGCAGCCAGGCGATGCCGAGCACCACCCACGGTGACTTGCTTTCGCGCCCATTGCCGCCGCTGAGCAACACGGCGTGGAAGGCCGGCGGCAGGATCATCTGCCAGCGCCCGGCGCGTTTTTGCCGATGCCACAACTGCCACAACAACGCGCCGAGCAACGGCAGCAGCAGTAACCACCACGGACGGAACCAATGCGGCCACAGGTCGATCATCGACGCCTCCGCAAACGCAGGCGTTTGAGGCGCTGGCGCCATTGCGGGTGTTGTTGCAGGAAAATCCCCTTGCTCGACAGTCGATTGAACACCCGCTGCAAGGCGTTGTTCGGCCAGCGCTCCTGGATCACCAATAGCATGCTCAGCAGCAAGGCCAGGGCCAGCGGCGCGCTGTACAACGCCAGCGCCGGACGTGCTTGGGTGGGTTGTTGCTCGACCGGTTCAAGTGTGTCGAGGGTTTGCTTGATCGCTTGCAGTTCTTCGCCGTCGCGGGCGCGGAAATACTGGCCGCCGGTGGTTTCGGCGATGGCCTTGAGCGCCGGCTCGTCGAGGTCCAGGCTCGGGTTGACCCCCAGAATGCCCAGGGAGCCGGTCTGTTCAGGGTCGGCGCCGATACCGATCGGGTAGATCTTCACGCCTTCCTCCGCGGCCAGGCGCGCGGCGGTCAGCGGGTCGATCTGCCCGGCGTTGTTGGCGCCGTCGGTGACCAGGATCAGCACGCGGCTTTGCGCGGGTCGCTGGCGCAGGCGTTTGAGGGCCAGGCCGATGGCGTCACCGATCGCGGTGTTCTTGCCGGCGATGCCGATGCGCGCTTCATCCAGCCAGGTGCGCACGGTGCGCCGATCAAAGGTCAGTGGCGCCTGCAGGTAGGCCTGGCTGCCGAACAGGATCAGGCCGACGCGGTCGCCTTCACGGCCCTCAAGGAAATCGCCGAGCAGGTGTTTAACCAGGCTCAAGCGGCTCACGTCCTCGTCTCGCCAGTGCATGTCCGGGAAATCCATGGAGCCGGACACGTCCACCGCCACCAGCAGGTCGCGGCCGCTGGCGGCGATCGGCAGCGGCTCGCCGAGCCATTCCGGGCGCGCGGCGGCGCTCAACAGCAGCAGCCACAGCACCACGAACGGCGCTTGCTGGCGCCAGCCGGGCAGGTTGACGCGGGCACGGCGGCGGGCCAGGCCTTCAAGGTCGCTGAGGTAGCTGACTTTCAGCGCGGGCTCGCCGCTGTCGGCCGCCGGCAACACGAGGCGCATCAACCACGGCAACGGCAACAGGGCGAAGATCCACGGCCAGGCGAACTCAAACATGTTTGCGAATCCAGGTGTCGACGGCTTGGGTCAGGCCGGCGATAGCTTTGTCGTCGAGTTTGCATTCAGGCTTGTAGGCGCCCTCCACCAACACCATCCAGCGAGTCAGGCCGGCGGCGGGGCAGCGGTTGTCGAGAAACGCCAGCCACTTGCGACCGTTGAGCGTGTGGCTCTGGCTGTAGGGATAGTCGTTGCGGCACAGGCGCTTGAGCAGGCCGTTGAGTTGCTGCAGCCAGGCGCCGGCCGGAGCGCCGTCGTAAGGCTTGGGCATCAGCGCCAGCTCCGCCAGGGCGGCGATGCGCAAGGGGTCCAAGGGTTGTTCGGCGCGGGCGATGGGGCGGCGGGTCGGCAGGAACCGTCGCAGTGACCACAAGCCCCAACCCAGCAGGGGAATGATCAGCAACAACAGCCACCAGCCCGGCGCAGGCGGCCAGAAGCCAATGGCCGGCGGGGCGATCAGCGGTTGCAGTTGGTCAAGGCTGCTCATTGTTTTTTAGCCGGGCGTTGCGGGTTGAGGTAGTCGCGCAGTTGCTCGACCATTTCGCTCTGGGTGCTCAAGGGCATCAGCAAAATTCGCAGTTTCTGCGCAAGCAGCTCCCAGCGGGCGATGCGCGCTTCGGCCTGGGCCTTGTAGGCCTGGCGCAAGTCGAAGTTCAGCGTGTCCAGTTCCAGTTGCGCCCCACGCTGCGCGAAACGCAGCAGCCCGGCGGCGGGCAGGGCGTGGTCGAGCGGGTCGGAGATCGGCAACAGCAGCAGGTCGCAATGGCGTGACAAAAGACTCAGCTGTTGCTCGGCGCCTTCGGTGAGCGCGCGCTCGTCGCAGATCACGATCACCAGGCTGCCGGGCCGCAACACTTCGCGGCCACGGCGCAGGGCCATGCCAAGGGCGTCGGCTTCCGGGCGGCTTTCGGTGCTCAGGCTCTGGTTGACGCGCACCAGACGGTTGAGCAGTTGCAGCAGGCTTTGCTTGCTGCGGCGCGGCTTGATCTCGTAGTGCTCGTTGTCGCCGAACACCAGCCCGCCCACCCGGTCGTTATGCCCCAGCGCGGCCCAGCCGATCAGGCTCGCCGCCTGGGCGGCCAATACCGACTTGAACATCTGCCCCGAGCCGAAGAACAGCCGGCAGCTTTGTTCCACCATGATGAAGATCGGCCGTTCGCGTTCTTCATGGAACAGTTTGGTGTGCGGTTCCTGAGTGCGCGCGGTCACGCGCCAGTCGATGGTGCGCACGTCATCGCCGGCCTGGTACACGCGCACCTGGTCGAAGTCGACGCCGCGCCCGCGCAGCTTGGAATGGTGCAGGCCGATCAATGGGCTGCGCTGGCTTGGCGTGGAGAACAGTTGCACTTCGCGCACGCGATGGCGCATCTCGATCAATTCGCTGAGCGTGACGCGGATCCCATCGCTGGCGTTCATCGGGTTCAAGCGACGGCAACGACGTCGAGAATGCGTTGCACGACGCGGTCCTGGTCAATGCCGGCGGCTTCGGCTTCGAACGACAGAATGATGCGGTGGCGCAGCACGTCGAACAACACGGCCTGGATGTCCTCTGGGCTGACGAAATCACGCCCGGCCAGCCAGGCATGGGCGCGCGCGCAGCGGTCCAGCGCAATGGAGCCGCGTGGGCTGGCGCCATAGGCGATCCACTCGGCCATCTCCGGATCGAACTTGGCCGGGGTGCGGGTGGCCATCACCAGCTGCACCAGGTATTCCTCCACCGCATCGGCCATGTACAGGCCGAGGATTTCCTTGCGCGCTGCAAAGATCGCCTGCTGGCTGACGCGGCGTTCGGGCTTGGTTTCGCCGTTGAGCGCTTCGCCACGGGCCTGTTGCAGGATACGTCGTTCGACGGCGGCATCGGGGAAGCCGATCTTGACGTGCATCAGGAAGCGGTCGAGCTGGGCTTCGGGCAGCGGGTAAGTGCCTTCCTGCTCGATGGGGTTTTGCGTGGCCATCACCAGGAACAGCGGCGACAGGTCATAGGTACTGCGCCCGACGCTGACCTGGCGCTCGGCCATGGCTTCCAGCAGCGCCGACTGCACCTTGGCCGGCGCACGGTTGATTTCGTCCGCCAGCACCAGGTTGTGGAAGATCGGACCCTGCTGGAACACAAAGCTGCCGGTTTCCGGACGATAGATCTCGGTGCCGGTGATGTCGGCGGGCAACAGGTCGGGGGTGAACTGGATACGATGGAACTGCGCTTCGATGCCTTCGGCCAGCTCTTTGATGGCCTTGGTCTTGGCCAGGCCCGGCGCACCTTCGACCAGCATGTGGCCGTCGGCGAGCAAGGCGATCAGCAGGCGATCGATGAGTTTTTCCTGGCCGAGAATCTGCGTAGAAAGAAAGGTTCGCAGCGCAAGCAGCGCTTCACGATGTTCCATCGATGACGGTTCCTGGAAAGATGAGCCTGCGTGCTGTGCAACGAACAGCGGGCCGGGGGGCATTACTTTAATGCATCGAGGGGGGTGGCGACTAACGGCGTAACGGGTATTTTTGGCAAAACTTGTAGGATTTTTGTGTAGGGCGCACAGATTGTGTTGAGGACACTGGGTATTGTGAACACGGTCCATGTGGGAGCTGGCTTGCCTGCGAAAGCATCACCTCGGTGTGCCTGATGCCCCGAGTCGTCTGTATCGCAGGCAAGCCAGCTCCCACATTTGACCTCTGGCAACGCCTAGATCCGGGCGAAGGTACCGGTGCCCTTGAGAATGTTCCGCAAGGTTTCTTCAACCTCCGCCAGCTCCGATGCGGCGGTGTCGTGAGTGATCTGCAGTCGATCCTTGCCACCCAGCGCATCGGCATCGCCGGCCGCCAGCTCAACCAGCAAGGTCGTGGCGCCCAGGGTGATCTTCAGTCCATCCAGGGTCGATGGCTCGTAGTCCCAGGTAAGCTCGACTTCCTCTTCATCCGGGTAACGGCTGAGCATGAACATTTCGCCATTCTTGCCGTGGCAGCAGAGCATGGCCATGTTGTCTTCTTCTTCGTCGCACGGCGTAGCCATGAGGGCGTCGGTTTTCAATTGCAGCATGGGAATCCTGTCTCGGCTTGGCAGTAATGCGGCAATTGTGCCATTGCGGCGAATTTTGTGCTGCATCCTGTGTCAGACCCAGTGCATGACCTGACGGGCTGTATCAGTCATTTCCGACACTCGCAGGCGTGTAAATACCCGGTTTTGCTGCCGGATATCGCGGGTTGCCCAAGTCGCAACCCGAAGCCTGCTTACCGATGACCGAATATGTCGCAGCGTCGCAAGCAGCTGTCTTCCCACACTCGTTAAGCTGCGCAACGGATGTGCATGTGCCTGGCGCCTGACCTGCCCGTCGTACCGTCACCCGGCGCGGTGCGCATCTTATGGAAGTTGTATGTGACCTCATTGTCTTGTCCAGCTTCACCCACCTGTCACTCCGATCCGTTAAGGTGCCCTATGCTTACCTGCGAATCAGAGCTGACGGTCTCCCCGCAAGGGGATAACACGCGACGCTTCCATCAATAACAAGCCCAAGCGGAGTACCACAGATGGCGTTCTTCACCGCAGCCAGCAAGGCCGACTTCCAGCACCAACTGCAAGCGGCACTGGCGCAGCACATCAGTGAACAGGCACTGCCACAAGTGGCGCTGTTCGCTGAGCAATTCTTCGGCATTATTTCCCTGGATGAACTGACCCAGCGTCGCCTGTCCGACCTGGCCGGTTGCACCCTGTCTGCCTGGCGCCTGCTTGAGCGCTTTGATCACACCCAACCGCAAGTGCGGGTCTACAACCCCGATTACGAACGTCATGGCTGGCAATCGACCCACACCGCGGTCGAAGTGCTGCACCACGACCTGCCATTCCTGGTGGATTCGGTCCGTACCGAACTGAACCGCCGTGGCTACAGCATCCACACCCTGCAGACCACCGTGCTCAGTACACGTCGTGGCAGCAAGGGCGAACTGCTGGAAATTCTGCCCAAGGGCACCCAGGGCGAAGGCATCCAGCAAGAATCGCTGATGTACTTGGAAATCGACCGTTGCGCCAACGCCGCCGAACTGAACGTGCTGAGCAAAGAGCTTGAGCAGGTGTTGGGCGAAGTGCGCGTGGCCGTGGCCGATTTCGAACCGATGAAAGCCAAGGTCCAGGACCTGCTGGCCGGTATCGATGCCAGCCCGTTCAGCATCGACGGTGAAGAAAAAGCCGAGATCAAGAACTTCCTCGAATGGCTGGTGGGCAACCACTTCACCTTCCTCGGCTATGAAGAGTTCGTGGTACGTGACGAGGCCGATGGCGGTCATCTCGAATATGACGCCAGCTCGTTCCTCGGTCTGACCAAGCTGCTGCGCGCCGGCCTCACCGCCGATGACCTGCGCATCGAGGACTATGCCGTGGCCTACCTGCGCGAGCCGACCGTGCTGTCGTTCGCCAAGGCCGCGCACCCGAGCCGCGTGCACCGCCCGGCTTACCCGGACTACGTGTCGATCCGCGAGATCAGCGCCGACGGCAAGGTGATCAAGGAACACCGTTTCATGGGCCTGTACACCTCCTCGGTGTATGGCGAGAGCGTGCGGGTGATTCCTTACATCCGTCGCAAGGTCGCGGAAATCGAACGCCGCTCCGGCTTCCAGCCCAAGGCTCACCTGGGCAAAGAGTTGGCTCAAGTGGTTGAAGTGCTGCCGCGCGATGACCTGTTCCAGACGCCGGTCGATGAACTGTTCAGCACGGTGATGTCGATCGTGCAGATCCAGGAGCGCAACAAGATCCGCGTGTTCCTGCGCAAAGACCCGTACGGACGTTTCTGCTACTGCCTGGCCTATGTGCCACGCGACATCTATTCCACCGAAGTGCGCCAGAAGATCCAGCAAGTGCTGATGGATCGCCTGAAAGCCTCGGATTGCGAATTCTGGACCTTCTTCTCCGAATCCGTGCTGGCCCGTGTGCAGCTGATTCTGCGGGTTGACCCGAAGAACCGCCTGGACATCGACCCGCTGCAACTGGAAAAAGAAGTGGTACAGGCCTGCCGCAGCTGGCAGGACGACTACGCCAGCCTGGTGGTGGAAAGCTTCGGCGAAGCCCATGGCACCAACGTGCTGGCGGACTTCCCGAAAGGCTTCCCGGCCGGCTACCGCGAGCGGTTTGCCGCGCATTCGGCCGTGGTCGACATGCAGCATTTGCTTAGCCTCACCGAAGCCAACCCGCTGGTGATGAGCTTCTATCAGCCGTTGGGCCAGGTCTCCGGCCAGCGCGAGCTGCATTGCAAGCTCTACCATGCGGACACCCCGCTGGCGTTGTCCGATGTGCTGCCGATCCTGGAAAACCTCGGCCTGCGCGTGCTGGGCGAATTCCCTTACCGCCTGCGTCATGCCAATGGCCGTGAGTTCTGGATCCATGACTTCGCGTTCATCGCCGCCGAAGGCGTGAACCTGGATATCCAGCAGCTCAACGACACCCTGCAGGATGCGTTCGTGCACATCGTGCATGGCGACGCCGAGAACGATGCGTTCAACCGCCTGGTGCTGACCGCCGGCCTGCCGTGGCGTGACGTGGCCTTGCTGCGTGCCTACGCGCGTTACCTCAAGCAGATCCGCCTGGGCTTCGACCTGGGTTACATCGCCAGTACCCTGAACAACCACACCGATATCGCCCGCGAGTTGACCCGGTTGTTCAAGACCCGCTTCTACCTGGCGCGCAAGCTCACCGCCGACGACCTGGAAGACAAGCAGCAACGCCTGGAACAAGCGATCCTCACGGCGCTGGACGACGTCCAGGTGCTCAACGAAGACCGCATCCTGCGTCGCTACCTGGACCTGATCAAGGCGACCCTGCGCACCAACTTCTACCAGACCGACGCCAACGGCCAGAACAAGTCGTACTTCAGCTTCAAGTTCAACCCGCACGCAATCCCCGAGCTGCCCAAGCCGGTGCCGAAGTTTGAAATCTTCGTGTACTCGCCGCGCGTCGAAGGCGTGCACCTGCGCTTTGGCAACGTGGCCCGCGGCGGCCTGCGCTGGTCCGACCGTGAGGAAGACTTCCGTACCGAGGTGCTCGGCCTGGTAAAAGCCCAGCAAGTGAAGAACTCGGTCATCGTGCCCGTGGGCGCGAAGGGCGGCTTCCTGCCGCGTCGCCTGCCATTGGGCGGCAGCCGGGACGAGATCGCGGCCGAGGGCATCGCCTGCTACCGCATCTTCATTTCCGGCCTGTTGGACATCACCGACAACCTGAAAGACGGCGCCCTGGTGCCGCCGGCCAACGTCGTGCGGCATGACGACGATGACCCGTACCTGGTGGTGGCGGCCGACAAAGGCACCGCGACCTTCTCCGACATCGCCAACGGCATCGCCATCGACTACGGCTTCTGGCTGGGCGATGCGTTCGCCTCCGGTGGTTCGGCCGGTTACGACCACAAGAAAATGGGCATCACCGCCAAGGGCGCGTGGGTCGGTGTGCAGCGTCACTTCCGTGAGCGCGGCATCAACGTGCAGGAAGACAGCATCACCGTGGTGGGCGTCGGCGACATGGCCGGCGACGTGTTCGGTAACGGCTTGCTGATGTCCGACAAGCTGCAACTGGTTGCAGCCTTCAACCACATGCACATCTTCATCGACCCGAACCCGAACCCGGCGACCAGCTTCGTCGAGCGCCAGCGCCTGTTCGACTTGCCGCGCTCGGCCTGGACCGACTACGACACCAGCATCATGTCCGAAGGCGGCGGTATCTTCTCGCGCAGCGCCAAAAGCATCGCCATCTCGCCACAGATGAAGGAACGCTTCGACATCAAGGCCGACAAGCTGACCCCGACCGAACTGCTGAACGCCTTGCTCAAGGCGCCGGTGGACCTGTTGTGGAACGGCGGTATCGGTACCTACGTCAAGGCCAGCACCGAGAGCCACGCCGACGTGGGCGACAAGGCCAACGACGCGCTGCGCGTCAACGGCAACGAGCTGCGCTGCAAGGTAGTGGGCGAGGGCGGCAACCTCGGCATGACCCAGCTGGGTCGCGTGGAGTTCGGCCTCAATGGCGGCGGTTCCAACACCGACTTCATCGACAACGCCGGTGGCGTGGACTGCTCCGACCACGAAGTGAACATCAAGATCCTGCTCAACGAAGTGGTGCAGGCCGGTGACATGACCGACAAGCAACGCAACCAGTTGCTGGCGAGCATGACCGACGAAGTCGGCCACCTGGTGTTGGGCAACAACTACAAGCAGACCCAGGCCCTGTCCCTGGCGGCGCGCCGTGCCTACGAGCGTGCCGCCGAGTACAAGCGCCTGATGAGCGACCTGGAAGGCCGTGGCAAGCTGGACCGCGCCATCGAGTACCTGCCGACCGAGGAGCAGCTCGTCGAGCGCGCCTCGAATGGCAAGGGCCTGACCCGTCCGGAGCTGTCGGTGCTGATTTCCTACAGCAAGATCGACCTCAAGGAAGCGCTGCTCAAGTCCCAGGTGCCGGATGACGAGTACCTGACCCGTGACATGGAGACCGCGTTCCCGCCGAGCCTTGTGGCCAAGTTCGGCGAAGCCATGCGCCGTCACCGCCTCAAGCGTGAGATCGTCAGCACCCAGATCGCCAACGACCTGGTCAACCACATGGGCATCACCTTCGTTCAACGGCTCAAAGAGTCGACCGGCATGAGCCCGGCGAACGTGGCGGGCGCTTATGTGATCGTGCGCGACATCTTCCACCTCCCGCACTGGTTCCGTCAGATCGAAGCCCTGGACCACCAGGTGTCGGCCGATGTGCAATTGCAGTTGATGGACGAGCTGATGCGCCTGGGCCGTCGCGCCACGCGCTGGTTCCTGCGCAGCCGTCGCAACGAGCAGGATGCCGGGCGTGACACCGCGCACTTCGGTCCGCACCTGGCCGCGTTGGGCCTCAAGCTCGACGAACTGCTGGAAGGTCCGACCCGCGAAGGTTGGCAGACCCGCTACCAGGCCTACACCGAAGCCGGCGTGCCGGAGTTGTTGGCGCGCATGGTGGCAGGCACTACGCACCTGTACACCTTGCTGCCGATCATCGAGGCCGCCGACGTCACGGGCCACGATGCCGCCGAAGTGGCCAAGGCCTACTTCGCCGTGGGCAGCGCCCTGGACTTGCCATGGTACCTGCAGCAAATCAGCGATCTGCCGGTGGCCAACAACTGGCAGGCCCAGGCCCGTGAAGCGTTCCGCGACGATGTGGATTGGCAGCAGCGCGCGATCACCATCTCGGTCCTGCAAATGGCCGATGCGCCACAAGACATGGAAGCCCGCGTGGCCCTGTGGCTTGAGCAGCACCAGGACATGGCCGATCGCTGGCGTGCAATGATGGTGGAAATCCGTGCCGCCGTGGGCACGGACTACGCCATGTACGCGGTGGCCAACCGTGAGTTGCTGGACCTGGCGTTGAGTGGTCAGTCGGTGCTGTAAGCAAGCTCTGGTGTTAAAAGAATCCCCGAATCTGATGGTTCGGGGATTTTTTTTGCGTGGCCGAAGCCGGTAGCGCTATGACCGGGTAATCATTTAGCGGTGCCTGGAATAATCAATTCCTCAAGACGGTAAAACGGTGAAATTTGCTTCTCCGTCAGTTGGCGCAGGGTCGTGTCTGCCTGTTCCTGGTCCGCTGGCGTCATCTGCGTTTCGATCCGGTGGACGTCGTCCGCGAGCATGGGCGTGCTGATAGCCCCCGCCGTGTTTTTCAGGACAAATTTCAGCATCGCGCACGCCACGCCCAGGTTTTTTGCCAGGCCATAGGTACGCGGTTTTGGTTGCTGGTCTTCGTACGGCAGGGGATTGCGGGTTGAACGCCGTGGCAGGTTGGCGAGCGCGTAACCATATTCCAGCATGCCTTCCACGTGTCCCAACCAAGCCAGTTGAGCCAGTCGGCTTCGCTTTTCAGCAACACTGGCGCTCGAATCCGCCGAAAAGACCCGTGAATAAACCGCCAAGGGCAGGCCCCCGTCCGCGGCCAGTTGGTAAAGTTCTTCGATGCGTGCCGTGCGGTATGCGTCATTGGCAATCATCTGCGGCTTTCGGCGATAGAGCGTGGCGAGCGCGTGCTGAGCCTTGTTGGAGCCGGCGGCGGCGGACCTCTCCAGCCATTCTGCATCGTCGGTAAGCAGGTACTGGTAATACAGGCCCTGGGGGTTTTCCTGGGCCGGCAATTGGCTGATCAGCGCCTCGGCTTTTTCCACGCTGGCGCTATCACCCAGTTGGATGAGAGCAGGGAGATAGTCATTGGCCGCCGCAAGCCTGAGCCATTTTTTTGTTTCTTCACTTGGGTAAGAAACCAGGCTGTCGTGCTCGGTATGCCAAATGCCGTCTCGATAGACATTGCATGTCGCCAGGGCAAACTGGCTCCAGCCGTTTCCGGACGCGGCGGCGATGTTCAGCAAAGGCTCGGCTTTTTCAAGATTACCCAGCAAAAAAAACTTCGCTCCAGCCTTATGTGCGGCGCTGTACAACTGATTCAGCGCAACCTGTGTTGGCGGCGATAAAGCGGCTTTTTGCGTGTTCACCTGAGACAGAAAGTTGAACAGCACGGGGTCGACGTTTGAATTCATGTTCATGTTTGATACCTGTAATACGCACGCAAATTGTGCGAATACAGGGTCCGGTATCGCGGGGGATCGCAGGCGTTACATACCTATAGCGCTTGGCGCCCAAGCAGTTTTGACGCCAAGTGATCCAGGTGTCGAGTCATCAGCTTGACCGCACTGGGCACGTCCCGTTGCTCAACGGCATCGACAATCGCCATGTGCTCTTGCCACGCACAGTAGGTGCAGGCGTGTGCCTCGTATTGGGCGATGAACAGCGACGTCAACGGCACCAGGCTATTGAGAAACTGCGCCAACGGCGCGTTGCCCGCGATCGCCGCCAGTTGCAGGTGAAACTCACCCGACAAGCGAATCGCGGGCCCGCGCTGGTCCCGTTCGATGCAGTCTTGCTCGCGGCCAATCAGCTCGCGTAATTGGCGGATGTGCGGTGTCGTTGCTTGCGCGCAGGCCAGTTGCACCACGGTGAGTTCGGTCATGCGCCGCGCTTCGATAATCTGCAGCGTTTGCTGAACGTCCGGTGCAGCCACCTGGGCGCGCTGGTTAGGGCGCAGAATAATCACTTGCTGGTGGGACAGCTTGGCTAATACGCGGCGGATCACGCTACGGCTCACGCCAAAGGTTTCGCCCAGGCTTTCTTCGGTAAACCGGCTGGCCGGGGCGATGCGTTGTTCGAGGATGGCGTCGAACAGGCGTGGGTAGATATCGTCCACTGAAAGCTTTTTACCCGCGATCAGGCGCAGGGCAGGGAAGATCGGGTCGCGTTGCAGTGCATGAGCGGTCATGGCCGGTCTCCAAAAGTCAGCTGCCCAGATGGTCGTCCGGGATGTTCAGGGCAATGCCCATGCGCAAGCCTTCCTGGAGGATGTGCCGGCGCATTTCGGCACTGGCCAGGGCGCTGTTCTTGTTGCGGATGGCGCGCACCACGGCTTCGTTTTCCCGCAGGCGTTCGGCCAGGTGTTCCGGCGAATTGCGCAGCACCTGGGCGCTTTGCTTGAGGGCATTGCTGGTCTGCTGCACCACGTTCTGGAAGATCGGGTTGGAGGTGAGGGCAAACAGTTCTTCGTGAAAGCCGATGTAGGCATTCATGCCGGCTTCGGCGTCGCCTGCGTCGAGGGCTTCGCGCATGTCCATCAAGGTCAGGCGCAGTTGGCCGACTTCCTTGCTGCTGATGGACTGCGCCACCAGGCCGACGATGAAAGGTTCGAGGGTGTAGCGCAGTTGCAGGATGTCTTCGAGGCTGGCGTGCGCCACCGCGTCGCTCGATTGTGGCTCGCTGATGCGGGTTTCGAGGACCACCACGCCTTTGCCGGGCATGGAGCGCACCAGGCCGAGGGTCTCCAGCACGATCACCGCTTCGCGCAGGCTTGGGCGGCTGATGCCCATCTGTTCGGCCAGTTCACGCTGGCCGGGGAGCATTTCGCCCCGGCGCCACTGGCCCCGCGCGAGGGCGGCGCGCAGTTTTTCTACCACTGAATTGACGACGGTTGAGGTGCTGATCACGTCGTACTCCTTTAAGTGCATACACAATAATTGAATGGGCGATGACCCAGTGTGGGAGCTGGCTTGCCTGCGATGACTGACTGCCAGGCAATGGATCTGGCGCCTGACCCACCGCTATCGCAGGCAAGCCAGCTCCCACATTCTGATAGGGGTTGTTCTTTTAAATGGATCAGAACTCCTGATGCGCCGGCAACACCGGTTTCTTGGCCTGGAAGGCATAACCTTGCTGACCCTCAAGCACTTTGTTGGCGCGCTGGATGTCGATGTCTTTCTCCCAGCGTGCAATGGCCACGGTGGCGACGCAGTTGCCGATCAGGTTGGTCAAGGCGCGACCGATGCCCATGAACCAGTCCACCGCCAGCACCAGCACCAGGCCCACCACCGGAATCGCCGGAATGGCGGTGAGTGTCGCCGCCAGAATCACCAGCGCCGAACCGGGTATGCCGTGGGCGCCCTTGGAGGTAATCAACGACACCAGCAGGATGGTCATCAGGTCGGTCATCGACAGCGGGGTACCGGTGGCGTTGGCGATGAACACGATGGCCAGGGTCAGGTAGATCGAGAAACCATCAAGGTTGAACGAATACCCGGTCGGGATCACCAACCCGACGGTGGAGCTGCCAATCCCCAGGTGCTCGAGTTTACGCATGACTTGTGGCAGCACCGCGTCGGAAGAGGCGGTGCCCATCACGATCAGCAACTCTTCACGCAGGTACTTGAGCAGCGGTAACAGGCGCAGGCCCGATACGCGCATCACCACGCCGAGGATCAGGCCGACGAACGCGAAGCAGGTCAGGTAAAACAAGCCCACCAGGCTGCCCAGGTGTTGCAGGGAGTCCAGCCCGTACGTGCTGGTGGTGAAGGCGATTGCGCCGAACACGCCGATCGGCGCCAGGCGCACGATCATGCCCATGATGCGGAAGATCACATGGCTCAGTTCATTGATCAGCCGCGTGATGCCCGAGGCTGCTTCACCCACCAGGTTCAACGCGCTGCCGAACAGTACGGAGAACAGCAGCACTTGCAGCACGTTGTTTTCGGCGAAGGCGCCGATTACCGAGTTGGGGATCAAGTCCATCAGGAACTGGCTGGTGCCCTTGATGTGCTGACCCTTGGCGGCCAGTTCATTGAGGCCCGCCGACGACAGTTGCTCCAAGTGGATATTGGCGCCGGTGCCGATGCCGGTGCTGAAGGCCATGACCAGGCCGATCACCAGGGCGATGGTGGTGAGTATTTCAAAGTAGATCACCGACTTGAGGCCGATGCGCCCGACTTTTTTCAAGTCGCCGGCGCCGGAGATGCCGCTGACCACCACGCAGAACACGATCAGGCCGATCAGCATCTTGATCAGCTTGATAAAGCCATCACCCAGGGGTTTGAGTTGCGAGGAGAATTCGGGAAGGGCCAGGCCGCAAATGATGCCGAGCATCAGGCCAATCACGACTTGCAGGAAAATCGAACGCGAGCACCATCTGAGCATGGGAGGGATCTCTATTCGGTGCCCTGGTGGTTCCAGGGCTTAATTGTTGTGGTCATACCGGTAAGTCCAGTGCGTCGCCAGTCTAGGCCAGGTATTTTTGAAATAACAACTCATTATTTGTCGATTGACGGGTCCCGGTCTGACCAGTTGCTCGGCGAGGGCGGTGCTTGAGCGGTTGGCGGAGTGGAAAAATTTTCGCTTATCATCACCGCTCGGCTCATGAGGTGATGGATGGACAAACCAGGATTGACCACCGACGAAACCGGGCAGGCCCACTGCACCTGGCGCACGGCCGCGCCGGAATATCCGCGCTACCACGACCATGAGTGGGGCGTGCCGGTGGCGGGTGACAGCGCGCTGTACGAGAAGATTTGCCTGGAGGGCTTCCAGGCGGGCATGGCCTGGATCACCATTTTGCGTAAGCGTGAGCAGTTCCGCGCGGCGTTCGACGGCTTTGATTTTCGCCGGGTGGCGCAGTACGACGAGGCGGATATCGAGCGGTTGATGCGCGATCCTGGCATCGTGCGTAATCGGGCGAAGATCGTGTCGACCATCAACAATGCGCGCAGGGCCTGTGAGCTGGTGGAGGAGACGGGTTCACTGGCGCGTTGGCTATGGGCTTTCGAGCCCGGCGATGAGGAGCGCCCTGCGGTGGTGGACCTGGCTTACTGGACGGCAAACCCCACGTCGCCGGCGTCGGTGCGTTTATCCAAGGCGTTGAAGAAGCGCGGCTGGACGTTCGTGGGGCCGACCACGATGTATGCGCTGATGCAGGCGGTGGGGATGGTTAATGATCACTTGGACGGCTGCGCGTGTCGGCCACGGATTGAAGCGCTGCGTCGCCAGTTCATACGTCCGTGAGTTCCTGGCTGTATGCGATTCAAACTGTGGGAGCTGGCTTGCCTGCGATGGCCATAGGTATCTACACAACGTTCAAAGGCTTACAAATCTCCCTGTAGTGAGCGGGCTTGTCCCGCGCTGGGTGGCGAAGCCGCCCCAATAAAGACACCGCGCAGTTTCAGACAAACCCAATTCGCCTGGTTTGGGGCTGCTTCGCAGCCCAGCGCGGGACAAGCCCGCTCACTACAAAGATGTGTAGATACCTATGCTGCGATGGCGGCGGTTCAGCCAACACAACTGTGCCTGGAACACCGCCATCGCAGGCAAGCCAGCTCCCACATGGGTTTTGTGGTGTGGCGGATTATTGCGGCAATGGCGTGAGCACCTCAGCCTTGTCATCCAGCACCATCACCACCAGCAACCTGGCCGGTTTCGTCCGGCTGGCATTGCTCGATTCAAAGCGCCGCGAGCCCGCCGGTTCATAGAACGATTCACCCACCTTGTAGGTTTTCGCCTTTTCATCATTCACCCGCGAAGTGACCGCGCCCTCAAGTACATAGGCCACGGCGGTGCCGGTGTGGCTGTGGGGCACGGTGGCCTGCCCGGGGGCGTAGTCGACGGTGAGCAGGAGGGTTTTCTTGCCGGGCACATTGGTTAACGCGTGCTCTTGCAAAATCTTGATCGATTCGTGTTGGTAAACCGGTTCGTGGGCAAAGGCGCTGAGCGAGGCAAGCATCAGGGAGGCTGCGAGTAGGCGTTTCATGGCAAGGTTTCCAAGTAGTTCGAGGCCACTTCACCCTACGCCGCGCGGCCTGGGGGACCAATGACCAATGGCGGCGAAGACCGGTAGACCATTGCTTCAATGGTCGAAAGTCAAACGGCGCGCCAAATGCTCGCCAGTCAGTTCGATATAGCCTTGCAGGGCGGGCAGCCTGAAGTGTGCGTTGAGCTGTTCGGCGCAGGCCCATTGGCCGCTGACGGTCCACAGGTCTGGGTTGGCCGGGTCGCGCTGCACCGTGTAATCCAGGCAGCCGGGGGCGCTGCGTACGGCTTGGGCTATCTGCTGCAGGCGCTCGCCCAGTTGCGTTGAGCGCCCGGCGGTCGCGTGGACATGGACGGTGTTGAAGGCACAGGCTGGCATGGCGATGGTCTCCGGGTCAGGTGTCAGTGCACAGGCTAGAACCTCGTGACGACAGGACCAATGACCAATCCGGCGCAAAGTCCGCTAGCCAATTTGCTTGAGGATATCGCGGACCTTGTCCAGCGCCGGGTCGATATCCAGGGTCTCGATGGCGCCAAAGCCGATGATCAGGCCTGGACGTACCGGGGTGTCGTGGAAAAACACATCCAGAGGGTACAAGCCCACTTCGACCTGGCGCGCCAGCTGCATCAGCAGCGGGATGTCCACCGGCACCTTGCACAGCGCCGCCATATGGAACCCGGCCACGGTAGGCACGGCTTCGAACCAGGACGACAGGTCACCCGCCAGGCGCTGCAGGATTCGCTCGCGACGCCCGGCATACACCGCGTGACAGCGGCGGATATGCTTGAGCAGGTAGCCTTCACTGATGAATTTGGCCAAGGCCCATTGCGGCAGCGTCGAGCTGTGCTGGTCGGTGAGTTGCTTGGCCTTGAGCACCGCACCATGAATCGCCGGCGGCAGCACCGCGTAGCCCAGGCGCAGCTCCGGCAGCAAGGTTTTGGAAAAGGTCCCGACGTAGGTCACCACGCCGCGGCTGTCCATGCTTTGCAGGGAGTCGGTAGGCCGCCCCTCGTAGCGGAATTCGCTGTCGTAATCGTCCTCGATAATGATCGCGCCCAGTTCGAACGCCCGCGCCAGCAAGGCTTCGCGGCGCGGCGGGCTCATGGGCATGCCGAGGGGGAATTGATGGGAGGGCGTCACGTAGATCAGCCGGGTGCCGTCGGGAATCCGGTCGACCTGAATGCCTTGGTCATCCACCGGCACGCCGGCGACGCGGGCCCCCATCGCCATGAATAGCTGGCGGGCGGGGCTGTAGCCCGGGTCTTCCATGGCCACGATGCTGCCCGGCTCCAGCACCACGCGGGCGATCAGGTCCAGCGCCTGCTGGGCGCCGTTGGTGACGATGATGTCGCTGTCGCGGCATTTGACGCCGCGCGAGAACGCGATATGCCCGGCGATTGCACTGCGCAACGCCGGCAAGCCTTCGGGCTGGCTGTAGAACCCGCTGTTCTGGGCAATGCGGCGCAGCGCGTCCTGGGTGCAGCGCCGCCATTCGTCCTGGGGGAACTGGTTGCGGCTGGTGGCGCCGCCGATAAATTCATAGCGCAGCGTGCCGTCGCGGGTGGGGTGGCGCATGGGCGAGGGCAGCGCTTGCCACTTCGCCAGTTGGGCGGCGCAGGCCAGATCGGGGGCGGTTTGCAGGTGCTCGCTCTGTGGCGTGCCAGCGTTGACGAAGGTGCCACGCCCGGTCTTGCCGATCAGCAGGCCTTCATAGGTGAGGGTGGAGTAGGTGTCGGACACGGTCTTGCGCGACACGCCCAATTGTTCGGCGAGCAGGCGGCTGGGCGGCAGTTGCGCGCCGGCGGCCAGGCGCCCGGAACCAATGGCTTCACGCAACTGCTGGTAGAGCTGTTCGGCCAGGTCCTTGCGGCCATTGATCACCACGTGCAATTCCATGTCGTATTCCAGGCATTGAGTCTGCGCCAAGATTACGCGCGTGCGTGGCAGGCGCAAAATGGTCTGCGCATAAACCGCCCGATTGGCTATAGGGCTTATGCCTGGCGGGCCCTAGGCTGGACTTTCATTGCACCCGCCGTCAGAGAACTGCCCCATGGAATCGCGCCTGGATTACTACACCGCCTCGCCGCAAGCGCTCAAGGGCATGCTGATGCTGGAGGCGACGACCTTTGGCTTGTCCATCGAGAAACCCTTGCTGGAGCTGATCAAGATTCGTGTGTCGCAGCTCAACCACTGCGGTTTCTGCACCGATATGCACTCGATGGCGGCGCGTCAGCGCGGTGAAACCGAGCGACGCTTATTCGCGGTGTGCGTTTGGCGTGATTCGCCGTTTTTCACGGCGCGGGAAAAAGCCGCGCTGGCCTGGAGCGAGTCGGTCGCGACGCTGCCGAGCTCGACGGTGTCGGATGAGTTGTACGCGGCGGTGCGCGTGGAATTCAGCGAGCAGGAACTGGTGGACCTGACCATGGCGGTGTCCAGCATCAGTGGCTGGAACCGCCTGGCGGTAAGCTTTCGGCAACAGCCGCCGAATGCGTGAGTACGGCGCCGAACAAATGTGCGGGCTTACTCGCGAATGCAGCCTGTAGTGAGCGGGCTTGCCCCGCGCTGGGTGGCGAAGCCGCCCCAAACCAGGCGACCCGGTTCTATCTGGGGCCGGCGGTGTCTTTATTGGGGCCGCTTCGCAGCCCAGCGCGGGGCAAGCCCGCTCACTACACTCCGCCCTCGCGAGCAAGCCCACACACATTAAGTTCTGCGGTCTCTGAGTGATCAGGACAGAAAGCCACCGTCCACATTCAACGACACACCGGTGGTGTAGCTGGAGGCATCGCTGGCCAGGAACAGCACCGCGCCGGCCATTTCGCTTGGGTCAGCCACGCGCTTGAGCGGGATTTGCACCAGGGCCATTTTCAGGATCGCGTCGTTCTTCACCAGCGCCGAGGCGAACTTGGTATCGGTCAGGCCCGGCAACAGGGCGTTGCAACGAATACCGAACTCGGCGCACTCCTTGGCGAACACCTTGGTCATGTTGATCACCGCGGCCTTGGTGACCGAGTAGATGCCCTGGAACACACCCGGCGATATCCCGTTGATCGAGGCCACGTTGATGATGCTGCCGCCGCCGTTTTCGCGCATCAGTTTGCCGGCTTCCACCGACATGAAGAAATAGCCGCGGATGTTCACGTCCACGGTTTTCTGGAAGGCGCCCAGATCGGTATCCAGTACGTTGCAGAACTGTGGGTTGGTCGCGGCGTTGTTGACCAGGATATCCAGGCGGCCGAATTGTTCGCGGATACCGGCGAACACCTGGGTAATCTGCTCCATTTCACCGATATGGCACGCCACGGCCGTGGCCTTGCCGCCGTCGGCGATGATCGCATCGGCCACATGCTGGCAGCCTTCCAGCTTGCGGCTGGACACGATCACGTGGGCGCCTTGCTGGGCCAGCAACTTGGCGATGGCCTCGCCGATGCCACGGCTGGCGCCGGACACGAATGCGATCTTGCCATCGAGGTCGAACAGGTGGGTCTTGGACATGGGGGTTCCTTATTGTGATCAGAGCGCCGATTTGCCGATGACGGTCAGGCTCATCTGCTCCAGCAGCTTGTTCATGTGAATGAACTGCGCAAAGCGTTTGTCCTGGGTCTGGCCATGAAAGAAGCGGTAATAGATCTGCTGCACGATGCCGGCCAGGCGGAACAGGCCGTAGGTGTAGTAGAAATCGAAATTGTCGATCTGAAGGCCCGAGCGCTCGGCGTAATAGTCGACGAACTCGCGGCGGGTCAGCATGCCGGGGGCATTGCTCGGCTGGCGGCGCATCAGTTGCACCGGCGCAGGGTCACCGCCTTCGATCCAGTAGGCGAGGGTGTTGCCCAGGTCCATCAGCGGATCGCCGAGGGTGGTGAGCTCCCAGTCCAGCACGCCGATGATCTGCATCGGGTTGTGCGGGTCGAGGATCACGTTATCGAAGCGGTAGTCGTTGTGCACGATGCTGGAGGTGGGATGATCGGCCGGCATCTTATCGTTGAGCCAGGCGCGCACCGCTTCCCAGCTCGGCGCATCGGGGGTCAGGGCTTTTTCGTAGCGGTCGCTCCAGCCACGGATCTGACGCGCCACATAACCTTCAGGCTTGCCCAGGTCCGCCAGGCCACAGGCGGCGTAATCCACCTGGTGCAGTTCGACGAACTTGTCGATAAAGCTTTTGCACAAGGCTTCGGTCTTGCTGGCGTCCAGGTCCAGCTGTGCCGGCAGGTCAGAGCGCAGGATGATGCCATTGACGCGCTCCATCACGTAGAACTCGGCGCCGATCACCGACTCATCGGTGCAATGCACATACGCCTTGGGGCAATACGGAAAGCCGTCTTTGAGCTGGTTGAGGATACGGAATTCGCGGCCCATGTCGTGGGCGGATTTGGCCTTGTGTCCGAAGGGCGGGCGGCGCAGCACGAATTCCTGGCCCGGATACTCCAGCAGGTAGGTCAGGTTGGACGCGCCGCCGGGAAACTGGCTGATCGTGGGCGTGCCGCTCAGGCCGGGGATATGGGCCTTGAGGTAGGGATCGATCAGGCCGGCATCAAGTTCTTCGCCTGGGCGAATCTGGGTCGATTGGTCGTTCAGCGCCATGCTTATCCCTTCTGCTTATTCTAGAGGCCTTGGACTATTTCCTAATCTAATGCGCGCAACCGCCCAGCGACAAGGTCGGGGCGGCTTAATAGGTTAGCGTGTTGCAGGATGATCAGCGTGCCTGATCGGTCATTTATTGGACGCGGGCAAGGCCACCGGCGTGAGCACCGCACGCCCGGCGAAGTATTCCACCAGGTTGTCGGCCACGCGCTGCACGGTGTCATGGGCGGCTTCCGGCGACAGACCCGCGACGTGGGAGGTGAGCACGGTATTGGCGAGCGTCTTGAGCGCGTCGGGCACCTTGGGCTCATCGTCGAACACATCCAGCGCGGCGCCACCGATGCGGCGTTGCTCCAGGGCGGCGACCAGGTCGGCGGTAACCACCACGCTGCCACGGCCGATATTGACCAGGTAGCCATTGGGTCCGAGGGCATCCAGCGCGTGGCGGTCGATCAGGTGCCGAGTGCCGGCGCCGCCGGGCGTGGCCAGGACCAGGAAATCCGAGGTGCGCGCCAGTTCCACGGCGCTGGCGCAATAGGTGTAGTCGACGTCATCGCGCGGATGGCGGTTGTGATAACTCACCTGCATGCCGAACCCCAGCGACGCGCGCTTGGCGATCTCCAGGCCCACCGCACCGAGCCCGAGAATGCCCAGTTGCTTGCCGCCCAGGGAAGGGCGCATCACCTTCGGCCATTCACCGCGGCGCACGGCGGCGTCCGTCTGCGGGATGCCGCGTACCAGCGCCAGCAGCAACGCCATGGCATGGTCGGCCACCGACGGCGCATTCACACCCGCGCCGTTGGTAACGACAATCCCGCGATTGCTGGCGGCCTGCAGGTCCACGTGTTCGTAGCCGGCACCGATGACACAGATGATTTCCAGCAGGGGCAGGGCGGCAATTTCCTCGGCATACAAGCCCAGCGGGCCGCGGGTCAGCACCGCCTTGATCTGGCCGCCGTGAGCCTTGATGGCGTTGGCGCGTTCGGCGGGCGTCGGCGCCAGGATCACATGAAAGTCGTTGCTCTCGATGATGGGCAGGTATTCGTTGATGGTTTCAACCAGGACCAGAACAGTGGCGGTCATCGGAAGGCTCTTCCTGAAGGGTTTGAGGGGATCAGTATGCGGGATTTGTAAGGCAGGGCGTTTTGTCGGGATAGAAAAATATACCGTAGGAGCGAGCAAATTCGCTCCTGCAGTCGCCGCGCTGTCAGAAAAAGACTTCGGCTGCTTTCACCCGCTTCACGAAGGCCCCTGTCAGGGTGGCATTGTGATGCTCGATAATCGCCTCGGCCTTGAGTGCCGGCGTGTCCATGCAGGTATGAGCGTCCTGCGGCAATACCACCGAAAAGCCCAGCTCCACCGCCACCCGGCATGTGGTGTCGATGCAGAACTGGGTTTTCATGCCCGCGATCACCAGCTCATCGACGTGCGCCGCTTTCAGATGCTGCTCCAGGTCCGTGCCCAGGAAGCAGCTGGGCCGGCTTTTGTTGAACAGGTGATCGCGGGACGCGTCTACGTCCAGCGCATGCCACGGTTGCCAGAGGGGGCTGCCGGCTTCAATCGGCGAACCTGCCGGGCCGGTGTGACAGGCCACGTAGATCGGCTTGCCTGCGCGGCGTGCGCGCTGGATCAGCTGGTTGATGGTGTGCAGCACGCGTTCGCGTTCGAAGGGTTTTTCCGGACCATCGTATAAACCGGTCTGCATGTCGATGATCAGCAGGGCGTCAGCCATGGTGTTGCTCCTTGTGATTGCCGAATGGCGGAGCAATAAAAAGGCCCCGTCCATTGCTGGCGGGGCCTTGGGTTGAATCCGTGAAGCGCTTAGTTCAAGCCCCCACAGCCACCGCACGGCCCGCCGGAAGCGGTCGTGGTGGAGGTGTGGGTGAGGTTCGGCGCAATAAAATTCATGGGTCGATCATGCTGGCGTGGGCGAGGCGCTGTCAACCGGCAATGCCCCGGATAGCGGCGCGTTGCTCCCAATTCCGGCCGCTGTACCGGCCCACCGTTCCTCAGCTAAGTCTTTGCTTATTCGAAAGAATCCCGGACAATCCGGCCCCTTCTATGGTTGGGGCGCTGCCTGTCAGGTTTTCTGACTCGTCCCGGCCGTGTCAATGCGGAGATCCGACCGGATGAATGATCAGGCCAATAGCGTCGACGAACGTTATGAGACGACACCTGCAACCCTCACAACCTGGAGCCGTCAGGACACCACCTGGATGCTTGGCCTGTTCGGCACCGCCATTGGCGCCGGCACGCTGTTCTTGCCGATCAACGCGGGCCTGGGCGGCTTCTGGCCGTTGGTGATCCTGGCGCTGCTGGCCTTCCCGATGACGTTCTTCGCCCACCGTGGCCTGACCCGTTTCGTCCTGTCCGGGCGTGAAGGCTCCGACATCACCGATGTGGTTGAAGAACACTTCGGTATCAAGGCCGGTGCGCTGATCACGTTGCTTTACTTTTTCGCGATCTTCCCGATCCTGCTGATCTACAGCGTGGCGTTGACCAACACCGTCGGCAGCTTCATGGAGCACCAGTTGCACATCCTGCCGCCGCCACGGGCGATCCTGTCGTTCGTGCTGATCCTCGGCCTGCTGGCCGTGGTGCGTTGCGGTGAACAGGTGATCGTCAGGGCCATGAGCCTGATGGTGTATCCGTTTATCGTCGCCTTGCTGTTCCTGGCGGTGTACCTGGTCCCGCATTGGAATGGCGGCATCCTCAGCACTGCCAGCGTGGTCCCGGCACCCTCCACATTGCTCAATACCCTGTGGCTGGCGATTCCGGTGATGGTGTTTTCGTTCAACCATTCGCCGATCATCTCGGCTTTTGCGGTGGACCAGAAGCGCCAGTACGGTGCCCACGCCGATGAGCGCAGCTCGCAGATCCTGTCCCGCGCGCACCTGTTGATGGTGGCGATGGTGCTGTTTTTCGTGTTCAGCTGCGTGTTGACCCTGTCGCCGGCGCAGTTGGCCGAAGCGAAAGCGCAGAACCTGTCGATCCTGTCCTACCTCGCCAACCACTTCAACAACCCGACCATTGCGTTTGCCGCGCCGCTGATCGCGTTCGTGGCGATCGCCAAGTCGTTTCTGGGCCACTATATCGGCGCCAGCGAAGGCCTCAAGGGCCTGGTGCTGAAAACCGGCCGCCGTCCGAGCGCCAAGAACCTGGACCGCATGACGGCCGCCTTTATGCTGGTGGTGTGCTGGATCGTTGCCACGCTCAACCCGAGCATTCTGGGAATGATCGAGACCCTGGGCGGGCCGATCATCGCCTCGATCCTGTTCCTGATGCCGATGTACGCGATCCGCAAGGTACCGGCCATGGCCAAGTACCGTGGGCAGGCGTCGAATGTGTTCGTGACGCTGGTCGGTCTGGTGGCCATTTCCTCGTTGATTTATTCGCTGATTCCGTGACGCGCTCGCAGCCGGCAACCCCGGCTCAATCAGATCTGTAGATCACCCATCGCTATGCAACGGCCGACTCTGCGTGTAACGCGATTTGGCCGTTTTTTTGCCAGGCCGGAAAACTCAGCGCTACCACATGGTCTTTATTCACGCGTTGCGCAGAGCCGAGACGACTCAACTGCACGCCATGCCTCAGGAAATAACGCTCCAGCGCCGGTGTGGTCACCGCCACGACTCGATTGGCGCCCTGGCTCCAGGCATGGTGCAGGCTGTTCCACCAGACTCGCATCGGTAAAGTGCCTTCCTCCAGGGGGCGGGCCGCAAAACGCGACACTTCCCAGGTGTCGCTGCTTCGCGGGCTTGGCTGGTCGCACAGAAACCCGAAGACTTCCGCCAGCAGATAAGGCTGCGTCGTCGGCAATAGCCGCGCGCAGCCGCAGACCTGGCGGTCGGCGTCCAGTGCGAGGATATGATGAGCGTCAGCCTGGTCGAATTGGTCGAATTCACGTTGGGGCAGGGGGTGCGTGGAATCCAGTTGCCAGCCCAATTGTTGGATGAACACTTCGTGCCGGTAGCGGCCCAGGTCGTCCTCAAGCGTCGCAGACAGTTCATGGTGACGGCGGGTGATGATGTTGATCATTGGATATCCTTATCGCAATTGTCGGGCCCTAGATCAGGCCCAGTGCGGCGGCGTAGGCCGCCGCCAGTGTTTTGTTGCCAGCCCCGAATTTCTTCTGGATGGCTTTGAGGTGAAAGTTCACGGTGTTGATGGAGATCGTGAGGATCAGCGCGATTTCTCCTGAACTCTTGCCATCGGCGGTCCACTGCAGGATCTCCCGCTCACGCAGGCTCAGGCAGACTGATTTATGGGAGCGCTCCCTATGCCCAAGATCTATCAGGCGCAGCGTCACCTGTTCCAGGATGCAGCGCAGGCGCAATTGAATCTCGTCGCTTTCAGCGTGCGAAATGGGGTCTTGGCGCCGGGCCACGGACAGTACCCGCAGCGAATGGTCGTGGCTGCGAATCGGCAGCGTGGCGCCGATGCGCAAGCCCCAGTCCCGAGCTTCCTGCCATAGCGTGCGGCTGTTATCAAACAGTGCGTCGTTCCACACCACCATCTCGGTAGAACGTAAGCCACTGAGGATCGACGGATCGATCGCCGCGTAGTTTTTTTCTTCGTAATGTGCCAGCCACCTTTCGGGGTAGGAGCCGTAGATCTCGGTTTTCGGGCGGGTAAACGGGGTCAGGTGGCGTACGCCATAGGCGTAATACTCGAACCCCAGCTGCAACACTTCCCGCTCCAGAAGCGCTAGCACTTGGGTTTCATCCTGTTGCTTGAACATCTCTATCCGCAAGCAATTCCACCAGCGAATGAGGTCGTTTTCCTTCTCCATGGACAGTCGCCTCGATGACTGGAATCTTGGCAATCTAGCCCACAAGATATTTCTGTCAAACTTTCCCTTCGCTTCCCGATGGCTCTGGCACGGTCCTTTCACTTGAAAACTCGTGTTTATGAAGCCTGACGCAGGCCAGGTATTGCATTGCGCGCGTGACACTGTTCAATGGCGCTGACCGCTGTTTCACAGGATTCAGCGTCGTAGGGCATCAGGCCGCTCGCTCGACGGCAGGCATTTCGCAACCGGCTGTCGTGCAAGAGCGCGGTGATCGCATCGTGCAGGTCCTGTTTGTCTAAAGGCAAGGCGAGGCGTATCCCGCATTCCATGCGCACCAGGCGTTCGGCGTTATCGAACTGGTCATGAGCGATAGGCAAAACAATCTGTGCAATGCCGGCCGCCAATGCCTGACTCATGGCGCCGATGCCGCCGGGATGGACCAGGCCGGCCGCATGGGGCAACAGCGAACTCATCGGCAAAAACGGGCGCTGGATCACGCTGGGTGGCAGGTCGGTGAAGACGGGTCGATTACCGGTCAGAAAAATGCCACGTGCGCCGGCCCTGTGCAGCGCTGCCAGGGCGAACCGATAAAACTGCTGGTCAAAATGCTCAGTGGAACCTTGAGTGAACACAATGGGGGGCGATCCGGCAGCCAGAAAGGCCCGGGTTGGCTCATCGAGCCCAAGGGTGCCGCCGTCGAACAGAGGGAAGCCGGCCATGTGCAAGGGTCGCGGCCAGTCTTTCTGTACCGGGGCGAACCATTCCGGAAACAGGCATATCACCCCCTGAGGCGAATGCATCCATTGGCTGAAGATGTTCTTCACCGCGCCGGGCAGCCCGTGCTTACGGCGTAGTGCGTTGATCTGGGGAGCACAGGTACGGTCCAGGCTCAGGTATTCGATCCCGCGCCAGAGGAGCTTGCGTAGGGTCAGTGGCAAGCGCTGCGACACATTGAAGGTGGGGTGCACGGGCGGCAAGTGTGCAGAGAGCAACGTCGATGGAGACACTTGGACCGACAGATAAGGAACGCCGTGTTTTTCGTGGGCGATACGTGCACCCAAGGCCCAGAGTGAGCCGACGACCACCGTATCGTCAGTGTTCTGAGCGGTTACATAGTCGTAGACCGGTTCCAGCAGGCCGGCGATGGCTTGCCACAATGTGGCGAAGGAGGTCTTCGGGTCCCACAATCGGGGATCACCCATAGCGTCGCTGTAGGTCGCTTCATCGCATAACGGCACGAAGTCCAGACCCTGCGCCTCAATGGTGCGTTGAAACGTCGGCATGCTGCACAAGGTCACCTGATGACCGCGCAGAGTCAGGGCGGCGCCCAGGCCGATAAAAGGGAAAACGTCACCGGCCGAGCCGATGGCTATCATGATTACTCGCATTATCTACATCCTTGTTGAATATGTTCAGGCGAAGCTCAACTGCGCTCGTTGAGGCGGCGACTCGCAAAACGCCCCTGGCCGGGCGTCGCGCTTGCCAAGCAGATGACCGAGCAACGCGCGGTGCACGCCGTTGGCCGCTGCCTTGGACTCCAGGTCCAGGAAATGTCCGCTGCTCTGGGCAGTAGAGAAACTGCAATCGCGGATGTACTGCTTGAAGGACTGCACATCGACGGCGCTGGTGTATTCGTCCCAGGCGCCATTCAGGAAATGCACGTGGCTGTCGATGTTCGACAGTTGCGGCAAGTAAGCCCCTTCATTGAGCTTGAGCGCCTGCTCGATATGAAATCGCGCTTGATGCTGCTCGGCGTTGATCAACTGCGCCATATGCTGTTGATTGGCGGTCTTGAGTCGAGCCGGAAGGTGTTTGCCCAGCGTCTGGTTGAGCAAATGGCCGATACCTGCGTTGTCATCCCGGGCCATGAGTGCCTGCGCTCCGCCGACGTAATCGAGCATCGGCGCGTTGAGGCCTGGAGCGAACGACATCACCACTGAGCTTTCAACGTTGCCTGGATTCCTGGCGAGTGCCAGCAGGGTTGACAGGCCCCCCCAGGAGACGGAAACCAGGTGGTGAATGTTGAAGCGCTCGATCAATGCCAGCAGGATCTGCACTTCGTCGTCCTTGGTCACCAGGCATCGGTCAGGGTTGTGAGCACGTGAGTTTCCAGCGAACGGCAAGTCAAACAGCACAACATTGAAGTGTTCGGCCAGGCATTTGCTGGTACGGGCAAAGGCCGACGTCGTGGCCATGGCACCGTTGACCAGCAGTACGTTCTTTTTATCAGGAGCATCGCCGATGTGTTCCACCGACACCGAATAATGCTTGAAGACCTTCTTGATCACATATTGGCTACGCGACATAACACACCTCCAGTAAGCACAAAAAACGGGCGAGAGCGTCCCTGTCACCGGACTCGGGTGTCGAGGGCAGGGCTTGGTGACTTTTATTAGAAGTGGTACGGCTTACAGCGCGAAGTACATCCAGAGCAGATGGTTCCCATGACACAGGCATCAGGGTGTAGAGAGTTTTAGCCTTCAAGGCGGTGAGGAACAACTACCTGATCTGGTAGGTCGTTGCAGAAAGGCTGTTGGCAGCCGGCGTTTTTTCAGCCTGGGACAGCGCTTTGTGGGGCGGGCGCAAGCTTGTATTTTGATACTGGGCAGGCAAAAAAAAGCGCCGCGTATCTTGCGATACGCGGCGCCTTTCACATCAACACACCCTTAGGCTTGAATCACCGGGATGTTGGCGCTTGCTGCGATCTTGCGGAACTCGGCGATCTGGTCGAAGTTCAGGTAGCGGTAGACGTCACTGGCCATGGTGTCCAGTTTCGCCGCGTAGCCCATGTACTCCTCGACGGTAGGCAGGCGACCCAGGGTCGAAGCCACTGCCGCCAGCTCGGCCGAAGCCAGGTAGACGTTAGCGCCGTCACCCAGGCGGTTCGGGAAGTTACGGGTCGACGTGGATACCACGGTCGAGTTCGGCTCGACACGTGCCTGGTTACCCATGCACAGCGAGCAACCCGGCATTTCCATGCGCGCGCCGGCCTTGCCGTAGATGCCGTAGTAGCCTTCTTCGGTCAACTGGTGAGCGTCCATCTTGGTCGGCGGCGACAGCCACAGGCGAGTTGGCAACTGGCCCTTGACCTGCTCCAGCAACTTGCCGGCAGCGCGGAAGTGACCGATGTTGGTCATGCACGAACCGATGAACACTTCGTCGATCTTCTCGCCGGCAACGCTGGACAACAGGCGGGCATCGTCCGGGTCGTTCGGCGCGCAGAGGATCGGCTCGTTGATTTCCGACAGGTCGATTTCGATGACTTCGGCGTATTCGGCGTCGGCATCGGCTTCCATCAGCTCAGGGTTGGCAACCCAGGCTTCCATCGCTTGGGCACGACGTTCCAGAGTGCGTGGGTCACCATAGCCTTCGCCGATCATCCAGCGCAGCAGGGTGATGTTGGAGTTCAGGTACTCGGTGACGGACTCTTTGGACAGCTTGATGGTGCAACCGGCCGCCGAACGTTCGGCCGAGGCGTCGGACAGCTCGAACGCCTGCTCCAGCGTCAGGTCGTTCAGGCCTTCGATTTCCAGGATGCGGCCGGAGAAGGCGTTCTTCTTGCCCTTCTTCTCGACTGTCAGCAGGCCGGACTGGATCGCGTAATAAGGAATGGCATGAACCAGGTCACGCAGGGTGATGCCAGGTTTCATTTTGCCTTTGAAGCGCACCAGGATCGATTCCGGCATGTCCAGTGGCATCACGCCAGTGGCTGCGGCGAACGCGACCAGGCCTGAACCGGCCGGGAACGAGATGCCCATCGGGAAACGGGTGTGGGAGTCGCCACCGGTACCCACGGTGTCCGGCAGCAGCATGCGGTTCAGCCAGCTGTGGATGATACCGTCGCCTGGACGCAGCGATACACCACCGCGGGTCATGATGAAGTCAGGCAGGGTGTGGTGGGTGGTCACGTCGATCGGCTTTGGATACGCCGCGGTATGGCAGAACGACTGCATTACCAGATCGGTCGAGAAGCCCAGGCACGCCAGGTCTTTCAGTTCATCACGGGTCATGGGACCGGTGGTGTCCTGGGAGCCCACGGTGGTCATCTTCGGTTCGCAGTAGGTGCCAGGGCGAACGCCTTTGCCTTCCGGCAGGCCGCACGCCTTGCCGACCATTTTCTGCGCCAGGGTGAAGCCCTTGCCGGTGTCGACAGGTGCTTCAGGCAGCTTGAACAGGTCGGTAGGGCCCAGGCCCAGTTCGGCACGGGCCTTGTCGGTCAGGCCGCGACCGATGATCAGCGGGATACGGCCGCCGGCGCGAACTTCGTCCAACAGCACCGGGGTCTTCATTTCGAAGGTGGTGATGACTTCGTCGGTACCGTGTTTGCAAACCTTGCCGGCATGCGGGTACAGGTCGATCACGTCGCCCATGTTCATGTTGGAAACGTCGAATTCGATTGGCAGTGCGCCGGCATCTTCCATGGTGTTGTAGAAGATGGGAGCGATCTTGCTGCCGAAGCAGAAGCCGCCGGCGCGCTTGTTCGGCACGTAAGGGACGTCGTCGCCGAAGAACCACAGCACGGAGTTGGTCGCGGATTTACGCGAGGAACCGGTGCCGACCACGTCACCAACGTAGGCGATCGGGAAGCCTTGGCCGCGCATCTCTTCGATCTGCTTCATCGGGCCGGTCTTGCCTTGCTCGTCCGGCACGATGCCTTCACGGGCCATCTTCAGCATGGCCAGGGCGTGCAGCGGGATGTCGGGACGGGACCAGGCATCCGGCGCGGGGGACAGGTCATCGGTGTTGGTTTCGCCGGTAACCTTGAATACGCGCAGGCTGATCTTGTCGGCCAGGGTAGGGCGGTTGCTGAACCACTCGCCATCGGCCCAGGATTGAAGCACGGCTTTGGCGTGCTCGTTGCCGTTCTTGGCTTTTTCAGCCACGTCGTGGAACGCATCGAACATCAGCAGGGTGTGCTTGAGCTGGGTGGCGGCGACAGGTGCCAGTTCGGCGTCGTCCAGCAGCTCGACCAGGGTCACGATGTTGTAGCCGCCTTGCATGGTGCCCAGCAGTTCAACGGCGCGCTTCTTGTCGATCAGGGGGGAAGTGGCTTCGCCCTTGGCCAGGGCGGACAGGAAACCGGCCTTGACGTAGGCAGCTTCGTCAACGCCTGGTGGAATGCGGTTGGTGATCAGGTCAACGAGGAATTCTTCTTCGCCAGCCGGGGGATTTTTCAGCAGCTCGACCAGGCCTGCGGTTTGTTCGGCGTTAAGCGGCTGGGGAACGATACCCAGGGCGGCACGCTCTTCGATATGTTTGCGGTAGGCTTCAAGCACAGTTATTACCCTCATCAGTGGTCCCACGGGACGCTCATCCAGAAATGACCGGCACGCGTGCGCTCGGGGGCTTTTTGGGCCGCAAAGCCAGCGCTGCCGGCATCTCTCACAGAAGCTGCTTTCAAAGTTTTACGCCTGCAGAACGGAGCTGATGAGGGTTGGCGAGGGCATGACCTACCGAGTCATTGACCATCGCCAACACCGTTCTGAAGGAACGACTGTGCTCGTGACGCTTTGAAAACAGCTTCCAGCGGATTATTGGCGCCTTACAAGGCCGGGTGATTCTACGGCAAAAAAATGCTAAAGGTAAGTTGCCACGCCAAGTTTGCAGGGTGATGAAGGTTAGACAAAGGGCTAACATGGCGCAGTGTTTCGCTGATCTGCGTGTCGTTGCCCATGTCCCACCAAACCATCAAGACCCCCTGCGTCGGCCTGTGCTCCACGGTTTACGGCGATCTCGTGTGCCGTGGCTGCAAGCGTTTCCACCATGAAGTGATCCAGTGGAACGGCTATAACGAAGAAGAAAAACGCGCGGTCTGGCTGCGGTTGGAGCAACTGCTGGTGCAGGTGATGGTCGCCAAGCTGGAAGTGTTCGACCCCAAGATCCTGCGCGGCCAGCTGGAGCAACGCAAGATCCGCTTTGTGCCGCACCAGTCCGAGTACTGCTGGGCCTACCAGTTGATCGCCCGGGGCGCGCGGGTGATTTCCAATCTGGAGGCATATGGCATGGTGCTGCTGCCGGAGTTTCGCGACTGGGCCTTGCCGGAACTGCGGGATGCCATCGACCGCGAGTTCTTCATCCTCTCCGAAGCGCATTACCAGCGCTATATCGCCCCCGGTTTCCTGAAGGATGCACTGGGCCACTGACCGACATGGATCAAAACTGTGGGAGCTGGCTTGCCTGCGATCGCGGTGGGTCAGGCCAGGTATCCGCTGCTGACACACCGCTATCGCAGGCAAGCCAGCTCCCACCTTTGATTGTTTGTGTCTGGACGATCAGGGGCGGGTCGCCAGCTCCTCCAGATGATCCATCAACGTTTGCGGCTTGAGCACCAGCACATCACTCTCCACGGCATCCAGTATCACCTCCGCCGTATTGCCGATCAGCGCCCCCGAGATCCCGGTGCGCGCCACGGTACCGATGATCGTCACGGCGGCCTGCCACTTGTGCGCGGCAAACGGGATCAACACATCCGCCGGCCCTTCCTCGATATGCAGGTGCGAGTCGTCCACATCAAATTCCGCCTGAAACGCCTTGCACTGTTCGCGGTAGCGCGCCTGGATGGTTTCCCTGAGCTGGAACGTCGGATCCGCCGCCGACAACATGGGCGACGGATGGGCGCTGATCACATGCAACTGCGCCTTGGCCAGGCTGGCGATTTCAAAGCCGTGGTCGATGATCGTGTTGTGCAACTGCTGATGTTCAGCATCGGTGTTGCCCACATCAATCGCCGCCAGGATGACGCCATCCGTCCACGGCGTCGCCGTCTTGGCCAGCAGCACCGCGCACGGGCAATAACGCAGCAGTTTCCAGTCCGCAGGCGTCAGCAGGGCTTTTTTCAGCGGGCTGTCGGGAAAATGCTGCTTGATCACCAGCCCGCACCCTTCGGCCTGCTGCACGTCGATGATGGTTTCATGCAGGCTGGTGTTCCACGCCTGCTCGGTGCTGACGCTGTAGCCGTCTTCCTGCAAGCCCGATTTGAGCAGGCTCAACAGCGCTGAATGCTCATGCTGTTTGTCGCAGACCAGCAAATGCAGGTGCGCGCCGGTGACGCCGGCGATCAGCTTGGCACGCTTGAGGGCCAGGCTTTCCGAATGTTCGGGCTCGATGACCACCAGGATGCTGCGGATAGCTTGCATGGTCGGGATCTCCAGGAAGGGGCATAGGCAACAACTATAGTTGCTGCGCGGCACACGTCATGTTGATGCGCATCAAGGCCCGCGACTGGTGGTCTGCGGCGCGGTCGGTATAATCGGCGCCCTTTTGTGATGCTTTTGCCCGTGAGCCCGATGAACCTGCCAGAAATCCACGAATTCCTCGGTTGCCGCACCCCTGATGCCTGGGTCCAGGCCGCGCTGGCCGATCAGGAAACCCTGCTGATCGACCACAAGAACTGCGAATTCAAGGCCGCCAGCACCGCCCTGAGCCTGATCGCCAAGTACCACGGCCATGTTGACCTGATCAGCATGATGTCGCGCCTGGCCCGCGAAGAGCTGGTGCACCATGAGCAAGTCATGCGCCTGATCAAGAAGCGCAAGGTGGAGCTGCGCCAGTTGCATGCCGGGCGTTATGCCTCCGGTTTGCGCAAGGTCGTGCGCAGTCACGAGCCGGTCAAGCTGGTGGACACTTTGGTAGTGGGCGCCTTTATCGAAGCGCGCAGTTGCGAGCGTTTCGAAGCACTGGTGCCGCATTTGGACGAAGAACTCGGCAAGTTCTACTTCGGCCTGTTGAAAAGCGAGGCGCGACACTTCCAGGGTTACCTGAAGCTGGCGTACCAGTACGGCGACGCCAAGGACATCGCCCAGGTCATCGAGCGGGTGAGGGCGGCCGAGCAGGCACTGATCGAATCACCCGACGTCGAGTTCCGCTTTCACAGTGGCGTGCCAGCCTGAAGCCACGGCCACGCCGATCAATGCGCTGACCCCGGTCAGCAGCAGGATCACCGTCTGGGTCGTCAAGGGCGCGGCCAGCACCGCAATCGCGAGACCGGCCAAGGGTTGCGCCAGGTTGTTGAGCAGCGTGATGACGCCCACCGTTTTGCCGAAATCCTGCGCGGGGATAACCCGCTGACGCGTGCTGCGCATGTACACATTGAACATCTTGTCGAAGCCGGTGACCAGCAGGAAGCCCAGGCTATAGGCCCACAGGTCTGGACTGAATGCCATGACCAGTGCCCCGACGACGATCATCGAGTACGACAGCCCGCCCAGCACTTTCAACGCCAGGGTGGCGCGTGCCAGGTAAAACAGGATGGCAATCGTCACCCCCGCGCCGGCCGCCTGCAACAGCGCGTAGGCCTCTTTGCCGGCGGCGAATTGCCCCGTGACCATCGCTGCCGAGGTGGCCAGCGTCACGCCGATGATCAGGTTCACACCGACCGCGAGGGCAATGATCCGCTTGAGTTCCGGCAAGTTGCGGATATGCCCGAAGGCGATACGCAGTGGTTGCAGCCAGGTCCCCGTGTGCTGATCGAACCGCTCCAGGTTCACCGTGGTATTGCGCTGCCAGATCAACATCGCCAGGTCGGCCAGCACAAACAGCCCGGCGATCCCCAGCACCACCCAATGCCAGGCCCACACCTCCAGCATCAAGGCCGCGATGAGCGGGCCGAGCACCAGGCCGCCCTGGTCGGCAATCTGAGAATAGGAGAGGGTCTTGGCGTAAGTGTATTGCCCGAAGACACGCGGCATCAGCACTTCCCGCGCCATGATGCCCTGGGTGGTCAGTACCCCGCACAGCGCCGAGAGCAGCACGATCCAGTAAATACCGCCGAACACCGCGTACAAGGCGACCGCCAGCACACAGGCCAGCGCCCGGTAAACCTGGCTGATATGCAGGATGCGCGCCGGTGCGAACCTGTCGCACAATGCGCCGCACACGGGGAATGCCAGGTAACGTGGCAGCGATTCGACAAAAAACGCCAGCCCGGCCCAGGCGACGCTCTGGGTGGTCTGGAACACAATCAATGGCACGATAAACAGCAGAATCTGGTCGGCCAGCCGTGACAGGAACAGTGATACAAAGAACGCCAGGTAATCCTTGCGCATACGGCTGCCTGTGGGTGGTGTTAAAGAGTGCGGGTTATTTGTTAAAAACTCTTAAAAGCATGAAGCTTCGTCGACCAATGCTGGCCAGCTGCTCGGGTTGCCCAGCTTGCCACCTATAATGCCTGCTCTTCAATCCGCGTCGGCACACTGAGAATCTATGGAAAACCTGGGGCTGGGCAAGGTCTTGCTCGTTGAAGACGACGAAAAACTGGCAGGGCTGATCGCGCATTTCCTGTCGCAGCATGGTTTCGAGGTGCGCGTGGAGCACCGCGGCGACGAAGCCCTGGCGGCGTTCCTGGACTTCAAGCCGAAGATCGTCGTGCTCGACCTGATGCTGCCCGGCCAGAGCGGCCTGCATGTATGCCGCGGGATCCGCGCGGTGTCCGACACGCCGATCGTGATCCTGACGGCCAAGGAAGACGACCTGGACCATATCCTTGGCCTGGAGTCCGGTGCCGACGACTACGTGATCAAACCGATCAGGCCCCCCGTGTTGCTGGCCCGTCTGCGCGCCCTGCAACGGCGGCAGGCGCCGGAGCCGACGGTGCGCGGGGCCCTGGCCTTCGGGCGCTTGTCCATCGACCGCAGTTGCCGGGTGGTCAGCCTGGGCGACGACAAGATCGACCTCACCACCATGGAGTTCGAGCTGCTGTGGCTGCTGGCCAGCAATTCGGGCACGATCCTGTCCCGCGATGACATCCTCAACCGTATGCGCGGCATTGCCTTCGATGGCCTCAACCGCAGCGTCGATGTGTATATCAGCAAACTGCGCGGCAAACTCAACGACAACCCGCGCGAGCCGGTGTGCATCAAGACCATCTGGGGCAAGGGCTACCTGTTCAACCCGTTCGCGTGGGAGGTCTAGATGCTGCGGCTCTATATCCGCCTGTACATCATCTTGGCGCTGGGCCTGGCGGGGGCGATCTGGCTGGTCAACTACACTTACGACGAGCTGCTGCCTGAAGCCAATGAAACCTTTAACCGCGAAGCCATGCGTGGCCCGGCCTATGGTTTGGTCGAGCAGTTGCGACCGCTGCCGGCGAGTGCCCGCGAGGCCCGGGTGCGCGAGCTGCAGCCCTATTACGGCCTGCGTCTGGACCTGGTGCAGCGCGATGAACTGGGGTTGAGCCAACGCGAGCGGCAATTGCTGGCGGATGGGCAGTTGGTGGTACGTGGCGATTTCATGGAGTTCATCGCCACGATCGACGGCGGCCCGCAACTGCTCAATATCAAGCTGCCCGAAGAGCCCAAATGGCTGTACCTGTGGGCCTACGGCCTGCTGGGGTTGAGCCTGGCGATCGTGCTGTATTTCTGGGTGCGTCCGCACTGGCGCGACCTGGAACACATTCGCTTGGCGGCGCAACGCTTTGGCAACAACGACCTCAGCTCACGCATCCTGTTGCCGCGCCGCTCCACCGTGCGCGCGTTGGCCGGGCATTTCAACCAAATGGCTGAGCGCATCGAAAGCCTGATCGCCAACCAGCGCGACTTGACCAACGCCGTATCCCATGAACTGCGCACGCCGATTGCACGCCTGTCGTTCGAGCTTGACCAGCTCAAGCAGCAGAGCGACCCGCGCCAGCGCAGTGAATTGATCGCGGACATGTATGCCGACCTCGGCGAGCTGGAAGAAATGGTCTCTGAGCTGCTCACCTACGCCAGCCTGGAGCGTGGCGCCACCCAGGTCACCCGCGAGCGCATCGAGGCCCACAGTTGGCTCGACAGTGTGATCGGCAGCGTGGCGCTGGAGGCTGAGGCGGCCGGCATCCAACTGTCGTTGCGCACCTGTGAGGTGGATTTTATCGAGATCGAACCGCGCTTCATGGCGCGTGCGGTGATCAACCTGCTGCGCAACGCGATCCGCTACGCCGAGCGCCGCGTGGAGGTCTCGCTGGTCAAGTTCGGCAGCGGCTACGAAGTGCGGGTGTGCGACGACGGCCCCGGCGTGCCGGAGGAGGGCCGCTCGAGGATCTTCCAGCCTTTCATGCGCCTGGACGCCAGCCGCGACCGTCGCACCGGCGGCTTCGGCCTGGGCCTGGCGCTGGTGCAGCGGGTGTCGCAGTGGCACGGCGGCCAGGTGCAAGTGCTGGATTCGGAGTGGGGCGGGGCGTCGTTCCGGATGACATGGGCGTACAACGGCTAGAAGGTGTATTCGATCACGCCCATCACCGACGTCTGCAGTCGCCGCTCCACAATCGGACTTTTGCCCGCTTCATCCGCCAGGTACTGCACGTCCAGCAAGGTCGAGAACCGGGTGTGCTCGCTGATCGGCAGGCTCCATACCAGGTTCATGCCATTGCTGATATTGCCCGCACCCGCCTTGTAGGCGTTGAAGCGGCTGCGCGCGGCCTGGCCGGTGGTCACGCCGTACCAGGTCTGCAGGTAGTTGCGGTCGCCAAAATGGCTGCTGAGGCTGGCATCGACGGAGCCGTAGCGGCCTTCGTACAGCTGGGTGCCGAGGCTCAGCTCCAGGTGGGTAAACGCTTTGCCGCTGTCCTTGTGGTCATCTTCCTTGAGGGCGTGCTCCAGGGTGGCGCCGACTATCATGCGGCCCAGGTTGTAGCGAGCACTGACCCCCACTTGCGCACGCGACTTGATCTCGCCCATGCCTTTGAGGCGTTTGGAACCCGCGTGCATGGACGCGCTTTTATCCTTGCGCGATTCGCTGGCGCCCACGTAGGCGCTGAAGCTCAACGCATGGCCTTCGTAGCCCCAGCCCAGGCCTTTGTCGGTGTCGAGGAAAATCCCCCAGGGGCTGACGATGGCTGCGCCGACCACGGGCGTGGTCCTGCGCTCGTCGCTGCCGCTGTAGCGCGGCAGGTTGGCCACGCCGGCCTTGAGGCTGTAGGCCCAGTCCTCGGCCATCACGCTGTCGACGCCGGTCAGCAAGCACAGGGACGTGAAGGACAGGCAAAGGTGTTTGGCATTCATCAGGGTTTTCATGGGCTCAGAAACTCAAGGAGGGGTGGGTACGTTTGAAGGAGTAGCCCGAAGCGCTCAGGCCGTTGACCTGGCGGCTGACGGTGTCGCCCAGGCCGTAGCCGGTGCCGGCGAGCACCGCATGGGCGTTGTCCACGGGCAGCAGGATGTAGTCGGTCAGCGGCTCGTCGTGCAGTTGGCCGCGAATCACCAGGAAACCTTCTTCCAGGCGCACACTGATGCCGCTCAACGGCGCATCGGGTTCGTGGGTATTGAGCACTTGATAGGTGCCGATGGTGTCGGCCCAGGCCAGCGGCAGCGGCGGCGGGTTGATGCGCTCACCAATGGCAACGCGCTGGCCATGGTTGCGCGCGGTGAGCATCTGTCGACCTTGCACGGTGATGACGTCGAGCTGCACGCGACCCAGTTCACCCAGGTCCTTGAGCCAAAAGCCCAGGACCTTTTTTTGCGCGCGCAGCCAGCCTTGATCGTCACGCAGCAGCTCGAAGTCATGGCCGGCCAGCTCGCCGTGCAGCCGATGGGCGTCCTCCTTGATCCGAAACACGCCCCAGGCGGTGGCATAGAACCCGGCCAGGCGTTGGCGGTCGACGGCGGCCGGCACCTGGCGCAACTTGAGCCCGTGGCGGGGCGCCTGGCAGTCGTCGCCGCACACCGGCTCGCCGGTTTGCGCCTGGAGCATCAGGCGCAGGGTATCGGTGGCCAGTGTGGCGACCATATCTTCGGCATTGCTGTCATTGGCCATGATGATCACGGCCAGCTGTTGGTCCGGCAGCAGCGTCAGTTGCGCGGCAAAATCATCACCACCGCCGCTGTGCTGGAAGGCACGAACGCCACGGCCCACCGGCTCGCCACCGCAGGGCGCAAGAAACCAGGCCAGGCCGATCTGGCAATCGAAGTCCAGGGCGTTGCCGGTGTTCTGTTGGGTGAACATTTCATCGATGGAGCGGCTGGCCATCACCCGGTTGCCTTTGTAGAGCCCTTTGGCAAAGAGCATCTGCACGTAATGGCCAAGTTCCCTGGGGCTGGCCCACAAGCCGCCGGCTGCCAGGTCACGGACTTGCGCGTCGGTGCTGGCGATACCGTCCTGATAGCCCTGGGCGCGATAGGCTGTTTGTGCAGCAGTCCCGACAAAGCTTGCGCGGTCCATCTGCAGCGGTTTGAGCAGGCTGTGTTGCAGCTGGACTTCAAATTCTTTTGCGCTGCTGCGCTCGATGGCCGCGCCCACCAGCGCGTACCCCAGGTTGGAATAGGCCACCTGCGTGCCAGGCGGTGTGCTCAGCCAGACGCCTGAAAGGCGCATCGGCATCTGCCCCATGGCGTAGCGATTGTGAAGGTCGCGCAGGTGCTCGCTGGGCAAGCCGGATTGGTGGCTGAGCAGGCGACGCAAGGTGATATCGCGGTCGGCGGCCTGCTGGTCGGTGTGGAAGCGCGAGCGCACATGGAATTCGCGCAGGGTCTGCTGGATCGGCGCGTCCAGCGCCAGTCGCTGCTGTTCAACCAGTTGCAGGGCGGCGCTGGCGGTGAGTAGCTTGGAGATCGCGCCGGCCCGGAAGGCGGTGTTCGGCGTCACCGGCAGGCCCTTGGCTTTGTCGGCCATGCCGAACCCACGGGCCCAGATCAACTCCTGGCCGTTGACCAGAGCAATCGACAGGCCTGGGGTACTGGCCTGGGCCATGTCACGGGGGATGCGGTTTTGCAGGTAGCGGATAATCGCGCTGTAGTCGCCCTTGGGGATCGACGGCGGAGCAGGCGGCTGCCCATGGCAGCCGATACTGCCCAACAGGCAACCGAGCAACGGAATACTGCGCAATGTGCGAAGCATGAAGAGCACCCGGCAGGTGGTTTGGATGCCGGAATGCTAGGGGCACGGCGCCCGGAGGTCTTTGACAGCTTTGTCGAAAAACTGTCAAAGACTGTTAACGGGCAAACCCGGTGGCTCCTGTCAGTGCAATACGCGCTGGAGGAACTGCCGAGTCCTGTCCTCCCGTGGCTCATTGACGACCTGGCGAGCGTCACCGACTTCACAGATCAGCCCGTTATCGAAGAACGCAATCCGGTCTGCGGATTCGCGCGCGAAGGCAATGTCGTGGGTCACCATGATCAGGGTCATGCCGGAGTCCTTGAGTTTGCGGATGGTATCCAACACTTCTCCCACCAGCTCGGGGTCGAGGGCGGAGGTGACTTCGTCGAACAACATGTAGTCGGGCTGCATCGCCAGGGCGCGTGCGATTGCCAGCCGTTGCTGCTGGCCTCCGGACAGGCTTGCGGGGCGCATGTCCGCACGATTGCCCAGGCCGACGAAACTCAAGTGCTCATGGGCCAATTGCATGGCTTGGGCCTTGGGGATCTTCTTGACCAGGCGCGGTGCCAGCGCCACGTTTTCCAGGGCGGTGAGGTGGGGGAACGCGTTGTATTGCTGAAACACGATGCCGAGTTTCTGGCGCAGCTTATTCAGGTCCGTTCCCTTGGCGTGCACATCCGTACCGTCGACCACGATTCTGCCGCCTTGGATCGGCTCCAGGCCATTGATGCATTGCAGCAAGGTGGACTTCCCGGAGCCACTGGCGCCGATCAGGCACAAGACTTCACTTTTGCGGATCGTCAGGTTGACGCCCTTGATGACTTCGATGGGGCCGAAGCTTTTGCGGACGTCCGTGATATCAATCATGGCGCATTACCTTTTCAAGATGGCGGCTGTAGCGGGAAATGGGGTAGCAGATTGCAAAATAGAAGAGCCCGGTACCCGCGAGCACCAGGAGTGCTTCATTGGAGCGATTGATAAGGATCTGCGAGGCTCTGAGCAGCTCGATATAGCCCACCACACTCACCAGCGCGGTATCTTTGGTCAGGCCTATCACCGTGCCGATCCAGCCAGGAAACAAGGTGCGCAAGGCAAGAGGCGCGGATACGTGGCGCAGCGTCTGCCAGTAGCTCAGCCCGAGTGACCGGCTGGCCTTTTTCAATTGGGGCCGGACCGATTGCAAGCCCGAACGGACCAGCTCCGAGGTCAGCATTCCCATGTAGAGACTCAGAACGATGACGCCGATGAACAATGGGCTTATCCCGAAACCGGCCATGGCGAAGAGGCTGTTGACCAGGATGAACTGGATGATCAGCGGGATGCTGCGAAGGACATTGACGAACGGCGCCAGTGCGAGCCGGGCGACGACTGATTCGTGGCGAAGCCAGCCGACCAGCAGGCCAAGCACGGTGCCAAAAAACGTGGCCAGCAGCGTGAGTAACAAGGTGTGCCAGATGCCGGTCAGCACAAACGGAATATCGCCCCAGTGCAAACCTGAATACGCCAATTGAAATTGCATGGTTGTCTACCCCTTGAAAACGCGCCAGAAAGTGAGTCGGGCGCCGCCCTCGATCAGCTTGGACATGAGGTAGTACATCACCGCAGCGATGATGAAGAACTCGAACGTCCTGAATGATTCGGACTGCGCAGCCTGCGTTGCACCCGTGAGCTCGCGCAAGCCGATGATCATGCCCAGCGAACTGTTAAGCAGTGCCCAGTTGAGCTGGTTAACGTACGGGAAATAGACGATTCTGAACAACTGCGGAAAAACCACATGGGTGTAGGCGGCGAACGACGAAATACCCAGTGATCGCGCGGCCGTGTGTTGTTGTTTTGGAATGGCCTGCAGCCCTCCGCGAAAGATCTCGGCCAGGTACCCCGCGTTGTTGAATGACAACGCCAACAGCATCGCCGTGTAGCTGGAGAAGTGCAGCCCCAGCGCACCCAGGCCGAAATAAATCATGTACACCTGAAACAGCGCCGGGGTATTGCGGGCGACTTCAACCCAGGAAGTGGCAAGGGCGTTGCCGAAGCCTTTTTCGTGTTTGCGCAACAAGGTCAGCGCAAGGGCGATCAATGTGCCGATGACCATCGAAAGTACGGTCAGGACCAGTGTCGTTTTGGCGCCCTCGATTAGCTCGGGAAGCTTTTCCCAGACCATGGACCAGTAAAACGTGTATCCAAACATAGCGCAGACTCCGGGCAGGAGCGGCCGAAACGGGCCGCTCGAAGGGTGGGTTAGTAGTCCACGCCGGCTACCGTGAGCGAAGGCGCCTGGCCTTCACCGAAGTACTGCGCATACAACTCTCTGTAGCGCCCGTTCTTGACCTGGGCCCAGACAAAGGTCTTCACCCAGTTGAGCATCTGCGTGTCCGACCTTTTCACGGCGATGCCGCACAGGTCGGGAGGCGTAGGCGCGACGCCCTTGATCGCGAGCGTAGGAAATTGACCGCTCTGAACCAGCGCTGCCGCCGATGCGTTTCCGATGATCACGCCGTCGATCTTGCCTTGGGCCAGTGCCAGGTAGCCTTCCGCTTCGCTGCCGAAACCCGTGTAGCTGCCGTTCTGGTCATTCCAGCCTTTGCGCAGCACCTGGAGCTCCTGCTCGGTTGTCGTGCCCGTGACACCGCCAATGTGGCGGCCTTTCAAATCCTGAAAGCTCTCGATATTGGCGCCTTTGCGGGTGAGCACTACGTTGGTGTAGTTCACGTAGGGCTGGGAAAAGCTCACGCTCATGGCGCGCTGGGGAGAGATCGAGGCGGAGGCAATCAGCACGTCGATACGATTGGATACCAGTGCTGGGATGCGCTCGGAGGAGGGCGTCTCGACAATGACAGCCTTCGCCCCGAGGGCATGGGCCATGTCCTTGCAGTACTGAACATCGTAGCCATCCGGCTCGTTGGCGCGGTTGCGAAAGCCCGCCGGTGGATAGTCGAGCTGCACGCCGCACCGCAGGGTTTTGGACGAAATAACCTGGTCCAGGGTCGAGTTGGCAACGGCTGAAGCCATGAAGGTGGTGCCGGCGAGGGCGAGCAGGAGAGAGGCGCTTACGTGGCGTGCAATGTTCATGTGGATCCCCGATCTGGTTGGCATTGTTTTTAGGGGTGAAGTTGAAGTGTAGGTTGTATCCAATCTTCTAAGTCCAAAAAAATCTACCAAATGTTTATTAGCGGAAAAAGAGCGATAGGGTCTTTTTTTCAAAGCGCGCAGTATAAAAACCTCTATTTATCAAAAAATAGTTAGATATTTCAGTTGGTTAATGGCTATAAAAAAGATGTTGCAGGCTATGAATTGTTTCAGCGTTTGGCAGACGAGAAGTAGTAGGTTGACAGGCTATGTTTAGTGTATCCAATCTACACAAGGCCATTTTGCCGGTCGATCCGACCCTGATCGGATTTCACTGGCGCATCTGTTTCATCTGAGAAGGGTGTGATTCATGAGGCACGTCATCATCATAGGCGCCGGTATCGTGGGGCTCGCAACGGCGCATCACCTGCTGAAGGAAGGCGTCAGAGTCACCGTGGTCGACCGCGACCCCGAAGGTGACAAGGCGTCGTTCGGCAATGCCGGTGGCATCGCGGTCACTGAAGTGATTCCGGCGTCGGTTCCGGGATTGTTCTGGAAGGTGCCCGGCTGGTTGCTGGACCCACTGGGGCCCTTGGCGATACGCCCAAGCCATGCGCCCAGGCTGATGCCGTGGCTGCTGCGTTTCGCCAGCGCGGGCAAGCCGTCGGAGGTCAAGCGCATCGCGGCGGCATTGGCGGTGCTTCACGCCCGGGTCTATGAAGACCTTCTACCACTGCTCGCCGAACATGGCCTGCACGAAGAGCTTCAGCAATTTGGCGCACTGACGGTTTACGAAAAAGCGGCCGCATTCGACAAGGATGCAGCGCAGTGGGACCTCAAGCGAGCTTGCGGTATTGAGGTGCACGCGCTGAATGGTAACGAAGTACGCGACATCGAACCGGCGCTCGGTCCGTCAATTACCCGTGGTGTGTTTACGCCGCAGTGGTCGCACGTCAAGGACCCTAAAGTCCTGGTCGATAAGTTGCGCCAGTCATTGGTAGCCCGAGGCCTTTCTATCCAGGTCGGCGAGGTCTGCGGTATCCATTCGGGCCTGGAGAGCGACACCGTCTCGGTGAGCCTGAGCGATGGCCGCAGGTTATTGGCCGACAAAGTCGTGGTAGCGGCCGGTGCGTGGTCCGGTCTGCTGGCTCGGTGTGTTGGCGACAAGGTCTTGCTGGAAAGCGAGCGAGGCTACAACACCACGCTGCCGACGCCGGGTGTCGCCCTGTCCAGGGAAGTCATTTTCGCCGAACGCCATTTCGTCGCCACGCCATTGAGCTGTGGCTTGAGAATTGGCGGCGCGGCTGAGTTCGGCGGGCTGCACGCCCCGGCGAATTTCGAGCGTTCGCAGGCCTTGGCCAGGCTGGCCGGTCTATACCTCCCCGGGCTGCGGACGGAGGGCGGCACGTGCTGGGCCGGACATCGCCCGGCTACCCCTGACAGCTTGCCCGTCATCGGCGTGTCGCCGCGTAACGCCAACGTAATCTATGCATTTGGCCATGGCCACCTCGGCCTGACGCAGGCTGCGACAACCGGGCGGTTGGTCAGCGACATCGCCCTGGGCAAGCCGTCTCTGGTCGACCTTGCACCCTATGCAATCAGCCGTTTCAACTCCATCTAAAAGGAAGTGCCTATGTCTCGTCATACGTTCTTTTGCATCGATGCCCACACCTGCGGTAATCCCGTGCGCGTTATTACTGCCGGAGGACCTTTGTTGCCCAATGTCTCGATGGCTGAGAAACGCCTGATTTTCCAGCGTGAACATGATTGGGTGCGGCAGGCCTTGATGTTCGAGCCCCGGGGTCACGATGTGATGTCAGGCAGCATTTTGTATCCGTCGTCGCGTGAAGATTGCGACATCGGCGTGTTGTTCATCGAGGTCAGTGGTTGCCTGCCCATGTGCGGTCACGGCACCATCGGTACGGTGACGGCGGCGCTGGAAGCAGGCCTGGTGAGGCCGAAAATCGAAGGCACGTTGGCAATCGAGGCGCCGGCGGGGCGTGTCGCAATCGACTATGTAAGGAATGGTGAAACGGTAGAGCAGGTTCGCCTCTATAACGTTGCCAGCTACCTGCACGCTGCCGACGTTGAGCTTGAGGTGCCGACCCTGGGTCAATTGAACGTCGACTTGGCCTACGGTGGGAATTTCTACGTCATCATCGAGCCGCAGGTAGGTTGGGCGGGCCTGGATTCAATGACCGTCAGCGACATCGTCAGGCTGAGCCCGCTGGTGCGCCAGGCGGCGCAGGCGCTGCTGTCGCCGGTGCATCCGCTGGACAGCCGTATTCAGGGTGTCAGCCATGTGATGTGGTGCGACAAACCCAGAAACCCGCGCGCCCATGCGCGCAACGCGGTGTTTTATGGCGACAAGGCCATTGATCGTTCGCCGTGCGGCACCGGTTCGTCGGCGCGCATGGCGCAGTTGGTCGCGCGCAACCGCTTGAAGGTGGGCGATGAGTTTGTCCACGAGAGCATCATCGGCACGCTGTTTGACTGTCGGGTCGAGTCAGCGACAGAAGTTGGTGCTTTCCCGGGCATCATGCCGAGCGTCGCGGGTTGGGCTCAGGTCATCGGCCATAACACGATCTTTGTGGATGAGCGTGATCCGTTGGCGCATGGGTTTCAACTGGGTTGAAGCCTGTAGTGAGCGGGCTTGCCCCGCGCTGGGCCGCGAAGCGGCCCCAATCGGGACGCTGCGGTGCGTCATTTGAAGTTGAGGCGACTGATTTTGGGGCGGCTTCGCCACCCGGCGCGGGACAAGCCCGCTCACTACAAGCTTCTGTTCCCGCTTGCGTTCAAGCCTGGATTTCTTTGTCGCATTTTTTCTTGAGCAGGGTGACCAGGTCGGCGCCGGCGCGCTGAATGTGCTTGCGCAGGAACTGGACTGCTTTTTTCACATCGCCGCTCTCACACAGTTTGAGCAGCTCACGGTGGTCGACTTCGGCTTCTTTTTTTCCGGCCGTCAGCAACAGCTGCAAACGGATGTAACGATCCGTTTGAATGTTGATGCCTTGAACGATAGCCAGCGTTTGCACACGGTCAGCCGCAGCGTACAGGCTTTCATGAAACAGCCAGTTGAGCTTGCCCCATTGCGCAATGTCATCGTCCAGGTAGGCGGCTTCGAGTTGCGGCAGCAGTTGTTTGGTAGCTGCGAAGTGTGCATCCGTCATGTTCGGCAGGGAGCGTTCCAGCAGCTCCGGTTCCAGCAATGCGCGCAGATCAAACAGCTCCGCGATCTGCTCCAGGGGAATGGACTTGACCACCGATCCTTTATGAATCTGCGTCGTGATCAGGCCGGAGGCTTCCAGTTCCTTGAACGCTTCGCGCACCGGCATGCGGCTGACGCCGTACTCGGTTGCTATCGTTTCCTGGATCAGCGACTCACCTTCCTTGAACTCTCCGTTGAGAATCCGCTCACGCAAGGATTCCGCCAGGGTTTCGGGCAAGCTTTGACGTTTGATGCGCAGGTTGGGCGCAGGCTGTTTTTTAGACATTCTTCAACTACTGACAGGTGAATGGATCCAGGATTCGTGATCCTTATCGGTCGATCATAACCCAGGCGCACCGATGTAGGACCCTTCCAGTAGCTGCGCGCGAAACATTTCAACCCCGATGCTCAGTCAGGGTTCAGTCCGGGCGTCCACTCGGCGGCTGATGCCGAATGGGTTGGCGTCCTGGAGTATTGGGGGCAACAACGTCTCGGGGAAATCCTGGTAAGACACCGGTCGCAAAAAACGATTGATTGCCAGGCTGCCCACCGAGGTGGTGCGAGGGTCTGACGTGGCCGGGAAAGGGCCGCCATGCACCATGGCGTGACACACCTCCACGCCGGTACCAAAACCATTGAGCAGAATGCGGCCAGCCTTTTTCTCCAGGGTCGGCACCAGCGTACCGAGGAGGGGGTAATCGTCGGCACTCGCGTGAACCGCAATCGTCAGCTGCCCCTCCAACGCTTCAATCACCTGCAGCAATGTGTCTGCATCAGGGCAGCGAACAATCAGGGACGAGGCGCCAAACACTTCGTGGCGCAGTGCGGTGTGTGCCAGGAACGCATGCGCACGGGTAGCGAACAGCGCGGCCTGCCCTTGAAGACACTCACCCGGTCGGCCTCGGCCAAGTAGCTCAACACCAGACTGCGCCCGCAGTTTTTCGACACCCTCGCAAAAGCCTTCGTAGATCCCGCGCGTCAGCATGGTTGCAGCAGGTACTGCACTCAGGGCAGTGATTGCCGCCTGCTCGAAGGCGGCGAGTGGCGGACCTTCGATCGCCAGGATCAATCCCGGGTTTGTACAGAACTGGCCTGCGCCCACGGTGAGCGAGGCGATAAAGGTGTCAGCGATAAGCGCGCTACGCTCGGCCAGCGCATGGGGCAGCAGTACGACGGGGTTGATCGCGCTCATCTCCGCGTAGACCGGGATAGGCTCCCTGCGTGCCGCCGCGATATTCATCAAGGTGACGCCTGCGTGTTGCGAGCCTGTGAAACCGACAGCCTTGATTCGGTGGTCGGCAACCAATGCCTGGCTGATGCTGTGCTGCGAATCGAATATCAGGGAAAACACACCCTCTGCAAGATTGCATTCGCGTACCGATCGTTGAATCGCCTGGCCCACCAGCTCAGAGGTGCCTGGATGCGCCGAATGCGCCTTGACGATCACGGGGCAGCCGGCGGCCAGTGCGGACACGGTATCGCCCCCTGCAACCGAAAATGCCAGCGGGAAGTTGGAGGCGCCGAATACGGCAACCGGGCCAATGCCAATATTGCGCAGGCGGATATCCGCGCGAGGCAGTGGCGTGCGTTCAGGGCGTGCCGGATCGATACGCACGTCGAGAAAACTGCCCTCGCGCACGACTGATGCGAACAGCGCAAGCTGGTTGACCGTGCGTGCCCGCTCGCCTTCGAGTCGCTCACGCGTCAACCCGGTTTCGGCCATGCAGCGCTCGACCAATGCATCACCCAGCGCGAGGATATTACGGGCGACGGTTTCCAGGAAAACCGCTCGGTGCTCTGGCAACGTTTCGCGGTAAGTATCGAAAGCCGCCTGCGCCAAGGCACAAGCATTTTCGAGATCGTCTGGCGTGGCGCCACCGAAAGCCGGCGCCAACGTTTCACCTGTAACGGCGTTGATCCCATGGATCTGCCCGTTTTTACCGCGAACTGTCGTCTGGCCGATCAGCATTTCACCGGAAATGGACATAGCAAGCCTCGCTCGATGCAAATGAGAGTGTGGGTCTCTGTTTAGGGAGCGGGCCCCTGGCCAAGGCGCAGGGGCCCGTGGGGGTTACCCGCGAACAGCGAGTATGTCGATAGCTTTCTGCACGGTGCTGATCACGTACTCGCGCTCCTGGCCGACCAGCGCCAGGCGTGGCGCGCGTGTCCACTCCGGAGCGCCGTAAACCAGGTGCTCGGCCAGTTTTATGTATTGCACCAGCTTGACGTGTACATCCAGATGAAAGGACGGCGTGAGGATGTGGTACAGCTCGCGGGCTTCACTGAAGCGTTGCTGGGCGCACAGATCAAAGAGCTTCACGCACTGCGCCGGCCACACGTTGGTCATGCCCGATACCCAACCGGTAACGCCCAGCGCGCTGCTTTCGACGATCAGGTCGTCGACCCCGCAAAAGATACTGAAGCGATCACCAAAGGCCACGTACATGTCGGTCACACGCCGAATGTCTCCGGTTTCTTCCTTGACGCAGACAATCTCGGGAGTATCCACCAGATCCGCCAGGATCGCCGGGGTGCAGTCGACCCCATAGGCGATCGGATTGTTGTAGATCATGATGGGCAGGTCGGTGGCACTGGCGATGCCCTTGTACCACTCCACCGTTTCACGGTGGTCGGTCTTGTAGCCCAGGCTGGGGAAAACCATCAGGCCTTGTGCACCAAAGCTCTTGTAGAGCGCTGCATGTTTCTTCGCGGTGTGCAGGGTGATTTCGGCAAGCCCGCACAGCACGGGCACGCGGCCGGCGGCGACTTCGACCGCCGCGCGAATAACCGACTCACGCTCCGGCAGGCTCATGGACGCATTCTCGCCCAGCATCGGCAGGACGATAACGCCGGAAACGCCGCTATTGATCAGGCGATCAATGCTGGCTCGGGTGGCCACCAAATCGACTTCGCCAGCCTCGGTCAGCTTGGTGGTGACTGCGGGAAAAACGCCTTTCCAGATTGCCATTTCAACTACCTTTTTTGTTGTGGTTTGGGTGTGGTGAAACTGTTGTGTAATTGTCAACTGTATCCAATCTACAATTGCGCAGTTTGGCCTGTCCATCTAAGGCGTGTTTTATTTATGGCAAAAGAATTCAGTGGAGGGCGACGACGAAGTGCCGACACTAATCCTTGAGGTCGGCGGCAACCGTCTGGGTTATGCCATGCCCGGCTGTGAAGAGGGCTACTTCGATGGGGACGCGGTGCGGGTGATTCTTGATGCGCAATGGCTGGTGTTTGGCTACGACATCAGTGAACGCGACACACGCTGGCATTTTATCCATCGCGCCAGCGATCACCTGTGTGCCGTACTGCTCTGGCCACGCTACGAGGTCAATATCCGTCGCTGCGCTGACGGCTGGTTGTTATTCGATGACCAGGGACGCCTGAGCCACATCACCGTGGCCGGTGCCAGCCAGCGAAATGTTAGCCTGAACTGAGCTGCACAGGGGGAATTCGAGAGCCTCTAAGAATTATGGTTTGGCTGTCCCATACTGGTTTCGCTTCCGGCGTTATTGCGCCATCGCCTCGAGGATCCCATGGGCTACCTTCACCCGTTCGGCATTCGGGTAGTTCCTGTTCGCCACTATCACCACGCCCAGGCCCTTGCTCGGCACATACGCCACATACGCGCCAAACCCATTGGTGGAACCGGTTTTGTTCACCAGCCTATCGGCATTGGGCGCCTGTGGCGGGGTCAGCCAGTTGACCTTGTGCGGCTCGATGGCCATTTGTGTCGAATTGCCGGCCACCAATGCCTCAAGCTTGATCGGGTAGGGATACATCTCCCAACCCAGGCCCTGGGTCATGCCTTCGACGGTGTAGTAGCCGGTGTGGGTGATAGCGATAGCCTTTTGCAGCGCAGGGTCCAGCGTCGCCGGGCGCATGTTTACCTGCACGTAGTGCAACAGGTCCGAAGCGCTGGTCTTGATGCCGTAGGCTTCGCTGTCGAGGGCGCCGGGGCCCACGCGCACGGGGTTGCCGTCCTTGCCGTAGCCTTGGGCGTACAGTTTCATCTGGTCATTGGGTACCTTGATGAAGGTGTGCTTAAGGCCCAGTTTCGGCAGCAGGGTGTTCTGCATCAACTGATCGAAAGGCTGCTTCAGGCTTTGCGCCGCCAGGTAGCCGAACAGGCCCAGGCTCGGGTTGGAATACAGGCGGTGGGTGCCTGGGGCGAAGTCGGGTTTCCAGTGCTGGAAGTAGCTGATCATGCGCTGGCTATTATCCGCCTCACGGGGGAATTGCAGGGGCAGGCCACCGGCGCTGTAGGTGCCCAGGTTGAGCACGCTGATGTGCTCGAACGGGCTGCCGCGCAAGGCTGGCAGATACCGGCTGGCCGGGTCGGTGAGGGTCAGGTTGCCGGTCGCCACGGCATACCCGGCAAGGGTGGCGGTGAAGGTTTTGCTCACCGAGCCGATCTCGAACAAGGTGTTTTCGCTGACGGGCTGCCGGGTGTCTTTGCTGGCGACACCGTAGCTGAAGTACGCCGTCTTGCCGTCCTTCACGACGCCGACGACAAGGCCGGGAATGGACTGCTGCTGCATCAGTGGCTTGACGCTGGCGTCCACCACCGCCCGCAGGTCCGGCGCGGCCAGGCAGTTGCCGGCCACGAGGCACAACGCCAGGGCGGTTGAATGGCGTGCTATTAATGGTTGGCGCATGGCGGGTTTCCGAACAGGGGGCAGCGCATTTATGAACGCCTGCCACGTAGTAAAAACCGCATTACACCAGATACTTGCGGAACCAACCTAATGTCCTTTCCCAAGCCAGATTCGCCGCCGCCTCGTCATAACGCGGTGTCGAGTCGTTATGGAAACCATGGTTGGCGCCCTTGTAGATATAGGCTTCATAGGTCGTGCCCGCCGCCTTCAGCGCCGTCTCATACGCAGGCCAGCCCTCGTTGATCCGCGTATCCAGTTCGCCGAAGTGCAGCATGATCGGCGCCTTGATCCGTGGTACGTCCTTGGCTTCTGGCTGGCGCCCGTAAAACGACACCGCCGCGCCCAACTCCGGATAAGCCACCGCGGCCGCGTTGGTCACGCCGCCGCCATAACAGAAGCCCGTGATGCCGACCTTGCCGGTGCTGCTGTCGTGGTGCATCAGCCATTCGATGGCGGCGAAGAAATCGTTCATCAGCTTGGTCGGGTCGACGGTCTGTTGCAGCGCCACGCCTTTCTCATCGTTGCCGGGATAACCGCCGACCGAGCTCAGGCCGTCGGGAGCCAGAGCGATAAAACCGGCCTTGGCCAGGCGTCGGGCGACGTCTTCGATATAGGGGTTCAGGCCACGGTTTTCGTGGACCACCACCACGGCCGGCAATTTGCCTGTAGCCTTGGCCGGACGCACCAGGTAGCCGCGCACGCTCCCGTTGCCTTTGGGTGAGGGGTAGGTGATGTAGTCGGCGACGATATCCGGGTCGGTGAATTTCACCTGTTCGGCCAGGGCATAGTTGGGGCTCAGCGCCGCCAGCAGGGCCGAGGCGGTGAGGCCGCCAAAGGTGAACAGCGCGGCGCGGTCGAGAAACTCGCGGCGGTAGATCTTGCCGTGGGCGTAGCCGTCGTAGAGCTCCAGCAGTTCGGGTGCAAAGTCTTTGGCGGTGAGACGAGTCATCGGTGCAATCCTCGATTGGCGGTGGCAATCAATGTAGACCAGGTTCAGCCCTCGCGGCCATGGGCGGCGGCGGCCAGTTGCGCGGTGTCGACCCGCACGAACAGCGAGTCACCGATTGCGGTGAGCACGTCGCCGGCGTATACCTCGCAGACCACGCGGCTTTTACGGCCCACGTCGCCTTCCACCCGCGCGCGCAGGGTCAGCGGGATGCCCATGGGGGTGGGCTTGATAAATTTGATGCCCAGGTTGCCGGTGACGCAATCGATACGCGGCAGGCTGCCCGGTTCGCGGTGTTCGGCCTGGTAGTGGTAGGCCATGGCGGTCCAGTTGGAATGGCAGTCCACCAGCATGGCGATCAGGCCGCCATAGACCAGGTCGGGCCAGCCGGTGTAATAGGGCTCGGGTTGATACTCGGCGATGACGTGGATGCGGTCTTCGTCCCAGCGGCTCTTGATGTGCAGGCCGTGTGGGTTGCTGGCGCCGCAGCCGTAGCAGACGCCTTCCGGGGCCGTGATGTCTTGCAGAGACGGGGAATGCATGCAAAGTCCTTATTGTGGTGAGCGGCTACTCTGTTTAGCAAAACAGGCGCCTGATGGGAATACATGCATTTGTTTGGAGAGCGCGGCATGAAACGTGGAATTCTATTGTTCGCCCTGGGTTGTATCGCCAATGCACAGGCGGTGGAGTACACCGACGTCAACCCTGCCGCCAGCCAGATCAGCTTCACCTACCAGCAGTTGGGGCAGCGGGTGTACGGTACGTTCGGCCAGTTCGAGGGCACGCTGACCTTCGATACGCAGCGGCCGGAGGCGGGGCATGCGCTGCTCAAGATTCAGCTCGCCAGCATCAACGCGGGGAGCGACGATGCCAATGACACCCTGCAACGTGCGTCCTGGTTCGATACCGCGACCTATCCGGTGGGCGTGTATGAGTCCACCTCGGTCAAGGCGCTGGGCGGTAACCGCTTCAGGATCAGCGGTCACCTGACCATCAAAGGCATCACGCGGCCGGTTGATGTGCAGGTGCTGCTCAAGGAGCTGGATGGCATTGGCGTGTTTGACGGTGAGTTCATTCTCAAGCGCGGCGACTTCAGGATCGGCGAGGGCGAGTGGGCCGGCAACAGCGTGGTGTCCAATGACATCAACATCAAGTTCAAGATGGTCGCGCCGCAGCGTTAACGGGCGAACTTTCTTGCACCGGCCACGCAGCCGATCACCGCGACCGTCACCAGCACCATGCCCAGGCTCACCTGCTCGTGCAGCAGGCCCGCCGCCAGCGCCAGGCCGAAGAACGGTTGCAGCAATTGCAATTGGCCAACGGCGGCGATGCCCCCCTGCGCCAGGCCGCGATACCAGAACACGAAGCCGATCAACATGCTGAACAACGCCACATAACCCAGGCTCAGCCAGGCCGGCAGGCTGATGCTGGCAAAGCTCGACGGCGCCAGGAGCAGGCTCAGCGGCAAGACCACCGGCAGCGAGATCACCAGCGCCCAGCAGATTACCTGCCAGCCACCCAGGCTGCGCGACAGCGTGGCGCCTTCGGCGTAGCCCAGGCCGCACACCAGCACCGCCAACAGCATTAACAAGTCCCCGATGGGGGCGGCGCTCAAGCCTTGGGCGACGGCATAACCCGTTACCAGCACGCTGCCCAGGGTTGAAAACAGCCAGAACACCGGGCGCGGCCGCTCGCCGCCACGCAGTACGCCAAACACGGCGGTGGCCAGCGGCAGCAGGCCGATAAACACGATGGAGTGGGCCGAGGTCACGTATTGCAGCGCGAGGGCGGTGAGCAGCGGGAAACCGATGACCACGCCAAGGGCGACGATAGCCAGAGGCATCCATTGGTGGCGCACGGGGCGTTGTTCCTTGAACAGCCACAGCAGCAGCAAACCCAGGCTGGCGGCGATGGCGGCACGGGCCAGGGTAAGGAACACCGGGTCGAATTCCATCACGGCCAGGCGCGTGGCGGGCAATGAACCGCTGAAAATCAGCACACCGACAAAGCCGTTGATCCAGCCTTGGGTGCTGGTGTCCAGGGTGATGAAGGGAGAGGTACGTTCCATCAAGAGTGCCCGCCAGAAAGAAGGGTTGCGCTTGGGTCATCCTAGGGGCGAGCATTGGGACAATCAAAAAATTGTCATGGATACATCCCCGATGCCGCTTGCCCGCTACAAGTTACTGGTCGATGGGTTTGCCGAGGACATCCGCAGCGGGAAGATGCCGCCCGGTACGCGGCTGCCGACTCACCGCCAACTGGCCGCCGAGCACGGCCTGGCGCTGGTCACCGCGAGCCGCGTGTACAGCGAGCTTGCGGCCATGGGGCTGGTCAGCGGTGAAACCGGGCGTGGCACCTTCGTGCGTGAAATCTCGCTGCCGCCAGGGCAGGGCAGCGGGCAGATGACCGTTGCAGCCGGCATGCGCGACCTCAATTTCAACTACCCGTCGTTGCCGGGCCAGGCCGATCTGCTGCGCACGGCGTTACGTCAGTTGGCGCTGTCCGGCGACCTCGAGGCCCTGCTGCGTTACCAGCCTCACGCGGGGCGCTTGCACGAGCGTGCCGCCTTCGCCGGGCATTTGCTCAGTCGCGGGTTGACCGTGCAGGCCGAGCAGGTGCTGCTGGTCAGCGGCGCCCAACATGGCTTGGCGGTGACGCTGATGGCGCTGCTCAAGCCCGGCGATGTGGTCGCCGTCGATGCTTTGACCTATTCGGGGTTCAAGGTACTCGCCGAGACCCTGCACCTGGAAATCGTCGCAATCCCGGTAACATCCGCCGGCACAGACCTGGACGCCCTGCAAAACCTGTGTCGCCGGCGCCCGGTGCGGGCCGTGTACAGCATGCCGACGCTGCACAATCCTCTGGGCTGGGTGATGGACCGGGCCCAGCGCGAGCGGTTGGTCGCCATCGCCCGCCAGCACGACCTGATCATCATCGAAGACGCGGCCTACGCGTTCCTCGCCGCACACCCGCCGCCGCCCGTGGCGAGCCTGGCGCCGGAACGCACGGTGTATGTGGGCGGGCTTTCGAAAAGTGTCGCGACCGGTCTGCGCGTGGGCTTTGTCGCGGCACCCCTGGAATGGGTGAAGACACTGGAACGCACGATCATGGCCACCACCTGGAACGTCCCAGGCGTGATGAGTGCGATTGCGGTGGCGTGGATCGAGGATGGCACCGTTGCGCAACTGGAAGCGCAAAAGCGCGAGGATGCCCAGGCGCGGCAGGCCCTGGCGGCGCAAGTGCTCAAAGGGTTGGCCTACACCAGCCATCCTTCATCGTATTTCTTGTGGTTGCCCCTGGCCGAAGAGGCCCGCGCCGATCAGGTCGCCATGGCCTTGCAGTGCGAGCACATCTCGGTGTCCACCGCCGAGCCGTTTGCTGTTTGCGCCCATGTCCCGCACGCGTTGCGGCTGGCGTTGGGCTCGGTGACGATGCCGGCACTGCGTGACGCGCTGCTGACCGTGCGCAGGCTGGTGGCATGGTGAGCCGGATGCGGCGGCTCGCCCGCGGCCATCAGTACTTGTAAGCCTGACGCCCGATCAGCAGCCACTTGCCTTTTTGCTTCTGCCAGACCTGGAAGTTGTCGATGTCGGTGGGGACTTCAACGCCACTGTTCACGGCCAACGCGTGGAAGTGGTTGCGTACCAGCGCGGTGTCGCCTTGCAGGGTGATGGTCTGGTTCTGCATCTCCAGGGTCTTGAAGGCGCTGGTGCGGGTTTCCAGGTCCGCGATGAATTGCGCCTTGTTCTGCACCTTGCCGCTGGAGTGGCCGTAGGTGAGCTTGTCGGAGGTCAGCGCGTGAAGCTGCTTGAGGTCCAGGTGCAGCATGGCTTGGGTCAGTTGGTCGACCGCTTGGGCCACTTCCTTCTCGGCAGTAGCGGGCGCCGCTGCGACATAACCGGTGAACAGGCACAGAAAACCGATCAGCAGTTTGAGTTTTTGCATGGGAGGTTCCTTATTGTTGTTGGAGGTAAGACACGTTACAGATTGTGTCATCGTACAACATTGCAATATTCAGCTCGATTTTGGAATGTAAATTTTCGATTATTTGCAGGTATGCCCGTATGCAAGCCGCATTGAGATCTTAATGTTCTTGTACGACGTCCCATCACTAAGCAAGAATGGTCCTCCGTCTAACAATAAAATAACGGAGACACACCATGGCATTTCCTCCTCTGCCTGCGCGGGCCGACCACAGTCGCCGCGTCTTCCTCAAGCGCTCCCTGGCGGTTTCCGCATCGGTCGCGGTGCTCGGCAACGTGCCTGGCCTGGCAGAAGCCGCTGAACCCTTGAGCCAGCGTTATCCCGACCCACTGATCAACGTGCTCGATGACAGCTTCCTCGAGTTGCGCCTGTTCAACGCCAGCGTCGAACGGCTCGCGACCGGCCTGCGCTGGGCCGAGGGGCCGGTATGGATCGGCGATGGCCGCTACCTGCTGGTCAGCGATATCCCCAACAACCGCATCCTGCGCTGGGACGAAGTGACCGATAGCCTGTCGGTGTACCGTGACAACGCCAACTTCTCCAACGGCATGTGCCGTGATCGCCAGGGCCGTCTGCTGGTGTGCGAAGGTTCGACCACCACGAGTGAGGGCCGGCGAATCAGCCGGACCGAACACAACGGCCGCATCACCGTGCTGGCGGACAGTTTTGACGGCAAGCCTTTCAATTCGCCCAACGATATCGTGTGCAAACGTGATGGCTCGGTGTGGTTCACTGACCCGCCTTTCCAGACCGGCAATAACTATGAAGGTCACAAGATCACACCCACCCAGCCCCACGGCGTTTATCGTATCGACGCAGACAGCGGCAAGGTCACGCGGGTGATCGATGACCTCAGCGGGCCCAATGGCTTGTGCTTTTCCCCGGACGAAAAAATCCTGTATGTGGTGGAAGGCCGGGCCAAACCCAACCGGCTGGTCTGGGCCATCGACGTGAAGGACGACGGCACGCTCGGCGCACGTCGCAAGCATATCGAAGGGTTTGACTACGCAGCGCTGGACGGCATCAAGTGCGACGAGAGCGGCAACCTGTGGTGCGGCTGGGGCGGCAACGGTGACCCCAAGGCCGACCTGGAAAAACTCGACGGCGTGCGTGTGTTCAATCCGCAGGGCAAGGCGATCGGGCATATCTCCCTGCCGGAGCGCTGTCCCAACCTGTGTTTTGGAGGCCGCGAGGGCAACCGCCTGTTCATGGCGGGTAGCCATTCGATCTACGCGCTATTCGTCAATACGCGCGGCGCCGATTTCGCCGCGTGACGCGAAAGAAAACCACGGTGAACGTCGGTTGACCGGCGTTCACCGCGGCATTTTGGCGCTATGCTGCGAGCTCCTGAGGCATCGGAGCGTCAAGCAAATGGACTTCAATTGGCACAGCGACCCCATCACCCGCGCCACACCCGTGACCCGTCACTACAAAAACACCCAGAACGTGCGCCGCTTCATGCTGGAACACTGTGGCCCGGGGTTCAAGTTCGACCGTCCCTTCATGGCCTGGATTCGCAACGACCAGCCCAAGACCCTGGGTGATGTGGTGGATGAGTGGCTACGTCGAAACGAGGATTCGCGCCCGTGACGCCCGATGAAAAATACCAGCGTGCCCAGCGACGCCTTGGCGATGGCGGTGGGTCAGTCGGCATATCTGTACCAGAAAGACCGCAATCGCAGGCAAGCCAGCTCCCACAGTTGTACTGTGTTTAGCCTGCTGCCTGCGGTGGCCATAGGTATCTACACGATTTTCAGAGGCTGACACATCTCCCTGTAGTGAGCGGGCTTGTCCCGCGCTGGGCTGCGAAGCGGCCCCAAACCAGGCGAATTGGGTTTGTCTGAACTGCGCGGCGTCTTTATTGGGGCGGCTTCGCCACCCAGCGCGGGACAAGCCCGCTCACTACAAAAATGTGTAGATACCTATGCCGCGATGGCGGAGGGTCAGTCGGCATATCTGTCAGTGAAAGAACGCCATCGCAGGCAAGCCAGCTCCCACAGCTGCACTGTGTTTAGTCTGCCGCCAACGGCGGTGTACGCGGCGGGATCTGGCGTTTGCTGCCCGTCGCTTCATATGCCGAAGCAAATCGCAGCAGCGCCGAATCGTCATAGGCACGCCCGGCAAACGTCAGTCCCACCGGCATGCCGATATCCGCCATCACCCCCATGGGCACGGTGACGGTCGGCACGCCGAGGTGGCGGATGGCGAGGTTGCCGTTGGCTACCCAGACGCCGTTGCTCCAGGCGATATCGGCGGAGGCTTCGTTCACGTCGGCATCCGCCGGGCCCACGTCGGCCACGGTGGGAAACAGCACCGCGTCGAGGCCGAGCGCGTCCATCCAGTCTTCCAGGTCGATGCGCCGGGTTTGCTCCAGGCCGCGCAGGCCGTCGGGAACGCTGCTGATCCGGTCCCACGGGGTAATACCGCGCTCGGCCATGCGCACGTATTCGTCCATGCCGGCCGCCAGGTCGTCTTCACGGTTGGGCAGGGTGCCTGGGTCGTGGGGGAAGATCTTCGGCCCGTCCACATCCGCCAAGCGGTTGAGGGCGGGGTCGTTGTTGGCGCGCAGGAAGTCATCGAAGGCCCAGGCCGACAGTTCCCACAGTTCGTCGTGGAGGAATTCCTTGGACACCAGCCCGCGGGTAAACACGGTGGGCGCGCCGGGGCGGTCGCCTTCGCAGTTGGACACCAGCGGGAAGTCCACTTCCACCACTTCGGCACCGGCGGCTTGCAGCGCCTGGCGTGCGTCTTGCCACAGCGCGATCACGCTGGCGCGGGTATTGATTTTCTGCCCGGTCGGGCCGCCGATACCCGGTTTTTCACTGGTACCGGCATCCGGGTCTGCATTGATGTACATGCGCGGCACGCCAAAGCGCTTGCCCGCGAGGGACTCGGGCGTCGCCGCCAGTTCAGCGTAGGACGCCGGGCGCACCGAAGCGACACTCGGGATCGGCACCCACGGCTGCAGGCGCCACAGGTCGCCACGGGTGTCCGGGTCTTCGGCCACCACCACCTCGAGTATCTCCAGCAGGTCGGCCATGGTGCGGGCGAAAGGCACGACCACGTCCATGGTCGGCGTCAAAGGCCAGTTGCCGCGCACCGAAATCACCCCTCGGGACGGGGTGTAGGCGCACAGTCCGTTGTTCGACGCGGGGCCGCGCCCGCTCGACCAGGTTTCTTCCGCCAAACCGAAGGCTGCAAAGCTGGCGGCCGTCGCGGTGCCGGCGCCGTTGGACGAGCCGGAGGCAAACGGTGCGGTCAAGTAGCCGGCGTTATACGGGCTTTCCGCGCGGCCATACACGCCACGCTGCATGCCGCCGTTGGCCATCGGCGGCATGTTGGTCTTGCCCAGGCAGATGGCGCCCCCGGCGCGCAGGCGCTCGATGGTGAACGCGTCGCGCTGGGCGACCAGGTTGGCAAACGCCGGGCTGCCGGAGGCCGCAGTCAGGCCCTTGACCAGGTAACTGTCCTTGGCGGTGTAGGGAATACCGTCCAACGGTCCCAGGATTTCGCCCCTTATCCGGCGTGCATCGGACGCCTCGGCTTCCTTCAGGGCCTCGGGGTTGCGCACCACCACGGCGTTCAGTGCGGTGGCCGTCTGCGGACCGTCATAGGCATCGATCCGCGCGAGGTAAGCCTTGACCAGTTCAACCGCGGTGGTCTGGCCGGATTCGAGCGCAGCGCGCAATTGGGCAATGGAGACTTCGGTAACTTGCATCACGTTTTTTTCGCCGCCTTCAAGTGGGGGTATGGCGGCAGTCTACGTACAGCTATTTCACAAAACCAGCGCCGCATCATCCCCCTGGGCGCCGCGCATCACCTGCCAGGTGGCCGCATCAGCGGGAATCAAGTGTTCGATGCGCAGGGAGGCGAGGGTGATGTCCTGGGGCATGCCGAAGGTGGTGAAGGTAGACAGAAAGCTCAGTTCGCCCTGGGTGGAGCGCACGCGCGTCAGCACCAACGGTGGCAGATGCGCGGGCAGCTCGGTGTCTGTCGGCGTGGGCAAGGTGGCGAGTAGCGCGGCCAGTTCGGGATTGCCCAGCGCTTCGCGGGCCGCACGCTGCCAGGCCAGGGTACGAATCTCGTCGGCATTGAGCAGGTGATCGCCCAGGCCGCCCGCTTGCAGCAAGGTGACCAGCAGGTTCACACCCTGCGCCGCGTCCGGCGGGATGCCGACCAACGCAAACAGCGCATGGGTACTGGCATTCGCCGCCAGCACTTGCCACTGGCTGTCCAACAGGATGGCGGGGGCTGGATTGTTGGCGTGCAGCACATGGCTGACCGCTTCGCGGATCGCGGCCATGGCGGGGGAGGCGAGCGGCGTGGCGGGGTAGCGCGGGGCATAGCCGGCCGCGAGGAATACGCGGTTGCGCCGGTCCAGCGGTGCCTCCAGCGCCGCGAGCAGCGTATGCAAGGTGCCGGGGCCCGGCTTGGCACGGCCTGTCTCGATGCAACTGAGGTGACGCTGGGAAACCCCCGTGATCAAGGCCAGGTCGAGTTGGCTCAGCTTGGCCAGCCTGCGCAAGTGGCGCAGTTGTTCGCCAGCGGTGGAAGAGTAGTCCGTGACCAAACCATGACCTCCGAGGTCATTGCCAGGGGCCGAACCTTACCACTAACTTAAGCTTCGATCACTTCAAGGAGGCCACCATGAAAAGACCCTCTATCGCCCTGGCTGCATTGCTCGGGTTTTCCCTGTACACCCTGGCGACGATGTTGACGGCCGAGCAGTCGCTGTTGTCGTTTGGCCGGGAGTTGATCTCGCGTCCGGACACCGCGCAAGTGGTGATCGACCTGTACCTGATGGCGGTGCTGGCGTGTGTGTGGATGTACCGGGACGCGCGGCGCCGGGGGCGTTCGGTGGTTTCGGTCATGCCGTATTTTTTGCTGACGGCGGTGTTTGTGTCGGTGGGGCCGTTGCTTTATCTGGTGGTGAATGGGGGCCGGGATGAATGAGCGTTTGCAGCTCTAGGCACTGCTTTCGCTGAACTGGCCTGGTATTTATTGCCGGGGCACTACCACGCGAAAAAGCGTCCCCGCCGCCCGATCCGACTCCACTTCGATCACCCCTTGATGGGATGCCGCAATTTCCGAAGCAATGAACAACCCCAGCCCAAGGCCGGCCGTCGGCCCGTGTTCAACCACCGAGCGCTGGGAAAAGCGCCCCATGGGGTTGAAGATAAACGGCAGCACATCGACCGGGATGGGGTCGCCGTGGTTGTGCACGGTAAACACCACTGTTTCAGCTGACGCCGCCAGTCGCACCGTGATCGGTGACTGCGCATCGCCGTGCTGCACCGCATTGCTGATGATGTTGGAAAACACCTGCTCCATGCGTGGGCCATCGAAGGCGCCGATGGTCGGGGTATCGGCTTCGAACAGGATATTTGACGCGGGGTGAAACGCGCGCAGCTCCTCGACGATGCGTTCGCAGATCGGTGCCAGGTCGGTCGTCGTGCGCTTGACCGGAATGCCCGGGCCCATCTGGCAGCGCGTCAGATCCAGCAGGTCGCCAACGATCTGGCTGGCGCGTTGCACGCTGGCGTAGATCTGCCTGGCTACCCGCGTACCGCGCTCGTCTGCGGTGGGGGAGCGCCTGAGGATATCGGCGCCCAGCAGGATCGCGCCCAACGGCGTGCGCAGGTCGTGACCGAGGATGCCCAGGAACACATTGCGCGAGGCTTCCACGGCGCGCGAGTAACTGGCGATGGATTCCGCCAGCGCCTGATCGATAGCCTCGTGAAAGCGGTTCATGTCGTCGACTGCCAGCGGCGTGCCGTGTTTGATCTGATTGAGCCATTGGCTGAGCACGCTGGTGCGCAACGCCCGGTACTCAGACACCATCTGGTCGATGGAGAACCCCGCCATCAGGCGCGTGACCGCGTGGGTTTCAGCGGGTGTCTCGTCGTCCTGCTGCGGTGCCAGCCCTTGGGCCTTGTCAATTTGTTCCTGCACGGTCTGGGTGGTTCGCAGGTCGAGCACGATGGCGCGCAGCATCTGCTCGGCGTGGTCACGCAGGCCCGCAGGGTCAAGGTCGGCCCCTGGGGTCTGGATGGTGCGGGCAAAGTCTTCCCAGGCCTGAAGGATCGGCTCGAGGTTCTCAAGAATGAAGTCGGGCAGGCGCATGCGAAGATCCTAGGAGGGGCAGAAACGCACGGGAAGCTGCCAAACAAGGATTTAAGCACGGAATGACCCGTTCATGCTGCGCAGGCGTCCTTGCCTGCGTCAATCATGGGCTGGTCAGACGCCTTTGGTGGAAGGCAGCAAGACCGTCAGGATGCCCACCAGCGGCAGGAACGAGCACAACGTGTAGACGTATTCGATGCCGTGGGTGTCGGCGAGCAAGCCGAGCAAGGCCGCGCCAATCCCGCTGAAGCCGAACATCAGGCCGAAGAAGATCCCGGCGATCATGCCGACATTGCCTGGCACCAGTTCCTGGGCAAACACCACGATGGCCGAGAATGCCGAGGCGAGGACAAAGCCGATCACCACGCTCAACACTGCCGTCCAGAACAGGTCGACGTAGGGCAGGGCGAGGGTGAACGGCGCGGCGCCGAGGATGGAGAACCAGATGACCTTCTTGCGGCCGATCTTGTCGCCAATCGGGCCGCCGGCGAAGGTGCCGACGGCCACCGCACCGAGGAACAGGAACAGGTACATCTGGGAGCTGGCGACCGACAAATGGAATTTTTCGATCAGATAAAAGGTGAAGTAGCTGGTCAGGCTGGTCATGTAGAAGTATTTGGAAAACACCAGCACGGCCAGCACCACCAGGGCGAAGGTCACGCGGCCCTTGGACAAGCCATGGGTGGCTTTGCCGCCCTGCTTGAGCTTGAACAGGTTGAGGTGGTTGCGGTACCAGCGGCTCAGGCCATACAGCACCAGGATCGCAAACACGGCGAACAACCCGAACCAGGCGATATGGCCCTGGCCGTACGGAATGATGATCGCCGCCGCGAGCAACGGGCCCAAGGCGCTGCCGGTGTTGCCGCCGACCTGGAACGTCGATTGCGCCAGGCCGTAGCGACCGCCGGAAGCCAGGCGCGCAACGCGCGAGGTCTCCGGGTGGAAGGTCGACGAGCCAACGCCCACCAGCCCGGCGGCCAGCAGAATCGCCGGGAAGCTGCCGACGTATGCCAGCAGCAGGATGCCGATCAGGGTGCACACCATGCCCGCCGGCAGCAGCCAGGGCTTGGGATGGCGGTCGGTGTGGTAGCCGATCCACGGCTGCAGCAGCGAGGCGGTCAATTGGAAGGTCAGGGTGATCAGGCCCACCTGGGCGAACGACAGGCCGTAGTTGGCCTTGAGCATCGGGTAGATCGACGGCAGCACGGCCTGGATCAGGTCATTGATCAAATGCGCCAGGGCGCAGGCGCCGAGGATGCGCATGACCAAGGGACTGGCCTGAGGGGTGGTGGTTGCAGCGGCGGGTGACGCGGTGAGGGTCGACATGCAGGCATTCCATACAAGGCAGCTGATCAAAGGCGGCAACTTCTTGGGGTCGCCATCCATTACAAAATGATTCGGCGTTTATGCTAGATTCCGCGCAAATGCCTGTCTCGCGTAATTCGGGCGGCAACCATCGCAAAAAGGGCGAAATGATCAAATCACTGGATATATTTTTACAGGAGATCGACGAAGGTGACTGGGCGGTCATCAGTTCGGCCACCGATTATCCGGAAAACTGGGTGATCCCCGACCACAGCCATGAAAAGCACCAACTCTTGTACGCGACCGAGGGCGTGATGGTGGTGCATTCGGCGCAGAACCAGTGGACGGTGCCGCCCAACCGTGGCTTCTGGATGCCCTGTGGGCACGTGCATTCCCTGCGGTGCGTGGGGCCATTGAAGATGCGCAGCGTGTTCGTTCGCCCCGACAGCTTTCCCAACCTGCCCACCGAGACCAAGGCGGTGAGCATTTCGCCGCTGTTGAGCGAGCTGATCAAGGCGTCGGTGAGCTTGAAGCCGCCGTACGCCGAAGACTCACGGGATGCGCGGATCATGCACCTGATCCTCGACGAACTCGCGCTGTTGCCCGCTTTGCCGTTGTCGCTGCCGTTGCCGGCCGAGCCGCGTATCCATCGCATCTGCCTGGCGTTGCAGGATGAACCGGGCGATGCCTCCACCGTGGCGGACTGGAGCGAGCGCCTGCACCTGGACCAGAAAACCATCCAGCGCCTGTTTCGCAAGGAAACCGGCATGACGTTCGGCCAATGGCGCCAGCAGGCCCGGCTGCTGTTGGCGCTGGAACGCATCGCAGTGGGCGGGAAGGTGATCGATATCGCCCTGGAGCTGGGCTATGACAGCCCCAGCGCGTTCACCAGCATGTTCAAGAAACAGTTCGGCAAGACGCCGAGCCAGTTTTTCCGCTAGCGCCGGGTGGGATTACTCTACGCTGCTTGCGTAGAGCTCCAGCAAACCGTGGAAGGTTGCGTTATCCAGCGGTTGGCTGAGGAAATAGCCCTGGCCTTCCTCACACGCCACGGCCTTGAGCAGCGCCAGGTGTTCAGCGGTTTCGACGCCTTCGGCGGTGACCGTCAGTGCCAGGGCGCGGCCCAGGCCGACGATGGCCTGGATGATCGCCTTGTCATCGTCGCTGTCTTCCAGCCGGCTCAGGAAGCTGCGGTCTATTTTCAAGCCGTCGAACGGGAACGCACGCAGGTAACTCAGGGAGGAGTAGCCGGTGCCGAAGTCGTCCATGGCGATGCGAATGCCCAATTGCTTGAGCGTATTCATGACCTCAAGCGCCCCGGTGGCATCTTCGAGCATCACGCTTTCGGTGATCTCCAGTTCCACGCGCGCAGGGTCGATGCCGGAGGCGTCAAGCGCCTGGCGTACGCGCGCCACCAGGTTGCCGCGCTTGAACTCCGTGGGTGACAGGTTTACCGACACAAACAGATGTTCCGGCCACTGGGCTGCGCAGGTACAGGCGGTTTCGAATACCCAGTCACTCAGCGCCAGGATCAGCCCGGACTCTTCGGCGATCGGAATAAAGGTGTCCGGCGCGATCAGGCCGCGCTCCGGGTGTTGCCAGCGCACCAGCGCTTCGGCACCTACCATCTGTCCGTCGGCAATGCGATAGCGTGGTTGGAAGTGCAGGCGCAGCTCGGCGTGTTTGATCGCAAAGCGCAGGTCGCTTTCCAGGCGGCGACGCTCGATGATGCGCGCGTTCATCTCGCCGGAGTAGAAGCGCCAGGTATTACGGCCCGCCGCCTTGGCTTCGTACAAGGCAATGTCGGCGTAGCGCAGCAGCTCCGTGGCGTCGCGGGCATCGTTGGGAGCGATGGCAATGCCGATGCTGGCGCTGATGAACACTTCCTGCTCGTCGATCTTGATCGTCCGTTCGATGGACTCGATCAAGCGATAGCACAGAGCTTCGACTTCGTCTGGCGTGCCAGCATCCACCAGGATCAGCACAAACTCATCCCCGCCGACGCGGGCCACCAGGTCGCCGTGGCGCACGCAGTCGGCCAGGCGCGTGGACACTTCGTTGAGCACCCGGTCGCCGGCGGCGTGTCCGAGCAGGTCATTGACCGGCTTGAACCGGTCAAGGTCCAGGCTGAGCATGACCAGCGACTGCTTGGAGGTGGGCAATGCCTTGAGCTTGCCGTCGAGGAAGCTTTGCAGGCGCGTGCGGTTGGCCAAGCCGGTGAGTGCGTCATGCTGGGAAAGGAACTCGATGCGTCGACGGGCTTCGACTTCTTCGGTCACGTCCGTAGCCGTGCCGCGAAACCCGCCGCAGGGCATCTGGCGCGCCGACAAGCGCGTGCTACGCTCCTGTCCCCGCGCATCGACGTAGCGACATTGCACGCTGATGTCCGGGCGCCGTCCGGGCGCGTTGAGCCACTGGGACAGCAGGCCGGTTTCGGTCTGCAGCAAGTCGTTCATCGTGGCCCCGATCCAGGCATTGCGCGCGAGCCCGGTGACGCCTTCGAAGCGCTCCGACAGGTAGGTAAAACGCCAACCGGCATCGATTTCCCAGACCCAATCGGAGCTGGCCTCCACCACATCGCGAAAGCGTGCTTCGCTGGTGGCCAGGGCATCCTGGCTGTTGCGCAGCGAGGAATGGGTGGCGTCCAGGGCGAGCGCCGCGGCCGTGGTGCGGCGTGAAATCACCCAAGTCATCAGGCACACCAGCAACGCGGCCAGGCCCAGCAGCGGCAGGCCTACACCCATCAGGCGCAGACCGGGGCGGGCCGGTTCCCAGTGCAGGCTGCCGGCAGCGCCGTTGTCGCCGAGGGGGAAGAGCAGGGTCTTGCCAACTTCATCGTGGCTGGCGATGTGCAGTTTATCCACGCCGAAATCATTGCCGATCACGGTCAGTTTGGCGCTGTCGAGGATGTCGATGAAGATCAGCACCGACGGTTGCCGGCCATCGGTCGACACCGTGGGATCGGTGCCCGGCGTGATGGCGGCGGCGGCCACCAGCGCGGGGCTGCCGTGTACGTTGATAAAGGCCGTGGCCGGTGTTTCGCTGTCTGCGCCGGCACGTGCCTGTTCGAGAACATCGCTAATGGACCGGCCGAGCCATTGCGTGAGTTCGACGTTTTTCAGCTGGCCATCGATGACCGCATACACGGTGCGATTGGCGTCGTCGACCACAAACAGGCCCTGGAAACCGAAATCGTCATACAGCGTGGCGCCGATATTGCCCCGCACATAGGCCCAGTCCTCGTCGACCTTAACGTGCAGGTGCTTGTAGGCATCGCTCCAGAAGGCGTAGTCCTTGACCGTGACCCGCAGGGCTTTCTCCAGGGATTGCACGGCTTTACGGGTATAAAAGGCGCTTTCAACCTCTTCGGACCGGTCCAATTCGTGGGCGAGAAAAACCAGCGAGTAGGCGGCGGCGGCGAAGACCATCGCCAGCAAGGCCATGAAGCGGAACAGGGAGGTGCGTGCCAGAGACAGGCTGGTTCGATCGGAAAGCGAGAGGGCGATAGGAGCGAGAGAGTTCGGCATTATTTCCCGCAGGGCGTCGCTGCAAGTCAGGATTATGTCTTGCTATCGGCCGCTGCGGCGAAAAATTTAGACTGGGCAGGGGCGACCGGATCGCCGAGGCCATCGGTCACCTATCGGTGGTCAGATTCGCAAAGAAAATGCAGCCGATCAGCCGCGCAAACAGGCTGAGGGTTTCCGGCAGGTTGGGGTCCTCGAACAGCATCGCTCGCGAATCCAGTGCACACAGCGCGCCGAACAGGCGGCCATCGGGCAGGAAGATCGGCGCGCCGGCGTAGCTCTCGATGGCGTACTGCTTGACCACCGGGCGTGAGGCAAAACGGCCGTTCTGGCTGATCTGCGGGACAAACAAGGTGTGGGGGTCGACGCAGAACTCACTGCACAGCGTGGTTTCCAGGTCGAGTACGTCATCGACATGAATGCCCATGTCGATGGTGTCGTGTACCGAGCACACTATCCAATCCTGGTCGGTGAACTTGGCAATGCCGGCGAAGCGCATTCCGGTGAGGCGGGTGACCAATTGCAGGATGCTGGTGGTGGCTTCTATTTCGGCAATAGCGGCGCGTTCGTCTGCGCTGAGCAGAGACTGTGGCGCGGTGACGCTTGGCAGCATGTGTGACACTCCATTCGTGGGGTGGCCCGGGCCACCCCGTCTGTTCAGGCGTTAGTTGATACGCGGGTGCTGTTGCACCAGATTCTGGCGCTTGGCTTCCAGCGCGGCAATCTCAGCGTCGATATCTTCGATCTTCTGCTCGATATTGTCATGGTGCTCCTGCAGCAATTCCTTGGCTTCTTCCATGTCGGACGCGGCCGGTGCCGCACCGCGCAGGGGTTTGTTGGCGGTTTCCTTCATGGTCAGCCCGGTCACCAGGCCGACCACCGCAAACACCATCAGATAATAGGCGGGCATGAACAGGTCGTTGGTGCTTTCCACCAGCCAGGCCACGGCGGTCGGCGTGAGGCCGGCGATCAGCACCGACACGTTGAACGCGCTCGCCAATGCACTGTAGCGCAGGTGGGTGGGGAACATCGCGGGCAGCGTCGAGGCCATCACGCCGATGAAGAAGTTGAGAACGATGGCAAGGATCAACAGGCCCGCGAAGATCAACCCGATCTTGCCGCTGGTGATGAGCATGAACGCTGGAATTGCCAGGAACAGCAGGCCGACACTGCCGGCGATGATGAAAGGCCTGCGGCCGATCTTGTCGCTGACAAAACCGATGAACGGCTGCACGAACAACATGCCCACCATGATCGCGATGATGATCAGCACGCCGCTGTTTTCTTTGTAATGCAGGTTGTGCGACAGGTAGCTCGGCATGTAGGTGAGCAGCATGTAGTACGTCACGTTGGTCGCCGCGACAATGCCGATGCAGGTCAGCAGGCTGCGCCAGTGTTTGGTCGCCACTTCCTTGAACGAGACCTTGGGGCCGTGGGTCAGGCCTTCGCGATCGCCTTGTTCGAGCTTGTCCATGTGCTGCTGGAAGGCGGGGGTTTCTTCCAGGGCATGGCGCAGGTACAGGCCGATGATGCCCAGGGGCAGGGCGAGGAAGAACGGCAGGCGCCAGCCCCAGGCTTCAAAGTCCGCTTCGCCCAGGACGCTGGAAATCAGCACCACGACGCCCGCGCCGAGCACGAAACCGGCGATGGAGCCGAAGTCCAGCCAACTGCCGAGGAAGCCGCGCTTGCGGTCCGGGGCGTATTCGGCGACGAAGATCGAGGCGCCGGTGTATTCGCCACCCACGGAGAAGCCCTGGGCCATTTTGCACAACAGCAGCAGGATCGGCGCCCAGATACCAATGGAGGCGTACGAGGGGATCAGGCCGATCGCGAAGGTGCTCAGGGACATGATCACGATGGTGGCGGCGAGTACCTTCTGACGCCCGTACTTGTCGCCCAATGCACCAAAGAACAGGCCGCCCAGCGGACGGATCAGGAAGGGCACGGAAAAGGTACCGAGCGCGGCGATCATTTGTACGCTGGGCGAGGCGTCGGGAAAGAACACCTTGCCGAGCACATAGGCGACAAACCCGTAGACGCCAAAGTCGAACCATTCCATGGCGTTACCCAGTGCGGCGGCGGTGATCGCCTTGCGCACCTTGGTGTCATCGACGATGGTGATGTCTTTCAATCCGATGGGCTTGACGCTTTTCTTACGTAATTTCATGCGGGACACTCTAAAGCAGAACAGGGGAGGTGCCATCGCAGCGATGGCACCGCTCTGTCAGTTCAGATACAAGCGGACACTAAATAATTCACACTGTCGTGGATTTTTTCTTGCTTGGGTTTTGTAGTGAGCGGGCTTGCCCCGCGCTGGGGTGCGGAGCGCCCCAAACCAGGCGAACCGGATTTACCTGAAGTTCGGCGGTGTCTTTATTGGGGCGGCTTCGCCACCCAGCGCGGGGCAAGCCCGCTCACTACAAGGATCATTATGACTACCACTGAATCGCGTCTTATCTACCGTCAGCCCCTTCCCAGCGACTTGCTGCGATTGTTCGAGATATTCGGCGATCCGCAGACCAACCAGTTCAACCCTGCCGGACCCCTGGCCAATGTGCAGGCGGCGCAACGCCTGCTGGACCAATGGCTCCAACAGTGGGCGGCCGAGGGTTACGGCTGGTGGGCGATTGCCCGCAGGGAGGCGCCGGAATCCATCATCGGCTTTGGTGGCATCGCGCCTCTTAACTACCTGACCGAGCGGCGCGTCAACCTGGGTTACCGGTTCGCCGTGCAAGCCTGGGGGCAGGGCTACGCCACCGAAGTGGGTCGGGACGCCCTGACGCTGGCCTTCGAAACCCTCGGCTTGCCCGAAGTATTCGGCCTCGTGCGCCCGGACCACGCCGCGTCGATTCGTGTGCTGGAAAAGATCGGCATGCAGCCTTTCGGCCTGCTTGATGACGTGCCGGGCAGGGCGCCGAGTCGGGTGTTCAGGGTTTGTCATCCTACAACCGCTACAACCTGATACGTCACATAACCTCGCAATAGCTCGATAAAGCGCAATCTTCAGATTGACAGCGTTCAGGCGTCCCGATATAAAAGCGGCAGTTGTACGACGACATATGTCGTTACATATGTCCTATCTAACAAAAATAAAAAGTGATGCCATGAATCTGATCGAGCCCATCCACGCTCATCGCGTTGGTCAAGCTGTAGGCAACTATCGCTGGACCATCTGCGCGATGCTGTTTTTCGCAACTACCGTCAACTACCTTGACCGCCAGGTGCTCAGCTTGCTGGCGCCGCAACTGTCGACGCAATTTGGCTGGAGCAACACCGACTACGCCAACATTGCCGCGGTGTTCCAGTTTGTCTACGCCATTTCCATGCTGTTCGCCGGGCGTTTTGTCGACAAGATCGGCACCAAGGCCGCCTATGTGGTGGCGATTGGCATCTGGTCCACGGGCGCCATCATGCATGCGTTCTCGGTGCCGATGGGCGAGGGCATCGCCGCCATCAGCGGTGCGATCGGCCTGGCGGTGATACCCGTGTCGATTGCCGGTTTCATGCTGTCCCGCGCGGTGCTGGCGATTGGCGAGGCGGGCAACTTCCCCATCGCGATCAAGGCCACCGCTGAATATTTCCCCAAGAAGGAACGCTCGTTGGCCACCGGGATCTTCAACTCCGGTGCCAACGTCGGCGCAATCCTGGCGCCTATCTGCGTGCCGTTGATTGCCGGTCTGTGGGGGTGGGAAGCGGCGTTCATCGTGATCGGTGGTTTGGGTTTCGTGTGGGTCGCGGTGTGGATCGCGCTCTATAAGAAGCCGGACGAGCAACCGCGCCTGTCCGCCGAAGAGCTGGCCTATATCCGCAGCGACCAGACCGTGCAGCCCTTCACTCCCACGCCAGTTGGCGCGGTGGAGAAAAAAGTCTCATGGTTCAAATTGCTCACCTACCGCCAGACCTGGGCGTTTGCCTTCGGCAAGTTCATGACGGACGGCGTGTGGTGGTTCTTCCTGTTCTGGCTGCCCACCTACCTGTCGGCGCAATACGGCATGAAAGGCCCCGATATCGTGCTGCCGCTGGCGGTGCTGTACAGCATGACCATGGTGGGCAGCATCGGCGGCGGCTGGTTCCCCAGCTACTTCATGGCGCGCGGGGATGCCCCCTATGATGGCCGCATGAAAGCCATGCTGGTGATCGCGCTGTTCCCGCTGGTGGTATTGCTGGCGCAGCCTTTGGGCTACATCAGCTTCTGGGTGCCGGTATTGCTGATCGGCGTGGGCGCATCGGCGCACCAGGCGTGGTCGTGCAACATCTTCACCACCGTGTCCGATATGTTCCCGCAGAAGACCGTGGCTTCGGTGGTCGGCATCGGCGGCATGGCCGGCGGCCTGGGCGGCGTGGTGATGACCAAGATCGGCGGCTGGGTGTTCGACTACTACAAGTCCATCAACGACATCCACACCGGCTACATGATCATGTTTGCGATTTGTGCGCTGGCCTATTTGGTGGCCTGGAGCGTGATGAAGGCACTGGTGCCGCGTCACAAGGAAATCACCGACCTGTAATTGGCACGGGCAGGTCGGCGCCAGGCCTGCCTGCCAGGATGATTCGCACTGCCAGGGCCACGCCGATCAGTACCGTCGCCAGGCCCGCCGCTTCCATCGGCGTCGGGCCGCGGCCTTCGAACGCCAGGCCGAGCAGGCTGGCGAACACGGATTCAAGGGCGATCAACTGACCACTGAGCACCATGGGCAGACGCCGCGTCGCGGCGTTCCAGGCCCAGGCGCCGACCACGGTCGACATCAGCGCTATCACCAGGCTCCAGGCAAACAGCGGCGCCGCCTGTTCAACCCCGACACCGAGGACCGGCAGCCTCAGCAGCCCAAGGGCCAGCAACGGCGGCAACAGGCAAAGCGCGGCCACACCGGCGCCCACCAGCATCAGCGCGGTCCATGCTCCGGTCGCCTGAACCGGCAACCGGTCCAGGTGCTGTTGATTGAGCATGCTGAACAGCAACCATAGAGCAACGGCCCCCAACGAACACAAGAGCCCCGCCAGCCAGGCGCCCGGGTTCAACGCCGGTTGATAGAGGCTGCCGAGGTTCGCCAGCAGCAACCCCACCAGCAGGCACGACAAAGGCGCGATCAGCCGGCGCCATTCGACGGTCTTGTGGTGGGCATTGCCCAGCAAGGCGAGCAACAGCGGCACCATCCCGACCATCGCCGGCGTGAGTACCGGCCCTGCCAGGTGCACGCCAGCGGCGATGCATACGCCGTAACCCAGGCAACCCAGCGCTCCCAGGCCTGCGGCGAGTAACCGGCGGCCTGGTGTAATCAGCGGCAACCGAGCGCGACAAAGGATGAGCCCGCCGATGCCCAGCACACCTACGAACAGGAATCGCACCATCATCAGGTCGTAGAGGCTATAGGGGCCGGTGACGTAGGGCGTGATGAAGTTGAGCGCCCAGCCCAGGGTTGCCACCAGCGCATACAGCAGGCCGAGAAACAGTGAGACAGCTGCCGGGTTCATTTGCGTACTCCATCCGGTAATCGACAGCCATGGTGCGTGGCCGCGCGGCTGTGCTACAAACGAGTTCTCGGCCCTGGATGCATAACCGCTGATTATGAATGAGCTCGGCAAAACCTTACCGCCCCTGGCCAGTTTGCTGCCCTTTGAATCGGCGGCGCGCCTGGAGAGTTTTTCCAAGGCGGCCGATGAACTGCATATCACCCAGGCCGCAATCAGCCGGCAGATCCGCGGGCTCGAGGACGACCTGGGGGTCAAGCTGTTTGTGCGGCGTAATCGCGCCGTGTTTCTCACGCCGCAAGGGCGCGAACTGGCAGGTGTGGTCAGCGCAGCGTTGCACCGCATCGGTGAAAGTGCCGCCAGCCTGCGTGCGACACGCAACAGCCACCGGGTGGTGTTGCTGTGCCAGTTGTGTGAAGCGTTTTATTGGCTGATGCCGCGCCTATCGACCTTTCACCAGCAATGCCCGCATATCGAGATCCAGGTGGTGACCACCACCCGGCCATTGACTGAATTCAACGACCCCTTTGACGTAGCCCTGCAAAGCACGCGGCGCGCCAGCGGGGCTCACCCCCTGATATTCACCGCTTCGGACGACGTCTTTCCGGTGTGCAGCCCGGCCTACCTCAGCTTGGGCGAACCGCTGCCCTTGAGCGGGTTGCAACGCCAGACGCTCCTGCACCACAGCGCTGCGCCGCCGCACCTGATGGAGTGGGAGGAGTGGTTGCAGGTATTTGGCCAGACATTGCCCGAGGACGCGCGCAGCGCGACGTTCGACAGCTACCCACTGATGTTGCAGGCCGCCGTGGAGGGACATGGGATTGCCATGGGCTGGCGTCGCACCGCGAGCCGCTTGATGCAAATGGGAGCGCTGGTGAGGCCGTGCGCAGAGAGCGTGCGCTTGCCCGAGGCTATCTCGGTTTACCGGCATCAGGCGGCGGGGCGGCGGGAGGAAGTGGCGGCGTTGCTCGCCTGGCTCAAGGCACAACTGCAGGAGGAGTGACAGGGGCTTTGTCGCCCCTGTCGTGCACGGTTACTGGTTACGCGTTACCCGCCAAACGGTGTTGGCCAGGTCATCGGCGATGATCAACGCGCCTTTCGGGTCCACCGTCACGCCCACCGGGCGCCCACGGGTCTTGCCGTCGTCACCGCGAAAGCCGGTGGCAAAATCGACGGGCTCACCGGAGGGCTTGCCGTTGCTGAAGGGCACGAAGATCACCTTGTAGCCCACGGGGTTGTCGCGGTTCCAACTGCCGTGCTCGCCAACGAAGACGCCGTCGGCAAACTTCTCGCCCATTTGCGGGATGGAGAAGTCCACGCCCAATGCCGCAACGTGGGAACCCAAGCTGTAATCCGGCTTGATCGCGGCGGCGACTTTGGCCGGGTTCTGCGGCTGTGCACGCGGGTCGACGTTCTGGCCCCAATAGCTGTAGGGCCAGCCATAGAATGCGCCTTCACGCACGGACGTCAGGTAGTCCGGCACCAGGTCGGGGCCCAGTTCGTCACGCTCGTTGACCACCGTCCACAGTTGCCCGGAACCCGGCTGAATGGTCAGCGCCGTAGGGTTGCGCAGGCCGGTGGCGTAGGGTTTGTGCGCGCCGGTCGCGGCATCGATCTGCCAGACCATGGCGCGGTCGATCTCGACTTCCATGCCACGCTCGGTGACATTGCTGTTGGAGCCGATCCCCACATAGAGCTGGCTGCCGTCTTCGCTCACCGCGAGAGACTTGGTCCAGTGGTGATTGATCTGCGCCGGCAGGTCGGTGACCTTGGTGGCCGGGCCGGCGGCCTTGGTCTGGCCGTCGGCATAGTCAAAGCTCACCAAGGCGTCCTGGTTGGCCACGTAAAGTTTACCGTTGGCGAACGCCAGGCCGTACGGCGCGTTGAGGTTGTCGGCGAAGACTGTCTTGAGTTCGTAGGTGCCATCACCGTCGGCGTCGCGCAGCAACGTCAGGCGGTTGCCGCCCTTGACCTTGGTGTTGCCCTCGGCCTTGATCAGGCTGGCGATCACATCCTTGGGCTTGAGCTTGGCCGCGCTGCCGCCACGGCCTTCGGCCACCAGGATGTCGCCATTGGGCAGTACCAGGGTCTGGCGCGGGATGGCGAGGTCAGTGGCGATTGCGCTGATGCTGTAGCCTTCCGGTACCTTGGGTTTCTGCTCGCCCCAGGGCGCGGGCTCGGCAATCTTCATGCTCGGCAACAGGCTGCTTTGTTGCTCCGGCAACTTGGGGTCGGGGCCACGCGCCTGGGTCTTGTCACCTTCGCCACCGCAGGCGGTCAGCAACAGGGCGGCACTTAACAGGGTCAGTGTGCTGGACGTTTTCATTGGGCGGCTCCCGAGCGCAGGTTAGTCAGGCCGATCCATGCGGCAACCAATGCCAGCAGCGTAACGATAGCCGAGAGCACCAGGCCCGCAGGCATCATCGCGAAGGCATCCTTGGCATGCTGGAAGGCATTGACCAGGCCCAGTACCCAGGCGGCGAGCAACAGCAGGAAATACGCAGCCGGTCGCCCGGATTTACGCTCGGCGCGAAGCAGATTGACCAGCGCGAACAACAGCGCGAATCCACTGAATACCAACGCGCCCGCAATCAGCCAGGACGCGAAGTTGGCCCATTGAATCTGGTAGGTCTGGCCGTAGGCAATGTCACTGAGCAGGGCGCCCAGAAACAACGGGACGCTGCCGGCAAGCAAGATTGCATGCAGCGCACCGGGCCTTGTCGGATAGTAGGTGGGGAGGGTAGTCATGTGAAGGGCGACTCCTTATTGACGATGCACAGGGAAGTGCATAGGAAAGGAGCGTACGTTTTGTCAGAAAGTTCATTGGCTTTCGTGTCGGGATGTTATTGGGCCGTTGTGTCAGCACAACTTGTAGTGAGCGGGCTTGCCCCGCGCTGGGCTGCGAAGCGGCCCCAAACCAGGCGACTCGTTCTGTCTGGAGCTCCGTGGTGTCTTTATTGGGGCGGCTTCGCCACCCAGCGCGGGACAAGCCCGCTCACTACCTATCGCCTCTGTGGTTGAGCAGTGAACCCCTGGCCGGGTTGGGCGCCTAAGCCTTTATCATCCCCACAATTGCCCACCATCAGGCCCCCCCAATGACCCATCCCCGCATCGGCTTTGCATGCCAGTACAAGCATCCCGAACGCCTGCTGTCGACCGGCGCCCTGAAGCTGATCGAAGGCCCGTTCAACCCGCGTACCACCACCCTGCGCTGGATGGACGGAGTCACCGCGCAAGTCGCCCGCGACAAGCTGGTGGAGGTGGTCACCCATAACCTGGCCGCCCAACTGCGCCTGTTGGCCTATGTGGCTGAACTGCCGCCGACCTTGCGCATGCTGCGCTTGAGCAGCGATCTGCTGCCGTTCTACAGCCACCCGAAAGTCGCCGCCGTGTACAAAGACCCCGCCATCGAACGTCAGTTGGCGCAAGGTTTCGCCGCCATCGGCGAGCTGGCACGCGCGTCGGATATTCGCCTGTCATTCCACCCTGGCCAGTACTGCGTGCTCGGTTCGGAAAACCCTGGCGTGGTGGAAAACAGCCTGGCCGAGTTCGAATACCATGCCGACATGATCCGCATGATGGGCTACGGCCGACGCTTCCAGGACCTCAAGTGCAACGTGCACATCGCCGGCCGCCTGGGTGTGGAAGGTACCCGCGCAGTGTGGTCGCGCCTGTCGGAGGTGGCGCGCAATTGCATCACCTTCGAGAACGACGAGAAGACCTACGGCCTCGATTACTGCCTGCAAATGGCTGACCTGGCGCCGGTGGTGCTGGACATCCACCATTGCTGGATCAATGAAAACGACTACATCGCTCCCGATTCCGAACGGGTTGCCCGTGTGATTGAAAGCTGGCGCGGCGTGCGCCCGACCATGCACTACTCGCAGCCGCAGGAAGTCTTGCAGGAACTGGGGTTCAATGCCGAGCAAAAGCTGGAAATGGAGGCGCTGTTGCAGGTGGTCTCCAAGCGCGATCTGTATGCTCACAGTGCGCAGATGTGGAACCGTTGGACCAATGACTACGCGCTGCAGTTTTTCGATCGCTTCGACATCATGCTCGAAGCCAAGGACAAGAACGTGGCGGCGCTGGCGTTTTATGAGCATTTCAAGCGCCGTTCAATCTAGAGAAAGGAGCCTTCACCCATGCCGACCCTGCACCTGCTGTGCGGCAAGATCGCCTCGGGCAAATCCACGCTCGCCAAGCACCTCGGCGTGCAACACAGCGCAGTGGTGCTCAGTGAGGACCAGTGGCTCGCGCGGCTATACCCCGGTGAGATCGCGTCAGTGCCCGATTACCTGCGCTGCGCTCAACGCATTCGCGGGGTGCTGGAGCCGCTGGTGATAGATATGCTGGCCGCAGGCGTCAATGTGGTGCTGGATTTCCCGGCCAACACCCTGGCCAATCGCACCTGGCTGGTGGGCCTGGCACGGACGGCGGGCGTACCGCACCGCCTGCACTACCTGGAACTGGACGACGCCACCTGCCGCGCCCGCCTGCACGCGCGCAATGCGCAAGGTGAACACGACTTTGCGGCGACGGATGCCGAGTTTGACCTGATCACGCGGCATTTTTGTGCACCCGGTGAGGAGGAGGGGTTGGTGATTGAGGTGTATCGGCCTTGAGCGCCCACCTAGAACCGATTCCTGTGGCGAGCGGGCTTGCCCCGCGTTGGGCTGCGCAGCAGCCCCAGTGAAGACGAACGCGGTCTATCAGAGACTCCTCTGCGCCGGGTTTTGGGGCCGCTGCGCAGCCCAACGCGGGGCAAGCCCGCTCGCCACAGAGACCTGGCTTGCTGCGCGACAGCGCCAAACCAAGGATCTGGAGGGGCCTCCCACGGTTGAGCTGCGGTGTGGCTCAAATTGGGCCAGTCGCTAGACCGCAAATCCAACCCACACAGCCGATTCCCTGTGGGAGCTGTCGAGCTTTAGCGAGGCTGCGAAAGCGGTGGGTCAGGCGATGAATATGCCAGCAATGCCGCCGCCTTCGCAGCCTCGCCGGGGCTCGACAGCTCCCACAGTTGAGCTGCGGTGCTGCTGAAAAGGGCGACAGTCGCTACACCGCAAATCCAACCGACAAAAACCGATCCCCTGTAGGAGCTGTCGAGCTTTAGCGAGGCTGCGAAAGCGGAGTGTCAGGCGACGAAAATGCCAGCAATGCCGCCGCTTTCGCAGCCTCGCCGGGGCTCGACAGCTCCCACAGTTGAGCTGCTGTGATGCTGACATTGCGCCCGCCGATGCACCGCACATCTAACTAACATCGCCGATCCCCTTTGGGAGCTGTCGAGCTTTAGCGAGGCTGCGATAGCGGTGGGTCAGGCGATGAAGATGCCAGCAATGTCGCCGCCTTCGCAGCCTCGCTGGGGCTCGACAGCTCCCACAGTTGAGCTGCGGTGCTGCTGAAAAGGGCGCCAGTCGCCACACCGCAAATCCAACCGACAAAAGCCGATCCCCTGTGGGAGCTGTCGAGCTTTAGCGAGGCTGCGAAAGCGGAGTGTCAGGCGACGAAAATGCCAGCAATGCCGCCGCCTTAGCGAGGCAACGATAGCGGTGTGTCAGGCCATCGAAAAACCTCGGCTACGACTTGAACCGCCCCACCAACCCATTCAATTCATCCGACAGGTCCGACAACCGCCCCGAGTCGTCCTGCGCCGAGTGGGCCAGGCTTTCCACCAGCCGCGCTTCGTCGTAGATCTGCTGGATATGGCGGTTGATCTCTTCGGCCACGCTGTGTTGTTCCTCGGCGGCGGCGGATATCTGCAGGTTCTGGTCGCGGATCTCGTTGACCGACGTCTGTATGCCTTCAAAGCTGTCGCGTGCGCTCTCGATGGAGGCGACGCTGGCCCGCGACAGGTCCAGGCAACTGCCCATTTTTTGCGTGACTTCCTCGGTCTTGCTGCCAAGGGTTCCAAGCAACTGCTCGATTTCGCCGGTAGAGTCCGAGGTGCGCTTGGCCAGCGCACGAACCTCGTCGGCCACGACGGCAAACCCGCGGCCCTGGTCACCGGCGCGGGCGGCCTCGATGGCGGCGTTGAGCGCCAGGAGGTTGGTCTGTTCGGCAATCGCGCGGATGGTGCCGATGATCTGGTTGATACTGCGACTGCCAGCCTCCAGTTCAGCCATGGCCTCGGACGACTCGGTCAGGCGGCGCCCCAGGCGGTTGACGTTGTCGGTGGTGACTTCGATCTGCTGCTTGCCCTCGGCCACGCGACGGTGCCCGTTTTCGGCGGACTCTGCCGCGCCGCTGCAGGAACGTGCCACCTCGTTGGCGGTAGCGACCATTTCGTTGAACGCCGTGGACACCAGCTCCACCGCTTCGCGTTGTCGGCCCGCGGCCTCGTTCATGTTGTGCGCCACTTCGCTGTTGACCTTGGAAGCGTTGTGCAAATTGGCCGAGGCCGCGCCGATATGCTGGATCAGCTGACGAATCGCCGCCAGGAACTTGTTGAACCAGCCGGCCAGTTCGGCGGTTTCATCCTTGCCTTGCACTTGCAGTTCGCGGCGCAGATCACCTTCGCCCTCGGCGATGGATTGCAAGCCGGTGCTGACCTGGCCGATGGGCTTGACGATGACCTTGGAAAACGCCGCCGCGATCAGCCCGAAAATCAGCACCAGGACGCCCACGATAATGGCGGTGAGGTAGGTCATGCGTGTGGCTTCGGCCATGACTTCGCGCTGTTCGATCAGCCCGATATAGCGCCAGCCCAGGCCGGGCGAGGTCCATACGTTGGCCATATAGCGCACGCCATCGATCACCACTTCGGTGGAGCCCTGGGGTGTGTCGGCCAGGTGCGCATACGGCGCGCCCAGGTCCTTGAGCGGCTTGAAACCGTGGGCTGCGTCACGCGGGTCAACCAGCACCACGCCGTCTTCGATCAGCATCACGTAACCGCTTTCTCCCAGCTTGATGCTCTTGACCAGTTCGGTGAGGTTTTTCAGCGAGACGCTGACCACGAACACGCCCTTGGCCTTGCCGTTTTCCAACAGCGCCCGGGCGGTACCGACCAACGCCACGTCGTCTTTGTCATAGTAATAGGCGGGCGTGCGCACGGTCTTGCCGGGGCTGGCCATTGCCGCCTTGTACCAGGGCCGGGTGCGCGGGTCGTACTTGGCCAGTTGCGGGTCATCCGGCCACTTGGCGTAGGTGCCGTCTTCCAGCCCGATCGACAGGATGGCCGCCGCCGGATGGGTGGCGCCAAAGCGCGCGAAACGCTCGATCACCGCTTGGGCTTCGGCAGGCATCGGCTGGCTGGCCGCATCGGCGGGCTGATAGTTCTTGAGTGTGTTAATCGACGTGTATACAGGATCGGTGGCCATTTGATCGACGTTTTGCAGCGTGCCATCGAAGAACTGGCGGATGTTGCCGTCGATCTGGCGGATTTCCCGGGTGCTGCCATCGATAAACTGATCCACCGCCTGGGTGCGTGTGTTCATGACCGAGATCACGGCCACAAGGCTCACCGGTATAAAAGCAACAGAGACAAATGCCAGCACCAGCTTATTTTTTATTTTCATCAAGACGACCATCAGCGTGAAGGGCGGCCAAATCGTCGTGCTCACTAGTAGGCGCTACGGCGATTTGCTATCACTGTGTTTCGGCCCGGCTTCGAGAAACCTTTAGGGTTTTTTGTACACAATACAAATTGCGATTGTTCTGTATCCAATCAGTACACATCACGCAGATAACGTTTCTGCTCGCTCAACTGGCGCCAGTACTCCACGGCGCCTTCAACGCCAAGCCCGCCGTGGGTTTGCGCGACGTGCCGCAGGGCCTGGTCGACGTCTTTGGCCATATGGCTCGCATCGCCGCAGATATACAGCTTGGCGCCATCCTGTAACCAACCCCAGAGCTGCGCACCCTGTTCGCGGATGCGGTCCTGCACGTAGACCTTCTGCGCCTGGTCGCGGGAGAACGCCAGGCTCAAGTGGGTGAGCAGGCCATCCTGTTGCATGCCTTGCAACTCGTCCTTGTAGTAGAAGTCACTGGCCGCGTGTTGTTCGCCAAAAAACAGCCAGTTGCGGCCCTGATGCCCCAGGGCGCGACGTTCCTGCAAGAACGCACGGAAGGGGGCGATGCCCGTGCCGGGGCCGATCATGATCATCGGCACATCGCCGTCGCTTGGTGCGCGGAAGTGCTTGGACGGCTGCACGAACAGCGGCACTTCGCCGTCGCCGACCCGGTCGGCGAGGAAGGTCGAGGACACGCCTTTACGCTTGCCATAACGCACGGCGGCCACGGTGAGGTGCACTTCCCGCGGGAAGGCCTTGGCGCTCGATGCGATGGAATACAAGCGCGGTTGCAGGCGCCTGAGGGTGCCCAGCAGTTCGTCCGCCGAGCACTCGATGGGGTATTGCTGCAATACATCCGCCAATTGCCGGCCCCATAACCACTCATTCAGTTCGGCCTTGTGCTCGGGGTTGAGCAAATGCTTGAGGCCTGGATCGGCGCTGCGCTCGGCGATGAAGGTCAAGGTATCGCTGCTGGGGCGGGCGATTTCGAAGTGTTGGGTGAGCGCCTGTTGCAGAGGTACGTCGCCGAAGGTATCGATGTTCACGCAGGTACTGGCATCCAGGCGCGTCAGTTCGAGCAATTCGCTGACCAGCTCGGGGCAGTTGCGTGGCCTGACACCCAGGGCATCACCGGCTTCATAGCTCAGCCCGGAGTCGGCCAGGTCCAGGGCGAACTGACGGGTTTCCTTGTGCGGGCTTTGCGGGTTCAGGTGACGGTTGAGCAGCAGGCGCGAGCCGTACAGCTTGGTTTTACCGGCAGGCGTGGCGGGCATGGCGGGCGCCATGGACTTTGCCGGGTTGAGGCTCTGCTGGAACCGCACCAGCCAGGCGTCGGCGGGGGCTTCGAATTCGGTGTCGCAGTCGACGCGCTCCAACAGGCGGGTGGCGCCCAGTTCCAGCAGGCGCTGGTCGAGCCGCTTGCCGTGGTTGCAGAACTGGTCGTAATTCGGATCGCCCAAGGCCAGCACCGCAAAGCGCAGCGACTCCAGGCGTGTCTCGGCGGTGCTGAGGCTGTGCCAGAAGCCCTCGCCATTGTCCGGCGGGTCGCCGTCGCCAAAGGTGCTGCTGATCAGCGCCAGCGTGTGGGTGCTCGCCAGTTTGCTTGCGGGGAAATCCGACATCGCACTCAGCTCCACGCTGATGCCGGCCTCGCGCAGACGCTTGGCAAACCGCTCGGCCAGGGCCTCGGCATTGCCGGTCTGCGACGCCCACAGCAGGGTAACGGCCGGGGAGGGCGTTGCCATGGTTTGCGCACGGCTGAACAAGCCGCCGAGCAAGCCGTCCAGCCACAAGCGCGACTCCCGGGCCAGCGGCGCATTCGCCGGCAGCGTCGGCACGCCGTCGTCCTGACGCGCGGCACTGGACTGCAAGCCACTGAGAAAACCGGCGAGGTAAGTGCGCTCGCCGTCGCTCAACTGAGGCGGCGGCACATTGCGCAGGCCGGCGATGTCGGCGAAAGCGTCAAGGCGCGACATGGCGAGTTCCTCTGGTAGAGGGGCGGGAAGGTCCAGCAACTGGTGTTCGATCAGTTCAACCCGCGCCAGGGAAACAGCGCAGAACTTGAACCCGGGCTGCAACGAAATCGGGTCGACGGCGTCATGGGTCACGGCGTTTATCGCCAGGTGTTCGCCGAACACATCATTCCAATGGAAAGGTGCAAAACAGTTGCCGGGCCGCACCCGGTTGGTGACCACGGCAGGCAGCACGGCGCGGCCACGCTGGGAGCGCACTTCCACGGCGTCCTTGTCCTTGATGCCCAGGCGCGCGGCGTCTTCGGGGTGCAGTTCCACGAACGGGCCGGGGTTGAGTTTATTCAGCGTGGCGACCTTGCCGGTCTTGGTCATCGTGTGCCATTGGTGCTGCACGCGCCCGGTGTTGAGCACGAAGGGGAATGCGTCATCGGGCATCTCCGTCGGCGGCATATGGGGGCGGGCGAAGAACCGGCCTTTGCCGTTTTCGGTGGCGAAGCTGAGGGTGCCGTTCTTTACGTAGCGGATCGGGTTACGGTCCGCTGTGTCGACAGATGCGCAGGGCCATTGCAGCGGCTTTTCGCGCAGGCGCCGGTAGCTTGCGCCGCGGATGTCGTAGCCGGTCGTGGGGTTCCAGGCGCGTTTGATTTCTTCAAACACCTCGGCTGCGCAGGTGTAGGTGAAGGCCTCGGCAAAGCCCATCTCACACGCGACCCTGGCGATTATCTGCCAGTCGGGCAAGGTCTCGCCGGGGGCGTCGACGGCCTTTTGCATCAGGGTCAGGTTGCGCTCGGAGTTGATCATCACCCCTTCGGCCTCGGCCCATAGCGCGCCGGGCAGCAGAATGTCGGCGTAGCGGTTGGTCTCGGTGTCGAGGAAGGCATCCTGGGCGATCACCAATTCGGCGGCTTGCAGGCCTTTAATAACGGTCTGCCGGTTGGGCACGCTGGCCACTGGGTTGGTGCAGATGATCCAGCAGGCCTTGATCTGCCCGGCAGCCATCTGCTCGAACATCGCCACGGTACCGTCGCCGGCCTTGCGCGGCAGGCTGTCGTGGGGGATCTGCCACAGGTCCTCGATAAAGGCACGGTCCGCCTCGACCAACACCGAGCGTTGCCCCGGCAGGCCCGGGCCCATATAACCCATTTCGCGACCGCCCATGGCGTTGGGTTGGCCCGTGAGGGAAAACGGCCCGCTGCCAGGCCGGCAAATGGCGCCGGTGGCCAGGTGCAGGTTGCACAGGGCGTTGGTGTTCCAAGTGCCGTGGGTGCTCTGGTTGAGGCCCATGGTCCAGCAGCTCATCCACTCGGCGGCCTGGCCGATCCAGTCGGCGGCCTGGCGGATATCGGCCTCGGCCAGGCCGGTGATGGCGGCGACCCGCTGGGGCGCGTAGTCTTCCAAAAACGCCGGCATGGCCTCCCAGCCTTCGGTAAAGGCGGCGATAAAGGCCGGGTCGGTATGGCCGCTTTTCACCAGCAGGTGCAACAGGCCGTTGAGCAAGGCCAGGTCGGTGCCCGGTTTTATCGGCAGGAACAGGTTGGCCTTGTCTGCCGTGGCGCTGCGCCGGGGGTCTACCACGATCAGTTTCGCGCCGGCCTTGACCCGGTCCATCATGCGCAGGAACAGGATCGGGTGACAGTCGGCCATGTTGGCGCCGATCACGAAGAACAGGTCGGCGCGGTCGAAATCCTCATAGGATCCCGGCGGGCCGTCGGAGCCCAGGGACAGTTTGTAGCCGCTGCCGGCGCTGGCCATGCACAGGCGCGAGTTGGACTCGATATTGGCGGTGCGCACGAAGCCCTTGGCCAGTTTGTTGATCAGGTATTGGGATTCCAGCGACATCTGGCCCGACACGTAGAAGGCCAACGCATCCGGCCCGTGCGTGTCGAGGACGTGGCGCAGGCGGCCGGCGGTTTCGCTGATGGCCTTGTCCATGGCGATGCGCACCGGGTCGTGGTCCCGGGCCTGGCGCACATAGGCGTGCTCCATGCGACCGGACTCGGCGATGGCTTGCCCGCAGGTGGTGCCCTTGGTGCACAGGCGGCCGAAGTTGGTGGGGTGGTCCTTGTCGCCGGTCACCTTCACCACTTTATTGTGTTCGACCTGCATGACGATGCCGCAGCCCACGCCACAATAGGGACACACGCTGCGTACGCTCTGGTTTGCCATCAATCACCTGTGTAAACAAAAAAGGCGCCTTGCAACCCTCCGTTGAACACGGGGATTACACGGCGCCTTTGTCGTGAGAGGCAGTCAGCGTTGACTGCTTGGTTTGAATCTTCCTAGCAAATCACGCGCCAGGTTCGACCCTGTAGTGAGCGGGCTTGTCCCGCGCTGGGCTGCGCAGCGGCCCCAAACCAGTCACCCCAATTTCAAATGACACACCGCAGCGGTCCGATTGGGGCGGCTTCGCCCCCCAGCGCGGGGCAAGCCCGCTCACTACATGCACATTTATGAAGCGTGGCGCACCAACGGGAGGCGCAGGAGGAAATGTCTGGCTCCTTCGATTGGCGCCAGAGGCCGTTGCAATGGGCAGTGCCAGTATTTGGCACAGACCCTGCAAGCTCCCCCTCAACCCACTTCGGTCAACGACGATCGACACCTTGGGCAATAGCGGTGGATCCGGCGCAGTCGCCCGGTCCCAACCTGCATAAGAACAGGCAAAGGCGCCTGGAACCGAAAGGTTTCAGGCGTTTTTTTTTGCTTTTTTAAACCGTGATGAGCTTTGTCGGGTGCTTTATATGAACAGTCTCAAAACCCTGATCGTCGTCGGCAATGGCATGGTCGGCCACCACTGTGTGGCGCAGCTGATCGAACGCGGTGCGCTGGATCACTACCGCTTGCACGTGTTCAGCGAGGAGCCGATGCGCGCCTATGACCGGGTGCATCTGTCCGAGTATTTCACCGGCCGCGATGCCGAGTCGCTGGCACTGTCCGAAGCCTCGTTGTACCAGACCCCAGGGGTGACCTTGCACCTCGGCGTGCCGGTGCTGGAGATCGACCGCGGCCGCTGCGAGGTGATCACCGCCGAGGGCTGCGTGGCCTATGACAAGCTGGTGCTGGCCACCGGTTCCTATCCCTTTGTGCCGCCCATTGAAGGCGCCGAGGGCGATTCGCGGTTGGTGTATCGCACGCTTGAGGACCTGGACGCGATTCGCAAAGCGGCCGCCAATGCCCGGCGCGGTGTGGTGGTGGGCGGTGGCCTGCTGGGTCTGGAAGCCGCCAACGCGCTGAAGAGCCTGGGCCTTGAAGCGCACGTAGTGGAATTCGCGCCGCGCTTGATGCCGGTGCAACTGGACGACTTCGGCGGCCTGGCGCTCAAGGCGCAGATCGAGCGGCTGGGCGTGGGCGTGCATTTGTCGCGGGCGACCCAGTCGATCAGCGCGGGCGAGCAGTACCGCTACCGCATGAACTTTGCCAATGAGGAATTTCTCGAAACCGACCTGGTCGTGTTCTCCGCCGGTATCCGCGCCCAGGATGCGTTGGCGCGTCAGGCCGGCCTGGACATCGGCCCGCGCGGCGGCGTGGTCATCAATGACGAATGCCTGAGCATCGACCCGAATATCTACGCGATTGGCGAGTGCGCGTCCTGGAACGGCAGCCTGTTCGGCCTGGTCGCGCCGGGCTACCAGATGGCCCGCGGCGTCGCTGCGCTGCTCTGCGAGCAAACCGCCGAGCCGTTTGTTGGCGCCGACATGTCCACCAAGCTCAAATTGCTCGGCGTGGACGTAGGCTCCATCGGCGACGCTCACGGCCACACACCGGGCGCGCGCAGCTACCAGTTTATCGACGAAGCCAGCGCCAGCTACCGGCGCCTGGTGGTCGATGCATCAGGCAAGCATGTGATCGGCGCGGTACTGGTGGGCGACAACAGCTACTACGACACCCTGTTGCAGTACATGCAGAACAGCATTGCGCTGCCGCCCGAGCCGGCCAGCCTGATCCTGCCTTCGTCCAGCGGCGCACCGACCCTCGGCCCCGGCGCCTTGCCGGAGTCGGCCACCGTGTGCTCCTGCCACAACGTGACCAAAGGCTCGATTTGCTCAGCGATCGACGGCGGCTGCAGCGACCTCGGCGCCCTCAAGGCCCAGACCAAGGCCTGCACCGGCTGTGGTGGCTGCGCCGGCCTGCTCAAGCAGGTGTTCGAGCATGAGCTGATCGCCCGTGGCGTCAGCGTCGACAAAAGCCTGTGCGAGCACTTCGCCTTCACTCGCCAGGAGCTGTATGCCCTGGTGCGCGTGGAAGGCATCATCACCTTCGACGAACTGCTGGCCAAGCACGGCCGTGGGCACACCGGTTGCGATGTGTGCAAGCCGGCGGTCGGCTCGATCCTGGCGTCGTGCTGGAACCAGCCAATCATGGACGCGTCCCTGGTGCCGCTGCAGGACACCAACGATACGTTCATGGCCAACATGCAGAAGAACGGCACCTACTCGGTGGTGCCACGTATTCCAGGCGGCGAGATCACTGCGGAAAAACTCATCGTGATCGGCGAAGTGGCGAAGAAATACGACCTCTATACCAAGATCACCGGTGGTCAGCGCATCGACCTGTTTGGTGCGCAACTGCACGAACTGCCGGACATTTGGGGCGAGCTGATCGCGGCGGGTTTCGAGACCGGGCACGCCTATGGCAAATCCACGCGCACGGTAAAGTCCTGCGTGGGCAGCACCTGGTGCCGCTACGGCGTGCAGGACAGCGTGAAAATGGCGCTGCTGATCGAGGACCGCTACAAAGGCCTGCGTTCGCCGCACAAGCTCAAGTTTGCGGTATCGGGTTGCACCCGGGAGTGTGCCGAAGCCCAAAGCAAGGACGTGGGCGTAATCGCCACCGAGAAGGGCTGGAACCTCTACATCGCCGGCAACGGCGGCATGCGCCCGCGCCATGCCGAGCTGTTCGCCACCGACCTGGACGACGCCTCGCTGATCCGCTACATCGATCGCTTCCTGATGTTCTACATCCGCACCGCCGACAAGTTGCAGCGCACCTCGGTATGGCGTGAAAGCCTGGAAGGTGGCCTGGATTTCCTCAAGGACGTGATCCTGCACGACAGCCTCGGCCTGGGTGCTGAACTCGAAGCGCAGATGCAGCTGGTGGTCGACCGCTACGAATGCGAATGGGCCAACGCCCTCGCAGACCCGGAAAAACTCAAGCGCTTCCGCACCTTCGTCAACGACAAACGCCCCGACCCGGACATCCACTTCGTCCAGGAGCGTGGCCAGCGCCGGCCGATCATGGCCGCCGAACTCAACCTGATCCCCGTGATCGAGGAGACTGCCTGATGAGCACGCTCAACACTCAACGCAACCTGGCCACCTGGAAAAGCGTGTGCAGCGAGAAGGACCTGGTGAGCAATTCCGGCGTGGTGGTGTGGTTGGATGGCGCGCAAGTCGCGCTGTTCTACCTGCCGGGCGCACAAGACCAGACGCTGTATGCCATCGACAACCATGACCCGGAGTCCGGAGCGAATGTGATCGGTCGTGGCTTGGTCGGCAGTATCAAGGGCGACCTGGTGGTGGCGGCGCCGATCTACAAACAGCATTACCGTCTTGAGGACGGCCAATGCCTGGAGGCGCCGGATCAGTACCTGCGGGTGTGGCCGGTGCGGTTGAACGGTGGAGTGGTGGAGATTGGAATGGAGTGATACGCCATCTACTGGAGTTGCGTCAGCCGCCGGAACGCAAATTCCACCCACACCGCCGATCCCCTGTGGGAGCTGTCGAGCTTTAGCGAGGCTGCGAAAGCGGAGTGTCAGGCGCTGAATAAGTTGGCAGTACCGCCGCCTTCGCAGCCTCGCCGGGGCTCGACAGCTCCCACATTGATCCCCGCGCGGCTCGAATTGCGCCAGCCGCCACACCGCAAATCCAACCCATGCAGCCGGAGCTGTCGAGCTTTAGCGAGGCTGCGAAAGCGGAGTGTCAGGCGCTGAATAAGTTGGCAGTGCCACCGCCTTCGCAGCCTCGCCGGGGCTCGACAGCTCCCACAGTTGAGCTGCGGTGCGGCTCAAATTGCGCCAGCCGCCACACAGCAAATTCCACCTGCCACAGCCGATCCCCTGTGGGAGCTGTCGAGCTTTAGCGAGGCTGCGAAAGCGGAGCGTCAGGCGTTGAATAAGTTGGCAGTGCCGCCGCCTTCGCAGCCTCGCCGGGGCTCGACAGCTCCCACATTGATCCCCAGCGCGGCTCGAATTGCGCCAGCCGCCACACCGCAAATCCAACCCATGCAGCCGATCCCCTGTGGGAGCTGTCGAGCTTTAGCGAGGCTGCGAAAGCGGAGTGTCAGGCGCTGAATAAGTTGGCAGTGCCACCGCCTTCGCAGCCTCGCCGGGGCTCGACAGCTCCCACATTTGATCCCCAGCGCGGCTCGAATTGCGCCAGCCGCCACACCGCAAATCCAACCCATGCAGCCGATCCCCTGTGGGAGCTGTCGAGCTTTAGCGAGGCTGCGAAAGCGGAGTGTCAGGCACTGAATAA
>NZ_MNPW01000017.1 GCF_001983175.1 Pseudomonas cedrina subsp. cedrina
AATATTCAGCCCAAAGCTGTCGTCAAGAGCAAGCGAGGTCCGAAGGTGCCCAAGCCCAAACAGTGGCTTGAAGGCAAAGCCGCAAATGCCCACGTGTCGACGGATCGGGTGCTTAAGGCCGCTAAAACCAAAAGACCTTGAAAGGGCTGGCCCTTACGGCGGGTCACTTTGGAAAAGCCCCAAAGTAACCAAAGGGCTCTTGCCCCACCACTCGGCACCTCGCTTGGGCTCGGTGTGCCCTCACTCCGGCCAGCGTGGTTGACGGGGCGCCTGAGATCAAAATCAAGATCAAGGTCAAAAACCAGATCAAAAACCAGATCAAAAACCAGATCAAAAACCAGATCAAGAGCAGATCAAGAGCAGATCAAGAGCAGGTTAGGTGGCACTCACCGATCTGCTTTTCTGTGGGAGCTGGCTTGCCTGCGATGGCATCAACTCGGTGTGCCTGATGTACCGGGGTGTCTGCATCGCAGGCAAGCCAGCTCCCACATTTTGAACCGGACCGACAGCAACTAACGGTCGGCTCTAAGGCCGCCACGGCCCAAGCTCCCTCACCCCCAAAGCTCAAGGCTCCAACCCAATCCCCCGCAATATCACCCCCGTCACCGTCTGTATCGCCCTCTCGAACTGCATATCCGACAACGGCTGATGATCATTCAAAATCTTCACCTGATGATCAAAGTCGGCATAGTGCTGGGTCGAGGCCCAGATCATATACAGCAGGCTCGACGGTTCCACCGGCAGGATGCGTTTGTCTTCCACCCATTGGCGAATTTTCGCTTCTTTCATTTTGGCCCAGTCGTACAGGCTTTCATCCAGCGCCTCACCGAGGGTGGGCGCGCCATGGATGATTTCGTTGGCCCAGACTTTCGAGCCATAGGGCCGGGTGCGCGAGCGCTGCATCTTGGCGCGAATGTAACTGCTGAGCACCACCCGAGGGTCATCGAAGGTTTCGAAGCTCAGGGCGTCCTGCTTCCATACTTCCAGCAGGTCGAACAGTACCGCGCTGTACAGCTCGCTCTTGGTGGTGAAGTAATAATGCAGGTTGGAACGCGGCAGTTGCGCTTGTTCAGCGATGTCGGCCATGGCGGTGCTGCCATAGCCTTTTTCGGCGAAGATCTTCTCCGCCGCCAGCAGGATTTTCTCGACGTTGGCCCGACGAATTCCGATCTTGTGATTGCCCATAAGGGCTCCCTGACAAAGACATACGCCAAAGACTACCACCCGCTCTAGATCGGGGCGACAGGCGCAGTCGAAACTTCGTACACTGCCCGCTCCTACCCATTGATTGGTATTGCACAATGTTGATCAAGCAAGCCCTGACCACCGTCGCCCTGTTCGCTTCCCTGCTGGGTGCTTCGGCGGCGTTTGCCCATGCACACCTTCAACGCTCGGAACCGGCGGCCGACAGCAGCGTCGCGGCGCCCAAAGATTTGCGCCTGACCTTCAGCGAAGGCGTCGAGGCGACCTTCACCAAGGTGTCGCTGAGCAAGGACGGCACTGAAGTCGCGATAAAAGGCCTGGAAACCCCGGACGCGGACAAGAAGGTCTTGGTGGTCACCCCGGCCGCCCCGCTCGCGACCGGCCACTACAAAGTGGTGTGGAATGCGGTCTCGGTCGACACTCACAAGAGCAGCGGCGAATACCGCTTCAAGGTCGGCCAGTAATCCATGGTGACGCTGTTGGTGCTGTGCCGCTTCGTGCATTTCACCGTCGTGTTGCTGATGTTCGGGGCCTGTGCGTTCAGGCCCTGGCTGTTGGGTGCCGCACCGCAGCCGGGGCTGGACCGGCAACTCACGCGTCTCACCCGTGGCCTGGCCGCGGTGGGGTTGTTCACCGGCGTGGCCTGGCTCTTGTTGATCACCGCCAGCATGGCCGGCAGTTGGGACGCCGCCTTGCAGCCGACCACCGTGCAGTTGGTACTGGGCAAGACGTTTTTTGGCCAGGTGTGGGTGTGGCATCTGTTGCTCAACCTGTTGCTGGTGATCGTGCTGGTCAAACCCTGGCAGGCACTGCACCTGCCGCTCATCGCGTTGCTGCTGGCGACGCTGGCACCGGTCGGCCACGGCGCCATGCTCGACGGGCTCAGCGGGCAATTGCTGATCCTCAACCAGGCGGTGCACCTGGTGTGCGTCGGTGCGTGGCTCGGTGGGTTGCTGTTGCTGGTGTTGATCCTGCGGCAGCCGCAAGGCGTGGCGCTGGAGCCGATCCTGCGACGTTTCAGCGGTGTGGGTTATGGCCTGGTCGCCGGGTTGCTGGTGACCGGGTTGATCAATGTGCGCGTACTCACCGGGCAATTGTGGCCAACGCCCTTGTTCAGCGGGTTTGCGCTGATTCTGTTGATCAAGGTGATGTTGGTCGGGGGGATGCTGGCACTGGCGCTGCTGAATCGGCTGCGCATCGAACGTTGCGAGCAACGCCTGGGCAGTTTGAAGGCCAGTGTGATGACGGAATGGTTACTAGGTGTTGCAGCGGTGGCGGCGGTTTCGCTGCTGGGCACTCTGCCTCCGATGGTTATGGCCGGTTGAATACGCCTGTTGAAATGCATTCAGTGTGGGAGCTGGCTTGCCTGCGATGCAGACGCCTCGATCTGGCAGGCATGTCGCGGCGATGCTATCGCAGGCAAGCCAGCTCCCACATTGACCGTGCCCGTCCTAATCCGCGACGATTTTAATCATCGTATAACTTCCCCTTGACACGCCTGCAAAACCCCGCAAATATCCCGCTCAATGTTGTACGACAACGTATAACAAATAATAAAAACAACAAAAGAAAGGGAGCATCACTGTGCGTCAATCCGTCCGCAATTCCTCCTCGTGTCTCGGTCTCATCAGTCTTGGCAGCCTCGCCCTTACCTTCCCCCTCGGCGCCCACGCCGAAGGTTTCGTCGACGACGCCAAGGCCACGCTCAACTTGCGTAACGCCTACTTCAATCGCAACTTCACCAACCCGACCAACCCCCAGGGCAAAGCCGAAGAATGGACCCAGAGTTTCATCCTGGATACCAAGTCCGGCTTTACCCAGGGCACCGTAGGTTTCGGGATCGATGTGCTGGGCCTGTACTCGCAAAAGCTCGATGGCGGTAAAGGCACCGGCGGTACGCAGTTGCTGCCGATCCACGACGATGGCCGCCCCGCCGATAACTTCGGGCGTCTGGGCGTTGCACTGAAAACCAAACTGTCGAAGACCGAACTGAAGGTCGGCGAATGGATGCCGGTGCTGCCGATCCTGCGCTCCGACGATGGCCGCTCGCTGCCCCAGACCTTTCGTGGCGGCCAGGTCACCTCCAACGAAATCGCCGGGTTGACCCTCTACGGCGGGCAATTTCGTGGCAACAGCCCGCGCAACGACGCGAGCATGGAAGACATGTTCATGAACGGCCGCGCGGCGTTCACTTCGGACCGTTTCAACTTCGGCGGCGGCGAATACACCTTCAACGACAAACGCACCCAGGTCGGCGTCTGGTACGCCGAACTCACCGATATCTACCAGCAGCAGTATTTCAACCTGACCCACAGCCAACCCGTGGGTGACTGGACCCTGGGCGCCAACCTCGGCTTCTTCAACGGCAAGGAAGACGGCAGCGCCCTGGCCGGCGACCTCGACAACAAAACCGCGTTCGCCCTGCTCTCGGCCAAATACAACGGCAACACCTTCTACGTCGGCCTGCAAAAACTCACCGGCGACAGCGCCTGGATGCGCATCAACGGCACCAGCGGCGGCACCCTGGCCAACGACAGCTACAACGCCAGCTACGATAACGCCAAGGAAAAATCCTGGCAGGTGCGCCATGACTTCAACTTCGTGGTGCTCGGCGTGCCGGGGCTGACCCTGATGAACCGCTATATCAGCGGCAGCAACGTGCACACCGGGGCGATCACCGATGGCAAGGAATGGGGCCGCGAATCCGAGCTGGCCTACACCGTGCAGAGCGGCGCGCTGAAGAACCTCAACGTGAAATGGCGCAACGCGACCATCCGTCGAGACTTCAGCAATAACGAGTTCGATGAGAACCGGATTTTCGTCAGCTATCCGATCTCGTTGTTGTAACTCGTACCCTGTGGGAGCTGGCTTGCCTGCGATAGCGGTGTTTCAGCCACTGATGTGTCAACTGATACACCGCTATCGCAGGCAAGCCAGCTCCCACATTTGAATTGCATTCACCAGTAGAACGTTGACAACCTGGGGCCGCCTAACAATACTTCGACCTAGTCATACGACAACCTACAACAAAAAATTGGAATCCCCATGACCACCACCACCCAAGCTCCGTTCAACCGCCTGCTGCTCACCGGTGCCGCCGGCGGCCTCGGCAAAGTCCTGCGCGAACGCCTGCGTCCGTATGCCAAGGTACTGCGCCTGTCGGACATCGCCGACATGGCCCCGGCTGCCGACGCGTCCGAAGAAGTCCAGCCCTGCGACCTCTCCGACAAACAAGCCGTGCACCACCTGGTAGAAGGCGTCGACGCGATCCTGCACTTCGGTGGCGTCTCGGTGGAGCGTCCTTTCGAAGAAGTGCTCGGCGCCAACATCAGCGGCGTTTTCCACATCTACGAAGCCGCGCGGCGTCACGGTGTGAAGCGCGTGATCTTTGCCAGTTCCAACCATGTGATCGGCTTTTACAAACAGGGCGAAAAAATCGACGCCCGCTCCCCGCGCCGTCCGGACAGCTATTACGGCCTGTCCAAGTCCTACGGCGAAGACATGGCCAGTTTCTACTTCGACCGCTACGGCATCGAGACCGTCAGCATCCGCATCGGCTCCTCGTTCCCGGAACCGCAGAACCGCCGGATGATGCACACCTGGCTGAGCTTCGACGACCTGACCCAGTTGCTCGAGCGTGCGCTGTACACGCCAAACGTCGGCCACACCGTGGTCTATGGCATGTCGGATAACCTCGACACATGGTGGGACAACCGCTACGCCGCGCACCTGGGCTTCGCGCCCAAGGACAGCTCCGAAGTGTTCCGCGCCCAGGTCGAAAGCCAGCCACCGGTGGCCGACAACGACCCGGCCAAGGTTTATCAGGGCGGTGCGTTCTGCGCGGCCGGACCGTTCGGTGACTGAGTTCACACCAACCAAGGGAATGACTGGCCATGACTGCTGAACTGATCGTCGACGCCCGCAATGCCGTGGGCGAATGCCCGGTGTGGGTGCCCGAGGAAAACGCGCTGTACTGGGTGGATATCCCCAACGGCGGCCTGCAACGCTGGAGCGCCGCCACCGGGCACATTGCCGCGTGGACAGCCCCGCAGATGCTCGCCTGCATTGCCCGCACCGATGCGGGCAACTGGGTCGCCGGGATGGAAACCGGCTTCTTCCAGCTCACCGCGCACAGCGACGGCAGCCTCGACACCACGCCCCTGGCGAGCATCACGCACCCACGCCCGGACATGCGCCTGAATGACGGCCGTTGTGATCGCCAGGGCCGTTTCTGGGCCGGCAGCATGGTGCTGAACATGGGCCTGAACGCAGCCGAAGGCATCTTGTATCGCTACGCAGCCGGCTCGGCGCCCCATGCCCAACTGAACGGTTTCATCACCCTCAACGGCCTGGCATTCAGCCCCGATGGCCGCACGATGTATGCCTCGGACTCGCACCCGTTGGTGCAGCAGGTCTGGGCGTTCGACTACGACATCGACACCGGCACGCCGTCCAATCGCCGCGTGTTCGTGGATATGCACCAGCACCTCGGCCGCCCCGACGGCGCCGCCGTGGACGCCGAGGGCTGTTACTGGATCTGCGCCAACGACGCCGGGCTGGTCCACCGTTTCACCCCCGACGGTCGCCTCGACCGTTCCCTCACCGTCCCGGTGAAAAAACCCACCATGTGCGCCTTTGGTGGCAGTCGCCTGGACACCCTGTTCGTCACCTCGATCCGTGATGACCCGAGTGAGCAGTCGCTGTCCGGCGGCGTGTTTGCTCTCAACCCCGGCGTCACCGGATTGCCGGAGCCCACGTTCACCCTCTAGCTGCATCGCTGTGCCTTGAACACAACAATAACAAGACAGGAATGAAACCCCATGGACTTCAAACGCACCTTGCTCGCCGCTGCATGCTTGACCCTCTGCAGCGCCGCCCACGCGCTGGAAATCAAATTCGCCGACATCCACCCCGCCGGCTACCCCACCGTCGTAGCCGAAGAAAACATGGGCAAGGCCCTGACCAAGGAAAGCAACGGCGAACTGACCTTCAAGTACTTCCCCGGCGGCGTCCTGGGTTCCGAGAAGGAGGTCGTCGAACAGGCCCAGGTCGGCGCGGTGCAGATGACCCGCGTCAGCCTCGGCATCGTCGGCCCGGTGGTGCCGGACGTGAACGTATTCAACCTGCCCTTCGTGTTCCGTGACCAGGCGCATATGCGCAAGGTCATCGACGGCGAGATCGGCGATGAAATCCTCGCCAAGATCACCGACTCCGAATTCGGCCTGGTCGCCCTGGCCTGGATGGACGGCGGCACGCGCAACCTCTACACCAAGAAACCGGTGCGCAAGATCGAAGACCTCAAGGGCATGAAGATTCGTGTACAAGGCAACCCGCTGTTCATCGAAGCCTTCAACGCCATGGGCGCCAACGGCATCGCCATGGACACCGGCGAGATCTTCAGTGCCCTGCAGACCGGCGTGATCGACGGCGCGGAAAACAACCCGCCGACCCTGCTGGAGCACAACCACTACCAGAACGCCAAGTACTACACCCTCACCGAGCACTTGATCCTGCCCGAACCCATCGTGATGTCGAAAATCACCTGGAACAAACTCACCCCCGCCCAGCAGGACATGGTGAAAAAAGCCGCCAAGGCCGCCCAGGCTGATGAGCGCGTGTTGTGGGATGCCAAGTCCGCCAGCAGTGAGGCCAAGCTCAAGGCCGCCGGTGTCGAGTTCATCACCGTCGACAAAAAGCCCTTCTATGACGCCACCGCTGCGGTTCGCGCCAAGTACGGCGCGCCTTACGCTGACATCGTCAAGCGGATCGACGCGGTCCAGTAAGCACCCTCCCCCTAGCTAGGCCTGGCGCGGTCGGTACCGACGCGCCCGGTTACGGTGAACGCCATGAAGAATTTACTGCTGCGTATCAACGACCGCATCTACATGACCTGCATCTGGGTCGCCGGCCTCTCGGTATTGGGGGTGGCACTGATCATTCCCTGGGGCATTTTCGCCCGCTATGTCCTCGGTACCGGTTCCAGTTGGCCCGAGCCCACCGCCATCCTATTGATGCTGGTATTTACCTTCATCGGTGCAGCCGCCAGCTACCGCGCCGGCGCGCACATGTCGGTGGCCATGGTCACCGACCGTCTGCCGGCCGAGCAGCGGCGAATTGTCGGTATCGTCTCGCAACTGCTGATGGGCACCATCTGCCTGTTCATGACCATCTGGGGCACCAAGCTGTGCCTGTCCACCTGGAACCAGTTCATGAGCGCCATTCCCACCCTGCGCGTGGGCATCACCTACATGCCGATCCCGATCGGTGGGCTGCTGACCCTGATCTTTGTGGTGGAAAAACTCCTGCTCGGTGACCAGAGCAACCGTCGGGTCGTACGTTTTGACCTGGTAGAAGAAAGCGAAGGGGCCGCCTGATATGGACGCGTTGATTCTGTTGGGCAGTTTTATCGCCTTGATCCTGATCGGCATGCCGGTGGCCTATGCCCTGGGGTTGTCGGCGCTGATCGGCGCGTGGTGGATCGACATCCCGTTCCAGGCCCTGATGATTCAGGTCGCCGGCGGGGTGAACAAGTTTTCGCTGATGGCCATTCCGTTCTTCGTGCTGGCCGGGGCGATCATGGCCGAGGGCGGCATGTCGCGGCGGCTGGTGGCCTTTGCCGGGGTGCTGGTGGGCTTCGTGCGCGGCGGCCTGTCGTTGGTGAACATCATGGCCTCGACGTTTTTCGGCGCGATTTCCGGCTCGTCGGTGGCCGATACCGCCTCGGTCGGTTCGGTGCTGATCCCGGAAATGGAGCGCCGTGGCTACCCGCGTGAATTCGCCACGGCCGTGACCGTCAGCGGCTCGGTGCAAGCGCTGCTGACGCCACCCAGCCACAACTCGGTGCTCTACTCCCTGGCGGCCGGCGGTACGGTCTCGATCGCCTCGCTGTTCATGGCCGGCGTGGTGCCGGGCCTGCTGATGAGCGCGTGCCTGATGGTGTTGTGCCTGATTTTCGCGAGGAAGCGCGACTACCCCAAAGGTGAAGTCATTCCGCTGAAGCAGGCGCTGAAAATCGCCGCCGACGCGCTCTGGGGCCTGATGGCCATGGTGATCATCCTCGGCGGCATCCTCTCGGGTATTTTCACCGCCACCGAATCCGCCGCGATTGCCGTGCTGTGGGCGTTCTTCGTGACCATGTTCATCTATCGCGACTACAAATGGAGCGAGCTGCCCAAGCTGATGCACCGCACGGTGCGCACCATTTCCATCGTGATGATCCTCATCGCCTTCGCCGCCAGCTTCGGCTACATCATGACGCTGATGCAGATTCCGGCGAAAATCACCACGATGTTCCTGACCCTGTCGGACAACCGCTACGTGATCCTGATGTGCATCAACGCCATGCTGCTGTTGCTCGGCACGGTGATGGACATGGCGCCGCTGATCCTGATCCTCACGCCGATTTTGCTGCCGGTGGTGCTGGGCATTGGTGTGGACCCGGTGCACTTCGGCATGATCATGCTGGTGAACCTGGGCATCGGCCTGATCACCCCGCCGGTGGGCGCGGTGCTGTTCGTGGGCGCGGCGGTGGGCAAGGTCAGTATCGAGAAGACCGTGAAGGCGCTGCTGCCGTTTTATGCGGTGTTGTTCATGGTGTTGATGGCGGTGACCTACATTCCCGCACTGTCGCTGTGGCTGCCGAGCGTGGTGTTGTAAACCCATTCTCCAGCCCAATGTAGATCAACTGTGGGAGCTGGCTTGTCGGATCGCCGCACCGCTGCGATAGCGGTTTATCAGTTGAAACATTCGTGACTGATAGACCGCTATCGCAGGCAAGCCAGCTCCCACATGGAACCTTGTTGCAGGTCCTACTTCATACGGCGGGAAATCATGTCTTCAACCTTCCTTGAGCTGCGCGATCAACTCACCCTCCTCACCCTGGCGCCCTCTGTAGGTGGCAGCATCGTCAACTGGACGGTACGCGCCAACGGCCAACCCTTGCTGCGCCCGAGTGACCAGCAGGCAATCAACACCGGCTTGCCGGGCAAACTCGGTTGCTATCCCCTGGCCCCCTGGTCCAACCGGATCGGCGACGGCGGCTTCGCCAATCCCGACGGCTGGCTGGCGCTGGCGCCCAACAGCCTCACCGACCCGCTGCCGATTCATGGCTCGGCCTGGCAACAGGCGTGGCAGGTCGTGAGCCAGTCGGCGCATGAGGTGGTGTTGGCCGTTGAGTGCGACACGCCGTTCGCCTATCGCGCCGAGCAACGGTTTCGGTTGAATGACGGTGAACTGAGCATCGCGTTGCGCGTGACCCATCTGGCGGAACACGCCGCGTGGCATGGCCTGGGGTTACACCCCTACTTCCCGCGCCGGGCGGGTACTCGGCTGCAGGCCAAGGCTTCGCAGGTGTGGATGAGTGATGCGTCCAAATTGCCCACCGGGCTGGCACCCGTGCCGGAGGCGTGGGACTTCCAGACAATCAAACGCCTGCCCGAAGGCTTGGTGGACAACGGTTTCTGCCAGTGGGACGGGCATTGCCGCATCGAACAACCGGAACTCGGTTATGCGCTGGACTGCCAGGCCAGCGGGGCCGATTACTTCCTGCTGTACTGCCCGCCGGGGTTGGGGTTCTTTTGCGTCGAGCCGGTCAGCCATCCGGTGAACGCCCATCACCTGCCGGGCCGCCCTGGCCTCACGTTGCTGGAACCAGGCCAGTCAACCCACCTCGATTTCACCCTGAAATACACACCCCATTTGCCTGCGATAGCCTCAGACACCAAACCGTTGTAGTGAGCGGGCTTGTCGAATCGTCGCACCGCCCGCGCTGGGTGGCGAAGCCGCCCCAAACCAGGCGACTCGGTGTTACTTGTAACTCGGCGGTGATTTTATTAGGGCGGCTTCGCCACCCAGCGCGGGGCAAGCCCGCTCACTACAGATTTAATTTTGCTTCCCGTTGTGTCAGGGCGGGCTGTTTTTCAGCCGCCCGGCGGTGTCGATACTGACCACCACCGAAAGCCCCGGCCGCAACCGCTCGCTCTCGGCCTGACCCGGATCCACCGTGATTCTCACGGGCACCCGCTGCGCAATCTTCACAAAGTTGCCGGTGGCGTTATCCGCCTGCAACAGGCTGAACTCCGAGCCGGTCGCCGGCGAAATATGCTGCACCGTGCCGTGGAATTTGCGGTGGTTGAGGGCATCGACGGTGAAGGTCACCGGCTGGCCGACCTGCACATTGTCCATCTGGGTTTCTTTCAGGTTGGCGATCACCCACAGCTGCGGCGGCACCAGCGCCATCAACTGCGCGCCGGAATTGACGTAGGCCCCCAGGCGCACGCCGATCTGCCCCAACTGGCCGTCACGCGGCGCGGTGATGCGTGTATTGGACAGGTCGATACGCGCCAGCTCCACCGCCGCCTCGGCACTCGCCACCGCGGCTTCCAGCGAACCCCGATTGACGATCACGGTCTGCAAATCCTGCCGGGCGATTTCCAGGCTGGCCTGGGCTTGCGCGACAGCGGCGAGGGTCTGCGCATGGGCGGCGCGGGTTACGTCCAGCTCACGCTTGGACACTGAGCCGTCGCTGATCAACGCTTCATTGCGGCGCAAGTCGGCGGTGCTCTTGCGCGCCTGCGCCTGGCTGTCCACCAAGGCCGCCTGGCGCAGCTTGATCGTGGCTTCGGCGCTGTTGCGCTGCTGCACCACATTCGCCAAAGACGCCTGCTGCACCGCCAATTGCGCCAGCGCCTGATCGAGGCGCTGTTTGTAGATGCGGTCATCAAGACGCACCAGCAGATCGCCGGCCTTCACGTGCTGGAAATCCTGCACCGGCACCTCAAACACATACCCGCTAAGCTGCGGCCCGATGATCGTGACCTGCCCACGTACCAGAGCATTCTCGGTGGTCTCCACCGCACTGCTGAACGGCGGCAATTGCCAGGCATACAGCACGATCAACACGCCGACAATCGCAATCGCGGCAAAGCCCAGCGACGAGAAGATGCGCACCCGCAAGGAACGCGGTTCAGTCACCGTTGCGCCCGGCGGGGTGGCGCCTTCCGGAGTGGAGGCAATTGCGTTGGTGGTCGTGGTGGTGGGTTCGGTCATGAAGGTGCGCCGCTGGGTTGAACGGGAGTGGCTGCTTTGGTGGTGCTCATCAGCCACAGACTGCGGATAAAGATCCAGATCATGGTCAGGATCGCGATGATCGCGATCAGCATGAAGACATCGTTGTAGGCCATCACGTTCGCTTCACGGGTGGCCGCCGTGGCCAGGCTGCGAATGCCCATCAGGTTGCGCAGCTCGGGGTCGGCGGCAATTCCCCCATAGGCGGAACCGCCGCTCTGCACCCGCGCGGCCACACGCGGGTCGAGCAGGGTCAGGTGCTCGACGATCATGCTGGAGTGATACTTCTCGCGCACGATCTGGAAGGTTCCCAGCAACGCCGCGCCGATCAGGCCGCCCAGGTTCTGGCAGATACCGAACATCACCGAAAAGCTCACCAGGTTGCGCGGGTTGGCCAACACGTTCTTGGTGCCCAGCACCATGGTCGGCCCCAGAAAGAACGTACCGCCGAAGCCTAGCAGGAACTGGCTGATGTACAGGTTCTGCGGCCGGGTCAGGTTGCTGGAAAAACTGTCCATCACCGAGCCGGTGGCCATCAGCGCCAGGGAGATCACCAGGGGCATCAGCAAATGCGCCGGGTTGATCGTCAGCGCGCTCACCGCCAACCCGGCAATCGCCCCGGCCAGCATCACCACGTACAGCGTGTGCATCTGCTGGTAGCTCATGTTCAACATCTGCATGAACCCCACGGCACCAGTGGACTGTTCGGACAGCACCATGCGAATCAGGATCACCGCCAGCGCCAGGCGAATCATGGTGCCGCTGCCCAGCCAGCGGGTCATCAGCATCGGGTTGGCGCGGTTATGCTCGATGGCCAGGCCGGCCATGATCAGCACCAGGGAACAGGCCGAGGCGATGCCGATCCACGGTGCTTCCAGCCACCAGTCGATGCGCCCCAGGGACAGCACCGCGCAGAGCAAGGCGACACCGGTGGCGAGGATGGCGAAGGTCAGGAAGTCGAGTTTTTCAAAGGTCTTGAACCGATCGCCCGGGGGCAACTTGAGCAGGAACACGCACCCCAGGCAGATCAGCGCCAAACCCAGCTCGAACAGGTACAGCCCGCGCCATTCGGCAATTTGCAGCAAATCTTCAGAGAACAACCGCGCCAGCGGCAACGCCAACTGCGCGGTGCCCAGGCCCAGCACCAGCGCCTTCAAGCGCCACTTGGCCGGGAAGGCCTGGATCATGTAGTACAAGCCCAACGAACTCAGCGCCGCCCCGACCATCCCGTGTGCCGCCCGCACGGCGATGGCCGAGTTGAGGTCATTGACGAACAAATGCCCGAAAGTCACCAGCGCATACAGCACCAGGAACACCTCGGTAAACGCGCGCAGGCCGAACTGCTGGCGAAATTTGACCAGCAGCAGGTTCATGCACACATTGGTCATCACGTACGCGGCGGGCAGCCAGGCCATTTCGGCGGTGGTCGCGCCAAGCGCGCCTTGCAGGTATTGCAGGTTGGCAATCACCAGCGCGTTCCCCAGCCCACCGGTAATGGCCACCAGCACGCCGACCATCGCGAACAGCCAGCGCTTGTGCGTCGGGTGCAGCGGCGTAGACGGCGAACCGGGCAGGCTGGGCCGCTCATGCGGCTCCCAGGTGCGGGGGGTGTATTTGTTCATTCAGTGGCCTTGATGAACCGACGGGGGAAGTCGGTGGAACCTTTACTCAGGGAGTGGAAAACCTGAGAGGAGTTCATCTTGCCATGTTAGAGGGCTTGATGCTTGAGGCGCACAGCCTGGTTGACGGGACACCTGAGACAAGATTAAAAGCAAATCAACAACAGATTGATGAACTCTGCCGATCTGCTTTTATGTGGGAGCTGGCTTGCCTGCGATGCAGACACCCCGGTACATCAGGCACGCCGAGTTGATGCCATCGCAGGCAAGCCAGCTCCCACATGGAATGCACAGTCAAACCCAACCCAACCAACTCCAGTACGTAGCTGCAAACACCAGCATCAGTAGATAGCCAATCAACGTCACCAGAACCCCCACCTTGGCAAACTGCCGCGCCGTGAACGTCCCCGTCCCCAGGCACACCATATTCTGCGGCGCATTGATTGGCAGGATAAACCCGTAGCTCATTACAAACCCCAACAGCATGGTCATGCCTAACCGGCTGAAATCCCCCGGTAAGGTCTGCAGCACCGCGATCAGGATCGGCAGCAACGCCGAGGTCAATGCGGTGGCGCTGGCGAACCCCAGGTGAATCAGGATCAGGAACGCGCCAAGGATCGCAAACACGCCCAACGGCCCGACCTGATCCAGCCCCGTGTGGGCCACAACAGCAGAACCCAGCCACTGCCCGGCCTGGGTCGTCAGCAGCGCCGTGCCCAGGCTGATGCCCACGCCGAACACGATGACCGTGCCCCACGGGATACGCGACTGCACATCCTTCCAGGTCATCACGCCAATGCCCGGCAGCAGCAGGAATACCAACCCGGCATAGGTCGTGGAGGTGGTGTCGAAATTGTGCAGCCGTCCTTCTGTCGCCCAGGCCAGCAGCAGCAGGACCGACACGCTTAACAGACGCTTTTGCGGCCCGGTCATCGGCCCTATCTCTGCCAGCGACTGTGCCACCGCCTCTTTACCCCCCGGGATGCTGTCGGTTTCCGGCGGCAACAGTTTGAGCACCAGGAACAGCAGCACCGCCGACATGATCAACGCCCACGGCGCGCCGGCGATCAGCCAGTCGATCCACGACACGCGCTGGCCGAGCATCTTGTCCATGAAACCGACCGTCAGCAGGTTCTGCGCAGCGGCGGTCTGGATGCCGACGTTCCAGATGCTGGTGCCCTGGGCCACCACGATCATGATGCCGGCGGCGATGTTCGAGCGTTTGTCGACGCCGAACGCGGCGATCACGCCCATCATGATCGGCACCACACAGGCACTGCGTGCGGTGGCGCTGGGCACTACCAGGCTGAGCAGAATGGTCACCGCAATCGCCCCCAGCAGGATGCGCCGGGTGCTGGTGCCCACTCGGCTGAGCGTGACCAGCGCGATACGTCGGTCCAGGCCGGTGTGGGTCATGGCGGCGGCGATGAACAGCGCGCCCGCCACCAGCGCCAGCGCCGGGTTGGAGAAACCGGTGAGCGCCATGCTGATCGCCGGGCTGGTGCCGATCAGGTGCGCGGGGTCTTGCAGCGACGGTGCGGTGCCGAGCAAAAACGCCATGAGCGAAGTGATCATGATCGCGCTGGCTTCATAGGACACTGCTTCAGTGATCCACACCACCACGGCAAACGCGAGGATCGCCAGCATGCGGTGCCCGGCCACGGGCAAGTCGGCGGGCAGCGGCAATAGCAGCACGCCGACCATCACCAGCACGGCGAACACCAGGCCCAGGGGCAACTTGAATGATGCAGCGGTTGTTGCGGGGGCGTTCATGGGGTGCTCCGTCGGCCGTTAAATCAGGCGCGGAGCATGGCTCAAACTGCTGGGTGCGGTGTTGACGGGTGTCAACCGCTTCCGATGTGGGAGCTGATAGCCATAGGTACCTACACAACCTTCAAAGGCTGACAAATCTCCTTGTAGTGAGCGGGCTTGTCGAATCGTCGCACCGCCCGCGCTGGGTGGCGAAGCCGCCCCAATCCAATAAAGACGCCGCGCAGTTTCAGACAAACCCCATTCGCCTGGTTTGGGGCCGCTTCGCAGCCCAGCGCGGGGCAAGCCCGCTCACTACAAAATATGTAAAGTCAGCTCCCACAGAGGTCCACTTCCATATAGGGGTTGGGTTTGCTGTGGCGTCAGCCAAGCATCTGGCTCAGGACCGCGCGCAATTTGCCGGGCTTGACCGGCTTGTTCAACAGCGGTGCGTCGAGCCGCCGCAACGCGCGGCGGCACTGGTCGGTGCGGTCGGCGGTGATGATCACCGCAGGAATCTTCTGCTCGAAATGCTCGCGTAAATGGCGCACCACCTGGCACCCCACCACCCCATGGTCCAGGTGATAATCGGCCAGGATCAACTCCGGCGCCCTGCCCTGCAACGCCAGCAACGCACCGGCCTGGTCGGTGGCGGTGACCACTTCGCAGCCCCACTGCCCGAGCAACGCGCGCATGCTTTCAAGGATGCTCACCTCGTTGTCGATCACCAGCAACCGCCGCCCCGGCAGCGGGTTGCCCGTGGTCGGTTGCACCGGCAGTTGGCTGATCGGCAGCGGCATTTCGTCACTCAGGGGCACTTCGATGCTGAACATCGAGCCACGCCCCGGCCACGAACGCACGGCAACCGGATACCCGAGGATATCGGCGATACGCTCGACAATCGCCAAACCCAGCCCCACGCCCTTGCGGTCCGCCGCGCGGCCAACGTCGAGTTGGTTGAACTCGAGGAAGATTGCCTCCAACCGGTCCGCCGCAATGCCGCGCCCGGTGTCCCATACCTCCAGGCGCAAACCATTGCCGCGCTTGCGCGCGCCGAGCAGGATGCAACCCTCGTCGGTATAACGGCAGGCATTGCTCAGGAAATTACGCAGGATCCGCGTCAGCAGGCGCAGGTCGGTGCTGATCGCATAGCAGCCGGTATGCACCCGCAGGTTCAACCCGGCCGCCTGGGCCACCGATTGAAACTCCGAGACCAGCGGCGCGAACAGCTCGTCGAGGCGATACAGCGCCACGTCCGGCTTGACCGCCGCCTGATCCAGCCGCGAAATATCCAGCAAGTCGGTGAGCAGGTCCTCGGCCCCCTCCAGCGCCTGGTGCGTGCGCTCCACCAGCACCTGCTCAACGCTGGGCAGCTGTCGCTCGCGCAGGGTGGCGATCAACAACCGCGCCGCATTCAAAGGCTGCAGCAGGTCATGGCTGGCCGCGGCCAGGTATTTGTCCTTGCTGCGGTTGGCGGCCTGGGCGGCGTCGCGGGCGTCGCGCAGGTCCTGCTCGACCTGTTCGCGCTGGGCGATCTGCTGCTGCAGGTTATGGTTGGCCTCCAGCAGTTCGTCGGTGCGCGCCGCGACACGCTGCTCCAGCTCATCGTTGAGGAGGATGTAGCGGTTGCGCTCGGCCTCCAGTTCATCCAGGCGTGCCGTCAACTCGGGATAGTGGCTCTTGCGCGCCGACTGGTTGCCCAGCCCGAGCAAGCCCGCGAGCGCGCGTTGCTGGTCGTCAGAGAGCTTCGCCATAGACGACCTCGACGTCACGCTGGCTCGATTCCCTCGGGTTGGTGAGGATGCATGGGTCGTGCATCGCATGCTGGGACAGGAACGGAATATCGGCCACGCGCACCCCATGCAAACCGAGGGTTTCGTGGAAGCCAATCGCATGCTTGAGCGCAATCAGGTGTTCCACCAGGCGCCCGCAGATCTGCCGATGATTGAGGCCCCGGCAGTCGATGCCAAACGTCTCGGCGATCACTTTGAAGCGTTCCGGCGCCGAGTTGTAATTGAAGGCCACCACATGTTCCACCAATACCGCGTTGCACAGCCCGTGAGGCAAATCGAGAAAGCCGCCGAGGCTGTGGGACATCGCGTGCACCGCACCCAGGATCGCATTGGAAAACGCCAGCCCGGCCTGCATGCTGCCGAGCATGATTTTTTCGCGCAGGGCGATGTCGCCGGGGTTGGCGATCATCTGCACCAGGTTGCCGTTGATCAGGCGCATCGCTTCCAGCGCATGGGGGTCGGTCAGCGGGCCGTGGCCGGTGGAGACGAACGCTTCGATGGCATGCACCAACGCGTCGATGCCGGTGCAGGCGGACAGGAACGGGTCCATGCTGGCGGTGGTTTCCGGGTCGATCAGCGACACGTCCGGCACCACCGCCTTGCTGACGATGGAGAACTTCATGCGTTCCTGCTGGTTGGAAATGATCACGAACTGCGAGACATCCGCCGAGGTGCCGGCGGTGGTGGGGATCAGGATCAGCGGCGGGCTGGGCACGCGGATGGTGTCGACGCCTTCGAACTCCAGGATGCTGCGCCCATGGGCCACCACGATACCGATGGCCTTGCCGCAGTCCATCGGGCTGCCGCCGCCGATGGCCACGATCACGTCGCAGTGGTTTTCGCGGTACACCTCGGCGCCGGTCATCACTTCTTCGACGCGCGGGTTGGGCGAGACGGCGCTGTACAGGCAATAGTCGATACCGATAGCTTGCAGGCTGGCTTCCACATCGGCGACCCAACCGGCGGCGATCACGCCGGGGTCGCTGACCACCAGCACTTTGCGCGCGCCAAAGGTCTTGGCGCAATTGCCGACGTTGTGTCGGCAGCCGGCACCAAAGATGATTTCAGGCGAGACGAATTTACGCAGGAGGCTCAGGTTTGGGCTCATTGGAAAGCCTGTTTTTATTATTCTGGAAGATGCGCTCCACACTAACCGATCCGGCTGCGAATGCAATCAGACCAAAGAGGCATCCTCCTGGTAGTACCCGCGGTCAGCGGTTGGCGAAGTACATCGTAACTTCGAAGCCGATGCGCAGGTCGGTGTAGGTCGGTTTGGTCCACATGGGGGGCAGTCCTCTTGTTGTGCCGGAGGGTTCCGGTCGGGTCATTAATGCATGGGGCGTGTGCGCGGCGAATGCTACTTTCGAAGGAGTTGGCGCCATGCATTGGTCTCGGATGCACCTTGATCGTTCCCACGCTCTGCGTGGGAATGCATCCTGTGACGCTCTGCGTCACCATCGCGCCAGTTTTGTACCTGTGTTGTGGCAGGGACGCGGAGCGTCCGGGGCGGCATACCCACGCAGAGCGTGGGAACGATCGGCGGGGGTTAGAAGAACCCCAGCGGGTTGATGTCGTAGCTCACCAGCAGGTTTTTGGTCTGTTGGTAATGGTCGAGCATCATCTTGTGGTTTTCACGGCCGACACCGGATTTTTTATACCCACCAAACGCCGCATGCGCCGGGTACAGGTGATAACAGTTGGTCCACACCCGCCCGGCCTTGATCGCCCGGCCCATGCGGTACGCGCGGTTGATGTCGCGGGTCCACAGGCCGGCGCCCAGGCCGAACTCGCTGTCGTTGGCGATCGCCAGCGCTTCGGCCTCGTCCTTGAAGGTGGTAATACCCACCACCGGCCCGAAGATTTCCTCCTGGAACACGCGCATTTTGTTGTGGCCCTTGAGCAGGGTCGGCTGGATGTAGTAACCGCTGGCCAGGTCGCCCTCCAGACGCTCGGCCGCGCCGCCGGTCAACAGCACTGCGCCCTCTTCCTGGGCGATCTTCAGGTAGGAGAGGATCTTGTCATATTGCTGCTCGGACGCCTGGGCGCCGACCATGGTTTCGGTGTCGAGCGGGTTGCCACGCTTGATCTTGACGATCTTCTTCATCACCACTTTCATGAAATCGTCGTAAATCGACTCCTGCACCAGCGCCCGCGACGGGCAGGTGCACACTTCGCCCTGGTTGAAAAACGCCAGCACCAGGCCTTCGGCGGCTTTTTCGATGAACTGCGGCTCGGCCTGCATGATGTCTTCAAAGAAGATGTTCGGCGACTTGCCGCCCAGTTCCACCGTAGAAGGAATGAGGTTCTCGGCGGCCGCGTGCATGATGTGCGCGCCGATGGGGGTCGAGCCGGTAAAGGCGATCTTGGCGATGCGCTTGCTGGTGGCCAGCGCCTCCCCCGCTTCGCGGCCGAAGCCCTGGACGATATTGAGCACGCCCGGCGGCAGCAAATCATTGATCAGTTCGGCGAACACCATGATCGACAGCGGCGTCTGCTCGGCCGGCTTGAGCACGATGCAGTTACCGGCGGCCAGCGCAGGCGCCAGTTTCCACGCAGCCATCAACAGCGGGAAGTTCCACGGAATGATCTGCCCGACCACGCCCAATGGCTCATGGAAGTGGTAGGCGGCGGTCAGTTCGTTGATCTCGGCGGCGCCGCCTTCCTGGGCGCGGATGCAACCGGCGAAGTAGCGGAAATGGTCAGCGGCCAGCGGCACGTCGGCGTTGAGGGTTTCGCGCACGGCCTTGCCGTTGTCCCAGCTTTCGGTCACAGCCAGCACTTCGAGGTGTTGCTCGATGCGGTCGGCGATTTTCAGCAGCACCAGGGAACGGTCCTGAGGCGAAGTCTTGCCCCAGGCATCGGCGGCGGCATGGGCGGCGTCGAGGGCCTTGTCGATATCGGCGGCGCTGGAGCGCGGGAATTCGGCGATGACTTCGCCAGTCACCGGCGAGGTATTGGTGAAGTATTCGCCATTGATCGGTGCGACGAACTCACCGCCGATGTAATTGCCGTAACGCGGCTTGAAGCTGACGATGGCGCCGGGGGTGCCAGGTTGTGCGTAGATCATGGTGAGGCCTCTATTTATTGTTGGGTATTGATGGGCTGCATCTGGGTGCGTTCGTACTGCGGGTACAAATGAGTCACGCTGCGGGTCAGTTCGTAGCGCGCCAGGTTGATGGTCGCGAAACGTTCGGGAATCGGGCTGCGGATCAGCTCGGACATGTCGCGGCCTTGAGCCGCACCGTCGCGCAGCAGGTGGTCGAGCCAGGTGAGGTAGTCGCGCATCTGTTCGAAGGGTTTTGCGTCGGTCGCGATGGGGCCGTGGCCAGGCACCACCAACGTCCAGGGCAAGCCTTGCAGGGTGGCGATGTCCGCCTGCCACTGCGCAAGGCCCGGTGTATGCGGGGTGGTGAGTGCGCGCTGGTAGAACACCAGGTCACCGGCGAACAGCACGCCGGTCTTGCGATCGAGGATCGCCAGGTCAGCGCCCGTGTGGCCGCGCAGATGCAGCAGTTGCAGATCGTGGCTGCCGAAGGTTTTCACGCCGGCCTGCAGCACTTCGCCGGGCAGGACCACTTCGGTGCCGCGCATCCAGTCGCCGACCAGGCGGTACAGGTTCTCGGCCAGGCTGTCGCCCTGCGCATGCAGCAACTCCGCGGTGCCGGCCAAGGCGCCGATCGGCACATCCTTGAATGCTTGGTTGCCCAGCGCATGGTCGGGATGGTGGTGAGTCAGCAACACTTGGATCACCGGCTTTTCGGTGACCCGTGCGATGGCCTGGCGCAGTGCTTCGCCGTAGCGCCTGGACGGCCCGGTGTCGATCACCACCACGCCGGCTTCGGTGACGATGAACCCGACGTTGACGATGTTGCCGCCGTTATCCTTGGTGAAGTTGGCCGTGCTGCCTTCCAGCAGCCAGGTGTCGTCGGCGATCAAGCGGGGCTTGAGGCCGTAATCCAGCTCGGCCAGCACCGGCAGGCTGAACAGGATCAGCCAGAGCATTATCCAGCGCGGGCTCATGGGATGGCCGCCTCGAATTGACTGCCGCTGGTGTCGCGCAGGGTCAGGCGCGTGGGCCCGGGGCCCTCGATATCAAAGGCCAGGTTGGGGTTTTCGCTGACGGCGGGGAACAGTTCCATGCGCGCCAACAGCCGGTTGTCGTCACTGCGCAATTCGGCATGGTTGATGAAAAATTCGGGAATGCCGCTGACCATGCCGTTATCCATCGGGTGGGCAACGTGCAGCTTTACCCGGCTGAACGTTGCGCGCGGGTAGCGCCCGCCGAGTACTTCGCCCAGATGGTCCTCCCAACCCGGTTGCGTGCGTACCACGCTGGGCGCCGTGCAGCCGCCGCCGGCGGCATCGATCAGGGCCGAGCCGACGTGCCACAGCCCATCCCTGGTCAACACCGTCGCGCGCAACGGCGTGGCCTGTTCGATACGCACGCGGATCGACAGCCATGGCAGCACGCGCTCCATGGGCTGGAAGTCGACGATCTGCGGCAGCGGGTTGAGTTCGGCCCAGGCGAGGATCTTGACCACGTCACCCTTGAATGCGCGGGCATCGATCTCCAACGGTACCTGGCGCGCATCTTCGGCGAACGGCGGCGCCAGGAGCTTGACCCGCTCGTCGAACACGAACGGTGCATTGGCGAGAAAAAGCTGGTGATAGTAGGCCCACATCACCGAGGGCACCGGGTCGACGGGCGCGCCCCAGGCCAGCATCGGCACACAGCAGATCCACCACCCGCGCAGGCGCATGGCTTACTCCTCGACGTGCACGCTGTCGAGGTAGGTGCGCACCGCCCACAGGGCTTCCTGGCTCAGGTAGTCGGCCATCTTCGGCATGTACACCCGGCCATCGCGCACCGCGCCGTGGCGGACCCGCTCGACGAACCATTCATCCCCGGCGTCGCCGGCATCGAGCATGCGCAGGTCGGGCGCGATTCCGCCGGACTTGGCTTCCAGGCCATGGCACGCCGCGCAGTTCTGGTTGTACGCCGAGGCGCCGACCTCAACCGCCTTGTCACGTTCGGGGCGGGTGCGGTAGGGGTTGGTGGCGGCCCAGCCGTCGGCGTCCAGCGGCACGCCGGCGTCCTTGATCGGCGTGAGGCCCTTGGTTTCCACGGCGGTTGGGGTCACGTTGCCGTGGGCCCAGACGGAACCGGCACCGATCGCACCAGCAAGCAGGCAGGCAGTCAGCAAGGCGTTGCGTTTTGTTGTCATTATTTTTCCCTCAGGATTGCACGCAAGACCTCTTGGCAGAGGCCATGGCAACCATCTTAGGAAGCGCTCGACGGCACCCGTATGCTGCTTTGGTGGCCGGGTTCTCATCCGTTGGTAGCAGGCCTTGTGGGGCACTGCTAAATCAGAGGCGGTTCGGGAAATTGTCCCGGCAACACCGGGACTTTTTCCGTATTCGCCACCCCCGCCAGGCAGCAACCTGTACAGGCCAAAACCTCCACTGGGAACTGCAACCATGACAATAAGATCGCTACCCGCCCGCTCACCTTTAAGCCTTGCCGTGCAGGCTTTTCTGCTGGTAGGCAGCCTGTCCCTCAGTGCCGCGAGCCATGCCGCCGCTGACCCCGCTGCCAAGCCGACCCACAATGTGACCTGGGAAGACATCGCCAACGATCACCTGACCACCAAGGACGTGCTGCAATATGGCATGGGCACCAATGCCCAGCGCTGGAGCCCCTTGGCCCAGGTCAACGACAAGAACGTGTTCAAGCTCACCCCGGCCTGGTCCTACTCGTTCGGCGACGAAAAGCAGCGTGGCCAGGAATCCCAGGCCATCGTCAACGACGGCGTGGTGTACGTCACCGGCTCCTACTCCCGCGTGTTCGCACTTGATGCGAAGACCGGCAAGCGCCTGTGGACCTACAACCACCGCCTGCCCGACAACATTCGCCCGTGCTGTGACGTGGTCAACCGTGGCGCGGCGATCTTCGGCGACAAGATCTACTTCGGCACCCTCGACGCACGCCTGATCGCCCTCGACAAAAACACCGGCAAAGTGGTGTGGAACAAGAAATTCGGCGACCACGCCGCCGGCTACACCATGACCGGCGCCCCGGTGCTGATCAAGGACAAGGTCAGCGGCAAGGTGCTGCTGATCCACGGCAGCTCCGGCGATGAATTCGGCGTAGTCGGCCAGCTGTATGCACGTGACCCGGACACTGGTGAAGAAGTCTGGATGCGCCCGTTCGTGGAGGGCCACATGGGCCGCCTGAACGGCAAGGACAGCACGCCGACCGGCGACGTGAAGGCACCGTCGTGGCCGGATGACCCAACCACCGAAACCGGCAAGGTCGAGGCGTGGAGCCATGGCGGCGGCGCACCTTGGCAGAGCGCGAGCTTCGATGCCGAGACCAATACTATCATCGTTGGCGCCGGCAACCCCGGCCCGTGGAACACCTGGGCGCGCACCGCCAAGGACGGCAACCCCCATGACTTCGACAGCCTCTACACCTCGGGCCAGGTCGGCGTCGACCCCAGCACCGGCGAAGTGAAGTGGTTCTACCAACACACCCCGAACGACGCCTGGGACTTCTCCGGCAACAACGAACTGGTGCTGTTCGACTACAAGGACAAGGACGGCAAGGTCATCAAGGCCACCGGCCACGCCGACCGCAACGGCTTCTTCTATGTGGTGGACCGCAATAACGGCAAGCTGCAGAACGCCTTCCCGTTCGTCGACAACATCACCTGGGCCAGCCACATCGACCTCAAGACCGGTCGCCCGGTGGAAAACGAAGGCCAGCGTCCGGCCAAGCCATTGCCCGGTGAAACCAAGGGCAAGTCGGTGGAAGTCTCGCCGCCGTTCCTCGGTGGCAAGAACTGGAACCCCATGGCCTACAGTCAGGACACCGGCCTGTTCTACATCCCGGGCAACCAATGGAAAGAGGAATACTGGACCGAAGAGGTCAACTACAAGAAAGGTTCGGCCTACCTGGGCATGGGCTTTCGTATCAAACGCATGTACGACGATCACGTCGGCACCCTGCGCGCGATGAACCCGACTACCGGCAAGGTGGTGTGGGAGCACAAGGAAGCCCTGCCGCTGTGGGCCGGCGTGCTGGCGACCAAGGGCAACCTGGTCTTCACCGGCACCGGCGACGGCTTCTTCAAGGCCTTCGACGCGAAAACCGGCAAGGAACTGTGGAAGTTCCAGACCGGCAGCGGCATCGTCTCGCCGCCGATCACCTGGGAACAGGATGGCGAGCAGTACATCGGCGTGACCGTCGGCTATGGCGGCGCGGTGCCGCTGTGGGGCGGCGACATGGCCGAGCTGACCAAGCCGGTGGCACAGGGTGGGTCGTTCTGGGTGTTCAAGATCCCGAGCTGGGATCAGAAAACCGCGCAGAAATAACCCTGGGCAGGGAGAGTGGACACGCTCTCCCTGCTGTTCTTCTTTAGAGGCCTTGCCATGAAACTCTTGCCTTTACTGCTCCTGCTAAGCCTGCCCCTGGCCCATGCCGACGACGGCGACGACGCCCCGCTGATCATCAACGGCTGCACCATCGCCGAACACAGCCAATGCCCCGGCGCCGACCTCAAGGGTGCGAACCTGAGCAACCAGAACCTGAGCAAAATGAACCTGGCCGGCGCCGACCTGCGCGAGGCCAACCTACGCCACGCCAACCTCGACCTGGCCAACCTGGAAAAAGCCCAACTGCAAGGCGCCAACCTGACCCGCGCCAGCCTGCAACAAAGCAACCTGCGCCTGGCGGACTTGACCGGCGCCACGCTGACCGCCGTGCAAGGCTGGGGCATGTTTGCCCAGGGCGCGCAATTTGAAAACGCCAACCTCAGCGCGGCCTACCTGCAGTTTGCGCGGTTGTCGGGCGCGAAGCTGCACAAGGCCGACCTGCGTGCGGCGGATCTGGAGATGACCTGGTTGAGCAAGGCTGACCTGCAGGGTGCCGATCTGAGTGATGCCAATTTGCAGGAGGCCAAGTTTGGGGAGAGTAATTTGGAAAAGGCCAGGCTTACGGGGAGCCGGCAGCATTATGCGAATTTTCAGGATGCGAATATGGAGGGGTGTGAGGGGTGTCCTGGGGGGTGGGATCGTTAGAGCAGACTTCGGACCGACCGTTTTTTTTTGGGGGGGTAGCGAGTACATATCCGTTATTTGGGTAACGGCTGATATTGGTTCCGCCCTTACGGCGGGTCACTTTGGAAAAGAGCCCCAAAGTAACCAAAGGGCTCTTGCCCCACCACTCGGCACCTCGCCTGGGCTCGGTGTGCCCGAACGCAGGCTTGAATCCGTGGGCCGCCGCCACGCGCCATCCTTGGCGCGGGGCGGCTAACCCGGCGTCCTGCCGGGTTACCCACGGATTCAAGCCTGCGTTCGGCCAGCGTGGTTGACGGGGCGCCTAAGATCAAGATCAAAAGCCAGATCAAAAGCCAGATCAAGAGCAGATCAAGAGCAGATCAAGAGCAGATCAAGAGCAGATCAAGAGCAGATCAAGAGCAGGTTCGATGGCACTCCGCCGATCTGCTTTTCTGTGGGAGCTGGCTTGCCTGCGATGGTATCAACTCGGTGTGCCTGATGTACCGGGGTGTCTGCATCGCAGGCAAGCCAGCTCCCACATTTTGAACCGAGACCGACAGCAAATACCGGTCGGCTCTAAGGCCGCCGCGCTTCTGCTTTTGATCTCGGATCGCCCCGTCAAACACGCTGGCCGAACGCAGGCTTTGGAGCGTGGGTAACCCGGCAGGACGCCGGGTTAGCCGCACTGGGCCATGGATGGCCCATTGCGGCGGCCCACGCTCCAAAGCCGGAGTGAGGGCATGCCGAGCCTAGGCGAGGCACCGAGTGGTGGGGCGAAGGCCTTTTGGTTACTTTTGGGCCTTTCCAAAAGTGACCCGCTGTAAGAGCGGAACCGCCAGCAGCCTTTACCTAAATAATGGATATGTACTCATTCCACAGGCAAGTCGGCTTTCACAGAAGACTTCAAAACCCCGCTCACCCCGCAATCCTCACCACCCCCATATCAATCCCCAAATGCACCAGCTCAGCATGAGAACTCACCCGCAATTTGCTCTTGAGCAACGTCAAGTAATTAGACACAGTCTTGCTACTGATACTCAACTGAGCCGCAATCGAACGGGCCGGAGTGCCCCTGGCGAGCATCAGGAAAATCTCCAGCTCACGCTGGGTCATGCCTTGCAAACGACGATCCGTCGGGTGATAAGCCAACTGCGTCGCCAAATCCTGTTCGATATAAGTGTGCCCGTCGAGGATGCGCGCCACCGCATCCAGCATCACCTCGGGCGACGCGCTTTTGGTCAGGTAGCCCGACGCGCCGGCGTCCAGGGCCTGGCGCACCAGCGGCAGCTCGGCATGCTGACTGAAAAACAACACGCGCAATTGCGGCAAGCGCCGGCGCAAGCGGCGGGTGGTTTCCAGGCCGCTGATGCCCGGCAGGCCGAAACCGATGATCACCAGGTTAGGCACCGCCTCGTGCACCCGCGCCAGGGCCTCTTCGCCGCTGGCCGCTTCGCGCACCACCACGCCCGGCAGCCCGCTGCGCAACAGGCCGGCGTAGCCCAGGCGGACCACGGCGTGATCATCGACCAGCAGGATATTCATAATGCCTCCAATGGCAGCGGCTTTGCCTCATGCTAGAACCCCACGCCGCGCCGCGACCTACTACTTTGGTACTGGTTTTGCTGTCTATCGTCGCATTCCCAAGGCAGTGGGACTGGCGTGTAATGGGCGCATAACGATAATGCCCGGACCCGCCATGCTGCCCGCTCGACTGCCACTCGCGGCACTGTTGTGCCTGTTCATCACGCACGTACAGGCCGACCCTGCGCTGTTTTCCGCCGAAGGCTACCGCATCAGCCGGTACCGCAGCCCTACGCCCGAGCACTTGCCAGGGGTCACGATTGTCGACACCCCTGCCCTGCAAACCCTGCTCACCCAGGCGCCGGCACCGGTCCTGGTCGACGTGTACCGCCGCCAATGGCTGCAAGGCCGTTTCATCGAGGACCAGCCCCACGCCAACCTGCCCGGCAGCCACTGGCTGGCCAATACCGGCGACGGCGACCTCACACCCGAGTGGCAGGGTTACTTTGTGCGACACCTGTACAAATTCACCGGCGGCGACCTGGGGCGCCCGCTGGTGTTCTACTGCCGCTCCGATTGCTGGCTGAGTTGGAACGCGGTAAAACGAGCCGCCAGCCTGGGCTATACCTCTGTGTATTGGTACCGCGATGGCTTGGACGCATGGGAAGCGGCAAAACTGCCAGTGACGGCTGCGGCACCCGAGCCCTTTGAATAAAAAAACCACAACAAGAAGGTGAACGGCCATGTACAAAATTTTGATCGCCGACGATCACCCGCTGTTTCGCGAAGCGATCCATAACGTCATCAGCGACGGTTTCCCCGGCAGCGACGTGATGGAAACCGCCGACCTGGACAGCGCCCTTGCCCTGACCCAGGCGCACGACGATCTCGACCTGATCCTGCTGGACCTGAACATGCCCGGCATGCATGGTCTCAATGGCCTGATCAACCTGCGCAACGAGTCGCCCACCATCCCGGTGGTGATTGTCTCGGCCGAACAGGACAAACAGATCGTGCTGCAAGCCATCACCTATGGCGCGGTGGGGTTTATCACCAAGTCGTCGCCACGCCTGCAAATGACCGAGGCGATCCGGCAGATTCTCAACGGCAACGTTTACCTGCCGCCGGACATCATCCGCACCCAGAAAAGCAGCGGCCACCGGCGCCTGAACGACAACCCCAGTTTTGCTCCGGAACTGTTGCAGGCACTGACGCGCAAGCAACTGCTGGTATTGGAGCGAATGACCAAGGGCGAGTCGAACAAGCAGATTGCCTACACCCTGGAGATTGCCGAGACGACGGTGAAGGCACATGTGTCGGCGATTTTGCGCAAGTTGAATGTGCACAACCGGGTGCAGGCGATTCTGAGTGCCGGGGATATCGATTTCGGCTCGTATCTGCGCCGCTGAGCCGCCAGCCCGACGATAAATCTTTGTAGTGAGCGGGCTTGTCGAATCGTCGCACCGCCCGCGCTGGGTGGCGAAGCCGCCCTAATACAGTCACCGCCGAGTTACGCGCAAAACCGAGTCGCCTGGTTTGGGGCGGCTGCGCCACCCAGCGCGGGGCAAGCCCGCTCACTACAAGAGAAGACCGGTTTGGCCCAGTAAATGACTCATCGCCGTCTTCAGTTTCATCGGCCGCACCGGCTTGTGCATCAACGTATGCCCCAACTCGCGAATCTGCTGCTTCAACTCATTGCTGTAGTTGGCGGTGATCATCAGTGCCGGTATGGCGCTGCCCCGGCGGGCGTTGATGCGGGCAACGGCGTCCACGCCGTTCTGGTCGTTATCGAGGTGGTAGTCGGCAATCAGCAAGTCCGCCTCGGCGTGGTAGTTGTCCACCTGCCGCGCCAGGTCCTGTTCCGACAGCGCCGTGACCACCCGGCAGCCCCAGCCTTCGAGCAGGGTACGCATGCCCGCGCAGATCGCCGCGTCGTTATCCAGCACCCATATGCGTGCGCCCTGCAGGCGTTCGAGCATCGGTTCGCTCATGCACGGCGTCGGCAACGGTTTGGGCGCGGTGGCGCTCAACGGCACCTCCACCGAGAACATCGAGCCCTTGCCCGGCCAGGACTTGACGCTGATGCGATGCCCCAGGATCCCGGCGATCTTTTCCACGATGGCCAGGCCCAGGCCCAGCCCGCGATCTTGGTCGGGACGCTGCACATCGCCGCGCTTGAATTCCTGGAAAATCTCCTCAAGCCGCTCTGGCGCAATGCCCATGCCGCTGTCCCACACTTGGATCAACACGCGCTGGTGCTGACGCCTGCAGCCCAGCACCACGCGGCCCTTGTAGGTGTAGCGAAGCGCATTGCTCAACAGGTTGCGCAGGATGCGCGCCAGCAGCTGAATATCGCTGCGCACCAGCGCCGAGCAGCCGACGAAGTGCAGCGCCAACCCCTCGGCGCGGGCCAGTTGGGTGTACTCCACGGCAAGGTTGTCCAGCAGCTCGCTCAAGGCAAAGGGCGCGATATCGGCCTTGATCACTCCGGCGTCCAGCTTGGAAATATCCACCAGGGTGCCCAGCAGGTTTTCCACGTCTTCCAGGGAATTGCTCACGTTGCGCACCAGGGTTTCGCTGGGGCGCTCGAGCAACGCGCTGGTAAACAGGCGCGCCGCGTTCAGCGGTTGCAGCAGGTCGTGGCTGACGGCGGCGAGGAATTTGGTTTTCGACAAGTTGGCCTGCTCGGCTTCCCGCTTGGCTTCGCGCAGGCGGGTTTCCATGCGCCGACGCTCGTCGATTTCCTTGAGCAACTGGTCATTGAGCGAGGTCAGCTCCGAGGTGCGCTGCGCCACGCGTTGTTCCAGATGCTGATAGGCCTGGTGCAAGGCCTCGGCGGTACGGCGGCGTTCGGTGATGTCGCGAATCAGCACGAAGATCCCCACCACTTCGCCGGTGGCCAGCATATTCGGTACATAGGAGCGCAGCATGTAGCGTTCCTGGTTGTTGATGTTGGTTTCGGCAAACTCGAAGGTCACGCTCTCCCCCGCCAGAGCGCGGGCGACGTAGGCATCCAGGCGCCGGCAATGCTGCTCGCTGTGCACCTGGCGAAGGCTTTGCCCGAGCATCATGCCACGCGGCCAGCAGTACCATTGTTCATAGACTTTATTGGTGAATTCGTAGACCAGGTCGGCATTCAGATAGCCGATCAGCGCCGGCACGTTGTCGGTGATCAGGCGGATCCAGCGTTCGCTTTCCTGGGCCTTCTGCGCCGCGGCTTGCTCGCCGCGCAGGGTTTCGGCGCGCAGCCGGGCGTTGATCAACAGGTGGTTGCTGGCCTTGAGTTCGGCCATCGCCTGGTTCAGCGCGTCGGTGCGCTCGCGCACTTGCTCGGCCAGCACCACCGAATGCTGGAAGGTGGTGTAAGGGTTGTTGCCCTGGGTCATGCCGGACTCGATGCGCTCGATCAGCGCGGCGTTGATCCGCGCCAGCTTGTGGTTGTCCTGTTGCAGCCGGGCCACCTGGGCGAGCAGTTCAGCGTCGGCCGCGGGCAATGGCGACGCCGGTGAAGGTCTGGTTGATGTGCATGCCATTGAACTGTTCTCCATAGGTGTTGAAGCCCATCACCCGCTGGTCCCGCAGGAAACCGCCGATCTGTTCCAGGCTGCCGTTGTCCTCCAGTTCCAGGCGGCGCAGGAAGCAGTCGCAGCCGATGGTCAGCAGCAGGTCGCCGAGGCGCGAGTGCAAGCCGTCGAACAAGGTTTGCAGGTTCGGCAGGATCGGCCCGGGTTTCATCGCCGTGAGCACGATGCCGTTTTCTACCGCGCAGTAGAAACTCAAGCTCAAGTCGGCATGCACTTGCTGGATGGCACGCACGTAGTACTGATCGTGGATGCGCACCGCCAGCGGGTGCGCGGCGAAGGTGCGGTGGTCGAGGTCGGCCACGGCTACGCCGATATGCCGCGCGTATTCTTCGGCGGCAGGCTCGGCGTTGAGTTCGAAGACCCGGCGCGACGGGCTGTCGGCGCCGGTGACCACCAGTTTTTCGCTGCGCGGCAGGATGTGATGGGTGGTGAACACCTCGAAATCCAGCCAGGTATTGACCAGTACCACCACCGCCGCGCCGCTGTGGAACACGCCGTTGAAGTAGACGTGGGTATGGGTGAGGAAATTGTCGTCGCCTGCCGAGCCGCCGAAATGAGGGATGTCCCCAAGGGCCGCGCTGAGGGCGGCGAGCACCATTTCTTCGCGACTGGACAGGCCATCGAGCAGGGTCAGCGCAAAGGTGTTGCCCTTGATCGGCGCGAGCGTGTTGCTGCGACAGCCGCCCACAAGGCGTTCGACCATGTCCTGGGCGTTGATCAGGCTGAAGTGTTCCACCTGGTCGATCAGCTCAGTGGCGATGGAAAAGTGTGCGTGGTGGAAGCCCACCGCAGTGATGCAGTTGCGGCCATAGCCTTGGGGAGTGATCTCCCCGGCGCTGGTGCAGCCAACCACCCGCACGCTGGCGAAGCACTGTTGCAGCGCCTGGCCCAAGGCCTGCAAATCATAGGAGGCGGAACAGAAAAACAGCACAAAACCCAGGTAGGGATGCAGCAGTTGCCGCGCCAGCTCTTCGGCGGCCTGCCCAGGGTCGTCGGCCTGGGACATGGCGCTGACCACGCCTTCACTGTTATGCATCGTTGGTCCCCTTGTAGTGAGCGGGCTTGCCCCGCGCTGGGCTGCGAAGCGGCCCCAAACCAGGCGACCTGGTTTTATCTGAAACACGCGGTGTCTTTAATTGGGGCCGCTTCGCGACCCAGCGCGGGGCAAGCCCGCTCACTACAAGATGTGTAGTACCTATGCCCTCTAAGGCATGAGTGTACGAAGGGTGGGCGGTGAGACCTATGCTACTTGGGTATTGGGTGGGGTATGCGATGGGATGAGTTTGCACCCCATCGGGCACGCGCATTCAAGCGCGGGCAAACGCCACGGCTTTCTCGAACTGTTCAGGCGTGGGGCGCACGCCGGTATAGAGCACAAACTGCTCCAACGCTTGGATCGCGATCACTTCCAACCCGGTAATCACCTGTTTGCCCTCGGCACGACCGCGCAGGATCAACGGTGTTTCGGCGGGGATCGCCACCACATCGAAGACGGTGTCGGCAGCGTCCACAGCGTCGGCGTCAAAGGCCAACGCTTGCGCTTCAGGCCCGCCGGTCATGCCGATGGGCGTCACGTTGATCAGCATCCGCGGGCGCAAGCCAGCCAATTCTGCCTGCCACTCATACCCCAGGTTTCGTGCCAGCGTCTGGCCCGCGGTAGCATTGCGCGCCACGATGACGCCATTGGCATAGCCGCCATCGCGCAAGGCGCTGGCCACGGCCTTGGCCATGCCGCCGCTGCCGCGCAGGGCGAAGGTCGAGTCCTTTGGCACGGCGTGCTTTTTCAGCAATTGTTCAATGGCGATGTAGTCGGTGTTGTAGGCCTTGAGATGCCCGTCGGTATTGACGATGGTGTTCAGCGAGTCAATGGCTTGAACCGAATCGTCGAGTTCGTCCACTAAGGCAATGGCGGCCTCCTTGAACGGCATGGAAACCCCGCAACCTCGGATGCCAAGCGCGCGGATGCCACCGATCGCACCGGGCAAATCCTGGCTGCTGAAGGCCTTATAGTAGAAGTTCAGACCCAGCTGTTCGTACAAGTGGTTATGAAAACGCAGGCCGAAATTCCCGGGGCGCGCCGACAGTGACATGCACAGCTGGGTGTCCTTGTTGGGGTGCATCTGCATGGGTAACTCCTTTGAGTAAGCAAATCGATACAGACCTTACACAACCTTTACCTGGCGGCTGTGCTGTTTTTCAGAAATACGTTGTCTTAAAAGTATCCCCCGCGACATTACTTGAGTCGATTGATTGCAGACCACAAGCGCAGGGGTTAACCGAGGAATGACCATGATTCGTACAATCCCCAAGATCGCCTTGCTGGTTGGCGCACTCGCGATGGCAGGCCAAGCCTCCGCCCACGGTGGTGGTTGGGGTGGCCCGGCCGTATTGGGTGCCTTGGTCGGCGCCGCCGTCGTGGGCTCCGTGGTTGCCAGCCAGCCACGTGAGGTCTATGTGCAGCAGCCGGTGTATGTGCAACCGCAGCCGGTGTATGCCGCGCCGCCGCCGGTCTACTACGCGCCACCACCACCGGTGTATGTGCAACAACAGGTTTATTACCGCCCGGCGCCGGTGTATTACGGCGCACCGCGCGGCTACTATGGCCCACCGCGTGGCTATTACGGCCCGCCCCATGGCTACTACGGCCGCGGCTGGTAAGCACTACCGCTGGAACAGGCCTCGCAGAGTTGCGGGGCCTTTTTTTGTCGGAAAGTCCGGATTTATCGCGCCAAGGTCGTTCTGGGGACAATGCTGAACGTGCAATCGCACATCATCGACAGCAATGGCTACTTGCTCGACCAGGCCTTACGCTGTCATGTTTGTGTCACGAGACACTCCCACTATTGAGCCTGTCCACCCAATAACAACAAGGACGACTGACCATGCCCACACAAAACCCGCACCGCACCGCTGGCCTCTGTACGTCCAGCAAAGTCTACAGCGCCCTCACCGAGCTCAAGCACCTGGAAGGCCACCGCAGCGCCAAATTCCTCGCCCTGCTGGCGGAAAACCTGGTGCGCAAGGGTTTGCTGAGCGAACAGGAAGTGGTGAACATGCTCGATCAAGTGGTGGACTGACACTTCGCGTCGATGTCGACTATCGAGACAGGTGATTTTTCCTACGCCGTCTCAGCCCGTAAGGTGACCTCCATAACGTTTGGAGGTCCTTATGCCCACTGTTCAGATCATGTCCGTCGTCGGCAGCGCCGTCCCCGCCCCTCTGCGCGCGCTGGGGTTGCTCGCCTGCTGGTACTTGGTAAGTGATGGCGAAGCCATCAGCGGCCCGCTCACGTCCTTGTCCGCCGCCGAAAAACAGCTGCAAAACGCTGCGAACTTCAGGCTCCACGCCTGAGGTTCACGGCAATGGCAGTTTGACTCGCGGCTTGCTTTCCACAAACAACGCCCAGCTCGACATGAACAACGCGGCCACCAGCGGCCCGATCACGAAACCGTTCAGGCCAAACACCGACAGGCCGCCCAGGGTCGAGATCAGGATCAGGTAGTCCGGCATCTTGGTGTCCTTGCCCACCAGGATCGGCCGCAGCACGTTGTCCACCAGGCCGATCACAAACACGCCAAACAGCGCCAGCACCACGCCCTGCCAGATCGAACCGCTGAGCAGGAAGTAAACGGCCACCGGCGCCCAGACAATCCCCGCGCCGACCGCCGGCAACAGCGACAGAAACGCCATCAGTACCGCCCAGAGCAACGCACTCGGTATGTCCAGGAACCAGAAGATCAACCCGCCGAGCGCACCCTGGGTCACGGCCACCAGCACGTTGCCCTTGACCGTGGCGCGCACCACCCGATTGAACTTGAGCTGCAACCGACGCTTCTGCGGCTCGGCCAACGGCACCGCCAGGCGCACCTTGCGCACCAGCTCCGGGCCGTCGCGCAACAGGAAATACAGCAAGTACAGCATGATGAAAAAGCTCACCAGGAAATCAAACGTGCCCTGGCCAAAGCTGAACGCCTGGGTGGCAAAGAACTGACTGCCCTGCATCGCGCTCTTGACGATCTTTTCGCGCAGGCCTTCCAGGTTGCCCATGCCGAAGCGGTCGAGCAGGTGCTGGAAGTACGGCGGCAACACGTTCTTGAACTGCTCGATATACCCGGCCACGTCGAGCTTGCCGCTTTCGACGTTCTTGTAGAGCGTCGCGCCTTCCTGCACCAGCAAGGCACTGGTGATGATCACCGGCAGGATCGCAATGACCAGGCAAGTGCTCAAGGTCGCCAGGGAGGTGAGGTTGCGGTTCCAGCCAAAGCGCTGCTGCAGCCGACGCTGCATCGGCGCAAAGATAATGCCCAAAATCACCGCCCAGAACACCGCACCGTAGAACGGCAGCAATATCCAGATAAAGGCGATGGTCACCAGGCCCAGCAGCAACAGCAGGGTTTTGAATTGCAGAGTGGTTTGATTCATGTCCAGTCCAGGTCAAAAATGCAGAGCGCGCATCCGCGCCCTGCTGCTTAGTCCGCTGCTGGCGCTGCGAGTGCCATCTTTGTTGTAAGGGTAGACCTAGATCAATAAACCCCTGGGCTGCCTGCACTACCCTGCCGCACTTTTTGACTCAAGTACCGACCATGCCCTCAGTGAAAGCCCCAGAACTGCTCGCCCCCGCCGGCACCCTGAAAAACATGCGCTACGCCTTCGCCTATGGCGCCGATGCGGTCTACGCCGGCCAGCCGCGCTACAGCCTGCGGGTGCGCAACAACGAGTTCGACCACGCCAACCTGGCCCTTGGCATTCAGGAAGCCCATGCCCTGAGCAAGCGGTTCTACGTGGTGGTCAACATTGCGCCGCACAACGCCAAGCTCAAGACCTTCCTGAAGGACCTGGCCCCGGTGATCGCCATGGGCCCGGACGCGCTGATCATGTCTGACCCGGGGTTGATCATGCTGGTGCGCCGCCATTTCCCGCAGATGCCGGTGCACTTGTCGGTGCAGGCCAATACGGTGAACTGGGCCAGCGTGGAGTTCTGGCGGCAACAGGGGATCTGCCGGGTGATCCTGTCGCGGGAACTGTCCCTGGAAGAGATCGCCGAGATCCGCGAGCAAGTACCGGCCATGGAACTGGAAGTGTTTGTGCACGGTGCCTTGTGCATGGCCTATTCCGGGCGCTGCCTGCTCTCGGGCTATATGAACAAGCGCGACGCCAACCAGGGCACCTGCACCAACGCGTGCCGCTGGAAATACCAGGCCACCCCGGCAGTGGAAAATGCCACGGGCGATATCGTCCAGGCGTTCCAGCCGGAACCGACCCTGGGCATCGGCGCACCGACCGAGCAGGTGTTCCTGCTGCAGGAGGCCAACCGCCCCGATGAGCACATGCCCGCGTTCGAGGACGAGCACGGCACCTACATCATGAATGCCAAGGACTTGCGCGCGGTGCAGCATGTGGAACGCCTGACGCACATGGGCGTGCACTCGCTGAAGATCGAAGGCCGCACCAAATCCCACTTTTATTGCGCGCGCACCACCCAGGTGTATCGCCGGGCTATCGATGACGCCGTGGCCGGGCGCGCGTTCGACCGCAGCCTCATGACCGACCTCGACTCCCTGGCCCAGCGCGGCTATACCGAGGGTTTCCTGCGCCGCCATGTGCACGATGAATACCAGAACTACCAGCACGGCAGCTCGGTGTCGGAGCGCCAGCAGTTCGTCGGCGAACTGACCGGCGAACGCCGGGGCGCGTTGGCCGAGGTCAGGGTGAAGAACCGTTTTGCCGTGGGCGATCACCTGGAATTGATGACCCCGGCCAGCAACTTTCACTTTGACCTGGAGATGATGCACAACGTCCAGGGCGAGGCGGCCGAGGTGGCGCCGGGGGATGGGCACAGGGTGTACGTGCCGGTGCCGGCCGAGATGGACGTGCGCTTCGGCTTGCTGATGCGCGATATCCGCTAGCGGTTGTCGAGTTTGAGCGGGGCTGGGTTGGCGGCGTATCCGTTTCTAATGTCGATCGCGGTCCAAATGTGGGAGCTGGCTTGCCTGCGATGCAGGCACCTCGGTACATCAAGTACACCGAGTTGATGCTATCGCAGCATAGGCATCTACACATCGTTGTAGTGAGCGGGCTTGTCCCGCGCTGGGCTGCGAAGCGGCCCCAATAAGGACACCGTAGTGTTCCAGATGAAACCAAATCGTCTGGTTTGGGGCGGCTTCGCCACCCAGCGCGGGACAAGCCCGCTCACTACAGGGAGATCTTTTAACCTTTGAAAGTTGTGTAGATACCTATGGCTATCGCAGGCAAGCCAGCTCCCACAGAAAAGCAGTTCAGCGCAGTGCACTCAACCCGCTCTTGATCTACGCCTACGCCAGCATCAAATCCTGAACTGCCCCACCAACTGTCCCAGGCGCTGTCCCAGGTCCGACAGGCTGCGGGACGTCTGGGCGCCCCGTTGGGTCTCGTCGGCCACGCTGTCCACCGCCACGGCGATCTGGTGCACGCTGCGGTTGATTTCTTCGGCGACGGCGGTCTGCTCTTCGGCGGCGCTGGCGATCTGCGCATTCATCGAATTGATGGTGCCAATCAGCTGGGCCATGGTGTCCAGGGACGCTCCGGCCTGGTTGGCCTGGGCCGAGGTCCCGTCGCCGGCATCGCTGGAACGGCGCATGGCCTCCACGGCGGCTTCGGTGCCTTTTTGCAGGCGGTCGATCATGCCCTGGATTTCCTGGGTGCTGGTCTGGGTGCGGCTGGCCAAGGCGCGCACTTCATCGGCAACCACGGCAAACCCACGCCCGGCCTCCCCTGCCCGCGCGGCCTCGATGGCGGCGTTGAGCGCCAGCAGGTTGGTCTGTTCGGCGATGGAGCGGATCACGCTCAACACGCTGACGATGGAGGACACGTCCTGCTGCAGGCTGTCGAGGGACACGCCGCTGCTGCGGATATCGCTCACCAGCGCATGGATCTGCGCGATGCTGCCATCCACCACGCGCTTGGCGGCCTGGCCTTCGGCGTCGGTTTGCTGGGCGGCCACCGAGGCACCCTGGGCGCTGCGCGCCACTTCCTGTGCGGCGGACGACATCTGATTGATCGCGGTGGCCACCTGGTCGGTCTCGTGGCGCTGGCGCTCCATGGCCTGCTCGGAACGCTGGGCCTGCTCGGACACCTGGCTGACCAGGCCGGTGAGCTGGGCGGTCATTTCGGTGATCTGGCGCACCAGGCCGTGGATCTTGTCGACAAAACGGTTGAACGCACCGGCGAGATCGCCCAGCTCGTCCTGGCTGGTGATGGCCAGGCGGCGGGTCAAGTCGCCTTCGCCGGCGGCGATGTCGTCGAGGTTGGCTTTCATCAAGTGCAGCGGGCGCAGGATGGTATTGGCCAGCACCATGCCAATGGCGGCGATCACCAGCAGCACCACCACGGCCACGCCAAGGATGCTCAGCAGCACGCCTTCCATGCGCTTCTCGACCTTGGCCTCGACCACCGCGACCTGGGCTTCGATACCGTCCAGGTTCACCGATGTGCCAATGACCATGTCCCACTTGGGCAGGTATTCGGTGTAGCCCATCTTGGGCACCAGTTCGGTCTGCCCCGGCTGGGTCGAGCTGTATTGCAGGTAGTGGGTGCCGTCCTTGCCGACCTTGACCAGGTCGCGGTTGACGTACACGCCGTTGGGGTCGCGGTTGTCCTTGAAGCTCTTGCCCACGCCATCGGGGCTGTTGCCTTTGAACAGGCGAATGGTCTCGGAATCATAGCCAAAGAAGTAGCCATCCTTGCCGTAGCTGGTGTTGGACAGCAACTTGACCACCTGGGCGCGCGCGGCGGTATCGCCGGGAGCCGCCGCGTCGTAGAGCGGCTTGATGGTGCTCAAGGCCACCTCGACATAACTTTGCAGCGTGGCCTTGGCGTCATTGAGCAGGCGCTGGCGGGTTTCATCCACCTCGTTGCGCGCCTGCCCCTGCAGAATCCACACGGTGGTCAGGCTGATGACCACGGCAAACAGCAACACCGGCACTACGGCGAGGGACAGGACTTTAGCCTTGAGGCTCAGGCGCATGGGTTTTCTCTCTTATTAGTGGCGACTTGAGAGGTTAACGGCCAATGGCTTGGATTCTGTAGGGCCTGGCCTGCCGTTCGGGCCACCTTGACCTTCAAGGGTAATACTTCTCCACCAAGGCCAATGCGACGGCTTCGGTCTCGGCGTCAGGGATGCCCGAGATACCCGCAGGTCGGAAATGCATCTGGAATGCCCGGATGACCTGGCGGGTTTCTTCATCCAACTCGCCGGTCTGCGGGATCTTGTAGCCGTAAGTGGCCAGGGCGCGTTGCACCGTGCCCACGGCAACCTGTCTGGATGCCGGGCGCCCAGCCAAGTGTTTGTGCACCATGGCCGCATCCGGCCAGGCGCCGATCCCCTGCTCGGCGAACGCCTGCCACGGAAACAACGGACCGGGGTCGGATTTGCGCAGAGGTGCAATGTCGCTGTGCCCGATAACGTTTTGCGGCTCGATGGCGTAGCGCTTGATCACGTCCGCTGCGAGCTGCTTGACCAACGCCAACTGCGCCTCGGTGTAGGGAAACCATAGGCGTCCGGTCGGGCCATCGATAAACCCCGCATTGACGATCTCGATGCCGATGGACGTGTCATTGAGGTGGGTGCGGTTTCCCCATTGACTGACCCCGGCGTGCCAGGCCCGTTTCGCCTCCGGCACCAGTTGCAGGGCCACCGGCAGCGCATGATGCGTGGGCGGCGTGCTGTAGACCAGGTAGTGAGCACTGGCGGTGCCGTTGGTAAGCGCGTCGAGGGAGTCCTTGTCGTCAAAGACCGTGTAGTGCAGGACGAGATAGCGGACCCGTTCGTTCTGGTTTGGGGAGCTGTGCGTGGTGTCGATGGCGTAGCCGTTTTTTACGCTCAGGTTGTTGGGGGCCGTGCTGCAGCCTGCCAGCATCAGAACGGCCAGGAAAAGGACGAACTTGTTCATCGGAGAGCCTCAATCGAGTGAGAAGCTCCGGAATATAAGGGCCCTGCACCGCCCGGCCGGCGGCCCTTGCTGGGTGAGGGGCGAATTCAGAGACCCCCTACATTGCCCCGGGCTTCTTCCGACACAAGAAGAAGCCTAACCGAGACAAGACGGTCAAAGCGTCATGGCCGCCAGCCAGCCAAAGGCCAGCAACGGCAGGTTGTAGTGCAGGAACGTCGGCACCACGGTGTCCCAGATATGGTGGTGCTGGCCGTCGACATTCAGGCCGGAGGTCGGGCCGAGGGTAGAGTCCGACGCGGGTGAGCCGGCGTCACCCAAGGCGCCGGCGGTGCCGACGATGCACACGATGGCCACCGGGCTGAAGCCCAGTTGCACACACAGCGGCACAAAGATCGCGGCGAGAATCGGCACGGTGGAAAACGACGAACCGATGCCCATGGTCACCAGCAACCCCACCAGCAACATCAGCAACGCGCCGACCCCACGGTTGTGGCCGATGAAGGCCGCCGAGGTTTCCACCAATGAGCGCACGTCGCCGGTGGCCTTGAGCACCTCGGCAAAACCCGAGGAGGCGATCATGATAAAGCCGATCATCGCCATCATTTTCATGCCTTCGGTGAACAGATCGTCAGTGTCGCGCCAGCGCACGATGCCCGATACCGAGAAAATCAGAAACCCGGCCAGGGCGCCGATGATCATCGAGTCCAGCCACAGCTGAATGATGAACGCCGAGGCGATCGCCAGGCCGGCCACCAGCAGGGTCAGCGGGTTGTACTGCACCGCCACCTGCTCGACCCGCTCGATTTTTGCAAGGTCGTAGACGCGCTTCTTGCGGTAGCTGATAAATACCGCCACCAGCAGGCCGACCACCATGCCCAGCGCCGGCAGGCTCATGGCGTGGGTGACATTGACCTGGCTGATATCCACCCCGCTCTTGGCCACGTTGGCCAACAGGATCTGGTTGAGGAAGATGTTGCCGAAGCCCACCGGCAGGAACATGTAGGGCGTGATCAGGCCGAACGTCATCACGCAGGCGATCAGGCGGCGATCCAGTTGCAGCTTGGTCAGCACGTAGAGCAGCGGCGGTACCAGCAGCGGGATAAACGCGATATGGATCGGCAGAATGTTCTGCGAGGCAATCGCCACCACCCACAGCAGGCCGATGAGCAGCCATTTGACGTGGCTACCGCCGCTGGCTTCCTGGCGGTCGACCAGCAGCAACGCCTTGTCGGCCAGGGCGTGAGCCAGGCCGGATTTAGCAATCGCCACGGCGAAAGCGCCGAGCAAGGCGTAGGACAAGGCCACGGTTGCACCGCCGCCCAAGCCGCTGTTAAAGGCTGTGAGCGTGGCGTCGATGCCCAGGCCACCGGTCAGTCCGCCTACCAAAGCGCCGACGATGATGGCGATGACCACATGCACGCGGGACAGGCTGAGCACCAGCATGGTGCCGACCGCGGCGATGACTGCGTTAATCATGGTTACCTCAGGCAAAAAACATCAAGAACAGGCATGCGCGCACCCGGGCGGCCATTCGGCGCCGCCAGCGTGCAGGCTTGAAGGAGGTCTTATTAGAGGGCGCGCACTTTGCAGGAGGCAGGCGTCCATGTCAAAAAACGGCGCCGTTTTCAGGTTTAAATTGATCGTTTGAATAAAGAAAAGGCGGCGTCGGCCGATAACCAGGCTCTATGTGTGTTCAGGTAAGGATGTACCGATGTCGCTCAGGCAGCTCTCCATTCAATGGAAAATCACCCTGCTGGCCGGCCTGTGCCTGCTGGGAATCGTGACCCTGCTGGTGGGTCTGTCGTTGTATCGCATGGAGCAGAGCTCGCAGCAGGTCAAAGCGTCCAGCATGCAGATGCTCGATGAAGCCGCCCAGGCGCGCATCGAGGCCCAGGGCGAAGTGCAGGCGCTGGGCATCCGCCGCCAGTTCATGGACGCCTACCAGTACGGCCATGGTTTTTCGCGCCAGGTACTGTTCTTGCGCGAGCAGGCCGAGAAGCGTTTTCTCGACGCCTTCGACACCCGCGAAGACCTGACCCGCCAGGTCAAGGCCGCGCTGCAGGCCAACCCGGACTTGCTTGGCCTGTCCCTGGTGTTCGAGGCCAATGCGCTGGATGGCAAGGATGAGTTGTTCGCCGGCCAGGCCGAACTGGGCAGCAACGATAAGGGGCGCTTCGCCCTGTATTGGTCGCAACCGACGCCGGGCAAGCTGACCTCGATGGCGCTGCCGGAAAGCGACATGTCCGACACCCGCGTCGGCCCCAGCGGTGAAAAAGCCAACGCCTGGTTCACCTGCCCGCGCGCCACGCTCAAGCCGTGCGTGATCGAGCCCTACTTTTATGTGATCGACGGGCAAAACGTGCTGATGACCAGCATCGTCTTCCCGTTGATGGCCAATGGCAAAGTCATCGCCTCGCTGTCGGTGGACATCAACCTCAACAGCTTGCAGGCCGTGAGCCAACAGGCCAGCCACAAGCTGTATGACGGCCAGACCCAGGTCAGCATCCTCAGCCCCACCGGTTTGCTCGCCGGTTACAGCCCGGACGCCGGCAAACTCAGCCAGCGCCTGGACAAGGTCGACACCGCCAACGGCGCGCAGTTGATCAGCGCCCTGGCCGAAAGCACACACATCCGCAGCCTGCGCACCGACCATCAACTCAAGGTGCTGGCGCCGTTCGCGCCGATCCCGGACGGCAAGCCATGGGGCGTGTTGCTGGATGTGCCGGCGAAGGTCCTGATAGCACCGGCTGAAGCATTGAAAGCGCAACTGGATGCCGATAACGCCAAGGGCACCCTGCTGGAACTCGGCCTGGGCCTGCTCGCCGCGGTCGTCGGCCTGATCCTGGTGTGGCTGATGGCGCGCAGCGTGACCCGGCCGATCCTGGGGGTGGCGCATATGCTCGAAGACATTGCCAGCGGCGAAGGCGACCTGACCCGCCGCCTGGCATACGACAAGCAGGACGAACTGGGGCAACTGGCGGGCTGGTTCAACCGTTTCCTCGACAAACTGCAACCGATCATCGCCGAGGTCAAACGCTCGGTGCAGGACGCCCGTGGCACCGCCGACCAATCCGCCGCGATTGCCACCCAAACCAGCGCCGGCATGGAACAGCAGTATCGCCAGGTCGACCAGGTAGCCACTGCGTCCCATGAAATGAGCGCGACCGCTCAGGATGTGGCACGCAGCGCCGCCCAGGCCGCCCAAGCCGCCCGCGATGCCGACCAGTCTACCCGTGACGGCCTGACGGTGATCGACCGCACCACCCGCAACATTGGGGAGTTGGCGGCGGAGATGAGCACGGCCATGACCCAGGTCGAAGGCCTGGCCGCCAACAGCGAGAAAATCGGTTCGGTGCTCGAAGTGATCCGCGGCATTGCCGAGCAGACCAACCTGCTGGCACTCAACGCCGCCATCGAAGCCGCCCGCGCCGGTGAGGCCGGCCGTGGCTTCGCCGTGGTGGCCGATGAAGTGCGCAACCTGGCGCGGCGTACCCAGGAGTCGGTGGAAGAAACCCGTCTGGTCATCGAGCAATTGCAAAGCGGCACCACCGATGTCGTCGGCGCCATGGGCAACAGCTATCGCCAGGCCCAGGGCAGTGTCGAACAAGTGGGAGAGGCCGTGACCGCCCTGCGCCAGATTGGCGCTGCCGTCACGGTGATCAGCGACATGAACCTGCAAATCGCCAGCGCCGCCGAAGAGCAAAGCGCCGTGGCCGAAGAGATCAACAGCAATGTGGCGACCATTCGGGACGTGACCGAGTCGCTGTCCGAGCAGGCGAACGAATCGGCGCGGGTAAGCCAGGCGTTGAACAGCCTGGCGAACCAGCAGCAGGGGTTGATGGATCAGTTCCGCGTCTGAAGACTGAGCGTGGGAGTGCTTTTCTGTGGGAGCCGGGCTTGCCCGCGATGCAGGCGACTCGGTTTTTGCGTCCAGCCAAGGTGATGCTGTCGCAGCCTAAGGATCTACACAATTTTGTAGTGAGCGGGCTTGGCGAATCGTCGCACCGCCCGCGCTGGGTGGCGCAGCCGCCCCGATCGAGACACCGCCGAACTCCAGACAAAACCGGGGCGCCTGGTTTGGGGCGGCTTCGCCACCCAGCGCGGGACAAGCCCGCTCACTACAGGAGATCGTCAGCCGTTAACGTTGTGTAGATACCTAGGGCTATCGCAGGCAAACCACATTGTGCCCGGCGTTAACGCTTGGGCAATTCGATCAGCACTTTAAGGCCGCCCAGTTCAGCATCCTGCAACTGCAACACCCCACCCCACACTTCGGCGATATCGCGCACGATCCCCAGTCCCAGGCCATGGCCATCGATCTGTTCATCCAGGCGTGTACCGCGGCTGAAGACCTGATCACGCTGGGTTTCGGGGATGCCGGGGCCATCGTCTTCCACGGCCAGCAGGTAGCTGTGCTCGGTCTCGGTGATGGTCAGGCGCACTTCGGCGTCCGCCCATTTGCAGGCGTTGTCCAGCACATTGCCGAGCATTTCCAGGAGGTCCGCGCGGTCCCAGGGCAATTGCAGGCCGGGGTCGGCGTGGTAGCTCAGGTCCAGGTGTTCGCCATGGATCATATTCAGGGTGGCCAACAGGCTGGGCAGTTCCTTTTCGCAGTCAAACAGCGCACCCGGCAAGGTTTCGCCAGCCAGGCGAGCGCGGTTGAGTTCGCGGTTGAGGCGTTGCTGCACCTGTTCCAGGTGGTCGCGCAACAGCTTGGCCAGCTCGGGACGGTCCTTGAGCTGCTCGCTGGAGGCCACGCTCAGCAGCACCGCCAGGGGGGTTTTCAAGGCGTGTCCGAGGTTGCCCAGCGCATTGCGTGAACGCTTGAGGCTGTCTTCGGTGTGCGCCAGCAGGTGGTTGATCTGCGCCACCAGCGGCTCCAGCTCCAGGGGCACCTGGGTGTCGAGCTGCGAGCGCTGGCCCTGCTGCAGCTGCGCGATCTGGTTACGCGCGGTTTCCAGGGGGCGCAAGGCGCGGCGGACGGTGACCCGTTGCAGCACCAGCACCACCAGCAGCGCCGCCAGCCCCAGTACCAGGCCGATCTGGCGCATCAGCCGGAAGCTTTCGCGCACGGGCGTGTAGTCTTGCGCCACGCTGATGGAGATTAACTGGCCGAAACGCTTGTAGTCCGAGCGCAATACCAGCAATTGCTGGCCCTCCGGCCCCAGTTGCAGGTTGCCCTTGATCCCGACCTCGGGCAGTCGCGGTAATTCCTGGTCCCACAGCGAGCGGGAGCGCCAGTGGGTATCGGCAAAATCGACACGAAAGTAATGCCCGGAAAACGGCCGCTGGTAGGCCGGCGACAGATGCTGTTCGTCCAGTTGCAAACCGTTGGGCCCGCGCACCATCGCCACCAGCAAGTTTTCGGCATCGTTACGCAGCCCGGCTTCCAGGTAGCGCTGCAGCCCGGTTTCGAACAACCACAGGCTGGTCTGCGCGAGCACCACGCCGACGATCACCATCACGCTGATCAGGCCCAGGCTCAGGCGTCGTTGAATGGACTTCATGCAGGGCTGGCGCCAAACCGGTAACCCTGGCCGCGCCGGGTTTCGATCACGCTGCGCCCCAACTTGCGGCGCAAGTGGTTGACGTGGACTTCCAGCACGTTGGAATCGCGTTCGGTCTCACCGTCGTACAGGTGCTCGGCCAGGTGGCTTTTGGAAAGGATCTGTTCGGGGTGCAGCATGAAATAGCGCAACAGGCGGAATTCGGCGGCCGTCAGCTGGATTTCCGCGCCGTCGCGCAGCACGCACTGGCGACCTTCATCCAGATGCAGCCCGGCGGCCTGCAAGGTGGGCTGGTTGGCCTGGCCATGGGAACGGCGCAACAGCGCCTGGATGCGCAGGTGGAGCTCTTCCGGGTGGAAGGGTTTGCTCAGGTAATCATCGGCGCCGGCCTTGAGCCCTTCGATGCGCTCAGCCCAGGAATCACGGGCGGTGAGGATCAGCACCGGAATGGCCAACCCGGCGGCGCGCCATTGCGCCAGCACCTCAAGCCCTGGCAGGCCAGGCAAGCCCAGGTCGAGAATGATCAGGTCATAGGGCTCGCTGCGCCCCTGGTACGCCGCATCGCGGCCATCGGCCAGCCAGTCGACGGCGTAGCCCTGGCGTTGCAGGCCGGCCACCAGTTCGTCGGCCAGCGGTACGTTGTCTTCCACCAGCAGCAGGCGCATCAGTCTTCCTCGTCTTTGATCAGCACACCGGTGCTGGCGTCCAGCTTGATCTCGCGGACCACCCCTTCGGTGGTCACCAGCTCCACTTCATAAGCATATCGGCCGTGCTTTTTTTCCAGCTCGGCTTCCAGCAGGCGTGAACCGGGATAACGTCCCATGGCCTGGTGCAACAGGTCCTCCAGCGGCAGGATCACCCCCTGCTGGCGCAAGGCCAGGGCTTCATCCTGATTGAGATCGCGGGCCGCCAGGCTGGAGCAAAATGCCAGGAGCACCAGCGCGACTCGACTGCCGGCGCGTAAATTTACCTTCATTACGTATCCTGATGATTCTTGAGAACCTGCCCGGTGAGCGCGTCCAATTCAATGTCCCATTCGATGCCCTGGGCATCTTCCAATTCGACCTGGTAGAGATACCTGCCGTACTCCTCGTCCAAGTCGGTATCCAGCAGCCTCGAACCCGGGTGCAAGGCCAGGGCCGTGGCTTCCAGTTGGTCAAAGGCGACAATAGTAACAGTGGCGGGCACTTTCAGTGGTTTGTCGGGGTCCACGGCTCCGGCCTGGGTTGCCGTGAGGGCGATGATACCGGCGGCGACCAGAGCGGTGAGGCGTTTCATCATGAGTCTCCGTTACAGGATGTTTTCCTACGCAGGCCACCCTACCCGCCGCAACTTAATTGAAACTGAATTGCCACCATGGCAATTTCCGACAAGCCTCTTCTCCAATCATTGTGCGAGATTTCTTATAATTCCTGCTCACTTCACCAGAGACCGGTATGACAGCGATCCACATCAAATTTCCCGCCCTGACCCTCAAGGCCGGCAAACGCGCATTGGCGCGCATTCGTGAGCGAGGCCTCGCGCCGGCCGACGTCGGCATCCTGCCTGGCGCGGCCGGCGGCCCCAAGGCGCTGGGTATCCAGGGGCTGGACCTGGCGCTGTTCGGCGACTGGTTGCCTCGCGCACCTCGGGAGCGGTCGTTGATCGGCGCCTCCATCGGCTCCTGGCGGTTTGCCAGTGCCTGCCTGCCCGACCCGGCGCAAGGCCTGCTGGACCTGGGCCGCCTGTATAACGAACAGCGCTTTGCCAAAGGCGTGACCATGGCCGACGTCAGCCGCAGTTGCCAACGCATGCTCGACGACTTGCTGGCCGGACGAGACGCACGGGTGCTGGACAACCCGAACTACCGCCTCAACATCCTGGTGGTCAAGAGCCACGGCCTGCTTGCCGATGACCACCGTGGGCGCCTCGGGCTGGGCCTGTCGTCGGTGATTGCGGATAACCTGCGCGGCCGCGCACGGCTGTCGCGGCACTTCGAACGGCTGATCATCCACGACCCGCGCCAGGCGCCGCCGGTGCATCCATTGAAGGATTTCCCGTCGCGCTTCCTCAGCCTCGAGCTGGGCAACCTGCGCCAGGCACTGCTGGCGTCGGGTTCGATCCCCATGGTAATGCAGGGCGTACGCGACCTGCCGGGCGCGGGTGCCGGCACCTACCGCGACGGCGGCCTGCTCGACTACCACCTTGACCTGCCCTACCACGGTGACGACATCGTGCTGTACCCGCATTTTACCGACCGGGTCATTCCGGGCTGGTTCGATAAGGGCCTGCCGTGGCGACGCAGCAGCCAACAGGGCCTGCAGGATGTTTTGCTGCTGGCGCCGTCAAGGGATTACCTGGCCCGCCTGCCTTACGGCAAACTGCCTGATCGCAGCGACTTCAAGCGCTTCATGGGTGATGACGCGAGTCGTAACCGGTACTGGCAGACGGCGATGAGCGAGAGCCGACGGTTGGGCGATGAGTTTCTGGAACTGGCGGATAACGGCCGGTTGGGCGAGCACTTGCAAGTACTCTGACCCAGCGGCATGCGCGGCAAGTGATCAAGCTGTTAAACTCGCCGCCTGCCAGATACCTGACCGAGCTGAAAATACCGTGGAAATCTTCAAAGAGTTTACCTTCGAGTCCGCCCACCGCCTGCCCCACGTGCCGGAAGGCCATAAATGCGGGCGCCTGCATGGGCATTCGTTCAAGGTGGCGATCCACCTCAGCGGTGACCTGGATCCCCATACCGGCTGGATTCGCGACTTTTCGGAGATCAAGGCGATTTTCAAGCCGCTCTATGAACGTCTCGACCACAACTACCTCAATGACATCCCAGGCCTGGAAAACCCGACCAGCGAAGTGCTGGCCAAGTGGATCTGGAAGGAACTCCAACCCCTGCTGCCCGAGCTCAGTGCGATTCGCATCCACGAGACCTGCACCAGCGGCTGCATCTACCGCGGCGAGTAAGCATGGGATATGAAAAAACCACCTGCACGGTGGTTTTTTTGTGCCTGTTCGACTGATCCAATTTGTATCACCGCTGCACCGCTTTCGTGCCCGATTGGGCACTGCGAACATCTTCTCCAGCGTTCCCCCCCTGTTTGGCTATAAATACTGTGCACAGTGCACAACGCCCACCGTGCGCCCGTCACTGCTTGCCGCTTTGGCACGCGCGGTGCAACGGCCTGCGTCACTCATTCAGGGAGCAAGGCACATGACGCAGCAAGAACCGGGCAACGATTACCCCTTAAGCGAAGTCCCGATGCATGCGCGCAAGGGCCTGGCATCGACCGCCATGGTGCTGCTGGGCTTTACCTTTTTTACCGCGACCATGTTTGCCGGCGGCAAGCTGGGCGTGGCCTTCAGTTTTACCGACATGCTCGGTGTCGTGGCCTTGGGTAACCTGCTGCTGGGGATCTACGCCGCAGGCCTGGGTTATATCGCGTTCAAGAGCGGGCTTAATTCGGTATTGATGGGGCGCTTCTGCTTTGGCGAAGTGGGCAGCAAGCTCAGTGATTTGATCCTGGGCTTCACCCAGATCGGCTGGTACGCCTGGGGCACCGCCACTGCCGCCGTGGTGCTGGGCAAGTATTTCGAGTTGAGCCAGGGCAGCGTGCTGGCGCTGATGGTGGTGTTTGGCCTGGTGTTCTGCGCCACGGCCTATATTGGTTATCGCGGGCTGGAGATCCTGTCCTACATCGCGGTGCCGGCCATGGGCATCCTGCTGTTTCTATCGATGTGGGTGGCCACGGTGAAAGTCGGCGGCCTGGATGGATTGCTGGCAGTGGTGCCGACCGGTGAGCTGGATTTGTCCACGGCCATTACCTTGGTGTTCGGCACGTTTGTCAGCGGTGCGACCCAGGCCACCAACTGGACGCGATTTTCACGCTCGGCCAAGGTGGCGGTGTTGGCCAGCCTGATCGGTTTCTTTATCGGCAACGGCTTGATGGTGCTGATCGGGGCCTATGGTGCCATCGTTTATCAACAGCCGGACGTGGTCGAAGTCTTGCTGCTGCAAGGCTTCGCCATGGCAGCGATGGCCATGCTGCTGCTCAATATCTGGAGTACCCAGGACAACACCATCTACAACTTCGCGGTAGCCGGTTGCAACCTGCTGCGCACCAAGCGCCGCAAAACGGTGACCCTGGCCGGTGCCGTGATCGGGACCCTGCTGGCGTTGCTCGGCATGTATGACCTGCTGGTGCCGTATCTGATTCTGCTCGGCACGGTGATCCCACCGATTGGCGGGGTGATCATGGCGGACTTTTTCTATCGCTACCGCGGCCGCTATCCGCGCCTGGCCGACGCGCGCCTGCCGGCGTTCAACTGGCCAGGGCTGGTGGCCTATGCCGTGGGCACGGTGCTGGCGTTCAACTCACCCTGGGTCGCGCCGTTGGTGGGGATCGTTGTCGCGTCGTTGACCTACATCGCGCTCACCGCCGTACTACGGGTGCGTGTGCCCTTGGCTGACGCCCGGGCATGAGCCTGACCGTCGCCGACGTGCTGGCCCTGCCAGGCCTGGAATCCCTGCGCCTGCGCGCGGGTGAGACGGGCCTGGACAATGGCGTGCGCTGGCCCTATGTGGCCGAAAACAGCGGGATCGCCGAGTGGGTGCTGGGCGGCGAGCTGGTGTTCGTCACCGGGATCAATCACCCGCGTGACGAAGCCAACTTACTGCAATTGCTTGAAGAGGCCTGCGAACGTCAGGTTGCAGGTTTGGTGGTGCTGACCGGGCCTGCCTATATCCAGGCGATTCCCCAGCGTTTACTAGCTGCCGCCGAAGCCGCCGGCATGCCGCTGATCGAGCAGCCTTACTCGCTGAAAATGGTGCTGGTGACCCAGGCGATTGGTTCGGCGCTGATCCAGTCCGAACAACTGGGGCGCTCACGGCATGACGTGCTGGAGCGCTTGCTGGCCGGCGATTACCAATCCCTGGATCTGCTGCTGCACCGGGCCGCGCAGTTGGGCATGCCGTTGGCCGGGTCCTGGCAGGTGGTTCAATTGCAGCTGGAGGGCAGTGAGCTGCTGTTTGCCCAAGGTGCGGCGGCGTCTGTCGAGGCGCACTTGGCCCGGCAACACGACGGCATCAGCCGCCGATTGCGTCAACTCTCGGCAGGCGTGCCGGTCCATGGCCGAGCCGGGCAATGGACGCTGCTGCTGCCTGCGCCGGATGCCGTCGCCGCGCAGGCCAACCGCCAACAATTGGCCGATTGGCTCAAACCGCTGAACCTGCGCCTGGCGCCACTGAAACTGTTCGTCGGCCTGAGCGCCGCGGCTCATCCACCGGCACGCCTGGTCCAGGCGCAGGATGAAGCCCGTCAGGCGCTCGCCGCTGCGCGACGCTTCAGCGAGCGGGCCGGGTTGTGCGTGTACGACGAACTGGGCGTGCTCAAATTGCTCAGCGGTGTCCGTGATCGCGCCCTGCTCGACCAATTTTTGAACGAACGCCTCGGCCCATTGCTGCGCCACGACGCGCACCATGGCCCCAGCCTGATGCCCACCCTGCAAGCCTGGTTTCACGAGAATGGTAACCTGGTGGCCGCCGCCCAGCGGCTGGCCGTGCATCGCAACACCTTGACCCACCGCGTCCAGCGCATCGAGGCCCTGTGCGGGCTGACGCTGGATAATGCTAATGATCGCCTGGACATCGGCATTGCGCTGATGATCTGGCGACTGTCTGCCTGATTGTCTTTAGCCAAGAGGAACTTGCCCATGCACATCATCAACGCCCGCCTGCGCAACCGTGAAGGCCTGCATGATCTGCACCTGGAACATGGCCGGATCGCCAGCATCACGCCGCAATCGCGGCCACCGACTGCCGCAGCCGACGACCTGGACGCCGCCGGTAACCTGGTGATCCCACCCTTCGTCGAGCCGCATATCCATCTCGACGCCACGCTGACCGCCGGCGAGCCACGCTGGAACATGAGCGGCACCCTGTTCGAAGGCATCGAATGCTGGGGCGAACGCAAAGCCACCATCACCCAGGAAGACACCAAGACCCGCGCCAGGAAGACCATCCAGGCCCTCGCCGCCCACGGTATCCAGCATGTGCGCACCCACGTCGACGTCACCGACCCGGACCTCACGGCACTCAAGGCCATGCTCAAGGTGCGCGAAGAAACCACCCACCTGATCGACCTGCAAATCGTCGCATTCCCCCAGGAAGGTATCGAGTCGTACCGCAATGGCCGCGAACTGATGGAAGAAGCCATTCGCCTGGGCGCCGACGTGATCGGTGGTATCCCCCACTTTGAGTACACCCGCGACCAAGGCGTGAGCTCGGTGAAGTTCCTGATGGACCTGGCCGAACGTACCGGTTGCCTGGTGGACGTGCATTGCGACGAAACCGACGACCCGCACTCGCGCTTTCTTGAAGTCCTGGCCGAAGAAGCCCGCAGCCGCGACATGGGCGAGCGCGTCACCGCCAGCCACACCACGGCCATGGGCTCCTACGACAATGCCTACTGCGCCAAACTCTTCCGCCTGCTGGGGCATTCGGGTATCAGCTTTGTCTCCTGCCCCACCGAAAGCATTCACCTGCAAGGCCGCTTCGACACCTTCCCGAAACGCCGCGGCGTCACCCGGGTCAACGAACTGCTGGAGGCCGGCATGAACGTGTGCTTCGGCCAGGACTCCATCGTCGACCCCTGGTACCCCCTGGGCAATGGCAACATCCTGCGGGTGCTCGAAGCCGGTTTGCACATTTGCCATATGCTCGGCTACCGCAACCTGCAGAACGCCCTCGACCTGGTGACCGACAACAGTGCCAAGGCCATGGCCCTGGGTGAGCGCTACGGCCTGGAACCGGGACGGCCGGCGAACCTGTTGATCCTCTCGGCGGACAGCGACTACGAGGTCATCCGCAGCCAGGGCTTGCCGCTGTACTCGATCCGCAACGGCAACGTGTTGATGAAGCGTCAGCCCGCGCAGGTGGAGTTCATGTAAAGCCTGGGTCATACGATCGAATCGATATCCAGCGTCTGCGCCCTCCCCCATTCGTCGTTCATGGCGGGAGGAATACTGGCGACTTGCGACAGCTCACGGTTTTCACGGTGGCTGAACCAGCGCTTGAGGCTGGGCTGCAAGTGGGCGCCGTGGGCGTGGCTGCCGTAGACATCACGGGCTTCAAGCCGGCGCCAGCGCAGGGTTGCGAGGCGCTCGCGACTGGTGTGCAAGCGATCGATCTCGCTGTTCAAGGCGTCGTTGTGCTCATAGCCACGGTCGTTGGCGGGGCGCAGACGGGCGAGTTCGCGGCGCTTGTTGCGCAGTTGCTGGCGCATGTCCTCGAGTGCTTGGTCGAGCAACTCGAACTCTCTTGGCGTTACCAAGGGGCCGCCGCTTTCCTGGCTTTGTTGCCAGCGACGCAGCGTCGCCCAGGCAGCCGGGATGTAGCTGGCGGTCATGAAGTGCTGATTGGCCTGGAACAGCTGTTTGAGCAGGTTATCGCGGCCGGGCATGTCACCGTGGAGTTGCAACGCTCGGTTGCAGCCGGCCTCCTGGATGGATTCACAACCGGGCTTCCAAAGAACCGATGAACGCGTGCCATCCGCCAGCATGATCGGCATGAAGTGTTGTTGTTCGCCATGGTGCTGGTAGGGGTTGCCGCCCAACCGTACCAGGCCGGCGGCGAACAACAGGCCGCCCGGTGCGGGAGCGCTGAACAGTGTGACGGCGCCAGGAACCCAGAGTTTGGCGGTGGTGTTCATCCACGGGGCTGGAACACTGGGGACCGGATCGTTGTGATTGACGATGCGGTGGTGGACCAGGGTGGAGGCGCCTGCGGTGAATTCCGCGTCGGCGGCGCGGGGGGCGCCGTAGGTGTAGAGGAGGATGTTGTAGTTGCCCTCCGTTGCTCGACGCAGGCCTTCGGCGAGAAGCAAAGCAATTGCGCCCCCAAGGCTATGACCGCAAATGATTACTCGTTGATCGGTGTGAAATTGGTCGAGATAGCGCAATACGAAATCGCGCATCGCACGATAAGCCTGATAAAAACCTTCGTGTGCCTTGCCTACGCCTTCAGCGAAAGCTACCTGGTGAGCATTTGCATCCCGCAGCCCATCAGCGGCACTGGCGGTGCCACGTACCGCAATCAGGATCACCTCCTCGTGATGGCTGATAAAAGCCTGAGTATCGGTACCAAACTCTTTATCGTCGAAAAAGTGCAGCCGCGCCGGGTGCTCTTGCTTCTCGCCCAGCTCCGGTCGGTTTTGTGGATACATCACAGGATCGAAGGGCAGAATTTCGAAGCGTCGAGAGTATGACACCTCCTCATAAAGGGGGTAGAAGCGCTGCTGTTGTTCTGCATCGACTCGCCAGGCTTCGTGATAACCCGAGAGCTTTTCAGCGAAAAGGTGCCCGACGCTGGGATCAAGCGGGAAGCGAACTTCGTTTTGGGGCTTTTGGGGTGGCTCCTGGCCGAAGCTGCAATAACTCAAGGAGGCCATCAACGCCAGTTGATAAAGATTCAACGCACAGAACCCGTCTTCCGTTGAAAGCAATGGCCGCAGGGCTCGTAGCGGCCTAACCTCCAGAACAGTGTGGCAATTGGGAAATAACATCACCCCCGCCAACGTCGGCTGCGGCGGACTAAATCCCAGGGTTGCCATCATTTCTAATGCATGCCGTTGGGGCTGATGAGTTCGCGGTTCAATCGGCGGTAAGTGCGCGACATGGCGGACCAAATCTCGTACTTCAACTTGATAGAACCGGTTGGCCGTTTGCTGAGCTCGACTCCCTTCGGTGCACCGACCGTCAGAGCCAGCAAACCGAGTCTGCTCAGCCCGAACTTGAAGCTCGGTGATAGGGAGCTTGTAAGTGGGGCGCACCATCAGCCGCTGATAAGGCTGCTCTGTTCCTGAATACAATTCGTCAAAAACCAGCACCACAGGTCCGCAGTAAATATTTTGTAGCTTGGCAAACCCTTCTCCATTCAGCCTGCCTTTGTACTGCTGCCCTGCGCTATCGTGGACGGTGTAGGGCAGACCACCGTATGCCGCTCCAACGCCCAGCTCATCGACCAGGCAAAAGCTCACCCAATGCCCTCGCAATGAGCAGGCCGGTTTGCTATCACTGAAAAAAGATTGCTTCCGTGCATCCAGCTTCATGAACTTGCTCCTTGTTATTTACACGATGGATAAACATCACATACGCGACCATCCGGCATTTTTATGGGTTTGAAGTCGGAGGTATTGCCGTTACAAAACGCATCAAGGTCTTCAAAACTTCTACCTCTACAACGCCTCCAGCCGCCTGGTACGACTACCCAGTTATCACCAACAGCCGGTTCTTCCTTATCAATTACAGTCAGTGCAATCCTGAGTGTTTTCTCTGTTAACTGATCTCGATGCACAAACCTTGGCGATTGATCCGCTGCATCCAAAGAACCGCATGTAAGAATTTTCCTGATCGCGTGCTGCGGCCCTACAGTTCGAAACAACCACTGACACCGCCCGCGCAGTTCATGAACACCCGTTTCTGGCATTCCGGATACCTCAGCACGCGAAGGATCTCGAATCGAGAAACCTGCAATATCTCCCCCAACGTCCGTATCTCGTTTTCCCCACTTCGCATAAATATCAAACTCCACACTCCGCAAAACCGTAGGGCAACCTTCAATCACCTCAGTCAGCGGCAACTCAAAACTCACTCGCTCAGCCACAGGCTTGTAACGCGCAATAAAAATTTTCCGCTCCGGTCTCTTGCCTCGACGCCTCGGCAACGTACAGGTTTGTCTCGTCGCGGGACCGTAGTAGGCGGCGCCGATAAAGCGAAATTCCGCTGGCAGATCCACCTCCAATGTGAAGCTATCAACCGGCTTTCCCGCACATCCCGCCAGGCCCGCCATCCCCAGCACAATCAACACGCCAAACCATCTTTTACTCATCCCTTTTCCCCATCAACTTCCACTGCTCCAGCACCCGCTGAAAGTGATCCTGGGGTGCTTCTTCCTCTTTCGGTTGCCACCGTATGAAGCTGTTTCCCGTGGCCTCCTCCAACCTGCGCACCACCAAAAACTCCAGTTGCTCCGGCGCCCGCCATTGCCAGGCGCGCGCCTGCTCCAACACCTGGGTCAGCCAGACCCTCGGGTCCTGGAACTCCACCAGTGCCACCAGGTCTTCGCTGTGTTCGGCCAACAGATAACGCAGGATGTTGGCGTGCAGGATGGCTTCGGCATTCGGGTTTGGCGCGCTCAGCCAAGGGGCGGGGTCAGGCACCGGATACTCGTCGGGCGCCGGGTTGTCGTCGCAATGCCAACGGTCGTCGTGCCAGTAACAGACGCTGATCAATGGCCCGAGAAAGAGTGGGCAATGGTCCCGGTCGAGGTAGGCCAGCGCGCGCGCCAGGGTGCGGTTATCGTGAAAGCGGTACAGCGATTGCTCGCCTGGCGCCCCCACCAGCAGGCGGTCGCGCCAGTGCCGAGCCACGGCAGCCAGGTCCTCGCTGGGCAGGCTGCCCAGCCAGCCCCAGTTCGTCCCGGGTTGGTGCAGGAGGTTGAGCAGCGCGGGCTCGTTCATCCGTTCCAGCAGCAGGATAACGGGGCCTTGCGCCGCCAATTCCGCCAGGGCGGTCTCGGCGTAGAGGCTGCGATACCCTGACACATCGCGCGCCGCGAGCAGCGGCTGAAGAGCTTCATGCTGCCCCTCAAGGATCAAGCACAGTCGCCGCCCCGCCTGCTGCTGTTGATCCATCCATCGGCCTGGCATGTTCTGCATCAGGCGGCCCTCCCCGGCAGATCACACAGGCCTTCGCGGCAGCGTTCACACAACGGGCAGTAATCCGCCCCCAGTTGCCTGGACAGGGTCATGATGCGGCCCTGGACTTCAGACATTTTTGGCATTTCGGCCACCATCAACGCGTTGGCCAACCCGGTCGCGGACGGAGCACCGCCAAGGGTAATCGGGCGACTGCTGAAGATGCCGCCCGCCTGGATGACCAGGTGCTCCCCTCCCGCCTTGAGGCTCAGTTGTGCGCCGGCTTCGATCACCAGGCTGGCGCCGGACTTGAGGTGAAGCTGCTGCCCGGCCTCGACGACCAGGGTCTGCGCCACGTGGGTCCGGCTATCGCCTCGTACATCGAGGTAATCGTTGGCCTCGAGCACAACGTTGCGATCGCCGGTGACGTGGCGATGCTCCTCGCTTTGCAGATGAACCGTGCTGATGCCATGGATGGTTTCCCGCCGCTCTCCCGCCACTTCCAACCGGCTGTCATGGCCGACCTGCTGCTCCAGGTCCCGTTGCGCCCGAAGGTAAATAAGCTCTTCGCCACGACGGTCTTCAAGGAACAGTTCGTTGGAGCCCTGCCCACCCAGGACGCTGCAGCTGCGCAAGACGCTGCGAGTCTTGTGCTGCGGCAAGGAATAGGCCGGCCGGTGCAGCGCGTTCGGCAGGCAACCGTTGATCAACGGCCGGTCCGGATCCCCTTCCAGGAACGTCACCAGAACCTCCATGCCCACCCGCGGGATCATCATCGCGCCGAACCCGTCACCGGCCCACCCGGAGGCAACCCGGACCCAACAACTGCTTTTGTCGTCGGACGTGTCCAGGCGATCCCAGTGAAAGCGCACTTTTACCCGGCCGTAGGCATCGCAATGCACCTCCTCGCCGGCCGGCCCGGTGACCGTTGCGGTCTGGCTGCCATTGATGGTCGGCTTGGGATGCTTGAGGGGCGGCCGGTGCACGGCTTGCCAGGGCGTCGCGGTAAAGCGATTGCGATACCCCTGGAAGCCATCGGCCGCTGGCGTCGCTTCTTCCAGCACCTGCGGTTGATAACCCTCATGACGTACCGAAGTGATCAGCCAAAGGTCGTTGCAGGACGGAACGGGATGTTCGCGCATTTCAAGGAAATGCCCACTGCGCAACGCGGGTTGATCACTCTTGCCCAACGCCCGGTGCCGGTCGCGTTGGTGGCGCTCCAGCCCACGACGGGCCAATTGCTTGCCACGGGCGCGGCCGGTGAAGCCTGCGGGGTAACGATAGTCCTCCAGGCGGCCTGTCGACGCAGGGCCCGCGCTGTCCTGCAACTGCAGCGAGGGATGCTGGAAGTCGTGATCGCGGCGCACTGTCTTTTGGCTACGAGTGGCCAGGCGCACCTCGAAACGCTGGACAACCGGTGTATCGGCTGGCAACCCGCCGTCGGCACAATAGCGCTGCGCGGGCAAACGACGGAACACCGTCTGGTCGTCACCAAAGACCAACAGGTGCGCATCCGCGCTGTGACGAAAATGGTAATGAATGCCCTCCTCTTCGCACAGGCGCTGGATGAAGTGCAGGTCGCTCTCGGCATACTGCACACAGAATGTACGCGGCGGATAAACCACGGGGCCAAGCTCGAAGCTATAGGCGTCCGCGAGGATGCCATGCTGCTCAAGGACCATGGCGATGATCTGTGGCACGCTGCGCTGCTGGAAAATCCGCTGGTCGCGCCGGTGCGCTAGATAGGCCAGGCGTGGCGCCAGGGTCAGGTGGTAACGCGTGATGCGCCGGCCTGGATCATCGCGGCCGACGGCGTAAACCTGCCCATGCAGGCCTTCGCTCATTTCGCCGAAATCCAGGTAGGCCGGTTGGTGGAGCACGCTGTCCAGGTCCAGCGCAGGGTTTTCACTCACTACCTGCACGTGGATGAAAAACGGTTGATCAAGCACCTCGCTGCCTTTGAATGCCAGTACGGGCAAATCGATATTCATGCCTGGTAGGATCATATTGAAACGTGACGAAACAAACGCGTTAACCATCCGTTGTTACCCGCCGTTAATGAATGAACGTCCTGGCGTACTTCCTCTCGTTGAAACATCGAAAAAGTTGCCAAAAAAAGGTGCCTGGACCCCCTGAAGCTTAGCGATTCCGGGCAGAAATCGGCCGATTTAAAATAAAAAAGAAGTTTCGTACGCCTGAGTTGGAAGTGTCTGTTAAGAAATAAGCAAGCAAGTCAAAGAGCCACTTCTTAATAATAAGAAATGTCCTACTTAAACCTTCACGAGAATGACTAACGGATAGATAAACGGCTGACACCAGATCCCAGCGTCAGCCGTTAAGAAGCCTCAGGCCTGCGGTTGCGCAGCCCCAAACAGACTGACGCTCAGCAGTGTTTTGCCTTGAGTGTGCAAGCGCACCGGCACAATGCCACCTGGCATCACCACGTCGACTTCCCCACTCTCGACCCAGCCTACACGCCAGGCTGCACACGCCACGGCGCTGGCGCTGGTCCCGGAAGAGGCAGTGGGTCCCTCGCCACGCTCGAACACCCGCGAGATGACGCGGTTGCCGGGCTGTCGCGCCGCCCATTGCAAGTTGACCCCAGCCACACAGGGCCGACCGCCGCCCGCCGGAGGGGCGAAGGCAATCGCCTTCAAGGGCTCGAACAGGCCAGGCTGCTGCATCTGTGCGTTATCCGGCAAGGCGGATACCTGCTCGACCAGCGTCACGCAATGGGGATTGCCCACCCGCACAAACTGACTGGTGGCCCACCCTGGGTTGATCGCCGCCAGTTCGCTCACGTGGCTCAGTTGCGTTTCGCCCAGGAACACCTGGGCGACCGCCTCGGCCCCCACCCTCCCGGGCCCGAACGTGGGTAACCCCAGTCCAAGCCAGAACCCGGCAACCTGTTCGCGAACTGCCGGCTCGACCTGTGTCGACACCGGGGATACCGCATCCGATTTGTCGTGATGCACCCGCAGCTCACAGGCACCGGTCATCAGGGCCTGGTCAGTGAGTGCCTGGGCGAAAATCGTCAGGCCATTGCCACTGCGCTCGGCCAGAGAGCCGTCGGTGTTGACGATCAGCAGGTCAAACGGCGGCTCGCACTGGAACGGCCCGACCAGCAGGCCGTCACAGCGATGCGCCTTGGCGCCGGGCGGGCGTGGTGTCGAGCCCCAACCGCATTGCGCGGCGATGGCCGATGCCGTCCAACGGTGGCGAGCCGTCGCGGCCAAGGAAGCGCTCTCGGGCACGTCGATACCCTTGTCCCTTAATGAGATTGGGCTGACTACCGCATAGATATTGCCTCGAGCATCGTAGAACCGGGTCATGGCGCCGGTCGCCGGAAATTTTTCATCGTTGGGTTCATCCGCTTGCCTGCCTATGCAGGCAACAGCGTATTACAGAACGTACCGTGAATGGGAGGCGGCCTGGAAGGTGGTAATCCACCACGAGAACCCAGGGGTTCAAAAGCCCTCGCGAGGGATTACGCACCTTCCAGATCGCCTCCGGCACCCTCGATACCGCTTGTGTGGTTGCCGGCCAACCTGAGGTTCCAGGTTTGTAAAAATAAAATTCACAACCACCCGGAATCCCGAGGGAACCCTGCTCGCGCGTCAAGGCCTGATGTGCAACGATGTCGCGCCGCACACCGTTCATCGAACGCAATACCAAGGATTTTTCATGACTGCCATCCCCATCCCAGCGTCCGTGGTTCCCGGGCGGCTGGAGCAAATGTCGACCCGTATCGCTTTTTTCATTGCCGGCTTCGGCATCGCGGCCTGGGCGCCGCTGGTACCCTATGCCAAGGCCCGCGCCGACCTGAGCGAAGGCACGCTGGGCCTGCTGTTGTTGTGCCTGGGGGTCGGCTCGATCATCGCCATGCCCGCGGCGGGCGCGCTGGCGTCGCGCTATGGCTGCCGGCGCGTGTTGAGTGCCGGGACGATCTTGATCTGCCTGGCGTTGCCGATGCTGGCTACGGTCAGTTCGGTTCCATGGTTGATGATCGGGTTGTTCCTGTTTGGTGCCGGCTTGGGCACGGTGGACTCCACCGTCAACCTGCAAGCGGTGATCGTCGAGCGGGCCAGCGGCAAGACCATGATGTCGGGCTTTCATGGGCTGTTCAGCCTGGGAGGGATTGTCGGTGCGGCCGGGGTCTCGGCATTGCTGGGGCTGGGCCTGTCACCTCTGCAGGCGACCCTGGCGGTGATCGTCATTACGCTGGCGGCGTTGCTCAAGGCCGCGCCGCACCTGCTGCCTTATGGCAGTGAGAGTTCCGGACCGGCCTTTGCCATCCCCCACGGCGTGGTGCTGTTCATCGGCTGCCTGTGTTTTATCGTGTTCCTGGCCGAAGGGGCGGTGCTTGACTGGAGCGCGGTGTTCCTCAGCGCCGAGCGTGGCCTGGGCGAAGCCTACGCGGGCCTGGGTTATGCAGCATTTGCCTTGACCATGACGGTCGGGCGGTTGACCGGTGATGCCATCGTGCGCCGGCTGGGCGCCAGCCGAGTGATCGTAGCCGGAGGCGCATTGGCGGCAGCCGGCACCTTCCTCGCCACATTGTCGCCGTCCTGGGAGTTGGCCTTGCTGGGTTACGCACTCGTAGGCGCCGGCTGCTCCAATATTGTCCCGGTGCTCTATACCGCTGTCGGCAAACAGAACGTCATGCCGGAACACATTGCCGTGCCGGCCATTACCACCCTGGGCTATGCCGGCATATTGGCCGGGCCTGCCGTGATCGGGTTGATTGCACATGGCAGCAGCCTGGCAACCGCCTTCCTGCTGATAGGTGTGTTGCTGGCGGCAGTGGCGGTCAGTGGGAAAATACTGCGAGTATGAGCGCAAGGCACGCACGAGCAGCCTGGGCCTTTCGGGTTGCCCCTGCACGCCTGCGCACTTGATAGCCACGGTTGCAGGGATAGGCGGTGTCTACGGTTTTACAGCCCGTTCTTTCTTATCATTCTCCAGCCAGCGATCGATGCTGTAGTTCTTCAACCACCCATCGTCATTACGGCTGCCGAAGATGCTGTGACCATTGGCTTTATAACTGTCCAGAGAAGCCATCAACCCGGGCCTTTCCAGAAGATTCTTGGCCAGGTATACCTGTTGTTCGCTGTATTTTTTCAAAGGAAACCCCGTGCGAGCATCCCGCAGAGGCTCACCGTTGTTGCCCAGTTGATTAGGGTCCTTGCTCATTTCGATAATCGTGTCTTTGTTCACATACCGATGTTTTTGTGCCCCGAAAAGGAAATTGTAATCCTCCGACTTGTCTCGTAAATCATCGAACATCCCCCGGAATGCTTCGACAACCTGTGCGTCGGTTTTCGCATGGAACGGATCAGCGCTCTGCGTGTTGGGGTTGGTATTGCCGATTTGTGAGCCAGCAGCATCGGCAAGGCTTTCATGGGTAATTTCACCACCCTTTGCGATGATGGCCTCGTTCAGCCGAGGGCGGTTGAGTATCTCCCGCGCCAACATGATGGTGCGCTCCGAGACTTTGCTGCTGCTGGGTTCCTCCTTGGCTATTTCCTGCAAAGATCCCTGGGTCAGGCGGCCATCTTTCTTGAAGGCGTCCAGCAAGGAAAGATTGTTCTTCAGATCGGTCGCCAGCAAATGGTCGTCTGAGCTGACAAAGGGGTTCCCGACCTTGCTCATACCTCCGTACAGATTCTGGCCGTCAAAGTGCCGGTCGGCACCATTCGCAAAACGGCCATTGATTGGCTGCGTCGCTGGCAGCGGCTTACCCAATGCACGGGCATCCACTTCATAGCGAGACTGACCACTCCCCATCGGCCCGGGTGTCATTGATGCCACCGTATGCCCGAAGCCTGGATTACTGACACTGCCACTCATGATTCACCTCCACCCTATCTGGATTCCAAGCTTGGGCCTCGATTGCCTGATCCTCGAAAACGCCTTGAGATCAACGTGGCACAAGCACCGATTGAGTGGTGCCCGCAAAACAATGGTTCCGAAGGCTGGCGTCCAGAACGCCAGGCGCACCCCAGTGAATCTTGAGCGTTTGTAACCAGCTCAACGGGTCGCGTCTGCATCCAAGGGCAGTCCGCTCGCGGGAATCACGGCACCTGGCGGCGGGATAATTTGTTAAACCATTTGGAAAACGCTGAACGCCCAGGGCTGGGTGGCGACTCCTCCATGAGCACTCGAGCCCCCTTGTCAAAATCTTCGGCGGTGGGTGCCTTGAAGCTGGACTTGGGCAAGGAGGTGAGATTGAACTGCTGAGGCCGGAATGTCCTTGGGTCTTCTGTTTCCTGCCCAAGCCCGGCCAGAGTCGAGATGTACTGGGAGTCAAGGGATTCAAATGATGTGGTATTCATGGTCCAGACCTGATCCGCTAGATGAAGGCCCCCACCCGCCATTAATGACCGGTGGATATTTTCTGGGTGGTGCTATTTCGCCAACGATTCCTGCGTGAGTGGGCGTACTCCCGCCGCAAGCCCCCGCCACCCCCTGCCGCGTCGTGCGCGGCAGAGCGTAACCGGTGTCTACCTGAGCAGTGCGTATAGCTCCTGTCTTGAGATCCTTCCGTCGCGTTGCCAACCGATAATATTGTCCATCGCCGACATCAGGTCCGAACGGGCCAGGACTTCCTTCGACAACTGGGTGAGATGGTCCGTGTAAGGGTTGCCGGTCAACGGTTGCATTGCGCGCGCATTGAGATCCCTGAGCTTGATCGTGCTGCTGAAGTAGCCGCCCTTCAGCGCGTTGAAGTTACTCAGCATCTGCTGGACGAGTTGCTGGTCGTCACTGAGCTTCAATGGGTTGTCTGAACGCACAAAGCTGGCGATATCGTCCTTGGTCAAACGGCCATCCAGTGCCCCGGTGCTGCCATTGCGGTCGAGCGATTGCAGCAATCCGGGGCGCCGCAGCAGTTCCTTCGCCAACTTGATGTTCGAGTCCTGGTAGGGGTTACCGGTCAATGGTCGGTCGGCCACATTCTGCAAGCTGCGGGTCGTAACGTTGGGCGAAAACCAGTTGCCCTTGAACGCGCCGTAATTGTTCAAAAGTCGCTGGGCGAGCTGCTCGTTGCTTTGCTTGGAGTAGTAAGGGTCCGGCAGCGTCGGGTTCGGACGCGGCGGCGGACCAGGATTGGGCTGCAGGTTGCCCGGAAGCGGACGCGGCGGCGGGCCTGCGAAGATCGGGCCGCAATGACCGGACTGCGAGCTGAAATTGACGCCTACCGTGACCTGGACAGTTGACGCGGCGGCGGACCGCTCGGTACGGGGCTTGGCGTCTCCAAGGGAGGCGTTATCGAGGGACGGCGCGACGCTCTGATTGTAGGCTGATACCGACATTCTAGTTCTCCGGTTCGGTGTGTTCAGGTGCCTGACCTCGAGCCGCCGGGAAAACCGGCGCAGGCAGACATATCCTGTGTGGCAGAACTGTGGGAGACGGTTCCTGCGTCGGCTGAAAACTTCCAGAATCCTGGTAGGAAGCCTCTGACGATGTGGGCTATCCTGCGCCGCCCACCTGCTTGAGACGGCTGAGTTTCTCGCGGCTGCCGCACACGCTCATCTGGCACCACTTGCGCTGCTTGTTCTTCGAAATATCAAGGAACACCCAATCGCAGTCGGTAGCGCCGCAACTGCGCAACGCGTGCAGATCACCCGACACCAGCAGTTGCGTAGCCTCTATGGCCAGACGCCCCAGCAACATGGCCGTCAGTTCCTGGGCGGTGGTACAAGGCTTCCACCCCCAGGCGGGCTTACCCTCGACGGAACGCAGCACGCGCCGCTCGACACCTTGCACAAACGCCTGGTTGATCTGCTGCAACGACTCATCGGGCGCGACGCCGCCTGACGACAACGGATAAAACACCCGGTAAAGGCATTCCCGGAACGCAATGATGCGGTCCAGGTCGGGTTGGTAGGCCATCGATGACTCGAACACCATCGGCTTGTAGTCATCAAATTCCTGGGCAGAGACCAAGGAAGCATGGCGTGCCCATTCAAAGAAGAACCGAAAGCTGGTGAGTCGTTCCTCCACGACCTTGAGCGCAGTGCCGGGGCGACGGCCGTTGGTGGTATTGATAAAGTCCAATACCCGGGCCCCGCCAATCAGACGGATCGATTTTGCGGTGCCCGTGAAATGTGTCATGCCTGCTCCCGGAAAAAACGCGGTCTCCCTGCGATGGCGCAGATTACCTTGTTTTTCGCCATGGCAGACAGAGTGTGCCCCCGGCGCAAAGCCGGCGCAAAGACAGACGGCTAACTGTTAGCGTCGTTGTGCGTCAGCCAATCAAGAATGGTCTCGACCGACCGTTCCACTGAAAGCGCCTGGGTATTCAAGTGCACTTCCGGAAACACCGGCACGTCATAACGGGCGTCAATACCGGTGAAATTCTTGATCAAGCCTGCGCGGGCTTTTTTATACAGGCCCTTGGGATCCCGTTGTTCGGCGGTTTCCAACGGCGCGTCGACGTGCACTTCAACAAAGCACTCGTTGCCGATAATCGAGCGCGCGCAGTGCCGGCTGGCGGACGAGGGTGAAATCAGCGCCACGATCACCACCAGTCCCGCGTCGAGCATCAACCGCGCGACTTCGGCCACGCGCCGGATATTCTCATCGCGGTCGCCGTCGGTAAAACCCAAGTCGCGGCATAACCCGCCGCGCACCGAGTCGCCATCGATAATCGCGGTCATCCGCCCCTGTTTGTGCAGCGCGACGTCCAGCGCATCGGCGATGGTCGACTTGCCGGACGCGGAAATGCCGGTCAACCAGATGACCACGGGCTTCTGCGACATCCGCGAGTGTTCGGCGCGCCCGTGACTGAAGGCGAACGCATGCAGGTTCTGGCCCGGGCTGTCAGGAAAATAGCTCATGGCTGCTCGCCCTTTTTGATCGAAACAGGCTGTTTGCCCAACAGGAACACCATCAGGCATTGCACGAACAGCAACAGCGCAACCACCCAGTAGACGGTCGAGAACGAGCCGGTCAGGTCCTTGGAGAATCCGCCCAGGAAATTGCCGCACACCCCGCCCAGGCCGATCAGCACATTGGCAATGCCGAAGGCCTGGGTCAGTCGGCTGACCGGCACGATTTGCCCGATGTAACTGGGGACCAGCCCGAAGATGGGGTAAAACGCCAACGCAAACAGAAACGCCGCCAGGTAGAACAACGGCAGGCTGTTGAAACCAAACACCAGGATGGCGGCCAACCCGGCACTGAGGAAACACATCGCCAGCGACGCCCGCACGCCCACTTTGTCGGCGATCCAGCCCACCAGAAAGCCCGACGCCATGCCCACGGCACCGATCGTGGTCCAGATAAACCCGGCGTCCCGCACCGACACGCCCAATTCATCGCGAAGGAACGGCGCCAGGTACGTCTGGAACGGTAGAAGTGCCATGCCGTTGAGAAAGGCGATGCCCCAGGTCAGGTACAACGAGCGGCTGAGCCAGGGTTGCTGATTGTCGGACGTCGTGGCGCGCGCGTCGGAAAAGCCGGTGTCCTGGCTTGCCGCCAGGCTGCGCAACAGAAACCAGGCCACCACGCACAAGGCCACCGAGATCAAGCCGGCGGTGAGCCAGATCGAGCGCCAGCCGCCGTTCAAGGTCAGGAACGACACCAGCAAGCCGTTGATAAACACGCCATAGCTGGTGCCGCTGGAGATCAGCCCCATGACCCGGGAGCGATTGCCTGGGCTGAAGCCCTTGGCGACGATTTCCGCCAACGGGATGTACACCGAGGCAGAACAGCCGCCCAGCAGGATCAGCAACGCGCCCGACAACCAGATGCTGTGACTGACACTCAGGCCCAGCAGCGCCAGGGAGGTCAGCACCGTGGACGCCAGGCTTATTTTCCAGCCCTCGAAATACCGGCTGATGTAGCTGGTCACCGAGGAAAACAGCAGGAAGCCGATCTGCGCACCGCCGGTGATCAGGCCCACCGTGGTGTAGTCGAACCCGATGTCGCGGCGCATGTCCACCACCAGGTTGGCGAACAGGTAAACGCCGAACCCGTAGGTGCTGGCCACGAAGCCTGTGAGGACCACCGCCAATACGACGCTGTCCAATGGGCGGGTGTTGCTGTGTACGAGTGTACTCATCATCGGCGTCTCATTCGGCAAGCGCGGTGTGAATGACAAAGTCGCAGTGCATCATGTCGTAGACGCTCTGGAAATCACCGTAGCTCTCGTGGGCGCGAAACCCGCAAGCGAGCATTTCAGTGGCCAACTCGCCCGGCAACAACGGGTAGACTTTCAGCGTGTACTGTTCCTCATTGTCAAAGCGATAAATGAACTCACACACCTGCTCATCGACCTGCCCCAAGCTGACGGATGCGTTCGTACCGCAGTAATAATAGTGACCGCTGGCCTTGAAGTTGCCCGCGCGAATCGCCAGGAAATTACGTTGATCCACCACCAGCAAGCCACCCGGCTTGAGCAATGCCTTGAACCTCGCCAGAACGTTCAACCGATCGTGGGCTTCGAACACATGGCACAGCGAACTGCCCAGGCACACCACGGCGTCGAATTGGCCAAGCTCCTGGGCGTCAAGTGATTGCCAGTCGCGGTAATGGGACTTGATGTCCAGGCCAGCTTTGCGAAAGTTCGCCCGGGCTTTGGTCAACATGGTGCTGCTGCCATCCGTGGCGACCACGTCAAAGCCCGCTTTCTTTAGCTGCACCGCATGAAAGCCACTGCCCGTGGATACATCGATGACCGAGCGCACGCCGTGCTTGCGCAACAGTTTTTCAAAAAAGCCGCCCTCCCCTGCCTTGCGTTTTTCCCAGTCGATCAATTCATCCCAGCGCTCGACAAAATTCTTCGAGTATTGCGTGGCATAACTGGCGACTTCGTTGTGCTTGTGTCTGGACAGTTGATTCATCACACACCTACCAGGTTGAATTCTTGAAAGAGCGGTACTTGCTCGCCAGCTCGCGGGCAAACTCGGCGGCTTGCTCGACAGCCATGGTGTCTTTGGAATAGCCCAGCATCGACTGCATGACGGCCATGCACTGCGGGTTGTAGGTAACGGAGCCGTCACAGTGGATCGCGTCGATGCCGTCCTGGCTCTGGCAGACGGTGTTGATGCGCACCGCCTCGTCCTGCGGGCAGGCCTCGGAGAACTGCACCTGGATGCGCCCGTCGTGCAGCCACACCGGATACCCTCCCGGAAGCCCGAGGGGACCTGGCGCATGCACCAGCACCGGCGTCGGGGAAAACAGCCCTTCGATCACCGTGACGGCTGAGCATGCGGTAAGAAACTGCCCGTCCACCCCGCCCAGGCGACGGAACTCGGATCTGACCGTAGCGAAGATCGCTTCGGCCGGTAGTCGGGGCGCCTGCGGCAGGCCGCGCACCTCGTACAACAAGCGGTAACTGGCATGCGGCGGCAGGCCACCGCGCGGCACGTAGTGGCTGAAATAATGCTGGGCGTAGAGCTGCACTTGCACGTCGGCGGGCGCACATTCGAGCAATCGCGCAATGGAAAAACGCACCGCAGGAACCAGATTGGCCACATTGCCCACGCCGATATCCGGCGCCAGGCCGATGCGCCCCAGGATCGGATTGACCGCATCGGGGAACGCCGCGTTGACGGTTTTGGCGGTGATGCCGGAGGCCTTCACTGCCTGCATCAGGCAATGCATCAGCGTCAGGTGCATCGGCAGCCAGGGGCCGAACTGCGCCTGGTCGAGCTTTTCGAACGACAACTTGGGCAACCCGGTGATCACTCGCCATGACTGCAGCGACGCGCAGTTCACCAGGATATCCGGCGCCTCTTCACGCAGCCGTTGCGCCACCTTGCCGATATCCGTCAGGTCGGCAATCAGCGGCTTGATGCTGATGAACTGCCCGAGTTGCGCGCACGACAGCGCCACCAGGTTGCACAGCCGGATCGTGGCCTCTTCATCACGGCCCAGCACCACGAAGTCAAAGGCGTTTTTCGGCCCGAGAATCTTGAGGATCTGCAGGCACAGGTTGCCCGCCCCCACCAGCAGGAGTTTTTTCTTGCGGATCGACGGGCTCATCGCGGGTAGGCTCCGTTGTCGACCGGGATCACCCTGCCGGTAAGGTGACGCAACGCGTCGCCCACCAGCAGCAAAATGACCTCGGCCACGGCGCTGGGCAGGATGGGGTCCTTGAGGACTTCCTGGCGGGCATATTCGGCGCGGCGGTAGTCGGGGATGGTGTCGTAGATCGCGGTGTCATGGATCAGCGCCGGGGACACTGCGTTCACCCGCACGAACGGCGCAAAGTTCCAGGCGTTGGCCTTGGTCAGGCCGATCACCGCCGCCTTGGTTGCACCGTAGAGGGCATCGCAGCTGCCCACTTCACCGGCCACCGAGGCGATATTGACGATGCTGCGCGGCGCTTCATGCTGCATTTCGCGCTCGGCGAAGTCCTTGGACAGGTAAACCAAGGCCTTGAGGTTGACGTTGAGAATCTCGTCTATTTGTTCATCGCTATAGGCGTAGACACTTTTGCCGTGGTAGATACCGGCATTATTGACCAACCCGTAAATAGTGGCATGGCGCTCATACAGTGAGGGAATAAAACCCTTGATAGTGGCCATCTCTGAAAAGTCTGCGCTCTGTGCCTCGAATACATCAGCGCCATAGCGACTTTGCAACGTTTCAAGACCCTCGGCGTCCTTGTCGGCACCGATAACGAAGTAGCCTAGTTGAATCGCCCTTTCGACAGTCGCTCGACCAATGCCGTTGGCCGCCCCGGTGATAATCAGCTTCTTCATGCAACAGTCCTTATTGGCAGAATTCATTCATGCGTGCGTAGAAAGTTCGGTGGTATTCGTACATCACTTTTAACTTGGGATACTGCTCGAACAGCGTTGTGTCGATGGGCTGCTCAGGCGGCGCAATAATTCGCTCGCTGTTTTCTGCATCCACATGCCAACTACGCCACGTCTTCCATTGTTCCGGACATTCACGTTTCCAGGTCATGGCCTGTGGAAGAAACTCAATACTCAAGTGATCGCAGAGTTTACGTATGACCCGTTCCGGCTCTGCGGCCAGATCATCGGCATTAATCACATAAGGCACTTTGCCGGTCAGTTTGGTGACCACACAAAATATGTCATACAACGCTTTATGCCCGATCGCGTGTAATGGCATATCGGGGTGCACCCGATGATGGGAAACAATACTGCGGGCAGGCTCGCGGATAAGAAAGATATTGTCCTGTTGCGCAAGAAAGTGGGTATCAATTTTTAAATCATCCAGACAGTGGTAACACATGTCTTTGTGAAAGACGTTTGAACGTTCCCGCGCCGTCAGCAGATGTTCTTTGATGCCCTGATAAGTCGTGGGCAAACTGTGATCCCACTCATCCGAAGGAATCGCCGAATCCTTGGAAAATGCCATGTGCGCAAAGGGCTCGTGGAAGACCTCGAAATCCCCGCGCTCGATGAACACGCGCTCCAGCACGGTGGAACGCGAACGTGGGTGGGCCCACAACCCGATCATCCGGTTCATGCGATCACTCCGAACTCGGCGGCCAGCAATGCGTTGAGCGCGCGCTTGAAGGGTTTTGTCACCGGGCAGAGCCGCACGCAGTAATCCGCCAGGCGCCGGTGCGCGCTGTTGGCTTCATTGCAGGCGTTGATAAAGGCTTCATGGTGGGCGAAGTCGTACGGCTCGATGCCGTCGGCGACGTAGGCTTCGTAGAAATACGGGATGCGGATCAGCTTCGCGAAGGTCGCGACGGGCGGTTTCTGGGCCTGCAGCGCAGGCATCACCGGCTTGCCGTGGCTTTCGCGCTCGACCAGAAACTCCACCACGTCCGGCGTCAGGGTGTAGCAGGTCGCCGTGTGCCCGGTCTTTTCCAGGTGCCAGCACTGCTTGTTGCCACGTTCGTCCACATCGACTTTTATGCTCGAGAGCAGGATATTGACCGGCACGCGCGACGCCGCCATCAATTCCTGGATCTGCTGGTAGATCATCAGTTCGGCCCAGCGTAGTTCCTCGGCGCTCAGAACCAGGCCACGCTCGGCCGCCTGCAGCGCGAATTCGGGCTGGCAGGCGAAACGCCCGATCATGAAGGTGATCACGTACTTGCAGCAATGGGTGTCGATGCCCGTGCTGCGCGCGGCTGCCATGCCACGCTCTATGGCCTGGATACCGGCCTGGAATTGGGCGACGGTAAAGCAGAAGGTGATATTCACCGACGCGCCCTGAGCCACCAGCTGTTCGACGGTCGCCAACCCCTCCAGGCTGCCCGGCACCTTGACCATCACGTTCGGCGCCAGGCGCTGCAGTTCCAGGCCCCTGGCGGTCATGCGCTCGGTGCAGCGCACATCCAGCGGGTCGACCTGGGCGCTGATCCAGCCTTCGACCTGGGCCGACTGAACCCACCGCGATTTAAGCATCGCGGCGCCTTCAAGGATGACTTCGTTGTACAGCTGCTTGCGCAACTCATGGGGCGACAGGCTGGCCAGGTTGAAACGCGATGACCAGTACTCGCGCTTTTCGAGGATGACGGCCGTCACCAACCGCGGATTGGTCGTCACGCTGCACAAGCCCTGCGGCGCGCAGAAATCGTCCGGCACCAACGTGTCTATATAAGCAGCCGCCGCCGGGTATTTTTCCAACAGGTGTTGTTTGTAAGGCAAGTACACGGCAGGCGATGAATCCCACCACACTTGCGAACCCGGATCATTGTGCTTAAGTCGCTCTATGTAACCAAGTGTATTCACGACGCCTCTTCCCTGAGTCATTGGGATAAATTAAAAATGGCCAGCATTTCACGTATATCGATAATCGGTCGTGCGCCAGCGGCGGCCAACTGCGGATGTCGATGCTGCGGCCCCAAGCCCAGCACGCGGATATTGGCGGCAATAGCCGCCTGAATACCCGTAACACTGTCTTCAATTACCAGCGCTTCACTGACATCAACGTTGTAATAGTCACAGGCCGTCAGAAACACCAGTGGATCAGGTTTCCAACTGCCCAGCTCATAACAGCTGAATATTTGCCCTTCGAAATAAGAAAACAGCCCGACCTGGCGCAAGCAATGTTCTATCTTTTCGCGCGGCGCACTGGAGGCAACGCAATAGGGCACCGTCAGCGCTTGCAAAACTTCAACAATGCCATCGGTGGCTTTTAAATCGAGTGTCAATGCTGCTAATGCCTGCTTGCGAAAGTGCTGTTCAAAGTCATTATCCAGACGAACATTTAAAAGTTGCTCAGCCTCGCGTAAACAATCAGCAATCTTGCGCCCACGAAAGTGTTCGATAAACCGTGTCGCATCAAGAACGGTATTGCCCTGTGTATTAAGCATGGCGATCAACACCGACAGGGTGATTTCTTCACTTTGTACCAGTACGCCGTCGCAATCAAAGATGACTAACTTAGGCCCCCCCTTCAGGGCAGTTGCTTTTACCCGAACGGGCAGTTCCCTTGGATCGGCCGAGAGGCACATACATATCTCTGATAATGGCCCCGCGATGACTTCCGAACTACCAACGGAGCGGGTTGAGGTGTGCCTATAAGACACGTGGCGAAAAAGCCTGTCAAACGCTTTTGAACGGTTTTTTAGTATCTTATGGTTATTTTTTATAGTTCTGTTATTCCATTTTCCACCATGGTTGTAGTCGCTAATTTCACACGGCTGAACTTCCCTGGCGCGCCGTCAGTCAGCTACTTGAACTCACGGATTTAAGGCTGGGTGAGCAATGCGTATCTCGTTGGAGCAACAAGTGGCCCTGGTGACAGGCGCCAGTTCCGGAATCGGTGCCGGCGCGGCGAAGGCCCTGGCGCAGGCCGGCGCGGCCGTAGTGCTGAACTACAACGCCAAGGCGGCGCCCGCCGAGGCCCTCGCCGCGCAGATCAATGCCAGCGGCGGCCGGGCGATTGCCATCGGTGCCGATGTATCCCAGGAAGCTGATGTGCAGCGCATGTTTGCACAGGCCCTGGAAGCGTTCGGCCACCTGGACATCCTGGTGGCCAACTCAGGCCTGCAAAAGGACGCCAACCTGGTCGACATGAGCCTGGACGACTGGAATACAGTGATCGGCGTCAACCTCACCGGCCAATTCCTGTGTGCCCGCGAAGCCGTGCGCATCTTCAATCGCCAAGGCGTGCGCAAAGGCGTGTCACGGGCCGCGGGCAAAATCATCCACATGAGTTCGGTGCACCAGTTGATCCCCTGGGCCGGGCACGCGAACTACGCGGCGTCCAAAGGCGGCGTGGAGATGCTGATGCGCACCCTCGCCCAGGAAGTCAGCGAGCAACGTATCCGCATCAACGGCATTGCGCCGGGGGCGATACGCACCGCAATCAATCGCGCGGCTACCGAAGGGGCGGCGGAGCAAGAGCTGCTCAAGCTGATTCCCTACGGACGCGTGGGCGATGTGGAGGACGTGGCCAACGCCGTGGTATGGCTGGCCAGCGATGCCTCCGATTATGTGGTGGGCAGCACGCTGTTCATTGATGGCGGCATGAGCCTTTACCCGGAGTTTCGTGGCAATGGTTGATTTGAAAAACGAACCACAGAGTGCCATCGATGCCCATGGCATTATCGGCGACATGCGCAGCGCCGCACTGGTGAATGATAAAGGCAGCATCGACTTCTTCTGCTGGCCTGAATTCGACAGCCCGTCGATCTTCTGTTCGTTGCTGGACACCCCCGAGGCCGGCATTTTCCAACTCACCCCGGACCTGCCCAACGCGCGGCGCGAGCAGATCTACCTGCCCGACACCAATGTGCTGCAAACCCGCTGGCTGAGCGACCAGGCCGTGGTGGAGATTACTGACCTGCTGGCCGTCAGTGAGGAAATCGATGACCTGCCCCTGTTGATCCGCAGGGTGCGGGTCGTCAGTGGCAAGGCCCAGTTTCATCTGCGCTGCGCGGTGCGCCACGATTACGCGCGCACGCCTACCCACACCAGCCTCGACAACGGCACGGTGTGCTTCAGTGCCGAAGGCCAACCGGGCCTGCGCCTCTCTGGCAGCCACCCGTTGCAGGTCAAAGACGGCGCAGCCGTGGCGAGCTTCGCCCTGGACGAGGAAGAAGGTGCCGAGTTCGTCCTGGGCGGCCAGGAGGATCAACGCGTGGACGGCGGCTGCACCGACCTGGCGCTGGCCCACACCGTGAAGTTCTGGCGCGGCTGGATCGCCCAATCGAACTACCGTGGACGCTGGCGCGAAATGGTCAACCGTTCGGCCCTGGCGCTGAAACTGCTGACGTCGCGCAAATACGGCGCGATCATTGCCGCCGCCACCTTCGGCCTGCCCGAGGCGCTCGGCGGCGAACGCAACTGGGATTACCGGTACACCTGGATCCGCGACGCCTCGTTCACCGTCTATGCCTTCATGCGCCTGGGTTTTGTCGAAGAAGCCAACAGCTACATGCGCTGGCTCAGGGGCCGTGTGAGTGACTGCTGCGACCAGCCGACCCGGATCAATATCCTGTACGGCATCGACGGTCGCCAGGAGCTGCCTGAAGCCGAGCTTGACCATTTCAAGGGCCACGGTGGTGCCCGGCCCGTGCGCATCGGCAACGAGGCATTCGACCAGGTCCAGTTGGACATCTACGGCGAGCTGATGGACGCGGTGTACCTGGTCAACAAGTACGGCGAAGCGATCTCCCACGAGGGCTGGAAACACACCGTGGAAGTGGTCGATCAGGTCTGTGAAATCTGGAATACCCAGGACGTGGGCATCTGGGAAATGCGCGGCGAGCAGCATCATTTTCTGCATTCGCGCCTGATGTGCTGGGTCGCGCTGGACCGCGCCATCCGCTTGGCGTCCAAGCGCTCACTGCCGGCGCCGTTCGCGCGCTGGGACCAGACCCGCCAGGCGATCTACGCCGATATCTGGAGTAACTTCTGGAACGAAGAACGCGGGCACTTCGTGCAGTACATCGGCAGCACCGCGCTCGACGGCTCGATGCTGCTGATGCCGTTGGTGCGCTTCGTCGCGGCGACCGATCCGCGCTGGCTGTCGACCTTGCAGGCCATCCAGAAAAACCTGGTGCGCGACGGCATGGTCTATCGCTACCGCAACGAGGGCCAGATCGATGGCCTGCAAGGCACCGAAGGCGCTTTTGCGGCCTGTTCGTTCTGGTACGTCGAATGCCTGGCCCGCGCCGGGCAAGTGGAGAAGGCTCACCTGGAATTCGAACAACTGCTGCGCTATGCCAACCCGCTGGGCTTGTATGCCGAAGAGTTCGACAGCCAGGCCCGCCACCTGGGCAACACGCCCCAGGCGTTGAGCCACTTGGCGTTGATCAGCGCGGCGACGTTCCTGGACCGCAAACTCAGCGGGCAGAAGACGACCTGGCAACCCTGATGCCGCCATCGCGGGCAAGTCGAATCGTCGCACCGCCGCTCCCACAGGGGATCTGATCGTTCCTACGCTCCGCGTGGGAATGCCGCCTGGGACGCTCCGCGTCCCGCTGACCCCTCGATGTATGACAGGTGACGCGGAGCGTCACGGCATGCATTACCACGCGGAGCGTGGGAACGATCGATGATGCCCCCCACCCCGTCAGGGTTTGCGGTAGAGTTTCAACACCGCTGGCCAACCGAAAGCGCCTACCATGACCCTGACCGCTCCGTTGCTTTACGTGCGCACCTCCATGCTCGATGTGGCTTATGAAGCCCACGGCCCAACCGACGGTGAGCCTGTGATCCTGCTGCATGGCTTTCCCTACGACCCACGCGGCTATGACGCGATTGCGCCGGTACTGGCCGGGCGTGGTTACCGCGTGCTGGTGCCATACCTGCGCGGTTACGGCCCGACGCGGTTTATCGATGCACAGGTAATGCGCTCCGGGCAGCAGGCGGCGTTGGCCAAGGATTTGCTGGAATTCATGGACGCACTGGCGATTCCGCAGGCGACCCTCGCCGGGTACGACTGGGGTGGGCGCGCCGCCTGTATCGTCGCGGCGTTATGGCCTGGGCGGGTACGCGGGCTGGTGACCGGGGATGGCTACAACATCCAGGATATCGCCCAGTCGCCCAAGCCAAGGGCGCCGGCGACGGAACATCGATTGTGGTATCAGTACTACTTTCATACCCAGCGCGGTGTCGATGGGTTGACCGCCAACCGCCGCGAACTCTGCGCCTTGCTGTGGTCGCTGTGGTCGCCGTCCTGGGCCGAAGGACCGGGGCTGTATGGGCAGACGGCGCCGTCGTTCGATAACCCGGATTTTGTCGAGGTGGTGATCCATTCCTATCGTCACCGTTTCATGTACGCCCCTGGCGACCCGGCGCTGGAAGCCATCGAGCAGGCCCTGGCGTTGCAGCCGGTGATTTCGGTACCGAGCATTTCATTGTGCGGTGCCGATGATGGCGTGGGCCCGCCGCCCGAAGTGGATGATGATGTGGAACGGTTCAGCGGTTTTTACCGGCGGCAGGTCCTGCCGGGCGTGGGTCACAATATCCCTCAGGAAGCGCCGCAGGTGACCGTGGCGGCCATCCTTGAGCTACTCGCCGGCGCTTAAGGCGCTGCCGCGAGCCTGAAGCTGAACACGCTGCCCTGCCCCGCCACGCTCTCTGCCCAGAGCGTGCCGCCGTGCGCCTGGATAATCCCGTGGGAGATATACAACCCCAGGCCGCTGCCGGTGGGGTTGCCTTCGCGGGACGTCCAGTAGCGTTCGAAAATGTAGGGCAATTGCGCCGCACCGATGCCCGCGCCGTTATCGCACACGCGAAACAGCACGTGGTCGTCCGCCGCCTGGGCGATTACCTCGATCGCGCCGCCCAGGTCCGTAAACTTCAGCGCATTGCCGAGCAGGTTGGAAAACACCTGGAACAGCCGCTCCGGGTCGGCCTGCACGCGCAGCCCCGGCTGGGCCCGCCAGGTCAGGTTGATGCCCTTGGCCGCCGCCAGCGGGTGCCACATCAAGCCAAGCTGGTCGAGGGTCGCGTTTACTTCCAGCGATTGCAAGGCAACCTGATAGCGCCCGGCCTCGATACGCGAAATGTCGATCAAGTCTTCCAGCAAGGTGTTCATGCGCGATGTGGCGTTCTGCATGGTTTCGATGGCGGTGGCCATGCGCAGGTTGGCCTTGGTGTCGTCGGCGGGCACCAGCTTGCGCATCATGCCGCATTGCATCAGCAGGATGGTCAACGGGCTGCGCAGGTCGTGGGAGACCACGGCCACCAGCTCGTCACGGGCACGCACGGCCGCATGCTCGCGCTGCACCTGGCGCGCCAGGTCAAGCTCCAGGGCGTGGCGGCGCAGGCTCTCCACCGCCTGCAGCACGGAGGCGGACCATTGCAGCGCCTTGCCATCGACCTGCTGTTTCCACAGTTCAAACGACAGCCGCGGGCTTGAGGTGCCGGCCCCGGCATCCTGATGCTTGATGGGCTGGCCACTCCAGTTCACCGTGGATTTCAGCTCGGGGCGAAACCACATCACGGCATTGTTAACCGGTTTAGGCAGGCGGATGGCCAACAGGCCGCTGGCGATTGCCTGATAGGCCGCCGCCGCGGGGAAGTCCACAGCCAGTTGATGACTGGACACTACGCCCTTGCCCTGTTGCTGCACCCAGGGGTAAAGGGCGCGAATTTCAGCCTCGGTCGGGCAGGCCCCGAAGCAGTGCAGGCGCTCCTCCACCAGAATCGCCAGGCCATGGGCGCCAGTCAGGTCCAACAGGGTTTGCGCATGAGGCAGCAAGCTTTCCATCACATCAAGCGTGTCCCCGGCCATGGCGTCGGCCAACGCGTCGATCATGACGGTTTTTTCCTGCTGCTGGCGACGGGCTTCCTGCTCCTGAAGCAAGGTGATCTGCATCGAAAGCAACTGGCCGATGCTGCTGCAGGCCGTGCGCAACTCATGGGGCACACGCAACGGCTCGCGGTGACCGCAGGTGATCAGGCCCCAGAGCTGATCGTCCTTGAGCAGGGAAATACTCATGGATGAGCGCACGCCCATGTTTTTCAGATAAAGGCAGTGCACCGGCGAGACGCTGCGCAGCACCGCGAAGCTGAGGTCGAGCGGGCGACCGTTATCAGGGCGCAGCGCCGGCAAGATCGGCACCGGCTGGTAGGCGGCATCGGGAATCACACGGATCCAGTTGAGCCGGTAAAGCTCGCGGGCCTGGGGCGGGATGTCCGAGGCCGGAAAACATAGGCCCAGGTAAGGCTGCATGCCGTCACTCAGGGATTCGCCGATCACCTTGCCGTGCCCCTCCTGTTCGAAGCGGTACAGCGTGACGCGGTCGTAGCCGGTCAATGCGCGGATCTCGGTGACGCAGGTCTGGTACAGCCCATCGAGGCTCTTCGCCGACTGCAGGCGGCGCAGGGTTCGGGCAACGTGCAGGGCAGCGGCATGCCGGGGTGACACGGCGCGCTCCAACTCCAGAAACAGCAAGCCCTGGTGGCGATGCAGCAACGCGTCGAACAGGTTGCCGTTGAGCGTCACTTGATGCAACTCGTCTTCATCGGCATCCAGGTCCGCCAACGCCAGGCGCACCTGAGCCAGTGCGTGCGCGCCGATCAGACTGCCCAGCGCCTGACCGGACAGCGGCGCGGCGCCCAGGCCCAGCTCGGTATTGACGTTGGTGCTGGCCTGCAGCACCACAAGCGCCGGTTCACTGAGCGTCAGCAGCAACCCATGGGGCTGGATCGAACCGGGAATGTGGATAGGCTCGCTGGCGCAATCGTCCCGCAGGGGATCGGCGCTGATCGCAGGCATTGGCTTCATGAGCAGGGTTACGCCGGGGGGGCGAAGGAAAAAGCGGTGCAGTCGGGGGCGATCACTGCGCAAGATAGTCGGCCAACATAGCACCTTGCTTCAGCGGTGTACGTTTTCGTTCAAGCCGGGTGGCAAAAGCGTTCGCGGTAGGCCTGGGGCGTAACGTCCAGGGCGCGAAGGAAGCTGCGGCGCAGGGTTTCCTCGCAACCGAACCCACACTGCACGGCGATACGCTTGATCGACGCGGTGCTGTCAGCCAGTTGCCGGCGCGCGGCTTCGACGCGCATCAATTCGACCGCTCGCGCCGGGGTCTGGCCGGTTTCGGCGCGGTAGTGGCGCACAAAGCTGCGCTCGCTCATGCCGGCCTGGGCGGCCAGGGTCGGGATGTTCAGATCCAGGCTCAGGTTTTCCGCCATCCAGGCATGGAGTTCTGCGAAGCGGCTGTCATCTTTTTGCAGGGACAGGGTCACGCTGAATTGCGACTGGCCACCGGGGCGCTTGAGAAACACCACCAGGTGCCGCGCCACCTCCAGGGCCACGGCGCGGCCCAGGTCTTGCTCCACCAACGCCAGGCACAGGTCGATGCCAGCGGTGACACCGGCGGACGTCCAGACAGCGCCCTGCTGGATGAAGATCGGGTTGGACTCCACCGTCAGCGAAGGAAACTTGCGCGCCAGTTCGTCGCAACGCGTCCAGTGGGTGGCCACGCGGCAGCCGTCGAGCATGCCGCTGGCGGCCAGCAGGAACGCGCCGGTGCACACCGACGTCATGCGGCGGGTGTGCCTGGCTTTTTCACGCACCCACTCCACCAGCGCCGGGTCTTCAGCCGCGCCGTACACTCCCCAGCCGCCGGCGATCACCAGGGTGTCACACGGCGCATCGACGGCAGGCAGCGGTTCGGCCACCAGGGCCAGGCCGGACGAGGTCATCACCGGCTGCGTTTGCGCGGCAACCACCGAAACGGCATAGGGCAAGGGCTCACCGCGTTGGCGCGCCAAGTCGTTGGTGGAGGCGAATACCTGCAAAGGTCCGGTGACATCGAGCACCTGGGCGTTATCGAAAGCGAGTACATGAACGATTCTGGGCATGATTGGCGCGATTCGTGGGCTCAATGGCGTATTCGCCAAAGCCTAAGCCCCTAGAGTGAAGCCGTCCACCCCTTTGACGGAGCGCTATTGATGACCTTGCAGATTGGCTTTGTGTTGTTCCCCGGCATCCAGCAACTGGACCTTACCGGCCCCTATGACGTCCTGGGCTCGCTGCCGGACGTGAAGTTGCACCTGGTGTGGAAAGACCTGGCACCGGTCACCTCCAGCACCGGCCTGGTGTTCACCCCGACCATGACCTATGCCGATTGCCCGCGCCTGGATGTGATCTGCGTGCCCGGTGGGTCCGGCGTCGGCGCGCTGATGGAAGACCCGCTCACCCTGGACTTTCTCAAGACCCAGGCACAGACCGCGCGTTACGTGACGTCGGTGTGCACCGGCTCGCTGGTACTGGGCGCCGCGGGCTTGCTGCGCGGGCGCAAGGCGACGACGCACTGGGCCTACCACGACCTGCTCGCCCCGCTCGGCGCGATCCCGGTGCAGGAGCGCGTGGTGCGTGACGGCAACCTGCTGACCGGCGGCGGCATTACCGCAGGCATCGATTTTGCCCTGAGCCTGGCGGCGGAGCTGTACAGCGAAGCGGCGGCGCAACTGGTGCAATTGCAGATTGAATATGCCCCGGCGCCGCCGTTCAATTCGGGCCGCCCCGACACCGCGCCCCGGCATGTGCTGGAAGAAGCCAATAAGCGCAGCGCCGACTCGCGTCGGGTACGCGGTGAGATCGTTGCACGCGCGGCTGCGCGGTTGGGTTGACACTGCAAAACACCCCAGGCGAATGTGTACGTCAGGTGGGGCGGGACATCAGCGCCAGCCGCACAGCCAGCACCGTCAGCACCGTCGCCAGGCCCCACTTCTGCAACCAGGCGCTGTTTGAGCGCCTGGCAAAGCAGCGGCTGAGCGCGCCGCCAAACACGCCCAGAACCCCATGGAACACCGTTGCAATCAAGGTCAGCACGCCCCCCAGCAGCATCAACTGCACCGCGATGGAGCCCGCCTGGGGCCGCACGAACTGTGGCAAAAACACCACAAAAAACAGCAAAGCCTTGGGGTTGAGCAGGCTGTTGAGCATGGCTTGAAGGAACACGCGGCCCAACGGCACGCGATTGACACCCGCCGCGTCCATCCCAGGGCTTTTCTGCAAGGTTTTGAACACCAGCCACAGCAGGTACACCACGCCCGCATAACGGATCAAGTCGAACGACGGCGGCCAGCTGGCGACCAACGCCGTCACGCCGGTGGCCGTCAATGCCGTCAACAGCACGTCGGCCACGCTGATACCCAAGGCCGACGCCACGCCGCCGCGCCAGCCGTGGGTGACGCCATGGCTGATGACAAAGGCCATGTTCGGCCCAGGGGATAACAGCAACAGCAGCACCGCACCGGAAAAAACCGCCAGGGTCGCAAGGTCGATCATGCTCAATCCATCCACCGGGAAAACTGCAGATTAATCAGCCTGCGCGGTGCGGACAAAAAATTGTGCTGGATACATACAACCTGTCCGATGAAAAACTATTACAACACGGTCGGCGCAGCCTCCTGGGGCAACTTCTACGGTGAACCGAATAATTTTACGCTGAGTTTGAAAGGCAACTTCTGATCAAGCGAACCCCCCGGCGGCAGGGCACTTAGTGCGAGACTGCCGTCTCTTCCCACGCCGTTTCGAGCGCGCTTTTAAAAAAGGTTTCTTCTTTAAGCAGGAAAAATTTCACATTTGTTCCTACACTCAAAAACACACCCCCACCCCCGAGTGCCAGGACAAGGAATGTCAATAAAATGCCGCAAAAAAGATCACAAAACCTATATACCATGCAGCTTGCGCACCATCGTCAATTTGTTGACTGAGCGCAGGCAGCAAACACTCCTTTAGTCACGCCCTCCGCAAAATCCCTTCAAATGGATAGCTGTAGCTGGATTGTGCATTGGGATTGGAAAGTTGCGTATTACCCAGAAGTAGTCGTTCGACCCAGGTTCTAAAGCAGCCCGCTGTTTATGAACAAACACTCGAACAGAGAAGTCTGGAGTGCAATGAGGGATGTTTTATGCGAGAGAAGTCGCCCGTCGACAGCTTGTTTCTAACACGCGCCGGTTTTGTTGAGTTCTTTGTTGTTTTCGTCAAGTTGATCCATGGCCTCTCGGCCATTTTACCCCCGCTGGTCCTGGTGCTTTTCCTGGACCCGATAGCCCCTGAGCTGCGCACCCATTTCCTGGGTCTGCTGGTGTTTTTTGCGGCGCTGACCATCATTCTGTTCCAGGCGCTGGGCATCTATTCCGAGGAATTGTTCAGCAACCGGCTGCGCCTGAAAACCAAGATCAAGGCCTGGTCGGCGGCGTTTTGCATCCTGCTGTTCATGTACCAGATCCTGCAGATGTTCCCGCAGTTGACGCCGCGCAACCTGGTGGCGTGGTACGTCGCCAGCCTGGCGCTGTTCTGCCTGGAACGGCTGTTGATGCTGCGCCTGTACCGCAAGCTGATGCGCGAAGGCAAATACCTGCAACGCACGGTCATCCTGGGTTTTACCGACACCGCCGTGCACGTGGCCGATCACCTGCTGCGCAACGGTGACATCCGTTCTGGCCTGGTCGGGTTTATCGACGATCGCACCGAGCGCATTCCCAAGGAACTGAGCAACCTGCCCCTGCTGGGCAACACCCGCGACCTGGAAAAACTGATCCGTGCCCAGCAGGTGAACCAGGTGATGATTTGCCTGCCTTGGGCTGCCGAACAGCGCATCCACGGGCTGGTCAACCGCCTGCGGCAGTTGTCGGTGAACGTCATGCTGGTGCCGGACATGGCCGCGCTGCGCTACGGCCACAGCAAAATCACCGATGTCGGCGGCATTTTGATGTTCAACACCTCCCAGTTGCCGCTGCGCGGCTGGTCGCCGGTGATCAAACGCTGCGAGGATCTGCTGCTGGCGAGCCTGGCGCTGGTGGCGCTGTCACCGGTCATGCTGGCGACGGCGATCGCGATCAAGCTCGACTCGAAGGGCCCGGTGCTGTTCCGGCAGAACCGCTACGGCTACAACGACAACGAAATCCGCGTGTTCAAGTTCCGCTCGATGTACACCGACCAGAGCGACTTCACCGCCGAGCGCCAGACCACCCGCGAGGACCCGCGCATTACCCGGGTCGGCCGCATCATCCGCAAGACCAGCATCGATGAGCTGCCGCAGCTGTTCAATGTGCTGCTGGGCAACATGTCCATGGTCGGCCCTCGCCCGCACGCCACCGCGACCAAGGCGGCTGGTGTTCCCTTTGAAGTGGCGGTGAGCGAATACAGTTCGCGACACCGGGTCAAGCCGGGCATCACCGGTTGGGCGCAGATCAACGGTTACCGGGGCGAGACCGACACCCTGTTCAAGATCCAGAAACGTGTCGAGTACGACCTGGAATACATCTCCAAGTGGTCGGTGTGGTTTGACTTGTACATCGTCTTCATGACGGTTCCGGCCGTCCTTTCCACCAAGGAAGTCTATTGATGAACACGCTCAACGGATTGATTCCCTGCATTATTTCCGGCGGTTCGGGCACGCGGCTGTGGCCGGTGTCCCGGCAGAACATGCCCAAGCCGTTCATGCGCATGCGCGATGGCGTGAGCCTGCTGCAAAAAACCTTCCAGCGCGCCGCCAAGCTGCCTGGGGTGGAGAGTGTGTTGACGGTGACCAACCGCGACCTGCTGTTTCGCACCCTGGATGACTATCGCCTGGTCAACAAGGCCCACCTGCCCCTGGACCTGCTGCTGGAGCCGTTCGGCCGCAACACCGCAGCGGCGATTGCCGTGGCGGCGCTGCATGTGCAGGAGCATTTCGGCGGCGACGCGCAGTTGCTGGTGATGCCCGCCGACCATTTGGTCCTCAATGAAGTGGCGTTTGCCGAGGCCGTCACCCAGGCCCGCGACCTGGCCGAAGCCGGCTACCTGGTGACCTTCGGCATCCAGCCGGACCACCCGGAAACCGGCTTTGGCTATATCGAACAAGGTGAGCCGCTGGGCACGGGCAACCGGGTCAAACGCTTCGTCGAAAAACCCGACCTGGCCACTGCCCAAGGCTACCTCGACGGCGGCAAGCACCTGTGGAATGCCGGCATGTTCTGCTTCAAGGCCAGCACCCTGGTAGACGAGTTGGCCACCCATGCGCCCGATGTGCTGGACGCCGCCCGTGCCGCGCTGGACCACAGCCAGAGCCTGCAGAACAAAACCTCGCGCCAGCGCGAACTGGATTCGGACGCCTTCGGCAGCGCGCCGGATATTTCCATCGACGTGGCCTTGATGGAAAAGTCCGGGCAGGTCGCCGTGGTGCCTTGCGACATCGGCTGGAGCGACATCGGCTCATGGGAAGCCCTGCGCCAGCTCACCCCCAGCGACGCCCATGGCAACCAGGTCAATGGCGAAGCGATCTTGCATGACGTGCACAACTGCTACATCGACTCGCCCAAGCGCGTCCTGGGCGCCGTGGGCGTGCGTGACCTGATCATCGTCGACACCCCCGACGCGCTGCTCATAGCCGACGCCCATCGCAGCCAGGATGTGCGCTACATCGTTGCCGAACTCAAGCGCCAGAACCATCCGGCGTACAGCCTGCACCGCACCGTCACCCGGCCATGGGGCACCTATACCGTGCTGGAGGAAAGCAGCCGCTTCAAGATCAAGCGCATCGTGGTCAAGCCCCAGGCGTCGCTGTCGCTGCAGATGCACCATCACCGCAGCGAACACTGGGTGGTGGTCAGCGGCGCGGCGCAGATCACCAACGGCGAGCGCGAATTTTTGATCAACGCCAACGAGTCCACCTACATCCCCGCCGGGCACAAACACCGCCTGACCAACCCCGGCATCATCGACCTGGTGATGATCGAGGTGCAGAGCGGCGAGTACCTGGGCGAGGACGACATCGTGCGCTTCGACGACATTTATGGCCGCGCGCCGGCTGAAGTGAAGAAATAATATGCGCACGTCCCTGATCATCCCGACCCGTAACGCATCCAGCCACCTGGCCCGCCTGCTGCCGGCACTGGAGATGCAAACCCTGCAACCTGACGAGATGCTGGTGGTGGACAGCGCCTCCAGCGATGACACCGTGGCACGCTTTCGCGAGTTCGGCGCACGGGTCGAGGTGATCGACGCGCGCGATTTCAACCATGGCGGCACCCGGCGCTGGGCCAGCGAACAAGTGGGCGGCGACGCGCTGATCGTGATGACCCAGGACGCGATTCCCGCCACCCCGGAAACCTTCGCCAACCTGCTCGCCGAGTTGCAGCAGGACCCGCTCAACGGCGTGGCCTACGGTCGCCAACTGCCGCACCCCGATGCCGGTGTGCTGGGCGCGCAATCACGGCACTTCAACTACCCGGAGCACAGCCGCAGCAAGCGCCTGGCCGACGCAGCGGAACTGGGGATCAAGACCTGCTTCAGTTCCGACTCGTTCTCGGTGTACCGGCGCAGTGCGCTGCAGGCAGTAGGGGGTTTCCCGGCGGATGTGATCGGCAGCGAAGACGCCTTTGTCGCGGCGCGCATGCTGCTTGAAGGCTACAACGTGCGCTACGCCGCCACGGCTCTGGTGCATCACTCCCATGATTACAAGCTCATGGATGAGTTTCACCGCTACTTCGATATTGGCGTGTTCTACGGCCGCGAGCCGTGGATCAAGCAAGCCTTTGGCGACGCGGGTGGCGAAGGCAAGCGCTACGTGCTGGCTGAACTCGCCGCCCTGCGCAAGGCCGGCGCCTTGCACCGCGTCCCCGAAGTGCTGGTGCGCAGTGCATTCAAATGGCTCGGCTACCGACTGGGCCATCTGGAGCGCCGCCTGCCGTTGGGCCTGAAGCGGCGTATCAGCATGTTTCCCGGTTATTGGAAGTGAGCATCATGACCCACAGGAAGCCCCCCTTGATGAAACGAACCCTGCTCGTCGTGGCCATGATGGCCCTGGCCGCCTGCAATACGCCGGCGCGCATCGTCCCGCCGGACGGCAAGACCGTCGAGGAAGGCAAACGCGCCCTCGACCAGCTGGCCCAGCTGCCGCCGGCGGTGGAGCGCATCCGCGTGGGCGACCAGCTGCGCATCGTGCGCGATGCCGGTGAAATGCCGACGCTGTCGGCGTTCAACGTCAGCACCATCTACGAGCTGACGCTGTACACGGTGCAGACCGACGGGATGATCAACTACCCGTTCCTGGGACCGATCCAGGTGGCCGGTCGCCAACCTTCGGAACTGGCGGCGGAGCTGAGCAACAAGCTTGCGCCGGTGTACCGCGAGCCGCGTGTGACGGTGAACATCAACCAGGCACCGGCCAACTCGGTGATCGTCGGCGGCGCGGTGAACAACCCGACGGCGGTGCAGATCGCCACGGCCAACACCCTGGAGCAGGCGATTATCGGCGCCGGCGGGGTCAGCCCGGCCGGTAATGCAAGCATGGTCGCGCTGTTACGCGAGGACGCCCAAGGCGCCTATCGCGCTTATTTCCTGGACTTCAGCCAGTTGCTCAAGACCGGTGCCAACGGGCGCAAACCCGTGCGCCTGCAGCGCGGTGACGTGGTGTTCGTGCCCAAATCCAACGTGGGTGAACGTATCCAGGGCGTGGATACCTACCTGAACCAACTGATCCCCTTCACCAAGTCTATCGGGGTTGGCTACAACTACACCCGCACCAGCGGCGGCACTAATTAAAGGAGCGACATCCCATGATCGAGATCCGTTCTTTTCGTGATCTGCTGCGTCTGTTCTTCATCTTCCGCCAGGAGTTCAAGCTGGCGGCGATTGCCGCGCTGGTGATCATTCTGCTGGGGGCATTCCTGCTGCCGGCCAAGTACGAGTCCACCGCGCGCCTGCTGGTCAAGCCGGGCCGCGATTCGACCTTGCCGATTGAAATCAGCAACCGCCAGGCGCTGGTGATGCCCAGCACCCAGCGCGACCCGATTGTCGACGAAGAGCGCCTGCTCACCGGTCGCCCGATTGTGCGCGCGGTGGCTGAGCACTACCTGGAAGTGATCGATAACGCGCCGCCGCCGGAAGGCTTCTGGAAGCGCACCAAATATTACGTGAAGAGCGGCGTGGGGGCGGTGTTCGACGGTATTCGCGTGGTACTGGAAACCGTCGGCGTGGTTGAAAAAACCACCCCGGTGGAGCGCCTGGCCGCCGCCCTGGAAAAGAATTTTGAAGTGAGCCACGCCGCCGGTTCCACGGTGATGGACATCAGCTTCACGTGGGGCGACCCGCAAATGGCCCAGGCCGTGGTCAAGGATTGGGTCGAGACCTACATCAACGAACGCACCCAGGCCCTGGGGCGCAAGAGCCTGTATGCCTTCTACGAGGGCCAGGCGGCCAACAGCGCCACCGAGATCCAGAGCTACAAACAGCAGATCCTCACGCACCTGAACGAGATCGGCGCGGCGAGCATCACCGATCGCCTGGAAGACTTGTCCGAGCGCATCAACGTGCTGCGCGGCGAGACCTTCAACACCACGCGCCTGATCGCCTCGTCCGACAGCGCCATCCAGAGTACACGCAGCCAACTCAAGGGCCAGCCTAAGGAAGTCACCACGGTGCGCCAGATCGCACTGAACCCGCAGCAGCAGGATTTGCGCCGGCTGCTGAACCAGAAGCTGCTGGAAAAGGCCGACATGATGCGCACCTACACCGACAATGCGCCGCCGGTCAAAGCCCTGGATGCGTCGATTCGTGCGATGCAGGTCCAGGTCGCCAATGAGAGCAACACGGTGCAGGCCTCGGAGAACCGCGCGCCGAACACCCTGGAAATCCACTTGCAGCGTGTGCTGCTGGATGAAACCAGTAACAACCTGGCGCTGCGCACCCAGCTGGTCCAACAGCAAAAACAATTGGTGAACCTGGAAGCGCAGCGCAAGCAAGCCCTGGAAATCGAGCCGGAGCTGACGCGCCTTTCTCGCGAGCTGAGCACCACCGAGCGCAACTATGCGCTGTACGTCGACAACCTGGAAAAGTCGCGCATCGACCGTGAACTGGACAACAGCCAGATCAGCAACATTGCCGTGATCGAAGAAGCCACCTTGAACCCGGGCCGCATCTTCCCCAAAACCCTGGTGATGCTGATATTGGCGGTGCCGTTTGCCATCGTCGTCGGCCTGCTGGTGATCTACCTGTGCTACCTGCTCGACCAGCGTATCCATGACGGTGGCCTGGTGGAGCGCAAGTTCGGCCTGCCACTGTGGACCACCCTGCCGGAGCTGGACACCAGCACCGCGCAAAGCGCCAACGCGTTCAATGCGAGTATCTACCGGCTGTACAGCCTGCTGCAGCCCGCCCGCATCGCCGAGCAGGGCCTGACGCTGGGCCTGACCTCGGCGCGCCACGGCGAAGGCGTGACCTTTGTGGTGGAACAGTTGCGCCAGTTGCTGCATGAGAACGGTGTAAACGTGCGGGTCGGCGGGCTGGAAGCCGCTGCGCCCGGCGAAGTGGTGCTGCTGGATGCGTCGGCCCTGCTGGCCAACCGCGACGCATTTGTTGCGCTGCGCCGCGCCGACCTGATCGGCCTGGTGGTGGAAGCGCGCAAAAGTACCGTGCCGGTGGTGGAGCATGCGCTGTCGATCCTCAACACCGCGTTCGGCAAGGTGGACGGCATTATCATCAACCGCCGCAAGTTCGAAGTGCCAGGCAAAGTACTGCAGACCATCGGCAAATACCGGGGGGCGATCTGATGCGCATCGCCCTGCTCGCGCCCCTGCCACCGGAAAAAAACGGGATCGCCGACTACGCGAATCACTTCCGCTCGGCGCTGGAACAAGTGGGTGTGAAGGTGCTGACACCGTTGGCCGGCGTGGCGGGCAATAGCGAGGCGATCAAACAGGCTGTCAGCGGGTTTGACTGGCAAGCCGTGGACCTGGTGCACGCTGAGTTGGGCGGCGGGCGGTTGGGGGAATTCCTGGCCTTGCGTGAGCTGCGCAAGGCTTACCCGCGACTGCCGTTGACCGCCACCGTGCATGACCCGGAGCGCATCGTGTGGCGGCGCGAACATCTGCCGTTTCCGCTGAACCTGCTCGAACGCCTGCCTGGCCCGCTGCCCCAGGCGGCCGTGGTGCTGGCCGACCCGCTGACTTTGCGCGAAGAACGCCAGGTCGCCAAGGGGCTGAACCGGCTGGTGACCCTCACCCGCCTCGGCGCTGACTGCCTGCGCCAGCGCATGCACTTGCCCGCCGGCAAAGTGGCGGTTATCCACCATGCGAACCTGGACATTGCATCGGCACCGCTGCCGTCGCTCGACACCCTGCACCTGCTGTACTTCGGTTTCATCTACCGCGGCAAAGGCATTGAAGACTTGGTGCAGGCGCTGGCCAACGTGTTCACGCAAGCCCCTGAATTGCGCGACCGCGTGCGCCTGACCCTGGCCGGCGGCACCGCCGCGGAAATGGCGTTTGGCGCGGGCGGTAACTACCTGGAGCAGTTGAACGCGCAGATCGCCTCCCTGGGCCTGACCGGTTGCATCGACTGGCGGCTGAACCTGCCGGCCGATGAAATCGCCAATACCATTCAGGCCCATCATGTAATGGTGCTGCCGTATCGCGAATCGAAAAAACTCGGCCTGCTGGGGCGTCAGCGCGGCACCAGCGGGGCGTTGTCCTGGGCGGCCGCCTGTGGGCGCGGCGCGATCACCTCGGATGCGCGCGCGTTTGCCGAGGAAGTCGCCAGCGGTAACGGCGCCATCTATCCCGAAGGCGATGTGGCGGCGCTCAGCGCGCAGCTGTTGCGCCTGGCACGCACCCCGTTGCTGGCGCGCAATTGGGCCGAGCGCGCCGGCGAAATCGGTCGCGAACGTCTATGGCCGCTGACCGCGCAGCAGTTCAAACAACTCTTTAAGCAAGCCATCGCGGGGGCGCCTTATGGCACGTAAACGAACCTACCTCGCCAGCGTTGCAGTGGTCGCCGCTCTGGGCCTGAGCGCATTTTTCTGGGGCCGCCCGGCCGACGCCGAAAACCATATGCTCAAGGGCAGCAAGGTGGTGGTGTGGAAGGATTTTCTGGGGGTGAATGCGCAGTTCCTGTGGTTCAGCCCCGCGCGTTATCAGATGCAGATCGACCGCCTCAAGGCCCTGGGCCTGGAGTGGGTACGCCTGGATCTGCATTGGGATCAGCTGGAGCCGGCCGAGCACCAGTATCAGGTCGCGACCCTTGACCAGTTGGTCGGCAAGTTGCAGGACAACCAGCTCAAGTCGGTGTTCTACCTGGTGGGCTCGGCGCCCTTCGCCACCACCGCGCCGGCGGGTGCGCCTTATCAGGACCAGTACCCGCCCAAGGATCCGGCGGTGTTCGCCAACCGTATGGCACTGCTGTCCCAGCGCTACCCCAGCGTCGACGCGTGGCAAGTGTGGAACGAGCCGAACCTGCTGGGCTTCTGGCGCCCGGCCGCAGACCCGGCCGGCTTCGCCGCGCTGCTCAGCGCCACGGCCAGCGCACTGCGCGCGGTGAACCCGGATAAACCCGTGGTCGCTGCCGGCATGGCTTTCTTCAGCGAGATGCCCAACGGCCAGACCATGTTCGATGCCTTGGGCGCACTCGGCGTGGCCCGCCTGAACACGGTGATTTCCTACCACCCCTACACCCAATTGCCCGAAGGCAACGACCCGGCCAACCTGGACTTCATCGCCAAGACCACCCAACTCAACCAGGCCCTGCGCAACGGCGGCGTGCGAACCCTGTGGAGCACCGAGTGGGGCTGGTCGACCTACACCGGGCCCAAGGACGCCCAGGACATCATCACCCTGCAAGGCCAGGCCGATTACATCGTGCGGCGCCTGGCGCTGATGAGCGCGATGGATTACGACAAGATTTTCCTGTTCACCCTGAGCGACCTCGACCAGCGCGCCAGCGTGCGCGACCAGTCATACGGCTTGCTCGACATCGACGCCAACCCCAAGCCCGCCTACACCGCGCTGAAAAATTTCCTCGAGGTCAGCGGGCCGCAGCTCACGCCCGGCGATCCGCCCGTGGCCGACCAGTTGCCCGACGGCCTGTTCAGCATCGGCTGGACCCGCAACGACGGCCGCAAACTGTGGTTCTTCTGGTCGGCCGAAGGCGGCAGCGCGCACTTGCCGGGCCTGGCCAGCGCCACCCTGTACGACCCGCTGCGCGGCACGCAAACGCCGTTGAGCGGCACCAACGGCCTGACCTTGCCGGTCAAGTCGAACCTGCAAATTCTGTTATGGGACTGAGGCCTGCCATGCGCATTTTATGGATCCTGCCCTACTCACCCTGGCCCGCCACCAGCGGCGGCAAGACGCGCCAGTACCACCTGCTGCGCAGCCTGGCCGCGCGGGGGCATCGGATCACTTTGCTGCTGCATGACAAGCACCCGGTGTCACCGGCAGACCGCCAGGTGCTGGAAGCGTTTCTTGAGCAGTTGATCGTCCTGCCGCGCCGCCCGCTGCGCAGCGTCACGACGCTGCTGGCCGGGCTGTTTGCGCCCTACCCGCTGCTCGCCAGTGTGAATGGGCTGTCGGGCCAACTGCAGGAGACTTTCAATGGGTTGCTGGGCGAGCAGTGGGACGTGGTGCAGATCGAACACAGCTACAGTTTCCAGCCGTACGAAGCGGCCCTGGCACGTAAATCCCAGGCCTTTGTGCTGACTGAGCACAACGTCGAATCAGCCCTTGGCGCCGCGACCTACGACCGTTTGCCGAACTGGGCGCTGCCGTTCATTCGCTACGATCAATGGCGCTACGCCCGCTGGGAACGTCGAGTGATGCGCCAGGCCAACCACGTGGTGGCGGTGACCCAGAGCGATGCGCAGGTGCTGGCCAAGATCGCCGACAAGCCCGTGTCGGTGGTGGTCAATGGCGTGGATTGCGATCACTTCGCTGCCGCCCGCCCCGACCCGTCGACCCGTCGCGTGCTGTTCCTGGGCAACTATGAATACGCGCCGAATGTGGACGCCATCGAGTGGGCCCTGGATGAGATCTTGCCCAAGGTCTGGGAGCGCTGCCCGGATGCGCGCATGAGCGTCTGTGGCTTCGGCATGCCCGCCCGTTGGCGCGAGCGCTGGCAGGACCCGCGCATCGAATGGCAAGGTTTTGTCCCGGACCTGCTGAACCTGCAATCCAGCTGCGCGGTGTTCCTCGCGCCGCTGCGCCATGGCGGCGGCTCCAAGCTCAAGGTGCTGGAAGCGCTGGCGGCCGGCCTGCCGCTGGCGAGCACCGAGCAAGGCGTATCGGGGTTGGACCTGGTGGAAGGCCTGGACTACCTTGGCGGGCAAACTGCCACGAGCCTGGCGGACGCCGTGGTGCGTTTGCTGCAATTTCCCGACGCCGCTGCGCCCATGGGTGAAGCGGGCCGCGCCTATGTGCGCCGCGCCCATGACTGGAGCGCCGCCGCCAGCCAGCTTGAGCAGGTGTACGCGACCCTTTCACCGTTGAATCAAAAGGAGCCCGCATGCGTGTAGGCCTGGATTACCGCACCGTCGGCACCTCGCCGCAGTCAGGCATCAGCCGCCAGGTGTACGCGCTGGAAAGCGCCTTATACAGCCTGCCGGGCATCGAGCTTGAGCGGTTCACCGTGGCGCCCCTGGGCGATGAAAGCCGTCTGCAGGCGCACTGCCCGGACTGGGGCTGCGCGAAAACCGCCATGCACCAGCCGCACAATCGCCTGCGCTTCGAGGCCGGTTTCCTGCCGCGCGCCCTGCGTGAACAGCGCATCGACCTGTACATCAGCACGTTCAACATGGGCCTGCCACTGCCGCCCAAGCCAAAAGGACTGCGCAGTGTGGTGCTGTTGCACGACCTGTTTCAGATCACCCTGGACAACTACCACGCCAACCGGTTGAAGGCGCTGATCTACAAGACCAGCGATCGCCTGTCGATTGCTTATGCGGTACACAGCGCCGACCGCGTATGGACACCGTCGCAGTACAGCGCCGACGAAACCGCACGGCTGTTTCCCAAGGCCGCAGGCAAGATTCGCGTGCTGCCCAACCAGGTCGATGGTTTTTCCGAACTGGCCGCGGACCTCAGTGCCCACGATTTGCCCGAGCGCTATTGGTTGCTGGTCGGTACCCGCGAGCTGCGCAAGAACGTGCCATTCCTGGTGCAGGCCTGGCAGCAGGCACGGCGCCAGTCACCCGGCGTGCCGGAGCTGGTGTTGGTGGGCAGCCTGGAGCATTTGCCCGAAGCCCAGCGCACACTGCCGGGGATTCGCGCGCTGAGCGGTGTGTCGGATGCCCAATTGCATGCGCTGTACCGCCAGGCGTCACGCCTGTGGCAACCGTCGTACGCCGAAGGCTTCGGCTTGCCGGTGATCGAAGCGCTGAGCGTCGGCACCCCGGTGGCGGTGGCCAGCGGCACGTCGCTGGATGAAATCACCCCGCCGTCGGCGCCGCGCTTCTCGCCCACCGACGGCCCGGCGCTGACGCAGTTGATGATCGGTCTGGGCGAGCGCGCCGATGAAGATTCGCCCACGCAACGCCGGCGGTGGGCGGAACGCTTCAACCATCATGCCTATCGGCGGCGCCTGGCCGAGCTGATCGAGGAACTCAAATGAGCCTGAACCTGACCAGCCTCGTCGCGATTCTCTTCGGCCTGCTGTTTGGCGCCCTCGCGCTGCTGCTGTCGCCGGCCAAGGCCTTCCTCGCCGTGGTCGGCCTGGCCGGGGCGGTGACCATCCTGCGGTTTCCGTTCTGGGGCCTGGTGCTGTTTGCCCTGGTTGCCACGTTCATGCCCTATTCCACGGTCAACCTGGGCATTCGCAGTACCGTCAGCGAAGCGATCCTGGCGCTGACCTGGGGCGCGGTGCTGTGGCACAGCTTCCTCGCGCGCCTGCCCGATACGCCAAGCCTGGGCCTGCGCCCCACCGACCAGATGCTGTTGTGGCTGATGCTGTTCAGCGTGTTCCCGTTTATCGTCGGCCAGGTCAGCGTGCACGCCGACACCAGCGGCGTGGCCAACTGGTTGCGCTGGCTGCTGAGCCTGTCGTCGGTATTTCTTTGCGCTAAATTGCTGGTGGACCACAAACACCGCGAGTCGCTGGTGATCGCCTTGCTGCTGGGCAGCCTGGCGATGCTGGCGCTGTCGATCGGGGTGTTTGTGCGTACGCGTTCCGGGGCCGGCATTGCGCCGATTCTGGCGCTGTTCAACTACGGCAACTTCGACATGTTGAAATTCGGCCTGGAGGCCATGTCTTCGCGCATGGGTTCGCCGTGGATGCACCCGAATGCCATCGGCGGGATCATGGCGTTGTTGCTGCCCCTGGCCTTCTGCTTCGGCATGACCGAGCAGGGTTGGAAACGCGCATTGGGCCTGAGCGTGGCGTGCCTCGGCGCAGCGGCCTTGCTGTTGGCCAGCAGCCGCGGTGCGATGGTCAGCCTGGCACTGGTGCTGATGTGGATGGCCACGCGCCGAGTGCCCTACACCGGTCGCCTGCTGATGATCGGCGCGGCGCTGACGGTGGCGCTGGTGATGGCTTACCCGCCGTTGCAGGAACGCCTGGCGACGATTTTCTCGTCGGACAACGCCAGTACCGAAGTGCGTTTCGACGAGTACCGCATGTTTCCCCAGGCGGTGCTGGCGTATCCGTTCGGCATCGGCTTTAAGGTTGATCCGCCGGTGCCTGGCACGGATTTGCTGGGCATCTCCAACCTGTGGCTCAACTTCATCTACAAGACCGGCATCGTCGGCATGCTGTTCTTTGTGGCGGTGACTCTGCGCTGGTGGCGGGAAGCGCGCCCGCAAAGCGGCCCGATTCGCCTGACCAAGGACAATGCGCTGTGGCTGGGCACCACCGCCGGGATTCTCTCGGCCTTGGTCAGTGGCCTGTTCGACCACTACTTCAGCTTTGCGGTAGTGATGGTCGCGCTGTTCTGGCTGATGGTGGGGATCAACGTGCTGGAGGCACGCCGACTGTTTCCGGCGCGCCTGCCCCAGGTGAACCGCGTGGCGTATCACAAACCCCAGCTTGATGGCGCACAGCCCTGATGCTCGGCTCCGCCGTTTGGCTGACTCTGGCGACGCTGCTGGGATTGTGCCTGGGCTTCGCCCGTGAATGGCTGCTGGTGGCGGCCTGGGGCGCGGGAGAGCGCAGCGATGCGTTTCTGATCGCAGTGTTTTTGCCGGAGGCGCTGCGCATGTCACTGGCCGGCGGCGTGCTGAGCGCGGCGGCGCTGCCGTTGTATCTGGCGCGCGAGCGCGACGAGCGGCTGGGCTGGCTGGCGGTGTTGTTTGCGGCGCTGCTGCTGATTGCATTGGTCATCAGCCTGCTGCTGACGCTGCTGGCGCCGTGGCTGGTGCAACTGCTCGGGCCGGGCTTGGCGGACGGTGCCCTGGCGCTTGCCAGCCGTAACTTGCAGGTGGTCGCCTGGTGCGTGCCGGGGCTGATGCTGCATGCGTTGTTCAGCGTGCCGCTGCAGGCCAGCGAGCGGTTTGTGCTGGCGGGCTTGGGTTCGTTGTTGTTCAACCTGCCGCCGGTGACCTACCTCGCGCTGGCCGGCACCGCCAGCCAGCCGCATTCACTGGCCCTGGCGTGCCTGGCCGGCAGCCTGCTGATGCCGTTGGCGCTGCTGCCATCGATGTGGCGCCTGGGTTGGCGGCCGTGGCGCTGGCAGTGGTCGTGGGCGCCGCTGCGGGAGCTGGGCCAGCGCATCGGCCCGCTGTTGTTGAGCAATGGCGCGAGCCAGGGCCTGGCGCTGATCGAGCGGCTGGTGGCGTCGTTGCTGGGAGAAGGTGCGGTGACTTGGGTGAACCTGGCGCGCAAGTTGATGAACCTGCCGCTGATTGCACTGATGAGCCTCAACCAGGTGCTACTAGGCATGATGAGCCGTCGCCAGGGCGATGAGCGCCTGGCCCTGCTCAAGCGCGGCCTGGAAACCGCCAGCATGCTGACTCTGCCCGCTGGCGTCGGCCTGGTCGCGGCGGCCCCGAGCCTGGTGGCGTTGCTGCTGCCCAAGCAATCGGCGGACTCGCCGTTGCCGCTGCTGCTGGCCTGGTTTGCGGTGCCATTGGTGTTCGGCGCCTGGAACGCCTTGCTCGCGCGTTACGCCTACGCTGCCGGCGATACGCGCCAGCCGCTGCGCTGCGAGTTGCTCGGTAGCCTGGTCAATGTGCTGCTGCTTGGCGCCCTGCCCTTCGTGTTCGGCCTGGCCGGTATCCCCATGGCTGCATTGGCGGGGGTGATTTGCACCGCGTTGCTGCTGATGCAGCGCCAGGCATTGCTCGACGCCCTGCCCTGGGCGCGGCATTGGTTGCTCGGCGCGGTGCTGATGGGCGCGGCGGCACTGGCGCTGTTTCAGGTTGAGGGCGTATGGCTGCAGCTGGGGCTGAGTACCCTGGCCGGCGCCACGGTGTTGCTGGGCATGGGCCTGTGGCTCAAGCCGTGGCGCAAAACATGAATGGACGATCGGGGGCACGCAGGTGAAAAATCGCTGGATACAAATGGATATCGCCAAAGGCATCGGCATCCTGGTGATCGTGTATGCCCATAGCTGGTTTGTCGCGTCCTCACCGGACGTGCTCTACCCGCTGCTTGCGTCATTTGTGCTGCCATTGTTTTTCTTTCTGTCCGGGGTCTTTTTCAAGCCTGAACAGCCCTTCGTGGAAATGGCGGTGCGCAAGGCCGATGGCCTGCTCAAGCCGTTTTTCTTCACTATGCTCACCTATGTGATCGTGCGCAGCATCCTGCGCGGCCAGCCGCTGCTGCCGGATATCGGCGGCGTGCTGTATGCCTCGGTGAACACCATCCCGTGGCAGGCGCTTTGGTTTTTGCCGCACTTCTGGGTGGCGATCCTGTTCGGTTGGGTCGTGCTGCGCTTGATCGCGCGCCTGCCGTTGGCGGTCAGTTGCCTGGCGATGCTGGTGCCATTGCTGATCGGCATCTGGATGCTGCCCTGGTTCTGGCAACTGCCGGTCACGCTGGGCGGGCACACCTGGGTGTTGCCAGGCTTGCCGTTCAGCCTGGATATCACACTGATCAGTGGCAGCTGCTTTGTCTATGGCTACCTGCTACGCCATTGGCTGCGCGCCCATGCGGGTTCAGTGCTGACCCTGCTGGTATCGGCCGTGCTCTTCACCGCGGTGTTTGCCTACCGAGGCGACACCATGGACCTTGCGCAGCGACGCTACGATCACTGGCTGTGGACCAGCCTATTGGCGGCGATTGGCGTGTATGCGTGCTGGGCGTTGTCGCGGGTGCTCATGGCCTCGGCGCTGATCACCCGAGTGATGACCTATATCGGCCAGTCGACCCTGATCCTGCTGATCTTTCATGGAGAGATTCAGCACAAGACCTTTGACCTGATGCAGCGTGTGGGGCTGCCTGCGTTTGTCGCGGCGTGTGTCGGTTTTGTGGTGGCGGTGGTGGTGCCGTTGTTGATCGGGGAAGTGATCAAGCGGGTGGGGGTCTTGCGGTTTTTCTACTTTCCGTTTCCGGTGCGTAAGGTGACGGGAGCCAACGCTGCAACCTGATAGCACCGCCGCTCCCACATTGGTTCTGTATTTCAGTCGTCGAGTTGCTGGGCTGGCTTGGCACCGTGCTTGGCTGGCTTGGCGCCTTTGGCGGGAGCGGGAGCCGGTGCGGCGGGTTCAGGTTCCGCTGCGGCGGCCGCTTCTTTTTCCGCCATCGGCATCTGATCGATGGCAGCGAAGAATGCCTTCAGGTCGAGCGTATCCGGCGGCACGGTCTTCTCGAGTTTCTTCTCGCCGTCCTTGCCCACCAGGATCACTTTGGTACCGCTGCCGGCACCGAGTTTGAGGGCGCGGATCAGTGCGTTGGTTTCCGGCGGCGTGAGCTTTTTGTTGTCCTTGGGGTCCTTGGCGAACTTTTCCCCTTCGGCTCCAATGCTGCCGAACTTCACGGTGTAGAGCACCATGGCTCGCTCTTCAAAGGACTGCTGGGTAGCAGGCTCGTCCAATTGTTTCTTGAGGGTCGCCAGGGTGTCGTTGCCGGAATCAAGCTCAACCACCACCAGCGGCCGGGCCTTGCCCAAGTCCTGCTTGAGCGGGTTGATATCATCGGCAGCCAACAGCGGCCCCGTAAAAGCCATCAAGGTAGCCAGGGTCAGCGACCGGATGAGCATGCGCACCTCCTTTGAATTCCATGCAGGGTTCTTGAGTTTCATGTCTGCGACCGTCAAATTCAAGGATGATTCCTACACCACTCTAAGAAAGCGTAGGTCAGAACGCCCGCTACACGCCGGTTTGCTGGGGTCGACTGTCATTGTTTCCGCTGATTACGCAGACATCACGAGGCCTTCCACTGCGGCCAATGCCGCGCAAATACGGGCGCGACGATGGGGTCGGCATCCACCCGCGCCAGGCTCTGGGCAAAGCCTGGGGCCAGGCCGCTCAGTGCCTCCCTAGCCTCCTCCCAGCGTGACACCGCTGCCGCCATGATACCCAGCGCATTCGGCACGTTGCCCGGGGTAAACAACTGGTCGGCGAATTGATTGGCGAACATCACCCAGGCCTGATGCAGATAGCGCCGCGTACCGGTGGCCAGTTGCGCCTGCACCGCTTGATCGGCGTCGCCCAACCAACGTTGCGGATAATCGATGATGCCGATCGCCGAATAGCAATTGGCGGTGATATAAACAAGGCCGCGCAAGATCTGCGCGCGGTTGCCGGCCAGCAGCTCGGAAGCCGGAAATGCCAGCCCCAGATGGATCAGGATCGCTGCGCTTTCGGTCAGCACCTCGCCATCGGGGGTGACCAGGGTGGGCACCTGTTTGAGCGGGTTGATGCGGGCCAGCTCGTCACTGCCCTCACCCTCCGCCCAGGAGGCCGCGTCCGCCCGCCGCCACGGCACCGCGCAACGCTGCAGGGCGATTTCGATCATGCACGAGCCGGATTCATCAATACCGTAAAGCGTGTACATAGGCGTTGCTCCTTCACGCGTGTTTTAGAACAGTCCCATCTGCCCGCCGACCAAGGTGCTGAAGTCGTCATTCACAAACGGCAGGATCGCATCGGCCACCGGCTGCAATTGCCGGGTGACATAGTGATCGTAGTCGATGGGCGCTTGACGTACCTCCAACGGTTCCGGGCCGTTGACGCTGATCACATAGCTGATCCAACCGCCACGCTGATACTGACGCGGGCGCCCCAGGCGGTCGTTGTATTCGTCTGCCAGGCGCGCGGCGCGCACATGGGGCGGCACATTGCGTTCGTAGTCATCCAACCGGCGGCGCAGGCGTTTGCGGTAGATCAGCAACTCATCGAACTCGCCGCTCAGGGTACGGGCAACGTAGTCGCGGATGTAGTTCTGGTGGGGCTGGCGATGAAAAATGCGCTGGTAGAGTTCCTGCTGGAATCGGCGCGCCAGGGGCGACCAGTCGCTGCGCACGGTTTCCAGGCCTTTGTAGACCATTTCTTCACTGCCATCGCTACGCACCACCAGGCCGGCGTAGCGCTTCTTGCTGCCCTCCTCGGCGCCGCGGATGGTGGGCATGAGAAAACGCGTGAAGTGGGTTTCATATTGCAGTTCCAGGGCGCTTTGCAGTCCGAACGCGGTGCGCAGGTGCTCGCGCCACCAGTCGTTGACGTGTTGCACCAGCGCGTGGCCGATGCGGCTGGCCTCTTCCTGGGTGTGCGCACTGCCGAGCCAGACGAAAGTGGAGTCGGTGTCGCCGTAGATCACCTCATAGCCTTGGGCTTCAACGAGTTCGCGCGTCTGGCGCATGATCTGGTGTCCGCGCAGGGTGATCGACGACGCGAGCCGCGTATCGAAGAAACGGCAGCCGCTGGAGCCGAGTACGCCATAGAAGGCGTTCATGATGATTTTCAGGGCTTGGGACAGCGGTGCGTTGTGTTCACGCTTGGCCACTTCCCGGCCTTCGGAGACCCGCGCAACGATGGACGGCAAACAGTGCCGGGTGCGGGAAAAGCGCGCACCGCGAAAGCCTTCGACCGAGTCGCTGTCGTCGGGGTACTTGAGGCCTTCGATCAGGCCCACCGGGTCAATCAGGAAGCTGCGGATGATCGAGGGGTATAGGCTCTTGTAGTCGAGCACCAGTACCGATTCGTAGAGGCCAGGGCGCGAGTCCATGACAAAGCCGCCGGGGCTGGCCTGGGGCGGTTTGTCGCCCAGATTCGGCGCGACAAAACCCTGGCGGTGCATCAACGGCAGGTATAAATGGGTGAACGCGGCCACGGAGCCACCGTTACGGTCGGCCGGCAGCCCGGTGACACTGGCCCGCTCCAGCAAGAACTTGAGCAGTTCGGTCTTCTCGAAAATCCGCGTGACCAGCTCGCAGTCCTTTAGGTTGTAGCGCGCCAGAGCGGGCTTGTCCTCGGCGAACATGCGGTTGATTTCGTCCATGCGTTGATACGGCGTGGAGATGTCCTTGCCTTCGCCCAGCAGGGTTTGCGCGACGTTCTCCAGGCTGAAGGACTCGAAGCTCCAAGTGGCCGAGCGCAGGGCTTCGATGCCATCGATGATCAAACGCCCTGCCGCAGCGGCAAAGTAGTGATTGCGGCTGCCGTGCTCACGCCAGGCCATCGGCTCTTCGCCACGCCCGAGCATGAGCGGCACATTGAGGCGCTGGGCATGTTCGTGAAGCACGCGCAGGTCGAACTGCACCACGTTCCAGCCGATGATTGCATCAGGGTCGTGCAGGGCAAGCCATTGGTTGAGGCGTTCGAGCAGTTGGGCGCGGGTGTCGCAGTAGTCGAGCTTGAAGTCCACGGCGTCGGCTTTGTTCGGCGGACCAAGCATGTATACCTGGCGCTCGCCGCAGCCTTCGAGGGCGATGGAATACAAATCGCCCTGGGCGGTGGTTTCGATGTCGAGGGACACCAGCTTCAATGGCGGGCGGTACTCGGGCGCGGGTTTCATCTGCGCCTCCAGCAAGGCGCCGGTTGCGTCAGGCGTACCGCCGAACCACACCGGCGCGGTGATGAAGCGTTCCATCATGTAGCGTTCGGGCGGGCGCACATCCCCCTCGTAGACATCCACACCGGCGGCACGCAGGCGCTTTTCCACATCCATGGCCTGGCGATGCTGGCGGGTGTACAGGCCCAGCACCTTGCGGTGATGGAAATCCAATAGCTGCAATGGGCGCAGCTCGATATCACGCTCGCCCTTGAGCAGCCAACCCAGTGGCTTGCGATGGGCTTCGGGGATGAACATCACCGAGGTCTGCACGGGTAGGCGGATAAACCTCGGGCCCTGGTCGGTCGCCAGCCAGAAGCTGACTTCCGTGCCCGCCGGGGTATCGCGCCAATGCCGGGTCAGGACAAAACCCTGCTGTAAATCCACCGTACCGCACCTCAGGAATCGCTTTCAGGGCGTGATTCTACTCGGCATCCGCGCAAATGCAGCAGGTTAACGCTCGCCCAAGCTACAGCGGCCCTCCATCACGGCGTCCGTTTAGGCCCCGCCTGGTTGAGGTAAGCTTCGATATTGCTCATTTGCTCATCCCAGCCACGGGAGTTCATCTTGTACGCCTTCTGCCGCCGGACTCCAGGCACCGAGTCAAAGCCCGATTCAACCACCCGCAGCAAGATACCCGGCGCGCGATCTTCAAGGGTGAATTCCACCAGCGTCGGGGTTTCCTGGTCGTAGTCGATGTTTGGGTCTACCGCAAAGGGATGCCACCAGAATGAGAACAGCGTCTGCGGCAGGATGCGTTCGATCCTGGCCTTCCAGACCACATGCTCGTACCCCGGATAAGTGATCTGCGCCTCGATGGTTTGCCCGGCGACAAAGGTTTTGCCTTCAAGGGCGACACCAAACCAACGGCCGAATCTTTCGGCATCGGTGAGCGCTTCCCACACCTGTTTACGTGGCGCGTTGAGCAGGACTTTCCGTTCTATGCGATCCAATACGTGCATAAGTCACCTCCTCCATTGACAGTAGGCGACATCAAACAATGCGCAACCTGGGGTTGTAAGCAATGATGATGACCCCGTCCTTGATCCGGTAATAGGTTATGACTGACCCGTTGAATGGAAGTTGCTTTTGCAAAGGCGTGCGTTATGACGTGGACCGGTTGGACACACCTGGACGGCCCGTGATGTGTCCTGGCTTGCCGATCACGGCGTAGAGCGGTGGGATTGAATTAAACCTTCGGATCTCCAGGCGCTTTAGTCGGCGTTGCGTATTGCGGTTTGAGGTGGCCGTCCTGATCGAGCAACCAGGCGTCCATGATCTGGCGTACCACCGGGCCGGCGACGCGGCCACCGGCCTCGCCGTTTTCGATCATTACCGAGATCACGATCTTCGGATGCTCAGCCGGGGCGAAGCCGACGAACAAAGCGTTGTCGCGGTGGCGTTCCAAGGTTTTTTCGCGGTTGTAACGCTCACCCTGCTTGATCGCCACCACTTGCGCCGTACCGCTCTTGCCGGCAATGCGATATTGCGCGCCTTGGGCGGCAGCGCGGGCGATGCCGCGTGGATCATGCATAACCAGTTGCATACCATGGTTGACCTGCTCCCAATCGCGCGGGTCCTTGAGGACCACGTTAGGCATGGGGTTTTCATCGACTGGCGGCACGCCATTGATGGTCTTGGCCAGGTGCGGTCGATTCCACACGCCTTTGTTGGCAATCAATGCGGTGGCCTGTGCCAACTGCAGCGGTGTGACCTGCATATAGCCCTGGCCGATACCCAGGATCACGGTTTCTCCCGGGAACCAGGGCTGCCGGCGTGTGGCGCGCTTCCAGGCCTGGGAGGGCATCAGGCCGGCTGACTCTTCGAACATATCCAGCGACACTTTCTGGCCCAGGCCGAATTCCGCCAGGTAGTCGTGCAGGCGGTCGATACCCAGTTTATGGGCCAGGTCGTAAAAGTAGGTGTCATTGGAGCGCATGATAGCCGCGTCCATGTCCACCCAACCGTCGCCGCTGTGGTTCCAGTTGCGGTATTTATGGTCGAAATCCGGCAGTTGGTAGTAACCGGGGTCGAACACGCGGGTCTGCGGCGTGACAACACCGCTGTCGAGGCCGGCAATGGCGACCTCCGGCTTGATGGTCGAGCCAGGGGCGTAAAGGCCCCTTAGGACACGGTTGAACAGTGGTCGGTCGATGGAGTCGTGCAGCGCGGCGTACTCCTTGAAGCTGATGCCGGTGACGAACAGGTTCGGGTCGAAACTCGGCTTGCTGACCATGGCAAGCACTTCTCCGGTCTGCGGGTCGAGGGCAACCACCGAGCCGCGGCGATCGCCCAGGGCGTCTTCCGCCGCTTCCTGAAGGTGTACGTCGAGGCTCAGCACGATATTTTTGCCGGGGATCGGGTCGGTGTGCTTGAGCACGCGGAGTACGCGACCTTGGGCGTTGGTCTCGACTTCTTCATAGCCTACGTGGCCGTGCAGCTCGGATTCGTAGAAGCGCTCGATACCGGTCTTGCCGATGGACTGGGTACCGCGGTACTCCACCGAATCGAGGGCTTTGGATTCTTTCTCGTTGATCCGTCCTACGTAACCAATGGAGTGAGCGAAGTGGGCGCCCAGGGGGTAGTGGCGAACGAATTGCGGTTCTACGTCCACCCCTGGCAGACGGAATTCGTTCACGGCCAGCAGGGCGATCTGTTCCTCGGTCAACTCGTAGAACAACGTCACGGGCACGAAGGGGTGGCGCGCCTGTTTCAGCGCCTTGTCGAATACGGCGCGGTCTTCGGCGGGCAGGTGCAGCAAGCTGACGATGGCATCCAGTTCACCTTTGAGGTCGCTGGTACGCTCGCGGGTGATGGTCAGGTTGTAGCTGGGGCGGTTATCGGCCAGCACTACGCCGTTGCGATCATAGATCAGCCCACGCGTGGGTGTGATGGGCAACACGTGGACGCGGTTATTCTCGGAAATCGTGGCGTGATAGTCGTACTGCACCACTTGCAGGAAGTACATACGCCCCACCAGAGCGCAGGTGATGCCAATCACCAGCAGCGCGCAGGCGAGGAGGCGCTTGTTGACCAGGCGGTTTTCTTTTTCGTGATCTTTGATGGGTATCGGTTCAGGCATTTCTACAGCATCTCGTTGAAGAAGGTCGATGCCGCTTCCTGCGGATTAAAGCTCAATCCCTGAAATGTGCTGCACCATACCAAAAAATGCAGAAACACTTTGTATCGATTTGCTCGGCAGCATGCTGGAACAGCGGTTTTCAAGGTGCAGCAGGCTGCTCGCAGAAGAAGACGCATAGCTAAGCCGGGAACATCGCAGGCTATTTTTTTGAGTAAGTTTTCCGATCGCCCAAAACAAAACCCCATCTGCTTTCGCAAATGGGGTTCTGGAATTTAATCTTGACGATGACCTACTCTCACATGGGGAAACCCCACACTACCATCGGCGATGCATCGTTTCACTACTGAGTTCGGGATGGGATCAGGTGGTTCCAATGCTCTATGGTC
>NZ_MNPW01000018.1 GCF_001983175.1 Pseudomonas cedrina subsp. cedrina
CTCCACAAGCACCCACACGAATTGCTTGATTCAGTTGTTAAAGAGCGGTTGGTTAAGATCTTTCGTCTCAACCGAGGCGCGCATTCTACAGCAGCCTCATTTGCTGTCAAGTGATTATTTTCAGAAGTTTTCGAAGAATTCTTCAACAACTTCAACCACTTGCGCTTCCGATCTCTCGTTAGCGGGAGGCGAATTCTACAGCGTTACACGCTGCTGTCAACACCTCTTTTTCTCCGCTTTCGACCGAGAAGATCGAAACGTTAATAGAGCCAAACAACACCGCTCTACCAACTCCTTCTGGGCTTCGATGAACTGAAGCAGGTCGCTGTCGAATCTCGCATAACTCTTTGTTTACCAAGGAGTTTTCCGTTTCGACTGCGCCGGAAGCGGGGCGAATTATAGACTTCCAGAATCTGCCGTCAACCCTTTATTTGGTTTTCCTATCAACTGACCCATAAACCTCCAAAATCCACGGCCTATCAACCGTCGAAACGAATAATTGAGCACTATATTGCTCATTACTGAACAGTTGAGCATCATAGCGCCCACGCTCTCTTACTATGACTTCGGACGAACACCCTAATGACCACCTCCCCTCGCAGCCTGGGTTCGACATTGTTTCCTGTCGGCCTGCTGCTGATCGCGATGGCTTCAATTCAATCGGGCGCCTCGCTGGCCAAAAGCATGTTCCCCTTCGTCGGCGCCCAAGGCACCACGACCCTGCGCCTGATTTTCGCCAGCGTGATCATGCTGCTTCTATTACGTCCATGGCGGGCCAAACTGACTGCCAGCTCCCTGCGCACCGTGATCATCTATGGGATGGCTCTGGGCGGCATGAACTTGCTCTTCTATATGTCCTTGCGCAGCGTGCCCCTGGGTATCGCAGTTGCACTAGAATTCACTGGGCCGCTTGCCGTGGCGCTCTACGCCTCACGTCGTGTGGTAGATTTCCTGTGGATCGCCCTCGCGATCGTTGGCTTGCTCCTGCTCATTCCCATGGGCGAAACCAGCAGCGGTATCGACTTGGTGGGCGCCGCCTACGCTCTGGGAGCGGGTGTCTGCTGGGCGCTCTATATTCTGTACGGTCAGAAGGCCGGTAACGACAACGGCGTCCAAACCGCCGCCCTTGGCGTGATGATCGCCGCCTTGTTTGTCGCGCCTGTCGGCATCGTCCATGCGGGCAGCGCCTTGCTGACGCCCGCCTTGATCCCGGTCGCCATCGCTGTCGCCATCCTGTCTACCGCCCTGCCCTACACCCTGGAAATGGTCGCTTTGACGCGTCTCCCCGCCCGCACCTTCGGTACGCTCATGAGCATCGAACCGGCTTTCGGCGCCCTCTCGGGCCTGTTCTTCCTGCACGAGCACCTGTCCCTGGCGCAATGGCTGGCCATCATTTGCATCATCCTGGCCTCGGTAGGTGCCACGGTGACGATGCGCAACGAGTCGAAGCCGTTGGTTCCAGCCGATTGAGATCTGTTTGAATGTAGCTCTGGCATTTGGCGTCCATTTAGGCCATGTTTAAGCCGTAAACGAATGTCATTCATGGAGAATTTCGGCAAGGACTGCGCGAACGCTACACCTGAGAGCGAGTAGAGCCGGCTTCACGCTTTGCGAGGCGGCTATTAAGGATAGGAATGAAGCGAATTTTGATACTGTTAATGGTCATGGCCATTGCTGGCTGTGCCGCGACCACCAAGACAGAAGTAAAACGTGGCAAAAAAGGGTTGCATATCAATTGCTCCGGCCTGTCTTCTTCCTGGGACCAGTGCTACACCAGTGCAACCAACTCGTGCGGTGCCAAGGGCTACCGGGTAATCGCAAAGTCCGGTGACAACTCCGAAGAACCCGGCGACTATCCCTTCGGTCTCAACCCTGCCGGCTATACCAGCCGCAGCATGATCGTCATCTGCAAGTAAGTGTCCGAGCAGTCATTCCTTGACTGCTCATATCAAAACTCCAGACACCACCTTGCAAGCAATCAAATAGCCGCAGTACGAACCTGCAGCCACTCAAGTGCCGCACCGCTGAGCAATGGGCTCAGGCGCTCGCGCACTTGGGCGTGGTACGCGTTGAACCATTCACGCTCGTCGGCCGTGAGCAACGAAGGTTCCAGGCAGCGGGTGTCGATCGGGCAAAGGGTCAGCGTTTCAAACTTGAGGAACTCGCCGAACTCGGTCTTGCCGGCTTCGCGGTTCAGCACCAGGTTTTCGATGCGCACGCCCCAGCGTCCAGGACGATAAGTTCCGGGCTCAATGGAAGTGATCATCCCCGGTTGCATCGCCGTTTGCGGGGCAGTGGCAGCCTGATAGGCGATCACTTGCGGTCCTTCATGCACGTTAAGGAAATAGCCTACCCCGTGCCCGGTACCGTGGCCGTAATCCACGCCTTCGGCCCAGATCGGCGCGCGGGCAATCGCGTCCAGCAGCGGTGACAGGATTCCTTTCGGGAAATGCGCACGGGACAAGGCAATAACGCCCTTGAGCACACGGGTGCAGTCACGCTTTTGCTCCTCACTTGGCGTACCGATCGGCACCATCCGCGTGATATCCGTGGTGCCACCCAGGTACTGCCCGCCCGAGTCAATCAGCAGCAAGCCATCGCCTTCGATCAGCGCATGCTCTTCTTCGGTAGCGTGGTAATGCGGCATCGCACCGTTGGCGTTGTAAGCGGCAATGGTGTTGAAACTCAACGACACATAACCCGGGCGACGGGCACGCGCAGCCGTCAAGTGCTCGTCGATGGTCAATTCGGTAATGCGTTCGCGACCCAACGCACTGTCCAGCCAGGCGAAGAATTCGCACAAGGCCGCGCCGTCCTGTTCCATGGCGTGGCGGATGTGCTCCGCATCGGCCAGGCTCTTGCGCGATTTGGCCAGCGTGGTCGGGTTGAGCCCTTCCACCAGCTTCACACCGCTATCGAGGTTTTCCAGCAACCCCGCGGTGACGCGAGCCGGGTCGACCTGCAAGCTCACGCCCGACGGCACCGCGCGCAGCGCGTCCGCCACTTCGCTGTAGTCGCGCAGTGTCACACCATCCTGCTCCAGCACAGCCCGCAGCTCGGCATCGACTTTGCTCAGCGCCACAAATAACGTGGCCTGCTGCTGACTGATCAGCGCAAACGACACGAATACCGGGTTGAACGAAACATCAGCGCCGCGCAGGTTGAACAGCCAGGCGATGTCATCCAGGGTGGCGATGAAGTGCCAATCGGCGTCCTTTTCTTTCAACGCGGCGCGCAACGAAGCGAGTTTTTCAGTGCGGCTGACCGTGGCCTGCGGAGGCAAGTGCTGATAGATGGGCTGGTCTGGCAGCGTAGGGCGGCCTTCCCACACCTCATTCAGCAAGTCGATATCGGTACGCAACCGTGCACTGCGCTCCGCCAGCTTGCCGCCCAACGTTCGCGCGGAGGCCACGGCCATGACCGCACCGTCGACCGCCACCACGCCACCTTCCGGCGTTTGCTCGGCCAGCCATTCCAGCGGACCTGGCTGGCCCGGTTGCAGCTTCACCAGTTCGATGCCGCTGCCCTTGAGTTCCTTGGTCGCCTGTTCCCAGTAGCGGCTGTCGGCCCATACCCCGGCGAAATTCGCAGTAACAATCAGCGTTCCCACCGAACCATGAAACCCAGACAACCATTGCCGCCCTTGCCAGTATCCCGGCAAGTATTCAGACAAATGCGGGTCGGCCGACGGTACCAGCAGGGCGTGTATGCCCTCGCGGCGCATCAGTTCACGGGTGCGCGCCAGGCGCTGGGGAACCGTTCCAGGGGTCAAAGGCTGCGTACTCATTGTGTCTCCTGCTAACCACGAATAATTGTTATGTGTTGCGATAGATGAATCAGACCGCCCAGAACGCCGGTGCGCTGGCGAGGGCCGCCTTGATCAATTGCACGGCCTGGTCGATATCCTGCTCGGTGGTATACCGGCCCAGGCTCAAGCGAATCGTACGCCCTGCGCTGCGCGCATCATGCCCGAGGGCGAGCAGCACATGGGACGGTGCATTACTTGCCGAATTGCACGCCGAGGTCGCAGAAAACGCGATGCCGGCACTCAGTGCTGCGGAATTGAACTCGCCTTCGCCGAACGTGAGGCTCAGGGTGTGTGGGATACGTTGTGTAGCACTGCCGTTGAGGCGCACACCGGGAACCGATGCCAACTGATCCAACAGACGCTGACGCAAGGCCACGATCCGCGCCTTTTCTTCAGCAAACGATGCCGCCGCCAGGGCAAACGCCGCGCCCATGCCGGCAATCTGGTGGGTCGCCAAGGTACCGGAGCGCAGGCCGCCTTCGTGGCCTCCCCCGTGGATCTGCGCCAGGACTTTCTGTTGCGCCCGCGGCCCGACATATAAAGCGCCGATACCTTTAGGGCCATAGAGCTTGTGGGCGGAAAACGACATCAAATCCACCGGCCACTGCGCCAGGTCGATTGCGACCTTGCCCGCGCCTTGCGCCGCATCCACATGCAACAACGCACCCTGCTCACGCACCCGCGCGCCGATGGCTGGGATATCGTTGAGGGTGCCCAGTTCGTTATTCACCAGCATCAGCGACACCAGAAAGGTGTCCTCACGCAACGCCTCGCTGACCGCCTCGACGCTGATCAACCCATCCGCGTCCGGCACCAGGTAGGTGACGACCACGCCGGCTTCCTGCAATTGCCGCGCGGTATCCAGCGTGGCTTTGTGTTCGATCTGGCTGGTGATGATATGCCCACCCGCAACGCCTCGCGCCTGGGCCACGCCCTTGATCGCAAGGTTGTTCGACTCCGTGGCGCCGGAGGTCCAGACGATGTGTTCAGGGTTGGCACCGACCAACTCGGCCACCTGGCGACGCGCCTGTTCAACCGTTTGCCGGGCCGCTTGGCCGAACGCATGGGAACTGGACGCGGGATTACCGAAATTGGCGTTGAACCCCAGACACTCGACCATCACCTGGATGACCCGCTCGTCCACCGGGGTAGTAGCGGCGTAGTCGAAATATAACGGACGTTTCTTCATGAGGTTAAAAACTCGCAGGGCAGGTTCCCGAGAGCAGCGTCTCAGGGGCACGGACCGGGACAGAGGTTGTCAGGTTTAACCGATCGAATGCCATTAAAGAAGGGCAACTTTATGAAAATGTGCGTAGGAACGCTCCTTAAATTCAGCTTAACAGGCTGAAGTCGCGCCATGGAAAACAAAAAGCCCGAGGTTTCTCTGGGAAGCCTCGGGCTTTTTGCCAATGAGCGCAGGCTCAACTGGGACGGCCCTGCAGGGTCCCGCTGCGCTCGGCGTTCATTTCACCCTGGCGATCAAAGCCGAAAGGCTTCTGTGGCTGCCGGGTCAGCGCGGCACGCTGCTGTTGATATTCATCAAACGACAAACCACGCCGGCTCAACGCTTCCAGCGCCAACTGTCTGGTTTCTTCGGCCGTGTAGGGGCGCAATTCCGGCGCGGGGTGGGTCGCACACCCGGCGAGCACGGAGCTGACAATCAATAAGCAAACAGCGAGGAATCGGTTCATGGCGGTGGCCCTGCAAAGATGGTGTCGAGTCAATGAACACAGGCTACTCCCGACCTTGATGGGTGAAAAATCACCTCCCGTGATAGTTGCTATCAACCGCACGAGCACCCTTGATAGCGTTTCGCTGATATTTCTTTATGATCTATAAATATGGAAATACGTTCATTTACGGAATAAACATAAGTCTCTATAAAGGGCGCTGCACCCACCGGCGCTGTTGCCCCCGCAACAGCCCGTGAACACATCACCAGCCAGATTGACCAGAGAGGTGCCCATGCAGCTTTTGACCCTACCGCCCTCGCCCGCCCTCGCGACGTCGATCCGCGCCACGGCCCAGGTCTTCGAAGACCCGAAATCCCAGGCGCTGCTCGACCATATCCAGCAAGTGGCCCCCAGCGAAGCCAGCGTACTGATCATCGGCGAGACAGGCACCGGTAAAGAGCTGGTGGCGCGCCACATCCATAACCTCAGCGGGCGGCGCAACCGGCCGTTCGTGGCGGTGAACTGCGGGGCCTTCTCCGAATCCCTGGTGGAAGCCGAGCTGTTCGGCCATGAAAAAGGCGCGTTCACCGGTGCTCTGAGTGCCAAGGCCGGGTGGTTCGAAGAGGCCGACGGCGGCACCTTGTTCCTCGATGAGATCGGCGATTTGCCGATGCCGATCCAGGTCAAGCTGCTGCGTGTGCTACAGGAGCGCGAAGTCGTGCGCCTGGGTTCGCGCAAGAGCATCCCGATTGATGTGCGGGTGCTTGCCGCCACCAACGTGCAACTGGAAAAAGCCATCAACGCCGGACATTTTCGCGAAGACCTCTATTACCGTCTCGACGTGGTGAGCCTGGAGCTCAGCCCGCTGCGCGAGCGCCCTGGCGATATCCTGCCGCTGACCCGGCACTTTATCGAAGCCTACAGCCGGCGCCTGGGCTATGGCCCGATCACCATCAGCCGCGAGGCCGAGCACAAACTCAAGCACTACAGCTGGCCGGGCAATATCCGCGAGCTGGAAAACGTGATTCACCACACCCTGCTGATTTGCCGCCACGGCGTGATCGAACGTGACGACTTGCGCCTGTCGAACCTGCGCATCGAGCGTCAGGACGACAGCCAGCACGCCGCCGACAACAGCGCCGAAGCGTTGCTTGCCCGGGCGTTCCAGAAACTGTTCGAAGAACAGGCCGGGGCCCTGCACGAAAAAGTCGAAGACGCCTTGTTACGCGCCGCCTATCGCTTCAGCCACTACAACCAGGTGCACACCGCCAACTTGCTGGGCTTGAGCCGCAACGTCACGCGCACCCGCCTGATCAAGATCGGCGAGCTGGCGGTAAACAAGCGTCGCCCCGGCGAAAACCTGCAAGGCGAGCGCATGTTGCATTTATCCGTTTAGGCGGCAGTGCAACGCGTCATCATGACTGCGCTCGAAACTGCGCAGCACTTGGAACGAACCAAAGGTCACCGCCGTGGCTTGATGGGCGCGAATCAGCGTCCAGAAATCTTCCTCGCCGTGCTCGAAGCACTTGAAGGCTGCCTCGCCCTCTTCACGCGTGCGCCATTGCAGGTAGTTGAGCACACGGCGTCCATCTTCGCTGACCTGCACACTCGCGGTGATAAAACCGCCATGACCCTGGGCCAAGCGTTCGCTCTGGAGGGTCAAGGCCGCCACCAGGGCGAACTGTTGCCGGGGTTCGATCTGAAACTCGATCAACTGAGTGAAGCTGCGATTTTTCTCTGATACCTGCATGAACACTCCCCTTTCTCTGTAGGCAGAATCTTGCGATTCGATGCCACGCAGGGTAAAACCTCTAGTTAAGTCAAGGTCAAGCACTGTCAGGGAGTTTTTGCATGATTACCAAGGAACTCACCGTCGGCCAATTGGCCGCCCGCAGTGGCGTAGCCGTGACGGCCCTGCACTTCTACGAGACCAAGGGGCTGATCAAGAGCAATCGCAACGCGGGTAACCAACGGCGTTATCCACGGGATGTGTTGCGCCGCGTGGTGGTGATCAAGATCGCGCAGCGCCTGGGCATTCCGTTGGCGACGATTGGCGAGGCGTTGCGCGCGTTGCCGGACGGACGCACGCCCACCGCTCAGGACTGGGAGCGTTTGTCGGCGTTGTGGCGCGAAGACCTGGATGATCGCATCAACAAGCTGATGCTGCTGCGCGACAAGCTCAATGGCTGTATCGGCTGCGGGTGCTTGTCGATGGAGGCGTGCCCGCTGCGCAATCAGGATGATCAGCTCGGTGAACGCGGGCCAGGAGCTCAATTGCTTGAGCCCACTCCTGCACCTTGAAGTGATGGCGAATCAACAATGCGGTGGGGCTCCTACACACTTCATGAACAACCCCTCCACGTTTTTACCCTTGCCCCGACCGCCGCGTGATTCCAGGATGCAAGCACTCATCACAAGGAGTCATCCCATGTTCGCCGGATTTCAAAAAGGCCAGTGCCACGTCAATGGCGTCAGCATCAGTTACCGCAAAGGCGGTACAGGTCCCGGTCTGCTCCTGCTGCACGGGCACCCGCAAACCCACATCATCTGGCACAAAGTCGCCGAACAACTGGCTGAACACTTCACCGTGGTGGCAGCCGACCTGCGCGGCTATGGCGATAGCAGCAGGCCGCCCGCCAATGACCACCACACAAACTATTCAAAGCGGGAGATGGCCCGCGACGGCGTCGAACTGATGAAGGCCTTGGGCTTCGAGCAGTTCTCTGTCCTGGCTCACGACCGTGGCGCCCGGGTGGCCCATCGCCTGGCCCTGGACCACCCGGGCGCAGTGCAACGTATGGTGTTGCTGGATATTGCCCCCACCCTGTCGATGTATGCGCAAACCGACGAAGCCTTTGCCCGCGCTTACTGGCACTGGTTCTTCCTGATCCGCCCGGCGCCGCTGCCGGAAGCCTTGATAGAAGGTAACCCTGAGCTGTACCTGCGCAGCGTGATGGGCAGTCGCAGCGCCGGGCTCAAGCCGTTCACCGATGAGGCCTTCGCCGAATACCTGCGTTGCCTGAAACTGCCGGGCAGCGCCACCGGTATCTGTGAGGACTACCGCGCCGCTGCCGGAATCGACCTTCAACACGACCAGGCGGACATCGACGCCGGCCATCACCTGAGCCTGCCGTTGCTGGTTATGTGGGGCGCCGAAGGCACCGTAGGCCGCTGTTTCGAGCCGCTCAAGGAATGGCAGAAAGTCGCCACCGACGTGCGCGGCAAGGCCCTGCCGGCCGGCCACTACATTGCCGAAGAAGCCCCCGAGTTGCTGCTTGGCGAAGTCCTGGCCTTCCTTCGCTGAGCCCGAATACGCCCAGGCGCGCCGGAAGGCACGCCGATCCGGTGCTATTCTGGCGGCTTATGCCGCCACGCCTGTTTCTGATGACTCACAAGAAAGATACCGTGCCCCTACCCGAAGACCTGCGGGTGTTCCTGACCGTGATCCGCAAGGCCGGCTTCGCAGCGGCCGCCGATGAACTCGGCTTGTCGCCGGCATATGTCAGCAAGCGCATCCAGATCCTCGAAACCACCCTGGCCACCCGCTTGTTGCACCGCACCAGTCGGCGCATCGCACTGACCGAAGACGGCGAACGGGTGCAGCGCTGGGCGGTGCGTATCCTGGAAGATTTCCAACAACTCTCGGATGAGCTCAGCGACGCCCATGCCAGCCCGCGCGGGCGCTTGCACCTGTGCAGCAGCTTCGGTTTCGGACGCAACCATGTGGCCCCCGCCGTGTCGTTACTGGCGCAACAGTATCCGGGCCTGGAAATCCGCCTGGACCTGTTCGACCGTGTGGTGGATATCGTCAGCGAAGGCTTCGATCTGGAGATCCGCGTGGGCGACGGAACAAGGCAAGCTGGTTCAGGTGCTGCATGGTTATATTCAGAGCGCCAACGTGTGGGCGGTGTACCCGACACAGTTGGCGTATTCCGGAAAGCTGAGGGCGTGTGTGGAGTTTTTGCAGGAGCATTTCAAGGGATTGTCGATCTAGCCTCGCTCCCGATTTGAAACGGGTTCCAATGTGGGAGCTGGCTTGCCTGCGAAAGCGGTGTGTCAGCTTGCTCATCTTTCACTGATGCACCGCCTTCGCAGGCAAGCCAGCTCCCACAATTTGAACCGCAGTGTCAGCTGAGCCAGGGGTTAACCTGGAGGTGCTGGCGTTCGAACGCTTTGATCTGCTCGCTGCGCTGCAACGTGCTGCCAATAGCGTCCAAGCCAAGCAACAGCGCGGTCTTGCGCAAGGTGTCAATCTGGAACGGGGGATCACCTGACCTTCGGTCAAATGAATCTGCTGGGCTTCAAGGTCGACACTGATCTGCGCCTGCTCAGCCTGGCTGACGGTCTTGCCCAACTGCTGCAGCACCGACTCGTCCAAGGAGATCAACAACACCCCGTTTCGTTGGCAGTTGTCATAGAAAATCCCGGCGAAACTGCTGCCGATCAACGCGCGGATGCCCATCTGCTTCAAGCCCCACACCGCGTGCTCACGTCGATTTCCGAAGTACCAATGCCAAAACCAAAGGCCCCGAGGGCGCCGTAGGTGGTGGTGTGGCTGTCGCCGGCGGCGATCACCATGCCCGGCAGGATAAAGCCCTGTTCCGGCGCGATCACATGCTCAATGCCTTGACGCTTGTTGAGGATATCCAGCAGCTCGATGCCGAAGTCCCGGCAGTTCTCGGCCAGGTATGACACTTGCCGCGCCCCACCGGCATCGGGCATGGCCGCAATACGCTTGGGCGTGGTGGGGTTCACATGGTCAACCACGGCCAACGCCGTACCCGGTCGCCACACGTTGCGCCCGGCCTCACGCAAACCGCTGAAGGCCTGGGGGCTGGTGTATTCGTTGATGACCTGGCGATCTATATAAAGCAGGACATGGCCCTGGTCATCCAGGGGACACACCGTATGGGAGTCGATGTGTTTGTCGTAGAGGGTTCTGGCAGTCATCTTTGCTGGACTCACTTATGTAGGCGCTCGCTCAACGGTATGAGCCCATCCTACGCAGCGCCCAGGCGCCATCAATGGCGCTTGAGTGTTGGCTTGGAACATGTTTCGTGTTCGATCGAGGCGTTAAAGCGCCCCGAATGTGAAGCTGAAACATTTTCTTTCATATCTGGGTTAGGGATTTCTCATTCTCATCCGTCTTAACTTAGATACAGCCCGTCGCGTCAGCAAAAGCTACGACTGGCCTTTTCGGGCCTGCACTGCCCTCCTCCGATCAAGACCCTCATTCACATGTCGAAGAAGTCACGCTCCAAACTCTGGTTTCTCGTCCATAGCTGGCTGGCATTGCCCATCTGGTTCTTCGTACTGATCGTCTGCGTCACCGGCACCCTCGCGGTCGTCAGCCAGGAGATCGTCTGGCTGGCCAACCCGGATATCCGTGCGAGCAAACCGACGCAGGATGCCGAACCGCTGAGCTACGACCAGGTGATCGCCGCCATCAAGCGCGATGAACCCCAGGTGTTCGTCCAGTCGATCAGCCGTCCCGACGAGTCCCATTTCGCCCTCAGTGTCGACCTCAGCTACCCCGACGGGCGTTCCGTCGAGGTCTACGTCAACCCCTACACCGGGGCGATCCAGGGCATCAGCCCGTCATTCGACTTCAAGGCATTTACCCGCGCCCTGCACGGCTGGTGGCTGGTGCCCTTCACCAATGGCTACAGCTGGGGCTGGTACCTGGTGTCGGCGCTCGGCATTCCACTGCTGGCGTCGCTGGTGACCGGGCTGGTGGTGTACAAGCGTTTCTGGAAGGGCTTCCTGCGCCCCACATTGCGTGTGCGCCATGGCGCGCGGATCTTCTGGGGCGACTTCCACCGTTTGAGCGGCATCTGGTCGATCTGGTTTATCGCGGTGATTTCCGTCACCGGCATCTGGTTCCTGATCCGGGCGATCCTGGGCGACAACCAGATCTCGATTTCAACCGAACCCGTCATCCCGGTGATTGCCCGGGAGAAGGTGCCCCTGTCGGCGCCGGGCGTGCCGGCGCCGATGATTGCGGTGGACGAGGCCATCAGGATCGCCACCCAGCGCATCCCGGGGCTGGAGGCGAGTTTCATCAGTCTGCCGCTCAACGCCTACAGCCACCTGCAGATCGGCGGGCGGGGCTGGTACCCCTTGATGTTCCAGACCGCGCAGATCAACCCGTATGACGGGGAGGTCGCCGCGGCGCACTTGCTGTCCGACCGTTCGAAGCTGGAATTCGTCACCGAATCCATGCGCCCACTGCACACCGGCGACTTTGGCGGGCTGTGGATCAAGCTGATCTGGGCGTTCTTCGGGCTGATCATGAGCATGATGGTGTTGAGCGGCCTGCTGATCTGGACCAAGCGCACCGCACTGGCCACGCTCAACGCCTTCAAGCGCGAAACCAAGGCACAACATGCGCTGGCGCCCATCCCGGCGATGCGGGCAGAAACCTCGGAGGCCAACCCATGAGCAAGGCCGCTGCTGCAAAGCCTTCGCCGTTGCGGGCGTTCTGGCTGAAATGGCGTTTTCACATCAATGTACTGTTGCTGCTGGTCCCCCTGGGCTTCATGCCCAAGTACTTCGCCGATGCCGCGCTGTTTCGTGGCGATACCGGCATCGGCGAGCGCGTGGCCGGCCAGGTGCAGGTCGGGCCCTGGAGCCTGACCCTCGCGGAATTTCGCAATGAAGGCCCGCGCCCCGATCCGGCCGGCCCGATGAAGTTTTTCAACGCGGCCCTGTGCGACACCTGTGCCGACCAGGTCAAGGCCACCTATCTGCGCATTGGCAAGCCACGCAGCCTGCGCGCCGCCGGGGTGATCTTCTTCGGCACGCCATACCGCATGGGCGCGGGCCTGCCGATCTCGGAACGCACGCCGGCCGACGCCGAACTGTGGGTGACCATGGAAGGCTGGGACGGCGCCATGCACCAGGGTTCCATCCCGTTGAGCCAGGCCTCGCCTGCCACTATTGCCTGGCTGAACAAGCAAGGAGTTAAACCATGACGTTGATGCGCCTGACCCGCGCCGCGGCCGTACTACTGATCGGCACCGGCTTCAGTACCGTCGCCCTCGCCCACAACCCGATGTGCGAGTGCAAGGAAATCCCCGGCGAGCAGATCCAGTGCAAAGGCGGCTTCTCCGACGGCAGCGGTGCCCCCGGCGTGACCCTGGACGTGATCGGCTACGACGAAACCATCCTGGTGCCCGGCAAGCTTGGCGAGGATTCGACGCTGACGTTCAAGAAACCGTCCGCCGAATTCTACGTGCTGTTCGATGCAGGCCCCGGCCACGTTGTGGAAATCGACCAAGCGGATATCCAGCCGCAATGACGACCACCCAGGTTGTACGCCCCGCCGGTGCCGGTCACGAAACCCTCTACGTACTGCTCCTGTGCCTGATCATCCTGGCGGTGGCCGGCACGGTGGTGGCCCTGCACGGAGAAACCCGGAAAGTCGCGGCCGTGCCCAGTCACCAACTGGACGCCCGGCGTGACCTGAGCGCCTCCGAGCAAGGCATTTACGCCGACCTGCGCGTGACCCTGGATGAAATCCAGCTGTTGCAGCAGGAGCAAAGCGCGCTGCCAACCCCTGCGCAACTGGCCGAGGAAGGCTTCGCGCCGTTTGCCCAGGACGCCAGTTCGGTCAGCCGTGGCGATCATCGCTGGCAACTGCTGGCGCCTTCCGCCTACCTGGGCTTGAGCCAGGCGCCCGCCACCAGTGGCTCGCTGCTCATGCGCGTGCACGGTGCCGAGCCGGATATCTGGCTCAATCGCCAGGCCAACCTGGCCGCCCCCTCCGACCTCTCTGACCAGGCGCTGATCGCAGCCGGCTGGCGGCAGGTGGTCGCGCAATTCGATGCCGGCGTCACCCGCCAGCACCGTCACTGAACGAGAAGACCGATTGCCCATGTCTATTTCATCTCCCCTGTTGCGCCTGTTGCTGGTTGGCCTGTTCAGCCTGATGCTCGCTCCCCTGGCCAATGCCGAAGAGGCCAAACGCCTGCGCATCGGCATTACCCTGCACCCTTATTACAGCTACGTGGCCAATATCGTCGGCGACAAGGCTGAAGTGGTGCCGCTGATTCCGGCCGGTTTCAACCCGCATGCCTACGAGCCGCGCGCCGAAGACATCAAGCGCATCGGCACCCTGGACGTGATCGTGCTCAACGGCGTCGGCCATGACGATTTCGCCGACCGCATGATCGCCACCAGCGAACGCCCGGATATCCCGGTCATCGAGGCCAACGCCAATGTGCCGCTGCTGGCCGCCACCGGTAATGCCGCGCGCGGCGCGGGCAAGGTAGTCAACCCGCATACGTTCCTGTCGATCAGCGCATCGATTGCCCAGGTCAACAACATCGCCCGCGAACTGGGCAAGCTCGACCCGGACAACGCCAAGACCTACACCCAGAACGCCCGCGCCTATGGCAAACGCCTGCGCCAGATGCGCGCCGATGCCCTGGCCAAGTTGACCAGCGCCCCCAACCCGGACCTGCGCGTGGCCACGGTGCACGCGGCCTACGACTACCTGCTGCGTGAATTCGGCCTGGAGGTTACCGCCGTGGTCGAACCGGCCCACGGGATCGAGCCCAGCCCCAGCCAGTTGAAGAAAACCATCGACGAGCTGCGCGCCCTGGACGTCAAGGTGATCTTCTCGGAGATGGATTTCCCATCCACCTATGTCGATACCATCCAGCGTGAGTCCGGGGTCAAGCTGTACCCGCTGTCGCATATTTCCTACGGCGAATACAGCGCCGAAAAATACGAAGTGGAAATGACCGGCAACCTCAACACCGTGGTACGCGCAATACAGGAGTCGGGAGCATGACGGCGGCGCAGCACCTGAATGCGGTCAGCGTCGGCCCGACCCTGGACTTCGATAACGTATCGCTGACCCTGGGTCGCACGGTGATCCTCGACCAGGTGAACTTTCAGGTACAGCCGGGCAGCATCCATGCGCTGGTGGGCCCCAACGGTGGCGGTAAAAGCTCGCTGATCAAGACGCTGCTGGGGCAAACGCCGCATCAGGGACGGCTGAGCCTGCATTGGCCAACCACGCCCGGCACCATCGGTTATGTGCCCCAGGCCCTGGAATTCGACCGGGGCTTGCCGATGACCGTCGATGACTTCATGGCTGCCATGTGCCAGCGGCGTCCGGCGTTTCTTGGCCTGTCCAGGCATTACGCCGGCGCGATCGGTGAGGCGCTGGAGCGCGTTGGCATGCAGGAAAAACGCAAGCGGCGCATGGGCGCTCTGTCCGGCGGTGAACGCCAGCGCGTGCTGCTGGCTCAGGGGCTGATCCCGGCGCCGCAGTTGCTGGTGCTGGATGAGCCGATGTCGGCGCTGGACGAAGCCGGTATCCAGGTGTTCGAACGCTTGCTGAGTGACTGGCGACTGGCCGGGATCACCGTATTGTGGATCGAGCACGACCTGGAAGCCGTGGGCCGCCTGGCCGACCGCGTCACGGGCCTGAACCGCCGCGTGCTGTTCGATGCCATGCCCAAAGACGCGCTGACGCCGGATCGTCTGCTGACGTTGTTCTCCACCCACCCTCGGAGCCCGGCGCAATGAGTTATGAAGCCTTTCGCTTGATGGTCCAGGGCTGGGCCTCTTCCGGTTACCTGCCGGAGGCGCTGGCCTATGGTTTCGTGGTCAATGCCTTGCTCGCCGGCTTGCTGATCGGCCCCGTGCTGGGCGGCTTGGGAACCCTGGTAGTGGTCAAGCGCTTCGCGTTTTTTTCCGAAGCGGTCGGCCATGCCGCGCTGACCGGCGTGGCCGTGGGCATCCTGTTGGGCGAACCCTACACCGGGCCCTATGGCAGCCTGTTCGGTTACTGCCTGCTGTTCGGCATCCTGCTCAACTACTTGCGCAACCGCACCGGCCTGGCGCCGGACACCTTGATCGGCGTGTTCCTGTCGGTGTCGCTTGCGCTGGGGGCGAGCCTGCTGCTGATCCTGGCGGGCAAGATCAACGTGCATATCCTCGAAAACGTACTGTTTGGCTCGGTGTTGACGGTCAACGGCAACGACCTGCTGGTGCTGGCAATCGTCGGTTCGCTGGTGATGGCGCTGGCATTGCCGCTGTACAACCGCATCATGCTGGCCAGCTTCAACCCGCAACTGGCGGCGGTGCGCGGGGTGGCGGTGAAGACCCTGGACTACCTGTTCGTGATCCTGGTGACACTGATCACCGTCGCGGCGGTCAAGGTCATCGGCGCGATCCTGGTGGGTGCATTGCTGGTGATTCCAGCCGCGGCGGCACGCCTGTTGAGCCAGTCGCTCAAAGGATTTTTCTGGGTGTCGGTGGTGATTGCAACGGTCAGTACCCTGTGTGGGATCCTGCTGCCGATCATCTTCGACCTGCCCATCCCGTCCGGCGCCGCGATCATTCTGGTTGCCGGTATCGCCTTCGCACTGGCCGCCGTCGCGCGCGGCACGGTGCCCAGCCTCAAAGGGAATCTCGGATGATGCACCCTGCAATTAGACCATTGGCCCTGGCCATCGCTTGCTTGATCAGCACCTCGGCACTGGCTGTCGAAGGTTCAGAGCCCCTCAAGATCCATCAGGGGCTGGGCCACGCCGCACTGAGCAAGGCCAAGTCGGTAAAGCCGGTGAAGGTCCTGGCGTCGCTGCCGATCACCTACGGCCTGGCCGAGGTGCTGCTCAAAGACACCGATGTCCAACTTGAGCGCGCCGCGCCGGCCAACCTGCCCGGTTCGCGGCAGGTGTCCTACTTCACCGGGCGGGGTGCGCCGGCGTTGAGCACGTTGGCACTGGACGCCGACGCCGCCATCGGCCTGCGCTCGTTGTGGGCCGATGATCCGCTGTACCCGGTGGCGCGGCGCAGCAATATCCGCATCGTTGAAGTCGACGCCGCGCGCCCGGTGGACGGCGGTTTGCCGGGCATCGCAGTGCAGCCAGGCGTCAGCGATGGCTTGAACAGCCAGCCCTGGCAATCAAGCAACAACATGGGGCGCATGGCCGATGTGCTGGCCGCTGACCTGAGCCGCCTGGCGCCCAGCGCCAAGCCGAAGATCGACGCCAACCTCGCCGCCCTCAAACAACGCCTGCTCAAGCTCACCGCCGACAGCGAGGCGCGCCTGGCCAAGGCGGATAACCTGAGCGTGATCAGCTTGAGTGATCATTTTGCGTATCTGGTCAGCAGTTTGAACCTGGAACTGCTCAGCACCGATGCGCGACCGGATGCCGATTGGACGCCCGAGGCGCTGCAGAAGCTCAGTACCGAGCTAAAGGACAACGATGTCGCGCTGGTGCTGCATCATCGCCAACCGAGTGAGGCGGTGAAAGCCGCTGTCACCGCCGGTGGTGCGCAGTTGCTGGTATTGAATGTGGACGGTGCGACGCCTGTGACAGAGCTGGAAACCAATGTGGATCAGGTGATCAAGGCGCTGATGCCATAGGCAATGTGGGAGCTGGCTTGTCGGATCGCCGCACCGCTGCGATGGCATCGACTCGGTGTACCTGATGTACCGCGGCGCCCGCATCGCAGCATGGGTATCTACACAACTTTCAGTTGACCAACCTCCCTGTGGGAGCTGTCGAGCTTTAGCGAGGCTGCGAAAGCGGTGGGTCAGGCGAAGAAAATGCCAGCAGTGCCGCCGCCTTCGCAGCCTCGCTGGGGCTCGACAGCTCCCACATTTTGAACCGAGTTCGACATGAATACCGGTCGGCTCTAAGGCCGCCGCGCTTTGTTTTTGATCTTGATCTGAGGCGCCCCGTCAACCACGCTGGCCGTAATTCGACATTGATTTGGGGGGTAAACCGGCAGGACGCCGGTTTAGCCGCCCCGCGCCATGGATGGCGCGTGGCGGCGGCCCCCCAAATCAATGTCGGATTACGGACATGCCGAGCCTAGGCGAGGCACCGAGTGGTGGGGCGAAGCGTTTTGGGTTACTTTTTGCGCTCTTCAAAAAGTGACCCGCCGTAAGGGCGGAACCCTAAGCCGCCGTTACCGCAGCAACGGATATGTACTCGGTCAAACCCAAAAAAACGGTCGGCCCGAAGGCCGCCAAGCAAGCTCCTCGCCACACACCGTTGAAAGTTGTGTAGATACCCGTGCGCATCGCAGGCAAGCCAGCTCCCACATTGGGCCTCGGCAAATCTAATAAATGCTGTTAAATCACATCCACACCCACATGAATCGCATCATGCCGCCAGAACTCCAGATCGCAGTCGATCAACCGCTGGTGCTGGTCATAGTTGACCCGGGCTATCCGCAAGCCAGGGCTACCCACCGACACACGCAACGCAGCCGCCGCTTCCACCGGCAGTGACGTCGGCACGATCTCGAAGCGCACCCGCCCATAGTGCAAGTCGTACTTGCGCGCATACAGCTCGGTCATCGACTGATTCAAATCGCACGCCAGGATTTCGGGAAAATACTGCGGGTTCAGGTAGTGTTCCACATACAACACCAAACGCCCATCGATGCGCCGGCCCCGGCAAATCTGGATCACGCTGGACAGTGCCGGCAATTGCAACCATGCACACACCGCCGCCGACGCCGGCTGCAGCCGCGCGCTGATCACTTCAGTGGACGCCACGCGCCCCTGGTCACTCACCATCGCGTGGAAGTGGCTGCGTTGCATCAGGTTGTAGGCCAGCCGTGGCGGCGAGACAAACCAGCCGCGACGTTCCTCCCGATAGATCTGCCCCTGGGCCTCAAGTTGTAACAAGGCTTCCCGCACGGTAATCCGGGTGGTACCAAACAACTCGCTGAGCTTGCGCTCGGCGGGCAATTTGCTGGCGGGCGGCAGCAAACCGTGGTCGATCTGCTCCTGCAGCGCCAGGCCAATGGATGTCACCGCCTTGATTGCCTCATCACGCATCAATGTTACCTATCTGGACTAGACCAGCACCGATCAGGTGCACAAACCGCGCCGTAACTGGGCTTGCACTGCTGCGCCCCAGCCTAGGCATTGCAGATGACCGACAGATGACAACCCCTGCCGAGCCCCGACAGCACACGCTGCAATACATCGGCCAAGTCCAATACCTGCGGGCCGTTGAGCATGGTCTACGCTGAGTCTGCGCTTAACGACTTCACGGCTTTGAAAACGACATCGACATGAAACTGTCATCCATCCCGTCTAGATTGGCTCAGGTATTGCTCTGACCTAGACCAACAACACCGCCTGAATAAACGCCGCGTTGAAAACGCCCAAAGGAGCTTCGGATGAAACAGCTTTTCCTGGCATCACTGTTAGGCTCGACCATCGCCATGTGTACCGCCGCCATGGCCGCTGATACCGATCTAAAAACCTTGGAAGCCGCCGCGAAAGCGGAAGGCGCCGTCAACAGCGTCGGCATGCCCGATGACTGGGCCAACTGGAAAGGCACCTGGGAAGACCTCGCCTCCAAGTACGGCCTCAAGCACATGGACACCGACATGAGTTCGGCCCAGGAAATCGCCAAGTTCAAGGCCGAAAAAGACAACGCCAGCGCCGATATCGGCGACGTGGGCGCAGCATTCGGCCCAATCGCGGTGAAGCAGGAGGTGACCCAGCCTTACAAACCGTCCACTTGGGCTTCGGTGCCGGATTGGGCAAAAGACAAGGACGGTCATTGGGCCCTGGCCTACACCGGTACCATCGCGTTTATTGTCAACAAGAAGCTGCTGCACGGCTCCGAAGTCCCTACCAGTTGGGCGGATCTGCAAACCGGCAAATACAAAGTCTCCGTGGGTGACGTAAGCACCGCGGCCCAGGCGTCCAACGCCGTGCTCGCCGCGGCCATTGCCAATAAAGGCGACGAAAAGAACATCGCTCCAGGCCTGCAGTTCTTCACCAAGATCGCCCAGCAAGGCCGTCTCGGCTTGTCAAACCCGACCATCGCGACCATGGAAAAAGGCGAAGTCGAAGTGGGTATCGTCTGGGACTTCAACGGCCTGAGCTACAAGGCCAAGATGGCCAACCCGGATGACTACGTGGTGCTGATCCCATCGGATGGCTCGGTGAAATCCGGCTACACCACCATCATCAACAAGTATGCCAAGCACCCGAATGCCGCCAAGCTGACCCGCGAATACATCTTCAGCGATGCCGGCCAGCTCAACCTGGCGAAGGGTAATGCACGTCCGATCCGCGCCGAAACCGACCTGAAGCTGCCGGCCGATATCGCCAAGAACCTGATTCCGGGCGAGCAGTACACCAAGGCCAACCCGCAGCCGATCAAGGATGCAGACGCCTGGGAAGCGACGTCCAAGAAGCTGCCGCAGTTGTGGAACGAGCAGGTCATTGTGGAGATGAAGTAATCAGGTTCCCGGCCTGAAATGCAGTCAGTGTGGGAGCTGGCTTGCCTGCGATAGCGGTCTGACGTTCAACCTCTGTGTCGACTGATGCACCGCCATCGCAGGCAAGCCAGCTCCCACATTTTGACCCGGTTGTGCCAGAGAATTTGAGTCAAGCCTACTGTTGCGGAGCGCCAGCCCCCCATGAAGCACACTGTCATCCTTGTCGTGCTCGACGGCCTGAATTTCGAGGTTGCGAGGCTCGCCATGGGGCACTTGCAGGCCTATGTCGGCGCAGGACGCGCAGCTCTCTACACACTGGAATGTGAACTGCCCGCCCTGTCCCGCCCGCTGTATGAATGCATCCTGACCGGCGTGCCTCCGATCCGAAGCGGCATCGTGCACAACAACGTCTCGCGCCTGTCCACCCAGCGCAGCATTTTCCATTACGCCACCGACGCCGGCCTTACCACGGCGGCGGCGGCTTATCACTGGGTCAGCGAGTTGTATAACCGCACGCCCTTTCTCGCCGCCCGCGACCGTCATACCGACGACAAGGCGCTGGCGATCCAGCACGGGCATTTCTACTGGCATGACCATTACCCCGATTCCCACCTGTTCGCCGATGCCGAAAGCCTGCGCCTCAAGCACGCACCGCACTTTTTGCTGGTGCACCCGATGAACATCGACGACGCCGGCCACAAGCACGGCCTCGACACCCCGCAGTACCGCAACAGCGCACGCTCGGCCGACATCATCCTGGCCGACTACCTGCAAGCCTGGCTCGACGCCGGCTACCAAGTGCTGGTAACCGCCGACCACGGCATGAACAACGACCGCTCCCACAACGGCCTGCTGCCGGAAGAACGCGAAGTGCCGCTGTTCGTGCTCGGTGAAGCCTTCAGCCTGGACCCCAATGCCGCGCCGAAACAGACCGAACTCTGCGGCACCGTCTGCGAGCTGCTGGGCGTGCCCCATGACAAACCTGTGTGCCGGGAGCTGTTGAAATGAACCGTGGCAAATGGCTGGCGCTGCTGTGCCTGGTGCCTTTCGCACTGTTCTTTATCGTGTTCGAAATCGCACCGCTGGTGTGGGTGCTGATCAATAGCCTGCAAACCGAAGAAGCCGGCTGGGGCGTGGAAAACTTCGTACGCATCTTCAGCTCGAAGTTTTACCTGCAAGCCATCCAATTCAGTCTGGAGATCAGCTTCTACTCCAGTGTCTTCGGCATCATCATCGCCACGCTGGGCAGCTACTCCCTGCGGCGCGTGGATTCGCCGCTGCGCAATTTCGTCACCGCGTTCGCCAACATGACCAGCAACTTTGCCGGCGTGCCCCTGGCGTTCGCGTTCATCATCCTGCTGGGCTTCAATGGCAGCATCACCATCATGCTCAAGCAGGCGGGGATCATTCAGGATTTCAACCTGTACTCCAAGACTGGGCTGATCATTCTCTATACCTACTTCCAGATTCCACTGGGCGTGTTGCTGTTGTACCCGGCCTTCGACGCGCTGCGCGAAGACTGGCGCGAGTCCGCCGCCCTGCTCGGCGCCAATGGCTGGCAGTTCTGGCGGCATATCGGCCTGCCGGTGCTCACTCCGGCGCTGCTGGGGACTTTCGTGATTCTGCTGGCCAATGCCTTGGGCGCCTATGCAACGGTCTACGCCTTGACCACCGGCAACTTCAACGTGCTGCCGATCCGCATCGCGGGGCTGGTGTCCGGCGACGTGTCGCTTGACCCGAACCTGGCCAGCGCCCTGGCCGTGGTGCTGGTGGCCCTGATGACCGTGGTCACCGTGGTCCATCAACTGCTGCTCAAGAGGAGCTACCATGTCTCGCGCTGAAGCAGGCCCGGCCTCGCTCTACCATCGGGTCGTGGTGTACGTACTGTTTGCCATCCTGGTGCTGCCCCTGGTGGGCACCTTTGTCTACTCGATCGCCAGCAGCTGGTCGGCGACCATCCTGCCGGCTGGCTTTACTCTGAAGTGGTACATACAGCTGTGGAGCGACCCGCGCTTTTTAATGGCCTTCGGGCAATCCTTGCTGGTGTGCGTCGGCGCGCTGATCCTGTCGGTGGTGCTGATCCTGCCGCTGCTGTTCGTGGTGCATTACCACTTCCCCAGGCTCGACGCGCTGATGAACATCCTGATCCTGCTGCCTTTTGCGGTGCCGCCCGTGGTGTCGTCGGTGGGCCTGCTGCAACTTTATGGTTCGGGGCCGATGGCGATGGTCGGCACGCCATGGATCCTGATCGGCTGCTATTTCACCGTGGCCTTGCCGTTCATGTACCGGGCGATTACCAACAACCTGCAAGCCATCAACCTGCGCGACCTGATGGACGCCTCGCAATTGCTCGGCGCCAGCACCTGGCAGGCGGCGATCCTGGTGGTGCTGCCAAACCTGCGCAAAGGCCTGATGGTCGCGCTGCTGTTGTCGTTCTCGTTCCTGTTCGGTGAGTTCGTGTTTGCCAATATCCTGGTCGGCACCCGCTACGAAACCCTGCAGGTGTACCTGAACAACATGCGCAACAGCAGCGGCCACTTCACCAGCGCCGTCGTGATTTCCTATTTCTTCTTTGTGCTGGTGCTGACCTGGGCCGCCAACATCTTGAACAAGGACAAAAGCCAATGAGCTTCGTCAGCGTCCAACACCTGCAAAAAAGCTACGCCGGCACCCCGGTGTTCAGCGATATCAACTGCGAAGTCGCCAAGGGTGAGTTCGTCACCCTGCTTGGCCCGTCCGGCTGCGGCAAGTCCACGCTGCTGCGCTGCATCGCAGGGCTGACCTCGGTAGACAGCGGGAAAATCCTGCTGGATGGCCAGGACATCGTGCCGCTGAGCCCGCAAAAACGGCATATCGGCATGGTGTTCCAGAGTTATGCGCTGTTCCCCAACATGACCGTGGAACAGAACGTCGCCTTCGGCCTGCGCATGCAAAAGGTCAACGCCGACGACAGCCACAAGCGCGTGCAGCAAGTGCTGCAATTGGTGGAACTCAAAGACCTGGCCGGACGCTATCCGCATCAGATGTCCGGCGGCCAGTGCCAGCGTGTCGCCCTCGCCCGCTCACTGGTGACACGTCCGCGCCTGCTGTTGCTGGATGAGCCGCTGTCGGCATTGGATGCACGTATTCGCAAGCACTTGCGCGAGCAGATTCGCCAGATCCAGCGCGAGCTGGGGCTGACCACGATTTTCGTGACCCATGACCAGGAAGAAGCCCTGACCATGTCCGACCGCATCTTCCTGATGAACCAGGGCAAGATCGTGCAGAGCGGCGATGCCGAAACCCTCTATACCGCTCCGGTGGATGTATTTGCCGCCGGGTTTATCGGCAACTACAACCTGCTTGATGCCGACAAGGCCAGTCAGTTGCTGCAACGGCCAATCAAAGGGCGAATTGCCATTCGCCCGGAGGCCATCGAGCTGAGCCGCGAGGGCAAACTGGATGCGCTGGTGCGCAGCCACAGCCTGTTGGGCAACGTGATTCGCTACCGCATCGAAGCGCGCGGCGTGGAACTGGTGGTGGACGTACTCAACCGCTCGGCCGATGACCTGCACCCCAACGGCCAGCGCCTGGCACTTTCCATCGACCCGAGCGCCCTGTGTGAAGTAGCCTGACGCAACGTTTATTTCAGAGAGCACGAAGGATGGCATTGGTAATTTTTGACCTGGACGACACCCTGATCCACGGCGACTGCGCGACCCTGTGGAGCGAACAGATGGGCCGCCTGGGCTGGGTCGACCCGGAATCGTTCATGCGCAGGAACAATGAACTGATGGACGCCTACAGCCAAGGCAAGCTGAAGATGGAAGACTTCATGGACTTCAGCCTGGAGCCGATGATCGGCCGCACACCGGCAGAAATCGAGCACCTTGTCGAACCCTGGGTCGAGGACGTGATCGAGCCGTTGATCTACAGCGATGCCACCAGAACCATCGCCCGTCACCGCGCAAACGGTGACCGGATCCTGGTGATCTCCGCGTCGGGCACGCACCTGGTCACGCCGATTGCGGCGCGGATCGGCATCGATGAAGTGCTGGGGATCAACCTTGACGTCAGCCATGGCGTATACAGCGGGCGCACGGCCGGCGTACTGACCTATCGCGAAGGCAAGATCACGCGGTTGCTGGAATGGTTGGAGCAGGAAGGTGAAACGTTGGAAGGGGCGTACTTCTATTCGGACTCGCGCAATGATCTGCCGTTGCTGCTGAAGGTCGATCACCCGCAAGTCGTGAACCCTGATCCGGTGTTGCGCGAACATGCCGCAAAAGCCGGCTGGCCCATTCACCATTGGGCCTGACTACGCCCTTGAATTGAAAACCCAATCCCTGTGGGAGCTGGCTTCCAGCTCCCACATTGACTGCATTGCAAATTGAACCTGGCCTACATCGCCTGTAGGACCGGGTTGTTCTAACAACGTCACATGACCGTCAACGCCTTGCAATGCTCTCACAGTGCCTCCATAGTGAGTCTGGACTGAGCCCGTCGCTGTACCGCCGGGCTTTTTGCATTATGCGACCGGACCATATGGAACCGGCTCCCTCAAAGACGGCCTAATATGCGTTATCAATTGCCCCCGCGTCGAATCAGCATGAAGCATCTGTTCCCAAGCACCGCCCTCGCTCTTTTCATTGGTCTCGGCTTCGCGTCGATGTCGACCAATACGTTCGCTGCCAACAGCTGGGACAACCTTCAGCCGGATCGCGATGAGGTGATTGCCAGCCTCAACGTCGTCGAGTTGCTCAAGCGTCATCACTACAGCAAGCCGCCGCTGGACGACGCTCGCTCGGTGATCATCTACGACAGCTACCTCAAGCTGCTGGACCCGTCGCGCAGCTACTTCCTGGCCAGCGATATCGCTGAGTTCGACAAGTGGAAGACCCAGTTCGACGACCTCCTCAAGAGCGGCGACCTGCAGCCCGGCTTCACCATCTACAAGCGTTACCTGGACCGCGTCAAAGCGCGTCTGGACTTCGCCCTGGGTGAGTTGAACAAAGGCGTCGACAAGCTCGACTTCACCCAGAAGGAAACCCTCCTGGTGGACCGCAAGGACGCCCCTTGGCTGACCAGCAACGCCGCGCTTGACGACCTGTGGCGCAAACGCGTCAAGGACGAAGTGCTGCGCCTGAAGATCGCCGGTAAAGAACCCAAGGCCATCCAGGAACTGTTGACCAAGCGCTACAAGAATCAGCTCGCGCGCCTGGACCAGACCCGCGCCGAAGATATCTTCCAGGCCTATATCAACACTTTCGCGATGTCCTACGACCCGCACACCAATTATCTGTCGCCAGATAACGCGGAAAATTTCGATATCAATATGAGTCTGTCGCTGGAAGGCATCGGTGCCGTCCTGCAAAGCGACAATGACCAGGTCAAGATCGTGCGCTTGGTGCCGGCAGGTCCGGCGGACAAGACCAAGCAGGTTGCCCCGGCCGACAAGATCATCGGCGTGGCCCAGGCTGACAAAGAGATGGTCGACGTGGTCGGCTGGCGCCTGGATGAAGTGGTCAAGCTGATCCGCGGGCCGAAAGGCAGCGTGGTGCGCCTGGAAGTGATTCCGCACACCAACGCACCGAACGACCAGACCAGCAAGATCGTGTCCATTACGCGTGAAGCGGTGAAGCTCGAAGACCAGGCCGTGCAGAAGAAAGTCCTCAACCTCAAGCAGGATGGCAAGGACTACAAGTTGGGCGTGATTGAAATCCCAGCCTTCTACCTGGACTTCAAGGCTTTCCGTGCCGGCGACCCGGACTACAAGTCCACCACCCGCGACGTGAAGAAAATCCTGACCGAGCTGCAGAAGGAAAAAGTCGACGGCGTGGTGATCGACCTGCGCAACAACGGCGGCGGTTCCTTGCAGGAAGCCACCGAGCTGACCAGCCTGTTCATCGACAAGGGCCCGACCGTGTTGGTCCGCAATGCCGACGGCCGTGTCGACGTGCTCGAAGACGAGAACCCGGGCGCCTTCTACAAAGGCCCGATGGCGTTGCTGGTCAACCGCCTGTCGGCATCGGCTTCGGAGATTTTCGCCGGCGCCATGCAGGACTACCACCGCGCTTTGATCATCGGTGGCCAGACCTTCGGCAAAGGCACCGTGCAGACGATCCAGCCGCTGAACCATGGCGAGCTGAAACTGACACTGGCCAAGTTCTACCGGGTTTCCGGGCAGAGCACCCAGCATCAGGGCGTACTGCCGGACATTGATTTCCCATCGATCATCGACACCAAGGAAATCGGCGAAAGTGCCCTGCCCGAAGCCATGCCGTGGGACACCATCCGCCCTGCGATCAAGCCGGCGTCGGACCCGTTCAAGCCATTCCTGGCACAGTTGAAGGCTGACCACGATGCCCGCTCCGCCAAGGATGCCGAGTTCGTGTTCATCCGCGACAAGCTGGCCCTGGCCAAGAAGCTGATGGAAGAAAAAACCGTCAGCCTCAACGAAGTCGACCGCCGCGCGCAGCATTCCGATATCGAAAACAAGCAACTCGTACTGGAAAACATCCGCCGCAAGGCCAAGGGTGAGGATCCACTCAAGGAGCTGAAGAAAGAAGACGAAGATGCGCTGCCGACCGAAGCGGAAAAAACCAAACCGGAAGATGACGCCTACCTGGCCGAGACGGGCCGGATCCTGCTGGACTACCTGAAGATCACCAAGCAGGTAGCCAAGCAGTAAATGATGGCGAATTAATGTGATCCCTCCTTGGAGTGTCATCATATAGACATCATTCTGTCGTGAAATGAAGGACCGCAGGTTTCCAACCTGCGGTCCTTTTTTTTCGATCGAGATCGCCATGACCATGACCGAACAGCTGAATGCACTGGGCTCTATCCTGGCTCATGGCAGTTTGCACAGCCTGTTCCAACCGATCATTTGCCTGTCCGAACGGCGCATTCTCGGCTACGAAGCCCTTAGCCGCGGCCCCTCCAACAGCCCGCTGCACTCGCCAATCGCGCTGTTCTCCGTGGCCCGTCATGCCGGGCGCCTCAGCGAACTGGAGATGGCGTGCCGCGAAAGCGCGTGCCGACGCTTCAACGAACAGAAACTGCCGGGCAAGCTGTTCCTGAATATCTCGCCGGAATCCCTGATGGAAACCGCGCACCAACCGGGGCGCACCCTGCAACTGCTGCGCGACTTCGGTATCCCGCCCAGCCAAGTGGTGATCGAACTCACCGAGCAGACGCCGACCGACGACTTCGACCTGCTGCAAACCGCCCTGCATCATTACCGTGACATGGGTTTCGCCATCGCCCTCGATGACCTCGGCGCCGGGTACTCCAGCCTGCGGTTGTGGTCGGAGCTGCGCCCGGACTACGTGAAAATCGACCGGCATTTCATCGATGGCATTCATCAGGACGCGCTCAAGCGCGAGTTCGTCGGCTCCATCCTGCAGATCGCCAAGGCTTCGCGCGCCCAGGTGATTGCCGAAGGCATCGAGTTGCCCGAAGAGTTGGCTGTACTGACGGAAATGGGCGTGGACCTGGTCCAGGGCTACCTGCTTTGCCGCCCGCAAGAGCAGCCGCCGCAAGAAGCGCGCCTGATGTTGCCCAAGCCGGACAGCGCCAACGTGGCACTGAACGACGAAGGCAGTGACCTCAGCGCGCTGCTCAACGAACAGCCGGCAGTGGACCAGGACACCGCCACTGCCCAGGTGCTTGAAGCCTTTCGTCGCCAGGCCAACCTCAACTCCCTGGCGGTGCTGGACGCACGTGGGCAACCGATCGGTATCGTGCACCGGCACTCGCTGTCGGATGCGCTGCTCAAGCCGTTCGCGACCGACCTGTTTGCGCGCAAGCCGATCAGCCGCCTGATGAGTATCGACTTTCTCGCCGTCGAGCTGAGCCAGTCCCTGCAACAGGTCAGCCGCCTGCTGACCAGTCGTGCCCGGCAGCGCATCGAAGAAGATTTCATCATCACGCTCAACGGCGACTACCTGGGCCTGGGCCGGGTGATCGACGTGCTCAAGCTGATTACCGAGCTGAAAATCCAGCAGGCGCGTTATGCCAACCCGCTGACCCTGCTACCGGGCAATGTGCCGATCCAGCAATGCCTGACGCGCCTGCTGCAACAACAGCGCGAGTCGGTGATCTGCTACGTGGACATTGACAGCTTCAAGCCATTCAACGATATCTACGGCTACGGACGTGGGGATGAAGTGCTGTTGTGCCTGGCGCAGTGCCTCAACGACCGCGTCGATCCCAGCCGCGACTTTGTCGGGCATATCGGGGGCGATGACTTTTTGCTGGTACTGGGCCCGCAGGATTGGCGCAAGCGGCTCAATCAACTGCTGGATGACTTCCACACCCAATGCCGGCGCTTCTACCGTGCCGAACACCTCGATGCAGGCTGTTTCGTAGCGTTGAACCGCCAGGGCGCACGCCAGGAGTTTGCACTGCTGTCGCTGTCCATCGGCGTGGTGCATTTATATCCAGAGGCCTGCGGGCATCTGGACGCCAGCCAACTGGCGGAGTTGGCGTCGCAGGCCAAGCACCATGCCAAGAACGTTGCCGGCTACAGCATCCATGTGATCGACAGCATGGATGCTCTACCTCAAGCTATTTAAGCCTCGGCGGATTCCGGGTACGCGTATTCGAACACCCGCACCACCTCCGAGGCATGCCAGGAGGCAGCGGCCACGCCATCGGACGGCCCGCTGAAACGCCCCAGGCGCTCTACACACTCAAAGAAGCCGGTACGCGGCAGGCGGCTGGCACCCTGGCTGATCACCAGCGAGCTGCGCAACGGCTGTTCGGCCTTGGCGTCCAGCGCGGCCAAGTGCTCCAGCGCGGCGGCCAGGGTTTGCATGGCCGGCGTGGGGAACTGCAGGCGCTCGAGCAACGCGCGGTAGGTCAGCAGATGCCGCTGGCGGCGCGCCTGATCCAGCTCATTGAGCAACCCATCCCAATGCTGGCGACTGATACGTAGGCTCAAGATTCATCCCTCCATCCTGCAACGCCCAATTCCCAGGCCAGGCTGCGGCGAATTGCGGCATCCGGCTGGCGTTCACCGCTTTCGATCAATCCGAGATAGGAAGGGCTGATACCCACGGTGCGGGCGAGGGTCTCGACGGCCAGGCCCTTGGCCTCGCGCAAGCCGCGCAGGTCTGCGAGCGGGCGCAGCACCTGTTCGCAAGCGGCTTGGGCAGGCGATGAAGAAGGAGGCGGCGAAGGTTGTTGCTGACCGGCGGCCTTTAGCAGCGCCTGGTACTGGTCCCATGGCAGCACCGCGTATTCGGGTGCGCCATCGCGTGTAATTATCTGAATATCCATGACTGCCCCGTAGGATAACTGCACTTGCTTAGTAGGCTTTTTCCTTAAGCTCTTCCTTAGGAGTGTAATCCTAACAGCCACAAAGGTCGCAGGGGGATATGCCGTGTCATCCGTTTTTTTGCGGGTTTTCCTTGGACAGCAAGGCTGGCGTCGCTGGCAGGCGCTCAACCACGGCGAGCTTTTCCGGACGCTGGGCGTCACGCCACGCGCGAAAAGCGCTCAGTTCGCCGTCCAGGGTCTTCATGACCCACGCCAGCACGGCGATGTCATCGAGCATGCCAAACATGGGCAGGAAATCCGGGATCGCATCGATCGGGCTCACGAAGTACATCAGCCCCGCTACCACCGAGATCAGCGCCTTGACACTGATCGCCCGGTACTCGCCGCGCCAGTAGGCCAGGCACAGGGCCTGGAGCAGCTTGAGATCATCCTTGAGCTTGCCCAGGCGATTGCCCTGGCTTGAGCCTTTGGCGGCGACGGCAAACAGCAGCGTCGGCAAACGTCCACGACCCAGCAGACGTGCGGCCATGGGTAGGAAACGGGTGAAATTGAAGGGTGGTTTCATTTGTCACTCCAGTTCCAGGCGACATAAAAGGTTATCCACACAAATTGTGGATAACCTTGTGAACAGAGCCTGTTTTCCGGGCTGAAAGCCACGGGTTACAAGGCTTGCAGTCAGATCGGGCGTTTTTTGCGCACTGAAAAAAAACCCAAGATTTCATTGACTTGGCGTTGCTGTGCGGATACCCGTGCTCGAGTCTTATATCAGACTGTTGCCAGGTATGGACGTTCGTTTGGATTTGTAATGAGCGGGCTTGTCGAATCGTCGCACCGCCCGCGCTGGGGGGCGAAGCCGCCCCTAATCCAGACACCTCAGTTTTAACCGAAACAACCCAGTGCTTGGTTTAGGGCGGCTTCGCCCCCCAGCGCGGGGCAAGCCCGCTCACTACAGAATTGTGTAGGTGCCCGGCGAACACATGTGGAGGTAGGTAACGCCAGATACAACAACGCCCCGTCGAGACGGGGCGTTGGGTGTTCAGGCGCCTGTTACTTCTTGGCAGCCGGTGCAGCAGGGGCTTCAGCCTTGGCTGGGTCCTTGATGGCCAGCAGCTCCAGGTCGAATACCAGCACGGAGTTGGCCGGGATCGCCGGGCTCGGGCTCTGTGCGCCGTAGGCCAGGTCGGACGGGATGTACAACTCGACCTTCTCGCCCACGTGCATCAGTTGCAGGCCTTCGACCCAACCCGGGATCACGCCGCTGACCGGCAGGTCAATCGGGCTGCCGCGATCCACGGAGCTGTCAAAGGTAGTGCCATTGGTCAGCTTGCCGGTGTAGTGAACGGTCACCACGTCAGTCGGCTTAGGCTGAGGGCCATCGGCTTTCTTCACGACCTTGTACTGCAGGCCGGAAGCGGTGGTGACGACGCCGTCTTTCTTGGCGTTGTCTTCGAGGAATTTCTTGCCGGCGGTTGCCGACTCTTCGCTCATCTTGGTCATGCGTTCTTCAGCACGCTTTTGCAGTGCGGCAAACGCCTCAACCAGTTCGTCGTCCTTGAGCTTCTGCTCTTTCTTGCCGACGGCATCTTCGATGCCCTGGGCTACTGCTTTGGAATCCAGGTCATCCATGCCTTCTTGGGCAAGGCTCTTGCCCATGTTCAGGCCGATGCCGTAGGAAGCTTTCTGCGCCGGGGTTTTCAGCTCTACGCTGGTCTGCGAATCACAACCCGCAAGTACCAGGCTAACCAGGGCCACCGCCGCCGCCAACCGATGCTGTTTCATGCTATTTCCTTGTTCATGCGCCAAAAGGGCATTCGAATAAAGTCGCGAGCTTATCAGGCGGCCACGACCAATGGCTACCGGCATGTGAGCAGGAAACGTCTGATAAGTTCACGTGTTTAAACGCATTTTCATTCATGATGGAAGCCCGCGACGGATCGCGGACTGCCTGTCGCCAGGCTCATGGCCACTTGCCGCACCTGTGGCGTAGTGGCATAACAACGAGACGACTCGACAAGACCGAGACAAGGATAGCCCTCTTGCGCATTTTTTCCCGTGTTCTACTGCTGGTATTCACCCTTGTGGCCCTTTTGCTGGCCGTGGTGATCTATTACACCATCAACCCCAAGCTGCCCGACTACGTGCCGGTGGAGCAGGTGCATTACCAGGAGCAATGGAGTGCAGCCGACCGCCAGACCTACTACTTCACACCCCAGGGCACGCAGGTAAAAGGCCTGCACTACGACTGGTTCACCGCCCTGGAGCTGCCGTTTTCCGAGCAACGCTTCGCCGCGCCGGATTATCTGGCGCGCTTCGGTTTCCTGGTGGACCCCAAGCAGGTGCCTACCGCGCAAAACCCCGGCAACCTGCCGGTGGGGTTCGCCCGGCACAAGAACGCCGGCAGCAACGTCGAATACCTGGACATCACCTGCGCCGCCTGCCACACCGGCCAATTGCACTTCAATAACCAGGCCCTGCGCATCGACGGCGGATCCGCCCAGCATGTGCTGCCTTCCAGCGTGCCGACCCTGCGCGGCGGCAGTTTCGGCCAGGCCCTGGTCGCGAGCCTTGCGGCCACCTACTACAACCCGTGGAAGTTCGAGCGCTTTGCCCGCCAGGTACTGGGGGATCGCTACGAGGCCGAGCACACGAAACTGCGCCAGGACTTCAAAGCCTCGCTGAACCAGTTCCTCAAGGTGGCCTGGAACGACACCCACCGTGGCCTCTACCCTACAGAAGAAGGCCCCGGCCGCACGGACGCCTTTGGCCGTATTGCCAACGCCAGCTTTGGCGATGCCATTTCCCCAGACAATTATCGCGTCGCCAACGCACCGGTGGACTACCCGCAATTGTGGGATATCTGGACCTTCGACTGGGTGCAATGGAACGGCTCCGCCCAGCAGCCCATGGCGCGCAATATCGGTGAGGCCCTGGGTGTTGGCGCGACGCTGGCCTTTTTTGACGCCGCCGGCCAGCCACTCCAGGGCGATGCGCGCTACCCGTCCAGCGTACGCGTGCGCGACCTCAGCCTGATCGAAGAAACCTTGCAGCGTCTCAAGCCGCCAACCTGGCCCGAGGAGCTGTTCGGCGCCATCGACAAGCCACTTGCCGCCCAAGGCCGCGCGCTGTTCGCCGAGAACTGCGCCGGCTGCCATGTGCCCCGTGTCACCGAGGACAATGGCCACCCCGTGCAGCACCTGAACATGCTGCCCGTGGATGACATCGGCACCGACCCCAGCACCGCCAGCAACATTGCCGACCAGCGCTACGACCTCAGCGCGCTGCAATGGGAGCCTGCGGAACTGGCCCAGCTCAATGTCGAGCTGCACCCCACGCCAAGCGAGCCCCTGGACCTGAAGAAGATGTCCGTGGCCAAGGGCCTGGCGTACGTCACTGCCTTCGTCGAAGCCCATGCCTACCGTGCCGCCGGCGTGACCCCGGCCGAACGTCCGCGCCTGGACGGTTACGGCCTGCCCATCGGCGTGCGCGAATTGCGCGCCTACAAAGCGCGGCCGCTGGCGGGCGTGTGGGCCACCCCACCGTTCCTGCATAACGGTTCAGTGCCGACGATCTACCAGTTGCTTTCGCCCCAGGACGAGCGCAGCACCACCTTCTATAAAGGCACCTTCAACTATGACCCGCGCCATCTCGGCTTTGAGACCGGCGCGTTCAAGAATGCCTTCCTGTTCGATACCAGAATCACCGGCAACCACAACAGCGGCCACGAATTCCGTGCCGGCAAGCGTGGCAATGGCGTCATCGGCCGCGGCTTGGCGCCGCAGGAACGCTGGGCGCTGCTGGAATACCTCAAAGTGCTGGGCGGCCCGCTGGAGCAACAACTGCCATGATTATCCGTTCCCGATACGACCGACCTTCCCTGCTCGCCCGCCTCTGGCTGCGCATCGGCGCGTTTCTCGGCAAGACCTTGCTGTGGCTGGCGTGCCTCGGCCTGCTCGTCTGGCTGGCGGCGACTGCCTGGTACGCCTGGCAGCACAGCGGCCCGGTGTCGGCCGATGAGCAAGTGCCGCCGGGCGAAGCGGCGATGACCCAAGGCATCATCCAGACGGCGGTGCGCATCGTCGACCAGCACCGCGAGGGCACGCGCTACCTGCGCGACGCCCACGCCAAGGCCCATGGCTGCGTGAAAGCCGAAGTCAGCGTGCTGGCCGACCTCGATCCGACGCTGCGCCAGGGCGTGTTCGCCGAGCCTGGCAAGACTTGGCAGGCGCTGATGCGCTTGTCCAACGGCAACGCCTACCCGCAGTTCGACAGCATCCGCGATGCGCGCGGCATGGCGCTCAAGCTGCTGGACGTGCCGGGCAAGCAACTGTTGGCCGATCAGCAAACCCGCACGGAGCAGGACTTCGTGATGTTCAGCCACCCGAACTTCTTTGTCAGCGACGTGGCGGAGTACGCGCAGAACATCGGCGCGCAAGCGGATGGCAAGAAAGTGCTGGCGTTCTTCCCCAAGGTCGACCCGCGCAGCTGGCAAGTGCGCCACTTGTTCATCGCTTTGGCGACCCTGGCGCCCGCACCGGCCAGCCCGACGCAGACGACGTACTTTTCGGTCTCGCCCTACAAGTTCGGCGCGGCCAACGCCAAGTTCCGCGTCGCCCCCGACCCGCAGAGTTGCCCGCAGTATCAACTGCCCAGGCAGAACCAGGACCTGCCGAACTTCCTGCGCGGCGCCTTGAGCCAGCAGCTGTCCACCGACCGCGTGCCTGCGTGTTTCGTGCTACAGATCCAGCGCCAGAATCCGCAGAAATTCATGCCGATCGAAGACACCAGCATCGAATGGAAGGAGAGCGATGCGCCCTATGAAACCGTGGCCAAGGTGCGTATCCCGGCACAGGATTTCGACACGCCCGAGCAGAACCTGGCGTGCGACAACCAATCGTTCAACCCCTGGTTCGGCGTCGCGGAACACCGCCCTGTCGGCGGCATCAACCGCTTGCGCAAGGCGGTGTATGAAGCGGTCAGCGACTACCGGCACAGCCGCAACGTGTCACAGTGACACCCGCGCCTGGAAACATATTACAAGATTGATGAATCTCCCTGTGGGAGCGGGCTTGCTCGCGAAGGCGGTGGTTCAGTCAAAGATGTATTCACTGACACACCGCTTTCGCGAGCAAGCCCGCTCCCACATTTAATCCTCGTTGCTTTGAGCATTGCGTTCGCTTAACTGATCGGCATTGGGGCTTGCCCACTCGCCAGCAGCCATTGCTGAAAACTGCGCGCCGCCGCGGGCGGGTTACGGTGCAAGGGCTGCATCAAGTGCAAGCGCCCCTGGCTGTGCAGGGCGTCCGGCAGGGCCATTTGCAGGCGGCCGGCGGCAAATTCGCCGTCCAGCAGGCTCTTCCAGCCGAGCGCCACGCCATGCCCCATTACCGCCGATTGCATCACCAGTTGATAGCTGTTGGTACGCAGCGCATGGCGTGGGGTGTAGTAGTCGGCACCGACGCCGGCAAACCAGTCGGCCCAGGTCAGCCAGTCGTGGTAGTGGTCTTCCACGATCAGCAACGTGTGGGCGTGCAGCAAATGGTGCACGTCGCGAATCGGGCCGTGGCGCGCCAGGTAGCCGGGGCTGCACACGGTGATGACCTGCTCGCTGGCGAACACCGGCGACAATTCCAGGCCGTGGGGCGCTGGCAGTTCATCCAAGTGATAAAACAGGCCCAGGTCATATTCACTGACATCCAGATGGCTGGGGCTTTCACTGCACAGGACGCGGATATCCAGGTCCGGGTGTTCGCGCTGGAACTGCGGCAACAAGCCGGCGAGCCAGATAGAACTGATGGTGGGTGTGCTGGCCAGGGTCAACTGGCGATCGGCGCCGCGACGGCGCAACTCGGCGGACTCACGGTCGAGTTCGCGCAACAGGCGCTGGATGGTGCGAAAGTAACGCACGCCGGCGGGTGTCAGGCTCAGACCCTGGGCCAGCCGATAAAACAGCGGACGCGCCAGGTCTTCCTCCAGGCGTTTGACCTGGCGACTGACCGCACTCTGGGTCAGGTTCAGTTCATGGGCCGCCTGGGTAAAGCTCAAATGACGGGCCGCCGCTTCGAAGGTCTGCAGACAGTTGAGCGGCGGAAGATCGACGTTTCGGCGCGACATGAGCACTTCCATCGGCAAATACGGGCCCGGTTGTAACCAGGCCCGAGAAGATCAACGTGGCATGCATCCTGCCAGTTGCCGGCTCACAGCGCGACCCTCGCCACACGTTTACTCCATTGCCGGCGGTGTTCCAGCTGGCCATTTTCCCAGGCCGTCTGCTCCGCCTCGATGTAAAACCACTGCGCATCGGCGTGCACGCTCAAGCGGCTTTCCACTTCCACGGCCCATGCGTCGCGGCCGACAAGGTAATGCCACTCGATATCGGCACGGGTCGACAATGGGTCCCACGGCAAGGTGCGGTATTGCTCGGTGCAACGCTGGTCCACCGACAGGCCATGGTCGGTAAACCGCACCGCGCCCAGGTCGTCTTCGATGGTCACGCAGACTTCGCCACTGCCCACGTCTTCGCTCAGCGTGCGTTTCGGCGCGGCGGCACGCAGCACTTCCAGGTTCACCGGGGTCGCCGATTGGGGCGCCTCGAACGGGCAAGCGACGGCCGCGCCGGTAAACACCGGCAACTGCAAGGTTTGCAGGGCCGGCAGCAAGGTCAGCGTGGTCAGCTCGCGACTTGGCCACAGCAGCGGGAAGCTCGCCGTACTCAGCGCCAGGCGCAAACGATAGCCGACGGGCAGGCGCATGCCGATGTGGTCGAGGTTCAAATGCACGTCCATCGGTTCGCCCGGGACGACAGGTGTGACCTGGGAAAGGTCTTCACGAAGCGTGAGATTGAGTACGCCATAGCTGATCTGCGTGACTTGGCCATCCGGCGCCACCGCATTCAGGCGCGCGACCAATTGCCCGCAGGCGGTGTCGCTGGCCAGGCGCAGTTTGAGGCGTGCATCGCCCAGCAGCGCCAACGGCTCGGTCAGTGGCTGGGAGTCGAAGCACAGCGAATGGGCGTCATCGCGACGTTGGTCCGTGGGGCCATCGGGGCCAAACCAGATGGCGCAGTACTCACCCTGATGCAGGCCGGTGGTCAGCGGCGAGCAGATGCTGCGCGGTGTGCTCAAGACCTGCGCGCCGGCTTCAAGGCCCTCTTCGCCCAGGCTGAAATCGGTCCATTGCACCTGCGGGTCCGGCCAGCCGGCTGTCTGCACCCAGATCCCCGGCCGTTCGGCATAACTGCCCTTCGGCGGCAGAATATCCTGTAGGTAAAAAGTGCAGGATGCGTCATTCATCACCCCGTTATCGAGGCCTTTGAGCCAGTGATCCCACCAGCGTTTGGCTTCTTGCAGAAAGCCGATGGCCGGATTGGGCACGGCGAAATGCGGGTACTTGTGAATCCACGGCCCGATCATGGCCTTCTTCGGCCCGGGCAGGTTTTGCATCAGGCGCGACACGGTATTGCGGTAGGCATCGCCCCAGCCGCCCACGGCATACACCGCCGCCTTGATCTGCGAGTAATCCTCGCACACCGAGCCGTGGCGCCAGTAGTCATCGCGTGTCTGGTGTTGCAGCCAGGTTTCGGCGAGCAGCGGCATGGCTTCCAGGCGTTGATGCCAGAGGCTTTTCCAGTCGTCGCCGACCAGCAACGGGTCGGGCACCGCAGCGCTGAAGTTGAGCATGGTGGCGGCCCAACCGAAGTTCTCCATCAACAGGTTGCCGCCCTTGTAGTGAATGTCGTCGGCGAAACGGTCATCGGTGGAGCACAGGGTGATGATCGCCTTCAACGCCTCGGGCTGGCGCGCCGCGACTTGCAGGCTGTTGAAACCGCCCCAGGAGATGCCCATCATGCCGACGTTGCCATCGCACCAAGGTTGCTGGCACAGCCACTCGATCACTTCGAGGGCGTCATCCTGCTCCTGCGCCAGGTATTCGTCGGCCATCAAGCCTTCGGATTCGCCGTTGCCGCGCATGTCCACACGCACACAGACATAGCCCTGCCCAGCCATCCACGGGTGAGTCAGCGCATCACGCACGGCGGTGCCATCGCGCTTGCGGTACGGCAGGTATTCCAGGATTGCCGGGAAGGCCTGCGCGCCGGCGACGTCCGGCAGCCAGATGCGGGCGGCCAACTGTGTGCCGTCCTTCAAGGGGATCAGGCAGTGCTCGATTTCACGGACCGTATAGGCAAACTCGGTAACGATTTCCATCGGTAACTCCAAACGCATTCAGTGCGGGCAAACGGCTCCCTCGCGCCGGAAAAAAGCGCAGAGGGAAACACACGGGTTGTATGGCTCAGCGGGCGAACTCAGCCACGGAGTCGGCGCCACCCAGCTCGGTTTCAGTGGCCGGCATGGGGCTTTTCACCTCGAGCAGCGCCGGGTTTTTCAGCCAGAAGATCAGCGAAGTACTGGCGAGCAATACCAGGATCATCCCCGGCAAGCCGCCGAGATTGGACAGCATCTTCACCCCGTCAACCCCGACAAACGCGACCATCACCCACGACACCGTACCGATGATCAGGCCCCAGATAATTTTCAACAGCGGGTTGCCGTCGAGGTCGGAATCGGCCGTCACGCCTTTGCTGCACAGGTTGGCGATCACATCGGTGCTGGAGTCCGCCGCGGTGACAAACGAGATGAACGCCACGAACAGCAGGAATGCGATCATCAGGCCACTGGCCGGCAACTGCTGGAACATCTGGTACAGCACGTGCTCCACGCCCTGCTCGTTCAGCACGCGGTTGAGGCTGCCGTCGCCCAGAGCGTCGAAGTACAGGCTGGTGCCGGAGAAGATGCAAATCCACACCGCGGTGAACAGCGCCGGGTAGAGCATGTTGATGTGGATGAATTCACGCACGGTATAACCACGGCCGATCTTGCCCAGGAACAGCGCACTCACCGGCGCCCAGGCAAACCACACCGACCAGTAGAACACTGTCCAACTGTGTGGCCAGCTGTCGCCACTGGCGGCGCCGGTGAACAGGCTGCGGCTGAAGAAGGTGTCGAGGTACACACCCAGCGACTCGACGCCGAGGCTGAACATGTACAGGGTCGGCCCGCACAACAGCACGAACAGCCCCAGGGCCAGCATGATCCAGGTGTTGAATGACGACAACATCACAATGCCCTTCTGCAGGCCGCTGGCGGCCGACGCGACAAAGGTGATGACGATGATCGTAATGATGACGGCCAGGCGTAACGGCGTGGTTTCACCGCCGATGTACTGGGCCAGGCCACCGGCCAAGGTCAGCGCGCCAGTACCCAGCGACGACGCCATGCCGGCCACCAGGGCGAACATCGCCAGGGTGTCGATCAGCCCGGCGTAGCGCTTGACCCGCGCGCTGCCGAGCAGCGGCTCGAGCATGGCGCCGATGGAAAAGTTGCTGCGACGGTTGTAGAACACCAGCGCAAACACCAGCGAGGGCACCAGGTAAATGGCGTAGGGCGTGATGGTCCAGTGCAGGAACATCGTCGACATGGCAAAGCTCTTCGCCGCCGCGCTGCCCGCCTCGATCGGCAGGCTGGTCGGCGGCCCATACAGATGATAGAGCGGTTCGGCGGTGGTCCAGAACAGCACGCCCACCGCCAGCGTGGTGCACAGCGCCACCATGAACCAGCGCCACTTGCTCAGCAACGGCTGGGCGTCTGCACCGCCGATACGCACCTTGCCCAGCGCGGAGAAGTAGACGATAGCGGTGAGCACAACCATGGCAAACGAGCCGGCGCTGAACAGCCAGGAGAAGTTCGTGAGGATCAAGGTGTTGAGCTGTTTGCTCACCGCAAGGAAGGCATTCAGGTCGATGTAGCTGGCGACCACCGCCGCCAGCAGAATCAGGAACGTTGGCCAGAACACCAACGGACGCAATGGATATTTCATGATGAGCCATTCCCCTTGCAGACTGTTTTTTAGTTTGGATAGCGTGCACCGCAGCATCCTGCTGCCGGTCACTCGCCTGGAAGTCTTCGCGTGGCTATAGATAACCGTTTAAGCGGCCAAAGGTGCAATCAACCAATGTGCATGGGGGTATTCCGCCAGGTCATGACGCACCTGCGCAGTTCAAGGCGCATAGGCAATGCACAATGGCGAGGCGCGGGAGGGAATGTATAACCCGTGATATTGATCGATCAGCTCGGGGCAATTCCCCTGAATGTAGTGTTCACGTCCTTCCTCCGTCAGGGCATAGGTATCTACACTTTCAAAGGCTGACAAATACCCCCTGTAGTGAGCGGGCTTGTCCCGCGCTGGGTGGCGAAGCCGCCCCAATCGGACCGCCGCGGTGTGTCAGGTTAAATTGGGGCGACTTGTTTTGGGTCGGCTTCGCCACCCAGCGCGGGACAAGCCCGCTCACTACAAAACCAAGGCGGTTGTCATCCGCTTATGGGAACCCACAACAAACTGCTGCGACTGGGCACGAGTTTCTATCTGGAAGTCATCGCTATTGACCCGACGGCCCCGGCCTCAGGCATTTGTAGGGATCGCCGCTGCCTCTCACAAAGAAGAGTAGGACAGGGCTGAACGACCCGTGGCCTCATATCAGTGCTGAGCCGCGTTTACATTCCAGGCTTTCACCTAAGCCACGGATCATCTCCATCAATGCCTTGACCCGCAGCGGCAAATTTGCGGCCGGGTACACCGCGTGCATCTGTGGGCTCTCACCGCTGCTGGAGGTGAGCTTGTACTCAGGACAAACCCGGAGCAGGCGCCCCGCTTCTACTTCGGGCTCCGCCATCCAATCCGCCAAGCGGGCGATCCCGACGCCCGCCAGGGCTGCCTGGAATACCGCCAGACCGGAGCTGAAACGAAATTTTGGATGAACCCGAAAGCTGATGGCCTGCTCCTCACTGCGAAAATTCCACTCCTTGAGAATCCGCGGCGCCGTATGCAGAATCAGCGAATGCGACTCCAGTGCCTCGATGGAGTCGGGCATACCGTTGCGCGCCAGGTAGTCGGGGCTGGCATACAAATAACGTGAATAATTCCAGAGCGCAAAGCCGATCAAGTCGCTGGATTGTGGAAACGCGCCGCGAATCGAAAAGTCCAGTTTGCTCTTGGCCGGGTCGATGATCTCATCGGTGAAAATCACATCGATATTAACGTCGGGATAACGCTCGCAGTATTGCGCGATCAACCGGGGCAATACCCCGTGTCCGAGAAACTCGGGGGCGGAAAAACGAATCCAGCCGGAGGCCAGGCCGCTGAGACCGGCCAGGTCTTCATCCACCTCACGTTGCAGGTCGAGCATTTTGTAGGCGTGGGGCAATAAGCATTCGCCCGCTTCGGTCAAGCTCACGGCGTTGGACGAGCGATTGAACAACTTGAGCCCCACACTTTCCTCCAGGGCTTGAACGGCGCGGGTCAGTGCGCTGGGGGAGCGTCCCAGCGTCCGTGCCGCGGCGACGAAGCTGCGCTTGCGAGCCACGGTGGCGAAAGCTTCAAGTTCCGCCAACATATTCAATGCCACTGTCCACCTCATTGCGTTTTTCACAACGCGGCATTGCAACACAAAAAAGGCCCTTCCGTTAACCTTCCCGTTCAACCCACAAGGATGGGGCAAACAGGAGCGCAAGGACGTGTCGAAGCTGGATGAAGTAATCGGGAAAGCCGCAGCGTGTGTTGATGAAGCAACTCATGAAGGGCTGGAAAAAAAATCAGTGACTTCGACCCGACGGGAGATACCGCAAATTCATCTGTCGCTCGAAGAACAACGCACACTTCAGGCTGGTCTGGCATCGCTGGACGTGACCGATAGCGCCTCGGGTATCCGCCACATGCCGGCCCTGGGGTTGTTGCTGGAAAGTGTCCTGTGCACCGAGAAAATCCAGCAGCTACGTAATTTTCCCCAGGCCCGTGAAGTGGCGATGATCGTCAGGGGGCTGCCGCTGGACCCGCAACTGCCCGCCACGCCCTACGACCTGGAGCCGGGTATCGAGAACTTGTCGATTCTGGCCGGGGCTATTCTGTCCGTGCTGCAAACGCTGCAAACCCGCCCGCTGGCATACGAGGGTGAAAGCAACAACACAGTGTTCCGTCACGTGTCGCCCAAGCACAAGCGAGAGACTGAAAAGAGCTCCTATGGCTCGCGCGCAGATCTGGACATGCATGTCGACAATCCTCACCTGCCGTTGACCTGCGAACCCGTCTCGCAGTTGTCGGCCTGTCCGGAGTACCTGTCCCTGACCGGCCTGCGCTGCGAGCTCGACGTGCCGACGCGCATCGTCGCCATTGACGAGGTGCTGGCCATTCTGCCGGCCTGCGTCGAAGAAGAATTGTCACGTCCGAACTTCACCGTTCGCCGACCGGCCTCTTTCGGCAAACAGGGGAATGTGCTGGAAAACGTCCCCTTGCTGTACAGAAGCGCAACCGCTGGCCTGTATTGCCGCTACAACAAAGCGAGTGTCGAAACGACCTGCGCCAATGCGCAGTTTGCCCTGCAACTGTTCGCCGCCGCCGCCAATCATCCCGATGTCGTGCACCACATACTGCTGCAACCAGGGGACATGTTGATTTTCAAGAACCAGCAAACCCTGCACGCCCGGGATGGTTTTACCCCCCGCTACGACGGCCGTGATCGCTGGATGCTGCGTGTCTTCGGGGTCAACGATCCGGCACGCGTGGTGCCGCTGGACCCTCATCAGCCCTACATAGCCAGAGCCTGATTTCATGGTCGATATTGTCATCCTTTGCGTGTTCGCCTTCGCCGCCGGCCTGATCGATGCGGCGGTGGGCGGCGGCGGACTGATCCAGATTCCCGCGCTATTCAACGTGCTACCCACCGCTCAACCGGCGGCGCTGCTGGGGACCAATAAGGTCGCGGCCGCCTGCGGCACGGCATTCGCGGCCCGGTCCTTCGTGCGCAAGGTGGTGATCGATTGGGGCCTTGTGATCCCCGCCGCCTGCGCGGCCTTTGTCATGGCTTTCTTCGGAGCCGCCACGGTGTCGTTCGTACCCCAGTCGATGATCCGGCCGGCGGTGCTGGTGTTGATTGTTCTGATGGCGATCTACACCTTCTGGAAAAAAGATTTCGGCGCCCTGCATAAACCCATGCACATCGGTACCCAGGAAAAACTGCTGGCGATCGTCATCGGCGGCGCTATCGGTTTCTACGATGGTCTGTTCGGTCCCGGCACTGGCAGCTTCCTGATCTTCCTGTTTATTCGCTGCTTCGCCTTCGACTTTCTTCATGCCTCGGCATCGGCAAAGCTGGTGAACATCGCGACCAACGTAGCGGCACTGATATTCTTCATTCCGACGGGTAACGTGCTCTACCTGATCGCAATCCCCATGGCGGCATTCAACATCCTGGGCGCGCTCACGGGCACTTGGCTGGCGGTTCATAAAGGCGTGCCCTTTGTCCGGGCTCTATTCCTGGTATTACTGGTGATCCTGATCAGCAAACTGTCCTACGACCTGTTCCTGTAAACCCGAGGAAAACTCCATGCATCCCATGTTCGATCGCCTCGTGGCACTGCTCGATGCTCGCTCAGCCTCCTACCGGGTGTTGATGCACGATGCCGAGGGCCAGTCGGCGCGCGTCGCCGAAATCCGTGGCACCGAGCCCGGCCAAGGCGCGAAGGCCATGCTTTGCTCCCTCAAGGGTAAGGCCGGACCTTATGCACTGGTGATACTGCCGGGCGATCAGAAGCTGGACATGAAGAAAGTCGGAGCGGCCCTGGGTGGGAAAAAAGCCGAGCTGGTGAAGGCCGAAACCGCCATGGAACTGACCGGGTGCCGGATCGGCGCCATCCCTCCTTTTGTTTTCGATGAGCGGATTCAATTGATCGTCGATCCGGGATTGACCACAGGCTACGCCGAAATAGCCTTCAACGCGGGTCGGCTGGATGCGTCGATGGTGCTCGATACGCAGGATTATCTGGCGATTGCCAGGCCTCGATTGCTGGATATCAGCCAGGCCTGAGCAGACGTTTTGAGCTGGAGCAGGCAGCCAAGGACATTGCCATCACCGCCGAAGTCGGATGGACAGCGCATGGCAGGCATCTACTGTCGTCGCGTCATGCTCGGCCAGTAGGCCTGGGGTCTCGCTGGTGTGGTGGAAGACGGGATCAAGCAAGGGGGCAGCAGCTCGCCGCGACAATGCGCGGCGGCAGAGTTTCATGGAAGGCCGGATGGCGGCATGGGCCATCAGTGAGATGACTCTCCATCCTTTGCGAGCAGTTCTCTTGCCATCTCCATTGCCTGCTCATGTGAACCAGCAAGAAGCAGAGGGTAGCCCCAGAACTTGGCAAACACGACCGCATATGCCTTGAACCCAAGACGTTTTACCGAGTTGGGTTCGATCATGATCATCGCCAGAACCCACTTTCGCAATTCAACCTTGTGCTTCTTCATCCAGAGCGCAGTGCGTTTCTTTTCTTCCGGCGAGTGCTCATGGTCTTCGGCATTAGTGGTATCGGTCAAGAGTACGAAGGACTCCTCGCGCTGCAAATTAGCCTCGAATTCGTCGAAGTCATTCTGATGATCATGTCCGGGTTCTTGCGCGAAGTTCATCCAGACTAAAGGGAAGTCAGAACTGTTCATCAACATGGCGGTTTCCTTTGCTTTTGATGTGATGACACGCGGCCGCAATGGCGAACACGCCGGGCAACGTAATGAAGAACACCGCCGAAAAGGCAATGTGCCAACCGTCGCGCAACCCGTCGACGATCCCCCCGAGGGTATTCAGCATGACAAGCAGGCTGCCGAGGACCAGGGCAACCCACTGGCCCTTACGGCTTCCGATCAGTGCGACGAGCACCGTGACGATCCAACAACCATAGAAAGCCGAAGCAATCCACAGCTGTTCGGGCTCAAACGTAATTGCAGGCGTCGCTCCGTGCGCTCTCACAAAGTCGTTCACGTAGGAGAATACCTGTAGGGCTACAAAAAGTACGGCTCCAGTGGCTGTCGTCAACCAGAGCAGGGCTACTTTGTGCGGGTTGTTCATAGTCGAGTCTTGGGCGGTACTCAGGGAAGGCTGAAGGGGCATGGGGGCCTCGATAATCAATGGTTGTTGTATGTCTGCGGATTTCCAACGGGTGAGGCACTCGCCTGCGGGAAATCAATACCTATAGTCCAGCGTCACCATCAAGTTACGTGGTGCGCCATACCCTACGGTGTCAAAATCGCCCTTCTGCAACGCATACTTCTTGTCGAGCACATTGTTGACGTTGACTGCCGCGGTGATCTCCTTCGTGATTGCGTAGCGCCCCAACAGTGATACCAGGGCATAAGAATCCTGTTCTCCGCCTAACGTACTAATGCCAGTGTTGGCCGCCTCGTAGAAGCGGCTTTGCCATTTGACGCCTCCGCCCAGCGTCAATTTTTTCCACTCTCCCGGCAACTGGTAGGTGGTGAATAGCTGAACCGTGGTACGCGGTATTTGCGAATTCAAGCGGACGCCATCACCATCTTGCGCCGTGAAATGGGCGATACCTGTGTAGATGTTCCAGCCACGCGCCAGCTCGCCTTGCAAGTCCAGCTCGATCCCGCGCGACTTCGTCCCATCAGAACCTGTATAGGCCTGGGCACCCGCTGGCGTATAGGTTCCCGCGACTATCTGTGCCGCGTTGTCCAGCTCGGTATGGAACAAGGCCACCGACGCATTCAGACGCCCGTCCATGTAAGCGCCTTTGAGGCCGATTTCCTTGGTTTTTCCCTTTGACGGCGTGAGCACGTTGCCCTTGCTGTCGCGATAGTCGGTTTGCGGATTGAATATGCCCGTGTAGCTCACGTAGGCCGAATAGGTCTTGTCGATGTCGTAAATCAAGCCGGCGTATGGGGTGAATTCACTGCTCTTTTTGTAGTGCAACGATGAGCCGCCGGCGTCGTCGTCGATTTCGTAGTTGGTGAAGCGCCCCCCAACAATAAGTTTCAGAGGCTCAGCTAGCGAAAAACGGGCCGCGCTATAGACGCCGCTCTGCTTGATTTGGGTGCGGGTCGGTATCGACGCCATGGCATCGAAGTCAGGGCGAGGATAGGCTGGGCTCAATTCATAGACATTGACCGGCGCAAAGCCTAGAGAGAACGGAGCCGCATCCTGGCCGGCCTTGCGGCGCGAGCTCGTGGCCCCCACCACCAGGTCGTGCTGGCGGCCCAGCAGTTCGAAGGGGCCGCTCGCCATCACGTCGACAGTGTTCTGCCGGCTGCGACCTCCGAACGCCAGTGCTACCGGATAAGCCCCGTTGGGAAAGGACCCCAGTCCCGTGACACGGTCAGGACGACCGATCAGACCGAGTAGTTCGGCATCGTATTCCGTGCGGTATTGGTTAGCGACGGCCCGGAGGTTCCAGCCGTTGTCGAAGCGGTGCTCGATCTCGGCAAACGCCGTCTTAAGGGTGTTGTCCCAATGGCTCCACTTCTGCGCGTAGTTCTTGGCGCGTGAATACTCCGCCTGCGTGCCGTCGCTGAACCATAGCGGCATGCCTCCCCAGGTCGAGCCCTTCGGCGTGATGTCTTGGTAGTCATAGCCCAGACTCACCGTCGTATCGGGTGTCAGATCTGCCGCGATAATGCCGTAGAACGCCTGTCTCTGCGGTTTATAGCCATCAATGTACGAGTTTCCCTCCTGGGACGTCCCGACTATACGGGCGCGGATGCGGCCGTCTTCGGTCAACGGAGTCGATACGTCGGCCATTTCTCGGTGGGTATCCCAGCTACCCGCGCCGAGCGAGGCGGATGCCGAGAATTCGCGGGTCGGTCGTTTGCGCACCAGGTTGATGGCGGCCGAGGGATTGCCGGTGCCGGTCAGCAAACCAGAGGCGCCACGCACTACCTCGACTCGATCATAGAACGCGGTATCGAGGGAGCTGATGCCGCTCCCGTTGACGATGCCGCCGACGACGGTAGGTATGCCGTCGTACTGAACGTTGTTGATCAAGAAACCACGAGAGTAGAAACTCGTCCGGTCGCTGTCGGATTGGTACGACGACACGCCCGTGGTGTTGTCCAGCACGTCCTGCACCGAATTCAATTGCTGGTCGTCCATGCGCTGGCGGGTGATCACCGTCACCGACTGCGGTGTTTCCCGCAGCGACAGCGGCAGGCGCGTCGCCACCGACGTCTGGCCTGTGGTGTAGGAACCAGTACCTTCGGTGGTCGCCGTATCCATAGGGCCCGTTACGGTGATGGCCGGCAAGGCTATCTCTTCTTGAGGCTTTCCACCGACCTTGGTTTGAATCTGCCCTGGCTCGGCGGCGAATGCGCCCTGTGCGCTAATAAGAATTGCCGCCGCAACTGCCGAGCCCAGCACGGCGCGGGGCGCGTTCCTGACTACACCCTTGTATGACCCATCCAGATGAGGATAACCAGCGGGGTCTGCACGCAAATCAATTGGCCAACAGGACTTCCCAGCAGTTGCGATGATGAACATCAACAATACTCATTTGTATTCAGATGTTTCATTTAACAACACACACAGAGGGAGTGATGGCGAAACCAGGCCAGATTGTTATTCAGTCAGGCCAAAGTGACGTCGTATTGGCGCACTGATAGTTTCGTTGAAGGCTTGGTGTTGCTTGAACACCTGCAGTCGCAGGCATCCGAGGAGGGCTCTGCTCTCGAGAGCATTCAATCTTCACCATTAGCACGAGGTTGCGAAATATCAGCGACTCCGCAAGGAACGACAACAGGCGTTGGAGGACGGTCGATGACCCAGAGTCAAGATCAGCCTGATGCGTCAGGGTGGGATTTCATTGGTGAGCATGATGCGTGGCACTGAAGCAAGCTCTGAGCCGCTGATGCGATCCGAGAGGTATCGTGCCGGAGGCTTGCCCACTGCCTTGCGGAACATGGTTACGAAACCGCTGGCGTTTTCGTATCCCAGCTCCAATGCCACCGTTTGCACGCTTTCACCCTTGGTCAAACGTTGCAGCGCAAGGATCACATGCAGTTGCCGACGCCAGCGCCCGAAGCTCATTCCAATTTCATGCAGCAAAAGACGGCTCATGCTCCGCTCGCTCAGGCCAATTCGAGTAGCCCAATCGGCCTTCGAGGTTTTGTCCGAGGGGGCGGCCAGCATCATTTCCACGAGGCGGCGCAGTCGGGGATCGCGTGGCATGGGCAGATGCAAGTCTTCCACCGGTGCCGCCACCAGCTCATCGAGCAATGCAGCAATCAACCGGTCTTCCCTTCCCCCCTGCGCGTATAACTCAGGAAAACCGGCCGCCTTCAGTAGCAACTCGCGTAGCAAGGGCGATACCGAAATCGTGCAACAGGTTTTCGGAAGGTCAGGGGCGGCGTCTGGCTCGACGAACAGGCAATAGCATTCCGTTTCGCCCGCCCCTCGCGCCGCGTGCGGCAAGTCTCCCGGTATCCATATGGCGCACTGCGGCGGCACGATCCAGACACCGTCGTCAATTTCACAGTTGAGTATTCCGCGTACGGAGTAGATCAACTGCGCTTTGCGGTGCCGATGCCTCGCATTTTCCCAGTCCTTTGTTCCCCATGTGGCACTCAAGGCCATAACAGGTCGCGAGATGCTATCGACGTCCCAAGGCACAATCAAATCGATAATCGCAATGCTAGACATGTTGTTTTGTAGAGCCTGGGATGAGAGAAGAGGCTTTGGCCTAATCGAAGAATACTATGATCAACTTGCTCAATGGCGTCTAGCCGCTCCTTACGATCGGGGCCTCAAATAGGCGTAGGCCGTTAAACCTGAACGCGTCGTATACGAAGCCCTCAGCGCAATCCCTTCGCCTCAAACAGCTCAACAAGCCATTCGACGAATACCCTCACGCGGGTACTCAAATGGCGGTTGGGTGAATAGACGATGTAGATCGGATTCGGCTCCAGCGACCAGTCCTCCAGCAGTTGAACCAACGCGCCGGACTGGAAGTGGGGTTCGGCCATGAACTGCAGCGTTTGCAAGACCCCCATACCGGCCAGCGCAGCCGCGAGCAGCGCATTGGAGTCGTTTACCGAGACGAAGTAAGGCGCATCGACCGTGATGCGCTCATTGCCTCTGACAAACTCCACCGGCAGGCGCTGATTAGTCCCCGCAAAAAAGTAGCGCACCATCTGGTGGCCAACATCCAGATCGCTGGGCTGCAGCGGCGTGCCATGGGCAGCGAGGTACTGCGGCGTGGCGCACGTGACAAACTTGAGGCTGCCCAGGCGCCTCGCGATCAACGATGGATCGTTCAACGTACCGCCGCGAATCACGCAATCCACTCGGTCGCCCAATAGATCGACGGGCCTGTCACTCACCCCAATATCCAGTTGCAGTTCGGGGTAGCGCTTCTGGAATGCCGGCAGCGCAGGTAACACCAGCATCGTCGCCATGGTAGAGCCCATGTCTACGCGCAAGCGGCCGTGGGGACGCGCCTGGGCGCTGGCCAAATCCGACTCGGCTTCCAGCCATTGATCGACCACCCGCACCATGCGCTCGTAATAAGCAATTCCATCATTGGTGAGCGAAATACGTCGCGTGGTGCGGTTCAGCAGCTTTACCCGCAGGTGATTTTCCAGCGTCTGGATGTGCCGGGTGACGGTGTTGCGTGGCAGGTTCATCGTCTGCGCCGCCTTGACGAAGCTGCCCGCTTCTACAACCTGAATAAACGCTTTGACTGCGCTGAAATAGTCCACGTTATGACACATCCATCAAATGGGGGCTGCGGCAATTATCCCGCATAGAGGAACAGTGGTGTCTTTTTTAGCTGGTTTATCCCGCATCCGCTATCTCTTAAATTGATCTCACCGAAACGAAGCCATCCATTCCGGCTGGCTCCAAGTGGAGATCACACACATGGCTCAGCAACTGCAAGGCAAGGTAGCACTGGTAACGGGTGGTTCTCGTGGCATTGGCGCCGCCATCGCAAAACGTTTGGCCGCCGACGGCGCTCATGTCGCGTTCAGCTATGCAAAATCGCTTGAACAGGCGCAAGCGGTGGTTGCCGACATCGAGCGTCACGGAGTGCAGGCGCTGGCCGTCCAGGCCGATCAAGGCGATACCGCGCAAGTGACTGCACTGGTCAAACGGGTTCATCAACACTTCGGTCGCCTGGACATTCTGATCAACAGCGCTGGCGTGTTTGTCACGGGCCACGTCGCTGACCCTGATGCCGACATCGCAGCGTTCGACCGCCAGCAAGCGGTAAACGTCGGCGGTGTGGTGACCGCTGTACGGGCGGCGGTCGGCTTGATGAGTGACGGCGGACGCATTATTTCCGTGGGCACGACCGGAGCCGACCACGTGCCGTTCCCGGGTGCTGCCGACTATGTGGCGACCAAAGCCGCAGTGGCGGCTTACAGCCGCGGCTGGGCCCGCGACCTGGGGCCTCGCAACATTACCGTGAATGTCATCCAGCCGGGGGCGATCAATACCGAGATGAACCCTGAGACCGCCGATCACGCGCCATTCCTTGCAGGCCAGACTGCGCTGGGACGTTACGGTCAGCCGCAGGACATCGCCGCTGCCGTGTCCTTCCTTGCAGGCCCCGAGGCTTCCTACATCACGGGCGCCACCCTCAACGTCGATGGCGGCCAGAGCGCCTGACAGACCCCAAGCGCATCGATCCGATTGGCAGTGCCGATATCCCTCCGCGTGGCACTGCTTACCTTCGAAAGGTCGATTTTAGGCTTTTAAAATTTCCAATTACGAGGCCGTCATGAATCAACGCATCCGGATTTACCAGCAAGGAACACCCGACGTTCTGAATCACGAAACGTTCGAACTGGAGCCACCTTCCCATGGGCAGGTGCTGATACGCCACGAAGCAATCGGGGTCAATTTCGTCGATACGATGTTCAGGGATGGCACGTTCAAGGTTGCGCTGCCATTCGGCATGGGCGTCGAGGCGGCGGGCATTGTCGAGGCCATCGGCGATGGCGTGAAGCACCTGAAGGTGGGTGATCGCGTCGCCTACTTCTTCGCGTTCGGCGCCTACGCGGATCGTCGGGTGATCGACGCCAGCGCACTGATCAAACTGCCTGACGACATCTCCACTGAGCAGGCTGCCGGGCTGCTGTCGAAAGGGCTGACGGCTTGGGCGTTGGTCAGGCAGGTTCATGGGGTTCAGGCCGGAGAAACCGTCGTGGTGCATGGCGCATCCGGCGGCGTCGGGAGCTTGCTTGTGCGTTGGGTGAAATCGCTGGGCGCCACCGTCATCGCGACAGTGGGTTCAGCGAGCAAGGCTGCCATCGTCCAGAGCTGGGGGCTCGATCACGTGTTGCATGCGGACGAGCCCGATCTGGCTAAACGAATCAAAGCCAAAAACGGCGGTTTTGGCGTCGACGTGGTGTACGACCTGGTCGGTCGGGACACGCTGGATGCTTCGATCAACGTGCTGCGCGACGGTGGCGATCTCATTCACGTTGGCAACGCTTCGGGCGGGGTCACGGCAGACACTGCCTTGCTGGCGGCTCACGGCATTCGATATGTTCAGCCTTCAACGCCGCAGTATGTCAATGCAAACAATCAGGACATGGCGGCATCGGAGTTGTTCGAGCGTTTCCGCGAGGGCGCGCTGGGCTCCGTGGAACTCTCCCGTTATCGACTGGAAGACGCCTCGCTGGCCCATCAAGCCATCGCGTCGCGCAAGCATATCGGCTCGATTTTGCTGATTCCCTGAGGCTGGGCAACCGCCGTTCATGGCAATCCCGGCTTCTTGCGCTGGCGCCTCTGCGGCACACCAGGGTGTTCATGATGAACACGCTGTTTGCAGACGAAAAAAAGCCCGCTCAATGAGCGGGCTTCCTGTGGTACCTGGCGTTCAGCGTTCCAGGTAACCGAATATGGCGCAGCGGACGGGACTCGAACCCGCGACCCCCGGCGTGACAGGCCGGTATTCTAACCGACTGAACTACCGCTGCGCGTAACACATCAAGCGAATGGTGGGTGATGACGGGATCGAACCGCCGACCCTCTGCTTGTAAGGCAGATGCTCTCCCAGCTGAGCTAATCACCCTTCACTTTCGGTGTGGGCCGCATCATACAGCAATAATCCGCAATGTCTTGATTTAAATGCAGTTTATTTCAAATATTTTCTCGATCCCGACACAGCCCCTGGAAAACCGGGTTTGGCTCGTGCAAATGCGAGTCTATTGCGTTTAACCCGCGCTTGGCCGCACAATTAGAAATTATTCTCAATAACGCCTGAGCCACGCTTATGTCTGTGGGTGAACCGCCATTCCAAAGGGAAATTGCCCAGCTCTACAGCGAGCATCATGGGTGGCTGCTCACCTGGCTGCGGCGCAAGCTGGGCTGCCGACAGAACGCAGCGGACCTGGCACAGGATACATTCGCACGCATCCTGAACGCGCGCGAAGCCGTTGCCGGTATCCGCGAACCCCGGGCGTACTTGAGCACCACGGCCAGGCGCCTGCTCATTGATCAGGCGCGGCGCAGGCAGATTGAACAGGCTTACCTGCAGGAGCTGGCGCTCACCGTGGACGCGCTCGAAGGGTTCCAATCCCCGGAACAGATCCACGCTACCCTCGAAGCCCTCGAACAGATCGCGTTTATCCTGGAAGGCTTGCACGAATACTCACGCCAAGCGTTCGTGCTGTATTACCTTGAAGAAATGACCCAGCAGCAAATCGCCCGGCGGCTCAAGCTGTCGGAACGCACCGTGCGCAAATACCTGATCCAGGCGCTCGTGCATTGCGGCCACAGTATGGACACTTGATCAAGCATGTCGCACACCCCTCATCAAATCGAAGAGCAAGCCGCCGAATGGTTGCTGCGCCTGCACGAGGGCGAATTGAACGAGGCCCAGCGCCTGGCGTTTGAGAGCTGGAAACAACAAGGCCCGCATCACGCCGCGGCGGCCGCACGGATGGAAGCCGTCATTTTCCGCATGCAGGCCCTGCGCGGCAAGAAAGCACCGGCGCGGGCGGCGTTGAGCGCAGCATTCACCCAGCCCGACAAGCGTCGCCGCAAAAACGTTGTTCGCGCGCTGGCATTGGCGTGCAGCCTGGCGATCCCGGCGGCGGCCCTGCTGGTCAGCCCTTATCCCCAGCAGTGGATGGCCGATGTGCGCAACGGCCCTGGCCAATGGCAAACCTTGCACCTGGCGGATGGCTCTGTGTTGGCCTTTAACGGCATCAGTTCGGCAAATCTGTACTTCGATGACAAACAGCGCCGCATTGAACTGTTGCAAGGTGAAATTCGGGTGGAGGTCGCTCACGACCGCACGCGGCCGTTTGTCGTGCAAACACCTCAAGGCACGCTGCGTGCGCTGGGCACGCGCTTCGTGGTCAAGCGCGAGGGGGATGTCACTGTGCTGAGCATGCTGGAGTCGCGCGTGGCTGCGCAAAGCGCCGACGGCCAGCAGACCCTGGAAGTCGACGCCGGCTCGCAGGCCATGATGCGCGCAAACGACGTGCGCCTGGCCGGCACTATTGACCCTTCGAGCATCGATCAAGCCTGGCGCCGCCACCAGTTGGTGGTGGAAAACCGGCCTTTGCCCGAGGTGCTGGATGAAATTGCCCGGCATCGCGCCGGCCGCGTGCAATTTGATCGCCGCGCCCTGCAAGGCCTGCGCGTGTCTGCCGTGATTCCGCTCGATAATAGCGAGCATGCCTTGCAACTACTGGCGCAAACATTGCCGATCCAAGTACAGACCTTTACCCCCTGGTTAATCGTGGTGAGTCCTGAAACCCCCTCCAATAAAACAACGCCCAATAAATAATTATTCGCATTTGCTTCCGGTTTTTTCGAGGCTGCCCGTCAAGGAAGGTAATTCGACACGTAAAGGACTGCCTTCACCATGCACACCCCTTCCTACCCGCGCGGACGCTTTCGCCTACTTAAAAGCGCGCCACTGTCCCTGGCCATATTCACCGCCACCAGCCTGAACGTCAGCCTGGCCTGGGCGGATACCGTCAGCGTCGCCGCCCAGACGTACGACATCCCGGCCGGGCCACTGGGCAGTTCGCTCAACCGCTTTGCGCAGCAGGCGGGTGTGGCGATCGTGTTCCAGTCCCGCGAACTGCAAGGCCTCGACAGCCCAGGCCTGAAAGGTCATTACGCGCTGCAGGACGGTTTCGACAGGCTGCTGCAAGGCAGCGGCTACCGTGCGGTAAAAGGCGACCAGGTTTATGCACTGCAGCCCGTCCCCATTGCGGGCAACGGCACCATGGAACTGAGCCCGACCGCCGTCACCGCCAACCAATTGGGCAACGTCACCGAAGACACTGGTTCCTACACGCCCGGCACGATCGCCACGTCCACGCGCCTGGTGTTGACGCCCAAGCAAACCCCGCAGTCGGTGAGCGTGGTCACCCGCCAGCACATGGATGACTTCGGCCTGAACAACGTCGACGACGTGATGCGCCACGCCCCGGGCATCACCGTTTCGGCCTTCGACACCGAGCGCACCAACTACTACGCCCGCGGCTTTTCCATCAACAACTTCCAGTACGACGGTATCCCCTCCACGTCGCGCAACGTTGCCTATTCGGCGGGCAATACCCTGAGCGACATGGCGATCTACGACCGTGTCGAAGTGCTCAAGGGTGCCACCGGCTTGCTCACCGGTGCCGGCTCACTGGGTGCGACGATCAACCTGGTGCGCAAGAAACCTACCGCCGACTTCCAGGGGCACGCAACCCTAGGCGCCGGTTCCTGGGACAACTACCGCAGCGAGCTGGATGTCAGCGGCCCGATGACCGAAAGCGGCAACGTGCGTGGCAGGGCCGTAGCGGCCTACCAGGACAAGCATTCGTTCATGGACCACTACTCGCGCCAGAGCCCGACGTACTACGGCATCATGGAGTTCGACCTGTCCCCCGATACGCTGCTCACCGTCGGCGGCGATTACCAGGACACCCTGCCCAAAGGCTCTTCATGGTCGGGCAGTTTCCCGCTGATCAATTCCAACGGCGACCGCAACAGCGTCAAGCGCTCGTTCAATAACGCTGCCGATTGGAGCAGTTGGGAGCAATACACCCGTACCGTATTCGCGATGCTCGAACACGACCTGGGTAATGGCTGGGTGACCAAGCTGCAACTGGATCACAAGATCAACGGCTACCACGCCCTGATGGGCTCGATCCAGGGCGACCAGCCACAGCCGGACGGCACCGCGCAGCTCACCTCGGGCAAGTACACCGGCGAAACTGTCAGTGACTCCGCCGACCTGTATGTGAGCGGCCCGTTCAACCTGGGCGGCCGCGAACACGAGTTGGTGCTGGGCGGTTCCATCAGCGCCTCGGAGTGGAAAGGCAAAGGCTACTGGAACCTCGCCCCCAATATCGTCGACTTCAACAACTGGCACGGCCACGCCGCAATCCCCGATTGGGGCCGCGCGCAATCGCTGACCGATGACACCGTGCGCCAGACCGGCGCCTATGTGACCACCCGCCTGAATCTCGCCGACGATCTCAAGCTGCTATTGGGCGGGCGCGTGGTCAACTACCAGGTCACGGGCTATAACCCCAATTATCGCGAGTCCGGACGATTCGTGCCGTACATCGGCGCCGTGTACGACTTGAATGACACGTACGCGGTCTACGCCAGCTACACCGATATCTTCATGCCGCAGGAGAACTACAACCGCGATCGCGACAATAAACTGCTTGAGCCGGATGAAGGCCAGAACTGGGAGCTGGGGCTGAAAGCCGACTTCCTCGACGGTCGCGTGAACGCCAGCGCGGCCTACTTTGAAATCCACGAGTCCAACCGCGCCCTCTCGGATGACGAGTACAACAACCAGAAGCCAACCCCGAACAACTACGCCTACAAGAGCAGCAAGGCCGTCACCAAAGGTTATGAGCTGGAGATGTCCGGCGAAATTGCCCCCGGCTGGCAACTCCAGGCCGGCTATACCCACAAGGTCGTACGCGACGACAAGGACGTGAAGATCTCCACCTTCGAGCCTGAAGATCAGGTCAAGCTGTTCACGACCTATAAACTCAAGGGCAACCTGGACAAGCTGACCGTCGGCGGCGGCGTGCGCTGGCAGAGCGTGGGCTGGCAGGACATCTACAACACTCCGCACCAGCAGTACGAAGAATTTTCCCAGGACGCTTATTGGCTGGTGGACCTGATGACCAAGTATCAGGTGACTAAAAACCTGTCGGCGACGCTGAACGTCAACAACCTGTTCGACAAGCACTACTACACCAACATCGGCTTTTATAACTCCGCCGCTTACGGTGAGCCGCGCAACTTCATGGTCACTACTCGCTGGAATTTCTAGAAGCCCGAATGGACAACGCCGCCGATCATCACAAGTGATCGGCGGCGTTGCACCGGTGGTCAGCCGACGTCATGTTCGCGCAAGCATCAAATCCAGGTTCTGCACGGCCGCTCCCGCGGCGCCCTTCCCAAGGTTGTCAAACACGGCCGCCAACAACACCTGCCCCGCCTCGGCATTTTCACACACCACCAAACGCATGCTGTCAGTCCCGTTAAGCGCCTGCGGATCCAGGCTGGTCAATTGCCTGGCCTCGTGCATCGACATTACTTGCACATGCTCCATCTCGGCGTAGTGCTGCAGCAGGCATGCGTGCAACCGTCCGGCATCGATGCCGGGCGCCAGCAACCGAAGCTGCAACGGTATGGTGAGCACGATCCCTTGCCGGAACGCCCCATATGCCGGCACAAACAGTGGCCGCTCGGTCAAGCCACTGTGCTGCTGGATCTCCGGCACATGCTTGTGCGCCAGCCCCAGGCCATACACCTGAAACGCAGGCGCCTGGGAGGCGGACTCACCCTCATGGGCTTGCACGCCAACCCGCCCTTGTCCGGAATAGCCCGACACCGCATGAATGCTCATCGGGTAATCCCTGGGCAGCAACCCGGCCTCCAACAAGGGCCGCAGCAGGCCGATCGCTCCGGTGGGATAACAACCGGGGTTGCTGACCCGCCGCGCGCCGGCGATTCGTTTGGCCTGCTCCACGCTCATCTGCGCGAAACCATAGGTCCAGTCTGGATGGGTGCGATGCGCCGAACTTGCATCGATCAACCGCACCGCGGGGTTTTCGACGCTGGCTACGGCGTCGCTCGCGGCTTGGTCGGGCAGGCAGAGAATCGCGATATCGCAGGCATTGATCATTTCGGCGCGACGTTGCGGGTCCTTGCGATGTTCGGGGCTGAGCGCAATAAGCTGCAGATCGCTGCGCTCGCGCAGGCGTTGATGGATTTGCAACCCGGTGGTGCCCTGGTCGCCATCGATAAATACAAGAGGACTTGCCATTGGATGCGCTCGGAGGTCGGAATCAAAGGGGTGCCCATCCTCCGTGAAGGGCTAAGATAGGAAAAGTTGCATTTACCAACGATCACATTCAGGTTTTCTGAACAAAGGAGACGCCATGCGCGAAATCAGCCTGGACCGTCTGCGCACATTGGTTGCCATTGCCGACCTGGGTTCGTTTGCCGAGGCGGCGCGTGCATTGCACCTGGCGCCGCCCACGGTCAGTTTGCATATTGCCGAGCTGGAGGCGCGGGTGGGCGGCAAGCTGTTGTCGCGTACGCGTGGGCGCATTCAACCTTCGGCGATTGGCGAAACACTGGTGGAGCGCGCACGGCGCCTGTTGGCGGATGCCGAGCAAGCGCTCGAAGACGTGGAGCGTCAGGTGCAGGGTCTGGCCGGGCGCGTAAGGCTGGGCGCATCCACCGGCGTCATCGCACAGCTGCTGCCGCAAGCGCTGGAAACATTGGGCCAGAGCCGTCCCGCTATCGATGTGCAGGTCACGGTGCTGACCTCGCAGGAAACATTGAGCAAGCTGGCCGAGGGCTCATTGGAGATCGGCCTGGTCGCGCTGCCGCAGACGCCGGTGAAACACTTGCGAATAGAGCCATGGCGGCGCGACCCGGTCATGGCCTTCCTGCCCGCTCGCTGGGAATGCCCGGATAGCGTGACACCGGGATGGCTGGCCGCTCAGCGCTTGATCCTGAATGACAACACCACGCGGCTATCGCAACTGACGGCGCAATGGTTCGCCAGTGAGGGACCGCAGCCCGTGCCGCGCATTCAACTGAACTACAACGATGCGATCAAAAGCCTGGTGGCGGCAGGATATGGCGCGACGTTGTTGCCGCACGAAGCGTGCACGCCATTGCCCGACGACAGAATTGTCATGCGGCCATTGCAGCCCTCGCTCTGGCGTCAACTGGGGATCGCCCACCGCAGTGGCGACGTCGAACGGCCTACGCAACATGTGCTGGATGTTTTGTGGGGGCTTAAGCACGGACCCATATCCCTTGGAGTGAGCGGGCTTGCCCCGCGCCGGGCGGCGAAGCCGCCCCAAAACCAGTCGCCCTAATTTTACCTGACACACCACGGCGGTCCGATTGGGGCGGCTTCGCCACCCGGCGCGGGGCAAGCCCGCTCACTACAGCTTTGGAAGTACGGTCGCGCCTAGCCGCGCTTACTTAGTTAACACCAGGTTTTTTGCACCGTGCCTGCACATTCCCCCCGCCCAGGCACTGCCATGAGGCACGTTGAAACAGAACGATTAGAGCCGTAAAAAAACACTATGCCATCATTCTTTTGACATGTTATGTTGATAACACAACGAGCAAAAATGATCGTTTAATAACATTCATCAACGTATTCTGCTGCGGATTCCCATGGACAAAACCGGTTTCCTGGAAATGCTGGACAAGCGGTTTGCCGACCTTACGCCGACCGGTAAACGGATTGCCGGCTACCTGCTGGCCAACCCGCAAAAGCTGCCCTTCGAGACCGCCGACAGCATTGCCCAGCAGACCGAAACCACGGGCATATCGGTCGGGCGTTTCTTGCGCTCATTGGGTTACCGCAACATCGATGATGTGAAGAAAAGCCTGCGTGACGACGATGACAGTGCCTGGGTCATCACTGACAGGCTCGGGGCTTTTCGCGAAGAGAAGATTCATGGCGATCCCCTCGAACGTTCGATGAAGCGAGAAGTCGAGGCCATCCAGCGGGTTTATGCGCTGGCGCGTGGCACGACGTTCTCTCGGATCGTAGACAAGCTGTGCACCGCAGATGCTGTGTTCATTGTCGGCATTCAGTCGACCCGCGGCATTCTGAATGCCTTCTTCAGCCACTTGGAATACATCCGGCCCAAGGTCTATTACGTGGACGGTTTGTCAGGCACCTACGCCGAGTCACTGAACTCTCAGTTCGACAATCCCTACGCGGTCATTGCCGATTTCCGAATGTACTCGGCCGTGGCCCGGACCTTCTGCGATGTGGCCCATCAGCAAAAACTGCCGCTGGCATTCATTACCGATTTTCAATGCCCCTGGGCGCGTGATTATCCCCATGACCTGCTTCAACTGGACTCGGACGTGGGGCAGTTCTGGGACTCGCTGGCGCCGCTTTCCTGCCTGCTCAACCTCATCGTTTCCGCCGTGGCCGAAAAACTGGGTGACCAGCTCGATGAACGCCTGGCCAAAAACCGCGAGTTGCAGAAACTGTTTGGTCAATTTGATTAAGGCATAGCCGTGCCGCATTTAACGCCTGCGTTGGAGCCGTGAAGTGAATAACACCCCCCTCATCGAAATCGATGCCCAGGCGTTGAGAATCGAGATCGATCTGATCTATGCCGGTGCCGATAACCTGGCGGGCAAGCAGATTTATCAGGACTCGCGCTGCCTGTTACACCCCGATGCGGAAGCCTGTCTGCGCAAGGCCTGCCAACTGGCCCATCAGGCCGGCTTGAGCCTGCGCATTCTCGACGCCTACCGGCCGCCGTACGCTCAATACCTGTTGTGGGCCGCCCTGCCCAATGCTGAATACGTCCGCGACCCGGCCCTGGGCTCGCACCATAGTCGCGGCGTGGCGGTCGATCTGACGTTGATCGACGCGAACGGCCAGGCATTGGATATGGGCACGGGGTTTGACGATATGCGAGAAAAGTCGCACCAGTTTTATGCTGATCTTCCACCGCTGGTGCAACGCAACAGGTTGATGCTGCTGGGCATCATGCTCGCCTCGGGATTCACTTATATCGACAGCGAGTGGTGGCATTACGAACTGCCTGACGCGGAGCACTATCCACTGATCGACGATCAGTCAATTGCCCCGGCCCATTGACCCAATAACCGTGACACTCGACCGGGACATCAATGAATCCCGGCTTAGAACACGTTGCCACTTCACGGACCAACGTGGATAGCACGCCTGGGATGCGCTGATGCCTCCCATTTTTACTGCCCGGTATAGCACCAATAATAAACCTGGAAAAATTCCATACATCGAACGATAAAGGAACCGGCATGAAATCAATCCTTGCACCTCGTCATCTGGCGATGGCTGTTTTCGTCACGGCCATGGGCCTCGGCACCTGGCAATCGGCAAGCGCGGCCGTGTCCCAGGACACGCTGATGATCGGCAAACCGTCCGATCCGCAGACGCTCGACCCGGCGGTAACCATCGATAATAACGATTGGGCAATCACCTACCCCGCTTATCAGCGCCTGGTGACCTACAAGACCGAGAACGGCAAAGGCAGCACCGAAGTCGAGGGTGAACTCGCCGCCAACTGGTCGACCTCGCCGGACAAATTGACCTGGGAGTTCAAGCTCAAGCCCGGCAATAAGTTCGATGACGGAACCGAGGTGAATGCAGAGGCGGTCAAGTTTTCCTTCGATCGCGTGATGAAACTCAAACAAGGGCCGTCGGGCGCTTTCCCCGAGGACATGGTCGTCAGCACCGTCGACCCGATGACCGTGCGCTTTACCTTGAAAGCGCCATACGCACCGTTCCTGTCGACACTGGCACACAACGGCGCGGCCATCGTCAACCCGGCCGTCGCCAAAAAGCCTGAAGGTGCCGAAACCTACCTGTCGACGCATACCGCCGGCTCCGGCGCGTTCAAACTGGTCAACTGGCAGAAAGGCCAGGCCCTGACCCTGGAACAGAACAGCTACTACGCCGGACCCAAGCCAACCCTGAACAAAGTGGTCGTGAAAATCATCGGCGAAGCCTCGGTACGGCGCCTGCAACTCGAACATGGCGACCTGGATATCATCGAAGACATGCCCGAGGACCAGCTCCAGGCCCTGGCGAAAAAGCCCGGGATCGTGATCGGCGATTACCCGTCGCTGCGCGTAACGATGCTCTATCTGAACACTCAGAAAGCACCGATGAGCAACCCGGATGCCCGTCGCGCGATTATCGAGTCAGTCGACTACAACGGGATTATCCAGGGCATCCTGGGGGGCAAGGCAAAACCGCTGAACGGCCCTATCCCTCAAGGCATGTGGGCGTATGACGAAACGCTGCCGGCGCTGAAACAAGACCTGACCAAAGCCAAGGCGGACCTGGCCAAGGTCTCGCCAAAGGTCAGCAACCTGACCTTCATGTATTCCGACAAAGACCCGAACTGGGAACCCATCGGCTTGACCTTGCAAGCCGGCCTGCAGTCACTTGGCGTCAACCTGAAGATGGAAAAGCTGGCCAACGCCAGCATGCGCGAACGCCTGGGTTCAGGTGATTTCGACATTGCCATCGGTTCATGGAGCCCGGACTTTGCCGACCCCTACATGTTCATGAACTTCTTCTTCGACTCCAAGCTCAAGGGCCTGGCGGGCAACCGTTCGATGTACGAAAACCCGGCGGTCGACAAGCTCATTCGTGAGTCGGCCACCACCAACGAGATGGCCAAGCGTGTCGAGCTGTATCAACAGGCGCAGAAGATCGTGCTCAACGACAGCGTCTACGCCTATCTCTACCAGAAAGCCTACACCTTGCCGATGAGCGACAAGGTCAAAGGGTATGTGTTCAACCCGATGCTCGAACAAGTATTCAACATCGGCACGATCACCAAGTAAGGCACTGTCGCTGACAGCGGTCCCGCAGTGCGCGCGGGGCCGCTGCAACGCCATGCCCGCAAGACACTTTTTGCTCTGCCCATTCACCGTGTGACCGAGGTGCCTCATGGCCTTCCTGAATATCCTGCGAAAACGCCTCGGCGGCCTCCTCCTGGTGGTGTTCGGCGTTTCGCTGATCACCTTTTCGATTTCACACCTGATCCCGGGCGATCCGGCACGCCTGATCGCAGGTGATCGGGCCACGGATGCGATTGTCGAGAATATCCGGCATCAATTGGGCCTGGATCTGCCGCTGTATCAGCAATACGGGCGCTACATGCTCGACCTGTTTCATGGCGACCTTGGCACCTCGATCAGAACCAGCCGACCGGTGCTCGAGGATTTGCAGGCGTTCTTCCCCGCCACCCTGGAGCTGGCCTTCGCGGCGCTGACGTTGTCGATCCTGGTGGGCGTCCCGCTCGGCGTGTTGTCGGCGGTCTACCACAATCGCCTTATCGACCAGATCGCGCGAACACTGGCGGTGACCGGCATTTCGACCCCGGCCTTCTGGCTCGGCCTGGGCCTGATCGTGGTGTTCTACGGCCACCTGAACTGGCTCCCCGGCAGCGGGCGACTCGATGAAGGGTTGACCCCACCACCGACCTTCACCGGCTTCTACCTGATCGATTCACTGATTGCCGGGGACTGGGCACTGTTTTCCAATGCGCTCAAGCACCTCATCCTGCCGGCAATTACCCTGGGGTTCGTCAACCTGGGGGTCATCGCGCGGCAGATTCGCTCGGCGATGCTCGATCAGCTCGGCGAGGACTACATACGCACGGCACGCGCCTACGGGTTGTCGAAATGGACGGTGATTCTGCGCCACGCGCTGCCGAATGCTCTGATTCCGTCGATCACCGTGCTGGGCTTGACCCTCGGCGACCTGTTGTATGGCGCCGTGCTGACCGAGACCGTCTTCGCGTGGCCGGGCATGGGCGCCTACGTGGTCAAATCGATCCAATCCCTGGATTTTCCCGCCGTCATGGGCTTCGCCATTCTGGTGTCGTTCATCTACGTGCTGCTCAACATGACGATCGATCTGCTGTATCGCTTGATCGACCCACGCATTGGCGAGGTCAACTGACCATGACTGATTCCCTTATGGCGCCCGCGGTGACGCCGTTGCCGAAAATGAACCGCTGGCAGGACAAACTCGCGTACCTGGCCCACCAGTTGCGGCGCAGCCCTTTGACCATGGCCGGGCTGCTGATCACGCTCGCGGTGCTGCTGGTGATGCTGTTCGCGCCCTGGCTGGCGACCCATGACCCGAACGCGTTGAACCTGGCGCAACGGCTGGCGGCGCCTTCGGCGCAACACTGGTTCGGTACCGATGAAGTCGGTCGCGACCTGTTCAGCCGGGTCTTGTACGGCAGCCAGCAATCAGTGGGCGTCGGCCTGTTCGTGGCATTTACCGCGTGCCTAGCCGGTGGCCTGCTCGGCTGTCTGTCCGGGATCATCGGCGGGCGCTTCGACAGCCTGATGATGCGCATGATGGACATCATGCTTTCGGTGCCCTCACTCGTGCTGATCATGGCACTGGCCGCGGCGCTGGGGCCCAGCCTGTTCAATGCGATGCTGGCGATTACCCTGGTCCGCATCCCGTTCTACGTACGCCTGGCGCGCGGCCAGGCCTTGAGCATTCGACAGATGGGCTATGTAAAAGCCGCCGAGACCTTCGGTGCGGGCCGCTGGCATATGGTGAGCTGGCACGTTGCCCGCAACGCCATGCCGCCCCTGCTGGTGCAACTGAGCCTGGATATCGGCAGCGCGATATTGATGGCCTCCGCACTGGGTTTCATCGGTCTGGGCGCGCAGCAGCCGACCGCAGAATGGGGCGCAATGGTCGCGACCGGGCGTAACTACATTCTGGACCAATGGTGGTATTCCACCTTTCCAGGGGTCGCGATCCTGATAACGGCGACCGGATTCAACTTATTGGGCGACGGTGTACGCGACCTGCTCGACCCGCGCCAGCAGGGGAAATGAACATGTCCAGTCAATCACCCGTCATTGCTTCCTCGCGCGAATCCGTGCTGTCCATCGACAACCTGCGCATTGAATTCCCGGCCTATCGCAGCACCGTGAAAGCACTCAACGGTGTCTCCCTGGAAGTCAAAGCCGGCGAAATTGTCGGCGTGATCGGAGAGTCCGGCTCGGGAAAATCGGTGACCGCCATGCTGAGCATGCGCTTACTGCCCGAGCGTGCCTACGAAGTGAAAAGCGGCGCGCTGCACATTCTCGGACGCGACATGCTCGCCGCGCCAGAAAAGGACCTGCTCAAGGTGCGTGGCAAAGACGTCGCGATGATTTTTCAAGAGCCTATGACAGCGCTCAACCCGACGCGGCGCATTGGCCGCCAGATGCTCGATGTGATCATCCATCACCAGCAGCTGAGCAGGTACGATGCCCGCGCGAAAGCCATCGCCCTGCTGCGGGACATGCACATTGCCGACCCCGAGCAGGTCATGAACAGTTATCCCTTCGAACTGTCCGGCGGCATGCGTCAGCGGGTGATGATCGCCTTGGCGTTCTCCTGTGATCCGCAGTTGCTGATCGCCGACGAGCCGACCACCGCGCTCGATGTCACCGTGCAGCGCCAGGTCTTGCTGCTGCTGCGCGAAAAGGCCCGCCAGCGGGGTACTGCGATTCTGCTGATCACCCACGACATGGCCCTGGTTTCGCAGTTCTGCGACCGTGTGTATGTGATGTACACCGGCGCGGTGGTCGAGCAAGGCACGACCGCCGAGGTGATGGCTGACCCGCGTCATCCCTATACGAAGGGCTTGCTCCTCGGCCTGCCGGAACAGGTCGAGCCGGGCCAGGACCTGATGACCATTCCCGGCCAGGTGCCCAACCTGTCGGCATTACCCGAGGGCTGCACGTTTCGCGACCGCTGCGGCTATGCAATGCCGCGCTGTGCCGAACGGCCGCCGATGCAGAGCCTCGATTCCGAGACGGGCCATCAGAGCGCCTGCTGGCTGGTCGAGACGCCCCGGACCTCCCTGGAGTTGCAATCATGAATGATGTCGCCGCGTCCCCTTGCCCCGCCACTCGCCCCGCCCTCCTGGGGTTGCAGGACGTCAGGGTTCATTACCCGATGGGCACTGACTGGCTGGGCAGGCCTAAAGCGGTCGCCCACGCCCTCAATGGCATTGACCTGGATGTGCAAGCCGGTGAAACCCTGGGCATCGTGGGCGAATCGGGCTGCGGCAAGAGCACCCTGGCGCAACTGTTGATGGGCTTGATCAAACCCACGGCCGGCAAGCTCGATTGGGTCTACCGCAACGACAGCGAACGCAGCAATCATGTCCAGATCGTGTTCCAGGACCCGCAGTCCTCGCTGGACCCGCGCCTGCCGGTTTGGAAAATCATCACTGAGCCGCTGTTCGTACAGGGGCGCATGCCTCGTCGCGAGATGCGCGAGATCGCCGCGAAAGTCGCTACGCAAGTCGGCATCAGGACCGAGTACCTGGACCGCTACCCTCATCAATTTTCCGGAGGGCAACGCCAACGCATCGCGATCGCGCGGGCGCTGTCGTCGGATCCGGACATTATCGTGCTTGATGAGCCGACCTCTGCCCTGGACATTTCCGTGCAGGCGCAAATCCTCAATCTTTTAAGCGAGCTGCAGCGCAAGCGCGGGCTGACCTACATCCTGATTTCACACAACGTGTCCGTGGTGCGCCACATGGCTGAACGGGTGGCCGTCATGTATTTGGGGCAAATTGTAGAGCTGGGCAGCGCGGCGCAAGTGCTGGAGCACCCGCGCCATCCGTATACGCAATTGCTGCTCGAGGCCGTGCCCCGCCTGGGCGTCAGCGTGGACGATGCACATGCCTCGGCACCGACTGAGTTGCCCGGTAATCGCAACCTGCCCACCGGCTGCTTTTTCCGCGACCGTTGCCCGAAGGCGACCCTGGGCTGCGATCAGCCCCAGGCGCTGCTACCGGCCAGAGCGTCCGGTGGCGCCGAACATGTCCGCTGTCATCTGGAAGCGCAGGCATAGGTATTTACACACTGTCTACGGCTGAGGAATCTCTTTGTGGCGAAGGGGCTTGTTCCCGCTTGGCCTGACAACCCACGGGGTTGGCGCCGCCACCCGCCCACGGTAGCGTGGCTGGAGATGGATTCCAGTGAAATTCTGCAGACGAAAAAAAACCCGCTCAATGAGCGGGTTTCCTGTGGTACCTGGCGTTCAGCGTTCCAGGTAACCGAATATGGCGCAGCGGACGGGACTCGAACCCGCGACCCCCGGCGTGACAGGCCGGTATTCTAACCGACTGAACTACCGCTGCGCGTAACACTTGAAGCGAATGGTGGGTGATGACGGGATCGAACCGCCGACCCTCTGCTTGTAAGGCAGATGCTCTCCCAGCTGAGCTAATCACCCTTCGTTTCGGTGTGGCGCGCATTCTACGGAGCGACCCTGGGTCTGGCAAGCACTTTCTTAAATCTTTTTTTTGATAGCTTCCAATGGCTTAGGCAGGGTTGGCCTGGGACGTTATCAAGAGAATAATGCCCCCCTTTGTATAAAGGAGAGACTCACCCCATGTGGTTCAAGAACCTGCTTATCTATCGCCTGACCCAAGATCTGCCTGTTGATGCCGAGGCGTTGGAAGCGGCCATGGCCACCAAACTGGCGCGCCCTTGCGCAAGCCAGGAACTGACCACTTACGGTTTCGTTGCGCCTTTTGGTAAAGGTGAAGACGCGCCGTTGGTACACGTCAGCGGAGATTTCTTGCTGATCGCCGCGCGCAAGGAAGAACGCATCCTGCCGGGCAGCGTCGTACGTGACGCGCTCAAGGAGAAGGTCGAAGAGATCGAGGCCGAGCAAATGCGCAAGGTCTACAAGAAGGAACGCGACCAGATCAAGGACGAAATCATCCAGGCCTTCCTGCCGCGCGCGTTTATCCGTCGCTCGTCGACCTTCGCCGCCATCGCGCCGAAACAGGGCCTGATCCTGGTGAACTCGGCGAGCCCGAAACGCGCCGAAGACCTGCTGTCGACCCTGCGTGAAGTGATCGGCACCCTGCCGGTTCGCCCACTTACGGTGAAAACCGCGCCAACCGCAATCATGACCGACTGGGTCACCACCCAGAAGCCGGCCGATGACTTCTTCGTGCTCGACGAATGCGAGCTGCGCGATACCCACGAAGACGGCGGCATTGTGCGTTGCAAGCGCCAGGACCTGACCGGCGAAGAGATCCAGCTGCACCTGACCACCGGCAAGGTCGTGACCCAACTGTCCCTGGCCTGGCAGGACAAGCTGTCCTTCATGCTCGACGACAAGATGACCGTCAAGCGCCTGAAGTTCGAAGACCTGCTGCAGGACCAGGCGGAACAGGACGGTGGTGAAGAAGCCCTGGGCCAGTTGGACGCAAGCTTTACCCTGATGATGCTGACGTTTGGTGAGTTCCTGCCGGCGTTGGTTGAAGCGCTGGGCGGTGAAGAGACTCCACAGGGTATCTAGAGGCGACACAGGCCTTATGTGGGCACGGTCCGTGTGGGAGCCGGGCTTGCCCGCGATGCAGGCACCTCGGTCTTGATTTAGATCGAGTTGATGCTATCGCAGGCAAGCCAGCTCCCACACAAGCCTGCTCACACATTCGATCGGGCTTGCACTTCAAGCACTCAAAATAACAAGGACATCCCCCATGCGCGCACTCGCCGCCTTGAGCCGCTTCGTCGGCAATACCTTCGCCTACTGGGTGTTGATCTTCGCCGTCGTCGCCTTCCTGGAACCCGGCTGGTTCATCGGCCTTAAAAGCGCCATCGTCCCACTGTTGGGCCTGGTGATGTTCGGCATGGGGCTGACGCTCAAGATGGATGACTTCGCCGAGGTCGCCCGCCATCCGTGGCGCGTGGCCCTGGGCGTGGTCGCGCATTTTGTGATCATGCCCGGCGTGGCCTGGTTGCTGTGCCAGGCTTTTCACTTGCCGCCGGAAATTGCCGTCGGCGTGATCCTGGTCGGGTGTTGCCCAAGCGGCACCTCGTCCAACGTGATGACCTGGCTGGCGCGGGGCGACCTGGCGTTGTCGGTGGCCATCGCCGCCGTCACCACCCTCCTCGCCCCGCTGCTCACGCCGGCGCTGATCTGGCTGCTGGCCTCGGCCTGGCTGCCGGTGTCGTTCATGGAATTGTTCTGGTCGATCCTGCAAGTGGTGCTGCTGCCGATCGTGCTGGGAGTACTGGCGCAACGTGTGCTCGGTGACAGGGTGCGCCATGCGGTGGATGTGTTGCCGCTGGTCTCGGTGGTCAGCATCGTTATCATCGTCGCGGCGGTGGTTGCGGCGAGCCAGGCGAAGATTGCCGAGTCGGGCCTGTTGATCATGGCGGTGGTGATGCTGCACAACAGCTTCGGTTACCTGCTGGGCTATTTCACCGGCCGCGTGTTCAAGTTGCCGTTGGCGCAGCGCAAGTCGCTGGCGCTGGAAGTGGGCATGCAGAATTCCGGGCTGGGCGCCGCGCTGGCCAGCGCGCATTTTTCGCCGCTGGCGGCGGTGCCGAGTGCATTGTTCAGCGTCTGGCACAATATTTCCGGAGCACTGCTGTCGACCTACTTCCGCCGCATGAGCGAAAAGGAAGACCGTCGCGTCTTGGAGAACACTTCGAAAACTTGATCGCCTGATCCATTTTCGGCACTCTACGCGCTTCGCGGGGACGACCTCGCGGTGCCAACGAGCGTTGAATCCGGGGACGACCCCGCCTGAAAAAGCGAGGTCATCATGTCCTGGATCATTCTGTTTTTTGCGGGTTTGTTTGAAGTCGGCTGGGCCGTCGGCCTGAAGTACACCGACGGCTTCAGCAAGCCGCTGCCTACTGTCCTGACGATTGTCGCCATGGCCGTCAGCCTCGGCCTGCTGGGCCTGGCCATGAAGGAGCTGCCCCTGGGCACCGCCTACGCGATCTGGACCGGCGTGGGTGCCGTGGGCACGGTGATCGCCGGGATTGTCCTGTTTGGGGAATCCATGGCGTTATTCCGACTGGCCAGTGTGGCATTGATCATCTGCGGGCTCATTGGTCTCAAGATCAGCACTTAGGCCACTACCGCTTTCGCAGGCAAGCCTGCTCCCAAATTTGACCGAGTTGTTCATGTGAATACGGTCTAATGTGGGAGCTGGCTTGCCTGCGATGAGGCCGGTAGATCCAACAAAAAACTACCTGACACTCCCCCGCAACCCGCTCACCACCTCCTGCAATCGCGCCGGTGTCGGCCCGTCCACCGGCTCACCCGCCACCAACACCACCCGTGACCAGATCCGACGCAAAAAACCCTTGTTCGGATCGCGACTGAAGAAACTCCCCCACAGCCCCTGCAACGCCATCGGAATCACCGGCACCGCCGTCTCCTCCAGAATGCGCGTCACGCCACCGCGAAACTCGTTCATCTCGCCATCGGCGGTCAACTTGCCTTCGGGGAAGATGCACACCAACTCCCCTTCCTTCAGATACTGCGCAATCCGCGTGAATGCCTTTTCGTAGATCTGGATATCTTCATTGCGCCCGGCAATCGGAATCGCCCCGGCGGTGCGGAAGATAAAGTTGAGCACCGGCAAGCGGTAGATCTTGTAGTACATGACAAAGCGAATCGGTCGACGCACCGCGCCGCCGATCAGCAGCGCATCGACAAACGAAACGTGATTGCACACCAGCAACGCCGCGCCCTCATCCGGAATGGCGGCAAGGTTGCGGTGTTCCACACGGTACATGGAATGGCTGAGCAGCCAGATCATGAAACGCATGGTGAACTCGGGGACGATCCTGAAGATATAGGTGTTGACCGCGATGTTGAGCAGCGACACCACCAGGAACAACTCGGGGATCGACAGCTTGGCCACGCTCAGCAGCAGGATCGACACGATCGCCGAGACCACCATGAACAAGGCATTGAGAATGTTGTTGGCGGCGATCACGCGCGCACGCTCGTGCTCGGCGGTGCGCGACTGGATCAGCGCATACAGCGGCACGATATAGAAGCCGCCGAACACGCCCAGGCCGAGAATATCAAACAGCACCCACCACGCCTGGCCATAACCGAGCACGGCGAGCCAGTCGTTGGCCTGCACGTTCTGCGGGAAACCGCCGGAGTGCCACCACAGCAACAAGCCGAACACGGTCAGGCCGAATGAACCGAACGGCACCAGGCCGATTTCCACCTTACGCCCGGAGAGCTTTTCGCAGAGCATCGAACCCAGCGCGATACCCACCGAAAATACGGTGAGGATCAGCGTCACCACGGTTTCGTCGCCGTACAACCATTCCTTGGCGTAGGCCGGGATCTGCGTCAGGTAGATCGCACCGACGAACCAGAACCACGAGTTACCGACGATGGAGCGCGAAACGGCCGGCGTCTGCCCCAGGCCCAGGCGCAACGTGGCCCAGGATTGGCTGAAAATGTTCCAGTTCAAGCGCAACCCAGGAGTCGACGCGGCCGCCCGCGGAATGCTGCGGCTGGCCAGGTAACCCAACACCGCCACGGCGACAATCGCCACCGCCACCACCGGCGCGTAATGGGTGGACGACATCATGATCCCGGCGCCAATGGTGCCCGCCAGGATGGCCAGGAACGTGCCCATTTCCACCAGGCCGTTGCCGCCCACCAGCTCATCGTCGTGCAGGGCCTGGGGCATGATCGAGTACTTGACCGGCCCGAACAGCGCCGAGTGGGTGCCCATGGCAAACAGCGCCAGCAGCATCAATTCCAGGTGGTTGGTCAGGAAACCGGTGGCGCCCACGGCCATGATCACGATCTCGCCGATCTTGATCGCGCGGATCAGGGCGTCCTTGTTGAATTTCTCGCCAAACTGCCCGGCCAGCGCCGAGAACAGGAAGAACGGCAGGATGAACAGCAACGCGCACAGGTTGACCCAAATCGAGCGGTCGCCCTCGATGCTGAGCTTGTAGAGAATGGCCAGGATCAGCGATTGCTTGAAGATGTTGTCGTTGAACGCGCCCAGCAACTGGGTGATGAAAAACGGCAGGAAGCGCCGTGTGCGCAGCAAGGTGAATTGCGAGGGGTGGCTCATCGTCCGTGTTCCTGGGTGGCCTATTTTTTTGTAAAAGCATTCAGGCCACGACTTTACCTAATCCCGCTTACTTATTCCCTAGTCCCGCAATACACGGAGAAACAAAAAGCTCACCTTTGTACGCGCCCTGCACGGTGCGCCTGGCGACGATCAGCCACATCAACGCCAACGCCATCACCAGCACACTGCCGAATACGCTGAAGAACCCCAGGTGCAACAGGCTCGCCAGCTTCAGGGTCGCCAGCGCATACACACCCAACGGGAAGGTAAACCCCCACCAGCCCAGGTTGAACGGGATGCCGGCGCGCAGATAACGCAGAGTAATCAGCACCGCGATAAGCATCCACCAGAGGCCGAAGCCCCACAGCGTGATACCTGCCACCAGGCCGAGGCCATTGGCCATTTCACCGACACCCGGCAAACCGTTGGCCGCGAAAATCGCCGGCGCATCGCCGCCCAACAGCAGCATGCCGAGCGCACCCGTGCCGATCGGGCCCAGCGCCAGCCAGCTCGAGGCCGCCATATTGGCGTGGGGCAATTTGTGCAAGGCCATGCGCAGCATCAGGATGGTCAGGATGCTGAACGCCACCGGCAGGGAAAAAGCCCACAGCACGTAGCTGGTCACCAGCATCACCAGTTGCGCATGGGCGTCAGCCAGGTGCGGCGCGAGCAAGCCACCGCTGGCGGCGGCGACTTCGGCGGCAACCACCGGCAGCAGCCAGACGGCCGTCATCTGGTCGATGCTATGTTCCTGGCGCGTGAACATCATGAACGGGATGAGCACCCCGCAGGCCAGCGCCATGGCCACGTCCAGCCACCACAGGGCTTCGGCCAGCGGTATCACGTCGCTGCCCCAGCGCGGCAGGCCGAACAACAGCAAGCCATTGAGAATAGTCGCAAGGCTCATGGGAATGGTGCCGAAGAACATCGAGACCGTGGAGTGCCCGAAAATCCGCCGAGCCTCGTGGAAAAACATCAGCCAGCGGGCCGCGTACAACCCGCTGAACAGGACAAACAGGCCGATGGTGAACAGCCACAGCCCTTCGGCCACGGTGTACAGGCCGAGCCAATCGACGGGCAGTTGCGCCAGGGCCAGCGCCAGCACGCCGGTGCCCATGGTCGCGGCAAACCAGTTCGGGGTGAACTGGCGGATCACTTCCCGGGGACGGGACAGATGACTGAAGGGTCTGTAGCTGAGGGTAGTCGAGCAGGTCATGATGGCAATCCTCTTCCTCGTATGAGGGTGAGGCCATGGTAGAACCTGATCGAATATCTATATAACGGGTAATATCTCTATCTACTATCTGTTTTACCTATATATCGTCAAACGCTGCCTTCGCTTTCAATCACCAGAATACGCGCCGGTCCCTGTGGATGCGCCACGTGCTCGGTGCCAATGCTGGCGTAAAAAATATCGCCGACTTGCAGTTCCGCCACCTGTTCGAAGCCGTTGTCGCGGTAGTGCATCTGCACCCGACCGTCGAGCACCACGAACACTTCTTCACCGTCGTTGATGTGCCAGCGATACGGTTGGTCCGTCCAGTGCAAACGCGTGGTAATGCCGTTCATAGTGGCGATGTCCAGCGCCTCCCAGGCACGGCTGCCAGTGAAGTCCTTGCTGCGGATGATCTTCATGCTTGAATCTCGACCAGGCGATAGGGGCACCGATTATACCCATCAGCCCCCTGTCGTCGCCCTGGCCCGCGCCGAATCCTGCAGCAGCAGACCGATCAGGGCACCGACGGACAACACAATGAGCACCGCGCCGTAGCCATCGGTGGTGGCGATCAGGCCGAAGCTGCGAATCAAGTTGCCCGCCAGCAGGGACGGCAAACAGAACGCCAGGTAGCTCAACACATAGAACGCCGACATCAGCCCCGCGCGCTCGTGGGGCAAGGCCAGCGGCACCACGCTGCGCAAGGCACCGAGAAAGCCCGCGCCGAAACCACTGCCGGCGATCAGGGTGGCGACGAAGAACAGCGGCAGGCTGGCGCTGTGTACGGCCGTGAGGATCAAGGTCACTCCCACGGCCAGCAACCCGGCGCCGAGGCGCAGCACCTTGTCGGCCGGGCGGTTGCGCAACGTGAAGATCATCAGTGCACCGCTGAGCGTCAGCACCGCCACCAGACCGCCGCCGATCAAATTGGAGGTGGATCCCGTCGCCGCCCGTACCAGCGAGGGCGCCAGCGACAAATAAAACCCACCCATTGCCCACACCGCCACATCGACCGGCAAGGCCAGCCACAGTGCCCGGCGTGCTTGCGGCGGTACGTGCAGGGTCGGGCGCAAAGAAGCGAGTGCGCCGGGGATGCGACTGACGGTTTCCGGCAGGCGCCATACATACACGGCTTGTAACAGCATCAGCGCGAGTAGCATCCAGTAGATCAACTGGGTTGGCAGAGGCGCGAACTCCACCAGCAAACTACTGCCCATCGCCCCGCAGGCCATCCCGAGCAAAGGCGCTACGCTATTGACCAGCGGCCCCTGCTGGCGATCCGTGTCAAGCAAGGCGGCGCCAAGCACGGCGGTGGCCATGCCGGTGGCGAATCCCTGCAGGGTCCGCGCGGCAATCAACCAGGCGACGCTGCCTTCATTGATGAACAGCAGCATCGCCAGCATATTCAGAAGCAGCGCGGCAAAAATCACTGGCTTGCGCCCCAGATGGTCCGACAGTGAACCCACGGTCAACAGCGCCACCAACAGGCTCAAGGCGTAAACCCCGAAAACCAGCGTGAGCATGCCCGCAGAAAAATGCAGGCCTTCCTGATACAGGTGATACAGCGGCGTCGGCGCACTGGAGGCCGCGAGAAACGTCAGCAAGGTGATCGCAAGGAACACCAGGCTGGAACGATGAGAAACAGGGCTGGACATGGGCACGCTCCGCTAAAGCTAATATTTTGCTTTTGCGGAGTGTGCTACCCGAGAGCGCTTAAAGCAAATTCTTTGTGTTAAGGTTTTACGTATGGCAATTAAAGAAGGCCTTCGCCCGGGGGGCCGCAGTGCCCGGGTCCAGGAATCAGTGCATAACGCCACGCGTGAACTGCTGCAAGCCCATGAGCGCTCCAGTGTCACCGTGCCGATGATTGCCGCTCGCGCGGGGGTTACGCCTTCGACCATTTACCGGCGCTGGGGCGACCTCTCGGCGTTGCTCGCGGACGTGGCTTTGGCACGCATGCGCCCGGACAGCGAGCCTGCCAACACCGGCAGCCTGCGCGGCGACTTGCGGGCCTGGGCCGAGCAGTACCTGGATGAAATGAGTTCGGAGCCGGGGCGCAACATGATGCGTGACGTGCAATGCAGCGTGACGCCGGGGTATTGCGTGAGCATCCTGAGCGGGCAGCTGCAGACGATTGTTGATCGCTACCCGAATGACTTGCGACCCAGCGTGGACCACCTGATCAACCTGTTGGCGGCGCCGACGGTGTTTCGCATCCTGTTCTCGACTACGCCGCCGACGGTCGAGGAACTGCATGCACTGATCGAACTGGCCCTGAAAAACTAAAGGCCGTACGCAGATCAAACTGTGGGAGCTGGCTTGCCTGCGATGCAGACACCTCGGTACATCAGGCACACCGATTTGATGCCATCGCAGGCAAGCCAGCTCCCACATTTGTTTTGTGTATCTCCAAAAAAATGGCCTCACAGGGAGGCCATTTTTATGGAGCGTCAGCGGTCAGGTACGCATACCGCGCCCGCTCACTAGCAATTTCGTGCAACCGATATACAACACCACGGTCGCCACCAGCATGAAGGTGATCGCCACACTGATCTTGATATCCGACACCCCCAGGATGCCGTAGCGGAAGGCGTTGACCATGTGCAGCACCGGGTTGGCCAGCGACACGGTCTGCCAGAACGGCGGCAGCAGGGTAATGGAGTAGAACACCCCGCCCAGGTAGGTCAGCGGCGTCAGCACGAAGGTCGGGATGATCGAGATGTCATCGAAGTTGCGCGCGAACACCGCATTGATGAAGCCCAGCAGCGAAAAAATCGTCGCCGTGAGTACCACCACCAGGATGGTGACCCCGAGGTGATGCACCTGCAGGTGGGTGAAGAACAGCGACAACAGGGTCACGATCACGCCGACCATCAGGCCACGCAGCACGCCGCCCAGGGTATAGCCGATCAGGATAGTGTGCGGCGACACCGGCGATACCATCAGCTCTTCGATGGAGCGCTGGAATTTGCTGCCGAAGAAACTGGAGACCACGTTGCCGTAGGAGTTGGTGATCACTGACATCATGATCAGGCCCGGCACGATGTACTCCATGTAGGTGAACCCCCCCATGTCGCCGATCTGCCGACCGATCAGGTTACCGAAGATCACGAAGTACAAGACCATGGTGATCGCCGGCGGCAGCAGGGTCTGCGGCCAGATCCGGGTAAAGCGCTTCACTTCGCGATAGACGATGGTTTGCAGCGCGACGAGGTTGGGTTGCAGTTCGGAACTCATACCGCCACCTTCGCCAGATTTTTCTCCACCAGGGACACGAACAACTCCTCAAGGCGATTGGTTTTATTACGCAGGCTCAACACTTCGATGCTCTGGGCCGCCAACTGCGTGAACAGCGCGGTGATGCCCATGGCTTTGTCCACCTGCACTTCCAGGGTGTGGCTGTCGACCAGGCGGCTCGGGTAGCCGAGCAACTGCGGCGGTATCGACAGGTTGTTTTTCAGGTCGAGCAAGAAGGTTTCCACATGCAACTGGCCCAGCAGGTTACGCATGCTGGTGTTCTCGACAATGGTGCCGTGGTCGATGATGCCGATGTTGCGGCACAACTGCTCAGCCTCTTCCAGGTAGTGAGTGGTGAGGATGATGGTGATGCCCTTCTCGTTCAGCTCGGTGAGAAAGGTCCACATCGAGCGACGCAGCTCGATGTCCACGCCCGCGGTGGGCTCGTCGAGGATCAGCAGGCGCGGTTCATGCACCAGCGCGCGGGCGATCATCAGGCGGCGCTTCATGCCACCGGACAACGAACGCGAAGGCACATCACGCTTGTCCCACAGGCCCAGCTGAGTCAGGTACTGCTCGGCGCGTTCCTTGGCGACTTTCATCGGGATGCCGTAGTAGCCGGCCTGGGTCACGACGATGTCGAAGGTCTTTTCAAACTGGTTGAAATTGAATTCCTGGGGCACCACGCCGATGGAGCGCTTGAGCGCCGCCGGGGATTTGTCCAGGTCATGGCCGAAGATATTCACCGTGCCGCTGGTCTTGTTGACCAGGGTCGAGAGGATACCGATGGTGGTGGATTTGCCGGCGCCGTTGGGGCCGAGCAAGGCAAAGAAGTCACCTTCGGCAACGTCCAGATCGATACCACTCAGGGCCTGGAAACCGTTGCCGTAGGTTTTGGTTAGCTGCCGGATGGACAGAGCGGAACTCATATCGGATTACGCACCAAAGAAGGGAATAGAAAGAGTAGATGAGGGCGAACCGCAGGTAGTTCAACCTGCGGTGCATGGCGGGCATGGTGCTTGCCCGCGCGGCACAAGTACAGTCACCTGCATTAATAGTCAGTATCAGGTCAACGCGGTCATGACGGCTGTGCGGTAGGCCGGACGTTGTTGCAGGCGCTGGTACCAGGCCTCCAGATGCGGCATTGAAGGCCTTTCGATGGGCATTTCAAACCAGGCGTAAATAAAGCAGCCCAGCGGGATATCGCCCATGCCGAACGCTTGGCCGGACAGGTAAGGCTGTTCGGCGAGGGCCTGGTCGACCGTGGTGAGCGCATCGATACAGGCTTGGCGCCCGGCGTTGATACTGTCCCAGTTCTGCTTGTCGGCCGGTGTGCGCAGGATGCCCCAGAACACCGCCTTGAACGGATCGGCGAGCGTGGACGTGGTCCAGTCCATCCATTTTTCGGCACTGGCCCGGGCTTGCAGGTCGTTCGGGTAAAAGTCCGATGCATGCCTGGCGCATAGATAACGCACGATGGTGTTGGATTCCCACAACACAAAATCACCGTCCTCGATCATCGGCACCCGGCCATTAGGGTTCAGGGCCCGGTACTGCGGTGTATCGACCACCCCAAACGCCCCGCCCGCATCAATGGCTTGATAGTCCAGACCGAGTTCCTCGGCGCACCACAGCACTTTCCTGACGTTTGATGAATTTTTACGACCCCAGATCTTCAGCATGACCGCGCCTTTAGTGTTTATGAACATGGCTGGATGACGCAGCAGCATACGCCGGTTTACCTGTGGCTTGAATCGGTTAGCAACGCCCCATCAACGCTGACTGACGGGTCACTTGGATACCTGCGGGGCCCATGCGGTTTTCCGGCGAACTCCACCACCGCAGGGTGGTCACTATCGATGAAGCGGCTGGGATGCAAGTACATGTCCATGGCGCACATCGCCCCGATTCGGCCCAATGTCGGCGCCTATTGCCAGGTGCTGCAGTACAACTTGTAACACCCTGATCACCCCGCTTGTTCGGATGCCGACTAAGCTCCCTGGTGGTTTCGCCCCTGGTTTCACGGAGGATTGAATATGCTGTTGTTGTGGATACTGGTTCTGGTGGTCGGCATCGCCTACCTCGCACACCGCCGCGTCGCGCCCCTGCCCGCCCTGGGCGTGGTTGCCGTCTACCTGCTGGCGATGGGCGCCTGGAGCCACGCACCGGGTTGGCTGCTGCTGGTTTTCTGGGTGCTGATCGCACTGGTCGCCGCGCCGTTGCTGCTGCCTGACCTGCGCCGCCAATACTTCACCAGGCCGCTGTTCAGCTGGTTCCAGAAAGTCCTGCCGCCGATGTCCGAGACCGAGCGCGACGCCATCGATGCCGGCACCGTATGGTGGGACGGCGAACTGTTCAGCGGTCGCCCCGACTGGGACAAATTGCTGGCCTACCCCAAGGTGCAACTGACCGAAGAGGAACAGGCCTTCATCGACGGCCCTACCGAAGAACTCTGCGCCATGGTCAGCGACTGGGAGATCGGCCAGGCCATGGACCTGCCGCCCGCCGCATGGGAGCACATCAAGACCCATGGCTTCTTTGCCCTGATCATTCCCAAGGAGTATGGCGGCAAGGGCTTCTCCGCCTATGCCCATTCCCAGGTCGCGATGAAACTCGCGACCCGCAGCGGTGACCTGGCGTCCACCGTGATGGTGCCCAACTCACTGGGCCCGGCCGAACTGCTGCTGCACTACGGCACCGACGAACAACGCAACCACTACCTGCCGCGCCTGGCGCGCGGCGATGACATCCCGTGCTTCGCATTGACCGGCCCGTTGGCGGGTTCCGATGCTGGCGCGATGCCCGATACCGGCGTGATCTGCAAAGGTGAATGGGAAGGCAAGGAAACCCTGGGCCTGCGTTTGAATTGGGAAAAACGCTACATCACCCTCGGCCCTGTTGCGACCCTGCTGGGGCTGGCGTTCAAGGCCTACGACCCGGACCACCTGCTGGGTGAAGAGGAAGACCTGGGCATCAGCCTGGCATTGATCCCGACCGACACCCCAGGGGTGGAAATCGGCCGCCGTCACCTGCCCCTCGGCGCCGCTTTCATGAACGGTCCCAATTCCGGCAAGGATGTGTTCATCCCCCTGCAATACCTGATCGGCGGCCAGGAGATGCTCGGCAAAGGCTGGATGATGCTGATGAACTGCCTCTCCGTCGGCCGTTCGATTTCCCTGCCCGCCGTGGGCACCGGCGCGGCCAAATTCACCAGCCTGGTCACCGGCCAATACGCCCAGGTACGCGAACAATTCAACGTGCCATTGTCCGCCTTTGAAGGTATCCAGGAGGCCCTGGCCCGCATCGGCGGCAATGCCTGGCTGATGGACAGCGCGCGCATGCTCACCGCCAATGCAGTGGACCTGGGGGAAAAACCTTCGGTGCTGTCGGCGATCCTCAAGTACCACCTCACCGAGCGTGGTCGCGAATGCATCAGCCACGCCATGGATGTGCATGGCGGCAAGGGCATCATCATGGGCCCGAACAACTACCTGGGTCGCAGCTGGCAAGGCGCGCCGATCTTCATCACGGTGGAAGGCGCGAATATCCTCTCGCGCAACCTGATGATCTTCGGCCAGGGCGCCATTCGTTGCCATCCTTTCGTGCTCAAGGAAATGGCCCTGGCCGGTCGCGAAGACCACGACCAGGCGCTGAAGGAGTTCGATGGCCTGCTGATGCAGCATATCGGTTTTGCCGTGAGCAACGCCGCCAGCACGCTGGTGCTGAACCTTGGCGTGGGTCGCTTCGAAAAAGCCCCTGGCAACCGTTTGAGCCAGGGCTACTTCCGCGCACTCAACCGTCAGGCTGCCGCCTTTGCGCTGTTGGCCGACCTCAGCATGATGCTGCTGGGTGGCGAGCTGAAGCGCCGCGAACGCCTGTCGGCACGCCTGGGCGATGTGCTGAGCCATATGTACCTGGCGTCGGCCGCGCTCAAGCGTTATCACGACCTTGATTCGCCGGATCACCTGGAGCCACTGTTTGCCTGGGCCATGGAAGAAAGCCTCGGTCAATCGGAACGCGCACTGGATGAACTGCTGAGCAACTTCCCGAACAAAATCCTGGGCTGCCTCCTGCGGGTCATCGTGTTCCCGTTCGGCCGTCGCCACACCGGGCCGTCCGACGCACTGGATGCCGAAGTCGCCGCAGTGATCGGCCGGGCCAAAGGCGATCCGACCCTGGAAGAGTTACTGGCCGGCTGCTACCGCCCGCAATCGGCGCAAGATCCGGTTGGCGCCCTGCAACAGGCCTACGACCTGCTCGGCGCCAGCCATCCCCTGCAGAAAAAACTGCACGCCGCGCTCAAGAGCGGCCAGGTCAAACCGACTGCCGGGGAGCACGCCATCGATGCCGCGCTGCACGCCGGGGTACTGCAACCTGCCGAGGCGCAAACCCTGCGTGATGCCGAAGCCGCACGCCGCAAGGTCATTGATGTGGACGACTTCAGCAAGGAAGAGCTGACCCAGGCCGGGGGTAAAGTCCGCTGATTCCGACGGTCATATAAAAACGGGCGCGAGAGCTATATACTCTCGCGCCCGTTTTTGCTTTAGAGGACTTATCTCGTGTCCAACGTCGTTGCCGATCATCTCGTCTTGCTCGACCACTTGCGCAGCATCCTGGTTGCCGTCGGCGAAGCCGAACAGGTACCCGAGGAAAGCCATCTGCTGTTTCTGGAGCGTTTCGACGAATTGCGCGCCCTGCTGCCGATCGATCCGATCGAAAGCCAGTACCTGGGCCAGGATATGATGAGCCAGGTCATCCTGCGGTACCCGCAAATTGCCCACCTGGTGCCGCGCGACCTGCTGTGGTTCTTTGGCGGTGACTGCCTGCACTTCATGCCGGACGAAGAACTGGACCTGTACCAGGCCCTGGAAGAGCGTCGCTTCGAAGCCGAACAGAACGACGAACCGTTCGACTGGAACCAGGAAAAACAGCTGCTGGCCATGCCGCAAGACCAGAGCAAGCACTGATACCTGTGGAAGCTACACTTCCTTCAGAGGCTGACAAATTTCGTTGTGGCGAGCGGGCTTGCCCCGCGTTGGGCTGCGAAGCGGCCCCAGTGAACGCACTGAGATAATCCTGGAGAAACTCAGCGCCTGGTTTTAGGGCCGCTTCGCAGCCCAACGCGGGGCAAGCCCGCTCGCCACAACAAGCCCATTTACCGCAGACTTTGCGTTCACCGGAAATTGTGTGATACCGATGCTGCAATAGCATCACCTCGGTGAGACTGATATACCGAGTCGTTCGCATCGCAGGCAAGCCAGGCCCACAACAAGCCAGCGCAACCTCTACCGACGGCGCAGTGTCGGTTCAGTAGCCATGCACCCCACCAGATAATCAATAAACACCCGCAACTTCGGCGGCAGATAGCGCGTGGGCGAATGCAGCAACCACGCCTCGCCATGGTAGGACGCAATAAAATCCCACTCGGGCAACACCTGCACCAACCGCCCCTCCTCCAGCGCATGACGCGCCGTGAAATACGGCAAGCTGGCAATTCCCACATGCTGCAACACCGCATCCAGCCGCACGCCGGTGTGGTTCGCCGCATACCGCCCGCGCACGGCCACTGTCACCGACTTGCCGGCCTGGCGAAATTTCCAGCGCGAGTCGCCGGGTGTTTCCCCCAGGTAGATGCAACTGTGCTCCAGCAGATCATGGGGATGGCCCGGCGTACCGTGCTCGGCCAGATACTCCGGCGTTGCACACAGCAGGTGCTCGATGGGCAATAACTGCCGGCCGACCAACCCCGGCGGCGGGCTGTCGGTGATGCGGATACTCAGGTCGATATTGTCATCGATCAGGTCCACCTGCCGATCCTCAAGAATCAACTGCACATCCACCTTGGGATAGCGCCGCAGGAACTCCGGCATATGCGGATGCACCACGAACCGCCCCACGGCCTTGGGCACGCTGACCCGCACCAGCCCTTCGGCCTCATGGGTAAACTGGCCGCTGATCTCCATCACAGAGCGCGCCGCGTTGACCATCTCCTGGCAGCGCGTGAATACCTCTTCACCGCCTTCGCTCAAGCGCAACTTGCGCGTCGTGCGCTGCAGCAAACGCATCGCCAGGGCTTTTTCCAGGCGCGAGATACTGCGGCTCACCGAAGAAGGCGAAGCGCCCATCTGCCGGGCGGCTTCGGAAAAACTGCCGGTTTCCACCACCTTGACGAAAATCGCCATCTCGCCCAGCAGTGGTAACGGTAGATTGATGCTCATGGTGCACAGGTCCATTGATAGATGAGCGGATTATCGCCCATTCACGCACAACTTATACTGCCCGCAGACCCCTGATGCGGATGTAAATAATGACCGAACGCCTGTTTTTCACCCACGACCACCTGACGGCAGAGCTTGAGGTGCTGAGTTGCACCCCTCACGAGCAGCAGTTTGCGGTCATCCTGCAGTCGACGATCTTCCACCCGCAGGGCGGTGGGCAACCCTTCGACACCGGCTGGCTCAGCGAAAGCACCGTGCTGCGCGTCGTCCAGGAAGCCGACCGAGTGGTGCACTACGTTGACCGGCCACTGGCGCCCGGCCCGGTCACCGCCCAGGTCGATGAACAGCGCCGCGCGTTGCACAGCCGGCTGCATTCGGCCGGCCATTTGATCGGCAACGCCGGCGAGTCCCTGGGTTGGATGCCGATCAAGGCCCATCACTGGCCAGGCGAAGGCAAGATCACCTTTATTCGTGGCGAGGCGGCGCAAGCCATGGAGGCCGAGGCGCTCCAGCAACAGCTCGACCAATGGATCGCTGCGGACTATCCACGCCATATGAACCTGGAAGACGGCACCCGCGAAGTCGGCTTTGGCCCATTGCCCGCGTATGCCTGCGGCGGCACCCATGTGCAGAGATTGGGCGAGCTGGGCCAGGTGACCATCTTGGCGCTGTCGGAGAAAAAAGGCGCGCTGTCGGTGCGCTACCGCTGCGATTGACGCGATAAACCAGCACCTGCGGGAAGACGACTGCTGCGGTGAAGACGCCAGCCCATCAGTACCATTGCAACACTGAGCGCGGTGATCAGGCCGATCCACATCCCTTGCGGCCCCCAGCCCAGTCCCAAGCCTAACCAAACACCCAGGGGCATGCCGATTCCCCAGTAAGAAGCCACCGCGATCATCATCGGCAGCCGGGTGTCTTGCAGCCCTCGCAGCGCCCCGGATGCGAGCATCTGCAAGCCATCAGGCAGTTGCAACAGTGCAGCATAAAGCAAAAGCGTCGAAGCCAGCGCGATGACCGCGACATCTTGGGTGTACAACTGTGCGATCGCCCCATGGGCAAACAGCAAAACGCTCGCAGAAAGCAGTTGAGTCATACAGACAATCACGTAACCCGCACTCGCAGCGCGTCGAATACCCGTGCGCTCTCCAAGCCCAAGCGCGTGCCCTACTCGAACAGTCGTCGCTTCGGCCACTGCCACCGGAACCATGAAACAGACCTGCGCCACGTTGACGGCAATCTGATGCGCCGCAAGGGACACCGCGCCTAATTGACCGATCAATAACGTAGTCGCAATAAACAGGCCGCCTTGCATCAGTATCGCAACCCCTATTGGCAATCCGACACTCAACAAACCACGTAATTGCGCCAGGTTTGGCCACTCAAAATACTCGAACAGGCGCAGATGCGAAAACCGGGTCGTACTGCACAAATAGAACGCAAAGAGGATCGCTTGCAACCACATCATGCTTGCCGACGCAATGCCCAGTCCTTGCGCGCCCAGTTCAGGAAACCCCCACCTACCGTGGGTCAAGCCATACCCCAGCGGCACCAGCACGCACAACCCGCCGAAGCCGAACACCATGGTCGGGCGCATCCAACGCATGCCCTCACTCAAATAACGCATGCAAAAAAACAGGGTCAGGGCTGGGCTTCCCCAGCGCACTGCGGACAGGAACGCTTGCGTCTGCGGAATGACATCAGCGGCAATACCGGCAGCCTCAAGCCAGCACCGGGCCAGGCTGAGAAACAGGAACATCAGCCCGCCCATTCCCAGCGCCAGCCACAGCGCCTGGCGGAATACGGCGCCTATTTCGGCCTCCCGTCCCGCGCCTGACAACTTCGCCACCTGGGCAGTCAGGGCAATCAACGTGCCGATGGGCACCAGCATCGGCAACCACAAGAGCGCAGTGCCCAAGGTCACCGCCGCGAGAGTGACCGTGCCGTGATGGCCGGCAATGACGTTGTCGACCAGGGCAATCAGCCCCACCGACACATGCCCCACCAATAGCGGTAACGCTAACCTGGCCGTGGCATTGATTTCCTGAAAATTCGCACGGTTAAACGGACTACGAGTGGCGGACATAAAAACCAGATTTCCTTGAAGCACTAAGAGGCGTGCATTTATCAATGCCCCTCATGCACCCGACAAGTCAGAGGTTTCCGATTGCACGCGAGGAAATATCCCTTAAAGCTTAATCGCGCCTGCCCCGCACCACCGCAGGGCTTATTGCGCACCGCCATCGAAACCGTCAGGCGCTGTCCAAGGCAGGGCATTGACCGAAAACCCACGGCGTCACGTTGTTCTTTTGAAAATTGGCAGCTAGCCTCTTTTGCACCGGACGCATTCGTATCGACGTAGGATATTTCACTCATTCAACGCTCCCTACCCTCTCCTGTGCGGTGTTAATGTGTGAAATTGTTTCTGACATTTCGATCAGAAATTTTCCAATTCACTTGCAAAGGAATGCGTCTCTCCATGCACTTTCCACTCAAGCACCTGGCTACCGCCATCCTGCTCGCGGCGAGCCTTTCGGCCATCACCAGCCCCGCTTCCGCCAATATCACCCCGGACCAGAGCACGGCGATCCTCAAGCAATTCAACGAAACCTCCGTCACCGATTTTCGCGGTTTCCTCGGCACCTTGGTCAAAGGCGACCTGGGCAAGACCAGCGATGTCGGCCCGGCAATCAATGCCTTCCTCGCCGACAAAACCCTGAGCGCCGACCAGCAGAACGAGATCAATCGGCTACTGGGCCTCTATACCCGAGTGAAGTACGGCAAGGCGGCCACCGAGACCCTGCGTGAGTTGGTGGAGATCCCGACGTTTAACGTCGACGGCGTGCCGCAGTACAAGAATCCGGAATTCATCAAGATCGCCGGCAAAATCCAGGACCTGGCAAAGGCCTTCAATCTGAATTTCCGCAACATTGATAACCGTGTGTACGAAATCACCCTGGAAGGCAGCGGCGACGAAGTGGTCGGTATCCACGCCCATGCTGACGTGGTGCCGGTGACGCCGGAGAACTGGGTGCTGAAAGATGGCACCAAGCTCGATCCGTTCAAGGTCACGCTGATCGGCGATCGCATGTATGGCCGTGGTACCGAAGATGACAAAAACGGCATCGTAGTGGCCATGTATGCCATGAAGGTGATCAAGGAAGAAAAGCTGCCGCTGGCGCGCAACTTCAAGCTGCTGGTGGACACCACCGAAGAAACTTCCGGCGACGCGATTCCCTATTACTTCGAAAAGAACCCGACACCGCAGTACAACCTTGCGCTGGATGGCGGCTACCCGGTGGTGATTGCCGAGAAAGGCTACGGCACAGTGATGGCGACCTTCCCGCGGCGCCAGGGTGAAGGCGAAGGCGCGCAAATCATCTCGATGACGGGCGGCATGGCGACCAACCAGATTCCTTCGGCGTCGGTGGCTACGTTCGTGAGCGACCAGCCTGCGCAGTTGGCCGCCAGCCTGCAAAAGGCCGGTACCGAATATGCCAAGCGCAACGGTGGCGATTTTCAAGTCGTGGCCAAAGTCGACGGCAAAGACGTCAAGCTGACCGTCACCGGCGTGTCCGCTCACTCGTCGGAACCTGAATCCGGGGTGAACCCGGTCGCGCGCATGTTGGAGCTGATCCACAGCGTCGACGGCAAGATCGCCCTCAAGCACAACCACATCACCGACGCCGCGCGTTATGCGTCGGACAATTGGGGCCTGGATTACCTGGGCGGTAAACTGGGCGTGGGCTTCTCCGATGCGTTCATGGGGCCACTGACCACCTCATTGACCTTTGTCGGCCTGGATGACAAAGCCTTCAAGCTGGCGGTGAACCTGCGCGTGCCGAAGGGCAAGTCGCCGGAAAAACTCAAGACCGAAATTGCCGACAAGCTGAGCGCCTGGGACAAGCAATCCAAGGTCAACGTGGACTTCACCTACTCCGTGGCCGAGCCGATGTACCGCAACCCGGAAGGTGAATGGGTCAAGGCCCTGTTGGCGGTGGCCAGCGAGAATCTGGGCATGGAGCACAAGTTCGGCACTTCGGCCGGCGCAACCTCGGTGCATGAACTGCCCAACGGCGTGCAATTCGGCCTCGCACGGCCGGAAGTGAAATACACCGGGCACACCGACAACGAGTTCAAGACCGTCGACCAGTTCCTGCTGGACTTGCAGATCGTCACTGAAATGATGGGACGCATCGGGCAGTTGCCGAAGCTTTGATCGCCGCAGGGCCCGTCGTGATGGCGGGCTTTTTCAATTTGCATGAAATTTGCGCATAAAAAAACGCCGATCATCTCTGATCGGCGTTTTCTTGAATATGGAGCGGGAAACGAGACTCGAACTCGCGACCCCGACCTTGGCAAGGTCGTGCTCTACCAACTGAGCTATTCCCGCAAATGGCGTCCCCTAGGGGACTCGAACCCCTGTTACCGCCGTGAAAGGGCGGTGTCCTAGGCCACTAGACGAAGGGGACACGCTACTGAAATACATGGTGTGTATTCCAGTGCCCAAGGATTGAATCCGAAGATTCTGCCCTGGTTTCACTCAGTGCCGCCCGAGAGCCACACTGCTTAAACTTGGAGCGGGAAACGAGACTCGAACTCGCGACCCCGACCTTGGCAAGGTCGTGCTCTACCAACTGAGCTATTCCCGCATATTGGCGTCCCCTAGGGGACTCGAACCCCTGTTACCGCCGTGAAAGGGCGGTGTCCTAGGCCACTAGACGAAGGGGACACACGTACAACATTCACTCCCTACCGCGTTTCGCTGTGTGCTTTACGCTGTAAGTGGCGCGCATTCTATGGATGGATTGAAAGGTCGTCAACCCCCAAGGATAAATTTATTTAAATCAATGACTTCGCCCCGCTTTGCGGGCTTGCGAGGCGATTGTGCCTGTCCGGGTCTTGACGCCTATATTCTGGCACCCGACAAGACGCTATAGTTCGCTGCGGCAAATGATGGCAATGTGCATCCATCCGAGAGATCCGACTATATAGAAGCAAACTACCTGGGCAACTGGTCGATCTGTTCTATCCGCCGGGTCGCCCAGTCACTACACTCCACACTGTAAACCCTATAAAGAGGTCGCACCGGTGACACCACTCATGATCACCCTGCTGGTAATAGCCGGGATCGCAATACTGATCGCCATTGGCTATATGAACCACGTGGTGGAAAACAACAAGCTGGAAAAGAAGCGCACCGAGATCGAGCTCAACGATCGCCTGCGCCGTTGCGGTGAAATCACCGAGACCTTCCCTGGCCAGTTGATGACCCCGGGGCTCAAGCTGTTGCTGACCCGCCTTGAGCTCAACGTCAATCAGCGCCTGTTGAACCTCAACAAGAACAGTGCACCGATCAAGGCTCGCATCACCGAGCTGAATGCGCTGGCGGCCCAGGGTGAATCGATCCCGGTGAACAACCCGCCCGCCCCGATCCAGACCGAAGCCAAGGCCAAGGACGTGCGCTTCCTGCTCGAAGCCTTGCATGGCCAGGTCACCCGTGCCGCCCAGGACGGTTTCCTGCCGGCCAACGAGGCCAAGCACTGGATCAAGGAGATCCGCCATATCCTGGTGTTGCTGCATATCGAGTTCTTCAACAATCTCGGCCAGCACGCCCTGCAACAAGGTCAGCCAGGCCAGGCGCGCCTGGCCTTCGAACGCGGCGCGCAGTATCTGCGCAAACAACCGGAACCCGTGCTTTACAGCGCACAGCTGCAGCAGCTGGAAGCCCAACTGGCCCGCGCCAACTCCACGGTGCTGGCCAACAGCAAGCAGACCGCCGAGGAAGTCAACGAACTGAACGAGGGCATGAAGGAAGTCGAAGCCGACGCCGAATGGAAAAAGAAAGTCATCTACGACTGATGCACTGGGCGGGCGGTGTCGACGATTCGACGAGCCCGCCCATTGCAAGTGCCATCAGTTTGGATCTATCCCTCCCCCCGTTTCTCGCGTAAAAAAGTGCCCCTACTCCCACGAAGTCAGAGGCCCGCCATGCCTGTCGCCATCATTGCTGGACAACCGCTGCACTACCTCGACCAGGGTTCCGGTCCCGTCGTCCTGCTGGGCTCGAGCTACTTGTGGGACAGTGGCATGTGGGCGCCGCAGATCGAAGCCCTGTCGCAGCAGTACCGCGTGATCGTTCCAGAGTTGTGGGGGCATGGCGAATCAGGTCCGCAGCCCACGCAAACCCGCTCCCTCGATGACCTTGCGCGCCAGGCCCTGGTGCTGCTGGATCAGTTGGACATCGCGCAGGTCAACCTGGTTGGCCTGTCGGTGGGCGGCATGTGGGGCGCGCGCCTGGCATTGATGGCGCCCGAACGGGTCAACAGTCTGGTGCTGATGGACACTTACCTCGGCGCCGAGCCCGAGGCCACGCGACAGTACTATTTCTCGCTGTTCAAGATGATCGAGGATGCCGGCGCCATTCCCGAGCCGTTGCTGGATGTGGTCGCGCCGATCTTCTTCCGCCCGGATATCGATCGCGAATCGGCGCTGTACCAGGATTTTCGCCAGGCCCTGCAGAACTTTTCCCGGGATCGCCTGGTACACAGCGTGGTGCCGTTGGGCCGGCTGATCTTCAGTCGAGAGGATGTGCTGGACCAACTGCCGCGCCTGGACGCCGACACCACGCTGGTGATGTGCGGCGATCAGGACAAACCACGCCCGCCGGCCGAATCCCGGGAAATGGCCGACTTGATCGGGTGCAGCCTGATCCTGATCCCGCAAGCTGGCCATATCAGCGCACTGGAAAACCCCGACTTCGTCAACGAAGCGCTGCTGACCTTCCTCGCCAACCACGCCTGACCGCCCTCCCCTGTGATCGCTGCGTACGCGCGGCGATCACAGCCGGAAGTGCCCCACCATACCCTTGAGTTCCGCCCCCAACTGCGCCAGTTGAATACTCGACGCGGCGTTGCCTTGCATGCTCAACGCCGACTGATCGGCACTGGCGCGGATACTGGTCACGCTACGGTTGATCTCCTCGGCCACCGAGCTTTGCTCTTCGGCCGCCGCCGCAATCTGCTGGTTCATCTGCTGGATCAACGACACCGCCGCCGCGATGCTGCCCAGGGCACTTTCGGTTTCCAGTGCGTCGCTCACCGCCAGTTTCACCAGCTCGCCGCTTTGCTGGATCTGCTGCACCGAGGACTGCGCCGCACTGCGCAAGGTAGCGACCAGGCGCTCGATTTCTTCGGTCGATTGCTGGGTGCGCTTGGCCAAGGCGCGCACCTCATCGGCCACCACCGCAAAACCGCGGCCCTGTTCACCGGCACGCGCGGCTTCGATGGCGGCATTGAGGGCCAGCAGGTTGGTCTGTTCGGCCACGCTTTTGATCACGCTCAATACGGTGCCGATATGCTGGATCTCTGCGCTCAGGCTCTCGATGCTGGCGCTGGCATGGGTGCTGGAGGCGGCCAGCAATTCGATGCGCTGCAAACTCTGGCGTACCACCTGTTGGCCGCTGTCGACTTTGTCGTCCGCCGTCTGCGCTGCTTGCGCGGCCTCTTCGGCGTTGCGCGCCACGTCGTGCACGGTGGCGGTCATCTGGTTCATCGCCGTGGCAACCTGTTCGGTTTCTTCTTTCTGGTTGCTGACTTCGGCATTGGTCTGCTCGGTGACGCTGGACAGTGACTGCGCCGAACTGGCCAATTGCTCGATGCCGGCCTGCAGGCCGCTGACCATTTGGCTCAGGCCATTGCCCATCTGCTGCATCGCCTGCATCAATTGGCCGATTTCATCGCGGCGGCTGACATCCATGCGCCCGCTCAAGTCGCCGGCGGCGATCTGCCGGGCCACGGCAATCACACTGCGCAGCGGCGCGACAATCAATCGGGTAATCAACCATGCCGCAATCAAGCCCACCAGCAGCGCCAGGGCAGAAGAACCAATGATCAGCAGCGCGCTTTTCTTCAACTGTGCCTGCATCGACTGGTCTTCGGCGTCGTAAGCCAGGTTGACCCGGCTGACGACTTGGTCGGCACGCTCATGCAGCTGTTTGTAGACGACCTTCTCCTGCGCCAGCAGGTCGGTGTACTCGCCCAGCTTTTCGCTGAACGCGGCGATATGCCCGGAGACTTCGTTGAGCACGGTCTGGTAGCCCGAGTCCTTGACCGTGGTTTTCAGTTGCTCGACCTGGGCCAGGGCTTGATCGGCCTGCTCGATCTTGCCCTGCGCAGCGTCTTCGTCGCTCACCTTGCGGCTCTGGTCCAGACGGACATGGGCCTCGTTCATGGCTTGCAACATCAAGCGTGATACCTGACTGATCTGCCCTGCCTGCTCGATGAATTCGGCGCCCTCCTTGCCCTGGCTTTCCTTCAAACCGTAGGCGCCGTCATCGGCCAGCCCGGCCTGCAAGACGTCGAGGTTATTCGCAACACTGGACACTGACCAACTGGCCATTTCCAACGCCAGGTCCTTGGTCTGGGTCAGTTCGACGAACTCATCGAACGCCTTGCGGTAGGCGGCCAGGGCGAGTTCAACATCGGTCATCACCGGCACGTTCGCCGCTGATTGAGCCTTGAGGCTGGTCGCGAGGGCAGCCAGGGCATCGACACTTTCATGCAGGGCATCGACGGCCTTGGGGTCGGCATGCAGCGCATAGTCCTGTTCGATCAGGCGCACCTTGAGCAAGCCACTGTTGAGCGATGACATGGCCTTGAGCCCCTCGAACCGTTGCCCGACGGTTTGCAGGGACCACACGCCGATGGCCGCGACCAGGGCCGTCAACAGCAGCACCAGGGTAAAACCCAAGCCCAGTTTTTTTGCCATACCGAGGTTGGCGAATTGTCGTTGCACGCCCGAAATCATTGCCTTGTATCCTCTCGCAATGGCAGATGCCATCAAGCCCGGTTTACATAGGCCAGATTCGCAACCACAGGGCCTCGAACACAAGTCACCGGCGCCACAATAATGGCAAAAAGCTACACGCCCGTCGTTTTCAGGATGGTCGAGGTCGATCTGGCGGGCCCCATTGCGCGGAACAACGCCAAGGCCCGTTGATCGTCGGCGTACGCCACATTGATGCGCAGCCACTCACTGGGTTCGCCCGTCGGACTGAACAGCGCGCCCGGCGACAACAAAACGCCGAGCCGCCGCGCGCACGCTTGCAGCCGCGAACGATCCTTCACCCCTGGCCGCGCCCACAGGAATATGCCGCCGGCGGGGGCGACGAACACGTCCCACTCTTCATCCTCCAGCACCTGCAACGTCGCCGCCATTTGCGTATTCAGCCGCTTGCGCAGGCGCTGCACCCACTTGCGATAAGTGCCGTTGGCCAGCAGCGTCGCCACCACCGCCTCGGCAAACCGCGAGGTGCCGAACCCGGTCATGGTCTTGAGGCTGGCCAATTGCGCAATGATCGCCGTGCTCGCACTCAGGTAGCCCACGCGTAGGGCAGAGCTCAGGGTCTTGGAAAAGCTCGCGACGTAGATCACCCGGTCATCGTGGGGTAATGCCGAAAGCCGCGTGCAGCTGGCGTGTTGCAAGTCGCCGAACACATCCTCTTCAATGATCAGGAAGTTTTCGCGCCGCGCCAGCGCCAGCAAATGCTCGGCTACAGTACGGCACAGGCTCGAGCCCGTGGGGTTGTGATACAGGCTGTTGATGAACAGACACTTGGGGCGATGGCGCTGCAACAGGGCTTCGAGCGCCGCAATGTCCGGGCCGCCGCGGGTGCGCGGCACTTGCAACAGGTGTACGCTATGGAAGGCCAGTTGCCGGTAGAGGTTGCCGTACCCCGGCGTTTCCACCACCACGCAGTCGCCGGGCTTGAGTAATGTGCGTATCAGCAAGTCCTGGGCATGGCTGGCGCCTGCGGTCGTGAGGATACGATCAAGGTCGGTGGCGATATGGGCCTGGGTCAGGCGCTTGAGCAGTTGCTCGCGCAGCGCAGGCAAGCCCAAGGGTGTGCTGTAGTTGAACAGGCCGGCGGTGTCGGTACGGGTTACTTCGCGAATCGCGTAGCTGATGTCATCGCTTTCACGCCAGGCATCCGGCAACCAACCGCAGCCCAGTTTCAGCTCACCCAACGGATTGTCGACGAACGCTCCCCAATCCCGCTCCGCGCCTTCGTACCACTGGCCTTCCTGCGACGGCGGCGGCTCGGCCACCCAGAAACCCGCGCCCTGCTTCGACACCAGCAAACCCTGGGCGACCATCCGCTCGAACGCCTCGATCACGCTGGACTGGCTCAGCAGGTTATCGAGAGCCACCTGCCGGATGGACGGCAAGCGGGTGCCGGGCCTCGCGCCACTGTTGCGAATCCATTGCGCCACCGCGCTGATGATTTGCTGCACCACCGGTACAAGGGCTTGTCGATCGATCCCTAAATCCATGCGCCACTCACTTCAACTGTTTGTTATTCAACCCTCAACAGTTAAGCACAGAAGCCTCCGGCAACCGGTCGCCAAGTTTTATTAAATTATTGATTTTATTGAGTTATTTACCTAGTGATACACATTCCGACAAAGCGCACCGCCAGCCATGGAAACGCCCCACAGCCCTGCCAAACCTTTTCGAATGAAGGGCGACGCGAGGTCCTAGATCGCCGTTGCGCCACCGTCCACCGCCAAGGCCTGGCCAGTGGTGAATGCCGCGCCATCGCTGCACAGATACAGCACCGCGCTGGCGATTTCCTCGACCTTGCCGATACGCCCGACCGGGTGCATGGCGGCGGCAAAATCGGCTTTGCGCGGATCGGCTTCATAGGCGCGCCGGAACATATCGGTATCGATCACGGCCGGGCACACCGCGTTGACGCGGATTTTCTTTTTCGCATATTCGATGGCTGCCGATTTGGTCAGGCCGATCACCGCATGCTTGGACGCTGCATAAATGCTCATCTTCGGCGCCGCGCCCAAACCCGCGACCGACGCGGTGTTGACGATGGCCCCGCCGCCCTGGGCCAGCAGCAGCGGCAACTGGTACTTCATGCACAACCACACGCCTTTGACGTTGACGCCCATGATCGCGTCGAACTCATCCAGGCTGCCGTCGGCCAGCTTGCCTTTCTCGATCTCGATCCCGGCATTATTGAAGGCGTAGTCCAGGCGGCCATAGGCGGCGACAGTCTGAGCCATCAACTGCTGCACATCGGCCTCAAGCGTGACGTTGCAGCGTACAGACAGCGCTTCGCCGCCGGCCTGCCGGATCAGGGCGACGGTGCCCTCGCCCCCCGCCGCATCCAGGTCCGCGACCACCACTTTCAGGCCTTCGGCGGCGAACGCCAGCGCGGTCGCACGGCCAATACCGGCAGCGGCGCCGGTCACCAGGGCAACCTGGCCGGAAAACGTCATGCTCATAAGGATGTCCTGTGGGAAATGTAACCGGGGGCCGAGTCTAGCCAACGCCGCGCCGCACATGTCAGCACTATCAGAAGGCCGGTTATGGCTGCATGGATCGCAGTGATAAGGCACACGGGCCGACTATCAGCAACACCTATCGGCCAGCATTCGCGCCGCCGGTGAACCTTGCCCCTGAAGCGTTCAAGGTCTATCACTTGAGGTTCATTTCCAGAAGAGTCCCTGCCATGACCGCCCAGACCAACCGCCAATTCCTCCTCGCCAAGCGCCCGGTCGGCGCGGCCACCCGGGAAACCTTCACTTACCAGGAAGTCCCGGTGGGCACGCCTCAGGACGGCCAGGTGCTGGTGCGCAATGAATACCTGTCCCTCGATCCGGCCATGCGCGGCTGGATGAATGAAGGCAAGTCTTACATTCCGCCGGTCGGCATTGGGGAAGTGATGCGTGCGCTGGGCGTGGGAAAAGTGATCGCGTCGAACAACCCGAAATTCGCGGTCGGTGACTACGTCAATGGCGCCTTGGGCGTTCAGGACTACTTCCTGGGCGAGCCGCGTGGTTTCTACAAGGTCGACCCTGCACTGGCGCCGTTACCGCGCTACTTGTCTGCCCTGGGCATGACCGGCATGACCGCTTATTTCGCGCTGCTGGAGACCGGCGCGCCCAAGGCCGGTGAAACCGTGGTGATCTCCGGCGCGGCCGGCGCCGTGGGCAGCATCGCCGGGCAGATCGCCAAGATCAAAGGCTGCCGCGTGGTGGGTATTGCCGGCGGCGCCGACAAGTGCAAGTTCCTGGTGGACGAGTTGGGCTTTGATGCCGCCATCGACTACAAAAGCGAAGACGTGCCCGCCGCTCTCAAGCGCGAGTGCCCCAAGGGCGTGGATGTGTATTTCGACAATGTCGGCGGCGACATTCTGGACGCGGTGCTCAGCCGCCTGGCACTGAAGGCCCGCGTGGTGATTTGCGGCGCCATCAGCCAGTACAACAACAAGGAGGCGGTGAAGGGGCCGGCCAACTATCTGTCACTGCTGGTCAACCGCGCGCGCATGGAGGGGTTTGTGGTGATGGATCATGCCGCTCACTTCGCCGCCGCCGGCCAGGAAATGGCCGGCTGGATGGCGCAGGGCAAGCTCAAGAGCAAGGAAGATATCGTGGAGGGGCTGGAGACATTCCCGGAAACGCTGATGAAGCTGTTCAATGGCGAGAACTTTGGGAAGTTGGTGCTCAAGGTCAGCTGACACCCCCAACGGCCCGTGTGACCACTGTACCTGTGGGAGCTGGCTTGCCTGCGATGCAAACGACTCGGTCTTTCTGTCATACCGGGTTGATGCTATCGCAGCGGTGCGGCGATCCGACAAGCCAGCTCCCACATTGAATGTGCGCGCTTTAGCGGTCAGGCGATTTCGGCGACTACAGCCGCCAACGCCGCTGCCGGATCCGCCGCCTGGCTGATCGGGCGACCGATCACCAGGTAATCCGAGCCCGCGTCCAGTGCCTGGCGTGGGGTCAGGATGCGGCGCTGGTCATCTTGGGCGCTGCCCGCCGGGCGAATCCCCGGGGTCACCAGTTGCAGCGACGGATGCACGGTTTTCAGCGCCTGGGCTTCCAGCGCCGAGCACACCAGGCCATCGAGGCCGGCTTTTTGCGCCAGGGCGGCGAGGCGCAATACTTGCTCCTGGGGCTCGATGTCCAGGCCGATACCGGCCAAATCTTCACGTTCCATGCTGGTCAGCACGGTCACGCCGATCAGCAACGGCTTGGGACCGCTGCGCTGTTCCAGCACTTCACGGCACGCGGTCATCATGCGCAGGCCGCCGGAGCAGTGCACGTTAACCATCCACACGCCCATTTCGGCGGCGGCCTTGACCGCCATGGCGGTGGTGTTGGGGATATCGTGGAATTTCAGGTCGAGGAACACCTCGAAGCCTTTGTCACGCAGGGTGCCGACGATTTCCGCGGCGCAACTGGTGAACAGTTCCTTGCCGACCTTGACCCGGCAAAGCGTGGGGTCCAACTGGTCAGCCAGCTTCAGTGCGGCGTCACGGGTGGGGTAATCCAGGGCGACGATGATAGGCGTCTGGCAGACGGACATTGGCGTGGGCTCTCAGGCAAGTCGAAATCGGCGCGGATTGTAGCGCAAGCAGCGCCGTTGCGGGATCCGATGATCGGTAAATACTGACCAGGCGCCGTCCGGCGGTCCGCTCAGGCAATTGTTTCAGAGCTGATACATTCACGACATGCCCACAACACGCACCACGCCTAGGCTCCCCGCACGACCCACCCGCCAGCACTTCCAGCCATGGGGCTGGGCGCCTATGCTGACCGCAACCCCACGGCAGACGATCGCATCATGCAAACCCCTCCCTTCTCTTTGAACGACGCGCAAAAAGGCGCGGTGATCGCCGATGACAAGCGCTGGAACACCCGTGCGCTGATCGTCGACGACGATGTGCCGATCCGCGAATTGTTGATCGACTACCTGGCCCGCTTCGGCATCCTGGCCACCGGCGTTACCGACGGCACCACGATGCGCAAGGCCATGCAGGCCGAAACCTTCGACGTGATCGTGCTTGACCTGATGCTGCCGGGCGAAGACGGCCTGTCGCTGTGCCGCTGGCTGCGCGCGGAGTCGGACATCCCGATCCTGATGCTCACCGCCCGCTGCGAACCCACCGACCGCATCATCGGCCTGGAGCTGGGTGCCGACGACTACATGTCCAAGCCATTCGAGCCCCGCGAGCTGGTCGCGCGGATCCAGACGATCCTGCGCCGCGTGCGCGATGACCGCAGTGAACAGCGTGCCAATATCCGCTTCGACAACTGGCGGCTCAACAGCGTGTTGCGCCAGCTGGTGGCCGACAGTGGCCTGGTGGTGCCGTTGTCCAACGCCGAGTTCCGGCTGCTGTGGGTGTTTATCGAACGCCCGCGCCGGGTGCTGAGCCGCGAACAATTGCTGGATGCCGCCCGTGGCCGTTCCATCGAAGCCTTTGATCGCAGCATCGACCTGCTGGTGTCGCGCCTGCGGCAAAAACTCGGTGACGACCCCAAGGCACCGCAGTTGATCAAGACCGTGCGTGGCGAAGGCTACCTGTTCGACGCCAGGGATATTGGCTGATGCGCAACGCGTTCAACACACTGTTCGGGCGGCTGTTCGGTGTGTTGCTGGTGGCGATCGTGCTGGCCCATGTGTTGGCATTCATCTGGTTTCACCATTACGGCCCACCGCCGCCACCGCCCCAGGAAGCCTATGTGGAGCAACCGGGCGGGTCCATGGCGGCCCTGCCCAAGGCACATCGCCGCCCCTGGTTCGGTGGCCCGCTGGTGCCGCTGACGTTTCAGTTCGTCTCGCTGATCATCGCTGCGTGGTACGGCGCCAAGCTGCTGAGCCGGCCGATCCAGCGCCTCAGTGAAGCCGCCGAGCGCTTGAGCTTGGACCTGGACAGTCCGCCCCTCGACGAGTCCGGGCCGCGCGAGGCCCAGCGGGCGGCGTCGACCTTCAACCTGATGCAACGGCGCATTCGCGAGCAAGTCAGCCAACGCGCGCGCATGCTCGGCGCAGTGTCCCATGACCTGCGCACCCCGCTGTCACGCCTCAAGCTGCGCCTGGAACAGATCGAAGACACCCGGCTGCAAGGCCAGATGCGCCAGGACCTGGACGACATGATCGGTATGCTCGATGCCACTCTGAGCTACCTGCACGAACAACGCACCAGCGAAACCCGGCATTGGCTGGATGTGCAGGCGCTGGTGGAGTCGATGAGCGAAAACGCCCAGGACCAGGGCTGCGATGTGCAATTTTCCGGCAGCTGCGCGCCGCTGCAAGTGCAACCGATGGCGTTGCGTTCATGCCTCAATAACCTCATCGACAACGCCTTGCGCTATGCCGGCACGGCGCGCATCGAACTGGTGGACAGCCGCGAGGCGCTGGTCATCCGCGTGATCGATCATGGCCCCGGCATCGCCGCCGACAAGCGTGAAGCGGTGTTCGAACCGTTCTACCGGCTGGAAGGTTCACGCAACCGCAACTCCGGCGGAGTGGGCCTGGGCATGACGATTTCCAAGGAAGCGGCCGAACGCCTCGGCGGTCGGTTGGACCTTGAGGAAACGCCAGGGGGCGGCTTGACGGCGGTCATGTGGCTGCCGCGTAGCTAATGGATCGACACTGCCCCATGTGGGAGCTGGCTTGCCTGCGATAGCGCAGTGTCAGCTTTCAAACGGCTAGCTGACAGGCCCCCATCGCAGCATGGGTATCTACACAACTTTCAGTTGACCAATCCCCCTGTGGGAGCTGTCGAGCTTTAGCGAGGCTGCGAAAGCGGTGGGTCAGGCGAAAAAAATTCCAGCAGTGCCGCCGCCTTCGCAGCCTCGCTGGGGCTCGACAGCTCCCACATTTTGAACCGAGTTCAACATGAATACCGGTCGGCTCTAAGGCCGCCGCGCTTTGTTTTTGATCTTGATCTGAGGCGCCCCGTCAACCACGCTGGCCGTAATTCGATGTTGATTTGGGGGGTAAACCGGCAGGACGCCGGTTTAGCCGCCCCGCGCCATGGATGGCGCGTGGCGGCGGCCCCCCAAATCAATGTCGGATTACGGGCATGCCGAGCCTAAGCGAGGCACCAAGTGGTGGGGCGATGTACGGGACAACCACATGGGTTACAAAAAAGTGCATTCACATAGGTGACCCGCCGTAAGGGCGGAACCCTAAGCCGCCGTTACCGCAGCAACGGATATGTACTCGGTCAAACCCAAAAAAACGGTCGGCCCGAAGGCCGCCAAGCAAGCTCCTCGCCACACACCGTTGAAAGTTGTGTAGATACCCATGCCCATCGCAGGCAAGCCAGCTCCCACATGATCTCTACCGATCAGTTACAACGGTTTATCCTCCCGGCGCCCCTGAGCCTGGGTGGCGCTCCAATCCGTCAACAGGCTATAGGCCACCGCCAACAAGGTCGGGCCGATGAACAGGCCGATGAAGCCAAAGGCAATCAAGCCGCCGAACACGCCGAGCAGCACAATCACCAACGGCAGGTTGCCGCCGCGGCTGATCAGGTAGGGCTTGAGCACGTTGTCCACGCCACTGATGATGAAAGTGCCCCATACACCGAGGAACACCGCATAGGTGTAATCACCTTTCCACGCCAACCATGCCGTGGCCGGGATCCACACGAGCGGCGGGCCCATGGGGATCAGGCTGAGCAGGAAGGTGACGATGCCCAGCACCAGCGCGCCCGGTACGCCGGCAATCAGGAAGCCGATCAGCGCCAGCACGGCCTGGGCGGCGGCGGTGCCGATCACGCCGTTGACGACGCGCTGTACCGTGCCGGCCACCAGTTCGATGTAGTAACCGGCACGATCGCCGATCAGGCGCTCCAACAAACGATGCACGAACATCGCCAGGCGCGGCCCGTCGCGATAGAAAAAGAACACGAACACCAGGCTCAGGGTCAGCTCAAGGATGCCGCCACCGATCTGCGCACTGCGCGCCAGCAACCAATTGCCGACCTGCCCCAGGTATGGCTTGAGGCTGACCATGAGGGCCGCGCCCTGTTGGTCGACGCTGTCCCACATCGCCACCAGGCGCTCGCCGACCAAGGGGATAGAACCGAGCCAGGTCGGTGCCGCCGGCAAGCCATCGACCTGGATATCCTTGATCAACGCCACGGCATCGCGCACATGGTCCGCGAGGTTGAAGCCCAGCCACACCAGCGGCGCGGCCACCAGCAGCATCCAACCCAAGGTCAGGATGCCGGCCGCCAACGACTCGCGCCCTCCCAGCCCACGGGTGAGCAGGACCATCAACGGCCAACTGGCAAACGCCAGCACCGCGCCCCAGAACAGCGCCGACCAGAACGGCGCCATGACCCAGAAGCTGGCACCAAACAGCACCAGCAGCAGGATTTGCACCAGCAGGCGATCATTATTGAGCATGGGGTATCTCTAGAAGAAGACGGTAGGAACACAGCTTAGGCGAACGGCACGGGGCCGCTCGCCTTGCTACGCCTAGCGTATCAGATGCAGGTGCAAGCCTTTGGCGTCAACCTCGTTGCCGGTTTCCAGGCGAGCAGCGCGCACGCCTTTGTCGATCAGGGCCAAGCGCCAGGTCTCGGCATTCGGGCCGGTCAAACTTACGCGCAAGGTGGTATCGAGGTTCAGCCCACGGGAAATCAGGGTCAGCCAGGTGTCATCCGGTTCAGCGCCCAATGCGGGGAAGTCCAGCTCGCCAGTGCTTTTAAGCTCGCGCAACAGGGTGGCCGAGGTGGGCAGCAGGTCACCCAGCGGCGCGCTCGCGTCCAGTTGTTCCACATGCAGATAGGCGCGGCGATTACCGCGGGTGATGCTGTAGAGGGCGACCAGGGAATCGCTCTCGGCCAGGCGCAGCAACAGGTATTCCTGCTGGCTGTCGGCACCGACCAGCTTGGCGTTGCCGAAGATCTCATTGGCCCACAGGCTGCTTTCGCCGCAATCGCGGGCCTTGCACCAGAACAACAACTGCGCGCCCTTTTCCTGCAACGCTTCGCGCGTGGCGGTAAACGCGGCGCTGGCGCTGTGTTCGGCGGGCAACTCATAGGTGATGGCGGTGGCTTGGCCGCGCGCGGTGGCCTGGCCTTCATAGCGCAACTGGCCGCTGATCTTGCGGATCGCGCCCATGGGGTAGATGCGTTCTTTGTCTTCGGCGGGGCGGTAATCAACGATCTGCGAATCGACCTGACGGGCCACGGCGGGCAAGTCCTGGCTACCCGGTATGTCGGCGGCGAATACCAAAGGGCTCAGGAGGCTCAAGCCCAGGATACGGAAACATCCGTTACGCACGCTCATAAGATCAACGAGCCCTGGCCAACGTTGGTCATAGCGATGTTGAAGTTGTTCATGGTTGACTCCCTTTCGATCCGCCCAGCCTCGGCAGTTGACCGCCCCAAGTCAAGGCGCGCGGAAGAACCGATTGAAACAGTCTGCAACAAGGACCGCGCCAGACTCATCATTCACGTGCAAATGATGGCCGCCTGGCAGCGTGGTGACGGTAAAGGGCAGCCTTGAAAGCAATTCGGGATGTTTCGCCAGCATGCCGTCGGCAGCGACCACCAACTGTGTAGGGCAGCCCACCCTTTGCACGAAGGCCATGGCCTGTTCATCGGTAAGACGCATCGGCGAAGCCAGGGTAAGCCGGCTGTCGGTGCGCCAGGTGTAACCGCCCGGAACCGGCATCAGGCCGCGCCGGGCCAGCAATTCGGCGGCTTCACGGCTGACCGCCACCAGGCCTTTCATGCGCGCTTCGACGGCTCGATCCAGGGTGTCATAGACCGGCTTGCGCTTGTCCTGCAGGTTCAATTGCGCCTGCAAGGCCATGCCCAGCCGCTCGGCGGCGTTCTCACCGCTGGCCGTCGGCGGGATCACACCATCGATCAATCCCAGGTGCGTCACACGCTCCGGCAACGCGCCGGCCAGCACCAGGGAGACGATGGCGCCAAGGGAGTGACCAAGTAATGCAAAACGTTTCCAGCCCAGTTGTTCGGCGACTTGCAGCACGTCGTAGACGTAATCCCACAAAGCGTAGCCGGCTCCCGCGGGACGGTGCGCCGAATGCCCATGCCCCGCCATGTCGAGTGCAACGATGCGCAAACCCCGCAGTTTCGGCGCCAGTCGCGCAAAGCTGTTGGCGTTGTCCAGCCAGCCATGCAGGGCGATCACCGGCAAACCGTCCTCGGGCCCGAACAGATGTGCCGCCAATTCGATATGCGGCAGGCTCAGGCGCACTTCTTCGACCGGCGTGCTCATGCGCAACTGCGCTCGCGGGCCTGCCAGCGGGAGAGCAGCTGCTTGATCAAGGTCGCGGTGTCCTGGGGGCGCTCGAGCGGGAACATGTGGCCGCCGGGCATGGTGAGCATTTCCCCCAGGGGCAGGCGCCCCACGCCACTGGCGTGGTGACGCATCACCACGCGGCTCTGGCGACCGCGCACCACCGCCAACGGGATGTTCAACAGGCGCACCTGGCCGGGGCTGGTGTGGGGCACGCCGCGGTAGATGCTGATCTCGGTGGCCGGGTCGAAGCGCAGGCGCAGGCGGTCGCCCACTGGGTGCAAGCCATGCTGCAGGTAGGCGTCGAAGCAGTCCGGGTCAAAGCCTCGGAACAGGGTCTTGCCGGCGAAATAACTGCGCGCGGCATCCAGGTCGCTGAATTCTTCACGCCGGCCGAGTGTGCGCCCGGCCGGGGTCAGTCGATCGATAAAGCCCAAGCGCTTGGCCGCGCGGATCACCCAGCGGTCGGCGCGGGTCAGCACCGGAGAATCCAGCATGACCACACCCCGATACAACTGCGGGCACCGCATGGCCGCGTGCAGATGCAACACGCCCCCCAGGGAATGCCCCACGCCCCACACCGGTTCCGGTTGCTGTTCCAGATGATGGATCAGTTCGTCCACCAGGTTCTGCCAGTTATCGTCCACGGGAAACCTGGGGTCGTGGCCGTGCTGCGGCAGATGCGCTACCGCGTATTCCGGGGCCAGCGCGGCAAACAACTTGCCGTAGGTGGCCGAAGGGAAGCCATTGGCGTGGGCGAAAAACACAGGCTGTGACATACCGGATCCATCGACAGAAGCAGGGGTTGATTGTCGCCATGCGCGGCGGGTACGGCAATGACTGTAACTGCCAGGAAGGGTGACACTCACGCCATGTCTATCGCGGCATGGTCTCGATGCGACTTTCTGCGGTGAGTGGCGAGGGGGCTTGCGTGGCGGCCTTAGGGCCGACCAGGCTTTTGGGGTTGACCGGGTACATATCCGTTGTTTGGGTCATGGCGGCTATTGGTTCCGCCCTTACGGCCAGCCCTTTCAAGGTCTTTTGGTTTTAGCGGCCTTGAGCACCCGATCCGTCGACACGTGGGCATTCGCAGCTTTGCCTTCAAGCCACTCTTTGGGTTTAGGTACCTTCGG
>NZ_MNPW01000019.1 GCF_001983175.1 Pseudomonas cedrina subsp. cedrina
GCTCTTCCGATCTTTGGGGCGCGAAGCGGCCCCAGTCAAATCGCCGCGTTTATCCAGATACACCACGGGAGCAGGTTTTGGGGCTGCTTCGCAGCCCAACGCGGGGCAAGCCCGCTCGCCACAACAAAGCCCGCTTGCCATAAGAAGCTCGCTCGTCACGACAACACCACTCGCCACAACAAGCAGTGCTTCGTTGCCATGATCAATCGTGCAGCGCCTTGGCTGCCGTGAGTAAGCCCTGGAACTTTCGGTAGCGCGCTTGCAGCACCGCTTGCTGCCTGGCATCGGGCAAATACCGCTTCTTCACAGGCAAGCCCGACCGCAACAACGCATCCCCCTCCCCGATCGCCAAAAACCCCAGCTTCGCCGCGCCAATGCATGCACTCAACTCACTGCCTTGCAGCGTAAAGATCTCCCGCTGCAGGATATTGGCCAGCAACTGCGCCCAGTATTCACTGCGAGCTCCGCCGCCCACCAGAGCGCACGCATCTATGTCGGCACCGGCAGATTGCACGGCTCGCAAAGCGTCGAGCAGGCCAAAACCCACCCCTTCCATCACCGCATACCCAAGCATCGCCGGGGTGCAGTCATGGCCCAGGTTCATGAAACCGCCACGCAGTAAGGGATCGTTATGCGGTGTACGTTCGCCTGCGAGGTACGGCAAAAACAATGGTGTATCCAACGGCACGGGCTGTGCGATCGGTAGTTGTGCTTGCACCTGATCCAGCAACGTCTGCTCGTCCGGCTGGCCGGTCAGCCGCGTGACCCAGCGCAGGCAACTGGCGCCGGCCAGCATGGCGCCCATGGTGTACCAGCGGTTGGGCAACGTGTGGCAAAAGCTGTGCACGGCGCTGGCGGGATTGCCGGCGGCATGGTCGGTGATCGCGACGATGGCCGCGCTGGTGCCCAAGGTGATAAAGCCGTCACCGGCATTGATTGCCCCGATTCCTACGGCAGCCACTGGATTATCGCCACCGCCGCCCGCGATCACCACGTCCGTCGACAGCCCCAGGCCGGATGCGGTCAGACAAGCACTCGCGGTCCCGCCTTCAATCAACCTGGGCATCTGCTGCGGCGCAAGGCCGGTGGCACGCAGCATCGGGCTGAACCATTCACGGTGTGCCACATCCAGCCACAACGTACCCGCGGCATCGGACATGTCGCTGATGCGCTCGCCCGTCAGGCGCAGGCGCAGGTAATCCTTGGGTGACAGCACACACTCAATCGCCTTGAACACCTCGGGCTCATGGTGCTGCAACCACAGCAGTTTCGGCGCCGTCAGCCCCGCCATGGGCAGGCTGCCGGTCACCCCGGAAAATTCCGCGCCCAGTTGCTCGGCCTCGGCGACAGCGCGCGAGTCGTCCCACAGGATCGCCGGGTACAACACGCAGTTGTCGGCGCCCAACAGCACCACACCGTGCATCTGGCCGGACAACCCGATACAAGCGACCCGGGCAAACGCAGCATGCCCGCGCAATTGCGCCAGCGCCTGCAGACATGCCTGCCACCAGTCTTGCGGCGCCTGCTCCGACCAGCCGCTGTGGCGCCGCGATACACTCAAGCGCACGCCGGCGTGAGCCAGCACCGTGCCATCAAGGTCCATGAGGATAGCCTTGAGTTCCGAGGTGCCGAGGTCGATGCCGAGGGAAACAGGAGTGTTCATACGCACTTTTCCAAAAATCAAATACAGCCACAGGAATGACGCAATTGCAGGGCAGGTGCCAGGCGTACGCTCTGGGGGGGCGCGCCGGGACAAGCCATGCGTTGCAACAGCAGGCCGACGGCACGCGCGCCGAGGGCCTGGACCGGTTGAGCGATCAGGGTCAGGCGCGGCTCGAAAAAATCCGCCCAGTCAAAATCGTCAAACCCGACTAGGGCCATCTGCCCCGGCACGGCGATGTGCGCGTCACGCAAGGCGTGCATGGCGCCCAGGGTCATCAGGTTGTTGCCGGCCATGATCGCGGTGGGCGGCGCAGCCAAACCCAGCAACCGCAGCGTGGCCTCCCGCGCCGGCTCAGTGTTGGAACCGCCACCCACCAGCAGGTGCGGATCAAACGCCAGCCCCGCCGCCTGCAACGCGGCGCGATATCCCTCCACCCGCTCATCGGTGGTACTGAACCCCTCGCGCCCGGCGATAAAGCCGATCCGGCGGTGACCATGAGCGATCAAGTGTTCAACAAGCGCCTGGGTGGGCTGTATGTTTTCCACCCCGACCTGGTCAAACGCCGCGCTCATCATGCGGTCCACAAGCACCGCTGGAATCTCGTTGGCCCGCAGGTACTCCAGCGCCTTTGAGCCATTCGACGGCGCCAGCACAATCCCGTCGACCCGCCGATGATGCAGCGCCGTGACCACCCGCAGCTCCTGCTCCGGGTCGTCATGGGTGTCGACAAACAGCATCATGTAGCCGTGTCTGGCGCACTCGGTTTCTATCGCGTGCACGGTTTCGCTGAAGTAATGGTTGGACAGCGCCGAGATCGCCACGCCAATCGTGCTGGTGCTCGACCGCGCCAGCGAGCGCGCCAGGGTGTTGGGGATGTAGCCCAGCGCCTGGATCGCCTGCTGCACCGCCTGCACCGTCGCCGGGCTGACCTTGCGGGTGCCGTTCAGCACATGGGACACCGTCGATGTCGATACCCCCGCCTTGCTTGCCACGTCGTCCATGGTGACCACGGCGCTGTCCTCTCAACCAATCAACGTTTGCTCGACCAGCCGCTGTACGTACCGACGTTGTCACGGGTGATCAGTTTCGGCGTGAGCAGGGTCACCGCTTCGGCCGGGGCCTTGTCGTTGAGAAGGTCATTGCCCACATTCACGGCGGTCTGCGCCATGGCCCACGGGTCCTGGCTGGCGGACGCCTGGATCTGCGTATCGGTCTTGAGTGCGTTCTCGATATCCGGCGCGCCGTCCACCGACGTGATGATGATGCCGCTGCGCTTGAGCTGCTTGGCCGCCAGGTCACTGCCGATGGCTTGCGGGTCGTTGATCGCGAACAGGCCGTCGATTTTCGGGAAGCGCGTGAGGTAACCCTGCATGGCGTTCAAGCCGCCTTCACGGGAGCCCTTGGCGTCCTGGTCATCGGACAGCACCTTGATGTCCGGCGCAGCGGCCAATGCCGCCTTGCAGCCCTTGACGCGATCGGTCACGGCGGTGACCTGCGGGCCGTTCTGGATGATCACGTTGCCCTTGCCCGCCAGCTTGTCCACCAGGTACTGGCAGGCCAGCTTGCCGGCTTCGACGTTGTCAGTCTGCACCGTGGCGTTCACCCCCTTGGCGTCCACATCCACGGCAACCACCACAATGCCGGCGTCACGGGCTTTCTTGATCGCAGAGGCCATGGCGGACGGGTCGACGGCGTTGATCAAAATCAGGTCGACCTTGGACGAGATGAAGTTGTCTATCTGCGAGAACTGCTTGCTCAAGTCATAGTCGGCCGATACCGAGGTGACCTTGACGTTGGGGTTCAACTCCTTGGCCCGCGCCGTGGCGCCGTCGGCCAGGGTCACGAAATACGGGTTGCCCAGCGAACCCATGCTGATACCGAGGGCCTTGAGCTCGCGCGCTTCGACGGCCTGGGACATCAAGGCAGCCAGGGCCATAACGGGGAAAATGCGTTTGACGTTCATGCGGTTCTCTCTCTTGTGATTGTTGTAGGAGTGAATCAGGTCCGCGCACCGGACTGGCGATAGCGATCCAGCGCCACCGCGCCAATGATCACGATGCCCTTGATGATGTACTGCCAGATATCCGATACCCCCAGCAGCACCAGGCCGTTGGTCAGCACCGCTATGATCAGCGCACCGATCAGCGTGCCGCCGATAGTGCCGACACCGCCGGTAAAGCTGGTGCCGCCAAGGATGACGGCGGCAATCGCATCCAGCTCATAGGATTGGCCCAGCTGCAGGCCGTTGGCGGCGAACAGGCGCGAAGCGCTCATCACCGCGCCCAGCCCGGCCAACGCGCCGGACATGGCGTAGACAAACAGCAGCACCTTCCACACCTTGATCCCCGACAGCCGCGCCGCTTCCGGGTTGCCGCCCACCGAATAGATCTGCACACCCATGACCGTGCGGCGCAGGATGAACCACGACAGCGCAACCACCGCCACCGCAATCACCACCAGCCACGGCACGCCAAGGATCGAGTCATTGCCGATAAAGGCAAACGGCAACTCAGGGTTGAATACGGTTTTGTCGTCCGCCAACAGGCGTGCCAGGCCGCGCATGGCTGTCAGCGCACCCAGGGTGACGATAAACGGCGGCAAGCGCATGAAGGCAATCAACCCACCATTGACCAGCCCCAACAGCAAGCCGAAGCCGATACCGGCGGCAATCCCGAACATGCCGAACTGCGGCGACATCGAGGCTTGTAACGCCACCACCGCCGACGCGGCAAGGATCGCCCCCACCGACAGGTCGATGCCCGCCGTGAGGATCACAAAGGTCATCCCCGCCGCCAGCACCACGTTCACCGACGCCTGCTGGGTGATGATCGACAGGTTCTGCATCGTCAGGAAATTCTCGCTGGCCAGGGCAAAGCCCACCAGCAGCAGGATCAGCACCGGCAACATGCCGACTGTGCGCATCAATTCACGTGCGCGTTCTGCTTTACCGATTGTCGCTACATTCAACTCAGCCATGGGCAACCACCTGATCGCCACCGGTGGCGAGGTCAATAATGCGTTCCTGGGAAATAGCGTGGCCTGAGGCCCCGCCGACTTCAGCGACCAGCTGGCCTTCGCGCATGATCAACACGCGGTCGCAGGTGCCGATGATCTCCGGCAACTCGCTGGAGATCACCACAATGCCGACACCGGCCTGGGCCAATTGATTGATGATGCGGTAGATCTCGGACTTGGAACCGATGTCCACGCCGCGCGTGGGCTCGTCGAGGATCAGCACATGGGGCTTGACCTCCAGCAGCCGGGCCAACAACACCTTCTGCTGGTTGCCACCGGACAGTGCGCCGACATTGACCTTGCCCGACGCCACGCGGATCGACAGTGACTTGATCGCATCCGTGGCGCGCTGCGCGGCATGGCCGCGATCCAGCACACCGCCGGCATGCGCATCGGGCACACAGGCGCAGACATTGATGTTGTCCGCCACGCTCATGTCCAGGAACAGGCCCTGGGCCTTGCGATCTTCGGTGAGGTAAACCACGCCGGCGCGAATTGCGTCCGCCGGGGTGCGCAGTTGGGTGACGGTCTTGCCGACCACCTCCAGGGTGCCCGAGGTGCGTGGGTCGGCGGCGAAGATCAGCCGTGCCAGCTCGGTGCGCCCTGCTCCGACCAGGCCGGCAATGCCCAGCACTTCGCCGGCGTGCAGGTCGAAACTGCAGTTGCGCACGCGCTTGCCATCGGCCATGTCGCGCACTCGCATCACCACGTTACCGGGGTTGTACGCAGCGTGTTCTTTCTTATAGAACCCCGACAGGTCGCGGCCCACCATCATCTTGACCAGCACCTCGGCCGACAGCGCTTCGCGGGTCAGTTCGCCGATGTACTGGCCGTCACGCAGCACCGAGACACGATCCGCCAGCTCGTAGATCTCGGCCATGCGGTGGCTGATATAAATGATTGCCAACCCTTGGCCGCGCAGCTGTTTGATCAGCGCGAACAAGCGGTCGGTCTCGCGGGATGACAACGGCGTGGTCGGCTCGTCCATCACCAGGACCTTGGCGTGGGCATGCAAGGCGCGGGCGATTTCCACCAGTTGGCGCTCGGCAATCGACAGGCTGCTGACCCGCGTCGCCGGGGTGAACTGCGCGCCAAGGCGTTGCAGCACTTCGATGCACCCCGCTTCCATGCCCTTGCGGTCGATGGTCCAGCCACGCCGCAGTTCACGGCCCAGGTAAATGTTCTCGGCCACGCTCAGGTTGGGGCACAGGCTCAGTTCCTGATAGATCACGGCGATGCCGAGGGCTTTGGCGGTAGCGGGGTCGAAGGTGGCGACAGGTTCACCGGCAATGCGGATTTCACCGCCGGGGTCGGCTTGGTAGGCGCCGGAGAGGATTTTCATCAGGGTAGATTTGCCGGCGCCGTTCTCCCCCATCAAGGCGTGGATTTCGCCGGGGTAGACCTTCAGGCCGACATTCTTGAGCACGCGCAAACCGTTGAACGTTTTGCTGATGCCCTGCATTTCAAGCAAGGGTTCAAGGCTCATGCATGAGCTCCTGGAATTATTATTTTTGTCGTCAGTGGGCCGACTCTAATTCAGATACATTTGCTTACGCAAGCGCTTGCCTTGAGGTTTTTCCCTTAGAAGAAACGTTTCATCAACCTACTTTATTGATTAAACACAGAAAGCATCGAATTGACCGTTTGTCTGCTATTGTCCACGCATGTCATCTCATACTCGTTGTCGCCAGGCGATCTTCAGTGAGCATGCTCTGCGTCATCGCAGGTAACGATGGCGGGTCTGAATATCATGCAAGGACGAAGCGATGGACACACCGCTACCCGAACAACCGCAATCGCGCGCGGAAAAAATCGTCGAGTTCAAGCGCCAGAAAACCCTGCTCAAGACCGGCGCCCTGCAAGACGCGATCTTCAACAGCGCCTACTTCTCCAGCATCGCCACCGACGAAAAAGGCGTGATCCAGATCTTCAACGTCGGCGCCGAACGCATGCTGGGCTATGCCGCCGCCGATGTGGTCAACCGCATCACCCCTGCCGACATCTCCGACCCCATCGAACTGGTTACCCGCGCCGCCGCCCTGAGCCAGGAGCTCGACACGCCGATCACGCCGGGCTTTGAAGCGCTGGTGTTCAAGGCCTCGCGGGGGATCGAAGACATCTACGAGTTGACCTATATCCGCAAGGACGGCAGTCGCCTGTCGGCCATGGTCTCGGTGACGGCGTTGCGCAACCGCCACGACACCATCATCGGCTACCTGCTGATCGGTACCGACAACACCGCGCGCAAGCAGGAAGAAGCCGAACGCAAAGGGTTCGAACGCGCCCTGGAAGAAAAGAATCTGGAGCTGGAGCACGCCAGCCACATGAAGTCCGAGTTTCTCGCCACCATGTCCCACGAATTGCGCACGCCGCTGAACGCGGTGATCGGCTTTTCCGAGGCGCTCAAGGACGGGTTGGTCGGCGAGATGAGCGAGACCCAGCGTGAATACATCGGCGACATCTTCACCAGTGGCCAGCACTTGCTGTCGCTGATCAACGACATCCTCGACCTGTCCAAGGTCGAGGCCGGGATGATGGAACTGGAGCTGGAAAGCGTCGAGCTGGCGGGCCTGTTGGCCAACAGCCTGCTGATCGTGCGCGAAAAGGCGGCGTTGCAGAGCATTCAGTTGAAGCTGCAAAGCCCTGAAGACCTCGGCCATCTGGAACTCGACCTGCGCAAGACCAAGCAGATCGTCTACAACCTGCTCGCCAACGCCGTCAAGTTCAGCGAACACGGCAGCTCGGTGACGTTGACGGTGCGCCAGGTAGCGCGCGAGCAGGTCGGGCAGATTTCCGGCGACTGGCCGGTATACAACTTCGCCTTGCCGGCGAGTGTGCATCAACAATTCCTCGAACTGAGCGTCAGCGACACCGGCATAGGCATCGCCGAAGACGACATGGGCAAGCTGTTCAAGGCGTTCAGCCAGATCGACAGCAGCCTGGCGCGCAAATTTGAAGGCACGGGCCTGGGGCTGGCAATGGTCAAGCAACTGACCGACCTGCACGGCGGCAGTGTCGCGGTGGCCAGCCGCGAAGGTTGCGGCGCGCGGTTTGTCGTGTGGCTGCCGCTGCATCGCACCCCGGAGGCCCCATGGCCGAGATCCTGATCGTCGAAGACAATGCAGCCAACATGCGCCTGGCGCGTTTGTTGCTGGTCAATGCCGGGCATACGGTGTTGTGGGCGGCCGATGCCGAGACCGGACTGACCCTGGCCCGCGCGCAGCAACCGGCCCTGATCCTCATGGATATCCAGCTGCCCGGCATGGACGGCCTGGCCGCCACCGCACTGCTCAAGCAAGACCCGCTGACCGCGCACATCCCGGTGATCGCCCTGACGGCCATGGCGATGAAAGAAGACCGCGAAAAGACCCGGCTGGCCGGGTGCGACGCCTACATCATCAAGCCGCTGCGTTACAAAGAGCTGTACCAGGTGATCGACACCTTGCTGCAGCCCGACAGACCCCTCACGTGAGTCCGCTCCATGGCTAGCCAACCCGCAACGTTGTTGATCGTTGATGATGACCCCCAGGTGCGCAAGCTCCTGGAAACGCTGCTGCAACACGAAGGCTACCTGACCCTGAGCGCCGGCAGCGGTGAAGAAGCCCTGCAGAGCGTGGCGAAACAGCCACCGGACCTGATCCTGCTGGACGTGATGATGTCGGGCATGGACGGCTACGAAGTGGCCAGCCGGCTCAAAGGCGATGAAGCCACGGCGGGCATACCGATCATCATGCTGTCGGCGCTCAGTGAATCGAGCGCACGGGTGAGTGGGCTCGAAACCGGTGCCGAGGAGTTCATCAGCAAGCCGGTGGAACGGGTCGAGCTATGGCTGCGCGTGCGTAACCTGCTGCGGCTCAAGGCACGCGGCGATCTGGCCGCCAACACGCCTGGCCCGGCGCCACGGCAAACCGGTATGAACGTGCATGACCTGGCTCGCCAGGACCTGGAAAACGCCTTGCGCCAGGCCGTCGAGCGCAGTGAGTTCAGCGTGCACTACCAGCCCAAGGTCGAGGTTGCCAGCGGCCGCATCTGCGCCCTGGAAGCGCTGCTGCGCTGGGAGCGGCCCAATTATGGCGCGGTGTCTCCGGCCGTGTTTGTGCCGATACTGGAAAGCCTTGGCCTGATCGTGCCCGTGGGACGCTGGGTCATCGACACGGTCTGCCAACAGATCGCCGAATGGCAAAGCGGTGACATTGGCCCCGTGGAAGTCTCGGTCAACGTCTCCGGCCACCAACTGATCGAAGGCGACCTGATTGCCGATATCGCACGTATCCTCGCGCAAACCGGCGTGGCGCCCGACTTGCTGGAGGTCGAGTTGACCGAAGGCTCGCTGATGGAAAACACCCAGCACACCATCGCCAGCCTGCAGCGCCTGCACACCATGGGCGTGAAGATCTCGATTGACGACTTCGGCACCGGCTATTCGAGCCTGGCGTACCTGCGCCGGTTTCCCATCGATACGTTGAAGATCGACATCGCGTTTATCCGCGAAGTCACCACCAACCCTCAGGATGCGGCGATCACCCGCACCATCATCGAACTGGCCCACAGCCTCAACCTGCGAGTGGTGGCCGAAGGCGTGGAAACCCAGGCGCAGTTGGCGTTCCTGAAGGAGGCCGGCTGCGATCAGATTCAGGGCTACCTGTTCAGCCGACCCTTGCCGGTGGACACCTTGAAGCGCCTGTTGCTGGAGCGCCTGTAAACCCCCGAGGGATCGGGCGCTGGCTTGTGTGGGAGCTCATAGGTATCTACACAACTTTCACAGGCTGGCAAATCTCCCTGTAGTGAGCGGGCTTGTCCCGCGCTGGGCTGCGAAGCGGCCCCAAACCAGGCGAATCGGGTTTGTCTGAAACTGCGCGGTGTCTTTATTGGGGCGGCTTCGCCACCCAGCGCGGGACAAGCCCGCTCACTACAAAAATGTGTAGATACCTATGCTATCGCAGGCAAGCCAGCTCCCACATGAATTACCTTGAATGGGTACGGTTGTCGCATTGAGCCTGCAAAAAATTGAATCCTGCGCTGCGCCAGGGTCTCAAACAGGCAATACCCACCGCACGAGTCAGCTCATGAAAAATATAGGCCAACGATTGCAGGAAGAACGTCAACGCCTGGGCTATTCGCAACAGTACCTGGCGCGGGCCGGCGGCGTGACTGCGCGCGAGCAGCAGGGATACGAACAAGGCGAAGACCTGCCCCGCGCCGACTACCTGGCGGCGCTGGCTGCTCATGGCGTGGACGTGGTGTACGTGATTACCGGCAAGCGCGCCACGGTGGTCAATATCAGCCGCGAGCAGGCCCAGACCTTGATCGACAACCGCGTGCTGGGCCAGGAGGTATCGCTGGACCCACTGCCTGAGCATGAACTGTTGTTCAAGCTCAGCGCCCCCTCTGGCCCGCCGCCGGATCAATCCTGATTTTCGGTGTTGCCGACGTCTGCCGCTTCGTCCAGATCGTTCAACGGGACTTCTGCGTCATCCATCAACGAACCCGGGTCTTCATTGCCTGGGTCGTTGAGCTCTTCATCCAGTTCTTTTGACATGACCGTCTCCTCTAACCGCCTTGGGTATCGATATCGGCATCGGTTTGCGTCTTGGGCTCAGGCTCACTCTTGAAGTCCGGGCTGTAGTCGTTTTCCTTGGCCGTGGGGTCTTTGGCCGGGACCGGGTCTTTGGGCGCGTCGGCGGCGGTAGCGGGTGCCGGTTCGTTGCGACCGCTGGCCTGGGGATCGTGGCTGGTATTCATGGGTCACCTCTTCGCAGTGTCGGGAAAATGCAGCCTGCGTAAGTCTAAGGTCGCGCGCGAGGCGCTGAAGTTCCAATTGCTTACGAGCCCGGATTGTCGAACTGAATGTACACCGCATACGCGGCGAGCAAGATCCAGAACACCATGAAGATCCAGGGCGTGCGCACGGAAAAAAGCAAGGATTTGCGGTAACCCTTGTGGGTCGACTCCACTTCGGAAAACAGCGGCGATTCATCGTAGGCCATGCCCATCACTGGTTCGCTGCGCAATAGTTCGCTCTGCTTGAAATGCCAGTGGTCAATGATGTCATAGGCCGCGCGAATCCCTGGCCAGGCGTTCAGGGAGCTGAGAATGCCCAGCAGCGCCAGAAAAAGCGGGACCACCAGCGTAAACAATTTGCCCCACTCGGGGTTCAGGTTACCCATGCCGGAGACAAAGGCGATCACCAGGAACGACTGCGCCGTCAGGTAGGCATCGGTGCGGTTGGCCAGGATCGAGGTTTCGTATTGAATCTCGCGCCGGTAAAAGTCAAGGCGATCCTTGGGCGAGCCGAAGATCTTGGCGTTGTGTTCGCTGTGATCGGTCAGGCTCGATTCCGGGGTGTCGGGTGAAATGATTCTGGGCACGTCGCTACTCCACGCGGGTTCGAGGCCTATTAGAAGATTGGGCCGTGGGCGAAGTTCAAGTTTGTTCGTGCACCTGATTGGGGCGCGCTCTGCCCTGATGACGGGCAGGCTTGTTGTGGCAAGCGGGCTCTCCAGAGCAAACCTGCCCGCCATAGGGTAAATCATCCGCGTCAAAGGGAATTCGGCACAGGCATTGCTTTATCCATTCATCTGGCCGAAAACAGGAGCATTCGTTACCCCCCGACCCAGAGCCGACCTCACAAGAAAGTAACGACCAGGCCCATTGGCACCATCAGCCACGGGCTCATAAAAAATGCGTTTTTTGAAACGGCAGTGCCACCCCCCTGCTCTGCTCGGCACTGACAAGGTACTGGAATGGCTCGATCTTTCTTTGATGAAATGAATGATGCAGACGGCGCGTGTCGTGCGCATTATCAGGATTTTTCCCGCTGGCTGGCGAATACGCCGCCGGAACTGCTGGCCCAGCGTCGCCGTGAAGCCGATTTACTGTTCCACCGCGCCGGGATCACCTTCACGCTGTATGGCGATGAACACGACACCGAGCGCCTGATCCCCTTCGACATCATCCCCCGCAGCATCCCCGCCAGTGAGTGGAGCCTGATCGAACGCGGCTGTATCCAGCGCGTCAACGCCCTGAACATGTTCCTGGCCGACATCTACCACGACCAGCGCATTATCAAGGCCGGGATCATTCCGGCAGAACAGGTGCTGGGCAACGAGGGCTATCAGGAGGCAATGGTCGGCCTGGACCTGCACCGGGGCATCTATTCGCATATTTCCGGCGTGGACCTGGTGCGTGATGGCGACGGCACCTACTACGTGCTCGAGGACAACCTGCGTACCCCCAGCGGCGTAAGCTACATGCTCGAGGACCGCAAGATGATGATGCGCCTGTTCCCCGAGGTGTTCGCCAAACAGCGCATCGCGCCGGTGGATCACTACCCCAACCTGCTGCTCAAGACCTTGAAGAGCTCCAGCCGCCTGGACAACCCCAATGTGGTGGTGCTGACGCCGGGTCGCTTTAACAGTGCGTTTTTCGAGCACGCCTTCCTGGCCCGGGAAATGGGCGTGGAGCTGGTGGAAGGCGCCGACCTGTTCGTGCACGACCTCAAGGTGTTCATGCGCACCACCGACGGCCCCAAACCGGTGGACGTGATTTACCGGCGCATCGACGACGCCTTCCTCGACCCCCACGCCTTCAATCCCGATTCCATGCTTGGCGTGCCCGGCCTGGTGGCCGCCTACTGCGCCGGCAACGTAGTGCTGGCCAATGCCATCGGCACCGGCGTGGCCGATGACAAGTCGATCTACCCCTATGTGCCACACATGATCCGTTTCTACCTGGATGAAGAACCGATATTGCAGAACGTGCCGACCTTCCAGTGCCGCAACCCCGATGAGCTATCCCACGTGCTGGCCAACCTGCCGGAGCTGGTAGTCAAGGAAACCCAGGGCTCCGGTGGCTACGGCATGCTGGTCGGCCCGGCCGCCACCGCCGCCGAAATCGAGGACTTCCGCCAGCGCATCAAGGCCAGGCCCCACGCCTACATCGCCCAGCCCACGCTGAGCCTGTCCACGTGCCCCACCTTTGTCGAAAACGGCATCGCCCCTCGGCATATCGACCTGCGGCCCTTTGTGCTCTCGGGCAAGGAAACCCGCCTGGTGCCCGGCGGCCTGACCCGCGTGGCATTGAAGGAAGGCTCGTTGATCGTCAACTCGTCGCAAGGCGGCGGAACCAAGGACACCTGGGTGGTGGAGGGCTGAGTATGTTGAGTAGAACCGCCGCGGATCTGTACTGGATGTCCCGTTACCTGGAGCGCGCCGAGAACCTGGCACGCATGCTCGAAGTCAGTTACTCCCTGTCGCTGATGCCCCAGGCCGGGCGCAGCGATGGCCTGGATGAACTGGCCATGTCGCTGCTCAGCAGCGGCACCCTGGAGAGCTACCTCGAGCGTCACACACAGTTGGATGCCGAGCGCATGCTGCACTTCTTCGCCCTTGACGAGGAGAACCCCGCCAGCATCTACAACTGCCTGCGCGCCGCGCGCGGCAACGCCCATGCGGTGCGCGGGCGCATCACCGCCGACATGTGGGAAAACCTCAACGCCACCTGGCTGGAGATGCGCAGCATCGCCGCCGGCGGCCTGGCGCGGCATGGCATCAGCCATTTCTGCGATTGGGTCAAGCAGCGCTCGCATCTGTTCCGCGGCGCTACCTCGGGGACCATCATGCGCAATGACGCCTATCGGTTTATCCGCCTGGGTACCTTTGTCGAACGCGCGGACAACACCTTACGCCTGCTGGATGCGCGCTACGAGATGTTCGGCGAAGAATCCGAAGAAGTCAGCGACTTGTCCGCGCGCGGCTATTACCAATGGAGCGCCCTGTTGCGCGCGCTGTCCTCGTTCGAGGCGTATACGGAGCTGTATCCGAATGCGCTGAATGCACGCTCGGTGTCCGAATTGCTGCTGTTGCGCAGCGATGTCCCACGCTCGTTGCACGCCTGTATCGAAGAGTTGAGCCACATCCTCGCTGATTTGCCCGGCAGTTACGGGCGCACGGCCCAGCGGCTGGCGGCGGAGTTCGAGGCACGGCTGAGGTACACCGGTATCGATGAGATTCTGGAGGACGGGCTGCACAGCCGCCTCACCGAATTCATCGACACTGTGCGCGAGCTGGCCCAAGCGATTCACAGCTCGTACCTGGAGGTGGTTTAGGCGGCGCCTCAGGTGAACGTCACAGGTCTATGGCTGAACTTCAGGTACTTCACGGGCTCCTGAAGCAAGAAGTAGGGATTGACTGCCGCGACGTGGTGTTGTGAGTTGGCATACAGAGACCTGACCATCTTTTCACCGTCCGTGCCGTAGAGCTCGTTGGCCTTGGCGAATATTTTCGACATGGGGGTGGAGCCGTGTGTCGCCGTCACGGTCCCCGCGAAGGCGTGAACGGGGCGCTGGATCAAACGCTGGAATTCCTTGGCGAAGGGCTCATTCCCCCGTCCGGCGTAACAGATAAGCAGCCGGACATTGTCATAGCGGCTTGGGTCGATCTGCTTGGCCCTGATTTTGTTCAGCACTTGCTCCGGTGAATACTCTACATCGTTGAGCAGCACGGTATGGCGGTCACCCAGCAAGACGTCAACGGTGTCCAGCTCTCTGCCGTGGGCACAAATATTCAGACGCGTGACGCCTTTTACAGTGTCTTCAAATGTGTAGAGTTCTCCGTCGATCTGAGTAATGGCTTGCATGGTGCCGCCCAAGGCAATTTCGTTGCTGCCTTTCAAATTTCGATCCAGCAGGTTCATCTTGTCGATGGCCACCTCCTGGATATGTGTCATTGCGTTACGCAGCGCGGTTGAGACTTGCGGCGTAAAGCTCGTGAGCGCCAGCCCGTAGGCATTACCGCCCTGCACATCGTAGCCATACCACTGCGCCGAAGGCTTATCGTATTGAGCGATGACGCCCACGGTTTTCGCATCGACCTGCGCATTGCCCACCGCCACATCCTCACGCTGTGACAGGGTTTCCAACTGCGCCGGCGTGACCAGATGCTGTGGGTTCAAGCCATAGCCTTGGGCCGACAATGAGCCGAATTTCTTGCCGATCGCCATGGGCATCTCCGCTTGCTGCGCGGAGGCGGCGGTGAAGCCTGCGCCCCCAAGCTTTTCCGTCGCGTCTTCTACGCTGAGCACGCCGTGCAGCCCCGGCATCAACAAACCAAACACATCCAGCTCAGCGTCGGTGAATGCCCCGGTGTAATCGCCTTCGCCGGCCTTGCGGTAGGCCGAGACGAACGGAATCAGGTTAATCAGCGTTTCTTTGACCCGTTGATCAAACTGCTGGTGTTTTTCGTAGTTCGTAGTGCCTTCAGCGGTTTTCTCCATCGCTTCGACGTCAGATAGCACAAAATTGGCGGCGGCTTGAGCAATGGCCACGGAAGACGGGTGGGCATAGCTGTCGGGCGCTCCATCGCCATTCTCGCCGCTTGCCGTTGCTGTCAGTGGCAAGCGGTCGATGATGAGATCGTCGCTGCGTGCATTCGCGCGCGGTACGGTGCCCTGCAGGTAGGCGGCATAATCGAGGCCCATCGACCGGCCAGACTCGACCCCTTGAGTCACCCCACCGGCGAAAACTTCCGGGCGCTGTGCAGCATTGCTGGGCCCCAGCTCAAAGGTATCGGGCAATTGAGGGTTTTTCCGCAGGATGCCTTGAGCCGGGAACAGTTCGTAACACGTGCTGGGGGACGTACGATGGGTGCGAATCAACAGGCCAAAATGCCCACGCCTTGCCTGCGCCTGCGCTTCATACGGCGTGCGGGAATTGACGAAAAAGCCTTCACGCACCGAGTACAGCTCGGCCTGGCCGTACGCCAGGTTCTTGCGGTCTTCAAGGGGCAATTGGGCAATCATATTCTGGACATTGACGGCGATACTGCCTTTAAACGCGGCGAGATAATCTTGAAATTCACGATGAAATCGCTGTTTGAAATCGGGCTGCTTTTCCAGCGTCTCCTTGACTTGGTCAAATTGCACGGTGGGATCCTCGCTCACCCACTTGACCGTCGGATGCGCAAACGCACCCGCCATGTACAGCTCCAGGATCGAAAACCGCTCCGCGGTGGCGTCGCGCAGCCGCTCGTACAGCCCGAAGGGCTCGAGGTAGAGGGCGATGCGGTCGAATGGTTCTTCGGACTTTATCGATGGGGTTTCTACATCGACATCGCTGCCCAGCAGTGTCTTGAGCTCTGCCAGTGCCATGTCACGACGCGAAGGCGCCTGGCTTTGTTGCACATTGCTGGCCTGCACCAGTTGCGCAAGGCGTTGATTGAAGCGAGTTCGCGCCTCTGCGAGCTGTTCCTGCGGATAGGCATCGTCCGCGCGCGGCGCGACAACCCCATTGGCTACGGCCCAGTCCACAAGGGCATTGCGCTGGGCCTGTGACTGTATCTGGCGCCCGACGGCCGTCACCGGTTGGCTCTGGCCAAATGTCATGACCTGCTTGAAGGTCATGTTGCGAGACGTCCCCGGCGCGATCTGTTCAATACGGGCCACCGAGCTGGCAAGGCTGGCCCAGGTATGGGACCCATAGACAACGCGGGTGGGGATATCACGGACCAGGAATTCGGGCCCCATGTGACCGAGCAACAACCTGGCCGCGGCCGGCGCCTGCGCTTGACGCACCTTGCCTTGGGCGACGAGGTGCCGAGCCAGGTTGTCGATAATCTGCGCTGGCGGTCGGCCCCAATTGTCGCTCTGGGCCAGATCGTAGCCCGCGACATGGTTGCGTCGGGTACCCGCAGCCGGATCCAGGTCCAGCACCAGGGCCGTCAGGGTCCAGTCAAGAGCGCTGGTGCCGCTGGATTTGCCGTTCAGCGCCGCTTCCAGCGCCTTACCCAGTTTCTCGGCTGCCGGGTTTGAAAGCATTCGCTCCAATACCTCATCAGGCGCCAGCGGCAGGCCTGAAGAGATGTCGGGACCTGCCAGCGCCTGCCAGACATTGCCGCCCTCCTCCACGCCCGCCGCTCTGGCAGCCTGCTCAATCTGGGCGCTGACCTGCGTGCGTTGCTGTGTCGTCAGCAGTTGTTTACCGAGCAACGGCCAATAATCGCCCCGCGTGCCAGGTTCCGGCAGTTGAAATGACAGGACCTTGAGAAGATTCATCAACTGCTCGCGGGTGCTCGGCAGCTCGAAGCCACTACCCTGCAGAAATTGCTTGAGGCTCACTTGCGTCGGCCCACCGGCCAGCCTCTGCTGAGCGAACCCGGCGTGTGGGTGCACCTGCATCGACGTGCTGTCGAGCAACCCACTGACCGACGCCATCGGGCCGGCGGCCGCAGCCTGTTCAACCGCGCCAAGCGCCTGGATCAGGTTGAACCGGTCTTGAGCCACACCCAAGGCCAGGCGCTGCGCGGCCAGGCGCGAAGTTGAGCGCGGGTCCGGCTCGGTGAACGCGCGATTGAAAGGAGCCTGGTTACGCGCAAGCCGGTCGGCGTCGATTTTTGCCTGCGCCTTACTCAAGGCGCGGGTGTTCTCACCGTAAAACGCCCCGACCAGCATCAGCGGCGGGGCGTTCTCCGGGAACCCGATCGGTGGGCGGAGGAAGTTGAAGCGCGGGTCTGGTGCTATCGCCGCGCCTGCAGCAAGGATCGGCCCCGCTACACTTGACCAGCCCGAGTCATCCTTCAAACTCAGTGAGCGGGGACGACCGTTGAACGTGCCGACCACCGAGCCGTCGCGCTGGCTCACCACCATGGTCTGGAGGTCCAAGCCACTGGAGGCTGCCCAAGCGAGAAAATCCGGACTTTTGAACGTATCGCAGTACACCTGCCACCATTGCCCGAACCGCGAATGTGCGGACACGTCCGGCAAGCGTGTGCCGTAGCCCAATGCCTCGCCCCACGCTTGTTCGCGCAGCATGTCGCTGTAGTGCAAGGCCAGCGCCCGGTCGGCGGTGGCCTCGGACGACTGCAGGGGATCGCCAATGACAAGGCTGTAACGGTCACTGATATCGGCAAGTCGTTGGCGATGTTCGGCCAGTGCGTGAGTGCCTCGGGCCATTGGCGATCGCTGCATGTCGCTGGAAGGAGTCGGCGCAAAGCCACCGGCTTGCTTCAGTGCCTGCGCCCTGGCCCGAGCTTGCTCCGCGGTTTCAGGGGGGTGGGTCTCACCATAAAAGTTGCCGACCACCGCCAAAGGAATTCCCGCAGTGGGCGCTTCCAGCACCAGCTTGTGACCTTCTCTGGCCGGCACCAGCACTTTCGCAGCCTCTAGAATGGGCGCCGAAATCGCCTTCCATCCCGCGTCGGATTCAGGGCGTAAATAACCTTGTTTGCCATGGAAGGAACCCGACAGGAAGCCACTGTGGGGTTCGAGCACAATGCTGAAAATATCCAGGCCGCGCTGCTCGCACCACAGCAAAAAAGCCGGGTTCTGCACGGCGTCCCGGTACTGCTGCCACCATTGGCCGATGGAGGAATGCCGAGGGATATTATCCATATGAGTGTCTTCATAGCCCTCGGCATGCGTCCACTGGGCGCTTTCCAGAGCCTGGATATAGTGCTGCAGCACCGCCTTGTCGGCGGCGGCTTGGGAGAATTCCTGCTGATCGAATTCAGGCGCCCGTGAATGCCCGGCCTGAGACAGTGGCTGGGTGGACGGCGGCAGGCTTGCAGCGTTCGGTTCGGTGTAGGCGCGACTGGAAATGAGCATGGCGATAACCACGTGGCAGGTGACCGCATGTGAGTGGCCATGTGTCTCGTAGGCGCTGCACACATTTGATAAGTAAATATTACCGTTTTCGTGCGCGATTCGGCGGTGCAGCGCCGTTATTGCGCGTCGAAGTTCAAACGTCCCACCAACGTGGCAGCAATTGGCGCACCCGCGCCTCGCCGAACCGATCATCGATCAACATCACCACGCCGCGGTCCTGCTGGCTGCGGATCACCCTGCCCGCCGCCTGCACCACTTTCTGCAGCCCGGGATACAGATAGGTGTAGTCGTAGCCGGCGCCGAAGATCGCGCCCATGCGCAGTTTCATCTGCTCGTTGACCGGGTTCAGTTGCGGCAAGCCCAACGTCGCAATAAAGGCCCCGATCAAACGGGCGCCCGGCAAATCGATGCCTTCACCGAACGCGCCGCCCAGCACGGCAAAACCGATGCCCTGGCTGTGCTCGGTGAATTGATCGAGAAAGGCTTGGCGCTCGGCCTCGGCCATGCCGCGTGACTGTTGCCACAACGCGATCTGCGGGTGTTTCTCGGCCAACAGCCGGGCCACTTGCTGCAGGTAATCAAAACTTGAGAAAAACGCCAGGTAGTTGCCGGGCTGTCGGGCGTACTGGCGAGCGATCAACTCGACGATCGGCTCCAGCGAGGCGTGCCGATGGACGAAGCGCGTGGAGATTGCGTCGACGATGCGCACCTGCAACTGCTCGGCCTTGAACGGCGACTCCACGTCGATCCAAGCCGTATCCGCCGGCAGCCCGAGCAAGTCGGCGTAATAGTGCCGAGGGCTTAGGGTCGCCGAAAACAGCGTGCTGCTGCGGGCGGCGGCCAGCCGTGGGCGGATGAATTCGGCGGGCACCACATTGCGCAGGCACAGGGTCGAGCTGCTGCGTTTGCCCATGAGCTGACGCTTGCTGATATCGAAAATAAAGTGTTCGTTGAACAGTTCGGCGACCTTGGCGAATTGCAGTACCTCGAAATAGAACGCCTGCAGGTCACCACTCAGGGTTTCGGGATGGTCATTGAAATACTCGCCCATGGCGCTGGCGCACAGGCTCAGGGCCTGCAATAGTTTTTCAGGCCGCGCGGCATAGGCCTGGTATGGCGCGAGCTGGTCCTTGTGCAGCGCGTTCCACTCGCGGTTGAGGCGCTGCAAGGGTTTCTTCAGGGGGTCGGGTGCGGTGTCGCGCAGGGTCTTGAGGCTGTACTGGTCGAGGCTGGCGCTGTACATCGAACGGGCGCGTTCGACCAGGTTATGCGCCTCGTCCACCAGCACTGCAACACGCCACTGGTTGAGCTGGGCCAGGCCGAACAGCATGGCGCCAAAATCGAAGTAGTAGTTGTAGTCGGCGATCACCAGGTCGGCCCAGCGCGCCATTTCCTGGCTCAGGTAGTAAGGGCACACGTCATGGGCCAGGGCCACATCGCGCAGGTTGCGCTGGTCGAGCAGGCGCACCTTGGACGCGGCGACGCGCGCGGCGGGCAACCGGTCGTAGAAACCCTTGGCCAAGGGGCAGGCATCGCCGTGGCAGGCTTTGTCCGGGTGCTCGCAGGCTTTGTCCCGCGCCACCAGCTCCAGCACGCGCAGTTGCAAGCCGGGGCTGGCGGTATACAGCACCTGCGCGGCGTCCAGGGCAAGTTTGCGACCGGGCGTCTTGGCGGTCAGGAAGAACAGCTTGTCCAGTTGCTGGGGCGCGAGGGCCTTGAGCAGCGGAAAAATCGTGCCGATGGTCTTGCCGATCCCGGTTGGCGCCTGGGCCATCAAGCAGCGCCCGGTGCTGACGGCCTTGTACACCGATTCGGCGAGCGAGCGCTGGCCGGGACGGAAACCGGCATGGGGAAACGCCAGGGTTTGCGCGCTATTGTTGCGCGCTTCGCGGTGCTGCATTTCCTGCCGGGCCCAGCCCAGGAACAGCGCGCATTGCTGGTTGAAGAACGACTCGAGCTGCGCGGCTGGAAAGCGTTGGTTCAGCAGCGTCTCGCCTTCACCGACGATATCGAAGTACACCAGCGCCAGGTCGATCTCCAGCAGGCCGAGTTTGCGGCACATCAGCCAGCCGTACACTTTGACCTGGGCCCAATGCAGTTGTCGATGGTTGGCCGGCTGGGCATCGAGATCGCCGCGATAGGTTTTTACTTCTTCAAGGCGATTGGCGTCGGGGTCGTAACCGTCCGCCCTGCCCCGAACCTTGAGTTGCTGGTATTCGCCTTCAAGCGCGACCTCACTCTGGTAATGCGCGCTGCGCCGCGAGGCGACAGTGCGGTGGCCGACAATGCCCTCCTGCGCGCTGGGGGACGGGGTAAAGCGCAGGTCCAGGTCGCCGACCTTGGCCGTGAACTCGCACAATGCACGCACTGCAACGCTGTAGCTCAAAGGGACTGCGCCCAGCGCACATAGCAGACCGTTACGGGCATCTGGTATTCGCCGCAGAACTCCAGCCAGCGCAGTTGGTTGTCTTGCAGGCGGTCACCGGGGCCCTTGACCTCGATCATGCGGTAGGTCTTCTGCGCCGGCCAGAACTGGATCAGGTCAGGCATACCGGCGCGGTTGGCGCGGATATCCAGCAGCAGCCGCTCGAACCAATAGCGCAGATGTTCGGCGGGCAGGCAGGTCAATGCCTGGTCGAGCAGTTCTTGATTGAGCAGGCTCCAGAACACGAAGGGCGACTGGATCCCCCACTTTTCGTCGTAGCGCCGGCGGATGGTGGCTTTGTAGCGCTCGTCCTGCAGTTGCTCGAAACACGCGGCGAACAGCGGCGCGCGACGCAGGTGGAAGTCTTCGCTGTGCAGGTCCACCGGCCCCCGCTGGAACGGGTGGAAAAATGCCCCCGGCAACGGCGCAAAGATCGCGTCCCAGCACAGCAGGCCGAACAGCGAATTGATCAGGCCGTTTTCCACGTAGTGCACCGGCGCATCGGGTTCGCTGAGGTGAGCCTGCACGCAGTACTCCACCGACATCAGCGGCTCGGGCAGCGCCAGGTCCAGGTCCAGGCGCGTAACGGGGCGTGGCTTGGCCCGGGGCACGGCCGGCTCGCCCAACTTGCGGCGCAGGCGAGGCAATACGCGCTGCAGGTGCTGCTGCTCGGCGGCGCTTTCCGGCGCCTGTTGCGCGGTGTACACCAAGGCCATGGCCTGGGCGTAATCCTCCTGGCGTTCGAGCACGCGGATCAGTCGCGAGCGGGCGCCTGGGTAGGCGCAGTTGCGATAAATCCGTTGCGCCAACGCCAATTCGGCGGTGCGCTCGCAATACTGACCCACCTGGAACAACAGCTTGGCCCGGCGGTTTTCCAGCCAGGGGTTATCGGTACTCAGGGTGGCGATCCGGGCCAGGACGTCCTCCAGCGCTTCACCGGTTTCAAAGGCCTGCTGGCACTGATGCAGGAACAGAAAACCATGCACGTCCTCGCGGCTGCGCAGGCCACGGGATTGTGCACAGAACTCGACTTTTTCGTAGGTGTGGATGCCAAGGTCGGCCAGCACGAACTCCGACCAATCCTGGTGCAAATTGCCGAAGAACATCAGGCGCAGGCGATCGCACAGCTCCATCACCGTGAGGCTGTACAAGGCATCAGCAAGGTCGGGGCACCAACCGGCAAAGCTGCGACTGTCGGTGAATTGCGTCGACAGGCCTTCCAGCCAATCGGCTTTCTTGCCCTTGGGCTGCTCGATCCAGGGCTTGAACGCGCCGAGAATCTCGCTTTTTTGCAGCAAGGCGAACAGCGCTTCAAAATTCAGCAGGCACTGGGCGTCAACCCAACCCAGTGCCTGCAACGGTACGGCGGCGGCGTGGGGGCAGCCGATCTCCTGGTAGGTGAGTTTACTTGCACGAAAATGCGCACCCTTGCGCATCACCATTCGCACCAGCAGTGCCTGTGAGGCTTGGGGCAACCTGTCAAATTGCTGAATGAAATGCGCTTCTTGCGGGTCAAGCAGATCCGCATAGCGTTGCCCCAGCCAATGCAGGACCTGGCGGAAGTTATGCAGGTAATAGAGCGGGTCGTCGAGGGGGTTGGCCATGGCGTGCAGCAATCAAATACTGGTTATGCATACAGAGTGCCGTTGCGCATGCCAGGTTGCAATCGGTAATAGATAAATGGCGCCTGCAACTTTTTGCATAAAAGTGATCAGATGGAGGAATCAATGGCGTAACATTTGTTCCCCCGCGGCCTCTGGCGTGGGACTTTCCAAGGTTAAGGTAAGGGTTATGAACATGAAGAATCTGGGGCTGCCACTGGTTGCACTCACTGTTCTGCTATTGGCCGGTTGCGCGACGCAAACCGTAGTGACGCTGCAAAACGGCACACAGTATTTGACCAAGGACTCGCCAAAAACCAAAACCGTCGACGGTTTCTATGAATTCACCGACATCGCCGGCAAACGCATCCGCGTCAAGGCCGATGATGTGGCCACCGTCCGCAAGGAAGACTAAGCATATCCATCCCTGTAGTGAGCGGGCTTGCCCCGCGCTGGGGCGCGAAGCGGCCCTAATACAGTCACCGCCCAGTTACAGATAAAACCGTATCGCCTGGGTTGGGGCTGCTTCGCAGCCCAGCGCGGGACAAGCCCGCTCACTACAAACGCGGTCCGAACGCTTCGTCTACCTTGGCCAAGTCGGTATCGCGCAGATTTCCCGCGTAGTAATGCAACTTGGTCCAGGCCATCAGGTAGTCGTAACGGGCCTGGGCCAGGTCGCGACGGGTGCTGTACAGCTGTTGTTCGGCATTCAGCGCATCCAGGTTGACCCGCTCGCCGCCCAGGATGCTTTGCCGGGTCGACACCACCAGCGCTTCGGCTGAGGCCAAGGCTTTCTGGTAAGCGCGCAACTTGCTCACGCCGGACAGACAGGCACTGAACTGGCGACGCAGCTCGATCAGGGTCTCGCGGGTCTTGCCCTCCAGTTCGTACTCGGCCTGCTCCATGGCGCGGCTGGCCTGGCGCGTGGATGCCGAGACACCGCCACCGGCATACAACGGCACGCTGACCTCCACGCCAATAGTGTTGGTGTCATAGCGCTGGTTGTAGGTGTTGCCGCTGTCGGATTCCTGCTGGCGCGAACTGGCGTAGGCCGTGACCTTGGGCAGATGCCCGGCGCGGTTGCGCTCCACTTCATAGCGCGCCACTTCCAAGGCCTGGCGCTGGGAGGCGAGCGTGGGGTTATTGCTGATCGCCAATTCGTGCCACGTGTCGTAGTTGGCCGGGCTCAAGGTGAACGCAGCGAACCCCTGGTTCAGCGGCGCCAGGTCGTGGATGTTGACGCTCTGCACGCCGATCAAGGCGCCCAGCTCCCTCAATGACGCGTCCTGTTCGTCCAGCGCCTCGATCTCTTCGGCGGTGGCCAGCTCATAGCGCGACTCGGCTTCGAGAATATCGGTACGGGTGCCCTCGCCCTGCTGGAACAAATGCCGGTTCTGCTGGAATTGCTGCTCAAAGGCCTTCTTCTTGGCGCGGGCGATGTCGATCTGGTCCTGGGCGAACAGCGCCTGGGTGTAATAGGTCAGCACCCGCACCAGCAGCGCCTGGCTCTTGTCGCGAAAGCTCTCATCGGCAAACAGCGCCTGGGCCACGCCTTTGCGGTAGTTGGCATAGGCTTCGTAGTCGAACAACGGCTGTTGCAGACTGAAGGTGGAGCCGTAGCTGTTGTAGTTGCGGTCGTCGCGATAGCTACCGCCGCGCCCGTCCGGCAAGTGCGCCTCGGAGTTGTTGCGACCCTTGTTGTAGTTGTAGGAAAGCTTGGGCAGCAGGCCGGCGCGGCCGATGGTGCGGTTTTCCAGGCCGGCGTCGCGTTCCTTGATGGCACCCAGGAACACCGGGTCGTTGCGCAGGGCTTGCTCGTACACGTCGAACGGGCCCATGGCGGCTTGGGCGCTGGCGCAAGTCAATAGCAAGGCGAAGAACACTGGCTTCATGCTCATTGCTCGGTCAGCGCGGAGCCGGCGCGATCGAGCAGCGGCTTGAACAGGTAATTAAGCAGCGAGCGTTCGCCGGTGCGCACGAATATCTCGGCGGGCATGCCGGGCCTGATCACCAGGCCGTGGAGTTTCTCCAGGTCGGCGTCACTGACCGTGGTGCGCAGCACGTAGTACGGCGCGCCGGTTTTCTCGTCGAGCATCTGGTCGGCGGAGACCAGGCTGACCTCGCCCGGTACCCGCGGGGTGCGGCTCTGGTTGAAGGCGGTGAAGAGGATGTCGACCGGCAGGTGTGTGCCGACCTTGTCCACCAGATGCACCGGCAGGTGCCCTTCGACTTCCAACCGGGTGTCCTGGGGCACGATCTCCAGCAGGGTTTCGCCCGCACGCACCACGGCGCCCTCGGTGTGTACGCCGAGGTTGACCGCAATGCCATCGGCCGGCGCGTTGATTTCGCTGTGTTGCAGGTCGAACCCGGCGGAGGTCAGTTGTTGTTCCAGGGTCAGGCTGCGCAGTTGCGCGTCGGCCAACTGGCTGCGCACTTCCTTCTGATATTCCTCGCTGTGCTGTTGCAATTTGAGGCGCGATTCGAGGATGCCCTGCTCCACCCGGCCGCTTTCGCCGGTGTTCTGCGCCAGGTCCTGTTGCACCTGGGACAATTGGCGCTGGTACTCCATCAGGCGGTTGCGTGGGATGTAGCCGTTGTCGGCCAGCGGTTGCAGGTTGCTCAATTGGTCGCGCAGGGATTGCGCCTGGGCGGTCAGGTCGCTGCGGGCGCGGCGCATGCCGTTGAGCTGCGCCGTGGCGCCGTCGATATTCGCGCGGATACCCGCCTGCTCGCGGGCAAAGGCTTCGCGGCGGCTGCTGAACAGTTGGCGCTGGCCTTCGAGTACCAGCGCCAGGGCCGGATCGGGGTTGGCGCTCAGCTCGGCCGGGAAGGTAACGCTGGTCTGGTTGTCACGCTCGCTCTGCCAGCGTGCCACGCTGGCCCAGGCCATGCGGTACTGGGCTTGCAGCGAGTGCACGTCGGCCTGGTTCTGGGTCTGGTCAAGGCGAAACAGCGGCTGGCCTTGTTTCACGGCCTCGCCTTCACGCACCAAGATCCGGCTGACCACGCCGGGGCTGAGGGTTTGCACAGCCTTGCGCTTACCCGACACCACCACAGTGCCTTGCACTGGGATGCCTTGATCGAGCGGCGCGAGGCTGGCCCAGAGGAAAAACCCGCCAGCGCCGACAACGGTCAGCAGCCAGCCCATGCGCGCGAAGAACCGGGCGTCGCGCTCTTTGAAGGGTGGTTCGAAAGTGATGCTGCTCATGCGCCTGGATTCCTTCCGGCTTGGTACTGACGGCTGAAACTCACACCGGGCTTATCCTTCGGTGTTTCCGGCTGGCCGGACAAGGCCCGCAGTACCTCCTGGCTCGGCCCGAACGCCTGCAAACGGCCTTCGTTGAGCACCAGCAATTTGTCCGCCTGGGCCAATGCCGACGACCGATGGGTCACCAGCACCACGCTGCTGCCTTGGGCCTTCATCTGTACGATGGCGCTGGCCAAGGCGGCTTCGCCCACGGTGTCGAGGTTGGAGTTGGGTTCATCCAGCACAATCAAGCGTGGCCCGCCATACAGCGCACGGGCCAGGGCTACGCGTTGTTTCTGGCCGCCGGACAGGCCGCCGCCGCTGTCGCCGAGTACCGTGTCGTAGCCTTGGGGCAGGCGCAGGATCAATTCATGCACGCCGGCTTGCTGCGCAGCCTGCACCACCCGCTCGGGGTCGGCCTCGCGAAAGCGGGCGATGTTGTCGGCGATGCTGCCGCTGAACAGTTCAATGTCCTGGGGCAAGTAACCGATATGCGGGCCCAGGTCGTCGCGGTCCCAACGATGGATGTCCGCGCCATCCAGGCGCACGGTTCCGGCCAGGGTCGGCCACACGCCCACCAGCACACGGGCCAGGGTGGATTTGCCGGAGCCCGAGGCGCCAAGCACGCCCAACACTTCGCCGGCGCCGAGGTTGAAGCTGACCTGATGCAGGGTGGGCATGCGTCGCCCGGGCGGGCCGGCGCTGACCTGTTCGAAGCTGATCTGGCCCTTGGGTGCCGGCAATTTCATCTGCTCGACTTCCGGCGGGAACTCGCGCAGTAAGTCATCCAGCCGCTGGTAGGCCAGCTTGGCCGAACTCCATTGCTTCCATACCGCAATCAACTGGTCGATGGGGCTCAGCACGCGGCCCATCAGGATCGAGCCCGCGATCATCATCCCGGCCGTCATATCGCCCTTGATCACCAACAGCGCGCCCAGGCCCAGCACCAGGGACTGCAAACACAGGCGCAAGGACTTGCTCAGAGAGGTGATCACCGAGCCGGTATCGCTGGCGGTGTTCTGCAAGCCGAGGAACTGCGCATGCACGGCAAACCAGCGTTGGCGCAAGGCGCCGAGCATGCCCATGGCCTGGATGGTTTCGGCGTTGTGCAAATGGCTGGTGGCCAACTGGGTCGATTGCTGGGAAAAACCGCTGGCCTCGCCCAAGGGTTTCCTGGTCAGGTATTCGTTCAGGCACGCCAGGCCGATCAGCAACACCGCGCCGGCGGTGGCCAGCACTCCAAGCCAGACGTTGAAGAGGAAAATCACAAACAGGTAGATCGGAAACCACGGCGCATCAAAAAACGCGAACAGCGCAGGCCCGGTGATGAATTGGCGGATATGGGTCAGGTCGCCTAGGGATTGCCCGGCATGCCCCTGGCCGCGTTGCAGGTTGCGCTCGAACGCGGCCTTGTACACACGCAAGTTGAAACGCCGTTCCAACTGGCTGCCAATACGGATCACGATAAAACTGCGGATCACTTCCAGCGTGCCAATAAAGGCAAAGAAGCCCACGACCATCAGCGTCAACATCACCAGGGTGGTTTCGTTCTGGGAGGACAGCACGCGGTCGTAGACTTGCAGCATGTAAATCGACGGCACCAGCATCAGCAGGTTAATCAGGGCGGTGAAGCAGCCAACACTGATCAATAGACGCTTGTATTCACCCAAGGCCTTGAATAAAGGCACAGCGGCAGTGGGCTTGGCCATATGTTTGATCTTCCTTGAACCGAAATGCACGCATATGCTGCCCGAGCCCTTGATAAAGGCCGGCAACTAATAAAGTTGAGTAATACGCTTATAACGGCAACTAAGGCATCCGTTTTAATTCAACGACAGCACCGGATGGGGTGCGCGCCTGGTAGTCACCGTTCTTCTGGCGGTTCAAGTGCGTGATGCCACTGCCTTGTGCATTGAACAGCCAGATGCCGTCCGGTGTGGGCGACCAGGAAAGCGGTTTTTCTCCCAGCCATTGCTCGGCACAGGCCACGTCGCCGCCCAAGGCGTTGGCCGGCTCAAGCAGATCAAGGGCGCACATCTGATCCTGCTGGTGCAACTGCCAATGCCCGGCCAATTGGGCCGTGGTGGGTAATACAAGACTGCTCGCCATTGCGTGGGCTCCTGCCGACACGAACATCACCTGCAACGCGCAGGTGAACACTTTGAAAAAACGCTGCATCTTCATGCTCCATCGTAGGCGCGGCGTCGAAACGCCGCGCCCTTGCCTCACGCGACGATGTCGCTGACCGCTGCCTGGCCGACGGTGGTGACGAGGAAATCCGCCACCCCTTGCCCGGAGAAGTCTACCGCCAGGGTACCCAGGTTGGTGCCTGCCGCGTAACTCAGCACCGCGTCGCCGGCATGCCCGGTAAACGCATTGACAAAGGTCAGGCCGGCGCCTTTGGTGATGCCGCTGAGGTCGATCTTGTCGGAACCTGAGGTGAAGTCAAAGATCTTGTCCGCCGCCCCTGGCCTGGAATCGGAACTGGCCCCGAACACAAAGGTGTCGCTGCCCGCGCCACCCCACAGTTGGTCGGCGCCACCGCCACCGTAGAGCAGGTCGTTGCCGGCCCCGCCCTTGATCAGGTTGGCTGCGTTGTTACCGATGATCAGGTCGTTGCCCGCGCCACCGAACGCGTTCTCGACCGTGACGCCCTTGGCGATGGACACGTTGCCCACCAGGCCGCCCACGTCGGAGAACGCGGTTTCATTGAGGTTGATCTTCTGGTTTTGAGTGAAGCCGGAGAAGTCCAGGGTGTCGTTGCCACCACCGTCCCATACCGAGAACACCAGTTTGTCGGCATTGGAGCTGGCGCTGAGGAAATCACGCCCGGTGTTGGAGTTGAAACCGTAGGTGGTATCGCCCGCTCGGGTGGTGTAGTTGGCGCCGTAGAGCTTCTGGATCGCGGCAATGTCGTCGATCAATGGGCCGGAGGCATAGGCTTCGACCCCGCCTTTGCTGAAGTTCTGGTTGGTGTTGCTCTCGCTCCAGTAGCTCATGAGGCTGTAGCCGCGCGTGTCCTGTCCATAGGTCGCGTCGTTGTAGCTTGGGGCGCCTTCGCCGGCGTTGTAGTCGCCGGGGTGAGCCAGGCCCAGGGTGTGGCCGATTTCGTGGGTCAGGGTCTGCCGGCCATAATTGTTCAGGTCCGGGGTCTTGTTCGGCGTGTAGCTGTTGTTGGTCAGGTACCACGAGGTACCGTCGTAGCCTGCGCCGGTGCCGGGCAGGTAGGCGAAGGCCGCCGCGCCATCCTGGCCGCTGCTGTAGTTGCCGAAGGTCATGTGGCCGTCGCCGCCGGTGGCTTTCTCGGTGAAGGTGACCTTGGCCACGTCCGCCCAGGATTGCATGGCCAGTACGGCCTGGGCTTTCTGCTGCGCGTTGAACTGGCTGAAGCCCGAGATACCATGCTTGTTCAAGGTGCTCGAGGAGGCCGAGGTGAGGAAGGTGTAGGTCAGGTCGATCTTGCCGTTGCCGTCAAAGTCGCGGTACGCGGCGCCGTCGCGCAGCAGCTGGGTGGCTGCCTGGTCAACGGTGTAGGAGGGTTTGCCATTGACCGTGAGGTTGCCGCCCCGGTCATACTGATGGCTGAAGCTATCGATTTGCGAGTAAGCGGTGCTGGCTTGCGCCGCCGACACGATAGCCTTGTCTTTTACTTTTGACATAAACGTACTTCCTTGTGTGCATGTGCATCAGTTTTTGATCGATAGGAACCCCGCGGGCGAGATCGTCCTATCACTCGCCTCTTTTGAAGGCGTCATGAAACTGACACAAGTTTAAATCGTTCGTCTACTTCTATTTCCACGGTGACTACGTCGTGATCGGGCAACTAGCGCAGGCTTTACACCGTATTTATTGGCGTCTTGGGATTTTGTCCGACAAAAAACAAGCGCCTCTTATTTAAATATTAAATAGCGCTAAATCCGCTCAACTTGAGCGGCACACTTGATAAATGGATCCAATATATTGCCACAGTGGCATTGGCAACATTAAACAGCCACTATTTCAACTAAGCCCTCAACGTTTTCTGCACTACCGCCACATCCGCCAGCCCGTGTCATGCAATGCATGCACCAGCGTATCGCCGGTCAGGCCGGAGACTTGCACGCCGTCATCGGTGCTCATGTCCTCTCCCGCCAGGAGCGCGTTGATGATCGCCTCCTCCACCGCCTCGGCCGCGGCGCTGAACAGAGGCGAGATATGGTCGTTGTTGACCATCTGCAACGCGCTGCTCAACGGCAGGCCTTTGCGCCCATAGTCGGCGGGGGGCAGGTCCTGGTTGCCGGTGGCGAACGCCAGGAACAGGTCGCCGCTGGAGTCCTCCGTGCCGCCGCCGGTACGGGCGATGCCAATGGACGCACGTTGTGCCAGGCGCTGGCATTGGTGCGGCAACAGCGGCGCATCCGTGGCGAGGACCACCACGATCGACCCCATCCCCGGCGTGCCGCGCTCGGCAAACGGCGAAGGGATGCCCGTGAGCCGGCGGCCCACCGGGTAGCCATCCACCCGCAATTCTTCGCGCTTGCCATGGTTGGCCTGCACCAGCACGCCGACGGTCCAGCCACCCTGCTCCGCCGGCAATCTGCGCGATGCCGTACCGATGCCTCCCTTGAACTCATGGCAGATCATTCCGGTGCCGCCGCCCACTGAGCCTTCCTGCACCGGGCCGGTTTCGGCGTTGTCGACGGCTTCGCGCACATGTTCGGGCCCCACGTGCTGGCCCCAGATGTCGTTGAGCAGGCCGTCATAGGTTTCCATCACCACCGGCATGCACCAATACACCGCCGGGTCCGCCAGGCGCTCGCGCTCCAGAGCGATCAGGCTGTCGCGCACGATGCCGATGCTGTGGGTGTTGGTGATGGCCAGTGGTGTGGTCAATAATCCGGCTTCGCTGATCCACTCCAGGCCCGTGGCATCGCCATTGCCGTTGAGCACGTGGTAACCGGCGAAACACGGCTGCTGCCGTGCCTCCCCGCCGCGCGGCTGGATCACACTGACGCCGGTACGCACGTGTTTGCCATCGATACGCGTCTTGAGCGTGCTGTGACCGACCCGTACCCCAGGCACATCGGTGATGGCGTTCCACTCGCCGGGCGTGCCCAGCCCCAACGTGATGCCCAATTGACGTGCGCGCATAGCCCCTCCTTACAGTTTCTGGAAGACCGGACTCAACCGGCCACTGATGCAATACAGAATCACCGACAGCGCCAGCAAACCGATGATGATCATGATGTCGCGGGTCGAGGCTGCCGCCACCAGGGTGACCAATAGATAGCCCGCGCCGAGCACCGCAAGCAATGCCGGCAGCGGCCACAGCGGCATGCGATACGGATGCTCGCGTTCGCGCAGCAGCACACGGCTCATCAACGCGCTCAGCGCCACCACCAGGTACACCAGCATGATCAGCAACACGCTGAACGACGTCAGTTCGGCCAGGTTGGAGCTGAAACTCAGCAGCGCCGAAGGAATCGCCAGGAACAACGTCGCCAACCAGGGCGAATCCCAACGCGGGTGGATGCGCGTGAACAGTTTGTTGATGCCCGGCGTCCACAGCGCATCGCGCCCGCTGCTGAACACGACGCGGCCGATCTGGATCACGATGGCGACGATGGCATTGAACACCGACAGGAAGATCCCTGCGCTGACCAGCCGCGACAGGGTTTCACTGCCATGGCTGCTCAACAGATAGCCGATGGGGTCCGGGCTACTGATCATCTCGCTCAGGGACGGCGCGCCGATCAGCAGCGCGGTGATCGGCACCAGCTCGATGATCACCACCAGCCCCAGGGACCACAGCACCGCCTTGTGCACGCCCCTGCCGCCGCATTTCATGTCCTCGGCCAGCAACACCGCAGGGCCGTAGCCGTTATAGGAAAACAGGCCAATGCCCACCGCGCCGATCACCAGGGCCCAGGGCGCCAGGTGCAGCACGCCGTTTTCCACTATCTGCGGTTGGAACAGTACGCTGGCCGGCTGCACCGGGTTGCCGAAGCCGATCACCACGATCACCAGCAGCGCAGCGACTTCCAGCAGCAGGCAAGTGCCGGTGATCCAGGCATTGAGTTTGATATTGAGGATGCCCAGGGCGTAACTGCCCACCACAATCACCAGCGCGACGGTCTGTGAGTCGAACCCTGTGCCGAGGGCGTTGTTCAGGTATTTGGCCGCGCCGGTAGCGAGCACCGGCGGAATGAACAGCAACATCACCAGCACGGTCAAGAACGTCGCATAGCCCGCCATGCCACCGAACACGCGCTTGGCGTATACATACTCACCACCGGCGCTGTTATGGGCGCGGCCCAGTTCGGCATAGCAAAAGGCGAACATCAGCGCGAGCAAGCCAGCCATTACAAACGCCAGGAACACGCCGCTGCCGGCCTGCTGGATGGCAAAGGGCGCGATCACGAACACGGAACTGGCCGGCGTCACCGCCGACACGGTAATGGCGACCACATCGAAGACGCTCAGGGTGGGTTTCAGCACGCCGTCGGGCGTGGGGGAAGTGCTCATATCGTTATCCTCTGTCGTTGTTCTTGGTATGAGGCAGAAACGAAAAGTCTGATAGTCACGGGATATGTTTCCCGTTGAATGATGGCGAAGATAGACAAGGGATTCACGTCAGCCAATTCCCCTATTGGCGTACTCCCCTTGACGATGCCGGGCAAAAAACCAACCCTTGGGCACTATTTCGCTGGCGGGAGCCGTTTATATGAGCCTGTTTCGGGAAATCGGCATGCACGCGGGCCTGGGGCGTACCGTCGCGCACATCGGCACCGAGCGCTTCTGGAAACAGTTGGTGTTGTTGCTGCACCAATGCCTGCCCTTCGATAATGCCCTGGCGATCTTCTATCCCCAGGAGGGCCCGCCCCTGGCCCTGGAAGAATACGACGCCCAGCCCAGCAGCAAACCGGCGTCGATGCTGGTGTACCTCAATGGCCTGTATTTGCTCGACCCGTTTTTCCAGGCGTGTCGCGAGGGTTACGCCAGCGGTGTGTACCGCCTGGAGGAAGTGGCGCCGGATCATTTTCGCCAGAGTGAGTACTTCCTCAATTACTTCCACGACAACGTGCTGGAAGACGAGGTGCAATTCATCCTGCAACTGCCTGGCGCGGGGACGTTATCGCTGTCGTTGGGCATGCAGCGGCGCTTCAGCCTCGATGAGACCGGGCTGATGACGACCGTAGCTGCCTGGGTATTGCCGTTGATGCAGCAGCACTGGCAGCAGAGCACCCGGCGCGCGCCGGCGATGGACTCTCAGATCAGGGATGCGTTGAGTCAATTCGGCTGCGGCGTCCTTTCCGAGCGCGAACTGGAAGTTGCCCGCCTGGTGCTGCGCGGGTTTTCGTCCAAGGCCATGGCTGAGCGGCTGAACATCTCCCCGGATACGGTGAAAGTGCACCGTCGGCACTTGTACGCCAAGCTGGATATTTCGTCACAGCCGGAGCTGTTTTCGTTGTTTATCCAGTCGTTGGGGCACGATCTGGAGAACCCCTGATCCCATCCTGCTTCAGCTGTGGGAGCTCCCGAGCTTTAGCGAGGCTGCGATAGCGGTGGGTCAGTAGGAGCAATGCCAGCAGTACCGCCGCCTTCGCAGCCTCGCTGGGGCTCGACAGCTCCCACAGTTGATCTCTGTCGTCGCCGGGATTGTGCTCGCAGGTACAACCCAACTCCACCTGAAACACCCGATCCCCCTGTGGGAGCTCCCGAGCTTTAGCGAGGCTGCGATAGCGGAGTGTCAGTCAGAGCAAATGCCAGCATTACCGACGCCTTCGCAGCCTCGCCGGGGCTCGACAGCTCCCACAGGTTGATCTCTGTTGTTGCCGGAATTGCGCTCACAGGTGCAACCAATCCACCTGGCACAGCGAGTCTCCCTGTGGGAGCTCCCGAGCTTTAGCGAGGCTGCGATAGCGGTGGGTCAGGCGGAGCAAATGCCAGCAGTACCGCCGCCTTCGCAGCCTCGCTGGGGCTCGACAGCTCCCACAATTGGGCGCCATCGCTGCCGGGATTGTGCCAGCCGCCACACCGCAAATCCCACTTGCCACAGCCGATTTTGCATGGCTATTAGCGGCCGGTGCGAATGGTATTCCACACCCGCGTACGCACCCGGTCGACATTCAATGGCATCGCCTCCAGGGCAAACAGCTTGCCCATCATTTCCGGGCTTGGGTACACCTTGGTGTCCGCCTTGATCGCCGGGTCTACCAGGCTGTCCGCCGCGGCGTTGCCATTGGCGTAGTGCACGTAGTTGGTGATGCTGGCCATGACCTCCGGGCGCAGCAGGTAGTTCATGAAGGCATAGCCGGCCTGTTCGTTCGGCGCGTCGGCGGGCATGGCGACCATGTCGAACCAGATCGCGGCGCCTTCCTTGGGAATGTTGTAGCCGATGTTCACGCCGTTTTTGGCTTCCCTGGCACGGCTTTCGGCCTGCAGGATGTCGCCCGAGAAGCCTACCGCCACGCAGATATCGCCGTTGGCCAGGTCCGCGGTGTATTTCGAGGAATGGAAGTACGCCACAAAGGGCCGCACTTTCATCAGCAGTGCTTCAGCCTTCTTGTAGTCCTCGGGCTTCTTGCTGTGGTGCGGCAAGCCCAGGTAGTTGAGTGCGGCCGGGAGCAGTTCCGGGCCGTCGTCGAGAATCGCCACGCCGCATTTCTGCAACTTGGCCATGTTCTCGGGCTTGAAGATCAGGTCCCAGGAATCGACCGGTGCATTGTCGCCCAATACGGCCTTGACCTTGTCGATGTTGTAGCCGATGCCGGTGCTGCCCCACAGGTACGGGAAGCCATGGGCGTTGCCCGGGTCGTTGTTTTCCAGGGCTTTGAGCAACACCGGGTTAAGGTTTTTCCAGTTGGGCAACTGGCTCTTGTCGAGCTTCTTCAAGGCGCCGCCCTGGATCTGCCGCGCCATGAAATGGTTGGACGGAAACACCACGTCATAGCCGGATTTACCGGTCATCAACTTGCCGTCGAGGGTTTCATTGCTGTCGTATACGTCGTAAGTGAAACCGATGCCGGTTTCTTGCTGGAAGTGCTTGGTGGTGTCCGGCGCAATATAGTCCGACCAGTTGTAGATCTTCACTGTCTCGGCGGCCTGGCTGATAGAGGCCAACAACATCAAGGGCAACAGGGCAATGGCTTTCATGGTTCGATTCCTGGCGGTTTTAGGGCTGTTGTTATGGCAGGCGATCAAGGATCAAAGCGTTACAAAATCAGTACATAGGTCTTGCGCACGGTTTCCTGGATATCCCAGACGCCCGTGCTGTTGGCCGGCAACATCAGTGCGTCGCCGGCTTCTATATGAACGGTTTCCCCGGTGTCCGGGGTGAAAGTGCAGCGGCCCTGGATGAAGTGGCAAAACTCCTGGGAGGTGATCTGGCGACGCCATCGGCCCGGGGTGCATTCCCAGATGCCGGTTTCGACACCGTCGCTGCGCTCGACACTCAGGGTCGAGGCCACGGCGATGGGTTCCCCCAGCGGCACCGCCACGGGCGATGAGTCCGGCAGATGGGCGTTCAAGGTGTCTTTGAATTGAGTGATGCTCATGGCTTTTCCCGTGTGAATGAAACAATTCAGCGCATCAAGCTTTCCATGAACCCGGCCACGCCGGTCGCCAGCTTGCGGCGCCAAGGGGCGGTGTTGGGGCTGGCCAGCACCTGGTCTTCATGGACGAAACTGCGAATGATCGCGTTGTAACCCAGCCAGCGGCACGGCTCGGGCTCCCAGGGCCGGAGCGCATCCAGGCCGCGCTCGCGGAGCACCCAGGGTTGGTGGGTCAGCGCGGTGTCACGCCCCAGGATCAGATCGGCCAGGGTGCGACCGCCCAAGTGGGTGGCGCCTACGCCTTCCCCGCCATAACCACCTGACAGCGCGATACCCGTCTTGGGGTCGCACAGCATGTGCGGTCGGAAGTTGCGCGACATACCCAGGTTGCCGCCCCAGGAATGGGTGATTCTTACGTGCTTGAGCTGTGGGAAAAGCTCACCGAACAGGTAGCGACGCAGTCCCACTTCGCTGTCGGTCAAATCGAAGTCGTGGCGCAGTTTGCCGGCGAACTGATAACCGCCGCGCGCGCCGAATATCAGGCGGTTATCCGCTGAACGCTGGCCGTAGGTCACTTGGCGGCTGCTTTCGCCAAATGCCTGACCATGGCTCAAGCCGATTTCATCCCAGGTACTGGGCGGCAGCGGCTCAGTGGCGACGATCAGGCTTTGTACCGGCAGTTGGTAACGGCCCAGAGGCGCCAAGGTGGTCGCATAGCCTTCCACCGCCGGCACCACCCAGGCGGCGCGCACACTGGCCTTCGCCGTGCGCAGGCTGCCGGACTGCCACTGGGTGACCGGGCTGTTTTCGTAGACGACCACGCCCATGGCCTCAACTACCCGCGCCAGGCCGCGCACCAGCTTGGCCGGGTTGATGGTTGCGACGTGGGGCGCGTAAATGCCGCCGTAGGGCTTGGCGATGCGGACCTGTTCGGCCAGTTGCTGCGGGCTGAGCCAACGGTAGTCGGCCTCGGTCAGGCCCTGGGCATAGAGTGTGTCCAGGTAGCGGCGCAGGCTGCCTTCCTGCTCGGGGTAACGGGCCGCGCAGTACAGCGCGCCTCCCTTGCGGTAGTCACAATCGATGCCTTCACGCGCCAGCACCTGGGCCACTTCGTCGGGGATGGCGTGCAACAGGTCGAACGAGGCACGTCGCTGTTCGGGATTCAGGCCGGCCAGCAAGCGGTCTTCACCCAGCAGGTTGCCCATCAGCCAGCCGCCGTTGCGACCCGAAGCGCCGAAACCGGCGGTTTGCGCTTCGATAATCGTGATTTTCAGCTCGGGGGCCTGGCGTTTCAGGTAATACGCGGTCCACAGCCCGGTGTAGCCGGCGCCGATAATGGCCACGTTGACGTCCAGGTCATGCTCCAGGGCCGGCCGCGCGCGCAGCGGGTCGTCCAACTGGTCCATCCATAAGCTGATGTTGCGCCATGCCGGCATGCCGGGTTCTCCCCTACCTGGTTTTGATAGGGTGGATCCTAGAGCGCGCGGTCAGGGACTGTCTTGCGCGCGTGCACGCAGGGAAATGTGTTTGACGTAGGCCTTGGGCGACTGGCCGGTGTGCTGGCGGAACGCGCTGTAGAACGCCGACAGCGAGTTGAAACCGGCCGCGAACGCCAGGTCGTCGATCTTTATCGGCGGCACGGCCTTGTCCAGCGCGGCCAGCAAATGCTGAAGCCTGGCCTGGTTGACGTAGCGATAGAAGCTTTGCCCCAGTACCTGGTTGAGCAGGTAGGAAATCTGATTGCGGCTGTAGCCGCACTCCCTGGAAACCCGCTGCAGGTCCAGCTCGGGGTCCAGGTAGGGTTGTTTGCCTTCGAAATACTGCTGCAGGTCGTTGGCCATGTGCCCCAATTGCTGGGGCGACAGGCCCAGGCGGCTGAACGAAGGCCGCGCGGCCTCGGCCGGCCGCTCATGTACCAGGGACGCGTACTCGTTGACCCGCCAGATCAACCCGTCGCGCACGGTGATGGCTTCGCTGGTGCGAAACGACACCAGGCCTCGGCCGCCCCGCAAGGTAATGCGGTACTGGATAAACGCAGTGTTGCCGTCGGCACGGATGCGGTCAGTGTGTTCAATCGCCTCGTCCGCCTCTCGTGGCATGCTGGCCTGCAGGTATTGGCGCAACTGCGCGAAACCGACGACACGGTTCTGGAAGAAATCGTGGTACTGGATGTCCGGGTGGTAGTAGGACATCACGCCCTCCAGGTCCCGATGGCGCCAGCACAGGTGGTGGCGTAGCACCAGCTCGCGTGTGGCTTGGGATTGCTGGGCATCATCGTCTGCAGCGATGTCTGGCATGGCAGGCTCTGTGGCGAAACAAACGGAGGAGATTGCCGAATTTTGCCGGCGCGTACAATCGCCGAATGGCGGTGCTGACTAATGGCCTTTCGCCTTGTTACGGGCGAGACATGATCCATGTCAAGACAACTGCCGAACGGGGCCAAAAAAGTCACCTGCCAATTGCGAACGAATGCTATTTTTTAAGCTCTACGACGCCACGACCATTGACGGTCCTGGCCCCCCTTCCGCGAGCTAAAGGAAGCGCTCAATGAACAAGGTGGGCAACATGAACAAAGTGACGTTCCCCAACGCATGCCAGCTGATGCGCTGGCACTTTCATCCGATAGGCTTCGAAGGCAGTATGGACGCGCCGGGCAGCATGATCGTGCGCCTGTTCGACCGCGCCAGCGGCGAGACCCTGATCGCCATTGCCGGCATTCCCTGTGCCACGGTGATGAATGCGGCCGATGTGGAGCGCATTATCGAGGCGGTGGAGGATGAGCTGGCGTCGTTTGTGCCGCCGCAGTCCTTGCGGGCCTGAGCACAATCTCCCGGACATAGGAGATCCAATGTGGGAGCTCATTAACCGCGTTGATCATCGAAAAATGCCTTTTTACCGTCCACTCGCTCCGACGCCCTGGGCACATTCACGGCCTGGCCTTCAGGCTTTTCCACATACCAGTAGCAATGGCTCACCGCCCGGGTAATGCCCACATACGCCAGGCGCAACACCTCATCCTTCTGCGCGTTGTCATAGGGCTCGCTGTCACCGTCCTTGCCCAGGCCCGCCATGCGGTACACCTGGTTTTTATAGGGTGAGCGGGTGACATGCTGGCAATCCCCAAGCAGGAATACCGCGTCTGCTTGCAGCCCCTTGGCACTGTGGTAAGTCAATTGTTTGAGTCTGCGCGCCTCGCGCGGCAAGCTAGAATCCGCATTAACTACAGCCTGAATATGCTCTTGAATCAATAGTTTATCGCTGCTTTTTCGATAAAGCATCAAGACTGAATCACCCTTTTGATAGTGCTCCAGCAATTGCTGCCCCATTGCCGCGTCGGACCTTTCCAGCACCTTGACCGGCACCAACGCCTTGGGCGCCCCGCTGGCCTTGGCCTTTTTGCCAGGGATCGTCGGCGCGGCGCGCACAATGTGCTCGGCCGCGTCGATGATGTGCTGATGGCTGCGGTAGTTCTCACCCAGCATCACGCGGGTGGTGGCTGGAGACGGAAACTCTTGGTTGAACGCCATGAAGTATTTGGGCGAGCTGCCACGCCAGCCGTAAATCGACTGCCAGTCATCCCCCACGCACAGCAGCGATGACTGCTGTGCGCCACGCCCAACGTGCATTGCCGGGCCACGGCTGCGGATCTCCCGCAGGCTGGCGCGAATCCACGAGACGATTTGCGGCGAAACGTCCTGGAATTCGTCGATCATCAGGTGCGACAACGGCCGCAACAGCGGGTCGCTGAGCAGCTTGAGGTTTTCCGGGGTATTTTCGCCGAACAGCGAAAACATGCGGTTATACGTCATGATCGGTGGCGACTGGTCGAGCAGATGATCTTCCAGGGCCTTCCAGTAAATGCCCAGGGCTTCAAAAAAGAAACGGTCCGGATCATCCTTGGCGAAGCTCATCTGCCCCACGGCGTTCGGCACGTCGAGCCCAAGGTTCTCGATAAACCCGGCTGCCATCACGAAACTGTCCAGCAACGGCGCCGAGGACAACTCGCCCTTGACCCTGTAATCAAAGCCCGGCCCGGCGCTGGCGTCACCGGCCAAGCTGCTTAACAAGCGTTTTGATGATTCATAACTATCTAGCCATATCAGTGGCTTACGGCAGAAAGCTTGAAACAGGGTGCGTTTTACGGCCCATTCCGCACGCACCGACAGTTTCGAGTTCGGCCGGCTGATGCCGGCGTTTTCCCGCGAGTCGAAGCCCAGTACCACCCAGGCGTCCAGCTCGGGAATATAGCCATGGCAATGAAACTGCGCGCCGTTGATCTCGACGGTCTGGCGATTGGGCTCAATGCCATTGATCGGCCAGGCGCCCGCGCGAAACCACAGGTCTTCGATCACGTCGCAGAGTTCTTCATCACGCTTGGCGGCCAGTTCGGTCACGGCCACGCGTTTTTGTACGTCGGGATGATCCCGTTCCAGCGCCTTGAGCTGCAGCCCGTGGCGCGCCAGCGGCGCGATCAGCTCCCGGAACCGCGCATGTTGCCCGTAAAGCCGGTGGTAACAGGTGTTCATCTGTTGGCGCTGGGCTTCGTTGATGCGCAGGTCAAAGGGATTGCTGTCGGCGTCTTCAAAGTCCGAGCTGAGGTTTTCGAACGCTTGCAGACGCTCAAAACCCGGCAGGCTGCGTACCATCGGCAGGATGCGCGAGTGGAAGGTGCGCACCACGGCCTGGGCTTCTTTCAACCCGAGGGGTCTACCCCAAAGGTCAAGAATCTCCATGAGCTTGTTGATGAAGTCTTTACGGGATTCGCGGGTAAAGGTCACCACCGTCATGGAACTGAGTTCGAAGCCCAGGTAATGGGTGAGCAACACAATCCGCAATACCAGCGACGTGGATTTGCCCGCCCCGGCGCCAGCGATGACCGAGGTCGACGGCGTGTCGCTGAAAATCATCTTCCATTGCGCCGTGCTCGGCTGAGCGTGGGCGGGCAGCAAGCGCGCGACATCCGCCTTGATACGCTTCTTCAATTCGGCGGTAAGCGGCAGGCGCCAATCATCGAACAGATTGTCGTCGATACCCGGCGCACGGTGCTCATCCGGGCGCAAATCGCGGATCAGCAGAACCTGCCGGCCTTCCTCGATGCCCTCGGCCTTACCCTCGCGATAGCCGTACTCGACGCCCGCTTCATGCCCGCTGCGAAAGCCATCGGCTTGCCCATGCAGCCAGGAAAACCGGTGCTGGGCGCGCAAACGCGTGAGGCCATGGCCAAACAGGCGCGCGGCCAGGCGTTTGAGCCAAGGCATTTCAGCCAGCGGGCGCAGCTCAACGGGAAGATCAGTGGGTAAATCAGGCGGTTGTAGCGACACGCGGACTCCTGCGATGAGTGTGAGGCTGACACAGGCGCCATGGTCGCCGGAATCGACGCTCAATTCCAGCCAATTGCTTTGCGTTCATGCAGTTAGGCGATGAACTGAAAGTCAAAACGCCAGCAACCAATCTAATAGACTGATAGGAATCAGGCAGTTTTTACGCTTTTTATCGATCATCAGCTGCAGGATCATAACTGCCATCCACAGGAGACAATCATGCTTGAACTTCGACCTTTCAATTCCCTGGGCGGCGCCCATCATGGCTGGCTTGACGCCCATCACCACTTCTCGTTTGCCGAGTACCACGACCCCAAGCGCATGCACTGGGGCAACCTGCGGGTCTGGAACGACGACATCATCGCGCCAGGCACCGGCTTCCCGCAGCACTCGCATCGCGACATGGAGATCATCACCTACGTGCGTGAAGGTGCGATCAGCCATGCCGACAACCTCGGCAACAAGGGCCGCACCGAGGCAGGCGATGTACAGGTGATGAGCGCGGGCACCGGGATCGCCCACAGCGAGTACAACCTGGAAGACACGCCGACCAAGATTTTCCAGATCTGGATTATTCCCAACGAAGCCGGTCTGCCGCCGTCGTGGGGCGCCAAGCCGTTTCCCAAAGGCGGTCTGGAAGGCTTTGTGACACTCGCCAGTGGCAAGGCGGGAGACAGCGAGAGCCTGCGCATCCGTGCTGATGCACGCTTGGTGGCGGCGAACCTGAAGGCTGGGGAAAGTGCCGAATATCGACTTGAGAGCGGGCGTCGCGCCTACCTTGTGCCTGCGACGGGAGTGATTGAAGTCAATGGCTTGCGTGCACAAGCTCGAGACGGTGTCGCGGTTGAAGATGAGCAGGTGTTGCGGGTGACCGCGATTGAAGACAGCGAGATCGTGCTGGTGGATCTGGCCTGAAACTGTAGTGAGCGGGCTCGCCCCGCGCTGGGGGGCGAAGCCGCCCTAAAACCAGGCACCGCGTTCTGTCTGACAGACCGCGGTATTTTATTGGGGCGGCTTCGCCCCCCAGCGCGGGGCGAGCCCGCTCACTACACAGTACATTTCAGCGTTATTGGGTGATAGCGCCGTCCACCAGCACCTGCGCCTCTTCCACCAACTGCTTGAGGTGATCTTCACCGATAAAGCTCTCGGCGTAGATCTTGTAGATGTCCTCGGTACCCGATGGCCGCGCGGCGAACCAGCCGTTTTCGGTCATCACCTTCAGCCCGCCGATCGCCTGGTTGTTGCCCGGCGCGTGGCTGAGAATCTGCTGGATGCTTTCGCCGGCCAACTCGGTGGAGGTCACCTGGTCGGGCGACAACTTGCCCAGCAAGGCTTTCTGCGCCGGAGTGGCCTTGGCATCCACGCGAATCGCGAACGGCTCGCCCAGGGCGTCGGTCAGGCCGCGGTAGATCTGGCTGGGGTCCTGGCCTTTGCGCGAGGTCATCTCCGCCGCCAGCAGCGCGGGGATCAAACCGTCCTTATCGGTGCTCCAGACCGTACCGTCCTTGCGCAGGAACGATGCGCCGGCGCTTTCTTCGCCGCCGAACCCCAAGGAACCTTCGAACAGGCCGTCGGCGAACCATTTGAAGCCCACCGGTACTTCGTACAGGCGACGGCCGATGCGCGCGGCCACGCGGTCGATCAGGCCGCTGCTGACCACGGTCTTGCCCACGGCCGCGTCGGCGCGCCAATCGGGACGGTTCTGGAACAGGTAGTCGATGGACACCGCCAGGTAATTGTTGGGTGCCAACAGGCCACCGGACGGGGTGACGATGCCGTGGCGGTCGTGGTCCGGGTCGCAGGCGAAGGCCACGTCAAAGCCTTCCTTGAGGCCGATAAGGCCTTGCATGGCGTAGCTGGAGGACGGGTCCATGCGGATCTGGCCGTCCCAGTCGACGCTCATGAAGCGGAACGTGGCGTCGACTTCAGTATTTACCACCTCCAGATTCAACCGGTAGTGCTCGGCAATCGCCGACCAGTAGCGCACGCCGGCGCCACCCAATGGGTCCACGCCCAGGCGCAGGTCTGCGCTGCGGATGGCGTCCATATCGATCACATTGACCAGGTCAGCCACGTAGCTGTTGAGGTAATCATGGCGATGGGTGGTATCGGCCTTGAGTGCCTGGGCATGGGGCATGCGCTTGACCCCGGCCAGTTGATTGGCCAGCAGTTCATTGGCCTTGGCTTCGATCCACTTGGTCACGTGGGTATCGGCCGGGCCGCCGTTGGGCGGGTTGTATTTGTAGCCGCCACTCTGCGGTGGGTTGTGCGACGGCGTGATCACGATGCCGTCGGCCAAGCCACGGGTGCGACCACGGTTGTAGCAGATGATCGCGTGGGAAATCGCCGGGGTCGGCGTGTATTCATCGCCTTCGGCCAGCATCACGTGCACACCGTTGGCGGCGAGTACTTCCAGGGCGCTGGCACCGGCAGGCGTGGACAGCGCGTGGGTGTCCAAACCGACAAACAAAGGGCCGTCAATGCCCTGGGCTTCGCGGTACAGGCAGATGGCCTGGCTGATGGCCAGTACGTGCCACTCGTTGAAACTCAAATCGAACGAGCTGCCACGGTGCCCCGAGGTACCGAAAGCGACGCGTTGAGTGGAGATGGCTGCATCAGGCCGGCCAGTGTAATAGGCCGTGACCAGTCGCGGGAGATCCACCAGCAACTGGGCTGGCGCCGGCTTGCCCGCAAAAGGACTGATTGTCATGCATGGACCTCGCAAAGAAGAATTCAGAAATGAAGGCAGTTTACTGAGAGTTCGACTGCTGCGCGACGTTATCGATCCTACAAAGTTAAGAGAAACTTCGGGCAATCATTCCGTCTGTGCCTGACGTAGCGCCTGGCTTATCGCCGCCAGGGCAATATCCAGGTTGGGCTGCCCGTGGAAGGTGTGGCTCAGGCGTAAATGCTGCTGATGCAGGCCGCTGACGCTGAACAGCTCACCCGGTGCAATCACCACCTGCTGGGCGAGCAAACGCTGGAACACCTGGCGCATATCCACCGGCCTTGTGGAGCCCAGCCAGAACGTCGCCCCGGCAGCCGGCGCACGGTAGGCCACTTGGTCGCCCAGGTGCTGATCGAGGCGTTGCTGCATCTCCTCCGCCTGCTGGCATAGCTGCAGGCGCAGCGCGCGCAGGTGCTGGTCGATGCGCCCGCTTTGATAGAGGCGGGCAATCGCGCGCTGGCGGATCGACGACAGACGGAAGGAGCGCAGCAAAAACTGGCGCTGCAACTCGCTGCTCATGCGCCGAGACAGCAGATAACCATAAGGCGCTTCCGACCCCAGCACTTTCTCGAATGAAGAAAACACCATCAATCGCTCAGGGTTCACCAGCTCATGCAGCGCCGCCTGCGGTTCCTTGAAGCCCAATTCGCCAAAGGTGTCGTTTTCCAGCAGCCAGCAACCGTACTGATCGAGCATCTGCGCGACGGCAAGGCGGTCCTGGGTCGGCATGGCTGCCCCTGCCGGCAGGCTGACTTTGGAGGACAGCAACACCAGATGCACCGATTCATTGCACAGCAATTGATCCAGCATCACCAGGTCCAGGCGGCCCTGGGGCGTCAAGGGCAGCTCGATGATACGCACCCCGGCATCCTGGAACAGGCGCAGCACCAGCCAGTCGCACGGTGATTCAACAATCACCGTGGTGCCCTTCAGGTTCAGGACTTCAATGAGAATGTCCAGCACGCCCCGCAAGTCGGCACCGATGTAGACGTCGTCGGCATGCCAGCAGCGCGTGGCCGACGAGGTATAACGCGCCGCCAGCGCCGCGCGCAGCTCCCACACACCGCAAGGCTGGGCCCAGGGTTGCAGTCGCTGCGGGTATTGGCGCACCAGCTCGCGTTCCAGGCGCAGCAAATTGCTGTCCAGCGATGCCAGCAGCGAAGGGTCGTCCCCGCTGAGCACCACCATGCCAGGGCGCCGCGCCGCTGCGTAGAGCCGGTCAAGCAGATCCCCCCCTGCCCCCGCCAGCGGGTTTGCCGACAGAGGCCAGGCGTAATAACCCGACTTGGCCACTGAATAGACCCTGCCTTCCTTCTCAAGCAACGAGTAGGCGTACTGGACCGTCGAGATCGATACGTTCAGGCGCCCCGCCAACTGCCGAAGGGATGGCAGCTTTACCCGCGCATCGGTACTGACGTCATTGATCAGGTTGATCATGTAGCGGTAAACCGCCTGATACGCAAAATCCACCCGCCGTTCGCCGCGCAGCGTCATCGCCCGGACAATTGACAGGCCTGCCCGCTGCCAGGGGCAGTGACGCCGGCACTGCGCAATTTGCCGCCCGCACTGGCCAGCGGACGCTTGCGATACAGGTGCTGCAACAAGGGCAACGGCAAGCCGCTGGTGTCAGTGGCCCATTGTTGCAGCATGTCGGCGGATAGCTGGCCCTGCAGGACCTTGTGCAGCTCAGGCAAAGCAACCAGCATGCCCGGATGGCATTGGCGCAAATAGCCTTCCAGTCGTTCACCGTGGTGGATAAACGGCGAAAACAGCAGGCAGATCAATTGGGTCTCGTCCAAGCCAAAAAACTGCTGGGCACAGGCGCTGGATTCGACCCGCCCTTCACGGGTTCCCGCCTGCGCGAGAAACGCCTGCGGCAAATGCCTGGCCGACTGCTGGATAAAACCCTGCACCCCTTCTTCGTAGGTCAGGTCTCGCAGGCACTCGGCCTGGAGCCCGCGTAAATGGGCCATCAGCCGCGGGCTGGAATAGCCTGGATGGCTGAAGTGAAAACCCATCGGGTCGGGGGCAAAGGCCATGAACTCGGTGAGCATGGTCGAGGTTCGCAGGTCTACGTCGTCCAGCAAATCGGCGACGCTGATGTAGGCCAGGTGGCGATGGCTGGTTTTGCTGGGCCGTTCACTCTCGACATAATGTTCGCCGTATACATCGCGGTAATAACCTGTACTCCATTCGTCCATGCGGGCAAACAGCCCCGTGAGCGAAGACGGCCACGCATCAGGCATGGCCACACCCGCACCGTTTGCCATGTTCTTGAGCCAGGCAAGAAAATGACTTTGCTTGCGCGGTGAGTCACCACTGACCAATGCATGCACCCCGCCATGCCAGCAGGTGACACGCTGGTAAAAGTCCCCCAGCGCCAGGTAGGTGTCGCTGCACAATGTGGCGCGGCAGTCGCCGGAACTCAGGTGCCCCATCATCAGCATGTTGCGCTGGCTGATTTCCCGGCCGATGGTTGAGGCGGGCCGCAAATGGTTGAAGGGCAATACTTCCTGGTTTTCCACCATCAGCAGCTCAACCCTTGGATCGTCGTGCAGAAACAGGCGGCCATAGCCCTGATTGAGGCCGTCGAGCGTGCTCTCGGTCATTCCCGCATGCCTCAATGTCGCGACCCGCAAGTGGAAGGTGCGCGGGGCTCGGCCAGCGATGCTCAACTGTGCGGCACGCAACAGCGCCAATGTGTAGTTGCTCACTTCGCCGCCGCCGTGGGCCACCAGCACTTTGTACCCGCCTACTTGCTCCATGCCTCCGGCCGCGACAATGATTCGCTGGACCAACAACTGCAGGGCCGTTCGCTCTTCGCGAGTAAAATGCCCGATCAGACGTTGCAGAACTTGCTGATAAACATAAGTCATTGCCTGCTCGTGAATAGTGCTCATCATTCTATTACCTGAGTTCAAATATCAATTCCAAGCAACTGCTGACAGTATTTGCTCGACCTGTTACGCGTGTAAGAAATGTGCACGCAGCCTTGTGCGCCGATGACTAGACACTAGCACCCCACAACACACCGGCATGGACGCCTTGCGTGCAGAGCCGTCCCCGCAAAAATGCTGCTATGCGCCGTTTTTACTGGGCTTGAAAGAGCCCACACCTAGTCCTAGGATCTTTCCGACCTGCTCTTACACGCCGTTAACCCACTATTAAAAGAAGCGTCTTACAAGTAACCACGACAAACTTTCCCACTTATTGTATTGACGCCGCTCACGAGCTCGCCTATTTCCCTGGCGCCCCAGTAACATCGCAACATTAGTTTCATACGCTCGCGACGCAAGTGTCAGACAGTCGATCATTGCTCAATCCTTGAGATGAAAGTGAAGGCGCAATTATCGGTGCTGGAATAATGATTAATAGATACAGAACCCTGCCGAAAATCCATGCAGATGAATAACGTCCGCTCGGTAAATCACGCGCACACAAAGACGCCGCGCTGGAATTCAGGGCGGCGTCAGTGAAAAACTCAGGATTCAGGGGTTAAAGTGCCAGCTTGGCACCTGATGGGCACTCTAAGTTAAGCCCTGTCATATGGCGCATTTGCCCCCTGTGCCAGCGACGAGGAATGCTCATTTGAGAACATTCCTACGCCCTAAACAGCTTCAACCTGCAAGGCAACACGCTCGCGACACGGGCATTCGTCCATATAGCGGTGCGCTTCGACGAACTGATTGAAGGGGAACACGGTGGTTTTCAGCGGCACCAGCACGCGGTCGGCTGTCAGTTGGTTGATATCCCGCAGGGCCCGCTGCAAGGCCACTTGGTCCTGAACGATGCCGAGCTCCGGTTTGCCGGTGAAATTACCGATGCAGTGCACGAAGAACTGAATATTCTTCTGAAACGCCGCACAGGCAGGGAATGGCGTCTGGTTGCCGCCTTGCAAGCCATACAGCACCAGGCTGCCGCGCGGCGCCAGTACATCGCCGAGTAACGACATCTGTGGGCCACCCAAGCCATCGAACACCACATCGACACCGCGGTTGTCGGTGAACTTGTTGATTTGCATCAGCAGGTCCTGCTCTTCGGTGACGATGACTTTTTCGGCACCCAGCGACAGCAGGTACTCGCGCTCGGCGCTGTCCTTGGTGGCGGCAATCACCCGCGCCCCCAAGGCCTTGCCCAATTGCACAAAGGACGGACCGGCGCAGTGGCTGGCGTCAGTCACCAAGGCAAATTGCCCAGGCTTGACCCGTGCCAGGTCCATGTACGCGAAGTAGGCAATCAGCAGCGGCGTGTAATGCACGCTCGCCTCGATAGGGCTCAAGACATCCGGGTAACGGGTCAAGGCCGAACGGGGCAGAACGATCTGCTCGCCATACACCGGATAATCATTGGGGCTTTCGGCCGGAAAACTGGCCACTTTATCGCCCACGGCCAGGTCATCCACACCGTCGCCGACAGCGACTACGATCCCGGCCATCTCATGGCCAAGGCCGGACGGCAAGCGAGCATGGGACGACGCCAGGTTCTGGCGCCACAAAATGTCATACCAACTGATGCCTATCGCCTCGACACGCACCTGCACTTCGCCCGGTGCGGGCTGCGCGGCTGCATGCTCTTCGCATTTGAGCACCTCGGCCGGACCAAACTTGTGAAAACGAATCGTGCGGGACATCGCAAACCTCGTCAAAGTAACTTCTAATGCCATGAACTCTATCTGGGCTTTGCGGGTAAGACCACCGGTCGCCGTTAATAGTCAACATGTCCATCATTGATTCCGCCTCTGCGGAATAGCCTTCATGTATCGTAGGAAAACTCAATTTTCCGGTGCAGAGTAACAGCCTTTCCCCGTAAGATTCATGCCGGTCATGCTTCCAGATGGAATCTCCGGGGTTCTTATATGATCGCTTTCGTCAAGTCAGCTGACTCCTCCAGGACACAAGATGAACCGTAACGACCTGCGTCGTGTCGACCTAAACCTGTTGATCGTATTCGAAACCTTGATGCATGAGCGCAGCGTGACCCGCGCCGCCGAGAAACTGTTCCTCGGCCAGCCGGCCATCAGCGCGGCGTTATCACGCCTGCGCGGGCTGTTTGATGACCCGCTGTTCGTGCGCACCGGCCGCAGCATGGAACCGTCGGCCCGGGCGGTGGAAATCTTCGCCCTGCTCTCCCCGGCCCTGGACTCGATTTCCACCGCCGTCAGCCGCGCCGCCGAATTCGACCCGGCCACCAGCACGGCCGTGTTCCGCATCGGCCTGTCCGATGACGTCGAATTCGCCCTGCTGCCCCCGCTGCTCAAACGCCTGCGCGCCGAGTCCCCCGGCATCGTACTGGTGGTGCGGCGCGTCAACTACATCCTGATGCCCGGCCTGCTCGCCTCCGGCGAAATCTCCATCGGCGTGAGCTACACCGCCGACCTCCCGGCCAACGCCAAGCGCAAAGTGCTGCGCCGCAGCCTGCCCAAACTGCTGCGCGCCGACAGCGTGCCGGGCTCCCTGAGCCTGGACGACTTCTGCGCCCGCCCCCACGCGCTGGTTTCGTTTGCCGGTGACCTGAGCGGGTTCATCGATGAGGAACTGGAAAAGCTCGGCCGCAAACGCCACGTGGTATTGGCCGTGCCGCAGTTCAACGGCCTGGGTACGTTGCTGGCGGGCACCGATATCCTGGCGACCGTGCCGGATTACGCGGCGCAGGCATTGACCTCGGCCGGTGGCCTGCGAGCGGAAGACCCGCCGTTGCCGGTGCGCAGTTTCGAACTGCACATGGCGTGGCGTGGGTCGCAGGATAATGATCCGGGCGAGCGGTGGTTGCGGTCGCGGATTCAGATGTTTTTTGGCGATCCTGAGAGTCTCTAGAAGTCGTCGAGCAGGCTGTTTATCTGATCATTTTTGGCTTTCCACAAACCATGAAGCTCCATTCACTTCCAGTGGATTGCTACATTGGGGGCACATTTGAGGGCATGCATTGGATGCTTCGAAAAGGATGCCCCCAGCCTGAGGCATCGCGGGCGCGGCGCACAAACCAATTGAGCCTGCCTGGCCGACCAGGTAAAACCACGGGCTTGCGCCTCGAAAGCAAGCCCGTATCCCGCGCGCTTGCGCCTTAACGCCTCAATCAGGCCCGGCAAATGATTGGGCGTAGCCAAGCATCGCGGTTTCTGGTGCGCAACCACAGGTGGACCTGCGCGTGATCGGCGTGTTGTGGCTCGGCATCGACAGCAATCAGGCAGTTCCCGGCATCAATCGATTTACCCATCAAAATATCTCGTTTGATCAGTACCGTGTCACCATCCCCCGGTAGTTCGTAGCAACCGTCGAGGGTCGACACGAACCACTGGCGCTGGAACCGGATGATGCCCAGAGGCTCACCGGGTACTTGTGCAATGGTGCGGGTCACATCACCCGCAACGCTGACGACCGAACCGCCCGCCGCAATGGCCCACAATTCCCCTCTCGGACCTTCGACACCGGCAATCATATTGATGAACGCGCCGGCCTCAGTCGGCCATGGTCCATCAATTCGCTGCCAGGTCCCGCCCACCGGCCGACGCAGGATCAGGCCCGCATACCCCAGCGCGTATATTGCGTCTTGCGTCTGGACAATGTTGTTGACACCACCCAGCGTTCCGACAATGTGATCGTCGTGTTCAAGGCGAGCAACATCGCCCGATGTCCAACGATACAACCGGCGGCTGAACGTACCGATCAACAAGCCATCGCTCGCCCAACACAGGCATTCAGCAAGCTCGACGTTCTGGCCATCCGTGGCCACATAACCCAGTGTGCGGGAGTACCACTCATCGCGCGGGTTGAGCTGTGGATGGGGCGTAACCTGCCGCCATCCAGCCACCTGTCCAAGGACGGTGTTGGTGATCAGTTCATCTTCGCTAGTGATCGCCCAGACTTGGCCGTCGCTATCATTGACGATGGCCTGGATGGCATCTGGCACCCAAACCTGTGGTTGCAGGCGTAAATGCTCACCGTCCAGTTCCCCCCTGATAATCCAGGACGATGTATGACCGCTTTCGTCCGACACGTGCACGGCAAACCAGGGCACACCGGCGGCCATTGTCAGGTCGGCAAGCTGGTAGCGCCGGGCGCCATGGGCGGGTGTTGATGGGTTTATGTTGTCGCTCATGTCACAGGCACCGGTTGTTGGGTCACTGTAGAAGGTACGTCGTAGAACAAAGGCAACTCCCTGTCCATGGGCCAGCCGGCCGCCGTGTAGAACTCACGCGCCTCAATCAGGAGCACCATGGCGACAGCGCGGCCGACACTTTTGCGTTCATTCCACGTCATGAACCCTGCCTGCGCCAAGGCAAAACCTTTGACGTTGAAACGTTTGAATTCATCCGAGTTGGCAAGGCCACTGTTCCTGACGGCCACATCCACACCCAGATCCGCGGTGGTATAGACATGGGTCATCCACTCAAGCACATGCTCCAGGTACTCGCCAGTCGTTGGGTTTTTCGCGGGCAGTGTCGGATCGCCGCGCAGCCGTTTGCGTGTGTGTTTCTGGGCGTCCGTCACAAATTTATGCTGCGATCCTCTGTTCTGTGAATCCTGTATAAACGTCGCGTAGCTCTGGTCAAGGCTGAAAGACTGCCCCCTGTGCAGTGACCCTCGCAGTGCCTTGTCGGGGATCAAGTGATCGGCATCGTAGCCACGGTAGATATTCAACACCTGGGCGTTGGCCGCGGACTTGACCTGGGAAATGATTTTGTAGCCGCCCGCCAAGGTGGGCATGCGTAGCAGTTCACGCATCGCTTGCTTGGTGCTGGCATCGAGCGCGTCGGTTCGCCAGTTGAGCCCATTGATTTTATTGGCCAGCGCGACCGTGGCTTCGATTTCCGCACGCAGCACGTCTGCCTGTAGCGGGTAGGCCGCTTCAATGACGCTGGGCCGCAGGTCCGATACGCTGTACGCCGGGTTGGACAGGATTCTGGAAATCACCTCGCGCGCTTCACGCTCACTCAGTGTGTGCCCATCAGTACGCGGGTAGGTAATGCCCGCGACGTCGAATGAATCAACGAACGTGTGCTGTTGCGCTTGGTGCGCAGCGACGAACGCTGCCTGGGCAACTGCGTCCGAGGGGTCGCGCAATGCAGCCTCATAGGCGTTTCGCATCAGGGTCATGGCGGCAAAACTGCTATTCATCGGCAGTGCCCTCCGCGCACGCGTTCGACGTATTGCCACGTACCAGATCATCGATGTGCTTGCCGAATGTCGAGGGCCTACCGTGTCCACGCGCTTGCATCCACGCCAATAAATGATCGACTGTCGGCTCAAGCAGTGAGCGGGTGCGTATGCCGTGGTCTTGCACTATCACTTGCAAGCGAGGGCTTTGCTCATCGAGCACTGCCTCCATCTCTGCCGACGCCCAATTGCGCGTGTGCTGGTGCAGGCCATCGGGGTCCAGCGTAAACCAGCCTGGGTAGCTGCCCGGCTTGCCTGTTATCACCTCGACACCAATTTCAACCTGCCGGACAGCCGGTTTACCCGGCCACGTCAGGGTGTAAATCCGGCGTACAGTCTGAAACTGTCCGTCTCGCAGGGAAGAGGCCAACATCAGTTTGGACATTAGGTCGTAAAGTTGCCGCTGCCTCGGGGTAAGCGCGGCCATTTTGGGGTTGTCGGCCTCCAGGCTGATGTCCAGAGGCACCAGTGCTCCGTGGGCACCGCTGCGGCCGCCGTCCGAAACCGGGTGGGTTTGCGCACCAGGCGCGGGATCATCGTCGTGCTGCTCGGCCTCAGCGGGTGAAGGCGAACCGGCAGGCGCGCCCCACGTATTCAGCTCGACGGCGGGCTGCAGGGAAAACAGCGCGACCTCAGCGCCTTGCGCATCGACCGTTGGTGCATGGGGGCCCGCAACCGGCTGCGCGCCGCACTGATCATCAAACTGCGCCGCCCAGGTGTGCACGAACGCAAGGTAGTCCGCCTCCCCTGCATCCGGCAATTGGGACAGGTGAGTCAGCGCATCGTCGAAGGCCATCAACAACGCATTGGCGCTGATTGTGTTCAGCCAAGGGTTGTTCAGCACCTTATCTGCCTGGCGCCGTCCGGACTCGGTCAGGAACAGGCGCCCCTGCGCATCCAATGCAGCCCAACCATTGTCGTTCGGTGTTGACTCGGGCTCGTCCTGCCCCTCGCGCATCTCATACAGTTTTTGCAACGTGCTCATGGTGCTCGACGGCATCCAGCCAAATCGCCTGAACGCCTCTTGCAGGACCAGGTTAGTGCCCAGGCTTTGAGCAGGTGCCAGCAGCAAGTCCTCATGCTCGAGCAGGCAAGGTGTCGGTGAAACCACCGCGTCGCTCAGTTGGTCGATCAAGGTGTGAACGCTCTCTGTACGGTCACTGCCCCACGAGCGCCAGGCTTCGCTGCCGCGCCGCACCATCAAGCGAGCCGGCACGAGGGTATCGTTCACTTTCAGGTTTATCGCGACACCCAACCGTTTACCGGGTAACCCCGGGGAGTCACCATGGCCCGCCAGTACCCTGAGCAAGGGCCCCTTGACCCGTCCGCCCCCGATAATACCGTGACGCATGTAGACCGAGCCGATGAGGTTGTCGAGCACCCGCTGGGCAATGGCTCCATATGCCAAGCCCATATTCAAGGCCCGGCAAGCGCTGCCAGCTCGCTCGTCGGCGGTAGCGCCCTCGACCTGTATACACCGCCCCTCCTCAAATGACCGGGCCATTTCGGGGGTGGTCAATGCATGAAACCTTACCCGACGCACCCTCTGGATATGCATGAACCACGGTGCTTCCTTGAGTACCTGGATCATGTGCCAGGCGATAGCTTCGCCTTGGGCATCATCGTCCGTCCCCAACACCAGCTCAGTGCATTGCAGTAAACGGCTGCCGGTATTGCGTAGGGACGCCGCCAGGTCACTGCCCTCGCGCTCGCTCAATTGCCAGTGCGGTTTTAACCCATCACGCCAACTGATCGCACCGGGGCCCGGAAGGTCACGAATATGACCGCCACAGCCGAACACCTGAGTACCGCCAGGTACCAGTTCTTGAATGATTTTCGCCTTGTGCAAGGATTCGACAACCATCAGCGTGGCGGGACCGAGCTTGCACGCTGGCACCCGCGGGGCGCAGGTGAGCCGCTCATGCTCTGGCTCACGCACACCGGCCAAGCATCGTCCTACCACAGCCGAAGGCAAATCGTTGTTCGGGTCCATCGCCTGCTGGGAAAAAAACAGATCGGAATGGCCAAACATAATGAAGCTTTTCTGCGCACGACTGATCGCTACGTTGAGCAGGCGCCCATCGTCACGATCGATAAACACCCGCTCACGATGATTGGTATCGGTTCGACGGCTGGCGCGGCTTTCCCGATTCACGGCACTGAACAACACCACAGGTTTCTCCGCCCCTTGAAGGGTATGAACCGTGCCGATGGTCAAACGCTCACTCAGGTCAGCGTCATCAGGGTCGAGTTCTTCGCGCACCCGACGCTTTATCGCTTCGACCTGGCCTCGAAATGGCGTGACGACCGCGACAAGTTTTTCCAACCCTATCGGTTGCTCCGGGTGGCCTTCGACCCTGGCGACCCATTTCGCCAGGCGCGGTCCGTGCTCTTTAAGCCAGTCCACGATGGCCTTGGCTTCTCCAGGGTTGGACCATGAGTCGCCTTTGCAGGGCTCATCGTTCGGGCCACCGGTCTGATAGAACCCGAGCGGCGGCAGCGGGAACGTTGCCTTCATGCGTTTGCGCAACTGCATTTCAGCTTCGCCCTCGAGCAAGGGCAACTCGGCATCCGCGAACAGCCCTGCCAGCGGGTTGGGCACTTTGGGTTCCAACTCTTTGCTGAGCAACCCGCCCTCGGCATCACGGTCGTGATCGTGGTACAGCAAATCGATACACACATTGATGATCGACTCTGCACAACGGTAGTGCTCCCGCAGGAGCAGCCCGTCCCGTAGCCGTCCGTCCGGCATGGCCTCGGCAAACGATGCCCCGGTTGCGGCAAGCTTCATGATTGAACCCGTGGCGGAGTCCGCGCCACGCACGAGCAAGGCGCCCAAAGACGACGGATCGGCCCAACGGTCCTGCACCTGGCGCGCATCGACCTCGGGTGTTACCGAAGACACGGGGGAGAGCTGCTTCATATCGCCGACCACCACGGCTTTTTTAGCCAGGCTAAGCACCGGCACACCCAGCTCCGGCGCAGCTTGCCCCGCCTCATCAATAATCAGTAAATCCAGGAACGCGAACAGCGGCCTACGGCCCTCTCCCAGTAACCGTGGGGCGCTGTGCAAGGTGGCGACAATGCACGGAAACAGCATGGCTGCGTGCCTGAGTGCCTTCTTTCGGCTGCCAGGCTCGGGGGTTGCGATCACACTGGCCAGCCAACGCGTCTCCCAGTAACGCGCGGCCAACTGGAAAATAATCGGCCGCCACACCACGTCCAGCAATTTCTGCTGCTGCGCCTGGCGCGCCTCGGGGGTTGCGGCCACACGCAAATCCGCGAGGATGTCGATGGCCCAGGAAGATGCCCATGCCTCACTGGGAAAGCGCGCAGCCAGTTCACCGGGCTCGATCAACGCGTCGATGTCAGCCTGGCGCTCGATTGCTGAGGCCAACCCACTGCGCAATACCTGGGTCAGCGTGTTCAAGTGCTCGCAGAGGGTCGACGCCGTAGGCGTTGTCGAAGCGCTCTTCTGCATGAGATAGATAAAACGCGTGGCATCACTGACCTGATGTTTCTGCTCAACGCTAAACAACGCATTGAACAACTCTGGCAGCTCGCGGAAGGCATTTTCAAAGTGCCGCGCCAAAGCAAGGGCTGCCGCAACACCGTCTTCGTACGATTGCTTGAGGCTGGAGGACCCGACGCCCAAGATGCGCAACTGCTTTTGCCGGATCTCAAGCGTGGTGAACTTGCTGCGATGGGTTTTCCCCTTGGCCTTGGACGGTGCGCTGGCGGTGAAACCCAATAGTGGCTTGCCCGTAGGGTCCAACCAACGACGTGCCAGGGCATGCTTCCTGCCTACGGCACCATTGAACGTGCCCATCACATTCTCGACACTCTGGTTGGTCGCCCCGCACACAAACGTGACGGGGCAATGTTCGCGGTTATCGTAAGCCGCCAACACCCATTGGTTGGCGATCATCGCACGCAGCAAGGCCGTCTTACCGGTGCCCGGCGGCCCACTGACCGCAACCACCCCGACCTGTTCACCCAACCGGCCGAGGGCGTGCAATGCGCGGCGCTGCGATTCGTTCAAGGGGTCTGCGCCGCGATTGACGTCTGGCTTGTCGAGGTGTGTGGCCTTATCGACCATGGCCACGTGCCGGATCGTCACCTGCGCCGCTGCCATGCCGCCTGCCTGGACAGCCAAACGGTTTCGTCCGGCGCCTATGAGCTGCTCCAGTGCGCCGATGGACGGCGCATTGGGGATCGCTTCATACACGTTGGCGAGCGCACGTGTTGCATAGCCAGGCTGTCGCGGCACCGCAACCCATTGCCCCGTGATCGGCGCCATTCCCGTCTCAACCCCATCCGCTTGAACGCGGGCGAACAAGGCAAAACAGGCGTCGACATAACCGCTCAAATTGGCGCTTTGGCTCAACGTCGCGAGAAATAGCTTGAGCTCGTCGCGATAGCAATCGAAGTGGCCAATGGCCGGCGGCAGGTCGTTGGCCGCCATCAATGGCTGCGGTTCAAGCCATTGGCGGACCACACGCGGCCGGCAATCGTTGGGGTCGCGTGGTAGGCATATTTGGTTTTTGTCGTTCAGGTCGAAAGGAAACCAGAACGCGATATTCAGCCGGTCGGGCTTGAGGCGGTTTTTTTTCGCGCCCGGCGCAGGCTTTTTATCCGGGTCGGGCCACGTGACCTGGACCTCATCGCTTGATGAGGTGGTTTGATGGAACACCAGCGCCATGGGAATACGCGGATCGTCATCCAGCTCGTCCGCCTCCTGCGCACCCTCTCCGTCGTCCTCTGAGGCCTCAAGCGCCTGCGCTTGCTGTTTTCGCCGGGCCTCTGCGGCACGCTCAGTGAGAATGCCCAGTGCCAGCGCCCGACGCTTGCCGAAACCGAGATTGAAGTTGGGCCAGGCCAGCCCCGCGAAATTCGTCACCGGGATGCGGACATCGGTGGCTTGCAGGCCACCCAAATCATCGGCAATCAGCGCTCTGTGCCAGTAGTCCAGCACATTCGCGGGCAAACACCCGACGGGTCCTGCCTGAGGGTCCACCTCCATCGAGTGCAGGACCTGCTCCTTGGAAACCGCTACAGCAGCAAAATCCTTGCGCAACCGCTTGCTCAAGTCCATGAGACGCCTAAACATTTCTTACACCCTATAAATCCGAACGGCATACGAAGAATGGCTCGTAGCGGCCAACAATGAGGGCCTATTGCCTTGGTCGCTGCAATTCAAACCGGGCACGTATAGTTAACGAGTGGCCTGTTCAATGCTATACAACTCGTGTTTAGGTCAAACGCACCGTCAACCACCCGAGACTTTCCCCGCCCATGCACGGACGCCCCCTCCTCATCGCCCTATTCCTCACCGGTACTGCCATGGCCGCAGAACCCTCCCGCTACACCTACGACGAAGCCCCCACCGATGGTTTCATGTACGCCGTGCGCTATCAACAAGCCAAACTGGCCTGTGGTTCGCTGCCCGAAGATCTCGAGGCGGACTATGCTAAAGCGATGCGGCTGACTGGCGAGGCCAGCCCTGCGTTTAAAGCTAGCTATGCACAGCGCTTGGCAACCCAGCCAAAGTGGAGCAAACCGGCGTCGCCTGAAGAACAGGCGCTTGCGTGCGAACAAAGCCAGCACACCTTGCGCGTAACGGTGCAGCTCGCCCGGCAATGGTTTCCCGGTGGCTGGTAGCCACGTGTTTTAACCCATTGATCGGCCCATTGATCGGCATAGGTATCTACACAACGATTGGACCTGACCAATCCAGCGGCGCAGAGCCGTAGGCCCAACGTCCATCGATGCACAGACGTCGGGAACTGAGCAGCTATCATCAAGAACCATGCTTGCAGCACGTTGCTTGAACTCGCGGGTGTAGGTCTATCGCTCTTGCATGGAACCTCCTGATTGGGCGAATCATATCGCCCTTAAGACGTGTCCGGGATCATTAGGCCAGTTCAAGCACAGAAGCGATACGAATTCCTGTAGTACTACGCGCTCAAGCCTCCGTGTTACACCATCTGCTGGACCTGATCTGCTTCAGGCTCTAGCGCAACCACTGTCGCGACATGGTTGGTGATGCCGAAAGGAATGTGCACGGATGGAGCAACTGCGCTAGTCGATTTAAGGTGCCCTGATTGGTCATCGAAGAAGATGTGCGGTTTCAATACACCTAAAATTTTGCCTTTCTCGATGCCACCCAGGAAGAATGCGTCATTGGTCATGACACCCCAACTCTTGAGTGTATTCATCGCACGCTCATGAGACGGAGCATTGCGGGCTGTGACGATCGAGACGCGTATGCGGTTTTCGTATTCAGGATTGAGCTTTTTGTGCTTCTCCTCGACCGACTGGATTTTGGATATCCGCACCATGAATTCCTTCAGCGGCCCAGGGTTATGGGGCTGCATGACGTTCTTCACTTCGTGCGCATGGAACTCAGACAATCCAGAGGCCTGCATGATTGTTTCGGACTCATCGCCGGCGAGCACGCCGTCAAAGTCGAATGCGATGCGTAGGGTTTTATCAGTTTCGTCGTCTTCGAATTTTGAATCGAGCACCTGGCCAGCCGGGTACCCGGCCCTGATAGCCGCTTCCACGTCTTTTTTGTCACCCGACAAAAATAAAGCGATATTCAGTGCTGGTATGTATTCATAAGGAGATTTTCCCTGCATGAAAATCGCCCTTGTCATCCCAAGCCCGTAGTGCTCGATAGTCTTCAGTACGCGCAGCCCAGTGTCGGGATCATTGCGCGAAAGAAGTATCACCTCGACGAGCGGATCCGTAGGATCGACGCTCAGGTCATTCACTGACAGTAAACGCTTGATGAAGGGGAACGCTATCCCCTTAGGAAGCGGGACGTGAAGATTTTTTTGCTGAAACTTGCGGTATTCCTCCTCCCCCTGACTCTGAAACACTGCGTCCGATGCCAACAAATCAAACACAGCGCTGGAAGCGACGCCGATCACCAGGCGATTTTCTAACTCGTAGGGCATTGAAACCTCTCTTGATGCCTCTAAACGCAAATATTGATGGGCATCGAACATGCCGATCGATTTCAGGGCGGATCGAGAAGCACACATCGCGCGCCTCCTCCCACGCACAGTCAGGCATATCAATCTTCAAATCAATCTGCAGGTTGCTTTATTATGGGCGGATGACTTTGAACCTTGCTGATTGGCGCCGAGTCAGCCGTCACCTGATCGCCGGATGTCGGCCCCAAGCTATTCTCCCGTGCGAAATTGGCATAATATGCCAACAATCAAAAGTACCTGTTTGCATAGAACTGGAGCTAGTTATGGCGACGCGAAACGTTGTGCTCACCCCTCACCAGGAACAGGTTATCCATGACTTGGTGCAGTCCGGCCGTTATCAGAATGCCAGCGAAGTGATGCGAGAAGGTTTACGTTTATTGGAGCAGCGCGTCGCCGAAGACACCGCCAAAATTGAGGCACTGCGTCAGGCGACCTCGATCGGCATCATGGATCTTGAGCACGGGCGCTTTACTCAGGTGAACGAAGGGGATCTGGAGCACTACCTCGAGGGCTTGAGCCAGGAGGCAACCCTCCCCGCGAGAGAGAAACACTGAGCATGCCGCAGTATCGGATCTCCAACCCGGCGCGCGCCGACATTGTCGACATCCTTAGGCTCTCCCAGACGCAGTTCGGCGATCAAGCACGCCAGCGCTACCAGGCGCTGATCCTCGCGGCGTTGCAAGCGCTTGCCGACACGCCTTATCGCATTGGCAGCCACGACCGCGATGAACTTGCACCGGGCCTTCGCAGCTATCACCTCATCTATTCACGCCAGCAGGCCAAACAAACCCATGGAACGGTCAAAAGCCCACGTCATATCGTGTTCTATCGTGTGACAAACGGCGACGTGATCGAGGTCGTCAGACTCCTTCATGACGCCATGGAAGTGCAGTTGCACTTGCCTAACGATTGATCAGCGACCTGGCCCAACGGCTTAACTGGCCAGGAATAGCGAAGTCCGTCGGAGATCGCCATTCGCGATCACTCGCACACTCGGTACGAATGGGGGCAAAAGTGGGGGCAAACAAAAGTGTTATCGACCTAAAAACATTGTCCCAGAGCCCTGTCAAAATGTTTTTTGGCGACCCTGAGAGTCTTTAAATCGCACACTGCGGCAAGAAGTGCTCTCCTTTCAAATCAGGCGCAGACCATCATATCGGCGGAGTCCGGTAACCCCGATAGCATGTAATGCGATCATTCCCACGCTCCGGCGTGTAAATGCAGCCCGTGACGCTCTGTGTCACAAAGAGCGGATGCAGAGCGGCCGGTGAAAAGCTACCACCGTGGGGCGTGGGAGCGATCAAACCGAAATTCCCACCATAAAAAACTATAGATTAGAAGGCATCCATAAAAACTACTCTCTGACCTGAGAAAAAGTAACCACTGGGCCATACTCCTGATCGGACACTATCGCTTGCACACAAAATTTCTTTTCTGGAAATTTACTCAGCAACACCATCCTCCATGACTGAGCAACAATCCTGCAGAGCTGTTCATAGACAGCCTCGTCCACCCTTTCCCTACAGCCTCCAAAAACATCATACAGATGCATATGATTCAAAACTTTTTCAACCGCCACTACATCGTAGTTACAAGTTTCCATCCAGTCCGAAAATGCTTCAACAGTAAATCTGCTTTCCAGAAACACTCCGGATTCGTGAAGAACAAAATCCGGGAATAAAACCTTGCAAAACAGCAAGGCATCTTCAGGATGTAAAATATCACTAATATAAGAAAACTCATCCAGCTCTGATTGATCCTCCCATTGGCCTTTCCAACGTTCGTATTTTGGAGAACTGACAGAATCTGTAGTTTTAATTATCTTCATGAAATTTCTTCTGCATTGATGCCTCGTGGAGGTTTCTTGCTCGGCAGAGATTATACTCTGATCGAAGTAGACGCAGAGCGCCGGTGCAACACGCCGACGCTGAGCGTGGGAGTGGCCATTTCCCCTTGAAAAATTAGGCTGCCTCAGTTCGCATCTACCCCTTCAGGATATCCTCGATTTCCATTTTATCAGAACAGAGAAAAACCACTTCAAGTTCATGTGTATCATTACTACGCCAATCAAGCACTGAATCACGCAGAACTTCCAAATATATTTTCAGTTCCTTTCTATCTAACGGAGGTAAAGCCTCGTGAAAGACCACTATCTTATGGCAAGGAATCCACTCAAAATCCCTCAAACAATCATATAACGCGTCCCAATTAAAACCAAAATACCCCGGAAACCAAAGTAAATAATACAATGACTTAATAAGCTCATCCGACACACCTATACCAGGATCAACCCTGACATAAAACACCTTAGCCGAATCGTAGGAAGGTGCCTGCTGTGTAAAGACGAAAGGTAGCATTTTCAACTCCTACTCAATTTTTTATTAAAATAAAAGTCTTATAGTGATCAGAGGTATAATACATCTCCCCTCCCTTTCCAACAACTATACGCTGCGGCCCAGGCCCTGAAATACCCGGAGAAGGATGCACATATTCCTTATAGTATCCCTCAGGCTGCACTGGCAAATCCCCTTTGTTATTCCTAAATACAGAGCCATCGTTTCTGTGCGGGTAGGAACCACCTGACTTTATCCGATCTAATGTCGGACCAAGATCCACAGTACCTTTGTAGACTTTTCCTGTTTTCTGATCGACAACTGTTGCACCTTCAATAAAGCGAGTATTAATCGGACACGGCCCAGTGTTGTGTACCCATGTTTTCAGTTTACCAACATAGAACGTATGACCGATATCGACCGTGAGGTTGTAGGTTTTTCCTTGCGGTTGAAACAGCTCCAGCGACGTAACCCGTGTCGATACGTTCTCGCTTGCACCGTCCCCCAGAGACTGAAGTAGATCACCCGCTTCAAGGTCAATAACGGGAATAAAGTCATGCTTTGCCGGTACATAGAACGGATGTGAGGGTGTTACAAATAGCGTTTCACTTTCAGCCGCACCATCTGCACGGATGCTCGTGAGTCTGAGCTTGTAGATAGGCTGGTCGGAGCGTTTGTGAGTCGCCAGAATGGCGGCTGCAAATGGCTCACCTCCGTTTTCAGGCTTGCTCCAAACGATATCGCCAACATTGAGCGTTTCGATCGCCTTGGCACCCGAAGGGGTGGCGACCATGGTGCCGGCAGCAAAGCAGCACGGTCCTTTTCCGGCCCCTGGATTCTCACCGAAGCCATCGGCATCCTTCGAGCCACCATTGCCGGGTTTCACGGGCTTCCCGCCTTTACCGACACCTGCAACAACCTTGGTCCCCCAGCCCTCGGTTAGCAACATATTGCCCATATTGCTGATCATGGCCGCCCTTTCGGCCACGCTGAGTGTGCGACCCACCGCCTCGTCCAGCCAGGAAGTCTTTTTCTCCCATTCCTTGAGATTGGCACTCTCGGCGGGCGTCAACCAGCCTTCCTTGATGTATTTGGCCGTGATGATCTGGTCATCGGTCACATAGATATTGCCCCAAGGGTCATACCCTTGGGCCGGTTGCGCGATGAGCCCTGGATTGCCCACCAGCATCCCGGTCATGTCATAGGAAACCTTGTTCCGGTAGAAGCTGACCAACTCCTGCGCAACCGGGTCGTCCATAGCGATGGTGTTGGCTTTCAGGCCTTCGACACAGGCACGGGTTTCACATAGGTCGATCAACTGCGAACGTTCGGCCGAGATCTTTTCATACTTGCCTATCAGATCGCGCTGTTTCGCTTCGGTGCAATTTCCGCCGGACCTACAGGCCTTCAGCTCGTTAAGCAATCGCTCCGCAGTTGGGTGATCGAGGCTGTTGAACTTGGTGGCCTGCTGGGTGACCCAGCCCGCCACTTCCAGTTCTTTATCAGAGCCCCCCGCGGCTCCAGCAACCGTTACGCCGATCAACTGCGAGGTCATCGCCAGCAGTTGGTCATGCATGTCGCCGACGAATATCTTGTCGCCGACCGAGGCGACAAAGGCCTCATTGGCACCGGCTGCCAAGGCCCCAGTCCGGAAGCTGCCTCCGGCCGCTTCCGCTATCAGGCCACCGACGATCGCGTGTGCGCCGACCTTGGCCGGAATCCCGGTGAATTCAAGCTGTGTACCCAAGCGGTTATAGATGGAAGCCGACAGGACGTCCGCAGCCGCACTGATACTGGCCTGGGCCAGGTTGTTCTTGAGGCTGCCACCATTGATCGCGGTATTGGTGACCGCACCAAAGCCCTTTTCAGCCAGGGTGTAGCCGACAAACTTGGTCAGGCCATCGGTGCTGGCCAGTTCAAAGCCGTGGGTCGCTTTACTGGCATTTTCGGCGGAAACACCGAACGCCTTGTCCAAGACACCCGATGCAAAGCCCGCAACCAGCCCGCTGATCAAATACCCCTTGAGGCTTTCCGTCGAGGTGACATCCTTGAGGACCGCGCCCAGGTTGCCTTTGTTGTTTATCGTACTGACCACCGTCTGGACCACGGCAGCGGTGTAGGCTGCCGATGCAGCCGCACCAATCGCGGCGGCGGTGGTCGCACTGATCCCCGCGGCTGTCGCGGCCCCACTTGCGCTGGCGCCAACGGTAGCGGCCGTTCCCGAACCCGCCGTTACCACCGTCACGATAATGACCACCGCCAGCATTGCCCCCATGCCCATGCCGGAGTTGCTGTATTTGAAAGAGTCGTGGACCTCTTTCACACGCTGCCAATCGACATCGCCACGCTGCTCGGCTTCTTTGAGCCAAGCCAGTTGGGGATCCGCCTGGACCATCGCATCAATGGTCTGGCTGACCGTCTTCTGGTCAATCTGCTTGATGTCGATATGCACGCCCTTGGCGGCAGTGATCGCCAGATCACCCTTGCTGATCAACTCGCTCTGACGCAGGGTTTCGTCGGTATGCCCCTTGCCTTTCGAGGAATTCCACGCGAGGCTGTTGTTGGTCTTCTCGTGGCTCTCCTGGCTCAGGTCCTTGACGCCCTCGAAGGTAATGGCCCCCTCGCTGTTGAGTATCAAGTCTGCGCCGCTTTCAAGTTTCGCGACCTGATAACGCTGATCGCCACCGCTGATCAATGTCAGATCACTCCCCGTGGTGATCTGGGTGCCCACGTTGATGGTTTTTGTCACCTCATCGTGCTTGGTCTGCTTGCGCCCCCAACTGCCCTTGCTCTTTTTGTCATACAGCGAGTAATCGGTGTCCTGGGCCGCCAACACATCCAACTGTCCAACCGCCGCCAGGTAGGCCTCATTGCCGGCATTGATCCGACTCGAGATCAACGCCATATCTTTGCCGGCATTGAAGGTAACGTCTTGCCCGGCATTCACGACACTGGAAATCTGTTTGACGTGGTCTTCCTGTTTCGTGACTTTCTTCGACTTGGAATACGAATGGCTTTCGTCGGCAGCCGAAGACACCGTAAGGTTATCGCCCGCTCCAAAGTCGATGTCCCGCTTGGCCTCTATCTCGCTGGCAACCACTGCCAGATCACGCCCCGCCTGGACAGAGAGGTCACGCCCCACCGTCAGATCCGAGCCGTATTGGGTAACGCTGCTGCTCTTGGCGCCGGCCACCACGCTGTTGCGCTGTTCGGCGGCGGCAATAAAGGCATCCCGGCCTGCGTTGATCGTTGTGTCACCGCCGCTTTGCAAGGTGCTGCCGGTGCTGACGAAATCCCGTGCGGCCTTAATGGTCAGGTCGTTCGCCGCCTCTATCCGAGCGCCACTGTCGGCATACTCATTGTGTCCGCTGTAACCTTTGTAATTGACGTCATTGCCGACCACCGTGCGTTGGTTGATCACGTCGCCGGCGATTGCGGTCATATTGACGTCCCGCCCCGCGATGACACCGCCCGCCTTGTTGATAATGTCGTTACCAGCCAGCAGATCCAGGCGGTTCCCGGCCTCGATCAAACCGCTGTTGACCAGATCATTACCCGCGGTCGCGTAAAGGTTGTTACTGGCCCGCAACGTACCGGCGTTATTCAGGTTCTTGCCGGCAATCAGCGTGACATCCCACCCCTGGATCAGCGCCCCGTTAGGCGCCAGGCGATTGGTGGCCTGGGCCAGGTACAGCACCGGCACCAAGACCTTCTCGCCATTCACCTCATGCTCTTCGAGCCAGACGATATCGTGGGTCAGCGCCGCGACCTGCTGGGAGGTCAGGCTGACACCCACCGACAGGTCCAACTGCTGCTTGCTCTTGATGGCGTTGTCCATCAGGTATTTGTAAAGCGCTTCGTCGGAGGTCTGACCATCGATGAAACGTCGCCCGGTACGCTCGACCACCGCCTGCTGGATCAGCTTCTGCTCATAGAAACCGTCGCCCAGGCGTTTCGCGCTTTGATCGGGGTTGTAGTCGAGGTTCGCCAGCAGGTAGTCCGAACTCATGAACTGCTTGAGGTCGGTCAGCACCGGGTTGGTCTCGATCAGGTACTTCTGCGGGTTGGACCTGCCCGAGGTGTCCGGCAGACCCTGCACGCGATTGATGACCTGGCTGCCCACCGGGGAAACCCCACCCACCTGCTCCGGCAACCGGACACTGCCGGAGTCGCCCGGCGCACTGACACTGATCGCGCTGCCGGAAACACCGCCGCTCGTGGCCTGGCGCGTATTCTGTTCGAGTTGAAGATTGCTCGCGGCGATCCGCGCCGCATCGCTGAACTGCAGGTTGCGCGCCTGGACATCATCCGCGCCCTGTTGGCGCTGGACATTGCTGACTGTCGCGCTGCCCATGCTCCAGGTCTGTGGCCCGACGCTGGCTTGGCTGGCTTGGGTCGCAGAACCACCCTGCCCGCTCAGGCGGAACAGTCCGTTTTGCCCGCTCGGCAGGCTGAATCCTTGGGACGCCACCGGATCCACCCGCTGCTGGGCCAGGTTCGGCGGCAGTTGTGGGTTCAGGTAGACGACCGTCGGTTTGACCGCGCTGCCGACCTGGGTCCCGGTGCCGCTCTTCGTCGTCCCGGCGAACTGGGTATTGGCGTGCAGGTTGCTGTTGTCGATGGTGTTCTTGGCGTTGATCTGTATCGCCTGCCCGGCCTGGATCACCGAAGCGACACTGCCACCACCGGCGGTAAACACTTTGTTATCGCTGCTCAGGGTGCCGGCCAGGATGCCGGCGGGAATGGCCACATCCGGTCCCTGACCGAATTTGGTGTTCACGGTCGTGGTTTTTTGCTTGCCGTAATCGTTGAGCTCGATGTGAGTCCCGCCTTTGTCGGGTTCATGCACGCTCGTCCTGTATCGGTAGACGTACTGGGAATATCTTTGCGCGTAGGCGTCCAGCGCTTCGTTCGAGTAGGTTTTTTTAGCGAAGATATTGCGCACGCCGGTATAGACCCGGTTACGGGCGAAGTTGCCGGCCTCCAACCCCAGGTTTTCGAAGGTGTCCACGTTCAGGCGAATATTCTTGCCGGCGGAAATCGTCGAGGCGGTATTGGAAAACCGGCCGACATCGCCATCAATGCTTCCGGCCACCGCCAGGCTCGCTCGCGCGCCGCTGATGGTCGACTCCGAGGTGTAGTTTTCGGAGACATAGAACGTGTCGCCGTTGAACGTAATATCGCCCGACACCAGCCGCTCTTTGCCGATAACCCCTTCGGTCTTGTTGTTGAAGCTGTTCGCCGACAGCGAGAAATCCCCGTCGACATTGATCGAGGACGCCAGGTTGGTCACGTTGTTGGCGCGACCGCCATTGAGTCCCGAGATGTTCAGGTTGCCGATGCTGTAGACGTCACCGTTGTCGTTGGTGAAGTCATTGACCAGCAAGCCCATGTTGCGGCCGCTGAAGATCAGGCCGTGATCGTTCACCAGGGTTGACGTCTTCAGCGTCAGGTCCCGGGCCGCTCCGAGCGTGCCGGTGTTGCCGATACTATTGGCGGTGACCGTCATGGAACCGCTGGATGTCAGGCGTCCGGCGTTGCTCAGGCCACCGACATTGATCGTGGTGTCCCCACCACTGGCAATGGTCGTGGCAGTGCCCAGGTTCACCTGGCCCGCGCTCAGGCCCAGGGTACCGACGCTGCTGTAGCGCCCGTTACCGCCGTAGGTGCCGACCAGGGTCAGGTTGGCTGTACCGTCACTGGCGATCAGCCCATCGTTGTTCCAATTGCCGCCGTTGCCGGTCAGGCTGTCGGAGGCCAGCAGTTGTCCACCCGCCGTCTGGGTGAGCGTGTTGACGTTCACCGTCAGACGCCCGGCCTGGATCACGCTGCTGTTGGTCCAGCTGTCCGCCGTCAGGGTCAGGCCGCCACGGGTCACCAGGCTGCCACCGGCATCGGTGATATTGGCGGTGCTGATATCAAAGGTGCCGTTGCCCACATGAAGCAGACTGCCGCCCAGATTCTGGAAGCTACCGGCATTGAGGGTCAGGTCGCTGTTGGCGGTTTCCAGCTTGCCGTTGCGGTTGTCGAACAGGCCGCCGATCTGGAAGTCGGTCTTGCCGCTGGTGCCCAATGCACGGATCTGCCCGGTCTGGTTGTCGAGGCTGGCCGCACGCACGCTCAAACTGCTGTCGCTTTCAATAACGCCCAGGCGGTTGTTCAGCGCGCCGTTGAGGCTGAGGTCGATGCGCTGGCCGGCGATCTGTCCGTCGTTATCGCCGCTGTTGTCGAAGTTGTTGCCGCTGACCTGCACCAGACCCTTGGCGTACAGGCCGCCATTGCGGTTATCGAAGTCGGCGGTGGTGACCAGGGCATCGCCACTTTGCGCCCCGATCCGCCCGCCGTAGTTGTCGATCCCGCCCAGGGCGCTGAGCTTGAGGCGCTGGGCCTGGATGATGCCGCCCTGACGATTGTTGCCCAGGTCATAGCCGTTTTTCAGCACGCCAGTGAGATGGGCTTCGAGGGCGCTCTTGACGCTGGCCAGGGTGCCACCACGGTTGTCGAGGTTGGTCGCGCTGACGGTCAGGTCGCCATCCTGCGCAATCAGCTTGCCGCTCTGGTTGTCGATATCGCCGCTGACCGCCAGGTTCAGCGCACCCTGCCCTTGCAGGGAGCCCTTGGCGTTCGCGAGGCTCGCGGCGTCGACGCGGACGTTACCGTTCTGGCTGTAGATCAGGCCGTCACTGTTGTTCTGTACGGCACCGGTGCTGCTGATCACCACGTTGTCATTGGCCGCGACGGTGCCGCGATTGCGGTTATCCAGGCTGCCGGTGAGCAGGTTCAGCAAGCCCTGGCTGACCAGTTGGCCACCCTGGTTGTCGATCTGGCTGCTGCGGCTGATCACCAGCGGCCCGGCGCTGGCGAGCTTGCCATTGATATTGGTCAGGGCACCGAGCAGATCGAGGCTGACCGCGCCCTTGCCCGCCAGAGTGCCGGTGCTGTTATCCAGGGTGGTACCGGTGAAACCTATGCTCTGCTGCGCGCTGATGCTGCCGCTGTTGTTCAGGGCCATGGCTTGCAGGGTCAGGGCCGCACCGCTGTCGATAGAGCCGCCCTGAGCGTTGTTCAGCAGGCCACTGACCGTCAGTTGCTGGGAGCCGCCGCTGGACAGAATACCGGCGCTGTTGTCGAGGCTAGCCGCGTTGACGGTCAGGGCCTGCTGGCTGACCAGCGCACCGGCATTGCTGTTGAGCAATGCGCCGCTGACGTTGACATCAAGATTGCCGCTGCGACTGGACAGGGTACCGCTGTTGCGGTTGTCCAGGCTCGCGCCGTTGACGGCCAGCCCCTGCCAGCCGGAAACCAGGCCGCCCTGGTTGAGCAGGCTGTTGCCGGTCACGCCCAACTGGTTGTTGCTGATCAACTTGCCACCGCTATTGTCCAGCGTTCGTGCGGTGAGGTTGAAGCTCTGGCTGCTGGAGAGTTCGCCGCCCTGGTTGTTCAGGTCGCGCAGACGATTGAGGGTCAGGGGGCCCTTGGCGTTGAGCAGGCCGTTGCGGTTGTTGAGATCACCGCCCGCCAGATCGAGACGGATGGCCTGGTCGCCGAGCAGACGGCCGCCGTTCTGGGCCAGGGCACCGAGGGTCAGATCGATATCGCCCTTCGCCGAGACTTCGCCGCCATTGCCGGAATCCAGGCTGCTGGCGTTGATCGTCAATCCGGCCTGGCTGTTGATCAGGCCCTTGCCGCTGTTGTTCAGGGCCATGGCATTGAGGGTCACTGCGCTTACACCCAGCAGGGTACCGCCCTGGTTGTCGAGGGCGGCGCTGCTGACTTTCAAGGTTTGGGCGGCGTTGATCAGGCCTTGGTTGCGGTTGCTCAGTTGACCGTTGGTGGTCAGGTCGAGGTCGCCACGACTGGTCACAGTACCGCCGCTGTTGTCGAGGCTGGCGCTACGGATATCTAGCGAGGCGGCGGCGATCTGACCCTTAAGGTTGCTCAGTGCCTGATTGATCCGCAGGGTCACGGCCTGATTGCTCAGCAGTTTGCCGCTGCTGTTATCCAGGCTGTCGGCGGCCAGTACGAAAGCTTGTGCACTGGAGATTTCACCGCCCTGGTTGTTCACGCTCTTGAGGTTGTTTAGCAGCAATGAGGGCGCGTTGATCAGGCCGTTCTGGTTGTTCAGTTGGCCGTTGTTCAGGTCCAGGGTCAGTGCCGTGTTGCTGAAGAGCTTGCCGTTCTGCTGGTCCAGGCCGGTGACGCTGGCGATCAGGGTCTTGTCGCTGCCGATGCGGCCGTCCTGGTTGCTGACCTGCCCTGCCGTCAGGGTGAGGCTGTCGTTGGTGCTTAGGCTGCCGGTGCGATTGTCGTAAGCGCCGGTGGTGACAGTCACTGCGCCTTTGCCGCTGATGACCCCCTGCTGACTGTTGTCGAGACTGGCACTGCTCAGGTTGATGCTGCTGTCACTGACCAGGCGTCCGCCCTGGTTGCCCAATGCACCGTTGGCCTTGACCTTGAGAGCACCGGCACTCGACAGGCTGCCGGCGTTGTTGGTCAGCGCGGAGCTGGTGATATCCAGCTGGCCTTCGCTGCTGATCAGGCCACCGCTGTTGTCGAGGTCACCGCCGAGGGTGGCGCGGATGTCTTGGCCGCTGATCAGTTGGCCACCGGTATTGTCGAGGATCTGGCCGTCCACTGTGACGCCGCTCTCGCCCTCGAGCAGCCCCAGGCTGCGGTTGAGCACCTGGGCCATTTCGAGTGCCAGCGTGGTATCGGCGAGGAGCTTGCCGCTGTCGCTGTTGTCCAGGCGCTTGCCGGTCAGACGGATATCGGCACTGCTGGAGAGTTCGCCGCCGCGGTTGTCGACAGCGTCGACATTGAGTGTCAGCGCTTTTGTCGCGCCTATCAGGCCGTTCAGGCGGTTATCCACGGAGGCACCGCTCAGGGCCAGCAGGCCGCTGGCGATCAGCTTGCCGTTGCGGTTGTCCAGGGCGGCAATGTGCGCCGTGACATCGGCCTTGCCGGAGACGGCACCGTTGCTGTTATCCAGGCTGTTGGCTGTCAGCAGGAGTGCGCCGTCGCCTACCAGGGTGCCGCCCTGGTTGGTAAATGCCGCGCTCACCCCCAGGTCGACCGCACCTCGGCTGCTGATCAGACCCTGGCTGTTGTCCAGGCTGGCGCTACGACTGTCGAGAGAAGCCGCGGCCACCAGGCCCTTGATGTTACTCAGCGCCTGATCGATACGCAGGGTCAGGCCCTGGTTGCTCAGCAGCTTGCCATCGCTGTTGTCGAGGCTTTTCGCGGTCAGCGCAAAGGCTTGGGCACTGGAGATTTCACCGCCCCGGTTGACCACCTCGTCGAGGTTCTTCAGTACCAGCAGCGGGCCGTTGATCAGCCCGCCGCTGTTGTCCAGGCGGCCGTTGTGCAGGTCAAGGCTCAGTTGGGTCTTGCTGAACAGTTCACCGCCTTGCTGATCGAGACCGGTGACGCTGGCGGTCAGGTCCTTGGCACTGGCAATACGGCCGGAAGCGCCGTTGCTGACCTGGGTTGCCGTCAGGTCCAGGCGGTCGTCGCTGGTCAGTCGGCCTCCCTGACTGTTGTCGAGGGTACCAGTGGTGATGCGGGTCTCACCCTGGCCGCTGATCAGGCCTTTGCGGCTGTTGTCAAGGCTGTTGCTGGCGAGTACCAAGCCCTGGTCCGTGAGGATCGAACCGCCCTGATTGAGCAACGCCCCCAGGCTGTCGATCGACAGGTCGGCGGCACTGCCAAGCTTGCCCGCTGTGTTGTCAAGGCTGCCGACTTTGAGGCCCAGGGCACCTTCGCTGCTGAGCAAACCGGTGTTGTTGAGCAGCACGCCATCGAGGCGGATATCCAGGCCCTGCAGGGCGGAGATATTCCCGCCGCTGTTGTCCAGGGTCGTGCCGCTGAGGTTGACACTGCCTTTGGCGAACAGGCGGCCCTGGTTCTGGTTGATCAATTGCGCCACGGCGACGCCAAGATCGGTCTCGGTCAACAGCTTGCCGCCATCGCTGTTATCCAGTCGCTGGCCGCTGACATTGACGCTGCTGCGGGTACTGGACAGCTCGCCGGCACGGTTGTCGATCTGCTCGACCTGGACGGTCAGGCCCTGGGTACTGGCGACCGTGCCGCCATTGCGGTTATCAAGGTGCTTGCCGATCAGCAGCAAGGAACCTTGGGCCACCAACGCCCCGCCCTGCTGGCTGAGGCTATCGATCTTGGCCTCCAGACCGCCTTGGCTGGCAATACGGCCCTGGGTGTTGGCAACTTCCTTAGCCTTGATACTGACCGGCCCGACTGCGCTGAGCAGGCCACCGCTGTTGTCCAGCCGGGTACCTTCAAAGCCGAGGGCCGCCTTGGCGACAAGGTTGCCCTTGTCGCGGTTGTCCAGTTGATCAACCAGCAGCTTTAGGTCCTTGTCGGCCTGGATCAGGCCGCCACTATTGTCCGCCGAACCGCTGCGCAAGGTCAGGTGGTCCTTGCCCGCCAGGCTGCCGCCGCGGTTGTCCAGGCTGCCAGTGTTCAGCTCAATGCTGCCCGTGGAGCGCAGCTTGCCCTGTTCGCGGTTATCGAATGCGCCGCTGATGGTGGCGATCAGCTTGCCGTCCGCCGCAAGCACCGTACCCATCCCGCGGTTGTCGAGGCTGGAGGCGGCCAGGGACAAAGCCTTGCCGGAACCCAGGGTCCCACCGTGGTTATCCAAGGCACCGCTGAGGTCGATGTTCAAGCCCAGATCGCCAGTGATCTGCCCCCGGGTATTGTCCAGGCTGACGGCCTTCAAGGTGGCAAGGGTTGAACTCGACAAGCTGCCGTCACGGTTATTGATCGCGCCGCTGGCAGTGAGACTGAGCCCCTTGTCAGCCGCGATCAGGCCCGAGGTGTTGTCGAGGCTGGCGACATTCAGAGTGACATCGGCCAGGCTGGAAATTTCCCCGCCGCGATTACCCAGCGCGCCGACGTTGACCAGCAGGTCGCCGTTGCTGGAGATCAGACCGTCCTGGCCGTTCACGGCCTTGTCGGCGGTCAAGGTCAGACGGTCGGCGCTGAGCACCCGCCCCTTGTTCTGATTGTCGAGGGTACCGGCGGTGACGGTGGTTTGCCGCTGCCCGCTAAGGGTGCCGCCTTGGTTGTTCAGGGTCTGGGTGGCAGTGATGTCGAGGTCACGGCTGGCAATGATGTTCTTGCCGGCGTTGTTGAGGTTTTGCGCGCTGATGCTGACATCAGCTTCAGTGTTGCGGGTGTTATCGGCATTGACCCCGGCTTCGATGATGCCGTTGTTGGTCAACTGGCCGCCGCTGGTGAGCGTGATGTGGTCCTTGGCGACAAGGTTGTTCTGACTGGTCAGGTCGCCCTGGGTTTTCACGTCCAACGTGGTGCCAGCGTAGACCGGCCCCTGGAGGTTGGCGCTGGCGGCCGTGATATTCACTACGTTGCTGGCGGCGAGTTGCGCGACGGTCAGGTCGCCGTTGGCATCGATCTGGATATCGCCCGCACTGGCGGCCATCTTGCCGTCGAGCTTTACCCCGACCCCAGCTTCGCTGCTCACCAGCTTAATCGCCCCAGCGTACATCCCGCCCAGTGCCGAAGAGTCAATGGCCAGTTGCGGCTTGGTCGCCGGATCCGCAGCACGGGCGGTGGCCTTCAGCGTCTTGGCATCGACGTCATTGGTACCAGCAATGATCGCCAGATTCTTAGCCTGAATCTCGGCATTGATCCTGGCCGACCGCGCGATGATTTCAAAGCTGTCGACGTTGTTGGCATTCAGACCCGCGCCTTCGATGGACACACTGCCTTGATCGACCTGATAGCGGCTAATCTGGCCGTTTTCAATCACCGCTTTACCGGTGGTCAACGTGGCTTGCGGGGTGTTGATAAAGCCGCAGCCGTTGCACGTAATGCCGTACGGGTTGGCCACGATCACATGCGCCGACTGCCCCGCCACTTCGGTAAAACCGCGCAACTGACTTGGGCTGCCGCCGTTGACTTCGTTGAGGATCACCTTGGCAGCCGTACCGTTGAGGTTCTGGTTGCCGAGAATAATCCCGCCCAGTTGCGTGGACTGCGTGCGGCCGGTTGCGTTGTTGAGGATCACGCCTTGCTGACCGACGTTGTAATCACTGAACTTGTTATGCGACAACCCGCTGCCATTGGGCGCCGCGATGTTGACGATGGGCACGCCGTTACCCGCCTGGCCCAAACTGGTGCCGGGCGCGCTGACCACAATCCCGTCCGCCTGGGCCAGCAACGGCTGCCAGAACATCGCGTTGGCCAGCACCAATGCCAACCCGCGTTTGGGCAGGCCCAAAAAGCTGGAGCGGGTTTTCACGGCTGCGGAAGGTTGGCGCGCAAGGAAAGCGAACTGGCGAACGTCCATGTCAGGTCTCGATGCCCGAAGGCGGTAAAAATTTAAAGGAAGAAATCCAGGCGGAAATAAACCGGCGCTTCACGTTCAGTGATCGG
>NZ_MNPW01000001.1 GCF_001983175.1 Pseudomonas cedrina subsp. cedrina
CTGGATAGCAAAAGGTGGGCTGACCATACATTTGGTTACTTTCGCGCTTTTCGAAAGTGACCCGCCGTAAGGGCGGAACCCTAAGCCGCCGTTACCGCAGCAACGGATATGTACTCGGTCAAACCCACACACCGTCGAAAGTTGTGTAGATACCTATGCTGCGATGGGGCCCTAAAGGCTTTCAATAAACCCAGCCACTTTCACCGCCGCCGCCTCAAGATGCTGCTCATGACTGAACCCCGAAGCCTTCAACGGCTTCAAGTCATGATCCCCCGCCACCAGCCACATCACCTCGATGCTCGGCGACAACGCATACGCCTGCACCGTCGCGCGGTTGCCCAGCGCATCACGCTCGCCTTGCACAATCAACGTCGGCGTCTTCAGCCCGGCCAGGTGCTCGACCCGTGGTTTTTCCGGCTTGCCCACGGCATAGAACGGATACCCCAGGCACACCAGCCCATCGGCGTGTAATTCATCGGCCAGCAAACTGGCCATGCGCCCGCCCATGGACTTGCCGCCAACGGCCAATTTTCCCGCGACATGAGGTCGCACCTCGGCATACACCTCGCGCCACGCCTCCAACAGTTTTGGCGCCGGGTTGGGCGGGCGTTTACCCCCGTCCGTACGGCGTTGGGCCATGTAGGGAAACTCGAAGCGCAACACGTTCACGCCATGCCCGGCAAGGCGTGCAGCCATGTCATTCATGAACCCGGAGTCCATCGGTGCGCCGGCGCCGTGGGCCAGGATCAGCGTGACCGCTTCGCCCGCGCCCGTGCCCGACGCGACATCCCACAGCCAGCCGTGTTCCCGCGCACGTTGCGCCCATTGATCCCCGTCAATACTGGCCTTGTGCTCTTTGCCCATGCTTGCCTCGCTTTTTAGTCTGCCTATAACTCCAGCCCAAGTGCCGCATCTGCTTGGGTTGAACCGTGGATGGGGAACCATGAACACTACTTTAAGTACCGCCTATAACTACAAGGTGGTCCGCCAATTCGCCATTATGACGGTGGTGTGGGGCATCGTCGGCATGGGGCTCGGGGTTTTTCTCGCAGCCCAATTGGTCTGGCCTGCACTCAATTTCGATTTGCCCTGGACCAGCTTCGGGCGCCTGCGCCCGCTGCACACCAACGCGGTGATCTTCGCCTTCGGTGGCTGCGCGCTGTTCGCCAGCTCATTCTACTCGGTGCAACGCACCTGCCAGACCCAGCTGTTCGCGCCCAAACTGGCGGCGTTCTGCTTCTGGGGCTGGCAGCTGGTGATCCTGCTGGCGGCGATCAGCCTGCCGCTGGGCTACACCAGTTCCAAGGAATACGCGGAACTGGAATGGCCGATCGACATCCTGATCACCATCGTCTGGGTGGCCTATGCCATCGTGTTCTTCGGCACCGTGGCCAAGCGCAACACCAAGCACATCTATGTCGGCAACTGGTTCTTCGGCGGGTTCATCCTTACCGTGGCCATCCTGCATATCGTCAACAACCTGGAAATCCCGGTCAGCCTGACCAAGTCCTACTCCCTCTACGGCGGTGCGACGGATGCCATGGTGCAGTGGTGGTATGGGCACAACGCAGTGGGCTTTTTCCTCACCGCCGGTTTCCTCGGCATGATGTATTACTTCGTACCGAAACAGGCCGAGCGTCCGGTGTATTCCTATCGCTTGTCCATCGTGCATTTCTGGGCGCTGATCACCCTGTACATCTGGGCGGGCCCGCACCACCTGCATTACACCGCGCTGCCGGACTGGGCGCAGTCCCTGGGCATGGTGATGTCGCTGGTGCTGCTGGCACCGAGCTGGGGCGGCATGATCAACGGCATGATGACGCTGTCGGGCGCCTGGCATAAATTGCGCAGCGACCCGATCCTGCGCTTTCTGGTGGTATCGCTGGCGTTCTACGGCATGTCGACCTTCGAAGGCCCGATGATGGCGATCAAGACCGTCAACTCGCTGTCCCACTACACCGACTGGACCATCGGCCACGTACACGCCGGCGCCCTCGGTTGGGTGGCGATGATCTCCATCGGCGCCCTGTACCACATGATCCCCAAAGTCTTCGGCCGCGAGCAGATGCACAGCATCGGCCTGATCAACGCGCACTTCTGGCTGGCCACTATCGGCACCGTGCTCTACATCGCCTCGATGTGGGTCAACGGCATCGCCCAGGGCCTCATGTGGCGTGCAATCAACGAAGACGGCACCCTCACCTACTCGTTCGTCGAAACCCTGGTGGCCAGCCACCCAGGCTTCATCGTGCGGCTGGTGGGCGGTGCGATCTTCCTCAGCGGCATGTTCCTGATGGCTTACAACACCTGGCGTACCGTGCGTTCGGCGCAGCCTGTCGAAGCCGTCCCTGTCGCGCAGCTGGCCTGAGGAGTCTGTGATGAAACACGAAACGATTGAAAAAAACGTCGGCCTGCTGATGCTGCTGATGGTGCTCGCCGTGAGCATCGGCGGCCTGACCCAGATCGTCCCGCTGTTCTTCCAGGACGTGACCAACAAGCCGGTGGAAGGCATGAAGCCCTACACCGCGCTGCAACTGGAAGGCCGTGATATCTACATCCGCGAAGGCTGCGTGCAGTGCCACTCGCAGATGATCCGTCCGTTCCGCGCCGAAACCGAGCGCTATGGCCATTACTCGGTGGCCGGTGAAAGCGTGTGGGACCATCCCTTCCTGTGGGGCTCCAAGCGTACCGGGCCGGACCTGGCGCGCGTCGGCGCGCGTTATTCGGACGACTGGCACCGCGCGCACTTGTACAACCCGCGCAACGTGGTGCCCGAGTCGAAGATGCCGGCCTACCCCTGGCTGGTCACCGCCGCCGTCGACAGCAGCCACACCGAGACCAAGTTGAAAGTGATGCGCACCCTCGGCGTGCCCTACACCGACAACGACATCACGGCCGCCGTCGCCAGCCTCAAGGGCAAGACCGAGATGGACGCGCTGGTTGCGTACCTGCAAGTACTCGGCACTGCCATCAAGAGCAAGAGGTGAGCCATGGGATTTGAATTCGATGCGGGCACCATCCGCGGCCTCGGCACGCTGGTGGTCGCCATCGCCTTTATCGGCCTGTCGCTGTGGGTATTCAACAACCGGCGCAATGCGGAATTCGAGGAAGCGCGCCTGCTGCCCTTCGCCGACGAACCTGCGCCATCCGACGCTCACCAAGAGCCTGCAACAAGGAGCAATCGGCCATGACCACTTTCTGGAGTACATGGATCTGCGTACTGACCCTCGGCAGCCTGATCGGCCTGACCTGGCTTTTGATCGGCACCCGCAAGGGCGAGACCAAGGGCAGCGTCGACCAGACCATGGGCCACGCCTTCGACGGGATCGAGGAATACGACAACCCGCTGCCACAGTGGTGGTTCATGCTGTTCGCCGGCACCCTGGTGTTTGCGGTCGGCTACCTGATCCTCTACCCGGGCCTAGGCAACTGGAAGGGCGTGTTGCCGGGCTATGAAGACGGCTGGACCTCGGCCAAGGAGTGGGACAAGGAGATGGCCAAGGCCGACACCAGGTTCGGGCCGATCTTCGCCAAGTTCTCGGCCATGCCCGTGGAAGAAGTCGCCAAGGACCCACAAGCCTTGAAGATGGGCGGCCGCCTGTTTGCCTCCAACTGCTCGGTGTGCCACGGCTCGGACGCCAAGGGCGCGTTTGGCTTCCCGAACCTGGCGGACAACATCTGGCGCTGGGGCGGTTCGGCCGAAGCGATCAAGACCACCATCCTCAACGGCCGTCACGCGGCAATGCCGGCCTGGGGTGACATGCTCGGCGACGAGGGTGTGAAAAACGTTGCCGCCTATGTGCGTCACGACCTGGCCAAGCTGCCATTGCCGGCCGACAGCAGCGCCGACCTCGCGGCAGGCCAAGCGGCATTCAACACCACCTGCGTCGCGTGCCACGGCCCTGAAGGCCACGGCATGCAAGCCATGGGTGCGCCCGACTTGACCAAACCGGGCGGTTACATCTACGGCACCAGCCTGGCGCAGTTGCAGCAGACCATCCGGCACGGCCGCCAAGGCCAGATGCCCGCGCAGGAAGTGTTGCAAGGCAATGACAAGGTGCACCTGCTGGCGGCCTACGTTTACAGCCTCTCCCACAACGCTGATGGCGCAACGCCGGAAAGCCAAGCCCAATAACCTCCGACTGCCTCGCCTGATCAGGCGCGGCAACCGGCCTTTGCGTAGGAGCGAGCTTGCTCGCGAAGAACCTGAGGATGCCGCGCTCATCCAGAATGAACGCGGCGCTCTTGAGTTCTTCGCGAGCAAGCTCGCTCCTACAGTGGGTTGATACTGCGCGACCAAGTGTCGCACCCTTCCAAAGCACACCTTTCCCCCCGCGCTATTCGGGTCTACGCTTTCGTGCAAGCGCAGCGGTTGCGGCGTGCGCAACGAGCGCCGTTGCGACCCGAAAAAATTCCTGTCCACTCGATCAGCTTTCGATTTGGAAATTTGTCCTTACATCAAACATGGAAAGGGCGCAGAATCTGGCGTGGAACGCCTTGACGCAGGTCAGCGTTGCGTTGCATTGGCCTCTCGCTTTCTACATACTTGCGGCCGATTTTTACCTATAAAAAAACTAAACCGTGGAACCTTAGAATGAGCACAGCAATCAGTCCGACTGCTTATAACTATAAGGTAGTCCGCCAGTTCGCCATCATGACGGTGGTCTGGGGGATCCTTGGCATGGGGCTCGGGGTGTTCATCGCCTCGCAGCTGGTTTGGCCGGAATTGAATTTCGGCTTGCCATGGACGACCTTTGGCCGCCTGCGCCCGCTGCACACCAACCTGGTGATCTTCGCCTTCGGCGGATGTGCATTGTTTGCCACCTCCTACTATGTCGTGCAGCGAACCTGCCAGACGCGACTGATCTCCGACGGCCTTGCGGCCTTCACCTTCTGGGGCTGGCAAGCCGTCATCCTCGGCGCCATCGTCACCCTGCCGCTGGGTTACACCACCACCAAGGAATACGCCGAGCTCGAATGGCCCATCGCCATTTTGCTCGCCATTGTCTGGGTGACCTACGCCGTGGTGTTCTTCGGCACCATCGTCAAGCGCAAGACCAAGCACATCTATGTGGGCAACTGGTTCTACGGCGCGTTTATCCTGGTCACGGCGATGCTGCACATCGTCAACCACGCCTCGTTGCCGGTCAGCCTGTTCAAGTCCTACTCGGCCTACGCCGGGGCGACGGACGCGATGATCCAGTGGTGGTACGGGCATAACGCTGTAGGGTTTTTCCTGACCACCGGTTTCCTGGGGATGATGTACTACTTCGTGCCCAAACAGGCCGAACGTCCTATTTACTCGTATCGCCTGTCCATCGTGCACTTCTGGGCGCTGATCACCCTGTACATCTGGGCAGGCCCGCACCACTTGCACTACACCGCGCTGCCGGATTGGGCACAGTCCCTGGGCATGGCGATGTCGATCATCCTGCTGGCGCCAAGCTGGGGCGGCATGATCAACGGCATGATGACGCTGTCGGGCGCCTGGCATAAGCTGCGCACCGACCCGATCCTGCGCTTCCTCGTGGTCTCGCTGGCGTTCTACGGGATGTCGACCTTCGAAGGCCCGATGATGGCGATCAAGACCGTCAACTCGCTGTCCCACTACACCGACTGGACCATCGGCCACGTACACGCCGGCGCGCTCGGCTGGGTCGCCATGATCTCCATCGGCGCGCTGTACCACATGATCCCCAAGCTGTTCGGCCGCGCGCAGATGCACAGCGTCGGGCTGATCAACACGCACTTCTGGCTGGCCACCATCGGCACCGTGCTCTACATCGCTTCGATGTGGGTCAACGGCATCACCCAAGGCCTGATGTGGCGTGCGATCAACGATGACGGCACCCTCACCTACTCCTTCGTAGAAGCACTGCAAGCCAGCCACCCGGGCTTTATCGTCCGCGCCCTGGGCGGTGCGTTCTTTGCCACCGGCATGCTGTTCATGGCCTACAACGTCTGGCGCACCGTGCGTGCGTCCGACCCTGCGCAAGCTGAAGCCGCCGCCAAGATCGCCGTTGTGGGAGCCCACTGATGAAGCATGAAGTCGTCGAGAAGAATATCGGCCTGCTGGCCTTCTTCATGGTCATTGCCGTGAGTATCGGTGGCTTGACCCAGATCGTGCCGCTGTTTTTCCAGGACGTGACCAACAAGCCGGTCGAAGGCATGAAGCCGCGCAGCGCCCTGGAATTGGAAGGGCGCGACGTTTACATCGCCAACGGTTGCGTCGGCTGCCACTCGCAGATGATCCGCCCGTTCCGTGCCGAAACCGAACGCTACGGCCACTATTCGGTCGCCGGTGAAAGCGTCTGGGACCATCCGTTCCTGTGGGGCTCCAAACGCACCGGCCCGGACCTGGCCCGTGTCGGCGGTCGTTACTCCGATGACTGGCAGCGCGCGCATTTGTATAACCCGCGCAACGTGGTGCCTGAATCGAAAATGCCGGCGTACCCGTTCCTCGTGGAAAACAAGCTCGACGGCAAGGACACCGCCAAGAAGATGGAAGTGCTGCGCACCCTGGGCGTGCCCTATACCGACGAAGACATCGCCGGCGCGGCTGCCGCCGTGAAGGGCAAGACCGAAATGGACGCATTGGTGGCCTACCTGCAAGGCCTGGGCACCATCATCAAAAGCAAACGGTGATTCATGGATATCGGAATGATTCGTGGGCTGGGCACCGTTGTGGTGATGGTGGCCTTTATCGGCCTGGCGCTGTGGGTGTTCAGCCCCAAGCGCAAGTCGGAGTTTGAAGACGCGACCTTGCTGCCCTTTGCGGATGACCCCGAAGCCATCAAGCACGTCGAGCAAGCGTCTAGGAGTAACAAAGAATGACTACGTTCTGGAGTCTGTACGTCACAGTCCTCAGCCTGGGCACCATCTTCGCCCTGACCTGGCTGCTGCTGTCGACCCGCAAGGGCCAGCGCGCCGAGCAAACCGACGAGACTGTCGGCCACTCGTTCGACGGCATCGAGGAGTACGACAACCCACTGCCCAAGTGGTGGTTCATGCTGTTTGTCGGCACCATCATTTTCGCCCTCGGTTACCTGGTGCTGTACCCGGGCCTGGGCAACTGGAAGGGCCTGCTGCCAGGCTACAACTACCTCGACAACGATAAGCAAACCCCTTTCGCCAACGGCCAGACCGGCTGGACCGGCGTGCACGAATGGGAGAAGGAAATGGCCAGGTCGGAGGCCAAGTTCGGGCCGATCTTCGCCAAGTTCGCCTCGATGCCGATTGAAGAAGTCGCCAAGGACCCGCAAGCCCTGAAGATGGGGGGCCGCCTGTTCGCCTCCAACTGCTCGGTGTGCCATGGTTCCGACGCCAAGGGCGCCTATGGCTTCCCCAACCTGACCGACGCCGACTGGCGCTGGGGTGGCGAGCCGGCCACTATCAAGGAAACCATCATGAAGGGCCGCCATGCGGTGATGCCGGGCTGGCTGGATATCCTGAAGGAACAGGGCGTCAGCGACGTCGCCGCCTTCGTGTTGACCAACCTCGACGGCCGCAAACTGCCGGAAGGCGCAAAGGCTGACGTCGCCAATGGCGAAAAACTCTTCGCCGCCAACTGCGTGGCCTGCCACGGCCCGCAAGGCAAAGGCACCCCGGCCATGGGCGCGCCCGATCTGACTCACCCGGCGGCCTTCATCTACGGCTCGAGTTTCGCCCAACTGCAACAGACCATCCGCTGGGGCCGCCAGGGCCAGATGCCGGCCCAGGAACAGCTGCAGGGCAATGACAAGGTGCACTTGCTCGCGGCGTATGTGTACAGCTTGTCCCATGGGGAGAAGAAGGCTGAGGAAAAATAAGGCCTTGAGAACACCAAAGCCCCGCGCAGCATAACTGGCGGGGCTTTGTTGTTTCTGGCGTCGGACGTCGTAATGCGCTACCACTTGTAGCCTCGGACTTGCCGTGCGCAACCATCAAGTAGTAACGTAACTACATGCATTCCACGAAGGGGATCGCCCCATGACCATCACTACCATTTCCAGCCGCGAATTCAACCAAGACACAAGTGGTGCCAAAAAAGCCGCGCGCCAGGGCCCGGTTTTCATCACCGATCGCGGCAAGCCTGCCCATGTACTGCTAAGCATTGAGGACTACCAGAAATTGACAGGTCTTAATGCTGACATCGTTGACCTGCTGGTGATGCCAGAAGCGGCCGAAATCGACTTCGAAACCGAACGCGCCGTGATCACTCATCGACCCGTGGACTTCTCTTGATGTATCTACTCGACACCAACGTTATTTCCGAACTTCGTAAACCCCAGGCTGATGCAAATGTGGTCGCTTGGGCCAAAAGTGTCATGGCGCCGCGCATGTTCATATCAGCGATTACGCTCAAGGAATTGGAGACCGGAGTGTTGCGCATTGAACGCCGTGACCCGGCCCAGGGGAAAGTGTTGCGAACCTGGCTCAAGCGCCATGTGATGCCTGCCTTTGATGCCAGAATCCTGCCCGTGGATGCTGCGGTCGCATTGCGATGCGCACACCTGCATGTACCGGATCGAGTCAATGAAAGTGATTCGCTGATCGCTGCGACTGCTCTGGTTCATGGGCTCACCGTTGTTACGCGCAACGTCAGCGATTTCAGATCCAGCGGCGTTCCATTGATTAATCCATGGGACGAATGACCGGCCTGCCAGCAAAAACCGTCCATACTTGCAAAGTCAATTGATCCAGATCACTTACACCATCAATTGATTTCACCCAACGCGACTAAAGGTCGCACCCCTTGCGTACCTTCGGGGGCGTATCATTGGGCCACTGCAACACCCTTAATTTGACCCCGGTTGGCACGTACTGGCCGAGGCAAATCTCCACCGCCGTGGGATGCAATGATGAGCGACCAGATACCGGTACATAACGTTACCCCGCCTGCCAAAACCGTCGACCTCTACGCTTCGCGAGAGAAGATCTACACCCGCGCCTTTACCGGCCTGTTCCGCAATTTGCGCATGCTCGGTGGCGCCGCACTGTTCCTGCTCTACTTCGGCACCGTGTGGCTGAACTGGGGTGGCCACCAGGCCGTGTGGTGGAACCTGCCGGAGCGTAAGTTCTTCATTTTCGGCGCGACCTTCTGGCCCCAGGACTTCATCCTGCTCTCCGGCATTCTTATCGTCGCGGCCTTTGGCCTGTTCTTTATCACCGTATACGCCGGGCGCGTGTGGTGCGGCTATACCTGCCCGCAAAGCGTGTGGACGTGGATCTTCATGTGGTGCGAAAAAGTCACCGAGGGTGACCGCAACCAGCGTATCAAACTCGACAAGGCGCCGATGAGCGCCAACAAATTCCTGCGCAAATCCAGCAAGCACACGCTGTGGCTGTTGATCGGGTTTGTCACCGGGCTGACCTTTGTCGGCTACTTCTCGCCGATCCGTGAACTGGTGTTCGACTTCTTCACCGGCCAGGCCGATGGCTGGTCGTATTTCTGGGTCGGGTTCTTTACCCTCGCCACCTATGGCAACGCCGGCTGGCTGCGCGAGCAAGTGTGCATCTACATGTGCCCGTACGCGCGGTTCCAGAGCGTGATGTTCGACAAAGACACCCTGATCGTCTCCTACGACCCTCGCCGTGGCGAAGTGCGTGGCCCACGTAAAAAAGGCGTCGACTACCAGGCCCAGGGCCTGGGCGATTGCATCGATTGCACGATGTGCGTGCAGGTGTGCCCGACCGGTATCGACATCCGCGACGGCCTGCAAATCGAGTGCATCGGCTGCGCCGCCTGTATCGATGCCTGCGACACCATCATGGACAAGATGGACTACCCGCGCGGCCTGATCAGCTACACCACCGAACACAACCTCTCCGGGCAGAAAACCCATAAGCTGCGCCCGCGCCTGATCGGCTATGCCTTGGTGTTGCTGGCAATGATCGGCCTGTTGGTGGCGGCATTTTTCATGCGCTCGCTGGTGGGTTTCGACGTGAGCAAGGACCGTGTGCTGTACCGCGAAAACGCCGAAGGCCGTATCGAAAACGTCTACAGCCTGAAGATCATGAACAAGGACCAGCGCGACCACACCTATGTGCTCGATGCCGCTGGCCTGCCGGACCTCAAGCTGCAGGGCCGGCGCGAAATCAAAGTGGCCGCCGGCGACATCGTCAGCCTGCCGGTGGAACTCTCGAGTGCGCCGGAGCAATTGCCGTCGAGCACCAACGAGGTGACATTCATCCTCAAGGATGCCGATGACACCAGCGTCCAGATTGAAGCCAAGAGCCGATTCATCGGCCCACACGTTCGTTGAACAGGAACCCGAGCATGTCCGCACCCACCGCCGCAAGCCCTTGGTACAAGCACCTCTGGCCCTGGATCATCATCGGCATCCTGGCCTGCTCGGTGACCTTGACCTTGTCCATGGTGACCATCGCGGTGAATAACCCGGACAACCTGGTCAACGACAACTACTACGAGGCCGGCAAAGGCATCAACCGCGCCCTGGACCGCGAGCGCCTGGCCCAGACCCTGCAACTGCGCGCCAGGCTGCACCTGGATGAGCTGACCGGCGAAGTCGAGCTGAACCTCACCGGCTACAGCAACCCGAACACCCTGGAATTGAATCTGATCTCCCCGACCCAGCCGGAGAAGGACCGCAAGATCAACCTGGCGCGCAGCGACAGTGAACCGGGCCGCTACATCGGCCAGGTCACCGACAAGGTCGAGGGCCGCCGCTTCGTGGAGCTATTGGGCGTGGAAGGCGACAAGACCTGGCGCCTGTTCGAGGAGGAAGAGGTCAGCCACGACAAGGACCTGCTGCTGGGCGATGAGCCGTTGCAGGGCGCCGAAGATCTGAAGAAGTAATTTGATCGTTCCCACGCTCCGCGTGGGAATGCAGCCCGTGACGCTGCGCGTCACAAAAGCGGACGCGGAGCGTCCAGCGAGGCGTTCCCACGCAGAGCGTGGGAACGATCTGCGGAACTAAGCCATGACCAGCCCAACCCCCTGCTACCACTGCGCCCTGCCCGTCCCGCCGGGCAGCCGCTTCACCGCGGTGATCCTCGGCGAACGCCGGGAACTCTGCTGCCCAGGTTGCCAGGCGGTGGCCGAAGCAATTGTGGCCGGCGGCCTGGAGAGCTACTACCAGCACCGCAGCGAAGCCTCGGCCAACCCTGAAGCGCTGCCGGTGCAACTGGTGGATGAGCTGGCGCTGTACGACCGCGCCGATGTGCAAAAACCCTTTGTGCGCCACGACGGCGAACTCGCCGAAGCCACCTTGCTGATGGAAGGCATCAGTTGCGCCGCCTGTGGCTGGCTGATCGAGAAGCACCTGCGCAGCCTGCCCGCCGTGGCCGAGGCGCGGCTCAACCTGTCCAACCATCGTTTGCATGTGCGCTGGGCTGACGGGCAACTGCCGTTGAGCCAAGTGTTGAGCGAACTGCGGCATATCGGTTACTCCGCCCACCCTTACCAGGCTGACCGCGCCGCCGAGCAACTGGCCAGCGAAAATCGCCTGGCCCTGCGTCAATTGGGCGTGGCCGGGCTGCTGTGGTTCCAGGCCATGATGGCAACCATGGCGACCTGGCCGGAATTCAATGTCGACCTGAGCCCGGAACTGCATGTGATCCTGCGCTGGGTGGCGATGTTTCTGACAACACCCATCGTGTTCTACAGCTGCGCACCGTTTTTCAAGGGTGCCCTGCGCGACCTGCGCACACGCCACCTGACCATGGATGTATCGGTTTCACTGGCCATCGGCGGCGCGTATCTGGCGGGGATCTGGACCGCGATCACCGGCACCGGTGAGTTGTACTTCGACGCGGTGGGCATGTTTGCGCTGTTCCTGCTGGCCGGGCGTTACCTCGAGCGCCGTGCCCGCGAGCGTACGGCTGCGGCGACCGCGCAACTGGTCAACCTGCTGCCCGCCTCGTGCCTGCGGCTCAAGGCCGATGGCCAGAGCGAACGCATCCTGCTCCCGGAGCTGGCCTTGGGCGATCGCGTGCTGGTGCACCCTGGCGCCGTGCTGCCGGCGGATGGCCTGATCCTCGACGGCCAGTCCAGTATCGATGAGTCGCTGCTTACCGGTGAGTACCTGCCGCAACCCCGGCAAGTCGGGGATGCGGTCACGGCGGGCACGCTCAATGTCGAGGGAGCATTGATTGTGGAAGTACGCGCCTTGGGCCATGACACCCGCCTGTCCGCCATCGTGCGCCTGCTGGAAAGGGCCCAGGCCGAGAAACCGCGCCTGGCCCGGATCGCCGATCACGCCGCACAGTGGTTCCTGCTGTGCTCGCTGATCGCAGCCGTCCTGATCGGGTTGTTATGGTGGCAGCTGGATTCGTCGCGAGCATTCTGGATTGTGCTGGCGATGCTGGTGGCAACCTGCCCCTGCGCGTTGTCCCTGGCCACGCCCACCGCCCTCACCGCCGCCACCGGCACCTTGCACACACTCGGCCTGCTGCTGACCCGCGGCCATGTGCTGGAAGGACTGAACCAGATCGATACGGTGATTTTCGACAAGACCGGCACCCTGACCGAAGGACGCCTGGTATTGAGTGCCATCCGGCCACTGGGCAACTTGAGCACGGACCTGTGCCTGAGCCTCGCCGCCGCCCTGGAAGACCGTTCCGAACACCCGATTGCCCGCGCCTTCGGACGCGCGACGCTGGCCGCCGACGAAGTCGTCAGTTCGCCCGGGCTTGGCCTTGAAGGCCGCGTGGGCGCGCGCCAACTGCGCATCGGCCAACCGGGCTTTGTCTGTGAACTCAGTGGTTGCCCGATCCCGGCCGCGCCGCAGGATGGCGGCCAATGGCTGCTGCTGGGCGACCGCGAAGGCGCACTGGCCTGGTTCGTGCTCGACGATCGCCTGCGCAGTGACGCGCCTGCGCTGCTGGCGGCCTGCAAGGCGCGCGGCTGGCGCACGTTGCTGCTGTCCGGAGACAGCTCACCAATGGTCGCAAGCGTCGCGTTGGAGCTGGGTATCGACGAAGCCCATGGCGGCCTGCGCCCCGATGACAAGCTGCACGTGCTGCAACGGCTGCACCAGGAAGGCCGCAAGGTGCTGATGCTCGGCGACGGCGTCAACGATGTGCCGGTGCTCGCCGCTGCGGATATCAGCGTGGCCATGGGCACTGCCACCGACCTGGCCAAGACCAGCGCCGACGCCGTGTTGCTCTCCAACCGCCTGGACGCTCTGGTACACGCCTTTACCCTGGCACGGCGCACCCGTCGGGTGATTGTTGAAAACCTGCTGTGGGCAGGCCTATACAATGGCCTCATGCTGCCGTTTGCCGCCCTGGGTTGGATCACACCCATCTGGGCCGCGGTCGGCATGTCCCTCAGTTCGTTGACCGTGGTGCTCAATGCCCTGCGCCTGACTCGCCTGCCGAGCGCGCCGGTGGCACGAGCCCCCTCAGTAACCCGTCCGCTGCCGGCTTGAGCCGCGCGGGCATGGAGTGCAGATGCCAGCTTTATACGTCATGATTCCGGCGGCGCTGCTGTTAGTGGGCGTGGCCATCTACATCTTCTTCTGGGCGGTGGACAGCGGCCAGTACGACGACCTCGACGGCCCGGCCCACAGCGTCTTGTTCGACGACCAGGACCCGAACCACCTCGCCGCCGTCGACGAAGCCAACGGCCCCGAGCAACCGTCCGCGCCCAAAGACCCGCCCCATGCTTGAATTGGCGCCGCTGCTGGTTTCCGCGCTGATCCTCGGCCTGCTGGGCGGCGGCCATTGCCTGGGCATGTGCGGCGGGTTGATGGGCGCGCTGACCCTGGCGATCCCCAGGGAGCAGCGCGGCCGCAGGTTTCGACTGTTGCTGGCATACAATTTGGGCAGGGTGCTCAGCTATGCCGTCGCCGGCGTATTGATTGGCCTGGCCGGTTGGGCAGTGGCGAACAGCCCGGCGGCGATGTTCATGCGTGTGCTTGCCGGGCTGTTGTTGATCAGCATGGGCCTGTACCTGGCTGGCTGGTGGAGCGGCCTCACCCGCATCGAAAGCCTCGGTCGCGGCCTGTGGCGCTTTATCCAGCCCGTCGCCAACCGCCTGCTGCCGGTGTCGAGCCTGCCGCGCGCGTTGCTGCTGGGCGCGCTGTGGGGCTGGTTGCCGTGCGGGTTGGTCTATAGCACCCTGCTATGGGCCGCGAGCCAGGGGAATGCGCTGGACAGCGGGTTGCTGATGCTGGCGTTCGGCCTGGGTACCTGGCCGGTGCTGTTGGCCACCGGGCTTGCGGCCGAGCGTGTCACCGCGCTGCTGCGCAAACGCAGCGTGCGCAGGGCGGGTGGCGTGCTGGTGATCCTGTTTGGCCTATGGACATTGCCTGGGCCCCACCAGCACTGGCTGATGGGACACTGATTGACGATGTGGCATAGCGCCGCTCCCTGTTGATGCAAATCAAGGTGGCCGCGCCAGCCAGCCCCTAGACTCGGCCCACCAGCCAATCCGGGGGACCGCCCGCATGCTCGACGCCATTCGTTGGGACGTCAATCTGATTCACCGCTACGACCTGGCGGGACCGCGCTACACGTCCTACCCCACCGCCGTACAATTCGACAGCCAGGTCGGTACATTCGACCTGCTCCACGCCCTGCGCGACAGCCGCAAGGCCGCGCGCCCCTTGTCGCTGTACCTGCATGTGCCGTTCTGCGCGAACATCTGCTACTACTGCGCCTGCAACAAGGTCATCACTAAGGACCGTGGTCGCGCCCAGGCCTACCTGCAACGCCTGGAGCAGGAAATCCAGCTGGTGGCCTGCCACCTCGATCCCAAACAACCGGTGGAGCAACTGCATTTCGGCGGCGGCACCCCGACGTTTCTCAGTCACGATGAACTGCGCCAGGTCATGACGTGCCTGCGCCGGCACTTCAACCTGCTGGACGATGATTCCGGCGACTACGGCATCGAGATCGACCCTCGCGAAGCCGACTGGGCCACCATGGGCCTGCTGCGTGAACTGGGCTTCAACCGCGTCAGCATCGGCCTGCAGGACCTCGACCCCGAGGTGCAACGCGCGGTCAATCGCCTGCAAAGCCTGGAAGAAACCCGTGCGGTGATCGAGGCAGCGCGCACCCTGCAATTTCGCTCGATCAATATCGACCTGATCTACGGCTTGCCCAAGCAAACGCCGATCAACTTCGCGCGCACCGTGGAAGAAGTGATCAAGCTGCAACCCGATCGTCTGTCGGTGTTCAACTACGCCCACCTGCCGGAACGTTTCATGCCGCAGCGGCGCATCAATACCGACGACCTGCCCTCCCCGGCGGAAAAACTGCTGATGCTGCAAACCACCATCGAGCAACTGACCCAGGCCGGCTACCGCTACATCGGCATGGACCACTTCGCCCTGCCCGACGATGAGCTGGCCATCGCCCAGGAAGAAGGCACCTTGCAACGCAACTTCCAAGGCTACACCACCCACGGCCATTGCGACTTGATCGGGCTCGGGGTGTCGGCGATCAGCCAGATCGGCGACCTGTACTGCCAGAACAGCAGTGACCTCAACGGTTACCAGAACACCTTGGCCGGCGCGCAACTGGCCACCAGCCGTGGGCTGGTGTGCACCACGGATGATCGGTTGCGGCGGGAGGTGATCCAGCAGTTGATCTGTAATTTCAGCCTGGCGTTCGAGGGGATCGAACAGGCCTTCAATCTGGATTTTCGCGGGTACTTCGACGACATCTGGCCGCAACTTGAGGCCATGGCCGCAGATGGCCTGATCGAACTCGACGCCCAGGGCATTCGTGTATTGCCTGCCGGGCGCCTGCTGGTGCGCTCGGTGTGCATGGTGTTCGATGCCTATCTGGAACACCAGAACAGGCAACGATTTTCACGGGTGATCTGAGCTTACATCGACAGTGAGGCGGCCTTCATCGAGTCCTCGGCACTCATGCCTTTCATCGACTTGGCCAGTGAAGTCTGGGCCGACATCAGGCCAGCCTGCAGGGAACTGATCTCGCTCTGCAAGGCGCTGGTCCTGGCACGTGCCTCCTCAGGTGACAGGTTATTGGCCGCCGCCACCGCCGCCAGTTCGGCCTGCTTTTCGGCGATCTGCTGTTTCAACTGGCGAATCATTTTCAGCACCTGCTTGACGTTGTCATCCAGGCCGCTGTCATCAATATCCGCATTGGAACTCTTGGCCGCACCCGCGGCCTTGAAGGCTTCGCCGGAAATAGTCACCTTCACTCCCTCAACCACCTTGGGCGCCGCAGTGGTTTCATCGGTGGGTGCCTGTTCCTTGAGCTCGGTAATCGGGTTTGCGTTCGGTACCGTCGGAATACGGATGGAAGGGTTGTAGGCCGCGATAACAGACATGATCCAGCTCCGACTAATAGATGTGCCTGCTGTATCGGCCCCGATACAAAAATCTTTATACCGACGTGGTTTTTTTGTACACGCTGGCCTCAGCGCCCCCCAGTAAGTTACCCTTACGTCTTATGTGTGTTTTCCCACAAGGATTTAAGAAATGTCCGAGCCAGTCAAACTGCGCGCTCACGGCCAGGCCCACTGCAAGGATTGCAGCCTGGCTCCCCTCTGCTTGCCACTTTCGTTGAATTTGGAAGACATGGATGCGTTGGACGAGATCGTTAAACGCGGTCGCCCGCTGAAAAAAGGCGAGTTTCTGTTTCGCCAGGGCGACAAGTTCGACTCCGTCTATGCAGTGCGTTCGGGCGCATTGAAGACCTTCAGCCTGAGCGACGGCGGCGAAGAGCAGATCACCGGTTTCCACCTGCCCAGCGAGCTGGTGGGGTTGTCGGGCATGGACACCGAGATGCACCCCGTGTCGGCCCAGGCGCTGGAGACGACGTCGGTGTGCGAAATCCCCTTCGAGCGCCTGGACGAACTGGCCCTGCAGTTGCCGCAACTGCGCCGTCAATTGATGCGCGTGATGAGCCGCGAGATTCGTGACGACCAGCAAATGATGCTGCTGTTGTCGAAGAAGACCGCCGACGAGCGCATCGCTACTTTCCTGGTCAACCTGTCGGCACGCTTCCGTGCCCGTGGCTTCTCGGCCAACCAGTTCCGCCTGAGCATGTCGCGCAATGAAATCGGCAACTACCTGGGCCTGGCGGTGGAGACCGTGTCCCGTGTATTCACCCGTTTCCAGCAGAACGAACTGCTTGCCGCCGAGGGCAAGGAAGTGCATATCCTCGACCCGATCCAACTGTGCGCACTGGCGGGTGGCTCGCTGGAGGGCTGACGCAGACACGCGCGGCCGCGCCAATCGGCGAGGCCGCAGGTATACTCGGCGTCCGTTTCCAGCCCAGGACTCTTCGACGATGACCTTTGATTCGTTCGACATCAAATCCCTGATCCGCCCCGTCATCGACTTCCCCAAGCCTGGGGTGATCTTTCGTGACATTACCCCCCTGTTCCAATCGCCCCGCGCCCTGCGCCTGGTGGCGGACAGTTTTGCCCACCGTTATGTCGAAGCCGAGTTCACCCATATCGGCGCGATGGATGCGCGCGGTTTCCTGATCGGTTCGATCATTGCCTATCAACTGAACAAGCCGCTGGTGCTGTTCCGCAAGCAAGGCAAGCTGCCAGCGGACGTGCTGGCCGAGGGTTACCAGACCGAGTACGGCGAGGCCTTTTTGGAGGTGCACGCGGACAGCCTGTGCGAGGGCGACTCGGTGTTGATATTCGATGACTTGATCGCCACGGGCGGTACATTGATTGCGGCGGCGAACCTGGTACGGCGCATGGGCGCGAAGATTTTCGAAGCGGCGGCGATTATCGATTTGCCGGAGCTGGGTGGGTCGCAGCGCTTGGAAGATATGGGGATTCCCACTTTTTGCCTGACGCAGTTTGCGTTGACCGAGCGTTAACGGCTAACCGAACCGACGTCATCGCGGGCAAGCCCGGCTCCCACAGGGGAATGCATTCCACTGTGGGATTGTTCAGTTCTTTAGAGCGCGATCGGCTTGCGGCCGGCAAACGAATGCGCCAACGTCCCGCCATCCACCAACTCCAGCTCGCCGCCCAACGGCACGCCATGGGCGATACGCGAGGTGATCAGGCCTTTGTTGGTCAGCAATTGGGCGATGTAGTGCGCGGTCGCCTCGCCTTCCACCGTCGGGTTGGTGGCCAGGATCACTTCAGTAAAGGTGCCCTGCGCTTCGATGCGCGCCACCAGTTGCGGGATACCGATGGCTTCCGGGCCCAGGCCGTCCAACGGCGACAGATGGCCCTTGAGCACGAAGTAACGCCCGCGATAGCCGGTCTGTTCCACCGCGTACACATCCATCGGCCCTTCCACGACGCACAGCAGCGTATCGTCGCGGCGCGGGTCGGCGCATTGCGGGCAGAGTTCTTCTTCGGTAAGCGTGCGGCACTGGCGGCAGTGGCCTACTCCGGTCATGGCCTGGCTCAGGGCCTGGGCCAACCGGGTGCCGCCGCTGCGATCGCGCTCAAGCAGTTGCAGCGCCATGCGCTGGGCGGTTTTCTGGCCCACGCCCGGCAAAGTGCGCAGGGCGTCGATCAGTTGGCGAATCAGGGGGCTGAAGCTCATGGGCGAAGGGTCCGACAAAACAACGAGACGCGGTTTATACCCGCGCCTCGGATTAGCGTCAAATGCTCAATCCTGAGCGACCCGCACCACCAGCTTGCCGAAGTTGCGCCCTTCCAGCAAACCGATGAAGGCTTCGGGCGCCTGTTCCAAGCCGTCGACCACATCCTCGCGGAACTTGATCTTGCCGTCGCGCACCCACGGCGCCATGGCGCTGAGGAACTCAGGCTGGCGATCACCGTAGTCATCGAACACGATAAAGCCCTGGATACGCACGCGCTTGGTCAGCAAGGTCCGCTGCAGCGCCGGCAGGCGGTCAGGACCAGTGGGTGCTTCATGGGCGTTGTAGCCGGCGATCAGTCCGCACAGCGGGATGCGCGCCTTGGGGTTGAGCAAGGGCACCACGGCGTCGAACACCTTGCCGCCGACGTTTTCGAAATAGATGTCTATACCGCTGAAGCACGCCTGGGCCAACTCATCGGCAAACTCGGCGCTCTTGTGGTCGATACAGGCATCAAAACCCAATTCGTCCACCACGTAGCGGCACTTGTCGGCGCCACCCGCGATACCGACCACCCGCAGGCCCTTGAGCTTGGCCACTTGCCCCACCACCGAGCCCACTGCACCCGACGCAGCCGCCACCACCAGGGTTTCGCCGGCCTTGGGCTGGCCGATGTCCATCAGGCCCATGTAGGCGGTCATGCCCGGCATGCCCAGCACGCCCAAGGCCATCGACGGACTGGCCAAGCCCTTGGGCACCGGCATCAAGTTGCGCCCGTCGGAAATGCTGTGGCTCTGCCACCCTGTGGAGCCGACCACCAGGTCGCCCACTTCGAATTTCGGATTACGCGACTGCTCGATACGGCTGACAGCGCCACCGGTCATCACTTCATCGATTTCCACCGGAGCTGCGTAGGACGGTGCGTCGCTCATGCGTCCGCGCATATAGGGGTCGAGGGACAGGTAGAGCGTCTTGAGCAGGACCTGGCCGTCGGCCAACTCCGGCAGATTCACACGCTCCAGGCGGAAGTTTTCCGGGGTCGGTGCGCCTTGGGGGCGTGAGACCAGGACGATGCGCTGGTTCAGTGTGGGTTCTTGAGACATGAGGAACTCCTTTAGCGAATGCAGCGGTATAGGGTGCAGACCCTCAGCATGCGGTTGGGGTTCAGATCGATAGCGTGGGAACGATCAACACCGAGTTGTCCGCATCGCAGGCAAGCCAGCTCCCAGAGTTGCTCTGCCACGCAAAAAAAATGCCAGGCATCGAGCCTGGCATTTGAGTTCAGCTAGCCGATCAGAACGGCAGCTTCATGCCTGGCGGCAGTTGCATGCCGGCGGTCACGCCGCCCATTTTTTCCTGGCTGCTGGCTTCGATCTTGCGCACGGCGTCGTTGACCGCGGCGGCGAACAAGTCTTCCAGCACTTCGCGGTCGTCATCGCTGACGCCTTCGAGCAGGCTTGGATCGATGCTCACACGCTTGATGTCGTGACGACCGGTCATCACTACACTGACCATATCGCCACCGGCTTTACCGGTGACTTCGGCGTTGGCCAGTTCTTCCTGCATCTTGGCCATCTTTTCCTGCATCTGCTGCGCCTGCTTCATCAGGCCGGCCATGCCACCTTTCATCATGGGAATCACCTCAAAAGTACGTGGATCAGTTTAGTAGCCCGGTTTCATGATGCTTGGGGCACCGGGACGTCGACAGGTTCAATAGTATCGTGACGGACGACCGCACCGAACTGTTGCATCATTTGCTGGATGAGCGGATCACCCTGGATCGAATCCTCGGCCTCGCGCTGGCGATTGATACGCCGGCGCGTCGCGGCCTGGGCCGGGGTTTCCTGTTCGGGCTTGATCAGCTCGATGGTGATGGTCAGCGTGCGCCCATGGTACTGGTTCAGCGCATCGTTCAAGCGGCGTTGCTGGGTGGCGTTGAACAGCGCACTGTGGGCCGGGTCCAGGTGCAGCAGCCAGTGATCGCCCTCGATGGAGATCAAGGTGCAGTTGGCGGCGATGCTGCCGGTCATGCCGGAAATCGGCAGTTTCGGGAACAATTCCAACCATTGCAGGGCCAGGCCGGTGGCCGGGGCCGCCGCCGGTTCCGCCTCGGGCTCGGGGGCCGGCTCGGCGGTGTGTTCGCTGGCCAGTTCGTCCAGGTAACTGTAGGCCGAGTCCATGTCCGGCTCGATGTAGTCTTCGTCCAGCGGCGGTTCGTCGTCGAGGTCGATGCCCGGGGTGGCGGCCTCCACCTGGGCCACGGTGGGCTCCGGGATAGGCGCAGAGGTCCACTCGGGGGCATCGGGCACCACGCTGTCCGGAGTCGGCGTAGGCATCGGCGTCAGCTCGGGCTGCTCGCCGCTGGTTTCCAGCACCGGCTCCACGGCAGGCGCCTGCTCGACGTCGGCCTGGGTGTCTTGCGGAGCATTCCACGGCAGGTCAACGACCGGCTCAGGTTCCTTGACCGGTTCGGGCTCGACCACGGGCGCTGCGACCACGGGCTCCGGCACCGGTGCGGGCGGCTCAGGCTCACGAGACGGCGCAGCGACCACTGGCGCAGTCACCGCCGCGCCAGCCACTGGTTTGGCGGAATCAACTGTGGCCTGGCTGATCCCCACTGGCTTTAGCGGCTGTCTCGGCGCGTCGGCCGAATCGGCGGGCCGGAAGGCCAGCATCCGCAGCAGCACCATTTCAAAACCGCCGCGCGGGTCCGGGGCCAGGGGCAGGTCGCGGCGACCGATCAGGCCCATCTGGTAGTAGAACTGCACATCTTCGGCCGGCAACGCCTGGGCCAGCGCCAACACACGGTCACGGTCGCCATGGCCATTGTCGACACCCTCGGGCAAGGCCTGGGCGATGGCGACGCGGTGCAGCACATTGAGGATTTCCGAGAGCACGCCGTTCCAGTCCGGGCCCTGCTCCGACAGGTGGCGCACCGCTTCGAGCAACGCCCTGGCGTCACCTTCGATCAGCGCATGCAGCACGTCGAACACCTGGCCGTGGTCCAGGGTACCGAGCATGGCGCGCACGTCGGCAGCCATGACCTTGCCTTCACCAAAGGCAATGGCCTGGTCGGTAAGGCTCATGGCGTCACGCATCGAACCATCGGCGGCGCGGCCGAGCAGCCAGAGTGCATCGTCTTCGAACGGTACGTTCTCGACGCCCAACACGTGGGTCAAATGCTCGACCACCCGCTCGGGGGTCATGTTTTTCAAGGAGAACTGCAGGCACCGCGACAGAATCGTTGCAGGGAGTTTCTGCGGGTCGGTAGTGGCCAGGATGAATTTGACGTAGGGCGGCGGCTCTTCCAGGGTTTTCAACAGCGCGTTGAAGGAATGGCTGGACAGCATGTGCACTTCGTCGATCAGGTAGACCTTGAAGCGACCACGGCTGGGCGCGTATTGCACGTTGTCGAGCAGCTCGCGGGTGTCTTCGACCTTGGTGCGGCTCGCGGCGTCGATCTCGATCAGGTCGACGAAACGCCCTTCGTCAATTTCCTTGCACACCGAGCAGGTACCGCACGGCGTTGACGTGATGCCGGTTTCACAGTTCAGGCATTTGGCGATGATGCGTGCAATGGTGGTCTTGCCCACCCCCCGCGTACCGGTAAACAGGTAGGCGTGGTGCAGCCGTTGGCTGTCCAAGGCATTGATCAGAGCCTTGAGCACATGGGTCTGGCCGACCATTTCGCGGAACGAGCGCGGGCGCCATTTACGTGCAAGAACCTGATAACTCATCGAAAACCGTCGCAACTGGGAAGCGGAAGCCGGTAATGCTAGCGGAGCAAGGGGGAAATTGCATCCGGCACGCTCGCCTAATCTGATCAAGCGCTGCTGATTGGCGCTGAAAAGCCGGGCAAGATCAGCCAGATCAACGCCTCTCCAGGCTGATCGCCGCCACGCTGGCCAGCACAATCCCACCGCCCAGCACCACCTGCAGAGCGATATGCTCACCCAGCAGCCTCGCCGCCAGGGCCATGGCCACCGGCGGGATCAGGTACATCGCCACCGACGCGCGGCTGACCTCGACATGCTTCAACACATAGCCCCACGCCAGGTACGCCAAGGCACTGGGGAAAATGCCGAGCACCAGCATCGCCAGGTTGTCCGCCCACGGTGCCTGCGCCACCGCAGCGGGCAAGCCTGGCAGGTTCACGCAGAGCATCAAGGTGCCCGCCCACACCATGTAGCAGGCCATCGTCAGCGGGCTATAACGATGGGCATAGTGTTTCTGGATGGCGAAGTAAAGGCTCCACGACACCGCCGCCAGCAGGATCAGCAAGCCACGCGGGTCGATATCGCCCACGCCCTGGTCGCCCCAGATCACCACCATCACGCCAAGCAAACCGAGCAGCACGCAGCTCCAGCGCCAGAAGCTGACCCGCTCCTTCAAGCAGAAAAACGCGATCAACACACTGAACAACGGCGCCGATTGTGCCAGTACGCTGGACGCCGCCGCCGTCACGAACTGTTGCCCGTAGTTAAGGCTGGTGTGGTGCAGGAAAACCCCGAAAAAACTCAACACCATTAGCCATGGGATATCCCCAAGGCGCGGCCGGCCAATGCCCGTCACCAGCGCCACAGCGGCCATGAACAGCGAGGCAATCAGGAACCGCAGCAGCGCGAGGTGGCCGGGGCTGTAGCTGCGCAGCCCCATGTGCACGCCAATCGGCGAATAGGCCCAGCAGAGGATGACGCTGGCGATGACTAGCGTAAGCTTCAGGGGTGACGGAGTATTCATCGAAGGCATCCGGATACTGAGAAAGGATGCCGTCAGTCTTGGCCGGCCCGAGGCGTAGGACAATTAAGCGTTTCTGACTTCTGAAATCATTGGAACTGAGCAATGGAACTGGCCCAACTGAACATGGTGCGAGCCGTGGCGCAAACCGGCAGCGTGGCCCAGGCCGCCCTGCGGTTGCACTGTGTGCCGTCCAACATCACCACGCGGATCAAGCAACTGGAAGCCGAGTTGGGCACGCCCTTGTTTATCCGCGCCGGGCGTGGGCTGGCGATCAGCGCGGCGGGCGAGATATTCCTGGAGTATTGCGAACGCATCCTGGCCCTGGTGGAAGAGTCCAAACGCGCCGTCGACGCTGACGCCATTCCCCGGGGCACCCTGCGCATCGGAGCGGTGGAGTCCAGCGCCAGCGGCCGTCTGCCGCCACTGTTGGCGGAATATCACCGGCGTTACCCGGATGTCAGCCTGGAACTGGTGACCGGCGCCTGGAGCGAACTGCTCGACGACCTGCAACACCACCGCCTGGATGTGGCGCTGGTGGCCGCCGGCAACAAACGCGCAAAGCTCGAACACAGCGTGGTCTACAGCGAACGCCTGGTGCTGATCGCAAGTGCAAGCAGCGAGCCAATCCGCAGCGCTGCCGACCTCGCCGGCCGCACGTTGCTGGTATGGCCACCCGGTTGTCCTTACCGTGCGGCGCTGGAGAACTGGCTCAAGCCCCATGCTTTCCAGCCGGCCGTGGCCAGCTATGCCAGTTGGGGCACGATCATCGGTTGCGTCAGCGCGGGCATTGGTGTGGCGCTGGCGCCGGAAGGCATCCTGGGCCGCTATGAACAGGCCGACCAACTGGCGTCGTACCGGTTTGACGAACTGCAGGCGGTGGACAACCTGCTGTTCTGGCACAAAGACACCCAGCGGCATCTGGCGCGGGATGCGTTTGCCGGGTTGTTGCGCGAGACCTTCGGCTGAACACTGATCAAAAAGTGGGAGCTGGCTTGCGTCGTTATCGAAAATCAGCTTTTGGGCGCAGACAAACGGCTGTACTGATCCTGGCTGATCCAGCCGGTAAACGAACGGTCCTCGGCATTGATGAACTCGACCTGGGCCCAGCCGTCCTTGAAGGCCAGCACACCGACGACGTCATCCTTGACGATATACGGGCGCTTGGTGGCCTTGGCGCTGGGATTCTTCAGCAGGTAAGCCTTGTCGGCGGACACTTTCACCAGGCCGATCCACGGCTTGCTGGCCGTCTGGGTCAGGTCCAGGCCGGTGGCGATCTCCGGCATCAATACATTGAGGCAACCGGGATGCTGGCGACCCTGTTCCACCGTCAGGGTTACGCCGTCCGACGAAGGTGCCACGCTGCCGGGGTAGGTTTCGTCTTGCCAGGTGGTCAGCGCGTCGGGTTTGCCTTGCAGGTAGAACGTGCAACCGCGCGTCACGCCCTCGCCCATGGCTTCGGCGTAATAGCCTTCGACCTGATGCTGCGGTGTCACCGCCAGCTTCAGCCCTTCGTATTGGCCTGAGCGCAGCTCGGGCGAACCGGCAAAGGCAGACGCCACGGCGCTTAACGACAACACACCCATCGCTAGAAAACGCATCATCTTATTTTTTCCCTTCAAGTTTCTCGTAGGCTTTTTGCATAAGGACGTCATAGTTGCCGTAGTCCTTGCCGTTGTAATTGAATGCCATGGAAGTGAAGTCCTTGGCTTTCATGGCCGTCATCAACGCCGGGTTCTTGCTGCAAAAGCCGAGGAATGCCTTTAGTTGACTGCCGGCATTCACTTTCAAGGCCGCGACCAACTCGAACACCGTCTTGTAACCGCATGAACCGTAGTTGAACCCCATGACCTGGAACATGCCCCAGGACGCCGACATCAGCGCAGCTTCCTGGTCCAAGGCAAAGGCAGTAGCCATGGTTTCCCAGGCCTTGATCTGGTCCTTGTTATTGATCTGCCACTGCGGCCCGGCCTTTTTCTTGTAGGGGTAAGACAGCAGCGGGTGCGCCTGGTCGTAGATGTTCTTGGTGTACTTGCGAAACACGTGCCCTTCAAACGCAATCACCGGCAGCCTGGCCGGTCCGAAGCCCGAACGGCCGCCGGATTCCACGGTGGCGAAGGCCTTGATGATATTCACTGAAATACCGCCTCCCAACTGAGTGGCAGCATTTTGAAAGTCCGTCTCGCTGAGGGTCATGCCCCCATCGCACGTGGCCTGGAGTATCAGTTGGCGATTGCGGCGCTCGGCCTCGATCATTGCGCGCATGCGGTCCAGGTACACATTGACCGTGGCCTGCACCGCATCCCCAGAATTGTTGCCGAACGCATTCAGAAAGCTCGGGATGCGCATGCTCGGGAAAGCCTTGACCGGCACCTTCACCGCCTCTTCAATCAGGCTGTTGAAGGTGCGGCCCGTGGGGTCAATCACCCCATCGGGATGGGCGTATTTGAGATGACGGAACTGGTACTGGCTGATGCACTGCACCAACTGGCCGTCGCATTTACCGTTTTCGGCCAGCGGAAAACCCAGCTTGGGGATGATCAGATTGAATAAATACTGGATGCACTGCACATCGGCGGGCAAGTTGCGGGCTTTACCAGGCGCGCCTACCGAAGCACTGATAAGACGCGGCAACCCTTGCAGGCTTTTCATCACAGACATCCTTGTTAGTTAATAAAGTGATAGCACTTAGATATCAACTTGCTGCCCTTGTTACACTCTGAAACAAGCGGCTGGCGGAAACTATCAAGGTGGATTCAGGTTGTCCATGGCGACCTGTGAAAGATGTGAAACAGGCAGGTTATTTGCTCAGTAACCGTGAAATTCCCGGGTCTTCTGGGACTTGTGGAAATCGATCCACTCCACCACGTCGTAAGGCAGGTAAAGCTGTACCCTGGCGCGGGAAATGGCGATATACACCGCGCAAAGCCGCTGATCGAACGCGTAGGCATCCTTGAACTTCACGTTGGTCAGCAGCTCAGGCGTGAGCAGCACCCGATCGAATTCCATGCCACCCGCCTCTTGCGCCTGCATCAGCAGGCAGCGTTTGCCGGGGACACCGCTCAGACGGTTCAAACGCGTGATGTCCGCGACGTTGAAGCCTTTTTCGAGCTCACTTTCAACCCATAGGAACGACTCGTCGAACTGGTTGGCATCGCGCACCTGCTGCCAGTCGTCCATGTCGCTGAAATACGGATGTGGCCCGTTTGCGTTGTGCTCGTTGCTGTAGAACTGCGGCTTGAACAAGGCGATGACGCTAGTCATGAAGCGCTGCAGATCCTGCTGCGCCGTGCTGTCGGGAAAACCGAACGGGCAGTTGGCCTGCTGCAACTGGATGGCCCATTTCATGGTGTCCCAATGCGACGCGGTCAACACCACGCAGCCTTCCGGCGGCACGAAGCCCCGGGGGTAATGTTCGATGCCGACGTCGGCATCCCGGGCGCCTTCGAACGGCGTCTTGCACTTTTGCGAGTGCACGCTGATCAGCGGGTTGACCAGGCGCTCGACGTTGCGCCCTGAGCGCACGGAATAACTGATATCGGTGTGCCGGACTTCGCGCTTTCTCCTGACCATCACCCCACTGGCCAACTGGTACTCGTCACCGAGGGTGATCAACACCTGGCGGCCGCGCTCGATGATCTGCAACAAAGACGGCGGGATGTCCTGGCTTTCATCGATCAATACATGGGTGTACCGGGGCGGCACCACGCAGCCTTCGAGGCTCGCGCGCTTGATCAGCAGCAGCGCCGCGAAGGCCGTCTGACCGGCCCAATGCGGATTGGCCTCCAGGTAAGTCCACATGCGGCTGGAGTACTCCAGCAACACTTGGGCCTCCACGTTCGATAGCGGTTGCTTGAAATGCGGCAAATGCCTGGCCGACAAGCTGTGATGGTTGGAGTGACAATAATGCTCGAGCACTTTCAGGCAGATAGCCAGCGTCGCCGGGCCATCGTGAGTTCGCCAGCCGTGGATATCCAGGGCCTGCGCCACCTCATTCTTGCCCGGCATTCGGGCCGGCGCGTGTGGCGCGGGTTGGCGTGGCCCTTGCAGCAGCGCCTTGGCGAAGGCCGCAAAGGTGGAGCCGGCCTTGCTGTCTTGCGCCAAGCCCATGCGTTCACGCAGGGTCGCCAGCTTGGCTCCGGTGCGGGCCAGCACCAGGGTCTGGGCGGGCCGCAGGCACTCCATCAAGGCGCCCAGCAGATGGCTCTTGCCGATGCCGGCATAGCCTTGCACATGCAGGTCTTCGTTGAGGTTGGCGCGGAAGGTGCGCACCAACTTGTCCTGGGCCGGGCTGAGCCAGCGTTCGCGGTGCCGGGGGGTGACCATCTGCTGACTGAACGGGTCATTGCTGCGCAGGTGGCGAACCTTATAGCCGATGTCCCATTTGCCTGTAGGCAGCAGGTAATCGCGCGCCGCGACTTCTTCGGCCGACAGCAGGCGCAGGTTCACATTTTTGAGTGCATTGAAACCGAAGTACAACTTGCGCGGATCAAACAGCCGCTGGGCTTCGGACAGCAACGTCGCGGCACCTGACGGCGCGGTGTCCACCGCCCAACCGATCAGCTTGGCCAGGACGCGCTCGGCGCCAGCGCAGGTCAGGTCCTTTTCCGCGGCCTGGGCCAGGTTCTGAATGACCAGTACCGCGGCCAGTTCCGGATCCGTCAGGCCGACAAGGGCCTTGGCGCCGTCCTCGCCGAGCAGGGCCGTGCAGGTTTCATCCGTGACAGGCAGGAAGACGGGGCTGGCTAAATCAAAATGTTCCGGTTGCATAGTTCCTCGCAGCCAGGGGCCGACGTATGTTGCGGGAGTCAGGCATTATCGCGGCTGTTCAGCTCGAATCGATATTCGCCCAACGAGCCCGACATACCGCCGCGACTCGCTTGAGCCCCAGGCGCCATCGCATTGATCTGTTGCTGGAGTTCGAAGACGGCCATGTCGAGCAGCCTGCGCAAGTCTTCGACACTCTGCGCCGCCACATTCAATTGCAGCGTGCAGGCGCCCGTGAGCGGTGGCGCCGCCTGCTCGGCGCCTGGCGCGGGGTCATCGTTCACGTCAGCCGCGCGGATCATCTCAGCCTGGCTGAGGATCTCGGCGTGCTCGTCGTCCATGAGGTCCAGCACCCTCGACAACTCCAGGGTCTGTTCGGGGTGCGATTGGATACGGTCCTTGATCTCCAGGCGCCGCATCTGCCACTCGCGCAGTTTTTCGCGGGTGAGGTCGTCCACTTTTTCCACGGGTACTGTCTCCGAATGCCGGGCACTGGAGTATGCCGCCATGGACCGCTCGATGGCAGATGGCGTGAAAACATTTTTGAATTGAATTTGAAGGAGGTGTTGCAAGGAAGAGCGTTATGGAGGCAACCCCACCAGCCACACCCCGGCACACAATGTTCCCGCTGTGGCTGCTGCCTTCCGGCTCTGACCAGGTTCACGGGTAATCGTTGCGGGGGGACCGATGGGGTCACCATAACGACGCCTGCCTCTCGGCAAGCGGGGCCATTGTACCGATCTCATCGGAAGTTACAACCGTTGGCGCTGGATTAAAAATATGAGGGGGCTCAAGCACTTGTTGAGGCTCTGTAGTGAGCGGGCTTGCCCCGCGCCGGGGGGCGAAGCCGCCCCAATAAAGACACCTCGGTGCTCCAGTTAAAACCGAGTCGCCTGGGTTGGGGCGGCTTCGCCACCCAGCGCGGGGCAAGCCCGCTCACTACAGTCGATCACCGGGTACTGGTCACTGCGCTTGTATCACCTCATCCGCGCGGCCGCCCTCCTCCTGAATCACCAAGTGAATGAAGTGCAACTTGGCGACGACCGCCGGTGGCAGCACGAAGGGGTAAAAGTCCGGTTGGCCCATGCTGCGCGACAGTTCGTTGAGCATGCCGGCCAGTTCGATCCAGGCGTTGACGAACGACAGGAACGCGGCACCGCCGGGGTGTTCGGGGTCGTAGAGCGTGCCGAGCGGGAATGGCGGGTAGTCCAGGTCCATCGAGCGGGCGCTCATGCCGAAGCCCAGGGCCGTGTCGACGGCGTCCATCATGTGCAGGTAATGGGCCCAGGTTTCGGCCCAGTCTTCCCAGGGGTGCATGGTGGCGTAGGCGCTGACGCAGGTTTGCTGCCAGTCGGGTCGCGGGCCGTTCTGGTAGTGCTGGTCGAGGGCGTCGGCGTACCTGGCGCGTTCGTCGCCGAACAGGTTGCGAAACGGTTCGAGCCAGTGGGTATTGGCGATCAGGCGGTCCCAGTAGTAGTGGCCGACTTCATGGCGGAAATGCCCGAGCAGGGTGCGATAGGGTTCGCGCATCTGTACGCGCACCTTCTCGCGGTGAGCGTCGTCAGCTTCCTTGATGTCGAGGGTGATCAGGCCATTGGCGTGGCCGGTCATGGGGGCGTTGCCTTCCAGATCGATACCGACGAAGTCGAAGGCCAGGCCGTTGTTCTCGTCGACGCTCTTGGGCACCACGTTCAGGCCCAGGGCGACCAGCTGCGCGACCAGGCGGCGCTTGGCGGTCTCGACCTTGCGCCAGCGCTCGTGGTTTTCCGGGATCGACAGATCGGGAATGGTGCGGTTCAGGCTGCATGCGACGCACAGCGGTGCCGTGCTGTGGGCCGGGACCAGCCAGTTGCAGGCGGCCGGGGTATCAAGGTTGGCGCAGCGGCGGAAGGCGCCGGCGTCGAGGTTGTCGTCCTGCAGCCAAGTACCTTCGACCGGGCCGGGCTGCAGGGAGGACAGGCGGCTTTGTTGCGGCAGGTAGCCCAGCAACGCCTGGCAGGCCAGGCACTGGCTGTTGCGAAAGAACAGGGACTGCCCGCAACGACATTGCCATACCTTGCTGTCGCGAGAGGTGCCGGCGACGAAAGGTGCAGCGATGCGCGAACTGAGTTGCTCGAAGTAGCGGAACATGGCGATCTCTCCCTGGGTGACTGAGACTAGATCATTTCGCTCTCAAGATCGTTCCCACGCTCCGCGTGGGCATGCATCCGATGACGCTCTGCGTCATGCCTTTCAAGAGCAGACGCGGAGCGTCCAGGGCGGCATTCCCACGCGGAGCGTGGGAACGATCGTCAGACCGGGATGTTGTGCCTGGCCAGGAAGGCCACGAAGGCCTCTTCGTCCAGCACCTTCACGCCCAACTCGCTGGCCTTGGCCAGTTTCGAACCCGCTCCCGGCCCGGCCACCACGCAGTGGGTTTTCGCCGACACGGAGCCGGCCACCTTGGCCCCCAGGCTTTCGAGCTTGTCCTTGGCCACGTCGCGGCTCATCAGTTCCAGGGAGCCGGTGAGGACCCAGGTGTGCCCCGCCTCGGGCAAGCCTTCGACCACCTTTTTCTCGCTCAACCAATGCATGCCGAAGTCCTTGAGCTGTTGCTCGATGGCCAGGGCACGGCTGGCGTTGTCTTGGTTATCGAAGAAGTCGCGCACGGCCTTGGCCTGTTTTTCGGACAGCGCCTGGCGCATATCCAGCCAGTCGGCCGCTATCACGCCTTCAAGGGTGACGAATTTGTCCGCCAGTTTCTGCGCAGCGCCCGGGCCGACGCTCGGTACATGCAATTTATCGAGCAGGCCGCCCAAGGTGGTGCTGGCGGCGAATTCCGCGCTCAGGTCGCCCTGCTCCTGCAATTGCAGGCCACATTCCTGCGGCGACAGCAACGCGCCGATCACGTCCTGGTTATGGCTGTCTTCAAAGAAACTGTGGATCTCGTGCGCCACTTCCAGGCCCACGTCCGGCAAGTAGGTCAGCACTTCCGGCAAAGCCTTCTGCACCCGCTCCAGGGAAGCCAGGGAGCGCGCCAGCACCTTGGCGGTCTCCTCGCCCACGTCGGGGATGCCCAGCGCGTAGATAAAGCGCGCCAGGGTGGGCGTCTTGCTGTTGTCGATGGCGGCGATCAATTTTTTGCTGGAGATATCGGCAAAGCCTTCCAGGTCGATGATCTGCTCATACTTGAGTTTGTAGAGATCGGCCGGCGAACCGATGAGTTTTTCATCCACCAGTTGCTCAATGGTCTTGTCGCCCAGGCCGTCGATGTCCATGGCGCGGCGCGAGACAAAATGGATGATCGCCTGCTTGAGCTGGGCACCACAGGCCAGGCGGCCGACGCAGCGGTACACCGCGCCTTCGCTGACGGTTTCCTTGCCCTTGCTGCGCTTGACCAGCTGCGTGCGTTCCACTTGGGAACCGCACACCGGGCAACGCTCGGGGACCTGCACCGCACGGGCGTTTTCCGGGCGGCGCTCGGGCACCACGGCGACCACTTGCGGGATCACATCACCGGCACGGCGAATGATCACGGTATCGCCGATCATCAAGCCCAGGCGCGCCACTTCATCCATATTGTGCAAGGTGGCGTTGGCAACCGTCACACCCGCGACCTTGACCGGCTTGAGGCGCGCCACCGGAGTGACGGCGCCGGTGCGGCCGACCTGGAATTCCACGTCGAGCAGCTCGGTCAGCTCTTCCATCGCCGGGAATTTATGCGCAATGGCCCAGCGCGGTTCGCGCGCACGAAAGCCCAGTTCACGCTGCGAGGCAATGCTGTTGACCTTGAACACCACGCCGTCGATTTCATAGCCCAGGCTGTTACGCCGCTCGCCGATATCGCGGTAGTAATCCAGGCATTCCTGAATGCCCTTGGCCAGCCTCAGTTCATGGCTGATGGGCATGCCCCACTGCTGCAACTGCTTCAGGTTGCCGATGTGGGTGTCGCTGATATCCGCCGTCACCTGGCCGATGCCATAGCAGCAGAATTCCAGCGGGCGGCTGGCGGTGATCTTCGAGTCCAACTGGCGCAGGCTGCCGGCGGCGGCGTTGCGCGGGTTGGCGAAGGTCTTGCCGCCGACTTCCAGTTGCGAGGCATTGAGCCGTTCGAAACCGGCCTTGGACATGAACACTTCGCCGCGCACTTCGAGCGTCGCCGGCCAGCCGCTGCCGTGCAGCTTCAGCGGAATATTGCGCACGGTGCGCACGTTGACGCTGATGTCTTCGCCGGTGGTACCGTCGCCACGGGTGGCGCCGCGTACCAGCTCGCCGTCCTGATACAGCAGGCTGACCGCCAGGCCGTCCAGCTTCGGTTCGCAGCTGTACTCCACCGCCGCGCCCCTCCCAAACAGGTCGCCCACCGGCAGGTCGAGGCCTTCGGTGACCCGGCGGTCAAACTCAAGCATGGTGGTCTCATCAAACGCGTTGCCCAAGCTGAGCATGGGGATTTCGTGCCTGACTTGCGTGAACGCAGACAACGCCGCGCTGCCGACCCGCTGCGTCGGCGAATCGCGCGTGACCAGTTCCGGGTGCTCGGCCTCCAGGGCCTTGAGCTCGTGGAACAGCCGGTCGTACTCGGCGTCCGGAATGCTCGGCTCGTCGAGGACGTGGTAACGGTAGTTGTGCTGATCCAGTTCAGCGCGCAGTTCGAGGATGCGGGTGTGGGCGGCGGTCATGGTGTTCTCTCAAAAAGCAAAAGAGCAGCCGAAGCTGCTCAAATGGTAGTGCGCTTATTCTATCCGACAACGCCGAGTTGCAATCCTCAGCGTTTTTGTGTCAGGGCGCGACGCTCGAACTCGACGATGCGCTGACGGTAGTGTTCGATGGTCTGGGCAGTGAGGACGCTGCGCTGATCGTCCTTGAGCTCGCCATTGAGTTCCTGGGACAGCTTGCGCGCCGCGGCCACCATCACGTCGAATGCTTGCTTGGGGTGACGCGGGCCGGGCAGACCCAGGAAGAAACTCACCGCCGGCGTGCTGAACAGGTCGATATCGTCCAGGTCGAAGGTGCCCGGCTTGACCGCGTTGGCCATGGAAAACAGCACTTCGCCATTACCGGCCATGCTTTCGTGACGGTGGAAAATATCCATCTCGCCAAAACGCAGGCCGCTTTCCAGAATGTTCTGCAACAGAGCCGGGCCCTTGAACCCGGCGGCGTCGCGGCAGATCACGCTGATCACCAGCACTTCCTCGGCGGCAGGCTGATCGTTGACCGATTGGCGCGGCGCGTTCTTGCCGGCGTTTTCATCCGGGAAATCATCGTCGCGGCTGCTGAAGCTCGGGCCTTCATCGACGTCGAGGTTCAGGTCGCCCTGATGCGGCTCGGCGCCAGCGGTGCTGCCACGCTTGCCACGCTTGGACGACGGCTCGCGGGCTTCACGCAGCGGCGCGCTCATGGACGGCAAGTCATGCTCGTCCAGCTGCGGCTCCTTATGGGTGTCCAGCACACGGGGCGGCCCCAGCAGCTCGGCGCTGCCGTCGTCGTCGGGCAAGTTGGACAGGTTGCGGTCCAGACGGAATTTGAGCTTGCCCTTGCCACCGCGCATGCGGCGCCAGCCATCAAAAAGAATACCGGCAATGACAATAATGCCGATGACGATCAGCCACTCGCGCAGACCGATTTCCATGTAATCCCGTGCCTCTAATAAAAAATGCTGAAAAATAAGGGGTTTAGCTCTGTGCAAACCGCTTTAAAACGTGGCGCCAACTCTATGTTCTGACTGACGTTTTGCCCACGCATACGAAAATTTGACATTAAACTAGCACGACCAAAGATAACTTTACACCGTCTGTCAAAAAGCCTTGAGCAAATATGTCCATTTGCCACTTTCACCAGGGTGGTAAAGCGTCTTACCGCACGCTATGAAAATTCGCTGCGGGCAGGGTTCAAGACTCCACCATCGCCATCGCTTCTTCCACATCCACCGCCACCAAACGCGAACAGCCCGGTTCATGCATCGTGACCCCCATCAACTGATCAGCCATTTCCATGGCGATCTTGTTGTGGGTGATATAGATGAACTGCACGGTCTGGGACATCTCCTTGACCAGGCGCGCATAGCGTCCAACGTTAGCGTCATCCAGCGGGGCGTCAACTTCATCGAGCATGCAGAACGGCGCCGGGTTCAGCTTGAAGATGGCAAATACCAAGGCCAATGCGGTCAGGGCTTTTTCACCGCCGGACAACAAATGGATGGTGCTGTTCTTCTTGCCCGGCGGCCGCGCCATGATCGTCACCCCTGTATCGAGTAGATCTTCGCCCGTCAGTTCCAAGTAAGCGCTGCCACCGCCGAAAACTTTTGGGAATAAGGCCTGTAAACCGCCATTAATCTGATCAAAGGTATCCTTGAAGCGGTTGCGGGTTTCCTTGTCGATCTTGCGGATCACGTTTTCCAGGGTGTCCAGGGCTTCAACCAGGTCGGCGTTCTGGGCATCCAGGTAACGTTTGCGTTCCGATTGCTGCTGGTATTCGTCGATGGCCGCCAAGTTGATCGCGCCAAGCCGCTGGATACGTGCGGCAATGCGTTCGAGTTCTTCTTCGGCGTCTTTTTCATTGGCCTCGGCGGTCAAGGTATTGAGCACGCCGTGCAGGTCGTAGCCATCTTCCAGCAACTGGTCCTGCAGGGTTTTGCGGCGCACGGTCAGGGCTTGCCATTCCATGCGTTGTTGCTCGAGCTGGCCGCGAATCAATTGGGATTGCTGCTCGGCCTGGGTCCGGCGTTTTTCGGCGTCACGCAATTCGCGGTCGGCGTCTTCCAGGGCGATCTGCGCGGTTTTGAGTTCTTCGTCGACGGTCATGCGCTTGTCGAGCAACTCTTCGAGCTTGAGGCGCAGCTCTTCCAGCGGCGCTTCGCCCTCTTCCAGGTTGAGGCTCAGTTGCTCGCGCTTTTCAGTGAGGCGTTCGGATTGCATCTCCAGGCGCTCAAGGGCCTGGGCCGTGGAGCTGTGCTGGGCACGCAGGGAGCCGAGGCGCACCGCCAACTGGTGCGCATGGTCCTTGTGCTGGCGGGCTTCCTGGCGCACGCGGTCGAGGCGTTCGCGCAGGCTGTCGCGCTGGGCCAACAGCAGTTCGCGCTGCTCGGTGTCGAGGGCCATGCTGTCGAGGGCTTCCTGCAGTTGCAGGCGCGCCTCGCCGATCTGTTCGTGTTCCAGCGCGCGCTGCTCGCCCATTTCGGCGACTTCTTCGTCGAGACGGGTGCGGCGCAGGGTCAATTGTTCGGCCTTGGCTTTGCTCGCCGAGAGCTGAGCCTTCAATTCGCCTTGCTGACGCGCTTCGTCCTGCAACAGGCGGCGCAGGTGTTCGCGGCCGGTCTCTTGTTGGCGCTGGGTGGCGCGCAGGGTTTGCAGTTCGGTTTCCAGGCTTTCGAGGGTTGCCTCGCGCTCTTCACGTTCGGCGCTGAGGTTGACGATTTCCTGGCCACGGGCCAATACACCGCTTTCGGCTTCACTGGCGCGGCGAACGCGCAGGAAGTGGCGGCCGACCCAGAAGCCGTCGCGGCTGATCAGGCTCTCACCGGCGCCCAGTTGACCGCGCTGGGCCAAGGCCTGCTCAAGTGACTCGACCGGCTTGATCTGGCCCAGCCACGGCGCCAGGTCAATCGCCGCCTCCACCTTGTCCAGCAGGCTGCCCGGCACACGCGCGCCATCGGCTGCGGGGCTGAGCAAACGCAAGTCGCCCTGGGCAAAACCGGCCAGGTCGAAGCCGCCAAAATCGTCCACCAGCACCGCTTGCAGGTCGGCGCCGAGGACGGTTTCGACCGCCAGTTCCCAGCCGGCTTCCACCTTCAAGCCTTCGGCCAAACGCGGGCGCTCAGCCAAGTGCTGATCGCGCAGCCATTCGGCCGTGCCGGTGCCGGGGTCGAGCGCGGCTTGCTGCAACGCTTCAAGGGAGGCCAGGCGACCATTGAGCCGCTGCAAATCGCCCTGGGCCTGCTGCTGCGCCTGGGTCGCCTGTTGCAGTTGCTGACGCAATTGCTCCAGGCGCTCCACTTGCTGTTCTTCGCTGGCTTCCAGTTCTTCGAGCGTCATTTCGCTCTCGGCCAGTTGCTCGCTCAGTTCCAGGATCGCCGCGTCTTCCGGGTCGGCGGCGAGCAACACGCGCTCTTCCTGCAGACGGCGCTGGCGCTCGGCCAGGCGCTCCATGCTGGTTTCCAACTGCTGGATACGCGACTGCTGCACCTCCGCCTGGCGACGTGGCTCGGCGGATTGCAGGTTGAAGGTGTCCCACTGCTCCTGCCACGCGTGCATGGTGGTTTCGGCTTCTTCCAGGGCGGCGGCGGCCTCTTCGGCGGCGGCGCTGGTGATTTCCTGCTCGGGAGTGAGCATGTCCAGCTCTTCGCCGAGGGTCAGCAGCAAGGTGCGGTCATGGCCCAGGTGCGATTCGGTTTCCAGGCGCGCGCGTTCGGCTTCCTTCAAGTCATCCTGCAACTGGCGCAGGCGCTGCTGGCCGTGCTGGATGCTCTGTTCCACGCGGGCGATATCGCCGCCCACCGAATAGAACCGGCCCTGCACCAGATTGAAGCGCTCTGACAAGTCATGGTGCCCGTCACGCAGGCGCTCGATGCTGGCGTCGGCGTTGCGCTGTTCGGCCACCAGCGCTTCAAAGCTGATTTCCTGGGTGCCGATGATCGCTTCGCGCTGGCCGACCTGATCATTCAGCGCCTGCCAGCGCAGGGCCGACAGTTGCGCCTTGAGCTGGCGCTCTTCGCCCTTGTATTCCTGATACTTCTCGGCGGCCTGGGCCTGGCGGTGCAGGCGCTCCAACTGGCGCTCCAGCTCTTCGCGCAGGTCGGTCAGGCGGGCGAGGTTCTCGTGGGTGCGGCGGATGCGGTTTTCGGTCTCACGACGGCGCTCCTTGTACTTGGAGATGCCGGCGGCTTCTTCGATAAAGTTGCGCAGGTCTTCGGGCTTGGCTTCGATCAGCTTGGAGATCATGCCCTGCTCGATGATCGAATAGCTGCGCGGGCCCAGGCCTGTGCCGAGGAAAATATCGGTGATGTCGCGACGCCGGCACTTGGTGCCGTTGAGGAAGTAACTGTTCTGGCTGTCGCGCGTGACTTTGCGGCGGATGGAGATTTCCGCGTAGGCGGCGTATTCGCCGACCAGGGTGCCGTCAGAGTTGTCGAACACCAGTTCGATGCTGGCCTGGCTGACCGGCTTGCGGCTGGTGGAGCCGTTGAAGATGACGTCGGTCATCGACTCGCCGCGCAGGTTTTTTGCCGAGCTCTCGCCCATCACCCAACGGACGGCGTCGATGATATTCGACTTGCCGCAGCCATTGGGCCCGACCACCGCCGCCATGTTACTGGGGAAGTTCACCGTGGTCGGGTCGACGAAGGATTTGAACCCCGCCAGTTTGATGCACTTGAGCCGCACGTTTAGGCGTCCGCCAACGCGGCGATGACCAGCGAGCTGCTGCGCTGGCAGTAGGCCGACAGCACCTGGCGAATCTGTACCAGGTCACGGGCCAATACGGCGGCGAGCAGTTGTTCGAACAGCGCCAGGTATTCGCTCATCGACGCCTTGCGTTGATCCAGGGCCAGGTAATAGGCGCGGTTCATCGCCGGCTGCAGGTTCTCGACGGTCTCCTGCAGATACGGGTTGTTGGCGAAGGGGTACGCGGCGCGCATCACGTTGAAGCTTTCTTCAACGAAGGCGCGGATGTCTTCGCGCTCATAGCTGACCTGCAGGCGCTGCTGGATCTGCAGGAACGGCGCCATGTCCGCCTGGCTCTGCCAGCCTTCGGCGACCGCATTGCCGAGCAGGATGTACATTTCGCCCATCAAGGTGCACAGGCTCTGCACTTTGTGCGCCGTCAGCTCGGTAACGTGGGCGCCACGGCGCGGCAGGATCGCGATCAGGTGGCGACGTTCGAGGATCAACAGGGCTTCGCGCACGGAACCACGGCTGACATTGAGTGCCAGCGTGACCTTTTGCTCCTGGATCCGCTCCCCAGGCTTGAGATCGCCGCGAATGATGCGTTCGGCGAGGTGGTGAGCGATTTGCTCGGCGAGACTGTCCGGCGCCTTGAACGTCATGTTTTCCCTTCAAAATCTTCTATCGGTACAAGCGCGGCAGTGTAGCGCATTGGCCCGCTGATGGCGCTACGCCCACGGCGGCGAATTTGGCACGGAATAAGCAGCGCTTGCCGTGTATCAGCCTGCAAAATCACCGGTTTCAGAAGACTGGACCATAATTGAAAGTGTTGTAACTGCAATTTCTTGACCTTCTGGTCAGAAAATCGTTGACCGAAAAGTCAGACATGACTAGATTCGGCGCAAAGCGGTTAACAACAATAATGAGTCTGCGAGGCCTTCCGTGATCCAGTTTTTACTCAACCAGGAACTCCGTAGCGAGCACGCCCTGGACCCCAACCTGACCGTGCTCAATTATCTGCGCGAACACTTGGGCAAACCCGGTACCAAAGAAGGCTGCGCCAGCGGCGACTGCGGTGCGTGCACCGTGGTAGTCGGCGAGCTGCACACTAATGACCAGGGCGCCGAGCAGATCCGTTATCGCAGCCTCAATTCGTGCCTGGCCTTTGTCTCGTCGTTGCACGGCAAGCAACTGATCAGCGTCGAAGACCTCAAGCATCAGGGCCAACTGCACAGCGTGCAACAGGCCATGGTCGAGTGCCACGGCTCGCAATGCGGCTTTTGCACCCCAGGCTTTGTGATGTCGCTGTTCGCCCTGCAGAAGAACAGCGACGCTCCCGACAGTCAGAAAGCCCATGAAGCCCTGGCCGGCAACCTGTGCCGTTGCACCGGTTATCGTCCGATCCTCGCCGCCGCCGAGCAGGCCTGCTGCAACAAGCCGCAAGACCAGTTCGACAGCCGCCAGGCCGACACCATCGCCCGCCTCAAAGCCATCGCGCCGACGCAAACCGGCGAACTCAACAGCGGCGACAAACGCTGCCTGGTGCCCCTGACCGTGGCCGACCTGGCCGACCTCTACGACGCCTACCCCCAAGCCCGGCTGCTGGCGGGCGGCACCGACCTGGCGCTGGAAGTCACCCAGTTCCACCGCACGCTGCCGGTGATGATCTATGTTGGCAACATCGCGGACATGAAGCGCATCGACGATTTCGACGATCGCCTGGAAATCGGCGCCGCCACCGCACTCTCCGACTGCTACACCGCGCTGCACCAGGCCTACCCGGACTTCGGCGAGCTGCTGCAGCGCTTCGCCTCCCTGCAGATCCGCAACCAGGGCACGCTCGGCGGCAATATCGGCAACGCCTCGCCGATCGGCGATTCGCCGCCGCTGCTGATCGCCCTCGGTGCGCAGATCGTGCTGTGCAAGGGCGAAACCCGCCGTACCCTGGCCCTGGAGGACTACTTCATCGACTACCGCGTCACCGCGCGCCAGGACAGCGAGTTCATCGAGAAGATCATCGTGCCGAAGGGCCACGCGCTGTTTCGCGCCTACAAGGTGTCCAAGCGCCTGGACGACGATATTTCCGCCGTTTGCGCCGCCTTTAACTTGAAACTCGACAACGGAGTGATCCGTGACGCGCGCGTTGCCTTCGGCGGCATGGCCGCCACGCCAAAACGCGCCAAACACTGCGAAACGCTATTGATCGGCGCCACCTGGAATGCCGCCACCGTCGAGCAAGCCTGCGCCGCGCTGGCCGAGGATTTCACCCCGCTTTCGGACTTCCGCGCCAGCAAGGAGTACCGCCTGCTCAGCGCGCAGAACCTGCTGCGCAAATACTTCATCGAACTGCAAACGCCGCATATCGAGACTCGGGTGACCGCTTATGTCTAACCATCACGCCGTGGTAAAAACCCAGGCCGAACTGGCCGAGCTGTTCGCCCAGGACCTGACCTCCGGGGTCGGCCGCAGCGTCAAGCATGACAGCGCCGCCAAGCACGTCAGCGGTGAGGCGCAGTACATCGACGACCGCCTCGAATTCCCCAACCAGCTGCACCTGTATGCGCGCCTGTCCGACCGCGCCCACGCGAAAATCCTCAGCATCGACACCGCGCCCTGCTACGCCTTCGACGGCGTGCGCATCGTGATTACCCACGAAGACGTTCCGGGTTTGAAAGACATCGGTCCGCTGCTGCCCGGCGATCCGTTGCTGGCCATCGACACCGTGCAGTTCGTCGGCCAAGTGGTGCTGGCGGTGGCTGCCCGCGACCTGGAAACCGCGCGCAAGGCAGCGATGGCGGCGGTGATCGAATATGAAGACCTGGAACCGGTGCTCGATGTGGTCCAGGCCTACCGCAACAAGCATTTCGTGCTCGACAGCCACACCCACCAGCGCGGTGATTCGGCCGGTGCGTTGGCCACGGCAAAAAATCGCATCCAGGGCACGCTGCACATCGGCGGCCAGGAACACTTCTACCTGGAAACCCAGATCTCCTCGGTGATGCCCACCGAAGACGGCGGCATGATCGTCTACTGCTCCACGCAGAACCCCACCGAAATACAAAAACTGGTGGCCGAAGTGCTCGACGTGTCGATGAACAAGATCGTCGTGGACATGCGCCGCATGGGCGGCGGTTTCGGCGGCAAGGAAACCCAGGCCGCAAGTCCCGCGTGCCTGTGCGCCGTGGTCGCGCGCCTCACCGGCCAGCCGACCAAGATGCGCCTGCCGCGTGTGGAAGACATGCTGATGACCGGCAAGCGCCACCCCTTCTATATCGAATACGACGTGGGTTTCGACGACAGCGGGCGCCTGCACGGGATCAATCTGGAACTGGCGGGTAACTGCGGCTGTTCGCCGGACCTGTCCAATTCGATTGTCGACCGCGCGATGTTCCACGCCGACAATTCGTATTACCTGGGCGATGCGACGGTGAACGGCCATCGCTGCAAGACCAACACCGCGTCCAACACGGCCTATCGCGGCTTCGGCGGCCCGCAAGGCATGGTCGCCATCGAGGAAGTGATGGACGCCATCGCCCGCCACCTGGCGCTGGACCCGCTGGCCGTGCGCAAGGCCAACTACTATGGCAAAACCGAGCGCAACGTTACCCATTACTACCAGACCGTCGAGCACAACCTGCTCGAAGAGATGACCGCCGAACTGGAAGCCAGCAGCCAATACGCCGAGCGCCGCGAAGCGATTCGCCTGTACAACGCCCACAGTCCGATCCTGAAAAAAGGCCTGGCGCTGACGCCGGTCAAATTCGGCATTTCGTTTACCGCCAGCTTTCTCAACCAGGCCGGTGCGCTGATCCACATTTATACCGACGGCAGCATCCACTTGAACCACGGCGGTACCGAGATGGGCCAGGGTTTGAACACCAAGGTGGCGCAAGTGGTGGCCGAAGTGTTCCAGGTGGACATCGACCGTGTACAGATCACGGCGACCAACACCGATAAAGTCCCGAACACTTCGCCGACCGCCGCCTCCAGCGGTGCCGACCTGAACGGCAAGGCCGCGCAGAACGCCGCCGAAACCATCAAGCAGCGCCTGGTGGAATTCGCCGCGCGCAAGTACGAAGTGAGTGAAGCCGATGTGCAGTTCCGCAACGGCCATGTGCGCGTGCGTGAGCAGATCCTGACCTTTGAGGCGCTGATCCAGCAGGCGTATTTCGCCCAGGTCTCGCTGTCGAGCACCGGGTTCTACAAGACCCCGAAGATCTTCTACGACCGCAGCCAGTCGCGCGGAAGGCCGTTCTATTACTTCGCGTTCGGCGCGGCCTGCTGCGAAGTGATCGTCGACACCCTGACCGGCGAATACAAGATGCTGCGCACCGACATCCTCCACGATGTAGGCGCCTCGCTGAACCCGGCCATCGACATCGGCCAGGTGGAAGGCGGGTTTATCCAGGGCATGGGCTGGCTGACCATGGAAGAGTTGGTGTGGAATGACAAAGGCAAGCTGATGACCAGCGGCCCGGCCAGTTACAAGATCCCGGCCGTGGCCGACATGCCGCTGGACCTGCGGGTGAAGCTGGTGGAGAACCGCAAGAACCCGGAAGACACGGTGTTCCATTCCAAGGCTGTGGGCGAGCCGCCGTTCATGCTCGGGATTGCGTCGTGGTGCGCGATCAAGGATGCGGTGGCGAGTTTGGGTGACTATCGTCATCAGCCCAGGATCGATGCGCCGGCGACGCCGGAGCGGGTGTTGTGGGGGTGTGAGCAGATGCGCAAGTTGCAGACGGTGAAGGCGGCTGAAACCGAGATGGCTTCGCTCTAGACCGAGGCGCTGCCTTCGCAGGCAAGCCAGCTCCCACAGGGGAACGCATTCCAAGTGTGGGAGCTGGCTTGCCTGCGATAGCGGCCGAACTGACAACAGAGATGTTGAGGTAAACATGAACAACTGGATCAGTGCCCTAGCCCAGCTGCAAGACAGCGGCGAACCCTGCGTACTCGTCACCATTATCGAAGAACTCGGCTCCACGCCGCGCAACGCCGGTTCCAAGATGGTAATCAGCGCCGCGCAGGCCTTCGACACCATCGGCGGCGGCCACCTGGAATACAAGGCGATGCAGATCGCCCGCGAGATGCTCGCCCGTGGCCAGCGCAACACCCATCTGGAGCGCTTCAGCCTCGGCGCCAGCCTGGGCCAGTGCTGCGGTGGCGTGACCGTATTGCTGTTCGAACCCATGGGTCAGGTGCAGGCGCAGATCGCGGTGTTTGGCGCCGGCCATGTCGGCCGCGCGCTGGTGCCGTTGCTGGCAAGCCTGCCATGCCGGGTGCGCTGGATCGATTCGCGCGAACAGGAGTTTCCGGAACATATCCCACAGGGCGTGCGTAAAATCGTCAGCGAAGAGCCGGTCGACGAAATTGCCGACCTGCCGGCGGGCAGTTACTGCATCGTGATGACCCACAATCACGCGCTGGACCTGGAACTCAGCGCTGCCCTGCTCAAGCGCAATGACTTCGCCTACTTCGGCCTGATCGGCTCGAAGACCAAACGGGTCAAGTTCGAACATCGCCTGCGGGATCGCGGCTTCGATGCCGCGCAATTGCAACGCATGCGCTGCCCCATGGGCCTGGGCGAGGTGAAGGGCAAATTGCCAGTGGAAATCGCCATCTCCATCGCCGGCGAAATCATCGCCACCTATAACGCCCATTTCGGCCAGCACACCGTGGGCGCCGAGCCTATTGCCAAACTGCTGCCGGCTTCGCGTCGCAGCCAAGCCCTTACTTCTGTTGCCAAGCATTGAGAAAACCATGCCTTTGACTCGCAAAGCCTACCGTGCCGCCATTTTGCACAGCATCGCCGACCCCGCTGAAGTGGGTATCGAAGCGTCCTATGAGTATTTCGCAGATGGTTTGCTGGTGATCGAGAACGGCCAGATCAGCGCTGTCGGCCATGCCGGGGATTTGCTGCCGACCCTGCCTGCCGATATCGACATCACCCATTACCAGGACGCGCTGATCACGCCCGGCCTGATCGATACCCACATTCACCTGCCGCAGACCGGCATGGTCGGCGCGTATGGCGAGCAGTTGCTGGACTGGCTCAATACCTACACCTTCCCCTGCGAGAGCCAGTTCGCCGACAAGGCCCACGCCGAGGAAGTCGTGGATATTTTCATCAAGGAACTGCTGCGCAACGGCACCACCACCGCACTGGTGTTCGGCAGTGTGCATCCGCAGTCGGTCAACGCGTTTTTTGAAGCGGCCGAGAAGCTCGACCTGCGCATGATCGCCGGCAAAGTGATGATGGACCGCAACGCGCCGGACTACCTGACCGACACCGCCGAATCCGGCTACCAGCAGAGCAAGGCGCTGATCGAGCGCTGGCACGGCAAGGGCCGCCTGCACTACGCGGTCACGCCACGCTTTGCGCCGACCAGCACGCCGGAGCAATTGGCGCTGGCCGGGCAACTGCTCGGCGAATATCCGGATTTGTACCTGCAGACCCACATCAGCGAGAACAAGCAGGAAATCGAGTGGGTAAAAGCGCTGTTTCCGGAGCGCAACGGTTACCTGGATGTGTACGACCATTACCAGTTGCTGGGCGAGCGCTCGGTGTTTGCCCACGGCGTGCACCTGTGTGATGAAGAGTGCGCGCGGCTGGCAGAGACGGGTTCGGCGGTCGCGTTCTGCCCCACCTCAAACCTGTTCCTGGGCAGCGGTTTGTTCAACCTGCCGATGGCCGAGAAGCACAAACTGAATGTAGGCCTGGGCACCGACGTCGGCGGCGGCACCAGTTTCTCGCTGCTGCAAACCTTGAACGAAGCCTACAAGGTCATGCAATTACAGGGCGCGCGGTTGAGCCCATTCAAGTCGCTGTACCTGGCGACACTGGGTGGCGCGCGGGCGCTACGACTGGAGGACAAGATCGGCACGTTGCAGCCGGGGACGGAGGCGGACTTTTTGGTGCTGGACTACAACGCCACGCCGCTGCTGAACTATCGCTTGAAGCAGGCCAAGGATATTGCCGAGACGTTGTTTGTGTTGATGACGCTGGGGGATGATCGGACGGTGTTGCAGACGTATGCGGCGGGCAATCTGGTGCACCAGCGTCAATAGTAGTCACAACACAAAACCAAATGTGGAAAGCTGGGCTTGTGTGGGAGCCGGGCTTGCCCGCGATGCAGGCACTGAGGTGTGTATCAGTGATACCGCAGTGATGCTATCGCAGGCAAGCCAGCTCCCACACAAGCCCTCTCCCACATTTTGATCGGGTTTACAACTTGACGGAGGAGCGCCCTGGCTTCTTGGTCTGCAACAAATGTGAGAACACCGCATGCAAATCGTCCGACGCGCTCTCTTCATCGAGGTTGAGCTTGCTGTCGATATGATCCATGTGATGCATCATCAAATTCACCGCCAGAGTCGCGTCCCGCGCTTCGATCGCATCGATCAACTGGGTGTGTTCATCGTAGGAACAGTGCGAGCGGTTGCCGCTTTCGTACTGGGCGATGATCAATGAGGTCTGGGACACCAGGCTGCGCTGGAAGCTGATCAGCGGCGCGTTCTTTGCCGCTTCGGCCAGCTTGAGGTGGAATTCGCCGGAGAGGCGGATGCCGGCACCGCGATCGCCACGGGAAAAACTGTCGCGTTCGTCGTTGACCATCTGGCGCAGTTCGGCCAGTTGCTCGGCCGTCGCATGTTGCACCGCCAGCTCGGTAATCGCCCGCTCCACCAGACGCCGCGCAAGGAACACTTGGCGTGCTTCCTCGACACTCGGGCTGGCCACCACCGCGCCGCGATTGGGCCGCAGCAGCACCACACCTTCATGGGCCAGGCGCGACAGCGCGCGGCGAATGATGGTGCGGCTGACGCCGAAAATTTCGCCCAGCGCCTCTTCACTCAATTTGGTACCGGGCGCCAGGCGTTGTTCGAGAATCGCCTCGAAGATATGCGCGTAGACGATATCGTCCTGGGTTCCGCTGCGAGCGGCCTTGCCGGCTCGCGGTTGTTTCTTGAGAGGTTGCAACTGTTCGTTCATGGGCACTCGGGTTTGGAGAACGGCGGCGAATTAACGGTAATACAGTGACTTTACGGTAATACGGCAACAGCGGGTCGCTGGCAAGTATCACCTGAAAACACGGCACATTGTACACAACCGCATGCGCCAACACACTGTACGGCTGTTTGAGCCGACGGCTGTATTGCAATGAGTCGTCAGGTTTGAGTTTAGGCTTGAATCCGCGCCGTCACCGGCTAACACCCAGGTAAAAAGGAACACCTCTGCATGACCGATTCCCCCCAAGCGCCTTTACGTCCGCTGGCCGATACTTCGTTTGCGGCCGTCGTCGCCGGTTTTATCGCCATGATGACCGGCTACACCAGCTCCCTGGTGCTGATGTTCCAGGCAGGCCAGGCGGCGGGGTTGACCACGGCGCAGATTTCTTCGTGGATCTGGGCCCTGTCCATTGGCATGGCGGTGTGCAGCATTGGCTTGTCCCTGCGCTATCGCACGCCGATTACCATTGCCTGGTCGACGCCGGGCGCAGCGCTGCTGATCACCAGCCTTGGCGGTGTGAGTTATGGCGAGGCCATCGGGGCCTACATCACCTGTGCGGTGCTGGTGACGATTTGCGGGTTGACCGGCAGCTTTGAAAAACTCGTCAAGCGCATCCCCGCATCACTGGCCGCCGCCTTGCTCGCCGGGATCCTGTTCAAGATCGGCAGCGAGATCTTCGTCGCCGCGCAACACCGTACCGGCCTGGTGCTGGGCATGTTCTTCACCTACCTGATCATCAAACGGTTGTCGCCGCGTTATGCGGTGCTGGCTGCGCTGGTGATCGGCACCGCACTGTCCGGGTTGATGGGGCTGCTGGACTTCAGCGGTTTTCACCTGGAAGTGGCGACGCCGGTCTGGACCACGCCGCATTTCTCGTTGGCGGCAACCATCAGCATCGGCATTCCGTTGTTTGTCGTGGCGATGACCTCGCAGAACATGCCCGGCGTCGCGGTCCTGCGGGCCGACGGCTACAGCGTGCCCGCCTCGCCCCTGATCACCGCCACCGGCCTGGCGTCGCTGGTGCTGTCGCCGTTTGGCTCCCACGGGATCAACCTGGCCGCGATCAGCGCGGCGATCTGCACCGGGCCCCATGCCCATGAGGACCGCAACAAGCGCTACACCGCCGCCGTGTGGTGCGGGGTGTTCTACGGGATTGCCGGGGTATTCGGCGCGACATTGGCGGCCTTGTTCGCAGCCTTGCCCAAGGAACTGGTGCTGTCGATTGCAGCCCTGGCGCTGTTTGGCTCGATCATCAATGGCCTGAGCATCGCCATGAATGAACCGAAGGAACGGGAAGCGGCGCTGATCACCTTCATGGTCACCGCGTCTGGCTTGACGCTGTTTTCCATCGGGTCGGCGTTCTGGGGGATTGTGGCGGGGGTGTTGACGCTGCTGATTCTGAATGGACGCAAGGCATAAAAAAACGGCGACCCTGTTCAGGTCGCCGTTTTTTTCAGTATCACTTGGCCGCGTTGATCGGCTTTTCCGGATACCACACGTCCAGCAACGGGCTGACTTCAGCCTTGGTCAGCTCGGAACGGGTTTTCAGCCAGGCTTCAACAGCCGCGCGCTGCTCTTCGGAGACCGAGCCACGCTTCTGCAGGCAAACCAGACCGTAGTCATCGCCGCCGACGTAGCCCAGGCCGTTGGCTTCCATGGCTTCTTTGATGAATGCTTCGAGGAAAGCGTCGATAGCTTCTTCACTCAGGCCTTCTTTGAAGTCCAGGTTCAGTTCGAAACCCAGCTCTTGAAATTCATCAACGCACAGTTTTTTGCGCAGACGCTGGGAACGGTTAGTCGCCATTGGAACAATCCTCATAAGTAATAACGGGCGGCACTTTAGCAGTTTAAGACGGCGATTGCCCGACTCTCTGGGACAGGCGGCACCATGCCGGTAAAAAAAACGCCGATTACCCGCTATGGTTCAGCTACAAGTGGCGCCACCTTGGGGCATAATGCCGACACTTTCATGACCATTGAGGGATTTTTCTTCTTTACCCCTCACTTTTTTCACCCTCCTCAGCAGTAGGGTTTTACCTCTTATGATCAAATCTTTGCGTTCCGTATTTTTCGCCGGTCTTATTCTGCCCTTGGCCTTTTCCGCCACCGCTGCCCCCGTCAATACCACCTTGCCGCCGAATGTGCAGCAGGCACTCACTAAAGCCAAACTGCAAAACACTGCGCTGTCCCTGGTGATGATCCCGTTGAACGGCCCGGGTACGCCTACCGTATTCAATGCCGACGTCTCGGTGAACCCGGCGTCCACCATGAAGCTGGTCACCACCTACGCGGCGCTGGAAATGCTCGGCCCCAACCACCAGTGGAAAACCGAGTTCTACACCGACGGCACCCTCAGCGGTGGCGTGTTGCACGGCAACCTGTACCTCAAGGGCGGCGGCGACCCCAAGCTGAACATGGAAAAACTCTGGCTGCTGATGCGCGACCTGCGGGCCAACGGTGTGCAGCAAGTCACCGGCGACCTGGTGCTCGACCGTGGCTTCTTCATGCAACCGCAACTGCCCGAATTCAATGACGATGGCAACGACGAGAACAAGCCGTTCCTGGTCAAGCCGGACGCGCTGCTGGTCAACCTCAAGGCCCTGCGTTTCGTGACCCGCAATGATTCGGGCCGGGTGTTGGTGTCGGTTGAGCCGCCGATTGCCAGCATCCGCATCGACAACCAGGTCAAGGTCTCCAACGCCAAGCAGTGCACCGGTGACGTGCGCTACAACCCGGTCACTGCCGCCGATGGCAGCGTGACGGTAACGGTCAGTGGCCAATTGGCCGAAGGCTGCAGTTCGCAGACCTACCTGTCGTTGCTGGACCATGCCACCTATACCGCCGGTGCGGTCCGGGCGATCTGGCAGGAGCTGGGCGGTACCATCCAGGGCCGTAACCTGCAGGCGCCTGTGCCAAAAGATGCGAAGGTGCTGGCCCGGGCGTTCTCGCCGGACCTGGCGGAGATCATCCGCGACATCAACAAATACAGTAACAACACCATGGCCCAGCAGCTGTTCCTGAGCCTGGGCGCGCAGTTTCGCAACGATGCCGACGGCGACGATGCCAAGGCGGCGCAACGCGTGGTGCGCCAGTGGCTGGCGAAGAAAGGCATCACCGCGCCGCATTTGGTGATGGAGAACGGCTCGGGCTTGTCACGCGCCGAACGCGTCAGCGCCCGCGAGATGGCCGCGATGCTGCAAGCCGCCTGGCATAGCCCCTACGCCGCCGAATATATCAGCTCGATGCCGATCGCCGGCACCGACGGCACCATGCGCAAACGCCTGAAAACCACCGCCATGCGCGGCGAAGCCCACGTCAAGACCGGTACCTTGAACACCGTGCGCGCCATCGCCGGGTTCAGTCGCGACAACAACGGCAACACCTGGGCGGTGGTGGCGATCCTCAACGATCCGAAGCCATGGGGCGCTTCGTCGGTGCTGGATCAGGTGCTGCTGGACCTGTATCGCCAGCCGAAGTTGGCGGCGGTTGCGCCGGTGCTCTGAAAGGTCTTCACCCCTGCACGAGTGGGCTTGTGTGGGAGCGGGCTTGCCCTCGAAGACGGTGCGCCAGTGAATAGCTCTGGTGACTGTCACACCGCTTTCGCAGGCAAGCCAGCTCCCACAGGGATTGATGGTGTTCGCCAGTCCGGTGCCTGGCACCGAAAAAACTGTGGGAGCGGGCTTGCTCGCGAAGGCGGTGCGTCAGTGGATAAATCTTGTGACTGACACACCGCTTTCGCAGGCAAGCCAGCTCCCACAGGGGATTGATGGTGTTCGCCAGTCCCGTGCCTGGCACCGAAAAAACTGTGGGAGCGGGCTTGCCCGCGAAGGCGGAGTATCAGCAGCCAATCAATGGGCGGGCGGACCGTCATCGCGGGCGAGCCCGCTCCCACAGATTTCAACCCGGTCCCTGCCCGCCTGCTTGGCCACGTACACCGCTGAGTCGGCGCGCAGCAGCAACCCATCGACACCTTCGTCCACTCGCCGGCTGGCCACGCCAAAGCTGGCGGTAACAATGCCGACCGGCTCCATCGGTGCATTGCGCAGCGACGACCACAATTCCATCGCCAGAATGTAGGCCTGCGCGCCATCAGTTTGCGGGCACAGCACCATGAATTCCTCGCCGCCCAGGCGGCAGAACACATCGCTGCGGCGCAGGCGCTGGCTGATGCGTTTGCACAATTCCTGCAGGACCCCATCGCCGACGGCATGCCCATGCCTGTCGTTGATGCGCTTGAAGTGATCGATATCCAGCATGATCACCGACAAGGCCCCCGACGTGCGGTTGAGCCTGACCATTTCGATCTTGAGCCGATCCTGGAAATAGCGGCGATTGTGAATCCCGGTCAGGGAGTCGGTGATGGAGAGCGCGCGCAGCTCTTCTTCCACCCGCTTGAGATCGGAAATATCCGACACATAGCCATGCCACAACGTACCGCCAGTGGGTAACTCTTCCGGAGTCGCTTCGCCGCGAATCCAGCGCAGGCCCCGTTGCGGCAACAGCACCCGGTACTCTTCGCGCCAGTGGCTCAACTGCAGCGCCGACAAGCGGATCGACGCACGCACCCGATCCGCATCCAGCGGATGAATACGCTCGAAAACCTTCTTCGCATCCTGCTGCAATACGCCGGGATCGATTTCATAAATGTCACGCATGCCGTCGCTGGCATAGATGAACTTCCAGTTGTCCCTGGGCTCCAGGGTGAACTGGGAGATGCCGCCGGGCACATGGGCGCTGAGCTTTTTGAGCAAGCGGTCCCTGGCAGCCAAGGCCTCGTAGGCACGCTTTTGCTCGGTAATGTCCAGGTAGATCGCCAGATGGCCGACCCACAACCCATGGTCGTCGAGCAATACCGTGGCCAGCATGTTCACGGTCAGCTGGCTGCCGTCCTGGCGGATCAGGCTCCATTCGCGGGCTTCGTGCAGGTTGTCCGGGCTTTCCACCAGCATCGCCTGGCTGGCGGGAATCCGCTTGCCCAAGGCTACACTCAAGCTGGTGGAGCGTGCTTCCAGTTCCGACGCCAGGTGCAGGCTTTCCAGGGTGTGGGCGCCCACCACTTGCTCGGCCTTGAAGCCCAGCATCTGTTCGGCGCCGGCGTTGAACGTGTTGATGACACCGCGCAAGTCGGTGGCAATGATGGCGACCTGGGTGGCCGCGTTGAGCACGCTACGCAATTGACCATGGGCGCCACGCAATTCCTGCTCGCGCAGACGCAGTTGCGCGGTACGCTGCTCCACCAGCTTCAACGCGCGCTGGCGTTGACTCACAAGCACATAGAGCAAGGCGGCGAGCAGCAGGCTGAGCAGGCCGCCCATGGTCAGGATGGTGCTCAGCGAGGAATGGTTAGCCTGGTCGAACACTTGGCTCGGGCGCAAGTTAAGGGCGTACACATGGTCGCCCAAGGTCAGGCGGCGCGCGCCGACCAGATCATGGTCGGACGCGACCGTACCGGACTCGAACAGCACACGCTTTTGCACGTCGGAGGTATCGATCAGTTGCATGACCAGGTTATCCCGATCCGGCTTGGGCAGCCCTTCGGCCACCAGTTGGCGCATGCTGATCACCGCCATTACGTAACCGTAGGGCTCGCTCCGGGAGTGTTCGGGCGTGGGCGCGTGGCTCACCGGCGCGACCAGTAAAACCCCGGCGGCATAGGCCGGCTCCACCCCGACCAATTGCATGGGCTGAGACACCGCCAGCTCGCCGGTTGCGCGCGCACGTTCAAGGACCGAACGTCGCAGCGGCTGGGCCAGCAGGTCAAAGCCGAGCGGTGTGCCCAGCAGGCTTTGGGTCTGGGTGTACACCACCGGGACATATTCATCGCGCTCGAGCGCCGGGACCAGTTGACCTGCCGAATTCAACTCGCGGATAACAAAGGGCGTGCCGCGCTGGATGGACACCTGCCGTTCAAACTGGCTGCGCTGCCCGCGGTACACCCGAGGTGCCCACGAGTAAGCGCGGGCGCGTAACAACAAGGGCTCGGCGAACCCGTCGAATTCCTCGCGGGACACTTCATCGGAATTGACGAAAAAACGCCGCAGGCTGTTCAGCCGCTGTTCCTGGTCTTCGAAGCGTTCCTGCAGGCGGGTATAGCGCTCATTGACCAGCAGTTGGAAACGTTGACGCACCTGTTGCTGATAGAGGTCGGTGGCCGCCCAGGCAACGATCGCCGTCAACGCGAAACCGGCCAGCAACACCACCAATGCCACCAGCCAAGCCGACGCCTGCTCACTGATAAAGCCTAGGATCTTCGGGCGAACAGCTTGTAACGGCATAGGCAACACTCAAGACGCCAGCCTGCGGGGGTGTCACTTTGGCCAGGCCTTAAGTTATAGCCATCGACCCAAGGTTTGACCAGCGCAAAACTACTGTAGGAGCGAGCTTGCTCGCGAAAACTCAGGAGCGCCACGTTTCTTCGGGATAAACGCGGCGCTCTCGGGGTTTTCGCGAGCAAGCTCGCTCCTACAAGGTGCGGTAATCAGCGAGCCATGATTTTCCACGCCCGATGGATCTTCGCGTTACGCGCGAAATCCGGGTCAATGGTCTTGTCGCTGATTTCCTCGACCGCATAGCGTTCGCTGAGGTTGTCCTCCAGCGCGAACTTGCGGAAGTTGTTCGAGAAGTACAGCACGCCACCCGGTGCCAGGCGCGCCATGGCCAGGTCGAGCAGTTGCACGTGGTCGCGTTGTACGTCGAAGATGCCTTCCATGCGCTTGGAGTTGGAGAAGGTCGGCGGGTCGATGAAAATCATGTCGAATTCATCGCGGCTGGCCTCCAGCCAGGCCATCACGTCACCCTGCTCCAGGCGGTTCTTGTCGGAGAAACCGTTGAGAGAGAAGTTGCGACGCGCCCAGTCCAGGTAGGTCTTGGACAAGTCGACGCTGGTGGTGCTGCGCGCGCCGCCCTTGGCCGCGTGCACGCTGGCCGTGGCGGTGTAGCAATACAGGTTGAGGAAGCGCTTGCCGGCCGCTTCTTTCTGGATACGCATGCGCATCGGCCGGTGGTCGAGGAACAGGCCGGTGTCCAGGTAATCGGTGAGGTTGACCAGCAGCTTGACGCCGCCTTCGCTGACTTCGGTGAACTTGCCCTGGGCGCTCTGGCGCTCGTACTGCTTGGTGCCGCTCTGACGCTCGCGACGCTTGACCACCACGCGGCTCTTGTCGATGTTCAAGGCCTGGGGAATCGCTGCCAGGGCATCGAACATGCGTGCGGAGGCTTTTTCCGGGTCAATGGACTTGGGCGCGACGTATTCCTGCACGTGGACCCAGTCGTGGTACAGGTCGATGGCCATCGAGTATTCCGGCATGTCGGCGTCGTACACGCGGTAGCAATCCACGCCTTCACGCTTGGCCCATTTGCCCAGCAACTTGAGGTTCTTCTGCAGGCGGTTGGCGAACATCTGCCCGCCTTCACTCAGGCGCGCCTGCTCGACCACCGGGGCTGGAGCGGGTTTGATCGGGTTGCCGTTCTTGTTGTACTGGCGTTCCTGCGGCTCGGCCGGCGCCTGATCGTAAGCGGCTTGCTCGCGTTCGGCCTGGCGCTGCTCCGGGGTGCGGCGCTCGCCGGTGACGAACTGATCCGGGTTGACCTTGATCAGCAGCAACTTGCACGGCAACGCGCCGTTCCAGAACGAATACTGCTTGTGGCTGCGGATGCCCATGCGCTTGCCCAGGTCCGGCGCGCCGGTGAACACCGCCGCTTCCCAGCCCATGCACGCCTGGCGCAGACGCTCACCGAGGTTCTGGTAGAGGTACAACAGGCTGGCTTCGTCACCCAGGCGCTCGCCGTACGGCGGGTTGCAGATGACCAGGCCTTTCTGGTTCTGGTCCGGGCGCGGCTCGAAGGTGCCGACTTCGCCCTGGTACACCTTGATCCAATGGCTCAGGCCGGCGCGCTCGATGTTGTTGCGCGCGGGCTGGATCAGGCGGGGATCGGCTTCGTAGCCGCGAACCCACAGCGGCGGCTTGTTCATGCCAATGGCGGCGCGTTCGGTGGCTTCGGCGTGCAGTTTCTTCCACAGGGCCGGGACGTGACCGAGCCAAGTGGTGAAACCCCACAGTTCGCGGTTCAGGTTGGGCGCCATGTCGGCGGCGATCATCGCGCCTTCGACCAGGAAGGTGCCCACGCCACACATCGGGTCGCTCAGCGCGCCGCCCTCAGCGGCAATACGCGGCCAGCCGGCACGGATCAGGATCGCGGCGGCGAGGTTTTCCTTCAGCGGCGCCGCGCCCTGCTGCAGGCGGTAACCGCGCTGGTGCAGGCTGTGGCCGGAGAGGTCGAGGGACAGGATGGCTTCGCCACGGTCCAGGCGCAGGTGAATGCGCAGGTCCGGGTTGATCTTGTCGATGGAGGGGCGTTCGCCGGTCGGGGTGCGCAGCTTGTCGACAATCGCATCCTTGACCTTCAGCGCGCCGAAGTGGGTGTTGTCGATGCCCGAGCCGTGGCCGCTGAATTCAACCGCCAGGCTGCCGTCGCTGACCATGTGGTCGGCCCATTCGATATCCAGTACGCCGTGGTAGAGGTCTTCGGCGTCCTTCATCGGGAAGCGCTTGAGCACCAACAGCACGCGGTTGGCCAGGCGCGACCAGAGGCACAGGCGGTAGGCGGTTTCCATGTCGGCCATGCCGCGCACGGCCGAGGTGTGCTCGCGGGCTTCCTCAAGGCCAAGCCCGACGGCTTCCTCGATCAGCAGGCCTTCAAGGCCCTTGGGGCAAGTGAGGAAGAGTTCAAAACGGTCCGACATGGGGCATTCCAGGCTTTTCAGCAATAAATGAACGGGCGACGCATCGCCGGCTCGGTTTTCAATCAAGCACTTTTCTTGAAGAGTGCTCGCGTGGCACGAATGTGCCGTCCCACCCCGTCCGCCAGGCACTTGGGCCTTTATTGACGGGGCAGAAAGAACTTTTAACAACTAAACCCGCAACAAAAAGAAATATTGCGACCCTTCGTCGAATAATAACCGACTGCAACGGGCGGGCATTCTCACCAAAGGATTAAACCCAACCGCTGTGCAGGCTGCATCATAGCTGGCTTTGCCAGATAAAGGGGGTTCAACGCCATCCCGGCTTATGGCCATAGCATCATTATCGTTACGTGCTTATGACAAAACGATCATTGAATCCATGTGACCTATTGGTTAGAACTCAACACAGGTCGGCGCCGTTACGGTGTCGACACATAGGCTCGCCACGCCGGCAGCGAGCCCACCAACGGCAGAAAAACTCTGCCCGGCCCCACACGGGGCCGAAGGATATCAAGACAGTCAACAAGTGAGGGAAACACCCTATGAGAAGACTTAAGCGTGATCCGTTGGAAAGAGCATTTTTACGCGGATATCAATATGGCGTTCATGGCAAATCCCGTGAGCTTTGCCCATTTACTCTACCGTCGGTACGCCAAGCCTGGATCAACGGCTGGCGAGAAGGACGCGGCGACAACTGGGACGGTATGACTGGCACTGCGGGAATCCACAGACTCAACGAACTTCGCGCCGTCGGCTAATCAAGGGCAATCAATTCCGACATCACCACCTTTGAATATGTAACGACTTACCATGCACGCCCCATCCGGGCGGCGGGCTTCGGCCCAGGGGCTCCTTCAAGGAGCCCTTTTTATTGGCTGGAGCAAAAGAGCCCTTTGTGGGAGCATCAGCGCAAGGCAGCGATCGCATCCACCGACTGGCGAATCAGCGCCGGCCCCTTGTAGATAAAGCCGGAATACAACTGCACCAGGCTGGCGCCGGCGGCGATTTTTTCCGCCGCATGCTTGCCTTCGGTGATGCCGCCCACGGCGATGATTGGCAAACGCCCGGCCAACTCGGCCGCCAGCACCTTGACGATATGGGTGCTTTGCTCGCGCACCGGCGCACCCGACAGACCGCCCGCCTCGTCACCATGGGCCAGGCCTTCGACACCCACGCGGCTGAGCGTGGTGTTGGTGGCGATCACCGCATCCATTCCCGAATCCATCAGGGCCTGGGCGACCAGCACGGTTTCTTCGTCGCTCATGTCCGGGGCAATCTTGATCGCCAAGGGCACGCGTTTGCCATGGCGCACCGCCAAGTCTTCCTGACGCTGGCGCAAGGCTTCGAGCAGTTGCTTGAGGGAATCGCCGAACTGCAGGCTGCGCAGGCCCGGCGTATTGGGCGAGCTGACGTTGACGGTGACGTAGCTGGCATGGGCATAGACCTTGTCCAGGCAGATCAGGTAGTCATCCACCGCACGCTCAACCGGCGTGTCGAAGTTCTTGCCGATATTGATGCCCAGGATGCCCTTGTATTTCGCTGCCTGGACCCGCGATAACAAATGATCAACCCCCAGGTTATTGAAGCCCATGCGGTTGATGATCGCCCAGGCTTCGGGCAGACGGAAGATGCGCGGCTTGGGGTTGCCCGGTTGTGGCCGCGGGGTCACGGTGCCGATTTCGACAAAACCGAATCCCAGCTGTGCAAAACCGTCGATGGCTGCCCCGTTCTTGTCCAGGCCGGCCGCCAGGCCAACCGGGTTGGGGAAGTCGAGTCCCATGACGGACACCGGCATTTTCGCCGGCGCCTTGCATACCAGGCCATTGAGCCCCAGGCGGCCACCCGCGCCGATCAGGTCCAGGGACAGATCGTGTGAGGTTTCCGGGGAGAGTTTGAACAACAGCTGGCGGGCCAAGGTATACATGGGCAGGCTAGACTCGGATGGCGGCGAAAGGTGGCGGCGATTATAGCCGGGGTGACCGGGAGCGCGCGAGGCGTGAACCTCAATCGTCAGTAGCGATGCGCAACCAACTGCTCATAAACCGCCCAGATTTTCTGCGCATATTGCATGCGCAGTTCCTCACGCTCGGGCCCGGCGCCCGTCCCCACGTTGTAGGAACCTACCGCTGTCCAGTTATAGCCGAAGCGCTGGATGAACTCGGCGAGAATCGAAGCAGCCACCTCAACCGACAGGCATGGCTCGTTGATCAACCGTTCCTCGGTGATGCCTTGCTTGATCAGGCGTGGCAGGTGAATGCTGTTGATCTGCATCAGACCGATGTCGTGGGTGCCGTTACGGTTGGCGTGATTCATCGCTTGCGCCTGAAAACCCGACTCCACGGCGGCAATCGCTTGCAGCAACTCAGGCTCGATGTCGAAGCGACTCGCGGCGCTCTCCCAGCAATAGGCCAGCGCCTGGTTACTGGCCAACAGCACACTCATCACCAGGCCCTTGCTCCAGAACCTAGCCACAGTTCACTGAGCCCTGGCTGACTTGCCCGCAGACCGAACACACATATTCCCGGAGGCCGGAGGCATGGACGACTGTATTGACCGTGCATGTGAAGCGGTACCCCTGGCCGTAGATCGTCTTGATAAATCCCTTGTCGACGCCAAGGTACTTGCGCAACGAGTAGATACAGCGCGTCAGTGATTCTTCGGCGACCTCCCCCTGTGGCCAGGCAAGCTCCAGCAAGCGATCCTTGGTCATCAACGCCCCACCGGAAACCAGCAGCAGACGCAACACCTGCCACTCCTTGGGCGGTAGCTGGACGTCCGAACCCTCGCCCGTCAGGCGGCCGTGGTCATGCAGGGTCCAGCGTCCAAAAACCAGGGAAGTCGTCGTCCCTCCATCATCCATGACGGCCATCATTACCTCGGCATCCGACTACTGACATTGAAGTCCTCGTTTCCATCACTGGCTTATGTGCCCACGTCACCACTATAAAAAACTGCCGCACGGCTCACGTTAGGAAAAAACCCATACATGCGGCGGCTTGCGGAGCCACGCCGTAAGACGTTTCGCTATTCACCTCCCCCAGGCAGCCACGCCTGATACACCTCATGTAACTCAACCCCCAGCCGGTCCTCCAACTGCACCAGTTCGCCCAAGGCCAGTAATTGCCCGTTCACCCGAACTTCCACGCAATGGATTATCTGTGGCGTCAACGGCAACACCTTTCCGGGCGCAAAGGCTGCCAGGCGCCTGCGGCTGATCAGTTGTTCCTGTAGAAGAATTTCCAGATGCATGGGTTAACGCCTTGTTTACGGTGGGAGATCGTGTTCCGGACGTACAAACGCACGTTGCACTCGCTCGTATTGCGCAGCCGTCAAGGGTGGCGGCCCTGCGTCCTGGTCCTGTCCCTTCAATTCGCTGCCCACCGCCCTGGCCTGGATCACAAACAGACGCACCTGAGCCGGACGTCCAGCCCCCCGTCCTTCAGGCTCCCGTGGAAACGCGCCCAGCCATAGGCGCCTGCCTTGCGGTACACGCACCACGCTGTTGATGCCCACTCGCCCCACCGCCGCGCTTTTTTCGCGACGCCCCGCCTCGGTTATCTGGCGGCCTTCTTCAACCTCAAGGCGCATCTCGACCTGGTTGGCCTCGACAAAACGCGGCAGTACGCTGACCTGGGTGCCATAACGCAGCGGTTTCCAGTCAGCCTGGTCGCCTCCGGGCGGTGGCAGATAGAACGTGTGGCTATCCTGGAAAACCGCCGGCACATTTTCCTGCGTGAGGATTACCGGCAAGGTCGTCACCCTCGCGCGTCGACGACGCTCCAATGCGCCGATCCTGGCCATCAGGTGGCTGTCATCCAGCGGGGCCAGGACTCGCGTGGCCGTCATCTGCACGTCCCCATCCTCGTTCAGGCCCAGTTTTTTCAGTTCGTCGCGTTCTACATCCACCAGCCACAACGAGACCTCGATCGCACGCTTGGGCAGGTCGAGTTCCGCCACCAGTTTCTGTAGGAAGCTCACCTGCGCCGGCTTGCCCTTGATCAGCAGACTGTTGCTATCCGGGTAGGCGATCACGCCAAGGCTTTTGTCGGCCAGCAACCCCTTATGTTCATTGGCCAGCAGGGTCTCGATCATCGAGGCCATCCCCGGAACGGTAACCGGGCTGTCGCTTGTGCCGTACTGGCGGTCCGTCACGTCGGTGTTGAGCACCTGGACCACGCCGAAAGCCTGCGCCCCTATCCGTAATTCGGCCCGTTGGCGGTCCATCAACTGGGCCAGGCGCAGCACCTGGTCGACATAGTTGGGTGGGCCAGACACATAGAATGTGCGTCCGCCGCTTTCACGCAGCGGATAGCGTGACTCATCCAGGCCCGAGCGGCGCATGAGCGCGCGCAGCCTGTCGACGGTTATATGCCGCAATGTCACCGCTGAGCTTTTCGCCTCGCTCGCGTCATACACATAGAGCGCTTGACCGTCGCTGTACCAGATCAACCCCTGTTGCATAGCGAGCGTCTCCAGGGCCTGTTGCGGGGCATCGAAGTCGAGCGCAACGCTGAGTCGCTTGCGGGCCACTTCGCGGCTCACAACGATAGCCAACCCCAGGGGTTCCGAGAGTGCGGTAAACACGGTGTGCAGGCTTTCGTCCTGTGCCAGGTAAAGCTCGCCCCAGGCAAGCGCACTCCCCGATACCAGCGCGGCAAACAGCGCAGCAAGAAAAAGCCGGCGGCACAGCCAGAGGCAGGGCATCGTTGCAAGGAAGTCGGCGTACACCGTGGGGTTTCCTGGGCGGTCGGGCAGTAAGAGTGCGGCCATACTGAAAGGCCGCCCGGTTTCAATCTTGATGGAAAGTTGACGGCCATTCAGGCCTTGCCACCCGTGGCATGTGCCTTGCTATGAACTCTGTATCAGAGCACGCACCAACGGCGGAGCGGGCTACGGACAAAGGCGTCGTTACCCGCATTGGCCTACAGCGCCATCTGAGGGAACGACGCTTTTTTTTGAAAGAAAAGGTAGGTGTTGATGAACGATTCGGTTGGCAACAGCCCGATGAACGACCCGCTGGCTTGGGTCAACGGCAGTGATGCCCCGGAAAAGAGCAGCCTGGACCTTGGCTTCATGGCCTTGAGCGACTGCGCCTCGCTGGTCGTGGCCGCCACCCAGGGCTTCGCGCAACCCCATGGCCTGACCTTGAACCTCAAGCGCCAGTCGTCCTGGGCCAACCTGCGCGACAAACTGGTCAGTGGTGAACTGGATGCCGCCCACAGCCTGTACGGGCTGATCTATGCCGTGCACCTGGGCATCGGCGGCGTCGCGCCCATCGACATGGCTGTACTGATGGGGCTCAACCAGAACGGCCAGAGCATCAACCTGTCGCACGGTCTGCAGCAACAAGGGGTGATCACTCCTGAGGCACTGGACCGCCACGTGCACCAAAGCCGAACAAAACTGACCTTCGCTCAAACCTTTCCCACAGGCACCCACGCCATGTGGCTGTATTACTGGCTGGCAAGCCAAGGCATCCACCCGTTGCAGGATGTGGACAGCGTAGTGGTCCCGCCGCCGCAAATGGTTGCGCACCTGCAAGCCGGGCGCATCGACGGGTTTTGCGTCGGTGAACCCTGGAGCGCCAGCGCGGTGCGGCAAAACCAGGGGTTTACCTTGGCGACGACCCAGGCGATCTGGCCGAACCATCCGGAGAAGGTACTCGGCTGCACCCAGGCGTTCGTGGAGCAGTATCCCAACACCGCGCGGATACTGGTGATGGCCATCCTGGAAGCCAGTCGGTTTATCGAGCAAAGCCGCGAAAACCGCCGCTCCACAGCACAGTTGCTCAGTGGCCGCGAGTACCTCGACGCCCCGCTCGACTGCATCGAGCCGCGCCTGCTGGGCGCCTACGACGACGGCCTGGGCAACCAGTGGCAGGACCCCCACGCCCTGCGTTTTTTCGCCGGTGGCGAGGTGAACCTGCCCTACCTGTCCGACGGCATGTGGTTCATGACCCAGTTTCGGCGCTGGGGCCTCTTGCGCGAAGACCCGGACTACCTCGGCGTCGCGCGTCAGGTGCAGCAATTGGCGTTGTATCGCCAGGCAGCCGACGCGCTGGGTATCCCGGCCATAAACCAGGACATGCGCAGCAGCCAGTTGATCGACGGCAAGACCTGGGACGGTTGCGACCCTGCCGGTTATGCCCGAAGCTTCCGCCTGCACGCCCTGGCCGATACCACTCACCGCCAAGCCTGGCGCTGACAGGAGGACCTCCATGCTGCGAATCCTGCTGATCAATGACACCCCGCGCAAGGTCGGGCGCCTGCGCACGGCACTGGTCGAGGCGGGCTTTGAGGTGATCGATGAGTCCGGCTTGATCATTGACCTGCCCGCACGCGTCGAAACGGTGCGCCCGGACGTGATCCTGATCGATACCGAGTCACCGGGGCGCGATGTGATGGAGCAAGTGGTCCTGGTCAGCCGCGACCAACCCCGGCCCATCGTGATGTTCACCGATGAGCACGACCCGGACGTGATGCGCCAGGCGATCAAATCCGGGGTCAGCGCCTACATCGTCGAAGGCATCCAGGCCCAGCGCCTGCAACCGATCCTGGATGTGGCCATGGCCCGCTTCGAAAGCGACCAGGCCTTGCGCGCCCAGCTTCAGGCCCGAGACCAGCAACTGGCCGAGCGCAAGCGCATCGAGCTGGCCAAGGGCATGTTGATGAAAATGAAAGCCTGCAATGAAGAAGAGGCCTACACCCTGATGCGCCGCCAGGCCATGAGCCGCCAGCAGAAACTGATTCAGGTGGCGGAGCAGATTATCGCCATGAGCGAATTGCTTGGCTGATGATCGTTCCCACGCTCCCGCGTGGGAATGCCGCCTGGGACGCTCCGCGTCGCGCCCTCCACCTTATTGGCTCAGCTTTTGCTAAGTAAACATCACAGGTAGCCAACGGCGGTTGCCCCTCCACGACAAAGACGTCGCACACCCGGTTTGCCCTCGCGAACCCGGTGGCGGCGTTTTTTCGTTTTGGCCCCAGTCAGTGGGGCCCCCCGGCCTTCTTACAAGACCCCAACCGTTGAGGTGCGTGATGAAATCAAGCTTCTGGAAATCCGGGCACACCCCGACCCTGTTTGCCGCGTTCCTGTATTTCGACCTGAGCTTCATGGTCTGGTACCTGCTGGGCCCGCTGGCGATACAAATCGCCGCCGATCTGCACCTGACCACCCAGCAGCGCGGGTTGATGGTGGCGACGCCTATCCTCGCCGGTGCGATATTGCGCTTCCTGATGGGCATGCTGGCCGACAAGCTGTCGCCCAAGACCGCTGGGCTGATCGGCCAGGTGATCGTGATTTGCGCGCTGTTCGGCGCCTGGAAACTGGGGATTCACACTTACGAGCAAGCCTTGCTGCTGGGCCTGTTCCTCGGCATGGCCGGCGCATCGTTCGCCGTCGCGCTGCCGCTGGCATCCCAGTGGTACCCGGCCGAACACCAGGGCAAGGCGATGGGCATCGCCGGCGCGGGGAACTCCGGCACCGTGTTTGCCGCGTTGCTGGCGCCTGTATTGGCGGCCGCATTCGGTTGGAGCAACGTGTTCGGCTTTGCGCTGATCCCGCTGGTGCTGACCCTGATCGTGTTTGCCTGGCTGGCGCGCAATGCCCCTGAACGGCCAAAAGCCAAATCCATGGCCGACTATTTCAAAGCCTTGGGCGACCGTGACAGCTGGTGGTTCATGCTCTTCTACAGCGTGACCTTCGGCGGCTTCATCGGCCTGGCAAGCGCCCTGCCCGGTTACTTCAACGACCAGTACGGCCTGAGCCCGGTGACCGCCGGCTACTACACTGCCGCCTGTGTGTTCGGCGGCAGCCTGATGCGTCCCTTGGGCGGCGCGCTGGCAGACCGCTTCGGCGGGATCCGTACGTTGCTGGGCATGTACAGCGTGGCAGCGATCTGCATTGCTGCGGTGGGTTTCAACCTGCCGAGTTCATACGCCGCGCTGGCCTTGTTCGTCTGCACCATGCTCGGCCTGGGTGCCGGCAATGGCGCGGTATTCCAACTGGTGCCCCAGCGTTTCCGTCGCGAAATTGGCGTGATGACCGGCCTGATCGGCATGGCCGGCGGTATTGGCGGCTTCGCCCTGGCGGCGGGCATGGGGGCGATCAAGCAAAGCACCGGCAGCTATCAAATGGCGCTCTGGCTGTTTGCCAGCCTTTGTGTGCTGGCCTGGTTCGGCCTGCATGGCGTGAAGCGCCGCTGGAGAACCACCTGGGGCTCGGCTGCCGTGACGGCTGCGCGGGTCTGATGAGCCTGCAACTGAGCGTCGCCCAGGCCAGCGCCATCGGCCCGCGCACGGAAAACCAGGACGCGCTGCGGGTCGTCACACCCGTGGCCGAACTGGCGGCAAGCAAAGGTTACCTGTGCGCCATGGCGGACGGCGTGAGCCAGTGCGCCGACGGTGGCCTGGCTGCGCGCTCGACCTTGCAGGCCCTGGCCCTGGATTACTACGCCACGCCGCAAACCTGGGGCGTGGCCCAGGCCCTGGAACGTTTGCTGCTGGCACAAAATCGCTGGCTGCAGGCCAACGGTGGGGGCCAACCCTTGCTCACCACCCTTAGCGCGCTGGTGTTTCGCGGCCAGCGTTTTACCCTGGCGCATGTCGGCGATTGCCGCGCCTATCGCTGGTTCGATGACCAATTGCAGCGCATCAGTGAAGACCACGTGTGGGAGCAACCGGGCATGCAGCATGTGCTCAAGCGCGCACTCGGCCTGGATCAGCACCTGGTGGTGGATTTTCTGGATGGCCAATTACGCGAAGGCGAATGTTTCCTGCTGCTCAGTGACGGTGTGTGGGCCACCCTTGGCGACCACAGCATCCGTGGGATTTTGCGCGAACAAACGGACTTGGCGCTGGCGGTCAACACGCTGGTAAGCGCCGCACACCTGGCCGGCAGCCAGGACAATGCCAGCGCCCTGCTCATACGCGTCGACACGCTTGGCGCCGCCACGCTCGGCGATGCCTTGGTGCAGCTGCAACAATGGCCGTTGCCACCGCTGCTCAAAGCCGGGCAACACTTTGAAGGCTGGCAGGTGGAAAGCGTTCTGGCGCAAAGCCGACAGTCGTTACTGTATCGGGTGCGCGACGCCCAGCAACAATCCTGGCTGCTGAAAACCCTGCCGTTGAGCCACGACGACGACCGCGAAGCCGGCCAGGCGTTGCTGTCGGAGGAATGGTTTCTACGCCGGGTTGCCGGGCGGGCGTTTCCTGAAGTGCATGTCGGCAGCGGTCGCCAGCATTTGTACTACGTGATGCGTGAGTACGCCGGCCAGACCCTGGCCGAACTGTTCGAGCGTGGAGGTCCGTTGTCCCTGGCGCAATGGCAGTCGGTGGCCGAACGCTTGCTAAGGGCGGTGGGCATGCTGCATCGGCGGCAGATCCTGCACCGCGATATCAAGCCGGAAAACCTGTTGCTGGGCGACGATGGCGAATTGCGGGTGCTGGATTTCGGCCTGGCGTACTGCCCAGGCTTGTCGCAGGACCGCGATCATGAACTGCCAGGCACGCCGAGTTTTATCGCACCCGAGGCGTTCAATGGCGACCGTCCTACAGCCCAGCAGGATCTATATAGCGTCGGCGTTACCTTGTATTACCTGCTGACAGGGCATTACCCCTACGGTGAAATCGAGGCTTTCCAACGGCCGAGGTTCACCCAACCTGTCAGCGCCAGCCGTTATCGCCCCGATCTGCCGGACTGGCTGCCGCTCAGCCTGGAGCGCGCCGTGGCCGCACAGCCTGGGCATCGCTATGAGACCGCCGAAGAATGGCTGCTTGTGCTTGAACAGGCTGACCGGCAGGAGCTGAGCGTGCGCCCCAGACCGCTATTGGAGCGTGAACCCCTGAAGGTCTGGCGCGCGCTGGGGTTGATCTCGATGCTGATCAACCTGGCGCTGTTGTACTTACTTTTTCACAGCTGACGTCATCCCTGGACGAGGAAAAACCCATGAACGCAAAAGTCTGGCTGGTAGGTGCAGGTCCTGGCGACCCGGAGCTGCTGACCCTCAAGGCTGTACGCGCCCTGCGCGAAGCCGACGTGGTGCTGATCGACGACCTGGTCAACCCGGCAGTGCTGGAACACTGCGTTGAAGCGCGGGTGATCACCGTGGGTAAACGCGGCGGCTGTCGCTCGACCCCGCAGGATTTTATCCACCGCTTGATGCTGCGTTATGCGCGCCAGGGCAAGTGCGTGGCGCGCCTCAAAGGCGGTGACCCGTGCATTTTCGGGCGTGGTGGCGAAGAGGCGATGTGGTTGCGCGAACGGGGCGTCGAGGTGGAGTTGGTCAACGGGATTACCGCCGGGCTGGCGGGGGCTACCAATTGCGCTGTGCCGCTGACCCTGCGCGGGGTAAGTCGTGGCGTGACGCTGGTCACGGCGCATACCCAGGACGACAGCAGCCTCAACTGGCGCGCGCTTGCAGAGGGCGGGACGACCCTGGTGGTGTACATGGGGGTGGCGAAACTGGAGGAAATTCGCCAGCAATTGCTGGACGGCGGGATGGCGGCGGACATGCCGGTGGCGATGATCGAAAATGCGTCTTTGCCGCAGCAGAGGGAATGCCGTAGCGAGCTGTCGCGCCTGTACGAAGATGCGCAGGCGTTTGCCTTGAAGAGCCCGGCCATCCTGGTGATCGGTCGCGTCGCCGCGCCTGGACAGGTCGCCTGCCTGGCGCAAGCCGTCAGTGCCTGAGGCACAGATATCTACACAACTCTGTAGTGAGCGGGCTTGTCGAATCGTCGCACCGCCCGCGCTGGGTGGCGAAGCCGCCCCAGTAAAGACACCGCCGAGTTCCAGATAAAACCGAGTCGCCTGGTTTGGGGCGGCTTCGCCACCCAGCGCGGGCGGTGCGACGATTCGACAAGCCCGCTCACTACAAATGCTCCTGCATCGCAGGCAAGCCAGCGCCCGCAGATAAGCCGATCGGCGCAATGCCACACACCAATCAATGCATGCACCTTGAGGCAAATCCCAGGCGAAAAAAAGCCCGGCCTGAGCCGGGCTTTTTTCTACTACTCAGTAATTACTGAGCTTGAGCTTCAACCGACGCTTCTACGCGACGGTTAACAGCACGACCAGCTTCAGTTGCGTTGTCAGCAACTGGGCGGGATTCGCCGTAACCTACTGCGGTTACACGGCTTGGAGCAACGCCGTCTTTAACCAGGACTTGCTTGACAGCGTCAGCACGACGCTGGGACAGCTTCTGGTTGTAAGCGTCTGGACCTACGGAGTCAGTGTGACCAGCAACTTCTACGTTGGTAGCTGGGTACTGAGCCATGAAGTCGGCCAGGTTTTTCACGTCGCCGTAGCTGTTAGGCTTAACAACGGCCTTGTCGAAGTCGAACTTAACGTCCAGCTCAACACGTACAACCTGAGCAACTGGAGCTTCTGGCTCTGGAGTTGGCTCTGGAGCTGGTGCTGGGGTAGGAGCTGGAGCAGCTGCGCCAGCGTTACCGCCGAAGTTCACGCCCAGGCCGACCAGTGCGGAGTAGTCCCACTTGCCGTTGTCCAGACCGTAGTCAGCTTCAACACCGGCACGAGCGTACAGGTTGTTGGTGAAGTAGTACTTCACGCCAGTACCGACGGTAGCGAAAGTGGTCTGATCGCGACCGCTGTGGCCGTCAGCAATAACGTTGGTACGGCTCTGGTGACCGAAACCGCCTTCTACGTATGGACGCAGGCTGTCTACGCCAGCTTGACCGAAGTGATACTGGGCAACGAGGCTGCCGGTATCGCCTTTGATCTTCTGGTTACCAGTACCGTCGTTCGAACGGGTGTGGTTGGTTTTGTCGTAGGACAGGTTCAAGGACAGGTCGTCGGTCAGGAAGTAACCGATGCGAGCGCCAGGATTGAAGCCGTCTTCGATGTGCTTGACGCTATCGTTGTACTGCTTCTTGTAGAACAGCTCGCCTTCAACTGCGCCTTGGCCTTGTGCCAGAACGCCGAAAGAAGTAGCGGCAATAAGAGAACCAATGGCCAAGCCCAAGGTGTTTTTCAGTTTCATCCGTTAAATCCCCATCTGGTGATTGTAAAGCAGTCCCACAAACCGGGGGACAACTCGGCGACAAGTCTAACAGAACTTGCCTACACGTAAGAGATATTTGCCACGCACTAAGTTTCAGTCTCGCCCGCAAATTTCTCACGTAATTTATCTAGAGCACGCTTGTAACGCATTTTTGTAGCACTCAAACCCATGTGCATGATGTCAGCGATTTCCTGAAATTCCAGCTCTGCGACAAATCGTAGCACCAGAATCTCGCGGTCAATCGGGTTCACATACACCAGCCAGCGATCAAGCCCGCCCTTGTCCTCGGGTGCCGGCGCCTTTTCTTCAGACGCCTCCTCAAGGGGGTCCAGACTCAAAGCGTCCATCAAGCGACGCTTTCGCCGTTCCTTGCGATACTGCGTGATGCACTCGTTGTACGTGATGCTGTAGAGCCAGGTCTTGAACTTCGATTTGCCCTCGAAGTTCTTCAGGCCGTACAACACCTTGAGCATCACTTCCTGACAGACATCGTCCGCATCTCTATCGTTCCCTAAATACCTTGAACAAACGTTGAACAGAGTGCGTTGATACCTGCGCATCAATTCTTCATACGCGCGAGTGACGTGAAACAGCTCCGTGTGTGCGCGCGCGACCAACTCCTCATCAGAGAGTTCACGGGGGTCATAGCGCGTGGACAGCGTTTGGGCTTTATTCAAAACAAGTCGTGCCGACAGTCAGGTCAATGTCCGCCACAGCCCGGTCAGCCGGGCTCGCGGCGGCGTACATTAGCAGGGTGCCGGGTTAGCGGCTACTGACCTGCTGCTCGAGGAGAATCCGATTGGACAGCGACACCAGGTCGCCGTCATCGGTCAGCACCGTCGTCTTGACCGTGCCGATCTCCTCGATTTGCCCTTCGACCTCGCCCACACGCACCTGCTGCCCCACCTGGTACAGCTCACGCACATAGATTCCCGCAAGAATCTGACCGGCAATTTCCCGGCTTCCCAAGCCCATGGCCAGCGCAACTGCCAGACCAACGGTAATCAAAACGATGACAATCACATGGTTGAGCAGGTCAGTCTTGACCTCCAACTGGCTGATCGCGACCGAAATACTGATGATAATGACCAGCCCCTGGGCAATACGTCCCAGGCCGGCGGCATAGTCCAGCCCCACACCTTCGGCGGCGCCACGCACCAGGCCATTGGCCAGTTGCGCCAGCAAAACACCTACCAGCAGTATCAGCGCGCCGCCGAAAACCTTCGGCAAATACAGCGCCAGCATGTCGAGCGTAGCTGAAACTCGCTCAAGTCCAAGGGATTGAGCCGCCGAAACCAGAAAAATCAGCAAAACAAACCAATAAACGATCTTGCCGATCAATGTCGAGATCGGCACTTGCAGCCCCACCCGCCCCAGCAGTTTGGTCAGGCCGGTGCCTGCCATCAAACGGTCAAGGCCCAGCTTGGCCAGCAATTTGGACAGCAGGGTGTCGAGCAGCTTGGCCACGACAAAGCCCAACAGCACCAGTACCAGGGCACCAAACAGGTTGGGAATGAAATTCGCCACCTTGGTCCACAATGCGGTCATCGCGGTGACCAGGCTCTGGGTCCAGAGATCAAGTTCCATATTCAATCAGCCTTATCAGCAGTGCGAGCAAGAGGTTTACGACGGGAAACAGGCGATACGTGGGCTGAACCGTTGTTCAGGGCCATCATCAGCGCCGGCACCCAGCGGCCGAGCAGACCGAACAGGTCTCCCGCCCCCACCTGACGGTTGGCGGTTTTCAATACGCGGCCCAGGCAGGCATCGTCGTCGCGGTTGGACGGCGAAGCATTGAGCATGTCACGCAAAGACTGTTCGAACGGATCGTGCATAAAGACCTCTCGCAAGTGATTTAAAAGACGAGGGTAAAATTCTTCGGGTCACATGGTGCCCTTCCTACGTTCAGCTCATATTCAGCTCAAACCCAGCGCAAGCGTCGAAACAGCCACCATTGCCCAAGCGCCACCGAGACCATCAACAGGCATGCGATCATGAATCCATAGGGGCTGTCGGAGAACGGAATGCCCCCCACATTTATACCCAGCAGGCCGGTGAGAAAGCTCATCGGCAGAAAGATGCCGGTGATGATCCCGAAGCGGTACATGGTGCGGTTCATGCGCACGCTCAAGCGCCGGTCTTCGGCCTCAAGCACAAGCCCTACGCGCTCTCGGGTCAATTCGAGCTCTTCCAGGTAGCGGGTCAGGCTGTTGTTCAATTCGTTCCAGTAATCGGCGGCGTCGTCACAGAACCACGGCAACTTGATTCGCGTGAGTTGGGCAAAAATATCGCGCTGCGGCGCGAGGAATCGCTTCAGCCCGGCCGCTCGTCGACGGATCTGCAGAATGCTGCCGTGTTCCGGGGTGTACCGTTCGTCGGTATCGAGTTTTTCTTCTTCGGCATCGACGATTTCAGACAGGTCGGAGACCAGATCCTGCACTTTATTGGTCAGGTACTGCGCCATATAAAGGATGAGTTCAGACGCGGTTTTGGGCCCCTTGCCGTCTGCCAGTTGCACCAGCAACTCATCGGTGGCGCGCAACGGGCGCAACCGCAGGGAGATCACACGGCTGGCCGCGGCGAAGATGCGCACGGAAACCATGTCTTCCGGTTCTGCTCCCGGGTTGAGGTTGACCCCGCGCAGAAACAGCAGCAACTGCGACTCCGGCAACGGCAACAGACGCGGCCGGGTGTTCTCCTCCAGCAACAGGTCGCAGGCGAACTCGCTCAACCCGCTGGATTTGCGCAGCCAGGTCTGGGTTTGCGGGTGGCTGCGATCCCAATGCAGCCACAGGCTCTCCTGGGGTTGCAGCTGCAATTCATCGAGTTCAGTCCGGGCAATCGAACGCGCGCCGCCTTTACCGTCCAGCACCAGGGCATGCACCAGCCCCCATTGCGCGTTTTCTTCCTCGAACATCCTCACCCCTGTCTTATTCAGGCATTTTCAACGGGCTTGGCGAGACGATCACGCCATTGTTGTCGGCGTAGATGTACTCACCTGGCCGGAACGTCACGCCGGCAAAGGTGACCACTACGTTCAGGTCGCCGATACCCCGTTTGTCGGTCTTCATCGGGTGACTGGCCAAGGCCTGCACCCCCAGGTCGGTCTGGGCGATCACGTCGACGTCACGGATGCAGCCGTAGATCACCAGCCCTTCCCAACCGTTTTTTGCCGCTTTCTCGGCGATCATGTCACCCAGCAGCGCGCGGCGCAGGGAGCCACCGCCGTCGACCACCAGCACTTTGCCGGCGCCAGGCTGGTCGGCCTGCTCCTTGACCAGGGAATTATCTTCGAAGCATTTGATGGTGACGATTTCGCCACCGAAGGAATCCCGGCCGCCGAAATTGCTGAACATCGGCTCCAGCACCTGCACCAGATCCGGGTAGGCGTCGCACAGGTCGGGGGTCACGTAATGGTTCATTGAAAAATTCCTTTCTGTCAAAGAGGTGTCTTTCGAAAGAAGCGCCCGCCAGGGCAGGTGCGAAACATCCCATCCGCTGCGCCGCAACGCAAGAGCGACGAAGCGACTGAATATGACCAGAAGCGTTTAACGCGTCATAGCTTAGCCGCAACCACACAGGAGCGAAACGCCCCTGGTAGAGCGCTGCCTCAAACCGTGGCCAACACCTCGGCCGGCGCGGCGAACAGCGGTGTGAGCGGATCGTTCAGCCAATTCGCCACCAATGGCCACACCTCGGCCTGGGCGGCTTTGCTGACCAGCATTTCAACGTGCCCGAAATCCCCGGTGAAGCCCTGTTGGCGGCCCAGGCACAGGTACTGGCGATGCTCGGAACCCACCTGTTCGAATAATTTGCGACACGCCCAGTCGGGGTCTTGATGATCGCCGGCGGCACTGACGGCCAGCAGCGGCACCTCGACCTCGGCCAAGCCCTTCCACCAATCGTGCTTACCTTCTCCAAAGCGGCCAAACAGGCCATTCCAGCGCATCGCTTCGATCAACACGCCCGCCGGTTCGTCCTCCGGGCCGCGCTTGAAACGCGAGCCGGACAGCTCGCCGAAACGTTTCAACAGCAAGCGCCCCGTCCATTCCACCGGTGGCAGTTTCAACGGCCAATGGGTGCGGCTGACCTGGCAGCCAAACAGCGCCACGGAAGCCACCGCCGGCGCACCAAGGTGGCGCCCACCCAAGGCTGCGGCCAGGCTTATGCCCCCCAGGGAATGACCGATCCAGTGTGGAATTTGCGCACTTTGTTCGCGCACAAACGCGCCAATGGCCGGTAAATCATAACGAGCGTAATCGGCCACACGGTTGCGGACGTAGTCGTGATTGCGCTTGGACAGGCCATGACCGCGCATTTCCGGGATCCATACATCAAACCCCAGGCGCGCCAGGTAAGCCCCCAGGCCGATGCCCTTGGGTGAGTACCAGAAGCGCCGATTGGAAAAACTGCCATGCAACAGAATAACCGGGATGCCGCGGTTTTCCGGGACATCGGCCAGGCCCAGACGGGTAACCGCCAGCTCGACGGTGCCGTCGGGGCTGTTGCCGGGTTTGAGGCGGTACACATCTTCACTCAAGTCGCCACGACGTTCAGCGCTGATCAGGGCGACGGGAAACAGGTTGCTGCTGCTTTGCATAATGCTCTTGCACAAAAAAGGGCGGCGTCCGCGAGGATTCCCGCCCTGTACAGATAAGAATGCCGGCCACCCTCAATGGGTGGCCGGCACTTTTGACGTAGCGGCTTTACGCGGACGCTTGGCCTTCCGCCAGGAAGAACCAGGTTTCCAGCACGGAATCGGGGTTCAGCGAGACGCTTTCGATGCCCTGTTCCATCAGCCATTTGGCCAGGTCCGGGTGATCGGAAGGGCCTTGGCCACAGATACCGATGTACTTGCCAGCCTTGTTACAGGCCTGAATCGCGTTGGCCAGCAGCTTCTTGACCGCCGGATTTCGCTCGTCGAACAGGTGCGCGATGATCCCGGAGTCGCGGTCCAGGCCCAGGGTCAGCTGGGTCAGGTCGTTGGAGCCGATGGAGAAACCGTCGAAGAACTCCAGGAATTCTTCGGCCAGGATCGCGTTGGACGGCAGTTCGCACATCATGATGACGCGCAGACCGTTTTCGCCACGGGACAGGCCGTTTTCCGCCAGCAGGTCGACGACCTGGCTCGCTTCGCCCAGGGTGCGCACGAACGGCACCATGATCTCGACGTTGGTCAGGCCCATCTCGTTGCGCACGCGCTTGAGGGCGCGGCACTCGAGCTCGAAGCAGTCACGGAACGCTTCGCTGATGTAGCGCGAGGCGCCACGGAAGCCCAGCATCGGGTTTTCTTCTTCCGGTTCGTAGAGCTTGCCGCCGATCAGGTTGGCGTATTCGTTGGACTTGAAGTCCGACAGGCGCACGATGACCTTTTTCGGGTAGAACGCCGCCGCCAGGGTGCTGATGCCTTCCACCAGCTTCTCGACATAGAAGCCCACCGGGTCGTTGTAGCCGGCGATGCGCTTGTCGACGCTTTCCTTGATGTCCAGCGGCAGGCCGTCGTAGTTCAACAGGGCCTTGGGGTGCACGCCGATCATGCGGTTGATGATGAACTCCAGGCGGGCAAGGCCCACGCCGGCGTTCGGCAACTGTGCGAAGTCAAAGGCGCGGTCCGGGTTGCCGACGTTCATCATGATCTTGAACGGCAGGTCGGGCATCGCGTCGATGGAGTTTTGCTTGATGTCGAAGCCCAGCTCACCTTCAAAGATGAAACCGGTATCACCTTCGGCGCAGGAAACCGTCACGCCCTGGCCGTCCTTGAGCAGTTGGGTGGCATTGCCGCAGCCCACCACCGCAGGAATCCCCAGTTCACGGGCGATGATCGCCGCGTGGCAGGTACGCCCGCCACGGTTGGTGACGATGGCGCTGGCGCGTTTCATCACCGGCTCCCAGTCCGGGTCGGTCATGTCGGAAACCAGTACGTCGCCTGGCTGGACTTTGTCCATTTCCGACACGTCCTTGATGATCCGCACCTTGCCCGCGCCGATGCGCTGGCCGATGGCACGGCCTTCCACCAGCACGGTACCGGTCTCTTTCAGCAGGTAGCGTTCCATGACGTTGGCCGAGGTGCGGCTCTTAACCGTCTCCGGACGAGCCTGCACGATGTACAGCTTGCCGTCGTCACCGTCCTTGGCCCATTCGATGTCCATCGGGCACTTATAGTGCTTTTCGATGATCATCGCTTGCTTGGCCAGTTCGCTGACTTCCGCGTCGCTCAGGCAGAAACGCGCGCGCTCGGCCTTGTCGACCTCGACGGTCTTGACCGAACGACCGGCCTTGGCCTCGTCGCCGTAGATCATCTTGATCGCCTTGCTGCCCAGGTTGCGGCGCAGGATGGCCGGGCGGCCGGCTTCAAGGGTGTGCTTGTGGACGTAGAATTCGTCCGGGTTGACCGCGCCTTGTACGACGGTTTCGCCCAGGCCGTAGGCACCGGTGATAAACACCACGTCACGGAAGCCCGATTCGGTGTCGAGGGTGAACATCACACCGGCGGTGCCGGTTTCCGAACGCACCATGCGCTGCACACCGGCGGACAGGGCCACCAGCTTGTGGTCGAACCCTTGGTGTACGCGGTAGGAAATCGCGCGGTCGTTGAACAGCGAGGCGAATACTTCCTTGGCCGCGCGGATCACGTTTTCCACGCCGCGGATGTTCAGGAAGGTTTCTTGCTGGCCGGCGAAGGAGGCGTCCGGCAGGTCTTCGGCGGTGGCCGAGGAACGCACGGCGACGGCCATGTCCGGGTTGCCGGCCGACAGGGTAGCGAAGGCGGTACGGATTTCTTCGTTGAGCTTTTCGGGGAACTCGGCTTCCATGATCCATTGACGGATCTGGGCGCCGGTTTTGGCCAGGGCATTGACGTCATCGACGTCCAGGGCATCCAGCGCAGCGTGGATCTGGTCGTTGAGGCCGCTCAGCTCGAGGAAGTCACGGTAAGCCTGGGCCGTGGTGGCGAAACCACCGGGCACCGACACACCAGCGCCTGCAAGATTACTGATCATCTCGCCGAGGGATGCGTTCTTGCCCCCTACGTGCTCTACATCATGGACGCCGAGCTTATCGAGGGAAACTACGTACTCTACCAAGGTGATCTCTCCACTTTCTGTGTTGGAAAAGCTCAGGACGCCGGCTGCTCAGTAGGAGCTTACGCCAGCGCTTGTGGCCTGGACCTGGAAAATAAGTGAGAATGCGGCCCACTGCGGGACGGCAAAATCGCGCCTATCATATCCAAGATTCGCCATCAGGCTAAGGCCCAGGGCTCAAATGAAACGATCTGCTTTCTTTATCTCCGACGGCACCGGCATCACAGCCGAAACACTGGGTCAAAGCCTGCTCGCGCAGTTCGAAAACATTACCTTCGCCAAATTCACGCGGCCCTATATCGACAGCGTGGATAAAGCGCGGGCCATGGTACAACAAATCAATCTGGCGGCTGAAAAAGACGGCTTCCGGCCGATCATTTTCGACACCATCGTCAACCAGGACATTCGTGAGATTCTCGCAACCTCGAATGGTTTCATGATTGATATCTTCTCGACCTTCCTGGCTCCGCTGGAGCAAGAGTTGAGCGAGCACTCCTCGTATTCGGTCGGGAAGTCCCATTCCATCGGCCACAACTCCAACTATATGGAGCGTATCGAGGCGGTGAACTTCGCCCTCGACAACGACGACGGCGCCCGCACCCACTACTACGACAAGGCCGATCTGATATTGGTGGGCGTGTCCCGCTGCGGCAAGACCCCGACGTGCCTGTACATGGCCATGCAGTTCGGCATCCGCGCGGCCAACTACCCGCTGACCGAAGACGACATGGAGCACCTGACGCTGCCAGCCGCCCTGCGCGCGCACTCCAACAAGCTGTTCGGCCTGACCATCGACCCCGACCGGCTGACCGCGATCCGCAACGAACGCAAGCCCAACAGCCGCTATTCCAGCTATGCACAGTGTGAGTTCGAAGTACGGGAAGTAGAAAATCTATTCCGTCGCGAGAATATTGCGCACATTAATTCCACGCATTTTTCGGTGGAAGAGATTTCGGCGAAGATTTTGGTGGAGAAAGGCGTGGAGCGCAGGTTCAAGTAGTTGTGTTGTTAGAACTGGCCCCATCGCAGGCAAGCCAGCTCCCACACTTGAGGGTGTTCACAAATCAAATGTGGGAGCTGGCTTGCCTGCGATGAACGATAACGCGGTCTCACAAGTGAAACCGCCCCCCGCCCTGCCCCAGCGCCGTCGCCAGCGCATCAAACCCCGCCCGCAATAGCTGATCGTCCCCCGAGGTGTTGCAGATACTCGCCCGAATAAACTGCGGCACGGCCGTCTGCCCTACGGCGAATGCCTCGGCGGTGGCGATCAGGTAGTTGTTCTGCTTGAGCTCCGCCTCGATTTCCGATGCACGCCACGGCTCCGGCACTTCGATCCAGAAATGCGGGCTGTTGGGATGGGTGCGGTATGCCAGGCCGGCCAACAGGTCGCGCACCAAGTCTTTGCGGCGGCTGATCTCGTTGATCTGCTGGCGCAGCAGGTATTGCGCCGTGCCGTTTTCGATCCATTGGGTGGCCAGTTCAAGGGTGACCGGCGTGGCCATCCAGCAGGTCGAACGCAAGGCCGCCGATATACGGCTGACCAGCGCCGGCGGCGCGTGAACATAGCCCACACGCAGCCCGGCGGACACCGCTTTGCTCAGGCTGCTGATCAAAATCGTACGCTCGGGGGCGAAATGGCTGAGGGGCGGCGGCCGGTCTTCGACCAGCACACCGTGAGCCTCGTCTTCAAGAATCAGCAGGTTGTGTTCGCGGCACACTTTGGCCAACGCTTCGCGCCGTGCCACCGAGAGCACCGCCGTCGTCGGGTTCTGGATGGTCGGCGTGCAATACAGCGCTGAAATACGGTGATTACGACAGACTTCATCCAACGCACCCGGCAGCACACCTTCCTCGTCCATTTCCAGGCCGATCAGCCGGATACCCAACATACGCGCGGCGGTAATCAAACCCGGATACGTCAGCTGTTCGGTGACCACCGTATCGCCCGCCCTTAACAGCGCCATCATCGAGCACAGCAAACCATGCTGTCCGCCATTGACGCAGATGACTTGCTCGGGGATCGGATGAAAATCACGCTGCACCAGCCATTGCGCGCCGGCTTCACGGTAGCGCGGCAGGCCGGCGTCCGGGGTGTAGGCGCTGATGTCCTGAAGGAACTTGGCGTTGGTCGACAAGGTTTGGAAGCTCTGGGCCAGAAACACCGTCTCCTGCCCCGGAATATGCATGTTGCGGCTCATGTCGAAGTACTGGCGCGGTTCTTCGCTGAAGTTGCGGAAACCTTCATCGCGCTGGCGCTCCATCCCACGCTTGCGCACGAATGTGCCGTCACCTACCCGAGCCACAACCAGCCCCAAGCGTTCCAGCTCTCCGTAGGCCCGACTGATAGTGCCGATGGTGACGCCAAGATTGTCGGAAAGCACCCGATGGGGTGGCAGTTTTCGTCCCGGTTCAATCAAGCCTTCAAGGATGCCCCGTTCCATGACATCGGACAGGCGCTTGTACTTCACGCCCTGCCCGCTGGACAACCCCTCACGCATAATTGACACCATGTCAATATTTGTTTTGACAGTCATCTTTGGCCCTAATAGTGTGCTTTTACGGGTTCAATCGCCGGATTTTACAACTCATTACAAGCTCAATATAGAGTTCAATTCAGGCCCAGGGAAGCAATAAACGATGCCAATGTCCGCCGTTCTCGAAAATTCAGCCAAGACAAAAACTCAAAAACAGTGGCTGGCCGGCCTGGTTACCAGCGTGATGTTCCTGATTGTGTGCCTGAGCTGGGGCACCACCTGGCTGGGGATCAAGATTGCCGTGGAGAGCGTGCCGCCGCTGACGTCCGCCGGCCTGCGCTTCCTGATCGCCTTTCCGCTGTTCCTGTGTTTTGCGATGGTGCGTCGCGAGCCGATCCTGTTTCCGCGCGAGAGTCGCTGGTTCTTCGTGTTCGTGACCCTGTCCTACTTCAGCGTTCCCTATTACCTGCTCAACTACGGCGAGATGCATGTCTCGTCCGGCCTCACCGCCCTGCTGTTCAGCTGCATGCCGGTATTCATCCTGATCTTTTCCGCGCTGTTCCTGCGCGAACGCATCTACTTTTCCCAGGTGGTCGGTATCGGTATCGGTTTCGGCAGCCTCTACATGATCATCAAGAGCCAGGGCCTGCACCTGGACCATGCCGAGTTCTTCGGGGTACTGGCGATCCTGACGGCCGCGATCATGCATGCCCTGTGCTACGTGATCACCAAGCAGAAAGGCAGCGCCATCAGCGTGATCACCTACAACACCCTGCCCATCGGCATCGCCGGGCTGATGCTGTTCGTCGCCGGGCTGTGGTTCGAAGCCCCCACCTTCGCAGACATCACCCTGCGCTCCTGGAGCGCGCTGGTGTATCTGGGGCTGGTGGCCTCGGTGGGCGGGTTCATCGTGTATTTCATGCTGCTCAAGCGTTTGAGCCTGATCATCCTGTCGTTCGTATTCATCATCTTTCCGGTGTTCGCGGTGATCATCGGCGCCTGGTACGAAGGCCTATCGATTTCCCGCGACCTGATGCTGTACTCGGCCATCCTGCTGGCCGGTTTTGCGATCACCAAGTTGCCGGTTGAAAAACTCCTGGCCAAGAAAAATTGACCCTTCCGACTATCCAACAGCAACGCGAGAGAAACATGGACGTGCTCCGCCCTACCGCCCTGGAACAGATCTACGCCCACGCCAGCCGCAGTTACCCCGAGGAATGCTGTGGTTTCGTCTTCGCCGACGGCAGTGTGTACTTGGGCAGCAATATCCAGAATGAGCTGCACCGCAAGAACCCGCAGATGTATCCGCGCAGCGCGGCCAACGGCTACACCTTCTCGGTGGCCGACACCCTGCTGCTGAACAAGGCGTTTCGCAGCGACAACCCGGTGGTGGTGATCTACCACTCCCATCCGGATGTCGGTGCCTACTTCAGCGACGAAGACCAGGACAAGGCGCTGTTCATGGGCGAACCGATCTACCCCGTCAGCTACCTGGTCGTCGACGTCCGCCAGGGCCAGGCCCTCGGCGCCAAGCTGTTTGCCTGGGATGGCAAGCATTTCGCCCTTAAACCTTTCAACGACCTGCACACGGAGTTGTCCATGAACGCTGTTTCTTTCCCCGACATTCTGGTTCGTGTGGCCAAGCTGCCGGGATCGACCCTAGAGGGCGCCGGATCGACATTGCGCGAAGTCATTGAAAACCTCTGCACTGGCCACCCGCAACTGCGCCCGCATCTGTTCCACGAAAACAACAACCAGCTCAAGGAACACTTCCTGTTTACCGCCGGGGAAGAGCTGGTTGATGCCGATGAACCACTGCCGGAAAACGCCCGGATCGAAGTGCTGCTGGCCACGTCCGGCGGCATGGATGTCGACAGCCTGAGCAATGAAGAAGTACAGCGCTACGTGCGCCACATCACCCTGCCGGGCGTCGGTCGCGAAGGCCAGTTGAACCTGAAGAAAGCCAAGGTGCTGATCATCGGCACCGGCGGCCTGGGTTCGCCGATCAGCCTCTACCTGGCGGCAGCCGGCATCGGCACCCTGGGGCTGGTGGACTTCGATGTGGTGGAAAGCAGCAACCTGCAACGCCAGATCGTGCATGGCAACAGTACGTTGGGCATGCCGAAAGTCGAATCCGCCAAGCGGCGACTGCAGGACCTCAACCGCCATATCCAGATCAACGCCCACGACACCGCCCTGACGGCCGACAACGCCCTGGAATTGGTGGGCGCCTACGACCTGGTGATCGATGGCACCGACAATTTCGACACCCGCTACCTCGTCAACGATGCCTGCGTGCAACTGGGCAAGCCTTTGGTGTACGGCGCCATCTACCGCTTCGATGGGCAGATCAGCGTGCTCAACTATAAAGGTGGCCCGTGCTACCGCTGCCTGTTCCCCAGCGCGCCGCCCGCCGAACTGGCACCCAACTGCAGCGCCGGTGGCGTGATCGGCGTGTTGCCCGGTGTGGTCGGGATGATCCAGGCGACCGAGGCCATCAAGCTGTTGATTGGCATTGGCGAACCGTTGTCCGGCCGCCTGATGCGCTTCGATGCGCTGGCCATGAAGTTCAGCGAGATCCGCTTCAAGCGTCGCACCGATTGCCCGTGCTGTTCCGAGTTGCGCCACAGCGAAACCCAGGCCCCGACCGTCTGCGCCGATGCAGTCCCCAGCCAGCCCGCCTTGGCCGAAGAACGCTACATCAAGCCCCGCGTGCTCAAGCAGGTACTTGAACACCCAAGCAGCGCCGACGTGCTGCTGGACGTGCGCGACGCCAGCGAACTGGAGGTGTGCAAGTTGCCGGGCGTGGTGCATATCCCCCTGGCCGATCTGGACGGGCAACTCGACCGCCTCAGCCGGGACAATACCCACTACCTGATCTGCTACGCCGGGACCCGCGCCGAGCAGGCCGCCAGCACCCTGCTGGCGGCCGGTTTCGCCAACACCAAAGTCCTGCAGGGCGGCATGAAACATTGGGTTCGCGACGTCGAACCCGACATGCCGTTGTATTGAGCCGAGGATTCAAGTGATGTTGCATAACTCCATTCTCGACGTAATAGGCCACACGCCCATCGTGCGCCTGGCACAGTTTTCCGAAGACCTTGGCATCGAGGTCTACGCCAAGCTGGAATCGCTCAACCCCGGCGGCAGCCACAAGGCGCGCATCGCCTTGGGCATGATCCTCGATGCCGAGCGCCGTGGCGTGCTCATCCGTGATTCCGGGCAGACCATCATTGAGCCCAGCGGCGGCAACACCGGCATCGGCCTGGTGATGGCCGGCAATGTGCTGGGCTACAAGGTCGTGCTGGTGATTCCCGACAACTACAGCCCGGAAAAACAGAAGCTGCTGCGCCTGTACGGCGCCAAGGTGGTGCTGTCGGACAGCCGCCTGGGCAATAATTCCCACGGCGAAAAGTGCATGGAACTGCAGCTGGAAAACCCCAGCTACGTGATGCTCAACCAACAGCGCAACGGCGCCAACCCACAGACCCATCGCGACACCACCGCGCCGGAAATCCTGCGGGATTTCGGTGATTTGCGCGCTGACTACTTCGTCAGCGGCATCGGCACCGGCGGGCACATCACCGGCATCGGCGAAACCCTCAAGGCCGCCTGGCCGCAACTGCGCGTGATGGGCGTGGAGCCGGAAGAATGCGACCTGCTCAAGGACCAGCACGCGCCGCATCATATCCAGGGCCTGTCGATCGGCCTGATCCCGAGCATCCTGAACCTGGCGGTGATCGACGGCATGCTCAAGGTTTCACGCCAGGACTGCATCGACATGATGAAACGCATCATGCGTACCGACGCCATCAGCCTGGGACTGTCTTCCGCCGCCAACATGGCAGCCATCGCCCAGCTCGCCCCCGAACTGCCGCCCGAAACGGTGGTGCTGACCATGGTTTACGACAATGCCGACAGCTACCTGCCCAGTTTCGAATAACCGGTTTTCCAACCATCCAGAACGCGGGGGTGCCTCCATGGGCGGCTTTATCGACATGCAACAGCTGCACGATGAGTTGCTTACCCACCTCATCAAGACCCTCACGCCTGAACAAATGAAACAGTTGGAACCGCACCTGGCATCGCTGATCCAGAATGCCGCCCAGGCGGTGGCCGAGGACCTGATCGCCTATGCCTACCGCGATCCGGCCTCCCGCGGGCGCGGCGAGCTGATCCTGGAGTCCTACGCCTCGTTCAAGGCGGTGCTGTATTACCGCCTGGCGCATCAGGTATGGCATTTTCCGGACCAGACCAACGGCGTGTTTTCCCGCATCGCCCTCAAGCTCAGCAACCAGGGCAAGGTGCTGTCCGGCGCCGAGATCCATCCGGCGGCGCGTATCGGTCGGCGCTTCGTCCTCGACCACGGCTACGGCACGGTGATCGGCGAAACCTGCGAGATCGGCAACGACTGTTACATCCTTTGCGGCGTCACCCTGGGCGCCCGCGGCATCGCCAACAACCCCGATGGCAAGCGCCACCCGCGCCTGGGCAACAACGTCGAGGTCGGCTCCGGGGCTCGCGTGCTGGGCTATGTGCTGATTGGCGACAACGTGTTTATCAGCCCCTCGTGCGTGATTACCCAGGACGTGCCCGCCGGCACCAAAGTGAAGGTGGTGAACCAGATCCAGCTGCAAAAAAATGATGAGTCGGACAGCAGCAATTACCTCGGTGCCTTCGCCCTGGACGAGCGGCTGCACGTGGTTGGCGAGATCAATGCCAGCCACAAGGTCACGGTGCTGGACGCCGACTTCCACCCTCTGCAAGGGCTGATGCTGGAACCGACGGCGAAAGAGCGTCATCACCTGCAATTTCGCCTGCACCGTGTCGAGTCGGGTCACCACTTGCCGCGCCTGCCGCTGAACCTGAAAGTCTGCGGCCCGGAATTTGAAATCACCCTGCTCTCTCCCCCTGGCTTGAGCGCAATGGTGCGCTCCCTGCTGCAAGCCAGCCCACTGATCGTCGGAGGTTGAACATGTCTGTGCATACCATGGAAACCCTGGCGCTGTTCGACAGCGCGCCCTACCAGAATGCCTTCAGCGCCCGGGTGATTGCCGTCAGCGAACACGGCGTGGCCCTGGAGCACACGCTGTTCTATCCCACCGGCGGCGGGCAACCGGGCGATACCGGGCACCTCACATTGGCCGACGGTACGCGGGTCGAAGTGACCGGCACGGTGCGCGACCCGGTGCTGCGCTCGATCATCTGGCACCAGGTGGAACACTGTCCCGAGCAGTTGAAGGCTGGGGTGCAAGTGGACGCCGGCCTCGACTGGGACCGGCGCTACCAACACATGAAAATGCACACCTGCCTGCACCTGCTGTGTTCGATCATCGATGCACCGGTCACGGGATGCAGCATCAGCGCAGACAAAGGCCGCCTGGATTTCGACCTGCCGGAAATGACCCTGGATAAAGACAGCATCACTCGCGATCTCAACGCGCTGATCGAACAGGCGCACGCGGTGAAAACCTTGTCGATGCCGGCCTCGGAGTACGCCACCTTGCTGCAGATCACCCGTACCCAAGCGGTGGCCCCGCCGGTGGTTCAAGGCTCGGTGCGGGTGATTGAAATCGCCGGTATTGATATCCAGCCGTGTGGGGGTACCCATGTGATCAATACCGAGGAAATCGGCCGGGTGTTCTGCGAGAAGATCGAGAAGAAGAGCAAGCATAACCGCCGGGTGATTTTGCGGTTTGGGTAAAGCCTCAAGGTTGAGCAGAGTTAACTGTGGGAGCTGGCTTGCCTGCGATGGCGGTCTGTCAGTCACATCACTGCCAACTGACCCACCGCTATCGCAGGCAAGCCAGCTCCCACATTGCCCTCATTGTTTTCACATTGTGAACAGGTCCATGAACCGGTTCACGGGGGTGGCCTCGAGCCGTGCCTGATCTTTGCACAAGGCGAAAATCTGCTCACTGCGCTGCGCGGTAAACCGCGTCGCCAGGTTGGCCTTGAACTTGTCTTCGAGCAAGGGAATGCCTTCCACTCGGCGGCGGCGATGACCAATCGGGTATTCCACCGCCACCTGCTCGGTACAGCTGCCGTCCGCGAAGAACACCTGCACTGCGTTGGCGATGGAACGCTTGTCGGCCTCCAGGTATTCGCGGCTGTAGCGCGGGTCTTCGACGATGACCATTTTGTCGCGCAATTGATCGATGATCGGGTGCGCGGCGTGGAATTCATCTTCGTACTGCTCGGCAACCAGGTTGCCGAATGCCAGCGGCACTGCAGTCATGTATTGCAGGCAGTGGTCGCGGTCCGCGGCATTGGCCAATGGGCCGACCTTGGAAATGATGCGAATCGCCGATTCATGGGTGGTGATGACGATGCGCTCGATTTCATGCAGGCGATCCTTCACCAGGGGGTGCAAGGTCACCGCCGCTTCGCAGGCGGTTTGTGCGTGGAACTCGGCAGGGAAGCTGATCTTGAACAGCACGTTTTCCATCACATAAGTGCCGTAGGGCTGGGACAGGCTGAACGCGCGCTGGTCCTGCGGCTTGAGCGCCAGATCGTTGTTGGTGTGGCTGAACAGCACATCGTAAAAGCCCCACTGCGGCGCACTCAGCACACCCGGAATGCCCATCTCACCACGCAACGCGATATCCGCCAGGCGCACGCCCCGGCTCGACGCATCCCCCGCCGCCCAGGATTTGCGCGAACCGGCATTCGGCGCATGCCGATAGGTGCGTAATGCCTGGCCATCGACAAACGCATGGGACAAGGCCGCGAGCAACTGTTCACGGTTGGCGCCCATCAGCTTGGCGGTAACGGCGGTGGAGGCAACCTTGACCAGCAGCACATGGTCGAGGCCGACGCGGTTGAACGAATTTTCCAGGGCAAGCACACCCTGGATTTCGTGGGCCATGATCATCGCGTCCAGCACCGCGCGTACCGTCAGCGGCGCTTCGCCATGGGCGACGCGCTTTTGCGACAGGTGATCGGCCACCGCGAGGATGCCACCGAGGTTATCCGAGGGATGACCCCATTCGGCGGCGAGCCAGGTGTCGTTGTAGTCGAGCCAACGCACGATGCAGCCGATGTCCCACGCCGCCTTGACCGGGTCCAACCGAAAGGAGGTACCCGGCACCCGCGCGCCGAACGGCACCACCGTGCCCTCGACGATCGGCCCCAGGTGCTTGGTGCACTCGGGAAAGCGCAGGGCAAGCAGGCCGCAGCCCAGGGTATCCATCAGGCAGTTGCGGGCGGTGTCGAGTGCGGCCTGGGAATCGATGCGGTAAGTGAGGACGTAGTCGGCAATGTCTTGCAGGACCTGGTCGTAGTCGGGGCGGTTGTTGAGGTCGACGTTGGCGCTCATGGCGGTACTCCAAAAAATGGGTTGGGGTCAGTCCTCGGGCTCACGGTTGATCAAGTTATGGCCGGTCTGTTTGCCGGCCTTGGAATGAGATCCCCCTGTGGGAGCGGGCTTGCCCGCGATAGCAATTTGTCAGTTGATAAAGATGTCGACTGACACGCCGTCATCGCGGGCAAGCCCGCTCCCACAGGGGTTCAGGGCAGGTCGCTAGAAAGAGTCGCCGGGGATGCGTACGAAGCCTTCCATCAACACTCGTGCGCTGCGGCTCATGATGGCTTTTTTCACCACCCACTCGCCGTTCACCTGGGTAGCCTCGGCGCCGACGCGCAAGGTGCCGGAGGGATGTCCGAAACGTACGGCGTTACGCTCCACACCACCGGCCGCCAGGTTGACCAAGGTCCCGGAAATCGCCGCCGCCGTGCCGATCGCTACCGCCGCCGTGCCCATCATCGCGTGGTGCAGCTTGCCCATGGACAGCGCGCGCACCAACAGGTCCACATCGGCAGCCTTGATCGGCTTGCCGCTGGACGCCACGTAATCGGCAGGCTTGGCCACAAACGCCACTTTCGGCGTGTGCTGGCGCTGGGCGGCTTCGTCGAGGTGCTTGATCAGGCCCATGCGTAAAGCGCCATGGGCCCGCACGGTTTCGAACATCGCCAGGGCCTTGGGGTCGCTGTTGATCGCGCCTTGCAGCTCGGTGCCGGTGTAGCCGAGGTCCTGGGCATTGATGAAAATCGTCGGAATGCCGGCATTGATCAGCGTAGCCTTGAAGGTGCCGACACCCGGCACTTCCAGCTCATCGATCAGGTTGCCGGTGGGAAACATCGAGCCACCGCCGCCCTCTTCTTCCGCCGCCGGGTCCATGAATTCAAGCTGCACTTCGGCGGCCGGGAAGGTCACGCCGTCCAGCTCGAAATCGCCGGTTTCCTGCACCGCGCCGTCGGTGATCGGCACGTGGGCGATGATGGTCTTGCCGATGTTCGCCTGCCATACCCGCACCACGGCCACGCCGTCACGCGGCACGCGCGCGGCGTCGACCAGCCCCGCGCTGATCGCGAACGCGCCGACCGCCGCCGACAGGTTGCCGCAGTTGCCGCTCCAGTCGACGAAGGGCTTGTCGATGGAGACCTGGCCAAACAGGTAATCTACGTCGTGGCCAGCGCGGGTGCTCTTGGCGAGGATCACGGTTTTGCTGGTGCTCGACGTGGCGCCGCCCATGCCGTCGATCTGCTTGTCGTAGGGATCGGGGCTACCGATTACCCGCAGCAGCAGGGCGTCGCGCGCGGTGCCCGGTACCTGCGCCGCTTCGGGCAGGTCCGTGAGGCTGAAAAATACGCCTTTGCTGGTGCCGCCACGCATATAGGTGGCGGGGATCTTGATTTGCGCTACATGTGCCATGGTTACCTCTCAGGCGGTCGCCGCCGATTCCAGGAAGTCCTGGGCAAAACGCTGCAATACGCCGCCCGCCTCGTAGATCGACACTTCTTCGGCGGTGTCCAGGCGGCAGGTCACCGGCACTTCGACACGTTCGCCATTCTTGCGGTTGATCACCAATGTCAGGGTGGCACGCGGGGTGCGCTCGCCGATCACGTCATAGGTCTCGCTGCCGTCGATCTGCAAGGTCTTGCGATCGGTGCCCGGCAGAAACTCCAGCGGCAACACGCCCATGCCCACCAGGTTGGTGCGATGGATACGCTCGAAGCCTTCGGCGGCAATCGCTTCGACACCGGCCAGGCGCACGCCCTTGGCCGCCCAGTCGCGTGACGAACCCTGGCCGTAGTCGGCGCCGGCGATGATGATCAGCGGCTGCTTGCGCTCCATGTAGGTTTCGATGGCCTCCCACATGCGCGTGACCTGGCCTTCCGGCTCGATGCGCGCCAGGGAGCCCTGCTTGACCTTGCCGTTTTCCACCACCATTTCGTTGAACAGTTTCGGGTTGGCAAAGGTCGCGCGCTGCGCGGTCAGATGGTCGCCACGGTGGGTCGCATAGGAATTGAAATCGACTTCCGGCAAGCCCATTTTCGCCAGGTATTCGCCAGCGGCGCTGTCGAGCATGATCGCGTTGGACGGCGACAGGTGATCAGTGGTGATGTTGTCCGGCAGCACCGCCAGCGGGCGCATGCCCTTGAGCGGGCGCGCACCGGCCAGTGCGCCTTCCCAGTACGGCGGGCGGCGGATGTAGGTGCTCTGCGGGCGCCAGTCGTACAGCGGCGCGACTTTGGGGCCGGTGTCTTCGTGGATCGCGAACATCGGGATATACACCGCGCGAAACTGCTCCGGCTTGACCGAGGCCTTGACCACGGCGTCGATCTCTTCGTCGCTGGGCCAGATGTCCTGCAGGCGGATCTCCTTGCCGTCGGCGTCGAGGCCAAGCACGTCCTTTTCGATGTCGAAACGGATGGTGCCGGCAATCGCATAGGCCACGACCAACGGCGGCGACGCGAGGAAGGCTTGCTTGGCGTACGGGTGAATCCGCCCGTCGAAGTTGCGGTTGCCCGAGAGCACGGCAGTGGCGTACAGGTCGCGGTCGATGATTTCCTGCTGGATCACCGGGTCCAGCGCGCCGGACATGCCGTTGCAGGTGGTGCAGGCAAACGCGACCACGCCAAAGCCGAGTTTTTCCAGCTCATGGCCCAGGCCGGCTTCTTCCAGGTACATCGCCACGGTTTTCGAGCCCGGCGCCAGGGACGATTTGACCCACGGCTTGCGCGTCAGCCCCAGTTTGTTCGCGTTGCGCGCCAGCAGCCCTGCGGCAATCACATTGCGCGGGTTGCTGGTGTTGGTGCAACTGGTGATGGCGGCGATGATCACCGCGCCGTCGGGCATTTGCCCCGGCACGTCATCCCACTGGCCGCTGATGCCTTTGGACGCCAGGTCGCGGGTGGCGACGCGGGCGTGCGGGTTGCTCGGGCCTGCCATGTTGCGCACGACGCTCGACAAGTCGAAGGTGAGGCCGCGCTCGTATTGCGCGCCCTTGAGGTCATCGGCCCACAGCCCGGTGTGGCGTGCGTATTGTTCGACCAGGGCGACTTGTTCGTCTTCGCGGCCGGTGAGCTTGAGGTAGGCGATGGTTTGCTGATCAATGTAGAACATTGCCGCCGTGGCGCCGTATTCCGGGGCCATGTTGGAGATGGTCGCGCGGTCGCCGAGGGTCAGGTTCGAGGCGCCTTCGCCAAAGAACTCCAGCCACGCGCCGACGACTTTCTGCTGGCGCAAGAACTCGGTCAGCGCCAGCACCATATCCGTGGCCGTGATGCCCGGTTGCAGCTTGCCGGTAAGCTCCACGCCGACGCTTTCCGGCAGGCGCATCCACGAGGCGCGGCCGAGCATGACGCTCTCGGCTTCCAGGCCGCCGACACCGATGGCGATCACGCCCAGGGCATCCACGTGCGGGGTATGGCTGTCGGTGCCGACGCAGGTATCCGGGAAGGCCACGCCGTCGCGCACCTGAATCACCGGGGACATTTTCTCCAGGTTGATCTGGTGCATGATGCCGTTGCCTGGCGGGATCACATCGACGTTCTTGAATGCCTTTTTGGTCCACTCGATAAAGTGAAAGCGGTCTTCGTTGCGACGGTCTTCGATGACGCGGTTCTTTTCGAACGCGTCCGGGTCGAAACCACCGGCTTCGACGGCCAGGGAATGATCGACGATCAATTGGGTCGGCACCACCGGGTTGACCTGCGCCGGGTCGCCGCCTTGCAAGGCGATGGCATCGCGCAGGCCGGCGAGGTCGACCAGGGCGGTCTGGCCGAGGATGTCGTGGCAAACCACGCGCGCCGGGAACCAGGGGAAATCGAGGTCGCGCTTGCGTTCGATCAGTTGGCTCAAGGATGCGTTGAGGGTGGCCGGGTCGCAGCGCCGCACCAGGTTTTCGGCGAGTACGCGGGAGGTGTATGGCAAGGTGGCGTAGGCGCCGGGGGTGATGGCTTCGACCGCCGCGCGGGCATCGAAGTAATCCAGGCGGCTGCCGGGGAGCGGTTTGCGAAATTCAGTGTTCATCGTCGGGACTCGGTCACGGTGGTTAGACGGCACGAACCTGTGGCACTCGGCTGGATGAACGCAGTCCCTGTGGGAGCCGGGCTTGCCCGCGATAGCGATGTAACTGCCGACAGATGTGTTGAATGTCAGTCAGTCATCGCGGGCAAGCCCGGCTCCAACAGAGATCCGGTTCCAACCATGAAATCCGGTGCCTCAGGTTCATCCCATTCAGCGACGTTCGATTGGCACGAACTTGCGCTGTTCGACGCCGGTGTACTCGGCGCTTGGGCGGATGATGCGGTTGTTGGCGCGCTGTTCGAACACGTGCGCGGCCCAGCCAGTAAGCCGCGAGCACACGAAGATCGGGGTGAACAGCTTGGTCGGGATGCCCATGAAGTGGTACGCCGAGGCATGGTAGAAATCAGCGTTGGGGAACAGCTTCTTCTGCTCCCACATGGTCTTGTCGATGGCTTCGGAAACCGCGAACAACACCTTATCGCCCACTTCATCGGCGAGTTTTTTCGACCAGCCCTTGATCACCTCATTGCGCGGGTCGCTGTCTTTGTAGATCGCGTGGCCGAAGCCCATGATCTTGTCCTTGCGCGCGAGCATGCCGAGGGTGCCTTCGACGGCTTCTTCAGCCGAACCGAAACGCTCGATCATTTCCATCGCCGCTTCGTTGGCGCCGCCGTGCAGCGGGCCGCGCAGGGAGCCGATGGCGGCGGTTACGCAGGAATACAGGTCGGACAGGGTCGACGCACACACCCGCGCGGTGAAGGTGGAGGCGTTGAATTCGTGCTCGGCGTAGAGGATCAGCGACACGTTCATGACCTTCTCATGCAGCTCGCTCGGCTTTTTGCCGTGCAGCAGGTGCAGGAAGTGAGCGCCGATGGACGGTTCGTCGGTCACGCAATCGATACGCTGGCCGTCGTGGCTGAAGCGGTACCAGTAGCACATGATCGCCGGGAACGCGGCAAGCAGGCGGTCGGTGACATCGCGCTGCACGCTGAAGTCTTTCTCGGGTTCGATATTGCCCAGGAACGAGCAACCGGTGCGCATCACGTCCATCGGGTGGGCGTCGGCGGGGATGCGTTCCAGCACTTCTTTCAGCGCCTGTGGCAGGTCGCGCAGCTTGCCCAGCTTCTTGCTGTAGTCCGCAAGCTCGGCCTGGGTCGGCAGTTCGCCGTACAGCAGCAGGTAGGCAACTTCTTCGAACTGCGCATCGGCGGCCAGTTCGCGTACGTCGTAGCCGCGATAGGTCAGGCCGGCACCGGCCTGGCCCACGGTGGACAGCGCAGTCTGCCCGGCGACCTGGCCACGCAGGCCGGCGCCACTCAATACTTTTGCTTCAGCCATGGTTTTTCTCCAATTTTGTAGTTGTTCAGGGAGCCACCTGTGGGAGCGGGCTTGCCCGCGATGACTGACTGCCAGCCAACATTGCTATCGACTGACACACCGCTATCGCGGGCAAGCCCGCTCCCACAGGGGGTTATTTCTTTGCCGCGAACAATGCGTCGAGCTTCTGCTCGAAGGTGTGGTAGTCGATGCGATCGTAAAGCTCCATGCGGGTTTGCATGGTGTCGATCACGTTTTGCTGGGTGCCGTCGCGACGGATCGCGGTGTAGACGTTTTCGGCCGCCTTGTTCATGGCGCGGAAGGCCGAGAGCGGGTACAGCACGATGGAAACATCGGCAGATTTCAACTGTTCGGTGGTGAACAGCGGCGTGGCGCCGAATTCAGTGATATTGGCCAGGATCGGCGCTTTCACGCGGGAGGCGAACAGCTTGTACATCTCCAATTCAGTAATCGCCTCCGGGAACACCATGTCGGCGCCGGCCTCGATGCACGCAGCGGCCCGTTCCAGCGCGGACTCCAGGCCTTCGACGGCCAGGGCATCGGTGCGCGCCATGATCACGAAGCTGTCATCGGTGCGCGCGTCCACGGCGGCCTTGATGCGGTCGACCATTTCCTGCTGCGACACGATTTCCTTGTTCGGGCGATGACCGCAGCGCTTGGCGCCGACCTGGTCTTCAATGTGGATGGCCGCCGCGCCGAACTTGATCATCGACTTGACGGTACGCGCCACGTTGAACGCCGAGGAACCGAAACCGGTGTCGACGTCCACCAGCAGCGGCAGGTCGCACACGTCGGTGATGCGGCGTACGTCAGTCAATACGTCATCCAGGCCGGTGATGCCCAGGTCCGGCACGCCCAGGGAGCCGGCGGCCACCCCACCACCGGACAGGTAGATCGCCTTGAAACCGGCGCGCTGGGCCAGCAAGGCGTGGTTGGCATTGATCGCGCCGACGACCTGCAAGGGCTGTTCGCTGGCGACCGCGTCACGGAAACGCTGGCCTGGGGTGCTGTTGTTGTAATGACTCATGACTCACCTCGTGATGAAGGAGCGCCGCCTGGGAAGTGACGGGCAATGTTGCGTTTGGAAGCGCCGATATGCCGGCGCATCAACAGTTCGGCCAGTTCACCGTCACGATCGGCAATCGCGTCGAGAATGCGGTGGTGCTCGGCAAAGGCCTGGCGTGGACGGTTGGGCGTGGCGGAGAACTGGATGCGGTACATACGCACCAATTGATACAGCTCGCCGCAGAGCATCTGGGTCAGGGTACGGTTGCCGGCGCCCTGGATGATCCGGTAATGAAAGTCGAAGTCGCCTTCCTGCTGGTAATAGCCGAGCCCGGCCTGGAACGCTTCGTCGCGTTCGTGGGTGTGCAGCACCTGGCGCAGTTCTTCGATTTGCGCGTCGGTCATGCGTTCGGCGGCCAGGCGGCACGCCATGCCTTCAAGGGATTCACGGATTTCGTAGAGTTCGACCAGTTCGGCGTGGCTCAACGAAACCACTCGCGCACCGACGTGAGGCACGCGGACCAACAGGCGCTGGCCTTCCAGGCGGTGGATCGCTTCGCGCAACGGGCCGCGACTGATGCCATAGGTGCGCGCCAGCTCCGGTTCGGAAATCTTGCTGCCGGGGGCGATCTCACCCTTGACGATCGCGGCCTGGATCCGCCTGAAGACGTTCTCGGACATGGTCTGGGAATCGTCGTGCGCCATCCCTGGGGATTCCAGCTGGTCCAGCATATTGTCGACACCTTTAAAAGCAATGCCGCAAAAACTAGCCAATAAGCCCCTATTAGTCAAAGAATAAATCCACATTGTCGACAATCGTCTAATAACACTTGCTGTGTGCGTCAGCGGCATGGCCGCCTGCCAGCGCTGGCGCCAAAAAAGCATCATGTTAGAATGCCCGCCGCATTTGCCTGACATCACTAGATGAAACGGCGCACGAAGGAGCTTGCGCAGTAATGCCGGTCGCCTTGAATCACACATCGCACTGCACCGCATCAGGATTTATGAGACTCAAGCCCCTCCCCCTGTTTTGTCTACTATTGCTGCCTGGCCTTGGCGCTGCCGCCGAGAAGACCGTGTATGGCCTCAACGAATACGCCCAGTTGGCCGGGATTGACCTGGAAGTCGCCGCCAAACTGGACACCGGCGCCAAGACCGCGTCCCTCAGCGCCCGTGATATCAAGCGCTTCAAGCGCAACGGCGAATCCTGGGTGCGCTTCTACCTGGCCATCGACACCGCCCATTCCCACCCCATCGAACGTCCCCTGGCGCGCGTAAGCAAGATCAAGCGCCGCGCCGGCGACTACGACCCCGATGAGGACAAGAACTACACCGCCCGTCCGGTGATTGCCCTGGATATCTGCATGGGCACTGCTTTACGCAGCATCGAAGTGAACTTGACTGACCGCAGCGCCTTCCAATACCCGCTGCTGATCGGCTCCGAAGCATTGAAACGCTTTGATGCGCTGGTCGACCCCAGTCTTAAATACGCAGCAGGCAAACCTGCCTGTGTCGCCGACGCTCATACCGCCGAGTAACTCCCATGCGCTCTCTCACTATGCACCTGAAAATCCTGATCGCCGTCCTGGTGGCACTGGGCATTTCGATCACGGCCTATCAGATTTTCGCGCTGGGCATCCCGGTCACGGAAGACGCGATGGAAGACCTGTGGAACATCGACGCCAAAGTCGAGTTCGTCGCCAACGCCAAGGACCCGGTCAAGGTGCAGATGTTCGTGCCGCCGCTGAACCGCGACTACGTCAGCCTCAATGAAAGTTTCATTTCCAACAACTACGGGGTCAGCGTCAACCGCCTCGACGGCAATCGCAAGGTCACTTGGTCGGCACGCCGCGCCAAGGGCACGCAAACCCTGTATTACCGCCTGGTGCTGACCAAGCGCGAGGGCGAGAAGAGCAAGGTCAAGGGCCCGATCTTCCGTGACAGCATCGCCGTGGAAGGCCCGGAAAAAATCGCCGCCGAAGCCTTGCTCGCGCCGATCCGCCAGCACTCGGCCGACGTCGAGACCTTTATCAGCGAAGCCATCAAGCGCACCAATAACCTCAACGACGACAACGTCAAGCTGCTGCTGGCCGGCGACACGTCCACCGCGCACAAGGCCAAGATCATCGAGCTGGTGCTCTCCATCGGCCACGTCCCGGTGGAGCGCGTGCACACCCTGCGCCTGGAGGCGAACCAGCCGCAAACCCCGGAACTCTGGCTGCGCAGCTTCAATGGCAATGACTGGCTGTATTTCAACCCCGAAACCGGTGAGCAAGGCCTGCCCGCCGACCGCCTGCTGTGGTGGATCGGCGATGAAAACCTGATCACCGTCGACGGCGGCAAGAAAGCCACTGTCACCTTCAGCCTCGACAACAGCCGCATGAACGCCCTGCGCCTGGCCAAGCTGACGGACGAGAGCACCGACTCCAACTTCCTCGGCTACTCGCTGTACAACCTGCCGCTGCAAACCCAGCAGACGTTCATGATCATGGTGATGATCCCGATCGGCGTGCTGGTCATCCTGATCCTGCGCAACCTGATCGGCCTGCAGACGCTGGGCACGTTCACGCCGGTACTGGTGGCGCTGGCGTTCCGCGAAACCCAACTGGGCTTCGGCATCGCGTTGTTCACCATCATCACGGCGCTGGGGCTGTCGTTGCGCTCCTACCTGGAGCATCTGAAGCTGCAGATGCTGCCGAGGCTGTCGGTGGTGCTGACGTTCGTGGTGGTGCTGATCGCGGCGATCAGCCTGTTCAGCCACAAGCTGGGCCTGGAGCGCGGCTTGTCGGTGGCGCTGTTCCCGATGGTGATCCTGACCATGACCATCGAACGCCTGTCGATCACCTGGGAGGAACGCGGCGCCACCCATGCGCTGAAAGTGGCGGTGGGTACGCTGTTCGCCGCGTCCCTGGCGCACCTGATCATGAGCGTGCCGGAACTGGTGTACTTCGTGTTTACCTTCCCGGCGATCCTGTTGATTCTGGTGGGCTTCATGCTGGCCATGGGTCGCTATCGCGGTTACCGCCTGACCGAGCTGGTGCGGTTCAAGGCCTTCTTGAAGGCTGACCAGTAATGTTCGGCCTCTGGAAGACCTGGAAAGCCCTGGAAGCGCGGGGGATCATGGGCATCAACCGGCGTAATGCCGACTACGTGCTTAAGTACAACAAGCGCAGCCTGTACCCGATCGTGGATGACAAGATCATCACCAAGGAACGCGCGATTGCCGCCGGCATCCACGTGCCGGAAATGTATGGCGTGATCTCCACCGAGAAGGAAATCGACAAGCTCGACGCGATCATCGGCGGGCGCAGCGACTTCGTGATCAAGCCGGCCCAGGGCGCCGGCGGTGACGGCATCCTGGTGGTGGCGGATCGTTTCGAGGGGCGCTATCGCACGGTGTCCGGCAAGATCATCAGCCATGAAGAGATCGAGCATCAGATCTCCAGCATCCTCACCGGCCTGTATTCCCTGGGCGGCCACCGCGACCGCGCGCTGATCGAGTACCGCGTGGTGCCCGACCAGATCTTCAAGAGCATCAGCTACGAAGGCGTGCCGGATATCCGCATCATCGTGTTGATGGGCTACCCGGTGATGGCGATGCTGCGGTTGCCGACACGGCAGTCCGGCGGCAAGGCCAACCTGCACCAGGGCGCCATCGGCGTCGGTGTCGACCTGGCCACCGGCCTGACCCTGCGCGGCACCTGGCTGAACAACATCATCACCAAACACCCCGACACCACCAATGCGGTGGATGGTGTGCAGTTGCCCAACTGGGACGGTTTCATGAAGCTCGCAGCCGGTTGCTATGAGCTGTGCGGGTTGGGCTATATCGGCGTGGACATGGTGCTGGACCAGGAGAAAGGCCCGCTGATCCTGGAGCTGAATGCGCGGCCGGGGCTGAATATCCAGATTGCCAACGACTGCGGCTTGACCCTGCGCACCCACGCGGTCGAGGCGCGGCTGGAAGCGCTGAAGGCAGCCGGTGTGACGGAAACGCCGGAAGAGCGGGTGGAATTCGTGCAGGCAATGTTTGGGCATATTCCGCCGGTGGAAGGCTGAATACCGCGTTGACCGCATCGCAGGCAAGCCAGCTCCCACATTGGAATGCGGTCAACCTGTGGGAGCTGGCTTGCCTGCGATAGCTGTGTGACAGACAACACAGCGATCAAGCCAGACCCTCTATCTGCCTATACCCGACATCCCCCTAGGACCAAATGCTACAGCGGACTACAATCCCCTCCCCCGAGCCAACAGCTGATCCACCCCGCATGTCGACCTGCTCCGTACACCCACTGCCCTACCGGGCCAACCCCGCCGAGTACTTTGCGGCGATTCGCCATGCGCCCGGCGCGGTGCTGCTGGACAGCGGCCGTCCGGCGGCCGAACGCGGGCGGTATGACCTGCTCAGCGCCTGGCCCCAGGCGACGTTGACGGTTTCGCCCGACGAAGGCGGCGATGATTTCCTGCAACGCTTGCGCAAAAACCTCAAGCAGCTGGGTGAAGCGGTTCTACCGCAGGGTTATGAGCTGCCGTTTGCCGGGGGCTTGATCGGTTACCTGAGCTACGATTTCGGCCGACACCTGGAACAGATGCCGCACCTGGCCGCAGACGACCTGCACCTGCCGGATGCGCGCTTCGGGCTGTATGCCTGGGCGTTGATCAGCGACCACCAGGCGCAGACCAGCCAACTGGTGTTCCACCCCACGCTGGCCGACAGCGAACGGCAACGCTTGATCGCCGTGTTCAGCACTGAACCCCTCGAAACGCCCGCGCCTTTCAAACTCCAAGGCCCCATGGCCCCGGACCTCACCGCCCAGGCTTACCGCCAGGCCATCGCGCGCATCCACGCCTACATCCAGGCCGGCGACTGCTACCAGGTCAACTTCGCCCAGCGCTTTCGCGCGCCGTGCAGCGGTGATCCCTGGGCGGCTTATTGCGCCCTGCGCGAAGCCTGCCCGACGCCCTTTTCCGGCTTCCAGAGCCTGCCGGACGACGGCGCGGTGCTGAGCCTGTCGCCCGAGCGTTTCGTTCATATCAGCGAACGCCGCGTCGAAACCCGCCCGATCAAAGGCACGCGTCCCCGTGGCTTGACACCTGAAGAAGACGCCGCCAACGCCGCCGAACTGCTGGCCAGCCCCAAGGATCGCGCCGAAAACCTGATGATCGTCGACCTGCTGCGCAACGACCTCGGCCGCACCTGCCGCACCGGCTCGGTGAGCGTGCCGGAACTGTTCAGCCTGGAAAGCTACCCCAACGTGCACCACCTGGTGAGCAGCGTCATCGGCCAATTGGCCGACGGCAAAGACGCCCTCGACCTGATCGCCGGCAGCTTCCCCGGCGGCTCCATCACCGGCGCGCCGAAGATCCGCGCGATGCAGATCATCGACGAACTGGAGCCGACCCGACGCGGCTTGTATTGCGGTTCGCTGCTGTACCTGGACGTGCGGGGGGAGATGGACAGTTCCATCGCCATTCGCAGTTTGCTGGTGAAGGACGGGCAGGTCTGCTGCTGGGGCGGCGGCGGGATTGTCGCCGATTCACAGTGGGAGGCGGAATATCAAGAGTCGCTGACGAAGGTGCGGGTGTTGTTACAAACTTTGGAAAGTCTGTAGCGCTCAGCCCGCCTTGGGCTTGGACGTAGTGCCACACAGCAGGACAAGATCTGAATCAGAACGACTGTGGACGGGAGCATGACCCGGGCGATAGCGTCCAACTCCGACCGCCCACCAGCCGTTTGTGAGGGATCACATGAAGCGTCTGCTTACTCGTCAGAATTTATTTCCGAGATTGCATCTCAACCCAAGCACACCTATCATCTCCCAAATTGGGAGGTCATAGCGATGCGAATAATCGCTCTGTCTACCCTACGAATATTCTGGAAGAGCCATCCGGCTTGTTTAGATACCAAAACGCCACTAGTCGAGCTTTATCGCCATATGGAAAAGGCCGATTACCCGTCACCGCAATTGCTCAAGGCAGAGCTGAGAGCGGCAAGCATTCTCAAAGGTAGCCGGGTTGTGTTCAACGTGGGCGGCAATAAATATCGAGTGATCATGGCGATCGACTATCAGCGACAGCTTGGGTTCATACGTTTCGTGGGGACTCATGCGCAGTATGATCAGATCAACGCGGAGACCGTGTGATGAACATCAAACCTATACATTCCCATGAGGATCTAGCCGCGGCGCTTGCGCGTGTGGAACAGCTATGGGGAGCGCAAATCGGCTCACCCGAGGGGGACGAGCTGGAGATCCTCGCCATTCTCATCGAGAAGTACGAGGCCGAGCATTATCCAATGCCACCTTCTGATCCCGTGGAGGCGATTAAATTTCGGATGGAACAACTGGGCATGACTGCCCGTGATCTGGAGCCTTTTATCGGCACCAGTGGGAGGGTTTCAGAAGTGCTGAACCATAAGCGCAAGTTGAGTCTGTCGATGATCAAGCGTTTGCATGAAGGCTTGCGCATTCCTTATGAGAGCTTGCTGGCAGGGGTGTAGCGCGAAGATGTGCAGTGCCTGTGCGGGCCCCTTCGCGAGCAAGCCCGCTCCCACATTTTTGATGTGTGAATACCGTCAAATGTGGGAGCTGGCTTGCCTGCGAAGAGGCCATCAGCCGCGCGGATTGACCTACAGGCTCAACTCTCGATTCGATGCCTTGATGAACTCGCTCTTCAAATCCTCGAATGTATGCACCGCCGGGAATTGCGGGAACTCACGAATCACATTCTCAGGCGCGTGAAACAGGATCCCACGGTCGGCCTCGCCCAGCATGGTGGTGTCGTTGTAGGAATCGCCGGCGGCGATCACGCGGTAGTACAGGCTCTTGAAGGCCAGTACCGACTGGCGCTTGGGGTCTTTCTGGCGCAGTTGGTAACTGACCACGCGGTCGGTTTGATCAGTGATCAGGCGGTGGCACAGCAGGGTCGGGAAACCCAGTTGGCGCATCAGCGGCTGGGAGAACTCATAGAACGTATCCGACAGGATCACCACCTGGAAGCGCTCGCGCAGCCAGTTGACGAATTCGATGGCGCCGTCCAGCGGTTTGAGGGTGGCGATCACTGCCTGGATGTCGGCGAGCTTGAGCCCATGCTCATCGAGGATACGCAGGCGCTGCTGCATCAGCACGTCGTAGTCGGGAATGTCCCGGGTAGTGGCGCGCAGGGATTCAATACCGGTTTTTTCGGCGAAGGCGATCCAGATTTCCGGGACCAGTACCCCTTCCAGGTCGAGACAGGCAATTTCCACAAGACACTCCCGTTTTAGATGTTGTTTGGTTGAGCGAGAAAAAGGACTGCCGAACTCTAGCGATTCAAGCTCGCCGCCGCAACGCAGGGCGGTTTTTGATACCATCACCCCCCTAGAGAGCGCTCAGCGCCACTGACCTGTAGGAACCGTCCTGATGAACCAAGCCTTCGACGTCGTTGAACTCGCCACGACTTACGCCAACAAATCCGCCCAGGATATTCTCAAGCTGGCGTTCAGCCAGTTCGGTGATGACCTGTGGATTTCCTTCAGCGGCGCCGAGGACGTGGTGCTGGTAGACATGGCCTGGAAGCTGAACAAAAACGTCAAGGTATTCAGTCTCGACACCGGCCGCCTGCACCCGGAGACCTACCGGTTCATCGAGCAGGTGCGGGACTTCTACAAGATCGACATCGAACTGATCTCGCCAGACCAGAGCAAGCTGGAACCCTTCGTCAAGGAGAAAGGCCTGTTCAGTTTCTACCGCGACGGCCACGGCGAATGCTGCGGCATCCGCAAGATCGAGCCGTTGCGCCGCAAACTCTCCGGCGTGAAAGCCTGGGCCACCGGCCAACGCCGCGACCAGAGCCCGGGTACCCGCAGCCAGGTCGCCGTGCTGGAAATCGACACGGCATTCTCGACGCCGGAACGCACCTTGTACAAGTTCAACCCGCTGGCGCAGATGACCAGCGAGGAAGTCTGGGGTTACATCCGCATGCTGGAGCTGCCGTATAACAGCCTGCATGAGCGTGGGTTTATCAGCATTGGTTGCGAGCCTTGCACGCGACCGGTGTTGCCGAACCAGCATGAGCGCGAGGGACGGTGGTGGTGGGAAGAGGCTACGCAGAAGGAATGCGGGCTGCATGCGGGGAATATTATCAGTAAGGCCTGAGGGTTGATGCGGTAACAATGTGAAAACAATGTGGGAGCCGGGCTTGCCCGCGATGGCGGCGGGTCAGTCGACTTTTTCTTGACTGACACTCCGCCATCGCGGGCAAGCCCGGCTCCCACATTTTGTTTTGTGTTCGGGCTTTAAATGTACACATAGGTGTAACCGTCGGTGCCATTTATGTGTGCAATCCTTCTGAAAACGCACCAAAACGTAACACTTCCCTCCTCGCATTTGTTGTTCTTCTAAATCTGTCCTTTTCCTTCGAAAAATAAATAGCTGTTCGAACGGTCAATTTATATCGCTTTTAATTCAGCTATTTATTGAGATCTGCGGCAATAAGGAAATTAGCCAGGGTTTTCATAGATCTAAAGCTGGCACGCATGTGGCTTAAGGTGGAATACGCTTTGTATACAATAAATACAAAACCTACATACACTTTGCCATCTGCGGCCTGGCTGCAGATGTGCTGGAGCCTGCCGGAATGCGTACAACCCTCTCGAATGACATCGCACTGGACCTGCCCTCCGCGGCCCTGAACCCCCAGGCCGCCAGCCCCGGACCGTTGGTGCTCAGCCCGCGCCTGCATAACAAGGACCTGGCGCCCACCAAGGTCGAAGGTCGACGCTGGGGGCGCTACAGCATCTTTGCGTTGTGGACCAATGACGTGCACAACATCGCCAACTACTCGTTTGCCATCGGCCTGTATGCATTGGGCCTGGGCGGCTGGCAGATCCTGTTGTCCCTCGGGATCGGCGCGGCGCTGGTGTACTTCTTCATGAACCTGTCGGGCTACATGGGGCAAAAGACCGGCGTGCCGTTCCCGGTGATCAGCCGCATCAGTTTCGGCATCCATGGCGCGCAGATTCCGGCGCTGATCCGTGCGGTCATCGCGATTGCCTGGTTCGGTATCCAGACCTACCTGGCCTCGGTGGTTTTCCGCGTGTTACTGACTGCGATTCATCCAGGCTTTGCCGACTATGACCACAACTCGATCCTCGGCCTGTCGTCCCTCGGCTGGGCATGTTTTGTGGTGATCTGGCTGGTGCAATTGGTGATCCTGGCCTACGGCATGGAGATGGTGCGGCGCTACGAAGGCTTCGCCGGCCCGGTGATCCTGCTCACCGTGGCGTCATTGGCCGGTTGGATGTACTTCCAGGCCGGCGGCAACATCGCCTGGTCGATCCGCGACCCCCTGAGCGGTGGCGAGATGTGGCGCAACATCTTTGCCGGCGGTGCGCTGTGGTTGTCGATCTACGGCACGCTGATCCTCAACTTCTGCGACTTCGCCCGCTCCTCGCCGTGCCGCAAGACCATACAAGTCGGTAACTTCTGGGGCCTGCCGGTAAACATCCTGGTGTTCGCCGCAATCACCGTGCTGCTGTGCGGTGGGCAATTCCAACTCAATGGCCGGGTGATCGAAAGCCCGACCGAGATCATTGCCGCCATCCCCAACACGTTCTTCCTGGTACTGGGCTGCCTGGCGTTCCTGATTGTCACCGTGGCGGTGAATATCATGGCCAACTTCGTCGCGCCGGCCTTTGTGCTGAGCAACCTGGCGCCCAAGTACCTGAACTTCCGCCGCGCCGGTTTGATCAGCGCCGCCGTGGCCGTGCTGATCCTGCCGTGGAACCTCTATAACAGCCCGCTGGTGATCGTGTATTTCCTCTCCGGCCTGGGCGCGCTGCTGGGGCCGTTGTACGGGGTGATCATGGTGGATTACTGGTTGATCCGTAAGAGCCGGATCGATGTGCCGCAGTTGTACAGCGAAGACCCGAACGGCATTTATTACTACAGCCGTGGGGTCAATCTGCGTGCGGTGGCGGCCTTTATTCCCGCGGCGCTGATCGCGATCCTGCTGGCCCTGTTGCCTGGGTTCGCCAGCGTCTCGCCCTTTTCCTGGTTGTTTGGCGCCGGTATTGCAGGGCTGCTGTACGGGCTGATTGCCAAGCGCCAGCCGTTCTACGCCGATGTGAGCGGCGAAAGCATTGCAGTCGATAACGTCAGTCATTAATCAAAGGACATTCCATGCGTATCCTCGTGGTCAACGTCAACACCACCGAATCCATCACCGAAACCATCGCCCAGCAGGCGCGCGCCGTGGCCGCGCCGGGCACCGAGATCGTCGGGCTCACGCCTTACTTCGGCGCAGAGTCGGTGGAGGGCAATTTTGAAAGTTACCTGGCCGCCATCGCCGTGATGGACCGGGTGATGGCTTATGACCAGCCGTTCGATGCGGTGATCCAGGCCGGCTACGGCGAGCACGGCCGCGAGGGCCTGCAGGAATTATTGAACGTGCCGGTGGTGGATATCACTGAGGCGGCCGCCAGCACCGCGATGTTCCTGGGGCACGCCTATTCGGTGGTGACCACCCTGGACCGGACGGTGCCGTTGATTGAAGACCGCCTGAAACTCGCAGGCCTGTACCAGCGCTGCGCCTCGGTGCGCGCCAGTGGGATGGCGGTGCTGGAGCTGGAAGACAATCCGCTGGCCGCGATGGAGGCCATCGTGCGCCAGGCCGAGCTGGCCATCAGCGAGGACAAAGCCGAGGTGATCTGCCTGGGGTGTGGCGGCATGGCCGGGCTGGATGAGCAGATTCGCCAGCGCACCGGGGTGCCGGTGGTGGATGGGGTGACGGCGGCGGTGACGATTGCTGAGGCGCTGGTGCGGCTGGGGTTGTCGACTTCTAAAGTCAGGACTTATGCGATGCCAAGGCCGAAGAAGGTGATTGGTTGGCCTGGTCATTTAGGTCGGTAGACCGAGGTGCCTTCATCGCAGGCAAGCCAGCTCCCACAGTTGATCGCATTCCAATTTGGGAGCTGCCTCTCAGGGGAGTCCGCATTCCAATGTGGGAGCTGGCTTGCCTGCGATGGCCGCGCCTCGGTTTGACGGTTGATCAAACAGCACTGAAGCGCTGGCTCAGTTGATGCTCGGCAAACTGCTCGATGATGAAATCCACAAACGCTCGGGTCTTGCCAGGCAGCAGTTTGTGTTCGGCGTAATAAATCGAGATGTTGCCGTCGTCGACGTACCAGTCGGGCAGCACCCGCACCACCGCGCCGCTGTCGAGGAACGGCACGGCCATGGGCATGCTCACCAGGGCAATGCCCAGGCCCTGGGCGCTGGCGCAGCAGGCGGCTTCGGAATCGCTCATGGTCATGCCTGGCTTGAGCATCAAGGGCCTGTGTTCACGCTCGGCACTGGTCAACTGCCAGGAGCGAATGCGCCCGGTTTGTGGCGAGCGGATCAGGATGCCCAGGCAGCGCGCCAGATCCTCGGGAGCCAATACCGGCGGGCGCTGCGCCAGATAATCCGGCGAGGCCACCAATACTCGGTGCGCCGGCGTGAGCTTACGGGCCACGACGCCCTGGGGCAGCTCAAAGCCACCGCCGATGGCCGCATCGAACCCTTGGCCGATCAGGTCGACCTGACGGTTATCGAAATGCCAGTCCGGGCTGATATCCGGAAAATGGCGCATGAACTCCCCCAGCAGCGGCACCACATACCGATTGCCAAACACCGTGCCCATGCTGACTTTGAGCGTGCCCACCGGCCGCCCTTCGGCGCTGGCCAGGTTGGCGACGGCATTCTGGATCGTGGTGAGGCTGGCGCTGACTTCTTCAAGAAACCGTTTGCCGGCCTCGGTCAGCGTCAGCCGCCGGGTGCTGCGCTGGAACAGGCGTACACCCAGACGCGCTTCCAGCTTGGCGACGCTTTTTCCTACCGCTGCCGGAGTGAGGCTCAAGTGCCGCGCAGCTTCGGCAAAGCTGCCCCCTTCGGCGCTGCGCACAAAGCATTCGATACTGCCAAAGCTTTCCATAACGGCCCACTCTAAACTTTTGGTTTACACAGACTATAGCAATCACGGTCTACTTGAGAGGGCCTGTGAGGTTGATACTCGGTTCCAACAACAAGGCAACCTGCCTTGCACCACTTGGAGATCGACATGACCACACACAACCTCAGCGGCAAAGTCGCCTTGATTCAAGGCGGCTCCCGCGGCATCGGCGCCGCCATCGTCAAGCGCCTCGCAGCACAAGGTGCGGCGGTTGCCTTTACCTACGTCAGCTCGGCCGCCAAGGCTGAAGAACTGCAAAACAGCGTGATCCGCGACGGCGGCAAAGCCCTGGCGATTCACGCCGACAGCGCCAATGCCGACGCAATCCGCAACGCGGTCAACGCCACCGTCGAGGCCTTCGGGCGCCTGGATATCCTGGTCAACAACGCTGGCGTGCTGGCCATCGCGCCGCTGGACGATTTCAAGCTGGAGGATTTCGACCAGACTCTGGCGATCAACGTCCGCAGTGTGTTCATCGCCACACAGGAAGCGGCCAGGCATATGGGTGAAGGTGGCCGGGTGATCAATATCGGCAGCACCAACGCCGAACGCATGCCGTTTGGCGGTGGCGGGCCGTACGCGATGAGCAAGGCGGCGCTGGTGGGCTTGACCAAAGGCTTGGCGCGAGACCTGGGACCTCGGGGCATCACTATCAATAATGTGCAGCCAGGACCGGTAGATACCGATATGAACCCGGCGAACAGTGAGTTTGCCGAGAGTCTGATGGGGTTGATGGCAGTGGGGCGGTATGGGCAGGTGGAGGAAATTGCGAGTTTTGTGGCTTACCTGGCGGGGCCGGAGGCTGGGTATATCACTGGGGCGAGTTTGACTATTGATGGTGGGTTCAGCGCCTGAGGTCTGGGCACTGCAAGAGCCAATGTGGGGGCTGGCCTGCGATGGCGGAGTGTCAGCCACTGGATATGTCGACTGATACACCGCATTCGCAGGCAAGCCAGCTCCCACAGTTTGACTGCGTTGGTTCAGGGGAGAGGGGGTAGGCCGTAGGCGGCGAGGTCGAAGTCGGCGAGTTTGCGGATGATCTGGTCTGCGTGATGGTATTTGCTGTCGGCCATGGCCTCGTCGGGTACGGCGATGGCGGTCATGCCAGCTGCTTTGGCGGCGGTGACGCCGAAGGGCGAGTCTTCGAAGACCAGGCAATCCTCGGGTGCAACGCCCAGGCGACGCGCGGCGGTGAGGAAGATGTCCGGCGCGGGTTTGGCGGCGCCAACTTCCGGGTCGTCAGCGGTGACGATGGTATCGAACAGACCAAACCATTCGCGGTGCAACGTGGTCTTGTGGCCGAACGAGTTACGCGAGGAACTGGTGCCCACGGCAATCGGGATATTGTGCGCCTTCAAGTGACGTACCAACGCTTCGGCGCCTGGCATGCCCAAGGCCTTGGGGAAGCGCTCGCTCATCAGCGGTTCGCGGATCTCGAGAAACTCGGCCGGGGTGATCGGCAAGTCCAGCGCCTTGACCACGTAGTCGGCCAGATCCTGGGCGCCACGCCCGATGATGTGCTGCTTGATGCTCCAGTCGTAGGTACGGCCGTAACGCTCAGCGATGATTTTTGTGACTTCGGTGTAGATGCCTTCCGTATCCAGCAACAACCCGTCCATATCGAAAATCACGGCCTTGATCGGACCGACTGCAGTACGCGATGGTGCATTCATCACTACAAAACCCTGGGAGAAGGACTAAAAGGATTCAGCACAATAACGGGCCAGGTCAGGTGCAAGCAACCTGCGCGCAACCATCGACGCTTACACATGGCAACAGCGCTGCAAAGCAAAGGCCACGCAATTGGAGTTGTAAGACGGGCTGATCCGACGTTACGTACAGGCTTGAGACAGCTTTGCTGGTGAAGAATCAGACTCCCTCAGTCCCTTCATAGACGCCCCCATGTCCGAAGCCTTCGAAGTCCCCAGCCCCCACGAAAAACACCTCGAACACACCACCGAACATGCCCATGGCCGCGGCGACAATTTCGCCAGCCGCATCGCCGTGATGACCGCCCTCATGGCCACCCTCGGCGCCATGCTCAGCTACCAGGCCGGCTCCAGCGAAAGCGAAGCGGCGATGGACAAGAACAACGCCGCCATCTTCAAGACAGAAGCCGCCAACCAATGGAATTACTACCAGGCCAAATCCAGCCGGCAAAACCTCGCGGAGCTGGCCACGCACATCCCTGGCGTGGACGCCGCGCACTACAAGGATGAGATCGAGCGCTACAAGAGCCAGAAGGAAGACGTGCGCAAGCAGGCCGAGAAGCTTGAAGCCACGTCAAAGCAATGGGATGAACAGTCGGAGCAGGCCTTGCATCAGCACCATCGCTGGGCCCAGGCGATGACCGCGATTCAAATCGCGATTTCGTTGGCGGCGATTACGTTACTGACCAGAAGGGAGTGGCTCAAGCGCCTGTCCTATACGGCAGCGGGCGCGGCAGTGGTACTGGGCAGCCTGGCCTGGCTGCACATCTGACCCGCCGCCGCCAAAGATGGAAGGATATACACACAACGTTCCAAAGCTGGCGCCCCTTCCCTGTGGCGAGCGGGCTTGCCCCGCGTTGGGCTGCGCAGCAGCCCCAAAACCAGACACCGGGGAATGTCTGATACTCCGCATTCGTCTTCCTTGGGGCCGCTTCGCAGCCCAGCGCGGGACAAGCCCGCTCACTACAAAAAGACTTCAGCTGACTCAGGCCTGATTCGCCGCCCGGCTATGGTGGAAGTACAGATAAGCCAACCCGACCGGCGCAATGAAAATCGCCATGCTCCAGCACATTGCCATGGTGAACAGCTTGACGGTCAGCATCATGATCGCGTTCACAAAGAACACGTTATTGCCAAAAATGTACCCCATGATGCTTTCGTAAACGAAGCGCGCGTAGGGGTAAAGCAGACTGCTGACCACACAAAAAAAGAGCGTGCCCAGCGGGAACACACCGGTTTTCGATTGGGTCAGCGCGGTAAAGATCAGCACGGGAAAAATCAGCCCGAACAGGAAATTGCGAATGTAGTACTGGGCAGAAAGCCCGCCGAACGTCTTGCGAAGCACCGGGTGCATTTAGATCCCTCTGAATGGCGTATTGGAAAGGCGGCGACCTTAGCAAGTCCTGGAATTCATCGCCAGCGTTTATGAGCGCTTTGCCATCACCTCGCTCTAGTGACAAGCCTGGATTGAACCGTACCGCGCCGATTATTTTCAATCTGTTACAAGAGCGATTAAAGTGCAGCCCCCGAGAATTGAATCTCGGGCTTTATTCCATGGAGTTATTCAGTGAAATACGTCAGTAAAACAGTCGCGGCAGCAGTGCTCGGTTTCACCCTTGCAGGCTGCACCGGCACCGCCATCAAATCCCCGCAATACGACAGCAGCCAATACACCGTGCTGGGTCACAGCGAAGCCAGCGCCACCGGCATCATGCTCTTCGGCGTTATCCCGATCGGCCAGAACAGCCGTTTCGTCCGCGCCCAGAACGAGGCCATCAAGGCCAAAGGCGGCGACGCTCTGATCAACACGCAGATCCAGGAAAAATGGTTCTGGGCCTGGGTGCTGAGCGGTTACACCACCAAGATTTCGGGTGATGTGGTTAAGTTGAAAACTGCGCAGTAAAAAGCGGCATGCATCAAAAACCACCGGGCATTGCCCGGTGTTTTTGTATGTGGGATTAAGTGAGTTCGGATATTTGAGCCGGCTGACTATGCATTGAAAGCCCAGGCCACCGCAAAGCACAGGCATGAAGGCTCGACAGATTATTTTGGGCAACGTCCTACAAGCGACTCGGAACCAGCGCTCTCCCGTTTCAAAATGCCCAAGCCTATAGTCGCTCGGTCGCCCATATGGTGACCGGGTTTGGCGACCCGACTACAAGACGGCAGAAGCCTCCCGGCAGATTTGCGGGATGCCCCTGCACGCAATAAGCTGCTCAATGGTAGCTGTGCGTGGGAGACCTTCGGTCTGCCGGTCTTTGTCCGTTCTTGTCCCGGTTCGCCAACCTGCGTACAGCTGCCACCTTTTGTTTGGCGACAAATGCGTGGCTCACATTCTCTAAGTGAACGGACTTAACGCATGAACCAATACGTAGCACTTACCAGCAACGACAGCACCACTCCAGCACTTTTCGTCGATACAACCGTACCACTGGAAATCCTCCTAGACGCCGCGAGCTATCGACTTCGCGCGGTTACCCAAGTCCTGGAGAACCTCGCATTACGTAGTGAAATCAGTAGTGACTCCGTAGTGCTTAGTGATTTCGCGCTGCTCTGCTCACTTCCACTGCGCGATGGATGCGATTTGCTGGATGTCATTGGGCGACGGATGGATATGCCAAGCGCGTGATTTGATAAAGGTAAGATTTTCAAACCCATAAACTACAAAACCCCTGGCTTCTCTCGAAACCAGGGGTTTTGTTTACATCAAATTTGGCGGTGAAGGAGAGATTCGAACTCTCGATACAATTTCTTGTATACACACTTTCCAGGCGTGCTCCTTAAGCCACTCGGACACTTCACCGTATCTCGTCAAACCAGTTCAGTCTGTCGAGGCGCGCTAATGTAGTCGAAAGCCTTTCTGATGGCAAAGGTTTTTTTCAGAATATTCATGCGGTTAGCCGGTAAACCATTCTGCGCCCGGCGAGGGACGGTGATTGTGCCATTCTCAGGCATCGGCTATGTGCGTCTGGGCCGGCGGTTGCCCCCTGCCCCTGGCATTTGCACAGGCTGCACGGGGCAAAAGCATGACTGGCCAGTCAGTCATAGCGCTTTACCGGGGCGGGCGTGGTGGGTAACGTCTGCTGCATGCACTTCTATTATTAAAAGCCTTCTATAACAAATCCTACAAGGATCCGCGTCATGAGTGAGTTGATTGCCTACCACCTCGAAGACGGTATTGCGACCCTGACCCTGAGCAACGGCAAGGTGAACGCCATTTCTCCGGCGGTGGTCAGCGCGTTTAATGAAGCGCTGGATCAGGCGGAGAAGGACCGGGCGGTGGTGGTGATCACCGGTACGCCGGGGATTCTGTCGGGTGGTTATGACTTAAAGGTGATGACCGCCGGACCCAAGGAAGCCATCGGCCTGGTGACGTCTGGCTCGACGTTGGCGCGTCGTCTGTTGTCGCACCCGTTCCCGGTGATTGTGGCGTGCCCTGGGCATGCGGTGGCCAAGGGCGCGTTCTTGCTGTTGTCGGCCGATTATCGGATTGGCGTGGAAGGCCCGTTCAGCATTGGGCTCAATGAGGTGGCGATCGGCATGACCATGCACCACGCCGGTATCGAGCTGGCGCGGGATCGCTTGCGCAAGTCGGCGTTTCATCGTTCGGTCATTAATGCCGAGATGTTTGACCCGCAAGGTGCGCTGCAAGCCGGCTTCCTCGACAAGGTGGTGGCGCCCGAGGAATTGCACGCAGCAGCGCTCGAAGCAGCGCGCCAGTTGAAGAAGCTGAATATGAACGCGCACAAACACACCAAGTTGAAGGTGCGTAAGGCGCTGCTGGAAGCATTGGACGAAGCAATCATCCAGGACCAGAGCCATAACCTGATCTGAGTTGCCTGCCCCTGCTGCGCCAAAGCCCGGCCTTGAGTCGGGCTTTTTCTTACAACCAAATCTGAAATATCTCTAGCGCTCTAGCCCGCACTTGCGGGAACTTATTGAAACATGTGCTTAAACATCGCCTATCTCCTACCTCTTAAGGGGCAATTGCCGAATTCAGTGCACGTCCGTACACTGCGCCACCTTTTGTCCGGATAGGCCGTGTCGATGCTTTTTCTGTTGCGTATGTCGTTGATGGGCCTGCACTTTATGATCGCCGGTGTGCTGGGCGTGCTGATCGGCCTGTGCCGGCCGTTCAATCCGGATAATAGCCGTCTGTGTGCCCGCCTCTACGCGCTGCCGGCGATGCGGCTGTTGGGGCTGAATGTGAAGGCCGAGGTGGACTCGCTGCGCAACAAACCAGGTACCTGCGTGGTTATCGCCAATCATCAGTCCAACTATGACCTGTTTGTGCTGGGCAACGTGGTGCCCCATCGCACTGTGTGCATCGCCAAGAAGAGCTTGAAATGGGTGCCGCTGTTCGGGCAGTTGTTCTGGCTGGCGGGCAATGTGCTGATTGACCGTGGCAATGCGCATAAGGCACGCCGTGCGATGCTCACCACGACCCACACGTTGCAAAACAAAGACACGTCAATCTGGGTGTTCCCCGAGGGCACGCGCAACCTCGGCAAGGGTTTACTGCCGTTCAAGAAAGGCGCGTTCCATATGGCGATTGCGGCGGGGGTGCCAATCGTGCAGGTGTGTGTCAGCAATTACGTGACCCACATGCAGCTCAACCGCTGGAACAGCGGTGATGTGCTCATACGCTCGTTGCCGCCGATTCCTACAACGGGCCTGACCTCGGATGACATCCCTCAACTGATGCAAACCTGTCAGACACAGATGCAAACCTGTATCGCGCAGTTGGACCGTGAGGTCCGGTCTGCCTGAAACGATTGTTCCCACGCTCCGCGTGGTAACACAGCCTGGGGCGCTCCGCGTCCCGTCATGCGCATGCGCTCTCAGGACTTGCGCAAGTGACGCGGAGCGTCACGGGAGGCATTCCCACGCGGAGCGTGGGAACGATCAACAACGGAACGCCATTCACGCTAAGCTGCCCAACACCTGTCCTCCCCCTTAGAAGCGATCAGCACCATGGGTAGAGTTGTTGCGGCCGCCGTCTACAGCGCCGGTAAGAAAGTCACCGATATCACCCTCGACGAAGGGGCGGCCTGGGCCGCCAAACCCGGCCACTTTGTGTGGATCGGCCTGGAAGAGCCCGACGCCCAGGAGCTGAACAACCTGCAACGCCAGTTCAACCTGCACGAACTGGCGATTGAAGACGCAATGGAAAAGCACAGCCGCCCGAAGCTTGAAACCTTCGGCGACGCGCTGTTTATCGTCACCTACTCACCGGTGCGCGAGAACGGCAAGCTGGAGTTTATCGAAACCCATATCTTTGCCGGCAACGGCTATATCATCACCGCGCGCAATGGTCACTCAGCGTCCTACGGTTTTGTGCGCCAGCGCTGTGAGGCGAGGCCGCTTCTGCTGGAGCATGGGGAAGATTTCGTACTCTATGCGCTGCTGGATTTCGTCACCGAGAACTACCAGCCGGTGAGCGAAGCGATCCATGCCGAGATTGATGAGCTGGAGCGTAACGTGCTGTGCAGTTCGCTGAGCGAACGCGACATCCAGAAGATCCACGGCCTGCGTCGCGACGTACTGCGCCTCAAGCGTTATGTGGCGCCGATGGTGGAGATCAGCCAGGAGCTGCAGAAGCTGAGCTTCCCGTTTATCGACAAGAACATGCGCCCGTACTTCCGTGACGTGCAGATCCACGTAACGCGACAGATGGAAGACCTCACCACCCTGCGCGATATCGCCAGCCAGACCATCGAGATCGGTGTGTTACTGGAGGCTTCGCGCCAGAGCGTGGTACAGCGCAAGTTCGCCGCGTGGGCGGCGATTCTGGCGTTCCCCACCGCGGTGGCGGGGATTTATGGGATGAACTTCCAGAACATGCCCGAGCTGCAATGGCATTACGGCTATTTTGCGGTGCTCGGGTTTATCGCGACGGGTTGCACCGCCCTATGGGGCAGTTTCAAGCGTTCGGGTTGGCTTTAAACACGGGCCTCGGGTTTGTGGGCCACGAAACGCATCATCCATTCCGCCACGGTTGCACCGTGGTGGTCGCGCTCCAGGCTGGCCACGCCGTTCGTGTAGACCTTCTCGCCCAGAGTTGTCTGAAGAATCTCCAGCAGTTCGCGGGAATAATCGTGGACAAATTCCGGGTGGCCCTGGAAGCACAGCACCTGATCACCGATGTGGTACGCGGCGAACGGGCAAAATTCGCTGGACGCGATGACCGTGGCGTTTGCTGGCAGCGAGGTCACTTGGTCCTGGTGGCTGATCAGTAGCGTCAGTTCCGGCACCTCGGGGCTCATCCACGGCGCCTTGGCATCAAGCGTGTAATCGTGGATGCCCATGCCCCAGCCTTTGCTGGCGCGCTCGGCCTTGCCGCCGAGCAGCAACGCCAACAGCTGATGGCCGAAGCAGATGCCCAGCAACTTGTCGCCGCGCTCATAGCGCTCGAGCAGATAGGTCTTGAGGGTCTGGATCCACGGGTCCGTACCAAAGGAGTCGGCCTTGCTGCCGGTCACCAGGTATGCGTCAAACACCTCATCGTCCGGTGGATATTCGCCCTGCACCACGTTGTACACGACAAACTCGGCGTCGATCGGCTGCTTGGCGAACAGGCGCTTGAACATCTGCCCGTACCCTTGGTATTGATCGATCAAGCCTGGACGCAGGATATCGGTTTCCAGGATACAGACGCGTAGCGACATAAAAAATACCTGACACGGTGATGGGAATATTGCACACCCCAGAGCCTGCCTTGAAACACACCTTCAAGGCAAGCCCCGCTCTCTTTAAGGCCGATTGACACGGTTTCAATGGCGAATGCGCTCATTGCTTTTGACCCCCACGCTCGGACGAACGGTAGCCACCTAAGCTAATTAGCGGATTAATCGTTTTAGCTGTCTAGCCAAGGCATTGGCGCCAATATGGCGATATGCCTCATGCCGTTTTAAGCTCAAAATCTGCTTAGCTGATATGAAATGAGTCTAAGCCACGCAGAACGAGGGCTCTAAGGTTCAATCAGTAGGAGGTTGCTGCCGGGTTTTGCTGGAGCAACGGTAAGAAAAGCGACACGTCATCTTGCCATACTGGAAATAACACCGGCACGTATTTGACGCTCAGGAATAACAACAAAAGGCAGTCAGCCATGTTCAAACATTCGAAAGTACGTCAGGCGGGACTTATTCTGTTCGCCACCACACTGATTCTGATCTTGCCCAATTTGACCAAGGTCATTGGGTGACGCCTCACCCCTCACATTCCGTGCCTGCACAGCGCCAGGTATGCAGCTTTTGGCAGCACCTGCCCGGGACATTGCGCATAGCGGTCCTGCAGGGGCTGTCTTTTTACGCGCCGATTTCGGCTATCGTGAGCGCCATCGCCACTAACACCGGGCCTCCCTCTTGAAATGCTTTCTCGTTCTTCTCGGCTTGCTGATCGCCCTGCCCGTATCGGCGGCGCAGTTAACCCTCGAACTCGACCACGCCAGCAAGACCTGGCAAACCGAGGACCTGCTCAAGCACCCGCAAGCGCAAACGGTGCAAATCGTTGATGACGTTTCCTACAAGCGCACCATGACCTATCAGGCCGTGCCGCTGGCCGTACTCTTACCGGGATTAACCGCTGAGAGCCACCTGCAGGCCGTTGCCCTTGATGGTTTCGCCGCCGAACTGACGGCGGCGCCGCTGCTGCAACAACACGGCGCTCGCGCCTGGCTGGCAGTGGAAGATCCTGCTCAGCCATGGCCTGCGCTGGCAGACGGCAAACCGAGTGCCGGGCCGTTCTACCTGGTGTGGACCGACCCGCAAGCGGGGCATATCAGCCCTGAGCAGTGGCCATTCCAGATCGCCCGCATCAAGCAATTGAAGACAGTGGCCGAGCGCTTTCCGGCGTTATTGCCCGACCCGAAACTGGCGGCCGATGACCCGATCAACCAAGGGTTCGTGCTGTTTCAAAAGAATTGCCTGGCCTGTCACCGCCTCAATGGCGCCGGCGATGCGCAGGTAGGACCGGACCTCAATATCCCCTACAGCCCCACCGAATATTTCGGCGGCGACTTCCTCAAGCGTTACATCCGTGACCCGCAAAGCGTGCGGCATTGGCCACAGGCCAAGATGCCAGCGTTCACCGCCAGTGTGTTGCCGGACGATGAGCTGGAGTTGCTGGTGGGGTATTTAAAGCATATGGCCAAGCGTAAACAACAACCCTGACCCCATCACAATCCCCTGTGGGAGCTGGCTTGCCTGCGATAGCGGACTGTAAGTCGACTTATAAGTAGCTGACCCACCGCAATCGCAGGCAAGCCAGCTCCCACATTGGTACAGGTGTTGTCTATTGCTGTTGCACTGAAACCACCGGCGTCGGCGCCACAGACACCTTGGCATGCATCTGCTCATGCCCACCGCCACGGCGCATGCCGCGTACCGGGCAGGCATCGAGGTAATCCAACCCCACCGCCAGTTTCAGATGCCGCTCCGGGCGCGCCAGCTGGTTGGTCACGTCAAAGCTGTACCAGGCGTCATCCAGCCAGGCTTCGGCCCAGGCGTGACTGGCCAGGTGCGTGCTGTCCTCGGTGTACAAATAACCCGACACATACCGCGCTGGAATGCCCAGGCTGCGCGCGCAGGCCAGGAACGCATGGGTGTGGTCCTGGCACACGCCCGCACGGCCGGCGAAGGCCTGGGCGGCGCAGGTGTCGACTTCGGTCGCGCCGGGCGTGTAGACCATCACCTGGTTGAGCGCATGCATCAGGTCGATCAGCGCGGTGCGGTCGCGACGCTGATGACAATTCTGCGCGGCAAAACCGCGCAGAGCGTCGTCGGGCTCGGTCAAGCGGGTGCAACGCAGGAACGGAAACGCCGATTGGCTCTCGTGTTCGGCCTCGCGCAATTCGTCGATATCCACCAGGCCACGGGCGCCGATGACGATGGCGTCGTGGGGCTCGTCCAAGGTCAGCACATGCAGGATATTGCCGAACGGGTCCACTTGGGCGCGCACCGGGCGCGGCAGGTCAAGCTGCCAGCTGAGTACATGCTGGCGCTCGCTGTCGTGGGGCGTCAGGCGCAGGTACTGGATGCTGGCGCGCACCTGGTCTTCATAGCGGTAGGTGGTTTCGTGGCTGATGGAGAGTCTCATGCGGCCTCCAGGTAGGATGCGTAGATGGCGTCGCCCAACTGGCGGACCAAGGGGATAAAGTCGGTCAGCCAGGCATGCAGGCCTTCCTCGAGGATTTCATCGATGGCGGTGAAGCGCAGGCGCGCGTCCATTTCGGCGGCCAGGCGCTGGGCCGGTCGACCGTTGAGGCCAGGCAGGCTGGCGAGAATCTGGTCGATCTCTTCACTGCACGCGCGCAGTGAGCGCGGTACGTCGGCGCGCAACAGCAACAACTCCGCCACTTGCCGGGCGCCGGGGGCATCGCGGTAGATCTCGGTGTAGGCCTCGAACGACGACAATGCGCGCAGCAAGGCGCTCCATTGGTAGTAGGCGTGGGCGGTGCCATCGGTGACGGCTTCGGCACGATCGCCGGCCATTTCGTAACGCGCATCCAGCAGGCGCAAGGTGTTGTCGGCGCGTTCGATAAAGGTGCCCAGCCGAATAAACCGGAACGCGTCGTTGCGCATGATGGTGCCGTAGGTGGCGCCGCGAAACAGATGGGAACGTTCCTTGACCCACTCGCAAAACCGGCTCATGCCATAACGGCTAAGCCCTTGCTGAGCAATGTCACGAATATCCAGCCAAGTCGCGTTGATGTTTTCCCACATGTCGGCGGTAATTCGCCCACGTACCGCATGGGCGCTGGACCGCGCAGCGCCCAGACAACTGTAGATACTCGCGGGGTTGGCGGCATCCAGCGCGAAAAAATGCAACAGGCGTTCGGCGTGCAACTCGCCGTGGCGCTCGTGGTAATCCTCCAGGGTGCCGGTGATCAACAGCGGCATGGCCAGTTCATGCAGGCCATCGCCCCGCCCATCCTGGGGCATCAGCGACAGCGAATAGCTGACATCGAGCATGCGCGCAAGGTTTTCCGCGCGTTCCAGGTAGCGTGACATCCAGTACAGATCCGAGGCAGTTCTACTCAGCATGGCATCAGTCCTCGACCACCCAGGTGTCTTTGGTGCCGCCACCCTGGGATGAGTTGACCACCAGCGAGCCCTCGCGCAACGCCACGCGGGTCAAGCCGCCTGGCACCACACGGGTTTCCTTGCCGGACAGTACAAACGGGCGCAGGTCGATATGGCGCGGCGCGATGCCGTTTTCGACAAAGGTCGGGCAGGTGGATAAACACAGGGTTGGCTGAGCGATGTAAGCGTGGGGCTTGGCCTTGATTCGCGCGCGGAACGCTTCGATTTCCGCCGCCGTGGACGCCGGCCCTACGAGCATGCCGTAGCCGCCGGAGCCCTGGGTTTCCTTCACCACCAGATCCGGCAGGTTGGCCAAAACGTGGGACAACTCATCAGGCTTGCGGCATTGGAAGGTTGGAACGTTCTTCAAGACAGGTTCTTCATCCAGGTAAAAACGGATCATCTCGGTGACGAAGGGATACACCGACTTGTCATCCGCCACCCCGGTGCCGATAGCGTTGGCCAGCACCACATTGCCGCAGCGATATGCCGCGAGCAGGCCGGGCACGCCGAGCATGGAGTCCGGGTTGAAGGCCAGCGGATCGAGGAACGCATCGTCGAGACGCCGGTAGATCACGTCCACGGCCTGCGGACCGTCGGTAGTGCGCATGAACACGCGGTCGTCGCGCACGAACAGGTCAGCGCCTTCCACCAGTTCCACGCCCATCTCCCGGGCGAGAAACGCATGCTCGAAAAATGCGCTGTTGAAGCGACCCGGGGTCAGTACGACCACGCTGGGGTTATCCAGCGGGCTGGAGCTTTTCAGGGTGTCGAGCAGCAGGTTGGGATAGTGGTCGATGGGCGCAATGCGTTGGGCGGCGAACAGTTCGGGGAACAGGCGCATCATCATCTTGCGGTCTTCGAGCATATAGCTGACGCCGCTGGGCGTACGCAGGTTGTCTTCCAGCACGTAGTACGTGCCGTCGCCATCGCGTACGAGGTCCACTCCGGAAACGTGGGAATACAGATCGCGGTGCAGGTTCAAGCCCTGCATGGCCAGTTGGTATTGTTCGTTGGCCAGCACCTGTTCCGCAGGAATGATCCCGGCCTTGATGATGCGTTGTTCGTGATAGAGGTCGGCGAGAAACATGTTCAGCGCCTTGACCCGCTGGATGCAGCCACGCTCGACTACTCGCCATTCGCTGGCGGGGATGCTGCGCGGGATGGTGTCGAAGGGAATCAGGCGCTCGGTGCCCTGCTCGTCGCCGTAGAGGGTGAAGGTGATGCCAGCGCGGTGGAACAGCAAATCGGCTTCGCGCCGGCGCTGGGCCAGCAGCTCGGCGGGGGTGTCGGCCAACCAACGGGCGAACTCGCGATAATGAGGCCGGACCTGTCCTGCCCCATCGTACATTTCATCGTAATAAGTGCGGATCATGCCGTACTCCTTGTCACCCGGACGCAAGAACCATCGCAAGGCCCGTGCCAGCGGCATAAACACTTAAATATCAGTGAGTTGAATAACCACCGGAATCTGGTCGCACCGTCCTGGTGCGCAGAATGCCCGGTGTACTGCCCCACGCTTCATCGCAATGCGGGCTTTGACTATCAACAGCATAGCCAGAGTTGATTTCACTGCCCGGCCAAGCCTGCAGATAATCACCACCATCAGCTGAACAGGACGCGTCCTACAGCTAAACCCTTTGCGCCATCGGTAACGTAGTGCTTCGTGTACCGACCGACCTCCCGGTCTTCCCTTTCGGCCACCCTGCTCGGGTGGCCTTTTTTTTGGTGCAAAAAAGGGCGACGCTAGTTCCGTAAATTTTCCGGCGCCACAAACAAAATCGGCCGACCCAAAGGCCAGCCGATACGCTGTGTTTCTCATACTACTGGCTGCTACATGGGTAACCCACGCACCTCCTGCTTCACGCCCCATCCTTCGATGATCCCGCCCAGCGGCTCGACCACCGCCTCAAAGTCTTGCTCGAAGTCTCCTATGCCGTCGTAGGTTGCAGACATGATTTTGCTCAGTTCCAGGTACCAGGCCCCATCGTCGCGCACACTGACCTGGGCATTCAGGGATTCCCCACGAAACTCACCCGCAGCCCTGCGCGCCCGTTCTTCATCCGGGAAAATGGCGTAGAACTCGATGGGGTGAAAACGCGAGAAATCGAAGCCGCCTTCTTTCATGCGGCGCAGAACGTTGGTGCTGATGTCTTCTTGATAGGCTGTGCTCATGAAAAGTGCTCCTCGAATTGATGGATAGACTTTCCGTGCTCCCCTGGCCCGCGCCGTACCGGCGCGGGAGCTACGGCAAATAAAAGCACCGCAGGAAAACAAGCATGTAGCTGACAAGACCAGACCTTTAGCGATTCATTCGCTGATCTCAGTTGCAGAGTAGCGCGAAGCTACCACCTCCACCAGAGGCGCTTGAAGGGCATACAGGAAATGTTCAGGCGGCGGGTTCGACCTTGAGGTCTTTGATACCATTTTGATCATGCAGGCTCTTGACCGTGGGATCGGGCACACGATCGGCAAGATCGTTAAGGTCCAGCTTTTCCAACACCGGCGACACACGCACTCGCACCAATTGTGCGGCTTCTTCCAGCGTCGGCTCATGCTCGCAATCGAATTGCTCGACTACCGGCTCACCACGGTCATTGATGAAAGAAATATTCCACTTCGGCATCGGTGCCTCCTCGATAAAACCCATGTGTGGGCTCACATCTATCTGGACCTTGAGGGTTCGGCAAACGTTCCGCTCAAGGCTGAAGGCACCGGATTAACCGCGGTTATTTTTCAGCGTGATCTTTCAAGGCTTTCAAGGTGTTGAACGGCGCCTCCACCACGAACTTGTTGGCCAGCCATGACGGCACGCTGCCACCTGGCTCGGTGTGCACCTGATAGGTCACTTCAGTCTGATCGGCGCCCTTGGGGACCAGCTTCCAGAAACCCTCGACCTGAGCGACACGCACATAGCCTTTTTCTTCGGGCTTGTAGGTAGGCACGCCCTGCAAGGTGCGGGTGACGCTGCCATCGGCATTTTTGGTGGTGGTGACATGGATGTACGAGTCACGATCGGTCACCGGGAACGGCGCCTTGAATTGCGTGTAGGTCCAGGCTTCGTCGCCTTTGCTGTCGACCAGTTTCTGGGATTTGCACTCGTGAATCCAGGCGCAGGCACCCGCCACGTCTTCCTGCAAGGCAACAATTTTGGCCACAGGCGCCTTGATCAGGGTCACACCGCGATACGCCTTGTACTTGGAGCCGGCCACTTCGCTCAGGGATACCTTGATACCGTCTTCGTCCTTGGCGACTTGCCAATCCTCTGCCTGGGCAGCAGCCGCAAACACCAGCGTAAAACCACACAGCACAGCCATTCGTTTCAGCGAACCCATGGGTGTATTCCTTATTGTTGAAGTTCGGGTAGTAAAGCCCATCACGCCGCCGTCATCTGCTCCCACCAGCCGATCAACCGGATCGCATCGGCCTGGTCGGTACCGCAGACTTCGATATCCGCCTTGAACTCGCCGCACACCGCCGGTCGCTCGGGCTGCCCGAACAGCAGGCACAGCTGTTCGACCGACAGGTGCAGGCAGCGAACGCCAGCCGGTTTGCCCTGTGGCATTCCCGGCAAAGGCGAGCTGATGGAGGGGGCGATGCAGCAGGCGCCACAGCCTTCACGGCAATTCATGATCAGCAGGTTCTCGACGACTCAAAGGGGATGGCCGGGCTAGAGTACGCCCTTAAACAGCCGTTTTAAAATGGTCTAACAGGGGTTTTTCGCTGAAATCAGAAGTGACCGGCCAGTCTCCGACACATGGTCGTGAGCCTGCATCACCTTTGCCGCAAACATTTACTGCTTGAACTCGAATTCCAGCGCTGCACCTTCCACATCACGCCGTTCTTCGTTGCGCAATTGCAGCTTCATTTCATTGCTCAGCAGACGGCCGTTGATCTGGAACGCGCTGTTGTCAGTGGGCTTCTCGCCAAACATGGGCGGCAGCAAGGGAACGCTCTTGGGTTTGGGCACGGTGCCAATCGGCTGCAAATGCCTGACCATGTCCGACGGCAGGGACAGATCCAACTGTGCCGGTGGCAATTGTGTCTGCGCCACTTCACGGGCCGACTTGGACTTACGGGCAGCCCGTTTCTTGGCTTTGGCGGTTTGCTTCTTCACGGCAGGCGCTTTGCTGGCGGGGACCGTCTTTTTCGCGGCGTTCTGTTCAGCGGCGGGCTTGGAATCGCTCACAGGTGGCGCCGCCAGCGCTGTGCCGACGTTGCACAGGCCTAACAAGCCAATCACCAGAACAGCGCGAAAAATAGAGGTCATATTGCCTACAGCATTTACGGCAGATGCCCATATGCTCGCTTGTTGTGCACGCCATGACAAGCGCAGTGATCAGCGTGCTATAGGATTTTTCCCTCTGACGTTCCAATTACACCTAGAGCGCAGCCGCCGCCGTTTCCTGGCAGAGCTGGCTGGCCAGCATCCCCAGGGTCATCAGCGCGCGCTCTGCCTCGCGGTTCCACGGTGTGCCGCAGTTGAGGCGAATGCAGTGGTTGAACTGCTCGGTGTTACTGAAGATCAACCCCGGCGCAATGCTGATGCCCTGTTGCAGTGCGCGTACGTGCAGTTCCTGGGTATTGACCCGTCCGGGCAAACTGACCCACAGGATAAAGCCGCCGGTCGGACGGGTCATCTGCGTGCCTTCCGGGAAATATTGCTGCACCGCCAGCTGGAAAGCGCTGAGGTTCTTGCGGTATTCCTGGCGGATATAGCGCAAGTGCCGATCGTAGCCGCCGTTTTCCAGGTAAGCCGCGACGCCCATCTGGGTGACGCTGCACGCCGAATGGGTGCTGAACATCTGCAGGCGCTGGATCTCCTGCTGGTACTTGCCGGCGATCATCCAGCCGATGCGCACGCCTGGGGACAATGTCTTGGAAAAGCTTGAGCAATAGATGACCCGGTCCAGACGGTCATAGGCTTTCAGGGCCTTGGTACGGCCGAGTTCGAACATCAACTCGCCGTAGATATCGTCCTCGACAATCTGGATATCGAAATCAGAGGCCAGGCGCAGCAACTGTTTCTGCCGCTCCTCGGGCATGGTGCCGCCCAGCGGATTGCTCAGGCGCGTGGTCAGCACCAGCGCCTTGATCGACCATTGGTTGGCCGCCAGTTGCAGGGCTTCCAGGCTCATGCCGGTGGATGGATCGCTGGGAATCTCGATGACCTTCAGGCCCAGCAGATCGGCCAATTGCAGCAGGCCGTAATAGGTTGGTGACTCTGCGGCAATCAGGTCGCCGGGCCGCGTCAACACCCGCAGCGACATCTGCAGTGCATCGACGCAACCGTGGGTGATTACCACCTCGGAAGGGTCCACCACCACGCCCGCATCGCGCATGCGGATCGCCACCTGGCGGCGCAGCGGTTCGAAACCGGGGCTGAACATGTAGCTGAACGCCCGTGGGCTCTGGAAACGCGTGACCTTGGCCAATTGCTGGTGCAGCGCACGCACCGGCAAGTAGTCCACGCTGGGCACGGCGGCGCCCAACGGGAATACGCCTTCGCGGCGCGATTCGCCCAACACCTGCTGGATGATGCTGCTGCGCGTGACCAACCCGGGGCGCTCGACCCGTGCGATGTCCGGCGTCGGCGCGGTGAGCGCGGGCGTCTGGTGCACGTAATAGCCGGACTGCGGTCGCGCCCGGATCAGCCCCTGGTCCTCGAGATTGGCGTAGGCCTGCAACACCGTCGCGTGGCTCACGTTCAACTGGGAGCTCATCTTGCGCACCGAAGGCACGCGCTCGCCCGGTTGATAGACACCGCGCCGGATGTCCTCAGCCAGTTGCTGGGCGATACGTTGGTAAAGCAACAGATTGGTCATGACGCAGCACTCGATTCCACGGGTATTTTATTTTTGTGTGAAACATACCGGCACAGTTTAGAAGTGTACGGGAACAGTTGCCACAATAGTCGAGCGCGGGCGGGAGTGACAGTAAAAACTGTAGCCCTGCAGAGAATGGCTTATTGATAGTTTTGGGTGTATGCATAATCAATGTGGGAGCGGGCTTGCTCGCGAAAGCGGTGGTTCAGTTGGAGTATCCTTGACTGATTCGTCAGAGAACACAATTTCCACGCGGCGGTTCTGTGCCCTGCCCCGTTCGGACGCATTGGCCTCCACCGGGTACTGATCGCCATAACCTTCGACCTGGATACGTTTTTCGTCGATCCCCAGGTCCTCCAGCACATCCGCCACCGACTGCGCGCGGTCGCGGGACAGTTTGAGGTTTTCGCGCTCACCGCCGGTATTGTCGGCATACCCCTCGATGCGCACCACGCGCTTGGGGTTGAGCTGCAGGAACTGTACGATTTTCAGCACGGTGCGGTTGGCCGAGTTTTTCAGCTCCGCTTCGCCCGTATCGAACAGCACGTCGCCCAGGGTCATCACCAGGCCGCGATCGGTCTGGGTGGTGGTCAGGCTGGCGATCTGCTCCTCGAGCCATTTGCCCTGCTGCTGCACACTGATCAGCTTGCTTTCACGCAGGGCCAGTTGCAGGCGCTGGCGTTCCAGTTCGAGCTTGGCGCCGCGCTCTTCATTGAGTGCCTGCTCGGTGTGCTCACGGGCGATGGCACTGTAGCGCTGGCTCAGGTAGGCGTAATGCACCACGTCTGCGCCGCTGCCCCAGTAGCTGGACAAGCGGTCGGCGCGGGCCAGGGACTCACCGGCGCGGATCACATCCTTGGGGGCAATGCGCAACACGTTGGCGTCTTCCTTGACCTTCTGGAAGTCGCTGCCCGCCTGCTGCAGGGCCTGCTCGCCACTTGGATGGCTGGCGCAACCGCCCAGCACCGCACTGCCCAGCAACACGGCACAACCCAAACCACGGATCATCGGGCTCATTGTGCTTCCCCCAACTGCAATTGCTTGCGCAGGCGCGTGATGCGAGTGTTGAGCACGTTGAGTTGTTCCTGGCTCTTGCGGGTCAGCACTTGGGCTTCGGCCAGGCGCGCATCCAGCTCGGCTTGTTCGGCCTGCATGCGCGCGTCCTTGTAGGACTGGTCGGCCATGTCGGCCTGGGCCTGGGCGAATTTGTCCGCGGCCAGTTTCAGTTCAGGTGAATCGTCCTTGCTGGCACCCACCGCGCCGGCTTGTTCCAAGGCTTGCTGGGTGAGGCGCATTTGTTCATTCGGCGCAGGATCGGCTGCACATCCCGCCAGAGCGACAACGGCGAGGGCCGCGAAAAGAGGTCGAAGAGTCACTGAAAATTCCTACTTTGTTTGGGTGCCGACGGGCTGCTGCAATTGTGCTTTCCAGCGCTCCAGATTGCGCTGCAGCGCGGTTTGCGCCACACCGGACGTCTGCAATTCTGTCATCTTTTTAGCGAGCTGTCCGCGCAACCACGGATCATTGCAGGCCGAGTTGTGGGAAATCGCCAGGTACAGGCCCGGCTGATCGATGGGCACCTCGCGGGCGATCAGGTCATTGCTCATGCCCAAGGTCTGCGCCATGGCCATGCCGGAATACCGCCCGGCCAACACGTAGTCCACCTCCCCCAGCAACAGTTTCTGGAACGCCGGGGTCAAGCTGGGAAAGCGCTGCAGCGTCAGTTGCTGGCCGGCGAAGGCTTCAAATTCGCGGGTCAGGCGCGCGCGCTCCGACAGGGCGCCCTTAAGGCCATGCAGATCGGCAGCCGTGGCGTAGACCAGCGTCGAATCCTTGCGCGTCCAGACGAGATAGTCGGTTTGCACCAGCGCCGGGTGGATGTAGTCGAGGGTTTCCAGCTCGCCGACGGTCAGCGGTGCATCGGCGAGGATATCCATGCGCCCAGTGCGCACTTCTTCCAAGGCCAGGGAGCGCTTGCCGCCGTAAAGCAGGTCGATTTTCAACCCGAGGTCCTTGGCCACCTGCTGCAACACATCGGCGGTGGCGCCGATCAAGTGCGTGGGGTCTTGCGGGTCGCGCCAGAGCAAGGGCGGTGCGTCCGGGCTGCCGGTGATCACCAGGCGCTCGCACTTGCCGGCGGCCAGCGACAGCGTCGGCAGCAACATAAGGCCCAACAGCAGGGTCAAGGGGCGCAGGTCCATGGCAAGGTGCTCCAACAAAAGTCCAAAAAAAAGCCCGGTCACAAGGGCCGGGCTCTTTATAAGTGAAGCGGCTGGATTAGACCAGCTTCTCCAACTCAGGTACGGCTTCGAACAAGTCCGCCACCAGGCCGTAATCGGCCACCTGGAAGATCGGTGCTTCTTCGTCCTTGTTGATCGCAACGATCACCTTGGAGTCTTTCATACCGGCCAAATGCTGGATCGCGCCGGAGATACCGACGGCGATGTACAACTGTGGCGCGACGATCTTGCCGGTCTGGCCGACCTGCATATCGTTGGGTACAAAACCTGCGTCGACCGCCGCGCGGGAAGCGCCGACCGCCGCGCCCAGCTTGTCGGCCAGGGCGTACAGGTGCTTGAAGTTGTCACCGTTCTGCATGCCACGGCCGCCCGAAACGACGATCTTGGCAGCGGTCAGCTCAGGACGGTCCGACTTGGCCAGCTCTTCGCCAACAAAGCTGGAGGTGCCAGCGTCGTGGGCGGCAGCGACGGCTTCAACGGTAGCCGAGCCACCCTCGGCGGCAACCGGGTCGAAACCGGTGGCGCGTACGGTGATGACCTTGACCGAAGCATTGGACTGTACGGTCGCGATGGCGTTACCGGCGTAGATCGGGCGCTTGAAGGTGTCGGCGTTCTCTACCGAGATGATCTCGGAGATCTGGTCAACGTCCAGCTGCGCGGCAACGCGCGGCAGGATGTTTTTGCCGTTGGAGGTGGCGGCCGCCAGGATGTGGCTGTAGCCCTTGCCCAGCTCGGCTACCAGCGGTGCAACGTTTTCCGGCAACTGATGCGCGTAAGCGGCATTGTCAGCGTTCAGGACTTTGCTGACGCCGGCGATTTTCGCGGCGGCTTCAGCCACCGGGCCAGCGCCCTGACCTGCAACCAGCACGTGAATGTCGCCGCCGATTTTTGCAGCGGCAGCCACGGTGTTCAGCGTAGCCGGAGCCAGCGCCTTGTTGTCGTGTTCCGCGATTACGAGGATAGCCATGATCAGATCACCTTCGCTTCGTTTTTCAGTTTCTCGACCAGTTCAGCCACCGACTTGACCTTGATGCCTGCGCTGCGAGCAGCCGGCGCTTCAACCTTGACGGTCTTGTTGGTGGAGGCGGTGGAAACGCCCAAAGCTTCTGGAGTCAGCGACTCGAGCGGCTTCTTCTTGGCTTTCATGATGTTTGGCAGGGACGCATAGCGCGGCTCGTTCAAACGCAGGTCGGTGGTGACGATGGCCGGCAGTTTCAACGAAACGGTCTGTGCGCCGCCGTCGATTTCGCGGGTGACCGCAACCGTGTCGCCGCTCACTTCCACTTTGGAAGCGAAGGTGCCCTGGCCGTAACCGGTCAGTGCAGCCAGCATCTGGCCAGTCTGGTTGTTGTCGCTGTCGATGGCCTGTTTGCCAAGGATCACCAACTGAGGCTGTTCCTTGTCGACAACAGCCTTGAGCAACTTGGCCACAGCCAGGGAGGTCAGGTCTTCAGCGGATTCAACCAGGATGGCGCGGTCGGCGCCCAATGCCAGGGCGGTACGCAGCTGCTCTTGAGCAGTGGTAGGGCCGATGGACACCACGACGATTTCAGTCGCCACGCCTTTCTCTTTCAGGCGTACGGCTTCTTCCACGGCGATTTCGCAGAAAGGGTTCATCGACATCTTGACGTTAGCGAGATCGACGCCGGAATTGTCCGCCTTGACGCGAACTTTCACGTTGTAATCGACAACGCGTTTGACAGCTACAAGAACCTTCATGGATTCCTCGTTACTCTCCGGTGAAAAGAAAGTCGCCTAGGCGAACCTGGCGGTTGATGCTCATCGGCACACAAGGGCACCTCCAAAAACCTCGGCGAGTGACACAGCGCGGGGCAGATGACCGTTCGTCAGTAGTGACCGAGAGGTCATTCGTTATCGCAGCGTGTAAACTGCGCGCCATTGCTAGCGCGCGCAGCACCCGCCTTGCTTTTGGACGTGCTCTTGAAACCTGCAGTCTGCCTACGGTAAGCGCAAAACCGACCGTATATTGACCGGAACGCCTATTCTGGTCAATACGGCAAAATAGCCAGTCATAAGCCGCACCACTTTGATTTACCTAGCCTGCGGGCAATTCAAACAAACGTTTGTATTGGACGCTGGCAGTGGTGTAGATATAATGCGCCACCTAGAGAGAAAGGTGAGTCATCCCCTGCTATTTGGCACAGTGATGATGGACCCGACACCGAACCTCCACCCATTAGAAAAAGCCTGTTGAGCCTTGAGTAGGAGATAGCCTGTGGAACGCGAATACATGGAATTCGACGTGGTCATCGTCGGCGCTGGCCCGGCTGGCCTGTCCGCCGCCTGCCGGCTGAAGCAGAAGGCCGCCGAAGCCGGTAAGGAAATCAGCGTCTGCGTGGTCGAGAAAGGCTCAGAAGTCGGCGCGCATATCCTTTCCGGTGCCGTGTTCGAACCACGCGCCCTGAACGAACTGTTCCCGGACTGGAAAGCCCTCGGCGCCCCGCTCAACACCCCCGTGGTGCGCGATGACATCTATGTACTGCGCAGCAGTGATGCATCCACCAAGGTGCCCGACTTCTTTGTGCCCAAGACCATGCACAACGAAGGCAACTACATCATCTCCCTGGGTAACCTATGCCGCTGGCTGGCCCAGCAGGCCGAGAACCTGGGTGTGGAAGTCTACCCAGGCTTCGCCGCCCAGGAAGCACTGTTCGACGAGAACGGCGTAGTGCGCGGAATCATCACCGGCGACCTCGGCGTCGACCGTGAAGGCAAGCCCAAAGAAGGCGTCTACACCCCAGGCATGGAACTGCGCGGCAAATACACGCTGTTTGCCGAAGGCTGCCGTGGTCATATCGGCAAGCAGCTGATCAAGCGCTTCAACCTGGACAGCGACGCCGACACCCAGCACTACGGGATCGGCCTCAAGGAAATCTGGGAAATCGACCCCGCCAAGCATCAACCAGGCCTGGTGGTGCACACCGCCGGCTGGCCGCTGGACATCATGGGCAACGAGAACACCGGTGGCTCGTTCCTTTATCACCTGGAAAACAACCAGGTGGTCGTGGGCCTGATCGTCGACCTGTCCTACCGCAACACCTTCCTGTCGCCGTTCGACGAATTCCAGCGCCTCAAGCATCACCCGGTGCTGGCCCAATACCTGGAAGGCGGCAAGCGCATCAGCTACGGTGCCCGCGCCTTGGCCAAGGGCGGCATCAATTCGCTGCCGAAGATGGTGTTCAAAGGCGGCGCGTTGATCGGCTGCGACCTGGGCACCATGAACGTGGCCAAGATCAAAGGCAGCCACACCGCGATGAAGTCCGGCATGCTCGCGGCCGATGCCGTGGCCGAGCGCCTGTTGGCGCAGTCCGAAGGTGGCGACGAGTTGACCAACTACGTTGAGGGCTTCAAAGCCAGCTGGCTTTACGAAGAGCTGTTCGCCAGCCGTAACTTCGGCGCGGCGATGCACAAGTTCGGTCCGATCCTCGGCGCCGGCTTCAACTGGTTCGACCAGAACATCCTCGGCGGCAAGATGCCGTTCACCCTGCACGACACCAAGCCGGACTACGCCTGCCTGAAGCTGGCCAAAGACAGCAAGAAGATCGACTACCCCAAACCCGACGGCAAGCTGAGCTTCGACAAGCTGAGCTCGGTGTTCATCTCCGGTACCAACCACGAAGAAGAGCAACCGTGCCACTTGAAACTCAAGGACCCGAGCATCCCGATCGGCACCAACCTGCCGCTCTACGATGAACCGGCACAACGCTACTGCCCGGCCGGCGTGTATGAAGTGGTGACCAAGGAAGACGGCGAGAAGCGCTTCCAGATCAACGCCCAGAACTGCGTGCACTGCAAGACCTGTGACATCAAGGACCCTTCGCAGAACATTACCTGGATCACGCCGGAAGGCGCAGGTGGCCCGACTTACCCGAATATGTAAGGCGGTTGCTTGACCAAAAAAGGCTCCCGGACCGGGAGCCTTTTTTATGGTCAACACAAATCAAATGTGGGAGCTGGCTTGCCTGCGATGGCATCACTGCGGTGTGCCTGATATACCGAGTCGCCTGCATCGCAGGCAAGCCAGCTCCCACAGTTGGATTGCGCTCTGTCTGGAATTTCTATGCAACCCGCTCTTCGCCAGGGTTGCGCTCGAAGTAGCGCTTGTATTCGCGGCTGAACTGCGACGTACTCTGGTACCCCACACTGTGCGCCGCCTGCGCCACGCCCATGCCTTCCACCAGCAGCAACTGCTGGGCCTTGAGCAGGCGCAGGCGCTTGAGGTACTGCACTGGCGACAACAGCGTGCAACGCTTGAAGTGCTCATGAAACGTCGACGCACTCATATGCGCATAACCGGCCAATGTCTCGATATTCAGCGGCTCGGCGTAATGGGCATGCAGGTGATTCAACGAAGTGGCAATCCGCGAAAACTGCCCCTGTTGCTCCACCAGTGCGCGCAGCACGTCGGCTTGCGGCCCGCGCAACGCGGTGAAGAGCAATTCGCGTACCCGCGCCGGGCCCAGGATCCGGCTTTCCAGCGGATCGTGCAGGCACTGCAACAGCCGCTCGACACAACCGCGCATGGCATCATCGAGCACCACCGAACTCATCGACGCCAGGGTCTGCGCCGTCGGCGGTGGCCCGGCCTGAATGCCCATGGCCATCACCAATTCGCCCAGCACCACGCGATCAATCCCCACCGTCACGCCCAGCAGCGGTGCATCGGGCGCCATGGCAAAGGTCTCGCACTCGAACGGCACCGGCATTGCCTGGATCAGGTAATGCCCGGCGCCATACTCCAACGTACGTGGGCCCAGGTAGGCGACTTTGCTGCCCTGGGCCACGAACATCAGGCTCGGTTCGTAGATCTGCGGCCCACGCGCCACGTCGCAACTGGCGCGCAGCACCTGCACACCGGGCAGGTGGGTGGGCGAAAAACCGTCGCGGGGCGTAAGCCCTTCTATCAAGGCAACCAGCGTGGCGTTGGCGTCGAGATGGCGGGTCAACATCATGGCAAAAAACTTCGCTGAAAAGGGATGAGAGCATCATCGCAGGTCCGGGGACACAAAAATCCAAACAAGGGGCACTCCCGGACGAATAGGCATGAGACTCGGAGCAATCACCATGGCCGCCTCCAGAGGCGGCGCGGAAAATGGCCCACCTCACTTTTCATCGTTTTCGCGAGGTTTTCCATGTACACCGCCATCGGTTACGCCGCCCAGTCGGCCACCACTCCCCTCGCCCCCATGTCGTTCCAGCGCCGCAGCCCGCGCGTCGATGACGTTGCGATCGAGATCCTCTACTGCGGCGTGTGCCACTCCGATATCCACCAGGCACGCAACGAATGGGGCATCGCCGTGTACCCGCTGATGCCGGGCCACGAGATTGTCGGCAAGGTCACCGCCGTCGGCGCCAACGTCACCGCACACAAGGTCGGCGATCTGGTGGGCGTGGGCTGCATGGTCGATTCGTGCCGTCATTGCGACGCGTGCAAATCGGACCTGGAGCAATACTGCCTCGAAGGGCCGACCATGACCTACGCCACCCCGGACCGGGTCGACGGCAGCAACACCATGGGCGGTTATTCCGACAGCATCGTGGTCAGTGAACACTTCGTGGTGAAGATCCCGGCCGCGCTCGACCTGGCCAGCGCCGCGCCGATCCTGTGCGCCGGCATCACCACCTACTCGCCGCTCAAGCATTACGGCGTGAAGGCCGGCGATAAGGTCGGGGTGCTGGGCATGGGCGGCCTGGGACATATGGGCATCAAGTTCGCCAAGGCCATGGGCGCCGAAGTGACGCTGTTCACGCGCTCGGCGAGCAAGGCCGAAGAAGGCCGCCGCCAAGGCGCCGACCACGTGATCGTGTCCACCGACGCCGAACAGATGAAAGCCGCCGCCGGGCACTTCGATTTCTTGCTGGACACCATCCCGGTGCAGCACGACCTGAACCCCTATCTCGATGTACTGCGCTTTGACGGCGTGCATATCCTGGTCGGGCTGATCGAACCGGTGGATCCGCCCGTCAACGCCGCCAAGCTGGTGCTGGGGCGTAAAGTGCTGGCCGGCTCGCTGATCGGCGGCATTGCCGAAACCCAGGAAGTCCTGGATTTCTGCGCAGAGCATGGCATCACCTGCGATATCGAAATGCTCGACATCCGCCAGATCAACGAGGCCTACGCCCGCATGATCGCCGGTGATGTGAAGTACCGCTTCGTCATCGACATGGCGACCCTGAAGGCCTGATCAGGCCTTCGCGCCCAACTCCGCCGAGAGCCGTGCTGCGACCTGTTTGATCACAGGGATCAGCTCGGCCATTTTTTCCAGCGGCATGTAGGGCACGGTACTGGCGATGCTGATGCCGGCGACAATACGCCGGCTGGCATCGCGTACCGGTGCCGCCACGCAACGGATCGACGGTTCGTTGTCTTCCAGGTCGAACGCGTAACCGCCTCCCACGTATTCACGCATGCGCTGCTCGAACTGTGCCCAGGATTGCTCCGGGTGCTGCGGCCACTGCAGGTTTTTGCCACCCTGCGGCAAGCTGGTTTCGTAGAGGCGCCGCCATTCCTCGGCCGAATCGTCCAGCAACATCGCTTTGCCAACCCCGGTGCGTGCCAGCGGCATGCGATGACCGACCCGCGAACGCATTTCCGGGCCATAGCGGCCAGGGTTCTTGTGCAGGTAAAGCACGTCGTCGTATTCGCGGATGGCCAGGTGGATGGTGTCGCCGGTCAGCGCCGACAGTTCATCCAGATACGGGATGGCCAGGGTCACCAACGGCAGCTCTTCGCGCGCCTGGAAACCCAGCTCGATCAACTTGGGCCCCAACAGGTAACCGACCTGCGGCACCACGCGCAGGTAACGCTCCTCCACCAGGCAACTGGCCAGGCGGTGGGTGGTGCTGCGGGTGGTGCCGATGCGCTTGGCGATCTCTTTCAGATCCCGCGCGCCAGCCGCCACCGCCTGCACCACGCCCAGGCCACGCAGCAGGGTCTGGGTGCCGGTGGGGGCAGCGTCTTTGGCGGGGGTGTGGGGGGTTTCCTGCATGGCGGACCTATTGGGAAAGTACGAAAACGGCGCCATTATGGCAAATGCTGAACCTCAGCACAGTGGAGATCCAAATGTGGGAGCGGGCTTTCTGTGGGAGCTGGCTTGCCTGCGATGCAGACGACTCGGTCTCTCAGTCAGACCGCGGTGATGCTATCGCAGGCAAGCCAGCTCCCACAAAAAGGCAGCACACACTTGCTGATCTTCACATGGCAGGACTTAGCGTTGCTTCATACGGTCAATGATCACCGCCAGCAACAGGATCGAACCCCGGATCACATACTGGTAAAAGGTGTCGATGTTCTTCAGGTTCATCGCATTCTCGATGATCGCCAGGATCAACACGCCGGCAATCACATGGCGGATCATGCCGATGCCGCCACTCAACGACACCCCACCCAGCACGCAGGCCGAGATGACCGTCAGCTCGAAGCCCTGGCCAATCATCGGCTGGCCCGAGGTCATGCGCGAGGCGAGGATCACCCCGGCCAGGGCGCCGATCAAACCGTGCACGGCGAAGATGATGATCTTGGTGCGGTCAACGTTCACCCCGGCCAGCAACGCCGCCTCCTGGTTACCGCCGATGGCCATGGTGTTACGCCCGTACGTGGTGTAGTTGAGCAACCAGCCGAAAAACACAAAGCACAGCACAGTGATGATGATCGGTACCGGCACGCCCAGCAGTTGGCCGTTGCCGAAGACGAAGAAGTCCTCGTTCATCACCCCCACCGCCTTGCCGTTGGAGAAGATGTAGGCCAGGCCGCGCACGATCTGCATGGTCGCCAAGGTTGCAATCAACGCGTTGATGCGCAGCTTGGCGATCACGATACCGTTGATCAGCCCCACCACCAGGCCCATGGCCAACGCGGCCGAAACGCCGAGGACCACGCTGTCGGTGTCGCGAATCACGATGCCCGCCACCACCCCGGCACAGGCAATCACTGAACCGACCGACAGGTCGAAGTGCCCCGACGCCAGGCAGAACAACATGGTGCACGCGGCAATGCCCACGGTGGAAATCGCCAGGCCCAGCCCGCGCATGTTCAGCGGTGAGAGGAAGTTGTCGATAAACAGCGCACTGAGCGCGAAAATCCCCAGGGCAGCCAACAGCATCACCCAATCATCGAGGAACTTGCGCTGGTTGAACGCCGGCCAGAAGCCCTTTGCAGTTTTTACCTCAGACATCATTCACCTCGAATTCTTCAAGCCCGCGAACGCGGGAGAGCCAGTTGCAACAGCCGTGCTTCATCCGCCTGGTCGCGCGTCACTTCGCCGGTCAGGGCGCCCTCGCTCATCACCAGGATGCGGTCGGAAATGCCCATCACTTCCATCAGGTCGCTGGACACCACGATCACCGCGATGCCGCTGGCCGCCAGGTTGTGGATGATCTGGTAGATCTCCGACTTGGCGCCGATATCGATGCCACGGGTCGGCTCATCCAGCAGCAACACTTTCATTGGCATCGACAGCCAACGACCGAGAATGGCCTTCTGCTGATTGCCGCCCGAGAGGTACATGATTTTCTGTTCGGCATTCGGTGTCTTGACTTTCATGGCGCTGATTTGCTGGTCGGCGTTGCGCTTTTCCCAGCCGTCGCGCAGCAACCAACCGAACGCGGAATGCGCGCCGCGTGCGCTGATATTGATGTTCTCGGCCACACTGGACAGCGGGATGATGCCCTCCTTCTTGCGGTCTTCCGGGCACAGCAGCACGCCGGCGGCGATGGCGTCGCGGGGTGAGCGCAGCTGCAGGCTTTCGCCGCACAGCTCAAGCTGTCCTGCCGTGGTACGCGCCAATCCGCTCAGCAGCCGAAACAGCTCGGTTCGCCCCGCGCCCACCAACCCGAACAAGCCGAGAATCTCGCCTTTATGGACCTGGAAACTGACCGGCTCACGCAGGCCCGGGCCGAGCAGCCCCTGGACTTCAAGCGCGACCGCGCCCCGCTCACGCGGCCGGTAGTCGTAGATATCCTGGATATCGCGACCGACCATGCACGTCACCAGCTGGTCATGGGTCAGCGCGCTCATGTCCTCGAATGTGCGCACATAGCGCCCGTCCTTGAACACCGTAACGGCGTTGCAGATGCGGAACACTTCTTCCATGCGGTGCGACACATACAGCACCACTTTGCCCTCGTCGCGCAGGCGCGTGATGATCGCCATCAAGCGGTCGATCTCGCGCGCCGACAGGCTGCTGGTGGGTTCGTCGAAGGCGATCACATGGGCGCCACGGGACAGCGCCTTGGCGATTTCCACCAGTTGGCGCTGGCCGAGGGAAAGCCGACCAAGCTTTTCGTCGGGATCAATTTCATCGGCCAAGCCCTTGAGGCACGCCAGCGCCTGCTTGCGCAACTGGCTGCGATTGACCACGCCGAAGCGCGACGGCAAGTGCCCGAGGAACAGGTTCTCGGCCACGGTCATTTCCGGCACCAGGTGCAGCTCCTGGTGGATCACCGCGACGCCGCTGGCGATGCTGTCAGCAGCGCACTTGAACGCCATGGTCTGCTCGCCGATCTGCAGCGAGCCACTGCTCGGGATGTAGGCCCCGCCGAGTATCTTCAGCAGGGTCGACTTGCCCGCGCCGTTCTCGCCCATCAACGCGTGCACCTCACGCGGCCGTGCTTCAAAGCTGATCTGCGCCAGGGCTTTCACACCGGGAAACTCCTTGCCGATGCCGTTGAAACGCAAGGCCGCGCCGGTCATTTCCACAGCCCGATTTTAGTCAGCTCTTCCTGGAAGTTGGCGCGGGTGATCAGGGTCACTTCGTCCATGGCGGTGTACTTGGCGGGTTCCTTGCCGGTGGTGACCCACTCGTACATCGCCAGCGCCGTGTTGTAGCCCTCGATGTGCGGACTGGGCAGCATCGAGCCGAAGAACCCACTGTCGGCTTTCTTCAGTTCGCCAATGGCGTCGGTGCCATTGATGCCAATGCCGATCACGTTGGCCGCCTTGAAGCCGGCGCTTTCGGTGGCACGCACGCCGCCGAGCACGGTGTTGTCGTTCATGCCGCCGATGATCAGGTTTTTCGCGCCGCTGGGCAGCTTGACCAGGGCCGAGTTGGTGGCGTCCATGCTGCCCGGCACGTCGAGGGTTTTAAGCGCGGCGGTAAGGATGTGGTCCTTGGGAATGCCGGCTTCTTCCAGGGATTTGATCGAGCCGTCGGTGCGCTTCTTGCCGGTGTCGAGTTCGTTGTAGGTATTGATCACGGCATAGGTGTCCTTCCAGTCCCAACCGCGTTTCTTCGCTTCGGCGGCCATGGCGGCGCCCTGCTTCTGGCCCACTTGAAACGCGGCCATGCCCAGGTACGGCACGTCTTCCATGAAGTTGCCCTTGGCGTCGACGAAGCGGTCATCTACCGCCATGACTTTCAAGCCGTTGACCTTGGCCTTGGCAACGATGGCCGGGCCGAGGGACACGTCCGGCGGGCAGATCACGAAGCCCTTGGCGCCGTTGGCGGCCAGGCTGTCGATGGCCGAAAGGGTTTTTTCGCCATCCGGCACGGCGATCTTGATCACGGTGAAGCCGTGTTCCTTGCCGGCTTTTTCGGCAAAGGCCCATTCGGTCTGGAACCAGGGTTCTTCGGCCTGCTTGACCAGAAAACCGATTTTCACTTCTTCAGCAAGTGCCACACCGCTGAATGCCATCGCCAGCGCCACCGCGCCTAGAGTCTTCTTGAACATGAGCTACCTCTTGTTGTTATTCAGAGCTGCAGGTTTTAGTCGTGGTACATCACAGACCGCCCGCCATCGATCATCAGGCAGGTGGCATTGATAAAGGGCGCCTCGTCGGTCGCCAGGAACAGTGCAGTCATCGCCACTTCGACCGGCTGGCCGATGCGCTTGGGCGGGTGCAGGTCGAACGCGCGCTGGCGTTCGGCCTGAGGGTCGGGGAAAGCGTTCCAATAGTCGACGTTGAGCTGGGTTTCGATATAGCCCGGCGCAATGGCATTCACGCGGATGCCTTTGGACGCGTACTCGATGCCGAGGGCACGGGTGAGGCCAAGCAAACCGTGCTTGGCCACCGGATAAGGAAAACAGCCGGGGATGATGTGGCTGGAATGGGTGGAAGCAATGTTGATGATGTTGCCGATGCCCTGCTCGATCATGTGCGGCAGCACCGTGCGGCAGCCGAACCAGGCGCCGTCGAGGTCGATGGCGAAGCAGCGTCGCCAGTCTTCATCGGTCATTTGCAGCGGGTCGCGGAACACGTTGACGCCGGCGCAGTTGACCAGCACATCCACACGGCCAAAGCTTTCAATCGCCAGATTGACCAGCGCCTGCCATTGCTCTTTGGACGTGATATCGACGGACTGCGCGTAGATATCGGCACCGCGTTCGCGCCAATGGGCGGCGACGCGCTCAACCTTCTCGGCCTGGATATCGGCAATGATCAACCGCGCCTGCTGGGCCTGGAAACACGCGACGATAGCCTCGCCAATACCCTGGGCGGCGCCGGTGATGATCACGACCTTGCCTTTAAGCCGTTCACCGTAAGTGGGCTCGGGCACGGCGGGGAGTGACAACGGTTGTGCCTGCATCGCTTCACCTGTTTTATTTTTGGCAGTGAGTGCTGATGCAGGCGACTATAAACCCATCATTTGAAATATCTCAATATATAAATTTGCATCCCATATTGTGAGCAGACTTCAAAGGGTAATGTGGAGCAGGCTTTGTGTGGGAGCTGGCTTGCCTGCGATACAGACACCTCGGTTCTTCAGTTACACCGAGGGGATGCCATCGCAGGCAAGCCAGCTCCCACACAAGCCCGCTCCCACAGGAGACTTTCGCTGGTTTCAGGAATGTGCTTCAGCCGAGGGCAAAATCGCGCAGCGCATCGCCTTCCATGCGATAACGCACCCACTCCTCCTGCGGCTGGGCGCCGATGGATTTGTAGAAGGCAATCGCCGGCTCGTTCCAGTCGAGCACGCTCCACTCAAAACGCCCGCAACCGTTATCGAAGGCGATCTTCGCCAGGTGGCGCAGCAGCTTCTTGCCTGCCCCGCCGCCGCGTTGTTCCGGGTTGATGTAGAGGTCTTCCAGGTACAGGCAGTTGCTGCCCAACCACGTGGAATAACTGAAAAAGAATACCGCGAACCCAATCGGCACGCCGTCCCGCGAACAGATCAGGCCATGGGCGGTAGCGCCTTCGCCGAACAGGCTGCGCTCGATATCCACCACGCTGGCGATCACTTCATGCCGCGCCTTCTCGTACTCGGCCAGTTCAGTGATGAACGTCAGGATCTGCGCAGCATCGCTGGGCACGGCAGGGCGAATCTCGATGGTCATGGGCGAACCTTGGGCAATGTCAAAGCCCACATATTAAGGCGCTTTTGTGACTGATTGCAGTGCAATTTCATCATGCCCAGGGGCGTCACTCCGTCAGCGGGTAACGCTGGCACCACCAACCACGCAACAATCCGCAGCAGCGCGCATGCTAAAAAGCCAGGCATCACATCAACGACTTCCAGGCCGCCCCATGCATTCAAAATCCCCGGTGAGCACACACCTGTTCGCCCTGTTTTGCCTTGCCAGTTTTCTGCTGTCGTTGTCTTACGGCTCGACCTTTCTACTGTCGCTACTGATTCATACACGCGGTGGCAATGAGCACGATGCGGGCAGTGTGATTTCCACGGCGATGCTGAGCACCTTTGTGGCCGTGGTGGTCTCCGGCCATTTATCCGATGCGCTGGGCGCGGCGCGGGCGATTGCCGGCATGGGCCTGCTGTTGGTGGTGGCGTGCCTGGGCTTTGCGCTGACACCTGGGTTCGGCCAGGGGCTGATGGTGTTTGGCCTGGCCCTGGGCTTGGGTTGGGGCGTGTTCTACACCTTGGGGCCGATCATCGTGACCCTATTAGTGGAGCCGCGGCACCGCGCCAAGTACTTTGCGCTGCTGTCAGGCAGCATGATGAGTGGCATCGGTGCCGGCCCACTGCTGGGGCGGGCGGCAAACGCGTTGGGCTTGCCGCTGACGACCGCCTTCCACATCGCCGCCGTTGCGAGCCTGGTCGCAGTGGTGATGTTCTGGCGCCTGGGCCCCCGTCTCAAGCAGCAAGGCAATGCACCGGTGGCGAAGATCTCCTGGGCGGCTACCCGCCAGGTACTGTCTTCCAAAGCCGCGTTCGCGATCTTGATGGTGGGCCTGGGCGGCTGTGTATTCGGTGGACTGTCATCGTTTCAGACCAGCTACGCGGCGGCGCAGTCGTTGGACTATTCGTTGTTCTTCCTGGGCTTCCTGAGCGCGGCGATCAGCAGTCGTTTATTGATTGCCGGGTTTGTGGTCAAGCGCGATGCCTATATGACGGCGTGTGTGTTGTCGGGGCTGATGCTGGTCTCGGTGCTGATGTTTGCCTTCACGGTGTCGGGAACCTTCAGTTATCTGCTCGCGGCGATCACCCTGGGCGTGGGCTACGGCCTGACATACTCGGTGATCAACGGGCTGGTGGCCAATGAAGCCCCGGCCGGCACTACGTCCCAGGCATTGCTGCTGTTCAGCTTGGCGTATTTCGTCGGCGTGTTTGGGTTCCCGCTGTTGGCGGGACACATCATCGTCGCTTATGGCCTGCCGTCACTGCTGCTGAGCCTGGTGGCGGTGGCAGTGTTCAACTGGTTGATCACCGTCGCACGGCTGATCTGGCGTCGGGCATCGACACATAAAATCTTACAGCTGCCATAGGACCGTTCGTCGCCACCCCGGCACAAACGGTAAATCGAGGCTGACCAATAGAGGGTAAGGACATTAATCATATGGAGACACCCTCATGAAAAATTCCAAGTTTGCCGCCCTCGCCCTCACGGGACTGCTATCTGCCGCGTCGCTGAGCGCCTTTGCCGCTGATTCTTCCACCGGCAAGACCGACCCGGTTGGCAGCCCGCCGAGCCCTGCCACCCAGGAATCCCAGGACTCGATGGGCACCGGTCTCGACACCAATGGTGGCGCCATCATCGATAACGGTGCCGACCCACGCACCCGTGGCCAGGACACCCAGCGCCAGGCACCCTCCGCCGTCGGCAACGGCAAGATGGGCCCAGGCGTCAACCAGCCCGGCGTCAACAAAGGTGACGACTCAAACGTTCCGGGCGCGCCAAAACAACCTGCGCCTTGAGCCATCAGACGCAAGACGAACACCCGATCATTGACTAATGAAGAGGTACGCATGAACGTCGATAGAAACCTTGAAAAAGAAGTCCTCACCCGCCTGCTGCACGCTCATCCGCAAGGCCTGGGCAAGGAGGTGCTGGACAACTACCGCGGCGAAAAGGAGGTGGCCAGTGTCTTGGCGTTCCTGCAGGACCGCGGGCTGATCAGGGACGGGAATGTGGCCACTGACGACGCCGGTGAATATTCGTTGAACCTGCCCATCAAGCTGACGTCGTCTGGCGTGGATGAGGCGCGCAAGCTGGAGGGCGAAAGCGCTCATTAATTCATTTGTCAGGTCTGGCCCCGCTGTAAGGGGCCGGAAGGAGTATCGCGATGCCTCGTGGAAGCAAAGCCAAATACACCGCCGAACAGAAACGCCAGGCCGCTCGTATCGAAGAAAGTTACGAGCACAAAGGCGTGGCCAAGGATGAAGCCGAAGCCCGCGCCTGGGCCACCGTCAACAAGCAGTCCGGCGGCGGCGAAAAGGCCGGTGGTTCGGGCCAGCGCAAGGCGCCTGCCAGCAAAGCCACGGACAGGCATGAATCGGCCAAGCGCGCCGCCGCCAGCCGTGAGGGAAAACCACGCAGCAGCGGTGCTTCGCTGGGGACCCAGACCAAGGAGAGTTTGCTTAAGGAAGCACGGGCCAAGGATATTCCGGGGCGGTCCAGCATGCGCAAGGACGAGCTCATCGAAGCGCTGAAGAAAGCCGGGTAACCAAATAACCCTGTGGGAGCGGGCTTGCCCGCGATGGCGGAGTATCAGCCACCTTACCCGGTACTGACCCACCGCTATCGCGGGCAAGCCCGCTCCCACATTTGGATTGTGTTTAATCAGCCACAAGGGCATCGACTTCAGTGGCGCCCGGTGAAGTCGCGGGGCCCCAGCGCGTCACCGCCAGAGCCGCGGCCGCATTCGCTCGACGTGCTGCCGCAACCGGACTCAAGCCACTCGCCAAGCCCGCCACAAACACGCCCGCATGCGCATCCCCCGCACCATTGCTGTCCACCGCCTGCACCTTGAAGCCGGGCACGTGCTCAACCGCACCCGCACGCCCTACCCAGCAGCCATTGGGCCCATCGCGAACCACCAGCAAGGTCTCGGCGGCCAGATGTCGGCCCAGTTCGGGCAGCGCGCTGGCGATATCCCCAGCGCCAGTAAATGCCAGGGCTTCGGGGCCATTGCTGGTCCAGATGTCGATACGTGGCAGTAACGCGCGCATCAAGGCCGAGTCCGGCGCCTTCACCAGCGGGCCGGGGTCGAACACCACCGCAATCTCGCGGGGCAGCGCCAGCAACCAGTCGATCAGCGGCTGCGCCTTGCCCTCCAGCAGCAAGCTGTAGCCGCTGACATACACATAATCGTCAACCTTTGGCGACACGGTGGCCAAGTCCTCGGCACTCAACTCACCCTCGGCGCCGATGTGGGATATGAAGGTGCGCTCGGTGCTGGCTTCGGTCAGGGACACACACAAACCGGTGTCCTTGCCATCGCTCGCCGCCAGCGCCATTTCAATGCCCTCGGCCTGCATCGCCGCACGCGCCAGGTCGCCGAAGCGGCCGTTGCCGTGACGGCCCAGATAAACCACCGGCAGGCCATTGCGTCGCGCGGCCGCCATCACATTGAAGCCCCCGCCGGTCTCGAAGCTGGCCGATCGCGCCAGCACGTCGCCGCCCGTCGCGGGCAAGGTATCGAGGGCCATGACCAGGTCGACGATGACCTGGCCGGTGTGCAGCAATCTAGACATCAGCGCGCTCAACCGAGGCTGGGCGACGGTCCGAAGCGCCGCCCAACACTGCATAAATCCCGCCGGCCACCAGGAACGTGACAATCCAGCCCAGGCCATTGTGGCCCAGCCAGGAGTCGGACAACGGCCCGGCGAACCAGATGTTCTCGGCGGTGGTGCCGATGGTGGTGAAGCTGAACCCCAGCACGATCGCCAGCGCCCAGGCGCCGAATGCACGCCACTCCACGCCACCGCGATACCAATAGGCGCTGCTCGGGCTTACGTCCAGCAAGTCCTTGGGACTGTAGTAGTGACGATGCATCAGGTCGACCACAAAGATGCCGACCCACGCCGTGATCGGCACCGCCAGCAACGAGATGAAGGTGATGAACGGGCCGTAGAAGCTGTCGGCGATCAGCATGAAGTAAATCGAGCCGGCGAAGATCGCCACGATGTCGACGATCACCGCATGCACGCGCTTGACCTTCAAACCGAGGGTCAAGGTGGTAAGGCCGGCCGAATACACCGACAGGTTGTTGGACAATAGCAACCCGCCAAAGGCGGTGATCAGGTACGGCACGGCCATCCAGGTCGGCAGCATGTCGCGGATCGCGATGATCGGGTCGGTGGCCGAGGCCAGGTCGTTATTACCCACCGACAGCAGGCCGCCGAGGGTGATCAGCAACACCAGCGGAATGCCCGCGCCAAACGCAGCGGACGCCACCAGGCGCGCCGCCTTGACACTGCGGTGCTGGTAGCGCGACATGTCGGCACCGGCATTGGCCCAGCCGATACCGGTGCCGGCGGCCATGGTGCCAACGCCGATGATCATCGCACTCAGCGGTGCCGGCGTGGCGTTGAACACGGCGCTCCAGTCGATGGTGGCGCAGAGAAAGCCCCCGACCAGAATGTTCAACGCGCCAAACACGTAGGTCGCCCACTTCTGGATCACCAGCAGGGTGGCATGGCCCAGGCCCGAAACGGCCAGGGTCAGCAACACGAAAATGGCGATGAACAGCAGCGTGAGCCCCGGGGCGCTTTTGGCCTCGACCGCCGTACCGAACAGGATCGAACACAGCGACAGCAGCACAAAGGCCGCCGTGGTGGTGTTGACGGTTTCCCACCCCAGGCGCGACATCAGCGACACCAGCGTGGGGCCGATATTGCCGCGCACGCCGAAGATCGCGCGCGACAACGTCAGGCTCGGCGCGCGGCCGCGACGACCCGCGATGGAGATGATGCCCACCACCGCAAAGGAGCCGGCGGCGCCGAGAATCGCCACGATGACCGCCTGCCAGATCGCCAGGCCGCGAAACGCGACCAGTGTCGCCCCGAGCGGCAAGCCGAGGATGCTGATATTGGCGGCGAACCACACCCAGAACAGTTGCAGCGGATGGCCGTTGCACTCGCCTTCGGGAACCGGTTCGATGCCGCGTGTTTCCAATTGCCCGGCGCTTTGGCCGGAAGAGGTGCTGCTCATGTGGGGGTGCTCCTGGTGCCTGTATTGTTGTGGTTGTTGGCAAATACTTCCTGACTCGACTCGGTCAATGTGGGAGCTGTGGTGCTTATCGAATTTTGAGCAGGCCCTGAACCAGCAACTCCAGATCCAGGCCATTGACCTGCTTGACCTGCTCGATCATCCCCTGCGGCCAGCACTGCATGCCCAGGCACGCACCCAGCATCGCGCCGAGAATCGCGGCGATGGTGTCGGTGTCGCCACCCAGACTGGCGGCCACACACAGCGCCTCGAAAGCATCCAGCTCACCCACCGCCACTTGCTGGGCCAGGGCAAACGACACCACCACCGACTCCTGGGAAGCCACGGAAGTGCCGATCAATTCATACAGCAGGTCAGCGAACAGGGCCTTGTCGCCGCTGCCGACGCTCAAGGTCCGTGCCCAACTGATACGCGTGGAGATTCGCCCGCCAGCTATCCAATGGCCGTGGCCTTCCGCCTGTTGGGCAAGTTGGGTACCGATGTTCAGCGCTTCGCCCAGGTCGACGCCATTAATGCCGGCCGACACCACCGCCGCCACCGCCGCCGCGCTGGAGATGCCCAGTGAGGTGTTATGGGTGACCTGGCAGGCCTGGATCACCGCCTGGATAAACCGCACCGGGTCGCTGACATCGGCCGCGATCCCCACCGGCGTGATACGCATCGCTGCGCCATTGGTGGTGCCATAGCGCCCGGACTCTTCCGGCGTATGGCCAGCAAGGATCATGTCGATCGCACGCTTGGTGGAAGGGCCGAGCAAATCCTGCGAGCCCTTGGCGCGCATCACTGCTTCCCAGTCGATCAGGCGCTGGGCCAGCACGGCGGGTTCGATCGTGCCCTGGCCTTCGACCAGCAACTCGCCCACCAGGATCGCCTGCTCGGTGTCATCGGTGATGGAACCGGCGGGCATGTTCGGCGCAATGGGCTGGTCGGCGTCGGCTGCTTCCAGGCCAGTGATGGCACCGAAACGTGCCCGCACCTGCTCGCGGCTCAAGGATTGGGTCGGCATGCCCAGGGCATCGCCCAGGGCCAGGCCGTAGAAGGCGCCGAGGGCGCGATCGTGGGAAGTCATTTCGAATGTCCAAATTGAAGGTGCAGGCGAAAATGCAGCGGGTCGAGCAAGCTTTCGACGTATTCCATGAAACGTTCGCGACGGTCGTAGGTGGTGCGCGACGCTTTCAGGAACACCGTGCCCGCCGGGCGACCCAGCAGTTCGGCGTCTTCATCGCTGAGAGGCTCGGCGCCGATCCATTGGTCGCCTTCGGCGCCTATGTAACCGTAGGCCGCCAGGGTAATGGTCAGAGAGTTATCGATCAGGCCGACTTTCGGCAAGCTGTCCAGCCCGCCGGAGGCCGGCATCAGCGAGCGTTCCAGGGACACGGCGGTGCCATCGGTGGTACGGCGACGGCGGTCGAGAGCGATGAACTGGTCGCTGCCGAAACGGCTGAACAGGTCCGGGCGAGTCACGGCTTCCAGGCGCAGGATATCGGTGTTCACCCGTGCGCCGGTGTCGGCCAGGGCCTGGGCCCAGCCGCTGCGCTGGTCGAGCACCATGCCGTCAAAGGTGACGATGGAGCCGACGCCGCTCTGGGTTGCGATGTAGTGGCGTCGCTTGAGTTCAGCCAGGGCTTCACGCAGGGTACCGCGGCTGACCGCGAACTCTTCGGCCAACTGGTGCTCGCCCGGCAGCAGGAAGCCATCGGCCATCACCCCACCCTCGATACGGCGGATGAGTTCGTCGACGACGCGTTTTTTCTTATCAAATCGGACATGTCTAATCATGTACAAATTGATAACCGAAAGCGCGCGATCACGGCAAGCGAATTATTTCAATCGGATGAAAAAACCGGCCTCAGGGCTCCAGGCCAATACGGAAAAATTCCCCGGCACTCCAGACACCCAGCCAGTTCTGACCGTTGAATGGACGGCTCACCGCCAGTTCCACCAATTGATAGAACACGTTGCGATGTACCAGGGCTTCAAGGTTGGTGCGCACCCGCAGGTACGGCGAAGGTTCCTGGGTGACGGGATCGATCACCACCCGTAACGGGTGTTCGATGTCGGCGTCGACCTGTTCGTCGACATTGGTGGTAAAGCGCAGCACCTGGCTTTCGCCCTGCCCTTCGACCTCCAGGGTGACCGCCACGAACGGCGCGTCATCGACGCGAATGCCGACCTTTTCCACCGGTGTGACCAGGAAATAATCATCGCCATCGCGGCGGATGATGTTGGAAAACAGCTTGACCATCGGCTTGCGCCCGATCGGCGTGCCTTGGTAGAACCAGGTGCCGTCGCGGGCAATGCGCATGTCGATGTCGCCGCAGAAATCCGGGTTCCACAAGTGCACCGGTGCCGGTCCCTTGCCTTTGGGCAGTTGGGCCAGCAGGTCGTTGGCCTTGGCGGAATCGGTCATGGGCTTCTCCGTTCTTTACTGATTACTCATGCCCAGCAAGCCTCGGGCGTATTGGGCCAGGGGGCGAGCAATCAGGTCTTCTGGCTTGTTGTCGTGAAACGTCAGTAAACCGCCACGACTGCGAATACGTGCGGTATCAATTAAATACTGGGTGCTGGTCTCGATCAACATGATCTGGATAACGCCGTTGTCCAGGCCGAGGCGGTCCAGGGCCTCCTGGTCGGCCCATTCATCCGCATTGCCGATACGGTCATCGGCCTTGGCGAAGCGGCAGTACAGCAAGTAGTGCGCACCGGCTGCGCGGGCCTCGGACATCGCCTGCTCCAGGCTTTGCGGCTGACGGGCGCGGCGTACCATGGGGAAATATTCGACGAAGCCGTTGAAGGCTTCTTCAGCCACCACATTCGGGCGTGGATAGGCACTGCCCGGTGGCACGAAGGCGCCCTGGGCGATGAAGATAAAGGAGTCCGGCTGTACGCGAATCGAGGCGGTACGACGGGTATCGCTGTGGTCCAGCAAGCCGGCATCGCTCATCTGATAGCGGGTGCCTTCGGCCATATCGCTGACGGTCATGCAACCACTCAGCGTCAACGACGCCAGCAACAAAACCAGACTACGCATCCTAATCCTCCAGAGGCCGGTGACGGAAAACCGGCGAATGGGCGTGAGATGCAGGTTTTGCGCCAGCTCAAGGGCAACACATAGCAAATGTGGGAGCTGGCTTGCCTGCGATGCAGGCAACTCGGTACATCAGGCACACCCAGTTGATGCTATCGCAGCGGTGCGGCGATCCGACAAGCCAGCTCCCACATTGGATGTGTATCGATCAGGAAATAGTTTCAACCGCCGATGATCTTCATGATGGTGGCTCCGCCCGAGAACGCCACTTCCTGCTTGTCGCCCAAGGCTTTCATCAACAAGCCTTGCAGCGCCGGCAGTGCTTGGTGGCGCGGCTTGTCCAGCAGGTCGCCGACATAGTGGCGGTTGCTCGACGACAGGCAGCCATGCAACCAGCCGGTGGACGACAAGCGCAACCGCGAGCAGGTACGGCAGAACGGCACGCTTTCGTTGGCGATCACGCCGAAGAAGCCCTTGCCTGGCACTTCATAGCGCACCGCGGTGGCGTCCACGGGGGCATTGGCCTGCAGGTATTCATGCTGTTCGCCGATGAGGCCCAGCAGTTGCTGCAAGCTGACGAATTGCTGCAGGAACGCGTTGGAATCCTTGGCCAGGTGGCCCATGCGCATCAGTTCGATAAAACGCAACTCGTAGCCACGTTCCAGGCAGTAATCAAGCAGCGGCATGACCTGATCGAGATTCTGGCCGCGCAGCGGCACCATGTTGACCTTGATCTTGATCCCTGCGGCGCGGGCCTGGTCCATGCCATCGAGCACGGTCGCCAGGTCGCCGCCACGGGCGATGCTGCGGAAGGCGTCGGGGTTCAGGGTATCGAGGGAGACGTTGATGCGCTTGATGCCGGCATCCACCAGCAACGGCAGTCTGCGCGCCAGCAGCTGGCCGTTGGTGGTCAGGCTGATATCACTGAGGCCCATCTGCCCGACGGCGCCCATGAAGGCTTCCAGTTTGGGGCTGACCAGCGGCTCACCGCCGGTGATGCGCAGGCGGTCTATGCCTGCGGCCTCAATCAGGTAAGCCACGCCCCGCGCCATGGCCTCGGCCGAGAGTTCGTCCTGGGCAGCCACCAGCCGCTTGCCGTTAGGCACGCAATAGGTACACGCGTAGTTGCAGGCTGAGGTCAGGCTGATCCGCAAATTGCGAAAACGCCTGCCTTGACGATCAACGATCATGGATCACTCCGGCAGAGGATAAAACGGGGCGCACTAAAAGCTGACTGATAACTCAGCTTTTAGCAAGCGTCCTTGCCTGAGTATATTCCTGGGGTACTGCGCGTGGCAGCAAATCATTACGTGGAGGGCGATTCGACGGCCGGCGGTTCGGAGCTGTGCTTGCGCTTGTTGCCCATGCGCACGCCAATATCCATCAGGAATTGGAAGAAACCTTCCTGATCTTCCAGCACATTACTCCAGAACGGCGAGTGGTACAGCGCCACGGCGCCGTGTACCAGGGCCCAGGCGGCGCAATAGTGGAAATACGGCGGCACGTCTTCGAGCTTGCCTTCGCTGATGCGGCCCTTGATCAGCAAGGTCAGGCGTTCGAAGTTCGAGGCGCGGATCTTGTGCAACTCCTCGACCATTTCCGGCACTTGATGGCCCTTGACCACCTTTTCTTCCAGGCGGTCGAACAGGCGGTAGCGCTGCGGATCGCGCATGCGGAACTCGAAATAGGCGCGGGACAGGGCTTCCTTGTCCTTGTCCACATCGGCCGAATGCAGCAGTTCGTTCAAGTCGCGCTCGTAGTCGAGCATCAGGCGCAGGTAGATCTCGGCCTTGGACTTGAAGTGCTTGTAGATCGTGCCTTTGCCGATACCCACGGCATCCGCGATCATCTCGACGGTGACGCTGTCTTCACCTTGTTCGAGGAACAGCTTGAGCGCGGTGTCGAGAATTTCCTGCTCACGGCGGCGAAACTCACGGACCTTACGGGGTTCTTTGTGCATGAGGAAGAGGTCTGCAAAGGTCGAAATAGGAAGGGTTGCGCAGGCCACGGACACGCGGCGATACGATTTACCCGCTGCGAGGGATTATCCCGACTGAACGGTCGTTGGGCAATGTCTATGTGAACCCGCGACCCACTTTACTTTCAACACGCCAACGTTTTCGCTGATATCAGTCAGAAATAATACGCAACAACCGCACCTGTGTACCTGCCTGATGAGAACTCAAGGGAAGTACCCGTATTCCAAATCTGTTTAAAAAACGACCAATTGCGACTGGACTGAACCGGATACTGATCAATACTTCAAAGGTCGGCGTGACATCTCCCCCAAGTGAAACGCCGACCTGGGTACCAACGGACCGCGTGCCCTTGTTTTACTCCTAATGGTCTTAACCCGGATTCACCCCCCAGAACCCGGGTTTTTTTTGCCTGCGATTTGCTCGCGTCAGCCAGCTACATGCGCCAGCGGGAACAGTCGCTTGAAGTTCTCCGTGGTCTGTTCGGCAAAACGCTCGTAGGATTCACCGCGCAGCATCGCCAGGTAATCCGCCACATCGCGCACATACTCCGGCAGGTTCGGCTTGCCACGATGAGGAATGGGCGCCAGGTACGGCGAATCGGTTTCCACCAGCAGGCGGTCGGCCGGCACCTGGCGCGCGACGTCGCGCAGGGCGTCGGCGTTGCGGAAGGTGACGATGCCCGACAGGGAAATGTAGAACCCCAGGTCCAGGGCCGCCCTGGCCATGTCCCAGTCCTCGGTAAAGCAGTGCAACACGCCGGCCTGGGGCAACGCGGCTTCACGCAGCAGGGTCAGGGTATCGGCGCGGGCGCCACGGGTGTGGACGATCACCGGTTTGCCGGTCTGCCGGGCGGCTTGCAGGTGCAGGCGGAAGGAAGCCTGCTGCAGCTCGGCGGCTTCGGGTTCGTAGTGGTAATCCAGGCCGGTTTCGCCGATAGCCACCACGCGCGGGTGGTTGAGTTCGGCCAGCAGCCAATCCAGGGCTGGGGCCTCACCCGGCTTGAGGTCAAGCGGGTGGATGCCCACCGAACAATCCACATCGGCATAGCGATCAGCCAGGGCTTTGACGTCGGCCGCGTTTTCGGCACTGACACCAATGCACAGGAAGTGCCCTACCCCGCGTTGACGCGCAGCGTCGAGGGCAGCGTCAAGGGAGCCGTCGTGCTGGGCAAGGTCGAGGCGATCAAGATGGCAATGGGAATCTACGAGCATAGGGGGTCTACAACTTCAGTCACAAAAGTGTCTGGCCAACGATACACCCGTCGGCCACGGAATTTAACGCCGGCCGAGCAAGCCAACCCACTGCACCAGCAGCGCTTCAAGTAACAGCACGCGGTTGAGGTTGGCCTTGCCGAGCACCTTCTGGCGTTGGGCGAGGATCCAGTCCTGGATAGTCAGCACCTTGTCCTGAGCGCTTTTTTGCGCGAGGTACTGCACCACTTTGCGCATGTCCGGCAGGCCCAGGCCGTTTTCGTCCTGAGTCAGCTGGTAGCGCAGGATCAAGCTCGACCAGTCACAGAACCAGTCGAACAGCAGCAACAGGGGAATGTCCTTCCAGGCGCTTTCAGCCAACTGGGTGGCGGAGACTTCCTGCTTGATCAATTTCTTTACGCCATCCACTACCAGCGCCCGCTGCTCGCGCACGCCCTGGGCGTGCAGCTTGACCGCAGCCAGCGGCGAACCCGCCGCCAGCGTCAGCAACTCGACCCGTTCTTCCTGGCCGCACTCCGGCAACGCCTGCGCCAACCACTCAAGGCTCATGGCCTCGCTCGGCAATGGGCACGCCTGCTGTACGCAGCGGCTGCGGATGGTCGGCAACAAACGGCTGGACTGGTGGCTGACCAGCAGCAACACGGTATCGCCGGACGGTTCCTCCAGGCTCTTGAGCAAGGCGTTGGCGGCGTTGATGTTCATCGCCTCCACCGGCTCGATCAACACCACCTTGCGCCCGCCCATCTGCGCCGTCTGCACCACGAAGCTGACGAGGTCGCGCACTTGGTCGACCTTGATCGCCTTGTCGGCTTCCTCGGGTTCGAGCAGGTAGTTATCCGGGTGGCTGCCGGCCTTGAGCAACAGGCAGGATTTGCATGCGCCGCAGGCTTCCAGATTGACAGGGTGCCGGCACAACAGGCTGGCCATCAAGCGCTCGGCGAGCGCGCGCTTGCCGATGCCGATCGGGCCATGCAGCAAATAGGCGTGGGCGTGCTGGGCACGCCCGGCCAGTTGTTGCCACAGGCTGTCTTGCCATGGGTAGGCTTCAGCCACGGGCGCGCTCCAGCAGGTCCGGCAACAGCGCATCGATGGCGTGCTGCACATGGGCCAGCGGTTGGGCGGCGTCCAGCAGGAAATAACGCGCAGGCTCGGCGGCGGCACGCTTGAGGAACGCCGTGCGTACGGCGTCGAAGAAGGCCTGGCCTTCCAGTTCGAAACGGTCGAGACGACCTCGGGCACTGGCACGGGCCAGGCCCACTTCCACCGGCAGGTCGAATACCAATGTCAGGTCTGGACGCAGGTCGCCCTGGACGAAGGTTTCCAAGGCAGCGATGCGCGCCAGGGACAGGCCTCGCCCCCCGCCCTGGTAGGCGTAGGTGGAGTCGGTAAACCGGTCGCAGATCACCACGGCACCGCGCGCCAAGGCCGGGCGAATCACCTCGGCCAGGTGCTGGGCACGAGCGGCGAACACCAACAGCAACTCGGTGTCCGGGTTCATCTGCTCTTCCCCCGGCGCCAGCAGCACTTCGCGGATACGCTCGGCCAGCGGCGTGCCACCGGGCTCGCGGGTCAACACCACTTCGATGCCTTGGGTGCGCAAGCGCTCGGCCAGGTAATCGCGGTTGGTGCTTTTGCCGGCGCCTTCGGGGCCTTCCAGAGTTATAAACAAGCCAGTCACGGGCAGTCCTTAGTCAATTATTGCGAGTTTTGCGGCGCGGCGGTGTCCGGCACAGGTTCGGCCTGCGTATCAGCTGGCACAGGTTCGGCTGGCGGCGCGGGTTCTTCCAAGGGCTTCACCGCCTGTGCCGGGCTGGAGCGGTAATCGGCGCGGCGCTTGAGCTGGAACTCGCGCACGGCGGCATTATGCGCATCCAGGTCGTCGGAGAAAATATGGCTGCCATCGCCCCGGGCAACAAAATACAGGCTGCTGCCCGCGACCGGGTTCAGCGCGGCGTGGATCGCCTCGCGGCCGACCATGGCGATGGGTGTCGGCGGCAGCCCTGCAACCATGTAGGTGTTGTAGGGGTTGGCTTCCTTGAGGTGAGCACGGGTCAACTTGCCGTTGTAGCGCTCGCCCAGGCCGTAGATGACGGTCGGGTCGGTCTGCAACAGCATGCCGACCTTCAAGCGCCGCACGAATACCCCGGCGATCTGCCCGCGCTCTTCGGGCACGCCGGTCTCTTTCTCCACCAGGGAGGCCATGATCAATGCTTGATAGGGGTCGGTGTACGGCACATCGGCGGCGCGCTTGCTCCACTCTTGGGCGAGTACATCGTCCAGGCGGCTGTAGGCTTTTTTCAGGAATTCGACGTCGGTCATGCCACGCACGAAGCGGTAGGTATCGGGAAAGAACCGACCCTCGGGGAACACGCCCGGATGACCAAGCTTGTCCATCACTTCGCTGTCGCTCAGGCCCGAGAGGGTCTGCACGATCTTTTCATGCTTGGCCAGCGCTGAGCGCACCTGGCGAAAATTCCAGCCTTCGACCAGGGTCAGGCTGTATTGCACCACTTCGCCACGCTGCCACAGGCCGATCAGGCCCTGCGCGGTCATGCCGGGGGTCATGCGGTATTCGCCGCTGTGCAAGGGCTGGCCGTCGAGGTTGAAGCGCCAGTACAGGCGCAACCAGAAGGCGCCTTCCAGCACGCCGTCCGCTTCCAGGCGATTGAAGGTGCCGGTCGGGGTCGCCCCGGCCGGAACGTCGAGCAATTGCTCCTGGGTCAGGTTCAAGGGCTGCTTCAAGGCAGAATCGAACTTCCAGGCGCCGTAGCCCAACAGCAACGCCGCCGAGAACAGACAGATCAGCAGCAGTACAACCAGTTTTCGTATCAACTCAAATATCCAATAGCGCGCGAACAATGCCCTGCAGTTTACGGGTGAGCGGGCCAACCGGCCAGCTCATCGCAGCGTACCCACGCACCGGCCAGATGCCATACACGCTGTTGCAGACGAAGACTTCGTCGGCCTGCTGCAGCTGTTCAAGATTGATGTCGGCCACGGCCACCGGGAGGCTCAGCGTTTGGGCCTGGGCCAGGATCTCGGCACGCATCACCCCGGCAACGCCGCAACGCGTCAGATCAGCGGTTAGTAACAAGCCGTTGCGCACCAGGAACAGGTTGCTGAACACGCCTTCGATGACGCGTCCGGACAGATCCAGCATCAAGCCTTCTGCATGCTCGGCGTCCTGCCACTCGGCGCGGGCGATCACCTGCTCCAGGCGATTGAGGTGCTTGAGGCCGGCCAGCAGCGGCTGCTCGGCCAAACGGGTAGCGCATGGAAACAAGCGGATGCCGTCGGTTCCATGGGCGTTGGGATAGGTAGCAGGCGGATTGCCCTGCAAGATACGGCGCACGGGCGCGCCGGGGTTGACGCCATACCCACGCAGGCTGTCGCCGCGAGTGAGGATCAACTTGAGAACGCCGTCGCCCAGGGCGGCGGCATAGGCCAGCACTTCGCTGCGGACCAGCACGTGATCCACAACCAACGCGAGCCGCCTGCAGCCCTCTTCGAGGCGCTGCAGGTGACGGTCGAGCAGCAGGGGCTGCCCGGCCTTGACGGCGATGGTCTCGAACAGCCCATCACCGTACGCCAGGCCACGGTCTTTCAGGGGCACGCTGTCCGCTGGCTGACCGTTGACCCAGCTCTCCATCACTCGGCGAACCGGCGGAACACCAGGGAACCGTTGGTACCGCCAAAACCGAACGAGTTGGAGATCACCACGTCGATCGGCATCGGCTGCGCTTCATGAGGCACGAAGTTCAGGTCGCAGCCTTCGTCCGGTTCATCGAGGTTGATGGTCGGCGGAGCGACCTGATCCTTGATCGCCATGACGCTGAAGATCGCCTCGACCGCGCCCGCAGCACCCAGCAAATGGCCGGTCATGGACTTGGTGGAGCTGACCGCCAGCTTGTAGGCATGCTCGCCGAACACCGACTTGATGGCTTCGGCTTCCGCCAAATCGCCGGTCGGGGTCGATGTGCCATGGGCGTTGATGTACTTCACCTGGTCCGCATTGACCTTCGCATCACGCAAGGCGTTGGTGATGCAGCGCGCGGCACCCGCACCGTCGGACGGTGGCGAGGTCATATGGTAGGCGTCGCCGCTCATGCCAAAGCCGATCAGCTCGGCGTAGATGGTGGCGCCACGCGCCTTGGCGTGCTCCAGCTCTTCCAGCACCAGAGCACCAGCGCCGTCGGACAGCACGAAGCCATCACGGCCCTTGTCCCAGGGACGGCTGGCACGGGTCGGCTCGTCGTTGCGGGTCGACAGCGCACGGGACGCGCCGAAGCCGCCCATGCCAAGCCCGCAGGCCGCCATTTCGGCGCCGCCGGCGATCATCACGTCGGCTTCGTCATAGGCGATGTTGCGCGCCGCCATGCCGATGCAGTGCGTGCCGGTGGTGCAGGCCGTGGCAATCGCATAGTTGGGCCCCTGTGCGCCCAAGTGGATGGACAGGAAACCGGAAATCATGTTGATGATCGAGCCCGGCACGAAGAACGGTGAAATTCGACGGGGGCCGGAATCGTGCAACGTGCGGCTGGTCTCTTCGATATTGGTCAAACCGCCAATACCCGACCCCATGGCCACGCCGATGCGTTCACGGTTGGCGTCGGTGACTTCCAGGCCGGCGTTGCGCACCGCCTGAAAACCGGCTGCCAGGCCGTATTGAATGAACAGGTCGAGCTTGCGGGACTCCTTGATCGAGAGATATTCCTCGACATTGAAGCCCTTTACCGAGCCGCCAAAACGGGTGGAATAGGCAGAAAGGTCCGTGTGTTCGATCAGACCAATACCACTGCGGCCAGCCAGAATGCCCTGCCAACTGCTTGGCACATCCGTGCCCAGTGGCGACAACATACCCATACCGGTGACTACGACGCGTCTACGCGACACAGCACTCTCCTTTTTCTTGATGACGACACTGTGCATCAGAACCGACTTTTCATCAGTGCTTAAAGAAAAAACCGCACGCCGTTACAGCAGTGCGGTTTTTCCCTGACAGCAAGCGACGACTACAAACTATTACGCCTGGTGGCTAGTAACGTAGTCGATGGCAGCTTGAACAGTAGTGATTTTTTCAGCTTCTTCGTCCGGGATTTCGGTCTCGAATTCCTCTTCCAGAGCCATCACCAGCTCAACGGTGTCAAGGGAATCGGCACCCAGGTCTTCTACGAAGGAAGCCGTGTTGACCACTTCTTCTTCCTTAACGCCCAGTTGCTCGGCGACGATTTTCTTGACGCGCTCTTCGATGGTGCTCATACCTTGTTTAACTCCTAATGGACAAATTCAGGCAGCTGGCCAGTGGGTAAGTGTATAGAAAGCCATTTCAGCTTTTCAACTGAAAGCTTCACCCTGTACCCGGTCGGCCACCTGCCTATAAATTAAGTTGCAGCTTTATAACGGATTTTAGACAGCTCGTAAGACATTTTTTTGAAGCGATCCGTCACAATTTAACTCATGTACATCCCGCCGTTCACCGGGATTGTAGCCCCAGTCACGTATGCCGCACCGTCGGATGCCAGGAAAGCGACCACATTCGCGATCTCTTGAGCCTGGCCCAGGCGGCCCAGCGGAATCTGCGTCAGCAAGGCTTCACGCTGTGCTTCAGGCAGTTCGCGGGTCATATCGGTGTCGATGAACCCTGGGGCCACCGAATTGACCGTAATCGACCGCGAACCGACTTCACGCGCCAATGCACGGCTGAAACCTTCCAGACCGGCCTTGGCCGAAGCGTAGTTTACTTGGCCTGCGTTGCCCATGGCACCCACTACGGAGCCAATATTGATAATTCGCCCCCAACGCGCCTTGGTCATGCCACGCAAAACGCCCTTGGACAGGCGAAACAGACTGTTCAAGTTGGTATCGACCACGTCGTACCACTCGTCGTCTTTCATGCGCATCATCAGGTTATCGCGGGTGATACCGGCGTTATTCACCAGAATCGCCGGTGCACCGAACTGCGCAGTGATGGCGGCCAGTACCGCGGCCACGGACTCATCGCTGGTCACGTTCAGCTCAAGGCCGGTACCTTGCACGCCGTTTTCCTTCAGGGTCGCGGCGATACGCTCGGCGCCCGAGGCAGAGGTGGCGGTGCCGATCACCACGGCACCCTGACGGCCCAGCTCCAGGGCGATGGCCTGGCCAATGCCACGGCTGGCGCCGGTAACCAGTGCAACTTTACCTTGCAGACTCATGCAGGCTTCTCCTAAGTTCGGAAATTAAGGCTCAGGCCAGGGCTGCGCGAGCGGCAGCAAAGGCGTCAGGTGTATTGAGGTTGGCCGTCGACACGCCGTCGGCGCAGCGCTTGTTCAAGCCGGCCAGGACCTTGCCCGGGCCGCACTCGACCAATTCGGTGGCGCCATTGGCGGCCAGGGTCTGCACCGATTCAACCCAGCGTACGGGCTTGTAGAGCTGCTCCAGCAGGTCGCGCTTGAGGGTGTCGAGTTCGGCGGCCACGGCGGCGCTGACGTTCTGCACCAGCGGGATCTGCGGCGCCTGCCAGTTGATGGCGGCGATGGACTCGGCAAAACGCTCGGCCGCCGGACGCATCAGCTCGCAGTGCGATGGCACGCTTACCGGCAACGGCAGCGCACGCTTGGCGCCACGCGCCTTGCAGCCTTCAATGGCGCGTTCGACCGCCGCCTTGGCACCCGCGATGACCACTTGGCCAGGGGAGTTGAAATTCACCGCGCTGACCACTTCGCCCTGTGCGGCTTCGGCACAGGCTTCGATGACCACGGCATCGTCCAGGCCGAGGATAGCGGCCATGCCGCCCTGCCCGGCCGGAACGGCTTCCTGCATCAATTGGCCACGACGTTCAACCAGCTTGACCGCCTCACCGAGGGTCAGGCTGCCCGCCGCCACCAGGGCGCTGTACTCGCCCAGGCTGTGACCGGCAACGAATGCCGGGCGCGCGCCGCCTTCAGCCAGCCACAAGCGCCACAGGGCGATCGAAGCGGTCAGGATGGCCGGTTGGGTCTTGTCGGTTTGATTGAGTTGCTCTTCCGGCCCCTGCTGGGTCAGCGCCCACAGGTCGTAACCCAGGGCATCGGAAGCTTCCTTGAAGGTGTCCAGGATCAGCGGATATTGCGCGCCCAGCTCGGCCAACATGCCGAGGGACTGCGAACCCTGCCCTGGAAAGACGAATGCGAGGGATGTAGACATGTAACAAGCCCCTAATGATCTGGTCGTCAAAAATGCGCACGCCTACGGTGGGCGCGCACGAAACTGACAGATTGGATGGTCAATTGAACTGGCCGGTCACATTTAAGCACTCCCGGGCCGATTCGCCTAAGGCAACAGGTCCTCGAGACGGCCGCGCAAGCGTTGCGGCAGGTTTTCCTGGATCTCGATCACGGCCCGCGCAATCGCGCTCTGAAAGCCCTCGACGCCTGCCGAGCCATGGCTTTTTACGACGATGCCCTGTAGCCCCAGAAAACTCGCGCCGTTGTGACGCGCAGGAGCCAGGTCGGCCTGCAGGCGGCGCATCAACGGCAGCGCCAGGGCGCCGACCAGGCGCGACGCCAGGTTCTGCTTGAACAAGGCTTCGATACGCGTGGCAATCATGGTCGCCAGACCTTCGCTGGACTTGAGCAGGATATTGCCGACAAACCCGTCGCACACCACCACATCGGCTTCGCCACGGTACAACCCGTCACCTTCGACAAAACCGATGTAGTTCAAGCCCCGCGCGCCCTGTAACAACGTAGCGGCAAGCTTGACCTGCTGATTACCCTTGATGTCTTCGGTGCCAATGTTCAGCAAGGCCACCCTGGGGCGGGCCACGCCCAGTGCTTCGGCGGCCACGGAGCCCATCACGGCGAACTGGTACAGGTGCTCGGCACTGCAATCGACGTTCGCGCCCAGGTCCAGCAACTGGCAGTAGCCTTTCTGCGTCGGAATCGCCGCCACCATCGCCGGCCGGTCAATGCCCGGCAAGGTCTTGAGCACAAACCGCGACAACGCCATCAAGGCCCCGGTATTACCGGCACTGACACAGGCCTGCACCTTGCCGTCGCGCAACAGCTCCAGGGCCACCCGCATCGAAGAGTCAGGCTTGCCGCGCAGTGCTGCCGCCGGCTTTTCATCCATGGTGATGGTTTCGCTGGCCGGCGTAATCGTCAGGCGCGCGCGATCCACCGCCGGATGGCTGGCAATCAATGCTTCAAGTAAGGAGGGTTGACCGACAAGGGTCAGGTGCAGCGAGGGTGTTGCAGACAGGCTGGCAATGCAGGCCTGAACAATGCTGCGGGGACCGAAGTCCCCGCCCATTGCGTCTATCGCGATGACTAGAGCAGACAAGTGATTACTCGTCAGCGCCCTTGTCGATCACTTTACGGCCACGGTATACGCCTTCTGGCGATACGTGGTGACGCAGGTGAACTTCACCGGTGGTCTTTTCCACGGACAGGGTGCTAGCCTCGAGAGCGTCGTGCGAACGGCGCATGTCACGGGCGGAGCGGGATTTTTTGTTCTGCTGAACAGCCATAATTGATTAACTCCTAAACGTTTGGGTCACGCTTTAACTGCGCCAATACACTGAACGGGTTGGACCGCGTTACCTCGTCCTCGCTCGGTTCGGGCTCGTCATCGAGGCCCGCCGGCTGCTGGCATTCTTCCGGATGATGAGCAGGCACAATGGGCAAGGCGAGCAAAAGCTCCTCCTCGATCAGTGCATGCAGATCCAAAGGATCTTCGCCCAGTTCCAGCACGTCATAACCTTTCGGCAACGACTGGGTATTCGCACCCTCCTTCACCACGGCATAACTGCACTCGCTGTGGATCGGCAGGGTGACCAGCTCAAGACAACGCTGGCAAACCATTTTGACTTCGGTGTCGATAAGGCTGTGGATCACCACAGATTTACGTTCATCTCGTTCAAAAACGAATTTGGCCTGGACCACACCGACAGTGTCGGAAAGCGAGTCGCAGAGTCTCTCCAAATCGGCCAGCGGCAATTCACCTTGAAGGGAAGTGCCACGATCAGCCAATTTGCGCGGGTCAACGTGAGGTGGAATCGGGTCATTCAACATAGGCGCAGCATTATAGGGATGCACCCGGCCATGTCAAAGGAAATTCAGCCCTGTGCGTCAGCCGGTCGCCCCGCTAGAATCCGTGGCCGCCCAGAGGAGACGCCCATGCTGCCTTTATTACTCGCATCCAGCTCGGTTTATCGCCGGGAATTGCTCAGCCGCCTGCACCTGCCGTTCATCTGTAGCTCGCCGGATATCGACGAAAGCCATCGCGAAAATGAATCCGCCGTGGAGCTGGTCAAGCGCCTGGCCGAACAGAAGGCACGGGCCTTGGCTGCCAGCCATCCGGGGCACCTGATCATCGGTTCAGACCAGGTCGCCGCGCTGGAAGGCCGCATTATCGGCAAGCCCCACACCTTCGAGAACGCCCGCGAACAGCTGTTGGCCGCCAGCGGCAAGCGCGTGAGCTTCCTCACCGGGTTGGCACTGCTGAACAGCGAGACGGGGCGCTGCCAGGTCGATTGCGTTCCTTTTACCGTGCACATGCGCGAGCTGGACATGGAACGCATCGAACGCTACCTGCGGATCGAGCAACCGTACGACTGCGCTGGCAGTTTCAAGGCTGAAGGACTGGGGGTGAGCATGTTCCAGAGCACCGAAGGGCCTGACGCCACCAGCCTTGTCGGCCTGCCGCTGATTCGCTTGGTGGACATGCTGCTGGCTGAAGGCGTGCAGATTCCTTAATCCCACCACAAAACCAATTGTGGGAGCTGGCTTGCCTGCGATAGCGGTGGATCAGTCGATATAGATGTCGACGGGTCCACCGCTATCGCGGGCAAGCCCGCTCCCACAGTTGGAACGATGCGCTTATCAGATCAGCGCAAGGTCGGCCCCTGGAAGCCCATGTACAACGCCAACTTCTCGGCCACGCTGGCGCCAAGCTTCTTGGAGAACCGATCAAACGGCGATTCCTCAACCGTGAAATCCACCAACTCCTTCTCGCCAATCACATCCCGCGCCACCGAGCTGGCACTGCCCAACGCGTCGACCAAGCCCAGCGGCAACGCCTGCTCGCCGGTCCAGACCAGCCCGGAGAACAGTTCCGGATGGTCTTTATCCTTCAGGCGATCACCGCGCCCCTGCTTCACGCTGGCAATGAACTGGCGATGGGTGGTGTCGAGCACGCCCTGCCAGAACTGGGTCTCATCGGCCTTCTGCGGCTGGAACGGGTCAAGGAACGCCTTGTGCTCGCCCGAGGTGTAGATGCGCCGCTCCACGCCCAGCTTCTCCATGGTGCCGACAAAACCGTAACCGGCCGCCGTCACGCCAATGGAACCGACCAGGCTGGCCTTGTCGGCGTAGATCTGGTCTGCGGCGCTGGCAATGTAATAGGCACCCGAGGCGCCCAGGTCGGCAATCACCGCGTACAGCTTGATATCCGGGTACAGGCCGCGCAGGCGGCGAATTTCGTCGTACACATAACCCGACTGCACCGGGCTGCCGCCCGGGCTGTTGATGCGCAGGATCACGCCCTTGACCTTGGGGTCTTCAAACGCCGCCCGCAGGCTGCTGACGATGTTGTCGGCACTGGCAGGCTCCTTGTCGGCGATCACGCCGCGCACTTCGATCAACGCGGTATAACCGGCGCCACGGGTCGCGCTTTTTTCCATGTCCATCAGCGGGCTGAACAGCACCAGCATGGCGATCAGCCAGGTAAACGTCAGCAGCTTGAAGAAAATCCCCCAACGCCGTGCACGACGCTGCTCCTGGACACTGGCCAGGAGGGTTTTCTCCAGCAGCTTCCAGCTCTTGTCATCACCGCTGTCAGCCTTTTCGGGCGCTTTCCACTCGTCACTCATGCCATCAACCCCAGCAAAGACTTATAAAGCCCGGCCGAGCCAGGCCTGCAATTCGGAAAAATGATCAATCGTCAGCCTGGGCTCATAGCATTGCAAGGCCTCGGCAGACTGGGCGCCATAGCTGACCGCCACGCTGTCCATGCCTGCATTGCGCGCCATCATCAGGTCAAAGGAAGCATCGCCCACCATCAAGGCCTGGCGCGGCGATACACCGCAGTGCGCCAGGATCTGCTCCAGCATCAGAGGGTGCGGCTTGCTGGCAGTTTCATCGGCGGCACGGGTGATGTCGAAATAATCTTCCCACCCATGAGCCTTGAGCACCCGGTCCAGCCCGCGACGGGCCTTGCCGGTGGCGACCGCCAGGTGATAGCCCTCGGCACGAAACGCCTCCAGGGATTGCACCACACCCTCGAACAGCGGCGAGGGCTCAGCTTCCAGGGCGATGTAGTGATCGGCGTAGTGCTCACGGAACGCGACCAGCCCGGCGTCACTGATCTCGGGGTACAAGGTACGGATCGCCTCAGGCAGGCCCAAGCCAATGATGCCCTTGACCGCCAGGTCGCTGCACAGGTCGAAACCCGAGCGGGTCGAGGCCATGTGCATCGATTCGACAATGCGGCCAATGGAGTTGGCCAGTGTCCCGTCCCAGTCGAAAATCAGCAGTTTGTAATCAAGGTGCGACACTCAAGCGCTCCACGGTCTTGGCCCACATTTCATCGACCGGTGCCTGCAGCTTCAGTTCGCCGCCATCGGGCAGCGGCACGGTAAGCATGTAGGCGTGCAGGAACAGGCGCTTGCCGCCCAGGTCGCGGATCTCCTTGGAGAAATCCTCATCGCCGTATTTGGTATCGCCCGCAATGCTGTGGCCCGCGTGCAGGGTGTGCACGCGAATCTGGTGGGTGCGCCCCGTGACAGGCTTGGCCTCCACCATCGTGGCGAAGTCACCGAAACGACGCAGCACCTTGAACAGCGTCAAGGCCTCCTTGCCCTCCTCGTCCACTTCGACCATGCGCTCGCCGGAACGCAGGTTGCTCTTCTGCAATGGCGCACGCACGCTTTTGATCGAGCTGGCCCAGTTGCCGCGCACCAGCGCCATGTAGCGCTTGTCGACACCATCGCCGCGCAGGGCGGTGTGCAGGTGGCGCAGCATGCTGCGTTTCTTGGCGATCATCAGCAGCCCGGACGTGTCGCGGTCCAGGCGATGGACCAGCTCCAGCTCCTTGGCATCGGGGCGCAACTGCCGGAAGGCTTCGATCACGCCGAACGTCAGGCCGCTGCCGCCGTGAACGGCAATCCCGCAGGGCTTGTTGATCACGATGAGTTTGTTATCTTCGAACACGATCGACGCTTCCAGGCGCTGCAACAGGCCCTGGGCCAATGGCACGGGCTCGTCGCGCTCAGGCACGCGCACCGGCGGCACACGGACGATATCGCCCGCCTGCAGCTTGTACTCGGGCTTGATCCGGCCCTTGTTCACCCGCACTTCGCCTTTACGCAAGATGCGGTAGATCAAGGTCTTGGGCACGCCTTTGAGCCTGGCCAGGAGAAAATTATCGATGCGTTGGCCGGCATATTCCGGCGAGACCTCGAGCAGCTGGACGCTGGGGGTCTGGGGGGCGGTAGTGGTCATGGCGGCGATGATAACAATTTTTTATGGAATTGAAGCACTTAATCATTGCTGCTATAGTCGCGAACGCCGCCAAAAGCGGCCTGGACAGAGGACTTGCGGCAAACTGCCGGCCCTGACCATCGCAATTCATCAGGACGCGAGGCCGTCCTACGGGGTGTTCGCCACCTTGGAAGGCTCAGGATTGTAACGAGCGCAGGTGACATGAGGCCTGAAGCGAGTGCGATACGCAGGGTGAATACTCGCGTGTTGCGCCGATATTTACGGCCAGTTCACAAAGTGCAGTCAGTCTTGAGCCACACCACGGCGAATGCTTCGGAAACAACGCCTGTTAAGAGCCGGGTGAGAGCGCAATCGCCCACACCCGGTCTTGTTTAGCCATGAGCGTGGACTCCCCATTGGAGAACACGGTAAATGCCAACCCGCTGCGGATTCTGCGCGCGGCAGCACCCGAATTATCAGGGATACGTGTAGGGTGGAGATGCACAACCGTCGGACCGTGTAGCACTAGGCTTATATTTAGACGCTTCATCTCGTCCACAGTCGCCGGTTGATTCCTCCTCCTGACCTTAGCTTTTGTTGAAGTGGTGCCTTTGTCACCACCGCTAACAAGCAGGACGCGTCCGTCGCGATACCGGCCCAATTGGCCTGTTATTGCTGGACACTGGAGTGGCCAACCACTCTTGACGCACCTGACACCGACCGTGAGAAGTCGTGTGTGCCGAACGCCGTTTCCGGCAGCCCGGAAACCGACGGTACAACATGAAAAGAATGCTGATTAACGCAACTCAACCCGAAGAGTTGCGTGTTGCGCTGGTAGATGGCCAACGCCTCTACGACCTGGACATCGAGTCCGGTGCACGCGAGCAAAAGAAGGCCAACATCTATAAAGGCCGGATTACTCGCATCGAACCAAGCCTTGAGGCTGCCTTTGTCGATTTCGGCTCCGAGCGCCACGGCTTCCTGCCCCTCAAGGAAATCTCCCGCGAGTACTTCAAGAAAGCCCCTGAAGGCCGCGTCAACATCAAGGACGTCCTGAGCGAAGGCCAGGAAGTCATCGTCCAGGTCGAAAAAGAAGAACGTGGCAACAAGGGCGCCGCCCTGACCACCTTCATCAGCCTCGCCGGCCGCTACCTGGTCCTGATGCCGAACAACCCACGTGCCGGCGGAATTTCCCGCCGCATCGAAGGCGAAGAGCGCAATGAACTGCGCGAAGCGCTGAACGGCCTGGTCGCCCCCGCCGACATGGGCCTGATCGTTCGCACTGCAGGCCTTGGCCGCAGCAGCGAAGAAATGCAGTGGGACCTCGATTACCTGCTGCAACTGTGGACCGCCATCAAGGAAGCGTCCCTGGATCGTTCCGCGCCGTTCCTGATCTACCAGGAAAGCAACGTGATCATCCGCGCGATCCGCGATTACCTGCGCCAGGACATCGGCGAAGTGCTGATCGACAGCGTTGAAGCCCAGGACGAAGCCCTGACCTTCATCCGCCAGGTGATGCCGCAGTACGCCAGCAAGATCAAGCTGTACGAAGACAGCGTTCCGCTGTTCAACCGTTTCCAGATCGAAAGCCAGATCGAGACCGCTTTCCAGCGCGTGGTCGAACTGCCTTCCGGCGGCTCCATCGTGATCGACCCGACCGAAGCCCTGGTGTCCATCGACATCAACTCGGCGCGTGCGACCAAAGGCAGCGACATCGAAGAAACCGCCCTGCAGACCAACCTGGAAGCGGCTGAAGAAATCGCCCGCCAGCTGCGCCTGCGTGACATCGGCGGCCTGATCGTGATCGACTTCATCGACATGACCCCCGCCAAGAACCAGCGCGCCGTGGAAGAGAAAGTCCGCGAATGCCTGGAAGCCGACCGTGCCCGCGTGCAAGTCGGCCGTATCTCGCGCTTCGGCCTGCTGGAAATGTCCCGTCAGCGCCTGCGTCCATCCCTGGGCGAAAGCAGCGGCATCGTCTGCCCGCGCTGCAACGGCACCGGCATCATCCGTGACGTTGAATCGCTGTCGCTCGCGATCCTGCGCCTGATCGAAGAAGAAGCCTTGAAAGACCGCACCGCCGAAGTCCGCGCGCAAGTGCCGATCCCGGTTGCCGCGTTCCTGCTCAACGAAAAACGCAACTCGATCACCAAGATCGAACTGCGCACCCGTGCCCGTATCGTCATCCTGCCGAACGATCACCTCGAAACGCCGCACTTCGAAGTGCAGCGCCTGCGCGATGACAGCCCGGAAGCCCACAGTGGCCAGTCCAGCTACGAAATCGCCGCGGCCGCCGCTGAAGTGGAAGAAGTCCAGCCAGCAGCCGCTGCGACCCGCACCCTGGTCCGCCAGGAAGCTGCCGTGAAGACCGCGCCGGCCCGCGCCAACGCACCGATGCCGGTTGAAGCCGCCGCTCCGGTTGCCGCACCGGTCGCGATGCCTGAGCCAAGCCTGTTCAAAGGCCTGGTGAAGTCCCTGGTCAGCCTGTTCGCCACCAAGGAAGAGCCTGCTGCTCCGGTCGTGGTTGAAAAACCTGCCTCCGAGCGCCCGGCACGCAACGAAGAACGTCGCAACGGTCGCCAGCAGAGCCGCAACCGCAACGGCCGTCGTGATGAAGAGCGCAAGCCGCGCGAAGAACGTGCGCCGCGTGAAGAGCGCGCACCACGTGAAGAACGCGCACCTCGCGAAGCCCGTGAAGAAACCCCGACCGTAGCCCGTGAAGAACGTGCACCGCGTGAAGAGCGCGCACCACGCACCCCACGTGCTCCGCGTGAAGACCGCAAGCCACGTGGCGAGCGTGAAGAGCGTGTGCGCGAACTGCGCGAGCCGCTGGACGCCGCCCCAGCCGTTGCCGGTGCCGCCGTTGCTGCAGAAGAACGTCCGGCTCGCCAGCCGCGTGAAGAACGTGCGCCACGTGAAGAACGTCAACCTCGCGCTCCGCGTGAAGAGCGTCAACCACGTGCCGAACAAACCGCTGCGGCCAGCGAAGAAGAAGAGCTGTTGACCGGCGAAGAGCAACTGCAGGAAGACGGTCAGGACAACGCCGAAGGCGATCGTCCACGCCGCCGCTCCCGTGGCCAGCGTCGTCGCAGCAACCGTCGTGAGCGTCAGCGTGATGCCAACGGCAACGTGATCGAAGGCTCGGAAGAAGCCGGCGAACACGCTGAAGCAACCAGCAACGAACCGACTGGCGCCGAACTGGCTGCCGGCCTGGCCGTTACTCCTGCCGTCGCCAGCACGGTCATCAGCGCACCGGCTGAAGCCCAGGCTCACGAGCAGGCTGAACGCGCTACTGCGGCTGTTGAAGAAACCGCTGTTGTGCAAGCACCTGCCGCCGACGCCCCTGTAGCTGAAACGCCGGCTGTTGAAGCGCCTGTCGTTGAAGCCCCAGTGGTTGAAGCACCAGTTGTCGAAGCGACTACCCCGATCGAAGCGCCAGTCGTTCCGGAAGTGGAAGTTGCACAGGCGCCGCACGCCCAGCCGGAAGTTGAAGTGGCCGCTGCAGAACCCGCCACCGTGGTTGAGCCTGAGCCAGTGGTTGAAGCACCGGTTGTCGAAGCCGTCCCGGAAGTGCGTCACGCTTTTGAAGAAAAGCGCGAAGAACAGACCGCCTTCCAATGGACTGCCGAGCCTGCCGCTGCGGTTGAAGCGCCCGCCCCTGCCCCAGTGGTAGAGGAAGCGCCGGCACCGGTTGCCGAGGTCGAGGCTGTCGAGCCTGCCCCGGTGGTTGAACCCGCTCCGGTCGTAGAACCTGCGCCCGTTGTCGAAGCGCCGGTGGAAGCCGAAGTGGTTGCGCCAGTGGTTGAGGCCGCACCGGCCAGCGCCCTGACCGAAAACGGCCGCGCGCCGAACGACCCACGTGAAGTGCGTCGTCGTCGCAAGGAAGCTGAGGCTGCTGCTGCGGCGGCTGCGGCACGGGAAGCAGAGCACGAGACCAAACCGCTCGCCTGATTCCAACCGCTGTAAAAAAGCCCCGCCTGAGTGATCAGGCGGGGCTTTTTATTGCGGTCGAGAACAGTGACCTCCAGCTTGAATGCATGCAACTGTGTGAGCGGGCTTGCCTGCGATAGCCTTAGGTATCTACACACCCTTCAAAGGCTGAAAAATCTCTGCGTAGTGAGCGGGCTTGCCCCGCGCTGGGCTGCGAAGCGGCCCCAATAAAGCCACCGCGGAGTCCAGATAGAATTAGGTCGCCTGGTTTGGGGCGGCTTCGCAGCCCAGCGCGGGGCAAGCCCGCTCACTACAAAGATGTGTATGCGATAGCGGCAACTGATCCACCGCTATCGCAGGCAAGCCAGCTCCCACAAGTTAGAGTGGCGCGAAATTCAAGGACTGTGGCACGTCCACATCCCACAACACACCAGGATCATCTACCTGCACTTCGCACACCGCCACCTGGGTAAACAAAGGCTTGGCCCCACGGTCACCGGTCAACGCCATCAACCCCGGCCCATACGCTCGGCCAAACGCCACAGGATGACCATACCGACCCTCCTGCACCGGTACGCTGATGCCACCGTCCTCCAACCCATCGATCACCCGCTCAATGCTGGATAACTGAATAAACGGCATATCCCCGAGTACAACCAGCCAACCGTCCGCAGAGCCGCTGGCGGCCACCGCTGCCGCAATACTCTCGCCCATACCGGCCGAGCGTAGCAGCAGCACTTCGCAGCCATACGCCCTGGCCAACCGAATGACTTCCGTTCGCTCCGGTGATGTCACCACCCAACGCCTTGCGATGCACACCGGCAGGTTCACCAGCACCTGCTCGATTACCGGCCGAATCACGCCATCCAGGCCGACACAATCAGCCAACAACTTATCCCGATCTGCCCCCGCTTCGGCGCGGAAACGGCTGCCCTTTCCCGCCGCCAATACAATCGCCGTCACTGTCACTCGGCCACCACCGGCAACGGTTTCTTCTGCATCGGCGCCACACCATTCTTGATCGCGACAATTTCCGCCATCAGCGACAGTGCAATTTCCGACGGGGTATGGCTGCCGATATGCAGACCGATCGGCCCGTGCAGGCGCGCAATCGCCTGCGCCGACAGCCCCAGCGCCGCGAGGTTTTCCCGGCGTTTCTGGCTGTTGACCCTGGAACCGAGCGCACCGATGTAGAACGCGCTGGAATTAAGCGCCGTCAGTAGCGCCATATCGTCCAGGCGCGGGTCATGGGTGAGGCAGACAATGGCCGTGCGCTCATCGGTCTGGATGTTCAGCACCGCTTCATCGGGCATGCCGGGTACAAAACGGCCGTGCTGTTCTTCCCAGCCGTAGACGAACTCTTCGCGTGGGTCGCAGATCAGCACTTCGAAATCCAGCAAGCGCGCCATTTCGGCCACGTAGCGCGACAGCTGCCCGGCGCCGATCAGCAGCAGGCGCCAGCGTGGGCCGTAAATCGCGCGCAAGCGCTCGCCATCAAAGGTCACCACGTCGGTCTTGCTCGCGCTGCTCAAGGTGACTTCGCCGCTGGCCAGGTCCAGCTCACGCGCGACGATCTGGTGAGCTTCACAGCGCGCCAGCAACTCCGTGACCCACGCCCACTCATCCACCCGCTCTTCAGTCAGGCGCAGCGTGCCGCCACATGGCAGGCCAAAACGCGCAGCCTCATCACGGGTGACGCCGTAGGTCACCAACTGCACCGGCGACCCATCTTCAGGCAAGCGGCCATCCTGCAGTCGCGCGATCAAGTCATCCTCGATGCAACCGCCCGACACCGAGCCGATCACCACCCCGTCGTCGCGCAAGGCCAACATCGCCCCCGGTGGGCGCGGCGCGCTGCCCCAGGTCTGCACCACGCTGTACAACACCACGCGATGCCCGGCGCGGCGCCATTCGAGCACGCTACGCAGGACATTCAGATCCACACTGTCCACACAACCTCCTGCAAGCGTTTCAACCGATTCACTTACTGTAAAACAAAAGCCACTGACGTGATGTGCCGGAAACGCAAACGCCCCGAACCAGTCGGGGCGTTTGTGTGTTGCTGACGGCGTTAGTTCACGCCATCTGCCACTTACTTGACCACAGGTGCCGGGCCTTCGGCCACACCCAGGTCATCGATTTCGCGGGTTTCCGAAATACCGGTACCGCCGGACGCCAGCTCGCTCTGCAGCTTGTCGGTATCCAGTTCCTTGACCCACTTTGCCACAACGAGGGTGGCAACGGCGTTACCCACCAGGTTGGTCAATGCGCGGGCTTCGGACATGAAGCGGTCGATACCCAGGATCAGCGCCAGGCCGGCAACCGGCAGGTGCCCAACAGCGGACAGGGTTGCAGCCAGTACGATGAAACCACTACCGGTCACGCCTGCAGCGCCTTTGGAGGACAGCAACAGCACCAGCAGCAAGGTGATCTGGTGGGTGATGTCCATGTGGGTGTCGGTCGCCTGGGCGATGAACACGGCCGCCATGGTCAGGTAGATCGACGTACCGTCCAGGTTGAACGAGTAGCCAGTCGGGATCACCAGGCCAACCACGGATTTCTTCGCGCCCAGACGCTCCATCTTGATCAGCATGCGCGGCAGTGCCGACTCGGAAGACGACGTACCCAGCACGATCAGCAGCTCTTCACGGATGTAGCGGATCAGTTTGATCACGCTGAAGCCGTGGGCGCGGCAGATACCGCCCAGCACCACCAGCACGAACAGCAGGCAGGTGATGTAGAAGCAGATCATCAACTGGCCCAGTTGCACCAGCGAACCCACACCGTAGGCACCGATGGTGAACGCCATGGCGCCCAGGGCACCGATAGGCGCGAGCTTCATGATCATGTTGATGATGTTGAACATCACGTGGGCGAAGCGGTCGATGAAGTCCAGCACCGGCTTGCCGTAGGCACCCAGGCGATGCAGGGCGAAACCGAAGATCACCGAGAACATCAGCACTTGCAGGATGTCGCCGTTGGCGAAGGCGCCGACGATGGTGTTCGGGATGACGTTGAGGATAAAGCCGACGATGCTCTGGTCCTTACCGGCGGTGACGTAGGCCGCTACTTTGGAAGCGTCCAGCGTCGCCACGTCGATGTGCATGCCGGCGCCCGGTTGCACGACGTTGACCACGATCAGGCCGATCAGCAACGCAATGGTGGAAACGACTTCGAAGTACAGCAGCGCGTAGCCGCCGGTCTTGCCGACCGATTTCATGCTCTGCATGCCAGCGATGCCGCTGACAACGGTGCAGAAGATGATCGGGGCGATGACCATTTTGATCAGTTTGATAAACCCGTCACCCAGTGGCTTGAGGGCCACGCCGGTCTGCGGGTAGAAGTGACCGAGCAAGATGCCGATTACGATTGCAACGATCACCTGGAAATACAGGGATTTATAGATTGGCTGACGAGTCGTCATTGCAAAGTTCCTCAATCGTCCCGTGTGGCAAATATCCGCCATTGCCCACGACACTTGAATTGCGAACCCTCCTGCACTGGAGGGATTTGTTGTTTGCGAGACCGGTAGGGCCAGGCCTGCGCTGTAATCCTTATCGCAAGCGCCGTGCCACTTTGCTGAAAAACGCTGCAGGCCTTTAGACATCAGGGCTTGCGACATCCGCGCCCACTCCACAGCATCAATTCAAGTGGCGGTTTTCCGCCGCCACGCCCAATCTCGTCCTACAATTTGGCGGATATCCGCCTTGTGACCCTCTCCAGGGATTGGAGTTTTTCCAAACCCTTGGCATTTGGCGCAGGAGCAATGAAGATGCAGTGCTGGGCGGGCCTCATCGCGGGCAAGCCCGGCTCCCACATTTGGAATGCATTTCAACTGTGGGAGCTGGCTTGCCTGCGATGGGGCCAGTACTGCCAGGAAAATCAAACGGCCGGAAAATGAATCTTGAACGCCGCCCCGCCCAACGGTGAATCCACCAAAGTCAGCCGCGCGCCGTAGCTTTCAATGATGTCCTTGACCACCGCCAACCCGATCCCCTGCCCCGGATGCTGGCGGTCCAGCCGTTCGCCCCGTTGCAGGATCCGCGCACGCTGGTCCGGCGGTACACCCGGCCCATCATCTTCTATACACAGCTCACTGCCTTCCTCGCTCTGCACCAGGCTGATACGCACTTCGCTCAAGCACAGGCGATAGGCGTTTTCCAGCAGGTTGCCGAGCAACTCGAGCAAGGCGCCTTTCTCGATGGGCACGTCGCAGTCTTCCGGCAGCTCGTAGGACACCCTGACGCGCTTGTCGCGATAGACCTTGTCCAGCGTGTCGCACAGGCTTTTCAGCACCGGAGCCAGGCGCACCTGGTGGCGCACCAGGCCGCTCTTGCGCAGGCTGGCGCGTTGCAACTGGTAGCTGATCTGCTGGCTCATGCGCTCGATCTGTGACTGCAGCACCCAAGCCTGGTCGCGGTCTTCGGGGCGCTGGGCCATGTCTTCGCTCACGCCCTGCAATACCGCCAGCGGGGTTTTCAGGCTGTGGGCCAGGTCGTCGAGGGAATCGCGGTAACGCGCCCGCTGTTCACGCTCGCTGTGCAGCAAGCGGTTGAGGGAGCCGGTGAGGCGCAGCAGTTCGCGCGGGTGTTGTTCGGAGAGGCTCTCGCGGGTGCCGCCTTCGATCTGGTCGAGTTCCTGGCTCAGCCGGCGCAGGGCTTGCAGGCCCCAGGTCAAGCCCAGCCAGAGCAGGGTCAGCAACACCAGCAGCGCCGCGCCGAAACCCAGGTAGAGGTTTTCGCGCAGGCCTTCGAGGGTCAACTGGTATTCGCGCACCGGTTGCAGGGCCACGATGCTGAACGCGGCACTCTTGCCGCCCAGCAGCCTGACCTCAACGTCATACACGAAGAATTCCTGGCCATCGGCTTCGCGAATCCGCGCAAATTCATTGCCGCGCCCGTCGTAGCGCGGTTTGTAGTTGATGTTTTCTTCCTTGGTCGCCCGCGAGCGCCAGACCAGGTGGCCTTCGCGGTCATAGATGTAGCCGAGCAGGCGGCTGTCGGTGAGGTTGAAGCGTTCGTCCGGCAGCTGCGCGGGCATTTGCAGGTGGTTATTCTCCACCCGTGCGGCGGAAATCAGCGTGGTGACGTCCGAGGCCAGGCGCTGCTCGATGGAATCCTGCAACGCCAGGCTGAACGCGCCCTGCATGGCCGGCAACAAGCCCAGCATGAACAGCACGGCCAGAGTGGCGGCCGCCAGCATCAAGCGCACGCGTAACGAGCGAATCAACGGCAGCGCTCATTGAACAGATAGCCCAGGCCACGCACGGTGTCGATCGGCTTGAACCCGGCCGGGCCTTCCAGCTTGCGGCGCAGGCGGCCGACCAGCACTTCGATGACATTCGGGTCGCGCTCGTCGTCGTCGGGGTAGAGCTGTTCCATCAAGCGGTCCTTGGGGACCACCTGCTGGTGATGGCGCATCAAATATTCAAGGATGCGGTATTCATAGGCCGTCAACGCCAGCGGCTGTTCGTCGAGGGACGCCTGCTTGCGGTTGAGGTCCAGCAACAAGGGCCCGGCGACGATGGTCGACTGGGTAAAGCCACTGGAGCGGCGCAGCAAGGCGTTCATCCGCGCCTCCAGCTCTTCGAACTGGAACGGCTTGACCACGTAGTCATCGGCGCCGGCGGCCAAGCCTTCGACCTTGTCCTGCCAGTTGCCACGGGCCGTGAGGATCAGGATCGGGAAGGCCTTGGCCTGGGTGCGCAGCTGGCGGATCAGATCGAGGCCACCCATGCCGGGCAGGCCCAGGTCGATGATCGCCAGGTCGTGGTTGAACTGGCCGGTCTGGTACAGCGCCTCTTCGGCATTGGCGACGGCTTCGACCACATGGCCGCTGTCGGTCAGGCGGGTAAACAGGTGATGACGCAGCAGCGCCTCATCTTCCACCACCAGCAATTTCATAAGGCTCTCCAAGGCAAATCAACTGTCCGACAGAGGGATATCATAGCGGCCCTGCAGCTCTTGCGGGCGCAGTTTAATGCCATTGAACTGGCCACTCAGGTGTTCATAGCCGGCGCGGTAACCCGGCTGCGGGGTTGCCAGGCCCAGGGACTGGCCCCAGGGCGTGGCTTGGCTGCCAGCGTCTTCGAAACTCACGCGCTGGATCAGGCTGCTGGTTTTCCTGGTTTTCTCCCTGCCGAACTCGGCGAACCCACCCTCAGAGGCCTGGGCTCCGGCGGTGGCACTGAGCAGGGTCAAGGCCAGTATCAGCTTTTTGATCGCAGTCATGGTGTGTTACCTCATACGCGTTTTGGCTGTTGCGATCAGCCTACGCAAACGCCCCTGAACTGCCCCTGAACAAGCGCCGAACCGCTACGGGCTATGCGCGGCAACCGCAACTGGGCAAAATACCGCCCATGAATTCCCTGCCCGCTTGCTGTACCCCGCTTGACGCCCACTGGCCGCTGCCCGAACCCTTGCCCGGTACGGTGTTTTTCAGCACGCGTTTTGACCCGGCCTTGTTAGCGACGGGCGATTTCCAGCGCAGCGCCGTGCCGCCGCCGGCCAGCATCCAGCGCTCAGTGGCCAAGCGCCAGGCCGAGTTTCTGGCCGGCCGGCTCTGCGCGCGCGCTGCGCTGCAACAGCTCGATCATCTCGACTGCATCCCCGCCATCGGCGACGACCGTGCGCCGGTGTGGCCAGCGTCTGTCAGTGGTTCGATCACCCACAGCACCGGGCATGCCGCGGCGATTGTCGGGCGCAAGGCGCAATGGCGCGGGTTGGGCATGGACCTGGAGAATCTGCTGTCACTGGAGCGGGCCGAGCGCTTGGCCGGGGAGATTCTGACCGCTGATGAATTGCAGCGCATGGGTGCGCTGGACCGCGAACAGATCGCCCTGGTGGTGACGCTGACGTTTTCGGCCAAGGAGAGCCTGTTCAAGGCGCTGTATCCGATCGTGGGCAAGCGCTTTTACTTTGAGCATGCCGAGGTGTTGGAGTGGTCAGAGGCCGGGCATATAAGGCTGCGGTTGCTGACGGACCTGTCCAGCGAATGGTGTCATGGCAAGGAACTGGTGGGGCAGTTTGCGGTGGATGGGGGGCAGTTGTTGAGCCTGGTGGCTGTTGGCGCCTGATCGATAGTTATCGCAGGCAAGCCAGCTCCCACCTTGGAATGCATTTCAAATGTGGGAGTCGGGCTTGCCCGCGATGGCGATGTCAGGGTTTACCCTGCTCCCTGGGCCAGCTCAGGCTGAAGCACGCGCCACCCAGATTATTGCTCTTGCCGATCAGCGCCCGCCCGCCGTGCCAGTAGATGATCCGCCGCACGATCGACAACCCCAGGCCATGCCCACCCGAGGCGCGCGTGCGGCTGTCGTCCAGGCGCAGGAACGGCGTGAAGATGCGTTCCCAGGCGCCTTCCGGTACACCCGGGCCGTCGTCTTCCACATCGATGCGGCAACGCACCTGGCCCACCTGATAACTGATCAAGACCCGCCCCTGGGCGTGGCGCATGGCATTGCTTACCAGGTTCTGCAGGGCACGGTGCAGGTAACGCGGTTCGGCGTCGACCCAGGCGTCGTCCCAATGCGCCGAAGACAGGCAGATACCTCGGGCCACCTCTATCTGCGCACGCAGTGGCGATAATTCGCCGATCACCTGATCAAGCAGGGCATTGAGGTCGACCCGCTGGAAATTCAGCGCCGGCGAGCCTTGTTCCAGGCGCGCGTAAGTGAGCATTTCGTCAACCAGGCCATCGAGGTCCTGGATATCGCTGTCCATGCCTTCCAGGTATTTGCGCCGCGCCTCGGCGGTGGTGGCATCGCCGACCATCTCCAGGCCGAAACGCAGGCGCGCCACCGGCGTGCGCAGTTCGTGGGACACCGCGCGCACCAGTTCGCGCTGGATCGCCAGCAACTGCTGCAGGTGCTCGGCCATGCCATTGAACGCTGCGGCCAGGCGCCCTACCGAGTCGGCGCCGCGGGCCGGTACGCGAACTTCCAGGTTACCCTGGGCGATGCGGGTGGCGGCGGCTTCCAGGCCCTTCAAGCGGCGCTCCAGCTGACGCACCAACAGATAGACGATCAACCCGATCAGGGTCAGCCCGATCAAGGCAATCAGGATCAGCCAGTGCGCCGGGTAAGGGTTCATCTGATACAGCGGGCCGATTTCCAGCACCCACGGCGTACCGACCATGCCGGCAAACACACGGATGGAATCGCCGCCCTTGCCCAGGGCCATCACCGTATCGCCTTCCGATACACGGCGGCGCTGGTCTTCGTCCATATCGGCCTGGTCGAGCGTCATCAGGTGCATATCGAAGCCAAACCCCTTGGCCTCTTTTATATCCGCCAGGCGCTGTGGCTGCTCGGCCACCGGGAAGCGCACCAGTTCGTCGGCGAGCAAATAGATCGTCGCCCGCGCCAGCTGTTCGCTGATCTGCTGCACTTCGCCCTCGAGCACAAGCGGCTCCTGGCCACCGACCCAGCGCAGTACCCGCGCCGCATGAGGCCCGGTCTGCTCAACCAGTACCTGGCCGCGTTGCAGGCGATTGCGCTGGCTCAGGTCCAGCGGCGTATCGGCGAGGGCGCGCAATGCCAGCGGAATGCCCAGCAACCGCTCCCACACGGCCAGGGCACGCTGGCGTTCGATGGGGCTCATGGGTTGCAAGTTGTCGCCCATCAAGGCAAAGGTGCCGTGGGCCAGGCGCTCGCGGTATTGGCCGCTGCGCACTTCGTTGAGCAGGTGCAACGCCAGCACGCCGAGCAGTGCCACGAGGATCAACGCGGCGCACATGCCGCCGTAGATACGCAGGAAGATCGAGTTCACAACGGCATGTCGGCGCAGGCTTCGGGGACGAACAGGTAGCCTTTGCTGCGGATGGTCTTGATCAGGCGCGGGTGGATCGGGTCATCGCCGATTTTCGGGCGAATCCGTGAGATGCGCACGTCGATGGAGCGGTCCTGGCCGTCATAGCCGATGCCGCGCAGGGCGATGAAGATCTCTTCGCGGGACAGGATCCGCCCGGCATTCGCCACCAGCAGCCACAGCAAGTCGAATTCGGCGCTGGTCAGTTCGATACCGGCACTGTTCAGCCAGGCCTCGCGCAGGGCGTTGTCCACCACCAGGGGGCCGAACTGCAGGCGGCGCTGATTCTCCACGGCCACAGGTTCCGCCGGTTCACTGCGCCGCAGCAAGGCCTGGATGCGCGCCAGCAGCAAACGCGGGCGCACGGGTTTGCACACATAGTCGTCGGCGCCCATGTCCAGGCCCAGCACCTGGTCCATGTCGTCGGTGCGCGCGGTGAGCATCAGGATCACACCGTCATAGCGCTCGCGCACTTTGCGGCAAATGCTCAAGCCGTCTTCGCCGGGCAGCATCAGGTCGAGGATCACCAGGTCCGGCTGCTCGGCAATGATGCGCGCCGCCGCCAGCGCGCCGTCGCCTTCCACCGAGACCTGCAGGCCGTGGCTCTGCAGGTATTCGCAGGTCAGTTCGGCCAGTCGCTGGTCGTCCTCGACTATCAGTATTTGCCAGGCTTCCTGCTCCATGCGCTACCTCATTGTTATTGGAAAATGGTCAGGCCGGCGCAGTTTCAAATGTGGGAGCGGGCTTGCTCGCGAAAGCGGTGGATCAGTTAGCACACCTATAACTGACACACCGCTTTCGCGAGCAAGCCCGCTCCCACATTAGATATCCACCGGCCATACCCTGATTGTCATGTTTTGAGGGCATAACAGTGGCTGATTGTAGCCATGCTCCAACCCTCAAGCACAAGCCGGGAAATGCATTCGGTGAACGCGTTTTTATGTGATAGGGTTCGCGCCCTTCGAAAATGGCCAGGTTGTTTTTGGTTCGAAACATTTAATGACAAACGGTGCAATACCGCTGCAATGCGGCCTACACGCCTGTTCGGCCTTTCTTACACATTTTACCCACAGCGTTATCCACAGGTTACTCCGTTGCTAACCCCTCGAAAACGCATTATCTTGTACCTCGGCGCTCAAGTAGACCCTACATGTAGGGTTTTCAACCAAAGCGTCCAACCACACAAGTGGCTCGAAACTCAAGCGTTTTATTGCTTGCGCAGCGTTGAACAAACAGATTTTTCAGTAGACCAAACCGCTCACGCGGATGGCAGCTGTTCTCCATCCCCGACATGGAAAACGGTACGGGTGTTGCAGGAAAAAACCTGACACTCGCAATCAAATATAGAACGTGGAGACAACCCCCCATGCAAACCGACACAACTCGCGAGAACCCGCAAGGCTCCGTGCCGCAGGCCGCTGATTCGAACCAGGATCTGGCCGCCACCGCACCTGGCCAATTGCGCGTGATCAAGCGTAACGGCACTGTCGTTCCTTACACCGATGACAAAATTACCGTCGCCATCACCAAAGCGTTTCTTGCAGTTGAAGGCGGCACCGCTGCCGCTTCGTCGCGCATCCACGACACCGTTGCCCGCCTGACCGAACAAGTCACCGCCACCTTCAAGCGTCGCATGCCTTCGGGCGGCACCATCCACATCGAAGAAATCCAGGACCAGGTCGAACTGGCCCTGATGCGTGCCGGCGAACAGAAAGTCGCCCGCGACTACGTGATCTACCGTGATTCGCGCGCCAAGGAGCGTGCCGTGCGCACCCCGGCCGAAGAGGCTGCCGTGCAGGCTCACCCTTCGATCCGCATCACCCTGGCCGACGGCAGCTTCGCGCCGCTGGACCTGGGCCGCCTGAACACCATCATCACCGAGGCCTGCGAAGGCCTGGAAGAAGTCGACGGCGACCTGATCCAGCGCGAAACCCTGAAGAACCTGTACGACGGCGTGGCCCTCACCGACGTCAACACCGCCCTGGTGATGACCGCCCGTACCCTGGTTGAACGCGAGCCGAACTACTCGTTCGTGACCGCACGCCTGCTGATGGACACCCTGCGCGCCGAAGGCCTGGGCTTCCTGGGCGTGGCCGACAGCGCCACCCACCACGAGATGGCCGACCTGTACGCCAAGGCCCTGCCGGCCTACATCGCCAAGGGCATCGAATTCGAATTGTTGAACCCGATCCTGGCCACCTTCGACCTGGAAAAACTCGGCAAGGCGATCAACCACGAGCGCGACCAGCAGTTCACCTACCTGGGCCTGCAGACCCTGTACGACCGTTACTTCATCCACAAGGACGGTATCCGCTTCGAACTGCCGCAAGTGTTCTTCATGCGCGTGGCCATGGGCCTGGCGATTGAAGAGAAGCACAAGGAAGACCGTGCGATCGAGTTCTACAACCTGTTGTCGTCCTTCGACTACATGTCGTCGACCCCGACCCTGTTCAACGCCGGCACCCTGCGTCCACAGCTGTCGAGCTGCTACCTGACCACCGTGCCGGATGACCTGTCGGGCATCTACCACGCGATCCACGACAACGCCATGTTGTCCAAATTCGCCGGCGGCCTGGGCAACGACTGGACCCCGGTGCGTGCACTGGGTTCGTACATCAAGGGCACCAATGGTAAATCCCAGGGCGTTGTGCCGTTCCTGAAAGTCGTGAACGACACCGCCGTAGCCGTGAACCAGGGTGGCAAGCGCAAAGGCGCCGTGTGCGCCTACCTGGAAACCTGGCACATGGACATTGAAGAGTTCATCGAGCTGCGCAAGAACACCGGTGATGACCGTCGTCGTACCCACGACATGAACACCGCCAACTGGATCCCGGACCTGTTCATGAAGCGCGTCTTCGATGACGGCCAGTGGACCCTGTTCTCGCCTTCCGAAGTACCGGACCTGCACGACCTGACCGGCAAAGCCTTCGAGGAACGCTACGAGTACTACGAAGCCCTGGCCCAGTACCCTGGCAAGATCAAGCTGTCCAAGACCATCCAGGCCAAAGACTTGTGGCGCAAGATGCTCTCGATGCTGTTCGAAACCGGCCACCCATGGCTGACCTTCAAGGACCCGTGCAACCTGCGCAGCCCGCAGCAGCACGTGGGCGTGGTCCACAGCTCGAACCTGTGCACCGAGATCACCTTGAACACCAACAAGGACGAGATCGCCGTTTGCAACCTGGGCTCGATCAACCTGCCGAACCACATCGTCAACGGCAAGCTGGATACCGCCAAGCTGGAACGTACCGTCAACACCGCCGTACGCATGCTCGATAACGTGATCGACATCAACTACTACTCGGTGCCGCAGGCGCAGAACTCCAACTTCAAGCACCGTCCGGTCGGCCTGGGCATCATGGGCTTCCAGGACGCCTTGTACCTGCAGCACATCCCTTACGGTTCGGATGCTGCGGTCGAGTTCGCCGACAAGTCCATGGAAGCGGTGAGCTACTACGCGATCCAGGCTTCCTGCGACCTGGCCGACGAGCGCGGCGCCTACGAGACGTTCCAGGGTTCGCTGTGGTCCAAGGGCATCCTGCCGCTGGACTCGCAACAGATCCTGATCGAACAGCGTGGCCAGAAGTACATCGACGTTGACCTGAACGAGTCCCTGGACTGGGCGCCGGTACGTGCCCGTGTGCAGAAAGGTATTCGTAACTCCAACATCATGGCCATCGCACCGACCGCGACCATCGCCAACATCACCGGCGTATCGCAGTCGATCGAACCGACCTACCAGAACCTGTATGTGAAATCGAACCTGTCGGGCGAATTCACCGTGATCAACCCGTACCTGGTTCGCGACCTCAAGGCCCGCGGCCTGTGGGACTCGGTCATGATCAACGACCTGAAGTACTACGACGGTTCCGTGCAGCAGATCGAGCGCATCCCGCAGGAGCTCAAGGAGCTCTACGCGACCGCTTTCGAAGTGGACACCAAGTGGATCGTTGACGCGGCCAGCCGTCGCCAGAAGTGGATCGACCAGGCGCAGTCGCTGAACCTCTACATTGCCGGCGCTTCGGGCAAGAAGCTCGACGTGACCTACCGCATGGCCTGGTACCGTGGCCTGAAAACCACGTACTACCTCCGTGCCCTGGCCGCGACAAGCACCGAGAAGTCGACCATCAACACCGGCAAGCTGAACGCGGTTTCCAGCGGCGGCAACCACGGTGATGATTCGGTACTCGCCGCTCCAGCCGGCCCGGCACCCGTGCCTAAGGCTTGTGCGATCGATGAGCCGGATTGCGAAGCTTGCCAATAAGCTGAGCCGGTTCCGGGGTTAAGCGCCTTGGAGTGAAACCCCCGATCAGTCCTGGATACAGTTGGATTGATCGGGGGTTTTGTTTTGTCTCAAGTACCAAACAATACGGTCGCAGTACCTGATCCAGGCGTGCCACCTCGCTGCCCCCAAAGCTCTATGCGCCCATCCAGGACGGCCATGGAATGCCCTCCATATTCCACTGTCCCCACTTTGCTTCGTCGTAAATCAGCATCCGTGGCTGCCCGGATATTATTCTTCAAGCCCAAGCGAACTAGACCCTCCCGGCTATACTCACCATCGTTGAGAGAAAGCATTGCGTTATAAAAGCTCTGCCCTCGAAGCCCATCGTTTCCTTCCTTTTGCACACGCTTGACACTCGCGGCATACATAAAATTGGCGTCCGTCAGCATGGAGGGATCGTCACCTTTGAAACGAGCGTATTGCGCCGCCATTTTTAATTCGTTTTTGGAAACGTGGACCGAAAAATTATCCCGCATCACTACGTCCCACCCGTCACCTGCCTCCTTGACGCTTTTAAAGACATCGGTAGGTTTCTGACCGAAGTGCATCATCGCCGCCTTGATTGCCGAAACAGTCACGCAATTTCCAACATCGCCTTGGCTGAAACCACTCCAGATGTTGTTCGGTTTTTTTCCAGGATTACTGCTGTCAACTTTGTAATCGTAGTGCTTGGCCCCTTCGGTAAGCGGCCGGTTGCTCATCGGCTCACTTGGGCCGAAATCTGCTGGGTTGACCGAGCCTCCCCTCCTGCCTCCACCCCCGCCCCCTGGTGGCATGGGCGGAGAAGGCGGGGAAGGTGGGTCCTCATCTGGAAACAACTCCGGAAACAGAGCCTTCAACAATGCCAGCCAAGCCTGGTCCGCGTCTTTCTTGAGCTGCTCAAGGATCTCCTTGAATTTCTCGTCCCCCAGCTTCTCACGCAGTGCATTGAGCTTGTCACGCGTATCTTGAACTGTCTGGGTCTTGCCCGTTTGCTGCGCATCGAGAAGCTCGTTGAGCAGGGTTTTGACTGCTGCCTTCTGCGCGTCAGGCGCTATCGGTGTTGATTCAACCCGCGCCAAGCGAGGCGCAAATCCCCCACGAACAGTATCGGCTGTGTAAACAGCTGAACTCCGCATACCTGCCTCCTTTGATGGGTGAACCTCCTGGGCTCTGGTCCGATCAGTGGCAAGACAGGTGCGGGGCGTTCCTCGCCAAACAATTCAGCGCGTAACCTTATGGGTCGGCGGATATTTTCTGACGCGCACAAAAAACCCCTCTTACGAGGGGTTCCTTGTGAAGCGCCGATGCATCACGTCATCTGAATGATGGTCTGCATGATGGTGCTCTGGGTGGAGATGGTCTTGGCGTTCGCCTGGTAGTTGCTCTGGGCCTTGATCAGGTCCACCAACTCGTTGGTCAGGTTGACGTTGGAGTTCTCCAGGGAGTTGGCCACGATCGAGCCCAGGGTACCGGCTTGCGGGGTGTCGTAACCCGGCTGGCCCGAAGCGAAGGTCTCTCTCCAGGTGGTGCCGCCCGATGGCTGCAGGCCTTGCTCGTTGTTGAAGCTGGCCAGGGAGATCTGGCCGATGGCCTTGCTCTGCTGGTTGCTGAACGTTGCGAACAGTACACCGCTGCCGTCGATTTTCAGGCCGGTGATCTGGCCGGTGGCGTAGCCATCGGTGACCGGTGGGTTGCGGTAGCTGGCCGAGTTGTACTGGGTGATATTGGCCATGTTGACGGCAATGCCACCAGTGTTGGCGGCAGCGCCGTTGTCGGTCCAAACGCCATTGACCATGGCACCCGGCTTCCAGTCAGCGATGGTCAGGGTGGTGTTGGAGGCGGTAGCCGGCGGCGTTGTGATCGTAGAAAGTTTGCCTGCGGTATCGAATGTCAGCAGCTTTCCTACAGGCGGCGTGGCAGCCAGCGTCGAACCATCCGGGTTGCGTCCGTCGATCGTGGTGTAGGACATCCACTTGTTGGAGTCGGTCTTCACCATGTACTGGACCATCGAGTGCGCGTTGCCCTGGGTATCGTACAAGGTGGTGCTGTATTGCGTGGTAAAGGTGCTGGTGTCGGACGGGTCGAACGGCTTGGTGGTCTGGTTGATCGCCGGTTCCGAAGAGTTCAGGTTACTGGTGGAATCCACCTTGCTGGACGCCTTCGGCGGCAGGTTCGACAGATTCAGTTGCAGGTCGACGAGGCCGCCCTTGGTGACCTTGCCGTTCTCATCCGCCGCGTAGCCTTGCAGGCGCGAGGTCCCGGTGTTGTTGGTGATGTAGCCGTCCTTGTCGGCACGGAAAGCGCCGCTGCGGGTGTATTCCAGCGAACCGTCACTGCCCTTCTGCACGAAGAAACCACCGCCCTGGATCGCCATGTCCAGCACGCCGCCGCTGCCATTGACGTCACCCTGGGTGAACTGCTGGGACACGGCCGCCAGGTTCACACCGTTGCCGATGCTGTTCTGGCCGGTGCCCAATTTGGAGGCGGCGTAGATGTCGGCGAATTCCGCGCGGGACGACTTGAAGCCAGTGGTCGCGACGTTGGCGATGTTGTTGCCGGTCACGTCCAGTTGTTTGTTGGCCGCATAGAGGCCGCTAAGGCCGATGTTAAAAGACATGTTTCTCTCCCTCTGCCGTAGTTAGCCGGCTCTATGTACCGATAGTCTGAATTTGCGACAGCTTGACGCTGCCCATGCCGCCTGCAAGGTTCAACAGCATTTCGCCGCCGGTCTTGCTCAGGGTCACGCTCGTTACCGTCGCCGGCAGCGAAGTGGCCAGGGCAACGGCGTCGCCCTTATCGTTCTTGGTGGTGGCATTGAAGGTGTAGGTGCCCGCGGGAGCAACCTCGCCCTTTTCGTTCTTGCCGTCCCAGATAAAGTCCGAGTTGCCCGCGTTCTGGTCGACCAGTTCGAGGGTGCGCACCACATTGCCGTCTTTGTCGGTGATCTTGATGGACACGTTGCCGGTCGCCGCCGGGACTGCCACCGAACCGGTCATGCTCTTGCTGGTATCCACCAGTGTCTTGTCGGTCTGGGTGATAATCGAACGTCCGACCAGCGACGACGCCTGCAGCGCTTGCGAAGAACTGAAGTTGCTCGAGATGTTATTAACCGAGTCGTTCAGGGTGTTGATGCCTTCCAGGCTGCTGAATTGCGCCAGCTGGGCCACGAACGCGCCGTTGTCTTGCGGCGACAGCGGGTTCTGGTTTTTCAGCTGGGTCACAAGCAGCTGCAGGAACGCGTCCTTGCCCAGCGACTGGCTGCCCGTCGCCGTCTTGGTGGCGTCGCCGACGCCGCTGTTAGTCGTGGCAGTCTTGACCTTGTTGTTGAAAAGGTCCTGGACTGCCGTGTTGTTTGAAGTATCAACGATGGCCATTATTTGGCGCCCCTTATCACTGACCCAGGGTCAGGACCTTCTGCATCATGGTTTTGGCGGTATTCATCATTTCCGCGTTGGTCTGGAACGAGCGGCTGGCGGAAATCATGTCGGCCATTTCCTCGACCACGTTGACGTTGGGGTAGTAGACATAGCCCTTTTCGTTCGCGGCGGGATGGTTGGGTTCGTAGCGGGCTTCGAGGTTACTCTGGTCTTCAACCACGCCGAGTACCTGCACGCCGGAGCCTGCGGCGCCCTGATCCTGGAACAGCGAATCGCTGCCGCCGTTCTGGCCGCCCTGGAACATGGTGGCGAACACCGGGTGACGGGCGCGGTAGGTCTGGTCAATGCTCGAAGACACGGTCTCGGCGTTGGCGATGTTACTGGCGACGGTGTTCAAGCGCGTGGTCTGCGCGCTCATGCCACTGCCGGCAATATTGAAAACACTGGACAGGGACATGGCTTATTCTCCACGCAGGGCTGACATCAGCCCTTTGAATTTGCTGTTGAGCAGGGTAAAGCTGGCTTGGAAGTTCACCGAGTTCTCGGCGTAAGCCGATTGCTCCAGCTGGGCGTCGACGGTGTTCTGGTCGATCGACGGCTGCATCGGCGTGCGATACAGCAGCGACTCGTCACCATTGCTCAGGCCTTGCGCTTCGATATGACGGTTGTTGGTCATGTTCAAGGCGAAGGTGCCATTCTTGGTCTTGTCCTGCTGTGCGGCGAGCACGGCGGAGAAGTCCAGGTCCCGAGCCTTGTAGTTCGGGGTGTCGGCATTGGCAATGTTGTTGGCCAGGACTTCGGCGCGCTGGGCGCGGAAGCCCAGGGCTTGTTCGTGGATACCGAGCGCTTTATCGAAGCTGATGCTCATGGCGGAAACCTTTAGGCTGACCTGCTGTTCGTTAACAGGGTTATAGCAAGGCGCATGCCAATTCTGAGAGAGCCCGTATTCCGGGGCTATGCGGGGAGATTGCCGGCGGCGATGCCAGAAAAGCGGCAAAGGGTTTCCGCGTGGCGCCAGTAAAGCGGCAATGGAGAGTTGCCGCTATTGGGGAAATTGCCGCAAAAAAAGTGGGAGCGGGCTTGCTCGCGAATGCGGTGTGTCAGTCAACTTATCTATGACTGATCCACCGCATTCGCGAGCAAGCCCGCTCCCACATTTAGATTTGCATACTATTTAGCCTGGTAAATGATCCCAGGGCTGCACTGCACCATCTGGTAATGGTCCGGCAAACCGTTCAGCGCTTCGGAAGCACCGAGGAACAGGTAACCGCCGCGCTTGAGCGTGCCGTGGATGCGCAGCAGGATGTCTTTCTTCACCTCGGCCGAGAAGTAGATCAGCACGTTACGGCAGAACACCATGTCGAACTTGCCCAGGCTGGCGTAGCTGTCGAGCAGGTTGAAGGAGCGAAACTCCACACGGCTCTTGATCGGCGCCTTGATCGCCCAGCGCCCCGCCCCTTTCGGATCGAAGTAACGCTGCAGGCGCTCCTGGGACAAACCGCGGCCCAAGGCCAGGCTGTCGTACTCACCGGTCTTGCAATTGGTGAGCATGGTCCCGGACAAGTCGGTGGCCACGATTTGCGCCCCGGCCTTCAACTGGCCCATGTTGGTCCGCTCGAACTCATCGATCGACATGGAAATCGAGTACGGTTCCTGCCCCGAGGAACATGCGGCCGACCAGATGCGCAGGCGCTGGCCCGGGCTGGCCTTGATGGCTTCCGGCAGCACTTTGCTCTTGAGCACCTCGAAGGGGTAGGTGTCGCGAAACCACAAGGTTTCGTTGGTGGTCATGGCATCGACCACCATCTCCTTGAGACCGCTGCGTGGCTGGCCCTGGATCCGCTGAACCAATTCGCTGAGGGACTTGATGCCCTGCTGCTCCATCAGTTTATTGAGACGGCTGGAAACCAGGTATTGCTTGTTTTCACCGAGCAATATGCCACAGGCTTTTTCCAGGAATACCCGGAACTGTTCAAAATCCAAATTACCTGTAGACACTGATACCGCCTCTAAAAAAACGTGTGACCGCCAGGGGAAAAAACCCTAGCTGTGATCTGCTGCCTTGATCCGATCAACGACCCGGGATGCCAGGTCATCAGGACGGAATTTGGCCAGGAAGTCATCGGCACCGACCTTCTTGACCATCGCCTGGTTGAATACACCCGACAATGAAGTATGCAGGATGATATGCAATTTTTGCATGCGCGGGTCGCTGCGTATCTCGGCCGTGAGGGTGTAGCCGTCCATTTCCGGCATCTCGATGTCGGAAATCATCATCAAGAATTCTTCTTCGGGCTTCTTGCCTTCATCGACCAATTTGCGCAGGTAATCCAGCGCCTGACGGCCATCATTGAGGGCCACCACCTCCACGCCGACCGTTTGCAGGCAACGCGTCACCTGCTTACGCGCCACCGAGGAGTCGTCCACCGTCAGTACGCGCAGGGAGATTGCCTTGTGCGCCGTGTCGGCATCGACCACACCGACCGAGATCGTTTCCGACGTTGGCGCCACTTCGGCCAGAATTTTCTCGACGTCGATGATTTCCACCAACTGGTTATCAACCCGCGTCACGGCCGTGAGGTAGTGATCGCGGCCAGTGCCCTTGGGTGGCGGATGGATCTCTTCCCAGTTCATGTTGACGATGCGTTCCACCGAGCGCACCAGGAAACCCTGGGTCTTGGTGTTGTACTCGGTAATGATCACGAACGGGTTCTCGCGGTCCTGCAAACCCGCCGAACCGGTGGCCAGGGCCAGGTCAAGAATCGGGATCGTCGCGCCACGGATACTGGCAACGCCACATACCACCGGACTGGACTTGGGCATGATCGTCAGCTTGGGGCATTGCAACACTTCCCGCACCTTGAACACGTTGATGCCATATAGCTGCTTGCCATCGAGGCGAAAAAGCAACAACTCCAGGCGATTCTGCCCTACCAGCTGTGTGCGCTGGTTTACTGAATCCATTACTCCTGCCATGCCCAGACTCCTACGCTAAAACCTTTGGGGGTGCGACGCGCACCCAACACGAAACGGCACGAGCTTTGCTATTTACTAGATCATGGATATTAAAACGACGGTTTCCCGACGCCCCACCCTGATACGGTTTTGCAGATGCCTCTGCGTACCGCTGGCGCTGCTTGCCTTGGGCCTGGGCGCCACGGCCCGCGCTGATAACGTCACACTGCCTGATGTACTTATCGGCGTCACTCAGGGCTTTCTTGAGTTCACTGTAGAAGATTATCTGGCGACCACACAGACGCCGGGGCGTTATGAAATCCAGGTCAGCCAGTTGGACCCGCGCCTGCGCATGCCAATGTGCGACAAGGAATTGACAGCCACCCTGGAAAGTCCCGCCCAGCCCATCGGCCGCGTGACGGTCAAGGTGCGCTGCGAAGGCGCCTCGCCCTGGACCGTGTTCGTGCCGGCCCAGGTCAAGTTGTTCCGCGATGTGGTGGTGGTTGCGCGCCCGCTCAAGCGCACCGGCATCATCGGTTTTGAGGACGTCGTGTTGCGCGAACGGGACATCAGCATGATCAGCCAGGGCTACCTGACTTCCGTTGATCAGGCCGTCGGGCAGAAACTGACCCGACCAGTGGTCACCGACCAAGTGATTACCCTGGTACATCTTGAGCAGGCCGAAGTGATTCGCAAGGGTGACCAGGTGGTGATTTCCGCCAGCAGTGGCGGGTTGAACGTAAAAATGCCGGGTGAAGCGCTGGCCAACGGTGGCATGAGCGAGCAGATCCGGGTCAAGAACCTCAACTCCAACCGCGTGATCAAGGCGCGGGTCACAGCCCCAGGGCAAGTGGAGGTCGCTTTATAGATCACTGGTACAGGACGCCGGCATTTCCTACACTGTGCACGAGAAGTCCCGTGTGGAGATTTATTGTCATTCGCGCCTAAAGTTTGTTTGGGTATGGCCGAAAACATGGCAAGCGTCCAAATACCCAGAGGTTTTTTGATCATGGTCATCGATTTCAGCCGTTTAAATAACACCCCGACGACGTCAGGCACTGCGCGTACTACCGGCAAGGAAAACGTAGAAGCCAAGGCCCCGCCACTGCCCGCCAAGGCAGAACAGGCGAGCGCCAGCCAGAGCGGGGAGTCCGTACACCTGAGCAATGAGGCTCAACAGTTGCAGAAGGTCACTGACTCGCTGCGCGATCAACCGGTGGTCAATAAAGCCCGTGTGGCCGAATTGAAACAGGCAATCGCCGATGGCAGCTATAAAGTCGACAGCAACCGTGTAGCCAGCAAGCTGCTCAATTTCGAAGCCGAGCGCTAGGCAAAGGCCTGCGCCGGGCTTTTGGACGCTTAAACCCCAAGGCCAGCCATGCATCACGACGAAAATCTGCTTCAACTGATCCTTGATGATCTTGAGCCGACGCAACAACTGCTCGAGTTGCTCAAGGAAGAATCCCTGGCGCTCTACGGCCGGGACATGCCGCTGCTGGAAGAAATTCTGGCGCGCAAGCAGTCGCTGATTGTCCTGCTGGAACAGCACGGCAAAAAACGCAGCCAGATCCTTATCAGCCTGGGCCTGCCGGCTGACCATGACGGCCTGGCGCAACTGGCCAGCCACTCCTCGGTCGGCGATCAATTGCTCGCCCAGAGTAAAGAACTCAATCAACTGCTCAGCCAGTGCCAGGAAGCCAACCTGCTCAACGGCCAGTCGATCCAGCTTCAACAAGCTACGACCGCCAACCAGTTGCGCATACTTCACGGCGGCGAGCCTCCAGCGCTCTACAACGCGCAGGGTTCCACCTCGCGCCTGGTCAAGCCAAGCACCCGCAGCCAAGCCTGACGCGGGTTTTACAGCGTGGCCTATCCAAGGCGCGCCACATACTGGCAGAATGCCTGCTCTCGCGTGTAGTCGTATTTTGTCTGGAGATGGAAGAACCGTGTTCAACGCCCTTAATGCGGAAGATGCCCCGCAGCCCCCCAAGGTCCTCACCACGCCTCTGGAAATCGCCAGCACCTTGCGGATGCTGCAAGAAAGTCACGACCCGCTGATCATCACCTTCCACGAACGCAGCCAGCGCTTCCAGAGCTATTTGGTGGACGTGGACCGTGACGGCCACAAGCTGATTCTGGATGAGATGATTCCCCGCGACGGTGAACGCCATCTCGAAAGCGGCGAACCCTTTCGCATCGAAGGTTTCCACGACGGCGTGCGTGTCGCCTGGGAAAGCAAAGGCACCCTCACCGTCAGCGAAAAAGACGGCCACCGTGTCTACACCGGCAGCATGCCTGACGAGGTGGTCTACCATCAGCGTCGCAATGCCTTCCGCGCCGCCCTGAAGCTGGCGCAACTGATCAACATCGAACTCGATGGCGAGAAGCTCCAGCTGCCTGTGCGCGGCAAACTCCTGGATATTTCCGCCACCGGTTGCAAACTGCGCTTTGAGGGGGACATTTCCGAGCGCCTGCAGCTGGGCCAGGTCTACGAGCGCTTCATGGCCGCCCTGCCCTTTGGCAGCATGACCACCTCGGTCGAGCTGCGCTACCTGCACTTCGAAGAACGGATCAACATTACCTTCGCCGGCGTGCGCTTTCACAACATGAGCGGCCTGGTGCAGCGTCAAGTCGAACGTTTTGTCTACCAGCTGCAACGCGAAGCGCGGCGCTTCGACAAAGACGACGATTTTTAACCTGAAATCGCGATAAAAAAACGGGCGGTTCCTGATGGGAACCGCCCGTTTTTGCGTTCAGGGGCGCGCCCTGCTCAAGTCATGCGGATGCTCTTCGGGACCCAGCGGCTCCGGCGGCCCTTCGAAGGGCGGCTCATCGGTCGATGGCTGCGCATCGTCTTGCGGTTCCGGGTCGGGCACGCTCACCTGCATCTGCTCCTGCACCACCTGCTCGTCTACCCGTGGATCGAGCGCAGCCACCAACGGCGAACTGGACATGCTGTCGGGCATTGCCACGTGATGCAGCGGCGCGTCTTCCACCTGATGCAGGTTGGTGACGGCTTTGGGGCGGATTCGCCATACCAGGATCAGCGCGCACAGGCTGAAAAACGCATACAGCATCTGGTTGCCGAAGAGCTTCATGATTACCCCGGCCAGCAGCGGCCCGATGCTGGCGCCGATGCCATAGGTCACCAACAGCATGGCCGTCAGCGATACCCGGCGATCACCTTCCACATGGTCGTTGGAGAACGCCACGGCCAGCGGGTACAGGCAGAATTGCACCAGCGAACATAGGAAGCCCGCCACGAACAGCACCTCCAGCGGCACGTGGGTCATGATCGCCAGGGGCAGTGCCGCCACGGCCAGGCACAAGGCAAAGCAGCGGATCAACAGCGCTCGGTCATACCGGTCCGATAACCAGCCCAACGGCCACTGCACCAACAGGCCGGCAAAAATGCAGCTACCCATGAACAAACCGACCTGCTCGGTCGTCAGCCCTTGCTGGGACGCATACAGCGGCGCCAGGCCGTAGAATGAGCCGACGATCAACCCGGCCCCCAGCACCGTACTCAGCGACTGCGGCACGCGCTTGATAAAGAAGCGCGGTTCCATCGGCGCAGGATGCAGCGCCGCCGGGTGAATGCGCCGGGTCATTGCCACCGGCACAAGGCACAGGGCAAAGCACAGCGCTACCAGCATCAACAGCTCGAGGCCAAGCTGGGGATGCAGCACCAGGATCAATTGCCCCAGCACCAGGCCGAGGTAGGACGCGATCATGTACAGGCTGAACACCACGCCACGCTGCTTGGCGTCCGCCTGCTCATTGAGCCAGCTTTCGATGACCATGTACTGGCACATCATCCCCAGGCCCACGATCACCCGCAACACGATCCAGGCTGGCAGCCAGTCGACCAGGCCGTGGCCCAGCACCGCCGCGCCGACGATGCCGGCACAAGTGGCGTAGGCCCGGATGTGCCCGACCCGAGCAATCAGGCGGTGCCCGATCTTGCCACCCAGCACCAAACCAAAGTAGTTGGCGGCCATCAGCGCACCCACCCACAGGCTGTCGACATTGTCGGCCGCCAGGCGCAAAGCCAGGTAAGTGCTGAGCAGGCCGGAGCCGATCAACATCATCAAGGACGCGAAATAAAGGGCTCGAAAAGATTTCCAGATCTGGCGCATCGGCGTTCCGAGCGGCTCCTTGCGGTAAGAATCAGGGCTATCGGCATGATAGTCCGCGGTAGTCAGTTCCGGACAGGCGGTTTGCGCCGTTCCGGGGATTATTTTGCCTACAGCTCAGACGCTGCCCGGCTGCTTGCAAGGTACATGGATTGCGATAAATACACTGCGCACGTGCTGTGAACCCTGAACATCGGCAAGGTTCGACCCGAGTGTGAAAAGCGCGCACAAAAAAGCCCTGCCAGAAGGTCTGGGCAGGGCTTTTGGATCTGGTGTCCCAGGGCCGGTTCGAACGGCCAACCTTCCCCTTAGGAGGGGGATGCTCTATCCAATTGAGCTACTGGGACAAGTGACAGCCGCGGCGCCAAGTGCGCGGCGACGGACGGCGTGCATGTTAACGGCCAAGGTGGGTTTTGTCATGTCGTCCTTAGGCTTTTTGAATGTAGGCCGCTCCCTGCACAAGCGAGCATGGTTTGGCCCCGCAAATACTGGCGCTTGAGACCGTCGTGCAAAATGCACTGCTGCACGACACCCGCATTGCAAATTGCAACCTTCCGGTCATTCATACAACCATTAAGCCATTGATTTTATTGGTTTATTACCTTGGCACGACAACTGCAATACTTCTCCTACAAATCCAGCCAGCCACGACGTTAAGCGGAGAACATGACCATGAACAGTGCCTTTCTGTTAGCCCTCAACACCGTAGCCCTGGCTGCATTGGTAACCTTTCACTTTCAATCGTCCGGCAATAACGATCCTGCGCAGCTCAGCCAGGCGGTGCCACACCACTTGCAGCAGCGTCCGCAACTAGCGGTGATGACGCCAAACGCACAGCTGCCGGTACGTGTGACCCAAGGCACTCAGCAAGCGCCTGCATCCGAACACTGGGTTTTCTGAGGAAGTTGGTGATGAGCAAATTTGCCTGGCTGTTTATGTGCCTGACCGCGTTCACCGGTCTTCTGGGTTTGAACGCTGAGTCGCAAGACGGCCAGACCACCGCATTTATCGCCAGCGGCGTATTTGCCAGCCTGTTCCTGCTGACCCTGATCATGGGTCGTCGCTTCAAGTTCGACCCCATCCTGCGCTGAACCCCCTCCGCTACCTTATGTCGCCTCGCCCTCGCTAATCGGCAAATTGCCACTAGTCTTAAAGCTAGGGGCAAAAGGCCACTTTGCGATAGGATGTGCGGCCTCAAACCCTGTGGTGGCCTGGACTTGCGAGAAGTTCCCTCAGGGAATCGCGCGTAGCCCGGTTTTCCAACCAGTCCGCAAAAATGCAAATGAGTGCTGGCATAAAGCCTTTAGTCAGTTCAATATTTGTCACAGAATTGACGCCAAGGAACTGGCAAATCTGAGGCATGATGCGGCCTCTTTGCAATTCGGGTTGAACTTTGGTCGTGAGTCTTGTCTTAACACTCATCTTGCGGCCAATTCCAGAAACCGCTCCCCTGAACTAACCGGTTAAATATATGCGCCCATTGAAACAGGCAATTTATTCCAGCCGTACGGCTGACAAGTTCGTCGTACGTCTGCCAGACGGAATGCGGGAACGCATTGCCGAGGTGGCTCGCAATCATCACCGCAGCATGAACTCCGAAATCATCGCGCGCCTGGAACAAAGCCTCATTCAGGAAGGTGCCTTGGGCGAAGAGTTGAGCATGCGCCTGGACAGCCCCGAGCTGTCGCTGCACGAACGCGAACTGCTGCAGCGTTTTCGTCAGCTCTCCCACCGTCAGCAAAATGCTCTCGTCTCGCTTATCGCGCATGACGTCGAGGCGGCCGCAGAAGCCAATTGATTCGCGACTGAAAGCCGAAGCCAGCTAAATGCTGGCTTTTTTTTGCGTGGAATTTGAGGGGGCAGCCGTAGGAGCGAGCTTGCTCGCGAAAAACTTGAGTGCGCGGCAGGCAGTCAGGGTTTACGCGTTATCGTTGACGATCTTCGCTGGCAAGCCAGCTCCTACAGGGGAGCCGGCCAGCGTGCAGGGTTTAGAGCAGGAAGATGGTAGCCAGGCCCAGGAAGATGAAAAAGCCACCACTGTCGGTCATGGCGGTGATCATCACGCTGGCACCCATGGCAGGGTCACGCCCAATGCGGGCCAGGGTCATCGGGATCAACACGCCCATCAGCGCCGCCAGCAGCAGGTTGAGGGTCATGGCGGCCGTCATGACCACGCCGAGTGACCAGCTGCCATACAACAAATAGGCCACCACGCCGATCACCCCACCCCAGACCAGGCCATTGATAAGGCCCACGGCCAGCTCTTTGCGCAGCAGGCGCGAGGAGTTGGCGGTACTCACCTGATCCAGCGCCATGGCGCGCACAATCATGGTGATGGTCTGGTTACCGGAGTTACCGCCAATACCGGCCACGATCGGCATCAACGCCGCCAGGGCGACCAGTTTCTCGATCGAGCCTTCAAACAAGCCGATCACCCGGGAAGCGATAAACGCGGTAATCAGGTTGACCGCCAGCCAGGCCCAGCGGTTACGCAGCGAACGCCAGACGGATGCGAAAATATCTTCCTCTTCACGCAGACCCGCCATGTTGAGGACTTCGGTTTCACTCTCTTCACGAATCAGGTCGACGATTTCATCGATGGTCAAACGGCCAATCAATTTGCCGTTCTTGTCCACCACCGGCGCCGAGATCAAGTCATAACGCTCGAATGCCTGCGCGGCATCGTAGGCGTCTTCATCCGGATGGAAACTCACGGTGTCGCTGGCCATCAGGTCCGCAACTTTCTTGTCCGGGTCGTTGACCAGCAGGCGCTTGATCGGCAGGACGCCCTTCAGGATGCCTTCGTAATCGACCACGAACAGCTTGTCGGTATGGCCGGGCAGCTCCTTGAGACGACGCAGGTAACGCAGGACCACTTCCAGGCTGACATCTTCGCGGATGGTGACCATCTCGAAGTCCATCAGCGCGCCGACCTGATCGTCGTCGTACGACAACGCCGAGCGCACGCGCTCACGCTGCTGAGTGTCCAGCGCTTCCATCAGCTCATGGACAACATCACGGGGCAGTTCAGGCGCCAGGTCGGCCAGTTCGTCGGCGTCCATCTCCTTGGCGGCGGCCAGGAGCTCATGATCGTCCATGTCGGCGATCAGGGTTTCACGGACCGAGTCGGATACTTCAAGCAGGATATCGCCGTCACGGTCGGCCTTGACCAACTGCCAGAGGGCCAGTCGATCATCCAGCGGCAAGGCTTCGAGAATATAGGCGACGTCGGCGGAGTGCAGGTCATCGAGCTTGCGTTGCAGCTCAACGAGGTTTTGCCGGTGAACCAGGTTTTCGACCAGGTTGTTATTCGGGCCTTCCTGGCGATGCGTGAGGTCTTCGACCACGCGCTGGCGCTGCAGCAACTCGATGACTTGAGCCAGGCGATCCTGCAGGCTTTCTTGTGTTTTCTTTACTTCTACTTCGGTCATAGGCGAACTCCACTCCCAGCAGCGGGGCACGCCGGAAGGATCAATCAGTCAATTCATGATTGGTAAAACGGGGTACTGAGCAGCTACTGGGTAAGTCCATGGAGGTATTCCACAAGCCCCGGCGGGGCTGACGGGCGCAATGATACACCGCCCGGCCACTTTAAACGTCAAAAAACTGGAAAGAACAAGCGCTTGCGAGCCAATGCTGAGCAATGGCTGCATCTATGAACTGCGACGACGCAGCGGGGAGGGAAAACACATGGGAGCGCGCGCAAAAGAGAAAATCCTACACAAACTCCAGACGGCAAAAAGCCCGCACTTGGCGGGCTTTTTGTTTGTATGGTGCACTCGACAGGATTCGAACCTGTGACCGCTCGGTTCGTAGCCGAGTACTCTATCCAGCTGAGCTACGAGTGCAGATTGTGTTTTTAGACCAGATCACAACTGGTTGTAACCGAATCACCTGCATCACTGCAACTGACTCTTAAATGGTGCACTCGACAGGATTCGAACCTGTGACCGCTCGGTTCGTAGCCGAGTACTCTATCCAGCTGAGCTACGAGTGCATTTGTTGCCGCGCATTATAGGCCGTTCAATCTCTATGTAAAGCTATTTTTTCGAGCAATTTCAATAACTTACCGAAAAAACCAGATTGCAACGTACTAAGCAAATAATGGCGGAGAACGGGGGATTCGAACCCCCGACACCCTTTTGAGGTGTACTCCCTTAGCAGGGGAGCGCCTTCGGCCACTCGGCCAGCTCTCCGCAACACGGGGCGTATATTAACCACGTTCATCCCCGTTTGCAAACATAAAAAACGATAAAAATTAAAGGCTTGGTTCTTCGTCCTTCTCTTTCTTGATCCGCAGGTAAATTTCCTCGCGGTGCACCGCCACCTCTTTCGGAGCGTTAACCCCGATACGTACTTGATTGCCTTTGACGCCGAGCACGGTCACGGTGATTTCGCCATCACCGATAATCAGGCTTTCTGCGCACCGACGAGTCAGAATCAGCATACCTTTCTCCTCACGCATTTCATTTCAGGAACAACAGTCTGCAAAAAACGGCTTTCGACCTACAGCCAAAAGGCCATAGCCCTACCCGCCCAAGTATTGTCGAGCGCGCGTAAAAGAACATGCGCCCTACAAAAAAAGGAAAGGCGCGGTAAACCGCGCCTTCCTGGCACTGCCTTACTCGCCCTGTCGGGCCGGAGCGTCCAGCTCAAAAGCGGTATGCAACGCGCGTACTGCCAGCTCCAGATACTTCTCTTCGATGACCACCGAGACTTTGATTTCCGACGTGGAGATCATCTGGATATTGATGCTTTCCTTGGCCAGGGCCTCGAACATGCGGCTGGCAACGCCGGCATGGGAACGCATGCCCACGCCCACGATCGACACCTTGGCAATCTTGGTGTCGCCCACCACTTCCCGCGCGCCGATTTCCTTGGCAGTGTTCTGCAGGATCCGTTCTGCCGCATCGTACTCGTTACGGTGCACGGTGAAGGTAAAATCGGTGGTGTTATCGTGCGACACGTTCTGCACGATCATGTCGACTTCGATGTTCGCGCCGCTGATAGGGCCCAGGATCTTGAATGCCACGCCCGGGGTGTCTGGCACGCCACGGATAGTCAGCTTGGCTTCATCACGGTTGAAAGCGATACCGGAAATGATCGGCTGTTCCATGGATTCCTCTTCATCAATAGTAATGAGGGTGCCCGGACCCTCTTTGAAGCTGTGCAATACGCGCAGCGGAACGTTGTACTTGCCGGCGAACTCCACCGCGCGGATCTGCAACACCTTGGAACCGAGGCTGGCCATTTCCAGCATCTCTTCAAAAGTGATCTTGTCCAGGCGCTGGGCCACAGACACTACACGCGGATCGGTAGTGTAGACGCCATCCACATCGGTGTAGATCTGGCATTCGTCCGCTTTCAGCGCCGCTGCCAGCGCCACGCCGGTGGTGTCAGAACCGCCACGCCCGAGGGTGGTGATGTTGCCTTGCTCGTCCACGCCCTGGAAGCCCGCTACAACTACCACGCGGCCTGCTTTGAGATCCGTACGGATTTTCTGATCATCGATCTGCAGGATACGCGCCTTGGTATGCGCGCTGTCGGTGAGGATGCGCACCTGGCTGCCCGTGTAGGACACCGCCGGCACACCGCGCTTGTTCAGCGCCATGGCCAGCAAGGCAATGGTCACCTGTTCGCCGGTGGACACGATCACATCCAGCTCACGCGGCAGCGGCTGTTGATCACCACTGATTGCCTTGGCCAGGTCGATCAGGCGATTGGTCTCGCCGCTCATGGCTGACAGCACCACCACCAGATCGTCGCCGGCATCGCGGAATTTCTTAACCTTGTCGGCCACCTGCTCGATTCTTTCAACAGAGCCGACCGAGGTACCTCCAAATTTCTGTACGATCAAAGCCATTTCTAAGCCGCCTCAGCCCGTAAAGGGGCGCCTGATAACCAATCAACCAGCACCGAACCTGCCCGCGACTGGACCACGGGCCGGTTAACAGTGCCTTAAATACCTGCCTCGACAAACGGCACGGTCAGGGCCAGGGCTGCGTCCAGGGCGCCGGCGTCTACACCACCGCCTTGCGCCATGTCCGGACGACCACCGCCCTTCCCGCCCACTGCCGCGGCGGCTTGCTTCATCAAATCACCAGCCTTGAGTTGGCCAGTCAGGTCCTTGGTTACACCGGCAACCAGAACGACCTTATCCTCATGGACACTGCCGAGCAGGATCACTGCGCGGCCGAGCTTGTTCTTCAACTGATCGACCAAGGCTAACAGCGCCTTGCCGTCCTGACCGTCCAGGCGTGCGGCTAAGACCTTCACATCCTTGACGTCCACCGCGGCAGACGACAGATCGTCGCCCGCGGCGCTGGCCGCCTTGGCTTGCAACTGCTCCAGCTGTTTCTCCAGGGCACGGTTGCGCTCCAGCACGGCGGACAGCTTGTCGATCAGGTTGTCGCGGCTGCCCTTGACCAGGCTGGCCGCCTCCTTGAGTTGTTCTTCCGCCGCATTGAGGTAGGCCAGGGCCGCAGCGCCGGTTACTGCCTCGATACGCCGCACACCGGACGCCACGCCACCTTCGCTGATGATTTTCAGCAGGGCGATGTCGCCGGTACGGTTGGCGTGGATACCGCCGCACAGCTCCACCGAGAAACTGCCGCCCATGCTCAGTACGCGTACGTTGTCGCCATACTTCTCGCCGAACAGCGCCATGGCGCCCTTGGCCTTGGCGGTCTCGATATCGGTTTCTTCGGTTTCCACCGGGGTGTTCTTGCGAATTTCTGCGTTGACGATATCTTCCAGCGCCTTGATCTGCTCGGGCTTGATCGCCTCAAAGTGGCTGAAGTCGAAGCGCAGGCGCTGGCTGTCCACCAACGACCCCTTCTGCTGGACGTGTTCGCCCAGTACCTGGCGCAGTGCAGCGTGCAGCAAGTGGGTGGCCGAGTGGTTCAGCGCGGTGGCATGGCGCACCTCGGCGTCCACCTGGGTCTCCACCGGCGCACCGACGGTCAGGCTGCCCGACGCCAACACGCCGTGGTGCAGGAACGCGCCGCCGGTTTTGGTGGTGTCACGCACATCAAAACGACCGGAAGCCGCCTTGAGGAAACCGCAGTCGCCAATCTGGCCACCGGATTCGGCATAGAACGGGGTCTGGTCCAGGACCACCACACCGTCATCGCCTTCATTCAAGACGTCGACCGACTGGCCTTCCTTATAAAGCGCAACCACTTTGGCCGAACCGCCGGTGGCCTTATAGCCGGTGAATTCGGTGGCCACGTCGACCTTGACCAGCGTGTTGTAGTCCAGGCCAAAAGCGCTGGCGGAACGCGCACGCACGCGTTGGGCTTCCATCTCGCGCTCGAAACCGGCCTCATCGATGGTCAGCTCGCGCTCACGGGCGATGTCGGCGGTCAGGTCCATCGGGAAACCGTAGGTGTCGTAGAGCTTGAACACTACGTCACCCGGCACCACGGTGCCTTTGAGCTCGGCCAGGTCCTGCTCCAGAATTTTCAGGCCGTGTTCCAGGGTCTTGGAGAACTGCTCTTCCTCGGCCTTGAGCACGCGCTCGATGTTGCCCTGTTGCTGCTTGAGTTCCGGGAAGGCGTCGCCCATCTCGGCCACCAGCGCGGCCACGATCTTGTAGAAGAAGCTGCCGGTGGCGCCCAGCTTGTTACCGTGACGGCAGGCGCGACGGATGATGCGGCGCAGCACATAGCCACGGCCTTCGTTGGACGGCAGCACGCCGTCGGCGATCAGGAAGCCGCAGGAGCGGATGTGGTCCGACACCACCTTGAGCGAAGACTGGCTTTCGTTGGCGCAGCCAATGGCCGCCGCCGAGGCGCTCAACAGGTTGGTGAACAGGTCGATTTCATAGTTGGAATGAACGTGCTGCATCACCGCACTGATCCGCTCCAGGCCCATGCCGGTGTCGACCGACGGCGCCGGCAGCGGATGCAACACGCCATCGGCGGTGCGGTTGAACTGCATGAACACGTTGTTCCAGATCTCGATGTAACGGTCACCGTCTTCTTCCGGCGAGCCTGGCGGGCCACCCCAGATATCGTCGCCGTGATCATAGAAAATCTCGGTGCACGGGCCGCACGGGCCGGTATCGCCCATGGTCCAGAAGTTATCCGACGCGTAGGGCGCACCTTTGTTGTCGCCGATACGGATCATGCGCTCGGCAGGTACACCGATTTGCTGGGTCCAGATGTCATACGCTTCGTCGTCCGTGGCGTACACGGTGACCCAGAGTTTTTCCTTGGGCAGCTTCAGCACGCCGGTGAGGAAGGTCCAGGCGAACGTGATCGCGTCTTTCTTGAAATAGTCACCGAAGCTGAAGTTACCCAGCATTTCGAAAAATGTGTGGTGGCGGGCGGTGTAACCGACGTTTTCCAGGTCACTGTTCTTGCCGCCGGCGCGTACGCACTTCTGGCTGCTGGTGGCGCGGGTGTAGGCGCGCTTTTCCTGGCCCAGGAAGCAGTCCTTGAACTGGTTCATCCCCGCGTTAGTGAACAGCAGGGTAGGGTCATTGCCTGGGATCAAGGAGCTGGAGGCGACACGGGTGTGACCTTGCTCTTCGAAGAAGCGAAGGAAGGCTTCACGGATTTCTGCGCTTTTCATTAGGTTCTTCCACGGAGGCTGCGGCCAAAGGCCAGTGCGCAACATCATCAGACGGAGCGACGGCAAAGGGCCGCATTATATCGGCCCTTTGCCGGTGGTACAGCGTGTTTATACGATTGAAACGTTCAATTGGACGGTCTGCACGGTCATTTACGCGAAAACTCGACGAATGCCTGCACCACTTGCTCAATCTGCGCCCGGCTCACATCCATGTGCGTGACCATGCGCAGGCGTGGCGCAACGCTCAACTTGATCGCGCGCTCGGCGGCGAAGGTCTTCAAGGCATCGGCCCGATCACCGATCTGCACATAGACCATGTTGGTCTGCACCGGCTCGACTTCATAGCCGGCCTGGCGCAGCTCATCGCCCAGCCACTGCGCATTGGCATGGTCGTCGGCCAGGCGCTGGACCTGGTGATCCAGCGCGTAAAGCCCCGCCGCCGCGAGGGAGCCAGCCTGGCGCATGCCACCACCGACCATCTTGCGCAGGCGCCGGGCCTTGGCGATCAGCGCCGTGGAACCGCACAACACCGAGCCAATCGGCGCGCCGAGGCCTTTGGACAGGCACACCGACACCGAATCAAAGTGCCGCGCTATCTCGCGCGCATCCACGCCCAGCTTGACCGCTGCGTTGTAGAGCCGCGCGCCATCCAGATGCAGGGCCAGGCCATGTTCACGGGTAAACGCCCGCGCCTGGGCCAGGTAATCCAGCGGCAATACCTTGCCTTGCATGGTGTTTTCCAGCGCCAGCAAACGGCTGCGGGCAAAATGGAAATCGTCCGGCTTGATGGCCGCCAGTACCTGGTCCAGGTCAAGGGAACCGTCCGCCTGCACCTCCAGCGGCTGCGGCTGGATCGAACCCAGCACCGCTGCACCACCGCCTTCGTATTTGTAGGTGTGGGCCTGCTGGCCGACGATGTATTCCTCGCCGCGTTCACAATGGGCCATCAACGCCAACAGGTTGCTCATGGTACCGGTGGGCACGAACAGCGCGGCGGCAAAGCCCAGGCGCCTGGCCAGTTCGGCTTCCAGGCGATTGACGCTGGGGTCCTCGCCATACACGTCATCGCCGCTGGCGGCCGTGGCCATTGCGTCGCGCATGCCGGGAGTGGGTTGGGTCACGGTGTCGCTGCGCAGGTCAATCACGGACATGAATCAAGCCTCTGGCGATTTGGATAAGTGCCTCATGGAGATGATTACTGCGGGCAAAACCACGGAATATCAAGCCCCGGCTGCATTCAATCGAATACCAACCAAACAAACCGATATAGCTTATCGATAGAGCGCTCGTGCAGTTTTCGAAAAACCGTGTTAAAAACGCTTCGCCACCAGGGTTCTGGCGGCAACGTTCTCAGGGCGGGGTGCAATTCCCCACCGGCGGTAATTACACGCAATGTGTATAGCCCGCGAGCGCTTGGCGCCTCGAACTGCTCACGCAGGACGGCGACAAGGTCAGCAGACCCGGTGTGATCCCGGGGCCGACGGTCATAGTCCGGATGAAGAGAGAACGGGATTGGCACCTAAGGGCCGCGCACCTCGTGTGCTTGCGTACTCTTAAATCCCATTCGATTCATAACGCCCTGTTTTTTTCTTAAACAGGAGTCAGAACATGCAACCCACCGCAATCGACAGCAAGAGCAAAAACCACCACGGCGAGCGCGTCGCGTTTATCCAGGCCTGCTGGCACAAGGATATTGTCGACCAATCCCGTAAAGGCTTCCTCGCCGAAATGATCGCCCAGGGCTACCAGGAATCGGACATCGATTTCTTCGAAGTCGGCGGTGCCTTTGAAATGCCCCTGCACGCCAAGCTGCTGGCCAAGACCGGCCGTTACGCCGGTATCGTCGCCGCCGCGCTGGTGGTGGATGGCGGGATCTACCGTCACGAGTTCGTCGCCCAGTCGGTGGTCAGCGGCCTGATGCAGGTGCAGTTGGAGACTGAAGTGCCGGTGTTCTCGGTATCGTTGACGCCGCATCACTTCCATGCCGGGACCGAGCATCACACCTTTTTCTACGAGCACTTCGTGCACAAGGGCCAGGAAGCAGCGCGCACCTGCGCCGATACGCTGCACAAGGTCCGTGCGATCCGTCGCAGCGAGCCGCGTGCTGTAGCGGTATAAGCAACACCGCACACCCAAATGTGGGAACAGGCTTGTGTGGGAGCTGGCTTGCCTGCGATGCGGGCACCTCGGTCTATCAGTCACACCGAGGTGATGCTATCGCAGGCAAGCCAGCTCCCACATTGGTCCCGGTAAGCCTCAAGATCTAAGCCAAGCCCGCATCCGTGGTCGGCACGATCAATATTCCCGCGCGCAAACCGTTCTTCACCTTCGGGTTGGGGAAGATGATACGTGCGCCCTCTTCTTCGATGACCCAGCGGGTCTTGGCCACGTCTTCGGCCAGCAGATAACCCTTTTCCAATTCCGAAAAGTTCTCGACGTCCGCCGGCAGGTGCAGCAGGAAGGCGTCACTGTGCTTGATCACTTCACGCGCCACGGCGAACAGCTGCATACCGTCAAGGCTGTCGGTCTCGGGCTCGGTGCCTTCGATGATCTGCTTGAGGCGCAGCTCCAGGCGTGAAACATCCACCCCCTCGTTGTGCCCGAACGGCCGCGCCTTGCCCAGTTCCAGGGTGAAGGCCTCAGCCTCCAGCTGTTCGTAGGTAAACGCGGTGAAGGTGATCGACGCTTTGTTCTGCAACAGCACCGCTTGCATGCCGGCGGCGTGCAGGCGCGCCAGTTCACGACGTGAGTGCTGGCGGCCTTCCTTCCACGGGTACAGCGCAAACTGCTCGATCTTAGAGCCGCGAATGGCCGTGTGCAGGTCGTAATGCAGGCGCGAACGATCAGGCTGGTTGAAGAAACTGCGGGCCAATTGCTCAAGCTCGGCGGCACGCATGGCTTCGGGGCCGATGTTTTTTTCGTGACGGCCGTTGAACAGCCGGTTGATGTCCAGCTCGAGGTAGCGCTCGCCGCGGCGCATGGCCTCGGGGTTGCCGAACAGGAACAGAATACGGGCGCGAGGCTTGATCTCCCCACGGGCGATGCCATGCAACAGGCGGTCGAGCAGTTCGATCGGCGCCGTTTCGTTGCCATGGATGCCGGACGACAGCAGCAGGTCGCTGCCATTGTCCCGGGCCTGCGGCGGACGCACTTCAAGCGCGCCCTCGCTGAGCCAGCGCATCTGCACGCCGTCGACAGTCAGTTGAATTTTTTGCGCCGGTTCGCGACCGGCGAGGGTCAGTTCAAGCAATTTGCCGAGGGCGAGCATACGCAGCTTCCTTAGTGGTTGCAGCCTGGGCCGTGGACGTGATCGTCGTCATCACCTTCAACCTCGGCCGGTTCCATTTCCAGTTGCAGGCTCATCAGGTTGGTGGCCAGTGGGCGCATCAGCAGGTTGGCGTACTCGGCGTCGCCTTCTTCCACGTCCACACCGATCAGCAGTTGGCCACGGCCGTCGTGCTGGATCCAGATCTCCTTGCCCTGCCAGACCACGGCGACGCGGGTGCAGGAGGTTTCCAGCTGGGTGCCGTCGGTGTCTTCAAGGATCAGTTTCAGGGTGTCGGTCATAAATAAAATATCTCAGCCACGTGGCGTTAATTGATCTGGAAAGGATAAACCGAGCCCAGTTTAAGGATTTGCGTCAGTTCATCCAATGCCGTGCGGCACTCAAGCAGCAATTGCGGGTCAGCCAGGTCGGTTTCGCGCAGGCTGTCGCGGTAGTGCTTGTCGACCCATTGGGTCAGGGTGTCGTACAACGGCGCGGTCATGATAACGCCTGGGTTCACCGCCGCCAGTTCCGTTTCGTTCAGCGCCACGCGCAAGCGCAGGCACGCCGGGCCACCGCCGTTCTGCATGCTCTGCTTGAGGTCGAAGACTTTCACTTCGCGGATCAAGCCGCCGGCAGCGGTCAGGCCTTGCAGGTAGTTCCACACGCGCTGGTTGGCGCGGCATTCTTCCGGCACGATCAGCAGCATCGAGCCATCAGGGCGCGTCAGCAACTGGCTGTTGAACAGGTAGGAACGCACCGCGTCCTCGACGCTGACCAAGGCGCGCGGCACGCAGACGGCCTGGAAGTTGCCGCCCAGCTTGCCCAGTTTGCCCTGCAACTCGGCGAGCATCTGTTCGGTATTGAGGAACGCGTCCTCGTGATAGAACAGCACTTCGCCGTTGCCCACCGCGATCACGTCGTTGTGGAACACACCGGCATCGATCACTGCCGGGTTCTGCTGGGCGTAGACCACGCCGTCGTCCTTCAGGCCGTGCAGACGCGCAACGGCCTGGGACGCTTCGAGGGTCTGGCGCGCCGGGTACTTCTGCGGCGCTGGGTAACGGGGGTCGAATGCGCTGCGGCCGAACACGAAAAATTCAACGCCCGCCTCGCCGTATTCACGGCAGAAACGCGTGTGGTTGGCCGCGCCCTCGTCGCCGAACTGCGCCACCGCCGGCAAGGCGGCGTGGTGGGCGAAGTGTCTGGCGTCGGCAAACATCGCCCCGAGCACGCGGCTGGTGGTCGGATGTTCGATGCTGCGGTGGTATTTGCAGTTGAGGTTGGCGGCGGTGAAATGCACGCGGCCGTCTGCCGTGTCGGCGCTGGGGCTGACGGTGGCGGCATTGGCGACCCACATGCTCGAGGCGGAGCAGCTGGCAACCAGCAACGGCATGGCGTGCCTGGCCGCTTGCTCGATCACCTGGGCGTCGGTGCCGCTGAAACCAAGGGTGCGCAAGGCAGCCACATCAGGACGTTCCTGGGGCGCCAGAATCCCTTGCACGAAGCCCATGTCCATCAGGGCCTTCATTTTCTGCAGGCCCTGCAACGCCGCTTCCCTGGGGTTGGAATGCTGCTGGCTGTTGCTCTGGGAGGCGACGTTGCCAAAGGACAACCCGCCGTAGTTATGGGTCGGCCCCACTAGACCGTCAAAATTGACTTCATAGGATTTCATCGGCGAGGCTCCACGAACATCTGTTTTTATAGGCTTCAAATTACTTGAATACACCATTGGTCACTGTGGGAGCTGGCTTGCCTGCGATGCAGGCGACTCGGTCTGTCAGTCAGACCGAGGTGATGCCATCGCAGGCAAGCCAGCTCCCACACAAGCCAGCTCCCACATTAGATCGGTGTCACTCTCACTTGAGCGTAATACCCGGGGTCAGTGTGGCTGGCACCACCAAACTCGGGGTCTCCAGCGACGCCACCGGATACGCGCAATAATCCGCCGCGTAATAAGCACTGGCGCGGTGGTTGCCCGAGGCCCCTACCCCGCCAAACGGCGCGGTGCTGGCGGCGCCGGTCAGCTGTTTGTTCCAGTTGACGATACCGGCGCGGCTTTCCAGCCAGAACTGCTGGTAGCGCGCTTCGGAATCCGACAGCAGCCCCGCGGCCAAGCCGTATTGAGTGTTGTTGGCCTCGGCGATCGCCGCTGCAAAATCCGCGTAGCGGATCACCTGCAACAGCGGGCCGAACAACTCTTCGTCTTCGCGCTCGGTCACGGCGGTCACGTCGATGATGCCAGGCGTCAGTAACGCGGCCTGGTGCCGGGGCTGAGTCATTTCCAGCAGCGCTACGGCGCCATTGGCCAACATCAATTCCTGGGCGTCCATCAAGGCCTTGGCGGCGCCGAGGGAGATCACCGAGCCCATGAACGGCGGCGGTTGCTGGTCGAACGCGCCCACTTCAATCGTCGCGCTCACCGCCACCAGGCGCGCCAGCAAGGCATCGCCCCAAGCGCCTTCCGGTACCAGCAGGCGGCGTGCGCAGGTGCAGCGCTGGCCAGCGGAGATAAATGCCGACTGGATGATGGTGTACACGGCCGCATCCACATCAGCGACTTCGTCGACCACCAGCGGGTTGTTGCCGCCCATTTCCAGGGCCAGGATCTTGTCCGGACGCCCGGAAAACTGCTGGTGCAGATGATTGCCGGTGCGGCTGGAACCGGTGAAAAACAAACCGTCGATACCAGGGTTGGCCGCCAGGGCGATGCCGGTTTCCCGCGCGCCTTGCAGCAGGTTCAACACACCTGCCGGCAAACCGGCGTCGATCCAGCACTGTACGGTCAGCTCGGCGACTTTCGGCGTGAGTTCGCTCGGCTTGAACAGCACGGTGTTACCCGCGAGCAGCGCCGGGACGATATGCCCGTTCGGCAAATGGCCAGGAAAGTTGTAAGGGCCGAACACCGCCACCACACCGTGGGGCTTGTGGCGCAATACCGCGGTGGCATCGCCCAGGGGGCCGCTCTTTTCGCCGGTGCGTTCGCGGTAGCTTTGCACCGAGATGGCGATCTTGTTGGCCATGCTGGTGACTTCGGTGGCCGATTCCCACAGCGGCTTGCCGGTTTCCTCACCGATGCAACGGGCGATTTCATCGGCGCGTTTTTTCAGGACAGCGGCGAAGGTTTCCAGCACGCCGATGCGATCTTCCAACGAACGTCGAGCCCAAGCGGGGAACGCCTGGCGCGCGGCCTGCACGGCAGACTCGACCTGCTCGGCCGTGGCGCTGTTGCCGGCCCACAGCACTTGCTGGGTCACCGGGTTACGCGATTCAAACAGTTCACCCTGGCCGGCCAGCCAGCTACCTGCGATATACAACGAATTCATTATTTCGACTCCCGAGCTGCGGACAACGGTACGGCGCGCACTTGATCGCCAACCACCAACTGGAGGCGCTTGGCCGTCTGAGGATCGACCACCAGCGTACCTGCGGCCAGGCGGGCCGGTGCGGCCGTGATGCGGCAGTCTTCGCGCTTGCGGTTATGGATCAGGAACGGCGTGGCGTCGTCCCCTGGCGTGCCGATGGCGAGCACCAGCGACTGGCTGTCGCGCACCGCACGGATCTTGCTGGTTTCGCATTCCACCGCAGGGCCCGCATCGAAAATATCGACATAGCCCTGGTAGCTGAAGCCTTCGCTCTTGAGCATGCTCAGCGCCGGTTCGGTATCCGGATGCACCTTGCCGATCACGTTGCGCGCGTCTTCGGAGAGGAAGCAGCTGTACAGCGGAAACTTCGGCATCAGCTCAGCGATAAACGCCTTGTTGCCCACGCCGGTGAGGTAGTCGGCCTGGCTGAATTCCATCTTGAAGAAATGCCGACCCAGGCTTTCCCAGAACGGCGAACGCCCGGCGTCGTTGGACACACCGCGCATCTCGGCGATGATCTTGTTGCCAAACAGTTGCGGGAATTCGGCGATGAACAACATCCGCGCCTTGGCCAGCATGCGGCCATTGAGGCCGGTGCGGTAATCGGCGTGCAGGAACAACGAGCACAGTTCGGAGTTGCCGGTGAGGTCGTTGGCCAGGAACAGCGTCGGGATCTCGCGGTAGATATTCAGCTCCTGGGAGGCGCTGACGGTCAGGCCGACCCGGAAGTTGTACCACGGCTCACGCAGGCCGACCGCGCCGGCAATCGCGGAAATGCCCACCACCCGGCCTTCGTCGTTTTCCAGCACGAACAGGTAGTCGGCATCGCCCCGCCCGGCGTCGCCGCGAAAGGTTTTTTCGGCCCAGCCCACGCGGTGGGTCAGGCGTTCCTCGTTGGCCGGCAAGGTGGTGAGGCCGGTGCCGGTGCTGCGCGCCAGGTCGATCAGGGCCGGTAAATCGCTGCTGCGTACGGGACGAACAATCATGCTATCTCCTCAAACGGGCCGCCTGCTCCAGGCCACCCGCAAAACTCTGCTTAAACCGCAACCAGGCGCACGCTGGCACCTTCGCCGACGCCCAGCGCTTCGGCCGCGTCCAGGTCCAGGGTCACCGGTTTGCCGGGCGCATAATCGAGCTCCAGCATCACCGCTCGGTAATCCTGCAACTGCGCGTTGCTCACCAGGTACTGGCGACCGACACCCTTGACCATCTCGCCGATCTTCACCGGCACCACGCGGCTCTGGGCAATCGAGCGAATGCCCGAGACCCGTGCGTGCAGCGTCGGGCCGCCGTCGAAGATGTCGATGTAATGGTCGGTCTCGAAGCCTTCGCGCATCAGGATGTCGAAGGTGATCTGCGCACGCGGGTGCACCTGGCCCATCGCCTCTTGGGCGGCGTCCGGCAGCAGCGGCACGTAGATCGGGTAATGCGGCATCAGCTCGGCGAGGAAGGTACGGCTTTTCAACCCGCACAGGCGCTCGGCGGCGGCGTAGTTGAGGTCGAAGAAGTTGCGGCCAATGGCGTCCCAGAACGGCGAATCACCGTTCTCGTCGCTGTAGCCGACGATCTCGGTCACCACCGAATCGGCAAAGCGCTCGGGGTGGCTGGCGACGAACAGCAGGCGGCCACGGGAATTGAGTTCCGACCACGGCGAACCGACCAGCGCCGGCTTCACGTAGAAACTGGTGAGCAGGCTGTTGCCGGTGAGGTCGTGGCACTGGGAAAGCACATGGATCTTGTTGTGGATCTTCAGCTCGCGGGAGGCGTGCACGAAGGTCTCGTTACGAAAACTGTAGAACGGCTCCGAGTAACCGGCCGACGCGACGATGGCCGAGCAGCCGGCGAGTTTGCCGGTGTCAGTGTCTTCGAGCACGAAGAAATAGCTTTCTTCGCCGTTGAAACTGACCTCGGCCGCAAACGACGCTTCGCTGGCGGCGATCTTGTCGCTCAGGCGTTCCACGTCGTCCGGCAAGGAGGTGACACCAATCGGGCTGTCCGCAGCCAGACGCTGTACCTCGCCCAGATCAGCCATTTGCGCGGGGCGCATCACCAGCATGGTGTCACTCCTTAACTCGAAAACTTCATAGAGAAAATGTCCTGCGCCCCATCGGGACTCACCCGAAGACCAGTGTGGGAGCGGGCTTGCCCGCGATAGCGGTGGGTCAGTCGATGTTGGGGTGACTGAACCACTGCCATCGCAGGCAAGCCAGCTCCCACATTTTGATCTGCGGTGCGGCAGATAAATGTGTCGCTATCAGGCTTGCGTCAACGTCTTCACAGCCCGTTCAAAACGATCCAGGCCTTCGTTGATGTCCGCCTCTTCCACCACCAGGCTCGGGGCGAAACGCACCACGTCCGGGCCGGCTTGCAGGATCATCAGGTTTTCTTTCTCGGCGGCGTTGAATACATCCTTGGCCTTGCCTTTGAATGCATCGCTCAGCACGCAGCCGATCAACAGGCCCAGGCCACGCACTTCGGTGAAAATGCCGTATTGCTTGCCGATCTGCTCCAGGCGCGCCTTGAACAGGTCGTGCTTGGCGTTCACGCCGGCCAGGACTTCAGGGGTGTTGACCACGTCGATCACCGCCTCGGCCACCGCGCACGCCAGCGGGTTGCCGCCGTAAGTGGTGCCGTGGGTGCCGACCACCAGATGCTTGGCCAACGCTTCGGTGGTGAGCATCGCCGCGATCGGGAAACCGCCGCCCAGGCTCTTGGCGCTGGTGAGGATGTCGGGCGTCACGCCGTAATGCTGATAGGCGAACAGATGGCCGCTGCGGCCCATGCCGGTCTGCACTTCGTCAAACACCAGCAGCGCGTCGTTGGCGTCGCACAGTTCGCGGGCACCTTGCAGGTAGGCCAGCTCGGCCGGCAGCACGCCGCCCTCGCCCTGGATCGGTTCGAGCACCACGGCGCAGGTCTTGTCCGACACGGCAGCTTTCAGCGCCGCCAGGTCGTTATAAGGAACGTGGGTAATGCCGGTGATTTTAGGGCCGAAACCATCGGAGTACTTGGACTGGCCACCGACGTTGACGGTGAACAGGGTACGGCCGTGGAAGCTGTTCAGCGCGGCGATGATTTCGTACTTCTCGGTGCCGAAACGGTCGAACGCCACGCGACGGGCCAGCTTGAACGCCGCCTCGTTGGCCTCGGCGCCGGAGTTGCAGAAGAACACGCGCTCGGCAAAGGTGGCGTCGATCAGCTTATGGGCCAGGCGCAAGGCCGGCTCATTGGTGAAAACGTTGGAGACGTGCCACAGCTTGTTGGCCTGCTCTGTCAATGCACCGACCAGCGCCGGGTGGGCGTGACCCAATACGTTGACCGCGATGCCGCCGGCAAAGTCGATCAGCTCGCGGCCGGCCTGGTCCCATACGCGGGAACCTGCGCCACGCACAGGGATGAACGCGGCAGGGGCGTAGTTAGGCACCATGACCTGGTCGAAATCGGCACGTTGCACCGGGGCTTGCTCAACGGACATCGGAGTCTCCTGAAGAGGAACGTCCGCCTGGAACTGGCGGACGATGCAGGGATTGTAAGGACAGTTTTCAGCGCGGCCTTGCCGCCAAGCGACAACTTCTTATAGCGCCAACCCCCGTTTTACGCGGGTTTACGCCAATGCGACAAATAGCGTCGCAATGGCGCAGTTTAAACTGCCCGAGGTTTTTACGGCAGGGCCAATACGCCCGGCACACGCCCTAACTATCTAGAGCCGCACACGTGAAACGCGCTGATCTACTCCTGTGCTTTATGCCACTGACGAGTTTCAGCATGACTACCCACCAACCCGACAGCCATTACCGGCCCCTCACAAACGCCATTCCGGCCTGGCTGGGCAAGGCCAGTCCCGCCAAACGCCAGGCCTTTGCCGCCGCCACGCCTACCCCGCTGCCCCCCGCGTCCGCCGCCCAACGCGCCGAATTCAAGCGCTTGAGCGGCGTGCACTGGGCCGCGCAGAACGCCGTGGACAACGCGCTCAAGCAGGTGCGGGACGCCAGGACATTCGCCCGAACGATTCTGGAAGACGCGTTAATCAATCAGTTTGGCGTGGACCTCGACGCCCAGCGCACCTGCCTGCGCCTGTACATCCCGCAAAACCTGCCCTGGCTACCGATTGCCTCCGGCGCGGCGCGCACCTTGACCCTTTCGCTGCTGGACGCGGCACTGGTCAACTTCGACCATGAACAGACCCTGGACAATGCGTTCGAGCCCGCCTCCACCTTTATCACCGAGCCGGATGCCAACGACCAGTTCGTCACCCTGCCAGCGATCCGCGAAAAAATCAGTGTCGCGCGCTTCGCCAGGCTGTGCCGCGAACTGGATATCGGCGCGCGCTACCAGCGCTACCTGAAGGACGCGCTGGGCTTGAACGAGCCGGTGGCCGGCGCGGCCTTGCAATTGAAAGTCGAGGCCAGCCAAAAGGCCGCCTTGCGCAGCGCCTTGCACCTGGCGCAGTTGCGTGGGGACATCCAGCCCGACTTCGCCCAGGCCGTCACCGCGCTGATGGACGGCCGCTCGGCGCCGCGGCTCGGCGACCAAACAATACGTCTGCAGACCCTGAGCGTGATGCAAGCCCCATTGACCGGCATCCTGTTATTCGCCGCCGACCTGGAACAGGCACGCGCCATCCCGCGCCTGGTCGCCTATATCCCCGACGACCCGCACGCACCGCTCAAGGAATATTTCTCGCCGCTGGCCTTCAAGCAGGCCCTGACGCAACGGTTGCGAGACGCTGACTATCAGGCGTTCTTCAGCCGTTTTGTCGCCCATGAACACCGTGGTTTGTTTTTTTCCGGCCTGAGCCAGCGCCTGGCGCGCATCAAATGGAACCCACCACAGCGCGGCAGCGGCCTGGCGCCTTGGCGCAAAACGCCGACCGACGATCCCAAGCTGCAATTTGCGGCCACGCCACTGTCAGGCGATGTGTGGCAGGCGCTCTATCAACAGCAGGTGAACAAGATCCTCAACGACGCCCGCACCACCGCCGTGCCCACCGCCGACGTGGACCTGAAAGCCCGCTGGGCGCTGTGGGATTCCTTCGTCAATGTGGCGTCATCCATTCTCAATGCGGCGCTGTTTGTGGTGGCGCCGTTCATCCCCGGCCTGGGCGAGCTGATGCTGGGCTACATGGCCTACCAACTGCTGGACGACGTGTTCGAGGGCATTGTCGACTGGGCTGAAGGCTTGCCCCAGGAAGCATTCGGCCACTTGATGAGTGTGCTGCAGGCGCTGGTGCAGGTGGGCACATTCGCGGCGGGCGGCACGATAGGCGCGGCCGAACTGCGCAAGGTTTTGCCACAGCCAGTGCTGGATTTCATCGACCGCCATAAACCCGTGACGCTCGCGGACGGCGCCACGCGCTACTGGAAACCGGACCTTGCGCCTTACCGGCAGAACCTCGACCTGCCAGCGAACCTGGGCATCGATCACCTGGGCCTGCACCAGGTTCGCGGCGAATCGATCCTGCCACTGGACGGGCATTTCTACGCAGTGCAACGTCAAGTTGACGGCGCTGGCTACGCGATCAAGCACCCCACCCGTAGCGACGCCTACAGGCCCAGGTTGCGGCATAACGGCGCGGGCAGTTGGCACACTGAACTGGAGCATCCGCTGCAGTGGGATCGCCGCACGCTGTTGCAGCGCATCGGGCATCGTGCCGAGGGCCTCGGCGCGGCCGACCGCGAACTGGCCCTGAGCCTCAGCGACGTGCCCGAAGGCGCGCTGCGCAAGATGCACTTCAACAGCGAGCCGCTGCCGCCACTGCTGGACGACAGCCTGGCGCGCCTGCGCATCGACCGCTCGATCCAGGCCCTGATCGATCGCCTCAACAGCGATGACCCGGCGCAATACGGCCAGGTCGATCCTCAGGACCAACTGCAATTGCTCACCGCCTTTGGCGACTGGCCCCACGCCCGTGGCCTGCGCTTTTTGAATGCCGCCGGCGAAACCACCTGGGCCTTTGGCGACCAGGACGCCCCGGTCGTGCAGATCCATGAAGCCCAATTGACTAACGGCGAGCTGCTCAAGACCGTACTCGAAAGCCTGAGCGAAGAAGAGATCCGCAGCCACTTCGGCGAACGCGCCAGCGACCCGCAGCTCAGCCTGACCACCCGCGTCAAACACCTGCGCAAGCGCCTGGCACGGATCGCCGAGCGCAATCGCGCCCCGTTGTTCGATTCCCGCTATGGCCTGCTGCAACAGAGCGAAGCGCCGGCCGTGCGGCAACTGCTGGACAGCGTCCCCACCCTGCCAGCGCGCTGCGCCGAGCGCCTGATCGACCACGCCAGCGGCGAAGAGCTGCAAGCCCTGGAAGAACGTCACACGCCCCAGCGCCTGGCCGAGCAAGCCGAAGCCGCGCTGGATGCGCTGCGCCTCAATCGCGCTTATGAAGGCCTGCACCTGGACGCGGTACAGAGCCTGGACAGCGACCGACTGGCGCTCAACAGCCTGAGAATCCAGCCGGGCTGGTCGGACCAGATCCGACTGGAACTCAAACATCACTCGCCCGACGGCCCGACATGGCACCGCATCGGCGCTGAAGATGCGCCGCTGCAGCGTAGCCTGGTGCGCACCGAAACCGGCCGCTATGCGCCCCACGACGCCAAGGGCGCGCTGTCCGGCGAGACCGACCTGTACAGCGCCATTCTCGGCGCCCTGCCCGACGCTCAGCGTGAAGCGCTGAACATCCAGATTCATCAGGGCCTCGAGCTGCGGCGGCTTCTGCGCCAACAGGCGCTGCCGCGCGCCGAACTGCGCCAAGTGCTCGATGCCGGTACGCCGCCCGAACCTGCGCGCAAGACCTTGCGCCTGCTGGGCCATGACGCGGGGTTTCACGCCCTGTCGCCAGGTCAGGTTCTACTGGAACGGGCGCAGCAGCTGTTTCCCGGCCTTGGCGAACCGCAACTCAACGATTTGCTGTCACACCTGCATACCCAGCCAGGCGGCGCCGCAAACCAACTGGCCGCGCTGGCCGGGGAATACCAACAACTGGAGAGCCAGCTCAGCATCTGGCAAAACGAAGTGCAGACCCACCACCCACGCTCCGGCGCGCTGCTGACCATTCGCCAGCGTCGTTACGAGCAACAGAACCGTCGCCTGGTCAGCGATCAGCTCAAGCGTTGCTGGCGCCGCGAAACCGACATCGACGACTATTACGAGGACTCCAATCGCGACGGCCACAGGCTGCGGCTGGGTTATCCGATCACCGGCGCGTTGCCTCCCTTGGCGGCGAATTTCGACCATGTGACCTTCCTGTCCCTTACCGGCAGTGTCGATACCCACGGCGCACAGGCGTTCCTCGCGCAGTTCACGCGGTTGCGCCATCTGGAAGTCAAAGGTATTCCCCTGGACGACATCCCCCCGTCTATCAACAGCCAGAGCGCCTTGACCCATCTGATCTTGAGCAACTGCCAGATCCGCCTCACCGAGGCGAGCCACGCCCGGCTGGCCGCCATGAGCCGACTGAAGGCACTGGCGCTGCATCGCAACCCGTTGGGTCGTGCGCCCAGTGTGCAAGGCATGCCGCACCTGAACGCCCTGGACCTGTCGGAAACCGGCATCAGTCAATTGCCCGCCGGTATCCTCAATCGGCCGGAACTGCTGGCCGCATCGCTGGAGGGCAACCAGATTACCGAGTTGCCCGAAGCACTGTTCGAACTGCCCGCCGAGACCAGTAAACGGTTCGATCTCAGTGACAACCCGCTGTCGCCAGCGACCCTTGAACGCGTCAAGCGCTACTTTCAGCAGCATGACACCTACTGGGAAATCGACGCCCCGGCCGCTGACGTGCGCGACGCCAACCTGCTGTTCCCGGCCCTGGACCGCGATAAACTGAATCGTCTGGTCTACGCCCTGCCCGGTGACCTGGAGGCGGGCCGTCGCGAGATAGCGCGCCTGGTGATGGAACTGGACACCCTGCAACAGGAACTGGACCAATGGGCGCAGGGCGAGTCCCTGACGGGCAACGAGCGCGGGCGCAGGCTGGCCCTGCGGCGCTTGCTGGAGACCAGCTGGCGGCGCTACCCGCAGCCGAACACCCATTACTTCCACGCGCTCACCGTCCCCCGCTCGCTGATCGGTGAACTGCCGATACTGAGTGCGCGGTTCAATCACATCACCTCGTTGCTCGTGGAGGGTGACGGAACAGCCGTGGACCTGGACGGGTTCCTGCGCAGTTTCCCGGCGCTGCAGACTCTGGAAATGAGCCACACCGCGCTCGGCGACATCCCGCCGAGCGCGCTGAGCATGCCGCGGTTGACCGTCATGGTCCTGCCGCGCTGTTCGATCACCCTGAGCGCCGCCAGCAGCCGTGGCCTGGAGCGCATGGGCCACCTGCAATACCTGGACCTCAGCCACAACCCGCTCGGCCAACTGCCTGACTTCAGCCAGGTGCCGGGCCTGGCCAGCGTGCTGCTCAAGAACACCGGCCTGCACGAACTGCCCGCAGGCCTGCTCGGCGACTTCCCACGGCGCGAAGTCGACCTCAGCGACAACGCGCTGCAAACCCTGCCCCCGGCGCTGTTCAGCCTGCCGGCAGCGAATACCCATGCGCTGAATCTGGCCGGCAACCCCTTGTCGCGGGCCAGCCTGGAACAGATCAAAAGCCACTACGGCCAGACGCTCCAGTACTTCAACGTCCAGGCCCCGCAGCCCGAACGCCTCCGCGCACAGGCCTTGTACCCAAGCCTTGAGGATCACGAAGCCGACCGTTTTGTGTTCAGCCTGCCCGGTGGCCTGGATGACGTTGCCCCGACCCTGGCACGCCTGGAGGCGGAATATCGGCAACTGAGCACCGACCTGCAGCAGTGGGCGCTCAATGTTCCCGAGCGCCATCCGGTACTCGACGTGCCCCTGGACGAACCCATGCGGGCCCGCGAACAACTGGCGCGCGATCAGTTCAAAAGCCTGCTGGAACAAGCCTGGCGCCGCGAAAGCCCCGAGGACGAGGAAAGCCTCGACGACCAGTTTACCCATGCGCTGACCCTTGACGTGCCGATCCTGGGCGCACTGCCCGAACTGAGCGCAAGGCTGGACCACGTGACCTCGTTCGACCTGCGCGGCGGCGGCACGGTGACGGCCGTCGACGGCACCCTGCAATGTTTTCCCAAGCTGCAAACCCTGATCATCAACCAGTGCGTGCTGCACGACCTGCCCCAAGCGATCTTCAGCATGCCGAAGCTGGCGAACCTGGATTTGTCGCAGTGCGATATCCGCCTCACCGCCGCCGGCGCGCGCAGCTTCAGCGACTTGCCGGCGCTGGAGTTCCTGGAATTGAGCCATAACCCGCTGGGCAACGCGCCCGACGTCAGTGGCCTGAACCTGCTGGCGTCGCTGCACCTGCACAACTGTGAGCTGCGCGACCCGCCGAACGCGGTATTCCGGCTGCCGGAGCTGTACACACTGGACCTGAGCAACAACCAGATCCGCGAGATACCCGCCGACCTGCTGGACCGATCCACGACCTACCAGGACGATTCAGACCTGAGCGGTAACCCGTGGTCCGCGCGCAGCCTGGGTTATCTGCGCCAGTACTACCTGCGCACCGGCGTGGATTTCCAGGTGCCGGAGGCGACGGTGGATGCCGAGGGCGAAGCGTTGCAGCCGCCGTTGCCGGAGCCGGAGCCGGAGCCGATGGAGGAGTAAGCTCAACCGCGCTCGGACGGCACCGAAGACAATTCGAACGGGCTGCTGCTGCGGCGCTGGTTGCGGTCTTCACGGGGCGTGGCGCCGAAGAAGTTGCGGTAGGCGCTGGAGAAATGCGGCCCCGAGGAGAAGCCGCACGACAGGCCGATCTGGATGATCGACTTGCTGGTTTGCATGAGCATCTGGCGCGCCTTGTTCAGGCGCAGCTCCAGGTAGTACTGGCTGGGAACGCGGTTGAGGTATTGCTTGAAGATGCGCTCGAGTTGTCGTCGCGACACGCACACGTGCTGGGCGATTTCGTCGGTGGTCAGCGGTTCTTCGATGTTGGCTTCCATCAGCAACACCGCCTGGGTCAGCTTGGGATGGCTGGAGCCCAGGCGGTTTTGCAGCGGAATGCGTTGGCGTTCGCCGCCTTCGCGGATGCGTTCGACTACCAGTTCTTCCGATACCGCTCCGGCCAGTTCAGCACCGTGGTCACGGGCCAGCACCGCCAGCAGCAGGTCGAGCACCGACATGCCGCCACACGCGGTGAGGCGGTCGCGGTCCCAGTCGAACAGGTGGCTGGTGGCGATGACCTTGGGGAAGCGCTCGGCGAAATCGTCCTGCCAGCGCCAGTGCACGGCGGCGCGGTAGCCGTCGAGCAGGCCGAGCTGGGCCAGCGGGTAGACCCCGGCCGACAAGCCGCCGATCACACAGCCTGCGCGCACCAGTTGCTTGAGGGCGGAGCTTAATTGGGAAGCGATGACGGTCGGCGGTTCGTCCGCCAGCAGGAACAGCTTCTGGAAACCTTCGAGTTTGCCGGCCCATGGCTCACCCGGCAGTTGCCAAGCGCCTTCCATTACAGGCTCGGCTTGCAGGAACGACAACTCGTAGATCACGTCCGGATGCACCCGCTGGGCAACGCGCAAGGCCTCCTCAGCCAGCGCAAGCGTCAGTGCCTTTGTGCTGGGCCAGATCAGGAAACCAATTTTGTGGGCGGTCATGGAGTGCTATCCGAAGCGAGGAACGGTAATGAAGACAAAGGCCAATGCTAGCTGGTAAACCCACACAAATCTCAAAAGCTGATGAAGATCCAACTGTGGGAGCGGGCTTGCCTGCGATAGCGGTGGGTCAGTAAATACATCTGCTGCTGATGCACCGCTATCGCAGGCAAGCCAGCTCCCACAGGGGATTGTGGCTAGCCATCAAGATTGTGAAGAATGCCCTATATCAGTGCACAACAGCAGTCTTGATTATTTCAAGCTGCCCGACAAAAACTGCTGCAAACGCTCGGACTGCGGGTTCACCAGCACTTCCCGCGGGTTGCCGCGTTCTTCGACGATGCCTTTGTGCAAGAACACCAACTGGTTCGACACTTCACGGGCAAAGCCCATTTCGTGGGTCACCACCACCATGGTGCGGCCTTCCAGGGCCAGGTCCTGCATCACCTTGAGCACTTCGCCGACCAGTTCCGGGTCGAGTGCCGAGGTTGGCTCGTCGAACAGCATCACCTCAGGTTCCATCGCCAGGGCACGGGCAATCGCTACGCGCTGCTGCTCACCGCCGGACATGTGCCCGGGGAACGCATCCTTGCGATGGCCCACGCCGACCTTGGCCAGGTAGTGCTCGGCCTTGTCGCGGGCTTCTTTTTTCGGCATGCCCAGCACGTGCACCGGGGCTTCCATCACGTTTTCCAACGCAGTCATGTGCGACCACAGGTTGAAATGCTGGAACACCATGGACAGGCGCGAACGCATGCGCTGCAACTGCTTGGGGTCGGCGGCCTTCATGGCGCCGTCCTTGTTGGCCACCAGTTTCAGCTCTTCGTTGTTGAGCAGGATCTTGCCGGCGTGGGGCTGCTCCAGCAGGTTGATGCAGCGCAAAAAGGTGCTTTTGCCCGAACCGCTGGAACCGATGATGCTGATCACATCACCGGCCGCGGCGGCCAGGGACACGCCTTTGAGCACTTCATGACTGCCATAGCGTTTATGCAGGTCTTGGACTTCAAGCTTGTACATGCGGTCGGTTCTCACAAAAACAGGTGGTCAGTCGTTGAGCAAGCGCCCGTGACGCAGCGCTTCGCGCCCCGCCACCTTGGCCAGCCAGAAACCCGCTTGGGCATAACGTAGCCGTTCAACGGCAAACAACACCCCCGAGGTGCCCGCGCAAAGGGTGCTTACGCGGTCTTCCAGAGGGTCAATCACTTCAAAAATCGGCTCGCCCTTCTCGACCCGGTCACCGGCTTTACGCAGGTAACTGATCACCCCGGCGTGGGGCGCGAACAACAATTCGGTGCCCTCAAAAGGCAGGCCTTCACACGGCTCGTGCTGGGGCGCAGGCCATTCGCCCTTGATCAGGCCTTGCTCGGCAAGAAACGCCAGGATGCCTTCGGCATGGAAGATCGCCTCGTCACGGCCGGTGTCGGCCTGGCCACCCAACTCCAGCGTCGTCGCCAGGCAGGCCAGCGGGACCTGCGCCTCTGGGAACGTGCGCGACAAACGCAGCCACGGCAAGGAGCAGGCTTCATCGAACGAGCTGCCGCCGGAGTCTTCCGCGAGCAGGCCGACTTTCACATTCAGATGCGCCGACAGCGAACGCCACTGCGGCCAGTGCTGGGGCAGCGCATACATGTGCAGCGCGGCTTCGGCGTCGCAGTGCAGGTCAAGGACGATATCGGCCGTGCAGGCGTGGCTCAGCAAGATGCGCTGCATGCCTTGCAACTGGCTGCTCGGCGCGGGCAATGCGCTGAGCACACCGCTCATCGCTTGGCGGATCATGCGCACATTGGCGTGGGGGTCATCGCCGAGTTTGCCTTTGAGCAACTCGGCAGCCGGCTCGCTCAACTCCACGAAGTCGCGGTTGAAGTTCTTGCCGCTACCGACCTCGAAACGTCCCTGGTGGCTGCCTTGCAGCAACTGGCCCAGGCCCATCGGGTTGGCCACCGGCACCAACTCGATCACGCCGTTAAGGGCGCCTTGCTGCTCCAGCTCGGCGAGACGCTTTTTCAGCTCCCACGCCGCGCGCATGCCGGGCAGTTCATCGGCATGCAGGCTGGCCTGGATATACGCCTTGCGCTCGCCCTTGCCGAAACGGAACACGCTCAGTTGGCGCTCGCAGCCCAGGTGACCCCAGGGCAACAGGTGATCGATACGTTGCATATCAGTGCTTCCTTGGCGCCAGGTAGCTCAGCCAGCGGCGCTCGGCCAACTTGAACAGGCGTACCAGGATAAAGGTCAGGCACAGGTAGAACGCGCCGGCGGTGATATAGGCTTCGAACGGCAGGTAGAACTGCGCGTTCACCGTGCGCGCGGCACCGGTGATGTCGATCAAAGTGACGATGGAGGCCAGGCTGGTGGTCTGCAGCATCATGATCACTTCGTTGCTGTACTGCGGCAGCGCGCGGCGCAGGGCCGACGGCAGCAGAATGCGGCGGTACAGCTTGTAGCGCGACATGCCCATGGCCTTGGCCGCTTCGATCTCGCCATTGGGCGTGGCTTTGAGGCTGCCGGCGATGATCTCGGCGGTGTAGGCGCTGGTGTTGATCGCAAACGCCAGGCACGCGCAGAACGTGGCGCTGGACAGCAGCGGCCACATGAAGCTTTCGCGCACGGTTTCGAACTGCGCCAGGCCGTAGTAGATCAGGAACAGCTGCACCAGCATCGGCGTGCCGCGGATCACGTAGGTGTAGAGCCAGGCCGCGCCGTTGACGATCGGCTGCTTGGACACGCGCATCAAGCCCAGGGGCAAGGCGGCGAGCAGGCCGAAGAACAACGAGATGGCGAGCAGTTTCAGGGTGGTCAGCAAGCCGCCGAGGTACAGCGGCATGGCCTCCCAGATGACGTTGTAGTCGAAGATCATAGATCAGCCGCCCTTACGCCTACCGAGTAGCGCTTCTCGAGGTAGCGCAGCGCCAGCAACGACACGCTGGTGATCACCAAGTACATCGCCGCCACTGCGAGGAAGAAGGTAAAAGGCTCGCGGGTGGCGTCGGCCGCCTGCTTGGCCTTGAACATCATGTCTTGCAGGCCCACCACCGAAATCAGCGCGGTGGCCTTGGTCAGTACCAGCCAGTTGTTGGTAAAACCGGGGATCGCCAGCCGGATCATCTGCGGCACCATCACCCGGAAAAACACCTGGAAACCGCTCATGCCATACGCAAGGCCGGCTTCGGCCTGGCCCTTGGGGATGGCCATGAAGGCGCCGCGGAAGGTTTCCGACAGGTAGGCGCCAAAGATGAAACCCAGGGTGCCGATACCGGCGGCCAAGGGGTTCAAGTCGATATAGTCGTCGTAGCCGAGCATCGGCGCGACGCGGTTGAGCAGGTCCTGACCGCCGTAGAAAATCAGCAGGATCAGCACCAAGTCGGGGATCCCGCGGATCACCGTGGAGTACAAGTCACCCAGCCAGGCCAACCAGCGCACCGGCGACAGGCGCAACGCGACCCCGATCAGACCCAGAACAATGGCCAAGGCCATGGACGACAAGGCGAGCTGAAGCGTCAACCATGCGCCATCGAGGATGACGGCCCCGTAGCCTTTCAACATGATTCAGGTCCTCGAAAAGGGGGGATGAAAAAATGGCGCAAACTTCAGAGTGTTCTGTTGCTTGCGCCATTTCGGACAGACAGCTGCGACGGTTTACTTGGCGTCAGCGCCGTAAATGTCGAAGTTGAAGTACTTGTCCTGGATCGTTTTGTACTTGCCGTTGGCACGGATCGCCGCGATGGCCGCGTTGATGCGCTCCAGGTTTTCCTTGTCGCCTTTGCGTACGGCGATGCCGATGCCGTCGCCGAAGTATTTGGCGTCGGTGAAGGCCGGGCCGGTGAACGCGTAACCTTTGCCGGCCGGGGTGTCGAGGAAACCTTCCTGCAACAGGGTGGCGTCCGCTACGGTGCCGTCGAGGCGACCGGCTTCCACGTCCAGGTAGATTTCGTTCTGCGAGCTGTAAGGCACGACGGTGGCGCCTTTAGGGGCCAGGACTTCCTTGGCGAAACGGTCGTGGATCGAACCGCGCTGCACGCCGATTTTCTTGCCTTTCAACTCATCCAGGCTGTCGCTGACCGCCGTGCCTTCCTTCATCACCAGGCGCGCCGGAGTCAGGTAGTAGCGGTTGGTGAAGTCCACGGACTTCTTGCGGTCGTCAGTGATGGACATGGACGACAGGATCGCGTCGATCTTGCGCACTTTGAGCGCCGGGATCAGGCCGTCGAATTCCTGCTCGACCCAGGTGCACTTGACCTGCATTTCTTCGCACAGCGCATTGCCGATGTCGTAGTCAAAACCGACGATGCTGCCGTCCGGCGCCTTCGAGGCAAACGGAGGGTAGGCCGCTTCGATACCAATTTTCAGCGGCTTGCCTTCGGCAAAAGCCTGCATGGACAGCACGGACAGCGCCAGGGCGCCCAACAGCACAAGTTTCTTCATCTTGGGACTCCATCGGTATAGGGCAAAACAGCAGTATGAGCCATGGCCCACGATGCGGCGAAGGTGAAACCGAATAGCAGTGCTGCGTCCCACACCAGATCAGCCTGGAGACGACGAGCGAGTGATCGGCATTCTAACGACAGGCCGGAAGCCGATATTTCCTCAATGCGACAACAATTTACAGATGCACCGAGAAAGCGGTTCCAGCTCATTGACAGCCTCTGGATTTTATGCAGAGACAAAAGACATTCAACCTGTAGATGCTGCAAATTGCGGGCCTATTATTCGCAAACCCTTCTGGGACGGCAAGTGGGGCGTTTAATCTTATTTCCCAGGTTGTTTAAACCGCAGCTGTAAGGCGCCCAGACGTAGCACATTGCCCCAAGCCTGGGCAGCGGGTTACACATTTGGCCAAGGCGGTAACATTCAGAAACTTCCGGCGAGAGAAACCGATATTTATTCGGCTGGTGGCTGTACCACCGATGCTCGCCATGAAATGCAATCCAACCTGTGGGAGCTGGCTTGCCTGCGATAGCGGCGGGTCAGTCAGCCGGTCTGTGACTGATACACCGCCATCGCAGCATAGGTATCTCACATTTCTGTAGTGAGCGGGCTTGTCCCGCGCTGGGCTGCGAAGCGGCCCCAAACCAGGCGAATTGCGTTTATCTGAAACTGCGCGGTGTCTATTGGGGCGGCTTCGCCACCCAGCGCGGGACAAGCCCGCTCACTACAAGGAGATTTGTCAGCGTTTGAAAGTTGTGTAAATACCTATGGCCATCGCAGGCAAGCCAGCTCCCACATTTGATCTTCATTGCTTTCAAGATTCCCATAAAAAAGCCCCACCCGGCTCACACCGAATGGGGCTTTTTCCCACCTACCTCGCCTTACGCGACGTTCATGGTCTTGTGCGTCTCAATCAAATGCGCCACCACCCCCGGATCGGCCAGGGTGGAGATATCTCCCAACCCGTCATATTCCGCCGTGGCAATCTTGCGCAGAATCCGCCGCATGATTTTACCCGAGCGCGTCTTCGGCAAGCCCGGCGCCCACTGGATCACGTCCGGCGAAGCAATCGGCCCGATCTCTTTACGCACCCAGTTCTTCAACTCCAGGCGCAACTGCTCGCTGGGCTCTTCGCCGCCGATCAAGGTGACGTAGACATAAATCCCCTGCCCCTTGATGTCGTGCGGCACACCCACCACCGCCGCTTCCGCGACTTTCGGGTGGGCGACCATGGCGCTTTCGATCTCGGCGGTGCCCATGCGGTGGCCGGACACGTTGAGCACGTCATCCACGCGCCCGGTGATCCAGTAGTAACCGTCTTCGTCGCGGCGCGCACCGTCACCGGTGAAATACATGCCACGGAAGGTCTTGAAGTAGGTGTCGACGAAGCGGTCATGGTCGCCAAACAGCGTACGCGCCTGGCCCGGCCACGAATCGAGGATCACCAGGTTGCCTTCGGCCGCGCCTTCGATCAGGTTGCCCAGGTTGTCCACCAGCGCCGGCACCACACCAAAGAACGGCCGCGCCGCCGAACCCGGCTTGAGCGCATGGGCGCCCGGCAGCGGGCTCATCATGTTGCCGCCGGTTTCGGTCTGCCACCAGGTGTCGACAATCGGGCAACGGGATTGGCCGACGTTCTTGTAGTACCAGTCCCAGGCTTCCGGGTTGATCGGCTCGCCCACCGAACCCAGCAGGCGCAGGCTGCTGCCGTCGGCGCCTTCGCAGGCGGCGGTGCCGGAAGCCATCATCGCGCGGATCGCGGTCGGCGCGGTGTAGAGGACGTTGACCTTGTGCTTGTCAACGATCTTCGCCACCCGCGTGATATCCGGGTAGTTCGGCACGCCTTCGAACAGCAAGGTGGTCGCGCCATTCGCCAGCGGGCCGTAGACGATATAAGTGTGGCCGGTGACCCAGCCGACGTCGGCGGTGCACCAGTAGACTTCGCCAGGGCGGTAGTCGAACACGCGCTCATGGGTCAGGGCCGCATACAGCAGGTAGCCGCCGGTGGTGTGCTGCACGCCTTTAGGCTTGCCGGTGGAGCCGGAGGTATAGAGGATGAACAGCGCTTCTTCGGCGCCCATCTCTTTGGGCGCACACACGGTGCCCGCCACTTTCATCAGGTCTTCGTACCAGATGTCGCGATGCTGGTTCCACTTGATCGTGCCATTGGTGCGCTTGCACACGATGACCTTCTGGATGCTGCTGGTTTCCGGGTTGGTCAGTGCGTCGTCGACGTTGGCCTTGAGCGGAATTTTCTTACCGGCGCGGACGCCTTCGTCAGCGGTGATCACCACCTTCGACTTACAGTCGATGATGCGACCGGCCAGGGCTTCCGGCGAGAAACCACCGAACACCACCGAGTGAATAGCACCGATGCGGGTACACGCCAGCATGGCGACCACGGCTTCGGGGATCATCGGCATATAGATAGTCACTACATCGCCGCGGTGCACATCCTGGCCACGCAGGGCGTTGGCGAACTTGCAGACCTGTTCATGCAGCTCGCGGTAGGTGATGTTGCGGCTCTCGGCAGGGTCATCGCCCTCCCAGATGATCGCAATCTGGTCGCCACGCTCGGCGAGGTGACGGTCCAGGCAGTTGTAGGAAACGTTCAAGGTGCCATCGGCGAACCACTTGATGTCGACATGGTGATCGTCGAACGAGGTCTGCTTCACCGTGGTGAAAGGCTTGATCCAGTCGAGACGCTTGGCTTGCTCGCGCCAGAAACCATCGGGGTTGACCACCGATTGCTGGTACATCGCCTTGTAGGTCGCCTCGTCGGTCAGCGTGTTGGCTGCTACTTCGGGGCGGACGGGGTACAGGGAAGCCGCACTCATCTTTCTTACCTCGGTGACAATAGTTGTTGTTGTATGGCCCCTGTTGTAGCCGGGGTGGGCCTATAGAACCATTCGACGATGGTAGTAACAAGACCCTACAAATTACCCTGCCATGCCCGACCACCGCTCTGGCCCGCGGCCTGTGGCGCTTTGTGGGCAGGTGAAAAAACCTTCATCGGCCGATTGTTACAAAAACCGCCAAAAGTGTTTATCAAAACCACGGGTATATGAATAGACCCCAGGCGCCTAAAATCAACTCCGCCCACCAAGGCACTGTGATTAACACCGTAACAGCCCCCACGAAGGCAACGTTAATCCGAACTTCCCAACTCTCAAGTTACACACGTGGCCTCACAAGGGCCCCGTGACCCCTTTCGCCCTGAAGAAGGTAAATAGAGAAATGAAAGCTTTAGCAGTTTTGGCCCTCAGCAGCCTGTGCGCCACCGCCGCCCTGGCCGACGAGGCCCCGACCGAGCTGGCCGGCCGCAACGCGCCGATTGTCGAGGACTACACCTACAGCACCCACTTGGACGTCGCCAAAGTATTGTCCATGAGCGACATACCGCAAGTGTGCGAAGTTGTACCGGTGAAGATGGAATATGAAGACTCGCAAGGTCAGCGTCATATTCTTAATTATCATGTGATGGGCAATGGTTGTTCTAACGGGTAATAACTTGGTTATTTAGCTTCAACCCGGATCTTGGTCGCCGCAGGAAATCGTTCTTGCGGCCAAGAACCCACTCGACCGCCACGCGGATCAAACTGGGTAGCTGGCCTGTCGACCACTTTCTGACACCCCGCCATTCAAGTGTGGGAGCTGGCTTGCCTGCGATGGCGGTTTCAGCCATACCATTCGCTCGTGTTAGTGAACCCAATCCTCGTAAGACAACCCCGACACGCGACTGAACTCCCGAATGTTGTTGGTCACCAACGTACACCCCGAAGCAATTGCATGCCCTGCAATCGCAGTATCATTTTGGCCGATGATCGACCCTTGCTCGGTTAGGCTTCGTTTTACTTCAACCGTCGCGTCCACCGCCGCCACGCCCCACGGCAGCACTTCATCGAGTCGCTTCACAAACTCATCGACTAACGTCTTGTGTTTGGGCGATGCCTTTTTCCCAATCTGTCCATATCGCATTTCGGCATAAGTAATGGCCGAAATCACGATTCGATTGCTCCTCGCAACCTCCGATGCCAGTCGCTCAAGCACACACTCGGGCCGCTCACGCATGATGAACGAGCAAATGCAGGTATCCAGCATGTATGTCGTCACAGATTGAACCTGCCTTCATCGCCAACAACGTCCTGACGCTCCTGAAGAAAATCTTCGTCCGCCTTGGGCAACTCACGCAGCGACCCCCAGCTAGGCCGGACAGGTCGCAATGTGATCGTATCTCCATTGCGGGTGATTTCGAGCTCGCCGACTCCCTCGTAGGCCATGTCGTTTGGAAATCGAATAGCCTGATTCTTTCCGTTTTTAAAAATTGAGACTGTGCGCATGATTCAACTCCTACCTATGCCTGACATATGCAATGTAGGGATACGTAGAAGCCTATGCAAGGCATATGGCAATTTGCCGACGATCGGACATGTGTGCCAGTTGCTAAAAAAACCTGCGGCAGCAACACCCCGTAAACTCTCGCTCCGGCTCAAAAAGCAACCTTTCTGTCTCCGGTCCGTGACCATCCGCCACAACACAAAGCCAATTTTTTCCCTATAATGCGCGAGTAAATCGGGCCTGCAATATCCCTTTACACGGGGACGAAGAGCCAGACCTGAGGCCACCGCCGGAGCCTGCACCACCCGCTCCGCCCCTCAAGCCTCATGCAGCACCCGTTACCCCATTACGTTTATTTGCCTGCGCGAGCTGCTGCAACAAACGATTCCTTAAGATCCACCGCGGCCCTTGGGGCCGTGTGAACACCCAACCATCCGGTTTCACACGGGCACCTTGAGCCCTCACGCAGGAGACGACATGTCATGCTGAGCTGGGACGAATTCGACAAAGAAGAAGAAGGCGAAGTAGCCACCAAAGGCGCCAACGCCGGCCACGCCACCGAAGCCAACATGGACCGCCTCGACGGAGCCGGCGCCGCCGCCGCCATCGAAGCCCGCGCCGTCACCGCAAATGACTCCGCCGCCATCGCGCGCGCCAAGGCCGAGCTGGACAAGCTCGACGTCGCCGAAGGCCTCGCCGAACTCGAAGGCGCCTCCGCCCGCGTCGCCGTCGACGAAAAGCGCATGATCAACTGCCGCGCCGACCTCAACCAGCTCGTGCCCTTCAAGTACGACTGGGCCTGGCAAAAGTACCTCGACGGCTGCGCCAATCACTGGATGCCGCAAGAGGTCAACATGACCGCCGACATCGCCCTGTGGAAAGACCCCGAAGGCCTGACCGACGACGAACGCCGCATCGTCATGCGCAACCTCGGCTTCTTCTCCACCGCCGACTCCCTGGTCGCCAACAACCTGGTGCTGGCCGTCTACCGCCTGATCACCAACCCGGAGTGCCGCCAGTACATCCTGCGCCAGGCCTTCGAAGAAGCGATCCACACCCACGCCTACCAGTACTGCATCGAATCGTTGGCCATGGATGAAGGCGAGATCTTCAACATGTACCACGAGATTCCATCGGTCGCTAAAAAAGCGGCCTGGGGCCTGAAGTACACCCGCTCGATCTCCGATCCGAAGTTCGAAACCGGCACCGTCGACACCGACAAAGAGTTGCTGCGCAACCTGGTCGCCTACTACTGCGTGTTGGAAGGCATCTTCTTCTATTGCGGCTTCACCCAGATCCTGTCCATGGGCCGCCGCAACAAAATGACCGGCGTGGCCGAGCAGTTCCAGTACATCCTGCGTGATGAGTCGATGCACCTGAACTTCGGTATCGATGTGATCAACCAGATCAAAATCGAAAACCCGCACTTGTGGGATGCCGAGATGAAGGAAGAAGCGACCCAGATGATTTTGCAGGGTACGCAGCTGGAGATTGAATATGCGCGGGATACCATGCCGCGTGGGGTGCTGGGGATGAATGCGGCGATGATGGAGGATTACCTCAAGTTCATCGCCAACCGTCGCCTGTCGCAGATTGGTCTTAAAGAAGAGTATCCAGGGACGACCAACCCGTTCCCTTGGATGAGCGAGATCATGGACTTGAAGAAAGAGAAGAACTTCTTCGAAACCCGTGTAATCGAGTACCAGACCGGCGGCGCGTTGAGCTGGGATTAACTCTCAAGCCAAGTAACATTAAAAAGCCCTGACTTGTTCGGGGCTTTCTGACTTAACTTACCACCAGAAAAAATGCGCGGAACAGAAAATCAAACTCTTCCACACTCAATAATATTCACTAACAAAAAACATATACACCGCCACCCAACGAGACCAATGAAATCTACTTCTCCAAAAAATCAACTAACAAGGTCTTCGCTGACGCTGGATTATTGGCAACTCGCCACTTAGCTGCACCAGCAAGGTTAAGGTCATATTTAACAGACCCAACCCCAGCAGGGACGCCGTCTATAAACGATGTGGCCGTAATGCGTGGAAACCCCTCAGCGACTCTAAATAACTCTTCAGATCTAATTCTAAGAGATAGTTTTCTATATTCAAACTCACATACCGAGTCATAACCGGCACCGTACAGCAATGACTCAAACCTCGATAGCATTAAAAGATCGTCATTAAGAAAGCTGCGGACTTTGTTGACCAAATCGGGCAGTGACTCCTTCCCACTCCCCTCTTCTCTAACAACCAAGCTAAAAAGGAACAGCGATCCTCCTGCGGGTTCCAAAAGTTGATCAACCCCATTTATGACGTGTGAAGCGCTTTCTTTAGACGAGGTTTTTACCTCAATTCCAACACCCAAAACCTCAAAATCATTTCGTGCACCCAAAGGGCCTCGCCACATGTCAATTGATTTTGAAAAGCCTATACTTGGTATCAACCAATTGAGCAAAAACCAAAGCTCACCAAACAATCCAATCTGCTGTTCCCTAGAAAGTAAGTCCTGTTTTGCTCCAGCCCAGAATCGCCTCCATTTTTCCAAAACATTTTGAACTATACGAACGCACCCAATACTCGCACCTGAATTAAGCGCTTCAGAAATCTCTGTTACAGCGACATCTAGAGCGGCATAACCCTGTGGATCAAGACAGATCACCTCTACGAAATTTCGGATTTCACCATCATCAACCTTCATCTCTACGACACGCACAGCTATACCAACACTAATACGCTCGGAGAGCTCACAGGGCTCACCGTGCGGAATAGCAACAAGGACGTATCTCTTACGAGATGAGTCAATAGCTATGAATACATCTTTGCGAACATCCGGATTAGCCAGACGAACTGATAACTTTTCCTCAGCTACCGGTGTGAGATCCAACAAATCCCAGCGAAGACTCATTAGATGCATGGACGCCACCGCGCAGATCCTTCCAAATAAGCCTCAGAAGGTCCATCTGTCTTAGTCTTGGGGAATGAAATAGCCAAGCCGATAAGATCACGAGCGAGTGAATTAGACGGGTCTTTATATAATGACTCACGGCCCTTCGCCAGCGCGGCCGGATCATGCCCCGATTTTTTACTTATTGGATATATCAACAACAGGGCTTTTTGAGAAGACCGTGAATAACGTGCAGCTCTATTTCTATCTCTATGTTCACCGCTAGCCATTTTCGCATCCGCAGCGATCACCTCCAAATCCGTAAGACCGATTGCTTCGTCACCTGGAGTGGTTATAACGCCTAGAGAATTTGTCCCTCTAATTCTAGTTCGACTGATATTCCATACAGCAGGCTCATCGTTCGGCAACCAACTAGCACGGCCTAACTCCTTATCTTCTTCATCTCGGCCTCTAACCGCTACAGTCCAACTGACCAGATCGCCGGAAAGGTTTTGCCTTTCAATCCATGCAGCAATCAATTCTGAAGAAAAGCTGCTAACTTCAATATCCGTAGAAAACCCACGAATAAATTTAACTATCTCTGCGGCGGACACTTCGGACCAGACGGGGCCAAATTTAGTTTTTTTATCGCTACCGCCCAGTCGCTGCAGAAAACTTTTTGTTGCTTGTCGGTTTTCCTCGCAAATTAAAGCCAATCGAGCTTCATCTTGCAGTGGAAACTTGAATGTTTGCTCAAGTTGTAGCGAATAAGATTGACTTATAATAGTAGCGACGCCTGTTCGCCTCTTTAGCGCACTAGTCACCTGCATTGAAGGATGCTGTAAAATTCGCATTCCGAGCTCAGAAGGCTTAAGCCCAGGTATTTGCTCATATACCTGCATATCTTGACGCAACCTATACTCAACTAGAGCCAAATCTGTAAACCAGCCAGCCAGTTCGCTGGTCGTATATATACGGGTGAGATCTTCATATCCAGCACGATATCCGTACCAGCGAGCCATCTGGAGTAAAGTATCGTACTGTGGAGAACGGCGTGCAAAAAAACTAACTAAAAGCCCTTCCAAAGTAAGGCCACGCGCAAGACGGTTACCGCCCACCGCAATAGCCTTTAAGCTTGGCTCACGCTCAAAATCTAAAACCTCACCAGTATCGCTATTAATCTCACGGACTACGACAGCCTCCATGAATGGGCCTATGAAAGGCTCAATGTCCATAAAGGTATCTACCGGTGCATCTGGGATGCCAGAACTAGTAGGGATAAAATCTTCTTCCCATAAAACTTTTAACCCCTCACGAATCCCACCATTTCTGTCATAACGCCATAAATCTTTAATCTCCCGGAACCTATTTTCAATGAGTTTTTTGGTAGGAGCTTGGTCCGCAATCCGCTGACTAGTATGAACAAGCATTGTACTAGGAGCATCGCCCTTACCCCGCTTCGCACGCGCCGCACCACCTAGAACAAATGCGAACAGTGATAGATTTAACGACGCTGGCAGTAAGTTATCTTGCAGCAGAGATACAACCTCTTTCGCTGGAATAATACGCACAACATCTAAACCAGATACACTTTCATTACCGTTGGAATCGAAACGCCCAAAAAACTCTTCGGTACCAAAATAACCGGGAGGTTTTGGAAGATCTATAAAAAAGTCTTTTGGATAGAGGTCAGACCCAACCGCACCATCATAGGTATTATGAGGAATTAATATGTTAGCAAAAGGAGTTGCTGTATAGGCCACATAGGCACGCCGTGAAAATATGCTAATCAAGGACCTTATAAGGCCATTTATAACTGCTGGGGCTTCGTAATCCGGATTATCCGCATCGAATGCAGCTTGGGTTTGGTAACTACCTCGAGTATCTACACTCGCTTGATCCGCTTCATCATCAATAAATAATGCGGGCAAAGTTAGACGAACTTCAGGGGGTGCTGAATCAAACCAAGCTTTCAATCGACGCAGCACCGCCCCATTTTTCTTTATAACAAGTAATACTGGCTGAGATCCCTGCAACGCAGCATGATTAGCGCGACCTATTGAAAAATCGCCATCCAGATCATCACTTGTAAATTGATGCCACTGCCGCCCTACCGGAGGCAAACGGACCGCTCCGCGCGGATTTGTAGGGTAACCCGTCAGCTCGCGGTTAAGTCGTAACTGCGTCTGTCGACGAAGCCCATTATCTATACCGGAAAAAACGACGATCAAACGATAGCCAGCATCTGCTGCTTTAGCTATGACTGCTGTAAAATTTGCGGTCTTCCCACTTTGTACATAACCGAGTACTAAACCTCGGATATCAAACTCTGCCGTGGATGGCGGTTTTAGCTCGCGAAGAATACGATCAGATGCGTCATCCAGAGAAAGGACCGTATCTTTCGACCACCCCTTATATCCAAGCAAGTACGATCGCAGTGTTTTCCAATAATACCACTCACTACGATCAACACTTAACAACCAGTCATGTAATTCTTCAGTTGAAGAAATAACCCGAGCACGCTCAAAAGTTTTATTTGACTCTTCTTCAAGCCTGTTAGCAACCCACTCTCGGAGCTCCGCAGGGATAAGCTGATTAGACAAAACATCATCCTTGGAATGCCCCAAATCCAAGAGGAACCTTGCGGTACGTAATGCTTGATCCTGCAGTGTAGAAATCTGAGACATATGCGCTACTCCAACAATGTGGCTTTTGCTCGGGCGAAAACTTTCCTAACTACAGGTAACTCTTCAGGCAAAGCGACCTTCTCAAGCAATAGCTCCACATGCTCAAAGTTCAACTCTTTGGACTCATTCGAACCAGTATTACTGTTCGAATGATCAGGAGCGTACTGTGAGCCAGGAAAAACATCGCTGCTATCCTCTCGCACAACTTTAGGTTTCTTCCCCTCGCGGCCTCCTTCCGCTCCAGAACCGCTTCCCTTTAAAGACTTTTCACTAGAGCGGTACGTCTTATTTGCTAAGGTAATGACGGGACTGATCGCTTGCGCCAGTGCTTCCTTAATTGAAGAAGGGAGACTCACACGCATTTTCGGAACATTTATTTTAAATTCTTCATCCAAGCGAGGACTGAAAGACAGAGCAACTCTTGCTAACTTATGATGCTCATCTAAAGTCCTAAGATTACTCCACCCCCCGCTTTGGATCATTCTATCAGCGCGATATATATAAAAACCTTGTTGGCGGTTCCACTTATTAGGCCCTGATGCTCTATTAAAAGCGTCAGGAGTAGAAAACTGAGACTGCGAGGGCAGAACATATGGCTCAACTACTATGTCGGATTTTCCGCTCTCCATTTCCACACGCATTACAACCTGTTCCAAGCTCTGTGTTTGCGTCTCTCCACGTGCAAACGGGTCCCACGGCACAATTTTATTATCATTTATATAAATAGACAGTTTTTACCGCGAACCTCTCCAGCTAAAAACCTGTGAAAAACCATCGCAACATGCTTTTCCACTTCCCTACACATACTCGCGAGTTGCTTTCTAGCAAACTCACCATCCGGATGTTTATAATCTAGAATTCTATCTATTCTTTCCCAAACTATAACCGAGCCCGGCGCCTCTTTGAGGTACTCTCGAGCTTTAACTTGCAAATCGGCGGTTCTTACCTGCAATATTTCCCATTTATTCGTAGCATCTACGTGATCAAGATCCCAACAGTAAGCACTTATATCTGCGCGTTTTTCATTATGCCTAGAAGCGACTGTCAAGCGTAAGCATTGGCTAAGCGAAGCTGTTTTCAGACCTAGCCCGAACTTACCTAAGTCTTCGCTTTCATAATCTCTCTCGGACCCAAAACGCAGAGCTTCGCGTATCTGCGAAGCCGACATTCCTAGCCCGTTATCAGAAATCATTACAGAAGAGTTCTCGCCATTCCATTCAATATGAATACGAATAGTATTAGCCTTTGCCTCAATCGAGTTATCGATGAGATCAGCAACTGCGGCAGAAAATTCGTATCCCATATCTCTAAGAGACCTAATAAGCCGCTTCGCACTGGGTATAACTTCCCACGTGTTGGTACCCATAAAGCTCCTTGATCTCATCGATCATCTCAATTGCTTCTCACGTACCAGATTCAAACCCAGCACGAATATGTCCTCAGCGCGCCGAGCCAAGTGCCAAAAAAGCTAAGCATGGCGATGCGCCATCCATATTGAATCATTCTGCGATAAAAGAAAAGCCCCGTCTACCCCGGGGCTGGGCATCCTAAATTAGTGCATTTTGAAACTTATGCGTTTTTTGGCATTGTTATCTGCGCAATAGCGCACTTTAAGCTTCAAATAACCGTTCCTGTATCCGAGGCATTAGTCTTGAGCGTTTTGCTTTCGTTCCACTTCCAATTATCCTAGCTACAATTTCCGCTATTTGACGAGCCAGCATAGGAGGAACAGCGTTTCCAACCTGATGAAATTGCTCAGTTCTATTTCCTAGGAAAAAATAATTATCTGGGAACGTTTGAAGCCTAGCAGCTTCTCGCACAGTCAGGCTACGACACTGCCTTGAATCGTAGTGTATAAAATAATGACCATCTTTTGCGATATGACTAGTGATGGTTGTCGAAGGCAAATGATGCATTTGGACTCGAAAGCGATCGCTAAATTTGCCCGTTTCCCAATTCTTGTGATTAGGTGCCAACCCAGCGAGATTGAAGTCCCCGTGACCTTTAGGTGACTTGTAATGGGCGTCGGCAAACTGTGACGCATACACATATCGACGAAGATCTGATGCCATATGCCCCCTAGCTTCGTGATTTAGCCAATATCTTAGCCGAGGATCTTGGTACCATTCATCTAGATATGTTCCGGTAATCCCAGTCCATTTTTCTCTTTTTAAGACACGCAACCCTCCGGGATGCAGTTCCTCGCCATCAAATAAATTTGAAAAAGACCGGGCTAGGATGCCAATCCTTTCGCTAAATAGTATTGAGTTTTTATCACAAATCGAACTTGTGCTCTTCAACTCAGCGTGCATATCTTGCAGTTGAGCCTTAACGGTGTCCGCCCAAGCATAGGAGGTATCAAGCGATTTTGTGAGAGTGCTTCTGAGAGGTGGCAAAGTGCCTATTACCTCTTTAACTGTGACGCGTTTTGATCCGAGGGTTAACTTATGATCTTCATCAGGGTCAAAAAACTCCTCTGCCACTCCTAAGAGGATAACTCTATGGCGAGCTTGAGGGATGCCAAACTCCTCCGCACGAATAATGTAATGATTGGGATCTATGCTATTGGGACTTGCTCCACTCTCATAGACATCATCATCTACTAAAGAGCAAATCCTATATCTTCGACCGCTATCCTGCTCACCTAACGCAACATCTGGCGCAGTTAGATCGCTGAGAATTTTAGGAAACATCCGTTCACCCCCAACTTTTGAAGATAGTATTCCTTTAACATTCTCCATTACGAAAATTGCGGGCTTTTTTCGCTGAATTATTCTTAAATATTCACGATATAAAAAGTGCCTATGATCATCCTCTGCGCGATAATCCAACTTCCCGCGATTCCTCGCCCGACCAACGACTGAATAAGCCTGGCATGGTGGACCGCCTATTAAAACCCATGGTTTACTTTCATCCAAGCGCTCTTCCAATATTCTATCTAAACGTGCATTCCCCTCTTCACTCCCTAGCTCAATAAGCTGTGCTTCTCCATCGGCGTGTTTCCAAGCATCTAAACTTCTTTCTGTATAAGGCTTATCCAAACTTGCAGTTTCACAAAAATCATAATAATCACCTAATGCCTCTGGTTGATTTTTTTTAAGAAACCGGTAAAAGGCCCTTAGCCGCAGAGTTGCCCTCGCGGCTGGGTCCATCTCAGCTGATACTTTTATTTCAAAACTTTTTCCATCATTGTATGACGAGAAGCCTTCTCCTAAGCCTCCTGGGCCGGCGAAGAGATCAACAATTTGGATATGGGCGCTATGACTCATGAAACCACGCTGCTTTGAGAAATGACGAAATGGACGTCGTCGACCGAGTAACAAGATCCCGCATGATGAGCGGAATTAAAGGCAAGCACACCAAGCCTGAGCTTACCGTACGGAAATTTTTACACGCGCAAGGCTATCGTTTTCGCCTCCATCGCGCAGATCTGCCAGGCAAGCCTGACATTGTACTGCCCCGATATAGAACATGCATTTTTGTTCAAGGCTGCTTTTGGCATCAGCACCCTGGTTGCAAATATGCGCACACTCCCAAAAGCAATCAAGATTTCTGGCTTCCAAAGCTCGCAAAAAACGTTGAACGAGATCAGATATCCGAACGAAAGCTAAAAGAGATGGGATGGCAAGTAGTGATTATCTGGGAATGCGACACAAAAAACAGAGAAATCTTACAAGCCCGGATCAGAGAAGCATTAGGCCCCTCCATTTCAGCATAAGCCTTATGGATTGAAGAGTTGACCGTTCGGCTCAAAGCTTTTAGCCTTCCAATTCGGCGCCTAAGAAACGCCTCAACCAGAGCGGTCCTCCGCACCCGACAGCCATGCGGCTTTTTTTCGCCAGCGGTTTCTCCACGCCTGTGAAAAATCCCCGTTATGTCGGGAGTGGGCGAATACAAGACCCGAAAGGGGAATATGTCCGGCCCGTCTCTGGTGGGTTTCTTAGCTCCCGACACCCATAACGCATGCCCTAAGAAAGCAACCAGAGGTAACGGAAATGCCTGGATACTTTGCATCCCCTGCGAAGGACGTTCGCAGCACCTGCACCATTTCTCAAACACGCTCCGATCCGGAGGTGTGTCATGCATGAACCTACCGTCTTCACTCGCCACAACCTGCATTTGCACGCGCTGCTCCTTGAGAACCAGCCCTGGTTCTGCGCCCGCGACCTCGGGCGCCTGACCGGTCTTTACCTGGACGAGCGCAAGGTCAGCAAGCTCGATGAGGATCAACGGCAAACGCTGGAAATTCGCTATCACGGTCAGCCTGAGAATATGCTGATGATCAGCGAGTCCGGCGTGTATGCATTACTGGTGTATCACTATGCACCTGGGCATCGCCTGCTGCGGGAATGGTTGACCCATCAGGTCGTGCCGACTTTGCGAGATGGACAATTATCACGATCCACAGACCGTCCGATGCTGAGTTTGCTGGATTGGCCGGAGATGTCGCTGAGCCTGCTGCATTGGCAGGATGAAGGCTGGATCCGGCTACGGGATATGCCGTATCTATTGCTCAACAGAACCCGTCGACGCGTTCCGCCGAGCAAAACCTGGCTGCAAAAGGTAGCGGAATATTTCCAGTCTGCGGGTCATTCGACACGCTGAATCTCGCAGGTAGTTCCGTCCGGGCTGGCGTTCGGGCGGACCACCAATACGCTCTTCCTGGTCCGCGCTGTAACAATGCCGGAGACCTTCCGACATTCATTCCTATGCCCGACCGGGTAAACTCCCTTGGGTGATCGCCAGCAAAAGAACAACAGCAGTCCCCTGACCGATCTGAATTGCATAACTGTTATCAGCCTGAACCCACGTAGTGGAGACCAGTCTCAACGTTATGAAATCCCGCTCTACCTGATCAAGGACCACCCGTGAACCCAGACATGCTCGAAGCCGGCCCCGTTGACGCCAAAGTACTTTCCGTCTTTGACTTCGACGGCACCCTCACCCACCACGACAGTTTCGTGCCCTTCCTCAAGTTTGCTTTTGGCACTGGCGCGTTTTACGGCCGGATGGTGAAGCTGGCGGTGCCGGGGCTGCGTTTTCTGGTGCGGCAGATCAGCCGGGATGAGTTGAAGGCGCAGTTGATCCGCACCTTTATGACCGGGGTGGAGAAGGCGTGGGTGCAGCAGAAGGCCGAGGAGTATTGCCAGCGCAATTGGGCGCGGTTGATGCGCCCGGCGGGCGTGTTGTCGGTGGAGCAGGAGTTGGGCTCGGGGGCGGTGGTGACGCTGTGTTCGGCGTCGCCGGCGCTGGTGTTGCAGCCGTTTGCCGATCGGCTGGGGATCCGCTTGATCGGGACTGAGCTTGAAGTGGTGGACGGGGTGCTGACCGGTAAGCTCACGGGGAATAATTGCCGTTGCGAGAACAAGGTGCTGCGGCTCGAGGCGGTGTATGGGGACCTGGGGGAGTATAGGCTCAGGGCCTGGGGCGATACGCGCGGGGATCGGGAGTTGCTGGCGGCGGCGCAGGATGCGCATTTTCGGCATTTTCATGCGAAGAAGAAAAAGCGGGCTCGGTTGCAGCGGTGATGCGGGGCATGGGGATCGGCGGGGACACCGAGGCGATCCCTTCGCAGCCTCGCTGGGGCTCGAGAGCTCCCACAGTTTGAGCGGTGTCACGCGGCATAGTGTGTTTGTGGGGCTGTCCCGATCACTCGTCGCCGCTATCCGACTCTCGTTCTTCAAACGCAGATCGCACTGCTTCCACAACCCGTTCGGCCAAGGGCGCTGCGTCCAACTGCGGATAGGCTTTCTTCAGTTTCCCCGATACCTGCCAGCCATTTTCCTTTAGTGCTCAACGGATCCTCGATTATGGCCACAGTACTTGGCGATCACATGGGCAAACCGTTGGATTCTGTCGGCTTTGTCGGCCTCCCTCTCGATCAGAAAGCTGGCACGCGACTCTTTGAACGTCAGCCAACTGGCCGTACGCATCAGGATATCGGGGCCAAAGGTATTGGGTGTTCGCGAAAACGCTAATGCACACTCAAATTTGTTAACGAATCCACTTTTTCGGTGAAAACGCTAACGACCCGTACGAAGGCGATACGGGTTTATGGGCCCGACAGGAAACCGAGGCGATCCCTTCGCAGCCTCGCTGGGGCTCGACAGCTCCCACATTTGAACGGTGTTAAGGCTTCTGAGCGGGCGCCGCGTGGCTGTGAACCCGCCCCCACCAGCACCACTGCTCTAATGCGGGAGCTGTTTGCCTGCTCCCACATTTGATCTTTGTACCTACGGATATTTGCGTAATATCCAGCTAAACATCTCACGGACCCGAGCCCATGAAATTCGACACGGCCTACAGCCTGAGTCTCGATGACAAGCTGTCGATCTACGAAGTACGCGAGCTGAATTTCGACGAAACCGTCGATTTCGATTCCGACCAGGACAGCTTCCTCTGCCCCAACGATGCATGCCGCGCTGCGTTCGATACAGGCAACGCGCTGAGCACGTTCAATGCAAAAAACGTCAATTACCTGCGCACGCCGCACTTCAAGAACAAGACCACGACCCGGCATATCGACGGTTGCCGCTACGCCAGCACCCATAAGACGGCGACCGGTGAAAGTGACGACGATCGCGAAGAAAATTTCCCATCGGAATGGGTATTGACCCGCCGGCAGTACCCACGCAAACCGGCACTTACCGGTGTAGACGCCAGCGTCCCACAGGACCCAGCGAAAGTACCTTCAAACCGTACCACCACATCCCACGGCACCAACGACAGCAGCCCAGACAAAACCAGCGTCTTCGCCCACCCGGTGGAGTGCTTCGTGTCCAACATCGACGACAAGGACAAGCTCAAGCGCATGCCCTTGAAGATCGGCGAACACACCGCGACCTACTGGACGTTTTTCAAAAAGATCGAATACCTGCAAGACAACAAGGGCCTGATCTACTGGGGCAAGATCAAAGAGATCAAGGACTACACCAGCAGCTTTCGCATCGACTTCGAAAAGAAGGTATGGCTCAACAAAAAGCCCTACTCGGTCAACGTCTACCTGAGCAAGAAACTCATCGAGAACTACCGCAAGCGCAAGGCGTTCCTGGAGCAGATCAAGGCCGCGGTGGACAGTGAACGGGCGCTGTATTGCTTCTTTTACGGCGTGACGCCGGAGCTGAAACAGGTGCCCAGCAAGAAAAACCCCGAACAGACGTTTGGGGTATTCAGTGCGAATATCGAGAATCTGGACCACCTGATCATCCGGGAGGCGCCGGGGGTGCAATAGAGGCAGCCTTGTAGCGTCACGGCCAGCATCTAGCAAATCGCGAGCCCTTGCAGGGGAAACGGTCAGAGCCCCGCCATTAAAATCCAGTTGATGAGCGGTCAAAACAACTGTACAAAAACACAGTATAGTTAGCCCTCCCCGTCGAACCCTGGAGAAAACCATGTCCTCTCTGGCAATGAGCTCTTTCGTAGAACAGCAGATCGTCCTGCATCAATTCACCGCCAAGCACAGCGTGCAAGCCCGCGCGATGCTGGGCTGGAGCCGGGAAGACCTGGCCATCCAGGCCGGCGTGGCGGTGGAGGCGGTTCAACAGTTTGAAAGCCAACGCGACGTGGGGGATGAAACCCGCTTGGCATTGGCGTTTCGGCTGGAGGCTGAAGGGCTGGTGTTTTTCCCGGGGTTTGCGCCGGGGTGGGGGATGAGTGTGAGAGGAGCGTTGTCCGAGTCATCCACGCAATTGGCGTATCAGACGGTAGAGTAAATTTTCAAACTGCATTCACGATTATCCCTATTTAGGTATATTCTCTGATGAGTCCATGAAAGCCACTCCTGTGGGTGGGCGCAAGCAAAAAAGATCTGCAATTGATGCCCTGTTCCGTTCAAGACGTATTTGGCTTCGCACTGCACCTTGCTCAGGAGGGTAGCAGGCACCCCCAGGCCAAGGCGTTGAAAGGGTTTGGCGGTAATGCAGTTTTGGAGATTGTCGAGGATTTCGACGGCAACACTTATCGAGGGGTTTACACCGTTCGGTTTGGCTCCGCTGTCTACGTCCTTCATTGCTTTCAGAAGAAGTCGACAAAAGGCATTGCAACAACGCAGCACGATATACAACTGATCAAACAGCGACTCAAGGCGGCGCAGGATCATGCAAAAGCATCACAAGGCGATTGAAATCGAAGCAAGCAGCGGCAATGTCTATGAGGATATTGGTCAGCCTGACGCCAGCGAAATGCAGGTCAAGGCACAGCTCGCAGCAAAGATCGGTGAAATTCTCAAAACACGCAATTTCACCCAGTCTCAGGCTTCGGTGATCCTTGGCCTGTCGCAACCCAAGGTTTCTGAGATGCTTCGAGGAAAGTTCAGAGGCATCAGTGAGGCCAAGATGCTTGAGTGCTTATCGCTATTAGGTCGTGATGTGCAAATCGTTATAAGTGCAGCACCCGCTTGTCGCGTTCAAGGACGTATTGAAGTGCTGTTTGCTTGATCAACTCCCCGCATTAATCACTGATTTTTCCTAACAGCTGACTCACCAACCCCTCAACCGAATGGTGCGTAGAGTCCAACCGTATCACCGGGCAGGTCAGTGTTTTCAACCAGGTTTCGTGCCTGCGCAGACTGCGTAGGCTGTGGTTGCCGCCGTCGTAGCGCGCAGCCCAGGCCAGAAAGGCGACGCTGTTTTCATGCCGGTTGCCGCCTGGCAGGACTTCATCGCCATAGCGCTGAAGTTCCCGCAGGCGCAGGCGGTGCAGGCGTACTTCCAGGTCCAGGCGCAGGAACACTGCATGGGTGAACAGCGGAATCATCGGGTCGCCCCAACCACACAGTGAACCGGACAGCACCCAGCCTTCTAGGCCGCAGGTTTGTTCTTGTAGCAAGCGAATCCGTTCATCCTTGGCGCGTGGGACGGTAAAAGGCGCTGCAGTCTGTTGCCAGTAGAAGTCGTCGGAATCGAAACAGGCGACGTTCAGGCGCTCGGCCAGTGCCTTGCCCAAGGTGGTCGTACCGGCGCCGGCGGCACCGAGGATGTGGATTCTGTAGGTCATTGTTCAAGTGTAAACCGTGACGTCAAAGCGCGGGCTTGATCGCAACCTCGGCTGCCTGCTCATACCCATGGGCCACCGCCAGCAAGGTAGGTTCGGCCCAACGGGTGCCGAAGAAGTAGGCGCTGGTCGGTACACCGTCCTCATCCTTACCGGAAGGTACGGCAATCCCCGGGTAACCCGCCGCTGCGACGCCAAAGTAACTGTTGGTGTCGAAATCCGACACCATGGCGTCAAGGTTTTCTGACTGGATCGGCTCGTCAATGGAGTTGCGGAAATCCTGGATGAGCGTGTCCCAAAGTGGCTTGCTTTGCTCCGGTGTCAGCGTAGAGCCGCTGATCTCCTTGAGTACCGGCTGATGATCCTCCACAGTGCCATCACGGTCTTCATTGAACTTGATCAGCTCGGTCAGTGATTTGACCGGCAACCCCGATCGCTTGCCCAGGTAACCATTCAACTCCTCTTTCACATCCGACAGCAGCAACTCGTCGTATCGCGAAGCATCGGCCAGGCGCAGGTTGACCGGCACCAAAACCGCACCCTGCTCACGCAGCACCTCAAGTGTCCGGTTGAATTGCGGACTGTTCTCGACCGACAGAGATTCGCCGTTTGCCGAAAACGTCGCAGGATAGCCAATACGCTTGCCTTTCAAGGCGCCGGGAACCAGTAGCGCGGTGTAATCGATGCCTTGGGGCGCACCCACGCTCGCTGGATCCTGAGGATCGCTGCCCGACATGGCATTGAGCATCAGCGCAACATCGAACACCGAGCGAGCCATCGGCCCCGGTGTGTCCTGCCGCTGGCTCGCGGGAATAATCCCGTTGCGGTCCAGCAGGCCCACGCTGGGCTTGAGACCAACAACGCCGTTACGCGCTGCGGGCACGATGATCGATCCACTGGTCTCCGCCCCCACCGCCAAGGGAGCCAAACCTGCAGCCACTGCTGCGGCGGAACCGGAACTGGAACCGCCAACGTCGGCCTCCGGTTGATGCGGGTTAAGGGTTTGCCCGCCCCGACTGCTCCAGCCATCAGGACCACCACGAAACCCGGCCAGTTCAGTCATATTGGTTTTGCCCAGAATCACCGCGCCTTGCTGGATCAGGTAGTCAACCAACGGGGCATTCTTGCCGGCAGATGTACCTACCAGCCCAAACGCGCCCGCGCTGGTTTGCATGCCGGCGGTTTCGATCGTGTCCTTTAGCAGGATGGGAATGCCATGCAGTGGCCCGCGCACCTTGCCGCTGGCTCGCTCGCGGTCCAACTCTCGCGCGGTCGCAAGCGCCTCAGGGTTCAGTTCGATGACGGAGCGCAATTGCGGATCCACTTTGCGGATCCGTTCCTGCAAGTAAGTGACCAGGTCCGCCGAGGTCAGCCCGCCCGGCCGGGACATTTGCGCGCCCAGCTCTTTGACACTGAGGTACTCGGTACCTGGGGGGACGGGCGTTGAAGCGACGGAGGAATAGTCACCATTGAAGGACTGTACGAATTGCCGGACGAGGGAGCCCATTCCATATGCGATACCTAACATAAGACCTCTTGAGGAGTAAGAAATGACGAAGGATCGACGTTGATCCGTGGGCCAGTCTAAAAACTCCTCTTCTCCCAGGCTGCGCGACACGGGCCACTCACGGTGTGGGATAGTTCAACGCAGCGGGTGGCTTCTGGTGTGGCCCCATCAACCGATGAACGCTTCGATATTCCTGCACCAGACTTGCCAGCCAGTCCTTCGCCCATCGTGCGCCGTAGAACCAAAGCGTCGCGCCATCCTCGAGTGGCTCGCCAACCCCCGGACAGTCGCTTGCGCAGGCGCCATGGAAGGCACTGCTGCGGCTGTCGGACACCAAGGCGTCCAATCGATATTCACGCGCAAGCTCATCGATTTCATTACGGGCATGAGGGGTGTGATTGGCCCGATGCGCATGCACCGGTACCAGCTCAGCGCCCGCTCGGCGCAGGACATCCAGCGCTCTCAGAAAAGACGGATTGTGTTCGATCATCTCCTGTTCCTGAGCATCCACAAACCGCTCGGCAAACCCCACGCGCCTGCCGCGTACTGCGTGAGAGCCCGTAAAGGAGGTGTTGTTTTGGACCAGGGGGACTTCCACCATCACCGGGCCTGACGGATCGACGCCACCCAGGGCAATCAGTGACAGCGATGGATCGCGCAGGGGTTTGAGGGGAAGCCCTGGGGCATCGTATCCCGGAATCGGGACGCTCGTTTCCGGTTTGCCAGGCGTGTGGGGATCGACACCAAATGCGATAGCCCTGGGGCTCGCAGGGTCGCTGGACATCGCTGCCAGACCTGACAGCGCAGCGAGTACAGAGGCAGGTTCGCCCGCAGGGCAAGGGATCCCGGCTCGCCAATATTTCGTACATTTACTTTCCATAAAACCCTGTGCCACGGCCAATGATTTTCCGGGGATCATCGCACCCTTGCCTGGCGCCTGTCGCAGCTCTGAAACAGCTTGAAAACTCCTTTTTCCGACGCCGTTTTTTCCGACGCCGCTCCCGTCAGTTGGCGAGGTGTTCCTGCGCGCCTTGGGTTTCAACCTCCAGCCACCACGCATACCCACGTTCAGGTTGGGTCAAACTGAACGCCTGCCCCATCGGCGGTGTGGTGATCGACACGTTGCGCTCCCAGGCCAGGGCCATGATGCGGTCGAACGGCTCATGCCAGGAATGGAACGCCAGGTCGAAGGTGCCGTTGTGAATCGGCAGCAACCAGCGACCCTTGAGGTCGATATGGGCCTGCAGGGTTTGCTCCGGCTGCATGTGCACATGGGGCCAATCGACGTTGTAAGCACCTGTTTCCATCAGGGTCAGATCAAACGGGCCGTACTGTTCGCCAATGCGCTTGAAGCCATCGAAGTAGCCGGTGTCGCCGCTGAAAAAAATCCGGCGGGCGCCATCGATCATCACCCAGGAACACCACAGGGTCTGGTTGGCGTCAAACAGGCCGCGCCCGGAAAAATGTTGCGCAGGCGTGGCGACAAAGCGAATGCCATCCACCTCCGTACCCTGCCACCAATCCAACTGGCGGACTTTGCCGGCCTCCACCCCCCACTTTATCAGGAGGTCGCCCACACCCAGTGGCGCAAGGAAATAGCGGGTCTTCTCGGCCAATAGGATGACTGCCGCGCGGTCAAGGTGGTCGTAGTGGTTGTGGGAAAGAATCACCGCTTCCAACGGTGGCAACGCTTCAATACTGATGGGCGGCGCATGGAAACGTTTGGGGCCGGCCCAACTGAACGGTGACGCACGCTCGGCGAACACCGGGTCGGTCAGCCAGAATTTGCCGCGCATTTTCAGCAAAATGGTGGAATGCCCGAGGCGAAACACGCTGTGATCCGGGGCCGCCAGCAACTGCTCGCGGGTCAGCGCCTGCACTGGAATCTGCCCCACCGGTCGCGTGCTGCGCGGCTTGTTGAACAGCATGTTCCAGAAAATACGCAAGGTCTTGCCGAAACCACCCTGCGGCACGGGGGCATCGTTGTGGAAGTGCCCCTGGGCCTGCTTGGGCGCCGCTGGCGAAGCATCGACACGGGATGAGATCGTGGCCATTACCGGGTGACTCCTACGGATCGCTGATAAACTACACTGCACAGTGTAGTTTCAAGATTGCAACAAAACCCGCAGCAAGTAAACTACCGAGTGTAATTTCCTCGAAGAGCCGAACGCCACCCATGACTGTCCCTCAACGCCTCACCGACCGTAAACGCGAAGCTATCGTGGCAGCCGCCATCGCCGAGTTTCGTGAAAACGGTTTCGAGGTCACCAGCATGGACAAGATCGCCGCCACCGCCGGCGTTTCCAAGCGCACGGTGTACAACCACTTCCCCAGCAAGGAAGAGCTGTTCGCCGAAATCCTCCATCAACTTTGGGCCAGCAGCGTCGCGCAACTCGACGTCACCTACGCCAGCGACCGCCCGCTGCGCGAACAATTGCGCGGTTTGCTGGAAGCGAAGATGCAGATGATGGCGGATGCCAATTTCCTCGACCTGGCCCGGGTCGCCATCGCCGCCACCATTCATTCGCCGGAACGTGCGCAAGACATGGTCAGCCGCCTGAGCCAGCGCGAAGAAGGCTTCACCCAATGGGTACGCGCCGCCCAGGCAGATGGCCGGCTCAACTGCGCCGACCCGGCCTTTGCCGCGCACCAGATACAGAGCCTGCTCAAGGCTTTCGCCTTCTGGCCGCAGATCACACTGGGCCAACCGGTGCTCGACGCCGCCAGCCAGGCCAGCGTGATCGAGTCAGCCATTGACCTGTTCCTGGCCGGCTACGAAATCCCGCCCAATCGCCCTCATTAATCCCCGCGCCCTCGGCCGCGCCAGCAGCCTCATCGACCTGGCAAATATGCCAACTCTGCAGCAAATAAAAATCAAAATGCCACCATTGGTCGTCTAGCCAAAAAAGGACCTGCCCCTTGGGCGAACTTCTTGTCAGGCTGATCACTCTGAACCCGTTGTTCCATCCCCCCTCTGTCAGTGCAAGGAAGCTGACAATGAGCTAGTCAACCGTATGGCGGATACCTTACGGGGGCAGGCGCATACCCACGGAAACCCTAGAAGGCTGCTTGCCCGAGCATCGAATATGTTATTCACCGCCCATAAAAAAACCGTCAACACTCTGCAACACACCATCGCGCAACAGGCCAGCCTGCTGGACGCCATCGAGCGCTCCATGGCAGTGATCGAATTCGATCTGTCCGGCAACGTGTTGCGGGCCAACGCCAACTTCCTCCAGACCATGGGCTACCGCGCCGAGCAGGTCCAAGGCCAGCCCCATCGGATGTTCTGTACGCCCGCGTTCGCCCGTAGCGCGCAGTACAGCCAGCTATGGTCGAACCTGCGCAATGGCCAATTCCAGTCCGGTACCTTTGAACGGGTGGCCGGCGACGGCCAGTCGGTGTGGCTGGAAGCCAGCTACAACCCGGTGCGTGATGACGCGGGCCAAGTGACCAAAGTGGTGAAGTACGCGATGGACGTCACCCCGCGCCTGCAGGCCGAAAGCGAAGCCAATGCCAAGTTGGAAGCCATTGGCCGTGCCATGGCGGTGATCGAGTTCAACCTCGACGGCACCATCATCACCGCCAACGCCAATTTCCTGCAGCGCATGGGTTACAGCCTGGCGCAGATCCAGGGCCAGCATCACCGCCTGTTCTGCACCGCCGAGGTGGCCAACAGCTCGGCCTACAGTGATTTCTGGCAGCGCCTGAACCAGGGCGAGTTGTTCAGCGGCCAGTTCGAACGCGTGGACAAACACGGCCACACCGTATGGCTCGAAGCCAACTACAACCCGGTCTACGACGCCAGCGGGCGCCTATGCAAAGTGGTCAAGTTCGCTTCGGACGTCACTGCCATGGTGCAACAACACAGCGCCGACGCCGCCAGTGCCGCCCAGGCGTACCACATTTCCCTGAACACCCGGGACATCGCCGAAAAAGGTGCCGAGGTGATCCAGCAAACGGCCAGCGGCATGCGCGACATTGCCGCCGACATCGACGGTTCCTCGCAACTGATCGCCAAGCTGGGCGAGCGTTCGCAGCAGATCACCACCATCGTCAACACCATCCGCGGCATTGCCGACCAGACCAACCTGCTGGCACTCAACGCCGCCATCGAGGCCGCGCGTGCCGGCGAACAAGGTCGCGGGTTTGCCGTGGTGGCGGATGAAGTACGGCAACTAGCGGCGCGCACCAGCGGTTCGACGGCGGAGATTTCCAGCATGATCGCGATGATCCAGGACGAAACCCGCCAGGCCATCCACAGCATGGACGGCACCCGCGACCGTGCGGCGCTGGGTGTCGACCTGGCCAACCGTGCCGGCGCAGCGATCCTGCAGATTCGCGAAGGCACCAGCCAAGCCGTGCAGGCAGTGAGTGCGTTTGCCAACGAGCGGGGCGGCAGCTGACCTATCTTGATGCCCAATCTTCATGCTTGCTGGCTGACAGGACCTGTAGTGAGCGGGCTTGTCCCGCGCTGGGTGGCGAAGCCGCCCCAAACCAGGCGACCTGATTTATCCTGAGACTCGGTGGTGTCTTTGTTGGGGCGGCTTCGCCACCCAGCGCGGGGCAAGCCCGCTCACTACAAGGCGAAGGCCGCGCAATGATCAGACTTTATCTGCACATGCCTGCCCAACTCATCGAACAGCGTCACCACCGAACGCAACGCACGGCAATCGGGACGCGTGAGCAACCATAATGCCGTGTCGTACCCCGCCAACGCAGGGCCCAGCGGTTGCAGGCCGGCCTCCAGCAGAAAGTCCGGCAATGCCGCCACGCCCAGCCCGGCGCGCACTAATTCAGTCACCGACAACAGGCTGTTGCAACGATAGCTGAGGCGCACGCCGGGCAGGTGCTCACGGCGCCAGGCGACCGTGGGGTGGTCGGGCAGGAAATCATCCGGGGCGATCCAGGGCAGGTCTGCCAACGCGCGTCCCTGGTGCTGGCGGGCGAAATCCGGGCTCGCACAGACCTGATAGGCCACGCGCCCGAGGCAACGGCCAACCAGATGCTCCGGCGGCGTGCGGGTCAGGCGCAGGGCGATATCCGCGTCGCGACGGCTGAGGTTGGCGAAATCATTCGACGTGCTCAGTTCAAGGGTCAGCGCCGGGTAGTGCGGCATGAACTGGGCCAGCGCCGGCAGCAACACGCCTTGCAGGACCGAATCGGTGCAGGTCAGGCGCACCGTGCCGTTGATCACTTCTGCGCCCTGCTCCACCCCCATACGCGCCGCTTCCAGGGCTTGTTCGGCGCGTTCCGCCTGCTCTGCCAGGTTGCTGGCCAGGCTGGTGGGCAGGTAGCCGGCGCGGCTTTTTTCAAACAGCGTCTGGCCCAGCGCCGCTTCCAGTCGCCGCACCGCGCGAAACACCGTGGACACATCCACCCGCAATAATGCCGCAGCCCGCGCCAGGGTGCCGCCGCGCACCAGGGCCAGGATCAGCGACAGGTCAGGGTAGTCAATTGAATAGTGCGTGGCTGCATTGAGCATGTGGGCAAACGCCAATATTGATTGCGTGGACGCCAATCTATAATGCGCCCCAGGACACCACAAGCGAAGGGATGTACACGATGAAAACCACGCCTCTGCACCTCGCCCTGATCGGCGATTACAACCCGGATGTGATCGCCCACCAGGCGATTCCCGTAGCGCTGCAACAAGCGGCCGATGCGTTGGGTTTGACTGTTCATGTGCAATGGCTGGACACGGATGCCATGCCGGCAACCCTCCACGGCTTCGACGGTTTCTGGTGCGTGCCCGCCAGCCCCTACCGCGACACCGACGGCGCCCTGCGGGCGATCCGTTTTGCCCGCGAGCAAGGGCGACCGTTCCTCGGCACCTGCGGCGGGTTTCAACACGCGGTATTGGAATATGCGCGCAACGTGCTGGGCTGGGCCGACGCCGAACATGGCGAACTCGCTCCAGAGTCCAAGCGCGCAGTGATCGCGCCGCTCAGTTGCGCGCTGGTGGAAGCCATCGACACCCTACGCCTGGTGCCCTACACCCGCATCGCCGAAGCCTACGGCCGCCTTGACGCGCAGGAAGGCTATCGATGCCGCTACGGCGTGAACCCTGAATTCCTCGATGCCCTGCTGGAAGGCGACCTGAACCCCAGCGGTCACGATTCGGCAGGCGACCTGCGCGCGGTGGAATTGCTCAACCATCCGTTCTTCGTCGCCACGCTGTTCCAGCCCGAACGCGCCGCGTTGAAGGGCGTCACTCCGCCCTTGGCGCTGGCCCTGCTCAAAGCCTGCCAGGCGGTGTCGGCATGATTGCCAACACGCCCGCCCCGCCTTACTACGCGGTGATTTTCAGCTCACAGCGCACCGAGGGCGATCAAGGTTACGGCCAGGCTGCCAAGCGCATGCTGGAACTGGCGCGCGAACAACCGGGGTTTCTCGGCGTGGAATCGGCACGGGAAGACGGCCTGGGGATCACCGTGTCGTACTGGGAAAGTGAGGCGGCGATCCTGGCCTGGAAGCAGCAGGCCGAGCATCGAGCGGTGCGTGAACAAGGGCGTGCCAGTTGGTACTCGGCCTTCCACACTCGGGTGTGCAAAGTCGAACGGGCCTACGCATTCGAAACCTGAAATGCTTACCCCTGTGGGAGCGGGCTTGCTCGCGAATGCGGTGTGTCAGCCACTGAATATTTGTCTGAAATACCGCATTCGCGAGCAAGCCCGCTCCCACAGTTTGGATCTCCACAGATCAGAAATTTGTATCGATTCAGCTCACCAGACTGCGCAACGCACTGATCTGGGGAATTTCCACTCGCCTCATGTAAACCCGCAGCGGCTCGGTAATGTTGATACGGTCGTCGATATTCTGGTCCAGCAACAACTGGATGCGTTCGCGGGACAGGGTCATGGTCTGCTCCGGGCCCGGCAACCAAACGAATTCCGCAGTAGGGATGATGCCGTCATCGGCCACGTCCATGCCAAATGCGTCTTCGCTGAAACGCACAATATAGTGGCCGGTCTTGCGGTTGAGGCCGACAAAACCGTGGAGGTGGTCGGCGGCCTGGCAGATAAGCTCGGAGGTGATGCGCATGGTAAACCTCACTGAAAAGTCCTACAGGGACTGGAAAGATGGTTTACACGCGTGGCGGAAAGTACCGCCCTCTGACGGGGCAGCTAGAGGCAAGAGTACTGCAATGGGTCCCCAGAAAACCCGATTTTTTTTTGCCCGCGCGCACGTTAATGTCGGTTTGGTGATAGCGCCTTACGCAATCAATTGTTAAAAAGGAGGCCTTCTCAAAGCTACCTTCATGAAAGGACTTCGCATATGCCTGCCACGTTTACCAAGAGCGCCCTGCTGCTGGCCCTGATGCTCGGCCTTGGCCAGGCACAGGCTGCCGACCCGATCAGCCCGGCTGAATTGGCGACCAGCGAAGGCATCCCCTACCCTGCCGTGATCGCCCACCGTGGCGCTTCCTACGATGCCCCCGAGTCCACCGCGGCGGCCTACAAGATCGCGCGTGACCTGGGCGCCGACTACCTGGAACTGGACCTGCAGCGCAGCAAGGACGGCGTATTGTTCGCCCTGCACGACAACAATCTGCAGCGCACCACCGACGTGGCCACCAAGTTCCCCGACCGCAAGGACGCCCCGGCCAACGAGTTCACCTGGAAAGAACTGCAAACCCTCGACGCCGGCAGCTGGTTCAACGCCGCCTACCCGGACCGCGCGCGCCCAGGCTTTATCGGCCTGAAGATCCTGAGCCTGGACGACATCATCAAGATCGCCGAAGGCAACCCGCAGCACAAACCCGGCCTGTACATCGAAACCAAGGAGCCCAAGCAATTCCCGGGCATCGAAGCCGACCTGAAGAACAAGCTGCTGGATAAAGGCTGGCTGAGTTCCGCCGGTTCCAAGCTGGGCAAGAGCAACACCGGCGTCGGCCAGGGCAAGGGCCGCGTGGTGCTGCAAACCTTCGAAGTGGCCAGCCTCAAAGAGCTGCAGAAAGAAATGCCCAACACCCCGAAAATCCTGCTGTTGTGGGTGGGTGAAGGCAGCATCGAACCCAAGTCCAAGGTGACCTTCGCCGAATCCGGCGAACCGACCAAGGCCGCCTACTACGCCAAGCAAGAGCCGAAGGATGCCGCCGAGTTCGAAAAATGGGTCGACCAGGCCAAAAGCCTCGGCGCCATCGGCACCGGCCCATCGGCTGAGCTGACCGACCACGGCGACCAGAGCTACACCGACCTGGTGAAGCCTGAAATGAACAAGCTGACCCACGACAAAGGCCTGCTGGTGCACGTCTATACCGTGGATGAGCCGGTCGATTTCGACAAAGTGATGAAGGCCGGCGTCGACGGCATCTTCACCAACCGCGCCGCCGAACTGCTGAAGTTCTACAAGCGCTGGCCGTCGTCCAGCGTGCAGGACCTGCTGAACGACTATAAGTACTGATCGGGCAAGCATTGGTGTCAGTGCGCCATTAAGGATGAGTTAAGTTGCGCCGGTTAATCTGGCGCCACTTAAACAGCTCAACCAGAAGGACACACACCATGAAAACCTTGACCGCTTTGTTCGCTGCCACCGCCCTGACCCTGACCGCCGGCCTGGCCCAGGCGGATGTTCGTCCGGATCAGATTGACGGCCTGCTCAAGTCCGGCGCCGTGATGCCTTTCGAGAAACTCAACGCTGCCGCCGTAGCCAAACATGCTGGCGCCACCATCAACGACACCGAGCTGGACCACAACAACAGCGGCGTGCTGGTCTACGAAGTCGACCTGACCGACACCGCCGGCAAGAACTATGAAGTGAAGCTCGACGCCAAGACCGGCGCCGTGCTGGAAGACAAGCTGGACACTTGATCCGGACTGTAAAAAAACGCCAACTTAGTTGGCGTTTTTTTTACCCAAGTACGCGGGTCTTGACGGTCAGGCGCCCAATCGCGCCGTCACTTCATTCAACTCGGCCGACAACCCGCGCAGATTCTGGCTTGCCGATTCGGTGCGCTTGACGTTATCGAGGTTGGCCGTGGCCACGGTCGTGATCTGGGTGATGTTGCGCGAGATATCCTCGGCCACCGACGTCTGTTCCTCGGCTGCCGTGGCGATTTGGCGATTCATGTCGCGGATCGCCTCCACCGCCTGGGTTATATGCGTGAGCATGGCGCCGGCCTGCGTCACTTTTTGCACACTGTCATCGCTGCACGATTGCCCGCTCACAATGGCTTCGGCCGCATTCACCGCGCCGGTTTGCACGGCCTCGATAATCCCGTTGATCTCGATGATCGACGCCGCCGTGCGTTGCGCCAGGCTGCGCACTTCATCAGCCACCACCGCAAAACCGCGGCCGGCTTCGCCTGCGCGGGCCGCTTCGATAGCGGCGTTGAGCGCCAGCAGGTTGGTCTGTTCGGCGATCCCGCGAATCACTTCCAGCACCTTGCCGATGCGCACGCTGTCGGTTTCCAGACGGCGGATGATAGTACCGGTGTTGAGGATTTCGTTGCGCATCTGGCCGATGGTGGCGATGGTCAATTGCATCACTTCACCGCCTTCGCGGGCTGAATGATCCGCCTCATCGGCAGCGCGCGAGGCACTGGCGGCATGGCGCGCAACTTCCTGGGCGGTGGCCGACATTTCGGCCATGGCCGTGGCCACTTGGTCGGTGCGGTTGAATTGTTCCTGGGTACCGGTGGCCATCTGCCCGGCGATCGAGTTGAGTTCGCCGCTGGCGCTGACCAGGTCGGTGGCGCTGCGCTGCAAGCGGTTGAAGGTCTCGGCAAGGAAATCGCGCAAGGTATTGGCGGCAGCGGCCAGATGGCCCAGCTCATCCTGACGGCGGCTGGCCACACGTTCGGCGAAGCGGCCGTGGCTCAATTGTGTGACGTAGTCGATCAAGCCACGGATCGGCAGGATCAGGTTGCGGTTGATCAACCACAGGCTGAACAGGCCAATCACCACGCCGGACAGCAGCATGATTGCCAGGCCCAGCATTACCGTGCGCTCGGCATAGGCGCTGATGCTCAGCGATTGTTGATTGCCTTGGGCGCGCAGGTCATTGACCAGCGCGCTCATCTGCTCACTGGCGGCACGGTCCACGCCCTTGACCGCAGCGTCGCCGGCCGCCGCATCGCCTCCCGCCGCCACATACGCGTCGCGGCCCTTCTGGTAGGCGGCGCCGAGTTGCTGGTGCTCCTGGCGCAGGGTGTCGATGCGCCGGCTCAAGGCCGGATCATCGCCGGTGTGGGTCACCAAACGCGCGAGGATGCCTTGTACATCGCGTTGCCGGTCCTGGAACTGGCTCCAGTATTTCTCCAGATCCTGAGGTTGCTTGCCACGCAACAGAACGTTTTTCCATTCCTGCACCTGCACCTTGAATTGCAGGTTGGCTTCGTCAATCAGCTGGGACGTGCGAAGGGGCCCTTCAAGCAGGCTGCGATAACTGTGCACGCCATCGGAGAGGAAGTTGAAACACGCCAGAGCAATCAACAGTATCGCCAGCAAGCTGCCGCCGAGCAGCGACAGGATTTGTGCTCTCAAAGAGGTTCGCAAAACATTCATTGGGAAAGTCTCAATACAGGTAAGTGGCGTCTGCACGCCGGACATCCCTGTCGACAAAAGCACCGCCTGTCCGCAGCGGTTGTTATGCTCTGAATCGGCCGGAATAGAGCCTTCTTGACCGAGCACAGACGAACGGTCAATAAACTGTCATCCAACCGAAATAAATTCAAAATCGTCATAAAAATGTCAAATTTGCCTGCAATGATTCGCCACGCGACCTGTGAAACGTCCTACAGGCCTTTTCTTTGCGAGCCGCCATGAACCACAGCATCGACCACAGCCATCAGGACTCAGACCTGTTTGGCCTGCTTTACGGTTTCCGTTTTCGCCCAGGTGAAAAAGGCGAACAGATAGACTCGGCCACGGCGCTGCAGGCCCTGCAACAGCCGGGCGATCCGGAAGAGTTCTTATGGCTGCACCTGAACCTGGCCCACGCTGCGTGCGAGCGCTGGATGCAGGCGCACCTGGACCTGCCGGAAGAGTTCTTCGAAGCCTTGCATGAAGGCTCGCGCTCCACCCGCATCGAACACGTCGACTCGGCCTTGCTGGCGGTGGTCAACGATGTGGTGTTCAACTTCAGCAGCATGGTGTCGTCGGACATTTCCACGCTGTGGGTGTGCGCCCGCAGCCGCCTGTTGATCAGTGCGCGCCTGCAACCTTTGCACTCGGTGGACAAGCTGCGTTCGTCGGTCAAGGCCGGCGAGAGTTTCCGCTCGCCACTGGCCTTGCTGGTGCACCTGCTGCGCGACCAGGGTGAAGTACTGACCCAGATCGTGCGCAAGACCAGCATCAGCGTTGACCATATCGAAGACCAACTGCTGTCCTCACGCTTGTCCACCAACCGCGCCGAACTGGGCGCGGCGCGCCGGGTGCTGGTGCGCCTGCAACGCTTGCTGGCGCTGGAGCCGGGCTCGCTGCTGCGCCTGCTCAACCGTCCGCCGCAGTGGCTGCAAAAGGAAGACGTGAAGGAGTTGCGCAAGTCCACCGAAGAGTTTGCGCTGGTGATCAACGACCTGACGGCGCTGGGCGAACGCATCAAGCTGTTGCAGGAAGAGATCGCCGCCAACCTCAACGAGCAAAGCAGCCGCACGCTGTTTACCCTCACCGTGGTCACGGTGCTGGCGCTGCCGATCAACATCATCGCCGGTTTTTTCGGCATGAACGTGGGCGGCGTACCGCTTTCCCAGGACCCGGAAGGGTTCTGGATATTGGTGGCGTTGGTGGCAACGTTTACCTTGATTGCCGGGCGTTGGGCCTTCCGCAAGTTCTCGACTTGAAATAATGATCAACTGTGGGAGCTGGCTTGCCTGCGATAGCGGTGTATCAGGCCCTGCAGGGGGGACTGACAAATAGCTATCGCAGGCAAGCCAGCTCCCACATTCGTTTTGTAGTGCCTACTGGACCAGCGGCATAACCAATCCCGCCAAACACTGACCTGCCGCAGCATCTCTGTAACATTCTGCAATGAATATGAACGACATCCTCATCACACTGGATGCCCCGGCATGGCCACCCCTTCCCTGACTGCCTCCCCTCATACCTCATCCGCAAGCCCCCAAACCAGGCTCGACAAGAAACCCGGCCTGGTGACGGTGATCATCTTCTTCGCCGTGCTCGCCATGGGCCTGTTGTTCACCGCCTACAGCCTGATGCATGACATGCGCGAAATGGGCGCCCAAGTCACCACCTGGACGCCGTTCCTGCTGCTGGGCGTGGCGCTGTTGATTGCCTTGGGCTTCGAATTCGTCAACGGTTTCCACGACACCGCCAACGCCGTGGCGACGGTGATCTACACCAACTCGCTGCCGCCGCATTTTGCGGTGGTGTGGTCGGGCTTTTTCAACTTTCTCGGGGTGCTGCTTTCCAGCGGTGCGGTGGCGTTCGGCATCATTGCCTTGTTGCCGGTCGAGCTGATTCTGCAGGTGGGTTCATCGGCGGGGTTTGCGATGATCTTCGCGCTGCTGATCGCCGCGATCCTGTGGAACCTCGGCACCTGGTGGCTGGGTTTGCCGGCCTCCTCTTCCCACACCCTGATCGGCTCGATCATCGGCGTCGGCGTGGCGAATGCCTTGATGCACGGGCGTGACGGTACCAGCGGCGTGGATTGGAGCCAGGCGCTCAAGATCGGTTACGCGCTGCTGCTGTCGCCGCTGATCGGTTTTGCCTTTGCGGCGATGCTGTTGCTGGCGCTGCGGGCCTTCGTCAAGAACCGCGCGTTGTATAAGGCACCCAAAGGCGACGCCCCGCCTCCGTGGTGGATCCGCGGCATGCTGATTGCCACCTGCACCGGTGTGTCCTTCGCCCACGGTTCCAACGATGGGCAGAAAGGCATGGGCCTGATCATGCTGATCCTGGTCGGGACCCTGCCGATGGCCTACGCGCTGAACCGCACCATGCCGGCCGAACAGTCGTTGCAGTTTGCCGCGGTGGCTGAAGTCACCCAAGTGGCCCTGGTGAAAAGCGCACCGCAGCTGCTGGCGGGCGACCCGCGACCGGTCCTTTCGGCCTATGTGCGCACCAAGGAACCCACGGCGGAACTGGTGCCGGCCCTCGCCGCCCTCACCGGGCATATCGGTGAGGAGGTCAAAGGCTACGGCTCCCTGGCCAAAGTGCCCGCCGAGGCCGTCGGCAACGTGCGTAACGACATGTACCTGACCAGCGAAACCATCCGCCTGATGGACAAGGGCAAGGTGGGTAACTTCGATGCCGATACCCAAGGCAAGCTGCAACTGTTCAAGCAGCAGATCGACGACGCCACACGCTTTATTCCGCTGTGGGTGAAGATCGCCGTGGCGATCGCCCTGGGCCTGGGCACCATGGTGGGTTGGAAGCGCATCGTGGTGACCGTGGGTGAAAAAATCGGCAAGACGCACCTGACCTACGCCCAGGGCGCCTCGGCCGAAATGGTCGCGATGCTGACCATTGGCGCGGCGGATATGTATGGGTTGCCGGTGTCGACCACCCATGTGTTGTCCTCCGGTGTGGCGGGGACGATGGTGGCCAATGGCGGTGGCTTGCAGATGAAGACCATCCGTAACTTGCTGATGGCGTGGGTGTTGACATTACCAGCCGCCATCCTACTGTCGGGCAGCTTGTACTGGCTGTTCACCCAACTCTTCTGACACACCACCGGACAAAACTGTGGGAGCTGGCTTGCCTGCGATAGCGGTATATCAGGCCCTGCAAGGGGGACTGACAAATAGCTATCGCAGGCAAGCCAGCTCCCACATGGGTGTTGCATCCATTCAGTGGATGAAGAGTCCAGCCATTGCCTTGAGGCGCTTCTTGTACACCCGCCGCGCCTCCAACGCCTCTTCCAGCGTCACCGCCACAAACCCCGCCCGCTGGTTCGGCTGCATCTGCCCGATCAGGTCCAGGTCGGCACTGATCACCGTGCCGATCATCGCGTAGCCGCCACCCGAGACCGCGTCCCGGTGCAGCACAATCGGCTCCAGACCCGCCGGTACCTGGATCGAACCAATCGGGTAGCAACTGTCGACGATGTTCGACGGGTCCGATCCTGCGCCAAACGGCTGCTCACGCGGCTGGAAGCCCAGCGCACTGCCGCCCTTGAACCGATAGCCAATGCGGTCGGCCTCGGAGCCTACCGTCCACGGCTCGGCAAAAAAACTGCGTTTGGCCGCCTCCGTCAGCCGCTCGTAATACAGCCCAGGCACCACGCGCAGGGTCACATCACCGCCCACCGAGCGGCGCAACGCCATCGGCAGGCTGTTGCCCGCGCGGCCCGTGTCGCTGGCCTCACCGATGGGCAATAGATCGCCCTCCTGCAAGCGCCGACCGTGGAACCCACCGAGCGCGCCGAGGGTGTAGGTCGAGCGGCTGCCGAGTACCAGCGGCACGTCGATACCACCGGCCACCGCCAGGTAGGTCCGCGCGCCGGCCCTGGGGAATTCAAAGCGCAACACCTGCCCGGCGCGCACGTGGAAGGCGGTGTCCTGATGCACCACGTCGCCGTCCAGGCGCGGCGACATCAGCGCGCCGCTGAGCGCCACCAAGGCATCCTGTTGAAACTCCAGTTCGGGGCCAATCAATGTGCATTCCAGCCCCGCCGCGTCCAGCGGGTTACCCACCAGGTGGTTGGCCGCGCTCAATGCGTACTGGTCCAGCGCACCCGACGGCGGGATGCCCAAGTGGTAATAGCCTTCGCGGCCAAGGTCTTGCACAGAGGTGGCCAGGCCGGGTTTGAGGACCTTGATCATGCCAGCGCCTCCTGCAGGGTTTTCGGATAACCCACGGGGTCGACGAGAAAGGCATCGAGGGAAAATTCCACCGGGCGGATGCGCAGATCGAAACGTCCTGCGTCCACGTCGGCGACGGCCAGGTCGTAGGCATCGCGCTCGATCGGTTTGAACTGCACGATATCGCCGGGGCGGAAGAACACCATGTGTTCCTTGAGGTAGGCCAGTTGCTGCGCCGGGTCGTAGATCGGCGCCGGGGTCACGCCGAACATCTGGTAACCACCGGCACCGCGCACCGAATAAATGCAGCCAAAACAGCCGCCGTGGCCGAGGGTGAGTTTCGGCGTGTCGGTGCGCGGGCGCAGGTATTTGGGTACCTGCAATTGGCGCTCGCGTTCGACCATCTGGAACATGAACGGCAATCCCGCGACAAAGCCGACCATCGACACAAACCACGGCGCGCCACTGTGGGCGGCGATAAACGCGTCGACATCGGCCAGGCCATTGATGCGGGCGGCATACTCCAGGTCTGTGCCGCTGGGATCCTGGTGACGGTCGCGAAAACGCATGAGGGTTTCGTGCGTCCACGGGTCGTTGTAGAGCACCGGGATTTCGATAATGCGCGTGTGCAAGGTGCGTTCGGCCACGGCCTGGGCTTCGGCGGTCTGCACCGCATCCAGCAGCGCATGGGGCGCGATGCGGTCGGGGTCGAAGCGGATCTGGAACGACGCGTTGGCCAGGCACACATCCAGCACGCCCTCCAGCGCCAGGCGCTCCACGGCGCGGGTCACCGCCATGCCTTTGAAAAAGGCCTCCAGGGACATGCTCTCGCTGACCTCGGCAAACAGGTGTTCATCACCGCCGAAGCTGTAGCGGATGGGGGACGTTTCAGCCATGTCTGTTCCTCTTGGAATCATTGTAGAAAGGCAGGCAAAAAATGATGGATCGATCTTATTGGGGTGTCCTGACCACGATTCCCGCCTGGTCCAGCGCTTCACGGGTGGCTTCCACCAGCTCCAACGCACCGGGCGTGTCGCTGTGCAGGCAGATGGAATCGAACTGGATAAACAGGTCTTCGCCTTCCACGGTACGCACAAGCCCGCGCTGGCAGGCTCGCAAGACGCGCGCCGCCACCGTCGCGGGGTCCAGTGCGCGCACGTTGCGGGTAAATACGATGGAACCGGTGAGGTCGTACTCGCGGTCGGCATAGAACTCGCGCACCACCGGCTGCCCCAGCTCCTTGGCGACACGCCAGATTACCGAGTTGGGCATGCAGTACAGCAACAGCGTCGGCTCGACGAGTTGCAGGTTTTGCACCAACAGCCGCGCCGCTTCTTCGTCGCGGGCCAGGTGCATATACAGCGCGCCATGGGGCTTGATGTGTTGCAGGGGCACGCCCTGGGCACGGGCGATTTCACGCAGGGCGCCGAGCTGGTAAAGGATGTCGTCCACCAGTTCCCGGGCCGGCGCGTTGATGTGGCGACGACCAAAGCCGACCAGGTCCCGGAACCCCGGATGCGCACCGATGGCCACGCCCAATTGCTTGGCGCGCTCGACCGTGCGACGCATGGTGCCGGGGTCGCCGGCGTGGAAGCCGGTGGCGATATTGGCCGAACTGATATAGGCCATCAGCTCTGCGTCAACGCCATCACCAATGGTCCAGGGGCCGAAGCCTTCGCCCATGTCTGAGTTGAAATCCACTGCCTGCATTGAAGTCGCTCCGCCTGGGTGATGCAGGAAAAGTAGGCTGCGGCTTGACCCCTTGGGAAGATCTATTATCAGATGACCCATCTTCTGAAAATCAGATAGCCCGGAGCGGCAGATGTCCCTGACCTTGCGCCAAGTCCGTTATTTCGTCGCCACCGCCGAGATCGGCCAGATTTCCCAGGCGGCCATCCACCTGAACATCTCCCAGTCAGCAGTGACCACGGCGATCAAGGAGCTGGAGGCGATGCTCGGCGTACAACTGTTTGTGCGCTCGGCCCAGGGCATGAACCTGACCGACGCCGGCAGGCATTTTCTCAACCGGGCCTATGTGATCCTGCGCAGCGTCGATGACGCGCTCAACAGCCCGCTGCCCGACTACCGCGCCCGCGGCGTGTTGCGTCTGGCCGCCAGCTACACGGTGCTCGGCTACTTCCTGCCCCACCATTTGCAGCGCCTGGAACACTGGCACCCGGATGTGACCATCGAAGTGTTCGAGCAAGAGCGCCAGGCCATCGAGCAAGGTTTGCTCGACGGCCAGCTCGACATGGCAGTGGTGCTCACCGCCAACCTCACCCACCCGGCGATCGTCTCGGAAATCCTGTTCAATTCCGAACGCCGCCTGTGGCTGCCCAGCCATCACCCCTTGTGCGAGCGCGGCGCGGTGAGCCTGGCCGATGTGGCCCAGGAACCCTATATCCTGCTCACCGTCGACGAAGCCGAACACAGTGCCATGCGCTATTGGGAACAGGCCGGGCAAACGCCCAAGGTGCGCTTGCGCACCAGTTCGGTGGAAGCCGTGCGCAGCATGGTCGCCAATGGCAGTGGCGTGGCGATCCTGTCAGACCTGGTGCACCGCCCCTGGTCCCTGGAAGGCAAGCGCATTGAAACTCTGACCGTCACCGACCCGGTCACGCCAATGAGCGTGGGGCTGGCCTGGCACCGTGAGCGTGCGTTCACCCCGGCGATGCAGGCGGTGCGCGATTACTTCCACGACGCCTTCCTCGCGCCGCAGCAATTGTCGGCGCGGCGCTAGAGCTGGGATTGCAACGTCGCGGCGAGCCAATCCATGAACACCCGCACCCGCAACGGTAAATGCCGTTGACCGGCGTAGAGCAGCGACACATCCAACGGCGGTGCCGGGTAATCCGGCAATACCGCCACCAGCTCACCGCTGGCCAATAACCCGCGAATGCCCAGCAACGGCACTTGGGTGATACCGAACCCGCCCAGGCACGCGGCCTGGTAGGCATCGGTGCTGTTCACGGTGACACGCCCCGCCATCGCCACCCGCTGCACTTTGTTGCCATGCTGGTATTCGAAACCCGCCGACCGCGCGCCCAACGGCCGCACGTAGTGCACCAACTGATGCTGCGCCAGGTCGGCCAGCGTCTCGGGGCGGCCGTAGCGCTGGAGGTACCCGGCGCTGACGCAGTTAACCATCGGCATGCTGCACACCCGCCGCGCCACCACCGTTTGGTCAGGCTGGGCGCCGACCCGCAATACGCAGTCAAACCCTTCGGCGATCAGGTCCACCTGACGGTCGGAGCTGCTGATTTCCAGGGCGATCAGCGGGTGCGCCTCCATGAACGGCGGCAGGCGCGGCAGGATCAGTTCGCGCGCCATCACGTTGGGCATGTCCACGCGAATGCGCCCGTTCAGTTGCGCTTCATCCTGACGAAACAAACCTTCCAGTTCCTCCATGTGCGCCAGCAGATCCTTGCTGCGCTCGTACAACACGCGGCCGTCCTGGGTCGCCTGCACCGTGCGCGTGGTGCGCTGCAACAGCCGCGCGCCGAGCAGTTCTTCCAGCGCCTGCACATGCTCGGAAACCGTGGAGCGCGGCAGGCCCAGGCTGTCGCTGGCGGCGGTGAAACTCGACAGTTCGGTGACACGCACGAAGGTGCGCAACAGCTCAAGCTTGTTCATGGGATTGTTCGCCTTATCCGGCCAGTGATTCCGATATAGCGCTGTTTATCACGCCTGGGTCGGACAAATACACTCGTTTCACTATCACTCACCGGAGGCATCCACCATGACCCGTAAAATCGCACTGATCACCGGCGCCAGCCGCGGCCTGGGCAAGAGCGCCGCGCTGCACCTGGCGGCCCAAGGCGTCGACATCATCGGCACCTACCACAGCAAGGCGGATGAAGCGCAGGCGGTTGTCGCGCAGATCGAGCAACTCGGTGGCCGCGCCGCGATGTTGAAGCTGGACGTGGGCCAGAGCGCAACCTTCGGTGACTTCGCCCATGAGGTTACCGGCGTGCTCAAGGACGTGTTCGCACAGGAGCACTTCGATTTCCTGGTCAACAACGCCGGCATCGGTATTCACGCCAGTTTCGCCGAGACCACCGAGGCCCAGTTCGACCACTTGGTGGCGGTTCACTTCAAGGGGCCATTTTTCCTTACCCAGACACTGCTGCCGTTGATCCGCGACGCGGGGCGTATCCTCAACATTTCCAGCGGCCTGGCGCGCTTCAGCCTGCCCGGTTATTCGGCTTACGCGGCGATGAAAGGCGCGATGGAAGTGCTGACCCGCTACCAGGCCAGAGAGCTTGGCGCGCGCGGCATCAGCGTCAACATCCTCGCCCCCGGTGCCATCGAAACCGATTTCGGCGGCGGCGCCGTACGCGACAATGCGGCCCTCAACGGCATGGTCGCCAACAACACCGCCCTGGGCCGCGCCGGCTTACCGGACGATATCGGCGGCGCCATCGCCAGCGTGTTGGCCGACGCCAGCCATTGGATCACCGGGCAGCGGATCGAAGCGTCGGGTGGCATGTTTCTGTAAAAGCCGTTCACGCAGCACGTCATAACCCCAGTGGTAGACATAGGTGTACGGCAGGAAGAACAGCAACACGCCGATGTCGAGGATGAACGCCTGCAACAGGCTGATGTTCAACCACGCCGCAATCAACGGCACGCACACCAGGATCAGGCCGCCTTCGAACAGCAGCGCATGCAACGTGCGCGTCCAGCCGTTGGTGGCCAGGTGCAGGCGCGTCTTGAGACGGTCGAACAGGCCGTTGAAGATCACGTTCCAGGTCAGCGCCAGCAGGCTGATCGCCAGGGTGACCAGGCCCATCTCCATCGCGGGTTTGTCCATGATCCACGCCAGCATCGGGGTGCAGATCAACAAGGCGAGCGCCTCGAAGCCGATAGCTTGGCAAACACGTTCTTTTGTCGATTTGAGCGGATTCATGACGAGGCTCCATGGGTGATGACGGTTGCCATCATTACCCTGCCCATCGATACTTCATAATTAATAACCATCGACCAAGGCGATAGTCATGGCCTCCCACGAAGTGCTGCAGGCGTTTGTCCAGGCCGCCACCCAAGGCTCGTTTTCGGCGGCGGCGCGCAAGCTGGGCAAGAGCCAATCCACCGTCAGCGCGGCGGTGGCAAGCCTGGAGATTGACCTGGATGTGGCGCTGTTCGACCGCAGCAGCCGCAAGCCGACGCTGACCCCGGCCGGCCATGTGTTGCTGCAACGCGCCGAGCAGGTGCTGGAGGCCAACAGTCGCCTTGAATTGGCGGCAAGCCAGTTGTCCCACGGGTTGGAGCCGAAGCTGAGTATCGCCATGTCGGATACCTACCAGTCCGACCGTTTCGAAAGCACCCTCAGCGCCTTTGAACAGCGCTACCCGGACCTTGAACTCGAGTGCCTGATCGCCGAATGCGATGACTTGATCGCCCTGGTGCAAAGCGGCCGCGCGCAGATCGCCTTTATCGAACAGCAGGCCGATTACCCGCCGGACTTGACCAGCTCGCCCGTCGAGGAGCGCACTGAAATCGCCCTGTTCGTGGCCCCGGGGCATCCGCTCGCCGGCCTGCGCAACATCACCGCGCAGGCTTTGCAGCAGCACCGTGAATTGCGCCTGGCCAGCATTCTCAACCCGAATGAAACCCGCGCCACCGGCCGCGTATGGTCGGCGCCCAGTTACCTGATGCTGCTGGAGATGGCGCAATTGGGCTTCGGTTGGGCGCCGATCCCGCGCTGGCTGGTCGAACGGTTTGGCGGCGACCGCCTGGTGGAGCTCAAGGCCCGCGGCTGGCCACGTGCGGTGGCGGTGGATGCGTTGTGGTCACGCCAAAAGCCACCGGGCCCGGCGGGGAGTTGGTTGTTGGGTGCGATGCTGGAGTGATCGCCTCGGGCCAATGAAGATCAAAAAAATGTGGGAGCGGGCTTGCTCGCGAAGAACTCCTGGCCACCGCGCTTATCCAGGATGCGCGCGTTATCGTTGACGTTTTTCGCGAGCAAGCTCGCTCCTACGGAGGCCCCAGTCAGGGATCTGGGGGCTCCCACATTTTTTGAACGCTAGTGTTTGGGGGATTCGAGTTCGGCGAGGCGGCGTTCGAGGAAGCGTTTTTCCGGGGTTTGCCGGGTCAACGACAAGGCTTTTGCGTAGGCGGCGCGCGCCTCTTCGGTACGCCCCAGTTGCCGGCAAAACTCTCCCCGTGCCGAATGCGCCAAGTGGTAATCCAGCAACTCGCCGCGCGCCAGAATCCCCTCTATTGCCTGTAATCCCGCCAGCGGTCCGTCGCGCATGGCCACCGCTACGGCCCGGTTCAGTTCGATCACCGCTGACGGCATTGTTCTGAGCAACGCGTCGTAGAGCCCGACAATCTGCGGCCAGTCTGTCTCGTCTGCACGCGTGGCTTCGGCATGCACCGCCGCAATGGCCGCCTGCAGGCTATAGGGACCAAAACGCCGTGTGCGCAGCGCCTGCTCCACCAACGCGCAGCCTTCGGTGATCAAGGACGCATCCCACAGCGAACGGTCTTGCTCATCCAGCAGCACCAGCTCTCCTCCGGCCGAAGTGCGCGCCGGGCGGCGGGATTGGTGCAGCAACATCAACGCCAGCAGGCCCATGACTTCGGGCTCGGGCAACAACTCCAGCAGCAAACGCCCCAGACGGATGGCTTCGCGCGTCAATGCCTCACGGGTCAGGTCGGCGCCCATGGACGCCGAATAGCCTTCATTGAACACCAGGTAAATCACCCACAACACACTGTCCAAACGCTCGGGCAGTTCATCGCGGGACGGCACTTGATAGGGGATTTTCGCCTCGCGTATCTTGCCCTTGGCCCGCACGATACGCTGGGCGATGGTGGCCGGTGTAGATAAAAACGCCCGGGCGATTTCCTCGGTGGTGAGGTCGCAGATCTCGCGCAACGTCAACGCCGCCTGGGCATCGGCGGCCAACGCCGGATGGCAGCAGGTGAAAATCAGGCGCAGGCGGTCGTCTTCCACGTCTTCATCGCTCCAGTCAGCCGTTTCCAGCGCGTCGGCCTGTTCCTGCAACAGCGGCGTAAACCGCGCCTGGCGGCGCAAACGGTCGATAGCCTTAAAGCGCCCGGTCGAGACCAGCCAGGCGCGCGGATTATCCGGCACGCCGTCCAGCGGCCAACGCTGCAGCGCGACGAAAAACGCCTCGTGCAGAGCTTCCTCGGCCAGGTCGAAATCGCCGAGCACGCGAATCAGCGTCGCGAGTACCCGGCGTGATTCGCTGCGGTAGAGCGCCTCGACCGTCAGGGTCAATCGTGCATGCCCTGGGTCACCAGCGTTACCAGCCTATCCAGGCTCTGACCCCAACCATCGTGAAAGCCCATGGCTTCGTGGGCGTGTTTGTCCTCGGCGCTCCAGTGCATGGCGCGTGCGGTGTAGAGGGTCTTGTCGCCCTCGACTGTCTGCAGGGTGACTTCGGCGGTCATGAACGGCTTGCCTGATGGAATCCAACCCGCAGTGAAGGCGTCGGTAAACACTAGCCGTCGTGGCGCGTCGATTTCCAGGAATACGCCCTGGGTCGGGTATTCAGCGCCGTCCGGCGCACGCATAAGCGTGCGAAACAGGCCACCGACCCACAGGTTCATTTCGCACTCAGGGGTGGTCATGCCGTGGGGGCCCCACCATTGCTGGAGCAAGGCGGGCTCGGTCCAGGCGCGGAACACCCGGCTGCGTGGCGCGTCGATCACGCGGCTGATGGACAATTCAAACTCGGCAGGTTGCGTAGGCATGGGGTAAACCTCTTGAGTCTTAGGGTTGTTATGTTCAGAGATTCAGTTCGCGCACCGGGCGCACTTCCACACTGCCGACCCGAGCCGCCGGAATGCCGGCGGCCACTTGGATAGCCTCATTCAAGTCGCGGGCCTCGATCAGGTAGAAACCGGCGAGTTGCTCCTTGGTTTCGGCAAACGGCCCGTCGGTGATCGACACCTTGCCGTTGCGCATGCGCACGGTGGTAGCGGTGGTCACCGACTCCAGCGCTTCGGCGGCAAGCATGCGGCCGCTGCCGTGCACCGCCTCGGCATAGGCGTGGCATTCCGGGTCCTTGGGGCTGTCGGGCAGGCTGTGCAGCAATGCTTCAGCGCTGTAGACCAGGCACAGATATTTCATGGCGTTCTCCGGTTTCGGACGACTGACTATAGTCTTCAGCGCTCAAGGTTTCAGGTCGAACAGACCGGCGCCGGTTTCCATGTCGAACGGTGCAGACCAATGTTCATGCACCACTTTCCACTGGCCATTGATGCATTGATAGCCGGCGCTGACGCGCATCCAGCAGGTTTTGAGCACGCCGTCCGGCCCGGTGCCACCGCAGTGAGCGAGCCAATGGGCGAAAGCGATCTCGTCTGCGGCGACTATGTGCAATTGGTGAAAATCAAACACGCCGGGGCCCGGGCAGAACGCCATGCAGGCTTTCCAGTGCGCTTGGTAAGCCGCCTTGCCTTTGAATTGGAGGGCGTTGACCGCGTCGAACGCGACGATATCGTCGGCATAGAAGCTGACGATTTTCTCGACATCCTTAGCGCTGACGGCTTGTTTCCATTGCTCGATCAGGGTGTTGATGGCAGTGCTCATGGCGATACTCCTGGGGTTCTTCTGGAGGAAAATACGGAAGACACCCTTAGTCGAATGGCACTACGGCAAATCGACACACCACTGAAAAATAATTCCGCCCCCGGCAAACCCGCTAGAATCCACGCCCTCTTTGCAGGATTTCGGACACGCCCCCGATGGAAACCCGCCTCGTTCCCTATGAGACGCTCAGCCTCGTACAGAAACAGCAACTCGACACCCTGCAAGTGCATCCCGAGCAACTGCCGTACTCCGGTGATATTTATTGCGCGCTGAACAGCCTGCTGGTCAACCCCAACCCCGCCGGCATCAAAGGCTTCGCCCTGCTCGCCGACGATCTGCCCGTGGCCTTCCTGCTGCTCAAACGCCCGCCTTGCCTGCCCCATTGGGCGGATGAACACAGCGCCACCTTGCACGCCTTGCAGGTGGATCGGCATCAGCAAGGCCGCGGCTTCGGCAAGGCCTGCCTGCAGGCGTTGCCCGCGGCGGCATTGCAAGCGTGGCCGCAGATCAAGGCGCTGGAATTGTCGGTGGACGCGGACAATGTGGCCGCGATGAGGTTGTATCTAGGGGCTGGATGGGTGGATAGCGGCGAGGCTTACAGGGGACGGGTTGGGTATGAGCGCAGGCTAAGGTGGACATTTACCAGTGAGGCTTGACGCTCACCCAATGTAACGTAAACATAACATCTCAAAGACAATGTAATGGTTATGTGACATGGATGCTTCGCTCATCATGCTGAGACTCGCAAAGCAGATTCGGGGAAAGCGGCTCCGCCAGGGCTATAAACAATCAGATCTGGCCAAACTGGCGGGCGTTACGCGTCAGAAAATTATCGAGATTGAGCAAGGCAGTATGTCCGTTTCGATGGGCGCCTACGCTCGGGTAATGGCTGCTTTGAACTGTGAAATGGAACTGGTAGCAGCGCGCCTCCCCGTGCTTGAGGAACTCGAAGACATTTTCAAGGATTAAGCGCTGTTTGCGGAACCGGCGCGTCGCTTGGTGCTCGCCGGTTCCTGCAGCACTGAGTCAGCCCCTTTCGCCCACCGGCACCCAAACCTCCACCGTCCCCGTGCCCTTGCGCCCATCGAAATCCGCGCTGTAGCGCTCGAAATCCGCGCCCATCACCTTGTAGCCCGAATGCGGCAGCCACTCGAACATGATGCGTTCGTACGTCTGCGCTAGCTGCTGCACGGGCCCGTAATGGGGGAACACGGCGTAGTTGAGCGGCGGAATTTCGATAGACTCGAAATTGCTGGGTACGTCGGCTTTGGTGGGTACCTCTACCCCGGCGATGTAGTCGAATTCGCCCTGCCTGGGGTTATGGCAAACGCCATACGTCACACCGCCAACGCGCTTCTTGATGTCCTTGATGCACGTGTCGAACAACTCCCACAGTTTAGGGATATCGCCCACGGTAGCCTTTGAATAACGCCCCTGTACGCCGGCGATCACCATGGCCTTGCCGGCTTCCATGCGTGGCTCCAGCGGTTGTTTTGTCTGCTGATCCATACGAACAGTCTCCTTCTTATGAGGGCACAAACCCGCATCGAGTATAGGGGCATATCCGCGCTGCACTCCATGCAGAAAATTTTCCTACGCATCTGGACAACTGGCCATCATCGACCGTATTGTCTGCCCCGCAGGCCACCGCAGTGGCCAACGTCGCTCGGACGGTTCCGGGCGCTTACGTACTTCGAGGCAACAATGGCCGAACAAGGTTCGCCGCGCCGCTTTGCGCGCATCGATCGACTCCCCCCTTATGTATTCAATATCACTGCCGAGCTGAAGATGGCTGCGCGTCGGCGCGGCGAAGACATCATTGACTTGAGCATGGGCAACCCCGACGGCGCCACGCCGCCGCATATTGTCGAAAAACTTGTGCAAGTCGCCCAGCGTGAGGACACCCACGGCTATTCCACCTCCAAAGGCATTCCGCGGCTGCGCCGGGCGATTTCGCGCTGGTACAAGGACCGCTACGAAGTGGATATCGACCCGGAAACCGAAGCCATCGTGACCATCGGTTCCAAGGAAGGCCTGGCGCACTTGATGCTGGCCACCCTGGATCAGGGCGACACGGTGCTGGTGCCCAACCCCAGCTACCCGATTCATATCTACGGTGCAGTGATTGCCGGCGCCCAGGTGCGTTCGGTGCCGCTGGTGCCGGGCGTGGATTTCTTCGCCGAACTGGAACGCGCGATTCGCGGCTCGATCCCCAAGCCGAAGATGATGATCCTCGGTTTCCCGTCCAACCCCACCGCGCAGTGCGTGGAGCTGGATTTCTTCGAACGCGTGATCGCGCTGGCCAAGCAATACGATGTGCTGGTGATCCACGACCTGGCCTACGCCGACATCGTGTACGACGGCTGGAAAGCGCCATCCATCATGCAAGTGCCGGGCGCCAAGGACATCGCGGTGGAGTTTTTCACCCTGTCCAAGAGCTACAACATGGCCGGCTGGCGCATCGGCTTCATGGTGGGCAACCCGGAACTGGTCAACGCCCTGGCGCGGATCAAGAGTTACCACGACTACGGCACCTTCACCCCGTTGCAGGTGGCGGCAATTGCGGCGCTCGAAGGCGACCAGCAGTGTGTGAAAGACATCGCCGAGCAATACCGCCAGCGCCGCAATGTGCTGGTCAAGGGCCTGCATGAGCTGGGCTGGATGGTCGAGAACCCGAAGGCGTCGATGTACGTGTGGGCCAAGATTCCCGAAGCGTACGCCGCCATGGGCTCGCTGGAATTTGCCAAGAAGCTGCTGCTGGAAGCCAAGGTGTGCGTGTCGCCGGGGATCGGCTTTGGAGAGTATGGCGATGACCATGTGCGCTTTGCGCTGATCGAAAACCAGGACCGGATTCGCCAGGCGGTGCGCGGAATTCGCGGGATGTTCAGGGCGGATGGGTTGGTCACCAAGGCCTGACCTGATCCACCTGCAGAAACCCAATCAATGTGGGAGCTGGCTTGCCTGCGATGCAGACACCTCGGTATGTCAGTTAGACCGAGGTGATGCTATCGCAGGCAAGCCAGCTCCCACATTTTGATTGGGTTCCCAGATCGGGTGTGCGATGTGGGTTAAACCACCAACGACAGCAACATGATAAAGATCAGCGCCACGATCGACAGAATCGTCTCCATCGCCGTCCACGTCTTGAACGTCTCGGCCACGGTCATGTTGAAGTACTGCTTCACCAGCCAGAACCCGGCATCGTTGACGTGCGACAAAATCAACGAACCCGCCCCCGTCGCCAGCACCAGCAGTTCACGGTTGACCCCCGGAATCATCCCCACCACCGGCACCACGATGCCTGCGCCAGTGATGGTCGCCACGGTGGCTGAACCGGTGGCCACGCGAATCACCGCCGCCACCAGCCACGCCAGCAAAATCGGATTGATCTGCGCGTTCACCGCCATGTGGCCGATCACGTCGCCCACGCCGCTGGTCACCAGCATCTGCTTGAAGCCGCCACCGGCACCGATGATCAGGATGATCGCCGCGGTCGGCGCCAGGCTGGCGTCGAGCAGCTTGAGGATCTGTTTGGAGTGGATACCCTGGCGATGGCCAAAGGTGTACAGCGACAGCAGCAAGGCCAGCAGCAAGGCGCTGATCGGGTGACCGATCATGTCCATCCAGTTGCGCACCACGTGGCCTTCGGCAAAGGCGATGTCGGCGAAGGTCTTGAGCAACATCAGGAACACCGGCAGCAGCACGGTGACCAGGGTGATGCCAAAGCTTGGCAGCGATTTGTTATCGGTCTCGCGGGCCAGTTGGTCGACCAGTTCCTGGGACGGGTTGCCCGGGATGTACTTGGCAATGAAGGTACCGAAGATCGGACCGGCGATGATGGCGGTCGGCAGGGCGACGATCAGGCCGTACAAAATGGTCTTGCCGATGTCCGCGCCAAACACGCCGATGGCCAGCAGCGGGCCCGGGTGCGGTGGCACCAGGCCGTGCACCGCCGACAGGCCGGCCAGCAACGGAATGCCGATCTTGATCAGCGACACGCCGGTGCGGCGCGCGACGATGAACACCAGCGGGATCAGCAGCACGAAGCCGATTTCGAAGAACAGCGGGATGCCCACCAGGAAGGCGGCGAACATCATCGCCCACTGGACTTTTTCCTTGCCGAAGGCGCGGATCAGCGTTTGCGCGATCTGATCGGCACCGCCGGATTCGGCCATCATCTTGCCGAGCATGGTGCCCAGCGCGAGGATGATGCCGACAAAGCCGAGCACCCCGCCGAAGCCGTCCTGGAACGCCTTGATGATTTTTTCCACGGGCATGCCCGAGGTCAGGCCGAGGAAGCCGGCCGCAATGATCAATGCAATGAACGGGTGCACCTTGAACTTGGTGATCAGAACGATCAGCCCAATGATGGTAACCACTGCATCTAGCAGCAGATAAGACTCGTGGGACATGCCAAACATGGGGGTCTCTCCTGTTTGTTGTTGTTATTAAAGCGGGTGTTGAATTTCCTGCCGGGGACAGCGCTATCTTTCGGGCAAAAAATTATCGGGTTGGTTCAAAACCGTGCTGCAGCCACCAGGCGTTGGTTTGCTCGGCCAGTTCCTCGACGCTGTCTTCGCTGGCGTTGAGCGCCAGGGTCAGCGGCTCGCCCTTGGGCGATTCCAGGGTAGCGAACTGGCTGTCGATCAGGCTGGCCGGCATGAAATGGCCGGGGCGATGGGACACGCGGTCGGCGGCGACTTCGCGGGTCAGCTCCAGGAAGATAAAGCCCAGGCCCGGTGCGGCTTCGCGCAGGTGGTCGCGGTATTTCTTCTTGAGGGCTGAGCAGGTAAGTACGGGGTGCTCGCCCGCCTTGAGCGAACGGCGCAGTTCATCGCAGAGGATGTCGAGCCAGCCGGCGCGGTCGTCGTCGTTGAGGGGGTGGCCGGCGCTCATCTTTTCGATGTTCGCGGCAGGGTGAAAGCTGTCGCCTTCGATGGCGGTGGCGCCGTTCAGACGGCACAGGGCCTCGCTGACGCTGGTTTTGCCACAGCCGGCAACACCCATGATGACCAGGGCAGTAACAGGTTGACTCATAAACACCTCAGGACGCAGATAGCGCTACCTTTGCACAGTGTAAGGCTAGTGCAAAAACAGGCTTTTCCCGCGCCGTCTTGTCTTTTTTTATGGAGTGACGCGTGCATCCGCTCCAATCATTTGAACGGGATCAGGCAACCCGACGTTCAAGCATTTGCAGCCGTTTGGAGACAGCGCTACCTTAGTGCCTCGATTTTTGTTTGGCAAGCCGCCTGATGACCTCCAAGAACGATAAAAATACTCGCACCACCGGTCGCCCCACCCTCAATGAAGTCGCACGCCTGGCCGGCGTCAGCCCCATCACTGCCTCCCGCGCCTTGCGCGGCATCAGCACCGTGGCCACGGAGCTTGTGGAAAAAGTGCAGCTCGCCGCCGCCGAACTCAACTACGTGGTCAACCCCGCCGCCCGCGCGCTGGCCTCGGCCCAGAGCCATTCGGTGGTGGTGTTGGTGCCGTCGTTGTCCAACCTGCTGTTCATCGAAACCCTCGAAGCGATCCACCAGGTGCTGCGGCCCAAGGGCTTTGAAGTGCTGATCGGCAACTTTCACTATTCGCGCGATGAAGAAGAGAACCTGCTGCGCAATTACATGGCCTACCAGCCACGCGGGTTGCTGCTGACCGGGTTTGATCGCACCGAAAGCGCCCGACGGATGGTCGAGGCGAGCAATGTGCCGTGCGTTTACATGATGGACCTGGACCCCAATGCCGGCGTGAACTGCGTGGGCTTTTCGCAGTTGGCGGCGGGTGAGACGGCGGCTGCGCATCTGTTGTCCCGTGGGCGCAAGCGCCTGGCGTATATCGGCGCACAGCTGGATCAGCGCACCTTGTTGCGTGGCGAAGGATTCCGCCGAGCGCTGCAACAGGCTGGAATGTACGACCCGGCGCTGGAGTTGCTCACGCCGCGCCCGTCTTCCGTAGGCCTGGGGGGCGAATTGTTCCTGCAATTGCTGGCGGCGCATCCGGATGTGGATGCAATTTTCTTCGGCAACGATGACTTGGCCCAGGGTGCACTGCTCGAAGCCCTTCGCCATGGCATCCAAGTGCCGGAGCGCGTGGCGGTGCTGGGCTTCAATGACTTGCCGGCGTCGTCGTTCATGGTGCCGCGCCTGAGCAGCATCAGCACGCCGCGCGAAGCGATTGGCCGGCGTGCGGCGGAGCATCTGTTGACGATGATGGCGGGTAACAAGATCGCCAAGCCGGTGGTGGATATGGGGTTCGAGTTGCAGGTGCGGGAGAGCACCTGACCGTCAAGCGGAACACAATCGCAGGCAAGCCAGCTCCCACAGGTTTACCGTGCCAGCTCGACATGTAGGACGCGCTGTAGGACGCGGCTGACATTGCAGCAAGCGCCTTGCCCGGTTACCTACGCTTACGTCAGAATCCGCTGGCTTGTGCGCCTGGGGGTGGGTCTCTAAGGTTGGCCGGTCGCTGAATTTCTCGGTGATCGGGTTTAGTAGCCCGGCTTCCCACACAAGATGCATGAGCCTGTCGATGCTTGATGGTGGCTGTGCGCAGGGCGCCTTCGGGTGCGCCGGGTTTGTGTGGGATACCGGTCTACTAACCTGCGTACAGCTGCCACCCTCGTTTAGTAGCGATGAGGTATCAGCCCAAATCAGGTACTTCAACAATGCAAAGCATCCCCACGCATACCCTCTTCACTGTCATCCCCGGCTCCTCTACCGAAACCCTGCTGATCAACAGCTACGAAACCGTCTGCTCCGTCAGTACCTTGTTGCTCGACCTGTCCGAAGACCTCGCCGGACAACAACGCGATGTTGCCCTGGCTATTCATCAGCTAAGCGAGCTGAGTGTATTGCTGGTAGGCAAAGCGATGGACCAGCACACCCCACGCTGCTAAAGCCGAGCACGGTCAGTGTGGGAGCTGGCTTGCCTGCGATGGCAGTGGGACAGACAATGATGTGTTGCCTGATACACCGCTATCGCAGGCAAGCCAGCTCCCACATTCTACTCTGCTCGCTTAACCACCACGGTGCCTGCTAGATTGGCTGCTCTCAAATGCCAGGAAAGCACCATGGGACACTCACTGAAAATCTTGGGCCGCGCCTCTTCCATCAATGTGCGCAAAGTCCTCTGGACCTGCCAGGAACTGGGCATCGACTACGTGCGCGAAGACTGGGGCATCGGCTTCAAGCCCACCCAGTCCGCCGAATTCCTCGCACTGAACCCCAATGCCCAGGTGCCGGTGCTGATCGACGACCATGGCGTGCTCTGGGAGTCCAACACCATCTGCCGCTACCTCGTCGGCCTCTACCAACGTCACGACTTGCTGCCCGTCGAGCCGGCGCCACGCGCGCAGGTCGAGCAATGGATGGACTGGCAAGCCACCGAACTCAATCGCGCCTGGGGCGACGCCTTCCCGGCGTTGGTGCGCAACAACCCCGACGGCCTGGACGCAGCGCAAATAGCCGCCGCCGTGCAGGTCTGGAACGACAAGATGGGCATCCTGGAACAGCAGCTTGCGCGCACCGGCGCCTATGTGGCCGGCGATGAATTCACCCTCGCCGACATCCTGATCGGCCTCTCGGTGCACCGCTGGCAGATGACTCCGATGCAGCGCCCGCCCTACCCGGCCGTTGCAGCGTATTACCAGCGCTTGAGCCAGCACAAAGGCTTCCAGACCTTCGCCCTCGACGGTCACAACTGACAACAAGGAATACACCGTGAAAGGACTCAACGTACTGCTCACCGGCGCCTGCGGCAGAATCGGCAAGACGTTTTTCGAAGCCTCGAAAGACCGCTACCGCTTCACCCTCACCGACCGTATCGCGCCGGGCTTCGAGGTGGGCGAGCACCGCTTCGTGCACGCCGACCTTAGCGATAAATCATGCCTGGGTGCCCTGCTCGACGGCATCGACGTGATCGTGCACCTGTCGGGCATTCCCCACGCCAGCGCCTCGTTCGACGAATTACTGCCCAACAACATCCTCGCCACCACTTACCTGTTCGAAGCCGCCGTGGCGGCGGGTGTAAAACGCCTGGTGTTCGCCAGCAGCGCGCAAACCATCGAAGGCTACCCGGTGGACCGGCAAATCACGCCCGGCATGCAGGTCATGCCCGCCAACCTGTACGGCGTGAGCAAATGCTACGGCGAGGCGCTGTGCGGTTTCTATGCGGCAAAAACCGCGCTGTCGACGATTGCGCTGCGCATCGGCGCCTTCGAACTCCCCGAGACCCACGACCTTAACAACGCCCGCGACCTCAGCGCCTGGCTCAGCCCACGGGATGCGGTGCAATTGCTGCAACGTTCGGTGGAGGCCGAGGGCGTGAAACACCTGATCGCCCATGGCATCTCCAACAACCGCTTCAAGCGCCTGGACTTGAGCGAAACCACGCGGGTGCTGGGTTATCAACCGGTTGACGATGCTTTCGAGTGTTTCAAGATTCCCATCACTTATTAACCGCTGCGCCATAAAACGTTGGAATAAAAAGACTTTGCGCAATAAATCGGTGAATAGGCAGCCAGACATACTCGATTTCACAAGCATCGATTTCCGTTAGCCCGCTAAGATTCCAGGCAACTGCCCCTGGAATCGCCCCTATGTCCACGATTACCCACGCTGCCACGGACGGCCTCGACCCGATCCGTGCCGCCCATATCAGCGCACGCATCGACCGCCTGCCCGCCGTTGCTACGGTCTGGCGCCTGGTGGCGCTCCTATCGATTGGCGGCTTTTTCGAGCTGTATGACCTGTTCCAGACCGCCTATATCAGCCCTGGCCTGATCAGCGACGGAATTTTCCACACCGGCAGCCAAGGTGTGTTTGGCTTCTCCGACCAGGCTGCGTTCGCCTCGGCGACCTTCCTGGGCCTGTTCCTCGGCGCCAGCCTGCTCAGCCCCATCGCCGACCGCTTCGGGCGCCGGGCGATCTTCACCTTCGCGCTGATCTGGTACACCGTCGCCACGGTGCTGATGGGCATCCAGACGTCCGCCCTGGGCATCATCTGCATGCGCTTTCTGGTGGGCATCGGGCTAGGCATCGAACTGGTCACCATCGACGCCTACCTCTCGGAACTGGTGCCCAAGCGCATGCGCAGTTCGGCGTTTGCCTTTGCGTTTTTTATCCAGTTTCTATCGGTGCCGACGGTGGCGTTGATGTCGTGGTGGCTGGTGCCGCAGGCGCCGTTCGGGGTCTCGGGCTGGCGTTGGGTGGTGCTAAGCAGCGCGGTGTTTGCGCTGTTTATCTGGCAACTGCGCAAGCGCCTGCCGGAATCACCGCGCTGGCTCGCGCAAAAAGGCCGTTTCGAGCAAGCCGATGCGATCATGGACAGCCTGGAGGCACGCTGCCTGAAGGATCACGGCAAGCCCTTGGATGCCCCCGAACCCGAAGCCGTCAGCGTGCAGGGCAGTGGCCGTTTTGCCGATATCTGGCAACCGCCCTACCGCCGCCGCGCGTTGATGCTGATCGTGTTTCATGTGTTCCAGGCCATCGGCTTTTTCGGCTTCGGCAACTGGCTGCCGGCGCTCCTGTCGGGCCAGGGGGTGAGCGTGACCCACAGCTTGCTCTACGCGTTCATCATCACCCTCGCCTACCCGCTGGGGCCGCTGCTGTTTGTGAAAGTGACCAATCGTTTTGAGAACAAATGGCAAATCGTCGGCTCGGCCCTGGGCGCGGTGATCTTCGGCAGCCTGTTTGCCCTGCAAACCACGGCGGTGGGCCTGGTGTTTTGCGGGGTGATGATCACCTTCTGCAACGCCTGGCTGAGTTTCAGTTATCACTCGTATCAAAGTGAACTGTTCCCCACCAATATCCGCGCAAGGGCGGTAGGCTTCTGCTATTCATTCAGCCGCTTGTCCACGGTGTTCAGCAGCCTGTTGATCGGCTTTATCCTCGAACACCTGGGCACGCCGGGCGTGTTGGCGTTCATTGCCAGCAGTATGTTGATCGTGATGATCACCATCAGTTGGTTCGGGCCGCGTACGCGTAACCTGGCGCTGGAAAATATTGCCCATTGACGGCAATGGTTGACCGCATGCGCGACACTATTTGCCGCGACGGCCACACCATCCTCAATAAAACCGGGCACTTTGCACACGGCACGCTATTTGCTCCACCTGTGGCACCAAACATATTCCCAGGTGACCGATCATGCTGGTTAACAACAACACCCAAGCCGTGTCGACCGTTCAACAGATCAAGCGGCCCGACATGGATCCGGCCAACGCCGCCGCCAGCGCGCTGTACAGCGGTGCCTTGCAAGCGGCGCAGCAAAGCACGATCGTACCGGCCGCGCAGAAGGATCTGGACAAGGCCACCGACCGCATCGACGAAGCCTTCGCCAAAACCCGCGTGCAATTGCAGACCAGCACTGCGGATGTGCCGGCGACCAGTGCCACGTCTTCGGCGCGCGCTGAGTTCACCGACTACATGAGCAAATCCCCGGGCGAACGCATCCGTGAGCAATTGCTCAAGGAACAGGGGCTGACCGAGGCGGATGTGCAGAACATGTCCCAGGAAAAGCAGGACGCGATTTCCAAACAGGTGGCCGAGCGGTTGAAGCAGCAGCAAGAGCAGCAGGTCGCCGCGAAAACCGTTGACCCGCAGGCGCAGGCGGTGAAAGAAACCCTGGCCGCGATCTAAGGCTCAGCGCTGATCAAATGTCCAAACTTGGTTTTTGTGGGAGCTGGCTTGCCTGCGATGACATCACCTCGGTACAACCGAAATACCGAGGCGTCTGCATCGCAGGCAAGCCAGCTCCCACATTGACTGGGTTACCAGATTGGCTGCAACTGCGAGGCCACTGGTCCCGTCAGCATCGTTATAAAACGCTGAAGGGGAACGGTCAGGGGGCTCAGTGCCCGAACAGGCCTGCCTCGGATTTCTTGGTCTTTTTGTCGGCGCGTTTTTCATCGGCGGTCTTTGCCGGTTTTTTCTTCGCGGCTTTCTTTGAATCCATACCTTTGGCCATGATGCGTACTCCACTAACGGGGATGAAGCACAGGGTATAACACCTATCGCCTGGCTCAAGGCGCTTATAATCTGCCCCCCTTGATAAAGCCTGCTTGAATACCATGCCTGAATTGAACCTCGAACCGCTGGCAGAGCCCCTGTGGCCGCTGCTGAACAAGTTTTACCGCAGCCATAATTCGTCGATGAAGGCGCTCAAGGGCGGGCGTTTGTGGGTGGCGCGGGTGGATGGGATTGTGGCGGGGGTGTGCCTGACGCCGGTGGTGGGTGGGCAGTGGTTGACCGGAGTGTTTGTTGACCCGGCTTACCGCGGTCAGGGCTTGGCGTCGCGGTTGATTGGCGAGGCGGTAGCCGATGTTGACGGCACGGTATGGCTGCTGTGCCACCCTGGCCTGGAAGGGTTGTACCGGCGCATGGGGTTCTCCCAGGACACCGTGTTGCCGCAATCCCTCAGCGAGCGGCTGGTGCGTTACAGGCGTAATAAGCCGATGATTGCGATGGGTTTGGATGCCCTGCCTGAACGCTGAACCCTGTGGGAGCTGGCTTGCCTGCGATGGCGGCGTGTCAGTCACTACTGGTTTTTCTGAACCACCGCCATCGCAGGCAAGCCAGCTCCCACATTATTGTTATTCGTCTACTGCGGGATCCAGCTCCGGAAACATCACCTCGATAAACCCGAATTTGCTGAAATCGGTAATCCGCGACGGGTACAGCCGGCCGATCAAATGATCGCATTCGTGCTGCACCACCCGCGCGTGGAAGCCATCGGCGAAACGCACGATAGGTTCGCCCTTCGGATCGAAGCCTTCGTAACGAATCTGCTGGTAACGGTCCACGGCACCGCGCAAACCGGGCACGGACAGGCAACCTTCGTAACCCTCTTCCAGCACCGGGCTCAGTGGCGTGATCAGCGGGTTGATCAGGATAGTCTGCGGCACCGGCGGCGCATCGGGGTAGCGTTCGCTGGCCTCGAAACCAAAGATCACCAATTGCAGGTCAACACCGATCTGCGGCGCGGCCAGGCCAACGCCGCCCACGTGCTCCATGGTCTGGAACATGTCATCGATCAATTGCCACAGCTCGGGGCTGTCGAACATTTCGGGCGGAACCGGTGGCGCGATACGCAGCAGGCGTTCATCGCCCATTTTCAGGATTTCACGAATCATCGGTCAGGCTCGGAGGGGTTGGTCTTCAGGGAATGGTCTCGGGCCAGGCCGGAGACATGCTGCTTTTCTATGGGCTCAGGGTCATCGATGTGCTTGTCACCTGCGTCTTTGCCTTCGGCCGACATGTGTTCGATCACCGCATTCATTTCCGCGCCCAGCAACAGCACGGCGGCAGAAATATAGAAGTACAGGAGCAGCACAATGATTGCGCCGATACTGCCATACATGGCGTTGTAGTCGGCAAAGGTCTTGACGTAGTAGCCAAAACCCAGGGACGCGACGATCCAGACCACCACCGCCAGCACCGAACCAGGGGTGATGAAGCGGAACTCCTGCTCGACGTCCGGCATCACGTAGTACATGAGGGCCACGGCAAACATCAGCAGGATCACGATCAACGGCCAGCGCACGATGGTCCACACGGTGACCATGAATTCCTGCATGCCGATCTGCGCGGCGATCCACTCCATCACCTGCGGGCCAAGCACCATCAGCGCAGCGGCGGCCAGCAACATGCCGGCGATGCCGACCGTGTAGAAAATCGACAGCGGAAAGCGCTTCCAGATCGGCCGGCCTTCGACCACGTCGTAAGCGGCATTCATCGCGCTCATCATCAGGCGCACGCCGGCCGACGCCGTCCATAATGCAATCACGATACCCACCGACAGCAAGCCACCCTTGGACTGCTGCAACTGGTCAATCACCGGGTTGACCTGCTCCAGGGCCTGGGGCGGCAACACCAGCTCGGACTGCATCCGCAACCAGCTGAAGAAGTCCGGCAAGTGCAGGAAACCGATCAGCGCAATCAGGAACAGCAGGAAAGGAAACAGCGAGAACAGCATCTGGTAGGCCAGCGCCGAGGCATAGGTGGGCATTTCGTCATCGACGAATTCCTTGACGGTGCGCACCAGCACCTTATGCAGCTTCAGACCAGCGAGTACGGGGAAAATCATAGCGTCTCCTTTCGCCGCAAAGGTTGAGTTGGGGCGACTCAGGGGCCGTTTTCTACATCAAAGTAGCCCATTTGGCGACTTTGAAACAATTGCGAAAGTTTAGTTGCACAAACGGATATAAAAACGGCCATCCGTGGATGGCCGTCGGGCTGCTGGGGTGAGCCAGCCGAAGCGCCTTATTCGGTCGCTTTCTTGACTGCATCCTTGGTCTTGCCAACGGCTTGCTGCGCTTCGCCTTTCTTTTCCTGGACTACGCCTTCAGCACGCAGTTTGTCGTTATCCGTGGCTTTACCGACACCTTGCTTGACGTTACCGACGGCTTCGTTCGCCATGCCTTTTACCTTATCGGAAGTGCTGCCCATGGTATTACTCCTGATAACAATCAAATGGTTTTGGTCACTACGTAGCGGTTGACCTGAAGCGAAGCGCCAGAGTTTCAATTATTTTCAAGGGGAGCATTTCATCGTCAGCGGCAGTTTGGGCTTTATGTTTTGCGGCCAACCCACGAGAATGCCCGGCACATTCAGGCTATAACGCTGAATAACAGATCCCGTAGGAAGGTTATGAAACTCAATAAAGCACAGGCCATCGCCCGCAGAAACACCGAACTGGGCGGTGCCGTACTCGGCGTCAACAACTGCCACTTCACCGACCTGGACCCCAAACGCAACATCTGGTGGTTCGACCTGCCGCTGGGTCGTATTGCCGTGGGCCAGTTCGAATGGATCCATCTGCTGATGCACAACGCCGAGGCCGACCAGTTGCTGCACCTGAAAGTGCCGACGGCGTTCCTGCGTGAGAACCTCGAAGGGCTGGTGGTGCGCAATGCGGGCAAGCGCAAGCCTGAGATCACACTGGAGCTGAGCGCCGACAAGGATTCGTTCCTCAAGGATGTGCGCCCGGCCGGGGCCGGGATCAACTTCGCGCAGTTCTCCCAGTAACCACTCGGTCAAACCTGTGGGAGCGGGCTTGCTCGCGAATGCGGTGTATCAGCTTGCATATGCATTGACTGACACTCCGCTTTCGCGAGCAAGCCCGCTCCCACAGTGGATTGCATTTCAAGCCAGTATCTTCAGTGCCAAAAAAACCCGCTTTCGCGGGTTTTTTATGGGTCACTTTTTAAGACCAAGCTTCTTCAGTTCTTCATCGCGCAACTCACGCCTCAGGATCTTGCCCACGTTCGTGGTCGGCAATGCATCACGGAACTCCACCGCCTTGGGCACCTTGTAGGCCGTGACGTTGGCACGCATATGCTCCATCACCTGCTCCTTGGTCAGGGTGGCGCCCGGCTTAACCACGATGAACAGCTTGATGTGTTCGCCGGACTTCTCGTCCGGCACGCCGATGGCGGCGCACTGCAGCACGCCCGGCAGGCCTGCCAGCACGTCTTCCAGTTCGTTGGGGTACACGTTGAAGCCCGAGACCAGGATCATGTCTTTCTTGCGGTCGACAATGCGCATGTAGCCATCGGGCTGGATGATCGCGATGTCGCCGGTCTTCAGCCAGCCTTCGCTGTCGAGCATCTCGTCGGTGGCGTCCTGGCGCTGCCAGTAGCCCTTCATCACCTGCGGGCCCTTCACGCACAGCTCGCCGGTTTCGCCCAGCGCGAGTTCGGTGCCGTCGTCGGCGATGACTTTGCACACGGTGGACGGTACCGGAATGCCGATGGTGCCGAGCTGGATGTGCTGGATCGGGTTCACGGTGGCCACCGGGCTGGTTTCGGTCATGCCGTAGCCTTCGCAGATACCGCAACCGGTCACGGCTTTCCAGCGCTCGGCCGCCGCCAGTTGCAGGGCCATGCCGCCCGACAGCGTGACTTTGAGGGCGGAGAAGTCCAGCTTGCGGAACGCCTCGTTATTGCACAGCGCCACGAACAAGGTGTTCAAGCCGACAAAGCCGCTGAACTTCCACTTCGACAGCTCCTTGACCATCGCCGGCAGGTCGCGCGGGTTGCTGATCAGGATGTTGTGGTTGCCGATCAACATCATCGCCATGCAGTGAAAGGTGAACGCATAGATGTGGTAAAGCGGCAGCGGCGTGATGAGGATCTCGCACCCTTCATTGAGGTTCGACCCCATCAGCGCCTTGCATTGCAGCATGTTGGCGACCAGGTTGCGGTGGGTGAGCATCGCGCCCTTGGCCACGCCGGTGGTGCCGCCGGTATATTGCAACACGGCAACATCGCTGCTGGCCGGGCTGACCTCGTTGACCGCCTGGCCATGGCCCTTGGCGAGTACATCGTTGAACTTGATCGCCTTGGGCAAGTGGTACGCCGGGACCATTTTCTTCACGTACTTGATAACGCTGTTGATCAGCAGGCGCTTGAGCGGCGGCAACAGGTCGGCAACTTCAGTGACGATCACATGCTTGACGGCGGTCTTGGGCACGACCTTTTCCGCCAGGTGCGCCATGTTGGCCAGGCACACCAGGGCCTTGGCCCCGGAATCGTTGAACTGGTGTTCCATTTCCCGCGCGGTGTACAGCGGGTTGGTATTGACCACGATGAGGCCGGCACGAATGGCACCGAACACGGCGACCGGGTATTGCAGGACGTTGGGCAGTTGCACGGCGATGCGATCGCCGGGCTGCAGGTCGGTGTGCTGTTGCAGGTACGCGGCGAAGGCGCCGGACAATTCGTACAGCTCACCGTAGGTGAGCGTCTTGCCCAGGTTGCTGAAAGCCGGTTTGTTGGCGAAGCGCTGGCAGGATTGCTTCAATACCGCCTGAATATTCGGATACTCGTCTGGATTGATTTGTGCAGCAATCCCGGCGGGGTACTTATCCTTCCAAAAGTCTTCGTTCATGGAAAGCCCACTCCTCAGCGACGTCAGCGACGCGAATTCATCATCGCATTTGATGCGATTATTATTGGTGTATGTTTTTTTTAGGTGAATCCGGCGCTTTCAAGCAGGCCGAGACGTCACAAAGCGCGCCGAGAGTAGCAGCTTTGCCAAGGGCCGCCTAGAGCCAAACGAGTGCCTTACAGTCATAAACACGACTGTCCTACAATATTTGGTCACGCTTTAAATCAAGGCGAAATAACCCAGGAAAACGCTCTGGAATAGGCCTTTCAGGGTGACATAGAAACAAATGTGGGAGCAGACAAGCCAGCTCCCACAGTTTGATTGCGGTTCAACTCAGTGTCAGGCGATGTCGCGAAGCTCCCGCCGCAAGATTTTCCCCACCGGCGTCATCGGCAACGAATCGCGCAACACAATATGCTTGGGCACCTTGTACCCGGTGAAATTGGCTTTGCAGTACGCCTTCAACTCTTCCAGGCTGACGCCCTGCTCACGGGCCACCACAAAGAGCTTCACCGCCTCCCCCGTCCGTTCATCCGGCACGCCGATCACCGCGCAGTTGGCCACCGCCGGGTGCGCCATCACCACGTCTTCGATTTCGTTGGGGTACACGTTGAAACCCGAGACGATGATCAGGTCTTTCTTGCGGTCGACAATGCGTATAAAACCGTCCTCATCGATCACCGCGATGTCGCCGGTCTTCAGCCACCCTTCGGCATCCAGCGCCTCGGCGGTGGCGGCGGGCTGCTGCCAGTAGCCCTTCATCACCTGGGGGCCCTTGATGCACAGTTCGCCGCGCTCGCCCAAGGCCAACTCGACGCCTTGATCATCAATCACCTTCATCGCCGTGGCCGGTACCGGAATGCCCACGGTGCCCAGTCTGGATTTGTTGCCGTAGGGGTTGGTGCTGGCCACCGGCGAGGTTTCCGTCAGGCCATAACCTTCGCCAATCGCGCAGCCGGTCATCTGCTGCCAGCGCTCGGCCGTGGCCTTGATCAGCGCAGTGCCGCCGGAGTTGGTGAGCTTGAGGTGGGAGAAATCCAGGGTCTTGAAGTCGGGGTGGTCCATCAGCGCCACAAACAGCGTGTTAAGCCCCAGCAGCCCGGTAAAGCGCCATTTTTTCAGTTCCTTGATGAACCCGCCGATGTCCCGCGGGTTGGTGATCAGCACGTTGTGGTTGCCGGAGACCATCATGCACATGCAATTGGCGGTGAACGCATAGATGTGGTACAGCGGCAGCGGCGCGATCATCACCTCCTGCCCTTCCTTGATCAGCGGGTGGCCGTCTTCGCCGGTCTGGGCCATGCACGCGCGCGCCTGCTGCATGTTCGCCACCAGGTTGCCGTGGGTGAGCATCGCGCCCTTGGCCAAACCGGTGGTGCCGCCGGTGTATTGCAGCACGGCAATGTCGTCGAGGCTCACCGGATGGCGGGTCACGCCCAGGCCCGCGCCCATGCGCAGCGCGCGCTTGAACGACACCGCGCGCGGCAGGCTGTAGGCCGGGACCATTTTCTTCACCTTGTCGACCAGGGTGTTGACCAGCCAGCCCTTGGCGGCAGGCATGAAGTCGCCCATCCTGGCTTCGATCAGGTAGTCGATCTCGGTGTCGGTGCAGACTTCCTGCACCCGCGAACCGAACAGGTTGAGGTAGACCAGCGCGCGCACGCCGGCGTCCTTGAACTGGTGACGCATCTCGCGCGGGGTGTAAAGCGGGTTGGTATTGACCACGATCAGCCCGGCGCGCAAGGCGCCGAACACGGCAATCGGGTAATGCAGGACGTTGGGCATCTGCACCGCGATGCGGTCGCCCGGCTTGAGGTCGGTGTGCTGCTGCAGGTACCCGGCGAACGCCGCGCTCTGGCGTTCAAGCTCGGCGTAGGTCAGGGTGATCCCCATGTTGCTGAATGCCGGACGGTCGGCAAAAGCCTTGCAGGAGCGCTCGAAGACTTCGACCACCGACTTGTAGGCCGTAAGGTCGATGTCATTGGGAACGCCCGCTGCGCGTTTGTCATTCCAGAAATCAGGTTGCATTATTCTTGTCCTCTTACCTGAGTGTGTCCGGCCGCTTTTGTGCTGCAACAAGAAGCGGAGCTTCGAGGACGTTAGCAGCTATGGCCAAACAGGCAAATACAGGAAATAGCGTCATTTGTTGTGTGAATCTCCCTACAAGGGCCTGCACTGATCAGGCGTTGACCGTGGGATGAGCGATACACTGCAAGGACGCCGAGCAGATCTTGAGCAAAGGAGCCGCCATGAACCACAGTACTTTCTGGCTGACCGCGAATGACCGCAGCCGCCTGTACGTCAACCAGTGGATGCCCGACGGCCCGGCCAAGGCAGTGTTGATGCTGTCCCACGGCATGGCCGAGCACAGCGGGCGCTATGCGCGCCTGGCCGCAGCCTTGTGCGCCGCCGGCTACGGCCTGTATGCGCTGGACCAGCGCGGCCATGGCCGCACCGCCGATGAAGGCACCCTGGGCCTGTACGCCGAGAAGGATGGCTGGAACAAAGTAGTGGGCGACCTGGCCAGCCTCAACCAGCACATCGGCCAGCAACGGCCGGGGCTGCCGATCTTCCTGCTGGGCCACAGCATGGGCAGCTACATCGCCCAGGCGTACCTGCTGCATCACAGCGCCAGCCTGAATGGAGCGATTCTCAGCGGTTCGAATTTCCAGCCGGTGGCGTTGTACCGCGCAGCGCGGGTGATCGCGCGGGCCGAACGGTTGCGCCAGGGGTTGCGTGGGCGCAGCGCGCTGATCGAGTTCCTGTCGTTTGGCTCATTCAACAAGGCGTTCAAACCCAACCGCACCGCGTTTGACTGGCTTAGCCGCGACCCGGTGGAAGTCGACCGGTACATCAACGACCCGCTGTGCGGTTTCCGCTGCACCAACCAACTGTGGGTCGACCTGCTCGGCGGCTTGCAGCAAATCAGCAAAGCGTCCAATCTCGCGCAGATCGACCCGGGCCTGCCGATCCTGGTGATGGGCGGCGAATGTGATCCGGTGAGTGAGGGCAAGCGTCTCAACAGCCTGGCCCATGCGCTGCGTGAAGCCGGCTGCCAGCACCTGCAACTGACTGTCTACCCGCAGGCGCGCCATGAAGTGTTCAATGAAACCAACCGCGATCAAGTCACGGCGGACGTGCTGATGTGGCTCGACCAGGCGCTGACCCTGCGCAGGCCGGCCCATTGTGAATAACATTCCTTTAAAATCAGCTATTTAAATTACCGATTAGCCACAGGATGCACTTTTAGATGACCCAGGTAACCAACACCCCGTACGAAGCCCTCGAAGTCGGCCAGACCGCCAGCTACAGCAAGACCGTCGAAGAGCGCGACATTCAGCTGTTCGCCGCGATGTCCGGCGACCACAACCCGGTGCACCTGGATGCCGAGTATGCCAAGGCGACCATGTTCAAGGAGCGTATCGCCCACGGCATGTTCAGCGGTGCGCTGATCAGCGCGGCGGTAGCGTGCGAGTTGCCTGGGCCGGGCACGATCTATATTGGTCAGCAGATGAGTTTCCAGAAGCCGGTAAAGATCGGCGATACCTTGACCGTACGCCTGGAAATCCTGGAGAAGCTGCCCAAATTTCGCGTGCGCATTGCCACTCGCGTGTTCAACCAGCGTGATGAATTGGTGGTGGATGGTGAAGCGGAGATTCTTGCGCCGCGTAAGCAGCAGGTGGTGACGTTGACGGAGTTGCCGCCGATCAGCATTGGCTGAGTTCGACCTTCAACAGTATGCAATACCAATGTGGGAGGGGGCTTGCCCCCGATTGCAGTGTGTCAGTCATTGAGATGTCGACTGATTCACCGCTATCGGGGGCAAGCCCCCTCCCACAGTTTTTACACCATCTACAGCACAGGGCTTACGACTGAGCGCGAGCCTGGTTACGCAGCGCTTTCACCTGGTCGTGGTTGCGTTGCACGCCATGGTACTGACGCTCAACCAGGTCACGAATGCCCAGCAGGTTGTGCTTGTTGATCTTTTCGATCGCTTCACGATAAGCCTTCAGGGCGTGGTCTTCACCGCGCTCGGCTTCGTTCAGCACCGCTTCTTCGTCTTTACCGGTGACCATCGACTTCACGTCGACCCAGCCACGGTGCAGGGCGCCGGCCATGCTGCCGGAATCTTCCGGATCGCCACCCAGTGCACGCACGGCGGTTTTCAGCTCGGCGGCAGCGGTAGCGCAATCGGCGGAACGCTTGGCGAACAGTGCCTTCAGTTCAGGGTGCTTGATGTCTTCAGCGCACTCTTTAAAACCCTTTTGACCATCGATACTGGTCTCGATCAGGTCGTTAAGTACGGAGATCGATTCTTTGTTGATGTCAGTCATTTTCAATTCCTTATGGGTTTTGAGGAAGGTTGCCTTAATGATTGCAGCGCTCGTGCCAGCTTTTCAAAAATACAAATATCTTTAAATTTCAGTTAGTTACAAATAATTGAACCATCTGTATGTGCGTTATTTGCATGATCTGTCATTTGGCCTTCATGCAGAATGCCTGTATTTTCGAAGACCTCGCCTTCACTGCCCGACGCCATGAACCCCGAAAAACTCGAACTGCTGATCACCCGCCAAATGCCCTTTGGCAAATACAAGGGACGAATCATCGCCGACCTGCCCGGCCCCTACCTGAACTGGTTCGCCCGTGAAGGTTTCCCCCACGGTGAACTGGGCGGTCTGCTGGCCTTGATGCAGGAAATCGACAGCAATGGCCTGTCTGAATTGCTGGAACCGCTACGCGCCAAACACGGCAAACCCGCCCCGCGTCATTGAGAGCCCCCCTATGCCAAGGAATGCAGATAACGAAGCCCATTGGCAGGCCATCGCCCAGCGCTATGACCTGGAGCCCGGCCCGATCAACCTGGAAAACGGTTACTTCGGGCGCATGAGCCGTGCGGTACAGGCCCAGTACCTGGAGCAGGTTGCGTTTATCAACCGCAGTAACGCCGTGCATGTGCGCCAGCGCTTTGAACAAGGTGAAAACGTCGAGATCCGGCGCCAACTCGCCGAGTTGATCGAGGTCGACCCGGCGTCGGTGGCCTTCACCCGCAACGCCACCGAAGCCCTGCAATCGCTGATTCGCAACTACAACCGCCTGCAACCGGGCGACCAGGTGCTGATCAGCGACCTGGAGTACGACACGGTCAAAGGGGCGATGCGTTGGCTGGCGGGCTATCGCGGCGTGGAGGTGATCGAACTGTCCCACGCGCATCCGGCCAGTTTCGACAGCCTGGTGCAGACCTATCGCAACGCTTTCGCTCAATACCCGCGTTTAAAGCTGATGGCTCTCACCCACGTGACCCACCGCACAGGGCTGGTAATGCCCGTTGCGGCGATTGCCGAGGCCGCGCGCGAACATGGCATCGATGTGATCCTCGACGGCGCCCACGCGCTGGGCCAGATCGAGTTCAACCTGGCCGAGCTTGGCATTCAGTTCGCCGGTTTCAACCTGCACAAATGGATCGGCGCACCGCTGACCCTGGGCTTTCTATACATCGCCCCGCAGCGCCTGGGCGATATCGACCCGGACATGGGCGAGTTCCACTACCCCGTCACCGATGTGCGTGCGCGCACCTCCTACAGCACGCCGAACTTTCCGGCGCTGATGACCTTGCCATTGGTGTTTGAGGAACATCGGGAACTGGGTGGCGCGGCGGCCAAGGGTGCGCGGGTCAATTATTTGCGCGACAAGTGGGTGAGCCAGGTGCGGGCGTTGCCGGGGATTGAGGTGCTGACGCCGGATGATCCCAGGCTGTATTGCGGGATTACGGCGTTCAAGTTCACAGGGCGCGATCAGCAGGTGATGGTGGACCGGTTGTTGAACGAGCACGGCTTGTTTACCACGACCCGCACGGGGGCGGCATTTGGCACCTGCATCCGGGTGACACCGGGGTTGGTGACCTCGGCGGCGGATATTGATGTGCTGGTCGCGGCCATTACCCAGTTAAACACCGATTAAACAAGTGGGAGCTGGCTTGCCTGCGATAGCGGTGTATCAGTGAAATATGTATCAACTGACAGAATGCAATCGCAGGCAAGCCAGCTCCCACATTGGAACATCGGTGTTACGCAGGTTTCACCAGGCAAAAAAAAGCGGTACACCGACCAAGTGCACCGCAAAAATGCCGTTAAGCACAGCAACAACGATTCGGTAAATCAGATCAGTCCAGCAGTGCCAGCGCCTCGGCGGTGACTTCCTGGATACGCGCCCAGTCGCCGTTCCTGACCCACTCAGGGTCGAGCATCCAGCTACCGCCCACGCACATCACGTTTTTCAACGCCATGTAGCTCTTGATATTGGCCGGGCCAACGCCGCCGGTTGGGCAGAATTTCACTTCGCCGAACGGGCCGCCCAAGGCTTTGATGGCTGCGACGCCGCCGCTGACTTCAGCCGGGAACAGCTTGAAGCGGCGATAGCCCAGACCGTAGCCTTCCATGATGCCGGAGGCATTGCTGATGCCCGGCAGCAGCGGAATCGGGCTGTGCACCGAGGCTTCCAGCAGGTCGCGAGTGATGCCAGGGGTGACGATAAATTGCGAGCCCGCGACTTCCGCCGCTTCGAGCATGTGACGGTCCAGCACGGTGCCCGCGCCGGTGCACAGTTCAGGACGCTGCTCGCGCAGCACCTGGATGGCCTTGAGACCGAACTCGGAACGCAGGGTCACTTCCAGTGCGGTCAAACCGCCGGCTGCCAGGGCGTCGGCGAGCGGCAGGATGTCCTGTTCGCGGGCGATGGTGATCACCGGCAGGATCCGCGCCTTGGCGCAGAGGCTGTCGATCAGGGCAACTTTATCCGCCATGGACACGGTCGGTTGAGGGCTTTTCATAGCGGCTGATCCTTGGCTCATGGGCACCAGTAAATCTCTAATGTAGGTTGCAGAAACGCGCGAATGGGCATGGCGGCGACATCGTCACTGGCCAGCGCGGCGTTCAAGGTGGTCAGTTTCGAACTGCCGGAAATCGACAGGACGGTGTAGTTGGCCGTGGCCAGCAGGGCGCGACTCATGGTCAGGCGCTGGTGCGGCACGGTCGGCGCCAGCATCGGCCAGCAACGGCGGGTACCGTCGGCCTGCAAGGCTTCAGCCAGGTTCGGGCTGTCGGGAAACAGCGATGCGGTGTGGCCGTCATCACCCATGCCCAGCACCAGCACATCAATGGCCGGCAGTTCAGCCAGCAGGCGATCGGCCTGCTCGGCAGCGTCTTCAAGGTTGGCCGCGGCGCTGTACAGGCTCAAGAATTTCGCCTTGGCCGCCGGACCTTGCAGCAAGTGTTGCTTCAACAGGCCGGCATTGCTGTCGGCGTGCTCCACCGGCACCCAGCGCTCATCGGCCAGGGTGATGGTGACCTTGGACCAGTCCAGCCCCTGCTTGGCCAGGTGCTGGAAAAACGCCACGGGGCTGCGGCCACCGGACACCACCAGGGTGGCCTCGCCACGGGCACTGATGGCCCCGCGCAATTGCTCAGCCACGTCGCTGGCCAGGCCCTGCGCCAGCAGCGCGGGCGTAGGGTACTCATGGGCAGTCACGCCCTGAGGCAGTTTCAATTCAGATATCGCCATACCACGACCTCCCATCCCGCGTGATCAGTGCAATCGAGCTCATCGGCCCCCAGGACCCGGCCGCATACGGCTTGGGCGCATCCCCGGATTTTTTCCACCCGGCGATCAACTGGTCACACCACTTCCACGCGGCTTCGATTTCATCTTTACGGACAAACAGGTTCTGGTTGCCGTGCATCACTTCCAGCAGCAAGCGCTCGTAGGCATCCGGGATGCGCGCACTGCGGTAGGTGTCGGAAAAATTCAGTTGCAGTGGCCCGCTGCGCAGTTGCATGCCCTTGTCCAGGCCCTGCTCCTTGGTCATTACCCGCAAGGAAATACCTTCGTCCGGCTGCAGGCGAATGATCAGTTTGTTGCTGATCTGCAGGCGCTGCTCGGGGGCGAAGATGTAGTGGGACGGTTCCTTGAAGTGGATGACGATCTGCGACAGCTTTTGCGGCATGCGCTTGCCGGTGCGCAGGTAGAACGGCACCCCCGCCCAACGCCAGTTGCGGATATCGGCACGCAGGGCGACGAAGGTTTCGGTGTCGCTCTGGGTGTTGGAGTTCTCTTCTTCCAGGTAACCCGGCACCGGCTTGCCGGCGCTGTAGCCGGCGATGTACTGGCCGCGCACGACCTGGGTGGTCAGGCCATCCGGGCTGATCGGCGCCAGGGCCTTGAGCACCTTGACCTTCTCGTCGCGGATGCTGTCGGCGGACAGGTCGGCCGGCGGGTCCATCGCGATCAGGCAAAGCAGTTGCAGCAGGTGATTCTGGATCATGTCCCGCAGTTGGCCGGCCTTGTCGAAGTAGCCCCAACGGCCTTCGATACCGACTTGCTCGGCCACGGTGATTTCCACGTGGGAGATGTAATTCTGGTTCCACTGGGTTTCGAACAGGCTGTTGGCGAACCGCAGTGCGATCAGGTTCTGCACCGTTTCCTTGCCCAGGTAATGGTCGATGCGGTAGGTGCGGTTCTCCGGGAAAAACTGCGCCACGGCATCGTTGACCTTGCGCGAGGATTCCAGGTCCGAACCGATGGGTTTTTCCAGCACCACACGGGTGTTCTCGGCCAGGCCGACCTTGGACAGGTTCTCGCAGATCGCGCCGTACACGGCGGCAGGCGTGGCGAAATAGGCAATCAGGCATTGCTCGGTGCCGGCGATTTCGGCCAGGGCCACGTAGTCGTCGGCCTTCATGAAATCGACGTGCACATAGGTCAGGCGCGCCAGGAACCGCTGGGCGATGGTTTCGTCCAGTTCCTTGCCCACGTAGGTGCGCAGGGCTTGCTCGATGTGGGCCAGATGCTGCTGCTCGGAACCGGCTTCGCGGGCCAGGGCCAGGATGCGCGTGTCGTCGTGCAGGAGCGCGGCGCCATCGAGGTGATAGAGGGCAGGAAATAACTTGCGCAGCGCCAGATCACCCAAGGCGCCAAACAGGGCAAAGGTGCAGGGTTCTACGGTTATCGAAGGCATGATGTTTGTTCTTTTATCAAGTTAAGCTACAAATACCTTTTTTCAAGGTATCACTCAAGGAAAAATGTAGTAATAACCACAACATTTTCCCGAAATACGCATTCCGAGTGGTGGTGTTCAGCTACCCTCAGTAGGATAGGCCACCGCAAAAGACCATTCATCGATTGGTTGCCACCTTTTATTTGCATCGTCGCCCGAAGGAAAGACTGAATGGACCGCGTGCGAAATCTTCTGGAACAGATCCGGAACCGCCTCGAAGAATTGAACAAGGCCGAGAAAAAAGTCGCAGAGGTCATCCTGCTCAATCCGCAGCAGGCGACCCGCTTCTCCATTGCCGCCCTCGCCCAGGCCGCGTCGGTCAGTGAACCGACGGTCAACCGCTTCTGCCGTTCGTTCGGCGTCAGTGGTTACCCTGAACTTAAATTGCAGTTGGCGCAAAGCCTGGCCAGCGGTGCGGCGTATGTCAGCCGCGCGGTGGAGGCCGATGATAACCCCGAGGCCTACACCCAGAAGATCTTCGGCAGCGCCATCGCCTCCCTGGACAGCGCCTGCCAGGCGCTGGACCCGGCCCTCATCAGCAAGGCCGTGGATTTGTTGATCCAGGCGCGGCAGATCCACTTCTTCGGCCTGGGCGCTTCGGCGCCGGTGGCGATGGATGCGCTGCACAAGTTTTTCCGTTTCAACCTGGCGGTGACCGCCCATGCCGACGTGCTGATGCAGCGCATGATCGCGTCGGTGGCGCATACGGGCGAGCTGTTCGTGATCATTTCCTACACCGGGCGTACCCGTGAGCTGGTGGAAGTGGCGCGTATCGCACGGGAAAACGGCGCCTCGGTACTGGGCGTGACCGCCGAGAATTCGCCGCTGGCCAAGGCCAGCACCGTGAGCCTGAATATTCCGCTGCCGGAGGACACCGACATCTACATGCCGATGACCTCGCGGATCATCCAGTTGACGGTGCTGGATGTGCTGGCGACCGGCATGACTTTGCGCCGCGGGGTGGATTTCCAGCCGCATTTGCGCAAGATCAAAGAGAGCTTGAATGACAGCCGGTATCCGGTGGGGGATGAGTTCAACTGAGGCTGAGATCGCCTTGTAGTGAGCGGGCTTGCCCCGCGCTGGGGGGCGAAGCCGCCCTAAAACCTGCCACTGTGTTCTAACTGATACGGCGCGGCGGACTTATTGGGGCGGCTTCGCCCCCCAGCGCGGGGCAAGCCCGCTCACTACAGGCAAAAGTGCCAGAGCGTTAAGCTCCAGCCCGAGCCTGCAGACTCAGGTGCGCCCTCTCCCCCGGCGCCAGGCTCGCCCCCGCCATCGCCGCCTCCACACACACAAACCCCGACGCCTCGTTGAAGCTCACCCCCAACAACGGCCGGCTGCCGGGGTGCCATACCACCGTGTCGGCAGTCTCGCCCGTATCGATGCACAGTTCCCGCTGCCAGGCGTGATCCTTGAGCTGCAATTCGCCGTCATGCTGGAACACCCGCTGGCAGCCGCCGTCCACGCGCAGTTCGCCTTCCTGCTGGCAAACCTGGCGGCTGAGCTGGTCGTAACCCTGCGCGCCGTCGAGCCCAGACAGCGCTACCTCATCAACGTGACCAATACGCCAATAGGCGTGCAAAGCATGGCTCAACTGGCAGGGCAGCTCATCCTGATGCTCGGTGCTCAGGCGCAGTTCCAGGGTTTCGCCCAGGTGCGCATGCAGGTCCACCTGCCAGTCGCACAACTGCAACTGCCAGTGCAGGCGCACACCGTCGTCGTCAGTGCTGCTGTGCAGCAGTTTCCAATCGATCAGCCGTGCCCAGCCATGGGAAGGCCACGCATTTTCGCTCGGGTGGCGGCCATACCACGGCCAGCACACCGGCACACCGCCACGGATGGCGCCGACTTGCGGCCATTTGGCTGCACACCACAGCCAGGGTTTCTGGCCACGGGGCTGGAAGTGCAACAGCTGTGCGCCCTGGCGACTGAACACCGCCTGGCACAGCGGATGATCGATCACCAGCACGTCACGCAGCTGAAAGCGCTCCCAGGCGAACACCGGACGCTCGCGCAAGGATTTGAAAAAGCGTTGCAGCGGTTGCTCATGCATGTGCCACCGTCCTGAAAATCATGTCGCTCAAACCTTGGGGAAACCTGTGGGGGCTGGAGTGCTCCCAAAAAAAAGCGGATAGCCATGGCTATCCGCAAAATGCGCACAGAGAGAAGGAGCTTATCGCAACAGCGTTAGAACGTAGACTGGATTTTCAGGCCAGCCACCAGCGCGTTGTCGACTTTATCCACGCCGCCAGGTTGCACGACGTATTGCAGGTTGGGACGCACGGTCAGCCAGTTGGTGACGTGGAAGCCGTAGTTGATTTCGAAGTTGTACTCGGTTTCACGGATCGGCGTGTACAGCGGGTTGTCGTAGTCGCTGACGCCGTTGGCGACGTTGCGCAGTTCCGAATCTTCCTTCACGTCCTTGTTGACGTGCAGGCGCGCGGCACCAATGCCGACGTCATCTTTTGGACGCGCATCGAATGGGCCTTTGTACACCAGCATGATCGACTGATAGTTGTCGACCAGGTTGGTTTCCTTGTCGTGGAACGTGGCGTTGGCGGCGATGTTCAGGCCACGCGTAGCGTCGCCGTTGTGCGTGGTGAGTTGCTGCTGCGCAACGAACCAGTAGCCTTTCTTGCTGCTGCGGGTACGGTAAGCCGCGCCGGTGGTGGCCGCATCGTTGCCGTTGATGTCTTCACGGACATCGGAAGCATCGGCGGCGCTTTTGTAGTAACCCACGCGGTATTCGCCCGGCAGGTTATTCACCTTCGGCGACCAGACCAATTCCACCGGGATCACGGTGCCCTTGGTGCCACTGCCGCTGAGTTTGAAGCCGTTGCCGTGCTCCAGCTGCGATGGGTTCTGGTTGTACGCACCGATTTGCGCATACAGCTCAGGCGTGATGTTGTACTTCACGCGGATGGCTGCCTGGCTGACCGGCCAGTTGTACCAGGTGTTCACGTAGTTACCGACCTGCGAGCCGCAGAACGACAGGTTCTGGAAATCGCACGGGAAGGTGTTGAAGTCTTCGCCTTCACCGAAGTAACCGAGCTTCACATCCAGCTTGTTGTCGAACATCTGGTGCTGGATCCAGAACTGGGTCAGACGCACCATGTGGCCACGGCCGTAGACTTCCATGGACGAACTCAACGTGCCGGCACGTGGGTCGCCAATGCGGTCGTTGGAGATGTTCTGGCCATTACGGTTGGTGAACTGGATCTTGGCCTGGGTGTTGTCCCAGCCCCACAGTTTTTGCAGGTCAAGCGCAACGCCCAGACCGAACTGGTCAGCATAGCGACCGGTCTTGTCGTTGTTGTAGCCGCCGTGGGCGTTGTAGCCCATCTCCCCTACATAATCGGCCTTGATGTCGATACCCTGCTCGATCAGCTTGGTACGCTCACCACCCCAATCGCCGGTCATCCACTTCGAATCAGCACTGAATGCATCGGCCGCCATCGCATTGGCGGACAGAACCAGGGCTGCTGCAGCTGTCATTTGACAGATCAGCCGAGTGTTGTTGTGTTGCTTTTTCATCCCTACATCCTCGTCTTTATTGTTATTAAACTGTTTTTATCTAACGTGGTTTACTTTTTTTAACTGAAACAACAACTTATCTGCTTCAACGGCCTTTGAATTGGGCCACGTTGTCGGCATGCCCCTGTGCGGGCAATGAGGAAGCAGTGCCCAGTCGCTCGCCTGTGTTGGCGTCGAACAGCAGTACCTTGGAAGGATCCAATTGCAAGGTCAGCGTCTCGCCCACTTGCGGCGCCACGTCGGGCGCCAGGCGGCAGCATACCTTGGTGTCATTGAGCTGCACGAACACCAGGGTGTCCGGGCCGGTCGGCTCGGTGACCTGGACTTCGGCGCGAATGGCCGAGGCACTGTTGCCCTCGCCCGCCGCCAGCATGATTTGCTCCGGACGCAGGCCCAGGATCACGTCGCGGTCTTCAAGCCCAGCGTCGCTCACGTTCAGCACCAGCTCGCAACGGGCCTGGCCGCTGTCGAGCAGGGCCACCAGGCGGCCGTCCTTGCGTTGCAGGCGCAAGGGCACGAAGTTCATCGGCGGCGAGCCAATGAAGCTCGCCACGAACTGGTTGGCCGGGTTGTTGTAGATCTCTTTCGGCGTGCCGAACTGCTGGATGATGCCGTCCTTCATCACCGCGACTTTGTCGCCCAGGGTCATCGCTTCGATCTGGTCGTGGGTCACGTAAACCGTGGTGGTCTTGAGACGCTGGTGCATCAGTTTCATTTCGGTGCGCATCTCGACGCGCAGCTTGGCGTCAAGGTTCGACAGCGGTTCGTCGAACAGGTAGATCTTGGGGCGACGCGCCAGGGCACGGCCCATCGCGACACGCTGTTGCTGGCCGCCGGAGAGCTGGCCTGGCTTGCGGTTGAGCAGGTGCTCGATCTGCAGCAGCTTGGCCACGCGCGCCACTTCGGCGTCGATGTCGGCCTGGGGCATCTTGCGGATCTTGAGGCCGAACTCGATGTTCTCGCGCACGCTCATGGTCGGGTACAGCGCGTAGGACTGGAACACCATGGCGATGTCGCGATCCTTGGGGCTCATGCCGCTCACATCCTGGTCACCGATCATGATCGCGCCGCCGGTGATGGTCTCAAGGCCGGCGATGCAATTCATCAGCGTGGATTTGCCGCAACCCGAAGGGCCGACCAGGATCAGGAATTCGCCTTCCTTGATCGACAGTTCGATGTTCTTCAAGGTGTCGGGCAGGCCGGCGCCATAGGTCTTGTTTACATTGCGAAGTTCAAGCGTAGCCATGATTACCCCTTGACCGCGCCGGCCGTGAGGCCGCGCACGAAATACTTGCCTGCGATCACATAGACCAGCAGGGTCGGCAGCCCGGCGATCATCGCCGCCGCCATATCCACGTTATATTCCTTGGCCCCGGTGCTGGTATTGACCAGGTTGTTCAGCGCCACCGTGATGGGCTGCGAATCGCCACTGGAGAACACCACGCCGAACAGGAAGTCGTTCCAGATCTGGGTGAACTGCCAGATCAGGCAGACCATGATGATCGGCGTCGACATCGGCAGAATGATCTGACGGAAAATGGTGAAGAAGCCCGCACCGTCCAGGCGAGCCGCCTTGATCAGCGCATCCGGAATGCTCACGTAGTAGTTACGGAAGAACAGCGTGGTGAACGCAAGGCCATAGACCACGTGGACAAATACCAGGCCGGTGGTGGTGCTGGCCAGGCCCATCTTGCCCAGGGTGAACGACGCGGGCAGCAATACGGTCTGGAACGGCAGGAAGCAGCCGAACAACAGCAAACCGAAGAACAGTTGCGAACCACGGAAGCGCCAGAACGACAGTACATAGCCATTCAACGCACCAATAGCGGTGGAAATCAGCACCGCCGGAACGGTGATCTTGATCGAGTTCCAGAAATAGCCATCCACAGTGGCCCAGGCCTTGACCCAACCGATGCCGGTGACCACGGTCGGCCAGCTCAGCAGGTTGCCGGTACTGATGTCTTCCGGGGTCTTGAAGCTGGTGAGCAGCATCACCACCAGCGGCACCAGGTACAGCAGCACGGCGAAGATCAGCACCGCGTAGATCGCGATGCGACTCAGGCTGATGGCAGGTTTGGAGGCGAGACTAGTCATTACGTTTGGTCCTCAGCTCGGAGTAGAGGTAAGGCACGATGATCGCGAGGATCGCACCGAGCATCAGGATTGCACTGGCCGAACCCATGCCCATCTGGCCACGGCTGAAGGTGAACGAGTACATGAACATTGCAGGCAGGTCGGACGAATAGCCCGGACCGCCGGCCGTCATCGCCGCCACCAGGTCGAAGCTCTTGATCGCAATGTGCGCAAGGATCATCACCGCACTGAAGAACACCGGACGCAGGCTTGGCAGCACCACGCTCCAGTAGATGCGCGGCAGGCTCGCGCCGTCGATCTGCGCGGCGCGGATGATCGATTGGTCAACGCCACGCAGGCCGGCGAGGAACATTGCCATGATAAAACCGGAGGCTTGCCACACGGCAGCAATCACCAGGCAGTAGACCACGCGGTCGGGGTCGATCAGCCAGTCGAGGCGAAAGCCTTCCCAGCCCCAGTCACGCAGGAGTTTGTCCAGGCCCATGCCCGGGTTGAGCAGCCATTTCCAGGCGGTACCGGTGACGATCATCGAGAGCGCCATCGGGTACAGGTAAATGGTGCGGATAAAGCCTTCGCGACGGATTTTCTGGTCGAGGAAGATCGCCAGTGTCACGCCGATGACCAGGGTGATGCCGATAAACATCCCGCCGAAAACAGCCAGGTTCTTGCTCGCTACCCACCAGCGGTCGTTGTCGAACAACCGCGCGTATTGCGCAAGGCCTGCCCATTTGTAGGTGGGCAGGAACGTGGAATTGGTGAACGACAGAACGAACGTCCACAGGATGTAGCCGTAGAAGCCCACCAACACGATGAACATGCTGGGCGCCAGCACCAGTTTGGGTAGCCAGCGCTGCAGTGCATCGAACGGCGAGGCTTTGCTGAACACAGCAACAGAACTCATGGGAAAATCCAGTACAGGGAAAAGGACTAACAGGTGAACCGAACCCTGTAGGAGCGAGCTTGCTCGCGAAGGACTTCAACGATAGCGCGTGCATACAGGATGAACGCGGTGACCTTGAGTTTTTCGCGAGCAAGCTCGCTCCTACAGATAGCAGCGTTACTTGGCAGACTTGATCGCAGCGCCAAGCTTCTTGGCGGTGTCGGCCGGGTCGGCTTTCGGGTCGTTGATGAAGTTGGTCACGACATCAAAGAATGCACCTTGCACCGCCAGGGTCGTGGCCATGTTGTGCGCCATGCTTGGCTGCAGGCCGCCGGTCTTGGCATCTGCCAGGAAATCCTTGGCGGCGGTCTGGGCGCAGGAGTCGAAACCGAGCTTGTCCATTTCGTTGAGCATGTCGGTACGAACAGGGATCGAGCCCTTGTTGATACTGAACACCTTCTGGAAGTTTTCACCCAGCACGACTTTGGCAATGTCCTGCTGGCCGGCCGCAGTGCCTTTGTCTTTCTGCTTGAACACCGCCAGGGAGTCGATGTTGTAGGTGAAGGCCTTGTCGGTGCCTGGGAAGGCTACGCACTCGTAGTCCTTGCCGGCGACTTTCTTGGCGGCGGTCCATTCGGACTTGGCCCAGTCACCCATGATCTGCATGCCGGCCTTGCCATTGATGACTTTGCCGGCTTCCAGGTTCCAGTCCTGGCCTTTGCCGTCGACGTCCATGTAGGTCGCGACTTTCTTCAGTTCGGTCAGCGACTTGACCATTTCCGGGCCGGTCAGCGCAGCGTTATCCAGGTCGACCAGGGCTTTCTTGTAGCCATCGGCACCCATCACCGACAGTACGACGGCTTCGAAGACGGTGCTGTCCTGCCAAGGCTGGCCACCGTGGGCGAGCGGAATAAAGCCGGCGGCCTTGAGCTTGTCGCCCGCTGCGTAGAATTCTTCGAGGGTGGTCGGGTTCTTGGTGATACCGGCCTTCTTGAAAACTTGCGGGTTGATCCACAACCAGTTCACGCGGTGGATGTTGACCGGTACGGCGACGTAGTCACCTTCGTACTTCACGGTGTCGGAGACTTTCTTGTCGAGCAGGGAGTCCCATTTTTCGTCTTTGGCGACAGACTTCAGCACGTCAGTGTCGAGCAGGCCGGTGGACGCCCATTCCTGAATGTCGGGGCCCTTGATCTGGGCAACGCCGGGTGGGTTGCCGGCGACCGCGCGGCTTTTCAGCACGGTCATGGCGGTGGCGCCACCGCCACCGGCGACGGCCCCGTCTTTCCAGGTGAAACCGTCTTTTTCAACTTGGGCCTTCAGGACATCTACAGCCGCTTTTTCGCCGCCCGAGGTCCACCAATGCACAACTTCAACCGTACCCTTGGAGTCGGCGGCAAATGCACTGAGAGGAAACAACGAGGCAACGGAAATAGCTACGGCGAGGCGATTAATCGCGTTCATCTGAATACCTTTTCTTGTTGTTATGCATGCAAGTCTTAGGCTTGCGCTGCACGGAGTTTAAACATGGATTTTTTTGGCGCAGGTAACAAAGGGATGCTCAAATGTCACCAACTGGTGACATAGCGCCCCGCCCCGATTGCACTGGCCAGGCTTGGCGCCAACGGCAGCGCAGGCAGCAATACCGCTTGCCAGGCATGGTACAGGTCGGGTTTGCCGCCCCAGATCTTGCTGCTGGGCCTGTTGTACGGGCTGAGTTCGTGGTGCCAGCTGCCATGGACCCGGTCGATGAAGTGGGTTTCGCAAAACTCCCAGAAACGCCGGTACCAGGTTTCGTAGTGCAGTTCGCCCGTGCGCTTGAGCAAGGCCTGGGCAGCGGCGCTGGCTTCGGCATGGGTCCAGTGCAGGCGTTCGCGCACTACCGGGTGGTGGTTCCAGTCCAGGGTGTAGACGATGCCGGGAGCACCATCCACCGACCAGGCGTATTCGCAGGCGCTGGCGAACAGGCCTTTGGCATCGGTGACCAACCATGGCGGCGTGACCAGCCCGGCTTGCAGGCGCGCCGCTTCCAGATGCAACACCAGCCGCGCCCATTCGAAGCCGTGGCCGGGCGTGATGCCGTAAGGGCGAAAGCCGTCGGCGGGGTTGTCTTCGTTGTAACCGGGCAAGGGTTTCCAGTGCGCGTCGAAATGCTCGATCACCATGAACTGGTTGCCGACGGCGTGAGTGTGGATGACCCGCTCGACAATACGCAGCGCGCGGTCGAGCCAGCGCGTGTCGCCGGTCACATCGGCCAGGGCGAGGAAGGCTTCGGTGGCGTGCATGTTGCTGTTGGCGCCGCGATAGGCTTCGACACCGCTCCAGTCCTGGGCGAACGACTCGAGCATCACGCCCTCTTCCTCGCTCCAGAAAAACTGGTCGATGACATGGATCGCGTCGTTCAGCAGGTTTTGCGCACCGGGCGCGCCGGCTACGACCGCCGAGCTGGCGGCCAGGGCAACAAAGGCGTGCAGGTAGGCAGCCTTGCCACGGTCGCCATCGATGGCCTGGGGCGCGGCGAACCAGCCACCGTGCTCATTGTCACGCAGCGGGCCACTGAGGGCGGCGACACCGTGCGCCACCAGGTCGGCATACCCCGGCAAGCCCAGGGCGTGGGCCATGGCGAAGCTGTGGGTCATGCGGGCGGTGTTCATGGTTTCGGCATGGGCGTCGGCCGGCAGTTGGCCTTTGTCGTCCAGGTTGCCAAAGCCGTCGGGCAGTCTAGACGCCTTGGCAAAGGCCAGCAGGCGCTGACCTTCCGCGGCAAGCCAGGCGTGATGGGCAGGCGCGTTCAGCCAACTGCTGGCAGGCAGTGGTTGCATGGTCATGGTTAGCCCTTTTTGTTTTTTGTGGGATGACCGAAGTCTAAACAAGGGCGCGGTCAGGTCATGTAACGAAGGGGATTGGAAATGTCACCAAGCGGTGACATTCACACAGGCAGCACAATCCAACGCCTGACCCTATCAAACTGTGGGAGCTGGCTTGCCTGCGATAGCGGTGGGTCAGTTGGCAGTGATGCATCTGAAAGACCGCTATCGCAGCATGGGTATCTACACAACTTTCAGTTGACCAATCTCCCTGTGGGAGCTGTCGAGCCCCGGCGAGGCTGCGAAAGCGGTGGGTCAGGCGAAAATGCCAGCAGTGCCGCCGCCTTCGCAGCCTCGCCGGGGCTCGACAGCTCCCACATTTTGAACCGAGTTCAACATGAATACCGGTCGGCTCTAAGGCCGCCGCGCTTTGTTTTTGATCTTGATCTGAGGCGCCCCGTCAACCACGCTGGCCGTAATTCGATATTGATTTGGGGGGTAAACCGGCAGGACGCCGGTTTAGCCGCCCCGCGCCATGGATGGCGCGTGGCGGCGGCCCCCCAAATCAATGTCGGATTACGGGCATGCCGAGCCTAGGCGAGGCACCGAGTGGTGGGGAGCGTTTTTGGTTACTTTTTGCGCTCTTCAAAAAGTGACCCGCCGTAAGGACGGAACCCTAAGCCGCCGTTACCGCAGCAACGGATATGTACTCGGTCAAACCCAAAAAAACGGTCGGCTCGAAGGCCGCCAATCAAGCTCCTCGCCACACACCGTTGAAAGTTGTGTAGATACCCATGGCTATCGCAGGCAAGCCAGCTCCCACAGTTTTAATCGGTTTATGCCTGATGAACCTCGCTCCCCCTAACGGTTACTGCTGCCCATTCGCCGGCGCATTGAGCCGCTGGTTCAGGTACTGCACCTGGCTCTGCAACGTGGTGATATTGCGTGTGGTCTGGATGCGGAACACGTCGAACTCCTTGTTGGTCGGCGCATCGCTGTTGGCCGGCTGGTTGTCCTGGGCGCTCTTGAGTACCACCAGGTCCTGCTCGATACGTGCAATGGCCGCGCTCGGGTTGCCCTGTTTCTTCAAGGCGGCCACGTCAGCGGAAAGCTCCTTGATTTCGGCGTCGCGCCTGCCCGCATCGCCTTGTGCCGCCTTAAGCGTCGCCACAGCGTCGGTCAGGGCCTGGACCTGGCCTTGCAGCTTGCTGTTGGCGTTGGACAGTTCGGTGGTGCTGGCGGTCATCTGGGCCAGGCGCTTGTCCAGCTCGGTGGCTTGGCCGGCCACGCCGACCTGCTGTTTACCCTGCTCCAGCAACTGGCTTTCCAGTTGCTTGATCTGCTGCTTCAGCGCTTCGCTGCCGTTGTTGACGCTGGCCTCACTGGCCACCACCTTGCCGGAAATATCCTGCAGGCGCCCCGCCGCTTCTTCGCTGATGCGCGCAAAGCTTTCCTGGGTGGCGACCAGTTGCTGGCCCATCAGGGAGATCTGCTGGAAGCTCCACCAGGCCAGGCCTGCGAAGGCGATCAGCAGTGCGCCGACCAAGGCCCACAGCGGCCCGGTGCTGGCACTCTTGACCTTGACCACCTTGGGCGTGCGCGAACGCACCGAGGTGGCCGGGCTCAGTTCGAAATCATCGTCATCCCCGACATCCGCCCGCAGGCTGGGAACGTTGTCGAAGTCGTCTTTAGCATCGTTGCGCATGAATCAACCCTGAATCGGTGAAGTGGCGAGCGACCGGAGTATAAACCGCGTTCCCGGCGCACTGATCGACCCGGAACACCGAAATCGGTTCCCGAAGTGTTGCCTGTTGTGTGCTTACTTGAACCCCGGAGCCTGGGCCTTCCACCAGGCGCAAAACTCGTCGAGGGCGGTCCACAGGCTGACCTTGGGCTCGTAGTCCAGATAATGCCTGGCCCGGCTGATGTCTAGGGTGAAATCTTTGTTCATCACTTGCATGCCCAGGCGCGACAACGCGGGCTCCGGACGACCGGGCCACATCGCGCAAAAGGCTTCGTTGAGCGCCGCCACGCTGTAGGACAAACCGTAGGACCGATAGCGCGTCACCTGAGGCAGTTCCATTTGGCGCATCACGTAGTTCACCACATCCCACACGGGCACCGGCGCGCCGTTGCTGATGTTGTAGGCCTTGCCCAGTGCCGAACCGGTGGCGAGCAAGCTGCTCAGCAGCGCTTCGTTGAGGTTGTGCACACTGGTAAAGTCCACCTTGTTGAGGCCGTCGCCAACGATCGCCAGGCGGTTCTTGCGCTGCATGTTCAGCAAGCGCGGGAAAATGCTCATGTCGCCGGCGCCCGTAACGAAGCGAGGGCGCAGGGCCAGCACTTGGAGACCGAACTCCTGGGCACCGAACACTTTTTGCTCGGCCAGGTATTTGGTGGCGGCATAGGGGTGCTTGAAGCGCTTGGGCACTTGCTCTTCGGTCAGCCCCAGGTGATCGCGGCCGTCGAAGTAGATTGAGGGCGAGGACAGGTGCACCAATCGGCCGACGCGCTGTTTGAGGCAGGCTTCGACGACATTTTCGGTGACCAGCACGTTGCCCTGGTGGAAGTCCTGGTAACGCCCCCACAACCCGACGGCACCGGCGCAATGCACCACGGCTTCGACGTCGCGGCACAGGTCGCGCACCAGGGCCGCGTCATTCAAATCACCCTGGATAAACTCGGCACCGCGCCTGACCAGGTGCTCCACACCTTCGGCACGTCGCCCGTTGACCCGCACGTCCAGGCCCTGCTCCAGGGCGAAACGCGCGAAGCGCCCGCCAATGAAGCCGCTTGCGCCGGTGACCAGAATCTTCATGTATTACCCCGTGTCCTTTGTTTTTTCATCGCTGTTGCCTTGACGCGCGCCATCACTCCAACGGCACCAACCATTGACCACATGCCTGGGCCAGATGGTCGGTCAACAGGCCCAGCAATTGCCCGCCACTGCGCCAATGATGCCAGTACAACGGCACATCGATGGGCTTATCTGGCAATAACTCGACCAATACGCCCTTTTCCAGCTGGTCGCGCACTTGCAATTCCGGCACCAGGCCCCAGCCCAGGCCCGCTTCCGTCAGGCGGATGAAGCCTTCGGACGATGGGCATAAATGGTGCTCGAAACCGCCGTCCACGCCGAGGGATGCCAGGTAACGGTGTTGCAGAAAATCATCCGGGCCGAAGACCAATGCCGGGGTGCGCGCCAATTGGTCGGCGCGCACGCCCTGTGGAAAGTGGCGGGCGATAAACGCCGGGCTGGCCAGTGCGCGATAGCGCATAGCGCCCAGCAACAGGCTGCGGGCGCCGGCCACCGGGCGTTCGCTGGCGCAGATACAGGCCGCCACCTCGCCGGCGCGCATGCGCTTGAGGCCCACGGTCTGGTCCTCCACCACCAGATCCAGCAGCAGATGCTGCTCGGCGCAAAAGTCGCTGACCGCCTCGGCCCACCAAGTGGCCAGGCTGTCAGCGTTCAACGCGATGCGCAGGCGCTCGGGCATGCCCTCCTCGTCCAGCGCCGGCACCTGGCTTTGCAGGTCGCGCTCCAGCAGGCGCACCTGTTGCACATGGTTGAGCAGGCGCCGGCCGATGTCGGTCGGCGTCGGCGGCGTGGCCCGTACCAGCACCGGCTGGCCGATACGCGCCTCCAGCAACTTGATGCGCTGGGAAATCGCCGATTGCGAGAGCCCCAGCACTTGGGCGGCGCGCTCGAAACCTGCCTGTTCCACCACCGCCGCCAGGGCAGAAAGCAATTTATAGTCGAACATCAGTTTCTCTAATGGGTGATCAGCAATATTGGTTTTTCTTATACAGCCTCGACCCGGAGAATAGCCAGCATCGTTAAGAGGGTCGTGAATTATGTGGCAAAGTTATATGAACGGATTGCTGGTGGCGCTCGGCCTGATCATGGCCATCGGCACGCAAAACGCCTTTGTGCTGGCGCAGAGCCTGCGTCGTGAACATCACCTGCCCGTGGCGGCGCTGTGCGTGATCTGCGATGCATTGCTGGTGGCCGCCGGCGTCTTCGGGCTGGCCACGGTGCTGGCCCACAGCCCGATCCTGCTGGGGATAGCGCGTTGGGGTGGCGCTGCGTTCTTGCTGGGGTATGGCGTGTCGGCCTTGCGTCGAGCCTGTTCGAAACAGAGCCTGGGCCAGGGCGACAACGTCAAAATGCGCTCACTGCGCGCCGTACTGCTCAGCGCCTTGGCAGTCACCTTGCTCAACCCTCATGTGTACCTGGACACGGTACTGCTGATCGGCTCGCTGGGTGCCCAGCAAACCGAACCCGGCGCCTATGTGGCCGGTGCCGCCAGTGCTTCGTTCCTGTGGTTCATGACCCTGGCACTGGGCGCGGCATGGCTGGCGCCGTGGCTGGCACGCCCGGCGACGTGGCGCCTGCTGGACCTGCTGGTGGCAGTGATGATGTTCAGCGTGGCCTACCAGTTGATCAGCGCCTGAGCAATATTCCAAAACGCTCTGGAACCTCTATCCCACACAGTTGTTGCGTGGTTTTGCCGCACCCCCGGTGCTATGATCCGGACCCTGCGCCGCAAAGAGTACAAACTCCCCGGCGCTTGTTTGGCCGCCCGTGATCGGCCTTGCGCTCACCGCAACTGACCTGATTAGGAGAATCATCATGGCTTTCGAATTGCCGCCGCTGCCCTACGCACACGATGCCCTGCAGCCGCACATCTCCAAGGAAACCTTGGAATACCACCACGACAAGCACCACAACACCTATGTCGTGAACCTGAACAACCTGGTGCCTGGCACCGAGTTCGAAGGCAAGACCCTGGAAGAGATCGTCAAATCTTCTTCGGGCGGCATCTTCAACAACGCCGCTCAGGTCTGGAACCACACTTTCTACTGGAACTGCCTGGCGCCAAACGCCGGCGGCCAACCTACCGGCGCACTGGCCGAGGCGATCAACGCTGCGTTCGGTTCGTTCGACAAGTTCAAGGAAGAGTTCACCAAGACGTCCGTCGGCACCTTCGGTTCCGGCTGGGGCTGGCTGGTGAAAAAGGCTGACGGATCCCTGGCCCTGGCCAGCACCATCGGCGCCGGCAACCCGCTGACCAGCGGCGACACCCCGCTGCTGACCTGCGACGTGTGGGAACATGCCTACTACATCGACTACCGCAACGTGCGTCCAAAATATGTGGAAGCGTTCTGGAACCTGGTCAACTGGAAGTTCGTGGCTGAGCAGTTCGAAGGTAAAACCTTCACTGCCTAAGCAGCGCTTGCAGTAGAAAGGGCCCGGCGATTGCCGGGCTTTTTTGTGGGCGGTAGACAGTGGACCTTTTTGGAACAATGGAACCTGCATAGTGGAATCGGCCACCCACTCAGTGAGAGGAATAACCCTCTCATCCCATGCAGGAGAAACAACTATGGATCCAATGTCGGCAGTGACGGGCCTACTCTCGGCAGCGATGCCACTGGCCACAAAAGCCTTAGAAATAGGCGCGGACCTGATCAAGGAAATGATGAAAGGCCAAGGGAAGCCGGGTGACACTGGGGAAAATAAGGCCCCGTCAACGATCGAGTTTTAATCAGTCACCGCTCAACCCATTCGTGCCGTGCCGAACACGTCCCCCACCCGCGAATGGCGCAAAAGGGCGGCGGATAGCATCCGCCACCCTCCGCCCCTCTTCCTTGTTAAGCGTCGCAACGCCTCCTGCCGCAATGTTCCTTTGACTGCCCTCACGGGATTGCCAATACTCATGGCATATTGAAGGCCACCCGCATGAGACAAGGAACGCCCCTTTGAAGCTGGAACTCAAACACAGCTTGTCGGTGAAGTTGCTACGGGTTGTGCTGCTTTCGGCATTGATCGTGGGCGTAGCGCTGAGCGTGGCGCAGATTGTTTACGATGCGTACAAGACGCGCCAGGCGGTGGCCGATGATGCCCAGCGCATCCTTGACATGTTTCGCGACCCTTCGACCCAGGCCGTCTACAGCCTGGACCGCGAGATGGGCATGCAAGTCATTGAAGGCCTGTTCCAGGATGAAGCCGTGCGCATGGCGTCCATCGGCCACCCCGCCGAAACCATGCTGGCCGAAAAGAGCCGCGCCTTGCAGCATGCCCCCAGCCGCTGGCTGACCGACCTGATTCTTGGCCGGGAACGCACCTTTACCACCCCTCTGGTCGGCAAGGGCCCCTACAGCGAGTACTACGGCGACCTGAGCATCACCCTCGACACGGCCACCTATGGGCAGGGCTTTATCGTCAATTCGGTGATCATCTTTGTCTCCGGCGTACTGCGCGCGCTGGCGCTCGGCCTGGTGCTGTACCTGGTCTATCACTGGCTGCTGACCAAGCCGCTGTCACGGATCATCGAGCACCTGACGTCGATCAACCCGGACCGACCCAGCGAACACAAGATTCCGCAGCTCAAGGGCCATGAGCGCAACGAGCTGGGCCTGTGGATCAATACCGCCAACCAGTTGCTCGAATCCATCGAGCGCAATACCCACCTGCGCCACGAAGCCGAAAACAGCCTGCTGCGCATGGCCCAGTACGATTTCCTGACCGGTCTGCCGAACCGCCAGAAACTGCAGGAGCAACTGGACAAGATCCTCAGCGACGCCGGCCGCCGGCAACGCCGTGTGGCGGTGTTGTGCGTGGGGCTGGATGACTTCAAAAGCGTCAACGAACAGTTCACCTATCAGGCGGGCGACAAACTGCTGCTGGCCCTGGCCGACCGCCTGCGTGCGCACAGCGGCCGCCTCGGCGCGCTGGCCCGGTTGGGCGGCGACCAGTTCGCCCTGGTGCAGGCCGATATCGACCAGCCCTACGAAGCTGCCGAACTGGCGCAAAGCATCCTCGACGACCTGGAAGCGGAGTTTGCCCTCGACCACGAAGGCATTCGCCTGCGCGCCACCATCGGTATCACCCTGTTCCCGGAAGACGGCGACAGCACTGAAAAGCTGCTGCAAAAAGCCGAACAGACCATGACCCTGGCCAAGACCCGTTCGCGCAACCGCTATCAGTTCTACATCGCCAGCGTCGACAGCGAAATGCGCCGCCGCCGCGAGCTGGAAAAAGACCTGCGCGAGGCGCTCAGCCGCGACCAGTTCCATTTGGTCTACCAACCGCAGATCAGCTACCGCGACCACCGCGTGGTCGGTGTCGAAGCGTTGATCCGCTGGCAGCACCCGGAGCACGGCCTGGTGCCACCGGACCTGTTTATCCCGCTGGCCGAGCAGAACGGCACCATTATCCCGATTGGCGAATGGGTGCTCGACCAGGCCTGCCGCCAGCTGCGTGAATGGCACGACCAGGGCTTTACCGACCTGCGCATGGCGGTCAACCTGTCCACCGTGCAGTTGCACCACACCGAGTTGCCACGGGTGGTCAATAACCTGATGCAGATCTACCGCCTGCCGCCGCGCAGCCTTGAACTGGAAGTCACCGAGACTGGCCTGATGGAAGACATCAGCACCGCCGCCCAGCACCTGCTGAGCCTGCGCCGTTCCGGGGCGCTGATTGCGATTGACGACTTCGGCACCGGCTATTCATCCCTCAGCTACCTGAAAAGCCTGCCCCTGGACAAGATCAAGATCGACAAGAGCTTCGTCCAGGACCTGCAGGATGACGACGACGATGCGACCATCGTGCGCGCGATCATTCAACTGGGCAAAAGCCTGGGCATGCAGGTGATCGCCGAAGGCGTGGAAACCGCAGAGCAGGAGGCCTACATCATCTCTGAAGGCTGTCATGAAGGTCAGGGTTACCACTACAGCAAACCCTTGCCGGCGCGGGAGTTGGCGGCTTTTCTGAAGCAGTCGGAGCGCAATAACGCTGCGATTCTCTGACACGGCAAGACGATACTGAATATTTCCCGCGTATAACCCTTTACACAAAATGCAAATCTTTCGCATTATGTCGCAGCTTTTTGCGCTCCCCGCGCGCCCCATCAACAACCGAAGCAGGATGTTCGCCATGATTCGTATGCCCCTGGCCACCGCCAGTCTGCTGGCCATTGCCATTTCTCTCGCCGGTTGCGGCGAAGGTAAAGACAAGGCCGCAGCGCCCCAGGCGCCGACCCCGGCTGCCAGCACTACCGCTCCAGCGGCTGCCGCCCCTGCCGGCCAGGTCGACGAAGCGGCCGCCAAGGCCGTGGTCGCGCATTACGCAGACATGGTGTTCGCGGTCTACAGCGACGCCGAGTCCACCGCAAAAACCCTGCAGACCGCCATCGACACCTTCCTCGCGAACCCGAACGACCAGACGCTCAAAGCCGCTCGTACCGCCTGGATCGCCGCCCGCGTGCCGTATCTGCAGAGTGAAGTGTTCCGCTTCGGCAACACCATCATCGACGACTGGGAAGGCCAGGTGAACGCCTGGCCACTGGACGAAGGCCTGATCGACTACACCGACAAATCCTACGAGCACGCCCTGGGTAACCCAGGCGCTACTGCCAATATCATCGCCAATACCCAGATCCAGGTCGGCGAAGACAAGGTCGACGTGAAGGAAATCACCCCGGAAAAACTCGCCAGCCTCAATGAGCTGGGCGGTTCCGAGGCGAACGTCGCCACCGGCTACCACGCCATCGAATTCCTGCTGTGGGGCCAGGACCTCAACGGTACCGGCCCGGGCGCCGGCAACCGCCCTGCGTCGGACTACCTGACCGGCGACGGCGCCACTGGCGGCCACAACGAACGCCGCCGCACCTACCTGCGGGCCGTGACGCAACTGCTGGTCAGCGACCTGGAAGAAATGGTCGGCAACTGGAAACCCAACGTCGAAGACAACTACCGCGCCACCCTGGAGGCAGAACCTGCCACCGACGGCCTGCGCAAAATGCTGTTCGGCATGGGCAGCCTGTCCCTGGGTGAACTGGCCGGTGAGCGCATGAAGGTTTCCCTGGAGGCCAACTCGCCGGAAGACGAGCAGGACTGCTTCAGTGACAACACTCACTACTCGCACTTCTACGACGCCAAGGGCATTCGCAACGTCTACCTGGGCGAGTACACCCGCGTCGACGGTACCAAAATGACCGGCGCCAGCCTGTCGTCCCTGGTAGCCAAGGCCGATCCGGCTGCCGATACCGCATTGAAAGCGGACCTGGCGGCGACCGAAGCGAAGATCCAGGTCATGGTTGACCATGCCAGCAAGGGCGAGCACTACGACCAGTTGATCGCTGCCGGTAACGACGCCGGCAACCAGATCGTGCGTGACGCCATCGCTGCGCTGGTCAAGCAGACCGGCTCGATCGAAGCGGCCGCGGGCAAGCTGGGCATCAGCGACCTGAACCCGGACAGCGCTGATCACGAGTTCTGATCCGAGCGGTGTTGAACAAGGCGACCTGCGGGTCGCCTTTTTTTGTGCAGTCCATCTACCACCCCTTAACCCTGTGGGAGCTGGCTTGCCTGCGATAGCGGTGTGTCAGTCACATCCTCATCTACTGACCCACCGCTATCGCAGGCAAGCCAGCTCCCACATTTGGGCTGCGTCGCTTCGGACGCCCCGGTTTACAAGCCCTGAACCGCAGGTAGAATGGCGCCACTCCCCACACCCGAGCTCACTTCATGGCGTTGCCGACCCTACGCATCATCGGTTTCATCATCGGCATCTTCCTGATCACGCTCGCGATCGCCATGGTCGTGCCCATGGCGACCCTGGTGATCTTCGAACGCACCAGTGACCTGCCCTCTTTCCTGTGGGCCAGCATGATCACCTTTATTGCGGGCCTGGCCCTGGTGATCCCCGGTCGCCCCGAGCATGTGCACTTGCGCCCGCGGGACATGTACCTGCTGACCGTTACCAGCTGGGTGGTGGTGTGCATCTTTGCCGCGCTGCCGTTTCTGTTGACCCAGCACATCAGCTACACCGATTCGTTCTTTGAAAGCATGTCCGGCATCACCGCCACCGGTTCCACGGTGTTGAGCGGCCTGGATGCCATGTCGCCCGGCATCCTGATGTGGCGCTCGCTGCTGCACTGGCTGGGTGGCATCGGCTTTATCGGCATGGCGGTGGCGATCCTGCCGCTGCTGCGCATCGGTGGCATGCGCCTGTTCCAGACCGAATCCTCGGACCGCTCGGAAAAGGTCATGCCCCGCTCGCACATGGTGGCGCGGCTGATCGTGGCGGCCTACGTGGGCATTACCATCCTCGGCAGCCTGGCGTTCTGGTGGGCCGGGATGGGCCTGTTCGATGCGATCAACCATGCGATGTCGGCCATTTCCACCGGCGGTTTTTCCACCTCCGATGAATCCCTGGCGCACTGGAAGCAGCCGGCGGTGCACTGGGTCGCGGTGGTGGTGATGATCCTCGGCAGCTTGCCGTTTACCCTGTACGTGGCGACGTTGCGCGGCAACCGCAAGGCGTTGATCAAGGACCAACAAGTGCAGGGCTTGCTCGGCTTGTTGCTGGTGACCTGGCTGGTACTCGGCACCTGGTACTGGTGGACCACCAACCTGCATTGGCTGGACGCCCTGCGGCATGTCGCCTTGAACGTTACCTCGGTGGTCACCACCACCGGCTTTGCTCTGGGGGACTACAGCCTGTGGGGCAACTTCTCACTGATGCTGTTCTTTTACCTGGGCTTTATCGGTGGCTGCTCGGGTTCCACAGCGGGCGGGATCAAGATCTTCCGCTTCCAGGTCGCCTACATCCTGCTCAAGGCCAACTTGAACCAGCTGATTCACCCGCGCGCGGTGATCAAGCAAAAGTACAACGGCCACCGCCTCGATGAAGAGATCGTGCGTTCCATCCTGACCTTTTCGTTTTTCTTCGCCATCACCATCTGCGCCATCGCCCTGGCCCTGTCGCTGCTGGGCCTGGACTGGATGACTGCGCTGACCGGCGCCGCCAGTACCGTCTCCGGCGTGGGCCCGGGCCTGGGTGAAACCATTGGCCCGGCGGGTAACTTCGCCAGCCTGCCGGATGCGGCCAAGTGGATCCTGTCGCTCGGCATGCTGCTGGGCCGACTGGAGATCATTACGGTCTTTGTGTTGTGCATTCCGGCGTTTTGGCGCCACTGAGCGTCGACACTTGCAGCAACCGCGTCCGGTACTCGCCGGGCGTGGTATCGAACCAGCGACGAAACGCGCGGAAGAAGTTGCTCGGGTCGGCAAACCCCAACAGGTAGGCAATTTCCAGCAGGGTCATGCTGGGCTGCGCCAGGTATTGCTCGGCCAGTTCGCGACGGGTGTCGTCGAGCAGGGCCTGGAAGCTGGTGCCTTCTTCCTGCAGACGCCGCTGCAGCGTGCGCTGGGACAGGTGTAACGAGCGGGCCACCACTTCACGCTTGGGCTCGCCCTGGGGCAACAGGCGGCACAGCACTTGTCGCGCCTTGTGGGTCACGCGGCTTTCCGAGAAGCGCGCCAGGTACTCACCGGCAAACCGGTCATGCAGCAGCGCCATGGCTTCGTTCGCGGTGGGCAGTGGCGCGTCCATGTCGGCCCGTTCGAAAATCAGTGCATCATAGGGCCCGTTGAACTCCAGGGGCGCGTGGAAGGCTTGTTTGTAGGGCGACAGGTCCGTCGGCTGATCGCCTTGCAACACCACTTTGCGCGGCTGCAGCGCACGGCCGGTCAGCCAGCCGCAGAGCGCCAGGGCACAGGCCAGCGAGGCTTCGGCGCTTTGCCGGGTGGTCGGCAGGTGGTCACCGTGCACCGTCAGGATCAACGCATAGCCTTCGGGGATCAGTCTGAAACTCAAGTCGGCACTTTCGGCAATGATGCGCTGGTAGCGCACCAGGCGCATAAAGCCCTCGGCAAGGGTATTACTGGACATCAGTGCATAGCCGGCCACATGAAACGATGCCGGGCGCACCACTTTGCCCATGTTCAGGCCGATCGCCGGGTTGCCCGAAAGCTCCACCGCCCGCTGCCACAGGCGGGTCATGGCGTCTTGCGGGAACCGCGCGTCGGGATCGCTCAGGGCAATGTAGTCCAGGCCGAGTTGCTTGAACAAGGCGCGGCAATCCAGGCCGTCCATTTCCAATGCCTTGACTATCCCCATCGCCCAGCTTGCAGACGTTGTTCGTTCGCTCATGGCGTCTTCTTAAATAATGCAGGCTTAACGGCAGCCAGGAGGCCAAGGATATTAAAGTGGCGCCTATTGTCACTGGCTGTTACCACTGATCACTCTAGACTCAAATAAGCTCCCCGCCGAATATCTGTTCGAGCGGCATAACAATCAAAGGGTCGGCCACCGTGGAAAACGTCAAGCAATTCAACAGTTTTGCCGAATTTTACCCGCATTACCTGCGCGAACATGGCAACAGCACCTGCCGGCGCCTGCACTTCATCGGCACCACGCTGGTGATCGGCATCCTGGCATATGCCATCGGCAGGGGTTCGCTGGGTTTACTGATTGCGGTGCCGATCGCCGGCTACAGTTTTGCCTGGATCGGCCACTTCTTCTTCGAAAAGAATCGCCCGGCGACGTTCAAGCACCCGTTCTACAGTTTGCTGGGGGATTTTGTGATGTACCGCGACATGATTCTGGGCAAGGTGCCGTTCTAGTCCTGTCGATATAAAAGTCTATTTGTCATTTACAGTGCTGTATCCTGCCAAGGCTTTTTGAGAGCGCGCAATCACCTGCGATTGAAAAAACAGACCTTGCGAGGAGCGACGACGATGCACGAGATACCTAATCTCCCCTTCCCAAGCCTGCACCCTACAGAGCAGCCAACACCGCAGCAGGCCAGCGACACGCAGCCTGAAGCCAAAGAAGCAAAACCAGTCGACAGCGAAAGCCAGGACTGACGTCGTACCAGACCGTGTGGAAAGCGCAGCTTTGAGCGCTTTCCACACTGCCTGAACAATTCGAGATCCCTGCAATGACCGATACCCCAGATACCGCCGTACTCGACGCCGCCCTGCAGATGGTCGAGGTCTGGAACCGCCTCGGCGCGGACAAACAAGCCGTGTTGCTCAAGCGCTTCGGTACCCAGGAAAACGCCTTGGCTGCCCTGGTCACCACTCAATTGCTGGCTCCTGCCAAGTCCTGACACCTGATGTTTTGCGTTTTACCCGCCCTGCTCGGGCTAAAGCAGCGGTATCATTAGCAGCCTATCTTTACCTGCTGCGACAGTGGACCTTTCCCCATGCCAGATACCCAGCGCCCCATGGCGGTCACGCTGCAAGTTGTTTCCATCGTGTTGTTCACCTTTATCGGCTACCTGAATATCGGCATTCCGCTGGCCGTATTGCCCGGCTATGTCCATAGCGAACTGGGCTTCGGCGCGGTGATTGCGGGCTTGGTGATCAGCGTGCAATACCTGGCCACCCTGCTGAGCCGGCCCTATGCGGGCAAGCTTATCGATACCCTGGGCAGCAAGCGTGCGGTGCTGATTGGTTTGGCCGGCTGTGGCCTGAGTGGCGTATTCATGCTGCTCGCCGCCTGGTTTTCCAGTCTGCCGGCCTTGAGCCTGGGCAGCCTGCTGATCGGACGCCTGGTCCTGGGCAGCGCTGAAAGCCTGGTGGGCTCGGGCGCCATCGGCTGGGGCATCGGCCGGGTCGGTGCAGCCAATACCGCCAAGGTCATCTCCTGGAACGGTATCGCCAGCTACGGCGCCTTGGCGATCGGCGCGCCCCTGGGCGTGCTGATGGTGAGAAACTTCGGGCTGTGGAGCATGGGCGTCAGCATCATCCTGCTGGCAATCGTGGGCCTGTGGCTGGCCTGGAACAAGGTCGCCGCGCCGATCGTGGCGGGCGTGCGCCTGCCGTTCATGAATGTCCTCGGTCGTGTACTGCCCCATGGCTGCGCGCTCGCCTTAGGCTCCATCGGCTTTGGCACCATCGCCACCTTTATCACCCTGTATTACACCACCCAGCATTGGGATAACGCGGTGTGGGCGCTGAGCCTGTTCGGTGCCAGTTTTATCGGCGCGCGCCTGCTGTTCGGCAACCTGATCAACCGTATCGGCGGCTTTCGCGTGGCGATCGCCTGCCTGTCGGTGGAAATTCTAGGGCTGCTGCTGTTGTGGCTGGCGCCGGATGCCAACCTGGCGCTGGCGGGCGCAGCGTTGAGCGGGTTTGGCTTTTCCCTGGTATTTCCAGCGCTGGGGGTGGAAGCGGTCAACCTGGTACCCGCCTCCAGCCGCGGTTCGGCGGTGGGGGCTTACTCGCTGTTTATCGACCTGTCGCTGGGCATCACCGGCCCGCTCGCCGGTGCCGTGGCGGCAGGCTTCGGCTTTGCCTCGATCTTCCTGTTCGCCGCCCTCGCCGCCTTGGGCGGTTTGCTGCTGAGCCTGTACCTGTACCGCCAGGCGCCCAAGGCCCGTGAAGCACGCGACGCCTAGAAGTCGACCTTGCCGCGCCCGGCCTTGATGCTGCCACGCTTGGTCTTGGATTCCAGGCGACGCTTTTTCGAGCCCAGGGTCGGCTTGGTCGGGCGGCGTTTCTTCTCCACCTTGGTGGCACTGAGGATCAATTCCACCAGGCGCTCCAGGGCATCGGCGCGGTTCTGCTCCTGCGTGCGGTACTGCTGGGCCTTGAGCACCAGCACGCCCTCGCTGGTAATGCGACTGTCGCGCAGCGCCAGCAACCGCTCCTTGTAGAATTCGGGCAGCGATGACGCCGGGATATCAAAACGCAGGTGCACGGCGCTCGACACCTTGTTGACGTTCTGCCCACCGGCGCCCTGGGCGCGAATGGCGGTCAGCTCGATTTCAGCGTCGGGCAGGTGGACGTTGTTGGAAATCAGCAGCATCAATCAAACATCCTAGGCAACGGACAAGCCCAACTCGGACAACAACAGCGACGCCTGGGCTTTGGAAATCACGGCGCCTTTGAACAGTTTGGCATCATTGAGGCGAAACCCGCTCAAATCCGCACCACGCAAGTCGGCACCCGCGAAATTTGCACCATTGACACGCGCGTGGGCGAGGCTGCAGTCGATCAGTTCGGATTTGCGAAAGTCGGCGTCCGATAGGTCGCTATCAGAGAAATCCAGATTATTCAGCACTGTGCGGGCAAAGGACAGTCCAGACAAAAATGCGCTGTTAAGCCGCGTTTCGCTGAAGCTCAAGCCCAGGGATGCGCAATGGGTGAAGTTGGCGCCGGTCAACTTGCAATGTTCAAAGTTCGCCTGGGACAGCTTGCCGCGCTGCCAACGGGTGTTGTTCAGGTCGCAACCGTGAAACTGCGCTTCCAGCAGGTTTGCCGCTTCGAAAATGGCGAAGCTGGCGCGGCAGCTTTTCCACTGAGTACCTTCCAGTCGAGAACCGAGGAAGGAGGTCTGGACGAGGGTGCAGCGCTCGAACACCCAGTGGTCCAGCGCCATGCGTGACAGATCGGCGCCACTCAAATCCACTCCGATCAGGCGCAAGGGGCCGCTGTGCCGGTCGATCAGGTCTTGCAGCTCATGGCGCTGTAACGCGCCGCCGTCAATGTCGGTGTGTTGCATGGAACCTCCGGCACGCTCGAAAACGAGGCGCGATTTTAACCTGCTTACGCCCACAAAAAACCCGGCAAGACGCCGGGTTTCTGTATGGGGAAAGGTCCTACTCCAGAACCGGACCTGTGGCCCCCACAGCAGCCCGGGCCGCGCGCTTGTTCTTCAGCCAGTAACACACCGCCATAAACGCCACCCACACCGGAATCGCATACACCGACACCTGGATCCCCGGAATCATCAGCATGATCACTAGGATAAACACCACGAACGCCAGGCACACATAGTTACCGTACGGGTACCACAGCGCCTTGAACAACGGCACCTGGCCGGTGCGGTTCATGTGCTGGCGGAACTTGAAGTGGGAAAAGCTGATCATCGCCCAGTTGATCACCAGCGTGGCCACCACCAGGGACATCAGCAACTCCAGCGCATGTTGCGGGATCAGGTAGTTCATCAGCACGGCAACCAGGGTGACCGCGGCCGAGGCCAGGATGGCGCGCACCGGCACGCCGCGCTTGTCGATCTTCGCCAGGGCTTCGGGCGCGTCGCCCTGCTCGGCCATGCCCAGCAGCATGCGGCTGTTGCAGTAGGTGCCGCTGTTGTATACCGACAGCGCCGCTGTGAGCACCACGAAGTTGAGGATATGCGCGGCGGTATTGCTGCCCAGCATCGAGAACACCTGCACGAACGGGCTGCCGCTGTAGGCATCGCCGGAGGCGTTGAGGGTGGTCAGCAAACTGTCCCAGGGCGTCAGCGACAACAGCACCACCAGCGCACCGATGTAGAAGATCAGGATGCGGTAAATCACCTGGTTGATCGCTTTCGGGATCACGGTGCGCGGCTGATCCGCTTCAGCAGCGGTAAAGCCGAGCATTTCCAGGCCGCCGAAAGAGAACATGATGATCGCCATGGCCATCACCAACCCACCGATGCCGTGAGGGAAGAAGCCGCCGTGTTCCCACAGGTTGGTCACCGAAGCCTGTGGCCCGCCGCTGCCGCTGACCAGCATGTAGCTGCCCAGGGCGATCATGCCGACAATCGCCACCACCTTGATAATGGCAAACCAGAACTCGGCTTCACCAAAGACTTTGACGTTGGCCAGGTTGATCAGGTTGATCAGCACGAAGAACGCCGCGGCCGAGACCCAGGTCGGAATCTCCGGCCACCAGTAATGCACGTATTTGCCGACGGCCGTCAGTTCGGACATGCCCACCAGGATGTACAGGATCCAGCAGTTCCAGCCCGACAGGAAGCCGGCGAAACCGCCCCAATATTTGTGGGCAAAATGGCTGAAGGAACCGGCGACCGGCTCTTCGACGATCATTTCGCCGAGCTGGCGCATGATCATGAAGGCAATGAAGCCGCAGATGGCATAGCCCAGGATCATCGACGGGCCAGCGGATTTAAGCACCCCGGCCGAACCGAGGAACAGGCCGGTGCCGATGGCGCCACCCAAGGCGATCAATTGGATATGCCGGTTTTTCAGGCCGCGTTTCAGCTCGCCTGAAGAGGAAGGGGAAACACTCATGAAAAGGCTCTCACGCAAGGTTTGATGATGTCGAATGCAGGTTGCTGCCTTGAATTACCGACTCAAGCAGCGCCGCTCAAACCCCAGCGCGGGCACCAGGAGTACAGCGTCGTTCTAACGGTCATGCGTCACCTGTTTGTTTTTATCTGTGACGAAATCGAACCCGTCCGGCTCGTGGCCAGGCGGAGTGATCAGGGTGGGTAAACCCCGAGGTCTTGGCCCTCTGCGTGGTTACGCAAGGCGGTCACAGTAAAACGCGGCGCATTGTACACCGCTCGGCAGGTTGTGGCCGAGCCCGCACGGCGTGCGCGCCCCATCTGTCAGCAAATCCTTACACCGCCGGACAGCCCCATGTTGTCGCCATTTACTCGTAAATCAATCGTTACAGAGCGGAAAATTAACGTTACAGCTGTGATCTGGATAAAAATTGACGCTCGTCGATGACCTCCGCCATCGGCCGCGTCAGCGCTCTGTTTTTACTCAAAAAAAACTCAAACGTGAAAAACAGAACAAAAAATTCAAATGAAACCGTGTCAATAAAAATTTTGCATTTTGAAACACTCTCTCCTAGGTTCTTTCCACTTGCCTACGAAGCCCGCAGGCAAGCCGTTCTCAAACAACGTCCTCTAGGAGATACACCATGCAAGCACTGGAAAACGACCTGGAAACCGAACTGCAACTCGACGATTGGTTTGAAGCGCCGACCCATGAGGCCGCCGTTGAAATGATGCAAGCCGATGCCGTTGTGCCGTTCGGCACCGCGATGTGGCCATTCTAAAAACCGGCACGCATTCGGCAGGTGCTGTGCACGGCACCTGCCCCCTTACCCAAGGCACACAAGGAACCACGTCATGGACAAGGCCCGCGCCGTCGAACACTTTCTCTACTACCTTGCGCATCACCCGGCCCTCAATGGCCTCAGCCGCCCCACCGTGCTGCTGGGCCATACCGAGCGCTACGACGCCATCGCCCAGACGATCACCCACAGCAGCGCCGCCCGTTTCAACTTCCAGGTGCAGCGCCTGGACCTTGCCGCCAGCGACACCCTGGCCGAGGCCATCGAAGCCTGCGACCTGTACCTGTTTCTCTACGACTCCTCGACCTTGCCCAACCCCCGCGCCGAAGGCCCGGACTTTATCCGTGCCCTGCAAGGCGTGATGGCCGAGCACTGGAAAAAATCCCTGCTGTTCAAGGATTACGGCGACTATTTCTACGACACCTTCAGCGTCGAGCCGCAGCGCATCGCTGACCTCAACGCCACGCTGATCCGGCGCATGTCCCAGGCTAATGTGCTGAGCTTTACCGACAAGCATGGGTCGCGGCTGGAAGCGCCGATGAGCAGCATCAAGAAGTGGACCAATATCAACGGCGTCGGCAATCATGACCTGGCGCCTGGCGAAATCGCGACCCACAGCGAAGCCATCAATGGCCAGGTGCGGTTTGTCGGCACCTTTTTGAGCACCATTCCGTTCGCGCGCAAATACGGCGTGCTGCAATCACCGCTGGAGCTGTGGATCGAGAACTCCACCGTCTGCAGCGTGGCCAGCGATGTGCCGGGGCTGGCGGATGATTTCAACAAGTACTTGAATGCCAACCCGTCCAACCGGCGCGTGGAAGAATTGGGGATCGGCACCAATGAAGGGGTGAAGGATTTGTATGCGCGCAATGCCGGGTTTGAAGAGCGCCATTGCGGGTTGCACCTGGGCTTGGGTGGCGGGCAGAAAGGCAGTCATCATCTGGACCTGATCTTTGCCAGTGGGGTGTTGGCGCTGGACGACAAGCCGGTGTTTGATGGCACCTTTGCGTTTTGAAACGCTGATTCGAATCAATGAAAATCCCCTGTGGGAGCGGGCTTGTGTGGGAGCTGGCTTGCCTGCGATGGCATCAACTCGGTGTGCCTGAAGTACCGGGGTGTCTGCATCGCAGGCAAGCCAGCTCCCACATTCTTGACCGTATTTCAGATCAAAAAAAAACGCCAACCCTGAGGTTGGCGTTTTTGTGCAGTGCCTAAAACATCACTGCGGCTTCTTGCGACCAAACCCCGGACGCTGACCGGAACCGGCCGGCGCGCCACGGCGCTTGCCCGACGGCTCGTCGGCGACCAGTTTCGGGCCAGGGCGCTTGTTCGCCGCCGGCTTGGCTGGACGCTTGGTGCTGGCGCTGTCGGCGGGGCGATCGCCTTCACCACGGTTGCTGCGACCACCCGACGGGGCTGGACGCGGCGCGCGTGGCGCACGCTCGCCTTCCTGGCGCGATGGCGCGGTTGGGCGACGCTCGCCTTCGATCTGCGGCTCACGGGAGATACGCCCGCCCGTTGCCGGTGCATTCAGCGCCGGGCGCAGGGTGCGGGCAACACGTTCGGTGCGCGGCACAGGGCGCGACGACTTACGCTGCATACGCTCAAGCTTGTCTTTGCTCTTGGCGTTCATCTGCGGCATCGCCACCGGGGCCAGGCCAACTTCGGCGCTGAGGATGTCGACTTCGTACTGGCTCATTTCGCGCCAGCGGCCCATCGGCAGGTCGGAGTTCAGGAACACCGGACCGAAACGCACGCGCTTCAGGCGGCTGACCACCAGGCCCTGGGATTCCCACAGGCGACGCACTTCACGGTTGCGGCCTTCCATCACCACGCAGTGGTACCAGTGGTTGAACCCTTCGCCACCCGGAGCCTGCTTGATGTCGGTGAACTTGGCCGGGCCATCTTCGAGGACAACACCGGCTTTCAAGCGCTCGATCATCTCGTCATCGACTTCGCCACGCACACGCACGGCGTATTCGCGGTCCATCTCGTAGGACGGGTGCATCAGGCGGTTGGCCAGCTCACCGTCGGTGGTGAACATCAGCAAGCCGGTGGTGTTGATGTCGAGACGACCGATGTTGATCCAGCGGCCTTCTTTGGGCTTGGGCATCTTGTCGAACACGGTTGGACGGCCTTCAGGGTCGTCACGGGTGCAGATCTCACCATCGGGCTTGTTGTACATGATGACGCGGCGCACCGATTCGGCGGCCTCTTCACGCTTGATGACCTTGCCATCAATGGTGATTGCATCGTGCAGGTCGACGCGCTGGCCGAGGGTGGCCTCGACGCCGTTGACCTTGATGCGCTTCTGGGTGATCCAGGCTTCGACGTCGCGGCGCGAGCCCACGCCGATACGCGCCAGCACCTTTTGCAGTTTTTCGCCTGCTGGGCCGATTTCCTGGCTGTCGTTCTGGTCTTTGTCGTTCATCTTAAGCACCTCCCGGTGGGTCGATTCAGGCGTGGCCTGAAGAGTGTTGAAAGCGGGGCTTTGGCCGAATAGGTCGGCAAAGGGTCGCGAATCATACGCGCATGGCGCGCGTTGCGCATCAGAGACTAGTCGATAACGCCCAAGTCATTTGCTTTTCCGCCGACCGGTGGCGCCGAGGGTGTAGGAGCGAGCTTGCTCGCGAAAAACCTGAGGGCGCCGTTGGGTGTCAGGTTTCCAGCGTTTTCGTTGACGACCTTCGCGAGCAAGCTCGCTCCTACAAGAGGACTGCGTGGACACCGTATTGGGTCAATCTTCGAACTGGCGGCGTTCGTTTTCGATGGCTTCGGCCAGGGCGCGGGCTTCGTCTTCTTCGTCGCTCAGCGGTGGCTGTTCGAGGGCGGCGACAGCGGCCAGGAGTTTCTCGCGGGCATCGGCGACACCGAGGATGTCTTCTTCGACTTCAGGCTCGGGCTCAACGTCCACCTGGGTAGGCGGCTCAGCCGCACCATCACGCAGCAAATCATCGAAGTCAGTCTTGATGCCCTGCTCCATGTCGTCCAGTTCCAGCAACAGCGTATGGAAACTGGTCTCGTCCTTGGGCTCTTCCGGCTCGGCGCTGGCGTCGGCCAGCTCCTGCAAGCCCGCCGGGACGGGCGCGTCATCAAAGTCCAGCACCGGCTCGGCTTCCATTTCGCGCAGCTCGGCCAGCGGCGGCAAGTCGTCAAGGTTTTTCAGGTTGAAGTGGTCGAGGAACACCTTGGTAGTGGCAAACATCGCCGGTTTGCCGGGCACATCACGGTAACCGACGATGCGGATCCACTCGCGTTCCAGCAAGGTCTTGACGATATGGCTGTTGACCGCCACGCCGCGCACGTCCTCGATCTCGCCACGGGTAATCGGCTGGCGATAGGCAATCAGGGCCATGGTCTCCAGCATTGCCCGTGAATAGCGCTGCGGGCGTTCTTCCCACAAGCGGCCGACCCACGGGGAAAACTTCTCACGAATCTGCAGACGATAACCTGACGCCACTTCGCGCAATTCAAAAGCGCGGCCCTCGCAGGACTTGCGCAGGATCTCCAGCGCCTTCTTGAATACCGGCGGCTCAGGGCGCTCGGCCTCTTCAAAGAGTTCGAACAGGCGTTCCAAAGATTGCGGTTTACCCGAGGCCAGGAGAAAAGCCTCCAGCAATGGGGCCAGTTCGCGGGGTTCAGTCAGATTCATCGATTCAGCTCGTTATTCGGCTCGCGCCCGCACGTGGATAGCCGCAAAGGGCTCATTCTGCACCAGCTCGACCAAGGATTCCTTCACCAACTCAAGGATCGCCATAAACGTAACCACCACTCCCAGGCGCCCTTCTTCGGCGGTGAACAGCTCGACAAACGGCACAAACCCACCGCCTTTGAGGCGCTCCAGTACGTCGCTCATGCGCTCGCGCGTCGACAGCGCCTCGCGACTGACCTGATGGTGTTCAAACATGTCACCACGGCGCAGCACCTCGGCCATGGACATCAGCAATTCTTCCAGGCTCACGTCCGGCAGCAACTTGCGCGCGCGGGCTTCGGGCGCGTCGAGCTTAGGCACGACCACGTCACGGCCGACCCGGCTCAAGCCGTCGATGCCTTCGGCGGCGGCCTTGAAGCGTTCGTACTCTTGCAGACGGCGGATCAGCTCGGCACGCGGATCGTCTTCTTCGGCCTCGACCGTTTCCGAGCGCGGCAACAGCATGCGCGACTTGATCTCGGCAAGCATGGCGGCCATCACCAGGTACTCGGCGGCCAGTTCCAGGCGCACCGACTGCATCAGCTCGACATAGCCCATGTACTGGCGGGTGATTTCCGCCACCGGGATGTCGAGGATATTAATGTTCTGTTTGCGGATCAGGTACAGCAGCAAGTCCAACGGACCTTCGAAGGCTTCCAGGAAGACTTCCAACGCATCCGGCGGAATATACAGGTCCAGGGGCATTTCCAGCACGGCCTGGCCGTACACCATGGCAAACGGCAGTTCCTGCTGGGCGCCCGCCTGGCTGTCGACGGTCTCCACGACCGACATTCAGGCCTCGACCATGAACGGCGCCGGGTCACCGCAACCCACGCGGATCACTTCGGGTTCGCCGTCGGCCAGGTTGATCACGGTAGAGGCTTTGCCGCCGCCGAAGCCGCCGTCGATGATCAGGTCGACCTGTTTTTCCAGCAACTGGCGCATTTCGTACGGGTCTTCCAGCGGCTCGGTATCGCCCGGCATGATCAGCGACACGCTCATCAGCGGCTCACCCAACTCGGCGAGCAGCGCCAGGGCGATGGGATGCTCCGGCACCCGCAGGCCGATGGTGCGCTTCTTCGGGTGCAGCAGCAGGCGCGGCACTTCGCGGGTGGCGTTGAGAATGAAGGTGTAGGGCCCAGGCGTGTGGGCCTTGAGCAGGCGGAAGGTGCCGGTGTCGACCTTGGCGAACAGGCCCAACTGGGACAAGTCGCTGCAGATCAGCGCGAAGTTATGATTCTTATCCAGCTCACGCAGGCGTCTGACCCGCTCCACGGCGCTTTTGTCGCCGATCTGGCAACCGATGGCGTAGGACGAATCCGTTGGATAGATCACCACGCCACCGGCGCGAATGATCTCGACGGCCTGCTTTATCAGGCGTGCCTGGGGGTTTTCCGGATGAATCTGGAAGAATTGACTCACGTGCTCTACCTGTTCAGACGGTGGCAATAATGGGGTCATGCTTGAATCGCCCCCACAACAGCGGCAAATCTTCCGGGACCTGGCGATACTCGCCGATCTCGGACCAGCCGCCTGGGCCATGAAAATCACTGCCGGCACTGACCAGCAGACCAAATTCGCGGGCAAGAATCGCCAGGCTGCCGACCTGATCGGCGGGTTGATGCCCGTTGACCACTTCAATCGCGTGGCCACCCGCTCCAATATAGTCGCCGATCAGCTTGCGACGCTTGCTGCGGGTGAAATCGTAATGCCAGGGGTGCGCCAGGCTGACCCAGGCCCCGGCGGCGCGCAGGGTTGCGACGGTGTCTTCCAGGGTCGGCCAGTGCTGCTTCACATCCCCCAACTTGCCCGCGCCCAGCCATTTGCGGAAGGCTTCGGCGCGGTCTTTGACAAAACCTTCACGCACCATCCAGTCGGCAAAGTGCGGCCGGGCCGGAGCATTGCCGCTGTCGCCCAGTTCCTGCTGGATGGCGCGGGCGCCGTCGAGGGCGCCAGGCATGCCCTTAAGGCTGAGTTTGCGGCTTATTTCTTCGGACCGCAGCCAGCGGCCATCGTGCAATTGGGCAATGGCCTGCACCAGCGGCGGGGCTGTCTGGTCGAAACCGTAGCCGAGCACATGAATGGTGGCGCCGCCCCAGGTGCAGGACAATTCCACGCCGTTGACCAGCTGCATGCCCAACGCCTGCGCGGCTTCGCGGGCTTCATCGAGGCCTTCGAGGGTGTCGTGGTCGGTCAACGCCAGGACTCGCACGCCTTTTTCAAACGCACGCGCAACCAGTACCGCGGGCGCCAGGGCGCCGTCGGAGGCCGTGCTGTGGCAGTGCAAATCAACATTCACGGAAGTGTGTAACCTCAAGTCAGCTGGCGCTTTCGCTACCAAGGATGTTTGTTATTATGCCGCCACATCCAGCTTCTGGCTCTTACTGTGAAACAATTCATCGACTTCATCCCGCTGTTGCTGTTTTTCATCGTTTACAAACTCGACCCCAGGGTCATCGATCTGGCCGGCCACGAGCTGACATTCGGGGGCATCTACAGCGCCACCGCCGTGCTTATCATCAGCTCCGTGGTGGTCTACGGCGCCATCTTCATCTCCCAGCGCAAGCTGGAAAAAAGCCAATGGCTGACGCTCATCGCGTGCCTGGTCTTCGGCAGCCTCACCCTGGCCTTCCACAGTGAAACCTTCCTTAAATGGAAAGCCCCGGTGGTGAACTGGCTGTTCGCCCTGGCGTTCATCGGCAGCCACTTCATTGGCGACCGCCTGCTGATCAAGCGGATCATGGGGCATGCGCTGACCCTGCCTGAGCCGGTCTGGGTACGTTTGAACCTGGCCTGGATCGTGTTTTTCCTGTTCTGCGGTGCCGCCAACCTGTTCGTCGCGTTCACCTTCCAGGATTACTGGGTCGACTTCAAAGTCTTCGGCAGCCTGGGCATGACCGTGCTGTTCCTGGTTGCCCAGGGTATCTACCTGTCGCGCCACCTGCATGACACCGATCCCGCATCGCCTAAAACCGAGGACTGACATGCTCTACGCCATCATTGCCACCGACGTCGCCGACTCGCTGGAAAAACGCCTTTCCGTGCGCCCGGCTCATGTCGAGCGCCTCAAACAGCTGCAAGCCGAAGGCCGTATCGTGCTGGCCGGCCCGCATCCTGCGGTGGACAGCATCGACCCGGGCGATGCCGGTTTCACCGGTAGCCTGATCGTGGCCGAGTTCGCTTCCCTGGCCGATGCCCAGGCCTGGGCCAAGGCTGACCCCTATGTGGTGGCCGGGGTTTACGCTGACGTAGTGGTCAAACCGTTCAAGCAAGTCCTGCCTTGACCCGGGCCGCGCCGAACCATTTCGGTCCGGCGCGCTCCTAATTGCTCATTATTCCCGGTAACCTGCCGACAACGTTCTGAATATTCGTGTGGAATCAGGAGTTCCGATGCGCTTACGTCAGTTGTGTCTGTTGGCAGTGGTAATGATCGGGGCTACGGCCCACGCTGAAGAAACCTCGAACACCGGCAGTTCCACGCCCCTGTCCTTGAGTGTCGGCGCCCAGATCACCGAATTGCAGCAACGGTTGAAAGAAAGCGAACGCCAGCGTGAAGCGTTGAGCCAACAACTGCAAAGTGCGGACGCTGCCCGCGAAAGCACCCAGTTGAGTCGCCTTCGCCAAGAGAACCAACGCCTGGCCCAGCAACTCAAAGAGACCCAGGGCGGTGCCCTGACCCGATGGCTGACCGAGCAACAACAATGGTTCGTCACCGGTGGGGCCGTCGCACTGATCGCCCTGCTGTGCGGGATCTTCGCCAGCGGTGGGCACCGTCGCCGTCGACAATGGCTAAATTGAGTGAGTCATGAGCGAGCTGTTACTGATAGATGATGACCAGGAGCTCTGCGAGCTGCTGACCAGTTGGTTGAGCCAGGAAGGCTTCCAGGTACGTGCCTGCCACGACGGCTTGAGCGCTCGCAAAGCCTTGGCCGACAGCGCCCCGGCAGCGGTGGTGCTTGACGTGATGCTGCCCGACGGCAGTGGCCTTGAGCTGCTCAAGCAACTGCGCAGCGACCACCCGGAGTTGCCGGTGCTGATGCTTTCGGCACGCGGCGAACCGCTGGACCGTATCCTCGGCCTGGAACTGGGCGCCGACGATTACCTGGCCAAGCCCTGCGACCCACGCGAACTCACCGCCCGCCTGCGCGCGGTGTTGCGCCGCAGCCATCCGGCGGCCGTGTCCAGCCAGCTCGAACTGGGTGACCTGTGCTTCAGCCCGGTGCGTGGCGTGGTCAGCATCGACGAACAGGAATTCGCCCTCACCGTCTCCGAAAGCCGTCTGCTCGAAGCTCTGCTTCGCCAGCCTGGCGAGCCCCTGGACAAACAGGAACTGGCGCAGATCGCCCTGGGCCGCAAGCTGACCCTCTATGATCGCAGCCTGGACATGCACGTCAGCAACCTGCGCAAAAAGATCGGCCCGCACCCGGACGGCCGGCCACGGATCGTGGCGTTGCGCAGCCGTGGTTACTACTACAGCCTCTAAACATCACTCTATTCTCTGTGGAAGCTGGCGGGTGTGGGAGCTGGCTTGCCTGCGATGGCAGCAACTGGCTGTGCCTGGTGTACCGAGTTGTCTGCATCGCAGGCAAGCCAGCTCCCACACTTGATCTCGTCAGCTCCAACAGTTTTGTCAGCCTCAATTAAAACCCTCTTTACCCAAGCTTTACGCTCCCCTGACCGCCGCTGACCTTGATCTCCTTAATCTACTCACATCCGGACTCACCGGAACAGAGACAGGAGATTCACCATGCGCAAGACCCTTATCGCTTTGATGTTCGCCGCCGCCCTGCCCACCGTTGCCATGGCGGCAATGCCAGAAGGCCCAGGCCCGATGGGCGGCCCGGAAGGTCATATGATGGGTGGCCCCGGCCACGGCGCTGAACACGGTCCGCGTGGCAAAGGCGGTCCGTTCCGTGACCTGGACCTGACCCGCGAACAGCATCTGCAGATCGACCGCCTGATGCGCGAGCAGATGCAAGGGCGCAAAGAGCTGGTCAAGAAGTACCTGGACAAACTGCCGGCCGCCGATCAGAAAGCCATGCAGGATGAAAGGGACGCCAGCCGCAAGAAAACCCAGGCCGACATTCGCGCCGTGCTCAAGCCTGATCAACAGAAGCAGTTCGACGAGATCGTCAAGAAGCAGGAACAACGCCGTGCCGAATGGAAGGAATTCCAGGCCTGGAAAGCGCAGCAGCCGCAAAAAGCGCAATAATGCCCTCGCGTTGACACTCCCAGCCCAGTGGCCCCCGCCGCTGGGCTTTTCCTGTTTGAGGGTTTCCTGTGCGTTCATTGTTCTGGCGTATCCTGGCCAGCTTCTGGCTGGCCATCGCCTTGGTTGCCGGGCTGTCGATCCTGCTTGGCCACATGCTCAATCAGGATGCCTGGATTCTCAGCCGCCACCCCGGCCTCAACAACCTGGCACAGGAGTGGACCCAGCTCTACGAAGCCCAGGGTGAAGATGCCGCCCAGGAGTTGCTGCAACAGCGCAAGCGCCAATACCATATTGACGTGCAAGTGCTCAACGAAAGCGGCGATCCGGTGGTGCGCGGCACCTTCCCGCGCCGCGCCGCGGCCTTTGAAGCCAGGCAGAACGACAGCAAGGACGGCCACTTGCCCTGGCGCCGCCTGACCGCCGAGTACACCAGCGAGAAAACCGGCGACACCTACCTGCTGATCTACCGCATCCCTCACCCCGAACTTGACGAATGGCACCGCAGCAGCCTGACCTGGCCGCTGAGCGCCTTGGCGATCGCGCTGGTGGTGCTGACCCTGTTCAGCCTGATCGTCACCTTGTCGATTACCCGTCCATTGAGCCGCCTGCGGGGCGCCGTGCATGACCTCGGCCAGGCGACTTACCAGCAAAACAGCCTGGCGCGCCTGGCCAACCGCCGCGATGAATTCGGCGTGCTCGCCACCGATTTCAATCGCATGGGCGCGCGACTGCAAAGCCTGATCGCCAGCCAGCGCCAGTTGCTGCGCGATGTATCCCACGAGCTGCGCTCGCCCCTGGCGCGGCTGCGTATCGCCCTGGCCCTGGCCGAGCGCGCCAGCCCCGAAGAGCGGGACAAACTCTGGCCGCGCCTGACCCGCGAATGTGATCGCCTGGAGGCATTGATCAGCGAAATCCTGGTGCTGGCCCGCGTCGATGCCGACAACGCCAGCGCCGAAGAGATCGACCTCGCCCCCTTGCTCAAGACTTTGCAAAAGGACGCCCAGCTCGGCGCGCCGGACCAGGTGGTGCAATTGGCTATCGACCCTGGCCTGCACCTCAAGGGCTGGCCGACCATGATCGAGCGCGCGGTGGACAACTTGCTGCGCAATGCCCAACGCTTCAACCCCCAGAGCCAGGCGATTGAACTCAAGGCCCAGCGCCTGGGCGAACGCATCCTGATCAGCGTGCGCGACCACGGCCCCGGCGTGGAAGCCGAGCACCTGGCCCAATTGGGCGAACCGTTCTACCGCGCCCCCGGCCAGACCGCACAAGGCCACGGCCTGGGCCTGGCGATTGCGCGCCGCGCCGCCGAGCGCCACGGCGGCAACCTGATCCTGGCCAACCATGCCGAGGGCGGGTTTATCGCCAGCCTCGAACTGCCGCTGGAACCTGGGGTTGTCACACCGGGCTGATCATCTCTTATAGTGGCCGTTCTCTTACGGAGGGCCTTCGATGACCGACCTGCTGACTCCCATCCAAGCCGCACTGGATCTGCCGCAAACGCCGCTGTCCTTCAATGAAGCCGGTGCCCTGCCCTCGGCATTCGCCGTCACCGACCTGGCCAGCGCCAGCATCGGTGCGGCCGGCCAGGCGGTGGCCGAGCTGATCCGGCAACAGACCGGGCGCCTGCCCGGCGTCAGTGTGAACCGGCGTCTGGCGTCCTTCTGGTTCTCTTCCTCGATTCGCCCGGTGAGCTGGCACGTACCACCCCTTTGGGACCCGGTGGCTGGCGACTACGCCAGCGCCGATAACTGGATTCGTCTGCATACCAATGCGCCCCATCACCGTGCCGCCGCTGAACGGGTGTTGGGCAAGGCCGCCGACCGTGCCGCAATGGCAGCCAGGGTCGCCCCGTGGAAGGCCGCTGAACTGGAGCAGGCGATTGTCGATGAGGGTGGTTGCGCGGCGCAGATGCGTTCATGGCAAGCCTGGCAAACTCATCCGCAAGGGTTGGCGGTGAACGCTGAAGCGTTGGTGCACCGTGAGACCTTTGCACCCACCGCTGACAAGCCCTGGCTGGGTTCCGGCGCTCGACCGCTGGCGGCCATCAAGGTGCTGGACCTGACCCGCGTGTTGGCCGGGCCCGTGGCCAGTCGCTTTCTCGCAGGCTTGGGCGCAGATGTGCTGCGCATCGACTCGCCCACCTGGAACGAACCGGGCGTGGTGCCGGAAATGACCCTGGGCAAACGCTGCGCCCGCCTTGACCTGAAACGCCCCGAAGGCCGTCAGGTTTTCGAAAGCCTGCTCAGGGACGCCGACATCCTGTTCCACGGCTACCGCGCCGATGCCCTTAAACAACTGGGCTATACCGCCGGCGAGCTGCAAACGCTCGCCCCCGGCCTGATCGACGTGAGCCTCAACGCCTATGGATGGAGCGGCCCGTGGCGCAATCGCCGGGGTTTCGACAGCCTGGTGCAGATGAGCAGCGGGATTGCCGACGCGGGCAGGGCCTGGAAACAGGCGGATCAGCCGGTGCCGCTGCCGGTGCAGGCGCTGGACCACGCCACCGGGTATTTGATGGCGGCCAGTGCGATTCAAGCGTTGAGCGAACGGTTGAGGTCCGGGCGTGGTGGTTCGGCGCGGTTGTCGCTGGCACGTACGGCGAAGTTATTGGTGGATGTGGGGCAAGTGCCGGAGCAGCCGGCGTTGCGGGCCGAAGAAGCGGGTGATCTAGGCCTGGTGGTGGAACAGACAGCCTGGGGACAGGCGCATCGGCTGCTGGCGCCGCTGACTATCAGCGGCACGCCGTTGCAGTGGGATTTGCCGGCAGGGGAACTGGGTTCACACCGGCCGCAGTGGTGAACCGGCCACCGCTTTCGCAGGCAAGCCAGCTCCCACCTTTGACCGCATTCCAACTGTGGGAGCGGGCTTGCCCGCGATGACGCAAGCACAGCCACCCCAATCAAAGCGACAACACCCCGCTATACAACCCATAGGCCGCCAGCCCTGCGCCAGCGATCACGCAGCTGAAAATGCCCTTTTCCACGTGGGTAAACAAAGGCTGACCCTGTTCTCGCTTGGCGAGGGCAAACAGGATCACGCCCGGCGCATAAAGCAACGCCGACAGCAGCAGGTACTTCAGGCCCCCGGCGTAGAGCAGCCACACGGCGTAGCCGAGGGCAATGAGGCCCACCAGCAGGTCTTTCATGCGCTGGCCGTGAGCACTTTCGTAGGTTTCACCGCGCCCGCTCAACAACACGGCATAGGCCGCCGACCACAGGTAGGGCACCAGGATCATCGAGGACGCCAGGTAGATCAGTGTGGTGTAGGTGCTGTGGGAAAACAGCGTGATCACCAGGAAGACCTGGATCATCACATTGGTCAGCCAGAGCGCGTTGACCGGCACCTGGTTGGCGTTCTCCTTTTTCAGGAACGCCGGCATGGTCTTGTCCTGGGCGGTGGCGTAGAGGATTTCCGCACAGAGCAGCGCCCAGGACAGCAAGGCGCCGAGCAACGAGACCGCCAGGCCGATGCTGATTGCCATCGCCCCCCATGGCCCGACGATATGCTCCAGCACACCGGCCAGGGACGGGTTCTGCAATTGCGCGAGCTCCGGCTGGCTCATGATCCCCAGCGACAGCACATTCACCAGCACCAGCAGTGCCAGTACGCCGAGAAAGCCGATGACCGTGGCGCGGCCGACGTCCGAGCGTTTCTCGGCCCGCGCCGAGTAAACGCTGGCACCCTCGATCCCGATAAACACAAACACAGTGACCAGCATCATGTTGCGCACCTGGTCCACCACGCTGCCGATCTGCGGGTTGCCCAGGCCCCAGATATCCCGGGTAAAAATATCCGCCTTGAACGCCACGGCCGCGATCGCGATAAACATCAGCAGCGGCACGATCTTGGCCACGGTGGTGACCTGGTTGATGAACGCCGCCTCCTTGATCCCGCGCAGAACCAGAAAATGCACAGCCCACAGCAACAACGACGCACAGCCGATGGCCACCGGCGTATTGCCCTGGCCGAACACCGGGAAAAAGTAACCGAGGGTGCTGAACAGCAACACGAAGTAACCGACGTTGCCCATCCACGCGCTGATCCAATAACCCCAGGCCGACGAGAACCCCATGTAGTCGCCGAAACCCGCCTTGGCGTAGGCGTATACCCCAGAATCCAGCTCGGGTTTGCGGTTGGCCAGGGTCTGGAACACGAACGCCAGGGTCAGCATGCCAACCGCAGTAATCGCCCAGCCGATCAATACCGCCCCCACCTCGGCGCGGGCGGCCATGTTTTGCGGCAAGGAAAAAATCCCGCCGCCAATCATCGACCCCACCACCAGGGCGATCAGGGCGCTGAGTCGAAGTTTTTGGGCCGGTTGGGACATGGACACTCCTGAAAAATAATACCGTGAGCAAACATCCGCGCACGCGCTTTAAATAACTTGTGAAGTGTAACGTTTATTAGCGATGGCGATAAAAGAGATAGGCTCATACCCCAATGACATGACCGTTATACAAGTTTAGGCCTATTTAGATTTTAAATACTGCAGGTGCCTTAAGGTTTTAGGGTGTTTTGCCAAAAACGGCTTTCAATAAAGTTTGCGCATCTTGGAAAAGGGGCTAGCGTCAAACGTCCACGGCATTGACTAAATGATTAATCAATAAGCGAAACGGCTCTGAAAAGCGCTTTTTCCGAGGATTCTATCGCCCGTAAGTTTCCACTCCAAGTCGTTAATTCACAATGGAATGTGCCAATGAAGTGATCTGAGTCAGCTGTTTGATTAGCGCACGGAATTATTCTGTGGTCTCTGTTCTCCTGCATTGGAGTTATGCGATGTCTGATTCTCCCGGAAAACTTCGATTAGGTGCACTGGTTGCACTCGTCGTGGGCTCGATGATTGGCGGCGGGATCTTCTCACTGCCGCAAAACATGGCCGCCAGCGCCGATGTCGGTGCGGTATTGATCGGCTGGGTAATTACCGCCATCGGCATGTTGACCCTCGCGTTTGTGTTCCAGACCCTCGCCAACCGCAAACCCGACCTCGACGGCGGCGTCTATGCCTACGCCAAGGCCGGCTTCGGCGACTACATGGGTTTTTCGTCGGCCTGGGGTTACTGGATCAGTGCCTGGCTGGGCAACGTCGGTTACTTCGTATTGCTGTTCAGCACCCTCGGTTATTTCTTTCCGATCTTCGGCGAAGGCAATACGCCGGCGGCCGTGATCGGCGCGTCGGTGCTGCTGTGGGCCGTGCATTTCCTGGTGCTGCGCGGCATCAAGGAAGCGGCGTTCATCAACCTGGTGACCACCGTCGCCAAGGTGGTGCCGCTGGTGCTGTTCGTGCTGATTGCCGTGTTCGCATTCAAGCTGGAGATCTTCACCGCTGATATCTGGGGCGTGAAAAACCCGGACCTGGGCAGCGTGATGAATCAGGTGCGCAACATGATGCTGGTCACCGTGTGGGTGTTCATCGGTATCGAAGGCGCGAGCATCTTCTCGTCCCGCGCGGAAAAACGTTCCGACGTCGGCAAGGCCACGGTGATCGGTTTTATCACGGTGCTGCTGTTCCTGATGCTGGTGAACGTGCTGTCCCTGGGGATCATGACCCAACCGGAATTGGCCAAGCTGCAGAACCCGTCGATGGCCGCCGTGCTGGAACACGTAGTGGGCCACTGGGGCGCGGTGCTGATCAGCGTCGGTTTGATCATCTCGCTGCTCGGCGCGTTGCTGTCATGGGTGCTGCTGTGCGCGGAGATCATGTTCGCCGCCGCCAAGGACCACACCATGCCGGCATTCCTGCGCAAGGAAAACGCCAACCACGTGCCGGTCAACGCGCTGTGGCTGACCAACGCGATGGTCCAAGTGTTCCTGGTGATCACATTGTTTTCCGCCAGCACCTACCTGTCGCTGATCTATCTCGCCACCTCGATGATCCTGGTGCCTTACCTGTGGTCGGCGGCCTATGCCGTGCTACTGGCGGTACGCGGCGAGACCTACGAAAACGCCCTCAAGGAACGCCGCAAAGACCTGTTCATCGGCGCCGTCGCCCTGATCTACGCGATCTGGCTGCTCTACGCCGGCGGCACCAAATACCTGCTGCTCTCCGCCCTGCTCTACGCCCCCGGCGCGATCCTGTTCGCCAAGGCCAAGCGTGAACTGGGCAAACCCATCTTCACCAATGTCGAGAAGCTGATTTTCGCCGCAGTGGTCGTAGGCGCCCTGGTGGCGGCCTATGGGCTCTACGACGGCTTCCTGACCCTGTAATTCTGACTGGAGAATCTGTAATGACCACGGAAAAAGTGAAGTACGGCGTACATTCCGAAGCCGGCAAACTGCGCAAAGTCATGGTGTGCTCCCCAGGCTTGGCCCATCAGCGGCTGACGCCGAACAATTGCGACGAACTGCTGTTCGATGATGTGCTGTGGGTGGCCCAGGCCAAGCGCGACCATTTCGACTTTGTGACCAAGATGCGCGAGCGGGACATTGATGTGCTGGAAATGCACAACCTGCTGACCGATATCGTCGCCATCCCCGAAGCCCTGGACTGGATCCTGGCCCGCAAGATCACCGCCAATACGGTGGGCCTGGGCCTGGTCGATGAGGTCAACTCCTGGCTGCGCAGCCTGGAGCCGCGCAAGATCACCGAATTCCTGATCGGCGGCGTGTCGGCCGATGACTTGCCGAGCAGTTTCGGTGGCCGCACCATCGAAATGTTCCGCGAGTTTCTTGGCCATTCGAGCTTCATTCTGCCGCCGCTGCCCAATACCCAGTTCACCCGCGACACCACCTGCTGGATCTACGGCGGCGTGACGCTCAACCCGATGTACTGGCCGGCGCGCCGCCAGGAAACCCTGCTGGCCAGCGCCATCTATAAGTTCCACCCCGAGTTCACCAACGCGGACTTCCAGATCTGGTACGGCGACCCCGACCAGGAACACGGCGCCGCCACGCTGGAAGGCGGTGACGTGATGCCTATCGGCAATGGCGTGGTGTTGATCGGCATGGGCGAACGCTCGTCCCATCAGGCTATCGGCCAACTGGCGCGCAACCTGTTCAAGAACAAGGCGGTGGAACGGGTGATCGTCGCCGGCCTGCCGAAATCCCGTGCGGCGATGCACCTGGACACCGTGTTCAGCTTTTGCGACCGCGACCTGGTCACGGTCTTCCCCGAAGTGGTCAACCAGATCGTGCCCTTCACCCTGCGCCCTGACGAGAGCAAGCCGCACGGTATCGATATCCAGCGCGAGACCACCAACTTCCTCGACACCGTCGCCGCAGCGCTCAACCTCAAGGCCCTGCGCGTGGTCGAGACCGGCGGCAACAGCTTCGCCGCCGAGCGCGAACAATGGGATGACGGCAACAACGTGGTGGCCGTGGAGCCAGGCGTGGTGATCGGTTACGACCGCAACACCTACACCAACACCCTGCTGCGCAAGGCCGGCGTGGAAGTCATCACCATCAGCGCCGGTGAACTCGGCCGCGGCCGTGGCGGCGGCCACTGCATGACCTGCCCGATCATCCGCGACCCTATCGACTATTAAGGAGATTCCCTCATGGCTTTCAATATGCGCAACCGCAGCCTGCTGTCGCTGATGCACCACACCACCCGCGAGCTGCACTACCTGCTGGACCTGTCCCGCGACCTCAAGCGCGCCAAGTACACCGGCACCGAGCGTCCGCATCTGCAGGGCAAGAACATCGCGCTGATCTTCGAAAAAACTTCGACCCGCACCCGTTGCGCGTTCGAAGTCGCCGCCCATGACCAGGGCGCCCACGTCACCTACATCGACCCGGTGTCGTCGCAGATCGGCCACAAGGAAAGCATGAAAGACACCGCCCGCGTACTCGGGCGCATGTTCGATGCCATCGAGTACCGTGGCTTCGAGCAGGAGATCGTCGAAGAGCTGGCCAAGTTCGCCGGTGTACCGGTGTTCAACGGCCTGACCGCCGAGTTCCACCCGACGCAAATGATCGCCGACACCCTGACCATGCGCGAACACAGCGACAAGCCGCTGCATGACATCAGCTACGCCTATCTCGGTGACGCGCGCTACAACATGGGCAACTCGTTGCTGATGATCGGCGCCAAACTCGGCATGGACGTGCGCATCGGCGCGCCAAAAGCCCTGTGGCCCCACGACGATTTCATCAAGCAATGCCAGGCCTTCGCCGAGGAGAGCGGCGCGCGCATCACCATCACCGAAGACCCGGCCGAGGCGGTCAAGGGTGTCGACTTCATCCACACCGATATCTGGGTGTCGATGGGTGAGCCGGTGGAAGCGTGGGACGAGCGCATCGAGCAACTGCTGCCGTACCAGGTCAACGCCAAGATGATGAAAGCCTCGGGCAACCCGCGCGTGAAATTCATGCACTGCCTGCCGGCGTTCCATAACAGCGAAACCAAGGTGGGCAAGGACATCGCCGCACGCTATCCGAACCTGGCCAATGGCGTGGAAGTGACCGAGGAAGTGTTCGAGTCGCCGGCCAACATCGCCTTCGAGCAGGCGGAAAACCGCATGCATACGATCAAGGCGATTCTGGTGTCGGCGTTGGCGGATATCTAAGCGGTCACCTTGGCAATGCGATCACTGTGGGAGCCGGGCTTGCCCGCGATGCAGGCACCTCGGTTTATCAGGTAGACCGAGGCGATGCCATCGCAGGCAAGCCAGCTCCCACATTGACCGCGTTCCTTCATCAGGATTTTCAGAAGGATTTCTTTATGCGCATCGTCGTAGCCCTGGGCGGCAACGCCCTTCTGCGCCGTGGTGAACCCATGACGGCGGACAACCAACGGGCCAATATCCGCATCGCTACCGAACAGATCGCCAGGATCCACGCCGGCAACGAGTTGGTGATCGCCCACGGCAACGGCCCGCAGGTCGGCCTGCTGTCGTTGCAGGCGGCGGCCTACACCAGCGTTTCACCCTACCCGCTGGACGTGCTGGGCGCCGAAACCGAAGGCATGATCGGCTACATCATCGAACAGGAACTGGGCAACTTGCTGGACTTCGAAGTGCCCTTCGCCACCTTGCTGACCCAGGTCGAAGTGGACGCCAAGGACCCGGCGTTCCAGAACCCGACCAAACCTATCGGCCCGGTGTATGCCAAGGCCGAAGCCGAAAAACTCGCCGCCGAAAAAGGCTGGGCCATCGCGCCGGACGGCGACAAATACCGCCGCGTGGTCGCCAGCCCACGCCCCAAGCGCATCTTTGAAATCCGCCCGATCCAATGGTTGCTGGAAAAAGGCAGCATCGTGATCTGCGCCGGCGGCGGCGGCATTCCAACGATGTATGGCGAAGACGGCAAGCTGCAGGGCATCGAAGCGGTGATCGACAAAGACCTGTGCTCGTCCTTGCTGGCCGCGCAACTGGACGCCGATCTGCTGGTGATCGCCACTGACGTCAATGCCGCCTTCATCGACTACGGCAAGCCCACCCAGAAAGCCATCGGCCAGGCCCACCCTGACGAAATCGAAAAGCTCGGCTTCGCCGCCGGTTCCATGGGCCCCAAGGTGCAAGCGGCCTGCGAGTTCGCCCGCCAGACTGGCAAAACCGCCGTCATCGGTTCACTCTCGGACATCGAAGCCATCGTCCAGGGCAGCGCCGGCACCCGTATCAGCACGGCAAGACCTGGCATCACCTATCTGTGAAGTAGAGGAGATACGCCTATGGCCACGTTTGAACCGGGGCACCTGCACGTCGAGCGTCACGCGCTCAACGAGCATGACTACAGCTACAACCTGCACATCGACTACGAAGTCAGCCAGGACCCAAAGGAAGGCAAGGGCATGCTGTTCAAACTGCACGGTTCGGTGCAGGGCAAGGACCTCAAGGAGGAGTTCTTCCTGCCCAAGGACCAGGCGTTCGACTTTGCGCGGCATGCGATGAACATCGCGCAAAAATACGGCATGCCGAAGATGGCCGTGTTGAATGGCTCGATGCACAAGCAGTACGACTTGATGTTCGAGGATGTGCGGCATCAGTTGGATGTGAAATCAGGCGACCCGATCAAGCCTGAACACCTGCAATAGCAACATGCATACCCCTGTGGGAGCTGGCTTGCCTGCGATGGCGGTGTGTCAGCCACACATAAGTTGGCTGACACACCGCCATCGCAGGCAAGCCAGCTCCCACATTTTGATCTGCATCGTCTCCAAGGCATACTTGCCGCCTCGTTTTCCAGAATCGTCTCCATGCGTATCCACGTCAGCTTCATCGACCGCGTCGGCATCACCCAGGAAGTCCTGGCCTTGCTCGGTGGGCGCAATCTCAACCTGGATGCCGTGGAGATGGTGCCGCCCAACGTCTATATCGACGCCCCGACCCTGAGTGCCCAAGTGCTGGAAGAGCTGCGCGACGCGCTGTTCAGCGTGCACGGCGTACAGGCGGTGACCGTGGTCGACATCCTCCCCGGCCAGCGCCGCCACCTGCAACTCGACGCCCTGCTGGCCGCCATGACCGACCCGGTGCTGGCGCTGGACAGCGCGGGCACGATCCTGTTGGCCAACCCCGCATTGATTGCCCTGTATGGTCGCGAACCGGCCGGAGAGAGCATCAGCGCACTGTTCAACGACCCGGCGCTGTTGGACGCCTTGCTCGAACACGGCTTTCGCCTGCCGTTGCGCGAGATCAGCGTCAACGGCCAGACCTTGCTGCTGGACGCCACGCCCATCACCGACGCCGGCGCCCTGCTGACCCTTTACCAACCCAACCGCATCGGCGAGCAACTGTCGGCACTGCACCACGACCATGCCGAAGGGTTTGACGCGTTGCTCGGCGAATCCCCGGCCATTCGCACGCTCAAGGCGCGCGCGCAGCGCGTGGCGGCGTTGGATGCGCCGCTGCTGATCCAGGGCGAAACCGGCACTGGCAAGGAATTGGTGGCGCGTGCCTGCCATGCGATCAGCGCACGCCACAGCGCACCGTTCCTTGCCTTGAACTGCGCGGCGCTGCCGGAAAACCTCGCCGAGAGCGAACTGTTCGGTTATGCCCCCGGCGCCTTTACCGGTGCGCAACGCGGGGGCAAGCCGGGGCTGATGGAACTGGCCAACCAGGGCACGGTGTTTCTCGATGAGATCGGTGAGATGTCGCCGTACCTGCAAGCCAAGCTGCTGCGTTTTCTCAATGACGGCAGCTTCCGTCGGGTCGGTGGCGACCGTGAAGTGAAGGTCAATGTGCGCATCCTCAGCGCCACGCACCGTGACCTGGAAAAAATGGTCAGCGAGGGCACCTTCCGCGAAGACCTGTTCTACCGCCTCAACGTGCTCAACGTCGAAGTGCCGCCGCTGCGCGAACGCGGCCAGGACATCCTGTTGCTGGCGCGCTACTTCATGCAGCAGGCCTGCGCGCAGATCCAGCGCCCCGTCTGCCGCCTGGCGCCCGGCACGTACCCGGCGCTATTGGGCAACCGTTGGCCGGGCAACGTACGCCAACTGCAAAACGTGATTTTTCGCGCCGCCGCCATCTGTGAAAGCAGCCTGGTGGACATCGGTGACCTGGACATCGCCGGTACGTCGGTGGCGCGCCAGGGTGACGGCGATGTCGACAGCCTGGAACAGGCCATGGAAGATTTCGAACGCAGCCTGCTGGAAAAACTCTACGCCAGTTATCCCTCGACCCGCCAATTGGCGAGCCGGCTGCAAACCTCCCATACGGCGATTGCTCACCGCCTGCGCAAATACGGCATCCCCAACAAGCCCTGAATACACAGAGAACAAACTGTGGGAGCGGGCTTGTGTGGGAGCTGGCTTGCCTGCGATAGCGGTGGATCAGTCAGCCCACTGTGCCTGATAGACCGCCATCGCAGGCAAGCCAGCTCCCACATGACCACAATGCAAATTTTGGTCTGGGAACGACATCCAGTGTACTGAAAGCGCTACAGTGTAACGATATCGCTACATCGCTGCTTTTTACGCGCCATGCAAGGCTTTGATCCACATAGGCTTTTTTTCGCGCGCCCATCTGTAGCGAAATCGCTACAGCCAAATCCAGCAGGTTTATGCCGGATTTTCATAACCTGTTGTTTTAAAACGACTTAATCGTGTTGGCCGCGATATTGCTAAGCAACTCCCCATTCCAATCCCGTCCACCAGATCATTCTGGCCCTGAGGAGTTTGCATGAGCGAGTTGCGTTTCACTGAAGATCACGAATGGCTGCGCGCCGAAGCTGACGGCAGCGTCACCGTGGGTATCACCGCTTTCGCGCAGAATGCGCTGGGTGATGTGGTGTTCGTGCAACTGCCCGAGCTGCAGGCCTACGCCAAGGGCGCCGAGGCCTCCACCGTGGAATCGGTCAAGGCCGCCAGCGGCGTGTACATGCCTCTGGACGGTGAAGTGCTCGAAGTAAACGAAAAGCTCGATGGCAGCCCGGAACTGGTCAACGAAGACCCGATGGGCGAAGGTTGGTTCTTCCGCTTTAAACCGGCCGATGCCGCAGCGGTCGCTAAACTGTTGGATCAGGACGCGTACGACCGCCTGATCAAAGCCAACGCCGAAGCCTGAGGAGCGCGCCATGACGATCAATTTGAGCACTGCCAACGAGTTCATCGCCCGCCACATCGGCCCGCGCCAGGAAGATGAGCAGCATATGCTGGCCAGCCTGGGCTTTGACTCCCTCGAAGCCCTGAGCGCCAGCGTGATCCCGGAAAGCATCAAGGGCACCAGCGTGCTCGGCCTGGAGGACGGCCTGAGCGAAGCCGAGGCCCTGGCCAAGATCAAGGCCATCGCCGCCAGGAACCAACTGTTCAAGACTTACATCGGCCAGGGCTACTACAACTGCCATACGCCGTCGCCGATCCTGCGCAACCTGCTGGAAAACCCCGCCTGGTACACCGCGTACACCCCGTACCAGCCAGAAATTTCCCAGGGCCGCCTGGAAGCGCTGCTGAATTTCCAGACCCTGATCAGCAACCTCACCGGCTTGCCGATCGCCAACGCCTCCCTGCTCGACGAAGCCACCGCCGCCGCCGAAGCCATGACGTTCTGCAAGCGCCTGAGCAAGAACAAGGGCAGCAACGCCTTCTTCGCTTCGATCCACAGCCACCCGCAAACCCTCGACGTGCTGCGCACCCGCGCCGAGCCCCTGGGTATCGAGGTGGTCGTGGGCGATGAGCGCGAACTGACCGACGCCAGCCCATTCTTCGGCGCCCTGCTGCAATACCCGGCCAGCAACGGTGACGTGTTTGATTATCGCGAACTGACCGAGCGCTTCCACACCGCCAATGCGCTGGTCGCTGTTGCCGCCGACCTGCTCGCCCTGACCCTGCTGACCCCGCCGGGAGAGTTCGGCGCCGACGTGGCCATCGGTAGCGCGCAACGCTTCGGCGTGCCGCTGGGCTTTGGTGGCCCGCACGCGGCGTACTTCTCTACCAAGGATGCGTTCAAGCGCGACATGCCGGGCCGCCTGGTCGGTGTGTCCGTGGACCGTTTCGGCAAGCCGGCCCTGCGCCTGGCCATGCAGACCCGCGAGCAACATATCCGCCGCGAGAAAGCCACCAGCAACATCTGCACCGCGCAGGTGCTGCTGGCCAACATCGCCAGCATGTACGCCGTGTACCATGGCCCCAAAGGCCTGACCCAGATCGCCCAACGCGTGCACCAGCTGACCGCGATCCTGGCCAAGGGCCTGGTTGCCCTGGGCGTGAAGGTCGAGCAACACCATTTCTTCGACACCCTGACCCTCAACACCGGCGCCGGCACCGCCGCCCTGCACGACAAGGCTCGCGCCCAGCGCATCAACCTGCGCGTGGTGGACGCCGAGCGCGTTGGCCTGTCAGTCGACGAAACCACCTCCCAGGCCGATATCGAAGCCTTGTGGGCGATCTTCGCCGACGGCAAGCCCCTGCCCGCCTTCGCCGCCACCGAAAGCACCCTGCCGGCCGCGCTGCTGCGCCAGTCGCCGATCCTCAGCCACCCGGTGTTCAACCGTTATCACTCCGAAACCGAGCTGATGCGCTACCTGCGTAAGCTGGCCGACAAGGACCTGGCGCTGGACCGCACCATGATCCCGCTGGGCTCGTGCACCATGAAGCTCAACGCCGCCAGCGAAATGATCCCGGTGACCTGGGCCGAGTTCGGCGCCCTGCACCCGTTCGCCCCGGCGGAGCAGAGCGCCGGCTACCTGGAGCTGACCTCCGACCTGGAAGCCATGCTCTGCGCAGCCACCGGTTACGACGCTATTTCCCTGCAGCCGAACGCCGGTTCCCAGGGCGAATACGCCGGCCTGTTGGCTATTCGTGCGTACCACCAGAGCCGTGGCGATGCGCGTCGCGACATCTGCCTGATCCCATCGTCGGCCCACGGCACCAACCCCGCCACCGCCAACATGGCGGGCATGCGTGTGGTCGTCACCGCCTGCGACGCCCGCGGCAACGTCGACATCGAAGACCTGCGCGCCAAGGCCATCGAGCACCGCGATCACCTCGCCGCGCTGATGATCACCTACCCTTCCACCCACGGCGTGTTCGAAGAAGGCATCCGCGACATCTGCGCGATCATCCACGACAACGGCGGCCAGGTGTACATCGACGGCGCCAACATGAACGCTATGGTCGGCCTGTGCGCACCGGGCAAGTTCGGCGGCGACGTGTCCCACCTGAACCTGCACAAGACCTTCTGCATCCCCCACGGCGGTGGCGGCCCGGGCGTTGGCCCGATTGGCGTCAAGTCGCACCTCACGCCGTTCCTGCCGGGCCATGCGGCCATGGCGCGCAAGGAAGGCGCGGTGTGCGCGGCGCCGTTCGGCAGCGCGAGCATCCTGCCGATCACCTGGATGTACATCAGCATGATGGGCGGCGCGGGCCTCAAGCGCGCTTCGCAACTGGCGATCCTGAACGCCAACTACATCTCCCGTCGCCTGGAAGAGCATTACCCGGTGCTCTACACCGGCAGCAACGGCCTGGTGGCGCACGAATGCATCCTGGATCTGCGCCCGCTCAAAGACAGCAGCGGCATCAGCGTGGATGACGTAGCCAAGCGACTGATCGACTTTGGCTTCCATGCACCGACCATGTCGTTCCCGGTGGCCGGCACCTTGATGATCGAGCCGACCGAAAGCGAATCCAAGGAAGAACTGGACCGCTTCTGCGACGCCATGATCGCGATCCGCGAAGAGATCCGCGCGGTGGAGAACGGCACGCTGGACAAGGACGACAACCCGCTCAAGAACGCCCCGCACACCGCGGCGGAACTGGTGGGTGAATGGACGCACCCGTACAGCCGCGAACAGGCCGTGTACCCGGTGGCCTCGTTGGTCGAAGGCAAGTACTGGCCGCCGGTGGGTCGGGTCGACAACGTGTTTGGTGATCGCAACCTGGTGTGTGCGTGCCCGTCGATCGAGAGTTACGCCTGATCTGACTGGCGAAACTCGGTCAATGGTAGCTGGCTTGTGTGGGAGCTGGCTTGCCTGCGATACAAGCACCTCGGTCTGACAGGTAGACCAAGGTGATGCTATCGCAGGCAAGCCAGCCTCCCACATAAACCTCTTGCAGGTGTACCGAGTACACCCGATAAATAATAAGAAACCGGAGAACAACTCATGTCGTTAAGCGTGTTCGACCTGTTCAAGATTGGCATCGGCCCCTCCAGTTCCCACACCGTCGGCCCGATGCGCGCGGCCGCTCGATTCGTCGAAGGCCTCAAGCGTGACAACCTGCTGAGCGCCACCACCAGCATCAAGGTAGAACTCTACGGTTCGCTCGGCGCCACCGGCAAAGGCCACGGCAGCGACAAAGCCGTGCTGCTGGGCCTGGAAGGCGAACACCCTGACACCGTCAATACCGAAACCGTGGCCACGCGCCTGGCGCAGATGCGCAAGGACGGCCGCCTGAACCTGCTCGGTGAACACAGCATTGCGTTCAACGAGAAAGAACACTTGGCGATGATTCGCAAACCCCTCGCCTATCACCCCAACGGCATGATCTTTCGTGCCTTCGACGCCGCCCATATCCAGATCCGCAGTCGCGAGTACTACTCGGTCGGCGGCGGGTTTGTGGTGGATGAAGACGCCGCCGGCGCCGACCGAATCGTCGAAGACGCCACGCCACTGACCTTCCCGTTCAAGCATGCCAAGGACTTGCTCGGCCATTGCACCACTTACGGGCTGTCCATCAGCCAAGTGATGCTGACCAATGAAAGCGCCTGGCGCCCAGAAGCGGAAACCCGTGCCGGGCTGCTGAAAATCTGGCGGGTGATGCAGGACTGCGTCGACGCCGGTTGCCGCAATGAAGGGATTTTGCCGGGAGGGCTGAAGGTCAAGCGGCGCGCAGCCGCCTTGCATCGCCAGCTGTGCAAACACCCGGAGTCGGCGCTGCGCGATCCGTTGTCGGTGCTCGACTGGGTCAACCTCTACGCCCTGGCGGTCAACGAAGAAAACGCCAACGGCGGGCGCGTGGTCACGGCGCCCACCAACGGTGCGGCCGGGATTGTGCCGGCCGTGCTGCATTACTACATGCGCTTTATCCCCGGCGCGAATGAAGACGGCGTCGTGCGCTTTCTGCTCACCGCCGCCGCCATCGGCATTCTGTACAAGGAAAACGCCTCGATCTCCGGCGCCGAAGTCGGCTGCCAGGGCGAAGTCGGCGTGGCTTGTTCCATGGCCGCTGGTGCGCTGTGCGAAGTCTTGGGCGGGACGGTTTCCCAGGTGGAAAACGCCGCCGAGATCGGCATGGAGCACAACCTCGGCCTGACCTGCGACCCGATTGGCGGGTTGGTCCAGGTGCCCTGCATCGAGCGCAATGCCATGGGCTCGGTCAAGGCCATCAATGCGGTGCGCATGGCGTTGCGTGGCGATGGGCAGCACTTCGTTTCCCTCGACAAGGTGATCCGCACCATGCGCCAGACCGGCGCCGACATGAAAAGCAAATACAAGGAAACCGCCCGTGGCGGTTTGGCGGTCAACATTATCGAGTGCTGAGGCCCAACGGCGCGCCAGCACGTTTTTCAGGAGCTGAATATGTCCACCGAAACCCTGTTGAAAACCCCACTGCACGCCCTGCACCTCGAGCTCGGCGCGCGCATGGTGCCCTTCGCCGGCTACGACATGCCGGTGCAATACCCGCTGGGTGTGATGAAAGAACACCAACACACCCGTGATCAGGCCGGGTTGTTCGACGTGTCCCACATGGGCCAGATCCGCCTCACCGGCGCCAATGCCGCCAAGGCCCTGGAAACCCTGGTGCCGGTCGACATCATCGACCTGCCGGTGGGCATGCAGCGCTATGCGATGTTCACCAATGACCAGGGCGGTATTCTCGATGACCTGATGGTGGCCAACCTGGGTAACGATGAGCTGTTCCTGGTGGTCAACGCCGCCTGCAAGGACCAGGACCTGGCGCACCTGCACCAGCATATCGGCGACCAGTGCGGCATTGAGCCGCTGTTTGAAGAACGTGCACTGCTGGCCTTGCAAGGCCCGGCGGCAGTAAAGGTGCTGGCGCGCCTGGCCCCGGAAGTCACCAGGATGACGTTCATGCAGTTCACCACCCTGCGCCTGCTGGGCGTGGACTGCTACGTCAGCCGTTCCGGCTACACCGGTGAAGACGGTTTTGAAATTTCCGTGCCCGCCGCCAACGCCGAAAGTCTGGCCCGCAGCTTGCTGGCCGAGACCGAAGTGCAGGCCATCGGCCTGGGTGCCCGCGACTCGCTGCGCCTGGAAGCCGGCCTGTGCCTGTACGGCCATGACATGAACACCGACACCACGCCGATTGAAGCCAGCCTGTTGTGGGCGATCTCCAAGGCCCGTCGCGCCGACGGTGCGCGTGCCGGTGGCTTCCCGGGTGCAGACAAGATCTTCACCCAGCAACAAACCGGTGTGAGCCGCAAACGCGTAGGCCTGTTGCCACAGGAACGCACGCCTGTGCGTGAAGGCGCGGAGATTGTCGACGCAGATGGCACCGTGATAGGCAGCGTCTGCAGCGGTGGCTTCGGTCCGTCCCTGGGTGGACCGCTGGCCATGGGTTACCTCGACAGTGCATTTATCGCACTGGACACTGAAGTTTCTGCGCTGGTGCGTGGGAAAAAGGTGCCGCTGCGTGTAAGTAAAATGCCATTTGTACCGCAACGTTACTACCGCGGCTGATTGGCTGTTTCTATAAGTAACGCGGTTGCGTTGACGTGCACTAATCTGTAACGCAACCGCCATAAAACAGTGCACTAGCGATAGTCTTTATTTAAGAGCCTGGCTATAACAAGTGATCGACTCTATCGAATAAGCCGACCCCGAATTTATTCACCTAATTGCAATCTTCCCCAGCAAAACCGGCGCATTTGCAGGGCTTGTTTTTTCTGCGTTAGTTGGCGTAGAGTTTGCCCACTGTGTTTGCATGGGTCGCTTGGAACCTGGACCTGGGCAGTAGCTGAAGTAGTAGTGCTACAACCCGTTCGACGTCTCTTACTTTCCTGCAACCCAGCCCAGTACTCTTTCATGTGAAAGGGGCTGTCATTAATTTTTAGCGTCAAAGGAAAGAAGAAAATGGCTGATCGTCAGAGCGGTACCGTCAAGTGGTTTAACGACGAGAAAGGGTTTGGTTTTATCACGCCAGAAAGCGGTCCGGATCTGTTCGTGCATTTCCGCGCTATTCAGGGCAACGGCTTCAAGAGCCTGAAAGAAGGCCAGAAAGTGACATTCGTTGCTGTGCAAGGCCAGAAAGGCATGCAGGCTGACGAAGTACAAGCAGAAGGCTGATCCCTCCTGCGACAAAAAGCCCCTGATGGTGACATCAGGGGCTTTTTTATGTGCGATTGCTCGTAAAATGGCTTTTTTTACAAGAGCGCCCTGCCATGTCCAAACCCCTGTTGAGCCCCCAAGGCGAATTCCCCGCCGTTGGCCTGGGCCGTCGCCTGGCAGCAATGTTCTATGACTTCCTGTTGTGCACCGCCCTGCTGATCGTCACCGCCTTCATCTACAAGCTGATCTGGATCGCGTTCGTGGGCGAAGCCAGGATGCGCACCCTCACCGAATCCGGTGCGCTGGACGGCGATCCGTTGCTGTCGACGATTCTGCTGTTTGTACTGTTTGGCTTCTTCGCCAAGTTCTGGACCCATTCCGGGCAGACCCTGGGCATGCAGGTGTGGGGCGTGCGCGTACAGAACGCCGATGGCTCGCGGATCAGCCTGTGGCAGGCGCTGTTGCGCTTTGTGGTGTCGATTGCGTCGTGGTTGTGCGTGGGGCTGGGGTTTATCTGGTCGCTGTTTGATAAGCGCAAACGCAGCTGGCATGACATCTATTCGGATACGCAGCTGGTGCGGATTCCGAAGCAGAAGAAGTAGCACGGAACGCTGAAGAACCATTGTGGGAGCTGGCTTGCCTGCGATGGCGGTCTTCCAGCCAAAGTACCCGGTGCTGACTCACCGCAGTCGCAGGCAAGCCAGCTCCCACATTTTGATCAGTGTTCAGCCTCGGATCAGGCGTTGCCGGCCAGTTTGAGGCGCGCTGCCTGGGTGAAGTCGAGCATGCGCTTGAGCGGGCGCACCGCGTGGGGAATCACCGACGGCTCGACGAAGATCTCGTTGCTGCCTTCGCGCAGGCACTGCAGCGTGCGCTCCAGCGTATTCATCGCCATCCACGGGCAATGCGCGCAACTGCGGCACGCGGCGCCGTTGCCGGCGGTAGGTGCTTCGACAAAGACCTTGTCCGGGCACAACTGCTGCATCTTGTAAAAGATGCCACGGTCGGTGGCGACGATAAAGGTCTTGTTCGGCAGGCGCTGGGCGGCCGCAATCAGTTGGCTGGTCGACCCCACGGCGTCGGCCAGTTCGATCACCGCCGTCGGCGACTCCGGGTGCACCAGGATGGCTGCGTCCGGGTACAGCGCCTTCATGTCTTCGAGCTGCTTGGACTTGAACTCTTCGTGGACGATGCAGGCACCGTCCCACAGCAGCATGTCGGCGCCGGTCTGGCGCTGGATGTAAGTCCCCAGGTGCTTGTCCGGGCCCCAGATGATCGTCTCGCCGTTGTCCATCAGGCTCTCGACGATTTCCAGGGCGCAGCTGGAGGTCACCACCCAGTCCGCCCGCGCCTTGACCGCAGCCGACGTGTTGGCATACACCACCACGGTGCGCTCGGGATGCTGATCGCAGAACGCCGAGAACTCATCCACCGGGCAACCCAGGTCCAGGGAGCACGTGGCTTCAAGGGTAGGCATGAGGATGCGTTTGTCGGGCGTGAGGATCTTGGCGGTCTCGCCCATGAAACGCACTCCGGCGACCAACACGGTCTTGGCCGGGTGGGCGGCGCCGAAACGGGCCATTTCCAGGGAGTCGGAGACACAGCCGCCGGTCTCTTCGGCCAAGGCCTGAATCACCGGGTCACAGTAGAAGTGGGCAACCAACACCGCGTCCTGGGCTTTGAGCTCAGCGGCGATGGCTGCACGCAGGCTTGCCTCTTCATCGGCGCTGAGGGCCTTGGGCTGCTTGGCGTCGAGGTGGGCTTGAACCAGAAGGCGTTCGGAAATTTGCGTCATGTTCGCAAGACCTGCAGGCGCAGTAAGCGCGAAAGTCGAGTGTACCACCGGCTCTGGTGCCCTTCGGGCGCCGCCGGATGAAGTGGTTGTGTTCATCAAGCACGGGTTCAGGTGAAGCTGCGCAAGGCTACAGAATATCCAAGGGTTTCAAAAGCCTAATCTGGCATTCGCCGGTGCGCCTGTCGGGCAAAAAAACGGGGAACCCCACGGCTGGGGTTCCCCGTTTTTTTTAGCCTGCGTCAGCGCACCAACGCGGACGGATCTTCCTGCAGTATTACCGAAGCCTGCAGGTTGGCCAGCGCGTCTTTCAGACTGGACGTCTCCAGCGCGTCCTCGGACTTCTCGCTCTCCTTGGCCGCGTATTCGAGCAGCACCAGGTAATCGCGCTTGACCGAGGCCTGCGCGGGCACGAAGGTTTCGTCCACCCGCTTGCCCATCACGTACTTTTGCGTACGGGTGTTCTGACTGGCCTCTTGCGATACGGAAGCGTCGGTCAGCATGCCGTCCTTGTACCCAAGCGTAGCCAAACTGCTGGCCTTGTCCTGTACCTGCACATAGAGGTAATTCTGCGATTCAGCGCTGCCATCCAGGGCCGGGGCCTTTTCCCCCCTTAGGCCTTTATGGAAACTGGCGGAGAGGCTCGATTGCTGAACCTGGCTGATGCTGCGGTCCAAGGTGCTGGTGCCGCCGACGCGAGTCTTTTGCGAGACTTCATAAGCAAAACCGTCGACCTCGGACGGTCGCATCGGGTTGGTCGACTCACTGGCCTGCTTGAGCGACGCCTTGAAGTCCGCCAAGCCGGTCTGCATGTTCTGATCCGTGGGGTTGCGCGTCAGCGCTTGCGGCAACGACGCGCCCTGTGGATAACTGGCGTTCATGGCACTGAAGGCGTCTTTGAACATCGCCATCAGTTCCGGTTTGGCGTTGCCGCGCTCCTGTGCCCGTTCAAATTGGGCCAGGTAGCTTTTCAGCGCCTTGGCCTGTTGCTTGGCGTCACCCAGGATTGCGCTGTTTTGCAGATCGACGGCCAGGTCCAGTTGGCCCAGCGCGCCACTCAAGCGCGTGGTGCGGCTTTGAGTGTCGGCGTGAAAGGCCAGGCTCAAGCCCTGGCCATCCAGTGTCTTGAGCTTGACGCTGAGGTCCACTGAGGCCAGCAGCCTGGAATCAAACTGCGTAAGCTGGCTCAGGTCGAGCTTGGGCGGCGTTGCTGTCAAACCATCCACGCTGGCCTGGAAAGCACTCCCCAATTTGCCTACTGCTTCGAGTTCCGAATCGCTCAACGTGCCGCCATCCACGGTGGCCTGCACGCCCAGACCCTCGGACTGGCTGGAAAGGCTGAACGTGACGGTCTTGCCACTGGCGGTCTTGATGCTGAGGCTCACCAGGTTGTCGGCCTTGCTATGCAGCAGGCTTTGATCGGCCTTGATCTCACCGGCGTTTTGCGCCCGGTCGGCACTTGCGTACATCACCGATTGTGAAAAACCCGCCCCGCCACCCTTGACGAATTGCGCGATCAGGCCGGTGCCGATGCCATTAAAACGCTTGGCCGTGGACAGTGAGTTGAAATTGGCGTCGAGGGTTTTACTCAGCTCAGTCTGGCTATCGCTCTCCCAGGCACGCACGGTTTCCTGACCAGGGAATTGCCCATGGCGGGAATAGGTATTGGCGAGCGTATCGGAGACGTCGTTGCCCAGGCTGACTACCGAAGAAGGCCGCGTGATGCTGGCGTCTGCATTTGGCGCTAGTGTGGAGGTCGGCGCCTCAGTCGGACGAAAGATAAGTAGCTGGGTGGCGCCTATAGGCGAAAGCGTCGTCATGACGATCCCTGTCTTGAGCTGAACAATGCTTAATCTAACCAAGACTTCACTCAATTGACAGTACGTAAATAGCAAAAAGCCATGCATCGAAGATGCCGTTGGTCAGAGCCAGGCAGATTTGCATCCATAGATGCAATTGATCTATATTTGATTCCACAGACGCATATCAGAGGAGTCCAGCAATGACAGCCGTTTCCCAAGCGCAGGCTTTCACCAAAGATCAATGCGTAACCGGTCTTCGCGCAGCAGTGGGCATCCTCGAAAAATGGCAGGCATCGAGCGATCAGGCTTGCCGTGTCCTGCGCATTTCCCGCAGCACCTTCACCCGAGCCAAACAGGGCGATACAGCTTGGTCGGTGAGCCTGGACGCGGATCAGATGCAGCGCATCAGTCTCGTACTCAACATCCACGCAGCACTGCGCCTGGTTTTTGATAACCCCGAAAACGTCTATGGATTTGCGTCGATGGCGAACGACAACAGTTTCTTCAACGGCCGCACGCCGCTTGAAGTCATGGCGCAGGGGGACATGATTTCCCTGTATGAAACGTATCGCCGGATCGATGTCTTGCGTGGAGCGCAATGGTAATGCTGGCACGCCTGGTTGATCTGCCGGGTGGGCAGGTACAAGCCTATCGCTTGGTCAACTCCAAGTTTCCGCCAATCGCCTTGTTTGATGATGTCGCCGATGCGGACGAATTCGAAACCCTCTACCACATCCAGGCGCTGACCAACCCCAGGCTGAAAAACGAAGTGGGGCGCATCGAGCTGATACCCCGCAAGGACATTCCGTTTGGTATTTCGGGCTGCTCTTATGCAACGGCGCCCTTCACCCACGTCAACCCCGAAGGTTCCCGCTTCAGTGATGGCAGCTTCGGCGTGCTGTACCTGGCCGCCACCATGGAGACCGCGCTTGCGGAGGTGCACCATCATCAAGAGAAATACTGGCAAAAGGTCCGCGGGCTCAATTACGAGCGCTTCGTTTTTCGAGGCCTGACCTGCACCTTCGCGCAACGCCTGATGAAAGACGTGACCTCGCTGCCGATGATCGACCCTCTGTATGACCCTGACGACTACGCCCACGCCCGTGCGCTGGGGCGGGCGGTGAAGGAAGCCGGCTGCCCCGGCCTTCGCTACAACTCGGTGCGTTTGCCTGGCAATCATTGCTGGGCGCTGATGACCCCAAGACCGGTCTCTTCGATCATCCAGACGGCCCACTATGAAATGGTCTGGAATGGCCATCTGTCCAGCGTGAACAAGATCAGCGAAGCCTGACCCGAGGCAATGGATGCGCCGCAGGGTTGTTGCGCGTCGACGGTGCCAAATCCCAGGCAAAAAAAAACCCGGAAATCCTCACTTGCGTGGGCCTTCCGGATTTTCTAAACCGCCAAAAATGGTGGGTCGTGTGGGATTCGAACCTACGACCAATTGGTTAAAAGCCAACTGCTCTACCAACTGAGCTAACGACCCGCTGTGTGGTGGCGCGTATAATACTGATTTCTAAGGATTATTCAACACCTTATTTGAAATAAATCAGAAATAACGCGTTGGGTCAGTGATTCCGGCCGCTTGGAAGCCTTCTGCACGCAGCCGGCAGCTGTCGCATTTCCCACAAGCACGGCCGTCATCGTCTGCCAGGTAGCAGGAAACAGTCAGCGAATAATCAACGCCAAGTCCTACGCCTGCCTTGACGATATCGGCTTTGCTCAGGTTTTGCAGCGGCGCCAGGATGCGGAAGCCTTGCCCCTCTACGCCGGCTTTTGTCGCCAGGTTGGCCATGCGTTCGAACGACTCGACGAACTCCGGACGGCAGTCCGGGTAGCCGGAATAATCCACTGCGTTCACGCCAATAAAGATATCGCGAGCGTTGAGCACTTCCGCCCAACCCAGGGCCAGGGACAGGAATACGGTGTTACGTGCAGGCACGTAGGTCACCGGGATCCCTTCGCTGGGCGCCTGCGGTACGTCGATGCTGCTGTCGGTCAGCGCGGAGCCGCCGATACCGTTGAGGTTGAGGCCAATCACCTTGTGCTCGACCACACCCATGTCACGGGCGACACGGGCGGCGGCGCTCAACTCGGCACGATGCCGTTGGCCGTAGTCGAAACTCATGGTGTAGCAGCTATAGCCTTCAGCCTGCGCCATAGCCACCACCGTGGCGGAGTCGAGGCCGCCGGACAGCAGGATTACCGCACGTTTTTGGTTCATCGTGTGTTCAGTCATATCAGCGCCCTGGCTCGTCGTTCCAAAGGTATTTATGCAGCTGCAATTGCAGGCGCACCGGTAGATTGTCCGCCACCACCCAATCGGCGAGGTCGCGTGCGTTCAAGTCATGGTGGCTCGGCGAAAACAGGACTTCGCCTGCACGGCGATCCAGGCCATATTGGATCAGCTTGGAATTTGCCCAGTCGTAGTCGTCACGGGAACAGATGACGAACTTGACCTGGTCATTGGCCGTCAGCAGGTCGATGTTCTCGTAGCGGTTGCGGTGCGCTTCCTTGGAGCCTGGGGTCTTGAGGTCGACCACGCGGCTGACGCGTGGGTCCACCGCAGAGATATCCAAGGCGCCGCTGGTCTCGAGCGAGACTTCGTAGCCGGCGTCGCACAGCTGCTTGAGCAAAGGGATAGCATTGGGCTGGGCCAGCGGCTCACCGCCGGTCACGCAGACGTAGCGCGGCTTGTAGCCGGCAACCTGCTCCAGGATGTCATCAAGGGTGCGCACCGTGCCGCCACTGAAGGCGTAGGCGCTGTCACAGTATTGGCAACGCAAGGGGCAACCGGTCAGGCGCACAAAAACGGTGGGCAGCCCAGCCGTCCGCGTTTCACCCTGCAACGAGTAAAAAACTTCGGTAATACGTAATGTGTCTTGCATAATCGCCACGGGCGTAACAGCTAAACAGGCTGTCCGCCTCCGTCAGGCACTTCAAGAGACCCCGCCAACGCGCAGGCCCCAAAAAGCGTGTTTCATAAAAGGGCGTGGATTCTAACGAAAAAACCCGCGACAGGCGCGGGTTTCTTCTAAACGGATTGCATCGCTTACAAGCGCTGCAGGTCCCGTTGGGCCAACTGGGCAGCGGAAGTACCCGGATATTGGGCCACCACCTGCTGCAGAATGCCTTTCACCTTGTCGGTATGACCCAGGCGGCGCTCTACATCAGCGAGCTTGTACAGCGAATCCGGTACCTTGGCGTGCTTGGGGTACAGCTGGCTGACCTTGGCGAACGCCTGGCCCGCCCCCTGCAGGTCACCCTTTGCCAGGTTGACTTCGCCCAGCCAGTATTGGGCGTTGCCCGCGTACTGGCTGTTCGGGTACTTGCGCAGGAAAGCGGTAAAGGCCTGGCTGGCCTTATCGAAATCCTTGGCCTTGATCAGGTCGAAAGCTGCATCGTAATACAGCTTTTCCTTGGCCGGATCGCCCGGTTCACTGCTCGCCGCAGGGGCTTGGCTGGCAGCCGCGCCCGCTGCTGCACCGCCGGCAGCAGCGCTTGGCGCGCCACCGGCAGAAGAATTATCAGGAGTTGCGGCAGGTGTAACGCCGGCTCCAATACGTCGATCAAGATCCTGGTATCGCTCCAGGCCTTCTTGCTTCAGCTGGTTCACTTGATTCTGCAGTACTTCAATTGCGCCCTGTTGCTGCGCCAATTGATCCTGCATGCGTTGCAGCTGGTTGAACAGTTCGCCCTGTGCCGAGGGAGCGGACGTAGCCGCTCCCCCCGCATAGGCGCCGTTCGTGCCATAACCTGCTGGCGGATAGCTGCTCCCGCTATTGTTATAGCCCGAGTTGCTATCCGTTACAGGAACCGCAGCCCACACCGCAAGCGGTGCGAGGCTGAGAGCCAATACAGTCAGAGCACGACGGCACGTTCGCATGACGAATTACTTACGCAGTTCGACGCGACGGTTTTGAGCCCAGGACTGCTCGTCGTGGCCAGTAGCAACTGGACGCTCTTTACCGTAGGAAACCAGTTCCAGTTGGCCTGGAGCAACACCTTGCAGTACCAGGTAGCGCTGAACGGCTTTCGCACGACGCTCGCCCAGTGCCATGTTGTACTCACGAGTACCACGTTCGTCGGTGTTACCTTCCAGAACAACGCGAGCGCCGTTAGCTTTCAGGTCTTTCGCGTGAACGTCCAGAGCGCGCATGGCTTCTGGTTTCAGGTCCGAACTGTCGTATTCGAAGTAGAAAGTGGTGATAGCGCGCAGAGCAGCTTCTTCGCTCAGGGAGCCGTCAACCGCACCAGTGTTAGCGCCGTAACCAGCGTTTGGATCAACAGCTGCGCCTTCACCGGCATTGTCGCCGCCTTTAGACGAGCAACCAACGGCTACGGACAGAGCCAGAGCCAGAGCAGCAAACTTACCAAACTTCAGCATTTCCATCGTGAAACTCCTAATGAACCCCAGTGTGTTAAGTACTTCTTTTTGTAGCGCCGCGTCAGTTCAGGTAAGGGGACCAGGATGGTTCTCTGACTTCGCCTTGTGCGGTAGGAAGTGGGAGCCTTACGCGTCCATTGATGGACACGAGCATCAAGACTCCCCGGCCCTGCTGGCGGGTGGCGTAGATTACCATGGTGCCGTTGGGCGCAACAGTAGCTGACTCATCAAGGTTGGTATCTGTAAGGATTTTTACGGTTCCGCGCTGCAAATCCTGGGCCGCAACCCGGAAATTAGTGAAACCATCCTGACGGTGAATCATCACCAACGTCTTTTCATCAGCCGAAAGCTTCGGATTGGCGTTGTAGTTGCCAATAAACGTCACGCGTTCCGCACCACCACCGCCCACGTTCGCCTTGTAGACCTGTGGCTTGCCGCCACGGTCGGACGTGAAGTAGATGGTTGAACCGTCTTTACCCCAAAACGGTTCGGTATTGATGCCAGGGCCGCTGGTAACACGGCTGATCTGGCGCGAAGCCATGTTCATCACGTAGATGTCCGGGTTGCCGTCCTTGGACAGCACGAACGCCAGGCGCGAACCATCCGGCGACCAGGCAGGCGCGCCGTTGAGGCCTTCGAAGTTGGTGATCTGCTCACGACGGCCCGTATCGATATGCTGGACGAAGATGCGTGGACGACGCTGCTCGAAAGACACGTAGGCGATACGCTTGCCGTCCGGCGCAAAGCGCGGCGACAGGATGGGCTCACGCGATTGCAGCAACGTCACCGCGCGCGCACCGTCGTAGTCCGAACGCTGCAGCGTGTAGCGAGTGTTGTCTACGGAGAAACGTTCAGCCGTCACATACAGCAGACGCGTCGAGAAAGCACCCTTGATACCGGTGAGTTTTTCAAACGACTGGTCCGAAATGTAGTGGGCCATGTCCCGCAGTTGTTCGGCGGTGCCGGAGACACTGCCGGTCAAAACCTGCTGCTCGGTGGCCACGTTGAACAAGGTGTAGGTGATCTGCAGGCGACCGCCGGCCGGCGTGATGTTACCGACCATCAGGTACTGCGCGCCCACCGCTTTCCAGTCACGGAACACGACTTCGCTGGCCTGGTTGGGCTGGCTGATCATGTTGCCTTTCGGAATCGGTGCGTAGTAACCGGAGTTGCGCAGGTCGTCGCTGACGATCTGGGCCATGTCGTCCGGCAGCACGCTGCCGCCCTGCCAGCCGAACGGCACTACCGCAATCGGGGTGGCCCGGTCGCTGCCGCTGGTGACCAGGATGTTCTTTTCATCCGCCGCCGCTATCCCTGCCATACAGCAAATAACGACAAGCATTCCTCGAAGAAGGTTTCTCACAAGGCTAGATCCTCAGGTGTGAATGTCATCTTGAATGAACGATAGGGAGCGAAGTCGCTTGGTTTCATTCCCTGCATCTCGGTCAACCGGCCAATGTTCTTGACCGCTGCAACCGCCGAACTGTCGAACGAACCGTCACCACTGGACTTGGCCACGCTGACCGAGGTCACCGTACCGTCCGGCAACATGCCGATCTGCAGCACTACTGTCATGCCTTTGCGTGCCGAAGGTGGACGTGTCCAACCTTCCGCTGCCCGCGCCCGAATCAGGTCGTCGAAACTGCCCGCTACTTCATCGCCCTGCTCGTCGGCCAAGGCTTGCTGACGCTGAGGCGTGTCGGAAAGCAAGTCTGCCAAGGCCTGGGCCTTCTTCTCTTCGGCGGATTTGCGCGCTGCTTCCTGGGCCTTTTTCTTGGAGGCGTCGGCGGCAGCTTTCTTCTTCGCGTCTTCGGCGATTTTCTTCTTCGCCTCGTCTGCTTCAGCTTTTTTCTTGGCGTCTTCGGCGGCTTTCTTCTTCGCGTCTTCGACTATTTTCTTCTTGGCGTCTTCAGCGGCCTTTTTCTTGGCCTCTTCTTCGGCAGCTTTCTTGGCTTCTTCTTCAGATTTCTTCTTGGCTATATCAGCCAATTGTTTCTCTTCGGCTTTTTTAGCTTCGGCAGCCTTCTCGGACTTCTTGGCTTCATCAGCCTTTTTCGCCTCGTCGGCCTTCTTCGCTTCGTCAGCCTTTTTCGATTCCTCGGCCTTTTGAGCCGCCTCTTCTTTCTTTTGTTCCGCAGCAGCCTTCACCGCTTCCTGCTCGACCTTCTTCTGTTCCATCTGTTCGACTTCAGTCTGGCGCGCAGCCGACTTCTGGGCCTCACCCGCAATCTTCTGATTGGTCTGGGTGGTGGCCTGACTTTTCGATTTCAGCTGATACAGGGTCGCCTGCACGATCGGCTTGGCTGGCGGCAGGTCCGGGGTCATGGCAAAGCTGACGAACAGCATGCCAAACACCAGGACGTGCAGGGCAATTGCCCAGACGCTAGGCCAGAAGAAGCTTTCCGAGGCGGACGGCTCTCGCTGTTGGTGCATCAGGGCGCCTCGGTAATCAGGCCAACGTTACCCACGCCGGCCTTCTGCAGCCCGCCCATGGCGCCCATGACGGAACCGTAGTCGACCGATTTGTCACCGCGGATGAACACCTGGGTGTGCTTGCCGCCTTCGGTGCCGGAGCGGATGATCTTGGTCACGGCATCGGTCATCTGCGGCAAGGTCATGGCCTTGTCCTGCTGTTTCTGGGTATCGACTTCGCTGCCAAGGTTCCAGTAATAGGTCTTGTCAGCCTTGATCGAAATGGTCAGGACCTGGGTGTTGTTGTCCTGCGGCAAGGCTTCGCTGGAAACCTTGGGCAGATCAACTTTCACGCCCTGATTGAGCATCGGCGCGGTCACCATGAAGATGACAAGCAGTACCAGCATCACGTCGATGTAGGGCACTACGTTCATCTCGGCGACCGGCTTGCGCTTTTTGCGAGCTCGAGCGATTAAAGCCATTGGGAATTACCTGCTTATTCTTCGCTGGTGTGCACTTTACGGTGCAGGATCGCCTGGAATTCATCGGCGAAGGTGTAGTAACGGCTGATCAACGTTTCGCTGGTTGCGGCAAAACGGTTGTAGGCAATTACTGCGGGGATAGCAGCGAACAGGCCGATCGCGGTGGCGATCAGGGCTTCGGCAATACCCGGGGCCACGGTGGCGAGGGTGGCTTGCTGGGCCTGGGCCAGGCCACGGAAGGAGTTCATGATCCCCCACACGGTACCGAACAGGCCGATGTACGGGCTCACGGAACCGACGGTGGCGAGGAACGGCAGGCTCTGCTCAAGTTTCTCTTCTTCGCGGGAGATGGCGACGCGCATGGCGCGGGCTACACCTTCCATCACCGCTTCCGGATCGACGCCTGGCTGCTGGCGCAGACGGGAGAACTCCTTGAAGCCGGCACGGAAGATCTGCTCGACGCCCGAATCCGGGTCGGGGTTGCTGCCGGCCTGGCGATACAGCTTGGACAGGTCGATACCCGACCAGAAGCGCTCTTCAAAGCTCTCCAGGGCACGTCGACCGGCACGCAGCAGGTTGCTGCGCTGAAAAATCATGACCCAAGAGGTAACCGATGCGGCTACCAGGGTCAGCATCACCAGTTGAACCACGATACTGGCATTGCTGACCAGGCTCCACATGGAGGAATGGTCGACGACGGTAGGTTCCACGCTAAATCTCCTGCTTTGATTGTTTACCCGCGCCGCTTACGTCGGCAAAGGCCGCACGTAAAGCTTCGGGAATGGCCCGGGGTTTCAAGCTATTGGCGCGCACACAGGCCACCAGGAACTGCCCCTCACAGAGCAGCGTTGCATCCGTTGCCCGCCTGACCTGCTGCTTGAAACGCAGGCTGACACGGTTCAATTCAATTACTTCAGCGCTTACCAACAGCTCGTCGTCCAGCCGCGCCGGCGCGTGATACCGCGCCTCGCTGGAGTGCACGACGAATAACAGGTCCTCCCCTGCCAGCTCGGATTGGGCAAAGCCCAGTTCCCGTAGCCGCTCGGTTCGAGCCCGCTCCATGAACTTGAGGTAATTGACGTAATACACGATGCCGCCGGCATCGGTGTCCTCGTAATAAACGCGACAGCGATGTGCGAACGACTGATCCCCGTTTTGCGCGCGCATACTCTAGTGCTTACTCCTCAGGTTGCCAATCCGGCTGGGCAACTGTTTTTGCATTCTCGAAGACATTTCCTACGACTGAATGACGACGCCAGACACTGGGACAGCACAAACCTCAGATAAATCATCCCACGTGGCAAATACCCTGTAGGAGCGAGCTTGCTCGCGAAGCACCTGAGCGCGCCGCGTACAACCAAACACACTGCGTCATCGTTGACGTTTTTCGCGAGCAAGCTCGCTCCTACATTTTTTAATCGTCCACTGCATCGAGGAATTCGTCTACCACGGGCATCTCACCCAATCGTGACGGAATATTTAACCCGAAGTGCAGGTAGGCATGGCGCGTGACCACCCGGCCCCTGGGGGTGCGCATGATGTAGCCCTGCTGGATCAGGTACGGCTCCAGCACATCCTCGATGGTATGGCGCTCCTCGCTGATGGCTGCCGCCAAACTGTCGACGCCCACCGGGCCACCGTCGAACTTCTCGATCATGGTCAAGAGCAGGCGCCGATCCTGGTGATCGAAGCCATGCTCATCCACGTCCAGCAGGTTCAGGGCCAGGTCGGCCACGGCCTTGGTGATATGCCCCTTGGCCCGCACTTCGGCGAAGTCGCGCACACGCCGCAGCAGGCGGTTGGCAATCCGCGGCGTACCGCGGGCGCGACGGGCGATTTCAAACGCGCCTTCCGGGTCCAGGGGCAAGCCGAGAATGCCCGCCGAACGACTGACGATGGTCGCAAGGTCTGCCGTGCTATAGAACTCCAGACGTTGAACAATGCCGAAACGGTCTCGCAGCGGGTTGGTCAACATGCCCGCGCGCGTCGTGGCGCCCACCAACGTGAACGGCGGCAGGTCGAGCTTGATCGAGCGGGCCGCCGGGCCTTCGCCGATCATGATGTCGAGCTGGAAGTCTTCCATCGCCGGGTACAACACTTCCTCGACGATCGGCGAGAGCCGGTGGATTTCATCGATGAACAGCACGTCGTGGGGCTCGAGGTTGGTCAGCAACGCCGCCAAGTCACCGGGGCGTTCCAGCACCGGGCCGGAGGTGGACTTGATCGACACGCCCATTTCCTGGGCAATGATGTTGGCCAGGGTGGTCTTGCCCAGGCCCGGCGGGCCGAAGATCAGCGTGTGATCCAGGGACTCGCTGCGCCCGCGCGCGGCCTGGATGAACAACTCCATCTGCTCGCGCACGGTGGGCTGGCCAATGTAGTCGGCCAGGCTCAGGGGCCGGATGGCGCGGTCCTGGACTTCTTCACGGTCACGCGGGCCGGTGGCCGCGATCAGACGATCTGCTTCAATCACTTAAATCATTCCCTTCAGGGCGCGGCGGATCATGTCTTCACTGCTCAGGTTTTTGTCCTTGATGGCCGATACGGCCTTGCTCGCTTCCTGCGGCTTGTAGCCCAGGGAGATCAACGCACTGACCGCATCGCTCTCGGCGCTGGCGACCTGGCCCGCCGGCATATCCGGCTGGTTCGGCACCAGGGCAAACATGCTCGGCACCACTTCCCAGGCCTTGAAGCGGTCCTTGAGTTCCACCAGCAGGCGCTCGGCGGTCTTCTTGCCGACGCCCGGCACCTTGGTCAGCGCCGAGGTATCCTGGGCCGACACGGCCCGCACCAGCTCATCCACTTCCAGGCTCGACATCAAGGCCAGGGCCAGTTTCGGCCCTACGCCATTGAGGCGGATCAGCTCGCGAAAGAAGTCGCGGTCGCGCTTGCCAATGAAGCCATAGAGTAGTTGCGCGTCTTCGCGCACCACCAGATGGGTGTGCAGTGTTATCGGCTCGCCGACCGACGGTAGGCGATACAAGGTGGTCATGGGCACTTCCAGCTCATACCCCAACCCATTTACATCCAGAATCAGGTGCGGCGGCTGTTTCTCAGCCAGGGTGCCGCGCAAGCGTCCAATCACGGTTCAGATCCTTAAAGCTTGGGGGTCAGAACAGGGCCTGACCGGAAATAACGATTGCGCTGATGCTATCAGAGACGCAGGCGCCCGCCACGACTGCGTGCCGTGCCGAGGCCGTGGGGCAGCAGGCTGGAACGGGTGTGCGCATGGCAAATGGCGATGGCCAGAGCGTCGGAGGCGTCGATCTGCGGTTTTGACGTGAGCTTGAGCATGTGCATGACCATCATCTGCACCTGCTCTTTATTCGCCGCACCCGTGCCGACCACCGCCTGCTTGACCTGGGTCGCGGTGTATTCGGCGATTTCCATGCCCTCCTCCGCGCCGGCGACAATGGCGGCGCCACGGGCCTGGCCAAGCTTCAAGGCCGAGTCGGCATTCTTGGCCATGAACACCTTTTCGATGCCCATGGTGATCGGCCCATAGGTCTGGATCACTTCACGCACGCCGCGATAGACGATCTGCAGGCGCTCGGCCAACTCGCCCGCACCGGTGCGTATGCAGCCCGAGGCGACGTAGATGCAGCCGCGCGGGGTCTGTTGCACCACGCCAAAACCGGTGATGCGCGAACCGGGGTCGATACCTAGGATTAAAGTCATAACGCCTGCAAGAAGGGTGGAGACACATAAAACCCTGTGGGAGCTGGCTTGCCTGCGATAGCGGTGTGTCAGTGAAAAAATCTATTTCTGATACACCGCTATCGCAGGCAAGCCAGCTCCCACATTGGATCTCTATTGCGCTTAAGAGAGTTGCTCGGCTACGGATTCCGGGATATCGGCATTGGAATACACGTTCTGCACATCATCCAGGTCTTCAAGCATATCCAACAGCTTCAACACCTTCTGCGCACCGTCCAGGTCCAACTCGGCACTGGTGGTCGGCAGCATCACGATTTCCGCGTCGGTGCCCTTGAACCCAGCAGCCTCAAGGGCGTTACGCACGGCATAAAAGCTGGCGAACGAGGTAAACACATCGACGGAGCCGTCTTCGTTGGTCACCACGTCGTCGGCATCGGCCTCCATCGCCGCTTCCATCAGCGCGTCTTCATCGGTGCCCGGCGCGAAGGATATCTGCCCCTTGCGTTCGAACAGGTAGGCCACCGAACCATCGGTGCCGAGGTTGCCGCCGCACTTGCTGAACGCATGGCGAACGGCCGCTGCGGTACGGTTGCGGTTGTCGGTCATGCATTCGACCATCACCGCCACGCCGCCCGGGCCGTAGCCTTCGTAGGTCAGCTCGACCATGTCATCGGTATCGGCGGCGCCGGCGCCACGGGCCACGGCACGGTCGATGATGTCGCGGCTCATGTTGGCGCCAAGCGCCTTGTCCAGCGCCAGGCGCAGACGCGGGTTGGAACCCGGGTCACCACCGCCCTGGCGGGCTGCGACGGTCAGCTCGCGGATCCACTTGGTGAAGATCTTGCCTTTCTTGGCATCCTGACGCTCTTTGCGGTGCTTGATGTTCGCCCACTTGGAATGGCCAGCCATTACACAACTCCGAATTCTGTAGAAACCGTATCAATCCCGCAGGGCAGGATTTCCCTCTTTTAAACGCAAAGGCGCATCCGAAGATGCGCCTTTTTGACTGCGTACAAACCTTATCGCGCTTTCACGCCGCAGCCTTACTCAGCCTTCGGCGTTTCGCGCAGGCGGATGTGCAGTTCACGCAATGCCTTGGCATCCACCACACCTGGAGCCTGGGTCATCACGTCCGCAGCACTCTGGGTTTTCGGGAAGGCGATCACTTCGCGGATCGACTGGGCGCCGGTCATCAGCATCACCAGACGGTCCAGGCCGAACGCCAGGCCACCGTGGGGCGGCGCGCCGTATTTCAGGGCGTCGAGCAGGAAGCCGAACTTCTCTTCCTGTTCCGCTTCGTTGATGCCCAACAGACGGAAGACCGCTTGCTGCATCTCTTTGCGGTGGATACGAATCGAACCGCCGCCCAGCTCGGTGCCGTTGAGCACCATGTCGTAGGCACGGGATAGTGCGCCTGCCGGGTTGGCTTCGAGCTCGGCCGGCGAGCACTTCGGCGCGGTGAACGGATGGTGCAAGGCGCTGAAGCTGCCGTCGTCGTTCTCTTCGAACATCGGGAAGTCGACGACCCACATCGGCGCCCACTCGCAGGTCAGCAGGTTCAGGTCGTGACCAAGCTTGATGCGCAGCGCGCCCAGGGCTTCGCTGACGATCTTGGCCTTGTCGGCGCCGAAGAACACGATATCGCCATCGACCGCACCGACGCGATCGAGGATCGTGTTCAGGTTGGCTTCGGGGATGTTTTTCACGATCGGCGACTGCAGGCCGTCAACGCCATTGGCGCGCTCGTTGACCTTGATGTACGCCAGGCCCTTGGCACCGTAGATGCCGACGAACTTGGTGTAGTCGTCGATCTGCTTGCGCGGCATGCTCGCGCCGCCAGGCACGCGCAGGGCGGCGATGCGGCATTTCGGGTCGTTGGCCGGGCCACTGAACACCTTGAAGTCGACGTCCTTGAGCTGATCGGCCACGTCCACCAGTTCCAGCGGGTTACGCAGGTCCGGCTTGTCGGAACCGTAGCGGCGCATGGCTTCTTCGAAGGTCATGTGCGGGAAGTCGCCGAACTCCAGGTCCAGCACTTCCTTGAACAGGTTGCGGATCATTTTCTCGGTGAGGCCCATAATCTCTTTTTCATCGAGGAAGCTGGTCTCGATGTCGATCTGGGTGAATTCCGGCTGGCGGTCGGCGCGCAGGTCTTCGTCACGGAAGCACTTGGCGATCTGGTAGTAACGGTCGAAGCCGGCCACCATCAGCAGTTGCTTGAACAGCTGCGGCGATTGCGGCAAGGCGAAGAAACTGCCTGGGTGGGTACGGCTAGGCACCAGGTAGTCACGCGCGCCTTCCGGGGTGGCGCGGGTCAGGATCGGGGTTTCAACGTCGAGGAAGCCATTCTCGTCGAGGAAGCGGCGGATGCTGGTGGTCATGCGCGAACGCAGGCGCAGCTTCTCGGCCATTTCCGGACGACGCAGGTCCAGGAAGCGATAGCGCAGGCGGGTTTCTTCGCCTACGTCGGAGTATTCGTTGAGCGGGAACGGCGGGGTTTCCGACTCGTTCAGCACTTCCAGCTCGTAGCCCAGCACTTCGATGCCGCCGGATGCCATGTTCTTGTTCACGGCACCGGCCGGACGCAGGCGTACCTTGCCGGTGATCTTCACCACGTATTCGCTGCGCACGCGGTCGGCGGCGGCGAAGCTCTCGGCGCGATCCGGGTCGAACACCACCTGGGCCAGACCGTCACGATCACGGATATCGAGGAAGATCACCCCGCCGTGGTCGCGGCGACGGTGAACCCATCCGCAAAGGGTGATTTCCTGACCTTCCAGGGTCTCGTTCAGTTGGCCGCAATAGTGGCTGCGCATCATGGTCGTGGTTTCACTTCTCGTAATTCGAAATTCGGTGGCAGGCCTGCCGCGTCACCGTACATTAAAGCAGGGGACGGATAATGCAGGAGCCTGCGCGTAGAGTTCAACTCAGTCTGCTTTGTCGCCGCCCGCCAGGTTCTTCTTCGAGCCGGTCTTGAAGTCGGTCTCGTACCAGCCGCTGCCACTCAGGCGAAAGCCCGGCATGGACAGCATCTTCTTGAGCTGCGGTGCCTGGCAGGCTGGGCAATCGACCAGCGGCGCTGCGCTGATCTTCTGGATGGCTTCCAATTGATGACCACAGGAAGCGCATTGATAGTCGTACATGGGCATGGCGATGTCTCGGCGATCAGATCGTAACTGCGTGCGCCACGCCTGCCCTTGGTCCGCGGCATGCGTAGCAAAGCGCGGGATTATATCTGGTAAATCGAGGCAGTGCAGCCGGCTTTCTGCCCGGGGCCCACGCCACGTGCGCGGGCCTGGGTATGCCACCGGCGACTATCCCGGTGAACATGACGGTTCAAAGCGCCCTTTCAAGACGTGAACCACACAGACCACCCTGACCAACCCACTGAAGTTCTTCACTCCGCCATAGCGCAGGTGCACTTCCCGATCGACATAAGACAGCAACGCACTGACTGAACAGGCATTGATTTTGGCTATTTCCGTGAGGATATTCCAATAGATCTGTTCCAGGCGCAGGCAAGTGGAAAACCCGTTGAGCCTCACCGACCGCGACAATGGCTTGGCCAACCCCATGTCGAACCCTTTTGCAAAGGGATCGTCCTTTACTTTGTGAAAACCACCGGTTTCCACCGCTCCGTTACCTACTGCGCGTGACATACACCTGACACTCCATTGCCAAACAGCCGCCCGTGGATTGTCCCACCGGGCAATGTCCCTATGGAACAGCAGTGCGAGAGCGGCAGCCAGAAGACGCGGAGTTGAAAGGCGTAGGACAACGCCAGGAAATGCGCGGAAACAAGCGAGCGGCGCCAGGACGGCGCCACTCTTGGCCTGCGTTTATTGGTTTTCGAGGAGCGAACGCAGCATCCACGCGGTTTTCTCGTGGACCTGCATACGCTGGGTCAGCAGATCGGCCGTCGGCTCATCGCTGACCTTGTCGAGCAGCGGGAAGATGCCGCGTGCGGTGCGGGTGACCGCTTCCTGGCCTTCGACCAGTTGCTTGATCATGTCCTCAGCGCTCGGCACGCCTGGCTCTTCCTTGATCGAGGAAAGGCGAGCATAGATCGAATAGGCACCGGGCGCGGGGAAACCCAGGGCACGGATACGCTCGGCAATGGAGTCCACCGCCAGGGCCAGTTCGTTGTATTGCTCCTCGAACATCAGGTGCAGCGTACGGAACATGGGGCCCGTAACGTTCCAATGGAAGTTGTGGGTCTTCAGGTACAGTACGTAGGTATCGGAGAGCAGTCGCGAAAGCCCGTCGACGATGGATTTACGATCTTCTTCACTGATACCGATATCGATTGCCATGGTTATCCCCTTCAATTGACATGTATGCATTGATCAAGCGCAGGCCCACTCTAGCAAGAGTGCCGCCGATGCGCAGCCCGGCGCGGCAAATCGTCCCGGCGCGGCCGCTTCTGCCCAAGCGGGCAATAACCCCGCACGCCGCTTGAAAAGCCCGCACCTGTCTAGGACACGCGTTTTACGCAGAAATGCCGTGGCTCTCGCAATACCCCGAAATGCTTGATTTGAGTAGGCACAGCCTTTGCTGTTAAATAGGCGGCGTGTCGTCGCCGTTACTTTCCGTGGCAGCGGCATAGGCTGATACCCCGCGCACGTGCCCAACGCCTCCCATTGTTCAGAAGCGAACCGTGCCAGTCAGCTCTTCCTTGTGATCCATCTTAACGTGAGTTAATCAAAATGTTGAAAATCGTCCACCTGCTAACGGGCGTTGCAGCGTTGCTGCTGTCCTTTATACCGAGCCTGCAACAGGGAAGTCCTCCCTACCTGGAACAACACGACGCTCTGTACCTGGCCTTGTTCGGCCTTCTTAACCTGACGCTGGCACCGGTGATCCCTTACTGGAACAAAGGCACACGTCACCAACTGCAAAACCTGGTCAGCGCACTGCTGGTGCTGACTGTTGTTGTTCAAACCCTCACCCTCCTGGCACCCATGCCTGAAGTCGGCGGCCACCCGGCCATCCTGCTCAGCCTGGTGATTGCTGTGGTCGCCATCGTTCTTCACCTGGCCATCAGCTTCTACCGTTCGTCACCTGCGACTTCGTCGCAAAGCTACGACATGACCAACCGGGATACCGGTACCGTCAAGTGGTTCAACACGTCCAAGGGCTTCGGCTTTATTTCCCGCGATTCGGGCGACGATATCTTCGTCCACTTCCGGGCCATCCGTGGCGAAGGCCATCGCGTCCTGGTGGAAGGCCAGCGCGTGGAGTTCTCCGTCATGAATCGCGACAAAGGCCTGCAAGCCGAAGACGTGATCGCTGCACTGCCGCGTCGCTGATACCCGCGCTCGCAGCCTAAAAAAAACCGCGATCCAGCGTTGCTGGGTCGCGGTTTTTTATGCGCGGCTATAAACCGTCAATAGTGGGGCGGCGGTGCTTCTTCTTCAGCCGTTTCGAATTGACCGCCCATTTCTTCCTGGCGCTTGAGCAGCGCAGTCATCTGCAATTGCAGGCGCTCTACCGCACGCTGTTGAGTGACGAGGATGTCATTGAGGGTCTCGATAGTGTCGTCCTGGAAGGCCAGGCGGCTTTCCAGGTCGGTGACGCGGTCTTGCAGGTCCATGATTCAACCCTGGGTAAAAATGAAATCGGCAGGCAACAGTTCACGCAGACGGGCGCGAATAGCGGCCACTTGTTCATCCGTATAAGACTGCGCCGGATGCTTGCCCCATACCGGCGCCGGCCAAGCGGCATCGTCGCGCTTGCGCACGATCACATGCACGTGCAACTGGCTGACCACATTGCCCAAGGCGCCAATGTTCATCTTGTCGGCGCACAGGCCTTCATTGAGCAACTGGGCCAAGGCAGTGGTTTCTTGCCACAAGCGCTGCTGGTCGGTGACATCCAGCTGAAACACTTCGCTGATACCGTTGATTCGCGGCACCAGGATGAACCACGGGTAATTCGAGTCGTTGGACAGCAGCAGACGGCAGAGGGGGAAGTCCCCGATCGCCAGCGTGTCTTGTTGAAGGCGTTGATCTAAAGCGAACACCGCGGGCACTCCGTTCGGCAGGTCAGGTTCAAGCTGCAGCATACCTGCGATTGGCAGATGCTTCACGCAGGGCGACCGCTACCCAGGCGAGGCGCGGCGAAAAAACGCACCATTTCGAGACAAACGAATATTTCGGCTACGCTCAATCACCAGACTTGGGGCAAACAGCCGAAGGTTGGTCAAACCATCGCGACGAAACCCGCGACACAGAGGCCTCACGAAATGAGGCATTGGGCCATCAATGAGGCTCTGGAGCGGCAAGGGTACTGCACCAAAATGACCCACATGTGCCTCTTGGAGATCCGTTAATACCCACTGGCCGGGGTGGACCGGTAACGTTTTGCCCGGTTCAAGGATTCAGGTACCACCAGACAGAGAAGGAAAGCGTGCATGGGACCCAAACCAATCGGCGTAAAAACCCCGTGCTTATGCGGTTTTCACGAATCCACGACGAATTTCACGAAAAAATGACATTCAGTTTGCGCTTTGGGCACGCTTGCTGCATTCATCTCTGCAGCGTCGGCAACGGCACCGGAAGGAAGCAGGTGTTTCGCGATGAAAAACAGCAGCGGTTCAATGCGCACCAAGGAAGATTTCAAACGTTGGAAGTAACGTTTTTTTGCGTTCTTTTAACGCTATCGAAAACAGTATTGAAGTTGTCAGCCTCGGTACAGTGAGGCTGTGAATTTGCGACATGGATATAGCAATCTACGACAAGCTCGTAAAGAAGCTGAAAGGAAAGTTGAGCACGTATCGCCAATATTGTCAGCGTGATATAACTTTGCGCCGACACAATAAAGAAAGAGCCGCCCAGACAAAAATACAGGTGGGACGGCAGTACTCTTCCTAAAACCAAAGGAGCAAATCACGATGCGCGTGATGAAGTGGAGCATGATCGCCCTGGCTGTCTCGGCAGCAGGCACCTCGCAGTTCGCAATGGCGTCCTCTCAGGACGACTCCAAGGGTTTCCTCGAAGACCAAAGCCTCACGGCCAAGACTCGCATGGAATACATGAACCGTGATTACAAGAACGGCGCGAGCAACCCTTCTTCGGGCACAAGCGGCTATCGCCAAGATACCGGTGTCAGTGAGTTGCTCCAGTATAAGTCCGGCTTCACGCAAGGCACCGTTGGCGTCGGCCTTGACGCATTCGTCATGGGCTCGGCCAAGCTGGACGGCGGTTCGGGCCGTCGCGGTAATGGTCTTTTCGCCAATGACAGTGATGGCAACCCTGAAAAGACCCAGTCCAAGGGCGGCGCAGCCATCAAGTTCCGTCTTTCGGATACCGTGCTGAAATACGGTCAACAAACCGTCGCCAGCCCTGTGTTCTCGACTGACGATAGTCGCCTGCTGCCTGAAATCGCAACAGGCACTTCGATTACATCCACTGAAATCAAAGGGTTGGAGCTGAGTGCAGGCCGCTTCACCGCGCTGAGCAAGCAAACCGGCATGGGTCGCGACAGCATCGGCGGCGTTTCGGACGGTTTCGATAACGGCAAAGGTCTTACCGCAGCCAACATTTTCGGCGCGACGTACGCGTTCACCGAGGGCTTCACCGGTACTTTCGCAGCTTCCGACGTTGATCAATATTTCAAGAAACAATACGTCAACCTGAACTACACCCTACCGATGAGCGATACCCAGTCGTTGAATTTCGACTTTAACGGGTACCGTACACGAGGCGACAAGCGCGGCGACCTGGTCGACATGATCGGCGACGGCACCACCGGGGTCGACAACAACGTGTGGAGCTTGCAAGCCGCTTATAGCGTCGGCGCTCACAAGTTTACCATCGCCCACCAACGCTCCACCGGTGACAATGGCTATTACTACGGCGTCGATGGTAACGGCACGATTTTCCTTGCCAACTCCATCCAGATTTCCGACTTTGTAGGCAGGGAAGAACGCTCCTGGCAAGCTCGCTACGACATCAACATGACGTCTTACGGCGTTCCTGGGTTGAGCTTCATGACCCGCTACGTCAAAGGCGACAACATCAAGACCAACGGTCTGGGCGAAGGCAAGGAAAACGAATGGAACGCCGAGTCCAAATACGTGATGCAAAGCGGCCCAGCCAAGGACTTGTCGTTCCGTCTGCGCTTCGCCATGTATCGCTCTAACGGCGCCTACAGTGGCTACTCGGCAGACAACAATGATACCCGTTTGATCGTCGAATACCCGCTGAGCATCCTGTAATAACCGCGTCTTCCAACTCGGTTAATACCAATATAAAACCGCGTACCTGAACAGGTACGCGGTTTTTTTATTACAACGGAATGATAGTTTTATCGTCTCGACTAAATAGCTAGCGAACTATCTTTCTCATTTATCATTTCAAAGCTGACCGACCGGCCAAGCGTAACCCACAAAGTTATTGTTAATCATTTAGAAGAATTCTCCTGCATGACTCGAATAACCCGCTGCGGAAATGGAATATCAATTCCCGCTGCTTTTAAACGATCGCGCGCCAGTTCATTGAACATGAACACCACATCCCAATAATCCGGAGTGTTGGTCCAGCAACGCAGGGAAACGGTGATAGAGCTATCACCCAAGGTAGACACCACAGCCGCTGGCGCCGGATCGGCCAGCACGCGCGGATCTTTCGCCAGCTCCAGCAGCACCTCACGTGCTTTCTGCAAATCAGCCTCGTAATCCACCCCTACATCAAACACCACCTTACGCGTCGGCTGGCGGTTGGTATTGGTGATGATGCCGTTGGACAGGATGCCGTTAGGCACGATCACGGTCTTGTTGTCGCCGGTACGCAGCACGGTATGGAAAATCTGGATGCTGTCGACGGTGCCCGAGGTGCCCTGGGCTTCGATCCAGTCACCAATGCGGAACGGACGGAACAGCAGGATCAGCACGCCGCCGGCGAAGTTGGCCAGGCTGCCTTGCAAGGCCAGGCCGATGGCCAGGGTCGCGGCACCAATCGCGGCGACGAACGAGGTGGTCGCCACGCCGATCATCGAGGCCACACTGACGATCAGCATCACTTTGAGCGCGATGTTCGCCAGGCTGGTGATGAAATGCTGCAGCGCCAGGTCCGCGTTACGCAGGGCCAGCAAGCGTCCCACGCGATGGGTGAACACGTTGATCAGCCACCAGCCAATGGCCAGGGTGACCACAGCGAGCAATACCCGGCTGCCGTATTCCATGATCATCGGGATCCACGACTGTGAGGTCTTGATCAAGTGATCCATTTCAGCGTTCAAATCCATGTAGCTTCTCCTGTGTAGCGGATGTACGGCTTATTGACTGCCTGAAAACGCAAATGAGCCCCGTAGGGCTCAAGTGCAGGCGCGGATCCTGGGGCGTCGGACGTCAAAAACGCCCTCAGGTTCCGCAACGTGCCATCAGTCGCGGAAGTTATTGAACTGCAGCGGCATGTCGAACGTCTTGGCGCGCAGGGCCGCGATGGCTTCTTGCAGGTCGTCACGCTTCTTGCCAGTGATACGCACCTGCTCACCCTGGATGGCGGCCTGGACTTTGAGCTTGGCATCCTTGATGTGAGCGACGATTTTCTTCGCCAGCTCCTTGTCGATGCCTTCCTTGAGCACGGCTTCCTGCTTCATCAGCTTGCCGGAAGCGTAGGCGTCCTTGATTTCAAGGCACTGCGCGTCAATCTTGCGTTTGACCAGCGACAGCTTGAGGATCTCGATCATCGCTTCCAGCTGGAAATCGGCTTCAGCGGTCAGGTTGACGGTAAGTTCCTTTTCCTTGAATTCGAAGCTGCCCTTGCCTTTCAAGTCATAGCGGCGGTCCAGTTCCTTGACGGCGTTCTCGACGGCGTTGGTGACTTCGTGTTTGTCCAGTTCGGATACCACGTCGAACGAAGGCATGTCATTTCTCCAATATAAGGGGCGGGCTCAGTAGAGATGGAGCGCGCCCGAGCTAAAATGCCGGGGCATTATAGCGGTTCTTTCGCCCCGTTCACTGTGAGCGACCCTACGGAGCACAAACTGATGTCGACCACCTGGCATATTCTCGGCGCCGGCAGCCTGGGCACCCTCTGGGCCACTCGCCTGGCGCGCGCCGGCGTGCCCGTGCGGTTGATCCTGCGCGATAAAACACGCTTGGCCAGCTATCAGGCAGGCAACGGGCTGACGCTGGTGGAACAGGGCGTCGAGCACACCTACAAGGTATTCGGTGAAACGCCCGACAGTCCGGAACCGATTCATCGCCTGCTGGTGGCATGCAAAGCCTACGACGCCCAAAGCGCCGTCGCACAACTGCAGCACCGGCTGGCAGCCAATGCCGAACTCATTTTGTTGCAGAACGGCCTTGGCAGCCAGGACGCTGTCGCCGCGCAGTTGCCCCAGGCTCGCTGCATCTTTGCCTCCAGTACCGAAGGCGCCTTTCGCGACGGCGATTGGCGCGTGGTATTCGCCGGTCACGGTTACACCTGGCTCGGAGATGCAAGCCACCCTACCCCGCCGCTTTGGCTGGATGACCTGCACGCCGCTGGCATCCCCCACGATTGGAGCACCGAGATCCTCACGCGGTTATGGCGCAAACTGGCGCTCAATTGCGCCATCAACCCGCTGACCGTGCTGTATCAGTGCCGTAATGGCGAACTGCAGGCCCATCACTGCGAAGTCGCCACCCTCTGCGCTGAACTCGGTGAACTGCTGGAATGCTGCGGCCAGCCAGCGGCCGCGCTGGATCTGCAACACGAAGTGCAACGGGTGATCCAGGCCACGGCCGCCAACTACTCCTCCATGTACCAGGACGTCGCCGCCGGGCGCCGTACCGAAATCAGCTACCTGTTGGGCTATGCTTGCCAGGCGGCCACCCGCCACCGATTGAACCTGCCGCACCTGCAACAACTGCAAGCGCGCCTGGTCGAACAGTTGCTTGTGCGCCGATTGCCCCGCGACTGAACCACGCGCTACCCTGCCCGCTGTCTTTTACCTGGGAAAACCCTGATGCCGCTGCGCCAGCGTCTTGAAAACCTACCGGTCGGGCAAAAACTGCTGGCTGCCTTGCTGGTGCTGTTGACCACCGTGTTGCTGGTGGCCAACCTGACCTTTATCAGCGCCGCCTATTGGATCTCCCAGGAAAGCATGGCCCCCCAGGCCTTGCAGGCCATCGGTCGCCTGGTGTCCAACCCCGGCCTGGCCGCCGAGGCCCTCGAATCGCCCGCCAAAGCCAACGCCCTGCTCAATGAGCTGACCAGTTATTCACCCCTGCGCGCCGCCGCCCTGTACGACGGCCAAGGCAATCGCCTGGCGCAGATGCAATCCGGCGACCGTCTGCACCTGCCGGACAACTATCGGCATATCGAAGCCTGGCGCGTCACCGAGTTTCGCAACAACCAGATCATTGCCCTGCCCCGCGCAGGCCAGCCGCCCGGGCATTTGCTGCTGGTGGCCAGCAGTGAATTGCCGATGGCGTTTTATACCGGCACGCTGACCGCCAGCCTGGGCATCCTGATTTTCAGCGTGTTGTTGTGGCTGGTCATTGCCCGCCAGATCAAACGCCTGATTACCCGACCGATCCACGAACTGGAAGAACTGTCGCGCCAGGTCACCCGCGAAGAGAACTACGCCCTGCGCGCCGGCCGTGGCAACCACGATGAAATCGGCAGCCTGGCCGAGGCCTTCAACACCATGCTGTCACGCATCGAAGCCCGCGAGCAGCAACTCAAGCGTGCGCGGGACGATTCCCAGGCCGCCTATGACCAGGCACAGGGTTTGGCTGAAGAGACGCGCCACACCAACCGCAAGCTGGAACTGGAAGTGCAGGTGCGCAGCAAGATCGAGAAAAAACTCACCGGTTTCCAGAATTACCTGAACAGCATCATCGACTCGATGCCCTCGGCGCTCATCGCCCTGGATGAACAGCTTTACGTCACCCAGTGGAACCAGGAAGCCAGCGCCCTCTCCGGGACGCGCCTGGACGAAGCCTTGAACCAGCCGATCTATCTGGCATTCCAGCCGCTCAAACCGTACCTGCCGCAAATCCGGGCAGCGGTCGAGCAACACACCGTGGAGCGAATCGAGCGGGTCACCTGGTTCAAGGACGACGAACCCAAACATTATGCCCTGACGTTCTACCCCCTGATGGGCGGTGCCGGGCGCGGCGTGGTGATCCGGATCGACGACATCACCCAGCGTTTATCGCTGGAAGAAATGATGGTGCAGTCGGAGAAAATGCTCTCCGTGGGTGGCCTGGCCGCCGGCATGGCCCATGAGATCAACAACCCGTTGGGGGCGATCCTGCACAACGTGCAGAATATCCGCCGCCGCCTGTCGCCTGACTTGCCCAGGAACCTGGAGTACGCCGAACAGGCGGGCATCGAACTGGCCACGGTCAACCGCTACCTCGAAGGCCGGGAAGTCCCGCAACTGCTCGACGGCATCCAGCAGGCCGGGGCGCGGGCGGCGAAGATCGTCACCCATATGCTCAGCTTCAGTCGCCGCAGCAACCGGCAAATGGCGCCTTGCGATTTACCGGCACTGATCGACCAGGCGGTGGAGATCGCCGGTAACGACTTCGACCTGGCCATTGGCTTCGACTTCAAGGGCCAGGCGATCATCCGCCAGTTCGACCCACAACTGGGCCCGGTACCCGGCACCGCCAACGAGCTGGAACAGGTGCTGCTCAACCTGCTGAAAAACGCCGCCCAGGCCATTCACCTACGTGAAGACGGCAGCGAGCCGGGGCGCATTATCCTGCGCACCCGCCTCAACCCGCCGTGGGCAGAGATTCAAGTGGAAGACAACGGCATCGGCATGAGCGAGAACGTGCGCAAGCGGACCTTCGAGCCGTTCTTCACCACCAAGGAAATCGGCCAGGGCACCGGGCTTGGGCTGTCGGTGTCGTATTTCATCATCACCAATAACCACAAGGGCCAGATGGAAGTGCACTCCACCCTCGGCCAGGGCACGTGCTTCACCCTGCGCCTGCCCTTGGCCGGCAGCCAACTGCCGCCTTACGAATCGAACCAACTGGAGCAATGACCATGGGCTTTCGCCTGTCGAAGATCTACACCCGCACCGGCGACACAGGCGAAACCGGCCTGGGCGACGGCCGCCGCGTGCCCAAGGACCATCCACGCGTGGAGGCGATTGGCGAAGTGGACACGCTGAACAGTCAGCTCGGATTGCTGCTGGCGTATCTCGAGGCACTGGGCGGACAGCATCCGGGGTTGCAGGACGTGGTCGAGGTACTGACACCTTGCCAGCATCGGTTGTTTGACCTGGGCGGCGAGCTGGCGATGCCGGAGTACAAGGCGTTGAACGCGGCCGAAGTGGACCGGCTGGAAGCGGCCATCGACCGCTGGAACGAGGAGGTCGGGCCCCTGGAGAATTTCATCCTGCCGGGAGGTTCGGCGTTGATCGCCCAAGCCCATGTGTGTCGCAGCCTGGCGCGCAGTGCGGAGCGGCGCTGTCAGCAGCTGAATGCGCTGGAACCGCTGGAAGGCGTAGGGTTGGCGTATATCAATCGGTTGTCGGATTTGCTGTTTGTGGCGGCCAGGGTGATTGCCAGGCGCCAGGGGGTTGCCGAGGTGTTGTGGCAGGCGGCGGCGAAGCCACACTGATAATTATTGGGTGACTGGCCTGGCCTCTTCGCAGGCAAGCCAGCTCCCACATTTTGAATGTGTTCACAGATCAAAATTGTGGGAGCTGGCTTGCCTGCGATGAGCATGGGTATCTACACAACTTTCAGTTGACCAATCTCCCTGTGGGAGCTGTCGAGCTTTAGCGAGGCTGCGAAAGCGGTGGGTCAGGCGACCAAAATGCCAGCAGTGCCGCCGCCTTCGCAGCCTCGCTGGGGCTCGACAGCTCCCACATTTTGAACCGAGTTCGACATGAATATCGGTCGGCTCTAAGGCCGCCGCGCTTTGTTTTTGATCTTGATCTGAGGCGCCCCGTTAACCACGCTGGCCGTAATTCGATATTGATTTGGGGGGTAAACCGGCAGGACGCCGGTTTAGCCGCCCCGCGCCATGGATGGCGCGTGGCGGCGGCCCCCCAAATCAATGTCGGATTACGGGCATGCCGAGCCTAGGCGAGGCACCGAGTGGTGGGGCGAAGCGTTTTTGGTTACTTTTTGCGCTCTTCAAAAAGTGACCCGCCGTAAGGGCGGAACCCTAAGCCGCCGTTACCGCAGCAACGGATATGTACTCGGTCAAACCCCAAAAAACGGTCGGCTCGAAGGCCGCCAAGCAAGCTCCTCGCCACACACCGTTGAAAGTTGTGCAGATACCCATGCTGCGATGAGGCCCTCAGAACACCATCAACCCTGCGGCCAAAACGCCCGAATCCCTGCCACACCCTGAGCCCCGGCTTCCCAAGCTTTCTCCCGCTCAGCCGGCCCAACCCCGCCCAGCAGAAACACCGGCTTGCTGAATCCGCTGATCAACTGCGCCGCCTGCTCCCAGCCCAACGGCTGTGCGTCGGGGTGAGTCTGAGTCGGTTGCACCGGCGACAGCGTGACAAAATCCACATCCATCAACTCAGCCAGCGCCAACTCCTCGGCGTTGTGGCACGACGCCGCCAGCCAGCGCTCCTTCGGCAACGGCCGCCCCTGGCTGGCATGTTTACGCAATTGCGCCGCGGTCATGTGCCAGCCGGCTGCGGGAAAATCGCCCAACCATTCGAACGGCCCCTTGAGCATCAATTGAGCCTTGCCCGCGCACAGGCCTACCGCATCCACCGCGAGGTCACGGTATTTGGGGTCATAACCATTAGGCGCGCGCAGTTGGACCAACTTGATGCCGCCAGCAATGGCCTTTTGGATGCCGCGCAACAGTGCAGGGGTTTCCAGTTCGCCAGGGGTAATCAGGTAGTCGGCAGGCAAGCGCGCAGCGGCGACGATCGGCGCATTGGCCGCCGGAAACGCGTAGCTGAGCAGGTCCCGTGGGGCAACCCATGCCAGCGGTTGCCCTTCGACGCCCTGGGGCTCGCCGGTAAAGGCCGAGACCTCCCAGACATCCAGTAACACCTGCTTGTCGGGGTAGTCATGCTGCACCTTGATCAGCGGCCGCGCCGTGGTGACCTGGATACCCAACTCCTCCTGCAATTCGCGGGACAGCGCGTTGGCGACCGACTCACCGGCCTCCACCTTGCCGCCGGGAAATTCCCAGAGGCCGCCCTGGTGCTGGGTATCGGCGCGGCGCGCCAACAGGATCCTGCCGTCGACACCGCGGATCACCGCTGCTGCTACATGCACTCGTTTCACGCCGCCTTTCCTCTCGTGTTGCCTCTGTAGGAGCGAGCTTGCTCGCGAAGAACGTCAACGATAACGCGCACATTCAGGACAAACGCGGTGGCATTGAGTTTTTCGCGAGCAAGCTCGCTCCTACAAGGGGACGTTCATTTTCAGGTACGGTATTCCGCGTTGATCTTCACGTACTCGTGGGACAGGTCGGTGGTCCAGATGGTTTCGCTGCACTCGCCGCGACCCAGTTCGATGCGGATAGTGATTTCTTCCTGCTGCATCACCGCCGAGCCCTGGGCTTCGGTGTAGGACTCGGCGCGGGCGCCACGGCTGGCGATGCACACGTCGCCAAGGAACACGTCGATCTTGCTCACGTCCAGGTCCGGCACGCCGGCACGGCCAACGGCGGCCAGGATACGGCCCCAGTTCGGGTCGGAGGCGAACAGCGCGGTCTTGATCAGCGGCGAGTGGGCCACGGTGTAGCCGACATCCAGGCAATCCTGATGGTTCGCGCCGCCGTTGACTTCTACCGTGACAAACTTGGTCGCCCCTTCGCCGTCGCGCACGATGGCCTGGGCCACGTCCATGCACACTTCAAACACCGCCTGCTTCAGTGCAGCAAACAGCGGCCCGCTCGCTTCGGTAATTTCCGGCAGGTTGGCCTGGCCGGTGGCGATCAACATGCAGCAGTCGTTGGTGGAGGTGTCACCATCAATGGTGATGCGGTTGAACGACTTGTTGGCGCCGTCCAGGATCAGGCTGTGCAACACATCGCGGGAGACTTTGGCGTCGGTGGCGATGTAGCCGAGCATGGTCGCCATGTTCGGACGGATCATGCCCGCGCCCTTGCTGATGCCGGTCACGGTGACCGTCACACCGTCGTGCACGAACTGACGGCTCGCGCCTTTGGGCAGGGTGTCGGTGGTCATGATGCCGGTGGCGGCTGCCGCCCAGTTATCCACAGACAGGTCATCCAGCGCGGCTTGCAGCGCGCCTTCGATTTTTTCCACGGGCAGCGGTTCACCGATCACACCGGTGGAATACGGCAGCACTTGGCTGGCGTCGACCCCGGTCAACTGGGCCAGCTTGGCGCAGGTGCGTGCGGCGGCCACCAGGCCTGGCTCGCCGGTGCCGGCGTTGGCATTGCCGGTGTTGGTCAGCAGGTAACGGATAGCGCCGGCCACGCGTTGCTTGGCCAGGATCACCGGCGCGGCGCAGAACGCATTGAGGGTGAACACGCCCGCGACAGTCGAGCCTTCGGCACAGCGCATCACCACTACGTCCTTGCGCCCCGGGCGCTTGATGCCGGCCGAGGCGATACCGAGTTCAAAACCGGCAACCGGGTGCAACGTGGGCAAAGGACCAAGACCAACAGCCATGAATGCGCTCCTTAAAAATGGGTGATGTCTGTGCCGTCGTGATCGACGGGAAATTAATGGCAAAACGCCGCGACGGCAGAGGCCGGTCGCGGCGCAGGGTGTTGCAGCGTCAGGTGCAGATCCTATTCGATCTGGCCGTGGCAGTGTTTGAACTTCTTGCCCGAACCGCACCAGCACAGCTCGTTGCGGCCCAGTTTCTGATCGTTGCGCACCGGGGTTTGAGCCAGGGCCACATCGACCTCTTCACCCAACACCTCAGGCGCATCCAGGCCCGGCGCTTCGTCATGCTGGAACTGCATGCGCGCAGCCAGTGCCTCGGCTTCCTGACGCAGGCGAGCTTCCTCCTCGATCGGGTCTTCGCGACGCACCTGAACGTGGGACAGCACGCGGATCGAATCGCGCTTGATCGAATCCAGCAACTCGGAGAACAGCGTGAACGACTCGCGCTTGTACTCCTGCTTCGGGTTCTTCTGGGCGTAGCCACGCAGGTGGATGCCGTGACGCAGGTGGTCCATGGTCGACAGGTGGTCTTTCCACAGGTCGTCCAGCACGCGCAGTACGATTTGCTTCTCGAAGGTGCGCAGGGCTTCGGCACTCGCCTGCTCTTCTTTCTCGTTGTACGCGGCCAGCAGCTCGGTCATCAGCTTCTCGCGCAGCGTTTCTTCGTACAGGTGGTCGTCTTCGTCGAGCCACTGCTGAACCGGCAGGTCGACACCGAAGTCGTTCTTCAACGCCGCTTCCAGACCGGCAACATCCCACTGTTCCGGCAAGGACTGTGGCGGGATATGCGCGCTGACGGTGGCGTTGAGCACGTCCTGGCGGAAGTCGGCAATGGTCTCGCCAATGTTGTCGGCGGCCAGCAACGTGTTACGCATGTGATAGATCACTTTACGCTGTTCGTTGTTGACGTCATCGAACTCGAGCAGCTGCTTGCGAATGTCGAAGTTGCGGCCTTCGACCTTGCGCTGTGCCTTCTCGATGGCGTTGGTCACCATGCGGTGCTCGATCGCTTCGCCGGACTGCATGCCCAGGGCCTTCATGAAGTTCTTCACGCGGTCCGAGGCGAAGATGCGCATCAGGCTGTCTTCCAGGGACAGGTAGAAACGGCTCGAACCGGCGTCACCCTGACGGCCGGCACGACCACGCAACTGGTTGTCGATACGGCGCGATTCGTGACGCTCGGAGGCGATCACCTGCAAACCGCCGGATTCCAGCACGGCCTGGTGGCGCTTCTGCCAGTCGGCCTTGATCTGGGCGATCTGCTCGGGCGTCGGGTTGTCCAGCGAAGCCACTTCCACTTCCCAGTTGCCGCCCAACAGGATGTCGGTACCACGACCGGCCATGTTGGTGGCGATGGTCAGCGCGCCTGGGCGACCGGCCTGGGCAATGATCTCGGCTTCTTTTTCGTGGAACTTGGCGTTGAGCACCTTGTGCTCGATGCCTTCCTTGTTGAGCAGGTTGGACACGTGCTCGGACGTCTCGATGGTGGCGGTACCCACCAGGATCGGACGGCCCTTGGACATGCCGTCCTTGATGTCGTTGATGATCGCCGCATACTTCTCTTCGGCGGTCAGGAACACCAGGTCGTTGTAGTCTTTACGCGCCAGCGGTTTGTTCGGCGGGATGACCACCACCGACAGACCGTAGATCTGGTGGAATTCGAACGCTTCGGTGTCGGCCGTACCGGTCATGCCGGACAGCTTGTTGTACAGACGGAAGTAGTTCTGGAAGGTGGTGGACGCCAACGTCTGGCTTTCGGCCTGGATGTTGAGCATCTCCTTGGCTTCGATGGCCTGGTGCAGGCCTTCGGACAAGCGACGCCCCGGCATGGTACGGCCGGTGTGTTCGTCAACCAGCACGACCTGGCCGTCCTGCACGATGTATTCGACGTTGCGGTGGAACAATTTGTGCGCGCGCAGGCCGGCATACACGTGGGTCAGCAGGCCCAGGTTGTGCGCCGAGTAAAGGCTTTCGCCCTCGGCCAGCAGGCCGATCTGGGTCAGCATATCCTCGACGAACTGGTGACCGGCTTCGTTGAGCTCGACCTGTCGGGTCTTCTCGTCGATGGTGAAGTGACCCTCTTTGGTCACCACGCCTTCCACTTCTTCGATGTGCTGCTCCAGACGCGGGATCAACTTGTTGATCTCGGTGTACAGGCGCGAACTGTCTTCGGCCTGGCCGGAAATGATCAGCGGGGTACGGGCTTCGTCGATGAGGATGGAGTCGACTTCGTCGATCACGGCAAAGTTGAGTTCGCGCTGGAATTTTTCTTCCATGCTGAACGCCATGTTGTCGCGCAGGTAGTCGAAACCGAATTCGTTGTTGGTGCCGTAGGTGATGTCGGCGGCGTAGGCGGCGCGTTTTTCCTCAGGCGGCTGGAACGGCGTGACCACACCCACGGTAAGACCGAGGAATTCATACAACGGGCGCATCCAGTTGGCGTCCCGGCGAGCCAGGTAGTCGTTCACCGTCACAACGTGCACGCCCTTGCCGGACAGTGCGTTGAGGTAAACGCCCAGGGTGGCCACCAGGGTCTTGCCTTCACCGGTACGCATTTCGGCGATCATGCCTTCATGCAAGGTCATGCCGCCGATCAACTGGACATCGAAGTGGCGCATGCCCATGACGCGCTTGCCAGCTTCACGGGCGACCGCGAAGGCTTCGGGAAGCAGCTTGTCGAGGGTTTCACCTTTGGCTATGCGGGCCTTGAACTCTTCGGTCTTGGCGCGCAATTGCTCGTCCGAAAGGGCAACCATCTGCTCTTCGAAGGCATTGACCAGCTGCACCGTCTTGAGCATGCGTTTGACTTCGCGCTCATTCTTGCTTCCAAAAAGTTTCTTTAACAAAGGCGCAAACATATCGGCAGGTTCTTCCACACATAGGGATGGAGGGCGCACCGTGAGTGGCCCGAGCAGCCCTCACGGCCGCATGCGAACGCGCATTCTACCCGGAATCGTGGGTGAGGAAAGTGGCGTTGTTCCCCGATGCTGGCATGGCGCTGTGAGAGGGCTTGTTTAAAATAAGGGCTTTTGCCGGAACTTCAACCCACGCAGGCGAGAAGTTAGCGATTGATTTCACGACGAAAACCCCACGAAAGCAGCGACTGGGGGCATCCAGGCGCTTTCTGCTAAGATGGCCGCTCTGTTACTGAAGGTGTCCAATCATGGCATTTCGCCCCCTGACAGCCCGCGCGCCCAGCGTGTTGCTTCGCGATGCCAAGCCGCTCAAAGCCATCTTTGGCCATGCGCAACGCTTGGGCCATCTGCAACGCCTGCTCGAAAGCCAACTGCAGCCTGCCGCGCGAGAACACTGCCGCGTGGCGTCCTGGCGTGAAGGCAACCTGCTGCTGATTGTCACGGACGGCCATTGGGCAACGCGTTTGCGCTATCAGCAAAAACGCCTGCAACGTCAATTGATGGCCTTTGATGAATTCGCCGGTTTGACGCGCATCCAGTTCAAGGTGCAACCGCCCACCACCCTGCCTGGGGTGGTGGAGCATACCCATGATCTGTCGGTGAATGCGGCCGAAACCATTCAGGCAACGGCCGAGGGCATCAGCAACCCAGGCTTGCGCGCGGCGCTTGAACGGCTGGCGGCCCACGCCAGGCCCAAGTCCTGATCGGCTACTTACGCTTGCTGCCGCCCAATAACGACCCCAGCAACCCCCGCACCAATTGCCGCCCCATCTGATTGGCGGCTTGCTGCATTGCCGATTTGAGCGCCTTGCCTGCCGTTGTGCCGAGGAATGCCCCGGCTCTATCGGTGAAGCTCGGCTCGTCGGCGGTTGGCTTGCCTTCCTCGGTCGGCCCCAACTCCTTGCGTGCCATCAGCACTTCGTAAGCAGATTCACGATCGATCGGTTTGTCGTAACGGCCCTTCAAGGGTGAGCTGGCCATCAGGGCAGCGCGTTCTGCGGCGCTGAGCGGCCCGATTCGCGATTGTGGCGGTGCGACCAGGACGCGCTGGACCACTTCCGGCGTGCCTTTTTCCTGCAAGGTACCGACCAACGCCTCACCGGTGCCCAGCTCGGTCAATACCGACAAGGCATCAAACGCCGGGTTTGGCCGAAAACCGTCCGCTACGGCGCGCAGGGATTTCTGTTCTTTGGTGGTGAACGCCCGCAGGCCATGCTGGATGCGCAGGCCGAGCTGGGCAAGCACGCTGTCCGGCAGGTCGCCTGGCGATTGGGTGACAAAATACACGCCAACGCCTTTGGAACGAATCAGCCGCACCACCTGCTCCAGTCGCTCCTGCAACGCCTTGGGCGTATCGGCAAACAGCAAATGCGCCTCATCGAAAAACAGCGCCAGCAGGGGTTTGTCGGCGTCACCGCGCTCGGGCAGTTGCTCAAACAATTCCGCGAGCAGCCACAACAGGAACGTCGCGTACACCTTCGGCGCTTCATGCACCAGGCGGCTGGCGTCCAGCAGGTGGATGCGCCCACGTCCGTCAGCGTTGGGCTGCAGGATGTCTTCCAACTGCAGGGCCGGCTCGCCAAACAACGCCTCGGCGCCCTGCTGCTCCAGCACCGCCAGGCGTCGCAACAGAGCCTGGCTGGAACCTGTGGTCATCAGCGCCGCGTCTTCGCCCAGCAGCTGCGGGTGATAGCGCAGATGGTTGAGCAATGCCTTGAGGTCCTTAAGGTCCAGCAGCAACAGGCCTTCGCGATCCGCCACCTTGAAGGCGGCGTAAAGCGCCGACTGCTGGCTATCGGTGAGCTCCAACAGGCTGCCCAGCAGCAACGGCCCCATTTCGCTGATGGTGGTGCGCAACGGATGACCGGACTGCCCGTGGATGTCCCACAGCGTGACCGGATAAGCCTTGGCCGTGTAGTTGAGGAAAGGCATGCCGGCGATCCGCTCCGCGACTTTGCCTTGGGGGTCCGCCGCCGCACCGAGGCCGCACAGGTCGCCCTTGATGTCGGCGGCAAACACGGCCACGCCCGCATCACTGAAGGCTTCGGCCAGGCGTTGCAACGTGACGGTCTTGCCCGTGCCGGTGGCGCCGGCGACCAGCCCGTGACGGTTGGCCAGGCGCATGGCCTGGGCGATGGGCTGGCCGCTAAGGTCGGCGCCGATAAGCAGTTGCGTGGAGTCAGGCATTTCGTCACCCATGGTTAATCTTTAGTGTCGCCAGGTCGATACAAGCCTATGTGAATCCCACAAAACCGAAAACCCGGTCAGACGGTTCCTACCGGGACCCACAGAGCCGTCACCAGAAGTATCACACCTTTTTCAACGTTGCCATTTTGCGCCTCCCATAAGGACGCGCTTCGGATATCAAGACCTTAGCGGACCCTACGAGCCATGAATAAAAATCTGCGCTTCAGCCATAAAATCCTGCTTGCAGCCTCCCTTATCGTCATCGCCGCATTCGCGCTGTTTACCCTCTATAACGACTACCTGCAACGCAACGCCATTCGCGACGACCTCAACAGCTACCTGCACGAGATGGGCGATGTCACCGCCGGCAGTATTCAGACCTGGCTGAACGGCCGCATCGTACTGGTGGAAAACGCCGCGCAGAACATCGCCATCAACCCGGAACCCGGGGTGGTGGCCAGCCTGCTGGAACAGAAAACCCTGACGTCCTCCTTCATGGCGACCTACGTCGGCGACAGCCAGGGCGCGTTTACCATCCGCCCCGACACCAAGATGCCGGACGGCTTCGACCCGCGTGTACGGCCTTGGTACAAAGGCGCCCAGAGCAGCAACGGCTCAACCCTGACCGAACCCTACGTCGACGCAGCCACCGGGCAATTGATCATTTCCATCGCCACCCCCAGTACCAAGGGCGGCCAGGCTGTCGGCGTGGTGGGCGGCGACCTCAGCCTGCAGACGCTGGTCGACAAAATCGGCGCCTTGAATTTCGGCGGCATGGGCTATGCGTTTCTGGTCAGCGCCGACGGCAAGGTGCTGGTGCACCCGGACAAGAACCTGGTGATGAAGACGCTCGCCGACGTTTATCCGGGAAATACACCGAAAATCAGCGCCGACTTCAGTGAAGTCGAGGCCAATGGCAAGACCAATATCGTCACCTTCACACCGATCAAAGGCCTGCCTTCGGTGAACTGGTACTTGGGCGTTTCCGTGGATAAGGCCGATGCCTTCGCCATGCTCAGCGAATTTCGCACCTCGGCGGTGATTGCCACCGTGATTGCCGTGGCAATCATCATCGCGCTGCTCGGCATGCTGATCCGCGTACTCCTGCAACCGCTGCACCTAATGACGCGCGCCATGCAGGACATCGCCGACGGCGAGGGCGACCTCACGCGGCGCCTGACCATCCAGAACCATGACGAATTCGGCACACTGGGTGACGCGTTCAACCGCTTTGTGGAGCGCATTCACACGTCTATCCGCGAAGTGTCATCCGCCACCGAGCAGGTCAACGAAGTGGCCTTGCGCGTGGTCAGTGCCTCCAATTCATCGATGGTCAACTCCGACGAGCAGGCCAACCGCACCAACAGCGTCGCGGCAGCGATCAACGAACTGGGCGCGGCTGCCCAGGAAATCGCGCGCAATGCGGCGCAGGCGTCGAGCCAGGCCAGCGACGCGCGTCACCTCGCCGAGGACGGTCAACAGGTGGTCGAGCGCAACATCAAGGCGATGACCGAGCTGTCTGCGATGATCAGCGCCTCGAGCAGCAATATCGAAGCCCTTAACAGCAAAACCGTGAACATCGGCCAGATCCTCGAGGTCATCACCAGCATCTCGCAACAAACCAACCTGCTGGCGCTCAACGCGGCGATTGAAGCGGCTCGCGCCGGGGAAGCCGGACGTGGGTTTGCGGTGGTCGCGGATGAGGTGCGTAACCTGGCGCATCGCACCCAGGAGTCGGCGCAGCAAGTGCAGAAGATGATCGAGGAGCTGCAAGTCGGCGCCCGGGACTCGGTGAGCACCATGAGCGAAAGCCAGCGCCACAGCCACGACAGCGTGGAAATCGCCAACCTGGCCGGCGAACGCCTGAACAGCGTGACCCAGCGCATCGGCGAGATCGATGGCATGAACCAGTCGGTCGCCACCGCCACCGAGGAACAGACCTCGGTGGTGGAGTCGATCAACATGGACATCACCGAGATCAACACCCTCAACCAGGAAGGCGTGGAAAACCTGCAATCGACCCTGCGCGCTTGCGCCGATCTGGAGCAACAGGCCGCGCGTCTGAAGCAGTTGGTCGGCAGTTTCCGGATCTGATCAATCCGCAACACCCTGTGGGAGCACCCCTGCTCCCACATTCTATAGCCGTGCTTGAACACCGCCGTACGCCACCAACCCAACCGAACATCTATCCTTGCCTAAGGTCCACGTAAGGAGAGCAATGGATCGGAGGGATGTTCATCGTGCATATCGCTGACATAACCATGTTCTACGCCCCCGCCAGCGGTGGTGTACGGACCTATCTGGACGCCAAGCACCGGCGGCTGGCGCTCAAGCCCGGTATTCGCCACAGCCTGCTGATACCCGGCGCCCACTTGGGCGAGCAGGACGGGGTGTACACCGTACCGGCCCCCCCGCTGCCGTTCGGCAAAGGCTATCGATTCCCGCTGCGCCTGGCGCCATGGCGAAATGTCCTGCACGAATTGCAGCCCGATCTTATCGAGGTGGGCGATCCTTACCTCACCGCCTGGGCGGCGCTGGATGCCAGGCGCCAACGGGATGTACCGGTCATCGGCTTTTATCACTCCGACCTGCCGCTGCTGGTGAGCAACCGCATGGGGCCTTGGTTTACCCCCAACGTTGAAGCCTATGTCAGCAAACTTTACAAGAATTTTGACCGGGTACTGGCGCCCAGCCAAGTCATGGCCGACAAGCTCACCGGGCTTGGGGTAAAAAACGTCTTCGCCCAGCCGTTGGGGGTCGATCTGCAAACCTTCACGCCGCACGCACGAGACCCCGGTTTGCGCGCGGAACTGGGTATAGACGAAGAGACACGTCTATTGATCTTCGCCGGACGCGGCTCAAAAGAGAAGAACCTGCCGGTGCTGCTCAACTGCATGAAACGGCTGGGGGATGGCTACCACTTGCTCCTGGTGGGCTCCGGCATGCCCGCCAGCGTACCGGACAACGTGACCGTAATTGACGAGTTCCGCCCCGCCGAGCATGTCGCGCGGTTGATGGCCAGTGCCGATGCGCTGCTGCATGGCGGCGACCAGGAAACCTTCGGCCTGGTCATCCTGGAAGCCATGGCCTGCGGCATACCGGTGGTCGCGGTGGCCGCCGGTGCCTTCACTGAGATTGTCGATGAGCGCTGCGGCCTGCTGTGCGCGCCAAACGACCCCAAGGCGATGGCCGATGCCGTGCGCGAGTTGTTCAGCGCCGACAGCCGCCGCCTGGGGGCGCAAGCGCGGCAGCATGTAGAGCGCCATTACGCATGGGACACCGTGGTCGATAGCCTGCTCGGCCATTATCACGCGGTCGTAGGCACCCACAAGCCGATGCTTGCCCATGGTTGAACGCTCGGTGTTGCTGGTATTGCACGACGTGGCGCCGCACAACTGGGCCGACTATCGGCCCTTTGTCGAAGCCGTGGACAAGCTGGGCAATGTTCCAATCACCTGGCTGGTGGTACCGGATTTTCATCATCATGATGCGCTGCCCGTCGACGGGGATTTCCGGCAACTGCTGGACAGCCGTGTCGCCAGGGGCGATGAGTTGGCCTTGCACGGCTACTTCCACAGCGACGACCAACCGGCGCCGCGCACGCCAAAAGACTGGTTCATGCGCCGTGTCTATACCCACGAAGGCGAGTTCTACCAATTGTCAGAGGCCCAGGCACGGGCGCGCCTGAGCGCCGGCATCGACGTCTTCCAGCGCAACGGCTGGCCCCTTCACGGTTTCGTCGCCCCCGCCTGGTTGATGAGCCAGGGCACCCGCGACGCCTTGCGTCAGTTGCCGCTCAGCTATACCAGCGACCCGCAGCATCTGTATCGGCTTCCCGACTTCAGCCGGGTCGACGCACCGGGCCTGGTGTGGAGCGCCCGCAGTGCCTGGCGTCGAGGCCTGTCCAAAGTCATCAGCGACCGCCGCGAACAACGCTGGCGCAGCGCCCCGGTCATTCGGCTGGGGCTGCACCCGGTGGACATGCGCCACGACTTTTCCCGCCGCTATTGGCTTGAAACGCTGCACCGCTTGCTGGACGCCGGCCGTACGCCGCAAACCAAGGCGGCCTGGCTGGCATCGCAAACATGAGCCGGTTGCTTTGGCTGCTGCTGGCATTGCTGGTGGCGCTGGTCGTTCCGGTATGGCTGGGCGGCGGTGAAACCCTTATGCGCCTGGCGCAGTTCCCCCGGCAATTGTTACTGGCGATGTTCGCCATGATCGTGCTGTGCTGGGTCATCAATAGCCTGCGCCTGCGCCTGTTGCTGGGCGAGCACAGCGGGCAACTGACCCGGCGCAAATGCCTGGGCGTGGTGATGTCCACCGAATTTGCCCAGTGCGCCACGCCGGGCGGCAGTGGCGGCCCGCTGACGCTGATGGCCTTGCTGGCGCGCCACGGCATACGGCCGGCCCAGGGCAGCGCGGTGTTTGCCATGGACCAGTTGAGCGACCTGCTGTTTTTTCTCTGCGCGTTGATGGGCATTGCGCTGTACGCCCTGTTCCACTCCCTGAACCCGCGGTTGGAGTGGCTTCTGGAGTTCAGTGCGGTGTCGATGGTGGGCGGGCTCGTGTGTTGCGTGTTGCTGGTGCGCTTTCACCGCAAGGTCATCCGCCTGAACGGCGCGCTGCTTAGAAGGCTGCGGGTACGCACCCGTCTGCGCCGACGATGGGCACGCAGGCTCCTGCATTTTCTTGCGGCATTCAGCGACACATTGAAATTGCCGTGGCTGACATTGATCGGCGTGTTCGTTCTCACGAGCCTGCACTGGCTATTACGCTACAGCGTGCTGTACCTGGCGTTGCGCGGGCTGGGCGCGGACCTGCAATGGGCGTGGAGCTTCCTGATCCAGATGCTGTCGTTGACGGCCGGGCAATTCAGCCTGTTGCCGGGCGGGGCCGGGGCTGCGGAGTTGACCTCGGCAGCGCTGCTGGCACCCATGGTGGGCAAGTCAACCGCAGCGGCGGCCATTCTGATCTGGCGGGCGGTGACCTATTACTTCTACCTGCTGTGCGGGGGGCCGGTATTCCTGCTGATGGTCGGCAAACCGCTGCTCAAGCGTCTTTTCCAGAAGGCTCGCAAGGCTCAGGCGGCACCTCAGGCCTGTGCAACTGCTCCCACAACCGGGCAGCCCCCGGAAAGTCAGTGCCATCCTCGACACCCAACGCATCCGGGTCATAGCGACTCAGACAGCCTTCGCCCACGGTAGCAGGCGCCCTGGACGTGGCTTTATCGAGCGGGTCGGTCATGGGTGTGTCCTGAAAGTGCAGTCATAAAAAAGGGCCTGCAACGATTTAACGCCCAGGCCCTTCATTCTTCAATCACCACAGGTCGATCAGAACACGACCGTCTTGTTGCCGTGTACCAGCACGCGGTCTTCCAGATGGTAACGCAGGCCACGGGCCAGGACCATTTTCTCGACGTCACGACCGAAACGCACCATGTCCTCGATGCTGTCGCTGTGGCTGACACGCACCACGTCCTGCTCGATGATCGGGCCGGCGTCCAGCTCTTCGGTGACGTAGTGGCAGGTCGCGCCGATCAACTTCACACCGCGCAGGGAAGCCTGATGGTAAGGCTTGGCGCCCACAAACGACGGCAGGAAGCTGTGGTGAATGTTGATCACCTTGCCGGCGTATTCGCGGCACAGTTCCGGCGGCAGGATCTGCATGTAGCGCGCCAGCACGACCACGTCGGCTTCATGCTGCTTGACCAGGCGCGACACCTCGGCGAACGCCGGCTGCTTGTCCTGCGGGTTGACCGGTACGTGGTAATACGGGATGCCGTGCCACTCGACCATGCTGCGCAGGTCATCATGGTTGGAGATCACACAGGCGATTTCGCAGTCCAGCTCGTCGCTGTGCCAGCGATGCAGCAGATCCGCCAGGCAATGGGATTCGCGGCTGGCCATCAACACCACGCGTTTTTTCTGCTCGGTGTCGGTAATGTGCCAGGTCATCGAAAACTCTTCGGCGATCGGCGCGAAGGCCTCGCGGAAGGCCTCGAGGCCGAAGGGCAGCGAATCGGCACGGATCTCGTGACGCATGAAGAACCAACCGCTGAGATTGTCCGAGTGATGACTCGCCTCGGTGATCCAACCGTTGTGAGAGGCCAGAAAGTTACTGACTTTGGCAACGATGCCGACCCGGTCCGGGCAAGCAATCACCAGCCGAAAAGTGCGCATTAGGGGGAAACTCCAGAACTTCGCAAAGGCCGCCATTCTAGCGATTGCGCAGCAAAACTGCAGTATTCGTTAACGTTTATTCTGATCACCGGCTTGGCCTTTGCCCCTTAATGGCCTAGGGTTTTACCACCCGCCTATGAATTTACTGCGTCACCCTGTGGGTGTTTCGCGGTTTTCAAGGAAATTATCTTAAGGTTCGTGCCCTGGTAATTAACTCGAATGGACAGCAAGGCTACAAACATTCAAAGTAATTCACATAAATACGACCTTAAATGTTTACTTGCGCAAACCGCGTGACTATTATTGGGCCACTATCCCTGTCAACAGCGCTCTACATTAAGGTAGTCCACATGTCTCTGATCAACGAATACCGTGCCACCGAAGAAGCTATCAAAGAGCTGCAAGCCCGTTTGAAGAACCTGTCCCAAGACGACAAACTGCAAACCGAGCTGGAATTCGAAGGCAAATTGCGCACCCTGATGGGTGAATACTCCAAATCCCTGCGTGACATCATCGCGCTGCTGGATCCAGAGTCGAAAGTTAAGGCACCGCGCGGCGCTGTAAAAACGACTGGCACCAAGCGTGCTCGCAAGGTCAAGCAATACAAAAACCCGCACAACGGCGAAGTGATTGAAACCAAAGGTGGCAACCACAAAACCCTCAAAGAGTGGAAAGCCAAGTGGGGCGGCGACGTAGTTGAAGGCTGGGCTACCCTGCTGGGTTAAACCCTTGCCAGGCTTGCGCCTGCTACGCATCACATTAAAAACGCCAGCATGCTGGCGTTTTTTATTGCCCGCGAAGTGTGTGCAAACACGCTTACAGATTCATTCTGGCGGCCAATGAGTCCGCGTATACCTGCCATTGCTCAAGCACCTGCGCCTGAAACGGCGTAGCAGTAACGGCAAACTCCTGTCGAGCCAGTTTAAATGCCGCAAGGGTATTGGGTGCGCCCCACTCAGGGTTTGACAAACGTTCCTGACAGAAAAGTTTCCAGCGTTGTTGTTCTTCACTGTTCAAGGTATTGGGGAAGTTACGCGCTCGGTAGCGAAACAATAATTCGGGCAACCGGTGATCATCAAAAGGCCACTGCTGGCTTGCTAATTGCGCAGGCTCCGCCACCCGGACTTGTTCACATAAACGTCGATCACGATCGCCGATAAAACCATCGTAAAGCTGTTGCTCAGGGTCTGAACTCGGCGCGAAATCTTCCTCGGCGTAAATGAATGCCAACTTATCGCGCCAAAGTTCCTGTGCGTCAGTTAGCCGCAGCGCCCGTTCCTGATAAACGCTCATGTCCAAGTGCAGACGCTCACGGTCCTCTGCCCGCAGCACATTCAAGGGAGCAACCACCGGGCAACGGTTGATATGCACCAACTTGAGCGGTACCGGCAACTCGCCCTCGGCAAGATCGTCACGACGCGTATAGAGACGCTGGCGCAATGCAGCGGCATCAAGGTCGAGCAAACCCTGGGGATCAAGCCCCAGGTCGCAGACGATCAACGCATTACGATTGCGTGGGTGCCATGCCAGTGGCAGCACGACGCCCAGGTAATGACGCTCGGCGGAGAAACGCCCGGAGATATGCACCATCGGTTGCAGCAAGCGCACCTGGTCCATCACCCGCTGCTTGCTGCGCAATTGAAACAGCCATTCATACAACTTGGGCTGTTTTTCACGAACCAATCGAGCCAAGGCAATCGTGGCGCGGACGTCGGACAACGCCTCGTGAGCCTGACCATGGTCAATGCCGTTGGCTTGGGTCAGGCGCTCCAGCTTCAACGTGACGCGCCCGTCCTGCTGCGGCCATTCAATACCCTCGGGGCGCAGCGCGTAGGCGGTGCGGACCACATCGATCAAATCCCAGCGGCTGTTACCGCCCTGCCATTCGCGCGCGTATGGGTCGAAAAAATTGCGATACAGGCTGTAGCGCGTCATTTCGTCGTCAAACCGCAAGGTGTTGTAACCGGCACCGCAGGTGCCCGGGGCCGCCAGTTCGGCATGGACCCTGGTCATGAAATCGGCTTCGGCGAGACCTTTTTCCGCGAGTGTGGCGGGGGTGATACCGGTAATTGCGCACGCAACCGGATGAGGCAGGATATCGTCGCCTGGCTGGCAATAGAGATTGACCGGCGCGCCGATCTCGTTGAGTTCAAGGTCCGTGCGAATGCCGGCTACCTGGAGCGGACGATCACTGCGCGGGTTGATGCCGGTCGTTTCATAGTCGTACCAGAAAATGGAGGTCACGGGCTGTTCCTGTACTGAAGAACGACAAAGTCTAGGCGCTGAACGACGTCCACGACCAGCACCAAATACACTGTACAAACATCCAGCAAACTCTTGAGGAGTTGCTTCCATCGTCGACACTGCTAGCATCCGTGTCTCCAGCCACTCTGCACTGCCAAGGATCGCGATGCCCTCAGCCCCATTGGACACCCGCTACCAGATCGAAACCCCGGAGGGTATCGACCTGCCCCTGCGCCCCGCCGGCCTGGTACCCCGCGCGCTGGCGTTTGCCTTCGACCTGGGCGCGCGCGGGGTGGTCATGGGCATCCTGCTGGTGCCATTGGCCTTGCTTGGCAATATCGGTATCGGCCTGGGTTCGCTGCTGCTGTTCCTGATCAGTTGGTGGTACATGGTGCTGTTCGAGGTGCTCAACCAGGGGTGCTCGCCCGGCAAACAGGTCATGGGGCTGCGTGTTGTACAAGACGACGGCACCCCGATTGGCTGGTCCGCGTCATTGATCCGTAACCTGCTGCGGTTTGTGGACATGCTTCCATTCGGCTACTTCCTCGGTGCAATCAGTTGCCTGCAGCACCCTCACTTCAAGCGTCTGGGCGACGTTGCCGCCGGCACATTGGTGATCTATCGGGAGCAGCCGCTGGTGCGCCCCCAGGTTCCCAAAGCGGCGGCCTTGCGCCTGCCCTTCGCCCTGGAGTTGAGTGAGCAACGGGCCATCCTTGGCTTTGCCGAGCGCCAGGGTGAACTGTCCAGCGAGCGCGTTCACGAGCTGGCGTCGATTCTCGCCGCTCCCTTGCAGGTATCCCCGGCCCGCGCCGTGGAGCAGCTCAACGGCGTGGCCCGTGGCCTGTTGGGGCCGACATGAAGCAGAGCCTTTTCGAAAGCCGCCACCAGCCGCAATGGCAGGTTTTTGCCGAACACCTGAAACAGTTGGAGCAAGGCCAGGCAAAAGCCAGTGACATAACTGACTTCCCCCATCAGTACCGACGCCTGTGCCAGCACCTGGCCCTGGCCCAGGAACGCGGCTATAGCAGCTACTTGGTCGACCCCCTGCAACAGCTGGCGCTGCGCGGCCATCAACAGCTCTACCGCCATCGCAGCCAATTGGCGGCAAATGTGCTGGGTTTTGTACTGGCCGATTTCCCCCGCCTGGTGCGGGAACAATGGCGTTTCGTCCTCGTAGCCAGCCTGCTGTTCTTCGGCAGCCTGGTGGGCATCGCCCTGCTGGTCTATCTGTTTCCAGACCTTATCTACGCCATCGTCAGCCCCCAGCAGGTGGCCGAGATGCAGGGCATGTATGACCCCGACGCCAGCCGCCTGGGCCGCGCCGCCGAGCGCGCATCGAGCGAAGACTGGATGATGTTCGGCTACTACGTGATGCACAACACCGGCATCGCGTTCCAGACCTTTGCCGCGGGCTTGCTGTTCGGCCTGGGCAGTGTGTTCTTCCTGATTTTCAACGGCCTGGTCATTGGTGCGGTCTCCGGGCACCTGACCGAAATAGGTTATGGGCAGACCTTCTGGTCATTCGTCATCGGACATGGTGCGTTCGAACTGACGGCAATTGCCCTCGCCGGTGCCGCGGGCTTGCAACTGGGCTGGGGGCTGATCGCTCCCGGGCAATTGACTCGTGGCGAATCCCTGCGGCTGGCGGCACGCAAGAGCGTGCAAATGTTGTGCGGTGCCATGATCTTCCTGCTGATCGCCGCCTTTATCGAGGCTTATTGGTCATCCATCACCGTGATAGCACCTTGGATCAAATACCTGGTGGGCGCCGCGCTGTGGCTGCTGGTGGGCGCATACCTGAGTCTTGCCGGAAGGAATCACCATGCGCCTCAGTGACGCCAGCGTGGTAATACGCCCACGTACTGCCTGGGAAGCCATGGACCTTGGGGTATTGATGGCCCGCCAATACCGTTTGCTCCTGATGGGCAGTTGGGCATTGGTGTCCCTGCCAGTCTTCGCCTTACTCACTGCATTGCTGTGGAAGTACCCATCCACCGCCATTTTTGTGTTCTGGTGGCTCAAGCCGGCCTTTGACCGCCTGCCGCTGTATATCCTGTCCAAGGCCCTGTTTGGCGAAACACCCGGCATCAAGCAAACGGTGCGTGCATGGCCAAGCCTGCTCAAAGGCCAGTTGCTGGCCAGCCTGACCTGGCGGCGACTCAGCCTGAGCCGCAGCTTTGTCATGCCGGTAAGCCAACTTGAGGGTCTGGATGGCCCGGCACGGCAAAAACGCCTCGGTGTGCTGCAGCAACGTAACGCCGGCGCGGCGCGCTGGCTGACGATCGTCGGCATGCACCTGGAAATGGGGCTGTGGTTGGGTTGCATGGCGCTGTTCTATCTATTTATCCCGCAGAACGTCGAGATGGATTGGGACTGGCAAAGCCTGGCATTGGCGGCAAGCTCGGAAGGACTCTGGCTTGAACACCTGAGCAACGCCTTCTATGCCTTGATCCTGGTATTCTGGGAGCCGATCTATGTCGCCTGTGGCTTCAGCCTTTACCTTAACCGCCGCACCGTGCTGGAGGCCTGGGACCTGGAGCTGGTGTTCCGTCGCCTTCGGCAACGCCTCAGCAGTGTCGCTGCGCTGTTGTTGCTGGTGATCGGCTTGACGCTGTCGCCATTCAGCGCGCCCGCTATGGCCGAAGCTTCAGGCTCTCACCAGCCACTGAGTACCCAGAGCGCGAACCAATCCATCAGGTCGCTGCTGGACAACCCCCCTTTCAAGAACCCGGAAACCGTCACGCGTTACCGCTTTGGTGAAGAAAAGCCTACGGCTAAAAACAAGGCTGTCAGCGACGGTAAACTTCCGGACTGGCTCAAGGCGCTGCTCGACAACCTCAACAGCAACATTTTCAAATCTATCGCCCAGGGCCTGGAGGTGCTGTTATGGGGCATCCTGATCGGCGCCTTGATCATGCTGGCGTGGCGTTATCGCGATTGGGCGCGCACCTTTGTCAGCCGGCGCGGGCCGCGCAAGCCTAAAGTCGTCAAACCAATACCCACACAATTGTTCGGCCTCGAACTGGGCGCCGAAACATTGCCCGACGATGTTGCCACCGCCGCCGAGCACCTGTGGAGCACCCAACCAAGGGAAGCCCTCGGCCTGCTGTACCGCGGCCTCCTCAGCCGCTTGCTGCATGATTTTAAGCTGCCGCTGAAAAGCGCTGACACCGAAGGCCAGGTGCTGGAGCGCGTTCACCTGTTGCAGCACGCGCAACTGCTGGCGTTCAGCGACGAATTGACCCGGCATTGGCAAAACCTCGCCTACGGTCATCGCCTACCGCCCCTCTCGGCCCAGCAAAAACTGTGCGGCGATTGGCGCAGCCTGTTCAGCTCAGGGGGCAGCCAATGAACCGGCCATTATTGTGGGTGGGGCTATTGCTGGCATGCCTGCTGGCGGCGGGGGGTTATTACGCAGGGAGCAAAGCGGTTCCCTACGATGAAGTGGTGGACCGCGGCCCCTCTCCGGAGGCGCTGGCCAACCCTTACCTGGCGGCCGAGCACTTTCTGCGCCAACAAGGCTTGGCCGTGGCCCATGCCAATAGCCTGGAACGCCTGGCTACGCTGCCCGCCAAGGGCAACAGCCTGCTGATGCTTGGCGAGCGCAGCAGTCTTACGCCACGCCAAGTAGAGCAACTGCTGGCCTGGACCCGATCCGGGGGTCATCTGTTGCTGGTGGCCGAGGCCCTGTGGGATGACGAGGCAGGCAAAAGCGGTGACCTGCTGCTTGATCGCTTGCATATCCACCAGACCTGGAGTGATGAGCCTGAAGAGCCCGCCCCTGCCAGTAAAAAGCCTCCTGGAAAGAAAGCGCCGGACCTCACCAAGCTGTACGTCGATAATGAAACCGCACCGGCTTATTTCAGTTTCGACACAGACTTCAACCTCACCGACCCCAGGCATCTGGCGCAGTTTTCTGCCAACAGCGCGCAGTCGAGCCACCTGATGCAACTCAACCTGGGGCAAGGCCGCGTCACGGTGATCACCGACAGCGACCTGTGGAAGACTCCGGACATCGGTAAACACGACAATGCCTGGTTGCTCTGGTACCTGAGCCAGGGCACGGACGTGACCTTACTGTTCAACAATGATTTCGATGACCTGTTCACCCTGCTGATGCGCTATTTCCCACAGGCCCTGGTGGCATTCGTCGCCTTGATAGCCTTGGCGCTCTGGCAGGCCGCCATGCGCCAAGGCCCGATCCGCGCTCCGGCATCCCCTGCACGCCGCCAATTGCAGGAACACCTCAAGGCCAGCGCCGACTTCCTGCTGCGCCGCAGCGGCCAGGGCACGCTGCTGCAAGCCTTGCAGCACGATATCCTGCGCGCGGCCCGGCGCCGTCATCCCGGTTTTGAGCACCTCGACAACGCAGATCAGCGCCGGGTGCTTGAGCACCTGACGCGCCAACCTTCTCACGTCATCAGCCAGGCCCTTGGCCCACTCCCGGAAAAACGGCTTTCCAGCGCCGATTTCAGCCGGCAGGTGGCGTGCCTGCAAACCCTCAGGAATGCCTTATGAGCGAACTACCCAGCGCCACCGCCTTGAGCAGCGAAACCCTGCAACGCGCCAGCGCCCAAGCCCAGGCCCTGCGCACTGAATTGCGCAAGGCGGTGATTGGCCAGGAGCAGGTAATCGATGATGTCCTGACCGCATTGATTGCCGGCGGCCATGTGTTGCTGGAAGGCGTGCCGGGGCTGGGCAAGACCTTGCTGGTGCGCGCCCTGGCACGTTGCTTCGATGGCGATTTCGCGCGCATCCAGTTTACCCCGGACCTGATGCCGAGCGATGTCACCGGCCACGCCGTATACGACCTGCACACCGAACAGTTCAAACTGCGCAAAGGCCCGGTGTTCACCCACTTGCTGCTGGCCGACGAAATCAACCGCGCTCCGGCCAAGACCCAGGCGGCCTTGCTCGAGGCCATGCAGGAGCGGCAAGTTACCCTTGAAGGCGAGGCGCTGCCCATCAGCCAGCCGTTCATGGTGCTGGCCACCCAGAACCCCATCGAACAGGAAGGCACTTACCCTCTGCCGGAAGCGGAACTGGATCGTTTCATGCTCAAGGTGCGCATGGATTACCCCGACGCACAGCAGGAACTGGAGATGGTGCGCGAGGTAACGCGCTCATCCCGGGCCGACATGCTGGATGTACACCCGTTGCGCACGGTGTTGCAGGCCGCGGATGTGCTGCAGTTGCAGCAGATCGCGAGCGAATTGGCCCTCGACGAACAAGTACTCGACTACGCCGTGCGCCTGGCGCGTGCCACCCGTAGCTGGCCGGGACTGGCCATCGGCGCCGGCCCGCGCGCGTCCATCGCCCTGGTGCGTGGCGCGCGTGCCCGCGCCTTGCTGCGCGCAGGTGAATTCGTCACCCCGGACGACATCAAGGGATGCGCCCTGGCGGTATTACGTCACCGGGTGCGTATCGCACCAGAGTTGGATATCGACGGGCTGGAGGTCGACCAGGTGCTTAAGCAACTGCTCGATCAAATTCCGGCACCTCGGCAATGACCCGCCCATGAAACCGACCCGCCTGCTGTTGAATTGGCTCGGCGTATTGCTGGGGTTGAACATCCTGCTGGGCACTGCGGCTGCGTTGCAGCTCAAGGTGCCCGACACCTTGCATTCGGTCGCATGGGGACTGCTCCTGGCACTGTTGCTGCTGGCCACGCTGGATGCGCTGCGCCTGCGTCGCCGTCCGTCGCCCCGAGTGCAGCGGCAGGTGCCGGGCAGCCTGGCGCTGGGGCGTTGGGGCGAAGTACGCCTGGCCTTGGAGCATGACTTCCTGCAGCCGCTGACAATGCAGGTGTTCGATCACGTGCCCGACGGGTTAACAGTAGAGAACATGCCCCAGCCCATTGACCTGCGCCCCGGTGAACGCAGTGAGCTGGGCTATCGCGTTCGCCCCCTGCGGCGCGGGCATTTCAGTTTCAGCCGCTGCGAAATCTACCTGCCCAGCCCAATGGGGCTGTGGTCAGCGCGGCGCTTTATCGAAGCGAACGACGCCACCCGCGTCTACCCGGATTTCGCCCGGTTGTATGGCGCGCAGCTGCTGGGCGTGGACAACTGGCTGAGCCAACTGGGCGTGCGTCAGCGCCAACGACGAGGCCTGGGGCTGGAGTTTCATCAACTGCGCGAGTTTCGCGAGGGTGACAGCCTTCGGCAGATCGATTGGAAGGCTACCGCGCGGCAGCGCACGCCCATCGCGCGTGAGTACCAGGATGAGCGCGACCAGCAGATCGTGTTCATGCTCGATTGCGGCCGCCGCATGCGCAGCCAGGATGACGAGCTGTCCCATTTTGACCACGCCCTCAATGCCTGCCTGCTGCTCAGCTACGTCGCCTTGCGTGAAGGCGATGCGGTGGGGCTGTGCACCTTTGCTGGTGACCAGCCCCGCTACGTGGCGCCGGTGAAGGGGAGCAGCCAGTTGAACCTGTTGCTCAACGCGGTATATGACCTGGACACTACCCGACGCACCGCCGACTATCAGGCGGCGGCAAGCCAGTTGTTGGCCCGACAGAAGCGCCGAGCGTTGGTGGTCGTGGTCACCAACCTGCGGGATGAGGACGACGAGGCACTGCTGACGGCCGTCAAGCGCATCAGCCGCCAACATAGGGTGCTGGTGGCCAGCCTCCGCGAGGAAGTAGTCGATCAACTGCGCCAGGTCCCCGTGCAAACCTTGGCGGAAGCCTTGGCCTACAGCGGCACCATCGATTACTTGAATACCCGCAACCAACTGCACGACCGTCTCAGCGCGCAAGGCCTGTCGGTACTCGACACCCTGCCGTCCGAACTGGGGCCGGCCTTGGTGACACGCTACCTGGGTTGGAAGAAAGCCGGTGCAATCTAAGAAAGCCCTGCGCAAGAAACCCACGGTTACGGCAGGGCCGACCCCACCGAAACCGGGTCGCCAATGCGCCTAAGCCGACGCCTGCAACGGATCAAAACTGAAGTAATGCAGCAAGACGCTGACCAATTGTCCATATTCCTCAGGGGCCTGGAGCACCCTGAAGCCGGAGTCGTAATGTTGGGGGTTGATGTCCTCGTGGCTCCAGAGACAGGTTGCCGTGAGGTCAATCGGATTCCAGGTGCCGTCAGCCGCAGGAATCTTCACACGCAGCTCGAAGTCCACATCGACCATCATGGGCAGCTGGCTGATTAACATCAGCCCGTCTTCCGAGACGTTGCCCAGGAACCCGATGGGTTTATCAGTAAGGCGGTTAAACACTTGCAGAAAACAAGGTAGCTGATGCCGCTCGATCCGTCGGTCGGTAAACATAGTGAAATCGCCATCCAATGGCCATGACTGCGGCCGTGCCAGTGATTCGGAACGAGCCAAAAACCGCTCGCTCTCCCTGGACTTCGGTGCGCACACAATCAACGTTGTGCCGCCAGACAGCCGCCGAGTCCGGGCTCTACATCCGTTTGCAGATAAAACTTGTACAAACGGACATTCAAAGGATAGCCCAAGACTGGCAGGGGGCCAGCTATGAAACGACGAATAGCATCACAAGGACGCCGGGCGTGGCTGAGCGACCTTTAAACCGGGGTAGTGCCCTAACTGTTGCAAGGTGTCCAGCCTCGCGCGAGCGCGGTAGGCGTACTCACTCGACGGGTATTGATTGATGATGAACTGATAGGTCTGCGCCGCATCGACGAACAGCTTTTGCCGCTCCAGGCACTGCCCGCGCAACATCGAGACTTCCGGCTGCACGTAGCGCCGGGTGCGACTTTTACGGTCGACCTGGGACAATTCCAGGGTAACGCGCTCGCAATCGCCGATCGTGTAGGCGCGATAGGCATTGTTCAAATGGTGGTCCATCGACCAGCGGGTGCAGCCGACAACACTGACGGCCAGGGCAGCAATGAGCAAAATTCGCATGAGGGTTCTCCTGTCTTGTGCAGTGTATCGACCCCTCGTCGAAAATCTTCAAGGATGTTCGTATTCAGCCGCAACGAAAACAAGTCAATCGTCGATAAGTAGTGCAAACGAACAATGACTACAACGAAAGAGCATAGTAGCCTTCCTCAGCGCTTGAACTCAGGAGTCTGTGCATGTCCGTCCGTCGCACCAAAATCGTCGCCACCCTTGGCCCGGCCAGCAACTCGCCGGAAGTCCTCGAACAGCTGATTCTGGCTGGTTTGGACGTAGCCCGTCTGAACTTCTCCCACGGCACCCCGGACGAGCACAAGGCTCGCGCCAAGCTGGTGCGTGACCTGGCCGCCAAGCACGGCCGCTTCGTGGCATTGCTGGGTGACCTGCAAGGCCCGAAAATCCGCATCGCCAAATTCGCCAACAAGCGGATCGAGCTGAAGATCGGTGACAAGTTCACCTTCTCTACCAGCCACCCATTGACCGAGGGCACCCAGGACGTCGTTGGCATCGACTACCCGGACCTGGTGAAAGATTGCGGCGTTGGTGACGAACTGCTGCTGGACGATGGCCGCGTGGTCATGCGTGTCGATACCGCAACCCCGACTGAGCTCAATTGCACCGTGCTCATCGGCGGCCCGCTGTCCGACCACAAGGGCATCAACCGTCGTGGTGGTGGCCTGACGGCACCGGCCCTGACCGAAAAAGACAAGGCCGACATCAAGCTCGCCGCCGAAATGGAAGTGGACTACCTCGCCGTGTCCTTCCCGCGCGACGCCGCCGACATGGAGTACGCCCGTAAACTGCGCGACGAAGCCGGCGGTACTGCCTGGCTGGTGGCGAAGATCGAACGTGCCGAGGCCGTGGCTAACGACGAAACCCTCGACGGCCTGATCAAGGCTTCCGACGCGGTGATGGTTGCCCGTGGCGACCTGGGCGTGGAAATCGGTGACGCCGAGCTGATCGGCATCCAGAAAAAAATCATCCTGCACGCACGCCGTCATAACAAAGCGGTGATCGTGGCGACCCAGATGATGGAGTCGATGATCCAGAACCCGATGCCGACCCGCGCCGAAGTGTCCGACGTGGCCAACGCCGTGCTCGACTACACCGACGCCGTGATGCTCTCGGCTGAAAGTGCTGCGGGGCCGTATCCACTGGAAGCCGTGCAAGCCATGGCGCGTATCTGCCTTGGCGCCGAAAAGCACCCGACCAGCAAGACCTCCAGCCATCGCATCGGCAAAGAGTTCGAAAGCTGTGACCAGAGTATCGCCCTGGCCGCCATGTACACCGCGAACCACTTCCCGGGCGTGAAGGCGATCATTGCCTTGACCGAAAGTGGCTACACGCCGTTGATCATGTCGCGCATTCGCTCCTCGGTGCCGATCTACGCGTTCTCCCCGCACCGCGAAACCCAGGCCCGTGCGGCCATGTTCCGTGGGGTGTACACCGTACCGTTCGACCCGGCTTCGTTGCCGCCACATGAAGTGAGCCAGGCTGCCATCGACGAGCTGATCAAACGCGGTGTCGTGGAGAAAGGCGACTGGGTCATCCTGACCAAGGGCGACAGCTACCACACCATCGGCGGCACCAACGGCATGAAGATCCTGCACGTTGGCGATCCAATGGTCTAAGTGACAGGCTGAAAAACAAAAGCCCCGCCCTGTGAATGGCGGGGCTTTTGCATTTCATGGCGGGTTGATGGGTTGAAGGTGAAGCCCCCATCGCAGCATGGGTATCTACACAACTTTCAGTTGAGCAATCTCCCTGTGGGAGCTGTCGAGCTTTAGCGAGGCTGCGAAAGCGGTGGCTCAGGCGAAAAAAATGCCAGCAGTGCCGCCGCCTTCGCAGCCTCGCTGGGGCTCGACAGCTCCCACATTTTGAACCGAGTTCGACATGAATACCGGTCGGCTCTAAGGCCGCCGCGCTTTGTTTTTGATCTTGATCTGAGGCGCCCCGTCAACCACGCTGGCCGTAATTCGATATTGATTTGGGGGGTAAACCGGCAGGACGCCGGTTTAGCCGCCCCGCGCCATGGATGGCGCGTGGCGGCGGCCCCCCAAATCAATGTCGGATTACGGGCATGCCGAGCCTAGGCGAGGCACCGAGTGGTGGGGCGATGCGTTTTTGGTTACTTTTTGCGCTCTTCAAAAAGTGACCCGCCGTAAGGGCGGAACCCTAAGCCGCCGTTACCGCAGCAACGGATATGTACTCGGTCAAACCCCAAAAAACGGTCGGCTCGAAGGCCGCCAAGCAAGCTCCTCGCCACACACCGTTGAAAGTTGTGTAGATACCCATGCCCATCGCGGGCAAGCCCGGCTCCCACAGTTGACCGCATTTCAATGTGGGAGCTGGCTTGCCTGCGATAGCGTCAGTCCAGCCACCCGCATTTCAGCGCCGAGTAATAAACGCCGACATCGCCGCAATCGCCTCCGGCGATCTCAACCGCTGGGTAAACAACGCCCCCTCCTCCTCGATCACTTGCCGCAATTGCTCTCGATCCACACTCCTCATCAACTGCTTGGTCACCTGCACGGCCCCCGGCGCCAGCGTCTCGAAGCGTTCAGCCATTTCCCGCGCCTTGGCCAGCGCCGCCTCGCCACTGCCCAGCGCCTCGGTAGCGATCCCCCAGGCCGCCGCCTGCTCGCCGCTGAACCCCTCGCCCAGCAGCAACAACTCAGACGCTTTGGCATGCCCCAATAATCTCGGCAGGATCAGGCTCGAACCAAACTCCGGACACAGCCCAAGATTGACGAACGGCATGCGCAACCGCGCATCTCGGCTGACGTACACCAGGTCACAATGCAGCAGCAAGGTCGTGCCGATACCCACCGCCGCGCCCGCCACGGCGGCGATCACCGGCTTGCGGCAGTTAAGCAGGCTTTTCATGAAGTGAAAGGGCGGGCTGTCGAGATCGCTCGGTGGCTGCTGGAGAAAATCGCCGATGTCGTTGCCCGCCGTGAAACAGTCACTGCTGCCGTGAAGCAGCACGCAGCGGATATTCGCATCCGCGTCGGCCTGCTCCAAGGCCTCGGCCAGTTGCGTGTACATGGCGCGAGTCAGCGCGTTCTTCTTGTCGGGGCGATTGAGCTGCAGGGTCAACAGCCCACGTTCGCGTTGCTGCAAAATGGCGTCGGTCATGGCAAATCTCGCGGCGGTAGCGTTCAGCGCTCAACTACGGGACAGGAACACATCGGCCAGCAGTTGATTGCGCGGCAGCCCCGCCAGGAACAGGCGCTTGGAAAACACTTCGACACTGGCAGGGTGGCCGCAGAGTAAAGCCAGGGTTTGCCGCGAGACAAGCCGCAGTTGCGCCAATGCCTGGGCCGACTCGGCCGCCGTCCACAACTCCACCGACAGGTTTGGATGCTGTGCGGCCAGCGCCGCCAAGGGCTCGGCCAGGTAATGCGCGTCGGCATCATGGGCCAGGTGAATCAGGCGAATATCGCCTTGGTGATCCTGGCGCAACGCCTCGCGCAACACGCCCCACAACGGACCCAACCCGGTGCCGGACGCCAGCAGCCAGAGCGGTCGGGATTGCCAGTCCGGGTCGTATTGCAGCGCACCGCCGCGCAGCTCGCCCAGACGCAAAGAGTCGCCGACCTGCAACTGCCGGGCAAGGTCACTGAATTCCCCGGGCTGGCGGCAATCGAGATGGAACTCCAGGAACGGGTCTTCCTGAGGCAGACTGGCCAGGGAATACGGCCTTGCCACCTGCCCCGCCCACAACACCAAGTGCTGCCCGGCGCGGTAACGCAGGCCGCGTTGCGGTTGCAGGCGCAGGCGCAGCACATGGGGGTGCAGCCAATCGGCACCGACCACCTGTGCGGGCAACCCGTCATGGAGCGGATCAAAGGTTTCAACCTTCAGATCCCCGGCGACCTGGCACTGACACGCCAGGCGCCAGCCATCCTGACGCTGCGCCGGGCTCAGGGCATCCGGCTGCTTGTCCTCGACATCACCTTGGCAACGCACCAGACAGGCATGGCAACTGCCGGCACGGCAGCTGTAGGGCACGGCCACGCCCGCCTGGTTCAAGGCGTCCAGCAGGTTGCTGCCGGCAGCTACCGACCAGTGGCGTTCGCCGACGTGCAGTTCAGGCATATAAAGTCTCAGTCATTGCGATGATCCGTAACGATAACGCAGTTTGACCATGGTCGGGTGTATCGGCCACCGTGCCGGGTTATACTGCCGCGCCTTTTTAGCGTCGCGCCTGCACCACCTGGCGTGCCTTGGAAAGGTGGGCTCAGCCGACCGATGCCACACTGAGCCCACCTTTATTGAATGTTCCCTTATAGAGGAGCGCGACTCATGACCGTGATCAAGCAAGACGACCTGATTCAGAGCGTTGCCGACGCCCTGCAATTCATTTCCTACTACCACCCCGTTGATTTCATCCAGGCCATGCACGAAGCCTACCTGCGCGAAGAATCGCCGGCGGCCCGTGACTCCATCGCCCAGATCCTGATCAACTCGCGCATGTGCGCCACCGGCCATCGCCCGATCTGCCAGGACACCGGTATCGTCACCGTGTTCGTGCGCGTGGGCATGGACGTACGTTGGGATGGCGCCACCATGGGCCTGGACGACATGATCAACGAAGGCGTGCGTCGCGCCTACAACCTGCCGGAAAACGTCCTGCGTGCCTCCATCCTCGCCGACCCGGCCGGTGCGCGCAGGAACACCAAGGACAACACCCCGGCGGTCATCCACTACTCCATCGTCCCAGGTAACACCGTGGAAGTGGACGTGGCGGCCAAGGGTGGCGGTTCCGAGAACAAGTCGAAAATGGCCATGCTCAATCCGTCCGACTCGATCGTCGACTGGGTGCTCAAGACCGTCCCGACCATGGGCGCCGGCTGGTGCCCGCCCGGCATGCTGGGCATCGGCATCGGCGGCACCGCCGAGAAAGCCGCGGTGATGGCCAAGGAAGTGCTGATGGAATCCATCGACATCCACGAGCTGATCAAGCGCGGCCCCTCCAACCGTATCGAAGAGATGCGCCTGGAGCTGTTCGAGAAGGTCAATCAGTTGGGCATCGGCGCACAGGGCCTGGGCGGCCTGACCACCGTGCTCGATGTGAAGATCATGGACTACCCGACCCACGCCGCTTCCTTGCCGGTGTGCATGATCCCCAACTGCGCCGCCACCCGTCATGCGCACTTCGTGCTCGACGGTTCGGGCCCGGCGTCGCTGGAAGCGCCACCGCTGGACGCCTACCCGGAAATCGTCTGGGAAGCCGGCCCATCGGCCCGTCGCGTCAACCTCGATACCCTGACCCCGGAAGACGTGCAGAGCTGGAAGCCGGGCGAAACCGTGTTGCTCAACGGCAAGATGCTCACCGGTCGCGACGCCGCGCACAAGCGCATGGTCGAGATGCTGAACAAGGGCGAAACCCTGCCGGTGGACCTCAAGGGGCGTTTCATCTACTACGTCGGCCCGGTTGATCCGGTGCGTGAAGAAGTGGTTGGCCCGGCCGGCCCGACCACCGCGACGCGGATGGACAAGTTCACCCGTCAGATCCTCGAGCAAACCGGCCTGCTGGGCATGATCGGCAAATCCGAACGCGGCCCGACTGCGATCGAAGCGATCAAGGACCACAAGGCCGTGTACCTGATGGCCGTCGGCGGCGCCGCTTACCTGGTGGCGCAAGCCATCAAGCAATCACGCGTTGTCGCGTTTGCCGAGCTGGGCATGGAAGCGATCTACGAGTTCGACGTCAAAGACATGCCGGTTACCGTTGCGGTAGACAGCAAGGGCGAGTCTGTCCACATCACCGGTCCTGCCATCTGGCAGAAGAAGATCAGTGAAAGCCTGGCGGTGGAAGTGCAGTAAGCGCTTCCCTGCAAGGACAAGGCGATTGCGGCCCCATGGCCCGGTCGCCTTTTTTGTGCCTGAAGAGAATGTCATGGCAGACTCGGTTAGGTGGGAGCTGGCTTGCCTGCGATGGCCATGGTTATCTACACAACTTTGTAGTGAGCGGGCTCGTCCCGCGCTGGGCTGCGAAGCGGCCCCAAACCAGGCGAATTGCGTTTATCTGAAACTGCGCGGTGTCTTTATTGGGGCGGCTTCGCCACCCAGCGCGGGACGAGCCCGCTCACTACAGGGAGATTTGTCAGCCGTTGAAAGTTGTGTAGATACCCATGCTGCGATGGCATCACCTCGGTGCAACAGAAAAACCGAGGCGCCTGCATCGCAGCGGTGCGGCGATCCGACAAGCCATCTCCCACATGACCGGGTTCGCCACAAGATTCGAGCGGGTCATGCTATGGTGCTCTCCCCTTCCCCGCGCCTGCCCATCACCGTATGATCGTGATCCCTCGCCCCCTGCGCCTGACCTTCTATTGCCTGCTGATCATCGCCGGTACCGTGCTGGCAGCCGCCCTGGCCACGCGCCATGCCGAACGCCAGGCCCTGGTGGACGACGCCGCCCGCGCCAATCAGCAGCTGGCGCTGTACGCCAACTCGCTGCACACCCTGATCGAACGCTACCGCGCCCTGCCCGCCGTACTGGCGCTGGACTCGGAGATGATCAATGCCTTGAAAGGCCCGCTGGATGCCGCCACCCAGGACCTGCTCAACCGCAAGCTGGAACGCATCAACGCCGCCGCACAGTCTTCCACCCTGGAGTTGATGGACCGCACCGGCCTGGCCGTAGCGGCCAGTAACTGGAACTTGCCCAGCAGTTATGTGGGGCACAACTACGCGTTCCGTCCGTATTTCAGCCAGACCTTGAGCCAGGGCACCGGGCGGTTTTATGCGGTGGGTGTGACCACCGGCATTCCGGGGTATTTCCTGTCCAGCGCGGTGGTGGATGAGCATGAGCAGTTCCTCGGTGCCATGGTGGTCAAGCTGGAGTTCCCCGAGCTTGAACGCGAGTGGGCCCAGGGCAACGACCTGCTGCTGGTCAGCGATGCGCGTGGCATCGTATTTATCGCCAATCAGCCCGGCTGGCGTTATCGCAACCTGCGGCCGTTGTCGGCCGACGACCTGGCCGAACTCAAGGCTACCCGCCAATACGACAAAAAACACCTGCAGGCGCTGGAGATGCAGGCGCTGCAACGCTTTGACGAAAACAGCAACCTGATGCGCGTCAACGGCCCGGATGGCAACGCCAATTACATCTGGGAATCCCTGCCGTTAAAGGCTGAAGGCTGGACCCTGCACCTGCTGCGCAAACCGCAGTTTGCCTTCGAGGACCAACGCAACGCCGGCCTGGCCGCCGCCGGCTCCTGGCTGGCGCTGGTGTTCCTGGTGCTGTTCCTGACCCAACGCTGGCGCCTGGCCCGCTTGCGTCAGCGCAGCCGCGAAGAGCTTGAGCAACTGGTGGAAGAGCGTACCCAGGCACTGCGCACCGCCCAGGACGGCCTGGTGCAATCGGCCAAGCTGGCGGCGCTGGGGCAAATGTCGGCCGCCCTCGCCCACGAGATCAATCAACCGCTCACGGCGCAGCGCATGCAGCTCGCCACCTTGCGCCTGCTGCTGGATCACGGCCGCGTCGACGACGCCTACAAGGCCATCACGCCACTGGACGAGATGCTCACCCGCATGGCCGCGCTGACCGGCCATCTCAAGACCTTCGCGCGCAAAAGCCCGAGTGGCCTGCGCGAGCGTCTGGATTTGGCCACGGTGGTCGACCAGTCCCTGCAGCTGCTCGATGCACGCCTGCGCGATGAAGCCATCGGCGTTGTGCTCGACCTGACCCGCCCCGCCTGGGTACGCGGTGACGCGATCCGCCTGGAGCAGGTGCTGATCAACCTGCTGCGCAACGCGCTCGACGCCATGGCCGACAAGCCGCGCAAACGCCTGGAGATCCGCCTGCATGCCGATGAACAGCTGTGGCAACTCAGCGTCAGCGACAGCGGCGGCGGGATTGCCGACGAACACCTCAACAGTGTGTTCGACCCGTTCTTCACCACCAAGCCCGTGGGTGATGGGCTAGGCCTGGGGCTGGCGGTGTCCTACGCTATCGTGCACGAATTGGGCGGTCGCCTGATCGCCGGCAACCGCGGGGACGGCGCGCAATTCACCTTGACCCTGCCTATTGCGCTGGAGACGCCCGACCTATGTTGAACGCGGTGATTGTGGTCGATGACGAAGCCAGCATCCGCACGGCCGTCGAACAGTGGCTGAGCTTGTCGGGGTTCGCGGTGCAGTTGTTCAGCCGTGCCGAGGAATGCCTGGCACAACTGCCCATGGACTTTCCCGGCGTCATCCTGAGCGACGTGCGCATGCCGGGGCTGAGCGGCCTGGAGCTGCTGGCCGAAGTGCAGCGCCGCGATGCGGATTTGCCGGTGATTTTGCTGACGGGCCACGGCGATGTGCCAATGGCGGTTGAAGCCATGCGCGACGGTGCCTATGACTTCCTGGAAAAACCCTTCAGCCCCGACGCCTTGCTCAACAGCCTGCGCCGCGCGCTGGACAAGCGCGGGCTGGTCCTGGAAAACCGTCGCCTGCACCAACAGGCCGACCATCGCGCGCAGTTGGACTCGACCCTTCTGGGGGTGTCGCGAGCGCTGCAGACCCTGCGCCGTCAGGTCCTGGAATTGGCGGGCTTGCCGGTCAACGTGCTGATTCGTGGCGAGACCGGCAGCGGCAAGGAGCTGGTCGCCCGTTGCCTGCATGACTTCGGCCCACGGGCGAAGAAACACTTTGTGGCGCTCAACTGCGCGGCGATCCCCGAGCAACTGTTTGAAGCCGAGCTGTTCGGCCACGAAAGCGGCGCGTTTACCGGCGCCCAGGGCAAGCGCATCGGCAAACTGGAATACGCCCACGGCGGCACGCTGTTCCTCGATGAAATCGAAAGCATGCCGCTGGCCCAGCAAGTGAAGCTGCTGCGCGTATTGCAGGAACAGAAACTGGAGCGACTGGGCTCCAACCAGAGCATCCACGTGGACCTGCGCATCATCGCCGCCACCAAGCCGGACCTGCTGGACGAGGCCCGCGCCGGTCGCTTTCGTGAAGACCTGGCCTACCGCTTGAACGTCGCGCAATTGCGCCTGCCGCCCTTGCGCGAGCGCCGCGAAGACATCCCGCTGCTGTTCGACCACTTTGCACAGAGCGCTGCCGAGCGCCTGGGTCGCAGCGTCGAGCCCTTGAGCGGGGCGCAACTGGGGCGGCTGCTCAGCCATGACTGGCCGGGCAACGTGCGTGAGCTGGCCAACGTCGCCGAGCGCCAGGTACTCGGCCTTGGCGAACCGGAGCCGGAGGGCGTCGAGGCCGGACAATCCCTGGCAGCGCAGCAGGAAGCGTTCGAAGCGCATTGCCTCAAAGCCGCGCTGGCTCGGCACAAAGGCGATATCAAGGCGGTGCTGACCGAGCTGCAACTGCCGCGCCGCACGCTGAATGAAAAAATGCAGCGGCATGGTCTCGTCCGAGACACCTTCCTGTAGGAGCGAGCTTGCTCGCGAAAAACTCAAGAACACCGCGTGCTTCCAGGGCGAGCCCGTTAGCGTTGAAGTTCTTCGCGAGCAAGCTCGCTCCTACAGGGATTATGCATGCCGCGACGATGAGCGGATTTCCGCTCATCACCCGATAACCATCGGCAACTTTCCGCTTAAAAAAATCCTGTAACCCTTCTATTCCGGGCCTTTAGCCACCTGGCACAGCTCCTGCTACAGCCCAAGCCAGGCAGTGCTCAAGCACGCTCCACAAAAACAATTAGATGAAGGATCCTTCAATGGATAACTCCAACTCCCTGCCTCTGGGGTCGGCGGCTGCGCCGGCAAAAGCGCGCACTACTTCCAGCCGGATCAAATCGATCTTCAGTGGATCGGTCGGCAACATGGTCGAGTGGTACGACTGGTATGTCTACGCCGCCTTCTCGCTGTATTTCGCCAAGGCCTTTTTTCCCAAAGGCGACACCACCGCTCAATTGCTCAACACCGCCGCGATCTTCGCCGTGGGCTTCCTGATGCGCCCGATCGGTGGCTGGCTGATGGGCCTGTATGCCGATAAGGTCGGGCGTAAAAAGGCGCTGATGGCCTCGGTCTACCTGATGTGCTTCGGTTCGCTGCTGATTGCCCTGAGCCCAGGCTACGAAATCATTGGTATCGGTGCGCCGATCCTGCTGGTGTTTGCGCGCTTGCTGCAAGGTCTGTCGGTCGGAGGCGAGTACGGTACCTCCGCCACTTACCTCAGTGAAATGGCGACCAAGGAACGCCGTGGTTTCTATTCCAGCTTCCAGTACGTGACCCTGATCTCCGGCCAGCTCATCGCGCTGGCCGTGCTGATCGTGCTGCAGCAAACCCTGACCACCGAACAGCTGTACGCCTGGGGCTGGCGCATCCCGTTCGCCATCGGTGCCCTGTGCGCCGTGGTCGCGCTGTACCTGCGTCGCGGCATGGAAGAAACCGAGTCGTTCACCAAGAAGGAAAAAGCCAAGGAAAGCGCGATGCGCACCTTGATGCGCCACCCCAAGGAGCTGATGACCGTGGTCGGCCTGACCATGGGCGGTACCCTGGCCTTCTACACCTACACCACGTACATGCAGAAATATCTGGTGAACACCGTCGGCATGAGCATTTCCGACTCCACCACCATCTCGGCGGCGACACTGTTCCTGTTCATGTGCCTGCAGCCGATTGTCGGCGGGCTGTCGGATAAAGTCGGCCGTCGGCCGATCCTGATCGCCTTCGGTATCCTCGGCACGCTGTTCACCGTGCCGATCCTTACCACCCTGCATACCATCCAGAGCTGGTGGGGCGCGTTCTTCCTGATCATGGCCGCGCTGATCATCGTCAGCGGCTATACCTCGATCAACGCGGTGGTGAAAGCCGAGCTGTTCCCGACCGAAATCCGTGCGTTGGGTGTAGGCCTGCCGTATGCCCTGACCGTATCGATCTTCGGCGGCACCGCTGAATACATCGCGCTGTGGTTCAAGAGCATCGGCATGGAAACCGGCTACTACTGGTATGTGACCGCGTGTATCGCGGTGTCGCTGGTGGTGTATGTGACCATGAAGGACACGCGCAAACATTCGCGGATCACCACGGACTAAAAGTTCGAGAGGGAGAAATACCCAGCTTGTGTGGGAGCCGGGCTTGCCCGCGATAGCATCACCTCGATTTTCCAGTTAAACCGAGGTGATGCCATCGCAGGCAAGCCAGCTCCCACACAAGCCCGCTCCCACATTGGATATGATTACTCCCCCGAATTGAGAGCAGACCAGGCCCATGTCCGACGATATCCACTTCTACGAACCCGCCAACGGCCACGGCCTGCCCCATGACCCGTTCAACGCCATCGTCGGTCCCCGGCCGATCGGCTGGATCTCTTCGCACGACAGCGAGGGCCGCCTGAACCTGGCGCCCTACAGCTTCTTCAATGCGTTCAACTACATTCCGCCGATCATCGGGTTTTCCAGTGTCGGGCGCAAAGACAGCCTGAACAACATCGAACAGACCGGCGAGTTTGTGTGGAACCTGGCCACCCGCCCGCTGGCCGAGCAGATGAACCAGAGCTGCGCGGCCGTATCGCCAGAGGTGAATGAATTCGAGTTGGCCGGCCTGACGCCGGTGGCCTCGAAGATCATTGGCGTACCGCGAGTGGGCGAAAGCCCGGTGTCGTTCGAGTGCAAGGTGACGCAGATCATCCAGCTGCAACGTGCCGACAAAGCGCTGGTGCCAAGCTGGCTGGTGCTCGGCGAGGTGGTCGCGGTGCATATTGCCAAGTGGCTGCTCAAGGATGGCATCTACGACACTGCCGCCGCCGAGCCGATCCTGCGTGGCGGCGGCCCGGCGGATTACTTCCAGCTGGGGCCTGAGGCGCTGTTCAAGATGTATCGACCAGGCGCCACCAAACCCTGACTGCAATGTGACCAAAACTGTGGGAGCTGGCTTGCCTGCGATAGCATCAGCTCGGTTTGTCTGAACCACCGAGGTGCCTGTATCGCAGGCAAGCCAGCTCCCACATTTGATCTACAGCGTTCTCTAGCCGGCAGCGTTCCAGGTCAACTGACCCTCTTCGTCCACATCGACCAGTCGCTCCAGCTCGACAGCAGCCGCATCATCGGCAGCGGACGCGGTCTTGAACTTCTGACCGTCAAGGATCTTGTGAAACCGCGGTGCGCCCATGCCATCCAGGGTCTTGACGGCGACAGCAGCGCTGTAGCCATCCTCCCCCGGTACTACGGCGGAAACGACTTCGTGGTGGGCAAATTGTTTACGTGCCATGTTGCAGGTCCTGGCCAATGGAAAGTCGGCCATTCTAAACCCTAACCGGCGAGTTGCAGGTACTCGCCATAGGCATGGGCGGCGGATGCATCGGTGAACGTCTGGAAATCCATGCTGCGCACCACCATGTCGTTCAGAAGCTCGGTAAAGATCATCAGGGCGGGCGAGCTGAAGTAGGCGCTCATCGCCTGCTCGCTGCTCCACAAACCTGTGACCAACCACACGTCAGGGTCGACCTGGGAATGCTGCAACGAGAATTGCAGGCAACCCTGAGCCTGACGGCCCGGTTCGATCAAACTGCTCAAGCGTGCACCGAGTTCGGTGCTGCACCCGGTGCGGGCGCGGATAAAGGCCATATGGCTCGCGGGAATGGGGGTGGACATGTTCGACTCTCCCGTTGAGAAGTGATGCTCGGCAAGCACTGTGGGGGTGTGTTGCCACAGGATCAACGATAACGGCGTGGGTCGGGGCGCGGTTAGTCGATTCCTGCCGGCTTATTGCACAATCCTGCGAGAAGCGTAGAGAAGACGTTTGGCAGCCGGTTTTATTCCAAGGGCCAACGCCTTGTTTCAGGGAGATGACAGGCGTCGCGATTGCCTGATTCACGATAGGTCGCAGGATCAGGCAAGGATTGTGCAGAATCGACGTAACACTGTTTGAAAAGCCGCCGCTAAGCTGAACCCATCGAAGTAGCCAGCAGAGGACGCTCCATGCCTTCGCCCGACCCTAAAGCCATCCCCCTCGATGCCGAGATGGAGAAGCAGCGCGCCGAACTCGCCAGCATCGTGCAACGGCATACCTGGGAGGATGGTTCCTACGGTACGGCCATCACCGCGTTATTTCTGAACCGCCACAACACACCGCGCGACTTCATGCCGGTGCTGGTCGAGCCTGCCCTGTGCATTCTTGCCAACGGCAGCAAGGAAGTGCGCCTGGCCGACGAGATCTTCGCCTACGATCCGCTCAATTACCTGGTGTTCTCGGTGGCGATGCCGGTGGCCGGGCGGGTCATCGAGGCTACGCCGGAAAACCCCAACCTGTCAGTGCGCATCAATATCGACCCGGCCCAGCTCACCGCGCTGATTGCCGAGGCCGGGCCCATGGGCGTGCCGTCGCGCCCGACCTCGCGGGGCATGTACGTCGACCGCATCGACCATCAACTGCTCGACGCCGTGCTGCGCCTGGCGCGTCTGCTGGATACACCCAAAGACATCGCCATGCTCGCGCCGCTGATCAACCGCGAGATCCTCTACCGCTTGCTACGGGGCCCGCAGGGTTATCGGCTGTATGAAATCGCCGTGGCCAACAGCCAGAGTCATCGGGTCAGCCAGGCGATCACATGGTTGAACCGCAACTATGAGCAACCGCTGCGCATTGATGACCTGGCCAAGGAAGTGAACCTGAGCGTCTCGACCTTGCACCACCGCTTCAAGGCGATCACCGCCATGAGTCCGCTGCAGTATCAGAAGCAACTGCGCTTGCAGGAAGCGCGCCGGTTGATGATTGCCGAAGGATTGGAAGCATCGGCGGCGGGGTATCGGGTGGGGTATGAAAGCCCGTCGCAGTTCAGTCGGGAGTACAGCCGGTTGTTCGGGGCGCCGCCCCTGAGAGACCTGGCCCGGTTGCGCCAAAGCATCTGACCCGACAGGGATCAAAATAGGTGAGCTGCCCGTGTGGTGTATTCAGTCCAAGCCGCGCGGCAGTTGCAACGTCACCCGCAACCCACCCTCGCGCAAATTCTGCAAACTCACTTCACCGCCATGGCTATGGGCAATGTTGCGCGCGATCCCCAGCCCCAGGCCATAGCCCTGTTGCTGCCCCGCCAGGCGGAAGTGCGGTTCGAACACCTGCTCCAGACGCTGCTCCGGAACCCCAGGCCCTTCGTCATCCACGTGCAGGACGAATTGCGCGCCGTCATCCTCGATGTGCAGATGAGCGTTCTGCCCGTACTTCAACGCATTGTCGATCAGGTTGCCGATGCAACGCTTGAGCGCCAGCGGTTTACCCGGGTATGCGCTCAATGCACGGCCGTACTGGGTGACGCGGCCATTGCCATTGGGCGCCACGTAAGGTTCCACCAGGCAGTCGAGCACATGATTGAGGTCCACCGGTTCGATGTTCTCGTGAATATCCGTATCTTTCACGCACTGCAGCGCGCCTTTGACCAGCAACTCCAGCTCATCCAGGTCACGGCCGAACTTGGTTTGCAGGTTTTCGTCTTCGAGCAGTTCCACGCGCAGGCGCAGGCGGGTGATCGGGGTGCGCAAGTCGTGGGAAATGGCGCTGAACAATTGGCTGCGTTCCGTGAGGTAACGGCTGATGCGCTCTCGCATGGCATTGAACGCACGGCCCACTTCCACCACTTCACTGCCGCCGCCTTCAGCGACCGGTTCCACATCGGCGCCCAGGGACATGTCCCGCGCCGCCCGCGCCAGGCGCTTGAGGGGCCGACTCTGCCAGTGCACCAGCAAACCGATAAACAGCAACAGGAAACCGCTGGTCAGCACGATGAACCACACTTGCTGGGACGGCAGCCCCTGTTCTTCGAGGCTGGTGTAGGGCTCGGGCAACAGCGAGGCGATATACAGCCATTCGCCAGGCGCAAGCTGGATCTGGGTGACCAGCACCGGCGGGTTCACCGGCTCCAGGGTCAGCGCGTAATGGGCCCAGGAACGCGGCAGCTCATCGAGCTTCAGGCCGGCATTGAAAATGCGCAGGTCTTCGGCGCTGACAAACTCCACCGAGATAAGCACATCGGCCCCCAGGGTCTGACGCAGCACTTCGTCCACCACATCGAGCACCGCTTGTTTGCGCGGCGTTTGCGGCAGTATTTGCATGTCCAGTGGCCGGTCGTTCAGGGTGACGACGAAACGCGTGCCGCCCATGCTGCGTAACTGGTCGAGGACCAACGGGCGATACGCCACGGGCAACGAACGGAAATAACTTGCGCTGGCGGTCATCGAATGCGCCAGGCTGCGGGCGCTGGTGACCAGGCCTTCGAGCTGGGTGGCACGCAATTGCGAGACCCAGATCACGCTGGACAGCGCCTGGGCGAACAACACGGCCAGTAGGGTCAGCAGCAGCATGCGACCCAGCAGTGAGCGCGGCACGGGGAAACGTCGACGGCGTTCGGTTACCTGTTCAATGGGCATTGCCGGCAACCACGCTGGCTGCCAGTTGATAACCGCTGCCGCGCACGGTGCGGATCAGCCTCGGTGGTTTTTCGGTGTCGCGCAGGCGCTGGCGCAAGCGGCTGACGGCCATGTCGACGATACGGTCCAGCGGCATCAGGTCGCGCCCCCGGGTGGCGTTGCCAATGGTGTCGCGGTCAAGGATCTGTTGCGGGTGGTCGAGAAACAATTTGAGCAGGGCAAAGTCGGCGCCGGAGAGGATGACTTCTTCGCCATCCACATGAAACAGACGGTGGCTGATCATGTCCAGGCGCCATTCATCAAACACCAGCACGTCGCCACCACTGCTGCGCTCCTGGCCAAACTGGCAACGGCGCAACAACGCCTTGATCCGCGCCTGCAACTCACGCGGGCTGAAGGGCTTGCCGATATAGTCGTCGGCGCCCAGTTCCAGGCCGATCACACGGTCGGCCTCATCGGAGCTGGCGGTGAGCATGATGATCGGCACCTGCGCCTGGCGCGGGTGCTGGCGGATCCAGCGGCAGAGGCTGAAGCCGTCTTCGTCCGGCAGCATCACATCGAGGATGACCAGGTCGCAGGGCGCCTCGTTCATCGCCTGGCGGAACCCGGCGCCATCCGGCACGCCACGCACCTGGAAACCGGCGCGACTGAGGTAGGTTTGCAGCAATTCGCGGATTTCCTGGTCGTCGTCGACGAGGAGAATCGATTTACTGATTACGCTCACGGGGTCCTCCTTGTTGTTATGGCCAAGCTTAAGTCATTTGTTGCCCTTGAGGGACTCATCGCAGGCAAGCCAGCTCCCACATTGAAACGCATTCCTCTGTGGGAGCCGGGCTTGCCCGCGATGGCGTCATCACGGCTTACGCAAATGCCTGCTCCAAAGCCACACCCGCCCCAGTCAACCCCGAATACGGCGCGGTCACCAGCCACACCGGGATGCCCTTGAAGTAGTCGCTCATGCAGCCTTTGTCGGCAAAGCTTCTGGTAAACCCGCTGGTGATAAAGAAGTCGGCAAACCTCGGAATCACCCCGCCCACGATGTACACACCGCCGCGGCCACCAGTGGTCAGCACATTGTTGCCCGCCACCCGGCCCAGCCAGATGCTGAACTGGTCCAGTACTTCCATCGCCACCGGGTCGCCGGCCAGGCCCGCTGCCGTAATGGCCTCGGGCGTTTCCAGCACCGGCGCATGGCCATCGACCGCGCAGATCGCCCGGTAGAGGCGTGGCAACCCGCCACCGCTCAAGGCGGTTTCAGCGCTGACATGCCCGATCTCGCTGTAAATATGCTGCCACAGCTGGGTTTCCCGAGGGCTGCTCAGGGGCAGGTCGACATGTCCGCCCTCCCCTGGCAACGCGGCAAAGCGCCCCGCGCCCAGGTCCAGCAAGGTGCCAACGCCCAGGCCAGTACCCGGGCCGATCACCACGGCCGGCCGCAGGGGCTCCGGCGTGCCTTCGCAGACCACGCGGAATTCGTCGGGCTTGAGCTGGGTCATGCCCAGGGCCATGGCCGAGAAATCATTGATCAGCAGCAGTTCATCCACCTGCAATGTCTGGCAAAACGCAGTCTTGCTCAAGCGCCAGTGATTGTTGGTGAATTTAAATTCATCCCCGCTCACCGGCCCCGCCACCGACAGGCAGACAGCGCCGATGTCGCCGATGTGCAGGCCTTCCTCTTTGAGGTAGACCTTGATCGCGTCCTCAGGGCTGGAATGATCCGCCGTAGCCTGCACTCGGATCGAGTGCAGTGCCTGATCGCGCCACAACGCAAAACGCGCGTTGGTCCCCCCGATATCACCGACCAGCGCTAACTTCACTTAAGCGTCTCCAAAGCACAGGTAAAGGCGCTGGCGCCCTGCTCTGCGGAGCTGGCGGCCAGGCGCATAAATGCAAACAGCTCGCGACCGGCGCCCACGTTATTGCCCAACAGGCCAGTGGCAGGCGTGCGCGCTGCAAATTCTTCGGCGTCCACCTTAAGCTCCAAGGTGCCCTTCACGCCATCCACGCGAATGATATCGCCATCGCGTACCCGCGCCAGTGGCCCGCCGCTCTGGGCTTCGGGGTTGACGTGAATCGCGGCGGGGATCTTACCCGACGCGCCGGACATACGCCCGTCCGTTACCAAGGCAACCTTGAAGCCACGGTCCTGCAACACGCCGAGGAACGGTGTCATCTTGTGCAATTCCGGCATGCCATTGGAGCGCGGGCCCTGGAAGCGCATCACCGCGACAAAGTCTTTTTCCAGCTGGCCGGCCTTGAACGCATCGGCCAGGTCCTGTTGATCCTGAAACACCACCGCAGGCGCTTCGACGACCTGGTGCTCCGGGGCTACCGCCGACACTTTCATCACGCCGCGCCCCAGGTTGCCTTCCATCACGCGCAAGCCGCCTTCCGGGGAAAACGCACGGGCCACGGGGCGCAGGATGGTTTCGTCGAGGCTCTCGATGGGACCGTCGCGCCAGATCAGCTCGCCGTCGACCAAAAACGGTTCCTGGACATAACGGCTCAGGCCCTTGCCGGCCACGGTGTTGACGTCTTCATGGAGCAGCCCGGCTTCGAGCAACTCGCGGATCAGGAACGACATGCCGCCCGCCGCCTGGAAGTGGTTGATGTCGGCCTTGCCGTTTGGATACACGTGGGACAGGGTCGGCACCACCTCGGAGAGGTCGGCCATGTCGTCCCATGTAAGGATAATGCCCGCCGACATAGCGATGGCCGGCATGTGCAGCGTGTGATTGGTGGAACCGCCAGTGGCGTTAAGCGCAACAATGGCGTTGACGATGGATTTCTCGTCGACGATCTCGCCGATCGGCGTGAAGTTACCGTTGGCCTTGGTCAGGCGCGTGACCTGGTGCGCGGCTTCGCGGGTCAGCGCATCACGCAGAGGCGTGTAGGGGTTGACGAAGGAGGCGCCCGGCAAGTGCAGGCCCATCACTTCCATCAGCAACTGGTTGGTGTTGGCGGTGCCGTAGAAAGTACAGGTGCCGGGGCTGTGGTAGGACTTCATCTCCGATTCCAGCAGCTCTTCGCGGCTGGCCTTGCCTTCGGCGTAGCGCTGGCGCACGTCGGCCTTCTGCTTGTTGGAAATGCCCGACGGCATCGGCCCGCCCGGTACAAAGATCATCGGCAGGTGGCCGTAGCGCAGCGCGCCCATCATCAGGCCGGGGACGATCTTGTCGCAGATGCCCAGCATCAGCGCGGCGTCGAACATGTTGTGGGACAGCGCTACCGCCGTGGACATGGCAATGACTTCACGGCTGAGCAGGCTGAGCTCCATGCCGGGCTCGCCCTGGGTCACACCGTCGCACATGGCCGGGGTGCCGCCGGCGAACTGGCCGACCGAGCCGACTTCGCGCAGGGCTTTCTTGATTTGTTCCGGGAAGTGTTCATACGGCTGATGCGCCGAGAGCATGTCGTTATATGAAGAAACAATTGCCACGTTGGCGGCATTCATCATGCGCAGACTATTTTTATCTTCAGTGCCACAACCGGCCACGCCGTGGGCGAAGTTGGCGCACTGCAGCTTGCCGCGCATCGGACCGTCGCTGGCTGCGCCGCGAATGAGTGCAAGGTAAGCCTCGCGGGTGGCGCGGCTGCGGGCGATAAGCCGTTCGGTGACCTCAAGGACGCGGGGATGCATGTGTAGAACTCCAGGCTAACGGATGTGGCGACCTGAGTGTCTATGCTGATCAAACGCCCGCAGCACATGGGATGGCAGGGAGTCGTTTGGATCATCGGACCAGTTGATTCAGGTCACTCGTTGTAGATTGAACAAAATATTGCCACTAAAAAGGCTTGTTTTCTATTTTTATGCGAATAATCTTGTAATTCTTACAACAAATCGACGATAGGCGCTTTCCAATGACTCTTCGTATCGCAATCAATGGTTTTGGCCGTATCGGCCGTAATGTCCTGCGCGCACTGTATACCCAAGGCTACCGCCAGGATTTGCAGATCGTCGCCATCAACGATCTGGGCGACAGTTCGATCAATGCCCACCTGCTCAAATACGACACCGTGCATGGCACTTTCGACGCAGAGGTCGCCCACGATCAGGAAAGCCTGACCGTCAATGGTGACCGGATTGCCGTCAGCGCCATTCGCAACCCCGCCGACCTGCCATGGGCCGCGCACAATATCGACGTGGTGTTCGAATGCACCGGCCTGTTCACCGACCGCGACAAGGCGGCCGCCCATATCAGCGCCGGCGCGCGCAAGGTGATCATCTCGGCACCGGCCAAGGGCGCGGACGCCACCGTGGTCTATGGCGTAAACCATGACATTCTGCGTCAATCCCACCAGATCATCTCCAACGCCTCGTGCACCACCAACTGCCTGGCGCCGGTTGCCCAGGTGCTGCACCGCGAGCTGGGCATCGAAAGCGGCCTGATGACCACCATTCACGCCTACACCAACGACCAGAACCTGACCGACGTCTATCACACCGACCCGTACCGTGCGCGTTCGGCGACCCAGAACATGATCCCGAGCAAAACCGGCGCCGCTGAAGCGGTGGGCCTGGTCCTGCCGGAACTGGCGGGCAAGCTGACAGGCATGGCCGTGCGCGTGCCGGTGATCAACGTGTCGCTGGTAGACCTTACCGTGCAATTGAAGAAGGAAGCCACGGCAGAGGAAGTCAACGCGCTGCTCAAGGACGCCAGCCAGCATTCGAAGATCCTCGGCTACAACACCCTGCCGCTGGTTTCCAGCGACTTCAACCACAACCCGCTGTCGTCGATCTTCGATGCCAACCACACCAAGGTCAGCGGCAAATTGCTGAAGGTGCTGGCCTGGTACGACAACGAATGGGGCTTCTCCAACCGTATGCTGGATAACTGCCTGGCGCTCTGCAACGCCGAATAATTGGACATGCAGATCCCCTGTGGGAGCTGGCTTGCCTGCGATTGCATCACCTCGGTCTGGCTGAAAGACCGAGTCGTCTGCATCGCGGGCAAGCCCGGCTCCCACAGAAGCTCGATAGCATAGGTTGCATCTCAAAGTGCCACTTGCCATTTCAGTTGATGATAAGCATTATCATTAACTGCAAACCGGTCTGGTATCTCTGTGAGCCAATCTCGCTTCAACCACGTCTTTCTCACCCAACGGGTGATTCTGCTTCGTACCCTGCAGCGCATGGTGAATAACCACAGCACCGCTGAGGACCTGTTGCAGGAAACCTACCTGCGCGTCACCCGGGCCCTGAGCGAGCGGCCGATCGATCACCTTGAACCCTTCGTTTATCAGACCGCGCGCAACCTGGCGCTGGATCATCTGCGCGCGCGCAGGATCCAGGCCCGTACGTTGCAGGAAGATGTACCGCTGGACGTCCTGCAAAGCGTCGTAGCTCCCATCAGTACGCCCGAAGATGCCACCCAGGCCGAGCAACTGCTCGAGCACCTGAGTGTCAGCCTCGGCCAGTTGAGCCCGCGTCAGCAGCAGATCTTCATCCTCAGTCGCCTGCACGGTTGCAGCTATCAGGAGATCGCCGATCAGTTGCACGTGTCCTTGAGCACCGTGCAAAAGGAACTGAAATTGATCATGGCCATCTGTGTAGGTGTGGCCGAGCGACTGGATCGGCCTTAAGCTGCACCCGACTGAAGTGTCGACACAAGCTGTGGGAAACGATGAATAGAACGTGGCGAAGACCCGAGGCACACCGTGACGGACCCGAATAAACTGCGCCCCCATGAGCTGGCTCATGAGGTGTTGCAAGACGCGGCTATGGACCAGGCCCTCGATTGGCTGATCGCCTTGCAATGCCCGCAGCCCGGCCAGCAGGCCGAGTTTGAAGCCTGGCTGGCCGGTGATCCAACCCACGCCCAGGCGTTCGCCAAAGCCCAGGCCGCCTGGGGTGGCGCGCCGGTGCACAGTGCCGCCGTTGCCTTGGCGGCGCCGCGCAAGCCCAGCGCCTGGCGCCGGATCAAGCCGCATTGGAAACCGCTGGCCACGGCCGCCGTGCTGCTGATCGGCCTGTTCAGCTTCAGCAACCTGCCGGTGCGCCTGCAAGCCGACCACCTTACCGTGGTGGGCGAACGCCAGCGCCTGCAACTGGACGACGGCTCCAAGGTGCTGCTGAACACCAACTCGGCGTTCTCCAGCACCATCCAGGACCACCAGCGCATCGCCCGCCTCTACCAGGGCGAAGCGTTCTTCGAAATAGCCCCAGGCCACGGCCTGCCCCTGGAAATCGACGCCGGCCCGGTGCGCGCCAGTGTGCGCGATACCGCCTTTGCCGTGCGCTACCTCGACGGTGAAGCCCAGGTGCAAGTGCAGCGCGGCGATGTCGACCTGAGCAACAACGTGAACGATGCCCGTGTGCGCCTGAGCGCGGGTGAAAGTATCCGCATCGGGCCCAAGGGCTTCGGCCAGCCTGCCAAGCTGGATGCCAACAAAGACCTGGCCTGGGTGCAAGGTCGGCTGGTCTTCGAAAACTGCCCAATGGGCGAAGTGCTCGCCGAGCTGCGGCGCTACTACCCCGGCTGGATCGTCAGCACCAACGACAGGCTCGCCAGCGTGGCCGTCACCGGCAATTACCGGCTCGACCAACCGCTGGACGTGGTGCGCTCCCTGGCGCATATCACCTCGGCCAAGCTGTCGGAATATCCGGCGCTGGTCATCTTGAACTAAATGAGAATTATTTTTACTCGATAGCAGGCGGCGGTACGTCTCGTCTTAGTCAATGCAACTGATTCCTATTTGGTCAGTGCGCAACTATAAGATTCGTACCCCCGGAGCGCTCTCGATGTCCCCTTGTTTCAACCGCCGGTCTTCTTCGCCCGTCCTGTCCTTGCTGACCGCCGCCCTCCTGCTGGCCGGCGTGCCGGTGATGACCGCCAGCGCCGCCGAACCTGCGTCCCGCAGCCACGGCAACTACACCTTCAGCATCGAGCAGCAGCCACTGGTTTCGGCACTCAATGCCTTTACCACGGTAACCGGCTGGCAAATCGGCCTGCCGGCGGAACTGGGCCAGGGCGTGTCGTCGCCCGGCGTACGCGGCCCGCTGTCACCGGAAAAAGCCCTGGACCGGCTGTTGGTGGGGACCAACCTGAGCTACCGCAAACTGGGCAATAACAACATCGTCCTGGAAAAACGCACAGCGGGCAGCACCCTCAACCTGCAACAGGTGACCATCAGCGCCACCCGCAACGAGCAGGACGTGAGCAGCGTACCGAGCACCGTCAGCGTGCAGGAACGCGAAGCACTCGACCGCCAGAACGTGAATACCCTTCGTGAACTGGTGCGCTATGAACCCAACGTCTCGGTAGGCGGCGCCGGGGGCCGCTCGAGCAATGCGGGCTACAACATTCGCGGCATCGATGGCGACCGCATCCTCACCCAGGTGGATGGCGTGGAAGTGCCGGACAACTTCTTCAACGGCCCCTATGCCAAGACCCGCCGCAACTACGTCGACCCGGAAATCGTCAAGCGCGTGGAGATCCTGCGCGGCCCGGCCTCGGCGCTGTACGGCAGCAGCGCCATCGGCGGCGCCGTCAGCTATTTCACCCTCGACCCGGATGACATCATCAAGCCCGACCAAGACTACGGCGCCCGCCTGAAGACCGGCTACAGCTCCGCCGACGAGAGCTGGCTGACCTCCGGCACCGTCGCCGGTCGTGTACAGGACTTCGACGGCTTGCTGCACCTGAGCCAGCGCAATGGCCACGAAATGGAGTCCTACGACGGCAACAACGCCACCGGCCTGGCGCGCACCGGCGCCAACCCGGAAGAGGCACGCACCACCAACGTGCTGGCCAAACTGGGTTGGAACTATGGCGATGACAATCGCCTGGGCCTGACGTACGAGAAGTACAAGGATGATCGCGACGTCAACCTGAAGAGTGCCGTGGGCGGGCCGTTCACCGGCGGGCGCGGCTTCAACTTCTACCGTGCGCGGTCCGGCAACGACACCATCACCCGCGAGCGTTTCGGTATCGAAAACCGCTTCGCCCTGGACTCGCCGATTGCCGATCAGATCAAGACCAGCCTCAACTACCAGATCGCCAAGACCGACCAGTCCACCGCCGAAATCTACCAGCCGTCCCGCCGTGTCTTGCGCACCCGCGAAACCCTGTATGAAGAAAAACAGTGGGTCTTCGATGCCCAGCTGAACAAGGCCTTCAACATCGGCGACACCGATCACCAGGTGACTTACGGCACCACTCTCAAGCAGCAGAAAGTCACCGGCTCCCGCGAAGGCGCCGCCACCTGCCTGGCTGTCGGCAGCGGTTGCACGGCCATCGGCGCACCCAGCCCATCGGCCGGTGACAGCGTGAGGAAGGCCAGCGATTTCCCGGATCCGACCATCAACACTTACTCGCTGTTCGCACAGGACCAGATCGCCTGGGGCAAATGGACATTCCTGCCCGCCGTGCGCTATGACTACACCCAACTCAAGCCCAAGTTGACCGAAGAGTTCCTCAACACCGTCGACCCGACGCGGATCTACGCCCACAGCGACAAGGAAAAAACCTGGCACCGTGTGACGCCCAAGTTCGGCCTGACCTACGCGCTGACCGATCACTACACCTGGTTTGGCCAGTACGCTGAAGGCTTCCGCACCCCCTCCGCCAAAGCCTTGTACGGGCGTTTTGAGAACCTGCAGCAGGGTTACACCGTGGAACCCAACCCGGACCTCAAGCCGGAAAGCAGCAAGGGCGTGGAAACAGGGATTCGCGGCAACTTCGATTCCGGTTCGTTTGATATCGCCGTGTTCTACAACAAATACCGCAACTTCATCGACGAGGACGCCTCCGTCGCCGGCGGTACCTCACAGCAATTCGAAGCCAACAACATCAAGCACGCCACCATCAAGGGGATCGAAGCCAAAGGTCGCCTGAACCTTGACGCGTTCGGCGCGCCGCAAGGCCTGTACAGCCAGGGTTCGATTGGCTACACCTATGGCCGCAACGACGACAATGGCGAAGCGCTCAACAGCGTCAACCCGCTCAAGGGCGTATTCGGCCTGGGCTACGACCAGGACAACTATGGTGGCCTGCTGAGCTGGACCCTGGTGAAAAAACAGGATCGCGTCGACAGCACCACCTTCCATGCGCCTGACGGCAGCACTACGGGTCCGTTCAAAACCCCGGGCTTCGGCGTTCTCGACCTGACCGCCTTCTACAAAGTCACCAACGATGTGACCGTCAACGGTGGCCTCTACAACCTGACCGACAAAAAGTATTGGAACTGGGATGACGTGCGCAGCTACGACGGCGTCGGCGAAGCCGGTGTGACCTCGCCGGCCAACCTCGACCGCTTGACCCAGCCGGGGCGCAACTTCGCGATCAACGTGATCTGGGATATCTGAGCCGCCCCACTCACCTCGTCGAAATCTCATCGGCGAGGTGAGGATTTTTTACTGTGCCGCGTCTTCTTGTTCGTCTAGTTGATAACAGCTCTCTTTCGGGCACCCAGGCGCTTCCCTTCTCAAGGATTTTTTCATGACCGCTTCCCCTACCCCAGAACGCCCAAGCCTACGCTCCCAGCGCCTGAACCAGATCACCCATGAGCCACACACCAAGCTCGACGCATTGGTCAAGGCCCACGCCCCCTTCGAAACCCAGGCCAACTTCGCGCGCTTCGTCGTGGCGCAGTACCTGTTCCAGTCGGAACTGGTAGCGCTGTACAACGATGCCGAGCTGAACCAGATCGTGCCGGACCTGGCCGAGCGCTGCCGCGCCGAAGCCGCCAGGCTGGACCTGGCCGACCTGGACACCGATGTTCCGGCACCGGTCGCCGGCGCCGTGAAGCACCCCGGCAAGGCCGAAGCCCTGGGCTGGCTGTTCGTGTCGGAAGGTTCCAAACTGGGTGCAGCGTTCCTGATCAAGCGCGCCGTGGGCCTGGGCCTGAGCGAAACCTTCGGCGCCCGCCACCTGGGCGAGCCGGCGGGTGGTCGCGCCGAAGGCTGGAAACGCTTCACCCGCACCCTCGACGCTCTGGAATTCAGCGCCGAGGAAGAAGCCGCAGCGGAAAAAGGCGCGATCGACGCGTTTGTACGCTTCACCGTATTGCTGGAACAGGCGTACGCTAGCGCGCCTGAACTGGCCTGACCCTTGGTTGGAATGCGATAAAAAATGTGGGAGCGGCGGTGCGACTTGCTCGCGAATACGGCCTGTAGTGAGCGGGCTTGCCCCGCGCTGGGCTGCGAAGCGGCCCAATAAAAACACCGCCGTCCTTTCAGGTAGAACCGAGTTGCCTGGTTGGGGCCGCTTCGCAGCCCAGCGCGGGGCAAGCCCGCTCACTACACACTGCATTCGCGAGCAAGCCCGCTCCCACACTAGATCTCATTTCATAATTGATTTTCTGTGATACCCCGACCTATCTATGACCGGCAAACCCCAACCCACCTCGAAAATCGCGCAACTCCTCTTCGGCCTGCTGGCCTACGTCAGCCTGGGCATCGGGCTGGTGGCGATTGTCATACCGGGTTTACCCACCACCGAGTTCATCCTGCTGGCCGCCTGGGCCGCCACCAAAAGCTCGCCACGCCTTAGTGCCTGGCTGGAAAACCACCGGCTGTTCGGGCCGATCCTGTCCAACTGGCGCAATGGCAGGATCATCGCCCGCCGGGCCAAGGTCAGCGCCACGTTGAGCATGCTGCTGTGCGCCATCCTGATGCTGGTGATGCTCGACCACGGCTGGCCGATCTACCTGGCGATTGCCGGGATGAGCCTGGGCAACCTGTGGATCTGGTCACGCCCGGAACGGCTTGCAGCACCCGTATAACGCCGCGCGTAGCGTTTTCCTACCACTCATCGCCTGCCTCTCATGAATTGATTTAAGACGCCGATGTTTCAGGCATGGCGTCGAATGGACTTGGCCCTGCCTGCCTGCATTTTCACCTGTCCATTCGCGAGTGACCTATGTTCGACACCCTCTCCATCCGCCTGAAAATCGTGCTGCTGTCCGGGCTGTGCCTGTTGGGTGTGATCGCGCTGATCATCAGCATCAACCTGTACGAAACAAATCAGAACGACCATCTGATCAGTGATTCAAGCTCGCGAATGCTCACCAGCAGTGTCGAGAACCTGCTGCAATCCAAAGCCGCCGAACAAGCGGTGCAGCTACAGAAAACCTTTGGCGAAAACCTGCTGGTGGTGACCGCCCTTGCCGATCAAGTCAAGCACTTGCGCAACCTGGCCGCCAAGCGCTCGCTGGAACCGGGCGCCTTGCGTGAAGAACTCAACCAGAGCCTTAAGACCACCTTTGAACGCAACAGCAAGGTGCTGGGCGTCTGGCTGTCATTCGAGCCCAACGGCCTGGATGGCAAGGACAGCGAATTCATCGACGACAAGGCTCGCGCGTCCAACGAAAAAGGCCGCTTCTCCAGCTACTGGAGCCGCGCCGGCGGCCAAGGCCAGAACACCATCATGGTCGAAGAAGACCTGACCAAGACCACCCTCAACCTTAGCGGTACGCCCTACAACATCTGGTACACCTGCCCGCGGGATACGCGCAGCGTTTGTTTGCTCGACCCGTACGAAGACACGGTGGGCGGCACGCCGGTACTGATGACGACTATTTCCTTGCCATTGATCGTGGACGGCAAGGTTATTGGTGTGGTCGGTCTTGATATCGCCCTCAACAGCCTGCAAGCCCTCACCGATGCCGCGCAAAAAACCTTGTTCGACGGCGCCACACACCTGGAGATCATCTCCAGTACCGGCCTGATTGCCGCCTACAGCGGTGAGCCGGCCAAGGTGGGCAAGAACCTGATCGACATCCTCGGTGCCGAGGGCAAGGAAATCGTGCAACTGCTGGCCAGTGACAGCTACGTCAACCGGGAACAGGGGGATACGATCCGCGCGGTTTACCCGGTCAAGCCCATCGCCGATGCAAAGGCCTGGGGCGTGGTGATCAAACTGCCCAAACACGTGATGCTCGCCGATGCCTTGAAGCTGCAAGGCCTGCTCGACGAAGCCCAGGCCAGCGGCACCCTGAAAGCCTTGCTGGTGGGCGCCGGCGCAGGTTTGCTTGGTTTGTTGCTGATCTGGCTGACCGCCACCGGCGTGACCCGCCCCATCAACAGCGTGGCCGCCATGCTCAAGGACATCGCCAGCGGCGACGGCGACCTTACCCAGCGCCTGGCCTACGCCAAAAAGGATGAGCTGGGCGAACTGGTCAACTGGTTCAACCGCTTCCTCGACAAGCTGCAACCGACCATCGCGCAGATCAAGCAAAGCATCACCGACGCCCGTGGCACCGCTGACCAGTCATCGGCCATCGCGCGCCAGACCAGCGAAGGCATGCAAGTGCAGTTCCGCGAAATCGACCAGGTGGCCACCGCCTCCAATGAAATGAGCGCCACCGCGCACGATGTGGCCAACAGCGCCTCCAACGCCGCCAGCGCGGCACGCGGTGCCGACCAGTCGGCGCGTGAAGGCATGTCGATCATCGAGAAAAGCACCCGCGACATCACCACCCTGGCCGAAGAAGTCAGCAAGGCCGTGGGCGAAGTCGAAGCCCTGGCGGTCAACAGCGAGCAGATCGGCTCAGTGCTGGAAGTGATTCGCAGCATCGCCGAGCAGACCAACCTGCTGGCGCTCAACGCCGCCATCGAAGCGGCGCGCGCCGGAGAAAGCGGGCGAGGATTTGCCGTGGTTGCCGACGAAGTGCGCAACCTGGCCAAGCGTACCCAGGATTCGGTGGAAGAAATTCGCCTGGTAATCGAACGCATCCAGAGCGCCACGCGAGGCGTAGTGGCAACCATGCATTCGAGCCAGAGCCAGGCCCAGAGCAACGCCGGGCAGATCCACCAAGCGGTGCAGGCCCTGGGCAAGATCAGCGAGGCCGTCACTGTGATCAGCGACATGAACCTGCAGATCGCCAGCGCCGCCGAGCAACAGAGCGCGGTGGCCGAAGAGGTCAACCGCAACGTCTCGGCGATCCGCACCGTGACCGAAACCCTCACCGGCCAAGCCACCGAGTCGGCGGCTATCAGCAGCCAACTCAATGCATTGGCCAGCCAGCAGATGAAGTTGATGGATCAGTTCAAGGTGTAAACCGATCCCTCGGACCCTAGAGATCCCCTGTGGGAGCCGGGCTTGCCCGCGATGCAGACGACTCGGTTTCCCTGAGGGTCCGAGTCGAGACTATCGCAGGCAAGCCAGCTCCCACAGGATTGTGGTGGTTTAAACGCCGGGCCAGGCTTGCACGAAGGGCGTCAGGTCTTCCTTCGGCGCCGTACGCGGCGGGTTCTGCGGCGTGCCCAGGTAGAGGAAGCCAATCACTTCCTCGCCCGCCGTGAGCCCAAGGCCCTTGGCGACGTGGGCCGAATAGGACAATTCGCCGGTGCGCCACACCGCGCCAATCCCCTGTGCATAAGCCGCCAACAGGATGCCATGGGCCGCGCAGGCGGCGGCCAGCAGTTGCTCGGATTTCGGCACCTTGAAATGCTCCTGCAGACGGGCAATCACCACCACCACAAGCGGCGCGCGCAACGGACCGTTCTGCGCCTTGTCGATGGCCGCTTGCGGTGCGTCGGCATCCTGCAGGCGGGCCGCTTCGGCCAGCAGCGTGCCCATCTGCTCGCGGGCAGCGCCTTCAACCGTGAGGAAGCGCCAAGGCCGCAATTGCCCGTGGTCGGGCGCACGCATGGCTGCGGCGAACAGCACGTCGCGCTGCTCCTGGGTCGGTGCCGGTTCCAGCAAGCGCGGCACGGAAACACGGTTGAGCAAAGCGTCGAGAGCCTGCATGGCCACCTCCAGAGAAAAATGTGCGGTCATTCTAGCGGGAATGAATCGGATTCGACCAAACGATAATTGCTCTTATTCATTGCGCCCCGCCCTGTTAAACTTTGCGCCCTCATTTTGTGTCTTCGCTCGGGAAACTCGATGTTCCGTTCGCTTTTTCGCCTGTACGCAGCACTGCTGGCCTTGAGCCTGGCTGCCTGCGATGACGCGCCTCGCTTCACCCAGGCCGAGCCCGGTGAATCGCGAGCGGGCGGCGCCGCGACGGTGAACAAGCGCGACCAGAACGCGTTTTCCCTGCCTTCGGCCAACCTGTCGCCCACGCGTCGCCTGGATTTCAGCGTGGGCAACAGCTTCTTTCGCAGCCCCTGGGTGATCGCGCCGTCCACCACCACGGCGCGTGATGGCCTGGGCCCGCTGTTCAACACCAATGCCTGCCAGAACTGCCATATAAAAGACGGTCGTGGCCACCCGCCGTTGCCCGACGCCCCCAATGCGGTGTCGATGCTGGTGCGCCTGTCGATCCCTGTGTCTGCCCAGGATCAGCCGGACTATGCGCGCCTCATCGAACAGACCGGCGTGGTGCCCGAACCGGTCTACGGCGGGCAACTGCAGGACATGGCGGTGCCCGGCGTCGCGCCCGAAGGCAAGGTGCGGGTCGACTACACCCCGGTCAACGTCACGTTCAAGGACGGCACGGTGGTGGAGTTGCGCAAGCCGGACCTGCAGATCACCCAGCTCAGCTACGGCCCGATGCAGCCGGACACACGCTTCTCGGCACGCATCGCCCCGCCGATGATCGGCCTGGGTTTGCTCGAAGCCATCAGCGACGCCGATATCCTGCGCAACACCGACCCGAAGACCGCCGCCAAGGGCGCCATCGTCGGCCGTGCCAACCAGGTGTGGGATGACGCCCAGCAGAAAACCGTGCTGGGGCGTTTCGGCTGGAAAGCCGGTCAGCCCAATCTCAATCAACAAAATGTTCACGCGTTTTCTGGTGATATGGGCCTCACCACATCTCTCAGGCCATTTGATGACTGCACCGACACCCAGGTCGCCTGCAAACAGGCAGCCAACGGCAATGGCCCGCAGGGCGAGCCGGAAGTCAGCGACAATATCCTGCGCCTGGTGCTGTTCTACACGCGTAACCTCGCTGTGCCGGTGCGCCGTGACGTCGACTCGCCGCAGGTGCTGGCCGGTAAGAACCTGTTCTATCAAGCGGGCTGCCAGGGCTGCCATACGCCGTCGTTCACCACGTCGGCCTCTGCCGCCGAACCTGAACTGGCCAACCAGGTGATCCGCCCCTACACCGACCTGCTGTTGCACGACATGGGCCCGGGCCTGGCCGACAACCGCACCGAATTCAAGGCCGGTGGCCGCGACTGGCGCACGCCGCCGTTGTGGGGCATCGGCCTGACGCAGACCGTCAGTGGCCACACCCAGTTCCTGCATGACGGCCGCGCCCGCAACCTGCTCGAAGCCGTGCTGTGGCATGGCGGTGAAGCACAGGCGGCGCAGCAGCATGTGTTGTCCTTCAATGCCGAGCAACGCGCTGCGTTGCTGGCGTTCCTGAATGCTCTATAAGCTTTGCCCCACTTACAGAAGGGAGCTCGACATGTTCCGTCCCAAGTTGTTGTTCACCAGCCTTGCCGCCCTTGCCCTGGGCGCCTGCTCGCCCCAGGACCCGCAAGCGGTGACCTCGGCGGCCATCGCCAAGCAAGTGATCCTGCCAACCTACAGCCGTTGGGTCGAAGCCGACCGCCAATTGGCCGTCAGCGCCCTGGCCTATTGCCAGGGCAAGGAAAGCCTGGACACTGCCCGCGCCGACTTCCTGCATGCGCAGAAAGCCTGGGCCGAACTGCAACCGCTGTTGATCGGCCCGCTGGCTGAAGGCAACCGTGCGTGGCAGGTGCAGTTCTGGCCGGACAAGAAGAACCTGGTCGGCCGCCAGGTCGAGCAACTGGTTGCCAGCCAGCCACAGATCGATGGCGCGGCCCTGGCCAAGTCCAGCGTCGTGGTGCAAGGCCTGTCGGCCTACGAGTACATTCTCTACGACGCCAAGACCGACCTCGCCGACGACGCCCAGAAAGCCCGTTACTGCCCGCTGCTGGTGGCCATCGGCGAGCGTCAGAAGGCCCTCGCCGAAGAGATCCTGGCCAGTTGGAACAGCACCGACGGCATGTTGGCGCAGATGACCAAGTTTCCGAACCAACGCTACGCCGATTCCCACGAAGCCATCGCCGATCTGCTACGCGTCCAGGTGACCGCCCTGGACACCCTGAAGAAAAAGCTCGGCACGCCGATGGGTCGCCAGACCAAGGGCATTGCGCAGCCGTTCCAGGCCGACGCATGGCGCAGCCAGTCGTCCCTGCAAAGCCTTGAGGCCAGCCTCGCCGCTGCCCAGACCGTGTGGGTCGGGGTCGACAACAAAGGTTTGCGCGGCCTGCTGCCGTCCGAGCAGAAGCCGCTGGCCGACAAGATCGACGCCGCCTATGCCGCATCCTTGAAACTGTTCGCCAGCAACCAGCGCACCCTCAATGAACTGCTGGCCGACGACGCCGGGCGCCAGCAGCTCAACGATATCTATGACAGCCTCAACGTTGTCCACCGCCTGCACGAAGGCGAGCTGGCCAAGGCGCTGGGCATCCAACTGGGCTTTAACGCCAACGACGGTGACTGATGATGCTCAGGCGACAGGTTTTGGCCGTTGGCAGCGTGCTGCTCAGCGCGCTCACGTTGGGTGGCTGGACGCTATTCAAAGGCAAATCCGCGGGCCCGCTGCTGCTGTCGGCGCGCGATGATGCAGACGGCAAGCACTACGCCGTGGGTTATCGCCTGGACGGCAAACAAGTGTTCGCCACCCAGGTCGGCCAGCGTTGCCACGACATCATCAACCACCCGACACTGCCGATTGCGCTGTTTGTAGCCCGTCGCCCGGGCACCGAGAGTTACCTGGTCGACCTGCGCAATGGCGCGCTGCTGCAAACCATCACCTCCAACGTCAATCGCCACTTCTACGGCCACGCGGTCATCCACAAGAGCGGTGACTGGCTGTACGCCACCGAAAACGACACGTCCGACCCCGGCCGTGGGCTGCTCGGCGTGTACCGGTTCGAAGGCGAACGGCTGGTGCATGACGGCGAAATCTCCACCCACGGCATTGGCCCGCACCAGGTGTCGTGGATGCCCGATGGCGAGACCCTGGTGGTAGCCAACGGCGGCATACGTACCGAAGCCGAAAGCCGCGTGGAGATGAACCTCGACGCCATGGAACCGAGCCTGGTACTGATGCACCGCGATGGCAGCCTGATCAGCAAGGAAACCCTGGGCCAGCAGATGAACAGCGTGCGCCATATGGGGATCGCCAGCGATGGCACCATCCTCACCGGCCAGCAATTCATGGGGCCGTCCCAGGAGCGCTCGGAGTTGCTGGCGATCAAACGTCCGGGCCAGCCGTTCGCGGCCTTCCCGGTGGCCGATGAACAATTGCAGGCCATGGGGCACTACACCGCCAGCGTCGCGGTGCACAGCGAACTGCGCCTGGTGGCGTTGACCGCGCCGCGGGGCAACCGCTTCTTCATCTGGGACATGGACAGCGGTGCGCTACGCCTGGATGCGCCCTTGCCTGATTGCGCCGGCGTGGGCGCAGTGGACGATGGGTTTGTCGTGACATCGGGCCAGGGCCGTTGCCGCTTCTACGATTGCCGCCAGAAACAGCTGGCAGCCGAACCGCTGGAGTTGCCGGCAGGGCTCTGGGATAACCATCTGCATCTGATCTGACGCTCAGGCGCTCTCCCCCCGTAACACTCGTACTGCCCCTACAAGACATACGGAAATGTCTTTCGCCCCGCGATCTGTATCCCTACAGAAACTCCCGACTTTACTGCTTATCCCTCCCTTCTTTCTCGTGAAAACTGCGGCGCTCATCGGGCCGCCGGACGGTCCTGCCTGTGCGCCCTTCATGCAGCGCCGCGCAACCTACCCCCATAAGGAACCAGCCATGCCGGGCCGTCGGATGATTACCATGCTCAGCATCGTCCTGTTAGTCGTACTGATGCTTGCCGGTTACAAAGCACTCTGGGTTTACCAACAACTGCAGATTCTGCATGCGCCGAAACCGCCCGTGAGCGTGGCGGTGTCCAGTGTTTTTGAAAAACGCTGGCAGCGCCAGTTGCCGGCGGCCGGCACGGTCAAAGCAGCGCAAGGGATCGATCTGAGTGTGCAAGTGCCCGGCGTCGTCACGCAGTTGCTCTTCGAGTCGGGACAAGCGGTCGAGGCAGGGCAACTGTTGCTGCAGCTTGAGCATCAGACCGAACAGGCCGAGCTGGACATGGCGCAGGCCGACCAAAGCCTGGCCCGGCAGAACTTGGCACGCGGCAAGGAACTGGTGGCGATCAACGCCATCTCCCGAGGCGAGTACGACCGGCTCAGTGCCGAGTTCAAGCGGCACAATGCTATTGTTGCGCAACGTCACGAAGCGCTGAAAAAGAAACACATCGTCGCCCCTTTCAGCGGCACCATTGGTATTCGCCAGGTCGACAGGGGTGACTTCCTGCAAAGTGGCACAGTGATCGCCAGCCTGCAGGACACCAGTAGCCTTTTCGTTGATTTCTATGTCCCCGAGCAAGCCGCGCAACTGATCAGGATCGGCCAGTCGGTTCAGGTCGGAGTCTCCGCACGCCCAGATGTTTTCAGCATCGCCAACGTCAGCGCGATCAACCCGATCGTTGATGACAGCACCCGAAATGTGTTGGTCCGCGCGACCCTGGCCAACCCACCCGAAAGCCTGCTGCCAGGCATGTTCGCCGACCTGCGGATACTGCTGGCTGACCCGGCATTGCGCACGGTAATCCCGGAAAGCGCGATTACGTTCAGTCCCTACGGCCAATACGTATACGTTGTGACACAACCCGACGACAGCGAGGGGCAGGCGCTGCATGAGGACGGTACGCCGGTCCTGATCGTCGAGCGCCGCCTGGTCCAGACCGGCGAGCGGCGTGATGGCCTTGTGGTGGTTGAACAAGGCCTGCATCAGGGTGAACAGATTGTCACTGCCGGCCAGAACAAGCTGGAGCATGGCACCTCGGTGCGCATCAGCATTGACAGGACTCAGCCAGGTGACCGGCCACTGCCGGCCCGTCGGGAGCATCAGGAATGACCTTCACCGACCTGTTCATCCGCCGCCCGGTACTTGCGCTGGTGGTGAGTCTGCTGATCGTGTTACTGGGCTTGCAGGCCTACGGGAAACTGCCACTGCGCCAATTCCCAACAATGGAAAGTGCGCTGATCACGGTGACCACGGTTTCCCCGGGTTCAAGTGCCGAAAGTGTTCAGAGCTACATCACCCAACCGCTGCAAAAGAGCCTGGCAAGCGCGCAAGGCATCGATTACATGAAGTCTTCCAGCCGCCAGAACATTTCGGTCATCTCGATCTACGGCCGAGTCGGTGCCGACAACGACAGCTTGTTCACCGACCTGCTGGCCAAGACCAATGAAGTCAGGAACCAGTTGCCTCGCGACATTGAAGAGCCGATTTTGAGCAAAGTCGCGGCGGACAATACCGCGCTGATGTACCTGAGTTTTTCCAGCGAAACCATGAACAATGCACAGATCACCGATTACCTGCGGCGTGTGGTCCAGCCTCGGCTGGTGACCCTGCCGGGGATGGCCGAAGCCCAGATCATCGGTAACCAGAGCTTCGCCATGCGCCTGTGGCTGGATCCGATAAAACTCGCCGGGTTTGGTTTGAGCGCCAGCGAGGTCGCGCAGGCAATCAAGCGCTACAACGTGCAACCCACCGCAGGTGATGTGACCGGTGAATGGGTGGTCACCAGCGTCCAGACCAACACCGAACTCCAATCGGTCGAGGGCTTCAGTGCGATCCCCCTGAAAACCAATGGCGACAGCCAGGTACGCCTGGGTGATGTGGCACGGGTGGAAATGGGCTCACAGAACTACGAGAGTTTCAGTACGTTCAACGGTGTGCCTGCTATCTATATCAGCATCAAGCCGACCCCCGAGGCCAACCCGCTGGAATTGGCCAGGCACGTTCGCGAACTGCTGCCGCAATTGCAATCGCAGGCCCCGCCCGGCCTGGACGTGAACGTTGCCTATGACTCGACGCTGTACATCAACGCCTCTATCGACCAAGTGCTGTCCAGCCTGATGGAGGCCGTGCTGATAGTCGTGCTGGTGGTGTTTTTATTTCTCGGTTCGTTGCGTTCGGTGATGATTCCGGTGATCACTATTCCACTGTCCTTGATCGGCACGCTGGTCTTCATGCAAGCAATGGGGTACTCCATCAATATCCTGACGCTGCTGGCCATGGTTCTGGCGATCGGCCTGGTCGTCGATGATGCCATCGTGGTAATGGAAAACATTCACCGGCATATCGAAAGGGGTCAGTCCCCCCTTGAAGCTGCAATCAGAGGCGCAAGGGAGATTTGTGCGCCAGTGGTGTCCATGACCATCGCACTGGCCGCGGTGTATACACCTATCGGTTTCCTGCAAGGTCTTACGGGTGCGTTGTTCAAGGAGTTCGCCCTGACGCTCGCCGGCGCCGTCGTGATTTCCGGTATCGTGGCGCTGACGCTGTCACCGATGATGTGCGCCGTGCTGCTGCGCCCAGGGGAACAGCCAAAAGGCCTGGCCCTGATCCTGGATTGTTTCTTCAATACATTGAAAAGCCGCTATCAGCGCCGCCTGCATCAGGTCATGAAGGCGCGCTCGGTGGTTCTGGTATTCGCCCTGCTCGTCCTCGGCCTGATTCCGGTGATGCTCATGTTCACCCTGTCGGAACTGGCCCCCGATGAGGACCAGGGCCTGATATTCATCCTTTCCAATGCGCCGCAGCCTACCAACCTTTCCTATCTGAATTCTTATACGCAAGACTTTATCGAGCCGTTCAAGACCCTGCCCGAATACCAGGCTTCATTCCAGATCAACGGCCTTGAAGGCGTGCATTCGGGGGTCGGGGGCTTTCTACTCAAACCCTGGAAAGAGCGTGATCGGACACAGGCGCAGGTCCTGGGGCCCTTACGCGAAAAACTCGACAGTATCCCCGGCCTTCAAGTCTTCGCCTTCAGCCTGCCCTCCCTGCCGGGAGGAGGCGAAGGGCTGCCGTTCGGGTTCGTGATCAGTTCCCAGCAAGACTATGAGTCGATGATGAGCGTGGCCGAACGCGTCAAACAGCGCGCGATCGACTCAGGGAAATTTGCCTACGTGGACATCGACCTGGCGTTCGACCGCCCCGAAGTGGTGATCGATATCGACCGGACCAAGGCCGCGCAAATGGGCGTATCCATGGAAGACCTGAGCCTGACGCTGGCAACCCTGCTGGCGGAAACGGAAATCAACCGGTTCAGTATCGAAGGCCAGCTCTACAGAGTGATTGCCCAGGTCGAGCGCACCTACCGGGACAGCCCGCAATGGTTGAGCCACTACGCCGTCAAAAACGCCAAGGGTCAACTGCTGCCTCTTTCGACGTTGATCAAGGTATCCAGCCAACGGGTGCGGCCACGGCAGTTGAATCAGTTCCAACAGCTCAACTCGGTCATCGTGTCCGGGTTTCCGATTGTGGGCATGAGCAATGCGCTGCAAACCCTGCAAACCATCGCCGAGGAGGAGGCGCCGCCCGGTTACACCTTCGATTACAGCAACGCTACCCGCCAGTTTGTTCAGGAGGGAAATGCGCTTTGGGGCTCTTTCGGCCTGGCATTGGCAATCATCGGCCTGGTGCTGGCGGCACAGTTTGGCAGCCTGCGCGACGCCATGGTGATACTGATGACGGTGCCGCTGTCGATATGTGGTGCATTGGTCGCGCTGTTCCTGGGCTGGTCGACCCTGAACATCTACACGCAGATCGGCCTGGTCACGTTAATCGGCCTGATCAGTAAGCACGGCATCCTCATCGTCGAATTCGCCAACCAACTGCGCGAGGAACAAGGCCTGTCACCCGGCGCCGCCGTCGAGGAGGCCGCCGCAATCCGCTTGCGACCTGTGCTGATGACGACCATGGCAACTGTATTGGGGGTGATTCCGCTGATTTTTTCCAGCGGAGCAGGCGCGGTCAGCCGGTTTGATATTGGCCTGGTGATCGCCACCGGCATGTCGATCGGGACGCTATTCACCTTGTTCGTCCTGCCCACTGTGTACACGGTGCTGACCAAGGCAGACCCTGCAGCCCAGACAGCCGGCAGCGCATCCCTGCCGCGACAATCCCCGCTTGAGTGATAAGCGGGTGCGATTTAGGTTCAAAAAAAAGGCCTCGCATGGCGAGGCCTTGTATTGTTGTCTGAACCGTTTCAACTCTGCGGCCTCATGCCTTGCGACATGCCGAACATGAACAGCAACAGGTCATGATCAGGCTTGACCGCCACACTTGCCTTGGCAACGCGCGGCAGGGGGCATTGCTCGCCACTGTGCGTTGCACTGAGCACCTGTGTGCGAGGCTGTTCCCACGCCGCCAGCGCCACGGCTGCAACGCCCAGCGCCCCGACCAGAAACAAACCTCGTGCTATTTCTAGCTTCATCTGCTTAAACCCTTGATAGCGCTGCCAAACGCCGTCTCGTAAAAGTAGCTGAGTTTTTGCCAGTCGGTATCGCTCCACGACGAATGGCGGCGCAATTGCAGCATGTCATGGGACGCTGCCCGATAAGCGGTCAGGCGCTGGCGGCATTTCTCGAAATCCAGCAGCGCCACTTGAACATTGGCCGAGTCACCTTCGCCCGTCACCCGTACGAAAATATGCTTGATGTACAGGCAACCATGCTGCCAGCGGCCTTTGTGCATGCGCGCCAGGGTGCCGGCCAATTCCTTGAGTACACGCTCGTGTACCCCCTCACCGTAGCGCTCACGGCCGCCGGCGGCGTACCAGTTTTCAATTTCATCGAAGCCGTCGAGGGCGGCTGTCACCAGCAGGGCCTGCCAGCGGTGCTCGGGGTCGCGGCGCGCTTCGCAGAACACCATCTCCGGGACGCGCACTTCCAACAGGCGCAGGCCTTTGATGGCGTCGCGCTCGCGTAACACGGTGGGGCGGCCGAAGGGGTGCAGCCAGCTGCGGTAGATATGTCCGGTCTGGCGCTTGCTGTAGAGCAAGCGTCCATTGGCGCTCATTACGCGCTGCACGCCACTTTCACCACCCCGCCGGCGGTTGGGCTCTTCAACCCACTCGCCTTGCTGACGCCAGAAATAATCGAATCTCTCTTCGGGCGCTACGTGACTGCCTGCTACGCACTCAACTGCCATCGTGTTACCTCTTGCGCAATACATACACCCGCCACATGGCGTACAGCGGTATGAAGTCCAGGGACTCCTGAACACGAAACCCGGCTTCCTCGAATTCCGCTTCGACAGTAGCAGCCGGTAACACAAATCTGTTTTGGTAACCTTCCTGCTCACCTTTCTTGCGACGCTGCCCTTCGAGACGCTTGCGTTTCCAGGCTTTGAAATTGCCGTCGACCCACAGCGAAATGATCACGCTGTCACGGGTAACGCGCTGAAACTCCCGCAATATCGCCAGCCGGTGCGCCGGGTCACCAATGTGGTGCAACAGGCGCATACAAAAAATGCTGTCGACCGAGTTATCCGGCAGCTCGATATCAAACGCAGATGTCTGCAAGGGTCGTACCCGTTTCACCACTTCGGCGGGCTGGGCGACCGACGCGACCTTCAACATGGATGCAGAGTTATCGGCACCGATAATCACACGGTTGGGTTTTTCGGCCAGCAGCGGCCAGAAACGCCCGGCTCCGCACGGCAGGTCAAGCACCAGGCCGGGCTCACCCGCCATCGCCAGCGCGCCACGGGCCAATTGCTCGTCGCGTTTGTGGGACAACCGGCGAGCCAGATTGTCCTGATGCTTGAGCAAATATTCGTGGGCATGCTCGTCGTCGTACTTGTCGGAAAATTCAAGTTTGATCGGGGTCGACATCTTGCAGATCTCCAGTTGCTGATGCCGACAACCTTAGGCAGCAGTCTGTGATCAAGAGGTCAACCCTTTGTGAAAAACTTGTCCTGTCCAATCCCCATACATTTCAAGACTTTACAGAGATAAGCAATAGCATGGGGCCATCTTCGCCGAATTGCGGGGACCTCTGGCAGGATAACGGCAGAGGGTGGAATCAGGCGCTGGCCTGACTCAATTGCACATGAAAGCGACAACCATTGGGCTCCATGGTGCTGAGGCTCACGCTCCAACCCTGGTTCTCGCAGATCCGCTGAACCAGCGACAGACCCAGGCCAAGGCCGTCCCCGCGCTTCTCGTTGCCGCGCACGAATGGCTCGAACATCGCTTCGCGTTTGTCCTCGGGTATGCCTACACCGGAGTCTTCCACCACAAATCCACTCGGCTCCAGGGTAAGCCGAATGAAGCCGTGCTCGGTGTAATGCAAGGCGTTGCGCAGCAGATTGCCCATGACGGCGTGCAGGAAGGTGGCGTTATAACGGGTATCCAACGGGTTGCCCGGCTGGTAGATCAGCTCCAGGCCCTTGCGCTCGATAGGTTCACGCCAGATACCGAGCAGGTCATCGGCCACCTGCTCCAGGGTAACCTGGGGCGACATGGTGCCGTCGTCATGCTCGGCGCGGGCCAGCATCAGGAAGGTCTGTACCAGTTCGCGCATTTCTTCGCAGGCACGGGCGATGCGCTCGACCTGATTACGCCCACGCTGATCGATCGCCGGGTTTTCCAGTAACAGTTCGCAGGAGCTGGCCAGTACCATCAAGGGCGTACGCAACTCGTGGCTGACGTCGCTGGTAAACAGCTGCTCACGGGACAGCGCCTGGCGCAGGCGCCCCAATGTGGCGTCGAATGCCACGGCCAGCTCTCCCACTTCATCCGCTGCGTAGTCCGGCGCCAACGGCGGTGCCAGGCCCAGCAACTGGTCACGGTGACGGACCTGGCGGGCCAGGCGCACGACCGGCGCCATCACTTTGCGCGCCAGCACCCAGCCAAGAAATACCGCCAGCGCCAGGCTGAGCACGAAGCCCACCATGACCACCGCAAACAGCACCCGCTCGCGCTCTTCGAAGTCGCTCTGATCCTGCAACAGCACGTAACGTCGGCCGTCGACCACTTCGACCATGGCGTGGTACGACAGCGATTCGCGAAACACTTCATGGAAGCCGGGCTCAAGGTGGCGCAGGTCCTTGGGCAACTCAAAGTCGCCAGGCCCGCCGCTGAAATAGAACAACTGGTCCGGCTCGGGCCGGTGCCGCCAGTCCTCGACCGTGTCCATCAGCAGCAGGCGTTGCAGGTCTCCGCCCAACCCTGCCGAAATCAGCTTCTCTTCGACCAGGTGCACGGTCGCGATGATGCCCATGGCGAAGGCCCCCGCCACCAATGCGCTCATCAACGCAAAGGCAATGATGATCCGCTGGGCAAGGCTCTGCTTAAACTCCATCACGACCCTCGGCCAGGCGATAACCAACGCCGTGCACCGTTTGCAGCAACGGCTTGGCGAACGGTTTATCGATCACTTGGCGCAGTTGGTGAACATGGCTGCGCAGGCTGTCGCTGTCCGGGCAGTCATCGCCCCACAACGCTTCTTCGAGAATCTCGCGGCGCAATACGTGAGGGCTCTTCTGCATCAGCACCGCCAAAAGCTTCAGGCCGACCGGGTTGAGCTTGAGCAGGCGACCTTCGCGGGTCACTTCCAGGGTATCGAGGTCGTAGCTCAGGTCGGCGACTTGCAGGGCGCGACGTCCGCCACCCTGGGCACGGCGCAGCACCGCCTCGATGCGCGCGGCCAGCTCCGACAGGGCAAACGGCTTGAGCAGGTAATCATCGGCGCCGGACTTGAAGCCCTGCAGCCGGTCATCCAGTTGGTCGCGGGCAGTCAGCATGATCACCGGCGTGTCGCGCCGCGCATCTTCGCGCAGCCGTTTGCACAGGGTGTAGCCATCGATGCCGGGGAGCATGATGTCGAGCACGATCAGGTCGTAATGCTCGGTGGCGGCCAGGTGCAAGCCCGACAAACCGTCCTGCGCACAGTCCACGGTGTAACCCTTCAACCCCAGGTAATCGGCCAGGTTGGCCAGAATATCGCGGTTGTCTTCAACCAATAAAATTCGCATGGGCAGTGTCTCCGTACGCGGTAACGGCCGTGATGGCTCGCGCAGCTTAAGGCCAAGCGGGGTTCAGGGATAGGCCGGGAAGGCTATCGATATAGGTTTTCAACCGATATTTCGATTGAACGAGATTTTCACTATACCTTCACAGATTTACCACGGTGGCGCATAGAAAATCGTCGCCTATTGCCCATTGATACGCCGCTCACGAATCCTTGTAGTGAGCGGGCTTGCCCCGCGCTGGGCTGCGAAGCGGCCCCAATAAAGCCACCGCCGAGCCCCAGGATAAATAGGGGCGCCTGAGTTAGGGCCGCTTCGCAGCCCAGCGCGGGGCAAGCCCGCTCACTACACCAGGCTTATTCGCGCCATTAAAAAGCCCCGCCTGCATCACTGCAGGCGGGGCTTTTCGGTACGGGGGTAAGGCTGGCTTACATCATGCCGCCCATGCCACCCATGCCGCCCATGTCTGGCATACCACCGCCAGAACCACCGTCTTTCTTCGGTGCTTCAGCGATCGCCGCTTCGGTGGTCAGGATCAGACCGCCGATGGAGGATGCCGCTTGCAACGCCGAACGAGTCACCTTGGTAGGGTCCAGGATGCCCATTTCGATCATGTCGCCGTATTCACCGGACGCAGCGTTGTAACCGTAGTTACCCTGGCCGCTCTTGACCTGGTTAACCACGACGCTTGGCTCGTCACCGGAGTTGGCAGCGATCTGACGCAGCGGTGCTTCAACAGCACGACGCAGCACAGCGATACCGACGTTCTGGTCGGCGTTGTCGCCGGTCAGGTTGGTCAGGGCTTCCAGAGCACGGATCAGCGCAACGCCACCGCCAGGTACCACGCCTTCTTCAACGGCTGCACGGGTTGCGTGCAGGGCGTCTTCAACGCGGGCCTTCTTCTCTTTCATTTCAACTTCGGAACCGGCGCCAACCTTGATTACTGCAACGCCGCCGGACAGCTTGGCCAGACGCTCTTGCAGTTTTTCACGGTCGTAGTCCGAGGAGGTCTCGGCAACCTGGGCACGGATCTGGGCGATACGCGATTCGATGTCGCCTTCAACGCCAGCACCGTCAACGATGATGGTGTTTTCCTTGGAGATGGTCACGCGCTTGGCGCTACCCAGGTTTTCCAGGGTGGCGCTTTCCAGGCTCAGGCCGATCTCTTCGGAGATAACGGTACCGCCGGTCAATACGGCGATGTCCTGCAGCATGGCCTTGCGACGATCGCCGAAGCCTGGAGCCTTGACGGCTGCGACTTTGACGATGCCACGCATGTTGTTCACAACCAGCGTCGCCAGGGCTTCGCCTTCAACGTCTTCGGAAACGATCAGCAGTGGGCGGCCGGCTTTGGCAACGGCTTCCAGTACTGGCAGCATTTCGCGGATGTTGGAGATTTTCTTGTCGACCAGCAGGATCAGCGGGCTGTCCAGCTCGGCAACCATGGTGTCCGGCTTGTTGACGAAGTACGGGGACAGGTAGCCACGGTCAAACTGCATGCCTTCTACAACCGACAGTTCGTTTTCCAGGCCCGAGCCTTCTTCAACGGTGATCACGCCTTCCTTGCCGACTTTTTCCATGGCTTCGGCAATGATGTCGCCGATGGAGCTGTCGGAGTTGGCGGAGATGGTGCCTACCTGAGCGATAGCCTTGGTGTCAGCGCATGGCTTGGACAGGTTTTTCAGCTCGGCAACGATGGCGATGGTCGCCTTGTCGATACCGCGCTTGAGGTCCATCGGGTTCATGCCGGCAGCGACGGCCTTGTAGCCTTCGTTGACGATGGCCTGGGCCAGAACGGTGGCGGTGGTGGTGCCGTCGCCTGCGTCATCGTTGGCACGGGAGGCAACGTCTTTGACCAGCTGCGCGCCCATGTTTTCGAAACGGTCTTCCAGTTCGATTTCTTTTGCTACCGAAACGCCGTCCTTGGTGATGGTCGGAGCGCCGAAGCTTTTCTCGATGATCACGTTACGGCCTTTAGGGCCCAGGGTCGCTTTTACCGCGTCAGCCAGGATGTTGACACCGGTGAGCATTTTCTTGCGGGCGGAATCGCCGAATTTAACTTCTTTAGCAGCCATGATCGATATTCCTTAAATACTTTGTAGTAACGGGAAAATGAGCGGGGAAATCAGTCTTCCAGAACGGCAAGAATCTCGTTCTCGCTCATTACCAGCAGGTCTTCGCCGTCGACTTTCACAGTGTTGCTGCCGGAGTAAGGGCCGAAAACAACCTTGTCACCCACTTTCACGGCCAGCGCACGTACTTCACCGTTTTCCAGAGCCTTGCCCGGACCCGCAGCCAGAATCACACCGTGGTTGGCTTTTTCAGCAGCCGAACCTGGCAGGACGATGCCGCCAGCGGTTTTCTTTTCTTCTTCACTGCGACGGATGACGACGCGGTCATGCAGAGGACGAAGCTTCATTGTCGATCTCTCCTAATTGTGTTTTTCATCGGCCGGTATCAATTCCGGCGGGTTAAATTCCGGCGGTGCCGGTCGCGGCTCGCGGGGCGAGACGCGGAAGTCTGTCTAGTGTCACCACCAGAAACCTTGCGGTGACCCTTACATAAGGGCGACGGCGGTGATTACAAGGGGCTGCGGATGAAAATTTTTGTGTCTGACACGGGGTAAATGCAGCACGGCACCCGAAGGTGCCGTGCAGGTGCAGCGTTTATTTGTTGTCGCGGTGTTCGAACTCGCCTTCGATCACATCCCCTTCTCGCCCCAACGGCTGGCGCGGAGCCGGACCGCCACGGGGTTGCAGGTCATCGGCGAAGGCACGCTGGCGAATTGCGGCCTCCTCGGCGCGCTGGCGCATCTTGCCCGCCAGCAGCTTGCGAGTGACCGGCAGCAACATCACCAGACCGACCACGTCACTGATAAAGCCCGGCAGGATCAACAGGCCACCGGCCAGGGCCATCATCAGGCCTTCAAGCATGGTCTGCGCGGGCAGCTCGCCACGGTTCAGGCTTTCACGGGCACGCAGCGCCGTGGTCAGGCCGGCGACGCGCAGCACCAGGACGCCGAGCATCGAGCCGAGAATGATCAACAGCAGGGCCGGGAAAAACCCGATCGCGCTGCTGACTTGAACGAATACGAACAGCTCCAACACCGGAAACAGCAGAAAGAGCAATAAAAAAGGGCGCATCAAATGGTTCCTCAACGCAAGAATGCCTTGCCAGTCCACCTTAGATGACGTCGCCATTTCGTGAATTCAAGCGTCAACGGCTTCTTTTTTCGGCCAAACCTCGGCGTGAGCCAATGAAACCAGGGCTTCGCGTACCTGTGTCGGGGTGTTGCAAGATTCTGCAAACGGCAACCAATGCAAGGACTGACCGATGCGCAGGTGCATGCCTTCGCTGTCGATACCGGCCAATTGCGCAGGCTGCGACGCAGGCAGGCCGGCCAACTCTACGTAATGGGCCAGGGCCTTGGCGTGATCGCTGTTCATGTGCTCGACCATGCTGCGCTCGGCCTTGCCCGCGAACGGGTTGGCCAGGGTCAACTGGTCGACCCAGTGGATTGCGCCAAAGCCGCCGATGTAACGGTGGCGCACCGGCTTGAGTACCCAGAAATCGAAGTCGTGGGCCTTGTGGTAGTTGGCCGAATCAGGGAAGTAGCGGTAATAACGCTCGGCCGCCGCCTCGATGGCAACGCCCTCCTCCAGTTTTTCGGCTTGCGCCAGGTAGGTCAGGCGCCCGACCGCCTGCACGTCATCCGCGCCCCGCTCACCTACCAGCAACGAGCACTTCGGGTCTTTTTGCAGGTTGTGGGTGTGCTGGGCGATACGGCTGATCAGGATCAACGGCTGGCCCTGCGCGTCGAGGCAGTACGGCACGACCGAACCGAACGGGAAGCCAGGCATGGCTTTGGAGTGTGTGGAGAGAGCCCCACGGTATTCCTTGAGCAACAGCTCTCGGGCGTTCTTGGCAACCTGTGCGCTCAACGTTTGACTCCTCGGGTATGCAGCCGCCCATGGCTTATGGGAATGGATCTCAACGCAAGGTAATCAATAACCGCAAAGGTTGCCAGGCAGGTTTTGTTCGCCGGTGTTACCAGGCCACGCCAAACCCTGCGGTGTAGCGCGTCTTGCTCAAGCTGCTGTCGGAGTCGCCGCTGATAACGTCGCGCTCGGCCTTGAGGTTGAGGGAGGCCCACTCGGTGACTTTGTAGCGCAGGCCCATTTCCGCATCCAGCGAATACGCCGACGGCCCGCCGATAGGCTTGCCGACTTCGCCGTCGGTGAAGAACTCGACGGTCTTGCCGATCAGGTAGCGGTTGTAGTTCCACTTCATGGCCAGGGAATAGAAATTGTCCTTGCCGCCATCGGCGTATTCGTAGTCGGTGCGGTTGACCAGCGAGCCGAGGGAAAAGGCGCCCAGCTCATCGTCCCAGAACTGATAGCCCGGGCCGGTACCGACGGTGCGCTGGCGGGCCAGGTCTTCGACCTTGTCGCGCTTGTAGGTCAAGCGCCCCTGCCAGAACCAATGTTCGGTCAGGAAGCGGTCCAGGTCGTATTCCAGGGCCCAGTTGTCGGTGGTGGTGACATCGTCCTGGAATTCGCGGTTGTATTCGCCCTGCCCGGTATGGCGCCATTGGCCATGACGCGCGGTGGTCTTGAAATCGACGTCGTAATCGTTGGTGTCTTTGTCGGCACGCTTGTAGTCCAGCGCCATGTCCACATTGCCTTTCCACACCAGGTCCGTGATCACAGGCTTTGGCTTGATGATCTGCTGGATGCTGGCCAGCTCGACGGTCTTGGGCGCTTCGCCATTGGCCAGTACCACTTTGCCGTCGTCCGCCGCTTGCAGCGATTTGGCCTTCTCGCCGGTGTAGGCGTCCTGCTTGACCAGCAGTTCCTGGTCGCTTTCCAGGGTTTTCACCTGCTTCCAGTCCACGGGAATCGCGCCCGCATAATCGGTCTGGATCAACAGCTTGCCGCCGTCGAAGACCTTGATCTTGCCGGTCAGGCGGTCACCGTTCTTCAACCAGACGGTATCGGCCAGCAAAGGCGTGGAGGCGCTGAAAACAGCGAGGCATAGCAGGGTTCTGGACAACATAAGCGGATTCGAGGCTCGAAGTTGGCGAAAAAGAAGGCATTATCGTGTCAGCTACGACTGACTCAAGGATTTATGTTCAGTTCAATTGTCGAGACCATGTTTACAGACGTTTCTTACAATAAGACAGACGATCTCAACGGATACCCACAGTGAATCAACCCGCCGAGTCCCCGCAAAGCCCCGCCGAAATGCGCCGCACCGCGCTTTACCTGACCTTGGCGCAAGTACCCGAAGGCTGCGTGGTGAGCTACGCCGAGCTGGCCCAACTAGCTGGCCTCGGTCGCGCGGCACGCTGGGTTGGCCGTACCCTGAGCCAACTCCCCGACGACACCAAATTACCCTGGCACCGCGTGCTGGGTGCCGGTGGTCGGATAAGTCTGCCGGTGGGCAGTGCCTCGGGTGACGAGCAACGCGCACGTTTGCGCGATGAAGGCGTCACAGTCCGCAATAATCGCGTGGATATTCAGCGCCATGGCTGGCGCCCGGTAGAGCACAGCGGTTAGAGTGCGCGCTTTGTTTCCGTGAATCTGAGGCAGACTCCAGCCCATGCCCCGTAAAACCTGGCGCGCCGCGCTCGCCGCCTATGCCAGCCCCTCGACGTTAGTGCTGTTGTTGCTCGGCTTTGCCGCCGGTTTGCCTTACATGTTGGTGTTCTCGACGCTCTCAGTGTGGTTGCGTGAAGCCGGTGTGGCGCGCGAGACCATCGGTTATGCGAGCCTGATCGGTCTGGCCTATGCCTTTAAATGGGTGTGGTCGCCGCTGCTCGACCAATGGCGCCTGCCACTGCTCGGTAAACTCGGACGCCGTCGCTCCTGGCTGGTACTGGCCCAGTCGCTGGTGATCCTCGGATTGATCGGCATGGGCTTTTGCGACCCGCAGAAACACTTGTCCTGGTTGATCGCTATCGCCGTGGTCGTCGCCTTCGCGTCCGCCACCCAGGACATCGCGGTTGATGCCTACCGCCTGGAAATCGCCGACGACAGCCGCCAGGCCGCCCTCGCCGCCAGCTATATGTCCGGTTATCGCATCGCCGCCCTGCTGGCTACCGCGGGCGCACTGTTTTTCGCCGAAGGGTTCGGTTCCACCGGCTTCAACTATAAACACTCGGCCTGGGCTGGCACCTACGTGCTGTTTGGCGTGCTGATGATCCCGGCGCTGCTGACTACCTTGTTCATGCGCGAACCCAATGTACCGCTGCGCACCCAGCTGCAGGCCGGGCGCTACAGCTTCGTGCATCAGCTCGCCTCGGTGTTTGTGCTGATCGTGTTGCTGGTGTCGGTTCCGGCGATGTTTACCCAGTTGTACAACACCGATTTCGCCAGCGTGGTGTTCCAGGGCGTAAGCCTGTGGGATTTGCTGATGGACGATCGCGCGTTCCTGCGTGCCATCCTCTATATAACCCTCACCGCGCTGTGCCTCTCGGCCATGGGCCGCCGAGGCCTGGCGCCGGTGCTCACGCCGGTCAACGACTTTATCCTGCGCTACCGCTGGCAGGCGTTGCTGCTGCTGGGGCTGATCGCCACCTATCGCATGTCCGACACGGTAATGGGCGTGATGGCCAACGTGTTCTACATCGACCAGGGCTTTACCAAGGACCAGATCGCCGGGGTCAGCAAGATCTTCGGCCTGATCATGACCCTGCTCGGCGCCGGCATGGGCGGCCTGTTGATCGTGCGGTTCGGCATTTTGCCGATCCTGTTTATCGGCGGAGTGTTCTCCGCCGGTACCAACCTGCTGTTCGTGGCGCTGGCCGACATGGGCCCCGACTTGCAGATGCTGATTTTCACGATTTCCCTGGATAACTTCAGCTCAGGGATGGCGACGTCGGCCTTCGTTGCCTACTTGTCGAGCCTGACCAACCTCAAGTTTTCCGCCACCCAATACGCCCTGCTCAGCTCGATCATGCTGCTGCTGCCGCGCCTGATCGGCGGGTATTCGGGGGTGATGGTGGAGAAGTTCGGGTATCACCATTTCTTCCTGATCACCTGCATGCTGGGCGTGCCGACGCTGCTGCTGATTGCGTTGCACTGGTATCAGGAGAATCGGCGGATTCGGTTGAATCCGCCTGAGGAAGACTGACCCAACTCGGTTCTGTGGGAGCTGGCTTGCCTGCGATGCGCATGGGTATCTACACAACTTTCAACGGTGTGTGGCGAGGAGCTTGCTTGGCGGCCTTCGGGCCGACCGTTTTTTGGGGTTTGACCGAGTACATATCCGTTGCTGCGGTAACGGCGGCTTAGGGTTCCGCCCTTACGGCGGGTCACTTTTTGAAGAGCGCAAAAAGTAACCCAAAACGCTTCGCCCCACCACTTGGTGCCTCGCCTAGGCTCGGCATGCCCGTAATCCGACATTGATTTGGGGGGCCGCCGCCACGCGCCATCCATGGCGCGGGGCGGCTAAACCGGCGTCCTGCCGGTTTACCCCCCAAATCAATATCGAATTACGGCCAGCGTGGTTGACGGGGCGCCTCAGATCAAGATCAAAAACAAAGCGCGGCGGCCTTAGAGCCGACCGATATTCATGTCGAACTCGGTTCAAAATGTGGGAGCTGTCGAGCCCCAGCGAGGCTGCGAAGGCGGCGGCACTGCTGGCATTTTTTTCGCCTGACCCACCGCTTTCGCAGCCTCGCAGATGCTCGACAGCTCCCACAGGGAGATTGGTCAACTGAAAGTTGTGTAGATACCCATGCTGCGATGCGGACGGCGCGGTGCATCTGTTGCACCGAGGCGATTTCATCGCAGGAAAGCCAGCTCCCACACAAAGCCCTGCACTTCTGACGCCTGTACTCCGACAGCAACCGCCCGTACAATCCCAAGTCATTTCAAGTCCAAGCAACCGACAACGGCCTACCATGCGTACCAGTCAATATTTGCTCGCCACACAGAAAGAAACGCCTTCCGACGCGGTCGTGATCAGCCATCAGTTGATGCTGCGCGCCGGCATGATCCGCAAGCTCGCTTCCGGCCTGTACACCTGGCTGCCCATGGGCTTGAAGGTGATGCGCAAGGTCGAAGCCATCGTTCGTGAAGAAATGAACGCCGCCGGCTCTCTGGAAGTGTTGATGCCGAGCACCCAACCGGCTGAGCTGTGGCAGGAATCCGGGCGCTGGGAAGAGTACGGCCCCGAGTTGCTGCGCTTCAAGGACCGTCACGGCCGCGATTTCTGCGCCGGCCCGACCCACGAAGAAGTGATCACCGACCTGATGCGCAACGAGCTGAGCAGCTACAAGCAGCTGCCGCTGAACCTGTATCAGATCCAGACCAAATTCCGTGACGAGATCCGCCCGCGCTTCGGTTTGATGCGCGGTCGCGAATTCATCATGAAAGATGCCTATTCGTTCCACCCTGACCAGGCATCGCTGCAGGTCACCTACGACCGCATGCACCAGGCCTACTGCAATGTATTCACGCGCCTGGGCCTGAAATTCCGCCCGGTTGAAGCGGACAACGGTTCCATCGGCGGCGCCGGCTCCCACGAATTCCACGTACTGGCCGAGTCCGGCGAAGACGACATCGTGTTCAGCAACGGTTCGGACTACGCGGCGAATATCGAAAAAGCCGAAGCCGTGCCACGGGAAACTTCGCGCCCTGCACCGGCCGAAGAACTGCGCCTGGTGGATACACCGGACACCAAGACCATCGCGGCCTTGGTGGAGAAATTCAATCTGCCGATTGAAAAGACCATCAAGACCCTGATTGTGCGCGCCGAAGAAGAAGGCAAGCTGATTGCGCTGGTGATCCGTGGCGACCACGAACTCAACGAAATCAAAGCCGCCCAGCAGCCTGGCGTGGCCAACCCGCTGGTGATGGCTACCGACGCCGAGCTGCGCGACGCCATTGGCGCCGGCGCCGGCTCGCTCGGCCCGCTGAACCTGCCGCTGCCGATCATCATCGACCGTTCGGTCGAACTGATGAGCGACTTCGCTATCGGCGCGAACATCGACGACAAGCACTACTTCGGCGTGAACTGGGAGCGCGACCTGCCGGTTCCGACCGTGGCCGACCTGCGTAACGTGGTGGCCGGCGACCCGAGCCCGGACGGCAAGGGCACGCTGGAAATCAAGCGCGGCATCGAAGTCGGGCACATCTTCCAGCTGGGCAACAAGTACAGCAAGGCGATGAAGTGCGAAGTGCTGGGCGAGAACGGCAAGCCGATCACCCTGGAAATGGGCTGCTACGGCATCGGCGTGTCCCGCGTGGTGGCCGCTGCCATCGAGCAGAACAACGACGAAAAAGGCATCATCTGGAGTGACGCGCTGGCGCCGTTCCAGGTCGCGCTGGTACCGCTGCGTTATGAAACCGAGCAAGTGCGCGAAGCCACCGACAAACTCTATGCCGAACTGACGGCGGCGGGTTTTGAAGTGTTGCTCGATGACCGGGACAAGAAAACCAGCCCGGGCATCAAGTTCGCCGACATGGAACTGATTGGCATCCCGCACCGGATCGTGGTCAGTGACCGCGGCCTGGCCGATGGCAATCTGGAATACAAGAGCCGGACCGAAGCCGAAGCTCAACCGTTGCCGGTGGCTGACGTGCTGTCTTTCCTTCAGGCGCGTATTCGTCGCTGAAAACCAGATCAAGAGAAGTCATGTTCAAGCGAAACACCAGAGCCCTGGGGGGCGCCGCCTTGTGCGGCGCCCTGCTGGTCAGCGGCTGCGCCAACCAGATGTCGCAACGCAGTGAGCACGAGGAGCGGGTCGAGCGTAAGTTGCTCGACCACAGCCTGCAGATCGATGTAGGCGAACCCAAAGTGCTGGAGCTGCCGCAACGCCGGGTTCGTATTCATGAGCAGAAGACCTTCGAGGTCACCGAATTCGAAGTCACCCGTCGCTACGACCGCTACACGCCCTACCAACCCTGGCGCAAGCTCTATGAGATGCCCTTGGGTGCGGTGGCGTTGGTGGCGGGCGCCGGTGCCAACGTGGCGAATATCTTCGCCCTCGGCAACCTGCCTACCAGCATGACCCACGATTGGCTGATCTACGGCGTGGACGGCCTCAACCCGTTCATGAACGTGCAGTCACACGGCCGTGCGCAGCAGAACCTGGCGGGTATCGATGAAGTCCAGCGCGACAAGCGTGTGGAGTATTCGAGCCTGCCGTGGAGCGAACGGCCGGTACAGGTCACCGCCGGCAAGCAGGTGCATGAGCTGACCACCGACCGCAACGGCGTGCTGCGCCTGAACCTGTTGGACAGCCCCTTTGCCGAGCAGGACCTGAACCGCGTCACCACTTTGAAGATCAGCGTGGAAGATGGCCAGGACGATGTGCATTCGGACTCGACCCTGGCGGTCAGCAACACCTTGCGTGGCAAGTTGCTGGAAGCCCACGGCCTGATCTACGACGACCTGGAAGACGACGAAGTCAGCCAGTGGGTGCACCGGGTCAAGCGCCTGTCGGAGCTGGGCCTGGAAGAAGAAGCCAGCGAACTGGAACAAAGCCTGATCGAACTGACCCGCAATGATCCGGAGTTGCAGCAGGAATTCCTGCAGGCGCTGACCAAGGATGCGGGGCGGCTCGTCGCGGACCCAGGTGCACGCTGAGACTTTGAAACTGCTGCACATTCAAATGTGGGAGCTGGCTTGCCTGCGATAGCGATGTATCAGTTAAAGCAGCAGTGACTGACACTCCGCTATCGCAGGCAAGCCAGCTCCCACATTTTTTTTGATCCAGTTTCTACCAGGAGAACTCGAGTTGTTCGTTGCCGCCACTCAAATCCAGCAACCGCACCCCAATCCCCAGCAACCGCACCGGCTTGCCGCCTCGGTTGAACGCCTGGGTCATCAACTGTTGATAACTTTCCAGGTCCCGCCCCGCCCCCGCCTGTTCCAGGGTGGTCTGGGTAAAGTCATGAAACTTCACTTTGACGAACGGCTTGCCCGCCCGGTAGCTGCTGTCGATACGCGCCATGCGCCCCGCCAGGGTGTCCATCAGTTCAGGGAGTTTGGCCAGGCAGCTTGAAAGATCTGGCAGGTCCACGTCGTAGGTGTTTTCCACACTGATCGATTGCCGGCGACTGTCGTTCTGCACCACGCGATCATCTATCCCACGGGCCAGGCTCCAGAGTCGCTCGCCAAAACTGCCGAATTCGCGCACCAGCGCCAGCTTGTTCCACTCGCGCAGTTGCAGGCAGTCTTCGATGCCCAGGCGCGCCAGTTTGTCAGCGGTCACCTTGCCGACCCCGTGTAACTTGCTGACCCGCAACTGCGAGACAAAATCTTCGACTTGGTCCGGGGTAATCACAAACAACCCGTTGGGCTTCTTCCAGTCGCTGGCGATCTTGGCCAGGAACTTGTTCGGCGCCACACCGGCGGACACGGTGATGTGCAGCTGGTTGGAGACGCGGCGGCGAATATCCTGGGCGATGCGCGTGGCACTGCCGCCAAAGTGCGGGCTGTCGGACACGTCCAGGTAGGCCTCATCCAGGGATAAAGGCTCGATCAGGTCGGTGTAGTCACGAAAGATCGTCTGGATTTCCTTCGACGCTTCTTTATAAGCATCCATGCGCGGCTTGACGATGGTCAGGTCCGGGCACAGCTTCAAGGCGTGGCGGGACGACATGGCCGAACGCACGCCATAGGCACGCGCCTCGTAGTTGCAGGTGGCGATCACCCCGCGCCGGTCCGCCGAGCCGCCCACCGCCAGCGGTTTTTGCGCCAGGCTCGGGTCATCGCGCATCTCGATAGCGGCATAGAAGCAATCACAGTCGACGTGGATGATTTTGCGCTGCGTCATATAAACGGGGTGTGAACCTACGGGTGGCCAGTATCGCATCCGTACCTGTATATAGCACCAGTAGTTTGAATCTTCCCTCTAAGCGGTAGGAAAAGTCTCTGATGAATTTATTTTCTCAATCGAATTTGGCGTTCCGATAGAGCTGAAACCCTTGGCCGTACTGGGCCGGCGGGCATCCGACAGCCTTTTTGGAGAGCTAACCGATTGAAGCACAAGCGCTTTTCTTTAATTCACGGGTTGACACACTCGCGTTCCTCTGTAGAATGCCGACACACAGACGCGGGATGGAGCAGTCTGGTAGCTCGTCGGGCTCATAACCCGAAGGTCGTCGGTTCAAATCCGGCTCCCGCAACCAAACATCAAAAAAGGCTACTCGAAAGAGTGGCCTTTTTTGTGCGCGTGTATTTTACCCCTCCCCTGTAGGAGCGAGCTTGCTCGCGAAAGGCGCCAACGATAACGCAGCGCTTCAGGTGGCCAGCAGTGTCCGGAAGTTTTCGCGAGCAAGCTCGCTCCTACAGGGACGGCGCCAAGGCTTTAACTTTTGGATAAATCACACTTATTTTACCCATTGGCCCATTAACGGTTGACACCTCGTCGCTGGACTGTAGAATGCCGGCCACAGACGCGGGATGGAGCAGTCTGGTAGCTCGTCGGGCTCATAACCCGAAGGTCGTCGGTTCAAATCCGGCTCCCGCAACCAAACATCAAGAAAGGCTACTCGAAAGAGTGGCCTTTTTTGTATCCGGTGAAAAAGTTCTTCTGAAACAATGGTATGGCATCTTTCATGAAACCCTGCGGGGTTTGTTGAGTCCATCACCCTGCGAGCTATGCTCAATGTTTTAGCGCTTCCCTCTACGACCAATGGCCGCTGTCGCCGCACCCGGCGATACGCGTTAATATTTGTAATTATTTTGTCCATAGGGATTGGTAACTTGGCTGGATACCTCCATCCTGTCGCGCACAATCCACGAGGTGATTGATGCGCGCCAACTCGTCTGAACCACAAGACACTGTCACAGCAGAACAACCGATCACACCCACTCGTTTGCGTTGGCTGGATCTGGTGAGCAAGTACCGGCAACCCATCGGGTTGGCCGTGACGTTATTGCTGTTTGCCATTGCCCTGATTGCCTGCCGACACCTGCTGTTGGAACTGGATCTTTACGCGCTGCACGATTCGATCCTGGAAGTGCCCAAGCCCGCCCTGCTCGGTGCCGTTGCCGCGGCGGTCGCCGGTTTCGTCATTCTGTTGGGCTACGAATTTTCGGGCGCGCGCTACGCGGGGGTAAAACTGCCCGCCAAGACCCTGGCACTGGGTGGCTTTACCGCATTCGCCATCGGCAATGCGATCGGCCTGTCGATGCTTTCCGGCGGTTCGGTGCGCTACCGTTTATATGCACGCCATGGCATCGGCGCCTCAGAAGTCGCGCACATGACGGTATTCGCCAGCCTGGCCCTGGGCTGCGCATTGCCGCCCCTGGCGGCATTGGCCACCTTGAGCAACTTGCCGGCCGCGTCCACTTACCTGCACTTACCGCAAAGCGTGCTCGGCGGCGTTGCCGGTGCCGTGCTGCTGCTGTCGGCGGCGCTGTGCATCGGCATTTACCGCCGTCGTCTGCCGGAGCAACCTTACCCGGATAACCTGCTGGTAAAAGCCGGCCGCCGCACCCTGCGCCTGCCCGGCCGTCGCCTGACCTTCCTGCAGTTGGTCATCACCGCGCTGGACGTGGCCGCTGCCGCCACCGTGCTTTATCTGCTGCTGCCGGAAGCACCGCCCTTCGGCCCCTTCCTGCTGGTGTACCTGCTGGCCTTGGCCGCCGGCGTGCTCAGCCATGTCCCCGGCGGCGTGGGCGTATTCGAAGCGATCCTGCTGGCGGCCTTCGCCGACAAACTGGGCGCCGCGCCATTGGCCGCCGCCCTGCTGCTGTACCGCATGATCTATGTGGTGCTGCCGCTGTTGATTGCCTGCGTGTTCCTGCTGGTCAACGAAGCGCAGCGTCTGTTCCAGACCCAGCAAAGTCTGCGGGTTGCCTCGGGGCTGGCGGCGCCAGTACTGGCCGTACTGGTTTTTTTGTCCGGCGTGGTCCTGCTGTTCTCTGGCGCCACGCCCGAAATCGACTCCCGTCTGGAAAACATCGGCTTTCTGATTCCCCACCGCCTGATTGATGCCTCACACTTTGGCGCCAGCCTGATCGGCGTACTGTGCCTATTGCTGGCCCAGGGTTTGCGTCGACGCCTGTCGGCCGCCTGGATGCTGACCATGGTGCTGCTGCTGGTGGGCGCACTGCTCTCGCTGCTCAAGGGTTTCGACTGGGAAGAAGCCAGCCTGATGACCATGACCGCGATCCTGCTGGCGATCTTCCGGCGCTCGTTCTACCGCGCCAGCCGCCTCACCGAATTGCCCTTCTCGCCGCTGTACCTGGTGGCCAGCGTGTGCGTGCTGGGGGCGTCGATCTGGCTGCTGCTGTTCGCCTATCAGGACGTACCTTACAGCCATCAACTGTGGTGGCAGTTCACCCTGGACGCCAATGCCCCACGCGGCCTGCGCTCGCTGCTGGGCGCCGCCGTGCTGCTGGTGATCGTGTCGCTGACCTGGCTGCTGCGCACCGCGCGTCCGGTGATCCACTTGCCGACACCCGACGAGCTGGAGCGCGCCACCAAGATCCTCATGGCCTCTTCCCAGCCCGACGGCGGCCTGGCGCTGACCGGCGACAAAGCGCTGCTGTTTCACCCCAATGATGAAGCTTTCCTCATGTACGCCCGCCGCGGGCGCAGCCTGGTAGCCTTGTACGACCCGATCGGCCCGACCCAGCCACGGGCCGAGATGATCTGGCAATTTCGCGACCTGTGCGACATCCACCACGCGCGCCCGGTGTTCTATCAGGTGCGCGCGGAGAACCTGCCGTATTACATGGACATCGGCCTCACCGCGATCAAGCTGGGCGAAGAGGCCCGCGTCAACCTGAAACGCTTTGACCTGGAAGCCAAGGGCAAAGAGATGAAGGACCTGCGCTACACCTGGAACCGTGGTACTCGCGATGGCCTGTCCCTGGAAATCCATGAGCCGGGCACGGCGCCGATGGACGAGCTCAAGGTGATCTCCGATGCCTGGCTGACCGGCAAGAACGTGCGGGAAAAAGGCTTTTCCCTGGGACGTTTCAGCGACGACTACCTCAAGCACTTTCGCATTGCGATCATCCGCTTCGAAGGACGCCCGGTGGCCTTCGCCAACTTGCTCGAGACCTATAACCACGACCTGGCCAGCCTCGACCTGATGCGCGCCCACCCCGACGCGCCCAAGCTGACCATGGAATTCATGATGGTCGGCCTGATTCAACATTATAAGAGTCACGGCTACGCCCGTTTCAGCCTCGGCATGGTGCCGTTGTCGGGCCTGCAACCGCGACGCGGCGCCCCGCTGACCCAACGCCTGGGCTCGATGGTGTTCCGCCGTGGCGAGCAACTGTATAACTTCCAAGGTCTGCGCCGCTTCAAAGATAAGTTCCAGCCCGACTGGGAACCCCGTTACATGGCCGTGCCCGCGGGACTTGACCCGCTGGTGGCACTGGCCGATACCGCCGCCCTGATCGCGGGCGGCTTGACTGGATTGGTGAAACGCTGATGATTCGACGTTCCTGGCGGTATGTGTTGGCCCTGATAGTGCTGCTGGCTTTGATCGCGGGTGGCGGCTTCTGGTACTGGAACCGCCCTGCCCCGCAGCCGGCCCTGGAGCAACTGCCCCAGGCCGACGGCTCGGTCATGACCCGTGTGACCCCCAACGGCACGCCCAAAGCCCGCGTGGCCGTGGCCGTGATGGCCGATGAACGCCTGACCGACAGCCAACTGATTGCACTGAGCCAAGGCGGCAAGGCGCAGATTGTCCAGGTGATCCTGCCCAAGGACGATTGCAAGCTGCAGGAACAGGCACTGCAAAGCGCGCTGGGCCAATTGAAAGGCCCGGCGACCCTGGTCAGCGGCATCGGCCCTGGCGCCGCGCTCGCCTGGCGCTGGCTCGCCAGCCAGAATGACGACAAGGCCAATGCCATCTCCGTCGGTTTCGCGTTGGTGCAGGAAGGTTGCAAGGACCCCCTGCCGAAAACCGCCGCACACGGCAATTGGCTGGTGGCCTGGAACGACAACCCTGACGATGAAAGCGCCAGTTTCGTACGCGACACACCACGCGCCACCACCAGCATCAGCGACTACGACATTCATTACCCGCAAGTGCTGAACAACGAGCTGCGCAAGCAACTGGTGGGTTCGGACAACGGCGGCCTGGCGATTCCGGTGGTTGAAGTACCGGCCGGCCAAGCCAATGACACCGTCACCCTGTTCCTTTCCGGTGATGGCGGCTGGCGTGACCTGGACCGCGATGTGGCCGCAGAAATGTCGAAGATCGGCTACCCGGTGGTGGGCATCGACACGCTACGTTATTACTGGCAGCACAAGACCCCGGAACAAAGCGCCAAGGACCTTACCGAGCTGATGCAGCACTACCGGCAGAAATGGGGCACCAAGCGCTTCGTGCTGACCGGTTACTCGTTCGGTGCCGATGTATTGCCGGCCATTTACAACCGCCTGCCGGCAAACGAGCAGCAACGCGTGGACGCAATCATCCTGCTGGCGTTCGCGCGCACCGGCAGCTTTGAAATCGAAGTGGAAGGCTGGCTGGGTAACGCCGGTAAAGAAGCCGCCACGGGCCCGGAAATGGCCAAGCTGCCGGCTGACAAAGTGGTGTGTATCTACGGCGCCGAAGAAGTCGACGAGAGCGGCTGCACGGACAAGACGGCGGTGGGCGAAGCGTTGAAGTTGCCAGGTGGGCATCACTTCGACGAGAACTACCCGGCGCTGGCCAAGCGCTTGGTGGATATCATCGTGAAGCATCAGGCCAAGGCCGAGTAATTCCGGGCTGCACGCAAGACATTATGTGTGCAGGCTTGTGTGGGAGCTGGCTTGCCTGCGATGGCATCGCCTAGGTGTGACTGATACACCGAGGTGATGCCATCGCAGGCAAGCCAGCTCCCACATTTGATTTGAGGTGTTGCTGAAATCAGCGCGGTTCGATGTGGGCAATCATCAGCTGCACGGTTTCATTGCCGCGAAACTCGTTCACATCCAGCTTGTAGGCCAACTCCACCCAACGCACCGTCGGGTTGGGCCAGACCTCACGGTCCACCCCAAACGCAATGCCATCGAGTTTCACCGACCCGCATTCGCTCTTGAGCACCACTTTCAGGTGCCGCTCGCCCACCACCCGCTGCTCCACCAGTTGGAACACGCCGTGAAACAGCGGCTCGGGAAAGTGCTGCCCCCAAGGGCCGGCGTGGCGCAATGCACGGGCCAGCTCCAGGTGAAACTCTTCCACCGCCAGGGTGCCGTCGGTCAGCAGCCGGCCGGTGAGATCCTCTTCGCACAGTTGCCGACGCACCTCGGCATCGAAGGCCTCGGCAAACAAGGGGAAGTTCTCTTCACGCAGTGTCAGCCCCGCCGCCATGGCGTGGCCGCCGTATTTGGCGATCAGGTCGGGATGCTGGCTGGCCACCACCGCCAGGGCGTCACGGATGTGAAAACCCTGCACAGAGCGCCCCGAGCCCTTGAGCAGGCCATCGCCGGCGTCGGCAAAGGCGATGGTCGGGCGGAAATAGCGCTCTTTCATGCGTGACGCCAGAATGCCGATCACGCCCTGGTGCCATTCCGGGTCGAACAGGCAGAGCCCGTAGGGCATCGACTCCACCGGCAAGTCCTTGAGCTGGGCCAGGGCTTCGCGCTGCATGCCCTGCTCGATGGATTTGCGGTCCTGGTTCATGCCGTCCAACTGCGCAGCCATTTCCCGCGCGGCGGCGACGTCGGTGGTGAGCAGGCATTCGATCCCCAGGCTCATGTCATCCAGGCGGCCGGCGGCGTTCAGGCGCGGCCCGAGGATAAAGCCCAGGTCGGTGGAGGTGATGCGTGCAGCGTCGCGCTTGGCCACTTCAAGGATCGCCTTGATGCCCGGCCGCGCACGTCCGGCCCGAATGCGCTCCAGGCCCTGATGCACCAGGATGCGGTTGTTGGCGTCCAACGGCACCACATCGGCAACGCTGCCCAGTGCGACCAGGTCGAGCAGTTCGCCGATGTTCGGCTGGGGGGTATTCGCGTACCAGCCCAAGCTGCGCAGGCGCGCGCGCAAGGCCATCAGTACGTAGAAGATCACGCCGACGCCGGCCAGGGCCTTGCTCGGAAACTCGCAGCCCGGCTGGTTCGGGTTGACAATCGCATCGGCCGCCGGCAATTCATCGCCGGGCAAATGGTGGTCGGTCACCAATACCTGCAGCCCCGCCGCTTTCGCCGCCGCCACGCCTTCGACGCTGGAGATGCCGTTGTCCACGGTAATCAACAACTGCGGCTCACGCTGCAGGGCCACGGCGACGATCTCCGGGGTCAGGCCGTAGCCGTACTCGAAGCGATTGGGCACCAGATAGTCGACATGGGCCGCGCCGAGCAAGCGCAGGCCCAGGGTCCCCACGGTGCTGGCGGTAGCACCGTCGGCGTCGAAGTCGCCGACGATGAGGATGCGCTGGCGCTGTTCCAGTGCCGTCACCAGCAGGTCCACCGCCGCGTCGATTCCCTTGAGCTGCTGATAGGGAATCAACCGCGCCAGGCTTTTATCCAGCTCAGCCTCGGACTGCACACCGCGCGCGGCATAAAGACGGGTCAACAGCGGTGGCAATTCACCAAGAAACGGCAGGACAGCGGGCAACGGGCGGGGATCGATACGCATGGGGTGACGGAAACTTCTCTACTGATACAACGGTTAAACAACAATCCTGCAAGCGGTACGGACCTGATGTGGGAGCTGGCTTGCCTGCGATGCGGACGGCTCGGCGGACCAGTTACACCGCAGCGATACAATCGCGGGCAAGCCCGCTCCCACACAAGCCGCTTCCCACACTTTTAATCGCGTCCGCCGACCAGCCACTGCAATTGCACTTCATGCTGGCCACGGTCGTCAGTCACGAAGATCGTGCCTTCGCTGATCATCACATCCCACTTGATCACGCGGGGCATGTCTTTGGCCAGAACCTCCAGGATCTCCTGCGGCACTGCGGCGATGTGCACGTTCTTCAGGTTATTCGCCACCGGCACCACCTTGCCTTCCCAGACACGCAGGCTGCCGTAGGCCAGCAGGCTGGTGCGTTCGGTGCGGCGCGAGCACCAGGTCAAGCGATCGGCATCGGGCTGGCCCACTTCGATCCAGTGCAACACGCGATCATCCAGGCTTTTTTCCCACAGGGCCGGTTCGTCTACATCTGACAGGCCACGGCCGAACGACAACTGCTCGTTGTACCAGAGGGCGTAGGCCAGCAGACGCACGGTCATGCGCTCTTCGGTTTCCGACGGGTGGCGGGCGATGGTCTGTTTGACGCTCTCGTACACCGAACGATCAAGGTCGGTGAGGTTGAGTTCGAATTTGTAGGTCGTGGACGGCTGGGCCATGAACGGGCTTCTAAAGACAGGGAAAGGCGGCCAGTCTAACCGATGGCGAGGCGATTCAACGAATCCTGCGCTGCATCAGGCTTATCCCTGAATGGCCTGCCTATGTTAAAAGGCATCACACCACCGCCCCGCGCAGACAAGGATCCCCATGTCGTTTAATGCCAAACCGCTTGCCGGCCTGAAAGTCATCGAACTCGGCACCCTGATCGCCGGCCCGTTCGCGTCACGGATCTGCGCCGAGTTCGGCGCCGAGGTCATCAAGGTCGAATCGCCGGACGGCGGCGACCCACTGCGCAAATGGCGCAAGCTGTACGAGGGCACTTCGCTGTGGTGGTTTGTGCAGGCGCGCAACAAGCAGTCGCTGACGCTGAACCTCAAGCACCCCGACGGCCTGGCCATCCTCAAGCAACTGCTGGCGGACGCCGACATCCTGATCGAAAATTTCCGCCCCGGCGTGCTGGAAAAGCTTGGCCTGAGCTGGGAAACCCTGCATGCGCTCAACCCAAAACTGGTGATGGTGCGCCTCTCCGGCTTCGGGCAGACCGGGCCGATGAAGGACCAGCCAGGGTTCGGCGCGGTGGGTGAATCCATGGGAGGCCTGCGCTACATCACCGGCTTCGAAGACCGCCCGCCGGTGCGCACCGGCATTTCCATCGGCGACTCGATCGCGGCATTGTGGGCCGTGATCGGCGCATTGATGGCGCTGCGTCATCGCGAGGTCAACGGCGGTCTGGGCCAGGTCGTGGATGTGGCGCTGTACGAAGCCATCTTTGCCATGATGGAAAGCATGATCCCCGAGTTTGACGTATTCGGCTTTATCCGCGAGCGCACCGGCAACATCATGCCGGGTATCACGCCCTCCTCGATCCACACCAGCGCCGATGGCAAGCATGTGCAGATCGGCGCCAACGGCGATGCGATCTTCAAGCGCTTCATGACAGCCATTGGCCGCGAAGACCTGGCCAACGACCCCGTGCTTGCCAGCAATGACGGGCGCGACAGTCGCCGTGATGAGCTGTACGGCGTGATTGATCGCTGGGTCAACTCACACACATTGGACCAAGTGATAGAGGCCCTGAACAAGGCCCAAGTGCCTGCCAGCCGGATCTACAGCGCCGAAGACATGCTGGGCGACCCGCAGTTTCTCGCCCGGGAAATGTTCCTCAAGGCCCAGCTTCCCGGCGGCAAGGAGTTCAAGATGCCCGGCATCGTCCCCAAGCTGTCGGACACGCCCGGCAGTTGCGAATGGGTCGGGCCGCAACTGGGCGAGCACAACAGCCTGGTGCTCGGTAAATTGGGGTACGACGCCGCAGCCATCACGCGGCTGCGCGAACAAGGCGCCATCTGACGCCAGGGCATGTGAGAAAACCCGGGCAAAAAGAAACCCCGAAGCGTGGGGAGACACTTCGGGGTTAAACGTGGCCTTACAATGACCAGTACAACAAGCCACAAGCACCGGAGCACAATGCTTGCTCTTGCTGTTACAACCTCTGACCGGCCACGTTATGGGAAGTTTCCACGCTTAAACAATTCTTCATGCGGCGACAGCACCGCGGGTCTGGGCGGCGCTACGCATAGCCGCGATGACCGAGGGTTCCAAGCGCCCTTCGGCAATTTTGATATCGCGCAACAGGCAGTCGACCACATCTACCAGCATGCGCTTGTCCATCAGTTGCGCACGGTCGACTTCACGTTCGACCACGATAGCGCCGGCAGGATTCTTCACGGTCACCAGGCACTCGTCCTGCACACCAGAGGTGGTCAGCGTAACCTGATAAGGGCTCAGTGCTTCTTCGAGCAATAGGCTGATACTTTCCATCTCGATCACCACTCAATAGTTCGGGAACAATCGTTTCAACGGGTGCTGCATCTATCCTAAGTGACTGGTTGTGACGTAGGAAAGTTCGCTTTTTCGTCTTTCAGGGGTTGTCGGGGGATGACGTATCCAGCATGCGCTTGCAACATGACAGGCAAAAAACGGCGGCACATAACTGCTTACGCAATGGGCTGCTGTTTTGGGGTTCGCCGGGCGCGCAAGCCGGGGGTGAATCCTATACTCGGTGAGCGCTGATCACTCTGCCGCGCGGGCAAGAGCGCATGTCAAAAGGCCCTTATTGCTTAGGATGAAGATGATGTTGGAACACAATGAACAACAGGCGTCGATCGAGAAAATTCACGCAGACATATCACGTATCTATGCCGAACAGCGCAAGTTCAATGCCGAGGTCCACAAAATAACCCGTGAGATCTTCTGGTACCCCGTGGGCATCGCGATAGGCTTCTTTACGGCTGTCGGTACGGTAATGGCGCTGGCACATAAGCTGCTCACATAGGCGAGATTCTTTCGGGCCCGCCAAATAAAAAACGCCGCTGACCCAAGGAAGGGAAAGCGGCGTTCTTGTCTACGCGGCCTGCCTTACAGCGGCTTGCCCCGGTTGCCATGCTGGCTCACGAACGCCTGCACAGCCTTCAGGTCATTGGCCAGCACCGTGCAGCGCTCTTCACGCTCGAACAGGTCCGCCAGGTGCTTGGGTAGCTCCAGCGCCTTGCCAACGCCCGCCTTCTGCACCGCTTCCGGGAATTTCACCGGGTGTGCGGTACCCAGGATCACCATCGGGATATCCAGGCTGCGACGGCATTCGCGGGCAGCCTTCACGCCGATAGCGGTGTGCGGGTCCAGCAGCTCGCCGGTCTGGGCGTAGACCTGCGCGATGGTTTCGCAGGTTTGCGCATCGTCCACGGCCAGGGAATCGAACAGCTTGCGGGTTTCGGTCCAGCGCTCTTGCTCAACGCTGAAACCGCCGCCGCGCTTGAAGGTGTTCATCAACTCGGCAATGGCCGCGCCGTTGCGACCGTGCATATCGAACAGCAGGCGTTCGAAGTTCGACGAGACCATGATGTCCATGGACGGCGACAGCGTGGCGTGCAGGGTTTCCTTGACGTAGCCGTTGCCGCTCATGAAGCGGTGCAGGATGTCATTGCGGTTGGTGGCCACGATCAACTGGTTGATCGGCAGGCCCATATTGCGCGCCAGGTAGCCGGCGAAAATGTCGCCGAAGTTGCCGGTCGGCACCGAGAACGACACCGAACGCGCCGGGCCGCCCAACTGCAGCGATGCGTGGAAGTAGTAGACGATCTGGGCCATGATCCGCGCCCAGTTGATCGAGTTCACCGCCACCAGGCGCGTGCCTTTGAGGAAGCTCTGGTCGGCGAAGCTGTTCTTGACCATTTCCTGGCAGTCATCGAAGTTGCCTTCGATGGCAATGTTGTGGATGTTCTCACCGAAGATGCTGGTCATCTGGCGACGCTGCACTTCGGACACACGCTGGTGCGGGTGCAGGATGAAGATGTCGACGTTTTCGCAGTGCTTGCAGCCTTCAATGGCGGCCGATCCGGTATCACCGGAAGTGGCGCCCATGATCACCACGCGTTCGCCGCGCTTTTCCAACACGTAGTCGAGCAGGCGACCGAGCAGTTGCAGGGCGAAATCCTTGAACGCCAGCGTCGGGCCGTGGAACAGTTCCAGCACCCACTCGTTGCCGTTCAGTTGGCGCAGGGGTGCGATGGCGCTGTGGGAAAACACGCCGTACGTTTCTTCGAGGATCTTCTTGAAATCCGCATCCGGAATGCTGCCGGTGACGAACGGGCGCATCACCCGGAACGCCAACTCGTGGTACGGCAGGCCGGCCCAGGAGGCGATTTCTTCCTGGGTGAAGCGTGGCAGGTTTTCCGGCACGTACAGGCCGCCGTCGGTAGCGAGGCCTGTGAGCAAGACGTCTTCAAAATTCAGGGCCGGTGCCTGGCCGCGGGTGCTGATATAACGCATGACTGGTTCCTCTAAACATTCCAGAACAGGGGCCGCCGAACGCACGGGGCCCCTTGGACAAATCGGTTAGTTCAAGTGTTCGACGCGAATCCGCACCACCGGGCCCACCACGCCCTGCAGGGCTTCAAGAGCGGCGATGGCATCGTTGATGTGCTGCTCGAGCACGCGGTGGGTCAGCAGGATCATCGGCACTTGGCCGTTTTGCTCCTCGACTTCCTTCTGCATGATCGATTCGATGTTGATCCCGCGCTCCGACAGGATGCTGGCCACCTGGGCCAACACGCCCGGGTGATCCTGGGCCTGGATGCGCAGGTAGTAGGCGCTTTCGCAGGCTTCGATCGGCAGGATCGGGTGGGCCGACAGCGAATCCGGCTGGAAGGCCAAGTGCGGTACGCGGTTTTCCGGGTCGCTGGTCATGGCGCGGACCACGTCCACCAGGTCGGCGATCACCGACGAAGCGGTCGGCTCCATGCCGGCGCCGGCGCCATAGAACAAGGTCGAACCGGCGGCGTCGCCATTGACCATCACCGCGTTCATCACGCCATTGACGTTGGCGATCAGGCGGTCGGCCGGAATCAGCGTCGGGTGCACGCGCAGCTCGATACCCGCTGGCGTGCTGCGTGCGACGCCCAGGTGCTTGATGCGGTAGCCCAAGGCTTCGGCGTAGTTCACGTCGGCGGTGGTCAGCTTGGTGATGCCTTCGGTGTAGGCCTTGTCGAACTGCAGCGGAATCCCGAAGGCGATGGACGCCAGGATGGTCAGCTTGTGGGCCGCGTCGATGCCTTCCACGTCAAAGGTCGGGTCGGCTTCGGCGTAGCCCAGGGCCTGGGCTTCGGCCAGCACGTCTTCGAAGGTACGGCCCTTCTCGCGCATTTCGGTCAGGATAAAGTTACCGGTGCCGTTGATGATGCCGGCGACCCAGTTGATACGGTTGGCGGACAGGCCTTCCCGGATCGCCTTGATCACCGGGATGCCACCGGCCACCGCCGCTTCGAACGCGACGATCACACCCTTTTCGCGCGCCTTGGCGAAGATCTCGTTGCCGTGCACGGCGATTAGCGCCTTGTTGGCGGTGACCACGTGCTTGCCGTTGTCGATGGCCTTGAGCACCAGCTCGCGGGCCACGGTGTAGCCGCCCACCAGCTCGATGACGATGTCGATCTCAGGGTTGGTGGCCACAGCGAAGACATCGTTGGTAATGGCAATACCGGTCGTTTCGAACTGAGGCTTTGGCGAACGCGTGGCAATTTGCGCCACTTCAATCCCACGGCCTGCGCGGCGGGAAATTTCCTCAGCGTTACGCTGAAGTACGTTGAGGGTACCGCCACCGACGGTCCCTAACCCACAGATGCCTACTTTGACCGGTTTCACTGAAAACTCCCCATGAAACGGCCGACGCTAGGTCGGCCGTGGAAAACAGCCGCACAACCGCGGCTTTCAATTAACGGCCCGTCGACTTGTCCACGGGCCATGATCGTCAAAGGTTCGACGATGCTGGTTTATTTGGCACTGAGCGCCAGTTTGGCAACTTGTGGCGCCGGCTGGTAGCCCGGAATGACCTGGCCGTCCGCCAAAACGATGGCCGGTGTGCCGTTCACGCCGATGGACTGGCCCAGGGCGAACTGCCGGGACACCGGGTTATCGCATTTGGCCGCCTTGATTTCCTTGCCATCAACCATCTTGTCCATGGCCGCTTTCTTGTCGGCCGAACACCACACGGCTTGCAGTTGCTCGTCACCCGGCGAACCGAGGCCCTGGCGCGGGAACGCGACGTAGCGCACTTCCACACCCAGCTTGTTCAGCGCAGGCACTTCGGCGTGCAGCTTGTGGCAGTACGGGCAGGTGGTGTCGGTGAACACGGTGATGTGGGTCTTGGTTTCGCCGATGGCCGGGTAAACCACGGTTTCAGCCACCGGAATACCGTTGATCAGCTTGGACACGCCCAGGCGCTCGGCTTTCTCGGTCAGGTTGACCGGCTTGCCGTCCTTCAACTGGAACAGGTAGCCCTGGACGATGTACTGGCCGTCGGCACTGGCGTACAGCACGCGACTGCCCTTGAGCTTGACTTCATACAGGCCGGCCATCGGGCTGGCGCTGATGCTTTCGATCGGCGTATCGAGTTGCAGGTTGGCCAGGCTCTTGCGGATGGTCTGCTCGGCAGCGTCATCGGCGACAACAAAGGTGGACACCAACGCAATGGCTGCGGCGGCAATAATCTGGGTCAAGCGCATGGGAACTCCTGAAGGCAGATGCAGGGACGGGTACAGAAACGCCGATTGGAAACTCGGGTGTGAACCATCGCCTTTGCTAACCGGCAAAGCCTACCACAGTTGGGCCACAGGGCAGCCGGTGGCTGGATAAATTGGCGACCTTCAACCGCGCGGGTGGTGCTTGGCGTGCATTTCCTGCAAACGCGCGCGCGCCACATGGGTGTAGATCTGGGTTGTGGATAAATCACTGTGGCCGAGCAGCATTTGCACCACGCGCAGGTCCGCGCCGTGGTTGAGCAAATGGGTGGCGAAGGCATGGCGCAACGTGTGGGGGGACAATGCCTTGCCGATCCCGGCGACCTTGGCCTGGTGCTTGATGCGGTGCCAGAACGTCTGCCGTGTCATCTGCTCCCCGCGCTGACTGGGGAACAGCACATCGCTGGGGCGCCCCCCAAGCAGCTCATGGCGGGCATCACGCATATAGCGCTCGACCCACACAATCGCCTCCTCGCCCATCGGCACCAGCCGCTCCTTGCTGCCCTTGCCCATCACCCGCAACACGCCTTGGCGCAGGTTGACTTGCTCCAGGGTCAGGCTGATCAGCTCGGTTACCCGCAGGCCGCAGGCGTACAGGACCTCCAGCATGGCGCGGTCACGCTGGCCGATGGGCTCACTGAGGTCGGGCGCTGCGAGCAAGGCCTCCACGTCACTTTCTGACAAAGACTTGGGAAGAGGCCTACCTAACTGTGGCATGTCGACTTGTAGAGTCGGGTCGACCGCTATCAGCTTTTCACGCAGCAGATAGCGATAAAAGCCACGCACCCCGGAGAGAAATCTCGCAGTTGAACGTGGCTTGTAGTTTTGCTCAAGGCGCCAGGCCAAGTGATCGAGGATCAGCTCGCGTCCGGCATTGATCAGCTCAAGGTTTTTCTCCTGCAGCCATCCGTTGAACAGGGCCAGGTCACTGCGATAAGCCTGGCGGGTGTTGTCCGACAGGCCCTTTTCCAGCCAGAGGGCATCGAGAAAGCGGTCGATAAGGAGGTGATCAATGGCAGGCATGGGCACTCAAGCGACGCGGCACGGGGCTTTGCGGCAATTAATGGGTGGACTGTGATTTAGGCTTGCTAGTCTTTCACAGCCCGCTATTTCAAGGAACAGGAGCTTTAATGAACGAACAACAGATTCTGTTGGCCTTTGGCGGCATCGGCGTAGCTGCACTGGCCTGCCAATGGCTGGCCTGGCGCCTGAAATTGCCGGCAATTCTGTTTCTGCTATTGAGCGGGATCCTGGCGGGGCCAGTATTGGGCTGGCTCGATCCACAGGAAATGTTCGGCCCCTTGCTGATGCCGCTGGTGTCGTTGGCGGTGGCGCTGATCCTGTTCGAGGGCAGCCTGACGCTGCACCTGTCGCAATGGAAGGAAATCGGCAGCGTGGTGCACCGCCTGGTGACCCTCGGCGCGCTTTCAACCTGGGCGGTCATCACCTTGGCAACCCACTGGCTGCTGGGTTTCGACTGGCTGCTGGCGCTGCTGTTCGGCACGCTGACATTGGTCACCGGCCCGACGGTCATTGTACCCATGCTGCGCGTGGTGCGCCCCAAGGCCTCCATCGCCAACATCCTGCGCTGGGAAGGTATCGTCATAGACCCTATCGGCGCGCTGTTGGCCGTCGTGGTCTACAGCTTCATTATCAGTCGCGCCTCTGGTGATGGCTTGAGCCAAAGCCTGTTGACCTTCGGCGGAGTCATCGTGTGCGGCAACCTGTTCGGGATCGCCGGCGGTTGGGTATTGGGGCAGGTCATGCGTCGGCAGTGGTTGCCGGAATACCTGCACAACCTGGCAGCCCTGGCGGGCGTGCTGGGGGTGTTCATCGTCTCCAACGAGGTCATTCATGAATCCGGCCTGCTGGCGGTGACCCTGATGGGTATGTGGATGGCCAATATGAAGGGCGTGGACGTGCGGCATATCCTGCACTTCAAGGAGAACCTCAGCGTTCTGTTGATTTCCGGGTTGTTTATCCTGCTGGCGGCGCGCCTGGACTTGAACGCCTTGATTGCCCTCGGGCCGTTCGTGCTGATCCTGCTCTTCGTCATTCAGTTCATCGCCCGGCCGCTCAACGTCGCGCTGTCGACCTTTGGCTCGAAACTGAACTGGCGGGAACGCGCCCTGCTGGCGTGGATTGCGCCGCGCGGGATTGTGGCCGCAGCCGTGTCGGCGATCTTTGCGATTCGCCTGGATGAGGCAGGCCATGAAGGTGCATTGCTGCTGGTGCCACTGACGTTCGCGGTGATTATCGGCACCGTGGTATTACAAAGCGCCACTGCGCGCCCCCTGGCCCGTCTGCTGAACGTTGCGGAGCCTGCGCCCAGCGGCTTTCTGATCGTCGGCGCGAACGGCCCGGCGCGCATCCTGGGCAAGGCCCTGCAGCAACTGGGCAGCCGCGTCCTGCTGACCGACTCGAGCTGGGAAAACATCCGCGCCAGTCGGATGGAAGGGCTACCGACCTATTTCGGCAACCCGGCCTCCCAGCATGCCGAGTCGCACCTGGATCTCGTCGGCCTCGGCCATTTGCTGGCGCTGTCTCCCTCCGGCGAGCTGAACACCTTGGCCGCCATGCGCTTTCGCCATGATTTCGGCCACCGGCTGTTTGCCCTGGCAAGCAGCCAGGAAAGCCGACGCACCGACAAGCACCGCGCCAGCGGCGAGCACCGCGGGCATCTGCTGGGCAGCCAACCGCTGAGCTACACCAAGCTTGCCAGCCTGCTGGGGCAAGGCGCCGAGTTGTACACCACCCACCTGACCGATGGGTTTGGCTGGAGCGACTATCAGGCACTGCACGGGGAACGGGCGATCCTGCTGTTTGCCCGCGACAGCAGCGGCTGGGTGCATGTGGTCACGCCAGAAAGCGATTTGAAACCGCTGGCGGGATGGACCTTACTGGCGGTCATCCAGCCGGGCCAGGCCCAGGAGCGCACCGCATAAATCGCAGGCACAAAAAAGCAGCCCGCAGGCTGCTTTTTTCTGCATCGGAAGCTGGACTTAAGCCAGTTTTTCCTTGATGCGAGCTGCTTTACCGGACAGGTCACGCAGGTAGTACAGCTTGGCTTTGCGTACGTCACCGCGACGTTTCACAGCCATGCTGTCGATCTGCGGGCTGTAGGTCTGGAAAGTACGCTCTACGCCAACACCGTTGGAGATTTTACGAACAGTGAAAGCACTGTTCACACCACGGTTACGCTTGGCGATTACCACGCCTTCGAACGCTTGCAGACGCGAACGGTCGCCTTCCTTCACTTTCACCTGAACGACAATGGTGTCGCCCGGGGCAAAGGTAGGGATCTCTTTGGTCATCTGCTCTGCTTCGAGTGCAAGGATGATTTTGTTAGTCATGCTGTGCTCCTAAGGTAAGTCAATGGACCTACCATCGATACGTTGTTAACTATCGTCCCGCGCGAGGATGTATTCCTCGAGCAGCTTCTTCTCTTCTCCAGAAAGCGAGCGGCTTTCCAGAAGATCGGCGCGTCGTTCATAGGTCCGACCAAGGGACTGCTGTAAACGCCAACGCCGGATGTGTGCGTGATTGCCACTTAGCAATACGTCGGGAACACGCTGATCCGCATACACCTCCGGTCGGGTGTAGTGCGGGCAATCCAGCAAACCATCCGTGAAGGAATCTTCCTCCGCGGAGTCCGCATGCCCTAAAGCTCCAGGCAGCAGTCGTGTAACCGCATCTATCAGGACCATTGCCGGCAGCTCGCCGCCAGACAATACATAGTCCCCAATCGACCACTCTTCATCGACATGAGCCTCAATAAAGCGCTCGTCAATGCCTTCATAACGACCGGCAATCAGGATCAGTGCATCCTCATTCGACAGTTCGCGAACCCCAGCCTGTTTCAGCTGGCGGCCTTGAGGGGACAGGTAAATCACCTTCGCCTTCTCCCCGGCGGCGGCCTTGGCCTGGGCCAACGCGTCTTCCAGGGGCTTGATCTTCATCACCATGCCCGGGCCACCGCCAAATGGGCGATCGTCCACAGTGTGATGTCGATCCGTCGTGTAGTCTCGCGGGTTCCAACAGGTGAGCTGCAACAGCCCCTGTTTCACCGCCCGACTGGTGATGCCGTACTCGCTGATGGCGGAAAACATCTCGGGAAACAAACTGATCACTTCAATGCGCAAATTAGCCACGCTTAGAAGTCCGCGTCCCATTCCACCTTCATCTCGCCCGCTTCCAGGTCAACAGCCAACACGCATTGCTTCGTATAAGGCAACAGGCGTTCGCGATCATCCAGGCTGCCAGCGCAAGGCTTGACCACCATTACATCATTGGCGCCGGTTTCCAGAAGATGATCGATTTTCCCGAACAGTTGCCCGAGTTGATCGATGACCTTCAGACCTTCCAGCTGGTACCAGTAGTACTCGCCGTCGGTCAATTCAGGGAACAGGTTGCGCGGCACGCAGATCTCATAACCAGCCAGAAGACGCGCTTCTTCACGATCATCGAGACCCTTGAGCTTTGCGACCAGGAACTTGTCGCTCCCGCGTCCACTGACCAGCTCGACCTGTTTCACACTACCCTCGCGCTTGAGCGTCCAGGTTTTGTACTGCAACAGGTTTTCAGTCGGATCAGTAAAGGAATACACCTTCACTTCGCCGCGAACGCCATGAACAGAGTAAATCTTGCCGATAACGATCAAATCATCAGCAACAGTTGGCGTCGCGTTCATATTGCTCAGGCTGCGGCCTTAGCCGAGTCCTTCAACAACTTTGCAACGCGCTCGGATGGCTGTGCACCCACGCTCAGCCAGTAGGCTACGCGCTCTTGGTTCACGGACAGACGAACTTCTTGACCACGAGCAACGGGGTTGAAGAAACCAACCTGTTCCTTGTGCGAACCGTCGCGCGGGTTGCGGCTGTCGGTTACGGTCAAGTGGTAAAACGGGCGCTTTTTGGAGCCGCCAAGGGCAAGACGGATTGTTAGCATGTGAACATCGTTCCTGTAGTCGGTGCTGCAAATCTAAATGCACAGCGGGCATAGGTGCCCGAAAGGCCGCATATTCTAAGGAATATCCGGACTTTTGCAAATGTCTTTTTCCGGCGCCCATGGGCATGCGGTTCAGATCTGCTATGGAGCCGTCGGTGAAAACGGCAGGTCAGCCCCCGCCAACGGCGGGTTTGCTGGAGATCCCACATCCCTGTGGGTCGGAGCGCAAGCCGGGCTTGCGCTCGAATACTTTACATCTTCGGCATGCCGCCGCCGGGCAACATACCGCCCATGCCGCGCATCATCTTGGCCATTCCGCCTTTTGTGGAGAACTTCTTCATCATCTTCTGCATCTGCTTGTGCTGCTTGATCAAGCGTCCGATGTCCTGCACTTGAGTGCCGGAGCCCATGGCGATCCGACGTTTGCGCGAACCGCTGATCAGCTCAGGGTCGCGACGCTCGGCCGGGGTCATGGAGTTGATGATGGCTTCCATCTGCTTGAATTGCTTCTCTGCCGCGCCTTGGGCGTTGCCCATTTGCGCCAGGTTCACACCGCCGATGTTCGGCAGCTTGTCCATCAAGCCGCCAAGACCGCCCATGTTCTTCATCTGTTGCAACTGGTCACGGAAGTCTTCGAGGTCGAAGCCCTTGCCCTTCTTCAGCTTCTTGGCCAGCTTGTCGGCCTTGTCCTTGTCGAGCGTGGCTTCGGCCTGTTCGATCAGACTGAGCACGTCGCCCATGCCGAGGATGCGCGAGGCGATACGCTCCGGGTGGAACGGCTCGAGCGCTTCGCTCTTCTCGCCCATGCCGATGAACTTGATCGGCTTGCCGGTGATGGCGCGTACCGACAGCGCGGCACCGCCACGGGCGTCGCCGTCGACCTTGGTGAGGATCACGCCGGTCAGCGGCAGTGCATCACCGAAGGCCTTGGCGGTGTTGGCCGCATCCTGGCCGGTCATGGCGTCGACCACGAACAGCGTCTCGACCGGGTTGATCGCGGCATGCAGCGCCTTGATCTCGCCCATCATCTCTTCATCGATGTGCAGGCGACCAGCGGTATCGACGATGACCACGTCGATGAACTTGAGCTTGGCTTCTTTAATCGCCGCGGTGGCGATGTCGACCGGCTTCTGGCTCAGGTCGGACGGGAAGAAAGTCACGCCCACTTCGCTGGCAAGCATTTCCAGCTGCTTGATGGCCGCCGGACGATAAACGTCGGCCGACACCACCATTACCGACTTCTTCTTGCGCTCTTTAAGGAAGCGCGCCAGCTTGCCGGCGGTGGTGGTCTTACCCGCGCCTTGCAGACCGGCCATCAATACGACGGCCGGCGGCACGGCGCTGAGGTTCAGATCTTCGTTGGCCGCGCCCATCAGGCTTTCGAGTTCGGCCTGGACGATCTTCACGAAGGCCTGGCCCGGGGTCAGGCTGCGGGACACTTCGGTGCCCACCGCGCGCTCTTTGACCGAGTTGACGAAGTCCTTCACCACCGGCAAGGCCACGTCGGCTTCCAGCAACGCCATGCGCACTTCACGCAGGGTGTCTTTAATATTGTCCTCGGTCAGCTTGGCCTTGCCGGTTACGTGGCGCAGCGTCTGCGAGAGACGGTCAGTCAGGTTTTCAAACATGCGCGATCCTTTCAGGCCCTATTCATCGAAATGCATTGGTAGACCGAGGTAATGGCGGCCCAGGCTGTGGTAAATCGCTATTAAACACAGCGCTCGGCGAGCCTGCGGCGTGGGCAGGTCGCGGATTATAGCGAAGACTGCGCCCATGCACACCCGCTGTCTGGCCCGGGAGTCTTTCGTGCAACGCCTGGGTATGCCAAACTCAGCGCCTTTCGGGCTTGCCTATCAGGATTTATGCTCCCTTTGTCACCCAGTTTGCTACCCAGCCTCGCCGCCGCCATTTTGTATGCCGCTGCGACTCTTTATCAGGGCACTCGTCTGGCCCAAGGCACCAAGGCGGACAAACGCCTGCTGGTCGGCCTGGGCGTCCTCGCCCTGCTGGCCCACGCCGCCAGCCTGTTTACGCACCTGATGACCCCGGTCGGCCTGGGCCTGGATTTTTTCAGCGCCGCCAGCCTGATTGCCGCCGCCGTCATCGCACTGACCCTGCTGGCCTGCTACCGCATTCCCGTCGAGAACCTGCTGGTGCTGCTGTTCCCGCTGGGCATGCTGACTGTGCTGCTGGCGCACTTCGCCCCCACCGGCACCGTGCAGGTGATCGATGAAGAGCCGGGCATCCTCGCGCATATCCTGCTGTCGATCCTGGCCTACGGGATGTTCACCATTGCGGTGTTCCAGGCGCTGCTCCTGCTGCTGCAGGACCACCAGCTCAAGCACAAGCATCCGTCCGGGCTGATCAAGAACTTCCCGCCGCTGCAAACCATGGAAAGCCTGCTGTTCGGTTTCCTGTGGGCCGGCTGGACGCTGCTCTCGCTGTCGCTGATCTCCGGCTGGCTGTTCGTCGAAAACCTGTTCGCCCAGCATCTGGTGCACAAAACCTTGCTGGCGTGCCTGGCCTGGGTGGTGTTCAGCGTACTGCTGTGGGGCCGCAACCGCCTCGGCTGGCGCGGGCACAAGGCGATACGCTGGACCCTGGCCGGCTTCTGCCTGCTGATGCTGGCCTATTTCGGCAGCAAGCTGGTCCGCGAATACATCCTGCATATCTGACGAGCAGCGATCATGGACAACTTGCCCCTGGAGCCGATGCTCGCCGTAATCGCCCTGCTGGTGTTATGGGCCGCGCTGTTTACCGCCATCGAAGCCGCACAGCAACACCTGCTGGCCCTGCGCCCTGGAACACGCCAGGGCGACAAGGCTGCCGCCCGCCTGAGTTTCCCGCGCCATAGCCTGATCCTGTGCAACAGCCTGTGCCGCGCCGCCGTGGTGATCCTTTGCACCCTGCTGGCGATTTATGCCTGGGCGCAGAACGGGCCGTGGCTGGGCTGGCTGATCTCCTGCGCACTCCTGCTGATACTCGCCGACTACCTGCCTCGCGCCCTCGCCGTGCGCCATCCGCAAGCGGTGCTGGGCTTTGGCAATACGCTGTTGGGCGTGCCATTGAAAATCCTCTACCCGCTGGCCTGGCTGCTCAATGGCATCAGCCTGTTACTGCTGCGCCCGTTCGCACGCACATCCGGCGTGGTGAAAAAGAGCGACGACCCGCTGCCCGACCACGACGACGAACCGGAACCCGAGGCCGACGAAGACCGTACCCCCGGCATGCCCGGCATCCACGCGCTGGACAACATCACGGTCAACGACATCCTGGTGCCGCGCAGCGAAGTCGACGGCATCAACCTGGACGACTCGGTCGAGGAGATCATCGAGCAACTGCGCACGTCCGAGCGTACGCGCCTGCCGGTGTTCCACAGCGACATCAACCAGGTCCAGGCGGTGCTCAACACCCGGCAGATCCAGCACTTGCTGGCCGATGCCAGCCTGACCAAGGAGGCCTTGCTCGCCGCCTGCCACGAGCCGTACTTCGTCCCGGAAAGCACGCCGCTGCAACTGCAACTGTTGAACTTCCACAAACAGCAGCGACGCCTGGGCATGGTGGTGGACGAGTACGGCGAAGTGCTGGGCATCGTGACCCTGGAAGACATCCTCGAAGAAATCGTCGGCGAATTCGAAAGCGAGCAGAGTGGCGACAATCCGCATATCGAGGCGCAGCCCGATGGCCGCTACATCATCGATGGCGCCGCCTCGATCCGTGACTTGAACAAAAGCCTCAACTGGCACCTGCCCAGCGACGGGCCCAAGACGCTCAATGGCCTGGTGACCGAGGCGCTGGAAACCATCCCCGATTGCGCGGTGTGCCTGAAGATCGGGCGCTACCGCCTGGAAATCCTCGAGACCGAGGACAACCGGGTGAGCAAGGTGTTGATCTGGCATACCAGCAGAATGCCCGTCGCCGCCTGAGTCAACTCGGTCAATGTGGGAGCTGGCTTGCCTGCGATGCCGGCGGCTCGGTCTTTCAGGTAACCCGAGGCGATCCCATCGCAGGCAAGCCAGCTCCCACATTGAACCGGTTTCAATTCAAGATCCCTGCGAGCCACTTGTTGTATCGCAAAACCCCTTCCTATAATCCCAGCGGCTCACCAGAGCCCCGCCCGACCGCGTGCTATCCGGCCCCATGGGTGTACGACCAATAATAATCCGCGTCCAAACGCGCAATGACCGTCAGGGATACCGCCATGAGCACCACCTATAACGAGGCCGCGCCCGCCGCCCCGACCAACTCGACGGCACGGGTCGCCACGGCGAGCATCGTCGGTACCGCCATCGAGTTCTACGACTTCTACATCTACGCCACGGCCGCTGCGCTGGTGATCGGCCCGGTGTTCTTCCCGCAATCGTCCGGCACCGCGCAGATGCTGGCATCGTTCCTGACCTTCGGTATCGCCTTTATCGCCCGTCCACTGGGCTCGGCGCTGTTCGGCCATTTTGGCGACCGCATCGGGCGTAAATCCACGCTGGTGGCGTCCTTGCTGCTGATGGGGGTGTGCACCACGCTGATCGGCTTGCTGCCGGGCTATGACAGTATCGGCGCCTGGGCGCCGATCCTGCTGTGTGTGCTGCGTTTCGGCCAGGGCCTGGGCCTCGGCGGGGAATGGGGCGGCGCTGCGCTGCTGGCCACCGAGAATGCACCCAAGGGCAAACGCGCCTGGTTCGGCATGTTCCCGCAGCTTGGTCCTTCGATTGGCTTTTTGGCGGCCAACGGCTTGTTCCTGATCCTGGCCATGAGCCTGAACGACGAGCAATTTCGCAGCTGGGGCTGGCGCATCCCGTTCATCCTCAGCGCAGCGCTGGTGATGGTTGGCCTGTATGCACGCCTGAAGTTGCATGAAACTCCGGTGTTCGCCAACGCCGTCGCGAAAGAAGCGCCGGTGAAAGTGCCCCTGTTCGAGCTGTTCAGCCAACATTGGTTGCCGGTATTGCTGGGCGCCCTGTCGATGGTGGTGTGCTATGCGCTGTTCTACATCACCACCGCATTTTCCCTGAGCTACGGCGTTTCAACCCTGGGCTACAGCCGCGAAACTTTCCTGGGCCTGCTGTGCTTTGCAGTGCTGTTCATGGGGCTGGCGACACCGCTGGCGGCCCTGGCCAGTGACCGCTGGGGACGCAGGCCGGTGCTGATCGTCGGTGCAGTCCTGGCGATTTTGTCGGGCTTTACCATGGAGCCGCTGCTGACCCACGGTTCGACCTGGGCCGTGGCATTGTTCCTGGCGCTGGAACTGTTCCTGATGGGCGTGACCTTCGCGCCGATGGGCGCCATGCTGCCGGAATTGTTCCCGACGCGCGTGCGTTATACCGGTGCTTCGGCAGCGTATAACCTGGGGGGAATCGTGGGGGCTTCAGCGGCACCGTTCTTCGCGACCAAGCTGGTGGCGATGGGTGGGCTGAGTTATGTCGGGGGGTATGTGTCGGCGGCGGCGTTGCTCAGCTTGATTGCGGTGCTGTGCCTGAAAGAGACGCGGGATAATGATTTGAACAAGGTCGCCTGATAGACCGCTATCGCGGGCAAGCCCGCTCCCACATTTGACTGTATTCACACCTCAAAATGTGGGAGCTGGCTTGCCTGCGATGGGCGCGCCTCGGTTACAGCTCTACTACGACAGCCTTGGAAGCACGGGTCGCCTTGGCCCGAGCCGCGTCAATCGACTCATCCCGCGCCAACGCCACACCCATCCGACGCTGGCCGTTCACTTCAGGCTTGCCAAACAGACGCAACGCCGTGTCCGGCTCGCTCAACGCCGCGCCGAGGTTGGCGAAGGCGGTCTGGGTCGACTGCCCTTCCACCAAAATAACCGCCGAAGCCGAAGGCCCGAACTGGCGGATCAATGGGATCGGCAGGCCGAGAATAGCCCGCGCATGCAGCGCAAACTGCGACAAGTCCTGGGAAATCAGAGTCACCAGGCCCGTGTCATGCGGGCGCGGCGAGACTTCGCTGAACCACACCTGGTCACCCTTGATGAACAGCTCCACGCCAAACAGACCACGACCACCCAGGGCCTCGGTCACCGCTTTGGCGACGCGCTCGGACTCGGCCAGGGCCACCGGGCTCATGGCCTGTGGCTGCCAGGATTCCTGGTAGTCGCCCTTTTCCTGGCGATGGCCAACCGGCGCGCAGAAGGTGGTGCCGCCAATGTGGCGCACGGTCAGCAGGGTGATTTCGTAGTCGAAATCGATAAAGCCTTCGATGATCACCCGGCCTTTACCGGCACGGCCGCCTTCCTGGGCGTAGTCCCAGGCTGCTTGCACGTCGTCAACGTTGCGCAGCAGGCTCTGGCCTTTGCCCGACGAACTCATCACCGGCTTGACCACACACGGGAAGCCCAGGTCCTGCACGGCCTTGCTGTAGTCTTCGAAGGTGTCGGCGAAGTGGTACGGCGAGGTCGGCAGGTCCAGCTCTTCGGCGGCCAGGCGACGGATGCCTTCACGGTTCATGGTCAGCGAGGTGGCGCGCGCGGTCGGGATCACGGTGAAGCCTTCGGCTTCCAACTCGACCAGCGTGGCGGTAGCGATGGCTTCGATTTCCGGCACGATGAAGTGCGGTTTTTCCGCTTCGATCACGGCACGCAGCGCGGCGCCGTCGAGCATGTTGATCACGTGGCTGCGGTGCGCCACCTGCATGGCCGGCGCGTTGGCGTAGCGATCCACGGCAATCACTTCAACGCCCAGGCGTTGCAGCTCGATTACCACTTCCTTGCCCAGCTCACCGCAGCCACACAGCAAAACGCGGGTCGCGGTTGGCGACAATGGAGTTCCGATTCGGGTCATCTCAGGTCCTCAGGGGAGCGGATCATGGGGAGAAAGGCCGGCATTTTACATGAACTGTAAAAATTGGCCTCAGTTGGCGACGGTCCGCTTGCGGATGCGCCAGGCCATGATCAGCCACACAGCCGTGACCCCGGCAAACTTAGACGCCAGGGCAGTGCCCACCACCGCCGGGGTCAGCGCGCCGATCAGGCCGAAGAAGATGAAGGTATCGAGGGGGATGCTCAGCGCCGAACTTATCCACAGGCGATCGTGGAGCGGTCGCTTGGTGATGCTGAACACCAGCCAGTCGATGCATTCGGACACCGCGAACGCCGTGGCGCTGGCCAGGGCGATGGAGGGGTCGGAGGTGATATACGACAGCACCAGCGCGGCCAGCATGGCGATGATCGCGCCGTGGCCGAAGCGGGTTTGCACCATGTCGCGCAGGATAAACACCAGGCCGCCCCAGGCGGACCAGATGACATCCAGGTGCGGGGCGGTGGAGAAGGCGAAATTGATCAGCACGACGCTGCTGATGTAGGCGATCAGGAAGAGCATGGGGGATGGACCTGTGGGTAATGCCGCACAGGGTACTTCACAATCAGAAATATGTCGTCCGGGAGGACCTCATCGCAGGCAAGCCAGCTCCCACATTTTGAATGCATTCACAAATCAAAGGTGGGAGCTGGCTTGCCTGCGATAGCAATGGCTCAGGCGCCAGATTTGCCGGGAGTCATCCACACCAACCCACCCGCCACCGCCCGCTCATGACACAACCCCAACACCACCCGGCGCTCGGCATTGTCCATGCGGCTCCAGCGCGTAATCTCGTCCACCGTGCGCTGGCAACCCGTGCAGATATCGTCATCGTCCAGCGCGCAAATACTCACGCAGGGCGACGCAACCGGGCGTTCAACCGCCGTCATTCTTCCTGCTCGACCAGGTCGCGCGCGTAGCGCTGCGAGTTATGCACATAGTGCGCGGCGCTGGCTTCGAGCATGCGCTTCTGCGCGTCGGTCAGTTCACGCACCACTTTGCCCGGCGAGCCCATCACCAGCGAACCGTCGGGAATTTCCTTGCCTTCGCCGATCAGCGAATTGGCGCCGATGATGCAATGTTTACCGATCTTCGCGCCGTTGAGGATCACCGCATTGATGCCGATCAGGCTGTAATCGCCCACCGTGCACCCATGCAACATGGCGTTATGGCCAATGGTCACGCCGGTGCCCAGGGTCAGCGGGTAACCCATGTCGGTGTGCATGACGCTGCCGTCCTGCACGTTGCTGTTCTTGCCGATCAGGATCAGTTCGTTGTCGCCACGCAATACCGCGTTGAACCAGACGTTGGCGCCCTCTTCCAGCCTGACCTTGCCCACCAGCGTGGCATTGGGGGCCACCCAGCTCTGTGGATGCGTCTCGACGCGGGCGTCGCCCAGGCGGTATTTCATGGTGTTCCCTCACGGCGTTGCCATTTAAACGATGGCTTAGATATTGATAGAACTCTTGGGCGGCTGGTGCAGGCTGATCTGGGCGTCGTCATAGAGCAGGTTGATCAGCTCGACGATCATGATCGCCGTCAGCCCCCAGATCTTGTATTCGCCGAACCGATAGCTGGGCACATACCAACTGCGGCCCTGGTAATCGATGCGGTGGGTATGTTCGCGCGGGTCCTGTCGGAAAAAGTCCAGAGGCACGCTGAAAACCGCGGCGATCTCGGCATCGTTGGCCAGGTACTCGACGTAATCGGGGATGACGCCGACGTAAGGCGTCACCCGAATGCCGTGCAGGGAGATCAAAGGGCTCAATGGGCCGATTACCTCGACCAGTCCGGGCGGCAGGCCGATTTCTTCTTCGGCCTCGCGCAGCGCGGTAAAGATTAAGTCCGGGTCTTCGGGATCGCGGCGCCCGCCGGGGAAGGCCACTTCGCCACCATGGGTCGACAGGCCGCTGGCGCGCAGGGTCAGGATCAGCTCAGGTTCGTCACTGCGGGTAATCGGCACCAGCACCGCGGCCTCGGGGAAACGTCCGTCGGTTTCCAGCGTGTGGGGGGTGTGATTGCTTACCCGGCGAAGTAGCTCGTCCAGCATGAGTCATCTCGGTCTGTTGGCTACCTTGCATCATGCACCAAAGCGGGCGGGTGCCCAAGCCCAAAACCGGCGTGGTGTCGCTAAACGACAACTTGCAGCGCCCTGCCCGCCGCGCCAAGATAGGCGCACTTTCCAGGAACCCCAGCATGAATTTCTGCAGCCAGTGCGGTAAACCGGTTACCCAGCGCATCCCCGAAGGCGACGGCCGTCTGCGCTTTGTGTGTGATCACTGTTCGACCATCCACTATCAGAACCCCAATATCGTCGCCGGCACCGTCCCGGTGTGGGACGGTAAAGTGCTGCTGTGCCGCCGCGCCATCGAGCCGCGCCTGGGCTACTGGACCTTGCCCGCAGGCTTTATGGAAAACGGCGAGACCGTCGAACAGGCCGCCCTGCGCGAAACCCTGGAAGAAGCCTGCGCCCGCGTGCAGAACCTGAGCATCTATACGCTGATCGACGTGCCGCACATCAACCAGGTGCATATCTTCTACCGCGCCGACCTGCTCGACCTGGATTTCGCCGCAGGCATAGAAAGCCTTGAGGTGCAGTTGTTCGACGAAGCCGACATCCCGTGGTCGGAGCTGGCTTTCCGCACGGTCGCGCGTACCCTGGAATACTTCTTCGCCGACCGCCGGCTTGGGTCATTCCCGGTGCGCAGCGAGGCCGTGCCGCCGCTTGGCAAGCCCGCCCCATGACACCACGGATACCGTTTTCAATGCGTTGGCTGCTTGCCCTGCTCTGCCTGTCGTTCGCCACGCTGGCCCCGGCCTCCACCCTGCAACCCCCGGGCGTCCTGCCTGTGGAAAAAGTCCTGGTGCTCAAGTCCGCTCATCAACTGCAGTTGATCAACGACGGCAAGCCCTTCAAGACCTACCGCATCTCCCTGGGCAAGAACCCCAAGGGCCACAAGCTGATCGAGGGCGACCGCCGCACGCCGGAAGGCCTGTATTGGATCGACTGGCGCAAGACCAGTGACCGCTTCAACCTGTCCATGCACATTTCCTACCCCAACATCAGCGATGCCGCCCGCGCCCGCCGCGAAGGGGTGAAGCCCGGCAGCATGATCATGATCCATGGTACTCCCGACACCGAGGATTACCCGGAGCAGTGGTTCCACACCCTGGACTGGACCGACGGTTGCATCGGCATGCGCAACGTGGATATGCGCGAAGTCTGGAATCTGGTCAAAGATGGCACCCTCATCGAGATTCGTCCGTAATCTCATACCGTTCGTAAAATAATTCGAAAATATTTGCTGCCCCGCCCGGTGCCCGCCGGTGAATACCAGTTCGCCCACGCGGGCTGCGCAGTTCTGCGCGCGCTAAAGACCTCTCTAATACCACTTGATACGAAGCCCCAATGCAGGGCCCATAAACCAGTGCTTGCACCGTTTTGGCCGCATTGACATGGTATTTAAGTGGTATTAATTTCCGGCCATTACCGGGCGACAACACTCCAATAACCGCATCGGAAACCTGACAGATGAACTCCATCCTGGCCCTGCGCCCTGACGACAAGCAATCCACGCCGCTGTACCTGCAATTGGCGCGCAAACTGGAAGCGGCGATCCACGCCGGCCAGTGGACATCCGAGCAGGCGCTGCCGTCGGAACGCGTCCTGAGCGAGCAACTGGGCATCTCGCGCGTCACCGCGCGCAAGGCGCTGGAAGTGTTGTTTGCCCAGGGGCTGATCCGCCGCAATCAAGGCTCCGGCACCTATATTTCGCCACGCCTGGAACAGCCGCTGTCGCGCCTGTCGGGGTTCAGCGAAATGCTGCGGCTCAAGGGCTTTGTGCCCAGCTCTCACTGGCTGGAGCGGGAAATCACCCAGCCGACCCACGAAGAACTGATTCGCCTGGGGTTGTCGCCCGCCGACAAAGTGGCGCGCCTCAAGCGCTTGCGCAAGGCCGATGACACGGTGATGGCGATTGAAATGACCACCCTGCCCGCCTCGGTGCTGCCGCATCCGCAAGCCATCGGCCACTCGCTGTACGAATACCTGGAAGGCATCGGCAAACCCGTGGTGCGCGCCTTGCAGCACATCCAGGCGATCAATGCCTCGGACGAGTTCGCCAGGCTGGTAGGCATCGCTCCCGGCACCGCGATGCTGCTGATGACCCGCGTGGGCTACACCGCCGACAACACGCCAATCGAAATCACCGACACCTACTGCCGCAACGACTACTACGACTTCGTCGCCGAGCTGCGCCGCGATGATTATTGCGCTGAACTGCGCCTCTAGAGAACTGCCCATGTCCGAAGACAACATCCTCACGCCCAACGGCTGGATTCGCGGCCGCCTGGTGCATGAGCACGGCAAGGTGACCGCCATTGAAGGCACGCCGTGCGACCCGGCCGACAACGATTTGCCCTACCTGCTGCCGGGCTTTATCGACCTGCATGTGCATGGCGGCGGCGGCAAGGACATCATGGAAGGCTTGGAGGCCTTCGAAACGATTACCCGCACCCATGTGCGTTTTGGTACCACCTCGTTGCTGGCCACGACGATGACCGCACCGGTGGACGAAATTTCCAGCGTGCTCGGCCAGCTCGGCAAATTTTGCAAGCAACGTCCTACAGGCAGCGCTCGGGTACTTGGCGTGCACCTGGAAGGGCCCTACATCAACCCCGGCAAACTCGGCGCCCAACCCAACTTCGCCCATACCGCGCTGATGGCGGAAGTGGAAGCCTACCTGCGCCTGGCGCCGATCCGCGTGATTACCATCGCCCCGGAAATCGCCGGCCACGATGCGCTGATCCGCGCCCTCAGCGAGCGCGGCGTGCGCATGCAGATCGGCCACACCCTCGGCAGCTATGAAGAAGGTGTCGCGGCCCTCGCCGCCGGGGCCACCAGCTTCACGCATCTGTACAACGCCATGAGCCCGCTGCATCACCGCGAGCCGGGCATCGTCGGCGCCGCGCTGGCCCATGCCAAGTACGCGGAATTGATCCCGGACTTGCTCCACGTACACCCCGGCGCCATGCGCGTGGCGCTGCGCGCGATTCCGTGCCTGTATTGCGTCACCGACTCCACCGCCGCCGCCGGCATGCCCGATGGCGAGTACAAGCTGGGCAGCCACACCGTGACCAAATGCCTGGGCGGCGTGCGCCTGGCCGACGGCACCCTGGCCGGCAGCACCCTGACCATGGACCAGGCGCTGCGCAACCTGGTGAAGATCGGCCTGCCCCTCAGCGAAGCCTCACAACGCCTGTCGCAATTTCCCGCCGATTACCTGGGCCTGGAAGAACGCGGCCGCCTGCAACCCGGCAGCTTTGCCGACTGCGTGCGCCTGGACCGCTCCCTGACACTCACCGACGTCATGGTCGAAGGAGAAACCATTGAGTTCAAGAATGCTTGAAGAGGCTCTGGCCTCCTGTGACGCCGTCGCGGCACAACTGCAGCGCCTGGACCCGGCCTTGCAGGAAATCGCCGGCCGCCTGCGCCGCCAGCCGCCGCACGTGGCGATGACCATCGCGCGGGGTAGCTCGGACCACGCCGCCAGCTACTTCGCCTACCTGGCCATGCAGCATGTGGGCATTCCGGTGGCGTCGTTGCCGATGTCGGTGGTGACCTTGTTGCAGGCGCCGATGAAAGTCAGCGGCCAGGTGGCGTTCGGGTTCTCCCAGTCGGGCCAGAGCCCGGACCTGGTCGACAGCCTGCGCCTGCTGCGCAAACGCGGCGCCTTGAGCATTTCACTGGTCAACGCTGAAGATTCGCCACTGCAAACCGCCTGTGAATTTCATGTGCCGCTGTGCGCCGGGCCGGAACTCAGCGTGGCCGCGACCAAAAGCTTTATCGCCACCCTCAGCGCCAGCGCGCAGTTGATTGGCCACTGGAACGAAGAGGCCGAGCTGCTGCAAGCCTGCCGCGCCCTGCCCGATGGCCTGCGCGAAGCCGCGCAGCAGGATTGGTCGCAGGCGGTTAACGCCCTGCGCGACTGCCGGCAATTGATGGTTATCGGCCGTGGCGCCGGTTTTGCCATCGCCCAGGAAGCCGCGCTCAAGCTCAAGGAAACCTCGGCGATCCAGGCCGAGGCCTTCAGCAGCGCCGAAGTGCGCCACGGTCCGATGGCCCTGATCGACAAGGATTACCCGCTGCTGGTATTCGCCCCACGCGGCGCCGAACAAGCCGGCCTGCTGACCCTCGCCGCCGACATGCGCCAGCGCGGCGCCCGCGTGCTGCTGGCCGCGCCGGACGACATCGCCGAACGCGAGCTGACCCTGAGCCGCGCCGAACACCCCAGCCTGGACCCGATCCTGGCGATCCAGAGTTTCTACGTCATGGCGGCAGGTCTGGCGGTCGCCCGGGGCATGAACCCGGACCAACCGCGCCACCTAAGCAAAGTCACTCGCACTCACTGAGTCGATTGCCGTGTTTTCCTGATGAGTACCGTGCCCATGTCTTACAACAATAATGCATTGACCCTTGGCGCCCCCTTAAGCGGGCCGGTGCTGACCCTGGGCCGTGTTCCCGACGAAGTGTTCGCCAGCGGAGCCATGGGCGACGGCATTGCCATCGACCCGCTGAATGACTGCCTGCACGCGCCGTGTGACGGGCTGATCATCCATGTCGCCCGCACCGGGCATGCGTTGACCATTCGTGCCGACAACGGTGCCGAGGTGCTGATGCATGTGGGCATCGACACGGTGGAACTCAATGGCGAAGGTTTTACCTTGCTAGTGAAAGACGGGACCCGCGTCAGCAAGGGCCAGCCGTTGGTGCAGTTCGATCTGGACCGTATCGCGCGCCAGTGCAAAAGCCTGGTCAGCCTGATCATCCTGACCAATGGCGAACGCTTTGAATTGCAGCCGCTCGCCGGGCAGACGGTCAAGCTCGGTGAACCGTTGCTGCAGATCGTGGCGCGCTCGCCCGCCTCGGCGCATGCGCCTGTGGATAACTCGGAGGAGGAAGCCAGCGCACAGGTACGTATCACTCATCGCGGCGGCTTGCATGCACGTCCGGCCGCATTGATCCGCAAGACCGCCCAGGGTTTCAGCAGCCAGGCGCAGCTGCAGTTTGGCGACAAGTCGGCCTCGTGCGACAGCCTGATTGGCTTGATGGGCCTGGGGATCGGCGAAGGTGATGAAGTGCGTGTGAGCTGTCGCGGCAACGATGCCGACGCGGCGCTGCAAGCATTGGTCGCGGCCTTGACTGCCGCCATCAAAGAACAACACCACGCACCGGCCGTCGTTGTTCCTCGCCAGGTCAGTACCGAAGTCGGCGTGCTGCAAGGTGTGTGCGCCGCGCCAGGACTGGCGTGCGGTCCGCTGTTTCGCTTGACGGGTATCGAACTGCCGGCCGACACCGGCAACCATTCTGCCGACGAACAACTGCAACGCCTGGACACAGCGCTGGAACAGGTGCGCAGCGAAATCCGCAAGACACTTGAACACGCTCGCCAGCGCAAAAACGTCGAGGAAGAGGACATCTTCGCAGCGCACCTCGCGCTATTGGAAGACCCGGCCCTGTTGGACGCGGCGACAGGCGCGATCGAAAAAGGCAGCGCGGCGACTCATGCCTGGCGCGATGCCATTCAAGCGCAGTGCGCAGTCTTGCTGGCCCTGGGCAAACCGCTGTTTGCCGAACGCTCCAATGACCTGCGTGATCTGCAACAGCGTGTGTTACGTGCGCTGCTGGGCGAAGCCTGGCACTTCGAATTGCCCGCAGGGGCGATCGTCAGCGCCCATGAATTGACCCCGTCCGATTTGCTGCAACTGAGCGCGCAAGAAGCCGCCGGTATCTGCATGGCCGAGGGCGGCGCGACTTCCCATGTAGCGATCCTGGCCCGTGGCAAAGGCTTGCCCTGCGTGGTTGCACTGGGCGCCGAAGTCCTGGATGTACCCCAAGGCCAGCGCGTCGTGCTGGACGCCGTCAACGGCCGGCTGGAACTGCAACCCAGCGACGCGCGTCACGCCGAGGTGCACCAGATTCGCGACGCGCAGAAATTGCGCCGCCAACAGCAACAGGCCCAAGCCCAAGCGCCGGCGTGCACCACCGATGGCGTGAACATCGACGTCGCCGCCAATGTCGCCTCCAGCGCCGAGGCCCAGCTGGCCTTTGAAAACGGCGCCGATGGCGTCGGCCTGCTGCGCACCGAATTCCTTTTCGTCGACCGCCGCACCGCGCCGGATGAACAGGAGCAGCGCCACGCCTATCAAGCCGTGCTGGATGCCATGGGCGACAAACCGGTGATCATCCGCACCATCGACGTGGGCGGCGACAAACAGCTCGATTACCTGCCACTGCCGGTGGAGGCCAACCCGGTGTTGGGCCTGCGCGGTATTCGCATGGCTCAGGTGCGTCCCGACCTGCTCGACCAGCAACTGCGCGCGTTGCTGCAAGTCTCCCCGTTGGAGCGTTGCCGCATCCTGTTGCCAATGGTCAGCGAAGTAGATGAATTGCTGCAGATCCGCCAGCGCCTGGATGAGCTTTGCGTGGAATTGGAACTGACGCAGCGTCCCGAACTGGGCGTGATGATCGAGGTGCCCGCCGCTGCGCTGATGGCCGAGCAGTTGGCCAAGCATGCGGACTTCCTGTCCATCGGCACCAATGACCTGTCCCAGTACACCCTGGCCATGGACCGCGACCACGCGGGCCTCGCCGCCCGCGTCGATGCGCTGCACCCGGCCTTGCTGCGGCTGATCGCGCAAACCTGCGCCGGCGCGGCGAAACACGGGCGCTGGGTCGGCGTGTGCGGCGCCCTCGCCTCCGACCCGCTGGCCACGCCGGTGCTGGTCGGCCTGGGGGTTACCGAGCTGTCGGTGAGCCCGCCGCAGATCGGCGAAATCAAGGACCGTGTCCGCCACCTGGACGCGGCGCACTGCCGGCAACTCAGCCAGGGCCTGCTCGATCTGAGCAGCGCCAAGGCGGTTCGCCAAGCCTGTCAACACCACTGGCCGCTGAGCTGAAAACAACAAGAATAGGGAGACACGCCATGTACCAACACTTTATCGAAGGCCTGCAACGCCTGGGCCGTGCACTGATGCTGCCGATTGCGATTTTGCCGATCGCCGGCCTGTTGCTGCGCCTGGGCGACACCGATCTGTTGAATATCGCGGTGATGCACGATGCCGGGCAGGCGATTTTCGCCAACCTCGCGCTGATCTTCGCCATCGGCATCGCCGTGGGTTTCGCCCGCGATAACAACGGCACGGCGGGCTTGGCTGGCGCGATTGGCTACCTGGTGATGATCTCCACGCTCAAGGTGATGGACACTTCCATCAACATGGGCATGCTCGCCGGGATCGCCAGCGGGTTGATGGCCGGCGGGCTGTACAACCGCTTCAAGGACATCAAGCTGCCGGAATACCTGGCGTTCTTCGGCGGGCGGCGGTTTGTGCCGATTGTCACCGGGTTTTCAGCGGTGGGTCTGGGTGTGATCTTTGGCCTGATCTGGCCGCCGATCCAGCAGGGCATCAACAGCTTCGGCGTGTTGCTGATGGAAAGCGGCAGCCTCGGCGCGTTCGTGTTTGGCGTGTTCAACCGCCTACTGATCGTCACTGGCTTGCACCACATCCTCAACAATATGGCGTGGTTCGTGTTCGGCACCTTCACCGACCCGGCAACCGGCGCGGTGGTGACGGGCGACCTGACCCGCTACTTCGCTGGCGACCCGAAAGGCGGCCAGTTCATGACCGGCATGTTCCCGGTGATGCTGTTCGGCCTGCCGGCTGCGTGTTTGGCGATGTACCGCAATGCCCTGCCGGAGCGGCGCAAAGTGATGGGCGGAATTTTCCTGTCGATGGCACTGACCTCGTTCTTGACCGGGGTGACGGAGCCGATCGAATTTGCGTTCATGTTTCTGGCACCATTTCTGTATCTCATCCATGCGGTGCTCACCGGCCTGTCGATGGCGGTCACCAATATGCTGAATATCCACTTGGGCTTTACCTTCTCCGGCGGGTTTATCGACATGGTGCTGGGCTGGGGTAAGTCGACCAATGGTTGGCTGGTGCTCCCGGTGGGGTTGGCGTATGCGCTGATCTATTACAGCGTGTTCAACTACTGCATTCGCCGGTTCAACCTCAAGACGCCGGGGCGTGAAGATATCCAGGTCGCGCAGGCTGAGGTGATGACGGATAACCAGCGAGCCACGGCTTATATCCAGGCGCTGGGCGGCGCGCAGAATCTGCTCAGTGTCGGCGCTTGCACTACGCGTCTGCGCTTGGACATGGTGGATCGTAACAAGGCGGTGGACGCGGAGTTGAAAGCGCTCGGCGCCATGGCCGTGGTTCGGCCGGGGAACGGCGGGAGTCTGCAGGTGGTAGTTGGCCCGATGGCGGACAGCATTGCTGATGAGATTCGCTTGGCGATGCCGTCGTTTGTTGCCAGCGCACCGGTGACGGCTGCGCCTGTGGATAAGCCGCTGACGGTGAATATGCAGGAAGCTGACAAATGGCTGAGCGCTTTGGGTGGTCGCGCGAATGTGCGCCAACTGGAAGCGGTGGCGATGACCCGGTTGCGGGTGGAATTGGGGGATAATTCGGTGTTATCTGAAATTGATCTGACCGCACTAGGATGCCAAGGGGTGAGCCAGCTTGAGAGCGGTGTTTGGCACCTGTTGATTGGTGACAAGGCGTCCGGGTTGGGTGAAGCGTTGGAGCGGTTGCTTACTCGTCCAGTCGACGCCTGATCGTTCCCACGCTCTGCGTGGGAATGCCGCCCCGGACGCTCCGCGTCCCGCCCTGCGCAAGGGTGACGCAGAGCGTCACGGGATGCATTCCCACGCGGAGCATGGGAACGATCAGTTGGCGGTGGGTGCTGAAACTTCGTGAAGGTCCAACACCCGATCCACCATCAACTGGATGCCCTCTACCATCCGATGAACCCCCAGCACGGCGTCGCGCTGGGGGCCGTCGATATCAAAAGCCAGGTTACTTGCCAGCGCCTGTACTGATGCCAGGTCCTGGGAGGCATTGGCGAGCAGGGTTTCGCTGTTCAGGTTGGGGAGCACGGTGAAAATTTGGTCGCTGGGTGGGGAATCAGATGGGGGATTTGGGCTGTCTTTGATCATTGCAAAATTCCTAACAAAAAGTGGGAGCTACCGACATCACTTGCAGATGATGGGTGGCAGCTGTGTACGGGCCTGCAAGACCGAGTTGTTAGGAACCCCGGCAGACCCGAGGGTCTCCCGCACACAGCCACCATGACTCGAACCACTTTATGAAAGCGGCATGATTATAGGCGTGCTGTTGAGCACTAACAAACTATCGGCGGGCTTGCAGTCCCGGTCACTGAATTGGCAGCGACTGGCGAAGGTTAGTTGTGCGAGTTCCGACGGACAACCTGAAAGGTTTGTCGGAAATCTCCGAGAGCTGTAGATCCAGCACACAACAAAAACCCACTCTATGCCGGGTTCTTTGATCTCATTTACTCAACCCGAGCAAACCGCTCAATAACAGGCTGTTCTCGATGTTCTGCCTGCCACAGGTCATAGCTGCTCTGCATCGATAGCCACATCTGGGCCTTGCTGATACCCGCGCGCTCAAGCCGTACCGCCAGATCAGGACTGACAGGCGCGTGCCCATGAAGAATTCTTGAAAAGGTCTCCCTGGCGAAACCCAAGCGTCGCGCCACTTCAGTGATAGTCATTCCAAGACCCGGAATAACATCTTCGAGCAGTATTTCCCCTGGATGAGGAGGATTGTGCATACCCATAAACAGACTCCTCTCAGTGGTAATCGAGATAGTCGACCAGCTCGACTTGATCACCATAAATGCGAAAAATGATGCGCCAGTTTCCACTGATGCTCACTGACCAATAGTCGACAAGATCCCCCTTCAGACGATGGAAGCGCCAACCCGGCAATTCCAGATCGCTCCAGTGACTCGCACTGTCTAAAATCAGCAGGACACGGCGCAGGCGATTCACATGGCTCGCGTTTATCCCTTTCGTTGAGCCCGTTTCATAAAAGACGCGAAGGCCTTTATGTTTCCAGCTAACGATCATGCCGCGATTGTGATGTGATGCATCACACTCTGCAACAGCCGCATATCGGTTCTGTTCGTCAGATTCATATCACCCCACCGCCGAGTAAATTCAAAGCAGGGAGGCTAGAGAGCCAGGTTCCGAGGGACAACCTGAAAGGGTTGTCGGAAAGTTCTGAGGCGCCTGTGCGGACGCCATCGCGGGCAAGCCCGCTCCCACCGTTGACAGCATTCCAAAGTTGGAACTCGATCAAATGTGGGAGCGGGCTTGCTCGCGAATAGGCCATCACAGACAACAAAAAACCCGCTGACCAAACTGGCCCGGCGGGTTTCCTGTTTCACACTCTCGTTATTTTTGTAATCTGCGTCTAGGCAGACGCCGTACGTTGTTCCGCTTCGTAATGGCGAGTCTGGAAGGGCATCAGCGCTTGAGCCTTCAACCCCAGCCCCTCACTCAGTCCCCAGGACACTGCCAGGTCATCACGACGACTGCGCAGCGCAACAGCGCCTTGTGGTTTCACGTCTTGCTTGGAAGCTGACGCTGAAAACTGCTCAAGCGCCTTCAACGCCTCCTTCACCCGACCATCTGGCGCACACGAAAAGCGTGTAAAGCGCTCAAGCAAATAACCTGCGCGACGAAGCTCCATCTCACTGGAGTGCTCCTCCAGAAACGCCATCACCTCGTCCAAAAGATTCGCATCCGAATACCACACAGCTTTCGCTGCACTGACAAGGGCATCGTCATCAGCCTGATTCAAAGGGCTTTTGACCAGTGTGTCCAAGGCGGACGAGAGGGCGGGATCGCTAAAAGGCTTCGCCATCTGCAGTCTCCAGATAATCGTGCAAGATATGATCATCCCGGTCACTGAACTGACAGCGACCGAAGAAGGCTATTGAGCCAGGTTCCGAGGGACAACCTGAAAGGCTTGTGGGAAAGTTCTGGGGCGCCTGTGCGGACGCCATCGCGGGCAAGCCCGCTCCCACAGTTAATGGCATTCCAAAGTTGGAACTCGGTCAAATGTGGGAGCCGGGCTTGCCCGCGATGAGGCCCTCGCAGCCAACAAAAAACCCGCCGGCCAAACTGGCCCGGCGGGTTTCTTGTTTCTACAGCGTGCGAATCAAAAATCCGCCAACTGCCACACCTCATACGCCGGTGTCTCATACGGGTGGCTCAGCTTCAAGGCAGCCACGACAGCCACAATCAACTCATCCGCCACCACCAGCTCAACCTTCCATTCCTCAACCACTTCAACCTGGCCGACCTGCCCGATAAACGGCTGACTGCCGTCCAACGCGCGGAATTGGCCCTGGCCCGGCACTTGCCAGGCGCAGTGGTCGTAGTTGCCGATGCGCCCGCCACCCGCTGCGAAGACGGCGGTTTTCACCGTCTCCACGTGGCTGTCGGGTACGAAGAAGGCGAGCTTGTACACGGCCTTAGTTCACCCACGCGCGCGCGTTGCGGAACATGCGCATCCAGGCGCCGTCTTCGTTCCACTCTTCCGGGCGCCACGAGTTCTGCACGGCGCGGAATACGCGCTCCGGGTGCGGCATCATGATGGTCACGCGGCCGTCGCGGCTGGTAAGGCCGGTGATCCCGCGCGGCGAGCCGTTCGGGTTGGCCGGGTAGCTCTCGGTGACCTTGCCGTGGTTATCGACAAAGCGCAGGGCCACAGTGCCGGACAAGTCGGCTTCGAGCAGCGCTTCTTCGCTGGCGAACTCGGCATGGCCTTCACCGTGGGCGATGGCGATCGGCATGCGCGAACCGGCCATGCCTTGCAGGAAGATCGAGTTGGATTCCTGCACCTGCACCATGGCCACGCGGGCTTCGAACTGCTCGGAACGGTTACGCACAAAGTGCGGCCAGAACTCACTGCCCGGGATCAGTTCGCTGAGGTTGGACATCATCTGGCAACCGTTGCACACACCCAGGGTGAAGCTGTCGTTACGTTCGAAGAAGCCCTGGAACGCATCGCGGGCACGGCTGTTGAACAGGGCCGACTTGGCCCAGCCTTCACCGGCACCCAGCACATCGCCGTAGGAGAAACCGCCGCAGGCCACCAGGCCTTTGAACTCATTGAGGTCAACGCGACCGGCGAGGATGTCGCTCATGTGCACGTCGATCGCATTGAAGCCGGCACGGTCAAACGCCGCCGCCATTTCGACCTGGCCGTTGACGCCCTGCTCACGCAGCACGGCAACTTGTGGGCGGACGCCCTTCTTGATGTAAGGCGCTGCGACGTCCTGGTTGACGTCGAAGCTGAGCATGGTGCTCAGGCCAGGGTTGTCTTCTTCCAGGATCGCGTCGAATTCCTGCTCGGCGCAGTCGACGTTGTCGCGCAGGCGCTGGATCTGGTAGCTGGTCTCGGCCCACTGGCGTTGCAGCAGACGGCGCTGGCCGGCGAACACGGTGTCGCCGTTGAAGGAGATGTTGACCTCACCGTTGTTGATCGGCTGACCGATCACCGCCACGCAGTCGTCCAGGCCGGCGGCGCTGAATTGGGCGAGTACGTCCGGGGTCGCGTCCTGGCGCACCTGGATCACGGCGCCCAACTCTTCGTTGAACAGGATGCCGTTGATCTCGGCGGCGTCCTCGGCAACGCTGTCGAGCACGATGTTCAGGCCGCAGTGACCGGCGAAGGCCATTTCGACCACGCTGGTCAGCAAACCACCGTCGGAACGGTCGTGGTAAGCCAGCAGGTGGCCGTCGGCGTTGAGGCCCTGGATCACGGCGAAGAAGGCCTTGAGGTCTTCGGCGTCGTCGACGTCCGGCGCGTGTTTGCCGAGCTTGCCGTGGGTTTGCGCCAGGATCGAGGCGCCCATGCGGTTCTGGCCACGGCCCAGGTCGATCAGGATCAGGTCGGTGGTGCCCTTGTCCATGCGCAGTTGCGGGGTCAGGGTCTGGCGGATATCGGTGACCGGCGCAAAACCGGTGACGATCAGCGACAGCGGCGAGGTGACGCTCTTGTCGGTGCCGTCTTCGTTCCAACGGGTGGCCATGGACATGGAGTCCTTGCCCACCGGAATGGTGATGCCCAGCTCAGGGCACAGCTCCATGCCGACAGCCTTGACGGTGTCGTACAGGCGCGCGTCTTCACCTGGGTGGCCAGCGGCCGACATCCAGTTGGCCGACAGTTTGATGTCGGACAGCTTGCCGATGCGCGACGCGGCGATGTTGGTGAGGGTTTCACCAATCGCCATGCGGCCCGACGCCGGGGCGTCCAGCAGGGCCAGCGGCGTACGCTCGCCCATGGCCATGGCTTCACCGGTGTAAACGTCGAAGCTGGTGGCGGTGACGGCAACGTCGGCCACCGGCACCTGCCACGGGCCGACCATTTGGTCACGGGCCACGAGGCCGGTGATGGTGCGGTCGCCGATGGTGATCAAAAAGCTTTTGCTCGCCACGGCCGGGTGGTGCAGCACGCGTTCAATGCTGTCGGCCAGTTCCAGGATGCTTGGGTCGAAATCATCACCCAGCTCGGCTTCACGTACCGCCGAACGGTGCATGCGCGGGGCTTTGCCCAGCAGCACTTCGAGCGGCATGTCCACCGGGCTGTTGCCGAAGTGGCTGTCGGTGACCGTCAATTGCGGCTCGGCAGTGGCTTCGCCAACTACTGCAAACGGGCAGCGCTCGCGTTCGCAGATGGCCTGGAAGCGTGCGAAATCTTCAGGGCCGACGGCCAGTACGTAGCGTTCCTGGGATTCGTTACTCCAGATTTCGTGCGGGGCCATGCCCGGCTCGTCGTTTGGAATGTTGCGCAGTTCGAAACGGCCACCACGCTCGCCATCGTTGACCAGTTCCGGGAAGGCGTTGGACAAACCGCCGGCGCCGACGTCGTGGATGAAGCTGATCGGGTTCTTGTCACCCAACTGCCAGCAACGGTCGATGACTTCCTGGCAGCGGCGCTCCATCTCCGGGTTTTCGCGCTGTACCGAAGCGAAGTCCAGGTCGGCCGAGCTGGTGCCGGTGGCCATGGAGGAGGCCGCGCCCCCGCCCAGGCCGATCAACATGGCCGGGCCGCCGAGCACGATCAGCTTGGAGCCGACCAGGATCTCGCCTTTCTTGACGTGTTCTTCACGGATGTTGCCCATGCCGCCGGCCAACATGATCGGCTTGTGGTAACCGCGTACTTCATCGCCACGCGGGGTGGTGATGGATTGTTCGAAGGTGCGGAAGTAGCCGGTCAGCGCCGGGCGCCCGAACTCGTTGTTGAACGCGGCGCCGCCCAGCGGGCCTTCGATCATGATGTCCAGCGCGGTGACGATGCGCTCGGGTTTGCCGTAGGGCACTTCCCACGGCTGTTCGAAACCCGGAATCTGCAGGTTGGACACGGTGAAACCGGTCAGGCCCGCCTTGGGCTTGGCGCCACGGCCGGTGGCGCCTTCGTCACGGATCTCGCCGCCGGAACCGGTGGCTGCGCCCGGGAACGGGGCAATCGCGGTCGGGTGGTTGTGGGTTTCGACCTTCATCAGGATGTGCACGGGCTCTTGCACCGCGCCGTACTGGCGGGTCTCAGGGTCCGGGAAGAAACGGCCGGCGACGCTGCCGACGATCACCGAGGCGTTGTCCTTATAAGCCGACAGAACGCCTTCGCTGTGCATCACGTAGGTGTTCTTGATCATGCCGAACAGGCTTTTTTCCTGGCTCTGGCCGTCGATGTCCCAACTGGCGTTGAAGATCTTGTGACGGCAGTGCTCGGAGTTCGCCTGGGCGAACATCATCAGTTCGATGTCGTGGGGGTTGCGCTTCAAGCCATTGAAGGCAGTGACCAGATAGTCGATCTCGTCTTCGGCCAGGGCCAGGCCCAGTTCGGTGTTGGCCTTCTCGAGGGCGGCGCGGCCACCGCCGAGCACGTCAATCGCGGTGAGCGGCTTGGGCTCGGCGTGACTGAACAGGCCGGCAGCCTGTTCCAGCTGGCTGACGATGATCTGGGTCATGCGGTCGTGCAGGCTGCTGGCGATCAGCTCGGCGTCGGCCTCGCTGAACTGGCCGGCGACGTAGAAGGCGATACCACGCTCCAGGCGCTGGATGCTCGCCAGGCCGCAGTTGCGGGCGATGTCGCTGGCCTTGCTCGACCACGGCGAGATGGTACCGAACCGTGGCAGAACCAGGAACAAGCGGCCGGTCGGCTCTTGAACGGGAACGCTCGGGCCGTACTTCAGAAGGCGTGCCAGCACTTGCTGTTCGTCGGCGGTCAACACGCCGTCCACGTCGGCGAAGTGAGCAAATTCAGCATACAGGCCTGTAACCGCTGGAACCTTTTGGCTCAGTTGCTCAAGGAGTTTGCTGTGGCGAAAGGCAGAAAGGGCAGGAGCGCCGCGCAGGATCAACATCTTCGGGACAGCCTCGGGAAGGGGTGTGCTTTGAGGCCGTGCATTCTAGCGTAAACCGCCGCCAACGGCACCCGAAACGCTACCGGTGGCCGCCGCCGGACGTCAGTTGGCCGGATTACACCTCGTTCAAAGGCCCATATGGGGCATTCCGCACAGTTATTTTAACCGTCACAATCGTGCGCCAAGCCGCGTTTCTGCGGGCTGCAGCACAGTTTTGCAGGCGCTAGCAGACAAGTCCCGCGCTGTCGAGATATGGCGCCGTGGGCCGTTTGCGTATACTGCGCAGATGTTCTCCCCAACTGCTTTGCGCCCGCGATGCGCCAAATGGCTCATCGCCACCGGACTCTTCCTGATGCTCAGCGCCTGTGTTGATAAACCCAGCACGCTCGAGCGAATCAAGGAGGATGGCGTATTGCGGGTGATCACCCGGAACAGTCCGGCTACGTATTTCCAGGACCGCAACGGTGAAACCGGTTTCGAATACGAACTGGTCAAGCGTTTTGCCGATGACCTGGGGGTAAAGCTTGAAATCGAGACCGCCGACAACCTCGACGACCTGTTCGGCCAGTTGGGCAAACCCAACGGCCCGGTTCTCGCAGCCGCCGGCCTGGTCAGCAGCGAACAGCGCCAGGCGCAGGTCCGTTTCTCGCACCCTTATCTGGAAGTGACCCCGCAGATCATCTACCGCAACGGCCAATCGCGCCCGACGAACGCGGCGGACCTGGTGAGCAAGAAGATCATGGTGCTCAAGGGCAGCACCCACGCCGAACAGTTGGCGGCGCTTAAAAAGCAGAATCCCGCGATTGAATACGAAGAATCCGATGCCGTTGAGGTGGTCGACCTGCTGCGCATGGTGGACGAAGGGCAAATCGACCTGACCCTGGTGGACTCCAACGAAGTGGCGATGAACCAGGTGTACTTCCCCAACGTGCGCGTGGCGTTCGACCTGGGCGACGCCAGCAACCAGAGCTGGGCCGTGGCGGCCGGTGAAGACAACAGCCTGCTCAACGAAATCAACAGTTACCTGGATAAAGTCGAGAAGAACGGCACGTTGCAGCGCCTGAAAGATCGCTATTACGGGCACGTCGATGTACTCGGCTATGTGGGCGCCTACACCTTCGCCCAGCACCTGCAGCAACGCTTGCCCAAATACGAGAAACACTTCCGCGCCTATGCCAAGGAAGAAAAGGTCGATTGGCGCCTGTTGGCCGCCATCGGTTACCAGGAATCGCTGTGGCAGCCGGCCGTCACCTCCAAGACCGGCGTGCGCGGCCTGATGATGCTGACCCAGAACACCGCCCAGGCAATGGGCGTGTCCAACCGTCTGGACCCCAAGCAAAGCATCATGGGCGGCGCCAAGTACCTGGCCAAGATCAAGGACGAACTGGACGACAGCATCAAGGAGCCGGATCGCACCTGGTTCGCCCTCGCCGCCTACAACGTCGGCACCGGCCACCTGGAAGACGCGCGCACCCTGGCCAAGCGTGAGGGCCTGAACCCGAACAAATGGCTGGACGTGAAGAAGATGCTGCCGCGCCTGTCGCAGAAGCAGTGGTACAGCAAGACCCGCTACGGCTATGCGCGCGGCGGCGAGCCGGTGCACTTTGTGGCGAACATCCGGCGGTACTACGACATCCTGACCTGGGTGACCCAGCCGCAGCTGGAGGGTAACCAAGTGGTCGAAGGCAACTTGCATGTGCCGGGGGTGGATAAGACCAAGCCGCCGGAAGATACCCCCCAGTTGTAAACGCGCTTTTTCATACACCACAAAACCCATGTGGGAGCTGGCTTGCCTGCGATACAGACACCTCGGTGTATTTGTCGCACCGAGGTGATGCTATCGCAGGCAAGCCAGCTCCCACAGTTTGATCTCCATTGGCTTTAGAGACCGGTGAGCAGATGCACTACCCCGCCCGTCAATACCATCATTCCCGGCACCCCCGCAGCCTTTAAGGCCACAGCATCACACTTCGCAACATCCAGCAATTGCACCCGCACCCGCGTCAGCGCCACACGCTGCTGCGACTTGAGGTTGCCCGCGCCGCCCAGCGCACTCAGCACATCCGCCGACAACACACCCGGCGCTGCTGCGGTTTCGGCGATCAAATCCGGGGTCAGCGCCTTCCAGAACGCCCTTTGCAATTTCTCGAACATGCTCAGTGCTCCACGACAGATAAGGTTTCAACGGTGGCGGCGTGGTACAGGCGCAAAGCCTCACGCACCTGACCGGCTTCTTCCAGGCCCAGTACCTGGCGGGCGATGACCCGGCAGTCGGCCAGGTTCAATTCACGCACGGTCGCCTTGATGGTGGGGATCAACGGCACGCTGACCGAGAGTTCATCCACCCCCAACCCGATCAACGCCGGTACCGCCAACGCCTCGGATGCCAACGCACCGCAGACGCCTACCCATTTGCCGTGGGCATGGGCGGCCTTGACGGTGGTGGCGATCAGCCGCAGCACCGCCGGGTGGAAGCTGTCGGCCTGGCTCGCCAGGCGCGGGTGGTCGCGGTCCATGGCCAGGGTGTATTGGGTCAGGTCGTTGGTGCCAATCGAGAAAAAATCCACATGGGGCGCGAAGACATCCGCCATCAACGCGGCAGACGGCACTTCAACCATGATGCCCAGCTTCGGCAACTCGGTGAGCCCGAGCGCCAGCGCCTCCTCTTCAAGCATTGCGCGCGCCAAGTGCAACTCCGACAGCAGGCTGACCATCGGCAACATGATATGCAGTCGCGCAAAACCGGCACTGGCAAGGATCGCGCGGAACTGTTCGCGCAGCAGTTGCGGGCGCTCCAGGCACAGGCGAATACCGCGCAGGCCGAGGAATGGGTTGGTCTCGGCGTCCATCGGCACATAGGCCAAGGGTTTGTCGCCACCGACATCCAGGGTGCGCACCACCAGGTTGCGCTCACCGCCCAGGGCGCAGGCGATTGCCGTGTAGGTCGCCGCTTGTTCGTCGGGGCTCGGCGCGCGGTTGCGGTCCAGGTAGAGAAACTCCGAACGCAACAGGCCGACGCCTGCGCCGCCAAGGCTCAACGACTGCTGCACTTCCTGCAACGAGGCAACGTTGGCGGTGACTTCAATGTGATGACCGTCGCGGGTGGTTGCCGGTAAGAACGCTTGCGCCACGTCGCGCTGGTGACGCAGCGCCTGTTGCTGGCGCGCCGCTTCCCGTTGCTCGATATCGGCCAGGTCCGGGTCCAGGTGCAACTCGCCTTTGTCGGCGTCCAGCAGCACCTGCTTGCCATTGGCCAAGTCCAGGACCTGGGCGGAAACCCCGCAAATAGCTGGCAGCCCGAGGGCGCGGGCCAGAATCGCGACGTGGCTGGTCGCGCCGCCGCCGACGGTGACAAACCCCAGCACCTTGCGTGTATCCAGGCCGGCGGTCTGCGAAGGCGTCAGTTGCTCGGCGATCAGTATCGCGCGCTCCGGCAAGTCCCAGGCACTGTCCGTAATACCCAGGATCAGTTTCAGCACGCGCTGGCCGACGTCAGCCAGGTCGGCCGCACGTTCGGCAAGCAACGCATTGCCCGAACCCTGGAACAGTTTGGCGGTGGCGACCGTGGCACGGTTCCAGGCAAAGGCGGCACTCTTGCCTTCCGCCAGCAGGCCATGGGCCTGGTCCAGCAAGGTCGGGTCTTCGAGCAATTGCTGGTGGGCACGGAAAATGTCCGCCTGGGCACCGCCAGCAGCCTTGTCTTGCAAGGCCTGCAGCGCTTCAGTTGCAGTCCGCAGGCCCCGCGCCAACGCGGCACGTTCAAACGCTTCGCCGGCCCCCGCTTCAGTGATATCCAGCTCGGGTTCGGTCACTTGAACGACCTGACCAAAGGCCGAACCCGGCGATGCACACACGCCGCGCAGCAACGTCGTCGACAACACCGTTGCGACCGGCTCCGCCGTGCGCGCCACCGCCTCGCCACAGCCGTCAGCCAACAAGGCAGCCAGCACGTTGATCGCCGCCTCGGCGTCTTCCCCCGCCGCACTCACTTGCAAGGAATCGCCCTGCACGGTTTGCAGCGCCATGATCGCCACCAGCGACTTGGCGTTGGCGCTCTGGGTTTGCTTGTGCAGGTAAATACTCGCCGTGAACCCCTTCGCCGCCTGGGCGAACACCCCCGCCGGGCGCGCGTGCAATCCGTTGGCGTTGGGCAGGGTCACAGGCCTGGAGAACAGCGCATCGCCCTCCTCTTCGTCCAGCGCTTCAACGGACAGTGCTGGGGATAACTGCATCAGTGGCTGACCGGTTTCTACAAGGTCAGTTGCCAGTACGGTAAACGGCTCGCCACTGACCACCAGCATCAGGGTCAGCAGGCTGCGCGCGTTGAGCGCCACGTAGTCGGCATCGAATTCGACCAGCGCTTGCCCGGCTTCCACCCGCTGGCCTTCCTGCACCCGCCGGGTGAAGCCCTGGCCCGCCAGGTTCACGGTGTCCAGGCCGATATGCAACAGCACCTGAACGCCGTTGTCGGCGGTGATGCTGAGCGCATGGCCACTATCCTGGATATTGCTGATCACCCCGGCCAGCGGCGCGCAGAGGGTCTGCGAGGTGGGGTCGATGCACAGGCCGTCACCGATCAGACGGCTGGAGAACACCGGGTCGGGCACCTTATCCAGCGCCAGCAGCACACCGGATAGAGGCGCCAGCAGTTCCAGGGGTTGAGTTGCGGTCATGGCTTCACCTGCTGTCTTGTTTTGTAAAAATCACTGGTCGGGGGACAAAGGCTTGATCCAGAGCGCCGCACCTGTGGGAGCTGGCTTGCCTGCGATAGCATCACCTCGGTACCACTGGGATACCGAGTCGCCTGCATCGCGGGCAAGCCCAGCTCCCACATAAGCGCGTCCACATTGGGCCCGGTTATTTCCACCAGTACTCGACTTGCACACCCACATTCGACCCATGCCGCGCCGTGCCGTAGGAGCCGGTGTCGGACAACGCCGACCCCGCCGCCAACTCATTCGCCGCGCGCTTGGCCGCTTCGTTCCAGGTCGCATAGGTGTAGTACAAGCGCACTTCCGGCCGCGCCCAGAATTCCGGGCCTTTGGGCGACCAGGTCGGGGCGAAGGTGAATTTGCTCAACTTGCGCGTGCCGCCGGTGGCGTCGACTTGGTCATGCCCAAGCTCGGCGACCAGTTTGAGCTGCTCGCTGATGGCATACGCCGGGCGCACACCAAGGGACATCCAAGTCTGGTCCCGACTGCCCGGACGAATGTCTTTCTGGTACACCGCCTCCACTTGCCCACCAAACCGCGGCGTCACCTGCCAGTCAAAAAACTCCACGGCGCGGTAACTTTTGCTGCTGCGCTCCAGGAAGGTATTGCCGGTGTAACCCAGACCGGTGCCGGGGCCTTCGCCGTACTGCAAGGCGAACTTGTTCTTGCCGCCGAGGAAGGGCTTTTGCTCATGCTGCGCGGTGAGTGCCCAGCCGCTGTTGGTGTCGCGTCCACCGGCTTTTTCGATGTAGCTCAAGCCCAGTTCCAACTCACCGCCGGGGTTGGTCTTGAAGCCCGCGACGTTGAAATCGTGACGGGTGGCGTATTCCTTCTGGTACAGGTTGTCCTTGCGGGAAATGGCATAGCTGTACTTGAGGTCGCCGATCAGCACATCCTCAATACCGCCGCCGGTGGCGCTCTGGTTCCAGTAGTAGAAGTCGGAGATGTGGATGTCGTTGCGTTTGTAGTAACGCCGCCCGGCCCACAGAGAGCCGCCATTGAGGCTGGGCAGGTTGGACCACTGCGCATACATCTGCGGCATGCGCGCGGCACCGTTGTTCTCGCCCTGAAACTTCAACTGGCGGTCGTACTTGTTATAGAGCGACGCCATGGCGTCGACGCTGAGCACCGAGCCGTCGTCGAAGGTCAGCAGGTCCTGGCGCAGTTCCAGCTCGCCGTACTGCTCGCATTCGTTGCCCAAACGGTATTTGGTTTGCGCCCCCGGCAGTTGGAAACACTGCTGCGGGCCGCTGCCGGTTGAAGTCCCCACACCGCTGCGCAAATACCCCGAAAATTCCAGGGCCTGAGCGCCCAACGGCAGGCTCAGGCAAGACGCAACGAGGCCCAGCTTTATTGTTGTTTTCATAAAGCACTCCGATTTTTTATTATGTTTTTCAAAGCGCCCCGTGCTCCCACACGGGGTTACAGCAGGTCTCAATCCTTGAGGTGCAGCACAAAGGATTCGTAAGGGCGCAGCGCCACCGTGCCCGTACGCACCGGGCAGTCGGGGTAGTTGCTGATCAGCAGGCGTTGCTCGCTTGCCGGGTTGATGACGCTGTGCGGCAGATGGATTTCACAGGGCGTGCCGTAGAAATTATTGAGCACCAGCAGGCGCTCGCCGTGACCTTCGCGCAGGTACGCCCAGACCTGCAGATGGTCCTGCAGCAGTGGCCGATAAACGCCTTCCTGGATCAGCGGTTCATGGCGGCGCAAGGCAATCAACGCGCGGTAGTGATACAGCACTGAATCCGGGTCATCCCGTTGCTGTTCGACGTTGATACTCGAGGCATTGGCCGCAATGCCGATCCAGGGTTCGCCGGTGCTGAAACCAGCGTTGGCCCCGGCATTCCACTGCATCGGCGTTCGCCCGTTGTCCCGCGACTTCTGCATGATCGCCGCCATGCTCGAGGCCTCGGATTCGCCCGCATCGCGCTTGAGGCGAAAGATGTTCAGGGTCTCCACATCGCGGTATTGCTCGATCCTGTCAAAGCCCGGATTGGTCATACCCAGCTCTTCGCCCTGGTATACAAACGGCGTGCCCTGGAGGAAGTGCAACGCGGTGGCGAGCATCTTGGCCGAGACCACGCGATGCTCACCGTCATTGCCGAAGCGCGAAACCACCCGCGGTTGGTCGTGGTTACACCAGAACAGCGCGTTCCAGCCGCCACCGGCTTGCATGCCCATTTGCCAGTCGGAGAAGATCCGCTTGAGTTGCAGGAAGTCGAAGTCGGCCTTCACCCATTTCTGCAGGTTCGGGTAGTCGACTTTCAAGTGATGAAAGTTGAAGGTCATCGACAGCTCTTTCGACGCCGGATTGGAGTAGCGGATGCAGTGCTCAAGGCGCGTGGACGACATCTCGCCGACGTTGATCAGGTCGTGGCCTTCGAAGACTTCGCGGTGCATCTCCTGCAGGTACGCATGCACGTTGGGGCCATCGGTGTAGAAACGGCGGCCGTCGCTGTTGTCTTCGGGGAAATCGGCGGGCTTGGAGATCAGGTTGATCACGTCCAGGCGGAAGCCGCCCACGCCCTTGTCGCGCCAGAAGCGCATCAGCTTGAACACCTCGGCGCGCACCTTGGGGTTGTCCCAATTGAGGTCGGCCTGGGTGTGGTCGAACAGGTGCAGGAAGTACTGGCCGGTTTGCGCCTCGTATTCCCAGGCCGAGCCGCCGAACTTGGACTTCCAGTTGTTCGGCTGGTCGCGCCAGATGTAAAAGTCGCGGTACGGGTTGTCGAGGCTGCTGCGCGCTTGCTGGAACCACTCGTGCTCAATGGACGTGTGGTTGACCACGATGTCGAGCATCAGCCTGATGCCACGCTTGGCCGCTTCGCTGATCAGCAGGTCGCAGTCGGCCATGGTCCCGTAGCTCGGGTCGATGGCGTAGTAGTCGCTGATGTCATAGCCGTTGTCGCGCTGCGGCGAGCGCAGGAACGGGGTGATCCACAGGCAATCCACGCCCAGCCATTGCAGGTAGTCGAGCTTGTCCACGATGCCCAGCAGGTCACCGGTGGCGTTACCCGCGTGGCTGTGGAAGCTTTTGGGGTAGATCTGGTAGATCACCGAATGTTGCCAGTTTTGCATGGGGGTTCCTTCAATAATTGTGTGCTGGCCTTGAGGGCCTCATCGCAGGCAAGCCAGCTCCCACACTTGAATGTGTTCACAAATCCAGGTGGGAGTCGGGCTTGCCCGCGATGGCGATCTATCAAGCGACGCGATAACCCGGCCGAACAATCTTCATGCTCAACCCACAGGTCAAAACAAACGGCACCACCATCGCGATGACCATGCCGATCACAAACACCGCGATGGATTGCGGCACGATCGAAATAAACCCAGGCAAGCCCCCGACGCCGATGGCCGACGCCTGCACCTTGTTCAGCGACAGGAAAACGCTGCCCAACGCCGAGCCAATCAGCGCCGCATAAAAGGGGAACTTGAAGCGCAGGTTCACCCCGAACATCGCCGGCTCCGTAATGCCGAAATACGCCGAGATCGCCGAAGTCGAGGCCATGCTTTTGTCCCGCGCATTGCGGCTGGTGTAGAACACCGCCAGCGCCGCGCTGCCCTGGGCCAGGTTGGACATGACGATCATCGGCCAGATAAAGGTGCCGCCCTGGGTCGAAATAAGCTGCAGGTCCACGGCAAGAAACATGTGATGCATGCCGGTGATCACCAGCGGCGCATAGAGCAGGCCGAACAGCGCCCCGCCGACCATCGGCGCCAGGTCAAACAGCGTGACCATGCCTTCAGTGATCAGGATGCCGAGGTGACGGGTCACCGGGCCGATGATCGCCAGGGCCAGTACACCGCTGACGACGATGGTGGTGATCGGCACGACAAGCAGTTGGATCGCGTTGGGCACCCTGGCCCGCAGCCATTTCTCGATCACGCTCATCACATAGGCCGCCATCAGGATCGGCAGGATCTGCCCCTGATAGCCGACCTTTTCGATCTGGAACCAGCCGAAAATATCGAAGTACGGCAGGCTCTGTCCGTCGAGGCCGGCCACGGCCTTGCCGTAGTTCCAGGCATTGAGCAGATCGGGGTGCACCAGCATCAGGCCCAGCACGATGCCGAGGATTTCACTGCCGCCAAAACGCTTGGCCGCCGACCACCCCACCAGCGCCGGCAGGAACACGAACGAGGTGTTGGCCATCAGGTTGATCAGGCTCCACAGGCCGTCCAGGTTTGGGTAGGCCTCCAGCAGCGTCAGGCCCTCGATGAACATGCCCTTGGCGCCCATCAGGTTGTTCACGCCCATCAACAGGCCGGCAATGATCAACGCGGGCAGGATCGGCATGAACACATCGGAAAACACCCGCACCAGCCGCTGCATGGCGTTGGTCTTATCGGCGCCTTTCTTCTTCACGTCGGCTATGGTGGCGGCGGCGAGGCCGGTCTGCTCGCGCAGGGCAGCGTAGACCTTTTCCACTTCGCCGGGGCCGATCACCACCTGGAACAGGCCGCCGGTAAAGAACGAACCCTTGACCAGGTCGACCTGGTTCAACGCGCTGCCATTGACCCGGCTCGGGTCCTTGAGCGCCAGGCGCAGGCGTGTCACGCAATGGGCAGCTTGCTCAACGTTGTCGCGGCCCCCGAGGTGCTCGAGGACCTCGCGGGCGATAGTCGGATAGTCGTGGCTCATGCTTGGTTTCCACTTTGATTTTTTTATTGGGGGCAGTCATTGGCAGCACGCCGAAAGCAAAAGTACTCGTACAGACGAGTTAAAGCAACAACTCGTCTGTACGAGTTACACATTGTTTAATTTTGCAGGCCGTCGAACCGCTGCAAGCCGCATGAATCAAAGGGTCTAATGGACAAACTTGCACGGTGCCACTAAGGTTCCTGCCTTGACCGCGCAGTACACCTTCATCACGCCGGGCACAGAGCCAACGCCATGAGCAAATACAACCAGATCTATACGGATCTGCTTGCCAGCATCACCACCGAACGCCTGCAACGTGGCACGCGCCTTCCCTCCGAAACCGAACTGATGGACAGCTACCAGGCCAGCCGCGGTACCGTGCGCCGCGCCATCGAGCAGTTGCAGGAGCGCGGCTTTGCGCAAAAGATCCACGGTAAGGGCACCTTCGTGTTGTCACCCAACCCGATTGAGTTCCAACTGGGCGGCATCGTCAGCTTCCACGAAACCCACGCCGACCTGGGCGACGACGTACACACCGAAGTGGTCGAATTCACCCAGTTGCCGCTCGAAGGCGCACTGCTGCAACACATCGAAGCCGAACCCGGCGCTCTGATCACGCGCATCAAGCGCGTGCGGCGTATCGGCGGCAAACGCGTGATCCTCGACATCAACCACTTCGTCGCCGACGTGATTCCCGGCCTGGACCGCGTGATTGCCGAACAATCGATCTACGCGTTTATCGAGCAGACCCTGCAATTGCAGATCAGCTACGCCCAGCGCACCATCGAAGCCCTGCCCCGCAGCAAGGACGACCAGGCACACCTGGACCTTGACGGGCAAAGCCATGTGATTGTGGTGAGTAACCAGACGTTCTTGCAGGATGGGCGGCAGTTCGAGTACACCGAGTCGCGGCATACATTGGATAAGTTTTACTTCTCGGATGTTGCACGGCGGTGAGGTCTGCGCGCTGGGTGAAGGGGCAAACGGCCATTAGCCGCTTTTGCTTCGGTTTTTTACCCAAAAAAATGCCAGTCGGCATCACTGACTGGCATTGGCTAACCCCCCTTGCTGTGCGGTCGGTCTGTGGCGGCAGCTCTTTTTGGAGCGCCCATGGTTTTTGCGTTGAGTAGTTACTTCCTCTGTCGTCGAACACTGACCGGCGTCTACAAAGCCTCGATAGTAATGGTCAGCGCGCTTCTCATCGCCTGCCAGTCGCCGCGCGAGGCACTGCAACAACTGGCTGACGAACACGGCCGACAGTTGGAGGTCCTGCCGGGGCATGCCTTCCCGCTCCTCATACTTGCGCCACGCACTGCAGAAAGGACGACGCGCCTGCGTGTCTACCTGGAAGGCGATGGCCATGCGTGGGCGACGGCCACCCAACCCAGCCTGGATCCGAGCCCGCACAATCTGTTAGTGCCCCGACTGGCGGTCGATGATCCAACACCGAATGCCTACCTGGCACGTCCCTGCCAGTTCCTGATGACCGCAGCCTGCCAACCAGCACTCTGGACCCATCGACGATTTTCCCAGGAAGTGGTCACCCGCCTCAGCCAGGGGCTGGACGAATTAAAAGGGCAATATGGCAACAGCGAATTCGAACTGGTGGGGTATTCAGGCGGAGCCGCTCTCGCCTTATTGTTGGCGGCGCAGCGCAGTGATGTTACCCAGGTACAAACCCTTGCCGGCAATCTCAGTCCGCGCCTGTGGGCGACGATGAAAGGGCTGTCGCCACTCGACGGTTCACTGGATCCGCTGGACTATCGTGATCGACTCGTCTTGATACCCCAGCGTCATATGATCGGGGAAGAGGACCTGATTATTCCAGCTGGTTTAGCTGCCAGCTACCAACAGGCGCTGGGCTCGCCCCTCTCCCAATGCGTCCATGTACCCGGAGCAGGCCATGACAGCGGGTGGGAAGCGGTGTGGAGCCGGTGGGTTAAAACGCCGCTGGCGCATGAGCGATCTGAAATCAACGGCGCGCCGGTCCGTTCAAAAACACCCGGGTGCCCTCCCCCGTAGAAAAAATGGGTATCCACTTTGAGGGCTTGCGAACATCTGTAGTGAGCGGGCTTGTCCCGCGCTGGGCTGCGAAGCAGCCCCAAACCAAGCGACCTGGATTCATCTGATACTCGGCGGGAGTCTCTAATGGAGGCGGCTTCGCCACCCAGCGCGGGACAAGCCCGCTCACTACAAAGTTGTGTAGAAACCTATCCCCTTAGTGCTTCACCAGGCGCGACCGCAACGCCACCCCTAAGTTCCGATTATTGCTGGATAACCCAATAAGGACTCAAAAAATAGCTGGAGCGTCGCATTTTTTGGCTGATTTTATGTCATTGGTCATTTTTATGATGAATTGCCCTACAAGCATCGTGTAAATTTCGGCGCGCTTGAATCAGCATTTCACTGACAAGCTGGCAGGGAAGCCAAAAAAAGACGCTGACGCGTAGGTAGTTCCCTGTCAGTTTTCTGCCCTGTAAGGATACTGCCATGAACATTTCCCACCTGCGCCGCTCGTTGTTGGCCCTGTCCGTCGCAACTGCCACTACCGCCGTGCATGCCGCCCCCGTGCCCGACCTCAACTACGACTTGAGCACAGGGGCATACCTCAGCTCCGGCGATGTCTTCAATAACGCTACCTTCACCGGCACGTCGCAAAACTCAGGTGTAGAGCTGCGCAATGTGACCCTGGCGGGCAACCTGGTCAACCAGGGCAAAATAAACCTGACGGCCGCGAACCCTACAGACTTTCCGTCCGGTATCGCCATGACCCTCAATTCCAACGTCGCTGGTGACCTGGTAAATAATGGCGACATTACGGTGAGCGGCAACTCCGTCGTCGGGTTGGATGTATATCTGGCGACCATCGCGGGTGAAGTGAACAACAACGGCAACATCACTGTGACTGGCGACAAAGCCGAAGGCATGCTGATCACCTCGACCCAGGCGCGCGTCAATAACTCGGGCACTATCACCGCGCGCGGCATCGACTCTATGGGTATCGATATCGAGGAAGCCCGCTTTACCGGTCAGATGACAGGCGCTCCCTTCACGAGCGATGTCAACAACAGCGGGACTATCTCCGCCGAAGGCATCGGTATCCGCTTTCGCAGTCTCGACACCTCCGGCGGTTCCAGCCTCTTTTCCATCAGGCAGACAGGCGGCCTGATCGAAGGCGGCACGGCAGCCATTTCGGCGGACGACAATTCCTCCCCTTCGTATTTCTACTGGCAAGGGGGGCAAGTAAAGGGTGATGTGCTGGGCCTGAGTGGTGTGCTGGTGCAAGGGGATGCGATGTTCGATGGCTCGACCATCCGCGCCGGTTTCGTCGATATCGACGGCGGCCGCCTGACGCTGCTTCGTCCGCAGACGACGATTGTGGGCGACCTCGACATGGACAGCGCCACTGCGCGCCTGCGCCTGCTGCTGGACAACAACACACTGCCCAACGCGCCGATCCTGAAAGTCACCGGCAATACCTACTTCTCTGCAGGCAGCCAGATCGAACTGCAGGCTCGTTCCGACGACTTCCGCACGCCAGCCCAGGGCACCCGCTACACCCTCATCAATTCCGGCACTTGGGAAGACCCGCAGAACCTGTCCGTGGTGTCCTCCTCGGCGCTGCTTGAGGTGAGGAACTTCGGCATCGAAGGCCAGGACGTGAAAGCACTGGTTGCCACCCGCAGCGATGAGGTAATCACACAGGACCTGCTGGGTGCGCGTGGTTCGCGCAACGCGGTGAACGCCATCAAGCCGTTCAAAAACACGGTCCTCGGCCAGATGGACGAAAGCGACCCGGTGTTCCAGCGTTTCGCCAACGCCGCCACCAGCGAAGACCTGGCCAAACTTGCCGAAACCCTGACTCCGGATGTCAGCCGTGGGGCGATCAACGCCGCCACCAACAGCCAAAACCTGGTCGCAAGTGCCATCAACCGCCGCGCCAGCAAGGCGCGTAGCGGCCTCTCCTCGGGTGACGTCCTGGCAGAACAAGGGGTATGGCTGCAAGCGCTGTCCAGCAATGCCAACCAGGACAGCCGCCACGGCATCGACGGCTATGACGCCAACACCAACGGCATCGCCGTGGGTGCCGATGGCAAGCTCAACACCGACACCACCGTGGGCCTGGCTTACAGCTACCTGACCAGCGACGTCAAATCCGACCTGGGCAACAAGACCGACGTCAGCGGCCATGCACTGACCCTGTACGGCAACTGGGCCCGTGACAACTTCTTCGTCGACACCTCGCTGATGTATGGCTGGAATGACAACGAGTCCAAACGCTACATCGCCGGCACCCGCGCCAAGGGCAACTACGACAGTGAAATCTTCGGCGTCAACGCACTGGCAGGCTACACCTTCCAGCTCGACAAGCAGTGGCTGCTGGAACCACAGGTCGGTGCGCGCTATGCCAACGTATCGATTGATTCGTACCGTGAAAAAGGCAGCTCGGCCGCCCTCAACGTCGGCAAGCAGCGCTATGAAACCGGCGAAATGGGCCTGGGCGCCCGTCTGGCGGCCGCTTTTGACGTAGGCGCGGGCAGCCTGGAACCCGAAGCCAAGCTGATGGCCTGGCACGATTTCATCGGCGACAAGGCCAGCACCACCTCCACCTTCGTACTCGGCGGCACCCCGTTCACCACCACAGGCGCAACACCCGCGCGCGACAGCTATGAGCTGGGACTGGGCGCGAACTACCGCGTGGGCGCGTGGACCGTGGGCGGTATGTACAACTACCTGACCAGCAGTGGTTTCGACGCGGACACCTTTACTGCGAATGTGCGTTACGATTTCTGATACGTCTTCGCCTAAAACAACAAAACCCGCCAAGGCGGGTTTTGTTATTTGAAGCGATCTCTTACCTATAGAACAGGTTGTTGAAGATCATTCCCACTCAATCGTCGCCGGCGGCTTGCTCGACACGTCATAAGTAACGCGCGAGATACCCTCAATCTCATTGATGATCCGCCCGCTGACCGTCTCCAGCAGTTCATACGGCAGATGCGCCCAACGCGCTGTCATGAAGTCGATGGTTTCCACCGCACGCAACGCCACAACCCACGCGTAACGACGGCCGTCACCCACAACGCCCACCGATTTCACCGGCTGGAACACTACGAAGGCCTGGCTGACCTTGTGGTACCAGTCGGCCTTGCGCAGTTCTTCGATGAAGATGTGGTCGGCGCGACGCAGCAGGTCGGCGTATTCCTTTTTCACTTCACCGAGGATGCGCACACCCAGACCCGGGCCCGGGAAGGGGTGGCGGTAGACCATGTCGTACGGCAGGCCGAGTTCCAGGCCCAGACGGCGGACTTCGTCCTTGAACAGTTCGCGCAGCGGTTCGACCAGCTTGAGGTTCATTTCCTCGGGCAAGCCGCCCACGTTGTGGTGGGACTTGATCACGTGGGCCTTGCCGCTCTTGGCGCCGGCCGATTCGATCACGTCGGGGTAGATGGTGCCTTGGGCTAGGTACTTGATGTTGTCCAGGTGTTTGGCCTGGGCATCGAATACGTCGATGAAGGTACGGCCGATGATCTTGCGCTTCTTCTCCGGGTCGGACTCGCCGGCCAGGTTGTCGAGGAACTGCTCTTCGGCGTTGGCGCGGATCACCTTGACGCCCATGTTCTCGGCGAACATGGCCATCACTTGCTCGCCTTCGTGCAGGCGCAGCAGGCCGTTGTCGACGAAGACGCAGGTCAGCTGGTCGCCGATGGCTTTGTGCAGCAGCGCGGCGACCACGGAGGAGTCGACGCCGCCGGACAGGCCGAGCAGCACGTTGTCGGTACCGACCTGGGCGCGGACGTTGGCGATGGCGTCTTCAGCGATTTTCGACGGGGTCCACAGGGCTTCACATTCGCAGATGTCGAGGATGAAGCGCGACAGGATGCGCCCGCCTTGCTTGGTGTGGGTCACTTCCGGGTGGAACTGCACGCCGTAGTAACGGCGCTCGTCGCTGAACATGCCGGCGATCGGGCAGCTCGGGGTGCTGGCCAGGATGTGGAAGTCCTGCGGCATCTTGGTGACCTTGTCACCGTGGCTCATCCACACGTCGAGGCCGAACAGGCCGTCGGCGTCGATGTGGTCTTCGATGCCGTCCAGCAGGCGGCTCTTGCCGACCACGTCGACACGGGCGTAACCGAATTCACGCAGTTCGGAACCTTCAACCTTGCCGCCCAGTTGTTCAGCCATGGTCTGCATGCCGTAGCAGATGCCGAAGACCGGCACGCCGAGGTCGAATACCGCTTGCGGGCAACGCGGGCTGTCGGCTTCGTGCACGGACTCGGGGCCACCGGCGAGGATGACGCCTTTGGGCGCGAATTCGCGAATCGCTTCGTCATCCATGTCGAACGGGTGCAGCTCGCAGTACACGCCGATTTCGCGCACGCGGCGGGCGATCAGTTGGGTGTACTGGGAACCGAAATCGAGGATCAGGATGCGGTGGGCGTGAATGTCGAGGGCCATGAAGTCAGTCTCGTCTAATGAATCAGAAACAACTCGGGGCTGAAAGAACAGCCCCGGTTACTTAACGTTTTGCTGGAAGCTTCAACCTACGCGGTAGTTTGGCGCTTCCTTGGTGATCTGCACGTCGTGGACATGGGATTCAGCCATGCCGGCGCCGGTGATCCGTACGAACTCTGGCTTGGTGCGCATTTCTTCGATGTCGGCGCTGCCGGTGTAGCCCATCGAGGAACGCAGGCCGCCCATCAGTTGGTGGATGATCGCGCTCAGGGTGCCCTTGTAGGGCACACGGCCTTCGATGCCTTCCGGGACGAGCTTCTCGGCGCCTGCCGAGGAGTCCTGGAAGTAACGGTCCGAAGAACCTTGCGCCTGGGACATCGCGCCCAGCGAACCCATGCCGCGGTAAGCCTTGTAGGAACGGCCCTGGAACAGTTCGATCTCGCCTGGCGCCTCTTCGGTACCGGCGAACATCGAGCCCATCATCACGCAGGAAGCACCGGCCACGATGGCCTTGGACAGGTCACCGGAGAAACGGATGCCGCCGTCGGCGATCAACGGCACGCCGGTGCCTTCAAGGGCTGCGGCGACGTTGGCGATGGCGCTGATTTGCGGCACGCCCACGCCGGCGACGATCCGCGTGGTGCAGATCGAGCCAGGGCCGATACCGACCTTGACCGCATCCGCGCCAGCTTCGGCCAGGGCCTTGGCGGCGGCGCCGGTGGCGATGTTGCCGCCGATCACTTGTACGTCAGGGAAGTTCTGCTTGACCCAGCGCACGCGGTCGATCACGCCTTTGGAATGACCGTGGGCGGTGTCGACCACCACCACGTCAACACCGGCAGCGACCAGGGCCGAAACGCGGTCGCCGGTGTCTTTGCCGGTACCGACGGCGGCGCCGACGCGCAGACGACCTTGGTCATCCTTGCTGGCCAGCGGGTAAGCCTTGGCTTTTTCGATGTCGTTGACGGTCATCATGCCCTTGAGCGCGAATTTGTCATCGACGATCAGCACGCGCTCGATGCGGTGCTTGTGCAGCAGCTCGCGCACATCGTTCTTGTCGGCGCCTTCCTTGACCGTGACCAGGCGCTCTTTAGGCGTCATCACTTCGCGGACGGTGACTTCAAGACGGTTCTCGAAACGCACGTCACGGGAGGTGACGATGCCGACCAGGTCGCCATCGTGCAGTACCGGAACGCCGGAGATATTGTGCAGGCGGGTCAATTCGAACAGGTCGCGTACGGTGGCGTCGGCTTCGATGGTGATTGGATCTTTCACCACACCGGCTTCGTAACGCTTGACCTTGCGCACTTCGGCAGCTTGCTGCTCGATGGTCATGTTCTTGTGGATGATGCCGATGCCGCCTTCCTGGGCCATGGCGATGGCCAGACGGGCTTCGGTGACGGTGTCCATGGCAGCGGAAACCAGGGGAATATTCAGCTCGATGCCACGGGTTAGGCGGGTCTTGAGACTGACTTCGTTAGGGAGCACCTCGGAATAACCGGGCACTAGGAGAATGTCGTCGAATGTCAGAGCTTCTTGGCTGATACGCAGCATCGCGGGGGCTCCCGAGCGGGAAAATGGAAGCGCGTCATTATACTCAGACACCCCTCAGGCCTCAATGTAAAACTCTGACATATTTGGGAATAGTGATAGATGGAGAAATCTGGCTCCACCTGATCGTTCCCGCGCTCTGCGTGGGAATGCATCCTGTGACGCTCCGCGTCAGGACTTTAAGGCGGGACGCAGAGCGTCCAAGGCGGCATTCCCACGCGGAGCGTGGGAACGATCACGGATAGGAGGGGTTACAGCTCGACTTTGACCCAGGCGATCTTCTGGTCCAGCCAGTCGGCAAATTCGTCGATAAAGCTCTGCTTGAACCCCGCCTCCGCCCAGTTGTTGAAGATAAATCCCAGGTTGGAAAACCCGCATTCCTGCAGGAACAGGAAGCCGTTGATGTCATCTTCATGCCCGCACAACGGGCAGGTGAAGTTGTCGGTGTGGCCGGGCATCCAGTCTTCCAGGCTGTCGAACAGCGCTTCGCCGACTTCTTTCAGGCATTCGGGGCAGCCGGCTTCTTCAAGAAAGCCCTTGGCGGGCGTGTAGATGCAGCGCTTGTAGATGATTTCCAGGCCATTGATCGGCTCGTTGAACGGCAACGCTTCGGGATGCAGCACCACCGCGCGGGCACCGTCGGCCAGGGCATAGCCCATGCGGTTGCCGGTGCGCCCGCAGGTGGTGAGTTCTTCCTTGACGATGTTCTTGCGCACCAACCAGCGCACGATCGCCCGGGCGCGGGGTTCGTGGACGGGCAAGGTGGAGATTTTCGGGACAAGGATGCTTTGGGAGTTCATGGGAGTCCTGCGGTGTGGCCACTGACGCCATCGCGGGCGAGCCCGGCTCCCACATTGGAATGGGATCAACTGTGGGAGCCGGGCTTGCCCGCGATAGGGCCTTGAAGGCTGGCAGCTTAATCCCTGAAAAAATCAGGTCAAGCACTCAAGTACCGCCCGATCAACGCAATCCCGCTCGCCAGCACCAACCAGGTCACCACCCTTACAAACGCCTCACGGGACATCCGCATCGTCAGCCCGCGCCCGCACCACAACCCCAGCGCCATCGCCGGCAACAGACAAACCGCCAGCATCAACAAGGGCAGATCCGCATACACCCCGGCGATAAGGAACAGGCTCAGGCGCACCACCGTGCTGCAACTGATCAGCGCACTCTGGGTGGCCCGCGCCGCGTCCTTGGGCAGACGGCTGTTCAGGTAGAGCGCATATAAAAAGCCGCCGCTGCCGAACAATGCGCCAAACAAGCCGCCGACCGTGCCCATGGGAATCGACCAGCCCGCCGCCAACTGCGTGGGCCGCGCCTTTACCGCCAGGCTGTAGATCGCGTAGGCGCTGATAAACAGGCCCATCAGCAACAGCAGCAGGTCCGAATGCAGGTTGAGCAGGAACACCACGCCCAATGTGCAGCCTATGGCCATGCACGGCAGTAATCGCAGCAGTTCCGCTTTGTTCACGTCCCGCCGCGATTGCAGCAGGTTGCCGAACGCCGCCACAAAATCCAGCAGCACCAGCAGCGGGATGATTTTCGACAGCGGCATGAACAGGATCAGCAGTGGTCCCGCCACCAAGGCGGTACCGAAGCCGGCGATGCCAAACACGATGTACGCCACGACAATGCCCAGGCCGATAATCAGCCAGTCCACACCGCCAAACGACCACTGACTCATCAGCTCAACCGGGCTCATTGGGCAATTCCTTATTCGAGAGCGCTTCACTTTAGCCAATGGCGAGTGATGCGACTAATATCTTCAAAGCCCTCGACCTATCTTGAAAAGGCATGACGCGTGATTTCCACCCGCCAACTGCGTTACTTCGTTGAAATCGTCGACAGCGGCAGCTTCAGTGCCGCCGCCGAACGCCTGTTCGTGGCGCAATCGGCCTTGAGTCGGCAGATCAAGGCCATGGAAACCCAACTGCAGACCGCACTGTTCGAACGCACCGCGCGCCAACCCCGGCTCACGGCGGCGGGTGAAGCGTTCTACCCGCGAGCACGCAACCTGCTGAGTGAGTTGCTCAAGGCGGGTGAAATGGCGACCCAAGTGGGCAACGGCGAACGGGGCACGCTGCGCCTGAGCCATTCGAGCACGGTGCCGATGAGCGGCCCGCTGCTGCAAGGCATCAGCACTTGGCTGGAGCGCAGCCCCGGGGTGTCGATGGATATCGCCAAGCTGTCCTCCGAAGCGCAGTTGGAAGACATCGCCGACGGCCGCCTGGACGTTGGGCTGCTGCGCCTGCCCGTGTTGCGTCAGCGTGACGGCGTGCGTGTGGTGCCTTTGTACAGCGAGCCGTTATGGCTGGCGGTGCCGCCCAACCATCCCTTGGTGGGCAGCAACACGCCAGTAGAATTGGCGCAGCTCAAGGACGAAGCGTTTATCTCCATTCCTCATCCCCAGCGCGGCGGCCTGAGTTATCTGTCAGCCGAGTTGTGCATGCGCGCGGGATTTTTTCCCAAGGCCGCGCGGGTAATGTCACGCAAGACCACCCAGCTGCAGCTGATCCAGGCCGGCTTCGGTATTGCCTTGTTACCAAAATCCATGCAGGACATTGCCCCGGCCAACCTGCATTTTTTGCCCCTGGCCGACCCGGACTGCCTCAGCACCGTGGCCCTGGCCTGCGCGCAGGCGCCGAGCGCGCTGGTGGAGCAGTTCTGTCAAACCTTGCACGAATGCCTATAAACTGCCGTCCATGATTAAAGATCCCTTTGCCCGACTGGGCCTGGACCGCGAAGTCCTGACTGTCAGCCAACTCAACGGCCGCGCGCGGGTGTTGCTCGAAGACGTGTTCACCAATATCTGGGTCGAAGGCGAGATCTCCAACCTCGCCCGCCCGGCTTCTGGCCACGTGTATTTCACCCTCAAGGACAGCGGCGCCCAGGTGCGTTGTGCACTGTTTCGCAACAATGCCGCGCGGGTACGCCAGGCGTTGAAGGACGGCCTGGCGGTAAAAGTGCGCGGCAAGGTCTCGCTGTTCGAAGGCCGTGGCGATTACCAACTGATCCTCGACACCGTGGAGCCGGCCGGTGACGGTGCGTTGCGCCTGGCTTTCGATGCGTTGAAGGAAAAGCTCAGCGCCGAAGGCCTGTTCAGCGCCGAGCGCAAGGTGCCGCTGCCGGCGCATCCTCGGCGCATTGGCATTATCAGTTCGCCGACCGGCGCGGTGATCCGCGACATCATCAGCGTGTTCCGCCGCCGTGCACCCAACATCGAACTGACGCTGATCCCCACCGCCGTGCAAGGTCGCGAAGCCATCACGCAGATCGTCCGTGCGCTGAAACTCGCCGACGCCCGCGGCTTCGACGCGCTGATCCTGGCCCGTGGCGGCGGTTCGCTGGAAGACCTCTGGTGCTTCAACGAAGAGGCGGTGGCGCGCGCGGTGGACGCCTGCGTCACGCCCATCGTCAGCGCCGTCGGGCATGAAACCGATGTATCAATCAGCGACTTCGTGGCGGACGTGCGCGCCCCTACCCCCTCCGCCGCCGCTGAATTGCTGGCACCGGACGCCAGCCACCTGGTGCGCCAGGTCGAGAACCTGCACCGCCGCCTGGTAATGCTGATGCGTAACCGCCTGCGCCATGACCGCCTGCGCCTGGAAGGCATGGCCCGGCGCCTGCGCCACCCCGGCGAACGTCTGCGCCAGCAGGCCCAGCGCCTGGACGACCTGGACATGCGCCTGCGCCGCGCGTTCGAGCGTGGCCTCAACACCCGTCGCGAACGCCTGATCCGCCTGGAGACCCGCCTCGCCGGCCAACATCCGGGCCGTCAACTGGCCCTGCTGCGCCAGCGTCTGGACAGCCTCGCCGAACGCCTGCCCCGTGCCATGCGCGAAGGCCTCAAGGCGCGGCGCCTGCAATTGCAGAGCCAGATGCAGACGCTGCACGTGGTCAGCCCACTGGCAACCCTGGGCCGTGGCTACAGCATCTTGCTGGACGAGCGCGGCCAGGCGATTCGCAATGCAGCGCAAACCCACACCGGCCAGCGCCTGACCGCGCGCCTCGGTGAAGGCCAATTGCAAGTGCGGGTGGAAGACAACCACCTGACACCTGTCACCCTTTCATTATTGGATTGATTGATGCCACGTTTCTTTAGCCTGCTGATGTTGTTTTGCCTTGCCTTCAACGCCCACGCCGACAGCTACATCACCCGCACCTTGAACAAACCGGTGCCGGGTGGCGTGGCCGTGGTTGAACTAGGGCCTGCGGCAGCGGCGCCCAAAGCCACCTATCAGGGCAAGCCCGTCCTGGTGGTGAAGGAGGCGGACACCTGGCTGGCGATCGTCGGCATCCCATTGACGGTCAAGCCGGGCAACGAGCGCATCAGCAGCGGTGGGCGTACCTTGCCGTTTATCGTCGGTTACAAAAAGTACCCGGAGCAACGCATCACCCTGAAAAACAAAAGCCAGGTGAACCCCGACCCGGCGCAGCTCAAGCGCATCGAGTCGGAGCTGGCGGTGCAGATCAAGGCCTACCGCAGTTTCAGCCCGAACCTGCCGAGCAACCTGGTGCTCGACAAACCGGTGAACGGGCCGCTGTCGAGCAAGTTTGGCGTGCGACGGTTCTTCAACGGTGAAGAGCGTAATCCCCATTCGGGCCTGGACTTCGCCGTGCCCGCCGGCACGCCGATCAAGACCCCGGCGAACGGTAAAGTGATTCTGGTGGGCAACTATTTCTTCAATGGCAACACGGTATTTGTCGACCACGGCCAGGGCTTTATCAGCATGTTCTGTCACATGTCGACGATCGACGTGAAAGTGGGCCAGCAACTGGCGCGCGGCGCAGTGGTGGGCAAGGTCGGCTCGACGGGCCGCGCAACCGGACCGCACATGCACTGGAATGTCAGCCTGAACGATGCGCGGGTTGATCCGGCGATCTTTATTGGCGCGTTCCAGCCTTGATATAAAGGGGCGAGGCGACGGCCCTCATCGCGGGCAAGCCCGTCTCCCACAGGTGAGCGCATTCCAAGTGTGGGAGCTGGCTTGCCTGCGATGGCGCCAGGCCAGTCACCTCAATTGCGTAGCTGATAAACACAACGCAAATAAAGCGCAAAAAACCCAGATTTTTGGCAAAAATATCTCGATTCCTACACCAATAACAGAAGTTATCTCAATTTTTATCCGCAGCTTGCCATCTTTCACCCCGGCGGTTAGGGTTGAGCTTATGAAAACCTCTCACACCCTCATTCAGCTCCGCCAGCACCGCAGCCTGTGCCTAGTCAGCGCACGACTGCCAGGCTGAATCGATCTGCCTCGTCTCTAGAAAACATCCCAAAAACAGTTCTACGGCAGGCCGCCTTTTCTCGGCCCCTACAACAAAGGATTTCCCGATGAGCATGCTCAAAGACCCGTCTTCGAAGTACCGCGCGTTTCCGACCATTGATATCCCGGACCGCACCTGGCCTTCGAAAACCATCACCACCGCGCCGATCTGGTGCAGTTCCGACCTGCGTGATGGCAACCAGTCGCTGATCGAGCCGATGGACGCGGCGAAAAAGCTGCGCTTCTGGAAGACGCTGGTGGCTGTGGGCGTCAAGGAAATCGAAGCCTCGTTCCCGGCCGCGTCGCAAACCGATTTCGACTTCGTGCGCACCCTGATCGAAGACAACCACATCCCCGAGGACACCACCATCCAGGTGCTGACCCAGGGCCGTGAAGACTTGATTGCGCGCACCTTCGAATCCCTGCGCGGCGCCAAGAAAGCCATCGTGCATTTGTACAATGCCACTTCGCCGTCGTTCCGCCGCATTGTGTTCAACCAGGACAAGGACGGCATCAAGGCCATCGCGGTCAACGCCGCCAAGCTGTTCGTCAAATATGCCGCGCAGCAGCCGGAAACCCAGTGGACCTTCGAATATTCCCCCGAGACCTTCAGTGCCACTGAGCTGGAGTTCGCCAAGGAAGTCTGTGATGCGGTGATCGAGGTGTGGAACCCGACGCCCGAGCACAAGATGATCCTCAACCTGCCGGCCACGGTGGAATGCGCCACGCCGAATATCTATGCCGACCAGATCGAGTGGTTCGGTCGCCATATCAACCGCCGTGACAGCGTGATCATCAGCCTGCACACCCACAACGACCGTGGCACCGGCGTGGCCGCTACCGAGCTGGGCCTGATGGCCGGCGCCGACCGCGTCGAAGGCTGCCTGTTCGGCAACGGCGAGCGTACCGGTAACGTCGACCTGGTCACCGTGGCCTTGAACATGTACACCCAGGGCCTCGACCCGCAGCTGGACTTCTCCGACATCGACGGCGTGCGCAAGGTCGTCGAGGAGTGCAACCAGATCCAGGTGCACCCACGTCACCCCTATGTCGGCGACCTGGTGCACACCGCGTTCTCCGGCTCTCACCAGGACGCGATCCGCAAGGGCTTCTCCCAGCAGAAAGACGATGCGTTATGGGAAGTACCGTACCTGCCGATCGACCCCGCCGACATCGGCCGCAGCTACGAAGCGGTGATCCGCGTGAACAGCCAGTCGGGCAAGGGCGGCATCGCCTACCTGCTCGAGCAGGAATACGACATCAGCTTGCCGCGCCGTATGCAGATCGAATTCAGCCAGGTGGTGCAGGCCGAGACCGACCGCGTCGGCCTGGAAATGACCGCGCCGCAGATCTACGCCTTGCTGCAGCGTGAGTACCTGCAAGCCAACACCCCGTACGCGCTGGTCAGCCACCGCTTGCAGGAAGAGAACGGCAACAGCTTTGTCGAGGTGGAAGTCTCGGGCAAGGGCCAGGGCGAAACCAACCTGCACTGGAAAGGCAAAGGCAACGGCGCGCTGGAAGCATTGGTGGCGGGCTTGCCGATTGGTGTGGAGATCATGGATTACAACGAACATGCGATTGGTGCGGGTACCAACGCTAAAGCGGCGGCGTACATCGAGTTGCGCGTGAATGGCGAGCGTCCGGTGCATGGCGTGGGTATCGATGAAAACATCACGACCGCGAGCTTCAAGGCGCTGTTCAGTGCGCTGAACCGCTCGTTGAGCCAACAGGAAGCGAAAGCGGCGTAACGGGCTGCTCAAATGTGGAAAGGCCTCTGGGTGAGAACTCAGGGGCCTTTTTTGTTGGCTGGGCGGGCCTCTTCGCGAGCAAGCCCGCTCCCACATTTTGACCGTATTCCTACAGGATAAACACGGTCGAATGTGGGAGCGAGCTTGCTCGCGATAGCGGTCTGTTAGACAAACTGAAAGCTATCGGCATCCAGGTTCGCCGGGAACTTGGCGCGATACGCCGCCAATTCGCCCGCATCCAGGTTCACCAGAAACACCCCATCCGCCTCCCCCGCGCTCAGCAAGGTCTCACCCTGAAAATCCAGCACTTGGCTGTCGCCGGTATAAGCGAATCCCTTCCCATCCGTGCCGACCCGATTCACCGCCGCCACATAACACAAATTCTCGATGGCCCGCGCCGGCAATAAGCGGTTCCAGTGCAACCGCCGCGCACCCGGCCAGTTGGCGGTATACAGCAACAGGTCGGTGTCCTGGGCATCGCGGCTCCACACCGGGAAGCGCAGGTCGTAGCAAATCAACGGACGGATACGCCAGCCCTTCAACTCAAACTGTACCTGGCGCTCGCCGGGGGTGTAGTGGTCGTGCTCACCCGCCATGCGGAACAGGTGGCGCTTGTCGTAATGCAACACTTCGCCATCGGGACGCGCCCACAGCAAGCGATTGCGGTGGCTGCCGTCAGCGGCCTGGATGATCACGCTGCCGGTGATCACCGCGTTGTACTTCGCCGCCTGGGCCTGGAGCCAGTGATGGGTGGGACCGTTCTCTGGCTCGGCGAGGCTGGCCGACTCCATGGAAAAGCCAGTGGTGAACATCTCGGGCAGTACGATCAGGTCGGCGCCCCTGGCCTGCTCCAGCAGCCGCTCGAAATGTTCGAGGTTAGCCTGGCGGTCGTGCCAGGCCAGGGTGGTCTGCACCAGGGCGATATTCAGGTTGGGCAAAGCGGTCAAATCACGCATAGTTTTTCGGCTGCCTGGCGCAGCGTGTCCTCGCGTTTGGCAAAGCACAGGCGCACCAGGCGCTGGCCTTGGGGTGGGTTGCGGTAGAACACCGAGATGGGAATCGACGCCACGCCGTGCTCGCGCGTCATCCATTCGGACATGGCGACATCATCCAGGTCCGGACGAATCCGGGAATAATCCACCAGCTGAAAGTAAGTCCCCGCCGATGGGCTGAAGTTGAACCGCGACGGCGCCAGCAACTGGCAGAACAGGTCGCGCTTGGCCTGGTAGAACGCCGGCAGCGCAACCACATGCTGCGGGTGCTCGGCCATGAAGTCGGCCAGCGCGTACTGCAACGGCGTCACGCCACAGAAACTGACGTATTGATGCACTTTGCGCAGCTCGGCCGTGAGGGCCGGCGGCGCAACTACATAGCCAGTCTTCCAACCGGTGACGTGATAAGTCTTGCCGAACGAACTGACCACGAACGCACGCGGGTACAGCTCCTCATGGGCCAGTACGCTGACGTGGGACACGTCGTCAAACACCAGGTGTTCATACACTTCATCGCTTAGCAGATAAATATCGCGCCCGCGAATCAGCTCGGCCAGTTGGTCCAATTCCTCACGGCTGACCAGCGCGCCGCTGGGATTGTGCGGGCTATTGAGCACAATCATGCGCGTGCGCGGCGACAGCGCGGCCTTGATGCGCTCGAAATCCAGGCTGAAATCCTGCAAGTCCAGTTGCACATGCACGCAGCGCCCACCAGCCAGCTCTACCGAGGGCGCGTAGCTGTCGTAGCAAGGGTCGAAAATGATCACTTCGTCACCGTTGCGGACCACAGCCTGGATCGCGCAGAAAATGCCCTGGGTAGCGCCGGGCGTGATGGTGACTTCAAGGTCGGCATCGACGCTGACACCGTAGCTGCGGGCAATTTTCGCCGCCACCTGCTGGCGCAGCGCGGGCAAACCGCTCATCGGTGCGTATTGGTTATGGCCGCTGGCAACGTGTCGACCCACGGCGTCGAGCAAATCTTGAGGGCCATTGAAGTCGGGGAAACCCTGGGACAGGTTGATTGCGCCGGTTTCGGCCGCCAACTGCGACATGCTGGTGAAAATGGTCGTGCCGACGTTCGGCAGCTTGCTGGTGATCATGAAAGGCCCCTGCAGATGAGGCCCAAGTTTTAAGCTGCCTGCTGCATCGGGTCAAGGCGCAAACCATCGCGCACAAAAAAGGGCTCGCAATGAGCCCTTTTTTGGCAAGTCGATATCAGCGCTTGTCGCGGCGCTTTTTGTCGGCTTTCTTGTGATGCGTCATCATCCGGCGCTTTTTGTTGACCTGGCGGTCGGTAAGGCTGTTCTTGTTGCCTTCGTACGGGTTCTCGCCGCCCTTGAACTCGATGCGGATCGGCGTGCCGACCAGCTTCAAGACACGGCGGTAGGTGTTTTCCAGGTAGCGCACATAGGACTTGGGCACCTTCTCGATCTGGTTACCATGGATCACGATAATCGGCGGGTTGGCACCACCCAGGTGGGCGTAACGCAATTTGATCCGGCGGTTGTTGACCATCGGCGGCGCGTGCTCGCCCACCGCGTCTTCCAGGATCTGGGTGAGGCGGTTGGTCGGCCAGCGCGTGACCGCGGACTTGAACGAGTTCTGTACCGAGGCGTAAAGGTTGCCCACGCCGGTGCCGTGCAGCGCCGAGATGAAGTGGATATCGGCGAACTCGACGAAGAACAGGCGACGCTGCAGCTCGATCTTGACGAAATCGCGCTCGCTGGGCGTCATGCCGTCCCACTTGTTGATCGCGATTACCAGGGCGCGACCGGCTTCCAGGGCGAAGCCCAGCAGGTTCAGGTCGTGGTCCACCACGCCTTCGCGGGCGTCCATCACGAAGATCACCACGTTGGCGTCTTTGATCGCTTGCAGGGTTTTGACCACGGAGAATTTTTCAACTTCTTCGTGGATCTTGCCGCGCTTGCGCACACCAGCGGTGTCGATCAGCGTGTACTTCTCGTCGTTGCGCTCGAACGGGATGTAGATGCTGTCGCGGGTGGTGCCGGGTTCGTCATAGACGATTACCCGGTCTTCACCGAGCATACGGTTGACCAGGGTCGACTTGCCGACGTTAGGACGGCCGATGATGGCGATCTTGATACCGTCTTTTTCGCTCGGGCCAGGAATGCGCTTGGCTTCCTCACCTTCGGCGACGATCTCTTCCTCACCCTCTTCTTCCTCATCATCATCCTTGGGAAAGGTGCTGAGGGCAATTTCCAGCATCTGCGTGATGCCGCGACCGTGGGCGCCGGCAACCGGGATCGCGTCGCCCAGGCCCATCGGGCTGAATTCGGCGCGGGCCGCCTCAGGATCGATGTTGTCGATCTTGTTCGCGACCAGGTAGGAACGCTTGTTGCGCTTGCGCAAATGCTCGCCAATCATCTGGTCGGCGGCGGTGTAGCCCGCACGGGCGTCCACCAGGAACAACACGACATCGGCTTCTTCAATGGCCAGCAGCGACTGCTCGGCCATTTTTTCGTCCATGCCATGTTCGTCACCGGAAATACCACCGGTGTCGACAATAATGTAGGAGCGCCCCTGCCACTTTGCCTCACCGTATTGGCGATCACGGGTCAGACCGGACAAGTCGCCGACGATGGCGTCGCGAGTCCTGGTCAGGCGGTTGAACAAGGTGGACTTGCCGACGTTAGGTCGGCCCACCAGGGCGATTACGGGAACCATGCGGCTCTCCACTTCGTTATTTCAGAAAATACAAAAGCCGCTGCAGGGCAGCGGCTGGTGCTCGACTGTAGGAGCGAGCTTGCTCGCGAAGAACGCAAAGGCTCCGCGTTTATTCAGACAGCACGCGTTATCGTTAACGATTTTCGCGAGCAAGCTCGCTCCTACAGGTGAAGCTGCCAGAGGGCTAAGCCCCCAAGCATAGTTCTTACTTGATGGTCAGGGCTTCCAGCTTGCCGCTGTTGCCATATACATACAGCATGTTACCCACCACCAGCGGACGCGCACGCAGGCCGTCGCTGTCGATACGCTCGCGACCGACAAAGCGACCGTCTACCTGGCTCAGCAGGTGCAGGTAGCCTTCGAAGTCACCCACGGCCACGTAGCTGGAGAACACTTCCGGTGCCGACAGCTGGCGGCGAGCCAGGGAATCGTTGCTCCACAAGGCAGTGGTGGAACGCTCGTCGACACTTTCGACAGTGCCGGACGCCAGGCTTACGTAGACGCTGCCAAACCCTTGGGCGACACCGGCGTAGCTGGAAGCATCACGCTGCCAGTTAACGCGACCGCTCTGCAGGTCCAGTGCCGCCACACGGCCCTGGTAGGTAGCGACGTAGAGGGTTTCACCGGACAGCAGCAAACCGCCGTCGATGTCCACGACGCGATCCAGCTCGGAACGGCCTTGCGGGATGGCCACGCGGGTTTCCCAGGCCGGCACGCCGTTGCGGGTATCAAGGGCGACCACTTTACCGGTCGACAGGCCTGCAACGGCCAAATTGTTGGTCACAATCGGACCACTGGTACCGCGCAATGTCAGCACCGCCGGGGTGCTGTCGTACAACCAGCGCTGTTCGCCAGTGCTGGCGTCCAGGCCGATCACGCGGTCATCCTGGGTTTGTACCACGACGATATCGCCGTTGGTGGCAGGCGGTGCGAGTACTTCACTGGTCACGCGAGCGCGCCATTTCTCTTCACCGGTGCTGGAATCCAGGGCTACGACTTCGCCTTTGAGCGTGCCGAGCATCACCATGCCGTAACCCACGCCTACGGCGCCGGACACAGGCAATTCGAGATCCTTGGACCACTTCACGTCGCCGTTCATGCGGTCCATGGAGGTCACGACGCCGGTGACATCGGCGGCCACAATGTTGTCGCCGTCGATTGCCGGCACCAACATGTTGTACGTCTCGCCCTGACCGTCACCGATGGAGCGGCTCCACTGCTTTTGCAGGACCACTTCTTCCTTGAAGCTGGTCAGCTCCGCAGGCGGCAGTTCTTTTTTACTGTTGCTGCTGCAACCCGCGGCCAGAACGGCCAGAGCCAGCAATGCTGCATGTTTCCAACGGATCACGTCACGCATCCCCTTTGGCCAGGTCGTCCAGCTTGATTTGTAAGCCACCGACCGCCGCTTCATCAGACAGCGCCGCCTTGGCTTTTTGGTACGCAGCATTGGCTTCGTCGGTACGACCCAATTGGACCAACAGGTCACCCTTGAGCTCTTCGCGAGTGGCTACGAATGCCTTGTCAGCATCGCCGTCGAGCAGTTTGAGTGCTTCGTCAGCCTTGTTTTGTGCCGCCAATACTTGGGCCAGGCGCTGACGTGCGATTTCACCCAGGGTCGGGTTGGTCGGCTTGTCGGCGATGGCCTTCAGCTCTGCGGCGGCGTCGTCCAGCTTGCCGGTATCGACCGCGACTTTCGCGACGAACAGGCTACCGTATTGGGCGTAGGTGCTACCGCCGAATTCGTTCTTCAGCTTGCCGGCCAGGTCTGCAACCTGCGCGGGGTCCGGTTTGCCATCCGGCGTCAGCGTGGTTTCCAGCAATTGCTGATAAACGATCGAGGCGCCTTGGGACTGGTTGGCCTGATACTTGGTCCAGGCTTGCCAGCCGAACACCACCACTAAAGCCAGCAGACCGCCAGTAACCAAGGGCTTGCCGTTACGCTGCCACCAGTCCTTGAACTCGGCCAGTTGATCATCATCAGAACTCGACACCCCAGTACTCCTTAATCGCTAAATTCGGCTGTTCGACAGCTTCAACCCTGCACGACGCAGGTGGCCAAGTGCGCAGCGAGCGCATCAAAGGCAATGTTCTGTTGCTCGCCCTGGCCACGCAGGGGTTTGAAACCTATCACTTGCTGGGCCAGCTCGTCATCGCCGAGGATCAGCGCATACAGCGCGCCGCTCTTGTCGGCCTTCTTGAACTGGCTCTTGAAGCTGCCGGCGCCGGCGTTGACCTGCAGGCGCAGGTTCGGCAGTTGGTCACGCACTTTTTCGCTCAAGGCCAGGGCTGCCAGTTCGGCCGCCTCGCCAAAGGCGCAAAGGTACACGTCCACCTGACGGGAAATTTCTTCAGGGACCTGCTCCAGGGTCTCAAGCAGCAGGATCAACCGCTCGATACCCATGGCGAAACCTACGCCGGTCGTCGGCTTGCCGCCCATCTGCTCCACCAGGCCGTCGTAGCGCCCACCGGCACACACGGTGCCCTGGGCGCCGAGCTTGTCGGTGACCCACTCGAACACGGTCTTGCTGTAGTAGTCGAGGCCGCGCACCAGCTTTGGATTGATGACGTAGGGAATACCGGCCGCATCCAGGCGAGCCTTGAGGCCCTCGAAGTGCGTGCGGGATTCGTCGTCCAGGTAGTCGGCCATTTTCGGCGCGTCGACCAGTACCGCCTGAGTGTCGGCATTCTTGGTATCAAGCACGCGCAGCGGATTGGTCTTCAGGCGGCGCTGACTGTCTTCGTCCAGCTTGTCCAGGTGGGCAGACAGGTACTCGACCAGCGCGACCCGGTAGCGGCCACGGGACTCACTGGTGCCCAGGCTGTTGAGCTCGAGCTTGACCGCGTCGCGGATGCCCAACTGGCCCCACAGGCGCCAGGTCAGCACGATCAGCTCGGCGTCGATGTCCGGACCGTCCAGGTTGAAGACTTCGCAACCGATCTGGTGGAATTGGCGATAACGGCCTTTCTGCGGACGCTCGTGGCGGAACATCGGGCCGATGTACCACAGTTTCTGGGTTTGGCCGCCACCTGTGATGCCATGCTCCAGTACAGCGCGAACGCATGCGGCGGTGCCTTCCGGACGCAGGGTCAGGGAGTCGCCGTTGCGGTCTTCAAAGGTGTACATCTCTTTTTCGACGATGTCGGTCACTTCACCGATGGAGCGCTTGAACAGCTCGGTGAACTCGACGATCGGCATGCGGATCTGCTTGTAACCGTAGTTATCCAGCAGGCGCGCGACCGTGCTTTCGAAGTAGCGCCACAGTGGCGTCTGCTCCGGCAGAATGTCGTTCATGCCGCGAATGGCTTGCAGAGACTTGCTCACATCAAATCCTTAAATTCGTTCTTAGCCGCGCGCGATCAGCGCTGCGTCAGCCGCAACCTTTTCGGCCGCTTTCTGGCGGATCAGTTTTTCGAGCTGATCCACCAGATTGTCATTCGTTAACTTCTGCGCCGGCTTGCCGTCGATGTAGATCAGGTTCGGCGTACCGCCTGTCAGGCCCACATGGGCCTCCTTGGCTTCACCCGGCCCGTTCACCACGCAACCGATCACTGCAACGTCCAGCGGCACCAGCAGGTCTTCGAGGCGCAATTCCAGGTCGTTCATGGTTTTCACCACGTCGAAGTTCTGCCGCGAGCAGCTCGGGCAGGCAATGAAATTGATACCGCGGGAACGCAAACGCAGGGATTTGAGAATGTCGTAGCCGACTTTCACTTCCTCAACCGGGTCTGCCGCCAGGGAGATGCGGATAGTATCGCCAATCCCTTCGGCGAGCAGCATACCGAGACCCACCGCAGATTTCACTGTGCCTGAGCGTAAACCGCCGGCTTCAGTGATACCCAGGTGCAACGGCTGCACGATTTCCTTGGCCAGCAGGCGGTAGGCTTCTACCGCCATGAACACATCGGAGGCCTTTACGCTGACCTTGAAGTCCTGGAAATTCAGGCGTTCCAGGTGCTCGACGTGGCGCAGCGCCGATTCAACCAACGCCGCGGGAGTAGGCTCGCCGTATTTCTTTTGCAGGTCTTTTTCCAGGGAACCGGCGTTGACGCCGATGCGGATTGGAATGCCATGATCACGGGCCGCGTCCACCACCGCGCGCACACGGTCTTCGCGGCCGATGTTGCCTGGGTTGATGCGCAGGCAGTCCACACCCAGCTCGGCCACGCGCAACGCGATCTTGTAGTCGAAGTGAATGTCGGCAACCAACGGCACCTTGACCAGTTGTTTGATGCGACCGAAGGCTTCGGCCGCGTCCATGTCCGGCACCGACACGCGCACGATGTCCACGCCTGCCGCTTCCAGACGGTTGATCTGGGCAACGGTGGCGGCGACGTCGTTGGTGTCGCTGTTGGTCATGCTCTGCACCGCGATGGGGGCATCGCCACCCACCGGCACCGAGCCGACCCAGATCTTGCGCGATACGCGACGTTTGATTGGAGATTCGCCGTGCATGACTATTGTCCCAACTTGATTCGAGCGGTCTCGCCGCTGGTGAACGGCGCCACGTCCACAGGCTGGCCGTTATAGGCCACTTGCGCGCCACGGGCAAAGCCCAGACGCAGCGTCAAAGGAGGCTTGCCGCCCTGCTCAAGCGTATCTCCCTTACGCTTCAGACCGCTGAACAGCACTTTGCCGTTGCCGTCGGTGAGTTGCATCCAGCAATCAGCGACGAAGGTGATCTGTACGCGGCCGTCACCGGCGATCAACGCTGGGGTGGTCGGCGGCGAAATCGCGGGGGCGGCTGGCGTGGCTGCCGCTGGCGCCTGCGCTGGAGCGGCCGGTACGTGGGCCTGGGCGGCTGGAGTGTGGGCCGGCGCAGCTGGCGCGGCGGGAGCCGGAACTGCAGCGGCCGAGGCGGGTGCGGTCTCCGGTGCCGGCTGCTCGCTGGCGACCGGCGCTTCAGGCGCGGCCTGGCTTTCGGCGACCGCCTGGTCTTCCGGCTCGTCCAGCGGATGAATCTGGGTGGTGCCGTCGGCGCTTTCGACCTCGACGTGCTCCATGGCGTTGCTGGTCATGTCCTTGGTGCGCTGGGACGCCTGGTCCTGCCACCAGACGAAACCGCCACCGATCACGGCGATCAGCAGCAACAGGCTGACGATTCGCAAAATGGTGTGGGAAACCCGCGTTGGCTCTTCAATGCGACCCAGGCCATGCACATTGCTGCCTTGGGAGTCGGTGCCGGTGAACTGGTCGAACTGCTGGACCAGGATGGCCTGATCGATACCCAGCAATTTGGCGTAGGCGCGGATATAGCCGCGGGCGAAGGTGTGCCCAGGCAGCTTATCGAACGCGCCGGCTTCCAGGTTGCCCAGGGAAGTGGTGGTCAAATTGAGCTTGAGGGCCACTTCCGCCAGCGACCAACCATTGCTTTCGCGGGCCTGACGCAAGGTGTCGCCTGGGTTTACGCGATTAGCTGCTACAACTTCCGGGTGCGCCGCTTTCATCATTGCTCCGACAGGTATTGCTGATATTCCGGCGTACCGGGATAGAGTCGTTCGAGTTGCTGGCCAAAACGTGCGGCCGTGTCGCGTTCTTCATGAACCGTCGCCAGGCGCACACCGAGCAATAGACTACGTGCATTTTGCCCACTGAGCAGGCTAAAACGCTCGTAATAGTCACGTGCCGGCACATAATGCCTGTCTTCGTAGGACAACTCAGCCATTTCGAGCAATGCCCGAGGCTGGCGACCGTTCAAATGCAGGGCTTTTTCCAGCTGCTGGCGGGCACTGTCGCGCTGGCCCAGATGGATCGAGGTCACCCCAAGGTTCTCGAACACCCGCGAACGCTCAGGGTAGAGGGTATCGGCGCTGGCCTGCTGGAAATATAGGGCGGCCTGGTCATAGCGTTTGTGCGCGAACAGGAAGCTGCCGTAGTTGTTCAGCAGCCGCGGGTCGCCAGGGCTTGCGGCCAGGGCCTTGAGAAAATACTGCTCGGCCAGTTCAGGCTCGGCCTGGGCCTGGAACACCAGGGCCAGTGCGCCATTGGCGTCGGCATCGTCGCCGTCCAGCTCAAGGGCTTTCTTCAACGGCACCTTGGCCTGCTCGCTCATGCCTTGCTGCAGGTAACCCAAACCGAGTTGCACATAGGCAACGCGCGCCTCTTCACGGCCTTTACCGGTGTGCAACGGGCTGTCATGGCCCGATGAAACACAACCGGCCGCGAGACCGGTAACAAGCAAAAGCAGCGCAAGGCGCAAGGGCATAGAGGTCCTCTCTCAGATTCGATTTACAGCAATCAGCGGCAAATCGTCGGCGGCGTTCAGTTCGCGCCCGGCGATATAACGCTCGCTGCGGCGGGTGCGGTCCATCACCTGCCCTACCAATTGGCCACAGGCGGCGTCGATGTCTTCACCACGGGTGGTGCGCACGGTGACGTTGTAGCCGGCCTGGTGCAGTTGATCCTGGAAACGGCGAATGGCGTTGTTGCTCGGCCGCTCGTAGCCAGAATGCGGAAACGGGTTGAACGGAATCAGGTTGATCTTGCACGGGGTGTTCTTGAGCAACTCGATCATCTCGACCGCATGCTCGACCTTGTCGTTGACGTCCTTGAGCATGGTGTACTCAATGGTCAAGACACGCTTCTCGCCCAAGGTCGCCATATAACGCTGGCAAGACTCGAGCAGCATCTTAAGCGGATACTTCTTGTTGATCGGCACCAATTGGTTACGCAATGCGTCATTCGGTGCGTGCAGCGACAAGGCCAGCGAGACGTCGATGTGCTTGGCCAGCTCATCGATCATCGGTACCACGCCGGAGGTCGACAGGGTGACACGGCGCTTGGAAATGCCGTAGCCCAGGTCGTCCATCATCAGGTGCATGGCCGCAATGACGTTGTCGAAGTTCAGCAGCGGCTCACCCATGCCCATCATCACCACGTTGGTGATGGCACGGTCGACGGTCGCCGGGACGCTGCCAAAGGATTTGTTGGCAATCCACACCTGGCCGATCACTTCGGCGGCGGTGAGGTTGCTATTGAAGCCTTGCTTGCCGGTGGAGCAGAAACTGCAGTCCAGGGCACAGCCTGCCTGGGACGAAACGCACAAAGTGCCGCGCTTGCCCTGGGGAATGTAGACGGTCTCGACGCAGCTGCCGGACGCCACGCGCACCACCCATTTGCGGGTGCCGTCGGTGGAGATGTCCTCGCTGACCACTTCGGGACCACGAACCTCGGCAATGGCCTTGAGCTTGTCGCGCAGGGCCTTGCTGACGTTCGTCATGGCGTCGAAATCGTCGACGCCAAAGTGGTGAATCCATTTCATTACCTGACCGGCACGGAAACGCTTCTCCCCGATTGAGTCGAAGAATTTCTCCATTTCCGGCTGAGTCAGCCCCAGCAGGTTGGTTTTTACAGTCGATGTCGTCATGGATTCACCCTCACTCTTTAAGCCGATGCTTAGCGAGCGGTTACTTCAGTAGCAGCGAAAAAGTACGAGATTTCGCGGGCAGCAGCGGCTTCGGAGTCCGAACCGTGTACAGCGTTGGCATCGATGGACTCGGCGAAGTCAGCACGGATGGTGCCGGCAGCGGCTTCTTTAGGGTTGGTAGCGCCCATCAGCTCGCGGTTCAGCGCGATCGCGTTTTCGCCTTCCAGTACCTGAACAACAACCGGACCGGAGATCATGAAGGCAACCAGGTCGCCGAAGAAACCACGAGCGCTGTGCTCAGCGTAAAAGCCTTCAGCTTCAGCCTTGGACAGTTGCTTGAGTTTCGAAGCTACAACCTTCAGGCCGGCTTTTTCGAAACGGGTGGTGATCTCGCCGATGACGTTTTTTGCAACAGCGTCAGGCTTGATGATGGAGAAAGTACGTTGAACAGCCATGGTGTAACTCCAGAAACGGTAATTTACGAAAAATTAAACCCGCGAATTATACGCGGGTTATCGGGTAATGCCTAACTGCGTAAAGGCGGCTCAGTCTGCTTCTTCGATCCACAGGCCCTGAATCGCCTCCAGAACCTTCTCGCCACCCCGGTCAGGAATGTCGTCGAAGTCCGGCAGCTCCATGACGAGGTTGCGCAGCTTGACGAAGTTCACCGTAAGAGGATTGACCTCAGGATGAGCCTCTGCAAGTTGTATAGCGATTTCTTGTACATCAACCCATTTCAGGCTCATGACAGTTCCTTGAATCAATGCGGCGCTTCGGCTGCATGGTTGAGCGAATATTTCGGAATTTCGACGGTGATGTCTTCCGTCCCGACCTTTGCCTGACAGCTTAGACGCGAAGTCGCTTCCAGGCCCCAGGCGCGGTCGAGGAAGTCTTCTTCCAGCTCATCAGCCTCTTCCAGGCTGTTGAAGCCCTCGCGAATAATGCAGTGGCACGTGGTGCAAGCGCACACACCGCCGCAGGCGCTTTCAATTTCGATGTGGTTGTCGTGGGCCACTTCCAGGATGGACTTGCCGGTCTCAGCCTCCACGACCATACCGTCCGGGCAATGCTCGGCGTGTGGCAGAAAAATGATCTGCGGCATCAGTTAATCCTCAAGTTCATTCAGGTTGCGTCCCGCCAGGGCGGCTTTTACCGACTGGTCCATACGACGGGCGGCAAAGGCATCGGTCACTTGCGACAGACGCTTGGTCTGCTGCTCGATGGCGTAACCATCGGTGCCTTTCATCAATTCGGCCAGTTCCTGCATCTGCAGGTCGATGACCATGCGCTCTTCGGCATCGAGCAAACGCTCGCCGTCAGCCTCAAGGGCGCCCTGCACCGCTTCGAGCAGGCGCTGGGCATCCACTTGCTGCTCGCGCAGCACGCGGGCGACCTTGTCGTCGCCGGCGTATTGGAACGAGTCCTTGAGCATCTTGGCAATTTCGCCGTCGGTGAGGCCGTAGGACGGCTTAACCTGGATGCTGGCTTCAACGCCGGAGGCCAGCTCGCGCGCAGCGACGCTGAGCAAACCATCGGCATCGACCTGGAAGGTCACGCGGATCTTCGCCGCACCAGCCACCATCGCCGGGATACCGCGCAGTTCAAAGCGCGCCAGGGAGCGGCAGTCGCTGATCAGCTCGCGCTCGCCTTGCAGAACATGAATCATCATGGCCGTCTGGCCATCTTTGTAGGTTGTGAAGTCCTGGGCGCGGGCGACGGGGATGGTGGTGTTGCGCGGAATCACCTTCTCCATCAGGCCGCCCATGGTTTCCAGCCCCAGGGACAGCGGAATCACATCCAGCAGCAACAGTTCGCCGCCATCGCGCTTGTTGCCGGCCAGGGTATCGGCCTGGATCGCAGCGCCGATGGCGACGACCTGGTCCGGGTCGATTTCGGTCAGCGGCTGGCGGCCAAAGGCTTCGGCGACGGCGTCACGCACGCGCGGAACGCGGGTGGAACCGCCGACCATGACCACGGCGCCGACGTCTTCCAGCTCGATACCGGAATCACGCACGGCGCGGCGGCAGGCCTTGAGGCTGCGGGCGACCATGGGTTCGATCAACGCGTCAAAGGCTTCGCGCGTCAGTTGGGCCGACCAGCTACCGTAGGAAACTTCTACACTGGCGACGTCCGTCAGCGCTTCCTTGGCGGCGCATGCAGTTTGCAGCAGGTTGCGCTGCGCGCCCGGGTCCAGGTCGGCGGACAAGCCGGCGCTGCTGATGATCCAGCTCGCGATGGCATGGTCAAAGTCATCACCGCCCAGGGCGCTGTCGCCGCCGGTGGCCAACACTTCGAAGACGCCGCCGGTCAGGCGCAGGATCGAAATGTCAAAGGTGCCGCCGCCCAGGTCATAAATGGCGACCAAGCCTTCGGCATGCTGGTCCAGACCGTAAGCCACCGCAGCCGCGGTCGGCTCGTTGAGCAGGCGCAGCACGTTCAGGCCGGCGAGTTTTGCCGCATCCTTGGTGGCTTGGCGCTGCGCGTCATCGAAATACGCCGGAACGGTGATCACCGCCCCCACCAGTTCGCCGCCCAGGGTGGTTTCCGCGCGCTGGCGCAGCACCTTGAGGATATCGGCCGACACTTCCACCGGGCTTTTCGGGCCCTGGACGGTGTCGATGAACGGCATATGGGATTCGCCACCGACAAAGCGGTAAGGCAGCTGGTCGCCCAGTTGCTTGACGTCGGACAGACCACGACCCATCAAGCGCTTGACCGACAGCACGGTGTTGAGGGGATCGGTCGACGCCGCCAGCTTGGCCGACTCACCGACTTCGGTGCGGTCAGCGTGATAGCGCACGGCGGACGGCAGGATCACCTGGCCGTTGGCGTCGGGCAGCGGCTCGGACAGGCCGCTGCGCACGGCGGCAACCAGGGAATTGGTGGTGCCCAAGTCAATCCCGACCGCCAGGCGACGCTGGTGCGGTTGAGGGCTTTGGCCGGGTTCGGCGATTTGCAGTAGAGCCATGGTAATCAGGTCTTATCTGTCTATCAGGCGTGCATCACGGGCAGCACACTGGGTTAATCGTCGAGGCGCTCTTCTAGCTGGCGCACTTCGTAGGTGAGCTTGTCGAGAAACTGCATTCGCCGCATCAGGCGTTCGGCCTGTTCGCGTTGCGCTGCATCATCCCAACAGGCTGCGAAGCTTTCGTTGAGCTCATCCTGGGCCGCTTTCAGACGACGCTTGAAGACCGCGACGCCGGCCACATCGGCCTGGTCCTGCAAGTCTTCGAGTTCTTCGCGCCATTGCATCTGCTGCATCAGGAAGTCCGGGTCATGCACGGTGACTTCCATCGGCAACTCGCCGCCCTTCATCGCCAGCAAATAACGCGCGCGTTTCGGGGGGCTTTTGAGCGTCTGATAGGCTTCGTTGAGGCTGGCCGATTGCTCCAGCGCCAAGCGTTGCTCACGCTCGGAAGCGTCAGCGAAGCGGTCCGGATGCACACCACGCGCCAATTCTCGATAGCGCGTGGCAAGCTGCTCGAGGTCCAGGCGAAAGCTCGGCTGCAGCTCGAATAAAGCGAAATGACAAGGAGTGCCCACGAGAAGCCTCAGATGTTGAAGCTTTCGCCGCAGCCACATTCACCGCGTACGTTGGGGTTGTTGAACTTGAAGCCTTCGTTCAACCCTTCCTTGACGAAATCGAGTTCGGTGCCGTCCAGGTAGGTCAGGCTTTTCGGGTCGATGATCACTTTTTCGCCGTGACTTTCGAACACCTGATCCTCTTCAACCACCTCGTCGACAAACTCCAGCACGTAGGCAAGGCCGGAACAGCCCGTGGTGCGAACACCCAGACGAATCCCCTCACCTTTACCGCGCCCATTCAGGGAGCGGCGAATGTGCTGCGCTGCCGCTTCTGTCATGCTGATAGCCATCGTTGACTCCTTACTCGTCGCCAAATACTTAGATCAAGCCTTTCTTCTGCTTGTAGTCGCGAACGGCCGCCTTGATGGCGTCTTCCGCGAGTACCGAGCAGTGGATTTTCACTGGCGGCAAGGCCAGTTCTTCGGCCAGCTGGGTGTTGCTGATGGTGACAGCCTCATCCAGGGTCTTGCCTTTCATCCATTCGGTCGCCAGGGAGCTGGAGGCGATGGCCGAACCGCAGCCGTAGGTTTTGAACTTGGCGTCTTCGATAACGCCAGCGTCGTTGACCTTGATCTGCAGGCGCATCACATCGCCGCACGCCGGAGCGCCGACCATGCCGGTGCCGACATCAGGATCTTCCGCGTTCATCTTGCCGACGTTGCGCGGGTTTTCGTAGTGGTCGATGACCTTTTCGCTGTAAGCCATGGTATTGAATCCTCACTCATCAGGGCCGCTCTGGAACCCTGTAGAAACGCCTGCGTTTTCCGCCACGTTCCTACAGAGCTGGGGTGGCGGCTTCTATAGTTAGTGTGCCGCCCACTCGATCTTGGAAATATCAACGCCGTCTTTGTACATATCCCACAGGGGCGACAGGACGCGCAGCTTGTTGACGGCTTCGCAGACCTTCTGCGCGGCGTAGTCGACTTGCTCTTCGGTGGTGAAGCGGCCGAATGTAAAGCGGATCGAGCTGTGTGCCAGTTCGTCGTTGCGGCCCAGGGCGCGCAATACGTACGAAGGTTCAAGGGAGGCCGAGGTGCAGGCCGAACCGGACGAAACCGCCAGGTCCTTGAGCGCCATGATCAGCGACTCGCCTTCGACGTAGTTGAAGCTCAAATTCAGGTTGTGCGGTACACGGGCGGTCATGCTGCCGTTGATGTACAGCTCTTCAAGATTTTCGACTTGCTTGTAGAAGCGGTCGCTCAAAGCCTTGATGCGCACGTTTTCGGCAGCCATGTCTTCCTTGGCTACACGGAAGGCTTCGCCCATGCCGACGATCTGGTGGGTTGCCAGGGTGCCCGAACGCATGCCGCGCTCGTGACCGCCGCCGTGCATGGTGGCTTCGATACGTACGCGCGGCTTGCGGCTTACGTAGAGGGCGCCGATGCCTTTAGGGCCGTAGGTCTTGTGGGCGGAGAACGACATCAGGTCGACTTTCAGCTTGGACAGGTCGATCTCGACCTTGCCAGTGGACTGAGCGGCGTCGACGTGCAGCAGAATGCCCTTGGAGCGGGTCAGTTCGCCAATCGCTTCGATGTCGTTGATGGTGCCGATTTCGTTGTTCACGTGGATCACGGAAACCAGGATGGTGTCTTCACGCAGCGCGGCTTCGATCATGGCCGGCGTGACGATACCGTCGGTGGTCGGCTCGAGGTAGGTGACCTCAAACCCTTCACGCTCCAGTTGGCGCATGGTGTCGAGGACAGCCTTGTGCTCAATCTTGGTGGTGATCAGGTGTTTGCCTTTGGTCGCATAGAAGTGCGCCGCACCCTTGATCGCCAGGTTGTCGGACTCGGTGGCACCGGAGGTCCAGACGATTTCCCGCGGGTCGGCGCCCACCAGGTCGGCGACCTGGCGACGTGCGTTCTCGACCGCTTCCTCGGCTTTCCAGCCGAATACGTGGGAACGGGAGGCCGGGTTGCCGAAGTTTCCGTCAACCAGCAGGCATTCGCTCATTTTTTGCGCGACACGCGGATCAACCGGGGTGGTCGCAGAGTAATCAAGGTAAATCGGCAATTTCATGGACTTTCTCCTAAATCAGGCTGGCTGGCGCGCCGTTAGCTCTGCGGCTGTCACTCGACGGCGGACGCTTCGATCTTGTCCAGACGCGGCGCCTTGGTGTTGCAACGGCGCTGGTCCTGACGCTGGGCTACTTCTTGCACCTCACGGCGAGTCACAAGATCAGCCAAGCTGATACCACTCAAAAACTCATGGATCTGCAGGCTCAAGTCACACCACAAGTGGTGCGTGAGGCAGGTGTCGCCGGCGTGGCAGTCACCCAGGCCCTGGCACTTGGTGGCATCGACGGATTCGTTGACCGCGTCGATCACCTGGGCTACCTGGATGCCCTGCATATCGCGGGACAGTTGATAGCCGCCACCTGGGCCTCTCACGCTGGAAACCAGATTGCTGCGGCGCAATTTGGCGAACAGCTGCTCGAGGTAAGACAGGGAAATGCCTTGGCGCTCGGAGATATCGGCCAGGGACACCGGCCCAGTTTGCGCGTGCAAGGCCAGATCGAGCATGGCAGTCACCGCGTATCGGCCTTTTGTAGTCAGTCTCATGGACAAGTACCAAGGTGTTTCAGAATGGAGGCAAGTATGCGATTCCCGAGTATTTAAGTCAACTATAAGACCTAGTACTTTAGTCAGGATTACCCGTAAAAAGGGCGCGCGAATCATAGCAGGGTGGGGTGGGGACGAACAGCGGGAAGAGGGCCACGCGAGGGCAGCAAGATCAACGAGGTCAAATGTGGGAGCTGGCTTGCCTGCGATAGCGGTAGATCAGCAACATCTATGGTGGCTGGCATACCGTCATCGCAGGCAAGCCAGCTCCCACAGGAAATCACATCAAACTTCAGAACTAGCTGGCCTTGGTGGCAGCTTCGTCCTTGATCTCGGCGAAGTCTTCTTCACGCAACTCAGGCAGCTCTTTCGCACAGTACGGACTACCCAAATCCTTCAGCGCGCCGCACATGCCGTCCAGCTTGCCGTCCACCGCCTGCAGGTGGTCGAGCAACTGGCCAATAGCGCGTGCGACTGGGTCGGGCATGTCTTCGCTGACGCCATAGGCATCGAAACCGATCTTCTCGGCCATGGCTTTGCGCTTGGCTTCCTGCTCGTCGCCGACTTCCGGCTTGACGATGATCCGCCCCGGGATCCCCACCACCGTCGCGCCCGGCGGCACTGCCTTGGTCACCACGGCGTTGGAGCCGACCTTGGCGCCGGCGCCGACCGTGAACGGGCCCAGCACCTTGGCGCCCGCCCCCACCACCACGCCATCGCCCAAGGTTGGGTGACGCTTGCCTTTGTTCCAACTGGTGCCACCCAGGGTCACGCCCTGGTACAAGGTCACGTCATCGCCGATCTCGGCGGTCTCGCCGATCACGATGCCCATGCCATGGTCGATGAAGAAACGACGCCCCACCTTGGCACCCGGGTGAATCTCGATACCGGTCAACCAGCGACCGAAGTTCGACACCACGCGCGCCAACCACTTCCAGCCCATGCCCCACAACGCGCCGGATAGCCGGTGAATCCAGATCGCATGCATGCCCGGGTAGCAGGTCAGCACTTCAAAGGCGTTGCGCGCCGCCGGATCACGGTGGAAAACACTTTGGATATCTTCTCGCAAACGCTCGAACATTTTTAATCCTTCCGCTTAAGCAGCTCGCCACGGGCCGCTTTCTGGGTCTCCGTGAGGATGCCACGCAATATATTCATTTCTGCCCGGCTGACCGAGCTGCGTCCGTAAAGGCGGCGCAGGCGCGCCATCAAGTGCCGTGGTTTTTCAGGATCGAGGAATTCGATGGCCACCAGGGTTTGTTCCAGGTGCTCATAGAACCGCTCCAGCTCGTCCATCGTGGCCAGCTCACCACTTTTGGTCGACGCGACTTCATCCTTCTCCATCTTGCTCGGCTGGCCTTCGGCGGCCAGCCAGGCCATGCGCACTTCGTAGGTCAGCACCTGCACCGCTGCCCCGAGGTTCAGCGAGCTGAACTCAGGGTCTGATGGAATGTGCACGTGATAATGACATCGCTGCAGCTCGTCGTTGGTCAGACCGGAATCCTCACGACCGAACACCAGGGCGATTTCAGCACCACCGGCGGCCTCTTCCACCACTTTAGTGCCGCACTCGCGCGGATCCAGCAACGGCCATGGAATGCGGCGATCACGGGCGCTGGTGCCCAGCACCAGGTTACAGCCGACCAAGGCGTCTTCCAGGGTGGCGACGACCCGGGCTTTTTCCAGGAGGTCATTGGCGCCGGACGCGCGGGCGTCGGCCTCATGGTGCGGGAACAGGCGCGGCTCGACCAGCACCAGGCGCGTCAGCCCCATGTTTTTCATGGCACGCGCCACCCCGCCGATATTACCGGGGTGGCTGGTATTGACCAGGACGACACGAATGTTTTGCAGCAAGGGAGGCGCTCTCGGACACGGGAAAGGGGAGCAAATCTTACAGAACAGCCCAAGGTTATGCCATGAAAGCTAACGTCGTCCTTCACCTGAAGAAAGTTTCTGCTAAACTGCTCGGCTTTCTTTAACAACCTTAGGTGACCTATCCATGCAGCCCATGCTGAATATCGCGCTGCGCGCCGCCCGCAGCGCCAGTGAATTGATCTTCCGCTCCATCGAGCGCCTGGATACCATCAAGGTCGACGAAAAAGACGCCAAGGATTATGTATCCGAGGTGGATCGCGCCGCCGAACAGAAAATCATCGACGCTCTGCGCAAGGCCTACCCTACCCACGGCATCCTCGGCGAAGAAACCGGCCTGCACAAAGGCAGCGGCGAAGGCGAAGACTACCTGTGGATCATCGACCCACTGGACGGCACCACCAACTTCCTGCGTGGCATCCCGCACTTTGCCGTGAGCATCGCGTGCAAATACCGTGGCCGCCTGGAACACGCCGTCGTGCTCGACCCGGTTCGCCAGGAAGAATTCACCGCCAGCCGTGGCCGTGGCGCCCAGCTCAATGGCCGTCGTTTGCGCGTGAGCGGCCGCACCAGCCTGGACGGCGCCCTGCTGGGCACCGGCTTCCCGTTCCGTGACGACCAGATGGATAACCTGGAAAACTACCTGGGCATGTTCCGCGCCCTGGTTGGCCAGACCGCCGGCATCCGTCGCGCCGGCGCTGCGAGCCTGGACCTGGCTTATGTGGCTGCGGGTCGTTTTGATGCATTCTGGGAGTCGGGCCTGTCCGAGTGGGACATGGCTGCGGGCGCCCTGCTGATCCAGGAAGCGGGCGGCCTGGTGAGCGACTTTACCGGCGGTCATGACTTCCTTGAGAAAGGCCATGTGGTTGCCGGCAATACCAAATGCTTCAAGGCAGTATTGACGGCGATCCAGCCGCACCTGCCGGCTTCGCTGAAGCGTTAAGCGAGCGGGCACAAAAAAGTACCCCTAGGGGGTGCTTTTTTTATGCCTGGGATTTGAGCCAGGCCCATGCATCAGCAGCAACACTTAACAAATGTGGGAGGGGGCTTGCCCCCGATTGCAGTGGGTCAGCACCTTATAAGTTGACTGACCCACCACTATCGGGGGCAAGCCCCCTCCCACATTTTGAATTGCACAGTTTTTTGAATCTGTGCCTGGCCTTGGACTACTGCTGGTTCTGACCCAGGATCAGACGCCCTTCCTTGTCGACTGGAATCTGGCCGCCTGGATCACGCTCCATACGCACGGTACCTTCCTTGCCATCCAGGTTGTAACGAACGTCGTAGCCCACAACCTTGTCGCTGATGTCATTCACGGTGTTACAGCGAGTCTGGGTAGTGGTGTAGGTATCGCGGTTCTGCATACCTTCCTGAACCTTGTTACCCGCATAACCGCCACCGACCGCACCGGCGACCGTTGCCAGCTTCTTGCCGTTACCGCCACCGATCTGGTTGCCTAGCAGGCCGCCGGCCAGGGCGCCTACGACGGTACCGGCGATTTGATGCTGATCCTGCACCGGACGCTGCCGGGTCACGGTGACATCCTTGCAGACCTCACGCGGGGTTTTGATCTGGGTTTTTACCGGCTGCACCGCCAGCACTTGCGCATACTCAGGGCCGCTTTTTACCAGGCTGTAGGTGGCAACAGCGCCCCCGGCAGTCACACCGACAGCACCCAATACCGCACCAACCAGCAACGACTTGTTCACGTTGAACCTCCTGACCATCACAAGCGGACCGAAAGATCCGCGCTATACCCAGCCTTGGAGCAAAAAAAAAGGCACGAGTTCAATCTCGTGCCTTTTTTGTAACAGCAAATCAACGCCTGTCCATCAAGGACGGTCGTCGACCTCCTTGCCGGTCGCGGCGGGAGGGATCAAGTCTTCGCTGCTGAGGTTCAGCCAGATCAACACCACGTTGGCGATGTAGATCGACGAGTAGGTACCCGCCAACACGCCAATGAACAGCGCCAGGGAGAAGCCCCACAGGTTGTCGCCACCGAAGATCATCAGTGCCGCGATCGCCAGCAAGGTGGAGATCGACGTCGCCATGGTGCGCAGCAGGGTCTGGGTGGTGGAGATGTTGATGTTCTCGATCAACGTCGCCTTGCGCAGTACGCGGAAGTTCTCGCGAACCCGGTCGAATACCACGATGGTGTCGTTGAGCGAGTAACCAATGATCGCCAGCACGGCGGCCAGAACGGTCAGGTCGAAGGTGATCTGGAAGTACGCCAGGATACCCACGGTGACGATCACGTCGTGAATCAGCGACACAATGGCGCCGACCCCGAACTTCCACTGAAAGCGGAAGGCCAGGTAGATCATGATGCCGACCAGCGCCATCAGCATGCCGAGGCCGCCCTGGTCGCGCAGTTCTTCACCCACTTGCGGGCCGACGAACTCGACGCGCTTGACCGACGCAGGGTTGTCGCCGCCGACCTTCTGCAAGGCCTCGGCGACCTGATGACCCAGTTGCGGGTCTTCGCCAGGCATGCGCACCAGCAGGTCGGTGGTCGCGCCGAAGTTCTGCACCACGGCCTCGTGGTAGCCGGCCTTGACCAGCTCGTTGCGCACCAGGGTAACGTCGGCCGGCTTCTCGTAGGTCAGCTCGATGAGCGTACCGCCGGTGAAGTCCAGACCGTAGTTCAAACCCTTATGGAACCAGCTGAACAGCGCCAGAACGGTAAGGAGCACAGTGGCGCCGAACGCAATGTTGCGAACGCCCATGAAGTTGATTGTACGTAACATGGCAGCCCCTTAAATCCACAACTTCTTGAAGTCACGTCCGCCAAAGATCAGGTTGACCATTGCGCGGGTCACCATGATGGCCGTGAACATCGAGGTAAAGATACCGAGGGACATGGTCACCGCAAAACCTTTGACGGGGCCGGTGCCCATGGCAAAGAGAATCCCGCCGACCAGCAACGTGGTCAGGTTGGAGTCGAGGATCGCGGTAAATGCCCGGCCGAAGCCTTCGTTGATTGCACGTTGTACGGTCATGCCATTGGCGATCTCTTCACGAATCCGCGAGAAGATCAGCACGTTGGCGTCCACCGCCATACCCATGGTGAGGACGATACCGGCGATACCCGGCAGGGTCAGCGTAGCACCCAGCAACGACATCAACGCCAGCAGCATCACCATGTTGCCCGCCAGGGCCACGGTGGCGATGACGCCGAAGAAGCGGTAGATGGCAATGATGAACAGCGACACGAACAACATGCCCCACAGCGCCGCATCGACACCCTTGGTGATGTTGTCGGCACCCAGGCTCGGGCCGATGGTACGTTCTTCAGCGAAGTACATCGGCGCCGCCAGGCCACCGGCACGCAGCAACAGGGCCAGTTCCGAAGATTCGCCCTGGCCGTTCAGACCAGTGATGCGGAACTGCGCACCCAGCGGCGACTGAATGGTCGCCAAGCTGATGATCTTCTTCTCTTCCTTGAAGGTCTGTACCGGCACATCTTTCTCGACGCCGTTGACCATCTGCTTGGTGTAGGTGGTAACAGGGCGCTGCTCGATGAAGATCACCGCCATGCTGCGACCGACGTTGCTGCGCGTGGCGCGGCTCATCAGTTCGCCGCCGTGGCCATCCAGGCGGATGTTCACTTCAGGGGTACCGTGCTCGCCGAAACCGGCCTTGGCATCGGTCACCTGGTCACCGGTGATGATCAAGCCACGCTCGATCAAGGCAGGAGGACGGTTGCCTTCACGGAATTCAAACTCTTCGGACGTCGCGCGAGTCGCACCCGGCTCAGCCGCGAGGCGGAATTCCAGGTTGGCGGTTTTACCCAGGATACGCTTGGCTTCAGCGGTGTCCTGCACGCCCGGCAGTTCAACCACGATGCGGTTGGCGCCCTGACGCTGCACGATCGGCTCGGCCACACCCAGTTCGTTGACGCGGTTACGCACCGTGGTCAAGTTCTGCTTGATGGAGTATTCACGGATTTCCGCGATCTTGGCCGGGCTCATCGCCAGACGCAGTACAGCCTGACCGTTGAGGTCGGCCGGTACGATGTCGAAATCGTTGAAGTTCTTGCGGATCAGCGCACGGGCCTGTTCGCGGGACGCTTCATCAGAGAAGCCCAGCTGGATGGCACCGTTGAGCTGCGGCAGGCTGCGATAACGCAGCTTCTCTTTGCGCAGCAGGCTCTTCACATCGCCTTCATAGACTTTCAGGCGTGCGTCGAGGGCCTTGTCCATGTCGACTTCCAGCAGGAAGTGCACACCACCGGACAAGTCCAGACCCAGCTTCATCGGGTGCGCGCCAATGCTGCGCAACCAGGCGGGAGTGGTTTGTGCCAGGTTCAGCGCGACAACGTAGTCGTCACCCATGACCTTGCGTACAAAGTCTTTGGCCGGCAATTGGTCTTCTTGCTTGGTCAGGCGCAGCAAGCCGCCCTTCGCATCAGCCGCCAATGTTGCCGCTTTAACCTGGATACCCGCGTCAGTGAGCGCTTTGCTCGCGCGTTCCAGATCAGCCTGATTGACCTGCAGCGAAGTGCTGGCGCCCGTGATCTGGATCGCCGGGTCATCAGGATAGAGATTGGGAGCGGAATAAATAAAACCGATCGCCAGCACCGCCAGGATCAGTACGTATTTCCACAGAGGGTATTTGTTCAGCATCACGCCGCCCGCTTATAACGCGGGGCGCCTTGCGCGCCCCGTCGATTGGTAAAGGTTGTTACTTAGATCGCTTTGAGCGTGCCTTTTGGCAGCGTGGCGGCGATGGCGCCCTTCTGGAACTTCATTTCTACGGTATCGGAGACTTCCAGAACCACGAAAGCATCGGAAACCTTGGTGATCTTGCCGGCGATGCCGCCGGTGGTCACAACTTCGTCACCTTTTTGCAGGCTGCCCAGCAGGTTCTTCTGCTCTTTGGCGCGCTTGGCCTGTGGACGCCAGATCATCAGGTAGAAGATGACCAGGAAGCCGACCAGGAAAATCCACTCGAAACCACCGCCCATCGGGCCGGCAGCAGCAGGCGCAGCGGCGTCAGCCATGGCGTTAGAGATAAAAAAGCTCATTTAGCACTCCAGTTGCAAATAGTGAATCTTAGGGTCGGGAAACTCAGTCCAAGGGCGGCACAGGGAGCCCGCGCTTGGCATAGAAGGCATCGACGAAGGCGGCCAATGTACCCTGTTGAATAGCCTCGCGCAAACCAGCCATCAGGACTTGGTAATGACGCAAATTGTGGATGGTATTCAACATGCTACCCAGCATTTCCCCGCACTTGTCCAGATGGTGCAGATAAGCACGGGAGAAGTTCTGGCAGGTGTAGCAATCACAGGTAGGATCGAGCGGCGAATCATCATGGCGATGGAACGCGTTACGGATCTTCAGCACGCCTGTATCAATGAACAGATGCCCATTGCGGGCATTACGGGTTGGCATCACGCAATCGAACATGTCCACACCGCGGCGCACACCCTCTACGAGATCTTCCGGTTTGCCAACGCCCATAAGGTAACGAGGTTTGTCTGCGGGCATCAGGCCCGGCAGGTAATCCAGCACCTTGATCATCTCGTGCTTGGGCTCACCCACCGACAGACCGCCGATGGCCAGGCCATCAAAGCCGATCTTGTCGAGGCCTTCCAGCGAGCGCTTGCGCAGGCTTTCATGCATGCCGCCCTGGACGATGCCGAACAGCGCCGCCGTGTTGTCGCCATGGGCATTCTTCGAGCGCTGGGCCCAACGCAGCGACAGCTCCATGGAGATGCGCGCCACGTCTTCGTCAGCCGGGTACGGCGTGCACTCGTCAAAAATCATCACGATGTCGGAGCCCAGGTCGCGCTGCACCTGCATCGACTCTTCCGGGCCCATGAACACCTTGGAGCCGTCCACCGGCGAGGCGAAGGTCACGCCCTCCTCCTTGATCTTGCGCATGGCGCCCAGGCTGAACACCTGGAAACCACCGGAGTCGGTGAGGATCGGGCCTTGCCACTTCATGAAGTCATGCAGGTCGCCATGCTTCTTGATCACTTCCGTGCCTGGGCGCAGCCACAGGTGGAAGGTGTTGCCGAGGATGATCTCGGCGCCGGTGGCGACGATGTCACGCGGCAGCATGCCCTTGACGGTGCCGTAGGTGCCGACCGGCATGAACGCCGGGGTCTCCACGGTGCCGCGCGGGAAGGTCACGCGACCACGACGGGCCTTGCCGTCGGTGGCCAATAATTCAAACGACATACGACTCATAGTTGTTCCTCTAGGCCGCGCGGCGCCGGGTTGCGGGTGATAAACATCGCATCACCGTAGCTGAAAAAGCGGTACTCGTTGGCGATGGCCGCTTGATAAGCCGCCATGGTTTCCGGGTAACCGGCAAAGGCCGACACCAGCATCAACAGCGTGGATTCCGGCAAATGGAAATTGGTGACCAGGCAATCGACCACATGAAACGGCCGGCCCGGGAAAATAAAGATATCGGTGTCGCCACTGAACGGCTTGAGCACGCCATCGCGCGCCGCACTCTCGAGCGAGCGCACGCTGGTGGTGCCCACCGCCACCACCCGCCCGCCGCGCGCCTTGCATGCGTTAACCGCGTCGACCACGTCCTGGCTGACTTCCAGCCATTCGCTGTGCATATGGTGGTCTTCGATGTTCTCCACACGCACCGGCTGAAACGTCCCGGCCCCCACGTGCAGGGTCACATAGGCGCTTTCGACGCCCTTGGCGGCAATCGCATCCAGCAGCGGCTGGTCGAAATGCAACCCGGCCGTCGGCGCCGCCACAGCACCGAGGCGCTGGGAGTACACCGTCTGATAGCGTTCGCGGTCCGCGTCTTCGTCGGGGCGGTCTATATAAGGAGGCAACGGCATATGGCCGACGCGCTCCAGCAGCGGCAACACCTCTTCGGCAAACCTGAGCTCGAACAACGCATCATGGCGCGCGACCATCTCGGCCTCGCCACCGCCATCAATGAGGATGCTCGACCCCGGTTTCGGCGACTTGCTGGAGCGCACATGGGCCAGCACACGATGGCTGTCCAGCACCCTTTCCACCAGAATTTCCAGCTTACCGCCGGAGGCTTTCTGGCCAAAAAGCCGCGCCGGAATCACCCGGGTATTGTTGAACACCATCAAATCGCCTGGGCGCAAATGCTCAAGCAAATCAGTGAATTGACGGTGTGCGAGGGCACCGCTCGGCCCGTCCAGGGTCAGCAGTCGACTGGCGCGACGCTCGGCCAACGGGTGGCGAGCGATCAGCGAATCAGGGAGCTCAAAAGTAAAGTCAGCAACGCGCATGATGGGGTTCGTCTAGCAGGGCCGGGAAGTCTAGCGGAAATAGTCAAAATTGACCATGAAACGTGATTGACCAACGGTAATCTCATCTCTATACTTCGCCGCCATTGAGCCCTGATGGCGGAATTGGTAGACGCGGCGGATTCAAAATCCGTTTTCGAAAGAAGTGGGAGTTCGATTCTCCCTCGGGGCACCATCTTAAAAAAAGACCTTGAAATTCAAGGTCTTTTTTTTCGTCTGTAGAAAAGTGGGCGGCCGGCTGACTCACGCACACCGCCCATTACCAGCCTGAAACACAGTCCAAATGTGGGAGCTGGCTTGCCTGCGATTGCGCCAGCCCCAACACCCTCAAACCACCTGCCTACACCCCAACCGAATCCCCCTCCTCCGTCACCCCATTCGGCAACATCCCATTCGCCAAATCATCCACCACTGCCTTCGCCATCTCTCCCAAATAATGTGCGGCCCAGGCAAAACGATCCGCGCCTGTGTCCATCGCTGCATCCAATGCGAGCATTTTCGAACAATGCAGAAGCTCGGAGGCATGCTCAAGAGCATCGCGGATGGGTACGCCGGAATTAACGCGGAACAGGCGGTGGAGATTGGGCTGTTTGCCGCAGGTGGAAAAGGTGATGACGCCGAGGGTTTTGTTGAGGGGTGGGTTGATCATTGGGTACCTCCCAGGTGGGTGGAGGTGTGGGTTGTGGGATTGCGAGAGTACGACTGATCAGAAACGCTCATTGATAAGCTCCTAAGTAAGTGAGCCTATTGTTTTCGGATTATCAGGTCCGGTCGCTGGATTGGAAGCGACGGTGGAAGGTAGCGCAGGAGGGATTGGGGCTGGAAGGTTGGATCTGTGGCGAAAGGTTTCTGACAGGCAGACCGAGATTAGACGAGCGTCGGCGGAAACAACATGGTGGTCAGCCCCTCCTATAACGCTTACCGGGTAAGGGTACTCCGGCAGGCCGCTTTCGGCCAAAAGCTGCCTGTCGCGATGGGCTGCGATTGGCTACAAGCTGCCGGTAATCATGAGGTGCGAAAGCAGTAATATTCGGTCAGTGAAGTGAGATGCGTGGAGGCTAGATGTGTAGTAGCCTAACGCCACTCAGTTGGTTCACCCGACTCAGGTTCCTGGCGGCCTCATGTTGAATCGTGCGGTCGATCAAAAAAGGGGCTATGCAATGTCGATTGGGTTAGTGAAGTATAAAAATTAATAGCCTATAGTTTGACTAAATTTAAAGTGCGTTACTCAAAGGACGGAGATCATGGAAAAAACATGCTATTACTGCAAGGCCCCATCTAAAACATTGGAGCACGTACCTCCAAAATGCTTATTTCCGAAAGGTACAAAAAAGAATTACAGAGTTAACTTGATGAAGGTTCCCTCTTGTGATCTGCATAACTCCAATAAGTCTGGCGATGATCAGTATATGATGGTCTATTTTGCAGCTCGCGCGAAAGGGCTTGATTACGAAAAGCTCCGTCCGCATATCGATAAAACCATCAGAACTATAATTCGAAAGCCGCATTTTCTACGCGAGTATACTGATCAGATAACCATCACTACTGAAGTTGATAGTCAGGCTAGAACATCAGGTATTGACTGGTATGACCCTAAAAACCACGTCGAGCTAAAAAGTAACTATGAGCGAATCGGTAATTTTCTAGCAGCTGTTGCTCGAGGTGCTCTTTTTTATGATAAGGGCGTTCAGTGGAGTGGCGCTGTATTTGTTATGCCACATTTTCTAGGAACCTTAGAAACAGATGGCGGGGTTAGTTTAACGAAAGTTAATGAGCTGCTTATAAATCCTGATTTTTCAACTGGTGATAATCAAGAGATTTTCTTTTACAGAACTGAGAGCCATGAGGGTGGTAAAATAGCGCATGTTGTAGATATGTGCTTCTACAATGAGATGAAGGCAACATGTCTATTCATGCCAAGAGAGATGCGTTCACAGATCGAAGAGCAGTTCGGCACAGTTAATTTTGTACGCTGGGTTGACTGTGAACCTCGAGCTTAACGGCACACTTCAAGCACAGATAAGGGCGTCCGTCAGATAAAGTCAATGCACACGTTAGGTTCAACCTCGAATCACTAAACCCGGTCACTCGGGTTTCAGCGACCGAGCACCCTGAGAGATACTCAACCAAGTGCACAAGCCGATAGATTCTGACGCAAGTTTAGGCAATGGTGCAGGGTGCCGTGCTCGCTGCTTCACGCCTTGGGACTGGAATCATCAATCCCGTTTTTCCTGATCAGTCAGGTGAGTCGTCAGGCAAGGTTGGATGCAATGGTGGTCTGATTCAAGTTTTACACTAGCAGCAGAATTTATAATGAAACTAGAAAATATTAATTCAAACGTGGTTGATTTTAATTTCGGCACTACCGTTTTGGATTTGCAAAAGCGTGCAATGCGCGCGCGCAAGTCCAGAACTGTGATTGCAGCAGGCATGCTGGCTATTGTAACAGTTGCAGTTGTAGCAATATTTTCGTTAAATACTCGTCCGGCGATGGCATGGCAGACTATCGCAGAAAGTATATCCGCCAAGCGACCCCAAGATCCTAGCCTATTTATGCAAACTACCACGGGTCTCCTGGATAAAGCCTATCCAGACGGGTTGGTCTATTTGGGTAAGCGTCTAGATGGTTCAGAAGAGAAGACGCCGATGGTGTCTCCTGAAGAGAGGGCTGTTTATTTAAATGAAGTAAATACTTTAGTAGGATTCTACGAGCGCGCGGAGGCAGCTTACAAAAACAAAGCCCCCGAGAATACGAACGTCGGCAACGACTTAATTACATCTGTATCATCAATCGCCTTCACATTTGGAGCAATCGCTTTTTTTGTTTTAGGGATTCAAATTGGAATGTCTTTCCTTAGGTATTACGCACGGTTGGCGGAGCTTTACGACTCCCAAGCAAGTGCACTAATGATGTCGAATGGCGATCCCGACAAAGCTGTAAAGTTTTTCGAAATATTTTCACCCATGGACGTTTCTTTTGGAAAAGCTCCCGCTAGCTTATACGAACGGGCCATTGAGGTTATTGCTAACACTAAGGATAAAGCGCAATAAATAATATTAAGAGGTTTTGAAGGCTTGATCATAGATGGCTTCCGAAGATCTAGGACTCTCGGGACAGGTCTTGTCGTTTTCTCCCTTTTGTCGTTGTCGAGACTCTTTCATTCGGCACAGCTCACTCAAGAGGGTTCTCGTTGGCAAGAAGAAGGTTATGTGAAAAAAATGGCATAAAATATCACGACATTTCTGCCATCTACTTACAGCAAAAACCTACAGGAGATATTCGTGTCAATCAAAAACGATAAGAAGCGTTTTCTGCGATACGAGCTTGGCTTGCTCAGTCTTAACGCTGCGCTATCCACCAGAAATGGTGAAGCTCCAGTGTACGCAAAAGGAGTCGGGTGCCATCAGCGAACCAAAGAAAAAAAAGTTTTTCGAGGATTTCTTGAAAAGCTGGAGCACATATACGCGAAGGGGAATGTGACAGAAAAACAGCACATTGAGTTTATTCAAAAAACCGCAGACGACATATCAGAAGCACTTGGAAATAAATTACATAATGGAAGATTCAGGATCGGCGTCGCTCAAAAACTCATCAATTTGCACCTGAAATACCTATGGGCAACCGGTCATATTGGAGAGCCTCCACATTGTCCAATCGACGGGATTGTTCGGGATAAAGCAAAGATCTCCTATGACTGGACAACGAGTGACTCAATCAAAGCCTATGCGCAAGCTGTCCAAGATTTGAAGAAAGTGGCTAGCACGCGAACTCTGTCCGTTTGGGAACTTGAAGAGTTTCGTCGGAGAGATGAACAGTAGTTTTTAACCATTCTTTGAAGTGGATAGGCCATCTCGGGCCCGTCGCTTAACTTAGGTGTGAGTGACCGCTTTTGGCCGATTGTGTTGAAAAAGTCGGCTTGCCCAAAACGCTCGAATACTGATGGGTGAAAAGACCTTTTTTGCACGCTGCTACGTGAAATCCGAGTCCTGAACCTACTGCCAAAAATTCAGCTTTCAATCTCAGACGCGTACTTTTCTGCCGTGGAATTCGAAGTCGACTTTTTCAACAGAATCGGCCGCTAGCGGTCTGTCGCTAAGAACAGAACGTGATCGGTCCCGGCCCACACTAGGCAGGAGAGATGCGCCCAGCGGCCTCGGCTCGTTCCGTCAATTCAATATACTTACGTTCAGCTACCCCTTCAGTCCTCTCAAAGACTTCCAGATTTGGATCAAGCATCCTTAAATATTCACGGCATTTGCTCTCAGTGAATTTCGCCCCGTTCTCATAGACGTCCTTAGCAAAGGCCGAGGCATCTGCCTCACATTGCTCCAGAAACTCCTGATGGCTTCCTAGAAAATTAATGAGCATGGCTTGCAACTCTGGCTCAAGCCGATTGTTAACTTCTGCTTTGTGAATCAGCGATTTGTTGTTCTGGATCGATCTAGCCCAAGACGACCGAGTTTTTTCCGCTTTTGTAAGTACCTCTTGGCGCAAACTGAAAAGGTCCTTTGCCCGAGACCGGTAGAATCCGATCACGTTGAACAAGAAACTGAAGGCCGAAACCGCGAGAGCGATCCATGCCACGAGTGACGTTGTACCCATGCTTCACCTCTAGACGACTGACGCCGCACTGATTCTAGCCAGATTACAACGGACTAATCATTTTGAACTCTAAGAATTCGTTTCGGGGAGCCTATTTGGCGAGAATGGGCGAACGCCTTCGACCCAAAGCGGACACTTTGGCTCAATGTTGGCTCAGGCATCCGGCCCTTCTTGCTGTGTACCCCTGGCGATCACTAGCCATTTCTCTCTATCAGGCCAGTGTGTTGAATGAAGGAGTGGCAGAGGTACGGGCTGTACCGTAACGAATTTGTGAGCCTTCGCAGTCATCTGGCAGTATCGATCATCCCCCAAAATCGCGCATACTCGTATACGCCTTGAGCCCACTCCATGCGTCACTTTGAATATAGGAAAGCAGGTCATACGGAATGAAATTCCTCGACGATATAATGCAGTCAATCTCTGGAAACACGAAAACAAAGGTTGAAGATCCATTTATTGGTGCATTCATAGGGGCATGGATAGTCTGCAACTGGAGTCATTTGGCAATCCTAATATGGGGCGACGGAACCGCCACAGAACGAATTAATGCTCTTGGTAAGTACTTTAAAGAGACCGACATAATTGGATTAAATACAATACTTATAATCCCTTTATGTATGGCGCTGCTATTCTTGTTTGCTTTCCCTTGGGCATCACTCGCGCTGAAGTCGATACAAAAATTTGCAAATGAACGTTTGCACCAGCAAGCCATATCAATCGAAGTCGGCAAGGTTAAGCAACAGGAAATATTGAATAAACAAAAGCTGCTAGCAGATCCTGACAAGAAATTTTTAGAGCAAAACGTCCAATTAGACATTGACCGCCGAAAAGAAACAATCGAACAATTGAGGCTCAGGAGTGTAAGGCTAAAAGAAAAAGCCGAAGCGGCAATAGCGGTATCGGAAGCGGCTACAGCCTCAGCGGCGGAAGCCAAAAGCCGAGCGAATCAAGCTGAGCTAGAAGAAGAGAAAAAACAGAAAAATGCTGCACTTGAACGACAACGGTTCAATGTGGCAAGTGCTCAGCTAAAATCAGCACAGGCATCAAATCGTTTCCCATCATCTTACAGCTTCATGCTGGCAATCGAAGAAAGCCTGAAAGCAGATGGTGTTCAATTATCTCTAGCTGGACTAGGTGAGATCGTAGCGATGATTTTTGGCTACGAAGACTTTCACTCCTTAGTCCACGACGAAAATTTTAACAATGAAAAGCTATCACAAGTGTCATACATCTACTACGACCCTAAAAAATTTGCGTCAAGCCTCGAAACGATTGTGCAAGACGAAGGAACCGACAACGAGAACCTAGGGCCCGACCTTCTATTTGATCATGTGATATCAGTCTTCGAAGATCTAGAATATAAATTACTCACCGAGGATCAAGTAGAAGAGGTTTGTAGAGATATCTGCGAAAGTCTTAAGTATGATTTGCTTAATGGTGATGAGTTCTCAGGGCCCATTGCAGAATCTGACACTATCTTTGACGAAATTGAAATCGGCGAATTGGACTCTATTGCATTTGATGATGGCTTGAATGTTACTTTTACTGGTTCAGCAAGCGGCTCTCATAGACGGGATGATGATGTTCCCGGTCGCGATATTGGATTCAATATCGAAATTAAAAATACTGTGCTGCTCGGCACCAGAGCTTTAGGAAAATTTGAGCTTGGTGAAGTGTCAGCAAGCTTGATTGACTACGATTATGAGGGCGAAGACGAAGGTGATGCACCTTAGATAACACGCAATTCACTCAAGGCAGCTAGGGGCATTCCGTGAGAATCCCCTGCGACTTTGCCTTCGGTAAGTGACCGCTTTTGGCCGGAAGCTGCCGCTCACGAACGACTACTTTCGTCCAAAACCGGACGTTGTTGGACTCCCTCCGCTCCGGTAGAGAGACTCTGCCCATGCATATGGTGCCTAGTGCTGAGTAATGGTAAATACGCAGCCATACACTGCGAAATCTGCATGATGCTTGGACTTCAGCAGACCTATTTCTGCCGTGCGGCATAACCGACTTGCAATAGACAAGCTCCGTACAGGCAAGCAGCTTTATAGCTGCGCAGCTTTCTTCCATTTCGGCGTCCCGCGCTGCGATCCATGCGATAACCAGTTGATCCATACCGAGATATAGGGTCGCGTAACTGCAACGCGTACAGGAAAAAAAGAGGAAAAAAGGGGACGAAAAAAGGGGACGGATTTATTTCTGGGAAATGTTTCAAGTGAAATTGAGTTTCGTCTGAACAGCTCGCCCCCTAACTGAACCGCCCACCCATCCACTGGTCAGCAACGCTCGTCGATCAAGCCGAATTCTCCCTCCCCGTATGCATCACAACCATACGCACCAAGCCTTCACAGGCTTCAACAGGGAGACCCCACCCAATGTCTGAACCCAAAAATCCGCAGCTCCAAGGCTCCCAATCCGACGGCTCCGCCGCCGGCGGCTGGCCTGCCCTAAACGCCGTCAACAAACACCTGCTCCACCAGCACGTCCTGCTCAAGGGCAACCGCACCTTATTGTCCATGAACAAACCGGACGGTTTCGACTGCCCCAGCTGCGCCTGGCCAGACCCAAAGAAGCCGCACACCTTTGAATACTGTGAGAACGGTGCCAAGGCACTGGCGTGGGAGTCGACCAAAAAACGCGTCACGCCCGAGTTCTTCGCTGAACATACGGTCAGTGAGCTGGCAACCTGGACCGATCACGACCTGGAAGATCAGGGCCGTATCACCGAGCCGATGCGCTATGACGCGGGCAGCGACAAGTACCTGCCCGTCAGTTGGGACGAGGCGTTCGCCGAGATCGGGCAAGAGCTGCGTCAATTGAGCGACCCGTGGAAGCTGGAGTTGTACACCTCGGGGCGTACCTCGAACGAGGCGGCGTTTCTGTATCAGTTGTTTGGCCGCCTGTATGGCATGGCTAACTTTCCTGACTGTTCGAACATGTGCCACGAGACCACCAGCGTGGCCCTTCCCGAGTCAATCGGCGTTGGCAAGGGCACCACGACGCTGGAAGACTTCGAGAGCGCCGACGCCATTTTCATCTTCGGTCAGAACCCCGGGACCAACAGCCCGCGCATGATGTCGGAGCTGCATGCCGCCGCACGCCGTGGCGCGAGCATCATCTCGTTCAATCCGTTGCGCGAAAAGGCTCTGGTAAGGTTTGCATCACCCCAGGACCCGCGCGATATGCTCAGTCGCAGCGGGGTCAAGATCAGCTCCCAGTACCATCAGGTCAGAATCGGCGGCGACATGATTGCCGTGCAGGGCATCTGTAAGGCGGTCATTGAAGCGGATGATGCAGCTCAGCGTGAAGGGCTGCCCCGTGTGCTGGATGTCGCCTTCATCGACGAGCACACCCACGGCCTTGAGCCGTTCGCCGATTATTGCCGACAGCTGCCGTGGGCAATCATCGAGCGTCATTCGGGCCTCACGCGTCAGGCGCTGGAGGATGTGGCGGCGGTGTACATGCGTTCGGAGCGGGTGATCTGTTGCTGGGGCATGGGCATTACTCAACACAAGCGCGGTGGCGACGCGATGCAGCAGATCATTAATCTGCTGCTGCTGCGCGGCAACATCGGCAAGCTGGGCGCGGGTGCCTGCCCGATTCGCGGCCACTCCAATGTGCAGGGTGACCGCACCATGGGCATCTACGAAAAAGCCGGCGAGCCGTTCCTGGCCAGTATGAGCAAGGTGTTCGGTTTCGAGGCGTCCCGCAAAGGTGGGCATGATGTGGCCGAAGCCTGTGAGGCGCTGCTGCGCGGTGAGGTCGAGGCGTTTATTTCCATGGGCGGCAATTTCTTCCGGGCCATCCCGGATATCGATGTGGTCTGCCCGACCGTCAGCCGCTTGAAAATGACCGTGCTGGTCAATACCAAACTCAACCGCAGTGCAACGGTCCATGGCCAGAAAGCGTTTTTGCTGCCGTGCATCGCCCGCTCGGAGCTGGACATGCAGAACGGTGTGGCGCAAACCGTGACGGTCGAGGACTCGATGTCGATGGTGCACGGCTCCACCGGCATGCTTGAGCCTGCGTCGAAACACCTGATCTCCGAAGTGGCGATCATCGTCGGTATGGCCAAGGCGACGCTTGCGCCCAACCCCAAGGTGGATTGGGACAGCTATGTGAACGATTACGCGCGCATTCGCGACAAGATCGAAGCAGTGCTGCCCGAGCAGTTTTATGACTTCAACCAGCGCATCAAGGAGCCCGGCGGTTTCCGCCTGCCCAATGGCGCCAGCGAGCGCAAGTGGAACACCGAGTCAGGCAAGGCCAACTTCCTGTTTCCTGCAGGGGTTTTTGACGAGGACGACACGCCACCGGGCGCTGACCACCTGCAGTTGATGACGATCCGCAGCCATGACCAGTTCAACACCACGGTGTATTCCAACGATGACCGTTACCGGGGTATCTACGGCGACCGCATGGTGGTGATGCTCAACCCGCAGGACATTGAGCGTCTGGGGCTCAAGGCCGGGGATTATGTCGAGTTCCAGACGGCGCTGGACGTGACAACACCGCGTCGTGCGCCCGGTTTCAAGGTCATCCCCTTCGACGTACCGCAAGGCTGTTGCGCTGCGTACTACCCGGAAACCAACGGCTTGCTGCCACTGGCGAATCGGGATAGCCGCAGTAACACACCGGCGGCGAAATCCATCCCGGTGAACCTGGTGCGGATGAATCCAGAGGAGACGCAAGTGGCTTTGCAGCGACGCGGGTTGATTGCGGCGGCTATTTAGGGCTCGTGGTACAGCGTTGTGATCGTTCCCACGCGAGGGAACGATCACAAACCCTCAGCTATCGCATCGGATATTTTTCCGGTGCCGGCCAGCATGAGAGCTAGATTTTGGACTTAGGCTGCCCTGAGAAACGGGATGCAGCCTGTTCAAAACTTTGTCCTGCACGTGGATTCCACTGCACACCCGAGCGGGCTTCAATCCCGGGTTTGAGCTGCTGGTTGTCGTCATAGTCTTCACGGGGATGAAAAAACAGCGGCTGCACCGTTTCCAAGCTTCGCAGGTAGTCGGCATATGAATTCAGATATTGCTGACGTTCGTCATCGCTGAGCTGCGCCGGCATCCATGCAGCAAACGGCGGAAGAACGGTGAAACCGGTATAAGCCAAAATGCCGTTATGGATAGGCCAGAGGACGTGATGCAAGTCGCCATCAATGCCAGCAGGTGTATAAAGGCTGCTCGCGGTGCCCGTGGTCAGGCAAAGCATGGCCCTCTTGCCCTTGAGTAGGCCTGATCCATACTTGTGCCCCGATGAGTACGCGAACCCGCGACTTAACACCCGGTCTACCCAGCCTTTCAGAATGGCCGGCATCGAAAACCACCACACGGGAAACTGAAAAATCACCAGGTCAGCCCACATGACTTTCGATTGCTCGGCTTTGATGTCGTCGGTGTGAGCGTTGTTTGCAAACGCATGTTCTTGCTCGCGGGGAAGATTGAGATAGTCAGGATCGGCGCGATTATCGGGGAAGTCACCAACGCCCAGCTCAGCCTTCCAATTCATCGCGTAGAGATCGCTCACCTGAACCTGGTGGCCGAGTTCGCGCAGCGTTTCAACAGCTACGTCCTTTAGGGCACCGTTGAAAGAGCGTGGTTCCGGGTGCGCCAATACGATTAACGTCTTCATAACTGCAGCCTCTCTTTGCGGTTTTTCGATATTGGATAACGTCTATCGCCCCGATTCTGTCCGACCGCTTTGCTGAGACTCACCACGAGCAGGCCGACAATAGTCAGGCTTGCGCCCAGCAGAAACCCGATGCTCGTCTGCTCTTTGAGCCACAGGTAACCCATCAATACGCCAAACAGCGGACTCATGAAGGCCAGCACTCCCAGGCGAGCCGCGAGGTAGCGACGAAGCATCCAGAACCAGATCAAGTAGCTGGCCACTGACACGATTAATGTCTGGAAAACCAGGCTGGCCACTGCACCGGTTGAAAAGCTCATTGCGCTTTGGCCCGCTAGCAGGCTCAAAGGCAGCAGAAGGAGAAAGGCCCCTGCCAGTTGGTAAAACAGGGTCTGGGTGGCGGGTGCTTCACTCAGGCGACTGATACGCACCGCTACCGTCGTAAATCCCCAGGTAGCGCCCGCGCACAAGCCCAGCAGGTCGCCCAGGAGACTGTTTGCGTGGGTGGTTTGAATGGCTGCTCCATCGCGTGGCATGAGGAAGGTGATGGCAATCCCTGCGAACGCTAGCGACATACCCAGCCACTGAATCGCGCCAAGACGCTCCTCCGGCAAGCGCAGGTGCAGACCAATGGCGGCAAACAAGGGCGCCGTATACAGGAAAACCGCCATATGCGAAGCACTTGTCCAGCGTAACCCTTGCGCGATGAACAGAAATTCACCCGCGAACAGAACGGCCACGACCAATCCGGAGCGGCACCAGACGCCGGGTAACCACACTTCCCGCATGATCGATTTTCCGATCAGCCAGACCAAGGCTGCAGCGACTCCGGAGCGAACGGCAACCTGCATGAGCGGTGCTATGTCGCCGGCAACCGCCTTCATTGCCACCTGCTGAGCGCCCCAGATGAGACACAGCAGCACCATTACCGCCGTGGCAGCCCCATCGACTGACTTCCTCACTTGTCGGCACCTTTTATCATTAACTTGGACAACAATTTATTCCTCACTCGGCAGGCCAAACAGCCGATGGCGAAATTCGATTGTGGGAAAGTACGCAAGCCGCTACAAATCATATGTTTTCGATCTATAGAAGAGAAAAACTACGCCATGAGAGCTGATACGCCCCTCAGGGCCATCGCATGCTTTGACGCGGTCATGCGCACCGGCAGCGTCAGCCTTGCTGCAAGCCAGTTGTTCGTAACGCCGGGAGCGGTAGGGCAACAGATTCGCAAGCTGGAAGGTTGGCTAGGAACGCCACTGTTCATACGCAATGTGCGCAGGCTGCAACCCACGGCGCAGGCGCTGAGCTACTGGGAGCAGGTCAAGCCGGCGCTTCGCCAGCTGGAGACCGCCAACCTGGCCGTGCGGGTTCTTAGAGACAGGCAGGTACGGCTAAGCTTGCCGCCGGCATTCGCTAACTCCTGGTTCGCAAAGCGGATGCCATTGTTCATGGAGCGGCATCCAGAGGTGCAGCTGCACCTGAGCGCATCCACCGATAAAGTGGATTTCCATGACGCTAGCTGCGACCTGGCGGTGCGGCATTTCGATGGACATAGCAGTGACGTGAATGCAGAACTGCTCTTGCCAGACGAGGTCAGGGTCTATTCCAGCCCGGCGTACCGCGAACGGCTCCAGTTGCATAGCCTTGATTGTTTGCCGGGAGCCACCTTGATCTATACGACGTCTCACGCTCACTGGGCTCAATGGCTATCATCGGTCGGTATGTCCGCCGATAGCTTTTCCAGCAGCCTCAAGTTCGATCAGTCTGAGCTGGCAATCGACGCGGCGCGTCGCGATCAAGGTTTAGTGCTCACCAGCCCTTGGCTGGTTGAGGAAGATGTAGAAAGAGGCCTTCTCGTACCTGTCTTTGACGCTGTACTAAAGACGGGCAAGGGCTATTATTTGGTGCAGGCCAAAGATGTGGTGCTGGGTGAGGCAGCACAGCTGTTGCGCCGGTGGCTTTGCGACGTAGCGCAGCGAATTCAAAAAAATTGATAATTTGAAGCTCACGAAAATTAATTCCGTCCCCTTTTCGCGTTTGCGAATGCGTCCAACAGTCTTTCGACGAAGTCGAATAGGAAAATCATGGCATTCACTGCTACCTGCGTTGCGTCCCTGGTTTTTTGGACTGTTGTTTCAGCCGTCACAGGAGCCAAGGAGCCTTGGGATCTGGCGAGTTATTGGACCCTCATCTATCCCGCCGCGCTTGCGTTGTCAGTGATTCTTGGAGCCGTGCTAAAAAGCGCCCAATGGTCCGCGGGCGCTGTCGTAATGCTTGCTCAGATCCCCGTGGTTCTGGTTATTTCTGGTGCTTCCCCGTTGCTGGGTGTCGGTATCCTGTATGCGGCCGTTCTCTCAATTCCGGCGATAGCGCTGTCATGGCTCGCCGGCAAATTGCGGCGGGCTTGAATTCAGAACAGCGTGATGACGCCTATTGCATGATCGTTCAAGCCCTGCGCCCCTCTTCTGGCTAACCTGACTTTCCTCACCTTACCCGAGTATCCGTCATGGCTCAGCCTCCCGCCGCGCCCATAAACCTCACCCAAAAAGCCTCCCTCATCGACAAGCAATGGAGCCCACGCGTGGTCGCCGAAATGAACGACTACCAATTCAAAGTGGTACGCATCGAAGGCGAATTCATCTGGCACTCCCACCCCGAAACCGACGAGGCATTCCTGGTACTGGAAGGCACGCTACGTATCGACCTCCCCGACGGCCCCGTGTATGTAGCGCCAGGCGAACTGTATGTGGTCCCTCGCGGCATTGAACACCGCACGGCCGCCGAAGGCGAAGCCAAGCTGATGATGATCGAGCCACGGGGCATTTTGAACACTGGCCATGCAGGTGGGGACCGAACCGCCGCGAATGATCAATGGATCTAAGGCCTTACCGCCTCGCCCACGGCGAAGTGCAGATCCTTCGTATCCTCTTTGATTCCTCGTCATGGCTGCTTGTAGTGCCCGCACCGAATCCCGGTACAGGCACATGAGCGACATCAACAAAGCCGCGTACTCGGTGACTGGCTTATCGATTCCAGCGCACTCTCCAACCAACCAAACCTGACATGCTCCTGTTCCAACCTGACCCCAACCCCCAGTCGGTTGTCGCGCAGGTCATCGAACAACTTGCGCTCTTCTGGCGTAAGAAAAGGCAAGTCGTGAGTCACCTGCCGGTTTTCCTGGCCCCACAATTCCTTGTGGGTTTCCAGGGTTTGGCGATCCATCAATAACGACTCGACATGCCCAAACTTGCGGCGCAGTTGGTCAAGGATGGCAAAGCCGTGGGTATCAATATCGCCCCAGTAATACATGGTGCAGCGTGACAACCACTCGGCACGTCCCAGGGTTTCCCAGCCATAGCCTTTACCAAAGATCACGATGGCCCCAGGCACAGTCGGAAAGGCGAGGAAGTTGGTTTCGTTTTCGGTCACGAACACTCGCGTTACGGCAATGTCCAGCCGGGAAAAGCTCGCGGCGTCGAGGGTAATGTCCGGCAAGTCAGCGCCGGGCAGCAGGGCCAGGGCAGGGTCGAGCACACGAAAGCGAAGTACGGCGGGTTTTTCAAGGAAGCCGTAGCGGGCACAAAACTGCGCGGTGCCTTTGTGCTGTGCGGCGATGGCCTGTTCCGGCAGCACTCGGTCGAACAGTTCGCTCAAGACGGCTCGGTGGCCTTCGATGAACTTGGTATGGATACCCGGAATGTCGACCTGTCGCAGGTAGATTCCCGGCTGTGGGTGTTGCGTCATCCACGCCACCACCTCCAAAAGGGCGGGCCAGTGCGGCGCGAGCTCTATGGCCTGCAAAGGCCGAACGCCCAGCCAGCCGACCAGTGAGGGTTGGCGCTGAAGGGTCAGCTCAAGCATGCCGCGTAAGGCTTGCAACTCAGCCTGTTTGCCAATCAGCTTGATGGCTTCTTCGGCCGAGTCCAGCCACACCGACGCCGGTAACCGCTGCAAGCCGATAACCCGATGGTTGATGTCGCGCCACTGAATGCGAATGCCGTCGACAGCACTGAGCTGTGCGACCCACTTGCGCACGTCTTCGAAGTGTTCACTCAACTGCGTCGTGTCCGGCGTTTTCAGCGTAAGCCGGCGTGGCTCCCAGGGCTGCCCTGGAACCAGCGCGCGCAGTAAGTCCCCACGGAGCCAAAGACGCAGCACCTGCTGCTTGAGGTCCTGCACCGTGGTCCAGTTCATCATGAGAAATCGCCTCGGTGCTCGCGGTACTCCTCAATCGACAAGTTGCGTAATCGGGAGGCCTTGCCGCCCTCGTTTTGCACAAAGCCCACGCTGGAAACAAACGGCTCGATGATGTGGATTTTCTGTAAGGGCGTGACGATCAGCAATTGCAGGTTGAGCTGTTCAAATAACCTCAAGCCATACTCGGCCGATTCGTCGGAGCCGCGGCCGAAGGCTTCATCGATCACCACAAAACGGAACGAGCGCGAACGCACGGCGCCCCATTCCAGACCGAATTGATAGGCCAGGCTGGCCGCCAGAATCGTGTAGGCCAGCTTTTCTTTTTGCCCACCCGACTTGCCGCCCGAGTCTGAATAATGCTCGTGCTCGCGATCATCCTCGCGCCAACGTTCACTGGCGGCGAACAGGAACCAATTGCGCACGTCGGTCACTTTGGCGGTCCAGCGTCGATCCTGTTCAGTCAGCCCTTCGCGTCCGCGAAAGCGATCGATGATGGTTTTGACTTGCAGGAACTTGCTCTCCGAATACTGGGCGTCTTCGGAGCCGGTCAAGGCGCCTTCGGTGCAGGCGCGCAATTGCATCTGGAAGTCGCGAATGTCGGCATCCGGGCTCAGTTGCGCCTCCAGCACGATATAGCGGCCGGGGTTGTAGTCGATCTGCCCCAGGGATTGATTGATCAGGTCAATCCGCTCCTTGATGGTCTCCCGCTCCCGCGCCAGTTGCCCGTTGAAGTTGGCGATCTCATTAATGGTGTTGACGTTGAGCAGTTCCTTGAAGCGTTGCTCAAAACGTGGCAGGTCGTCGCGTATGAGCTGGTCCAACAGGTTGCGGTATTCGTCGACGGCATTAAGGTCGGCATCGAACTCGCTGGTTTCCAGCTTGTAGGCTTCCTTGAAGGCCGCCATGGCACGAATGATCTTGTCTCGCAGACGCTCCAGCGCTTTGGCTTCGGCGTCCATTTTGCCTTGCAGGGCTTCGCGCACTTCCCGTTCGGCGTTGTCGCAGGATTCAACGGTCAACAGGCGCTCGCCCAGCACCTGAGTACGCAGGGCCTCCAAGTGGAGCCGAATGGCGTCTGCAATCGGGACCATCAGGTTGACGGTTTCGTCGCGAAGCGCGGTGGCGACTTCGTGCTTGGCTTGCACGCTTCCCAACTCCTTGTCCAGCCTGGAGATTTCTTCTTCCGTCAGCCCCAGCGTGTCTTGCATGGTTTTCAGTTGTGCCGTCAATTGCAGCAAGGTGTCGCTGGCCGCTTCCAGCGTGGCCTTTTCATCCTGCAAGCGCGCCACGAGGGTGGCGCACTCCGCCCAGTCAATGTCCCGGTAGTCGGTGAATTCATTGAGCGCCGCCAACGCTTCAAGCTGCTGACGCAACTGACTGCGCTGTTTTTCGGCCGTGGCGATCTGTGCGCCGATATCGGCCAATTGCCCTTGCAGACGCTCTTTGATCGCCTCAAGCGCGATGATTTTTTCCGCGTTGCTCCAGCCCAGCACATAGCGGCTGCGGTCATCCAACCGATGTCTATCATCCTTTTCATGCCGCTCGCCGGCGCCCTTGATCTGCCCCGACAACGACAGCGCACGCACCTCTCGACGAAATTGTTCCGGGGTGTCGCAGCAGGCGTAATTGAAACGATGGCTCAGTTCGCGCAGCAGCCAGGCGTAAAACACCGAGTCGGGTTTAACACTGAGTTTGCTCACCAGCGACTGTGGATGCAGGTCCGGTGCATCGGACTGCCGCCCGGAACGTACGCGGAAATACACCAGGCGACCCGCCAGGTGGGTTTTATCCACCCAGGCGGCGACCTGGTTGTACTGTTCATCCGGCACCAGCAGCGCCAGGCCAAAATTGTGCAGCACGCGCTCGATGGCCCCCTCCCACGGGCGATGCTCTTCGCGCACTTGCAACAGCTCACCGACGAAGGGCATGACGTCTTCCGCCAAGCCCAACGCCAGGCACATGGCCGTGCGCAACCTGATCTGCGCGTCGGGGATATTGCTGCGCCGCGCCTTGAGACTGGTGATTTCACTCTCCAGTGCCTCGTGCTCAAGCCGGCCCTGGCGCAACGAAACGCCCCATTCGGTGATCTGGTTTTGCAGGTCGGCTTCCTGGGTGCCCGACTGTTCTCGACGGGTTTGCAACTGTTGCCCAAGACGGGTGAACGCCGCTTCATCCGCAATCGGTGACTCGCCCACGGCGACAAGCAATTGCCCGTGGCGCTGCGCTCGCTGTTGGCGGCGCTCGCGCTCGGTATCGTACTGGCGTATTTCTATCGCCAGTTGTTCGAGGCGATCACCGCCCTGTTCGGCCACCGCACGCTTGAGGGATTCCACGTCCAGGCGCTGACGATCACGCTGCTCAATCTGACGCTCCTTTTGCGCGCCAAGCCGATGTTGATCCTGGGCCAGCAGTTGCAGGCGTCGATCCAACAGCGTCAGTTTGAGTTCGGAAAACCACGGCTTGAGCGCATCCCGGCAATCACGCAAGCGCTCCTGCTCGGCACACAGGTCCTGGTACTTGTCGCAATCGGCCACCAGCGGCTCCAGCAACAGGCGCTGTTGCTTGGCCTTGAGCACGGCTTCATGGGCTCGGCTCAGATCATCGAAGTGGGCGATCAGCGCAGTGATGCGCGCGGCGACATCAAAGGGTTCAAGCATGTGGCTGCGCACAAAATCGGTCAGGTTACCCACCGATTTCATCGAGACCGTCTGATGAAATAGCTCCAGCGCCTGTTCGTTATCAATGCCCAGGCGACGCCGGAACCACGCACCGTACTTGGGAAAGCTGTCCTGAATATCAGCCCCGCTGTTACGCAGGCGCTTGCGCAATTGCGGGATGTCCGAGCCAAAGTCGGCAAAGTCTGCGGTGATGCACAGGTCGCGCTCGGCACCGACGTAAAAGCGCTCGGGCTGGCTTTGCCCGTCTTTCATCCAGAACACCTGGGCCAGGGTGACCGTCTGATCGTAACCGGCGTTATGAAACACCCCCAGAATCACCGAGTAGCTGTTGTGGTCACGCAGCGCGACGGGCTTGGCTGCACCGGTGACGTCACTGCGCTCGGATTTATAATGACCCAAGACATAGGAGCGCAGGCTTCGCTCCTTGTTCTCGGCGCCGGCGGCCTTGTTATAGGCAATCCGTTGAGTGGGCACCAGCAAGGTAGTCAGCGCATCCACAAGCGTCGACTTGCCTGAGCCGATGTCCCCTGTGAGCAGGCTGTTTCTGCCCTCGGGCAGAAGTGTCCACACGCGTTGATCGAAGGTGCCCCAGTTGAAGACTTCCAGGCGTTTGAGGCGAAAGCCCGACAGGCTGTCATCACCGATAAAGTCCAGCTCGGGCAGCAATAAGTCACTCATGACGGCACCTCCTCTTCGCTGTGCGGCGCGGCAGGGTTCTCGCCGCTCAGATGGGCACGGTACTCACTCAGGCGGGTGTCGAATTCAGACAGCCACTGAGCATCCACGAACGCCTTCAGAATGCGCCGCACCTCATAACTGAGTGGGCCACTGCTGCTCTTGAGACGCCGCAAAAACCCCAGGTCGACGACCTTGCCGATATGCGTGTCGATCTGGTCGACCAGCCGCGCTTCGTTGCTGCTATCGGGCAGGAACACACGAATCAGTTCGACGATCTCATCGCGGGTCAGCACCAGCCGTGTTTCAGCGCCACTGGCATCGAACTCCGCGAGTTTTTTACGCAGCAGGGCCAGCAGCAGGCTGACCGGAAATGACAACGGCCGTCGCGCAATCAGGCGCGGTATGCGAACCGTCGGTTCATCTTCTGCAGGTTCGGTTCGGCTTTTCAGAAAGGCGTAGCCTTCGGCCTCATCCAGCATCAGTTCCAAACCCAATATCGTCACGTAGTCGCGCACCCGCGTCTGTAAGTTGAGCAATACACTCCACAAGCGCTCGTCGGTTTCGTGATACATCACCCCTTTAAGCAGCACAATCAACAGCGTCGACAGATCCGCCGCGCCACTGTCCATGACCTCACCCGATGCGGGTTGCTCTTCGCTCATCCTTGCCTCACAAAAATAATGCGTGCCAACCGTGCCTGCTTCTGCACCGAACGACCATCACGGGCGGTCGCGACCCACTCAATCGGCTCGTCCTGGGTGTCGTCGACAACGGTGGTAAAGGTTTCACTGCCCAAATGCAGATACGCCACCAATTCGGCCAACCCTTGTTGCAAGGGCCGCAACCGAGTCAGTTCGTGTAGGGTAATTTGCGAGCGGACCTGCAAGGCTTGGTGGATATGAGCGGCCAACCGAACCAAATCGACTGTCTGGTCGTTATACAACGCGCTGATATCGATATGTTCGTCGCCGACTTGCACCGCCATACCGGCAAAGTCGGGCTTTACACTCAAGGTGTGCAGCGGGCGTTCCATGGGCAATTCAATACTGGCGGCCACGTCGGCCATGTCCATGAACGCCCCTGCCGGTGCTTGCTCACGCAGGCCCAGCGCCTTGGCTTCAACCCCGTGCAAAATATCCATGATGCGGCGGTTTTCCAGCCAGACCTGATCATCCAGAAACCGCCGCAATTGCTGGGACAGTTGAGCGACCATGCGCTGGGTGTGCTCGCCAGCCTCAAGCCAGTCGTAATGTACCCGCCGGGTACGGATATCCGGTTTGAGCTCCATCACCGGCGCCAGGGCCAGCACACGGTCAAGCATGCGCGTCAATTCCTCCTGACGGCTGCTCGACATCAGAAAACCCCAGAACGCCCTGAAACTACGGCCCTGGTCCGAATCGGAAATAGCGTCGCGCTCGCCCATGATCTGCTCAAGCAACGCGCCTTTGGCACCTTCCCACAAGGCAATCCGCTCACGCACACGGCGGTCGAGCAGACGAAAGTTATGCTCGACCTCGCGGAAGTCAGCCAGTAACTCTCGGGATAACTGAGTGAATTGCTGAAAACGATCCTTGAGCGCCGTATCGTCAAGCAGCGGCACATCACCGCGCAGAATTTGTGCGATCTCCGCGTCCAGCTCATCACGGCGCTTACGCAAATGGGCAACGCGCTTGGCCGGGTCGGCTTCACTGCCTTCACTCATTTGCTTGAGCAGCTCGAACAACGTCAGTAAGCGTGACTCGGTACCGACGAATCCTCGCTCGGCGAGGGTTGCCAACCAGGCAATGGCTTTCTCCGTGGACGGGGTCAGGTCGAATTGCGGTTCATCATCGTCTTGACGATAGAACTTGCGCAGCCAACCCTTTTCCGGGCTGGCCCATTCATTGAGGTACTGCAACGCAGACTTGGGGAAAACATCATCATCCAGTTGCCGACGCAAGACATAGAGCTCGTCTTCCAGGGACTCGGCCAGATCGGCAGCAGAAACAGTCCGAACATTGGTCGCGACAAAAACACGATGTAAAAAACTCGCAACCAGCGGCCCATGGTCCGAACGCAAAAGGCGCCAAGCCGGATGGTGCGTGCGCAAGCTTTCAAGGGTGGCGTAATCCATCACTCACCGATTTGCAGGGTTGATCAGCGGGTAACAGTGGCGGGAATTATGAACTTTTTCCACCCTTTAGTAGCGTAACTAGCCGAATGGATAGGTATGGCTAAGCTGGCGGGAGAGATGCGTACTGTGGGTTCACGTTCAAAGTTGTAAGGCGAAGGGTACGCAAGCCAAACGGCTCACAACATCGGGGGTCTTTTGTTTCCCGCGCAGAACAGTGATCATCGCCCTCCCCCAAAGCCCCAGGAACCAAAAGCATGGAATTGACGCTGGAAGCGGTTACGCTCTTTGCACTGAAATTGGCGCACGAGACGGACGGCGGCAGCCCGGTTTTGCGGGATGATCTGGTGATGCAAGCGTATGACCGCGAGGTCTTTGGGTTGTTGGTGCGCCAGGGGGATTTGGCGGGGATCCGGTTGAAGCTCGATGAGTGCCTGACGCTGGCACTCGAATCACTGGGCGGCGCAACGACCGTGATGGGACGCGAGCTGCAACGGCTCGCGCTGCACGTGCGCCAGGCGCCGACACTGGAAGCCCTCAATGCCCCGCTCGATGCACTCAAGGATTACCTGAAGGCCATCCTGTAACCCGCGGTTACCGCCGCCCTTCCACCGCCATCCGCACCGCCAACCCCATCAGCACCGAGCCCATCAGCCAGCGCTGCACCACCTGCCACCCCGGCCGGGTGACGAAAAACACGGCGATGGACCCCGCCAGGGCGGCGATCACCGCATTCACGCTCACGCTGATAAGAATCTGCGTGAAGCCCAGCACCAGGGATTGCATCAGCACACTGCCCTGGCCGCTCGGGTCGATGAACTGGGGCAGCAACGACAAATACATCACCGCTACCTTGGGGTTCAGCAGGTTGGTCACCAGGCCCATGGTGAACAGTTTACGCGGGCTGTCCTGGGGCAGGCGCTGCACCTGGAACGGCGAACGGCCACCCGGCTTGACCGCCTGCCAGGCCAGATAGGCCAGGTACAGCGCCCCGCCAAACCGCAGCGCGTCATAGGCGAAGGGCACCGCCATCACCAACGCGGTAATCCCCAAGGCCGCGCACAGCATGTAAACCAGAAAGCCCAACGCCACGCCGCCCAGGGAAATAAACCCGGCCGCGCGCCCCTGGCAGATCGACCGTGAAATGAGGTAAATCATGTTCGGGCCGGGCGTCAGCACCATGCCGAGGGATATCAGCGCATAGGCAATCCAGCTGGACAGTTCAGGCATGGTCGGGCTCCGTCAGGGTTGTTCTGTCGACGCGAAACATCTGGTCAACGTTGTAGAGTAGGAGGCCATGGTAGGGCGTTCAAAATGTGCGCGTCAGATACAGATCCGTGATCAAAACGTCATACACCGACCGCACCACTCACCCAAGGGCAGGCACATGATCGACTTCAACAACAAGGGTTTCTTCAAACTCAAACAAAACAACGAGTACGCCGAACGCGTGGCGTCATTACTGCTGGACGATGAGGAAGTGGTCGACGCGTACAAGGCCATGCGCGATGGCGTGGTGTTCACCACCAAGCGCATCATCGCGGTGAACGTGCAGGGGATTACCGGCAGCAAGAAGGACTTCACGTCGCTGCCGTACAAGAACATCGTGGCGTATTCGGTGGAAACGTCGGGGACGTTCGATCTGGATTCGGAGTTGGAGATTTACTTTTCGTCGTTGGGGAAAGTGAAGTTTGAGTTCACGGGGAAGACTTCGATTGTCGAAATATCCCGGTTGATTTCCAAGCACTTGCTGACTTGATCAGCGGATAAAAAAGACCTTGGCGTCCCAAGGTCTTTTTACTGCTCACACGGTTTAAACGGATTTACCCCGATCAAAATGTGGGAGCTGGCTTGCCTGCGAAGACGCCAGCCGCCACACCATCAAACCACCCGCCTACACACCAACCGCCTCACCCTCTTCAGCCACCCCATTGGGCAACATCCCCCATTGAGCTTTTGTATGTACAGATTTCCGCTGCAGTGAAAGGCGAACACCTCATTCGTCATACCCCAATCCTAACGCCTGGGCCAGCCGCGCCAGCTCCTCCATTGCCTCCTGGCTTTCTTCATCACGGCGCTGTTTAAAAGCCATCAAATCCGAAAACCGAATACGCCGATGACGACCCGTCTTCGTAAAAGGAATGGCGCCTTCTTCCAGCATCTTGACCAGATGTGGGCGTGACACGTTAAGCAGGTCGGCAGCTTCCTGGGAGGTTAATTCAGCATGGACAGGTACAACTTTGACGGCATTGCCCAGCGCCAACTCACCCAATATATCGACCAGCAGGCGCAGCGCGGATGTGGGGAGCACTAGGGTGTGGGGCTTGTCTTCTTTGTCGAAAATGTCGATGCGCTGGGTTTCGAACTTGGTCGATAGCAACGAGGCCAGTTCGCGTTGGCCTTGCACGGCGGCTTCGACTTCCTTTTTCAGCGGAGGAATTGTTTTAGGGAGGTGGTGGGTGATCATGGTGCTGCCTCGTCGTCACGTAGTTCAATTGAGCCCAACCTAAACGAAACAAACGAAAATCGCAATATTCGAAACCGGTTGGTGAGCCTGTTTACTTTTCCCACACTTACAGTCGAACAATGCCAATTCCAGCTCCTTAATCGCCCCCCGTAGGCTCACTTCCTCGCACAAGGAAGTGAGCCGGTCATGTCAGAACGCTTTTACCCCCTTACCGAAGAAGAACAACGCAGGCAACGAATCCTGACGCCGCAACCGGCGCGGGCGCCCTATTCGCCGGCGATTGATTTATTCGAGCCCTCCCCTGCCCCAGCACCCACACCGGCCAAACCTCCTGGCTGCGTCTTCATCAAGCCCTGCCAACTGCCGGACGGCTTCACCCGCTACGCAGACCCCACCGGTTATGTCCCGCTGGAGCTGGTCAAGGAGTACGCCCATTTCAGCCTGTTGGGTGGGCGCGAGGTGGACGGACGAGGCGCGGTGGCGCTGCGCAAGATCGGCGGCAGCGCATTGCCCGCTGGCTTGGGGCAGTTGGCGTTGCGTTCGGCGGTGTGGGAGTCGGCGGCGACTGCCGTCGGTTCCGTCGCCAGTGGCCTGTTGACCGGTTTGGTGGCGCTGGCCTGGCCGTCTGAGCTGGGTGACAGCGCGCTCTACAGCGAAGAGCAGTTGCGCTCGATGGAGCGGGCGCGGTCGCAGATGCGTTTGCATATCGAGCAACGCGAGGACGGTACGCTCAAGGGGTATGGGTTTTACACCGGCGATCATCCGAGCTGGCAGATGATCGATGTGGTGCAGTTCCAACGCCGTGGCGAGCAGTTTGTGGCGGATTTGGGTGAAGGTGTCGAGCTGATCTGGACGCCTGCCGTTGATCCGCAGGACACGCTGGGTATTCCGGCATTGGAGGCTGCACCGCAAGCGCCGGTGATCTGGATTTACCCACCGACGGAGAAAGCCGCGCAGATTCTGGTGAACCCGGTTTATCCGCCGGAGTATAGGGATTTTATTCTGGTATTCCCGGTGGAGTCGGGGGTTCGGTCGTTGTATTTGGTGGTTGATAAGCCAAGGAAAGGGCTAAGAAACCCAGACCATGATTACTTCCCTGCCCCCGAAATCGAAGACATAACAGGCTTCCCTGGTCTTATTCCCCAAAAGCCTGTGACACGAAGAAAAAATGGAGCGGGCTTACGTGAACGATGGATAGACGCAAAAGGACGAAAAATTTTTGAATGGGATGCCAAGAAAGGCGAGCTGGAAGTCTATCGAAACAGTGATTTGGAACACCTCGGCGCGTTTGACCCTTACACCGCCGAGCGTCGAGGACCGGCGGATCCAAAACGCCGAATTTACAGATAAAGAGGAACGCGGAAAATGGTGATGAAAATCAGATTGCGGTGGTACGAAAAACACAGCAATGACTTGAAAGCAGATGAGTATTCAGCGGATATCGAGGACTCAGACAGTGTTTTTGAAGCGTTGGGTTTAGGCGGGGAAACCGCGATATATGCCGATGTATTCGACATGCTGCCTGACTGGACAACGATTATTCAGCCGCATTTCCAACACATGATTGAACCCGCACACCTCGACTACCAGATTTCCTTCCGTCACCAAGGCGCGTGGCCACCTCCTTCAAAGCAACCTAAGACGGGGATCTGATGCAATTTGTACTCACAGGCTTTACCGCACGAACGGTGGGCAACACCCACCGTTCAATCAACTGCGCTCAACCCTCCTTCGTCCCTTCAACCAACACCCGATTCGCCGGATTCGTAATATCAAACACCTGCTGCGAACACGCCAAGTTAGTGCCTTTGAACTGAAACTCCACCAGATACACCTTCGCCTTCTGCGGGCTGAAGCTACTCACCAACGGACCGCATCTGTAGTAAGCGCCATTGCCAATACTGCCCGCCGAGCCGGATACGGTGAGTTTCTTGCCAGGATCCGCCTGGATCTCCAACTGCGGAAAACGCTTCAAGGTCGCGCTGGCAACTGTCTGGTTTAGCTTGGCGATCCAGTTGAAAATGCGGCCTTCACCGGTGTCCACCACGGTGCCGAGGGTTTCCATGCGCTGGTCGGGGTCGCCCTCGCGCAGGATGGCGAATTCGACGGGGTTGGTGCCGCCGTAGGCTTTCATGATGACTTTGGCGTGTTCGGCGTCCACGGCCACGGTTTTCTGACGCAACTGCACACCGTCCTTGAACAGGCTGGGCGATGAGTCGCGCTGGTTGGATTGGCAGGCGCACAGCGCCAGGGTGATGAGGGAGAGCAGTGCGATTCGCTTCACAGGGAACGTCCTTATCGGTGTGAGGGGCAGATGCCTTGACCTACGATTAAACAGGGTTATTTTGGCTGAAATGTTTCAAGATACGCCAATATGTTTTCAATCTTCTCCTGATCACTGATGCCCCAGAAGATCATCCGCGTGCCGCTCACCACTTTTTTCGGCGCTTCGATATAGGCGGCCAGTTTGTCGCGGGTCCAGACCACACCGGAGTTTTTCATCGCGTCGGAATACTGGTAATCCGTGGTAGTCCCGGCCGGGCGGCCGATGATGCCGTTGAGCTGCGGCCCGAAGCCTCCACGTGCGTCTTCGCCGACACTGTGGCAGCCACCGCAGGTCTTGGCGAAGAGCTTGGCGCCCGCCTCGGCATCGCCGGCGGCAAAAGCCGCGTGGGTATTGAAGACCAGGGCGAGGCTGAACAAGGCGTACTTCATGGGGGACTCCACATCGGCTGTTGCGGGCAATTATGCCTGTTTGTCAGGAGCGCATGCCCATCCAGATCACCGCTTCGGTCCAAGCCGTGACCATGGAGCATCACGCGTAGACGCGCAACCTAGACGCCCTGAAGCGACCACCCATCGCCCCGCGCAGATTCTATCGAACCTATCCCGCCACGCCCCACTCCACCTTAGTGTATTCCCCTGATGGAGAAGTAAGGATCATGGCTCAGCCATCGATTTTAGTACTGGAAGATGACGAGATCATTCGCGCATTAATGGTGGACGTATTGGAGGATTTCGGTGCGGTAGTGACGTCTTTTCCTTCGGCGGATGAGGGGATGATTTACCTGGAACGCGAGGATGACCCTGTCGACCTGATTGTCAGCGATATTCAAATGCCGGGTTTGCTCAATGGTTATGACTTGAGCCGAGTGGTTGCACACCGCTGGCCATCGGTGCAGGTGTTGTTGACTTCCGGGAATACCAAAATGGCCGAGCAATTGGGTGGCTCCGTACGGTTCCTGCCCAAACCCTGGAGCACCGAGCATTTGATCGAGTGCGTGCAGACGGCGCTCTCTCAGCAGGACTTGTCCCTGCATTGATAGCGTCGCGACATCATTTGCAGCGAACTTCGCGACAGGCACAGTGGTCCACTGATGACGCAAGGAGCGACATTTCTGATCCGCTAGTCAGCCTTTTCGCTTTTCGCGTTTAGTTACCGACTGTAGAATCGTCGCCCAATTCGCGCGTCATTCATGGCCGAGAGGCCCCACAGTTCGAGCTCACTGAATGCATTCTCAGGCCCATGACGTCGATGCGCCCTCCCTGCTGGAAGCGCTGCGCATAGGCACGGCCTTGCTGCATACAGCACTGGAAAAGCGCCTGCCGTTCTTCTCCGAGCGCCTTGATGCGCAGTGGTATCGGCGCTTGCTCCAGGCGTACTACGGTTTTTATCAGCCCATGGAAGCGGCACTGTATGACAGCGCCTTGATTCCCGAAGGGTTCGATACAGCAATGCGCGTGAAAACACCGACGCTGCTGACTGACCTCTACGCCCTGGGCCTGGATGATCACGCCATCAACACCCTGCCCCGTTGCACGCAACTCCCAACGTTCGATACCCACGCCGCCTGCCTCGGTGCCCTGTATGTACTTGAAGGCGCGACCCTGGGCGGCCAAGTGCTTCTCCGGGAAATGACTCAGCGCCTGGATGTGAATGCCGACAACGGTGGTGCATTTCTCAATATCTACGGGGTAGAGACCGGGCGGCGCTGGAAGGGCTTTCTTGATTACCTGGGCAACCAGGCGCTGGACGCGCCGGCAAAACAACACGCCGTGGACGCCGCCCGCTCGACGTTCAGCTGCTTTGAGCAATGGCTCGACAGCCAGGAGGTACTGCTATGAAACCCGAAGATTTTGAAGAGCTGCTTGCCAACTGTGCCAACGAGCCCATCCGCTTCCCCGGGGCGATCCAGCCCCACGGTGCGCTGCTGACCCTGTCGGAGCCCGGCCTGGAGATCATCCAGGTCAGCGCCAACGTCGGCACCTTGTTCGGCCATGCGCCCGAAGCGTTGCTGGGCCAGCCGCTGCACAGCTTGATCGGCGCCGAACACGCCCAGGCCGTCAGGGTCATGGCCCAAACCAATACCTTCGTCGACATGCCCCCGTTGCACGTCACCCTGAACGGCGCGGACTTCGAAGGCTTGCTGCACCGCCACCAGAACGTGCTGGTGCTTGAGTTCGAGCCGCGGCTCCAGGATTTCCGCCCACGCGCGGTGAACGGTCGCACCAGTAACCTGGGCAAGATGCTGCAACGTTTGCAGGCGGCGAAAACCCTGCAGGCGCTGTACGAAATCAGCGTGAATGAAATCCAGGCCATGACCGGCTACGACCGCGTGCTGATCTACCGTTTCGAAGACGAAGGCCATGGCCAGGTAATCGCCGAAGCGTCGGCGCCGTCCATGGAGCTTTTCAACGGCCTGTTCTTCCCCGCGTCCGACATCCCGGAGCAGGCTCGCGAGCTGTATCGCACTAACTGGCTGCGCATTATCCCGAACGCGGCCTACGAACCGGTGCCGCTGCTGCCCAAGTTGCGCCCCGACACCGGCCAGCCGCTGGACCTGAGCTTCGCCACCCTGCGCAGTGTGTCGCCGATTCACTGCCAGTACATGCAGAACATGGGCGTGCTGTCATCCATGAGCATCTCATTGATGAGTGGCGATAAACTCTGGGGCCTGATCAGCTGCGGTAACCGAGAACCCCTGCTGGTGCCCAATGACCTGCGTATCGCCTGCCAGACCATCGGCCAGGTGTTGTCGCTGCAGATCAGCGCCATGGAAGCGCTGGACCTCAGCCGTCAGCGTGACGAAAAACTCGACGCCCTTGCGCGATTGGATCAAGCCATGAAGGCGTCTGAAGTCGGCGTGTTCGACGGCCTGGCCCAACAACCGCAATGGCTGATGGACCTGACCCTGTCCGGCGGCGTGGCGATCATCGAAGACAAACAATTGCACCGTTACGGCAACTGCCCGGAGCCGGCGCAGATCCGCGCGTTGCACAAGTGGCTGCAGCAGAGCGCCGAGCCGGTGTTCTCCAGCCATAACCTGGTATCGGTGTACCCACCGGCCGCCGCGTTCCAGCAGGTGGCGAGCGGCGTGCTGGCCATGAGTCTGCCCAAGCCGGTGGACAACGGTGTGCTGTGGTTCCGCCCGGAAGTGAAAGAGAACATCCAGTGGAGCGGCGATCCGAAAAAGCCGCTGGCTCTGGAAAACTCCGACGCCGGCCTGCGCCTTCGCCCACGTACCTCGTTTGAAATCTGGAAGGTCGAAATGGCCGGCATCTCCACCAAGTGGAGCCACGGCGACCTGTTCGCCGCCAACGACTTGCGCCGCTCGGCCCTGGAAAACGACCTGGCCCGCCAGGTGCTGCGCGAACAACAAGCCGTGCGCGCCCGTGAAGAGCTGGTGGCGGTGGTGTCCCATGACCTGCGCAACCCGATGACCGTGATCTCCATGCTCTGCGGCATGCTGCAAAAAGCCTTCAGCTCCGATGGCCCGCATACGTCACGGCGGATTTCCTCGGCTATCGACACCATGCAGCAGGCGGCCGGACGCATGAATGTGCTGCTGGAAGACCTGCTCGACACGTCGAAAATCGACGCCGGGCGGTATGTGGTCAAGCCGGTGGCGCTGGATGTCAGCCAGATGTTCGAAGAGGCCTACTCCTTGCTCGCCCCGCTGGCGTCGGAGAAAGGCATTGACCTGTCGTTCAACGCCGAGCCGGGCCTGCAGATCAACGCCGACCCGGAGCGCCTGTTCCAGGTGCTGTCGAACCTGATCGGCAATGCCATCAAGTTCACCCCGCGCCAGGGCAATATCGGCATCAGCGCCATGAACAATGGCGAGGAAATCGTGTTCTCGGTGCGCGATACCGGCGAAGGCATTGCGCCGGAACAACTGCCTCATGTGTTTGATCGTTACTGGACCCAGACCGAAAACAACCCCACCGGTAACGGCCTGGGGCTGTACATCACCCAAGGCATCATTCACGCCCATGGCGGCAAGATCGTTGCCGAGAGTGAAGTGGGCCGGGGCAGTGAGTTCCGGTTTACGGTACCCAGGGTGGCTGAAGGCTCGCGTACCTGATGCGGTCGCCGGTAAAACTTAGACCGGCAGTAACACCACCGCTTCCAACCCGCCGCCCTGGCGCTCGGCCAGGGTCAGGCTGCCGCCATGTTCCAGCACAATCGCTCGTGCGGTAGAGAGCCCAAGCCCGACGCCGCCGGTGCTTTTATTGCGTGAGCCCTCCAGGCGATAAAACGGCAGGAATACATCTTCACGGTGCTTCGCCGGTATGCCCGGGCCACGGTCCAGCACGCGAATCACCACTTCGCCCTGTCTGTGCTGCAACTCAATCTGCGGTTCCTTGCCATAGTGGATGGCGTTGTCCATCAGGTTGGTCATCACCCGTTTGAGGCCCAGGGGCCGGCCGCAGTACACCAGGCGGGGCGGGCCGTTGAAGGTGACATCGATGGCCTGGTCGCGATAATCGTCGATCAGGGTTTGCAGCAATTCCGCCAGGTCCAGTTGGGTAGCCTGTTCCAGGCGCGCGTCGTCGCGGAAAAATTCCAGGGCGGTGTTGATCATGGCCTGCATTTCATCAACGTCGCGAAACAGTCGCTGCTGCTGGTCGGTGTCTTCGATGAATTCGCCGCGCAGGCGCAGGCGGGTCAGCGGCGCGCGCAAGTCGTGGGAGATAGCGGCGAGCATTTGCGTGCGGTCCTGAATGAAGTGCCGCAACTGCGCCTGCATGCTGTTGAAGGCAAGAATGGCCTGGCGGATTTCGTGAGGTCCCACCGGCTCGATGGGCGGCGCGCGAAAGTCGCTGCCAAAGCGCCGCGCACCTTGGGCGAAGTGTTGCAGCGGGCGAGCCAGGCGGCGGGTCGCTACCAAGGTGACCAATGCGGTGGAGATCAGCACCAGCAGCACCACGATCAGGCTGCGCGGTCCATCATCCAGCCCCCAACTGCGAGCACCGGTGCTGAACATCAGCCAGGAGCGATCGGCCAGTTGCATCAACAGCACGTACTGGCCGTTGCCAGCGGGCCAGTCGGCAGGTTCATAGGCTTCCATAGGGCGCGTCGGGCCTTCAAGCAGGTGCTTGAATACCTGCTCCCCCGTGTTGAAATCCGGGTCAGCGAGCACCGGCAGATCAAACGCTGCCCGCTGCGCCGCCCAAGTCACCCTGAAAGACCCATCCCCCATCACTTGGGCAAGATGCGCTCGTTGCGCGGGTTCGGCCGCCTCGACCACGCGCACCACCACGGCGACTTTCTCCAGCAGACCGGTTTCGGTCAGCGGTGGCCTGGCCCAGACCCCGGCCAATTGCACGAACAAGGCGTTGAACGCCAGCGCAGTGATCATCGCGACCAGCACGGTGAGCGCGATCCAGCGCGCCACCGTGTCGTGCGGTCTGCGGCTCATGAGCGGGTCACGCTGGCGGTGAACTGGTAGCCGCCGTTGCGCACGGTGCGGATCATCGCCGGGCGCTTGGTATCGAATTCCAGCTTGCGGCGCAGGCGGCTCACTTGCACGTCGATGCTGCGGTCGAAGGCATCATGGCTATGGCCGCGCGCAAGGTTCAGCAACTGTTCGCGGGTGAGCACGCGTTGGGGATGCTCGACGAACACCAGCAGCAGGTCGAACTCACCGGACGACAGCGGGATCATCACCTGGTCGGGCGAGCGCAACTCGCGGCGGGTGAGGTCCAGTTGCCAACCGGCAAAGCGGATCAGCGGACGCGCGGCCTCGCCCATCGGCGGACGGTTCTCACCCGCCCGGCGCAATACCGCACGCACCCTGGCGAGCAGTTCGCGGGCATCGAAGGGTTTGCTCAGGTAATCATCGGCGCCCATTTCCAGGCCGACCACACGGTCGCTGAGTTCGCCCATGGCAGTGAGCATGATCACCGGCGTGGCGTATTGCTGGCGCAAGCGCTGGCACAGCAGCAGGCCGTTGTCGCCGGGAAGCATCAGGTCGAGGATGATCAAGTCGGCGGGCTGCTGCTCCATGGCCGACCACAGCTCGGTGCCACTGGCGACGGTCTGCACCGAATAGCCGTGTTGCAGGAAAAATTTCTTCAGCAGGGCGAGGACTTCAAGGTCATCGTCGACGATTAACAGGTGGCTCACCGGCAGGCTTCACTGGGCTGGGACAAGGCGCCATCTAAAACTATTCGACGCGGCCCGTCATATATTTCAACCGTGCAATAAAGCGTCAACAGCGCAATAAACCGGACATCTTTGCGCAAGGCGCCCATGCCAGCATCGGCCTCCTTTTTGCGGAGACTGTGCCATGCACTCGTTGACCTCCCCCCGGCATCTGGCCCGCCAGGCCGTGCTGTTACTGACGATGTCTTACCTGACCGGCTGTGCCAGCCCGGCCCCGGTAACCCCCACCACCCGCTGCGCGCAGGTGGACCACCCGGTGTATGACCCGGCCGAACCGGTCAACCGCGGGGTGTTTGCGTTCAACCGTGCGGTGGACGATTACGCCCTCGCGCCTGTAGCGCGTGGTTACCGCTACCTGCCGGATTTTTTCCAGCAGGGTGTGCATAACTTCGCGAGCAACTTCAGTGAGCCGAAGGTCTTTATCAACGACCTGCTGCAAGGCAACCCGCGGCGTTCGGTCAACACCCTGGGGCGCTTCGCCGTGAACACGACCGTGGGCGTGGTGGGGCTGTTCGATGTGTCGGACCGCCTGGGCATCCCACGTCACACCGCCGACTTCGGCCAGACATTCGGCGTGTGGGGCATGGGCAACGGCCCCATTGTCGAACTGCCTTTGCTGGGCACCAGCAACAGCCGGGATGTGGCGGGCAAGGTCTTGAGCTTCCTCGTGTCGCCACTGGGGGACAGCGATACGGTGCAGGCCCTGGGCACCATCAGCCTGGTCGGCGGTACGGTGGATACACGGGCGTCACTGTTGCCGCTTACCGACAGCCTGCAAAAAATGCCGGATTACTACAGCGCATTGCGTAACGTGGTGGCGCAAAACCGGGCTGCTTTTGTGCGTGAAGGCCAGGAAGGCGCGACATCCCCGGCACTCGAGGGTTGTGCGAACAAAGCCTCGGATGATTTTTAAAACGCGCTCACAATGGGAGTCACATCTTGCAGCATGGCGTTTATCGCCGACAGGCTGCGGAGCCTATAAGTTTGGGTTCACTTCGCTCCTGAAGGTGAAGTGATCCTCTACTTATAGAAGGAAACATCCATGCTTAGCGCTATCAACCACTCACTGGGCAGCTTTCATTACCAACCCCTGCAGCAGGATGCTGCGGAGCCCCAGCGCAGGAAGCGCAGCATTGACGATACGCAAATGAACGTCGCTGACCCTAACAGCACCGGGAACACCAACAACAACCGAAGCAAACCCAGAGGCCAGTTGACAGGTCTGGGCGGGGGCCAACTGCTTTAACCGCATCATACGAAGGGCAGTGCACGGCCCTTCGTACTCTCCTTAACAAAACCATGACATTCCCTGAGTTAATCTTGCCGGTTCAATCCAGCCTGGAATCCTTGCCTGCATGCCGCACAACGACACACTGCCCGACGTACTCGCAGGCCCACTGCTGAGGCGCCTCGAACCTCGGCGCCTGGTGTTGTGGCTGGTGGGAAGCCGTGGATTGGAATTGAAGCTGAAGTTGCATCTACCCACGCAGACACTGGAGATCCACCTGGACAGCTGCCAGGTTGTCCCCGTCGGTCGCCAGGCGTTTATCCACCTGATCGATGTGCCTCTGGACGACGCGCTGCCGCCTGACGTGGTGATCAGCTACGACCTGCTGGTTGACGACGCTGGCATTGCCGAATGGGCACCGCACCTGCTGTATACCAACACCCAATACCCCAGTTTCGTATTGCACAGCCGTATCCATCAATTGGTGCATGGCTCATGTCGCAAACCCCATCACAGCGCCGACGAGGGTCTGCTGTGTGTCGACCGCCTGCTGGCCGATGCCAGGACTGCGGCCGACCGCCCAGCCTTGCTGATGATGAGCGGCGATCAGGTCTACGCCGACGACGTGGCCGGGCCGATGCTGCGTGCGATACACGCGTTGATCGCGCGCCTGGGCCTGTTCGATGAGTACCTGGAGGGTGCCGTAGTCGATGACAGCGCCAGCCTCTACGGCCACAGCGCCAGCTATTACCATCGCGCCGACTTGCTGCCGGCGCTGGACAGTAACGAAACCCTGCGCGAACGCTTCTTTGGTGGGGTAAAGAAGCCGATCTTCACCAGCAGCACCGCCGACAATCACTTGGTGACCTTCGCTGAGGTCATCGCAATGTATCTGCTGGTGTGGTCGCCGACGCCTTGGACACTGATCTCGCCCGTGCCTGTGCAACTGAACGCAGAACGACAGCAACGCTACGCACGCGAACAGGTGCAGATCGACCGATTCCGCGACGGCCTGCCCGGTGTCGCGCGGGTCTTCGCTCACTTGTCGACGCTGATGATCTTTGACGATCACGACATTACCGACGACTGGAACCTGAGCGCCCAATGGGAAGAGACTGCCTACGGCCATCCATTCTCCAAGCGCATCATCGGCAATGCCTTGCTTGCCTACCTGCTCTGCCAGGGCTGGGGCAACCAACCGGATGTGTTTGGCGAGCTGATCGGCCAAACCCAGGCGCTCACTGCCAAGCCCCAGGCCAACCACCTGGACGCCGCCGCGCAGGATGAACTGCTCGAAGCGCTGCTGAAATTCCAGCGTTGGCATTACGTACTGCCCACCACGCCCGCCCTGGTGGTGCTCGACACCCGCACCCGCCGTTGGCGCAGCGAGTTCACTCTCAAGCAACCGTCCGGCCTATTGGACTGGGAGGCCTTGAGCGAACTGCAACAGGAACTGCTGGACCATCCATCGGCCATTATCGTCTCGCCCGCCCCGATCTTTGGCGTCAAGCTGATCGAGACCGTGCAGAAAATCTTCAGCTGGTGCGGCCATCCGTTGCTGGTGGATGCAGAAAACTGGATGGCTCATCGCGGCGGCGCCCAGGTAATCCTCAATATCTTCCGTCACTCGCGCACGCCGGGTAACTACGTGGTCCTCTCGGGCGACGTGCACTACTCGTTCGTCTACGAAGTGCTGATCCGCCATCGCAACGCCGGCCCGCGCATTTGGCAGATCACCAGCAGCGGCATCAAGAACCAATTCCCGCCGCGCCTGCTGGAATGGTTCGACCGCCTCAATCGCTGGCTCTACTCACCGCGCTCCCCCCTGAACTGGTTCACCCGCCGGCGCACCATGCAGGTGGTGCCGCATATTCCGGAGCACGCCGAGGCCGGCGAACGCTTATGGAATTCGGCGGGAATTGGCCAAGTGTTTTTCAACGAGCAGGGCCAGCCTGAGGCGATTTACCAGCACAACGCGGATGGGAGGGTGCGGACGAGGATGGTGGCGCCGAAACGGTAGCCAATAGCCATCTTTTTTAGGCGTACATCTGCCCTATTCAAAGCGTCCAAGTCCCGATGTACAGTAGCCCCAGCCACGGAGTATCGGCGACAACAGGGGCAGGCCTTGAATGCCTGCCCACGCAAGGAATGCGCTGATGGACGATACCTCCGACACAAATCCGCTGAAGCAGGATTTCTCTCACTTCAACGCGGACATGCTGCACACCGTCCTCGAACTGGTCAGTGACGGGATCTGGGATTGGAACGCCAATACCGGGTTCGTCTACCGCAACCCCGGCTGGTACGAAATGCTGGGCTATCACCGCCATACGCTGGAAAACAGCGTATTCACTTGGGAGAGCGTGATCCATCCGGAGGATTATCCCCAGGTGATGAAGCGGTTCGACGACTACATCCACCGTCGCGCCCCCTATTACCAGGTCGAGTACCGCTGCCGCAAAAAGGATGGCAGCTACCTATGGATCGAAGACCGGGGCTACGTGATTGCGCGCAATGCTGACGGCTCGGTGGCACGCATGGTGGGCGCCCACCGCGATATTCATAGCAGAAAATGCTCACTCGAGCAGTTGGAGCGACGCAACCAATCCCTCGAGGCCCTGGTAGCAGAACGCACACGTGAGCTGTCGCGGGTCAATCGGCAGTTGCAATTGCAGCTTGATGAAAACCGCTCCCTGGCCGAACGAGATGCCTTGACCTTGGTTGCCAACCGCTACCGCCTGGAAAAAGTACTGCTGGAAGAGAGCGCCCGCGCGCAGCGCTTTCGCCTGCCGCTGGCTCTGATTGCGATAGATGTCGATGACTTCAAGCCGATCAATGACCAGCACGGCCATGGAGTGGGTGACCAGACGCTGGTTCAGTTGGCAGAGTGCCTGGAAAGCTGCGTTCGCCCGGGTGACCTCTTGGCCAGATGGGGTGGCGATGAATTCATGCTGGTCCTGCCCAAGACTTCCTTGAAGGCCGCGAAGGCACTGGCGCAGAGCATCCGCCAGGCACTAAGCAACCGCCCGCACACGGGCGGTTTCAAGATTACCGTGAGCCTGGGCGTGGCTGAACGCCGAATGGATGAATCCCCCGCCGACCTGATGGCGCGTGCCGATCAGGCGTTGTATCGCGCCAAGGCGGCGGGGAAGGATGGCGTGTCGGAATAACGCCTCGCGCTGTTATCGCACCGGCAGCGCGTTCATTTGAGCCGCAAAGGACCTTCAGGCAAGAGCTCCTTCCGATTTGGAATGACCCGGCGACTTTATTTCGTTTGCGGCAGGGACGGGCGCCCGGCTTAGATAAAAACACGCCCGCCACTGCCGAGTCGCCGATTCATGAGCCGCGAAACCATCAGCCAGTCGATTTCCATCGTTCACCCCATCAGCCTCAGCCATGGTAAAAATGCCGAGGTCTGGGACACCTCGGGCAAACGCTATATCGACTTTGTAGGCGGCATCGGTGTGCTCAACCTCGGCCATTGCCACCCCGGCGTGGTGGAGGCGATTCGTGAACAGGCCACTCGGCTGACGCACTACGCGTTCAACGCTGCCCCACATGCGCCCTACATCGAGCTGATGGACCGTCTGACCGCGTTCGTCCCGGTGGACTACCCCATCAGCGGCATGCTGACTAACAGCGGCGCAGAGGCTGCGGAAAATGGGCTGAAAATCGTACGCGGCGCCACCGGTCGCACGGCGGTGATTGCGTTTGACGGTGCCTTTCACGGCCGCACCCTGGCCACGCTCAACCTCAACGGCAAGGTTGCGCCCTACAAGCAAAAGGTCGGCGTACTACCTGGCCCTGTGTATCACCTGCCCTACCCCAGCGCTGATAACGACGTGAGCTGCGCCGAGGCGCTGAAAGCCATGGACCGCCTGTTCAGCGTGGAAATCGACGTCAACGATGTGGCCTGTTTCATCATTGAGCCGGTGCAGGGCGAAGCAGGGTTCCTGGCATTGGACCGCGAATTCGCCCAGGCCCTGCGGCGCTTTTGTGATGAGAAAAATATCCTGTTGATTGCCGATGAGATCCAATCGGGCTTCGGCCGTACCGGCCGGCGCTTTGCCTTCTCGCGCCTGGGGATCGAACCGGACTTGATCCTGCTCGGTAAAAGCATCGCCGGCGGTATGCCGCTGGGCGCAGTCGTTGGGCGCAAAGCGCTGATGGACAACCTGCCCAAAGGCGGCCTGGGTGGCACCTATTCCGGCAACCCCATCGCCTGTGCGGCGGCATTGGCCACGCTGGATGCAATGACCGACGGACACCTGAAAGCCTGGGGCTCACACCAGGAAGAAGCCATCGTCAGCCGTTATGAAACCTGGCGGGCCCAAGGCCTCACGCCTTACCTCGGGCGCCTGACCGGCGTCGGTGCCATGCGCGGCATTGAGCTGGCCAACCCTGACGGTACCCCCGCGCCAAATGCGCTGGCCCAATTGCTCGGCCTGGCGCGGGACGCCGGCTTGCTGCTGATGCCCAGCGGCAAATCGCGGCACATCATCCGTTTGCTGGCACCCCTGACGATAGAGCCTGCGGTATTGGAGGAAGGGCTGGATATTCTTGAGACGTGCCTGAAGCAGTTGGTCTAGTCGCTAAAATAGCTTACGAGGTACCGTTGATAAGATGCCTCTTGAAGACATGTACGCATTTCTGTACGTTTCAGCCATCAAATGAGGACATCATCATGGAAACCATCAATTACACGAATGCCCGCGCCCATCTGTCCGAAACAATGGACCGGGTTAACGAAGATCACATCCCGCTGCTGCTGACTCGGCAAAAAGGTGAGCCGGTGGTGATGATTTCGTTATCAGAGTTCAATGCACTTGAAGAGACGGCCTATCTGCTGCGCTCGCCTAAAAACGCCGAACGCCTCATCAATTCAATCAACAGCCTGCGGGCCGGTAAGGCCAAGCCAAGGCGGTTGATTGAAGAATGAATATACTTTTTACCCCTGATGGCTGGGACGACTACCTGTGGTTTCAACAGAACGACAAGGCAGGGCTCAAGCGTATAAACCTGTTGATCAAGGCCATTCAGCGCGATCCGTTTGACGGCGTCGGCAAGCCTGAACCACTCAAGCACAACCTGAGTGGTTTCTGGTCTCGCCGGATCACAGCGGAACACCGCCTGGTATATGGTGTAGAGAACGGTGAGGTACAGATTTTGATGTGTCGCTATCACTACTGAAGCCACCCACCCTCCGGAACCCACCTTGACCTGATCCCCCTCCACCCTGAAAATGCCCGACGCTTTTTTGTCCTCGTTTACTGAAGTAGTGAAATTTCAATGTCCGATTCCTACACCCCTGAAGAATCCGTAGTCGCCTTGCGCGCCAAAGCCGAATACGAAAACGCCATCAATCTTTCACAGCATGTGCCTGCCGCCAAGATCATCAGCGAGATGGTGCTGGACGCATTCCACACCTCCAAGGAAAGCGACCAGATCCGTGAGCTGCGCGTGGCGATCCGCCAGGCCCACGATGCCTTCGACGACGACACCGCCTACGACCTGATGGGCCAGCTCAAGCAACTCAAAGACGCCGAGGCAGCCGACAACGCCGCCCTGGAAAACCTCAGCAGCCAGTTCTCCATCAGCCGCATCCTGTCCAGCTTCAAGGACGACCCCCAGTTTCAGGAATTGGTCTACGGCCTGGCATTGAAAGTGCTGAACCAGAGCCACCAGGCCATCAGCAACCCGAGCGCCGGCAAGAGCAAGGCATCACGCCCCAAGAAAGAAGCCGAAGTGTTTGTGATCAGCAAGGACGGCATCAGCGTCACCCTGCCGCTGCGCACGCCGCGCTCGAAGCTGAACGTTGACCGTGAGGCGTTCGAGTTCCTGGGTTTCAGCTTCGTGGGTGAAGGGGATGAAGCGGAGCTGGAGGTTGAAAGCTTTGTAGATAACGCCGGCACCGAACAGCCGTTGAGCCGCAAGAGCGTGATCACTGCATTGCAACAGCAGACGGCGTTTGAGGGGTATAGCATCGCGCAGCAATAATCAGCATTGCTGGGCATATGTGGGAGCTGGCTTGCCAGCTTCCACATTAGTTTTGTGTTGGCTTAAACAACGCTTTTGACCTGCGCCGCAAACACCTCGCGAAAACGCGCCATCTCCCGTTTGCTCCCCACCGTCACCCGCACCCACTGCGGCCAGTCTTTCCATACCCGTCCAATCAGTACGCCGTGCGCCGCAAGCTTCTCGACCACCTGTTCGGCCGGTTGTTGCACGTCGATCATGAAGCAATTGGCCTGGGATGCCGTGCAGGTAAAACCACGACCTTTCAACCACGTCACGGTCTCATCGCGCAGTTGGTTATTGAGCGCCTTGCGCTGTGGCAGCAGCTTCACATCTTCCAGGCTGGCGAGGCCGCCGAGCAGACTTGCGCCCGCCGGTACGTTGTCACCGCCAAACACCGCGAGCCGCTCCAGCAGCGCCGGGTGGCCGATCGCCAGGCCCAGGCGGGCGCCGGCCATGCCGTAGATTTTCGAAAAGGTGCGCAGCACCAGCAGGTCGTCGTGGTCCTTGACCCAACTGACAACGCTGGGCACGTCGGCGAAGTCGATATAAGCCTCGTCCACCACCAACACACTGCCCTTGGGTTTGTCCGCAAGCGCCTGACGGATAGCGTCGACGGGCGTGACGGTGCCGGTGGGGTTGTTGGGGTTGCACAGGTAGAGCATGCCGGCCTGGGGATCGGCGGCGAGCATGGCCGGGATGTCGTGGGCGTGGTCGGCGTTCAGACTCACCTCCTTCACCGGCGCCTTGTTCGATTGTGCCGCCTGGCGCGGCACTTCGTAGGACGGCGTGGCCATCACCAGGCCGCGGGTCTCGCTGGTAAAGGCCAGCACCGCATAGCGCAAGGCGGCCATGGAGCCTGCAAACACCGCCACCTGCTCTTCGGCAATGCCCTGCTGCTGGGCAAACAACCCGGCCAACGCATACATGTGGCCGTAAGGATAACGTGCGGAGGTGGCGATCCCCTGCTGCATCGCCTCGCGCGCGGCGCTGGAGGGGCCGTAGGGGCTCTCGTTGTAGTTGAGCCGCACCTTGTCGGACTTGGCCGGCGGCGGCGCCGCAACCGCCCAATCCAGGCGTCCCAGCAATGGCAGGGCAGCGCCCACGGCGAGAAGGGTCCGACGACTAACGCTGACCATGTGACAACTCCTTGTTGTAGGCAGGTAATGGATTCGCACAGCTCGTACAGGGAGGTATGACGAGAAAAGCGCCTGCGAATTTAAACCCGCGCCCAAGAAAAAGCCCCGCGCTTCTCTCGAAGGCGGGGCTTTTTCACTGCAGGACCACTTCAGTGAGCGGAGGTCAGCAACAGCTCTTTCGGCACTTGGAAATCCAGGGACATCATCACGCTGAGCGCGGTGATGGTGAAGATCGAGAACACGAACAGCTTGCGCGCCCAGACGGTGTCATCCACCGCCTTGTAGCCGGTCCAGGCCATGTACAACCAGTACATGCCCATGGCCGCGGCGACGGCGAGGTAGCTCATGCCGGCGTAGCCACTGAAGGTCAACATCAAGGTCGCCACGAGGAAGGCCAGGATGTAGAGCAGGATGTGTTTCTTGGCCACCTGGATGCCACGCTTTACCGGCAAGACCGGAATCGAAGCAGCCAGGTAGTCATTGAAGCGGAAAATCGCGATGGCGTAGGAATGCGGCATCTGCCACAGGCTGAACATCACCAGCAGCACCAGCGCGGCCATGTCGAAGCTATTGGTTACAGCCACATAACCAATCACCGGCGGCATCGCCCCCGACAGACTGCCCACCAGCGTGCCGTGCACCGACTTGCGCTTGAGGTAGAGGCTGTAGAGGCCGACGTAGATGACAAAGCCGATCACGGCAAACAGCGCCGCCAGCGGGTTGGCCACCTTGTACAACAGCACTACACCGGCAACACCCAGGACGGTCGCGAAGATCAATGCCAGCTTCAGGGAAATAAGGCCCTGGACCAGCACGCGATTCTTGGTGCGCTCCATCTTGATGTCGATGTCACGGTCGATGCAGTTGTTGAACACGCATCCGGAAGCTACCACCAGGGACGTGCCGATCATTGCAGCCAGGAAGATGGCCAGATCGACATGTCCCTTGGAGGCCAGGAAGAAACCGCCCGCCACAGAAAGCACGTTACCGAAAATGATCCCCGGTTTGGTGATTTGGATAAAGTGCTTAAGCGACATCGGGTTTTACCTCACTTCGCCATCATGTAGGTGTGGATGCTGAACATGATCCACAGCGACAGACCAACCAGCAGAACGATCACCAGGCCTGCGAACACGAACGCAATCACGTTCTCGCGCTGTTCTTTGGAACGATCCAGGTGCAGGAAGTACACCAGGTGAACCAGGACCTGAATCACCGCGAACGCCAACACGATCATCAAGGTGATCGATTTCGGCAGGGTTGGGTACATCACCAGGCCGAACGGGATCAGGGTCAGGATGACCGACAGGATGAAGCCGATGGCGTAAGACTTTACGCTGCCGTGGCTTGAATCGTGGCTGTCATGGGAGTGTGCATTAGCCATTACAGAGTCCCCATCAAGTAAACGACGGTGAATACGCAGATCCAGACCACGTCCAGGAAGTGCCAGAACAGGCTCAGGCAGCTCAGGCGGGTCTTGTTGGTGTTGGTCAGGCCGTGTTTATTGACCTGGTAGATCATCACCGCCATCCACAACAAACCTGCGGTTACGTGCAGACCGTGGGTGCCCACCAGCGTGAAGAACGCCGACAGGAAACCGCTGCGGTGCGGGCCGTAGCCTTCGGAGATCAGCAGGTGGAACTCGTTGATCTCCATGCCGATGAAGCCCAGGCCGAACAGGAAGGTCAGGCCCAGCCAGCTCAGCACGCCTTTTTTGTTGCCCTTGTAGAAGGCCAACATGGCGAAGCCGTAGGTGATCGAACTGAACAACAGCAAGGCGGTTTCGCCGAGCACGTAAGGCAGTTCGAAGATGTCGTGGCCCGATGGGCCACCCGCTACGTTGTTTACCAGTACCGCGTACACCGCGAAGATCGACGCAAACAGGATGCAGTCGGTCATCAGGTAGAGCCAGAAACCGAAGACGGTCATTGGCCCCGAGTCGTGGTGATGGTCATCGTGCCCATGGTCATCGACATGGGCGTGTCCAGCATTGGTCACTAAGTTCGACATGGTTTAAGCCTGTTCCAACGAGGTTTCTACACGGTTGGCCGGGATTTTCTTCTCGGCGACCAGGCGAGCGTGCTGCTCGGCTTCGATGCGCTCGATCGTTTCGACCGGCACCATGTAGCCTTGATCATCACGTGCTGCGTGGACAATGAAGTAGCCGATGGTGCCCACCAGGCTCACGATTGCCAGCCACCAGATGTGCCAGATCATCGCGAAACCGAACACGGTCAACAACGCACCCATCACCACGCCAGTGGCGGTGTTGCTTGGCATGTGGATCGGTTCGTAGTGCTTGGGTTGCTGGTACGCAGTACCGTCTTCCTTGGCTTCGGTGAACGCATCGATGGTGTTCGCAGTCGGGATCACGGCGAAGTTGTAGAACGGCGGTGGCGAGGAGGTCGACCATTCCAGGGTGTGGCCATTCCATGGATCGCCCGATTCGCACATGTTCTGCTTGCGATCACGCACGCTGACATACAGCTGGATCAACTGGCAGGCGATGCCCACAGCGATCATCACCGCACCGAACATGGCGACGTACAGGTACGGCACCCACTCAGGGTTGGTGGTAGCGTTCAGACGACGGGTCATGCCCATGAAGCCCAGTGCATAGAGCGGCATGAACGCGACGAAGAAGCCCGAGATCCAGAACCAGAATGCAGCCTTGCCCCAACCTTCGTGCAGCTTGAAGCCGAACGCTTTCGGGAAGTAGAAGCTGAAACCAGCGATGTAACCGAATACCGCGCCACCGATGATCACGTTGTGGAAGTGAGCGATCACGAACAGGCTGTTGTGCAGTACGAAGTCAGCACCCGGGATGGCCAGCAGTACGCCAGTCATGCCGCCGATGGCAAATGTCACCATGAAGCCCAGGGTCCACAGGACCTGGCTGGTCATGCGCAGACGACCGTGGTAGATGGTGAACAGCCAGTTGAATAGCTTGACCCCCGTCGGGATGGAAATCAGCATCGTCGCCAGGCCGAAGAAGGCGTTGACGCTGGCCCCCGAACCCATGGTGAAGAAGTGGTGCAGCCACACCATGAAGCCCAGTACGGAGATCGCGCCCGAGGCGTAGACCATCGAGTGGTGACCGAACAGGCGCTTGCCGGTAAAGGTCGAGATCACTTCGGAGAAGATACCGAACGCCGGCAGGATCAGGATGTACACCTCAGGGTGACCCCATGCCCAGAACAGGTTCACGTACATCATTGGATTGCCACCAAGTTCATTGGTGAAAATGTGGAAATCCAGGTAACGGTCAAGCGACAGCAGCGCCATGGTAGCGGCCAGGATCGGGAACGAAGCCACGATCAGGACGTTTGCCCAGGTGCAGGTCCAGGTGAAGATCGGCATGTCCATCAGTTTCATGCCAGGGGCGCGCATTTTCAGCACGGTGGCCAGGAAGTTGACCCCCGTCAGCGTCGTCCCGAGTCCTGATAACTGCAGCGCCCAGATGTAGTAGTCCACACCCACGCCAGGGCTGTATTGCAGGCCCGACAGTGGCGGATACGCAACCCAACCGGTCTTGGCGAATTCGCCGACGCCCAGGGACACGTTGATCAGCACCACGCCGGACACCAGCAGCCAGAAGCTCAGGGAGTTCAGGAACGGGTAGGCAACGTCACGGGCACCGATCTGCAACGGCACCGCAAGGTTCATCAGGCCGGTAAAGAAAGGCATCGCCATGAAAATGATCATGATCACACCGTGGGCGGTGAAGATCTGGTCATAGTGTTCAGGTGGCAGGTAGCCAGGCGAGCCCTCGGTGGCCATGGCCAACTGGGTACGCATCATGATGGCGTCGGCAAAACCACGCAGCAGCATAACCATGGCAACGATGATGTACATCACGCCGATTTTCTTGTGGTCGACCGAAGTCAGCCACTCGGTCCACAGGTAGGTCCACTTCTTGAAGTAGGTGATACCTGCAAACAGTGCCAGACCACCCAGCGCGATCATGGCGATGGTAATCATCACAATCGGCTCGTGGAACGGGACCGCATCCCAACTTAATTTACCAAACATCGTTTACTCCTCTGCCCCAGCAGTTGAATGCGCGCCCGTGTCAGAACCTTCAACCGCGGCCACTTCTTTCTTCTCGTGCTTGACCGGCTTGCCTGGCTTCATACCTTCGTACTTGTCGACGATTTTCTGAAACAGGTTCGGCTCAAACGCGGAGTACAGCGCGACAGGGTTGTTCTGGCTTGGTTTGGTCAGGGCGTCGTATTCAGCTTGATCAAGCTGTTTAGGTGCGGCCTTGACTTCGGCTACCCAGGCGTTGAAGTCTTCCTGGCTCGTCGAGATCGCTTTGAATTTCATGCCGGTGAAGCCAGCGCCGCTGTAGTTGGCGGAGATGCCTTCCATTTCAGCTTTCTGGTTGGCGATCAGGTGCAGCTTGGTCTGCATGCCTGCCATCGCGTAGATCTGACCGCCCAGGGCCGGGATGAAGAACGAGTTCATCACAGCGTCGGAGGTGATCTTGAAGTTCAGCGGGGTGTGCTCCGGGAACCGGATCTGGTTCACAGTGGCGATACCCAGGTCCGGGTAGATGAACAGCCACTTCCAGTCCAGCGCGACCACTTCGATGTTGATCGGCTTGACGTCGGATTCCAGCGGACGGTACGGGTCCAGTGCGTGGGTGGACTTGTAGGTCACATAACCCAGGGCAATGATGATGAGGATCGGGACCAGCCACACCGCGATTTCGATCTTGGTGGAGTGCGACCACTTCGGCGCGTAGGTGGCGCTGGTGTTCGACGCGCGGTATTTCCAGGCGAAGGCGAACGTCATGATGATCACAGGCACCACGACCAGCAGCATCAGCAGGGTGGCGGTGATGATCAGGTTTCGTTCATCCAGGCCGACCTGTCCTTTTGGGTCGAGCAAGGTCCACTTGCAGCCTCCCAGCATTAACATCATGCCAAGCAGCGGCAAAAAGCCTAGTAATCGGGGGTACCTGTTTTTACTCATCTCACGACCTCTAAAGCAGCTTGCGCAATGCAGTTGGGTTTTGATCGCCAACACTTCACCCTGCCAAGGGTTGGCATTTCTCTTCGATTGAATAAGAGCCTGCCCATCACGTCATAAAGGAACGTTTCACGGACCTGCGGTGAGTTCTTATTCGATTTCGTGGTTAAAGGCCTTGTTACAGACCAATTCCATTTGGTGCGGATAGTTGGAAGGCTGCCGGAACCTTGGGGTCGCACAGAGCCATCCATCTGCCCCTCGACCGCTCCAGTGCTCAAAGATTGAACGGCACCGGACATTCAGTGCGGGCGATTGTAGTTAGCTGGCGATGTATAAACCATGTCTGATAAAGAAATAATTTTTATCGATTACAGCAATAATCCTTCACCAATATTGCAAAGGTTCGCGATCTTATCGCGTTCGATTCTCAACAAAAACCACAAAAATTGCCGTGTTATAGGGCAAGACGTCGCACCCCTTACCCAGCGTAAGGGCCTGCCAAACCGATGCAAGCCCCCATAAATCAAGGCATTCGGACATCACGAAATCCCTGGCGCGGCGCGAGATTCGAGAGGTCGAAAGGACTATAAAGTGACAGCACACCTTGGCCGTTTTATGCAAATCCAAGGGCCTGGCCGGGCGCTCGGAAATGTCCTGCGGCAGCTTCCGTGTGACAACATGTCGCACACTGCGCGCACCCGAAATTGCCCGGCGTCACGTTCTGTTCACAAATTCCTGCAAGCAAAAACGCCCCGGCCTTCCTTCAAGAAAGACCGGGGCGTTTGCGCGAATCAGCGTCAGGCGTTGCGCTGGCGATTTCGATAGATGCCCAGGGGCACCAGGATCACGGTCAGCACGAACGCCACGAGCGCCCACTGTGCCAGTGACAGGCCCAGCACGGGTGGGTAGGGGGTGCTGCAGAAGCCATCGACCTGGAAGCCCAAGGGAAACACCTTGGCCAGGGGCAAGTCGTCGACGATAGGTTGCAGCACATCGACCCCGCAGCTGACCTGCGGGAAAAACTGGGTGTACACATGGTGACCGGCTGCCGCCACACCGCCGAGGGCGCTGAGTATCACCAGCCCTTCAAAAAACGTGAGGGCGCCTTTGGTGCGCATGCCCGCGCCGATGAACGCGAAGACCGCGATCAACAGCAAGGCGTAGCGTTGCAGGATGCACAGCGGGCACGGCGCCTCGCCCAGCACCACCTGCATGTACAGCGCACCGCCGATCAGCGCCAGGCAGATGATGCCCAGCAACACTAGAAAGCGCCGCTCCCTGCCTAATCGCAATTCGTCACTCATCTCCGGTTCCCTTTGTTTGGTTGTGCCAATGGCCGCAAGTTTACACACAGGGAGTGGTTTAAACAGAGGGGGGTTAACAGCGGATTAATCGAGGAAAAATGGGGTGGCCGGGCGGACGCCATCGCGGGCAAGCCCGGCTCCCACCTTAGACCGCAATCCAATGTGGGAGCCGGGCTTGCCCGCGATGATGCCGACTCGGTATTCGGGCTGAAACTCTACTCCAGCGCCGCCGCCGGGCCGAAGAATTCATAGCGACTCTGCTTCTCCGGCACGCCCAGCGCCTTGAGGTGGCGCTTGACCGCCGCCATGAAGCCTTTAGGCCCCAGGAAGTAAGCATCGATGTCGCGTTGCTCGGGCAACCAGGCGGCCAGTTGTTCCTGGCTCAGCAGGCCGACTTTATCCGCCGCCGGGCTCACGCCGTCATCTTCGGCATAGCAGTAGAAGCGCTTGAGCTGCGGATGCTGGGCCGCCAGCGCATCCACCCAGTCGCGGAACGCATGCACTGCGCCGTTACGCGCGCAGTGGATAAAGTGCACCGGGCGCTGGGTGGCGAGTGCGGCTTCGAGCATCGGCAAAGTGGGCGTTATGCCCACGCCGCCGCTGATCAGCACCAGCGGTTTGTCGCCGGGCGCCAGGGTGAACTCGCCCGACGGCGGGAACAGGTCAATCGTGGCACCGACCTGCAGCTGATCATGCAAGTAGTTGGAGACCCGCCCGCCGGCCTCGCGCTTGACGCTGATGCGGTACTGGCCCGCATCGCTCAATGCCGACAGCGAATAGTTGCGGCGCACTTCTTCGCCGTCGAGCACCAGCTTCATGCCGATGTATTGGCCTGGCGCTGCGGCAAGGATCGCCCCGCTGTCGGCCGGCGCAAAATAGAACGAGGTAATCTCGGCGCTCTCCTCCACACGTTTGACCATGGTGAACCCCCGCGCACCGCGCCAGCCGCCCGGGGCCTGGGCTTTCTCTTCATAGATAGCGGCTTCGGCGCCGATCAGGATGTCCGCCAGTTGCCCATAGGCATTGCCCCAGGCCGTCATCACCTCGGGGGTCGCGATCTCGCTGCCCAGCACTTCGGAAATAGCGCGCAGCAGGCAGGCCCCGACGATCGGGTAATGCTCCGGCAGGATCTGCAGGGCCACATGCTTGTTGATGATCTTGGCCACCAGGTCGCCCAGTTGATCCAACTGGTCGATATGCCGCGCGTACATCAACACGCCGTTGGCCAAGGCACGCGGCTGGTCGCCGCTGGCCTGGTGGGCCTGGTTGAACAGCGGGCGAACCTCGGGGTACTCGGACAGCATCATGCGGTAGAAATGGGTGATCAGCGCTTCACCGCCGCTTTCCAGCAGGGGCACGGTGGATTTGACGATGGCACGGTCTTGGGCACTTAGCATGGGAGCCTCCTGGGCTTCTTCACTGATTACCCTGGTGTAGTCAGTATTCGTGCCAACTTATAAATCCTTAAATTTCAATGCGTTAAAGTATAAGTAGTCAGTATGACTTCCTACATCTTATAGTCATAAGGACTACGAGGAGTCATTATGACTGCGCAACCGCTGCTCACCACCCTGCTGCCATTGGTCGCCGACCTGTCCCGCGAACTGCCCGAAGGCGAGCGTTACCGTCGCCTGCTGCAAGCCATGCGCACCCTGCTCCCTTGCGACGCCGCCGCGCTGTTGCGGCTGGACGGCGAATGGCTGGTGCCACTGGCCGTGGATGGCTTGAGTGCCGACACCCTCGGTCGACGCTTCAGGGTCAGCGAGCACCCGCGTTTTGCCGTACTGCTGAGCAGCCCCGGCCCCACGCGTTTTGACAGTGACAGCGAGTTGCCAGACCCCTACGACGGCCTGGTCGACGGGCTGCACGGGCACCTGCAAGTGCACGACTGCATGGGTTGCCCGCTGTTCGTCGACGACCAGCCCTGGGGCCTGCTGACCCTGGACGCGCTCGACCCCGAGCGCTTCGAACGCGTGGAGCTGGACGCCCTGCAAGCCTTCGCCAGCCTCGCCGCTGCTACCGTCAACGTCGCCGAACGCATCGAGCGCCTGGCGTTGCGCGCCGAAGACGAGCACCAGCGCGCCGAGATCTACCGCCAGGCCAGCGGCCAGCAGCACAAGGAAATGATTGGCCAGAGCAAGACGCACAAGCGCCTGGTCGAGGAAATCAAGCTGGTGGGCGGCAGCGACCTGACTGTACTGATCACTGGCGAAACCGGCGTGGGCAAGGAACTGGTGGCCCAGGCCATTCACGCCGCCTCCACCCGCGCGGACAAACCACTGATCAGCCTCAACTGCGCCGCCCTGCCGGAAACCTTGGTGGAAAGCGAGCTGTTCGGCCATGTGCGCGGCGCCTTCACCGGCGCATTGAACGAGCGCCGCGGCAAGTTCGAACTGGCCAATGGCGGCACGTTGTTCCTGGATGAAGTCGGCGAGCTGTCGCTGACGGTACAAGCCAAGCTGCTGCGGGTGTTGCAAAGCGGCCAGTTGCAGCGCCTGGGGTCGGACAAGGAGCACCAGGTGGATGTGCGCCTGATCGCCGCCACCAACCGCGACCTGGCCGGCGAGGTCCGCCAGGGTCGCTACCGCGCCGACTTCTACCACCGCCTGAGCGTGTACCCGCTGCAAGTCCCGGCGCTGCGCGAACGCGGGCGCGATGTGTTGCTGCTGGCCGGTTTCTTCCTTGAACAGAACCGCTCGCGCATGGGCCTGGGCAGCCTGCGCCTGACCAGCGATGCCCAGGCGGCGCTGCTGGCCTATAACTGGCCCGGCAATGTGCGCGAGTTGGAACATTTGATCGGACGCAGCGCGCTTAAAGCCCTGGGCAACTGTCGCGAGCGTCCGAAGATTCTCAGCCTGAGCGCCCAGGACCTGGACCTGCCCGACGTCAGCGCGCCGTTGGTCGAAGAGCAGACTGAGGTTGTGCCGATTGTCAGCGGCGACCTGCGCCAGGCCACCGAGCACTATCAACGCCACGTGATCAACGCCTGCCTGGAACGCCACCAGCACAACTGGGCCAGCGCCGCCCGCGAACTGGGCCTGGACCGCGCCAACCTCGGCCGCATGGCCAAGCGCCTTGGCCTCAAATAACCCAAACAACTCGGTCCAATGTGGGAGCTGGCTTGCCTGCGATGACGGTGGGTCAGTTAAAGGTGGGTTGGCTGATAAACCGCCATCGCAGGCAAGCCAGCTCCCACATTTTCAGACCGGTTTCGCCCTGAAGGTTGGGCTCTCAGTCTTCGGCTTTCGAAACACCAACACATTCCCCACCATCACCAATACCAACCCCATCAACGCCGGCGCCGTCCACTGATAGCCCTCGACAAACGCCGACACATTCAACGCCACCACCGGAAACAGCACCGTGCAATACGCAGCCCGCTCCGGCCCCATTCGCCCTACCAGCGTCAGGTAAGCCGTAAACCCGATCACCGACCCCGGGATCACCAGGTACCCCAGCGCGCCGACATACCGCGCGCTCCAGTCCATCTCGAACGGGATCCCACGCACCGCGCAGTAGGTTGCCAGCATCAAGGCGCCATAGGCCATGCCCCACGCATTGGTGGTCAGAGGCCTGAGGCCCGCCTTTTGCTGCAAGCTCGACAGCATATTGCCCGCCGAGAAACACATCGTCCCCAACAAGGCCAAACCCAGTCCGAGCAGGGTCTGCGGGCTAGCGGCGTGCCCCACCAGTTCCGGCCAGAACAGCAAGCCCAAGCCCATCAAGCCGAGCCCGCCACCCATCAATACATTGCGCGCCACGCGCTGGCCGAAAAACACGCGGGCGTTCAGTGCGTTCCACAGCGTGGCGGTGGAAAACACCACCGCCACCAGACCGCTGGGGATCCACTGGCTGGCCGTGAGAAAGCACATGAAGTTCACGCAAAACAGGCACAGCCCCTGGGCCACGCAGATCAGGTGCCCGCGTCGGTTCATCAGCTGCAACTTGCGGCTGAGCAGCAACAACACAAACAGCACCAGCGCCGCCAGACCGAAGCGATACACGATCGACACAGGAATCGCCACCACGCCCAGTTGCCATTTGAGGGCGATCCAGGTGGTGCCCCAGATCAGCACGGTGAGTAAATACAGGGAAAGGTTCATAGCGGGCTCCATCGATTGAGCCACAGTGTCGCGCCTGAGCCCTGTTGCGCTCTTGCACATTCTTGCGCTTTTGTCCGGCGACGGGATCACAGCGCCCACCGCGGGGAGTAGCATGCAAGGCGTCGGAGAGATGAACATGCCTGATCTGCAATCGCTGCACGTTTTCCAAGCGCTTAACCGCTCGCCCAACGCACGCCTGGAAGCCTGCGCCGAGCTCGGTGACGGCGTATCCGCGGCTTTGTGGAGCAACCACCACGACGCACAGGATTACCAGGCACCCAGCCATCACACCTTGTCCTGCTACATCGGCGGCGGCACCGGCACCTTTCGGCGCGACCGGCCGGGCACCAAGGGCGGGCCCGACAAACTGTGCATCCTGCCCGCCGAGCACCAGTCGGCCTGGGTGATCAACGGCGAGATCCGCCTGGCCCACGTGTATTTCAGCCCGCAGCAGTTTGCCCTGGGCTGCGTCACCCTCCTGGACCGCGAACCGCGCACGCTGCAACTGCGCGAGAGCACCTTTCTGGAAGACCCCAGCCAGGCGCGGCGCTTTCATCAGTTGATCGCGCTGAACTGGCACGAACCCGCCGAGCGCTTGCTGACCAGCAGCCTGGCCCATGAACTGCTCAGCCACACCCTGCTCAGTCAGGTGGGCGCCCGCGACGGGCTGCGCCTGAAGGGCGGGTTGGCGGCGTATCAACGGCGATTGTTGGTGGAGTATGTCGAGCAGCATCTGGAGGAACCGATCAGCCTGGGCCAACTGGCCGGACTGTGTGCGCTGTCGGAATACCATTTCGCGCGGATGTTCCGCCAGAGCTTCGGCCTGCCGCCCCATCAATACCTGCTGGCGCGACGGCTGGCCCGTGCGCAGGCCCTGCTACGCGGTGGCACGCTGGCCTTGGGGGAGATTGCCTTGATGTGCGGGTTTTCCAGCGCCAGCCACTTCACCCACCGCTTTCGCCAGGCCATGGGCGCCACGCCCGGCGAGTACCGCCAGGCGTTCTGCGCCTAGGTCATCAACCCCAGGTTTTTCGCCTTGGCCACCGCTTGCGTACGCCGTTCCACCCCTAACTTGCTGTGGATGCGCCGCGCATGAGTCTTGACGGTGTGCAAAGAGATGAACAGGCGATCGGCAATTTCCAGGTTGGAGTTGCCCAGGGCGATTAACTGCAGCACTTCCAACTCGCGCTGGCTGAGGGGATTGTCCAGTACGCCCGAAGTCGACACCGCCGGTTCCATGCCCAGCTCGCTCAACAGCGCCGGTGAACGCAGCCGCAGTTCGCGGATCGCCTGCTGCACCTGGCAACGCGCCGCCAGCTCCAGCCCGGTTTGCAGCGAGCGGCGCGCCAGGACAGGGTCGCCGACGTGCCAGGCGACTTCGCCCACCACCAGGTGCAGTTCGGTTTCCAGGCAGAGCATGCCGCGTTGACGCGTGGTTTGCAGCAGGGCGTTGAGCCGCGCCAGCGGCTGATCGGCACAGCCCAATTTCACTTCCGCCAGCACCAGCAGGTATTCCAGGCGCGGGATCAGTTCCAGGGTGGCCGGCGGCGCTTGCTTGGCTTGGGGCCCGCGAAAATGGCGAAGGACGCGGCGCATCGCTTGCGCGGTCAATTCGGCGCGGCCCTGCTGCAACCAGAAGTGTCCGCTGACCAGCAGCAACACCGCGCGGTATACCGTGTCGGGCACCTGGCGTTGCTGCATCAGCCGTTCGGCCTCGCGCAGTTGCACAAACGCCTGGGCATAGTCGCCACGGTTGGCGGCCAACAGGGCCAGGCCGAGAAACCCGTAGAGCACACGCTTGTCCTGGCTGTGCAGGCAGATCTTCAAGCCGGCCTCGAAGCACTCGGCGGCCAGGCTGTCGTGCCCTTGGCGCAACGCCAGATGCCCGCGCCGCAGCGCGATACGCCCCCCCAATGGCCCGGCCGTGAGTTGCTGTTTGAGCAACATCGCCTGCACGTTTTCCAGCAGGCTCTGGGCGCGATAGGGAGCACCGCGCTGCTCCAGCAATTGCGCGTGGTCCAACTCAAGCAAGGCTTCGAGCAGCAACGAGCCATGGGCGCGGGCCAGGCACAACGCCTCGCGGTTGAGGGTCTGGGCCACGTCCAGTTCACCGCGCAGCAGGGCTTGTTGAGTCAGCCCCGACAAGCACATCAACCGCGACGTCCAGGCGCTGTCGGGCAAAGCTTGCAGCGCTTCGATGAAATGTTCGCGCGAACGCTCGGCATCGCCGTCCAGATGCAGCAGCCAACCCCACTGCGCCTGCCACCGCGCGAGCAAGTGCCGTTGTTGCGCCGCCGTCGGTTGCGGCGCGAACCGCGCAAGCTGATCGATACACTGCGCGGCCTGCTCGAAACGCCCGGCAAACAGCAGCGCCGCCGTCACCAGCCCCACCAGTTGCGCCGAACCGAGCATCAATTCATCGCCATGCTCTTCATGCAGGCGCAGCAGCAGTACGGCGTTCTGCTGGCGGAACAGGTCTTCGAAACTGAAGTGCTGTAACAGGCTGACCGCCACTTCGTATTCTTCGGCCAGCAGCGCCTGTTCAAACGCCGCCTGCCAGTCCTGTTCGGCGGTGAACCATTGGCACGCGCGCCGGTGCCAGGAGCGCTTGGCCGGCCAGGGTTCATCGCGCAGCAACTGCGCAAGCGGAGGGAAAACCTGCAGCCAGTCGGTGTCTTCCCAAGACTGGATAAACGCGCCGAGAGCCTGTAGCTCGCGCAGGTATTGGCCACCGTCGCCTGCGCCGAACAGGTGCTCGCATAACCCCGGATTGAAACGCGGCAGATGCGCCAGCACGCGCCAGGCTTCGGCCAGTTCGGGCGCCAAGGTGTTGAACAGCTCGTGTTGCAAATAATCGAGCAAGGTCTTTTGCGGGTGACCTTCCCCCAGCAAGGCGATACGCGCACCGGCGCACCAGCCGGCACTGAACTGCATGACGCTGTCGACGGATTGTCCCGGGGAATGAATGAGCAGTTGCTGGATCTCGGCAGGGCTGAACGCCAGGTCGGCGCCACACTCCAGCAGTTCGTCGTCGAGCAGCAACCGGGGCCAATTGCACAGGGGCCGGCGCCGTGCGCCGAGCCACCAGGTCAAGGCCGGACTGCCGGCGGTCAGCAAACGGTCGAGCAATGCATCGGTTTCGGCGGTGGGTAAACGGCAGAAGTCATCAATGAACAACCATGCCGGGGCCTGCCAGCGAGCCAGGTCCAGCAGCAGCGTCGCTTCATCGGTGAACGGCAGACCGAGGTTCTGCGCCAGGCGCCGGCAAAAGTCGCTCGGGCCCAGGGCAGCGCCATTGAGCGGCAGCCAGAAGACTTGGCAGCCCGCCGGCGCCTGCAATGCGCACTCGGCCAGCAACGCACTCTTGCCGCTGCCGCCAGGTGCGCACAGCAACTTGACCCGCACCGGCGCCGCCAGCAACGGCTCGGCCAAGCGCGGGCGCAGCAGATGGTGGGCGGACAGCCGAGGCATGAATCCAGGACGGTCCAGGCAGCGTGTCATGGCGGTCATTGCTGCATCCTGCGTTCTTATTGTTATGCAACCTGACCGCTACCCTAGCCCTGTGGTTGGCGTTTGTTGAAGAAAGATTCAGCACAATGATTGAAAGACATGCACAAAACCCACTGTGGGAGCTGGCTTGCCTGCGATGGCGGTGGTGAATTCACTACCGCTATCGCAGGCAAGCCAGCTCCCACATTTGGATTGTATTTCAGGAGAATCAACGCACGCCTTCAGCCCTCAGTGCCGCCGGGGTGTAGTCCGCCGCCCTGGCATCGAAGCCGAACACAAAGCTGCTCTTCTCTTCGTTCTTCATGCCCAACGCGAGGTAGCGCCCGGCGATGATGTCGTACAGGGTTTCCACGGTGTAGGCCGGGGTCTGGTGGTTGTAGTAGAACTGCGCATGGCCTTCGGCAACCCGCCACAATTGGCCACGGCCATCGTAGTGATCCACCAGTGCCACCTGCCAGCTGTCTTCGTCGATGTACATGTGGCGCTTGGCGTAGATGTGCCGCTCGCTCGGCTTGACCGTGCCCACCACTTCCCACACGCGGTGCAGCTCATAGCGGGTCAGGTCCTGGTTGATATGGCCCGCCTTGATGATGTCGTCGTACTTGAGCGTCGGCTGGTCGAGTTTGTAGCTGTTGTAGGGGATGTACATCTCCTTCTTGCCCACCAGCTTCCAGTCGTAACGGTCCGGGGCGCCCGAGAACATGTCGAAGTTGTCGGAAGTGCGCAGCCCATCGGACGCGGTGCCCGGCCCGTCATAGGCCACTTGCGGTGCACGACGTACGCGACGCTGGCCGGCATTGTAGATCCACGCCAGGCGCGGCTCCTTCACCTGGTCGAGGGTTTCATGCACCAGCAGCACGTTACCCGCCAGGCGCGCCGGCGCGGTCACTGACTGCTTGAAGAAGGTCAGCACGTTGGCACCCTTGGCCGGGTCCATGTCGGGGATCAGTTGCGGCACCGCCACTTCTTCCTCGAAACGGATCGGCGTGTAGCTGCCGTTGGTCTGCGGCGTGGCCTGGGTGATGATGCGGCGCAGGTTGCCCCCGTGGTAGCGGGTGATGTGGTTCCACAGCACCTCCACGCCATTCTTGGGAATCGGGAAGGCGTAGTAGCGGTTGCCGGTGAAGTTTTCCAGGCCGTTGCCGTCGTTGATCGCCTTGACGTTCAGCGCGCTGCGCTTGATCGACTCATAGATGTCGGGCGGCAGGTTGACCGTGCGGTGGGTCGGGTAGACCGGGATCTTGTAGGTCTCGGGGTAGCGCTTGAACATCGCGACCTGGCCGTCGGAGAGTTTGTCCTTGTACTTGTCGACCGTGGCCGCGGTGATCACGAACAGCGGCTTTTCACTGGCAAACGGGTCGGCGAGGAAGCCTTTGCTGTCCACCGCGCCGGCGTTTTTCGGAATGCCGCCGGTCCAGGCCGGGATAGAACCATCGGCGTTGCCGGATTTTTCGGCGCCTACCGGGGTCAAGGTGGTGCCCAGCTTGGCCGCCTCGTCCGGCGACACAGCGGCCATTACGTTGGCTGCCAACAGGCTGAGGGCCATTACCGCAAATATCTTACGCATAGAGTCTTGTCCTTCTTTAAGCCAGATCAGAAGTTCACGCCGAAGCTGAGGGCGAGGAAGTCACGGTCGGTCAGGGTGTTGTAGTCACCGCCAAAAAAGTCGGTGTAGCTGAGGCTGGCGGTGTAGGTGTTGCGGTAGTCCGCGTCGACACCCGCGCTGATGGCCTTGGCGCCTTTGTTGAACAGGCCGTTGGGGCCGTAGCCGGCGACGTCGTGGGACCAGGACAGGTTGGGCTTGAGGTTGATCCCGGCGATCACGTTGTTGTAGTCCAGGATCGCCCGCGCACGGTAGCCCCAGGAGGTGGACGTCACGAAACCGTCGGTGTCGCCCTGGAAACCATAGGCGCCGTACACCGAGTCGCGGCCGTAGCGCAGCTTGGATTTATCCTCCAGGCCGCCGACGTGCACGATGGCCGCTTCGCCCACCAGGGTCAGGCGCTCGGCGCCCAGGACCTGGTCGAAGAACTGGGTCATGCTGCTTTGGATCTGGGTGATCTCCTTGCGGCGGTAGCCCTTATTGTCGGAGCCGAAGTTGCTGCGGATGGGTGAGGCCAACTGGCCGGCTACGGGATTGATCAGGGCCAGGGTCAGGTCGGTGGAATTGAGTTGCACCGGAGCATTGGGCCGATAGCTGATTTCCCCGCTCCACGCCGTGCCGGTGGGCAAGGTGGTGGAGAAACTGGCGCCGAACAGGCGGATGTCTTCCGGATAGTCGAGGTAATACTGGCCACGTCCAAGCATCAGGCTCTGGACCAGGCCGGCACCGGAGCCTGGCGCGATGGCGTTGGCGGTGCCGGAGATCGCGCCGAGTGTAGCCAGGCTGGTCGTGTTGGTGATGGTGCCCACGATGGGTGTACGGCTGTGGTAGTTCATGAAGTACAGGCCGTACTCGGTGTCATCCCCCAGCCAGCGCAAGGCGGTGCCGAACTGGCCGGAATCCCGCGCATCGCGGTCGCCGGCGCGACGTACAATCACGCCTTCACTGGTCGCGCCAAATCCTTGGCCGAACGCCGCCGCCACAGGTTGCAATGGCCTGATCGCCGGGTTCCCGACGGTGTAGTTATTGGTGCAGCCATCCGCCGCCACATCGCCGCCAAAGTAAGTGCCGCAGTTATCCAGCACCGTCTGGTCCCATTCCAACTGGTAGAACCCTTCGACGGTCAGCTGGTTGGTCAGGCCCTGGGAGGCGAACAGCATGTTCACCGGGATCAGGCCTTCCTTGATTTCGGCACCTGGGCGGCGAAACGCCGAGACGTCGATGGGGTTGATGCTGTTGATGGAGTTGCCGATGAAGGTACTTTCGCCCCAGCTCACCACCTGCTTGCCCGCACGCACGGTGCCCGGCAGGTCGCCCAGCGAGTAGTTGTGGTAGACGAAGGCGTCGAGGATCTGCGCTCCACTGGATTTGGCGCCTTCCTTGCGGTTGTGGTCGCTGATGGGCTTGAACTCGCGGTCTTCGTCCTTGAGTTCGAAGTCGTACCAGTACTTGCCGCGCACAAACACGCCGGTGTCGCCGTATTTCAGTTCAAGGTCGTGCAGGCCCTTGAAGATCTTGGAGAAGGTCTCGCCCTTCTTGAAATTCAAGCGCCCGTCATCACCGGTGGACGCTTGGCCGGTACCGCCATTGACGGTACCCACCAGTTTCTTGTCGGCATCACGCATGCCCCAACTGGAGCCTACCGACAGCGAGGAGTCGAATTGCCCTTCGATCTCGCCAATATTGAATGAAACAGCCTGTGCCTGGGCACAGCAACCCAATGCAACCGCAGCGGCCAGCGCCTGTGGCTTGAAGATGGCGCGCATTGTTGTTTTTGTCATGCGTCTTCCCCGGTGAGTGACAGAAGGCCCCACCCTACTGCCGCCCGTCAGGAGCGATAAGCGCACCAAGGAGGGATTCGTGTTGTCGCTCGAAAGGATTAGCGGGCGCTCTGGCCTGGGTCTGGGCGTGGGCATGCGCCGCATGGATTACGGGTTATCAGGAGAATGGATGGCGCGCGCTGCCACTGTTGCGGTTTGCGTAACAGTCATTGTCATGAACCGGCATTACTTATCTTGTTACAAGCCACTATGCTTAGCGGGCTTTCAGGGCCAACGGCCCACTTCCACCGCTGGAAGAAAAGCCAGACTTGAATGGATTGATGATTTTTTCAATTCGTTAACGGTGTTCACTGACGTTGATTTGTCGCTCCTTGATCCAACGTCTTACTTCGGCCGCTGCCTATGCAGCGGCCTTTTTTATGCCCGAAATAAAACGGGGCGCCAACAGCGCCCCGTAGGATTCAAGCTTTTTCAGCAATGATCACAGGCTGTATTTCTGCAAATTGGCCATCATCTCCTTCAACGCCTCGATGTTGTCCTTGGGATGGGCGGCCCCTTCGAAATCGCAGATCTGCTGCCAATGCGCCGCCACATCCTCGGGAGAGAACCCGGCTTCGGGGTCAAAGCCCACGCCCAGGCTGCGCTCCCAGCGGGTCTTGCCGATCCAGCCGCCGCCGACTTCAAACAGGCCTGAGGTTTCCTGGCACGCCTCGCTGCCCAGGTACACCACCAACGGGCTGACCAGCTCCGGCTTGAGGCGCTCGAACACTTGCGGCGGGATCAGGCCTTCGGTCATGCGCGTAGCGCCGGTGGGGGCGATCGCGTTGACCAGGATGTTGTTCTTGCGCCCTTCCAACGCCAGGGTGCGCGTCAGCCCATACAGGCCGAGCTTGGCCATGCCGTAGTTGGACTGGCCGAAATTGCCGTAGATGCCCGAGGTGGACGCGGTAAAGATCACCCGGCCGTAGCCTTGCTCACGCAGGTGGGGCCAGGCGGCGCGGGTGACTTTGTAGGCGCCTTCGACATGCACCCGGTAAACCAGGTCCCAATCGCTGTCGTCCATTTTGTGGAAGGTCTTGTCGCGCAGGATGCCGGCGTTGTTGACCACTACATCGATACGGCCGAAAGCGTCGAGGGCGTTCTGTACGATCTTGTCACCGTCGGTGACAGAATCATGGTTGGCCTCGGCAATGCCGCCAGCTTCACGAATTTCGGCCACGACCCGGTCAGCGGCCGAGGCACTGGCGCCTTCGCCCTGGGTGGAGCCGCCCAGATCGTTCACCAGCACCTTGGCGCCGTGCCTGGCGAACAGCAGCGCATGGGCCCGGCCCAATCCGCCGCCGGCCCCGGTGACGATCACGACCTTATCCTGGAACTGCACTGACTCACTCATTCCGAACTCCAATGGCGACAATGGGAATGGGTCGAGTGTCAGGCACCGGGGCGCGGGTCACAATAGATACGGCTGAGGCTGAATGGTGCTCGATAAGGCGCAGGGATGATGGCGCTGAGAGCTGGCTTGTGTGGGAGCCGGGCTTGCCCGCGATGGGATCGCCTCGGTGTGCCAGTGACAACGCGGTGATGCTATCGCAGGCAAGCCAGCTCCCACATAAATCTCTACATCTGGCGGGGATTTGTTTCAGGAATAGGCCGCGCGCGACACCGGGCAACTGATCCGCTCACGAAACGCCAGGTAATGCTTGAGCACCTGCACCGGCGCTTCGACCTGCGGGTAGTGGCCGATATTGGCCAGCAACACCGTGTCGGCGTGGGGCACCAACTGGTGGTAGCGCTCCACCATATGGGCGCCAGAGATCGGGTCGACCTGGCCGTCGATCACGCGCAACGGCACTTCGCCTTGTTGCATCGCCGCGACCCAGCGCTCACGCAGTCGCTGCCGTTGGGGAAGGTAGCCGATGAGTTTGTGCAGGATGCGCGTACCTTCGTGACACTCGATCAGACTCCAGAAATCATCCAGGGCGCTTTCACTGGGGCGGGTATTGGGGCCGAATATCTGGTTGAAGCTGTTCGCCAAGGCATTGCGCCCGAAGGCGCGGCCGACCATCCACCCCAGGGGGCTGAGCAAGAGCTTTTGCACCAGCGCTGGCCGATGGGTCTCAGGAAACAGCCCACCGTTGAGAAACACACAGCTGGCCATGTGAAAGCGACCTTCGTAGTGCCGAGCCAGCAATTCCTGGGCAACGCTGTCACCGTAGTCGTGGGCCAGCACGTGCACCGGCTGCTCAACACGCAAGTGCGCCAGCAGCGCCTGCTGCAAATCCGCTTGTTCCAGCAGGCAGTAGCCATGGTCCAATGGCTTGGCCGAATCGCCAAAACCGAGCATGTCGCAGGCAATCACCAGGTTGCGCTGGGCCAGGGGCTGCCACAGGTAATGCCAGTCCCAACTGGCGGTGGGGAAGCCATGGATCAGCAGCAACGGCTCACCCTGCCCCGCTACCCAATAACGGATGGTGCGGCCGTGGAAGTCGAATGTCTGGCTGCGTTTGCGCCAGACGCTGAGCGGGATCTCGGCGAGTGGCATCAGTGTCTATACCCTGGGTCCCGACTGTCCAACGTGCGCAGCAGCGCCGGCCAGGCCAGCGCTCCCCCCATGCCTTGCGCGCTCTTGGTGACCGCCGCCACCATCGCCTTGGCGCCCGCGAGTATCTGCGGCCCGATGGGTATCAATTGCGCGCCGCCGTTTTGTGCCAGGACCTGGATATCGCAGGCGCGCTGGAAGGTAAACATCATCAGGAAGGTGTCGGCGATGGTGCTGCCGCAGGTCAGCAGGCCATGGTTATGCAGCATCAGGAAATTGTTCTGACCTAGATCGGCCTGCAAGCGCACCTTCTCTTCAGGGTTCAACGCCACCCCTTCGTAGGCGTGATAGGCCAGGCTCGACAACACGAATATCGATTGCTGGCTGATCGGCAACACGCCTTGCTTCTGCGCCGCCACCGCGACACCGGCGGCGGTGTGGGTATGCAACACGCAGGTCACATCGTGACGCACTTCGTGGATGGCGCTGTGAATGGTGTAGCCCGCCGGGTTGATCTCGTAGGGGCTGTCCATCAGCTTGTTGCCCGCCTGGTCGACCTTGACCAGGCTCGACGCGGTGATCTCGTGGAACATCAGCCCATAAGGGTTGATCAGGAAGTCATCGGTGCCCGGCACCTTGGCCGAGATGTGGGTGAAGATCAGGTCGTCCCAACCGTGCATCGCCACCAGGCGATAACAGGCTGCCAGGTCGACGCGGGCTTGCCACTCGGCAGCGCTGACCTGATCTTTGACATGCAGTGATGCAACGGGGGCTAGGCTCACGTTAACGACCTCCTTGGCGCACTTTCTTATTATTTTTTGAGTGAGGGGCCAGTCTAGTCAGACCTCAACGCCGCCGTAGTTGCCTTGGCAGCCAGCTTGATGACCCTGCGAGTCAGCGTTGAGAATAGTCCAAATTCGTGCAAGTGACGCCAGAGAAGTGCCGTCAACAAAGCCACGCAATAGCGTTGCTGCGGGCGTTTGCGGTCAACCGCGCAGCGCAATGATCAGTTCGGCCAGCCACGGTTCGGCGTCCGTTTCCGGGGTGACGCTTTCGCTGGCGTCCAGGCGCAGCATCGGCAGCACTTCGCGCACGCCCAGTTCACCGAACAGCTCGCGCAGTTGCTCGCCACCGGCGCAGAACGTATCGCCATAGCTGGCGTCGCCCAGGCCGATTACCGCACCGGGCAGGCCGCGCCAAGCGGCGGGCAGTTGGTCGCGGATACTCGAATACAGGGGTTGCAGGTTATCGGGCAACTCGCCCATGCCGGTGGTGGACGTGACCGCCAGAAAGGCGTCCGGTGCAAATGCCTGCACATCCGCCAGGCTGGCTCGCGGGTTGTGCCAGGCCTCGAAACCGGCGGCATTGAGGAGATCGGCGGCGTGGCGGGCCACTTCTTCAGCAGTGCCGTAGACCGAGCCGGAAAGGATGGCGACTTTCATCAATCTGATCCTGTAGTTGAGCGAAAGCCTGGGATATTAGCAGCTGACGCAAATTTTTCAGCGCACCCCGTGCAACATTCAGGCGTTGCCATAAACTCCTTACTCCACAACAAGCCATGGACCGCTCAATGATTAACGCCAAGCTGATGCAACTGGTGATCAACGCCTCTAACGACGGCATCGTCGTCGCCGAACGGGAAGGCCTGGACAAGCCGCTGATCTACGTCAACCCGGCATTCGAACGCATGACCGGCTACACGCTGGATGAAATCCTCTATCAGGATTGCCGCTTCCTGCAGTCGGGCGACCGCGATCAGCCGGCCCTGATGGCGATTCGGGAGGCGTTGGAAAGTGGCGGGGCCTGCCGCGAAATCCTGCGCAATTACCGCAAGGACGGCAGCCATTTCTGGAATGAACTGTCACTTTCAACAGTTTATAACGAGGCCGACAGGCAGACCTATTTCGTCGGTGTGCAGAAGGACGTCACCTTGCAGGTCAAAGCCCAGCAGCGCGTCACCCAGTTGGAAGCTGAATTGGCCCAGGTGAAAGCCGAGCTGGCGTCGCTCAAAACGACGAGCGGATCTAACAAAATTTAGAAAAAGGAGTCAGTAAAGGGGATAATGGCACTTTAACACTCCACCTATTGAGCAATGGCGATGCAACGCGACGCGCTTCTGACCCAGGATGAGCTGGAGTTCATTCAGAACATGCAGCACAACCCGCAACTCAACGTGCGGGATGCATCGTCGAGCCTGACGGTCAACGGTGGCGCGCAGATCCGCGACTTGCTCACCCGCCTGGCCGCTCATGACCATGTCACCATCCAGGCCCAGTTCGACAACCAGCAACTGACGTTTCCACTGCAGCTGGTGGAGGATGAGTTTCATGCGGTCCACCTGCGCCTGGGCGTGCCGAGTATTTTCGAGGATGGGCCGATGATCCGGCCGTGGCGCCTGGTGCTTGAAACACCGGTGGCCCTGGAGAATATCAAGGGCAACCCAGGCGCGTTGTGGGTGCGCGAAGTGTCATTCAAGGGGGTGCTGATAGAAATTCGTGGCCGGATCAAACCGCCCAAGACCTTTTCGCTGTGGTTCAGCCCTTCGGGCTATGAACGCATTGCGCTGCGCGGATCGTTCGAACGGGAAACCGCGCGTGGGCTGTTCGCCTACCGACTGAGCCAAGGCAGCGCCGATGAAACCGAGCGCCTGCGCCAGTTCATCCTGCACCAGCACCGCCTGGTTCACCCAGAAGTCCATGCTTGATATCAGGTGTCGAGGCTACCGCTCAGGAAGAGCTGCAAGCGTCGTTGCATCAATTGCCCCTCATTACCCAGGCAGCCGATTGACGAGCCTGCCAGGCTTTCCTGCGCCAGGTCCGCTGCATCGCCGGCCAGCAACAACGGGCAATTCAACGTCAGCGCCAGGCGCTTGAGCCGCTGCGGCAGATCACTGCTGGGGGCACGATTGGAAAACAGCACCAGGGCTTGCGGCTTGGTCTTTTCACAGACCAGGGTCAACTCATCGAACGGCTGGCCGACGCCCAGTAGTTTTACCGCAAGTTTGTCCGCCGCCATCAACAGGCCCGCGACCAACAACTCCAGCTCGCGGCATTCCCCGGCAATCGCCGCCACCAGCACGCGCGGCCCCGGCACGGCGGCGGCGGCCTGGAGGCGTTGCGCGGCACGCGAGCGCAGGAAGCTGTCGAAGAACAGCCATTCGCTGGCCTGGCCGAAACGCCCCTGGTGACGCAACAACTCCTGCCAGAGCGGCATGAGGATGTCTTGAAACACGATGGGCAGCGGATAATCGCAACAGAGCTGGCCGTAGAGCAGGTCCAACTGGCGGTCGTCGAACGCGCTGATGGCCATGCGCAGCTGGCGTTGCCACTGGCGCCATTGCAGCGCAGCCTCGGAAACCGCGCCAGGTTCGCCGAACCGCTCGCCTCGCGCGAGGATCCTGGCGACTTTACTCACCGCCACGCCACGTTCGATCCAGTCGAGAATCCGGTGCACCGTGTCGATGTCGTTGCGCGAATATAACCGGTGCCCGCTTTCGGTGCGGGTGGGCTGGATAAGGCCGTAGCGCCGCTCCCAGGCACGCAAGGTCACCGGGTTGACGCCGGTCAGCCGAGCGACTTCACGAATCGGGAAAAGGTCAGCGCAAGCGGGTGCGTTCACTGGGGATGTTTCGCGCTGGGGAGCAATAATTTCGGGCATTAGAGGTCAAGAACATCCGTGTCGATGTGGGGCCTATTTAACGCTTATTCGGCGGGCCGATTCAAGTTGCACGATGGGCCGACCAAAGTATCTGGCGTATTTCGCTGAAACAGGAATAATCCTTGCCTGTTATTTCAGCAAAGCTGCAGCACCCCGCAGCTTCGTTTGTGCGCCGCCTACCCGGCCCAGCGCACCCGTCTATCCGGAGATACACAATGTCTACCTCTCCCGTCACCCTGATGGTTGTGCGCCGCGTGGCCAAGGGTCGCTACGAAGAACTGATGGCCTGGCTGCGTGAAGGCGAGCAATTGGCCACCGACTTTCCCGGTTACCTGGGCTCAGGCGTGCTTGCACCGCCGCCCCATGATGATGAATTCCAGATTATCTTCCGCTTTGCCGATGAAAAAACCCTGCATGCCTGGGAGTTTTCCGCATCGCGCAGTGCCTGGCTGGGCCGTGGCAGCGAATTGTTTGCCGACCCGTCCGAGCACCGCGTACGCGGCATCGACGGCTGGTTCGGCGCGGCAGGCGCGCGGCCACCACGCTGGAAGCAGGCTGTGGCGATCTGGCTGGCGTTTTTCCCGGTATCGCTGCTGTTCAACTTTGTGCTGGGCCCGCTGCTCAATGAACTGGCGCTGCTGCCCCGTGTGCTGGTCAGCACCCTGGCGCTGACGCCCTTGATGGTTTACCTGTTTATTCCGTTGTCCACGCACCTGTTGGCGAACTGGCTGCACCCAACCCCTGCGCGCAAGGTGCGTGAAGCCGCGGCTTGAGCACAGGGGCGACGCGCGCTGGTATAGTTTCACCCTGCCAGCGACCCGAGCCTCCCAATGACTGCAACGAACGCCCCGATCCTGATCACCGGTGCCGGCCAGCGTGTTGGCCTGCATTGCGCCCAACGCCTGCTGGACGAGGGCCACCCGGTGATTTTCAGCTACCGCAGCGAGCGGCCCGGCGTGCACGCGTTGCGCGAGCGCGGTGCGATCGGCATTTTTGCGGATTTCAGCGATGAAGCCGGGATCCTGGCGTTTATCGCTGAACTGAACACCCATACCCAAAGCCTGCGGGCGATCATTCACAACGCCTCGGCCTGGGTCGCTGAAACGCCTGGCGACGAAAGCCGTGCCTTCGTCGACATGTTCAGCGTGCACATGCTTGCGCCGTACCTCATCAACCTGCATTGTTCACCCTTGCTGCAACGCTCGGCACCGGCCGACATCGTGCACATCAGCGACGACGTCGTGCGCAAGGGCAGCCGTCAACACATCGCGTACTGCGCGACCAAGGCCGGCCTCGACAGCTTGACGCTGTCGTTTGCCGCGCAGTTCGCACCCTCGATCAAGGTCAACGGCATCGCCCCGGCGATGGTGATGTTCAACCAGGGCGATGACGACGCCTACCGCGCCAAGGTGCTGGCCAAGTCGGCCCTGGGCATCGAGCCCGGCCCCGAGGTGATCTACCAGAGCGTGCGTTACCTGCTGGACAACCCCTATGTCACCGGTACCACCCTGACCGTCAACGGCGGGCGGCATATCAAGTAGCCGTTTTTGAGGATGTTGTATGACTTTGTCCCTGCCCCAACACTACCGCGAGATCCTCAAAGGCCTGGGTGAAGACCCGGAGCGCGAAGGCTTGCTCGACACGCCCAAGCGCGCTGCCAAGGCCATGCAATACCTGTGTCATGGCTACGAACAGAACCTGGAAGAAATCGTCAACGGCGCGCTGTTCGCATCTGACAATGACGAGATGGTGATCCTCAAGGACATCGAGCTCTATTCATTGTGCGAACACCACCTGCTGCCCTTTATCGGCAAGGCCCATGTGGCCTATATTCCGACCGGCAAGGTGCTGGGCCTGTCGAAACTGGCGCGCATCGTCGACATGTTCGCCCGGCGTCTGCAGATCCAGGAAAACCTCACGCGGCAAATCGCCGACGCCATCCAGGACGTGACCCAGGCCGCCGGCGTGGCCGTGGTGATCGAGGCCAGGCACATGTGCATGATGATGCGCGGCGTGGAAAAACAGAATTCAACCATGAACACCTCCGTGATGCTCGGCGCGTTCCGCGAGTCGACCACCACGCGCATGGAGTTCCTGCAACTGATCGGACGGAGCAAGTAGCAATGCCACAACTTCAACCAGGCATGGCACGCATCCGGGTCAAGGACCTGTGCCTGCGCACCTATATCGGCATCAATGAGGACGAAATCCTCAACAAGCAGGATGTGCTGATCAACCTGACCATCCTGTATGCCGCCCAGGAAGCCGTGCGCGACAACGACATCGACCACGCGCTGAACTACCGCACCATCACCAAGGCGATCATCGCCCATGTCGAAGGCAACCGCTTTGCCCTGCTGGAGCGCCTGACCCAGGAAGTGCTGGACCTGGTGATGGGCAATGACTCGGTGCTGTACGCCGAGGTCGAAGTGGACAAGCCCCATGCGCTGCGCTTTGCCGAATCGGTGTCGATTACCCTGGCGGCCAGCCGCTAACCCTGAACCTGCAGTGAGCCTTATGAACGATCAACAACGCCTCGAACTCGAAGCCGCCGCTTTCCGCCGGCTGGTGGCCCATCTGGACAGCCGCAAGGATGTGCAGAACATCGACCTCATGAACCTCTCGGGTTTCTGCCGCAACTGCTTGTCCAAGTGGTACAAGGCCGAAGCCGATGAGCGCCAGATCGAGCTGAGCCTGGATGACGCCCGCGAAGTGGTGTACGGCATGCCCTACGCCGAATGGAAAGCCCAGTACCAGAAAGAAGCCAGCGCCGACCAGCAGGCCGCGTTTGCCAAAGGAAAAACCCATGACTGATTTGAACACCCTGCGCGCCAGCCTCGACAGCGGCGAACATGTTTTTGCCGATACCCTGGCCTTTGTTGCTGCCGGTTACGACTATCAGCCGCAAGCCTTTACCAATGGCGATGTGGAAAACGCTGCCGGACAGAACGAAGGTTCATGCAAGACCTTGGGTCTGGCGTTGCTGGAAGGGTTGAGCGATCAGCAAGCGCTGCTGGCGTTTGGTGAGCATTACCGTTCGGTGGTGGCCACGCCTGAGGGCAGTGACCATGGCAATATCCGGGCGTTGATTGCCCATGGTTTGGCGGGTGTGAAATTTACTGCGCCACCCCTGACCCGCCGCTGATTCAATTTGAAAACCCGGTCAGTGTGGGAGCCGGGCTTGCCCGCGATGGCGGTGTGACTGATACACCGCCATCGCAGGCAAGCCAGCTCCCACAGTGATTGGGTTAGCACTTCAAGATGGCGGCGCTGTTTAAATCCCGCGCATAAAAAAACCGGCCTCGCAGCCGGTTTTTTTGGTTCAACAGGTTCAGAACGTAGCGTTCTGCAGGCCGTCGAGGTAACGCTCGGCATCCAGTGCCGCCATGCAACCGGCGCCGGCCGAGGTGATGGCCTGGCGGTACACGTGGTCGGCCACGTCACCGGCGGCGAAGATACCTTCGATGTTGGTCGCAGTGGCGTTGCCTTCACGGCCGCCCTGCACTACCAGGTAACCGTCTTTGGCTTCCAGTACGCCTTCGAACAGCGAGGTGTTCGGAGTGTGGCCGATGGCGATGAACACGCCGTCGACTGTCAGCTCGTCGAAGCTGCCGTCGTTGTTTTTCAGGCGCGCACCGGTCACGCCCATGTTGTCGCCCAGGACTTCGTCGAGGGTGGCGTTGAGCTTGAGGATGATCTTGCCTTCAGCGACACGAGCGTGCAGCTTGTCGATCAGGATCTTCTCGGCGCGGAAGGTCTCGCGGCGGTGAACCAGGGTCACGGTGCTGGCGATGTTGGCCAGGTACAGCGCTTCTTCCACTGCGGTGTTGCCGCCGCCAACCACGGCGACCGGCTTGTTGCGGTAGAAGAAACCGTCGCAGGTCGCGCAGGCCGAAACGCCTTTGCCCATGAACGCCTCTTCCGATGGCAGGCCCAGGTAACGGGCGCTAGCGCCGGTGGCGATGATCAGCGCGTCACAGGTGTACACGCCGCTGTCGCCGGTCAGGCTGTAAGGCTTTTTGGAAAAGTCGACCTGGTTGATGTGATCAAACACGATCTCGGTTTCAAAGCGCTCGGCGTGTTCTTTCATGCGTTCCATCAGCACCGGACCGGTCAGGCCGTGGACGTCGCCCGGCCAGTTGTCGACTTCAGTGGTGGTGGTCAACTGACCGCCCGCCTGCATGCCGGTGATCAGCAGCGGCTTGAGGTTGGCCCGGGCAGCGTAGACGGCAGCGCTGTAACCGGCAGGGCCGGAACCGAGAATAATCACTCGCGAATGACGGGTAGCAGACATGACTCACTCCTATCGACCGCCCGGACTACAAGGCGGCTGGAATAAAAAAGGGACCACGAAGCACTTGGGGAAGGCTTGAACTCGCGGGCCCTGAAAATAATGGATGCAGCGTATCGAGGGGGGCAAGATTAAGGAAATACGCAATAACAATCCAGCTCATAGGCGGTCTCTATGCAGTCGAGCCGGTTGATCGACACGTTTGTTTCTGCTGATGTCGCCGCTTTCGCCCAAGAGGTAAAGCCGGTAAGGTCGGCGCGTTCGTCCCTTGCTCGGAGTTCTCCATGCCCGCCCCTGTTCTTTCCGGCCCGCAATACCTGCGTGAAGGCCTCAAACTGGTGTTGAGCCCTGGCTTGCGCCTGTTTGTACTGCTGCCGCTGGCGATCAACCTGGTGCTGTTCGTCGGCTTGATCTATTTCGCCGGTCATCAGTTCAGCCTATGGGTCGACCACCTGATGCCGACGCTGCCGAACTGGCTGAGCTTCCTGAATTACCTGATCTGGCCGCTGTTTGTGGTGCTGGTGGTATTGATGGTGTTTTTCACCTTCACCATGCTGGCCAACATCATCGCGGCGCCGTTCAATGGCTTTCTCTCGGAGAAAGTCGAAGTGGTGGTGCGCGGCACCGATGATTTCCCGGCCTTCAGCTGGGGCGAGCTGATCGCCATGGTGCCGCGCACCCTGGCGCGGGAAATGCGCAAGCTGGGCTACTTCCTGCCGCGGGCCATCGGCTTGTTTATCCTCTCGTTCATTCCCGTGGTCAACCTGATCGCCGCGCCGTTGTGGCTGTTGTTTGGCGTGTGGATGATGGCGATCCAATACATCGACTACCCGGCCGACAACCACAAGCTGGGCTGGAACGAAATGCTCGCCTGGCTGCGCCAGAAACGCTGGCAGAGCATGAGCTTCGGCGGCATCGTTTACCTGGTGTTGCTGGTGCCGGTGGTCAACCTGCTGATGATGCCGGCGGCGGTGGCCGGCGCGACGTTGTTCTGGGTGCGCGAACAAGGGGCCGAGGCGATGGCGCAGCAGCAAAAAGTGACCCAGTCATAAATCCATCATGCCGTTGACACAATGACGACATGGCCCACGACGACACTGTGGGTCATGACGACAGCTTCGCTCCACATCACGCTCATCACCGAAACCTTCCCGCCCGAGATCAACGGGGTGGCCAATACCCTTGGCCGCCTGTGCGAGGGCCTGCGTGCACGCGGCCATCAAGTCGAGCTGGTGCGACCGCGCCAGGGCGCCGACCAGAGCCGTCCCAGCGACGACGCATTGCTGCTGTGCCGCGGCTGGCCGCTGCCGGGTTACCCAGGCCTGCAATGGGGCCAGTCGTCGATGCACAAGTTGCTGCGACGCTGGACGCGCCAACGCCCGGACGTGTTGTATATCGCCACCGAGGGGCCGCTGGGGCTGTCGGCGTTGCGCGCGGCGAGGCGCCTGGGGATCAGCGTCGTCAGCGGTTTTCATACCAATTTCCAGCAGTATTCGAACCAGTACGGCTTGAGCTTGCTCAGCCGCATGGTCACTCACTACCTGCGCTGGTTTCATAACCGCTCGAGCCTGACCCTGGTGCCCAGCGCCAGCCAGCGCCTGGAGCTGGAACGCAAGCACTTCGAACGGCTGGGGATGTTATCGCGGGGAGTGGACAGCCAATTGTTCCATCCAGCGAAACGCGATAACGCGCTGCGCGAAAGCTGGGCCTTGAACAGCGGGCAAACCGCTGTCCTTTATGTGGGCAGACTGGCGCACGAAAAGAACCTTGGGTTGCTCAAGCGGTGCTTCGAGACTTTGCAGGCCGCCTACGCACAGCGCCAGATGAAACTGATCATCGTCGGCGATGGCCCGCAGCGGGCAATGATGGAAAAGGACCTGCCGGAGGCGATCTTCTGCGGCGCCTTGCGCGGTGAAGAACTGGCGCGGCACTACGCGTCAGGTGATGTGTTCCTGTTCCCCAGCCTGACCGAAACGTTCGGCAACGTGGTGCTGGAAGCGATGGCATCGGGGTTGGGCGTCGTGGCCTACGACCAGGCGGCCGCAACCCAGCATATTCGCCATGGCTACAACGGAGTATTGGCGATGCCGGGAGACGAGAACGCGTTTTGCGAGGCCGCCAATTGGCTGCTGGAGGACGCCGAAAGCCTGCGTCGCATGCGCCTCAATGCGCGCCAGCATGCGAGCCGCCAGGGCTGGCCGGCGATTATCGAGCAGTTCGAGAACCAGTTACGAGGTGTATGCGGGGAGCACACTGTGATGCCCTCGCTGCCTTACGCAAAATAGAAAGCCCACGGGGCACACCATCGTTTGACTGCGCATGGGAAGATTTACTTGATATTTAAGTTGGGAACGAGCAGCGCCCGCTTACCAATCATTGATACCTGCTGCTTTAAGCAGGGCCTTTGAATCAATGGAGAGATCGATCATGCCAATTTATGGAATGGGTGTACGAAACGGAGTCAACATGCCAAATGCAGAATGGACACGTCAGCAACAATGGTTGGATCAGTCTCGAGCAGAACCGCCCGTCTACGGCCAGGCTGGGCATCAAAAAGATCCGAACAAAATTGATCACCGCAACGAGCTGAGTAAAAGACCGTAGTATTAATCACCCGTGCAGCAAAACTCCCTGTGCATGCACAGGGAGTCCAGCCCTTACACCAGAGTCGTCAACGCCTCACGACTGAACGGCAGAATGTCGCTCTCGCGGCCTTCGCGCACCTTCACCGCCCAATCCGGATCCACCAGCAGCGCGCGACCCACGGCGACCAGGTCGAACTCGTCGTTGTTCAGGCGCTCCAGCAGTTTCTCCAGGCTGGCCGGTTGCGCGACCTTGTCGGTGTTGACCATGAACTGCAGGAACTCGCCGTCCAGGCCAACGCTGCCGACGGTAATGGTCGGCTTGCCGGTGAGCTGGCGGGTCCAACCGGCCAGGTTAAGGTCGGAGCCTTCGAATTCCGGTTCCCAGAAGCGACGGGTGGAACAGTGGAAAATGTCCACACCAGCGTCCGACAACGGCTTGAGAAATTCGCCCAGCGCTTCGGGGGTTTGCACCAGACGCGCGGTGTAATCCTGCTGTTTCCACTGCGAAAAGCGAAAGATGATCGGGAAGTCCGGACCAACCGCGGCGCGAGTGGCCTGGATCAACTCGATGGCGAAACGCGAGCGATTGGCCAGGCTGCCGCCGTATTCGTCGGTACGCTGGTTGCTGCCTTCCCAGAAGAACTGGTCGACCAGATAGCCGTGGGCGCCGTGGATCTCCACGCCGTCCATGCCGATGCGCTGGGCGTCCCTGGCCGCTTGGGCAAAGGCGTTGATGACATCCTTGATGTCCTGGGCGGTCATGCCATGCACCACCACATTGCCGTCCTTGAGTTTTTCCATCGAACCATAGGCCGGCACGCTGCCATCAGGCTCGGTGCCGAGACGGCGAACGCTGCCCACGTGCCAGAGCTGCGGGACGATCTTGCCGCCCTCGGCGTGTACCGCATCGACCACGCTCTTCCAGCCGGCCAGCGCGGCCTCACCGTAGAAGTGCGGCACGTTGGGGTAGCCGTTGGAGGCTTGATGGCCGACCACGGTGCCCTCGGTGATAATCAGGCCCACGCCAGCGGCCGCACGGCGGCGGTAGTACTCGATGACTTGGGCATTCGGCACGCCGCCTGGAGAGAACGAACGGGTCATCGGCGCCATGACCACGCGGGTCGACAGTTGCAATGTGCCCAGCTGGAAAGGTTTGAACAAGGCTTGGACAGGCATGAGTGCGCTCCACGAAGAGAGGTTTATGACGCGGATAATATGGAGCGCAATAAGCCTTGAACAGCACTATTGATTTGGGTGATTTAGGCCTAAAAGAAGGAGGGCCGGTTAGCACTGACCTGTGGCGAGCGGGCTTGCCACAACAAGCCCTGTTTTCAAATAAGTCAGGGGTTCAAGCCAGGGCTTTTTCGATGGCCTGGACGATCGAGGGGTCTTCCGGTGGGGTGCGCGGCGAAAAGCGCGCCAGGACACGGCCATCTTTGCCGAGCAGGAATTTTTCGAAGTTCCAAGTGATATCCCCCGGGAACTCGGCGCCCTCGCCCGCCAGCAAACGGTACAGCTGGTGACGGTCAGGACCGTTGACCTCAAGCTTGCTGCCCAGCGGGAAAGTCACCCCGTAATTGAGGCTGCAAAATGCCTGGATCTCTTGCTCGGTACCCGGTTCCTGGCCCGCAAATTGATTGCAGGGCAGGCCAAGCACGGTGAACCCCTGGCCTTTGTACTGCTGATAGAGGTTCTCCAAGGCCGCATACTGCGGGGTCAAGCCACATTTGGAGGCCACGTTGACCACCAGCACCACTTGGCCCTTGAACGGCGCCAGCGGCAGCTCTTGTCCGTCCAAAGCTTTGAGTTTCAGGTCGTGGAAAGCACTCATGACGAACTCCAGATATCCATGTTCTTCGCATTGCGGCGTTTCGAGATTACAACCCGCAAGCCTGCAATCATAGACGCCGATTGCAAAAATCGCCTGCAGGTTACTGAGCGGTCGGCCAGGGCAAAATCGGAATCGCCGTCACGGCGTTCTGCGGGCTGCCTTCGATCAGGCGGTCGCTGTAGACCAGGTACACCAGGGTGTTGCGCTTCTTGTCGAGGAAACGCACCACCTGCATGGTCTTGAACACCAGGGACGTGCGTTCCTTGAACACTTCGTCGCCATCCTTGAGTTCGCCCTTGAAGCGGATCGGCCCGACCTGACGGCAGGCAATCGAGGCTTCGGCGCGGTCCTCGGCCAGGCCCAGGCCGCCTTTGACGCCGCCGGTCTTGGCGCGCGACAGGTAGCAGGTCACGCCGTCGACCTTGGGATCGTCAAAGGCTTCAACGACAATTCGATCGTTGGGTCCTACAAACTTGAACACCGTCGAGACCTGGCCGATTTCTTCGGCGGACGCCAGCAGCGGCAGGGCCAACAGCAGGCCGAGCAATCCCTTCATTAAACGCATCGTGTATTCCTTTGGTTAAACCAGGATCAGGTTGTCGCGGTGAACCAGTTCCGGCTCGGCCATGTAACCCAAGAGTCCGACAATCGCATCGGACGATTGCCCAATAATTTTCTGCGCTTCAAGGGCGCTGTAGTTGGCCAGGCCACGGGCGATCTCACGACCATCCGGGGCGACGCACACCACCATTTCGCCACGGCGGAAGCTGCCCTGCACCAACTTGACGCCCACCGGCAGCAGGCTCTTGTTGCCCTGGGACAAGGCCGACACCGCGCCGGCGTCCAGCACCAGGGTGCCACGGGTTTGCAGGTGACCGGCCAGCCACTGTTTGCGTGCCGCCAGCATGCCGCGTTCCGGCGACAACAGGGTGCCGATGCGCTCGCCGGCCTTGAGACGGTCCAGCACGCGTTCAATACGCCCGCCAACAATGATGGTGTGGGCACCGGAACGCGCGGCCAGGCGCGCGGCGCGCAGTTTGGTCTGCATGCCACCACGGCCCAGGGCACCGCCGACGCTGCCGGCCACGGCATCCAGTGCCGGGTCATCGGCGCGGGCTTCGTAGATCAACTGGGCGTCCGGGTTGTTGCGGGGGTCGGCGTCGAACATGCCGTCGCGGTCGGTGAGGATCACCAGCAGGTCGGCTTCCACCAGGTTGGCCACCAGGGCGGCCAGGGTGTCGTTGTCGCCGAAGCGGATTTCATCGGTGACCACGGTGTCGTTTTCGTTGATCACCGGGATGACCTTGAGCTCCACCAGCGCGCGCAGGGTACTGCGGGCGTTGAGGTAGCGCTTGCGGTCGGACAGGTCGTCGTGGGTCAGCAGGATCTGCGCCGTGTGGCGGCCATGCTCGGCAAAGCTGGATTCCCAGGCTTGCACCAGGCCCATCTGGCCGATGGCGGCGGCGGCTTGCAGCTCGTGCATCGCGCTGGGTCGCGCGGTCCAGCCGAGGCGGCTCATGCCAGCGGCAACTGCGCCGGACGAGACCAGCACCAACTCCACACCGGCCTCATGCAAGGCCACCATCTGCTCGACCCAGACGCTCATGGCTGCGCGATCGAGCCCCTTGCCATCGGCCGTCAGCAGCGCACTTCCGATCTTCACGACCCAGCGCTGCGCACCTGTCACTTTGCTCCGCATCATCTTCAACCTTAGATTGAGGGCTGCGCGACCCAGCGCGGCCCATAACGTTATACCCGGATACCAAAACGCCGCTCCAAAGGAGCGGCGTTCAAGTTTATCGCAACGAATCAGTCGCGCACGTAAATGATTTCCGGACCGTCTTCATCATCCACGTCTTCTTCGTCCCACTCATCGTCGCCGATGTCATGGACCGACTTCACGCCGCTGCGGCGCAGGGCACGCTGGTCGTCCAGCGCCTGCAACTGGGCACGGGCTTCGTCTTCGATCTGCTGGTCGAGTTCGGCCAGCTCTGCCTTGAACACCGGGTCGGCCGCGAGGCGGTCGGCACGGTCTTCGAGGTAGCGCATGATGTCGCGGGTCAGGCGCTCGGTGCCTTCTTTGGCGATGGCCGAGATCACGTAGACCGGACCTTCCCACTCCAGGCGGTCGACGATTTCCTTGACGCGTTCCTCATGCTCTTCTTCGAGGATCTGGTCGCATTTGTTCAGCACCAGCCAGCGATCGCGCTCGGCCAGGGCCGGGCTGAACTTGGTCAGTTCGCTGACGATGACTTCGGCGGCGTCCGCAGCACTGGTGTCATCCAGCGGTGCCATGTCGACGAGGTGCAGCAGCAAACGGGTACGCGACAAGTGCTTGAGGAAGCGAATCCCCAGGCCGGCGCCATCTGAAGCCCCTTCGATCAGACCGGGAATGTCGGCAATCACGAAGCTTTTCCAACGGTCGACGCTGACCACGCCCAGGTTTGGCACCAGGGTGGTGAACGGGTAGTCGGCAACTTTCGGCTTGGCGGCCGAGACTGAGCGGATGAAGGTACTTTTGCCAGCGTTCGGCAGGCCCAGCAGGCCCACGTCGGCGAGTACTTTCATTTCCAGCTTGAGGTCACGCTGCTCGCCCGGCTTGCCAGGGGTCGTCTGGCGTGGCGCACGGTTGGTACTGGACTTGAATCGGGTGTTACCCAGACCGTGCCAGCCGCCCTGCACCACCATCAGCTTCTGGCCGGCCTTGGTCAGGTCGCCGATGACTTCCTGGGTAGCGGAGTCGATGATCGTGGTGCCGACCGGTACGCGCAGTACCATGTCCTCACCTTTTTTACCGGTGCAGTCGGTACTGCCGCCGTTGGAGCCACGCTCGGCATCGAAGTGCCGGGTGTAACGGTAGTCGACCAGGGTGTTGAGGTTTTCGTCGGCCATCAGGTAGATGGAACCGCCGTCACCGCCGTCACCGCCGTTGGGGCCACCGTTTTCGATGAACTTTTCGCGGCGGAAACTCATGCAACCGTTACCGCCGTCGCCTGCTTTTACTCGGATGGAAACTTCATCAACGAACTTCATAACAAAACGCCTCTCGCCGCACGGACGAGCTTAAAAAACCAAGACATAAGACTCTTGCAAAAATGAGCGTAGCGACCTCAATCAGCGACCGCAAATCCAGCCCCGGAGCCCATCACAAACAGCTTTGCAAGAGACTCACCCCACAAACGAAAAAGCCCCGTCGCGAGACAGGGCTTTTCCAGCGATCTCGCAGTTAGGCTGCGACAACGCTCACGTAACGGCGGTTGAACGCGCCTTTTACTTCAAACTTGATCACGCCTTCGATTTTCGCGAAGAGGGTGTGATCCTTACCCATGCCTACACCGTAACCGGCGTGGAATTGGGTGCCGCGCTGACGCACGATGATGTTGCCCGGAATGATTTTCTGGCCGCCATACATCTTAACGCCAAGGCGTTTGGCTTCTGAGTCGCGACCGTTACGGGTACTACCACCAGCTTTTTTGTGTGCCATGAGTCAATTCTCCTAGTGAGGATTAGGCTGAAATTAAGCCTGAATACCGGTGATTTTGATCTCGGTGTACCACTGGCGGTGGCCCATACGCTTCATGTGGTGCTTACGACGACGGAACTTGATGATGCGGATTTTATCGTGACGACCTTGGGAAATCACTTCAGCCACAACGGTAGCGCCAGCAACCACTGGAGCGCCGATGTTCACGTCATCGCCATTGGCGACCAACAGAACGCGATCAAAAGTCACGGATTCGCCGGTGGCGATTTCCAGTTTTTCGATCTTCAGGTATTCACCTGGGGCGACCTTGTATTGCTTGCCACCAGTAACAATTACTGCGTACGACATGGTATTTCTCCGATAATCCTGCTCACCCAGCGCTTTATAAGAAGAGGTATTGGCTGGCATGGCTGCATGGGATGGACGTCCCGAATGCAATTGCGTAAGGCAGGTGCTGCCCAGGAAGTTCAGGGTGCGCGATTGTACGCAAGGCGTTAGCGGGTTGCAAGTGGCCGTCCATCGTGCCTTGACACTCGGGGGTCAGGGTCCTAGCATGCCGCGCAACCCTTCTGGAGCGACTGTCGCTGATGCAACCCCAAGCTTTCTACCGCGCGGTCGCGGACGATTTTAGCGCCGTCGACGGCATCATCAAGCAGCAGCTGACGTCTAAAGTGCCGCTGGTCTCCAAGATTGGCGACTATATTACGTCGGCTGGCGGTAAACGCCTGCGTCCTTTATTAGTGTTGCTCTGCGGCAAGGCCCTGGGCCGCGAAGGCGATGACCTGCGCCTGCTGGCCGCCACCATCGAGTTCCTGCACACCGCCACCTTGCTGCATGACGACGTGGTCGACATGTCCGGCATGCGCCGTGGCCGCGAGACCGCCAACGCCATGTGGGGCAATGCGCCCAGCGTGCTGGTGGGCGACTTCCTGTACTCGCGCTCGTTCGAAATGATGGTTGAACTCGGCTCGATGCCAGTGATGAAGATCCTCTCGCAGGCCACACGCATCATCGCCGAAGGCGAAGTGTTGCAACTGTCCAAGGTGCGCGACGCCAGCACCACCGAAGAAACCTATATGGAAGTGATTCGCGGCAAAACCGCGATGCTCTTCGAAGCCTCGACCCATAGCGCCGCTGCCCTGTGTGGCGCAACGGCCGAACAGGCCGAAGCCCTGCGCACCTTTGGCGATCACCTGGGCGTGGCGTTCCAACTGGTGGACGACCTGCTCGACTACCGTGGCGACGCCGAAACCCTGGGCAAGAACGTCGGCGACGACCTGGCCGAGGGCAAGCCGACCTTGCCGCTGATCTACACCATGCGCGAAGGCACGCCGGAACAGGCCGCCCTGGTGCGCAAGGCGATCCAGAAAGGCGGGATCGAAGACCTGGAGGCCATCCGCGCCGCCGTCGAAGCGTCGGGGTCGCTGGAGTACACGGCGCAACTGGCGCGCGATTATGTGGCCCGTGCGATCAAATGCCTGGACGCCCTTCCGGCCAGCGAATACCGGGATGCCCTGGTGGAGCTGAGTGAGTTTGCGGTAGCGCGTACGCACTGATTCTGCGCTGCTGTGGGAGCTGGCTTGCATCTTTGTAGTGAGCGGGCTTGTCCCGCGCTGGGCTGCGAAGCGGCCCCAATAAAGAAACAGCAGTGCTCCAGATAGAACCAAGCCGCCTGGTTTGGGGCGGCTTCGCCACCCAGCGCGGGACAAGCCCGCTCACTACAAGGTTTTGCGGCGCCGCCCCCAAATCGGCAATAAACCCTATATAATGTGCGACTTTTTAGCCATCCTGACTCCCAAGGAGCTTTAGTGAGCACGTTGCCACCCTGCCCGAAATGCAATTCCGAATTCACCTACGAAGACGGCACCCAGCTGATCTGCCCGGAATGCGCCCATGAATGGTCCGCCAACGGCGAGACCGAAGCGGCCGGCGATGAAACCGTCAAGAAAGACTCTGTGGGCAATGTCCTGCAGGACGGCGACACCATCACCGTGATCAAGGACCTCAAGGTCAAGGGCACCTCACTGGTCGTGAAGGTCGGCACCAAGGTCAAGAACATCCGCCTGTGCGATGGCGACCACGATATCGATTGCAAGATCGACGGGATCGGCCCGATGAAGCTCAAGTCCGAGTTCGTGCGCAAAGTCTGAACCTTGCCTCCATCCCGCGCCCGCCGCGGGATGGCGTTTCGCCCTCTCCTTGATCGAACGCACTGTCCATCCAGAAAAAACCATAAACCGCCAATAGGCACTTGCTATTCTACGAATAAGAATTATTCTCATTGAAACCGATCAAGGAGAATACCCATGACTTATTTGATAGATGCCTGGCTGGACCGTCCACACCCCTACCTGCGAATCCTGCATCGGGAAACCGGTGAAGTCTGTGCGGTGCTGGAAGAAGAAGCGCTGAACGAACTGCAGGACCAGGGCGACCTGGACGTGAATGGCTTGAGTTCAAGTGAACCGGGAGTGCTGAAGGAGGTGGTGCGCAATCTGTTTCTGTTCTGCTATGCCCGGGCGTTGCGCCCGGCGACGGAGCTGCATGGCAAGTTTCATCCATGAGCAACCGCGCAAAACCTGAATGCACCCGGCTCCCACATAGAACCGGGCGCATCAGCAAATTTTACAGAACGTCGAGCAGCTCGACGTCGAACACCAGAACGCTGTGCGGCGGGATGCTGCCAACGCCTTGAGCGCCGTAGGCCAGTTCGCTCGGCACGTACAGGCGCCATTTGCTGCCGGCATTCATCAGTTGCAGGGCTTCGGTCCAGCCGGCGATCACGCCGCCCACCGGGAATTCCGCAGGCTGGCCACGATCGTAGGAACTGTCGAACACAGTGCCGTCGATCAGGGTGCCATGGTAGTGGGTACGTACCTGGTCTTCGCGGCTTGGCTTGGCGCCTGTACCTGCGGTCAACACTTCGAATTGCAGGCCGGACGCCAGAGTGGTGATGCCATCGCGCTTGGCGTTTTCAGCCAGGAAGGCCAGGCCGGCACCGGCAGCGGCTTCAGCCTTGGCAGCCGCTTCGGCTTGCATGATTTCGCGAATCACTTTGAAGCTGGCTGCCATTTGCTCCTGGTCAACACGGCTTGGCTTGCCGGCGAACGCGTCGGTCAGGCCGGCAAGGATCGCGTCCAGGCTCACGCCAGGCGGCGGGTTATCGCGCAGTTGGTCGCCCAGTTGACGGCCAATACCGTAGCTGACGCGGGTTTCGTCGGTGGACAGATTGACTTCGGACATCAAATGGCTCCGCTGTAGGGCGGGTACGAAAACCATTGTTTTGCGTGCCGCCCAGAACTAAAAGGGCCAGCAGACTAGCACACATGCCCGCGCTTGATGAGCCACCGCGCCGGCAACTACGTATCTACTACCGAGCCCCAGGTGCCGGGCGACAAGCTGAAGCTCCCAAACATCACGGAGCTTCAGAATGATCCCAACCCCACTTGATCGCCCCCCGACGTTCGAAGAAATACGCAACGATCTGGGGCAGATCAGCGATTACCTGTTGCAGGGCGGCCCAATCAGGGCCCAGGCCAAACCTGATGAATTCATGGAGTTGGAACGCCTGAACCAGGTTCTCAATTGTCTCCACGCCCCTCCAGATAGATGCCACCGGACGCTTTTTCATCGACCGCTGGGATGCAATTCTTGTCGCAGGACACGCTGATCCAGGCACTCAGGTACGACATAGACCTGACCCCCGTGTAACGGCAACCTCGACGATTGCCTCCACCAGGAGGCAATTTCCCCCATCCGTCGGGACGCGCCTGCGCAAGTAAAAAAAACTACAGCTCAAGGGTTTGCGGCCGATACGGACGTACACCTTTGCTGGCATCAAAAACAAAAACTTCCAGCTCCAGAAAACAAATCGACTGCGTGCCTGGAGGCATAGTAATGAACAGCTGGTTCGGCAACATCAGCGTCAACCTCAAACTCGGCCTGGGCTTTGGCTTGGTGCTGGTTCTCACCTCGATCCTGGCCTTCACCGGCTGGACCAGCCTGGGGGGCCTGATCGACCGCAGCAATTGGATGAGCGACATCACCCAGCTTAATGCCTCGCTGACCAAACTGCGCGTCGTGCGCCTGCAGTATATGCTGGCCAATGGCGACGAAACCGTGGCACAGAACGTACAGACCAATCTGGACGTCTTCTCCGCCCAGCAGCAGAAGCTGCTCGACAGCTTCAAGAGCCCGGAAAACCTCAAGCTGCTCAACCAGCAAAAGGCCCTCATCACCGCCTATCAACAGTCGCTGAACAAAATGCGTGAGGCCTACCGTAATGGCAACGCCGCGCGCCAGGTGATGGGTGACAAGGCCGAGATCGCCAATACTCAGATCAATGCGCTGGACGCCAGCGTGCAGCAGATGGCCGACAGCCCGGAGCGCTTCGCGCAGTTCCAGGCGGTGACCCACGCCAAAGAAGAATTCCTGATGGCCCGCTATGAAGTGCGCGGCTACATCGCCAATGTCAACGCAGACACCGAAGCGCAAGCCGCCGCCCAGATTGAAAAAGCCATCAACGGCCTTAAGGGCCTCGGCGCCGTGTTTGGCGCCAGCCAGCAAAACGCGCTGGCCTCCCTGGAAACAGCCCTTGGCGCCTATCGCACTGCGGTGCAGAACTACAAGGCCGCCAATGCCAACATAGTCAGCGCCCGCGCCGAAATGACCACCCAGGGCACCGACATCGTGACCCTCAGCGACAAGCTCTACGACATCCAGCTGGAACGCCGTGATATCGAAAGCGCGCAGGCCCGTAGCCTGCAACTGATCAGCACCCTGCTGGCCCTATTGGTCGGTGTCATCGCCGCATGGGTCATCACCCGCCAGATCACCCGCCCGCTGCAGGAAACCCTGGCCGTGGTCGATCGCATTGCCTCGGGCGATCTGAGCCATACCATCCAGGTCACCCGTCGCGACGAACTGGGCGTGCTGCAACAAGGCATCCAGCGCATGGGCACCACCTTGCGTGAGTTGATCAGCGGTATTCGTGACGGCGTGACCCAGATCGCCAGCGCCGCCGAAGAGCTGTCGGCCGTCACAGAGCAGACCAGCGCCGGCGTAAACAGCCAGAAGATCGAGACCGATCAGGTCGCCACGGCCATGCACGAAATGACCGCCACCGTGCAGGAAGTGGCGCGCAACGCCGAACAGGCTTCGCTGGCCGCCGCCGACGCCGATGGCCAAGCCCGCGCAGGCGACAAAGTGGTGGCTGAAGCCATCGCCCAGATCGAACGCCTGGCCGCTGAAGTGGCGCGCTCCACCGACGCCATGGCGCACCTGCAACAAGAGAGCAACAAGATCGGCAGCGTCATGGACGTGATCAAGGCCGTGGCCGAGCAAACCAACCTGCTGGCACTCAACGCGGCGATTGAAGCGGCGCGAGCCGGTGAAGCCGGCCGTGGGTTTGCCGTCGTGGCCGACGAAGTGCGTGGCCTGGCCCAGCGCACGCAGAAATCCACCGAAGAAATCGAAGGCCTGGTCGCCGGTTTGCAGAACGGCACCCAGCAAGTGGCCAACGTGATGAACAACAGCCGCAGCCTCACCGACAGCAGCGTCGAACTGACGCGCAAGGCCGGTGTGTCGCTGGAAAACATCACGCGTACCGTGTCCAATATCCAATCGATGAACCAGCAGATCGCCGCCGCCGCCGAGCAACAAAGCGCCGTGGCCGAAGAGATCAGCCGCAGCATTGTGAACGTGCGTGATGTGTCCGAGCAGACCGCCACGGCCAGTGACGAGACGGCCAAGTCGAGTGTGGAACTGGCGCGCCTGGGCAGCCAGTTGCAGCAGATGGTCAGTCATTTCCGGGTGTAACGACCGGCGCATTCAATGGGGCGAAGGAGATTCACTGTGGCGAGGGAGCTTGCTCCCGTTGGGCTGCGTAGCGGCCCCAAAATCCTGGGAGCGCTGCGCACTCCAACGGGAGCAAGCTCCCTCGCCACAGGCAAACTTAGACATACTCGGCCCTCCGTGAGTTGGGCCTTACCTCCAGCGCACTTACCGGAACACGTGAGCCTTGGGACGCTGGTCATGGCTTCCGATGAAGCTCGCAACCCCGGCCACTAACCGGTGTTGCAAAAAACCGCCTATTTAAAGGCGGTTTTTTATTGCCCGCAAATTACCCCTCAGCCCTCACCTTCCTCGACAAACACCACCCGATTGCCAAACGGATCCTTGACGCTCATCTCACGCGAGCCCCACGGCGTTGCTTCAACCTCAGGCTTGGCATAACGGTAATCTTTACCCAGCAATTGCTGCTGATACGCGTCCACGCCTGGCGCCTGGATCCGCACCGCCGCGCCCGGCGACGCATCGCCATGGTGCTCGGACAAATGCAGCACGCACTCACCCAACGACACCTGCAGATACAGCGGATAGTTCGCCTCGAACCGATGCTGCCAATCGACCTTGAACCCGAGAAAGTCGACGTAGAATTCCAACGCTTTGGTCTCGTCGAAAATCCGCAGGATGGGGGTGACTTTTCCTAAGTGCATGGCAACCGCTCCGTATGTAAGAACGCCCACTATAAATACGAAAACCCGCCACGCAAATCCCCGCTGCGTGCCAGGAACCGGCCCGGCCGCTGACCATTGGCCTGCCCGTCGCGGTAGCTCAGCACGCCATTGACCCACACCCCGTCAATGCCCTCTGCCGCACGCTGCGGTTCCTTGAAATCCGCCACATCGCGCACGCGCAGAGGGTCGAACAAAACCAGGTCCGCCCAGTACCCTTCGCGAATTTCGCCTCGCTGCGCCAGGCCAAAACGCGCCGCCGACAGGCCGGTCATTTTGTGCACAGCGGTATGCAACGGGAACAACCCGACATCGCGACTGAAGTGCCCCAGCACCCGTGGAAACGCGCCCCACAAACGCGGATGCGGAAACGGATCCTCAGGCAACCCATCGGAACCCACCATCGACAAGGGATGCGCCAGGATGCGCCGTACATCCGCTTCGTCCATCCCGTAATACACCGCCCCCGCCGGTTGTAGCCGACGCGCTGCCTCCATCAGCGAAACGTTCCAGTCGCCGGCGATAGCCTGCAAGTCGCGCCCGCCCATGTCCGGGTGCGGCGTCGACCAAGTGATGGTGATACGGAACGCATCGGTGACTTGCTTGAGGTCCAGGGTCGAAGAACTGGCGGCATAGGGATAACAGTCGCAGCCCACCGGGTGGGTTTTCGCCGCCCGTTCCAGGGATGCCAGCAGTTGCGGACTGCGCCCCCAGTTTCCCGCGCCCGCGCACTTGAGGTGGGAAATGATCACCGGCGCCTGGGCATGCCGACCGATCTGGAAGGCTTCGTCCATCGCTTCCAGAACCGGCTCGAATTCGCTGCGCAAATGGGTGGTGTACACCGCGCCGAAGGCCGTCAGCTCTTCACTCAGTTGCATCACCTCATCGGTCTCGGCGTTGAACGCACTGGCGTACGCCAGGCCTGTGGATAAACCCAGGGCGCCGGCGGCGAGGCTTTCCTGTAACTGCACGCGCATGGCGGCGATTTCAGCCGGCGTGGCGGTGCGGTGCAGATCGTCCATGTGGTTGCTGCGCAACGCCGTGTGGCCGATCAAGGCCGCAACGTTCACCGCAGGGTGGGCGCTTTGCACCGCGGCGCGGTAGTCGGCGAAACGTGGATACACGAACGCTTCACGCTGGCCCAGCAGGTTCATCGGGTCTGGCGGATCACGCTGCAAACTCACCGGCGAGGCGCTGATCCCGCAATTGCCGACAATCACCGTGGTGACGCCCTGGCTGAGCTTGGGCAGCATCTGCGGGTAACGGATCACCACGGTGTCATCGTGGGTGTGCACATCGATGAACCCCGGCGCCAATACGCGGCCGGCGGCATCGATCTCTTGCTCGGCAGCGGCCGTGGACAAATCGCCGATCGTTGCGATGCGCCCGTCGCGCAACCCCACATCGGCCGGGTAGCCGGGGGTGTTGCTGCCATCGATGACCAGCGCCTGGCGAATCAGCGTGTCGTACTTCATATCAGTCTCCGAGCGGCAGGCTGTCGGGGCCGCCGCGATAATCGTCGAGGGCCAGCTTGATCCGGCGCAGGCGTTCCTGGTTGGCGTCCGGCAGGGCCAGCGCCAGTTCGGTGGCGAGCAGATCAATGGCCAGCAACATGCCGTAGCGCGCCGCCGTGGGTTTGTAGATAAAACTGGTTTCGGCCGGTTGCAATGGCAGCAAGACATCCGCCAACAGGGCCAAGGGCGAATCGGCCAGGGTGATGGCGAGAATGCGCGCGTCGTAATTGCGCGCCAACTCCACCACGTCCAGCAGTTCGGGGGTAAGTCCACTCAAGGAACACACGATCAGCGCCTGTTCGGGGCCCAGGGTCGCCGCCGTGATACGCATCATCACCGGGTCGTGGCAGGCGGCAATTGGATAACCCAGGCGCACCAGGCGCACTTGCAGCTCATCGCTGCACAGGCTCGACGGGCCGCCCATGCCGAACGCATGAATCATCCGCGCCTTGCCCAACAGGCTCACTGCATCCACGAAACTCGTCTGGTTGAAGCCCGACAAGTGCTGACGCAATGTGGCCTCGATGTCACCCAGGATCTGCCGATGAAACGCCGACTGTTCCGGCAACCCAGCCGGGTCGAGGAAGCGACTGCCCACGCCACTGGCCTGGGCCAGTTGCAGGCGCAAGTCGCGCAAATCCCGGCACCCGACACTGCGCGCAAAGCGCGACAAGGTCGCGGTGCTGACCTCGGCCCGTTGGGACAAGGCCTCCAGGCTGGCCGACGCGGCAAAGCCCACGTCATCGAGCATCAGCCTGGCGATACGCCCCTCCCCTGCGCTGAAGGAAGCCTGGCGGGCGCGGATCTGGTAGAGGATGTCCATGGGGTCTCCGGGTTACAGAACAGGGCTCATAACAACAGTGAAAGGCCGTACGTCAGGCCGAAGGCGACCAGCGAAATCAGGGTCTCCAACACGGTCCAGGTCTTGAAGGTCTGGATCACCGTCATATTGAAGTATTCCTTGATCAGCCAGAAGCCGCCGTCGTTGACGTGGGAAAAGATCACCGAGCCCGCGCCGGTCGTCAGCACCAGCAATTCCGGGTGTGGATAACCCAGGCCCATGGCAACCGGCGCCACCACACCGGACGCGGTGGTCATGGCAACCGTGGCCGAGCCTGTGGCAATACGCATCAGCGCGGCGAACAGCCACCCCATCACCAGCGGCGACAAATGAAACGCATGGGCCAGGCCGAGGATTTCGTTGGTCACGCCCGCGTCTACCAGGATGCGATTCAACCCACCGCCCGCGCCCACCAGCAAGGTAATGCTGGCCGTCGGCGCCAGGCATTCATTGGTGAACTTGAGGATCGACTCGCGGTTGAAACCCTGGGCGATACCCAAGGTCCAGAAGCTGACCAATGTCGCCACCAGCAACGCAATCACCGAGTTGCCGATGAACAACAGGAACTGGTTGAACGCAGTGCCCGGCGTGGCGATCACGTTGGCCCAACCGCCGATCATCATCAACACCACCGGCAGCAGGATGGTGCCCATGGTCAGCGCGAAACTGGGCAGTCGGATGCGCGGCTCGCGCTCGATGAACTGGCGTTCCAGCGGGTTTTGCGCCGGCAACTGGATACGCGGCACGATGAACCTGGCATACACGGGGCCGGCGATGATGGCCGTGGGGATGCCGATCAGGATCGCATACAGCACCGTCTGCCCCACCGACGCGTTATAGGCCAGCACCGCCATCATCGCCGCCGGGTGCGGCGGCACCAGCGCATGCACCACCGACAAACCGGCGACCATCGGCAAGCCGACCATCAAGATTGAAACGCCCACACGCCGCGCCACGGTAAAGGCGATCGGCACCAGCAACACAAAACCGACTTCAAAAAACAGCGGCAGCCCCACCAGGAACGCGATGCACACCATCGCCCAATGGGCATTGCGCTCGCCGAACCGGTTGATCAACGTACGCGCCACCTGCTCGGCACCGCCGGATTCGGCCATCATCTTGCCGAGCATGGTGCCCAGCGCGACGACCAGGGCGATGTGCCCCAGGGTCTTGCCGACGCCCGCCTCGTAGGAGCCCATGATGGTATCCGCCGGCATCCCGGCCGTCAGTGCCAGGCCGATGGACACCAGGGTGATGACGATAAACGGGTTGAGCCGGTAACGTGCAATCAGCACGATCAAAGCAATGATGGCGATGGCAGCGTATGCCAATAGCCCGAAGCCCAGTGATGCGGCCATGCGGTACTCCTCGGAAAGGGTCACGTCAGATCTGTTGTGAAACTCATAAATCATTACCGAGGCGTATTTTCAATTTTAATGAAACTAAATTTCGCCCACAGATAAGCCCTGTCGCGTTGGGATACGCCCAAGGCTCGTCAATGAAAATTCAGGGAGCGTTCTTACACGAAGATCAGACAAGGCTGGAAACTCACCGCGCGCGGTTGAGTCTTAGCCTGCACATTCATTGAAGCCAGGAAATCGACCATGAAACACACGACACTCGCCGCCGGCGCCCTGCTGCTGGCCCTGTGCGGCACTGCCGCCGCAGCCGACAACCCGGCGCTGAAAAAATGCATGGACGGCGCCAGCACCACCGCAGACATGGTCGGTTGCAACGTCAAGGAGACCAAGGTGCAAGACGCGCGCCTGAACAAAGCCTACAAGGCTGCTCTCGCCGCCCTGGAAGGCAACCGCAGGCAGCAGCTGCAAGACGTGCAGCGCCTGTGGATAAAGTACCGCGATGCCAATTGCGGTTTCATCGGTTCGGCCACCGGCGGCACCATCGATCAGGTCAACGGCTCCGGTTGCGTGCTGGACATGACCCAGGCACGCGCCCAGGAGTTGGAAAACCTCGTCGGGCCTTGATCAGTCGTGATGCACCCGCGCACGCTTGAGCAACTTCTTGCAGCGCTCCGACAGATGCAACACCCGCAGGTGCTTGCCGGCCTTGCTGTAGCGCTCGCGCAGGGTCATCAGCGCGGCAATCGCCGAGTAGTCGACAAAGCTCAGGTGACGGCAATCGAGCGTCACCTGAGCCGGGTCGTTGGCCGGGTCGAATTGGTTCAGGAACGGCGTGGTCGAGGCAAAGAACAAGGTACCGTGCAGGCGATAGAGCTTGCTGCCATCGGCTTCCAGATGCTCATCGGCGTACAATTCGCGCGCTTGCTGCCAGGCAAAGTTCAGCGCCGCAATCACAATCCCGCACAGCACGGCGGTGGCCAGGTCGGTGAACACGGTGATCACCGTCACCGCAATGATCACCAGCACATCATTGAGCGGCACCTTGTTGATCACCCGCAACGACGCCCAGGCGAAGGTCTGCTGCGACACCACGAACATCACCCCGACCAGCGCCGCCAATGGAATGCGCTCGATCAGCGGTGACAGAAACAGGATGAACAACAGAATCATCACCCCGGCAAACACCCCGGAGAATCGCCCGCGCCCGCCGGAGCTGAGGTTGATCACGGTTTGTCCGATCATCGCGCAACCGCCCATGCCGCCGAACAGGCCAGACAGCATGTTCGCCGCGCCCAGGGCCACGCTTTCGCGGTCGGGGTAGCCACGGGTCTCGGTGATTTCGTCGGTGAGGTTCAGGGTGAGCAGGGTTTCCAGCAGCCCGACCATAGCCATCAGGAAAGCGTAGGGCGCGATGATGCCGAGGGTTTCCAGGGTCCAGGGGATCTGCGGCCACGCAAAGGTCGGCAGGCCGCCGGCGATATGGGCCATGTCGCCGAGGGTGCGGGTCGGCAAACCGAGCAGATAGACCGCCAGGCCCACGCCAAGGATCGCCACCAGCGCGGGCGGCACGGCGCGCGTGATACGCGGCAACAGGTAGACGATGGCCATGGTCACCAGCACCAGGCCGGCCATTACGTACAGCGGCGTGCCGCTGAGCCAGCTTTCGCCGTTCTTGAAGTGCTCCAGCTGCGCCAGCGCAATGATGATCGCCAGGCCGTTGACGAACCCCAGCATCACCGGATGCGGCACCATGCGCACCAGTTTGCCCAGGCGCAGCAGGCCGAACGCGACCATGATCAGCCCGCCCAGCAATACCGTGGCCAGCAGATATTCCACGCCGTGTTGCACCACCAACGCCACGATCACCACCGCCATCGAGCCTGCCGCGCCGGAGACCATACCGGGGCGACCGCCGAATAAGGCGGTCAGGGTGCAGATGATAAAGGCGCCATAGAGCCCCATCAGCGGGTTGAGGTGAGCCACCAGGGCAAAGGCGATGCACTCGGGCAGCAACGCAAAGGACGTGGTGAGGCCGGCCAGGGCATCGGCGCGCAGACGGGTGAGGTTCATGAGGTACCAGGGTCATGCGGGGGATAAGGCGGGGAATGGTACGGAATTGAGCGGGGTGGGGCCAGTGTCGGGTGAACATGAAGGACCGAGTGGCCCCCTTCGCGAGCAAGCCCGCTCCCACATTTTGACCGCATTTTCCTGATCGAACGCGATCAAGTGTGGGAGCTGGCTTGCCTGCGATGGCAACACCTGGGTCTCAAGCGAACATCACACCATCTGGTTACGAATCCATTCCACAACCGAAGTCCGCTTCGGCACCCAACCCAGCAATTCGCGCGCATGCTTGCCCCGCACCCGGCTGTTGGAACCCAGGCCATAGTTGGCCATTTCATAGCCCCACTCGGCCTCGGCATCCGCCAATGGCCAATCCTGCGGTTGACCCAGGTGCAGCGCTTCGGCGATGGCGGTGGTCATGTCGACAAACGCGGCCTCGCCGCTTTCCACGAAGTAGAACGTACCGGGCACATTCCGGGTCAGTGCCAGCAGGTACAGCGCCACCACGTCTTCAATGTGCACGTTGGACCAGATGTTCTGCCCGCTGCCCACATGGCGTACCACCCCGCTCTTACGCGCCTGCTTGAGCAGGCGCGGCAATTGCACGCTGTCGCGCTTCACGCCCAGGCTGTGGCCGTAGATCAACGTGTTGCAGATCACCGCCGAATTCACGCCGTGCCGGGCGGCGGCCAGGATCAGCTTGTCGATGGCGACGCGAGCGGCCTTGTCGGCCGTCGGTTCCGGCAGGTTGTCTTCGTGGTAGATGACGTCACTGGCCTTGCCGCCCGACGCATCGCCGACGATGCTCGAACCGCTGGTGTGCAGGAACGGTTTGTTCGACCCCTTCAGCGCCGCCAGCAGGGTTTCGACGCCAGCGCGATGGTCGCTGCTCGCGGCGTTGATCACCGCATCGGCCTTTTGCGCCTGTTCGGTCAGCACAGCGGCGTCATCGAGGCTGCCGATCACTGGCGTGATGCCCAGGGCGGTCATTTCGGCGGCTTGGTCGGCGCTGCGTACCAGGCCGGTGACGGTGTGGCCAGCCTTGATCAGGCCGGTGGCGATGGAACCGCCGATAAAGCCTGCGGCGCCGGTGACGAATACGTTCATGGAGTGTTCTCCTGACTGGGTAAGTGATGCGTCCAGTATCCAGGGCGCACCCGTGCCGAATAAGCCCCCGGCGGCCAATTCAGTCTTGCGCCCGAATCACGAATCAGCAGGCATAGCGCGCCAGCTTGGCCTGGATAAAATCCAGGAAACACTGGATACGCAGCGCCAATTGCGAGTTACGGTAGAACACCGCGTGGATCGGCTGGCGATAACCACTGTTGAAGGTTTCCAGCACCGGCACCAGGCGCCCGGCGTCAATGTCGGCGGCGGTCATGAAGTTCGACAGGCAGCAGATGCCCTGCCCTTCCAGCGCCAGTTGGCGCAGGGTTTCACCGCTGGACGCGGCGATGCCGGGTTGGATCAGCCAGCGGTCGCCTTCCACATGACGCAGCGGCCAATGGTTGAGGGTTTCGGTCTGGGTGAAGCCGAGCAAGGTGTGGTCCGCCAACTCGGCGACCGTGGTCGGCGTGCCGTGTTGCTGGAGGTAGTCGGGGCTGGCGAGGATATGCAGCGGCGTACAGCCAAGGGCGCGCGCATGCAGGGTGGAGTCGGCCAGGGCACCGATGCGAATGGCGATATCGGTGCTTTGCTCGAGCAGGTCGATGATCACGTCATCGCTGTTCAGCTCCAGTTGAATGTCGGGGTAGAGGCGGCGAAACTCGGCGATGTACGGCACGATCCCATGCAGCATGAACGGCACCGCGGCATTGATGCGCAGGCGCCCGGCCGGTTTTTTCTGGCGGGACGACAGGCGTTCTTCCAGCTCATCCATTTGCGCCAGGATCGCCTTGGCCTGCTCGAAGAAGTACTTGCCCTCTTCGGTCAGGTCCATGCGCCGCGTGGTGCGGTTGATCAGCGTGGTGTCGAGCTTGGCTTCCAGGCGCGACAAGGTGCGACTGACCGCGGACGGCGTCTGCCCGACCTGCTCCGCCGCTGCGGAGATCGAACCGCACTCGATCACGCTGACGAAGATCTGTAGCTCATCGGATCGGGCTTTCACGGGCGCTCCTCGTTATCGGTTCAGCGCAGCTTACACCGAGAGATTGAACACCTGCGCCAGATGCTGCTCGTAGCGTGCCACGTCAGCTTCGATCGCCGGGCGCTTCATCACGTCAACGCAGAGGAAGGTTGGCAACGCGGTCATGCCGAGGAACTCGTGGGCCTTGTGGAACGGGAAGTACACCGCGTCCACACCCTTGGCTTCAAAGAAGTCGTTCGGGTCGTCGAAGGCTTGCTGCGGCGCATTCCAGGTCAGTGACAGCAGGTATTGCTTGCCCTGCACCAAACCGCCGCTGCCGTATTTCTGCGAGGCATCGGAACGGGTGCGGCCATCGCTGGCGTACAGGCTGCCGTGGCCTTCGGTGAAGACTTCGTCGATGTACTTCTTCACGATCCACGGTGCGCCCATCCACCAGCCGGGCATCTGGTAGATGATCACGTCGGCCCAAAGGAATTTGGCGACTTCTTCGGCGACGTCATAGCCTTCGTCGATGTGGGTGACTTTGACGTCGATGCCGCCACGGTCCAGCACAGCCAAGGCGGCGTCATGCAAGGTGCTGTTGTAGCGACCGTCGGAGTGGGCGAACTGTTTGCCGCCGTTGAGCAGGAGTACTTTTTTCATGGGAGGTATCCAGAAGTGAAAATGTCTGGACGCAGACTATCGACATTGCCCCGTCGGAATAAGCGATGGCACGGCAAAATACTTTTGACCGGAATGCACGAATGCTCGGCTATTGTTAACCGTTGATCAGCAGATGACCGCCCAGCAGCGCCATGCCGATGAAAAATACCCGCTTGAATAACGCCGCACTGATGCGCTGGCGTATCACCTGGCCGAGCCACATCCCCAGCAGCGCCGGCACCAGCGCCAGCAGCGACGCGTTGATTTCACCCGCGCCCAGGTTGCCGCGCCAGGCCAACCCGGCGGCGAGTGCCAAGGTGGACACGCTGAACGACAGCCCCAGCGCCTGCACCAACTGATCGCGGTTCAGCCCCAACGCTTGCAGATAGGGCACGGCCGGGATCACGAACACACCGGTCGCCGAGGTAATGATGCCCGTGATCACGCCACACACAGGGCCCAGCCAGCGTTCGGCTTCGGGCGTCACCCTGAACGAGGGCAGGAACAACCCGCTGAGCGCATAGACCAGCAATGCTGCGCCCAATGCATGAACCACCCAGCCAGCGCCATCCATGCCCAGCCACAGCGTGCCCAGCCCGGTGCCGAGAAAAATCAGCAGCAGCATGGGCCACAGGCGTTTGACCAGCCCGCGCAGATGACCGCCGAACGCCAGTTGCCAGAGGTTGGTGACTGTCGACGGGATGATCAGCAATGCCGCTGCCTGTGCCGGCAGCATAGCCAGGCCGAGTAACCCCATGGCGACTGTCGGCAGGCCCAGGCCGATCACGCCCTTGACGGTACCGGCCAGCAGGAAGGTGCCGATTACCAGCAAAGTCAGGACGGGGCCGATGGTTTGGTAGAAGCCAAGGAAGGTATTCATGGGGCCATTGTGGGGCTTGCGGGTGGGGAGTGAAATCCGCCATATACTGAGGCAGACTCTTGTTTTGCATGAGGCTGGAAGGGTCATCGCAGGCAAGCCAGCTCCCACACTCGGATGTGTCCGCCCATCGACATGTGGGAGCTGGCTTGCCTGCGAAGAGGCCAGTCCGGTCACCCGAGAACCTCAGCCATGCCCTTTGACCTGATCGACCTGCGCCTCTACCTGCACACCCTCGACAGCGGCAACATCACCGCCGGCGCGGCCCGCAGTCATCTCTCCCTGGCCGCCGCCAGCGCGCGCATCCGCGCCATGGAAGCCGCGCTGGGCATCGAATGCCTCGAGCGCGGCCGCCGCGGCGTCACGCCAACCGCCGCCGGCAAGGCCCTGGCCCGCCATGCCCGGCTGCTGCTGCAACAGGCCGAGCATCTGCAACAGGACTTGGCCGAATACGCCAACGGCGTCAAAGGCCAAGTGCGCTTGCTGTGCAACACCACGGCCTTGAGCGAATATCTGCCGGAATTACTCGCGGATTTTCTACGCGAGCACCCCAACCTCGATATCGATCTGCAAGAACTGCCTAGCCTGCGGATCACCCAGGCCTTGCGCCAGGGCACGGTCGACCTGGGGATTATTTCCGACGCGGTCGACACCCATGGCTTGCAGACCCTGTCCTTTCGCGATGACCCGCTGGTGCTGATCATGCCGCTGGATCATCCACTTGCCACGCAACACGTGAGCTTTATTGACAGCCTGCAACACGACTACGTGGGTCTGGCTGCCCACAGTGCGTTAGCGGTGTACCTGGAGGAACAAGCGTTGCACGCCGGATTCCGCCTGCAGACACGCATCCGCGCCGACGGTTTTGATGGGCTGATGCGTATGGTCGCCGGCGGCGCTGGCCTGGGCATCGTGCCCCAGGCCGCACTCGAGCGCTGGCCGGCCGAGCGACGCTTTAAAACCCAGCCGCTCAATGAGGACTGGGCCTGCCGCACGCTGCTGTTGGCTGCGCGCTCGTTCGAACAATTGCCTGCCTACGCCAGCGCCTTGCTCAAAGCACTGGCCCGACCCTTGCGGAATATCCCGTAATCATCGCCGGCAAAATCTTGAACCTGTGGGGGCTGGCTTTTCTGCCCGGCCGATACGCTCAGCTGTATTACGAAAAGTTTACGCAGAGTAATATCTGCCCCCTCAGCACTTCAGAGGGCGATGCGGCATGCATCCCCCTCAAGAAAACACGTAAAAGGGTATGTTAATGGCGGATCACATGGTTAACCCGGCAGGCCTCAAGCGCGGCCTGAAGAACCGGCATATTCAGCTGATCGCCTTGGGCGGGGCGATCGGCACGGGGTTGTTCCTCGGTTCGGCCGGGGTACTCAAGTCGGCGGGACCCTCGATGATCCTGGGCTACGCGATCGCCGGTTTTATCGCGTTCCTGATCATGCGCCAGCTTGGCGAAATGATCGTCGAGGAACCGGTGGCCGGTTCCTTCAGCCACTTCGCCCACAAATACTGGGGCGGTTACGCAGGCTTCCTGTCGGGTTGGAACTACTGGGTGCTCTATGTGCTGGTGGGCATGGCCGAACTGACCGCGGTGGGCAAGTACATCCAGTTCTGGTGGCCGGAAATTCCAACCTGGGTCAGCGCACTGGTGTTCTTTGTCGCGGTGAACCTTATTAACACCCTCAACGTGAAGGTCTTCGGTGAAGCCGAGTTCTGGTTCGCCATCATCAAGGTGGCGGCGATCATCGGCATGATCCTGCTCGGTTGTTACCTGCTGTTCAGCGGCACCGGCGGCCCGCAAGCAAGCGTGAGCAACCTGTGGAGCCACGGCGGGTTCTTCCCGAATGGCGGCATGGGGCTGTTGATGTCCATGGTGTTCATCATGTTCTCGTTCGGCGGCCTGGAACTGGTGGGCATCACCGCCGCCGAGGCCAGCGAACCGCGCAAAGTCATCCCGAAAGCGATCAACCAGGTGGTGTACCGCATCCTGATTTTCTACGTCGGCGCCCTGGCCGTGCTGCTGTCGCTATACCCGTGGGATCAACTGCTGCAAACCCTCGGTGCGTCGGGTGACGCCTACAGCGGCAGCCCGTTTGTGCAGATCTTCTCGTTGATTGGCAACGACACTGCCGCGCACATCCTCAACTTCGTGGTGCTGACAGCGGCGCTGTCGGTGTACAACAGCGGCGTGTACTGCAACAGCCGCATGCTGTTCGGCCTGGCCGAGCAAGGTGATGCGCCCAAAGCGCTGATGAAACTGAACAAGCAAGGCGTGCCATTACGGGCGCTGGCGGTTTCGGCGTTGGTGACAATGTTGTGCGTGGTGGTCAACTACGTGGCGCCGCACAGTGCGCTGGAGTTGCTCTTCGCGCTGGCGGTTGCTTCGCTGATGATCAACTGGGCGCTGATCAGCCTCACCCACATCAAGTTCCGCAAGGCCATGGGCGAACAAGGCGTGACGCCATCATTCAAGACCTTCTGCTTCCCGTTCAGCAACTACCTGTGCCTGGCGTTCATGGCGGTGATCATCAGCGTAATGCTGGCGATTCCGGGGATTAACATGTCGGTGTACGCAATGCCGGTTTGGGTGGGGGTGATCTACGTTGCCTACCGGTTGCGAGTCCGCAACAGCAATGCGGTGGTAAGCGCACCGTAATAGCTGTGGGAGCCGGGCTTGTGGTGATTCGAAGATCATCAGGGGCCTGCGCTTCTGGGCATCTCGGTGTCGAGTTCAGACCACTGGCGCAACGCCCAAGGCCGTAGGGTGGATCTTTCCACTCACTGCCCTGGAGCCATCATGTCCAAGCCCATCACCGTACTGCGCGACACCCACCCACTGCCGGTCCTGGATGCCTGCAAATGGGAAAAACTCGAAGGCGACCCGCACACCGTCAACCTCAACGCCTACACCAGTGAAGACGGCAGCAAGATCATGGGCACCTGGATCTGCACGCCAGGCAAGTGGTACGTGGACTACGTGAAGTGGGAGTACTGCCACTTTCAGGAAGGCTACTGCATCATCACGCCGGAAGGCCTGGAGCCGATTCACCTGCGGGCTGGGGATATCTTTGTGGTGGAACCGGGAATGAAGGGGACATGGGAAGTGGTGGAGACGGTGCGTAAGTATTTTGTGTTTGCTTAAAACCGGGTTTGCAAACGCAAAAAAACCGCCCCTAACGGCGGTTTTCTATCGTGCTGCTCAGCGGACCTGGCCAGCCAGGGGGCCTGTTGGCTCCATGTCCTTACCATACTTAATAGCCACGCTGAAAAATCTTTTCTGGTTGGCAGATGTCGAGTCACCAAGCTTTTTATAAGCCTCGGCAGCAAACATCTCGACCCATTGCGCGTTTGCCTTGCGGGCAGCTGTTTTCATAAATCCAAGCCTCCGTAAGCCTTGTACATGCGCCCCATACTAGGTGCCCTCCACTGAAATCACAAGGCGCCGCTGTTCGTCATAACTGAAGCCAAGTCGCTCATAAGTGGGTACGGCTTCAAGCCGTGGCTCTTGAATTTCGATGCGAGAGCACCCGATCACACGTGCGTATGCGTCGATGGCGCCCAGGGCAAGCGCAGCAATCAAGCCTTTCAAGGGATGTTTACCATCCGAGCAGCCTTCGAGGAGCACGATCTTGATCGTGACCCTACTGTCGCGAGGCGTCGCATAACAAAGGCCGCATAGTTGTTCATCATGCCAAATCGACAAATCAAAACCTTTGGCATCCAGCGTTTTCCAGGCAGGAACATCCTCCCATGGAAATTGCGCGTCACCTCCCCAAAGGTGAAACGCTTCTAGCGCACGGCCATCAATCACATCAAAACGGACTTTTGACGCATCGAGCCACTGATGGCCCAATTCAGCCCACTGATCGACAAATGACGCCAGCGCCGACTTTTTCGATTGGGACTGAAAGACCAGGTATTTGAGCGAACGCGAGTATCGACGTGCCATAACGATCAAAGTCTTATGCGTGCTGTGGAAAGATCAGAACGCCGCGTTTGCAGCGAAAGGGCGCAAACGGTAGCAAGATCGGGTGTAGCCTTGGGCCAACGATGAATTCAAGATTTTTCAGGCGGATTCGCCACGCGCAATGGAGCCCTCCCATGACGGCTGACCTTGAAAGGCAAAAGATCGTTGTCTTCAGCGGTTCCGGCATCAGTGTCGAAAGTGGCCTGGACACGTTCAACGACGAAACCGGGCTGTGGATGGACCATCGCATCGAAGACGTAGCTACCCCCCAGGCATGGCATAAGCATCCTGCGCAGGTCCTGGCGTTTTATAACGAGTTGAGACAAAAGGCCTCTACCGCACAGCCCAACGCCGCGCACTCTGCCATCGCGCAGTTAGAGTCTCGGTTTGATGTCGTGGTGATCACCCAGAATGTCGACGATCTGCATGAGCGTGCAGGATCTACGTGCGTCTTGCATCTTCATGGTCAAATCAAGATGGCGCAAAGCTCTGTCGATGAGCAACTGGTTTACAAGATAGGCGACCAACCGATCTTGCTGGGCGACGTCTGCGAAAAGGGCAGCCAATTACGTCCCCACGTCGTCTGGTATGGGGAAAACGTACCGAATATCGGGGAGGCGCAACAGCATTTCAAAAACGCGAAGAAAGTTCTGGTTGTGGGAACATCACTGACCACTCAACCGGCCGCAGGCTTGGTGACCAAAGCCAGTTATGCGGCTGAAAAGGTTCTGATCGGACTGGCCATGCCGCGCAAACCCTATGGCTATGAATTCATGCGAGGAAAAGCCTCAAGCCTGGTGCCTTACGTGGTGGGATGCTGGCTGAAAGGCCAGAAGGCGCGCTGAGCCGCAAAAACCCGGGAGCCCCACGCATGATAGGCCCCCGGAAACGCCCTATTCAGGCTTGCGGTAACTGTTGATGATCGCCGAGAAGTCCTTGCCCCCCTCTCCGCGATGACTCATCGATTGATACAACTGATGGGCCACCGCGCCGAGGATCACCGGCTGTTTTGCCTGACGCGCCGCCTCGGTGGCCAGGCCCAGGTCCTTGAGCATCAGGTCGGCACCGAATCCGCCGGTGTAGCCGCGCGATGACGGCGCGGTTTCGATGACGCCCGGCCATGGGTTGTAGGTATCGGAGCTCCAGCAGCGCCCGGTGGAGCTGTTGATGATCCCCGCCAGGACCTGGGTGTCGATGCCCAGCGCATCGCCCAAGGCCATGGCTTCGCTGACGCCGATCATGCTGATGCCCAGCAGCAGGTTGTTGCAGATCTTGGCGATTTGCCCGGTGCCTACCTCGCCGCAGTGCACGATGTTGCGGCCCATCTGCGCCAGCACCGGTTGCAGGGTGGCGAACAGTGCCGGGGTGGCGCCGACCATGAAGGTCAGCGTGCCAGCCTGCGCGCCGCCGGTACCGCCGGAGACGGGTGCGTCGGCCATCACCACGCCTTGCTTGGCGGCGGCCGCCGCGACGTCGCGCGCGGTCTGCGGGTCGATGGTGCTGCAATCCACCGCCGGCACGCCTTGGCCGATGCCGGCGAGCACGCCGTCTTCATTCAGCCACACGCTGCGCACATGGGCAGCAGCCGGCAGCATGGTGATCACCAGTTCAGCACCGCTGGCCGCATCTCGCGGTGAGTCGCTGATGCTTCCACCCAGCGCGGCGAGTTCCTTGAGCACCGTTTGGTTCAGGTCAAACAGGTTCAGCGCGTGGCCCGCCTTGATCAGGTTGCGGGCCATGGGCGCGCCCATGTTGCCCAGGCCGATAAATGCAATCTTCATGATCGTCTCCAGAATCAGCGCAGGTTGATGGTGGTGTTGACGCCATCGTTGACCGTGTCGTCATCGAACCAGCGGCTGGTGACGGTTTTGGTCTGGGTGTAGAACTGCACCACCTGCTTGCCGTATGGGCCCAGGTCGCCGAGCTTGGAACCGCGCGAACCGGTGAAGCTGAAGAACGGTACCGGCACCGGGATAGGGATGTTGATGCCGACCTGGCCCACGTCGATCTCGCTCTGGAACTTGCGCGCCGCCGCGCCGCTCTGGGTGAACAGGCCAGTGCCGTTGCCGAACGGGTTGGCGTTGACCAGGGCGATGGCCTGGTCGAGGGTGTCGACTTCCAGTACCACCAGCACCGGGCCGAAGATCTCTTCGGTGTAGATACGCATGTCGGTGGTCACGCCCGAGAACAGCGTCGGGCCGACGAAGTTGCCCTGCTCGTAACCCGCAACCTTGATATCACGGCCGTCCAGTTCCAGCTTGGCGCCTTCTTTCACGCCACTTTCGATCAGCTCCAGAATGCGTGCCTTGGCACGCTTGGAGATCACCGGCCCCACGTCGGTACCGGCTTCGCTGCCGGCGTTGACCTTGAGTTTCTGCGCCAGCGCCTTGAGGTCCGGCAGCCATTGTTTCGACGCGCCCACCAGCACCACCACCGAGGTGGCCATGCAACGCTGGCCCGCCGCACCGAAACCGGCGCCGACCAGGGCATTGAGGGTGTGTTCGCGGTTGGCATCCGGCAGCACCACGGCGTGGTTCTTGGCGCCCATCATCGATTGCACGCGCTTGCCGTGCTTGCCGGCCAGGTCATACACATGCGTGCCCACGGCGGTCGAACCGACGAAGGACACGGCCTTGATGTCTTTATGGGTACAGAGCGCATCCACCACGTCCTTGCCGCCGTGCACCACGTTGAGCACGCCGGCCGGCACTCCGGCTTCCAGCGCCAGCTCCACCAGCAGCAGGGTCGACAGCGGGTCCTGCTCGGAGGGCTTGAGGACGAAGGTGTTACCGCAGGCGATCGCCATCGGGAACATCCACAGCGGAATCATCGCCGGGAAGTTGAACGGGGTAATACCGGCACACACGCCGATCGGCTGGCGCAAGGTGTAGGTGTCGACACCACCGGCGACGTTCTCGGCGAACTCGCCCATTTGCAGGGTGCCGATGGAACACGCGTGTTCCACTACTTCCAGCCCGCGGAAAATATCGCCCTCGGCATCGGCAATGGTCTTGCCCTGCTCGTTGCTGAGCACCACGGCAATGCGCTTGGAATGTTCGCGGATCAAGGCTTGCAGCTTGAGCATGATGCGCATGCGCGCGCCGATGGGCGTCAGCTTCCAGGTCTGGAAGGCGCGATGGGCGGCGTCGATGGCGGCGTTGACTTCATCGGCAGTGGCGAACGGGACTTTGGCCAGCACTTGCTGGGTGGCCGGGTTGACGATGTCCTGCCACTCGGTGGTCTTGGACTCGACCCATTCGCCGTTGATCAGCAACTTGACCTGTTGCACGGAAATATCGGCAGATGCGTTCATGTGGTCTCCAATCTTGTAGTTATGCAGAGACAAGGCGCGTGAATCGCCTTGGGAATGAGGCGTTTTTGGAGTATAGATGTGCAAATCTCTAATAAGAACGCACATAAAAGCCGGACCAATATGCAAAAAAACATCACGTCGCTGGGCTCCCTGAACTGGGATGACCTCAAGTTTTTCCTCGAAGTGGCCCGCACGCGCAAGGCCAGCGTCGCCGCCAAGCGCCTGGCGGTGGACTACACCACGGTGTCGCGGCGCATCAGTTCACTGGAAGTGTCGCTCGGTACGCTGCTGTTCGAAAAATCCCGGACCAACGGTTTTGTCCTCACCACCGAAGGCCAACGTTTGCTCGGCTACGCCGAATCCATCGAAAGCACCCTGCACATGGCCTGCGAACAAGTGTCCGGCTCCGGCGTGGCGCTGTCCGGCCATGTGCGCATGGGCTGCACCGAAGGTTTCGGCAGCTTCTTCGTGACGCCGCAGTTGAGCCACTTCGTCGATACCTACCCGGCGATTTCGGTGGACATCCTGCCCCTGCCGCACTTCATCAGCCTGTCCAAGCGCGAAGCCGACATCGTCATCGCCCTCGAACGCCCGGAACATGGGCCTTATGTGTGCTGCAAACTGTGCGACTACAAGCTGCAGTTGTACGCGACCCAGGACTACCTCGACCAACACCCGCCTATCCGCAAACCGGCGGATTTGGCCGAGCATCCGTTTATCAGCTATGTGGATGATCTGGCGTTCAGTTCGGAGTTGCTTTACCTGGCAAATGTAGTGCCCGGCGCCAGCGCGAGTTTGCGAAGTACCAGCGTGATTGCGCAGTACGTGGCGGCGCAGCAGGGGCGGTCGATGGCGATATTGCCGTGCTTTCTGGCGGCGCAGGATCCGCGGTTGCTGCCGGTGCTGGGGGATCAGATTGCGATTACGCGCCAGTTCTGGATGTATTGCCGGGAGGATTTGCGCAAGTTGAAGCGGATCACGTTGTTGTGGGATTACATCAGGGAGGTGACGGAGCAGAATCAGGGGTTGTTGATGGGGGAGACGCGGGAGATGCGGTTTGCCAGTCAGGTTTCTGGATAAGCCAGCGCGGGCTCAGGTCTCCGATCTCCCGCTTGGCTCGATGTCTGGAGAGTTGCCAAACCAAATGTTCCGACCAGCCAATCCAAGGAGGATTTGCCGGAATACTTTAACTGCGCCTGCCGTGATTTCTTCTGTTCCAAGTAGATCTAACAACTTGTACTCAAGCATTCCTCAGCTGGAATCGTTGTATGGAGCGCCCAAAAACCGCCTACGCAAATACTAAGCGTAAGCCTGCTGCTTGCATCAAGGACATTGTGGCCTGCAGATTTGAAGCCAAAGTCAGAATGGGATTAGATGCTTGCTGTAGCCGAATTTAACACCCGATGCAAAAAAGCCCCCGCACTCCCGCTGTTTTGTGCAGCTCTGGCACTCATGCGCGTACTCATTCTTCCAGTCGCTGATTGACTTCCGGTAGTAGGGCTGAATGTCCGGATTCACCAAGCACAGCTGATGGTTATAGACCGAGATATTCATACCGTATTTGGCCAGAATGCCAACCGATTTGCTGAGCGTGTCTTTGTACTCGACCGGGTCGATCCACAGCTCATCAAGATTGGCCCTGGTGAAGCCCATCATCTCAAGGCCCATCAGCGCCACATGGTCAACAAACAGCAGATTGCGTGCGATGAACTCACACAGTTCAGGCAAGCGCTGCACCGATAGTTTGTGAATGACAACTCTGATCTCAACCTTCTGACCCAAGCGCTTCAGATTGAGGATACCCTGAATGGTTTCATCGAACGCGCCTTGGGCCTGGACGATGTAGTCATGCAGCGTCGGATCGTCTGAATAGACAGGGATTCCGATCATCGCGTCGGGCAATTCAATCCGCGCATACTTTTCAGCGAACGCTGGGTCTTTGAAGCTGCGCCCGTTCGAGAGAATATGGATTGCGGTTCTCGGCAGATAGCTTTTTGTCAGGCTGATGATCTTAAGGAAGCGCTCCCGATTGGTCGTCGGCTCGCCCCCAGTAAACCCCAGCTCGCGGGTATCTTTTGGTATAAGCGGAATCAGGCTCTCGATTTCGTCAAGTATCCACGAGTCATCAGCTGCCTTAGGCGGTTGTGAACACATAAGACAGTAATGATTGCATTGCTCGGTGACCAAGATGCTGTTGTGCGGCGACGATGCTCGGAACAGTACGCTAATGCTCTGACGATCAGCTGAAAGCCGGATAATGTCACCATCACCGATGTAGCTGTAGTCATTCGGTAGGAGCGAGTAATCAGAGTCGGAAGGCAGTAGCTCAACCAACTGTCGATGTTTCTCAAGCAGAAGGTAGTGCGCGAATCCTCGGGGGATCTCCTGATCGGAAGCCAAGTAGGCTATTTCCCGTCGCAAGACTTCTGGCAAATTCCGGCTGGTCGACACTTTGAGCAGAGTAAGATTCCTATGAACATTAACCGCATGGATGCGGATAATCTTTCCGCCGAGTTTCAGCATCGGTTGGCCCACCCCATAAAAATCCGTTTTGTTTGCTCATCATGTCGCATCAGCTCAATGAGATGCTTGAAAATCGCCATATTTCGCTTGCAGAAAGAGGACTCAGGTTTTCTTGCTACAACGTCTTTGTGAATGGCGTGATGGTAGACAGGCTCCGCTCCACAGTAAGGTTCAAATGCACAGTCAGAGCACATTGGAGCGCTTAAGGTGAAAGAGTTTTCCAGTGCATCCAGAAGCTGATCAGAGAGGATGATCTCCTCATATGAGTGTTCAAGAATGCTGCCCAGTCGAAACGTATGATCTCCCATTTCGGCAAGCATACGGCTTTCATCTGAGGCGTAGACCGATCCGTCGTAGTTGAAAACGATGGCTGCGATACCAGCACCGGCAGGGTTCATCAAATCAACGAACCCTGGGTCCCCTGATGTCAGCATTTTTGTCAGCACGAGCGAAGAATATTGCTCTACAAATCGTATGCCGGACTTGTTTAGCTCAATGATGTACTCAAGGCCCTCCTTGTAAAATTCCAGCCAGCGTTCCGTGTCATACGACATGAATTTTTTGGTCTTGATCGCAAAGCCGTAAGGGGAGAGCGTGCGGAGGAAGATGCCATCAAAGCCCAGGCGCAAGTATTCATCAATGATGTCGCGTGCTCGTGGCAGGCTCTCATCTGTGGTTGTCATCAGGGCTGATACTTGGTCATAGCCGAGGGCTGCACGGGCTTTCTTCAAGCCTTCCTCGAAACGCTGATGACTATCTCTGCCCGGGCGTGGGCGATTTGCATTATGCAGATCCATTGGCCCGTCGAGCGAAGATGAAAGAACGATGTTGTGCTGCTTACAGAAGTCGAGCACGTCATCGGTCAGTAGCGAAAGCGTGGTCGCAATGACGAACTGTAGGTCACGTCCTTCCTTGACGTTACGTTTTTTGGCCTCAAGAACAACGTACCTCACCATCTCGAAGTTCAGCAGCGGCTCTCCACCCTGAAATTCAATTTTGATGGCGGGATTGGGAGACATAAAGACAAAATCCAATGACTTGTCTGCCATCTCTGTGGTCATGTCGAATTCGTCTTTGCTTTCCGACTGCCTTGAAACCTGACAATACGGGCAGCTATGGTCACACCGAAGAGTCACTACAAAGATATGCAGATTAGTGAACTCGGGCAGCCTGGACAATCGCGTACGAATTTTGAGAGCCAGAAGCTGAAGTGGCGCTTGCTCATTGGTGAAGCGAATGAACTGCTTGGATCGCAGCGTAGGGATCAGCTCTGATGTGAGCGGAAGCATCTTGCTAATGATCGGTTCAAGCATCGGCACCGGTATGACATGAAATTCGCCTGCCATGTTGGTAATGACGTACTCGTCGTCATTCAGACGGTCGAACTTAAAGGGCAGCAACTCGTAGGGACGTTGTTGCGCGTAGAACTCCAGCTTTTGGAATTTACTCACTAATCAGCCCGGTTTTTGAAAAGGCCAGTCCGAGTATCAGGTTCTTGATCGGTTGCGTCTCAACTGCCAGTCGGTGGCGAAGCTGATAATCGAGCGCATCCTTCTTGAACTCTTGGACCGCAGACAGAAAGGACTGCTCGTCCACACCGATATTCGATGACAAAGCGCAGACAATCTGTCCCCCATCGGAGGTGATATCAACCGTCAGGGCATTGATCGATCGATATGCAGCTTTCTGCAAAACCTGCGCGTCATAAAGCCGCTCATCAAAAAGGAGCTTATGAGAGAAATCCATTATCGACCCGAATAGTGGGAGCTGTGGGAACTATGCGAAGAGTGGGAGCTATGGGAGCTGTGATAAGCCATCATCTGCCCCTGGTCCCCGCGTTTGAGAACAAAGGCAAACAAATCGTTGCCACCACGGACCGAAAGATTCTCGCTTCGGGCTTCAGCTTGAAATGTGTTCTTGGCTTCAGAGCTGGGCTCGACAACCTCATAAGTAGTTAGAGCGGAAGCTTGTTCTGTAGCAACGGCTGCAGCCAAAGTGGCCAAGGGAACCAGAAAGGAGCGCTTTTTCATTGCAAATGTCCTTATCGATGTGATGGTTATTCGGCTCAGTGTCAGTGACTCCCGCCAATGATGTCAATGTAGTATCGACTAATGGCCTTTTACTCACCCACATCCGACAATCGACACCCTTCTGATTTCTGACCTCTTACCGCAGGCTAACGGAGCAGAATCGGGGGTTGTTGATGGGGAGACGCGGGAGATGCGGTTTGCGGATTAAAGGGCCATCAACGACGATTCGCTTTAATTTGCAGGACGTTTCCTAGAGAATCTCCGGCCTATTGCGCTGTACCGTTTGGATCACTAGCCTCCCTGGGTCGCTGCACATCAGCGATCGGGTTTAGCGATCCGGGCTCAAGCGTGACACTGCTTCCAACAGCATCAGCTGGCGTTTGTCAGCTTTTAGCGTTTTATGGCGGCTGTGTGCGGGAGACTTTCGAGTCTACCCGGGATGCGCTCTGGCCCGGATCGCTAACCTGCACACAGCTGCCACCCTCTTCATGTTTAGCGATGTGATGTGGCGGCTCTACTTCAGCAGAGAGCAATCATCATGAGCAAAATCATTCCCGATCCACCGCTTTCCTCCCTCACCACCCTCGGCGTCGTCACCTTCGGCGACTACGGCGAAAACGAAAAACCGCTGTTCCGCGTCAACGCCGGTATGCCACTTCACGAAGCGCTGGAACACGCCTCTACCCTGCTGTTCTATTCCAAAAAACTCGCGATGGAAGCCGCCATGGATGTGCGCGGCGAGCAGTACGCGTGGGCTGCGCATTATCTGTGTGAGATGGGTAAGGCTGTGGTGGATGACTTGACGCAGGCGATGACACCGAGCCGTTAAGCGAACACCGGTTCAAGTACACCACAAACCAATGTGGGAGCGGGCTTGCTCGCGAAAGCGGTGGGTCAGTCAACATCAATGTTAGCTGTGCCGACGTCTTCGCGAGCAAGCCCGCTCCCACAGTTTGATTGCATTGCAGATTGAGGCTGGGTGAGTTCGCCTACTCCGCTATGACCACAATCGACACCCGGCGATTCTCGGTTCGCCCATCGACAGTGTCATTGGACGCCACCGGGTGGCTGCTGCCCAAGCCGCGCAGTTGGACGTTTTCTTCTTTCATGCCCACACCGGTCAGCACCGTGGCCACGCTTTTGGCGCGGCGCAGGGACAGTTGCTGGTTGTAGGTTTCTTTGCCCGATGCGTCGGTGTGGCCGTCGATACGCACGCGTTCGATACCCACGCCCAGCAAGGCCTTGCCGATGCGCTGGACGATCTCGGTGCTGGCGGGGTTGAGGGCTTCTACGTCGCTGCCAAACAGCACTTTGCCCGACAGGCCAAAGGCCCAGCCCTCTTCGGTCAGTTCAAAGCCTTGCTGTTTGAGCACCGCCACCTGTGCCGGGGTCAGGCCCTTGGGGGGCGCTGTCTGGCAGCCGCCAAGGGCGAGCAACGCCACCAGCAAGGTGATGAACATGAAACGCGCAGTCAAAAACAAGGGATCAACTCCTGTGTGGAACGTTGACGGCGCAATGCTCCGATTCCGCCGTTTGCTGGCCGCCCGAGGCCAGGCGCTTGGCCTGGTACATCGCCGTGTCGGCGGCATTGAGCAAGGTGCCGGGGGTGGCGCCATGATCGGGGTAGACCGCGATACCGATACTGAGTGAGGTCAATACCTGAGTGTTGCCGGGCACGGCGATCGGCGAGTCCATGCTGGCGATGATCTTGTCGGCAATGCGCTCGGCATCTTCGACCTTGTGCAACGGCGCCAGCAGGATGGCGAACTCATCGCCGCCCAGGCGCGCCACCAGATCATCGTCACGCAACTGCGCACGTACACGCTCGGCGATGGCCACGAGGACGGCATCGCCGGCGGCATGGCCAAAGCTGTCATTGATCTCTTTGAAACGGTCGCTGTCGAGGTAAAGCACCGCCACTTGTTCCTTGGCTCTGGCGGCGATGCGCAGGGCACGGATCAATCGGCTCTCGAAGAACGCGCGATTGGGCAGGCCGGTGAGGCTGTCGTGGTTGGCTTTGTGGGCCAAGGATTCGTTTTCGCTTTGCAGGTGGTTTTGCCAGGCTTGCATCTCGCCCAGCAAGGCGTTGAAGTCGCTGCCCAGGCTGTCGAGTTCGGCGATGCGCGCTGGCGGCACGCGGCGCTCGAAGTCGCGCTGGCTGCGCGCCGCATGGGCGACGGCGGCGAGGCTTTGCAGCGGCCCGGTAATACCGCGCAACAAGCGTCGCGCAAAGTGCAGGGCGACCCACGCGCTGAGGGCGGTGCAAATGAGGATCCCGGCCAGCCCGCTCAACAGGAAGCGCAGCAGGCTACCGCCGTGACCGGTGAGATGAATGCTGCCGATGGTCTGTCCCTGGTGCAGGATTGGCTGACTGATCGGTTGATCAAGCAGCGCATGGGCGAGCTCCAATTCCACCCGCGAGAGTAGGCCGGTATCCGGGCGTATCCACTGCGCCAACAACTTGCCATTGGCATCGAAGACTTCGGCCTGGGCCACCTCTTCGGTGGAGGCGATCAGGCTCAGGGCTTCGGTGGCCGCTGCACTGTCGTTGAACACCACTGCGGCTTCCACGGTGTAGCTGATGGAGCGCACGATCAGGTGCAGGTTGTGTTCGGCATAGACGCGCAGCGCGAGCACGCCAAGCAGGGTCAGTGAGATGCTTGCCAGGGTCACCGCCACCAGTGCCAGGATCAAGTGCCCTCGGCCAATGACCGAACGCAGGGTCGGTCGCACCTTAACTGCCGTCATGACGCAGGCGCTCGGCGACGCGACAGCTGCAGCACGCTGGGATGAATGCGCACGCCGCTGCGGGCGACCGAATCGAGGTTGACCTCGAAGGACACTTGCTCATCGCCCACCCGCAGGCAGAACAGGCTGCCCACGGTGCACTGGTCGCCGCCCTCGCTGATGCTGAGCACCGGGTGGCCGGCCAATGAGTTGAACAGTCGGCTGCGCTCATCCACGGTGAGTTTGCCGATGTACACCGCATCACAGGCCTCGACGATATCGGAACGATCGGCCAGCAAGCGCTGCACCACCACCGGACGACCGGTGGCCTGGGTGGTACCTTTGATCAGGTCATCGGTGTATTGGGTCGGGCCGACAATGCACAGGCGCAGTTGCGCGGGCTCCACCGGCCACCGGGCGTAACTGAGGATACCCAGCACCACTTGGGTCACCGCCTGGGCGCGGTGGTCTGCAAGGCCCACGGGATCCGGCGCCTGGGCGAAAGCGTGCGGCGCAAGCACCCACAGGATCGCCATCGGCAGCATGCGTCTCCAGCTCAAACTGCGCTCTGTGGGCGAGACAGCCAGGTTCATGCCGCGATTCTCTCAGGTGTGTTCGAGTGGATGCCGCAACGATAGCACAGCGTCGGACACTTCTGACGGCTGCTCCAACTCCAGCATCAAGCCACTCAAGCGCTTGACCTTGCGCCGCACCGCCTCTTCAAACACGCCGCCACGGGGCTCGATCAGGCTGAACCAGCGCTTGGCCCGGGTGATGCCGGTGTAGATCAACTCCTTGGTGAGCACCGGATTCAGCGCATCCGGCAGGATCAACGCCGTGTGGGTAAATTCCGAGCCCTGGGATTTGTGCACAGTCATGGCGTACACGGTTTCCACATCATTCAGACGGCTGGGCAGCACAAATCTTACGCCGCCCTGGCCATCGTTACGTGGGAAAGCCACGCGCAGCACCTGGGGGCCGCCGTCGCTTTCGGGCAGTTTGAGGGCAATGCCGATATCGCCATTCATCAAGCCCAGGCCGTAATCGTTGCGGGTCATCAATACAGGGCGGCCTTCGTACCAGTGCTCGTCGCCTTCGATCAGCCGCACCTTGCGCAAGGCGGCGGTGATACGCAGGTTCAGGCCTTCCACGCCCCAAGGGCCCTTGCGCACCGCGCACAGCAGTTGGAACGCATCGAAGGCTTGCAGCAGTTGCTGCGCCCAGTGGGTCCAGGCGGGGTCTTCGCGCGGGGTGTCGGGCCCGGGCCGCGCACTTTGCAACAGGTTGAGGTAATAACGATAACCTTGGGCGCCGTTGCTGCCGTGCCCGTCCAGGACCAGACGCTCCAGGGCATGATCGTGCTCGCCCTTGAGGCTGAGGCAGAACAAGTCGTTGTGGCTGCCAGCGGCCAGCAGCCTGCGCGCCTCTTCGGCGTTTTGCTGGTTGACCCAACGCGCCAGTTGGCCGATGCCACTGCCCTCGCCGAAACGGCGCGAGTAACGCAGCATCACCACCTGCTGGGCCAAAGGGTGGCTGGCGTCGAGGTCTTCGTGCAAGCCGCTGCCACTGAGGTCTTCGCCGCTGACGGCTTGCAGCCATTGGCGGGTTTGTGGGCTGTACCAACCCGCTTCGGCGTCGCGGCACAAATCGCCGAGCACGGCGCCCGCCTCGACCGACGCGAGTTGGTCCTTGTCCCCCAGCAGCACCAGGCGTGCATGGGGCGGCAAGGCGTCGAGCAGGTTGGCCATCATTTCCAGGTCGATCATCGACGCTTCGTCCACCACCAGCACATCCAGGGGCAGCGGGTTGCCGACGTGATGGCGGAAGTGCCGCGTGCCAGGACGGCTGCCCAGCAGGCGGTGGACGGTGGTGACCTGGGTCGGGATTTTTTCCTTGACGCTGCCCGGCACTTGCAGCGACAGCACTTGCTGGCTGATGGACTCGGTGAGCCGTGCGGCAGCTTTACCGGTGGGCGCCGCCAGACGGATGCGCAACGGATTGCCGGTCTCCACCGCCGGCGCCTGTAACAGCGCGAGCAAACGCACCACCGTGGTGGTCTTGCCAGTGCCGGGGCCGCCCGTGACGATACTGAACGCACCACGAGTGGCCAGGGCGCAGGCGAGCTTTTGCCAGTCGATCACGCCGTCGGGCGGCGGTTGGTCGAACAAACTGTTCAGGCGCTGCGGCAAATCGGCGGCGACTGTTTCCCGGGTGGCCAGACGCAGGCGCAAGGCGGTGTCGATGCGTCGCTCGTAGGTCCAGTAGCGGCGCAGGTACAGGCGCTTGCCGGACAGCACCAACGGGCGGCTTTGGGCGGACTCACTGCCGTCCACGGCCAGCGCGACCAGGCGGCTTGAGGCCAGCGCATGGCACCAATGGGCGCCATCGAGCCCATCCAGCAACTGCGAGGGCAACAGCATGGCCCCGGTTTGCAGGTCACCTTCTGGCGGCAGAGACAGGGCGAAATCCGGCGCCTTGAGGGTTTCGAACACGTCGAGGCAGACGTGGCCATGACCCAATTGGTGACTGGTCAGCGCCGCTGCCAGTAGCACCAAAGGATCGGACTGTGGATCAAGCTCATGCAGGAAGCCGACGAAGGCTTTGTCCAGGGCGCGCAACCATCCGCGATCGACCCAGCGTTCCAGCAGTTGCACCAGGTCGGCGGCGAGGCTCAGGGGCGCCAGTTCCTCGAGCGGTAACGGCGACAGGCTCATAACAACACTCCTTGTTCCCAGGCGGGCTCAACCTTGGGCGGTATGGGCTTGCCCTGGAACAGCAGGTCCAGGCCTTCGATCAATTCCCGTGGCGGCCGGGTGAAATACGCCCCCTGGCTGGTGGACTGGGTGCCGCGCAGGAACAGGTACAGCGCGCCGCCGACATGGCGCTCGTAGTCATAGTCGGGCAGTCGCGCCTTGAGTTGGCGGTGCAGGGCCAGCAGGTAAAGCACGTATTGCAAGTCGTACCGATGCTCAAGGATCGACTGTTCCATGGCGTCGTGTGTGTAGGCCGAATCGTCGGGGCCAAGCCAGTTGGATTTGTAATCGGCCACGTAATAGCGGCCGTCATGTTCGAAGGTCAAATCGATAAAGCCTTTGAACATACCGTTGAGCAGCACTGCTTCAGCCGCGACACGGGACACACCGTTGTGGGTGTATTGGCACACCAGCTTGTCGAGGGCCAGCACGTCGACCTTATGGCTGGCGAACCAGAACTCCATTTCGATCTGGTACTGCTGCAAACCGCTGAGGGCCACGTGGCCGTTATCCACAGGCAATGGCGTTTGCAGCAGGTGGCCGAGCCAACCGCTGAGGGTGATGATCCAGCCTTCCCAGTTACGGCGGTTGCAGCGGGCGCCCATGGCTTTTTCGATAGCCTCGGGGGTGACGTTGAAGCGCTCTTCACCCGCCCATTCCAGCAAGCCGTGGAGAAAGGTCCCGGGGTTGGGCCCACGTGGGAAACGGTGAATATCACCGCCGGACGCCGCCACTTCACGGGGCGCATCAGGGTCGAGGCGCTCGTCATCGAACAGCTTCTGGGCTTGTGGGCTTTCCGGCGCTTCGGGGCTGGCCGCGCTCATGTTGTCGCCGATGCGCAAGGCACTGTAGGAAGCAATCCACCAGTTTTCGGCGGCCTTGCGCTTGGGCAGCAAGGGCGCTCGCAGCGTGGCTTCGTTGCGCGGCGGGTGAAAGAGGATGTCTCGCGCCTCGGGCACCTGGCCATAGTCGATGGCGGCGCAACCTTCCTGCAGGTCCAGCAACCAGCGCGCCAGGCCTGCGGATTCCCCCAACGGTGCACCCGCGCCAAGCAAATAGCCCAGCGCCGAGAGGTGCAGCACCGAACTGCTGCTGTTGCCGCGCTTGAGGTCGGCGATGCCGAGCCAGCAGGCATGTTTGGCGCGGGTCAGCGCCACATAGAACAGGCGCAGGTCTTCGGCGAGGCGCTCGTCGTCGGCCTGGGCGATCAACTCAGGCGTTGGGCGCAGGCTGACTTGGGATTTGCCGTGTTCGTCGTGGTAATGAAGGGGCAAGCGACTGCCATCAACCGGTTTGGCTGAGCAGATGAACGGCAGGAAGACCAGGTTGTATTCCAAGCCTTTGGATTTGTGGATAGTCACCACCTTGACCAGTTGCTCGTCGCTTTCCAGGCGCAGGATTTGCTCCTCCCCGGCCTGGCCGGACAGCGCCAGATGCTCGGCCAGATGACGGATCAGCGCCTGTTCGCCGTCCAGCTCGGAGGCCGCCTGCTGCAGCAGTTCACTGAGGTGCAGCAGGTTGGTCAACACCCGTTCGCCGTCGCTGCGCGCGATCAGGGTTTGCGGCAGTTTGAAGTCGTGCAGCAGACGACGCAGCATCGGCAGCACGCCTTGGGTGCGCCAGATCGCGCGGTAACCACGGAACTGCATGACGCGGCTTTCCCACGCGAGTTCGTCCTGGTTCAGACGCTCCAGTTCCGGCAGTGACAGGTTCAGCGTGACGCAGGCCAGGGCGGCGCGCAGCGGGCGTTCGACATCCGGTTCGGCGCACGCCTTGAGCCAGGCCAGCAGGTCGTGAGCTTCCTGGGCCGCAAAGACCGAATCTTTGTCGGACAGGTAAACACTGCGCACGCCGCGTGCGGCCAATTCGGCGCGCACGGCCTGGGCTTCCTTGCCGTCGCGAACGAGGATGGCGATATCTGATGGAAGCACGCCATTGAAGCTCGCGTCCGGCTGCAGGAAACCGGCAGTGCCTTGCTGTCCGCCGTTGAGTAATTCAACGATGTGCGTGGCACACGCGGCCGCCAATTGCTGACGATAAATCAGGTTGGAAACAGGCTGATCGGTGGACAAGTGCCAGAGGTTCAGCGCCGGCAGCGTCTGGCCATTGACCTGCAAGTGTTCCTTGCGGCCTTGGGACAACACCGAGTGAAACGGCACTGGGTTTTCGCCATCCGGTTGGCGGAACAGGAACGCGCCACGGCCCTGCTCCGCGCGCTGGAACACATGGTTCACCGCCTCGACCATCGCATGGCTGGAACGGAAGTTGGTGCCCAGCGTGTGGTGGCGGCCGGTCGTGGATTGGCGGGCGCGCAGGTAGGTGTAGATGTCGGCGCCACGGAAGGCGTAGATCGCCTGCTTGGGGTCGCCGATCAGGAACAGGCCACTGTCGGGGTGGTTTTCTTCGATGCGGTAGATATTGTCGAAGATGCTGTATTGCACCGGGTCGGTGTCCTGGAACTCGTCGATCAAGGCCACCGGGAATTGCTCGCGAATCACACTGGCCAGGCGTTCGCCGCCATCGGCTTGCAGCGCGGCATTGAGACGAATGAGCATGTCGTCGAAGCCCATTTCGGCGCGTCGGCGTTTTTCTTCTTCGAAGCGTTTGCCCACCCAGCCGGCGGCGTGTTGCAGCACGGCGGCATCGGGCGTTGGCAGCGCATCAAGGGCCTGCTTGAGGCCGGCCATGGCGTCGATACCGGGATGCCGCGGCGGCTCGCGCTTCCAGGCTTCGGCCATGCCGTCGGGCGTCAGGCGAATGAAGCCGGTGCCGATGTCCAGTTGTTCCAGGGATTCGTCAGCGGCCCAGGCGCTGATCTTTTCGAACCAGGGTTCAAAGTATCGCGCTTGCATCTTGCGACCGTCGACGGTCTTGGCGGCGACCGCTTGCAGGCAGAGGTCGCGTAGCTCGGCGGCCCATTGCAGCCAGGGCGCCTTGAGAGTTGTGAGCGCTTCGCGACGTTCTTGCAGGCAAGCCATGATCAGCTCAGCCGGCTCGCGGGTTTCATTGGTGGGCCGTTCGCTGCCGAATAGCGCGCGTACGCGCGGCATCAAGGCGGCCGGGCCACCCCAGTTGTTGCGCACCCAGTTAAGCGCGTCGTCGTGCATCGGGTAGCAGAACAGCCGCCAGTAATCGCGCAGCACTTCGCCAAGGAGGTCGCTGTGGTCGGTTTCCAGGGTCTGGGTGAACAGGCTGCCGCTATCGAAGGCGTGTTCACGCAGCATGCGCTGGCACCAACTGTGGATGGTCGAGACGGCGGCTTCGTCCATCCATTGCGCGGCGATGTCCAGGCGGTTGGCGCAGGCGGGCCATTGTTCGGCTGGGTAGTCGTCGCGCAGGTCAGCGATCAGGGCGTCGGGTTGCTCGATTTCTGCGCGGAAAAAGCGTGCGGCTTCAGCCAGGCGGATGCGGATGCGTTCGCGCAATTCCTTGGTGGCGGCGTCGGTGAACGTCACTACCAGGATTTGCGGCGGCAACAGCTCGCGGCCAAAGCCTGATGGGTCACCACCATGGCCGAGCACCAGGCGCAGGTAAAGCGCAGAGATGGTGAACGTCTTGCCCGTGCCGGCGCTGGCTTCGATCAGTTGGCTGCCTTTGAGCGGGAAGGCCAGGGCCAAGGGTCTGCCGATCATGCGCATGCCTCGCTGGTGAGGGATCGCCAAGCGGCGTTGATCAGTGGGCGGTACAGGGTTTCGCACCAGCCTTCGAATTCTTCACTCGCGACCAGCGCGGCGTAGTCGGGAAATTGCCGGGTGAGCGCCGGAGTTTCGCGACGTTCGCCATCGGTGGTCAAGCCATCGCCTTCGTAGGCCTTACAGGCTGCTGCTTCGGCTTTGACGGGATCGGTTTGGCCGAGCCAGGCAAAAGCGGTTTTGACGGCCACAGGCAGCGGCTTACTCATGCCGGTGTGCCAGGCGAGCAGCAGATGGCCGAGGATTTCCTGCGCATCGGCTTTCTCCAGAGGGGGCAGCAACAAGGTGTCGTCGCTGGCCACCAGGCCGGTACTCAACGGCAGGCCGCAGGCGCAGGCCACCACGTGACTGACCCAAGGGCGAATCAGTCGATGCCACTTGCGGGTCTTGATCGAGCCAATGCTGTTGGGAATGGTGGTGACGCTTAGCAGGCCGCCATCACTGCGCCGATGCAGACCGCTGATCCAGCCCTCCAACTGAATACCCTGATGCTCAAAACTGACCGGTTCGGCAGCGGTGTGCGGGGTGGGCCAAAGGGCGAGTAATTGTTGATAGCGGTGCAGCAGATCGGGCAATGGCTCAATCAGTTCGTTGCGCAGGCATTCACCGAAACCAACCATCGGCAACAGGCCACTGCCTTGCAGACGCAATGCCTGGGCATTGAGGGCGTGGTCGAGTTGATCGGGCTGGGTGAGTGCAGCGTTCAGCAGGCTGTCACTCAGGTTGTAGCGCTGCAGTGCGTCGAGAACGAAAGGTTCTTCGTCGGCCAGCGGCACTTCGGCGGCTTCGAAGAATACTTTCAGGCGCTGGCTGAAGAAATGTTTGACCGGGTTGCGCAGGAAGTCCTGTAACTGGCCGAGACTCAGTGGCTCTTCCTGTTCGTGCGGGGTCAGGTCGTGTTCTGTCGGGACGGCGTCGGATGCTTCGTGGAGCAATTGCCATTCGCGGGCGTAACTGAATAGCGCATCGCCTTCATGGAAGTAGCGGGCGCTGAACGGCTGCAACGGGTGCTCTTGGGTCATGGCGTCGATAAGGGGTTTGTCGTTGTTTGCGTGATGCCAGCCACTGGCGAGATGGTCGCGCAGTTGGCCGATCAATACCGAAGCCGGGCGGTCGCTGTTGTCGCGGATGCTACGGCCCACCCAACTGACGTAGAGCTGGTCGCGGGCTGACAGCAGCGCTTCGAGCAGCAGGTAACGGTCGTCTTCACGGCGCGAACGGTCGCCGGGACGGTAGTCACTGCCCATCAGGTCGAAGTCCAGCGGTGGTTGGGCGCGCGGGTAATCACCGTCGTTCATGCCGAGCAGACAAACGAGCTTGAACGGGATTGCACGCATGGGCATCAAGGTGCAGAAATTGACCGCACCGGCAAGAAAGCGTTGGGACAGGCGGCCTTGGTCCAGACCCGCCAGCCAGGCTTCACGGACTACGGTGAGGGGTAATTCGTCCTGTAGGCCTACGGACTCGCAGGTTTCCAGCCAGGTTTCGCGCAATTGCTCGAGTTGGCCCAGCAGGTAGTCGTCGTGCTCGCTGCTCGGCAGGAAAAAGAGCTGCATCAGGCGTTGCAGGCGTTCGCCCCACTCCGTTGGCGGTGCGGGTTGCGACAGCGCGTGATGCGCGTCATTCAGTGCGTCGAGCAAGGCCACCAACGGGCCGATCAGGGCCGCGTCAAGGCCGCCGATTTCGTCGTAGGGTTCGATGCCGTCATAGGCAGTACCGGTGCCTACGGCGTAGCCAAGCAACATCCGGCGCAGGCCGAAACGCCAGCTGTTTTGCTCCAGTTCCGCTGGCAGGCCGAGGCCGGCGCGCTGCTCGGCGTTGAGGCCCCAGCGGATGCCCGCACCCTCGATCCATCGGTGCAACGTGGGCAGGTCACGCTCCTTGATAGCGAAGCGTTCGCGCAGGGCCGGAACGTCGAGCAGGTCGAGTATTTCGCTGACGGGAAAGCGGCTGTCCGGCAGTTTCAGCAGATGCTCGACGGCGATCAGCAGGGGATCGCGGCCGCGTTGGCCTTGGTCGGTAAGGGTGAACGGGATGAAGCGTGAGTCATTGCGCTCAAGCTGACCGAAGACGGCGCGGATGTGCGGTGCGTAGCTGTCGACATCGGGGACCATGACGATGATGTCCCGGGGCCGTAGCGTGGGGTCGGCGCTGAAGCGTTGGAGCAGTTGGTCATGGAGGATTTCCACTTCGCGCTGTGCGCTGTGGGCAATGTGGAAGCGGATGGAGTTGTCATTTTCCAGGTCGACGGCAGGCCATCGCTTACGGGTTTCATTGAGCGGGCGCAGTTCGAGGATATCGTCCTGAAGCTGGTTGAGCAGTGTGGTGGGTTCGCTGTCGCTGAACAGGTCGATACGTCCATCGCGGAAGGCTGCACGGTAGCTATTCGGGTCGTCATAGCTATCCAGCAGGCTGATGTAGTCACGGCCTTGCTTGCCCCAGGCAGCCAGCAACGGGTGCGCGTGCTGGTGCAGGGTTTGCGGGTCTATGGTGACCGGCATGCCGGCTTTACGCGCCTGGCGTTTGTATTCGTTACGCAGCAGATCTTTGTCGGCAACGATGTCGGACCAATGGTGGCGACACGGGTTGTGCACGCAGAGCAGGACTTGACTGAAGCGTGCAAGACCGGCAAGGGCTTCAAGCGCCTGGGCCGGCAACGAGGAAATACCGAAAACGATGACTCGGGATGGAAGCCTCGCGGGGGCTTCCTCAAGCGTATTGATCCGTTCGATGAAACGTTGGTGAACGCCGGCGCGGCTTTGGGCCATGCCTGTTTCACCGACGTCCAGCAGCAACGCGCGCCACAGTTCGGCTTGCCAGCAGTTGGCGGGGTTGAGCGGTTTGGACTCGCCTCGGCCGTTGCGCAGTTGGTGGCGCCCGGCCGCCCAGTCTTCCAGCCAGTCGGCGCGGTAGACTTGGTATTGGTCGAACAAATCAGCCAGGCGCTCAGCGAGTTGGTAGCGTTTGCGCAGGTCTGTGTCGTGGGTGAGGAAGCGCTGCAGGGGTTCGAAGTGTGGTTGATCGATGAGTTCCGGGAGCAGGCGCATCAGGCGCCAGGTCAGAGGAGCTTTGTCGAGCAGGGATTTTGGCGGGATTTCGTCACGGCCCAAGACCATGCGGTAGAGCTGCCACATGAAGCTGCCGGGGAGTTGCACGTCGATTGCTGCAGCGATGCCGCAGCCGCCCATGTCGTCATCTTCCGGATCTTCAGCCAACGCCAACTTGAGCCATTGGGCGATACCGTTGCTTTGTACCAGGGCGATTTCGTTTTCCAGGGGCGCCAGGGGATAGCGACGCATCCAGCTGACCACCAGGCTGCGCAGTTCGTCCAGGCGGTTGCCATGAACCACCATGAATCCAGCACTGAGGGACGTCGCGTCCGGCATAACGGCTTCCTTGGGAAAAGCAAAATCGAGGGTGCGACTTTAGCACTGTGGGCCGTTATTGGCGGAACTGGGATGTTAGATGTCTTTTCGAGCGCCCAAAACAAAACCCCATCTGCTTTCGCAAATGGGGTTTCGGAATTTAATCTTGACGATGACCTACTCTCACATGGGGAAACCCCACACTACCATCGGCGATGCATCGTTTCACTACTGAGTTCGGGATGGGATCAGGTGGTTCCAATGCTCTATGGTCGTCAAGAA
>NZ_MNPW01000020.1 GCF_001983175.1 Pseudomonas cedrina subsp. cedrina
GGAGCCCGGATACATTAGCGCAAGCCTGATTTACCGTTCATCGTGACTGGATAGCAAAAGGTGGGCTGACCATACATTTGGTTACTTTCGCGCTTTTCGAAAGTGACCCGCCGTAAGGGCGGAACCCTAAGCCGCCGTTACCGCAGCAACGGATATGTACTCGGTCAAACCCAAAAAAACGGTAGGCCCGAAGGCCGCCACACAAGCAAGCTCCTCGCCACACACCGTTGAAAGTTGTGTAGATACCCATGCTGATGGATAACCTGAAATTATCGATTGCCCCTAGCAAATGTCGTTTGCGAGCGCTGCATCAGCCCCTATAGGCTGTCATCTATCTAAAAAGAATATGAAATTGCCGCACTTCTTAAGCTGCACACCGATGCCGAACATCTGCGCCCTATATAAAGTCACCGTTAAAGGTGAGCGCTCACGTTAGTTATCCTGGGAGGATAAGATGGATAATAAAGAAACCGTTTTTGAACTGATTGCGCAACGCAAACCATGGCACTCACTCCCAGGGGCGCTGTACAGCAACGAAGGTGTATACCGCCAGGATCTTGAGCAAATCTGGCACAAGGACTGGATTTTCGCCGGGCATACCTTTGAACTGGAAAAGCCTGGCCAATACTTCACGCTGCAAGTGGGTGACTATCCCGTGGCGGTGGTACGTGGCAAAGACGGTCAGGTACGCGCCTTTCACAATGCCTGCCGCCACCGTGGCGCAAAAATCTGCGAAGCCGACCACGGCAAAGTCGCCAAGATGGTCTGCCCTTACCATAAGTGGACCTATGAACTGGACGGCAACCTGCTGTTCGCCGGGAACATGGGGCAGGACTTCGACAAGTCCGAATACACCCTCAAGAGCGTCCATTGCGAAATCGTGAATACCTTCATCTATGTGTGTGTCGCGAACAAGGCTCCGGACTTCGAGGCCTTTCGCAACGCCGTAACGCCCTTTCTCGCCCCGCACAATCTGGATGACTGCAAAGTGGCCTTCGAATCCAACATCGTCGAGAAAGGCAACTGGAAACTGGTCTTCGAAAACAACCGTGAGTGCTATCACTGCGACGGTTCCCACCCTGAACTGCTGCAATCGTTCGTGGACAACCTGTCGGTAGGTGGCACCAGCGGCGATGACGACCCGGAGCTTTCCGCGTACTGGAACAAATGCGAAAAAGCCGGCCTGCCAAGCCGCCTGGTAATGGATATCAAAGGTCAGTTCCGCATGACCCGCATTCCATTGTCCAAGGGCGCGGTGAGCTACACCATGGACGGCAAACCAGCGGTCAACGGCCGCATGGATACCACTGGCGAAGCGGATATTGGCGCACTGCTGTATTTCAACTACCCCTCTACCTGGAACCACTTCCTGGGCGATCACGCCTTGAGCTTTCGAGTACTGCCGATCAGCGCGACAGAAACCTTGGTCACCACCAAATGGCTGGTACTCAAGACCGCTGTGGAAGGCGTGGATTACGACATCGATCGCCTGACCAAAGTATGGATTGCCACCAACGATCAGGACCGCACCCTGGTGGAGGGCACGCAGCGCGGTGTGACCTCACCGTCTTATGAGCCAGGCCCGTACTCCGAAACCGCCGAGACCGGTGTCTGCCAGTTCGATGATTGGTATTGCGCCACAATGATGGAAAGGATCAAAGGACCTATTCCGTTGAAGTCTGTGGGCTGAGAACGCAGTTTGACGGTGGGGGGTAAACAAGCGTGGCGTGGCGTACCAAGGAATAACGCATCCGCGCTGATTGTTTGGGCCCGTGCCCCTCACCTGGCGCACAATCTCGTCGGCATACTCTTACGCCGTCAACTCAATCACGCCCCGCACCCGCTGCTCCATATTGATCAAATGCAACTGCATCGAAGCCCGCGCCGCTTGCGCATCGCGCCGCGCCAACGCCGCGTAGATCTGCTCCCGCTCACGCACCACCAATGCACGGTTTTCAACCGTCACCGCCGGACCGGCCTTTTGCACTACCGCGATCAACGTGTTAGCCACATGGGTCATGGCGTCGATGAAGAAGCTGTTGGCGGTGCACTGGGCGATCTGCAGATGAAATTCGAAATCCACCCGAGCGCTTTCGTCGTCTGTTGCGTCACGAGCATTCCCGGCGTCGAGCGCTTCACGCATCGCCTGCAATTGCTCTGGCGTGGCGCGCTGCGCGGCAATGCCGGCGGCTTCCACTTCCAGGCTCAGGCGCAGCTCGATGACGGCCAGCGCATCGTAGGCGCCGCCCTTGACGTGTTTGCTGCCCTGGAAATCACCCGGTCGGGCGGTGTCCACCACGAAGGTGCCGATGCCGTGACGGGTTTCGACCAAGCCTTCGGCCTGCAGTCGCGACATGGCTTCGCGCACGACTGTCCGGCTGACGCCGCGTTCCTTGATGATGACTTGCTCGGTGGGTAACTTGCTGCCGGCGGGCAGCTCGCCGGCCAGTATCTGCTGCGTCAGGTCGACCACCAGTTGCTGCGTCATGCTCAGGCGTCGATCGGGTGTGACACGGTCCATTGCACCTATCCATTAAAGCCAGACGATTGCGCATTATAGCCGCGACCTTGCGCTAAAACTCACTATAATGCCGGCTGATCACACTAGAGCACGACGATGACGGATCAAGCGTTATCTCCACTGAACAAGCCACGCCGCCTCGCCGAAACACTGGTCGACCGCTTTGCCCAGCGCATGCGCGACGGCACCCTCAAGTGCGGCGAAAAGCTCCCCACCGAAGTGCATATCATGGAGGCCGAGGGCGTCAGTCGTTCGGTGGTGCGTGAAGCACTGTCGCGCTTGCAAGCGGCAGGGCTGGTGGAGACGCACCATGGCGTCGGCACTTTTGTGCTGGACATGCCGGCGCCGGAAGGCTTTACCCTGGGGCCGGCGACGATTGCCACGTTGCCGGATGTGCTCAACCTGTTGGAGTTTCGCCTGAGCCTGGAAGTCCAGGCTGCGGGCATGGCGGCCCAACGCGCAACACCTGTAGCCCTGGCCGAACTGGCCCAGGCGCTGGAGGCGTTGTTGCAAGGGCCGGAAAAATCCGGCACCACCATCAATGCCGATTTCCAGTTCCATCTGAAAATCGCCAAGGCCGCCGGCAATTACTATCTGATCGACATCATGAAGCACCTGGGCACGAAGCTGATCCCGCGTACCCGCATGAACTCCGCCTATTCCGGGCAAAGTGACCGCAGTGCCTACTTGCAGGGCATTAACGCCGAACACCAGCAGATCTTCGACGCCATCGCCAGCGGTAATGTCGACGCGGCGCGGGCGGCCATGTACCTGCATTTAAGCAATAGCCGCATGCGCCTGTGTGAAACGCAACAACGCCAGGCGTTCTACAACGACTGATGCTCAGAAGAAGCTGTATTTAACACCCACCCGCAGCCGCAACTGGCGATCACTGTCGACTGAATTGACTTTAATATCACCGACTTCAAAGAATGGTGCCCAGCGTTTGTCCCACTGGTATTTGACCACGGCATTCTGTTCATAGTCGTCGGTACCACCGTCATAGCGAATATAGTCGGCATCAAAGTAAGTCAGTTGATATTCATAGGCCCAAGGTCCTTGAGGACCATAGTTGATATAAACATCGTAGCGATTGACCGTCTGGTCGTCCTGACCGTTTTGCGGCACGTCACGGTCGATCTTGTCACGGTCCAGTTTGGCTGAATCATGACGGTAGCGACCGGCGACGCTCAGCTCTTTGGAAACGCGGTATCCCAGGCGCAGGCCCATTTTGTAGGTGGTGGACTCCTCATCACTGTCCAGGGCCAGCGAAGGCGTCAGCGTCCAGCGGTCATTGATAGCGTGCTGGTAATTGACGGTGAATTCATGGCCGCTGCCAACCGTATTGTCGAAGGCAACATCTTGCCGGTCACCGGCGGTCTTGTATTTGAGTTCACCTTCCAGGCCCACGCCGTTGTCCAGTCGAATACCAAACTTGGCACGGTCGGCGTGCATGCGGGACTTCTCCGCATATTGATGGCGTACGTTGATATAACCCGTATCCGCCTGAGCAATAAGCGATGTAAACAACGAAGCGACAGAAAGTACTGCGAGTGTCTTTTTCATGGTTTTTATTCTTGTTAGTTGAGTGATTAGTTGGGTTTAACGCCAAACTCCAGACGAACGCATGCGCGGCATTGAAACCTGGGTTCAACGTCTCCTGCGGGTTAAAACATGTGTAACAAACGAGTGACTTCAGACAGCGATAGGTATTCGTTGTATGTCCCGACTGGCTTGCACCAGCAAACGGGTGTACGCATGGGTGGCGCCGTCGCTCGCCAGGAGATGGCTGTCGAGCGTCTCCACCACCCTGCCCTGCTGCATCACCGCCAGGCGATCACACAGATGCGCCACCACCGCCAGATCATGGGTAACCATGAGGTAGGTCAAGCCTTCCTGGCGGCGCAGGTCGGCCAGCAGGTTAAGGATCTCCGCCTGCACCGAGACGTCCAGCGCCGAGGTTGGCTCGTCCAGCAACAGCACCCGGGGGCGCAGGATCAGCGCGCGGGCAATCGCCACGCGTTGACGCTGGCCACCGGACAACTGGTGCGGGTAGCGAAAACGAAAGCTGTCGTTCAAGCCGACCTTGCGCAAGATCTCGTTGACCTTCTGGGCGCGCCCGTCGATGCCATGAATGCGCAGGGGCTCCCGCAATGCGGCATCGACGGTGTAGCGCGGATGCAACGAGGCATACGGGTCCTGGAAAACCATTTGCACGGTGCGGTAGTGGTTCAGCGGCAGGTTTCGCGTCACGACCTGGCCGGCGACCCGCAGTTGTCCGCTCCAGTGCTGGTACTGTCCGGCCAGGCAGCGCAGCACGGTGGTCTTGCCCGAACCGGACTCGCCCACCAGGCCGAATGCCTCGCCTTCGGCGACACTCAAATCGACGTCGTGGAGTACCGCGTTCAGTGCCGCGCCCGTGCCAAAACTGAGGTTCAGGCCGGCGATTTCAATCATGCTCATGACAGGCTCCTCAAGCATTCAACCAATGGGGGTCACGCTGCAGCACCGGCAACTTGGCACGCCGATGGTCCAGGCTCGGCAATGCGGCCAGCAGGCCCTGGGTGTAGGGGTGGGTCGCGTGATCCAGGTCGGCGGCGGCAATTGACTCGACCACGCGACCGGCGTACATCACCAGCACACGATCACAGAAATGCCGCACCAGGTTCAGGTCGTGGCTGATGAAAATCAGCCCCAGGTCACGCTCGCTGACCAGCTCCTCCAACACGTTGAGCACCTGTCGGCGCACCGACACGTCCAGCGCCGAAGTGGGTTCGTCGGCGATGATCACCTGGGGATCGGTGATCACCATCATGGCGATCATGATCCGCTGGCCCATGCCGCCGGAGACTTCATGGGGGTACAGGTCATAGACCCGCCGGGGATCGCGGATATGGACCTTGGCGAGCATGTCCAGGGCCCGTTCGCGGGCTTCACGATGGGGCACCTTGTGATGGGCCAGGTACGCCTCGGAAATTTGCTCGCCGACCCGCACCACCGGGTTCAGCGAGTACTTGGGGTCTTGCATGATCATCGACATGCGCGCGCCGCGAATCGCCTGGATCTGCTTTTCGCTGGCGGCCAACAGGTCGATATCGGCGAAGCGCAACGTCTTGGCGGTCACCCGCGCCGTCGGTGGATGCAAGCGCAGCAAGCTGCGGCCGACAGTGGATTTGCCCGAACCGGACTCGCCGACAATGGCGAGTTTTTCCCGCCCCAGGGTGAACGACACATCACGCACTGCCAGGGAGGTTTTGCCGGCGTTGCGAAACTCTACGCACAAGTCCTGTACCGCAAGTTTTATCTCAGTCATGGCCTGTTCCTCAGGATTGGCTGCGTGGGTCGAGAACGTCGCGCAAGCCGTCGCCCAACAGGTTGAACGCCAGGCTGACCAGCATGATTGCCCCACCGGGCGCAGCCACCAGCCACCAGCTTTCGAGCATGTAACGCCGCCCGGTGGAGATCATCGCGCCCCACTCCGGCAATGGTGCCTGGGCGCCCAGGCCGAGAAAGCCCAGGGCGGCGGCGGTGAGGATGATGCTCGCCATGTTCATGGTCAGGCGGATGATCACCGACGACAGGCACATCGGAATGATGTGGCGCAGGATCACCCGGGTACTCGACGCGCCCTGAAGCTGCACCGCCACGACAAAGTCGGCGTTGCGCAGCGGCAGGGTTTCGGCGCGTGCCAAGCGGGCAATCGGTGGCCAGGCGGTGAGCGCGATGGCGATCACCGCATGCTCCAGGCCCGGACCGAGGGCCGCGATGAACGCCAGCGCCAACACCAGGCTGGGGAACGAGATGAAGATGTCGGTGATGCGCATGAACACGCTGTCAACCCAACCGCCGAAGTAGCCGGAAACGGTCCCGACCAACAGGCCGATGGGGCCGACAATCACTGTCACCAGCAATACGATGTACAGCGTGATCCGCGAGCCGTACACCAGCCGGGCGAACACATCGCGACCGTATTCGTCCGTGCCGAACCAGTGCGCACTGCTGGGTGCCTGCAAGGCTGCGGCGAGGTTCTGCGACAGCGGATCGTGGCCGGCGACCCAGGGTGCGAAGGCCGCGACCAGCATCAGGGTCGCGACGACAACAAGGCCAGCGAAGGTCATCGGGTTGCGCAGCAAAAAACGCAACAGGCGCAGGCTGCGGGCGGCCATCGCCGCCGCTCCGGAGGCCGGTATGGCGCTGCCGGGAGCGCTGGAAACAAGGGGCAGGTTCATTAGCGAGTCCTCGGGTCGAAGATCTTGTACAGCGCATCGCTGATCAGGTTCAGCGTCACGAAGATGAGACCGATCAGCAGCACGCAGGCCATCACCGCGTTCATGTCACCGAGCAACAGACTGCTGGTCAGGTACTGGCCGAACCCCGGCCAGGCGAACACGGTTTCGATCAGCACCGCGCCCTCCAGGAGCCCGCCGTAGGCCAGCGCGACGATGGTCAGCAGTTGCACTCGGATATTGCCGAAGGCGTGGCCCCAGACGATCTTGCGTTGGGACAGCCCCTTGACCCGGGCCGTGATGATGTACTCCTGGGACAATTGCTCAAGCATGAAGCTGCGAGTCATGCGGCTGATGTAGGCGACCGAGTTGAAACTGAGGATGACCGCCGGTAGCAGGATATGGCGCAACGCACTGCGAAAGGCCTCCCACTCGCCGGACCAGGCCGTGTCGATCAACAGCAGCCCGGTGTGTTTGGGGATCAGCCCGTCATACGCCAGGCCGATCCGCCCGACGCCGCCGGCCCAACCCAGCCAGGCGTAGAACACCAGGAAAGCCATCATGCCGATCCAGAAAATCGGCGTGGAGTAGCCGAACAACGTGATCAGTCGCGCGACATGATCACCGGCACGTCCCTGATGAGTCGCCGCGTAGACGCCCAGCGGCAAGCCCGCCAGCACACCGAACAGAATGGCGAGCGTGGCCAGTTCCAGGGTGGCCGGGAACACCCGCGCAATGTCGGTAATGACCGGGTTGCCGGTCAGCAACGCCATGCCAAAGTCACCCTGCAACAGGTCACCGAGGTAGATCGCGAACTGGGTCCACAAGGGTTTGTCCAGGCCCAGCTCTTTGTACACCTGGGCGTAGGCCGAGGCGTCGGCGTCCGGGCCGACGATAGCCAGCACCGGGTCCAGGGGCATCACACGCCCGATGAAAAAGGTCAGCAACAGCAACCCCAGCAGCGTCACCGCCACCGAGCCACTGCGCCGGGTCGCCGACGCGGCCCGGGTGCTCCAGATCGAAAAGGATGCAGTCGACATATTCATTCCTGCCTTGGCCGTGTGGCCGTCGATTTCAGCGCTGCTTGTAGACGTCTCGAAGACGTGTGGTTGCGGCGGTATGGCCGATGTAGTTGCGCACGTCGGCATGGATCACCACTTCATCCACCATCTGTGAGACCGGCATGATGGCTCCGGCCTGTTGGTCGTAGAGGGTCTGGATCTGGGCGTAGATCTGCCGCTGGCGCTCGGGGTCACGCTCGCGCTCGGCTTGCTCGATCAGTTGATTGAGCTGCGGATTGAAGAACGAGGTGCGCCAGCCCTGGAAGTTGCTCAGTTTGGCTTCGGTGCGGTTGTCCGGGTTGTACACCAGGGCACGCAGGCTCGAATGCGGATGACGCTCCGCCCCGCCGCCGCCACGACCGACAAGGATATCGAACTGGCGGTCGCGCATTGCCCCATAGATCTGGTTACCGGTGCCGGTGATGATCGTCGCCTGGATCCCCGCCTGGGCCAGCGTCGCTTGCAGGCTGGTGGCGATGTTTATGAACGGTGGATCGGTCAACGAGCGAATGGTCACTTTAAAGCCTTCGGCATGTCCGGCCTGCGCCAGCAGCCGCTTGGCCTCGGTCACGTCCAGGCGATAGCCCGGATCGTCCAGGCGTGCCGGCAGCCCCAACTGCAAGGGCCGCTGGTTGATCACCCCGTAGTGCGGCATGACCACCTCGTTGATGCCCTGGTAGTCAATCAGCAGGCGTATGGCCTGGCGCACGCGGATGTCCTGGAACAGCGGCTGCTGCATGCTTAGCGCTACGTAGTACAGCGTGCCGCGGGCGATGCTCTGGATGCGCACTTCATCGACCTTGCCCAGCGCCTTGATGTCAGTGGCGGCCATGCCGCGGGCGACATCCAGGTCGCCGCGCTCGACCATCAGCCGCAGCGCCTGGGATTCGGTCATGTTGCGCATGATCACCCGGCGCAACTTCGCCGCGCCGCGCCAATAGTCGTCATGACGACTCATCAGGATCACATCATTGGCGCGCCAGATGTCGAGCTTGAACGCGCCGGACCCGGCCGTGTGAGTCGCCAGCCAAGCTGCGCCTTGATCATTACCGACCTGATGCTGCAAGGCCACGCTACGATCGATGATGAAGGCGCTGGGCGAGGTCGCCAGGGTGTTGAGCACCAGCATCGGATCGGTACTGCGCGGCAACTCCATGACAAAGGTGTGCGGCCCTTCGGCGCGCATCAGTTGGGCGACGTTGTCGGCGGTGAAACCGTAGGCTTTCCAGGTCGAAGCCAGGGCGCGGTTGAGGGTGACCACGCGCTGCAACGACCAGGCGACGTCTTGGGCGGTCAGTGGCGCCCCCGAGTGAAAACGTACGTCGTCGCGCAAGTGGAAGGTCAGGCGCATGCGATCGGGGCTGACTTCCCAGGTATTTGCCAGGGCGGGAATCAGCGTGTCCGGCTGCGCCGCATCCTGCTCCAGGAGCATGTCGTAGACGTTGGCGTTGACTTCGGCGACCTCCAGGCCCGTCGCCGCGGCAGGGTCCAGGGACAGCAGGTTGATCATGCTCATGCCCACCACCAATTGGTCGGGGGGCGTTTCGCCTTGGGCCAGGCTGACGGGCACCTGCACTGCGCACAGGGCCACGGTGACACACAGCAGCCTGGTCAGGCGCTTGGGCCAGAGATTCATGGTTCAGTCCTTTCTTATATTTATAAAGACTTGTCGCCCGGGCCATCAGCCTCAGGCGTTGAACGGGATCAATGTCGGGACAAGGTGTTGGCCTCGATATACGCGAAGTTGATGTCTTCGCCCAATCCTGGGCGATCGGACAGGTGCACAAAACCGTCGGCATCCATGGGGTCGACGATACTGTTGAGGTGCGCCGGGACCTCTTCATAGTCAAGGAACGGGTGCAGCAGGCCGCGTTCGTACCACCGGCAATTGCTGATGGCACCGACCACCGCCAGGTTCGCCGCGCCATTGCCATGGACCTCGCAATCCATGCCGAACGACTCGGCCAGGTGCGCCACCTTCAGGCACGGCCCTATGCCACCGACCCCAGCCACGCCGGCGCGCAGGATGTCACACGACTTCTGGGTCACCCAACTGGCGCGGCTATGAAACTTGCCGGCGATGCTCTCCGGGCCCAGCACCGGAATGTCCAGGTTGGCGGCCAGCCATGCATAAGACTCCGCCGAATCTTCCATCATGGGCTCTTCGAACCACGCGAAATTCAGCTTCTGTAGCGCCTTGCCAATGGTCAGCGCGTCCATGCGGCTGTACCAGTGATAACCGTCGAGCATCAGCGCGATATCCGGACCCACTGCCTCACGCACGGCGGCGCAGGCCTGGATGTCCATCTGCGGATTCGGCGCGAAGGAAATCGGCGGCATCCAGGTGTGCAACTTGATGGCCTTGTAGCCGCGCTGCACCAGCTTTTCGGCGAACTGGCCGTACTCATCCGGCGTCGACAACCCACCCGGCAAATCATCGCCGCACATCGTCGAGCCGTACGCCGGGACCTTGTCCCGATAACCGCCAATCAATTTATGCACCGGCACCTTGAACGTGCGTCCGGCCAGATCCCACAGCGCTTGCTCCACCAGCGCCAGCGCCCGGTCGGTGAATTGCCCGGCACTGCCGCGCTGCCAGTGCGCCAGGTCTTGCCAGATGCTTTCGCGGTCCATCGGATCGCGGCCCACCAGCACTTTGCGCACGAAGGATTCAATGATATGCGGACGAATCAACTCAGGCGGACCAAAGGCGTAGCCCTCGCAACCATCGTCGCAACCGATTCGCAGCAACGCCATCTTGATCATGACCTCATCGCCCGGATGGGCGTGACCGGCGCTGTCCTGGGCACGGCGCGAAGGTGTGGAAAAGACTTCGACGTGAACGCCTGTGATTCTCATAGAGGGAGCACCTTGTTGTTATTGTTCATTTGTATGTCGTCATACAACATGTAGGATTATTCTGATGTTTCGTGGGGGATGTCAATCAAAAAGCTCGACAAAAATGAAGAAAAGCCACGGATTCTTATAAATTGAGTTTTTTATAGAGAATGTCGTCATACCACCAAAGGGGTAGCACCAGGCTTCGCCGCAGGAGGGCCAGGGTTGCTGGGAAGTTGAAAACCGAAGCGCGGGGATAGAGCAAGCTTGCTTGCGATTGCATTCAAGTGGCGGCTGTCAAAATAGCCTTGCAGTTGGGGAAGCAATAATCTGTGGATACCGTTTTTCAGCAATGGCTGCAAACCGGTTCGCTCACCACAAATGCCGTCAATTACTCTGCCAGCAATGGCCGGAAGCAGGGATGACCCGAATAGATTCGAGCGGGGCCCTACCCTTTCACCTTGATCGCATACAAACCACCGATAATCACCATTGCGGCCCCTACTACCGTCCACATGTCAGGCAGCTCGCCAAATACGAACAGGCCTATCAGCGTGGCAAACACCAGAAGCGTGTAGTTGAAAGGCTGGAGCGTAGACGCGGCTGCGTATCTGAGCGCTTGGATAAGTAAAAGCTGGGCCACTACACCGGTTATCGAAAGAACACCGATCAGGGCCCATTGCCTTGCGCTTGGAGAAACCCAACCGGGAAGACCCAGCGAGGTGATGGCTATCGCGCCGAAGAACCCCATGTAGAGCATGTTCGTGGCAAACGAATCACCTTGGCTGATGCGTCGGGTCAGCACGCTGAAAACAGCGAACCCCAAGGCCGATAGCAGTGGGATAAGCGCAGCCAGCTCAAACACACCGGTGCCAGGTCGAAGTATGACCACCGTACCCGCGAACCCGATAGCGGCGGCGATCCATCGGCGCACGCCAACGTATTCACCCAGGAATGCGCCTGCCAAAGCCAGGGTCATCAAGGGGAACACCGCGTACAGGGCATGCATTTCAGCCATCCCCAGGTAGCGCAGCCCTAATCCAAACAGAGCGATCTCACCCACCCCGATCAGCGCACGGATAACCTGAAGATAAGGATGCCGGCTTCGACATGCCGTTCGTAAACTTCCTTGATAAACGCTGTAACCGACAGCAAAGGCCAGGAATACCCAATAGCGCACCATGACGAGTTGCGCGACCGGGAGATCCTTGACGAGCACCTTGGTGATGCCGTCCTGGCTTGCAAAGATCAGCATCGATAAAAGACACAAGATGATCCCAAGTCGAGACCCGGGAACATCGTAATGACGCACAGTGTTTTCCCGCTGGTTGCTCATGACCCCCCCCCCGCGGCCTGGGGCACGTTGTAGCCGATCATGGGTAGGAGATGCGTGGCTCGGCCCGCGGATTGATGCGACTATCGCCTGAATATTCGTTCGATGCGTCCGACGCCCGCACAAAGCGCACCGGACGGCAACACAACTAGCGGATAAGGGTCATTACTGAGCCGGTACCGCTGAGGCGGTCTGGCTGCCGAACATCGCCTCGAAACGGGGCTTGTTGGCGGCGTAGTACGCTGCAACGACCTTGTCCGCCGAACTGTCACGGGCGGACGCCATCAGCTTCTCCAGGTCGGCCTTGGGAATCTTGAAGTTGGAGAAGAACCGGGCGACATCGGGGTGTTCGGCACTGAAGCCTTTGCGAGCAATCGCGTGAATTTGCTCGGCCCCACCGAAAACCTGCTTCGGATCATCCAGGTAGCGCAACGGCCATTTGGCGAACATCCAGTGTGGGCTCCAGGCGTTGACCAACGACCATTTGTCACGCTTGAGGTTGCGATCCAGCTCGCTCAACATGCCGGACTCTGAAGAGGCGACCATCTTGTAGCCGTCGAGCTTGTAATCCTTGATGGCCTTTTCCGTCAGTTTGTACTGACCATTGCCCACTTCCGAAGTCAGGATCTTGCCGCCAAGCTTTTCCCGCACTTCGGGCTTGTTGAGGTCTTCGACACTGGCGATCTCGCTCACGGGAATGGAGGTTGGCACGGCCATGCCGATCCGGCCTTCATACAGCACGCCGAGGTCTTCGAGCTTGTCTTTGTATTTGTCGTAGAACGACTTGTGTGTGCTTGGCAGCCAGACCATTGGGATCAGGTCGATATTGCCGTTAGCCAAGGCCTGGAACTGAATGCCAATGTCGGCCAGCACCAATTTGACCGGTTGCTTCAAGTGGTCGCGCAATGCCGTATCCGCCAGCTTTACAGCGATTTCGGTATCCGACCAATTCACCCATCCGATACGGATAGGCGTGGGTTCCTCGGCGTGGGCCATCAGGCTACCGGCAGTCATCGCCAGGCCTGCAAGCCAACCGATACACGTCTTACTGGACAACGTTGTCATGGTGCATCTCCGCGTACTGTATGAATAGTTATTGGCAGGGCAGCAGAAGAGTAAATGTCCGATCTTAAAGCAGGGTAATCCCGGGTTTTCCGTCATGCAAGAAAAATGTACACCTATGTCGTAATCGTTGACACCCATGAACATTAAACCTACCGTTATGTCAAAACCAAGCCTGATGTTCTGTTCCCGGAGCGCAACACCATGTCCAGCGATCCCCTGCTGCAGCCCTATAAGATCAAACACCTGACCCTCAAGAACCGGATCATGACCACCTCCCATGAGCCTGCTTATCCGGTCGACGGCATGCCGAAGGATCTTTACCGCGCCTATCACGTAGAACGCGCCAAGGCCGGTGTGGCGTTGACTATGACGGCAGGCTCGGCCGCGGTTTCCCGTGACAGCCCGCCAGTGTTCAACAATGTGCTGGCGTACAAGGACGAAGTGGTCAAATGGATGAAGGACCTGACTGACGAATGCCACGAGCACGGCGCGGCGGTGATGATCCAACTGACTCACCTGGGGCGCCGCACGCGCTGGGACAAGGCTGACTGGCTGCCGGTCGTATCGTCGTCCCATCGTCGTGAAGCGTCCCACCGGGCCTTTCCGAAAAAGCTTGAAGAATGGGACATCGACCGGATCATCAAGGATTACGTGGACGCCGCCGAACGCATGAAGGCCGCCGGTCTCGATGGCCTGGAACTGCAGGCCTACGGGCACCTCATGGATCAATTCTGGTCACCGCTGACCAACGACCTCGACGGGCCCTACGGCGGGTCGCTGGAAAACCGGATGCGCTTCACCTTCGACGTCCTGCGCGGCATCCGCCAACGTTGTGGCGAAGATTTTTTGCTCGGGGTTCGCTACACCGGCGACGAAGACCTGCCCGGCGGCTTCGGTGCCAGCGACGGCCTGCAGATCTCCCACATGCTCAAGGACAGTGGGCTGGTGGACTTCCTCAACGTCGTGCGCGGGCACATCGATACCGATGCCGGCCTCACCGACGTGATTCCGATCCAGGGCATGCGCAACTCGCCGCACCTGGATTTTGCCGGCGAGATCCGCTCGGCCACCGGTTTCCCGACGTTCCATGCGGCCAAGATTCCGGATGTGGCCACGGCGCGACACGCCATCGCCTCCGGCAAGGTGGACATGGTCGGCATGACTCGGGCGCACATGACCGACCCGCATATCGTGCGCAAGATCATCGAAAAGCGTGAAGAGGACATTCGCCCCTGCGTCGGCGCCAACTATTGCCTGGACCGTATCTATCAGGGCGGCGCCGCGTATTGCATCCACAACGCCGCCACCGGCCGCGAAACCACCATGCCTCACGAGATCCCAAAGGCAGCGGTCAAGCGCAAGGTGGTGGTGGTCGGCACGGGCCCGGCGGGCCTGGAAGCGGCACGGGTGGCTGGTGAGCGCGGCCACGCTGTCACGGTGTTCGAAATCGCCGACCAGCCAGGCGGGCAAATCCGCTTGACGGCACTGAGCGAGCGGCGTCGCGAGATGATCAGCATCATCGATTGGCGCATGGCGCAATGCGAACGCCTGGGCGTCAAGTTCCACTTCAACACCTGGGCCGAAGCAGACACCGTCATGGCCGAGGCACCGGACGTAGTGATCGTCGCCACCGGCGGCTTACCCCACACCGAAGTGCTCAAGCACGGCAACGAGCTGGTGGTATCGACCTGGGACATCATTTCCGGCGACGTCAAGCCCGGCCGGAACGTGCTGATCTTCGATGACGCGGGTGACCACGCGGCGCTACAGGCGGCCGAGGTCATCGCCAGAAGCGGCGCACAACTGGAGATCGTCACGCCGGACCGCTCGTTTGCGCCAGAGGTGATGGCCATGAACCTGGTGCCTTACATGCGCAGCCTGCAAGACCTGAATGTCACCTTCACGGTCACGTACCGGGTCGAATCCGTAGAAAAGCGCGACGGTCAGCTGGTGGCCAGCTTCGGCAGCGATTACGGCCAGGTGCACAAACAGCGCGTGGTCGATCAGGTGGTGGTCAACCACGGCACCCTGCCCCTGGAAGACCTTTACTTTGAACTGCGCCCGCACTCGAGCAATAACGGCGCGGTCGAACAGCACAACCTGATCGCCGGGAAAACCCAGAACATCGTGACCAACCCCGAGGGCCGTTTCCAGCTGTTCCGGATCGGCGACGCGGTGTCGGCGCGCAACACCCACGCCGCCATCTACGATGCGCTGCGGTTGCTCAAGGACATCTGACCGCACGCGTGCCCTCCCCGACGCCCCTGTGAAGGGGCTTTCGGTTCATCAGGCTTGAAGCCCTCGACGGGCAGCGGCTGCACCTTCTTGCAGCGCCTCGCCGATCTGCTCCTCGAATTGCCCATGGATCATCACTTGCAAGGCAGCGGCTGTTACCCCACGGTAAGCTACCAAGGCGTCGATCATCTGCTGAGCATCATGACCGACCAGCAACTGGCTGCTGTTGACCACGACACTTTTAGCGGCAAGTTGCGCGATATCGGCGGGAATGCCGGCGGCCATCGCCTGATTGGCCAGCGCCGTCATCAACAAGGCAGGGAAAGCCGGGCCCGTGCCAGAGAGCGCCGACAGGTAGTCGATGAAGTCTTCCTGCTGTACCTCTGCGGCGGTGCCCACGCATTCGAACAAGCTCTGCACGAAGCGTTTCGTCGTTGCCGCCACCTCTGCAAAACAATACCAAGGCGTAAAGGATTGCCCGATCTCCACCGCCGCGTTGGGCATCGCCCGCACCACTGCCGAAGCCGAGGTCTGCGCGACAATCGTCTGTGCGCTGATCCCGGCCATCAGGGAAATAACGGTCTTCCCCGTCGCGTTGATATTCAGGCTGGCGAAATGCTCGGGGCGCACCGCGATGATCACCACGTCGCTGCGATCCACCAACGCATGGTTGTCCGTAACCAGGCGAGCGCCTTGTTCAGCCAACGGATGGCTGCCCGAGCGATTGGAAAGGATCAGGTTTGCCGTCGGCACCAGCCCCTTCGCCAAGACCGCCCTGGCAATCGCGCCGCCCAACCAGCCGGTGCCGCCAATAATCCCCAGGGTTTTATTGACCATCGCAATTGCCTTCGAAAGTCTCCGCCAACGGAACAAAGAGCCCGGGCTCTTTTTCGGCATAGCCGAACGTCCCGTAGAAACGATCCAGCTCACGCTGCTTGGGGACTTTGCCGGTGAAGATGCTCACGTAATGGGGGATGCGCTCAAAGCGCACAGTGATCAACTCCGTCGTGTTCATGGTGATGTAGCCGATCTGCGTCAGATAGATCGTCCGGGCCCTGGCGTCAGCGCCCTGGCTGTCATAGCCGAAGCGCTTGAACATGTTCGCCAGGGCATTCATACGCTGCTCGTCAACCACAGCGACTTGCTGGGCCACTTCAGCGGACTGAAGCGCCCAACTGCGCACGGCAAACTCGAATTGCGAGTCGAACAATTGCGGGTTCAGCCAGCACTCGAATACATTCAGGATCGCCTCGGAAATGCTTTCGGCATAACTTTCACTTTGCCGTATCAGCCCCCCTGTATTGGTCTCGCGCCAACGCGACAGCAACGCCGCCAGCAGTTGCTCGCGGTCCTCGAAAAACCAGTAGAAGCTGGTGCGTGACAAGCCCAGGCGCTTGGCCAGCGGCATGACCCGCACCGCATCGATGCCCGACTCCTTCAGGGCCTCATAGGCCGCTTCCAGCCAGCCGTCCGGCGAGCCGCGCCAGCCCGCGTCCTTGGCCTTGCCACGTGCCTTTTTTAACTCGGGCATCCCGTTTACCTTTTATCAATAATGCGTAGCCCGAATGTACGTGGATGACCGCTGAATGTACACCGAGGTACATTTACCTGCGAAAGACCTGCCGCCGGTAAATCAGAGTGCGCGTCGCATCTGCCTTGCTGCCTTTACAGCGACTCCTCTGCTGCCTCCTGAGTACAAAACTGCCATCAGACTTCAGACTCAGGCGTCCAGCGGCGGAACAGCACGCTCGCGTTAACGCCGCCAAAACCGAAGCCATTTGACAGTGCGTGCGTGATCGCCATCTCCCGCGACTTGAGGCTGACCAGGTCAAGCCCGGCAGCCGCCTCATCGGCATGATTCAGGTTGAGCGTGGGCGGCACGATCTGGTCACGAAGCGCCAATACGGTAAAGATCGCCTCGATGCCGCCGGCCGCACCCAGAAGATGCCCGGTGGCAGACTTGGTCGAGCTGATTGCCACGCCAGAACCGCTGCCGAACACCGCGCGAATGGCAGCCAACTCGCCCTTGTCACCGACCTGTGTGGAGGTCGCATGTGCGTTGATGTGCTGAACATCCAGGGGGCTGACAGCAGCCTGACGCAGTGCCTGCTCCATGGCGCGGCGTGCGCCGCTGCCGTCCTCGGGGCCTGCGGTCAGGTGATAGGCATCCGCGCTGGTGCCATAACCCACCAGCTCGGCCAGTGGCGTGGCGCCACGCGCGAGGGCATGCTCCAGTGACTCGATCACCAGCAACCCCGCGCCTTCGGACATCACGAAGCCATCGCGATCCCGATCAAACGGCCGTGAAGCCTGCTGCGGGTGCTCGGCAAAACCGGTGGACAGCGCACGGGCTGCGGCGAAACAGCCCAGGGTCACACGGTCGATCGCCGCTTCGGTACCGCCGCACAGGGCGATGTCCGCCTCGCCACTTCTGATGATTCTGGCCGCATCGCCGATGGCCTGTACGCCGGCGGCACAGGCCGTTACCGGGGCGCCGAGCGGGCCCTTGAAACCGTGCCGGATGGAGACGTGCCCCGCCGCCATGTTGGCCAGAAAAGACGGCGCCGTGAAGGGCGACAGTCTACGCGGGCCACGTGTGTCGGTGGTCCGCACAGCATCGGCAATCACACCAAACCCGCCCACGCCAGATGCAATAATCGTCGCGGTCCTTTCCTGATCTACCTCCCCGGTCGGGTGCCAGTCTGCCTGCTCAAGCGCCTCATGTGCCGCCACAAGGGCAAACTCGATGAAGCGATCCATCTTCTTGCGGTCCTTGGCCGAAATGATGCGTTCCGGGTCATACCCCGCGATAGCGTCTTCCGCCAGTGACGGCACCTGGCCGCCGACTGCAACGCCCGTTCCCTCGCTAACCTCGGCCGGTAACTGGCGGATACCCGAACGCCCAGTCAACAAGCGCTTCCAGACCTCCTCAACGCCGCACCCCAGAGGCCCGACCATGCCGACGCCCGTGACGACGATTCGCTTTTGACCGTTGAGATTATTCATTGAGCCCTCTTCATTTATCAGTCGAAAGTGCTGGGGTGGGTTTCGCTGTATGCGTGCTGCTCTCCGGCTCAGGACGGATCTTGAACCAGATGGAATACATCGCAGGCAGGAATACCAGCGTCACAATGGTCCCGACAAACGTGCCTCCGATCAAAGTGTAGGCCAGCGTCCCCCAGAAGACGGAATGGGTCAGCGGGATGAACGCCAGGATGGCCGCCATCGCTGTCAGCAAGACCGGGCGGGCCCGCTGTACCGTGGCTTCGACCACCGCATGGAAAGGGTCCAGCCCTTCTTGTTCGTTGTGGTGGATTTGCCCGATCAGAATCAGCGTATTGCGCATCAGGATGCCCGAGAGCGCGATCAGACCGACCAGCGCGTTGATGCCAAAGGGTTGTTGAAACAGTAACAACGTCGGCACCACACCCATCAACCCCAGCGGTGAGGTGAGGAACACCATGATCATCGCGGAGATTGAGCGGACCTGCAAAATGATGACCAGCAGCGTCATGGCAATCATGATCGGGAACAGCGGCAACATCGCCGTACCGGCCTTGCCCGACTCCTCGATTGCACCCGCTTGCTCGATCCGATAGCCGTCCGGCAGTTTGTCGATGATCGGCTGGAGTTCCTTCACAATCACACTCGACACATCCGGCGGCTGCAGATCCTCGGCAATGTCGCCGCGTACGGTGATGGTCGGCGTACGGTCACGACGGCGCAGTATCGGGTCCTCCATGCGTACGTCGACTTCCCCTACCTGCGACAATGGAATCCGCTGACCTGCCGTGCCGACCAGGGTAAAGCCTTCGATTTTGGCGGGATCAAGGCGGATATCGCCCGCCGCGCGCCCGACCACCTGCACCGAACGAATGTCCTCGCGCACCGCCGTGATCGGTACGCCCGCCAGCAGGAATTGCAGTTGCTGTGCAACCGCGCTTGAGGTCAAACCCACGGCCTGCAAACGATCCTGGTCCAGCGTGAAATGCAAGGTCGGCGTCAGCGGGCCCCAGTCGGTGTTGACGGTTCTCATCATCGGGCTGGCCTGCAACACGTCCTGCACTTGGCCGGCGATTTCGCGAAGTTTTACGGGGTCAGGCCCCATCACTCGATACGCAACTGGAAATGGCGAGTACGGACCAAACACCAGTTGCGTGACCCGCACCCGCGCTTCTGGCGCAAGGCCTTCGGCAGTCGCCTCGCGCAGACGCAACTTGAGGGTTTCACGGGCCTCCTGGCTGTCCGTCAGCACCACGATTTTGGCGAATGACGGATCCGGCAGTTCCGGTGCCATCGCCAGATAAAAGCGCGGCGCACCTTGCCCGATGTAGGCCGTGACGATTTTTGCCTCCGCCTGCTGTTGCAGCCAGGCCTCTATCTTGGCGCTGGTGGCGCTGGTCTGCTCGATGGAGGTTCCATAGGGCATTTGCACTTCAATCAGCACCTCGGGACGGTCCGAGGTCGGGAAGAACTGCTTCTTGACCAGGCCCATGCCGAGGATCGACACCACAAATAAAACGATGACCGTGCCGGCCACCAGCCATTTGCGCGCAATGACCTGCGTCAACAGCCGGCGGAAGCGGTTGTAGTGACGGGTGTTATAGATGGCGGCGTGGCCACCTTCGACCGTCTTGATGTTCGGTAGCATCTTCACGCCCAGATACGGGGTGAAGACCACGGCAACCACCCATGAGGCAATGAGGGCTATACCGACAATCCAGAACATGTTGCTGGTGTACTCGCCGGCGGTCGACTGCGCGAAGCCATTGGGCATAAAGCCGATCGCCGTCACCAGGGTACCGGACAGCATCGGCGCCGCCGTATGACTCCAGGCGTACGCGGACGCCTTGATGCGGTCGTAGCCCTCTTCCATTTTCACCACCATCATTTCGATAGCGATGATGGCGTCGTCCACCAGCAGGCCGAGCGCCAGAATCAACGAGCCGAGGGTAATGCGGTCAAAGTTCTTCCCCGTGGCCTCCATCACCACAAACACCACGGCCAGCGTCAACGGCACAGCGGCCGCCACCACAACACCGACACGCCAGCCCATGCTGAGAAAGCACACCAGCATCACCACGAGCAGTGCGACGAAGAACTTGACCATGAACTCGCCGACGGCAGAGTCAATATTCACCGCTTGATCGGTGACTTTGGTGAGCGCCATGCCCAGCGGCATGCCCTGGTTGATCTTGACGGTCTCCGCATCCAGCGCCTTGCCGAGGTCCAGCCCGTTCCAGCCCTCGCGCATCACGATGCCCAGCAGCAACGCATCTTCACCGTTGTTACGCACGAGAAAGGTTTTGGGATCTTCGTAACCGCGTTCGATCGTCGCCACATCAGAGAGCTTGAGTGTGCGTCCCTGGAGCGTAATAGGTGTGTCGCGAATTTTCTGCAGCTTATCGAAGGCGCCATCCAGGCGCAGGAAGACTTCGGGGCCTTGGGTTTCAATGGAACCTGCGGGCGTGAGCACATTTTGATTGTTCAGCGCGGCAAAAATGTCCTGGGGCGATACGCCCAGGGTGGCCAGGCGATCATGGGAAAACGAGACAAAGATACGTTCGGGCTGCTCCCCGATAATATTGACCTTCTTCACACCCGGCACATGCAGCAGGCGCTGGCGCAACGACTCGGCATCGCGCACCAACAGGCGCTGTGGCTCGCCTTTGGCTTTCAGGGCAAACAGGGCGAATGTCACGTCCGAGAATTCGTCGTTGACCATCGGCCCGATGACACCGGCCGGTAGTTTTATCGCCTCATCATCGAGTTTTTTACGCGCCTGGTAGAACTCCTCCTGCACCTGCGACGGCGGCGTGCTATCGAGCAATGACAGCATCGTGAACGCCAGGCCTGGGCGGGTATAGGTTTCCGAGCGGTCGTACCACTTCAGTTCCTGCAGGCGTTTTTCAAGCGGCTCTGCCACCTGGTCCTGCATCTCCTGGGCCGTCGCCCCCGGCCACGCGGTGATGACCGTCAACTGCTTGACCGTAAAGGGAGGATCCTCCGCGCGCCCCAGCTGGAAGAACGACAGGATGCCCGCAACGGCGATCAGGAAGATCAAGAACACCGTGATCGAGCGCTCGCGCACGGCGAGCGCCGAAAGGTTGAAACGACCCTCGCTCATGGATGAGTCCCCGCAACCTTGGCGTCACCCTGTTGAGCCAGCCGCACCGCTTCGCCATCGCGCAGCAGGTGTGCGCCCAAGGCGACGACAGGCTCGCCTTCCTTGAGGTCGCCTGCGACGCGTGCCGAGTCGTCACCCAAACCCAGGACCTGCACGGGCCGCCAACTCACTTTCGCCGGTGTACCTGCGATGACCCACACCCCCGTCCCCTTGCCTGCGTCATAAATCGCCGCAATAGGCACTTGCAACACCGGGCCCTGCGCCGCGCCGTCTGCGATCCTGAGTGTGACGGTCGAACCCAGTGGCGCATTCGCCAGTGCGCCCTCCAGCACATACCGCGCCTCGAAGGTGCGAGTCATACGGTCCGCCGAATCCGACAGCAGCCTGAGCTTTGCGCTGACAGCACCGCTGGTGCTGCCATACAGTGTCGCTTGCGCGGAAGACCCGACTGCCGGGCGCACGGTCTCGGGCAAGTGCACGATAGCCTCGCGCTGCCCTGCCCTCGCGAGCCGAACCACCGGCTGCCCCGGGCTGACGACTTGCCCAGGCTCAGCGAGCGTCTCCACCACGACGCCGTCGGTATCCGCCACCAGCACTGCATAACCCGAAGCATTGCGCGCCACGTCAGCCTGCGCTTGCGCGGCGCCCAGTTGCGCCTTTGCGGTATCCGCCGCCGCTTTGATCTGGTCATAGGCCGATGCGGAGACCGCGCCTGCAGCGACCAGGTCACGGTAGCGCGCCTCGTCATCCGCGGTCTGCTTGGCTCGGGCCCGAGCGGCTGTGACCGACTCTTGCTGTGCCCGCGCCTGCAAACCCAGGTCAACCGGGTCGAGGCGCATGAGCGGCTGGCCACGCTTGACGGTCTGGCCGGTGTCAACCAGACGCTCAAGGATCTTGCCGGACACCCGAAAGCCCAAATCGCCCTGAGTACGGGCAGCGACCACCCCGGTGAATGAACGCGAGATCGCGGAGGACCCCTGAACGGCTGCAGACCTCACCAGCGGGGCTAGCGTGCGCGGATCTTGAGCGGTGGATGACTCGCCACAGGCCGTCAGGACAAGAGGCAACAAGCAAGCGGCAATAGGGACAGGTCGAAGCCGGCGCATAGATTCCCTTGATTCAATAATAGGATGGAAATCATTTTTAGACGTGTGACCATATTTGTCAACGGTCACAGTGATGGCATATCAACCTGAAAACAGTACGAGTGCTCGTTATAGGTCGATGTGGCCGGGACTCAAGAGTGTCAATTGACAGATAGTGACCATGTCGTAATATGGTCACACCCAACATTCGATTCAAGGAATCTCAATGCCCTCCCTTCACCCCCTCGCTCTTTTGGTGAGCGCCAGCCTGATAGCGGGTTGCGCGGTCGGTCCGGACTATCAGCGTCCCGACGCGCCGCTTTCCGGTGGATATATGGGCCAGGCCGCCGTTGAACAACGGCCGGGTGTGCCGCGGGCGAATCTCGTCGCGTGGTGGGAAGGCTTTGGTGATCCACAGTTGGCCGACTTCGTCTCTAAAGCCCTCGCGCAGAACCTGGACCTGGCACAAGCGACGGCGCGCGTCACGCAAGTGCGCGCAGGACTGGGCGCCGCCAATGCCGCTTTACTGCCCTCGGGTAACATCAGTGGCCAGGCGGCGCGTTCCTATCAGTCAATCGAGACGCCACTGGGCCAGGTATTGAATTCAACCCCTGGCTTTGATCGATACGGAAGTTCCTACGAGCTCAACCTTGATGCGAGCTGGGAGGTGGATGTGTTTGGCGGCCTGCGACGCGGGCGCGAAGCCGCAATGGCCGAGTACCAGGCCTCCGAGGCTGGCGTTGCCGCCACACGCCTGGCCATCGCTGCGCAGACGGCTGATATCTACATCACGGTCCGTGGGTTGCAGGCCCGGCTGGACATCGCCAACCGACAAGTCAAAACGCAGCAGCAACTGCTGGAAAAAGTCCAGCTGCTGTATGGCAAAGGCCTCGCCGCCAGCTATGAGGTTCGCCAGACGGAGGGTGCGCTGTCGCAGGTGCAGGCGACGGTACCGGCCCTGCAGACCGGCCTGGATGCCGCCATGAACGCGCTCGATGTGATCCTCGGCACACCCCCAGGCACGCATCGAACGCAATTGGCGAGTCAAGGCACCATTCCTCTGGCGCCACGATTGAATGACACAGGAACACCCGCCGATTTGCTGCGCCGCCGGCCAGATCTGATAGTGGCTGAGCGCCGCCTTGCGGCCTCCAACGCACGCATCGGGGAGGCCACCGCCGAGTACTACCCGAAGTTCTCACTGAGCGCATTGCTCGGCAGCGCCACGGCCGTATCCGGCGGCAACCTGTTTACCGGCGGTGCCAGCCAGTCGGCAGGCGTCTTGGGCCTGCGCTGGAGGCTCTTCGACTTCGGTCGCATAAACGCGCAGATTGACCAGGCAAAGGGGCAGGAAGCCGAAGCCCTGGCCGCTTACCGCCAATCTGTACTGCGTGCCACCGAGGATGTCGAAAACGCCTTCTCCGCCCTGGTGAACCGGGAAGCGCAGGCAACCACCCTCACCACAGGTGAGGACGCCCTGACACAGGCCCGCCAATCGTCGTTCACGGCCTATGAAAAGGGCACGGCCAGCCTGATCGATGTTCTGCACGCCGACGAGACCCTGCTGCGGGCTTCCGATGCTCGCGCGCAAGCTCGAACAGAATCGGCACGGGCGGCGGTCGCCGCATTCAGGGCGCTCGGCGGTGGCTGGCAAGCGCCTGAACCACAGCCTGTTGCGATTCGCTCCAGTGACCAATAATATTTATAGTCACAAGGATTGAATGCGAGGCCTCAGCCAGCACTCATGGCATGAGGCTACGCAATATCAGGTTTGAAGTAAGGGTGGGCGCCGTCTCAACGAAGTCAAGATTGTATTGAAGCAGCAAAGGATTGACGAAAGGCCGCAACGCAAAATGGATGGAATCTACCGTTTCATCCAATGGCGTCTTGCGTTCAAATTCTCCGCTTTCGCGCCCTTCGCGCACGATTTGCAGAACGAAGCGCTTGATCTGCGCGTCGTATACCTGTGAACTCGGCCAGCTTTCCGACGCCGAAAACGCGGCAATATCGTAGAGCTTGCGGTCATTGAAGAACAGGCTTGCACCGGTGGAAATCAAAGTTTTGACCAAGCGTCGAAAGCGCTCTGTCGCCGAAATATCCTCGACACCAATGGCCTGTTCAACAGCCGCAACGATTTCAGCCAGGCAGTTCACGCAGATCGCTTCACCGATCGCCTGCTTGGAATCAAAAAACTTGTAGATGTATGCCTTGGAAAAACCGATGGCCTTGGCCAGGTCGGAAACGGTTGTCTTGCTGTAGCCGTACTGGCTGAAATGCTCGTTGGCCGCCGCGACGATCTGATCCCGAATGTCATGTTCGGCAGGACCCCGAACGCCGGGCGAGGAATTTGATGGCTGGTTCATGTCGGTAGCTTACGCATCCCCCTTACGGTTGACAACTTGTGACCATACAAATGAATGGTCACAACTTCTCAGAATAAAATTCAGCAGCCCGACATTATGCCTTCTTGACGCCCGTATTCCCGGAAACCATGGACGAGACCAGCTTTTACCGCCCATTGCAAATTTGGGCGCTTCAGTTCTCGCTTCACCTGCCGCTATTGCTGTATCAATTTGTCGCCTGCCCGAGACGTGACTTATCGTTGTAAAACTGTCTACAGTGCCCGCGGCAACGATCTGGCGAAACACGATAAGAGAACCTGGCCAATGCACACTGGACACTACGAAGGGCATGCAGCGACCGTGGGCGGCGGCGAGTCCGACGCGTTGCCGCATATCCTGCTGATCGACGATGTCCCTGAAGATATCCGCGCCACGCTCATGCTGTTGAAGACCCAGCCCTGGCGTCTTTCAGTGGCCAGCGACGCCCATCAGGGTTATCAACGGGCACTCGCCCTGCGCCCGGATCTGATTGTGCTGGATGTTCATATGCCGCACATGGACGGCTTCAGCCTTTGCAGGCTGTTACGCGAGGCGCCGGCCACCCGGCATACGCCGATCCTGTTCCTGTCGTCGGCAAACACCTCATTGGAACGCCTCGAAGGGCTGGCCGTGGGCGCGGTGGACTACATCCCCAAATCCTACGCGCCCGAGGAAGTCCTGGCGCGCATCCGAATTCATCTGCAATTGACCTGGCGAGCGCCGCCACCCGATGAGGACCGCCTGGCCGAGCCAGAACCACAGGGCGATGAAATCGTGTTGAGGGCGGCCATGCGATTGATTGAACACCAGCTGGACGATATACCCTCCCTGCCCTGCCTTGCCCAAAAAGTCGGCACCCATGAAAAACGCCTCTCCGCCATTTTCCGTGAGCACTTGGGGCTGACCGTATTCGCCTACATTCGCGATGCCCGGCTGCGTCGTGGCCAGGCACTGCTCTGCGAAAGCACCCTGAGCGTGCAGGACGTCGCCGACCTGGTGGGTTTTCGCAATGCGTGCAACTTCGCCACCGCCTTCCGCCAGCGAATCGGCATGACGCCCAGTCAGTTTCGCCAGCAATCCCTGGGCATCGAGCACGCCTGATGCGGCTCCTACAGTTCCTGTTGCTGATGATGGCCGTGTTATCCGCAGGCCTGCTGCGCGCTGCCCCCGTGGATATCTGCCAGGTCGAGCACCTGGATCTGATGCCCGCGATACATATTTTCGAGGACCCCCAGGCCCGCTTGAGCCTGGAAGACGTGGCTCAGTTGCCCGACGCGCGTTTCAACACCATGACCCCAGGCTGGCCGACCCAAGGCTATAGCCGCTCCGCGTTCTGGTTCAAAATGCAGCTCACCAATTCGAGCAACGTGGCGTGCTCGCGCCTGCTGGTCGTCGGGGCGCCGCGCCTGGAGGACATCCGCGTCTACCAACACACCGACGGCCGCTGGCGCGCGGCGCACGCCGGCAGCGCCCATCCCTTGACCGAATGGCCCCAGCCCCCCGCGCGTCAGCCTGCGTTCCCGGTTTCGCTGGGCGCTCGGGAAAGCGTCACCGTATTTGTCCGAGTGACGAGCCATTTCCAAATGCTGCTGGAGCCGCAACTGTGGTCGGAACCTGCGCTGTTGCGCAGTCAGCAGCAGACCTACCTGAGCGACGGACTCACCCTGGGCATTGTCCTGCTGGTCGTGCCGTTCGGCCTGATCGTTGGCTGGATCCTGCGCTCCCGATTGCTGACCGTGAACGCCGGCGCGGTCCTCAGCTACATCCTGCTGACCTGCATCCTCAACGGCTACCTGGTCTACTGGCCCGCCACGCTGGGCTGGACGCGCGAGTGGCTGACCTGCGCCAGCGCGGTCTCGTTCGTCCTGTTCCTGGCCTACATGCGCGTGCTGTTGCAGGTATCCCGCCTGCCCAAAGCCATTGGCTGGAGCTACTGGGTGCCCCTGTCGGGCTGCATCCTGGGCCGGCTCTGGTGGCTGAACGTCGACTCCGTCCAGGGTGCGCAAATAGTCCAGGTGTCGCTGATGAGCTTCTACGCGGTGCTGCTCGCCACGTTATTCACGGCCTGGCGCAAACGCCTGAGTTACAGCGCGATGGCCTGGCTGGTGCCGGGGCTTTTGCTGGGCCAACTGTTGATGCGGATGTTTTTCCCGCAGGAAGAGCTGCCCTGGCAGTCGCCGCAAAGCAAATACAGCTTATCGTCCACCTTGGCAGGCGTGGCGCTGCTGGTGTGCACCTTGATCATGGAAGTCGCCCGCAGCCGCGACCGTGAAAAGCACGCGCTGTCCAGCCTCGACCAACAACGCCAGGCCGAGCAGGAACGCCTGGAAAGCACCGTCGCGCTGCGCACCGCGCAATTGCGCGAATCCCTGGCGGCCCGCAGCGCGTTGATGGCGCGGATCAGCCACGACCTGCGCTCGCCGCTGGTACGCATCATCGACTATGCGCGCCTGCTGCACGCGGGGCCGAACCGCGATTATCCAGCCACGATCGAACGCAATGCCCGCCAGCAACTGGAACTGATCGATGAAATGCTCGAATTTTCCCGTGGCGAACTGGACCAAATGCAGCTGAGCCTCGCGCCGGGTTATCTGTACGGCTTCCTCAAGGAGATCGCCGATGAGGCCGGCTTTCTCGCCGCGCGTCAGGGCAACACCTTCCAAGCGGTGCTGGCGGATGACCTGCCGCCACTGGTCGAGGCCGACTTCAAGCGTCTTCGGCAAATCCTCATGAACCTCTTGGCGAACGCGGCAAAGTTCACCCGCGACGGCCAGGTCCGTTTCGAGGTGAGCGCTCACCCGCAAGCGAGCGCTGAGGGCGTGGTGCTGCGCTTTCGCGTGATCGACACCGGCATCGGCATTGATCCACAAGAGTTCGAACACCTGCTGCAACCGTTCCGCCGTGGCCGCAATGCGCAGCGCCATGACGGCAGCGGACTCGGCTTGTCGATTGTCACGCAATTGCTGGCGCACATGGACAGCCGGCTCGAACCACACGCCACTGAACGGGGCGGCAGCCACTTGAGTTTCAGCCTGCGCCTTAAATGCGCCGGGGAACAGGATCTGGAGCTTGGCATCGTCGACAATAACGTCGCGCCGCTCGACGGCCGGGGCAAACATGTTCTGCTGGTAGATGACATCGATCAGAACAGCGAATGGCTGTATGACCTGTTGGCCGGCTACGGTTTTGACGTGAGCATGGCGGCGAGCGGCGAAGCCGCCTTGGCCTGCCTGGCCGCACAATCGGTCGACCTGCTGATCAGCGACCAGATGATGCCCGGCATGGACGGCTGGGAACTGCTGCGCCAGGTGCGCAAGCGTTGGGGCCACCTGCCGGTGATGCTGTATTCGGCGGTTCCACCGCGCAGGCCGCAGGAGTATCCAGACGCCCTGGCGTTCGATGCGGTACTGCTCAAGCCCGCCGACAGCCGCGAATTGCTGGCGTGGGTCAAGCAACTGGCCTGCCCGGACAAGGTGCGTTGCGAGATGGCCCGGGAGGTTTAGCATGCCGTGGTCAGGTTATCGGCTGCTCTGGCTCGGCTGCCTTGCGGCATTGCCTTGGACGTTGACGAATGCCGCACAAGAGGCACCCGGCACTCTCACACTCGACGAATCAAGCGTCACCGCTCGACGCCGCGAGGAGGCGCCGCAAGACGTACCGATCCCGATCAGCGTCCTCTATGGTGATCAATTGGACGCGGCCGGCCTGCATCGGCTTCAAGACATCCAGCAACGGGTGCCCGGCCTGTTGGTGTCCGGTCATGACGCCCGCTTCGCCGGCGTCGGCTTGCGCGGCTTCGGCGCGACCGCCTACAACGATGGCCTGGAAGGCAGCGTCGGCACCTACGTCGATGGCGTTTACCAGGCGCGCCAGGGCATGGCCTTCACCGAGTTGATGGACATCGAGCGCATCGAAGTCCTGCGCGGGCCGCAAGGCACCTTGTTCGGCAAGAACACCACCGCCGGCGCGCTGAGCATCATCACCCGCGCGCCGACCTTTGAACCCGAAGCCGATCTGGAAGCCAGCTACGGCGAACACGGGTTGCGGGAATATCGCGGCGTGGTTTCCGGGCCGCTGCGGGACGACGTACTGGCCGGGCGCCTGAACGTGTTCAACAGCTCGGTCGATGGCTCGGTGCACAACCTGCAGGATGGCAGGCGCCTCGGCGACGCCGACAGTCAGGGCCTGCGCGGGCAATTGCTGTGGACGCCAAACCCAGGCTTCAGCGCGCGCCTGATCGCCGATCATGCCGAACAAAACGAGGCCGGCAATGTACTGTTGGCCAATCATTACAGCGCCCAGACTCGCCAGCGCGCCAAGTTTGTCGGTTATCCGCTGGCCGAACCCGCGCCTTACCAGCGCGAGGCACGCATCGACGCGCCTGGCCATCCGCAGACCCTGCAGAACGGTGTCTCATTGGAATTGAACCAGGACGTCAACGAGGCCATGCGTCTTACCAGCATCACCGCCTACCGTGACTGGGAATACCGCGCCACCCGCGACGGCGACAGCACTGCGCTGTCGGTGGCCGCGTCCGACACCGCGTTGGGTCATCGCCAGTTCAGCCAGGAATGGCGTCTGTCCGGCACCGCCGGCTCGTCCGTCGACTATGTCGTCGGGCTCTATTACCTGCGTCAGCAGCTCGACCGCAAGATCGACGTCGCATTCGGCAAGGACGCCGCGCCGTGGTTCGTCGGTGATCAACTGGACGCGCTGAAAAAACGCTATGGCATTGCCTTCACCGCGCCAGACCAGGTGCCGGCCATGCTGCTGGAGGGCGCCCGGCAACGCTACGACGGCGAGCAGAAAGGCGACAGCCGCGCCCTGTTCGGTCAGGTTTCCTGGCGTCCGATTGACCCACTGGAACTCACCGCCGGCTTGCGCTACAGCCAGGAGCGCAAGGACGGCTGGGTCTCGCGCGATGTCAGCAACCTGGCCCCGCTGAACGGATTGCCGCCGGTTTTCCAGGCGGGCGGGCAATTGTTGCGCGGCATCGCACTCGGCGGTGGTTATTACCGTGAAGATTCGATTGAAGAGAACAACGTCTCCAGCCTGCTCAGCGCCAGCTACCGCTTCAACGATGCGATGATGGGCTATGTGAGTGGGTCGCGGGGCTACAAGGCCGGCGGGATCAACTTCGACGTGGTCGGCCCGTTCACCGCACCCACGTTCGAGCCGGAGCGCGCCACCTCCCTGGAACTGGGCCTGAAGACGCGCTTTTGGGAGGACCGCGCAATGCTCGACCTCGCCGTCTACCAGACCGACGTCGACAACTACCAGGCGCTCACCTACAGCCCGCCGACCTCGCAGTTCGCGCCGCCGCTGCGCGACAACCTGATCAACGTCGGCAAAGTCCGCCTGCGCGGTATCGAGCTGGATTCCGCCTGGCAACTGCGCCCGCAACTCACCTGGCGCCTGGGCCTCGCCTGGAGCGATGCGCGCTACCGCAGTTTCCCCAATGCCCCATGCCCACCGGCCTCGGGCCAATGGACCTGCGACCTCAGCGGCGATCGTCTCTACAATGCGCCGCAATGGAGCTTGAGCAGCGGCCTCGACCACAGTCACCCGCAGGCCCATGGATTGGAAGCCTACAGCGGCATCGACTACAGCTTCAGGACCGGTTACTACGGCACCCTTGAAGGCGGCGAAGGCAGCTATCAACCCAGCTACGGGCTCACCAACCTGCGCCTTGGCTTGCGCAGCCAGGACCGTGCCTGGGAAGTGGAAGGCTGGGTGCGCAACGTCTTCGACCGCCAGTACATCACCGCCGTGTATTCATTGCTCGGCGCCGGTGACTACGGCGTCATGACCGGCAGCGAACGCACCCTGGGCACCACCGTCAGGCTTCGCTATTGAGCGAAACAAGCCGCGTCGGACAAAACGCCAACCGATTACCGCCAGCCTTTTTCGACAGGTACATCGCCTGATCCGCCTTGCTGATCAGGCCATCGATCTGCGTCCCATGCTCTGGATAAAATGCCACGCCGATACTCGCGGCGATCTCAACTGTTTGCGTGCCAATCAAAATCGGCGCGTTGGCCGCTTGAAGCATCCGCTTGAGCAAAGGTTCGCTGTCTTCCACCGCCTGCAAACCCACGAGCCCGGCGACAAACTCATCGCCTCCGAGCCGCGCCAACGTATCGCCCTCACGCAACGTTGCGTTGATCCGCGCCGCGACAATCTGCAACACCCGATCCCCCCAATCATGGCCATAACTGTCGTTAAGCGCCTTGAACCCATCAAGGTCAATAAACACGATCGCCACTTTCTGCTGGTCCACCGCCGCCTGGCCCAGCGCCTGGCGCATCCGCTCGGCCAACAGCAAGCGATTGGGCAACTGGGTGAGCGCGTCATACCGGGCATCCCGTTCCAGCAACTGCAGGCGCTGCTTCATCTGCGTCATGTCGCTGAACAGCGCCACATAGTGCTGAACATTGCCGTGACGGTCATGCACTGCACTGACGCTGATCCGCGAGGTCATCTCCCGTCCATCCTTGTGGCTGCTTTGGATCTCACCGGACCAATGCCCGTGGAAATCCAGCGCGTTCTTCATCGGTGCATAAAACGTTGCGAGCCGACGCACCATGCGATGGGAATTCAACGCCCGCCCCAGCACTTCGTCGCGCCCATAGCCGGTGAGCCGGCTGAAGGCCTCGTTCATGGCGATGACGCGGCCGAACGGGTCGACCAGGATGATCCCGTCGCGGGCGTTGCTGAATACGGTGGCGGCCAACTCGGGGCACAGGCTGTTGATGCGACGATCGAGCGCGGCCCCGTCACCGGTGGCCGGGCATGTGTTGGAATCAAAGCCGCGCCGGGCCAGATGAGCGGCCAGGGAAGACAGCGACTGATGCAGGCGGGTCAGTGCATGCGTGGCGAGCCTGGAGTTCAGGCAGTGGCTACGGATGAAGGTGCGCAGGTTCATGGCGGGACGCGGTGCTCGTTGCAGCGGTGGGGTTGAGTGCAGGGATTATCAAGGCACTCGCCTGCCGGAACCTTTGCTCGACCGGACAGAAGCTTTGCGAGAGGGGATGGATCGAAAAGATTTTTTTTGGGGTCCAGACGGGGCGGTCAGTTACTGGTTTTACTGTCTGATTCCAGCGCCAATGCAACTTTCAACCGAAGATCCCTCTCGGCAAACGGCTTATGCAGCACTGGGCAGTCGACGAATTCTGCCGGCAGGCCGCTGACGCCGTAGCCCGTACTGAATAAAAACGGAATGTTGCGCTCGCGCAGAACCCGGGCTACCGGAAATACGCGCTCTCCAGCCAGGTTCACGTCGAGAATCGCCACGTCTGCCTCCACCTCATTGGCCACTTGCAGCGCCTTCGCAAATTGGGCCACGGAGGCAACCACCGTGCAGCCCATGTCTTCGAGCATTTCCTCGATCAACATCGCAATGGCGCCCTCGTCTTCAACCAGGAGCACCCTGATGCCTGTGAACGAGGTCATGTTTTGTTCTCAGCGACCATGAACGAGAGGCGACAGTGAACGCCCTCAGGGGCGAAGTCGAGCTCAAAAGAACCGCCTAGATCGCGCTCGATGCAGCGCTTCATCAACCGCGAACCCAAGCCTTCGCGCGCAGGCGTCAGCACCGTGGGGCCACCCTGCTCGCGCCAGTCCAGGCTCAGTAGCGCGCCGTTCGGTTGGGGTAGCACGCGCCAACTGACGGACAGCGTCCCGGTCTCGGTGGACATCGCGCCATATTTAAGAGCGTTGATTGCCAATTCATTGAGCGTCATGGTGAGGCTCAAGGCCACGCGGGTGTCAACGTCGATAGCATCACCGCTGATCTGGATGCGGCCGGGCTCGGCGCCCAATACCGGCATCAATACTTCATGGGCCAGCACGCCCAGTGGCGTAAGGCCCCAATGCCGCTTCGTCAACAGGTCGTGGGCGCGCGACAATGCCAGCAGTCGGCCTTCGAACCGGGTATACCCGTCCTTGGCATCCAACGCGTTGCGTGCTGTTTGGGCCGCGAGGGACTGGACCGTCGCCAGCGTGTTCTTGACCCGATGATTAAGCTCGTCAATCAGGTTTTTTTGTCGGTCTTCGGCCTGCTTTCGCTCGGTAATATCCACGAGCATGTTGATGGCGCCGATCAGGTTGCCGTTCGCATCGTGCAGAGGGGTTGGATAAGGCGCAAAGGGCACGCGGCTGCCATCCGGCCGCTGCGCGATGGCCTCGACGCCCCGTATGGACCGGTTTTCCTTGAGCGCCACGGCCATCGGGCATTGGTCGTGAGGAAGATAGGTGCCATCGGTGTTGAACAGTTTCCAGGTGACGCACCACTGGTCGCCCAGTTGCGGTGTGCGCCCCGACAACTCGACTGCCGCACGGTTATAGAACGTGATGCGCCCCTCGGCGTCGGTGGTGTAGACGGCCGCCGGCAGCGCCTCCAGCAGATTGCGCATGTGTCGCTCGCTTTCCTGGCGCTCGATTTCGGCGTCATGCACGCGGGTCACATCGATCGTGAAGCAACGCGTGTTGAAGAATTTACCGTCTTCAAATCGTCCATTGGAGGTGATGGCGACGTGCTTGATGCTGCCGTCCCTGGCCCTCAGACGCGCCGGGTAACTGTTGAGGCAATCACCGCTGCCGAGCTTGTTGAGGATGTCGCCGATGACCGGTTCATCCATATGAAATTCGGTGATGTGACGACCAATGTACTCGTCTGCGCAATAGCCCAGCAGCGACAACTCTGCTTTGTTGGCCCGCAGAATAATGCCCTCGCCGCTGACGATGTGGAGGCCCACGGCGCTGTTTTCGAAAAAGTCTTCGAGATCGGTGCTTTTACGTCGCAGTTCTTCGGCGATGGCGTGATGCGCCGAGACGTCCTGAAAGCAGTTGATCGCGCCCTGGATAGCGCCATGCCGGTCTCTCAGCGTGCGGATATTCATCAGCGCTACGAATCGCGACCCGTCCGGGCGCTCAATCAAGACTTCCTGGTTACGCACATGCAGGCCTGCATTGAGCGTCGAGGCCATCGGGCATTCGTCGACGGCTAACGGCGCGCCGCCTGTCGTGTAAAGCCGATACGAGCCGCAAAAACGGTCCCCATGCTCACCCAGGGCAGGTGTTCTTCCCCACAGGTTGACCGCTTCGCTGTTGAACCTGACCAGCCATCCGTCGCGGTCGCAAAGGTAGATAGCCCCCGGAATGGCATTGAGCGAGTGAGTGCCCATTGCGAGCAGGCTCTCGTATTCACTGGGTTCCCCTGTCTTTGTGGGGAACTCGTCAATTTGCAACATACTTGCTCCTCAATGCACGGGTGTTGAAACGCGCCTGCTCTCGACGTCTTTGGCTCTTCCCTGAGTGTATAGGCTCAAATGCATTCCACTGCGATAAAAATGTTGAAAACGGCTGCTCAGCCTCTCTCCCCCGCCACCGCCCGCTCATAAAAATACGGCAGACGCTCCAACGCGTGAACCGCCGCATACAGCTGCACCTGCTCGCGCGAGCCGATAAATCGCTCTTTCCTGCTGAACAGGCACAGGCCCTGCGGGCCACGATACGCCCAGGCAAAGCAGACTGTGCCGGCGGGTATGCCGTCCATGTCATCCGGGCCGAGGATGCCCGTGGTAGCCACAGCGACGTCGGCCTCACTGTCACGCAATGCGCCCTGAGCCATTTCCCTGGCGACTTCGCAGCTGGTCAAGTTGAACGTTTCGATCGTGTAGGCGCGCACGTTCAACAAGCGCTGCTTCGCCTCTGGCGAGTAGACAACATAGCCGCTGTCGATGAACGCGCCACCGCCTGCAACTTCCGAGAGCAACGTGACTATCTTGCCGGCGGTGCAGGATTCAGCGGTGGTGATCACCAGGTCGTTGGATTTGAGGAACTCGATAGTTGCCGCGGCTGTGTTCATTCCAATATCTCCCAGGGTAGCGATCAGCAGGTGGCCAGGTACTCGCACAGCGACGCCGAGCACGCCTGGATGGCTCCGTCCAAAATCAATTCATAACCATGCGTGTTTTCCGTTGGTATCGAGATGCACCCGGCCCGGGCCGATGAGCCATTGCTCAACACCGCGCTGGCATCCGACGCGAAATCAACCAGCAATACATATTGGGGCGTGTAGCCACAGCGCTCTGCGGCAGCGGCCAGGGACGCCACGACCGTGCGGGTGTAATAGCCTTTTTGGTCGCCGGTATTGATGATCGGATCAATGCTCAGCTGCGTGCCGTATTCGGCCATCACCGGGCCGACCTCGACCGCGATGGTGGTATCGCCGGGCAGCGTCGCCGAGGCGTACATCGCGCCGGCGTTGCACTCTTCTTCCAGAGTCGTAAACACAAAGTAGGCGTCGCAGGCCAAGTCATCGCGACGTTGGCTCAATTGGTGCGCGGCTTCGATCACAGCGGCTATCGGTGCGCGATCATCCAGAAAATGCGCCGCGATGGCATCACCGACGCGAAACGGTTCACGCCAGTGGCGACTCAACACCACCCGTGTTCCCGGCCGCACGCCATGGGCACGCAACGTGTCTTTGGAAGCGCGAGTCACCACATGCACGTCGTTCCAGTGCACGTTTCCGGACATCACATCAGCACCTTGAGGTGCATTCTGGGTCGCATGCATCGAACCGAACGACAATACCCCAGGCATGATGTTTTGATCGCCCAGGATGTCGACCGGACACATGCCGAAATTCACCGGATTGGCGCCACCGAGGGCCGTGACTCTCAAGGTGCCGTCGTCATCGATGCATTTCACAACCATGGCGATTTCATCCATATGCGCCATGACCCTGACCGCATGCTTGGGTTCGCTGCTCTCTCGCCGGCCCCTGATCAAACCCACGACGTTGCCGGCGGGATCAACCCAGGTTTCGTCGCAAAGCGGTGACATGGCATGCAGGCAGATTTCGCGAACTTCATCCTCCTGCCCGCCGGGCCCACGGGCCATCAGGAGTTGTTTCAACAATTCGTCATGCTGGGTGGCGTCGCGTTGTATATCAGGCATCTTGGCTCTCGATCACGCACGGGTGAATAACAAACGGCGCCCTCGTGTCGGGCGCCTCACACATCAAAAATGACTGAATGGCCTGGGCGGTTGTTCAGATTATTTCTGCCGTTTGCGATGACGCGCCCTCATCACCCCAACGCAGTGTCGAGGAACATCATCACCGCGAAGCCGAGCATCAAGCCAAGAGTGGCCGGGGTTTCGTGACCGTTGCGGTGGGTTTCGGGAATCACTTCGTGCGAGACCACAAAGATCATGGCGCCGGCTGCAAGCCCCAAGGCAATCGGGTAGCCGAGGGCGAACCCGCTGGAAACGCCCAGCCCCACTACCGCACCCAAGGGCTCCATCAGCCCAGAGCCGATTGCAATCAGCGCAGCGCGAACGGCTGAGACCCCAGTGACGCGCAGCGCCAGGGCCACCGCCAAGCCTTCCGGGATATCCTGGATCGCAATGGCGGTAGTCAGCGGCATGCCGACGTGAAGGTCGCCATTGGCAAAGCTGACACCGATGGCCATGCCTTCCGGGAGGTTATGCAAAGTAATGGCGAGTACAAACAGCCAGACGCGATTGAAGCGTTCGGTCTGGGGGCCTCTACGGCCGGACTTTGAATGTTCATGGGGCACGAACCGATCCAGGCCGATCATCAGCGCGACGCCGAGCCCCAGCCCCAGCACGACCACGCACGCGGCCCACATCGGGTTGCCCGTAATGTCCTGTGCCGCCTCGATACCCGGCAGGATCAGGGAAAACGAACTGGCTGCCAGCATCATGCCGGCGGCAAAACCGAGCAGGGTGTCCTGGGTGCGTGAACTGATATCACGCAGCACCATCGCTGCCGTTGCACCGAGGGCCGTCGCCGCGAAACCGCTGAGGCCGCCCAGTAACGCATAACGCAGGTTGGACGCATCGGCCCCGACGATGGCGCTGTACCCGCTGACCAGCAGCAACAGCGTCACGGCAACCGTGGTGGTCCAGAACAACGCGCCGGCCCATCCTTGATTGGACACATGGCTCAGCCAACTGCGCGGAGCTGCCTCATCGGGTGTCGACAGGTCAGGCATCATTTCCTCCTTATTAGAAATAGGGACCTGGCATGCAGCACCTCCAAGTCAGTGGCCTACGTTAGGGCGTCGTCCTGCCCAAGAGGTTCCTTTCGCTTTCTGTCCTATACACGCGAAGCGGCAACTCTATAAGCGAAGCGAAAAACAGTGCTATTAACTTAATATCAAGCCCCACCCCCAACTTGTAAAAGTTATACGAAGCGGCCTTCGAATTAGCCTGTTTGTATAAGTTTTACATGACTAACTACCGTTCATCGCCGTTTTGAAAAATTCTCAAAACATTTCGAAGGGTGCCCGTATCGGAATCTATGTCCGTTGCAGTAAACGGGCGTCAGCGAAACCTCAATTACAGTTGGAGTACTACTATGACGACCAGTAATAAAAACCCAGGCAATTTCGCCAACGATCCGCAAAAAGCATCAGAGGCGGGGAAGAAAGGTGGCCAGGCGTCTGGCGGCAACTTTGCCAACGACCGTGAGAAAGCCTCGGAAGCTGGCCGTAAAGGTGGCCAGAACAGTCACGGCGGCGGCCGCAAGTCGTAACGATATAAAGAGGCAACTTACCATGCGTACGTCAGTGGAACATCAGCGAAGCGAATTGCATCATCGGCCCAGTATGCAAGTGCGCATTGATGCAAGGGTCATCGAACGGCCGAACGCGTCCCCGTGTTACGAGCATCGGCGAGTCGTTGAACTGGCCGAATCAACTATTGGCGCATCGCAAACGCGCCCGCTGTGCGAAAGGCAGTTATAACCTGCGCCATAAACTGCGCCAGGTAAGTACCCGCTAAATCGAAATGAAAGTTGTATAACCGACATAACGACGAGGTAACTGAACATGAGCACTAAAGACAATGATGGCAAAATGAGCGTCAGCGAAGCCGGTAAAAAAGGTGGCGAAGCCACTTCGGCCTCCCATGACAAAGAGTTCTACCAGGAGATCGGCAGCAAGGGTGGCCAAAACAGCGGCGGCAACTTCAAGAACGACCCCGAGCGCGCGGCCGAAGCCGGTAGCAAAGGTGGCCAGAACAGCGGCGGGAACTTCAAGAATGATCCCGAGCGCGCAGCAGAAGCGGGCAGCAAAGGCGGCCAGAACAGTGGCGGCAACTTTGCCAACGACCGCGAAAAAGCCTCCGAAGCTGGCCGTAAAGGCGGGCAGAACAGCCATGGTGGCGGACGCAACAGTTAATGTGCTTGATGCAGGGGAGCCATGCTCCCCTGCCTTAATTGATGAGGGACACCATGCCTTTACACATTATTAACTTTACCGGACCGGTCACTGCCTCAACCTGCAGCCAACTCATCGAAAAAGCCTCCCTGGCCGTGCAGCAAGACGCTTCGGGCCTGGTAGTGAATATCGCCACCATGGGCGGCGAATGCAGCTACGGCTTTACGATGTACAACTTCCTGCTGTCGCTGCCGATTCCGGTACATACCCACAACCTGGGCACCGTGGAGTCGATGGGCAATATCATCTTCCTCGCCGGTGAACGCAGGACGGCGTGCAGTCACAGCAAATTCCTGTTCCATCCGTTTCATTGGCATGTGCAGGGTGCCGTGGACCATTCACGCATGTCCGAATACGCCATGAGCCTCGACTACGACTTGCACCTTTATGCACGCATCGTCGCCGAACGCACGCAAAATGCCAAAGAAAAACTCGAAACCGAAAAGTACCTGATCGCCGCGCCGCGCATTCTTGATCCGCAACAAGCCATGACCGCCGGCCTGATCCATGCAATCGAACTGCCGGTCGTCAAGGCCGAGTTTGTAAGCAGCTTCATTCACTCCTAGCGCTTTTAAACCAGAACGGGAGCCCCCCAATGGACGAAGAAACGATTCGACTCACTGCCTACCGCATTTGGGAACAGCAAGGTAAGCCTGACGGCCAGGATTTTGTGCACTGGTTGCAAGCCAGGGACGAATTGGCGCCCGCACAGACCGATGGTTTGTCGGGTTCGATCGAAAGCAGTGTCACGCCCCCCACGCCAGACCGCTCCAAACGTCAGACGGCGCCCTCGTCCGCCGCGCAAAAAACCCGCAGCAAAAAACTCAAGACCTGAACCTGCCAGACCAAGCGTTCGGCAGCTGTCCGAACGCGCCCCCTTCGAAACTCCAATACTGGCGTTTAAATATCAACTAAGCGCTCGTTTGAAAATCTTGCCTTTTTTTGTTGAAAACAATCACGTCATAATTGATTGTGGGTGACCGTTTCAATTCAAGGAGGAATCGATGTGTCTGATCTACAAGCGAACCGCCGGTGCGCTCAATGCAAACAACCTTTTGAGCCGACTACCGACGAACCCGCCTATCTGGTGTCCACGGCCTCCGACATGCTCTGCCCGACATGCAGGCAACAGTATCTGGCCGACTTGATGAAGGACGCACTTCAACGCAGCGTCCTTAAATTATGCATGTTGCAGGAACGTCGAAGAAAACAGTAAGACTTACATTCAACTAACGCTAAACCCAAACGAATGTACTCTATTAACGTTACACTCAATCGGGTGGCGGTGGTACATAGGGCTGCGCAATAAACGGAACGCTGCCGGAAGGACGCCACCTGACATTCTCTAGGCCGTAGCGTTCCGCAAGAGGTTTGCTGACCCGCTTGATCTTTTCATGGCGTGACCGTGGAATTATACCGATTCCCGCATCGCAGGAGGCCCAATGCCACGCCTCGGCGTTGTTCATGGCCTCAGCTCTTATAATGAAAGACTTCGGCTCATGATGGTATTCGTATTCGATGATGTATAAAGAATTTTTCATATGCGCTCCTGATGATTTTTTGTTATTTGCGCAGCACGAAGGTTCAGATTTTTTTCCCCTCAAGAGTCCTTTTAGTTGCACCAAATTGCGGCGCCCTTGCAATACGACCATTCGTCGGCAGTTGATAAAAAAAACAAAACCGTTTCCACTTTTCTTGTTTCTTACTACTGAGTCTGTTCACTCCAGGCTCTGGTAAAAACTCCTGTCTTGCCCGTACTCCGTACGGGCTTTTTTTTGCTGTTTATAAGGCCGCCATTCTTCAGCGAGACGTGACTAGTGCGTGCACCTCTATATACGCAAGGGATGTTTATTCCAAAGTGTAAGCAGGTATTACAGCGAACAGCGTGAACTTGAAGAGCGCGAAACCTTTCATCCCCAATCCCGAAATACGGCGGAACCTCAAACGGCGCACGATTTTCTATCGCAGACACACCCATCGGAGGATCGAACCATGACTGACCAGCCCCTGATATCGACCCACACCCCGCCTGACGCGCACCGAAGCGGCACGATGACCAAGGCTGAGCGCACGCTGTCGCTGACGGCCGGCGCTGCCCTTTTACTGCATGGCTGGCGCAAGGGCGGGTTGAGCGGCGCACTGCAGATCGCGGCGGGCGCCTACGGCGTGTTTCGCGGTGCAGCCGGGCACTGCGCGCTGAAGCAGACGTTGACGCTCACCCCTTACGAAGCGCAATTCAGCAGCGAGCACCAATGGCCGCTCAGCGAGGCGATCACGCGCAGCATTACGATCATGCGTCCATTGGAGGAAGTGTCTGCCTTCATCGCCAGGCCCGAGAACATCGGCCCTTTGCTGCGTTGGGTCGACAGCGTCGAGCAACTGACCCCGAACACCGCGCGCTGGAACCTGCGCGCCCCGGCCGGGCGGCGCCTGCAATGCACGTTGGTGCAGAGCGACACCCAGGATCCCAATGTGCTGCATTGGAACACCCCGGGCGACGCGCGCTGGGCGCACGACATCAGCGTCTCCCTGACGCCCGCCCCGGCCGGCCGTGGAACCCAGGTCAAGGCCGTGGTGGTGTGCAAGCCGGCAATGGGCAAATTGGGCTATGGCCTGGCCCGTGCGATCAGCCTGTTCAGCGACAAAGCCTTGCTCAACGCCTTGCAGGCGGTGAAGCAGCAACTGGAGACCGGCGAGGTCAGCAACAACCGCCTCAGGCCGGACCAGGACGACGACTTTTTTTACGTACACGCCGGCACTGACCAGGTCGCGACCGATCATCCGTCAGCCAAGACCGGCGTGGTTATTGAAGGAGGACATCACTGATGCGCGCACTCACCTGGCAAGCCCCCAACCTGCTGCAAGTCGACAATGTCGCCGACCCTGCGATCCTCAACCCACGGGACGCGATCATCCGCGTAACGCTCTCCTCGGTCTGTGGTTCGGACCTGCACTTGCTCGGCGGCTACGTACCCGCCATGAAGCCCGGCGATATCATTGGCCACGAATTCATGGGTGAAGTGGTCGAGGTCGGCAAAGGCGTCACGCAGCTGCGCAAGGGTGACAAAGTGGTCACCATCTCGATCATCGGCTGCGGCAACTGCGAGCCGTGCCAACGCAGCGATTTTTCCTGTTGCGACAACTCCAACCCAAACCCGTCGGCGACGGACCTGATGTACGGCCAGCCGTGCTGCGGCATCATCGGCTACAGCCACGCCTTTGGCGGTTACCCCGGCAGCCACGCGACCTATGTACGGGTGCCGTTTGCCGACGTCAACCTGTTCAAGGTGCCCGAAGGCGTGACCGATGAACAGGCGCTGTTTGTCTCGGACGCGGCGCCCACCGGTTACTTTGCCGCGGACAACGCCGATATCCAGCCCGGCGACACCGTGGCGGTATGGGGCTGCGGTGGCGTTGGCCAGATGGCGATCTGCAGCGCCTACCTGTTGGGCGCCGAGCGGGTGATTGCGATTGACCGCTACCCCGACCGGCTGCGCCTGGCCGAAGAGCGCGGCAAGGCCATCCCTATCAACTACGAGAAAACCAATGTGCACGACGCCTTGCTGGAGCTGACCGGCGGCCGTGGGCCGGACCGCTGCATCGACTGCGTGGGCATGGAGGCGCATGGCACCGAGATCGACTACGCCTATGACAAGGCCAAGCAACTGCTCAGGCTGCACACCGAACGCGGCAGCGTGCTCAGGCAGGCCATACGCGCCTGCCGCAAAGGCGGCACGGTGTCGGTGGTTGGCGTGTACGGCGGGTTGCTCGACAAGTTCCCCATGGGCGCGATCGTCAACAAGGCATTGACCTTGAAATCCGGGCAGCAACCGGGGCAGCGTTACGCACCGACCCTGTTCGAGCACATTCAGAAAGGCGAACTCGACCCTGCCTATCTGCTGACCCATCCCATGAGCCTGGAAGACGGGGCGCAAGGCTACAAGCTGTTCAAGGAAAAAACCGATAATTGCCTGCGGGCGGTGTTCAAGCCCTGAGGACCGTGCGTGTGGTTTCACGCCGAGGTCCGGCGTGAAACCACACATCGCGCAAACCGTCAGCTTACCTGGGCAAGCAGGTCGTCGCGGATAAACTGGCGAACCGTCGCCAGGTGTGTTTCTTCCTGCTGCAACGCATGCTCGAAGCGCTTGGCAATCAGCGGATGACCACCCGCACGGGCGAGTTCGATCAGCAGTTCCCACGCGGCGTTGTCTTCCAGCTCGATGGTCAGGATCGCACTCATCGACTGAGAGACCGTCGTGCGCGGGTCAGTCAATACCTGCAGCACACCCATGGCCTTGACCCCGACCACGTCCGCACATGGCGTCATGGCGGTGGGGTCGGCGCCCAGGGTTTCGATGGCCTCGCGCACCAGGTTCATGTGTTCGAGTTCTTCGGCCTGAATCTGGCGCAAGGTGTCCACCAATGCGGGGTTGGCGCCCGGTGCCGACGTGGCCTTGGCCACCATCGCTTCATATAAACGTACGCCGGTGCGCTCGAAAGCCAGGCGTTCGCCAAGCTTGTCGAGCAGCACTTCGGGCGCCTTGCCGATGGTCTTGTCCAGCGCGGTCTTGACCACGCCTTTGGCGCTGCCTGGCGCCGGCACCGAACCGATCAGGTCGGCTTCACGAATAGCGCGCTCGCGCTCGGCGGTGTAGGCGCTCATGTCGCCGGGGACATCGGCGGGAAACATGCGCGTGGCTTCCAATTGGCGTGCGGTGCCTTCTGGCGACATTTGCGCGCCGGTGCGGTTGGTGCCGATGATCACTTGACGTTCGCTCATTGCTGCTCTCCCGCTGGGTTGAGTTCGGTGCCGGGTTTGAAGGTATAGCCAGCCGACACCACGTTGGCCGGAACGCCTTCACTGTTCAGGCGTGCACGTTGATCCAGAGAGGCCTGCCCTTCCCTTTCCTTAGGCACGTAGTCGATGCCATGGGCACGCAGGTCGACCTCGCGGGACAAGGTCTCGCGCACGAAATCGCGTTGGCTCTTGAATTCGATCATGCGCGGCAGCGGGCCGGCCAATACCTCGGCGGGATCGCGGCGTTCGTATTGCTTGAACAACTCGCAGGCCAGGTTCAGGTGCCCCAGTTCGTAGTCGACGAAGCGTTCCCAGAGCGCTTTGATCCGCGGATTTTCTTCCTGCTCGGCGCAACTGGCGTAGGTGTAGACCTCCATCGCCTCATGCACCAGCCACTTTTCCATAAAGGTTTCGCTGGGGTCCTGCAACGAACCGTACTGGGTCACATGCTGCTCCTCGACCGAGGCGATTTCGGCATACAGCGCGCGCGCCACCGGGTCGGCGAACAGCGGGCCGATGTTCATGTAATAGTCGTGGGTCTGGTATTCGGCCCCGGTGATCAGCGCCGCGTGGATCTTGGTGATCAGTGCGGCGTTGTCTTTTTGATAGTTGTCACGCAGGTCATCGCCGGGGGCGCGGTGATGCTCGCTGGTGGGCCTGCCGGGCACGAGGTCCGTGTAGCCCTGCAGAATGTTGTTGGCGTCCTTGCCCTCCAGCCGGTCGAGCATGGCGGCGTAGCGGTAGAGGTGGTCGAAGTCTTCCAGCAGGCCAAAGCGATACGTCTGAGCCTGGTAGGGGTCGGGCTCATTCTGGGCGACGGCGGCGGTCACCTCGATCGCCACCTGCTCGTAGGCAACGGTGGTTTCCAAGGGCGAATGGTCCGCAGACAGCAGCCAGTTGACCGCCGTCATCTGGTGTTGCTCGACACGCCGGATCTGCGCCAGGGGCAGCTGCAACTCCTTGTGAAACCGCGAGCCGAAGTGCTTGAGTCGCAAGGCGTCGGATTCAACGCCGTTCATCAAAATCACCCGTACCCGGGTGAAGGCATCATCGTCGAGTTTGCTGATCGGCTTGCCGGCCAGGTCACGCCAGGTAAAGCTCTGCTTGTCCAAGGGCGTGCCCTTGTTATCCAGCAGATTATCGATTTTGGACATGGGTCGATCTCCTTCATCAGTCGTCACGAAGTGACTTTTTCAACGAGCCGGCATCAGGATTTGCGGCTCTATTGGATGACAAGGAGATCGCGGGAGGGCATCGAAATTTGTGAGTATCCTCCGATGAGCGGCTAGCTACGGCGGCCAGTGGCACACTCAGCCAGGCTCCGCAACCGGCGTCGCCAAACGGTTGCACGCGTACAGCGCAATGCCCAGCAGCATCAGCGCACCACCGCGCAACCAGGTGTCCAGGCTTTGCTGACTGAGCAGGATCAGGCACGAAACAATCGCCAGCACCGGCACCCAGGTCGGCACGCGAAAATGCTGTTCGGTGATGGTGTCGCGGCGCAATACCAGCACCGCCAGGTTGGTGCTGAGGAACACAAAGAGCAGCAACAGCACGACCGTCTCGGCCAGCGCCGCGAGGGTGCCGGTCAAGGTCAAGGCGATGGCCACCAAGGTGCTGGCGATGATCGCGACCCAGGGCGTGCGCCGCTTGGGCAGCACGCGCGAAAGCGGCTCCGGCAACAGGCCCATGCGGGCCATGCCATAGGCCAGGCGGCTGGCCATGACCATGGTCAGCAGCGCACCGTTGGCGACCGCCACCAGCGCGATAAAGGCGAAGAGCTGGGGCGGGATGCTCAAGCCCGAGGCGCGCACCACTTCGAGCAACGGTGCGGAGGTGGCCGTCAGCTTGTCCATCGGCAGCACCACCGAAGTGGCGACACCGACCGCCATATACACGATGCCCGCCGTTATCAACGCGGCAAACAGCGCACGCGGATACACCTTGCGCACACCGCGTATTTCTTCGGCCAAATTGGCCGATGTTTCAAAACCCACGAACGAATAGAACGCCAGCAACGCGGCGCCCAGTACGGCAAGCATCGGGTTGACCCCGGCCTTGAACTCCAGCGCCCGGCCGAGGTTGGCTTCGCCGGACTGCATGCACCAGGCCGCGGCCACCACCACCAATAGCAGCCCGGACAGTTCGACGCAGGTCATGACCATGTTGGCGCCCAACGACTCCTTGATGCCGCGTGCATTGAGCAGTGCGATCACCACCAGGAATATCAGCGCGGCAAGGTGCGGTGATACGTCGACGAACGCCGCCAGGTAGTCCCCGGCAAACGCCAGGGACAGCCCCGCCGCACTGGTCACGGCGGCGGCGAGCATGCTGAAGCCGACCAGGAACGAAATCAGCGGTGACTTGAATGCCTTCTCGGCGAACACCGAAGCGGCGCCGGCATGGGGGTACTTGGTCACCAGTTCCGCATAGGAGCCTGCCGTGAGCATGGCGAAGAACAACGCCACCAGCAGCGGCACCCAGATCGCCCCGCCCACCTCGCCGGCGATAGTGCCGGCCAGCGCATACACGCCGGCGCCGAGCACATCGCCGAGAATGAACAGGAACAACATCGGGCCCGTCACGGCGCGGCGCAAGGACGGTTTGGAGGGTGCGGCTTGGCTCAAGCTGGATTCGGACATGGGCGGCTCTGGCGTGGGTTGCAAAGAGCGATCATCCGGCACGGGCCGGCTGACGCGGGGCTATCTACAATGGAAAATGCCCGCGCCGCCAAAGTTCCGTTTTCCGCTGCGAATCCGCGCAGCGCCGCGTCAATCGTCGTCGTGCAGGTGCGCGTCGGCGCAGGGCAACCGCCCCGATTCCCCGCCGGCAATCCGTTCCGCCTGATCAATGCCGCGCTTGAGCGCATCGTGCACGGACCATTGCGCGCCAGGCAACTGCTGGGTGCGTTCGACCACACATTGCCCCGTGGCGGTATAGACGCTGACCAGCACTTCAATATCGGCGTCTTCGCGCTCCCGTGCCCTGACTTCGATATGGCAACCGTTTTCCACTTCCTGGGTAAAGCACTCTTCCTCGAGTGTCTTTTGCGCCCAAGCCTTATAGGTATTACCACGAATAAACATAACTGCTCTCCCAGACCGTTAGTGGGTTGGCCTTCAAGTAAGACCTGAATGCTTTAGCAGGGATTCCGTCTTTTTTCCAAGGCCAATAGCATCATGCGCCTATAAAAAGCTATTGCCGTTTCGCTTGTTAAACCGTTCGTCAGGCGAAGTAACAAATTGTTAAACCAACCCCCGGACGTCTATTCAAAATGTTCGGGAGCGCGGTGAAACACGCCCCGCAGAGCGGCCGAGAAAGCCAACAGATCCGGGCAGTGGATGCAGTTTTTCCACTGGCGGCGCCGTATTGCCTGGCGTTAAGCACTTGACTGCGCCACGCACTAACAAGCGCAGCGCCGGCGTTTCGCTTAGTTAACTTGCGAACACCGGCGCCACCGTTTCGGCACCGTAACAACGGAAGTTTTCAATACAGGAGCAAGGCATGAAACGAGCGATTGGTTATTGCCTGGTATATATCGCCAGCATTTTCTTATTAACCGGCTGCAACCTGATTGTGTTCAACCCCAAGGGGCAGGTTGCAACCGATGAACGCGACCTGATTATCCTCGCCACCGGCCTGATGCTGCTGGTAGTGGTTCCGGTGATCGTGCTGACGTTTGTGTTTGCCTACCGCTACCGCGCCACCAATAAAAAGGCCCGTTACTCACCGCGCTGGGCCAGCTCGCACAAAATCGAAGCGGTGGTATGGGGCGTTCCGCTGCTGATCATCATTGCCCTGGGATGGGTGACGTGGAAAACCACCCACGCACTCGACCCTTACCGCCCGCTCGACTCAGAGACGCCGCCGATCAATGTGCAGGTGGTGGCGACTGACTGGAAATGGTTGTTCATCTACCCCGACCTGGGCATCGCCAGTGTCAATGAACTGGCCCTGCCGGTGCATACGCCGGTGAGTTTTACCGTCACCTCCGACGCGGCCATGACCTCGTTCTTCATCCCGGCCCTGGGCGGGCAGATCTACGCCATGGCCGGCATGCAGACCAAGTTACACCTGATCGCCAACGAGACCGGCGAGTTCAGAGGCATTGCCGCCAACTACAACGGCCCCGGTTTTTCCGACATGCATTTCGCCACACTCTCCCTGAGCCCCACCGACTTCCAGGCGTGGGTGGCCAAGGTCAAGGGCGCCGCCGCCCCACTCGACCACGCGCGTTACGCGCAGTTGGCCAAGCCCACCACCCGGCACCCGGTGACCTATTTCTCGTCGGTCCAGGAGCGGCTGTTTCTGGACATCGTCGACAAATACGAAGGCATGAACAAAGCCAGGAAACCCGAGCGCAACCAGACCCAATCCAATGGTGCTGAATCGAACGGCACCGGCACGCGCACCGATCAACACCCCAGTCTGCTGGCCGAGGAGCAATAACAATGTTCGGAAAACTGTCATGGGACGCGATTCCAACCACTGAACCCATTGTGATGTACACGCTGGCCTTCGTCGGCCTCATAGGCGTGGCGATGGTCGGCTCCATTACCTGGAAACGCAAATGGGGCTATTTGTGGCGCGAGTGGTTCACTTCGGTGGACCACAAGAAGATCGGCTGCATGTACATCATCGTCGCGCTGGTGATGCTGCTGCGCGGTTTTTCCGACGCGATCATGATGCGTACCCAGCAAGCCATGGCCGCCAGCGGCGGGCCGGGTTATCTGCCGCCGGAACACTACGACCAGATCTTCACCGCCCACGGCGTGATCATGATTTTCTTCGTGGCCATGCCCTTCGTGGTCGGCCTGATGAACGTTGTGGTGCCGTTGCAGATCGGCGCACGCGATGTGGCCTACCCGTTTCTCAACGCGCTGAGCTTCTGGCTGTTCGTGGCCGGTGCCCTGCTGGTCAACGTATCACTGGGGATCGGGGAGTTTGCGCGAACCGGTTGGGTCGCCTATCCGCCGTTATCCGGGTTGGCCTACAGTCCCGGGGTCGGGGTGGATTACTACATCTGGTCACTGCAGATATCCGGCATCGGCACGCTACTGACGGGGCTGAATTTCTTCGTCACGATCCTGAAGATGCGTACCGAAGGCATGACCTTGTTCAAGATGCCGGTGTTCACCTGGAATGCGCTGTGCACTTCGGTGCTGATCCTGGCGTCGTTTCCGATTCTCACCGCCACCCTGCTGATGCTGTCCCTGGACCGTTACCTGGGCATGCATTTCTTTACCAACGAAGCCGGCGGCAACCCGATGATGTACGTCAACCTGATCTGGGCCTGGGGGCATCCGGAGGTGTACATCCTGATCTTGCCGGCGTTCGGGGTGTTTTCCGAGATCGCCGCGACCTTCAGCAGTAAGCGGCTGTTCGGTTACGTGTCGCTGGTATGGGCGACGATCGCGATTACCGTGTTGTCGTTCATCGTGTGGTTGCACCACTTCTTCACCATGGGCGCGGGAGGCAACGTCAACGCGTTCTTCGGCATCATGACCATGATCATCGCGGTGCCGACCGGGGTGAAGATCTTCACCTGGCTGTTCACCATGTACCGTGGCCGGGTGCGCTTCGAAACCCCGATGCTGTGGACCCTGGGCTTTATCGTGACCTTCAGTATCGGCGGGATGACCGGGGTCCTGCTCGCAGTGCCGGGCGCCGACTTCATGCTGCACAACAGCCTGTTCCTGATCGCGCATTTTCACAACGTGATCATCGGCGGCGCCGTGTTCGGCTACATGGCCGGCCTGACCTACTGGTTCCCCAAGGCCTTTGGCTTCCGCTTGAACGACAAGCTGGGCCGCATCGCCTTCTGGTGCTGGTTGATCGGCTTCTATTTCGCCTTCATGCCGTCCTACGTGCTGGGCTTCATGGGCATGACCCGACGCCTCAACCATTTCGACAATCCGGAATGGCGGCCGTGGCTGCTGCTGGAAGTGCTGGGCGTGCTCATCATCCTCTGCGGCGTAATCTCCCAGGCTCTGCAGCTGTACGTCAGCATCCGCAACCGTCACCAATACCGCGACCTCACCGGCGACCCGTGGGACGGACGCACCCTGGAATGGGCCACCTCCTCCCCGCCGCCGCTGTACAACTTCGCCGAGCAGCCCAAGGTCAGCGACCTGGACGCCTATTGGGGCATGAAAGAGCGCGGCGTAAGCACCCTCAGCCACACCGACTACCGCGCCATCCACATGCCGCGCAACACCGCCTCGGGCCTGGTGATCAGCCTGTTCGCGCTGATCTGCAGCTTCGCCCTGGTCTGGCACATCTGGTGGCTGGCGGCGTTCGGGCTGGTGGCTTCGGTGGTCGCGTTCGTAGTGCGCAGCTACGACGAAGACACTGATTACTTCGTGCCCGCCGAAGAAGTCGCGCGCATCGAAACGGCACGTCTCAAAGACTTGGCAGAGGCTTGATCCATGTCCAATACCGTGATTGAAAAAGACGTCGCTCATACCCAGGAACATGGGCATGAGGACGCAGGTTCCCTGAGCGTTTTCGGGTTCTGGATCTACCTGATGACCGACTGCATCCTGTTCGCGACCCTGTTCGCCGGCTATGCGGTGTTGCGCGACAGCGTGGCGGGCGGTCCGTCGACCATGGATATTTTCGAACTGCCCTATGTGCTTGCCGAAACCATGCTGCTGTTGCTCAGCAGCATCACCTATGGCTACGCGATGCTGGCGATGAACCGTGGCCAGCAGAGCCAGGTGCTGCGCTGGCTGGGGCTCACGTTCGTGCTCGGCGCCGGCTTCATCGCCATGGAAATCAACGAATTCCACCACTTGATCGCAGAAGGCTACGGACCGGACCGCAGTGCGTTCCTCACCGCCTTCTTTACCCTGGTCGGCACCCACGGCGCGCACGTGCTGACGGGGCTGATCTGGATGGCGGTGCTGATGGTGCAGATCCGCCAGAAAGGCCTGACCAACACCAACGCCACCCGGCTCAGTTGCCTGAGCCTGTTCTGGCACTTCCTGGACGTGGTGTGGATCTGCGTCTTTACCGTGGTCTATCTGTTGGGGGTGGTGTGACATGTACAAGCAAAGTTCGATTCACAGCAGCGCCGGTAGCAGCCATGGCAGCAGCCGCTCCTATTTGGTCGGGTTCCTGCTGTCGGTGCTGCTGACCCTGATCCCTTTCGCCCTGGTGATGTTCCCTTCGCTGCCGCGCACCGTCACCGCCTGGCTGGTGGTGGCGCTGGGGGTTATCCAGATCGTGGTCCACCTCAAGTTCTTCCTGCATCTGGATACGGCCGAGGAACAACGCTGGAACCTGGTTGCGCTGATTTTCTCGGCGGTCATCATTCTTTTGCTGGTAGGGCTCTCGCTATGGATCATGGGCAGTATTCACCACAACATGCTGGCGCACTGAGGTACTGGCTGGGGCTGCTCAATGCGGGGGTTCAACTGACCAAGCCAGGGATTATTTTCGGTAATCTCGCGTCGGTGCTGGGGGGTTACTTCCTCGCCGGCGGCGGGCGCCTGGCAGACCCCGCGCACCTGCTGGCCACCCTACTCGGTACCGCCCTGGTGATCGGTTGCGGGTGTGTCATCAACAATTGCGCCGATCGGGACATCGATCGGCGCATGGTGCGCACCTGCCATCGCGCGCTGGCGCTGCGGACCATCGCGGTGCCCACCGCCGCCAGCTATGCCATCGCCCTGGGCGTCAGCGGTTTCGGCCTGCTCTGGGCAGGCAGCAACCTGCTGGCCTGCTTGCTGGCGCTGGTCGGGCTGGTGATCTATGCGGGGGTCTATACGTTCTGGCTCAAGCGTCGTTCGCACTGGGGCACCTTGGTCGGCAGCCTCTCCGGGGCAATGCCGCCGGTGATCGGTTATTGCGCGGTCAGCGCCAGGTTCGACGCCACGGCGCTGATGTTGGTGCTGGTGTTCTGCTGCTGGCAGATGCCCCATTCACACGCCATCACCGTGATGCGCCGCGAGGACTTCCGCGCGGCGCGCCTGCCGCTGCTGACCCTGTCTCAAGCCCACCGGCAAATACAGGCGTACACCCTGGCCTTCTGCGCCAGCACCCTGGTGCTGGGCGTGGTGGCCCAGATGGACATCCTGTATTTCGCCGTGGTCAGCGCCCTCGGCGGTTACTGGCTGGCGCTCGCCAACAGCAGCGTGCGCCGGGTCGATCCAGCGCGCTGGGCGCGCTCGATCTTCGGCTTCTCGATTCTGCTGGTGATGGCCCTCAACCTGATGCTGGCGCTGTCCACGCTGTGTCGAGCAACGTGCGAATCTTCCTGGGCAAATCAGCCGGCTGATAGGGTTTTGCAATCAGCTCGAAGTCATGTACCTGTATATCGGCACGCTCCAGCGAATCCTTCGCGTAGCCCGTCGTGAGCAGCACCCTGGTGTGCGGATACAAGCGCGCTATCTCGCGCGCGAGTACCGCGCCATTCATCTCGCCGGGCATGATCAAGTCACTGAACACCAGGTCGTAGGTCGCGCCGGCGAGCCGGTCCAATGCCTCGGCGGCCGTGTGCGCAATGTCGGTGCGATAACCGTAGTCGGCCAGAATTTCCTGGGCCAACTCCGCCACTTCGGGCCGGTCCTCCACAATCAGGATGCGTTCGTCGCCTTGCAGCGAAGTGGCCGCGGGCGTCTGCTCGACCCAGAGCTGGCTGTCGTCCGCCGGAAAATACAGGCGCACCGTCGTGCCCACGCCTGGGTAGGAATAGATGCGTGCAGTGCCGCCCGATTGCTTGACGAAGCCATACACCATCGACAACCCCAGCCCCGAGCCCTTGCCCTCCTCCTTGGTGGTGAAAAACGGCTCCATCACTTTTTCCTGGACGCTCTCGTCGATGCCGTTGCCGTTATCGCTGATCGAGATGCCCACGTAGCGGCCCTCGGCCAGCCCGTCGCGTTGCGCATTGGCGTCGCCCGGAACCTGAACATTGCACGTCTTCACCGTCACGGTCGGCTCGGTGCGTCCTTCGAGCGCATCCTGGGCGTTGGACAACAAGTGCCGCACCGCCAGCTCCGCCTGCGCGGGATCGAGACGGCAGTTCCACAGGCCCTCGGCGAGCTCCACATGCAGCTGGACATCCTGCAGCGTCTGCGCCATGAAATCGGTGCGACCCAGCAAGGAGTTCAGGTTGATCACGCGACTGTCCAGGCGTTGCTTGCGCGAGAACGCGAGCAACTGTTGGGTCAAGGATTGGGCTTTTTCGGCGGCGGCCCTGGCGCGGCTGGCGCCGTTGAAGATGCGCTGCGGATCGGCGCCGGGGCGCTGGGCGCTCTGCTGGATCAGTTCGAGATAACCGACCATCACCTGCAGCAGGTTATTGAAGTCGTGGGCAATGCCCCCGGTCAGTTGCCCGAGGGCCTCCAGGTCCTGGGCGCGGCGCACGCGCAGTTCCGCGTCGTGACGCCGGCTCACGTCCAACTGGGAGGCGAAAAAGTACACCAGTTGCCCTTGCTCATTGAACAACGGCGAAATGAACACTTCGTTCCAGAACGTCGAGCCATCCTTACGGTAGTTGAGCACTTCCACGCACACCTCATGGCGGCATGTCATCGCACGCTGCACTTGCAGCAGCGCACGTTTGTCGGTTTCAGGCCCTTGCAGAAGCCTGCAGTTGCGCCCGATAACTTCATCCTGTTCATACCCCGTCAGCCTCAGGAACGCCTGATTGGCGAAGATGATCGGGTTATCGGGTTGGGCGGGGTCGCAAACGATCATCGCGCTCTGGCTGGTTTGCATGGCCGCGAAAAACAGGTCTTTGCGATTGGAAGAAAGCCGCGCTGGATCGATACGGTCGACCACGGGCTTTTTCTTGCTTGCCAAGGTTCACCTCCAATTACGTGGTGCGTGTTCCATGGACCGTAAAAATGTCGCACAGTGCCACCCTGCGCTGAACAGGCGCCCGCCGCATGGGTCGGGCGCCGCGCGTTGCATCAGCGCTTGGCTTCTTTATCGGGGTCGGCTGAGCGACGCAGGAACGCTTGCGTCAGTTCGGGCAAATGCTCAAGCAGCCACTCGGCCATGGCGATTTCCTGCGGCAGGATCTTTTCGCAGGCCGCTTGGGTTTCCAAATCACCGGCCTCTTTCGCAGCGGCGATAAGCGCCGTGTAGCTGGCAATTTCCATGTTTTCGAACACGTACCCGGCCATTGCGCCCTTGATGACTTCGTCACTCATCAACGAGCCACCGACCGCCTGGCCGAACGCCATCAGCTTGCCACCCATGTCTTTCAGGGTCGACGAACTGCCGCCCAGGCGCGCCAGGCACTGATCAATCAGCTGCTGCTGGCCGAGGGTTTCCTCAATGTGCTGGTCGATCCGCGCCTTGAGCTGCGGGTAGTGCTCCAGGCGCTCGGATTGCGCCTTGAGCATTTTTTCGGCCTGCTGCTCCATCGCATGGGCATCACGCAGCCAATCGAGCAGGTTTTCCTGTGGAGTCGCCATGTCGTTAGTCCTCTTGATGAAAAAATGGCATGCGCCGCACGCCCGAAAGCGTACGGCTGTGCCGCGTCAAATCTCGGGTTTGGGTTGCATTCCCGAGCCCAAGTCAGCGCCAGTCACGGGGTCGCTCGTCGGGTCCGAGGCCGTGCGGATCTTCATCGCGCTCAATGTCGCTTCGTCGTCGGCGTCCAACTGCACGCTGGCCAAGCCATCGCCACCATCGACCGCCGGTTGCGGGCTTTCCACGAACTCCCACTCTTCGCCCTGGTTCCATGGGCCACGCATGCCTCCTGCACCCTGGGACATCTTGTAGTAGACCTGCGTGAATTCGGGCATGCCAGGCAGCTTGCCTTGGGGGAAGTTCGGCTGAATCGAATGCAGCGCGTTTTCAAAGGACAACTGATGCGCGATTTCCCGCGTCATCAAAAAGCCCAGCGCCTCTTTCACGCCCGGGTCATCCGTGACATTCATCAGCCGCTCGTAGACGATTTTGGCGCGGGCTTCGGCCGCGATATTGGAGCGCATGTCCGCGGTGGGCTCACCGATGGTGTCGATATAGGCCGCTGTCCAGGGCACACCGGCGGAGTTGATCAACGGCGCACCGGCACCGTACAACAGGCTGGTGACATGGGAGTCATTGCCGGCACCGTTAAGCGAGCGATACAACTCGCCCTCTTCTTCCACGCCTTCGGCCATGCGTCCCTTGGCGCCCTTGTTGAGCATCACGATGATGGAGCCGACGATCTCCAAATGGCTGAGCTCTTCGGTGGCGATGTCCATCAGCAGATCCTTGCGCCCCGGATCGTCTTCAGCCAGGGCCTGGGTGAAGTAGCGGGACGCCGCCGCCAGTTCCCCCTGAGGGCCGCCAAACTGTTCCAGCAGCAGGTTGGCCAGGCCGGGGTTAGGCTCGGCGACACGGACGGTGTATTGAAGTCGCTTGTTATGTAGAAACATGAACAAATCTCCTCGGGCTAATCGAAAAGAGACGGCACTTTGCAAATGCGCGCCTACTGTCATGTGAAATAACCGGCGCTGGAAATTTCAAAAAAATTACGCATATCTCGACCAGCGGTTACGCCTGAATGGCCAAGCGAAACGGCCGTACGCGATGCCAGGCATTCAATCGGCACGCTCGTTATCAGAGGGAACGATGTCGATTTCAGGCGTCCCGTTGGGTGGCAAGACGTCGGCTTCGCCGGACTTTTCAAGGGTGCCGGGATGGTCCCAGTCGGTGGCCGCATTGGGGTCCTCGTCACGTCCGGCAGTACCGATCACATTGCCGTCGTCGTTAGGTTGGCCCAGATCTTCAACGGGGCGGTTCTGGGTGTTGGATGGGTCATGTTTCATGGAAAAAATCTCCAGGTCACAGGATGGAAGCCTTACTTGCTCTCGTCTGCCTTGCCTTCTTGCATCTGCACCGAAGCCTTGCCGTCGGTATTCTCTTTGGTGGCGTTGTCGCCACTGTCAAAGCAGCCGTGGAGCATAAACACGCTGCACAGCCCAAGGCACATGGTTAGTTTTTTCATGCTTGTTCACCTGCTGTAAGTCGAGTGATTCAACCTGGCAAGACGAAGCCGAACTTCGTCAGCACACCCTTTATCTGGCCGGGGCAAACGCCTCAGTGTTCAATCAAATCGACCCGAGGCTGACGAGTGGTCCCAGGCAAAAACCGATTGAACGCCTCTTGGGGACCTCCTTCTAAACAGTGGCAAACCTTAACCTGGCAAGGCCTCCTCTCTGGCCTTGTGCATCACCACGGAAGGACTGAGCCATGAAAAAAGCCAACCGCACGACCACCCTCCCATCGCTCTGCCTGGCAGCATCCCTCGGTGTGCTGACAGCCTGCGCCGGTAACGATTCCGCATCAAATGTGGTGGCACCCGGTGCCGAGAAATCGCCGACCACCCGAACGCTGGATGCGGGCGCCGCGATGCTCCAGTCGCGCCCGCCCATCGATGCGTTGAACGCTTACCTGGACGGTTTTCACTTCTATAACGGCCACCCCGATGTGCAAATGGAAGCCCATCACTATTGCTCGATTCTCAACGAAGAGGTGATCCAGTGCGTGATCTACGACGGCAATCGCCAGGATGCCAAGTTGATGGGCGTGGAGTACATCATCAGCAAGCAGTTGTTCAACACGCTGCCTGCGGCTGAAAAGGCGCTGTGGCACAGCCATGTGCATGAAGTGAAGTCCGGGCAACTGGTTGCGCCGGGCATCCCCGACGTCGCCGAGCATGCCTTGATGAACAAGCTGGTCAACACCTATGGCAAGACCTGGCACACCTGGCACACCGACCTCAACAAACAGCTGCCACTGGGCGTGCCGCAATTGATGATGGGCTTTACCGCTGACGGCCAGGCTGACCCGGCCATGGTTGCCGAGCGCGACCAGCGGCTGGGAATCAACAGCAGCGATAAGAAAAAGGCCCGTGCGGACATCATCGCAGCGCCCATCGCGCCGGGTGCGGATGCATGGCGCCAGGGCAACGTCATCCAGATCGTCGACCCGACCGAAACACCTCATCGCCACTAATCACGCCACTCGGGCATTTGGATTGAACGATCATTTGCTGGCCCGCCTCTATCCCAAGACCAGCGAATGGAGGATGTCAGCATGATTGATCCAGCAACCGGAATGAGACCTGGCGAACGCTACACAGTGGACAGCCTGGAACGAACGAAGCACTTCAGCGGCTTTTTCCTGGACGGCAAGTACTACCTGGAACCTGAATTGCTCACCGCAGTCGGCTGGCTCGAAGGCCAGACGTTTATCTATGACGAGCTCGACGCCACCGGCGAACCGGTCTTCCCCGACCGCGTCGCCGGCACGATCGAAGACCTCACGCTGATACTCAGCGATGGCGCCCGGCTGAAACTGCATGAGACGGCTGTGCACGCAACGGAGGACGCGCCCGAGCCCGCGCCTGCCGACGCTGAGCGCAACGGCCAACTGCACGGCAAGACGGTAGTGATCACCGGCGCTTCCAGCGGCATCGGTCGCGCCGCGGCCCATGCCTTTGCCAAACAGAGCACCCGCCTGGTACTGGCCGCCCGCGACGAAGCGGCGTTGGCCGATGTGGTCGAGGAATGCGCGGCCCTCGGTGCCCAGGCGCTGGCGGTGCAAACCGACGTGACCCAGGGCGAGCAGATGCGCGCCTTGGCCGAACAGGCCGCCGCCTTTGGCAATGGCCGGATCGATATCTGGATCAACAACGCCGGGGTCGGTGCGGTCGGCGATTTCGAGAAAACCCCGCTGGAAGCCCATGAGCAGGTGCTGCAAACGGACCTGCTTGGCTACCTGCGTGGTGCCTACGTCGCGTGGCCCTATTTCAAGGCGCAGAACAGCGGGATTCTGATCAACACCTTGTCATTGGGCAGCTGGGTTGCACAGCCTTACGCCGCCGCCTACTCAGCCAGCAAGTACGGCTTGCGTGGGTTATCTGAAGCGCTGCGCGGCGAATTGGTTGGCTACCCCAATATCCACGTGTGCGACATCTACCCGGCGGTGATGGACACGCCGGGTTTTCGCGACGGCGGCAATTTCACCGGCCACGCGCTGAAGCCGCCGCCACCGGTCTACGATCCACAGCGGGTTGCACAGGCGATGGTGGCTTGTGCGCTGCAGCCGAAGAACAGCATCACCGTCGGCGCCGCCGCCACCGTTGCGCGCGTTGCGCATTTCTTGCTGCCTGCTTTCCCCCAATTATCCGGTTGGCTGACCCGTCGGGGGTTGGAGCGCAGCTCCCGCGCCGCCACGTCGTCGGGCAACCTGTTCACACCGGCAAGCGGCGAGCGACGCGTCGAAGGCGGCCAGCGAAAACCCCGCCACACGTCTTACTGGCTGGCCGCAGCGGGCGCCGTTCTGTTACTGGGCGGCGTTGCCGTCGCACGCAACCTGCGTTCGAACAACACGCGGCATAAATGAACTCCTGGGGGCGACCGCCCCCCTTTTTTGCAAGAGGTAATCCAGCATGTCTTATAACTTCGAAGGAACCGCCAGCGTCATCACGGCCTCGCGCCATCTGGGAACGGAATCGGATGAGCGCCTGAATGACTCGGTCGCTATCCGGATGTCCAGCAGCGGCAAACCCACTATCGTGCGCCTGGATTTCGACTCGCCATTGGAGTGGCCTGGCAACCCCACCTTTGTGACCGTCAACTTGCCGGATGGCACCTCTGTGAGCGGCGTGATTGCCGAGATAGAGCGCCCTGTCGAAGGGCCTGGCTGGGTAACTTTTACAGTGGATGACTGATTGTATAAGTCTTGATCTCGGTCATCGAATTGTCTGACAGTTTTTTGAATTTTCCGTGGCGTCAAATATCTGTACTTCATGAGCATAAGGAGTCCTCATGAAACACAACGATTTATTCACTATCCGGTATAGGCTGCACGGTGAACACAGGTCTTTCATCGTGCGTGCCGCGCAAATGAACAATGCCGAGGCATGGCATTGGGCCAGTTGCGATGCCGGCGTGGCAGTCATACCCAGATTTGGTCAACACACCCTCAAGCGCGTGTCCAAACCGATGGCCGAGAAATACGGCATCACCGACGTGCGCTGGAGCGGCGCCGAAGCGATCCAGTGGGCGGAGGGCCTCACACAATGAACAGCCAGACTCTTGGTTACACAACAGGGCAAACGTGGGACGACGAGATCGCGCACAACACCGAGATGTTTTTCGAGGCTGATCGCCTGGATGCGCAAGCGTACAAGATCATCGAGAACTACAGCGGCGAGGCGCAAACCTGGACGCGCTTTCTGGAAGCCAAGAAAGCCGCGGAGGAGCAACGCACCGCGGCTTATCGGGACTGGATGCGCATCCGCCGGGCGATGCGTAAACCGTAATCACCGGCGCTTTCCACTGTGAGAGCTGGCTTGCCTGCGATGGCGATAGGTATCTACACATTGTAGTGAGCGGGCTTGTCCCGCGCTGGGGGGCGAAGCCGCCCCAAACCAGGCGAATTGGGTTTGTCTGAAACTACGCGGTGTCTTTATTGGGGCGGCTTCGCCACCCAGCGCGGGACAAGCCCGCTCACTACAAAGTTGTGTAGATACCTATGCTGGGATCCGACAAGCCAGCTCCCACATTGTCAAGACCACCGCACCACTCGTCAGTTTGTATAAACCTTTGCAACACGCTCGTCTCAACCAAGAGTAAAGGTCCTGAGAAGTGATCGAGTTCGGCACGCAGGCATTCTGTTACGAGCAGGTTTTCAGCTATATTTCACCTCCCGCTCACTCATCACCCTCGCTGGAATTCGTGCCCCTACACGCTCTTCTCGTGCGCAGTTAACCAAGGTTGGTATTTATGAAGTCTGCCCCTCTGCGGTCCCCCAACGTTCCGCAACGCAAGGATCTGACCCCCAGCACCCTGACCTTTCCAGTGGTCGGCATTGGCGCGTCGGCGGGCGGGCTGCAAGCGGTGAAAGCATTTTTCGAGCACATGCCCAAAGACTGTGGCATGGCGTTCGTGGTGGTACTGCACCTGTCTCCCGATCATCAGAGCGTGGCGGACAAGATCATCCAGGAGTCGACGGGCTTGCCGGTCGTGCAGATCAATGACACCACGCCCATTGAAAAAAACCACGTGTATGTCATCTCGCCTGCACAGCGGTTGATGATGAATGATGGTTATCTGGGCGTATCGCCGTCGTCACGTGAAGGCGGCACTCACATTGCCATCGACCTGTTTTTTCGCGACTTGGCCGACACCCACAAAGAGCGCGCGTTTTGCCTGATCCTCTCAGGCACCGGTTCCGACGGCGCGGTGGGGCTTTCGCGCATCAAGGAACAAGGCGGCATCACCCTGGTGCAAGCGCCGGAAGATGCCGAATTCGACGGCATGCCGCTGGCGGCGATCGAGACGCAAATGGTCGATCTGGTACTGCCCGTGGTGGAGATGCCGCAAAAGTTGCTGGAGTTATGGCGCAACGCCCAGTCGATCATCCTGCCCAACGCCAATGACCCCGAGATCCACACCACCCCACCCGTGACCGAACGCGACGCGGCGGTGGCCGAACAGTTGCTGCTCGACATCCTTATCCAACTGCGCGCCAGTACCGGGCACGATTTCAAGCACTACAAACGCGCCACCGTATTGCGCCGCATTGAGCGGCGCCTGCAAGTCACCGCCCAGCCCGACCTGGCCGCCTACTACACCTACCTCCAGGCGCATCCGGAAGAAACCAAGGCGTTGCTGGGTGACATGCTGATTGGCGTGACCAATTTCTTCCGCGACCGCGAAGCCTTCGAAGCCCTAGAGCGTGATGTGATCCCGAACTTGGTGAAGTCCCTGGAAGACAGCGTGCCGCACCGCGAGGAAGTGCGCATCTGGTCAGCCGGTTGTTCGACCGGGGAAGAGGCCTACAGCCTGGCGATGCTGGTGGCCGAACAACTGGCGCTGGACGCCAGCAGCGCGAAAATGCAGGTGTTTGCCACCGACATTGACGAGCGCGCCATCAGCCATGGCCGCAGCGGAGTGTATTCCGAAGCGATCATCACTGACGTACCGCCGTCGCGTTTGCGCCAGTACTTTTCCAAGGAAAAAAACCAGCACTACCGGGTGCGCAAGGAAATCCGCGAGCGGGTGTTGTTCGCCAAGCACAGCCTGCTGGCGGACCCGCCATTCTCGCAGATCGACCTGATCGTATGCCGCAACCTGTTGATCTACCTGGACCGTGAAGTGCAGCGCGAGATCCTGCAACTGTTCCACTTTGCGCTGCGCCCCGGTGGCTACCTGTTCCTGGGTTCCTCGGAGTCGGCCGACGGCTGCCAGGACCTGTTCGTGCCGGTGGACAAGCGCAACCGCATCTTTCGCGTGCGCGCCGGCTCCTCGGCGGTTCGCCGCGCGCCCACCATGCCGCGAGGCGGCTATGTGCGTGCCAACGCCCCGGTCGCTGCGGCGGAAATCAAGGCGCCCACCAAGCGTTCATTCGCCGATATGCACCTGCGCGCATTGGAGAAGGCCGCACCGCCCAGCGTCATTGTCGACCTGCAGGCCGATATCCTGCACATGAGCGAAGGCGCGGGGCGCTACCTGCGCTATGTGGCCGGGGAAATCACCCACAATCTATTGGCCCTGGTCCATCCCGATTTGCGCCTGGATATCCGCACGACACTGTTCCAGGTCCAGCAATCGAATATCCCGGTGACCTCGCGCAAGGTGCGCATCCAGCGCGATCAGTGCACTTACCTGGTGGACATCACCGCTCGCCCCTACCGCGATGAGGCCACCGAAAGCGACTACGTGCTGGTGATGTTCCAGGAAACCGTAGTCGACCCCGAGCAGTCCGACGCCGCCAGCGTCAGCCATGCGGAAAACGCGATCATGAGCAACCTGGAACGCGAGCTGCAACGCACCAAGCTGCACCTGCAGGACACCATCGAGCAGGCGGAAGTCTCCAGCGAAGAGCTCAAGGCCTCCAACGAAGAGATGCAGGCGGTCAACGAAGAACTGCGTTCGGCCACTGAAGAGCTGGAAACCAGCAAGGAAGAGCTGCAGTCGATCAACGAGGAACTCTTGACGGTCAATTACGAGCTCAAGACCAAGGTTGAAGAGACCGACAAGGTCAACGACTACCTGACCAACCTGATCGCCTCCACCGACATCGCCACGGTATTCGTCGACCGCAACATGCGCATCCGCTGGTTCACCCCGCGCGCCACGGATATTTTCAGCATGCTGCCGGTGGACACGGGGCGCTCGTTGATGGACATCACGCACCGACTCCACTACCCGGAAATGACCGATGACGCCACCACCGTGTTTGAATCGCTGAGCATGATCGAGCGCGAGATCAGCAGCAAGGACAGCCGCTGGTACATCGCGCGGTTGCTGCCCTACCGCTCCAGCGAAGACCACATTGACGGCACCGTGCTGACCTTTATCGATATCACCAAACGGCGCCTGGCCGAAGAGGAACTGCGCCTGGGTGAAGAACGCATGCGCCTGGTGGCCGAAAGCACCCATGACTTTGCCATCATCATCCTGGACGACCATGGCGCCATCACCGATTGGAACACCGGTGCCGAGCTGATCTTCGGCTATACCAAGGACGAAGTGCTGGGCGCTTACTACGACCTGATTTTCTCCCCGGAAGACCGCGCCGCCGGCATCCCCGAGAGCGAGTTGCGCGCGGCCCGCGAACATGGGCGCGGCGAAGACGAACGCTGGCACGTGCACAAGAATGGCAGCCGCTTCTATTGCAGCGGTGAGGTCACCCTGCTCAAGAGCGACAGCTTGCAAGGCTACGTCAAGATTGCCCGTGACCTGACCGGCCACAAGCGCACCCAGGAAGAACAGAGCCAGCGGCTGATGGAAACCCAGACCAACAGCCACCTCAAGGATGAATTCTTCGCGGTCATGTCCCATGAACTCAAACACCCGCTGAACCTGATCCAGCTCAACGCCGAATTGCTGCGCCGCTTGCCGGTTACCAAGGCGGCGGGCCCGGCGGTCAGGGCGGTGGATACCATCTGCGAAGCAGTCTCCAGCCAGGCGCGCATCATTGACGACCTGCTGGATGTCGCCCGGGTGCGCACCGGCAAGCTCAAGCTGAAGAAACAACCGGTCGACCTGATTCGCACGCTGCAGGACATCCACAGCGTGGTGCTCGCCGACGGGCGTCACCGCCAAGTGACCCTGCAAACGCCTTCGGTGCCCGGCTCACTGATCGTGGACGTGGACCCTACCCGTATCGAGCAAGTGATCTGGAACCTGGTCAACAATGCACTCAAATTCACCCCGGAAGACGGGCAAGTGCAATTGGTGCTCAGCCGCTCGGAAGGTCAAGCGCAACTGGACGTCATCGACAGTGGCGCCGGGCTTGCCGAAGACAGCCTGGAAAAGATCTTCGATTTGTTCGGGCAGGCGGAGAACCAGCATCAGACCCATCAGCGTGAAGGGCTGGGGATTGGCCTGTCGCTGGTCCGCCAACTGGTCGAGGCGCACGGTGGGTCGGTAAGTGTCTACTCCAAGGGCCTGGGTTTTGGCTGTACCTTCTCGATCAAGTTGCCCCTCAGCGAACAGAGCCACTTGCCCGACACTGCCGACGCAAAGGCCGAGAATGAACGCCTGAACGGCGTCAAGGTGCTGCTGGTGGACGACTCCGCCGAAGTGCTGGAAGTGCTGAATATGCTGCTGGAGATGGAAGGCGCCCAGGTCAGCGCGTTCAGTGACCCGCTGAGCGCGCTGGAAACGGCCCGCGAGACCCATTACGACCTGATTATCTCGGACATCGGCATGCCGAAGATGAACGGCCACGAACTGATGCGCAAGCTACGCAAGATCGGCCATCTGCACCAGGTTCCGGCCATCGCGTTGACCGGCTACGGTGCCAGCAGTGACCAGAAGAAGACCGCTGACTCAGGCTTCAACAGCCATGTGAGCAAACCCGTGACCCATGAGTCGCTGATCAACCTGATCGAAAAGCTGCGTCAGTCGAGCCGTTAGGCTGGGCTTATTGATAAGGGATTACGGAGATTTTCCCGTTGCGCTCGAGAATCGCGAACTGGATCTGATCGATCTGGACGATACCTTGAGCGGAGCGGGCCGCTTCGAGAATATCGCTTTCATCCATCCGCGCGCGCTTGAGGCGCTCGTGGAGCACCTTGCCATGTTCGACCACAATGGTCGGCCCGCCATCCAGCACGCGGGAGAACCCGCGTGAGCGCAATTTGACGAGTGAGAAGCCAATGTCGATGGCGATCAGCGTGATGATGACCAGGACGGCGTTGGTCAGCGAAAAATCATCGCCCAGCAGCGCCTGCTGCGTGGCTTCACCGATCACCATCAACAACACTAGGTCAAAGGTGGTCAGTTCCGCCAGGGAGCGCCTGCCGGCGATCTTGAACAGCACCAGCAGCACCAGGTAAATGGCCGCCGCCCGCAATACTGAGTCCATGCTGGCTGACCCCTAGGGATAAATGAATTGTGATAGGCGCACGGTCGCACCCGTGGCGAGTGCGACCTGGGTGTCGAAACTGCCGACGCCGTCGCTGCGCAAAGTCAGGTGCAACACCGCTTTGCCGTCATCATCGCTGAGCAGCCAAAGCCTCATGCCCTCGCCCGCGGTACTGGCCTTGAGGGGTTGCGGCTGCAGCATTTCAATATCGAAGCCCTGCAACAGCTCACCGCTGATTGCCACCTCAAGCGGCTCGCGCGCCTTGCCCTGCAGATGGATCACCAATACGTCCGAGGAGCCGTTGCGCAGGAAGCGTTGGTACTCCACACGCACCGCCCCATCGGCGCTGCGCACCTGGGTGGTGCTCAGCGGCCCTTTGGAGAACAGCCCGGCCAAGGTGAGCCCCATGATGACCACCATGGCGTACCAACCGAACCGTTCGAAGCGCCAGACCTTGCGTTGCAGGGCCATGTCCTCGTTGATCGGGTACCGGCGGCTGTGCAGGTCTTCGTGCGCAGGCAGCTTCATCGGCTTCAACCTTTGCTGTGTTCCGCTGAGGACGGGCCTTTGGTCACGCCGCGCGGACCGGCAATACCCCAGGCAGCAGCTCCCACAAACGGCAACAGCACCACCAGGGCGGTCCAGCCTGCCTTGCTGCCCGATGAGTTTTCGCTTCGCCACAGACTATTGAGCACCCACAGATCGAGCAACACCGCGATGACTGCCAGGAAAATCCAGAGATAAGTGAATTGCATGGTGCACCTCCTGTTTGTGTTTATTTAGGTCCGGAGAGTGCGGCAGGGGTTCATTCTTTTTCCGTTGCCAGGAACACATGCCCATTAAGCGAAGCGGCTGCACTGCTATCAATTCACTATTAAATAATTATACGAAGCGGCGGTAGTTACTGCGCTTTGTACAAGTTTATTGGGCATATCGACCGTTCATCGACTGTTTAAAAATCTCTCAAAACAATTTCAAACGCGCCGCTATCGGAATACATACCTGTTGCATAAATGGGTAACGAGCGACACGACAACCAACTACTGAAAAATTGTGGAGAAAGACCATGACAACCAGTAATAAAAACCCAGGTAACTTCGCCAACGATCGTGAAAAAGCCTCCGAGGCCGGCAAAAAAGGCGGCCAATCGTCCGGCGGCAACTTTGCCAATGATCGGGAAAAAGCCTCGGAAGCGGGACGCAAAGGCGGCCAGAACAGCCATGGCGGCGGGCGTAAGTCGTAAGTGATCCAAACGGGGGCAGCTTGGCTGCCCCTTCTGCTGATAAAGGGCGCAGGCCACTGGATTGGGGCGGCTTCGCCACCCAGCGCGGGGCGAGCCCGCTCACTACAAAAAATCTGAATTATTCTTCGTTGGGAGCCTCTCTTCTTTAAACCGCAAGTGATTAGAGGAGGCATCTTGAGTTACGTGGATTGGGTTCAATGGCCCGCCATGGTGGTCACAGTGATCGCGGCATGGCTTATCGGCTCGCAACGCCCGGCAAGAAGAATGGCCGGGTTCTTCTGTTTCATATTGAGCAATATCCTGTGGGTTATCTGGGGCGCCTACGCGCAGGCGTACGCGCTGATCGTGCTGCAGATCTGTCTGTGCACAATGAACCTGCGGGGGTTTAAAAAGAACTTCAGCAATCAATAACCGCGACTTACTCGCAAGTCTGCTGATTGCGCTGGTTCTTCCTGAAGCCCCTGGCGTTCATGCCCAGCAGAATGCACTCCAGCGCAATCAGGCCAAACGCATTGGCGTGCCATCCCCACACAACCCATAACAGGTTGCTCAGGATAAATCCCCAAAACGCGATCATTCGCCGGCGAGGCCGTTGAGAGCCGATAAACCACGCCGAGATGACGGTCACGACCATGGCCGGCCATTGCACCCAATCAATAAGCTCCAAGCGTCACCCGGTTTGGCATGCCGTTGTCGTCATGGGCAAGGCCCGCAACCCCTGTCATTGATGTTCCCTCTACCTGCAAAAGTGTCTTCAGCAATCGACAGTGCGCCTGGGCAGAAGGTTTAAAGTATCTGGATGAGCCTGGTCCTTCTACAAGCGCAGCGTCAAACAAATAGAACTCGCTCCGGTTCCTGATACTCCGATAAGTAGGTTGCGAGTAGAGCAAAGGATCGAGCCCATGCAGAACCTCAAGATCGCTACATTCAACGTCAATGGCATAGGGGCGCGGCTGCCGAACCTTCTGCGATGGCTTGAAAAAGAGCGCCCGGACATCGTCTGCCTGCAGGAACTGAAGGCCCAGGACAAAGCGTTTCCTGCCAAGGATATCGAAGCAGCCGGTTATGGTTGCCTGCACCATGGCCAGGCGTCGTGGAACGGCGTGGCCATTCTGGCACGGGACGCCGAACCCCTGCTGATTCACAAGGGCCTGCCTGGCGCGCAAGACGATTCGCAGTCTCGCTACCTGGAGGCTGCGGCCCACGGCGTGGTGGTCGGCTGCCTGTACCTGCCCAATGGAAACCCGCAACCGGGGCCCAAGTTCGATTACAAGCTCAAGTGGTTCGAGCACCTGATCTCCCATGCCCAGACGCTGCAAGCCAGCGAACACCCAGTGGTGCTGGCGGGCGACTACAACGTGGTGCCCACCGACTTCGACATCTACAACACCCGCTCATGGCTCAAGGACGCCCTGCTCCAGCCGCAAAGCCGCGAATGCTTTCAACGGCTGCTGGACCAGGGTTGGATCGACTCGGTGAGGCACCTGTATCCGGACGAACGCGTGTACACGTTCTGGGATTATTTCCGTCAGCACTGGCAGAAGAATTCCGGTTTGCGCATCGACCATCTGCTGCTGAACCCGGTGCTCGCCCCTCATCTGAAAAACGCCGGTGTGGATGCATGGGTACGCGGCGAAGAGCACGCTAGTGATCACGCGCCAACCTGGATCGAAATCTCATCGCGCAAACCCAGCGCCAAAAAAGCCCCGAAGCGCAGCCCAGCCGACACGCAGGCGACGCCGCAAACCACCGACTCCCTTGATGAATACAACCGCAAGCGTGATTTCGATGCGACCTCGGAACCCTCGGGCGCCGCAAAGCCACGCAAGCCAACCAGGAAAAAAGCCGACGAGCCTACTGCGCTGCAGTTTTGCATCCAGAAGCACGACGCCACGCGCCTGCATTACGACTTTCGCCTGGAGCTCAACGGCACGCTGAAAAGCTGGGCGGTGCCCAAGGGACCGTCGCTGGACCCCAAGTCCAAACGCCTGGCCGTGCACGTCGAGGACCATCCGCTGGACTACGCAACGTTTGAAGGCACGATACCGCAGGGGCATTACGGCGCCGGTGACGTCATCGTCTGGGATCGCGGCATCTGGAAGCCCTTGTCCGATCCCGCCGAGGCCTACGCCAAAGGCCGACTGAAATTCGAGTTACAGGGCGAAAAACTCGGCGGCGTGTGGAACCTGGTCAAGACGCACATGCCCGGCAAGCAGGAGCAATGGTTTCTGATCAAACACCAGGACGAATTCGCGCGCCCGGAAAGCGATTACGACATCGTCAAGGCTGAACCCCACAGCGTGCTGAGTGACCGCACCCTCGTGCAGAAGAAGCGCCCGGGCAAAGCCGCAGAACCCAAGCCCGTCAAGAAGACGGCCGCCGCGCGCGCAAAGCCGGCACACACTCAGCTGGTCAATGCCCAGCCGGCCGAGCTTCCCGAGCTTCTCAAGCCTGAACTGGCCACCCTGGTGGACTCCGCACCCGACGGTGACTGGCGTTACGAGGTCAAGTTCGATGGCTACCGCATCATGGCCCGTGTGGATCAAGGCAAGGTGCATCTGTTCACCCGCAATGGCCATGACTGGACACACAAGCTTCCACGCCAGGCCGAGGCGATTGCCAGCCTCGCCCTGGAGTCCGCCTGGCTCGATGGCGAAGTGGTCGTGGCCAATGAGCGCGGCGTGCCGGACTTCCAGGCCCTGCAGAACGCCTTCGAGCTTGGCCGCAGCGCCAGCATCGTCTACTACCTGTTCGACATGCCTTTTCTCAACGGCATGGACCTGCGCGAAGTGCCGGTGGAGCAACGACGCGAAGCCTTATCCAAGGTGCTGGAGCGCAGTGAAGATGAAGTACTGCGCTATTCGGATGACTTCGCCGAAACACCGGATGCACTGCTCAACAGCGCATGCCAGATGCAAATGGAGGGCCTGATCGGCAAGCGCGTGGGCAGCCCTTATGTTTCCCGGCGCAGCGGCGATTGGATCAAACTCAAATGTAAACGCCGGCAAGAGTTCGTCATTGTCGGCTACACCGAGCCAAAGGGCGCGCGCAGTAAATTCGGCGCGCTGCTGCTGGGCCTGCATGATGCCGACAGCAACGCGCTCAAATACGCGGGCAAGGTTGGCACTGGGTTCAACCAGGTCACCCTGAGCACGATCTACGAACAGCTCACCCCGCTGGAAACCAAGAAGCCTGCGGTGGTCAACCCGCCGACGGGTTTTGAGGCCAAGGACGTGCATTGGCTCAAGCCGTCGCTTCTGGCCGAAGTCGCCTTTGCCGAGATCACCCAGGACGGCTCGGTAAGACATGCCGTGTTCCAAGGCCTGCGTAATGACAAACCGGCCAAGGCCATCGTCGAAGAGCGCCCGGCCCCGGCCCCCAAGGGCGAGAAAAAATCGCCCAGCAAACAACCGGCTGCGACCAAAGCCAAGCGCAAAGCGGGCGACGGTGGCTCAACCAAAATCCGGCTCACCCATCCCCAACGGGTAATTGACCCGAGCAGCAGCTCGACCAAGCGTGACTTGGCGGATTACTACATCGGCGTCTCCGAATGGCTGCTGCCGCAGCTGCTCAATCGCCCGGTCGCCCTGGTGCGCGCCCCGGACGGTATTGGCGGTGAACTGTTCTTCCAGAAAAACGCCGAGCGCCTGGCGATCCCCGGCATCGAGATCATCGGCAAGGAAGCCACGGGCCATCCGGTGATGTTGATCAACAACATCGAGGCGCTGCTGGGCGCGGTGCAGATGAGCACCATCGAACTGCATACCTGGAACGCCGTGTCCAAGGACCTGCAGCGTCCCGATCGCTTCATTCTCGACCTCGACCCCGACCCTGCGCTGCCGTGGAAAAGCATGGTGGAGGCCACCGAATTGACCCTGACGGTGCTGGACGAACTGGGCCTCAAGTCGTTCTTGAAAACCAGCGGCGGCAAGGGCATCCACATCGTCGTGCCGCTGACCCCGAAAGCCGACTGGGACGCGGTGAAAAGCTTCAGCCACGCGATTGTCAAACATATCGCCACGCTGTTGCCAGACCGGTTCTCGGCGGTTTCCGGGCCGAAGAATCGAGTCGGCCGGATCTTCATCGACTACTTACGCAACGGCCTGGGCGCGACCACTATCTGCGCCTATGCCGCGCGCAGCCGCGAGGGGCTGCCGGTGTCGGTACCGATCTTTCGCGACGAACTCAAGGACATCAAAGGCGCCAACGTCTGGAACATCCGCAACGTTCAAGAGCGGCTGGGCGAACTGGACGTGGATCCGTGGGCGGATCTGCCTGGAACCAAGCAAACCATCACGGCCCAAATGCGTAAACGCATCGGCCTCAAGTAGCACCACTGCAGGAGAAATGAAATGGATGACTTCCACATCACGCCGACTGAAAACGGTTGGGCATTGAAGAAGCAAGGCGCGGAACGCGCGTCGAAGACGGCGGCCACCAAGGCCGAAATCGTAAAATTGGCCAGTGAGTTTCTCGAGGGCAAGACCGCCTCGTTGAAGATTCACAAGCAAGACGGTTCGATCGAGGAAGAGCGCACCTACCCTCGCAGCGCCGATCCCCGAAAAACCAAGGGCTAGTGAAACCTGCGCTGCTTGCCGACGTGCAGCATTAACGTCAAGAAAAAGGCCCGAACTTGGTAATGCCAGTCAGTTAAGCGCAGTCCCCCTGTGGGAGCGGGCTTGCCCGCGATAGCGGTGTGAAGTGCGCCCCAAAAGTTGGACAGCTGTTGGTTAGGCTGCAGCGGATCGAGCTCTGTACTCTACAGGGCTCAGTCCGCCAAGCTTCACTTTGATTCGCGTATGGTTGTAGTAATGGATGTATTTA
>NZ_MNPW01000021.1 GCF_001983175.1 Pseudomonas cedrina subsp. cedrina
CAATGAAACAAGGGACATCAGTTCAACGATGGTTGAGAACAGAAGCTCACGCGGATATTGCCGCTGACGATGTTCTTCGAACACCTGATCGACCCATTCGCCAGGAACGACCTGCTCCAGTATCACTTTGGTCATGACACTGGCCGGTGCTTTTTTCTCAAACCGCGCTAGAACTTCTGCCCACATCGCTTTCGTCACCCTGACTGGAGTTTTGGGGGATTTTATCAAAGACCTTGAAAGGGCTGGCTTTTAACACTAAAGCCTGCGAAATCACCTGGCAGATTTGCGCGAGTTTTGCGCAGGCACAAAAAAGCCGATCTAGCTGATCGGCTTAAGAGTCTGATTTTACTCAGGAATAATGGTCGGGACGGAGTGATTCGAACACTCGACCCCTAGCACCCCATCTCCTTTTTCATGCTTCTTGAAAGACTCCAAAATTTTACTCTGGATTTTTCTAAGCTAGTATTTACTTGAGCTCCAGCGGTGTTCTGCTCTACGAGAGTCCAGTAACGTCCATCAAGAGCCGACGTTTTTGTGGGGGCAAAAGTAGGGGGAACCCATTTTATGGCCAAAATCACCATCAAAGAACTCGAGTCGCTGACCGCCAATGATGCCGGCCGGATCCTCAGGGAGGATGGCAATCTCGCCGGTCGAATTTCAGTCCGTAAGGACGGCGTGTCGGTCAGCTTTTTCTATCGGTATCGCTGGGGCGACCAAAACAAAGAGTACGCCTGCGGAACCTGGCCGCGCAAATCCCTGACGGACATCCGCAAGGCCCGTAACCAGGCCAGGGCGCTCATTGATGAGCAGATCAATCCCAACGAACACAAGAAAGCTGCCAAGGCACAGGCATACGCCGCGGCTAACCTAGAGGCCGAACAAGTAAAAACGGCGAAGGTGAAAACGCTGACCGTCCAAGATCTGGCACAGGCCTGGCTGTTGGATGGCGTCGCGCGCAAAGACGGCAATGCCGAGTTGCAACGACGCTTTAACAAGGACCTTTTGCCAGCACTCGGCAAGACCGCAGTGAACAGCGTCTCCGAACACGATGTTCGGGCTCTGATCCGGGCCGTGATCAACCGCGGCGCTCACCGGCAAGCCATCAGTTTCTTCGCCGACCTCACTCAGATGTTCGGTTGGGCCAGAAAGCGCCAACCTTGGCGGGCCTTACTGATCGAGGGTGATCCAACTGAGCTGGTCGACATCTCCCCCTTGATCCCGGCCGACTACGAAGCCGAAAGAAGCCGCATCCTTTCATCGGCTGAGCTGTTGGAACTGCACAACCGTTTCCAGCAAATGACCGCCGATTACGACGCCCTCCCCGCCGGTCAAAAATACGACGGCATTCGACCGCTGAAGAAGGAAACCCAACTTGCGCTATGGATTAGCCTAGGCACGCTGTGCCGGATTGGCGAGTTGCTGCAGGCCGAATGGAAAAATGTCGATCTAGACCGGCAGACCTGGTTTCTCCCCAGTGAAAACGTCAAAGGCACCCGGGGCAAGAAGCAGGACCACCATGTCTTCCTCTCGCCCTTTGCCCTGCATTTCTTTCAGGAACTCAAGACCCTGACGGGGCATTCCCAGTGGTGCTTCCCCAACAAGCAGGATGATGGGCATGTGAATGTGAAAGTGGTGAGCAAACAGGTAGGCGATCGCCAGGCCCGATTCAAAAACCGCAAGGCCCTTTCACGACGGCGTCACGACGATACCCTGGTGCTCGCCGACGGCCAGAACGGCGACTGGACGCCACATGACCTGCGCCGTACCGGGGCGACCATGATGCAAGCCTTAGGCGTTAGTCTGGATGTCATCGATCGCTGCCAAAATCATGTCCTGGCCGGCTCTCGGGTGAGACGTCATTACTTGCATCACGACTATGCCGAAGAGAAGAAAAACGCCTGGAACCTGCTGGGCGATCGGCTCAGTGCGGTGTTGTCCTCGAACTACGAGCACACGCCAAACGAGTCTATGTTGTCTTTTTCAGTGTACGCGGTGCCAGAGACGCGAGCACCGTCATAGGTGGGTGCGCCCATAGCCTCCCGGAATTTAACATCCGCGAGCCCCCGTGTTATGCCTTAAATTCGCGACAAGCAAAGGTGACAGACTGCATGTACACATTCGTGAGCTTCACCGTCGCGGAACTGTTCGAAAAGGTATGGCAAACACCCATGGTCAAACTGGCCCACGAAATTGGTGTTTCCGACGTCGCCGTCGCCAAGGCTTGTCGCAAAGCCGGCATCCCTCTCCCTGGGCGTGGCCACTGGGCCAAATCGGAAAAGCAGCGGCAACGCAAACCCAAACCTCCTCAGGTCGAAGGCGATGTCCGATTCCAGGTGCTCGACCCTGACAACTCGCTTGCCACGACTGGCACTGATTTAAACTCATCTATAGTTCGGCGAACGATTGAAGCCCCTATCAATTAACCGAACCTCACGCGCTGCTGAGTCAATGGCTAAAGAGCGCAAAAGCGTCGAGGATCAAGGACGGCCACCTCGATTACCCGCTGGGTGGGTTGGCGCTGTAGTCACTCACCTTGTTCTGGTCCTTTGAACGGGGCGCAGGGTGACAGGGGGGTGGTTTGAGTGTCAATTAGTGGCACTTTGGATTTTATATGGAGGGCTTCGGTCGTAAGCGGTCCATAAACCTCACTTTCAAGGTGCTTTGCTAGACATTGGTTCTATGCGCTCGACTGTCCTGTGGAGCCAGCTTGTAATGTTGCGATCCGCCGCAAAAGTCAAAAAAACAGTGGCGCGGCGCGTGACTCCCTTTGTCGATAGGCCCTACCGACTCCGTAGCAGTAAATAGTGAGGGGGGGGATACGAAGTCATCACCCATGAAGCACCGCATTCTATTCAATGAACAGTAATAAGCGGGGGATTTGCATTGTTAATACCCCCTCGCTTACTTTTAACTAAGACCACCCATGTTAAAAATACTCGTAATATCTATACGCTCATATCAGATGGGCTCTGATCTTTCAGATCTTTGCATGCAAAACCAGCCTACCTATATTGTCTCCAATCATGATTTCGATTAAATTTTTGGGAGACTCGCCCCTCTCCGCGGCATGGAATGCACTCATTTGCATGATAACGTCCTTCGCCCTTGCATAGCTGACACTCTACCGTATCATATCTTGACCAATCATGATCGTAGAAGAAGCTCTCGCTTACTTTTCCATCACCACGGCATGGTGGACAATCATAACCATCATACAAGCCGGTTCCACCACAGAGTTTACACGCCACTAAATCATACATGGACCAATCGTGATAATCGTGAAAGCCCTTAGTGACTTCGCCTCTACCGTCACACGGAGGACAATCATTGCCGTCATGTAGGCCGTTACCATCACAGAGACTGCATGTGACTAAATCATACATGGACCAATCGTGATACTCGTTAAAACCCTGAGTGACTTCGCCTTGGCCATCGCACGGAGGGCAATTATTGCCGTCATGTAAGCCGCTACCATCACAGAGGCTGCATGCGACTAAATCGTATCCTAACCAATCATGGTAATCATAAAAACTCTGAGAGACTTGGCCCTCACCACCACAAGGTGGGCAATCATGGCCGTCGTGCTGACCGCTACCTTCGCAAAGCTTACACGTAACCAAATCGTACATTGACCAATCATGGTTGTCGTAATAACCCTGAGAAACCTGTCCCTCACCTCCACATGCAGGACAATCCGCGCCATTGTGCATGCTGGAGCCACTACATAAATGGCAATTGATAAGCTTATAGGCAGATAGATCAATATGATCCTTAATTTCTGGATCTATATCTCCGGCGCCTAAACACACGGGGCATGTATCAAAAAAATGGGTTGCACCATGACCTTCACAGAGAGGGCATATGTGCTCTTGGTTTTGTTCTATGTATGAATCGATTTCTGAGTTCAGGAATTCAGAACTGTTAAAATTAGCATGATCGATTTCGGTATCGGAATACGATTCTGTGGAGCTGGCGATTTTCTCCAAGGTACTTTGGAATTCATCGTCCGGTATTATCTTACGGACGACATTATGAATCCCCAAAAGAGATTTGGCAGCGTTAAGTCCTGCCAAATATGACTCTATCAGATTACCTTTAACCTTCCACAATTGCCGCTGAAATATCCTTAGACCTTTCTTAAGAATCAGGACTTCTTCTTTGTCGATGTTTGCGGGAATTCGAGCGTTGTCATATTCCGTATGATGATCAGGGCATAGGAATATCAGATTTTTAGGATGATTGCAGTGGGTGGCAGAGACGCAATCGATATGCGCAATTTCGCCGTGACTCTTGTTACACACCGGGCAAGAGCTTCTTGCTTCGCTCCTGATTTCACGCTTTATTCCCTCTGGAATATTGGGCCTTTGTCCCTTAGCAGTTTTTGGCCACTTTCCTTCCATTTTCTTATTTAGGCTTGCGAGTTCGTCTTGGTCGTAGTAATAGACCTCGTCGCGCTCTTGGTAGCTTATTTTAGTTTTATCAAGAATTGCATTTGAAGTGAGCCATCGCAAAAGACTCGGCGAAAGGTCAAACTTCAAAGCCGCTTCATACTCATTAATAAAGCTTTTTTTCATCTTGGAAGCCATTAGCATCGTTTTATTTTAAATTCATAAGGGAGGCAAAGGGAAAGTCCCGCGACATATAAAAGAGCGCAGCCTATTTTATTGTTTTATTCGTTTGGCAGGTAATAGTTTTTAGAATCTTTATGGTTTGGTTCAACGCCTTGTTAGCCGTTGCGTTTCCAGCATAAGAAAAATGAGCCATTTGAACTCCTTCATCCGTGACATGGCAAGTGGCCATAGACTACCCTACGCCGGAGATTTGGGGAATCTTCTTAAGGCGTCTGGCTATAAAACGGTAGCGAAGTCTAGATGGATTAATGCCAAATTTAGAATGGCGCATTCCGCTTTTTTTGACTGCAGATTGCCTTTGGCATCCATAGGTAAAAACGGTCGGGCTGGAGTATCACCCCATAGATGCGGAAAGTCCGCCCCCCCACCGAATTGCATCATCGCCGCATACGGTTTGTCGCTGCCAACTATGGCCGAACTGTCGGTTGCATGCGTGGTTACTCGCTTGCAGCCGCCATCGGACTGAGCGCATTGCTGGGGCCGAGCCAGGCAGGATCACGTGTTCTACAGGTGTTTTCGAGTAAGCGACACCCGATCTGGACGACCTTGATCTCCGTGATATTCGTAGCAATTGGTCTGCTGTTTGTGACCGTCGCACCGGAAATGACTGCGCTGGGGCTGGTGATCTATGGCGCGGGTAATGGTTTACGGGCTATCGTTCGAGGACTGCCGCCATTGGCCCTCATGTCGTCCACCCATTATGTTTTGCTGATGGGGCGCATGGCTCGGCCTTCGCTCATAGAACAAGCCTTGCCCCCCCCTTGCAGGCGGTTACCTGTCGCAGACCTGGGGCGCTGGCGGTGTGCTTGCGGGACGGAGTGTGCTGGCCGTATTGAACGTGCTCTTGGTTTTAATTACCAGAGCACGCCGAGATATTTTTCGGTCGCGTTGGCGAAACGCTCAAGGGAATGGGTAATGGATTCGAGTTCGTGCTACAAGCAGGATAGGAATATGCATCATGGAAATGACTGTGCTTTGCGGTGCCGAACCCAGCACGGCCATCCCTTTAGAAGCCTATGAGCGCATTCTCCAAAGGCTCCTCGCATCACCCCATCTTGAACCATAGCAAGCTAGCGAAAATGGCTAACGCCCCCCCGGCGATGACGGCCCCGGAGTGCTGTCCATACAGCCTTCGAACAGCCCAGCGTAACGGCCGGGCCTCCGCTTTTTTCTGCTTTGCCAATAAATCGGCGAAAGCGTGATTAAGCGTACCCAACTTCAATTGCGCTGATTCCGCTTCGCTCAACTGCTCCGCTAAATAACCAAACATCCTGTGTTCGAAAATATTTTCTTGCCATGTCTCGACGACAGACAAACCTTGTACCAGCATCGGACGTGATGATCCCTCACGTTGCGCCGAATCGTGGTAATCAAAAATCAAACCGAATTGTTCATAGAACCTGTTGCGCCGCGCTTTGTTATCACCTCGTGCCTGACCACTCAACAGCTGGATGGAGTTAACCGATGCGTCAGGCCATTGCTGAACCCACTCAACGATCACATTCATTAAGTAGGTACCGATCCGTTGCCCATTTAACTCCGGCAAACTGAGGTACACCGAGCCGTTGGACATTGAGGACGAGGTGAGGGAGACCGCATTGAAATGGCTTGAATAGCTACCATTGAATTCACCGTGGCCATTTTCAAAAGACGAGGCTCTGGTGGTAATTCTTTGGTAAGACAGTCGAATGGATGCCTCGCAAATTTTTCCGCTTGGGTCTCGTTTGTACACTTCCTCTCGCTCGACGATGACCCAGCCAATCGGCGGATCTTCAACGCACGCTCTGTCTCTAATTTCAAGCACTAAAATGCGAGGGTTGATGCTTTGTTGTTGTCGCCGACCCGTATCAAAAGAAGGTATTGCCATCAGTTCGTCCGTTCCTGGCCGTCGGAAAGTGGGAAAAATAGCTCATCTACTTTTGTGGTGATGCGCCCAACAATGGGTGCTAGATCTTGCCTGAGCGATCTAATCGCGTCAGCGGTATCGCCCATGCCTAACTGGCCGGCCATAAACTCTACGCCTTCTTCAAACAGCTGATCATGTCGCTCATCAGTGAAAGCTTCGCCATCCTTGTGGGCACGCTCTGAATTGCTCAGCAAATGTACCCGAGCATGTTGGAGGGCCTGCTCATAATCGCGGTTGTTCATTTCGATCGAGGCGATCAAACCTTTTGCGCCCATGTAGAAGCGAACAACGTCCTTTGCCAGCTCTCGCGGGAGAAGGTTTAGTGCTGGCGGCCCGGAATCGTAAATAGGGAATGGATTTTTCCCAATCGGCAGTATATTCAAAAAAGGTACGCCATCATCCTGCTCCGACAGCTCGTTGCCGCACTCTTCATTGAAAGCCTCCCATGCAGTGGAAATCTCGATGCGAAGGAGCATTAATGTCGTAATCATTCTCTCCTTGTCCGCCGCCGCCTCTTTTCTCAACGCCAACTCATGAGCATTGGTTGCTCCCTTAAGCGTAAAGAACCCTCCAATAGCGGCCCCTACAAGGCCCGAAACCAGGCTGACGTAAGTATCAGCGCTTCCCCAATCCATACGCTTCTTGCTCCAGTATTTTTATGCATAGAGTGCCGATGATAGGCCCTCAAACTAGGTGCGTTCACCGGTTGGTCCGACGTCGAGTCGCGCTCCAGTAACCAGCGAGTCATAAACGCTTTATAAAACCTGTCAGTAGCATTACGCATCGATAGATCACCTCGCAATGCCAAGGCTGAAGGGCCAGGATACGTCTACGAGCCTACGCTGTTCGGTGATGTCACCGACCAGATGACCTCATTCAAACAAAAATTGTTTGGACCCGTGGCATCGATCATCACTGCGCGGGACGCCGCACATGCTCTGGAACTGGCCAATGACAGTGAATTCGGGCTCGCCTCGACCGTCTACACACGCAATGTCGAACTGGCCCATAAGCTGGCCGGCGAACTGGAAACCGGAGGCGTGTTCATCCATGGCTATTGCGCAACCGATCCACGCGTCACTTTCGGCGGCGTAAAGAAAAGCGGTTTTGGCCGTTAGCTGTCGCATTTCGGTGTGCGCGAATTCTGCAATGCACAGACCGTCTGGCTGGCCCGTCACTAACAACAAGCAAGTCGCCAGGCCCCGCGAGACCTCTCGCCGAGCCAAGATGAGCGAGTCCGAAAAAGACTCGCCTCACCCTCATGAGGAGCTTTCGATGCGTGCCTTCCCTGCAATCCTGGGCGTTACCCTGACTGCGGCCTTAAGTAGTACTGCCCTCATGGCTGTCGAACCCACCGGCACGCTTAAGAAAATCAAGACCTCGGGGACCATTACCCTGGGTCACCGAGACTCGTCCATTCCCTTCTCTTATATCGCCAACAGATCCGGTCAGCCGGTGGGCTACTCCCATGACATTCAATTAAAGATTGTCGAGGCTACCGGCATCACGCTTCTGTCAGGGACGGGCGATTTTCCTTCTGCCTCGGCCTGGGCCAGAGGTGATGGGGAATTAGGGTCTGTCGTTGGTGAATCCACTAGCTGAAGGCTCCCTGCTGTCCTAGAGCGTGCCTGACAGACGTGGCACGCCTATGTGAAGAAAGGTCAGAGGTTAACACCATAATTGTAACGCCAAGCTTCTAACGCCTGGGTTTGCTCTGCCGGATGAAATGCAAACTACGAGGCAGAGGCGCCATGAGAGCGTCTGCGAAGCTAGGGCGGGCCAGGGTGTTTTGGATTGCTTTGCCCTGAAAAAGAAGCGTAGTGTCTGCTGCTAACGCCTCACCAACGGAGATGGATCAATGAGCAAAAGTTTTCGTGACCGCATCCAGACAATGAATGCGATGTACAAGCTGCCCATCCATGAGGCTCCACACCTCTTCCCGGATGCAGAAGATCGCCTCCTGAAATTCAAGCGGACGCTGCTCGACGAAGTCGCCGAGATCGATGACATTACTGAGCAGATTCGTCGAGGAGACGATGCCATCGATGTTCAGGTCGCCATTGCAGACCTTCTCGGCGACGTCATCGTGTATTGCCGCTCCGAGGCAATGAAGTACGGCATCCCTCTTGAAGCCGTACTGGAGCTGATCATGGACAGCAACGAGAGCAAGCTAGGTGCCGATGGCAAGCCTATCTACGATGAGAATGGGAAATTCCTCAAGGGCCCCAATTACTGGAAACCCGAGCCCCAAATCAAGCAGCTTCTGGCAAGCCTCCCGGCCCAAAAGTAACCCTACGTTTCAGAGGTGATAGCTTGGCAATTAACCACGTGGGGAAGTGCCGGAGCCTGGTTGAGATTGAGGAAATCATCTCCCAGATCGAGTACTCCGACAGCGATACCGTGTTTCGCTTCCCTATAGACACCCTCGGCGCTCGACATAGCCCGATGCATGACGCATCGCGACTGCAGATGGTCGTTACGCTCGCTCGCCAAAAACTCGAAGATGACTATTTGGACATTCATCCAAACGCTCAAGAACTTGATGCTCAGCAGGCTGTTTGTGATTACTCACCTGGGATTGCAGGGGTTCGGCTGTCCAAGGGAATACGGATTGGTAGCAAGGAAATTGATCGCCGAGACGTTCTGACCTTCGCGACCAAAAGAATGCAAGCGATGGATGCTCAAGAGTTTGACGACCTTGTCAAGGGGCGCTGTATAGACCTCCTGTGCGTCGGAGGTTCCAAAATCCAGTATCTGAAGCCGCTGTTTTCTTCGCGAGGCAAGGCTAAAGAGAAAGACGGCATGGCCCCAGTGATGCGCACGCTAGTGGATCGTACAACGCAGCAAAGCAGGGACAAAGTACCTGAGTCCTTGGTCGATGCGCTCGCTTTGTTCTCTGCTGAGCTTATTCAAAACACCCAAGAGCACGCGATCACAGACCATACTGGCAGGCCGTATCTCTCGCATGTCGAGGGGGTGCTGATGGGCTGGACACGGTTTTACGAGTCGACCTTCAAAGACGATTTCTCTGGCCACCCCGATCTGAACAAATACTGGAATGATGAAGCTGCTAGAACCGAAACCGGAGCCAAGAGCCTCCGGGCATTCGAGATCAGCTATTTTGACTCAGGGCCAGGGTTAGTCAGCCGCTTCACTGGCAAGCGCGTGCAAGAGATGTCACTCGAAGACGAACGACGAGCGCTTCTCCGTTGCCTGCAGCACAAATCAACGTCGAAATCCCAGACAGCAGCAGGTGAAGGCTTGCCCTCGGTCTTGCAAGAGTTGAGGCAGATCGGTGGGCTGATGAGGATCCGCACGGGAAGGCTGTCGATGTTCAACGCCTTCACGCCTGGCGATAACCGTGACCTCTTTGCTTTCAATGACTGGACTGAAACCAACCTTTCGCCCGTTCAAGGTGCGGTCATTTCTATTCTCGTACCGCTGAGGGCTCAGTGATGGAACGCTTTTATTCCTGGCGGCACCTGAAACACTGCACCACGCACGGCAGCATTGAAGCCCTAGTGCTCTGCTATAAACGCTGCCAGCTGACCGAAGGCAATGTGTATACCGATGTAGAGACCGCCCTCAAGAGTGATGCCAATCTTCCCGATTGCGTGTACATCGTGGGCTCTACCGAGCAATGCAACACGTTCAAGGCAGCCTGGGATCCGGCCAATCTGCACCTGCAAACCATGATCAAGCGCGGCATGAAGGCTGGCTTTGACTTCGTGAAGCAATACACCTTCGTTGAGTGGGATGGCACAAACTTCAATCAACACGCACTTGGAGCGCATACGGGCCCTTACAACGTGGATCTGAAGCTTCTCATAACCCGTGGCGTAAACAGCCTTATCGAGAAGAATAGTGCCATTCACCAGGCCCCCTCTGGCCATGTGTTCAAGCACCCTTCCCAACGCCGGAACAAGGTCTTCATCCAAGCAAGGGAAATCGCCTCAGGCGAGGCAGAGTTGTACGTCGTCGCATACTTGATCACGCTATGCCACGGGCAGGCCCTGCAAGGGAGCACCAAGGTTTTCATCGATACCATGGGTATCTATGCTTACGTCAAATGCGCTCTGGCCCTGTGCCGCTCCGAGGCAGAGATAGTCAGCTTCCACTCCTATGATGAGTTGGAGAAGATCAATCCTCCATCAGATCCCTATTTCTGCATTGTCTCCGCCTCGACGTCCGGAAGCATGGCAAAGAAGATGGCAAGCAGCGTTTGGGATCCTCAGCGAATCGCCACCATCGTCGATGTGACGTCCCAGGGACGAGCCGGCGACGTAATGGTCGCGCTTGATAATATGGGGGTCGCATTCCCTGACTTGAAAGTCAGCGACGGCACCCTGATCGAGATCATCGGCGAAAATTTCTCGTCAAAAGCCAAGCCTCCTCGACCAGTCGTTCTCGGACAGCCACATACTCCGAAAGCCTTGGCCGATTTCCATCAGTTTTTTGGCTTTTCGATACATCCTTTCAATACCCGAGTTGGAACGAAGAGCAAGCTGCTGCAGCTTGATGTCATCGAGTTGCTGGAACACGCAGAGTTTAAGAAATGGCTCGACGCAGAAATTGACTGGTCATTCCCCCTGACCGTAAGTCACGTTATCCACGCCGATGACGAGGCTTCCAAAGCTCTCGCAGTGATCGTCGTGGCTCGCCTGCGCACTCGCTTGGCTGCTGGTTCGTCGATTACGGTGCTTCCATACCACGAACTGGAGAAGGACAACTGCAAAGACGCCACCGGCGTAGTGATCGTTTCCACCGTCGCCCGAGATGGCGGCGTGCTTCGCGAAATCAGTCGCGATCTGCGTTCGTACATCAAAGCGTACATTCCGAGGCATTTTCTTTCCCCGATCGGTATCCCCCAGACGAACGCGTCATGGAACCAATTGCGTATGTTCTTGGTTCGCAACCCCACGACCAGGGAGTACGGCTTTTCCAACTGGATACAGCTCCCACTTGGTGAAGACTCCAATGACAACTCTTGGCATCGCTTGATCGAAACTCACAAGGCTCATTCGGAACAAAACATCCATGACCTAGGCCTTGAGCACCTGCCCAACACCTCCAACATCCTGCCGTCCCTCGATCTAGCTGGAAAGGCAGCCTTAAGTGCGTTTCGAGGATTTTTGCTTTCGCCACGAGGCAACCCGCTGCGGCTCTCAGAAGGTTTTCTCTTTTTCGGAAACAAAACCGAGATTGCCAGGCGCTACGCTGACGTTGAGCCCAGCATGGTGCACCTCACCATGGCAGCCGTGCTCCAAAACGCCCGGGAACACAAAGATCACGAAAGGCGTCTCTGCCCCAACGGCTACGAGTCGGTCGTATTGGCCCCAGAGTGCTTCCTCAGATTCAACGAGGCCATCCTGCAAGCGTGCATGCTGAGGGCATGCCACCCAGCGGAGTTGGACTACTCATCCAGCCCTGAGCTCAGCAAGGTGATGAAAGAGCTGTTAGTGAAGGTGTTTGCACGTTCGGACAAGGACTTCGGCGACGCAGCCCTTGAGTTCGCTGCTGCCATCGCCGTAGGCTCGCTTCGGCTGGCGAAAACGGATATGGAGACTCTGCTGGACGATGCGCTGAAGCAGCACGCTGGCAATACGTCCGAATTGCTCGGGATGCTTGTGCTGGCCAAGCAAGCTAATCACTAGAATGACCCGCTGAAAGTCGGCTTGCCGGCCATGGCATGTTGAATACAGAGAGACCAAGCAGTAGTTCAGGCAATGAAGTGGCAAATTCGATGGGCCCAATCAACGGCTCACTAATCTTGCTGGGCTACGGATCTGCGAGCCAGACGGTGGCGTCCGTTGGGACAGGCAGCATGAGCTGCCTGGTCTCGTTAGGCTGAAAACTCCTAGCGCGGCTGATGGATCAATTGAGCCACGACTCAACAGTTTCCGCACCATACTGTACTTTCCAGGCCTTCAGACCTTTGTGATTTCCCCCTTTGGTCTCTATAAATTCACCCGTGTGGGGGTTTGCCTGATAGTTCCCCGGCAACATCGATTCGACAGTGCACCACGGCAATTTTTCGGTCTGAGCGATGGCGTCCACTGTACAGTGGACGCCATGCATGCCATCGGAGCTGATTCGTCGTAAGCAGTGACGATCGCGTTGATCTAGCCAGAGACGGTGACCTCTCCAGGCCATCCTCCGCTGAGCCACCAATTGAGCAGTGCAAGGATTCGCGATGCCCAGATACCTCAGTAACAGCGCAATACGTCTTTTGGAAGCGAGCCAAGAATCTTTGGCCTTGGCGCTGCATTGCCTGGGCACTCCAAATCGGGGAAGCCTGAGAGTTGAGGTAGCTCGATACTCCCCCGCGATTGGATTGATCGGAGCCGCCGCTGAGCAGGCTTTGGCTGCAATTATCGTTCAGGTTCGGGGCGATGAGGCTCTGGCTGCGTCCTCCACCCAGTACAAAAGCGCGCGACAGATTTTGTCGGACATGAGGGATTTACTCCGCGCGCCCATTCCTGCCAGCTCTTTCCTGACCGCAGGCGTAGCCGACCCCGCTCAACAACGCGATTCGATCCTGCAGGCGTCAGAAGGATTTTCTGTGCTTTTCACCTACCGGGCGACCGGGCTCCATGCTGGCCTTGGTTTGTCTCGCACAGTGACACTGAAACAAGCCGTGAAGGTTCACAGTTTCCTTGAGCTCCTAGCCAGGTCAACTCGTATCCGCGCCTATATGGATCGGTTGCCGATACCACCAGATGAAGTCATCGACCAGACTGTATTGATTGATGACCTCATTCAAAAATTCCAAAGCACCGATGCAATTACCGAGCGGGTCAACGCCTTACGATCTTTGTTCCTGATCCTCCCCGAAGTCCCCCCAGAAGCACCGGAGTGGCTTGAAGCGTTTGACCGCTCCGTAGTCTCGCCACGCCCTGCTGACATCACTTTGCTTTTGGAAACACTTGAACGCGCGGCACCAATGAGGTTCCGTCGCATGAATGCAGGGGGCCAAGCACTACCAGTAGTTGTCCGGCCAAACGACCCAAATGCGTTACCTATCGCCTTGCAGGACATGCGCCAAGCCTTTGGCCACGCGCGTGAGCAGTTTGGCGCAGACGTGGGAAATGCAAATGGACGGCTCGATCAAGGTATTCTGGATCTGCCCCCAGAGTCCTTCTTGCTCGATTTGTGCCTCCAAGGCCCTGAGCAGCTACGCGAGACTCTGGATCGGCAAACGCTCACCGGTCAAGAGGTGTGGCCTTTCGTGGCTACTGCATTGAGCCAGCAAGGAACAGAGCGCCCATACTGGTTCTTGGTATCGATGGTCGACGACATCGGGCAGCTAATCGGCCAGCTTCGCAGGGCTTCGGCGGTATCGGCTCAGGGACAGTTCAAAGAACGCTGTACCGCAGCCATCAGAGCCCTTGAGGCCAAAAGACAGGAGCGCACACTTCCGCCAGCTACTGAAATTGCGACCTTTACCGTCACACAATCTGCTGCGACTGAAACCGCACGAGAAAGCATCCCCGACTCGATGGAGCGCAACGAAGGCACTGTTCGTGAAGCCTCTTTGAAAGCAATGCCGCCACTAGCCGCGTTATATGCCGGCGAATTCACTGCCGGCCAGGCTTTTCCTGCGGTGTATGCGTCCGAGAATCCAGATTCTAAGAAATACTGGACTCGCCAGTTGCTCATAGCAGCGACCGATGCCAGCGACCGCTCAATGCTCATCACTGCCCTGCGAGCCCCTGAATTCGCCAACCTAAAGACGGATGCTCGAAAAGCGCTGCGCCTGGTAGATATTCTGACCTACGGGCCGAATATCGAACTAGGGTGACCACGATCCGTTCAACGACATCGGAGCCCCCCCTGCGCATGCCTCGAACCCAGCAAAACCTCACCAGCCTGCGAGATACCTTCAGTCAGATCTTGGGCAACCAGAAAGACCACTACACGGATACACGGATCCCTGAATTGCTTTTCAGGCTAGGGCTGGATGATTGCACTGAGTACAGCTCCAAAAGGCAACACCTTGAGAAAGCAGTAGAAGCTTCGAGTGATGCTCAAATGTTGGCTGCCGCTCAGACAGCCTTGGAACTGATCGGCTTTGCGGCTCATGAGCGAGACCAGCTTCAAGAGCTGGTGTGGGACGATGGAACAGCGCCTGTCATCCCCGGTCGTTACCGAAGAGAGCTGGCAGAAATGCTCAACCCCATCGAGCTTTTCATAGACAGGGCTGCTTTTGAACACGTGCTCGGTGAGTTCTGGCAAATCGACACGATGTCGTTTGTGAATTTGCTGCGACCGACCCCGACACTTCGCCAAGAAATTGTCCGCCACTACATCGAAAATCCCGATTGGGATGCGGTGACGATCTTCGACAAGCTCGGAGCGTTTCAGTCCTCGCATGCCCGATTTGGCCGATTCGTCGAAGCCTTGGCTTCCTCCCGGGTATTGCCCAGCGAACCCGCTCAGCGAAAATTCATTGAGATCGTCAACGATACCCTCAAAACGTGTGGAGTCCACATTGTCGTCGGGGTGGGGGACGATGCCTTCCTGACGGCCTCCTTGGCTTACGTAGGATCAGCCAAGCAGTCCGCCCCCAAGAACCTGATCTTCGCCTCCACCACGAAGCCAGATCTGCGACTCGGCAACGCCTTGGACAACGATATAGAGGTGATGTCCGACCCGACGGATATCCTGATCTATGACCGACCTATCGGAAGCACCGGCCTCTTGTGGCGTGACCTACAGGCTTGGTATGCCCAAACCTATGACATCGAGGAAGGCCAAGCCAAAAATCGCCTATATCGGCGCCTGGAGGCCTGCTTGCCTAAATCATCGCCCCCTCAAGCGCTAGCCTTCAGCAGCTTTTTCAAGGCCTTCACGACACACATTCCTGAACTTCCAGTCTTACTGCCCGAGGTCTGGTTTCACTGGGATCCCCTGACGGTCTCACGGCGCGGCAAGGAGGCATTGCTCAGGTCGCGCATGGACTTCCTTCTACTATTGCCCGGCGGGGTGCGGGTTGTAATCGAGATTGATGGCAAACACCACTATTGCGATGCAACCGGACGCTCAAGTCCCCGCCTCTACGCCGAGATGATGGCAGCTGACAGGGCTCTAAGGCTGGTGGGGTATGAGGTCTATCGCTTCGGTGTTCACGAGCTTCAGCAGCCTAATGCCGAGGAGGTTCTGATAATATTCTATCGCTCGCTGTTTGAACGTTACTCATTGCTGCCGGCACCGTGATTCACTGATCCCATAAGCCGAAGATCGCTTAGCCTGAGCGCTGAAAAACTTTCCGCGAAGTAATTGATCAACGCCGATGCTTCCGGCCTCTTCCTGGATTCATATTGCTCCTCCAAATCCACAGATGGCACCATGTGGAAGACCTGATCATCACGATAGAATTTCAGCGAGACGCTGGGATGCTCACCCTCGCCCCCCCGAAGGCTCACATTTTCAAAATCTACCAAGGAAATCGAAATTCATGGACAGTGTTTTTGAAGGTACCTTCCCTACTGACGCGAGCCCAGAGGAAATCTTCCCGCAAAACGCGCTCTCAATATTGCCATTCGTTCCGGAGGCCATATCAGCCTGGGCGTCAGGAAACGACCTGCATACCTTCATTCACAAACTACTTGAAGGTACGGGTTATGAAGATCAGGCAGATGAAAGGCTGGAGGGAGCGATCAAACAAGCCCTGGCTTTGGCAGACCACTTTGCAGAGATCGCAAGTCATTCAATGCCGGCGCCTGGTGCACGAACCCAAGCACCCGTGATGGTCGACTTTGAGCATGACCCTGTGTTCGGACGGTTAGCCAAGACATTGATAGCTTGGCAAGAGACCATCGGAAACGTCTTGTCCGAAGCAGGATATTTTTCTCTTTCACACATGCTTGAAACCCGGTCTGATCTGATGTGCTCTGTACAGCTGGCGGGCGCGCTGTACTACCGTCAGTCCATGCAAGTGCTGCGCGGATTCATCGAAAGCGTCATTTTACCAATCCATTTTTGCAGACGGCCCGAGCTGTTCAAGAAATGGAAATCTAACGAGTACCAAGCGCCTTCGATACGTGGCAAGGACGGAGTTTTATCGCGCCTGAAAAAAGATGGGATCATTTCGACAGAGCTGGAAACTACCATCTCCGATGCCTACAACCTGCTCAATGGGTATATCCATGGTAGCGAAGAGAAACTGAACAACACCGGCCTGGATCGAGGCGAGTGGGAAGGTCATACATTCCAACAGGCGCGGTTCGAGGCATGGGCGCAGGTCTTTGCCTCACTCATCGAGGCCTCCCTCCCTCTCGTCAAAATCAATTTATCTCAGTGGGCAACAGCCAGGTTAGATTGGGAATTATTCTGTAGCGTATGCCATGGTCATGACCTCGAAACCAAGCAGCAAAGAATTGACCCACCGATGACTCAGCATCAGTGTAAGCAATGCAGTCATACCTTCTGGAGGAATGAGGACGGCCAGCAATTCGTGCATGCAACCGTAGAATTTCTCGACTGATCATTTCATGCGCTCAGGGCTGTGGAGAAGACCTCAACAGCCCGCCATGCAAACTGACTTTTTAGCTGACCTGCACGGGGATAGCCCAAGCCAAGCCCACGAGTTAATATTTGGGCGTTATTAGCTCTCCACGACTCCATGACTCGGGACTCAAGACTCAGGGCTCCCATGACGCTGATCGGGAAGGTTTAAGCTTTGGCCTGTACCTTCACCCAAACCAATCATTCGTGTTTACCGAGAGCCGAAAGCTAGTAAGTCGATCACCGCGCCATGTAAGGGTGACCGACAAACTATACAGTCGGATCAGCCTCGTAGTGGGAAGAAGCCGTATCTCCCACTCTTTCTGCTTTTCGTGAAGTGCTGATAATTCAAATGAGGGATGAGCGCCATATCAGGCTCCTTGTTCTCAAATACAATCACTTGAGAATCTTTGAAGTTGTCGGCAATATCCTGATAGAACGCATAAATCACGTCCGCTGCCACCTCCTCATCATCTTCTTCAGGCTCCGGATCCCCTTCTTTGTATGTCGTCAGTGGCGAATCAAGCACCACAAAGCCAGGGTGGCGCCCAGAGAGTTTTAGTAGATTCATCAGCCCTAGAGCAAATGCAGAAGACGCGATGGCTCGATACCCCTTGCCAAAATTGCCTCTCGCACTCCCACCAATGGAGATGTCCCGTGCTTTGAAGTTGAATTCCACCGGGGCGTGATTCGGGAAACTCCAGCGCTGCAAGATATCCTGAATCTCTTTAACCAAAGGCTTGGCAGACTCCTCAAAGCTTTCAGGGGTGTATTTGTTTTGCTCCTCAAGCAGCAATACACCCAGCTTTTTCAGCTCCCCTCTTAGCTTGGCCTTATTCGTAACGTACTTATCCAGCGCCGAGTGATCCTGGTTGAGGCATGAGGCTAGCTCCTTCAGATCGCTCACCAGCTGCACTGAGCTCTGAATCTCTGTGGAGATCAACTTCTCCAGTACTGCGATGGACGTTTTGGTAGTCTCAGCGGTGGAAGTATTCCGTTCAATCGCTGCCGCCAGGGATCCCTGTGCCTCCCCAAGCTCATGGAGGTTTTTCGAAATTCGCTCCAGCTCGAAGGAAACCCCCTTCTTGATGTCATCGACATCGGTTGTGCATGATTCGGAGTCGAAATGATTGCCACAGGTTGGACAAAGCACCGCGTCTGACTCGTCGAGTAAGACTGCCGCTTGCTCAATTCCCTGTAGACGCTGGCGGTCTGATTCATATTTCTGGCCAAGCATGCCAAACCGCCCCAGTAGGGCCCTATCTTCAGCAATTTTTCCTTCGACCACTTCCAGTTCGGAGATATGGCTGGCCTTTTGGGTGAATAGCCCTTCACTCGAATGAAAAGCGCCTTCCAGCTCAGTTTCTGCCACCTTCAGCCGAAGCTTAACTTGGGTCGTAAAAGAACTTAGCTTCTGGAGTTCAAGCGCCTCAGCCGCGTCGTCACCTGGATAGAATTGCTTGATAATGTCTTCGACAGCAGCTGCCCTGTGCCTCAATGCCCCTTTTGACGCCAACTCCTTTTTAGCCTGTTTAACCCCGGTGTCGTCTTTCCCCGTCAGCAACAGCTTCAGAATGGATGTCTCCATAGTGCGCTCATCTTTCTGACCCGTACCCAGTGGAGAGTACTCAGCCACGATTCGCGTTTCATCCATCAAAAATACTTTTTCGAAATCACGAAGAGAGAACGAAGCGTTATTGAGAGAGGCTGTACCTTTCAACAACAGCTTTCCATTCAACCCCAACCTATCCAGAAATTGATTGGAGATCGAATTCATCTTTGTAGGGTTATGTTTCACCCCCAGGGTTTGAACCTTCCCATCCTCATCGTAAAGGGTAGGCTTAGAGCTTTCTGAAAGGTGCCTCTCAATGGTGAAGGAACGCCCATCATCATGCACAAACTTAACGTTGAGAGTGGTGTAGCCCTGCGACTCGTTGATAGGCTTTGGAGGCGTATTTGCACCAAGGGCAAACTTCACGCACTGAACAATGTAGGACTTACCAGTGTTGGAGCCGCCTTGAACAACGTTCGCACCCTTCTCAAAATAAACAGCGGCGTCTGCACGGTCAGGGCCACTCACGACAACGCTTTCAATATACATCAGACCACCCTGTCAATTTTATAAATAGTGCGGCGTTGAGCGGCGAGAAAATCAACATTAGCCTCGACCCAAGAAACACGTCTTCTGAAATCCACATGGTATTCAGTACTCAACTTGGCGGCAAACACACTACCCGCACTCGTGATAGAGTATCGAACACCTTTCTCATCAACTTGGGAAGTAATCAAACCTTTAGCGGTAAATAGTTTTATGGCGCTTGGGAAAATTTCTCGCCTACGCACAAGTTCGGCAAGTCGATTCAAAAGGACTGGATGCAGGCTTGCATCCCCTTGAAAGTCACCACTATAAATAGAGGCATAGTCAAAAAAGATAAGTTCGTCGAGATCAAGCTGCCGGGCTAAGCCTGCAAGCAACAGAACAATGCGCGCACCAACTTCCACAGGGCTGTTGTACAAATCCTTTGAGCTCGTCATCTATTTCTTAATCCATTTAAACTTTAGGTCATTCACCAGTTGATGACATAGCCCCTTTCGATCGGAGGTCTGCAAGAAATGCCGAAGTGGATGAGAGTCATATGGAATATTAACGGACTGCGTGCTTACTTCGAGAAAACGTTGATACCCATCATCGAATTTCTTACGCACCACGCTGTGCAAGCCTTCGTGGCACTCACCTTTGAGGCTTTCATAGCATCCTGTAGGAAAAGCATCGCGCGAAAATATCTCCAGTGACTCAGCGCTGAAAAAGTTAATCCGAGCTCGCTCAAGATCTTCCTTATACTCAGAGTCCATGACGTTACTGAATGAATACTCTCCACCATCGGCATCAGAGAACGCATCTAAAAGCGCATCAATATAAATTTTCTCATTATCACCAACAGCGCTGGGCTCAGGCTTCCGAACCTGCGGTCGCTTAAGGTGATAGCTTCCAAACCGCGTCGTGTGATATGGCGTCAGGGCGTGCCTATCAATTAACTCCTGTGAAGACATTTCATCAACAAATGAAAAATCAAGGGTATTTATATAATCCAACAGACCACCCTCAAGAGGAATGGATTCCGTCTTCGTAATCTTATCCTTACATACCTTATCCCAACGCTTAATGATCTCAGCCTTGATGCGAGACTTCTTGGACAGCATATCGATGCAATCAGAGCTGCAGCCTTTCGGGGAAACAAAGCGGTACTCACGCGGCAGGGTGTAATCCTCCCTCCACGTGTAGTAAACCAGCTTACCCAGCTCCCCAACTACGTTTGCTACGCTCAGTTTATCTTTGTAGTGCTTGCATTGGTAATTGTCCCACTCCGTCGCATGCCGCGCGATGACATCGCGCCCCTTGTCTCCCGCACCAGCACAGCGAGTGACCGATTCGTAGTCTTTACCTAAGTAAGAGACGAACTCCAGCGTAAAGATTTCCCAAGTATCCGGAGACATGATCTGCAGGCGATCAAGGGGATGAATTGTTTCACCTTTTTCTACATCCAGTGCTGTGAGCTCGAATTCCGGGGGTGGAGGGAGCTTAATGGCATTTTCACCAAAAGACATTAGCTACTCCTCTGCGACAAGGTGCTTTGCTTGCTGAGTTGTAATTAGCCCATATCATAATCCGAGGTCGCGCTCCACCTGTAGAGTCTGGATACGATCTGGCATCTCACCAAGGATTTTATTTGGATTCTTCCGCAAGGCGCCCGTGAGCTTCTTCAGGAAACGCTGATTCAACTCCATATTCCCCATCAGTTCGGCAATAATAATTTCAGGGTCAACGTCAGCTTCTTCCAGTCCAATTCCCAGCGCCGCGCGGGCTGCGCCGATGGGTTTGTCCATCGCGTATTCGACTAGATCGGCAGGATGAAAAGCATATTCCTGCTTCTGTTCCTGGCCCTTTTCCTGCTCCTGCTCACTCATGCATGAGTTCCTTAGTTGTCGGCATATTGTTCGTCTGGGGATTCGTCTGGGTTCTTGAGTTATTGGGCTTTCAGGCTTTCAAGCGGGTGCTCTTCTAATCGCATTCACGGCTAAGACTCCCAAGTAGCCGCCTCGGGATATGATGGTCGTCTGTCTGCGTTTCTGTGGCGTAGCTGATCCATGCCGAATTCCTACCGCCCTACTCTCCCCTTAGGCGGGGGTGGCTGGCATCTAAGTATCCATAGGTAATGGCACAATACTATCTTTAATACGCCGTGCTGGGGAACCCGACGGGGTGCCTGGAGGGCTAACTGGAGGAGTCGTGCGGGGCGCTTGGGGACTGAGGGTTATGGAATTGCGGGCTTTGTGTGAGGGGTGGATGTAGCCGACATGTTCATCGATTTTAGAAAAATGGACAATGGACAAAAAAAATAAGCTACTGATTTGTATAGATTTTACATGTCCATTTATGGATTTAGCTCACACATACAGAACTTATCGGACGCGGCCACGACTTTTTCTTAATCGTCGAGAACAAGATTTCAGCCGATTCAATAAAGAGACCACGCGTGAGCGCTAACGCCTGCGTCTACCCGCTGCGAAATCCATTGCCACGCACAGTAAACGAGCAGTAAGGCCCCGGATATCTGCATCGCCCAGGGGCCACCGATCCTTGCGGCTAACAGGCCGGCGATCAGGCCTCCAATCGCGTCGAAGCCAAAGCGTGTCGAGGTGTAGATCGACACTATCCGGCCACGCAGAACTTCCGGGGCTTGGCTCTGCAGCAGGATATTGGTGCCGACATTGTTGATCGTTACTCCAAAACCCAATACGGCCATTGCGGCCAACGAAAGCGCCAAGTGCGTACTGGCCGCAAACACCATTAAGGCGATGGCGCTGATTGTGGCTGTGGCGATGATCAAACGCTGCAGTTGCTCGGCGGATTGGCGGCCGGCGAGTAGCAGAGTCGAGAGCAGTGAGCCGAATCCTGCGGCCCCCCAGAGCCAGCCCAGCGTCCTGGCATCACCGGAAAAGATGTCGCGGGCGAACACCGGCAACAATACGGCGTCGCTGGAGGCGCTGACGTTCACGACCAGTACACCCAGGATCAGGCCGCGTACCGAGGGCGCTTGAAAGGCGTAGGCCAGGCCTTCGCGAAAGACATTGCTCATGCTGCCGTTGGCGCGCACGCCCGCGCTCATACGAACGGCCAGCAGGCCGAAGATGAGTGCAACGTAAGACATCGCATTCAACGCAAAGCAAACAGCCTCGCCGACCATGCCGATCAGTAACCCGGCCAGAGGCGGGCCGACAAAGCGAGAACAGGTAAATAGGGTGGCATTCAGCGCCAGGGCATTCGGCAGGTCTTCGACATTGTCGACAAACCGGCTCAGCAGCGATTGGCGAAGCGGCGTGTCCACGGCGTTCAGCACACCGAGTGCGAATGACATGATCACGATCAGGTTGGCGCCAATGTGGCCACTGTAGGTCAGCAGTGCCAATAGCAGTGCCTGGATACCCAGCAGGGTCTGAGTGAACAACAGTAGCCGGCGTTTATCATGGCGATCAATCCATGCCCCGGCGATTGGGCCGACAAGCAACTGTGGCAACAAACTGGCACATGTCGTGATACCCAAGAGTGCCGCAGAGTCTGTTAGACGGTAGATAAGCCAGGACAGCGCCACCATCTGTACCCAAGTGCCCAGTGTGGAAATCGCATGGCCGATGAAGTAAAGGCGAAAGTTGCGATGGCGCAGCGCCCGAATGGAGTACGGCCAGCGAGACGACGTGGGTGATTGGGGGTGATTCACGACAGAGGACCCGTCAGAGGCAAATAATATTCACATGTTAACTTACTATCACCCCCTCGCGTGATCAGTCCGCCGTCAAGGCTTGATATTTTTCAGGTCATTGAGCAACGCCAGCAGCTGCTCCATTTTTTCCACGCCAAACTGTTCCTGGATTCTGAGGTAGTTGCTTTCCATGCCTTCGCTCATGGAGACGAAGCATTGCTGGCCGCGCTCTGTGAGCGCAACAAAAACGCGCCGTTGATCCTGGCTGGACTTCTGCCGACGTACGAGACCATCGCGCTCCAGACGACTTAAAACGCCTGTCATGCTCGGCTTTAGAATGCAGGCCTGATGTGCAAGTTGATGGCTTTCAAGTTCGCCCTGCTGGCGCAGTATCCGAATGACCCGCCACTGTTGCTCGGTCAGGTCATGCTTGTTCAGTGCTGGACGGAAGAAAGCCATTGCGGCTTCGCGAGCTTGCAGCAAGGTCAGTGTCAGTGAAGGTCTGGGGTTAGCCATAACGGAACTACTTGAATGGGCGAGTCGGCAGCTTAGTGTCGCCAGCCAACGGGTGCAAGCTGCGGACCAACGCTCGTTTATTCTCTTGTTAGCGCTTTTACAACGTGCCTTCAGTTGAACATCGCCCAGCAGCGGTGCTTCTGTGAAAAGTACAATCCGTTCCCCGTAAAAGCCATTCTGTCGAACCGCTGCGGTGGCCATGATGATCCGTACAAGATCAACAAGACCAAAGCAAGAATACCTATGCCCCGTTCAACGCAAACCCGATTGACGCTGGCGGTACTCCCCCGGAGTGAGCTGTGCGTAGCGCTGGAAGAAACGACTGAAATAGGCCGGACCTTGAACCCGAGCTGGTAGCAGATTTCGTTGGCAGAGCTGCCCGTAAACAACAGCAGTCGTTTGGCCTCTTGCATCAAACGCTCCATGATCAAACGTTTGGAAGGCAGGTCGGCGATCCGTCGGCATACATCGTTGAGTCGTGCTTCTGTCACCCCAATGCCTTCAGCGTAACGGGACAATGGCCAGTGCTGTTGGTAGTGAGCTTCAATCAGCTCATTGAAGCGATGGAAGATTTTCAGATCCTCGTGCCTGGCAGGCGTCGCTTTCAACGAGTGGGAACACAGCCGCAACAGGCTGATCATGATCAATCGCGTCAGGCTTTCCAAGGCAGCGCTACGCCCGGAACGCTCAGCCATTACCTCTTCGCTCAGTTCCTCGAACAGGTATTCCAGTCGGCGGACATCGCCCGCATATGCGGCCCCAGATGAGCCAGCGCGACACACGCCGCCGGCAGTTGCGCGCCGGCCGGCGCCAGACTGGAGTCGGCATCGATCAGTTGCCACACCAATTGCTGACGCACCGTCAACACGTGCCCGTCACTGTCGGCCTCGGTCACAAAGGAGTGCGGGACGGTGGGGGGTGTCAGGAAGAACATCGGCCCGGACTCAACGTATTGCTGGTCGTCCAGGTACACCCGCACCGTTCCGCTTTTCACGTAGTGAACCTGGAAGAACCGGTCATGCCGGTGAACCGGCATGTTGCGACCGAAGAACCCCGCCAGGTTACCCAGCTTGTCGTAATGAACTTCAGCGTCGCTGTAGCGCTGGTCGTACACCTGGCCAATGTTGATGTTCGGAATGGGTTGACGGTCAGTCATCGCACGCTACTCATTTGTATTTTGATTCAGGCATTGCCGTTGCTTTCATCCTGCACCCAATTCGGTACGGCAACCACTGTGCAGAGAGTCTGCCACGCTTGACGATAGTTAACATATTAATTATAACTGTTAACACATTAACAAAATCACAGAGCCCTCATGGCTCTGCCAGGAGAAAAGCATGAGCCGTGCCTTGCATGACGTCGCGACCGGCACCCTTTTCGGTGTCGCGCTGAACTATCAGGGACTGCTGAAGCAGCGCCTCGCCGAATTCGAACAGCCGCCTTATCAGAAGCCGCCAATAAAACCTGTGCTTTTCATCAAGACGCCCAACACGCGCAATCAGCACGGTGCCGAGGTTGTGCATCCAGGCAATGGTGAACGTTTGCAACCTGGGCCGGCATTGGGGGTTGTGATTGGCAAAACAGTCAGCCGAGTCAGCCCGGCCGAGGCACTCGATTACGTGGCCGGTTACACCATCGTCAATGAATTCAGCCTGCCGGAAGACAGCTACTACCGCCCCGCCGTCAAAGCAAAATGTCGTGATGGTTTCTGTGTCATCGGGCCTGAACTGGTCCCGAGCGCACAACTCGCCGACCCGCACAGTCTGGCCATCAAGCTGTACGTCAATGGTGTCATTCGCCAGCAAAACAACACGGCCAATTTCGTTCGCGACATTCCCCGGCTCATTGCAGAAATCAGCGAATTCATGACCCTGCATGCTGGCGATGTACTCATCACCGGTACCCCTGAGGACCGCGTAGACGTGGTACCAGGCGACCGCGTCGAAGTCGAAATCAGCGGCCTGGGTCGCCTCGTCAATCACATCGTGGCCCAGTAACAGGAGTTCATATGAAACACGCCCGTATCCGCTTTGAAGGCGAAACCCACACCGCTACCGTTGAAGACAACAACGCCGTCCGTTTGGCCGATGGTCGCTTGCTTGCAGAAAGCCAGGTGGAATGGCTACCACCCGCGACCGGCAGCATGTTCGCCCTGGGTTTGAACTACGCCGATCACGCCGCAGAACTGGCCTTCAAGCCGCCCACCGAGCCGTTGGCGTTTATCAAATCACCCGGCACCTATACCGGCCACAACCAAGTGACCTGGCGTCCGGATAATGTTGCGTATATGCACTATGAGTGCGAACTCGTTGCCGTCATCGGCAAGCAGGCACGCAACGTCAAACGTGAAAACGTCCTGGAATACCTGGCGGGTTACACGGTGTGCAACGACTACGCGATTCGCGATTACCTGGAAAATTACTACCGTCCCAATCTGCGAGTGAAGAACCGCGACGCTACGACGCCTGTTGGTCCATGGATCGTCGATGTCGCCGATGTTCCAGATCCAAGCAACCTGAAACTGCGCACCTGGATCAACGGTGAACTGCGTCAGGAAGGCAGCACCAAGGACATGATTTTCGACATCCCCTACCTGATCGAGTACCTGTCCAGCTTCATGACCTTGCAGCCCGGCGACATGATCGCAACCGGCACGCCTGAAGGACTGGCCGATGTGGTGCCAGGCGATGAAGTCGTTGTGGAAGTTGAAGGCGTGGGTCGCCTCGTTAATCGAATTGTCAGCGAAGCGGAGTTCTTCTCCGCCCGGAAAGAGGCTTGAGCACTATGATCAAACATTGGATCAACGGCCGTGAGGTCGAAAGCAAAGACGTGTTCGTCAACTACAACCCGGCCACGGGTGAAGCCATTGGTGAAGTGGCCAGCGGCGGTGCCGAAGAAGTGGCTCAGGCAGTAGCAGCGGCAAAGGAAGCGTTTCCAAAGTGGGCTAACACGCCAGCCAAGGAACGTGCCCGACTGATGCGCAAGCTTGGCGAACTGATCGAGCAAAATGTGCCGCATCTGGCCGAGCTGGAAACCCTCGATACAGGCTTGCCGATTCACCAGACCAAGAATGTATTGATTCCACGTGCTTCGCATAACTTCGATTTTTTTGCCGAAGTCTGCACGCGTATGGACGGGCACAGCTACCCGGTCGATGACCAGATGCTCAACTACACCCTCTATCAACCGGTAGGTGTTTGTGGCCTGGTATCGCCATGGAACGTGCCGTTCATGACGGCGACCTGGAAGACCGCGCCGTGCCTGGCGCTGGGCAATACCGCCGTCCTGAAAATGTCTGAACTGTCGCCACTGACCGCAAACGAACTGGGTCGACTGGCCGTCGAAGCGGGTATTCCCAATGGTGTACTCAACGTCATCCAGGGCTACGGCGCCACTGCGGGAGATGCGCTGGTTCGGCACCCGGATGTACGTGCGATTTCCTTCACCGGCGGCACAGCCACCGGCAAGAAAATCATGCAGACCGCGGGCCTGAAAAAATACTCCATGGAACTGGGCGGCAAGTCGCCGGTGCTGATTTTCGAAGATGCGGACCTTGAGCGCGCCCTTGACGCGGCGTTGTTCACCATCTTCTCGCTCAACGGCGAGCGCTGCACCGCTGGTAGCCGAATCTTTATCCAGGAAAGCGTTTACCCGCAGTTCGTGGCCGAGTTTGCCGCTCGCGCCAAACGCTTGATCGTCGGCGACCCGCAAGACCCGAAAACCCAGGTCGGCTCGATGATCACGCAGGCCCATTACGACAAGGTCACAGGCTACATCAAGATCGGTATCGAAGAAGGCGCCACCCTCCTCGCTGGCGGCCTGGACCGTCCGGCCAACTTGCCTGCCCACTTGAGCAAAGGTCAGTTTATCCAGCCGACAGTGTTCGCCGATGTAAACAACAAGATGCGCATTGCTCAGGAAGAAATCTTCGGCCCCGTGGTGTGCCTGATTCCGTTCAAGGATGAAGCCGAAGCCTTGCAGCTGGCCAACGACACCGAATATGGCCTGGCGTCCTACATCTGGACCCAGGACATCGGTAAGGCGCATCGTCTGGCCTACGGCATCGAAGCCGGTATGGTGTTCATCAACAGCCAGAACGTACGCGATCTGCGTCAGCCGTTCGGCGGCGTGAAAGGCTCCGGCACCGGGCGTGAAGGCGGCCAATACAGCTTCGAAGTGTTCGCCGAGATCAAGAACATCTGCATCTCTATGGGCAGCCATCACATTCCACGCTGGGGACTATAACCACAATATCGATTGCTGAAGCCAGCGATGGGTCGCGCATCGGCCTGTCGCAGCTTCACTTACCGTCGGATTGAAACGCATAACAACAATTTCAGGAGAATCATCATGGGCGAAGTCGTCCTGGCTGCGAAAATCTGTCACGTACCCTCGATGTATTTGTCGGAGCTTCCCGGCAAACACCATGGCTGCCGTGAAGCAGCCATTGCCGGACACAAGGAAATCGGCCGTCGCGCCCGTGAACTGGGTGCTGACACCGCGGTGGTTTTCGATGTGCACTGGCTGGTCAACAGTGCTTACCACGTCAACTGTGGCGAACACTTCAAAGGTATCTACACCAGCAACGAGTTGCCGCACTTCATCAAAGACATGGAGTACGAGTACCCAGGATGTCCAGAACTGGGCGCGCTGATCGCTGCAGAAGCCAACGCCGCTGACGTGCGCACACTGGCGCATAACATCCCGAGCCTGGAGCTTGAATATGGAACCCTGGTGCCTATGCGCTATATGCACATGGGCGTACCGCAAGACCAGAAATTCAATGTCGTTTCGATCGCTGCCTGGTGCGCCTGGCATCGCCTGCAAGACAGTTTCACTTTCGGTGCCGCTGTACGCCGTGCCATTGAAAAGAGTGACCGAAAAGTACTGGTGCTGGCCTCTGGCTCTCTGTCACACCGCTTCTCCGATGACCGCAATGCCGAAGCCAATATCCACTGCTGGACGCGTGAGTTCGACAAGCAGGTCGACCTGCACGTGACTGAGCTGTGGCGCCAGGGCCGCTGGAAAGAGTTCTGCGCCATGCTTCCGGACTATGCCGAGCATTGCTTCGGCGAAGGCAAGATGCATGACACCGCCATGCTCCTCGGTCTGCTCGGCGGGCCTGATTACAACAAGCCCGCTGAAATTATCACCGAGCCGTTCCCCAGTTCAGGCACCGGTCAGATCAACGCGATTTTCCCTCTTTGATGTGTGCCCGCACGGCATGACCGTGCGGCACGAAGGAGCTGTTCATGCCTCATTTCATTGCTGAGTACACCGACAACATCGAACAACAAGCCGATCTGCCTGCCCTGTTCGAAAAAGCCCACGCCACGCTGGGCGACAGTGGCGTGTTTCCTTTGGGTGGCATCCGTAGCCGCGGGGTACGCCTGGACACCTGGCGTATGGCCGACGGCAAGCATGATTACGCGTTCGTCCATATGACCTTGAAGGTCGGTCATGGCCGTGATCTGGCGACACGGCAGAAAGTCGCCGAGCGTTTGTTCGAGGTCATCACCCAGCACTTCGCCGAGCTTCAGGCACAGCGCCCGCTGGCGTTGTCGTTCGAGATGATCGAACTGCATGAGCAACTCAACTTCAAGGAGAACAACGTCCACGCCTTTCTCAAGGCTCAGGCCCGTTAACGCAGCCTGCCCGTTCGTTCCATCGGCCTCTCAGACAAAAAATTATAAAACCATGAGCACAGCCAATACTGTCGACACTATCGAGACTGTTGCACGCGACCGTACTCACACCATCATCACCTGGCGTCTGATGCCATTGTTGTTGATCTGCTACCTCTTCGCTCATCTCGACCGGATCAACATCGGTTTCGCCAAGATGCAGATGAGCGCTGACCTGAATTTCAGCGACACCGTCTACGGCCTTGGCGCCGGCCTGTTCTTCGTGGCCTACGCGCTGTTTGGCGTACCCAGCAACATGGCCCTGGACCGTGTTGGCCCGAGACGCTGGATTGCCGCGCTAATGGTCGTGTGGGGGGCGTTGTCGACCTGCATGTTTTTGATCGACAGCCCTATGGGTTTCTATGTCCTGCGCTTTTTGCTCGGTGTGGCCGAGGCCGGTTTCTTTCCAGGCATTCTGGTGTTTCTGAATCGCTGGTACCCCGCCGCTCGTCGAGCGCAAATCACTGCATTGTTTGCGATCGCGGTACCGATGGCAGGTGTCATCGGTGGCCCTCTCTCAGGCGGCATCCTCGAACACTTTCATGACTTTGGCGGCCTGCGCGGCTGGCAATGGATGTTCGTCATCGAGGGCGCGCCCGTCATCCTGCTCGGGCTGGTGGTGCTCAAGTGCTTGCCGGACCGCTTCGAGACGGTCAAGTGGCTGACGCTGGACCAGAAGCAACAGCTGCGCGAGCAACTGAACAAGGAAGAACACCGCAAATCGATCACCTCGTTCTCCGCCATTCTCAATAACCCGCAGGTGTGGCTGCTGGTGGCGGTGTATTTCGCGGTGATGCTGGCGGTCAACACCCTGGCCTTCTGGATGCCGACGCTGATCCACGGAGCGGGGATCGGCAGCGACGGCAAGGTCGGTCTGCTCAGTGCCGTGCCTTATCTGGCCGGTTGTTTTTTCATGATCGGCTGTGGGCGCTCGTCTGATCGACACCGCGAGCGGCGCTGGCACCTGTGTGTGCCGCTACTGATGTCTGCCGCCGGCATTGCCGTTGCCGGGCTCTCACCCACCAACCCGACGCTGGTTCTGGGTGGTTTGATCGTCGCCGGCATGGCTGCCAATGCTGCGTTGCCGATGTTCTGGCAGTTACCCCCGGCCTTTCTTTCCAACAGCACCCAAGCCGCTGGCATTGCCCTGATCAGTTCCTTCGGCAGCATCGCTTCGTTCTTCGCGCCCTATCTGATCGGCTGGATGCGCGACACAACCCAGAGTGCCAGCCTGGCCCTTTACGTCCTGGCACTCCTCATTGCACTCGGTGGTTTTCTGGTGCTGCGTACCCAGGCCGCCATCGTCAACCCTCAGTAAGAGATCATTGTCATGCTTGATCACCGTCTTATTCAGCAAGCCGCCGCCCACCTCGATCATGCCGAGCGCTCACGCGAGCAGGTACGTCAGTTTTCCCTGGAGCATCCAGAGATCACTATTGAAGACGCCTATGCCATTCAACGCGCCTGGGTGGCCCAAAAAATCAAGGACGGTCGCAAGTTGGTCGGGCATAAAATCGGCCTGACCTCTCGCGCCATGCAGGTGTCCTCCAACATCACCGAGCCGGATTACGGCGCGCTCCTCGATGACATGTTCTTCGATGAAGGCACCGACATTCCGTTTGAGCGCTTTATCGTGCCGCGAGTTGAGGTCGAGCTGGCGTTCATTCTGGGCAAGCCATTGAAAGGTCCGAACGTGACGGTTTTTGATGTGTTGGACGCCACCGAATGGGTGAGCCCGGCGCTGGAAATCATTGACGCGCGCATCCAGCAGGTCGACCCGCACACCAAAGCGACCCGCAAGGTGTTCGACACCATCTCCGACAATGCCGCCAATGCCGGCGTGGTCATGGGCGGTCGCGCCGTGCGCCCCACGGAGATCGACTTGCGCAAGGTACCCGCCGTGCTCTATCGCAACGGCGTGATCGAGGAGTCCGGAGTTTCAGCGGCGGTACTCAACCACCCGGCGAAGGGCGTGGCCTGGCTCGCAAATAAACTGGCGGCCTATGACGTCACCCTGCAACCAGGACAAATCATCCTGGGTGGCTCCTTCACCCGTCCTGTTGCGGCCAATCCTGGCGATACCTTCCATGTCGACTACGACATGTTGGGCTCCATTGCCTGTCGTTTCGTTTGATCGGAGATCTTCTCGATGGATATGCCTGTAAACACCTTCAAGATTCGCCTGCAAAGCGGTGAAGCACAGATCGGCCTTTGGCTTGGACTGGCAGATGCTTACTGCGCCGAGCTGGCCGCCAACGCCGGATTCGATTGGCTGTTGATCGACGGCGAACATGCGCCCAACGATCTGCGCGGGATGCTAGGTCAGCTTCAGGCCGTGGCGCCCTACCCCAGCCATCCTGTGATTCGCCCGGTCATCGGCGACACTGCACTGATCAAGCAAGTGCTCGATATTGGCGTGCAGACGTTGTTGGTGCCCATGGTGGAAAGCGCAGACCAGGCGCGGGAACTGGTTCGAGCAATCCACTACCCACCCAAGGGTGTTCGCGGTGTCGGCAGTGCGCTGGCACGCGCGTCGCGCTGGAACAGCATTCCCGGTTACCTCGACATAGCCGATGAACAGATGTGCCTGCTCGTGCAGATCGAAAATCGCGAAGGCCTGGCCAATCTGGATGCCATCGCGGCTGTAGACGGTGTCGACGGGGTCTTTATCGGTCCAGCGGATCTGAGCGCCTCAATGGGTTACCGCGGCAACCCGGGCCATCCAGAAGTGCAGGCTGCTATCGAGGACGCCATCGCCCGCATCCAGAAAGCCGGCAAAGCAGCTGGCATTCTCAGCGCCGATCAGAAGCTGGCCAAGCGCTACATCGAACTGGGTGCGGCGTTCGTTGCGGTGGGCGTAGACACCACGGTGCTGATGCGCGGACTTCAAACGCTTGCAGCAACCTTCAAAGATTCACCGGCGCCCACCAGCGCGGGTGGCAGTGTCTACTGACAGCCCTGGAAAACACAATGAAACTTAACGATGTGCAATTGCTGCGTGAACAGGCTTATGTAAATGGCCAGTGGATCGAAGCCGATAACAATGAGCGTTTTGCCGTTACCAACCCGGCCAACGGCCAAACGATTGCCCATGTCAGCGCACTGGGCCAGGCAGAAACCGCCAGAGCGATCGCCGCGGCACAAGCAGCCCTTCCCGCCTGGCGCGCAAAGACCGCCAAAGAGCGCAGCACTATCCTGCGCAAATGGTTTGACTTGATCATGGCCAATCAGGAAGACCTTGCCCGCTTACTCAGTCTGGAGCAAGGCAAGCCATTGGCCGAGAGCCGTGGCGAAATTGCCTACGGGGCCAGTTTCATCGAGTGGTTCGCCGAGGAAGCCAAGCGCATCTACGGTGATGTGATCCCCCATGACAAGCAGGGCCGCCGCCTGGTGGTGATCAAGCAAGCCATCGGCGTGGTAGCCGCCATCACGCCCTGGAATTTTCCCAATGCCATGATTACTCGCAAAGTGGGTCCGGCATTGGCCGCTGGTTGTACGGTCGTGGTAAAGCCAGCGTCGGAAACCCCGCTGTCCGCACTAGCCTTGGCTGAGCTGGGTGAGCGTGCGGGTATCCCCGCCGGAGTTCTGAACATCGTCACCGGCAACCGTGCTCGTGAAATCGGCGCCGAGTTGACCGGCAATCCAAGTGTTCAGAAGGTCTCGTTCACGGGGTCTACCGGTATCGGCAAAACCTTGATGGCGCAATGCGCCGAGACCATCAAGAAAGTCAGCCTTGAACTGGGCGGCAACGCACCCTTTATCGTGTTCGAAGATGCCGACCTGGATGCAGCGGTCGAAGGCGCCATGGGCTCAAAGTTTCGCAATAGCGGGCAAACCTGTGTCTGCACCAATCGAATCCTGGTGCAGAACAGTGTCTACGATGAATTCACGCGACGACTGGTGGCTGCGGTCAACCAACTGAAGGTCGGCGCCGCTGACGTGGATAACGCGCAACAAGGGCCGCTGATCAATGCCAAGGCTGTGGCCAAGATCGAAGAACATATCAGTGATGCACTGGGTAAAGGTGCCACCTTGCTGGCAGGCGGCAAAACCCACGCGCTGGGTGGCAACTTCTTTGAGCCGACGGTCCTCGGCGACGTGACTCCCGCGATGCTGGTCGCGCGGGACGAAACCTTCGGTCCGTTAGCACCGGTGTTCCGTTTCGAGACCGAAGCCGAAGCGATTGCGATGGCCAACGACACCGAGTTCGGCCTGGCGTCTTACCTCTACACCCGTGATCTCGGGCGTGCGTGGCGCGTCAGCGAAGCGCTGGAGTACGGAATGGTCGGTGTAAACGAAGGATTGATCTCGACCGAAGTGGCGCCGTTTGGTGGTATCAAACAGTCGGCACTGGGACGCGAAGGTTCGAAATACGGCATCGATGATTACATCGAGCAAAAGTACATGTGCCTGGGAATCGGCCAAGCCTGAAACGTTTGCCTGACAATAACAAAACCGTCCCCAGCGCAATGCTGGGATGGGTTATGCATCACTCGTGATTAGCGCTTGAGCGTTTTCAGTTCGTTGAGCAACGTCAATAACGTCTGCAACTTCTCCTCGCCGAAGCCAGCCTGCAACCGCTGATAATTCGCTTCCATACTCTGGCTCATCGAGCTGAAGCAGGCTTCCCCCTTCTCAGCCAGCCGCACCAGTACTCGCCGTTGATCTTGTTCCGCTTTGCGACGTTCAACCATGCCCGCGGCCTCCATGCGCATCAGCACGCCGGTCATGCTCGGTTTGAGGATGCACGCCAGCTCAGCCAAGCGATTGATCTCAAGCTCATCGTGCTGGCTCAGGATACGAATGACCCGCCATTGCTGCTCGGTCAAACCGTGTTGATTCAGCGAGGGACGGAAAAAACCCATGGCGGCTTCGCGTGCATGGAGCAATGTGAGGGTCAATGATTGGCGCGGCTTGGGCATTGGCGTAGATTCTGAGTCATAATTAGTTAATAAATTAACTACATTCTAGCATTGTCGGATGATCATCGTGTGCAGCTTTACGGTCATGCAAGGAATCCTGCGAATCGCCGAACTGGCCATTGAGGCCGGCTTTCCTGCCGGTGCGCTGAACGTATTGACGGGTTGTGGTCTGGTGGGCAAAGGCCTGATCGAACACCCAGGCACGAACAAGGTTCGTTCACCGGTTCGGTGCCAACCGGTATTACCGTCGGCCGCAGTGCCATGGGTGCCGGCCTGACCCGCGCGACCCTGGAGCTGGGCGGCAAAAACTCCGCGGGTTTCCTGCGTGATGTGGATCTGGACAAGGCCGTCAACGGCATCATTGAGGCAGGCTTCCTGCATTCCGGGCAAATCTGCGCCGCAGCCGAGCGCTTCTTCGTCCATCGCTCGCAGATCGATCCGGTCATGGACAAACTGGCCCAACGCCTGAGCAAACTTAACATCGGCTCGCCATTGGATGAGCGCACCGAATTCGGCCCGGTCACCAACCGCCAGCATCAACTTAAACTTGGCGAGTTTTTCGCCAAGGCACGCGCAGAAAACAACACCATCATTCACGGTGGCAACCTGATCGACCGCCCAGGCTGCTACATCGAACCGACGGTAATCCTCGCTAACACTGTCAACGACACGTTGCTCAACGAGGAGACATTCGGCCCGATTGCGACCTTCTTCCCTTACGACACCGAAGAAGAACTGCTGGAGTTGATGAACAACACACCTTATGGCTTGAGCGCCAGCCTATGGACCAACGACCTGAGCAAGGCCCTGCGCATGGTGCCCGCCATCGAGGCCGGTACTGTGTGGGTGAACATGCACACAATGCTTGATCCGGCGGTGCCCTTTGGCGGCAACAAATCCTCCGGGGTTGGTCGAGAGTTTGGCAGCGCTTTTATTGATGATTACACCGAGCTGAAGTCGGTGATGATTCGCTACTGATAGCGGTTCATCGAGGGATAAGGCTTGATCCTGCCCCATGGGTGTACTGACCCATTTATAAGGAATAAATGAAAACGGGCGCCTATCGAGACGCCCGTTTTGTTTGTCGGTCAATAATTTCAGCGTTGCCAGCTTATGACCAGCGGATCCTCACCGGCCATGCGCTGCAAGTGATCTGCCACTACCGGTTCCAGTTCATCCAGTTGTGCCAGATCAGGAGCGTGAAGGGTGAAGAGCAATCCGTCTTCATTGATTTCCAACAGGCAACGGGACGGGTCGAAAAAGATATCGCCCTTCTTCTCGTCGAAACTGACCGCGAACTTGTGGCTCCAATGGCGGCAGAGGCGGGTCAGGCAACGGGTTGCCAGCGGTGTGCTGACCTGCGCGCGAGACATCAACATGGTCGACTCCTTAATGAACAAAGCCCCTTGCGCGCAATGGCTAAAGGGGCATAACGATGTTACGTAAGCGCCATGCGGCTGTGGCTAGTGTTTGTAGCCGTGAGCCGCGCCGAAGATCAGTTCGCGCTCCGACCAATTATGACGTTCATCCCAATGCATCAGTACTGCCTGGGCATCACGCTCGTACTCCTCGTCCATAGCCGGGGTAGCAGTATGCACACCCAATTCAAGGCGATGCCCCGAAGGGTCGAAAAAGTAGATCGACAGCAGAAAATCATCATGATTGACCGGCCCCAATACCTTGACGCCTTTGGACTCCAGATCAGCCTTGGCTTGCAGCAGAGTCTCGACATCCTTGACCCGAAAAGCGAAGTGTTGGACCCAGCCCGGAGTTTCGGGGTCGCGCCCGGAAACCGCGCCAGGGTCATTGGGCAGTTCAAAAAAGGCGATGCAGCTACCGTCCTCCATCTGGAAAAAAATATGAATATGCGGGCTGTAGGCGCCTGTTGACGGGACATGGTCCTCGCCCATCGCGTGAATGAATTTCAGACCGAGGACATTCGTATAGAACTCCACGGTTTCCTTGGCATCCTTGCAACGAAAGGCCGCGTGATGAAGACTTTTACAGAGCATGATGAACTCCCTATTCTGGGGTTGATTGTCTGGATCAGTTGATTTTGCGTTGTGCAACAACCTGATTGATGGCACCAAAAACCGAACGCCCTTTGCGGTCGAAATGTTCGATCCTAACGCGCTCGCCAAACTTCAGCAGCGAGGTCGTGGCCTGGCCAGTTTTGATGGTTTCCAAAGCGCGCCACTCGCCAATACAGCCGCAGCCAACACTGTCATCTTCATTGGAAACCGTGCCAAGCCCCACGAGACTTCCGGGTTCGAAGTCACGGGTCTGAGCCACATGGGCAATCATGTGCCCGTAGTGGAAGGGTGTATCGATGCCTGTTTCGATATCGCCAAAGAGCTTGCCGCGAACCCAGCACTTCATTTTTCCGGACACCAGCTTGCCATCCCAGAGCTCGCCCAGTTCATCGGGCGTAACGGCGATCGGGCCCAGGGTTGAAGCTGATTTACTGGTAACAAAACCAAAGGTGCGCTTGAGCTCAGCGGGGATCAGCGTGCGCAACGAAACTTCATTGAGCAGCACGAATAACCGGATGTAATCCGTCGCTTTCTCCGGCGAGACGCCCATGGGTACATCACCGGTGATCGCGGCAATTTCCGCTTCGAAGTCGATGCCCAAGCCGTCGTCAGGTAGACAGATAGGTTCATTCCAAGCCATGAAGCCATGGGAGATGCCCTGATACACGAGCGGCTTTTCCATCAGATCTGCCGGCAAGGTCTCGCCCCGCGCGGCACGATTACGCTGAATATGGCTGAGGTAGCAGGCCCCATCCAAATATTGATAACTGCGTGGCAAAGGAGCACCTAGCGCCGCCATATCAAGAGCAAAAGCACCTTCGACCAGATCGTCATTCAACGCGTCATACAACTGGCGCAACGGGGCTTCAAGCGAGTCCCAATGGTCCAGTGCAAACTGTAGCGTGGGTGCCCGATCACCGACTTTCACTGCTTGGCTCATATCGCGGCTAACCACCAACAGCTCACCATCACGACCAGATTTAAGTGATGCAAGTTTCATGATTCTCACTCCAGTCATTGGATAGGCAGCCTTGCCCCGAGCACTCGGGACAGGGATGGCTCAACTGCGTGTCCTCACCTTGGAGGGTGATCGAACAGTGCATGCAAATTGTTTGAGTTAAAGAAAGACTCTGGATGAAACAGCCCCACTTCCATCGATAACGCGAGATAGCGGCGCGCCTGCAGATCGGCAAAATGTGCCTGGAGCGTGGCGAAAATGTGTTTGCCTATCTCCTCACGTACAGCCTTCGGGCGAGCGGCATTGAGCTTGAGCACGACATGGATACCGGCGTAGTCGCCCAGGCCATCGGCAAAGCAGTAGTGCTCAATGCGCCGTGCGCGACTGCGGATTCCACCAGTGGGAAACAACTGCATTTCGATCAGTTGCCGATGAACTTTGCCGAACAAAACGTCGAGCTCGAGTTCGTTCTCCAGATTGGCGGTGTAGTCGACAATGAAATGCGGCATAGGTAATCCTCAGGTAAAACTCAGGCAGATCAGGAAATCCGAACCAGCACGGTTTTGCTTTCCAGATAACCATCCAACCCTTCACGGCCAAGATCACGGCCAAAACCTGATTGCTTGGTACCGCCCTCCGGTAACGCCGGATAAGGAAAGCCTTCGGTATTAACGGACACCTTGCCGCACTTGAGCAGAGGAACTAGCCGATGAACGCGGCTCAAGTCGCGACTCCACACACTCGCCGCCAAACCGTATGCAGTGTCATTGGCAAGCAGTGCCGCTTCTTCGAGGTCATCGAATGGCAATACGGCGAGGACCGGGCCGAAAATTTCTTGCTGCACCAGGTCATCCCCTTGCTTGATGTCGGCGAGTACCGCCGTCGCCGCAAAGAAACCCCCGCCTTGAGGCGAGCGCCCTTGGGTAACCAGGCTTGCGCCCCCCTGCACAGCTCGCTGCACGTAACCCTGCACTCTTTCGAGCTGACGAGCGTTGATTAATGGCCCCATCTGGCTACCCGCATTGAGCCCGGCTCCGAGTTGCAGACTGTCAGCCTGTCGGGCGACTCCTTCCAGGACCTGCTCATACACCCGTCGCTGCACATACAAACGCGCACCGGCGACACAGATCTGCCCGGCGTTGGTGAAAATCGCATTGGCCGCACCGCGGATAGCCTGTTCCAGATCCGCGTCATCGAACACGATGGTTGGCGATTTACCGCCCAGTTCGAGGGTGACTTTCTTCAAGCTGTCAGTGGCCAGGCGATTGATGTATTTGCCGGTCTCAGTGGATCCGGTGAAGGAAATCTTCGCTACCAGGGGATGTCGCACCAGTGCTTCGCCGGCCTCTGCACCGTAGCCCGTCACGATGTTCACCACGCCGTTTGGAAAACCGGCCTGCTGAATCAGATCAGCCAGGATCAATGCCGTCAGTGAGGCGTCCTCCGCCGGTTTCAGCACGACTGTACAACCGGCTGCCAGTGCCGGAGCAAGCTTCCAGATCGCCATCATCAACGGCACATTCCATGGCACGATGGCACCCACCACGCCCACCGCTTCGCGGGCGGTGTAGGCGAAAAACTGGCTACCGGGAAACGGCATCTTCACATCGACCGTATCACCGACGATCTTCGAAGGCCAGCCTGCCATATAGCGCAGAACACCAGCGGCGCCGCCCACGTTGATTTCGGCAAACCCCAACGGCATGCCGTTGTCGACGCTTTCGACCTGGGAAAGAAGTGCTGCGTTAGCTTCGATCAACTCGGCCAGGCGCAAGATCAGACGTTCACGATCCAGCGGTGCAAGTCCGCGCCAGGACGGATGATTGAAGGCGCGATGAGCAGCCTGCACTGCTCCGTCGATATCTGCGGCACTCCCTGCCCCAATGGCACTGATCTGACGACCACTGGAGGGGTCGAGCACCGCGATGCTGGCGGTTGGCGACTGCCATTGCCCATCAATAAAGTGACCGTGTGAGCGCTCAAGAAATAAACGAGCTGCAGGACTCAGGCGTGAATAATCATTACTGTCGATCGCCATGACTCAGGCTTCCTATTCCCCTGACGGGAGCATTGAACATGACCCCATAGTAGGAAGCGGTAGAGTATCGGCCTATACCCGTCCAAGGTGACCCCTGCATCAATTAAGGTGGGTGCTGCTGAATGAGCCCTTGTAGCCCAGATTCCAGGAGATGCGCAGCGCAGATCGGCGCAATGCCTCTATCTGGCTGTCCAGGGGTTGCCTTGGAATATGTTGCACGGTTCCGACAATGGCCAAGGTTCCAACCAACTCGTTGGCCCCATTGAATATCGGGGCAGCCAAGGCACAGATACCCCGAGTTTCCTCTTCGATGGCCACGGCATAGCCATTGAGGCGCACCTGTTGCACCTCCCCCTCAAGCGCCTTAGGATCAACCAATGTGTGTTCAGTGTGTCGTTGCAAATTCGTGCGCGATGCCCATTCGTCCATCAGGTGACGCACAAACGCCAGCGCCACTTTGCCTTGAGCATTGCAATGCAATTGCAGCTCAGTGCCCGGCCGCACGCCAATCTCCAGTGAGGCCTTGCCCAGACTGGTAGTGACAACTGTCAGGCGCCCTCCTTCCAGAACCGACAACACCACGGACAGACCAAGCTCCTCACGCAAATCGCGCATAGCATCGCCAGATGCGCTGAGCAGATCAATGCCCGATGCGGCAGCCTGACCCAACACATATGTGCGTATGCCAAGCCGGTAACGGGAAGTGGCCGGGTTCTGACTCAAATACCCCCTTTCCACCAGTGTTTTCAAATGGCGGAATACCGACCCCTTGGTCGTGGCCAATTTTACAGCCAGCTCACTGACGCCGATTTCCCCCTGAGCACCGGCAACCTGCTCCAACACATCGAGCGCCAGCTGCACGGAGCGCACCCCTCCCTTACCAATGTCGTCACTCATGTGGGCTCCCTGAAAAATAGCCATGGTGGATGCCAGCCTGATTGCCGTTAATCGTTTCGACAGGCGGTACAGCCGTTTCTTTAGTTACGCCTGTTTCTCATACCGCTCGGGCAAAATCAAGAACGCAAACGCAGGCAAGACCACCGACACACCCACCTTCGATTCATCTTTGGTCCATGCGTATCGTAAGCCTTTGATCTTGATATAAAACAAATAAAGCAGCCAAAAAACAAATCGCATCATTCCAAGCGCCAGGACCACTGAACGAAACAGTATTTTTGTGAACGAAACAAAATAGTGTTTGACGCTTATAAAAAATCCTCGTAAAAAAGAAACCACGTCACGCATACGCATACAAAAAATCACCGAGGGATACACTATGACGGCGATCGATTCACCCCTTGCGAGCAAGGACATTGCCCACCACCTCCACCCACAGACCAACCTGCGCCTGCACGAGCAGATCGGCCCTTTAGTGATAGAGCGAGGGGAAGGGATCTACGTCTTCGACACTGACGGCAATCGGTACATCGAGGGCATGTCGGGATTGTGGTGCGCAACGCTGGGGTTCAGTCAGCCGCGACTGGCCGAAGCGGCCTACGCACAGATGCTCAAGCTGCCTTATCAACAGACCTTTGCGCACCGCACCACCCAACCGGTGATCGACCTGGCCACTGCGCTGATCGAGCGAGCGCCTTCCACCTTGAGCAAAGTGATTTTCCAAAGCTCCGGCTCGGAAGCCATCGATAGCGCCATCAAACTGGTTCGCTACTACCACAACGCCATCGGCAAGCCGGGGAAAATCAAGCTGATCGCCCGCCAGCGCAGCTATCACGGCACCACGTTGGCAGCCGCCAGCCTGACCGGTCTGCCGAACATGCATAAAGGCTGGGGTGAACCGCTGGCCGATGTGATTCATGTGCGCTGCCCGCACCTTTATCGCCAGGGTCTCCCCGGTGAAAGTGAGGAGGACTTCGCCAGCCGTCTGGCCGATGAGCTTGAACAGACCATTCTCGAGGCCGGCCCCGACACCATCGGCGCGTTCTTCGCCGAGCCGGTCATGGGCACCGGTGGCGTCATCGTTCCCCCAGCGACCTATTTCGCCAAGGTCCAGGCCGTGCTGCGCAAGTACGACATTCTGCTGGTCGCCGATGAGGTGATCTGCGGATTCGGTCGCACCGGCCATTATTGGGGCTCGCAAGCCATGGGCTTGGAACCGGACATGATGACCTGCGCCAAGGGCTTGTCAGCGGCCTTCCAACCCATCTCTGCTTTACTGATCAGTAACACGATCTATCAAGTCATCGCCGACCAAAGCAACGCACTGGGCGGGTTCGGCCACGGCTACACCTACGGCGGACATCCGGTGGCTGCGGCCGTGGCGCTGGAAACCCTGGCGATGTATGACGAACTCGACATCCTGTCCAACGTCGCCGCCGTGGCGCCGCGTTTACAGGAGGGCGTTCGCGCATTCGGTGATCACCCGCTGATCGGCGAGGCGCGAGGTATTGGCTTGATGGCTGCGCTGGAATTTGTAGCTGATAAACAAACCCGTGAGCCTTTCCCTGCGCAATTGAAGGTGGCAGGACAGGTCGCCGAAGCGCTTCAACGTCGCGGTGTCCTGCTCAGGGCGCTGGGAGATTCGCTGGTCATGGCCCCTCCCCTGATCATCAACGCAACTCAGATCGAGGTCATCCTCAAAGCCGTGGCTGAATCCCTCGACGAGGTATACGCAGGGATGCAGCAATGACTGCGGTTTCAGCCATGAAAGAACGAGCCAAGCCCATGAACGCACCGTCGCCCCAACCCTCCCTTCCAGTGCAGCAAGCGTGCACACAGCCGCTGGTGCGGTTCGAAAAGGTTCACAAGACCTACGATGAACGCAGCTGGGTGGTGAATGACTTGAACCTGGAAATTGCCCAGGGTGAATTTCTGTCGCTCCTGGGGCCTAGCGGCTCAGGCAAGACCACAACGCTGATGATGCTGGCGGGATTTGACTCGCCGGATCGGGGGCAAATATTTATGGATGGCCACGATATCAGTCGGCTTCCCGCCTACAAGCGCGACATGGGTGTGGTGTTCCAGAGTTATGCGTTATTTCCGCACATGACGGTGGAACAGAACGTGGCATTCCCATTGAATCTGCGCAAAGTCTCCGCTACCGAGCGTAAACAGCGAGTCGGTGAAGCACTGGAACTGGCGCAATTGAGCGGCTTCGCGTCGCGCAGTCCGGCCCAGCTTTCCGGCGGACAGCAGCAACGTGTCGCATTGGCCAGGGCCTTGGTATATCGCCCGCGCATGCTGCTGATGGATGAACCGCTGGGCGCACTGGATAAAGCTCTGCGTGAGCGCATGCAACTGGAACTCAAGAGTATCCACCGCCAACTCGGCATCACCTTCGTCTACGTCACCCACGACCAGGACGAGGCGATGACCATGTCTGATCGTGTAGCGGTTTTCCATGACGGCAAGATTGAACAGATTGACCGACCAGAAGCCATCTACAACCGCCCAGGCAGCCGGTTTGTCGCCAACTTTCTGGGTGAGACCAACTTGCTCGACGGTGTGATAACCCACCTCGGCAACTCCAGCGCCACCATCCGCCTCAACGATGATGGTTCGATTCGCGAAGTACCGTGCAATGTCGCCCCGTTGGCCGTCGGTGACTCGGCCTCTCTGGCTATCCGTCCTGAAAACGTACGTTTGGCCAACCCCGGAGAACCCGCCTTGCAGGCGCGCCTGATCGACAGCATTTTCCACGGTGCCCATTGCAACCTGCGACTGACCATGCCCAGTGGCACACCACTGACGATGAAACTCAACCCCGGCAGCTTGAACCGCGCCCTGCCCGTTCCGGGCGAGACAGTGGCACTGGCGTTGCCTCGCGAGCATTCGTTACTTCTGCCTTGAACTGTCTGCCAATGAGAGATCGATAACAACAACCAGAATCACCGCATTTTTTCTATTGCTGCCCACAAGAACGATTAAAAACCCAGCTCTGGAGTCAATCATGGTCAACCGCAAACCGCTTCTCACCTTATCCACCGTCCTCGGAATGTTGTGTGTCGGCGCCCTTTCGAGTACCGCTCAAGCCCGCGACCTCACCGTCGTTTCCTGGGGTGGCAGCTATCAGGACGTGCAGCGGCAGATTTTTTTCGCGCCGTATGCCAAAGCGTCAAGCAACAAAGTAGTGGAAGATTCCTGGGACAGCGGCATTGGAATCCTTCGTACAAAAGCAGAGGGCCCGGACAGTGGCTGGGACGTGGTTCAGGTCGAAGGTGAAGACTTGCAGCTGGGTTGCGGCGAAGACTTGTTCCTCCCTCTGGATTTCTCCCGCATTGGCGGCAAGGACAACTACATTCCGTCAGCCGCGAGTGAGTGCGGTGTGGGCGCAGCGGTCTACAACTTCGTGCTGGGTTACGACAAGTCGAAACTCAACGGCACACCCAAGGGCTGGAGCGATTTCTTCGACCTGAAAACGTATCCGGGCAAACGCGCTCTGCGCCAGGGTCCCAAGGGCAATCTTGAGATTGCGCTGATGGCCGATGGCGTGCCGGTATCGGACGTCTACAAAGTGCTGACGACACCCGATGGCGTGAAACGCGCATTCGCCAAACTGGATCAAATCAAGGATCAGTTGCTGTTCTGGAAATCCGGTGGCCAACCGATGCAACTGCTGGCTTCTGGCGAGGTCGCCATGACCACCTCTTACAATGGTCGAGTGACCAATGCGATCAATCAGGATCACAAACCTTTTGGCCTGGTCTGGAACCAATCGCTTCAGACCATGGACAGCTGGGTGATCCTCAGAAACTCGCCTAACGCCGAAGCCGCGTATGGCCTGCTCAAGGAAATGGGCAAACCCGAGCAGCAAAAACTCTGGCCAGCGCTACAGCCTACCGGGATCACCGCGATCAAAGGCATCGCCATGGTGGACCCCAAGGTGCTGGCGGACATGCCAAGTGCGCCTCAGAACAGCCAGAACGTTTTGACGATAGACGACAAATTCTGGGTGGAACGCGTCGATGAGCTCAGCGCCAAGTGGACCGCCTGGTCTGCCAAGTAATCATCCTGAGGCCCTGAAATGACCATGATCGCTCTTCCACTGCCCGTAGCCGCCCGCAAGAATTATCGGGCGCTATGGCGGGCCTACGCCCTGATGGCGCCGCTGGTGCTGTTCTTGCTGATTACCTTTGTCGGGCCGATTGCCACGCTGTTATGGCGTGGCGTGGCGGACACCGAACTGCCCGACGCGCTGCCCCAAACCGCACTCGCGCTCAAACAGTGGGACGGGCGATCAGCCCCTGATGAACGTCTGCTGCAGCCGTTCGCTCAGGACCTGCGAGCGGTCTCTTCCAAAGACCTGGCCGCTGTTGCCCGGCGGCTGTCTTACGAAGCTCCGCAGATGCGCGCCATGCTCACCGCTGCCAAGCGTTCAGTTGATAGCCTGGACGGTTCAGCGCAGGCGTTTGCCACCCTGGACCCACGCTGGCTGACGAAAGAAACCTGGCAAACCTTCAAGCGCGCCACTGGCCCCGCTGGAAGTTTCCATGTGCTTTCAGCCCTGGACCTCAAGCACGATTACAACGAAGGGATCGTCAGCAAAGGAGAGGAAGGTTTGTATCGATCGATCCTGCTGCGTACTTTTGCCATCGCCGCGGCCACTACGGTGATTTGCGTATTGCTGGCGTTTCCACTGTGCAGCTTTCTCGATCGACGCACTCCGCGCACTCGTAACCTGCTTCTGCTGCTTCTGCTGCTGATCCTGCTGCCGTTCTGGACCTCGATTCTGGTGCGCACCACTGCATGGATGGTGTTGCTCCAGGACAATGGCGTGGTCAACACCACCCTGATGTATCTGGGAATAATCGATGCGCCGATGCGCCTTTTGTACAACCGTTTCGGCGTGATTCTGGCACTGGTGCACGTCATGTTGCCGTTCATGGTTTTTCCGCTGCTGTCGGCCATGCAGTCGAGCAATAAACTGCTGATTCAAGCAGCCTATTCGATGGGCGCGCGCCCGGTGTTCACCTTCTTTCGAGTCTACCTGCCTCAGGTCTTGCCGGGCCTTGCTGCCGGTGCCTTGATGGTATTCATCGTCACCCTGGGTTTCTACATCACCCCAGCCCTGATCGGCGGACCGGGTGACCAGATGATCAGTTACTACATCGCTCAATTCACCACGGGCACCTTGAACTGGGGTCTGGCTTCCGCACTGGGAATTATCCTGTTAGCGGTCACCACCCTGCTCTACCTGATTCAGGCCCGACTCGCTCGTGGCCGCTCCCAGGGGACACACTGATGATTAAGAATCCCAACGCAGGACCGATGAGTTTTCTGGGCTTTTTCAGCCTGTCTCTGAGCGGCTGGCTGGTGCTGGCATTTCTGGTGCTGCCGATCCTGATCGTATTGCCTTTGTCGTTCAGTGACAGTCGTTACATGTCGTTGCCGATCAACAGCCTGACCTTGCACTGGTATCAGGACTTTTTCGGCTCGACACAATGGCTCGGCGCGCTGTTCAACAGCTTTTCCATCGCCATTCTCAGCACCGTCTGCGCCGTGGTGCTCGGTGGCTTGGCGGCCCTCGGCTTGAGCCATGAGCGCTTGCCCGGGCGGCGCTTCATCGAAGTCCTGCTGATTGCACCGATGATCGTTCCGGCGGTCATTGTCGGCGTCGGCATGTACTTTGTGTTCTCCAGTCTGGGCCTGACCCGCACCTTCGGCGGTCTGGTGCTGGCCCACACCACCCTGGCGGTTCCCTTTGTGGTAATCAATGTCGGTTCGGCCCTCAGCGGGCTGAATCAACGCCTGCTCTGGGCGGCCGCGAGTATGGGCGCAACGCCCTGGATCTGCCTGCGCAAAGTGACGCTTCCTCTGATTGCGCCGGGACTGATTTCAGGCGGGTTGTTTGCCTTCGCCACCTCGCTGGATGAGGTGGTGGTCACCATATTTCTCGCCGGCCCCGATCAACGCACCCTGCCCCGGGAAATGTTCACCACCGCCCGAGAATCCCTCAGCCCGGTGTTGCTGGCGGCCGCGACGATTATGGTGCTGTTTGCCACCGTCCTTCTGGTGCTGTCGCGGCATCTGACCCACCGCAAGGAAAATGCCGTCTGAGCAAAAAATCCAGTCGTAAAAAAACCGCTTCAGGAGAGCGGTTTTTAATGCGGATGATTTCAGCGTGGCGACTTCCTGTTGTAAGTCGCAGCGTGCAATCGCTCGCTGATTTCGGCGGCCGCCGCTTGCAGCTCCTTGAGCATGTTGGCCGGCGGTGGCACTGGAATCGCCGAGCTGGGCCCTACAATGCCGATGGTGCCGACGATTACGTCGTTCTCGCGAAACAGTGGGCAGCACAACGCATTGATACCGACCGTGATTTCGCCATCGGCGTCGTCATAAAGACGCTCGCGAATCAGCGCCAGACGTTGTGCCAGCTCTTCGGGGTCGCACATGGTTTTGTCAGTCAAGCGTGGCATCTTGCGCCGCATCACCCGTTGCTGGGTCGCCGCATCGGCGAACGCCAATACCGTGCGTCCTTGGGCCGAGCAGTAAGGCAGAACCCGATTGCCCGGCTTGACCGAAATACAGACATTGGCCTTGGACTCGACACAGGAGACCACCAGCGCGGAGTCATGGGTGGCCACCGAGAGCAGCGCACTTTGGCCAGTGTTGTCACGAATCCGCGTCAGGTAAGGATCGGCCAGTGCGCGCAGATCAAACTGCTCGCTGGCAGCTTCGCCATAGGCGACCAGGCGCGCACCCAGCAGGTATTTTTCGGTGCTCGGGTCCTGCTCGAGAATGCCCAGCTGCCGCATCGAAGCCAGATGGCGATAGGTGCGTGGCTTGGCGGTTTGCATCAGCTGTGCCAGCTCGGTGACTCCCAATGGACGCCGGGCAGCTGTCAGTTCATCCAGCAATCGGAAAACCATTTCGACCGACTCCAACAAAACCGGTCCAGTGGCAGTCGCCTCTTTCAGGTCCTTGTCTTCTGCTTTCACTGCTCACCTCTGTGGTTCTGAACCTTGATTACGGCTGGTTGCGTTTCGCTATTCTTACCTATCGTATCGCTTAAAGAAACACTAAAACACATAACGAGCTTCACCCGGGCAACCTTTCTTTCATTAGAAAGCGGTGGCTCGGGTGAAGACATCTACAGTCTGACCACGATCAATACCCCGCCTGAGGTGATCAGGTTTTCAGCGGCCTGACGATACTCGCGGCGGGTTCGGTCAATTGAGGATCAGCCAACCTGACTGACGAACTTGGTGGTCAGGTAAGCGTCCAGTCCCTCACTGCCACCTTCGCTGCCGTAGCCACTGTCCTTGATACCGCCGAACGGGGTTTCCGGTGCCGCGATGCCAAAGTGATTGATCGAAACCATGCCGCTTTGCAGCTCATCCGCCAGCAAGATGGCACGCTGAATCGAGCGGGTGAAAGCAAACGCCGCCAGACCAAACGGCAGCGCGTTGGCCTTGCCAATCACCTCCTCCAGATCATCAAAGGCGACGATGGATGCAATCGGGCCAAAGGGTTCTTCGTGCATCACCCGCGCGCTGTCCGGCACGTCCGCCAGTACGGTTGGCGGGAAGAAGAAGCCCGGTTGCGCAGTGTTCTGTCCACCCACGGCCAAGGTCGCCCCAACGGCCAATGCGTCATCGACATAGGCCTGCATCGCCGCGACCCGGCGAGGATTGGCCAATGGCCCCATCTGTGTATCGGCGGCGTCACCAGCACCCACCTTTAATGCTGCGCCGGCCTTGCTGAACGCGCTGACAAATTGCTGATAGATCCCGCGCTGAACAAAAAAGCGCGTGGGCGATGCGCAGATCTGCCCAGCGTTGCGAAACTTCAAACTCGCACCCAACGCTGCGACTGCCTCGACATCCACGTCATCGCAGACAATGAACGGCGCATGACCGCCCAGCTCCAGCGTGCAGCGTTTGAGGTGTTGCCCGGCCAATGCCCCCAGTGCCCTGCCGACCGGTACTGAACCGGTGAAGGAAATCTTGCGGATCACCTCCGAGCGGATCAGGTAGTCAGAGATCTCTGCCGGAACGCCAAACACCAGATTAAGCACGCCGGGCGGTACACCGGCGTCCTGGAATGCACGGCACAACTCGATGCAGGAAGAAGGTGTTTCTTCCGGCCCCTTGGCAATGATCGAACAGCCTGCCGCCAAGGCACCGGCGATTTTGCGTACCAACTGGCTAACCGGAAAATTCCACGGGCTGAATGCCGCGACCGGGCCAATAGGCTCGCGCAACACCATCTGCCGAGCTCCACGTGCACGAGGCGGAATCACTCGACCATAAGCCCGTCTGCCTTCTTCAGCATACCAATCGATATGGTCACCGGCACCAAAGGCTTCCATGCGCGCCTCGGCCAGCGGCTTGCCCTGCTCCAGGGTGATCAGTTCGGCAATCGCATCCGAGCGCTCACGCACCAGATCAGCGGCACGACGCAGAATTTTCGAACGGTCATACGCCGACGTCTTACGCCAGACCTCAAACCCCTTGGCAGCTGCAACCAAGGCTCGATCCAGATCAGCGTGGCTGGCAAAACCCAGATCGGCGATGTGTTCGCCAGTGGCGGGATTGAAGACCGCCCCCTGTTGCTCATGACTGCCTCGGGACCAGTGACCGTCAATCAGGATGGATTCGATAACACGCATTGTGATTCCTCGCGATACTGAAGAGGTTTCTGCACTATTCCTCTGTGCGAAACATTGTTTTTCTGTTAGACACAATCCTAGGGCCGGAATTTCTCCTCTGTCAAGTCATTATGTGCCGTAAAAAGTTCTGCCAAGAGGAGTTGACGGCACGCATTCGGCGGGAGTAGCTTTTATCTACAAAAGAAACTATGTTCTTTACAGCGAAACACATAAAACAATCAAGACAGACCCTTCACTGTCTCGGCAACTGAGGATTTCCACAATGAACCTGGCCCAGGCCCTGCTGCACAATTGGAACGACCTGCCCCGTGAAACCGTACGTAAAGGCGTAGAACGCGTCGGCTTCCGGGGCGATGCCACCATCTGCGTGATGAACTGGCTGACCCCGGGCATGGACGTTTTCCCCCACAGCCACACCTTCGAACAACTGGTGATCATCGTACAGGGGCGCGTGCGCTTTCATTTAGGTGACGAGGTGGTTGAAGGCGGGCCAGGCAGCATGTTGCGCATCCCGCCGCATGTGGTGCATTACGCCGAGCCGTTGGGGGATGAAGTGGTGATGAACCTTGATGTGTTCTCCCCCCTGCGCGAGGACTACCAGCATCTAGTGGAATATCAGGCCAACGAGTTCGCCATCGCGAAGAGCGCGTCATGAGCAGCCTAACCTTGCGCCAGCGGCTGCTGGCGGGCGAACGGCTGTTGAGCAGCTTTATCAAGACACCCGCCCACGCCTCGATTGAGATCGCCGGGATCGCTGGGTTGGATGCCGTGGTGCTGGACGCCGAGCATGCCGGTTTCTCCAGCACCAGCCTGGATATTGGCCTGCTGGCTTGCCAGGCGGCCGCCATCCCCGGTCTGGTCCGCGTAGCCGACAACCGGCCAGCGACTCTGCTCCAGGCTCTGGATCTCGGTGCCGCCGGCCTGGTCCTACCGCATGTCACCAGCGCCGCCCAAGCCCACGACATTGTTGCCGCAACCCGCTACCGGGAAGGTCACCGTGGCTTTTCCAACTCACCGCGCGCGGGAGGTTATGGACTCATGGCGCTGGCCCGGCACATTGATTTCCACGATGGCCGTGCGGCGGTGATTTGCCAGATCGAGGATGCCGCCGCCCTCGATCATCTGGACGCCATTGCCAACGTTGACGGCGTCGATTGCTTGTTCGTCGGTCGGGCTGACCTAGCGGTGTCGCTGCGCCATTTTGATCTCAATCATGAGGTTGTCGAGCAAGCCGTGATCCAGACCTTGCAGGCTGCCCGCCGAGCTGGCAAGGCCGCCGGACTTTTCGTTGCGCACATCAACGATGTCGAACGCTACGCCGCCCATGGCGCGGCCTTTTTTATCGTCGGCTCGGATCAAGCCGTCCTGCGCAAGGGGTGGTCGGAGCAAGTCGAACGCTTCCACAACGCCGCGTCGCGCTGATGTGAACCCATTCCACAAGAACAATGCCCAACAAAGGTGCCCGTGATGAACGCCAAAGCCCAAACCTCCTCCTCTGTAGATCGTGAAGCCCAGATTGACAGCCTGGTACGCGGCGCGATCGACCTGCACTGCCACAGCGGCCCTTCGGTCATGCCCCGCTACTGCGACCATATCGAAGCCATGCAGGAAGCGTCCGAAGCCGGTCTGAAAGCGGTCCTGCTCAAGGATCACTACTATTCCTGCACGCCGGTCACGACCCTTTTGAACAAGCATTTCTCCGAACTCAACGTGCAGATGCTGTCCGGCGTACCGCTTAACAACTCGGTGGGTGGCTTGAACATTCATGCCGTCGAGCACGGCCTGAAGCTGGGCGCGAAGCTAGTGTGGATGCCGACGTTCTCTTCGGCCAATCACATTGCCCATCATCATCAGGATGTGAAGTTCGTCGATAAATTCCCGCAGACCACCCAGCGCATGCTGCAACCGATTCCGCTCACGGTGCTCGACGACGACGGCAAGTTGCGCGAAGAAGTCAAAGGCATCCTCGACCTGATTGCCGCTGAAGATGTCGTGCTTTCGGCCGGGCACCTGAACATCAGGGAAATCTGGCCGCTGTTCGAAGAGGCGCGCAAACGCGGGGTCAAGCGCCTGCTGGTGAACCATCCGACCTACGTGGTCGATGCCACCCTCGATGACATGCGCCAACTCGCCAGTGAAGGCGTGTACATGGAGCATTCGATGTGCATGTGGGTACCGGGTTCGAAGTTCAAATTCTACGACGGTGAATTCCTCGCGCAGGTCATCGAAGCCGGCACCGTGGACCTGACCATTCTCGGCTCGGACCTCGGCCAGCAAGGCAACCCGACCATCGTCGACGGCTTCCGCAACGTGATCGGAACCGTCCTTGACCTGGGTTACAGCGAGGACGATGTGCGCAAGATGACCTCACTCAATGCCGCGCGCCTGATGAACATCTGACCGGGTCAACAATCGAGGCAACACCATGAGCCGTCTGACGACGCACATTGGGTCTTTGACCCTGAAAAACCCGGTGATCTGCGGTGCCGGTGAACAGACCATGAACAGCGCGTCCATCAAAAAGGCCCTGGCGACAGGTGCTGGCGCAGTGGTCGCCAAATCAACCAACGAGTCAGTGGCCGCCAAGCAGCAGTTGGACAAAACCGACTATGCCCTGCTCGACGCCCAATGGAACCGACTGCCGTGGGATTTCAATCCACCGGCCGACGCCAGTTTGTTCGGACGCTCCGGGCTGGTGCAACGAGACTTCGAGGGTTGGATCGATGAGCTGGCCGTGCTGGATCGCCAGGCCAGCAGTCAGGACGCCTATGTCATTCCGAGTCTGATCCTCAGCGACCTTGAGCAGTGCGCGAGCTTCGCAGAACAGATCGAGCAAGCCGGCTTGCGTGTGTTGGAACTCAACATCGGCGCGCCCCACGGCGAAGAAGCGGCCAAAGGCGCCATCGTGCTAGAGCGCGGTACCGACCGGATCGAAAAGATCGTGCGCAGGCTTCGCCAGGCGACGACTTTGCCGCTGTGGATCAAGCTGACCGGGCAAAGCGAAGACGTTGTCGGCATGGCCGAAGCCGCCCGCCGGGGCGGCGCCGACAGCGTGGTGATGATGGGACGTTTCATGGGCTTTCTGCCCGATCTGGAAACCGAGCGGCCACTGCTTGGCACGTCGGCGGCGATTGGCGGAAGTTGGGCCCTGCCCCTGACCGCACGCTGGTTGATGCTCACCCGCAAGAAGCTCGGGCCGGACTTCCCGCTGATTGCCACCAACGGTGCACGCAACGGACTGGATGTTGCACGTTTCCTCTTGGCCGGCGCCTGTGCAACAGAAATGACCTCCGCCGTTTTCACCGGAGGCTACCCCGTATTGGGAAGAGCCATCGACGAACTCGACCGCTATCTGGTCGCTCGCGGTCGCACCGTCAATGAGTTGCTGGGACTGGCGGCGGATCATGTCCAGACCTATCAGGAGCAAATCAGCCGTCAGGACTACTGGCAGGCCTTTGCTCCGGACACCGACTGAACCGCACCAGAACGAGGACCGACGACATGGACAACATCGACTCGAGTACGCCGCGCTGGCAACGGATTACACCAGAGGCTGCCCGGCGGCTATCAGGTACGGTGACCACCGACCGTATCTGTCGGCATGTCTCGCCCAAAGGACGAAGGTTGTCCAGACTGCGGCGTATCGGTCGTGAAATCGTTGAGTCGTGGCGACTGATGCTGGTCTGAACAGTGATGTATAGCCTGAGACTTCAGTGCTGCCCCATCACGTCCCAAGAAAAGAAGACAGAAGCAATATCTCCTCCCTTCATCCTTCTCGCCCCATGCCAGTTATCCGCATCAGCCGTGTTCCTCCTAGTTGAACGCAGATCTGGCATCGGGTGCTCGCCAACGCTCCTTCAAGATTCATGCTTCGAACAAGTCTTTGTAGATTCCGTCATCGTCAAAGCCTTCCAGCATGCAGCTATGGCCCCTGCCCTAAAAATTCAACGAAACGCTCGGTCAAACACATCGTCGGCGACTGCCATCTCATAGTTTAAAACCCATAAAAAGCTGTCACACAAGGGGGGTAGTTATCCTTCCTTCAAATAAATGTAAGGTGGGGTTTAAAGCCACGACTTACCCAATGGCTTACAAAAACAAGAGAGAGGAATCAATCGTGGAAGACTTTAAGCTTGCTTTACAGCGCCTGGCGAAAGCGGTGGCTGTTATTACAACTGCAGACAAACATGGTCGCTACGCAATGTCCGCCACTGCCGTGAGCGAACTGTCCATGGACCCTCCCTCTATGTTGATTTGTGTCAACAAATCCGCCTCGCTGTATCCCGTACTCGAAAGTGGTGCACCTTTCATTATCAATATTCTGCACCATCAGCAAACTGACATTTCAATAGCCTGTTCGGGTAAGGTCAAAGGTGAGGCTCGGTTTCAAGTCGGAAACTGGATTGAGACAGCCTCGGGCGTTCACCGCTTGAGTGGAGCGCAGGCATCTATTATTTGCCAAAACGTTAAAACCATCGAATTCGGTACACACGCTATTTTTATCGGAGAGGTCAAAGAAGTCTTTATCGAAAGCACTCCAGACCCGCTGGTCTATGTGGATCGTCGTTACGGCAAGGTAGAGGATGCCAAACTCGCTTAAATCACCTGACCATCAGAGTGAGGCGGGCGAGGTGTTTTCCGATCTTATTTGAACGCATCTTAGTTTGACGCGCAGACAATGTCAGCACGCTATTAATTCAGTTCAACTTCTAAACTGCATTTCATGGAAAGCACCGCAAGGTATCCGCACAACAAAAGTAAAACTTAATAGTCATGAGTTCCCCTACAGCACAGCCTCCCTCTTGTCAGGGGTCGCTCTCTGTTCAATCAGCAGCGTCTGGTGAGCTTTCATTCGCCGCATGTCGAAACGCCTACAGCGCTAATAAAAGCTGAAATAGACTACCGCCCAACTTTAAAGTGAGAGAACCATGCAAGAAACGCATAAAAGTATGAAAGACGTGTCCTTTTGGTTCGCAGAGCTTATCGAAAAAAACGATATCGCCTGGCCTAAAATGTTGCATCAAACAATAGATATTCATGCCGATGTCTGCATCGTTGGCGCCGGTTATAGCGGACTATGGACCGCCTATGAATTGCTGTCCGCATCGCCCGAGTTGAACGTGGTGATCATCGACGCTAAATACCCGGGCTATGGCGCCTCCGGACGAAATGGCGGCGCCGTCATCCCTCGCATCAACGGCTC
>NZ_MNPW01000022.1 GCF_001983175.1 Pseudomonas cedrina subsp. cedrina
TATCACTTTGGTCATGACACTGGCCGGTGCTTTTTTCTCAAACCGCGCTAGAACTTCTGCCCACATCGCTTTCGTCACCCTGACTGGAGTTTTGAGGGATTTTATCAAAGACCTTGAAAGGGCTGGCCCTTACGGCGGGTCACTTTTTGAAGAGCGCAAAAAGTAACCCAAAACGCTTCGCCCCACCACTCGGTGCCTCGCCTAGGCTCGGCATGCCCGTAATCCGACATTGATTTGGGGGGCCGCCGCCACGCGCCATCCATGGCGCGGGGCGGCTAAACCGGCGTCCTGCCGGTTTACCCCCCAAATCAACATCGAATTAAGGCCAGCGTGGTTGACGGGGCGCCTCAGATCAAGATCAAAAACAAAGCGCGGCGGCCTTAGAGCCGACCGGTATTCATGTCGAACTCGGTTCAAAATGTGGGAGATTGGTCAACTGAAAGTTGTGTAGATACCCATGGCCATCGCAGGCAAGCCAGCTCCCACATGTCAGTTATAGCTGGTAATTTTTCAACTCCCGCGCAATCACCATCCGCTGAATCTCGCTGGTGCCCTCGTAAATCTGCGTAATCCGCGCATCCCGGTAATAACGCTCCACCGGGTAGTCCTCCAGGTACCCATACCCACCGTGAATCTGCATGGCTGACGAGCAGACCTTCTCGGCCATTTCCGAGGCAAACAGCTTGGCCTGGGACGCTTCGGACAGGCACGGCTTGCCCGCGCTGCGCAGGCGGGCCGCATGCAGGATCAACAAACGCGCAGCGTTGAGCTGGGTTTGCATGTCGGCGAGCAGGTTGGCCACGCTCTGGTGTTCGATGATCGCCTGCTTGAACTGCACGCGGTCACGCGCATAGGCCAAGGCGGCCTCGAACGCAGCACGGGCAATGCCCAGCGCCTGGGCGGCGATGCCGATGCGACCACCTTCCAGGTTGGACAGGGCGATGGCCAGGCCTTTGCCGCGCTCACCCAACAGGTTCGCTTCGGGGACGCTGCACTGGCTCAGGGTGACCGCGCAGGTGTCCGACGCACGGATGCCCATCTTGTGTTCGGTGCGATCCACCACGAAGCCTGGTGTATCGGTCGGGACGAGAAACGCCGAAAGGCCTTTTTTGCCCAGCTCAGGGTCGGTCACGGCGAACACGATGGCGAGCTTGGCGCGCTTGCCATTGCTGACAAACTGCTTGGCGCCGTTGATCACCCACTGCCCGTCGCGCAGTTCGGCGCGGGTGCGCAGGTTGTGCGCCTCAGAACCGGCCTGGGGTTCGGTCAGGCAGAAGCATCCGATGGCCTGGCCGCTGGCGAGATCGGCCAGCCAGGTTTGCTTCTGTGCGTCTGTGCCGTAGTTGAGGATGGGCCCGCAACCCACTGAATTATGGATACTCATCAGCGCGCCAGTGGCGCCGTCTCCGGCGGAGATCTCTTCGACGGCGAGGGCATACGCGACGTAATCGACATAGGTGCCGCCCCATTCTTCCGGCACCACCATGCCCAGCAGGCCGAGCTCGCCCATTTTCGCCACCAGGGCGTCGTCGATCCAGCCGGCTTTCTCCCAAGCCTGGGCGTGGGGGGCAATTTCACCGCGGGCAAAGTCGCGCGCCATGTCGCGAATCATCACTTGTTCTTCTGTATATTCAATGTCTTGCATGGCTTAGTTCACAACCTTCTTGAAGTGATCGAAGAAGCTTTGCACATGGCTCGGGTTCAGCTCGTGCAAGGTTGGCGGGTTCCAGCGCGGGCTCTTGTCCTTGTCGATGATCAAGGCGCGCACGCCTTCGATCAGGTCGCCGCGTTCGAACCATTGGCGGTCCAGGTGCAGTTCCAGGGCGAAACATTGCTCCAGGGGCAGGCGACGGCCACGGCGCAGCATCTCCAGGGTGACGGCCATGGCCAGCGGCGAGCGGGTTTTCATCAGGTTGGCGGTGGTCAGCCCCCATTCGCGGCTGTCGGCGACGGTCACTTGCTGCAACTGCTCAACGATGCTTGCGACATCCGGCAGCGCGAAGAAGTGATCGATGGCGGGGCGCAAGGCGGCCAGCGGCGCATCGGGCAGTCGCTGCACGGCGAGTTTAGCCAGCACGCCCTGCAAATCCTTGAGCGGCGAGCCATGCCATTGCAGGCCGTCGAGCTTGCGGTCGAGATCGGCGAACCTGGCGCTTTCCAGGTACCAGTCAGCCAGGCCGCAATAGAGCGCGTCGGCGGCGTGAATCTGCACCCCGGTCACGCCCAGGTAGGTCCCCAGCTCGCCGGGGACGCGCGACAGGAAATAGCTGCCGCCCACATCAGGGAAGTAACCGATGGCCACTTCCGGCATCGCCAGGCGGCTGCGCTCAGTGACGACGCGCAAATCCGCGCCTTGCACCAGGCCCATGCCGCCGCCCAGGACAAACCCGTCCATCAGCGCCAGCACCGGCTTGCGGTAATGGTGGATGGCCAGGTCCAGTGCGTATTCCTCGACGAAGAAGTCCTGATGCAGGGTATCGCCGTTCTTGAAGCTGTCGTGAAGCGAGCGAATATCGCCGCCCGCGCAGAAAGCCTTGTCGCCGGCGCCGCGCAGCACCACGGCATATACCTGCGGGTCGTCGGCCCATGCCTGTAGCTGCGACGCCATGCTGCGCACCATCTGCAGGGTGATGGCATTCAAGCCGGCGGGGCGGTTGAGGGTGAGGTGGCCGATATGGTTACGGACCTCGGCGAGCACTTCGTCCTGAAGCGTTTCTGCGTGGCATGCTTCGGATGAAACCTGAGCAGTCATCGATAACTCCCTGCTTTTATTGTCTTTATCAAGATGTTCGCGGGCGAACTCTCTCGTGATCGTACCAGCGCAAATTTGCCCAGTACAACCTTCAATCGTGCAGGTGGTTTTTGCATTTATGCAGAGGTGCCAGCCTCCGTGAAATGCCTCGCCAACGCTTCGGCGCACAGCAGGATGGCGCGTCTGGCCTGCGGGTTGGCGGCGGGGTAGTTGATAAAACCGTGGCACATACCGGCGTACTCCTTGTGGCGCACCGGCACACCGGCTTTTTTCAAGCGGCTCGCGAAGGAACGTCCTTCATCGCGCAGCAGGTCACAGCCGGCGGTTATGATCAGCGTAGCAGGCAAAGCGTTGAAACAGGTGTCCCGCGCCGGCGAGAGCCAAGGGTGAGCCAGAGGCACACCCGGCGGCACGTAGTGACCCAGGTACCCGTCCAACTTGTCGGCGGTCAAGCCGAAGCCGTCGGCGAATTGCTTTCGGGAACGATTGCACGCCAGGCAGTCGAGCACCGGGTATAGCAGCAACTGGAAACCTATTTCGGGGCCCTCCAGATCCCTGGCGATCTGGCTAATCGCGGCAGCCAGCCCCCCGCCGGATCCACCGCCTGCGACTGCCATGCGCGAGGCGGCCAGTCCCAACCCGGCACCTTCACGTGCTATCCATTCGGTAGCGGCGTAGCAGTCTTCCACCGCTCGGGGAAAACAACGCTCGGGCGGGCGGGCATAGTGCACGGCCACCACTGCGCAGCCGGCCCACTCACACATGATTCGGCAGAAGCTGTCATGGGTGTCCAGATCGCCCGCAACCCAACCGCCCCCGTGGAAAAACATCAGCACCGGCGCCGGATCCGGATGCGCTGGCCGATACAGCCTGACCGGCACCGACCGGCCCCGTGTGGTAAGCGTGATATCGCTTATCCGCATGACCACAGCATCGCGTACCGCCTGGCGTTCCTGGGCCACGTTCATAATTGGCCGACCACGGCCTGGGCTTCGATTTCAATCAGGAATTGAGGTGCTATCAGCGCCTTTACGCAGAGCAACATCGTCGTGGGTTCGCAGTTGTTGAAAAACTTCTTGTGGGCCTTGAGGATTTTGCGCCACAGCTCCATGTCGGTGGTGTACATGCGCGTGGCAACCACGCGCGTACGATCGGTGCCCAGCTGCTTGAGCGCGGTCTCGATGATCTCCAGGCATCGCCAGGTCTGACCATAGACATCGTCTTCGGCGAAAGGCTTGCCTTGCTCGTCGAACGCGACGGTCCCGCTGGTCATGATGAGGTTGCCGGCGCGCAGCGCGCGGCAGTAGCCACCTTTCTTTTCCCAGGGCGCTGCGGAAAAGCAACGGGTAATAGCATCGGCGGAGGGAGCCAAATCCACTTGAATCCGACTCAAGCCACGAAACTGCAGGCTGTTGCCGCGCCAGAGCGGCGGCCGCCCTTTAATGAGGTGCATGTGCGGAAAACGCCGCAGCAGGGTGGTGAACAGAATCTTGGCTTCCAGTTTGAAAAGCAGGCGGCCCATGCAGAAATGGGGGCCGCGCCCAAACGCCAAGTGGTCCAGTTTCGTGCGCTTCAGGTCGAATTGATCAGGGCGAGCAAAGCGCGCCGGATCGCGATTGGCTGCCGCCCGCATCAGAAACACCAATTCACCTTTGCGCATGGTTTTACCATGCAGAACCACGTCCTCCGTCAGTACCCGATGACTCAGTTGACCGGCCGGGCAAATGCGCAATGCCTCCTCGATAGCAACGTCTATCAGTTCGGGATCGTCCCTGACTTGCGCCCAGCGCGTTGGCTTCTCCAGCAGGTAGAACAGGATGATTCCCAATTGGTCGGCACTGGTGGTCGTGGCGGCAACCAGGACGAATGCCAGTTGGGCCAGGCCGTCTGCCTCGCTCATGCCCGATTTGTCAGCGGCGACGATGACTTGACTGACCAGGTCGTTTCCGGGCGCACGTCGGCGTTGACCAATGAGCCGGGAAAAATAGCCGTACATCTCTTCGATGGCCTGCAGCGCCTGTTTGGGGCCATAAGCCGGGTCGGTGCTGCCGACCATGCACACGATAATGGCGTCGGTCCAGTTCCTGATTTTCAATGCGTCTTCGGCTGGAATATGGAACAAATACGCCAGAATGAATGCGGGGATCTTGTTGAACAGCTCAACCATCATTTCCGGACGGGGGCTCAACTGGGTCAGTTGGTCGTCGACAATCTGTTGAATCGCATCGCCAAGCGCCTCGATAGCGCTCGGGCTGAAGGCTTTGCCCAAGACTTTACGCCCTGCCTCATGCTCCTTGCCGTCCAACGAATACATCCAACGGGATGCTTTCTCGACAAAGGGCTCCAGCACCGCACGTTTTGCCTTGGATAACTGTGCGTCCGCCAGTTGGCGCATGCGATTGGATGAGTAACGTTTAGCATCCACCTGCGCGGCGTTGACGTCACCGAACCGGGTGAGCAGCCAAGCCTTGTGGTGCTCGCACCAGTGCACCGGGTCGTGTGTGCGCATCCAGGCGAAGGCCCGGTAGGGATCACGAATGATTTTCGGATCGGAGAAATCAGGTGGACTCTGAAGGGCCATTTCATTGCTCCTCATACAGTGGTCGCGTGAACTGACGGATGTAATCAGGCGCATCGATCATCGCGCTGATCAGGGCCTGGGGCGGTTTGAGCTGGCCTGCCAGGCGCGCGATCTGCGTTTGGGTGGCATGCTGGCGCAGGTTCTGCACGCGTGGGCTCAGCCAGGAGTGCAGTGGTCCGTAGAACACTTCAACCAGGTCGGTAAGTGTCTCGGAGTCCAACAACTGCGGGCTTTCGACTTCCTGAATAATCAGGTCCAGAGCCCTGGCATAGGCCATGCCCACGGCCTGTTGATGGTCAAACCCTGCCGTCTCGGCGCATTGCGAGACGATCTTCGCTTCTACCCACTGGCCGAGATTGCTGGGCGTGCTGCCGACAAAGCGTGGCCGCGCCAACGCGTCCCTGATGATCTGGTAGGCCATCACTGAGCTATCACCGGCGAACGTATTGGCGACTTCGCAGTCCATACGTTGCGTGACGATCTGGTTGTAATGGTGAAAGCCTTGGGAGCCGCACAGCTCACGGGACAGGGCGATCACATCGAGCCCCAGCCAGGCACCGACGGCCTTGTCCAGTGCCGCCAACAGGTGCAACTCCTTGCGTCGTGGGGGCTGCGCCCAATGCGCTTCGAAGCGCTTGCGTACCGCTTGCTCCAGGTATTTGAGCGCCAGGGCTTTGAGCTGTATGGCGTAGAGGCGCTGGCGGAACAGCGGCTGGCTCAAGAGCGGCTTTCGGCCATCTGCACCGTGGACCAACCGGTGCCGGGCGAACCTATACCCCAAGTGCGCCGAAAGGCCCGCGCTGTGGCGTATGCCCGCCATGAACAACAACCTCTCCTGAAGGAAGGTCTTCAACGAATCAATGAAGCGTTCAGCCAGCGGCAGGTCGCTGACAAAAGCGCCGTCGTCGGTAAAGTGTGCGTGCCGTTGCAACAGTGCATCCATCGGGATGGTCATGTGGTCGAAGCGGATTGCGGCGACCTGATTGGCGTGAATACCCCCCTTGGGATCGCAGGCCATTACCCGAACCCCCTCTTGGAGGCGGCCGTTTTCCCGTTTACGAATCACGACGCGAAACCAGTGATGCCCCTGATCCTCGCCGTCTACCATCAGGCGCGCAATTACCATCACCACCTGCGCCGCGCGCAGCGCATTGCCTATCCAGCATTTGCAGGCTTGAGGGGAGGGGGAATGAAGGATCAAGCAGTGGCGCTTACGATCATAGGTCACTTGGGTTTGCACGTGGCGCACGTCGGTGCCTACGCCCACTTCCGTACAGCCGAAGGCATAGACCTTACGCAGGCGCAGGGCCTCGTCGCGATAGCGCACCACTTGGCGGGGGCTGGCGTGGTTGAACAGCGCATCGACGGCGATCATATGGTCGACGATCGAGGAGTGCAGCGCGTAGTCGAATGCGCCCAGCCAGCCCATGATTTCGCAGAGTTTGGCAAACTCCCGTTGACGCGACTGCCCCAGCCACAGTTCGTTACTGATGACGCCGCTATCGAAAATCGCATGCATGCGCCGGATGGTCAGGTCCATATAGGCCTGAAGGCCGAGATGATGACGTTGTCGCGGCTCAAACAGCGAAGAACTGAACAGCGCTTTAAGCGTGGCTTCCATGGCCGAGCTCTCCCGTTTCCAACATTAACTGTCGAAACACTTGAGCAGGAGCGCCGGCAGGGCGAGTGGCGTGAGGGGGTAACGGAAGTGACCGATACACGATAACGCCCAATGTACATTGGACCATAGCCAGACATTCCTTTGTCTTCGCTACTGGAATTACGCGGATCCAGACGTCAGGGTGAACAGCAGACAACTTCAAGTGGTGTATTTACTCTAGTCCGCGCATGACCCATTGCAAGGTGCGGTATTCGCCGTCCGTCGCACCTGTCATACCACCCGACTTGCCAGCACTTCCCCGATGCTCCGGCGCCTGGCATGGGTTTCCGCTGCGTGGATCAACTGTTCAAGCTCGGTGGGCTCCACATCGTAGAACCGCTCCATTTCGGCCAGCGCCAGCTTCAAATCGGCGGCGGTGATGGCGGGGTCGCTAGCGGCGTTGGGGTTGACCAGGAGTGCGGCGGCTGGTTCGACTGCGCCTTTGGGGTAGCGCGTGCGGGTGGCGTTGTTGTAAGCCAGCGCACAGGCCAGCAAGCCGCCGGCGCCCAGCAGCACGGCGCCCAATTCGTACCAGCCGAGGGCGGCGGAGGCGGGGTCGGCCAATACCAGCGTCATGGCCAAGCCCCCGGCCGGTGGGTGCAGGCAGCGCAGCCAGCACATCAATATCACCGTCATGCCCGCCGCCAGGCAAGCGCCGCCCAGGGAGGGACCCAGCACGCGGGCGATCAGCAGGGCCACCACGCCCGCGCACAGGTAGCTGCCGATGATCGACCAGGGCTGCGCCAGCGCACCGGATGAGACGGCGAACAACAACACGGCTGAAGCGCCGAGCGGGCCGAGCAGGTGCAGCGCGACGTCCATGCCGAACGCTTTGGAGCACAGCCAGACACTGAACAGCGTACCCAGGGCCATACCGATGGCGGCACGGCTCCATTCGGTAGGGCGGGTGTTGATAGCAGCGGGGAACCAGCGAGCGAGCATTGAAAGGGGATCCATAAACAGCGGGCAAAAAAAAGGCTTGTCTGGTTGCCCGGAAAAGCCCTTTGAAAGTTCCAGCATTTGGGGGAAGGAACGCTGTGCAGTGTGCCGCCCTTGGGGAGCGTGCGCCAATGCATATTAATGAGGGTTGAGTGCAAAAATAATGAGCTGTAACGGCTTCAATTGGACAGCGCACAGGCGTTTTCTGCGCCGTGAGCCGCCGGTACCGACGTCAAGGCTGCGCTGTCTTGTCCAGGTGCAGCAGCACGTAAGGGTTGTGGTCAAACGCTCCGGACAGAGTCGGGGTGATGGCGCGAAAGCGCGGGTCTGCCAGACCTTCATAGTCCGCTTCGCTCATCACCAGCCAGGCGGGCCCCTGGATCGGTTTTAGGTCGCCAGCCTGTTGGGTAAACAACGGCACCTGGTCGCAGTCGAGGTTGACCATGTACTTGATGGCCTTGGCGTCTTTGCCCAAACCGTGCAAGACCACCGGCGCCCGCTGCGCCATCACCTGTTCATGCACTCGGAGGGTAAAGGTGCGGGTGTCATAGACACTGCGCAGCAGCGGCTCGACCACCAGGATATAGGTGCCCCACACCGCCAGTACTGCCACAAACGCGGGGCCGACCGGCCGCAGGCGCGCCTTGAACAGCATGACCAGCGCCAGGGCCTGCAGCGCCGCAAGCGTGCCGAGCACCCAGCCGAGAGCGTTCAATTGTTCCGGGTAGCGCGCACGTGCGACTAACAGGCTGGCGATCAACAGGGTCGGCAACAGCGTCCAGATCCCCAGCATCAGCCCACGCAACCCGGCGAACAGCCGCCCGTGCGCGACGTGGAACGGATACGCCGCAATAATCGCCGCCATGGGCAGCATCGGCAGCACATAACGCGCCTTTTTCGCCTGGGGAATGGACAGGCCGAGCATGACCAGCAGCCCCGCCGCCGCGCAGTACCCCACCAGCCGCAACGCCGGCCCCGGCGCTCGCCGCCCGCTGATCAGCATGGCCAACAACACCAGCAGTGCCATCGGGTACGCCATGGCGGCGTTGCCCAGGGAACTGGTGAAGTAATACAGCACGCCACTGGAGCCTTCGCTGCCATCCATGCGCCCCAGAAACTGCATGCGGATCACGTCCTGCATGAAGCTTTCGCCGCCGCTGAGCTTGGCCATCAGCAACAGCAGGCCCACACAGGCCACCAGCAAGGCCAGCGCCAATAAGCCAAAACTGATGAGCTGGCGCCATTGACGGTTGAGCAGGTAGTAACTGCACAGCATGCCCGTCGGGATGACCAGGCCAATCGGCCCTCGCACCGCAAAGCCGAGAATCAGCAGCAGGTACACCCAATGCAGGCGCTTGGCCGCGCCGAAGTGGTCATGGGCATACCCCAGGTAGAACACTGCCAAGGCAATCGCCGCCAGCATCTGGTCGAGGGACACCGCGCGGGTTTCGCTGATAAACGTGCTGCTCAGCAACAATACCGCGATGCTCAACACGCCCCAGCGCTGGGAGTAGGACGCCGTCAGGCGATACACCAGGGTGACGATCGACGCCGAGGCAACCGCCGTCGGCAACCAGGCGGTGAGGCTGGTGACCTCGCCGAAGGGCAATGACAACAACCAGGTCAGCAGCGTCGAAGTGGCCAGGTAATCCGCATAAGGCTGCCCGTACGTGGTGGGAAAAAAGCCTGGCCCATGGCGCAGCATCTCTTGGGCGAACAGCACGAAGCGTGAGTCGAAGCCAATGATCGCCTGGTGCCAACTGCCGGCGATAAACAGCAACAACGCCAGCAAGCCCAAACCAAGGGATTGGCGGCGGATCGGCGGGCTCAGCAGGGGCGGTCGATCTTTATTCACCTATCAGGCTTCCACAACCTGCGGCAGCCACTGCTGCTGGGGAATCGGCAACTGGCAGGAGTCGCCACGGCCGATCGGGTAATACTGGAAGCCCTTGCGCGCCAGGCGTTCGCCGTCGTAGAGGTTACGTCCGTCAAAGATCACAGGGGTTTTCAGGCGCTGGTGGATCAGGTCGAAGTCCGGCGCCTTGAACTGTTGCCATTCCGTGCAGACGATCAGCGCATCGGCGCCGGTCAAGGTCGACTCGGGCGTACCCATCAGCATCAGGCGCGCTTCGTCAGCGTAGAGGCGCTGGGTTTCCTGCATGGCTTCCGGGTCGAAGGCGCGCACGTTGGCGCCGGCGGCCCACAATGCTTCCATCAGCACGCGGCTGGGGGCATCGCGCATGTCGTCGGTGTTGGGCTTGAACGCCAGGCCCCACAGGGCAAAGGTCTTGCCGCGCAGGTTGCCCTGGAAGAACGCATTGATGCGTTCGAACAATTTGCTCTTCTGGCGCTGGTTGATCGCTTCCACCGCCTCGAGCAGATCGCTGGAGCAGTTGGCCTGCTTGGCGCTGTGGATCAGGGCACGCATGTCCTTGGGGAAGCATGAGCCGCCGTAGCCGCAGCCGGGGTAGATGAAGTGATAACCGATGCGCGAGTCGGCGCCGATGCCAAGGCGCACGGCTTCGATGTCGGCGCCCAGGTGTTCGGCCAGCTCGGCGATCTGGTTGATAAAGCTGATCTTGGTGGCCAGCATGCAATTGGCGGCGTATTTGGTCAGCTCGGCGCTGCGCAGGTCCATGAAGATGATGCGGTCATGGTTGCGGTTGAACGGGGCGTACAGGTCGCGCATCACCTCGCGTACTTCTTCGCGCTCACAGCCGATGATGATGCGGTCCGGGCGGCGGCAGTCGGCGACGGCCGAGCCTTCCTTGAGAAACTCCGGATTGGAGACGATATCGAATTCCAGGTGCCGGCCGGCCAGGTGCAGGGCCTTCTCGATGTGTGCCCGCAGGGTGTCACCGGTGCCGACGGGCACGGTGGATTTCTCCACCAGAATTACCGGGTCCCTGCGGTGCCGGGCCACCGCATCGCCCACCGACAGCACGTACTTCAGGTCAGCCGAGCCATCTTCGTCCGAAGGCGTGCCCACAGCGATAAACAGCACCTCTCCATGCTCGACGGCCAGCTTCTCGTCAAAGGTGAAATGCAGGCGTCCGCTCTCCAGGTTCTCCTTCACCATCGCCGCCAGCCCCGGCTCGAAGATGCTCACATGGCCCTGCTGCAACAGCTTGACCTTGTTCTGGTCGACGTCCATGCAAATGACGTCGTGACCCACCTCGGCCAATACAGTGGCCTGCACCAGGCCGACGTAACCACTACCAAATACACTGATTTTCATGGGGCATTCCTGGGACTTGTAGCGCTAACACGACGAGAGTTGATAACCAACACACCGAAGATGACAAACGCCACCCCCAGGGTCTTTGAAACGGAAAATTCTTCATTGAACACCGGCAGGCTGGCCGCCAGCAGGTACACCAGCGCATAGCTGACGCTCAGCAACGAATAGGCGCGGCCCAGGGGCAGGTGCTTGAGCGCGCCAAGCCAGCAGAGCATCGACAGCGCGTAGGCCAGGATCGCCACGATCACCACGCCAAGGGCGCCGAGATCGATACCGCCGTTGTTGAAAGCGCTCAGCCATGCATCGGGCAGCGGCAGGCGCGTCATGCTCCAGCGCATGCCCAGTTGGGCGGCGCTGACCAGGCCGACACTGCCCAAGGCCAGGGCAAAGCCTTGAACCCGGCTCATAGGTGGCGCCCCAGCAGCACGACACCGCCGATCACCAGCGCCACGCCCAGCCAGTGACGGCCATCGACGGGCTCATCAAAGACAAAGCGCGCCACCAGCGTGACCAGCACAAAATTCAGGCTGAGCATGGGGTAGGCAATGCCCACTTCCAGGCGCTGCAATACCAGCAGCCACACCAGCAGGCCCAGGCCCAGGCACGCCAGCGCCGACCACAACCAGGGCGAGCGCAGTTTCAGCGCCCAGCCATCCGGCAGGTCGCGCCAGCTTTCCACGGCGAATTTCTGCGAGACCTGGCCCATGCAGGTCAGCAGGCAGGCGGTCAGCAACAGCAGCAGGGTGATCAAGGCGTCACCTGCGGGAATACCAGGATCACGATGTTGCCTTGCTCGTAGCGCTTGCCGTCGCTGGGCAGCAAGGCGACTTCGGCCCGTTCATCCTCACCTTTGACCCGCATCACCACCGCCACCGAGCCTTTTTTGCGGGCCTCGAGCATCCATTGCTGGACCTGGGTAGTGTCCACCTGATGATGGCCGGCATCCGGGTAGGCGAGGCCGTATTTGACTTCGCCGACGGTGTTGTAGAGCGTCACGTCCGGGCGCGCCAGGCGCCATGCCAGCGCCGACGCCGCGCCCAGGTCATTGCTCAGCAGGGCGCTGGCCGGTTGCAGTTGCTGCAGGTGATCGATGATGAATTGATCCGGAGTCTTGTTGTACACCACCGAATGGGGCAATGCGGCCGGCAGCAACGCCACCAACAGCCAACTGCCGATCACCGGCGCCGCCCACAGCCGCAAAGGCTGCGCCGCTTGCAGCAGGTTGACAAGGATCCAGCCGAACAGCGCGGTGAACACCAGCACCAGGCTGAGGGTCTCCTGACCGGGCGCGTAGACCGGCTTTTTCAATTGAAACCAGGTCAGGGCCAGCAGCACCACGACGCCAATGATCAGGTTCAGCCCGCCGTTGATGCGCAAGGCCCGGTAACGGCCCTGGGCCAATTTGTCAGCCAGGGTGTTGCCCATCAGCAAGGCCAGCGGCAGCAGGCACGGCAGGATGTAGGCCGGCAGCTTGCCCTTGGCCAGGCTGAAGAATGCCAGTGGCATCAACAGCCACAGCAGTACGAAGCCGATGTTCGCGCTGCGTTTGTCCCGCCAGGCCTGGCGCAGGGTAGACGGCAGCAACGCGATCCACGGCAGGCTGAACGCGACCAGCAGCGGCAGGTAATACCAGAACGGTTCGGCGTGCTGCGCGTCGTCGCCGGCAAAGCGCTGGATGTGCTCGTGCCAGAAAAAGAAGTTCCAGTAATCGGGTTCCTGCAGGTGCACGGCCAGTGCCCACGGCAGGCTGACGATAATCGCCACCAACACGGCAACCAGTCCATAGCCCAGTAGTTCACGCAAACGCTTTTGCCAGATCGCGTAGGGCAGGGCGATCAATACCGGCAGCAACCAGGCCAGGAAGCCCTTGGTCATGAAGCCCATGCCACAGGCCAGGCCGAGCAATGCCCAGGACCCTAGCCGAGCGCTGCGCGTGGTGCTGTCGAAGCAAAACCACAAGGCCACGCCGGTCAGGTTCACCCAGAAGGTGAACTGCGGGTCGAGGTTGGCATAACCGCCCAGGGCCGCGACGCTGACAAAACTCATGTACAGCAGGCTGCTGGCCAGGCTTTTGTGCGGGTCGTTCCACAACCGGCGCGACACCCAGTACACCAGGAGGATACTCAAGCCGCTGCTCAAGGCCGATGCAAAGCGCACGCCGAACAGGTTCTGCCCGAAGATCGCCTGGCCCAGCGCGATCATCCAGTAGCCCGCGGCGGGCTTCTCGAAGTAGCGAATACCCATGAAGTGCGGCGCGGCCCACTTGCCGGTCAGCAGCATTTCCTGGCTGATCTGCGCGTAGCGGGTTTCATCCGGGATCCACAGGCCATGGGTGGCCAGCGGCAGCAGGTAAAACACAGCAAACGCCAGCAGCAACAAAGGCAGGGCCAGACGACGGATCATGCCTGTTGCACTCCGAGCCAACCCTCACGACCGGGCAACGCACCGCGCACCAGGTGTTGCTGGGGCAGGCTGGCCGGGTCGCCGGGCAACAGCTCGCCCAGCGGCGTGAAGTCGATGCCGCGCTGCGCTGCCTGGGCGAGCAACTGGCGAAAATCGTTGGCCATCAGTATCCCTTCTACTTCGGCGTGGATCGTGTAGACGTTGAGCCTCGACGCGGCAAAACGATCGAGGATGAAGCTGTTGAAGTCTTTGGCAACCACCACCGGCCCAACGACTTCGTCGAAGGTCGGCAGGTCTACCGGAATTTGTGGGGTGCCCGCGCTGCCATCGGCCAGGGTTGGACAAAACAGGCTGGTGCCCCGGCAATCGCTGTTGTAGCGAAAGTTGAAACCTTGCTTGGCTTGCACCACGCGTTCGTCGGCACGCCAGCCGGCGGCGGCTGAACAGTCGACGCGCTCACCGAGGATGTCGCTCAGGGTGTCGACACCCCGGCGGATCTGCTCGACCAGTTGGGCCTCGCTCCAGCGCCCGGTGTTGGCCTGCCAGCCGTGGTGGTCCCAGGCGTGCAGGCCGACTTCGTGCCCGGCGGCCTTGGCCTGGCGCATCAAGTGCCCCAGGTCGCGGCCGATCGGCTTGCCCGGCCAGGCGGTGCCGGCCAGCAAGATATCCCAGCCGTACAGGCCGGCGGCATTGGAACGCAGCATCTTCCACAGGAACTGCGGGCGGATCAGGCGCCACAGGTGGCGGCCCATGTTGTCCGGCCCGACACTGAAGAAGAACGTCGCTTTCACCGAGGCTTCATCCAGGGCTTCGAGCAGCCGCGGCACACCGTCACGGGTGCCACGGTAGGTGTCGACGTCGATGCGCAGGCCAGCTTGCATTAACGTTTGTCCGCGATTTCAAGCATGGCTTCACGCAGGAAGAAATCCAGCGTGTTGCCGATGGTTTCGCTCATCTCAACGGTCGGCGCCCAGTTCAGCAGGCGCTTGGCGTTTTCGATGCTCGGCTTGCGGTGCGCCACGTCCTGGTAACCGGCGCCGTAGAACGCCTTGCTTTCCACGTCACGGAAACCGGCGAACGGCGGGAAGTTGCCGCGCAGCGGGTGGGCTTCGAACTGACGCAGCAGCTCTTCGCCCAGTTGGCGGATGCTGGCTTCGTTCTCCGGGTTGCCGATATTGATGATCTGGCCGTTGCACACGTCATTGTCGTTATCAATGATGCGCGCCAGGGCTTCGATGCCGTCGGCGATGTCGGTGAAGCAACGCTTCTGCTCGCCACCGTCGAACAGGCGGATCGGGGTGCCTTCCACCAGGTTGAGGATCAGTTGGGTGATGGCGCGCGAGCTGCCGATACGCGCCGAATCCAGGCGGTCCAGGCGCGGGCCCATCCAGTTGAACGGACGGAACAGCGTGAAGTTCAGGCCCTTGGCGCCGTAGGCCCAGATCACGCGGTCCAGCAGTTGCTTGGAGACCGAGTAGATCCAGCGCTGCTTGTTGACCGGGCCCACCACCAGGTTGGAGGTGTCTTCGTCGAAGTACTGGTCCTGGCACATGCCGTAGACTTCGGAGGTCGACGGGAAAATCACGCGCTTGTTGTACTTGACGCAGTAGCGCACCAGCTTGAGGTTCTCTTCGAAGTCCAGCTCGAACACGCGCAACGGGTTGCGGGTGTATTCGATCGGCGTGGCGATGGCCACCAACGGCAGGACCACGTCGCACTTCTTGATGTGGTACTCGATCCACTCGGTGTGGATGCTGATGTCGCCTTCCACGTAATGGAAATTCGGGTGGCTGCGCAGGCGCTCGATGGCGTCGGAGCCGATGTCCAGGCCGTAGACTTCGTAGCGGTCGTCACGCAGCAGGCGCTCGGACAGGTGGTTGCCGATAAAACCGTTCACGCCGAGGATCAGCACGCGGGTGCGGCGCGGCTTGCGGCCGGACTCGGCACCGCGCAGCACGGAGCCGTCGACCAGGCCCAGTTCATTGGCCAACGACGGGCCGGCGAGGTACAGGCCGTTGTCGTTGCGCTGGCCGAAGGTGATCACCAGGGAGTCTTCAGCGCAAGCAATGCGCAGCGGGTTGACACTGATCACACGGCCCGGCGCCAGGCCTTCGTTACCCTTGACCACCTCGGCTTGCCACACGATCAGCTTGTGCTCGCCGACCGCGCAGAAAGCGCCAGGGTAAGGCTGCGTCACGGCGCGAACCAGGTTGAACAGCTCTTCAGCCGGTTTATTCCAGTCAAGCTTGCCGTCGGCGGCGGTGCGGCGGCCGAAGCAGGTGGCCTGGCTTTCGTCCTGGGCAGTTTCAGCCAGCTTGCCTTGCACCAGTTGCGGCAGCGCATCGCGCAGCAGATGGCTGGCGGCCTCGCGCAGTTTGGCGTGCAGGGTCAGGCCGGTGTCGCTGCGTTCGATGGTGACTTTGTGCTGGGCCAGGATCGCGCCGGCATCGGCACGTTTGACCATGCGGTGCAGGGTCACGCCGGTTTCGGTTTCGCCGTTGACCAGCACCCAGTTGGCCGGCGCGCGGCCACGGTATTTGGGCAGCAGCGAGCCGTGCAGGTTGAACGCGCCCTGGCGTGCGGAGGCCAGCAATGGCTCGCTCAGCAGGTTGCGGTAGTAGAACGAGAAGATGTAGTCCGGGCTCAACTTGGCGATGCGCTCGACCCACAGCGGGTGGTTGGCGTCTTCCGGGGCGTGCACCGGGATACCGTTGCGCGCGCACAGCTGGGCGACGGAGGCGTAGAAGTTGTTTTCCTTGGGGTCATCGGCATGGGTGAACACGGCGGCAATGTCGTAACCCGTCGCGAGCAGCGCTTCAATCCCGGCACAGCCAATATCGTGATACGCGAATACAACAGCTTTTGAACTCATGATTGGACCTGATCAGCAGAAGTAGAAGTATGGGAGGACACCAGGCCGTCGACGACGACCACCGGAGCCGGTGCTGCGGGCGTATTGCGCAGCACTTTTTCGATAAAGAAGCGCGGGCGGGCGCGCACATCGCTGTACATGCGGCCCAGGTATTCACCCAGCAGGCCCATGCCGATGAATTGGCCGCCGGTGAACACGAACAGCACCGCAAACAGCACGAACAAGCCATCGCCCGCCCAGTCGGCGCCGAAGGCCAGGCGCATGACGATCAGCGCAAAGGCAAACAGCATGCCCAGCGCCGCCAGGCTGAAACCGACGATGGACAGCAGGCGCAGCGGGGTCGTGGTCATGCAGGTCAGCAGGTCGAACATCAGGCTGATCAGGCGCATGGCGCTGTATTTGGATTCGCCGTGTTCGCGCTCGGCGTGGTGCACCAGGATCTCGGTGGTGTGACGGGCAAAGCCGTTGGCCAGGATCGGGATGAAGGTGCTGCGTTCGCGGCAGGCGAGCATGGCGTCGACGATGGTGCGGCGGTACGCGCGCAGCATGCAGCCGTAATCCGTCATGGCCACGCCGGTGGAACGCTGCACGGCCAGGTTGATCAGGCGCGAAGGCCAGCGGCGAAACGCCGAGTCCTGGCGATTGTTGCGCACCGTGGCGACCACGTCGTAACCGAGGGCGGCCTGTTCTACCAGGCGCGGGATTTCTTCGGGCGGGTTCTGCAGGTCGGCATCGAGGGTGATCACCACGTCGCCCCGGCATTGCTCGAAACCGGCCATGATCGCCGCATGCTGGCCGTAGTTACGGTTGAGGATCACCGCCACCACGTGGCTGCCTTCCTCTACGGCTGCGTCTTCCAGCAATTGCGCCGAATTGTCGCGGCTACCGTCATCCACCAGGATGATTTCGTATTCGTAGGCCAGTTGCTTGCAGGCTGCCGTCGTGCGCAGCAGCAATTGCGGCAGGCTCTCTTCTTCGTTGTAGACCGGGATAACGATCGACACGCAATGAATAGGGTAGGGTTTCAAAGATTCATGACCTCGGGGTTTAAGCAACTTGGAGCATGGAAACAGCAGCAATCATTGGGCGAAAGTCCAGGCCGCAGACCCGGAAGCGCCGCCAAAGGTGAAGTGTAATCAATAGCTTAGACGCTGTAGCGCAGTTAGCGGTGAAGTGCTGTGTTCAAGATTAAGCGTAAACATGTGGAACAGATATGAAAGGCAGATGAAAAACTCGTTTATTTGACAGGTAGACAGCTAGGGTTCAGCTAGACAACTAAGGGGCCGCCGGCTTTAGTTGCCGGGCGAAATAGGAGCCGTGAACCGGGCATTTGGTTCAACGGGCGCGCCTATGCGCCGTCAATGAATTTTAGTGAAGAATCTTCTCTGCAATGCACCGCAAGTGCCGGTAAAGTAAGCCGTCTCTTGCCAGGGTGATCGGATGAATAGCGTGCAGCTTTTACGCGGCCAGTTGCGGCCGGCTTTGTTGGGATCGTTGATCGGGTTGTTGATGACCGTTGCGTGTGCCGCCCCGGCGCAGGCCGACGACGCCGTGGCGCTCAGCAGCCTCGACCAGGTGCCGGACGGCGTGGAAGTGCGCGGCAAGCAGATCGCCGCCTATACCTGGGACGACCGCCAAGGCAAGAACCTGTTGGTACTCGCCGAGCAAATCAGCGAGCGGGACGATGACGGCACGCAGTCGGCGTTCGTGTACGCGGCCCAATACCTGATCGACGGCAACCGTCCCAAGCGCGTGTGGATGCTCTACGACGACGTGCAGCATTGCCAATTCGATGCCTCCCTGCGCTTCGACAGGGCCGCGACCAAAGTCACCGACTTGAGCGGCGATGGCATCACCCAGGCGACCGTGGGGTATTCGCGCACCTGCACCAGCGACGTCAGCCCTAACGAATTCAAGCTGATCATGCATGTCGGCAAGGCGCAGAAGTACCGTTTGCGCGGTGTCGACCGCTACGGCGCGGCCTGGTGGGATGAAGAGGCCGGCGCGCTGCGCGGCATGCCATTGCCCAAGGACTGCAGCGTGGCCGGGCAACAGGCGCTGGTCAGCCAGTACAAGGAGCAGGGCACCGAGTTGCCGTTGCCAGGCTGTTATGGCGATGAGAAAGACTTTGCCAAGGCGCCAGAGGCTTACCTGACGTTCATGCGCGAGCATTGGTTCGCCCTGATGCAGAAACAGGACAGCGAATGGAGCCAGGCCCAGCTCCAGCCGCAGGCGCCCACCGAGGAAGACGATACGGCCCCGTGACTTGGTGCCAGGGCCGCTCCCGGGTTAGACTCAGCCTTCGCCAATTCACTAAATACCTCGATTTAACAAAGGCTTGTTCGAGGTATTTAATCCAAAGGCTGATCTACATTGACTGAGTCCATCCGCAACCCACTGACCCTGTACCTCACTCGCCTGGCCCCCTCCAGTCAACTGACCATGCGCTATGTGCTGCAAGACGCAGCCGACCGCCTGGGCTTCGAGGACATCAACCTTGAAGACATCGACTGGCACCTGTTGCAACCCGAACACGTCATTGCCCTGGTCGCCGCTTTACGCGAGGACGGTTACGCACCCAATACCTCATCGTTGTACGTCAACGCGGTACGCGGGGTGATGAACGAAGCCTGGCGTATGAACCTGATCAGCCAGGAACACCTGTTGCGCATGCGCACGGTCAAGGCTGCCTCCGGCACGCGATTGAGCCAGGGCCGCAACCTGCGCCGCAGCCTGATCCGCGAAATGATGGAAGTCTGCGCCGCCGACCCACGCCCGCAAGGCCTGAGGGACGCAGCGGTGATTGGCATTCTCTACGGCTCGGGCATGCGCAAGTCGGAGTCGGTTAACCTCGACCTGGCGCAGCTTAACTTCGAGGAACGCAGCCTGCGGGTGATCGGCAAGGGCAACAAGGAGTTGATCAAGTACGCGCCGGATTGGGCGTTCGCCAAGCTGCAGGCATGGCTGGCGTTTCGGCGCGAGCAGCTCAAGGAAGGCGAGCAGGACGACAGTTTCCTGTTCAACCGCATCCGTCGCGGCAGCCATATCACCCGTGAGCGCATCACCAAGCATGCGATCTATTACATCGCCCGCCAGCGCGGTGAGCAGGTGGGGGTGAAAATCATGCCCCATGACTTTCGCCGCTCGTTCATCACGCGGGTGATCGAAGAGCACGATTTATCGATCGCGCAGAAGTTGGCGCACCACACCAATATCCAGACGACCGCCAGTTATGACGTGCGCGACGACAATGAGCGGCGGCGGGCGGTGGATCGGTTTGATCTGTAATGGCAGCCAGGCTTATGTGGGAGCTGGCTTGCCTGCGATAGCATCACCTCGGTATGACTGATACACCGAGGTGTCTGCATCGCAGGCAAGCCAGCTCCCACACAAGCCCGCTCCCACAGGGGATTTGCGTAAGGGTTAGAGAATGGGTTTACCGCCGGTCACCGCATAACGCGAGCCGGAGATATAACTGGCTTCATCCGACGCCAGCAGCACATAAATCGGCGCCACTTCCACCGGTTGGCCAGGCCGGCCCAGCGGGGTTTCGGCGCCAAAGTTCTGCACATCCTCGTCGGTCATGGTCGCCACAATCAACGGCGTCCAGATCGGCCCGGGCGCTACGCTGTTGACCCGGATGCCCTTGCTGCCGAGCAACTGCGCCAGGCCACCGGTGAAATTGGCAATCGCGCCTTTGGTCGCGGCGTATGGCATCAAGGTCGGCTTGGGCATGTCCGAATTGACGGACGTGGTGTTGATGATCGAACTGCCGGCCTGCATATGCGGCACGGCGGCCTTGCAGATACGAAACATCGCCGTGATGTTGATATCGAAGGTCTTGACCCATTCTTCGTCCGAGATTTCCTCAAGCGTTTCGTGGCTCATCTGGAACGCGGCATTGTTGACCAGCACATCGATGCGGCCGAATTGTTCGACCGTCTTGTCGACCAACTCCTGACACACGCTTTTCTGTGCGATATCACCGGGGAGCAGCAGGCACTGGCGTCCGGCTTCTTCGACCCAGCGCGCGGTTTCCTTGGCATCGTCGTGCTCGTCCAGGTAAGCGATCGCCACATCGGCGCCTTCGCGGGCAAAGGCGATGGCGACCGCACGGCCAATACCGCTGTCGGCGCCGGTGATCAGTGCGATTTTGTTGGCCAACCGACCCGAGCCTTTGTAACTCTGTTCGCCGCAATCGGGGTAGGGATCCATTTTTTTCTGGGAGCCGGGCACGGATTGAGTCTGAGGTGCGAACGGTGGGCGAGGATAGTCAGTCATGTTTAATCTCCATAGTTATCAGAGGTGCTATGGGATTAGTAGTTGGCAGGTGAGCGATAGTTGTAGTGGATGCCGGTCGGGCCCGACGAATGGTGCGTCGGGCCCATGCGTCTCAGGAGGAGGGCGGGGCGCTGGCCAAGTGAGCCGGCAAGCGGCGCAGGGTCCAGATCACGGTCAGCATCGCCGCGACGGCGCACAGCGCGATGCCGATCAACATCGGCGCGGGCGTGTGATCGGCAAACACACCGACCAGGGTCATCGACACGGCAGCGGTGATCATCTGGATCGCCCCGAGCAAGGCCGACGCAGAGCCGGCCACCGCACCATGATCCTCGAGGGACAATACGCCAGCCGCCGGCAGCAGCAGGCCCAGAAAGCCGAAGCCGATAAACAGCAGCGTCATCATCAAGACCAGGCTGTCGACCCACAGGGTGGTAATCGCCAGCACTACCATCACCGCCGCTACCGCCACCACAGACCCGCGTATCAACGGGGCCAGGCCAAAGCGCGCGCTGAGGCGGGCGGTCAGTTGGCTCATGGCAAAGAACGACGCGGCGTTCAGGGCAAAGCACAGGCTGAACTGCGTAGGCGTCAGGCCGAAATACTCGATGTACACGAACGGCGCGCTGCCGATAAACACAAAGAACGTAGCCAGCCCGAAGCCGCAGACCACCGATAAACCGATGAACACCGGATCGCGCAGCAGCGCCCCATAACTGCTGAACGCGGTGCCCAGGGTCTTGCCTAGCCGGCGTTCGGCGGGGTGGGTTTCCGGCAGTTGCAGGATGGTCATCAGCAGGCATGCCACGGCCACGACCGCCAACACGGCAAACACTTCCCGCCAGCTCCACAGCGAGATTATCAGGCTGCCGGCCAGCGGCGCGAGGATCGGCGAGACACTCATCACCAGCATCAACAGCGCCATCAGTTTCGCGGCTTCATGGCCGGTGTACAGGTCGCGCACGATCGCCCGCGGAATCACCATGCCCGCGCAGGCGCCGAAGGCCTGCACGGCACGAAAAGCGATCAGCGTTTCGATATCGGGTGCCAAGGCACAGCCCACACTGCCCACGGCGAAGATCACCAGGCCGATATAGATCGGCGGCTTGCGCCCGAACACATCACTGAGTGGCCCGTAGAACAGTTGGCACACACCAATGATGACGAAGAACACCGTGAGGCTCATCTGTACCAGCGCCGGCGAGGCGTGCAGGCTGGCGCCCAGCGTTGGCAGGGCCGGCAGGTAGATGTCGATGGCGAAGGGGCCGACGGCGGTGATCAGCCCCAGGAGCAGGGCGAGATGGGCGATACGTCGAGACATGGGCAGTTCCGGGCGAAGCAAAGGGCCGCCAGCTTAAGGTATCCGCGCAGATCCGCAAACTTAGGCTTCACTAACGGACAGGCGCTGCCGATAACGTGATCAGCGATGCTCAAAGGGTTGGGTTCCCAACCGGCCGCAGGCTACGGGGATAACAGGCATGACGATCAAATTACGCTTGATGCTGTTGATAGCGACCGGGCTGCTCACTGCGCTGATCATGAGCCTGGTCAGCTACGTGGGAAATATGCGTATGGACCAGGCCGTGCAGGACAGCGAGGTCAGCATGGCGGTGCTGCGCAACCACATGGAGGCCGACATGATGCACGATGCCCTGCGCGCCGACGTGTTGTCGGCGATGTTGGTGGGGTTGGGCAAGAGTGCCACCACCAAGGCCGAGGTCAACAGCGCCTTAAAGGAACACGCCGAACATTTCCGCCAGGTACTTGGCGATAACTTCAAGCTGCCGGTGGAAGATACGATCAAGGCAGGCCTGGAGAACATCAAGCCCAGCCTTGAGACCTACATCAGCACCGGTGAACGTATTGTCGCACTCGCTCTGAACGATCCTGAAGCCGCGCGCGGACAATTGGATACCTTCCATGCCGCTTTCAGCCAGCTGGAAGACCAGATGGCGAACCTGAGCGAACTGATCGAGAGCCACACCCAACGGGCCAGTGCCAGCACACAAGAGGCCATCCACACCGCCAACTTCACTCTGGGAGCGGTGTTGATTGCCAGCCTCTTATTGCTGTTGGCACAGGGGCGCTGGGTCATTCTGAGCATCATGGGCCCGTTGCAGGCGGCCAGCCGCATTGCTGCCAGTATCGCGCGGGGCAACTTGAGCGAAGCAATTGTCGAACCCAAGCGCAAGGACGAAGCCAGCTCGTTGATCCGCAGCCTCGCCACCATGCAACGCGACCTGCGCGGCATGATCGAAGTGGTGCGCAGCAACGCCCAGGGCGTCAACGGCATGAGCGAGCAACTGAGCCACGGCTGCCATGAAGTCGCCGACAGCAGCCAGCAGCAAAGCGCGGCCGCCAGCACCATGGCCGCCGCCGCGAGTGAAATGACCGCCAGCATCGAGGAAATCACCCGGCACGCCGGGCGCGCCCTGGACATGGCCAACCAGGCAGAGACCCTGGCCAAGGAAGGCGGCCGGGTGATTCATCAGGTGGTCAGTGACATGGACGGCATCGCCCGTTCCGCGCAGCAATCGGCCCTGGTAATCCGCACGCTGGACAAAGAGTCCGAGGCGATTTTCAGCATTATCCAGGTGATCAAAGGGATCGCCGACCAAACCAACCTGCTGGCCCTGAACGCCGCAATCGAGGCCGCGCGCGCCGGTGAGCAGGGGCGCGGTTTCGCGGTGGTCGCCGATGAAGTGCGCAGCCTCGCAGGACGCACCAGCGCGTCGACCCAGGAAATCGCCAGCATGGTCGGCCGCATCCAGCAGAGCACGCGGGAAGCGGTCACCAGCATGGAGGAGGGCGTTGCCCAAGTGGATAAAGGCATGGCGGTGACCGCCGAGGTGGAGCGGGCGATCCGCGAGATTCTGCAGGCCACCTTGAGCACCACCGAAATGGTCAACGATATCTCGCGTACGATCGGCGAGCAGAGCCTGGCCAGCAATGAAATCGCGCACCAGGTGGAGATGATAGCGGGGATGTCGGCCAGCAACAGCCGCATCATTGGGGAAACCGCCTCTACCACCGATGAGCTGTCGGGTTTGGCCGGCAAGTTATCGCAGTCCGTGGATCGCTTCAGCTTGTAACGCAGGCAACATTGCCTGATTTAAACCGGCGTTCGACCGACCGGCCCACTACGGGCCGGTTTTTTTTGTGCGTTACGCAGGTTTCATTGATCGACTATCGCAAAAAAAAGATTGAATATTCACACCTAATGTTATTTAAATAACAAAACAAGAGCGGCATGATCGGCCTGGTCGTGCTGCAACAAGGTGGAATAGCAATGAGCAAGATCGCAGTCATCGGCAGCAATATGGTGGATTTGATTACCTACATCGACCGCATGCCGGCCCAGGGCGAAACCCTGGAAGCGCCGGGCTTTGCCCTCGGTTGTGGCGGCAAGGGGGCCAACCAGGCTGTGGCGGCCGCCAAGCTTGGCGCCGATGTCCTGATGCTGAGCAAGGTCGGCGACGACATGTTTGCCGACAACACCGTGGCCAACTTCCAGCGCTTTGGCATCGACACCCGTTATGTACAGCGCGTGCCTGGCGTTTCCAGCGGCGTCGCGCCGATCTTCGTCCGGGCCGATTCCCATAACAGCATATTGATCGTCAAAGGCGCCAATGCGCATTTGTCGCCGGCGGACATTGATGCCGCCGCGGCCGACCTGCGCGAATGCACGCTGATCGTGCTGCAACTGGAGATCAACCTGGAGACGGTCTACCACGCCATCGAATTCGCTCAGCGCAACGCCATCGCGGTGCTGCTCAACCCGGCACCCGCCCTGGCCGGGCTGAGCGCCGAGCACTTGGCGAAGCTTGACTTCCTGATCCCCAATGAATCGGAACTGGCGTTGATCAGCGGCCAGGTGGTGGACTCGCCTGCGTCAGCCCAAACCGCCGCGCGTAGCCTGGTGGCCAGCGGCATTCGCCATGTGATCGTCACCCTCGGCGAACATGGTGCGCTGTATGTGGGCGAGGAGGGCGAGTTCCAAGTGCCTGGCGTACAGGTGGTGGCCCGTGACACCACCGGGGCCGGCGATGCCTTTATCGGTTGCTTCATCCATCACTGGAACCGCGACGGCCATATCCGTGAGGCCATGGAACAGGCCGTGGCGTATTCCGCTTGCTCGGTCATGGGATTGGGTACGCAGACGTCTTACCCCGACGCCGAAACGTTCGAGCGCTTCCAGCAACAGCGATAACACCTTCAAACCAGCCCGGAGAACAATAATGAACAAACCTGCGCTGCAACAGACACCCGATGGTTTCTACCTGAACCGCACGCCCTGGTTCGCCTTTATCCTGCTGTGCAGCATTTTTGCACTGTGGGCCGCGGCGGCCAGCATGAACGACGTGCTGATCGCGCACTTCAAGAAAGCGTTTTTGCTCAGTGATTTCCAGACCGCCTTTGTGCAGTCGGCGTTTTACCTGGGCTACTTTTTCGTGGCGATTCCGGCCGCGATGGTGGTGCGACGCTTGAGCTACAAAAGCACGATCCTGATCGGGTTGATGCTGTATATGTTCGGCTGCCTGTTGTTTTTCCCGGCGGCCTCCACGGCCAAGTACGGCATGTTCCTGTTGGCGCTGTTTGTAATCGCCGCCGGCCTGTCGTTCCTGGAAACCGCGTGCAACACCTACTCGACCCTGATGGGACCACGGGAAACCGGGACCCGGCGCTTGAATATCTCGCAGACCTTCCACCCCTTCGGCGCGATGGCCGGGGTATACGTGGGCAGCTTTGTGATGTTCAAGGACACCGACGCCACCACTGAACAACTGACGCAGATGAGCGCTTCCGAGGCGGCGGTGCAGCAGTTGCAAATGATCCAGTCCACACTGTTGCCCTACAAGTGGATGATCGCCGTGCTGGTGCTGGTATTTATCCTGATCGCCATTACCCGGTTTCCCGCCTGCAAGGGTAATCAGCCCGCAGGCAGCAAGCCTGGCAGCCTGCGTCAGAGCCTGGGCCGGTTGTGGCGCAACCCGCGCTTTACCTTTGGGGTGTTGGCGCAGTTTCTCTACGTGGGCGCGCAGGTCGGTGTCTGGAGTTTCACCATTCGCCTGGCCATGCAAATGGGCGGTATGAACGAGCGCAGCGCTTCCTGGTTTCTGCTGACCACCTTTGCCGCCTACTTTGTCGGCAAGATGATCGCCAACCTGTTGATGCGACGCCTGCATCCGGCCAAGGTATTGGCGATCTACGGTGTGCTGTGCATTGTGCTGCTGGCCTATACGATTCTGGTGCCGAACATTTCGGCGGTGTATGCAGCAGTCGGCGTGAGCATTTTCCTCGGCCCGTGCTGGCCGACCATCTACGGTCTGACCATTGATGGCCTGGGTGAAGACACCGGCGTCGGCGGTTCCTTGCTGGTGATGAGCATTGTCGGCGGCGGGGTGATCCCGATCTTCCAGGGCCTGCTGTCCGACGCCAGCGGCGGCAATATGCAACTGGCCTACAGCGTGCCGTTGCTGTGCTTCATCGTGATTGTGATGTATGCGCTCAAGTGCATGCGCCAATCCAACAGCTCGCCGGTGGGCGCGGCGGGGGCGGTAGCCTCATGAATACACGTATCCCGCTGTACCCTGCGCTGTTTGGCGAGCAGGAAAAAACCCTGCTGCAATCGCCGGCATTCAAGGTCAGCGCCTGGACTTACCCGTCCGGCGTGCCGGCCCTGAGCCTTGAAAACAGCCGTGGACGGCTGGTGGTATTGCCTTATCAGGGGCAGATGATCTGGTCAGCCGTGTTCGACGGTTGCGACTTGACCATGAGCAACCTGTTCGAGCAACCCAAGCCCAGCCCGACGATCATTGATACCTATGGCTGCTTCATGTTTCACAGCGGCTTGCTGCGCAACGGTTGCCCGGCGGCGGATGACACCCATGCCTTGCACGGCGAGATGCCATGCGCGCCGATGGACACGGCCTGGCTTGAAATCGACGAGGGCATTTTGCGCCTGGGCGGTTCTTACCAATATGCCAAGGGATTCGGCGATCGCTACCGGGCGAGCCCCTGCGTGACACTGCGCGCCGATTCGGCCTTGTTCGATATCGGTATGGACGTGACGAACCTGGCCGGCAAGCCCATGGACCTGATGTACATGGCCCACATGAACTACGCGTTCGTGACCGGTGCGCGGTTTGTCGAGCCGCAGGGCATGCAGCGCATGCGCCTGCGCACCAGCGTGCCGGACCACGTCAAGCCAACCCCGGCCTGGAGCGCCTATATGGCGCAACTGGCCGCGCAACCGGCTCAATTGGCCTGCCTTGATCAGCCGGCACTGTACGACCCGGAGATCGTGTTTTTCTTCGATGGCGTAGGTACGGATGCCGCGGGCCAGGCGCATTTTCTGCTGGATCATCCCGACGGAGCTGCGTTCTATACCCGTTACCGTCCCGAGCAGTTCGAGCATGCCGTGCGCTGGATCCTGTACACGCCGGATCAGCAAGTGGCGGCGTTCGTACTGCCGTCCACCTGCGAGCCCGAGGGCTATAACGCCGAAAAAACCAAAGGTCACGTGCGCGAACTGGCGGCTGGAGCCAGCGCTTCGTTCAGTGTCACCACCGGATACTTGAATGCGCAGGAACGGCAGAAACTGTTGGGTTAAACCAGCAATTGCGCACCGTTGGCCTGGATCACGTCCTTATAGCCGCGCGGGATTTTCTTGTCGCTGACTACGTACTGAAAGTCTTGCAGAGCAGCGAAGTGAGCGGTGCGCACGGTGTCGAACTTGCTGAAATCGGCGAGCAATACGCGTTGCTGGGCTTGGCGCATGACCTTTTGCTTGACCTCGACTTCATTGAAGTTGAAGCACGTCACGCCAAATTCCTGGCTGACACCGGCGGCAGTCACGAAGGCCCACGTCAGGCGCACGCTGTCGAGAATGCTGCTTTCGGCACTGCTTTCGAAGACCTGGTTCTTGCGGTGGAAGGTGCCGCCGCACAACACGATGTGGCAATTGGGCTTGTTCTGCAGCTTGAGCAGCACGTTCAACGAGCTGCACACCGCGGTGAACTCCAGCGCATCGGGGATGAAATCCACGACAAACGGCGAAGTGGTGCCACAGTCGAAAAATACCGTGTCGCCTGGCTGGATCAACTGGGCGGCGAGTTTACCGATACGGCGCTTTTCCTCGACGTGACGCGTGTCCTGCTCGGCTACCCGGTAATCGCCGACCTCGTTGCCGACGCGGGTGATGTAGCCACCCAGCAGCCGCAGATGCTTGCTGAAGTGGTTGAGATCGCGGCGCAGGGTCATCTCGGAAACGTCCAGCAGGGCGGCCATTTCCTTCAAGTGAATGGCGTTCTGGTCTTGCAAGGCTTGTTGGATAAGCTTCAGTCGCTCGGCTTTTCTACTGTCCACGAGTATTCCAGGGCTTGATTGTTGATGTTAAATAAGTAACATTAAATGTGAATATTGCAACTATAAAAGTGAGCGTCGTGACACGCGCCGCACACTCATTGGCAACATACAGGCAAGGACCCCTTAAATGAACAGTCTTCCACCCGCAGCATTAGCCAAATACATCGATCACACGTTGCTCGCCGCCGACGCCTCCCGTGAGCAAATCCGGACCTTGTGCGAAGAAGCCCGGGAACACGGCTTTTATTCGGTGTGCGTGAATTCCGGGCAAGTGCCTTACGCCGCATCGTGCCTGAGCGACAAATCCGTGGTGATTTGTGCGGTGGTGGGCTTCCCACTGGGCGCTGGCCTGAGCGACACCAAGGCGTTCGAAGCCCGACAGGCGATTGCCGCCGGGGCAGGGGAGATCGATATGGTGCTCAATATCGGCTGGTTGAAGGACGGGCTGCTGGACGCCGTGCGCGAAGACATTGCCCAGGTTCACAAGGCCTGCGGCGCCGTACCGTTGAAGGTCATCCTGGAAACCTGCCTGCTTGATGACGAGCAGAAGGTCCAGGCCTGTGAAATCTGCCGCGACCTGGGCGTGGCCTTCGTCAAGACATCCACGGGGTTCAGCCGCGGCGGCGCTACGGTCGAAGATGTGGCACTGATGCGCCAGACCGTGGGTGCCGGGGTTGGCGTAAAGGCGTCCGGGGGCGTGCGCGACTATCCGACAGCGTTGAAGATGATTGAGGCCGGAGCGACACGCCTGGGCAGCAGCTCGGGGATTGCGATTGTGGGTGGCGCGCTGACGGCGGCAGGCGATTACTGAGGTGAGCATATAACTCAACTAAATAGTCATTTAGTTGAGTTATATTATTTTGCTATTAAAGTGAAGCAGGGTAGACCTAATCTTAAGTGGTTTCTGCGGGTTTTAAGAGAGCCTGGAAAGCTTGCTCAGTGGCTTGTTCCGCCTCTTTGATTTGGTTGAGAACTGCCATAAGGCGCTGGGAAATTTCTTCTTCTATTGCCGAGTCTGATAGATCACCTAGCAGGCTCGACATCTTTTTTAGACGATTCACATGGTCGCTATTAGAAGGCACCACATAGCATCTGAATTTTGCGATCTCTATCTGGGTAGCTCCAATGGGTGTTGTCATGATCTGCGCTAGGAGCTTCGCGCTTGCGGCCCGTTCACGTTTCCTTTGGGCTTTATCAAAGCTCAAGTGCAATAGCAGCTATAGCGTCCCAGTCGATTTTCCATTCGGTACAAAGCCACATGCAATTTCTCCGTCAATTGGTGAGGCGACGTTTGTCGGGCAGCATTCAAGCGCACAGTGATCAGCATTGCCAATGCTGAAAGCAGCAGGCGCCGTCAGGCTTCAAATGTGACCGGCAGAGTCCCCCAGTTTCATATAGGACGGTTCGCATAATGTATATTATGTTAAATAGAGGATTACGCTGATAGGCTCATGCGCAGCCCAAAGCCCTGATTCGACAATCCCACTTCCGATGTCCACTTTCTTTCACAAGTATTTTCCCCTCCCCATAGGTATGCTCCGCGTTTGTTACCAATCATTGATACCGGGATGCCGACCCAGGTCTCTGCTGCACAACCGCAGTATATGGAGCCGTATCCTCTCAAGGACGTTTGAACACAATGAGTACCACCGCGCTGGACATCAGCAGCCTGACGCCACTGCCTTACCACCAGCGTGTGGTCGATTACCTCAAAGCCTATGAACCTGTCGTGTGGGAATGGGCCTCGTCCTTGGGCGTTCAACAGGAGCATGCTCAGGATGTGCGCGCGCAATTGCTGCGTGACACTTATCGCCTGAGCCCCGAGACCCATCCCCAGGCCTATCAAGCCTGTGAAACAGCGCTGCAGTGCTTGCAGATCAACGCACCCGCAACCCTTTACCAGGCTGGCGACGGTGCGATGAATGCGAGCCTGTATTACCTGGCCGGTGAAGTGCATGTGGTGTTTTACGGACCGATTCTTGAGCGCCTGGATGCCCAGGAGTTGCTGGCCTTGCTCGGGCATGAGTTGGCCCATTACCGCTTATGGTCGGAGCACAATGGCGACTTTCTCACCGCCGAGCGGATTCTTAATCATGCCATGGCCGATGTGAATACGCCGGCCAGCCTGGAACAGACCGCACGTCTCTATAGCCTGCACACTGAAATCTATGCCGACCGCGGTGCCGCCCTGGTTGCCAATGGTCCAGAAGCGTCGATTACGTCTCTGGTCAAGATTCACACCGGGATTATCAGCGTTGATGCCGCCAGCTACTTGAAGCAGGCCCGTGAGCTGGACGGCAAGGATGCACCGTTATCCCAGGGCATTTCCCATCCGGAGACGTTTCTACGCTCCCAAGCGGTAGACAGCTGGTGGCAACAACTCCCGGATACGGACAACTGGCTAAACCGCCGCTTGCACGGGCCGTTGTCGCTCACTCGTCTGGACGTGACCGATCAGGTCGAGTTGACCGCCCTCACCCGCAGCTTTATTGCTCATTTCATCGGCACGTCCGTGTTGCAATCGGAGGTTGTGCTCAACCAGGTGCGAGGTTTCTTTCCGGACTGGAAAGACAACGAAACGCCACTCGATCTGGCGACGCTGAATGCCGAGCGTATCGACACAAGCATCCATGAATACCTGCACTTCATCATGCTTGACCTGAGCCTGGTGGACCGCGACCTGCGGGATGAAGCCCTGCTGCACGCCGCGCGCACCGCCAAGAAACTCGGCAGCGCCGATGACTTTATCAACGTGCTCAAGCGCGATATCAAACTACCAAAACGTGAGCTCGACCCGATCGTTCGTGCGCTCAAAGCGGAGGTCGACACATGGACCCAGTAATCCAACCCGTCACATTCACTGAGTTACTCAATAGCCACGATGGCGCTGCAGTACCCATCGACGATGTGTTGTTCCTGGCGCTACCGCTGCTACGCCAAGTGGCGCAACTGCATGAACTGGGGCGTGTCGCCCAGCTCAGTTATTTCGATGTGATACAGGGGCCGGAGCGCACGCTGCAATTGCGCAATCCCGAGGGTATACCTGCGCGACTGGCGATGGACGCGATCAAGCAGGTGCAGCCCAATCCGGAATCGGCGCTCAACGTCGTCGGCAAAGTCCGCCTGACTCGGGATTCGGAAAGCGGCGTGGCCATTACTGACCTGCAAGTCCAGGAAGATCTGCATCAAACCATCGACCACCCGGTGTTCCTCCCTGACCTGCACAGTTGGGAGCATCGCCTCGGGCACCACGATGAGATCACCGACATATTCCAGCTCGGCCAATTATTGGCGTGCCTGGCGTGCGGGCTGGATTTCGCCGATATCAATGACCTCAAGACGTTTGCCCGGCACCGTCGCAATCTGTTCCAGCTCAATGGCCGACTCAACCCGGTGCTGGCCAACCTTATCGTCGAGATGACTGAGCTCAACCGCCATGAGCGCGCCACTGATGTGGGCTCGCTGGCACGCCGCCTGGAGTCCTGGCGCGAACAGCCGGCCAGCCTGGACGTCGAGCGTGTGTTGGCCCAGGCCGAAGGCCCGGCTTCGCGGCGCACCGTGGTGCTGGAACATCTGCGCAACCGGTTGTTTGACCTTTCGCGTCGCAATCGCCTGCTGTATTTCCGGCCGACCCAGGCCAACGTCAACTTGACCGTGGCCAGCGTTCCGTTGGTGATGCGCATTGAAAGTATCCGGCCCGAAGCGCTGTGCACCTGGCAGCCCAACTTCGGCGGATTCTCCGAACAAGTGCTCAGCGGTAAACCTGTCGGCCTGCAGCAATGGCTACGGTTCGAAGACCAGGTCTGGCTGCAGGCGTCCCTGGAGCGCATCATCCAGGAAACCCGCCGCGACCGCGCCGAATTCGGCTTCAGTAACCTTCGCCTGGTGGTGGCGTTCATGCGCTGGCACAACCTCAAGGACACGCCGGAAGAACGCATCGTCACCCCGCTGCTGTGGTTGCCGGTGGAATTGAGTCGCAAAAAAGGCGTACGTGACCAGTTCGTGTTGCAGTGCGACGAAACCGAGGCCGAATTCAACCCGGTACTGCGTCATCAATTGCGTCAGCTCTACGACATCCAGTTGCCGGAAACCGTCGACCTGCAAAAGACTTCGCTGGAAGACATCCACGCTGATATTGCGCGCCAGATCAAACTGACCGAACCCGGCGTCGAGTTACGCCTGCAAAGCAAGCCGCAAATCGAACTGATCCACCAAAAAGCCGTGCAGCATCTGCACCACTTCCAGCGCCGTCGTGCCCGCCAGCGCATGTCGACACCTTTGACGAAGCCGGATTTCAGCTACGATCGCGAAGATTTCCGTCCCCTGGGCCTGCAGTTGTTCCAGCAGAAGGTGCTGCCCAGCGAGTTGCCGCTACGCCTGGCCGTAGGCGCCAAACCCGTTCCGCGCAACCAACACCCGCAGATGGTTGCCAGCAGTGCCGAAAACAGCACCTTCGCCCTGCCCGAGAACCAGGGGCATCGCTACGCCTGGGACATAGACCTCACCCAGGTGACCCTGGCCAACTTCAATTATCGCAAGATGTCGCTGGTGCGTGACTATGCACAGTTGATCGACGAACCGGCGCAGAACGAAGCGTTTGACCGGATGTTCTCCATCGAGCCTCGGGACGTCGAGGTCCAGGCCCCCGACCCGATCCCGTTGCCCGAACAGTGGAACGTGGTGGCGGGCGACGCCACGCAGAATGCGGCCGTCAGCCTGGCCCGTACCGGGCGTAACTTCATCATTCAGGGACCGCCAGGCACAGGCAAATCCCAGACCATCACTAACCTGATCGCGGACTACGCCGGTCGCGGCCTGCGAGTGCTGTTTGTCTGTGAAAAACGTGCGGCACTGGACGTGGTGTTCCATCGCCTGCAGCAAAGTGAACTGGGTGATTTGTGCTGCCTGATCCACGACTCCCAGACCGACAAGAAGACCTTCGTGGGCAACCTGCGCGAGTGCTATGAGCGCTGGATCGCCGGCGATGCGCAGTCGTCGCAGGTGCAGGCCAGGCGCGACACCTTACTGGCTGGCCTGAGCCAGCAGTTGGGCTTGATAGAGCGTTTTGAACAGGCAATGCGTGGAATGCCGGAGTCCTTGGCATGCTCGGTACGCGAGTTGGTACGTCACTTGATCGAACTGCCGCCCGTTGCTGCCACGCTGCCTCCCGAAGCCTTGGAGCGTCTACCCGAATGGCGTCATTGGCAGGCACAAAGCGAGCTGACCGGTCGCGTCTATCAGGCGATCAAAGAACGTTTCGGCCTCGACAGCTTCGCACGTCACCCTTTCAGCCGCTTGGCCTCAAGCCTGATTACCCACGAACATGCGTACGGCCAACTCAAGGCGTTCCTGGATGAAGCCGGTGGGCTGATCGACAGCGTCGAGCAATGCCTGGAGTCATCGTCGAGCCTGTTGTCCGCGGACACTCGCCTGGCGGACGCGTGCGTGCTGACCCAGGCCGCCGAACACTTGACCAGCGCCAACCTGGCAGCGCATCTCGACCTGCTGGAACCGGGCTCATCAGGCGCCCAAGCGCTGCACGCCGAGCAGGCGGCGTTGCAAGCACTGGCCGTACAGCAACACAACGCCCGTGAATCCAACCACCACTGGCGTGAAAAACTCGCGCCCCAGGACACCCAGGCTGCCATCGATCTGGTACAGCGCCTGGAAGGCTCGCTGCTGCGTTGGCTGCAACCTGCCTGGTGGCGGCTGCGCAGTGAATTGCAACGACGCTACGACTTCAGCCAGCACGCGATTCGACCAACTTTGCGCAGTGTGCTGGACAACCTGGCCGACGAGCATCGCGCTACTGCCCAAGTGCACGCTGAGCAGCAACGTTTGCAAGGCCGTTATGGCATCCCGGATATCGACCTGTTCGTGCACAACCTGCAAGCCTTGCTCCAGCAACTGAGCGCATCACCGCTGTTGCGCCAATGGGTTGAGGGCCTGCGAGACAATCCGGACGCCCTGCCCGGTCTAAGCCAGGAGGCCAGCTTGCGCCAGCCGGTAGCCCGCCTGGCCGAACTGGTCGCTCGACATTGTGTGTTCGACCCGGCGTTGAGCCTGGGCGAGTTGGCCGAATACCTGCGCGATCTGCGTGAAGAACTAGACGAACTGCCCGACACCCTGCCCCTGCTCAATGAGCTGCACCAAGCCGATCCTGTCTGCCTGGCGGTCGTGCAACAGTACGCCTTGGCGCAACGCGCACTGGACGGTTTGATTGCCCAGGAAAACCTGACCCGCCTGTACCGCGCCAATCCGCAGCTGGCGCGCTTCGACGGCCTGGCCTTGAGTCTGGCTGCGCGCCAGGTCAGCCTGGCTGAATGCAACCTGCTCAAAAGCAACGCCCACGTGCTGAGCGCCACGTTGCACCAGCGTTTTCTGGAGCATGTGAAGCAATCGGCGATGTCGGTGACGCAACTCGATGCCCAGGCCCGTGAGTTCAAAAAAGCCTACGCCAAAGGTCGCCGTGAACTGGAACATGAGCTGGGCAAGACCATGCGCTATCGCTCCATTCGCGAAATGGCGAGTGGTGACAGTGGCCGCGTGATCAACGACCTCAAGCCCATCTGGTTGATGAGCCCGCTGTCGGTGTCCGACACCCTGCCTTTGACGCCGGACCTGTTTGACGTGGTGATTTTCGACGAAGCCAGTCAGATCCCCAGCGAAGAAGCCGTGCCCGCACTGAGCCGTGCGCAGCAGGTGATCGTGGTCGGTGATGAAATGCAATTGCCACCGACCAACTTCTTCTCCAGTGCCGGCGACCAGGACGATAACGAACTGATTGCCATGGAGGATGGCGAACAGATTGCAATCAACCTTGATGCCGATAGCCTGCTGAGCCAAGCCGCGCGTAATTTGCCGGCAACCCTCCTGGCCTGGCACTACCGCAGTCGCCACGAAGCCTTGATCAGTTTTTCCAACGCGGCGTTCTACGAAGGGCGGCTGATCACCATTCCCGACCGTCGTATCGAGCGCCCTGCCCCGGCCCAGACCGCACTGGACTCCACGGACGCCCAGGCAGCCATCCGCGGCGCCGACACGCTGCTCGACAGCCCGATCAGCTTCTTGAAGATGAGCGACGGTGTCTATCTCAGTCGCAGCAACCTGGCCGAAGCGCGGTATATCGCTAACCTGGTACGGGAGCTGCTACAACGGGAGACTGGACTGAGCCTGGGTATCGTCGCCTTTTCCGAGGCCCAGCAAGGCGCCATCGAGCAGGCCCTGGAAGACTTGGCCAGCGGCGACTCGGCCTTTGCCACACGGCTTGAGCGCGAATACGTGCGTGAAGATGCCGGGCAGTTCAATGGCTTGTTCGTCAAGAACCTGGAGAACGTCCAGGGAGATGAGCGTGATGTGATCATCCTGAGCATTTGCTACGCGCCAGGACCGAACGGCAAAATGCTGATGAACTTCGGCCCGATCAACCAGCGCGGTGGGGAAAAACGCCTGAATGTGATCTTCAGTCGCGCGCGCAAGCGCATGGCGATTGTCTCCAGCATTGAGGCAGAGGCTATCACCAACACCCACAACGACGGTGCCGCCGCACTGCGTGCGTTCCTGCAGTTCGCCCAGGCCAGTGCCAGCGGGGATGCGCCACGTTCCCAGGGTATCCTCGCCAACCTCAATCCAGGTGCCAAGCAGTCCTTTGCCGTCAGCCTGCCCAAGGACCACCTGCGCGGCGCGCTCGCTGCCGCTTTGCGCAAACGTGGGCATTCGGTTGAGGAATATGTCGGACGTTCGCAGTTCCGCTGCGACCTCGCGATCAGTGACGCCAGTGGTGAACACTTCAGCGTCGGCGTACTGCTGGACGGTGATATGGCCGCCGCTGACGTGCGTGAGCGCTACATCTTCCGTCCGACGGTACTGCGCAGCTTCGGTTGGAAGATCATCGACGTGCTCAGTAATGACTGGCTGCGCGACCAGGAAGAGGTGCTCAATCGCATCGAAGCGTTGCTAAGGGGCGAGGACGCCGCTGCACTTCCAGAACCGGAACAGCCAGAGGAAGCCATCGAGATCCAAGCCCAGCCGCCAGCCCTCCCTGAAGCGACACCCTTGATGCGCGAGTTCACGTTTGGTGAAGGCAATTCCAACAAGTTCTGGCGTATCGGCGTCACCGAGGCTGAGGTGGTGGTGAATTTCGGTCGTATCGGCACCAAGGGCCAGACCCTGATCAAGTCCCTCGACAGTCCCGAACGCGCCTTGCGTGAAGCGCAAAAGCTGATCGTAGAGAAACTGCGCAAAGGGTATCAAGAGCAGGCGGGTTCAATCGCCCCGCAGTGAGCTGGGTCGGTCCAGCATGAATGAGACAAGCGCGTTCAATTTGAACGCGCTGCAGCCACTTTTTCTGAATCCTCCCGCACTGCGCCGCTCAAACAACAAACACCCCACCGCTCATTTGCCTTGAGGAAACGTCCATGTTTGAAAAGCCGCACTACCTCGTCAGCTTCATCCTCGATAGCCAACCACAAAGCCGAACGCTCGAGCACGATGCGCATGACCTTGATCCGCAACTGGCGCAGACCCTGCTCAAACAGCGCTTCCCTGAACTCAAGGATGCGCCGCTGAGCGACGTTCAGGTGCAAAAGCGCACCAAGCCCGTGGACGAAGGCCATGACGTCCCCGGGCACTACAAACAGCCGTAAATGGCTCAGGCGCTGGCCGTCTCAGTCGATCGGGCCAATATTGATCGTACGGTCAGCGCCCAGCCCCTCGACCTTGGCGAGGACGTCGCTGGGCGTGCCTGCGGAAAAATGCACCACGTAGCCCATGCCGCTGCCATCTTCCTCGACCGAGGTGACCCACAACTCGACCTCGTCGGCGGCCAAGCCGATGGCGTTGCCGATCTGGCGATTGCGCTGGCCGGAATCGTTGTCGTCCAATGGGTAGTTATTCATCGGTAAACCTCCTCGTTCATGGATTGACGCTGTTACCTCCATGGACGCCCAAGGCCGTGGACGGTTCGTTTTTTCTGCCGCTCGGTAGTCGGCTGCACCGCTCATCACCCGAAGCGTGTTTTTTTTACAACCTTGCGGATTTTTCAGGGTTCAAAAACAGGTGTGTCGACCCTTACATCACTGATTGCGGAGGATTCATGAACCACGCCACCACGAATTTGCCCTGCGCGTGCCCTGATTGCAGTTGCCACGTCGCCGAGGACACGCGCTATCAGCGCGACGGCAAAGCCTATTGCAGCCAGGCATGTGCCGACCTGCACCCGGCCGGGCAACCGTGCCCGTCGGACACCTGCCATTGCGAACGCGGTGTTGCGCTGGAGGAGCGCAGCATCAGCGATTCGAAACTCGATGAGGCCGTGGAAGAAACTTTCCCGGCGAGCGATCCGATTTCGCCTTGACCTGGCATCACGCATAAAAATGTGGGGGCTGGCTTGCCTGCGATAGCCATAAGTATCTACACAACTTTCAGAGGCTGGCGAGTTCCCCCTGTGGCGAGCGGGCTTGCCCCGCGTTGGGCTGCGCAGCAGCCCTAAATCAGACTCTGCGGAATGTCTGGTACTCCGCATTCGTTTCCATTGGGCTGCTGCGCAGCCCAACGCGTGGCAAGCCCGCTCACTACGGTTATGCGTAGGCTGAAGATTTATAGGTCAGCGTTTGCTGGTGCTGAAACGTCATCATCCTGCGTTCGTCTGCATGGTAATCTCGCACCACCATGAATAGACATTGATCGTCATGTGACGATGACCAGAACCAGGAAAGAACATGCCAAAGATTTCTCACTCAGCCCTGCGCCGCCAATTCCGTGAATTGCTCGCCACCCCAATTTGCGTAGAAACCGCCTCCGTCTTCGACCCGATGTCCGCGCGTATCGCCGCCGACCTGGGTTTCGAGGTCGGTATCCTCGGTGGTTCCGTGGCCTCGTTGCAGGTCCTGGCGGCGCCGGATTTTGCGCTGATCACCCTGAGTGAGTTCGTTGAACAGGCCACCCGAATCGGGCGCGTGGCCCAGTTGCCGTTCATTGCCGATGCCGACCATGGCTACGGTAACGCGCTGAACGTGATGCGTACCGTCGAAGAACTCGAGCGCGCCGGTGTGGCCGCGTTGACCATTGAAGACACGTTGCTGCCTGCGCAGTTCGGGCGTAAGTCCACCGACCTTATCTCGATTGAAGAAGGCATCGGCAAGGTCCGCGCCGCGCTGGAAGCGCGGGTTGATCCGCAACTGTCGATCATCGCCCGCACCAACGCCGGTGTGTTGCCGACCGAAGCGGTCATCGAGCGCACCCTGGCTTACCAGAAAGCCGGCGCCGACGGGATCTGCATGGTCGGCGTGGCTGATTTCGAGCATCTGGAAAAAATCGCCGAGAACCTGACGGTGCCGCTGATGCTGGTGACCTACGGCAATCCAAAACTGCATGACGCGCAACGCCTCGCCAGCCTGGGCGTGCGCGTGGTAGTTGCCGGTCACGCAGCCTATTTTGCCGCGATCAAGGCGACCTACGACAGCCTGCGCGCCCAGCGCCAGCTGACCCATAGCACCTCAAACCTCAGTGCCACCGAGCTGACGCACACCTACACCCTGCCGGAAAGCTACGTGGCGTGGGCTGAAGAGTTCATGGATGTAAAAGAGTAACCCCCCGCCTCGCAAAGAAACCGGGCCGGCTCCGCGCCGGCCCGTGTTAAGACGTACCCATCGCTCAACCTCTACCCTCCTGCGCGTTCACCGCGCCCCCGGCGGCTTTTCCTGTCGCTATCTCAAATTATTCCCACATCGCAGGCTGTGCCTCATCGCGTAAGGTCACGCTGGCTGGACGCTTCTACCCAGATGCGTCAAAAAACAGGAGCGCTTCATGCCACCCGAACCCCACGAAGGCGACCCTGGCGGCCGCGATGACAGCTATCATCTACCGTCAACCCCGCTGATTATTCCCGACGTCCAACTGCCGTTCTCAGCCCCGCCGCCACGTTCCGACACGGATCACCTGCGCACCCATGCGCTCGCCTGGGCGCAGCAATACGGCTTGATTGGCCGCCGCGGCGCACATCGACTGGGCACCACGCCTCTGCTCGATCTGGGCATAGCGCTGTGCGGCGCAGCGCCCACGGATCGCGCAGAGGTGCTGGTGTGCTGGTACCTGTGGGCGCTTATCCTGGATGATCGCATCGACGACGGGCCATGGGCGGAAAACGGCGCATTGGAACGTTTCAATACTGCCGTGCAGGCAGTCACCGAGGCCGATGGCGCGCCAGGCCACCGATTTGACGACCCGATGCTCGTTGCCCTGGCCGATGATCTGTGGCCGCGCACCCGTTGCTGGGGCGGCGAGCGTTGGCGGCATCGGCTCGTGCGGCATCTGGGCCGACATCTGCAAGCGCAGGCGACGTTGGTGCAGGTGCGTGAAACCGACGGGACGCTCACGTTGGCCGAATATCTGCCGTTGCGCCGGGATTCGTTTGGCGCATTGTTCTTCTTCGATCTGATCGACGGGGCCGAAACACTGGACCCTTATCTGCATCCGGAGTGCGCCGAGGGGTGGAACCGGCTACGTGAACACAGCGCCGATATCATCGCCTGGACCAACGATCTCCATTCGATTGCCAAAGACGTGGTGTGTGGCGAGCGCTTCAACCTGGTGTCGATACTCGCGGCTGCGACTGGCTTCGATTGGCCTGCCGCGATCGAGTCCGCGCATCAGCAGGTCACCAAGGCCGTCGAGCAGTTCACTGCAGTAGCCGCTCGACGGGTCAGTCAGCGGTCCTGCGCCGCAACCGACCCGGAGCGCCTGAGCCAGGTGGTGCGCGCGGCCGGCGACTGGCACCGAACCGTTTCCCGCTATCACCTGCATGCCGCCGGCACAACGACGCAGGCCAGCCGGCAAGTGGACCTGCAACTCACCCCGCCGACGCTCAAATCCCGGCAGTTCGAAATCGATCCCTACCCCTTGTATGAGCGTTTGCGCACCACGCTGCCGATCGTCTACGACGAGCCCACCGATGTGTGGCTGGTCAGCCGGCATGTGGACGTCAAGGCTGCGCTCACCCACCCTGGCGCAAGCAGCAACAACTACGCCTGGCAGATTGGCCCGCTGCTGGGGCACACGATTGTCGCCATGGACGGCTGCGAACACGCCCAGCACCGGGCATTGCTCAGCCCGGCGTTCCGCAGCAAGGCACTCGCCCTGCTCCAAGACTCGATCATTTCGGTGACCACTGACCTGCTGACGCCGATGCACGGCCGTTCCCAGGTCGAGCTGATTGCCGATTTCACCGCAGCCTTGCCGGTGCGGGTGATGGCACGCGTGCTGGGCCTGCCGGCCGAAACCTGTGAACAGGTGGCGCAGTTGAAGCGCTGGTGCGCCATCGGCTTCGCTTACATGGGCAACTACCGACAGGATCCTGCCCTGTTGACCGGCGGTTTATCCAATCGGGACAGCTTCTACGACTTCATCCAGCCGTACATCGATGCTCGCCGTGCGCAGCCCACCGACGACTTGATCTCGCAGCTTCTGGCGGCACGCATTGACGGCGAACCCTTACCCGAGACATTGGTGCGCGCGTACTGCGCGATCCTGATGACGGCGGGCAGCGAGACCAGCCATGGCGCCCTGGCCAATCTGCTGGTCAACCTGTTGAGCGAGCCCGGCGTCAAGGAAGCGGTGATGGCCAATCCCGAGTTGATGGACAACGCGCTTTGCGAAACCCTGCGACGCAACCCGCCCTTGCAACTGGTCCTGCGGGAGGCCCGTGAAACGCTGGCGCTGCCGTCAGGAACGATCCCCGCCGGCGCGACCCTGGCATGCCTGATCGGCTCGGCCAACCGTGATCCGGACCAATTCAGCGAACCGGACACCTTCAACCTGTCTCGTGCCCACCAGGAAGCGAACCATTTCGCCTTTGGCGCGGGCCGGCACTTCTGCCTGGGCTCCCTGCTGGCGCGGATGGAAATCACGATTGGCGCTCGCATGCTGCTGCAGGCCTTTCCCAACATACGCTGGGCCCCAGGCTTTGAGCCCACGGAGTGCGGGTTTCTCAACCGCGGCCCCAATCGACTGGAGGTTGCACTATGACCACCCCTTTCCTCGCCGAGGAACCTGGCTACACCAGCAGCTATCTCGGTGACCAGCATGCGGGTCAGTTGGCACGGCTGCGCACCCTGGAATCGGCCTTTGATCCGCTGAGCCAATCGGTATTCGAGCAACTGGTTCTTCCGGCCAGGCCTGCCATCCTGGACCTGGGCGCAGGTGCCGGATCCCTCGCCGCCTGGCTGGCCCGGCGATATCCCGACGCAAGTGTCACCGCCACCGACATCGATACGCGCTTGCTCATGGATTTACCTGGCATCCACGTGGTCGCCCACAATGTCGTGACCGACGATTTTCCAGCGGCTTCCTTTGACGTTGTGCACGCCCGGGCGCTGCTGTGCCATCTCGCCGAGCGCGAAGAAATATTGACGCGAGCCATCACCTGGCTTCGTCCAGGCGGCTGGTTGGTGATTGAAGACGTGAGCCTGCAACCGAGCTTGAGCACGGAGAACCCGTTGTTGCGCAAAGTGGCCCAGGCGGGTGTCACTCTGTTGGAGCAGTCCATTGGTTCCGACATGCGCTGGGCCGACACCCTTCCCCGCCAGCTCCGTGAGCGCGGGCTCTCGAACTGTGCGCATCGCACCCTCGAAGGCCGGATCGGCGATGGCAGCGCAGCCGATACCTTCTGGGCCGCAACCACCGCACAGGCGGTGCCCGCGCTGCTGAAACTCCAGTTGCTCACCCAGCAAGACCTTGATGCCATGGCCGACCTGCGGGCCGATCCGGGGTTCACCGAAGCGGCTTTGACCTTGGTCAGCGCCTGGGGGCAAGTGCCCGCACTTGACAGGAACGACGCAGCATCGAGGGAGTTACACAATGAACCATGATGTCGTGCTGGTTGACGCGCAGGATGTACCCATCGGTGTGTGTGACAAACGCGTCGCACACCTGGGGTCGGGACAGCGCCATCGCGCATTTTCCGTGCATCTGATCGACAGCGCCGGGCGGCATCTGCTTCAACGTCGTGCTGCCGGTAAAATGCTTTGGCCGAGCTTTTGGTCGAACGCTTGCTGCAGTCACCCGGCGCCTGGCGAGCGCATCACGGATGCCGCGTCCAGGCGCCTGCGCGAAGAATTGGGCATCGTTGCCTCTTGCCGCTTTCTATACAGCTTTGAGTACCATGCACACTTTGGTGACATCGGAGCGGAACACGAGCTGTGCCATGTGTTGGTGGCTCAATCCGACGCACCGGTTTTACCGGTTGCCGAGGAAGTCAGTGAGACCCGGTGGATGACTCGTGCGCAAATATCGGCGCACCTTTCGGATGCGCAAGCGCCATTCACACCCTGGTTTCGAATGGAATGGCGCAGGCTTTTATCCGAACACCCGTCGTTCGATACGCCCACCCCGCGGGCGTAGCCTTATAAACGGTGCCGCTGAAGCCGACCGACAACGGCATCGGCCAGCGCTATCGCTTCAGCCCACCCAGCCGACCGCCGTTTTGGGAATAACTTCGGACTCGTCCAGCTTGGATGCAAACATGCTCACGGCCTCCACCGCATCACTGGTGCTGGTGCGAATCTGCAGGATCACCGAACCCGCTTGATCGGCCAGGCTCACGCCGCGTTGCGCGCCTTCCTGGGTGGCGTTCATGCTGGTCACCGCGTCGCGGGTTTCCGAGAGGATCATGCCGATCATCTCGGCAATTTCCGCCGTGGAGCGGCTGGTGCGCCCGGCCAGTTGCCGGACTTCATCGGCCACCACCGCGAAACCGCGCCCTTGATCACCCGCGCGCGCTGCCTCGATGGCCGCGTTGAGTGCCAACAGGTTGGTCTGGTCGGCGATGCCACGAATGGTATTGACGATGGCGGTGATCTGCTCGGAACGATCGCCCAGCTGCCCCACCAAGCGTGCCGAGGCGCCGATGTTGTCGGCGATGCGGCGCATCTCGCTCGCAGTTTCCTGGATGACCTGGGTACCGTGTTCGGCGAAACGCTCGGTTTCCGAGGAAATATGGTACGCCCTTGAAGCGCCGCGCGAGTCTTCCTCGAACTTCTCCACGCGCTCGGTGATGTCGCTGGCGAACTTGACGATCTTGATCAGCTTGCCTTCGCCGTCGAAGACCGGGTTGTAGCTGGCTTCCAGCCAGACCACACGGCCATGTTTGCCGATTCGCTTGAATTGCCCGGTGAAGAATTCACCGTTGTTCAAGCGCCGCCAGAAATCCGTGTACTCATGGCTGTTGACCAGGGTCGGTTCGCAAAACAGACGATGGTGCTTGCCTTTGATCTCCGCCAGCGTATAGCCCATTACATTCAGGAAATTCTCATTGGCGTCCAGCACCTGGCCGCTCAGGTCGAACTCGATGGCAGCCATCGCGCGGTCCAACGCCGTGAGTTTGCTGCGGGTCGCGGCCTCCTGTTCCACCTTGGCGGTAACGTCCAAGGCGTACTTGACCACTTTCAGCACCTGGCCACGCTCATCCAGCACCGGGTTGTAACTGGCCTCCAGCCAGAGGGTCCTGCCGCTGGCGTCCACGCGCTTGAAGGTGCCGGAGACGAATTTTCCGGCTTTCAAATCACTCCAGAACTGACTGTACGCCGGGCTGCCGGTCAGCGCCGGCGGGCAAAAATCACGGTGGGATTTGCCGGCCAGTTGCGCAGCGCTATAGCCCAGGGTCTTGAGAAAATTGTCATTGGCGCGCAGGACCTTGCCATTGAGGTCGAATTCGACCACGGCCATGGAGCGTTCCAGCGCAGCGATCAATCCCTTGTAATCGGAGACTTCGGCCGTCCTGGCCGCCAGTTCTATTTTTAGTGTTTTGTTGAACATGACGTACCCTCAGCCGTGCGAATAACCTTTCTCTAGTCGGGCTATCGGCGGCGGAATAGGGGACTTGATGCAACTTAAATGATTATTTTCTGGCGTCAAAAAAACCCAAGGCAGTTTGCCCCTGAGACTGTTTTCGGGGACCATGGGCGCCTTCTTTTTTCCGTCACCGCGAGGCGCCCATGGCCAACCACGAGCTGCACTACACCCCGGACCCCGATGCCGACTCGATTTCCTCCGATGTGATCGGCTTCAACGGCATCCTGGTGTCCACCCAGATCCCGACCCGCGCCGACGGCAGTCTGGAACTGGGCGACATCACCCTGCAAAGCGAATGCACCCTGCAAGCGCTCAAAGTCGCCCTGGAAAAAGCCGGCAGCTCAATGGACCGGGTGATGCACCTGACCATTTATCTGACGGACATGGCGGATCGCGCCGCCTTCAACGAGGTCTACAAGCGCTTTTTCGCCAAGCCCTGGCCCGTACGCGCGGCGGTTGGCGTGGCAGCGCTGGCGGTGGAAGGCATGCGCGTGGAAGTGACCGCGATGGCCGCCAAGGCCTGAGTTGATGCCGGTCAGGCATTTCACAGCTACAATGCGCGCCTCAACCGTGACAAGCCTGACTAAAAAAACTATGTCCTTGCCCAAGCATCACCTGGAATTGCTCAGCCCTGCCCGCGATGTCGCCATTGCACGCGAGGCTATCTTGCATGGCGCCGACGCCATCTATATCGGCGGCCCGAGCTTCGGCGCGCGCCATAATGCCTGCAACGAAGTGAGCGAGATCGCTTCCCTGGTGGAATTCGCCCGTCGCTATCACGCGCGCGTCTTCACCACGATCAATACCATCTTGCATGACAACGAACTGGAACCCGCGCGCAAGCTGATCCATCAGCTCTACGACGCCGGCGTCGACGCGTTGATCGTGCAGGACCTGGGCGTGATGGAGCTGGATATTCCGCCCATCGAGCTGCACGCCAGCACCCAGACCGACATTCGCACCCTGGGCCGCGCCAAGTTTCTCGACCAGGCGGGCTTCTCGCAGCTGGTATTGGCCCGTGAACTGAACCTGCAAGAGATCCGCGCCATCGCCGATGAGACCGATGCCGCCATCGAGTTCTTCATCCACGGCGCCCTGTGCGTGGCGTTCTCGGGCCAGTGCAACATCTCCCACGCGCAAAATGGCCGCAGCGCCAACCGTGGCGACTGCTCCCAGGCCTGCCGCCTGCCGTACACCTTGAAAGACGACCAGGGTCGCGTCGTGGCCTTTGAGAAGCACCTGCTGTCGATGAAAGACAACAACCAGAGCGCCAACCTGCGCGCCCTGGTCGAAGCCGGCGTGCGTTCGTTCAAGATCGAAGGCCGCTATAAAGACATGGGTTACGTGAAGAACATCACCGCCTACTACCGCCAGCGCCTCGACGAGATCCTTGAGGACCGCCCGGACCTGGCCCGCGCCTCCAGTGGCCGCACCGCGCACTTCTTCCTGCCCGATCCGGAAAAAACCTTCCACCGTGGCAGCACCGACTATTTTGTCAGCGACCGCAAGATCGACATCGGCGCCTTTGACACCCCGACCTTCACCGGCTTGCCGGTGGGCGTGGTGGAAAAAGTCGGCAAGCGTGACCTGCAGGTGGTCACCCATGAGCCGCTGTCCAACGGCGACGGCCTGAATGTGCTGGTCAAGCGTGAAGTGGTGGGATTTCGCGCCAACATTGCCGAGCCCAAGGGTGAGTTCGACGAAGACGGCGAGAAGCGCTACCGCTACCGCGTCGAGCCCAACGAAATGCCGGCCTGCCTGCAGCAAGTGCGCCCGAACCATCCGCTGAACCGCAACCTGGACCACAACTGGCAACAGGCCTTGCAGAAGACTTCCGCCGAACGGCGCATCGGCCTGGCCTGGGTGGCGCGCTTGCGCGAAGACCGGCTTGAAGTCACCGCCACCAGCGAAGAAGGCGTCAGCGCCAGCGCCACCCTGCCCGGCCCGTTTGGCGTGGCCAACAAGCCGGAACAGGCGCTGGATACCCTGCGCGACCTGCTCGGCCAATTGGGCACCACCGAATACCACGCGACCGACATCGCGCTGGATGCGCCGCAGGCGTTCTTCATCCCCAATTCGCAGCTCAAGGCCCTGCGCCGCGAAGTGATCGAAGCGCTGACCGCCGCCCGTGTGGCCGCCCACCCGCGCGGTGGCCGCAAAGCCGAAACCTCGCCACCGCCGGTGTACCCGGAAGCGCATTTGTCGTTCCTGGCCAACGTCTACAACCAGAAGGCCCGCGACTTCTACCACCGTCACGGGGTCAAGCTGATCGACGCTGCCTTCGAAGCCCACGAAGAAACCGGCGAAGTGCCAGTGATGATCACCAAGCACTGTCTGCGCTTCTCGTTCAACCTGTGCCCTAAACAGGCCAAGGGTGTCACGGGCGTGAAAACCAAGGTCGCGCCGATGCAGTTGATCCATGGCGATGAAGTGCTGACCCTGAAGTTCGACTGCAAGCCGTGCGAGATGCACGTGGTGGGCAAGATCAAGGGGCATATCCTTGGGTTGCCGCAGCCGGGCAGTGCCGTGGAGCATTTCAACCCGGAAAATATCATCTTTCAGGGCACGCACTGACCCTACGGGAGCGGGGCCATTTCCAGCCCCGCTGCAACCCCGCCGCCGCCAGCAGGATCGCCGCCACGCCCAGCCATTGCAGCCAGTCCAGGCGATGCCCGAACGCGATCCAATCCACCAGAATCGCCGCAATCGGATAGATAAACGACAATGCGCCGGTGATCGCCGTCGGCAGTTTCTGGATCGCCCCGTACAACAACACATACATCAATCCGGTATGCACCACGCCAAGGGTCGCCAAGGCCGCCCATGCATCGGCGGACGCAGGCAGGCTGTCCCACGGCACCAGCGGCGCCAGTAGCAACGCACCGGTGATCACCTGGATCAACGCCATCAAATGCGGCGGCACCGCCTTCAAGCGCTTGATGATCAGCGCCGCCACGGCGTACAGAAACGCTGCCCCCAACGCCAGCGCGATACCCGCCAGATAATTCCCGCCCCCCGTTTGCTGTTCGCCATGGGCGCTGACGATCGCCAGCATGCCGAGAAACGCCACGCTCAGCCACGCGAGTTTCTGCAGGGTGATTTTTTCGTTGAGAAACACCGCCGCCAGCATCACCAACATGAACGGCTGCACGTTGTACACCGCTGTACTGATAGCAATCGACGCATGGGAATAGGATTCGAACAGCAGTAGCCAATTGCCGACAATCGCCACGCCACTGAGCATGGCCAGGCCGAGCCTGGCCCAACTGAGCAGCTCCAGGCGCAGATAACCCAGCCAGGCGCATACCAGCAGCAACGTCAGGGCGCCGATGACGCAGCGCCAGAACACCACCTCGATCACCGACACGCCGGACACCAGCACAAACCAGCCGATAGTGCCCGAAATCAGCATGGCAGCGACCATTTCCCACGAACCGCGACGGATAGATGTATCCATGTTTGAGGCTCCTCAAGTGAGGCTCAAGTATGGCAATCTGCTGGGTAGCGGCTCCAGCGACTAAAAAAGGCAAATTCCGGAAATCACCTTTACTTATTAGGTTGAAACCATGATCGACACTATCGACCAGCAACTGATCGCCGCCTTGATGGACGACTCGCGCCTGTCGCTCAAGGCACTGGCGGGTATCACCGGGCTGTCCTCGCCCAGCGTCGGCGAACGACTGCGGCGTCTTGAAGAGCGCGGCGTGCTGACCCACTACACGGTCGACATCGACCCCAGACATTTCGGCTACCTGCTGCAAGCCATCGTGCGCATACGCCCCCTGCCCGGCAAACTGCAGGAGGTTGAACGCCAGATCCAGGCGATCCCCGAGTTCACCGAATGCGACAAAGTCACTGGCGAGGACTGCTTCATCGCGCGCCTGCATGTGCGCACCATGGATCACCTCGACAGTCTGCTGGACCGCATCAACGCGTACGCCGAGACCAACACCGCCATCGTCAAGAAAACCCCGGTGAAGCGACGTTTGCCGCCGTTGGCGGATGAATGATTTTGGTGGTGCTATCGCGAGCTTGCTTGTTGTGGCCTGTGGCGAGCGGGCTTGCCCCGCGTTGGGGCGCGAAGCGGCCCCAGTCAAATCGCCGCGTTTATCCAGATACACCACGGGAGCAGGTTTTGGGGCTGCTTCGCAGCCCAACGTGGGGCAAGCCCGCTCGCCACAACAGCCCGACTCGCCACAGGATGAGCTGCTCATTTAGTGTAAGTGAGGTAATACAATGACACTGAACTCAACGCGGCGGAGGCGCCACCACTGCTAGCGTGAAAGCTCCTATTCACTTACAGGAGCAACGGATTGCCTCGCCAGCCAAACTCTCATCTGTTACGTCGCGGTCGTTACTCAGAATGCGGCCGCGCTTATCTGGTCACCGCCGTGGTGCATCAACGCCAGCCCTTGTTCAGGGATTTTCAGTTGGGGCGGTTATTGGTCGCTGAGTTCAAGCGAGCCCATGACGCCGGGTTAGTGACCTCCCTTGCGTGGGTAGTCATGCCAGACCACTTTCATTGGCTATTAGCCCTCAATAGCACGACGCTTGCCGGTGTAATGCGACAGACCAAGTCACGCAGTACCTTGAGCATTAATCGAGCCCGCTGCAGCCGGGAAAAATTTTGGCAGCGTGGCTATCACGACCGGGCCGTGCGCGCGGATGAAGATCTTTTGAAAATGGCCCGTTACATCGTCGCCAACCCATTGCGTGCCGGCTTGGTTGAGCACATTGGCGATTATCCATTGTGGGACGCCGCCTGGTTATGACTTGGCTAGGATTCCTGTGGCAAGGCCCTGGCTGGGTGAACGGCACATCTGCGTGGCGAGCGGGCTTTGTTGTGGCGAGCGGGCTTGCCCCGCGTTGGGGCGCGAAGCGGCCCCAGTCAAATCGCCGCGTTTATCCAGATACACCACGGGAGCAGGTTTTGGGGCTGCTTCGCAGCCGCA
>NZ_MNPW01000023.1 GCF_001983175.1 Pseudomonas cedrina subsp. cedrina
CCCTGACCGATCTTATTCTTGGGCGTGAGACCCAACTCACGCGACTGCCGCTGGTTCGTGAACTGCCACGCAAGTGGGAGCCCGAGCCACTGCGCATGCTCGGCTCTGTCGCCATCCTGAAGATGCGCCATCACGGCATGAAGATGGAGCGCAAAACCGGGCGCCATTCGCCCATGGTGGATTTCGCGAACAAGCTCGCTGGCTTTACCGGGTTTACCGGTTGAGACGAATGAGCTACGAATCACAAAAATGCACAACGCCAACATGAGCCGGCGTTGTGCTGATACAGATAATTCTTAATGGTTGTAAGCACGCTCGTTGTGCTCAGCCAGATCCAGCCCCATGTCCTCCATCGACTCGTCGGCGCGCAAGCCGATCACAGCATTGATCACCTTGAGAATGATCCAGCTGACGACAAAGCAATACACCGTCGTCAGCAACACGCCTTTGATCTGTGCCAGTACTTGAGCGCCCATGGTCACGCCTTCTATCAACCCACCCAGGGACGGCACGCAAAATATGCCGGTCAAAACCGCACCAATCATCCCGCCGATGCCGTGCAAGCCGAACACGTCGAGGCTGTCGTCATAGCCAAAGCGGCGCTTGAGCACGGTGACGCTCAAGTAGCAGAACACCCCGCACAGCAGACCGATGGCCAACGCACCGCCTACGCCCACATAGGCGCACGCTGGCGTGATCCCCACCAGACCGGCCAAGGCACCGCTGGCCAGACCGAGCGCACTCGGTTTGCCAACCTTGAACCACTCGGTAAACATCCAGCCGAGAATCCCGGCACACGCGCCCAGTTGGGTATTGAGCATGACGATGCCGGAGGTACTGCTAAGGCCGCCACCGGAACCGATATTGAAGCCGAACCAGCCAACCCAGAGCATCGCCGCACCGGCCATGGTCAGGCTCAGGTTGTGGGCTGGCATCGGCGTATTCTGATAGCCCTTGCGCTTGCCGAGAATCAGGCACGCGGCCAAAGCGGCGACGCCGGCATTGATGTGCACGGCGGTGCCACCCGCGAAATCGAGTACACCCCAGTTATGCATCAAAGCGCCCGAACCACCCCAAACCATATGCGCCACCGGGGCATACACCAGAGTGAACCACAACGCCATGAACCACAGCGCTGCCGAAAACTTCATGCGTTCGGCGAATGCACCGGCAATCAGCGCCGGGGTGATGATCGCGAAGGTCATCTGGAAGGTCACGAACACGCCTTCCGGAATATCCCCCACCAGGCTCTCCGGGGTCATGCCCGCCAGAAACGCCCGGTTCAAACCACCGACGAAACTGTTGAACGTCACCTGCCCCTCGACCATGCCGGTGCTGTCGACCACCATGCTGTAGCCATAGATCACCCACAATACGCCGACCAGGCCGGCGATGCCGAAGCACTGGGTAAACAGCGAGAGCATGTTTTTCGCCCGTACCAGACCGCCGTAAAACAATGCGAGGCCCGGCAGACACATAAACAGCACCAGCACCGCAGCGGTCACCATCCAGGCGGTGCTGCCGGTGTTCAATGTGGGTGCGTCAGCCGCCTGCGCGAGCGGCGCGAGCGCGCCGACTGCCAATAAGATGCCGAGAAGACGATTGACCATGTTCAAAGCTCCTGCAAAGGAATGGTAGATATCTGGCAGCGAGCAAAGTGAGTATGTACGGGCCTCTTGGTGGGCTCCTTGATCTGTGGCGAGGGGGCAAGCCCCCTCGCCACAGTTTTTTGTCAGTAACCGGTACCGGAACCCGGAATCCAACTGGTCCCCGCCAATGGCACCCGCGCCATGGCCGCCGACTCCACCGTCAACGCCACCAGATCCTCAGGATCGAGGTTGTGCAGGTGCGACTTGCCGCAAGCCCGAGCCATGGTCTGGGCTTCCAGCACCATGACGCGCAGGTAGTTGGCCAAGCGACGGCCACCCTCCACCGGATCCAGTCGTTTGGACAGTTCCGGGTCCTGCGTGGTGATCCCGGCCGGGTCGCGGCCGTTCTGCCAGTCGTCGTAGAAACCGGCGGCCGAGCCGATTTTCTTCAGTTCCTCGTCCAAGCGTGGATGGTTATCGCCCAAGGCAATCAGCGCCGCCGTCCCGATGGCCACCGCATCCGCACCCAGTGCCATCGCCTTGGCGACGTCGGCACCGTTGCGAATCCCTCCGGAAACGATCAGCTGAACCTTGCGATGCATGCCCATCTCCTGCAAAGCCTGTACCGCTTGCGGGATGGCCGACAAAATCGGGATCCCGACGTGTTCGATGAACACTTCCTGAGTCGCTGCAGTTCCGCCTTGCATGCCGTCGAGCACAATCACATCCGCCCCAGCCTTTACCGCCAACTTGACGTCGTAATACGGCCGGCTGGCGCCGATTTTCACGTAGATCGGTTTTTCCCAGTCGGTAATTTCCCGCAGCTCGGCAATCTTGATCGCCAGGTCATCCGGGCCGGTCCAGTCCGGATGACGGCAGGCGCTGCGCTGGTCGACACCGATCGGCAAGGTGCGCATGCCGGCAACACGCTCGGTGACTTTCATCCCGAGTAACATACCGCCGCCACCGGGTTTGGCACCCTGCCCCAGGACGATTTCAATCGCGTCAGCCTTACGCAGGTCGTCCGGGTTCATGCCGTAACGGGATGGCAAATACTGATAGACCAAATGCTGCGACTGGCCGCGTTCCTCCGGGGTCATACCGCCGTCACCGGTGGTGGTGCTGGTGCCGGCGATGGTCGCGCCACGGCCCAGGGCTTCCTTGGCATTGGCCGACAAAGCACCGAAGCTCATGCCGGCGATGGTCACCGGAATCTTCAGGTGGATCGGCTTCTTGGCGAAGCGGTTGCCGAGGATCACATCGGTGCCGCACTTCTCCCGATAGCCTTCCAGCGGGTAGCGCGAAACGCTGGCACCGAGCAGTAGCAAGTCATCGAAGTGCGGCAGTTTGCGCTTGGTGCCACCGCCGCGAATATCGTAGATGCCGGTTTCGGCGGCACGCTGAATTTCCTGAATGGTCAGGCGGTCGAAGGTGGCTGACTCGCGCAGTACGGGAGCCGCTTTTTGGCTGATTGGGTCGCTCATATCTGTTCTCCTCGCGCGGATCAGTACGCGGACGCGTTATCGACTTTGAAGTTGTACAACTGACGGGCCGAACCGTAGCGCTTGAAGTCAGCCGCCTTGTGCTCGAAACCGGCGCGATTGAGCAGCCCTTGCAGCTCTTCCAGGTGCTCGGCGCGCATCTCTTTCTCGATGCAGTCCGACCCCAGAGACTCGACGGTGCCTTTCACGTAGATGTGGGTTTCATACAACGAATCGCCCAGCGCATCGCCGGCATCACCGCAGACCACCAGACGACCGGCCTGGCCCATGAAACAGCTCATGTGGCCGATGCTGCCACCGACCACAATGTCGATACCCTTCATGGAAATCCCGCAACGCGCCCCGGCGTCACCTTCAATCACCAGCAAGCCGCCATGGGCCGTGGCACCCGCCGCCTGCGAGGCACTGCCTTTGACCCGGACGTAGCCGGACATCATGTTCTCGGCGCAACCGACACCAACGTTGCCGTGGACGGTGATCGAGGCCTTTTGATTCATGCCGGCGCAGTAGTAGCCGGCGTGGCCCTGGATATCGATGGACACGGCTTCATTCACCCCGACCGCGAGGTTGTGCTTGCCGTTGGAATGAGTCACCACCCACTCGTGATCGGTCACGTTATTGACCTGGTCGTGCAGCGCCTGATTGAGGTCACGCACGGTGGCAGTGGAAAGATCGATGGTTTTCATGTGTGCGCTCCTTAAGCTGACTCGCGTTCCCAGATGTACATAGTGGCCGGTGCCGGCTCCCAGACCCTGGCGTGTTCGATGCCCGGCAGGCTCGACAGCGCCTGATACTCGGAGGCCATGGCCACATAGTCGTCGGTCTCGGCGAGAATCGCCGGCTTGCAGGCAATCGGGTCGCGGATCACGGCAAAACCGTTGCGGGTGCCGATGGCGAAGGTGAAAAAACCGTCCAGATCCTCCAGCGAATGATCCAGCGCTTCTTTCAATGAGTCGCCCTGCTGCAGGCGCCAAGTCAGATAGCCAGCGGCCACTTCGGTGTCGTTGTCGGTCTCGAAGTGAATGCCTTCGCGCTTGAGTTCCTGACGCAGGCGGAAGTGATTGGACAGCGAGCCGTTGTGCACCAGGCAAAGGTCGGCGCCGGTGGAGAACGGGTGGCTGCCTTCCATGGTCACCGCGCTTTCGGTGGCCATCCGGGTATGACCGATGATGTGGCTGCCCTTCATACTGGCCAAGCCAAAACGCTGGGAGATTTCCTGGGGCAAGCCCATGCCCTTGAGGATTTCGATGCTTTGGCCGGCGCTCATGATGCGCAGGCTCGGCGCCAATTCGGCGAGGGCCAGGCGCACTGGCGCCTCTTCGGCATGGATCTTGAGCACGACGGCACTGGCGTTCTGGAACCAGTCCAGCGAACAGCCGAGGCGCCCTTCCAGTTCGCCCATCAAGGCTTTCCAATCGAAGCCTTCGGTGGTCGCCTGCAGGGTCAGCTTGACCCAACCGTCCGCCACTTCATCGCCATAAATGGCAAAGCCGGCACTGTCCGGGCCACGATCGGTCATGGCCTGCAACATGGGTTCAAACAGCTTGCCGAGCTGGGATTCCAGCTGCGGATTTTTCAGATAAAGACCTACGATTCCACACATATCAAGTCTCCTTCGGAGGCAGTGAACGCCCGACGCCGTGCCGGGTGCCCGAATGGTTGTCAAAACACAGCGTCAGAAAAATTCGGTGTAGCGCTGGATCTCCCAGTCGGAGACGTGGCGGCTGTATTCCACCCATTCCATGCGCTTGAGCTTGATGAACTCGCCTACGATCTGCGGGCCCAGCACCTCGGCGAACAGCGGGTCGGCTTCCAGGGCGTCACAGGCTTCCTTGAGCGATTGCGGCAGGGTCTTGATGCCCCGCGCGGCGATCTGTTCCAGGCTCAGGCTGTAAAGGTTTTCATTACAGACGTGGTCGATTTCCAGCTGGCGATCGATGCCATCCAGGCCGGCGGCGATGATCGCGGCGCTGACCAGATAGGGATTGCAGCCAGCATCCGGCAGGCGGAATTCCAGGCGGCCGTAAGGCACCCGCACCATGGCCGAACGATTGTTGGCGCCGAAGGCGATAAAGGCTGGCGCCCAAGTCGCGCCGGACAACGAATTACCGACCACCAGACGCTTGTAGGAGTTGACCGTCGGCGCGGCGAAGGCACACAGCGCCGGGCCATGGGCCAGCAGACCGGCGGCAAAGTGATAAGCCAGTTTCGACAGGCCCATGCCGCTGGGGTCGCTGGCGTCATGGAACAGGTTTTTGTTCTCGGCGCTGCTGATCGACAGGTGAAAGTGCATGCCGTTGCCGGCGCGTTTCGGGTCAGGCTTGGGCATGAACGAGCAGATCATGCCCAGGTCGTTCGCGATCTCGCCGGCAGCCATGCGGAAGAAGGTGAAGCGATCCGCCGAGGTCATGGCGTCGCTGTAGGTGTAGTTGATCTCGAACTGGCCGTTGGCGTCCTCGTGGTCGATTTGATAGACCTCGAAATCCACCGCCTGCAAGGCCTCGGTCAAGCGTTCAAGAAACACCCGGGAGCGTGATAGGCCTTTATAGTCGTAGCAAGGCTTGTCCAGGTTATCGCTGAGGTCCACCAGTTGCAGCTTGCCCTGCTCGTCGCGGCGCATCAGGTTGAACTCGGGCTCCAGACCGGTGTTGAGCGTCCAGCCCTTTTCTGCCAGGCGTTGCACTTGTTGCTGCAACACATAACGGCTGTCATACGGATGCGGCTTGCCGTCGACGTGGCCGACGCACACCACTCGCCCGTAACCCGGCTGCCACGGCACCGGGGTCAGGGTGGACAAGTCGCCGCGGGCCATGAAGTCCGGTCCGTGGGGCTCCATGCCCATGCCGCTGATCGCGAATCCGGCAAAACCCGCTCCTTCTTCAGCGACGGTCTTGAGCCCACAGATTGGCACCGACTTGGTTTTGGCCGCACCGTGAATATCCACAAACTGCGCAAGCACGTACTTGATCCCGTGCTTGTCGATGATGCGCTGGGTTTCTGCTGGCAACATTGCTCGTCACTCCTCGCGAAAGGCAAAACATTCTGGATTGGGCTTGACCGTCTTTTTATTCCTAAAAAGAAAGTTAGTTTCCCAATAGGAATGCAAAGGCCTTGCCAGATTCGCGAGTGCGACGATGATGCGCCGAGAAAAGCGCTTTTGTGCTGTATATATGAGAAAATTATTTTCCCTGTGGGAATACTGCCCGATGGACGCGCACCGAGTGCTGCAAACTTGCACTTTCCTAGTGCGAAACTAATATTATTGAACGGAAATTGTGCAGGATCTGATGACTATGTCGACCGAAAACGCCCCGCGCCTCAAGCTTGAGCAATACCTGGGATTGCAGATCAAGCGCCAGCGCCAGGCTCAGGATCTGAAATTGTCTGACGTGGCCAAGATTGCCGATATCAGTCAGGGCATGTTGAGCAAGATCGAAAACGCCCAGGTGTCCACCAGCCTTGATACCCTGAGCCGTCTATGCGACGTGCTCGGCCTGCCACTGTCCAAGTTGTTCAGCGAATACGACCAGCAAGACGGTAGTGCGCTATTGGTCAAGGCTGATCAGGGCATGGAAGTGGTGCGCCGTGGCACCGAGAAAGGCCATACGTACCATCTGCTCAACCACACCCGCGGGCCGAAGAAGAGCTTCGAGGCCTATATGGTCAGCATGGATGACGCGAGTGAGGAGTTTCCGACCTTCTCTCACCCCGGCACCGAATTCCTTCACCTGCTGGAAGGTGAACTGATCTATCGCCACGGCAATCAGCTTTACCACATGGAAGCTGGCGACAGTCTGACGTTCGAAGGCGAAATCCCCCACGGCCCCGAGCAACTGGTACAAGTGCCGATCCGCCTGCTGTCGATCATGAATTACGGTAACGACAAAGAGTAACGCCCTCTCCATCCCCCCCCGTTATGCCCATGCATGAGGCCGACCGAAGTCGGCCTCATGCATTTTCCTGTCAGTTAAAAAACTTTCATAAAAAATCTGGACGTGACACGAGCATTCCCCTATAAAGCCACCAAAAGGAATATTTTATTCCTAACAAGAAAATGCGCTCATGGATGAGCCTGCTGTCCGCTGACATATTTTTCGCTATGCGATGAGCTGCCGCCATCATCCCGAGGACGTGTCATGCAACACGAAAAAAACCATTTCATCATCAAGATCACCTGTCCCGCGGTGTCCGGCATTGTCGCTGCCGTCACCACCTACCTGGCGGACAACGGTTGCTACATCGGGGAGATGGCGCAATTCGACGACGACTTCAGCGGCCGTTTTTTCATGCGTGCAGTGTTCCGTTTCAACGACGGCCATCAGGGCGACATTCAACAGATCAAGGACGGTTTCGCCGACGTCGCCAAGGCGTTCGAGATGACCTGGGAATTGCATGACACCCGCGAGCCGATGCGCGTGCTGCTGATGGTCAGCAAGTTCGACCACTGCCTGACCGACCTGCTCTACCGCTACCACAAGGGCGAGATGGACATGACCATCACCGCTATCGTTTCCAACCACCTCGACCTGCGCCCCATGGCCGAACGCGAGGGCATTCGCTTCATCTACCTGCCCGTGACCAAGGACACCAAGGCCCGTCAGGAAGCCGAGTTGATGAAGATTGTCGACGACACCGGCACCGAGCTGGTGGTGCTGGCGCGCTACATGCAAATTCTCTCCGACGATCTGTGCAAGCAACTCTCGGGCCGGGCGATCAACATTCACCATTCGTTCCTGCCCGGTTTCAAGGGCGCCAAGCCGTATCACCAGGCATACCAGCGCGGCGTGAAACTGATCGGCGCCACGGCGCATTACGTCACCAGCGACCTCGATGAGGGACCGATCATCGAACAGGAAGTGCAGCGTGTCGATCACGACTACTTGCCCGATGACTTGGTGGCGACCGGGCGTGACACCGAAACCGTGGCCCTGTCCAAGGCGGTCAAGTACCACCTGGAGCACCGGGTGTTCCTCAACCAGGACAGAACGGTGATCTTCCGGTGAGCACACTCAAATTGATTGACGGCAAAGCCGCGGCCGCCCGTGTCCTGGTGCAAGTCCGCGAGGACGTGGAGCGCCTGCGCGAGCAAGACATTCAACCGGCGCTGGCGGTGATTCTGGTAGGCAGCGACCCGGCCAGCCAGGTCTACGTGCGAAACAAGATCCTGCGCGCCGAAGAGGTGGGCATCCGCTCGCTGGAACATCGGCTGTCCACGGACACCAGCACCGAACAACTGCTGAACCTGATCTCGACACTGAATGCCGATCGCTCGATCCACGGCATTCTTCTGCAGCTGCCGCTGCCTTCACATATCAATGAATTACGCGCACTGGAGGCTATCGCTCCGGAAAAGGATGTAGACGGGTTCCACAGTCAGAACGTCGGCGGTCTCAGTCAGGGTCGTACCGTACTAGCGCCCTGCACTCCCAGTGGTTGTTTGTATTTGCTGGAACAAACTTGCGGCGATCTGAGCGGCAAGCACGCGGTGGTGATCGGCCGCTCGAACATCGTCGGCAAACCCATGGCAGCGTTATTGCTCCAGGCCGACTGCTCGGTGACCGTCCTGCATTCGCGCAGCCCGGATCCTCAGGCTCTGTGCCGGCAGGCAGACATCGTCATCGCCGCCGTGGGTCGCCCAAGGCTGATCGACGCGAGTTGGCTCAAGCCTGGTGCAGTGGTGATCGACGTCGGTATCAACCGCATCGAGGACGACGGCCGCAGTCGCTTGGTGGGCGACGTCGACTTCGACAGCGCCCTGCCCCAAGTCGCGGCGATCACCCCGGTACCCGGTGGCGTCGGCCCGATGACCATCGCCTTTCTGATGAAGAACACCGTGACCGCCGCCCTTAACCAACACCAGGCCCAACGCAGCCAATCGGAGGCCGTATGCCATTCAATCTATTGAAGTACGGGCTGAGTTCGGAATACCCGGTGGAAGCGGATTTGCCGCCACCAAAGGAACTCAAATCGAGCTATGACGTGGTGATCATCGGCGCCGGTGGCCATGGGCTGGCAACCGCCTACTACCTGGCCAAGTACCACGGTATTACCAACATCGCGGTGCTGGAAAAGTCCTACCTGGGCGGCGGCAACACCGCGCGCAACACCGCGGTGATCCGTTCCAACTACCTGACCAGTGAGGGCGTACGTTTCTATGCCGAGTCGGTGCGGATGTTCCAGTCGCTGTCCAACGAATTCGATTTCAACATCATGTACTCCGAGCGCGGCCAACTGACCCTGGCCCACACCGATGCGACGGTGCGTTCGTTCCGCCAGCGCGCCGAGGTAAACAAACACTTCGGCGGCCGCACCGAGATGATCGACCGTCAGCAAATTCGTGAATTGGTGCCTAGCCTCAACCTTGATCCGGGACACTTACCGGTGATCGCCGGTCTCTGGCACATCGATGGTGCCACCGCGCGCCACGACGCCGTGGCCTGGGGTTACGCCAAACAGGCCGCTAAACGCGGCGTGGAAATCCATCAGCTCACCGAAGTCCAGGACCTTGTTATCGAAAACGGTGCAATCACCGCGGTGAAAACCAATCGCGGCACCATCAAATGCGGTTGCGCTGTGCAGGCGATTGCCGGCCACAGCTCGTTGATGATGGCCAAGGCCGGGATTCGCGCGCCGATTACGACCTTCCCGCTGCAAGCGATGGTCACCCAACCGTTCAAGCCCTTTCTCGATCCTTTAGTGAGTTCTTCGGCCTTGCACTGCTATGTACAGCAGACCAGCCGTGGCGAGGTGGTCTTTGGCGGTGGCTCCGATCCGTACCCGCTGTTCAACACCCGCTCGACGCTGGAACTCAAGGAAAGCTTGCTCGCCCACGCCATCGAAATGTTCCCGTTCCTGGCCAACGCCAAGCTGATGCGCCAATGGGCCGGCATCACCGACATGACCCCGGATTACAGCCCGATCATGGGCCTGTCGCCGGTTAAGAATTACTACCTCGACGCCGGCTGGGGCACCTGGGGTTTCAAAGCCACGCCGATTTGCGGCAAGACCATGGCCGAGCTGGTCGCCAGTGGCGGCAAGGTACCGGAGCTGATCAAGCCCTTCAGCCTTGAGCGTTTCTCGACCTTCCAGCAAGTCAACGAAATGGGCGCCACAGCGGCCAGCCACTGACGGAGAGCAGACGATGAAAATCATGACGTGCCCGCTCAACGGGCCGCGCAATATCAGCGAGTTCACCTACGGCGGTGAATTTAAACCCATGCCCGATCCGGTGACTTGCAGCGATGCCGAATGGGCCGACTACGTGTTCAACACTGACAACTTCGCCGGTGTGGTGCGCGAATGGTGGATGCATACGCCTTCCAGCTACTGGTTTCTGGCAGAGCGTCACACCGTCAGCGATGAAATCCTGCGCACTTTCGACCCTAAAGAACTGTTCATAACCCGTGTCGAATTCAGCGCACCCGCCAAGGAAATTGCAGGATGAACCGCCTCCCCGCCCCCATGGGCTTGCTGATCGACCGTGATCAGCCGCTGGATTTCAGTTTCGACGGCCACCGTTACCAAGGCTTGCAAGGCGACAGCATCGCCAGCGCCTTGTTGGCCAACGGGCGTTTCCTGATCTCGCGCTCGTTCAAATACCACCGCCCGCGCGGCCCGCTGACCATGGCTGGACAGGACGCCAACAGCCTTGTGCAACTGCCCGAAGAACCGAACGTGCTGGCCGACGCGCACGCGTTGTCCGCAGGTTTGCAGGTGATCGCGCAGAACGTCAACGGCTCGCTGGACAACGACAAGGACGCCTACCTCGGCAAGTTCTCCAAATTCATGCCGGTGGGTTTCTATTACCGCTCGTTCTACAAGCCCAAGGGTATGTGGAAAGTCTGGGAGCCGATCATTCGCAAGAAGGCAGGCCTAGGCGTGCTCGATCTGAACTTTCAACCCGAGTATTACGATAAGGCCTACCTGTTCACCGACGTGGCGGTGATTGGTGCCGGCCCGGCCGGGCTGCACGCGGCGCTCACGGCGGCGAACGCTGGAGCCAGGGTGTTGCTCATCGAACAACAGCCAGTTCTGGGCGGCTCGCTGAACTACGCGCGCTTCGACATCGACGGCAAACGCGCTAAAACCCTGCGTCGCGAATTGCTGGCAGCGGTGGAGCAGCACGCCAACATCCAGATCCTGACCGACGCCACTTGCAACGGCTGGTTCAACGACAACTACCTGCCGGTGATTCAGGGTAAACGCATGTACAAGGTGCGCGCCGCTCAGTGCCTGGTGTGCAGCGGCGCTTTCGATCAGCCGGTGATTTTTCGCAACAACGACCTGCCCGGTGTGATGCTGGCCAGCGCCGCTCAACGGCTGATGAAACTGTATGCAGTCAAACCCGGAAAACGTGCCGTGGTGCTGACCGGCAATGATGATGGTTATCTCGCGGCCCTTGACTTGCAGGAACAAGGGGTGGAAGTCGTCGCCCTGGTTGACCTGCGTAATGCGCCCGGCAATACCGACCTGCTGGTTGCCGTGACGCGACGCAAGATCCGCTGCCTGAGCAATAGCACGGTGTACGAAGCCCTGCACGAAAAAGGTATGCGCCATGTCACCGGCGTCGATGTGCGCAAGATCACCACACAAGGTCAGGTCGCCGAGAGCGGACTACTCCTGGACTGCGATTTGCTGTGCATGTCCGCCGGTTACATGCCGGTCTATCAACTGCTCTGTCAGGCCGGTGGCAAACTGGCTTATGACGATCAGCGTGCCGAGTTCACCCTCAGCAGTCTGCCGAAAAACCTCACGGTCGCCGGCTCGGTCAATGGCCGACACCTTCTGGACAACGTGATTGCTGACGGCGTGAATGCCGGTGCCGATGCCGCGCTCGCATTGGGTCTGGCCGTCGCAACGCACCGCGCACCGTACAGTAGCGAGTCTCGGGTCAACTTCAACTGGCCAATTTTCCCGCATCCAAAAGGCAAGGATTTCGTCGACTTCGACGAAGACCTGCAAGTGGCCGACATCGTTAACGCGACCAAAATCGGTTATCGCGATGTGCAACTGGTGAAGCGCTATTCGACCGTGGGCATGGGGCCGTCCCAGGGCCGTCACTCGGCGCTGCCAACCGCACGCCTGGTGGCCTGGGCTACCCATCGTAATATCAGCGAAACCGGCGTCACCACCGCTCGCCCGCCGTTTGTGGCTGAAAAACTGGCGCATGTCGCCGGTCGCGCGTTCGACCCTTACCGACAAACACCGATGCATGCCCGCCACCTGCAAGCGGGCGCCAAGATGATGCCCGCCGGCATCTGGCAGCGCCCGGCTTACTACGGCAGCATCAAGGATCGCGAGACGTGCATGCAGGCCGAAGCTCTGCATGTTCGCAACAAGGTCGGCATCATCGATGTATCGACCCTCGGCGGTCTTGATGTGCGCGGCCCGGATGCCGCTGAACTGCTCAACCGGATGTACACCTTTGCTTTCCTCAAGCAACCCATCGGCCGCTCGCGTTATGCACTGATGACCGACGAACACGGAGTGGTCATCGACGACGGGGTCTGCGCACGCTTTGCCGAGAACCATTTCTACGTGACAGCCACCACCAGCGGCGTCGACCGCATCTATCAGCAAATGCTCAAGTGGAACGCACAGTGGCGCCTGGACGTGGACGTCGCCAACGTCACTGCGGCCATTTGCGCAGTCAACGTCGCCGGGCCAGACTCGCGCAAGGTACTGGAAAAAGTCTGCACCGATCTCGATCTCAGCGCCGAAGCCTTCCCTTATCTGGGCGTCCGTCAAGGTACCGTGGCCGGCATCAAGGCACGACTGTTGCGAGTCGGTTTTGTCGGCGAGCTGGGTTATGAAATCCACGTCCCGGCACGTCATGGACTCAAGCTCTGGGACGCGCTGATAGAGGCCGGCAAAGCGCATGACATCCGCCCCTTCGGCGTCGAAACCCAGCGCCTGCTGCGGCTGGAAAAAGGCCATGTGATCATCAGCCAGGACACCGACGGCATGACCCATCCGGCAGAAATCGACATGGGTTGGGCGGTCAGCCGCACCAAGCCGTTCTTCGTCGGCCGGCGCTCGGTGGACATCCTCGAAGCCCAGCCGCTGAAACGCAAACTGGTCGGTTTCTCGCTGCCCAAGAACAGCCCACAACCGCTTGAAGGCCATCTGGTGCTCAACGGCCCGGACATCAGTGGCAGCATCACCTCCTGCGAGTATTCCGCGTCTCTCGGCAAGATCATCGGCCTGGCCTACGCCGGCATCGACCAGAGCAGCCCGGGACAACGGATTCCGATCCGCGTCGAAGGCGGCATCGTGGTCCAGGCCGAGGTGGTGCAGTTGCCCTTCTTTGATCCCGAAAATCAACGTCAGGAGCTTTAAGCCATGACCAACCTGAACGAACAACACAGTCTTGGCCAAGCGGCCCTGGCACCTTTGCCGGGCTGCAAGTTGGCGGACTTAACCGACCTGCCTCGGGTCGGGTTTCGTGGTTCACACAGCGCCGAATACTTGCGAGGTCGCGACTTCGTCCTGCCGGACGCGCCCAACCGCGCCGTCGCCCAAGCCGATGGCAGCTACGTGGCGAGGTTGTCGCAAACCGAGTATTTATTGCTCGGCAGCCCCGAGGACAAAGGGGAGCGAATGGCAGACGAAGAGGCCCGTTGGGAACTCGATCATCAGGCCAACTACCTGCTGCCACGTCAGGACAGTCATGCCTGCTTTCAGCTGACGGGAGAACACCTGGGCAAGGTCATGGCCAAGCTCTGTGGCGTCGATTTGAGCCCGCAGGCATTTGGCCCTGGGACGGTGGCACAGACCTCGGCGGCCAGAGTCAACGTGATCGTGATCAACTCCGGCACTGCGCAACAAGCCAGTTTGCACATTCTCTGTGACCGGGCGTCGAAAGCCTATTTTCTAGAGGCGTTTTTGGATGCGATACAGGAGTTTTCAGGTCTGGAAACGGAGGTGACAACACGCTGACTCCGCCGCCCGCCGACCATGCATGCCGAAACGAAATTCGAGGTTGGGCATGCATGGACGAATGGCGACTTGAATCAACGCGTTTACTACTCTGTGACGCTATCGAATAGCGTTACCGGAAGAATCGCTTTTTCAACGAATCACCCATTCATCGGCCAGACGATCCTTCATTACCCATCCGGCTCAGTGCCTCTTCCAGAACGGCCGATAGATGCGTCGTACCTCTCCCGATCAAATCACTCAAATCGCGGGACTCGCTGTATACGTCGCCATTGGCTACACCTGTATCTGCGATAGCCAGTGTAGAGGCGAGGCCTTCTGGAAGCCCAAAGTCTATAAGCAGAGTTCGATACTCGTCTTCCGACATATCAAGATAGGTGACTGTCTTTCCGGATTGCCACGACATATCCAAGGCCACATCCTGAAGCGTAAAGCTCATGTCTCCAGCAAGCTCGTAAATTTCCTTCAGCTCAGCGGTGGTCGTCAGTACGGTGGCTGCTGCCTCGGCATAATCAGCTCGCGATGCACCCGAGATTTTGCCGGTACTGGCGCAGCCATATAACACACCTTCTTTAACCGCGTACTCGGCGTTCATCGTGTAGTTTTCGATGTACCAGCCATGCCGCAGGAACACGAAGGGGACGCCTATTTCTCTGATCATCTTCTCGGTTTCGCGGTCCTCACTCGCATACGAAACCTGGGATGTGTCTGCCCGCAGTATGCTTGTGTACGCGACAAGTTTGACTGATCCAGTTTGTTTGATAGCGTCGATCACGGCCTTATGCTGCTTGACCCGTCCTCCAACTTCGGGGCCGGAAATAAGCAGGACTTTTTCTACACCCTCCAACGCTGAATACCATTGCTCCGGCTGGTCGTAGTCGGCCTCTCGAACAATGATTCCGCGGCTTTTCAGGTCCTCGGCTTTTTCGACATTCCGAACCGCAGCCACGATCTGGTTTGATGGAACGCTTTTCAGCAGATGCTCGATCACCAATCGGGCCAACTGCCCGGTTGCGCCTGTTACTAAAATCATAAAAATCTCCAATAGAAACCGTTCGAAATCGGTCGAATTCCGTACCGCTCAGCCACGCCGTTTGAAGAGCGGCGTGGCTTCTTGCATCACTCTGAAAAGTGCTGGCTTTCACTGCCGCCTAACGACTTGTAAAGCTGGATACGACTGACCTGCAGTGCTTGCCAGGTATCAATCAGCGCCAAACGGTTCGAAAAGTCGCCACGCTGTGCATCCAGGTAACGCAGATGGCTGTCCACCCCGGACCGATACCTCAGTTCTGCAAGGCTCAATGTCCGCTCGCTGGTGGCCACCAACTTTTTCTGCGAGTCCAGTTGCTGCTGCAACGTGGTACGTGAAGCCAGAGCATCAGCTACTTCGGTAAAAGCGGTTTGGATGGCTTTCTCGTACTCGACAATCGACGACTCCTTGCGCAGGTTGGCCAAGTCCAGGTTGGCCTGATTGCGGCCACCAGAGAAGATCGGAAGAGAGACTTGTGGGAGAAACTGCCAGGTACGCGATCCCGCCGAAAACAGATCCGACAGTTCAGGCCCTGCGGTGCCCAGGTTTCCGGTTAACGTGATACGCGGAAAGAACGCCGCCCGAGCCGCTCCAATGTTGGCGTTTCGGGCTTGAATACGGTGCTCTGCGCCGAGTATGTCGGGGCGACTGGAAAGTAGACTTGATGGCAATCCGGCGTGTACGTCCTGAAAAAAGATGTCGTCTGTCGACCCAGCCATAAGGTTGGCGTTGAGCTCATCTTCACCCACCAGAAGCTGCAGGGCATAGCGCGCCTGGAGGCTTTCGCGCTGAGTGCGGGATTGTTCGATCCGCGCCTGCTCAAGTAACCCAAGCGCTTCCTGTGTATCCAGCTCAGTGGCAGAACCCACTTGCCCGCGCATCTGCACCAGTTCGAGGGACTTCTCTCGCGCTGACAGTGTTTGCTGAGTTACCGACATTCGCGCTTGCGCCGCGCTATAGCGTAAATAGGCCTCGCTAACGCTTGCGACAAGCGTGATCCGGACTGTACGCGCGGCTTGTTCCGAGGCGAGGTATTCCTGCAGTGCTGCCTCAGATAGATTGCGAACTCGTCCGAACAGATCAATTTCAAATGCGTTCAAGCCCACATCAGCGCGATAGATTGACTGCACGCCACCCCGCTGTGTCGGGCTTAATTGGCCAGGAATCCGCTGTCTGTCCAGCGCACCATTCGCATTGATGGATGGTAGGCGATCGGCACGTTCGATCCCGTACTGTGCGCGTGCCGTCTCTACGTTCAACAACGCCTGACGCAGATCCCGGTTATGAGTGAGTGCCGATGCAACCAACGTACGCAACGGCGCAAGCTGAACAAAGCGCTCCCAATCCGGCAGGGTTGCCTCGGTCTTCAAGCTCGGCGCCGGCAATGCCGGATACTCACTGGGAACAGGTGCGGCAGGTCGTTCGTATACGGGGGCCATGGAGCATCCGCTCAATGCCAGCGCACAGACTATTGCGGTGGTTAAGGCATTGATCTTATGCATTGTCTTGCCCCTGCAATGCGGTGGTGCTTGCGCTGCTCTTACCGCGCTTTTTGATAACAGACAGTACCCAGACAAAGAACACTGGAACGAACAACACACCTAGCAGGGTTGCGCTAATCATGCCGCCGATGACACCGGTACCGATTGCACGCTGACTCGCAGCACCGGCACCCGTTGCGATGGCCAATGGCACCACCCCCAAGATGAATGCGAGCGACGTCATGACGATGGGCCTGAATCGCAAACGTGCAGCCTCAATCGCTGACTCCTTTAGCGATTTACCCTGTGCGTGTAGATCCTTGGCAAACTCAATGATCAGAATGGCGTTTTTGGCAGCCAATCCAATGATCGTGACAAGGCCGACTTTGAAGTACACATCGTTGGGCATGCCTACCAGCGTGACGGCAAGCACGGCACCCAGCGCTCCGATGGGCACGATCAGAACAACCGACAATGGAATCGTCCAACTCTCATACAGTGCAACGAGCACCAGGAACACCACCAGTAGTGCCAACGCAAGAAGCATCGGAGCCTGTGAACCCGCGGCCTTTTCCTGATAGGACAGTGCCGTCCACTCATAGCCGATACCTTGAGGTAGTTCGGCCACCAGTCGCTCGATTTCCTTCATGCCTTCCCCGGAGCTGTGACCAGGAGCTACATCACCGGAAAACTTGATGCTGGGGTACCCGTTGTAGCGAACAATCTGCACGGGGCCCACCTTCCAGCCGATCTCGCTAAAGGCGTCAAACGCCACAAGTTTTCCCGAGCGGTTTGGAACATAGAGCTTGCTCAGAGACTCAGGAGTCGCTCGACTTCCCGGTTCGGCTTGCACGACCACTCGCTGCATGCGCCCGTAGTTTGGAAACTCATTGATCAGCGTCGAGCCAAAAGCCGTAGACAGTGATGCGTTGATAGCTTCGAAGGAAACACCGAGTGCCTCAGCTTTATCTCGATCAATCTTCAGGTCGAGCTGAGGGGCATCCTTCAGTCCTTCAACCATGATGTAGGCAAAGACAGGCGACTGAAACACTTTGCCCATTAACTCGTCGCCGGCCGCAAGCAGTGCTTCACGCCCAAGCCCAGCACGATCTTGCAAGCGCAGCGCAAAACCGCCGGAGTTACCCATGCCTTCAATCGAAGGGGGCACAACAGAAAACAGTGTTCCATCCTTGATGCCGTAGAAGGCGCCGTTAGCGTACTCCACCTCCTTCATAACTGACTCGTCGCTGGACCGTTCCGACCAGTCTTTAAACATGGTGAACGAAAGGCCTGCGTTCTGCCCAACACCCGAGAAGCTGAAACCAAGAATCGAAATCACGTCGGAAACCGCAGGCCGCTCAGAAAAGTACTTCTCCATCTGTTCAGCTGTTTCGAGAGTTCGGGGAAGCGTTGCACCTGGGGCTAGCTGAATGTCGGTGATCATGTAGCCTTGATCTTCCGTCGGTAGAAAAGCCGACGGCAAACGCATGTAACTGAATGCCAGAACGCCAAGGATCGCAAGATACACAAACATCACACGACCGCCCCGCTCAACTAAACGGCTAGTGGTCGCGGAGTAGCCTTTCGTGATCCGGCCAAATCCCCGGTTGAACCAGCCGAAAAAGCCCTTTTTCTCCTCATGATGACCTTTAGGGACCGGCTTGATAATGGTGGCGCAAAGGGCTGGCGTTAAGGTCAATGCCAAGAAGCCCGAGAACAGGATCGAAATGGCCAAGGACACGGAGAACTGTCGATAGATCACACCCACCGAACCATCCATGAATGCCAACGGCAGGAACACCGCCGATAGCACCAAAGTAATACCGATGATCGCGCCACTGATTTGCTTCATGGCCTTGATTGTCGCCTCCTTGGGCGACAGTCCCTCCTCGGTCATGAGGCGTTCTACGTTCTCCACCACGACAATGGCATCGTCGACAAGGATGCCGATCGCCAGCACCATACCGAACATGGTCATCATGTTGACCGAGAAGCCCAGGAGCAACATCACCGCCAGCGTACCCAACAGACATACGGGCACTACGATGGTCGGAATCAGCGTATAGCGGATATTTTGCAGGAACAGCAGCATCACCAGAAAAACCAGGATGACGGCCTCACCCAGCGTCATCAGGACCTTTTTGATGGCGACGTCAACGAATCGCGAGGTGTCGTAGGGGACGCTGTATGAGATGTCCTTCGGAAAGTTTGCGGACAGTTGGTGCAGGCGGGTCTTGACGCTTTCGGCGGTCTGCAAGGCATTCGCACCCGGCGACAGTTGCACTGCAATCGCGGCCGAAGGTTGCCCATTCAGTCGCGACGTATAACGGTAATCTTGACGTCCCATCTCGATACGGGCGACATCGCCCAGTCGGACGGTGGAACCATCCTCGTTGGCACGCAACACCACACGGGAGAAGGCATCAACCGAGGCCAACTGCCCCTGGACCATGATGGTTGCTGTGATCTCCTGGTCCTTCGGGCCAGGCTGCTCACCGATACTGCCGCCTGGAACTTGAGCGTTTTGCGCAGCAATCGCCCTGTCTACATCGGCGACTGACAGTTGGTAACCCACAAGCTTGGCCGGGTCTATCCAGATTCGCATGGCTCGTTCTGCGGCGAACATCTGAACACGACCAACACCTGGAACGCGGCGAATCTCGTTGTTCACGTGGCGTGCGGCATAGTCAGCCAAACCCACGGGATCTTTATCTGCCGACGTATAGGTCAGCGCATAGATCAGCAGGAAGTTGGCACTGGCCTGTTCTACCTGAAGACCCTGTTGAGTGACTGGCTGAGGTAGGCGAGATTCGACCCGTTTGATGCGGTTCTGAACGTCAACTTGTGCCAAGTCAGGGTTCGTTCCGGGCTGGAACGTCACATAGGTTTCAGCCAACCCGGCGCTGTTGCTTTGAGACTCGTAATAGAGAAGTCCTTTTGCGCCGTTAAGTTCCTCCTCTATCAGACTGGTTACCGTGTTGTTGATGACCTCGGCCGATGCGCCTGGATAACTGGCCGTCACCAGAATTTGCGGCGGTGCAACACTCGGATACTGGGAGATGGGTAATGATGGAATGGCAAGCAGCCCTGCCAATAGAATGAAAATTGCAATCACCCAAGCAAAGTTGGGCCGATGAATAAAGAAGTTCGGCATGATGTCGTCCGCGAGGCCTCAGCCTGCCTCCTGATTAAAGGCGATGGTGCGCTGCTGAATACGGGGGCTCACTGAGCTCCACCTTGTGCAGCCCGCAGTATGGTGACTGGAGTACCGGCTACAATTTTGTCAGCACCGTTGACGATTACCTGGTCACCCGCTTTCAAACCGCCGGTGATCTGCCACTCTGCCCCTTGCATCGCCCCGGTTTGGACTGCTCGCTCCTCCGCTGTGCCCGCTGCATTAACCGTCATTACCTTGGCCTGACCGTCAGCGCCGCGAAGGATGGCGCGTTGCGGCAGGAAAATTGACTGTTCATCAACGCCCTGCTCGGTCCTCACCCGCACATACATGCCTGGCAACAAGGCCCCTTGTGGGTTAGGAAAAAGGCCTCGCAGTAAAACCTGACCGGTTCCCGGGTCAACAGATACGTCGGAGAACGTCAGACGTCCCTGTGCCTTGTAACGCGTGCCTTCGATGGCAATGCTGACACTTGGCTTCTCTTTGGCATCATAGGAAACCTGTCCGTCAGCCATGGCTTCGCGAAATCGCAATACCGCACTGACCGGTTGAGTGAAATCCGCATAGATGGGATCCATCTGTTGAATGAGAGCCAGTTGAGTGGTCTCGCCTTGTCCAACCAGACTGCCCTCGCTGACCAGACTCCGGCCGATACGTCCGGATATAGGCGCACGTACCGTGGCATAACTCAGGTCCAACTGCGCCGTTCTGACCTCGGCTTGCGCCGTAATACGATTGGCCTTTGCGGTTTGCAGCGCTGAAACTGCGTCATCGTATTCCTGCTGACTGACAGCATTGGCTTTGGCCAACGGCTCATAGCGGCGCACGACAGATTGAGTTTGTTTTATCTGCGCATCAGAACGTGCCAAAGCGCCTTGGGTTCGCGCGAGAGCGGCCTCGAATGGGGCTGGATCGATGGTGAAAAGCAGATCTCCTGCCTTGACGTTTGCGCCTTCGACAAAATGGCGCTTCTGGACGATGCCGGCGACGCGCGCTCGAATCTCAGCGACTCGAACCGGGGAGATCCGCCCTGGCAGCTCTACCTCGATAGAGCGAGGCTGGGGGTTGATGGTTTGAGTTCCCACCTCTACAGACTGAACTGGGGCTTGCTGCCCGCCGTACCCCTTCTCATCACCGCAGCCGACAAGGAAAAATGGACCGCTCAGCGCGAGCGCCAGGAGACCTCCGGTCGTGAACTTATTCATCAAATCCTCGAAAACTGGCATCGCCTGGTAGAGGCAACAAGAATTACAATGATTCCACTAGACTCATAATGAGTCAATATCGATTCACACAATCCTATTCTGATCTACAATCCCGAACCGCTCGTGGCGTTGGTCTGATCTGTTAATTTGATATCGTATGGATTCATTTGGATCAATTTTGAGCGAGGTTTGAAGATGACGAGTGCCCTTGATGACAAGCTTGCTGGTGCGCTGGCACTTGCAGTGGCGCAGAAACCAAGAGCCAATCTTCAGCAAATAGCTCGTTCGGCGGGGATCAGCAAAGCAACGCTCTATCGGATTGCCCCGACGCGCGAGGGCGTTGTAGAGATGCTGCTTGAGCGCTGCACCCGTCACATGCAGGATGCCCTGACCGGAGCAGATTTGGAGAGTCCGCCTTTTCACTCAGCTTTAGAGCGTTTGACTGAGGGCGTGATGAAGGAAAGAGCGTTCTATCTTTTCTGGAACGCTGCACTGTGGATGGACTTGAACGATGCCAGGAATGATGAAGTGCTTGGTTACGGAGCATCGTTTTACAGCGATGCGCTGGAGAAGTTTTTCCTCAATGGCCAGAAAGCCGGCGTCTTCCGGATAGACATGCCCGCCAAATGGCTGGCAAAAGCCTACGATTTCCTTCTGTACGCCGCTGTTGAATCAGCTCAGCGCGGCGAGATCGCATCAGTGGGCATGTCGGCCATGGTCGATAAGATGTTTTTGGATGGAGCTACTTCAGAATTTGCTCGCTAATATTGTTTCAGCCATCAACGCGTTGAAAAATCGATAACCGGCTCAGGCACCTTTGTCAGGGCGCTTACGACCGCACCTTTACCCTGAGCAAAGACTCGTTGATCGCCAACATCCCGGCCGGCTACTCCGACGGTTATCGAAGGGCGTTCTCCAACAAGGCTTCAGTGCTGATTCACGGTCAACGCGCACCCGTCATCGGTAAGGTCACCATGAACACGTTGATGGTTGACGTCAGTGGTATCAAGGGTGTGCAGCCGGGAGACGAGGTTGTTCTGTATGGCAAACAGGGCAATGACGAGATTACACAGACGGAGCTTGAGACCATCAACGGTGCGTTGCTGGCAGACCTCTACACCATCTGGGGCAACTCGAATCCGAAAGTCCTGAAGTTAAAATAACGATCAAAAAAGAAGGTGCGCGAGCACCTTCTTTTTTGCCGATTTCGCCAACGAACATAGTCATCGCAGATAATTACTGCACTGCATGATTATATTAGTCAACGACCGGAATGGGCGCCGCTCCTTTTGTGCGAAACAGTACCGCAATGATTCCTGCGAGCAGCATCATCAACACAGCACTTGCCGCAAGCACATTGATATACGCTTGATTGAAAGCCGCTTTGGCCTCAGCTATCAACTGAGAAGCCGTTTCAGCGCTCAGCGATTGCGCCAGGATTAGTGCCTGATCGAGGCTGTCTTTTGCAATGGAAGCATTCGCAACGTCGTGTGGGACGATCAAGTAGCTTGCGTAAGAAAACGTCGCAATGCCACCTATGATGACGACGCCCAAAACACTACTGAACTCGTAAAGGACTGCCTCGATAGACGCCGCCATTCCCGCTTTTTCATCTGGGGTGTTGAGCATGATGACGGATGAGGCGCTGGTCATGCCCGACGCCGCACCAAAACCAAACACCCCAAGACTGACAAGCTGCAAAGCAAAAGAGTGACCTGCGAAACCAGCGACACCAACAAGCCCGATTGCACCAAGAACCAGCGAACCCCATAGCACCCGAATGACGCCGATTCGATGTAGAACCGAACCGACTAGAGGGCCTGCGCAAAATGCAGCAATCGAGATAGGCATGATACAAAGACCTGCCTTCAAGGGGGAAAACCCTTTAACCAATTGCAGTTGCTGCGTCATGATCAATTGAACACCAATGAACGCAATCATCGAGACAATGATGGTCAAAACGCCGCCCATAAACTGGGAATTTTTGAAGAGAGTGAAATCCACGATAGGGTCACTAGAGCGAATTTGCCTCCTGACGAAGCTGGTCAGACCGACTATCCCAATCACGGCAGCAATCATTGCATGCAAAGCAATTATCTCTGGCTTCGTCAGTTCTTCAAGTGCGTAGGTAATGCCAACAAGTCCAACCATCACCTGTGCAGAACTTAGCAAGTCCCAGCTTCTATCAGGATTGCCGGGGGTACGTTGAATAATCATCACGGAGCAGACCAACGCGACGAGAACAACAGGCACGTTCATCAGGAAAACCGAGCCCCACCAGAAATGATTCAAGAGAACGCCACCGATGATCGGACCTATGGCGGCCGCCCCTGAGAACATGGCCCCCCATACACCGATCGCAATTGCGCGCTCCCGATCTGTTTCAAACAGATGCCGCAATAGAGCAAGAGATGCAGGCAAAATCATCGCGGCTCCGACAGCAAGCAGTACTCGACCAACGATCAAAACAGGAACAGAAGGGGCGAAGGCGGCGACGATCGATGCAAGACCGAAAACAACCAGACCAGCAAGCAAAACCGGGCGATGACCTACTCGGTCGGCAACGGTACCGACCCCAAGCACCAAGCCAGCCATCACCAGTGGGTAGGCGTTGAGAATCCACATCTTGTCGCTATTGGAAGCCTGCAATTCGTGAGTAATTATTGGCAACGCCGTGTACAGCACGGTCATATCCAAGCCGACAAGAAAGACTGCAATCGACATCACGACGAGTACTAAAAGTTTTCCGTTTAACATGCTGGGTCTATCCCCGGACTGCTGACGGCATACGTCAGGCCAATAAGTACATCATGAACATCTTGAGGGTTTTGAATCGGTATACCCGCGAACCCCGTGAGCCAGATTCCATCCACGGCTAACCTCACCATCTCAAGCGTTGCCCCTTGATCAGTCAACCGATGTTGAATCAACCGGGCGTTGAACCAATCCGCCCATTTGGATCTGAGCTGCGCATCCGTAATCGTGGATATCCAAACGGCATCCCGGGTACTCGGAGCAGCATTGGCACCATTCTCGAATACCGCCCGAACATAAGCACGGGTGAAACAACCGTAAGGCTCTGGATCTTCAGCGATCAGCTCATCGAGCCTGTTCGCGATTGGCTCCAGCAACCAATTGAAGAGGCTATCGAGAAGTGCTTGCTTGTTCTCAAAATGATAAAAAAAGGCACCTTTCGTAACCCCTGCCGCAGTGGACACCGACTGAACGCTCACTGACGCGAGACCTCCCTCTGCGGCAAGACGTGCCGCGCCCTCAAGCAGGGCAAGACGCACTTTTTCTGGTTCTTTTTTTCTGGATTGGGGTGTCTTCATTCAACGATCATACCGATCGGTATGTTTTTAAAACAAGCCTTTTTTCGCTACTTCGTTGGTGCTGGTCTCAAGAGTAGAACCCGAATCTCTCGGTAGAGACGCATCACTGTCGATAAGTAATCGGCGTTACTTACGCCGTTCGTAACCTATTTGGGTGATCGCGTTTCCAGGTTGCGTTTGGTCTTATTGTCCTTAGGTCCCTTGATACATAAGGGTTGACGAGAGTGGATAAGGACTACGCCCAGCAAACAGCCAAAAGCATAGCCACCCAAGCCGGTATCACAGCAGCTAAACCTGCCCATAACCGGGTCTCGCACCGTTTGCGCATAGCGTTATGTGAAGGGTTTATTTCATAACCCGGTATTACACAAAAACAATAATCAGGGCGCTGCCCGCCCACAGTCAGACCATCGAACCAGAACGCTCCCGAACGCCAGAATGGCGCGAGGACGACGCTGGACCGATGAATTTTAAGGAGCCTATGAAATGACAGATGCAAAGCAGTTTCGCGCGTTCCGTGGACGCAACCCAAGTCAGTTCAGCAAGCGAGACGGTCCGCTCGAGTACACCGGTTGGCAGGACGAAAACTGGGGATGGAAGAATACCGCCTACCTTGGCGACTGGTCATACGTCCCTACCGTCAGGATCAAAGGCCCCGATGCACTCAAGCTGTTTTCCGATACCTCAATCAACAGCTTTGAAAATTTCCCGATTGGCAAGGCCAAGCACTGCGTGCAATGCGATGAAAGCGGGAAAGTAGTCAATGAAGGTGTTCTGGTTCGTTACGCTGAGGATGAATTTCAGTTCGACGCTACTACCCCTCAGTGGGCGTACTTCAAAATGAAGACCGGTGGCTATAACGCCACCGCAACGTTTCCAAGCACACACAAATTGCAGATTTCAGGGCCGCGCGCCTTGGAGATCGTCGAAGAGCTCGCGAACGAATCTGTCGCTGACGTGGCTTTTATGGCGACAAAAAAACTGACCATTTGCGGCAGGACCGTGTACGCCCTGAGACAAGGTATGGGCGGCGACATTGGCTTCGAACTGCACGGCCCGATCGAGCAAAAGCAGAAGATCGAGGCTGCGATCCTTGAAGTCGGCGCGAAATACGGTATCCGTCAACGCGGTTGGCGCTGGATGCAGATTAACCATCTGGAGTCCTACTTCCCCACTTCGACCATCCATTATCTGTCTCCACTCGTGGGCGATGGACACCAGGATTACAAAACGTTCATGGATGAGAACTTGCCTCCAGAATGGGTTGGCACGTGGCTGGAAGGTCCTATGCGCTATGCATGGAACCCCACGTTTACCGGCAGCTGGGATGGAGAAAAAATCGAGGAACTCATGCGCAGCCCCGTCGAGCTGGGCTGGGGTCGCTATATCAAATTTGATCACAAGTTCCTTGGCGAAGAGGCGTTACGCAAAGAGCTGGAGGCACCTAAAAGAATCGGGGTCACACTTGAATTCAACAGTGAAGACATGATCCGGATATACAGCTCGCTGTTCGAAGAAGGTGCCTCTTACCATTTGTTCGAGATGCCTCACTCGCCTTACTCGTTCAACTGGGTGGACAAGATTGTGATGGATGGCAGGGAGATCGGGCACTCCGTTTACCCTGGCTATAGCCCCACCTTCAAAAAGGCGCTGGCCATTGCGTTCATTGACATTGAGTTCAGCACCCCAGGCACAGAGGTCAAGGTCCTGTGGGGGAATCCGGATGAGGCTCAGACTGAACTCCGAGCGATCGTGCGCAGTGTCCCTTACAAGTCCGACGAAAGCCGTCGCAAGCCACTCTCCAAATAGCCAATTCATTATTATTTTTTGAAGATATGTTCATTTAAAGGCCGCGGCTTTTTTGTGCTGATGCCGCCAACCACATTTATACTCAGGAGCGACGATGACAACTTTAACGCCACAGCCAATCCCCGTTCGGAACCCGCGCACGGGAGAGTTCGATTTCGAAATCCAACCCCCCTCGACAATCGAGCTGGATGCTATATGTGTCAGCGTGCGCAAAGCACAAGTCCAGTGGGACGCAGCCGGGGTTGAACACCGAGCACGGGTTCTGCTGGCGTGGGCTGATGCAATGGAGGCACGCAAAAGCGAGCTGATCGCTGCAGAGCAGCTTGATACCGGTCGCTTCAAAATTGCCGAAATGATGGTCGGCGCCACGATTGGAAATATCCGCAGTTGGGCCGCGAGGGCCCCCAAGCTACTTGAGGCCGAACATCGCGAAGGTATGTCGTCGGCCTGGGGCAACGTGGCCTTCGAGTCGCAGCTACGACCTTTTTCGTTGCTGGGTGTGATCAGCCCATGGAACCAGCCGATCTTTCTGGCAACAGTCGATGCTATCCCGGCACTGCTAGCCGGTTGCAGTGTCGTCGTGAAATGCAGTGAGTACGCGCCACGATTCTCGGCGCCACTGATGGACGCGGTGCGGGCAGTCCCTGAACTGGCAGACGTATTCACCTTCATCCAAGGCGCCGGGGAAACCGGGCAGGCGCTCATTGAGCGTGCCGACGCCATCTGCTTTACAGGTAGCGTCCCCACCGGTCGGAAGGTCGCCGAAGCTTGTGCCCGTCGATTCATTCCAAGCTATCTGGAGCTTGGCGGCAAAGACGCCGTCATCGTCACGCAAACTGCTGATCTGGAGCGTGCAGTCCAGGGTGTACTGCGCGGGGGCGTTTACGCAACCGGTCAGGTGTGCCACGCGATTGAGCGTGTCTATGTTCAGCGCAATCTATACCCGTCTTTCGTGAATCGCCTGGTCGATGCCGCCTCAGCGATCAAACTGGCGTATCCGGGAGATGCTAATGGGCATATCGGTCCTTTCATCATGGCGAAGCAGGCTGAAATCGCTGACGCACAACTGGACGACGCAGTCGCCAAGGGCGCTCGAATCCTCATCGGCGGAAAAAGCGAAAAGCGTGGCGGCGGCATCTATATGCCCGCCACCGTTCTGGTGGATGTGAACCACGACATGGACATCATGGTCGAGGAGACATTCGCGCCCGTCATCCCGGTCATGCCATATGATGAGGAAGCCGACGCTGTGCTTCTGGCCAATGATTCAAAATTTGGTCTGTCCGGCGCAGTGATCGCTGGCACTGTCGATGAGGCTCGACGCATCGGCCGCCAGATCGATGCTGGTGGTATCAGCCTGCAGGACACGACCCTCACCGGTGCGATTATCAATGATGCAGAAAAGAGTTCTTTCAAGCTCTCCGGCCTTGGGGAATCGCGCATGGGACCAAGCGCCATCATGCGCTACTTCCGTCGCAAGGTGCTGATGACCAATACGACTGAACCGGTACTGATGTCGTCATGGGCGGAATCCAAGTTCTCCGACGGAGATGTTGCATGACACCGGCATCCAGAAAGCCAGCAGGCCTGATCGACGTCCACCACCATATACTGCCGCCCGATTACGTGGCAGCAGTGGGAGCCGATTATATCGGTTCCCAAGGTTCCTCCGGTCGCCTCCCGAAATGGAATCTGGAGGAATCGCTGGAGCTTATGGATGAGGCTGGAATTGCTGCGGCTATCGTGTCGATCAGCTCACCGGGTGTGGGGTCGCTGGCTTATGATTCGGCGTTGGCCGTTGCACGCAAAGCCAACGAGTTTGCGGCCAACATGACAACGCTGCACCCCACCCGCTTCGGAATGTTCGCCACGATTCCATTACGCGGCGACGATCATGCCGCGAAGTCAGTCGACGCTTCGATCGAGGAAGTGCGCTTTGCATTGGATGAGCTGGATGCGGACGGTATTTGCCTGCTCTCCAACTACCACGGCAAGTATTTGGGTGACGCATTATTCGCCCCTTTGCACGAATACCTCGAACATCGCGGCGCTGTCGTTTTTGTGCACCCCACTCTGCCGAGCACCAGGCTCGACATTTCGGGCCTGTCGCAATCCATGCTTGAGTTTCCGTTCGAGACGACCCGCACGATTACGACCTTGCTGGTAGAAGGCGTCATCGCATCCACACCCAGTGTCCGATGGATTTTTTCCCACGCCGGTGGCGCGCTTCCCTATCTAGTCGGTCGGCTCGAGGTGTTGCTTCGAAACGATAAACGATTGAGCGATCAACTGGGGGGAGACCTCTATGACCTAGTGAAAGGTTTGTACTTTGACATGGCACTTTCTGTTGATGCGGCTCATATGAAGTCACTGCTTTCGGTCGTACCGCCCAACCATGTGCTGTTTGGATCGGACTACCCTTTCGGCCCCCCGGACCAGATGTCCGATACCACAAGGCGCCTGAAACACCTGGAGGGTTTAGAGGGTGTAAGAGCCGCCCTGACAGCTCAATCAGATAATTCGCTTTTCCGACGCTTCCACGCTCAATAACTAACGAAGTTTCCAGTTGGATCTTGCATGTATGGGTCATACAGGTTGTCGGACGGACGCGCCTGAAAAACCCGTTTTTTACTTGTTGTATACGCCGACGCCCGTCGCGCGCTGAACGGAGAATAATGATGGCTGCCAGAATCATTGACGGAAAAGCCTTCGCTGCAGATGTGCGGGGAAGTGTCGCCCAACATGTTATGAAGTTGAAAAAAGAGCATGACCTGACGCCCGGGCTCGCGGTTGTACTGGTGGGAGAAGATGCAGCCTCAGAGGTCTATGTCCGCAACAAGGCCAAGCAGACCCTCGAAGTGGGAATGAACTCCTACGAGCATAAGCTGCCCGCTGATACCACCGAGGAAACGTTGCTGGCCTTGATCGATCGACTCAACACTGACCCAGCGGTACACGGCATTCTTGTGCAGTTGCCATTACCCAGGCATCTGGACGCGAACCTTGTCATCACCGCGATCCATCCGGCCAAGGACGTCGATGGCTTCCACATATCGAATGTGGGGCTTCTGGCTAGCGGGCAGAAAGCATTGGTGCCCTGCACTCCGTTTGGATGCCTGATGCTGCTACGAAATGAAATTGGGGATCTGCGCGGCAAAACGGCAACGGTGATCGGGCGCTCGAACATTGTCGGTAAGCCCATGGCGCAACTTCTGCTGGGTGCTGATTGCTCGGTGACCGTCGTGCATCGCTGGTCCAGCAACATCGCCGAGCTGGTGCGTGCTTCCGACATTGTCGTGGCCGCCGTCGGCCAGCCTGGTTTGATTCAGGCCGACTGGGTTAAGCCGGGCGCTGTCGTCATTGACGTTGGTATCAACCGAGTGCCCGCCCCGGATAAAGGTGAATACGCAACAAAACTGGTAGGTGATGTCCAGTTCGATGAAGTCCAAAAAATCGCGGGAGCCATTACTCCAGTCCCTGGCGGCGTTGGCCCGATGACGATCGCCTGTTTGCTGGCCAACACAGTGACCGCGTGTTGTCGAGCGAACGGACTGCCTGAGCCGACGGGTCTGACCGTATAGAAAAACAACTCAACTCCGCTCCCGCCTTCGGGCGGGAAGTAAGTGCTGTTCGACAGGAAATAAGAATGAACAAATACTTCCTCAACGTAGCCTGCCCTTCCACCCGGGGCATTGTCGCTGCTATCTCGGGTTTCCTGACAGTGAACGGATGCAACATTACCGATAGCACTCAGTTTGATGACGTGGAGACTGGCAACTTCTTTATGCGTGTGAGCATCACTTCCGAGGAAGGCGTCGACATCCTGACGCTGACCAAGGGGTTCGCACCGATCGCCAACGACTTTGATATGACCTACGCCTTCCACGATGAGGCCACAAAGATGAAAGTGCTCATCATGGTCTCGCGCTACGGCCACTGCCTGAACGATTTGCTTTACCGGTGGCGTGTGGGTGCTTTGCCGATCGATATCGTCGCCGTCATCTCGAACCACATGGACTTCCAGAAGCTGGTGGTCAACCACGACATTCCCTTCCACTGCATCAAGGTGACGAAGGAGAACAAGCCCGAGGCCGAAGCGCAGATCATGCGCATCGTGGCCGAGACCGAGACGGAGCTCGTGGTGCTGGCTCGCTACATGCAGATTCTCTCCGACGAGATGTGCCAGAAGATGGCCGGGCGGATCATCAATATCCACCACTCCTTCTTGCCATCCTTTAAGGGCGCCAACCCTTACAAACAGGCACATTCGCGCGGCGTAAAACTGATCGGTGCGACCTCGCACTATGTCA
>NZ_MNPW01000024.1 GCF_001983175.1 Pseudomonas cedrina subsp. cedrina
GGCGGCGTGTCGAACTGAGTCTGCAAACCCCCACCGACTCTGGCGACACTACGTTGTTGTTCTGGAGCAACTTGCCCGACTCCATCAGTGCCGAACAAATCGCCGATTTGTACCGCCGTCGCTGGAGCATCGAAGGGATGTTCCAGCGTCTGGAATCGGTTCTGGACAGCGAAATCGAAACGCTGGGTAGCCCCAAGGCTGCCCTGCTGGGATTTGCGTCGGCGGTGTTGGCTTACAACGTCTTGGCCGTGCTCAAGCGCAGCGTTGAGGAGGCTCATCGCCAGACCCTGCCCGACGATTGGGAGGCATCGATTTTCCACCTGACGGTACAGGTGCGCAGTGGTTATGAGGGAATGCAGATAGCCCTGCCGGCAGAGGACTCATCCATCCCGATCCCTGCAGAAGGGCTGGCTCAGTATCTGCTTACACTCGCTCGAAATATTCAGCCCAAAGCTGTCGTCAAGAGCAAGCGAGGTCCGAAGGTGCCCAAACCCAAACAGTGGCTTGAAGGCAAAGCCGCAAATGCACACGTATCGACGGATCGGGTGCTTAAGGCCGCTAAAATCAAAAGACCTTGAAAGGGCTGGCCGTAAGGGCGGAACCCTAAGCCGCCGTTACCGCAGCAACGGATATGTACTCGGTCAAACCCAAAAAAACGGTCGGCCCGAAGGCCGCCAAGCAAGCTCCTCGCCACACACCGTTGAAAGTTGTGTAGATACCCATGCTGCGATGGCGGCGGGTCAGGCAATAAAATGTCAACTGACAGACCGCTATCGCAGGCAAGCCAGCTCCCACACTCAATCCCTTTTTGCCTGAACTGGCGCTAGTTCATCCAATTGCCGCCGTCGACGTTGTAGGTCTGCGCGACCACGTAATCGGCGTCCTTTGACGCCAGGAAAACCGCCATCCCCGTCAAATCCTGCGCGGTGCCCATCCGCCCAAACGGCACTTCGGCCCCTACCCGCTTCTTCTTCTCGCCGGGCGCCAGGCCTTCGTGCCTGGCAAACAGCGCATCCACCCCATCCCAGTGTTCGCCATCCACCACGCCCGGTGCGATGGCGTTGACGTTGATGCCTTGCTTGATCAGGTTCAACCCCGCCGATTGCGTCAGGCTGATCACCGCCGCCTTGGTCGCGCAATAGACCGCCACCAATGGCTCGCCCCGGCGGCCGGCCTGGCTGGCCATGTTGATGATCTTGCCGCCGTGCCCCTGGCGGATCATCTGCCGTGCGGCGGCCTGCAGGGTGAACAACGTGCCGGCGACGTTGATCGAAAATAGCCGTTCATAGCTATCGCGGGTGATGTCGACGATCGGCGCCAGGTCGAACAGCGCGGCATTATTGACAAGGATGTCCAACTTGCCGGCCTGGGCCACCACGGCGGCAATCGCGCCGTCGATAGAGCCTTGGTCGGTGACGTCCATCGCGACCGCGTAAGCCTGCGCGCCCAGCTCGGCGGCCGTGGCCTGGGCCCTTTGCAGGTTGATATCGGCGATGGCAACCGTGGCGCCTTCAGCGATATAGGCCTGAGCAAAAGCGCGGCCGATACCGCGTGCCGATCCGGTGATCAACGCACTTTTTCCTTCCAGTCGTTTCATGAGATACCTGGCCCTTATTGGAAAATTATTTGGAATAACCGGCGCGCTTCATCTCGCGCTCGGTAGTGGTCTGGGCCTGGAGCAAGGCCTGGTCAACCGACATGCCGCCGGTCAGCGCCGCCGAGAACAGCTTGCCCACCGAGGTGCCGATCGCCTGGAACTCAGGAATCGTCACATACTGGATGCCCACGTAAGGCACCGGTTTGGCCGACGGGTGCGCCGGATCGGCATGCTTCATCATCTCGAGGGTCACCTGGGCAAACGGTGCGGCCTTCAAATAGGCCTCGCTATAGGTGGACTGGCGGGTGCCCGGCGGCACATTGGTGATGCCTTCCTTGTCGGCGACCAGTTGGATGTAGTCCTTGGAGGTGGCCCAGGCGATAAAGGCCTTCGCGGCGTCCTTGTGCTTGGAGGTGGCCGGGATCGCCAGGGACCAGGCGTAGAGCCACGAGGAACCTTTATCGGTCACTTCGGTAGGCGCGGCGGCGAAGCCTACGCTGTCGGCCACCTTGCTTTGCGCCTTGTCGGTGGTGAAGGACCCGGCGACGCTGGCATCGACCCAGATCGCGCACTTGCCGCTGTTGAACAGCGCCAGGGTTTCGTTGAAGCCGTTACTGGACACCCCCGGCGGGCCGTATTGCTTGAGGGTGTTGACGTAGAAGTTGGCGGCAGCGGTCCACTCGGGGCTGGTCAGCTCGGGCTTCCACTGTTCATCGAACCAGCGCGCGCCAAAGGCATTGGCCATGGTGCTGAGCAAGGCGATGTTCTCGCCCCAGCCGGCCTTGCCGCGCAGGCACATGCCGTATTGGCCTCTGTCCTTGGCGGTGAGCTTGGCGGCGAACTCGCCGAGCTGTGTCCAGGTAGGGTGCGTGGGCATGCTCAGGCCGGCCTGCTTGAACAGGTCGGTTCGGTAATAGGTGACCGTGCTTTCACCGTAGAACGGCAAGGCATACAGGGTGTCGTTAACCGAAAGCCCTTGGCGCACCGAGGGGAAAATGTCGTCGACGTCATAGTCGGCCGGCAGTTGGGTCAACGGTTCCAGCCAGTGTTTGGCGCCCCACAGCGGGGTTTCGTAGGTGCCGATGGTCAGCACGTCGAACTGCCCGCCTTGGGTGGCGATATCGGTGGTGAGCCGCTGGCGCAGCACGTTTTCTTCCAGCACCACCCAGTTGAGTTTGATACCTGGGTGCTGTTCCTCGAACACCTTGGACAGGCGCTGCATGCGGATCATGTCACTGTTGTTGACCGTGGCGATGGTTACGGTGTCGGCGGCGTGGCTTGGCAGCGCCAACGCCAGGCTGGAAAGCAGGAACAAGGCTTGCGGGATCTTGGCTTTTCCGTACAGGAACATGGCGGTTTCCACCTGTTGTTTTTGTTTGAGTGCCGATTACAGCAGCTTGGCCCGGCCTCCACAAACGCGTGGCGGATGCTGGGCCGGTACTTTTTTAACCCTGGGTCAGCGATCAAAAAAGTATCAGTGGCGGGTAAAACGGGGGTAGCGCGCCCGCGACCCAGGCGCGTATTTTGAAGCGTCCAAGAACCCTAAGAAGCCCGCCATGCCTGTCAGCCGCGTCAAGCTGTTCGAGCACCGCCCCGCCGAGCTGGAAGTGATCCTGCCCGAACCGGACCACTGCTTCCGCTGGTTCGAACACGATTACCCCTACGACCTGGCGCGCTGGAACCACCATCCCGAATTCGAAATCCACTTGATCCGCCAAGGCAGCGGCAAGCTGGTGGCGGGCGACTACATCGGTGCATTCAACGCCGGGCATGTCGCGCTGATCGGCCCCGACCTGCCCCACGACTGGATCGGCGAATTGGCGCCCGGCGAACACCTGAGCGGCCGCGATGTGGTGCTGCAATTCGACGGTGCCGCCCTCCTCGCCCTGCGCACCACCCTGCCGGAACTTGGTGATTTACAGCCCTTGTTCGAGCGCGCCCGACGCGGCCTGGAATTCGCCGGCGACACGGCGTTGCAGGCCGCACAGTTGATGGAGGCCATCGGCAGCGCCCATGGCCTGCAGCGATTGATCCTGTTCCTGCAACTGCTCGGTACCCTGAAAAACGCCCCGACGCAGCAGGTCAAGGCCCTGGCCAGCCCTTGCTACGCACCGACGTTGGATGCGCGCTGCACCGAACGCATCAACAAAGCGTTCGACTACTTGATGCGCGAGCTGACCGGCGAGGTGCGCCTGTCGGTCATTGCGCAGCAACTGGAGATGAGCGAGCCGGGGTTTTCGCGCTTCTTCAAGCGCAACACCGGCCACGGTTTTATCGACCTGATGCGCAAGTTCCGCGTGCAGCGCGCCTGTCGCTTGTTACTGCAAAGCGACCGGTCAGTGGCAGACATCTGCTTCGAAGTGGGCTACGCCAACCTGTCCAATTTCAACCGGCACTTTCGCATCGAAATGAACCAGACGCCGAGCGACTATCGACGGGAAACGGCGATGCATTTGTTCCAACCAATGAAAAAATGCCACCCAGTCAATTCTGACCAAAAGGTCGACTAAATCGGCTTTTTTGCAGGCTGATCAATCGATTGAGCCAAGTTGGTACAACCTGTGCAAACGTTTGCGGTACGGACTTGCTCGTCAAGTTCACCCTTACCCGAAGAACCGGGTTCAAACCGCGTACGAATAGGGATTTTCAATGCAGCCCACCTCAAGGCGTCCTGCCCCCCTTGGTGTTTCCCTGCTACTGGCCACCGTTACGGGAGTACTCAGCGCGCCCATTTTGGCGCAGGGGCAACCCGTCGATGACTCAGCACAGGGCGAAACCCTCAGCCCAAAAACCCAGAGCCCGCAAGCCAGCCCGGCAAAACCAGGCGCGTACCTGTCGGACTGGTTCAACCAGGACCTGACGTTGATCGGCAGCAAAGACATCAGCTTCGGCCCAAAGCCGCAGGATGATATCTACCTGGAATATGAGTACTTCGGCCGTAAGGGGCCTTTCGAGCTGTACGGCTACATCGATGTGCCGAAGATCCTCACCATCGGTAACAGCAATGACAAAGGCGTGTGGGACCATGGCTCGCCGGTGTTCATGGAGCATGAGCCGCGCATTTCCATCGACTATTTGGCCGGCCGCAGCCTGGCCATCGGGCCATTCAAGGAATGGTACGTGGCGTTCGATTGGATCTACGACCACGGCAGCCGTAAGGAAAACCGCGCCAACACGCTGTACAGCGGCCTGGGCACTGACATCGATACCCACTCGCGGGTCAACCTGTCGGCCAACTTCTACGGGCGCTACCAATGGGAGAACTATGGCGCCAGCAATGAATATTCGTGGGACGGTTACCGCGCGCAAATGAAGTACATCGTGCCCATCGGCAAGTTCGACAATGGTGCGTCACTGACCTATATCGGCTTCACCAATTACGACTTCGGCTCGGATCTGCACAAGGACAACCCCGCGCGTACCGCCAATTCCCTGGTGGCGACCAACGTGCTGTTGTATTCGTTTACCCACCTGCGCTTCACCCTGGTCGGCCGTTACTTCCATAACGGCGGCAACTGGGAAGATGGCAGCGAGTTGAATTTCGGCGAAGGCAACTTCCGCGCCCGCTCCGACGGCTGGGGTTATTACGCCGGCGTGGGCTACCAATTCTGATGCAGGAGTTACAGATGAAAGTACTTACCCGTCTCTCGCTGGCCGTGGGCCTGGCCCTGCTGCCCCACATGGTGCTGGCGGATACGCCCGCGCCGATCAAACCCAAAGTGATGCTGATCACTATGTTCGCCCCCGAGGCGCAAACCTGGATCGATCGCCTGGCACTCAAGCAAGAAGTGCGTGTACCAGGGCTGTCCGCCGAATACCCGGTGATCCGCTGCAACACCCAGGACGTGTGCCTGCTGGTCACCGGCATGGGCCAGACCAATGCCGCCGCGTCCACGCTGGCCCTGGCGCTGTCGCCCAAGTTCGACCTGCGCCAGAGCTACTTTCTGATTGCCGGGATCGCCGGCATAAGCCCCAAGCACGGCACCCTCGGCACCGCCGCCTGGGCGCACTACCTGGTGGAATTCGGCACCCAGTGGGAACTCGACGCGCGGGACGCGCCCAAGGCGTGGCCGACGGGCTATATCGGCATCAATACCAAGGGCCCCAACGAGAAACCACCGTTGGACTACAAGACCGAGGTGTTTGAACTGAACCCCAAGCTGCAGGCCAAGGCGTTTGCCTTGTCGCAAAAGGTTGAGCTGAGTGAAAGCAAAGAATCGAGCGCCTGGCGCAAACACTACCCTGCGGCACCGGCCAACCAGCCGCCACAGGTTACCCGTTGCGACACCTTGGCGGGCAACACCTGGTTCTCCGGCACGCGCCTGAGCGAACGCGCCGAAGTCTGGACCAGGCTGCTCACCGACAACAAGGGCGAGTACTGCACCACCCAACAGGAAGACAACTCCACCTACGAAGCACTGCTGCGTGCCAGCCGCGAGGGTCTGGTGGACATCCAACGCCTGGCCGTGGTGCGCGCCGGCTCGGACTTCGACCGCCCCTACCCCGGCTACAGCGAAGTGGACAACCTGCTCAAATACGCGGACCAGGGCGGTTTCGTACCGGCGCTGGAAAACCTCTACCGCACGGGCAACCCGTTGGTGCAGGCGATCCTTCAGAACTGGTCGGCGTGGGAGAAAGGCGTTCCCGAAGCCTGAGTAAGAGGCAACCCTGGTGATGGCTACCGCCCGGCAATCCAACTGAATTTTCGTGGCCGCCTGGGATCACTTGTTTACACCACCAGGGTTGATGGACCAATGAACAACGCAAAACTCTTTGTGATCGACTACAGGCTGCATGGCGAGCCCAAGTCTTTCATTATCCGCCTGGAAAAGCTCGACCACCTGGAAGCCTGGCATTGGGCGAGTTGTGACGCAGGCATCGGCCGTATCGGCAGGTTCGCGCGTGAGCAGGTAAAAAAGACCAGCCAGGAGCAGGCCGAAAAGTTCGGCCTTACCGGCGTGCAATGGCGCCGCTCCGATGCGCGCGCCCAGGCTTGATCGAGGAGAGATACCCATGAATTCACTGGAACCGGTCAATGGCAAAGCGCGCATCGACTACACCCAGGACACGTTGTTCGGGCCGATGGCCAAGCATATCGAGTGCCAAGTGGCCGTGCAGCGTCACACTGATGGAATGGTCCTCAAGGTCTTCCAGCCGTTGCCAGACGATCTGCAGGCAGCGCACACCGTAGTGGTCGCCCTGGACGGGCGGCGAACCAGCGGCGTGGTCAAGGATAGCCAGCGCCTGTCCGACGATAGCCTGAGGCTTGAGCTGGAAATCCAATAAACACCATCACACAACGCCCAATGGCTGACATGTCTCTTGTAGTGAGCGGGCTTGTCCCGCGCTGGGTGGCGAAGCCGCCCCAATGAAAGACACCGCCGAGTTCAGCATAAAACCGAGTGGCTTGGTTTTGGGGCCGCTTCGCAGCCCAGCGCGGGGCGAGCCCGCTCACTACAAGGTGGCCATTGCAGGCAAGCGGGCTTCCAAAGTTTTTAACTCATGGGGCGGCTTTGGCGCACTCGCAACCGTTTACCGCCGCACACGGCTCACCATGGGCATGGTGTTCGGCACAACCCTGGCAGCAATAGCCCTTACCGTCCTTCATCACCGCGTCAATGCCCAACACACATCGGCAATGTGGGCAGGCACACGTTTGATCTGGCATGTTCAGACTCCTCTTGTTGATCGTGACCGGTGCGGCGCACGCCCCACCTCAAACAGTGACTGCGCGCCGCCGGCGATGGTTCAAATCAATCGGTACGTGTATTGCTGCGGTACATGAACACCAGTGCCAGGGCCAGGCAGGCCATCGCCACGATCCGGCTGCCCGACAGTTCGATGGCGGGGTTGCCCAGCCAGCCGAAATTATCGATCAACATGCCCATGCCCAGTTGGCCGACGATCACCGCTACGGTCGCCACGGCGGTGCCGACAATCGGCACCGCGCCGACCATCACCATCATGTACACCACGCCGAACAATGCGCCGGTCAGCTGCCATTTCGGCACATCCAGCACGCTCACCGCCTGAGCCGGCTCAAAGAACAGGATCAGCAAGGCGGTGACAATGGCGCCCACCACAAAGGTCAACAGGCTGCCGCGCAACACACCGACCGCCTGGCCCAGACGGCCATTGATCGCTGCCTGCACACTCAACACCGCGCCCGCGGCCACCACCACTGCCAATAACAGAATCAGATTCATCGCCTTAACCTCGTGCAATCAGAACAAGCGCCACCACAATCAACGCCAACGCAATCCAGCGCTCGCCATTGACCCGTTTGCGCGCCGTGCCGAACCAGCCGAAATGGTCAATCAGCACACTCTTGCCGACCTGCCCGGACAAAATCGCGATCATGGTCATCGCAATACCGATATGCGGCGTGGCCAGGGTCAGCACCACCACGTAGATCGGCCCCAGGAAGCCGCCGATCAACTGCCAGCGCGGCAGCTCGGACAGCGCCGGGCCCTTTTGCGGGCCACTGAACAACAGCAGCAGATACAAAATCGCCGAGCCCACGCCGAAGATGCTCAAGGTCGCCCATAAATGGCCCACCTGCACACCCAGCGGCCCGAGCAGCCCCGCTTCAACCGACAGGCCCATACCCGCGAGGATTACCAGCGGCAACAACAGCAGCCGCAGAAGGTTTTTCTTCGGCCTGGCCTGGGCCGCGCCCTCGATAGCACTTGCTTGCATACATCACCTGCACATCAACAAAGGATTGGATGGCGCGCATTATCCAATGGTCTTCCTGTGCGATAAATGGGAGCATGTCGACAACACCTTTGCGAAAAACGCACAGCCCAGGAGACGTGATGCAAGGTCTGAATGAATTGAGTTTCAAGGCCATGCGCCTGTTCGTCGCCGTGCTGGACCTCGGCAGTTTTTCCGAAGTGGCGCGCCGTGAAGGCCTGGCGCCCTCTTCCATCTCCCGGCAGATACAGCTGATGGAACAGGCGCTCGGCCAGCAATTGCTCTACCGCCATACCCGGGCGGTCAGCCCCACCGAGGCGGGCCGCTTATTGGGCCGGCACGCACGCTTGATGCTCGAACAGCTGGAAGTCGCCGGCCAGGCCTTGCAGGAACAGGAAAGCGAGCCCAGCGGCCTGGTGCGCATCAACGCGCCGATGGTGTTTGGCCAGCGGCATCTGTCACCTTGGCTTGGCGAGCTGTGCCGGCGCTATCCGAAGCTGCAACTGGATATCCAGCAGACCGACACCTTCGTCGACCCTCTGCAAGATGGCACCGACCTGCTGTTTCGCATCGGCGTGCTCAACGACTCCAGCATGCAGGCACGCATTTTCGCGCCGCAACGCTTTCGCATTGCCGCCAGCCCCACTTACCTGGCCAGGCATGGCACGCCGCGCCACCCCGACGAACTGGCCAACCACCAGTGCCTGGCCTACAAAGGCATCACCGGCCAGCAACGCTGGTTCTTCCGCAAGGGCCAGGGTGACTGGACGCCCTACAGCGTCAAGGGTCCGATCACCGGCAACCATGCCGACACCCTCACCCACGCTGCCGAGCAAGGGCTGGGGCTGGTGGTGTTTCCTTCATGGTTGATCGGCGAAGGCTTGCGTGCCGGTACGTTGCAGGCGGTGCTCACCGAGTACGACGTAGCGACAACCTTGGAGCCGCAACAGATTGCAGCGTTGTGGCCGGGCAGCCGGCGCTTGTCGCTGAAGGTGCGTACGGTAATTGATTATTTTGTGGAATGTTTTGGGGCGGTGCCGTATTGGGATCGTTAATAGCCGAGCGGTTCGCCGGGTACATTTCCTACGTGAATAAGTAGTTCAATTCTGATTTTACTGGCCAGCATTTTTTACCGTCGTGCACTGCGGCAGACTTTGGCAACTTCCGTTATGGAGAGAGGTCATGAACGCGACATGCGCTGAACTTAAGGTTACGTTCGATCTAGCAAAGGCAAACTTTTCAAAACTGGTACATCAAGCCAGCGCCGGGAAAATCATAACGATCACTCAGGATGGACGCGCACTTGCCCGGCTCGTGGCCGCAGAGTTGCAACCTGGACGCCGGATCGGCGCGATGAAGGGAAAACTTATAATCCCGGCAGACTTTGGTTCGCCGCTTCCAGACGACACGCTGGATGCGTTCGAATGCAGGTCCATTTGTTTAACCTGAACCACGAGTCAAAACACCCACTGCCCGATCAACCACGCATTCGCCCCACTGATCACCGCAAACAGAAACCACGCCAGCATCCGCGTCGGCAGCCGATTCACCAACGGCCCCATCAACTGCTTATCGCCGGTCATGCGAATCAACGGGTACAGCGCGAACGGCAATTGCAGGCTGAGCACCACTTGGCTGAGGACCAGCAGTTTGCCGATGGCATCGTCGCCCATCAGCCACACGCCGAGAAACGCCGGGATCAGCGCCAGCCCGCGGGTGATCAGGCGCCGTTGCCAGCAAGGAATACGCAGGTTGAGGTAGCCCTCCATGATCACCTGCCCGGCGATGGTACCGGTGAAGGTGGAGCTTTGGCCGGAGGCCAGCAGGGCCACGCCAAACAGGATGCTGGCAAACGCACCGCCTACCAGCGGGTCGAGCAGATGATAGGCATCCTGGATCTCGACCACGTCGGTGTGGCCCGTCTTATGGAAGGCGGCTGCGGCGAGTACCAGGATTGCAGCGTTGACCAGCAAGGCCAGGGCCAGCGAGCCGATGGTGTCGATACGGGCCAGCTTGACCGCGTCCTGTTTGCTGGCAAGGTCCTTGCCGATCATGCGGGTCTGTACGATGGAGCTGTGCAAGTAGAGGTTATGGGGCATCACCGTGGCACCGAGAATACCGATGGCCAGGTACAACGGCGCGGCATCGCTGATGGCCGACAATGACGGCGTGAAACCGCTGAACACGTCGGGCCAATAGGGTTTGATCAGAACCAATTCGATAAAGAAACACACGCCGATGGTTGCCACCAGCGCCAGCATGATCGCTTCCAGGCGGCGGAAACCGCGGTTCTGGAGGGCCAGGATCAGCAACGTGTCGAAGGCAGTGATAATAATACCGGTGGTCAGCGAAACGCCAAGCAGCAGGTGAAATGCCAGGGCACAGCCCAGCACTTCGGCAAGGTCGGTGGCGATGATGGAAATTTCCGCCAGCGCCCACTGGGTGCGGGCGGAACGCTTGCTGTAGCGTTCACGGCACAATTGCGCCAGGTCCTTGCCGGTGGCGATGCCCAACCGCGAGCACAGGCACTGCACCGCCATCCCTGCCAGGCTGGCCAGCAACACCACAAACAACAGGCTGTAACCATAACGTGAGCCGGCCTCGATGGCCGTGGCCCAGTTTCCCGGGTCCATGTAGCCGATGGAAATCAGCAGGCCTGGGCCTGCGAACATAAGCACGCGCTTGAAGAACGAGGCCTTGGGATCAACGGCGACGGAGCCCGCCACTTCCGGCGGGCAAAACGGGGCGGTGGCGATTTTTGGCAGGCTGAATTTCACGCGGCATTCCAGGCAAACACACTCGATGGAGGCGCAGCTTATCAGTCCGACGCAACGGTGCGCATCACCGTTTCCCGCGGCAGGTCGAACGCTTCGACCACCTGCACCACCAGGTCCAGCTCCTGATTCAGCGCTTCACGCTCCATGCGTTGGCGGATCACCCCGATCACCAGCACCGCCAGCGTGGTGATCGAATACGCCGGCCCGGAAAACGCGCGCACACCACTCACCAGCAGCATCGCCGCCGCCACCGCTTGCCCTACCACCGGAATCGCCGAAGCTGCACCACGGCGCAGGATAAACCCGGTCAGCCCGGCCAACGCCGTGCCACTCAAAGCCGTGGTGGCCGATCGGCCGACATCGAAACGGCTGAACAACCCCTGCTCCTTTTGCGCGGCGGCTTTGAGTTGCGCGTCGAACACCTGCCGGTCAGCGTGGCTGAGTTTGTCCTTGTACTGCGCGATGAGTTTTTCCGCGACCTGGGCCTCAAGGTCCGCCAACTCAACGGTATCCAGAGGCACCTCAAACTTGATTCCCAAACGCCGCACCACATCCTCGGCGATCTGGCGATAACTCACGCCATGGCCACGGGCCAGGTTCATAAAGGTATCGCCGCCCATGCGTTGTAGCTCGATGGCCAGCTTGAGCGGCTCACGCACCGTGGCATCGACGGATGCACTGCGCTTTTGCGCCATCAGTTCGGCGAGGAACTTCAGCTCTTCCGGGCGCGCCTGCACCAGCGCCGGGAACAGCTGCGCGTCCTCTTCGGCAAAACGTACCTCGGTGCTGCGCTGGTCGGAGCGGATCATGCCGCGCCTCTCGTGCAACAGGTCGGTGTACTGCACCACTGTCTGCAACTGCGGCCAATAGGCGGCGTGGTCGAAGCTTGCCAGGTGCACATTGGTGACCTTGGTCTTGAGCGCCGGCGTCACCGGTATCGCGTAACGGCCAATGCAGCGCTCGGTATCCGGCTTCATGGCCAGGGCCCAGTCCTTGCTGGAATGGCAGTTGATCACGCGTCCCTTGAGCGGCGCCGACACTTCATCCCACGGGCTCGACGTGCAGATCGCACCGCCCATCAACAGCAAGTTGTCCAACGGCAGTTCGCGGGCGATTTCAGGGCTGGCCAGCAGGCTCTTGACCAGAATGCGCGCGCCCAGGGAATGGCCGATCAGGTTGATACGCCGCACCTCAAGGGACTCACCGTGCAGGTAGCTGGCGAGTTCCGGCAACAGGCTCCTGGCGACTTCGTCCACCCGCGCCTCGACGCTTTTATAGTGGTCGAGAAAATACGCAATGGCCTTGCCTACCCCCACCGTCGCCGCGCCCAGGCTACCGCCGCCGAGCATCGCGCCCATCACATCCTTGAAGGGGGCAAACAGGTTTTCCAGGAAATGTCCGGCTGGCCAGAACAGCATCAGGTTGGTCGAACCTTCGATGCTAGCCAACTGCGCCTTGAAGTTACCCAGTTGTTGCCGGTTGAAGAACGCCGAATAACCGTGAACGTAGAGATTGAGCACATCGCCCTGGGGCTCGCCACACAGTAAGAACGTGGGCTTGCGGGTACGGTGCATTTCATCCCACTGCTGCTGCATGGGGCGGTGACTCCTGGTGACGAGGGAGAGTGATAGTATCAAAGGCTGCGTTTCAAAGGCGTGCCGCTGGGGAAAAGGCCTCCGTTGGTCTATTCAATCATGCACTGCACGAGGCCTGGCGGTTGCACCCGCGTTCAGTAGGCAAAATTGTCGATCTTGACCTGACCATCAGGAAACGTCGCAATGATCTCCAACTCACCGCCCATCGCACGGATGTAGTTGCGCAACGTGCTGATGTACATGTCGGTGCGCCGCTCCATCTTGGAAACGGCTGCCTGGTTGATATTCAATGCCTTGGCCAGGCTCTCCTGGCTCAACTGCTGAGCCTTGCGCAGCTCGTGCAGGGGCATTTCCTTGAGGTGTTGCTGGAACAACTGCTGTGCTTCGGCTCGAGACTCCGGCGCCATGCCGGCTTGAAGTTCAGCGAATTTTTTAGCCATGGGTTGGGCCCTCTCCACGTAATGCTTCTCAAAATATGCCACCCAAGGAATATAAACTCAAGCGCATAAAATTGGTAAACGAACCGGACGAACCGCCACTCGCTCACGCTGGGGAATTGTTTGTACGTCTTTCCAGACGGGCCGCAGAACCTTCAGTTCTCAACAGGAATAAGGCTTTCATTCAGTTCCACACGCTGCAAAAACACAATTATCAAATTGTAAAAAGCGCTCTAATACGCGCCTGTCGATTTGGTTTTGAAGATCCTGGAGTTCGCAATGCCCCATGAAGGCAACCTGTTACAAGCAGCCGTGGTGTTCCTGCTCGCCGCCGTGCTGACCGTGCCCCTGGCCAAGCGTCTGCAGCTGGGCGCGGTGCTGGGTTATCTGTTCGCCGGTGTGATCATCGGCCCGTCGGTGCTGGGCCTGATCGGCAACCCGCAAAGCGTCGCGCAATTCTCCGAGCTGGGGGTGGTGTTGCTGTTGTTCATCATCGGCCTGGAATTGTCGCCCAAACGTCTATGGGTGATGCGCAAGGCGGTGTTTGGTGTCGGCCTGGCCCAGGTGCTGCTGACCGGCGTAGTGATGGGCGCGGTAGCGCTGTGGCTGTTTGGCCAGTCGTGGAACAGCGCCATCGTGCTGGGGCTGGGCCTGGCCTTGTCCTCGACGGCCTTCGGCCTGCAAAGCCTGGCCGAGCGCAAGGAGTTGAACCAGCCACACGGTCGCCTGGCATTTGCCATCCTGCTGTTCCAGGACATCGCCGCGATCCCGCTGATCGCTCTGGTGCCGCTGCTGGCCGGCAGCAACCATCCGACCACCGAAACCGAGGGCCTGCGGCATGTCTTGCAGGTGCTGGGCAGCATCGCCGTGGTGATCATCGGCGGTCGCTATCTGTTGCGACCGGTGTTTCGCATCGTCGCCAAGACCGGCCTGCGCGAAGTCTCCACCGCCACCGCGTTGCTGGTGGTGATCGGCACCGCCTGGTTGATGGAATTGGTGGGCGTGTCCATGGCTTTGGGCGCCTTCCTCGCCGGCCTGCTGCTGGCGGATTCGGAATACCGCCACGAACTGGAATCCCAGATCGAGCCGTTCAAGGGCTTGTTGCTGGGGCTGTTTTTCATCAGCGTGGGCATGGGCGCCAACCTCGGTTTGCTGCTCAGCTCGCCGCTGGTGGTGATCGGGCTGACGCTGCTGCTGATCGGTTTGAAACTGCCCCTGCTCTACGCCGTGGGCCGCCTGGTGGGCGACCTCAACCGCGAAAGCGCCCTGCGCCTGGGGGTTGTACTGGCGGCCGGCGGCGAGTTTGCCTTCGTGGTGTTCAAGATCGGTCGCGACCAGGGCCTGTTCGAACCCCACCTGTACGACATTCTGGTGCTGACCATCACCCTCTCCATGGCCGTGACGCCGCTGCTGTTGCTGGTGTGCCCGAAACTGTTCAAGCCCAAGGTCAAGCCGGTGGAAGTGCCCGAGGAATACCGCGCCATCGAAAGCGACGCACCGCGCGTGGTCATCGCCGGCATGGGCCGCATGGGCCAGATCGTCGCGCGGATCCTGCGCGCGCAGAACATTTCATTCATTGCCCTGGACACCTCGGTGGAAACCATCGAACTGACCCGCAGCTTCGGTGGCATGCCGGTGTTCTACGGCGACCCGCAACGCCCCGAGATCCTGCACGCGGCCAAGGTCGACCAGGCGGAGTTCTTCGTGATCGCCATGGATGACCCGGAGATCAACATCAAGACCGCCGAACTGGTGCGCAACCTCTACCCGCATATGAAGATCATCGCCCGCGCGCGCAACCGCCAGCACGTGCATCGCCTGGTGGACCTGGATGCCTCGCCGATTCGTGAGACGTTCTACTCCAGCCTGGAAATGAGCCGCCGTACCCTGGTCGGTCTCGGCCTGAGCCAAGCCCAGGCCGACGCACGCATCACCCGCTTCAAGAATCACGACTTGCAAGTGCTGGCCGCGCAACACGCGGTATACGACGACGCCGCCAAGGTCATGCAAACCGCCCAGGAAGCGCGGACGGAACTGGCGCGGCTGTTCGAGATGGATCGACTTGAGGAAGAGTCCGACAAGGTGTGAGGCTGGGGATGAACGATTTTGCGAAATTTCTGACAGAATACGCCGCAACCTCGTTCATCCCTGGAGCGCTTCATGGCCACTTTCACCAAGACCGCCGCCCTGCTGGCCCTCGCGCTGACCGCCGGCAGCGTCTTCGCCGCTTCCAAGCCGGCCACGCAAACCATCTCCACCTTGGGCGGCAAGTTCACCTTCACCCTGCCCAAGGCCTATGTTGCCGACACCCTGCCGGCCGGTAAGGCCGAAGACGGCACAGCCGATACCCAAGGCACGATGTACGCCAACCGGACCACCAAAAGCGTGGTGATCGTCGCCGAGACCCTGCGCAACGACGGGGTCAGCATCAAGGACAACGACGCGCAGTTCCTTGACGGCGCCGTGGCCGGTTTCATCAAGGACCAGAGCGCCGCCCTGCCTGACTTCAAGAAACAGAGCGAGAAAAAGCTGACATTCAAGGGCCTGGGCCTGCGCCAGGTGGACAGCACCGCGACCCAGGGCGGCGGCAAGACCTTGAACTCCACGTTCCTGGGTGGCTCGGGTAATCAGTTATTGGTGATCCAGGCAATTTCGCGGGCTGATGATGCGAAGGGGCATGCGCAGTTGGTGAAGCAGATTATTGGCGGAAAATAACCCGATTCGGCATACGACATAGATTCATGTGGGAGCTGGCTTGCCTGCGATAGCGGTGGAACAGGTGATAAATCATTCACTGATACACCGCTATCGCAGGCAAGCCAGCTCCCACATTTTTTTACCGCGCTTATTTCAGGCTTTTCTCCAGCCAGACCTTCAAGTCCTGCACCTCCGCCTCGCTGACGGTGTGGTTCATCCCCGCATACCCGTGAAACTCCGGCCTCAAGCCCAACCCCGTCAGCACCTGATTCGCCCGGGTCGCCGACGCATACGGCAACACCTGATCCAACGTTCCGTGGCCAATAAAGATCGCCAACTTGTCCAGTGCCGTATCCGGCTTCAACTGCGCCTTGAGCACCGGCAACACGCTGCCACTCAACGCCGCAATCCCACGCACCAACTGCGGGTCACGCAACGCCACTTCGTACGACATGATCGCGCCCTGACTGAACCCCACCAGGAATACCCGATCACTGCGGGTGTGGTACTTGGCGGTGGCTTTGCCGACAAAATCCTTGATCAACCGGGCACTGCTCTGCAGGTCGGCCGTCACGCCGTCGTACTCGCCGTCGCCGGGGGTCTTGGTAAACCAGCGGAATCCGTTCGCGTCCACCGGCATGGGCGCGCGCACCGACAAGTAGGTCCAGGTAGCGGGCAACGCGTCCTTGATACCGAACAGGTCTTGCTCGTTGCTGCCGAAACCGTGCAGGAAAATCACCAACGGCTGGTTACGTGCGTCGTCCTGGGTCTGTTCCAGGTACGACAACGGCAAATCGGTGTGCAGCGTATCGTCGGCATGGGCGGTGCCGACCAGCAGGGCCAGCGCCAGGGCGAACAGTTTGAGCATGGGAGGTGACCTCATGGTTTGCGTAACAGATAAGTGTCCATGATCCAGCCATTTTCCAGGCGCGCAGCCTTGCGCACCCTTTCGATTTCTTGCGCGACCTCGCTGACTTTGCCGCTGATAAGGATCTCGTCCGGCGTGCCCAGGTAGGCCCCCCAATAAATCTCCAGGTCTTGATCGGCCACGGTGCGGTAGGCGTCGTCGGCGTCGAGCATGACCACCAGCGTGTCGGCATCACTCGCCTGCCCCGCCGCCAGGCGCCGCCCGGTGGTGATCTCGACGGACTTGCCAATGCGGTTCAGCGCCACCTTGTGCTGCGCGGCCAGGGCCTGCACGCTGGTAATACCGGGGATCACTTCGAACTCGAAGGTGCAACGGCCACTGGCCAGGATCGCCTGCAGGATGCGAATGGTGCTGTCATACAGCGCAGGGTCGCCCCAGGCCAGGAAAGCGCCCACTTCACCGTCAGCCATTTCCTCGTTGATCATGCGTTCGAAGGTCTGCTGCTTGTCGCGGTTGAGGTCCTGCACGGCCGCGGTGTAGTCGACATCGCCGCGCACGCGCTCGGGGCAGGCGGCCTCGACGAAGCGGTAGCCGGGCTCGGTGATGTAGGTCTGGCAGATCTCGCGGCGCAGGTCGATCAACTTGTCCTTGCTCTGGCCTTTGTCCATCAGGAAAAACACGTCGGTGCGGTTCAGCGCCTTTACGGCCTGCATCGTGATGTAGTCAGGGTTGCCGGCGCCGATGCCGATGATCAGGATGCGTTTCATGGGTTGCTCTCAGTGCGGGGCGTGGATTTTGCCATGTTCAGGCGCCTGGGCGTGAGTTTGCAGGCGCAGGCGCCATACCTGGTTGAAGCGCAGCTCGGTGGCGGACAAAGGCTCGACGTCGATCAGGTAGAACATCGAGATCGGAAATTGCATGACGTACAGCATCGCGGCGCGGATCACAAACGGGTGGGTGACGGCGACAACATGACCGGGGTGGGTTTCGAGGGATTTCAGCCACCGGCCTACCCGTGCACACACTTGGTCCACGGATTCGCCGCCATGGGCCGTACTGGCGCTGTTGCCAATCCAATCCGCCAACTCGTCACGATCAACCTCGTTGAGGTCCTTACCTTTCCAACGACCAAAGTCGCCATCACGCAAGGCGTTCTCGACCACGGGATTGCGGCTGAACATCCCTGCCGTCTGCCGGGTACGAGCCTCGGGGCCGCACAACAAACGCGGGTTCCTGTAACGACCGGCAAGGGACAAACCTGCATTTCGCCAATCCATCGCGACGGACTCGTCATCGGGAAAGCTGCCCTTTTTCTGCTGAGGCGTCACGGCATGGCAAATGAGTGTCAAACGAGTGGACTGCAGCACGGTTTGCCTCAATAAGAGGGATGAGGCCACTAAGACTGGCGCAGTTAGCGCCAGGGCGCAACGCCTTGTGCCAGGAACACCACCGTCGCTCCCACACTAACCATGTTGTGCCAGTCAGTCCGGGATAGCTTAAGCGAGGCTGTCCTGGATTAATCAAACCACTCCCGCCGCCCCTCGAACGTACCGACAATCAACTCCACAATCATCCGCACCGCCTCAATATCCCGTACCTGAACATTCACCGCCAGCCATACCTGGCGCTGCATGCTCTCGGCCAACAACCCCGGCAACGCCACCAAACCCCGATCAACGCTGCTCATGTATTGCGGCAGCAAACCGATGCAGGCGCCGCAACGAATCATCTCAAGCATCAGTGAATAGGCGTGCACCTGCGCCACCGCCGCCAGGCGTTGTTGCACCAGCAGGTTCCAGGGTTGCAAGGCGCCGACCTCGGCATCCGGCTGCCACTGCACCAGCATGTAATCGTCGAGGTCTTCGACACAGTCCGGCCGCGTGGTCAGGCGTGAATAGCGCTTGGCGATATGCGGCACATACTGCAACCGCGCCAGCGCCCGCGGCGCTTCGGTGGCGAAGCTCGGGCCTGGGCCATCGGCGTCCGACAACCACAGCACCACGTCTACATCCACCGCTTGCAGCGACAACCGGCTGTCGATGGAGATGATCTCCAGGCGCACGCTGGCATTGCGGCGCAACAAGGCGATCAGGTCGCGCCCTAGAATGTCGTGCAGGATCGGCTCAGCCACCGCCAGCCGAATCAACGGCTGCTCCGTTACCGGCAAGCGCCGTTCATGGGCCAGGGCAATCAGTTGCGCCTGCAACTGCTGGCCGTCACGGCTGAGCACCAGGCCATTGCCCTGGTAGCTGAACAGCGAATGGCGCACCTGTTGTTCCAACTGCGCCAGGCGCTTGCGCAACAGCGTGGCCTTGATATTCAGACTGCGCGCCGCCTGCATGAAGCAACCGCAGCGCGCGCTCACCAGGAAATAGCGCGCCACCTCCGGGTCAATGTCATCGGCCAGGTCCAGCCAGGGGCCGCGCGCCTCGGCCGGCGCGCGATAAACGGACGGCCCTTGAGGGGCGGACGGTTCCAGTAATGCCATGGGAGACTCCCTGTCTTGTCGATCGGTGCATCCAATGCGAAGTGATGCGGGTTACTCCAGCACCTTGTTCAACTCGGCGCCGTCGATGCTCAGGGTTGCGGTGTTGAGCATGCCTTCGAGGTAGGCCTTGGCGATCTGTTCCTGACGCTGGGTGCGCAAGGCCTGTGTCAGGCGTTCACGCAGTTCGTCGAGGGTCGCGGTGCGCGCCGGTTGTTGACCGGTGAGCTTGAGCACATGAAACCCCGCTGCGCTCTGCACCACGTCCGACACCGCGCCGATCTTGAGGCGCGACACCGCACTGCGTACCTCCGGCACCAGCTGTTGCAAGGGTTGCATGCCCGAGTCGCCGCCGCGCGCGGCGGAGTCGGTGTCCTGGGAAAACTGCGTGGCCAGGGCGGCAAAATCACCCGGCGCCGCCTGGGCACGGCGACTCAGTTCCTGGGCCTGGCGGCGTACGGCCTCGATATTCTGCGGATCGTTCACCGCAAGGAAAATCTGGCTCACCCGGTACAACGGCGGCGTCACCCATTGCGCCTTGCCGCTGTCGTAGGCCTGCTGCACCTGCGCCGCGCTGGGGTAGTCGGCCGGCACCTGGCTGACCGACAGCATGTAGTCGCGGAACACAATCTGCTCCGTGGCCGCGCGGGTCTGCTGCTCCACCTCGGGGCGTTGGCGCCAGCCTTGGGCATCGGCCTGTTCGAGCACGGCTTTTTGCGCCAGGCGTGAACGAATCCAGGTCTCCAGCGCGCCTCGGTTGCCGCGCAATTGCTCGCGGGACTCGGCCGGCAGGCTGGCCAGTACGGTTTTCAGCTCCGTCAGGTCGATCTGCTGATTGCCCAGGCGGGCCACCGCCGGTCCGGCCGATACAGGGTTGGTCACCGGCGCCGGTTGCTGCGCCGCCACCGGGTCGCTGCCCGGCCGCAGGCTCAAGCCCACCGCCACCACCAGCAAGGCCAGCGCGCCCGCGCCGACCATCAGGGTTGGTTTTTTCACAATACAGGCGCCTCTTCGCCCATCGATGCAGCCTGCAACTGCGCCGCCTGCTGGCTGTATTCACGCAGGTAGACAATGAATTCCTGCAACAGGCGGTCCCACAGCTCCAGTTGGCTGCGCAGGTGCGTGGCGCCGACGCCGGCCACCACCACGTCCATTTCCATCAGCAAGAATTCGCCCTGCACCGACAACCGCGCAAAGCGCCGCGATGCGTTCCACAACTGGGCCAAGCCTTCAGGCAACTCGCCCTGGATGCGCAGCGCGCAGCTGTAGGTGAAGTCCACATAGGCGCCCGGCTCGGCTGCCGGGTTGCCGAAACGCACGGCAAAGCCGATGCCCTGGCTGGCGCTGAGCAACTGCACGATGCCATTTTGTTCGGTCTGGTTGACCCGGTAGCCGGCTTCCTGCAGCAGTTCGGTGAGGCTCTGGGTGGTGACGCTGGTGATCAAATCGGTCATGTTAATTCTTCCCTGTCTCTATCAATGATTGGCGGTTGCCTGGGGGGCATCGAAACGGCTCTTGTACAAATCGTCGCCAAAGCCCTGGGCCAGTTCCTCGAACTTGACCCGCACGCTGCTGGCGAACGGCTGGCGGATACTCATCACCTCGGCCACATCGATTTTTTCGTAGGCCGCGAGCAACTGCTGTGCCACGCCGTACATCTGTTGATTCTTGACTGAACATTGCTGCACTTGCGTGTCACGTTCACCCAATTGTGCTTGCAGGCGGGCGCGCTCGGCTTCCTTGCCCTTGGCCAGCACCAGCAGTTCGTCATAGGCCTTCTTGAACTTGCCGATCTGCTCGTTACTCGCCACCACCTGGGCTTGCGCCTGGCTGTGCAGGCTCTGTTGCTGGCCGACCAGTTGCTCGGCCACGCCCCGAGCCTGGGCGAGTTCGGCCGTCAGCTGCTTGATTTGCGCCTGGGCCTGCTTGGCCTGGTTTTCGGCGGCAAGGCGCGCCGCGCTGGCCTGGGCCTGTTCGCTTTGCAGGGTCTGCAATTGCTGGGTGGTGCTGCGCAATTGCGTGCGCAGGCGCTCCTCCATGCCTTCAGCCGAAGCCGCCGTGGCAACGAACACCAAGAGCAGCGCGCAGATTCGTGTGTTCATGTGGCATCTCCCTGCGCATTAAAAGCGCGTGTTGAGTTCCAGTTGCATCACATCGACTTCGAACGGCTGGCCATACACTTCGGACGCACTCAGCCAACGCGCGCTGGCGTAGATGTTCTTTTCGATGCCGTAGTTGGCGCCAATGAAGTAACCCTTGGCGTTGGTACCGCCCAGGTGAAACGACGAGTCGTTGAAGCCGTCGGGCAAGGCGTCGGGCTGGATGTACTTGTAGCCGGCCAGCACGTTCCAGTCGCCACGCTTGCGCATCTCCAGCGCGCTGCCGAGGGTGAACGAGACCATCAGCGCATTGCCGCCGCTTTCGAACTGGCCTTTGCTGTTGATGTTGTTGACGATCTCGCCCTCGCTGCGCTTGAGCATCTCGCCCTTGTCGTAGGCCAGGTTGTGGATGAAGTTGCCTTGGGAGCGCAGTTTGAAATCGCTGGGCAATTCGCTGTCCCAGACCAGGTTGAGGTCGAGCACATCGAACTTGGAGGCCAGGCCTACGAACTGAGGATCCGGCGTCCGCGCAGGGTCCGTGGGGTTGGTGGTGTTGTTGCGCAGGTTGAACACCGTGTTGCCTTTTTGCATGAAAGCCACGCGCGTGCCGTCGGTATCGCAACCCGCCGCGCCCGACCACGTTGAACAAGGGCTGGAGCGCTCGCCTTCGATATCCTGGAACTGGTAGTAAGCAGCCGCCAGCTTGAGGCGGTTGCTGCGATTGATCTTCCAGTCCGCGCCGATCTGCCCGCCGAACAGCCATTTGGTATCGCTGTCTTCCTTGTCGATGCCATTGATGCTGGCGGTGTCGGAGGTGTATTCGACCGGGAAGGCGCCGAGTGTGCCGAACAGGCCCCATTCGCTATTGAGCGTGTGATTGAAGATGGCCGCCACACCGTCGAAGTTGAGGTCGTTGGAATACATCATGTCGGTGGAATAGAACGGGTTGCCGATGCGCCCGGCCGTCAATTTCATGTAGTCGGTGGTGGCCCAGGTGAGGTAACCCTGGTCGAGCCAGATGTCTTTTTTGCCAAAGCCACCGCCCAGGGTCTGGGTGGTGGACACCGGGTTATTGTCGGAGCCGGTGGCGATGCGGATGCCGGCGGTCCATTCCGGCGACAACACTGCTTTCATGCCCAGGCGAGCACGCAGGCGGAACAGGTTTTCACGGTCCTCGCGAGTATTGAGCAAGGGTGGGAACCTGGTGTTGGAGTTTTTGTTGACATCGTAGGGGCCGGTGTCATTGAGCTTGGCGTAGTCGGTGATGGTGTTGTCGTTACGCCCCGAAAAATAACGCGACTCGTCGCGCAAACGGATATCGCCGTCAAAGCTGATGCGCGAGATCCAGTCCGGGAAGGTATTGGGCTGCGCCCAGTTTTCCTTTTTCGCAGTGGACATGACCTCAGCCTTCACCTGGTCACGAATCTGGTCGCGCACCGCTTGCGGCACGTATTGCACGCGTACGTCGCCGGGCGCTGCGGTCGGGCCACTGGCAATCACCGGCGCGACGTTCGCCTGGCGCGCCTGCTGGGCTTCTTTTTCGGCCTGGGCAATCAGGCCGTTGGCGGTTTCCTGCTTGAGCACGCCTTGCTGCACCAACAGGCGAATCAGGTTGATGGTGACGTTTTCCGAGGGGGCGACCGGGGCCGCCGTCGCCTGGCCGACCAGGGTCGCGATGACCATGCCGACCGCCAGGGTCAGTCGATTCACGGGGGAAATCATGTGTACGCAACTCCTACAAAAATCCGTTGAGAAAAATCCAAGAACACGTGTTCGGTCATTCCGGGCGCCGGCCCTTGAGCGACAGGCGCATGGGCAGCGTCAGCGACGCCGGCGGCTTCTGTGTGGCACGCGGCGCCTGTATCAAGGCGAGCATCTGCGCGTCGGTCTCGGCATCGCCGCTGGACTTGGCCACCAACGCCTTGGTGACCTGGCCATCGGCGCCCAGCCACAGGTCTATCTGTATCGAGAAAGCCTTCTTGCGTAATTCAGGGTCCTCGCGCATCAGCCGTTGATAGGTGCCGGCCAGGTATTGTTTGTAGGTGCCGGTCCCCAACCCGCCGCCGCCACCGCTGCCGGCCATGCCGCCGCCTTTACCGGCGCCGATGTTGAAACCGTCATTGCCGGACTGGGCGTCGCCATCGATCTGCATCGGGTTGGCCAGGTCGTCGGCGGGCGAAGGCGGTGCTTCCTCGGCCGGCTTGACCTCCTCCGGTTCGGGGCTGGGCACCGGTTCCGGGATTTTTTCCTCGACCTGAGGCTCAGGCTCCTTGGGTTTTTCCGGCGGCGGTGGCGGTAGTGGCGGCAACGGGATAATCGTCGGCACCTTCGGCGCTTCGCGGCGCACGCCGCTCATGTCATTGGCCCACTGCCATAAAAACCAGGCCGCCACGGCGCCCAGCAACAGGCCGAGGCCCCACTTCAGCGGGCGCAGCGGCGGCTTATTCTTCACGGGCATGGGCGCAATCGGGATCTGTGCGGTCATGGCTCAGCCCTGGCTCGGTTTGCCGGTGACCAGCCCGACCTGGGACAGCTCCAGCCGGCGCAACAGGTCTAGCACTTCGATCACCTTCTGGTACTGCACCATCGCATCGCCACGTACGATCACCGGGAAATCCGGGTTCAGCGCTTTCTCGATACGCAGGCGCTCTTCCAGCTCGCCGAGGGTCACCGGGTAGGCGTCGAGGAACACCTGCCCGCCGTCATTCACGGAGATCGCCTTGGTCTTGGCCTCCGACAGCGACACCGAGGCGCTGGCCTTGGGCAAATGGATCTGGATGCCCGAGACCTGGGCGGTGGCGGTGAGGATGAACATCACCAGCACCACCATCAGCACGTCCACCAGGGGCGTGATGTTGATGCTGTCGACGGCGGCATCATCGTCATCGTCATGGGAGCTATTTACGGAAGCCATGGCGATTCTCCTCAGGCCGGAACCGGTGCGTGATGCGCAACGCGGTGCGCCGCTTCACTGTGCTGGCTCTCGCCGTGCATCTCCGCCAGGCGAGTGATGAACTCGTCGACGAACACGCGCATGTCCGCGCTGACTTCCTTGTTGCGCGTGATCAGGCGGTTGTAGCCAAACAGCGCCGGGATCGCGACGAACAGGCCCATGGCCGTGGCCAGCAGGGCCGCCGCCATACCGGGGGCGATGGCGTTGATGTTGACGTCACCGGCCATCGCCGTGCCGAGGAACACCACCATGATCCCCAGCACCGTACCGAGCAGGCCAATGTAGGGGCCGCCGGCGATAGCGTTGGACAGCGTAGAGAGCTTGGAACTGAGCGCCTGGTTTTCGCGGGTGCGCACGCCGTCCATGGAGCAGCGGATGGCTTCGATGGTCGCGGCCGAGACCGATGAGGTGTCGGCGCCCTGGGCTCGGCGGGTGCGGATCTCCTTGACCGCTACCAGGTACAGGCGCCACAGCGAAGAATGGGTCAGGCGCTCGGCCAGTTGCGTATCGTCAGCGTACATCTCCAGGCGGGTGCCGATTTGCGCGAAGTGCTCGCGGAATATCTCGTTGGCACTGCTGAGGCGGCTGACCTGACGGTTCTTGCGCAGCATGATCACCCACGACTGGAACATCATCGCCACCAGCACCAGGATGATCACCCAGGCGTCCACCGGCACGGCGTTGAGCAAGAAGCCCAGGCTGCCGAAACCAATGCCGGACTGTTCTTCGTCCACGCCATAGGCCACCAGTTTCGACTCGGCGCCCTGGGCGCTGGCATCGGCCAGCAACAGCGCGGCCGGGCGTGCGACCTTGGACAGGCGCAGCTCATCGATGGCCCCGGCGAAAGGCAGATGCGTACTGCCCGCCTCCGGCAGATCGGCGCCGATCGCCAGTTGGGCATTGAATGCCGGCAAGGCGACGGCCAGGGTCGCGGTTTCACGGCCATTCACATACAGCGTGACCTTGGCGCCCTCGGCGGTAAACGCCAGGTGCTGCCATTGGCCGGGGTTGAGCGGCTGGGTCGACACAGCGCGCTGGCCGTCGATTTCGACAAAGGGCATGCCTTGGTTCACGCCCAGCAACAGGCTGTGAGGAGCGTCGCGACGGGCCAGCAGCACTTGCTCGCCACTGGCCTGGTCCAGGCGCAGCCAGGCGCTGAAGGTGAACGCGCCGCCGGCGGCCTGTTGCAGCGATGGGCTGGCCGGCAGCATCAGCGGCTGGCCGCCGAGCTGCAAGGCGCGGCCGATCACACCGTCGATGCTCGCACCGGTGGCGTTCAACGAGGTGTTGGCGTAGGCCGTGGTGTCCCGGGCCGGGGTGCCGTTGGCGCCGTCGAAGTGGTAGAGCGCGGTGTAGTTCGGGTCGAAGGTCAGTTGGCCGTTGGCACTGGCCGCGGCTTTCTGGTTGCCGTAGTACATCCACAGGTCCTGGCGCTGGCCGCCTTCAACCTTGGGCACATCGACCCAGATCAGCGCCATGCCCATCAACGGGTCGAAGCTTTCGATCTGGTGGTTGAACACGGTCTTGTCATCGGCACTCACAAAGCGCAAATCGGAGCCGTCGTCCTTGACCCCGTCGAAGCTGAAGTTGCCGGTGTGCAGGCGCACCAGCAGCGCGGTGCGGCCCAAGGCCTGGTTGATCGCCGCGCCTTGGGCGGTGGTGTCCACCGAGATCTGCTTGCGGTAGTGCCAGTCGTCCTGCCACCAGGCATGGGCGGTGGCCGGGAGCGCGAAGCCCAGGCAGATCAACAGGCTCAGGAATAGGCGTTGCATGGGTGAAATCTCCGAAAGAAAAAGTCAGAAAGTCGCCTGCACACTGAAGTGCAGTCGCGAGTCCTGTTTCTGGGTGTTCGGTCCATCGAGCAGCGGCAAGCCCCAATCCAGGCTGCCGGACAACCATTTGCTCAAACTGGCGCGTGTGCCCAGGCCGACACTGGCCAGGCTGTATTCGTCTTCTTGCTCGGGCAGTGGGTCGTGCAGGCGCATGCGCGCGCCTTCGGCGAACGCATAGAAGCGCCACTCCTGCACATAACTGCCGAGAAACTTGGCCAGGGACGGCGTGCGCAACTCCTGGGAGAGCAAGTAGCCCTCATCCCCGGTGCGCTCCGCCGCCAGGTAACCGCGCACCGAGGTGGCACCGCCGGCGGAGTACTGTTCGTTGGACACCAGCGGTCCGGAGGCGAGCTGGAAGCCGCCTTTGGTGGCCGACTGCCAATCGTTGGCGAAGGTGTAGGTGTAGTTCAGGTCGCCCTTGAGCACGGCAAAGCTGGCGCTGGCCTTGTAGCGCTTGTAGTCGAATTCTTCGGCGTCGCTGCCATAACCGAAGAATGCGCGGGTGCCGACCACCAGGTTCAAGCCGAGCCCCAGCTGGGATTGCTCGGTGTAGCGGTAGCCGTTGTAGCCCAGGGTGAATGGCGCGTACTTGAGCGGCACCTGGTCGCTGCTGGCGCCGAATTTCATTTCCTCGTCGAAGTCCTTGAAGTCGACGCCGAACGAGAACGAGTTGGCCCAGTTACCGGCCGCCGGCAGGTTGTAGATCGCCGACACACCGTAGGAATGCCCCTTGCCCAACACGTTGCTGCCGCCGATGGTAGCGATGTTGCTGTCGGACTGGTAACCGGAGAACTGCAAGGTCCAGCGCTCGTTCAACGGGGCGCTGTAGGAGCCCGACCAGACCTTGGCGTTCTCGGTGTCCTGGGGCGCGGTGAAGTAGGTCAGGGAAATGCTGTGCCCCAGTTGCCACAGGTTGTCGTAGCCCAGGGTTGCCACCGAGCGCAGCTTTTCGGTGTCGGCGCTGTAGTCGTTGTTCAGGCCGATGCTGGCGTGCCAGGGGTTCTGGTCTTCCACCTGCAAATCCACATCCATGGTGCCGGGGCGCTGGCCTTCGCGTACCAGTGGCGTGACCTGGCGACCAGCACTGCGGTTGAGGCCGGCCAACTGGGTTTGCACAGTGGCAAAGTCCGGCACCGCGCCCTCTTCCAAGGCTGGCACCTGCTCGCGGATTTCCACCGGCGAGTAGTGTTTGGCGCCGACCACACGCACACGGCCCACCTTGGTTTCGCTGACTTGCAGGTAGACGATCCCGTCGTCGACCTTCTGCTCGGGCAGCTCGACAAACACCGACTGGTAGCCGCGCGACTGGTAGATCTTCTGCAGCGCATCGCGGGCGCCTTCGATATCGCCCAAGGTCTTCTGCGGGCCGAGAAACGGATACACCGCCTCCTCGATGGTCGCCGCGTCCAGCACCGTGTTGCCGCGCACGAAGTACTCGTTGACGTCGACCTTACGCGCCGCCGCTTCTTCCTCGGCCAGCGCTATTTGCGTCACGCTCCAAAGCGTCACGCAACACAGCGCCAGCGTTAATTTGAACAGATGCTCCACACCGCCCCCTGACTTTCTGTTGTTGTGCGCCACTGCCGGTAGCCCGGCGTGCGGCCTGCTCAATTGCTGGTGATCGAGGTGTTGCCGTGCCGGGCCAGCCAGGTGTGCAGCAAGGCGAAGTTCAACGAGAACTCCGGCATGTGCAGCAAGGCGCCACAAAACACGTCACCGATGATTTTCTGGATGAGTTGCACCGCCTGCGGGTGGTTCAGCAGCGTGGCGATGTCGCGGGTCAATGCATGAATGCTCCAGACCTTCTGGTTCAGGTCCAGGCCGACGAACCAGCGGAACAGCAGGTTGTAGTTCAGCTGTTCGTGCAGCTGCTGCTCGCTTGGCACCGAATACAGCAGTTGCAGCAACAGGATTTGCAACACGGTGTGCGGGGCGATCGACATCGGGGCGTCAGCCACCAGCCAGTCACGGTGCTGATCCAGCACCTCATCGATCTGCGGACGCAGCAACACCAGCGAATGCCCCGCCGGGATGTAGCTGGACACTTCCTTCAGCGCGCCCTGCCAGTCGTCCTGCGAGACGATCCACACCCACGGCGCGCCGTAGCGATACACCGAAACCGGCTTCTTGCGCGCCGCTTCGACGATCTTCGACAAGCGCTGATCGAGCTCCTGCATGCCTACTTTCGAGTAACGTTCCATAGTTCCCACGTGCCCCACTCCTGGCGTCTTGCTGACGGCTGGGGAGGCTATGTGTGGCGGCCTCCAGCGCGTTACATAGGAGAGACGGGCGTGGCTGCGAGCTACCGAACTTTTGTCATGAAAGCTTCATTTTTGATTGGGTGGGGGGCAATTTTCTGATGGCGTACATATCCGTTATTTGGGTAACGGATGGTATGGGTTCCGCCCTTACGGCGGGTCACTTTCGAAAAGCGCGAAAGTAACCAAATGTATGGTCAGCCCACCTTTTGCTATCCAGTCACGATGAACGGTAAATCAGGCTTGCGCTAATGTATCCGGGCTCC
>NZ_MNPW01000025.1 GCF_001983175.1 Pseudomonas cedrina subsp. cedrina
GTGGGAGCTGTCGAGCTTCAGCGAGGCTGCGAAAGCGGTGGGTCAGGCGCAGAAAATGCCAGCAATGCCGCCGCCTTCGCAGCCTCGCCGGGGCTCGACAGCTCCCACATTTGATCTTCGTCGCGCCTGAGATTACGCCAGCCGCGCCAACGCAAATACAACCCACAAAAGCCGATCCCCTGTGGGAGCTCCCGAGCTTTAGCGAGGCTGCGATAGCGGTGGGTCAGGCGCAGAAAATGCCAGCAATGCCGCCGCCTTCGCAGCCTCGCCGGGGCTCGACAGCTCCCACATTTGATCTTCGTCGCGGCTGAGATTACGCCAGCCGCGCCAACGCAAATCCAACCAACAAAAGCCGATCTCCTGTGGGAGCTGTCGAGCTTTAGCGAGGCTGCGATAGGGGTGGGTCAGGCGCAGAAAATGCCAGCAATGCCGCCGCCTTCGCTGCCTCGCCGGGGCTCGACAGCTCCCACATTTGATCTTCGTCGCGCCTGAGATTACGCCAGCCGCGCCAACGCAAATCCAACCAACAAAAGCCGATCCCCTGTGGGAGCTGTCGAGCTTCAGCGAGGCTGCGATAGCGGTGGGTCAGGCGCAGAAAATGCCAGCAATGCCGCCGCCTTCGCAGCCTCGCCGGGGCTCGACAGCTCCCACAGTTGATCTTCGTCACGGCTGGGATTACGCCAGCCGCGACAACGCAAATCCAACCAACAAAGCCGATCCCCTGTGGGAGCTGTCGAGCTTCAGCGAGGCTGCGAAAGCGGTGGGTCAGGCGAGGAAGATGCCGGCAATACCGCCGCGGCGCTGAAGAGTTACGTCCGCCCCACCGAGCCCACAACCGGAAGGTTCCCCAACAATTTCAGCCCAGTGCTTTTGACAAAAGCTTCGTAGTCCATCGGCCGTTGGATGCGTGTCTCTGCATTAGGCAATACATACGCCCACGCCCGCTGGGAAGAGGCGTCATACACCAGCTTGAACAGCCGCGTCGGCACCCAGACCTTGTTGTCACCGATAGTGCCGTGGCCCGCATCGAACAGCGGCCCGGTAAAGACATACACGTCGCCGCCGGCGCGCGTGGCGAACTTGCGTACGTCGGCCTCCACCTTGCTCCAGATCTTGCGGTTGTTGGTGGGGGCTTGCGGCACCATGTTCGACAACGCGAAGGACTGCGCCATGGCTAAAGCACTCGGTGCGTCGGCGGCCGGGGATTGGTGCCCACGGTCCATCGCCGGGTGTTGGTCGCGATAGTCGCTGAGTTGCGCGCGCCCGGCCATGGGGATGCGCGGGTCGGCGTAGAAATGGTTGGTGCGCTCCTCGCCCTTGGCGTCGCGCAACTGGCGCGCGTTGAGGCGCTCGACCACCAGCAACGGCGTTTTGCTGGTCTGCGAATACAACACCGCAAAGCTGTTGGAGCACAGCGCCAGGGGTTTCATCGACGCGGGAACGGTGGCCGTCTTGATCGGCGTGGCAGCGGGGAACAACTCGGCGCAGCTGTCGAACGAGAGCTGTCGTTGCTCAGCGGAATACAGGTCGATCGGGCCACGTGCCTGTGCTGCGGTGGAAAACAAAACCAGGGCCCACAGGCCAACTGCAAAAGTGCGTAGGAGCATGCTTAGATCTTTTTACCTGAGGATGAACAGACGGCCAGGAGCGACCGTGCGGGGCCTATGGACCCTCATAAACAGGATTAGTGCGCGCAGCCCTACAGATCAGGTTGAACCTCTCCTACGCACAGAGGCTCACAAACCTACATTCTCGGGAGAATCCTATGACCCAGACCGCATTAGTCGTGGGCGCCAGCGGCATCGTTGGCAGCGCCATTACCCAATTACTGCTTGAGCAAAACTGGCAGGTCGCCGCCTTGTCCCGACGGCCCTCGCAGGTGCCGGGGGTGATCCCGGTCGCCGCCGACCTGCAAGACCCGGCCTCGCTGCAACAGGCCCTGGCCGAGCTGAAACCCACCCATGTGTTCATCACCACCTGGTCGCGCCAAGCCACTGAGGCCGAGAACATCCGCGTCAACGCCGCCATGGTGCGCAACGTGCTGGACGCCGTGCGCCCCGCCGGAACGGTGCAGCATGTGGCGCTGGTCACCGGCCTGAAGCACTACCTTGGCCCGTTCGAAAACTATGGCAAGGGCAGCCTGCCGCAAACCCCGTTCCGCGAGGAACAAGGCCGTCTCGACGTGGAAAATTTCTACTACGCCCAGGAAGACGAAGTCTTCGCCGCCGCTGAAAAGGACGGCTTCACCTGGAGCGTGCATCGCCCGCATACCGTCACCGGCGTGGCGGTAGGCAACGCGATGAACATGGCGACCACCCTCGCCGTCTACGCCAGCGTCTGCAAACACACCGGGCGCCCCTTCGTGTTCCCTGGCTCGCGTGTGCAATGGGACAGCCTCACCGACATGACCAATGCGCGGCAATTGGCCAAACAACAGCTGTGGGCAGCCACAACACCGGCGGCGGCGAACCAGGCGTTCAACATCACCAACGGCGATGTGTTTCGCTGGAAGTGGATGTGGGGCCGGATTGCGCACTACTTCGGCCTCACGCCGGCCGACTTTCCCGCAACGCCCGCCCCGCTGGAACAGCAGATGGCCGATGACCAGGACAGCTGGCGCCAGATCGCTGCAGAGCACGGGCTGAAGGAAACCGATATCGGCCGGCTGATTTCGCCCTGGCACACCGACGCCGACCTCGGGCGGCCCATCGAGGTGGTCACCGACATGTCCAAAAGCCGCATGATGGGGTTCACCGCCTACCAGGCCAGCGACCAGGCGTTTTTCGATGTGTTCGACACATTGCGTGAAGCGCGGTTGATTCCGGGTGGCGTCAACCCTGCCTGATTGAGGGTCGCACCGGTGATCAGCGCTGAGCAGATGACCCAGTTGTTTTCTGTGGTCGTCCGCTCAGGCGCTGCTTGCTTCAATGCCCGACCACCGCCGCCCCATGGGCAGACCGTCGTCCCGGTCTGAAGCCATGGGCATGCGCCGCCGCCGCGATGGCCAGCGCCACCGCCAGCAACACCAGCATCGCCCACGGAAACACCGCCACGCCCCAGCGGTCGAGCAGCACCCCACCGACAACGCCGCTGCCGGCAATCGCGCTGTTCCACGCCACCACGTTCAGCGACAACGCCACATCCGCGCCGTCACCCGCCGCATCGGCCAGCGCGGTTTGCAACAAGGTGGCGGCGCCGCCGAAACTCAGGCCCCATACGGCCACGCCGAGGTAGATCACCAAAGGCGCACTACCCATCAAGCCAAACACCGCGCAGACCAGCGCAAACATCATCAAGCTCACCAGCACGGTCTTGCGCAGCAACGCCTCCACCCGCTTGGCCGTCAACCAGATCCCCACCAGCGCAGCCACCCCGAAAACCAGCAGCACCAGGTCGACCCGATCGGCAAGGCCCGCCGGCGCCACGAACGGGGCGATGTAGGTGTACAAAATGTTGTGCGCCAGCATCCAACTGATCACCACCGCCAGCACCGGCCGTACCCCCGGCGTGGTCAGCACCTTACGCAACGACACACGTTGATGGGCGGGCTGCGGCGCGTAGTCCGGGACTTTCACCAGCACCCACGCAATCAGCGCCAGGCTCATGGCCGACATCAGGCCAAACGTGGTGCGCCACCCCACCAACCCACCCAGCCAGGTCCCCAGCGGTACACCCAGCGATAACGCAATCGGCGTGCCGACCATCGCCAACGCCAGCGCCCTGCCCTGTTGCTGCGGCGCGACCATGCGCCGGGCGTAACCGGCCAGCAGGCTCCAGGCCAACCCTGCCGCCACGCCGGCAAAGAAGCGCGCCACCAGGATCACACCATAATGGGAGGACAGCGCCGTGATGGAGTTGAACAGCAGGAAGCCAACGATGGTCAGCAGCAGCACATTGCGCCGGCGCCAGCCGCGGGTGGCGATGGTCATGGGGATCACCGCCAGCACCGAGCCCAACGCATAAGCGGTGACCATCTGCCCGGCCATGGACGGGGAAATCGCCAAGCCGTCGCTGATCAACGGCAAGAGACCGGCCGGCAGGGTTTCGGTGACGATGCAGATAAAGCCGGTCATGGCCAGGGCGAGCAAGGCGCCGATGGGCAGGCGGTCGGACGCCGCCGATAAGGTCAGTGAGGGTGTCACGGGCAACTCCTTGAGCAAGACTTAGATACTGATCGATATAGATGTTGCAAGGCGCGACCGCACGTTGTCAACGACTTATGTATCGACTAGTATTTATCTCGCTATCCACCGGAGACCTGACATGGCACAGATGGGCCGCCCCCGCACTTTCGACCGCGAACAGGCCGTGGAACAGGCCATGCACCTGTTCTGGCAGCACGGCTACGACGCCACTTCCCTCGCTCAGCTCAAGGCGGGCCTGGGTGGCGGTATCTCCGCGCCGAGTTTCTACGCGGCGTTCGGCTCCAAAGAGGCGCTGTTCGACGAATGCGTGCAGCGCTACCTGACGACCTACGCCCAGGTCACCGAATGCTTGTGGGATGAAAGCCTGCAACCGCGTCAGGCGGTTGAAACAGCGTTGCGCCAGTCTGTACGCATGCAATGCGAGGACGGGCATCCCAAGGGCTGCATGGTGGCGCTGGGCGTGATGAGTGCGCCCAGCCCGGAGAATGCACGGGTGGCGGATGGGTTGACGCAGTCGCGGCTGCGCACGCGGGCCGGGATCGTGGCGTGCGTGGAGCGCGCGGTGCGTATGGGGCAATTGCCAGGCACGATCAACCCGGCCGTGATGGCGGCGGTGTTCGATAGTTTCCTGCAGGGTGTTTCGATCCTGGCGCGGGACAATGTACCCCACGCAACTCTCGACGCGGCGCTCAGCCAACTCCTGCTGACCTGGGACGTTGCCGCCTCTACCGTACCGCCCGTTCGTTCCGACACCGCACCCAAGAACCCCTGCTTATCGACCCCGACCACCTAAATACAGACCGTGCGCCGGCCACGCTTGCATTCGCTGATGGCACACCGCTAATCTTGCGAATAATTCTTATCCGCAGACTTACCCTCGATGCCGGCCAGCAACCCTACCTTGAACCAGGCTGTCCATATGCTCTACACCGAGCACCATGGCTGGTTGTTCGGCTGGCTGCGCAAAAAGCTCGGCTGCCCGCATAACGCGGCGGATCTTTCCCACGACACCTTCATGCGCATACTCGCCTCCCGCGACGCGCTCGGTGGGATGCGGGAACCACGGGCCTTCCTGACGACCACGGCGCGCCACCTGATCATCGACCGCGCGCGCCGTCGCCAACTGGAGGATGCGTACCTGCGGGAGCTGACGCTGACCATCGAGATGATGGAGCAGTGCCAGCAGTCGCCGGAGCAAATCCTGGTGACCCTCGAAGCGTTGGAGCAGATCGCCTTCGTGCTCGACGGCCTGGCCCTGAATGCGCGGCAGGCGTTCCTGCTGTACTTTCTCGAAGGCCTGCGCCAAAGCGAGATCGCCAGCCGCCTGGGCATCTCCGAGCGCATGGTGCGCAAACACCTGATGAATGCCTTGCTGCATTGCAACCACGCGCTGGACGTATGAGCGCCGACCTCGACCAGCAAGCCGCCAACTGGGTAATCCGCCTCAACGAAGGCAACCTCAGCGAGCGCGAACACCAGCAATTGGAGCGCTGGAAAGCCGCCGACCCACGGCATGCCGCAGCCTTTGAGCGCATGCAGGGTTTTGTCGGACGCCTGCAGGCGTTGCGCCCGCAGCAGGCGCCGGTGCAGGCTGCGCTGGAAGCCGTGCGGGTTCGTCGGCGCAACCCGGCCGGCCGCGTGCTGCTGGGGTTGCTGCTGGCATTGCCGGTGGCCCTGGCGCTGCGGGCCTACCCACCCAGCTATCTGCTGGCCGACCAGCGCACCGCGCCGGCGCAATGGCAACGCATCGATCTGCAAGACGGGTCGCAACTGACCCTCAGCGGCAACAGCGCCGTGGATTTGACCTTCGACGGCCAGCAGCGCCAGGTGCGTTTGCTGCGCGGTGAAATCCTGGTACAGGTGGCCCATGATGCGACGCGGCCCTTTACCGTGGTCACCGACGACGGCCAAGTGCGCGCCCTCGGTACGCGCTTCACGGTCAAGCGCGAGTCGCCGGGCACCCTGCTCGGCATGCTTGAATCCAAGGTCGCCGCTACCGGCGCCAGCCAGCAGAACGCTGTGCACGTCAGCGCCGGCGAGCAAGCGCGTATCACGCCGGATGCCGTGACGCTGCTGGGCAAGATCGACCCACGCACCACCGACGATGCCTGGCAACGCCACCAACTGGTGGTGCAGGACTGGCCATTGCCGCAAGTGCTGGACGAACTGGCGCGCCAATACGGCGGCCATGTGCAGTTCGACCGCGAGCAACTGGCGGACCTGCGCGTGTCCGCGGTATTGCCGCTGGATAACCCGCGTCGCGCCATGCAGTTGATTGCCGATGGCCTGCCGGTGCGGATCCGCGCGTTCAGCCCCCTGTGGTTGCAGATCGAGCGTGTTGAAAAATAGTCTGGCGTGCCGGGTTCCGCTTTTCACGACTGCTGCGTCAAGGAAGAAAGCACCTCAATAACAGGAATGTCTTCCATGCCCCGCCACTTCAAGCGTTCTCCCTTGCCCCTCGCCCTGGCGCTCAACCTGGCCAGCCTGGCGACGCTGAGCCTGGCCGTCAGCAGCCCGGTGGCGGCGCAGGAAACCGCGCGTTATGCCATTGCCGCCGGCGCCTTGGGCCCGGCATTGAACCTGTTCGCCCAGCAGGCGCACGTGGCGCTGCTGTTCGACAGCAAGACCGTCGCCGGCCTGGACACTGCCGGTTTGCAAGGGCAATACCCGGTGGCGCAAGGCTTCGCCCAATTGTTGCGCGGCAGCGGTTTGCAGGCGGTGCAAGGCGCCAACGGCTACGTGCTGGTGCCACTCGACACCCGCGGCTCGCTCGAGCTGGGCCCCACCGCCATCACTGGCCTGAGCGAAGAGCGCAGCACTGAACACGTCAAAGGCTATGTCGCCACGCGCAACCTCAGCGCCACCAAGACCGACACCCCGATCATCGAAACCCCGCAATCGCTGTCGGTGGTCACCCGTGACGAGATCCGCGACCGCCAATCCGAAACCCTCTCGCAAACCCTCGACCTCACGCCCGGTTTCACCAGCCAGCCGACCAGTTTCAACCGCACTTCGGACCGCTTCCGCATTCGCGGTTTCGATGTGGAGTCCGCCACCGGCGGTTCCCTGCGCGACGGTCTGCGCCTGCAAAACAATTCCTACGACGGCGTGCAGGAACCCTATGGGCTGGAACGCGCCGAGGTGATTCGTGGCGCGGCGTCGGTGCTGTACGGCCAACTGTCGCCGGGCGGCTTGATCAACACCGTGAGCAAGCGCCCCAGCCAGACGCCGTACCACGAGATCAACCTGCAAGCCGGGCAGAACAACCGCAAGCAACTGTCTGCCGACTTCACGGGCCCGTTGGGTGACAGCGACACCTTGAGCTATCGCCTGACCCTGCTCGACCGCAAGAGCGACACCGCGGCCGACCATATCCAGAACGACAAGGTCTACGTCGCCCCGGCGCTGACCTGGCAGCCCGATGACGACACCTCGCTGACCTTGCTGTCGTTTTACCAGAAGACCGAGACGGGCTTCTCCGCGCCCCTGCCCTATCAGTTGACCAAAGGCGTGGGCAGCGGCAGGTTCCAGATCGGCCGCCACGACTTCATCGGCGAGCCGGACTATGACGAAATGAACGGCGAGATGTCGGCGCTGGGCTATGAGTTCGACCACCGCTTCGACGAGCACACGCGCATCAGCCACAAGCTGCGGTATTACCAGTCGGATGTGACCTGGCGCTACCTGCAAGTCAACACCGCCGGCATAGCAACCGCGCAAACCAGCGGCATCCTGCGTCGCCAATACAGCGACCGCCAGGAGCGCTCACGAGGCCTGGCCAGCGACACCAACGTCGAGAGCAAATGGCAATTCGGTGACTGGCAGCATACCTTCCTGCTGGGTTTCGACGGTTATGACACGAGCTACGATTCGCATAACTTCCGTGGGAATGCACCGTCGCTGAACCTGGCAACCTACCAGTACGGCCAGCCGGTGGTGGTCAATAAAAACCCCGCCACCGACCGTGGCTCGCAGATCGACACGCTGCAAAAAGGCATCTATTTGCAGGACCAGATCAAGTTCGATGAGCGTTGGATCCTGCTGTTGGGCGGCCGTCACGACTGGGCGGACCAGCACACCGAACTGTTCCGCAATTCGGCCGACAGCGGCAAAAGCGATGAAGCCACCACCTGGCGCGCGGGCCTGGTGTACAAGGCCGACAACGGCCTGGCGCCCTACATCAGCTACAGCGAATCCTTCTTTCCGGTGGCCGGCACAAACAAGGCGGAGCAAAGCTTCGTGCCCACGGAGGGCAAACAATATGAAATCGGTATCCGTTATCAACCCGAAGGCAGCGCCACGCTGCTGAGTGCCGCGGTGTACCAGTTGGAACAGCGCAACGTGCTGAGCCAGGACCGCACGGATATCAACTTCTCGGTACAGGTCGGCGAAGTGCGCTCCCGGGGCTTCGAGCTTGAAGCCAAGACCGAAGTCACGCCCAACCTCAGCCTGATCGCGTCCTATGCCTACATCGACGCACGCATTACCAAAAGCGATATCGCCAGCGAGATCGGCCAACGCAGCGAAGACACCCCTTACCACCAGGCCGCCCTGTGGGCCGACTATCGCCTGGCTGCACTCGGCATCCCGCAACTGCGCATCGGCGGCGGCGCCCGCTACAAAGGCACCACCCAAGCCTCCGGCGTGCCGTCGGCAATGCCCGCCTACACCCTGTACGACGCCCGCGCCAGCTACGAAATCGATCCCCATTGGGAAGTCGCGCTTAACGCGAACAACGTCACCAACAAACGCTACACCTACTGCGAATTCGCGATTTGCCGGTATGGCGATGAGCGGCAGTTGGTGAGTTCGTTGACGTATCGCTGGTAAGTGACGGGTATCTTGTACGGACCTGGCAGAGGGTGGACAAAAAAACCGGAGGCGCCGCGATGGGCGCCTCCGGTTTGTTCAACTCACTGCTCGCTGATGGTTTTCACATCAGCCTTGGCAGCACCACCAATCGCAATGCGCTTGGGCTTGGCTTCCTCCGGCACGATCCTGATCAGATCGATGCTGAGCAAACCATTGGCAAGCTGTGCGCCCTGCACTTCGATATGGTCCACCAAGCGGAACGACAGCCGGAACGCGCGCTGGGCGATACCCTGATGCAGGTAGGTGATGTTTTCATCGTGTTCGCGCTTGCCGCCGGAGACGGTCAACACGCCTTTTTCCACCTGGATTTCCAGGTCATCCTCAACCAGGCCTGCGGCCGCAATGACGATTCGGTAATGGTCATCGCCGTGTTTTTCCACGTTGTGAGGTGGATAGGTGGTACCGGCCTCGCTGCGAAGCGCCGATTCGAAAAGGTCGTTGAACCGGTCAAACCCAACGGAATGACGGAACAGTGGGGCCAAGGAAAGAGTAGTAGCCATTACAAAATCTCCTGAGTTTTCTCCAAGTGATTTGATACGCGACCCGTCTTCGGCATCGCGTAAAACCTATGTAGGTTCAGGGGAAAAATTTTCAAGCGTGGCTCACAAAAAAATTTTCAATGCCGTGCCCTGCCTTCCCTCAATGCCCGTCGGTCAGCGCAAATCCCCTGTGGGAGCGGGCTTGCCCGCGAAAGCGATCCGTCAGTTGATGAATAAGTCGACTGATATTCCGCCTTCGCAGGCAAGCCAGCTCCCACATTTTGATCGTCGTTGCTTTGAGTACTGCGTTCGCTTAATTGATCGGCAGTGGCCCCCCACTCACGCCTATTCCAGGACTTGCGCCACGCCCTGATCCTCCCCCAGGAACCCGCCGCTCTGGTGATGCCACAGCCGCGCATAGGTGCCGTTCTTCTCCAGCAGTTCAGCATGAGTGCCTTGCTCGATAATGCGCCCGTTATCCATGACGATCAGCCTGTCCATGGCCGCAATGGTCGACAGCCGATGGGCGATGGCAATCACGGTCTTGCCCTGCATCATGTCATCCAGGCTTTCCTGGATCGCCACTTCAACTTCCGAATCCAGCGCGCTGGTCGCCTCATCCAGCAGCAGGATAGGCGCGTTTTTCAGCATGACCCGGGCAATCGCGACGCGTTGGCGCTGGCCGCCCGACAGCTTGATGCCACGCTCGCCGACCAGGGTGTCGTAACCGTTGTGGCCTTGCTTGTCGCTCAATTGGCTGATGAACCCATCGGCCTGGGCGCTGGCCGCCGCGCTACGGATTTGCTCATCGGTCGCATCGGGACGGCCATAGGCGATGTTCTCGCGAATCGAGCGGTGCAACAGCGACGTGTCCTGGGTGACCATGCCGATGGCGCTGCGCAAGCTGTCCTGTGTGACGTGGGCGATGTTTTGCCCATCGATCAGAATCGCGCCCTTGTCCACGTCGTAGAACCGCAGCAGCAGGTTGATGAGCGTCGATTTCCCGGCGCCGGAGCGCCCCACCAGGCCGATCTTTTCCCCCGCGCGAATGCTCAGGCTCAGGCCATCGAGCACCTGGCGCTCGCCGTTGTAATTGAAGCTCACGTCGTCGAACGTCACCGCGCCGCCGGTGGTCACCAGCGCGGGTGCCTGCGGCGCATCCTGCACCTTGGGCCCGCGGGACAAGGTTTGCATGCCGTCCTGCACGGTACCGATATTCTCGAACAGCCCGGTCATCTGCCACATGATCCAATGCGACATGCCATTGATGCGCAATGCCATGGCCGTAATCGCCGCCACGGCCCCGGCACCGACTGCGCCTTGGTGCCACAGCCACAGCGCATACCCGCCAGCGCCCATGATCAAACCAACCACCAGGACCTGATTGACGATCTCGAACTGGCTGACCAGGCGCATCTGACGAAAGCCGGTTTGCTTGAAATCCTCCATCGCCGCCCGCGCGAAATGAGCCTCGCGCTTCGAGTGGGAAAACAGCTTCACCGTGGTGATATTGGTATAGGCATCCGAGATACGCCCGGTCATGGACGACCGCGCATTGGCCTGCTCCTGCCCGACTTTGCCCAAGCGCGGCACGAAGTAGCGCATGGCCAGACCGAACAGCGCCAGCCACGCAATGAAAGGCAGCATCAGCTTCGGATCGAAACCGGCGGCCAGCGTGATGATCGCGATGAAATACACGCCGATGCCCGGCGCGATCTCGATCAGGGTGAACAACACCTCACGCACCGACAACGCCGTCTGCATCACCTTGGTCGTGACCCGCCCGGAAAACTCATCGGAAAAAAACGAAAGACTCTGACGCAGCATCAGCCGATGAAAATCCCAGCGCAGCCGCAACGGAAAATTGATCGCCAACACCTGGTGCTGCACCATCGTGCGCAACGCCACCAGCCCGATGCTGATCACCAGCACAATGCCGATACCCCACAGCACACGACTTTCCTGCCCCGCCGCTTCACCGCCGGACTGCCAGGTCGACAACAGGTCCACGACCTGCCCAAGAAACGAAAACAGCCAGGCTTCATACACCGACACAGCGGCACTGAGCAGCGCGAGCAACAGGATATAACCCCGCGCACCGCGTGTGCAGGCCCACAAAAACCGCGCCAGGCCGTCGGGTGGAGGCGGTGTTTCGTCAGGGGGGAAAGGGTCGAGCCGTTGTTCAAATTTGCCAAGCATGGAGCTCTCCAAAACGTTCCAGTGGGGGGATTCTGGCATTTAAACGGGGTGTTAAGGGACGTTTGAGGGGTGAATGGAATTCCTTGGGCATTGCCAAGCCGATTTGAAGGGGCTGGTTGGGAGGTAAAGCTGATGCACAAAATGGCGATCTGGCTCCGCGGCTTGGCCTCAAGTGATTAACAGTCACTTGCTAGCTGTTAGGCGCACCGCGGCCACGACGAAATGTGGCGAAGGGATAGAATTGCTGCATAGCGTGGGTCGCATAAATGCGTCACGTCAGGAAAGTTAGTCGTGTTGGGTTTGCTTGTCAAAGCGTGACAAAGCAATGACTTGTAGGAAGAGGAGGCGCCCGCAGTCAGCTACCGCGTCATCTCCAATATGTATCTGACCCAGCCGACTTTCACATCGACAGGGTCTCGGTCGGTGTGAACAACCGTTGACGATGCTTGGGCATCACAGGCTCGACACGCTGCAGCAGCTCTGGGTCGGCGAGCAACTTGAAAAATGCTGGAGCACTGCTGTTTTTGGCGTGCTGATGAATGCGCTGCTGTTGATGATTGAGGATTTGACGTCTACGATTCACGCGGGCTGTGTCCTTGTTCTATTGGTGTGTGTTCGCAACTATCACCGTAGACCAAGGCCAGCCTTTTTCAATTTTTTTAAGCAGGATCAGTGGGTTACCTGTTAAGTAAGTGCCATTCAAATCTGTCCCCTTTTCTCGGTCCCGCACACGTTTACCGATACACCAATCAGGACGAACACTGCCGGATGTGCCGTAAGGTACTTCTTGCCCGTTCTTGTAACTGACTTGTGGTCGAGCCCCCTGACCAAGTTCAGTTCCAACGTCTATCTCGGACTGTTTGGGCGTTGGCCGGACAACAGCGGCATCATCCACCACTCCGCCTACACCTTTTGTACCTTGTGTCATTTACCATTAAGCGCTGCCAGCAGTTTCCTCTCTAGCGCGTGAGCATATTCGACATATTCGACAGCGCGAGGCTCCGCAGCAATAAGCTCTTTATCTCGCCGCAGAATATTCAACATTTTTTGCGTCAGCAGTAAATTCTTCGCCCAGACTGCCTCCGATAATTTTGAGGTTCCTTTTAGCAACTCGGCGTCATCCAGAAATCCTACCAGCACTTCCTTATCCAACTCGCGAACCACGACAGGCAATAATTCCGACGTATACATATCTTGCCTGACCGATCTGCAAAGGTCGCCGATCTCGAGCTCGTTTATCGGAGTGTCCAGAATCGACCTGTGCCATGACTCCAGCGCAGACTCATCAGAATCAGGCTCAACTTCCCACTTAAACCCATTACTCTCATCTATTTGACGAAATGTCTTTTTCATATACCCGCACAATTTAGAGAGTCAGAAATACGTTTTAAAGTATCCAAAGCTGCCTGTCGGGCCGCTTGTGCCTCTGGGTTACTTACATTCTTAAAAAAGGGGCCAGATTTATTTCCTTACTAGCAAGCAATCTCCTTTCTTAAAAAATTAAAGCCCAGCCATGGATAAAATAAATCCGTCCCCTTTTACGTGGAGCGTTAGTAGTTGCTTTTGCACCAACTAATCAACCATGTTTTTCAGAAAACCAATACCAACCTCATCACGAATCACATACAAGCTTTCGTACTGAAAAGAAAGAAAAAATTTAAAATCCGTCTCTATCGACAGCTTCGTAAGGAAAGACTTAATATTCTCAGAACTCTCCGGCAAATATTTTATAGGGCAATGAAACGCTCCACTCATACCTGCTTTCCAATCAACATTAACCCCTTCAGCAGCAACGTCCTCAGGAGTACTAAAGCAACGAAATACAAAATAAACACCTGAATATTTAAAGTTACCTGTTAGATAACCACTTTCAATTGCGTGCTCAGCCCCCATCACTGAGAGCACTGAAGCAATTTCTTCAAAGGAAATTCCAACTTCAATCTCAAGATTCATTGTAATTGTCACTTCGCAGCCCCTATCACCCTAAATTCCCCGCCCTTCATCAAATAAAGCTTTTTCAAGCCTTCGACAGGATTCGAGCGCAGTGCGTTTTCTATCTGCTCAAAGGTCAATGGAGAATCAGCCAAATTCACAACAATATTGCTAGCCTGAGTCTCAACTTTACCGGTTATTGTTTTCAGCACTGAAATTGGGCTATTGGTGATTGGCGAGAAAACATCAGCTAGTTCACCATTAATCCGCAAATCAGGGTTGGCTCCTTTTTTCCCAGAATTTGCCACCAAATTACAGCCTAGCAAATGAATAAAATAAATCTGTCCCCTTTTCCCAGTCCCCTTTTCCCCAAAGCCTTACCCCAACCTCATGCAGCATGAGAGGCGGCATGGACTGAGGTACGCGAGAATGGGCATCCGGAGAAGGTTAAGTAAGTTCTATTCTGGTCTGCCGCCGATTCCTCATTATTTCTCTTGCGCCAAAAGATAGAGCCTTTCCCTCTCTTCAACTACATCTAACCTGTCAAATTCCCGAACAAAACTCTCCAGCTCCAGTTTTAAATTACAATTAAATTTCCACAATGCAGTAGCTCCGACACCTTGAAGAAAACTCAGTCCATCTAAAGCCTCTTTAGACTCCTCGAATGTTAATGTTCTCATCTCATTCATCAACCCAACAACCAGACCGTATATATACTCAATACACTCCTCAGAAAAAAGATCTCTATATATTATAGATTCATTACGCAAGAAATCCTCTGAATAAATCAGATCACTCTCCACGTATTTTATATTTTTTTCTAGCAGAGGAATACACACACCCTCCTTGCTTAAAAATAAAAAATAAATAACCTGCAAGTTCCATATACACATAGAGCCACTACCTTAAAGGTTGTAAAAAAGTAAAAAAAGGGGACAGATTTATTTCCTTACTAGCAAGCAATCTCCTTCCTTAAAAAATTACAGCCTAGCCATGGATAAAATAAATCTGTCCCCTTTTAATGTCGTCGCCTTTTAATGTCTCAAATCCGCCCCTTTTCCTGATCAAGGATAGATAAAATTAATGCTTATCTTAACCTTAACCAAGTCCAACGTAACCTCGCATCCAGTCCAGACGGGCATTTCCGCTGTCAGTTTATTTTTAACATACCAGCTTCGCAGCTCTACTAGAAGGTCTAAAATATTTAGGTTTGTTCGTCCACCTGCTGTAAACCAAAAAGAATTTCCCTGCTCATCAACATAGTCATATTCGTACTCACAGCTGTCCAACTCCCGAGACAACTTAGCACGCATTATAACTTTACAGGCTGCTTTGGGAGCAGCCTCAAATAAAAGACTTCCAATATCATTATAGATATCATCATCGCTACGCATCATCTTCCACCTGGTGAGTTTTTAAAAATCATCTCTATTGGGCGAGCGCCGCCTATAGAGTACTCAACGTTGAAACCATCTGGCCGCACACTTGCACCCGAATACAAGGGTTCAATTTTCACACTCACCTGCTTACCAAAAAAAGGGGGACAGATATATTTTTCTAGGAGCAAATAAGCTCTCTCCTTAGAAAAATGCCGCCTAGCAATGAATAAAATAAATCTGTCCCCATTTCCCTGCGAGACCAGCACGTTCAACTGGTTCGCAAGCTGAGAGGGCACTTCGCCTACTTTGGGATTCGCGGCAACTATCGGTCGATGGGTGCTCTACGTTTTCGCGTCGAGCACATTTGGATCAAGTGGCTGTCGCATAGATCGCAGAGCGGGAGGTTGAACTGGGAGAAAGCAGCGCAGCTATTAAAGTTACTTCCCTTGCCAGCAACACGGATTAGCAAACCCTGTTACTGAGGAGCCGGATGCGTGAATTGCGCACGTCCGGATCTGTGGGAGGCCGGCCCAGGTAACTGGCCGGTCGACCCGACTTCTTTACTAGCAAGCAATCTCCTTCCTTAGAAAATTACAGCCTAGCAATGGATAAAATAAATCTGCCCACCTTTACCGAAAAGTCAAGAATTTAATTATTTTTTAGTTGTCTGATAGGATCCCAATCCTTAGGTTTTGACTGATGCTTACTCCACCATTGCATCCCCTGAGAAACCCACTTCCAGCGTAAATCTGAATGTGCGGCTGTTGAGTCATCATACCCAAACTCCGTCCCGCAACATGGGCAAATATTGTACGAGGAACAGCCAAAACTGTCGTACGCCGGCTCATTAAGATCAGGATATCTGCATACCGGACATACATATTTTTGATTACTATTGAGCATTAAAATAGTCCAAGTTCGAAACCTTACCATGCACTGCTGGATCAGGCTTGTAGTACGTGCGAATATTCCCCCCACTTGATACGACACCAAATTCATCGGTGCTAGGGTTATAACGTACGATATCTCCATTAGGTCTTGCTTTTTCAAGCACCCCCGCAGGCTTCGACGCTGTTAAGAATTTATCAGCTTGTGCTTGATACTCAAGCGTATTTTTCGCACCGAAGTCGCTGCCATGACGTGCAAAGTGGTCATCAAGCTTGGCTTGGTCGGCGAACTTCGCTCCGCTTCCTGTCGCTTTTGTACCACTAGCAATTTCAGCCGCTCCGCCCGCTCCGGCTTTTGTGCCAGTGGCAACTTCAACCGTTCCGCCCGCTCCGGCTTTGGCGCCCGCTCCCGCTAAAGCCGCTTCTTCCGAAGACTTACTGAACATTCCAGTAAGCTTCGCCAGCCATCCTTCGGCCCTCACCGCCACCAACTCCGGGAAAAGGGTCATCAATATAAGCTGGGATATCTCTGCCTTGAGTTTGTCGATTGCAGATGTTGCTGGCTGCAGCGGCGCACCGCTATCATCAAACTGATCCGTAGGATCAAGGTGGAACCCTTGGTCGTTATACTTCTCCGCCGTGCCGCCAATCAGACTACCTGTCGCTGGATTCCCGCCAGCCACACCAGCAGCAATTAGCCCAATGATCTGCGCCGTTCCTATCTTCAACTGGCTCCCGGCAGAACTCAAGTCAGTCGCATCAAAGCGCGAGCTAACGAACTCTGCCAATAGACCATTTGCGATAGGCGTTAGGCCTTCTGCGATACCACCTGCGATGGCCCCACTGGCAAAACTCTCACCACGAGCCTTGGCGATCAAACCTCCCAACGCCGCATGCAGGATCAGCTTCTCTGCAATCTTAGGCGCTACTTCCAGGCCCGCTGCCAAATCACCGATTGCCTTGTTACCTAAAGCGGCGCCAAGATCGATGCCCTCACCGATCAACGCATCTCCTAGGTTCGAGCCAAAACTTCCACCGTTGATAGCAGTAGACACACCACTATTGATCAGGGCGTGAGTCCCGCTGCGCAATAGTGTATCCGCCCAGTTTTCCGGGCTGAGCATGCTGGAAGCATAACCTGGGTTCTGCAACGGCCCAGTGCTGATGACTTTCGATCCACCAGTCGCTGCTCCGCTAGTGCCGGAAAACCATTTGGTGTCTGCATAATCGATAAGACCTGCCGTAACACCTGCAATAGCAGCATTTTTCAGGCTACTGCCGCTAAAAGTATCCTTGAGCGCAATACCCAGGTTGCCCTTGTTGGAAATCGTACTGTTGATTGCTGTGCTGGATAGACTGACAGCCACTGCTGCCTGCATAGGGCTAAGCCCAAGACCTGCCGGCCCCATTACCAAAGATAGAGCGATGGCAAGGATTACCTGAGCGCCAGCTCCCAGCCCGGAATGGCTGTACTTGAAGGACTCGTGCACCTCCTTGACCATCCGCCAATCCACGTCACCGCGCTTCTCGGCATCCTTCATCCAGGCAAGGGCTGGATCGGCCTTGACCATCGCATCAATGGCCTGGCTGACGGTCTGCTGATTGACCTGCTTCACGTCAATGTGAAGCCCTTCAACAGCATTGATCACCAGTTGTCCCTTGGCGGTAATCTGGCTCTGACGCAGGGTTTCATCGGTTGCGCTTTTAGTCGCCATTGATGTCCAGGCCAGGCTGGTGCTGCTCTTCTCGTGGCTTTCCTGATGCAGATCCTTGACCGCCTCGAAAGTCACCGAACCGCCACTGCTGATAATCAAGTCTTCGCCGCTGTTGAGCTTCGCCGCCTGATAATGCTGGCTTCCACCGCTAGCTAATACCATGTCGCCGCCAGAGGTGATCTGGCTGCTGATGTTAGTAACTTGAGTGACTTCGTCACGCTTGGTTTTCTTGGCGCCAAAAGAGCCTTTGCTCTTTTCGTCGTAAAGGGAGTAGTCACTGTCCTGGGCAGCGAAGACGCCCAGTTTGTTGCCTGCAGCGAGGTACGCTTCTTTGCCGGCATTGATGCGGCTGGAGATCACCGCCATATCTTTACCGGCGGTCACGGCAACGTTTCCACCTGCGTTTATATTGGTCGAGATCTGATGGACGTGGTCTTCCTGGATCTTCAGTTTCTTGCTTTTGGAAACGAAGTGGTCTTCATTCGCCGCCGAGCTGAAAGTCACATCACCAGCCGCTACCATGCCGATATCTCGTTCGGCATCTATATCGCTGGCAACAGCAGTCACGTCACGTCCCGCCTGAACCGATATGTCCCGTCCAGCGCTTACACTGGAGCCAAACTGCGTGGTGCTACTACTGTTGTGCTTGTCATCGCGAAACAGGCTGTTAGTGACCTGCGCAGAGGCGATGTTGATATCACGACTAGCATCCAGTATCAGATCACGCCCACTCTGTAGTGCGCCGCCAATATTGCTGATGTCACGTGCTGCTTTGATGGTCAGGTCATTTGCGGATTCAATTCTTGCAGCGCTGTCTACGTAGTCATTACGTACTTCTGCTTTCCCATAGGCAATCTGCGACGTCGTAACCGTACGCTCATTAACCACATCCCCCGTAACCGACGTTAACGACACGTCTTTACCGGCGATGACACCACCCGCTTTGTTGGTGAGATCTTTGTTGGAGAGCAGATCCAGACGTCCACCCGCCTGCATCAACCCACTGTTTACCAACTCCTGCCCCGCCACTGCGGACAAGTTACTGGTGGCCTTCAACGTGCCAACGTTCTCAAGGTTCCTACCGGCGATAACAGTCACCTCAGCCCCCTGAATCAACGCCCCATTCGGCGCCAACCGGTTATTGGCCTGTGCCATATACAACACCGGCACCAGCACCTTCTCGCCGTTCACCTCATGCTCTTCAAGCCAAACAATATCGTGCGTCAGCGCCGCAACTTGCTGCGAGGTAAGGGTCACACCTACCGCCAGGTTGAGCTGCTCCTTGCTGGCGATAGCGTTGTTCATAAGGTATTTGAACTGATCCTCGTTGGAGGTCTGCCCGGCGATAAACGCTTGGCCGGTGCGAGCGACGACGGCTTGCTGCACCAGGCGTTGTTCGTAGAGCCCGTCGCCGAGACGCTTGGCGCTGGTGTCCGGGTCGTAGCCAAGGCGTGTGAGCAAGTAATCCGAGCTCATGAATTGCTTGAGGTCGGTCAGTGCCGGGTTGGTTTCGATCAGGTATTTCGGCGGCTTCAGCGGCGTTACGCTGTTCGGCAGGCCTTGCACACCCGCGATGTGGCTGGCTGCCGCGCTCGCGCTGTCTTGGGCGTTGAGCCGGAACAAGCCGTTCTGCCCCGCCGGCAGGCTGAACCCTGGCAACGCGGTCGGATCAACTTGCAGTTGGGCCAGGTCCGGCGGCAACTGGCGGTTGAGCAGGACGGTTGAAGGTTGGGTCACGCTAAAAACGTTGGTATTGGCGGTGCGCTCATCGACGCTGGAGCTGGTCTTTTGAACCACGATGCTGCGGATGTCATTGGCGGCGGTCAGTTTCGACGCGCCACCCGCCTGGATAATCGCGGGCGCAACAGCTTTGCCGTCGGCCTGGACGATCACGGGGTCGTTGATGCCGTAAAACAGGTTCGGATCAAACCTCGCGACCAGTTGACCAAACGCTACAGGGTCGAACGGGCCAGAGCGTGGATGCTTCTGGTCATAGGCATCCACGGCATTTATCAACCCGTAGAAGTTCTGGCTGGTTACCCAGTTACCGGCCCCCACCTCATGACCCGATGTGCCGGAGGCAGAGAGCGCCGCCTTATTGGTCAGGTTGGTACTGGTGATGGTCAGGTCATTGGTGGCTGACAACAGGCTGTACTGATTGAGCGCGGTTGTGCTGTTGATCGTCAGGTTGCGCCCGGCCGCCAGGGTGGCCATGGGTGAGTCTTCACTCACCGTGCTTTCAACCGTTTTGTAAATGAATACCGGACCACGCACATCCGGGCCGTTCGGGCCGCGGCAATGCTGCACGCAGGAGATGGTCATGAAGCCGCCGGTAACCACCTGCTCCATTTTGAATCTGTCACGCTGGTTGACGAAATTCGTGACGGCGATGTCGATGTCGCCACCTGCTTCGATGCTGCCGGAGCTGTTCTCCAGGCTTTGCGCTGAGCTGCCTGGCGTCGTTCCCGACACCATCAGGTTGCCGAGGGCATAGATGTCGGCGTAGCGGTTTTTGACGCTACCCGTTTGAAGGCTCATTTTCCGGCCGCTGAAGATGAAGCCTCGGCTACCGTCTTGCGCCTGGTCATTAAGCAGGGTTTGAACATTGAGGGTGAGGTCTTGCGACGCCGCCAAGGCACCATAATTGGCGAGGCCTGCGGCGGTCACGGTCATATCGCCGCCGGACGTCAGTCGACCGTAGTTGTTCAACTGGCCTGTGACATTGATATCTGTCTTACCACCGCCCTTGATGCTGGCAACGCTGTTCAAGTCGAGCCGGGCAGCGCCCATGTTCAGTTCAGCCAGGCTCACCACTTGGCCGCTGCCTGAGTAAGCACCGCTCAGCTTGAGGCTCAGCGTACCGTCACTGCCGATCACGCCATCGTTGGTCCAGGTCCCACCCGTCCCGACGAAAGCTGTCGACGCCAGCAATTGGCCCGTGGCCGTCTGTGTGAAGTCCTTCACGTTGACATTGAGCGTGCCGGCCTGGATCACCCCGCTGTTGGTCCAGCTGTCGGCATCCAACGTCAGTTCACCGCGCGTGACAAAGCTGCCGCCGGCGTTCATCACGGCAGTGCTCGACACGCCAAAATTGCCTTTGCCGGTATGCCGAACGCTGCCTCCGGTGTTGAGCACGCGAGCTGCCGCCAGGCTGATGTCGTTGTTCGCCGTTTCCAGCAGGCCGCGCTGGTTGTCCAGCAGCCCACCGATCTGGAAGCGGGTGATACCGCTGGCGCCGAGCGCCCGTAGTTTGCCGGTGTGGTTGTCGATGCTGGCAGCGGTGATATCGAGGGTGCTGTCGCTTTCGACTATGCCCAGGCGATTATTCAGGTCACCGTCGAGGGTCAGGTCGATCTGTTGGCCGCTGATCTGGCCGCCCTTGTCGCCGCTGTTGTCGAGATTGTTGGCCGTGACAATGACGCGCTGCTTGGCGTAGAGGCCACCGTCGCGGTTATCGAAATCGGCGGCTTTGGTATCGATTAGGGCATCGCCGCTTTGCGCAGCGATGCGTCCGCCGTTGTTGTTGATACCTGCCAGCGCGCGCAAATCAAGCGCGCTCGCCTGGACCGTGCCGCCTTTGCCGTCGAGGTCGTAACCGTTCTTGAGCACGCCAACAAGGCGCGCGGTGAAGGCGTTTTTCAGGCTGGACAGTGTGCCGCCACGGTTATCCACATTGTCGGCGGTAACGCTCAGTTCGCCGTCCTGGGCGATGATTTTGCCGTCGAGGTTGTCGACATCACCGCTGGTTTCAAGCGCCAGCGCCGTTTGGCTTTGCAGCGTGCCGTTGCTGTTTTCCACGCTGGCGGCATGCAGGTTGAGGTTCGCGTTCTTGCTATAGATCAGGCCGTCGTCGTCATTCTGCACCTTGCCGGTGGCCTTCAACAGAAGCTGACCGTTGGCGGCGACTGTGCCGCCGTTACGGTTATCCAGGCCACCGATGAGCAGCGTCATCATGCTCTGGCTGGCGAGCTGACCGCCATGGTTATCGACCTGATCGGCTCGCTTGAGCAACAGGTCTCCCACACTGGCGACTGTACCCTTGGTGTTCGTCAGGGTGCCCAGCAGATCAAGGGTCGCCTCTGCGTTGGTCGCGATGCTACCGGCGGTGTTGTCCACATCGGTGCCGGTGACGCTCAGGCCGAGTTGTGAACTGACGGTGCCGGTAACATTTCGCAGCGTCATGGCCGCAATGACCAACGACTCGCCGCTGTCGATCTGCCCCTTGTCGCTGTTATCCAATGTGTCGTTGACGATAAGGGCCTGCACACTGCCGCTGGAGAGGCTGCCCGTGCGGTTATCGATATTGGCCGCCTCGACCGTCAGCGCCTTCTGGCTGACCAGTGCGCCCCCCTTGCTGTTGTCCAGGTCCCCCGTGAGCTTGACGTCGATAGCGCCGTTGAGGCTGGACAGCTTGCCGCCATCGCTGTTGTCGAGTTTGCCACCCGTGACTTCAACGCCCTGTAACCCGGAAATAAGGCCCAGCTGATTGAGTAACTGCTCGGCGTTGATGCTCAGCGTTTGTTCGCTGATCAGGCTGCCGCTGCCACTGTTGTCTACCTTGCCGCCCACGACGCTGATGCCGGCCTTGCTCGAGATTTCACCGCCACGGTTATTCAGGTCTGCGCTGACAATACGCAGGCCGCCCTGGCTATAAATCTTGCCTTGGCTGTTAAGTAGCGTGTCGGCGTTGATACGCGTCCTGTCAGCGCTCAGGACCCTGCCGCCGTCGCGGTTATCCAGCGTACCGGCGGTAATTTTCGTGACGCGTTGCGCGCTCAGCGTGCCGCCGCTGTTATCCAGAGTCTGGCTGACCACCCCACGCACATCGCGGCTCGCAACCAGGGTGCCGTTGTTGCGCATGCCTTGCGCACGAAACTTGATATCGCCCGTGGTATTGCGCGTGTTATCCACGTTCACGCCCGCTTCGACGATAGCGTTGTTGGTCAACTGTCCCTGGCTGCCAAGCTTGATCAGGTCCCGTGCGGCGATGTTTTGCTGGATGGCCAGTGCATCGCGGGTTTGTATGTCGACGCTAGCCGCGTAGACCGTGCCTTGCATATCGGCACTCGCGGCCTTGACCGCCATTGCACCCTCGGCAGCGACTTGCGCAACGGTCAGGTCGCCATTCGCATCGATCTGGATATCGCCAGCACTGGCAGCCATCTTGCCGTCGAGCTTTACGCCGACACCGGCTTCGCTGCTCACCAGCTTGATCGCCCCGGCGTACATCCCGCCCAGTGCCGAAGAATCGATGGCCAGTTGCGGCTTGGTCGCCGGATCGGCAGCACGGGCGGTGGCCTTGAGGGTCTTGGCATCGACGTCATTGGCACCGGCAATAATCGTCAGGTTCTTGGCCTGAATCTCGGCATTGATCCTGGCCGACCGCGCGATGATTTCGAAGCTGTTGACGTTGTTGGCATTCAGGCCCGCGCCTTCGATGGACACGCTGCCTTGATCGACCTGATAGCGGCTGACCTGGCCGTTTTCAACCACCGCTTTACCGGTGGTCAACGTGGCTTGCGGGGTGTTGATAAAGCCGCAGCCGTTGCAGGTGATGCCATACGGGTTGGCCACGATCACGTGGGCCGATTGCCCCGCCACTTCGGTGTACCCGCGCAACTGACTCGGGCTGCCGCCGTTAACCTCGTTGAGGATCACGCTGGCTGCTGTACCGTTGAGGTTCTGGTTGCCGAGGATAATCCCGCCCAACTGCGTGGACTGGGTGCGGCTGGTGGCGTTGTTGAGGATCACGCCCTGCTGGCCGACGTTGTAGTCACTGAACTGGTTATGCGACAGCCCGCTGCCATTGGGCGCAGCGATGTTGACGATGGGCACGCCATTGCCCGCCTGGCCCAGACTGGTGCCGGGCGCGCTGACCACAATCCCGTCCGCCTGCGCCAGCAACGGCTGCCAGAACATCGCGTTGGCCAGCACCAACGCCAACCCACGTTTGGGCAAGCCCAAAAAGCTGGAACGGCTTTTCACGGCTGCAGAAGGTTGGCGCGCAAGGAAAGCGAACTGGCGAACGTCCATGTCAGGTCTCGATGCCCGAAGGCGGTAAAAATTTAAAGGAAGAAATCCAGGCGGAAATAAACCGGCGCTTCACGTTCAGTGATCGG
>NZ_MNPW01000026.1 GCF_001983175.1 Pseudomonas cedrina subsp. cedrina
TGGAAGCTGTTCTTGCCAATGTCGATGCCTAGAAGCGTTACGCTGTTCATGAGAAAGCCTCCTCAAGAAAAGTGAGAACCCCAGTAGTTTAGACCTGAGGTTCTCGCCGGGCTGACCATCTCATTAGGGCTCTTGCCCCACCACTCGGTGCCTCGCCTAGGCTCGGCATGCCCTCACTCCGGCTTGAATCCGTGGGCCGCCGTCATGGGCCATCCATGGCCCAGGACGGCTAACCCGGCGTCCTGCCGGGTTACCCACGGATTCAAGCCTGCGTTCGGCCAGCGTGGTTAACGGGGCGCCTAAGATCAAGATCACAAGCCAGATCAAGAGCAGATCAAGAGCAGATCAAGAGCAGATCAAGAGCAGATCAAGAGCAGATTAGGTGGCACTCCACCGATCTGCTTTTCTGTGGGAGCTGGCTTGCCTGCGATGCAGACACCCCGGTACATCAGACACACCGAGTTGATGCCATCGCAGGCAAGCCAGCTCCCACAGTTTTAACCGAGCTCGACATTAAATATCGGTCGGCTCTAAGGCCGCCGCGCTTTGGCTTTTGATCTGGGATCGCCCCGTCAAACACGCTGGCCGAACGCAGGCTTTGGAGCGTGGGTAACCCGGCAGGACGCCGGGTTAGCCGCACTGGGCCATGGATGGCCCATTGCGGCGGCCCACGCTCCAAAGCCGGAGTGAGGGCACACCGAGCCTAGGCGAGGTGCCGAGTGTTGGGGCGAGGACCTTTTGGTTACTTTTGGGTCCTTCCAAAAGTGACCCGCTGTAAGAGCGGAACCCTAAGCGGCCGTTACCGCAGGAATGGATATGTACCCGGCCCAATCACCAAAATTAAAGACCACGCTCAGCCTTGGTCTGCGCCACCTTATCCCGCAGGTAAACCGGCGCCGCCTGATCGGCTGGAATCGCCTCCCCCCGCTCAAACGCAAACCGCGCCAACATCAGCAGATCCTCGGCATGAGGCAACATTGCAGCGTCCTGGCCAACCAAAGGCACAGCAATGCGTTCGCCATAACCCCAACCAGTACCAGCACCAAACCACTCGCCGCCGACATCCAACGGCAACACGGACGACTCCGGCGACTGCACCGCTTCTACGCCGACAAGGCGCATCTCCCCAGCCGTTTCGCGATAGCAGCCCCAATAGACTTCATCCATGCGCGCATCGATCGCCGCCGCCACCTGGGAAGCACCGTGCTCCCGCAACGCGCGCTGGGCCAGTACGGCGAGGTTGGACACCGGCAATACCGGGCGCTCCAGCGCAAACGCCAGGCCTTGCACCACGCCGATGGCGATGCGCACGCCGGTAAACGCACCCGGTCCACGGCCGAAGGCGATGGCATCGACCGCAGCCAGCGTAATGCCTGCGTCCTCAAGCAGTTGCTTGATCATCGGCAACAGCTTCTGCGCGTGCAGGCGCGGGATCACCTCGTAGTGGCTCGTGACCTTGCCATCGTGCAGCAGGGCTACGGAGCAAGCTTCAGTCGCGGTGTCCAGGGCCAGCAGGGTGCTCATCGGTGTCGGTGTCCAAGTCAAAAAAGTGCGCCAGTATAAACAACAACGGCCCGCAAGCGGGCCGTTATCCGTGAAGCCGGTCGTGCGGTCAGCTCAGTGCTTGCAGCACTTTGGCAGTGATCGCTTCAACCGAGCCGACGCCAGGAATATGACTGTACTTCGGCTTGCCATGGGCGGCGGACAGCTTCTGGTAGAAATCCACCAGCGGCTTGGTCTGGGAGTGGTAGACCGACAGGCGATGACGCACGGTTTCTTCGGTGTCGTCTTTACGCTGCACCAGGTCTTCACCGGTGACATCGTCCTTGCCTTCAACCTTCGGCGGGTTGTAGACGACGTGGTACACGCGGCCCGAGCCTTCGTGAACGCGACGACCGGCAATGCGCTGCACGATTTCTTCATCTTCAACCGCAATTTCAACCACGGCATCCAGCTCGACGCCGGCTTTTACCAAGGCTTCAGCCTGGGGAATGGTGCGTGGGAAGCCGTCGAACAGGAAACCGTTCTTGCAGTCTTCCTGGCTGATGCGCTCCTTGACCAGATTGATGATCAAGTCATCGGAAACCAGGCCGCCGCTGTCCATCACGCTCTTGGCGATCAGGCCCAGCTCGGTGCCGGCCTTCACGGCCGCACGTAGCATGTCGCCGGTGGAGATTTGTGGAATGCCGAATTTTTCAGTGATGAACTTTGCCTGAGTACCTTTACCGGCCCCGGGAGCTCCCAGCAGAATGACGCGCATTGATGTGCTCCTCAATTTTTTATAGAGATGACGCTCGGATTCGCCGCATGGGGCCAATCTCGTAAAATATGGCGTGTAAAAATTTGGGTCCAGGCCGCCCAAACGGCCAAAGGCTGATCAAGATACACAGCAGGCCCTATCCATACAAGCCGCCAAAAGTCGCAGGAACCTGCGCCGCGCATGCGCCATAGGTAGGGTGTGCCTGGGTGCAACCCGGCCCGTTAAACAACCGCCGCCCTTTTCAGGGCGGCCGTCGCGGTTTAACCGCAAGCTGTTGAGAACACGCAAAAAACCTCAGCCGGTGTTACGCAACCCGGCGGCAATACCGGCCACCGACACCAGCAGCGCCTGTTCCAGAGGGCTGTCCTGCGCCGCTTGCTGCTGGCGCGAGCGCGCCAGCAACTCGGCCTGCAGCAAGTGCAAGGGGTCGAGGTAGGTGTTGCGCAGGCGGATGAACTCCAGGGTGTCCGGGCTATGCGCCAGCAGTTGCGACTGACCCGTCAGGCCAAGCACCACGCCGCATGCCTGCGACAATAGGTCGCGCAAATGCGCACCCAACGGCAGCAGGTCCGGCTGCACCAGGCGCTCGTCATACAGGCGGGCGATATCGGCATCGGCCTTGGCCAGCACCATCTCCAGCATGTCGATGCGGGTGCGAAAGAATGGCCATTGCTCGCGCATCTGCCCCAGCAGTTCGCCTTCGCCGCGCTCCAGGGCCTTGCTCAGCGCCGCTTCCCAACCCAGCCAGGCCGGCAGCATCAGGCGAGTCTGGGTCCAGCCGAATATCCAAGGGATCGCGCGCAGGCTTTCAATCCCTCCCGCACGGCGCTTGGCCGGACGACTGCCCAGCGGCAAGCGGCCCAGCTCCTGTTCCGGGGTGGACTGGCGGAAATACTCGACGAATTGCGGATTTTCCCGCACCACCGCGCGGTACGCGCTGACACCGTCCGCCGCCAATTCATCCATCAAATGGCGCCAGGCCGGCTCTGGAGGCGGTGGCGGCAATAGCGTCGCTTCCAGTACCGCCGCCAGGTAGAGGTTGAGGTTCTGCTCGGCGATATCCGGCAGGCCGAACTTGAAGCGGATCATTTCACCTTGTTCGGTCGTGCGGAACCGTCCCGCCACCGAACCCGGCGGCTGCGACAGAATCGCCGCGTGGGCCGGGCCGCCGCCACGCCCAACCGTGCCACCGCGACCGTGGAACAACAGCAGTTCCACTTGTTGTTCGCGGCAGATATCCACCAACCGCTCCTGCGCGCGGTATTGCGCCCAGGCCGCAGCGGTGGTGCCGGCGTCCTTGGCCGAGTCCGAGTAGCCGATCATCACTTCCTGCGGTCCTTGCAAACGCGTGCGATAACCCGGCAGCAGCAACAATTGCTCGATCACCGGGCCGGCGTTATCCAGGTCGGCCAGGGTTTCGAACAGTGGCACCACGCGCATCGGCCGCTGTACGCCCGATTCTTTAAGCAATAGTTGCACCGCCAGCACGTCCGACGCAGCGCCGGCCATGGAGATGACATACGAGCCCAAGGACGCGGCGGGTGCGGCGGCAATTTCCTTACAGGTGTTCAGCACCTCGGCGGTGTCGGCAGACGGTTTGAAATACCCCGGCAACAGGGGGCGGCGGTTGGCCAGTTCCTTCATCAGGAAGCTGATGCGCGCCTCTTCATCCCAGTCTTCATAGCGACCCAGCCCGAGATAGTCGGTGATCTCGGTCATGGCCGCCGAGTGGCGGCTTGAGTCCTGGCGCACATCCAGTCGCACCAGGAACAACCCAAAGGTTACGGCTCGGCGCAGACAATCGAGCAACGGGCCATCGGCGATCACGCCCATGCCGCACTCATGCAGCGACTGGTAGCACAACTGCAGCGGCTCCAGCAGTTCGCGGTTGTCCTGCAGCACCTCGGCCGGCGCCGGTGTGCTGCTGCTCAACGCGCTGTGGGCCCATTGGCGCGTGGCGCGCAGGCGCTCGCGCAATTGCTTGAGCACGGCGCGGTAAGGCTCGACGCTGTCGCCGACCTTGGCCTGCAGGGCCGGGCTGGCTTGCTGCATCGACAGTTCGGCGGCCAGTTGATCGACGTCGCGCAGGTACAGGTCGGCGGCCATCCAGCGTGCCAGCAGCAACACTTCGCGGGTGACCGGCGCGGTGACATTCGGATTGCCGTCACGGTCGCCACCCATCCACGACGCGAAGCGAATCGGTGCGGCTTCCAAGGGCAAACGCAGGCCGGTGGCGCTGTGCAACGCCTGGTCAGCCTTGCGCAGGTAATGGGGGATGGCGTGCCACAGCGAATGCTCGATCACCGCAAAGCCCCACTTGGCCTCGTCCACCGGGGTGGGCCGGGTGCGGCGGATTTCTTCGGTGTGCCAGGCTTCGGCGATCAAGCGTTGCAGACGCTGGCGGATCTGCTCGCGCTCGGCGGTCGTGAGGTCACGGTGATCCTGCAGCGCCAGTTGCGCGGCGATGGCATCGTACTTCTGGATCAGGGTGCGGCGCGCCACTTCGGTGGGGTGGGCGGTAAGGACCAGCTCGATCTCCAGGCGCCCCAACTGTCGGGCCAGGGATTCGTTGCTGTGGCCTTCGCTTTGCAGGCGGGCCAGCAACTCCGGCAATACGCGGGACTCGAACGGCGCGGGTTGCGACTCATCGCGCCGGTGGATCAGCTGGTACTGCTCGGCGATATTGGCCAGGTTGAGGAACTGGTTGAACGCCCGGGCGACCGGCAGCAGTTCATGTTCCTGCAACTGGTTAAGGCGAGTACTCAGTTCATCGCCGGCTGTTTTCTCGGAAATGGCGCCGCGGCGATCCGCCTTGGCGCCTTTGCGGATCTGCTCGATCTTGTCGAGGAAATCATCGCCGTACTGCTCTGCAATGGTGTTGCCCAACAGCTCACCCAGCAGGTGAACGTCCTCACGCAAGCGTGCATCGATATCACTCATCAGCCAATCTCCAGCCAGAAATCCGGGACGCGCAGGTCTGCCAGAGTGCCGCCAGCGCCCCTTTATGACAAGACTTTAAACCTTGTCGGTTGCAGCGAGTCTCATGACTGAGTCGCCCGTGTTCATCCATGGGAGCGGCTGGTCACTCATCACCGCCCGCCATCGCGGGCTTTATTGAGGTTGCCATGAAAATCCGAGAACTGGCCCAGCATTGGGAAGAGAACGCCAAGGGTCGCTTGACCAAAACCGAGTACGCGATCCACTTGGACGTGGAGTCCGCCGCGAGGCTGGCGGCCATTGCCGAGATGTACCCCAAGCGCCACCCCGAAGAACTGCTCGGCGAGCTGATCGGCGCCGCCCTTGAAGAGCTGGAAGCCAGCTTTCCCTACATCAAGGGCCAACAGGTGATTGCCACCGATGAAGAGGGCGATCCGCTGTATGAGGACGTCGGCCCTACGCCACGCTTCCTGAGCTTGTCGCGCCGCTATCTGAATGACTTGTCGGCCAGTTCCGACGAACAGAAACACTGACGCTCTCCCGCAACACCCCTGTATTCCGGGCCTCAAGTGGGCCCGGCATACCCCTGCGCAAGGCAGAAGTTCCAATTTTTTACCCTGACCAATCGGTCAGAATATTTTTTCAGGCAAATCGCCACCTCCGCTGAACTTTTGAAAAAAGCCTCCGGTCACAGCCAGTAAGCCATCACTTGGAACGGCCGTTTTAAAAGGCGCTTGCAGCTTTACCGCAGGGCCGAAGCCGCATTCCAGTGTCATGGATTTAATGTTTTTCAGGAGTTATCCAATGGAGTTGAAGACGATGAAGACCAGCACTGCCAAATCCTCGTTTAATCACCTGCGCGGGCTTAAATTGGCCGCGCTGGCAATCGGCACCAGCTTCGTTCTGGCAGGTTGCGCCGGCAACCCTCCGACCGAGCAGTACGCGGTCACCCAGTCTGCGGTGAACAGCGCCGTCAGCGCCGGCGGCACCGAGTACGCCGCTGTAGAAATGAAGTCGGCCCAGGACAAGCTCAAGCAAGCCGAGATTGCCATGCACGACAAGAACTACGACGAAGCCCGCCGCCTGGCTGAACAAGCCGAGTGGGACGCTCGCGTCGCAGAGCGCAAGTCCCAGGCCGCCAAGGCTGAACAGGCCGTGAAGGATTCTCAGAAGGCTGTTGACGAGCTGCGTAAGGAAGGCATGCGCCCGGCTGCTATCCAGCAGAAGTAAGACGCTTGCTGTGACCGAACCGCACCTGATATCGAATTGAAAGGACGACACGACTATGCGTAAACAATTGATGATCCCTGCCCTGCTGGCGATGAGCGTTGCACTGGCGGCTTGCTCCACCCCGCCGAACGCGAACCTGGAAAACGCACGGACCAACTTCTCGGCCCTGCAGACCAACCCGCAGGCCACCAAGCTGGCGGCACTGGAAACCAAGGACGCCAGCGAATGGCTGGACAAGGCTGACAAGGCCTACCGCGATAAAGAAGACGAGAAGAAAGTCGACCAGTTGGCCTACCTGACCAACCAGCGCGTTGAAGTGGCCAAAGACACCATCGTGCTGCGTGAATCCGAAGCCAAGCTGAAAAACGCCGGCGACGAACGCGCCCGCGCTTTGCTGGACGCTCGCGACGCGCAAATCAAGCAACTGCAAGACAGCTTGAACGCCAAGCAAACCGACCGCGGCACCCTGGTGACCTTCGGTGACGTGCTGTTCGCCACCAACAAGTCCGACCTGAAATCCAGCGGCCTGGTCAACATCACCAAGCTGGCCCAGTTCCTGCGCGACAACCCGGACCGTAAAGTGATCGTCGAAGGCTATACCGACAGCACAGGTTCCGATTCGTACAACCAGAGCCTGTCGGAGCGTCGTGCAGCCTCCGTACAACGCGCACTGGCTCAACAAGGCGTGGACATCTCGCGCATCGTCACCCAGGGTTACGGCAAGGAATACCCGGTTGCCGACAACACCAGCGTGTCGGGCCGCGCCATGAACCGTCGCGTCGAAGTGACCATCTCCAACGACAACCAGCCGGTCAAGCCACGTTCGTCGATGGCGAACTGACTGATTGAAGCGCGATAAGAAAACCCACCTCACGGTGGGTTTTTTTACGGCTCGTCGAACTGGACGAGGCGATGTGTGTCCTCGGCTGGCATTTCAATCTTCCCGCCCACCGGTTCATCCATCTGTTGATCGCGCTTGTACCTGCGCGCGTCTTCCTGTTCCAGCGCCACATGATGCCTTGCTATCGCCAACATGTTTTCTAATACAGGAATATGTATTTTCATACTCGACCCAATCTGTGCAAGTTGTAGCTTTTTATGTGGTAATTGAGCCGAAACGGTTCCAGGCATTCCTCCTGAGAGGCGTCAGTTAGATTTTGATCTCGCCTGAGCCCTGCGACTCGGGGAACTTGATTTGGCCCTGGCCGCCAGCCTGACCACCTTGACCGTTTTGTGCACCCTGATCGCCCTGTGCACCTTGAGACTTTTGTGCAATCAGCTTCTCCAGCAGCTCTATCAATTTCTTCAGCTCATCGCTGCCCTCGCCGCCTTGAGAGGCGCTAGGCGGCAGGTCTTTGATTTGCCGTCGCACGTCCCGAATCTGTTGATCCAGACCCTGGTTCTGCTGAGGGCCTTCGGCTACATTCACGCCATTGCCAGTGTTCCCTGCAACCGGTACTGCGTTTACACCTTCCATATAGGCTCACTCCAGACTGATGAAAAAAATGGACCGATCAGCAATGCCAATCAGTCCATGATCTGTGGTGAACACGTCAGGGTGGTTCCGGGTTGCCGAGCGACCGACATGGGTCAAATCATTAATCGGCACACAAAACGGAGCTTTCTCACAGCGACAAAACCAGGGTTCATTGTTGCAATTGCGGGGTTTCCTGGCCCATGCAACGCACAGCCTGCTTCTTGTTGTTCACCAGCACGCCGCTGAGGCCTTTCTGCTCGGTATCGAACATCACCAGCACACCGTCGACGCACTGTGCCACTTGCGCGGCCGGCGTGACGGAAATCTTGTAGTCCTCGCCGGGCACGGTCTTGAGCATGGTGAAATCACTGAGCAACAGCGCATCTTCCGGTTTGGCAAAGTGCAGGTAACCGTAGAACCACAGGCAACCGACGGTACCGATGATGGTGCCAATGCCGGTGAGGATCAGCGGGATCATGTTGCGTTCTTCGCTCATTGCGGGCTCTCTGAGGGATCAGGTTTTTGAGTAGGGTAGTTCGGAATTTCGCCCAGCCGGCGCAGGCCGTTGAAATGCTGCGGGTCATCCAGGTAGCGCAGCATCACGGTTTGCCAGGTCTTGTCGGCAAAGGTCTGCACATGGCCACCTCGGGTCAGCTGCAATACCCGTGGCGGCGGTGCGGCCTGGTACAGGCGAATGCCATTGTTCATGGGCACGATCGGGTCATCCAGGCTGTGAAACAACAGTTTCGGCACGCCCGTCAGCCGTGGCATGGCAGCGATTGCACTGTCGCCGTCCGGCACCAGCCATGACAGCGGCACCTGCAACGGCCATGTTAACCATGAGGTGCTCAGGGCAAATTGTCCTACGTCACGATAACTGGCCGGCACGCCGTCCAGCACCAACGCCTTGAGCCGGGGTTGACGCTCCGGATGGGCCGCCAGGTAGTGCACCGCCAGCGCGCCGCCCAGGCTTTGGCCCAGCACGATCAGCGGCTGGCCCTGGGTTTCGGGCGCTTTGTCGATCCAGTTGAATGCGGCGTCCACGTCCTGGTACACCGCGGGTAACGAGGGCTTGCCTTGGGACAATCCATAACCGCGATAGTCGAGCAGCAGCACCTGGTAACCCTGCTCGGGCAACCACCAGCTACCGCCCAGGTGCCAGGCCAGGTTGCCGCCGTTGCCGTGCAGGTGCAGCACCGTGCCCTTGAGCGCAACACCGGGTTTGGCCGGCAGCCACCACGCGTGAAGCTTGACGCCGTCGGCGGTGGTCAGGGTGACGTCGCGGTACTCAAGGTGTGCTTTTTCCGGCGTGAACGGCAGGCCCGGTTCGGGGTAGAACAGCAGCGAGCTGCAACCGTTCAAGGTGAGTAGCAGGCATAGAATGCCGAGGATTCTCATCCGTTGAAGCCTCGTGAAGGGGTTGGAAATCAATCCTACAAACCAGTGAAGATCCAATGTGGGAGCTGGCTTGCCTGCGATAGCGGTCTTTCAGTAAAAACAGCTATGACTGATACACCGCTATCGCAGGCAAGCCAGCTCCCACAGTTTTGATCGAGTTTCGTCAGGGAACGTCTCTATAGGATATTGGAGTAATCCGCCTCAATCCGATCCAGGCTCAAGTGATTGAGGAAGTTGGAGAAACACATCCAGGCCGCCAGCGCGTTCATGTCGCGGAACTGTTCCGGCAGGTATTTGGGCGGCACCACAAGGCCTTCGTCGACCAGCTGGCGCAGGGTACGCATATCCTCCAGGGTGGTCTTGCCGCAGAACAGCAGCGGCACCTGTTCCAGCTTGCCTTTGCGCACGGCGAGCTGGATGTAGTTGTAGACCATGATGAAGCCCTTGAGGTAGGACAAGTCCTTGGTAAACGGCAGGCCGTTGGGCACCGAACCACGGAATACGCGGCTGGCGTTGCCATAGCTTTCGGCCATTTCAAAGCCTTGCTCGCGGAAGAACTCAAACACCTGGAGGAAGTCGGCGCCCTCTTCCACCATGTGGATGGCGCGGGTGCGGTTGGTCAGTTTGCGCAGGCGGCTTGGGTAGGAGGCGAAGGTGATGATCTCCATCAGGATCGCCAGGCCTTCCTGGGTCACGGTGGACGACGGCGGCCCCTTGGACAGGAAGGTGCAGATCGGCTGGTTCTGGCCATTGAGCGTGGTGCCCACATGCACCAGGCCTTCATGCACTTCCAGGGCCCGCACATCGCGGTCGTTGAACATCGCGTCGGCGCGGATCTTGATGTAGTCGGCGCCCGCCGCGGCGTCGGCGACGATACCGTCGGACTCGAACACGCGAATGGTCTCTTCGGCCTCGCCAAACACTTTGTTCAGGCGGGTTTGCAGCAGGGCCACGGCGTCCTTGGCGGTGAGGGTCTTGGCTTCGTCCTTGAGGTCGCCACGGCCGTCGATATTGTTCAGGTAGTCGGACAGCATCAGGCCCAGATCAGCCAGGGTCGGGTCGCCGGCGTGGAATGCATCGGAGGCGGCGCCATACAGCTCCTGGGAGATCAGGCCGAAATCCTCGGTGCCGCGCGCTTCAAGCATGCGCACCACCATGCGGTATTCCCTGCACATGCGGCGCATGATCTGCCCCACCGGGCTGAACTGGCCAAGGCGGCGGGTGATATCGCGCTCGATGTTCTGGAATTCCAGCTTCACTGCGCTGGAGTCGAACGACAGCGGCCGGTTCAGATAGTAATCACGATCGACTGCGGGCATTTCCTTGCCCTTGGCCTTGAGGAATCCCTGGCGAATGTGGTCGTCCCACTTCACGGCATCGAGGACGCGTATCGGTGTTTGCGCCAGCACAATGCGATCGGACAAGGTGCGTATCGTCTGCTGGTAATCGTCCACCCGGTGCTTCCTCTTGAACGTTATTGGCCCGCGCGCCGGTAGCGCACGGCTTCCACGAATACATCGGCGTTGGCCGGGTCATCCAGGTAGGCAAACACCTGGTCCATGTTGCTGTCGACCAGCACCCCATCGCCTTCGGCGGTTTCCACGGTGCTGCCATGCAGCGCCTGTTGGCCGATGGCCTGGTGGATCTGGTCGAGGTCGAGGTTGTAGACCACCAATTCGTGCTTTTCGTTGATCTCAAAGCCGGCCAGGATGAAATGCCCACCCAGTTTGGCCGGCAACGGCGCCGACAGGTACCAGCGACTGCCATGGCGCGAAACCGTAAACAGGTACTCGTCGCGCTGGCCCGGCTTGGCTGTAGGGTAGCTCACGGCTTTATAACGGTGTTCGCCGGCGCTGGTGATGTGCAGATTGAGCGGCTCGCCCCAGGCGTTCTTGCTGGCCCATTGGCCCAGCAGCTCATGCGGCGCCGCTTCGCGCGCGGGCAGCGGGTTCTTGAAGGTGACCAGGCAACCGCTGAGCAGCAGGAACGACAAGGCGATTACCGCAAGACGCCAGGTTTTCATGTAATACCCCGTCAGATGTGGGAGCTGGCTTGCCTGCGATACAGGCACCTCGATACTTCAGGTACATCGAGGTGATGCTATCGCAGGCAAGCCAGCTCCCACATAAAGCAGATCGCGCACAGGCCTGGCTAGACCGAGGCCAACACCAAATGCATGTAACGCTTGAGGATCTCAAGCATCTCTTCACCGGTCAGAGGCTCTGCGCCGCCCAACAGGCCTTGATATTCCATCCGACTGATTATCGCCGTCAACACTTTGGCATCCTGTTGCGGTTCGCGCGAGCCCAATACCTGGAAAAACTGCCCGGTGCCCTGCAACAGGATCTGCTGATGGGAACGCACCAATTCGGCAAGGCGCGGGTTGAGCAACGCCTCCTGGCGAAAGGCCTGCTCGGCCATCAGGTGTTCTCGGCGGTTGGTCAGCTGGCGCAAGACATAATCGGCGGTCAGCCGCGCGATGTCATCGGCCAGTTGCGAGCGGGATGCCGGGCTGCCGTCGCCGTACGCGACCATTTCGCGCAGCAGGCCTTCGTTACGCACCCAGAGCTTGCCCATGAAGGCGGCGCTGCGTTCAACGTATTGGGCAAAGGTATCGGTGAGCAAGTCATCGATATCCTTGAAATAGTAGGTGGTGGCCGACAGCGGCACCCCCGCCTCCGCCGCCACCGCCCGATGGCGCACGGCCCGTACGCCATCACGCACCACGATACGCATGGCCGCATCGAGAATGTCCTGCCTGCGTTGTTCGCTGCCGCGACGGCTGGCCTTGCGGCCCTGGTACTGGACGCTTTCAGCCACGGCAGCGGCAATGCCGGCGGCGCCTTCTTGTGCGGTTACGCGGTTCACGACAAATCTTCCTTTATAAGGTGACGCGGAGCGTCACGGTATGCATTCCCACGCAGAGCGAGGGAACGATAACCTGGCGCTGTTTGCTTGACGCTTATAAACGCCACATAAAAAAGCCGCCTTATAAAAGGCGGCTCTGAATTTCGCTACGGTTACGCTTGGGGCCGCATGTGCGGGAACAGGATCACGTCGCGGATCGACGGCGAGTTGGTCAAGAGCATTACCAGGCGGTCGATGCCGATGCCTTCACCGGCGGTTGGCGGCATGCCGTATTCAAGGGCGCGGACGAAGTCGGCGTCGTAGTGCATGGCCTCATCGTCGCCGGCGTCCTTGTCGGCCACCTGGGCCATGAAGCGCTCGGCCTGATCTTCCGCGTCGTTAAGCTCGGAGTAGGCGTTGGCGATTTCGCGGCCGCCGATGAACAGCTCGAAACGGTCGGTGACGTTCGGGTTGTCATCGTTGCGACGGGCCAGCGGCGACACTTCGAACGGGTACTGGGTAATGAAGTGCGGCTGTTCCAGCTTGTGCTCCACCAGCTCTTCGAAAATCATCACCTGCAATTTGCCCAGGCCTTCGAAACCGAGCACCTTGGCCCCGGCTTTTTTGGCGATGGCACGGGCCTTGTCGATGTCGTTCAGGTCGTCGGCCGTCAGCTCGGGGTTGTACTTGAGGATCGAATCGAACACCGACAGGCGCACGAACGGCTCGCCGAAGTGGAACACCTTGTCGCCGTACGGCACGTCGGTGCTGCCCAATACCAACTGCGCCAGCTCGCGGAACAGCTCTTCGGTCAGGTCCATGTTGTCTTCGTAGTCGGCGTAAGCCTGGTAGAACTCCAACATGGTGAATTCCGGGTTGTGGCGGGTCGAGACACCTTCGTTACGGAAGTTGCGGTTGATCTCGAATACCTTCTCGAAGCCGCCGACCACGAGGCGCTTGAGGTACAGCTCCGGCGCGATACGCAGGAACATTGGCAGGTCCAGCGCGTTGTGGTGAGTTTCGAACGGCTTGGCCGCGGCACCACCCGGGATGGTTTGCAGCATCGGGGTTTCCACTTCCAGGAAGTCACGCTGCATCAGGAAGCTGCGGATGTGGGCGATGACCTGCGAACGCACGCGGAAGGTCTTGCGCACGTCTTCATTGACGATCAGGTCAACGTAGCGCTGGCGATAGCGTTGCTCGGTGTCGGTCAGGCCGTGGTGCTTGTCCGGCAGCGGACGCAGCGACTTGGTCAGCAGGCGCACGTGGGTCATTTCAACGTACAGGTCGCCCTTTCCGGAGCGGGCCAGGGTACCTTCGGCGGCAATGATGTCGCCCATGTCCCAGGTTTTCACCGCGGCCAGGGTTTCTTCGGAAAGGGTCTTGCGGTTGACGTAGACCTGGATACGCCCGGTCATGTCCTGGATCACCATGAACGAGCCACGGTTGAGCATGATGCGACCTGCCACCTTGACCGGGATCGCAGCCTCTGCCAGTTCTTCCTTGGTCTTGTCCGCGTATTGAGTCTGCAAGGCCTCGCAGTAGTTTTCGCGGCGGAAGTCATTGGGGAAGGCATTGCCCTTGGCGCGCTCGGCAGCAAGCTTTTCCTTGCGCAGGGCGATCAGGGAGTTTTCTTCCTGTTGCAGGGCTTGCGGATCGAGTTGTTGGTCGCTCATGTCTTTTGATTTTCCATCAGGTTCGTTGTCCCAGGCCTGTGGCCGGGGATCGCCTACAGTCTTTACAGCCCCGATTTCAGGCTGGCTTCCAGGTATTCGTCGATATCGCCGTCGAGTACCTTGTCGCAGTCACTGCGTTCGATGTTGGTGCGCAGATCCTTGATCCGCGACGCATCGAGCACATAAGAACGGATCTGGTGGCCCCAGCCGATATCCGACTTGGTGTCTTCCAGCGCCTGGGAAGCGGCGTTGCGCTTCTGCATTTCCTGCTCGTACAACTTGGCCCGCAGCATTTTCATGGCGGTGTCTTTGTTCGCGTGCTGGGAACGCTCGTTCTGGCAACTGACCACGGTGTTGGTCGGTACGTGGGTAATACGTACGGCCGAGTCGGTGGTGTTGACATGCTGGCCACCGGCGCCGGAGGAGCGGTAGGTGTCGATGCGCAGGTCGGCCGGGTTGATCTCGATTTCCACCTTGTCGTCGATCTCTGGCGAGACGAAAACCGCGCAGAACGAGGTGTGGCGACGGTTGCCGGAGTCGAACGGGCTCTTGCGCACCAGGCGGTGCACGCCGATTTCGGTACGCAGCCAGCCAAAGGCGTATTCGCCCTTGATATGCACGGTCGCGCCCTTGATACCGGCGACTTCACCGGCGGACAGCTCCATGATGGTCGCTTCGAAACCGCGCTTGTCCGCCCAGCGCAGGTACATGCGCAGCAGGATGTTGGCCCAGTCCTGGGCCTCGGTGCCGCCGGAACCGGCCTGGATGTCCAGGTAGGCGTTGTTCGGGTCCATTTCGTGGCTGAACATGCGGCGGAATTCGAGCTTGGCGAGGTTCTCCTCGAGACGGGCCAGCTCGGCGACGACATCGCCCACTGCGCCTTCGTCGTCTTCTTCGACGGCCATGTCCAGCAGGTCACGGCAATCGGCCAGACCGGTGTTCAGTTCATCGAGGGTGTCGACGATCTGCGCCAGCGCAGCGCGCTCGCGGCCCAGTTCCTGGGCGTATTCAGGTTTGTTCCAGACAGCAGGATCTTCAAGCTCGCGATTGACTTCGGTCAGACGCTCATGCTTTTGATCGTAGTCAAAGATACCCCCGAATAGTTTCGGAGCGCTCGGACAGGTCCTTGATGGTGTTAAGGATCGGGTTGATTTCCATGGCGGGCAGCACTCGTTGGCGAACTTTTGAAAGCCGGCGAGTATAACGGCAAATGGGGTCAAACGGCAGCCCGCTTGGCGAAAAGGCGAGTTTGATGACCGATGAATATCCAATGTGGGAGCGGGCTTGCTCGAAGACGGTGTGTAGTGAGCGGGCTTGTCGAATCGTCGCACCGCCCGCGCTGGGGGGCGAAGCCGCCCCAATAAAGACACCTCGGTGCTCCAGTTAAAACCGAGTCGCCTAGGTTGGGGCGGCTTCGCCACCCAGCGCGGGACAAGCCCGCTCACTACAGACCGCTATCGCAGGCAAGCCAGCTCCCACATGAGATCCACGTTGTTCTGGATTACTCGATCCCGACTTGATTGCGCCCATTATGCTTGGCCGTATACAACCCCTTGTCCGCCGCCATGATCAACTGTCGGCAATCCGTACCCTGCACCGGCGTCATCGTCGACAGGCCGATGCTGATGGTCAGGCTTGCGCCCTCGGCCGGGGCGATGTGCGGGATTTTCAGTGCCGCCACCGCCATGCGCAGTTTCTCGGCCACCAGCCGAGCCCCACCCGGCGAGGTGTTGGGCAGCACCAGGGCAAACTCTTCGCCGCCATAACGCGCCGGCAGGTCGGAAGGACGGCTACTGGCTTCGCGGATGGTGTTGGCGACTTTGCGCAAGGCTTCGTCACCCTCAACGTGGCCAAAGCTGTCGTTGTAGGTCTTGAAGAAGTCCACGTCGATCATCAGCAGCGACAGCTGGGTCTGGTCGCGCATGGCACGCCGCCATTCCAGTTCCAGATATTCATCGAAGTGCCGACGGTTCGACAGCCCGGTAAGCCCGTCGGAGTTCACCAGCCGTTGCAGCACAAGATTGGTGTCCAGCAACTGCTGCTGGCTGACGCGCAACGCGCGATAAGCCGCATCCCGTTGCAGCAGGGTCATGTAGGAGCGCGAGTGATAGCGAATGCGCGCCACCAGTTCGATGTTGTCCGGCAGCTTGACCAGGTAATCGTTGGCCCCGGCCGAGAACGCCGCGCTCTTGATCAGCGGGTCTTCCTTGGTCGACAGCACGATGATCGGGATATTCGCGGTCGCCGGGTGGTTGCGGTATTCGCGCACCAGGGTCAGGCCGTCAAGACCGGGCATCACCAGGTCTTGCAGGATAACGGTCGGCTTGATGCGGATCGCCTGGGCAATCGCCTGGTGCGGGTCGGCGCAGAAATGAAAGTCGATGTTTTCTTCATGGGCCAGGCCACGCCGCACGGCTTCACCGATCATGGCCTGGTCGTCGACCAGCAACACCATGGCGGCGTTCTCGTCGGTCTTGATGTCGTCGATCTGTAAATCATTCATGTGCAGTCACCTGAATTACTTCCTGCTGGCCAGCACTGCGCAGGGGAGTGATCATATTGCAAACACCTCCAGCAATCGGGGCGCAATCCTGTCCAGTGGGCGAATTTCAACAGCGGCATCAATTGCCGCCGCCGCTTTGGGCATGCCATACACCGCCGAGCTTTGCTGATCCTGGGCGATGGTCAAATAACCTTGTTCACGCAGTAACTTGAGGCCCTGGGCCCCGTCGCGCCCCATGCCGGTCAACAGAACGCCGACGGCATCGCCATTCCAGTGGCTGGCCACGCTTTCGAAAAAAACATCGATCGAAGGCCGGTAGATCTCGTTCACCGGCTCTGCGGTATAGGCTAGCGTGCCATTCTTCAATAGACGAATGTGATGGTTGGTGCCGGCCAGCAGCACCACGCCACTTTGCGGTGGCTCGCCTTCGCGGGCCAGGCGCACCGGCAGGCCAGAGGCGCTGCTCAGCCACTCGGCCATGCCGGCGGCGAACACCTGGTCCACGTGCTGCACCAGCACGATGGCGGCCGCAAAATCCCGAGGCAAGCCCTTGAGCAGTACTTCCAGGGCGGCCGGGCCACCGGCCGAGGAGCCGATGGCCACCAGGCTCTGGCGTTTGCCGGTGATACGCGGCGCAACGCTTTCAGCCCGCACACGGCTGCCGCGCTGGCCGATCAACCAGCCGATATTGAGGATCTTGCGCAGCAGCGGCGCCGCCGCGTCCTTGGGGTTGCCGACGCCCAGGGGCGGCGTGTCCACCACATCCAGGGCGCCGTGCCCCATGGCCTCGAACACGCGGCTGACATTGGCCTGGCGGTCGACCGTCACAATGACGATCGCGCACGGGGTCTCGGTCATGATCCGCCGGGTGGCCTCAACGCCGTCCATCACCGGCATGATCAGGTCCATCAGGATCAGGTCCGGGGTGAGTTCGGCGCAGCGCTGCACCGCTTCCAGGCCATTGCTGGCCACCCACACCACCTGGTGCGCGGGCTCGAAGCTCAAGGCGCGGCGCAAGGCTTCCACCGCCAGAGGCATGTCATTGACGATTGCAATCCTCATGCCCGCGCGCCTCCGATCAGTTCCACCACGGCGTCCAGCAGGGCATCATCATGAAAACTGGCTTTGGCCAAATAATAGTCGGCGCCGGCGTCCAGTCCCCGACGTCGGTCTTCTTCGCGATCCTTGTAGGACACCACCATCACCGGCAATGATTGCAAGCGACTGTCGCGGCGCAAGAGTGTGACCAATTCAATACCGTCCATACGAGGCATATCAATATCTGTGATCAACAGGTCAAAGTCTTCGGAACGCAAGGCGTTCCAGCCGTCCATGCCATCGACCGCCACGGCCACTTCGTAACCACGATTAAGCAATAATTTGCGCTGCAGCTCACGCACGGTCAGCGAGTCGTCGACCACCAGCACCCGCTTGCGCGGCGCCTCAGTGGTTTGTTGGTTGCGCCGGGCAATACGTTCCAATCGGCCGGTATTGAGCAGTTTATCCACCGAGCGCAGCATGTCCTCCACGTCGACGATCAACACCACCGAGCCGTCATCCAGCAGGGCGCCGGCGGAGATATCCTGGACCTTGCCCAGGCGATCATCCAGCGGCAGCACCACCAGCGTACGCTCGCCGACAAAGCGTTCCACGGCAATCCCGTACACCGCATCGCGCTCGCGGATCACCACCACTTTGAGCGTTTCGGACTGACCCTGCCCTGCCGGACGCTGCAACAGTTGGCTGGCGGCGACCAGTCCTACATGCCGGCCTTCGTGCCAGAAATGCTGGCGGCCTTCCAATTGCACGATATCGTCCGGCGCCAGGTCGCACATGCGCTCGATATGGGCCAGCGGAAACGCGTAGGCTTCTTCGCCGACTTCCACCACCAGGCTGCGCACCACCGACAGGGTCAGCGGCACTTCAAGATGGAAACGACTGCCCTGCCCGGCCGCCTGCTCCAGCACCACGGCACCACGCAACTGGCGGACCATATGCTGCACCGCATCCAGGCCCACCCCGCGCCCGGACACTTCAGTGACCTTGTCGCGCAGGCTGAAACCCGGCAGGAACAGGAACGTCAGCAATTCTTCTTCGCTCAAGCGCAGCGCGGTTTCAAGCGGTGACAGATGCCTGTCGACGATGGTGCCGCGCAGGCGCTCCAGGTCGACGCCATTGCCGTCATCGCTCAACTCCAGTACCAGCAAACCGGCCTGGTGAGACGCACGCAGGCGGATCAGGCCCTCAGCCGGCTTGCCCGCCAACAAGCGTTGCTCAGGCATTTCGATGCCGTGGTCGACGGCATTGCGCAGCAGGTGGGTGAGCGGCGCTTCGAGTTTTTCCAGTACATCGCGGTCGACCTGGGTCTTTTCACCCTCGATTTCCAGGCGCACCTGCTTGCCCAGGCTGCGGCCGAGGTCGCGCACCATGCGCGCTTGGCCGGCCAGCACATCGGCAAACGGACGCATGCGGCAGGCCAGCGCGGTGTCGTAGAGCACTTGGGCGCGCTGCCCGGCCTGCCAGCCGAACTCGTCCAGCTCGGCGGTTTTTTCCGCCAGCAAGGCCTGGGCCTCACTGAGCAGGCGGCGCGTGTCGGCCAGGGCCTCCTGGGCTTCAAGACTCAGATGCTGGGTCTTGAGTTGCCCATCCAGGGCATCCATCGCCCGTACGCTTTGGTTTTGAATGCGCTTGAGGCGCTGCAGGCTGGCCAGGTAAGGCTTGAGCCGCTGGGTTTCCACCAGGGATTTGCTCGACAGGTCCAGCAGGCTGTTCAAGCGCTCGGCGGTCACCCGCAGGACGCGCTCGCCGCCTTCGGTCAGGCGTTTGCCCTGGCGTGGCGGCTCGGCGGCAACCGGCGGCGCGGGTTCGGGTTCCGGTGGCGGCTCTACAACGACGGGCGCGGGGGCCGGTTCAGTCGGCGTCGGCGGCGTTTGGATCGGTGCCTGTGACGGGTCCAGCAGGCGCTCCATCAATGCAACATAGGCTTGGATATCCGCAGGCCCCACGTCATTGCCCGGCGTGGCGATGCGCATCAGCAGGTCGGTGCCCTGCAGCAGCGCGTCGATGTGTTCGGGTTGCAGACGCAGGCGGCTTTCCTGGGCGCTGACCAGGCAATCCTCCATGACATGGGACACGCTGACCCCGGCGTCCACCCCGACAATGCGCGCGGCGCCCTTGAGCGAGTGCGCCGCGCGCATGCACGCCTCCAACTGGTCGGCCTGGGTCGGATTGCGCTCCAGGGCCAGCAGGCCCGCGCTCAGTACCTGGGTCTGCGCATCGGCTTCCAGGCTGAACAGTTCCAGCAGCGAGGCATCGCGCATCTGGTCGGGGGTCATGTGAGGCTCCGGGTCACGGCGGTCAGCAATTGCGCCTCGTCCAGCCACCGCAGGCTGCGGCCTTTCCACTGCAACACGCCCTGGGTGAAGCGCCCGCTGGCCTGGGTGCCCGAGGCGGATGCCGCCTTCAAGGTGCGCTCATCTATGGCATGGATACCGTCGACTTCATCCACCGGCACCACCACCGGGCCATCCTGCGCGGCGATGATCAGCATGCGCGGCATGATGCGCCCACCGCTGGCGCCACGGGTCGTGTCGTCCAGCCCCAGCAGGTCCACCAGCGACAGGCACGCCACCAGCGCGCCACGCACATTGGCCACGCCGAGCAAGGCGCGGGAGCGCTGATGCGGCAGGGAATGAATCGGTTGCAGCGGCGCCACTTCCACCAGGCACCGAGTGGCAATGCCCAGCCATTCTTCGCCGAGACGAAACATCAGCAGGGAACGGGTAATCACGTCCTCACCCCGCTCCATGGCGGCGTGCGGGCGATGGGCGTCCTGCTGCAAGGCGTAACGGTCGAGCAAGCGCGTGGCGGCTGCCGAGTACACCGAGCAGTTGCGGCAATGGATATGGTCAGCCAGCAGCGGGCACGACTTGTCGCCATGGATACCGATGCGGTTCCAGCAGTCGTCGATGGCTTGGGCATCGGCCAGGGTCAAGTCCAGGCCTGCGGTGTCGAGCGCCTCGGTGTTATTCATCGTTTGGACTCACTGTCAGCTCGCTCGCTACGGGCGGCCCGCGCCTGCAAGCGGCGCGCCCCCGCATTGTCGCCCTGGGCCTCAAGCAATGCGGCCAGGTGCATCAAGGCCTGCGGGTGCTGGGGGTCCAGGTACAAGGCTTTTCGATAATAGCCCTGGGCTTCCAGGGCATTGCCGGCCACGTCGCTGAGCAGCCCCAGCCAGTAAAACACCTGGGCGGCCGGCGGATGGTGGTTCAGATAATGCTCGCAAGCGCAGGCTGTGTGAAAACCTAGCAATTTGCCGCCCGGTTTAAGAAAATGCCCGTATCGCAAGATACGGGCATTTTTCTTATGCGCTATATCCAAGGTGAAGACCGCTCTCAGGGAACCCTATTTCCAGT
>NZ_MNPW01000027.1 GCF_001983175.1 Pseudomonas cedrina subsp. cedrina
TGGCGAAGCCGCCCCAATAAATACTCCGCAGAGTTCCAGATAAATCCAAGTCGCCTGGTTTGGGGCCGCTTCGCAGCCCAGCGCGGGACAAGCCCGCTCACTACAGATGCTCGCATGCCTTAAAAAAGTTGTGTAGATACCCATGCTGCGATGAGGCCCTGAGCCTCACCCGAAACCTAAAGGACCACCGCCCCGATCAACCCGCACACCACCCCCACCAACATCGTCAACCCCGCCACCGTCACCAGCACCCGCGCATCAAAGTCCTTGCGCAGCATCAACAGCGACGGCAGGCTCACGCTCGGCAGGGTCATCAGCAGGGCCACCGCCGGGCCGGCGCCCATGCCCAGGGTCATCATGGTTTGTACGATGGGAATCTCCGCCGCCGTAGGAATCACGAACAGCGTGCCGACAATGGCCAGCGGCACCAGCCACACCAGGCTGTTGGTCATGGCGCCATCCACATGGGGGAACAGCCAGACCCGCGCCGCGCCCAGGATCAGCACCGCCAGGATGTAAATCGGGATGGTGCTCCAGAACAGTTGCCACAGGGTGCGCAGCCAGCGGCTCAGGAACGGTTGCGACTCGACGGTGCTGGCCTCGGTGACCGCATCCAGTGCGGCTTCCGGCACCTGGTCGGGGCGCGCGATGCGTTGTGCCACCAGCGACACGCCCACCACCAGCACGATCCCCGCCACCAACCGCAACGCGGTAAAGCCCCAACCCAGCACAAAGCCCATGAACACCAGGGTGGCCGGGTTCAATACCGGGTTGGCGATCCAGAAAGCCAGCGCCGCGCCCACCGACACCTGCTGGCGCCGCATACCCGCCGCCACCGGCGCCGCGCAGCAACTGCACATCATCCCCGGCAAGGCGAACAGCCCGCCGCGCAGGGTCGAGCCCAGCCCGGCACGCCCGAACAGACGCAGCAGCCAGTCACGGGGGATCAGCACCTGCAGCAGCGAACCGAGGATCACCGCCAACACCGCGGCTTTCCAGATCGCCAGGAAATACACCTGCGCATAGGCCAGCGCCGCCGCCAGGGGCGAGCTTTGTTGATCATTGAGGATCGAGGCGCCGATGCTGTGGTTGTCAGCGGCAACAAAGGCCTTGAGGTAGTAGGGCGACCACTTCACATAGTAGAGGCCGACGCAGGCGACCAGCAGGAACAGTGCCGGTTTCCACCAGAAGGACCAGCCCCGGTTGGGCTGGGAGGACATGAGGTCGGGCATGGTGATGATCCGCGAATGAGTCGATAGCGGCGCATCATACGCTGTCAGCTATCTGCACTCACCTGTGTTGGTTCCGGGCAGCTTTCGTCGCCGTCGTTCAAGCCTTGCTTGTAATTGCGGCTGAGCAGTGAGGCCTTGCCGTTGTGCCAGGTCAATGTCAGCACGTACAAGGTGTCGTAGTCGCTGCCGGACCAATCGTCGGTGATGGTGTGCTTTTCGCCAGAGGCTTCGCTGGCCACCTTGTTGATCAACTCCGGCAAGTAGCCGTGGGACCAGGCGGTGTAGATCGTGGCGTTGTGGTACTTGTCTTCCACCAACTCGTCGGCGAGGGCGCTGGTGTCGTTGGCGGAAAACTTGATGTTCACCGGCAGGCCGAGCTTGATGGCGCTGGGGCTGATGGTCATCAGTGGGCGAATGTAGCTGTAGGAATTGTCCAGCTCGCCTTCTTCCACATTACGCGTCGGGTTGGCGGCAAATACGAAATCGGCATTGCCGAATTTTTCCGGCAGCAGGGTGGCCAGGTTCATCGCGCGGTTGAGGCCCTGGCAGTTGAGCTGGCCCAGGCCGCCGGCGGGTTTCTCACCGTGGCGCAGGAATATCAGGGTTTGCACGCCGTCGACTTGTTCGGCGCGGCTGGTGCGCGACTCCAGGGTCAGGCCGATAGCGCCGCCTGCCAGTAGCAGCGGCAACATGATGTATGAATATCGTTTCAGGCGCAGCGCAAGGCTCAGGGGTTTGAGGGTCATTGTTATCGCGTCTTCAGTGCATCGGATTAAGGCGGACAAGCCCGGCCCCAGTGACGCATCCGGCGTCCTGCGGTGTTCCCTGTCGATGTAGCGCGTCGTCTCCATTCACCGTTGAGCGCACTTAAGAGTGCGCGTGGGCCTATTGGTTCGCCCACGCCGGATTTTAGCCGGCGCTTGTTGCGTATTGATGACCCAAGCAGGACGCCCGGCAGATGACTATGATGGGCACTTTCCACCGAGGTCCCTGCGATGAACCCACTTGCCGCGTTCCCGATCAACAGCAAATGGCCCGCCCGGCATCCCGAGCGGTTGCAACTGTACTCGCTGCCGACCCCCAACGGGGTAAAAGTATCGATCATGCTCGAAGAGCTGGGCCTGCCCTACGAAGCACACAAGGTCAGCTTCGAGACCCAGGACCAGTTGTCCGCCGAATTCCTGTCGCTGAACCCCAACAACAAGATCCCCGCGATCATCGACCCCAATGGCCCCGGCGGCCAGCCCCTGGCGTTGTTCGAGTCCGGCGCGATCCTGATCTATCTGGCGGAGAAAACCAGCCAACTGCTGTCCGAAGACCCGGCGAGCCGCTATGAGACGCTTCAGTGGCTGATGTTCCAGATGGGCGGTATCGGGCCGATGTTCGGCCAGTTGGGTTTTTTCAACAAATTCGCCGGCAAGGCCTACGAAGACAAACGCCCCCGTGACCGTTACGCCGCCGAATCCCGACGTCTGCTGGGCGTGCTGGAAAAACGCCTGCTGGGCCGCACCTGGATCATGGGCGACGACTACAGCATCGCCGACATCGCCACCTTTCCATGGATCCGCAACCTGATCGGTTTCTACGAATCCGGTGACCTGGTAGGCATCGCCGACTTCCCCAATGTACTGCGCGCGCTGGACGGTTTCGTCGCACGGCCGGCGGTGATCCGTGGCCTGACGATTCCGAGCTGAAGCATGCCGATTTTCGATTTCAAACAGCTGGACGTATTCAGCAGCGTACCGCTCAAGGGCAACCCGTTGGCGGTGGTGTTCGGCGCCGACAGCCTGACCGACCAGCAGATGGCGGACTTCGCCAACTGGACCAACCTCAGTGAAACCACGTTTTTGCTGACCCCGCGTGATCCCAGGGCTGACTACAGGGTGCGCATTTTCACCACCCTGACGGAACTGCCGTTTGCCGGGCATCCGACGCTGGGCAGTTGCCATGCCTGGCTGCAGGCAGGCGGCATCGCCAAAGGCGAGGAAATTATCCAGGAATGCGAGATTGGCCTGGTGCGTATCCGGCGCCAGGGCGATGAGCTGGCGTTTATCGCGCCGCCGTTGTTGCGCTCAGGCCCGGTCGAAGCGCCTGTGCTGGAACGCGTGCGCCTGGCCTTGGGCCTGGCGCCCGAAGAGATTCTGCGCAGCCAATGGGTCGATAATGGCGCGGGCTGGCTGGCCGTGATGTTGGCCGATCGTCGCCAGGTCCTGTCTTTACAACCCGATTACTCGCAGCTGTTGGGGCTGGCGGTGGGTGTGATTGCCCCCTGCGACCCTGCGCGGGACGACATGGATGCGCAATTTGAAGTCCGTGCCTTCATCGCCGGCGACGGCGCCCAGGAGGACCCGGCCACCGGTAGCCTGAACGCTGGTGTGGCGCAATGGCTGCTGGCCGAAGGCCTGGTGCCGGAGTGCTATGTGGTCAGCCAGGGCACGGTTCTGGGCCGGGCAGGGCGCATCCGGGTCGAACGCCAGGGCGAAGACATCTGGGTGGGCGGCGCGGTGGCGGTGTGCATCGAAGGGCGTCTACGGCTCTAGATCAATGAATTGTTACGGGCCGCGCAATACACTGTTGGGCCCTCCGGGTTTGTGTTGCCGGTGCCTGGGGGCATAAGCTTCGTCCCAAAGTGTTGACCTTTATCCAGGAAAGCCATGACCAGTCAGTTCCCCCAAGCCCGTCCACGCCGCCTGCGCCGCTCCCCGGAGCTGCGTGGCCTGTTCCAGGAAAGCGAGTTCACCCTTAACGACCTGGTGTTGCCGATTTTTGTCGAAGAAGAAATCGATGACTTCGTGCCGATCACCAGCATGCCAGGCGTGCAGCGCATCCCGGAAAAGAAGCTGGCCGCCGAGATCGAGCGTTATGCGCGTGCCGGCATCAAGTCGGTGATGACCTTTGGTGTGTCCCACCACCTGGACGCCAGCGGCAGCGACACCTGGAAAGAACGCGGCCTGGTCTCGCGCATGTCCTCGACCATCAAGGACGCCGTGCCGGAAATGATCGTGATGTCCGATACCTGCTTCTGTGAATACACCGATCATGGCCATTGCGGCGTGATGCACGGCGCCCATGTCGATAACGATGCGACCCTGGTCAACCTCGGCAGGCAAGCCGTGGCCGCCGCCCGCGCCGGTGCCGATGTGATCGCCCCTTCGGCGGCGATGGACGGCCAGGTCCAGGCGATCCGCCGCGCCCTGGATGAGGCGGGGTTCACCCATATCCCGATCATGGCGTACTCCACCAAATTCGCCTCGGCGCTCTACGGCCCGTTCCGCGAAGCCGGCGGCAGCGCGCTCAAGGGCGACCGCAAAAGCTACCAGATGAACCCGATGAACCGCCGCGAAGCCGTGCGCGAATCGCTGCTGGACGAACAGGAAGGCGCGGACGCGCTGATGGTCAAGCCGGCGGGGGCCTACCTCGACATCATCCGCGATATTCGCGAAGCCTCGCGCCTGCCGGTGGCGGCGTATCAGGTCAGCGGTGAGTACGCGATGATCAAGTTCGGCGCCCAGGCCGGGGCGATTGATGAAGACCGTGTGGTGCGCGAAACGTTGGGCTCGATCAAGCGTGCGGGTGCGGACCTGATCTTCACCTACTTTGCGATGGACTTGGCGCTGGCCGGGATCTGACGCGCACCGCAAATCAACTGTGGGAGCTGGCTTGCCTGCGATAGCATCACCTCGGTATCACTGAAAAGACCGAGGTGCCTGTATCGCAGCATAGGTATCTACACAACTTTCAAAGGCAAAAAAATCTCCCTGTAGTGAGCGGGCTTGTCCCGCGCTGGGTGGCGAAGCCGCCCCAAACCAGACGATCTGGTTTCATCTGGAACACTGCGGTGTCCTTATTGGGGCGGCTTCGCCACCCAGCGCGGGACAAGCCCGCTCACTACAATGATATGTAGATACCTATGTGTATCGCAGGCAAGCCAGCTCCCACATTTACCTGCATCGTTTGTGAGGTAGTATTCCAGCTCCGCTGCCCAGGAAGCTTTGCATGTCTTCGTCCCATCTATCCCTTTTACTTTTCTCGTTATTGGTCCTGGCCGGTTGCTCCACAACGCGCAACCCGCAACAGCCGGAGCGCAGCGAGGCCGAGGTGAAGGCGCAGGTCGTGCGCCTGCTGCCGGCCAAGGTGCCGGACCGCAATGGTTGGGCCCAGGACATCTACACCGCCTTCGACACCCAGAAAATCTACCCCAGCACCGAGAATATCTGCGCCGTGCTGGCGGTGACCGAGCAGGAATCCACTTTCCAGGTGGACCCGCCCGTGCCGAACATGGGCAAGATTGCCCAGGACGAGATCCTGCGCCGTGCCGGCAAAATCCACGTGCCGGCGTTTGTTGTGCGCAGCGCACTTCAGTTGCGCTCGCCCACCGGCAAGACATACGCCGACCGCTTGAGTGCAGCACGCACGGAAAGGGACCTGAGCGGCATCTTCGATGACTTCATCAGCATGGTGCCGTTGGGCAACACCCTGTTTGGCGGTTTCAACCCGGTGCATACCGCCGGCCCGATGCAGGTCAGCATCGACTTTGCACAGAAGCAGGCACGGGGTTATCCCTACACGGTTGACGGCACTATTCGTCGCGAAGTATTCACCCGCCGTGGCGGTATGTACTTCGGTATCGCGCATTTGCTCGGCTACCCGGTGAACTACGATCAACCGCTGTATCGCTTCGCCGACTTCAATGCCGGGTGGTACGCCAGCCGCAATGCCGCATTCCAGGCCGCCGTCAGCCGCGCATCGGGCACCGAGCTGGCGCTGGATGGGGATTTGATCCGCTACGGTTCATTGCTGCCCGGCACCACTGAACTGGCGGTGCGTTCCCTCGGACCGAAGCTGGATATGCGCAACCCGAGTATCCGCAGCCAATTGGAGCAGGGCGAGCAACCGGATTTTGAAGAGACTACCCTCTACAAGCGTGTATTTGCACTCGCCGACAAAGCTGCCGGCAAGCCGATGCCGCGGGCGATCCTGCCGGGCATCGTGCTCAAGAGCCCCAAGATCACCCGCAACCTCACCACGGCGTGGTTTGCCAAGCGCGTGGATGAACGGTATCAGCGCTGTATGAAGCGCTGAGTGGGTAAAGCGGTTCTAGAGGATTACTGCAGGGCATTGCGAGGGATTTGCGTGGTTGATGGTGATGGCTGCAGCCTGGGGGCTGGAGTACACCTCGATTCCGATTCCAAGGAAGAACTCGCCATGATCGCCCACGCCGTTCCCGAAGGTTTTGTCTCATTGCCCCGCAGCAGTCCCCTGCTTGATCTGCTGGGCCCGGCGTATTGCCGGGGCGAAGGCCTGCATCTGGAAATTGGCCTGCGCGCCGACAATCGCCATGCCAACGGCCGCGGTACGGTGCACGGCGGCGTATTGGCGACCCTGGCGGATGTCGGCATGGGCTACGCGATGGCGTTTTCCAGTGAGCCGCCGTTACCGTTGATTACCGCAAGCATGACCTTGGATTACCTGGGGGCAGTGCAGGTCGGGGAATGGATTGTAGTGCGGCTGGAACATCACAAGCGCGGGCGGCAGATGGCGTTTGCCACGGTGAGTGTGCAAGTGGGGGATAAGGTGGTGGTGCGGGCGAGTGCGGTGTTTGCCGTGCCGCGTGCTGACTGACGATTGGGGTCTGAGGTGGGAGCTGGCTTGCCTGCGATGGTGGTGGGTCAGCTTAAGCATTTGGTACAGGTATATCGCCATCGCAGGCAAGCCAGCTCCCACATTTGGGTTGCGTTTTTAAGGAATACCGCGCAAAGAAAAGGCCTGGTTTTCGTGGAACCAGGCCCTTTCCATATTGCTCGTTATCGCTCCACAGTCAGCTGCGTTCGAGGGCGAGGGCTACGCCTTGGCCGCCGCCGATGCACAGTGTGGCCAGGCCTTTCCTGGCGTCGCGCCTGATCATTTCATGCAGCAGGGTCACCAGCACGCGGCAGCCTGAAGCGCCGATGGGGTGGCCAATGGCGATGGCGCCGCCGTTGACGTTGACCTTCTCGGCGTCCCATTCCAGCTCTTTGCCCACCGCCAGGGATTGCGCGGCGAAAGCTTCGTTGGCTTCGATCAGGTCCAGGTCACCCAGGCTCCAACCGGCTTTGTCCAGGCAGCGGCGGGTGGCCGAGACCGGGCCGATGCCCATGATGGCTGGGTCGACGCCGGCATTGGCGTAACTGGCGATGCGTGCCAGAACAGGCAGGCCCAGGGCCTTGGCTTTGTCGGCGCTCATCAACAGCACCGCAGCGGCACCGTCATTGAGGCTCGAAGCGTTGCCCGCGGTCACGCTGCCGTCTTTCTTGAACGCCGGTTTGAGCTTGGCCAGGGATTCGGCGGTGGTGCCGGCGCGCGGCTGCTCATCCACGGCGAAGGCCACCGGGTCGCCTTTGCGCTGGGGAATCAGGATTGGCGTAATCTCGTCGACGAAACGGCCCGCTTCGATAGCGGCGATCGCTTTCTGCTGGGAGGCCGCGGCGAATGCGTCCTGCGCTTCACGGCTGATGCCGTACTTGTCCACCAGGTTCTCGGCGGTGATCCCCATGTGGTAATCGTTGAACGCGTCCCACAGGCCGTCGGTGATCATGCTGTCGATCATCTTGGCGTGGCCCATGCGCAAACCGGTGCGCGCGGCGGGTAATACGTAGGGGGCCAGGCTCATGTTTTCCATGCCGCCGGCGATGACTACCTCGGCATCGCCGCAACGAATGGCCTGGGCGCCCAGGTGCAGCGCCTTGAGGCCCGAGCCGCAGACCTTGTTCAAGGTCAGGCTGGGCACCGCGTGGGGCAGGCCGGCCAGGATGGAGGCCTGGCGCGCCGGGTTCTGGCCGCTGCCGGCGGTAAGTACCTGACCGAGGATCACTTCATCGACCTGGGCCGGGTCCAGGCCGGTCTGTTCCAAGAGGCGACGGATCACGGCGGCGCCCAGTTCCGGCGCCGGAATATTCGCCAGCGAACCCTGGAAGCTGCCCACGGCGGTGCGGGTGGCAGCGACAATCACGACGTCTTGCATGAATTCTGTCCTCACTCGAAGTGCATTTCTGGAACGTGGTCCGGGACGATCAGTTTACCGGCGGTCTTGCTCACAATCTCTTCAACGCTAACGCCAGGTGCGCGTTCCTTGAGGACAAAAGCGCCATTTTCGATTTCCAGGTACGCCAGGTCCGTCAGCACACGCTTGATGCAGTTCGCGCCGGTCAATGGCAGGCTGCATTGGCTGAGCAGCTTGGACTCACCGTCCTTGGACGCATGGGTCATGATCACGATGATGTTTTCCGCACCGGCCACCAGGTCCATGGCGCCGCCCATGCCTTTGACCAGTTTGCCGGGGATCATCCACGAAGCGATGTTGCCGTGTACGTCCACTTCAAACGCGCCCAGCACGGTAAGGTCGACGTGGCCGCCGCGAATCATCGCGAAGGACTCGGCGGAAGAGAAGATCGAGGCGCCGATCCGTGCGGTGACGGTTTGCTTGCCGGCGTTGATCATGTCGGCATCGATGGTGTCTTCGGTCGGAAAAGGTCCCATGCCGAGCAGGCCGTTTTCCGATTGCAGCATGACTTCCATGCCTTCGGGAATGTAGTTGGCCACCAAGGTCGGAATGCCGATGCCGAGGTTGACGTAGAAACCGTCCTGCATTTCGCGGGCGACGCGCTGTGCCATTTGTTCGCGGGTAAGAGCCATTGTGCTGTTCCTCTTATTATGTGCGCTGGATTATTTGCGGACGGTGCGCTGTTCGATGCGCTTCTCGAAGGTGCCGCAGATGATCCGGTCGACGTAGATGCCAGGGGTGTGGATCTGCGCCGGGTCGAGCTCGCCCGGTTCGACGATTTCCTCGACTTCGACCACGGTGATCTTGCCGGCGGTGGCGGCCAGCGGGTTGAAGTTCTGGGCGGTGTGACGGTAGATGACGTTGCCGAAGTGATCGGCTTTCCAGCCTTTGACGATGGCGAAGTCGCCGGTGATCGACTCTTCCATCAAATAGGGGCGACCGTTGAATTCGCGGGTTTCCTTGCCTTCGGCAACCGGAGTGCCGACGCCGGTGGCGGTAAAGAACGCCGGGATGCCGGCGCCGCCTGCGCGCATTTTTTCAGCCAGGGTGCCTTGAGGCGTCAGCACCACTTCGATCTCGCCGCTGAGCAATTGCTTCTCGAACAGGGCATTTTCACCCACGTAGGAAGCGATGACCTTGCGGATCTGCTTTTCTTCCAGCAGCACGCCCAGGCCGAAACCATCAACGCCGCAGTTGTTGGAAACCACCGTCAGGTCGCGGGTGCCTTTGCGCTTGATCTCGTTGATCAGGTTTTCCGGAATGCCGCACAGGCCAAAACCGCCCGCGAGCACGGTCATACCATCTTCCAGGCCTGCCAGGGCTTCTTCATAGGACGCCACGCGTTTATCGAAACCTGCCATATGCACCTCTTTTATTGTTTGTCGGCCAGCAATGAACCGAGTGTTGCTCCGACGGATTTATTTGTTAAGTTGTTTTTTAAGGTTGATTGATTTAAAAAACAGCATAGTTGACCCGCGCCGGAGCACCGCCATGACCGTCAAACAAATGCGCGCCTTTCTCGCAGTGGCCCAGAGCCTGAGTTTTGCCGCCGCGTGCGAGCGCCTGCACCTTTCCCAATCGGCGCTGAGCCTGACGATCAAGGGCCTGGAAGAGGGGCTGGGCGGGCGCCTGTTCAGCCGTAATACACGAAACGTAGCGCTGACCCCTGAAGGAGAATCCCTGCTGCCCCTGGCACGCCGCCTGATTGCCGACTGGGACAACGCCGAAGACGAGTTGCGCCAGCGCTTCACCCTGCAACGCGGGCGCGTCACCGTCGCTGCGATGCCGTCATTTGCAGGCAACTTGCTGCCGCCGATCCTGAAGATATTCCGTGCGCGTTACCCGCAGGTGAATGTCACCGTGCACGACTTGATCAATGAGCAAGTACTGGAAATGGTGCGCGATCGGCAGGTGGAGCTGGGCGTGGCGTTCGAGCCCTCTGAAGGTTCATCGCTGGCGTTTACCCCGCTGTACCTGGACCGCTTTATTGCGGTCGTTCCGGGGGACTCGCCCCTGGCGCACTGTGCCGAGGTCGATTGGAAAACCTTGCTGGAACAACCGTTCATCACCTTGCAGCGGCCGTCCACGGTGCGGGTCATGTTGGAGGAACACTTGGGTGCCTTGCAGATGAAGCTGCCGGTGGCCCTGGAAAGCCATCAACTGGCAACGGTCGGAAAGATGGTTGCCTGCGGCCTTGGTGTCAGCGCCGTACCTGCGTTGTGCGCGCGACAGATGGAAGAGGCGGGTGCCCATTGCATCACCCTGAACGGTCCGGTGATCCAGCGGCCGATTGGTGTGCTGACCAAGCCGGGGCACGAATTGTCGGCGGCAGCGCAGGCGTTGTTTGATATCTTCCAGGATGAAGCGGCACAGGGCCGGTTTCCAACTTTTTAAGCTCGCCAAAAAAGTGTGGGAGCTGGCAAGCCAGCTCCCACATTTATTGTCGTGTATTGCTTAGTAGTAGCGGTCGATCACTTTAACTTGCGAGCTGTCCTTAAAAGATGCCCAGGCATTGTTAAGTGTGTCGAAGACATGTTCGATGAAGTTACGATCGGCAGCCGCCTTCTTGCCGACATAACCCTGGCCTCGGCGGTACATCTTCAGGCGCGCCGCCAGCTCACGGTTATTACGGTCAAATTCGGCTTCTTCGGTGTGGGGCGCCAGGCAGTCAAGTTGGACTTCGCCCGATTTGCCAATCCACAGGATATGGTCGTCGAGTGTGTCTTTCTGCGCTGCGAACATCTCAGCCAATTCATCGATAGTTGGTTGGTTGTTCAGATTCATGTGTAAGCCCCTTGACCAGTTGGCGATCTATCAATTGATTCGTTAAAACTGCTTAGATGTCTCCGGTTCCGAAAACCGGGCGTCAGCGACGGTCTGCCGAATACGGGCAGGGTCTTGAACCTGATGCATGTAGTCTTGCTGATGAACTGCTACGCAATGCTTTCATAACGAAGACAAGCAGCATTCGAGCTCCTTGTACCGATCCATTCAGGACGGTCAGCTTCATCAATCCGCCTTGTGGGCAGTGCACATCCGGAAAAAACAGCTCGGCGGTCAGACGAGCTCTTTCAAAACGCTTGTTGCCTACGCTCCCGATCCGGGAGACGTCTAGATCATGCAAGGACTAAAACGTTACGTCAACAATTATGTAGTGATTATTTTTGTTCACTACATAATTTTACGTGAGGACGCGAACATGCGTAAAAACGTGACTTGGGCGTCATTTTTTGCGCGGTGGGTCGCAGGATTCGGCGGCCAATTCAGCACAAGACTCTGTGGGAGCTGGCTTGCCTGCGATAGCGGTGTGTCAGCCAAGCATTCGCCAACTGATTCAACGCTATCGCAGGCAAGCCAGCTCCCACACTGATTTGTGGGGGTTCTTTCTATTCGAATCGGGCAGCAAGCAGCGGCAACAGCTGCTCGCAGGAGGCCTCGATCTTCACCTGCAACAACTCATCCCCGCGGGTCTTGCCCAGGTTGATGGCCATCACCGGCTTGCCTTGCTCGACCATCGCCTTGCACAAGCGAAACGCCGAATAAGCCATCAGCGACGAGCCCACCACCAACAAGCCCTGCGCATTTTCCACCGCCGCCATCGCCCGGGCCGCTGTCGCGGGCGCTACGTTCTCACCAAAAAACACCACATCCGGCTTCAGGCGTTCGCCATCGCAATGGGGGCAGCGGGGCACCCGGAAGTCTTCCTCAAAGGCGGGATCGAGCAAGGTGTCGCCGTCCGGCGCCTGCACCGCCTGGACTTGCACCATGTGAGGGTTGTCGATTTCCAGCTGTCGCTGGACTGCATCGCGCGCGCTGCGCGACTGGCAATCCAGGCACAGCACCCGGTGCAGGCTGCCGTGCAGTTCGATCACGTCATGGCTACCGGCTTGATCATGCAGGGTGTCGACGTTCTGCGTGATCAAAGCGCTGATACGCTCGCGTTGCTGCAACGTCGCCAGCGCCAGGTGTGCCTGGTTCGGCTGCGCAACGCGGACCCTCGGCCACCCCAGCATCGCCCGCGCCCAATAACGGCGCCGCGCCTGCGCAGTGGCAAGGAACTCCTGGTACATCATCGGCGCCTTGCCGCGACGCACGCCTTCGCTGTCACGGTAATCGGGAATGCCCGACGACGTGCTGATTCCAGCTCCGGTCAGCACTAGAAAGCGCCGTTCGGCCATGGCCCGATGCAGCGTGTCGAGGTGTTGCTCCTGATGTTCCAGCGTGTCGAGCATGGTTTCCCCTATTCGCCGCGAATGTACTGCTCCAGCTGTTTGATCAGGTCAGCCTGTTCGGCAATGGCCTCCTTGACCAGGTCACCGATGGACAGCAGGCCAAGCAGCTTGCCGTCTTCGACCACCGGCAGATGGCGCAAGTGACTGTCGGTCATGATGTTCATGCATTCATCGACAGTTTTACGGGTATCAACAGTGATCACTGGAGAACTCATCACGTCATCGACCCGCGTGGTCACCGACGACAACCCCTTGAGGATGAGTTTACGTGCGTAATCACGTTCGCTGATGATCCCGACCACCACGCCGTCCTTGACGACCGGCAATGCCCCGACGTTTTTCTCCGACATCCGGACCAGCGCTTCAAACACGGTGTGGTCCCATTGGATGGTGTGGACGTCCTGGTTTTTCTGGTCCTTGGCTTTGAGTACTTGTGCAACGGTTTTCATGTCGGCCACTCCGGTGTTGTTGTTAGAAGCTCAGCAGGTCCCTACAGAATCCTAGACGGCCCACGCTGCGGCAAGGTCCAAAGCGGCGTTAAACCCGTCGAAAAACGTCATTCGACGTATTTTTTCGGTGTTTACCCGGCATTTGACGGTTTTTTCGCGCGCTTGGGGCCGGCGGCGGTCTTGCGTGGCGCACTTTTGCGCTTCTTTTTCCACGGTGTGGCGCCTCGACCCGCCGGGCTGGCCGGACCGGTGATGGTCATGCGCATGCCGTTGCAGCGGGCCACTTGCTTGCTCATCCAGGCCGCCTGCTTGGCGACGAACTCTTCCAGGCTCATCTCACCGCTTTGCACCATGTCCAGCGCCTGTTCCCAAATGGCGGTGGTGCCAGGGTCTGCAATGGCCCGTGGCACCGCATCGATCAGGCTGAACGCCGCCGGCGTGGCGGACAGGGCCTTGCCGTTCTTCACCAGGTAACCCCGGTCGAGCAGGCCCTGGATAATCCCGGCGCGGGTGGCCTCGGTGCCGATGCCAGTGGTGTCCTTGAGTTTCTGTTTGAGCAGCGGGTCTTGCACCAGCTTGGCGACGTTTTTCATCGCTTTTATGAGGTCGCCTTCGGTAAAGGGCTTGGGGGGCTGAGTCCACAGGTCCTTGAGGTTGACCTTGGCCACCGCATAATCCTGGCCCTGCACCAGCATCGGCAGGGCCTGCGGTGCCGGTGCTTCACGGCCCTTGATGGGCGCCAGAGCCTCGGGCAAGGCGCGCTTCCAGCCCGGTTCGATCACCAATTTACCCACCGCGCGCAAGGCTTGGCCCGCGCAATCGAAATCCGCCTGGGTGCGGTCGTATTCATGGTTGGGCAGGAACTGCGCCAGATAGCGCGCGCGAATCAACGTGTAGACCGCGCGGTGTTTGCCGGTGAGTTGGCCGACGTCTTTGCCGGCCCCGGTGGGGATGATGCCGTGGTGAGCGCTGACCTTGGCGTCGTTCCACGCCCGGGAGCGGCGCTGGGGATCGATATACGGCATCAGGTCGGCAACCGCCGTATCTGCGCGGCCCAGCGCGGCGAGAATCTTCGGCGCCTCGGTGTGCTGGCTCACGGGCAAGTAGCCGCAGTCACTGCGCGGGTAGGTGATGACCTTGTGGGTTTCGTAGAGGGATTGGGCAATGTCGAGGGTTTCCTGGGCCCCGAGGCCGAGTTTCCTGGAGCAGATTTCCTGCAGCGTGCCCAAGTCGAAGGGCAGGGGGGCCACTTCGCGCATGCGCTCGGTTCGCAACTTCACCAACTGTGCGGTGGCGGCGTTTTCCATGGCCATAGCGGCGTCCCGCGCCAGTTGCGGGTTGAGACAACGACCCTGGTCATCACAGGCGTCTTCTGCCGCACGCCATTGAGCGGTAAAAGTCATGCGTTCGTGGCGCAGGTCGACATCGATGGCCCAGTAAGCCACCGGCACAAAATCGGCGATGCTGCGGTCGCGGTCCACCACCAGCCGCAAGGTTGGCGTTTGGACGCGGCCCACCGGCAGCACGCCTTGATAGCCGGATTGACGCCCGAGCAGGGTAAACAGGCGGCTCATGTTCATGCCGATCAGCCAGTCGGCGCGGGAGCGGCCCAGCGCCGAGTGATACAGGCTGAAGGTCTCGGCCCCTGGCTTGAGCGCCGCCAAGGCCTTGCGAATCGAGGCATCGTCCAGTGCCGACAGCCACAGCCGCTGGATCGGCCCTCGGTAGCGGCAATGCTCCACCAGCTCGCGGGCGATCATCTCGCCTTCACGGTCGGCGTCGGTGGCGATCACCAGCTCCTGGGCTTCCCCCAGCAGTCGCTTGACCGCCTTGAACTGGCTGGCGGTCTTGGGTTTGACCAGCATCTTCCACTTGTCCGGGACGATCGGCAGGTCGGCCAGCACCCAGCGTTTGTACTTGGCGTCGTAGGCATCCGGCGGAGCGGTTTCCAGCAGGTGGCCGATGCACCAGGTGACTGTGACGCCATTGCCCAGCCAGCAGCCATCGCCCCGGCGGCTGGCGCCGAGCACGGCCGCGATATCCTTGGCCTGGGAGGGTTTTTCACAGAGGTACAGCCGCATGGTCGTCACATCAGATCGGGGTTGATGCTGTGCAGAATGCTTAGTAAGAGACGTTTGGGCAACTATTATCTGTATGGATGTACAGCAATTTGTGTGAGCACCGCAAAAACAAAATGTGGGAGCGGGCTTGCCCGCGATAGCGGTGGTTCAGTCGATGTTGTAATGACTGACCCATCGCTATCGCGGGCAAGCCCGCTCCCACAGGGGACTTCCAATATTCCAGGAAGGATCAGTTGTTATCGATATCCACATGCCGCGTTTCTTTGAGGCAAATCATCCCCACCACCAGGCTTACTCCGGTCACCACCACCGGGTACCACAGACCGTAGAAGATATCGCCGGTGTACACCACCAAAGCAAAGGACACGGTCGGCAGGAACCCGCCGAACCAGCCGTTACCGATGTGGTAGGGCAAGGACATCGAGGTGTAGCGGATACGCGTCGGGAACAGCTCCACCATCAGCGCGGCCAGCGGGCCGTAGCACATGGCGGCTATCAGGATCAGCGCCACGATCAGTACCACCACCATGACCTTGTTGACCTGGGCCGCATTCGCCGAAGAAGGGTAACCGGCCAGGGTCACTGCGCCGCGCAGGGCCGCTTCGTCAAAGCCGTCGATACGCACTTCACCCACGCTGACCTGCACCGGGCTGCCGGCAGGTGCGGCGGCGCTGCTGTAGGGCAGGCCTTGCTTGACCAGGAAGGTCTTGACCTTGTCGCAGGGGCTGTCAAAACGCGCCTTGCCCACCGGGTCGAACTGGAAGGTGCAGGTAGCCGGGTCGGCGAGTACCGTAATCGGTGCCTGGCGGCTGGCCTGGTCCATGGCCGGGTTGGTGTAGTGCGCCAGGCTCTTGAAGATCGGGAAGTACAGCACGGTCGCCAGCAGCAGGCCGAGCATCAACACCGGCTTGCGTCCCACCTTGTCCGACAGCCAACCAAAGAAAATGAAGAACGGCGCGCCAATCACCACGCTGATGATCAGCAACACGTTGGCCAGGGCCGGGTCCATCTTCAGGAACTGGGTGAGGAAGAACAGCACATAGAACTGCGCCGCATAGAAAGTCACCGCTTGCCCGCCGTTGATGCTGAACAGCGCGATCAACACGACCTTGAGGTTTTCCCACTTACCAAAGGAATCGCGGATCGGTGCTTTGCTCGCTTTGCCTTCCTCTTTCATCTTCAGGAAGGCGGGCGACTCGTGCAGGCTCAGGCGTATCCAGGTGGAAATGCCCAGCAGCACGATGGAAAACAGGAACGGAATGCGCCAGCCCCACACCTCGAACTGATCACCGGTAAAGTAACGGCAGGCCAGCACCACCAGCAACGACAACAGCAGGCCGAGGGTCGCGGTGGATTGAATCCAGCTTGTATGCAGGCCGCGCTTGCCGGCCGGCGCATGCTCGGCCACATAGGTGGCCGCGCCGCCGTATTCGCCGCCCAGCGCAAGACCTTGCAGCATGCGCAGCACGATCAGGATGATCGGCGCCGCAATGCCGATACTGGCATAGGTCGGCAACAGCCCGACGCAGAAGGTCGCAACGCCCATCAGAATGATGGTGACCAGGAAGGTGTATTTACGCCCGATCATGTCGCCCAATCGGCCAAACACCAACGCCCCGAATGGCCGCACCACAAAGCCGGCCGCAAAGGCCATCAGCGCGAAGATGAACGCCGTGGTGTCGTTGACGCCGGCAAAGAACTGCTTGCTGATCACCGCCGCCAGCGCGCCGTAGAGAAAAAAGTCATACCACTCGAACACCGTCCCGAGGGACGAGGCGAAGATGACTTTCTTTGAGTCGTTGCGGATGCTGGCGGTGTTGACCGTCGAGCCCAAGGGTTGAGCATGTTCTGACATCGGGTAGCCCTCACAGTGATTATTTATTGTTGTTCCACTGTCGGCGCCAACCGTGGCGCCGCTATTTCTACATCGCCTTCTGTAGGAGCGAGCTTGCTCGCGAAAATCATCAACGATTACGCGGGAAACCTGAGTGAATGCGCTGCCTTTGCGTTTTTCGCGAGCAAGCTCGCTCCTACAGTAGGCGGCGAAAGGATCAGCTGCGCGGCCTTTTCCGCGATCATCAGCGTTGGTGAACAGGTGTTGCCGGAGGTGATGCGCGGCATGATCGACGCATCGGCAATGCGCAATCCAGGCACGCCATGCACGCGCAGTTGGGCGTCGACCACCGCGTCTTTGTCACTGCCCATGCGGCAGGTGCCGACCGGATGGAAGATCGTCGTACCGATGCGTGCGGCGGCTTCATGCAGTTCGTCTTCGGTCTGCAGCGCATCGCCCGGCAGATATTCCACGGGTTTGAACTGGCTCAGGGCCGGCGCGGCGACGATGCGGCGCGTCAGGCGGATCGCATCGGCGGCCACCCGCAGATCTTCCGGATGGCTGAGGTAGTTCGGGCGGATCAGCGGCGCATCCGCCGGGTTGGCCGAGCGAATGTCGATACGCCCGCGGCTTTGCGGGCGCAGGTCGCAGACCGAGGCGGTAAACGCCGGGAACGCGTGCAGCGGTTCGCCAAAACGCTCGAGCGACAGCGGCTGTACATGGTATTCAAGGTTGGCCGAAGTCTGTTCCGGACCCGAACGGGCAAACGCGCCGAGCTGGCTGGGCGCCATCGACAGCGGGCCGCTGCGGTCATACAGGTAGCGCAGGCCCATGCCCATCTTGCCCCACAGGGTGCCGGCGATCTGGTTGAGGGTGCGCGCGTTTTCCAGCTTGTAGATCAGGCGCAGTTGCAGGTGGTCCTGCAGGTTGCCGCCGACGCCTGGCAGTTCATGCAGTACGTCGATGCCCAAGGGTTTGAGCACGCTGGAAGGGCCGATGCCCGAGCGCTGCAAAATGCCCGGCGAACCCACGGCGCCGGCGCACAGCACGATTTCCTTGCGAGCCTTCCAGCTCAGTTGCTGGCCATGCTGGTGCCCGATCACTTGCGAGGCGCGGCCGTTTTCCAGCAGCACGCGGTCCACTTCGACTTCGGTCAGCACCGTGAGATTGGCACGCTGACGCACCGGTTTGAGAAACGCCTTGGCCGCATTCCAGCGCACGCCGGCCTTCTGGTTGACCTGAAAGTAGCCGCAACCTTCGTTGTCGCCCCGGTTGAAATCGTTGATGGAGGCGATGCCGCTCTGCGCTGCAGCATCGCGGAACGCATCGAGGATCGGCCAGTGCAGGCGTTGTTGCTCGACCCGCCATTCGCCGCCGTCGCTATGGAATTCAGAGCCGCCGGCAAAATGGTTTTCGCTGTGCTTGAACAGCGGTAGCACGTCTTTCCACGCCCAGCCGGGGTTGCCTTCGGCCGCCCAGCCGTCGTAGTCCTGGGCCTGGCCGCGCATGTAGATCATGCCGTTGATGGACGAGCAGCCGCCCAGCACCTTGCCTCGCGGATAACTCAGCGCACGGCCTTGCAGGCCTTCCTGGGCTTCGGTCTTGAAGCACCAGTCGGTGCGCGGGTTTCCGATGCAGAACAGGTAGCCGACGGGGATATGGATCCAGGGGTAATTGTCGCGGCCGCCGGCTTCGAGCAGCAGCACGCGGTGAGCGGGGTCGGCGGACAGTCGATTGGCCAGCAGGCAGCCCGCGGGGCCGGCGCCTACCACGATGTAATCGTATTCAGCAGTTGCAATGGGCATCTGAGGGGCTCGCTTGTTTTTCTTATTGGCTCCATCCTAGTTGTTAGTTTTCGTCTTAAAAATGTTAGTTTTTACCCAGCTGCTGTGCGTTTTTAAACAGCGCGGGACCAGGCCATGCAAGGGAGGCATCATGTTCGACTGGAACGACCTGCGGTATTTTCTCGAGTTGCAGCGCAGTGGCCGCCTGCTCACCGCCGCGCAACGCCTGAAAACCACCCACGCCACCGTGGCCCGGCATATCGAGGCCATCGAGAAAAGCCTCGGCACCGCACTGTTCGTCCAGCATGCCCAGGGCTATGAACTGACCCCGGCCGGCGAAGCCCTGCTCAAGCACGCCGAAGCCATGGAAAACGTCGCTTTGCTGGCCGAAGACGAACTGACCCACAGCGCCGCACCCTTGGGCAAGATTCGCCTGGGCGTGGCCGAAGGGCTGGGCGTGATGTTCCTGGCCGGGCGCATGGGCGGGCTGTTCGAACGCTACCCCGGGCTGGAAGTGGAACTGGTGGCCGTGCCGCGCTTTGTCAGCATCCTCAACCGCGAAGCGGAAATCAGCATCCACCTCGAACGGCCAAGCGTCGATCAATTGGTCACGCGCAAGCTCACCGACTACCGCCTGGCCCTCTACGCCAGCCGGGCTTACCTGGATCGCCACCCACCGATTGAAAAACGCGAAGACCTCGCCGCGCATGCATGGATCGATTACGTGGACGACCTGCTGTTCAGCCAAGAGCTCAAATTCCTCAGCAGCTTTTGCCGCAACCCCAAGGTGGTGTTCCACAGCACCAGCGTGATCGCCCAGCACCAGGCGGCACGCTCCGGGTTGGGCATTGCGGTGCTGCCATGCTTCATGGCGGCAGGCGATCCCGCCCTGGTGCCGTTGTTGCCGGAGGAGGGGATTGAGCGCAGCTACTGGATCAGCTCGCGCCGGGAGCTGCACAAGTCGGTGCGGTTGCGGGTGTTGTGGGATTACGTGGTGGAACTGTGCGCGCGGGAGCAAAACGTGCTGCTCGGTGAGCGTCACTGATTGAACCCGAATTAAAACTGTGGGAGCTGGCTTGCCTGCGATAGCCATGGGTATCTACACAACTTTCAACGGTGTGTGGCGAGGAGCTTGCTTGGCGGCCTTCGGGCTGACCGTTTTTTTGGGTTTGACCGAGTACATATCCGTTGCTGCGGTAACGGCGGCTTAGGGTTCCGCCCTTACGGCGGGTCACTTTTTGAAGAGCGCAAAAAGTAACCAAAAACGCTTCGCCCCACCACTCGGTGCCTGG
>NZ_MNPW01000028.1 GCF_001983175.1 Pseudomonas cedrina subsp. cedrina
GTGGCGAAGCCGCCCCAATAAAGGCATCGCCGAGCTTCAGGTAGAATCCGGTCGCCTGGTTTGGGGCTGCTTCGCAGCCCAGCGCGGGACAAGCCCGCTCACTACAAAGATGTGTAGATACCTATGCTGCGATAGCGGTACATCAGGTAAACATGTGCCAACTGGCCCACCGCCATCGCAGGCAAGCCAGCTCCCACATTTTGAGCGGTGTTGGGTTAGTGAGGGCGGTGTAAATCAGGCGCCCAGGCTGATGCCATTGGCCGGCAGCGGCAGCGCAGTCTTGTAGCGCACCTGCTTGAGCGCAAAGCTCGACCGGATATTGGCAACGCCCGGCACCTTGGTCAAAAAGTCCATCATGAAGCGCTCCAGCGCCTGGATCGTCGGTACCAGCACGCGAATCAGGTAGTCCGGGTCGCCGGCCATCAGGTAGCACTCCATCACTTCCGGGCGGTCGGAGATCGCGCTTTCGAACTGCTGCAACGCCAGTTCGTTCTGCTTTTCCAGGCTCACGTGGATGAACACGTTGACGTGCAGCCCCAGCAGGTCGGCGTCCAGCAGCGTGACCTGCTCGCGAATCAGCCCCAACTCCTCCATCGCCTTGACCCGGTTGAAGCACGGCGTGGGCGACAGGTTGACCGAACGGGCCAGGTCGGCGTTGGTGATGCGGGCGTTCTCCTGCAGGGCGTTGAGAATGCCGATATCGGTACGGTCCAGTTTGCGCATGAGACAAAATCACCTGTTTATTATGTTTATGCAGTTTTTTTATCCGCAAATGGTCGCCAGCGCAACGAAACACAGATAAATATTCTTCTACGCCCCGCCTATGATTGTTGTAGGACAAGATTTCTCCTATCCGGAGCCTGACTGTCAGCTAGCGCGCCCACTACAAGAAATTCACAAGATAGAGCGTAGAAAGCCATGAACCAGCCATACGAACCGCTGCGCCTGCACGTCCCTGAACCCTCGGGCCGCCCAGGCTGCAAGACCGACTTTACCTACCTGCGCCTGACCGACGCCGGCCTGGTGCGCAAACCCGCCATTGACGTAGAACCCGCCGACACCGCCGACCTGGCCAAGGGCCTGATCCGCGTGCTCGACGACCAGGGCCAGGCGCTCGGCCCCTGGGCCGAAGGGGTGCCGGTCGAGATCCTGCGCAAAGGCATGCGTGCCATGCTCAAGACGCGGATCTTCGACAACCGCATGGTGGTCGCCCAGCGTCAAAAGAAAATGTCGTTCTACATGCAGAGCCTCGGCGAAGAAGCCATCGGCAGCGCCCAGGCGCTGGCGTTGAACATCGATGACATGTGCTTCCCCACCTACCGCCAGCAAAGCATCCTGATGGCCCGCGAAGTGCCGCTGGTGGACCTGATCTGCCAACTGCTGTCCAACGAGCGTGACCCGCTAAAGGGCCGCCAGCTGCCGATCATGTACTCGGTGAAAGACGCCGGTTTCTTCACCATTTCCGGCAACCTCGCCACCCAGTTCGTACAGGGCGTGGGCTGGGGAATGGCCTCGGCGATCAAGGGCGATACCAAGATCGCCTCCGCCTGGATCGGCGACGGCGCCACCGCCGAATCGGACTTCCACACCGCCCTCACCTTCGCCCACGTGTACCGCGCCCCGGTGATTCTCAACGTGGTCAACAACCAGTGGGCCATCTCCACCTTCCAGGCGATTGCCGGCGGTGAAGCCACGACTTTCGCCGGACGCGGCGTGGGATGCGGCATCGCCTCGCTACGCGTGGACGGCAACGATTTCATCGCCGTGTACGCCGCTTCCGCCTGGGCCGCCGAACGTGCGCGCCGCAACCTGGGGCCAACGCTGATCGAGTGGGTCACCTACCGCGCCGGTCCGCACTCCACCTCGGACGATCCGTCCAAATACCGCCCCGCCGACGACTGGAGCCACTTCCCGCTCGGCGACCCGATTGCACGTCTCAAGCAGCACCTGATCAGGATTGGCCAGTGGTCCGACGAGGAACACGCGGCGGTCAGTGCCGAACTTGAAGCCGAAGTCATCGCGGCACAAAAGGAAGCCGAACAGTACGGCACCCTGGCCGGCGGCCAGATCCCGAGCGCCGCAACCATGTTCGAAGACGTCTACAAAGAGATGCCGGAGCACTTGAAGCGCCAGCGTCAAGAGCTGGGGGTCTGACATGAACGATCACAACAACAGCATTGAAGTGGAAACCGCCATGACCACCACCACCATGACCATGATCCAGGCCCTGCGCTCGGCCATGGATGTGATGCTCGAACGCGACGACAACGTGGTGGTGTTCGGTCAGGACGTCGGTTACTTCGGCGGTGTGTTCCGGTGCACCGAAGGCCTGCAGACCAAATACGGAAGCTCGCGGGTGTTTGACGCACCCATCTCCGAAAGCGGCATTATCGGCGTCGCGGTGGGCATGGGCGCCTACGGCCTGCGCCCGGTGGCCGAGATCCAGTTCGCCGACTACGTCTACCCCGCCACCGACCAGATCATCTCCGAAGCGGCGCGCCTGCGCTATCGTTCGGCCGGCCAGTTCACCGCGCCGCTGACCATGCGCATGCCGTGCGGCGGCGGTATCTATGGCGGCCAGACCCACAGCCAGAGCATCGAAGCGGTGTTTACCCAGGTGTGCGGGCTGCGCACAGTGATGCCGTCCAACCCGTATGACGCCAAGGGTTTGTTGATCGCCTCGATCGAAAACGATGACCCGGTGATCTTCCTCGAACCCAAACGCCTGTACAACGGCCCGTTCGACGGCCATCACGACCGCCCGGTAACCCCTTGGTCCAAACACCCGCAAGCCCAGGTTCCGGACGGCTACTACACCGTGCCGCTGGACGTGGCCGCCATCGTGCGCCCAGGTTCGGCCGTCACTGTGCTGACCTACGGCACCACCGTGTATGTGTCGCAAGTGGCCGCCGAGGAAACCGGCATTGACGCCGAAGTCATCGACCTGCGCAGCCTGTGGCCGCTGGACCTGGACACCATCGTCAAGTCGGTGAAAAAGACCGGCCGTTGCGTGGTGGTGCACGAAGCCACGCGCACCTGCGGCTTTGGCGCCGAGTTGGTGGCGCTGGTGCAGGAGCATTGCTTCCACCACCTGGAAGCGCCGATCGAACGCGTCACCGGCTGGGACACCCCCTACCCGCACGCGCAGGAGTGGGCGTATTTCCCAGGGCCGTCCCGCGTGGGCGCGGCGTTGAAACGGGTCATGGAGGTCTGAATGGGCACGCACGTTATCAAGATGCCGGACATTGGCGAAGGCATCGCGGAAGTGGAACTGTCGCAGTGGCATGTAAAGGTCGGCGACCTGGTTGTCGAAGACCAGGTGCTGGCGGATGTGATGACCGACAAGGCGATGGTGGACATCCCCTCGCCGGTACACGGCAAGGTGATTTCCCTTGGCGGCGAGCCCGGTGAAGTCATGGCCGTGGGCAGTATTCTGATCAGCATCGAAGTGGAAGGCGCGGGTAACGCCAAGGACGCGCCTGCCGTCGCGCAGCCGGTAAAAACCGCGCCCGTCGTGCAAAGCAAGCCAGCGCCGGTTGAAAGCAAACCCGCGCCGATCGCAGCAGCCCAGGCGCCCGTAGCCCGTGAAGCCGGCGAGCGCCCGTTGGCCTCGCCTGCCGTGCGCAAGCACGCCATGGACGCAGGGATTCAACTGCGCCTGGTCCAGGGCACTGGCCCCGCCGGGCGGATTCTGCATGAAGACCTGGAGGCTTTCCTGCGCCAGGGCCCGGCGAAAGCGTCCGCGGCGGCCAACCCCTACGCCGAACGCAACGATGAAGAACAGATCCCGGTGATCGGCATGCGCCGCAAGATCGCCCAGCGCATGCAGGACGCCACCCGCCGCGCCGCGCACTTCAGCTATGTGGAAGAGATTGATGTCACCGCCCTCGACGAGCTGCGCGTGCACCTCAACGAGAAACACGGCGCGACGCGCGGCAAGCTGACGTTGCTGCCATTCATCGTGCGCGCCATGGTGGTGGCGCTGCGTGAGTTCCCGCAGATCAATGCGCGGTACGACGACGAAGCCCAGGTCATCACCCGCCTTGGCGCGGTGCATGTGGGTGTCGCCACCCAGAGCGACGTGGGCCTGATGGTGCCGGTGGTGCGTCACGCCGAAGCCCGCAGCCTGTGGGGCAATGCCGAGGAAATCGCGCGTCTGGCCAGCGCCGCGCGCAACGGCAAGGCCAGCCGCGATGAGCTGTCGGGCTCGACCATTACCCTGACCAGCCTGGGCGCCTTGGGCGGCATCGTCAGCACGCCGGTGCTGAACCTGCCGGAAGTGGCCATCGTGGGGGTCAACCGCATCGTTGAACGGCCGATGGTGGTCAAGGGCCAGATCGTGGTACGCAAGATGATGAACCTCTCCAGCTCCTTCGATCACCGCGTGGTCGATGGCATGGACGCGGCGCAATTCATCCAGGCCATTCGCGGCCTGCTCGAACAACCCGCCAGCCTGTTCCTGGAGTAAGGACATGACTCAGACATTGCAAACGACGCTGCTGATTATCGGCGGCGGGCCTGGCGGCTATGTGGCGGCAATTCGCGCCGGTCAACTGGGCATCCCGACCGTTCTGGTCGAAGGCCAGGCGCTGGGCGGAACCTGCCTGAACATTGGCTGCATTCCGTCCAAGGCCTTGATCCATGTGGCCGAGCAATTCCAGCAGACCATACACCACAGCCAGGGCTCGCAACTGGGCATCGAAGTGGACGTGCCAACCCTGGACATCCGCAAAAGCGTGGAGTGGAAAGACGGCATCGTCGACCGCCTGACCACCGGCGTGGCCGCACTGCTCAAGAAGCACAAAGTGCAGGTGATCCACGGCTGGGCCAAGGTGGTCGACGGCAAGACCGTCGACGTCGGCGACCAGCGTATCCAGTGCGAACACCTGCTGTTGGCCACTGGTTCGACCAGCGTCAACCTGCCGATGCTGCCGATTGGGGGGCCGATCATTTCGTCCACCGAAGCTCTGGCGCCAACGCGGGTGCCCAAGCGCCTGATCGTGGTCGGCGGTGGTTATATCGGCTTGGAGCTGGGCATTGCTTACCGCAAGCTCGGCGCCGAAGTCAGTGTGGTGGAAGCTCAGGATCGCATCCTGCCGGCCTACGACGCCGAGCTGACGCAACCGGTGAATGAATCCCTCAAGCAACTGGGGGTGAAGCTGTACCTCCAGCACAGCGTCACCGGGTTTGCCGACAACTGCCTGCAGGTGCGCGCTCCGAGTGGCGACACCCTGTCCCTGGAAACCGACCAGGTGCTGGTGGCCGTGGGCCGCAAACCCAATACCCAGGGCTGGAACCTCGAAGCATTGAACCTGGACATGAACGGCGCAGCGATCAAGATCGACAACCGTTGCCAGACCAGCATGCGCAACGTGTGGGCGATCGGCGACCTGAGCGGCGAGCCGATGCTGGCCCACCGCGCCATGGCCCAGGGTGAAATGGTGGCCGAACTGATCAGCGGTCAATCCCGCGAATTCAACCCGGCAGCCATCCCGGCGGTGTGCTTCACCGACCCGGAACTGGTGGTGGTCGGCAAGACGCCCGCTGAGGCCAAGGCCGCCGGCCTGGACTGCATCGTGTCGAGCTTTCCGTTCGCCGCCAATGGCCGCGCCATGACCCTGGAGTCGAAAACCGGCTTTGTGCGGGTGGTGGCGCGCCGTGACAACCACCTGATCGTCGGCTGGCAAGCCGTGGGGGCCGGCGTGTCCGAGCTGTCCACCGCGTTCGGCCTGAGCCTGGAAATGGGCTCGCGCCTGGAAGATGTGGCCGGCACCATCCACGCCCATCCGACCCTCGGCGAAGCGGTGCAAGAGGCCGCATTGCGGGCATTGGGCCACGCGTTGCACCTGTAAAACCGCGGCGGGGCCATCGCAGGCAAGCCAGCTCCCACAGGGGAATGCATTCCAAATGTGGGAGCTGGCTTGCCTGCGATGACGGTGGATCACTCAACACAAGTACTCAATGGTCCGCCCACCTGCTCCCACACGGGCCAAGAATGCAGTATTGTTGCGCCCATTCAGTAAAAAACCGACTTGACCAGAGATAGAGGGTGTCATGGGTAACGAAAGCATCAATTGGGACAAGCTGGGTTTTGACTACATCAAGACCGACAAGCGGTTTCTCCAGGTCTGGAAAGATGGCGAATGGCAAGCTGGCACCCTGACCGACGACAACGTGCTGCACATCAGCGAGGGCTCCACCGCCCTGCACTATGGCCAGCAATGCTTTGAAGGCCTCAAGGCCTATCGCTGCAAGGACGGCTCGATCAACCTGTTCCGCCCGGACCAGAACGCCGCCCGCATGCAACGCAGCTGCGCCCGCCTGCTGATGCCGCACGTGTCGACCGAAGACTTCATCGACGCCTGCAAACAAGTGGTCAAGGCCAACGAACGCTTCATCCCGCCGTACGGCAGTGGCGGCGCGCTGTACCTGCGCCCGTTCGTGATCGGCACCGGTGACAACATCGGCGTGCGTACCGCGCCGGAGTTCATCTTCTCGGTGTTCTGCATCCCGGTCGGCGCCTACTTCAAAGGCGGCCTGGTGCCGCACAACTTCCAGATCTCCACCTTCGACCGCGCCGCGCCACAGGGCACCGGCGCCGCCAAGGTCGGTGGCAACTACGCCGCCAGCCTGATGCCCGGCTCGGAAGCGAAGAAATCCGGTTTCGCCGACGCGATCTACCTGGACCCGATGACCCACTCCAAAATCGAAGAAGTCGGTTCGGCCAACTTCTTCGGGATCACCCACGACAACCAGTTCATCACGCCGAAGTCGCCGTCGGTACTGCCAGGCATCACCCGCCTGTCGCTGATCGAGCTGGCCAAGACTCGCCTGGGCCTGGACGTGATCGAGGGCGAAGTGTTCATCGACAAGCTGGACCAGTTCAAGGAAGCCGGCGCCTGCGGTACCGCGGCCGTGATTTCGCCGATCGGCGGCATCCAGTACAACGGCAAGCTGCATGTGTTCCACAGCGAGACCGAAGTCGGCCCGATCACCCAGAAGCTCTACAAAGAGTTGACCGGTGTGCAGACCGGTGATGTGGAAGCGCCAGCGGGTTGGATCGTCAAGGTCTGATCACACACCAGCCACACCACAAAACCCTGTGGGAGCTGGCTTGCCTGCGATAGCGGTGTATCAGTCATAGCATTGGCTGCTGACACACCGCTATCGCAGGCAAGCCAGCTCCCACAGTTGATTTTTGGTGCTCTCAGGAATGAGCAGGAATATTCACCGCAATCTTTTTCCCCATACTGACCCTGGGCTCCACCCCATACCCCAACGCCTCATAGAACCCCACCACCGCCTCATTGCCGCCGGTGATCTGCAGGTTGATCTTCATGCAGCCCAGCGCGGTCAATGCCTGTTCCGCATGCCGCACCAGCGACGAGCCCAGGCCATGGCGCCGATAGCCTGCGTGCACCGCCACCGAATACAGCCAGCCCCGATGCCCGTCGTACCCGGCGAGAATAGTGCCGACTACGGTCTTTTTATCCGTCGCGACAAAGAATAACCCGTCATTGACCGCCAGCTTCTTATCGATCGCCAGGCTCGGCAGGTTATGCGCGGTGTCGTAGCCGAACGCCTCCTGCCACAGTTCAATCACTTGCGCCCGATGCTGACGGTCGCGATAGAGCCCGATAGGGTGCCGGGACAGCAGTGCCTTCTCCATGACCAGGGTACGCTCGTTGCCATGGTAGACATCGCGCACGGTATGAAACCCCAGCCTGGTATAGAACGGCTCGGCGGTCAGCGACGACGGCACGCTCAGCACCGTCACCCCGGCTTCACGGGCGCGCAACTCGATCTCGATCATCAACACGCGGCCGATGCCCTGCCCTTGCAACGCGGGATTGACGAACACCGAGCGCACCACATTCGCGTCGAGTGCCGCAGTGGCGACGATCACCTGATCTTGAACCGCCACCAGCACCACACGGCGCTTGAGCAGATCCAGCACCGCGTCCGGCGAAAAGCTACGCGCGACCCGAGCAATCACATCCGCCGGATAATCCCGTGCATTGCTGCTGTGCAGCGCCGCCAGGATGACCTGGCTGATCCCCTCGGCATCGGCGGGTTGGGCAAGACGAACGACGGTGGACATGATTGCTCCTGGCTGACGGCAGTTTGGCAAACGCCACAATACCAAGGTGGAAGCTGGCTTGCCTGCTCCCACCTTCAGGCAGCCAGTTGACCGCTGGCAATCGCCGCCGAAGCGGCCACCATCGCCCTTAACAACACCGCACAGCCCGCCGCCAGGTCGTCCGGTGCGGCGTTCTCGATTTCGTTATGGCTGATGCCGCCCTCACAGGGCACGAAAATCATGCCGGCCGGGCCCAGCTCGGCGACGAATATGGCGTCGTGGCCTGCGCCGCTGACGATGTCCATGTTCGACAAGCCCAACCCATTGGCGGCATCGCGCACGGCGTCCACGCAGCCTTTGTCGAAGTACAGCGGTGGAAAGTCCGCCGTGGGCTGCATGTCGAAACTCAAGCCGTGCTTGGCGCAGGTCGCGTCAATCACCGTGCGCACCTGGGCAATCATCGCGTCCAGCCGCGCCGGCTCCAGATGACGAAAGTCCAGCGTCATGCGCACTTCCCCCGGAATGACGTTGCGCGAACCGGGGTAAGCCTGCAGGCAACCGACGGTGCCGCATGCGTGGGGTTGATGCCCGAGCGCCGCCGCGTTGACCGCCGCCACCACGGCGGCGGCGCCGACCAGGGCGTCCTTGCGCAAGTGCATCGGCGTCGGCCCCGCATGCGCTTCAACGCCGCGCAGTGTCAGGTCGAACCACTTCTGCCCCAGGGCGCCGAGCACCACGCCGATGGTTTTTTTCTCGTCTTCCAGAATCGGCCCCTGTTCGATATGCGCCTCGAAATAGGCGCCCACCTTATGTCCGCTGACCGGGCGCGAACCCGCGTAGCCGATTGCGTTCAGCGCATCGCCCACGCTGACGCCGTCCACATCCACCTTGGCCAGGGTATCGGCCAGGGTGAACTTCTCGGCGAACACGCCCGAGCCCATCATGCACGGAGGAAAGCGCGAGCCCTCTTCGTTGGTCCACACCACCACTTCCAGCGGCGCCTCGGTTTCCAGCTTCAGGTCATTGAGGGTGCGCAGTACTTCCACGCCGGCCAGCACGCCGAAGCAACCGTCGAATTTGCCGCCGGTAGGCTGGGTGTCGATATGGCTGCCCGTCATGACCGGCGGCAGGTCGGGGTTGCGCCCCGGGCGACGGGCGAAGATGTTGCCGATGCCATCGATGGTCACGGTGCAACCGGCCTCTTCGCACCACTGCACAAACAGGTCGCGGGCCTGGCGGTCCAGGTCGGTGAGGGCCAGACGACACACGCCGCCTTTTGGGGTGGCACCGAGTTTGGCCAGGTCCATCAGCGACTGCCACAGGCGGTCGCGGTTGATATGCCGGTGGGTGGATTGCAGAACGTCGAGGGCAGCGTTCATGAGGGTCTCCTCAGGTTTCATTTTTATGAATTGACTCGGTCACCTGTGGGAGCTGGCTTGCCTGCGATCGCGGTGTATCAGGCAATACAGCATCAACTGACAGTCCGCTATCGCAGGCAAGCCAGCTCCCACATAGGCCGTATTTACAAAGGGGCTTTAACGGCGACGGGGCTGACCCCACGCTTGGCATTCAGCCCGTAATACAACACACCGCCCAACGCCGAACCGGTAAACCAGCCGTAGCTGTAGAACCAGCTGAACGCATCGCTGCCCAGGGACAGCAAGGTCAGCACCACCGGCACGCCAAAGGCGATAAAACCACTCCAGTTCCACGCCGGGTATACGTCGTCGCGGTACAGGCCGGCGAGGTCGAGTTGCTGTTTGCGGGTGATGAAATAGTCCACCACCATGATCCCGGCGATCGGGCCGAGCAGGCTTGAATAGCCGAGCAACCAGTTGGAATAGACGGTTTCCAGGCTCACATCGGAAACGATCAGGCCGATTTTTTTCAGCAGCTCATGGCCCATCAGCACCAGCCCGACCAGGCCGGTCAGGATCACCGCCGTGGTGCGGTTGATCAGCTTGGGCGCGATGTTCTGGAAGTCGTTGGTGGGCGAGACAATGTTCGCCGCGGTGTTGGTGGACAAGGTTGCGACGATGATCAGCGCCATCGCCACGGCCACCCACACCGGGCTTTGGATATGGCCGATCAGCGTCACCGGGTCGGACACGCTCACACCCACCAGCTTCACCGAAGCGGCGGTCATGATCACGCCCAGCGCGGCGAACAGGAACATGGTCAGCGGCAGGCCGAAAATCTGCCCCAGGATCTGGTCCTTCTGGCTTTTGGCGTAGCGGCTGAAGTCGGGAATGTTCAGCGACAAGGTGGCCCAGAACCCCACCATCGCCGTCAGGCCGGCCATGAAGTAACCGGTGAGGCTCGCGCCTTCGGGACGCTTGGGCGGGATCGCCATCAGCTCGCTGAGGGACACATTCGGCATCGCCCACACCAGCAGGCCGATGCCCACCGCCACCAGCAACGGCGCCGACAAGGTTTCCAGGCGTTTGATCGACTCGGCGCCGCGCAGCACCACCCATAAATTCAGGCACCAGAACACCATGAAGCCAATCACTTCGCCGGTGCCGCCGAGGGACTTCCAGCCCTCGAAAATCGAGCCCAGGAACAGGTGAATCGCCAACCCGCCGAACATGGTCTGGATGCCAAACCAGCCGCACGCCACCAGCGCCCGGATCAGGCACGGCACGTTGGACCCAAGGATGCCGAACGAGGAGCGCAACAGCACCGGAAACGGTATGCCGTACTTGGTGCCGGGGAAGGCGTTGAGGGTCAGCGGGATCAGCACCACGATGTTGGCCAACAGGATCGCCATCAGCGCTTCACCCACCGACAAGCCGAAATACGCGGTGAGCACCCCGCCCAAGGTATAGGTGGGCACGCAGATCGACATGCCGACCCACAAGGCGGTGATATGCCATTTGTTCCAGGTACGTTCGTGCACCTTGGTCGGTGCCATGTCGTGGTTGTAGCGAGGGCTGTCGAGGACGTCGGGGCCGGCGTCGAGTTCGTACAGGCCGTTGCGTTCAATGACTTGCGATCTGTTCTGTTGCATGGCCGCTCCACGGTTTTTCGAATTATTTTTGCTCATCCAACGCTGTGCGCTGGATGGCCGGAGTACCTCGTAAACAACATGACATCACGGGCCCGGCCAGTCGCCACTGCACTCAATTTCCGTGCCGACCAGCCGCCTCGAACCCGCACCGCTTATATAACTCGCTGATGTTTATCAGCTTTCCGACTGGCCCTTGGGTACTTGTCGCACGCCTCAGGCTGGAGAATGCGGAAGTTGCCGGACGTTCAGGACTCAATCTGGTGCAACACAATTATTTTTATTTAACGGCGCCGTCAAGGGGCATGTCCCAACCGTCTGATTTGCAATAAGAAATATTGCTCAACTAAAGAACCTGTCAAGTGCGTCAAAATGGTGAGCAAGCGCAACATTTTGGTGATTTGTAATATTTATCGTTTTAAATCAAATAGTTAAATTAAATATAAACATATAAAAAATAGGCTTGCCCAATTGAAAAACTCGGGCTAGCTTCTATTCCTGTCACCGATGACAGGAATAAACCGACCATCGGCAAACAGCATTACAACACTTAGAACTGGCATAAGCCGGTCAAGCCTGTGAGGAGCTCGACATGTCGCTGTTGATCCGTGGCGCCACCGTTATTACCCATGATGAAAGTTACCGCGCCGATGTTTTATGCGCAGGCGGTCTCATTCAAGCCATTGGCACGAACCTGGATATGCCCGCCAGCACTGAACTGCTCGATGGCAGCGGTCAGTACTTGATGCCTGGCGGTATCGACCCCCATACCCATATGCAGCTGCCCTTCATGGGCACGGTGGCCAGCGAGGATTTTTTCAGTGGCACGGCGGCAGGCCTGGCGGGCGGCACCACGTCGATCATCGACTTTGTGATTCCCAACCCCCAGCAATCCTTGATGGAAGCCTTTCACCAGTGGCGCGGCTGGGCGCAGAAGTCCGCCGCCGACTACGGCTTTCACGTGGCGATCACCTGGTGGAGCGAGCAGGTGCGCGAGGAAATGGCGGAACTGGTCAGCCACCACGGCATCAACAGCTTCAAGCACTTCATGGCCTACAAGAACGCGATCATGGCGGCGGACGACACCCTGGTCGCCAGCTTCGAGCGCTGCCTGGAGCTGGGCGCGGTGCCCACCGTGCATGCGGAGAACGGCGAGTTGGTTTACCACCTGCAACGCAAGCTGATGGCCCAGGGCATCACCGGGCCGGAAGCTCACCCGCTGTCGCGGCCGTCCCAGGTCGAAGGTGAAGCGGCCAGCCGCGCCATTCGTATCGCCGAGACCATCGGTACGCCGCTGTACCTGGTGCACGTGTCCACCCAGGAAGCGCTGGATGAAATCACCTACGCGCGCAGCAAGGGCCAGCCGGTGTATGGCGAAGTCCTCGCCGGCCATTTGCTGCTGGACGACAGCGTCTATCAGCACCCGGACTGGCAGACCGCCGCCGGTTACGTGATGAGCCCGCCGTTCCGCCCACGCGGGCATCAGCAAGCGCTGTGGCGTGGCTTGCAATCGGGCAACCTTCACACCACCGCGACCGATCATTGCTGCTTCTGCGCCGAGCAAAAAGCCGTCGGTCGTGACGACTTCAGCAAGATCCCCAATGGCACCGCCGGTATCGAAGACCGCATGGCGCTGCTGTGGGATGAAGGGGTCAACAGCGGGCGCCTGTCGATGCAGGAGTTCGTTGCGCTGACTTCCACCAACACCGCGAAAATCTTCAACCTCTACCCGCGCAAAGGCGCGATCCGCGTGGGCGCCGATGCCGACCTGGTGTTGTGGGACCCGCAGGGCACACGGACGATTTCCGCCAAGACTCACCATCAGCAGGTCGACTTCAACATCTTCGAAGGCAAGACCGTGCGCGGCGTGCCGAGCCACACCATCAGCCAGGGCAAGCTGGTCTGGGCCGATGGTGACCTGCGCGCGGAGCGTGGCGCCGGGCGGTATGTGGAACGGCCGGCGTATCCGGCGGTGTTTGAGCAGTTGAGCAAGCGGGCGGAGCGTTCCAGACCCACTGCTGTGAAACGCTGAAAGCGGCCTTCGGCCTATCGCGGGCAAGCCCGGCTCCCACATTTGAACTGTGTGAACCCGATCAAATGTGGGAGCTGGCTTGCCTGCGATAAGGCCGGTCCAGGCGCCAAAAAAACCCAATGCCCGCCAGAGGCAAAAAACACCGTGAGGCCAACACCGTGATCCAGACCCTGACCCACCTCCCCCATCCCGTCGAGGACGGCGCAACGCTCGCCAGCCATTTCACCGACCTGGCGCCACCGCTCAACGCCCGCCAGGCCCAGTTGGAAGCCTCGCGCTGCCTGTATTGCTACGACGCACCGTGCGTGAATGCGTGCCCCAGCGAGATCGACATCCCGTCGTTCATCCGCAGCATCCACACCGAAAACATCCAAGGCGCGGCGCACAAGATTCTCTCGGCCAACATCCTCGGCGGCAGTTGCGCGCGGGTCTGCCCCACCGAGATCCTGTGCCAGCAAGCCTGCGTGCGTAACAACGCCGAAGAATGCGCCCCGGTGCTGATTGGGCTGCTGCAACGCTACGCCATCGACAACGCGCACTTTCGCGAACACCCCTTCCAGCGCGCCGCGCCCACCGGCAAGCGCATCGCCGTGGTCGGCGCCGGGCCGGCCGGTTTGGCCTGCGCCCATCGCAGCGCCCTGCACGGCCATGACGTGGTGATTTTCGAAGCCCGCGAAAAAGCCGGCGGCCTGAATGAATACGGGATCGCCAAGTACAAGCTGGTGGATGATTTCGCGCAGAAGGAACTGGATTTCCTCTTGCAGATCGGCGGCATCGAGATCCGTCACGGCCAGCGCCTGGGCGACAACCTGACCTTGAGCGAACTGCACCAGCGATTCGACGCGGTCTTTCTCGGCCTCGGGCTTGCCGCAAGCAAGCAGCTCGGCCTGGCCCACGAGGACGCCCCCGGCCTGCTCGCCGCCACCGATTACATTCGCGAACTGCGCCAGGCCGATGACCTGACCCAGCTGCCCCTGGCCGACCGTTGCATCGTGCTCGGCGCCGGCAATACGGCCATCGACATGGCCGTGCAAATGGCCCGTCTCGGTGCCCGCGATGTGAACCTGGTGTACCGCCGGGGCCTGGCGGACATGGGCGCCACTCACCATGAGCAGGCTATCGCCAAGGCCAATCAGGTACGCCTGCTGACCTGGGCCCAGCCCGAAGAAGTCCTGCTGGACAGCCAGGGCCATGTACGCGGCATGCGCTTTGCCCGCACCCGCCTGGAAGACGGCCGCCTGCGCCCCACCGGCGAAACCTTCGAACTGGCCGCCGATGCGATCTTCAAGGCCATCGGCCAAGGGTTCGACGGCGAAGCGCTGCACGACCCGCTGGCCCAGCAACTGCACCGCGTCGGCGAACGGATTTTCGTTGACGAACAACTGCGTACCAGTATTCCAGGCGTGTACGCCGGCGGCGATTGCGTCAGCCTCGGCCAGGACCTCACCGTGCAAGCGGTGCAACATGGCAAGCTGGCGGCAGAAGCCATGCACGCCCAACTCATGCTGAATGTGGAGGCTGCGTAATGGCCGATCTCTCGATTGTATTCGCCGGCATCAAGGCCCCCAACCCGTTCTGGCTGGCTTCCGCGCCGCCCACCGACAAGGCCTACAACGTGGTCCGCGCCTTCGAAGCGGGCTGGGGCGGCGTGGTGTGGAAAACTCTGGGTGAAGACCCGGCGGCGGTCAATGTGTCGTCGCGCTACTCGGCGCACTACGGTGCCAACCGTGAAGTGCTGGGCATCAACAATATCGAGTTGATCACCGACCGATCCCTGGAGATCAACCTGCGGGAAATCACCCAGGTGAAAAAGGACTGGCCGGACCGCGCCTTGATCGTGTCGCTGATGGTGCCGTGCGTCGAAGAATCCTGGAAAAACATCCTGCCGCTGGTGGAAGCCACCGGTTGCGATGGCATCGAGCTGAACTTCGGCTGCCCCCACGGCATGCCGGAGCGCGGCATGGGGGCGGCGGTCGGCCAAGTGCCGGAATACGTGGAACAGGTGACGCGCTGGTGCAAGACCTATTGCTCGCTGCCGGTGATCGTCAAGCTCACGCCGAACATCACCGACATCCGCGTGGCGGCACGGGCGGCCTACCGTGGCGGCGCCGATGCGGTGTCGCTGATCAACACCATCAACTCCATCACCAGCGTCGATCTGGAGCGCATGGTCGCGCTGCCGATGGTCGGCACCCAGAGCACCCACGGCGGTTACTGTGGTTCGGCGGTGAAGCCGATTGCGCTGAACATGGTTGCCGAAATTGCCCGCGACCCGCAGACCCAGGGCCTGCCGATCTGCGGCATCGGCGGCATCGGCAACTGGCGCGACACAGCTGAATTCGTGGCCCTCGGTTGCGGTGCGGTGCAGGTGTGCACCGCGGCGATGCTGCACGGGTTTCGGATTGTCGAAGAAATGAAGGATGGGCTGTCGCGCTGGATGGACAGCCAAGGCTACGCGAGCTTGCAGGCATTTTCCGGGCGGGCGGTGGGCAACACCACCGACTGGAAATACCTGGACATCAACTATCAGGTGATTGCGAAGATCGACCAGGCGGCCTGCATTGGTTGCGGGCGCTGCCATATCGCCTGTGAGGACACGTCGCACCAGGCGATTGCCAGCGTGAAACGGGCGGATGGCACGCACCTGTATGAGGTGATCGATGATGAATGCGTGGGCTGCAATCTGTGCCAGATCACCTGCCCGGTGGCGGACTGTATCGAGATGGTGCCGATGGATACGGGCAAGCCGTTTTTGAATTGGACGCAGGATCCGAGGAATCCTTATCGGGAGGCGGTGTAGGGCTTGAGACCGCTATTGAAGCGGTGGGGTATTTGGTATCTACACAACTCTGATGTTGCCTTGAAACCTGTGGCGAGGGAGCTTGCTCCCGTGGCGGCCTTCGGGCCGACCATGTGGCTGGGGTTGGCCGCGTACATATCCATTTCTGCGGTAACGGCGGCTATTGGTTCCGCCCTTACGGCCAGCCCTTTCAAGGTCTTTGATAAAATCCCCCAAAACTCCAGTCAGGGTGACGAAAGCGATGTGGGCAGAAGTTCTAGCGCGGTTTGAGAAAAAAGCACCGGCCAGTGTC
>NZ_MNPW01000029.1 GCF_001983175.1 Pseudomonas cedrina subsp. cedrina
GTGGTTAACGGGGCGCCTCAGATCAAGATCAAAAACAAAGCGCGGCGGCCTTAGAGCCGACCGGTATTGATGTCGAACTCGGTTCAAAATGTGGGAGCTGTCGAGCCCCAGCGAGGCTGCGAAGGCGCCGGCACTGCTGGCATTTTTTTCGCCTGGCCCACCGCTTTCGCAGCCTCGCTAAAGCTCGACAGCTCCCACAGGGAGATTGGTCAACTGGAAGTTGTGTAGATACCCATGTATCCATCAGATGAGCCGGTTGAAAATATCGGCGCCAGTGTCGCGATGGCTGAGGGCGAATGTTCAAGCGAGTGAATCGCCAGTTTTACAGCGCGACTTCTTTCAACGCCCAGCCGGGTACAAAACAAATCAAATTTCCTGTCCAGCTCATCTGCCGTCATTGCGGTTTCCGGATCGCCTTTCGCGGCGGTGACCGGGCTGACGATGCGGGTGCCCTCTTTCAAAGTGAGGGTAAGCCTGGACAGGATTTCCTCCGGGAAACGCGCGGAAATATCCGCCGCTTCGTGGATTTCGATACGCGCACTGAGCGACAGGATATCCGGTGCGGTGATTGAATCACCGGTGACTTCGGCAGGCCCCAGCTTGCCCCTGACAATGAGTGCCGCCAGTGGAAACGCCAAGGCGTATTGGGCTTCGTCCGCGTTGCGGGGTGCATGGCCCTGCAGGCACATAGATTCGTAGAACGTTTCCACGCAGATCGTTTCGATCGCGTCAGCGTTGAGTTGTGGATGCTGGCGTTGTATTTCCAGCATCGCGGTCAAGGCGGGCTGCGCCCATCGGCACACAGGCCACGGCTTGAAGTACTGGCTGTCTATTTCCCAGCGCTGGCCAATGTCGGCCCAGTGCACTGCCACGCTGTGGTCCTCCACTGTTTCTGCAGGTGCGCCGGTCATGCCCGCCTGCGCCATCAACAGTGCGTTCAAGCCAACGTAGGCGCCAGCGCCATGGGCATCACGCAACATTGTGGGTGACAGCACCACGCGCATCATTGGGCAACGTGCGCTGAAATACTCGGCAATGCCCAACGCGTGGCGAAATGTCGGCTCATCGAACCCGAGCAGCCGGGCACCGGCGCACACCACGCCAATCGCGGAAAAACCGCCGGAGGCATGATAAGTGGGTGAGGTCGCCATCAATGCAGTGCCGGCGCGCAGGGCGGTTTCATAGCCAATGCACAGCGCCGTCAGGAACGTGCGCCCGCTGATAGGCTGGCCGTTATGGTGCAGCGCGTCGGCCAGAGCCAGCAATGCCGGAACGACGGTTGCGCCGGCGTGCCCCTTGGATTTGAAGTGGCCTTCGTGGGCGTCCAGGCTGTCTGCGCAAAACCCGCCGGCCCAGGCTGCGCCGAGCACACTGACGCGCTGGCCATCGAACGGGAGTCGGCTAGTGTAGGTACCGCCGGGATAGTGCAGCAGGGCGAAACGTCGCATCGTTTTGCTGGTGTCGTTGCAGGCTGCACCTGCCATGACCCCGACGATATCCAACAGACTGTTTTTAAGTATTGACCGGGTGTGGGCGGGGGCTTGCTGGAACTCGAAATCACGACAAAATTCGAACAGTGACATCCTGGGTATTCCCTGCGAAATCATTATTGTGTCGCTGCACGATGACCCAGCGAGGGCTTACCGCTCCAGCAACATTTTCGTAGGGCAATCGATAACAAAAATAGCAATCGCGCTGCCGAGGCAGGCCGTATCAGCGGGGGAACTTGGACAGGAGCCACTCCCGAAACTGGCGCAGCTCATGTTCGTTCTCGGCGTTCTCCCGGCAGCTGAGGTAGTGCGAACTATTGCGCAGCTGTACCTGCTGTGGGATCGGCCGCACCAGCACCCCGCGCTCCACCAGGCGCACCACCAGATGGTTCCATCCCAGGGCGATGCCCTGATGGGTCAGCACCATGCTGATCAGCAGGTTGTAGTCATTGGCATTGAAGATTTGCGGGCTGTCTTTAGGGCGATCGTCAATGTCCACCGACTGGAAGGCAAACCAGACGCCCCAGTCCACATGCTCCGCCACCTGCGACCGGCCGTAGGGGCTGAGGTTAAGCAGGGTCGAGTTTCTGAGGCCTTCAAGGGTCGAGATTTCGGGGTGTTGCTCCAGGAACTGCGGGCTGCAAACCGGGTAAATAACGTCATGGCACAGCGGGTAACTTTTATAATCGTCCCGGATGCGGGCCATCTTGGTAATGAAAATATCCGGTTGAACCCCAGGCTCCATGGTCAGGAAGTTCTGCGTCGTGACCAGGTTCAGCTCGATGCCGGGGTATTGTTGGATGAACTCTGGCAAGTGGGCCGACAGCCACAGTGCGGAGAATGCAGGCGAGCAGCAGATGGTCAGCATTTTTTTCGGCGACTGGGTGCTGCGGATTCTTTCGGCCGCCTGTGCGATGTTCACGAACGACAGTTGTGCGGCATCAAAGAACACCGCGCCGGCGGGCGTCAGTTCGACCGTACGCCCGGCACGGGTGAACAGTTGGGCGCCCAGATAGCCTTCCAGCTCGCGAATTTGCCGGCTGATAGCCGCCTGCGACACACACAGCGCCTCGGCGCCGAGGGTGAAACTTTCGTACTTGGCGGCCGCGACGAAAGCCTTCACAGCCCTCAAGGACGGCATTTTCAGCAGAATGCTGTCAGGGTCGACGTGCTTTGACATCCTTACCTTCTCCTAATGCAGCCGCTGCCCGGCGAAGCGACGCGAGGGTACCTGAAGCCAAGCGGTAACAGCGCTGCCGGGGTCGTTTTTGAGACATAACGGGTCGCACCTGGTTGACGCGGGGACAAATGCGGGCATTTTTACGCGATCCATAACCCGACGTTATCCAATGCGCCCTGTAAATGTAGTTGGCTTTGACAGGGGCTTACTAATAAATTTGAAACGTCCCTCTTTCCTAGGGGCCAAAAATAATAAAAGGAAACCCGTCGTGAAACTCTCTATTCATAACCACTGCCGTTTAAAACTAATTTCGATCGTTTGCGCATCGCTTAATGCGAATCGTGCTGAACACGAAGGGGCAAGGTATGACTAATTTCGACGAAATCATTTCCGTCAAGAATGTCTATAAGCTATTCGGTACTCAGCCGGATCTTGCGATGAAGATGTTGGGTGAGGGCGCCTCTAAAGAGGAAGTATTTAAAAAGACCGGGCAAGCCATTGGCGTCTTCGATGCGAACTTCTCGGTCCGCCGTGGCGAGATCTTTGTAATCATGGGCCTGTCGGGGTCCGGTAAATCCACCATGGTGCGTTTGTTCAATCGCCTGATCGAGCCCACCAGCGGCTCGATCTTCCTCAACGGCAAGGAAATTACCGGGTTGGCGGACAAAGACCTCCTGCAAGTGCGCAGGAAAGACATGGGTATGGTCTTCCAATCTTTTGCCCTCATGCCGCACATGAGCGTCATCGACAACGTCAGCTTTGGCCTGGAAATCAGCGGCGTCGCCGAAAAAGAGCGGTACTGTCGCGCCATGGGCGCATTGGCGCAGGTTGGGCTTGCAGGCCAGGAGTTCAGCTTTCCCCATCAACTGTCCGGCGGTATGCAACAACGTGTCGGGCTGGCCAGAGCCCTGGCCAATGATCCCGCGATCCTGCTGATGGACGAGGCGTTTTCCGCACTTGACCCGATGATTCGCAGCGAGATGCAGGGCGAATTGATCAAGCTGCAAGCCGAGCAAAACCGCACCATCATCTTTATTTCCCACGATATTGAAGAAGCTGTCCGGATCGGGCATCGCATCGCGATCATGGAAGGCGGACGGGTGGTGCAGATTGGCACGCCCCGTGAGTTGTTGTGTAACCCCATCAATAACTACGTCCGCGACTTCTTCAACGGCTTTGATACCAGTCGAATCCTCAAGGCCGGCGATATTGCGCAACAAGACGCCAGCATCGTTTATGAGCCAGGTCGTCACACCCCTCTAAAAGCAGAAGCTTCGCTCAGGGAAATTCTTCATATCGTTGCCGCGTCGGTGACGCCTATGCCGGTGGTGGATGAGGTTGGCCTGTACAAAGGTTCGATTTCGCAAGGCCATCTTCTGAGCTGCCTGAATAATAGTTAATTTAATAATCAGAGCAGTCTCAAGTTCTGAGGGTGAGGAAACATCATGTCGGACTTTAATTATCTGGACCCGTTCCAGAGTTTCACTGTTCCATTGGGTGCTTGGGTCGAAGGCGCGCTTACTTACCTGGTGCATAACTTTCGGGAAGTCTTTCGTTCGATTCGGTGGCCAGTTGACCAAGTACTGGATGGTATTCAGTGGGGCCTGCTTTCCGTGCCCCCGACGGTATTCATTATTATTGCCGGATTGATCAGTTGGCAGATAGGCGGTAAACGCATTGCAATCTTCAGCATCGCTACGCTGACCGGTCTAGGCCTGATCGGCGTGTGGGCCGATGCCATGGTCACCCTGGCCCTGGTGCTCACATCGCTGCTGTTTTGCGCGGTCATCGGTATTCCCCTGGGCATCCTCTGTGCCCGAAGCGACCGGATGGAAGTGATCGTTCGCCCGGTGCTGGATGCAATGCAAACACTGCCGGCCTTTGTCTATTTAGTGCCGGTGGTGATGTTGTTTGGCATCGGTAACGTCCCCGGCGTCATTGTGACGATTATTTTCTCGGTGGCGCCGTTGGTGCGCCTGACCAACTTGGGCATCCGCCAAGTACCGGCAGATAAAGTCGAGGCCGCGCGCGCGTTTGGTTGCACGGCTACCCAGATGCTTTTAAAGGTCCAGTTGCCCCTTGCCGCACCGACCATGATGGCCGGCTTGAACCAGACGCTGATGCTGTCCCTTTCAATGGTGGTCGTGGCGTCAATGATCTCTGTCGGCGGGCTTGGCTTGATGGTGTTGAGCGGTATCGGCCGGTTGGACATGGGCCTGGCCAGCGTCGGCGGTGCGGGCCTGGTACTCCTGGCGGTCTTCCTTGATCGCTTGACGCAAGCGATGGGTGAACGCAGCAGTGATCTGGCGACAGGCCAGCGCTGGTACGAAACCGGCCCGGTTGGGCTAGTGATAAAACTCAAAAAGAACAAGAACGTAATACACCCAGTGACTCATTAAGCACGTCTGCTCACCTACTATAAAATCAAGCGTGGTGAAATATGAAACTTGCAAACCTTAAGCACACCGTAGTTGCAACTTTGATCGCGTCTTTGTTGGGCGCGACTGCGTGTTCGGCAGTGTATGCCGCTGATGCAAACAAGCCGGGTGACGGTGTTTCCATCACGCCTATTTTTCCGACCATTGCCGAAGAGCGTTTTCGCGGCGAGGTGGCGATTGCAGGGTTGAAGGACCTTGGCTACGACGTAAAGGCGCCCAAGGAAGTGGATTACCCGGCGATGTTCCTGGCGCTCTCCTACGGCGACGCGGATTTCACCGTGCACGAATGGGAAAACCTGCACGCCGCGTTTTATCAGAAAGCCGGTGGCGACGACACGATGGTGAAAGTCGGGCCGGTCATGAAGGGTGTGCTGCAAGGCTACATGATCGACAAGAAGACAGCCGAGGCCTACAACATCAAGGACCTCTCGGACTTGAAGAAACCGGAGATCGCCAAGCTGTTCGATGCCAATGGCGATGGCAAGGCGGACCTCACCGGCTGCAACCCGGGCTGGGGTTGTGAAGTGATGGTTGAGCACCACATGAAGGCGTACGGCTTGGGCCCGACTGTGGTGGACAACCGGGGCTCCTACTTTGCGTTGATGGCGGACACCATCGCCAGGTTCCAGCAAGGTAAACCTGTGCTGTATTTCACTTGGGTACCGCAATGGATTTCCAGCGTGCTGGTGGAAGGGCGTGACGTGGTTTGGCTGCCAGTCCCGTTCACCTCGTTGCCCGATGGTAAGGAGAGTAAAGACACTTTTTATCAAGGCAAAAACCTGGGCTTCCCAGTGGACACCGTCAACGCTGTGATGAATAAAGAGTTCGCCGAGGAAAACCCGGTGGCTCGCAAGTTCCTGTCAGAAGTCAGTATCACCACCGATGACGAAAGTGCACAGAACCTGCGCATGCAAAAGGGTGAAAAATCACTGGCTGATATCAAGCGCCATGCGGCCGAATGGATCAAGGCTCACCAGGCGCAATACGATGGCTGGTTGAGCGATGCACGCGCCGCCGCCAAGCAATAAGTAATGATGAAACGTACGGTCAGCTTCGATTGAAGTTGGCCGTACACGGAGCCGGCTGCATGTGTTTTATGTAATAGCGTGATCAGGTGGCGAAGATGATGGGTACCTTCCAAAGCGCATTGAAGTTCCAGAACATCGGATTTTGGCAAACTACCGACTCGACCGGTAATGAAAAAGTAGTGCGCGTCGCGTTCATTTTGCTCGATCACTTTTCCTTGACCGCACTGTCGACAGCGATGGACGCGCTGGCCACCGGCAACCTGATCAACAGTAATACCGTCTACAAAGTATCAACGTATTCGCTGTTGGGCGGCCTGGTTGAAAGTGATATTGGCATACCGCTGTCATCGCAGCGGTTGAACGTTGAGACCATCAATCACGATGCCGTGGTGGTGGTCGGTGGCCAACGCGTAAGGCTGTCCAGCCACCCGACCGTTCGACGCGCGTTAAAGAAAACGGCAGGTGGCAAAGGCATCGTCGCCGGCGTGTGGAATGCGGCGTTTTATCTGGCGGATGCGGGCTTGCTCGACGACCAGGACTGCGCCTGCCATACCGACAGTTGTGCGTTGATGAACGAATACTTCCCCCAGGTTAAAACGGTGGAGGCTGAGCACACCTTCGCCCATCGCCGCGCAACGTGCGCGGGGGCTTCTTCTGCGTTGGACATGGTGCTGGCGATCATGCAAAACCTGAGTACCCGGCGCGATGCTGACTTGGTCGATGAAATCAGACGGGTACATCAACCCAAGAGGCTGCAGGTCAATGATGTGCCGCCTGGGCCGACGGTCCTGGCCAGGCCGATTCCTCGTCCGCTCAACGTAGCGGTTTCGCTGATGGAAAATCACATCGAGGAACCCTTGGAAATCGACGAGATCGCCAGCCATGTAGGGGTTTCGCGTCGACAACTGGAAAGACGTTTTGCGCGCTACTTGAATGCGGCACCCAACCGTTATTACTTGGAACTTCGCCTTACCCGCGCCAGGCAATTGATTATGCAAAGTAATCGATCGTTGACAGACGTGGCATTGGCTACGGGTTTTGTCAGCTACCCGCATTTTTATAAGCGCTTCAAGGATTTGTTTGGACTGCCGCCAATGGCATTCAGGGATAACTATTGTTCCAGCGATTTCGGCGGTTCGGAACGCTATGCCATTGCAGCAGGTTTTTAAGCCGGGTTTAAAAAACTTGAGTCAGGCAAGGGTTGCTGTTGCGCCGCGCCCACCGTTTCGCTTTGTCAGTTGTTGAGTGACTGCCACACCTGCGCCAGGTGTGTATTGGGTTCGCTTGGATGTTTAACTTTACGGTCATACTATTATGAAAGTTACCTCGTTACCTGCCGACGATAATAGCTGTGGCTGGTTTCATTTAAGCCGGCGACGTGAACCCAGACCTGCCCACCAAGGCCACAGTACCGCCCGTTGGGTCGTTATAGGCGCGGGATTTACCGGGCTGGCTGCCGCGCGGCAACTTGCGTTGAATTTTCCGCATGACGAGGTCGTACTGGTTGAGGCGCAGGAAATAGGGCTGGGGCCATCCGGCAGAAACGCCGGCTTCGCCATTGACCTTCCCCATGATATCGGCGCTGAGGATTACATCGGTGATATCAGCCTCGCCAAAACCAGCCTGAAACTGAATCTGGCAGGGCAATCCATCCTGCGCGACCTGGTCGATCAACACGGCATCGATTGCCAGATGAAAGCCTGTGGCAAGTACCAGGCCGCAGTGGAAGACCGGGGTATCGCAGTACTCGACGCTTATCGGCGTGGGTTGGACAAGTTGGATCAGCCCTATCAGATGATTGAGCAGGATGAATTGCCCAGTCATTTAGGCACGCACTTCTACCGCAAGGCCTTGTTCACGCCGGGCGCCGTTTTGCTTCAGCCCTCGGCGCTGGTAAAGGGGCTCGCCGACCATTTGCCGGCGAATGTGACCTTGTATGAGCGCACGCCGATTCTGGAGGTGGAATACGGTGCGAAAACCGTATTGAAACATGCCAACGGAAGTATTACCGCCGACAATCTGATCTTGGCCAACAATTCCTTTGGCATGCGTTTTGGTTTTCTTCAGGGCCGTATGCTGCCCATCTATACCTACGGCAGTATCACTCGACAACTGACGCAAGAAGAGCAGGCGCAACTGGGCGGTAAACCTTTTTGGGGCGCCATCCCGGCGGATCCGTTTGGTACCACCGTAAGGCGTACTCCAGATAACCGCATACTCATCAGGAACAGCTTCAGTTTCAATCCGGACGGACGCAGTGACTGCCGCTATAACGACCGTTTCGAACGACGTCATAGAGCGTCGTTCGATAAACGCTTCCCCATGCTGCCCCATGTGAATTTCGAATATACATGGGGCGGCGCACTGGCCATGACCCGCAACCACAACGGCTTCTTTGGCGAGTTGGCGCCTAACGTTTATGGCGCCCTGGGCTGCAACGGCCTGGGTGTGACCCGCGGCACAGTCACCGGGCAATTACTTGCCGATTGGCTCGCAGGTCAACGCCGTGAATCTATTGATTTTCTTTTGAACGCCCCCGGGCCTAACAGCAATCCGCCTGAGCCGTTTCTCTCTTTGGGTGTCAATGCGAACCTCAAATGGGGGCAGTTTCGTGCTGGGCGAGAGAGCTGACTTCAATCAGACAGGCGTGTCATTAACCGCGATTGAGTGCGTTGTTTAACAGGCACTAGCACTAAACATTGGAACCACTGGAGAACGAACCATGAACTTTGACGGCATCTTTACCCCCGCGATTACTCCGCTTTCTTCGGATGGCCAAATAGATTATTCGGCCTTTGATGAAGTGCTTGAGTACCTGATCGAGTCCAAGGTGCATGGCGTCATCATTGGCGGCTCCACGGGCGAGTATTACGCCCATACGCCTGCAGAGCGCTTGGCCGTGGCGGAGCGTGCAAAGAGCGTCCTGCACAATCATCTGCCACTGGTAGTCGGCACGGGCGGTATCAGGACTGAGGACTCGGTCTATTTCGCCGAGCACGCCAAGGCCATCAAAGCGGACGCGATCCTCGTAGGTTCGCCGCCTTACGCGTTGCCGACCCAGAAAGAAATCGCCGCGCATGTGCTGGCCGTGGATAAGGCTGCGGGCCTGCCGATCATGCTCTACAACTACCCGGCGCGTATGGGAGTTGCCATGGGCGATGAGTTCTTCGAAGCGATTTCGCAGTGCAAGAATATCGAAGCGATCAAGGAAAGCTCGGGGGAAATGAACCGCCTGCATCGCCTGGCCAGCGCGCATCCTTCGATCCAGATTTCGTGCGGCTGGGATGACCAGGCCCTGGAGTTCTTCGCCTGGGGCGCGCGCAGTTGGGTGTGCGCCGGCTCCAATTTCATTCCCCGTGAACACGTCGCGCTGTATGAAGCCTGCGTGATTGAAAAAGACTTCGACAAAGGACGCCGCATCATGACGGCCCTGCTGCCACTGATGGACTTCCTCGAAGGCGGTAAGTTTGTGCAATCGATCAAGCAGGGCAGTGAGTTGAGCGGCTTGCGCAGCGGTGGCGTACGTGCGCCCTTGCAGGCGTTGGAAGAATCTGAAAAGCATGAGCTCAAGGCCGTGATCCAGACACTCAAGCAAAACGTTGCGCACATCGTTGGAGGAGCATGAAATGGCCGACTTGCTGAGTAAAGAAGCCTACCGTGAATTGGCTGGCACGCTTGAATTTCGCACCCATGCATTTATCAACGGCGAGTTTCGGGCCGCCAGATCCGGTCGCACATTCACCACGACCAACCCGGCCACTGGCGACGTGCTGGCTGAGATTGCCGCGTGTGACGCCCAGGATGTAGACGAGGCTGTGGCTGCGGCCAAGGCCGCGTTTGAGGATGCACGCTGGCAAGGCCTTTCACCGGCCGCACGTAAAAGTATCCTGCTGCGTTTTGCCCAACTACTGGAAGACAGCGCGCATGAACTGGCCGTGCTCGAAAGCCTGGATAGCGGCAAGCCTATCCGCGAGTGCCAGACCGTTGATGTGCCGGAAACGATCAACACATTGCGTTGGCACGCCGAGCTGATCGACAAGATCTACGACGCCACCGCGCCGGTCGGTTCGGGTGCCGTGACAATGGTCGTGCGTGAGCCTATCGGTGTGGTCGGCCTGGTGCTGCCGTGGAATTTCCCGCTGTTGATGCTCGCCTGGAAAATCGGCCCGTCGTTGGCTGCGGGTTGCTCAATCGTGGTCAAGCCGGCGAAGGAAACTACCCTGAGCGCGCTGCGTGTCGCCGAGTTGGCGTATCAGGCCGGTATTCCCGCCGGCGTGTTCAACGTGGTGCCGGGTGGGGGCAAGGAGGCTGGCGAGCCATTGGGCCGGCATGGTGATGTTGCGATGGTCAGCTTTACCGGTTCGACCGACACCGGGCGGCTCTTCCTCAAGTATTCCAGCGAATCAAACCTCAAGCGCATCGTGCTGGAGTGCGGTGGTAAAAACCCTGCAGTGGTGATGAACGATGCCGAGGACCTTGACCAGGTTGCGCAGCACGTCGTGAACGGTGCCTTCTGGAACATGGGCGAAAACTGCTCGGCGTCTTCGCGCCTGATCGTCCATGCCGACATCAAGGAGGCGTTGCTTGAGCGTATCCAGGTGCATCTGAAGGACTGGAAAATGGGTGATCCCCTCGACCCGGACAATCGCCTGGGCTCGATGATCAGCAAGGCGCATTTTGAAAAGGTCCGCTCGTATATCGAACATGCGAAGAATGAAAACCTGGCTGTGCTGGCGGGCGGCAATACCATCGCCGATATTTTCGTCGAACCGACCATTCTGGATGGAGTCGGGCGTGACAGTCGTTTGTTCCAGGAGGAAATTTTCGGCCCGGTCCTCAGCGTCACCACGTTCAGCTCGATCGACGAAGCCATCGAGTTGGCCAACGATACCGCCTACGGCCTGGCGGCATCGGCCTATACCGGCAACCTGCGCAACGCACTGAAGCTGTCGCGCGGCATCCGTGCCGGCATCGTGACGGTGAACTGCTTTGGCGAGGGTGACGCATCCACGCCTTTCGGCGGCTACAAGGAGTCGGGTTTCGGCGGCCGGGACAAGTCCATCTGGGCACACGACCAGTACACCGAGCTGAAAACCATCTGGATCGACGCCTCCTGAGTATTGGGCGAGCGTTGGGCTGCAACAGAAGATAAGGCCACAAACGAAAAAACCCGCCAAACGCAGGCTGTGTGAAAACGCAGCCTGCACCGGCTAAAAACAAATGCCCCGACTTGTCGGGGCATTTGTTTTTGCGGACTTGAAGAAAAAAAGGGCCTTTCAGCCCATCAACTCCATCAATTTCGGCACT
>NZ_MNPW01000002.1 GCF_001983175.1 Pseudomonas cedrina subsp. cedrina
AATACTCATCAAGGGCCGAGCGTGTACCCGCGCTCACAAGGAGCCCGGATACATTAGCGCAAGCCTGATTTACCGTTCATCGTGACTGGATAGCAAAAGGTGGGCTGACCATACATTTGGTTACTTTGGGGCTCTTTTCCAAAGTGACCCGCTGTAAAAGCGGAACCAATAGTCGCCGTTACCGCAGAAATGGATATGTACTCATAAAGCCCCAACGACCTGGTCGGCCCGAAGGCCGCCACGGCAGCAAGTTGCACCAATCGTCAGAATCTGCCCCCGTTTTTAAACCTTTTTCAAATTATGTGTTCTAGTTATCACCAGAGCATTTGCGCGCAACGGAAGTCGCCACTAAAATGCCATCACTGATACCGAGTTCGCATATATGCGTATAGATGGATTTTCCTCACCGTCCTACCCCGTCAAGCGTAAGCCGCGAAAGGCCAACGTCACGGTAGACGAGTCCGTCGAGGATTCGCCGGACTTCATCGAAGTCCAATCCGAGGCGCAGGCCAACACTCAAGCACGTATCAGCGGTCTTCCCGCCCGTCAGCAAGACATGGTCTTCCCGCGCTCAATGAGCAAAAGCGTCGCCACCGCCCTGGCCAGCTATCTGACCACCGCCGGTTTTGTCGAATGGGATATGGAAGTGCTGGGTCTCGACATCCACATCTGATGCGTCTGCCTTACTACCTCGGTTGCCCGTCCTGGAGCGAAAACGCCTGGCGCGAATACCTGTACCCGGCCGATGCGCGTTCCACCGATTACCTCGCGCTGTATTCCCAAGTCTTCAATGCCGTTGAAGGCAACACCACGTTTTATGCCAGACCCTCGGCCGCCACTGTGCAGCGCTGGGCCGAGATCATGCCTGCCGATTTTCGCTTCACCGCCAAGTTTCCCGGCGATATCAGCCACAGCGGCAACCTGATTGAACAATTGCCGGCTGCCGAGAGCTTCGTCGGGCTGATGAGCCCTCTGGGTGAGCGGGTTTCGCCGCTCTGGCTGCAACTGCCCGCGACGTTCACGGCGCAGCGCCTGGGCGAGTTGGCAGGCTTCATCGATGGGGTCGAGCGTCCTATGGCCGTCGAAGTGCGGCATTCGGAATTCTTCGCCAAGGGCGATGCCGAACGCAGGCTCAACCGTTTGTTGCGTGACCGTGGCGTCGAGCGGATTTGCCTGGATCCACGTGCCTTGTTCAGTTGCACCTCCACCTCGCCGGCTGTGCTGCATGCGCAGTCAAGAAAGCCCAAGGTGCCAACCCGTCCGGCCGCGCTGACGCAGTTTCCCCAAGTGCGTTTTATCGGCCATCCCGACTTGGAAGCCAACGACCCGTTCCTCAAGTCCTGGGTCGAAAAGGTCGCAGGGTGGATCGAAGAAGGCCGCACCCCTTACGTGTTCCTGCACACCTCGGACAACCGCCTCGCCGCGCAACTGGCCCTGCGTTTCCACGATCAATTGATGGCACGCCTGCCTGGCCTGCCGCCACTGCCAACCCTGGATCGAGCTCCCGTAGCGGAGCAACTGGGGTTACTCTAGGGCTCCTTTTCCGCCCAGGAGCCCGACATGGATGCCCAAACCCTTCGCGCCGACACCTTCAAGGCCTTGCATGAACGCGGCCGTGCATTCGTGATGCCCAACCCGTGGGACGCAGGCTCCGCCGTGATGCTGGCCAGCCTGGGTTTTGAAGCATTGGCCACCACCAGTGCGGGCTACGCGTTCAGCTTGGCGCGGCCCGATGCGGAGGGGGCGTTGTCCCTGGAAGACACGTTGCTCAATGCCGGCATGATCGCCCAGGCCACTGCGTTGCCGGTGGCCGCCGACCTGGAAAACGGTTTCAGCGACACACCCGAAGGCTGCGCCCGGACCATCCTGCGTGCCGCTGCCAGCGGTATCGTCGGGGGCTCCATCGAAGATGCCACAGGCATTGCCGCCGAGCCGATCTATCCTTTCGAGCTGTCCGTCGAGCGCGTGGAAGCCGCCGTTGCCGCCGCCCGCAGCCTGCCATTCACCTTTACATTGACGGCCCGCGCGGAAAATCTCCTGCATGGGCGCCTGGATTTGCCGGACACCATCCGCCGGCTGCAAGCCTACGCCGAGGCCGGGGCCGACGTGTTGTATGCGCCGGGCCTGAGCACTGCCGAGGAGGTGCTCGCAGTGGTCAAGGCGGTGGCGCCCAAGCCGGTGAATGTGTTGATGTCCGGCGGCTTGAACCTCAGCGTCGCGCAGCTCAGCGCGATGGGCGTACGGCGGATCAGCGTCGGCTCGGCGCTGGCATTGGCCGCCTATGGTGAGTTCTACCGCGCGGCCCGGGAAATGTATGAGCTGGGCACATTCACGTTTACCGAGCGCAAGATGCCGTTCAGTCAGGCCAACCAGTTCTTCAAGGGGTAGGCGGTGCGTTTCTTCAACACGGTTGGCGTGCTGCTGATCCTGGTGGGTGCTTTTGCCGTTGGCGTCTGGCGCGGCTGGGTGCCGCTGCCTGCGCAGTGGAACCCGTGGGCGCCGCTTGATGTACGCGCCAACCCGAATCTGCTGACGCGCTATAAGCTGGGGCGCCTGCAGGACGACCCGGCACTGTGCGACCAGGTGCTGAAAACATCGGGCCTGCGCGTCAGCCACCAGGCCGATTCGCCTGCCGATACCGCTTGCCCGCTGCGCAACACCTTGCGCGTACAGGGCGCGGCGGTTGGGCTAAGCAGCAGCTTTCTCGCCAGTTGCCCGCTGGCGGTGGCCTTCGCCTTGTTTGAGCGCCACAGCCTGCAACCGGCGGCCCAGACGATCTTCGGCCAGGCGGTAACGCGGGTCGATCACCTCGGCAGCTTTGCCTGCCGCAATATGTATAACCGTGCCGACGGGCGACTCAGCCAGCATGCCTCGGCGAATGCGTTGGACATCGCCGGTTTCCGCCTGGCGGATGGGCGCAGCATCAGTGTGCTCAAGGATTGGCCGGGGGAGGGCGATAATGCACGGTTCCTGCGCCGGGTACGCGAGGGAGCCTGCGACAATTTCAACGTGGTGCTGGGTCCCGACTACAACGCGGCGCACCGCAATCACTTTCATCTGGACATGGGGCGTTGGTGGGTGTGTCGCTGAGGTTCAAGCGGCCAGGCGCAGGTTGTGAGCGACCAGCGGGCGTGCCCAGTAGCAATCGAAGTCCAGCGCCTTTTGTTGCGCGATCAGCTCTTCGGTCGAGTACGGCGTGGCGGCGGGAGGCAGCAGGTCCAACTCGAATTCGGCGATGGGCAGGTGCAATGGGCGTGGCTGCGGCGCCGGACCCGGTTCTGGCAATGGAAGGCCGGCGGTCAGTACGATCGGCCGTACCCAGCCGCTTTCGAAGTCCTGCTGGTGTTGCTGGGCGACGATTTCTTCTGCCGGGAACGGCGTGGCGGCTGGCGGCAGCAGTTCGGTCTCGAACTCGGCGATTGGCAGGAACAACGGCTCCGGCGGGGCGATCTCGGTATCTTTTACGTCGCACTCACGCTGGGTGAGGATCTGCGACAGCAGGTCGGCGCCTTCGCTGGGTTCTACTGCCGGGTCCACCGCAGCCGGTGCTCGAACCGTGAGCGCGTCCGGCGTATCGCCGAGCTGCTCGGCCAATGCCCGGGCGAAGAAGTCCTGCCACACATGACTCACCCCGGCCAGCGCTTGAGTATTGCGCAGGCCGTAGTGGTTGTGGGTCGGCAGTACACCGATGGTTAGGGGGAGAATGTCTGACATTTTTCTCGGTCGACGCTCAGCTCTGGCAAAATACCTGACTGTTGTTTTTATCGGCCGGTATTGGCCGATCCTTAATATTTTTGAGCGTAGCGATTGATGAGCGAACAACCAGCGGCCAGCCGCATCCAGGTCGAGGCTTTGGGCGAAGGGTTCAAGCACCGTGCCGAGCAATGGGCGCAGCAGCTTGGCTTGCCGTTAGCGGTAGCGGATGCGGAGTTTTCCTTGCAGGTTGGCGAACATGGGCTGCAATTGCAGCAGCTCGGGCCGGATGCGCCAGGGCCCGTGCGTGTGGACTTTGTCGAAGGCGGCGCGGCGCATCGACGCCTTTATGGCGGCGGCAGCGGGCAGATGATCGCCAAGGCCGTGGGCATCGCCCAAGGCGTGCGCCCACGGGTGCTTGATGCAACGGCCGGCCTGGGCAAGGACGCCTTTGTGCTGGCCAGCCTGGGCTGCGAGATGAGCCTGATCGAGCGCCAACCTCTGATCTGCGCCCTGCTCGAAGACGGCTTGGCGCGCGGTGCGCAGGATCGTGAGGTGGCGCCCATCGTCGCGCGCATGAAGTTGCTCAAGGGCAACTCCATCGACGTGATGCGCAGTTGGGAAGGCGAGCCGCCCCAGGTGATCTACCTCGACCCGATGTTCCCACACCGTGAGAAAACCGCCCTGGTGAAGAAGGAAATGCGTCTGTTCCGGCCGCTGGTCGGCGACGATCCGGATGCCCCCGCGCTGTTGGCCGCCGCCCTGGCCCTGGCCAGCCACCGCGTGGTGGTCAAGCGTCCACGCAAGGCGCCGTGCATTGAGGGGCCCAAGCCAAGCCATGCGCTGGATGGCAAGTCCAGCCGGTATGACATTTATCCCAGGAAAGCCCTCAAGCCTTGAGACTTCACTGGTCTTGAGAAGGCCTGGGTATCTGCACAACTTTCTGTAGTGAGCGGGCTTGTCCCGCGCTGGGTGGCGAAGCCGCCCCAAAACCAGACGCCTGAGTTCTGCCTGGAAGAATGCGCTGGCCGGATTAGGGCGGCTTCGCCCCCCAGCGCGGGACAAGCCCGCTCACTACAAATAATGTGTAGAGGCCTGGGCTCATCGCCGGGCTTCAAGGCCGATAAGCCCGCATAAACAACCCCACCACCTCCCGCACATGCTCCTCGGCGGCTTCTTCACTCAACTGCCCACCGCAGCCATATAACAAGCAGAAGTTCGCCGTGCCCTTGAGCAGGCAGAAGAAGTGCTCGGCCGCCGTAAACGGTTTGTCGATGCTCAACGCGCCGCTCTGGTCGATCTTGCCGAGCAGGCGCTCCATGCCCTGCAGCATGCGCATGGGCCCTGCCTCGAAGAAGATCTGCGAGAGTTTCACGTCCTGGTTGCCGGTGGTCATCATCAGGCGATGCAGGTTGACCGACTCTTCGCTGTTGATCAGGCGATGGAACCCCCGCGCGATATTCAACAACACAGTCTCTACGGGCATGCCCGCGGGCAGCTCGAAGTACATCACCGGCAGTTGCTCCTCACACTTGGCCACCACCGCAGCGGTAAACAGCGTCTCCTTGTCGTTGAAGTGGCTGTAGACCGTCAGTTTCGACACGCCGGCCTCCAGTGCTACGGCATCCATGCTCGTACTGGCGTAGCCATTGCTCAAAAAAAGAATTTTTGCGGCTTCGAGGATAGCCTGGCGTTTTGCCATGTCCTTGGGGCGCCCGGGGCTATTGGTGTTCACAGGATTGTCGGACATTTTCACCTTTAATACTGGACTGGTGAGTTTGGTATTAATAACATACCCGCCAGTATAATTATTCCTAGCTTCATTTGCGAAAGGTCCTACAGCATGCGCAGCACTTTCCTGCCCTTTGCGTTGCCTATCAGTCTGGTCTTCCTGCTGGCCGGTTGTGGCCATGAGGAAGCGGTCCAGACCGCCGTCCGCCCGGCAATGGTGGTGCAGCCACAGCCTTCTTCGCAGTCGATGGACAGCTATCCCGGCGAAGTGCGCGCCCGCTATGAGCCGGACCTGGCCTTTCGCATTGGCGGCAAGGTCAGCAAGCGCCTGGTGGAGGAGGGCGAGCGGGTCAAGGCCAACCAGGCGCTGGCGGAACTCGACCCGCAGGATGTGCGCTTGCAACTGGAAGCAAGCCGCGCCCAGGTCGCCGCCGCCGAGGCCAACCTGAGCCTGGTGCGTGCCGAGCGCGACCGCTACAAGACCCTGATGGACCGTCAGATGGTCAGCCGTTCCCAGTACGACAATGCCGAAAACCTCTACCGGGCAGGTGTTGCACGCCTCAAGCAGATCAAGGCCGAGTTCGACGTGGCCGGCAACCAGGCGGGCTATGCCGTGCTGCGTGCGCCACAGGACGGGTTGGTGGCCAGGCGCGCGGTGGAGGTCGGCCAGGTGGTGTCCGCCGGCCAGACCGTGTTCACCCTGGCCACCGATGGCGAACGCGAAGTGCTGATCAGTCTGCCGGAACAGGGTTTTGGTCGCTTCAAGATCGGTCAGCCGGTATCGGTTGAACTCTGGAGCCAGCCCGACCAGCGCTTTGCCGGACGTATCCGTGAGCTGTCGCCGGCGGCCGACCCGAAATCGCGTACGTTTGCTGCGCGGGTGGCGTTCACCGGCGGCAAGGTCCCGGCTGAATTGGGCCAGAGCGCTCGCGTGTTCATACAGGCTGACGGTGTTATCCCGCTGTCAGTGCCGCTGTCCGCCGTCAGCGCCGAGAACGGTGCGTCCTATGTCTGGCGGGTGCAGCGAGGCAACACCCTCGAGCGCGTGCCGGTTCGTATCGGCGCCTTTGGTGAAAAAACCGTCCCGGTGCTCGAAGGCCTGGCCCCGACCGATTGGGTCATCGCCGCCGGCGTGCATGTGCTCCACGAGGGCCAGCAAGTGCGCCCGGTGGATCGCTCCAACCGTGTGGTGAATCTGGCGGCCAAGGAGTAGTCCCCGATGGGTTTCAATCTTTCCGAATGGGCGTTGCGTAATCGCCAGATCGTACTGTTCCTGATGATCCTGCTGGCAGTGGTCGGCACTTTGTCCTACTCCAAGCTGGGACAAAGTGAAGACCCGCCGTTCACCTTCAAGGCGATGGTGATCAAGACCAACTGGCCCGGCGCGACGGCCCAGGAAGTCTCGCGGCAAGTCACCGAACGCATCGAGAAAAAACTCATGGAGACCGGTGAGTACGAACGCATTGTCTCCTTCTCGCGCCCCGGTGAGTCCCAGGTCACTTTTATAGCGCGTGACGCCATGCATTCGGCGCAGATCCCCGAGTTGTGGTACCAGGTGCGCAAGAAGATCAGCGACATCCGCCAGACCCTGCCGCCGGATATCCAGGGGCCGTTTTTCAACGATGAATTCGGCACCACCTTTGGCAATATCTACGCCCTGACCGGCGATGGGTTCGACTACGCCGTGCTCAAGGACTACGCAGACCGCATCCAGATACAACTGCAGCGTGTAGCGGATGTGGGTAAGGTCGAGCTGCTCGGCCAGCAGGACGAAAAGATCTGGATCGAACTGTCCAACCTCAAACTCGCCACCCTCGGCTTGCCCTTGGCGGCGGTGCAACAGGCGCTGCAGGAACAGAATGCGGTCTCCACCGCCGGCTTCTTTGAAACGCCGAGCGAACGCGTGCAACTGCGGGTGTCGGGTAACTTCCAGACCGTCGAAGAAATCCGCGACTTCCCGTTACGCGTAGGTGACCGAACCTTGCGCATCGGCGATGTGGCCGAGATCCACCGTGGTTTCAATGACCCACCGGCACCGCGCATGCGCTTCATGGGGGCTGACGCCATTGGCCTGGCCGTGGCCATGCGTGACGGCGGTGACATTCTGGTCCTGGGCAAAGCGCTGGAGGGCGAGTTCGCACGCCTGCAGAAGAACCTTCCGGCGGGCATGGAGCTGCGCAAGGTGTCGGACCAACCGGCGGCGGTGAAAACCAGCGTCGGCGAATTCGTGCAGGTGTTGGCCGAAGCCTTGGCCATCGTGCTGCTGGTGAGTTTCTTCTCCCTCGGCGTTCGCACCGGCATGGTAGTGGCCCTGGCGATTCCGCTGGTGCTGGCGATGACGTTCGCCGCCATGTATTACTTCGGCATCGGCCTGCACAAGATCTCGCTCGGGGCCCTGGTGCTGGCGTTGGGCTTGCTGGTGGATGACGCCATCATCGCCGTGGAAATGATGGCGATCAAAATGGAGCAAGGTTACGACCGTCTCAAAGCCGCCAGCTTCGCCTGGACCAGCACCGCGTTCCCGATGCTCACGGGTACGCTGATCACGGCGGCGGGCTTCCTGCCGATTGCCACCGCGCAGTCGAGCACCGGCGAATACACCCGTTCGATTTTCCAAGTAGTGACCATTGCGTTGCTCGCTTCCTGGGTCGCCGCCGTGGTGTTCGTGCCTTACCTGGGGGAAAAACTCCTGCCGGACCTGGCGAAAATTCATGCAGCCAAGCATGGCACCGATGGCCCGGATCCCTACGGCACACCCTTCTACCAGCGCGTCAGACGTGTGGTGGAGTGGTGCGTGCGGCGGCGTAAAACCGTGATCGTGCTGACCTTGCTGCTGTTTATCGGCTCGGTCGCTCTGTTCCGTTTCGTGCCGCAGCAGTTCTTTCCGGCGTCCGGCCGTCTGGAGCTGATGGTTGACCTGAAGCTGGCCGAAGGCACCTCGTTGAGCAACACCGCCGAGCAGGTCAAGCGCCTGGAAGCGCTGCTCAAGGAGCACGCCGGCATCGACAACTACGTGGCCTATGTGGGCACCGGTTCGCCGCGCTTTTACTTGCCGCTGGACCAGCAGTTGCCGGCCGCCAGTTTTGCCCAGTTTGTCGTTGTGGCTAAAACCATCGAGGAACGTGAAACCCTGCGCACCTGGTTGATCGAAACCCTCAATGAACAATTCCCCGACCTGCGCTCAAGGGTCACGCGCCTGGAAAACGGCCCGCCCGTGGGCTACCCGGTGCAGTTTCGCGTGACCGGCGAGCATATCGAAGAGGTGCGTGCCCTCGCACGCAAAGTGGCGGCCAGGGTTCGCGAGAATACCCATGTGGTCAATGTGCACCTGGACTGGGAAGAGCCCAGCAAGATCGTCTATCTCAATATTGACCAGGACCGCGCCCGTGCCCTCGGCGTGAGCACGGCCGACCTGTCGAAATTCCTGCAGCGTTCGTTGACCGGCTCCAGCGTCAGTCAATACCGGGAGGACAACGAGTTGATCGAGATTCTCCTGCGCGGCACTGTGCAGGAACGTACCGAACTGTCATTGCTGCCCAGCCTGGCCGTGCCTACCGCCAACGGCAAGAGCGTAGCCTTGTCACAGATCGCCACCCTCGAATACGGCTTCGAAGAGGGCATTATCTGGCACCGCAACCGCCTGCCAACGGTGACCGTCCGCGCGGACATCTATGGCAAGGAGCAACCGGCGACGTTGGTCCAGCAGATCCTGCCGACCCTCGAAGGCGTGCGTGCCGAGCTGCCGGACGGTTACCTGCTGGATGTCGGCGGTACGGTCGAGGACTCCGCCCGTGGCCAGAACTCGGTCAAGGCCGGCGTGCCGCTGTTTATCGTGGTGGTGCTGACCCTGCTGATGCTGCAACTGCGCAGCTTCTCGCGCACGGCCATGGTGTTTCTGACCGCGCCGCTGGGGCTGATCGGTGTGACCTTGTTCCTGCTGGTATTCCGCCAGCCTTTCGGCTTCGTGGCGATGCTGGGCACCATCGCGCTGTCCGGCATGATCATGCGTAACTCGGTGATTCTGGTGGATCAGATCGAACAGGACATCAAGGCCGGCCTGGCACCCTGGCAAGCGATCATCGAAGCCACCGTTCGACGTTTCCGCCCGATTGTACTGACCGCCCTGGCGGCGGTGCTGGCCATGATCCCGCTGTCGCGCAGTGTGTTCTTCGGGCCAATGGCCGTGGCGATCATGGGCGGGTTGATTGTGGCGACGGCATTGACGCTGTTGTTTTTGCCGGCGTTGTACGCGGCATGGTTTCGGGTCAAACCCCAGGCCGTGTAAAAGTTTGTCGTAGGGGTTTTCACAAAGGGATTCAGAAGCCGGGAACGTTTGCTGGGCAAGGGCCACTCATGCATTACCTGATTGCCAGGTCTTTTGCCGGCAGGGCTTCACCCCTGTTGGTGGGAGCTTAAATCTGATGATTCAAGGAGTGTTTATGAAAATTGATATCAATGTCAGCGCTTCCCGGCCAGCCTGCAGCAGCAACCCCTGCGAGCCTGGCAAACCTGAACCGGCCAAGCCGAGCAACCCCTGCAAGGATGCGTGCAAGCCCGGCAAGAGCCTGGCGATAGGCTTCGGCGTCATGCCTTTGGGTGCGATCGCTTTTGGTGGTATCGGTCTTCTAGGGAAGATTTTCTAATTACACGAGGACTTCTTGGGGCCGGGCAAGCGAGCATCCCGCGCTTGCCCGGACTCATGCGTGGCTTTACAGGGCGCCGAAGACTTTCTTCGCCAGGCTGGTCGCGGCAGCCGCAGGGTTCTCGCGGATGGTTTCTTCCTGCTTGGCTATCATCTTGAACAACCCATCCAGCGCCTGTTCGGTCACGTAGTTTTCGACGTTGGCGCTCTTGGCGTCCAGCGCGCCAAAGGCTGCGGCCTTGCCGGCCAGGGCATTGTACTGCTGGGCGACACCCACCTTATCGGTAGCAGCCTTGACGATCGGCAGGAACTTGGCGCGGATCTGGTCGCGGCTGCTTTTGTTCAGGTACTGTGTGGCGGAGTCCTGACCACCACTGAGGATGCCCTTGGCGTCGGTCACGCTCATGTTCTTGACGGCGTTGACCAGGATCGGCTGAGCCTGGGTCACGGCGGTTTCGGCCGCCTTGTTCATGCTGGTTTCCAACTGCGTGACCTGGTCACCCATGCCGAACATTTTCAGCTTGTCGGCGACCTTTCCCAGTTTGCCAGGCAGGCCGATCTTCACCTCCGGGTTATTGCTGAAACCACCGGGAACGCCCAGTTGTTTCACGGCGATCTGCGCACCTTGGGTCAATGCGTCCTTGAGGCCGCCGCTGGCGTCGCCCTGGGACAGGCTGCTCAAGTCCAGGGCCATGGCGTTGGCGCCGAACAGCAGGCCGGCACACAGGGCAGTGAGACGAAGGGATTTACGGAGCATGGGTGCTTCCTTTTGCTATGGCTTATGTTCTAGAGGCTATCAATGGGTCACAGCGTCAACGCGCACGCGCAACGGTTGCGGATCCTGGCCGTTGAGCTGCACGGCGTGGCGTTCGGTGGTGATGAACATTAGCTTGCCATCCACCTCGATGCGAGCGCTCACCGAATAACGGTGGCCGGGTTTGATTTGGGCCGGGTCATAGCTCAGTTGAAACGGCAGCGGCACCTGGCCTTTGACCGGGCCTTTCTGCTCGGCCAGGGTGACGGCCGGGGCGTCCATCAGCGACACATCCTGCAGGCTGACGCTCAAGGTCGCGGTCGGCGGCAAGGCGATGCGTTGCAGATAAAACACTTCGCCTGCGAGGCTGGCCTTGGGGGTAGGGCTCATGGACTGGCAGGCTCCAAGCAGGGCGGTGAGGCCCAGGAGGATGATCTTTTTCATGGTGCAGCTCCTTTTCAACGGCGCCGGCATTTCACCGGCTCCGGTTTAAATCTAGCGGGTTTCCTCAGGATCGAGCGCTTGTGGTTCCACCGGCGCTTCGGCTGCACCATCTACACGATGCAGGGCTACCTGGCGGATCGACAGGCGAATCTCCGCCGGCAATACGCGCTTGGCGGCGCCTTCGGCCAGTTCGCCGAGCAGGTCGTGGTAGCTCAACTTGCCGGCCTCATCGCGGCGCAGCACATCTTGCTCCAGCAAGGTCTGGATGAAATGTCGGAAAAGGCTCTTGTCGAAGAACTCCGGGGCATTGAGGCCATGCAGGATCGACAGTCGCTGGGCCATGATCGTGCACAGGTCTTCCAGTTCCTCGGCGCTGATGCTGTTCTGGCCGCTGTTGAGCAGCAGCGAAATCGCCATGTAGAAGCGTTGCAGGGTCTGGGCGATGCTCTTGGAGAGCAACGTCAGCAATACGAAATGCCGCGAACTCGGCGCCGGGCGCAGGTAGACGTCTTTCTCGAAACGCAGCAGGCCTTGCTCGACAAACGCGTCCAGCCACTGGTCGATCACAGTGTCCAGCTCCTCCAGCGACCAACGGATAAACAGCTCCGATTGCAGATACGGATACAGCGCGTGGGTGTAGCGCAGGACCTGGTCGCGGCTCATCCGCGAGCTGCTCTGGAAGAAGCTCGCCAGCAATGCCGGCAGGGCAAAGATGTGCAGCACGTTATTGCGGTAGTAGGTCATCAGGACAGCGTTCTGCTCGTCCAGGTACAGAATCTTACCCAGGGCATCACTCTGTTCCGACAGCAGGTTCATGTCTTTCACATACTTGATCAGCGCCAGGCCATCGCCCTCGGGCAGGGTGGTATGGGGCGAATAAGGCACGCGACGCAGCAAGGCCAGGTACAGATCCAACTGGCGCGCCATGGCTTGTTCGTCCAGCGCCAGGCGCGTGGTGGACAGCAGCGCCAGCGCCACCAGGTTCACCGGGTTCACCGCCGCGGCTTCGTTCAAATGGCGCGCTACTTGTTCGCTGAGGCGGTGGGTGGTTGCGTTGAGCCAGGCCGGCTTGTAGTTCGGGCCCAGCTCCTGCGTGCGCCAGTCCGGTTGCTCGGCGTCGAGGAATTCGGCCAGCTTGATCGGCTCGCCGAAGTTGACCGCGACCTGGCCAAAGCGCTGCTTGAGCGCGCCGACCACTTTGAAAATATCGAAAATCGACTCTTTCTTCTTGCTCGCGCCGCGCAGCTCACCCAGGTAGGTGCGGCCTTCGAGCACGCGCTCATAGCCGATATACACCGGCACAAACACGATGGGCATGCGCGAGGAGCGCAAGAAACTGCGCAGCGTAATCGCGAGCATCCCGGTCTTCGGCTGCAGCATGCGCCCGGTGCGCGAGCGGCCGCCTTCGACGAAGTACTCCACCGGAAAGCCCTTGGTGAACAGGGTGTGCAGGTATTCATTGAACACCGAGGTGTACAACGGGTTGCCCTTGAAGGTGCGGCGCATGAAAAACGCACCACCACGGCGCAGCAGGCTGCCGATCACCGGCATGTTCAGGTTGATCCCGGCGGCGATATGCGGCGGCGTCAGGCCGTTCTTGAACAGCAGGTAGGACAGCAACAGATAGTCGATATGGCTGCGGTGGCAAGGCACATAGATCACCTCGTAACCCTGGGCAACCTTTTGCACACCTTCGATGTTGTTGACCTTGATGCCGTCGTAGATCTTGTTCCAGAACCAGCTCAGCACCACCTCCAGAAAGCGGATCGCCGTGTAGGTGTAGTCCGAAGCGATCTCGTTGCCGTAGCGCAGGGCCTGGGACTTGGCTTTCTCCGGGGAGATTTTCTCCCGCTCGGCTTCGTCCGCAATGGCCTGGCGCACCAGTGGCATGTTGACCAATCCCTTCACCAGGTTACGCCGGTGGGACAGGTCGGGGCCGATTACCGCGGTCTTCAGGTTACGAAAGTGCACACGCAGGATGCGTTGGGCCATGCGCACCGTACGTTCGTGGCCTTTATTGTGCTCGATCAATTCACGCAGGTTGATAGGCGCGGAGAATTGCACACGGGTCTTGCGCCCGAGGATCAGGATGCTCAACAACCGGCGCAGACGCCCGGTGACCGCCCAGCTATCGGCAAACAACAGCTTCCACGGGCTGGACTCGCTCTCGGGAGATTGCCCCCAGAACACGCTGACGGGAATGATTTGTGCATTCTCTTCGGCGTGCTCGGCAAGGGTGTTGACCAGACGGGTCAGGGTTGGCGGTGCGCCGCGCTTGTCCTGGCGGCCGAGCCAGTCCGGTTCCGGCGTGAGGTAGAAGAACGCCGCCGGTTCCATCAGCGGCCCTACCGATACCGGCAGCACCGGGCGCGGCAGGCCGGCCTTGGTGCACTCGGCGTCGACCACGGCCAACTCGCTGAGGGAGGGCGATTGCAGGACGTAGAACACCGGCCGGCTGCGGTCCAGGTTGAGGGTTAGGGACGACTGGTTGATCGTCTCTGAGCGAACCCAGAGGTACAACAGTCGGCGCAAGGTGCCAAACACTAGACGGCGGAACGGAGAGCGGGTCATAGGCGTGCTGCTTCAAGTGGAAAAAACCGAGCAGGCGCTCGGGCGCGTAGTGTGCCGTATTCGCCGAAAATCGGCAAAAAAGCAGCGATGTAAACTTGAGTTGATCGTTTTTGAGCCTGTCTTATACTCGGCAGTTCAACACCGCTCACTCAACAATAAAAATGCATGTGGGAGTAAGACAGATGGCAGAGCGCGAAACCGGCAATGTGAAGTGGTTCAACGATGCAAAGGGCTATGGGTTCATCCAGCGCGAAGACGGCATGGATGTGTTCGTGCACTACCGCGCCATTCGCGGTGAGGGCCACCGTTCCCTGGCTGAAGGCCAGCAGGTGGAATACGCCGTGGTGACCGGCGAGAAGGGCTTGCAGGCGGAGGATGTGGTGGGCCTGTAAAGACCTCGGGCTGGTAACCCAACCCATGTGGGAGCTGGCTTGCCTGCGATAGCATCACTGCGGTCTTACTGACAGACCGAGGTGTCTGCATCGCAGGCAAGCCAGCTCCCACATTTCGATTGGGTTTGCAGGTTTGAGTCAGGCAGTTTTCCAGGTGATCTCTTCTTCACCGTCCGCGCTGATGCGCATCCAGCGATCGGCACTGTCCTCGCCTTCTTCCTCAACCCAGGTCCCCGGTGCGCAACGCACTTCCACGTTCAGTGCGGCAAAAGCGGCGCGGGCGCAGGCGATGTCGTCTTCCCATGGGGTCTGGTCGCTTTCCAGGTACAGGCTGTTCCATTTGCCTACCGCTTTGGGTAGCCAGGTTACCGGCACGTTGCCAGCCTTGCACTTGTAGGTCTGGCCCCTCTGGACCCAGTCGGTACACGGGCCCAGGGCGGCGCCCAGCCAGGCCGCGATGGCTTTGTGGTCGACGTCGGCGTCCTTCAGGTAAATCTCGATATCGGGTTGGCGCATGGATGTTCCTCGTTGCGGGATTCGAAAATCCATTCGCGGAAAAAAGTCGTTTATTGAAGCACGAAATAGTCATAGCGCATCGACACAGTGACCAGCAGCGGTTCGGCGGCCTCGATCACTTCCTTGCGGCGCTCGGCACTGGCGCGCCAGCCGTGAGGCGTCATGGCCAGCAGGTTGGCGCGGTCCTGGGGTTCGGCCAGGCTCAGCGTGAACGTCAGGGTTTCGCTGTGCGCCAGGCTCATGCCGTCCGGTACCAGGGCCAGGTGCTTATCGTCGGTGTACTCGCGTACTTCGTCGTAAAGGCGTTCGCGCAGTTCCATCAGGTGGCCGCTGGTCGGCCCGACCTTCATCAAGCCGCCGCCGGGGCTGAGCAGGCGCTTGGCCTCCTGCCAGTCCAGCGGGCTGAATACGCTGGCCAGGAACTGGCAGCTGGCATCGGCCAACGGCACCCGGGCCATGCTCGCGATCAACCAGGTCAGCGCCGGGTTGCGCTTGCAGGCGCGCTTGACCGCTTCCCTGGAGATATCCAGCGCGTAGCCGTCGGCGTGGGGCAGGGCCGCGGCGATTTGCGCGGTGTAGTAACCCTCGCCACAACCGATGTCGACCCAACGCGCCGGGGCACGTTCAGCGGCCAGCTCGGCCAGGCGCCTGGCCACCGGGGCGTAGTGCCCGGCGTTGAGGAAGTCGCGGCGGGCCTCGACCATGGCCAGGTTGTCGCCCGGGTCGCGGCTGTTCTTGTGCTGCACCGGCAACAGGTTCAGGTAACCCTGGCGCGCGCGGTCGAAACGGTGCCCGGCCGGGCAGGCCACGCCATTGTCCACCGCGTTGAGCGGTGCGCTGCAAAGGGGGCAGGCGAGCATCAGGCGAGCAACTTGATCAGGGTCTGGTAATAGATTTCGGTCAGCACATCGAGGTCGCTGGCGAGAATGCGCTCGTTGACCTGGTGGATCGTCGCGTTGACCGGGCCCAGCTCGACCACCTGGGTGCCGAGGGTCGCGATAAAGCGCCCGTCGGACGTGCCGCCGCTGGTGGAAGCCTTGGTTTCGCGCCCCGTAATGGCCTTGATGCTTGCCGATACCGCATCCAGCAGCGCACCCGGTTCGGTGAGGAAGGGCAGGCCCGACAGTGCCCACTCCACGTGCCAGTCCAGGCCATGCTTGTCGAGAATCGCCGCAACGCGTTGTTGCAGGCCTTCAACGGTCGATTCGGTCGAGAAGCGGAAGTTGAACACCGCTGCCAGGTCGCCGGGGATCACGTTGGTCGCGCCGGTGCCGGAATTGAGGTTGGAGATCTGGAAGCTGGTCGGCGGGAAAAAGGTATTGCCGTCATCCCAATGCTCGGCGGCCAGTTCGGCCAAGGCGGGCGCCGCCAGGTGGATCGGGTTCTTCGCCAGGTGCGGGTAGGCCACGTGACCCTGCACACCGCGTACGGTCAGGGTGGCGCCGAGGGAGCCGCGACGGCCGTTCTTGACCACATCGCCCACCAGCGTGGTGCTCGAGGGTTCGCCGACGATGCACCAGTCCAGGCGCTCCTTGCGTGCGGCCAGGCGTTCGATCACGGCCTTGGTGCCGTGATGCGCCGGGCCTTCTTCATCGCTGGTGATCAGGAACGCCACCGAACCCTTGTGGTCGGGATAGTCGCTGACGAAACGCTCCGCAGCGACCAGCATGGCTGCCAGGCTGCCTTTCATGTCCGCCGCGCCACGCCCGCAGAGCATGCCGTGTTCATCGATCAGTGCGTCGAACGGGTCGTTCTGCCATGCCTGCACCGGACCGGTCGGCACCACGTCGGTATGGCCGGCGAAGCACAGCACCGGGCCGTCGTGTTTGCCATGGGTGGCCCAGAAGTTGTCCACCTCGAAGATGCGCATCGGCTCGAGCGCAAACCCGGCGTCGCCCAGGCGCTGCATCATCAGCTTCTGGCAATCGGCGTCGATCGGCGTGACCGACGGGCGACGGATCAGGTCGATGGCAAGTTGAAGGGTCGGCGAAAGGTCGGCATGGGCCGTCATGGGAAAACTCCGGGAAGCGTGTAGTGGGCGCAGGACGAATATGGACTTGAAACGGCGCAGGTCCACTGTGGGAGCTGGCTTGCCTGCGATGCAAACGCCGCGGTCCGGCAGGTAAACCGCGGCGATGCCATCGCAGGCAAGCCAGCTCCCACAGGGAGCAGCGTCAGGCCAGGTCTCACAAACGGCCGTTATCTTATAGCAAAACGGCGGCCAGAGGCCGCCGTTTAGTGCATGGCGCAGGTTTTTACAGCGCTGTAACAGGCTCAACCTTCACCGAAGGTTTCGGCAGTGAAGACAGGAACGCCATGATCAACGCCGCCACGTAGGGCAGCGACTGCACCAGCAACATCACCACCCAGAAGCGCATGTCATTGCTTGGCAGGCCCTGCACCAGGTAGATCCCCAGCGCCGCGCCCCACAACAGCAGCATGATGAACATTTCTTCGCGGGCTTCGGAAATCGCCACCCAGAAGCCGTGGTTATCCGCGTTTTTCGGTGTGCGAAAGAACGGAATGCTGGTAGTGAAGAACCCATACAGCACCGCCTTGGCGATGGTGTGCGACAACGCCAGGCCGGCCAGGGCCGCACAGAACGCGTCCTTGAGATTCACGCCGACGGCGCGGCGGTACAGGAAGATGATCTTGCCCACCTTGAACACGAACAGCGCCAATGGCGGGATCGCGAAGATCAGCAGCGGTGGATCGACCCGCGTCGGCACGATGATCATCGCCGCCGACCACAACAGCGCGCCGACGGTGAAGAAGATGTTCATGCCATCCGCCACCCACGGCAGCCAGCCCGCGAGGAAGTGATAGCGCTGGCCACGGGTCAGCTCGGTGTCCTTGCCGCGCAGCAGGCTGGCGGTGTGGCGCTTGATGATCTGGATCGCGCCGTAGGCCCAGCGGAAACGCTGTTTCTTGAAGTCGATGAAGGTATCCGGCATCAACCCCTTGCCGTAGCTGTCGTGGTAATACGCCGCCGACAGGCCTTTCTCGAATACCCGCAGGCCCAGTTCGGCGTCTTCGCAGATACACCAGTCGGCCCAGCCCAGCTCCTCGAGCACCGAGCGGCGGGTCATGGTCATGGTGCCGTGCTGAATGATCGCGTCACGGTCGTTGCGGGTGACCATGCCGATGTGGAAGAAACCCTTATATTCGGCGTAGCAGAGCTTCTTGAAGGTGCTTTCGTTCTGGTCGCGATAATCCTGGGGCGATTGCACCACGGCGATCTTCGGGTCGGCGAAATGCGGCACCATGTGCTTGAGCCAATTGGGCGACACGCAGTAGTCGGAGTCGATCACTGCGATCACTTCGGCATCCTTGGCGGTGTGCGGGATCAGGTAGTTCAACGCGCCACCCTTGAAACCGGCCAGGGGTGCGACGTGGAAGAACTTGAAGCGCGGGCCGAGGGTTTCGCAGTAGTCGCGCACCGGTTCCCACACCGCCGGGTCCTTGGTGTTGTTGTCGATGATCAGGACTTCGTAGTCCGGGTAATCGAGGGCGGCCAGGGCGTCGAGGGTCTGTTTGACCATGTCCGGCGGCTCGTTGTAGCACGGCACATGGATCGATACTTTCGGGCGGTAGTCCGAATCCCCCACGACCGGCAGGAATTCACGCCGGCGCTTGTGGGTCCACACCGCTTCCGCCAGTTCGTGGGCCTCGGTCAGCAGCACGATAAACACGCCCAGGGCGCCAAGGGCCAAGAGAATGCCCACGGTGACGCTGAACCAGGTGCTGTATTGCTGGCTGTAGTCGTAGCCGATCCACACCAGCACCGAACCGCACAGGAACGCGATAAAGGTGAGGAAGGTCCGGCCACGCTGGCGCAGCGCCGAGCCGTCGATCATCAACAGCGTCAGGGACAGCAGCGCGAGTACCACCGAACCGATGGCCAATACGCGCCATTGCGGGATCGCGACCACCGGGCCTTCAAAATTGAATTTCTGCTGGCGCGCGGCGTTGAACACGCCCCAGTAAGCGCCCGCCGAGCCTTCGTCGCTGACTTTCCAGGGCTGGTCGAAGGCCTCGATCACGAAGTAGTTGAACCCCTGGCGGTTGAGCTTGTTCACCAGGGTGCGCAGATAAACCGCCTGGTCCGCCGGCGAGGTTTCATTGCCACCGCGCATGCGCCCGTTGCTCGGCCAGCCAACCTCCGACAGCAGCAGCGGCTTTTTCGGGAACAACTTCTTCAGGTCCTTGGCGCGGTCGAGCACGTACTGGCCGGCCTTGTCCATCGGGATGTATTCCCAGAACGGCAGGATGTGCGCGGCGATCAGGTCGACGTGCTTGGCCAGTTCCGGGTGCTTTTCCCAGATGTGCCATTGCTCGGACGTCGTCACCGGTACTTTCACGGCGGCGCGCACCCGGTCCAGCAGCACGATCAGCGCTTCGGGGGTAATCTCTTCACGGAACAGGGCTTCGTTACCGACCACCACGCGCACGACACTGCGCGAGCTGTTGGCGATGTCGATGGCGCGCTGGATTTCCCGCTCGTTGCGTTCAAGGTCCGGGCTGATCCAGATTCCCAGGGTCACACGCAGGCCGAATTCTTCCGCCAGCTTGGGAATATCGCCCAGGGTGCCGTCGACCGAGTAGGTACGGATGTTATCCGTCAGCTTGCTCATGATCTCGAGGTCGCGACGCATCTCGTCGTCGCTCGGGTACTGGGCTTTCTGTGGGTACTGGCCTTGCTGGAACGGCGAGTAGGAGAACCCGGAGATCTGTTCAGGCCAGTTGGGGGCGGTGACCGGGCGGTTGATCAACGCCCAGAAACCGGTGAAGAGCGCGGCAATTGCCAGCACGATCACCAGGTTGAGTCCAAATTTACGCGATGCCATGGCTATTTCGGGTTCCAAAGGGTGTGGAACGAAAAGAGGTGTCGGCCTGCGCCGAGCGGCGCGCATCCTACACCGGTCTTTCCCTGGGCGTACAGCAAGCAGAGAAAAACCGGACGTTAGTCCGCGAAAGGTCATCTAAGTTCTTCACTTGTAGCCTGTCGCTTCGAACTTGTCGCTGTGTAGTCCATAATGCGCGCCGGTTTTTAGGGTAATGGTCATGAGCACAGAAGATCCGCGGTTTGCAGGCGTCGCCCGCTTGTATGGCATTGAAGGCCTGGAACGCTTGAAAGCGGCCCATGTGGCGATCGTCGGCGTCGGCGGCGTAGGCTCGTGGGCGGCGGAAGCGATGGCCCGTTGCGGGGTGGGCGAGATTTCGCTGTTTGACCTGGACGACGTCTGCGTGAGCAACAGCAACCGCCAGTTGCATGCACTGGATAGCACTGTCGGCAAGCCCAAGGTCGACGTGATGGCCGAGCGCCTGCGCGGCATCAACCCCGATTGCACGGTGCATGCGGTGGCGGACTTTGTGACCCGCGACACCATGGCCGAGTACATCACGCCCAATATCGATTGCGTAATCGACTGCATCGACGCCGTCAACGCCAAGGCCGCGCTGATTGCCTGGTGCAAGCGGCGCAAGATCCAGATCATCACTACTGGCGGCGCGGGTGGGCAGATCGACCCGACGCTGATCCAGGTGTGCGACCTGAACCGGACGTTCAATGACCCGCTGGCGTCTAAAGTGCGTTCTACCTTGCGCCGTGATTACGGCTTTTCGCGCACCGTTACCCGCCATTACAGCGTGCCTTGCGTGTTTTCCACCGAGCAGCTGCGTTATCCCAAGCCGGATGGCAGCATCTGTTTGCAGAAGAGTTTTGTCGGGGACGGGGTGAAGCTGGACTGCGCCGGAGGGTTTGGTGCGGTGATGATGGTGACGGCCACGTTCGGCATGGTGGCGGCGACCAAGGCGGTGGACAAGATCGTGGCCGGGGTGCGCAGGCCGTCGGAGCGGGTCAAGCCCACCTAATCCTAAATATCTACACCGTTCAAAATGTGGGAGCTGGCTTGCCTGCGATAGCGGTGGGTCAGTCACTACTACTGTGACTGATAGACCGCTATCGCAGGCAAGCCAGCTCCCACATTCAATTTTGTGTAAGGCTCAATTCGCGCATACGTTGCAGGACGGCATTCAGGCCGTTACTGCGTGAGGGTGATAGCTGCCGCGACAGCCCCAGTTGTGCAAACCACTCCGGCAAATCAACCGCCTGCAACTCAGCCGCCGACAACCCGTTGACCCGCGCCAGCAGCAACGCCACCAACCCGCGAATCATCCGCGCGTCGCTGCTGGCGGTGAACTGCCAATGGCCATCCTGAAGACGACCCACCAGCCACACCAGGCTTTCACAGCCCTGCACCAGGTTGGCCTCGACTTTTTCCTCATCGGCCAAGGCGGGCAAGCGTTCGCCCCATTGCATCAGCATGCGCGCGCGTTGTTCCCAACTGCCGACAGCTTGAAAAGCCTCAAGCGCGTTGGCGGCTTCCCTGGGCAAGCTCATCGCAGCATGTCCAACGCCTGGTCCAGCGCCTCAAAGAAACGTTCCAGGTCATCGGAGTCGTTATACAGCGCCAGGGACACCCGAATGGCCCCCGACAGCTGCATCGCCTTGAGCAGCGGCATCGCACAGTGGTGGCCGGCGCGTACGGCAATGCCTTGCTCGGTAAGCAAGTGCGCAAGATCCGCGTTATGCACACCTTCGACGACAAAGCTGACCAGGGCCACCTGGGGCGACCCGAGCACGTGGACGCCATTGCGCGCTTTCAGGCCGCGTAGCAGGTAGTCGTGCAGGGACGCTTCATGGGCGATCACGGCCTGTTGATCAAGAGAGCTGAGATAGTCCAGGCTCGCACCCAGGCCGATCACGCCGGCAATCGGCGGGGTACCGGCCTCGAAGCCCAACGGCGCGGGGCGAAAACTCGCGCTGTGGTAATCCGCCTGTTGCACCATCTCGCCGCCAAACTGCCAGTGGCGCAGGTGGTGCAGGGCTTCGTTGCGGCCGAACAACACGCCGACGCCGTCCGGGCCGTACAGCTTGTGGCTGGAAAACACATAGAAGTCGCAGCCCAGGGCCCGCACGTCATGGCGGCCGTGGACGATGCCCTGGGCGCCGTCGACCACGCTCAACGCGCCGTGCGCCTGGGCCAGCGCCAGCAGGGCTGGCAGCGGCTGCCAGGTGCCGAGCACGTTGGACAGTTGGCTCACCGCCAGCAGACGGGTGCGTGGGCCGATCAGCTCGGCGGCCGCTTGCAGGTCAATCACGCCGTCATCATCCAGCTGCAATACCACCAGCGTCAGCGCGCGACGTTTGGCCAGTTGCTGCCAGGGCAGCAGGTTGGCGTGGTGTTCAAGGGCGCTGATGACAATCTCATCGCCCGCATTGAATAAGTGCTCCAGGCCGTAGGCCAAGAGGTTCAGCGCAGAGGTCGCGCCATGGGTGAACACGATCTGCCCACTGTCAGCTGCGTTCAACCACTGTGCGACCTTGCTGCGGCTGTCTTCGAACGCCTGGGTCGCATGGGCACCGGGCAAATGCTGGGCACGGTGCACATTGGCTGCGCCATTGGCGTAGTAATGGCTGATGGCATCCAGCAGGGCCTGGGGTTTTTGCGTGGTAGCGGCGTTGTCCAGGTAAGTCTGGTCTTGCCGTTGCAGGGTGGCGATGGCCGGGAAATCGGCGCGCCAGGGGGAGGGCACTAGCATGGTGTTCAAGACTCGTATAAGCGAGCCCCAGGGTCGGGGCCCGCCAGTGGCATCGAGTGGCTGCTTAGTTGTGAGCGTGCAGCGCTTCGTTCAGTTCGATGGCCGATTTATGGGTTTTGCATTCCACGGCACCGGTCTCGGAGTTGCGGCGGAACAGCAGGTCCGGCTGGCCGGCCAATTCGCGCGCCTTGACCACCTTGACCAGTTGGTTCTGCTCGTCCAGCAGCGCGACCTTGGTGCCGGCCGTGACATACAGGCCCGATTCCACGGTGTTGCGGTCGCCCAGCGGGATACCGATACCGGCGTTGGCGCCGATCAGGCAGCCTTCGCCGACCTTGATCACGATGTTGCCGCCGCCCGACAGGGTGCCCATGGTGGAGCAGCCGCCGCCCAGGTCCGAACCCTTGCCCACGAACACGCCAGCCGACACACGGCCTTCGATCATGCCCGGGCCTTCGGTGCCGGCGTTGAAGTTGACGAAACCTTCGTGCATCACAGTGGTGCCTTCGCCCACATACGCACCCAGGCGGATACGCGCGGCGTCAGCGATACGCACACCGCTCGGCACCACGTAGTCGGTCATTTTCGGGAACTTGTCCACCGAGAACACTTCCAGCAGCTCGCCACGCAGGCGTGCTTCCAGCTGGCGCTCGGCCAGTTCGTTGATGTCGATTGCGCCCTGGCTGGTCCAGGCCACGTTCGGCAGCTGGGGGAACACACCGGCCAGGCTCAGGCCATGGGGCTTGACCAAACGGTGGGACAGCAGATGCAGCTTGAGGTAGGCCTCGGGCGTGGACGTCAGCGCGGCGTCTTCGGCCAGCAGAGTCGCCACCAGCGGCGTGTGGCTTTCAGCCAGGCGGCTGAGCAGGGCGGCTTGGGCAGTGTCGACGCCCTTGAGCGCGTCAGCCATTTGCAGGGCCTGGGTCACGGTGAAGGTGATTGCCTGGTTGCCTGCGGTGTAGCCCAGGACCGGCGCGATGGCCGCGACGATTTCAGCCGATGGATTGAGCAACGGTTGTGCGTAAAACACTTCCAGCCAAGCACCTTGGCGGTTCTGAGTGCCGACGCCGAAGCCCAGGCTGAACAGGGAATTGGACATGCGTTTACCTCTACAAAAATGGTAAGGGCTGGCCTACTTGAGGGCCGCCGAATAACTATCTGGCTTGAAGCCAATCAGGGTTCTGTCACCGAGATCAAGCACCGGGCGCTTGATCATCGAGGGTTGCGCGAGCATCAATTCAATGGCTTTCGACTGATCGAGATCGGCTTTGCGTTCGTCTTCGAGTTTGCGAAAGGTGGTGCCCGCACGGTTCAAAACCACCTGCCAACCGTGCTCATTGCACCATTGGGTCAAGTGTTCGCGGTCGATACCGACTGTTTTGTAATCGTGAAATTCATAGCTCACAGCGTGTTCATCGAGCCAGGTGCGCGCCTTTTTCATGGTGTCGCAGGCTTTGATGCCGAAAAGGTGCAACGTTTTGCTTGAAGCGGTCAAGGAATTGCTCTCTTTGAGCGAAGGAAAACGAAAGGTCACGGATTATGCCACGACCAGCGGCGTTGGGTGCCGATCGTCATGTCGGGCGTGCGACTTATGTGTAAATGCCCGCCGGCAGCATAGGCCACTAATATGGCACTTCAACGGCCAGTTGTTGCCTGATGTGTGTCGTTGCTTGTTGATTGTCCTGGAACCTGCGTTATGCAAACCGCCTACACCGTGCTTATCCTGCTGATGCTGGTCAGCGTTTCGCGTCTGGTCGGACGTGTCATTCCCCTGCCGTTACCCTTGGTGCAGATCGCCGCAGGTGCCTTGCTGGCCTGGCCGACGCTGGGGTTGCATGTGGCGCTGGATCCGGAGTTGTTCCTCTTTCTATTCCTGCCTCCACTGTTGTTTTCCGATGGTTGGCGCATGCCCAAGCGTGAGTTGTGGCGCCTGCGCGGGCCGATCCTGACGCTGGCGGTGGGGCTCGTGCTCTTTACCGTGGTCGGTGCCGGTTACTTTATCCATTGGATTGTGCCGACCATCCCGCTACCGGTGGCCTTCGCTCTGGCGGCGGTGTTGTCACCGACGGATGCCGTGGCCGTGTCGGCCATTTCCCAGAACCGCTTGCCCAAGCCATTGATGCACATGCTCCAGGGCGAGGCGTTGATGAATGACGCGTCGGGCCTGGTGACGTTCAAGTTTGCGCTGGCGGCCGCATTGACCGGGGTATTTTCCCTGGCCGATGCAAGCCTCACGTTCGTCCTCGTCGCCGTCGGTGGCCTGGCGGTCGGCGTGGCATTGAGCTGGTTGGTCGGGCGCCTGCGTGCCTGGATGATTGCGCGGGGGTGGGACGATCCGGCGACTCACGTGGTGTTTATGTTGCTGCTGCCATTCGCAGCCTACGTGCTGGCCGAGCGTTTGGGCGCATCGGGTATTTTGTCGGCGGTGGCGGCGGGCATGATGCAAAGCTGGCTCGATCTGCTGCCGCGCCAGACCAGCACGCGCTTGCTCAATCGCAGCGTGTGGGCGTTGCTGGAATTTGCGTTCAACGGCTTGATCTTCCTGCTGCTGGGACTGCAATTGCCGGACATCATCAAGGCGGTGGTGAGCCACGAGCCGACATTGTGGCCGGCGTTGTTCTATCGCTGCCTGGATGTGATCGCGATCTTCCTGGTGCTGGTGGTGTTGCGGTTTATCTGGGTGCAAAGCATCTGGCGATTGTCCGGGCTGCTGCGCAGGTTGCGCGGCAAGAGTGAATTGACGCTGGTACCGACGGCCCGTTCCTGCTGGTTGTTGACGGTAGGCGGCGTGCGCGGTGCCGTGACCCTGGCCGGTGTGATGTCGGTACCTTTGCTGTTGGCGCCGGGCCAGGATTTCCCCGAGCGCGACCTGCTGATTTTCATTGCCGCCGGGGTGATCCTGCTGTCGCTGGTCGCCGCCTGCATTGCCCTGCCGTTACTGTTGCGCGGCATTGAAAAGAGCCCGGACGAAAAGCGCCATAACGAAGTCCGCGAAGCCTGGAAGAAAACGGCCGTGGCCGCCATCCACGCCCTGGAGGCCGAGGAACCTGCGCAAACCGAAACCCAGGACGCCGCCCAGGCCGCGCTCGCGACTGAGCTCAAGGCACGATTGATGTCGGAATATCGCCATCAGTTGGACGTGTTCAACGACTCGGCCGAAGCCCAGGCGCTGGCGCAGCAGATGGACCTCCTTGAACGCAAATTGCGCTTGAAGGCCCTGCGGGCGCAACGGTTGGAGTTGTACAGCCTGAGCCGTCACCACCAGATTGGTGATGACGTGTTGCGCGAGGTACTGGCTGAACTGGATTTGAGCGAGGCGAACCTGGGACTCAAGAAGTAGCGGGTACCGCTTTGGGGTAGGCTTTTTTTGCCCAGGCGATGTCGCCATCGCTCAGGGACCAGGATTCGGACTGGCCCCAGCTTCCGTCGGTCAGATGGGGACTGACTTCGTAGTGCATGACCGAGTCGCCATCGTAAGGCATGAAGTCGTATTGGCTGGAGCGAGGCAGCGGGAGCACGTTGTTTTGCACCTGTTGCCGGTCCAATCCGTAGGTACGTCCGAAACTCTCATACACTTTGCCCATATCCCATGGAATGTTGGCATCCGGATGTTGATGAGCGTGATGCGCGCCGAGCATGTGTCCGAATTCGTGTATCACCGTGTGTGCGAATGCAGGGTCCTGGTGGTCTCGTGGCAGTGACATGGTTGGGTGTGAGGGGAGGGCATCGAGTGCTTCCGTTCCTATTGAGGAGGAGCCACCCTTTTTGTTGTTTATATTCTGTGTGATGCGCACGTCGCCATCCTCTCCAGAAACAAACTCGAACTTGAGATTGATGTGGGGCAGCCATTCGCTGGCGGCTTTTTTGACAGCCTGCACGTATTCATCGTCCATGTCATACATGGCGATTTTTATCGTGCTGTTTTGCGGCCAGTATCTGGCGGGTTCGCCAATGTTGCGCCGGCTTCTGGAAAGGCGTTCCGCCGAAGCGACGGCATTTTCGGCGGATGAGACCGCCGGCGGGTACTGGAAGGTGGTTTGCGGGGTGGCGCTTATCATGAGGCTCTCCTGCGACGTGGGGGACGAATGTATGGATTTATTCGTCCAAGTCGCAGCAAAGTTCCGATCGTATTGCCTGGGCATGTAAGCCCGCGTTACCTGAGGTTAACGCAGGCCCGCGTGCTCAGCGGCGGCGCAGAATGAAATCCCGGATCCGCTGTGCGGCTTCCACGCATTCCGCCAATGGGGCAACCAGCGCCAGGCGTACACGCCCGGCGCCAGGGTTGACCCCATCCACTTCCCGTGACAGGTACGAGCCCGGCACCACAGTCACATGTTCTTCAACGAACAGGTCGCGGCAGAACGCGGCGTCGTCGCCATTCACCTTCGGCCACAGGTAGAACCCGCCATCCGGGCTCTGCACGTCCAATACAGGTTTGAGGATCGCCAGCACCGCGTCGAATTTTTCGCGGTACAGGTCGCGGTTGGCCAAGACGTGGGCCTCGTCCTGCCAGGCCGCGATGCTGGCCAGTTGGGTTTGCACCGGCATCGCGCAGCCGTGGTAAGTGCGGTAGAGCAGAAACGCCTTGAGGATTTCGGCGTCGCCAGCCACGAAACCGGAGCGCAGCCCAGGGAGGTTGGAGCGTTTGGACAGGCTGTGGAACACCACGCAACGCTTGAAATCCTGGCGGCCCAGTTCGACGCAGGCGCTCAGCAGGCCCGGCGGCGGGGTCTGTTCGTCGAAGTACAGCTCGCTGTAGCACTCGTCGGCGGCGATCACGAAGTCATGTTCGTCGGCCAGGGCGATGAGCTTTTTCAGGGTGTCGACCGGGATCAGTGCGCCGGTCGGGTTGCCGGGTGAACACAGGAACAGGATCTGGCAGCGTTTCCAGATGTCCGGCGAGACCGCATCGAAATCCGGATTGAAGCCATTGGCGTCCAGGCACGGCAGGTAGTGCGGCTTGGCTCCGGCCAGGAACGCGGCGCCTTCGTAGATCTGGTAGAACGGGTTCGGGCTGACCACCAGTGCGTCGTCGCCACGGTTGACCACGGTTTGGGTGAAGGCGAACAGGGCTTCGCGGGTGCCGTTGACGGGCAAAATATTACGCGCCGGGTCGAGCCAGCCCTTGGGCACGTGGAAACGGCGTTCGCACCAGGCGCCGATGGCCTCGCGCAATGCGGGAATACCCAAGGTGGTCGGGTAGACGGCCATTTGATCGAGATTGTTGCTCAGCGCTTCTGCCACGAACGTCGGAGATTTATGCTTGGGTTCGCCGATAGACAGTGCAATCGGGCGTTTATCCGGGTTCGGCGTGACACTGCCGAGCAGGGCGCGCAGTTTCTCGAAGGGGTAGGGCTGCAGTTGGTTCAGGGCGTTGTTCATGTAAACCTCTATTAGGGTAAACACAGACCTTGTGGGAGCTGGCTTGCCTGCGATTGCAGTGTGTCAGTCATTGGAGATGTTGACTGATCCACCGCTATCGCAGGCAAGCCAGCTCCCACAGGGATCGCGTTCAATCAAATGCTCAGGCGCGTCAGTTCGACGCCAGTTTCCAGGGTCACGCTCAACTGCTGCACGATCGCATCCTGCAGGCGGCGACACAGTTCCGGGTCGGACAACGGCTGGTTGTCGGCATCGGTAATGAAGAACACGTCTTCCACGCGCTCGCCGAGGGTGGCGATCTTGGCGTTCTGCAGCGACAGGTCGAACTCCAGGAAAATACCGCCGATGCGGGCCAGCAGGCCGGGGCGATCCGGGGCGCTGAGTTCCAATACCGTCACCGGGCGCTGGGCGTCATTGGAAATGGTCACCTGAGGCGCAAACGCAAAATGCTTGAGCTGGCGCGGCACCCGGCGCTGGATGATGGTCGGGTAGTCGTCAGGGTTGCGCAGGGCCTCGGTCAGGCCTTCGCGGATCTTTTTCACACGCGCCGGGTTGTCGCCAATCGACTCGCCCTCGGTGTCGAGCACGATGTAGGTGTCGAGGGTGAACTGGCTGCTGGAGGTGATGACCCGTGCGTCATGAATGTTGAGGTTGAGCTGGTCCATGGCGGCCACGGTCACGGCGAAGAAATCATGCTGGTCGGGCGCATAGATGAAGATTTGCGTACCGCCCTCGAACTCGCGCTGCGTGGTTTCCTTGATCAGCACCAGCGGGCCGCCATCGGCGGGCTGTTGCAGGATCGCGTCGGTGTGCCAGGCCACGTCGCCGGCGGTGTGGCGCAGGAAGTAATCATCGCCCAGTTGCGACCACAATTGCTCGACATCGTCCGGGTCGTTGCCGCCGCGCACCAATATATCCAGGGCCGCGCTTTGGGTGCGGCGGATCTGCTCTTCGCGGTCCACCGGGTTTTCCAGGCCGCGGCGCAAGGCGCGTTTGGTCTCGGTGTACAGCTGGCGCAGCAGGCTGGCGCGCCAGGAGTTCCAGAGCGTCGGGTTGGTGGCGTTGATGTCGGAGACGGTCAGCACGTAGAGATAATCGAGGTGAGTTTCATCGCCAACAATCTGCGCAAAATCGTGGATCACCTGCGGATCGGACAAGTCTTTGCGCTGGGCAGTGGTCGACATCACCAGGTGGTTCTGTACCAGCCAGACGATCAGGCGGCTGTCCCACAACGGCAACTGATGGCGCTGGCAGAAGGCCTCGGCATCCACCGCGCCAATTTCAGAGTGATCGCCATGCCGGCCCTTGCCGATGTCGTGGTACAGACCGGCCAGGTAGATCAGCTCGGGCTTGGGCAGCTTGGCCATGAGCTTGCTGGCCAGCGGGAATTTCTCTGACACCTGGGTGTATTGCAGCTTACGCAGGTGCTTGATCAGGTTCAGCGTGTGGGCGTCCACGGTATAAATGTGGAACAGGTCATGCTGCATCTGCCCGACGATAAAACCGAACTCCGGCAGGTAGCGCCCGAGGATGCCGTAGCGGTTCATGCGCCGCAGGTTGCGGTGGATGCCGATCTTGCACTTGAACAGCTCGATAAACAGGCTGGTGTTACGGATATCGTTGCGGAAGTCGTCGTCGATCAGGTGTCGGTTTTCCCGCAGCAGGCGAATGGTGTCGGCGCGCACGCCTTTGATCTCCGGCTGCTGGGCCATCAGCACGAAGATTTCCAGCATGGCGAACGGCGTGCGGCGGAACACGTTGTCGTTGCGTGCCTCGATATAGCCGTCGTGCAGCTGGAAGCGCGAATTGATCGGTTGCGGCGGTGCTTCGTCTTCGGGGGCGAGGATCACCTCTTCGAAGTGCTGGATAATCAGGTCGCTGAGCTGGGCAATGCTCATGACCACGCGGTAATACTGCTGCATGAAGCTTTCGATGCTGGTCTTTGCGTCTTCGCCCTCAAAACCCAACAAGGTCGCGATGGAGCGTTGATGGTCGAACAGCAGGCGGTCTTCGGAGCGCCCGGCAAGCATGTGCAGGGCGTAGCGCACTTTCCAGAGGAATTCCTGGGACGAGGCCAGCAGGGCGTTTTCGCTCTCCACCAAAAAGCCTTCGCCGGCCAAGGCGCGCAGGTTAAGGGTGCCGTACTGGCGCCTTGCAACCCACAGAATCGTCTGGATATCGCGCAGCCCGCCCGGTGAGCCCTTGACGTTGGGCTCCAGGTTGTACTCGGTGTCGTTGTACTTGTGGTGCCGGGCCTTCTGCTCGGCCCGCTTGGCCAGGAAAAAGTCTTTGCTCGGCCACATGTGCGCGGTGCTGGTGACCTCCAGCATGCGCTGGCGCAGGCGCTCGGGGCCGGCGATGGTGCGGCTCTCCATCAGGTTGGTAATGACCGTCAGGTCGGCGCGGGCCTCCTGGGCGCACTCGTCGACCGAGCGCACGCTTTGGCCGACTTCCAGGCCGATGTCCCACAACAGCGTGAGAAAACGCTCGATGGAATCGCGAAAGAGCTCGTGGTCGGCGCTTTCCAGCAGGATCAGCAAGTCGATGTCGGAGTAGGGGTGCAACTCACCGCGACCGTAGCCGCCGACCGCCACCAGCGCGATGTTGGCGTCTTCGCTCCAACTGAACTGCTCCCAGGCCTTCTGCAGGATGTTGTCAACGAACCAGGCGCGGTCCTCGATCAGCCGGCGGATGTCCCGGCCGCTGCGAAATCGCGCATCAAGCACCTCGCGGGCCTGGCGGATAGCCTTTTTGAATGCGGCGATGGGGCTTGCCTTCAAGGCCAGCTCGGCCTGGAACTGGCCACGGTCGAAGAGTTCGGGATCCACCTGGGGCATCGATCGGCTTTCCTTTCTATCTGTCAGTCAGTCATTACGCGGTGGGAAAACCTTTCCTGCCTTCACGCTGATACGCGTGGGATCGTGTCGTCGGCGCGCAGGGTGAAGATCTCATAGCCGGTTTCGGTCACCAGCAGGGTGTGTTCCCACTGGGCCGAGAGCTTGCGGTCCTTGGTGATGGCGGTCCAGCCGTCGCCCAGCACCTTGGTGTCGGCCTTGCCCTGGTTGATCATCGGCTCGATGGTAAAGGTCATGCCTGCCTTGAGCTCCATGCCGGTGCCGGCGCGGCCGTAGTGCAGGATCTGCGGCTCTTCATGGAATACGGTGCCGATACCGTGGCCGCAGAATTCGCGCACCACCGAGAAACCGTTCTTTTCCGCGTGCTTCTGGATCACTTCGCCGATGTCGCCCAGGCGGCAGCCGGGCTTGACGATTTCGATGGCCTTGTACATGCATTCCTGGGTGACCTGGGACAAGCGCTCGGCCCACGGCGCAACGGTGCCGACATGGAACATGCGGCTGGTGTCGCCGAAGTAGCGGTCCTTGATCACGGTGACGTCGATGTTCAGGGTGTCGCCGTCCTTCAGCGGCTTGTCAGCCGGAATCCCGTGGCAGACCACGTGGTTGACCGAGGTGCAGATCGATTTGGGGAAGCCCTTGTAGTTCAGCGGCGCAGGGATGGCGCCTTGCACGTTGACTATATAGTCGTGGCAGATCTGGTTCAGGGTTTCGGTGGTGACGCCGGGCTTGACGTGCTCGGCGATCATTTCCAGCACATCGGCGGCCAGTTTGCCGGCAATGCGCATGCCGGCGATGTCTTCGGCGGTTTTCAAACTCACGGTCATACAGGCTCTCTCTGGCGTAATACGCCGAAATCAATTCGGTTTACGGGCGTGCGACAAAAGGTTGCAGAATTCGCACAAGCCACAAAAAACGCGATTCTAACAGACGATGGCGTCAAATCATGAGCCTCTGATGATCGCTTCTCTCTATGAGGTAGGGGTATGTCGGCTCTATTCAAGGGGTTACATGAGGGCCGCCGGCGGCAAATGTGATTGCGTGTTCCGTTTTAACCGATGCTGTGGTATAAAATGCGCCGCTTTCCGGGGATACCCCGCAGAGCTTAAATCCACACACGTGTCGACACGATGACCTGGGTGCCGGAGGCTTGAAGCCGCTGGTTGGTCATTGGGATACGTGGAGGCCAAACCCGACTTATTAAGGAACTATCATGTCCCAAGTCAACATGCGCGATATGCTGAAGGCCGGTGTGCACTTCGGCCACCAGACCCGTTACTGGAACCCGAAAATGGGCAAGTACATTTTCGGCGCACGTAACAAGATCCACATCATCAACCTTGAAAAAACCCTGCCGATGTTCAACGAAGCTTTGACTTTCGTAGAGCGCCTGGCCCAGGGCAAAAACAAGATTCTGTTCGTCGGCACCAAGCGTTCCGCTGGCAAGATCGTTGCTGAAGAAGCAGCACGTTGCGGCTCGCCGTACGTCGATCACCGCTGGTTGGGCGGCATGCTGACCAACTTCAAGACCATCCGTGCTTCCATCAAGCGTCTGCGTGACCTTGAAGTGCAAGCCGAAGACGGTACCTTCGCCAAGCTGACCAAGAAAGAGGCGCTGATGCGCACTCGCGACCTGGAAAAGCTCGATCGTTCCCTGGGTGGTATCAAGGACATGGGCGGTCTGCCTGACGCACTGTTCGTTATCGACGTTGATCACGAGCGCATCGCGATCACCGAAGCCAACAAGCTGGGCATCCCGGTTATCGGCGTAGTCGATACCAACAGCAGCCCGGAAGGCGTTGACTACATCATCCCAGGCAACGATGACGCAATCCGCGCTATCCAGCTGTACATGGGTTCGATGGCTGACGCTGTAATCCGTGGCCGCAACCACGTTGCTGGTGGTACCGAGCAGTTCGTTGAAGAAGCTCCGGTAGCTGCCGCTGAGTAACTGACGCCCTGGCGTTGACTCAGTAAGCAAAAAGGGGGCTTGGCCCCCTTTTTGCCACCTCGAAAACCATTTGTCGGCAGCGCAGCTACATCATCTGTAACGTGCAGCGGCCTACAAGGGTGATTCGGGAAGAATTGATCGCCCGTTTGATCGGGTGGAATGGTTGAAAACCTATCCAAGAGGATTTTGAAATGGCAGAGATTACTGCAGCGTTGGTCAAAGAACTGCGTGAGCGTACCGGCGAAGGCATGATGGATTGCAAAAAGGCCTTGACCAAGGCCGGCGGCGACATCGAAAAAGCCATCGACGACATGCGTGCTTCCGGCGCCATCAAGGCTGCCAAGAAAGCAGGCAACGTAGCGGCTGAAGGCGCTATCGCTCTGAAAGAAGACGGCAAATCCGCCGTTCTGCTGGAAGTGAACTCCCAGACCGACTTCCTGGCTCTGCAGGACGACTTCAAGGCATTTGTTGCTGCAAGCGTTGAAAAAGCGTTTGCCGACAAACTGACTGACGCCGCTCCGCTGATCGAAGCTCAAGAAGCGGATCGCCTGGTACTGGTCGGCAAGGTTGGCGAAAACGTCAACATCCGTCGCCTGGTTCGCGTTGAAGGTGACGTAGTTGGTGGTTACCTGCACGGCAACAAGATCGGTGTAGCGGTTGTTCTGAAGGGCGGCACCGTTGAGCTGGCCAAAGACATCGCTATGCACGTAGCGGCCAGCAACCCTGAGTTCCTGCTGCCTTCGGAAGTGTCCGCTGACGCAATCGAACGTGAAAAAGCTGTGTTCCTGAGCCTGAACGCCGACAAGATCGCCGGCAAGCCAGAGAACATCGTTGAAAACATGATCAAGGGCCGTATCAGCAAGTTCCTGGCTGAAGCGAGCCTGGTTGAGCAGGCGTTCGTCAAGAACCCTGAAATCAAGGTCGGCGAACTGGCCAAGAAAGCCGGTGCTGAAATCGTTTCCTTCACTTACTTCAAAGTAGGCGAAGGCATCGAGAAGCCGGTCGACAACTTCGCTGAAGAAGTTGCCGCCCAGCTGGCTGCCGCCAAGCAATAAGACAGTTTCCAACTGTCGCCCGAAAGAGGCTGCCCGCTTACGCGCGCAGCCTCTTTTCAAATGGGAGGGCCGATTTTGATTGGCTTCCCTTCGGAACTGGCTTACAAAGCCGTGTTCCGATGGCGCTGTAGCAGCGTCCGCTGGAGTGAACGCAAGCCGTAAACGGCTCGCCATGAATTTTTAAAAAATACGCCGCAGGAGAGATTCGCAATGGCTCAGCAGGGCAGTGGTTATCAGGCTCGCTATAAACGCATTCTACTCAAGCTTAGCGGCGAGGCCCTGATGGGCTCGGAAGAGTTCGGGATCGATCCCAAGGTACTCGACCGCATGGCGCTGGAAGTCGGCCAACTGGTCGGCATCGGCGTACAGGTCGGCCTGGTGATCGGCGGCGGCAACCTGTTCCGTGGCGCGGCACTGAGTGCGGCCGGCATGGATCGGGTTACCGGCGACCACATGGGCATGCTGGCCACTGTGATGAACGCCCTGGCCATGCGCGACGCCCTGGAGCGTGCCAATATCTCGGCTATCGTGATGTCGGCTATTTCCATGGTGGGTGTGACCGATCACTATGATCGCCGCAAAGCCATGCGCCACCTGAACGCCAAGGAAGTGGTGATCTTCGCCGCCGGCACGGGTAACCCGTTCTTTACCACCGACTCGGCGGCGTGCCTGCGCGCGATCGAAATCGACGCCGATGTGGTGCTCAAGGCCACCAAGGTGGATGGCGTATACACCGCAGATCCGTTCAAAGACCCGCATGCCGAGAAGTTCGATCATCTGACCTACGATGAAGTACTGGATCGCAAGCTGGGCGTGATGGACCTGACGGCTATCTGCCTGTGCCGCGACCACAAGATGCCGTTGCGCGTATTTAACATGAACAAGCCCGGCGCCCTGCTGAATATCGTACACGGCGGCGCAGAAGGGACTCTGATCGAGGAAGGCCAACAATGATCAACGAAATCAAGAAAGACGCTCAAGAGCGTATGCAGAAATCCCTGGACTCCCTGAACCATGCATTTGGTCAGATTCGTACAGGCAAGGCTCACCCCAGCATCCTGGGTAGCGTGATGGTGCCGTACTACGGCGCAGATACCTCCATCACCCAAGTAGCCAACATCACCGTAAAAGACTCGCGCACCCTGCAGGTCGTGGCCTTCGAGCGCAACATGCTCGGCGCCGTCGACAAGGCCATCCAGAGCGCGGGCCTGAACCTCAACCCGACCAACCTGGGCGAGTTGCTGCTGATCTCCATGCCGGCGCTGACCGAAGAAACCCGCAAGGGCTTCACCAAGCAGGCCCGCAGTGCAGCCGAAGATGCGCGCGTTGCCGTGCGCAACATCCGTCGCGATGCGCTGGGCGACCTGAAGAAGCTGGTCAAGGACAAGGAGATCAGCGAAGACGAAGAGCGTCGTGCGGTTGCTGATATCGACAAGTTGACCAAGGACGCCGAGGCCCAGATCACCAAGGCCACGGAAGAAAAAGAAAAGGACCTGATGGCCGTATAAGGGGTCAGGAAGCCTTCATGGAAAAGACCAAGCAGACTGTACCCTCCGTGGTGCCGCGCCATGTCGCGATCATCATGGATGGGAATAATCGCTGGGCGAAGAAACGCTTCATGCCGGGCGTCGCCGGGCATAAGGCGGGTGTCGATGCGGTACGGGCTGTGATCGAGGTGTGTGCCGAGGCCAAGGTCGAAGTGTTGACCTTGTTCGCCTTCTCCAGTGAAAACTGGCAACGGCCGGCCGAAGAAGTCAGTGCCTTGATGGACCTGTTCTTCAAGGCCTTGCGTCGTGAGGCCAAGCGCCTCAACGACAACAACATCAGCCTGCGCATCATTGGCGACCGCTCGCGCTTCCACCCGGAACTGCAGGCCGCCATGCGTGAAGCCGAGGCGATTACTGCCGGTGCCAATCGTTTTGTGCTGCAGATCGCAGCCAATTACGGTGGCCAGTGGGATATCGCCCAGGCCGCACAGCGTCTGGCCCGTGAAGTGCAAGCCGGTCATCTGCGACCGGACGACATCACGCCCGAACTGTTGCAAACCTGCCTGGTCACCGGCGACCTGCCGCTGCCGGACTTGTGCATCCGTACCGGTGGCGAGCACCGCATCAGCAATTTCCTGTTGTGGCAGCTGGCCTACACTGAGCTGTACTTCTCCGACCTGTTCTGGCCGGACTTCAAACACGATGCCATGCGTAATGCATTGGCCGATTTCGCTTCCCGTCAGCGTCGCTTCGGTAAAACGAGTGAGCAGATCGAAGCTGGAGCCCGGGTTTAAATGCTTAAACAACGAATCATCACAGCCCTGATCCTGTTGCCGATCGCCTTGTGCGGGTTTTTCCTGCTCGAGGGTTCCGGCTTTGCGCTGTTTATCGGCCTGGTCGTCACCCTGGGTGCCTGGGAATGGGCGCGCCTGGCGGGTTTCAATGCCCAATTGCCGCGCGTGGTGTATGCCGCCGTCGTGGCCGTCCTGGCGTTTCTCCTGTACATCCTGCCGGACCTTGCGCCGTGGGTGTTGGGGGCGGCAGTCCTGTGGTGGGCGCTGGCGACATTCCTGGTATTGACCTATCCGCGTACCAGCGGCAAGTGGTCCAGTGTGGCCTGCAAGCTGGTGATCGGGCTATTGATCCTGCTGCCGGCGTGGCAAGGGCTGGTGGAGATCAAGCGTTATCCGATGGGTAACTGGCTGATCCTGGCGGTCATGGTGCTGGTCTGGGGTGCCGACATCGGTGCGTATTTCTCGGGTCGGGCGTTCGGCAAGCGCAAGCTGGCACCCGCGGTCAGCCCGGGCAAGAGCTGGGAGGGTGTGTACGGCGGCCTGGCATTGACGCTGGTGATCGCGTTGGTGGTCGGCGTTGTGCGTGGTTGGTCGGTGAAGGAGATCTTCCTGGCGCTGCTGGCCACCGCCATCGTCGTGTTCATCTCCGTAGTGGGTGACCTCACCGAAAGCATGTTCAAGCGTCAGGCCGGGGTCAAGGACAGCAGTAACCTGCTGCCGGGCCATGGCGGCGTGCTGGACCGTATCGATAGCCTGACGGCCGCGATCCCGATCTTCGCCGTGCTGTTGTGGATGACGGCTTCGTGAGCCGCCTGCAACAGGTGACCGTGCTGGGTGCAACCGGCTCGGTGGGGCTGAGCACCCTGGACGTGATTGCTCGTCATCCTGATCGCTATCAAGTCTTCGCCCTCACCGGTTTCAGCCGTTTGAGCGAGTTGCTGGCGTTGTGCGTTCGACATGCGCCGCGCTTCGCCGTAGTACCTGAGGCCGCTGCGGCCCGGGGGCTGCAGGACGATCTGCGGGCTGCCGGGCTGGCTACTCAAGTCTTGGTCGGGGAGGCGGGGCTGTGCCAGGTGTCGGCCGCTGCCGAAGTGGATACCGTGGTCGCCGCTATCGTGGGGGCTGCGGGCTTGCGCCCGACACTGGCCGCCGTCGATGCGGGCAAGAAGATTCTGTTGGCCAACAAAGAGGCGCTGGTCATGTCCGGCGCACTTTTCATGCAGGCGGTGCGTAAAAGCGGCGCCGTGCTGCTGCCCCTCGACAGCGAACACAACGCAATCTTCCAGTGCATGCCCGGTGACTATGCTCGCGGCTTGAGCCAGGTGGGCGTGCGTCGGATTCTGCTGACCGCCTCCGGCGGGCCGTTTCGGCAAACCCCACCGGCGGAGCTTGAGCATGTGTCGCCCGACCAGGCGTGCGCCCACCCGAACTGGTCCATGGGGCGCAAGATTTCAGTCGACTCGGCCAGCATGATGAACAAGGGATTGGAGCTGATCGAGGCGTGCTGGTTGTTCGATGCACGTGCGGAGCAGATTGAAGTGGTGATTCACCCGCAGAGTGTGATTCATTCCCTGGTCGACTACGTGGACGGTTCGGTCCTGGCGCAGTTGGGCAACCCCGATATGCGCACGCCGATTGCCAATGCCTTGGCCTGGCCGGAGCGGATCGACTCCGGCGTGGCGCCCCTGGACCTGTTTGCGGTGGCCCGTCTGGACTTCGAGGCGCCGGACGAACAGCGCTTCCCTTGTTTGCGCCTGGCGCGGCAAGCTGCGCAAGTGGGTAACAGTGCGCCGGCGATGCTCAATGCGGCCAATGAAGTGGCGGTGGCGGCGTTTCTTGAGCGGCGCATCCGCTTTCCGCAGATCGCGAGTATCATCGAGGACGTCCTGGCGCTCGAACCTGTCGTGCCGGTGGATGATCTGGGCACGGTATTCGAAGTCGACACCAAGGCCCGAGCCCTGGCGGGGCAATGGCTGAGCCGCAATGCGCGTTAGTTTGCAGGCGGGTTTTCAGCCGTCAGGCACTGGATTGGAATGCGGAGAAATTAGATGAGTGCGCTTTACATGATTGTCGGCACCCTGGTTGCTCTGGGCGTGCTGGTTACCTTCCACGAATTCGGCCACTTCTGGGTGGCGCGTCGGTGCGGCGTCAAGGTATTGCGCTTTTCAGTCGGTTTCGGCATGCCGCTGTTGCGCTGGCATGACCGCCGTGGCACCGAGTTCGTGATTGCGGCCATTCCGTTGGGTGGCTACGTCAAGATGCTCGATGAGCGCGAAGGCGAAGTGCCTGCCGACCAGCTGGACCAGTCCTTCAATCGCAAGACCGTTCGTCAGCGTATTGCCATTGTCGCCGCCGGCCCGATTGCCAACTTCCTGTTGGCGATGGTGTTTTTCTGGGTCTTGGCCATGCTGGGCAGCGAGCAGGTACGTCCGGTCATCGGCGCGGTCGAGCCGGACAGTATTGCCGCCAAGGCCGGTTTGGTAGCCGGGCAGGAAATTGTATCCATTGATGGCGAACCCACCACGGGCTGGGGCGCGGTCAATTTGCAGCTGGTGCGTCGTCTCGGCGAAAGCGGCACGGTCAATGTTGTGGTGCGCGAGCAGGATTCCACCACCGAAACCCCGCGGGAGCTGGCTCTCGATCAGTGGCTCAAGGGCGCTGACGAGCCTGATCCGATCAAGTCCCTGGGCATACGTCCATGGCGTCCGGCCCTGCCGCCGGTGTTGGCTGAGCTGGATCCGAAAGGTCCGGCCCAGGCCGCAGGCCTCAAGACCGGTGATCGCCTGCTGGCCCTCGATGGCCAGGCGCTGGGTGACTGGCAGCAGGTGGTCGACCTGGTTCGTGTACGTCCTGATACTAAAATTGTGCTGAAAGTTGAGCGCGAAGGTGCTCAAATCGACGTCCCCGTGACCCTGTCGGTGCGTGGGGAGGCCAAGGCGGCTGGGGGTTACCTGGGTGCCGGGGTCAAAGCAGTCGATTGGCCGCCATCGATGGTGCGCGAGGTCAGTTACGGGCCGTTGGCAGCGATTGGCGAGGGTGCAAAACGCACCTGGACCATGAGTGTGCTGACCCTCGACTCCCTCAAGAAAATGTTGTTCGGCGAGCTCTCGGTAAAAAACTTGAGTGGACCGATAACCATTGCTAAAGTGGCGGGCGCTTCTGCCCAGTCGGGTGTCGCGGATTTCCTGAATTTCCTGGCTTATCTGAGTATCAGCCTGGGTGTTCTGAATTTGTTGCCCATTCCAGTATTGGATGGGGGGCATCTGTTGTTTTATCTGGTCGAGTGGGCGCGTGGTCGTCCCTTGTCGGATCGGGTGCAGGGTTGGGGGATACAGATCGGTATCAGTTTGGTGGTCGGGGTGATGTTATTAGCCTTGGTCAACGATCTGGGTCGACTGTAACGCTTCGCTGAATTGCGAATCTGCCGCATTTTGCGGCAGTTTGTTTATTGCCAGTTGGAATAAGAAAGGACTTCATGAAACGTCTGCTGCTAACTGCGGTTCTCACCGTATTGATGATCGCCGAAGTTCACGCCGAGTCCTTCACCATCTCCGATATTCGCGTCAACGGCCTCCAGCGGGTTTCCGCGGGTAGCGTCTTTGGTGCCTTACCGTTGAACGTCGGTGAACAGGCTGATGACCGTCGCCTGGTGGAATCCACTCGTGCGCTGTTCAAAACCGGTTTCTTTCAAGACATCCAGCTGGGTCGCGAAGGCAACGTCCTGGTCATCACCGTGGTCGAGCGGCCTTCCGTCGCCAGTATCGAGATCGAAGGCAACAAGGCGATCTCCACTGAAGACCTCATGAAAGGCCTGAAGCAATCCGGCCTGGCCGAGGGCGAGATCTTCCAGCGCGCCACCCTCGAAGGTGTACGTAACGAGCTGCAACGCCAGTACGTTGCCCAGGGTCGCTATTCCGCGACCGTGGAAACGGAAGTGGTGCCGCAGCCGCGCAACCGTGTCGGCCTCAAGGTCAACATCAACGAAGGCACCGTGGCGGCCATCCAGCACATCAACGTGGTGGGCAATACCAAGTTCGCCGACGATGACCTGATCGACCTGTTCGAACTCAAGACCACCAACTGGCTGTCGTTCTTCAAGAACGATGACAAGTACGCCCGTGAAAAACTCTCTGGTGACCTGGAGCGCCTGCGTTCCTACTACCTGGACCGTGGCTATATCAACATGGATATCGCTTCGACCCAGGTGTCCATCACCCCGGACAAAAAGCACGTCTACATTACGGTCAACGTCAACGAAGGCGAGAAGTACAAGGTTCGTGACGTGAAGCTCAGCGGCGACCTGAAAGTGCCTGAAGACCAGGTCAAGGCGCTGCTGCTGGTGCAGAAGGACCAGGTGTTCTCGCGCAAGCTGATGACCACTACGTCCGAACTGATCACCCGCCGCCTGGGTAACGAAGGTTATACCTTCGCCAACGTCAACGGCGTACCGACCCCGCACGATGACGACCACACAGTGGACATCACTTTCGTGGTCGATCCAGGCAAGCGTGCCTACGTGAACCGCATCAACTTCCGTGGCAACACCAAGTCCTCGGACGAAGTGCTGCGTCGGGAAATGCGCCAGATGGAAGGTGGCTGGGCCTCGACGTACCTGATCGACCAGTCCAAGACCCGTCTTGAGCGCCTGGGCTTCTTCAAGGAAGTCAACGTCGAAACCCCGGCCGTACCGGGTGTGGATGACCAGGTTGACGTGAACTACGCCGTCGAAGAGCAGGCATCGGGCTCGATCACCGCCAGCGTGGGCTTCGCACAAAGTGCCGGCCTTATCCTGGGTGGTTCGATCACCCAGAACAACTTCCTGGGTACCGGTAACCGAGTGTCCATCGGCCTGACCCGAAGCGAATACCAGAGCCGATACAACTTCGGTTATACCGACCCCTACTGGACTGCAGACGGTGTGAGCCTGGGCTACAACGCCTTCTACCGCACCACCGACTACAAAGACCTCGACGTCGACGTTGCAAGCTATGCAATCGACAGCCTGGGTGCCGGTGTCAACGTGGGTTACCCGATCAGTGAGACCTCGCGCCTGACCTTCGGCCTCACTGCGCAACAGGATGAGATCAAGACCGGCGTCTACACCGTGGACGAAATCTTTGACTTCACCCGTCGTGAAGGTGACAAGTTCCTCAACTTCAAGGCGTCTGCCGGCTGGTCCGAGTCGACCCTGAATAAAGGTGTATTGGCGACCCGTGGTCATTCCCAGAGCCTGACCCTGGAAACCACCACGCCGGGCAGCGACCTGTCGTTCTTCAAGCTCGACTACCGCGGCCAGTTGTTCACGCCGTTGAGCGACAACTACACCATGCGCCTGCACACTGAACTGGGTTATGGCGACGGTTACGGCTCCACCAACGGTCTGCCGTTCTACGAGAACTACTACGCGGGTGGCTTCAACTCCGTACGTGGTTTCAAGGACAGCACCCTGGGTCCGCGCGGTACGCCTAGCCGTGGCGTTGGTGTAACCGGTAACCAGGGTACAAATCTCGACTCGGATAATGACCCGCTGCCATTCGGTGGTAACGTCCTGATCCAGGGTGGTGCGGAAATCCTGTTCCCGCTTCCATTCGTGAAGGACCAACGTTCCCTGCGGACCTCGGTTTTCTGGGATGTGGGTAACGTGTTCGACTCCAAGTGCGAGCAGATCACCAACCCTAGCGGCGTGAAGTCCAACACCAAGTGCAACGACGTGAGCCTCAGCAACCTGGCAAGCTCCGTGGGTGTGGGTGTGACTTGGGTGACCGCGCTTGGCCCATTGAGCTTTGCTCTGGCCATGCCGATCAAGAAACCGGATAACGCTGAAACCCAGATTTTCCAATTCTCCCTCGGCCAGACGTTCTAAGCGTCTGACCCAAGATAACGACAACGGATTCTGTAGGAGTACATCGTGCGTAAGTTGACTCAATTGGTTCTGCTGGCAACCGTGCTGGTAGCGACCCCGGCGTTCGCCGAAATGAAAATCGCCGTGCTGAACTATCAGATGGCGCTGCTGGAATCCGATGCGGCCAAGAAATACGCCGTGGATGCCGAGAAAAAATTTGGTCCGCAACTGACCAAGCTCAAGACGCTGGAAAGCAGCGCCAAAGGCATCCAGGATCGTCTGGTAGCCGGTGGCGACAAGATGCAGCAAGGCGAGCGCGAGCGTCTGGAGCTTGAGTTCAAGCAAAAGGCCCGTGACTACCAGTTCCAGTCCAAAGAGCTGAACGAAGCCAAAGCTGTTGCCGACCGTGAAATGCTGAAACAGCTGAAGCCGAAACTCGACAGCGCCGTGGAAGAAGTCATCAAGAAGGGTGCCTTTGACCTGGTGTTCGAGCGTGGCGCTGTGATCGACGTCAAGCCTCAATACGACATCACCCGTCAGGTGATCGAGCGCATGAACCAGCTGAAGTAAGCCATGACTGCGACTATCAAGCTCGGCGAGTTGGCCGAGTTCCTGGGGGCTACCTTGCGTGGCTCCCCGGAGAAGGAAATTACTGGGCTAGCCACCTTGCAGGAGGCTGGCCCAGCTCAGTTGAGCTTCCTCGCAAATCCTCAATACCGTAAATACCTGGTCGACAGCAGAGCCGCCGCCGTGTTGCTCAAAGCCGCTGACGCCGAGGGGTTTGCCGGGGAGGCGCTGGTGGTGGACGACCCGTACCTGGCTTATGCGCGGGTGTCGCACCTGTTCGATCCAAAACCCAAGGCCTGCGGCGGTACTCATCCGTCTGCGGTGATTGCCGATGATGCCCAGGTTGACCCAACGGCCAGCATCGGTGCCTTTGCGGTGATCGAGAGCGGTGCGCGCATTGCTGCGGGCGTCACGGTCGGTGCTCATTGCTTTATCGGTGCGCGCTGTGAAATCGGCGCCGACGGTTGGCTCGCACCGCGCGTCACCCTGTACCACGATGTGCGTATCGGTGAGCGTGTGGTCATCCAATCGGGTGCCGTGATTGGTGGCGAAGGCTTTGGCTTTGCCAACGCCAAGGGCATCTGGAACAAGATTGCCCAGGTCGGCGGCGTAGTGATCGGCGACGACGTGGAGATTGGCGTGAACACGGCTGTCGATCGCGGTGCCCTGGCCGACACCGTGATCGGCAACGGCGTGAAGCTCGATAACCAGATCCAGATCGCCCATAACGTGCAGATTGGCGATCACACCGCCATGGCCGCCTGTGTGGGCATCTCCGGCAGCACCCGGATCGGCAAGCATTGCATGCTCGCCGGTGGCGTAGGGCTGGTGGGGCATATCGATATTTGCGACAACGTCTTCATCACTGGCATGACCATGGTCACCCACTCGATTACCGAACCCGGGGCCTATTCTTCCGGTACCGCCATGCAGCCTGCGGCTGAATGGCGCAAGAGTGCAGCGCGGTTGAGGCAGCTCGACGACATGGCGCGACGTCTCAAACAGCTGGAAAAGCGTGTTGGGGACGTGACCCCTGGCGGTAATGCTTCATCAGAAGGCTGATACCATTTCCATATCAAGTGTGCACAGCCGCTAGACTGCCTCCTTGATTTGCTAGCGGGGCGTGCGTTTAGTTCGCCCGCCCCCAATCTTTATTACAGGCTTCCCCCCGAAATGATGGACATCAACGAGATTCGCGAATACCTGCCTCACCGTTACCCGTTCCTGCTGGTGGATCGCGTAGTGGACCTCAACGTCGAGGAAAAGCGCATTCGTGCCTACAAGAATGTCAGCATCAACGAACCTTTCTTCAATGGTCACTTTCCCGCGCATCCCATCATGCCGGGCGTGCTGATCATCGAGGCGATGGCCCAGGCTGCCGGTATCCTTGGTTTCAAAATGCTCGACCTCAAGCCTGCCGATGGCACGCTCTACTATTTCGTGGGCTCCGACAAGCTGCGTTTCCGCAACCCGGTGACCCCGGGCGACCAGCTGATCCTGGAAGCCAAGTTCATCAGCTGCAAGCGCCAGATCTGGAAGTTCGAATGCCAGGCCTCGGTGGACGGCAAGCCAGTGTGCTCCGCCGAGATCATCTGTGCGGAACGCAAACTATGAGTTTGATTGACCCTCGCGCAATCATCGATCCGTCGGCCGTACTGGCCGCCGACGTTGAGGTCGGCCCCTGGTCGATCATCGGCGCAGGTGTGGAAATCGGCGAGGGGACTGTCATCGGGCCGCACGTGATCCTCAAAGGTCCGACCCGCATTGGCAAACACAATCGCATCTACCAGTTCTCCTCGGTAGGCGAAGACACCCCGGACATGAAGTACAAGGGTGAAGAAACGCGCCTGGTAATCGGTGATCACAACATCATCCGTGAAGGCGTGACCATTCACCGTGGCACCGTGCAGGATCGGGCCGAGACCACCCTGGGTGATCACAACCTGGTGATGGCCTACGCGCACATCGGCCACGACAGCGTGATCGGCAACCACTGCATCCTGGTCAACAACACCGCGTTGGCCGGCCATGTGCACGTTGATGACTGGGCAATCCTGTCCGGGTTCACCCTGGTGCATCAGTACTGTCATATCGGCGCCCACAGCTTTTCCGGCATGGGCACCGCCATCGGCAAGGACGTTCCGGCGTTCGTCACGGTATTCGGCAACCCGGCCGAGGCCCGCAGCATGAACTTCGAGGGCATGCGCCGTCGCGGGTTCAGCGAAGAGGCCATCCATGCGTTGCGCCGCGCCTACAAGGTGGTTTACCGCCAGGGGCTCACCGTGGACCAGGCGTTGCTCCAACTGGCCGAGCCGGCAGCGGCGTTCTCGGAAGTTGCGGTGTTCCGTGACTCGATCCAGGCGTCGACTCGCGGCATCACCCGCTGATCATGGCTAATCTGCGTATCGCGCTGGTGGCCGGAGAAGCTTCCGGTGACATTCTGGGCGCAGGTCTTATGCGGGCCCTCAAAGCCCAGCATCCGGCGGTGGAGTTCATCGGGGTCGGCGGCCCGCTGATGCAGGCCGAAGGGCTCGTTTCCTATTTCCCCATGGAGCGCTTGTCGGTCATGGGGCTGGTGGAGGTGCTGGGCCGCCTGCGCGAGCTGCTGGCGCGGCGCAAGTTGCTGATCCAGACCCTGATCGAAGAAAAGCCCGACGTGTTTATCGGGATCGACGCGCCGGACTTCACCCTCACTATCGAACTCAAGTTGCGTCAGGCCGGGATCAAGACCGTGCACTACGTCAGCCCGTCCGTGTGGGCGTGGCGGCAGAAACGCGTGCTCAAGATCCGCGAAGGCTGCGACTTGATGCTGACCCTGCTGCCGTTCGAAGCCAGGTTCTACGAAGAAAAGGGCGTGCCGGTACGGTTTGTCGGGCATACCCTGGCCGACACCATTCCATTGGAGGCTGACCGCGCCGCGGCGCGCGCCGAACTTGGCTTGCCCGCCGGCCCGCTGGTCGCGCTGATGCCCGGCAGTCGTGGTGGCGAAGTCGGGCGCCTTGCCTCGGTATTCTTTGACGCTGCCGAGCGCCTGCAAGCCTTGAAGCCAGGCGTCCGTTTCGTACTGCCCTGCGCGAGTCCGCAACGTCGTGCACAGATCGAAACGCTGCTTGAAGGCCGCAACCTGCCATTGACCTTGCTCGACGGCCAATCGCACCTGGCCCTGGCGGCCTGTGATGCGGTGCTGATCGCTTCGGGTACGGCAACGCTGGAGGCCTTGCTGTACAAGCGACCGATGGTCGTGGCTTACCGCCTGGCGCCGTTTACCTTCTGGATCCTAAAGCGCATGGTCAAAAGCCCTTATATTTCCTTGCCAAACTTGCTGGCCCAGCGCCTGTTGGTGCCGGAGTTGTTGCAGGACGATGCAACACCCGAGGCCCTCGCGAAAACCCTACTACCCTTGATTGACGGCGGTGAAGAACAGACCCGCGGTTTTGACGACATCCACCGCACCCTGCGCCGTGATGCGTCGAATCAGGCGGCGGACGCCGTATTGACCTTGATCGGCAAAAAACAGGAAGCTTTATGACGACGCAAATGGGCCTGGATTTCAGTCTGGTTGCCGAAGCCCACGAGCTGGTGGCCGGTGTTGACGAAGTCGGTCGCGGGCCTTTGTGCGGCGCCGTTGTCACGGCGGCGGTGATCCTCGATCCGAACCGCCCGATCCTGGGTCTCAACGACTCGAAGAAACTCACCGAAGCGCGCCGCGAAAAGCTGTACGACGAAATTTGTGAGAAGGCCCTGAGCTGGCATATCGCCCGTGCCGAGGTCGAAGAGATCGACGAGCTGAACATTCTCCATGCCACCATGCTTGCCATGCAGCGCGCGGTGGAAGGCCTGCACATCACCCCCAAGCTGGCGAAGATCGACGGCAACCGCTGTCCGAAACTGTCGATGCCGGCCGAGGCGGTCATTCAGGGCGACGGCAAGGTACCTGCCATCGCTGCGGCGTCGATCCTGGCCAAGGTCAGTCGCGACCGTGAAATGGCGGCGTTTGAACTGATCTACCCCGGCTACGGCATCGGTGGTCATAAAGGCTACCCGACGCCCGTTCATCTGGAAGCCCTGGCTCGCCTCGGCCCGACGCCGATCCATCGCCGCTCCTTCGCCCCGGTGCGCCAGGCTTACGAGCTGCGCGAGAGCCTCATCGAGGTATAGCCGCAAGGCTGATGTTTTTGCCAGGGCCCGGTACAATCCGGGCCTTGCTGTCTTCAAAAACAGTTGTTTTCACCCAGTTGTCTCCACGTATAAGCACAGGATCATCATGCCGGCTTCATTCGTTCATCTACGCCTGCACACTGAATACTCCCTGGTCGACGGCCTGGTACGGATCAAACCGCTGGTCAAAACCCTGGTGGGCATGAATATGCCTGCGGTAGCGGTTACCGATCAGAACAACATGTGTTCCCTGGTCAAGTTCTACAAGAACGCCATGGGCGCCGGCATCAAGCCGATCTGCGGCGTCGACCTGTGGCTGTCGAACAAAGACCCTGACAACGCGTTGAGCCGCATCAGCCTGCTGGCGATGAATGGCGTGGGCTATCGCAACCTCACCGAATTGATTTCCCGTGGCTTTATCGACGGCCAGCGCAACGGCTCGATCATCATCGAGCGCGAATGGGTCGCCGAGGCCAGCGAGGGCGTGATCATGCTCTCGGCGGCCAAAGAGGGTGAGATCGGTCTCGCGCTGCTCGGCGGCAACCCGCACGAAGCCGAGGTGCTGGCCCGTGAGTGGATGCAGGTGTTCCCTGATCGTTTCTACCTGGAAGTGCAGCGCACCAACCGCCCCAATGACGAAGAGCACCTGCACGCCGCCGTGGCCCTGGCCGACAAGCTGGGCGCGCCGCTGGTGGCCACCAACGATGTGCGCTTCATCAAGAAGGAAGACTTCGAGGCCCACGAAACCCGCGTGTGCATCGGCGAGGGCCGGGCCCTGGACGACCCGCGTCGCTCGAAAAACTACAGCGAAGAGCAGTACCTCAAAAGCGCCGAAGAAATGGCCGAGTTGTTCAGCGACTTGCCCGAGGCCTTGGAAAACTCCGTCGAAATTGCCAAGCGCTGCAATATCGAAGTGAAACTGGGCAAGCACTTCCTGCCCAACTTCCCGATTCCCGATGGTATGACCATCGATGAGTACTTCCGCAAGGTGTCGTTCGATGGCCTGGAGGATCGCCTCAGCGTCCTGTTGCCCAAAGACACCACCGAAGACTACGAGGCCAAACGCCAGGTCTACGTCGACCGGTTGAATTTCGAGCTGGATATCATCATCCAGATGGGCTTCCCCGGTTACTTCCTGATCGTGATGGACTTTATCCAATGGGCCAAGAACAACGGCGTGCCGGTTGGCCCGGGCCGGGGGTCAGGTGCGGGCTCGCTGGTCGCCTATGTGCAGAAGATCACCGACCTCGACCCGTTGGAATATGACCTGCTGTTCGAACGCTTCCTGAACCCGGAACGGGTGTCCATGCCCGACTTCGACGTCGACTTCTGCATGGACGGCCGTGACCGCGTGATCGAATACGTGGCCGAGAAATACGGCCGCAACGCGGTCAGCCAGATCATCACCTTCGGTTCCATGGCCGCCAAGGCGGTGATCCGCGACGTGGCCCGGGTGCAGGGCAAGTCCTACGGCCTGGCCGATCGCCTGTCGAAGATGATCCCGTTCGAAGTTGGCATGACCCTCGAAAAGGCCTACGAGCAGGAAGAAATCCTGCGCGACTTCATCAAGGTCGATGAAGAAGCCGCCGAAATCTGGGACATGGCGCGCAAACTCGAAGGCGTGGTGCGTAACGTCGGTAAACACGCCGGTGGTGTGGTTATCGCCCCGACCAAGCTCACCGACTTTTCGCCGATCTATTGCGATGAAGAAGGCGACGGCCTGGTCACCCAGTTCGACAAGGACGACGTGGAGGCGGCCGGCCTGGTGAAGTTCGACTTCCTCGGCCTGCGGACCCTGACGATCATCGACTGGGCGCTCAAGACCATCAACCGCGACCGCGCCAAGGTGGGTGAAGCACCGCTGGATATCGCCTTTATCCCACTGGACGACAAGCCGACCTACAGCCTGTTGCAGAAAGCCGAAACCACTGCGGTGTTCCAGCTTGAGTCGCGCGGCATGAAGGAGCTGATCAAAAAGCTCAAGCCCGACTGCCTGGAAGACTTGATCGCACTGGTGGCCCTGTTCCGTCCGGGCCCGTTGCAATCGGGCATGGTGGACGACTTCATCAACCGTAAGCACGGCCGCGCCGAACTGGCATACCCGCACTCCGACTATCAATACGAAGGCCTCAAGCCCGTACTGGCACCGACCTACGGCATCATCCTGTATCAAGAGCAGGTGATGCAGATCGCCCAGGTGATGGCGGGTTACACCCTCGGCGGCGCGGACATGTTGCGTCGTGCCATGGGTAAGAAAAAACCCGAGGAAATGGCCAAGCAGCGCGGCGGTTTCATCGAGGGTTGCGCCACCAACAATATCGATGCGGACCTGGCCGGCAACATCTTCGACCTGGTGGAAAAATTCGCCGGTTACGGCTTCAACAAATCCCACTCCGCCGCCTACGGCCTGGTGTCGTACCAGACCGCCTGGCTGAAAGCCCACTACCCGGCGCCGTTCATGGCCGCGGTACTCTCGGCGGATATGCACAACACCGACAAGGTCGTGACCTTGATCGAGGAAGTGCGCACCATGAAGCTGCGCCTCGATGCGCCGGACGTGAACGCCTCGGAGTTCAAGTTCACGGTGAACGACGAAGGCCGCATCATCTATGGCCTCGGTGCGATCAAGGGCGTGGGCGAGGGCCCGGTGGAAGCCATCACCGAAGCGCGCCAGGACGGGCCGTTCAAGGACTTGTTCGACTTCTGCGCGCGGGTGGACCTCAAGCGCATCAACAAGCGAACCCTCGATGGCCTGATCCGCAGTGGCGCGCTCGACCGTCTCGGCCCGTATTTCCATGACGAGCCGAAGGCTTACCAGGCGAATATCGACCGCAACCGCGCGGTTTTGCTTGCCGCAATGGAAGAGGCGATCAAGGCCGCCGAACAGACCGCTCGCACCCATGACAGCGGCCACGCCGACCTGTTTGGCGGGTTGTTCGTCGAAGAAGATGCGGATGTGTACGCTAACCACCGCAAGGCCAAGGATCTGACCCTCAAGGAGCGTCTCAAGGGCGAGAAAGACACCCTGGGCCTGTACCTTACCGGCCATCCGATTGACGAATACGAAGGTGAAATCCGCCGGTTCGCGCGTCAGCGCATCATCGACCTCAAGCCTGCACGGGACACCCAGACCGTCGCCGGCATGATCATCGCCCTGCGGGTGATGAAAAACAAAAAGGGCGACAAGATGGGCTTCATCACCCTCGACGACCGCTCGGGCCGCATCGAAGCGTCACTGTTTGCCGACGCGTTCCACTCCGCCCAGTCGCTGCTGCAGACCGACGCCATGGTGGTGGTGGAAGGGGAAGTCAGCAACGATGATTTCTCCGGCGGCCTGCGCCTGCGGATCAAGCGGGTGATGAGCATGGAAGATGCGCGCACCAATTTGGCCGAGAGCCTGCGTTTGAAGGTCAAGACCGAAGCGCTCAAGGGCGATCAGCTACGCTGGTTGGGGGATTTGCTCAAACGCCACCGTGGCGCGTGCCCGGTGACCATGGAGTACACCGGCAACGACGCCAAGGCCATGCTGCAGTTTGGCGAGGCCTGGCGAATTGATCCCGCTGATGGCTTGATTCAGGCATTGCGTGACCAGTTCGGTCGTGACAACGTCTTCCTCCAATACCGTTGATGGCCAGGCGCTTTCTTTTTAAGCAGAAATCGCCTGATCTCGACGAAACATTTAATCTCGACCTGGACGCGCCTCTCCCTTAAGGTAAGGCGCGAACAGACAACCGGCTGGCCAGGCACCCCCTGGCCGTCGACCCAAGACGGACGCTTATGAACCCGAATTTTCTTGATTTCGAACAGCCGATCGCTGACCTGCAAGCCAAGATCGAAGAACTGCGCCTGGTCGGCAATGACAATTCGCTGAACATTGGCGATGAGATCGCTCGCCTGCAAGACAAGAGCAGCACGCTCACCGAAGACATCTTCGGCAAGCTGACCAGCTGGCAGATCGCGCGCCTGGCTCGCCACCCGCGCCGTCCTTATACCCTGGATTACATCCAGCACATCTTTACTGAATTCGACGAGCTGCACGGCGACCGCCACTTCTCCGACGACGCGGCCATCGTGGGCGGTATCGCTCGCCTGGACGACCAGCCGGTGATGGTGATCGGTCACCAGAAAGGTCGCGAAGTGCGCGAAAAAGTGCGCCGCAACTTCGGCATGCCGCGTCCGGAAGGCTACCGCAAGGCGTGCCGCCTGATGGAAATGGCCGAACGCTTCAAGATGCCGATTCTGACCTTCATCGACACACCGGGTGCCTACCCGGGTATCGATGCCGAAGAGCGCAACCAGAGCGAAGCCATCGCCTGGAACCTGCGCGTCATGTCGCGCCTGAAAACCCCGATCATCGCCACCGTGATTGGTGAAGGGGGTTCCGGCGGTGCACTGGCCATTGGCGTCTGCGACCAACTGAACATGCTGCAATATTCGACCTACGCGGTGATCTCGCCGGAAGGTTGCGCCTCGATCCTGTGGAAAACCGCCGAAAAGGCGCCGGACGCTGCCGAAGCCATGGGCATCACTGCCGATCGCCTCAAAGGCCTGGGCATTGTCGACAAAGTGATCGCCGAGCCACTGGGCGGCGCCCACCGCGACCCGGCCGCCGCCGCCGCGACTATCCGTGGTGAGCTGGCTTCGCAACTGGCAATGCTCAAGAAGCTGGATAACGAAGCGCTGCTGGCCCGTCGTTATGAGCGTTTGATGAGCTACGGTCTCTAAGACCAACGCAGGACCAAAATGTGGGAGCGGGCTATGTGGGAGCTGGCTTGCCTGCGATAGCATCACCTCGGTGCAACTGATAGACCGAGGTGCCTGCATCGCGGGCAAGCCCACTCCCACATTTGCTTGCATAGGCTGGGGTAGTGCATTCCAGATGGATGGCGGTACTTTGCTATGAAACCCACCTTAATCGCCCAACTCCTGCAAACCCTGGCCCCCTGGCGCAATGCCCCGGCCTGGCACGTCGCGTTCTCGGGCGGACTTGACTCTACCGTCCTGCTGCACCTCCTGGCCTGCCTGGCAAAAACCGAAACCCTGCCGCCCCTCGGCGCTGTCCATGTCCATCATGGCCTGCAAGCTGCCGCTGACGCCTGGCCGAGTCATTGCCAATCGGTCTGCGACAGCCTGCGCGTGCCTCTGCGCATCCTGCGTGTGCAAGTGCGGCCGGGTGGCAGTCTTGAGGGGGCCGCCCGTGACGCACGTTATCAGGCGTTCACTCAGGTGACCGGCGCAGGGCAGGTGTTGTTCACGGGCCAGCATCGCAATGATCAGGCTGAAACCTTGTTATTCCGTCTGCTGCGTGGGGCTGGTTTACGAGGATTAGCGGCAATGCCAGCACAGCGCCCCCTGGCCGCTGGCTATCTGGTGCGGCCTTTGCTGGATGTATCACGGGGCGAGTTGGAGGCCTACGCCAACGAGCATCAGCTCAACTGGATCGAGGACCCGTCTAACGCCGATTCACGCTTCTCACGCAACTACCTGCGTCATCAGGTCTTCCCTGTGCTGACGGAGCGTTGGCCGCAAGCCGTATCCGGCCTGGCGCGCACCGCCGAGCATCTGAGTGAAGCCCAAGGCTTGCTCGATGAGCTGGCGCAGATGGATTTGCACGCCGCTGACCAGTCTGCGCCGTTTCCCTGGCTGCACTTGCCGTCCCTGGCGCTTGCGCCGTTGCGCGAGCTATCCGACGCCCGTCAGCGCAACGCCCTGCGCCATTGGCTGGCGCCGCTGACACGCCTTCCCGACAGCGACCACTGGGCCAGTTGGCATTCCCTGCGCGATGCCAAGGGTGACGCACAGCCTGTATGGCGCCTGGCCGACGGCGAGTTGCACCGTAGCGGCGAGCGTCTCTGGTGGTTGCCCGCCACTTGGTCGGAATTTTCCGACGCATCGCTGGGCTGGCTCGATCCGCAAAACCCACTAGAGTTACCCGGCAACGGTCAGTTGAAATTCACTGGCAACGCCCCCGAAGGTCCGTTGCAGGTCCGTTACCGGCAGGGCGGTGAAGTCATCGAAGTGCCAGGTCGCGGCCGGCGCGACCTGAAGCGGCTGCTTAACGAAAGCGGGCTGCCGCGCTTCGTGCGTGGCAGATTGCCGCTGCTGTATCGGGGCGAGCAATTGCTGGGGGTGCCCAGCATCGCTGGACGCTGGGCGGTGCCGAGTGAGGGCTGGCAATTACATTGGATGCCACAGACCTGCGATCAAGGTTTGAGCTGATAGCGCCTTTCCGGTAGACTACGCTCCCTTCTTGATACAACTTCTGTGGATTCAACTGAATCGCAGCAGTTGCCGATTACCAAGCAGTCTTTGCTGGGCGATTCCAAAAAATGTGTAGCGATCAACGTACCGGTGTTCCATTGCTGGTCTGTCACCACGCGGCGGTTTTTTTGAAAGGTGCACTGTGATTAATGCAGGTGATCGGGGGCTTCGGCCTCTCTTCGCTTTCCCCGGCGGCTCGGACCGCTTTAACGCAGACTTCTAGGGTTTTTCATGACGCGCTACATATTCGTCACGGGCGGTGTTGTTTCTTCATTGGGGAAAGGCATTGCCTCCGCTTCATTGGCGGCCATCCTGGAGGCGCGGGGGCTTAAAGTCACCATGCTCAAGCTGGACCCGTACATCAACGTCGACCCGGGCACCATGAGCCCGTTCCAGCACGGTGAAGTGTTCGTCACCCATGACGGCGCCGAGACTGACCTGGACCTGGGCCACTACGAGCGGTTCATCCGCACGACCATGACCCAGAACAACAACTTCACCACTGGCCGTGTCTACGAGCACGTGCTGCGCAAGGAGCGCCGTGGCGACTACCTGGGTGCAACCATCCAGGTGATTCCGCACATCACCGACGAAATCAAGCGCCGCATCATCAAGGGTGCAGGCGATGCCGACGTGGCGATGGTCGAGATCGGCGGCACCGTGGGTGACATCGAATCCCAGCCGTTCCTCGAAGCCATCCGCCAGTTGCGTTTCGAAGTCGGCGCCAAGCGCGCGATGCTGATGCACCTGACCCTGGTGCCCTACATCGCCACCGCCGGCGAAACCAAAACCAAGCCTACCCAGCACTCGGTCAAGGAACTGCGTTCCATCGGCCTGCAGCCGGACGTGCTGGTGTGCCGCTCCGATCACCCGATCGACATTTCCTCGCGTCGCAAGATTGCGCAATTCACCAACGTTGAAGAACGTGCGGTGATCGCGCTGGAAGACGCCGACACCATCTACAAGATCCCGGGCATCCTGCATTCGCAAGGCCTGGACGATTTTGTGGTCGAGCGTTTCGGCCTGCAATGCAACGGTGCGGACCTGTCCGAGTGGGAAGCCGTGGTCGACGCCAAGCTCAACCCCGAGCACGAAGTCACCATCGCCATGGTCGGCAAGTACATGGAGCTGCTGGACGCGTACAAGTCGCTGATCGAAGCGATGAGCCACGCCGGCATCAGCAACCGTACCAAGGTCAACCTGCGCTACATCGATTCCGAAGACATCGAGAACCAGGGCACCGCGCTGCTCGAAGGCGTTGACGCGATCCTCGTGCCCGGCGGTTTCGGCCTGCGTGGCGTGGAAGGCAAGATCACCGCGGTGCAGTACGCTCGCGAAAACAAGGTGCCGTACCTGGGCATCTGCCTGGGCATGCAAGTGGCCGTCATCGAGTTCGCCCGTAACGTGATGGGCTGGAAAGACGCCAACTCCACCGAGTTCGACAGCAAGAGCGGCCACCCGGTCGTGGGCCTGATCACCGAGTGGGAAGATGCCACCGGTGCCGTCGAGACCCGCACCGAAGCCTCCGACCTGGGCGGCACCATGCGCCTTGGCGCGCAGGATTGCCTGCTGGAGCCGGGCTCGCTGGTGCACGACTGCTACGGCAAGGACGTGATCGTCGAGCGCCACCGTCACCGCTACGAAGTGAACAACAACCTGCTGCCGCAAATCAAAGAGGCCGGCCTGAAAATCTCCGGTCGCTCCGGTGATGGCGCGCTGGTTGAAGTGGTCGAGGCGCCGGATCATCCTTGGTTCGTGGCCTGCCAGTTCCACCCTGAGTTCACCTCGACGCCGCGCGACGGTCACCCGTTGTTCAGCGGTTTCGTTAAAGCAGCACTGACCCAACATCAGAAGAAGGCGTAACCCTGATGGCCCAGAAGATCATTCGCGTAGGCGACATCGAGATTGCCAACGACAAGCCCATGGTGCTGTTCGGCGGCATGAACGTGCTGGAAAGCCGTGACATGGCGATGCAGGTCTGTGAAGAGTACGTCAAGGTGACCGAGAAACTCGGTATCCCCTACGTGTTCAAGGCCAGCTTCGACAAGGCCAACCGTTCGTCCGTGACTTCCTATCGCGGGCCAGGCCTCGAGGAAGGCATGCGGATCTTCCAGGACATCAAGCAAGCCTTCGGCGTGCCGGTCATCACCGACGTCCACGAGCCTGAACAGGCTGCCGTGGTCGCCGAGGTGTGCGACATCATCCAGTTGCCGGCCTTTCTGTCGCGCCAGACCGATCTGGTCGTTGCGATGGCCAAGACTGGCGCGGTGATCAATATCAAGAAAGCCCAGTTCCTCGCACCCCAGGAAATGAAACACATCCTGAACAAGTGCGTGGAAGCGGGTAACGACCAGTTGATCCTCTGCGAGCGTGGTTCGAGCTTCGGCTACAACAACCTTGTGGTGGACATGCTCGGTTTCGGCATCATGAAACAGTTCGAGTACCCGGTGTTTTTCGACGTGACCCACGCGCTGCAAATGCCCGGTGGTCGCGCCGATTCCGCTGGCGGGCGCCGTGCCCAGGTACTGGACCTGGCCAAGGCGGGTATCAGCCAGTCCCTGGCCGGCCTGTTCCTGGAAGCCCACCCGGACCCGGACAACGCCAAATGCGACGGCCCATGCGCCCTGCGCCTGGACAAGCTGGAACCGTTCCTGGCCCAGCTCAAGCAGTTGGACGAACTGGTCAAGAGTTTTCCGACGGTAGAGACCGCGTAAGCGCGGTTTCTCCGGTAGACTTTCCTACGCTTTTCGCTCAGGCCCGAGGGCCTGGGTCTTGTCGCCTGCAAGCCTGCCCCGTTGTTCCACCCTTGCGGTCGGTCAAAAGATTTCCTTCAGCTGCGTCGTTTTCGTCAACTTTGGAGTGTTTACAACAATGGCAAAAATCGTCGACATCAAAGGTCGTGAAGTTCTCGACTCCCGTGGCAACCCCACCGTCGAAGCCGACGTGCTTCTCGATAACGGCATCATCGGCAGCGCCTGTGCGCCGTCCGGTGCTTCCACCGGTTCGCGCGAAGCGCTGGAACTGCGTGATGGCGACAAGAGCCGTTACCTGGGCAAGGGTGTACTCAAGGCGGTAGCCAACATCAACGGTCCGATCCGTGACCTGTTGCTGGGCAAGGACCCGCTGGACCAGAAAGTCCTGGACCACGCGATGATCCAGCTCGACGGCACCGAAAACAAAGGCAGCCTGGGCGCCAACGCCATCCTGGCCGTGTCCCTGGCCGCTGCCAAGGCGGCCGCACAGGACCAGGACCTGCCGCTGTATGCCCACATCGCCAACCTGAACGGCACCCCGGGTGTGTATTCGATGCCGGTCCCGATGATGAACATCATCAACGGTGGCGAGCACGCCGATAACAACGTCGACATCCAGGAATTCATGGTCCAGCCGGTGGGCGCCAAGTCGTTCTCCGAAGGTCTGCGCATGGGCACCGAGATTTTCCACCACCTCAAGGCCGTGCTGAAGGCCCGTGGCCTGAGCACTGCCGTGGGTGACGAAGGCGGTTTCGCACCGAACCTGGCGTCCAACGAAGATGCACTCAAAGTGATCTCCGAAGCCGTGGCCAACGCCGGCTACACGCTGGGCACCGACGTGACCCTGGCCCTGGACTGCGCGGCCAGCGAGTTCTATGAAGACGGCAAATACAACCTGTCCGGCGAAGGCCAGGTGTTCAACTCCGAAGGTTTCGCTGACTACCTGAAGGGCCTGACCGAGCGCTACCCGATCATCTCGATCGAAGACGGCCTGGACGAGTCCGACTGGGATGGCTGGAAAGTCCTCACCGACAAGATCGGCGAGAAAATCCAGCTGGTGGGCGACGACCTGTTCGTGACCAACACCAAGATCCTGAAAGAAGGCATCGATAAAAAGATCGCCAACTCGATCCTGATCAAGTTCAACCAGATCGGCACGCTGACCGAAACCCTGGAAGCCATCCAGATGGCCAAGGCCGCGGGCTACACGGCAGTGATCTCGCACCGCTCCGGCGAAACCGAAGATTCGACCATTGCCGACCTGGCCGTGGGCACGTCGGCAGGCCAGATCAAGACCGGTTCGCTGTGCCGTTCCGACCGAGTCTCCAAGTACAACCAGTTGTTGCGTATCGAAGAGCAACTGGCTGGCAAGGCCAAGTACAACGGTCGCGGCGAGTTTCGCGGCTGATCGATAAGTGATAAAAAGTCGGCGGATTGCGTCGGAAAACTCACGACAGTGTGGTTTTCGACGCTAATCTGAGGGCTACCATGCACAAGCCTGGTTCTTCCAGGCTTCGTGCTATCAGTTGCTTTGAAAGTTTTGCATGGCTGTCTTTTTTCACTGGATACCCGATATTCGATGCGCAGTCCCAATTGGTTGTTCCTCGTCTTGCTCTTGTTGCTGGCTGGCCTGCAATACCGCCTATGGGTGGGTAATGGCAGCTTTGCGCAGGTAAAAGACCTGACCGAGCAAATTGCTGCACAGCACGCCGAAAACGAAGTCCTGCTGGAGCGTAACCGCGTCCTCGATGCCGAAGTGCTTGAGCTGAAAAAAGGTACGGAGACCGTTGAAGAGCGGGCTCGTCATGAATTGGGCATGGTCAAGGAGGGCGAAACCCTCTACCAGCTGGCCCAATGAGCAACAGCTTGCCGGCCTTCTGGGCCGTGATTCCTGCCGCGGGCGTCGGTGCCCGTATGGCGGCGGACCGTCCCAAGCAATATTTGCAACTGGGCGGGCGCACTATTCTCGAACACAGCCTTGGCTGTTTTCTCGATCATCCATCGCTCAAGGGCCTGGTGCTCAGCCTGGCTGGCGATGATCCCTATTGGCCTACCCTGGCATGTGCCACAGACCCGCGCATCCAGCGTGCAGACGGCGGTTCGGAGCGTTCGGGCTCTGTGCTCAACGCGTTGTTGCACCTGCACGGGCAGGGTGCAAGCGATGACGATTGGGTGCTGGTGCACGATGCTGCACGGCCCAACCTCAGTCGGGACGACCTGGACAAGCTATTAAGCGAACTGGCTGACGACCCGGTCGGCGGCCTGTTGGCTGTGCCGGCCCGTGACACCCTCAAGCGCGTCGACAAGCACGGCCGCGTCGTCGAGACCGTCGACCGTAGCTTGATCTGGCAGGCTTATACGCCGCAGATGTTCCGCCTGGGTGCATTGCATCGTGCCTTGGCCGACAGCCTGGTGGCGGACGCGCTGATTACCGACGAAGCCTCGGCCATGGAATGGTCCGGCCAGGCGCCGCGCCTGATTGAAGGGCGCTCGGACAATATCAAGGTGACACGGCCGGAGGATCTTGAGTGGCTCAGGTTGCGGTGGGCTAATCGGCGGTAGCCAATTGCACCGAGTCGACTTCATCGCAGGCAAGCCAGCTCCCACCTTCGATCACCTTTTCTCGGTTACTGTGGGAGTCGGGCTTGCCCGCGATGGGGCCGGTACAGGCAACCCATGATCAACCGCTGTACTCCGGCCGCCCAGCCAACCCTTCCTTCAAGAAATCCACCAACTTCCTGACCTTCGGCGACAAATGCCGCTGTTGCGGGTACAGCGCCCACACCGCCGTATTCGGCGGCTGATGCGCCTCCAGCAACGACACCAGCGCGCCGCTGTCCAGATGTTCCAGCACATAATAATCCGGCAACTGGCACAACCCCACACCTTGCAACGCCGCGTCGAGCACCGCTTGCCCGCTGTTGCAGCGCCAGTTTCCCTGCACACGCTGGGAAAATTCGCGTCCGCCCTGGGCCAGTTGCCAGATATCCGAGCTGCCGATCAGACAGTTATGCCGACTCAATTCCGACACGCTATGGGGCCGACCATACCGCGTCAGGTAGGAGGGCGACGCGCACACATACATGCGTCTGGGCGCCAGTCGGCTGGCGACCATGCGCGAATCCTGCAAGCGCCCCAAGCGGATCGCCAGGTCGAGGCCTTCGTGCACCAGGTCCAGCTGGCGGTTGCTCAATTCGATATCCACGCGCAACTGCGGGTAAAGCCCCATGAAGCGGGTGACCAGCGGCACGATAAAGCGCTCGCCGTATGCCACGGCGCAGGTCATGCGCAACATGCCCTTGGGTTCGCTGGCCAGGTCGCCTACCGCGCGCAGGGCTTCTTCGCGGCCGTCTTGCAGGCGCTGGCAATGTTGCAGGAAGGTCTGGCCCGCTTCGGTCAGGGTGACCTTGCGCGTGCTGCGATACAGCAACCGTGTTTGCAGGCGCTCCTCTAAGCGCGCCACCTGCCGGCTGATATGGGACGACGACACGCCCAGCCGTTCCGCCGCAGCGGTGAATTGGCTGCATTCGGCGACGGCGACGAACTCATCGATGCCTTCCCAGCGGTTTTCCAGCATGTCGATTATCCCTGTACAGCAATAAAGTTTTGCTTTTGCCTGGATTATTAATCAATCGGCCATGTTTTACACTCACCGTCTCAGTTTTCAATTCCCTGGAGAAACTCGGATGATCAAGTCCCGCGCCGCCGTAGCCTTCGAAGCCAAAAAGCCCCTTGAGATCGTTGAAGTGGATGTCGCCATGCCCAAGGCCGGCGAGGTGCTGCTGCGGGTCGTTGCGTCCGGCGTGTGCCACACCGACGCCTACACCCTGTCGGGCGCGGATCCGGAAGGTATCTTCCCGTCTATCCTCGGCCACGAAGGCGGTGCGGTGGTGGAAGCGATCGGCGAGGGCGTGACTTCGGTGGCTGTTGGCGACCATGTGATCCCGCTGTACACCCCGGAATGCGGCCAGTGCAAATTCTGCCTGTCGGGCAAGACCAACCTGTGCCAGGCGATTCGTTCCACCCAGGGCAAAGGCCTGATGCCGGACGGCACCACGCGTTTTTCCTACAAGGGCCAGCCGATTTTCCACTACATGGGCACCTCGACCTTCTCCGAGTACACCGTGCTGCCGGAAATTTCCGTCGCCAAGATTCCTAAAGAAGCGCCGCTGGAAAAAGTCTGCCTGCTGGGTTGCGGCGTCACCACCGGCATCGGTGCGGTGCTCAACACCGCCAAGGTCAAGCCGGGCGACACCGTGGCCATCTTCGGCCTGGGCGGTATTGGCTTGTCGGCGGTGATCGGCGCGGTCAAGGCCAAGGCCGGCCGCATCATTGCTATCGACATCAACCCGGCCAAGTTCGAAATTGCCAAGCAACTGGGCGCGACCGACTGCATCAACCCGAAAGACTACGATCGTCCGATCCAGGACGTGATCGTCGACCTCACCGACGGCGGCGTGGACTTCTCCTTCGAATGCATCGGCAACGTGCACCTGATGCGCGCCGCCCTTGAGTGCTGCCACAAAGGTTGGGGCGAGTCGGTGATTATCGGCGTGGCCGGCGCCGGCCAGGAAATCGCCACCCGTCCCTTCCAGCTGGTGACCGGCCGCGTCTGGCGCGGCTCGGCCTTCGGCGGCGTACGCGGCCGTACCGAACTGCCAAGCTACGTGGAAATGGCCCAGACCGGCGAGATCCCGCTGGACACCTTCATTACCCACACCATGGGCCTGGAAGACATCAACAAAGCGTTTGACCTGATGCATGAAGGCAAGAGCATTCGTACCGTCATCCACTTCTGAGGTCGGCCATGAGTCTGGAAAACCTGTCGTGCCAGAAAAGCTTCGGCGGCTGGCATAAACGCTACAAGCATCATTCCGATGTGCTCGGTTGCGACATGACCTTCGCCGTCTACCTGCCGCCGCAAGCGGAGCAGGGCGGCAAGCTGCCAGTGCTGTACTGGCTATCGGGCCTGACCTGCACCGATGAAAACTTCATGCAGAAGGCAGGCGCCCAGCGCATGGCCGCCGAGCTGGGACTGATCATCGTCGCGCCGGACACCAGCCCGCGTGGACCGGGTGTGCCGGATGATCCGGATAACGCCTGGGATTTCGGTCTTGGCGCGGGTTTCTATCTGAATGCCACCCAGGAACCCTGGGCCAAGCACTATCGGATGCATGACTACGTGGTGCAGGAATTGCCCGCGTTGGTTGAAGCGCATTTCCCGGCTTCCGATAAGCGCGGCATCAGCGGCCACTCCATGGGCGGCCACGGGGCGCTGGTTTGCGCGCTGCGCAACCCCGGGCGTTACCAGTCGGTGTCGGCGTTTTCGCCGATCAGCAATCCGATGGATTGCCCGTGGGGCCAGAAAGCCTTCTCTCGCTACTTGGGCGAAGAGCGCTCCAAGTGGCGCGAATGGGACGCCTGCGTGTTGATCAGCGAAGCCACGGAAAAGCTGCCATTGCTGGTGGATCAGGGCGACCGCGACGATTTTCTCGCCGTGCAACTCAAGCCTGAAGCCCTGCAACAAGCGGCCAAGGCGGCCAACCATCCGCTGGAACTGCGCCTGCAACCCGGCTATGACCACAGCTACTTCTTTATCGCCAGCTTCATTGAAGATCATTTGCGACACCATGGCCGCGCTTTGCTCGGTTAATCTGCGGCAAAAGTAGGTAGAATCACGCCCTGAATTAAATCGGGGCGTTTTTTTATGCGTATTGGCCACGGCTACGATGTGCACCGTTTCGCTGAAGGCGATTTCATCACCCTGGGCGGCGTGCGTATCGAGCACCATCATGGGCTGCTGGCTCATTCCGACGGCGACGTTGTACTGCATGCCTTGAGCGATGCCTTGCTCGGCGCGGCGGCGTTGGGCGATATCGGCAAGCACTTTCCGGACACCGACCCGACGTTCAAGGGCGCGGACAGTCGTGTATTGCTGCGCCACGTGGTCGGCCTGATCCATGCCAAGGGCTGGAAGGTTGGCAATGTCGACAACACAATCGTGGCCCAGGCGCCGAAGATGGCCCCCCATATCGAGTCGATGCGCGCGCTGATTGCCGCGGATCTGCAAATAGAACTGGATCAAGTGAACGTGAAAGCCACCACCACCGAAAAGCTCGGGTTCACCGGTCGTGAAGAGGGCATCGCCGTGCACTCCGTCGCCTTGTTGCTGCGCGCATGAATGACTTGCAACTGCTGGGTCCGCGAGCCTATGGCGAAGCCTTGGGCAGCGCGGTGCTGAAGGCCACGGCTGAAGATTTCCAGGTTGACGAAGTGCTCGATATTCCACTCACGGGTGAAGGCGAGCACCTGTGGTTGTGGGTCGAGAAGCGTGGCCTCAATACCGAGGAAGCCGCGCGGCGTATCGCCAAGGCCGCCGGGGTGCCGTTGCGTACCGTCAGCTATGCGGGGCTGAAGGATCGCCAGGCGTTGACCCGCCAATGGTTCAGTGTGCAACTGCCGGGCAAGGCCGATCCGGACATGAGCGCAGCGCAAAACGACACCCTCAAGATCCTCAAGACCGCCCGCCACAAGCGCAAGCTGCAGCGCGGCGCGCATGCGGCCAATGGCTTCACCTTGCGCCTGACCCAACTGGCCGGTGATACCGCCGCCATTGACGCGCGGCTGCAACTGATTGCACAACACGGCATTCCCAACTATTTCGGCACCCAGCGCTTCGGCCACAACGGCGGCAACGTCGTCGACGCTCGGGAGTGGGCTGCGCGCAAAGCTTTGCCGGAGCAGCGCAACGTACGTTCGCGGCTGCTCTCCACCGCCCGTAGCTTGCTGTTCAACAAAGTGCTGGCGGCACGCGTGGCTGATGGTTCATGGCAGCGTGCCCAGGTCGGCGACCTGCTGGCCTTTACCGACAGCCGCAGTTTTTTCCCGGCGGGGGAGGCTGAGTGCAGCGACCCGCGCCTGGCAATCCTGGACCTGCACCCGACGGGGCCGCAGTGGGGCGAAGGCGACTCGCCCGCCGGTGGCGCAACCTTCGAGCTGGAACAGGCGGTTGCCGCCGGTGAAGCCGACCTGCGCGATTGGCTGGTGAATGCCGGCATGAGCCAGGAACGTCGCATTCTGCGACTGCCCATTGGCGGTTTGACGTGGCATTATCCCTCGCTGGACATTCTGCAATTGGAATTCGTCCTGCCGGCCGGATGCTTCGCCACTGTCTTGGTGCGCGAGCTTGTTGATCTGGTGCCGGTGGGGCAGACGGACAACCCATGCGTATTCTGATATCAAACGATGACGGTGCCACCGCACCCGGTCTTGCCGCGCTCTATGCTGCGCTGCAGGATTATGCCGAGTGCGTGGTGGTTGCCCCCGACCAGGACAGGAGCGGCGCCAGCAGTTCGCTGACGATCAACCGTCCGCTGCACCCGCACATCCTGGACAATGGCTTTATCAGCGTGGACGGCACGCCCACCGACTGCGTTCACCTGGCGATCAACAGCCTGCTGGAGCCGGCGCCGGACCTGGTGGTGTCGGGCATCAACCTCGGTGCGAACCTGGGTGATGACGTGCTGTATTCCGGTACCGTGGCGGCGGCCCTCGAAGGGCGTTTCCTGGGGCGTACCGGGTTTGCCTTTTCGTTCGCTTCGCGCCAACTGGATAACCTGCCGACTGCCGCCTATTACGCGCGCAAGCTGGTGGAGGCTCATGGTTCCCTGGAGCTGCCGCCGCGCACAGTGCTCAACGTCAATATCCCGAATTTGCCCCTCGACCGTATTCGCGGCATCCAGCTGACGCGCCTGGGCCATCGTGCCCGTGCGGCGGCGCCGTTGAAAGTGGTCGACCCGCGCGGCAGGGAAGGCTATTGGATTGCCGCGGCGGGGGATGCCGAGGATGGTGGTGAGGGAACGGACTTTCATGCGGTGATGCAAGGCTATGTATCGATTACCCCATTGCAGTTTGATCGCACCTTCAGTGATGCCTTCAGTGGTCTCGATGGCTGGCTGGAGGGGTTGCGCTGATGGGCCGTGAACAAGACGACTTGCTGCGTCGCGGTATCGGGATGACGTCCCAGCGTACCCGCGAACGCTTGATCCAGCGCCTTTACGAGGAAGGCCTGTCCAACGCCCAGGTACTGGAAGTGATCCGGCGCACGCCTCGGCATCTGTTTGTCGATGAAGCCCTGGCCCACCGTGCCTACGAAGACACGGCGCTGCCCATCGGCCATAACCAGACCATCTCCCAGCCGTACATGGTGGCGCGCATGAGCGAGCTGCTGCTGGCGGCGGGCCCCCTGGACAAGGTGCTCGAGATCGGCACCGGCTCCGGCTACCAGACCGCCGTGCTGGCGCAACTGGTTGAACGGGTGTTCTCCGTCGAGCGTATCAAGGTGCTGCAGGATCGCGCCAAGGAGCGCCTGGTGGAGTTGAACCTGCGCAACGTGGTGTTTCGCTGGGGTGACGGTTGGGAAGGCTGGCCTGCGCTGGCGCCGTACAACGGCATCATCGTGACCGCCGTGGCCACCGATGTTCCACAAGCGTTGCTCGACCAACTCGCTCCCGGTGGGCGCCTGGTGATCCCGGTTGGCTCCGGTGAAGTGCAACAATTGATGCTCATCATCCGTGAGGACGAAGGCTTTTCGCGGCATGTACTGGGCGCTGTTCGTTTTGTGCCGTTGCTCAACGGCCCGCTGGCCTGATCAATTTTTGCCTGCGGTGAATTCCGCTGGCGGGGATGTGTCTTACATCGGGGTCTATTGAGTCAACATCATCGGTGCGACGATTCAACACGCAGAATGATTCGTTTCAGGCGTGTGCCCGTAAAACTCCAATGCCCAGTTATACTTGCGTCATATATCAAGCCTGATACAGGCATTCCATGTTCAGCCACCACAAAGGGAGCGGCGGGTGAGTCTCACAGGTCTTGCGCAGCGTATGAGTAAAACAAGCTTTCAGCGACTGGTGCTTGGCCTCGTCTTCAGTTCTGTGTTGGTAGGGTGTTCCAGCTCGCCAAGCAGCGGCGCGCGGGTAGTTGACCGCAATAATGCGGCGCCGCAACGACCGACGGTCACCACCGGGCAATATGTGGTGCGCAAGGGCGACACGCTGTTTTCCATTGCCTTCCGTTATGGGTGGGACTACAAGGCGCTCGCGGCTCGTAACAATATTCCCGTGCCCTACACGATCCATCCGGGCCAGACGATTCGCTTCGACGGACGCACCGGTTCAGCGCCCACGGCAGTTGTGACAAACACTGGATCTTCGCCATCGTCCTCAAGCAAAACCACCATCATCACCCGCCCTGCCGGCACCGCCGCGCCGGCGCCTTCGAGCAAGCCCGCAGCCGCGCCGCTGCCACCTGCAGGGCCCGCGCCGACCGGCTGGGGATGGCCTTCAAACGGAGTGTTGATTGGAAAATTCTCTTCAAACGGTAGTTTGAATAAAGGCATTGATATCGCCGGGGATTTGGGACAGCCTGTTTTAGCTGCGTCTGATGGGACAGTGGTGTACGCCGGGAGTGGTTTACGGGGCTACGGCGAGCTGGTCATCATCAAGCACAGCGATACCTACGTCAGTGCCTACGGTCATAACCGCAGGTTGTTGGTTCGGGAGGGACAGCAAGTCAAAGTCGGGCAGACAATTGCCGAAATGGGATCAACGGGTACAGACCGGGTGAAACTGCACTTTGAGATTCGCCGTCAAGGGAAGCCTGTAGATCCGCTGCAATTTTTACCCCGTCGTTGATGTTGTTGTTGCCAGCCTGTTCCCTCACGTAGAAGGAACAGGCTCCAGCGTTGCCAAGGATAAAGGCGCCGCTTGAGCTTGAGGTCGAACTCACCAAAGGACTATAACAATGGCTCTCAGTAAAGAAGCGCCGGAGTTTGACATCGACGATGAGGTTCTCCTGATGGAGGCCGGTATCGATACGGAATCGATGTCGAATGAGGGACCTGCTGTACCTTCAGTTCGAACCAAATCCAAGAACTCCACCGCGTTAAAGCAACACAAATACATTGATTACACGCGGGCGCTCGATGCGACCCAGTTGTATCTCAATGAAATCGGTTTTTCCCCTCTGCTGACCCCCGAAGAAGAAGTCCATTTTGCGCGCTTGTCGCAAAAGGGTGATCCGGCTGGGCGCAAGCGCATGATTGAAAGCAACCTGCGCCTGGTGGTGAAAATCGCCCGACGCTATGTCAATCGTGGATTGTCCCTGTTGGACTTGATCGAGGAAGGCAACCTGGGCCTGATCCGGGCCGTGGAGAAGTTCGACCCCGAGCGGGGTTTCCGCTTCTCGACCTATGCCACCTGGTGGATTCGCCAGACCATCGAACGGGCGATCATGAATCAGACCCGCACGATCCGGTTGCCGATCCATGTGGTCAAGGAGCTCAACGTCTACCTGCGGGCGGCGCGTGAGCTTACCCAGAAACTCGACCATGAACCTTCCCCTGAAGAAATCGCCAACCTGCTGGAAAAACCGGTAGCGGAGGTCAAGCGCATGCTGGGCCTTAACGAGCGTGTGTCTTCAGTTGACGTCTCGCTGGGTCCGGATTCGGATAAAACCCTGCTGGACACCCTGACCGATGATCGTCCGACGGATCCTTGCGAGCTGTTGCAGGACGATGATCTTTCCCAAAGTATTGATCAGTGGCTGTCGGAGCTCACGGACAAGCAGCGTGAGGTGGTGATTCGCCGCTTCGGCCTGCGCGGCCATGAGAGCAGCACCCTGGAAGATGTAGGCCTGGAGATCGGCCTGACCCGGGAGCGGGTGCGGCAGATCCAGGTGGAAGGGCTCAAGCGCTTGCGTGAGATCCTGGAGAAGAATGGCTTGTCGAGTGAGTCGTTGTTTCAATAACGCCGCACCATGAAATGTGGGAGCTGGGCTTGTGTGGGAGCTGGCTTGCCTGCGATAGCATCACCGCGGTGTAACTGATACACCGAGGCGTCAGCATCGCAGGCAAGCCAGCTCCCACATAAAGCGCTTTTCCACTTTTTTTGTGCCGGGCATTTACAGTGGTTGACACCAAATCCCAGGCATAAAAAAACCCCGCTTTTGAGGGCGGGGTCTTTTCGACTAAGTCAGTACAAGTTAGATAACTTGAACTTCTTCAGCTTGCATGCCTTTCTGACCGCGGGTAGCGATGAAAGAAACCTGTTGGCCTTCTTTCAGGCTTTTGAAGCCGTCGGATTGGATAGCTTTGAAGTGAACGAACAGGTCGTCACCGGATTGTGGAGTGATGAAGCCGAAGCCTTTTTCATCGTTGAACCACTTAACGGTACCAGTTTGGCGATTAGACATGGTGTAACTCCTTGAACAAAGTTAACTGCGACTCAGGAAAAGCCCTGGCCGAGACTGAGTGCAAAGAGCAGGAAAAATTCTTGGAGATGGTTGGATCGAAATTCAACATATCGTGTAGAGATTCTCAGTGACACAAGCAACACAGTGACGTCACCTTAACCGTTTTTACCGGACGTGCCAATGGTATTTCCGAAGGTTTCTCTATTTTCGTGACTGGCGGTGGTGTTTGCGCACACCGTTCGCAGCGACGCGAGCCTTGTAGTGAGCGGGCTTGCCCCGCGCTGGGTGGCGAAGCCGCCCCAATCAAGACACCGCCGATCTCCAGATAGAATCAATCGCCTGGACTGGGGCGGCTTCGCCGCCCAGCGCGGGGCAAGCCCGCTCACTACAGGGTTCTTGCGCCCTATGGCAGAGTGCACGTTCATCAAGAAAAGGCCCAGGGCCTTTGAACCCCAACGCCTGCCCCGGTAAGATGCCCCACAGAATTTTTCCACCTCGCTATTCAGGACACACGCCATGAGCATCAAATCGGACAAGTGGATTCGCCGCATGGCGCAAGAGCACGGCATGATCGAACCGTTCGTCGAGCGCCAGGTTCGTGGCCAAAGCGATGCCCCGGTGATTTCCTACGGCGTTTCCAGCTACGGTTACGACGTGCGCTGCGCCGATGAATTCAAGGTGTTCACCAACATCAATTCGGCGATCGTCGATCCGAAGAACTTCGACGAAAAGAGCTTCGTCGACGTCAAGAGCGACGTGTGCATCATCCCGCCAAACTCCTTCGCCCTGGCGCGTACTGTGGAGTTCTTCCGTATTCCCCGCGACGTGCTGACCATCTGCCTGGGTAAGAGCACCTACGCGCGTTGCGGCATTATCGTCAACGTGACACCACTCGAGCCTGAGTGGGAAGGCCACGTGACCCTGGAGTTCTCCAATACCACCACGCTGCCGGCGAAAATCTATGCCAACGAAGGCGTGGCGCAGATGCTGTTCCTGCAGTCCGACGAGGCCTGCGAAGTGTCCTACAAAGACCGCGCAGGCAAGTATCAGGGCCAGCGCGGCGTCACCCTCCCACGCGCTTGATCGAAAGGTCTTACGTAGTAAGGGAATTAGTCTGCATAAATCGACTCTATCTAGGTGTACTGCCTCGGCGCGTGTAAAACGCGCCGAGCCACGCTTGAGGAGTACCCTATGAAGATCAACCCGCGAATCAGCGCTGAACTCGCCCGGCTTGAACCCAACCAGATCGGCGTTCTGGCCTGGTCCCTGATGGCCGACCCTGCTTATGCAGGCGGCATCCCCGGCCAACCCGAGCCGGATTACCCGCAGCCCGCCGAACCCGGTGAGCCGACCCTGCCGGATGAGCCGCCACCCGCACCTGTCGCCTGATAGTCAGCCCAGTGGCCAGACTTCACGGTCGCCGATCACGAATATTCGGCGATCATTGTCCTGTTCGACTGCAAAGCCACCGGTAAACGCACCAAACGCCGGCAGCAGGCTGATCCGCGGCCCGATCTGAAAGCATGACAAGCGCAGGCTTTGCCGGCCCTTGCCGCGCAAGCGATACACCGGATGCACATGCCCTGCCAACACGTGGTGGCTGGGATGTGCGTCCGGTTCGTGCTGCAGGGCGAAAGGGCCCATCAGCAGCGGCTCCGGGACGACCTCAACCCCCAAGTCGACCGGTGGGTCACCTGCGCGCTTGTCGTGATTACCGCGAATCAAGGTCATGCGCAGGCCCGGATTCAGCGCTCGCCAAGTCCTCAGCGCGCTGAGCGTGCCGCTGGCGTGTGAGCCGGGGCCGTGCAGGAAGTCGCCAAGAAAGATCACTTGGGCGCATGGATACGCCGATAGCACGCGGTCCAGGCGTTGCAGGTTCTCGGTGGTCGTCCCCTGTGGCACCGGTTGCCCGAGGCTGCGGTACGCCGAAGCCTTGCCGAAATGCGCGTCGGCAATCAACAGGCACTGGCGTGCCGGCCAATACACCGCCTTGTCCGCCAGCAACCAGAGTTCCTCTCCCTCAAGTATTACCGAGCAAACCATCAGCGCTTCCCGTTATCCGCGACTTTTTCCAGGTCTTTGACCATCCGCGCGATGCGCTCCGAAAGTTTTTCCGAACTCATGCTTTCGCGCATGCGCTCAACCAGCAGCGGAAAGGCCAGGGGCGTAGGCCGTTCGATGAGATGCAGGTCCAGTTCCAGCGCCGATAGCGTGCGCAATGTCTCTTCCAACCGACGAATATCCAGTTCGTCACGCAGGACTTCTTCCCCGGCCTGGGTCAGCAGCAGGTTCTGTGGGTCATACTGCTTGAACACCTCAAAGAACAACCCGCTGGACGCTTGCACCTGGCGCGTACTTTTAGGCGCTCCCGGATAACCGGCAAACACCAGCCCGGCGATACGCGCGATTTCGCGGAAGCGGCGCAGGGCCAACTCCCCGGCATTCAGGCTGGCGGCGACATCCTCCAACAGATTCTCGGGACTCAACAGTGCCTGGTTCAGCAGTACTGGCCAGTTCACTTCAGTGGCGCTCAGCAATTCCAGTCCGTAGTCATTCACCGCAATCGAGAAGGTCACCGGCTGTGCCTGGCTCACGCGCCACGCCAACAGACTCGCCAGCCCCAGGTGCACCTGGCGCCCGGCAAAGGGGTAGAGGAACAGGTGCCAGCCCTCGCGTGACTTCAGCGCCTCGGCCAGCAAATGCCCGCGTGTCGGCAGGCCGGACCAGCGCAACTGCGTCTGCAGCAACGGGTAAACCGCCTGCATTTCCGGCCCTTCATAGCGCCCCTGCGCCGCCGCATCAAAGCGCTCCACCACGGCTTGAGCCAGTTCATTGGAAAGCGGCATGCGCCCGCCATTCCAGCGCGGCACGGCGGCTTTTTTCGCGGTGCTGCGCCGCACATAAGCGGTCATGTTTTCCACGCGCACCAATTCCAGCAAGCGGCCGGCGAACAGGAATCCGTCCCCCGGCTTGAGCCGAGCGATAAAACCTTCCTCGACACTGCCAAGGTTTTTGCCGCCACCGCCTTTGCTCCAGAATTTGAGCTGGATACTGGCATCACTGACGATGGTGCCCACGCTCATGCGATGCCGGCGTGCCAGCCTCGCATCCGGAACCCGCCAGATACCGTGCTCGTCCGGTTCCACGCGACGGTAATCCGGGTAGGCGGTCAGCGACAGGCCACCATGGCGTACAAACCCCAGGGCCCAGGCCCAGTCGGCGTCGTTGAGGCCCTGATAGGCCCACGCGCCGCGTACTTCCTGCAACAATGCATCCGGCGTAAACCCGCCACCCAGCGCCATGCTCACCAGATGTTGTACGAGTACATCCAATGGCTTGTAGGGTGATTCGCGGGCTTCGATGCGTCGCTGCGCAATCGCATCCTGGGCCGCGGCGGCTTCAACCAGTTCCAGGCTATGGGTTGGCACCAGCGTCACCCGTGAAGGTCGTCCCGGCGCATGCCCCGAGCGCCCCGCACGCTGCATCAGGCGCGCCACGCCTTTGGCCGAGCCGATCTGCAGCACCCGCTCGACCGGCAGGAAATCCACCCCCAGGTCCAGGCTTGACGTGCACACCACCGCCTTGAGCTGACCGTCCTTGAGCGCTCGTTCCACCCAGTCACGGGTTTCCCGCGACAGAGAACCGTGGTGCAGCGCGATCACCCCGGCCCAATCGGCACGGGCCTCGAGCAACGCCTGATACCAGATCTCGGATTGCGCCCGCGTATTGGTAAACACCAGGCAACTGCTGCTGGCGTCCACCTCGGCCACCACTTGCGGCAGCATCTTCAAACCGATATGCCCGGCCCAGGGAAAGCGCTCGGTGACGGGTGGCAGCAGCGTGTCGATGAGCAACTGTTTGGCGGTTTGCCCCTGCACATTGATCCCCTCACCCTGTGGGACCAAGACCTCCAACGCGTGAGCCTGATTACCCAAGGTCGCCGAGATACCCCAGACGATCAACCCGGGATGCCAGCGCCGCAACCGTGCCAACGCCAGTTGCAGTTGCACGCCACGTTTATTGCCGATCAGTTCGTGCCACTCATCCACGATTACCATGCGCAGGTGGCCCAGGCTGGCTTCGCTGTCAGCGCGCGCGAGCATCAGCGTCAGGCTTTCGGGCGTGGTGACCAGGGCGGTGGGCTGGCGGCGGGTCTGCCGTGCGCGTTCGCTGCTGCTGGTATCGCCGGTGCGCAGGCCGACGCTCCAGGGAATCTGCAACGCTTCAAGCGGCGCCTGGAGCGCGCGCGCGGTGTCGGCGGCGAGGGCGCGCATGGGGGTGATCCACAGCACGGTCAGCGGTTCAGCGGGCGGTTTGCGTTTACCGGTAACGGGCGCTCGACTGATGGCGAAACGATTGAGCGCGGCAAACCACAGTGCGTAGGTCTTGCCGGCGCCAGTGCTCGCATGCAGCAACCCGGAGCGGCCCGATTTGACCGCCGCCCATACCTCCTTTTGAAAGGTAAACGGCTTCCAGCCCTTGGCGGCAAACCATGTCTTGGCGAAATTGCGGGAAGTTGCCATACAGCAGCTGATGCTCAGGAGGGCCTATCACACAGACCCTCCGGGCACGCCAAAGGTTTAACCCATCAGGGTGGCCCGACGCGGCAATAGTACATTTCGCTGGCATTGGCCTGGCCTACCAGGTCGCAACTGGCGTAGGCCGGCAGGGCCAGCGGTTGATCACCCAGGCGGTGGACCAGATAAAAGTTCTCCGAACGTGGCAGCTGCCTGGTGTGGCGTGCCCAGCCGCTGCTGTAGAACTGCGCCGAGAAGGAGCGCGAGCCTGGATAGATCAAATCGCCAGGCGCCGCCGCCTGTTGTGCCTTCCACAGCGCAACCATGGTTTTTTGGTTTTGCGGGCGATCATCGACTTTGCCGCTGAAGAGCATGGCGCAGCCCGCCACGGGAAGTGCCAGTGCCACGGCGGTGATAAGCGCGGTGCGCACCTTGCGCCAGACCACATCGGCCAGCAACAGCGCCCAGGCCGGCAGCGCGGGCAGCACATAGGTCCAGAGGATGTTGGTGGACATGGTAAAGAACAGCGGCGTCGAAACCGCCCATGCCAGCACGAAGAGCACATATTCACGCTGGCCCTGCAGCGAGGCGCGCCACTTCACCAGCAACGGCAAGAAAAACGCCCAGGGTAAAAGCCCACCCAGCAGGTGCACCCAGATCATCGCCAAGGGTTCGGCATGTGCGCTGCCGTAAAGGTCACCCTGCCAATTGCTGATGACATAGCGACTGAAATGTTCGCCGACGATGAAGTAGTGCAGGAACCCCGGGGTCTTCTGTTCCGCCAACCCATACCAAGGCAAGGCCACGGCGCTCATCAAGGCGATGCCAGGCAGCCAAGGCAAGCTGAGTAACCGTCGCCAGTGGCCAGTGAGCGCCAGCCACAGGGCGGTCGGCAACGCAATCAACACCAGTGCCAGGGGGCCTTTGGCGAGCAGGCCCAGTCCCAATCCGAAAAAACCGAGCAGCGCCCAGCCTCGATCCGCGTGCGCCAACCCACGCCACAGGCCAAGGTGTGCCAGCAGAAGGGCGAACGCCAGCGCGCTGTCGGTCAGGACCGCGCCGCTTGCAAAGAAGCCCAGGGAGCATGTCGAATAGATAACGGCAGCGGTCAAGCCGACCTGCAGGCTGCGTTCGCGGGCGGCGAGATGCACGATGAGCAAGCAGCTCGCGACATGCAGCAGCCAGGACGAGAAACGGCTGGCGAATTCGTTGATGCCCAATACCTTCATGCTCAACGCCTGTAGCCAGAATGACAGCGGGGGTTTGCCCCAGAACGGTACGTCATGGTCGAACATCGGCGTGATCCAGTCATTGGACACCAGCATCTTGCGGGCGATTTCCGCGTAGCGGGCTTCCGATGTGTCCATGATCGGATACAGGCCGAGCGTACCCAGGCGCACCAGCAGCACAGTCAACAGGATCGCCCAGAGCAAACGTATGGACGCGCGAGGGTTCATGCCGGCGGCCTTTATGGGTGGATTCATGGTTGATGACGTTTATGCAGGGCGTTGGGTCTTGGATTCACCACCGTCAGCACCCGGCCGACGTATTCGCCGACCACGGCGGTACCCAGGCACAACAGCAGGAGTGATTGCGCCAGAAGATGCAGTTGGGTCAGTTGGCTGAGCGTCGCGTCCACTGCGATCCACAGTGAGCCGAGCAGAAAGCTGGTGACGCTCAGGTAGCTGTACATCCGCAGCGGGCGTGTGGAAAAGGCGAGAATCGAGTCCACGCACAGGTCGAGCAATGACAGTGGGCTCCACTTGGTCCTGCCCGCCTGGCGCGGCTTGCGGTCGTAGTTCACTTCGGTGCTTGGGTAGCCAAGCCAGCTGACCAGCAGCTTCAACACCCCCGCGTTGTCATCCATGGCGCGAATGGCGGCCAGGGCGTTCGGCCCGATCAGCCTGAAATCACTGACTTGCCGGGGCACTTCGAAGTCGTCGATCAACTGGTCCATGGTGACGTAATAGAGCTGTGCGGCCATACGCTTTGCCCAGGAGTCGCAGCGCCGCGAGCGGCGTTGCATGTTCACGATCTCATGGCCCTTGCGCCATTCCTGCACCATCAGCGGGATCAATTCGGGCGGGTCCTGCAGGTCGCAGTCCATGATGATCACCGCGCCGCCTTGTACGGCGTTGATACCTGCGCGCATGGCCGCTTCCTTGCCGAAGTTGCGGCTCAAGTGCAGGCTGGTGACGCGAGGGTCCTGGGCAAATTGATCGATGATTGCGCCTGTCTGGTCTTGACTGCCGTCATTGATATAAAGCACTTCGGTGTTTGTATTTAACCGTTCAATGATCGCCATCAGGCGCGAATGAAATTCCGTTATAACGCACTGCTCGTTAAAGCAAGGGACCAGTATCGTAAGTTTCATGGCAGGCAACGGCTCAGCGCAAAGGCGCGCGCTTGATGTCATGTTTGAATACCCAGAAGTGATTAATCATAAACCCCTGAAGGGTCACGGCTGTCGTTGCCACTATTTGCGCGCTTAACGCGGGTGCGCCCCAGTGGGTCAGTAAGTTGACAATCAGTGTGTTGCATAAAACCTGGCTGGTGGCAGTTATCACGAACCGCCAGGAATTGCAGTCCCGCTGTGCAAAGACCCAATGCCTGGACAGGCAGTAGGCGACCAGTGCGCCCGTAATGGCGGCGCAGAGCGTGGATGAGGTCGGGCTGTAGTAACGCAGCAAACAGATAAACACCACGAAGTGAACCAACGTGGCAATGACGCCTGCGCTCAAGTAACGAATAAACAATCGAAGTATTTTTTGCATGGCCAAAGTGTATAAAATCAAATGTGAACCAGTTGTCACGTCATGAAATGAAATTTATGTTCGTGTTTTAGTTATTTGTTGAAGGAATTTTCTTAATTGTTTGTATGACTTTGGAGTTTGTACTAGTGGAAATATTACTGGTGGAAGATGACCATGAATTGGCGGGGTCGTTGGGGGATTATCTCGGCGAGTTTGGCTATGAAGTAGACTTCGCGCGCGATGGCCGAAGTTGCCTGGCGCGTGTGCAGCAGCAGGCATATGACCTGATTGTCCTGGATGTCGCCATGCCCCGGATGAGCGGTTTTGACACCTGTCGCCAATTGCGGCGCGAGCAGAATCACACCCCCGTTATATTCTTGACCGCGCGTGACGCACTGCCCGATAAACAAGAAGGGTACGAGGCCGGCGGCGACGATTACCTGGTCAAGCCCTTCGAGCCCCAGGAGTTGCTATGGCGCATTCGCGCGCTGATCCGGCGAGGCTCGCCGCGTCAGCCGCGCTGCGCGAAACAACTGGGTGACCTGGTGATCGATCCGGTCTCGCAGGCGTTGATCCACAACGGTGTGGTCACGGTTTTGCCCGCGTTGCCGTTCAGCTTGCTGAGCCTGCTGGCCGATGAGGCGCCGGAACCCGTCAGCCGACGCAAACTGGAGACGGCGTTGTGGCCCGATGGCGATCCGCCGGACAGTGATGCGTTGCGCACCTATATCTACCGGCTCCGGCAAGCCCTGGGGAAACCCTACGGTAACGATCTGATTCGCACCGTTCACGGTAAGGGCTATCGCCTTGCGATTCCCTACTGATTCCTTCTTTGCGCGAATCCTTTGCGCGCTGCTGCCGTTCATGGCAACCATCACCTTGTTTTACAGCGCCCTGATCTGGGCCACCGTCAATCTGACGGAGGACTACATCATTGCCAGTTATCTGAAGCTTGAGGCCCAGGCGTTCGAGGAACGGCACGCCCTGCAAGGGGCGGCTACCGCCATGCCCAACAGCATCTACCTTCAAGGCTACTGGTCGGGTGACGTTGAAGTGCCTGGCTTTGCGCGGCAATTGCCCGCAGGCCATCATGAAGTGGATGGCGAGGATGTGCATGTGTTCGTGAGTCAGGTGCCAGGGGCGTCGCAGCGCTTGATTCTGGTACTGAACGAGTCCGAGCTCAGTCAGACCGAAGGCTACCGCGCGCAGATTTTCGGCTTGTTGTGCGCGTTGGCCGGGTTGATCCTGATCCTGGGGACGGTTCTGGCCATCGCGATTGCCCGCGCCATCGCCCAGCCCGTCAGCCAGTTGGCGGCGGACATGGCGGCTGCACCGCCAGCTTCATCCCGGTTCAGCGGGTTTGACCGCCAGGATGAAATTGGCATGTTGAGCCGCACGCTGTCGTCGCTGGTGACCCAGCAGAACGCCGCGCTGCAGCGCGAGCGTGCGTTTACCCGGCACGTCAGCCACGAGTTGCGTACCCCCTTGAGTATCTTGAACAACAGCCTGGCGGTCCTGCGCTTGCCGGGCTGTGATGCCCAAAAGCATGCGCGCAGCCTGCTGCGCATGGAGGGCGCGCTGGCCGGGATGAAGATGACCATCGAGCTGTTTTTATCCCTGGCCCGTGAGCCGCGTAAAGTGCCTCATGAGGCGATTGACCTGGCCGCTGTCGTCACCGAGCAGATCGAAAAATACCAGCAGCTCTACCCCCTTGCGGCAGGCGCGCTGGTGTATGCCGGTGCACCGACAATCACCTTGCAGGTCCATGAAGCAATCGCCCGCAGCGTGGTGCAGAACCTGCTCGGCAACGCTGTGCAGCATGGCGCCGGAAAGATCCGGGTGGTCCTCACCGGGCAGCGTTTGGTGATCATCAATAACCGTGTGGAACAGCTAACGTCGCCAGGCTTCGGCTTCGGCCTGGAAATCGTCACCCGGGCCTGCACCCATGCCGGCTGGCGCCTTGAAACCCGGCGCGCCCTTCATACGTTCCGGGCGCACGTCACGTTCACTTGAGGTTGCCGCTGAGGAACTGCTGCAAGCGCTCGCTCCTGGGGTTGCCCAGTACCTCCTGCGGCGCGCCTTGTTCTTCCACCAGGCCCTTGTGCAGGAACAGCACCTGGCTCGACACCTTGCGTGCAAAGCTCATCTCGTGGGTCACCATGATCATGGTGCGGCCTTCCTCGGCCAGGCCCTGGATCACTTTCAGCACTTCGCCCACCAACTCCGGGTCGAGGGCCGAGGTGGGTTCGTCAAACAGCATCACCTCCGGTTCCATGGCCAGCGCGCGGGCGATGGCGACCCGTTGCTGCTGGCCTCCGGAGAGGAACGCCGGGTACTGATCGGCTACGCGCGCCGGCAGGCCGACCTTGTCCAGGTAGCGACGGGCCCGGTCCTCGGCGTCCTTCTTGCTGCATCCCAGCACCCGGCGCGGGGCCGTGGTGATGTTTTCCAGCACGCTCATGTGGCTCCACAGGTTGAAATGCTGGAATACCATGGCCAGCCGCGTGCGCAGGCGCTGCAGCTCGGCATCATCGGCCACGCGCATGCCATGGCGGTCGCTGACCATGCGGATCACTTGGCCATCGAGCGTCATGGCGCCGTCATTGGGGGTTTCCAGGAAGTTGATGCAGCGCAAAAAGGTGCTCTTGCCCGAGCCGCTGGCGCCGATCAGGCTGATCACGTCACCGGTCTTGGCCTTGAGCGAAACACCTTTGAGCACCTCATTGTCGCCATAGCTTTTATGCAGGCCTTCAACGGTCAATTTGTACATGGGGCATGCATCCTCAAGGCGAAAGTAGATAGCCGCTGCGGTAGGCTTCGGTGCCTGCGACATGGGCGATGACCATCCCGGCAGTGGCCATGCGACGTAGCGAACGGGCGTAAAGCAGGCCGGCCTTGCGGCAGTGCACGGGCGTTACGCGGTCGGAAATGGGGTCGATGATTTCGGCGATCAATTGCCCGGCTTCCAGGTACTCGCCAGGCAGGGCACTGAACACCAGCAAGCCGCCCACCGGGGTCGCTACCGGTTCAACGCCGGCCAGCGGGGTGGCCGGGTAAGGCAAGTCGGGCAGTGGTGCGGCATCCCCGGCAATGGCGCCGAAGCGAATCAGGTAATCGATGATCGCCTGGCAGTCGAGGCTGGCCAGGCCGTGGTTGACGTCCCCTTGGCCGCGCAGTTCGACGGTCACCGAAAAGCTGCCCATGGGAATCGGGAAGCGCTCGCCGAAGCGTTGCTGCAATTGCCACCACACCAGGGTGAAACATTCATCGAAGGATTGGCCGCCGGAATCGGTGGCCAGCAAGTTCGCCTCCGAGCCGATATACCGCGCCAGCGGCTCCACCTGCGGCCACGCCTCGGGTGTGGTGTACAGGTGCGCCACGGCTTCGAAATCGCAATGCAGGTCCAGCACCATGTCGGCATTGCAGGCCAGGCGTTGCAGCACCAGGCGCTGGGATTGCAGTTGGGTGTCGGCGGTTTGCGCGGCGAGGGCGGCGGCCAGCGCGGTGCGAATCAGAGCGACGTTGCGCCGCGGATCAGCCCCGAGCAGATCTTCGACGTGGTTCCCCACCTGTTCACTGAGGTCGACAAACAGCCGGTTGAAGTTCTGCCCGCTTTCCAGCTCGTAGCGGCCCAGCGGGATATCCATCAATACCTGTTCCAGGCCCACCGGGTTGGCGATGGGCACCAGCACGATCTCGCTGCGCAAGCGGCCGGCAGCTGCCAGCTCGGCCAGGCGCAGCTTGAGGTGCCAGGCCACCAGCATGCCGGGCAGTTCGTCGGCATGCAGCGACGACTGGATGTAAATCTTGCCCTCGGCCTGCTCCGGGCCAAAGTGAAAACTGTGGATCTGCCGCGCCGTGCCGGGCACCGGCGCGATCAGTGGATGGACCTGATGACGCATGAAGGCTCCTTAATGGCTCGGCCCGAGAAACGCCAGCCAGCGGCGCTCCGCCAGACGAAACAGACCCACCAAAGCAAAGGTCACGCTCAGGTAGATCAGCGCGGCGATACCGAATGATTGAAAGGTCATGAAGGTTGCGGAGTTGGCATCCCGCGCCACTTTGAGGATATCTGGAATCGTCGCGGTAAAGGCCACGGTGGTTGAGTGCAGCATCAGGATCACTTCATTGCTGTAGTAGGGCAACGAACGGCGCAGCGCCGAGGGCATGATCACGTAGGCGTACAGCTTCCAGCCGCTCAAACCGTAGGCCTTGGCCGCTTCGACTTCGCCATGGGCCATGCTGCGAATCGCCCCGGCGAAAATCTCCGTGGTGTAGGCGCAGGTGTTGAGGGCGAAGGCCAGGATGGTGCAGTTCATTGCATCGCGAAAGAACGCGTCCAGCAAGGGTTGTTCGCGCACGGCGGCGATGCTGTAGATGCCGGTGTAGCAGATCAGCAGCTGGATATAGAGCGGCGTGCCCCGGAACAGATAGGTATAGAACTGCACCGGCCAACGCACCAGGCGCTTGCGCGACACACGGGCGATGGACAACGGGATCGACACCAGAAAACCGATGACCAGGGCGGCGCTGAGCAGCCACATCGTCATGGCCAGGCCAGTAATGTGCTGGCCGTCGCTATAAAGGAACGGCCTCCAGTATTCCTGCAAAAGTTCGATCATCGCACGGCCTCCCGGGCACCAGCGGAGTAGCGACGTTCGAGGCGACGCAGGACGAAGTTGGACGCGCTGGTGATCATCAGATAGATCAGTGCAGCGAGTACCAGGAAATAGAACAGCTGGTAGGTGCTCTTGCCCGCATCCTGGGCCGCCTTGACCAGATCGGCCAGGCCGATGATCGACACCAGCGCCGTGGCCTTGAGCATCACCATCCAGTTATTGCCGATACCCGGCAGGGCGAAGCGCATCATTTGCGGAAAGGTCACGTAGCGAAACCGCTGGCCGCGCTTGAGGCCATAGGCCGTGGCGGCTTCCAGTTGGCCACGGGGCACTGCGAGGATCGCGCCGCGAAAGGTCTCGGTGAAGTAGGCGCCGTAAATAAAGCCCAGGGTGATGACCCCGGCGCTGAAGGGGTCGATTTCAATGTATTCCCATTCCATGAAATCGGTAAAACCGGAGAGCCAGGTTTGCAGGCTGTAGAAAATCAGCAGCATCAGCACCAGGTCGGGTACACCGCGAATCAACGTGGTGTAGAGCTGGGCGGGGATACGCAGGAAGGGCAGGCTGGAGAGTTTTGCGCTGGCGCCGAGCAGACCAAGCAATACGCTGACGGCCAGGGACAGCACCGACAATTTGATCGTCATCCAGGTGCCTTGCAGCAACAGCGGGCCGAAACCCTTCAAGCTGAACGCGCTCAGCCCGAGGGTTTGCAACAGATCTTCGAACATAAATCAGGACCTATGGCGATAAAAAAGCGCCCCTGCATTAGAAGGGGCGCCCGGGCATTATTTGCCGCTGTACAGGTTCAGATCGCCAAAGTGTTTCTTCTGGATGGTGGCGTAGGTGCCATCATCGTGTAACGCTTTGATACCTTTATCCAAAAGCGCCTTCAACTCAGTGTTACCTTGTTTGATACCGATGGCGGTTTTCGACGGCAGCAATGGGTCATCGATCGCGGCGCCCACTTCATAGCCGGCACCGGCTGGCGACTTCAAAAAGCCCAGTTCGGCTTGCAGCATGTCTTGCACCGAAGCGTCGAGACGGCCGGAAGTCAGGTCGGCATACACCTGATCCTGGTTGGCGTAGGCCTTGGTGGTCACACCGGCTTTATCCAGTACGGCCTTGGCATAGGCTTCCTGGATGGTGCCTTGCTCGTAGCCCACGGATTTGCCCTTGAGCGACTCTGGCGTCGAGTAGCCGGCGCCTTTCTTGAACACCAGCGAAGTAGGGCCGGAGAACAGCTCGTTGGAGAAGTCGATGGCCTTTTCACGCACCGGGGTCACGGTCATGGACGAAATCACGCCGTCGAATTTATTGGCCTTGAGGCCTGGAATCATGCCGTCGAAATCGCTTTCGACCCATTTGCACTTCACTTTCAGCTCGGCACAGATCGCATTGCCCAGGTCGATATCAAAGCCCACCAGGCTGCCGTCGGCCGCCTTGGATTCAAACGGCGCGTAGGACGGATCGACACCAAAACGCAGTTCCTTGTATTCCTTGGCCAGCGCGGTACCGGCGGCCATGCACAGAGCCAGTGCAGAAAGGGTCAGCAATGCTTTTTTCATTATGTAATCCCTGGAAACCAAGATAAGCGCTTGTGGCGCGTTTAGGACTGTTACTGAACGGTGTCAGACGCATCACCGGAAGCAAGTTCTGCACCATAGTTCCGAATGGGTGTTTTAAAAGGTGGGATAAGGGCGTGGTGAGTGTAGGTTATGCCCGAAAATGGGCGCTGAAAAATCAGTGCACCATTTCAGATCGCATGAAGATCTAAAACTGTGGGAGCTGGCTTGCCTGCGATAGCGGTATGTCAGCCAACCCATCTGTAACTGACCTGCAGCTATCGCAGGCAAGCCAGCTCCCACAGGGGAATCGTGTTCAGGCCAGCAGGTCCTGCAGTGTGGCCAGGTTGTCGGCTTCTTCCACAGACTTATCCTGGCGCCAGCGCAACATCCGCGGAAACCGCACCGCAATCCCGCTCTTGTGCCGCTTGGACAGTGCAATTCCCTCAAAGCCCAACTCAAACACCATGCTCGGCGTCACGCTGCTCACCGGGCCGAATTTTTCAACCGTGGTCTTGCGCACAATGGCATCGACCTTGCGCATCTCTTCGTCGGTCAGCCCTGAATACGCCTTTGCGAACGGCACCAAGGTGCGTTCGCTGCCGGGTGGGCCGTCCCACACCGCGAAGGTGTAGTCGCTGTAGAGACTGGCGCGTCGGCCGTGGCCGCGTTGGGCGTAGATCAGCACCGCGTCGACGCTGAACGGGTCGACTTTCCACTTCCACCACAGGCCCATGTCCTTGGTGCGACCCACACCATAGAGACCCTTGCGGTCCTTGATCATCATGCCTTCCACGCCAAGGCTGCGTGAGGCTTCGCGTTGTTCGGCCAGGTCCTGCCAGCTGCCGCCCGTCAGCAAGGGTGATTCGCGCAACACGGGCTGGTTGCACTGGTCGATCACCTGTTCCAGTTGCGTGCGGCGTTCAGCCTGGGTGTGGTTGCGCCAATCATCATTGGCATACTCCAGTAAGTCGTACGCCAGGACTGCGACGGGGGCATCCTCAAGCACTTTTTTGCTCAGGGTCTTGCGGCCAATCCGCTGTTGCAGCAGTGCGAAAGGTTGCACCGCGTCTTTCCACACGACGATCTCCCCGTCGATCACGGTGCCGTCGGGCAACCCACTCACCAGGCTGTGAAGTTCGGGGAAGCGCTCCGTCACCAATTCTTCGCCCCGGGACCAGACCCACAGGCGGCCTTCACGTTTGACCAGTTGCGCGCGGATGCCATCGTACTTCCATTCCACCTGCCAATCCGTGGGAGGGCCGAGCAGCGTGTCGAATTGCTCCACGGGTTGCGCCAACCCATGCGCAAGAAAAAACGGATAAGGCTGCCCGCCCCGTTGCGCATGTTCGTCGGATGATTCGGCGGCGATCAGCTTCAGGTAGCCTTCAGACGTAGGACGGTTGGACAGGTCGGTGTAGCCCACCAACCGCTGTGCCACGCGCTTGCTGTCCAGGCCAGCCATCGCAGCCAGCGCGCGGGTGACCAACAGCTTGGACACACCGACGCGGAAACTGCCGGTGATCAACTTGATGCACACCATCAGGCTGGGCTGGTCCAGTTGCGCCCACAGCGCGGGTAGACGTTCAGCCAACTCCAGGGGAGGCAGGCCACGCAGGGGCAGGAGTTTTTCTTCCAGCCACACCGCCAAGCCGTCCTGCGAGGTGTAGGTCGACTCCGGTAACAACAGGGAAATGGTCTCCGCCAAGTCCCCCACCGACTGGTAGCTTTCTTCGAACAGCCACGGCTCGATGCCGGACGCTTCGGTAGCCATGTCCCGCAGCAGACGCGTCGGCACCAATTGCCGAGGCCGACCGCCGGACAAGAAATACACGGCCCACGCGGCATCGTCCGGTGCCGCTTGCCGGAAGTAGGTCTGCAACGCGGCAAGCTTGGCGTTGCTGGAGGTGGTAGCGTCGAGGTTGGCGTAGAGTTCGGCAAAGGCCTTCATGTGCTGGGTTCCTCTTCGTCATCGCCGTATTCGGTGACGAAGCCTTGGGCATCCAGGCCTTTTTCCCGCAGATGACGCACCAGAACGCCGACAGAACCGTGGGTAACCATCACCCGTTCGGCGCCGGTTTGCTCGATGGCCCACAACAGGCCGGGCCAGTCGGCGTGGTCCGACAGCACAAAGCCCCGGTCCACACCGCGCCGCCGCCGAGTGCCGCGCAGGCGCATCCAGCCGCTGGCGAACGCGTCGCTGTAGTCGCCGAAGCGCTTGATCCAACTGCTGCCGCCCGCGGACGGCGGGGCGATGATCAAGGCTTGGCGCAACAGCGGGTCGGTCTTGTTGAAGTCGCCAGCATAGAGGGTTTCAGGGATGTAGACCCCTGCCTCGCGGTACACCCGGTTCAACGGTTCGACCGCGCCGTGGCTGAGGATCGGGCCGATGCTGGCGTCGATGCCATGCAGGATGCGCTGGGCCTTGCCGAAGGAGTAACAGAACAACACGCTGGCTTTGCCTGCCGCGATATTCGCCTGCCACCATTCGTTGATCCCGGCGAAGATCTGCGCCTGGGGTTGCCAGCGATAGATCGGCAAGCCGAAGGTGGACTCGGTGATGAACGTGTGGCAACGCACCGGTTCGAACGGCGCGCAGGTGCCGTCGGGCTCCACCTTATAGTCGCCGGATGCGACCCAGACTTCGCCCTTGTATTCCAGGCGCACCTGGGCCGAGCCGAGCACATGCCCGGCCGGGTGAAAACTCAAGGTCACGCCGTGATGAACCAATGGCTCGCCGTAGGCCAGGGTTTGCAGGTTGATGTCCTGGCCCAGGCGCGAACGCAGGATGCCTTCGCCCGGCGCGGCGGCGAGGTAATGCTCGTTGCCGGTGCGGGCGTGGTCGCCGTGGGCGTGAGTGATGACCGAACGTTCAACCGGGCGCCAGGGATCGATGTAGAAATCACCGGCGGGGCAGTAGAGGCCTTCGGGCCGGGCGATGACAAGGTCCATGGGGTGACCGGGGCGGTGGGCTTGTTACTTATGAGGCGGGGGTGGGCGCGGAAGTTCTATTTGAATGCATGCAGGACACAGGTGGGAGCTGGCTTGCCTGCGATAGCCATAGGTATCTACACAACTGCTTGCTGTTGCTGTTGCTGTTGCTCTGGCTTTTGATCTTGATCTCAGGCGCCCCGTCAAACACGCTGGCCGAACGCAGGCTTGAATCCGTGGGTAACCCGGCAGGACGCCGGGTTAGCCGCCCCGCGCCATGGATGGCGCGTGGCGGCGGCCCACGGATTCAAGCCTGCGTTCGGGCACACCGAGCCTAAGCGAGGTGCCGAGTGTTGGGGCAAGAGCGTTTTGCTTACTTTTGCGCTTTTCAAAAGTGAGCCGCCGTAAGGGCGGAACCAATAGCAGTCGTTACCGCAGAAATGGATATGTACTCGGTCAGATCCAAAAAAATAGTCGCCTGACAGACTGCCATCGCAGGCAAGCCAGCTCCCACATTTGGACCGGGATCGACATAAGAAATCGGTCGGCCCGAAGACCGCCACGGAAGATTTTTCAGCCTGAAAGATGTGTAGATACCTATGCTGCGATAGCGGTGTATCAGTGCCAAAGATGCAAGCTGACCCACCGCTTTCGCAGCTAGGGGGAACCGTTACTTGCCGGGCGTCAGCGTCAACCGAGCCTTGCCATACACCTTCTCAAAGTTCTGCGGCTGCATCGGGAAGCTCAGGTATTGCGCCTTGAGCGACGGGTCGATGCCATTGGCATAGTTCGGGCTGGCAGGGTTGCCGGACTGGCCGATGCCACCCTGGCCCATCATCGGTTCCACCTGGCCGAAGTCGACAATCATGCGCAGCGCCGGTACCTGGCTGGTGTTGAAGTCCTGGCCCCAGCGGTACGGTGCCGGGTTCAAGGTGTTGTGATCACCGCCCGACGCCATCGGGCCGCGAATCACCTGGCCATCGGCGCTTTTCCAGGTGGTCATGTGCAATTTGCCCCACTGCCAGGCTTTGTGATCGGCACCCAGTTGGCTGTCCCCGGCGCTCATTGCGGCGGCCAGGCTGCGGGCGAGGATCGCCGGTTTGTCTTCTTTCAGCGGGGTGCGCACATCGTCCCAGAACGGGCTGTCTTCACGGCCCAGCAAGTGGTCGGCCTGGGCGGCGTAGGACAGGCCGGCGTTGCTGACAAACGCTTTCCAGCTCGCGCTGTTTTCCGGGCCCAGTTCGTCGAGGAAGGTCTGCCGGGTGCTTTCCAGCAGGAACAGTTCGTAGATTGCGGCGTCGGCGGAGGTTGCCGACAGCCGGCCGTCGAAGGCCATCAGGCGATTCAGCGCTTCGCGCGCCTTGGCCTGCTCGGCAGACGGCAGCGCGTCGATCGCCTGTTTCAGCGGCTGGGCCATGCCCGGTGCCTGGAACATGGTCTTGAGCTTGGCGGCGAAGGGGGTGGTCTGGTCGTATTGCATGGCGATCATGCTGCGGCTGTCATGCTTGCCGGCATTGGCCAGTTGCGCCAGGCGCTCGCTGCGCTCCGGCGCATCCCAGGAATTGGATAACTGCATGCCGTAGCCACGTGGCGCGGTGCGTTGGTTGGCGGTGCCGATCCAGCCTTGGGCCGGGTCCTGGTCATAGGGGTGCAGCATTGCGTCGGCGTAACCGTCCCAGTCAAAGCGCGTGTCCCAACCCGGCGATGGCAGCAAGCCTTCGCCTTCGCGGCGGTTGGGGAAACGGCCGGTGACTTGCCAGCCAATGTTGCTGGCGTCGGCGAATATCATGTTCAGCGCTATGGCGCGAATCTCGCGGGTCGCGTCCGAGGCCTTGGCGACGTTTTGCGCGCGGGACAGGTCGAAGAACGCATCCAGGCTCTTGTCGTCTTTGAGGTCGGCGGTCTGCAGGGCCAGGCCCAGGCCGGTGGTCAGTGCCTGGCTGCTGTTGAGCAGGGCACCATGACGGGTTTCGTACACCACTTCACGAATGGAGCGCTGGCCCTTGATGAAGAAGGTCTCGTTACGTACGCCCGCAGGGAGCCATTTGCCGTTGTTTTCGTAGTACAACGCGCTGCCCTGGCGCCTGACTTTTTCCAGGAACAGGTCCTGGGTATCGCCCTTGACCGCGCTCATGCTCCACGCGACTTTGCCGTTGAAGCCCGAAAGCAGGGTCGGCAGGCCGGCAATCGAGGCGCCGACGGCCTGGTACTTCGGTGCACGGATTTGCACATAGCTCCAGGGCGACGGTGCCAGCGGCTGGGCGGCGAGGTCGCCAGCCAACAGGCTTTTACCGCTGCGGCTGCGTTGCGGGCCAATCGCCCAGTTGTTCGACGTGGTCACAGCCAGCGCGTTGAGGCTGCCCAGTTGCTGGCTGACCGCGTCCAGCCCGGCCAGGCCGGTGACCTGGCCGAGGTTCACGCCCTTGAGTTTCTCGGCCTCGGCCACGGGGATCGGTTCATCCGGCGCGCTGGGCGTGAGCCAGGCGAGTTTGTCGCTGCCGACTTTCTGTGCCAGCACCAGGGAGGCTATTTCTTCCTGCAGGTTGGCCGATTCGCTGAAATTCAGCAGGCAGAACAGCAGTGCCGAATCTTCTGGCTTCCAGTATTCGGGCTTGTAGCCGGTCTGGGCCAGGTCCGGCGGCAGCTTGTCGCGGTAGCGGAACAGGTAGGCGTTGACGCCACGGGCATACACTTCAAAGAAGCGCTTGAGGCGCGGGCTCGATGCGTTATACAGCTCGCCGGCGCTTTTTTTCAGGTTGACCGCGCGCATGAACCGGTCGACGTCCAGCACTTCAGGGCCAGACATTTCCGCCAGGCGGCCCTGGGCCAAGAGGCGCAGGGTGACCATCTGGGTGATGCGATCACTGGCGTGCACATAACCGAGGCTGAACAACGCGTCATGGAAGGTGTTGCTTTCGATCAGCGGCATGCCTTGGGCATTGCGTCGCACGGAAACATTCTGTGCCAGGCCCTTGATCGGCTGCACGCCGGCAATCGGCGGCAGGGTGTCCTGGGTGCTCTGGAGCTGGCAACCGGCCAGGCTTAACGCACTGGCCACTGCCGCGGCTACGCCGAACCGGGGAAGAAAACGTGAGAGGGCTGGCGAGGCCATGGCAAAGCTCCTGCGGGGGTGGCGTCAGTAAAGGCGCTACGTTAGTGAGCGCGGCGAAACGACGCAAGCGGGAGTTTTGGCAATTGCATGAGAACTTGAAACAGACACTGATCAATGTGGGAGCTGGCTTGCCTGCGATGGCGGCGGTTCAGTAACTGATGGGCTAACTGGCAGGACGCTATCGCAGGCAAGCCAGCTCCCACACTGACCGCATTCAAGAGGTTACGCCCCGTGGCACTTCTTGAATTTCTTCTCGCTGCCGCACGGGCAAGGGTCGTTGCGACCCACGTCCTTCAGGGCGTTGCGCACCGGCTCCTGGTGAGCGTGGCCGCAGTTCGGGCCGTGGACATGGCCGTGCTCGTGGTCGTGGCTGTGATCATGGTGATCGTGATCGTGGTTGCAGTCAGGACCATGGACATGGGGTTGCTGAGTCATCGATGTCGCTCCGGAATAAAATCGCCGGGGATTATCTCGCCATTGTGGTTCACCTGCACGTCATAACCGATGAATAATCCGGTTTTCAGTTCACCTTCCAGGCGATACGGCACAGGCTGGTCGGGATTTTTCAGCATCCGCACCACATCACGGATCTGCGGCCAGAGGTTGGTGCGCACCGAAACCCGAAAGAACTTATGGCCGCGCGGCGGCACGGTCAGCCACTCGTCGGACTCGCCCTCGGTCAACACGAAATCGCCCAGGGAGACCTTGTAGATCAGGCCGCGCACGGTCAGGTCGGCGTCGTCGCGGTTGTCCACGCGAAAGTAGAGCTTGAACTTCTGTTCCAGCAACTTGGCGCGCACCACTTCGACCTTCACCAGGGAGACATGGGGCGGTGGCGAATCGTCCTCGAACCACGACGTGCAGCCGGTCAGGCCAAGGGTTAACGCCAGCATCAAGCTGTACATCCGGAGCATGGCGTCAGTCCTGAGGGGTTAGAGGTAGCTGGAACAACACTTCTTGAATTTCTGCCCACTGCCGCACAAGCAGGCATCGTTGCGCCCGGCCTTCACTTCCACCGTCGGATCGATGAAGTACCAGCGCCCGTCATTCTGTACGAAAGACGAGCGTTCGCGGTGGCTATGTTCGCCGGTCGCGTCATGCCAGCGCGCGGTGAAGGTCACGAAGGCGTGTTCGGGCTGGCCGCCGAACACTTCGGAGCTTTCCACTTCAAGGCCGAGCCAGGTGCTCTGCGCGCTCCAGGCTCCGATGGCGTTGCGATCCAGGCCGGCTTGTTGCGCCGGTAGCGTCGTGGCGACCAGATAGTCCACCAGGCCCAGCACGTAGGCGCTGTAGCGTGAACGCATCAGCGCGGCGGCGCAGGGGGCCGGGTGCCCGGCGTGATAATGGCCGCAGCAGGCATCCAGCAGGTTGCCACTGCCGCAGGGACAAATGGATGTACTCATTGGGTTACCACCAGTACTTTCCGAAATTTTCCGGGTTGGCCCAGAAGCGGGCGTTGAGCCAGTCCGGCACCTGTTTATAGTCAAGCAGATCATAGGTAAACAACGTCAGAACCTGCTCATCACGCTGGAAACGTTCGCCGGCCTGCAAGGCCAGGGAGAAAAAGTCAGTGTCTTTCCAGTCGCAGGCGGCCAGGTCCACCAGCACCGCGATGCGGCTGGCATTGAGGTTGCGGATGCCCCCAAGCAGCGTCAAGCCTTGCGGTTTTGACAGGTGCTCCAGGCAGTCGACCACCAGCGCCAGGTCAAACCGTTGCGCGGCAAGCGCTGCCGGCAACGCGCCCGGCGCCGCGACCGATACTTGGGTATCCGGGTGGGCTTGTTGAAAAGCCTCCAGCGCCGGGAACTGGCTGGCACCCAACAGCAACAGGCGTTTTGGCCGGTGCAGATCAAGCAAGGCTGCCAAGGCTTGCTGGGGTGTACGGGCAGAAATACCAGCGGTCATCAGAGATCCTCGCATCAGGACCCAACAGACTAGCGCGGCTGAGCGTGCGGGCCTAGAGCCGGTGACTGCGAAAATCCTACAGGTTGCGCAGACCCGTCAGACAGAAGCCTTCCCTTTATTAACTTTTTTGATCCTTCACTGGCAAAGCGCCTGTGGAAGTCGTTACTGTGCGTCCAAAGAAAAAAATAGAAACTAAAAATTAGGGGAGCCCCATGATGCGTAAGGTTTTACTGTTGGCCCTGCTGGTCAGCCCCGTTGTCCTGGCCCAGAGCGTCAGTGTCGAAACCAATTCGTTGATGCGCCTGCCCAGCAGCACCAGCGTGCTGCAACTGGAACGACTGGATGTGGCGGACTACGGCACCTTGCTGATTCCCGCCACCATCAGCCAGGTCACGGTGGATGAGCTGCATCTTGGGCGCGACGCGCGCATCGCCATTGTGCCCGGTAACACCGCGCTGCAATTGCAGGTACGTCATGCGCAGTTGGACCAGGGCAGCCAGATCACCTCGCGCGGCGCGCCCGGTACCCACGAAAAGCCGGCGAAGGCCGGGCGTGACCTGACCTTGCGCATCGATTCGCTGAACGCTGAAGAACTTTCCGTGGACGCCCGGGGTGGGGCCGGTGCCAAAGGTTACGCCGGGCTGGACGGCGCCAACGGCGAAGACCCGGGTTGTACCTGGGGCTCGGCGGGACGTGGTTTCAATGGCGACAACGGTGGCGATGGCCTGCCGGGGGCTGCGGGCGCGACCGTGCGGGTTGAATTGCCACGGGACTTCCCTGCGGGTCAGATCAAGGTTTGGGTTGACGGTGGGCCCGGCGGTTTGGCCGGTACTGCGGGCAAACCGGGCAAAGGCGGGCAATCCAAAGGCTGTGTCGTGTACCGCGCCGACGGCGGCGAGAAGGGCCGCCCAGGCTTGGAAGGGCAACCTGGACCGGCGGGGCCAGCGGGTTCCGTGACCATTCAGCGGCTTTGAGTCGCCTGGCCTGACGCCATCGCGGGCAAGCCCGGCTCCCACATTTGACCGCGTTCCAAAGGGCGTACGCGGTTAAATGTGGGAGCGGCGGTGCGACGATTCGACTTGCTCGCGAAAGCGGTGTCCGGTCGCCTCAGAACATCGGCCGAGCCGAAGCAATTGCCACCACCACCAACCCCACAATCAAATTGATCCCCACCAACCTGCGAATCTGCCCCAGCACCGCGGCCCCCGCCGGCCAGTCCTCAGCCGCTACCGCATTGCGCAACGCCGGAAGCTTCAATGCCTGGACACGGATAAACAACGCCGTCATCACCAGATACAAACCCATCATCACCTGCACATAACGCGGCGCGGTCTCAAACCCATTGAAGCGCAACTGCAGCAGGCCGATGCCGCTGATCGGCAAAACCGCCACCGCAACCCACACCCACACGAAAAAACGTTGAAACACATTCGCCCATAGCTTTAGCCGTGCAGGGCCTTCAAGCGCCGCCCCGGCGGCGGGGCGCAGGATCATCCAGGCGAAAAACATACCGCCGACCCACACCAGGGCGGCCAATACGTGCAGCGTATAAGCGAGGTTGAACACGGTCATTGAAGTACTCCGTTCTGCGCGGGATTAATTAGCGGGGTATGATAGCGGCCGATCCGAACCACTGAAAATTTATCCAGCGTTTTTTGCGCCCGACTATCCATGATCAGCACTGAACTCAAAACCACGATCCAGGGTGCCTATTCGCGTTTTCTCGAAGCCAAGAGCTTGAAACCGCGCTACGGCCAACGCCTGATGATCGCCGAAGTGGCCAAGGTCCTCGGGGATATCGACACCGACGACGAAGGCCGCCGCGAGGGCGAGCCCGCGGTCGTGGCCGTCGAGGCCGGCACCGGTACCGGCAAGACCGTGGCCTATAGCCTGGCCGCGATCCCGACCGCCAAGGCCGCCGGCAAGCGCCTGGTGATCGCCACCGCCACCGTGGCCCTGCAGGAACAGATTGTCTATAAAGACTTGCCCGACCTCATGCGCAACAGCGGCCTGAACTTCACCTTCGCCCTGGCCAAGGGCCGCGGCCGCTACATGTGCCTGTCCAAGCTCGACGTGCTGTTGCAGGAAGGCCATGCGCAAACCGCCACGGCGTCGCTGTTCGAGGAAGAAGGCTTCAAGATCGAAGTTGATGAAGTCAGCCAGAAGCTGTTCACCAGCATGATCGAGAAACTCGCCGGCAATAAATGGGACGGCGACCGCGACAGCTGGCCCACCGCCCTGGAAGATGCCGATTGGGCGCGCCTGACCACCGACCACAGCCAGTGCACCAACCGCCATTGCCCCAACTTCGGCCAATGCGCCTTCTACAAGGCGCGCGAAGGCATGGGCAAGGTCGACGTGATCGTCACCAACCACGACATGGTCCTGGCCGACCTGGCCCTGGGCGGCGGCGCCGTGCTGCCCGACCCGCGCGACACCCTGTATGTCTTCGACGAAGGCCACCACCTGCCGGACAAGGCCATCGGCCACTTTGCCCACTACACGCGCCTGCGTTCCACCGCCGACTGGCTGGAAACCACCGCGAAGAACCTTACCAAGCTGCTGGCCCAGCACCCGCTGCCCGGCGACCTGGGCAAGCTGATCGAACAGGTGCCGGAGCTGGCACGGGAAATCAAGACCCAGCAGCAGTTCATGTTCAGCGCCTGCGAGCAGGTGGCCGACTTCAAGCCCGGTGAAGACGTCGAGGGCCGTGAGCGGCCACGTCATCGGTTCGTCGGCGGGTTGATCCCCGAGCATATGCGCGAGATGGGCATCGAGTTGAAGAAAGGCTTCTCACGCCTGACCGACCTGTTCACCCGTCTCACCGACCTGCTCAAAGAGGGCATGGATGGCGAGGTCAACATCGGCATCGCCAGCAACCAGGCCGAGGAATGGTACCCGCTGTTCGGCAGCCTGTTGTCCCGCTCCCAGGGCAATTGGGAGCTGTGGACCGCCTTCACCGTCGAAGACCCGGAAGACAACCCGCCCATGGCCCGCTGGCTGACCCTATCGGAAAGCGGTGCGCTGTTCGACATCGAGGTCAACGCCAGCCCGATCCTGGCGGCGGAAATGCTGCGGCGCAATTTGTGGAACGTGGCCTATGGCTGCCTGGTGACCTCGGCCACGCTGACGGCCCTGGGCACTTTCGACCGCTTCCGCATGCGTGCCGGCCTGCCGAAAAAAGCCGTCACCGCCGTGGTGCCGAGCCCGTTCCACCACGCCGACGCAGGCGTACTGCGGGTGCCGGACCTCAAGGCCGACCCACGGGACGCGCCAGCGCACACCGCTGCAATCATTCGTGAGCTGCCGGGGTTGGTGGAAGGCTCGCGCGGCACCCTGGTGCTGTTTTCGTCGCGCAAACAGATGCAGGACGTATTCGATGGCCTCGACCGCGACTGGCGCAAGCAGGTGTTTATCCAGGGCAACCTGTCCAAGCAGGAAACCCTGAACAAGCACAAGGCGCGCGTCGATGGAGGTGACTCCAGCGTGCTGTTCGGCCTGGCGAGTTTCGCCGAAGGTGTGGACTTGCCCGGCGCCTACTGCGAACACGTGGTGATTGCCAAGATCCCGTTTTCGGTGCCGGACGATCCGGTCGAGGCCGCGCTGGCCGAGTGGATCGAAGCGCGGGGCGGCAACCCGTTCATGGAAATCTCGGTGCCGGATGCTTCGTTGAAGCTGGTCCAGGCCTGCGGTCGTTTGCTGCGCACTGAGGAAGACCGGGGCACCATCACCTTGCTGGACCGCCGTCTGGTCACCCAGCGCTATGGCAAGGCCATCCTCAACGCCTTGCCGCCGTTCAGGCGCGAAATTTCTTAAGCCACCGTGGGCGAATGCGCCCATTTCGTGGTCTATCTCGATTATGTCATCAGGCCATTTATCGGCCGTCTGGGAGAACCTTGTCTGTATGATTCGCACGCTGCCCGCTCTTTTTGCCCTGCTGTTCACCGCGCCGTTGATGGCTGCGCCCGCTGGGCAACAGACCTTGTTCAACTTCGTCCGGCCTGCCGATGTGGTCAAGGTGGCGACCCAGGACGCCAGCCTGCCGCAATACAATGCCGAACAGACCGCCGAAGGCGAAGTGCTGCGCCGCATCACCTTCAGCCCGGCTGCCGAACCGAGCCTGGTGCTCAGCCCGCAAACCGGCACCTGGGACTGGTCCCAGTCGGGGGCCATGAGCCTGCGCATCCAAAGTGCGATGGACTGGGCGTTGACCCTCTACGTCAAGGTCCAGAGCGCTGACGGCCGTACCTTGGTCAGCCGCATCGACCTGCCTGCGGGCCCGGCCCAGACCCTGCTGGTCCCGCTGCAAGCCAACTCGCCGTTGAGCCAGGGCATGAAGGCCGGCCCGCCGATGCCGATCACCGTGGACGGCCAGCGCGTATTGCTGGCCAGCAGCGCCGGTGAAATCGACCGCAGCCAAGTGGTCTCGGTGACCTTGTCGATGATCAAGCCCAACGCCGCGCAAAGCATTCTGCTGGAGCGCTTTGGCGTGCAGGACAGCGAGCCGGTATTGAAAGCCGCCTACAGCGAGTTGGTGGACGCCTATGGTCAATCCACCCGCGCGCGCTGGCCGGAAAAAGTCAGCAGTGACGAGCAACTCAAGGCCGCCGCCGCCAAGGAGCAGCAACAGCTCCAGGCCTGGCTGGCGACGCGGGACAAATCCGCGCTGGACCCGTACGGCGGCTGGAACAAAGGCCCGGCGTTCGAGGCCAGCGGGTTTTTCCGCACCGAGAAGCGCGACGGGCGCTGGTACCTGGTGACGCCGGACGGGCATCCGTTCTATTCCTTGGGCGTCAACACCGTGGCGCCGGACAACAGCCAGACTTACGTGGCCGGCCGTGAATGGATGTTTGCCGCGTTGCCCAAGGCGGGCGAGCCTTTCGACAAGTACTACGGCAGCGGCGACCACCGCACCGGCAACGGCGCGGGTGAGGGCCGCAGCTTTGGCGCCGGCCGTTGGTACGACTTCTATGGCGCCAACCTGCAGCGTACTTACGGCGGGGAAGGGTTTGACCAGAAACGCTGGGTCGCCCACACCCTTGATCGCCTGCAGGCCTGGGGTTTCAACACCGTGGGCAACTGGAGTGAACCGGACCTGGCCGGCGCCGACCGCGTACCGTACACCTTGCCGTTGTCGATCGTCGGCGACTACGCCAGCATCAGCACCGGCACCGATTGGTGGGGCGGCATGCCCGACCCGTTTGACCCACGTTTCGCCATGGCCACCGAGCGCGCCGTGGCTATTGCCGCCCGCGACCATCGCGATGACCCCTGGTTGATCGGCTTCTTTGCCGACAACGAACTGGCCTGGGCGGGCCCTGGCGATGCGCCGAAATCCCGCTACGCCCTGGCCTACGGCACCTTGCGCATGACCACCGACGTGCCGGCCAAGCGCGCGTTCCTCAAGCAACTGCGTGACAAGTACCGTAACGAAGAAGGCTTGTCGAAAGCCTGGGGTATCCAATTGGCCGGCTGGGAACTGATGGAAGACCCGGGCTTCGAGCCGCCGCTGCCCAACCCCGAACATCCGGAAATCGAAGCTGACTTCAAACATTTCCAGAAGACCTTTGCCGATGCCTATTTCAAGACCATCTCCGACTCGCTCAAATGGCACGCCCCCAATCAACTGCTGCTGGGCGGCCGTTTTGCGGTAAGCACACCTGAAGCCGTGGCGTCCTGTGCGCAGTATTGCGATGTACTGAGCTTCAACATGTACACCCTCAAGCCGCAGGACGGTTACGACTTCGCGGCCTTGCGTGCGTTGGACAAACCGGTGCTGATCACCGAATTCAATTTCGGCTCCAACGACCGCGGGCCGTTCTGGGGCGGCGTGACGCAGTTGGCCAAGGAAGAAGATCGCGGCGCGGCGTATGCCAACTTCCTCAAGCAGGCCATGGCCGAGCCGTCGATTGTCGGCGTGCATTGGTTCCAGTACCTGGACCAACCCGTGACCGGGCGTTTGCTGGATGGCGAGAACGGCCATTTTGGCCTGGTGGGCATCACCGACCTACCGTTCCAGGGCTTTGTCGACAGCGTGCGCAAGAGCAACCTGGCAGCGGTCGATCAGTTGGGCAAGGAAGCGCAGAAAGCCAAGGCTGTCGGAGCCGTGCATGAAAGTGAAGGCGGCAAGGCCGGGCACGAAGGCAAAGGCCCGGGGCAGGGCGCCGGGCATGCCGGTGGGCACGCTGGGAATGGTCATTGATTGAGGTCTGACGGGTTCCCAAAAGCCACAATGGCTGGAACAATGTCGACCACTTTTTGCTGTGTTTTCCGAGGGTGTTCAGGTGCAGATCCAAGGTCATTACGAACTCCAGTTCGAAGCGGTACGTGAAGCCTTTGCCGCGTTGTTCGATGACCCGCAGGAGCGTGGTGCCGGGCTCTGCATCCAAATCAGCGGTGAAACTGTCGTCGACCTGTGGGCCGGCACCGCCGACAAGGACGGTCTCGAGGCCTGGCACAGCGATACCATCGTCAACCTGTTCTCCTGCACCAAGACCTTTACTGCCGTGACGGCCCTGCAACTGGTGGCCGAAGGCAAATTGCAACTGGACGTACCGGTCGCCCACTATTGGCCAGAGTTCGCCGCCGCTGGCAAGGAAACCATCACTCTGCGCCAGTTGCTCTGCCACCAGGCCGGGTTGCCGGCGATCCGCGAAATGTTGCCGGTCGAGGCGCTGTACGACTGGCAACTGATGGTCGATACCCTGGCGGCCGAAGCCCCGTGGTGGACACCGGGCCAGGGCCACGGCTACGAGGCGATCACCTACGGTTGGCTGGTGGGCGAATTGCTGCGTCGCGCCGATGGGCGCGGGCCGGGAGAGTCCATCGTGGCGCGGGTTGCGCGGCCGTTGGGGCTGGATTTCCATGTGGGCCTGGCGGATGCAGAGTTCTATCGCGTGGCACATATAGCGCGCAGCAAAGGCAATATGGGCGATGAAGCCGCACAACGTTTATTGCAAGTAATGATGCGCGAACCGGCGGCCATGACGACGCGTGCATTTGCCAACCCACCGTCCATTCTGACCAGTACTAATAAACCCGAATGGCGGCGCATGCAGCAGCCGGCGGCAAATGGTCACGGCAATGCGCGCAGCCTGGCGGGTTTTTATAGTGGACTATTGGACGGTAGTTTGCTGGAAGCCGACATGCTTGAGCAGTTGACCCGTGAACACAGTATCGGGCCGGATAAAACGTTATTGACCCAAACCCGTTTTGGCTTGGGTTGCATGTTGGACCAGCCCCGGTTGCCCAATGCCACCTTCGGCCTTGGCCCGCGTGCTTTCGGGCATCCTGGCGCGGGTGGCTCGGTGGGGTTTGCCGACCCTGAGCATGATGTAGCGTTTGGTTTTGTGACTAATACATTGGGGCCTTATGTACTAATGGACCCACGGGCACAGAAGTTGGTCGGAATATTGGCCGGTTGTCTGTAAACCCCTTGCTGTTTCACGTTTTTTTGTTACAAAGGCAACTATAAGAAGACGCTGAACGAAATGATGTAACTTTAATGTTCTGTAAGCGTCTGTTTAACGGGTCACCCAGACCCCCGTTTCTTTTCTCATTTTGTGGATACCTCATGTTATCGAACAAGTCCTTGGCACTGGCGCTATGCCTCACTATTACCGGTTGCGCACAAACTCCACAAAATGATGCCGAGGGCGGGCATTGGTGGTCATTTGGCTCTGACAAGGCCGCCACCAAGGACCCAGTGACCCAAGCCGATGCCAAGCCGGATGCCAAGCCCGACGCCAAGCCTGCTGCGGGCGCCAAGCCTGCCGCACCGGTAGCCGCCGCTGCTGCGCCTGCCCCGGCCCCAGCCGCCAAGGCTGATACCGGCTCCAGCTGGTGGCCGTTCTCCTCCAAGAGCGCCGACGAGAAGGCTGCCGATGCCAAGGCCGACCTGAAAGCCGACCTCAAGGCCGCTGAGCCGGCACCCGCCGTCGCCAAGACGGACACCGAAACCCACTGGTGGTGGCCGTTCGAAAGCAAACCCAAGCCCTTGGCCAAGGTCGACGTGACCAACGTGCCGATGCCCGATCCGAAAATCACCCAGGCCTGGCTGGACGACTATGAGCCACGCCTGCGCGCTGCCATCAAGGACAGCAACCTGCAGCTGGAACGTCGCGACAACGTGCTCGTCGTGATTGCCCCGGTCGACGGCTCCTACAACCCGAAACGCCCGGCCATGTTGCTGCCGGTCACCCTGGGCCCGTTCACGCGTGTGGCCAAGGCTGTTGAAGCCGATCCAAAGACCGCCGTATTGGTATTGGGCCACGTTGATGCCACCGGCACCGCCCCGGCCAGCCAGGCGTTGACCAAGGAACGCGCGCAATCGATCGCCTCGATCTTCAGCCTCAGCGGCCTCAAGCAAGACCGCCTGATGCTGCGCGGCATGGGCGACCTGATGCCCCGTGCCGCCAACGACAGCAATCAGGGCCGCGCCCTGAACCGTCGTATGGAAATCATGTTCACCCAGCGCTCGACCATGTTGGCCCTGTTGAGCAAGTACAATTCCGGCAAGACGCCGCCTGTGGCTGAAATGGTTGCCGTGCAGAATGTTCCTGCCCCGACGCCTGCCGCCAAGGCTCCGGCGAAAAAAGCGGCTGCCAGCAAGGCAACCACCAAGAAAGCCGCTGCCAAGCCTGCCGCCAAAAAGGCCCCGGCCAAGCCTGCCGCCAAGAAGCCGGCTGCGGCCAAAGCCAAGGCCGACGCGCCGGCCCCGAGTGACCAGGCAAAAAACTGATCCGCTGAACCAGAAGGATAAAGCCGCATGACCCAGGCACTGGCCGATATGCGCCATGATTACACACGGGACGGTTTGAGCGAGGCCCAGGCCCCGAGCGAACCGTTTGCCTTGTTCCACCAATGGTTCGGTGATGCGGTGAAAACCGAGCAGCCTCCGGTGGAAGCCAATGCCATGACCTTGGCCACGGTCGACCACGACGGTCGCCCACACTGCCGCGTCCTGTTGCTCAAGGGCCTGGATGCGCAGGGCTTTACCTTCTTTACCAATTACCAGAGTGCCAAGGGCCAACAGCTCGCGGCACGGCCGTTTGCGGCCATGACTTTTTTCTGGCCGACCCTGGAGCGCCAAGTGCGCATCGAGGGACGGGTGGTCAAGGTCACGCCTGAGGAGTCGGACGCTTACTATCAGGTCCGTCCGCTGGGCAGCCGCCTGGGCGCCTGGGCTTCGCCGCAGAGCCAGGTCATTCGTGACCGGGAAGAATTGCAGAATCTGCTCAAGGCCACCGAGCAGCGTTTCAGCGACACGCAGCCCGATTGCCCCGAGCATTGGGGGGGCTATCGTTTGCTGCCCGAGCGCATCGAGTTCTGGCAAGGCCGCGCCAGCCGCCTGCACGATCGCCTGAACTATCGCCTGCAAGGGGCCGATTGGACACGTGAGCGCCTGGCGCCCTGAGCTGCACCTTTCGTCACTTCACTGGAATGATGCCTGCCGAGCCGACGTCTCAATGCGAGAGACTTAGGTTGCAGGCTGCTGCGCGGCTACAATGAAGAAACAGCTGCTGCATTGCCTGGAACGCGAGCGGGCTACCCGTTGTGGAGTTTTCCGATACTGGCAGTCTGTACTCAGGCTGAATGAAAGCAATTTTCTGCGGTGCTTGCCGTGACAGGCGTCAAGCTGCAGCGTTTAATGAACACCTGTCCTTTGGAGTTGATGCTATGCGTAAGTCCGTTTTACTGGTTGCCTGCTTTACCACCCTGTCGTTGCTGTTGGGTGGCTGCGCCTCGAGTCTGACCGGCGACTCATACTCCCGTGACGAAGCGCGTCGTGTACAAACCGTGCGCATGGGCACCATCGAGTCCCTGCGTCCGGTGAAAATCGAAGGCACCAAGACCCCAATCGGCGGCGCTGCCGGCGCGGTCATCGGCGGCGTTGGCGGCAGTGCCATCGGCGGTGGCCGTGGCAGCATCGTTACCGCAGTGATCGGCGCTGTCGCCGGCGGCCTGCTGGGTTCGGCCACTGAAGAAGGCCTGACCCGCACCCAGGGCGTGGAAATCACCGTTCGCGAAGATGATGGCAGCACCCGTGCCTACGTGCAGGCCGTGCAGGAGAACGAAATCTTCCGCATTGGCGACCGTGTGCGCATCATGACCGTTGATGGCACCAGCCGCGTTACTCGTTAAGCGCAGGGTGTAAAAACAAAACCCCCAACCGGGTGACTGGTTGGGGGTTTTTGGTTTATGGGGCCAATATTCCAAGGCCGTATTGGGGGCTGAGTATCGGTGATTGAGTTGGGCAAAAAACAGACAATAAAAAACCGCCTTAGTAGGGCGGTTTTTTATTGCAAACCCGATTTTCATCAAGGCTTGCATCCTCAAGGACGCAATGACATGGACGGATACTACTGTTGCTTGGCGTTCGCCACAAGATGCGGCGATGAGCGGTGAGTAACCGTTCTGAAACATTTTTTGTCGGCGCTGGTGGCAAAAACTGGAAATAACTTAAGCGGCAATTTTTGGCGTTCTTCCGCCGTTGGACATACCTCAACCCACACGCTCAGTTAGTATCGACCCCGTTCTGCGATCGTCATTCTGTATGTCTGCTGGGTATTTACGCAGGATTTGGACCGACCGCCACGGGCTAGTAATCCGTGCCGGATTCATGCGGAAGGCCCATTAACCCAGCCGCCTCATAGGACGCAATGACAGCATTCGAAGGCTCACATGTTCCGGTAAGTGGGCTGGAGGTAAGGCCCAACATTTGGAGGGCCGAGTATGTCCAAGTTTGCACGACGTACGTGGAACCTCGTAGTGAATGCCCTGCGTGTTTATCACGTGTGGACATTCCTGCGGGACAGCTTCGATGACCTGTAAGGTCTGAAGAAGTGAAGCCGCCTCGGTTAACCCCAAGGCGGCTTTTTGGTTTTTGGCTCGCCAGTTCAAACTGTCAAACGGAAGGTATGACCTTCTTGCGACTCGCCATCGCCGTCACCGCATACCCGATACACGCCGCCAGTATCGACCCGGTCAGAATTCCCATCCGGTCTTCTCCGGCAAACTCGCTGGCACCCGGCACAAACGCCAGGGACCCGACAAACAGGCTCATGGTAAAGCCGATGCCGCACAGGATCGCCACGCCAAACACCTGGCCCCAATTCGCGCCGCTGGGCAGGGCGGCGATGCCGGTCTTGATGGCCAGCCAGGTGAGGCCGAACACGCCGATGGTCTTGCCAATCAGCAGGCCGGCGGCGATGCCCATCGGTACGTGGTGGGTAAAGCTTTCAAGACTGACGCCGGTCAGGGACACGCCAGCGTTGGCGAAGGCGAACAGCGGCAGGATGCCGTAGGCCACCCAGGGGTGCAGGGCGTGTTCCAGGGTAAGCAGCGGCGACGGCTCGGCGTTTTTGGTGCGCATAGGGATGCAAAACGCCAATGTCACGCCGGCGAGCGTCGCGTGAACACCGCTTTTGAGTACGCACACCCACAGGATCAGCCCAATGATCAGGTAGGGCCCAAGCTTGATAATGCCCAGGCGATTCATCGCGATCAGTGCGATCAGACAGGCCCCCGCACCCGCCAGGGCAGCGCCGGACAGGTCGGCGGAATAGAACACGGCGATGACGATGATCGCGCCCAGGTCATCGATGATGGCCAGGGTCATCAGGAACAGCTTGAGCGATACCGGTACGCGCTTGCCCAGCAAGGCCAGCACACCGAGTGCGAAGGCAATGTCGGTGGCCATGGGGATCGCCCAGCCCGACAGCGCGGCAGGGTAGTCCTTGTTAATCGCCCAATAGATCAGCGCCGGCACCACCATGCCGCCGATGGCCGCTGCGCCAGGCAGCACCACTTGCGAAGGCTTGGACAGGTGGCCGTCGAGCAACTCGCGCTTGACCTCAAGGCCGATCAGCAGGAAGAACAAGGCCATCAGGCCGTCGTTGATCCACAGCAGTGCCGGCTTGGCGATTTTCAGTGCGCCAACCTGTGCCACCACCGGTACGTCGAGAAACGCGCCGTACAGGTGTGACAAGGGCGAATTGTTGATGATCAAGGCCAGTGCCGCAGCCGCGATCAACAACAGACCGCTGGCGGCTTCCAGCTGGAAGAAACGGGTGAAAGTGCTACGCAGAGGCAAGGGACGCTCTCCAATCCGGATTCAATAGGTGGGTACCCTAACCCGTACCGTTAGTTGTTAAAACAAAAGTTATATTCTTATTTGTTATAAGCGTCGACCCGCGATGACGCTTCGGTTAAGCCTGGCAATTGTGTGTCCTATTGAGTCGGGACTGTATCTGTCTGGCTTGTAGGAAACCCCCTAAAATCAGGGCTTACACTCTCAGAGAAACACGCCATGAGCGACCACCGTCCCTGGGCCCGCGAAGCCATTCGTATCATTGAAGCAGACTTCCAGCGCAGCGCCGACACGCACCTGATTCCGTTGCCGCTGCCGGGGTTGCCGGGTATCGAGTTGTACTTCAAGGATGAGTCCAGTCACCCGACCGGCAGCCTCAAGCATCGGCTGGCGCGATCATTGTTTCTGTACGCGCTGTGCAATGGCTGGCTCAAGCCGGGCGCGCCGGTGATCGAAGCGTCCAGCGGCTCGACGGCGATTTCCGAAGCCTACTTTGCCCGTCTGCTCGGCCTGCCCTTTATTGCGGTGATGCCGGCGACCACCTCCCAGGAGAAGATCGCGCAGATTGCCTTCTACGGCGGTAGAAGCCACCTGGTACAGGACCCGACGCAAATCTATGCTGAATCCGAACGCCTGGCGCGGGACAGCGGCGGCCACTTCATGGACCAGTTCACCTATGCCGAGCGCGCGACCGACTGGCGGGCCAACAACAATATCGCCGAATCAATCTTCCAGCAGATGCGCTTCGAGCAGTATCCGGAACCGAGCTGGTTGATCTCCAGCCCCGGCACCGGCGGCACCACCGCGACCCTTGGTCGTTATGTGCGTTATCGCCAGCATTACACGCGCGTGCTATGTGCCGATGCCGAGCGTTCGGTGTTCTTTGATTTCTACCAGAGCGGCGACGCGAGCCTGCGCCTGGACTGTGGTTCGCGCATCGAGGGTATTGGCCGACCACGGGTTGAAGCGTCGTTCTTGCCAGCGGTGATCGACGCAATGATCAAGGTGCCGGATGCGCTCTCGCTGGCGGCCATGCATTACCTGGCGGATCGGCTGGGACGGCGGGTCGGCGGCTCCAGCGGGACCAACCTGATTGGCGCGCTGGTAGCGGCGCAGCAGATGAAGGCCGCGGGAGAGTCGGGATCGATCGTGGCGATCCTGTGTGATGGGGGTGAGCGCTATGCCACCACCTATTACGACCAGGCCTGGCTGGTGGGGCAGGGGTATGAATTGGGTGGTTTGATCAAAGACGTTGCGGCGAGTGTGGAGCGCGGTGAGCCGCTGCCGAACAGCATCAAGCGCGCTAATATCTGACACCACACAAAACTAAATGTGGGAGCTGGCTTGCCTGCGATAGCGGAGTATCAGTCGCCGAATTTATCGACTGAACCACCGCAATCGCAGCGATGCGGCGATCCGACAAGCCAGCTCCCACATTTGATAGGTGTTGTCAGGGAAAAAACTATCAGGCCTCGATGCCCAACATATCCCGCGCCAACGCCTCGGCAATCCGGATCCCATCCACGCCCGCCGACAGAATCCCGCCGGCATAACCGGCGCCTTCACCGGCCGGGAACAGGCCTTTTACGTTCAAGCTCTGCATCGATTCGTTACGGGTAATCCGCAGCGGCGATGAGGTGCGCGTCTCGATACCGGTCAACACCGCGTCATGCAGCGAGTAGCCCTTGATCTGCTTCTCGAACGCCGGCAGTGCTTCGCGGATCGCCTCGATAGCGAACGCCGGCAAGGCCAGGGCCAAGTCACCCAGGGATACGCCGGGCTTGTAGGAGGGCTCCACACTGCCGATCGCCGTGGACGGCTTGCCTGCGATGAAATCACCGACCAACTGCGCCGGGGCGTCGTAGTTGCTGCCGCCGAGGAGGTAGGCGTGGGACTCCAGGCGTTCCTGCAACTCGATCCCCGCCAGCGGGCCACCCGGGTAATCCACTTCAGGGGTGATGCCGACCACGATGCCAGAGTTGGCATTGCGTTCGTTACGCGAGTACTGGCTCATGCCGTTGGTCACGACGCGGTTCGGCTCGGATGTCGCTGCTACCACCGTGCCGCCTGGGCACATGCAGAAACTGTAGACCGAGCGGCCGTTCTTGGCGTGGTGCACCAGCTTGTAGTCGGCGGCCCCCAGTTTCGGGTGCCCGGCGTATTTGCCCAGGCGTGCGGCGTCGATCAACGACTGCGGGTGTTCGATACGAAAACCTACCGAGAACGGCTTGGCTTCCATGTACACGCCACGGCCGTGGAGCATGCGGAAGGTGTCGCGGGCGCTGTGGCCCAGGGCCAGGATCACATGCCTGGAAAGGATCTGCTCGCCGCCATCGACGACCACGCCGTTCAACTGCCCGTCTTCGATCAGCACGTCGGTAACCCGCTGCTCGAAGCGCACTTCACCGCCCAGGGCGATGATCTGCTCACGCATGTTTTCCACCACGCCGGTCAGGCGGAAGGTGCCGATGTGCGGCTTGCTGACGTAGAGGATTTCTTCCGGCGCACCGGCCTTGACGAACTCGTGCAGGACTTTGCGGCCGTGGAACTTCGGGTCCTTGATCTGGCTGTAGAGCTTGCCGTCGGAAAACGTCCCGGCACCGCCTTCACCAAACTGCACATTGGACTCGGGGTTGAGTACGCTTTTGCGCCACAGGCCCCAGGTGTCCTTGGTGCGCTGGCGCACCTCTTTGCCGCGCTCGAGGATGATCGGCTTGAAGCCCATCTGTGCCAGCAACAGCCCGGCAAAGATGCCACATGGGCCAAAACCCACCACGATCGGGCGTTCGACCAGGCCTTCCGGCGCCTGCCCCACGACGTGGTAGCTGACATCCGGCGCCGGATTGACGTTGCGATCATCGGCAAACTTGAGCAGCAGGGCGGCTTCGCCCTTCACGTTCAAGTCGATGGTGTAGATGAAGCACAGCTCCGAGGATTTTTTGCGCGCGTCGTAGCTGCGTTTGAACAGGGTGAAATCGAGCAGGTCATCACTGGCGATGCCCAGGCGCTGCAGGATGGCAGGGCGCAGGTCTTCTTCGGGATGGTCGATGGGCAGCTTGAGTTCGGTGATTCGTAACATGACAGGATCCGGTAGGCGGCGGGCTGAGTGGCCGGCTGTTTTGCAAACCGGCGATTATAAGCCCCAATGGCCGGTTCCCGTCATGTTAAAACAGCGCAGTGCCCAGTCAGTCGTCGCGCGAGCCGCCAAACGCTGCGCAGCCCCGTTGCACCTGGCCGTTGACGCGCAGCTCGGCGGTCATGTGTTGCAGGCTGCCGCTGACACTGTCGATGCAACGTTGCGGGGCGACCCACAATTCGACGTGCTGGTTGTTGGCTTCGGTCATCAGGTTGAAACGGCCGTCACCGATCTGTTCTTCCACATACGGTACCGCCAAGGGTGGCTGGCCTTCGCGCAGCAGCACCATGCCTTTGGCCGTGACGTTCATCGCCCAGGCGGGCTTGTGGCCGTTGGCGCGCAGGATCATGCGCTTGAAATCCGGGTCATCGCAGGCCGAGGTCGAGCGCTCGACGCGGTAGAGCTGCTGCAGGTCGACGCTGCCCTGGGTGCCGCTGGCGACCCCCGAGAATTTGCCACGCAGGTCGGCGAACAACGCACCCTGCTGGCCGGCCAGGGACGCCGCTTCCTGCAGGATGCTGGTGCCGCCCGTGTCGTTGACCACGTAGTTGCGTTTGTCATTGCACGGCTGGAACAGCAGTTTGCCGCCGACCGCCGTGAGTTCGCCCTGCATGCGGGTCAGCCCGGCCAGAGACGGCGTGGCCGGCTCCTTGTCGAACATCTGGCACGCGGCGAACAGGGGGAACAAGGCAAACAGAGCGAGGGTATGGGCGGCACGCATGATCGGGTCTCCAGACAAGTGCCGCCACGTTACGCAGGCCGGCGTCGCATCACAACCCCGCCCGGCAGCTTAAGGCGAATCTGACAGACGACGGGTTCAGCCAACGATAAAGGTCTGACCCGTTTGCAAGCCTTCGACACTTTTTGCATAGGCCAATGCCACGTCGGCGCCAGCCGCCGGTTTGAAGCCACGAAAGTACGGCGCGTAGCTGCCCATGGCTTCAAGCAGGACCGTCGGGCTCACCGAATTGACGCGCAAACCCCTTGGCAATTCAAGCGCCGCGGCCTTGACGAAGGCATCCAGTGCGCCGTTGACCAGGGCCGCCGAGGCGCCGGTGCGGATCGGGTCGCGGTTGAGAATGCCGCTGGTGAAGGTGAACGAGGCGCCATCGTTGGCGTACTCGCGACCGATCAACAGCAGGTTGACCTGGCCCATCAGCTTGTCACGCAGGCCCAATTCAAAATCGCTTTCGCTCATGTCGCCCAGCGCGACGAAGTTCACGCTGCCCGCCGCGCAGACCAGCGCGTCAAAGGTGCCGGTCTGTTCAAACAGTTTGCGGATTGATGCGCTGTCGCTGATATCCACTTGGAAGTCACCGCTGCTGCGGCCGATGCCGATCACTTCGTGACGCTGGGCCAGTTCGGCCTTGACCGCCGAGCCGACGGTGCCGCTGGCGCCAATCAACAGAATTTTCATGGTGCTGTTCCTCCGGGGGATTGGGAAACTGTAGGAGCGAGCTTGCTCGCGAAAAACTTGAGAGCGCCTCTGTGTATCAGGCTTACCGCGTAATCGTTGACGTTTTTCGCGAGCAAGCTCGCTCCTACAGGTAAGGTACAGGCATCAGTCTACGGTGGCTTTTTACGTGGATAAACGCGCTAATAGGCAACCTTTGGTTTTCATTTGGAAACAATCCATGAGCGAGATGGATGACCTGGCCGCCTTTGCCGTGCTGGTCGACGCCGGCAGTTTTACCGTGGCCGCCGAACAATTGGGCTGCAGCAAAGGGCAGTTGTCCAAGCGCATCAGTCAACTGGAGGCGCGGTTCAGCGTGGTTTTGCTGCACCGCACCACACGCAAACTCAGCCTGACGGCAGCCGGTGCGGCGTTGCTGCCCCAGGCCCAGGCTCTGGTGGTACAGGTGGAACGCGCCCGTCAGGCATTGGCCCGCCTCAAGGACGATCTGGCCGGGCCTGTGCGTATGACGGTTCCGGTGTCGTTGGGCGAAACCTTCTTCGACGGCTTGCTGTTGGAGTTCTCCAAGCACTACCCGCAGGTGCAGATCGAGCTGGAGCTCAACAACCGCTATCGCGATCTGGCGCGGGACGGTTTTGACTTGGGAGTACGCTCAGGCGCGATTGAAAACGAGCGCCTGGTGGCCAAGCCATTGCTGGCCTGGCATGAGGTGACCTGCGCGAGCCCGGCCTACCTCGAGCAATACGGCGAACCCGAGACCCCGGCTGACCTGGCCACCCACATCTGCTTGCTCAACAGCCACTACAGCGGCCGTGAGGAGTGGCTTTACCACCAGCAACACGAACTGCTGCGGGTACGGGTCAGCGGCACCTTCGCCTCCAATCATTACAACCTGTTGAAAAAAGCCGCGTTGGTCGGCGCCGGTATCGCACGCCTGCCGTCCTACCTGCTGCCGACTGAATTGGCTGACGGCCGCTTGCGCTGGCTCCTGCGCGATTACCAGACGCGGAGCATGCCGATGTACCTGGTGCACCCTTATCAGGGCGGCCTGCCGCGTCGCACCCAGGTGTTGGCCGATTACCTGGTGGACTGGTTCAAGCGCAGCGGCGAGGCCCTGGATCGGCTTTAAGCGTAGCGACGCGCGATCAAGTGATCGATGGACAGGCGCCCCGGACCCTTCGCCACCAGCAGCAACAGCAGCGCAAGCCAGGTGCCGTGGGTCGGGTAGGCGTCCGGGTAGACGAACAGCTGAATCACCAGCGTCATGCCGATCAGGGCCAAGGCCGAAAAGCGCGTGGCCAAGCCAACCAGGATAAGCACCGGGAAAAAGTGCTCGGCAAACGCCGCCATGTGCGCCGCCACCTCCGGCGACAGCAACGGCACAGGATACTCGCTGCGAAACAGCGGTAGTGTCGAGGCCGCCAGTTTCGGTTCGCCCAGTTGGAAGGTGCCGCTGATGATATCCACTGCGAAACCGTCGACTTTGGTTTGCCCGGATTTCCAGAACACCGCAGCAATCGAAAACCGTGCGAGAAAGGCAATCAGGCTGTAAGGGATTTGCTCGAAAAACGCGATGACCCGATTGATCAGGCCCGATGGATACGTGTTCATGGCGATACCTTTTGTTCTGGATACAGATGAGTGATGGCGTTGTGGCTGATCAGCAACGTCAGGCAGTGGTGCAGATCGAACTCGGCACTTGCTTCAAGTGCATGCTCCACGGCTTTTCCCAATGGACTGCCATGGGCCACGCTGTTGATAAACGTCGCTGAGCCACTGTCGATGGCAACCACCCGGACTTCCAGCCCCTGGCGCAATACCAGTGCAGCCTGGGCGTGCCAGGGGTTCACGGTGGCCAGGGCACCCTCGGATTGATGCGCGGCCCATACCGCCACCACCGCGAAGGCAGAATTCAAGGTGGCAAGGGATGGATGCAGCTGCAGGCGCAATTTTCCGACGTCTGTCTGGCCTTGCATGACTTGAAGAATCGCCTGCTGGTCCAGCGGCTGGGTATCCGCCGCGTGGTAGGCACGCACCCGCAGGCGTTCCAGGCGCGCGATATCGGCCAGGTAGGGCACGCTGGCGGCCGGCTCAAAGTCCTGGATAAACGCTGGGAACGCACTGCCGTACTCGCTGATCAGCGGGCTGGTGGGAGGGCAAGCCTGTACGAACAGGCCGGCCATCGCGCGGAAGAATTCCTCGCCCACCAGTTGCAACGTCACGGGGTAAGCGGTCGCCAACGCGTTGATCAACGAACTGTGCACATTGTTGCGATACACCGCGAAGCGACTGGCCGGGTCGGCACCGTTGCGGCTGACCAGGCCTTCGGGGCAGGCCTGGTCCGGCGCCAATAGGGCTGCGGCAAAGTCGTCATAGAGGCTCATGGGGCCACCTGCGACAGATGCCATTGGGCCTGTTGCGCCTCGGCCAACAATACGCTGAACGCCGGCACCTGGTTATCCCGTTCGATCAACGTTGGCACCGGGCCGACGCGCGCCAGTACCTTTTCGTACAGTTGCCACACCGCGTTATCGATCGGAGCACCATGATCATCGATCAACAGGCGATCACCGAGGCTGTCCGTGTCTTCGGCAAAACCGGCCAGATGAATCTCACCCACCACGTGCAATGGCAGCGCGTCGAGGTAGGAAAGTGCATCACGCTGATGATTGACGCAGGACACATAGACGTTATTCACGTCCAGCAGCAAACCACAGCCGGTGCGACGAATGATCGCGCTGATGAAGTCGGTCTCGTCCAGGGTTGAGCGCTCGAATTGCAGGTAGCTCGACGGGTTCTCCAGCAGCATTGGCCGCTTGAGGGCGCTTTGTACCTGGTCAACGTGTTCGCACACCCGTTGCAGGGTAGCGTTGTCGTAGGCCAGGGGCAGCAAGTCATTGAGACACACCGGGCCGTGGCTCGACCAGGCCAGGTGTTCGGAAAAAACGTGGGGTTGATAGCGCTCGATCAACCTGGCCAACCGTGCCAGGTGCGTACGGTCCGGCGGGCCTTCGCCGCCGATGGACAGGCCTACGCCGTGCAAGGACAGCGGGTACTGCTCGCGGATCAACCCCAGATAGTGATGAAACGGGCCGCCGGCCACCATGTAGTTTTCGGCGTGCACTTCAAAAAAACCGATGTCGGGTGAAGTGTCGAGCACTTCAGCGAAGTGCTCATGCTTGAGGCCCAGCCCGGCCCGGCGCGGGAGGCCGGGCGCCTGAGCCTGGGCGATGGCTTGCAGGGATGAAAGGGGCATCGTCTGTACTCAGGTTTCGCGAGGGTCAGGACTTGGCGGTGAAGGCCGCTTCCTGGCCGAAACCTGTCGGCGAGGTGGAGCTTGGTGTTTTGAGGCAGGTGCCGGCGGGGACGAGTTTCCAGGCATTGGCCTGGTCTTTGGTTTTCGAGGTGCCGGCGCAGGACGTGCCGGCGCCAGCGGCGCAGTCGTTCTTGCCCGCTTCGGCGACACCGAAGCATTTCTGCATGTCGTCGGCTGCGTGGGCGGTGGTGGTCAGGGCGGACAGGCTCAGGGCGGAACCGAGGGCCAGGACGAGGGCGGCGGCGGACAGTTTGGTGGTCATGGTGTGTCTCCAGTAGTGGCGGGCGTATTTGCCTGCTTGGACCACTAGAGACGGCGGGGTGAACTTTGTTACACGTCTGCCGAAAATAATTTCGGGTTTCGCCAATTATCAGTTCACACACAACAAATGTGGGAGCTGGCTTGCCTGCGATAGCATCACCTCGGTGTTACTGAAAAATCGAGGTGCCTGTATCGCAGGCAAGCCAGCTCCCACATGTTTAGGCCGGTTCCTACAGCAAATTTCTATTAACCGCCCAGGTACGCCTCACGCACCTTCGGATCCGTCAGCAACTGCTCGCCAGTGCCCTGCATCACCACCCGGCCGTTTTCCAGCACATAGGCGCGGTCGGCAATCTTCAGCGCCTGGTTGGCATTCTGCTCCACCAGGAACACCGTCACACCGTCCTTGCGCAGCTGTTCGATGATGTCGAAAATCTGCTGGATGATGATCGGGGCCAGGCCCAGGGAAGGTTCGTCCAGCAGCAGCAGCTTGGGCTTGCTCATCAATGCGCGGCCGATGGCGAGCATTTGCTGTTCGCCGCCCGACATGGTGCCGCCGCGTTGGCTGAAGCGTTCCTTGAGGCGGGGGAACAGGTGCAGCACCTTGTCCATCTGTTCCTGATAGTCGCCCTTGTCGGTAAAGAACCCGCCCATGGCCAGGTTCTCTTCCACGGTCAGGCGCGAAAACACGCGACGGCCTTCCGGCACTACCGCGATGCTCTTGCGCATGATGTGCGACGACTGTTGGCCCACCAGTTCTTCACCCATGTAGCGGATGCTGCCGCTGTGGGCCTGGGGCGAACCGCACAGGGTCATCAGCAAGGTCGACTTGCCGGCGCCGTTGGCGCCGATCAGCGTGACGATCTCACCCTGGCGAACCTCCACGTTGACGCTGTGCAGGGCCTGGATCTTGCCGTAGAAAGTGGAAACGTTTTCGAATTGCAGCATTTTACGCTTCCCCCAGATAGGCTTTGATCACTTCGGGATTGTCACGGATCTGCTCCGGGCTCCCGTTGGCCAGAGGCGTGCCCTGGTTGATCACGACGATGTGGTCGGAAATGCTCATGACCAGTTTCATGTCGTGTTCGATCAACAGCACGGTGGCGTTGTTTTCCTCGCGCAGCACGCTGATCAGCGCCTTGAGGTCTTCGGTTTCCCTGGGGTTCAGGCCGGCGGCAGGTTCGTCGAGCATGAGGATGCGCGGGCGGGTCATCATGCAACGGGCGATTTCCAGGCGGCGTTGCTGACCATAGGCCAGGGTGCCGGCCGGGCGGTTGGCAAACTCGGTGAGGTTGACCTTGTCCAGCCAGTACTCGGCATACTCCATGGCCTCGCGCTCGCTTTTGCGAAACGCCGGGGTCTTGAACAAGCCTGCGAAGAAGTTGGTGTTCAAGTGACGGTGCTGGGCGATCAACAGGTTCTCGACCGCCGTCATGTCCTTGAACAGTCGCACGTTCTGGAAGGTGCGCACCACGCCCTTGCGGGCGATTTCGTGACCGGCCAGGCCCTGGATCGGCTGTCCGTCCAGCAGGATGCTGCCGCCGCTTGGCTTGTAGAAGCCGGTGAGGCAGTTGAACACCGTGGTCTTGCCGGCGCCGTTGGGGCCGATCAACGCCACAACCTGTTTTTCTTTCACGGTCAGGGCCACGCCATTGACCGCCAGCAAGCCGCCGAAGCGCATGCTCAAGTTTTCGACTTTCAGGATCTCGCGGCTCATTTGCGCAGCTCCATGTGTGGACGTTGCATGGGCAGCAGGCCTTGAGGGCGCCAGATCATCATCAGCACCATGAGAGCGCCGAACATCAACATGCGGTATTCACTGAACTCGCGCATCATTTCCGGCAGCAGGATCATCACGATCGCCGCCAGGATCACGCCCAGTTGCGAGCCCATGCCACCCAGTACCACGATGGCGAGGATGATCGCCGACTCGATAAAGGTGAATGACTCCGGCGTCACCAGCCCTTGGCGCGCGGCGAAGAAGCTGCCGGCGAAACCGGCGAACGCAGCACCCAGGGTAAAGGCGGAAAGCTTGATGATGGTCGGGTTCAGGCCCAGCGCGCGGCAGGCGATCTCATCTTCGCGCAGCGCTTCCCACGCGCGGCCGATCGGCATGCGCAGCAGGCGGTTGATCACGAACAGTGCGGCCAGTGCCAGCAACAGCGCCACCAGGTACAGGAACACCACTTTGCTCACCGGGTTGTAGGCAATCCCGAAGTACTCGTGGAAGGTCTGCATGCCCTCTGCGGCGGTGCGGTCGAACGACAACCCGAAGAACGTCGGCTTGGGGATGCTGCTGATGCCGTTGGGGCCACCGGTGATATCGGTGAGGTTACGCAGGAACAGACGGATGATTTCACCGAAGCCCAGGGTCACGATCGCCAGGTAGTCGCCGCGCAGGCGCAGCACCGGGAAACCCAGCAGGAAGCCGAACGTGGCCGCCGCCATGCCCGCCAGTGGCAGGCAGATCCAGAAGCTCCAGCCCAGGTAATGCGAGAGCAGCGCGTAGGTGTAGGCACCCACGGCATAAAAACCCACATAACCCAGGTCGAGCAGGCCGGCCAGGCCGACCACGATGTTCAGGCCCAGGCCCAGCAACACGTAGATCAGGATCAGGGTGGCGATATCGACTGCGCCGCGCGAGCCGAAGAACGGCCAGATCAGCGCGGCCACGATCAAGCCGATGATGATGTAGCGCTGGGTGCGCGGCAGGGTCAGGAATTGGCTGACCTTGGGTGATACCAATGGGCGACGGTTGCCCTTGAACAAGGCCCCGACCTGCTGGGTGAACAGCACGCGCAGGAACAGCAGCACCGAACACAAGGCGATGATGGTCAGGGTCACGGGACCGGTGCCATGCACTTCCAGATTGATGCCGACAATGCTCAGCTTGAGGCCCAGTACCGGAAAGGCCACGGCCCACACCAGCAAGGCGCTGAAAAACGCCGATTTAAGATATCTGCTCATACTTTCTCAACCTCCGGACGGCCCAGGATGCCGGTCGGACGGAACAACAACACCAGAACCAACAGGCCGAACGCCACGACGTCCTTGTACTGGTCGCCGAAGATATCGGCGCCAAAGGCCTCGGCCACACCCAGCACCAGGCCGCCGAGCATCGCGCCCGGAATGCTGCCGATGCCGCCCAATACCGCCGCGGTAAAGGCTTTGAGGCCCACCAGGAAACCGGCGTTGGGGTTGATCACGCCGTACTGCATGCTCAGCAGTACCGCCGCGACGGCCGCCAGAGCGGCACCGATCACGAAGGTCAGGGCAATGATGTTGTTGGTGTTGATGCCCAGCAGGTTGGCCATCTTGATGTCTTCGGCGCAAGCCCGGCAGGCGCGCCCCAGACGGGAGCGGGAGATGAACAGGGTCAGGCCCAGCATGGCCACCAGGGTGACGACGAAGACCAGGATCTGCATATAGGAAACCAGCACTTCCTGCGCGCCACCCGGGCCGAAGGAGAAACTCCCCGGGATCAGGTTGGGGATGGATTTATCCTTGGAGTCCTGGGACAGCAATACGGTGTTCTGCAGGAAAATCGACATGCCAATGGCGGAAATCAGCGGGATCAGGCGGTTGCTGCCACGCAAGGGACGGTAGGCAACGCGCTCGATACTGTAACCATAGGCACTGGTCACGATGATTGACGCAAGGAACGCGGCGGTCATCAACAGCGGCAGGGAGTGGATCCCCATCATGGCCAACCCGGCAAGGGCGATAAAGGCCACGTAGGAACCAATCATGTACACCTCGCCATGGGCGAAGTTGATCATTCCAATGATGCCGTAAACCATTGTGTAGCCAATGGCTATCAAGGCATAGGTGCTGCCAATGGTCAGGCCATTAACCAGCTGTTGGAAAAAATGATAGAGCTCAGGCATTACAGCGCTCCTAAAAACCCGATACGCATTTCACTGGTGGAGTCATTTCCGGCCTGTGCCCTGTTCTATGACCAGGTTGCACAAAGCGTTTGCCAGCGAACCGCTGGTGACGGTTTTAAGATTTTCAGGTGAGCCAGCGCCCGGATCGCGGGTGACAGGCCCATAAACCTCGTAAAACAAAGCCCACTGCTCTCACAGTGGGCTTGCAGGACCAGTAACGCCTGGCTTACTGAGGGGATACTTCGGTTTTCGGTTTGCCGAAGTGCCATTCGTAGACCACGAATTTGAAGTCCTTCAGGTCGCCCTTGGCGTCGAAGCTCAGGTCGCCGGTCGGGGTCTTGAAGGTACCCGCGTGGATGGCTTCGGCCACTTTGGCGGTGTCTTCGCTCTTCGCGGCTTTGATACCGCCAGCGATCACTTCGATAGCCGAATAGGCCGGGAACACGAATGGACCGGTCGGGTCCTGCTTGTTCTTGGCGAACTCGTCAACGATGGCTTTGTTGGCAGGCTCCGTGTCGAAGGATTTAGGCAGGGTCACCAGCAGGCCTTCGGAAGCGCCTTGGGCGATTTGCGAGATGGAGTCGTTGCCGACGCCTTCAGGGCCCATGAACTTGGCGTTCAGGCCTTTTTCCTTGGCTTGGCGCAGGATCAGGCCCAGCTCAGGGTGGTAGCCGCCGTAGTAGACGAAATCGACATTGGCTTGCTTGAGTTTCTGGATGATCGAGGAGAAGTCCTTGTCACCGGCGTTCAGGCCTTCGAAGACCGCGACCTTGGTGCCTTTTTCTTCCAGGGTTTTCTTCACGGCGCTGGCGATGCCTTCACCGTATTGCTGCTTGTCGTGCAGGACGGCGACGATTTTCGGCTTCACGTGGTCGGCGATGTAGTTGCCGGCCGCTGGGCCCTGGGCGCTGTCCAGGCCGATGGTGCGGAAGATCAGCTTGTAGCCACGGGCGGTGATTTCCGGGCTGGTGGCGGCCGGGGTAATCATGATCACGCCTTCGTCTTCGTAGATATCGGACGCAGGCTGAGTGGAGCTGGAGCAGAGGTGGCCAACCACGAACTTGACGCCGTCGTTGACCACTTTGTTGGCGACGGCAACGGCTTGTTTAGGATCGCAGGCGTCGTCGTATTCCTTGGCCTCAAGCATCTTGCCATCAACGCCGCCCTTGGCGTTGATGTCGGCGATGGCCTGCTTGGCACCCATGAATTGCATGTCGCCGTATTGCGTCACCGGGCCGGTTTTAGGGCCGGCGATACCGATCTTGATGGTGTCGGCGGCGAACGAATGGCCGGCAACCCCAGCCAGGACCATAGCGGCAAACAGTTTGGAAATCTGCTTAGTAGCCTTGTTCATAGTGCTCCACTCTTACTGTTGTATTTTTTATAGTTCTAGCGGCCTTGTGAGCTGCAGAACCGGATCGGATATCCCGGATATCCCCCCGGCAGTGCCCTGGCAACTGTACCGGTACAGTGTAGAGCGCCGGTTGATCGCTTGAAAAGCTGGCTGCTGGGGGCAAAACCCGAGTGTGTCGCTTAAATGAAAGAAAAAGACAGAATTGCGGCGGGGTGATGCCAGAGTTCCAGGCAATCCTTGGCTTTGCTGACACTTTCTCTCGATGACTCAATTGCAACTGGGTTTTTCTACCTCGGCCGCGACGTTATGATTGCGCCGATTTTTTCCCAAGGTGAACTCCCCATGACGCAAGAACCTAGCACCCTCTATGCCAAGCTGCTCGGTGAAACCGCCGAAATATCCTGGAAGGAGCTTGAGCCGTTCTTTGCCAAGGGTGCCCTATTGTGGGTCGACGCCAGCCTGGATTTGATCGAGGCTGCCGAAGGAATGGCCGAAGACAACCGTGACAAAGTCGCTGCCTGGCTGGCCTCGGGCAACTTGGCTGAAGTGTCTGCCACGCGGGCGCTGGACCTGGTGGAGCGCGATCCGAGCTTATGGGCGGTGGTGGTTTCCCCGTGGATCCTGATCCAGGAAAGGGCAGTGCTCGCGCCATAAGCACTGAAATGGTGCGTGATGCTGCGCTTAAAAAGTGTGTAGCGGAGTAACCGCTGCAGCGGTGATGGCATCTTGCCGTGAAGAAAGGTCACAGCGGGGGGTGACGCGCACGTCATGGGAACAGTTTTCTCGTCGCCGAAAGCGCGGAAGAATTGTTTCGCGGTGTGAATATAAGCCGGCAATTGTCAGATCGCAGCGTAGGAAGGGCTGGAATCCGGTAGAGTTCGCCGCCTGTCATCCGGAGCTCGTCATGCCGTCAACGCTGCCCCTCTCAGCGAAACCCTCGCACCAGTTGCTTTACCTTATCTACGGTAAACAGGAAGTTTACCGGCGCGAAGCCAAGTTCAGCATTCTCACCGCCCTGGCGCAGCTCAAACGGGGCGAGTCGCTGTGCATCCGGGTCATGACTGACCGGCCCCAGGACTTCACCGGCTGGCCGGTGGAAACCCTGGCGTTGGACGAGCAGACCCTGGCCCGATGGCAGGGTGACAACGGTTATACCCACCGGCGCAAGGCCTGTGCGATCGCCGAAGGGTTGAAGCTTGCGGACAAGACGCTGTTTGTCGATACCGACACGCTGTTCCTCAAGTCCCCGCATCGTGTGTTCGAACTTATCGCGCCTGGCCAGTATGTGATGGACGAATTCGAGTACGACTGGAGCTATGTCTGCAAACGTCCGGATTACCTCAAGCTGGGCACGCACCTGCATGCCCATGGCGTGTCTGCGAGTAACGGCTTCAAGCTCTACAACAGTGGCTTGTGCGGCGTGTGTGACACGGATACGGCGCTGCTCGACACCGCGATCAGCCTGATCGACGCGTGGACCGAGGGCTCGTTCGATATCCACACCATCGAGCAAGTCGCGATTTCCTTTGCGATGCGTGGCAAGACGGTGCGCGAGTCCAGCAAGTGGGTTCATCACTATTATGCCGAGAAGCGCTTTTTCCACGCCATGCAGGCGCATTTTTTCGGTCTTCACGGCGAGACCTTCGGGCCTGAACTGGTTGCGCGTTGCCTCGACGTGCCCCAGGTCAAGCCTATGCCCAGCGCCTGGCAGCGGCTGCTGATCAAATGGAAGCTGCGTAATCAGCGCAAACATCTGAAAAGGGTTGGCCGCGACTTGCTCTACGGCAGCGCGGCGCCTGAGAACCCTTATTACGACGTGTGTCGACAGGGCTGGTGGGAATCGGCCTCGCGTGAAATCCGCGGCTGGGATGAGGCTGAGCAGAAAAAGTTCTTCGGTACCCACGAGGCTGCGTGGCCCAAGCAACTGCCCCGGCCGGCAAAGTCCGCAGATGAGCAGGCCATCGTCGCCTACCTGCACCAACGACGAGCCCAATAAGGCTGCGACGGCGCCGAAGGGCGCCGCCGCAGGGCTTCAGCCGGTCTTGCCGGTGTGGTTATTCAACGAAATAACCTTGGTCTTGCCGATGCGGTGACGGTAAATCTCCCGCAGGTACTTGATCGCCTTCTTCACGCAGTCCCGTGACAGGCGAATGTCATTGATCGACACAAACTTGTCTTTGTCGTTGATCAGCTCGCGGTACTTCTTCTCATACATCGGCTTGATCGCATACCAGTTGGTATCGAGGATCTTCGCCGGGTTCTCGAACTCGTTGAGCAATTCGTCGATGCGGTCTTCGTCGAAGTCCTCGTGGATGATGAAGTCCAGGATCGAGTTGTCCAGTGTGTCGTCGAAGCGGTACGGGTTGCGCGCAAAGCAGCGTTTGATAAACGCCACGATCAAGGTAAGGAAGTCATCCGACAGGCACGGGCTTTTCGCGATCAGGGTGGTCAGCGACAGGTTGGCCGAGGCGCCGATCACCAGGGCGTAGCGCTTGAGGGTGGTGTTGGGGAACAGGCTGTTGAGGTGAGTCTTGAGCCGGTTCAGGTCCATATAGGACAGCTTGTAGTCCTTGGGCAAGGACACGATGGACACCACCGACGAGCAGTTCTTGAAAAAGTGCAGGTCATGCAGCGCCGCTGCGTCGTAGCCGGAGTTCTTGTACTGCTCCAGGGACGCCTTGTAGCGCTTGGACTCGATCGGCAGCAGGCTGATGCCTTCGATGGCCTGGGTGACCTTGTTGAAGTGCGGCAGGTCGATGGAACGGAAGAACAGGTCATCGATATTCAGGCGCTGTGGCTCTTTTTCGAACACCTTGAATTTGTCGCTCGACGGTGTCGGCGTTTCGGGAACCACGGATTCGGCGTAGGCAATCGCCACTGGGCCGGCAAGGCTCATGAACAGGTCGTTGGCATCCAGGCGGATGGTTTCGCCGATGTCGATACCGGCGCGCCGGAAGTAGTTCTGGTCGTAGTCGGTGGTCACTGCCTGGGCGGTGAGGATGTTGAAGATCTGTTGGGAGATGTATTGGTTGGCGTGTTTTTCCATGGCATTGACATCAATGTTCTGGATGTTGCCGTCGTCGCTTTCTTCTGCATAACGCATGATGTCGTTGGAGATCAGCATCATCGCGTTCCACGGCCGGATACGCCCCTTCACACTGGCTTCACTGCTGTCTTCATTGTCGAAGTTGTATGAGAAATCCCATTCTTCCGAGAGGTATTTGCACAGCAGCCGCCCGGCGTTGATGTGCAGCGCTTCGGACATTTCGCTGCGATGGTCGGAAATATTCGGCAGCACGCAGATGCCGCTGGTGAAAATCGGCTCGAACACAAAGGCGTGGCCGCTCTTGCTGTCGTGCTCGTCGGCGGGCTTGGTGTCGAACGTCTTGTTCATGTACGAATGTTGCTGCGCCAGGCCGAATTCGGAGGCCATGCCCGAGCCGGTACCGCCGCCGGCGCTGAAGATCGAGAAGTACAGGCGCGACTGGTTGGCCTTGATGCCGCAGGAGTCGATCAGGTACGAGTGGATCATCTTCCAGTCGGGGCTGGAAAAACGCTGGGTATCTTTATTGAGGATAATCTTGGCCAGGTACTGGCCCAGGATCGGCGCGTTACCGGCGCCGCCGGCATGGACTTCCGACAGGTCCATGATTTTCATCTTGCTGTAGTCGCGCAGGAAACCGCTTTTTTCGCCCTTGCGCGAGAAGCGAATGCGCCCGGCGATGTCTTTGTCCAGGTCGCCCAGCATCACCAGCGGTTCCACCAGGAACACCGGTTTGCTCGCCTTGCCGCTGCCCAGCCGCAGGTTGTTGCGCAGCCACTGGGCCGGGCTGTAGCCCTTGTCCTGCGACTTGTCTTCGTTGCTGAATTCGTTCAAGTAGAACTTGCGCGCGTTGTACACCAGTTCCGCCACGTCCAGTGCGATGTTCGAGCCGCAACGGCCCAGGCCGATCAGGCATACCGAAGGGAATTCCTGCTCGCTGCGCGGATCGCTGTCGCCTTCCAGATGGGGTGGGCGCGGGAACACCATGTCGCGCAGGCCGTCGAGGTTGTCGAGGATGCGGTCGGTATTGGTTTCGGTGAAGTACAGGTATTGCTGGGTGGCCAGCGGGCGGGCGGTGCTCAATGACTTTGAACCTGAGGGTTTGTCCGCAGGAGCTTTGAGCAACACGTCGGATACCACGGTGGCAGAGTTATTTTTAGAAGTCATTGTGCGCCATGTGCCTGGGCGGATGGCTGAGGAAATCAAGGGGCCATCACGGAATGGGTGTTCGCGACTTTGCAGTGCGTCCTTGTCCTGGACGAGCGGCTTCACCCCTTGAAGTGTTCAGGGAAAAACCTGGCCGGACTCTGATGGATCGGCCGTTCGTCGGCGTTCTTTAGGCAAATGATGGCGAAATGCCAAAGTTTAGGCGTCAGCGAATTGGCCTTGCGATGGAAGTGGGGCTGTCGCGGCTTGGGGAGGACTCTTTTGCCGAGCTGCCGTCCTTGGCAGCCGCCCCGCCATGTGGGTCGCGCAGGTTGATACCCTGGATCACGCCGATGATGTCGTTGGCCGCCACCGCCGGGCTCAGCAGGTAGCCCTGGACGAAATCACAGCCATGCTTGAGCAGCAGCTCGAACTGCGCCTGGGTTTCCACACCTTCGGTAACCACTTGCAAGTGCAAGGTGTGGGCCATGCCGATAATCGCCTGGACGATCTCGATATCGGCAATCGACTTGGGAATATCCTGGATAAACGAGCGGTCGATCTTCAAGGTGTTGAGCGGCAGGCGCTTGAGGTAGGCGAGGGATGAGTAGCCGGTGCCAAAGTCGTCGATGGCCAGCGACACGCCCAGCGCGCGGATTTGCCGCAGCAGTGCCAGGGTGCTGCTGATGTTGCCCATCAGTGCATTTTCAGTCACTTCCAATTCCAGGCGGGTGGCGGCGATGCCACTCAAGCGCAGTGCATCTTCGATTTCGTCCGCCAGCTCATCGCGGGCCAGGTTCAGGGCCGAACAGTTCACCGACATGGTCAGTTCCGTATAACCACGGTCAGACAGCAGGCTCAGGTCATGACAGGCCTGGCGCAGTACCCAGTGATCCAACTCGGCGATCAGCCCGTTGCTTTCAGCAATGCCGATAAACCGATCCGGTCCCAGCAGCCCGTGCTGTGGATGTTGCCAGCGCACCAGGGCTTCCAGCCGCGTGACCTTGCCCTGCTTCATGTCGAAGATTGGCTGATAGAACAGCACCAGTTGATTGCGGGCGCGCAGGGCACCGCGCAGTTCTTCTTCCAATTGCAATTCGAGGGACGCGCGGGTTTTCAGGTTGGAGCTGAAGAAGTTCAGGCTGTTGCGCCCCATGTCCTTGGACTGGTAAAGCGCCAGGTCGGCGGTTTTCAGCAGCTCCTCGCAGGTCAGGCCGTCATCGGGGAACAGGCTGATGCCGATGCTGGTGGTCATCACCATGCGACGGCCGGCCAGTTCGATGGGTTCTTTCATCTGTTGCATGATGCGCTGGGCCAGGTGCCGGGCTTCGTCGCGGTGGTGAATGCTGATCAAAATGCAGAACTCATCGCCGCCAAACCGCGCGACCACATCGGCGTGGCTGCGCACCGAGCCTTTGATATGCCCGGCCAGGACCGTGAGCAACTGGTCGCCGGCGTCATGCCCGAGGCTGTCGTTGATGCGTTTGAAGTGGTCGATATCAAGGAAAATCACCGCCATCATGCCGTGGGAGGCGGTTTTCTCGGCGAGCTTCTCCGCAAAGATCTGGTTGAAGCCCCGCCGATTGAGCAGGCTGGTCAGGGCATCGTAGTGGGCCACTTGTTGCAGCGAGGCGCGAGCCTGGTCGAGTTCGCTGAGCAGGGCATTGACCCGGCGCAAATCGCGTTCCTTGTGTTGCAGCTTCTTGTCGGCCAAGGCGGCGCTGACGCTGCTGCCGATCACCAGCAGGGTGATGACGGCCACCGACAGGCCCAGTTGGATAGGGTTATTGCCCGTCGGTAACGACAGGTCCGCTCCGGTGGGGACGATCATTTGCATCGCCGCCATGCCGGTAAAATGCATGCTCAGAATGCCCGCGCCCAATACGAGGCTGGCGGCATATTTGAGCAGTTGGTGAAACACGCCGGTACCGGTGCGCAAGTAGCTCGACAGCAACAACGCCGCCAGGCTTGAGCCTATGGCGATACCCACCGAGGCCATGAACAGCCCGGGCTCAAAATACACCTGGGCCTGGGAATGCATGGCCGACATGCCCACATAGTGCATCAGGGCGATGCCGATCCCCATCCATACCGACGCGAGCAAATACTGGTGCAAGCGCAGGTTGGCATGACTGAGGGTTTGCATGGCGAACAACGAAGCGATCAGGGCGATCAGCAAGGACGCGAACGTCATTATCAGTTCGTAGTGGATCGCAACGGGCGCCTGGAAGGCCAGCATGCTGATGAAGTGGGTCGACCAGATTCCGCCCGCCAGGCAACCGGCGCCGAGCCAGCGCCAGTTGCGCCGCGCGGTGGGGTCCTCGACATGGCCGACGCGTTCAGCCATGTCCAGCGTACCGAAACCCGCCGCGCACGCGACCAGATAGGCCAACAGCACCAGGAACGGGTTATGACTGCAATTGAGTAATAAATGCCCGTGTTCCGGAAGCTCAGTAAAAAAATGCAGACCCAGCCATTCCATAGCATGCCCTGTCATAGCGTCACGTCACTGCCAGAGGCGATGACCTATGCGGTCGAGTATAGAAGCCTTGCGGGATTTGCCATCGCTAATGGCACTTTGCTTTGAATTATTTTGGCATGCCCGGCATCGCGTCTGGTGCTAAGCGCTGATGGGCAGTTCCAGCTCGAAAGGGGCTTCCAAGGGCGCCAGGCCGAAGGCGGCGCGAGCGGCATCACAGTCGATATTCTGCACGCCCTGGCTCCAGGACGAATCAAACTCGCGGCACACACTGGAGCGTTCATCGTAAATCGTGCAACGGGTCGCTTGGCCCACTTCACCCTCAAGGCTGCAGCAGCGCGCGGGTTTCTGGTCGGTGCCGATCATGGCCACGCGGGTGGGGTTGATCTGCACGACCAGGTCGTCGGGTACCGTGCCCCCTGACGAGGCGCACTCACCCCAGAAGAAAGACACACGAAAGTATGAACAGCAGGCACCGCAATTCAGACACGGACTGGCTTCGGACATGGGCGTCATCGATTAGGAAGGTAAGTAGGGGACTACGGGAAGGCTCGCCATTCTATCCGGGCCATGGCCGTTGGGAAGGGGGACGCGTACTTATATTTTCGTAGGCAAAGTGCCGTAGCGCCCGGTCAAATCATGCCCTATCAGCTTTACGAATCATTACAGACAAGCGCCGTGCGCCTGACTATGTTGCAGGTACCGGGCGGGATGCATCGGGCATCGCAGCTCTCATAACAATAAAAGAGACGGACCCATGCAGAACTCGACCCAAGCGGCGAATGCCTGGCGCATTCTGTTCCTGCTGTTCCTCGCCAACCTGTTCAACTTCTTCGACCGTACCATCCCGGCGATCATCATCGAGCCGATCCGCATGGAATGGCACCTGAGCGACTTCCAGCTCGGCATCATCGGCACCGCCTTTACCATCGTCTACGCCATTGCCGGCCTGCCGCTCGGGCGTTTGGCCGACACCGGCTCGCGCAGCAAACTGATGGGCTGGGGCCTGTTCGCCTGGAGCGGGCTGACGGCGGTCAACGGCCTGGTCGGCAGTTTCTGGACGTTCCTGCTGGTGCGCATGGGCATCGGCATTGGCGAAGCCAGCTACGCGCCGGCCGCCAACTCGCTGATTGGCGACCTGTTTCCCGCCCATCGCCGGGCGCGGGCCATGGGGATTTTCATGCTGGGCCTGCCGTTGGGCCTGTTGCTGGCGTTCTTCACCATCGGCTGGATGGTCAAGGCGTTCGACAGCTGGCGCGCGCCGTTTTTCATTGCCGCCGTGCCGGGGATGATCCTCGCGGTGTTCATGTTCTATATCAAGGAGCCCAAGCGCGGCGCGGCGGAAACCGTGCAAGTCTCCCAGGAACGCGTCGACCGCCCGATTCGCCGCGTGCTGGCGGTACCGACCTTTCTGTGGCTGGTGCTGGCCGGGTTGTGCTTCAACTTTGCAACCTATGCCTGCAACTCTTTCCTGGTGCCGATGTTGCAGCGTTACTTCCTGATGCCATTGCAGGACGCTGCGGTCGCCACCGGGGTGATTGTCGGCCTGACCGGCCTGGTGGGCCTGACCCTGGGTGGCTGGATCGCCGATAAGGTCCACCAGCGTGTCGCCAATGGCCGGCTGTTGTTTGCAGCGTTCAGCCTGATCATTTCCACCGTGACCACGGGTTGGGCGTTGCACGCAGGGCGCATCGAGATCGGGGTGTTTGTGGCGCTGTTCAGTGTGGGGTGGTTGTTTGCCTATAACTTCTATACCTGCGTGTACACGGCGATTCAGGACGTGGTTGAACCGCGTTTGCGGGCGACCGCAATGGCGTTGTTCTTTGCCGGGTTGTACTTGCTGGGCGGCGGGATGGGGCCGATTGTCGTGGGTGGTCTTTCCGATCATTTTGCGCACTCGGCGATGTACGCGGCAGGGGCCGAGCAGATGACCGAGGCTTACAAGGCAGTGGGTCTGCACGACGCCATGTACCTGATCCCGGTGGCGTTGTTCCTCACCATGCTGTTCCTGTTCCAGGCTTCGCGCAGTTTTGTGCGCGATGCCAAGCGGATGAAAGATGGGCTGGGGGCGGTGGAGGTGCCGGCGCAGGCGGTCACTGCTTGAGACCGGGCAGACCCCTTCGCGAGCAAGCCCGCTCCCACATTTTGAAATGCATTCACCCTGTGGGAGCGGGCTTGCTCGCGATGAGCATGGGTACCTACACATCTATGTAGTGAGCGGGCTTGTCCCGCGCTGGGTGGCGAAGCCGCCCCAATCAAGGCATCGCCGAACTAGAGGTAGAACCCGGCCGCCTGGTTTGGGGCCGCTTCGCAGCCCAGCGCGGGACAAGCCCGCTCACTACAGGGAGATTTTTCAGCCTTTAAAAATTGTGTAGATAGCTATGCCGCGATGAGGCCCGTGAAGCCTATAAAGAAGGCCCGCATTGCGCGGGCCTTCTTGTTCAGCAGGGCAGGGCGACAATCAACCCGCCACCAGCACCCGGATCGCTTCCAGCCGCAGCGCGGCCTTATCCAGCATGGCCAAGCCTTGCTCGCGCTGGTTGCGCAGGGCAACCAGCTCGCTGTCGCGCACGGTCGGGTTGACCGCTTGCAACGCGGTCAGGCGTGCCAGTTCCTCGTCGGTATCCGCAGCCAGGCGACGCTTGGCCTCGGCCACGCGCTCGGCGTGGCGCGGGGCGATCTTCTCTTCGCCGGCATTGATCCGTGGCGTCAGCTGGTCACGCTGAGCCTGGATGAACTTGTTGGCGCTGGCCCGTGGCACGCTTTCCAGCTGGTCGTTCAAGGTTTCGAACGACACGCGGCCCGACAGGTCGTTGCCATTGGTATCCAGCAGGCAGCGCAGGGCGGCCGGCGGCAGGTAGCGACCCAATTGCAGCGAGCGCGGCGCAACCACTTCGCTGACGTAGAGCAGTTCCAGCAATACAGTGCCGGGCTTGAGCGCCTTGTTCTTGATCAGCGCCACGGCGGTATTGCCCATCGAACCGGACAGCACCAGGTCCATGCCACCCTGTACCATCGGGTGTTCCCAGGTGATGAATTGCATGTCTTCGCGCGACAGCGCCTGGTTACGGTCGTAGGTGATGGTCACCCCTTCGTCGTCGCCCAGGGGGAAACTGGCGTCGAGCATTTTTTCGCTCGGCTTGAGGATCAGCGCGTTTTCCGAATGGTCTTCGCTGTCGATGCCGAACGCGTCGAACAGGGTTTCCATGTAGATCGGCAAGGCGAACTGGTCGTCCTGCTCGAGAATATCCTCGACCAATGCATCGCCTTCACCCGCGCCGCCGGAATTGAGTTCCAGCAGGCGGTCACGACCGGTGTGCAGTTCCTGTTCCAGGCGCTCGCGCTCGGCACGGGCCTCGTCGATCAGGGCTTGCCACTCGCCGTCGTCGGCGTTTTCCAGCAGCGGCAGCAGGCGCGGGCCGAACTGATGCTGCAAGGCGTTGCCGGTCGGGCAGGTGTTGAGGAAGGCGTTCAGCGCTTCGTGATACCACTGGAACAGGCGCTCCTGCGGGCTGGTTTCCAGGTACGGCACGTGCAGTTCGATCACATGTTTCTGGCCGATCCGGTCCAGACGGCCGATGCGCTGTTCCAGCAGGTCCGGGTGGGACGGCAGGTCGAACAGCACCAGGTGGTGGGAGAACTGGAAATTGCGACCTTCACTGCCGATTTCCGAGCAGATCAGCACTTGGGCGCCGAACTCTTCATCGGCGAAGTAGGCGGCGGCGCGGTCACGCTCGAGGATGTTCATGCCCTCGTGGAACACCGTGGCCGGAATGCCGGAGCGCACGCGCAGGGCGTCCTCCAGGTCCATGGCGGTTTCGGCGTGGGCGCAGATCACCAGCACCTTGGTGCGCTTGAGCATCTTCAACTGGTCGATCAGCCACTCGACCCGTGGGTCGAAGCGCCACCAGCGATTCTCTTCTTCGATATCCGGCTGCGACTGGAAGCTGACTTCCGGATACAGCTCGGCGTGTTCGCCGAGCGGCAATTCCAGGTATTCGTCCGGGTTCGGCAGCGGGTAGGCGTGCAGCTTGCGCTCGGGGAAGCCTTGCACGGCGGCGCGGGTATTGCGGAACAGCACGCGGCCGGTACCATGGCGGTCGAGCAGCTCGCGGACCAGGCGTGCGCTGGCTTCGGTATCGCCATCGTTGACGGCGGTGAGCAGGGCTTCACCTTCGTTGCCGAGGAAACCCTGGATGGTCTTGTGCGCGGCGGGCGACAAGCGGCCTTTGTCCAACAGCTCCTGCACGGCTTCGGCCACCGGGCGATAGTTCTCGCTTTCGGCGCGGAAGGCTTGCAGGTCGTGGAAGCGGTTCGGGTCCAGCAGGCGCAGGCGTGCGAAGTGGCTGTCCTGGCCCAGTTGTTCCGGGGTGGCGGTGAGCAGCAGCACGCCGGGGATCACTTCGGCCAGTTGCTCGACCAGCGAATACTGCGCACTGGCTTTGTCTTCATGCCACACCAAATGGTGGGCTTCGTCGACAACCAACAGGTCCCAACCCGCGGCAAACAGCGCGTCCTGGGCCTTCTCGTCGTCCACCAGCCATTCCAGCGCAACCAAGGCGAGCTGGGTGTCTTCGAACGGGTTGGTGGCATCGCTCTCGATAAAACGTTCTTCGTCGAACAGCGCAACCTGCAGGTTGAAACGGCGGCGCATTTCCACCAGCCATTGGTGCTGCAGGTTTTCCGGAACCAGGATCAGCACGCGGTTGGCGCGGCCCGACAGCAGCTGGCGATGGATCACCAGGCCGGCTTCGATGGTCTTGCCCAGGCCCACTTCGTCGGCCAGCAGTACCCGTGGTGCGATACGGTCAGCGACTTCGCGGGCAATATGCAATTGGTGCGCGATGGGCTGCGCACGCACGCCGCCCAGGCCCCACAACGCGGACTGCAACTGGCGGCTGGTGTGTTCCAAGGTGTGGTAGCGCAGCGAGAACCAGGCCAGCGGGTCGATCTGCCCGGCGAACAGGCGGTCGCTGGCCAGGCGGAACTGGATGAAGTTGGAGAGTTGGGTTTCCGGCAGGGTGACCTGTTCGTTCTGCCCATTGAGGCCGTGGTAAACCAGCAGGCCGTCGACGTCGTCGACTTCCTGCACGGTCATCTTCCAGCCTTCGAAATGGGTGATGCTGTCACCTGGCGAAAACCTCACGCGGGTGAGGGGCGCATTCCGTAGCGCATACTGGCGAGTGTCGCCAGTGGCCGGATAGAGCACGGTCAACAAGCGGCCGTCCTGTGCCAGAACGGTGCCTAACCCCAGCTCCGCTTCGCTGTCACTAATCCAGCGTTGCCCCGGTTGATACTGCTGCGCCATGCTGCCTGACTCCCGCCGTGAAAAAGCCGACTATGTTAACGGAACAAGGCCCCACGCCCAAGGACTCTGACAAAAACTACTGCCTTCGGGGCGCGTATGCAGCGGTGGATCGACGGGCGGCGGGCACTTGCGAGTGTCGACTGGGTCACAGCTTGGCAAGCCTGCGCTCAAGTCGCCCTGGCACCCGCCGACAGCCTGTTGATCAGGAGAATAACCATTATGCTGCCACCCATGCTGCCCGTCAGCGTTGTGCCGGTCACGTCACAACTTGATCCGGTGCGCCAGAAGCCGGATATCCCGCCGGTGGTGCCCGTTCAGCCGGGCTCCAACGAAAGCACCATTGACCTTAAGAAGGGCGATGCCGAGACTTCTACGTTTTTGCTGCGCGAAGAACAGCGCCGCCAGCAGGAACAGCAGAAACGCCGGCGTGAAGCCGATGACGACCCGGAGCAGCACCTGGCTATTCCCGGGGATATGCTCAATGCCGACAATACCGTTCCGGTTATCCCCTTGATCGAAGACGCACCGCGCCAGGGCTTGTGGGTAGACGTCGAAGTTTAGTCGCACACAACGCCCTCACCTGCCTTTTGTCGCTCGCTGATTTGCCGTTGAACGGAGCAGGCCGCATTATTGGGCTATCTCCTCCACGACGTAAGCCAAGCCATGAGTGAAGACGACAAGCTGATCGACCTGAATGCCGAACGCGCCAAGCGCGTGCATGACCTCAATGACAAACGCCTGAATGAAGTACGCCAGGCGTTTGAGCAGGCGATGCCGCTGGGCAAGGCGAAGAAGAAATCGAAGAACAAGCCAAAAAAGCGTTGAAACAACCTGCATCCCTTGATGCAGGTCAGTTATTGCCCTTCTTTACGCCCTGTCGTGGGCGACATTGACCCCGGTCAATTTTCCAATCCGCCTTCTCTATTAACTTAGCCCTATCGCAACAGGGCAAGTGCAGGAGGCCGGTCATGTTCATCGATAATGTGGTATTTGCCGGGGTGCTGACTGTAAGCCTCATGGTGTTGTTTTTTGTAGGATTTGGAATTTTTATCTGGAAAGACGCGAACAAGCGTAAAAAACCTTAGGTTTTTCCAGGTTGCACGGGCACGCAAGGCATTTTGGGCGACTTCGGTCGCCTTTTTTTTCGACTGCTATTTGATAGATGAAAATCAAAGTGTGGGAGTCGGGCTTGCCCTAATGCCAGTCAGTTAAGGTTTTTCGTAGGAGCGAGGGGGGCGCCTAGCTCTTGCTCGCGAAGAACTCACAGGCGCCGCGTTCACTCAGGAAATACGCGTTATCGTTGACGTTTTTCGCGAGCAAGCTCGCTCCTACAGAGGGCGATGTACGCTTAACTGACTGGCATTGGGGCTTGCCCGCGATAGCGGAGTGTCAGTGTATGAATGCAGTGGCCGACCCACCGTAATCGCAGGCAAGCCAGCTCCCACATTCTGACTGCGGTGCTTTTGAGACCGGCATAAAAAAAGGTGCGACCCTCGCGGATCGCACCTTTTTTTGTTGCAGTCGGCTTATCAGCTGCCGAGTGCCATCGACGCCAACCAGAACAACCCGGCCGACAGGGCCACGGTGGCGGGCAGGGTCAGCACCCAGGCCATCAGAATGGTCTTCACGGTGCCGCCTTGCAGGCCGCTCTTGTTCGCGACCATGGTGCCGGCCACGCCCGAAGACAGCACGTGGGTAGTGGATACCGGCAGCGCGAAGATATTGGCAAAGCCAATCATGGTGGCGGTGGTGATCTGCGCCGACATGCCTTGGGCATAGGTCATGCCCTGCTTGCCGATCTTCTCGCCGATGGTCAGCACCACGCGCTTCCAGCCCACCATGGTGCCCAGGCCCAAGGCCAGTGCGACGGCGAGGATCACCCAGAACGGTGCGTATTCGGTGGTGGCGGTCAGGTCTTTGCGCAGCTTGTCGAGGTCGGACTTTTCACGTGCCGGCAAGCCTGGCAGTTTGCCGACTTTTTTCGCGGTGTCGTCGAGGCAGAGCAGGTAGCGACGCACTTCGATGCGATGATCGGCCGTCAGCGAATGGTAGTCGGAGACGCCTTTCAAGGTGCCCAGCAGTGCGTTGATGGTCGGTTCGGTCTGTTGCGGGTTGCAACGGAACTTGCCCGGCAGATCGTCCTTTACGCTCTTGCCCAGGGACAGGAACTCACCGAGGGTCTCGTGGTTGCGCTGGTAGAACTGGTTCAAATGCAAGGTGGCGTCGCGGGTACGTTCGATCTGGTAGGTGGTGCTGCCCAGGTCGAGTACGAACTGCGCCGGCACGATACCGATCAGCACCAGCATGATCAGGCCGATGCCTTTCTGGCCATCATTGGAGCCGTGCACGAAACTCACGGCCATGGCGGAAATCACCAGCACCAGGCGGTTCCAGAACGGCGGGTGTTTCTTGTCGTCGAGCTTGCGGCGCTGGTCCGGGGTCTTGTGCATCTTCGACAACGGGCGCCACCACTTCAGGCCGAGCAGCACCAGGGCAGCGACCAGGAAGCCGGCCATTGGCGAGAACACCAGGGAGGCGCCGATATCCACCGCTTTCTGCCAGTTCACACCGTCAGCCAGGGGGATGTCGTTGATCAAGGCGTTGGCCAGGCCGACACCGAGGATCGAGCCGATCAAGGTGTGGGAGCTGGAGGCGGGGATACCGAAGTACCAGGTGCCGAGGTTCCAGGTGATCGCCGCCGCCAATAACGAGAACACCATCGCCAGGCCATGGCCGGTGTTCACATTGATCAGCAACTCCACCGGCAGCAAGTGCACGATGGCGTAGGCGACACCGACACCACCGAGCAACACGCCGAGGAAGTTGAACACCCCGGAGAAGAACACGGCCAGGTGCGGCGGCATGGCTTTGGTATAGATGACTGTGGCCACCGCGTTAGCGGTGTCATGAAAGCCATTGATGAACTCGAAGGCGAGGACAAAGGCCAGGGCGAGCAACAGGCTCACTAGAACCCACGCATCCAGTCCGCTGAATAAATCGATCATGAAGGTTTTCTGACCCGGTCGTAAGGGGGCGCGATTATGCCAGAAAACCTCGGTAATCGATGCACTAGCTGCTCATCGGTCACAATCTTCCCGGAAAAAAACACTGGCATCGGGGCGCATCCCAGGGTTTACGGGGCTTTGGCAAGTCTTTGATTTATAAAGCGCAGGCTGCTTGCGGCGGGGTATTGTCACAAAACTGTCACCCCTGAAACATTTGTATGAAATTTTACCGCTGATGGTGCGATGCAAGCTGGCCGGATGCTAGCTATGCGCCAGCAGCCGGAGCCGAACCTGAGATTCAAACCCAATCCGCTTATGGCTCTTCGGTCTTGAGTTCCTGTTCGATTTTTTGGATTTCCTGGGCAAATGCCTGGTCGAGGAGGCTGGCTCGCTTGCGCCATGGCTTGCGTTCAGGTTCAGGCTGGGCGGCGTAGGTGGTGACTTCCCCGCCGTAAACGTCCTTGTAACGTTGCTCCTGGCGCTCGAGTTCTGCGCGCAGTTCATCTTTCGTCACATTGTTACCTAATTGAGTTGAGTGTAAATACGTTGCAGCGTTGTGCCGGAATGCGCCCTCGGGCATTTCAAAGTTGAACTGCAGAAACGTTCAAGTTTGGAGCAGGCAAAGGCAGCCACTTATTGAGTGCCGTGATTCCAGGCAGTAGTTCCGATAGGCAACGCACGGCTCGTGCATTACCTGGCGAGATCCGGTTCCGATGATCAAACCGGGTGGACCCGCGCATAGCGTGCATTATAGCGGCGCATTTGAATAACACTATCTGTATAAAGTTAAAAACAGTCAACTTGTGTGAGCATTGCGTTACGCGCGCCTGTGGGTGATTGCGGGGTTTGCGACCTCATAAAATGCAAGCAAACTTCAGCCGTTAATCAAGCCGTTATTTGCACAGTACGGTACGCCCGCGGTTGGCAGCGCAAATTGCGATAATCGAATGTTCGTCCGATAATCGCCCAACGTTGTCGGCGCTGCCTTGTGCATCCAGGCCGACGCGGCTTGTAATACCCGCCAAACCTTCCCTGCGGTTGACAATAAGACAAAGGATCCCGACATGAACGATCAATTGCGCAACTCTTTCGCGTCAGTGGCGCCACCGATCGTCGCTTCCCCGGCCAAGCGTATCCAGGCATTTACCGGTGATCCCGACTTCATGACCTCTCTGGCCCGTGGCCTGGCTGTGGTGCAGGCCTTCCAGGAACGCAAGCGCCACCTCACCATCGCCCAGATCAGCCACCGTACGGAAATCCCCCGCGCCGCCGTGCGCCGTTGCCTGCATACCTTGATCAAGCTCGGCTATGCCACCACTGACGGGCGTACCTATTCGCTGTTGCCCAAGGTCCTGACCCTTGGGCATGCGTACCTGTCGTCCACGCCACTGGCGGTGTCGGCCCAACCTTACCTGGACCGCATGAGCGAGCAGCTCCATGAAGCGTGCAACATGGCCACCCTCGAAGGCGACGACATCCTGTACATCGCCCGTTCGGCCACCACCCAGCGCCTGATTTCCGTGGACCTGTCGGTGGGCGGGCGGTTACCCGCCTATTGCACCTCCATGGGCCGCATTTTGCTTGCAGCGCTGGATGATGCCTCGCTGCAGGATTACCTCGACCACGCCGACCTGCAAACCAAGACGAGCCGCACCCTCACGACGCCCGAGGCGCTGTTCGAATGCCTGCAACAGGTGCGCGGGCAGGGCTGGTGCATCGTCGACCAGGAGCTCGAGCAAGGCCTGCGCTCCATTGCCGTGCCGGTGTATGACGCGTCGGGCCAGGTGCTGGCCGCGCTGAACGTCAGCACCCACGCCGCACGGGTCAGCCGCAGCGAACTGGAGCAGCGCTTCCTGCCGAGCATGCTCAGTGCCAGCCGCGAGCTGAGTGCGCAGCTGTTCGCCTAAGCTGTTCGGTGACCGCACAGATCCTGGTCTGATCAATTGACGGTGTTTCCCCTGGCTTATTAATGTGCGGCAGCGCTGTGAGCGCCACCAAAATAATAAACGACGTCCCCAGGCCGTCAGCCCGCCATCGGTGTGGAAATAAAAATAATGAATCAGCCCTCTGTCGGCACCCCGCTGGACGTCCAGTCCTTCATCAACGCCCAACCATTGTCACGTTACCAGTGGCGCGTGGTGGTCCTGTGTTTCCTGATTGTATTCCTCGATGGCCTCGACACTGCCGCCATGGGCTTCATCGCGCCGGCGCTGTCCCAGGACTGGGGCATCGACCGCGCCAGCCTTGGCCCGGTGATGAGCGCCGCGTTGATCGGCATGGTCTTCGGCGCACTGGGCTCCGGCCCGCTGGCGGATCGCTTCGGGCGCAAAGGGGTGCTGGTAGGCGCGGTGCTGGTGTTTGGCGCGTTCAGCCTGGCGTCTGCCTACAGCAGCAATGTCGACCAGTTGCTGGTGCTGCGCTTCCTGACCGGGCTGGGCCTGGGGGCCGGCATGCCGAACGCGACGACGCTGCTGTCTGAATACACGCCCGAGCGCCACAAGTCGTTGCTGGTGACGAGCATGTTCTGCGGCTTCAACCTGGGCATGGCCGGCGGCGGGTTTATTTCCGCCAAGCTGATCCCGGCGTTCGGCTGGCACAGCCTGCTGCTGATCGGCGGCATCCTGCCGTTGATCCTGGCGCTGGTACTGCTGGTGTGGCTGCCGGAATCGGCGCGTTACCTGGTGGTGCGCAATCGGGGTAGCGACAAGGTGCGCAAGGCCTTGTCACCCATCGAACCGACCATCGTGGCCCAGGCCACCGGCTTCAGCGTGCCCGAGCAAAAAACCGTCAAGGCCCGCAATGTGTTCGCGGTGATCTTCTCCGGTACCTACAGCGCCGGCACCTTATTGCTGTGGCTGACTTATTTCATGGGCCTGGTGATTGTGTACCTGCTCACCAGTTGGCTCCCAACGCTGATGCGCGACAGCGGTGCCAGCATGGAGCAGGCCGCGTTTATCGGCGCGTTGTTTCAGTTTGGCGGCGTCTTGAGCGCGGTGGGGGTGGGCTGGGCGATGGATCGGTTCAACCCCCACAAAGTCATCGGTACTTTCTACCTGTTGGCCGGGGTGTTTGCCTATGCGGTCGGGCAGAGCCTGGGCAATATCACCGTGCTCGCAACCTTGGTGCTGATCGCCGGGATGTGCGTCAACGGCGCGCAATCGGCCATGCCGTCCCTGGCTGCACGCTTCTACCCGACGCAGGGTCGCGCCACCGGCGTGTCATGGATGCTCGGCATCGGCCGTTTCGGCGCAATCCTCGGTGCGTGGATGGGCGCCACCTTGCTGGGCCTGGGCTGGAACTTCGAGCAGGTACTCACGGCGTTGGTGATACCGGCGGCGTTGGCGACGGCAGCAGTCGTCATCAAAGGCATGGTCAGCCACGCCGATGCCACCTGAGGCAAGCCAGCTCCCACATTGACCGAGTGGGGCTGAATGATAGCCAGACAACAATTGGTTCGGTAATCGAACACTCAGTCGATTATCGGATTGTTTGGCTCATTGCCCCGGCTTAATCTCCAAGCACTTCGGCGCCACCTCAGCGCCTTTTTCGATCCACACCGGGAGCCCGAACCCCATGGCTGAAATTCTTGCGCTGCGTGACGCGGTGAAGCAATTTGTGAACGACGGCGATACCGTCGCGCTGGAAGGCTTCACCCATCTGATCCCTACGGCAGCGGGTCATGAAATCATTCGTCAGGGCAAGAAAGACCTGACGCTGGTGCGTATGACGCCTGACCTGGTCTACGACCAGTTGATCGGTGCCGGTTGCGCTCGCAAGCTGATTTTCTCCTGGGGCGGCAACCCGGGCGTGGGCTCCCTGCATCGCCTGCGCGACGCGGTCGAGAAGCAATGGCCACAACCGCTGGAAATCGAAGAACACAGCCACGCCGACCTGGCCAATGCCTACGTCGCCGGTGCCTCGGGCCTGCCGTTCGCCGTATTGCGTGCCTACGCGGGTTCCGACCTGCCCAAGGTCAACCCGCTGATCAAGACCGTGACCTGCCCGTTCACCGGCGAAGTGCTGGCGGCGGTGCCGTCGGTGCGTCCGGATGTCACCGTCATCCACGCACAAAAGGCCGATCGCAAAGGCAACGTCTTGTTGTGGGGCATTCTTGGGGTGCAGAAAGAGGCGGCCCTGGCGGCCAAGCGCTGCATCGTCACCGTCGAAGAGATCGTCGATGACCTCAACGCGCCGATGAACAGCTGTGTGTTGCCGACCTGGGCCCTGACTGCGGTGTGCCATGTACCGGGCGGCGCACACCCGTCCTACGCCCACGGCTACAACGAACGCGACAACCGCTTCTATCAAGCGTGGGACCCAATCGCCCGCGACCGTGGGACCTTTACCGCCTGGATCGATGAATACATCCACGGCACCGCCGACTTCACTGAATTCCAGGCCAAGCTGGCCAGCGCGCAGGAGGCCAAGTAATGGCTTACTCGACCAATGAAATGATGACCGTCGCCGCCGCGCGCCGCCTCAAGAATGGCGCCGTATGCTTTGTCGGCATCGGCCTGCCGTCCAAGGCGGCCAACCTGGCGCGCCTGACTTCGTCGCCGGACGTAGTGCTGATCTACGAGTCCGGCCCGATAGGCGCCAAGCCGTCGGTGCTGCCACTGTCCATCGGCGACGGCGAACTGGCGGAAACTGCTGACACCGTGGTGCCCACCGGAGAGATCTTTCGCTACTGGCTACAGGGCGGGCGCATTGACGTGGGCTTTCTCGGCGCGGCCCAGGTTGACCGCTTCGGCAACATCAACACCACCGTGGTCGGTGATTACCACCAGCCCAAAGTGCGCCTGCCGGGTGCGGGTGGCGCGCCGGAGATCGCAGGTTCCGCCAAGAGCGTGTTGATTATCCTCAAGCAATCGGCGCGTTCGTTTGTCGACAAGCTGGACTTCATCACCTCGGTGGGCCACGGCGAAGGCGGCGACTCGCGCAAACGCCTGGGCCTGCCGGGTGCCGGGCCGGTTGGGATTATTACCGACCTGTGCATCATGGAGCCGGAAGAGGGCACCCATGAATTCGTGGTCACTGCGCTGCACCCTGGTGTGACCCGTGAACAAGTGGCGGCCGCCACCGGTTGGGCGATTCGTTTTGCCGACCAGGTCCACACCACCGCCGCACCGACTGATGTTGAGCTGACCGCCTTGCGTGACCTTGAAGCACGCACCGCGGCCGCCCATGGCCAAGCGCCCGGAGAAGCCTGATGCGTGATGTGTTTATCTGCGATGCCATTCGCACCCCCATCGGCCGTTTTGGCGGCGGCCTGTCCACCGTGCGGGCCGATGACCTGGCGGCCCTGCCGATCAAAGCGCTGATCGAGCGCAACCCGTCGGTGGATTGGGCCGCGGTCGACGAAGTGTTCCTCGGCTGCGCCAACCAGGCCGGTGAAGACAACCGCAACGTGGCGCGCATGGCACTGTTGCTGGCGGGCCTGCCGGAAAGCATTCCGGGCGTGACCCTCAATCGCTTGTGCGCCTCGGGTATGGACGCCATTGGCACGGCCTTTCGCGCCATTGCCAGCGGCGAGATGGAGCTGGCGATTGCCGGTGGCGTCGAGTCGATGTCCCGCGCGCCGTTCGTGATGGGCAAGGCTGACGCGGCGTTCTCGCGCAACATGAAACTGGAAGACACCACCATCGGCTGGCGTTTTATCAACCCGTTGATGAAGGCGCAGTACGGCGTAGACGCGATGCCGCAGACCGGCGATAACGTCGCCGACGATTACACGATCTCCCGCGCCGACCAGGACGCCTTCGCCCTGCGCAGCCAGCAACGTACCGCTGCGGCGCAAGCTGCGGGCTTTTTCGCCGAGGAAATCGTGCCGGTGCGGGTGGCCCATAAAAAAGGCGAAACCGTGGTGGAGCACGATGAGCATCCGCGGGACACCAGCCTGGAAGCCCTCGCCAGACTCAAACCGGTCAACGGTCCCGACAAAACCGTCACCGCCGGCAATGCCTCGGGGGTGAATGACGGCGCGGCGGCGCTGATCCTGGCGTCCGCCGAAGCCGTCAAGCAGCATGGCCTGACTGCCCGCGCCCGGGTATTGGGCATGGCCAGCGCCGCTGTCGCGCCGCGGGTGATGGGCATCGGCCCGGTGCCGGCGGTACGCAAGCTGGTGGAGCGCCTTGGCCTGGCGGTCACCGACTTTGACGTGATCGAACTCAACGAAGCCTTCGCCAGCCAAGGCCTGGCGGTGCTGCGTGAACTGGGCATCGCCGACGACGCGCCGCAGGTCAACCCGAACGGCGGTGCCATTGCTCTTGGTCACCCGCTGGGCATGAGCGGCGCGCGCCTGGTGCTGACCGCCCTGCATCAGCTTGAAAAAACCGGCGGCCGCAAAGGTCTGGCGACCATGTGCGTGGGTGTCGGCCAAGGCTTGGCCCTGGCGATCGAACGCGTCTAAGTCTAATAAGAGAGGATGGCTCCATGAGTGACAAGCCTGGATACCGGCGCCCGCAAGCGGGTACACAACCGGATTACCTGCACCCGGCCTACCAGTCGACGAACCTGCGTTCGCCGTCCAAGCCCTTGGTGTTTCTGCCGCATTCCTTGTCGGAAATCACCGGCCCGACCATCGGTGCCGAGCGTATCAATGCGACGGATAACGACCTGACCGCCCAGCACGAGGGTGAGCCCCAGGGCGAACGCATCATTATTCACGGCCGTGTGCTGGATGAAGACGGCCTGCCGGTCCCCGGCATCCTGGTGGAAATCTGGCAGGCCAATGCGGCCGGGCGCTACAACCATCCGCGTGACCTGCACGACGCGCCGCTGGACCCCAACTTCACCGGCACCGGTCGCACCGTCACCGACGCCGAAGGTTGGTACCAGTTCCAGACCATCAAGCCCGGCGCCTACCCGTGGGGCAACCATCCCAATGCGTGGCGCCCGGCGCATATCCACTTTTCGCTGTTCGGGCCGAGCGTGCTGACGCGGCTGGTCACGCAGATGTACTTCCCCGGCGACCCGCTGCTGGCCTACGACCCGATCTACAACTGCGTGCCGGACACCTCGGCCAAGGAACGTTTGATCGCCCGTTTCGACCTGGAAAAAACCATTCCTTCCTATGCCCTCGGCTACCGCTGGGACATCGTCCTGCGCGGCCGCGACGCCACGCCGATGGAGAAATGAGATGACACTCAATGCGACCACATCCCACACCGTCGGGCCGTATTACCACATTGGCCTGACCTGGCTGAACCGCGAAGACTTGACCGTGGCCGCCACCCTTGGCGAACGCGTGGCGATCAGCGGGCAGGTGGTGGATGGCAACGGCGACGTCGTCAACGACGCCATGCTGGAAGTCTGGCAGGCCAACGCCGCCGGCAAGTATGACCACCCGGAAGATCAGCAGGACAAAGCGCTGGACCCGAACTTCGAAGGGTTCGGCCGGGTGCCGGTGGATGCGCAGGGGCGGTTTCGCTTTACCACCATCAAGCCGGGCGCCGTGCCGGGATTGAAAGGCACGACCCAGGCGCCGCACCTGGTGGTGCTGGTGTTTGCGCGGGGGCTGGTGAAGCATTTGCTGACGCGGATTTATTTTGACGGCGAAGCGCTGAATGGGGATGACCCGTTGTTGGCGTGTGTGCCGGGCGAACGCCGTGGAACCTTGATTGCAAAGCAGGATGCGCAGGGTGTGTATCAGTGGGATGTGGTTTTGCAGGGAACAGATAGAGAAACGGTATTTTTCGATTATTGAGCTGGCCGTGAAGGCCCTATCGCAGGCAAGCCAGCTCCCACATTTTGAATTGTGAACACCGTAAAATGTGGGAGCTGGCTTGCCTGCGATGAGGCCCTCCCAGTCGATGCATACCCAAAAGTCTGCTTGCGGAACGAGCCTGTTGCAAAGTATGTCTAGGCTATAACCGTTCCCACTGAGTAAAAACCATGACAACAAAAACCAGTCATTACACCGGAGAAGAACGCAGCAAGCGGATTTTTGCCATCGTCGGCGCGTCCTCCGGCAACTTGGTCGAATGGTTCGACTTCTACGTCTACGCCTTCTGCGCCATCTACTTTGCCCCGGCGTTTTTCCCCTCGGATAACCCCACCGTCCAGTTGGTGAACACCGCCGGTGTGTTCGCCGCCGGGTTCCTGATGCGGCCCATCGGCGGCTGGCTGTTCGGTCGAGTGGCCGACAAGCATGGTCGCAAGAATTCCATGATGATTTCGGTGCTGATGATGTGCGCCGGTTCCCTGGTGATCGCCTTTCTGCCGACTTACAACGACATCGGCGTGTGGGCGCCGATCCTGCTGCTGATCGCCCGCCTGTTCCAGGGCTTGTCCGTGGGCGGCGAGTACGGCACCACCGCGACCTACATGAGCGAAGTGGCGCTCAAGGGCCAGCGCGGTTTCTTCGCCTCGTTCCAGTACCTGACTCTGATCGGCGGGCAGTTGCTGGCTGTGCTGGTGGTGGTGATCCTGCAACAGATTCTCACCGAAGAAGAACTGCGGGCATGGGGCTGGCGAATTCCGTTCGTGATCGGCGCCGTCGCCGCGGTGATCTCCCTGCTGCTGCGGCGCACCCTGAAAGAAACCACCAGCAAGGAAATGCGCGAAGACAAGGACGCCGGCAGCATCGCCGCGCTGTTTCGTGACCACAAGGCCGCGTTCTTCACCGTGCTGGGCTACACCGCCGGCGGTTCGCTGATTTTCTACACCTTCACCACCTACATGCAGAAGTACTTGGTCAACACCGTGGGCATGCACGCCAAGACCTCAAGCTACATCATGACCGGCGCCTTGTTTCTCTACATGTGCATGCAGCCGCTGTTCGGCATGTTGGCGGACAAGATCGGTCGGCGTAACTCAATGTTGTGGTTTGCAGGCCTCGGCACGTTGTTCACCGTGCCGATCCTGCTGACCCTGAAAACCGTCAGCAGCCCGTTCCTGGCCTTTGTGCTGATCACCCTGGCGCTGGCGATTGTCAGCTTCTATACCTCCATCAGCGGCCTGGTCAAAGCGGAGATGTTCCCGCCTCAGGTACGTGCCTTGGGCGTGGGCCTGGCGTATGCGGTGGCCAATGCGATCTTTGGCGGTTCGGCGGAGTTCGTCGCGTTGAGCCTCAAATCCATCGGCATGGAAAACAGCTTCTATTGGTACGTCACGGCGATGATGGCGATCGCTTTTCTGTTCAGCTTGCGCTTGCCGAAACAGGCGGCGTATTTGCATCACGATCTGTAAGGGATGAGCTATGACACTGCGCACGAGCAACCAACTGTTCGACGCTTACTTCACGGCCGACAGCATGGCGCAGGTATTTTGCGACCAGGGGCGCCTGCAGGGCATGCTCGATTTTGAAGCGGCACTGGCCCGGGCGCAGGCCCAGGTCGGGTTGATTCCCCAGGCCGCCGTGGCACCGATTGCCCAGGCGTGCCTGGCGTCGTTGTACGACGTGGACGCCCTCGGCGTGGCGATCGCTACGGCGGGGAACTCCGCGATCCCGCTGGTGAAGGCGCTGGGCAAGTTGATTGCCGCCCAAGACCCGGGGGCCGAGCGTTATGTGCACTTGGGTGCGACCAGCCAGGACGTGATGGACACCGGCCTGGTGTTGCAGGCGTGGCGGGCGGTAGAGTTGATCGAAGCGGACCTGGCGCGCCTGGGCGGCGTTCTTGCCACGCAGGCCCAGCGTTATGCTGGCGTGCCACTCGCGGGGCGGACCTGGTTGCAACAGGCAACGCCCGTTACCTTGGGGATGAAAATCGCCGGTTGGTTGGGGGCGGTAACCCGCAGTCGCCAACGTCTGAATGAACTGAAGCCGCGCCTGCTGGTGCTGCAGTTCGGCGGGGCATCCGGCACCCTCGCGGCGCTCGGCGAGCAGGCAATGCCGGTGGCCGAAGCGCTGGCAAAAGAGTTGCAGCTGACCTTGCCCGAACAACCCTGGCACACCCAACGAGATCGCCTGGTGGAGTTCGCCAGTGTGCTCGGGCTGATCGCCGGCAGCCTCGGCAAACTGGGCCGTGACATCAGCCTGCTGATGCAGACCGAAGCGGCGGAAGTGTTCGAGCCGTCCGCGCCGGGCAAGGGCGGCTCATCCACCATGCCGCATAAACGCAACCCGGTGGGCGCGGCGGTGCTGATCAGCGCCGCCACCCGCGTGCCGGGCCTGGTGGCGACGATGTTCAGCGCCATGCCCCAGGAACACGAGCGCAGCCTGGGTTTGTGGCATGCCGAATGGGAAACCCTGCCGCAGATTTGCCGCCTGGTCTCCGGCGCGTTGCAGCAGGCCGTGCTGGTCAGCGAAGGCTTGGAAATTGACCCGCAGCGCATGGCGCAAAACCTCGACCTGACCCAAGGCCTGGTGCTGGCCGAAGCCGTCAGCAGCGTGCTCGCCCAGCGCCTGGGTCGTGAAACGGCGCACCACTTGCTGGAGCAATGCTGCAAACGCGCCGTCGCAGAGGGGCGGCACCTGCGCGCGGTATTGGCCGATGAACCGCAAGTCACCGCCGAGCTGTCGGCGGCTGAGCTGGACCGCTTGCTCGACCCCGCGCATTACCTGGGCCAAGCTCAAACCTGGGTCACCCGCGCCGTAGCCGAACACTTTGCTTGAGGAGACCTCCGTGGCATTCGTACAACTCGCCGAAGGCGAACTGCATTACCAACTGGACGGACCTGTGGAGGCGCCGGTGCTGGTGCTTTCCAACTCGTTGGGTACCGACCTGCACATGTGGGACATCCAGATCCCGGCATTCACCCGGCACTTTCGCGTGCTGCGCCTGGACACCCGGGGCCATGGCAAATCCCTGGTCACGCCAGGGCCGTACAGCATCGAGCAACTGGGTCGCGATGTGATCGCTCTGCTGGATGCGCTGGGCATTGCGCGCGCGCACTTCTGCGGCTTGTCCATGGGCGGCTTGATCGGCCAATGGCTGGGGATCAACGCGGGCCAGCGCCTGCACCGCCTGGTGGTGTGCAACACTGCCGCCAGGATCGGCACGCCCGAGGTGTGGAACCCGCGTATCGAGACGGTCCTGCGCGATGGCGCAGCGGCAATGGTGGCCCTGCGCGACGCGTCGATTGCACGCTGGTTCACCGCTGATTTTGCAGCCGCCAATCCGCACCAGGCCAAGCTGATTACCGACATGCTCGCGGCGACATCGCCTGAGGGTTACGCCGCCAACTGCGCGGCCGTGCGTGACGCCGACCTGCGTGACCAACTGGCCTCGATCAAGGTGCCGACCCTGGTGATTGCCGGCACTGAAGATGCCGTAACGCCGCCGGCTGGCGGCCACTTTATCCAGAACCATGTAAAGGGGGCCGAGTACGCCGAGTTCTATGCGGCGCACCTGTCCAACGTCCAGGCCGGGGCCGCGTTCAGCGACCGTGTGCTGGAATTCCTGCTGACCCGCTAAGGAGCTTTTCGTGGACGAGAAACAACGTTACGCCGACGGCCTGCACGTGCGCCGCGAAGTGCTGGGTGACGCCCATGTCGAGCGCAGCCTCAACGCCCTGACCGAGTTCAACAGCGAATTCCAGGAAATGATCACCCGCCACGCCTGGGGTGATATCTGGACCCGCCCCGGCCTGCCGAGGCACACCCGCAGCCTCATCACCATCGCCATGCTGATCGGCATGAACCGCAACGAAGAACTCAAGCTGCACCTGCGCGCCGCCGCCAGCAACGGCGTGACCCGTGCCGAGATCAAGGAAGTGCTGATGCAAAGCGCCATCTATTGCGGGATTCCGGCGGCGAATGCGACGTTTCACTTGGCCGAGTCGGTGTGGGATGAGTTGGGCGTGGAGTCGCGCCAGCAGACCTGACCTGAAATGCAGTCAATGTGGGAGCTGGCTTGCCTGCGATAGCGGTGGCGAATTCACCACCGCTATCGCAGGCAAGCCAGCTCCCACGGGAAACCCGATTCTGCTGTCTGGATCAGCAGCGGCAGGCGCGCACCATACCGCAAGACGGTGGCCGTTAGGTTTGCGGCTGGCAAACGAGCGCTGACAGAGATCAGCCAACGTATTGGCTGCGCAGCGGCTTGCCCATTTCTTCATTCAAGGCGTTTTCAGTGAGCGATTTGGGGTTAGGGGGCGTCGCTGGTGTGGTGGGCAGCCCCACGGCTTGAAGTTCGCTGTTGGACGTCTCGTAGAACTTGCCATCAAGCGCCTCGATGGTCGAACCCGCCAATGCAGTGCCATGACCTGCGTTATAGGCATGCACCATTTCGTGATAGAGCGCTGTGATCGGCGAGTAAGTCACGCCGGCCAGCACGTCCAGGTCGGAGCGGTTGTAGACGATTTCAGCTCGGTCAGCGCGTGACCCCGGCACGCCGTCGACCATAAAACCCCACTTGGGGTCGCCGCCGACTATCGGTGGGCGTTCGTGGTGCAGCAATGTCTTGAGTTCCTGGCTGCCATAGACGTACTGGCTGCCCGTGTCGACCAGGTCCTCCACAACGGTTACCGGCGCGCCGTTACGTTGGGCCAGCGCACTCATCTCGGCAAGCATTTGCTTGCCGTGTGGCGAGCTGCGCAGCAAGGCCAGATCGTCTTCAACCCGTTGGATAAATTCGGCCGAGCCCTTTATGACAAAGCCCTCAAGCGGCGACAGGTCGGCCGTCACGGTGGTCAACACTGAGCCGTTAGGGCGCTTGATCGAATCGCCGGCTTGCGCGTAGATCAGGTCGCCAGGCCGATTGGCAATCACCGTATCGCTGCCGCTGCCGGTATAGAACGTGCTGCGGTCGTAGCCCACCAGGCGGTCATCGCCAGCGCCGCCATGCAACACGGTATGACCGTTGCCGGCAGACAGCCGGTCATTGCCGTTACCGCCATCCAGGTAGCTCGTTTTGCTTTCTGGCCCCGCACCTGCGTAGAGGCGGTCATTGTCATTGTTGCCATAGAGAACGTTATCGCCGCTGCCGCCTATGATCAGGTCATCGCCGTCGTTGCCTTCGGCGTAACCCACGCCGCTGCCAAGGCGCAGGACGTCATTACCCTCGCCACCAAACAGGCGCGTATAACCACCACCGGCGCGCACCCGGTCATCGCCGTCCCCGGCATCCACCGTGATGGGCTGAATCACGTTGGCGTCAATGCGGATATTATCGTTACCCCCGTGCGTCTTGATGTGGAAGGCCAATGGCTGGCCGTTTCTATCTTCGCTGTCGAAACGATACAACTGACCGTTGACCTGGACATCCAACTGGCCGGGGAGTGTCTGGCTGATATGGATCTGATCTGCCCTGTCCTTGGTTTCAAGGATCAAGCTGTTCTTCAGGCTGAAGGGGTTGTCCAGCTCCCAGACCGACTGGCCGCTGGCTTTCAAGTTGCCATCATCCAAGAGCAGTTGCAGGTGCGCCTGGACGGGTTGGTCAATAGATAGCGCCAGGAGCGGCTTTTTGGCGGGCCCGTAGTCCTCCCTGGCAAACGTTGCCACCGGAGCGGGGAATGGCCGCGCAGCTGTTTCGCGGTGCTGGGTGTCGATCTGATATGAAGTAGCAGAGGTAAGGCTGTTTATGTCGTCCATTTTTGCGGTCCTTAATCCAAGAGCCAGAATTTGGCTCTGACCCTTGAGATGTGACCGTAGCGGTCAGGACGTTCCGCTTAATTTGTAATCGGTTTTTACGGCCATGTAGGCCGCCAGCCTTGGATCGGACTTTTATATCGGCGTGTACCGTTCGCGCAGTGGAACATCCATCTCCTCACGCAAGGCGTTCTCGTAAAAGGGGTAGGGGTGGACTGTGGTGGGGGGCGTGCTTGGGTCATTGTCGAAATCGAACGGGGTTCCCAAGTTGGAAAGTCCGACCGTCTGAAGTTCGTTAATGGGTTCTTGAACAACCTTTGCGTCCCAAACAAGCGGTGTGCCATTGCTGTTTATCACCGGTTGCTCACCCGGAAGTCGGGTTCCGGTCGCGCCATGGTAAGCGTGGATGACTTCATGGAAAAAGCTGACGAGGGGCGTCAGACCGTGCTCGCCAATAAAGTGATTGGATGCAAGAGTGATTTTCGCTTGTGTCGAGGGGGCGCCAGGCACGTCATTAACGATATACCCTGCAGACGCGCCCCAATAGTGCTGTCCATTAGGAGGTGATGGCATCAAGAAGGGGCCAAAATTATAGGTGTCCAGGGTGCCATGTTCAGGTTGCGAAGCGATGACCACTGGACTGCCGAGCTTGTCGGCCAGCTTGTCCATTTCTTCAAGGACCTTTTGCCCGGCCGGCGAACCTCTCAGTTCCTCCAGCTTGTCCTCGACCCTGGCGATGAACGCTGCGGAGCCGACGATGTTGAAAGCACGCCTTCCGGCGTTGCTGGGCTGAGTCTCAGTGATCCTGGCATCTTTTTGATTGTGAACCTGGTCGGTCTTCTTGGCGTAGATGCGGTCGTCGGCGTCGTAGGCGTAAACCTTGTCGTTCCCGTTGCCGGTATACATCGTGGTGCGCTTGTGACCGACCAAGGTGTCATCGCCCAGGCCACCGTTCAGGACGACTTTTCCTGCACCCCCGTAGAGCCTGTCGCTGCCGGCATCCCCGCTTATGTGCAGTAAGCGATTCGCAGGGCCAAAGCCTGCATACATCCGGTCATTACCGTTGCCCCCTGACATAACAGCATTGCCGGTGCCTGCCAGCATCAGGTCGTCGCCATCCTCACCAAAGGCCAAGCCTTTTCCACTGCCCAGCTTAATGAAATCATTGCCGGCGCCACCGAAAACCCGAGTGTAACCACTGCCCTGCGCCGTGACTCGATCGTCACCGTCTCCTGTCGAGACGTACACATCGACATTCACATCCGGATCGACGATCACCTTGTCATCGCCGCCGTTCGTTCTGATAACCAAGGACCTGTTCGGACCGCCCTGGTCGAAGGGTAGCTCATAGAACATCCCGTTCACATTGGCATTGATCTTACCGTCGGCGCCGGCATGAATTCTGATTTGGTCGGCTTTGTTCTTAGTCGTAATTCGCACCTCGTCTGTTCCAATATACTTTACGCCGTTTATGGTTATTGGCTCTAAGACGTCCTCGATTTTGACATCCGCGTTGTCGGCCAGCACCAGGATCGGTTCGTCGTCGACCTGTGGCTGATTGGCAGGCGAGGGGGATGGCGAAGGTAAAGGCAGAGGTGCCTGATGGATTGCTGTCACTGTCATGAATTTATCTTCTCAATGGGAGCTCGCTTGAAATAGCGATCATTGAGTGGCCTGGACTCGCTTGCGATTCCGATGTATCAGGCGGCTTTTTGTTAACAAAGCTTGAGTCCGCTTGGCTATCAGCGCGAATCAGCATCCCACAGCCAGTTCCATACGCCCGGCAGATGCACCGGCTGGTTCACATCCTTCACCGTCCGCGCCAGCGCGGCGCGCTGAAGCCCGGCGGTGTCGGTGTAGAACGGCTCGGCGGCGGTCTTCATGCCGTTGATCCGGGCGCTGTCCAGCAGGATCTGCAAGTACTCCTGCATATGGATTGCGGTGTAGCGGTTGATGTCGTGGAAGGTCACCACCACCGGAATCACCCCGTCCACGGTTGGCAATTCGCCCAGGGCGATACGCTCGCGCACCACCGACAGTTGCCGATACAGGTTGGCGCGGCGGCGTGGGCTGGCGTTGAAACCCCAGATCTTGCCGTCGTTGGCGCTCAAGTCGGTCAGCAACACCTGCATGCCATGGCGCCGGTAGGCGGCGAAAGTGCGCCGGTCGTAGTTCCAGAACGGCGGGCGGACCAGCACGGGCGGGCTGCCCGTGATCGCGGCAATATCCGCCGCGCCCTGGGTGAGGGTGCGTTCCAGTTCGGCGTCGCTCAGCCAGCGGTGGTTGGTATGGAACGCGGTGGCCGTGTGGAACGCCAGGATATGCCCGCCGGCGTATTCACGCTCCATGGTCTTGCGCCCGCGTGAACTGCCGCCGGAGCGGGCGGCTTCGGTCTGCAGGAAGAACACCGCCTTGATTCCCGGCAGCACCGGGTTCTGCGCCAGGTCAGCCACCACCGAACGGCTCGGGTTGTTGTAGCCCGAGGCGCTCGGGCCGTCATCGAAAGTCAGCAAAAAGCGGATCGGCGCCTGGGCTTGCAGGCGCTGTTCGGTCTGTGGTGTCAGGGCGATAGGCGAACCAATGCAGCCGCCAAGGCTCAAGGCGAGCGTCAGCACAGTGATTGCAAGGGCGTAGAGTTTCATGGTGTGCGCGGGCTCGAATTGAAGCCGCTGCTGGGCAGATCAGCAGGGGGGCAGGCGCGCACGATACAGCAAGATCATCGACGAAAGTTCATGCGCTGATAGACGCAACGTCGGATGGGCCAGGATGCGGCGGGCTGCCGCGTCAGCCCGCCGTCAGGTTCAGGCGTACTTGGTCCGAGCCGGCCTGCCCATTTCTGCTCTCAAGGCGTTCTCGGTGAACGGCGCAGGGTTGGTCGAGGTCGGCGGGGTGGAGGGGTCGTTATCGAAGTCGAAGGGCGGTGCGTCAGTGGGCAGGCCGACAGCTTGTAGTTCCATATTAGGCGGGCCAGGGCGCTCCGGGTGGTCGGGTGATGGCTTGCTGGTGCCTTCCAGGAGTGTACCGTTGGCGCCGTTCCAGGCATGCGCCATCTCGTGGTAGAACTGGACGATAGGGGATGTGAGCTCCGGGGCGGTCGGGTCAGGTTTTACATGAATGAGGCTCGGGTTATAAAAAAGTCGGCCTTGATCTGCACGGGCGCCGGGCACTCCATCTTTCAATCCGCCAACTTTCGGGTCGTCCAGCTTGATCTTGTTCCGGTCCTCCATGCTCAACGTATTCAGCTCACGGGTATTGAAGCGGTACATATTGGCTTCAGACTGTTCGATAGTGACTGGCGCGCCATTGTTCTGAGCGGCGTTATCCATCTCCTCCAGCATCTTCCTCCCCGCAGGCGAAGCTCGGAGCAACTCCAGGTCATCTTCGACCCGCTGTTTGAACGCATCCGTGCCTTGGATTTTAAACGCTTTGCGTCCCGCATCGCTCGGCGCCTGCCGGGTGATGGTCGAGTGTTCTGTGCCTAACAGACGGTCGCCACCTTTTGCATAAATGCGCGCTTTGCTGCCGTTGGCCCACACCGTATCGGATCCCTTGCCGGTGTAGATGACCGTGTCGTCGTGAGCGATTATCCGGTCGTTGCCGCGGCCTCCGTTTATCACGGTATGCCCATTGCCCGCGTACAGCTGGTCGTCGCCATCGCCGCCATCCAAGTGGCTGGTCTTACTGGCAGCCCCGGCCCCCGCATATAAACGATCCTTGCCCTGGTTTCCGTACATCACCGAATCCCCGGTGCCGCCGATCATCGTGTCGTCACCCTCGTTGCCTTCGGCGTAACTGATCCCACGGCCAAGACGAATATGGTCATTGCCGCGCCCGCCATAAATGTCGGTAACGCCTCCTCCGGCCTGAATGGTGTCATCGCCGTCCCCCGCTTCGATCTTCACGGTGACGCTCACATTCGGGTCCAGGGTTATGGTGTCGTTACCCCCCGCGGTTTTAATGTTCAGGGAGAAGGGTGGGGAGGGCTTGTCCTTGGATGAAGACGGGGCTGAGGCGGATTTATCGCCGTCGAAGCTGTACTCCTTGTCATTAACTTTGACGCTCAGCTTGCCGTCGGGACGCTGGCTAATATGGATCCGGTCCGCAGCGTCGCCCGTCTCGAGCGTCAAGTTTGAGCCCAGGTGCTCGGTTTTTTTTGGATCTAAAAGAAATTCGTCAATTTTTACCGTGGCCTTCAGATTGCCGTCGTCCACCAGCACTAGTGTTCGTGAGCGAAAATTGCTGTCGGACGCAGGCGCTGGTTGGGGGGGAGGGGACATGGTTGTTATAGGTGTTTGCGTGGGTATTGTATTCATCGGGGGGTTACCTGCTCGCTTCGATGTTGATCGGCATTCATCAGTCGTGCGCTGTTGGCAACCGTTCCCGATTGAATTGAGGCGCCATGTTAAAGGCGCCCTCTTGAACGATGTTATTGGGTTTCACAACAGGCTGATCGGATAGCTGACGATCAACCGGTTCTCGTCGAACTCATTGTTGCTGTAGTCGCGGCGCATGCTGGAATTGCGCCAGCGCACCGTGAGGTTTTTGACCGCGCCACTTTGCACGGTGTAACCCAATTCGCTTTCGCGGCCCCATTCCTTGCCGTCGGTGATCGAGCCTGTGTGCACATTGCTGCCGCTGATATAGCGGTTCATCAGGGTCAGGCCGGGTACGCCGAGGGCGACGAAGTTGTAGTCGTGGCGTATCTGCCAGGATTTCTCCTGGGCATTGTCGTAGCTGGCGTTGTAGCTGTCATTGGCAAGGGTGCCGCCGCTGGTGCCGTTGACACGCATCCAGGCGCTGTTGCCGGTGAGTTTCTGCAGGCCGATGTAAAAGGTGTTGCCGCCGTATCGGGCGGAGAACAGGCCGGACCAGGTCTTGTTGTCCAGCTCGCCCGCACGCGCGCCGCCGTCATCCTTGCCGTAGAAGAAACCGAGGTTGGCGCCCAGGGTCCAGTCGCCGATCGGCTGGCTGTGGGTCAGGTTGATGAACTGCTGGCTGTAGATGTTCTTGAGCTGGGCGTTCCACAGGCCGACCTGGGTGCGCTTGTCGTTGAAGGCATATTCGCCGCCCTGGAAGTTGAAGCGGTCGGAGGTGAAGGCGGTTCTGCCCGACATTGACAGGTCGGTCATGCTGCTGTCGTCACGCGGGCTGTTGGCGCGAAATTGGCCGCCGTAGAGGGTCAGGCCGTCTATTTCCCTGGACGTGACCTGCCCGCCGCGCAGGGTTTGCGGCAAGGAACGGCCATCGTCCGCGCGCAGGATCGGCAGCACCGGCATCCATTCGCCGACCTTGACTTCTGTGTTGGAAACCCGCGCCTTGAACGCCACGCCCAGGCGCCCGAATTCATCCGCGGGGCGCCCATCCTGGTCCAACGGCAACAACTGGGTCCCACCGGTGCCGCGCCCGCCGTCGAGCTTCAGCGCGTACAGCCCCAGCACATCCACGCCAAAGCCCACGGTGCCCTGGGTAAAGCCGGACTTGGCATCGAGGATGAAACTTTGCGTCCACTCCTGCGCGCCGCCCTGGGTTTTGGTGGAGTTGGTGTAGTTGCGGTTGAAGAAGAAATTACGCAGGTTCAGGTTGGCGCTCGCGTCTTCAAAAAAGCCGTGTTCTTCGGCGACAACGGGCAGGGCAAGGCTGGCGACAGCGGTGGCCAGCAAAAGCTGGCGCGGGTAGAAAGTGCTCATGGCGTAAGGACCTGTTGTTATTGGGTTTATGCAGGTGGCGGCCATGGTGCGGGGCGGTGCGGGGGCGATGAAAGTAGGGACGGGCGGGTTGTGGGCGATGATCGAACGCAAGTTGCGGGGCCGGACTCATGAGGTCCGGCCCGGTTTCCGGCGCTTAGTGCAGGGTGTTCAAACTGGTCCACGGGATGGCGGGCAGAAATTTCTGGCAGGCGAGGGTTGCGGCCACCATTGCTATCAAGAACACCACTTGCAGCGGGCTCCAATAAGCCCAATGCAACCCTTTGATCCACGGGATCCTGGCATTGAAATTTTCGTTGACCTTGCCGATTCGCCGCGAGTGAAACAGGCTGATCAGGATCATGCCCAGGTAGGTCAGCATGCCCATGATCCCGAGAATGTAGCCGAACACCAGTAGCAACACCAATTGGGGAATACCATGGCGTAGCACGAGCCTGAACTGGTCGACGCAGAGCCGTTCGGGCAACAGGCGTTCGCTGAGCCGCAGGTCCTGGACAATCAAGCGTGAGGTGAAGTCGGCCCATAATTGGGCGCCGCGCAGGGCGCAGAGCGCGGGAATGACCGACAGCAGGATAAACAAAAAGAATTTGGCCGGCAGCGAGGTGTCGAGGACTTGATGAAAGGCCAGGCCGTTCGCCAGGGCTAATCCGGCCCAGACTCTGATCCAGCTATCAAGGGTCACCCCACGAGGCAGGAATTTTCGCCAGAAAAAAACGTGCGAATCCGGCAGTCGTTCGAGCAAGTCCGGGTAGCGCCAGGTCAGCACCTCAGACAGGTGTCGAGTGGCGTTCCACGCATTCTCATCAAAGCCTGCGACCAAGCGGTTTTGTTCCTTCACGCTCATCGGCGTAAGCAACAGGCGCGCCGCCAAAGCATCGGCAGAGGTGCGGCGGGTGTCGTTGGCCTTGTCCTGCAGGTTGACGAAGAAACTTTCCTGCTCGCAACGCGACACCAGCTCGCGCCACATCCAGGCCGGTTCCGGGTATACGCCTTTCTGGTCGTCCCAGCCGAACACCTGACACACCCGCTCGAACAGCGGCACGCTCCAGGTGGTGTCGTGGAGCAGCTGCAGGATAAGGCGTTGCCACTGCTGTTGCAGGTCGAACACCCGCAGCCACGGCTGGCTGTTGTACTGCGTGAGCTCGATGATGAACTCGCGCTCGGCCTTTTGCTCCAGCAGCGCCTGCAAACCGGCGCGGTAGTCCTGCAGCAGCTCGCCGCTGAGCACGTCGTGCTGCCACGGCGTCATGGCAACCTGTTGCCAGGGCGTCAGCCATTCCAGGTGGTTCGCTGCCCAACGGGCGATCGCAACGCGCTCGCCCGGATGCTCGAAGCAATGACGCAACAAGCCCGCCTGGTAGGCGTCGGTGCAGTCCTGTTGAATGGCCAGGGCCCAGCGTTCGATGAAGTTGTTGGCATTGAGGCCGCTGAGCAGTGCCTGCGCGGGGTCAGCCTTGGGCGCTTCCACGGGGGCAGGTTGCAGGACGCTGACGTTCATCAGCTCGGCGAGGTCGTTGAGGTTGGCGTAGGCGGGTTCGGCAATCGGCGTTGCAGCGGCGGGTTGCTCCTCTTGCGCGTCGGCTCGCCAGCGTGCGTAGGCCAGTGCTTCTTCATAGGCCTCACGCAGTCGCTGGAAGCCTGCCGCGTCGTCATCCGGCCGGCAGTTTTTGAGCAGGCGCGCATAGCTGCGCTTGATGGTGCGCTCGTCGGCGTCGTCGGGCAGTTGCAGCAGGGTCCAACATTCCATGTGGTGGTCTCTCAGCGCCAGAACCCGTTGTCGAGTTGCTCAAGTTGACGGGTCAATTCACTGCGCGCTTCGCGAATGCGCCGTTCATCCTGGGTGTCGAGCACTTGCTGGAACTGCCCGGCCCAATGCCCAAGCTGCTCGCGAAGTTCACCCAGGCTTTCCTGATAGAGCCGTTCCAGGCGTGCAATGAGCACGGTGTTGACCTGCTGGTCGCGCGGGTGAATCTTCAACAGCGCCAAGGCTTGCAGGCGTTGCTGGATTTGATCCGGGCTGAGCACGCCAGGGGTGTTCTCGATCACCAGCGAGTGCTGCTCGCCGGTCAGCGGAATGCTGACCTGGGCTTCCAGCAGGCCGTTGTTGTCGTAAGTGAAGCGCACGTCCAGCGAGACTTCCCCGGCCTTGCGTTTGGGCACGGGAATGTCCAGTTGGCCCAGTTCGATGTTGTCTTTGACCAGGCGGCTTTCGCCCTGGTAGATCTTCAGCAGCACGTGCTGCTGGTCATCATGCAAGGTGACCACGCTTTTGACCCGGCTCACCGGCACGCTGCTGTTGCGCTCGATCAACGGCAGGTAGTGGCCGCTTTCGATATGGCTGCCGTACTGGTTCGAGGTTTCGATGCCCAAGGTGTAGGGGCACACGTCGGTCAGCACCACTTCCTCGAGCGCGGCGGAGCGGGCCTTGAGCGCAGCCTGGATCGCGGCGCCGTGGGCGACCACCTGGTCCGGGTCGAGGCTGATGGACGGGAAGCGTCCGAACAGACCGGCGGCGAGTTTGCGCACCAGCGGCATGCGCGTGGTGCCGCCCACCAGCAGGATCTCATCGAGGTCGCCGACCCGAATCCGCGCATCGCGCAGGGCCCGTTCGATGGGCGCGCGCAGGCGTTCGAGCAACGGCGTGTAGAGCTTGGCCAGTTCCTGTTGGGTGATGGTTTTCACCCATTGCTGGCCGTCGACGCGCAGGGCGAAGTCGGCGCTCTCGTCCTGGCCCAAGGCCTTGCGCACGCGCTCGGCTTCGCGGCGCAGGGCTTGCAGCACGCTGCGGGTGGGCGGGAAGCCTTGGGCGTTGCGCTGGCTGTCAACGAAGTGCTCCAGCAACAGGGTGTCGAAGTCTTCGCCACCGAGGAAGTTGTCGCCCGCGCTGGCGCGCACTTCCATCACGCCGTCGAACAGCTCGATGATCGACACGTCGAACGTACCGCCACCCAGGTCGAAGACCAGGAACGAGGTTTCCTTGTCGCGCTGATGCAGGCCGTAGGCGAGGGCGGCGGCCGTGGGTTCGTTGATCAGCTTTTCGACCTTGAGCCCGGCCAGTTCACCGGCGATGCGCGTGGCCTTGCGTTGCCCGTCGCTGAAGTAGGCGGGCACGCTGATCACGGCTTCGATGACGGCCTGGCCGTAGGTGCGCTCGATGTCTTCCTTGAGGCTTTTGAGCACCAGCGCGGACAGTTCTTCCGGACGGAACGAGCGGTCGCCCAGACGAACTTCGGTGGCGCTGCCCATGTAGCGCTTGAACAGCGAAGTGGTCAGGTGCGGATGGGTGTGCAGGCGCTCTTTGGCGGCCTGGCCTACCAGCACACGGCCCTGATCATCCAGCCCGACCACGCTTGGGGTCAGCAGTTGGCCAAGGGCATTGGGCACCATTTCGGCGGCATCACCGCGCCAGACGGCAGCGAGACTGTTGGTGGTCCCCAGGTCGATTCCTACGATCATTACGACAAGCTCCCTCTGTGGTCTGTAAGAATCTGTTACCAATTTTACCCCGAAAGGTTGAAGGAAAAGCAAGGCAACTGACGTTGCATGGATCACAGATTTGTAGTGAGCGGGCTTGCCCCGCGCTGGGCTGCAAGCGGCCCTAATCCAGGCGCCTCAAATTAACCTGATACCCCTACGTGATCCTATTGGGGCGGCTTCGCCACCCAGCGCGGGGCAAGCCCGCTCACTACAGCCGGTAAGTCAGGCATAAAAAAACCGCTTCCGGTGAGGGAAGCGGTTTTGTTTGCAACGGCGTTACTTTTTACAACCGCATCAGAACAACTTCAGCGCCGGCGCTTCTTGTTTCGACTGCTCGTTCTGCGCGGTCTGCTCGTTCCAGCCACCGCCGAGGGCCTTGTACAGGTTGACCTCGCTGGTCAGCTGGGCCAGGCGGTCGGTGATCAGCGACTGCTGGGCACTGAACAACTGGCGCTGGGCATCGAGGAACGTCAGGTTGCTGTCGACACCGATGCGGTAGCGACGCTCGGCCAGGCGGTAGTAATCCTGGTTGGCCGCGACGAAACCACGCTGGGCCTCCAGTTGCTGCTGGTAGGTCTCACGCGCGGCGAGGCCGTCGGAGACTTCCTGGAAGCCGGTCTGGATCGCCTTTTCGTAGTTCGCCACGTTGATCTCTTTCTGGATCTTGGAGTAATCCAGGCTGGCGCGCAGGCTGCCGGCGTTGAAGATCGGGATGTTGATCTGCGGCGCGAACGACCAGGTGCCCGAGCCGCCTTTGAACAGGCCGCCCAGGTCCGGGCTCAGGGTGCCGGCGTTGGCCGTCAAGCTGATGCTCGGGAAGAACGCGGCACGGGCCGCGCCGATGTTGGCGTTGGCCGCCTTGAGGTTGTACTCGGCCTGCATGATGTCGGGACGACGTTGCAGCAGGTCCGAGGGCAACCCGGCCGGTACTTCGCTGAGCAGGTCATCCGACAGCGGCTTGCTGGCGATATTCGCCGGCAGGCCTGTGCCCAGCAGCAGGGTCAGGCTGTTTTCGTCCTGGGCGACCTGGCGCGTATACCGGGCCAGCTGCACGCGGGCGTTTTCCACCGAGGTGCGCGCCTGGCTCAGGTCGAGGGCCGACGCCACGCCGACTTCGTTGCTGCGCGAGGTGAGCTTGAAGCTCTGCTCGAACGCGCCCAGGGTGTCCTGGGTGAGCTTGAGCAGTTCCTTGTCGGCCTGCCAGGTCAGGTAGGCATTGGCCACGTTTGCCACCAGGCTGATCTGGGTGCTGCGGCGCGCTTCTTCAGTCGCAAAGTACTGTTGCAGCGCTTGCTCGCTCAGGCTGCGCACGCGGCCGAACAGGTCCAGCTCGTAAGAGCTGATCCCTAGGGTGGCCGAGTACTGGCTGGTGATGCCGGCTTCACCGGTCTGCGAGGCACGCGCCGGGACCCGCTGGCGGCTGCCGCTGCCCGTGGCCGAAATGGCCGGAAACAGGTCGGCGCGCTGGATGCGGTACTGCGCCGCGTAAGCGTCGATGTTCAGGGCCGCGACGCGCAGGTCACGGTTGTTCACCAGCGCGGTCTGGATCAGCTGTTGCAGGGCTGGGTCGTGGAAAAACTGCTTCCAGCCCTGCTCGGCAGCGGCCTGGTTCGGCGCCTGGGCCGACGAATACGCCGGGCCCTGCGGGAACTGTGCCGCCACCGGCGCTTCGGGGCGCTGGTAGTCAGGTATCAGCGAGCAGCCACTGAGCACGAAGGCGGTGACGGCTAGGGAGAGTAGCGACTTGCTCATTGGCCAGCCTCTTTAGGAGTTTGCTTGGTTTCTTTCGGTTTGCGGTCGCCGATGGCGGACACGGTTGCAAAGAACAACGGCACCCAGAAGATCGCCAGTACAGTGGCCGTGATCATACCGCCAATCACGCCGGTACCGATGGCGTGCTGGCTGCCTGAACCCGCGCCCGAGGAGATCGCCAGCGGCAGTACGCCGAGGATGAACGCCATGGACGTCATGATGATCGGGCGCAGACGCATCCTCGAGGCTTCGATGGCGGCTTCGACGATGCCCTTGCCTTGTTCGTGGAGCTCTTTGGCGAACTCCACGATCAGGATGGCGTTTTTCGCCGCCAGGCCCACCGTCACCAACAGGCCCACCTGGAAGAACACGTCGTTGGACAACCCGCGCATGCTGGTGGCGATCAACGCACCCACCACGCCCAACGGCACGACCAGCACCACCGCGATCGGGATCGACCAGCTTTCGTACAGCGCCGCCAGGCACAGGAACACCACCAGCAGCGACAGGGCGTACAGCGCAGGCGCCTGGGAGCCGGAGAGGCGTTCTTCGTACGACAGGCCCGTCCAGGCGTAGCCGACACCCGCCGGCAGTTGCTTGGCGATACGTTCGACTTCGGCCATGGCGTCACCGGTGCTGTAGCCCGGTGCCGGGGTGCCGAGGATTTCCATCGCAGCCACACCGTTATAGCGCGAGAGCTTGGGCGAGCCGTAGATCCACTTGCCGGAGGCGATGGCCGACAACGGCACCATCTTCCCGGAGTCGCTGCGCACGTACCATTTGTTCAAGTCTTCGGGCGACATGCGGCTGGCCGCTTCACCTTGCACGTAGACTTTCTTCACGCGGCCACGGTCGATGAAGTCGTTGACGTAGCTGCCACCCAGGGCAATCGCCAGGGTCTGGTTGATGTTGGACAGCGTGATGCCTTGGGCGCTGGCCTTTTCGTCGTCCACGGTGAGCTCGTATTGCGGCTCATCGTTCACGCCGTTGGGGCGCACACCGGCCAGGATCTTGCTCTGCGCCGCCATGCCCAGGAACTGGTTACGCGCCGCCATCAACTTCTCATGGCCGACACCGCCCTGGTCTTGCAGGAACACGTCGAAACCGGTGGCGTTACCCAGCTCCAGTACGGACGGCGGCACGATGGCAAACACCATGGCGTCCTGGAAGGTCTGCATGAAGTAGCCTTGGGCACGCTTGGCGATTTCGAATACTGACGTGGACGCATCACGCTCATCCCACGGCTTGAGCATCACGAACGCCAGGCCCGAGCTTTGGCCACGACCGGCGAAGTTGAAGCCGTTCACGGTGAACACCGATTTCACGCCTTTGCCTTCGCCTGGCTCGCCTTCCTTGTCGTTGAGCAGGTAGATACGCATGTCGTCGATGACTTTTTGCGTACGCTCGGCCGTCGAACCGACCGGTGTCTGCACCTGGGCAAAGATCACACCCTGGTCTTCATCGGGCAGGAACGCGGCGGGGATGCGCATGAACAGCCAGATCATGCCGGCGAAGATCAGCAGATACACCAGGAACGCCGGGATCTTGTGCTTGATCATGTTGCCCACGCCGCGCTCGTAGCTCAGTACGCCACGGTCGAAGGTGCGGTTGAACCAGCCGAAGAAGCCGCGCTTGGGTTGGCCGTGCTTTTGCGGGTCGATCGGCTTGAGCATGGTGGCGCACAGCGCCGGGGTGAAGATCAGCGCAACCAGTACCGACAACGCCATGGCCGAAACGATGGTGATGGAGAACTGTTTGTAGATCACCCCGGTGGAACCGCCGAAGAACGCCATCGGCAGCAGTACCGCCGACAGCACCAGCGCAATACCCACCAGGGCGCCCTGGATCTGGCCCATGGACTTGACCGTCGCCTCCTTGGGCGACAGGTGTTCCTCGGCCATCACCCGCTCGACGTTTTCCACCACCACGATGGCATCGTCCACCAGCAGGCCGATGGCCAGGATCATGCCGAACATGGTCAGGGTGTTGATGGTGAAGCCGAACGCGGCCAGGATCCCGAAGGTACCCAGCAAGACCACCGGCACCGTCATGGTGGTGATGATGGTGGCGCGGAAGTTCTGCAGGAACAGGAACATCACCAGGAACACCAGCACGATCGCTTCGACCAGGGTGTGAACCACACCGGAGATCGATTCGGTCACCACGGGGGTGGTGTCATACGGCACCACCGCCTTCATGCCAGGCGGGAAGAACGGCTCCAGCGACGCCACGGTGGCACGGATGGCCTTGGCGGTGTCCAGGGCGTTGGCGCCGGACGCGAGCTTGATCGCCATGCCGGATGCCGGGTTGCCGTTGAACTGCGCGCTGATGCTGTAGTTCTGGCCGCCCAGTTCGATGCGGGCCACGTCACGCAGGCGAACCTGGGAGCCGTCGGCATTCACCTTCATCAGGATATTGCCGAATTGCTCCGCCGTTTGCAGACGCGTCTTGCCGATGATGGTTGCGTTCAGCTGGTTGCCGGGCAGGGCAGGCAGGCCGCCCAATTGACCGGTGGCCACCTGGACGTTCTGCGCGGCAATCGCCGTGCTGACATCGACTGGCGTCAACTGGAAGTTGTTCAGCTTGGCCGGGTCCAGCCAGATACGCATCGCGTACTGCGAGCCGAACACCTGGAAGTCACCGACGCCCGGAGTCCGGGAAATCGGGTCCTGGATGTTGGAAACGATGTAGTTGGAGAGGTCGTCCTTGGTCATGCTGCCGTCTTCCGACACCAGACCGATCACCATCAGGAAGTTCTTCACCGACTTTGTCACGCGGATACCCTGCTGCTGCACTTCTTGCGGCAGCAGTGGGGTCGCCAGGTTCAGCTTGTTCTGCACCTGAACCTGGGCGATGTCCGGGTTGGTACCCTGGTTGAACGTCGCGGTGATGGTCATGCTGCCGTCGGAGTTACTGTCCGAGGCCACATACCGCAGGTTGTCGATACCGTTGAGCTGTTGCTCGATGACCTGCACCACGGTGTCCTGCACGGTTTGTGCGGACGCGCCTGGGTAGGTTACCTGGATGTCGATGGCGGTTGGCGCGATGGCCGGGTATTGGTTGATGGGCAACTTCAGGATCGACAGTGCCCCGACCAGCATGATCACCAGGGCAATTACCCAGGCGAAAATGGGACGGTCGATAAAAAATTTCGACATGAATTACTCCCCTTTGCCCGTAGTGGCAGCAGGAGCAGCAACCGTTCCGGCAGGCTTGGCGTTGTCAGCGTCCTTGACCTTGACCTCCACACCCGGCTTCACGTACTGCAGGCCTTCAGTGATCACGCGGTCACCGGCGTTGAGGCCTTTTTCCACCAACCAATAGGCGCCGGCGGTGCGATTGGCCACCAGTACACGCTGCTCGACCTTGTTGTCGGCGTTGACCACCAGCGCCGTTGGAATGCCCTTGAGGTCGCGGGTCACGCCTTGCTGCGGCGCCAGGATGGCCTTGCTGTTCACGCCAGCCTGCAACTGGGCGTGCACGAACATGCCCGGCAGCAGGGTGTGGTCAGGGTTGGGGAACACGGCGCGCAGGGTCACGGAGCCGGTGGTCTGGTCGACCGACACTTCGGAGAACTCCAGCTTGCCGTCCTGGCCGTAGTCACTGCCGTCTTCCAGCGTCAGCTTGACCTTGGCGGCATTCGCGCCGGCTTTCTCCAGCTGGCCGCTTTCCAGGTCGCGGCGCAGCTTCAGCATTTCGGCCGAAGACTGCGTGACGTCGACGTAGATCGGGTCCAGTTGCTGGATCACGGCCATGGAGTCGGCCTGGCCGTTGCTGACCAGCGCGCCTTCGGTCACCGAAGAACGGCCGATACGCCCGGAGATCGGCGCGTACACCTTGGTGTACCGCACGTTGATCTGCGCGGTTTGAACGTTGGCTTCCGCCGTCATGCGGTTGGCCACGGCGGTGTCGTATTCCTGACGGCTCACGGCTTGCTCATCGACCAGCTGCTTGTAGCGGTCGGTGATGGATTTGGTCTGGGTCAGGGTGGCTTGCGCGCTTTTCAGGGTGGCTTCGTACACCGACGGGTCGATCTGGTAGAGCTGTTGCCCTTCCTTCACGTCCGCGCCTTCCTTGAACAGGCGCTTGAGAATGATGCCATTGACCTGCGGGCGAACTTCCGCGATGCGGTAGGCGGTGGTGCGGCCCGGCAGCTCGGTGGTCAGGGTAAAGGCTTGCGGTTGAATAGTGACCACGCCGACCTGAGGGGCTTGAGCGGGCGGAGCCGCTTCTTCCTTTTTACATCCGCTGAGCAGCGATGCCAGGGCGACGGCAGTGACCAGAGCGGTAACAGCTGGCTTAAGTTGCATGAAGATCCTCGGGTCAGGCGCGCAGGGTGCGCACAAGAAGTGTGGAAGGGTAAAAAACAAACGGCGAGTAGATAAGTAGCTTGCTACGCAATATACTTACGTTCATGGTTGTTTGTAAACTCTTGACAGGCTTCGCGCAATGTTGACAAAGCAACGCGCAACGCCTCGATTCCATTACGTTCGGCACCCATGACGGTGTCGTCCCACAAATATTCAGATGATCGTGACCGGGCATTAATGCTGCGTTAACGATTGTCTCAAGTGCCCTGATTGAGGTTTTACTGCCATGGTTCGTCGTACCAAAGAGGAAGCTCAGGAAACGCGCAACCAGATTCTCGATGCCGCCGAGCAAGCCTTCTATGCGCGCGGCGTTGCGCGCACGACGCTGGCGGACATCGCCGCGCTGGCCGGCGTGACGCGGGGCGCTATCTATTGGCATTTCAGCAATAAATCCGATCTGCTGCAGGCGCTGCTCGACACGCTGCATGAGCCGTTGGACGAGCTCGCCAGGGCAAGTGAGAGCGAGGATGAGCTCGATCCGCTGGGCTGCATGCGCAAACTGTTGATTCATTTGTTCCATCAAGTGGCCCTGGACCCGAAAACCCGGCGCATCAACGAGATCCTGTTTCATAAGTGCGAATTCACCGATGAAATGTGTGACATGCGCCGCCAGCGCCAGACCCACACCCTGGAATGCAACCTGCGCATCGGCCTGACATTGCGTAACGCGGTCCATCGCGGGCAGCTTCCTGAAAATCTCGATACCACCCGCGGCGCGGTGTGCATTCACGCGTACATCAACGGGCTGATCGGCCAGTGGCTGTTGGTTCCCGACAGTTTCCAGCTGCATCAGGATGCCGAACGCTGGGTGGACGCAGGGCTGGACATGCTGCGCTGGAGCCCCAGCCTGCGCAATTGAGACAAAATGCGTAATTGCATCAGGTTGTGTCAACAGTAAAGCCCAAGGACAGTCAATCGTCCTTCTGCCTGATAGGTGGGGTGACTTTATATATGGGCTGGCGGGCGGTTGGTAGGTAGCCGCCTAAGTATTTTGTAGCGATTTTGTTTCGGTTCTGTGAAGCAATGTTACCTGGCCGAGCACATTACAAATGTGGGAGCGGGCTTGTGTGGGAGCTGGCTTGCCTGCGATGCAAGCACTGAGGTGTATCTGTCACACCTCGGTGATGCTATCGCGGGCAAGCCCGGCTCCCACACAAGCCCGCTCCCACATTTGGTTCAGCGTTTCAGGCGATTACAGCGCCAGCGTCGGATAGTCGATATAACCCACCGGGCCCTTGGCGTAGAACGTCTCCGGGTGCGCTTCGTTCAGCGGCGCATCCGCCTTCAAGCGCGCCGGCAGGTCCGGGTTGGCGATGAACGGCACGCCAAAGGCCACTGCGTCCGCCTTGCCTTCGGCCAGCCAGGCATTGGCGCTGTCCTTGGTGAAACGTTCGTTGGCGATGTACACGCCGCCGAAAGCCTTCTTCAGTTGTGGGCCAAGGCTGTCCGCACCTTCCTTTTCACGCGAGCAGATGAAGGCAATGCCGCGCTTGCCCAGTTCGCGGGCGACGTAGGTGAAGGTTTCGGCCGGATTGTCATCGCCCATGTCGTGGGCGTCAGCGCGCGGTGCCAGGTGCACGCCCACGCGGCCGGCGCCCCAGACTTCGATGGCGGCGTCGGTCACTTCCAACAGCAGGCGCGCACGGTTTTCCAGGGAACCGCCGTATTGGTCGGTGCGCTGGTTGGTGCTGCTCTGCAGGAACTGGTCCAGCAGGTAGCCGTTGGCGCCGTGGATTTCCACGCCATCGAAACCGGCGGCCTTGGCGTTCTCGGCGCCGGTGCGGTAGGCGTCGACGATGTCGGCGATTTCAGCGGTTTCCAGGGCGCGTGGGGTCGGGTAGTCAGCCAGTGGGCGAACCAGGCTGACGTGGCCTTTGGGCTGGATCGCACTCGGAGCCACCGGGGTTTCGCCGTTCAGGTAGGACTCATGGGAGATGCGGCCCACATGCCACAGTTGCAGGAAGATCTTGCCGCCCGCGCCATGTACTGCCTTGGTGATGTTGGCCCAGCCGCGTACCTGGTCGTTGGACCAGATGCCTGGCGTGTCGGGGTAGCCCACGCCCATTGGCGTCACCGAGGTGGCTTCGCTGAGGATCAGCCCGGCGGAAGCGCGTTGCACGTAGTACTCGGCCATCAGCGCATTGGGTACGCGACCGGCATCGGCACGGCAGCGGGTCAGCGGCGCCATGATGATGCGGTTCGACAGTTCCAGGTCGCCCAGTGTGATCGGATCGAAAATAGTCGTCATGGGATGCACCTTTCTTTGAGTTTGATCAGTTAGTCACAGGGGCCAGGTCGGCATTGCCGCCCTGACGGAAGGTAATCAAGGTCACCACCAGCGCCAGGATCGCCAGGGCCGCCGCGGCCAACGGCACGCTGGTCAAGCCGAAACCGTGGGCGATCACACTGCCGCCGACCCAGGCGCCGAGGGCGTTGCCGATGTTGAAGGCGCCGATATTGAGGGTCGACACCAGGTTCGGCGCGGCCTTGCCGAAGGTCACCACGTTGATCTGCAGCGCAGGCACGGCGGCGAACGAGGCGGTGGCCCAGAGGAACAGGGTGATTTCGGTGGGGATCACGGCGATGCTGGTCCAGCTCAACGCCGTGGACACCACCGCCATGCTGATGAACACGCCGATCAGGGTGGCGGCCAGGCGTTTGTCCGCCAGCTTGCCGCCAATGATGTTGCCCACGGTGAGGCCCAGGCCGATCAGCAGCAGCGTCCAGGTCACGCCCTTGGGCGACACGCCGGTGACATCGCCCAGCAGCGGCGCGACATAGGTAAAAAGGGTGAACATGGACGCGGCGAACAGCGCGGTCATGCTCAGCGACAGCCAGATGCCCGCGCCCTTGAGGGCGGCGAGTTCGGCGCGCATATTGAGTTTTTCTTCATCGCGCTTGGCCGGCAGGAAGCGGATCAGGCCGATCAAGGCGATCACGCCAATCACCGTCACCGCCCAGAAGGTCGAGCGCCAGCCGGCTTCCTGGCCCAGTGCGGTACCCAGCGGAACGCCGAGCACGTTGGCCAGGGTCAGGCCGGTGAACATCAAGGCCACCGCCGATGCGCGCTTGTTGGCCGGCACCAGGTTGGCCGCTACGACTGAACCAATACCGAAGAAAGCGCCGTGGCACAGCGCGGTGACGACACGCGCAAACATCAACACGTTGTAGTCACTGGCCAGGGCGCACAGCAGGTTGCCGACAATGAAGATTCCCATCAACGCTACCAGGGCCGCCTTGCGTGGCAGTTTGGCGGTGGCCAGCGCCATGAAGGGTGCGCCGATGGCCACGCCCAGGGCGTAGCCGGTCACCAGCCAGCCGGCGCCGGGAATCGACACGCCCAGGTCCGCCGCCACATCGGGCAGCAAGCCCATGATGACGAATTCGGTGGTGCCGATGGCGAAGGCGCTGAGGGCCAGTATGAGTAGCGAGAGGGGCATTATCATTTCCTTGCTTACGGCGCCGCGGTGTCGTCAGCGCCGAGTTCAGTGATGAGCGCCGCGAGGAAGGCCTGGATGGTCGCCTCGTTGCGTTTGAAAAAGTGCCACTGGCCGGCCTTCTGGCTGCTGATCAATCCCGCCCGTTGCAAGGTGGCCAAGTGGGCCGACACGGTCGACTGGGACAAGCCGCAGCGCTGGTCGATCTGCCCGGCGCAGATGCCGTATTCGTGGTTGTGCAGTTGCTCGGGAAACTGCACTTTCGGGTCTTTGAGCCAGGTGAGGATGTCTCGCCGTACTGGGTGCGCCAGGGCTTTTATTATTTCGTCGAGGTCGATGGACATGGCAGGTGCTCGGTGTCGTACAGCGTTATATCGCGATGAGGCGAACTTTAAATCGGTCTATCCCGATATACCAATATGATTTTGATCTGAAATCAGACTGAATCGGTATATCGGGTTATAACGATACGTCGTCGGCAGTGCTAGACTGCGCGCCATGAATTATCTCGCACATCTGCACCTGGGCGGCCACCTTCCTGCGCAACTGCTGGGCAGCCTGTATGGCGATTTCGTCAAAGGCCGCCTGCAGGGCCAGTTCAGCCCGCCAATCGAAGCGGCGATTCAACTGCACCGCTCGATCGACCGCTTCACCGACAGCCACCCGTTGGTCGGGGAGGCGTTGTCACGCTTCAGCCTGACCCGCAGGCGCTATGCCGGGATCGTCCTCGATGTGTTTTTCGACCACTGCCTGGCGCGGGACTGGGCACAGTATGCCGACCAGCCCTTGGAGTGCTTCACTGCGCAGGTGTACCGCGTGCTGGCGGCCGAGCCGCAATTGCCCGGGCGGCTGGCGCAGATTGCACCGTATATGGCGGCGGATGATTGGTTGGGTTCGTACCGCGAGTTCGCGGTGATGGAGCAGGTGTTGCGGGGGATTTCGCGGCGGCTGACGCAGCCGGAGGAGCTGGGGTTTGCGATGCAGGAATTGCGCGTTTTGTATGAGCCGTTGAGTGAAGACTTTCGGGTGTTCTATCCCGAACTGCAGGCCTTTGCCAAAACCCAACTGATCACAAAGGTCTAAATGTGGGAGCTGGCTTGCCTGCGATAGCGGTCTGCCAGTTGATGATTTTTTTGCTGACCCACCGCCATCGCAGGCAAGCCAGCTCCCACATTTTTTCAACCGTGCCCGCTTTACGCCGCGAATGCCGGTCGAACCGCGATCTGCTCCGCCTCCGGCACCGGCCCGAACAGCGCCTTCTGCACCGCCTGCTGCGCCTGATACGCCAGCGCCGCGCGCTCCTGCCCGGCGCAGGCAATCGGCTTGAGCACATGGATCTCCACGTCACCCTGATCATTGGCGAACAAACGCATCAGGTGCGAGAGCAAATCATCATCGCCGATAAAGGGTGCCAACGGGTCCACCTGCCCATCGCGCAGGTAACGGATCGCCACCGGTTGCAGCGACACATCCGCATCGATTGCACTGGCCAGCAAACGCCCGTGGAAGGTGCGCAGGCTGCGCCCGTCGGTGGTGGTGCCTTCCGGAAACATCAGCAACGGATGCGCGTGTTCCAGGTGGCGGGTCATCTGCTTGCGGATCAACTGGCTGTCGCCCGAACCGCGGCGGATAAACAGGCTGCCGGCCTTGGCCGCCAGCCAGCCCGCGACCGGCCAGGTGCGCACTTCGGCCTTGGACAGGAACGACATCGGCGTGACCATGCCCAGCAGTGGAATGTCGGTCCACGACACGTGATTGCTTACCCACAGCATCGGCGTTTGCGGCAGTTCACCGTGCACCGTCACGCGAAAGGGCAGGGCGTTGGTCAGCCGCGCCATGAAAAAACGCGACCAGCGCTGACGCCGCGCCATCGAGTTGGCGATGCCCATGCGCTCGAACACCCCAAACACACTGGCCATGCTCAGGCCCAGCGCCACCACCACCAGGACGCGGGCGATGCGCCCGTACACACGCAGGCGGCCCATCACATGGCCGCCTTGAAGTGGCGGGCATAGCGGGGGCACAACTCATCACGCTTGAGCAGGATGAACACGTCGGCCACCTGGAAATCTTCATCCCAGCACGGCTCGCCGCAGATCTTCGCGCCCAGGCGCATATAGGCCTTGAGCAGCGGCGGCATTTCGGCGATCACGTTGGACGGCAGGTCCAGCGCCGGCAGCGGTTTTTTCGGCTCGGCGCGCAAGTGTTCGTTGCACAGGTAGCGTTCGCGCAGGCGTTGCATGATCGCGTGGGCCTGGATGCCGCCGTCGTGCATCGGAATGCTCGCGCAACCCATCAAGTAGCTGTAGCCGCCCTGGTTGAGCACTTCGGCCAACTCGCCCCACAACACGGCGATGGTGCCGCCATTGCGGTAGGCCGGGTCGACGCAGGTGCGGCCGATCTCCAGGATCGGGCCTTGCAAGTGCCGTAGACCGTGCAGGCTGAACTCTTCCTCGCTGTAGAACCGGCCCAGGGTGCTGGCGGCCTGGTGGTCGAGCAAACGGGTGGTGGCGACGAGTCGACCGCTGTTCAAGTCCCGCACGCCGATGTGGCTGCAGTGAACATCATAGTCATCCATGTCCAGGCCCAGCTCAGCGCCTTTCAGCTTGGCGTTGAACTCGCCGCTGAACACGTTGAACCGCAGGGCCTGGGCTTCCTGCAACGCCTGTGCGCCGATCAGGCGTTCGGCTTGCAGGCGGCGTTCATTGCCGGTGTCGCTGATGCGGGCGATCTGAGTCATGGCGAGTCTCCGAGTGCCGGCCACGATTTCGGCCGGTCGACTTTGTTGTCCAAAGTCAGGCTATGGAGGCCCGGTGTCATCTCCGTGAAGTTATGGTGACGCTTGGATGACAGCCTGCCATGTCGCAAATCTGTCATCGGCGCAGGCTACGCTCGCGGGCTTGAATGCCCCCTTGAGTTTGCGTCCATGGTCAGAGGCCTGCTGTGCGTTGTGCTGCTGTTCGTCACCGTTACCGCCCATGCCGAAGCCTGGCCCGATAAGGACTGGGCCAAGGGCGCACCGCTCACGGGTCCCGCTGTCGATGCCTTGGAGGCCTACGCTTTCCCCGCCCGGGACGACGCCACCCGCCAAGGCATTCGCACCGACGCGTTGCTGGTGATTCGCGACGGCGTGGTGGTCTATGAACGTTATGCCGCGCCCACCACCGCCAGCACGCCGCACCTGACCTGGTCCATCAGCAAAAGCCTGATGGCCACCTTGCTGGGCGTGGCCTACGGCGATAATCGCTTCAAGTTGACCGACCCGGTGGCGCGGTTTTACCCGCCGATGAAGCAGCACCCGACGGTGACCATGGCCGACCTGCTGCACTGGGCCTCGGGCCTGGACTGGCAGGAAGACTACGAATACGCGCCGCTGAAATCCTCAGTGGTGGCGATGCTGTATACCCGTGGCCGCGCCGACATGGCGGAGTTCACCGCCGGCATGGGCACCTTCGGTGCACCGGGCCAGGCCTTTCGCTACTCCAGTGGCGACAGCAACCTGGTGTCCGCCGCGCTCAAGGGCATGCTCGGCCTCAAGGCCTACCTGAGCTACCCCTGGGATGCGCTGTTCAAACCCCTGGGTATCCGCAGCGCCACGTGGGAAACCGACGCCGACGAAACCTTTGTTGCTTCGTCCTACGCCTACCTCACCGCCCGCGATCTGGCGCGTGTCGGCCTGCTGATGGCACGGGACGGACGCTGGGGCGATCAACAATTGCTGCCCAAGGCATGGGTCGCCTTCAACCGCCAACCATTCGCCAGATACAAAACCGGCCAGGACGAAGCCGTCCCCGGCGGCCATTGGTGGCTCAACCAGGGCACCCCGAGGCCCTGGCCCGACGCACCCGCCGACACCTTCGCCGCCCTCGGCCACTGGGGCCAGGCGCTGTACGTGATGCCCGATGAACGCCTGGTGATCGTGCGCTACGGCGACGACCGCGACGGCACGTATCGCCATAACGAACTGCTCAAACGCGTGCTCGCGGCGGTGCAACCATGATCCGCCGTCGCCCCTTTACCTGCCTGTTTCTTGTGCTGCTGCTCGCCTTGCTGGGCTGGATCTGGCATGAGCGCGTCAACCTGCAAGCGTTCCCCGACATCATCGCGGCGTACACGGCCAAGGAATATTGCTCGTGCCGGTATGTGATGAATAATCCGGCGGAGTATTGTCGGGGTTATGTGAAGCAGTACGTGCCGACCAGTGCGTTCAGCGATAACCCGGAGCGCAGTGAAGTGACTGCCAGCGGGTTGGGGCGTACCCATTCCGCACGCTGGCTGGGCGACCGCCAAGGTTGCCGCTTGAATCCTTGAAACACCCCAGAACCCCTGTGGGAGCGGGCTTGCTCGCGAATGCGGTGGATCAGTTACCTATACTTGGCTGACCCACTGCATTCGCGAGCAAGCCCGCTCCCACATTTGGATTTGCACCGTTCATTCGATTGCGCTTAAGGTTCGTGCAGGTTTTTCGCCCTCCGAGTCTTTATGTTCAACGCTTCTCTATTCAAGCCGCTGGCTTTTTCACTGCTGGCCGCCGTCGCCGTGCCTGCCCACGCCGACTGGTACCTGGATAACGAATCCTCACGCCTGTCGTTCGTCACCACCAAAAACACCGAAATCGCCGAGGTCCACCGCTTCCTGGTGCTGCACGGCAAGGTCGACGGCAAGGGCGCGGCGCACGTGGAGGTGGAGCTGGAGTCGGTCAACAGCGGCATCCCGCTGCGCGATGAACGTATGCGTAATCAGCTGTTCGACATCAAGACCTTCCCCGAAGCGCTGATCAGCGCGCAGATCAATCTGCAGCCAATCAATGACCTGGCTCCCGGTGCGCAATTGGAGTTGCGCCTTCCGCTTTCAGTGACATTGCACGGCAAGACCCAGACCTACAGCGCCGAGCTACTTGCGACGCGCCTGGACGACCGCCGCTTCCAAGTGGTGACCCTGGAGCCGGTGGTGCTGCATGCCGAGGATTTCGACCTCGCGCCAGGCGTGGCCACGCTGCGCAAGGCCGCAGGGCTTAAATCGATCAGTTTGTCGGTGCCGGTGGGTGCGGTGCTGATTTTCACGGCGCGCTGACATGGGCGGCGCGGTGTTTCCGTGGCGCAGCGCCAATCGTTTCGAGTTGCTGATCGACGGGCCGAGTTTCTTTCCGCAGATGTTGGTGGGCATAGCGCGGGCTGAGCGCCAGGTCGATCTTGAGCTGTACCTGGTGGAAGCCGGCGCCTGTGCCGAGGCGATGGTGCAGGCGTTGGTACTCGCCGCCGAGCGCGGGGTGCGGGTGCGTTGCCTGTTCGATGATTACGGCAGCCTCGCGTTCACCCTCGGGCTGCGCAAGCGCCTGACCGACGCGGGTGTGGAGCTGCGGTTCTACAACCGTCTGAGCTGGCGGCGCTGGATGCGCAATCTGTACCGTGATCACCGCAAGGTGTTGCTGATCGACCAGGGTATCGCGGTGGTTGGCGGCACCGGTGTGACAGATGAGTTCTGGACGCCGGGCCAGGACACCGCCGACTGGCATGAAGTGATGGTGCAGATCAGCGGCCCGCTGGTGCTGGATTGGCAGGCGCTATTCGATCGCCAATGGCACGCCAACGCCGCCCGTCGCGAGTGGAAACCCGCCACCCACTTTGGTTTGCCGCGTTTGCCCAAGGTGCCCGCGACCGGGCCTGGCCTGGGTCGGGTTGCCTATGCCGACGCCCGTCAGCATCGCGACATCCTGCAATCGCTGATCCGCGCCTTGAACAGCAGCCAGCAGCGTATCTGGCTGGCCACCCCATACTTCCTGCCGACCTGGAGCGTGCGTCGCGCGTTACGCCGGGCGGCGGGGCGCGGCGTCGATGTACGCCTGCTGCTCACCGGCCCGCGTACCGATCACCCGTCGGTGCGTTACGCCGGGCACCGTTATTACCCGCGGTTGCTGCGTTCGGGGGTGCGGATCTTTGAATACCAGCCGTGCTTTTTGCACCTGAAGATGGTGCTGGTGGACGATTGGGTCAGCATCGGTTCGTGCAATTTCGACCATTGGAATTTGCGCTTCAACCTGGAAGCCAATCTGGAAGCGTTGGACCCTGAGTTGACGCGGGCAGTGGCGGGCAGTTTCGAGCGCGATTTTGCCCAAAGCCAGGCGGTGAGCCTGGAGGCTTGGAAGTCGCGGCCGCTGTGGCGGCGGGTGAAGCAGAGGTTGTGGGGGTGGGTCGATAGGTTGGTGGTCAACCTGTTGGATCGGCGAGGGTAGGGTGCCCCCGCCTTTGGTTACTTACGCGGTTTAGAACTGCAACGAATACTGCGCCGTGATGTTCTGGTCCCGTGAACGCTCGCCGCGCTGTTGGCTGAAACCCAGGTCCAGCGCGCTGTTGCGGCTCAGGCGCGCGGTGGCGCCCAGCTCCAGTCGGGTGCTGAGCCGATCCAACGGGGCGCCGCTGACCTTGAAGGCGTGGCCGCCATCCCAGGCCGCTTGAGTGGCCGATTGTCGGTCGCCGCCGGCATGGGTATAGGCCAGGCCGCCACGCAGGCTCAACCATGACGGGCCGGTCTGTGCCTGGGCCAGGTCGAGGTTCACGCGCACACCGCCAGTAGTCAGGTTGACGGTGTCTTTCGAGCGTTGGCCGCGCAGTGACGCCATGCCGCCGCGTTCGGTGAAGCCGTCGCTGCGCTGTTGCACAGTGGCCAGTTGCAGGTAGGGCTGCCAATCCCAGAAACCGTGATTAAAGCGATAGTTGGCCTCGGCGAACGCCTGCACGGTACGGCTGGTGTAGTCGGCAGACAGCCGATTCTCCACGCCTGGGAAGCTGACTCGGCGCTTGGTTGCGATCTGATGCTGCGCGTAGGCGATGCCGCCGTACAGGCCCAGAGCGTCCCAGCTGTGCCCCACGTGCAGGCCCAATTGGTAGCTGTCGACACTCGCTTTGCCGCGAGCGCCGGCCTTCACTTCGCCTGTGCTGCTGCCCGCAATCACCCCCACGCGTGTGCCTTGTTCCAGCCGGTGATCGAACCCGACCAACAGGCCCGTGCTGCTGTGGGACGCGCGGGCGGTGTTGCTATCGCCTTGCAGCTGGCCGGTCTGGCGCGGCAGTTGCACCCAGGCGCCCTCGTTCAGTGCTTCGGCCTCGGTAGCGCTACGGCCATGGGCGTTACGCTGCCGGTCGAGTACGGCTTCACGCACTACCCGGCTGTTTTCGATCAGTGCCGCTTGGGTACTGGCATGCAGCTCGCCGCTCAGTTGGTCCAGGGCCGAGGGGGCCTGCTCGGGGAACAGTGCGGTGAGGCGCTGCAGCAGCGGGGTCGGCGCGGCTTGAGCGTCGGCGGCCGTGGCGACGGCACGTTGGTTGGCGGTGTTTGCCGCAGAAGCCAGTGGCCTTCCACGGGCAAACTCGACCAGCAGGTTATTGGCTTGCTTGACTTGGGAAACGCTGAGGAAGGGCGAGAACTCTCGATGGTCGATCGCGGCAAACTCGCCGCTCACTGCACCTTTTGCCTGGAGGATGCTGTATTGCTGGCCCAGTGGGTAGGTGCCGGGCTGTGCGCTCAGGTACAGCGTGCCGCCGTTGACAGTGGCCTGGTTATCGACCTGCAGTTTTGCCGGCCGGTCCTGGGCGACCAGCCCAGTCATCAAGGTGGCGCCGGGCGCTTGGCGGTAGTCACCCTCGACGGCCAGGGAGCCGTTCAGGCGCAGAACGCCGCCTTCGAGGTTCACATCGCCCTTGAGGCTGTTATTGCCGTCCAGCTCCAGAATGCCTGCGTTGAGCGTGGCCCCGGCAAAACTGTTGTTGCCGCTCAGGCGCAACCAACCGGCGCCGCTTTTTTCCAGGCGCCCGGGGCCGCTGATATCGTTGCGCCAGTCGTCCCATGCGCCGCCTTGCCATACCACCGCGCCGCCGGCGGGGCGGTCCATGTTTACCTGCGTGTCCACCCGCAGCTGGCCGGGCCCGTCGATGGCTTTTTTCAGGTCTACCAGGCCCCAGCCGTACACATCGTCGACGCCAGGCTCACCCAGGTCGGTAGCGGTGGTCAGCAGCACGTCGCGGATTTGCGGGTTGTCGAGGTAAGGGAAGCGCTCGATCAGCAGAGCCAGCGCACCGGTTACGTGAGGCGCGGCGAACGAGGTGCCGGAAGCGGTGAAGTCTGTAAATTCGGGTCTGTCGCCGGTCACTTTGAAACCGTCGGCGTTGTCTTCTTTGTCGTAGTGGGTTTCGGTGTTTATGGCGCCTGTGACCCAGGCCGAGCTGATGTCCGTTCCCGGCGCCGCCAGGCACCAGTCCTTACTGAAGCCACAGCGGAACGAGCGATCGCTCAAGGTCAGCGCCTGATTGACGTTGACCACGCTCAACCAATAGCGCTCGAGTTCGGCGACCGCGCGCGGCATGCTGGGAAGAAACCCGGCAAAGGGTGCTGCTTGCGGCGTTGCGTTGGGGGTGAGTGTATTGCCCGCTGCCCATACTTGGAGTATCCCGTATTTGACGGCTGCGTCGGCGATGGCCTTTGGTTCGACATAGCCCCGGTTCAATTCCATGTCCAGCTCAGCTTCATCCGCCACTGGGTTGCGAGGCCCCCAGCTATGGTTGACCACTCGCACATTTTGCTCGTGCAGTTGGGCATAGGCGGCCTTGACTGCCTCTGGCGTAGGATTATCAACACTGTACGGCCGCACACCGGGGCCGTCCTGGTAAGTGTTGCTGAACCTGCGCAGCGCACTCAGGTTGGCTGCGAAGGCTACGCCATGGGCCCCGGCGCCATTTCGGTTGGCGAGTATGTTGGCGGCCACGAAGGTGCCATGCGAATCATAGCGGGCCCCTTGTTTTATAAGGTAGGCATCCACTTGTTCGCGGGTGAAATCACCGTTGGCAATTCCCTCCTCCACTGCAAGCAAAGCCTCAGGCGGTAGTGTCTCAAGCAGCTCCACGGCGGAACGATCACCCTCACTGAAGAAGCAGCCACCGAACAGTACCGTATCGCTTTTGCATCCAGGGTCTGCCAGGCGCACGCCGGAATGCGGTTTGCCGGCAAACTCGTCATGGCGCAAGTCGCTGCCGGAATCGTAGACCCCCACGTGTACCCCGGCGCCACTCAACCCCCTGGCATAGGCGTAATCGGCACCGATGGCGCCCAGCCCCCAGCTTTTTTTGAACTCATCGCTGCGCCAGCTGGCGGCGTCGTGCAGCTTCCCCTGTTCGCTGTAGTTCGCGGCTTCAACGGGTATGCCCGGCAAACTTGCGAGCATGCACAGCGCGAGTGAATAAAAGGGGGCTTTGTTAATGGCCCGTGGGGCGTTTTTCGTCGACGACATAGTGCACCTGCACACTGATTCAGGGTGGACAGGGTGTTCGAGCAGGCGGGGGGTGAGATGTAGGCAGCAGCTTAGGGGGAGAAGGAAACGTGACTTTGTGCTGACAGAAACAGGCGCGAGGCGATGCGGCGACCCGACAAGCCCCCTCTTCAACGCAAGAGGGGGCTGCGTGGGTTACAGCAACTCGAAAGTCTGCTGCTGCACATCCTGGGAATCCAGCCCGATCTGCACATTGAACTCGCCCGGCTCCGCGGCGAACTTGAGCTGGGTGTTGTAGAACTTCAAGTCGTCCTCGGTGATGGTGAAGTGCAGCGTGCGCTCCTCGCCGGCCTTGAGCATGACTTTCTGGAAGTTCTTCAGCTCCTTGATCGGGCGGATCATCGAGCCTGACACGTCCTGGATATACAACTGCACGACCGTTTCACCGTCCACCTTGCCGGTGTTGGTCACCGTCACACTGGCGTCGAGCTTGCCGGTCTTGTTCAGGGTGGTGGACGACAGCGCCATGTCCGACAGGCTGAACGTGGTGTAGCTCAAGCCATACCCGAACGGAAACAGGGGGCCGGTGGTGTCGTCGAAATACTGCGACGTGTAGTTGCCCGGCTTGCCTGGGGTGAACGGCCGGCCGATGGTCAGGTGGTTGTAGTAGGTCGGAATCTGCCCCACCGAGCGTGGGAATGTGATCGGCAGCTTGCCCGACGGGTTGTAGTCACCAAACAGCACGTCGGCGATGGCGTTGCCGCCTTCGGTGCCGGCGAACCAGGTCTCCAGGATCGCGTCCGCCTGTTGGTTCTCTTCGAGAATCGACAGCGGGCGGCCGTTCATCAGCACCAGTACCAGCGGCTTGCCGGTGGCTTTGAGGGCCTTGATCAGGTCGCGCTGGCTTTGCGGGATGTTCAGGTCGGTGCGGCTGGAGGATTCGTGGGACATGCCACGGGATTCACCCACGGCGGCCACCACCACATCGGCATCCTTGGCGACCTTGACGGCCTCGTCGATCATCACTTGGGCGGGGCGGGTGTCATCCACCACTTCCGGGGCATCGAAGTTGAGGAAGTTCAGGTAGTCGACCACGGCCTTGTCATTGGTGATGTTGGCGCCACGGGCATAGATGATCTTGCCTTTTTCGCCGATCACCGCGTTCAAGCCGTCGAGCAGGGTGACCGATTGTTCCGGTTTGCCGGCGGCGGCCCAACTGCCCATCATGTCGATCGGTGCCTTGGCCAGCGGGCCGACCAGGGCGATGGTCGCGGATTTTTTCAGCGGCAGGGTGTTGTTGTGGTTTTTCAGCAGGACCAGGCTGCGGCGTGCGATGTCGCGCGCCTCGCTGCGATGCAGGCGGCTTTCGGCGTAGGTGTCGGCCGGGTCATCCTCGGCCTTGCCGATGCGCAGGTACGGGTCCTTGAACAGGCCCATGTCGTACTTGGCGCCGAGCACTTCGCGCACGGCGTTATCGATGTCGCTCTGCTCGATCTCGCCGGATTTGAGCAGGCCGGGCAATTCCTTGCCGTACAGTGAGTCGTTCATGCTCATGTCGATGCCGGCCTTGATCGCCAGCTTGGCGGCTTCACGCCCGTCCTTGGCCACGCCGTGCTTGATCAGCTCGAAGATCGCGCCATGGTCGCTCACGGCCAGGCCCTTGAAGCCCCAGTCCTTGCGCAGCAGGTCGTTCATCAGCCAGGTGTTGGCGGTGGCGGGCACGCCGTTGATCGAGTTGAGCGCCACCATCACGCCGCCGGAGCCGGCCTTGATTGCCGCGTGGTACGGCGGCAGGTAGTCCTGGTACATCTTGACCGGGCTAATGTCGACCACGTTGTAGTCACGCCCGCCTTCCACCGCGCCATACAGGGCGAAGTGCTTGACGCTGGCCATGATGCTGTCGGCATTCGCGGCGCTCACGCCCTGGAACGCCTTGACCATCACTTCGGCAATCCGCGAGACCAGGTAGGTGTCTTCGCCGAAACCTTCGGAGGTGCGGCCCCAGCGTGGGTCGCGGGAGATGTCGACCATCGGCGCGAAGGTGATGTCGAGGCTGTCGGCGGCGGCTTCCTGTGCGGCGATGCGCCCGGAGCGGCCGATGGCGTCCATGTCCCAGCTGGACGCCAGGGCCAGGCTGATCGGGAAAATCGTGCGGTGACCGTGGATCACGTCGTAGGCGAAGAACATCGGGATCTTCAGCCGGCTGCGCATGGCCGCGTCCTGCATCGGACGGTTTTCCGGGCGGGTGATGGAGTTGAACGTGCCGCCGATGCGGCCGGCGGCGATTTCCTTGCGGATCAGCTCGCGCGGCATCTCGGGGCCGATGCTGATCAGGCGCAACTGGCCGATCTTTTCGTCCAGGGTCATCTGCTTGAGCAGGTCGCTGACAAAGGCGTCCTTGTCTTTAAGCGCGACAGGCGTTGTTTCTGCCCATACGGGCTGGGTGGCCAGAGTGGCAACAAGGCCGAGCAAGCACAGCTTCTTCATGAATATCCTTTTTCGGCTCACTGCACAGCGATTAGGCTGGTCGGCCAAAATGTGGGGAGCGTCTATTGTTGTTCGGGTGTTGTTCAGATAAATGCAGCACACTCTGAACTCTTTTTCGCGCTGGGCATCTTTGTAGCTGATTGGCTCGACGCAATCCAGTGGTGGCGGATTATGCCCCAAGCGCGTGGTTTATAGGGTTAGTCGTCAAATTCCATCAAGATTGGGCAGGAGAAACACCATGCAAGCAGCACAAGGTTACCGCTGGGGCTTGAAAGCCGCGGCTTTGCTATTGATCAGCACGGTGCTGAGCGGTTGCGGGATCAACAACATCCCGACCCTGGATGAACAGGCCAAAGCCGCTTGGGGCCAAGTGCAGAACCAGTACCAGCGCCGCGCCGACCTGATCCCCAACCTGGTGGAAGTGGTCAAGGGCTACGCCGCCCATGAGCAGGACACCCTCACCGCCGTGATCGAAGCGCGCGCCAAGGCCACCTCGATCCAGGTGGATGCCAGCACCCTCGACAACCCGGAAAAACTCAAGCAGTTCCAGCAAGCCCAGGACGGCTTGAGCGGTGCACTGAGCCGCTTGATGGTGGTGTCCGAGCGCTACCCGGACCTGAAGGCCAACCAGAACTTCCTGGCCCTGCAATCGCAGCTTGAAGGCACCGAAAACCGTATCGCTGTGGCCCGCCGCGACTTTATCCAGGCGGTGCAGGCCTACAACACCGAGATCCGCACCTTCCCCGGCCGCCTGTGGCACAGCGTGATGTACAGCGACTTGCCGATCCGCGCCACGTTTGAAGCCACCAGTGCCGATGCCGATAAAGCGCCGCAAGTGAAGTTCAAATAAGGCTGCATTGAGGTGTCGATGCGTTTATTAAGGATAGGCCTGGCGCTGTGGCTGTTGGCCTGCGTAGGCGTGGCCCAGGCGGCGCTGACCTTCCCGGCGCTGACCGGGCGGGTGGTGGATAACGCCCAAATGCTGGACGAGGCCACGCGCCAACGGCTGACGCAACAATTGCAGGCGCTGGAGCAGACCACCGGCAACCAGGTCGTGGTGGTCACCGTGCCAGATTTGCAGGGGGTGCCGATTGAAGACTTCGGTTATCAATTGGGCCGCCACTGGGGCATCGGCCAGAAGGGCAAGGACAACGGCGCGCTGTTGATCGTCGCCCGCGATGAGCGCAAATTGCGCATCGAAGTCGGCTATGGCCTGGAAGGCGTGCTCACCGATGCGCAGTCGTGGGTGATCATCAACCAGGTGATTGCACCCAAGTTCAAGGCCGGCAATTTCAGCCAGGGCATCAGCGACGGTGTGGCGGCGATGGTGCAGGTGGTGGGCGGCGAGCCATTGGCGGTGCCGGCCCATGTGGCGGACGCCAACTTTGCCAAGGATAATCCTGGGTTTTCCATTGGCCTGTTTATTCTGTTGATCGGCGTATTGTGGCTGTGCAATCGCATGGGGCTGCCGGTCGGCGCGATCCTGCTGGCGATTCTCAGCAGCAGCGGTCGTGGCGGCGGAGGCGGGGGAGGTGGCGGCGGTTTCCGCGGCGGCGGTGGCGGCTTCGGCGGCGGCGGGGCTTCGGGCGGGTGGTGATGACAATAATCAGAGAGCAACTACAACCATGGCATTACTGACTGAACACGAGCAGCGCCAAGTCGCCGAAGCGATCGCCCGCGTGGAAAAAACCACCGACGCGGAACTGGTGACCGTATTGGCCGCCCGCGCGGATGACTACGCCTACATCCCGCTGTTGTGGGCCAGCCTGATCGCGTTGGTGGTGCCGGGTGTAGTGCATTACTTGTCGGGTTACCTGACCATGTACACCTTGCTGTTGGCGCAATGGGCGACGTTCATCGTGTTGTGCCTGGTGTTCCGCTTGCCCAAGGTCACCACGCGGTTGATCCCCCGCTCGGTGCGCCACTGGCGCGCATCCAACCTGGCGCGGCGGCAGTTCCTGGAGCAGAACCTGCACCACACCGTGGGCAGTACCGGGGTGCTGATTTTTGTCAGCGAGGCTGAGCGGTATGTGGAGATTCTGGTGGATAACGGCATCTCCACGCGCCTGGATGACAGCTGCTGGGATGCGATCGTCAAGGTATTTACCCAGCAGGTGAAACAGGGGCAGACGCTGGCCGGGTTTATCAGTTGCATTGAAGCCTGCGGCGAGTTGTTGAAGGTGCATGTGCCAGTGACGCAGGCGCGTAATGAATTGCCCAATCGCCTGGTCGTACTCGAATAGCCCAGGCAACGTATCTTACTGTGGGAGCTGGCTTGTCGGGTCGCCGCATCGCTGCGATTGCATCACCTCGGTTTGCCTGATGGACCGAGGTGCCCGCATCGCAGGCAAGCCAGCTCCCACATTTGTTCTGCAGTGTCTGATCGACCGTTGATCAAATAACCCCGTGCCCAAAACCCCCATCCCCTCTAAAATGCCCGGCATTCCCTGCCCGAGGCGTTTTTGTTCATGTCTGTCACCGCTCAACCGGATCATTACGCCCAGTTCATCGAACTGCTCAGCGCAAGCCTCGCGCAGAACGCCTTCATCAAACTGGTGCTGGCCAAGTACGTCGGTACCGAGGCCGAGTTGCAGCGGCTGATCATCAAGCCTGTGACGGTCAAGGAGCAGCCATGCCTGTCCTTCGTCTATCGCTACAAGACCCGCGACATCACCAAGAATTTTCCTGTGGCAGAAGGCGTGGCGGTGATTGTCGAACTGCTGCCGGCTCAGTTCAAGAACGCGCACTTGCTGTCGCTGACCGACGAAGCCCAGCTCGAATACAGCAAGAAGAACAAAAGCTCGCTGTTCAAAAGTAAGCCGCAGCAACTGCGCGAAGCGCCTTCGGCCGAGCATAACCGCGAGAAGCATCGGTTTCTCGACCTGAGCCGGCCGTTCCTTGCCGACCTGGGCGTGACCGATGCCAGGCAGGCGCTGATCCCGTCGATGTCGCGCAAGTGGAAGCAGATCAACAAGTTCATCGAAGTGTTCAGCCATGCGCTGACTTCTTCACCCTTGAAGCTGGATCAGCCCGTGCGCGTGGCCGACTTTGGCTCGGGCAAGGGTTACCTGACGTTCGCCATCCACGACTACCTGCGCAACACCCTCAAGGCCGAAGCCGAAGTGACCGGTGTTGAATTGCGCGAAGACATGGTGACCCTGTGCAACACCGCCGCCGCCCGCCTGGAACATCCGGGGCTGGTGTTCAAATGCGGCGATGTGCGCAGCGTGGCGCCAAGCGAGCTGGACGTGATGATCGCCCTGCATGCCTGTGACATTGCTACCGACTATGCGATTCACACCGGCATCCGCTCCGGTGCGTCGATCATCATGTGCTCGCCGTGCTGCCACAAGCAGATCCGCCTGCAGATCCAGAGCCCGGTGCTGCTCAAGCCGATGCTGCAATACGGCCTGCACCTGGGCCAGCAGGCGGAGATGGTCACTGACAGCCTGCGCGCGTTGTTCCTCGAAGCCTGCGGTTACGAGACCAAGGTGTTTGAGTTCATCTCGCTGGAACACACCAACAAGAACAAGATGATCCTCGCGGTCAAGCGCGCCGAGCCTTTGGGCAACGCGCAGTTGCTGGAGAAAATCCAGGAGCTGAAGGCGTTCTACCACATCACCGAGCACTGCCTGGAAACCCTGCTGCGCGCCGATGGTTACCTGACCTGAACCCTGGCGCGCTCCTACACATTGACCTTGCCTGTTTTCAGAAGAAACGCGTGATGCTGATCTTGGCATTGCGTCCTTCGCTGAAGGCGCGGTCGCCGCTGAGCGCTGGGCGGTAGTTGCGGTTGAACAGGTTGTCGACAGTGAAGTTGACTTCGGTGCCTTTGAGGCCTGCCTGCTGGGGCTTCCAGCTGGCAAACAGGCCCTGAGTATCATAGCTGGGGTTTTCATACTGGTCGTAGAAGCTGTCACCGGCCACGCTGTTGAGGCTGCTGGAATATTTATCGCTGGGCAGGCGGTCGGTCTTGCGCACGAACTGCCCCTGCCAGCCCACTTGCGCGTCCCAGCTCGGAATTTTGGTGCCCAGCACCACCACCCATTTGGCAGGTGGAATATCACGGGCCCACACATGCGTGCTGGTGGCCCAAGGGTTGGTGTAAGGGTTGTCGCGTTTCCCGGTGGCCCAGGAATACGACAGCGAGCCGAACACGTAAGTCGAGTCGTAGTAACCCTCAACCTCGAAGCCCTTGATGGTCATGCCGCCGACGTTGCGGTAATTGGATTTGGCCGCCATGTCGCCGCCGCAGACGGTGTCGATATTGCCTGAAACCCAATTCTGCCGGTTACAGCCGATTCCCGTGGCCTTGAAAATTTCATCCTCGATGCGGTTGTGAAACAGGGTGGTACGTAGTTGCAGGCTGTCATCGCGGCTGAAAACGTTGGAAAAGTGGGTAACGTTACCCGCTGTGATCGCCGTAATGCGCTCCGGGTCAAGGTCGACGCTGGTGGCGGTTCGGCTGCCAACGCCTTGCACTTCATACTGCTCGTCGATTACCGGGGCGCGCCAGGTTTTGTTCCAGCTCGCGAACATCGCCACGTCCGGTGTGATGTTCCAGTAGGCCGCCAGGCGCGGCGACCAGCCGGTGTAGGTGCGGTTGCTGTAGTCATGCCCGAAAGACGGGTTTGGGTTGCTGTAGAACGGCGCATCGTTGGCTTCGCCGCGGTTTCGCACGTGGTCATAGCGCAGCGACGGCGTGAGGGTGACGTCGCCGATAGTCACCGCATCCTGCAGGTAGAACGAATGGGTGTCGACTTTGCCATGGGGCATGAAATACGGCTGAAAGTGCCCGTAGTTGTAACGGGGCGTGTTGTAGGTTGCGCCCGGCATCCAGCTTTCGGTCTCACGGATGTGTTTGCGAATCTGCACACCGCTGGTCACCGCGTGTTCAAGTGACCCTGTGGTAAACAGGCTGATGTTGCGCGCTTCCAGAATCTTGTCGTTGTAGGCGGTGTCCATTTTGCGTCCGCCGGTGGCGAGGGAGAACGATGCATTTTCGTTGCGCTCATCGGTCTGGTCGGTATTGGACAGGGAGTAGCTGAGTTTCAAGTCCACCAACGGGTTGTCCAGTGGCTGGTATTCATACTTGCCCGAGTAAGTGGTGTCGATGGTCTCGCGATCCGCCAGGAAACGTTTGAGGGCGCCTTCGTAGCCATAACGGTCAATCGCCGACTGCAGCGGTGGCGTGGGATAGCTTTTGGCCGAGAAAGGCGTCCAACGCTGGCTTCGCGAGCGCGAATACGACAACCCCACGCTGTGTTCGTCGGTGAAGTGCGCGTTGAACTTGAACAAGGCACCGTCGACGTTCTGCGCACTGTTGGGTAAGCGTTTGGGATTGATCGGGTACTCGTTGCGAGTGTCTGGCGGGGTAGCCGCCAGCTTCATGTCGCCGCCGTCGCGCTGGGTAATATAGGCCAGGCCGTCGAAGCGAGCATCGTCGGTACGCCCATAGAGGGCAGAGCTGTAGACTTGTTCGTGATTGTTGCTGGAGTAGCCATATTTGAGCATGGCACCGGCATCGCGACCGTTTTCAAGCAGGTCCGGGGCGTCCTTGGTTTCCATATGCACCGTGCCGCCGAATCCGCCGTTGCCGGTAAAGGCCGAGTACGGGCCTTTCTCCACTTCGATGCGCTTGATCAGTTCCGGTTCGATGAAGATGGTGCCTTGCTGATAGCGCTCGAAGCCACTCTTGGTCGCGCCGTCCACGGTCATCGGCACATCTTCGGCCTCGGCCATGCCGCGGATGTTGATGGTCTGGCCACCCGGCTTGGGCGAACCGCCCATGAACACGCCGGGCAGGGTTTGCAGCAAAGAAGGGATATTGCTCGGCTGGTAGCGGTCGATATCCGCCTGGCTCAGGGTCGAGCGGCCCACAGTGCTGGAGTCTACCCGATTACCAGTACCGATCACGCTCAGGGCATCCAGCTGGATCGCTCCGCTTTGGGTGGTCTTTGCCTCTTCGGGCCTCACCACGTAGGTGCTGCCGACCTTGACCAACGTGAATTGGGCGTTTTCCAGCAGCGTACGAATCGCCACTTCCGGGGTGTAATCACCGTTGAGCGCCGGCGCCTGCATGTTCTTGAGCAGCTCTTCATCGAACAGCAGCTGTATCTGTGCCTGTTGCGCGACCTGACTCAAAGACGTAGCCAGCGGCTGGGCGGGCAGTTGCAGCTTGAGCGACTGAGCCTGGGCGCTGAGGCTAAAAGCCAGGCAAGTGGCGATGAGGGTCGGTCGAAAAAACAGATACGAAGCGTGGCAAGGCGCGCGAAACATGAAATCCCCCGGTGTGGCCAAATGGCCGAAAAGTGTGCGTATCAAACGCAGACCGGAGGAAGACGGGGCAGATGAACAAATCCACACCTGCGAATGCAAAATATTCTCAAATAAGGCTTGGGCAGATTATTTGCTCGGCTCGATCCTGATACCGCCATCCGCCGACGCCACGGTTTTCACCGGCAGCAGGGCGGGCAGGGCGTTTAGCAGGGCGTCCGGATCATTCACATCAAGATTGCCCGAAACTTTCAGGTGCGCCACCGCATTACTGACCTGCAGCGATGCCTGAGGGCGGTACAGGCTCAACTCATCGACGAGACTGGCCAGTTCACGGTTGCGAAACGACAGATGTCCGCTGCGCCAGCCGGCAACCTCCCCGGCGGTAAGGGTTTGCTGTTGCAGTGTGCCGTCGGCGTAGCGGTAGACGGCGCTCTGCCGGGCGCCCAGCAAAGTGACGGGGTTCTTCGCATCGGGCGCGAAAGCGACCTGGCCATGGGCAACGCTGACCACCAGTTGCTGCTGGCTGCGTCGTACGTCAAGGCCAGTGCCGACCACGCGCACGCTGGCCTCTCCCGCTTGCACGAACAGCGGTCGTTCCTTGTCGGCGGCCACTTCGATATACAGTTGGCCCTTGTCCAGGCGCACGATGCGCTGGTGCGCGGTGAAGTCTACGCGCGCGCGCGTGTTGGCATTTACATACAAGGTGCTGCCATCGGGCAGGTTCAGGCTGCGCATGCCTTTGGCGTGGGCCGATACCTGGGTGTGATACAGCTCGCGGGGCGCGCCGATCGGGGTGGCGAGCACCGCGCACAGTAAGGCGGCGGCAATGGCCAGGGCAGGTCGCCATATCGACGTTGTGCGCTTGGGCGGTGCCACGGGTTTGTTCAGTGGCTGCAACTGGGCCAGGTCCGCCCACAGTTGCTCGACTTCGGCATAAGCACGGGCATGGGCGGGCTCGGCTTGCCAGGCAGCAAAGGCCTTGCGATCGGGGCTTGCTGTGTGATTGCGGTTGCGAGCAAACCAGCTGGCAGCTTGGGCATCGATGGCGTCGCTGTCCTCGATAGCCAGGACTTCGGTGTCCTTCAGGCGGTTCATTCTGGCTGCTCCGTGCCGGGTTCGGGTTGAAGGCGTCGCTTGCAGTGCAGCAGGGCAATGGCAATGTGCTTTTCCACCATGCTGGTCGAGATACCCATGCGCTTTGCGATCTGTGCCTGGCTCAAGCCTTCAAAGCGGTGCAGCATAAGGGCTTCTCGCCTGCGGGGCGAGAGTTCGGCGAGGACATCTTTCAACTGTTCCAGGCGTTGCAAGCGTTGCGCGGCGGCCATGGGATCGTTTTGTTCGTCGGTGGCTGGTTCCATGGCCACTTCAGCCTGATCCTGGTACACGGTCTGCCGAACCCTCTGTCTGCGCCAGTGATCACGCAGCAGATTGCGCGCCATCTGGAACAGGAACGCCCGCGGCTGCTCAACCTTCGCCCGGTCGTGGTAATCCAGCCATCGGGTGAAGACATCCTGTGTCATATCCGCCGCATCGCAGGCGTTGTCCGTGCGTTTGCGCAGGAAATACAGGATATCCGTATAAAACCCGCGAAAGGCATCGGCCGATGAAGGGTCGGGCTTGTGACGAGACATGGATATCCTTCTTGACGAAGCACGGCTTGGAAAAGTCGCGAATGATATCGAGAATTATTGTCATTTGTCTCGTTGGATTTTGATCAGCGCTCCACAGGGACGGACAGTGCCGGATTGCCCAATGGATGCGTACGCGCCGCAAAGAACTTCAGTTCCACTCCCGTGCCATCAAACAACTCCGAGTACCGCCGCTTCTGCTGGCGAATAAACCCGTCGCTGCGCCCCGAGACCGAGATCGCCAGGGTCGTCAATTTGGCCTGGCGAATCGCATCCACCAAGTGTGCGTCCTGCGGCCCCAGACCATGACCGAAGATGCACAGCGCGCCTTTGTGGTTCAGCAACTGCTCATAACAAAACGACAGATAATCCGAACTGCGGATGGTCTTGAGCTTTTCCTCAACCTTGCCCTCGCTGACAAACAACGGCACGTCGTCCAGGGTCTTGAGGGTGTTGTTGATCGCAAAACTGCTGAGCAAGGTGCTGTCGGTGGTCGGCAATTTGCGCGCGGTGCCGTCGAGGTTACGCACCAGGTGCAGGCCGCCGTGCAGGTAGAGAATGCGTGTGGCGCTTGTGCGATTGTCGCGCAGGTCAAAGCTGGCGTCGGCGCTGCGGAACAGGTCGTCGATGCCCGGCGTGTGCAGGATCGCCCAGTAGTTGAGCAGGTCGTAGTTGCTGGTGAACACCGTGGGGTAATTCATCAGTTCGCTGCTGATTGTCGCCAAGGTCGAGGGCTGCACCAGGCGCCACGGGATGTGCACGGCGTGGATGGTGTTGATCAGGGCTTCCTTGATTGCGTAGTAGCGATTGCGCGGCGCCGCCGAACTGACTGCCAGGGCCTTGTTGACCCGGCTGGTGGTCTTCAGCGCGCCCAGCGCTTGTTCGAAACTGCGGGTTTGCAAGGCGTCGAACACGCTGAGCTCGGATTGGCTCAGGGGTTTTTCTTCGATGGTGCGTGCGTTTTCGAACAGTGAGTCGTAGGCAAAGTCTTCCCAAATCGTGCGGCTGGCGCCGTTGCCGATCAGAATCCCGTTGAAGTCGAGGATCGCGCGCACTGCGCTCCAGTCTTCAAGGTGGGCGTCAATATCCTGGAAATCCTTCATTGGTGCGGCTCTACTCGAAATCGGCTGAGCGGTGACTTTATCACGGCCAGGCGTTGATCCTGATCAAGATGCCGCACGCGTCACCGGTTGATCCTGTGGGCATAACGCCTCTGAGGATTCGCCATGAGCAGCACCTTTTTCATTCCCGCCGTGAACATCATGGGCACCGATTGCCTCGACGAAGCCATGATCGCTATTCGTAACTATGGTTTTCGCAGGGCGCTGATCGTCACCGACACCGGCCTGGCCAAGGCCGGTGTAGCAAGCATGATTGCCGAGAAACTGGCGATGCAGGACATCGATTCGGTGATCTACGACGGCGCCAAACCCAACCCCAATGTGGACAACGTCGAGAAAGGCCTGGCGCTATTGCAGCAGAGCGACTGTGACTTCGTGGTGTCCCTGGGCGGCGGTTCGCCCCACGACTGCGCCAAGGGCATCGCCCTGTGCGCCACCAACGGCGGGCATATCGGCGACTATGAAGGCGTCGACCAATCGAGCAAACCGCAATTGCCGCTGGTGGCCATCAACACCACTGCCGGCACCGCCAGCGAGATGACCCGTTTCTGCATCATCACCGATGAAAGCCGCCACGTGAAAATGGCCATCGTCGACCGCAACGTCACGCCGCTGCTGTCGGTCAACGACCCAAGCCTGATGGTGGGCATGCCCAAGGGCCTCACCGCCGCCACCGGCATGGACGCGCTGACCCATGCCATCGAAGCCTACGTATCCACCGCCGCCACACCGATCACCGATGCCTGCGCAATCAAGGCCATCGAACTGATCAGCGCCAACCTGCGCCTGGCCGTTCGCGACGGCAGCGACAAGGCTGCACGGGAGAACATGGCCTATGCGCAATTTCTTGCCGGGATGGCCTTCAACAATGCGTCCCTGGGGTTCGTGCATGCCATGGCGCACCAACTGGGTGGTTTCTATGACCTGCCCCACGGCGTGTGCAACGCAGTGTTGCTGCCCCACGTGCAAAGCTTCAACGCCAGCGTCAGCGCCAAGCGCCTGAGCGATGTGGGCCGCGCGCTGGGCGCCGACATCAAGGGCAACACTGACGAAGAGGGCGCCCAGGCGGCCATCGCGGCCATTCGCAGCCTGGCCCATGACGTTGAGATTCCCGCCGGGTTGCGCGAGTTGGGCGCCAAGTTGCAAGACATTCCACTGCTGGCAACCAATGCGCTGAAGGATGCGTGCGGGCTGACCAACCCGCGCAGGGCGGATCAGCGTCAGATCGAGGAGATCTTTCGCAACGCGTTCTGACCTTCGCGACAGCGGGCGACGCACAGGCATGCGGCGCCCGCCAACGCCATACATAGAACCGCCATCGGCCATGCCTGATGACTCACCAGTAGGCTCGCCATTGCGCCAATCAACGCCGCCAGGAGTTGGTGCATGAAGCCACTTAACGCCATGGCGTAAGCACCGTTTACGGGTGACGTATCGTTGGCCAATGACAAGCTGATCGGGTAGCTCATTGACTGACCCAACACTGCCAGGCAATACGGCAGCCACAACAAGATGGCGAGCCCACCAGCAAATACACTGCCCAGCAACATCGCGGCTGTACCCGTCAGTACCAGTGACACACCCCAGCCCATCATCCTCAACCGTCCCGCGCGAGTGACGAAGCGATTGACCATCAACGCCCCCGCCAGATACGCCGCGCTGATTGGCCAGCCCAACCAGCCATACTGCGCGGCGCTCCACTCGAACCGCCCTTGCATTATCAAGGGCGCGCAAGTGTTGAACGTAATGATCACCCCATAACCCAGGCCGCCAGCCAATGCCGCATACAGAAATGGCGGATGCCGCGCGATCGTGGCGTAGATGCGCCAGGCGCAAACCGACGAATCCGCCTTTGTCCACGTGGGAAATTCCAGCCGTTGTAACACTCCCATCAACATGATGGCCCCAATCGCCAACCCGTAAAAAATCGACTTCCAGCCGAACACCACCTGCAATAACGAACCTATGAATTGGCCGATACCCAAGGCGATCACAAAGGTCATTCCCAGCCACGATAAACCCTTGGCCAACAATGCACCGCTGAAACTGTCCCGCGCCAACACCCGCGCCATCACCGAAACACCGCCTGCGCCAAAACCTTGAATCAGCCGTAATGACAGGAAGGCTTCAATGCTCAGCGCCAATGGAATTGCCGCGCTTGCCAGCGCATACACCGCGAGCGCCGCCAACAGCACGGGCTTACGCCCAAAACGTTCGCCCAGACTGCCGCACACCAACATCGGTAATGCCATGCCAATCAGGTAGAACGCCAGGGCCAGCGCAACGTGATCTTCGGCGGCGGTGAGCGAGTGGGCGATGACGGGGACGGCAGGCAGATAACTGCTGATGCCCACTTGGGCGAGAAAGGCGGCACTGCAGGCGAGGGTGAGGGTAGTAGTATTGTTCAAGGGCCAGCTTTTCCTTTTTCAGCGGTAAGCTACAAGCTGATAGTGTGTTTGTCTGTAACGTGCGGCTAATCGTTTGTAACCAAGGAACTAATCCATGAGAGTTCTGCTATTCGGCGCCACCGGCATGGTCGGCCAGGGTGTGCTACGCGAGTGCCTGCTGGCCGCCGACGTTCAGGAGATCGTCACCGTTGGCCGCACGCCGTTGACCCAGGAGCATGGCAAGCTGCACCAGGTGTTGCACAGCGACATGCTGGATTTCCAACCGCTGGAAAACCTGCTGCAAGGCTTTGATGCGTGCTTCTTTTGCCTCGGTGTTTCGTCGGCGGGGATGAATGAAGCCCGGTACACCCACCTCACGTATGACCTCACCCTCGTTGCCGCCAGCACCCTGGCGCGGCTCAACCCGCAGATGACATTTTTGTATATTTCCGGCGCGGGCACCGACAGTTCCGAGGCGGGCAAATCGATGTGGGCGCGGGTCAAGGGCAAGACGGAGAACGCCTTGTTGCGCCTGCCGTTCGAGGCGGTGTATCTGTTTCGCCCTGGGCTGATTCAGCCGTTGCACGGTGTGCGTTCGAAGACGCCGTTGTACCGGCTCTTTTATGGCGTGCTTGGGCCATTGCTGTCTTTGGTACGTCGGGTAAAACCGGATTGGGTGGTGAGCACCGAGACGGTGGGGCGGGCGATGTTGCAGGCTGCAAGCCACGGCGCGCCGCAGCCGGTGGTGGAGCAGGCGCAGATCAATCGCTTGGCCAACGAGCGTCGCTGATGCTGCACAAGAGCCTGGTGCGCCGCCTGGACCTGATCACGCTGCAGCTGTTCGTTGCGGTGTTCGAGGAGGGTACGCTGACGCGCGCCGCCAACCGTGAGGCGATTGCCGTGTCGGCTGCCAGCAAGCGCCTGATGGAACTTGAGCAGGTGCTGGGCGTGAGCCTGTTCGTGCGCCGGGCCAAGGGCATGGACCTGACGGCCGCCGGCGAAACCTTGCTGCACCACGCGCGGCAGATGCTGTTCAACGTCGAGAAGATGGGGTTGGAGCTGGGCGAGCACAGCCACGGCGTGCGCGGGTATGTGCGGATGCTGGCGAATCTGTCGGCGATCATTCAGTTTCTTCCCGAGGACCTGCGGGATTTTTCCGAGTTGCATCCCGAGGTGAAAACCGATCTGGAGGAGCGCCCCAGCAATGGCGTGGTGCAGGGCGTTCTGGATGGCGTGGCGGACCTCGGGATCTGCTCCAGTGACACCGACACCAAAGGCCTGCCCGGCGTGACCTATCGCCATGACAAACTGGTGGTGCTGATGCCGGCTGATCACCCGCTGGCGGCACGCGAAAGCCTGGCTTTTGCCGAAACCCTGGGCAGCGATTACGTCGGCCTGCACGCCGCCAGCTCCATTAATATGCGCACCCACGCCGCCGCGCGCGAGGCCGGCAGGATGCTGCGCCTGCGTATTCATGTGCCGGGGTTCGATGCCATGTGCCGGATGGTCCAGGCCCATATGGGCATCGGGATCCTGCCGCATAAGGCGTATGAGTTGTTTGGTCGCGCGCTGGGGTTGCATGCCGTGCCCCTGACGGATGCCTGGTCGGATCGCAGCTTGATCCTGGTGGTGCGCGATGAAGCGATGCTGTCGCCCGTCAGTCGATTGCTGTTCGATTACCTCAGAATGGCCGCGCCTGTTCTAGAGCGGCCCGACAGTCTGGTCTGACAGACTATTCCTTGATCGTTCGCGTTTCGCGAACGCTCCTTGCCAACTGACGGTTGGATTTCCTGGGCGGCTGTCCTCTAGCCTTGGCCGTACATTCCAAGAATAAGAGGTACACCCCATGACGGCTCCCCTGAGCGGTATCAAGGTGATCGAGATCGGCACGCTGATTGCCGCGCCGTTCGCCGCCCGGCTGATGGCCGACTTCGGCGCCGAGGTGATCAAGATCGAAGCCATGGGGCAGGGCGATCCGCTTCGCAAATGGCGAAAGCTGCACGAAGGCACGTCGTTGTGGTGGTACCTGCAGTCGCGCAACAAGAAGTCGCTGGCGCTGGACCTGAAGTCGCCTGAAGGCCTGGAGCTGGTCAAGCAACTGCTGAGTGACGCCGATGTGCTCATCGAAAACCTGCGCCCCGGCGGCCTGGAAAAACTCGGCCTGGGCTGGGACGTGTTGCACGCGCTCAACCCCAAGCTGACCCTGGTGCGCATCTCGGGCTACGGCCAGACCGGCCCGTATCGCGACCGTCCGGGCTTCGGTGCCATCGGCGAGGCCATGGGCGGCATTCGCTACACCACCGGCCACCCGGATTCGCCGCCGGCGCGGGTCGGCGTGAGCCTGGGTGATTCGCTCGCTTCGCTGCACGGCGTGATCGGCGCGTTGATGTCATTGTTGCGCGTCAAGACTGGTCAGGGTGATGGGCAGATTGTGGATGTGTCGCTGGCCGAAAGCGTGTTCAACCTGATGGAAAGCCTGGTGCCGGAATACGACATGCTCGGCCATGTGCGTGAACGCAGCGGCGGCGCCTTGCCCGGCATTGCACCGTCCAATACCTACCTGACCGCCGACGGCGCCTACGTGGTGATCGCCGGCAACAGCGACCCGATCTACAAACGCCTGATGACCGCCATCGGCCGTGTCGACCTGGCCGACGCCCCCGAATTCGCCCACAACGATGGCCGCGCCGCCCAAAGCGGTTTGCTCGATGCCGCCATTACCCACTGGACCAGCAGCTTGCCCATCGATCAGGTGCTCAGTGCCCTGGAAGCGGCGCAAGTGCCGGCCGGGCGTATCTACTCGGTGGCCGATATCGTCAGCGACCCGCATTACCAGGCGCGCGATATGTTGCTTAATGCCCAGTTGCCCGGCGGCGTGTCGGTGAAGATGCCCGGCATTGTGCCCAAACTCTCGGACACCCCCGGCGGTGTGAACTGGCAGGGCCCGAGCCTGGGCCAGCACACGGATGACATCCTTGGCGACCTTGGCCTGACGGCTGCCGATATTCAACGCCTGAAAACCTCGGGAGTGGTGCAATGATCACCGACTATGGCGACCCGCTGATCGTGCAGGAAGTGTCCCCGCGCGACGGCCTGCAAATCGAGCCGACCTGGGTCGAAACGGCTGACAAGATTGCCTTGATCGACCAGCTTTCCCTGGCGGGTTTTTCGCGGATCGAAGCCGGTTCATTTGTATCGCCCAAGGCCATCCCGGCGTTGCGCGATGGCGAGCAGGTGTTCCATGGCATTGAGCGCAAAGCCGGTGTGATCTATGTGGCGTTGATCCCCAACCTCAAGGGCGCGCAGCGTGCCATCGAGTCCCGCGCCGATGAGTTGAACCTGGTGATGTCCGCCAGCCAGACGCATAACCTGGCCAATATGCGCATGCGCTGCGAGGCCTCGTTGGCCGCGTTCGCCGATATCACACGCTTCGCCGCCGACCATCCGGTGCGCCTCAACGGCAGCATCGCCACCACGTTCGGTTGCCCGTTCGAAGGCAAGATCGATGAAGACCGTGTGCTGCACATTGTCGAGGCGTATCAGCAACTTGGCATCCAGGGCATCAGCCTGGCCGACACCACGGGCATGGCCAATCCGCGTCAGGTGGAGCGCCTGGTCAAGCGTGTGCTGGAGCGCGTATCCGCCAGTGACCTGACCCTGCATTTCCACAATACCCGCGGCCTCGGGTTGTGCAATGTGCTGGCCGCTTACGAAGCCGGGGCCCGCCGGTTTGACGCGGCGCTTGGCGGCTTGGGCGGCTGCCCGTTTGCGCCAGGGGCGTCGGGCAATATCTGCACCGAGGATTTGGTCAACTTGTGTGACGAAGTTGGCATCCACACCGGTATCGACCTGCCGCACTTGCTGCAAATGTCCCGCCGCTTGCCGGCCCTGCTGGGTCATGAACTGCCGGGCCAGGTGGCCAAGGCCGGGCGCAATTGTGACCTGCACCCACCACCGGGCCACATAGCAGGTTCTATCGCCACGCTGTAACGCCCTGCCAGACAACAAAAACAATCGGACGCCCTGTGAGCAGTCCGCTGGAGAGAAACCATGAGCACTAATACGTTGGAGGCCGGCATGCGCCCGGCTGCTGAGATCACTGCCGAAAAAGCCCTGGTCAGCAAGGTCGCCTGGCGCCTGATGCCGCTGATCATGGTGTGCTACCTGTTTGCGTTTTTTGACCGGATCAACATCAGCTTCGCCAAGTTCCAGCTGCAAGCGGACCTGAGCCTGAGCGATACCGCCTATGGCCTGGGTGCCGGGTTGTTTGTGGTGGGCTATGTCATCTTCGAAGTGCCGAGCAACATGATGCTCTACAAGGTCGGCGCCCGGCGCTGGATCGCGCGGATCATGATGTCGTGGGGCCTGGCGACGGCGGCCATGGTGTTTGTCACGGCGGAATGGCAGTTTTATGTGCTGCGTTTCATCATCGGTGCGATGGAAGCGGGTTTCGCGCCCGGCGTGTTGTATTACCTGACGTTGTGGTTCCCGCAACACTTCCGTGGGCGGATCACGTCGATGCTGTTCCTCGCGTCGGCTTTTGCCGGGCTGGTGGGCGCGCCGTTTTCGGGGTTGGTGCTTGAGCATCTCGACGGCGTGCTGCAGATGCGTGGCTGGCACTGGCTGTTCCTGCTCGGCGGCTTGCCGTGCGTTGGCCTGGGCTTTCTGGTGTTGACGTTGCTCAAGGATCGCATTGAAGACGCCCAGTGGCTGAGCCCGGCGGAGAAGACCTTGTTGGCGAGCCGTATCGCCAAGCATGAGCCGAACCAGCATGGTGGCTCGCTGTTATCGGCGATCCGCATTCCTGGCTTCCTGATGCTTGGCTTTATCTACTTCCTGATCCAGGTGGCGTCGTACGGGCTCAATTTCTGGGCGCCGCAACTGATCCGCAGCGCCGGCACCCAGAGCCCGGTGATGATTGGCTTGCTCACGGCGATTCCTTACGTGTGCGGCGCGATCACGATGGTCGTGATCGGGCGGCTGTCGGACGCTACCGGTGAGCGTCGCAAGTTTGTCTGCGGTCTGGTGGTGCTCGGCGCGCTGGGGTTCTTCAGCGCCGGGATCTTTGCCGACCACACCACCTTCCTGATCATCGCATTGGGCATGTTGGGCGCCGGCATCATTGCCTCTATCCCGACCTTCTGGACCCTGCCACCCAAGTTGTTGGCCGGCGCGGGGGCAGGCGCGGCCGGCGGTATTGCGGTGATCAATACCCTCGGTCAATTTGGTGGCATTGTCAGCCCGGTGATGGTGGGGCGGATCAGGGACCTCACCGGCAGCACCACGCCGGCGCTGTACGTGATCGGTGTGTGCGCGCTGCTGGCCGCGGCGCTCCTGCTGTGGGGGTTGCCGCAGAAGCTGCGCACTCTGGACAAGGGCTGATCAGCCAGCGGTTGCCAATGCGCGGGCGGGCGTGGCGCTGAACTGAATCAACACCACCCCGCCGATCAACAACAACGCCCCCAGCACCCGGGGCGTTGTGAGTTGGCGCTCAGCCAGTCCGAACAGGCCGAAGTGATCCAGCACCAGCGACGCCAGGATCTGCCCGGCCATGGCCAGGGCGATAAATCCCGATGCGCCCAGCTTTGGCAGCAACATTAACGCCAGAGAAATAAAGCACACGCCAAACGCGCCCCCCGCCCACATCCACAGCGGTGCCTGGGTGATAAACGCCAGGCTCGGCAACGGCAAGCGCAGCGCCAGGATCACCGGCAGCAATACGATGATGCTCACCAGCAGCGAAGCCAGGGTGGCCCATAACGGATGGCCGAGCCCGCGCCCGAGGTTAGCGTTGATCGCGCTCTGAAACGGAACCACCGCCCCGGCGAGGGCCGCCAGCGCCAGCAAACCTACCCAATGCAACGTCGTCATGTCAGATCTCCCAGAGGTTTTGCTGGACTCTAGGCTATTCGTCGTGCAAATTTAAATTCCAAATTATTATGCCGGGCATGCAGCCGATGAATGATCTGCGTCGCATCGACCTTAACTTGCTGGTGATCCTCGACGCCTTGCTCAGCGAACAACACGTCACTCGCGCCGCCGAGCGCCTGTACCTGAGCCAGCCGGCGGTCAGCCACGCCCTGGCGCGTTTGCGTGACCTGCTTGGCGATCCGCTGCTGGTGCGCCAGGGCGGTAGCCTGGTGCCGACCGCTCGCGCACTTGAGTTGGCCACGCCACTGGCTGAAGCCCTGGCTCAGGTGCAGGCCCTGCTGGCGCCGAATCGCTTTGACCCTGCTTCAGCCAAGCGTAAATTTCGTGTGGCGATGTCTGACTACAGTGCGGCGATTTTCCTACCCGACCTTGTGCGTACTTTGCGCAGTGAAGCGCCGGGTATCGATCTGCAAATCATCCAGGCCAGCCGTGAAGGCATGGTGGATGGGGTGCTCAATGGCGACCTCGACCTGGCGGCGGGTGTCTTCCCCGACCTGCCCGCCGAATTGCGCACGACGCCATTGTTCGAAGAGCACTACACCTGCCTGGTGGACCGCAACAGCCTGCCGGCAAGTGGCACGCTGGACCTGCCGACTTACCTGTCACGCCCTCATGTATTGCTGGAAATGCGCGGCAGCGGCACACCGGAAATCGAGCGGGCGTTGACGGCGATTCGTGAGCGGCGGCATGTGGCGGTCAGCCTGCCGCATTGGAGCGTGGCGCCGCAGTTGATTCAGGGTACCGACCTGATCCTCACCGTCTCGTCCCGAGGTTTGCTCAATATCGATCACAGGCAATTGATGGCGGTACCGCCGCCGTTTCACATTCCATCATTTGCGTTCGAACTGGCCTGGCATGCGCGGCGGGGTGGAGATGCGGGGTTGCAGTGGTTGATCGGGCGGGTGCAGGGAGGGCTTGAAGACGACCGCTCGTCGTACTAACAAGTTTTTTCTAAACCTTTACCGCCCTGAAAATTCCAATTGAGGGCGGGGTGTGCTCTCCCGCCCTTATTTTCAGCCTGGAGGAACCCATCATGAGCCGCATGGCTATCCGGTTACGCACCGCCAGTTTCGCGATGCTGCTGGGCCTCGGCGCCAGCAGTGCTTTCGCCCAGTCGCCCGCTGAATTCATCGAGCAGGCTTCGGCCAAAGGCATGGCCGATATTGAAACCAGTCGCATGGCCCACGCCAAAACCTCGTCCCAGGAGATCAAGGACTACACCATCGAGGTGATCAACGAGCGGACCCTGGCCAACCAGCATCTGGCAGCCATCGCCAAGAAGCTCGACCTGCCCGTGGCACCGCGGGAGAAGATCGTCGATAAAGCCGAAACCCTGATGCCCGAACTCAAGGACGGCGACTCCTTTGACGCGGCCTACACCGCGCAGCAGGTGAAGGAAAACGAAGACGCCATCGCCCTGTTCAAGCAGGAAGGCGCCGCGTCGAGTGTGCCGGAAATAAAGGCCCTGGTGGACGAGACGCTTCCGAAGTTGGAAGAGCGTCTTCAGAAAGCCCGCGCATTGGCCTCGACCTACGGCAAAGGTCATCAAGGCGACGGTTAACACTGTATCGAAATGAAAAACGGCGGTTGGATCAGCTCCAACCGCCGTTTTTTTATGCCTGGTTCAAATCGGTTTTAGTCGGCGCGGCATCGTCTGCGGCAGGCCCACAACTGCTGTTGAGGTTCACAGTGCCGGCTTTGCCGATGGCGCGGTATTCCTGGCGCAGTTTTTCCAGTTCCTTGCGGTCCAGGCCATCCAGGCTGAGCACGGCATTTTGCGCATCCTTGGACACCCGCAATAGCTCGTCGATCTTGATGTGCAGGATGTCATTGTCGCGGTTCTGCGTATTCTGGATCAGGAAGACCATCAGAAAGGTGATGATGGTAGTCGAGGTGTTGATGATCAATTGCCAGGTATCGTTGTAGTGGAAATAAGGCCCGCTCAAGCTCCACGCAAGGATCAACGCCACCGCCGCGTAGAACGTGCGTGGGCTGCCGGCCCAGCGGGACAGGGATTGGGAGACTGCGGAGAATTTCATGACCGTTTTTCCTCTTGAAGGGGTGATGAAATAATGGACCGCAGGGACTCTTTGAAATTTCTTTTTACATTTACCCCCACGACAGCGCTCTACATCGCCTACCGCCTTAAAAGGCCAGTTCGGCCTGACCGAAGCCTTCGAGCGCCAGCAGATACTGCTTGGCTGCCAGGCCCCCGGCGAACCCCGTCAGCCCACCCGATGCGCCGATGACTCGGTGACACGGCGCAATGATCGAGATTGGGTTGCGCCCATTAGCTGCGCCCACTGCGCGTACCGCAGTCGGGTTGCCGATCTGTCGGGCAATCTGGCTGTAGCTGCGGGTTTCGCCAAAGGGAATCGTCAGCAACGCTTGCCAGACTTGTTTCTGGAACGCGGTGCCGGTGAAGTCCAGTTCCAGCTCGAAACGGTTGCGGCTTCCGGCAAAATACTCTTGCAACTGGCGTTCGGTTTCCACTAGCACCGGGTTGCCATTGGCCTCGCGCAATTCACCCAGGCGCACACGGTTGGCGCGCTCTGTTTCCCACAGGATGGCGCCGAGTTTGTCATTGCGCGCGACCAGGGTAAGTTGGCCGACAGGGGAGGGCATGAGTTTGTATTCATAGGGCACGGCGGGCTCCTGAGGGTGGGTGCGGTTGAAGTCTGGAGCGGTAGGCTGATCTGCAAACTACGTTTCTTGCGGTCAAGTTCAACCTGACTGATCACCCCTCCTGCTGCAACACCTTGAGCGCCGCCGACGCAAGGAAACCCGAGCGGCTTTTTTCTTCGGGGTGGTGCAATACATATTCATCGATGCGATTGAGCAGGTACCCAGGCAGCGTGATATTGAGCTTCTGCGCCTTGCCCAGGTACTTGGTGACATCGATGTCCACCACGGCCCACGTGCAGCCTGCGTATTGGGGGTTGGCGGCATGCAAGGTGACCTTTTGCGCGCTGGGAATCGGCGCACCGTCTTCCGCGAGAAGCTCGAAATGCCCCTCGATGGCTTCGCGGGCCATCGCCATGGCGTCGTCCAGATCGTCGCCGGCAGAATAGCAGCCCGGAATATCCGGCACCTCCACGCCCCATGCGTGGTCTTCGTCGCCGGTTGAAATTGCAATCGGGTAAAGCATGTCTGTTGTCCTCCTCGGACGGTTAACTCAACAGAGCCTGTTTCAAAATGCTCTTGGCTGTCTTGTCCAGCAGATCCTTCTTTGGATGAGGAATCGTTACCAGCCCCGGTTTCGTCGGATGCTTGAAGTGGTGATGACTGCCTCTGATGCGCGCCAGGTACCAACCGTCCGCAACGATGTGACCTATCAAATATCGGCTATCCACAGCACCTCCTTGTGGTGTGTGATGGTGGCGACTATAACCACTGGATTAAAATTATCAACACTCTACCTACCGGTGGTCGATGACCAGCAGTTCGATAGGCGGTAAATGCAGTGTATGAGCGGCCAGGAATGGCGCCGCAGAGAGGTATTGCGGGGTTTTACGAAGGCGTTACCGGATGTGTAGGGATCGCGCAATGACGGCGAGAAAGGCATCAACCAGAACACTTTGTGTTTCAGTTCGGGTCAGTACCAACAGCTGCGCACACGCATCACGCTCCACCAACGGCCTGTACGTCACGCCTTTGTTCATCAAGCTCTGCGTGCATTCCGGCACCAACGCCACCCCTTGCCCAGCCGCCACCAGCGCAATGATCGAGGTGATCTGCCGTCCGGTTGGCCCTGGGCGCAGGGGCAGCCCGTGGCGCCGGTAAAGCTGTTCGATGGATGTGTTGAGCCCAGACCCATAGTCGGCAGGAAACAGTATCAACGGGTAGGCGCTGAGCTGTGCCAGGTTGACGCTTGGCTGACAGGCCAGCGCACTGTCGCTGGACACGGCGGCCACCAGCCTCTCTTCGCCCAAGGACAGCGCTTGCACCTCTTCACCCTGCGGCGACAGGCGACTCAATCCGATATCCAGCCGCCCATCCGCCACCTGTGCGCCGAGGCTGCCGGAGGCGCACTCCACCAAGGTCAATTGCACATCGGGAAAGCGCTGGGCAAACGCCTGGATCGCCTGGCTGAACAGGTCCGACAAGGCAATCGAGCTGACGTAACCCAACGTCAGTTGCCCGGCGGTGCCCGCAGCCAGTTTGCCGGCGATCACCTGCGCCAGTTCCACCTGCTCCAGGACGCCGCGCGCATAGGGCAGGAAGGACCGGCCTTGCGCAGTGAGCGTGACCGTGCGGCTGGTGCGATCGAACAGCTTGAAGCCCAGCTCGCTTTCCAGCGCCGAGATCTGCCGGGTCAGTGGCGGCTGGGCAAGGTGCAGGCGAATGGCCGCGCGACCGAAATGCAATTCTTCGGCGACCGTCAGAAAGTAGCGCAGCTTGCGTAGGTCGAGCATCCTGATCCTTGGGTATCAATCGGTCCGAAATCGGTATTGGTTTTAGGCCCGCCGGCCATTCTATAAAGCCCTCACAAAATAAAACGAGAGGTTTCATGAAACCGCGCCTGCATTGTGCCCGCCTTGCCCTGTTCCTGTGTGGCTGCGCGGCGTTTCTCAACCTCTATGCCACCCAGAGCATTCTCCAGACCTTTGCCACGCAGTTTCAGGTCAGCGCCAGGACTGCGGGGTGGAGCATCACCGTGACCACGTTGGCCGTGGCGATCACTGCGCCTTTTGTGAGCCGGCTGACCGGGCGTTTCGAACAGCGCACGGTGATCAGCGCAGCGGCATTACTGCTGGCGGTGCCTGCACTGATGACCGCCTATGCCGACAGTTTTGCCGAAGTACTGGTGTGGCGGTTTGTCGAAGGTATGTTGATCCCGGTGGTGTTCGCCACCAGCGTGGCGTATATCGGCGACCGCTGGAGCGGCGGGACGGTGACGGAGGTCACCAGCCTGTATGTGGCGGGCACGGTGTTGGGTGGGTTTGCCGGGCGCTTTGTCACGGGCGTGATGACGGAGTATGTGGGCTGGCGCGAAGCCTTTGAATTGCTCGCGGCGCTGAGCCTGATGGTGGGTGGCTTCATTCAGTTCCTGCTGCCTGTGAGTCGTGCGCGAACGAAGCGGGTGGGTAATTTCTGGACGGGAGTTTTTCGCAAACCCTTGCTGGCCGCTTATGCAGTAGGTTTTTGCGTACTTTTTTCCCAAGTCGCAGCTTTTACCTACGCAGGTTTGTACCTGGGACTACCTCCGTTCAACCTCGGGCCTGCGGCCTTGGGTACGCTTTACATGGTGTTTCTGCTGGCGTTGATCGTGATCCCCATCGCCGGTCGCATCAGCAAAGCCCGGCCCCATGCCGAGCTGCTGAGCGTGGCCGCGGTGCTGGGCATTTCCGGCTCGACGTTGACGCTGGTGCCATCCTTATGGTGCATCGTCGTGGGCCTGGCCCTCAGCTCCACCGGCGTATTCCTCGCCCAAGCGGCTGCCAACGCGTTCACCGCCGCGACTGCCCGTGACAACAAAGCGGGTGTCGTGGGCGTGTACCTGACGTGTTACTACCTGGGCGGAAGTTGCGGTGCCATTGTTCCGGCGCTGATCTGGGAGCGTTGGGGCTGGGCCGGGTGTGTGGTGTTGATTATTGCTTTTCAGGTGTTGACCCTGCTGATCGCCCTGACGGGTTGGAAGCCCGCTGAACCTGAACGGGGCCAGGCGTTGTGAAGGCCACTGGCGCGTGTTTTGAACCTTGCGGCATTGCCTACACAACGATCAGAATCGTCTGAGTTGTGCGCCTTGGGCGACCTCTTTAAGGTTCGTCTGCCGCTGCCCATCAGCGGTCGGGTTTAGTAGCCCGTTGAAAATTTATCCGGCGTACGGCTGTCCTTATCGTCAGGCACTTTCATGCCTGTACTTATGGTAGTTGTACGTAGGGCGTCTTCGGGCGCGCCGGTTTTTTCGGATGAATTTCCCCGGTCTACTAACCTGCGTACAGCTGCCACCCTAACCCTTCGGGTGGCGGTCCTTACCGAGGATCAACAGATGTGTAATGACTCATGTAATCCATCCGTAAAACTGTTCAGCGTCCGTCCCGAAGCCAACACCGAAGCGTTGCTCGCCAACGCCTACGAAACCATCGCCGGCGCCGGAGCGATGACCAATGAGTTTGCCGAAACCCTACCTTCCCAACAGCGCTACCTGGCCCTGGCCATCCAGCAAATGATCGAGTTGGGGCTGATGCTGGTGGAAGCGGCGCAAGACCGCGTGGACCGCGCCGCGTAAGTCATTTCGCGCAGTGCCCAGGCTTGCCTTCCCAGGCCGCCCATACCAAGGGGGAGGGGAGCCAAAAAACGCCACGCGCCTTAAAGGGACGAGGCCAGCGTAAACGGAATGCGCAGGGCGCCGATCGGCCCTTCTCGAACGCCGCACATTTCATCGTGCGCGCACTGCTGCACCAGCACGCAGGGAAACGGCGGGACCCGTTGCAACAGGGCGCGCAAATGCGTGGTGGAGCCGATACGCAGCGGCTTGGCATCGTCGCCCAGCAACGTCACCACGCCGTGATCGAGCCTGACGCGCGCGATGTAGAAGCCACCCTCCAGCGACAGCAGCTCCAGCTCACGAACCTCTCCTTTTACCGCTGATTCAGTCAGCATGTGCACGTTCATGATTCACCCGCGTTATACAAGCGGCTATAAAAGGCGTTTCGCAAAGCCCGCTGTCTGGAAGTATTGCTTTCTTTTTCCCGGTCGCAAACCTGGATCAAGTGATTTTAGCCTTTTGCCGAGATGGCTTTTGCGTGCCCAGCACACGATTCAGTTCGCCAGCCACAGCGATCAGTTGCTGCTCAAGTGCTTCCACCTCGGTCACGCTGATACCGTCGTTAATAACCTGAAGCGTCTTTGTCTTTTTTTGTGGGGCTGGCGCCAAGTTGTGCGCGTCCTGGGAAATCAGTGCTTGGCGCAACAGATTGTTGATCACTGTCTGATAGCCCGTTCCAGCCTGTTCCGCTCGAGAGCGAGCGGCACTGATCACCGCATCGTCGAGCATGATCGTGATACGGGTTTTGCCCTTACTGCTCGCGATAGCGCCGCGCTTGGCGGTGCTGAAGTCATATTCATTTTTCATGGTTCAAACCTCCAGGTACTGGCATCGTTCATTCTTGGTGGCGAGCCTTGCACTGATCAAACGTACGAAGTTTGGATCCCGGTACGTATAAGCCACCACCAAGATCCGTCCCTCGGCATCTTTGCCCATGATGACCCAGCGCTCTTCATCATGATCGCGATCCGGCATGCTCAACGCTGCTTCGTCGTAGAAAACAAGTTCTGCATCGGACAAGCTGATGCCTCTGTGCTTTCGCTGGTTGGCGCTGTTTTTTACTGCGTCGTATTAAATCCTGAATGTTTTCATTATGCATATTTTATATGTATAGGAAAGCGTTTGAGCCGAGGGCCGGTAGGTGAGGGGTTCAGCTTGACAAGATCGCCGTCACGTTTGCGCGCGTAATCGGCGATACGTTGGGTATGAGGATTCTGTTTCGATTGTCGGAAGACGGGAGTCTCAATCGATATGCTGGGTGTGGCCGGGGTTTGTTCAAGACGTGCTGAAAACCCCTTACTGAGGGGGCTGGTCGCTGAGGGCGTGGGGGATGATGCGGTAAACGAGGGGAACGCAAAAAGTGGAGCGGGTAGAGGGAATCGAACCCTCAACTAAAGCTTGGGAAGCTTTCGTTTTGCCACTAAACTATACCCGCTAAGAGCGGCTGACTTTGTACCAGATGTTCGCCGTGATTTGAAGTTTTTCTTCAAAAATCTGTAGGTTGCTCGCGCCAGCAGCGCATAGCGCTTCAAAGGGCAAAGGCCTGCTGCGTCTGGCCCTGTTGATAACGCGAGCGACTGATCTGCCGCTGCCCCGTCAAGAAGCCCACCACCGCATCCCGGCTGTCCCGGCACGCCGCCTTGTGCTCCATGTCCAGAAAGTGCCCGGTGGCCTGGATGGTGCTGAAGCTGCTGTTCGCCACATGCTGGCCAAACAGCTTGGCATCCTGGGCACTGGTGTACTCGTCCCATTCGCCGTTGAGAAACAACACCGGAATGTCGATCTGCCTGGCTGCCCTGAGGTAGCACGAGCGATCGCTGTTCAACACATGGCTGATGTGAAAACGAATCTGCCCGTATTCGTGCTCGGCCAGGCTGCTTACATGTTTGTGATTAAAGCGTTTGAACAGCGACGGCAGATGTTTGCCGAGGGTGCTGTTGACCAGGTGCCCGACGCGGTCGCGGTCGAGGTTGCCGAGGTAGTCGACGCCGCGTTCAAGGTAGTCACGCATCGGTGCGTTGATCACCGGTGAGAACGAACTGATCACCGCCTTTTCCACGCGGCGAGGGCGGTGGGCGAGGGCGACCAAGGCTGCAGCGCCGCCCCAGGAGAAGGACAGCACATGTTCGGCGGCGAAGTGGTCGATGAGCTCCAGCAGGATCTGGCCTTCGACTTCCTTTGTCAGCATCTGCTCATGGCGGTTATGGATTTTGGAACGGCCAGCGTAGGGCTGGTCGTACAACACCACATTGAACTGCGGGTGCAGGCTTTTCACGGTCTGGCCGAAGGACGCCGTGGTGGCCATGGAGCCGTTGACCAAGATGATGGTCTTTGCAGCAGCGTCCGCGCGATAGCACTCCGTGTAAACCCGATACTGACCCTGTATATCCAACACTGCGATTTCTGGCCTCATGTCGTCAGACTCCTGGCAAGCGGGTAGTGCGCGCAGATCACTTTGCACGTGCTTTATGACAGGTAGGCATACGCCTGGGAGAGGGAGGGCGGCGTGGCGTTCCGAACGGTCGTCAGATTTGCCGGATTTCTTCGTCGGTCAGCGTCCGGTACTCGCCCGGTGCCAGTTCTGCGTCCAGCACCAACGGGCCCATTCGCTCGCGATGCAGGCTGACCACCTTGTTGTTGAAATGCCCGAACATGCGTTTGACCTGATGATAGCGCCCTTCGATGATGCTCAACCGCGCAGTCCTCGGCCCCAGCAGCGCCAGCTCGGCGGGTTGGGTGGTGAGGTCTTCAAACGCAAAATACAGGCCCTTGGCAAACGTTGTTGCGTACTGCGCGCCAATGTCCTGCTCGGTCCCTACGAGGTAGACCTTGGGCAACTTGGTCTGCGGTTGCGTCAGGCGCCGCGACCACTGGCCATCGTTGGTGATCAGCATCAGGCCGGTGGTGTTGAAATCCAAGCGTCCGGCGATGTGCAGTTCGGCCTTGTCCGGCTCATCCAATAAGTCGAGCACGGTCGGGTGTTGCGGATCCGCCGTGGCGCTCACGCAACCCTTGGGTTTATTCAGCATGAAATAACGCGCGGGTTTACCCGCTTGCAGCACTTGGTTGTCAACGCATACATGGCTGAATTCGCGCACCTCATGATGAGGATCGCTGACCGCCACGCCATCGACCCACACCCGCCGTTCAACCAGCAACAGGCGCACTTGCCTGCGATTGAACCGCGGCAAATTACTGAGGAAGCGATCCACCCGCATTACGTCGGCTCAGCCCCACGCAATTGCTCATCGGCCTGGGCGCAACGCGGGCACAAACAGGCTTTATTGCGCAGCTCGGGGGGCAGCGCTTGGAGCACGGCCTTGTCGATGGTGACGCTGTAGCACCAGCACGCCTGGTCGACGGTACGTGGGTCGGCCAGGGTGCAGTCGTTGCGGCCGCCGCAGGCGGGGCAGAGGGTTGGCGTGGTCATGGTCGGTTCGGGCCGGATCGGGCAAGGTTGCGCAGATGCCCTGCGTGCCGTGCACGATACAGGGCCGGCCCGGCCCAGGCTACTCAGAGCTGGAACTTGCTGACCAATACATTGAACGAGGTGGCCAGGCGCGACAGGTCCTGGCTGGACGCATTGGTCTGGTGGGCACCGGCGGCCGTCTGGCTGGACAGGTCCTGGATATTCAGCAGGTTGCGGTCCACTTCACGGGCAACCTGGGCCTGCTCCTCCGAGGCCGAGGCGATCACCAGGTTGCGCTCGTTGATCATCGCCACGCTGGCGGTGATCCGCTGCAATGCCTGGCCGGCATTCTGTGCCAGGGTCTGGGTGTTGTTGGCCCAGGTCAGGCTCTTGTTCATCGCCGCCACCGCTTCATCGGCGCCGGTCTGGACTTCACCGATCATCTTCTCAATGTCGACGGTGGATACTTGCGTACGGTGGGCCAGCGCCCGCACCTCATCGGCAACCACCGCAAAACCCCGGCCCTGCTCACCTGCACGGGCCGCTTCGATGGCGGCGTTGAGCGCCAACAGGTTGGTCTGGTCGGCGATGCCTCGGATCACATCGATCACCTTGCCGATTTCCCGCACCTGTCCGGCCAGATCGGCCACCGATTGCGTGGAGTCGTTGATCTCTCCCACCATTGCACTCATGCCGGACACGGCCTGTTCCACTTGCAGGCGGCCGTCCTCGGCTTCGGTGGTGGCCTGGCGCGACGCTTCCGAGGTGGAGACGGCGTTGCTCGCCACTTCGTCCACGGCGGCGGTCATCTGGTTGACGGCGGTGGCGGCTTGTTGGATTTCGTCATTCTGGCGCGTCAGGCCGCGGCTGCTTTCATCGGTGACCGCGCTCAACTCTTCGGCGGCAGAGGCCAACTGGTCGGAGGCGTTGGCGATTTCCACGAGGGTACTTTTCAAGCCGCCCTGCATATCCGACAGCGCCATCAGCAGTTGCCCGGCTTCGTCGGTGCGCTCGGTGATGATGGCCTGGGTCAGGTCGCCCTGGGCAATGCGTTGCGCGCTCTGCACGGCCTGGGCGATGGGGCGGGTGATCAGGCGAGTGATCAACACGCCAACGGTGATGGCAATAATGAAGGCCAGGACGATGCCGCTGATCATCCACGTCAACGCACTGGCGCGCAGCGCGTCGGCGGCGATGGCGCCTTCCTTGATCTGACGGTCATTGGACTCGATCATCATGCGGATCAGCTCGCGCGCCTGCCGGAAGAGTTCATTGTTGGTGGTGTTGAGCAGGGTACGGGCCTGGTCGACCTGGCCGCCGTCAAGCAGCGACATGATGCGTTCGGAGCTGCTGATGTAGGTGGGCCAGATCTGGTCGAGTTTGTCTCCCGCCGCCCGTTCGTCGCTTTCCAGCGGCGTTGCACGGTATGTTGCATACGCCGCCTGGCTACGCTTGAGCTCGTTGGCGGTGTCCTGGCGCACGCGTTCGCGGTCCTGGGACGCAACGTCGCCTTTGCTGGCGTCCATCAACCGGTACAGGCCGCGGTTATGGGCCACCAGGCCGTTGAGCGTGGTGCCCGTGTTACTGACGGAAACCAGGTTGTTGGAGAAGGTCAGCTCCAAGGCGGTGGCCAGGCGCACCACCCCTTTGATGCCCAGCAGGCCTACCCCGAGGGTGACCACCGCGCACAGGAGAAAAGAGAGCAGCAGTTTGGTTGAGATTTTCATGCGGTCGAGTCCGACAATAGTTGCGAAGGGCGCACGCTAGAGCCTCCCTGGCTTCGTGCGATATCATAGTGACATCATCGCAATTGATAAAGTTGCTCGCCAGGAAAATTTACTGAATCGATAAACCTGGCGTAGATGTATCAAGCTGTTGCTAGAACGCACCAGATTCTGTTTTTGATGTCAGATACTTCGTCATTCAGTGAAAGCTGAATGCCGCACTCCAGCGTCGCTGGAGGTGCTCTTCCGCGGTCCAGGAGGCCGCCATGTATCGACGACTGCTGCTCAGCGCTTTACTCGGTCTGACCCTTTGCGCTTGCGTTCCCTATTACGAAGGAGGCCAGAGTTATTACCGTTCCGAGGTCTACACCTCTCCGGCGCCGGTGTATTACTACGGCGGTGGCACCGCGTACCCGTACCGCCGGGACTATTACCCCGCGCCACGCTATTACGCGCCGCAACCACGCTATTACTCCGCGCCGCGCTATTACCAGCCGGCACCGCGCTACTACGGGCCACGCGCGGGTTATCGGCCTTATCCGAACCAGGGGTGGGGCGGTGATCGGTGGGGTAACGGCGGACACGGTCGCGGTTCAGACCACGGACGAGGGCGCGGCGGTCACCGCTGAGTCCCACCTGAAAAAGCGGCGCTTGAAGCGCCGCTTTTTCATAGGCGAACTTAATCAGTAATCAGACAGGTCCGCCAAGGGATGGCGGCCTTCCCATGCCTTGCTGAAGTGCGCCTGTACCACAGCCTGCGGAATCGTGTTGATATCCGGCCAATGCCAATGGGGCGTCTGGTCCTTGTCGATCAACCGCGCGCGCACCCCTTCGCTGAATTCCGGGTGACGGCAGCAATTGAGGCTCAGCGTGTATTCCATCTGAAACACCTCGGCCAGGGACAGGTGCCGGGCACGCTGGATCTGTTCCCACACCAGGTGCGCGGTCAGCGGGCAGCCTTCGCTCAGCGTCTTGCCGGCACGGCTGAACAATGGATCGGCATGCTCGCGCAGTTGGCTCAGTGCCCGCCACGCACACCGCACATCGCCCACATCCAGCCATTCGTCGATCTGCTGGCGTCGCGGCAGCCATTGCGCTTGCGGCTGCTGGCCGACGGCTTCCTGCGCCAGTGCCTTGAACAGGCTATTGAGTTGCATCGAGGTCTGCTCCTGCCAGTTCAGTTGCAGCAGGCCGTCGAGCAGTTCGTCTTGTTGGTCGTCGCGCAGGAAGCGGTCGGCCAGGCCCAGGTCCAGCGCGTCTCGCCCGTTGATGTGGGCCCCGGTCAGGCCCAGGAATAACCCGAGTTTGCCCGGCAGGCGCGACAGGAACCAACTGGCGCCGACGTCTGGATACAACCCGATACTGATCTCCGGCATGGCCAACCGGCTGCTCGGCGTGACGATGCGCACCGACGCACTTTGCAGCAGGCCCATGCCGCCGCCCAGCACGTAGCCGTGGCCCCAGCAGATCAAAGGTTTTGGGTAGGTATGCAGGGAATAGTCCAGGCGATACTCCGCCGCAAAGAACTGTGCGGCCAGCGCCGGTACGGTGCCTGGTTGTTCCCGACACGCTTGCGCCAGGCTACGCACTTCGCCACCGGCGCAAAACGCCTTGGAGCCATTGCCGCGCAGCAGCACGCAGACGATGTTCGGGTCTTTGGCCCAGGTATCCAGGCGTTCGCTCAAGGCCAGGATCATCGGCAAGGAGAGGGCATTCAGGGACTTTTCAGCGTCGAGGCTGGCGATGCCGATGTGGGCACCGTCGCTGCCGGTCAGCTCTTCGAAGTGCAGGTTCATCGTGACCTCAATCGAGAAGGTGGAGGATGAGTATGATCGCTTGGCAGGAAAGTGCCGGGGTGTGTCAGATCAATTGACAAGCGGGGTCGGCTTTCCTAGGGTTCGCCTCATTCTTTTTACAAGACAATTGAACCATGACCGAAGAAGACCGTATCAAACTCGAACCCAGCTGGAAACACGCCCTGCGCGATGAGTTCGACAAGCCTTACATGGCCCAGTTGCGCGAGTTCCTGCGCCAGGAACACGCCGCCGGCAAAGAAATCTACCCGCCCGGCCCGCTGATTTTCAACGCGCTCAATTCCACGCCACTGGACAAAGTGAAAGTGGTAATCCTTGGCCAGGACCCGTATCACGGGCCCGGCCAGGCCCACGGGCTGTGCTTCTCGGTGCAACCGGGCGTGCCGGCACCGCCGTCGCTGGTCAACATCTTCAAGGAGCTCAAGCGCGACCTGAATATTGACATCCCCAACCACGGCTGCCTGCAAAGCTGGGCCGATCAGGGCGTGTTGTTGCTCAACACCACCATGACCGTCGAGCGCGCCAATGCCAACGCCCATGCGGGCAAGGGCTGGCAGTTCTTTACCGATCGGATTATCGAGGTGGTCAGCGAACACCAACCGCACCTGGTCTTCCTGTTGTGGGGCGCGCATGCCCAGAGCAAGCAGAAGCTGATCGATGCCACCAAGCACCTGGTGTTGACCTCGGTGCATCCGTCGCCGTTGTCGGCGTATCGCGGGTTTCTGGGCTGTGGGCATTTCAGTCGCACCAACAAGTTTCTTGAGCAAAATGGCGAGACGCCGATTGAGTGGCGGTTGCCGCCTGTCTGATGATTATGAGGGGACAAGCCCCTACCGCTCTCGCAAGTCATTGTTTGAAGGTGCTTTGGACGTCCGCGCCATGGAAGCCAAGCACTTCAGGCCCGTCCCTACCTGTTAGATCTGACAGTATCCGTTTCGATTTCAATCGCATTAACTCTTCTCTCTGGCCTCTGGAACCGATGGCCAATGACCCTCACTGAGGCTTGCCGAGGAGAGTAGACATGCCAAATCCTGAACCCATTGGGGTGACAAACGACGGCACCCTGGAGTTGCATGCACCGCTGGCGCCTGACTCGCTGGATCTGATGCCTGATGATGTCGGTCGGAAAATACCTGTGACGGTTCAAAGCACGGGACTGCGCGTTGAGGTGCCTGAGCTCCCGCCTGGCAGTGATGTTCTCGATCCTGGCGATATAACGGTGTTCTACTGGTATTGGGATACGACTCTGTTTGCGACCAAAAGGCTGGAGGCGCCCTACGACGAGTCCGACCTGCCTGATGTCGATGCCGTGGTGCCTTCACATCTAATGGATGTAGCTGGGCTGCATAGCTTGAGATACGGCGTGGTCTTGAGAGAAAGCAGCAGCAATCCCACCGTTTCCTCATTCATAACCCTGTTGGACAGCGACAAGGAAGGCCCGAATCGGGGGCAGCGCGGATCGCGGCTGCGGTTTGCTGCGGTGATCGATGCCGAAGGTGTCACGGACGAATACCTGGATAATCCAGCCAATGGAGATCGGGTGATTGGCACCATCGATCCCCTCTGGTTGGACGCCCGTTTAGGCGACATTGTCACGGGGTACCTGACCCAATTGCCCTTCCGCAAACCTGCGCGCAAACGTAACCGGCGTCTGGACGTTGTTGCCACGACAGTGATCACGCAAGAGCACAAGGACGGGATTCGTCCCGTCGAGTTGCATTTCCGCGGTGACGATCTGCGCAGGCTGAAAAATGTCGAGTACAACGCCCACTATTATCTGAAGGACCGCTCGGGCCGCGAGTCTGGACCCTCTCTGACTGCCCCTCTATTGATCAATTTGACGCCGACGCCCACCGAGCTGCGTGCTGTTCAGATACCTCAATTGGCAGACGGCCTGATAAACCTCGATGACGCCCGTGAAAAGCCAGATGGCGTGTACATGCAAATCCTCCAAGTGTTCGGTGCGGCAGCGGGAGATTTTCTGCATCCTTTTTGGGACCGTATTGAGCTGTCCTCTATCAGGATTGCCGAGATTCAGGCGTGGCCTATCAACGTTCCTATTCCGTATTCAAAGTTGGCTAGTGGCGGTTATGAGTACACACCCGGAGTGATACGAGCGGAATACAACTGGCGACGGGGGACTGCGCCTGCGAGGCCTTCTGTTACCCGGTTTGTTCCGGTCGACCTGACCGTGGCAGGGAATGTGAGCCCTGATAACCCAGACCCGATCAACCGCTTGCTGCCGGTGGTGACCGTCAAAGGTAGAGATGGTGATAACCAGTTGAGCGTGAATGATGAAGGGCTACAGGTACGTGTGGTGACCCTTCTATACGACGATCCGAAACCGGGTGAACTGCTGGAGTTGATGGCGGGGACCCTTGCGACACCTATTGCTGAATATGAAGTAAAGCTGGGGGACAAAGCCGGGAAGCAAATCGAATGGTTTGTCGAGTGGGCAATCATCGAGCTTCTGGGCGGCGGGCTGGTTCCGTTCTTTTATTGGACCTTCAACGGCGTTAACAGGCAGCGGGCGCGTGATACGCAGGTGTTGATCAATATCATCCCTATCGTGGGGTTGAAAGACCTGGAATACGTCGGGGTGACCTACGGCCCAGGCCCGGATGCCGGGTTCATCAGTTGCCCTTTGCGGCCATGGGTCAACGGCGTGGGCGTCAAGATTCCCGGAGACGAAAGCCGGTTAGCCTGGGGCGATGAAGTGAAATTGCACTGGGCCAGCTATGCGCATCCCGCCGGCTTTTCCGGTGCGGTCATCCCTGAAACCATCCATACCTTTACGCACACGCTGACCGGGAATGAACACCGCGACGGATATACCTTCCAGGTGCCTTTCGTGCCGTACATCAAGGCGCCCGGTCTGGTAGAACCCGCGCCGGGCAAGACTGAACCTCGACATGGCTCGGCTGTGTCGCGCTATCAGGTCATCAAACCCGTGGGCGCTGGCATGGGCTACTCCGGTCGCAGGTTGGTGTACATCAAGTTGACTCGGCTGGCTGGACAACCGCCGTGTCTTTCGGATGATTAAAACGCTGCGTAACTGTCAGGTTTGACAGTTACGCATCCCTCTAAAATTCCATTTAATGAGCGAGACGTCATCAGGTTTGTGAAGCCAGACCAGTTGAAAGTCAGTTGTTTTTTCGAGCAATAACACCCGGGTGTGTGGTCAAGCATTCTTTGTATACCCGGACAGATACCTATCCCAATCAGGAGTTGGAGTCATGTCCAGTAACACACAGAAACCCATCAACAAAAGCAGCGATCAAGAGCAAGGGCCTATGGAAGAATGGGCGGACCCCACCCCCAATCCTGAATTTTCGCCCGCAGCGGTTATCGACGGCCTTCTCCCTGCGATCGCGGGTGATAACCACCGTGATGTGGTGCCCCGGGCGATGCAACAGGCGGGCTTGGTGCTAAGAATAGGTCCTTGGGAACGCGGACTTTTTAATCTGTTCGAGCCGCTCACGGTATTCGTGAATGGCCGCCCTGTATTCATTACCAGCTTTGACACGGATGTCCCTCTACCTGACCCAGTGGTTGTCGACCTGGGGGTTCAATCCACTTTGCAGGAAAACGGGCTGAAGGACATCGGCGTCCATGTCCTTAATGCCAGCGATAACGACATCAACTACAACATCAGGCGAGTGTATGTGGATGCGCGGGATCCGAATGGCAATAGACAGCCCGCCCCGATTGAATTTGAAGACTATGGCACGGAATTGACTCCCGCAGATCTGGCGGGGAAGCTGGGTCTTGAATTCACCATTCCCGAACCTGCAGAGCGGCGGGGCGGGGACACGTTCAGTGTTCACGTAGACACCTTCACGGCGTACATTGAGGATAATGTCCCCCTGACTGGCCCTATAACGGGAATCATCCCCAGTGCAATGATCCTGGCACGCGCCGGTGTAATCCCGGTTACCTACAGGTTGAAGGATCGTTCAGATAACCCGACGGATCTCTCTGACCCGGCCTATGTGCGCGTCAGTCTCAACAACCCGCCGGTATACGGTCCTATCAGCGTTCTGGAAGCGCCGTTGGTCAACAAAGAAGAAGCCCGTAATGGTGCAACAGTACGCCTGCAAAGCATTACAGGTCACTTGCCCACGGATTTCCTGAGAGGAATGTGGGGAACGGTAGAGATTTATAACAAAGCCATCGGCTCGACCGGTGGGCCGATTGATATTCCCGCTGTTTATGCTGACATTGCGGTTGGCGGTAGTTTTTACACTGCGGATATTCAGCTGTTTGTGGATCGTATTAACAGCCCTACCTTCCCATCACCCATTGTTCAAGTGGATGTCAACCTGCGTGAGCCAGGTGACAGCCAAAACCCCGGCCCAGGGCCTGAGGACTCGACGCTCCCCAAACCCGTACTGTTGGGTGGCGGGCCTTTGCCGCGTCCAGACAACCGTATCTCTGACAAGGACCGGGGCTTTGATGCAACGGCTACTCTAGCGTTGCCTGCAGGATTGACAGTGGGTGACTTCATCGACCTGATCTATGGCCCCAACGCAGATGTTGCGTCCACTTACACCGTCACAGGCGCGGAGCCAACGGGTTTTCAGGTGCCTTTTACCGTTACCTGGACACTCATCGAGTCGCTTGGCAATAACCCGGCTCTCCCGATTTATTGCAAGGTCCGGGACGCCGTCAATTACAAACACACCCCGACTCAAAACGTGGTGGTAGAAATTTTCAATCTGGCGGGGCTGGCCGACCCCATTTTCAATAATGCACAAGCCTTGTCATCCCATCCTCATGCCACGTGGTTTATCAATTGCACACGCAGCCCATGGTTGAACGTTCCAATCAAAGTCCTGGACCCTGCGATACTCAAAGTGGGGGATAAGGTCACGGTCGAGGCCTACCGGTACGCCTATGTCCCCGCTGGTACGCCTATCGGTGCGCCTATTGGTGATCCTGTGAAAACTGCTGAGTTCGACATCGACAGTACCCATGTAAACCTGGGCTTGATCGTGCCGTTGGATTTGAATGCCTGGTTTAAGGACTACACGGGTACTCAAGGCCGGGGTTATGTCGGTGTGCGCTGGACGCTCTTGCGGCCGTCCACAGATGATCGTGGGCATTCCATGGAAGTCAGGGCACTTTGGGATCTGGTTGCTTCTGGCAACCCACCCACTTGTGTGCCAGGGGCGACACGCCGTAAAGGGACGCTCTGATTAACACGGCCCCGTTCGCCTCTGTGAGGCGATGGGGCCTTTTACTGCAATACCTATCGTCGTTAAGCAGGAGGTGTTAAGGAAAGTCCTACGTGTTCGGGGAATTCAGTTCTTTAGTCTCAGCGCCGTGGAAAACGGAAACCTATTCGATACGGGTTCCGGGTTCGAACTGGTGTTTACTTCTGAGACTACAAAACATGAAAGCCATTACTCCCCATCATTTTCGTTATTCGCGTTTATCGGCAGCCGTAAAGCTGATGGCTGTTGCGCCGCTGTATCTTTTGAGTGAACAGGCGCTGTCGGCGGTCATCGTGGACGGCAACGTAGGCACCGGCCAACTTGACGTTTATCCCGGAGCAGGTGCTCAGGCCTATATTGCGCGAAATAATGCGACCCTCAACATTCATCAAGATGCCATCGTTCAAGAAATACAGGCTAACAACGGCTCGACGCTGACCATTTCGGGCGCCACGGTGAACTCGACGCACAGCTCCCAGGCAGCTGTAGCGCTCAGTAACTCGAACGCCACGATCACAGACGCGAATGTGACCAGCTACACCAGTGGCGGCTTGAGCGTTGCTCATCAACCAGGCACTGCCACAGGCTCTCACGCTCAAGTCAGCAGGAGTGAAATTACGGGCGCGACTTACGGCGCCAACGTTACCTCCCACAGTCTGCTGGAGCTGAATGACTCCACGGTGACCGGCAGCAGCCAGCAGGGCTTGAGGCTGCTGGGGGGCGCGGCCATTGCCAGGGGCAGTGAAATCAAGGGGGCGACGGCTGGTGTCGTTATGGCGCGAGAGAGCTCGACATCCGTTGAGTCGCCACACCTGACCCTGGACGGTTCACGTGTTGAGGGGCTTGGCGGCCCGGCCATCTCTGTGTTGAGCCCTGTCACCGCCGAAATTGACGTGACCAATGGTTCGTCCCTGAGCGGCCAGAACGGCAATATGCTGGAACTGAGCGGTGGCGGCTCGGCCAACATGCGCGTCAATAACAGCGCGCTCACCGGCGACATTCAAGTGGGCACAGGCAGCGCCCTGGACCTGAACATGGATTTCGCCTTCATGAACGGCGATATCATCAACAGCGGCGGCACCGCCAATGTTGGTCTGAACAACGGCTCAGTGCTGACCGGGCGCCTGGACAATGTCGACAAACTGTCGGTCAACAGCGACGCCACTTGGGTAATGGTGGATGGCCAACAGGCGCTCAATGCGTTGTCGATGAATGGCGGTAACGTTAAGTTCGGCGACTCGGCCGCCTTTTATAAGTTGGACGTGGCTAACTTGTCCGGCACCGGCGGCACGTTCATCATGAAGGCGGATTTCGGCTCGATGACCGGCGACTTTCTCAATGTAACGGGCACCTCCGCCGGTAACCATCAGTTGTTGATCGCCAGTACGGGCGTCGATCCGTTGACCGAGCGTCTGCAGATGGTGCACACCGCCGACGGCGTGGCGAACTTCAGCCTGGTGGGAGGGCGGGTCGACCGCGGCACCTATTCCTATGACCTGGTGGCAGACAACCAAAACCATGATTGGTACCTTGACCCGGACAACAAGGTCATCAGCCCGAGCACCAACTCTGTATTGGCCTTGTTCAACGCGGCGCCGAGTGTGTTGTTGGGCGAAATGACCAACCTGCGTACGCGCATGGGTGAGTTGCGTTTCAATGGCGGCCAGACCGCCGGCTTGTGGACCCGCGCCTATGGCAATAAATATGAAGTGTCCAACGACAAGACGGGCCTGGGCTATAACCAGAACCAGCGCGGCTTTACCCTGGGTGCGGATGCGCCGCTGGAGGCTGGCGATGGGCAATGGCTGATCGGCGCAATGGCCGGCCACAGCCAATCGGACCTGGACCTGAACCTGGGCAGCAAAGCCACCATCAACAGTTACTACCTGGGCGGCTACGCAACGTGGCTGGACAGCGAAAGCGGCTTTTACTTCGACGGCGTGCTCAAGTTCAACCGCTTGCACAATGAATCCAACGTGGCCATGAGCGACGGCAAGAAGAGTAAAGGCAACTACACGCAAAACGCCATGGGCGCCTCGGCGGAGTTCGGCCGTCATATCACGCTGGATGACGGTTATTTCGTCGAACCCTACGGCCAATTGGCGGCGGTGATCACCCAGGCCCAGAGCTACACACTGGACAACGGCCTGCAAGCCAAGGGTGACCGTTCGAGTTCGGTGATCGGTGAGTTGGGCGTCACTGCCGGCAATAACATCCAACTCGACAGCGGCGGCGTGCTGCAGCCTTACTTGAAAGCCGCGGTCGCCCATGAGTTTGACCAGAGCAACAAGGTGTTCGTCAACGACAATGCGTTTAACAACGACTTGTCGGGTTCACGTTTGAAACTGGGGGCGGGTGTGGCGCTGTCGGTATCGCAGGCATTGAGCGTGCATGCGGACGTGGAGCGCAGCGTGGGCAAGAATATCAAGCAACCCCTGGGTGTGAATGTGGGGCTTCGCTACGCGTTCTAAGTGTCGTCGGGGCTGATTTCCGTTCGTCAGGCAAACCGCTAACCTGTCAAATCTGACAGTAGGCGGTTTGTTTTTTTGGGTGCTAACTGGATGGGCATTCCTTATCAGGAGATTCCCATGCATTATTTTATTAATAAAAAAGTTATGCGTGCCGTGCCCAGGCTATTGGTTGCCTCGGGCATGGCCGTATGGGTGGCCGCGTGTTCAAGCAGCCCTTCCGAGCCGTTGTCCGAGTACCCAAGCCTTGACCCTCCCTGCACAAGTGCTGGGTGGTTTAAAAGCGTATCGCCCAGTTGGTATTATTTATGCCGTAAAAGTACTTCTGGTGATCGATGGATAAGGCATCCGAGGCAATGCGTACCGAACACTACTAACTTTGATCCGGTTCTTGGACGCTGTGTATAAAACCCTTAAATGAACAGGCCTCTCTTCCTTACGGTAGAGAGGCCTTTTTTATTGCCTTAGGAATCGTAGTGTCGGGTGGCAATATCACCACCCAGCAGCGTTTTTAACAATAAGCCTATGGCTGCTCCACAACCAAAATATCATCCAGTGAAAATTCTGCCCCTGAGTAGGTACTCTTGAAGTAGATGCGCATAGGCAAGAACTGAGAGGGAACTCCGGCAGGCAATGAAAAGGTCCTCGAATGTGAGGTCCACACACCTGGGTTAACATGGACGAACGTCTGTGACTGAGTGCCGAACTCTATGAAAACCTGGGGTTGATAGGGGTTCAGGTCCACCTTCATCTTGAAGCTCAAGTCGTAGGTTTTACCGCTCTTGATATAAAAGGTTTTAATGACGCCGGGAGCGACAGGGCTGCCGTTATTCAGTTTTACATACCAGAAATTATTGTTATTGATATTTCTGATTACGCCCGTACCGTTGATGATATTGGCCCATCCGTTCCAGGACAATAATTCAAAGTCTGTCAAATCATAGAGCCGAAGCGCTTTGATGATGTAGTTGCTCAACGGAAAGGACTTGGCGTTCAGTTCATTTGAATTACCATCGAAAGTGACGGCTGCCTTTGCCGTAACCTGGCTGTCATCGGCGAGTGCGGTAAACCAACTGCGCATGGCCTTTTCATTCACTATCCCGTTGTCGGCTTGGGTTTGGTCGATCGGATGGCCGTTCAACAGTGTTAAGGGTATTGCACCAACACTATGGAGCCTGAGCCAGATCCGTTGGTCTTTTCTGCTCAACAGCCACCGCGCCACGTCCACCCAGCAGTCGGTGTTGAATCTGTTCAAGTCGACGATTGAGCCGGGTTTCAGGCCATTGAGTCTTGGCTGCGGCAGTGGATTGCCGCCGGGTAGTTCATCGAAGTCCAGTACGCGCAGATTCAGTGCCCTGGAGTCATCGGTGACGCCGTTGGTGGTGACATGATACAGAAGACGCAGGACGCTCCCAACGTGGTCACCGATCACACTGTTGGAGAACTTGAAATCGACGAAACCTGTGGTGGGGTTGCCGTATTGGGGCGTTATGGACGGCAGCGTCGCACCGGGTTTGCCCAGCAGTTCGAGCTTAATGAGATCGTTCGAAGACATCGGTGCAAACTGCACGCGCGCCGTCACCTCGGGAGTGTTGTCAGCAATCACCGGGCTGATCGTCGCGTTTTCGTCGTCCACCGGCGTGCTGTTGTAAACGAGGGGCGCAGGTAGATGGCGCACTGCGAGGATTTTCATGGGCACGGTGTACGAAAAGCGTGTTGCAACGCTTGGGCGGGAGCGGTCGTAGAAAATATTCATGAATTGATTTAGCCGGATGTACTGGCGCTCGAGCGTGAAAGGCAGCGGCCGGCCTTCCCAAGTGCGTGAGACAAAGAAGGGTTGCGGCGGAGCGCTTCCTCCGTTGCCTTCAGCATGCAGGGTGACCGTATCCCCCACTTTGATATCCTTGTTGGGGTCGACCTCAATGGTGGCATCGCCGGTGGATTGGTTCAGATTAAGCACGTAATCAGGCGGCAGCGCTTCATGCACCCTCGGTTCGGGCAGTGCGGCCTCGGAGGCACCGACATAAACCGTTGTGTCCGGGGATGGCCGTATTCCCTCGCTATTCTCACTCGTATAAAAGGCTGTCAGGCTGCCCCCTGCCAATTTGGCAATATCACCCTCGGGGCCATTGACAATCGAGAACACCACATTGCCTGCGCCTGCATTCTTGGATTCTTCGTGGTAGTAAAACTTGCCGTTAGGGTAGCGGCCCAGCAGCTTCAGCGTGATGCGGTCAAAGAAATCCTGTCCGTGAGATTTACGGATGTCAATGTTAACGACGGGGGTATCAGCAGGCAGTGTTTCACCGACAGCCTCCCGAAATATCGGGGCGTAGAGCCCACCGGGAAGGGCGCTGCCGATCACTCTGACCTGGGTGAGGTGTGAGCCTCTATTCGGCGCGCCAAAGCGAATGCGCTCATAGCGAAGTCGAGCCTGCCCTCTGATCAACGGGACCAGGTCGCTTACCGGGCATGGAATTTTGAGCTGGCGCGTCGTGGTGGATGTCAGGGGATCGGAACTGTAGGTTTTCTTTTTCACCGTTTGCCCATCCACCGTCCTACCAGTGAGGGTCACCTTGATCACGTCGCCCAACAGGTAGGCGTTACCCGCGATTAGAATGATGATTGTCACGAAGGCACCAACGACCTCGTCGAGGTTGAGGATGTCTTCCGGAGCCTCATCGAAGAAGCAGTGGGGCAACAATGGCTCTGAACCATCGTTCAAGAATACCTGGATGAATTCGGGGAGCGACCAGCCGTCCGAATAGTTTCCGCACTCATCAATCACGTTCCACTCAGCGACGTGAGAGCCGCTGCCGATCTGGCGCCACTGTTCAATGCACAACCTGAAAACAATGTCGTCAAAGTTATCCGCTTCTGCCTGCGACACCTCGTGCTTGAATAATGCGTCGCCGATTTTAAGGCGAACAGCATCACGCACGGCCCGATGGGTACGGGGTGACAATGAGGTATCGGCGGGGTAGTAGGGGACGCGAATCTCTATGCAGTTTTGCGCGTCGTCTTCTGTAACGCCAAAGTCGAGAAATTCTTGGGGAATGAGCGGCTTGGGCAGGTTCGGGTTTACAAAACTGTGGTCGTCCGGGTTTTTTCCGGCAGGTTCCACCTTATCGACCTTCAGCGTGAATTTTCTGGTTTCTCCTACCGCATTGCCGAGGCGTGTGACCTTGATGAACGCGGTGACAATGCCATCGGTGATCACATTTTGGGGTACGAACAGCACAATCAACTCAGCATTATCCACTTCATGCTGATGGATGGTGGTGGACGCGACGGCTTTGGTCAGATCACCAAAGAACAGTTCCACGAAATCCAGCGCTGCCATTTCCAGAAATGGCAGCAAGGCGATCAGTAGTCCCTCGATATGGGTCGTTATTGCGGCGAGATTGATACCTGCATCGACGCCTTGCACCGGCTGGGTACTTGCGGGGATATACAATACCAAGTCTTCGAGGCGAACCTTTTTGAAGGCTTGCGTCGAGTTGAGAGATACGTCCGAGGGGCGTGGCACCAGGTAACGAGGATCAATGAAAGTACGCCGTGCAGCCTGTTTCTTTTTTTGTTGTTGCTTGGAGGCGTACGGTGCAAGCAGTGATCGCCCCTGTGCAAGCTTGATCAAGCGTTGGCCGGGCGGCGTGGAAGATTCTTCTTCGTTATCCATGATGGAACCCTCTGCAGTCAGTGAGGAACTCAATGTCTACGGCCCATTTACTGAGTGGGAGTAGCTGCGAAGAGGTGTAACGCGGAACTCGGGGGGCAACCAGCTGTGAGAATTGACAGTGCCGACAAACGGTAACGGTTGTCAGGGTTGACGATTCCAATACCGGAACAATGGCTCCGCCAGAAACAGTACAAATAACAATCGCATCACCTGCATGGCCGTGACCAGTGGTACCGACAATTGCAGGGTTTCGGCGGTGAGGCTCATTTCGGCAATACCGCCGGGCATCATGCCCAGGGTCAGCGAGCGCAGGTCCAGGTGGGTCAGGGCACTCAGGCCCACAGCCGCCAATGTCGCCAGCGCCATGGTCAAGGCGGTGCCGATCAACGTGCGGGCCATGAAGGATGGAGCCCTGCGAAAGAACTGTCGGTTGAAGTGGCAGCCCAACCCGCTGCCGATCAACCACTGGCCAATCTGGCTGCCGCCGTCGGGCAAACCGATATGCAAGTCCCAGACGACACTGGCCGTCGCACTCACCAGCAACGGCCCGAACAGCCAGGGATTGGGCTGGCGCAAACGCTGCCAGCCCCAGGCCACCAGCGCGCCCATCGGAAACAGCATCAAAAGCCAAGTCCAGCTCACCGGTGCCGGGTGAAACTGCGGTGTCCCGCCTTCAAGCAAATACTTGAAGATCGCCGGCACACACAGCACCACCACCAGCACCCGCAGACTTTGCCCCGCCGCCACACGGCTGAGCACCGCGCCGTTGCGCGCACCGAGGTTGACCATCTCGCCGGAGCCGCCCGGCATGCTCGAAAAAAACGCCGTGGCGCGGTCTTCGCCGCTGCGACGCATCAACCACACACCGACCACGCTCGACAGGCTGGTGACCAGCGCGCCGAAGAAGATCAGGCCGAAGTGGCTCATCACCTGCTCGATCACCACCGGTGTGAAGTGCAGGCCGATGCCGATGCCCACCACCCATTGGCCGCATTTGCGCCCGCCGGGAATCTCCGCCAATTGCCACGGCGTGAGGCAGCGCACCAGGATGATCGCCAGCAACGAGCCGACCATGTACGGCAACGGCCAGCCGACGAGGCTGGCCAGGTAACCGCCGGTCAGGCCGACCAGCGGTGTTCCCCACCAATGTTTAAAAGTGACCTCAGACATCGGCCAGGGCACGACGCTGCAAGGCACGTTTACGGTAGATGCGCACCAGCGGGAACATCAGCATCAACGCGGTCAGTACCCATACACCAAAGGTGATCGGGCTCGACCACAGGATCTCCAGCGCGCCGTTGGAGATCGACAGCGCCCGGCGCAGGTTCTGCTCCATCAGGCCGCCGAGGATAAAGCCCAGCAGCACCGGCGACAGCGGGAAGTCGAGCTTGCGCAGGATGTAGCCGAAGATGCCGATGCCGACCATCAGGAACAGGTCGAAGGTGGTGGCGTGCACCGCGTATACACCGATCGCGGTGATGATGGCGATCACCGGCACCAGCGCCCAGTTCGGCACGGCGAGGATACGGGTGAAGATGCGGATCATCGGGATGTTGAGGATCACCAGCATGATGTTGGCGATGAACAACGAGGCGATCAGGCCCCAGACAATGTCCGGTTGCTGCTGGAACAGCAGCGGGCCCGGGGTGATGTTGTACAGCGACAATGCGCCGATCATCACCGCCGTGGTGCCCGAACCAGGCACGCCCAGGGTCAGCATCGGCACCAGCGCACCGCAGGCAGAGGCGCCGATCGCGGTTTCCGGCGCGGCGAGACCGCGCATGTCGCCCTGGCCGAATTTACCGCTGGCACCGGCCAGGCGTTTCTCGGTCATGTAGGCAACGGCCGAGGCCAACGTTGCACCCGCGCCCGGCAGCACACCCATGATGAAGCCGAGCAGGCCGCAACGGATGTTGACTACGAAAACGGAAGACGCTTCCTTCAGGTTGAACATCATCCGTCCGGTGGCCTTCACGGCCTCCTGGCCACGGTGGGTTTTTTCCAGCAGCAACAGGATCTCGCTGATGGAGAACAGACCCAGCACCAACACCACGAACTGGATGCCGTCGGTCAGGTGAATGTTATCCCCGGTAAAACGGTACACGCCGCTGTTGGCGTCGATGCCCACGGCCGACAGGAACAGGCCGATCAACGCCGCCACGAAGGTCTTCAAGGGTTTGTCACCGGCCATGCCGCCCAGACAGACAATCGCGAACACCATCAGTACGAAATATTCCGCCGGGCCGAAGGCAATCGCCCATTTGGCCAGCAGCGGCGCAAACAGCACCATGCCGCAGGTGGCGATGAATGCGCCGATGAACGAACTCCAGGCCGACAATGACAGGGCCACGCCGGCCAGGCCTTTGCGGGCCATCGGGTAGCCGTCGAGGGTGGTCATCACGGTGGAGGCTTCGCCCGGAATGTTCAGCAGGATCGAGCTGATACGGCCGCCGTACTCGCAACCCAGGTACACGGCGGCCAGCAGGATCAGCGCCGACTCCGGCGGCAGGCCGAGGGCGAAGGCGATGGGTATCAACAGCGCCACGCCGTTGATCGGCCCCAGGCCCGGCAACAGGCCGACCACGGTGCCGATCAAGGTGCCGCACAACGCGGTTATGAGGTTGTAAGGGGACAGTGCAACGCCGAAGCCCTGGCCCAAGTAGCCGAAAGTATCCATGTCAGTTCTCCAGAACGTCGAGCAGGCCAAGGGGCAGCGGCACATCCATGACTTTATCGAACAGCAGGTAAAGACCGATGGCCATCAGGCCGACGATCACCACGCTGGGCAACCAGCGGCCGCCATACAGGCGTGCCATCGGGATGCCGATCAGCAGGCTGCTGAGGATGAAACCCAGGGGTTCGAAGGTGCCGGCGAACACGATCAACAGCGCGACGCACACGCCGATCTTGATCAGCGTGGCGCGGTCCAGCGCCGGTTCTTCTTCGGTGTGTTTGGTCGCTTGCGGGCGAATCAGCATGTAGATCAGCGCCAGGCTCATCAGCCCGAGCATCAGCAGCGGGAAGGCGCGTGGCCCGACCGGCTCGTAGGAAAAGGCTGCCTGATACGGCCAGGCCATCAGCGCCAGGCCGGCGCAGGCCAGCAGCAGCACGGCGGCAAAAATGCGTTGTATGAGCATAGGACACTCCTGCGCCACGCACTATAGGAGCGAGCTTGCTCGCGAAAAACGTCAACGATAACGCGTGCATTCTGGATATACGCGGTGCCTGTGAGGTCTTCGCGAGCAAGAACTAGGCGTCCCCCTCGCTCCTACAGTTACAGTGGCATTGCGGACGGGGGCGATTACTGGATCAGGCCGAACTCTTTGGCCAGTACTTTGTAGTCCGCCACCTGTTTCTTCACGTAGGTGTCCAGCTCCGGGCCGGTCATGGCGAACGGGAACAGCTCGCGCTGGTCACGCAGCTTGGCGAACTCTTCGGAGGCCAGCAGCTTGTCGAAGGCGTCTTTCCACCAGGCGTAGTCGGCATCGCTGACTTTTGGCCCGAGGTAGAAACCGCGCACCACTGGCCAGACGATGTCGTAGCCTTGCTCTTTGGCGGTCGGAATGTTCTTCATTTCCGGCTCGTCCAGGCGTTTCTCGGAGAACACCGCCAGCAGGCGCATGTCGCCGCTCAGGATGTGCGGCATGGAGTCGGAGATGTCGGTACTGCCCACCTGGATATGACCACCGAGCAGGGCGGTGGCGATTTCACCGCCGCCTTCCATGGCCACGTAACGCAGCTCGCGTGGGTTGATCCCGGCGGCCTTGGCGATCAGCGCGGTTTGCATCCAGTCCTGGCTGCCGACGGTGCCGCCGGAACCGATCACGACGCTGCCCGGATCTTTTTTCAAGGCTTGGACCAGATCGTCGAGGGTCTTGTAGGGCGAGTCGGCTTTCACGGCGATGGCACCGTAGCTGGTGCCGACTGCTGCCAGCCAACGCACGGCGCTCTCATCGAAGCGCCCGAACTTGCCCTGTGCCAGGTTCAACAGCGAACCGCTGGACCACGCCACCAGGGTGCCGCCGTCCGCCGGGCGCTGGGCGACCACGGCGTTGTACGCCACCGCGCCTACGCCACCTGGCATGTAGGTCACGCGCATCGGTTTGCTCAACAGTTTTTCGTTGACCAGTGCGCTTTGCACCAGTTTGCAGGTCAGGTCGAAACCGCCGCCAGGGGAGGCCGGGGCGATGCATTCGGGGCGCTTGGGTTCTTCGGCGGCCAGCAGGTGGCCGGCGAACAGCATGCAGCCGGCAGCGAGGGCGAGTTTACGTAGGGGGAACGTCATGTGTGTCTCCATTTATTGTTCTTATTTGGCGAAAACGCTTCGAGGCGTTTTTCGGGTGCTATCGCTCAATAGCTTGGCGGGCGTAACCTGCCGTCGCCTGATGCTAAACGGCGAAGCTTTCAGTAACCTTTCAACTGCCTTTCACTGTTTTCGGGCTTCACAGGGCAGTCGGCGCCTGTAAACTGCCTCGCAAAGCGTGGCGCCGACCACCCCGAATAAGGTAGAAATCCATGCGTGTCCTTCTGGTAGAAGACCACCTGCAGCTCGCCGAAAGTGTGGCCCAGGCGCTCAAGAGCACGGGTTTGACCGTCGATGTGCTGCACGATGGCGTGGCCGCGGACCTGGCCCTGAGCAGCGAGGAATACGCGGTTGTCATCCTCGATGTGGGCTTGCCGCGCATGGACGGTTTCGAGGTGCTCGCACGTTTGCGGGGCCGTGGAAAAAACCTGCCGGTGCTGATGCTGACCGCGCGCAGTGATGTGAAGGACCGCGTTCACGGCCTGAACCTGGGGGCTGACGACTACCTCGCCAAACCTTTCGAGCTGACGGAGCTGGAAGCGCGGGTCAAGGCGCTGCTGCGACGCAGCGTGTTGGGCGGGGAGCGGCAGCAGACCTGCGGCGTGCTGGTCTACGACCTCGATACCCGGCGGTTCACCGTCGGCGGCGAGCTGATGACGCTCACCTCCCGTGAACAGGCGGTGCTCGAAGCGCTGATCGCCCGCCCGGGACGGGTGATGAGCAAGGAGCAGTTGGCCTCCCAAGTGTTCGGCCTGGACGAAGAGGCCAGCCCCGATGCCATCGAAATCTACGTGCACCGCCTACGCAAGAAACTTGACGGCCAGCCTATCGCCATCGTGACCTTCCGGGGCCTCGGCTATTTGCTGGAAGCCCGCGATGCATAAGCCCAGCAGCCTGCGCTGGCGTCTGTTATGGAACCTGGCGTTGCTGCTGGTGTTGCTGATGTTGGCCAGCGGCATGAGTGCCTACTGGAATGGCCGCGAGGCCGCCGACACCGCCTACGACCGTACGCTGCTGGCCTCGGCGCGCACTATCGCCGCCGGCTTGACCGAGGTGGATGGCACCTTGAGCGCCAATGTGCCTTATGTGGCCCTGGACACCTTTGCCTACGACAGCGCCGGGCGTATTTATTACCAGGTCAATGACATCGACCAGAAGCTCATCTCCGGCTACGAAAACCTTCCCGGCCCGCCACCCGGCACGCCGCGCACCGACGATTATCCGGCGCTGGCGCGCTTCTACGACGCTGTCTACCAGGGCCAGCAGGTGCGCGTGGTCAGCTTGCTCAAGGCCGTATCCGAACCGAACATGAACGGCATGGCCGAAATCCGTGTCGCCGAGACCGATGAAGCGCGCGTGAGCATGGCCCGCAGCCTGATGGCCGATACCTTGCTGCGCCTGGGTATGCTCGCCATCGGCGCCTTGTTGCTGGTGTGGTTTGCCGTGAGTGCGGCGCTGCGTCCGTTGGAGCGCCTGCGCACGGCGGTGGAAGAGCGCCAGCCCGATGACTTGCGGCCGCTGCCCTTGGTGGAAGTGCAGGATGAGTTTGGCCCGCTGGTGCGCTCCCTCAACCACTTCACCGAGCGCCTGCGCGGCCAGTTCGAACGCCAGGCGCAATTCATTGCCGATGCGGCCCATGAACTGCGCACGCCGCTGGCCGCGCTCAAGGCCCGGCTGGAGCTGGGCTTGCGCTCAGAGGAACCCGCCGTCTGGCGCAACACGCTGGAAACCGCGGCCCAGGGCACTGACCGCCTGACGCATCTGGCCAATCAACTATTGTCCCTGGCGCGTATTGAAAACGGCGCCCGGGCAATTGCCGAAGGCGGCGCGCAGCTGCTCGATCTCAGCCAGTTGGCCCGGGAGTTGGGCATGGCCATGGCGCCGCTGGCTCACGCACGTGGCGTGGCACTGGCGCTGGAAGCCGACGAGCCGGTGTGGCTGCGTGGAGAGCCCACCCTGTTGAACGAGTTGCTGAGCAACCTGGTGGACAATGCCCTGGCCCACACGCCGCCCGGCGGCAACGTGATCCTGCGGGTGACGGCGCCGGCGGTGCTGGAAGTTGAAGACGATGGCCCCGGTATCCCGCTGGATGAACGGGACCGGGTGTTCGAGCGTTTTTATCGCCGCAGTCAGCAGGGCATGGGCTCGGGGCTGGGGTTGGCGATTGTCGGTGAAATCTGCCGGGCGCATCTGGCGCAGATCAGCCTGCACGATGGCGAGCAGGCAGGGTTGAAAGTGCGGGTGAGTTTTATCGCGGCAGTGTAGGAGCGAGCTTGCTCGCGAAAATCGTTAACGATGACTGGGTAACCTTGAATCAATAAAACATCGAGCGGGCTTCATCCAGCTCGGTGCGCAGTTTTTCGCTGTAGGGGTCAACCCGCAGCTTTTTCATTGCAGGCACGCTGGAAACGTCCACTTTTGCCAGTGGGTGATCGGTGCCGCGATGGCAATACAGCACGGCGACCTGTACCAGGTCGATGTAATCGAGGCTGGCCGAGTCGCGCTCCAGGTCCAGGTACAGGCCAGGCAATTTCGCCAGCATCTCCGGAAAGTCCCAGACGCCCAGCAGCTTGTCGCCCAGCAGCGGATGAATGCTCTCTATCACGTGGTTGAGGCTGACCGGGTCCGCGAGCAACTCGTAGTGGTCTTCGGCATAGGTCAGGATCGGCAGTACGCCGATCTGGTGCACCAGGCCGCCAAGGGCTGCCTGGTCCGGCTTGAGCTGGCTGTGGCTGCGGCACAGGGCGTAACTCACCCCGGCGACTTCCAGGCTGCGGCGCCACACATCACGCATCTTTTGCTCGACTACGTCGGAGCGGGCGTGGAAGATCTGCTCCATCACCAGGCCGATCGCCAGGTTGCTGCTGTAGTTGGTGCCCAGTCGGGTGATGGCGGTGTGCAGGTCGGTGACTTCCTGGGTGGCGCGCAGCAAAGGGCTGTTGACTACTTTGATCAGGCGCGCCGACAGTGCGGTATCGCGACCGATGACTTTGCTCAAGTGGCTGATGCTGATGTCCGGGTCTTCGGCGGCCTGGCGAATGTTCAGGGCCACTTCCGGCAATGTCGGCAGAACCAGGTCATCGTTGTCGATGGCCTTCACCAAAGCCTGTTGGACTCTTTCCGCCAGCTTGTTCATTCATGATCTCTAGGGTGTTGCAAAAAGGTACGGCGATTAACGCTGGATCTCTCGATCGCGGTCGAGTGTGTAAGGCAGGTCGAGCAGTTGCAGGCCGGGGCCTTCCAGTGTGCCTAAATGCACATCGCCACTATCGGCAGCTTCGGCTTGCAACACGGCAAGAAGTTCAATGGTCAGGTCAGCTTTCGCTGCAATCACCACTTCGCCGATCGAGCTGTTGTGGCTGGGTGAAAACAGCGGCGTGCCTGGCTCGGGTAGTTGCGCCGCATCAAGGCGCAGGCGGTACAGGCGACGCTTGAGTTTGCCCAGGTACTGCATGCGAGCGACGATTTCCTGGCCGGTGTAGCAGCCCTTCTTGAAGCTGACGCCGCCCACGGCTTGCAGGTTGAGCATCTGTGGGATGAACAATTCGCGTGTCTGCGGCATGACCTGGCCGATGCCGGCGCGGATTTGACCCAGCAGCCATTCATTCAAGTCAGCTTGTTGCAGGTGTTCGGCCAGTTGGCTGCGTACGCTCTCGGCTTGCTCGGCTGGCGCCCAGAGTTCGGCCCGGCCAGGGGAGACGCGAATGGCGATCAGTGCATCGCTGCGGGCGACGCTGTCGGTCTCGGCCGGCAACTCAAGGCCAAGGCTGGCCAGGGCCGCGTCGGCATTCATCAGGCCAAAACGCACCCAGGCGGCACTTTCGTCGGTGAGTTTGGATTTGGAGAACACTGCGTATTTCTTCAGGTCCGCCAGTTGCGGCTCCAGCAGCTCGGTGGCCATGGCCAGTAACACGCCGTCACCTTGCAACAAAGTGCGGAAACTGGACTGCATGCGCCCTTTTTGTGTGCAGCGCGCGCCGAGGCTGGCCTGGGTATCGCTCAGGTAGTTGAGGTTACATGTCAGTTGGCCCTGAAGGAATTTGGACGCGTCGGCGCCGCGGACGGCGAGAACACCTTCGTGGGACAGGGGGCAGAAGAAAGCAGAGTCAGCCATGGGTCATCGCAGGTTAAAAAGTCATAGGTGCATCATAGAGGGGCGCCCGGCAAATGGATAGTTTCGTCGTGGGCGACCAAAGCTGACTGTTCCGGTGCCGTCGGGCCTGTATACTTGCGCCCTATTTGAGGAGCGCTCCATGGTCGAAGAAGTCGAAATCAATCGTCTCTACTGGCACAGCCGTCGCGGCATGCTGGAGTTGGACGTGTTGCTGGTGCCTTTTACCAAAGAGGTCTACGCGACGCTCGATCAGGTAGATCGCGACCTGTATGTACGGCTGCTGGAATGCGAAGACCAGGACATGTTCGGCTGGTTCATGGAACGTGCCGAGTCCGAAGACCCGGAGCTGCAGCGCATGGTCCGGATGATTCTGGATCGTGTCCAGCCCAAGTAATGTTTTCGAATGCCGCTGGCAGGCCTCACGGCTGTTGCTGGCGGCGTATCTCCTCGCCCAGCCATTCGCGTTGGGTGCGCTGTCGGCGATTGAGTTGCCTTATTCGAGCCTGGGCATACTGTTGTGTATAGCGCACGCCACCTGGGTCTTGCCGCGTTTTATCCTGTTGACTCACCGTTCGTCCGTCCGTGGCCTGCGCCGTGATGCGGATGGCTGGCAGCTATTCAGCGCTGAGCGCGGTTGGCACGGCGTGCAGTTGCGTCCCGACAGCCTGGCCTTGCCTTTGATCGTGGTGCTGCGTTATCGCGTGCCGGGGGAGTGGCGGGTGCGCACGATCTGCGTACCCAGGGACGCGCAAAGCGCCGATGTGCATCGGCGCCTGCGGGTACGCCTGAAGTTCAGCCGCCGTAGGTGGTTGGTACCAGGATAGTGTCACGGGCCTCGGGCAGCATCTGCGGGTAGTCGAGGGTGTAATGCAGGCCCCGGCTTTCCTTGCGCTCCATGGCCGAGCGGATCATCAGTTCGGCGACCTGGGCCAGGTTACGCAGCTCGATCAAGTCGCGGCTGACCTTGTAGTTACTGTAGAACTCGTCGATCTCATCCAGCAGCAAGCGTACGCGGTGCTGCGCCCGTTGCAGGCGTTTGTTGGTGCGTACGATCCCCACGTAGTCCCACATGAAGCGGCGCAGCTCGTCCCAGTTGTGCGCGATAATTACATCCTCGTCCGAATCGGTCACCTGGCTGGCGTCCCAGCGGGGCAGGGCGGCCGGCACCGGAATGCGTGGCAGCTGTTCGAGAATGTCCGCCGCCGCGGATCGCGCATAGACGAAACATTCAAGCAACGAGTTGCTGGCCATGCGGTTGGCGCCGTGCAGGCCGGTGAAGCTGGTTTCGCCGATCGCATAGAGGCCGGGTACGTCGGTGCGGCCGTGTCTGTCGACCATCACGCCGCCGCAGGTGTAGTGCGCGGCCGGCACCACGGGGATCGGGCCTTTGGTGATGTCGATGTTGAAGGCCAGGCAGCGCTCGTACACCGTGGGGAAGTGGGTCTTGATGAAAGCTTCGGGCTTGTGGCTGATGTCCAGATAGACACAGTCGACGCCCAGGCGCTTCATTTCATGGTCGATGGCGCGGGCGACGATATCGCGGGGCGCGAGCTCGGCGCGCGGGTCGAAGCGCTGCATGAAGCGTTCGCCGTTGGGTAGCTTCAAGTGCGCGCCTTCGCCACGCAGGGCTTCGGTGATCAGGAAGCTCTTGGCCTGCGGGTGATACAGGCAAGTGGGGTGGAACTGGTTGAATTCCAGGTTGGCCACACGGCACCCGGAGCGCCAGGCCATTGCGATGCCGTCGCCACAGGCGCCGTCCGGGTTACTGGTATAGAGGTAGACCTTGGCCGCGCCACCTGAAGCCAGGACAGTGAAGCGCGCGCCGTAGGTGTCGACTTCTCCGCTGCCACGGTTGAGCACGTAGGCGCCGAGGCAGCGTTCTCCGTCCAGGCCCAGACGCTTTTCGGTGATCAGGTCGACGGCGACACGCTGTTCCAGTAATTCGATGTTGGGGCGTTGCCGGGCTTGTTCGAGCAGCGTCTTGAAAATCGCAGCGCCGGTGGCGTCGGCTGCGTGGATGATGCGGCGATGGCTGTGGCCGCCTTCGCGGGTCAGGTGGAATTCGAAACCGCCGTCGTCGCTGCCCGCGTGTTCGTCACGGGTGAACGGCACGCCCTGGTCAATCAGCCATTGGATGGCTTCGCGGCTGTGCTCCACGGTGAAGCGTACCGCTTCTTCATCACACAGGCCGCCGCCGGCGTTAAGGGTGTCTTCGACATGGGACTGCACCGTATCGGTGTCGTCCAGCACGGCGGCAACACCGCCTTGGGCCCAGAACGTCGAGCCGTTGGCCAGGTCGCCTTTGCTCAGCACTGCAATGCGCAGGTGGCTGGGAAGGGTCAGCGCAAGGCTCAAGCCGGCCGCGCCGCTGCCGATCACCAGGACATCGTGTTGAAACTGTTGGCTCATTTGAAGGATTCCGCAAAAAGCGATCCGAAGGGTTGGCGCAAACAGGACGCCTGGATCGGCGAATCAAAGGGTCACACGGGCCACTAGTATATAGAGGGGTGGAGCGGCACAATAGCCGGGCATTCGTGGCAATCTGAGATTACCGTGCACGGCTCGGGTAAAACCGGGCGGTTTTGAGAAGGGAACTTTTTGCATGAGCCCTGACTCAATAGCAGGTTGCCCGAAAGCTGGGAAAACGTTGAGTTTATTGGCCCGTCGGGAGCATTGGACGCGTCAGAAAAACCGGCGACAAGATTATTCGCGCAGCCGGCGTTGCCCGCGCTGCGTTTTTCGTGTGTGCCAAATCAGTGCGTGCCGGAAACTTGCTTGAAGGGGGAGAACTTTTGCGAAAAGACCGAGTCTATGTTTGCAAGCCTGATCGTTTAGTTATGCAAGCCTCCTACGAGCACAACGAGGAGTGTTCATGCTAACCCAGGAAGAGGATCAGCAGCTGGTCGAGCGCGTACAACGTGGCGACAAGCGAGCTTTTGATCTGCTAGTGCTGAAATACCAGCACAAAATTCTCGGGTTGATCGTGCGGTTTGTGCACGACACCCATGAAGCGCAGGACGTTGCACAGGAAGCCTTTATCAAGGCTTACCGTGCACTTGGTAACTTTCGCGGTGATAGTGCGTTTTACACGTGGCTATACCGAATCGCCATCAACACGGCGAAGAACTATCTGGTGTCTCGCGGACGCCGCCCACCGGATAGCGATGTAAGTTCAGAAGATGCGGAATTTTACGATGGTGATCACGGGCTCAAGGATCTCGAGTCCCCGGAGCGTGCATTGCTGCGCGACGAGATCGAAGGCACCGTTCATCGCACAATTCAGCAACTGCCAGAAGATTTGCGTACGGCGTTAACTTTACGTGAATTCGATGGTCTGAGTTACGAAGACATTGCGAGCGTCATGCAGTGTCCGGTGGGGACTGTAAGGTCACGGATTTTCCGGGCCCGGGAAGCCATCGATAAAGCCTTGCAACCGTTGTTGCAAGAGAACTAAAGACAGCGGCGACAGCCAAGAGAGGAACCGCCATGAGTCGTGATGCCCTGCAGGAATCGCTGTCCGCAGTGATGGATAACGAAGCGGATGAACTGGAACTTCGTCGGGTGCTCAATGCATTTGACGATGCCGAAACCCGTGATACCTGGTCTCGTTACCAAGTCGCTCGGGCGGTGATGCACAAGGATCTTCTAATCCCTCGTCTGGATATTGCTGCGGCCGTTTCTGCCGCGCTGGCTGATGAAGCCGTTCCGGCGAAAGCTGCTCGTGGTCCTTGGCGTAGCCTGGGTCGCTTGGCAGTGGCTGCCTCGGTAACTGTTGCCGTGCTGGCGGGTGTTCGCCTGTACAACCAGGACGAAATCGCCGGTGCCGAACTGGCCCAGCAGACTCAGCAGCCGGTCATGGCCGGTCCGCAAGTCAAAGGCCCGGCGGTACTGGCCGGCTACAAGGAAAGCTCCGACACCACCGGGCCTATGGCCAATGGCGTCTTGCAAGGGCAATCCGGCTGGCAAGACCAGCGTCTTCCAGGCTACCTGCGCCAACACGCACAGGAATCGGCCCTGAAAGGCACTGAAACCGCTCTGCCCTATGCTCGCGCAGCAAGTCTGGAAAACCGCTAATCCGTAAGGAGCTCTATGCGAGCCATACCGCTCCTTACGCTTTTGCTCAGTGGTTGCTTAGCACTCCCCGCCCATGCCGATGAAGCCCAAGACTGGCTGACTCGACTTGGGCGTGCAGAGCAGCAGCAAAGCTTTCAAGGTACGTTCGTCTACGAACGTAACGGCAGTTTCTCCACCCATGACATCTGGCACAGAGTCCAGAATGGCCAGGTCCGTGAGCGCCTCTTGCAGCTCGATGGTTCTGCCCAGGAAGTCGTGCGCGTGGATGGCCGCACGCAATGCGTCAGCGGTACCCTTGTCGCAGGCCTTGGCAATTCCCGTGACGCACCCTCGCGTGCGCTTGATCCGCAAAAACTCAATCAATTCTACGAACTGGCCGTCATTGGCAAATCCCGTGTGGCCGGTCGAAATGCGGTGATCGTGTCGATCACGCCGCGTGATCAATACCGCTACGGTTTTGAACTGCACCTGGACCGTGAAACCGCGCTGCCGCTCAAATCCTTGCTCTTGAATGATAAAGACCAGTTGCTTGAGCGCTTCCAGTTCACGCGATTGAATACGTCCGTCGTGCCTGACGACCGCGATCTGCAGCCCAGTGCCGAATGCGCACCGATTACCGTGGCGAGTAGCAAGGCACCCAAGGTACAGTCCACCGAGACGTGGCATATGGAATGGTTGCCGCCAGGTTTTCAACTGACCACCAGCAGTGCCCGTAAGGACGCCCAGACCAAAACGACGGTAGACAGCCTGATGTATAGCGACGGGCTGGCGCGTTTCTCTGTGTTCCTTGAGCCGGTCAGCGATGGGGGCGTCACGGAGGCTCGCACGCAACTGGGCCCGACGGTGGCCGTTTCCCGCCGCCTGAACACGGTAGATGGCGAAATGATGGTCACGGTGGTGGGCGAGATCCCTGTCGGCACCGCTGAACGTATCGCGTTGTCGGTGCGCGGTGAAAAAAAGCCAGCCGTGAATCGTTAATCTTATGTTCATCCTGACGTTTCACTGTAGGCGCATGGCAGGTGGGTTGCCGAGAGCATGAAATGTCTGGATCAGTATTTTCACTTGCAAAAAACACTCACGTTTTTTATAGGTCAGGGCTTGTCGGCGCTGGCCTTGTTTTGTTCGCGGAACAAAGATGCCGGTCGTATTGCGGCGTTTCTTGAACCCTGTCGCTCAACCCTGCTCGTCGTAACGGGAGCTGTATGTCGATACCACGCTTGAAGTCCTATCTATCCATAATCGCCACGGTATTGGTGCTGGGCCAGGCCTTGCCTGCGCAAGCAGTCGAGTTGCCTGACTTCACCCAATTGGTCGAGCAGGCCTCGCCGGCCGTGGTGAACATCAGCACCACGCAAAAACTGCCGGATCGCAAAGTCTCCAACCAGCCAATGCCGGACCTTGAAGGCCTGCCGCCAATGCTGCGCGAGTTCTTCGAGCGCGGCATGCCCCAACCGCGCACGCCCCGTGGCGGTGGTGGCCAGCGTGAAGCGCAGTCCCTGGGTTCCGGCTTCATCATTTCGCCGGACGGCTACATCCTCACCAACAACCACGTGATTGCCGACGCTGACGAGATCCTGGTGCGCCTGGCTGATCGCAGTGAGCTCAAAGCCAAGCTGGTCGGCACCGATCCACGTTCCGATGTGGCCTTGCTGAAAATTGAAGGCAAGGACCTGCCGGTGCTGAAACTGGGTAAATCCCAGGACCTGAAAGCCGGGCAATGGGTGGTCGCCATCGGTTCGCCGTTTGGCTTCGACCATACCGTGACCCAAGGTATCGTCAGCGCCATCGGCCGCAGCCTGCCGAACGAAAATTATGTGCCGTTCATCCAGACCGACGTGCCGATCAACCCGGGTAACTCCGGTGGCCCACTGTTTAACCTGGCGGGCGAAGTGGTTGGGATCAACTCGCAGATCTACACCCGTTCCGGTGGTTTCATGGGGGTGTCTTTCGCCATCCCGATTGACGTCGCCATGGACGTTTCCAACCAGCTCAAAAGCGGTGGCAAGGTCAGTCGCGGCTGGTTGGGCGTGGTGATTCAGGAAGTGAACAAAGACCTGGCTGAATCCTTCGGCCTCGATAAGCCTGCCGGTGCCCTGGTCGCGCAGATCCAGGACGACGGCCCGGCTGCCAAAGGTGGCCTGCAGGTCGGCGACGTGATCCTGAGCATGAACGGCCAGCCGATCGTCATGTCGGCCGATCTGCCGCATCTGGTGGGCGCGCTCAAGGCTGGCAGCAAGGCCAAGCTGGAAGTGATCCGCGATGGCAAGCGCCAGAACGTTGAACTGACCGTTGGCGCCATCCCTGAAGAGGGCGCAACCCTGGATGCCCTGGGCAACGCCAAGCCGGGTGCCGAGCGCAGCAGCAATCGCCTGGGCATTGCCGTGGCCGAGCTGACCCTTGAGCAGAAGAAGACCTTCGACCTCAAGAGCGGCGTCGTGATCAAGGAAGTGCAGGACGGTCCTGCTTCGCTGATCGGCCTGCAGCCCGGTGATGTGATCACTCACCTGAACAATCAGGCAATCGACAGCACCAAGCAGTTCACCGACATCGCCAAGGCGTTGCCGAAGAATCGTTCGGTGTCGATGCGCGTATTGCGTCAGGGGCGTGCAAGCTTCATTACGTTCAAGCTGGCCGAGTAACTCGGTAAAAAAAGCCCCGCCTTCGTTTAGCGAAAGCGGGGCTTTTTTGTGCGCGATGGGTTTAGCTCATCATGCCTTTGACCAGGCGTTCCTGCTCGATCAGCTCACGCTGGCGTGCGTCGATACGAGAAGACAGGGGGAAATTGCTCCCGGCCCTGCGCTTGGCAAAATCCAACTGCTGGATCGCTTGCTGAAAATCGCCCACCAGCGCGAAATACTCGGCACGCGCTTGATGCAGGCCAATGATGTTGCCGGACAAACCGCGTGTCTCGGCGACCTGGTACCAGACGTCGGGGTCGTCGGGACGGGATTTGAGCAGTGCATCCAGGGCTTTCTCGGCATCGGCCGTACGGTTCTGCTTGAGCAACAGGTCGACCCGAATCTGGTTCAGCGGATAGTTGCCGGGGTACTGGGTGAGCAGCCGATCCGTGCGTTGCTGGGCATCAGGCAGGCGATTGTTGTCGATATCCAGCTGGATCTGCGCCAGGTTGTAGGTGATGTCGTTTGGTGCCTTAGCCAGCAGCGGTGCCAGGTTGTCCCGCGCCTGCTTGAACTGAGAGGCTTTGATCTGGGCGATGGCCAGGCCGTAACGCGCTACATCGTTCTTCGGGTTCTCGTCCAGCTGCGCCTGGAAACGCTTGGCGGCCAGGCCTGACGTGTCTTCGTACTGCAACTGCACCCGTGCGCGAATCAACTGATAGCGCAGGCTGTCTTCCTTGCCGCCGGGTTTGGCTTGTTCGGCGCGGTTACGGGTGTCGGCTATCCGTGATTCGGTGACCGGGTGCGTCAGCAGGAACTCCGGTGGCTTGGCGTCGAAGCGGTATTGGCGGCCCAGGCGCTCGAACATGGTCGGCATCGAGCGTGGGTCGTAGCCGGCCTTTTCCAGGTTGACGATGCCGATGCGGTCGGCCTCTTGTTCATTTTGCCGAGAGAACCTGCGCTGTTCCTGGATCGCGGCGGCCTGGGTGCCGGCAATCGCCGCGATGCCCGCATCGCCAGCACCGGCCGCCGCCGCAATGATGCCGCCAAGCAGCGCTGCCATCATCGGGATCTGCATGCGCTGCTGCGCTTCCACGCCACGGGCGAAGTGACGCTGGGACAAGTGCGCCAGTTCATGGGCCAGTACCGAGGCATATTCCCCTTCGGTCTGGGCGTTGAGGAACAGCCCGCCGTTCACCCCCACAATGCCGCCTGGCGCCGCAAAGGCGTTGAGTTGCGGGCTGTTGATCAGGATGAACTCCAGGCGCCGGTCATTGACCTGGCTGGTTTCCACCAGTTTGTACACGCTGGTTTCGACGTAATCCTTGAGCTGCGGGTCGTTCAGTTGCGAGACCTGCCCGCGCAGGTAGGCCAGCCATGCACGGCCCAACTGGTATTCCTGTTGTGGCGAGACAATGGCAGAACTGGCGTCGCCAAGTGACGGCAGGTCGTCGGCGAAGCCTGGGGAGGCCAGCAGGCAAGCCAGCGTCAGCAGGGTGGGGCGCAAAAAAGTCATGCACAGAGCCTTTCGACAAAGAGCTTACTGTAGCCGGACACTGAGCTTCGGACCAGATATTCTAAGCGCCCGAATGCGTGCCCGGAGTAAAACCATGACCGACGCTGTAGCCTTTGATGCCGAACTTGACGCCAGCGGCCTCAATTGCCCATTACCCTTGCTCAAGGCCAAGCTGGAGCTCAATCGCTTGGCCAGTGGCGCGGTGCTCAAGGTGATCGCTACGGATGCGGGCTCCCAGCGGGACTTTCGCACGTTTGCCAAACTGGCCGGCCACACCCTGTTGCATGAAGAAGACGCCGCCGGTGTGTACCGTTACTGGTTGCGCAAGGCCTGAACCGTTTGCCCATCCTCCGAGGTTGATTGATGTTCAAAGTGTTACGAGACTGGATCCAGCGCTACTTCTCCGATGAAGAAGCGGTGGTGCTGGCGGTCCTGCTGTTTCTCGCCTTTACGGCCGTGCTCACCTTGGGTGGCATGCTGGCGCCGGTGCTGGCGGGGATGGTGCTGGCGTACCTGATGCAGGGCCTGGTCACTACCCTGGAACGCTTGCGCTTGCCGGGCGGGGCGGCCGTGGGGCTGGTGTTCGCTTTGTTCATGGGGCTGCTGGTGCTGTTTATCGTGGTGGTGTTGCCGTTGCTATGGCACCAGTTGATTACCCTGTTCAATGAATTGCCGGGCATGCTCGCCAAATGGCAGTCGCTGTTGCTGCTGTTGCCGGAGCGCTACCCGCACCTGGTCTCGGATGAGCAGGTGCTGCAAGCCATCGAAGTGGCGCGCGGCGAGATCGGAAAGTTCGGGCAATGGGCGTTGACCTTTTCCCTGTCCAGCCTGCCGCTGCTGGTCAATATCATGATCTATCTGGTGCTGGTACCGATCCTGGTGTTCTTCTTCCTCAAGGACCGCGTGATGATCGGCCGCTGGGTGCGGGGCTACCTGCCGCGCGAACGTGCACTGATCACTCGCGTTGCCGAGGAAATGAACCGGCAGATCGCCAACTACATTCGTGGCAAGGTGATCGAAATCATCATCTGTGGAGGCGTGACCTACATCGCTTTTATCGCCCTGGACCTGAACTACGCGGCCCTACTGGCGTTGCTGGTGGGAATATCGGTAGTGGTGCCGTACGTCGGCGCCGTGGTGGTGACAGTACCCGTGACCTTGATCGCATTGTTTCAGTGGGGCTGGAGCGACCAGTTCATCTACTTGATGGCGGTATACGGGATCATCCAGACCCTGGACGGCAACGTGCTGGTGCCGCTGCTGTTCTCGGAGGCCGTCAACTTGCACCCGGTGGCGATCATCTGCGCGGTGCTGTTGTTTGGTGGGTTATGGGGATTCTGGGGCGTGTTTTTTGCGATACCCCTTGCGACGCTGTTCAAGGCCGTGCTGGATGCGTGGCCTCGCAAGGAACCGGTTGTAGCACCGCTGCTGTAACGACATCCCGTCATTTGTAGTGAGCGGGCTTGTCGAATCGTCGCACCGCCCGCGCTGGGTTGCGAAGCAGCCCTAAAACCTGCGACCGCGTTTTATCTGGAAGAATGCGGCAGCCGTATCGGGGTCGCTTCGCAACCCAGCGCGGGGCAAGCCCGCTCACTACATCAACCCTTGTCCAGCGCCTGGGCCGCTGCCAGAACAGCATCCACATGCCCCGGCACTTTCACACCGCGCCATTCCTGACGCAGCACGCCCTCCTTGTCGATCAGGAAAGTGCTGCGATCCACGCCCAGGTATTCCTTGCCGTACAGCTTCTTCAGCTTGATCACATCAAACAACTGGCAAACCGCTTCATCCTTGTCGCTGATCAGCTCGAAGGGGAATGCCTGCTTGCCCTTGAAGTTCTCGTGAGACTTCAAGCTGTCGCGCGACACGCCGAACACCTCGGTGTTGGCGGCCTTGAACGCTTCATGTTGATCCCGAAAACCCTGGCCCTGAGTGGTGCAGCCCGGCGTGCTGTCCTTCGGGTAGAAGTAGATCACCACCTGCTTGCCCTTGAGTGCGGCCAGGCTGAAGGTCTGGCCGCTGGTGGCCTGGGCTTCGAAATCGGCGACCGGTGTATCGATGACTACCGCCATGAAAACTTCCTTACATTGGGTTCTGTGGGCGCCATGGTTCGATCAGTGCGTCGAGGTTCAACGCATCGGCGAAATCCAGGAACTGGTCGCGCAACCAGCTGATCTGCACGCCGGCCGGCAAAGTGACGGTGAACGTGGCGTTCAGCATGGTGCCGCCGGTCTGCGGAGCCAGGTAGGTGTCGCAGGTCAGGTTCTCCAGTTCGACGTTGTGGTCGATAAAGAACTGGCACAGCTCGTTGACGATGTCCGAACGATACGCCGAGCTGACATACGCCACGTAGGGCAGGGCCTGTGGCCGGTTCTCGAGGGCGGCGCTGCGCACCACGTTGACCGTGAAGTCATGCTTCTTGGCCAGGCCCGGCAGGCCGGTCTCCAGGCGCGCCAGGGCATCCCAGGTGCCGGAGATCTGCAAGACCAGCGCACTGCACTCGCCATGGCGGGTCAGGCGCGACGTTACGACGGCGCAGCGGTTTTCATGGCTGGCGCGGCACAGCACGTTGGTCAGCTCCATGGGGTTGGCGCCGAGGGCACTGATAACAAGGAATTGTTCGCGAACTGTGGGGGTGGACATGCAGCCTTCCTAAAACGATGAGCGGTCGATACCGTGGGGGCCGTATCGATCAAAGGATCAAGGGTAGCGAAAAGCGCCGCCAAGGGATAGGAGGTGGCGGTTTCATTGCGTGATCGGTCCTATTTCATCGTGCTTCATGACGTGGTTTGGTCCGATGATGGCCTTGTCCAACGTTTAGTTGCGCCAGAACGCATCCTCAGGCGGTACTTCGCTTGTGCAAGCATCTTGGCGCCAGTACCATTACCGCTCTCTTTTTCCGGCAGGAGCGGTTGCATGATTGCGGGCAGTATGGTGGCACTGGTCACACCCATGGATGCACAAGGTCGTCTTGACTGGGACAGCCTGGGCAAACTGGTGGACTTCCACCTGCAAGAAGGCACCAACGCCATCGTGGCGGTCGGCACCACCGGTGAATCGGCCACCCTCGATGTGGAAGAGCACATCCAGGTGATCGAGTTCGTGGTCAAGCGCGTCGCGGGCCGTATTGCCGTGATCGCCGGTACGGGCGCCAACTCGACGCGTGAAGCCATCGAGCTGACCAAAAACGCCAAAAAGGCCGGCGCCGATGCCTGCCTGCTGGTGACCCCGTATTACAACAAGCCGACCCAGGAAGGCCTTTACCAGCACTTTTGCGCCATTGCCGAAGCCGTCGATATTCCGCAGATCCTCTATAACGTACCGGGTCGTACCGCGTGCGATATGAAGGCCGAGACCGTGATTCGCCTGTCCACCGTGCCGAACATCATCGGCATCAAGGAAGCTACGGGCGACCTGCAGCGCGCCAAGGACATCCTGGCCGGCGTGGGCAGCGACTTCCTGTTGTATTCCGGTGACGACGCCACCGCCGTGGAACTGATCCTGCTGGGTGGCAAAGGCAACATCAGCGTGACCGCCAACGTGGCCCCGCGCGCCATGAGCGACATGTGCGCCGCCGCCATCGCCGGCGACGCCGTGACCGCCCGTGCCATCCACGAAAAGCTGATGCCGCTCAACAAGACACTGTTTATCGAATCCAACCCTATTCCCGTGAAATGGGCGCTGACTGAAATGGGCATGATGCCGGACGGTATCCGTCTGCCGCTCACCCGTCTCAGTGAAGCCTGTCACGAACCGCTGCGACAGGCCCTGCGCCAGTCCGGCGTCCTGGTTTAATTGAGGAAGCACTACGCATGAAGCGATTGGCCGGACTTTCCGCACTTGCCTTGATTATCTCCAGCACCAGTGGCTGCGGTTGGATCTGGGGCCCGGAAGGCTACTTCCGTGACCGCGGTAGCGATTACCTGGAAGCCCAACCCACCAAACCCATGGAATTGCCGCCGGGCGTCAATGTCGCCAAGCGCCTTGACCCGTTGCTGCCGATCCCGCGCAACGTCGCCGACGACACCACCAAGGGTGAGTACGTGGTACCGCGTCCGCAGCCGATCGCGTCCGTGGCGGATGCCAGCGACTACAGCCTGCAGAAGAGCGGCGACTCCCGCTGGATCGTGGCCCAGCGCCCACCTGCCGAAGTCTGGCCGGTGGCTGTGCAGTTCTTTCAGGACAATGGTTTTCGCATCGACGAACAGCGCCCGCAAACCGGTGAATTCACCACCGCATGGCAGCAGGGCAGCGAACTGTCGGCCACCATGGCCAAGCGTTTGCAGGCCGGCGGTGTAGCCGCCGACAGCGAAGCCCGCGTGCGTGTGCGCATCGAGCCAGGCGTGCAGCGCAATACCAGTGAAGTCTACGTGGTCAGCGCCGAGCGTCCTGCCGGCAGCACGGCCAACGTTGAATTCACCAACCGCTCGGTCAATACCGGCGTCGACTCGGCACTGGTCGACGAAATGCTGGCCAGCATGAGCCGTATCTCCGAGAAGGGTGGTTCCGTATCCCTGCTCGCCGCACGCGATTACGACACCCCGAGCCGTGTCAGCCTCACCGAAGACGGCAGCGGTAACGTGGTGCTCAACTTGGGTGAAGACCTCGACCGTGCCTGGGCCAGTGTGGGCCGCGCGCTGGAGCAGGGCCCATGGCGTGTTGAAGACATCAACCGCAGCCTGGGCCTGTACTACATCAACGTGGCTGAGAAGGCCGAGCGTAAAGATGAAGAGCCCGGTTTCTTCGGCAAGCTGTTCGGCAGCCAGCCGACCAAGGAAGAGATCGAGACTCGCGCCGAGCGTTACCAGGTTCGTTTGAGCAAGGTAGGCGACGCCGTGCAAGTCACCGTCGAGAAAAACATCAATACCGTTGCGCCCGCTGAAACAGCGCGCAAAGTATTGGGCGTGATTCAGGACAACCTGGGCTGATCCGATGCGTTTTGCCGTTCTCGGCAGCGGTAGCCAAGGGAACGGCACGCTGGTCGCACATGACGACACGTATGTGCTGGTGGATTGTGGTTTCTCGTTACGGGAAACCGAGCGGCGCCTGCTGCGGCTGGGGGTTCACCCCGTACAGCTGAGCGCGATTCTGGTGACCCACGAACATGCCGACCACGTGCATGGCGTGGGTTTGCTGTCTCGGCGCTACAATCTTCCGGTCTACCTCAGTCGCGGCACCTTGCGCGGGATGCGCAAACCCATTGAACCTGCGGGTTTCCTGGCCGGTGGCGAGCAACTGCAGGTCGGTGCCCTGAGCATCGATGTCATTGCCGTTGCGCACGACGCCCAGGAGCCGACGCAGTATGTGTTCAGTGACGGTGAGCGGCGCTTCGGCGTACTCACCGACCTGGGCTCCTACTGCGCCAAGGTGCTGGACGGTTACCGGAACCTCGATGCGTTGATGATCGAGTCCAATCACTGCCGTGACCTGCTGGCCCGCGGTCATTACCCGTACTTTCTCAAGCAGCGGGTGGGCGGCGAACTGGGGCATTTGAACAACCATCAGGCGGCGTACCTGGTGTATGAGTTGGGCTGGCAAGACTTGCAACACCTGGTCCTGGCCCACCTGAGCAGCAAGAACAACCTGCCGACGCTTGCCCGGCAATGTTTTGTCGACACCCTCGGGTGCGACCCGGACTGGCTGCAACTGGCCGATCAAGATTCAGGGCTCGACTGGCGACACATCGCCTAGCCCACCATTTAGCAAGCGGAGCCCATCATGGAAAAACGTGAAGAACTCTACCGCGGCAAAGCCAAGTCGGTGTACAAGACCGACGACGCCAACCGCCTGATCCTGCTGTTTCGCAACGACACCTCGGCGTTCGACGGCAAGCGCATCGAACAGCTTGATCGCAAGGGCATGGTGAACAACAAGTTCAACGCCTTCATCATGCAGAAGCTCGAAGCGGCCGGTATCCCGACCCAATTCGACAAACTGCTGGGCGACAACGAGTGCCTGGTCAAAAAGCTCGACATGATCCCGGTGGAATGCGTCGTGCGTAACTACGCCGCCGGCAGCCTGGTCAAGCGCCTGGGCGTGGAGGAGGGCCTCAAGCTCAACCCCTACACCTTCGAACTGTTCCTGAAGGACGACGCCAAGGGCGACCCGTTCATCAATGAATCCCACGTCGTGGCGTTCGGCTGGGGCACCGCTGAACAACTGGCCCGCATGAAGGAGTTGTCCCTCAAGGTCAACGACGTGCTGAGCAAGCTGTTCGACGACGCAGGCCTCTTGCTGGTGGACTTCAAGCTCGAATTCGGCGTGTTCCACGACGGCTCCATCGTCCTGGGCGACGAATTCAGCCCGGACGGCTGCCGCTTGTGGGACAAGGACACCAAGAAGAAGATGGACAAAGACCGCTTCCGCCAGGGCCTCGGTGACGTGATCGAAGCCTACGAAGAAGTCGCCAAGCGCCTCGGCGTACCGCTTTAATCGACGCAAGCATCTGATAGCACGGAAAAAAATCGCTTCGGCGCTTTGCATCCTCGAATCATGCTGTTATGATGCGCGCCGTTGGAGAGATGCCAGAGTGGCCGAATGGGACGGATTCGAAATCCGTTGTACCTTCACCGGTACCTAGGGTTCGAATCCCTATCTCTCCGCCATTATTTGTAAACGAGAACCCCCAATAACTTAAATGTTGTTGGGGGTTTTTGTTTTTGTAGCAGAAAGGGTCAAGTGAATTCTGCTACGGTCATCATCACCGGATTCCAATGCGGGTCGATCATGAACTTTGAAACAGTGCTCACGCATTTACGGGCGAACCTCCCTGGTCTGTTGGCGGTGTATGCGTTTGGCAGCCAGGTAACGGGCGAGGCACAGGCAGACAGTGACCTTGACCTGGCTGCTCTGGTTGAGGGGCGTATTGACCCACTGCAGTTGTGGCGCCTATCTGGAGAGTTGGCGGATATCGTCAAAGTACCTGTCGATTTGTTGGACTTGCGTGCTGCGTCAACCGTCATGCAATACCAAGTCATAACGACAGGGCGCCTGCTCTGGAGTAAGGGCAGTCAGGCAGGTATTTTTGAGAGCTATATTCTCAGCGAGAAAACGGCGTTGGATGCTGCCAGAGCCGGGCTGCTAGCCGACATTCATAAGGACGGGACGGTATATGGTCGATGACGTACTCATCAACAAGGCTGCCAGCATTGAGCGTTGTGTGGCGCGTGCCCGGGAGGAATATGAAAAGGACCCTGCCAGTTTTGCCACTGATTACACTCGCCAGGATGCAGCCATTCTCAATATTCAGCGTGCATGTGAAGCCGCGCTGGACATGGGGCAGCATCTGATTCGTCGTGAGCGCCTTGGCGTTCCCCAAGGCGCGCGCGACGTGTTCGAACTGCTGGCCCAGGGCGGTTGGGTGAGCCCATCTTTGTTGACCAACCTGAAGAATATGGTCGGCTTCCGCAATATCGCCGTGCATGAATATCAAACGCTTCAGTTGCCGATCACGGTTGCGATCATTACTCAGCACTTGGGCGATTTCCTGGCATTCAGTTCGCACATTTTAACTAAGGACTCGGCCGTCCGGCGGCTTTAAAAAAACCTCGTGAACGCTACATCGAGACGGGCCTGGCTGACCATTGATCCCACTCTGTGATTTGGCACTGCAGGACCCTTCAGTTTCTTGCCCTGCGGTTTTGCTGGCGGCTTTTTGTCCGTCTCCTTAACCGTCTCCCTCGGCCTTTTCTTTGCCTCACCCTCTGTCACGTATTCCCCTGTTGCCGCATCACGATATCGCGTTGGCATATAAGCTCCCTTTGCAAGTATGTCGCCACACCGGCGACCTTCTGAGGCTAGCTCAGAGGCGTGGGTGCTCAAGCTTCACTCTGGGAATTCTCATTACCAAGCTTTTCCGAAACAGTCGCTTACGTTGTGCGGGATCGGTAGTTTCCGAGCAGGATTGATATGCAGGTGCAGCTGTTTAACGTGCTTTCCCAAGTTCAGATAAACACCTTCCCTGAAACAAAAAAAGCCCGCTGAGCTCAATGCTCAGCGGGCTTTTTAGCGTGTCCTGTCTGGTCAGGCCGGCTGCACCACCAGGCGATTGCTGATGTTACGCCCCAGCACCAACACCGTGACAAAACCCACGCCCACCAGCGCCGTAGCCAGGCTCAATAACACCGAGGTGCCCAGGTGGTCGACGATCTGTCCACCAAAGAACGAGCCCAGCGCAATGATCACTTGGAACAACGCAACGAACAACGGCATGCCACGTTCCACATCCTTGGGCGCGACCACGAACATCCAGATACTGGCGCACGCCGGGAAGGCGCCGAAGGCGAAGCCCCACAGCGCGATCAGCATCGTGGCGCCGATCAGGCCGGTGGCGAAGTAGGGGAACAGGGCGGTGCTGGTGCCGATCATCAGCGCGACCAGCAGCAGGGTGTGACGTACGCTGCGGTTGGCGGCGAAACCGGCAAAGATGTTACCTGCGACCCCGGCCACGCCAAACATCAGCAACAGCGAACCGATCGTCGGCCCGTCGAAGCCGGCGCTGTTCTTGAAGAACGGCGCGACATAGGTGTAGGCGGCAAAGTGCGCAAGGCCGATCAGCAACACGGCGATCAGCCCGACCCGAGCGCGGGGGTTGATAAACAACGCCGGTAGGTCACTGACCAGAATGGCCTTCTCCGGATGGAGTCGAGGCAACAGGAAGACCTGCGCGAGCAGGACCGGTATGCCCACCAGCGCTGTGACCAGAAAGGTCATGCGCCAGCCCATCAGGCCACTCAGCCAGGTACCGACGGGCACGCCCAATACGGTGGCGAGGGTCACGCCCATCATGATGATCGAGGTGGCTTTGGCGACGTCCACGCCCCTGGGCGCCAGGCGACCGCTGAGGGCGATGGCCGTGGCCCAGAAACCGCCAATGCTGATGCCCAGCAACACGCGGCCGAACAGCAGCAGGCTGAAGTCACTGGCGAAGGCCACGACCAGGTTGGCAATGATCATGACCAGCGTCAGGCCGATCAGCAGATAGCGGCGATCCATCTTGCCGATGACCACGGACAGCAACGGCGCGGCGAGGGCGGCCATGATGCCCGGCAGGGTCACCATCAGGCCCGCGTGGCCGGCGCTGATGCCGAGGTCGCTGGCAACGTCGTTGAGCACGCCCACCGGCAGAAACTCGCTGGTCACCAGGGCAAAGGCGCCCACGGCGACCGAGAGAATCGCCAGCCACTGCTGTTTGACGCTCTGTTGGTTATGTTCGGGAAGGCCGCGAGGGGCCTGGGTGGCGCTTGGCATGGAGTCAGGTTCCGGGGTGAACGTCGCCTGAAGCCAGGCGAAGGGGAGGGAATTTGGAGCCGATTATAGAAACCTGTTGTGGTAATTGAGCAGGCGCTCGGTTCGATAGTAATCATCAGTGCAATCGATGCGTCTGGATTCAGCCGTTACGCAGGCTACAAACGTGCCCTTGAGTGTCGCGCTGCTTGAACAGACAAAGCGCTTCGCTCTACGGGCTTTTTCGTACCTTCGATTTCACGCATTTTTTACCGGCCGAATCAGGCTCCCGGCTGGAATTCCAAACATTTCATGCAGTTTCCAGATCATTGGCAAAGTGAGTGCGCGTTTTCCATTAAGCACTTCATAGACCCGGTTTTGACGGCCAATGGCGGGCACCAGATCTGCTGCCGAGAGACCAGACTGTTCCATTCTGAAACGAATGGCGTCGACGGGGGTGGGCAGGTCAATCGGGAAATGCTTGGCCTCATAGGCTTCAATCAGGGTGATCATTACATCGAAGTAATCACCTTCTGGCGTACCGGGTTCCGGTTCGTCATCGAACAGCGGGGAGACTGACTTCAGTGCGTCTTTATAGTCTTGCTCGGTATGGATGGGTCGGATATTCATGGGTTACTCCGTTTCAACGGTGTCGGCGTCAATCGCGTCGTACTGCTTATGCGTACCGACGAACTTGATGTAGAGAGCGCCGTAGCGATAGGCGATCGCGACCACTAGCCGGTAGTCGTTGCCTTTTATATTGAAGACGACTCTGCGGCTCTTGAGGACGCTTGCATTACGAAACTGTTCCTTGATGTCAGCCGGGGTGGACCAGTCGGCGTTTTTTGCCTCATCTATCCAGGCCAGTAGAGATTGCTCGGCGTCCGGGTACTTGCGCCAAAAGGTTTTGAGTTGGCTGATCGCGATGATTCTCATGAGGAAATCCTAGTCCCGCTATGGGACTTGTGCAAGCTCGTATTATTGGTAACGGTTGTTTTGGGTAGCTGCCTTAGGTCAGAAAAGGTTTTGCCGCATAAGAAATCTCCGTTGTAACGGTGAAGGAATACGTTCCGAACCCAGTATTGCCCTCAAGTAGCTTTTTGCTCGTCAATAGGTCAAATAACTCCCTGATATTCATGACAATTAATTTCCTTTCCACCTGCGCTCTAAAGTCCCGCCTACGCAGGCCGAAACCCTCTCATACGACGTCATATCCCCAATAAGAGATCCCCCGAAATGTCCCTTCGCAACCTGTCCATCGCTCGCCGTGCGGGTCTGGGTTTTGCCTTGATCGCTTTGCTCGTGGCCCTGCTGGGTTTTTTTGCGCTGTCGAACATGGCAAGCATTCGCGCCAGTGCGGTGCAGGTTGAAAGCGGGCTGGTGCCCAAGATGCGGCTGGTGGCGGACATTCGCGAAATCATGCTGCGCATTCGGACGATCTCGTTGCGCATGGCGCTGGACCCTAATCCGGCCAGCATCCCGCAATACCGCAGTCAGATGGACACCCGCAGCCAGGACCTGACCAAACGGCTGGGCGAACTCGATGCGTTAATCGATACCCCAGAAGTACGCGCGCTCTACGATCAGTTCCAGGGTTCGCTGCGTCAGTACCAACAGGGGCTGGCGCAATCCTTCGTGCTTGCCGACAAGCAGCAGTCTGCCGAGCTGAACAAGCTGCTGCTGGTGGACATGAAAACCGTGATCGATGGCTCCGGTGTGCAGCTCAACGCATTGGCTGACTACTACAACGCGCAGATCAATCAGCAGGGCCAACTGGCCGAGTCGCAGTACAGCCGCTCGCGGACCATGGTGTTCGGCTTCGTACTCCTGGCCGCGTTGAGCACCGTGGCGCTCGCCTGGTTGTTGACGCGCAGCATTGTCGGCCCGCTGAGCCATGCGGTGCGGGCTGCCGAAAACGTGGCTCAAGGCGACCTGACCCAGACGGTAGACGTTACCGGTGATGACGAAGTGACGCGTCTGCTGGTTGCACTCAAGAGCATGCAGGCCAACCTGCGCGGGACCTTGCAGCTGATCCGCCAGTCAGCGGGGCAGATGGCCTCATCCGCCACTGACCTCAATGGCATCACTGATCAAAGCAGCCGCAACCTGCAGAAGCAGACCGCCGAAATCGAGCAGGCCGCTACCGCCGTCAATGAGATGACGTCCGCGGCGGACGAAGTGGCGCGCAACGCAGTGTCCACCTCCGAGTCCACGCGTATATCCAATGAAACGGCGCGCGAAGGCCAGCATCGCGTTGGCGAAACCGTCAGCGCCATCCAGGCTCTGAGCACGAACATAGGTGAGACTTCGACGCTGGTGCAGAACCTCGCCGAGCAATCCCGGGATATCGGCAAGGTGCTCGACGTGATTCGCTCCATTGCCGAACAGACCAACCTGCTGGCCCTCAATGCCGCCATCGAGGCTGCGCGGGCCGGTGAGTCCGGGCGCGGCTTTGCGGTCGTTGCCGATGAAGTGCGCGCGCTGGCGCATCGTACCCAGCAATCCACCCTGGAAATCGACCAGATGGTCACAGCGATGCGCACAGGCTCGGATCACGCGCTGACTTCAATGCAGTCGAGTACCCAGCGCGCCACCGATACCCTGGCCTTGGCCGAAGGGGCGGGTGGCGCGTTGAGCCAGATCACCGACTCCATCGACCAGATCCATCAACGCAACCTGGTGATTGCCAGCGCCGCGGAAGAACAGGCGCAAGTGGCCAAGGAAGTCGACCGCAACATCGTCAACATTCGCGACTTGTCTGCCCAATCCTCATCCGGCGCCGGGCAGATCAATGGATCGAGTCGCGAACTGGCCCAGTTGGCGGCTTCGCTGAACGAGGCGGTGGCGCGGTTCCAGCTGTAATCAGCGGCGCTAGGACTTTGCTTCCAGGCCCTGGCGAATCTTCTCAAGCAGCTCATCGATGTGAAACGGCTTGGTGATCAGGTCCATGCCTTCACCCAGGAAGTTTTGCCGATTGGCTGCATTCTCGGCGTAGCCGGTCATGAACAGGATCGGCAAATCGTTGCGCAGGCCACGGGCGAAGTCGGCCAATTCACGGCCGGTCATGTAGGGCAGGCCGACATCGGTGAGCAGCAGGTTAATCGTCACGTCGGTCTTCAAGCTAGCGATCGCTTCGTCACCGTCGGCTGCCAGGCTGCAGCGGTAACCGGCGTCTGCCAGCACTTCGGCGACAAAGCTGCGCACCGAGGGCATGTCTTCGACGATCAATATGTGCTCACCGTTGCTTTTGCCTGGCTTCGCCAGCGTCCTGGTGGCCACCGAAGCGGGACCCTCGGCCGCCGGGAGCATGATCGTCACTTCGGTGCCTTGGCGGGTGACGCTGCGGATCTGCGCATCACCGCCGGACTGGCGTGCGAAACCGTAGATGGTCGACAGGCCCAGGCCGGTGCCCTGACCTACGGGTTTGGTGGTGAAGAAGGGGTCGAACACCTTGTCGATGACGCTGTGCTCGATGCCCACGCCGTTATCGCGTACCGACAGCGCGATGTAGGGGCCGTTTTCCAGCTTGAGGTTGCCGTTGGAGTAGGCCGGGTAAGTGGTCACCCAGATGTTGCCGCCTTTGGGCAGTGCATCGCGGGCGTTGATCACCAGGTTCAGCACCGCGCTTTCCAGTTGGATCGGGTCGACCATCGCCACGGCAGAGTTGTTGGTCAGCTCCAGTTTCAGGGCGATGTGTTCGCCGATGGTGCGCACCAGCAATTCTTCCAGGGATAGGATATGCGCGTTGATGTCGATCGGCCGCGTGTCCAGCGGCTGCTGGCGGGCGAACGCGAGCAGGCGGTTGGTCAGGCCGGCGGCGCTCAGGGCTGAACTCAGCGCGGCGTCGGCATAGCCCAGGACCTTATCGGTGCGCTGGCTTTCGATGCGCTTCTTGATCAGCTCCAGGCTGGTGATGATACCGGTAAGCAAATTGTTGAAGTCATGGGCGATGCCACCGGTGAGTTTGCCCAGGGCATCCATCTTCTGCGCCTGCAGCAGTTGCGCTTCAGTGCGTGCCAGGCGGGTCGCCGCGTTGGCCAGTTCGGCCTGCTGGTGACGCTCGCGATGACGGTGTTCAGTGACGTCCTCGACAAATACCAGGCTCAGCTCGGCACGGTCATAGGGCGAAATCTGCCATTCGGTTTCGCGCAATTGACCGTCGACTTTCATCTGCAACGTGCCTTTCCAGCGTTCACCGGCCGCCAGGCGCAGGCACAGTTCTTGGATGACCGCATACTGGTCGCCGGCGAAGCATTCAAGCAGCGCATCGGGGTTGAGGTTGTCGTGAATCAGCTGGGCGAACGCATGGTTGCATTCGTGGACCTTCAGTTGCGCGTCGATCACGGCAATCGGCGCGCTGATATTAAAGAAGATCTCTCGAAAACGTGCCTCGCTTTCCCGTAGCGCGTATTCGGTGTCGCGCACGCGCAAAAGGGTGCGCAGGGTCGCCAGCAGGACCTCGGGGTCGATCGGGTGGATCAGGTAGGCGTCAGCCCCGGCGTCGAGGCCGGTGATGATGTCGCCGGTCTCGATGGAGGCCGCCGAAACGTGCACCACGGGCAGCAAGGCCGTGTTCGGGTCGGTGCGCAAACGGCGCACGATATCGAAGCCGCTCATGTCTGGCAGGTTGACGTCGAGGATCAGCGCATCGATTTTTCCAGCGGCGATCAGGTCCAGCCCGTCCTGGCCCGTGCCGGCTTCAAGCACCTGGTAGTGATGGCGTTCGAGGCGTCGGCGCAGGGCGTAGCGCGTGGCGGCATTGTCGTCGACGATCAGCAGTTGGATATCACGTTTCATCGACGTTCTCGCTGGAGATGGACAGAGGAATAACCACAAAGAACAGCGAGCCCACGCCGGGCGTGCTTTCAACGCCTACCCGGCCTCCCAGCAACTCGGCGAAACGCTTGCACAACGACAGGCCCAGGCCCGTGCCGCGCAGGCGTTTCTGCAAGGGTGAGTCGATCTGGGAAAAGTCTTCGAACAGGTTATTGTGCAACTCGGCGGGTATGCCCAGGCCGGTGTCCTGCACCGCAAAACGGATCTCGTGTTCGCTCTCCATGCGCGCCGACACCCGCACTTCACCTTGCAGGGTGAATTTAAGCGCATTGGAAATAAAGTTGCGCAGTATCTGCGCGAGTTTCTTGTCATCGGTGTAGAGCTTGGGCAAGCCGGAAGGCTTCTCGAAGATCAGGTCGACCGATGATGCGTCGACAATCGGGCGGAACATCCCGCGCAACGCCGAGAACAGGTCGAACATATCGAACCAGCCCGGGGAAATAGTGATGCGCCCGGCCTCGATCTTGGCCAGGTCGAGCAAGTCGTCGACCATCTCGCGCAATTCGCGCGCCGAGGTGCGGATGAACCCCACCTGAGTGTGTTGCTCCGGGCTCAACGGGCCGTCCAGCTCGTCGGCAAGCAGGCTGGTGATGCTCAGGATCGAGCCCAGGGGCGTGCGGAACTCGTGGCTCATATACGACAGGAAACGACTCTTGAGGTCTGACGCCTGGCGCAGTTGATCGGCTTGCATGTCCAATTCGGCATACAGCGCCAGCACGCCTTGGTTGGTTTCATCCAACTCCGCGCGCAGGGCATCCGCTTCCTGGCGCAGGCGTTGGATTTCAGCGGCGAGCGAGGCAGTGGTTTCAGCCATCGATGGCCTCCAGGGCAATCACGAAGACGGTAACGTCATCCCGGCCGCGGCAGAAGTCACGGTGCAGGATGGCGGCGATCAGGGCAGGGTGGCGTTGGACGAGCCCTGGGTAGTCCGACAGGTTCCAGCGTGATTGCAGGCCGTCGCTGTAAAGGATCAGCAACTGATTGGCCACCTGAGCATAGTCGAAGGGTTGAGCCTTGCGAAACTGCACGCCGATGATACCGGGGTGGGACGCCAGGCCACGCGACTTGTCGGGCCCGATCAGGCTGCCGCCGATATTGCCCACGCCGGTGAAGCGGAGCGTGTCGGCCACGGCATCGTACTGCGCCAGCGCCATGGCAGCGCCACGGGTACCGTTCATGCCGACGTGCATGTCGTTCATCAATACTGTCGAATCCACGAAGGCACTCTGTGCAAACACCGCTTCTCCCGCTCGGGCTGCCTGCTCGGCATATTCGCCATGGCCGAGGCCGTCGGCCATCATCACACTGAAGCGCCCAGGCTCGATCGCCAGGTGCCAGGCATCACCGCAGTGAGGGTCGTGATGCAGCGAATGCTGGCTGACGCCATAGCGAATATCCCTGGCCTTCACGGCGCGCGGTGTCAGCCTGGCCAGTATCGCCGCGCCGCGCTGATCGGCATGTGCATCGAACACCTGCGCCAGGCGTGATATTGCTCCAAGCCCGATACCTTGGGTGCCTCCGGTGGAGAAGCCGTCGACCAGCCCGCTGTTGATATCAAAGCCTTGCCCACGGTCGATGGCGATCATCTCGACGCCGCCGTTGCCGGTGGCGCGCAGGTGCAATTCACCTTGGGTAGCATGTTTGAGGATGTTGCTGGCGAGCTCGGTGGCGACCAGCGCCACCCGCCCCGCATCGGTCTCATCGAAGCCCAATGATTCGGAAAACTGCTGGGCCGTGCGCCGGGCGTGGCCGATCTGGCTGGTATCTTCAATCAGGAGCACTTGCGTGAGCGCGCTGGGAATATTCAGGCCCATCGAGTGATCGTCACGCGGGTACCCTTGCCAGGCTCGGTGTCCAGTTCAAACTCATCCACCAGGCGCTTGGCGCCGGTGAGCCCCAGGCCAAGGCCGCTGCCGGAGGTCCAGCCGTCGGTCATCGCCAGCTTGAGGTCGGGAATGCCCGGCCCTTCGTCGCGAAACGTCAGGCGTACACCGGGGCGGTGGTCTTTCTCGATCACAGCCCAGTCCATATAGCCGCCGCCGCCATAGACCACCGTGTTACGCGCCAACTCACTGACCGCCGTGACCAGTTTGGTCAGGTCGATCAGGCGCATGCCGCAGTCCTGGGCCAGTTTGCGTACCAATTGTCGAGCCAGCACAACGTCCTGTTCTATCAGCACAGGGTGTGTGCCGCTGCTGGCTTGGCTCATGAGTGTTCTACCCGGTCACGCAGCAGCTTCATGCCGCGCTCGACGTTGAGTGCGGTCGCGACGCCGGGCAGGGTCATGCCCAACTCCACCAAGGTGATGGCGACCGCGGGCTGCATGCCCACCAATACGGTTTGTGCATCCATGATCCGGGACAGCCCGGAGATGGTGCCGATCATGCGGCCGATGAAGGAGTCGACCATGTCCAGCGCCGAGATATCGATGAGCACGCCGCGCGCCGAGGTACGGCTGATACGCTCGGACAGATCGTCCTGCAAGGTCAACGCGAGTTGGTCGTGCATATCCACCTGGATGGTCACGAGCAAAAACTCGCCCATCTGCAAAATAGGGATGCGTTCCATGCTTAGACAGCCTTGGTGATGTTGACGCCCAGGCGTTTGAGCGCCAAGGCCAATGCATCGGCGAGGTTGGCCTTGGTCACCACGCCCTGAAGGTCCAGACCCAGGTGCACGATGGTCTGGGCGATCTGCGGACGCACGCCGCTGATGATGCAGTCAGCGCCCATCAAGCGGATGGCGGTGACGGTTTTCAGCAGATGCTGGGCGACCAGGGTATCGACGGTCGGCACGCCGGTGATGTCGATGATGGCGATTTCCGCGCCGGTGTCGACGATGCGTTGCAGCAGCGATTCCATCACGACTTGGGTGCGTTGCGAATCCAGGGTGCCGATCATCGGCAGGGCCAGTACGCCATCCCACAGCTTGACCACCGGGGTGGAGAGTTCCAGCAGTTCTTCCTGCTGGCGCTTGATCACCGACTCCCGGGATTTCTGGAAGGTACGGATGGTGTGCATGCCCAACGCATCAAGCAGCTCGGAGATTTCCCAGAGTTGTTCGCCCAGTTGCGCCGGTTGCTCGGCGTATTCGCGCTGCAGCAAGGCGAACAGTGGTCCCTTGAGGGCGAAAATGAAGCTGGCGGTCTGTTGCGAGTCCTGTCCGGCGAGGGCACGGCTGTGGGACAGTTTCTCCAGGAATACTCGGGTTTCCGCCCAGTTTTCGTGGTGGGTATTTTGCGAGCCGCCTTGTTGCAAGGCGGCGCTCAGCAGCCCGAGGAATTCACGGGTCTGCTGTTTGACATCGTCGCCTTTGACGTTACGCGTCGCACCCGAAGCCTCAAGGCTGGTATTCCATTCCTCAAGGAGAGCGATACGATTTTCATGCAGTGCCTGGATTGTTTTCGTTTGCAGAGTTGCCACGGGTGACCTCCTTGAGTGCCTTGAATAAGCTGCACGCAATTTATACTAAATTGAAGAAATTAGAAGTATTTCGCGGGCGTTTCCTGTCTAAGTTGACAGGAAACGCCCGCGCGTACGATTCGGCCGATGCGGATCAGTATTTACAGGGCTGAAACAGTGCCGCGTAGCTTTGCCCGCCATAAAACACACCCAGGATCGACACCGTTTCGCGGGTAGTATCCACCGTGAATGCGATGATCGTGGTACATCGATAGTGAGTGATGCGCAGGTCAGTCAGCAGGTCGTCACGACGGGTGCCGCGCAAGGGAAACAGTGAAAAGCTTTCGCAGTGGCTGATGAGCTTGTCGACAAAGCGTGCAGCCACTGTCGCAGAAGCGGCCTCGCTGATGAATGCTTCAAGGGCGTCGAGGTGCGCCAAGGCTTGCGGCGCGAAAACCACCGAGTAGCTCACGGTTTGCCGGGGTTTTTTCGCTGACGTTTGGCCGCCATATGCTCGCGAACCTGCTCAGCGGACAATGCTCGGTCAGGCTCCGCCCTCAGGGCCGCGGCCGCAGGGACCACCTCGTCCCGCAGCCAGTCTTCCATGGCTCGGTCGCGCGCCAGCAAGGCCCGCAGGCCATCGCGGATCACTTCACTTTCGGTGGCATATTCACCGGCCGCGACTTTGGCTTTGACCAAGGCTGCCATTTCAATTGGCAATGTAATGCTCATTTGCTGGGTTGAGCGCATTCGGAAGTCCGCCGGGGTTGGGTAGGATTCAATCCTACTGGACCATTGGCGCGATGCAAGAAGCAATAGATCAATGCCGACATGCGGCGACTCGTCGTCTATCCAGAGGTGATTGGTTTCCATGAGTGACTACGTCCTGTTATGTGGGCCAGGCCGAAAGTATTGACCCATTTCGACGATTGCGTAGCCGCGCACCGGCAATAACCCGCTGATATGTATGACTTCATATTTGTAGCAAGGTTATTAGCGCCACCGCTCCTTGCACACATGGCGCCCCATCCGCTCCCATACGATAATGCCCGCCACCTCGACCACCCTGGTTTCCCTGCCGTGATCATCAACTTCGACCTCAACGACCTCCAAGCCTTCCGCGCCGTGGTAGACAAGGGCAGTTTTCGCGGCGCCGCCGAGGCCATCCGGATCTCGCAACCGGCCCTCAGCCGGCGCATCGAAAAGCTCGAGACCGCCCTGGATGTGAAACTCTTCGAACGCACCACCCGGCGCGTCAGCCTGACCATGGTCGGCCGCGCTTTCCTGCCGAAAGTCGAACGCATGCTGGACGACCTCGATGTCGCGCTGATGGGCATCAGCAACGTCGCGTCCACGCGCATGGGCAATGTCACCATCGCCTGCGTGCCGTCGACCGCGTATTACTTCATGCCCCACGTGATCTCCGAATTCCATAAGCTGTATCCAAAGATTCGCCTGCGGGTGCTGGACGCCAGCGCTGGCGAGGTGTGCCATGCGGTGGCAAGTGGCGAGGCGGATTTCGGCGTGAGCTTCAGCGGCAGCCTGGCCGATGAAGTCGAGTTCGAACTGTTGCTGCAGGAACGTTATGTACTGGCCTGTCGCCGCGACCACCCGCTTGCCCAGCGTGACAGCGTGACCTGGGCCGAAGCCTATGAGCATGACTACATCACCGTGGACAAGACCTCCGGCAACCGCTTCCTGCTGGACCAGGCGTTGCGCGGTGTGCGCGTGAAAAAGCCGAGTATCTGCGAGACGCACCACGTGACCACGATGATCGGGCTGGTGGAAGCGGGGCTGGGGGTTGCCATGGTGCCATCGATTGCGATGCCGGCGGGTGAGCACCCGATTCTGGTGAGTGTGCCTTTGGTGGAGCCCCACGTGATGCGTAACGTGGGCTTGATAAAACGCCGCGGGCGGACCTTGCCGCCAGCGGCGCTGGAGTTGGAGCGGTTGGTGCGCGAGATGCCGTTTCGGTCAGCGTGACACCGAGTCCAGGCCGGTGGATTGCACCACCGGTTGCGCCTCGGGTGACGCCAGAAATTGCAGCAGCGCCCTGGCCTGGGCCGGGTGTTCGGCGTTCACCGGAATGCCGGCCGCAAAACGCGTCACCGATTGCACATCTTCCGGGATCTTGCCGACGTAGGTCACGCCCGGCACCGGCAACAACTCCGCGACCTGCTGCAGGCCCACTTCGTAGTCACCCTTGGCAACCTGCTCGGCCACCGGGAGGCGTTCGATCATGGTGCCTTTGGCCGGCATGCCGAGCTTCTTGAATAACTCTTTCTCGACATACACACCGCTGGCGCTGTCCGAATACGCGATGGACTTGGCGTTGCTCAGCACGGCTTTAAGTTCCGCGTCAGTGCCGATGGCAGGTTTTGCCGCGCCTTCCTTCACCACCAGGCCGATGCGCGAGTCCGCCAGTTCCATGCGGGAGGCGGGGTCGACCTTGCCTTGTTTGATCAAATCATCCAGTGCGTAGCCAACCATGATCACCACGTCGGCGTGTTCGCCACGGGCCAGGCGGTTGGGGATCGCTTCCGGCGCCTTGCCCATTGACGGGCCGAGGAGGGTGTCGAGGGTGTCGCCGCTTTTGCGGGCGTATTGCGGGCCGAGCAATTTATACGCGGCGGTGAAGCCACCGGAAGTCATCACGGTGAGCTGTTCGGCCTGGGCCGTCAGCGCGATGGCGCCAAGGGCCAGCGCGACGAGGGTATTGAACAGCGGCTTCATTGCACCGCCCCCTGCATTACCTGCCCACGGGCATTGGCGCGACGGTACAGCGCCAGGGTCGAGCACAGCGCGCACAGCGCGGCGAACATCATCCAGTAGGCCGGCGAGGCCTTGTCTTCAGTGATGTGGATGAACCAGGTAGAGATCGCCGGCGTGAAGCCGCCGAATATCGCCGTCGCCAGGCTATAAGCCAGGGAGAAGCCTGCCACGCGGACTTCCACCGGCATGATTTCGGTGAGGGCCGGGATCATCGCACCGTTGTACATGCCATAGAGGAACGAGAACCAGAGCAGGGTTTCCAGCATATGGCTGAAGCTCGGCGCATTCACTACGTAGGACAATGCCGGGTATGCGGTGAGAACAGTCAGCACGGTCATGGCGACCAATACCGGCTTACGGCCGAAACGGTCGCTCAAGGTGCCGCCGATCGGCAACCAGACAAAGTTCGACACGGCCACCAGCAAGGTCACCAGCAGCGCATCGGAGGTGCTCAGATGCAGCACGGTTTTGCCGAAGGTCGGCGCGTATACGGTGATCAGGTAGAACGCCGTCGTGGTCATCGCCACCATCAGCATGCCGCCGATCACCATGGTCCAGTTTTTCACCAGAGTGGCCATCACCTCGCGCATGGTCGGGCGATGCTTGCGGTTGGCGAACTCTTCGGTTTCCTGCAGGTTGCGACGCAGGATAAAGATGAACGGGATGATCACGCAGCCGAGGGCGAACGGAATGCGCCAGCCCCAATCGGCTACCACGGCCGGGTCCATCCATACGTTCAGGCCATACCCCAGCGCGGCGGCGACCACGATGGAGATCTGCTGGCTGCCCGATTGCCAGCTGGTGTAGAACCCTTTGCGGCCCGGCGTGGCCATTTCCGACAGGTACACCGACACGCCGCCCAGCTCCGCGCCGGCCGAAAAGCCCTGCAACAGGCGGCCCAGCAGCACCAGCAACGGCGCCCACAAACCAATGGTGTGATAACCGGGCACCAGCACGATCAGCAGCGTGCCGCTGGCCATGATCGCCAAGGTCACGATCAGCCCTTTGCGGCGGCCAACGTCATCGATGTAGGCCCCCAGGATGATCGCGCCCAACGGGCGCATCAGGAAGCCCGCGCCGAATACGGCGAAAGTCATCATTAATGATGCAAACTCATTAGCGGCGGGAAAGAACGCGGCAGCAATGTAGGTGGCGTAGAAGCCGAACAGAAAGAAATCGAACTGTTCGAGGAAGTTGCCCGAAGTAACGCGAAATACCGCGCCAACTTTCGAACTGGCAGCCTGGGGCCGGGTGGGGCTAGTCATCGTCTTGTGTCTCCAGCGTTCTTTTTGAAGTGCTTGTTTCGCTTAAGACCTGGGATAGTGGCTGACACATTTAGAAATGATAAGTGACAAATTTGGATTGATTGATGTGTGTTAGCTATCAATTGGCAGTGCATCAGGAATGCATGCGTTGTCCTATGCTGACGGAGTGACCAATTCTTACGGATGGGAGGCGGCAATGGCTGACGAACAAAAACGGCAGGATAAACCGGAGCGTGGGCAAACCCCGCGACGAGAGGAAGAGAAACCGCAGACTTGGAAGCATCCCGATGATGGGACGGAGCTCTCCGAGCGCGATCAGGAACGTCCGCTGAAGCCCTGAAGACTGAAATGCAAATGGCCCAGGGCAGGGATGAGGTGGCTGTGGTGGTTAAGTGCTCCCACTGCAGCGACCTCTTTCCCTTTAGTCCCGCGCTTATAACCTGAAAGTGACTCTACACCTGACACAGGGCCTATCACTTTTGCCATTTATAGAAACTGATTACGGTTGTTTGCATGGCGCAGCATTGCTCGCGGACGCGCCCTCAAATTTTCCGTCGCCATAAATTCGCATGCGCTGCTCCGGGAACTGTCGATTCATTACAACAAACTCGAAAGACATGTGGATTTCGAATTCGGAAACCGAGTGCACGGTCACTGTGTCGTTATCGTCGGTCCCGGATGTAGTCCAGCTATTTCGATTTTCACCGGGATTGAACCAGCCATCAACCTGGGTGGCCCTGTTCATTTTGTGCACGCCTGGCTGAACGTCATCCGGGAGAGAAAAAAATACACTTTTGTGTGCTATTCCCCCTTCCGGCCCACCCACTTGAAAGCTACCGAAACCTTGATAAAGCACCACGGATGACGCCTTCCAGCTTTCTTCTCCAAGAGTTGCCTCTAAATGTCCGGTTGTCGCGTTGGTTGAGCTGCCCATTTTCTTGTCCTCATGCCCGATCCGAATTGAATTTGTTGGGGGGGTGCGGTTTATAAGTTAGCTGATGCACAGGGTAAAACTACTGTCGAATCTGCCAGTAAATCGATTCAGCGGTCAAAGCTGGTCGCTGTCCAGCGCGCTGCGCTCCAGCCATTTTTGGATCATCAGAGAGTAATCAGGGGGGGCCGAATCTCACACCTCACCTACCGGTTCAACCGTGAACGGCGGGTGCGCGCCACCGGTTATTTCCTGCTCGGCGTGTGCTTCGCCAATATCATTGGCGGCCCGGTGGGCGCCGCGTTGATGCGCATGGACGGCCTGCTGACCATGGCGTTGGGCCTGGGCATTGCGTCGGTGTCGGGGCCGTTCTTCAGTCTGCTGGGTTTCTGCCTGTCGGCGGTGATGTTGCTGGTGGTGGCCGCGCTGGCGGCGTTGCGCCTGCGTCAGGGGCAGGAGGCGTCTCAGACCAGCAGCGACGTGGGGAACCCCCAGGCCAGCACCAGGTAAGCCACGACCGCCGCCAGGCATAAACCGACAAAGACGCGCAGCAGTGTCCTGGCGGTGGGGTGAGTGATGAACTTGATGGCCCAGAGCAAAACCCCGCCGAGCAGGACGCTTAAGGCAAGAATGACCAGCACGGTGATGTTCCCTGTGACTTTCGAGAGCTGATTTATAATCGCAAAGCCTGGCGATGAACAGTGTGCACATAGACGCAGGCCCCCGCGCTTTCTAAACTGCGGCTTGTCTTGGAGAAGGGCAGGCGCCGATGAATCGCAATGAATTACGCAAGGCCGACATCAACCTGATGGTGGTGTTCGAAGCGCTGATGCTCGAGCGCAACGTAACGCGGGTAGCGGAGAAACTGTTTCTCGGCCAACCGACCATCAGCTCGGCCCTCAACCGCTTGCGCACCTTGTTCAACGACCCGCTGTTCATTCGCGTCGGCCACCGCATGGAGCCCACCGCGCGCGCCGAGGAAATCATCCAGCACCTGTCGCCGGCCCTGGATTCGCTGTCGTCGGCCCTGAGCCTGACCCACGATTTCGACCCGTCCGTCAGCACCATGACCTTTCGCATCGGCCTCTCCGATGATGTCGAGTTCGGCCTGCTGCCGCCCTTGCTGCGCGCCCTGCGCCAGGAAGCGCCGCAAGTGGTGTTCGTGGTGCAGCATGTGGACTACTGGCGCATTCCCGACCTGTTGGCATCCGGTGACATTACCGTTGGCATCACCCAGACCCGTGGCCTGCCGGCGAATGCCAAACGCAAGCTGCTGCGCCATATCCGCCCGCGATTGCTGCGTGCCGATGCGTCGGACACGCCACTGACCCTCGACGAATATTGCTCACGGCCCCACGTACTGGTTTCCCACACCGCCAACGTGTCGGGGTTTGCCGATGAATGGCTGGCGGAAATCGGCCGCAAGCGCCACGTGGTGCTGTCGGTCCCGCAATACAGCGCACTGCCGGCCTTGCTGGCCGGCACCGACCTGATCGCCAGCCTGCCGGATTACACCGCCGAGGCCATGGCGGTGTCGGGCCAGCTGTTCTGTGAGCCGTTTCCGTTCGAGACACCGACCCTGGATTTGTCCATGGTCTGGCTCAGCCATGTGGACACCGATCCGGCTGAGCGTTGGGTGCGTTCGCGGCTGGAAGCCTTCATGAGTGATCGAGGGTTGGCGACCAAAGTCTGATTCACGTGGTATATCTAGAAATCTTCCTACAAAAGACTCGGAGCGATCCATGCCACACCTGCACCTGGAATACACCGCCAACCTCACAGAGCTGGCCGTTGAGAAGACCCTGTTGCGGCTCAATAACGTGCTGATGGCGTCTGGGCAGTTCGGTTCCGAGTTCGACATCAAAAGCCGTGCGATCAAGGTCGAGAGTTTCCAGGTAGGCACTTCCCTCAACCCGCGCGGGTTTATCGCGGTCAAGTTGTCGCTGCTCAGTGGGCGCTCACCGCAGGTCAAGCAGCAGCTATCGCAAAGCCTGCTGGCGGCGTTGCAGGACATGGGCGACTGGCCGGCGGATATCCAGGTTCAACTCAGCGTGCAGTTGGTAGACATGGATCGCGAGTCCTACAGCAAAGTCGCCATCGGCTGAGGGCTACAACAGCCCCTGGTCCGCGCATACCTTCACCACCTGCTCACGAAACCAGGTATTGGCACTGTCCTGTTCACTGGTTTCGTTCCACTGCATCTCCAGCGTGAACCCCGGCAAGCCGTGGGGCGCTTCGCAGTGGCCGAACGTCGTCGCAGGTGCCAGCAGCTTTTGCACGCGGCGCGGCAGCGTGACGACACAGTCGGTGCCGGTGATCATCTTCAAGGCCGCACCGTAGCTGTTGGCGCGGGCGATCACCTGGCGCTTGTGGGCCTGGCGCGCCAGCCAACCGTCGATCATGTTGGTGTCGGATGTCCACGGCGTGGGGAACACATGGCGCCGCTCGACGAAGGCTTGCAGGCTCAACGCCGGCTCTTGCGGTGTCGAGCGTTTATCGAACACGCACACCAGTTCGTCCTCGAGCAGCATCTGGCTGCGCAAGTCCTTATGGGCGCGGTGGAAGTGGGGGCCGAAGCAGATCACCAGATCAAGGCGACCTTGGCGCAGGTCGTCGGCGGGAATCTCGGTTTCCAGTTTCTGCACATTGACGATGACCGGCAGGTTGGCGCGGTCGAAGTGTTTCAACAGGCGCGGCAGGATCAACTGTTCGAAATATTCCGGCGCGCACAGGTTGAAGGTCACGGCCTTCTGCGTTGGGTCAAAGGCTTGGCCACCGGCGTGGCACAGGTTGATGCTTTGCAGAATTTTCTGCACATGGCCGTACATGGTGGTGGCTTTGTACGTCGGCCGCATGCCCGCGCGGGTGTTGATAAACAGGTCGTCTTCAAAGCTGGTGCGCAGTTTCTTCAGGCTATAGCTCACGGTGGACTGGCTGACAAACAGCGTTTCAGACACCTCGGTAACGCTGCGTTGGTCATAGACGGCGATAAATACCATCAAGTCCTGCATATCGAGCTTTCTGAGCAAGTTACTGTTTAACATCGGTTTCGTCCGTAAACCCGTTGTACCGAACTCAGTACAAGACAGCGCAAAAGCTTACGGAACGAGCGTGCCAATAGAAAGCGCTGTAGGGCGTTACCCTGTCCGCAGTGGGACAAATTATGTTTGCAACACGACGTCAGCGAATATGCCGTGCGTAATGCTGCGGGTTGAAACGCGTGACGATCAGCAGCATCAGCACGATCATGGCGGTCAGCGACCACCAGGCCCACTCGAAGCTGCCCAATTGGTCGCGGATCATTCCGGCGATCAGTGGCGACAGCCCGGCAATCAGGTAGCCCACGCCTTGCACGAACGCAGTGAGGCCACCGGCGCGGCGCGGGTTGTCCAGGTGGTCGAGGGACAGGATCAGGCTCATCGGGAACAGGCCGCCGATGCCCAGGCCCAGCAGGCAGGGCCACAACAGGGTCAGGTGTCGAGGGCTCAGAATCAGGCCGCAGAAACCCAGGATGATCAGCACCAGCAGCACGGCAACGACACCGCGTTTATCCCGGCGTCGATTGGCGATGGCCGGTGTGATCAAGCCGGAAACGACTTCCATTGCCGTCAGAAAACCCAACAGCAAGCCGGCGTCCTGTTCGCTCCAGCCTTGCTCCACGTAGTACGGCGCCAGCCAGGCCAGTACGCAGGTGTAGGACGCGGTGCCGAGGCCAAAAAACACGGCGAGCAACCAGGCTCGCCGATTGCCGGAAAATGCGTCCTGCGGGCCGGTATCGGCTTGGGGCAGCGGCGCCAGCACCGAGCGCTGCGCCAACCAGAACGCCCACGCCAGTAACGCGAGCACCGCCCAGATGGCCAGGCCGGTGCGCCAACTGCCGGTCTGCGCCTGCATCAACGGTGCGAACGACGCCGCCAGCGCCGCGCCGCCCATGATCGCGGTGACATACAGCCCCATGAACAGCGAGACGTTGTCGCTGAACCGCGACTTGATCAGCGCCGGCATCAACGCCTGGATCATCGCGATGCCCACGCCGGCCGCGATGGCGCTGACGATCAGCTCCAGCGCCGAATCCAGCCACAGCCGCGACAGCGTGGCCACGCCAATCACCACTAGCGACACCGCTATGCTGCGGTGCTCGCCAAAGCGCCTGGCCAAGCCCATGCCAAAGAACATCGCCAAGCCCATGGCCATCACCGGCAACATGGTCAGCAGTGCGGCGCTGCTGAAGCTCAATGGCACGTCGCCGCGAATCGATGAGAGCAGCGGCCCCACGGCGGCCATCGACGGACGCAGGTTGAGCGCGACCAGCACGACGCTGATCATCAGCCAGAGGGCGGTGGTGGGTTTGGCGTGAGCGGTCGTCATGGGCGGGCCTTGAAAGAACAAAGGTGAATCAGGCCATGCCCATGACAGCGGCGCAAATGAGAAAGTCGATGGTGCGATTGAAAAATCGCTGACTGGCTGGAACACCGCCGATCAAGCTGGCTGTAGTGAGCGGGCTTGTCCCGCGCTGGGTGGCGAAGCCGCCCCAAACCAGGCGACTAGGATAGACCTGAGCACCGCAGCGTCTTTATTGGGGCGGCTTCGCCGCCCAGCGCGGGGCAAGCCCGCTCACTACAAAAGGCAAGCCAGCCCATAGTATTAACTGCGTTCTGTCAGTAGCCGACGGTGAAGCGCTGGCGCGAGTGCTTGGGTGTTTCTACCTCATCAATCAACGCAATCGCATAGTCAGCAAAACTGATCCAACTGCGACCTTCACTGCTCACCAGCAAATCATCCTGGCCCACCCGGAATGTACCGGTGCGCTCGGCTTCAACGAACTCCGCCGACGGCGACAGGAAGGTCCAGTCCAGCGCCTGTTCCTGGCGCAGTGCATCAAGAAACGCAGCGCCCGCGCTGGCTTCGGCTTTGTATTCGGCCGGGAAGCCCGCGCTGTCGATCACCCGCCCGCCACCCGGCAGCAACAGCGAACCGGCGCCGCCCACCACCAGCAGGCGTTTTACCCCGGCTTTCTTTACCGGCCCGAGCACGGCAATGGCGGGCAGAGTGGCGAAGTGTGCGGCGCTGATCACCACATCGCTGCCGCTCACGGCGTGTTGCAGGGCTTCGGCGTCCAGCGCGTCGACCTGTTTGACGGTGACGCCAGGGCGCGCGGCCAGCTTGCTGGTATTGCGCGCGATGGCAACGACGCTATGCCCGCGACGCAGCGCTTCTTCCAGCAGTTGGCTGCCGGCACGGCCGGTGGCCCCGATGATTGCGATCTTGCTCATGACGTTCTCCAGTACGTTAGGGTTTAAAACCATTCACCACTTCATTTCGCCCTTGGCGACTTTGGCGCTCAGTTCCAGCGAGCTTTCGTCGGCGAGGGTGGGGTAACGCTTTTTCATCGCTGCGATCAATGCGGCAGAATCCTTGGCCTTGGCTGTCTCGATGTCGAAGGCCTTGATGTAATCGGCGGTAAAGGCCACGGCGGCTGGCGTCGGCGTGCCCAGGTAGTGGCCTGGAACTACCGTGCGTGGCTTGAGCTGTTCGATGCGTTGCAGGGTGGCGAGCCAGTCTTTGTGGGATTGCGCGCCCTGGGTGTCGGCCATCCACAGGTGGATGTTTTCAGAGACCACCACGCCGCCAACCACGGCCTTGATCGACGGGATCCATACAAAGCTGCGCTCCGGTTGCGCGCCATCCAGGCCGATCACTTCCAATTGCTTACCTTCCAGGCTCAGGCTGTGGCCTTTGAGTACCTGCGGCACGATAGTTCTGGCCGGTGTGTCGGCGCCCATTTTCGGGCCCCAGAACGCAAGCTTGCCGGCCACGGTCGCGTTGATATGGTCGACCACCGGTTGTGGTGCCAGCACCTTGGCGTCGGGAAACGCGGCGGTGAGGGTGTCGAGGCCGAAGTAGTAGTCCGGGTCGCCATGGCTGATGTAGATAGTGGTGAGGTGTTTGCCGCTGGCGCGAATCTTCTGCACAAGCTGCTCGGCCTGGCCTTTGCCGAATTGTGCGTCCACCAGGATCGCATCCTTGGCGCCGCTGACCAGCACCGAGCTGACCGGGAAGATCGCTGCTTCACCTGGGTTGTACACGTCCAGGGTCAGCTCGGCCGCTGCCGCGTGCGCGGCGAAGGCCAGGGCGGCGGTTGCCAGGGTCAGGCGCTTGAAGGTTGAGAACATCGGGCAGCTCCAGCATCGGTAAAGGATGCACAGAGCTTAGTTGCACAAAACCAGACTAAAAATGCGATGCTGGGACATAGTTTGTTTCTGAAATCGGGCAAATCATGGACCGTCTTCAAGCAATGCGCGTGTTTGTCACGGTGGTGGACCTGGGCAGCCAGTCCGCCGCGGCCGATCATCTGGACCTGTCGCGCCCGGTGGTGTCGCGTTACCTGGCGGAGTTGGAAGACTGGGTCGGCGCGCGTTTGCTGCACCGCACCACGCGCAAGCTCAGCCTCACGGCGGCGGGCGGTGAAACCCTGCCACGCTGTCGGCAACTGCTGGAATTGTGCGGCGACATGCAAGCCGCCGTCCGCGAGCCGGATGACGCGCCCCGTGGCCTGCTGCGCTTGAGCGTCAGCACCTCGTTCGGCCAGGCGCAATTGGCCGCGGTCATCGCCGAATACGTCAAGCGCTACCCTCTGGTAACGGTCGACCTGCAGATGCTCGACCGCACGGTGAACCTGGTGGATGAACGCATTGACCTGGCCATCCGCACCAGCAACGACCTGGACCCCAACCTGATCGCCCGGCGCCTGACGGTGTGCCGCTCAGTGGTCTGTGCTTCGCCGGCCTACCTGCTGGAGCACGCGGCCCCGCGAAAAGTCGAAGACCTGGCCGGGCACAACTGCCTCACCCACTCCTATTTCGGCAAAAGCCTGTGGCATTTCGAAGAGCGGGGCGAGCACATCGGCGTGCCCATCAGCGGCAATATCACCTCCAACGAGGCCAGCACCTTGTTGCGCGTCACGCTGGCCGGGGCAGGGGTGGCGATGCTGCCCACCTACCAGGCCGGCGACTACATCCGCCGTGGCGAACTGGTGCGCCTGCTGCCCCACGCCGAACCCCGGCAAATGAACATTTACGCAGTGTATGCCTCGCGCAAGCACATGCCATCGGCGCTGCGCAGCCTGTTGGATTTCCTGGTGTTGAAGTTCCCTGAAGAGCCCGCCTGGGATATTGGCCTGCAGGCGACATAAGCGTGTTGAATGTCGCCCGATAATGGCAACTCGCCCTGGTTGACCTATGCTTTAGACAGCACCGTGTAGATCCGCTCAGAGGTCTGTGCCATGAGTATTAAAACCAGAAAGTACCTGATGATTTTCAGCCTGTGCGCACTTGCCAGCGCGCTCTACGGGACTGCCGCCTACCGAGTGGAGCAAACCCGCATGCAGCCAACGTTTGCGATCAGTTGCCATCAGGACCAATGCGTCCCCCGCACCGGCAGTTTCAGCGCCTTGCGCTGAAGGCGGCACGACGATAACGATTGAAGCACACCGCCTTGTAGTGAGCGGGCTTGCCCCGCGCTGGGCTGCGCAGCGGCCCCAATAAAAACACTGCGGTGCTCCAGATACAACCGGGTCGCCTGGTTTGGGGCCGCTGCGCAGCCCAGCGCGGGCGGTGCGACGATTCGACAAGCCCGCTCACTACAGTTGTTCACGAAATGCCTTGGGCGAAAACCCGACCCTTCGCCGGAACAGCCGGGAGAAGTTGGTAGGATCCGAAAACCCCAGCACCTCCGACATCTCATTGATGGTCATGCTGGTATAGGTCAACAAGCGCTTGGCCTCCAGCAACTGGCGGTCATGCATGATCTGCAGCGCAGGCTGCCCACCCAATTCCCGGCACGTGCCGTTCAGGTGTGAGACCGAGATGCCCAACTGATGGGCCAGGTCCTCGATCTTCGGGTGCTCGCGGTAATGCTGTTCGACCAATTGGGTAAAGCGCCGGAAGTACTCACGCCCCCTCGGCGCGCGCGAATGGCGACGCTGGATGGCCTGGCGGCTGATCCACACCAGCAACACGCTGACCAGCGCGTGCATCATCATGCCCCGCGCCGGATGTAGGTTTGAGTACTCATCCTGCAAACGGGCGAACTGACTGTTCAGGTAATCACTGTCCTTGCCGGCCGGGTAACTGCCCAATGTCTGCAACCCGTCTACCGTGGCGTCCAGCTGGGTCTGCAAGTGGCTGACCAGCGGCGCTGCGAGGGTCAATACATAGCCCTCGATGTCCTCGGAAAAGCGAAACCCATGCACACACAACGGTGGCAGCACCTGCAGGGTCGCTTCGTTCAGCGTGGTGCGCCGGCCTTCGATTTCCAGCTGGGCCTGGCCTTTGTGTACATACAACAACTGGCAAAGATCCGCGTGCCGGTGGGGCTGGATTTCCCACTGGTATTCCCGACTGCGCCGGGAAATGGTTTCGCAGTGCAACAAATCGGGTGTCGGCCATTGCTGGTATTCCCCGTAAAGCTTGAAGACCGGAATCGCGGTTTTGGTCATGGTTCAATCCGAAGTTCGGCACAATGGTGCGGTAATCGCCCCAATTGGCAAAAAGGGCAGGCTTTGGCTCAGTTTTCACCTTCTTATGCTGCTCGCTCAAGTGAAAAATGTCTGCCACAAGACCAAAGACAACTTATTCACTCAATCCGTTCGAGTGGAACTTGCGGGCCATAAAAATAATGAAAACGCTGAAAACCCAAGTCGCCATTATCGGCGCCGGTCCTTCCGGACTGCTGCTCGGCCAATTGCTGCATAACGCGGGTATCCAGACCCTCATCCTGGAGCGCCAGAGCGCCGATTATGTGCAAGGCCGCATCCGTGCCGGGGTGCTGGAGCAAGGCATGGTCGACCTGTTGAGGGAGGCTGGCGTCAGCCGGCGAATGGATAGCGAAGGCCTGGTGCATGAGGGCTTCGAGCTGGCGCTCAATGGCCACCTCACGCATATCGACCTCAAGGGCCTGACCGGTGGCCAATCGGTGATGGTCTACGGCCAGACCGAAGTCACCCGCGACCTGATGGCGGCCCGCAGCGCTGCCGGCGCCACCACCCTGTATGAAGCCCATGACGTGCAGCCCCACGGTCTCAAAAGTGATCAGCCCTGGCTCACGTTTGAGCATCAGGGCGAAGCCTTTCGCCTGGAGTGTGACTACGTCGCCGGTTGCGATGGTTTCCACGGCATTGCACGCCAATCGATCCCGGCTGATTCACTCAAGGTGTTCGAGCGGGTCTACCCGTTCGGCTGGCTGGGCATTCTCGCCGACACGCCGCCGGTGCATGCCGAACTGGTGTATGCCAGGCACCCGCGCGGTTTCGCGCTGTGCAGCATGCGTTCGCCGACGCGCAGCCGCTATTACCTGCAAGTGCCAGTCGACGAACCTCTGGACCAATGGCCCGACGCACGCTTTTGGGATGAACTCAAAACGCGTCTGCCCAGCCAGCTTGCCGAACGGCTGGTAACCGGCCCGTCGATCGAGAAAAGCATCGCACCACTGCGCAGTTTTGTGGTGGAACCCATGCAGTACGGGCGCCTGTTCCTGCTCGGCGACGCAGCGCACATCGTGCCGCCCACCGGAGCCAAAGGCTTGAACCTGGCGGCCAGCGACGTGAGCACCCTTTACCGGATCCTGCTCAAGGTCTATGGCGAGGGGCGGGTGGATTTGCTGGAACGCTATTCCGCCATCTGCCTGCGACGGGTGTGGAAGGCCGAACGGTTTTCCTGGTGGATGACCTCGATGCTGCATCAGTTTCCCGAGGCCGATGGCTTCAGCCAGCGCATTGCCGAAAGTGAGCTTGAGTACTTCATCCACTCGGAGGCGGGTCGCAAAACCATCGCGGAAAATTACGTCGGACTTCCTTACGAAGCTATCGAATAGCCTGCTATCGTATCCAGCATTCCCGCGGGCCGCCTTTTCCCGCGGGCCTTGCTCGAAGGTCCTGCCGTGACGCACCTCAATCAGCCCGTTCCGCCGCTTCCTGCCGTGCGCAGTATTCTCGCCTCATTGATGATGGCGATTTTCCTCGGTGCCCTGGACCAGACCATCGTCGCCGTGTCCATGCCGGCCATCTCCGCGCAGTTTCACGACGTCAACTTGCTGGCCTGGGTCATCTCCGGCTACATGGTGGCAATGACCGTGGCGGTGCCGATCTACGGCAAGCTGGGCGACCTGTATGGGCGCCGGCCGATGATGCTGATCGGCATGGGTCTGTTTACCCTGGCGTCGCTGTTCTGTGGCATGGCGCAAAGCATGGAGCAACTGGTGCTGGCGCGGATCCTTCAAGGCATCGGCGCCGGCGGCATGATTTCGGTGAGTCAGGCGATCATCGGCGACATCATCCCGCCCCGCGAGCGCGGCCGCTACCAGGGCTATTTCAGCAGCATGTACGCCGTGGCCAGCGTGGCCGGGCCGGTGCTGGGCGGCTACATGACCGAATACCTGTCGTGGCGCTGGGTGTTCTTGATCAACCTGCCATTGGGCGCCGGCGCCTGGTACGTGGCCCACCGCACCCTGGCAGGGCTGCCGGTGCCGCAGCGCAAGCCGATCATCGATTACCTCGGTACGCTGCTGATGATCATCGGCCTCACGGCGTTGCTGTTGGGCATCACCGAAATCGGCCAGGGTCATCCGTGGCGCGACAGCGAGGTGCTGGGTCTGTTGGGGTGTGCGCTGGTGGCGTTGACGCTGTTCGTGTGGCACGAACGCCGTGCGCGCGAGCCGCTGTTGCCCATGCATCTGTTCGCCAACCGCAACGCGGTGTTGTGTTGGTGCACGATTTTCATCACCAGCTTCCAGGCGATATCCCTGACGGTGCTGATGCCCTTGCGTTACCAGACCGTGACCGGCTCCGGTGCCGACAGCGCGGCCCTGCATTTGCTGCCGCTGGCCATGGGCTTGCCGATGGGCGCCTATTTTGCCGGGCGCATGACCTCGGTGACCGGGCGCTATAAACCGATGATTCTCAGCGGCGCGCTGTTGAGCCCCTTTGCGATTCTCGGCATGGCCTTCAGCGCGCCCCAGGCGGTGGGCCTGACGGCGCTGTTTATGCTGCTGTGTGGGATCGCGGCCGGCATGCAATTTCCCACCTCGCTGGTGGGCACGCAAAACTCGGTGGACCAAGGCGACATCGGCGTCGCCACCAGCACCACCAACCTGTTCCGTTCCCTGGGCGGGGCCGTCGGGGTGGCTTGCATGTCGGCGCTGCTGCTGGCGTTGTTGCAAGACTTAAGCTTCGCCCACCTGGCCAGCGGCGCGCTGGGGGCCGAGGGCCGTTCCGGCAACGTGTTGCTCGACGGCCTCAACGCCGCCCCCGGCCCCGCGCAAGACGCCCTGCGCGGGGAACTGGCGGTGACGTTCCGGCATTTGCTGATGGTCAGCGCGGCCGTGTCGCTGCTGGGGTTGGCGGCGGCGATTGCGATGCCCAACCGCGTGTTGCGTGGTCGTGAGGACAAGGCGAAATAACTGACACGCTGGAGATCAAATGTGGGAGCTGGCTTGCCTGCGATAGCCATAGGTATCTACACAACTTTCTAAGGCTGACAAATCTCCCTGTAGTGAGCGGGCTTGTCCCGCGCTGGGTGGCGAAGCCGCCCCAATAAAGGCATCGCCGAGCTTCAGGTAGAATCCGGTCGCCTGGTTTGGGGCTGCTTCGCAGCCCAGCGCGGGGCAAGCCCGCTCACTACAAAGATGTGTAGATACCTATGCTGCGATAGCGGTATATCAGTAACAAATGTGTTCACTGGCCCACCGCTATCGCAGGCAAGCCAGCTCCCACAGGAGATTGTATTTCAACGGTCTATCAAGGGCTGTAGTACCCGACCGCCACCATGAAACGCCCAGCCTTGCGCACATACGCATGCTTGTTCTCAATCTTGTTGGTCACCGGGTTTTTCCAGCGGTATTTGTATTCCCCCTGGTCCTGCTCGGCCATCAGCTTGAGAATCGGCTCGCCCACCGGTTTGCCGTCGGGGTCCTTGACCTTGCTGAAGTCGGTATTGATCAGCCGCAGCGTGGTGCCGTGGGCTACGTAGCGCCGGGTATCGAGGTCCACTACAAACACGTAGAGATCATCCTGCAGGAAACCGCCCTGCAATGAATTGATGGCCTTGAGCGTGCCGGTTTCATCCTTGAGCAGCGCATTCACCGCCTTGTTGCGCAGGGCCCTGGCCTGTTCCGGCGTCGCCCTGGGCAAGTAATAACCCACCGCCAGGATGCGTTCGCCCACACGCTGGTAGAACACGTGCTTGTGTTCGACCTTGCCGTCGTTCCAGTTCTGCCAGCGGTAGTCGGCCTGCTGGATGCCTTGGCCGTCCGGTACCTTGAGCGCATCCTTGAATGACTGGCGCAGATCCGGGCCCAGCACTTCGGACACATCGCGGCCGATCAAGGCGGAGGAGGGCCCGCCACTGGCCAGCAACACGCCTTTTGTATCGACCACAAACACATAGCGGTCCTGGTCGATGAATTCGCCCTGCCGGCTGAATGCGGCAAAGGCCTTGTCGCCGTTGCTCTGGTAGTAAGCCAAGGCTTTTTCCAGCAGCGCCTTGGCGGCCTGGGCATCCTCATCCTGCCCTGTTGCGGCGTGCACCTGGCCCGTACACAACAGCAGCAGCCAGGTGATGCGGAGCAATCCCTTCATGTTCCGTCCCTCATTATTGTAGATGTGACCACAGCGTAGACGGCTGTGGCTCAAGGCGCCGCCAGCCACTGGTTGACGATGCCGTCATACACCCCGGTGGCGACGCTCAGGTGCAGCCATTGATCGACATAACTCTTCCACGCCACGTCATCACGGGGCAGCAGGAACGCTTTCTGGCTGTATTGCATGTGCCGCTCAGGGTTCACCGCGCACAGCCCAGGCTTGAGCTTCTGCTGGTAACGCGCTTCGCTGGCGTCGGTGATCATCACGTCGGCCTTGCCCGCCAGCAGTTCGTCGAAGATGGTCACATTGTCATGCAGGCGGATTTGCGCCTGGCCCAGATGGGCGCGGGCGAACACTTCGTTGGTGCCGCCCGCGGGCTCGATCACCCGCACCTGGGGCTGGTTGATCTGCTCGACGGTCTGGTAGCGCTGCACATCGGTGCAGCGCACCAGCGGGATCTTGCCATCGACGCCCAGGGATTGGCTGAAGAAAGCCTTTTTCTGGCGTTCCAGCGACACCGAAATCCCGCCCACGGCGATGTCGCAGCGCTGGGCAAGGAAGTCGGGCATCAGGGTTTTCCAGGTGGTGGGCACCCATTGGATTTTTGCGTTGAGGCTCTTGGCCAGGGACTCGGCCATGGCGATGTCGATGCCTTCATAGCGGCCATCGGCGCGCAGCGAAGTGTAGGGCTTGTAGTCGCCCGTGGTGCAGACCGTCAGCGTGCCGCGCTGGAGCACCTCGTCAAGGCGCGACGGGGTGGTTTCGGCCAGGGCGCTGGTGGCCAGGCCGAGTGCACACAGGGCAAAAAGAGCTTTCATGCGGTCGAGTCCTTGGGGCAGGGGGGCAGTTTTTATTTTCAGCAGGTTTCGACCTTTTTTTCACGTTGTGCTGTTTAAGCTGCGGATCAAGGTCGTTCGCTACCGTTCCACTTACATGAGCCCGAGATGTTGACACAACCTCCCTCTTCCATCGAGATCGAATACGCCGAACGCTGCGGCCGCGAACACGCCCGGGCCTGCGGCGATACGCGCCCGCCCGGTCTGCGGCGACGCCTGGCGTCATGGCGCGACGAGTGGCTGGTGCGCCAGGCACTCAAAGTTGCCGGCGAGCCGGGGCTGGTGCTGGACCTGGCGTGCGGCTCCGGGCGTTTCTGGCCGGTGTTGGCCGAGCACGTCAACCGGGTGATCCTGGCGTCGGACAACTCCCAGGACATGCTCGATCATGCCCGCAGCCATCACCCGGCGTCCCTGCTCAAGCGGGTCAAGACGTTCCAGGGCTCGGCGTTTACCATCGGTTTGTCGGCGAACGCGGTAGATTGCATTTTTTGCCTGGAATTGTTTCGCCATGTGCCCAGCAGCGAAGGGCGCCTGGCGTTATTGCGCGAGTTCCACCGAGTCAGCCGCGACACCGTGATCGTCTCCGTCAATTCGCGTACCGCCGTAGAGGATGAGTTCCGCCAGGCCGGCTTCAAGGTGCTGAATCACCAGGAGTTCATGCCCGGCTCAAACCTGTGGCGGGTCTACGTCCTGCGTAAGAGAGGATAAGTCCCGCCTGTCGGACTATTCTTCCATGTCTGTCTGAGTTTTCATGGTCGCCTGTGCACTGCGGATGCTCGCAAGCCCCTTTCGCGATATATACTGCGCGCCATTCTTCAAGGGAGAGCCGTGTGGCCATCGATATTCACTGGATCTGCGACAACGATAGCCTCGGCCAGCATTGCGCCGAATGGCAGCAGTTGCCATTCGTCGCCCTCGACACCGAATTCATGCGGGTCGACACCTTTTATCCCATTGCCGGGCTGATCCAGATCGGTGATGGCCAACGCGCTTACCTGATCGATCCCCTGACCATCGACAACTGGCAACCCTTGGCCGCCTTGCTGGAAAACCCGGCGGTGATCAAGGTGGTGCATGCCTGCAGCGAAGACCTGGAAGTGTTGCTGCGCCTGACCGGCAGCCTGCCCGTGCCGCTGTTCGACACTCAATTGGCTGCGGCTTACTTGAACCTCGGTTTTTCCATGGGCTACTCGCGCCTGGTGCAAGCCGTGCTGGATATCGAGTTGCCCAAGGGTGAGACCCGTTCGGACTGGCTGCAGCGGCCATTGTCCGACACGCAGGTCAGCTACGCCGCCGAAGACGCGGTGCACCTGGCCGAGGTCTACATCCGCCTGCGTCCGCGATTGTCCGACGACAAGTACGCCTGGGTGCTGGAAGACGGTGCGGAGTTGGTCGCCAACCTGCGTCGCGAAGTCGACCCGAACGAGGTGTACCGCGACGCGAAGCTGGCGTGGAAACTCTCCCGCGCCCAACTCGCCGTACTGCGTGAACTGTGCGCCTGGCGCGAGCAGCAGGCCCGCGCCCGCGACCTGCCGCGCAACCGCATCATTCGCGAACACTCGTTGTGGCCCCTGGCCAAATCCCAGCCGGATAACCTCGCCGCCCTGGGCAAGATCGAAGACATGCACCCGCGCACCGTGCGCCAGGACGGCCAGTTCCTGCTGGACCTGATCAAGCGTGCCGGCAGCGCGCCCATGGACCAATGGCCACCCGCCGTTGCCGAGCCATTGCCGGTGGAGGCCGCCGCCTTGATCAAGCAACTGCGCGCCCTGGGCCAAACCTTCGCCGAACGCCTGGACATGGCGCCGGAACTGATGCTGCGCAAGAAAACCCTCGAAGCCCTGGTCAAAAGTGGCTACCCCGATGGGCCTTATAAATTGCCAGACTCGCTGCGTGGCTGGCGCCGCGAGTTGATGGGCCAGGCGCTGCTCGACAGCCTGTCCGCCGGAGAACAGCCTTGAAACGTATTTGCTCCATCTACCGCAGCTTGAAAAAAGACGGCATGTACCTCTATGTGCTCAAAAGCGACGCCCTGGAGCGCGTGCCGGAACCGTTGATGGCCGCCTTCGGCAAGCCGCACCACGCATTCGATATGGTGTTGACGCCCGCGCGCAAGCTGTCGCGCGAAGACATCGCCGTGGTCCTGGAAAACCTCGACAAACAGGGTTACCACCTGCAAATGCCGCCGGCCGAAGACGAGTACATCGAGCACCTGCCCGAAGAGCTGCTGCGTCGCAACGACCCGATGTGATCGCTGGGTGCCTCATGCGCGGCACCGTTATCAATGAAATCGTATACGTGGGCGGTGGCCGTAAGGATGCGGGCGGCCGTCTGCACTGTTTTTGAAAGGTTTGAACCATGCGTGTTCTGATTGCTGAACAGGATCACCCGCTCTATGCCCAATTGCTGGGCGAAGCGGCACCGGACCTGGAGGTGCTGACCAGCGGCGACTCGGCCGAGCTGTCGCGCCTGGCCGCCGATTGTCCGGTATGGCTGGGCCAGCCGGACCTGCTCGCAACGCTGTTGCGTCAGGGCCATCACCCGCAATGGCTGCAGTCGACCTGGGCCGGCATCACCCCGTTGCTGGCCGAAGGCCTGCCCCGCGACTATCGCCTGACCCGTGCGGTCGGCATCTACGGCCAGGTCATGGCTGAATTTGTCCTCACCTACATGCTTGGTCATGAGCGCGAAGTCTTGGCGCGCCTGGTCAGCCAGGTCGAGCGCAAATGGGACAACCGCACCGGCCAGAGCCTGGCGGGGCGCAAGGCATTGATCGTGGGCACCGGCGATATCGGCCAGAGCGTCGCCGAGTTCCTGGTGCCGTTTGGCGTCAAGCTTTACGGCATCGCCAGCCAGGCCCGCGAGCAGGCGCCGTTTATCGAAGTCGCCGGGCTCGATCAATTGGGCCGGCTGGTGGGCGAGGTGGATTACGTGATCAACCTGCTGCCCAACACGCCCGAAACCCATGATCTGTATGACGCTGCGCTGTTCAGGCAATTCAAGCCGACCGGATTGTTTATCAATGTCGGGCGCGGCGTGGCGGTGGTCGATGCCGATCTGGTCGAGGCCTTGAAAGAAGGGCATTTGGCGGGTGCGGTGATCGACGTGTGCCGTCAGGAACCGTTGCCGCAACGCCACCCGTTCTGGACGGCTTGGGGCTTGCTGTTGACAGGGCACAGCTCGGCGCCGACGTCGCCGTCGATGATGGTGCAATTGTTTATGCACAACGTGCGTGCGTACCAGGCCAAGCAAGCGTTGCGTGGCGAAGTAAGTTTCACACGCGGTTATTGATCCCCCAGGCCCATAGCCGCCTGCCGTTGACATGAGACCTGACAATCAAGCTGGAACCTCGTCCCTGGGTTTTAACACCCAGTGAACGCAGGGGGTGCGTTTAACGCGCGTCGCCTGCAGGACGAGTTTCCCAACTATGGACAGGTACCCGAATGACGGCCATCGCCCCCTCACGCGTTTCTATACCCTCGATCATCCGCGCCGACGACGCTGCTCCGGGTGTTCCATCTCCCGCCCAACAGCCCCGGCTGGCGCAAACTCCTGTGGCTTTCCTCGACAACCCTGGCGCCTTGAAAACCGCGTTTGGCGACCACTGCGACTGGCAAACACTGGCAAAACACCTTCAAAGCATCCTTCAAACCCTTGGGCCAGATCCTGACAAGACTGCTGCCGATCTGGCGGCGCGCCTGAAAAACACCTCAATGCGGGTCTGTGAAGACTCTTCGTATCACCGCCAACAGGCCCTGAATCTGAACGACACGGTCAGCCTCCAGACCTTCATTCAAGGTCAGGGCTTGTCTGTTCCCAAGACGCTTGCCGAGATGATCGCGCTGAACAAGGCTGTTGCCAGGAAGGCGCAGACGTCACCGCTGGGCAATTTCGCCGGCGCGCTGGCCTGGCCCGTGCCTATCTCCGGGCACGATCAAAGTGCTATTGCCGCCCTGTTGCAGGACAGCCGCAGCGGGCTGGCCGGCGTGCCGCTGGCAGACATGGACAAAGGTGTGTTGGGCTATTTGCTCAGTGGCAGTTCAGTATCAGACGCTGATCTGAAATTCCCGAACCAAGCCATGGAAAAACTGCTCGGCTCACCTAAGGCCCAGGCCCTGGGGCGGGCTATTCAGTCAAAACTGGGTGGTCTGCCGACGGACACGAGTATCAATGATTACGTGATGGCAGCGATCCATCTTGGACTGGATTCCTCCTCCGATTTTGATCTGGCTCAACCGCGGCACTGGGGCGCGCCTGCATCTGAAGTCATCGCCGGGTTGAGTAGTCATTTGGTTGCCAAGGGCCGTGCGACGGTGCAAACGGCGAAGCTGGCCACCCGGTTATTGCTGGCCAGGACGGCCCCCGAATTTCTGGTCCGAGACATCCCTCGCAGTGTGACCTATGGCAGCCTTACCTGGACGCAACTGGCGATTGCCAGCGCCAGGCTCGAAGCCGACTCGCCAGGTCGTACGGTCAACCTGAGCTACGCCGAAGTGCTGGCGTATGGCGAGCAGGTCAACACAAGCCCCAGTGTGCTGCAGAGCATCCAGCGCAAAGCCCTGGCGGACTGGGGCCTGGCCAATGGCTTGCTGGCGAGCAACGCACCGACGGATATTGAGTACGAGGCGGTGCGTGTGGAGTACAACCGCCAGATGCAAGGACTGACCAGCGTCAGCGGGTTGGCACAAACGCCGTTGCCCAGTCGGCGCGAGATGGCGCTGGCGGCGTTGAAGGCGGCGTTTCCGGGGCTTGATCCTGCACTTTTCGAAACCCCGAGCCTGGCGAGAGTATTTCGCGTTCCTGGCAGGACGGGGCAGTTTCCGGGCATGCGTTCGATGCTGGACGTGGTGATGCACGGTGGCAAGCTCGGCGCGGACGAACACTGGGAGTCCCGCGACGCGCGTATTCCGGCGTCGGCGTTTTGCCGCCTGTATGAAAGCGGCACACTGGATGTGACCGCAGCGTTCAAGGCCGGGTATGACCAGGCGATCACTTCGATAGAACAGGGCCAGCAGGGGCTGGCCCAGTACCTGATCTCGACGCTACCGCCCGAAGACCGCAAAAATCTTGACTACGGCCAGTTGGAGTTCTTCCACACCAACGACTACACGATGGCCATGGACCTGTTTACCAAGCCTGCGCTCAGGACTCGCGGGCACACATTGCGGGTGAAAACCACGCTCAATGGCGAAGTGAATATCTATGAGATCGATACGCGGCGCGCCATCATCGAAAAGCAGAACTACCTGAAAACACGCTACACACCGCCTTATACGGACAAGAACCTGCAGCGCACGGAGGCCAACGTCATCAGTAAAACCGTGCTGTTCGATCCGTTCAAGGACGAGGCCGACAAGGCCCGCGAGCAGTCGATACCCCACGTAGCCACACCGCCATTGAACTCACCGCGCAGAGACTACATAGGCCGGGTGTTTGCCAAGTCTCTGGATTTGCGCAATGACGATTTGTTGCAGGAGGCCAGGGGGGGCACTTCCTTTGATAAAAACGCGGCGACAAACCAGGTAATCGGCGAATTCTTCCTGAACCTCATTCCGCTGAGGTCCGCCATTGTCAATTTCAGCAACGGCAATATTGCCGATGGGGTGTTTGACCTGGGCCTTGACCTTATTGGCCTGGTCACTTTGGGCGCCGGCAAGGCAGCGCAGGCGGCCAAAGCCTTCTCGAAGGGGCTCTCCAGCATGCGTGGGCTAGCAAAGGCGGCGCGATTTATCGGCGCGCTGACCATCGAAGCATTCAATCCATTGGGCGGTGTCGGCGACGTGGCGCTTGGCGTTGCCGGCGTGGTCAAGACAGGCGCCGGCCGGCTGATTTCCAAGAGCCTTGAGGGGGTAAACCGACTCAGAGGTGCCAGCGGTAGTTACGACCTGCTCAAAGCGGCGAGCCGGCAGCACGGGTCGACGGCAATCGGCACCTTCAAGGTTGCCGGGGAGACGGTTGAAGGCGCAGCGGTGTTGAACAAGGGCCAATGGTATGCGCTGGATGTAGACAAATTGCGCCCTTACGGCAGCCCTCTTGACGCATTTGCGCCCAACACTCAGGCACTGAACGGGGCGATCCACGCGAAGGTGGTGCCCCAAGGTGCTCGGTTGAACAACGCCTTGCATGACGCACTCAAAGTGCCTGAGTCGACCATCGCCGGGTTGTCACGCAACAGCCAGGGCGTTTATGTGGCGAGGAATGGGCACACGTCTTATATCCGCCATACGGATGACCTCGGGCAGCCAGCGGTGTATGAGGTTCGACAAGTCACGCGCACGGAAGAGGGCGCGGTCCAGGCACGGATCTATCACAACAATCGCCAGACCGAGTTGCTGGTGCAGCATGTTCAAGGCGATCAATGGCAGCGCTTGGGAGCGAAGGGGGGCTATCCGTTCCCGGTGAACAGCGATTGTGGCCGGGAAATTGGCTCGGGTGCGGAGGCTGTGCTGTATGAAAGTCGTGACGGCGCCAGCGTCTATAAGTGCTTCGACACCGAGCTTGAATCATTCGATATCAATACCGTCATGGATCAAGCCGATCAATTGAACGCTTACTACGGCGAAGGGTTTGCCGAGGCGTTCACCAGCATGGGCGATGCCTACATCAAGATGAAAAAGCTCGACGGCGTCAGCCTCAAAGGTGTTCAACACAACAGTCTGCCGGCGGATGTGCGCGTGTTGCTGGACGATGCGTTCAAAGCCATGGAGGACAAAGGCATTTTCCACAGCGATCTCCACCTGGGGAATTTTTTGTATTCGGCCAAAGACAAGAAAATCTACCCGCTGGATATCAGTACCAGGACGAGAAGCGACCTGGTTGACGGCGACCCGCTGCCGGATGACCTCCTGGAGGACTATGAACTTGAGAAGGCCGACTTGTACGACGAGTTCGATAAGCTGCTGATGAGCGCGTAAGCCTGGCCGTTGCCTGTGGTCCCCAGGCTTGAGCGTCGGCGGTGATTCAGCACTGATTCACCGCCGCAACGCTTGAGGGCATCAAAGGCTGAAATCACCCTCCGACACCAGCTCGCTCAGCGGCTTGCGCGGGCTCGGCATTTCACGGCCTTGCAGGTACTCGGGCAAGGTCGACTTGTCACCCAGCTTGCCGATCGCCACGGCGGCATGCAGCGCATAACCTTGCGGGATTTTCAGCTCGTTGCGCGTCAGTTCCTGATCGAAGCCGGCCATGCCATGGGTGTGCCAGCCGCTGAGGCTGGCCTGCAGCGCCAAGTGGCCCCAGGCCGAGCCGGTGTCGAAGGTGTGCCACAGCGCCGGGGTTTCTTCGCTGGCGCCAGGGGCGATGAAATCGGTCTTGGAAGCGATGATCACCAGGGCCGACGCGTGCTGCGCCCAGCCACGGTTGAATTCATTGAGCAGGCCCAGGTAGCGTTCCCAGTCCGGTGTGTCACGGCGCGCGTAGAGAAACCGCCAGGGCTGCGAGTTGTACGCCGAAGGCGCCCAGCGTGCGGCTTCGAAGAAGCTCAGCAGGGTCTCTTTGGCAATGCTCTCGCCGGTGAAGGCGCGGGGCGACCAGCGGTCGGTGAACTGGGGATGAATCGGATAGTCGGCAACACGTGTCATGGAGCAGTTCCTGATCGTTTAATTCGGTGCTCCAAGCTACTGCGCAGGCTCTAGGCTGACAAGCGTTGCAGCACCGCCAGTCGCCAGCGCTTGGCCCCAGGGGTCGTGGGCACTAGACTGGCGGCCTTTTCACCTACCGATACCGATGCAGAGCCATGGCCGCCAAAGTCGAACCTTTCTGGATACGCAAAACCCTTGAGCACCTCGATCAGGAGGAGTGGGAGTCGTTGTGCGACGGCTGTGGCCTGTGCTGCCTGCAAAAGCTTGAGGATGAAGACGATAACAGCGTCTATTACACGCGGATCGCCTGCAAACTGCTCGACCTGAAGACCTGCCAGTGCACCGATTACCCCAACCGCCGCGCGTCCGTGCCCGATTGCATCCAGCTCACGCCGGGCCAGGCCGACCAGTTCAAATGGCTGCCGCCGACCTGCGGCTATCGCCTGGTCAGTGAGCGCAAGGACTTGCCGCTGTGGCACCACCTGGTCTGCGGCGACCGCGATGCGGTGCACCACGAACGCATTTCCCAGTCCGGGCGCATGCTCAGCGAAGGCAGCGTGCCCGAGGATGACTGGGAGGATTACCTGATTTTCCGCGCGGGCTAACAGGTGGGAGATTGATCGTTCCCACGCTCCGCGTGGTAACGCATCCTTTGACGCTCTGCGTCACCTCGCATTGCGCCGTTCGGCGGGACGCGGAGCGTCCTGGGCGGCATTCCCACGCAGAGCGTGGGAACGATCATTCAGCCAACGGTTTTTTCAGCCGCCACTTCCGCCCTGGTCTTCAGGTTCTTCAGCTCATCCCCGGCGCGCTCGATCTTCGCGCGCACGGTGTTCATTTCCTGGCGGCCGTGTTCCAGCTTGTCTTTGAGCGAGCAGTGCCCGGTGAAGCCACGGGCCAACGCCATGCCGCCGATTGCCACCTGGATCAAACCGAAAATCCCGCCACGGCGCAGGCCTTTGCCCACCATTATCGCGCCGCCGGCCACCGAGCCGAAGCGTTCCCAGCCATGCACGTTTTGCGCGGGCTGGGTCTGGAATGGGGTGTGTTCGATGATAGGGCGCATGGTTGTGCTGTCGCTCATGGTCTGTCTCCAACAAGGGCTAGTGATAATAGGCTGACTACCCGCGGGTGCCGGATGTTCCGAAAATATCAGTACTTGGGGCCCGAACGGGTGTTGTTGCCTTTGGCCAGTCGGTCGTAGAGCACCACGTTGACGGTGGCCGCAAGGTTCATGCAGCCGGTGGTCGGGATGTAGACCACGTCTTCGCACCAGTCGCGGATCTCTTTATCGAGGGAGCCGTCTTCCGGGCCGAAAATGTAGAGGGCGCGGTCGGGGTGGGTGTACTCAGGCAGGGGACGGGCGCCTTCCACCAGTTCCACGGCGACGGGAATGCAACCCAGGGGCAGGATTTTCTTCAGGTCATCGATACCGATCAGCGGAATGTCGTGATGGACCTTCTTGGTGTCGGTAATGAAGTCCCGGGCGCGCTCGTAACGCACGCCGGTGTAGAACACCGAGGCCACGCCGTAGCAACCGGCGGCACGCATGACCGAACCGACGTTTTCGGGGGATTTGGGGTTATACAGACCGATGCAGCTGTAGCGTTTATTGCCCACGGGGAAGGGTGCCTTGGCGAAAAAAAACGCGATTATACGGGCTTGGGACATGTGGTGTTTGGGCTATCGCTATCGCGGGCAAGCCCGGCTCCCACATTTTTGAGTGTGTGAATACAGTCAAATGTGGGAGCTGGCTTGCCTGCGATGGCGGCATAACTGCCGGCGAGGCGCTTCAGTCGTCCTTCTTCATCAACCCCGCCAACGCCGCAAACGGGTTGTGCGTCGCCTTGGCGATCGTCGGGCTGCTGGTGGAGCCTTCGCCGAAGTACTGCTGGTCGGTGTAGCGCGAGTGTTCGTTGTCATGGCAGTACAGGCACAGCAATTCCCAGTTGGAGCCGTCCTGGGGATTGTCGTCATGATTGTGGTTGCGGTGGTGCACGGTCAGCTCGCTCAGGCGCTTGCCGGCGAATTCACGGGCGCAACGGCCGCACACGTGGGGGTACATTTTCAAGGCTTTGTCGCGGTAACCCATTTCACGGTCGCGCTGGGCATCGGCGAGGATGCGATCCAGCTTGGCGGTGTGGGAGGGCGGGTTGGTTGAGCTCATCATGGCTCCTATATTTTGGTGGTCACGGACAGGCTTGATTCTAGCCGTTCACGGCGCAATTAGCCCTTGAGCTTTTCGGCAATCCAGATGGTGTGCCGCGTGCCCTTGTTGCCATGGGCAAATACCTGCACTTCCTCGGCCTTGAAACCGGCCTTGCGCAGCTTGTCGCTGAACAGCCTGTCGGCGCTGGCCGACCACACGGCCAGCACGCCTTTGGGGCGCAGGGCCTTGGCGCACGCGGCTAGGCCACCGGCGGAGTAAAGCCAGCTGTTGGCCTTTTGCGTGAGGCCTTCGGGGCCGTTGTCCACATCCAGCATGATCGCGTCAAAGCCCTGGGGCTCGGCTTGCAGCACCTTGGCCACATCTTCCAGGCGGATCACCGTGCGTGGGTCCAGCAGCGGCCGGCCGGACTTTTCGCCCAGTGGCCCACGGTTCCATTCCACGACGCCGGGCACCAGCTCCGCCACTACCACTTCAGCGGTCTTGCCCAGATGCTTGAGCGCCGAAGCCAGGGTGAAGCCCATGCCCAAGCCACCGATCAATACCCGTGAATCCGGGCGTCCGGCGACTTTGCGGCAGGGAATCTCCGCCAGCGCATCTTCGGAACCGTGCATGCGCGTGTTCATCAACTGGCCGCCGTCGCCGCCCTGGATCTTGATGACAAAATCTTCACCGTACTCGAACAGGCACAAGGCACCGCCGTTGTCGGGGATCGGGGTGGTGTCGAGCAGAACGAAACGTTTCATGGAAATCTCATTGGGAAGGGCATTCTTGCGCGGTTGGGAGTAGCCTTGTGATATTCCGGTCAGGCCATGGAGCCATCGATGAAGTGCAGCATTCTAACGGTCATTGTGTTGAGCGCGCTCGCATCCGCTGCGGCGCAGGCTCAGGAATTGCAAACCGTACCGGTCGCGCCCGCCCCCACGCCAGGCGCGCCGGGCACCCCGACGCCGACACTGTATCCGCAAGTCACCCCGCCGGCCGTGCCCAAGACCAACGGCTCGCCGCCCCTGGTGCCTATCGTGCTGCCGACGCCGCCGAAGGACCAGACCGTGCCCGGCCTGCAGCAAAACGACAGCAAGCCGAAGACGCCCGGTGGTTAAACGTGTTGATTGAGTAATTGCCCATCCGCCATGCGCAGGCGTTTGGACAGGGCAATCGCAATCGCACGGATGATCTTGGCGGCCACCCTGGGCGCTTCGTTGAGCATCTTTTCCAGGGAGTCTTTGCCCAGGTTCAACAGCACGCAGTCACTGGCGGCCACGCAACTGGCCGAACGCCGCTCGCCGTCGAGCACGGCCATTTCGCCAAAGGCCCGGCCGCTGCGCAGGGTAGCGATGGTCAGGCGTTGGCCATCATGGTTGGCTTTCTGCACCGCCACCTGACCGCTGTGGATGATGCACATGAAGGTGCCGGCATCGCCCTCGAGGAAAATCACCTCGTCGCGGGCAATGCTGCTGATATTGAAGTAGCCGGCGGCGATGTGAAAATCCTCCGGCAACAAAGGATCGAACAGGCCGCAGTCCATCAGCATGTCGCGGATTTCGTCATTGAGGAGCGTGGGTTGTGCCATGGCTGCAATCTTGGTCCGTCAATCTTGTAGGGTGGTCCTTCGTTCAGACAGGACCACGGCGCTAAGTTCCTAAATCAATCCCAGTGCCTTGAACACAAATGCATATTCGAGTGCTACGTCACGCAATCCCTGGTAACGACCGCTCATTCCGCCGTGGCCGGCGCCCAGTTCGGTCTTGAGCAACAGCAGGTTGTCGTCGGTCTTGGTGTCGCGCAGCCTGGCCACCCATTTGGCCGCCTCCCAATACTGCACGCGGCTGTCGTTGTAGCCGGCGATCACCAGCATGGCCGGGTAGGCCTGGGCGCGCACGTTTTCGTACGGTGCGTAGGCCTTGATGCGTTCATACACCTCCGGCTCCTGCGGGTTGCCCCACTCGTCGTACTCGGTGACCGTCAGCGGCAACTCCGGGTCGAGCATGGTGTTGAGCACGTCGACGAACGGCACTTCGGCAATCGCCGCCTGGAACAGCTCAGGGCGCTGGTTGAGCACCGCGCCGATCAGCAGGCCGCCGGCACTGCCGCCGCTGATCACCAGTTGTTTGGAAGTGGTCAGGCCTTCGGCAATCAAGTGTTCGGCGCAGGCGATAAAGTCGCTGAACGTGTTCTGCTTGTGTTCCTGCTTGCCGTTGCGGTACCAGGCTTCGCCCAGCTCGCCGCCGCCGCGTACATGCGCAATCGCGAACGCCACGCCTCGGTCCAGCAGGCTCAGGCGGGCATGGGAAAACCACGGATCAAGGCTTGAACCGTAGGCGCCGTAGCCATACAGGTACAGCGGCGTGGGCTTGCCGAGCTGGTCGCGCTTGACCACCAGGCTGATCGGCACCTGGGTGCCATCCGCCGAGGTGGCCCACAGGCGCTGGCTCACGTAGTCGTCCGCGTTGAACACGCCGAGCACCGGGGTTTCCTTGAGCACCTGTTGCGCGCCGCTGGCAAGCTCCAACTGGCGTACCTGGGCCGGGCGGTTCAGGGCTTCATAGCGCAGGCGAATCCTGTCGCTGGCAAATTCAAGGCTGTTCTGCACGTAGAGGCTATAGGCCGCATCGGGCAATTCGACGCGATAGGCCGGCACGCCCTGCGGGTGCACTTCGATCACCGGCAGGCCGCCGATGCGCAGGCTCAGGGTCATGGCGCCGGTGTTCAGGCTCACGCCGTCGAGCATCACCTCGTCACTGTGGGGGATCAGGTTTTGCCACTCGTCCTCGGTCGGCACGTCGCCGATGTCTGTCGCCACGAACAGCGCGTAATTGATGCCGTCCCGGTTGCTGCGGATAAACCAGGTCCACGCGCCGTTCAACTGGCCGTGGTCGACGTCGTATTCATGGTCTTCGACCCGAGGCGCCAGGCAGGTGAACGCCAGATGCGGCTGGTCGGCGTCCAGCGCCCAGACTTCGCTGGTGGTCTTGCTGCCGAGCGAGAGCAGCAACTGGCGCTCGGAACTGGATCGGTAGCAGTGCAGGAAGAAACGGCCGTCGGGCTCGTGGAACACTTCCTGCGCCGCCGTGCCATCCAGGCGATAGCGATACAGCTTGTGCGGGCGGTGGGTGTCGTCCAGTTCGCCGAAGAACAGGGTCAGGCTGTCATTGGCCCAGATCATGCTGCCGTCGCAGTTCTCGAACGCCAGTTCGCTGACTTTGTCGGTGGCCAGTTCCTTCACGAACAGGGTGTAGATCTCTTCACCGCTGGTATCGAGGCTATAGGCCAGGCGCTGGTGGTCGGGGCTGATGCTGAACGCGCCGAGGGAGAAGAAACCGCCATTGGCCAGCACGTTCGGGTCCAGCAACAGTTGCTCGCTGCTTTCATCCACCTGGTGGCTGTCGTCGGCCGGGCGGCGGCAGCGGTAGTGGCGCGCGTATTCGTCACCGGCGGTGGTGCGGGTGTAGTACAGGTACGGGCCCCACGGCGAGGGCAATGAAAGGTCGGTCTCGAGGATGCGGCCCTTGATCTCCTCGAACAGGGTTTCGCGCAGCGCCTGCTGGTCGGCGAGCTGCGACTCCTGCCAGGCGTTTTCGGCCTTGAGGTAATCGAGCACTTCAACGCTGTCACGTTCTTGCAGCCAGGCGTATGGGTCTGGGCCTTGGGCCTTGCGGGCAATCGGGGGTGTCGATACAGGCATGGATTATTCTCTATCTGGCGGACGGTGGCAGGCATTGCAGCCGCGACTCGCAAAAGCCGTTATCATAGCCGCCTGTTTGCCAACCTTGCCATGGACACCATGACCGAGAACGACTATCTGATCGCTTGGGGCCTTTACGCCTTCGCCGCCTTGGGCTGCCTGCTGGTGTGGTGGCGCATCACCCGCTGGATCTGGCGCTGGCTGCGCGAGCCGCTGCAATTGCTGATGGCGGTGTTGCTGTTCAGCCCGACCATCGTCGATCCGGTCAAGACCCAGTTCGCGCCGGCCGTGGCCATCACCGCCCTGGACCTGGTGCTCAAGGTCGGCAACAACGCCTGGCGGGCCATTTCCGATTTGTTCATGTACACCCTGATCGCCTTTGGCGTGTACCTGGTGATTGTGCTGATCCGCTGGCCCATCGAGCGCGCCGCCAACGCCCGCCGCGAGCGCAAGGCCGCCGCCGATGCGGCATTGGCCGCCGAACCGCCTGAAGACGAAGACGACGTGCCTTTTCGGCGTCCCGCACCGGTGAGCGGCATGCGGGTCGAACCGCGCCTTTAACGTTGTCCGCCCTGCAGCGAGAGCCCCGGCATGTGTGAATTATTGGGCATGAGTGCCAACGTCCCCACCGATATCGTGTTCAGCTTTACCGGGCTGATGCAGCGCGGTGGGCGCACCGGCCCCCACCGTGACGGTTGGGGCATTGCCTTCTACGAAGGCCGTGGCCTGCGCCTGTTCCAGGACCCGGCGGCGAGCAGCGAGTCGGAAGTCGCGCTGCTGGTGCAGCGTTACCCGATCAAGAGCGAAGTGGTGATCGGCCATATCCGCCAGGCCAACGTCGGCAAGGTCAGCCTGGCCAACACCCACCCGTTCGTACGCGAACTGTGGGGGCGCAACTGGTGTTTCGCCCACAACGGCCAGTTGGCGGATTTCAACCCGCGCGCAACCTTCTACCGCCCGGTCGGCGATACCGACAGTGAAGCGGCGTTCTGCGATTTGCTCAACCGCGTCCGCGAAGCCTTTCCCGAGCCGGTGGACCTTGAAAAAGTCCTGCCGGACCTCATCACCGCCTGCGCCGAATACCGCAGCAAAGGCGTCTTCAACTGCCTGCTCAGCGATGGCGACTGGCTGTTTTGCTACTGCTCGACAAAGCTGGCGCAGATTACCCGCCGCGCGCCATTTGGCCCGGCGCGCTTGAAAGATGTCGACGTGATCGTCGATTTTCAGGCTGAAACCACGCCCAATGACGTAGTCACCGTGATCGCCACCGAGCCGTTGACCGACAATGAAAACTGGACCCGTTACGAACCGGGCCAATGGAGCCTGTGGCGACGCGGTGAATGCGTCAGCCAGGGCGTTACCGAGTAAGGATATCGACCATGTTGCTCAGTTATCTGCGGTTGGTGCTGTTCGCCATTGGCCTGTTGGTCGGCGTGCAAGTGCCGGGTTTCATCAATGACTACGCCAAGCGCGTCGAGGCCCACCTGATCGAGGCGCAGACCGGCCTGAGCGGGTTCGAAACCACCGCGCGGCAGTTCTTCAACGGGGATCTGCAGGCGTTGGTCGCGCATTATCGCGCCAGTGATGACCCAGTGTTCCAGAGCGACGCCAACAGCCTGGGCGCGATGCTCGACCGCCAGGTGGCGTTGGACAAACAATTCCAGGCCATGCAAGGCCCCTGGTACATCCGCGCCCTGCAAGTGGCGGTCGCGGCCGATCCGGACATTCGCCGGGAAACCTGGAATGGCTACAGCTATCAGATCCTGCTGACCCCCGAAGCCATGGGCTGGGGGCTGGGCGGGGCGATGTTGCTGTCGTTCGGCATCGAATGCCTGTTCCGCCTGATCGATTGGGTGGTGTTGGGCGGCAGGCGCCTGCGCCAGAGCCGGCCGATCGAAGAGCGTGACCTCAAAGGCCTCTGAAGGCCGACTCGGTCAATGTGGGAGCTGTGATAGCCATTGGTATCTACATCACTTTCAAGGCTGACATATCTCTCTGTAGTGAGCGGGCTTGTCCCGCGCTGGGTGGCGAAGCGGCCCCAAACCAGGCGAATTGGCTTTGTCTGAAACTGCGCGGTGTCTTTATTGGGGCGGCTTCGCCACCCAGCGCGGGACAAGCCCGCTCACTACACATTGCTTATGCGCCTCGGAAGATGTGTAGATACCAGGCTGCAATGCAGGCAAGCCAGCTCCCACAGTTTTAATCCGGTTTCGTCAGTACCATCCGCTCTTCGCCGACCTCTTCGGCATACCGCGCCACCACCTTCTGGCACAACCCCACAATCTCCTCCACCAACTCCACCCCCACGCGCCACGACACCACCACCTGCAAATTCGGCAGGCGTTGCGCCATCGGCAGCATCACCAACTCCCCGCGCGCCAGTTCCTCCCTGACCAGCACCGGCGGCAACGCGCCAATCCCGAAGCCATCGCGCAACAACCGGGTAATCGCCGAGACCGAGTTCACACAGTTCATCCGTGGTGCGGCCACACCGTTGGCCTGCATCAGGCTGATCACGTCCTGGTGCGGGTGGGAGTTTTTCGAGTAGGTGATGATGCGCTCCTGGGCCAGTTCGGCGAGGGAGGCATAGTCGCGGTGGTAGATCGACTGGCTGGCGACGATCCAGGCCATGGGGTGGCTGGCCAGCTCCAGGCTGCGCACGGTTTCGAGGCGCAGCAGGTCGGTTTGCAGGATCAGGTCGAGGAAGCCTTTTTGCAGCTGATCGCTGAGGTTCAGTGCGGTATCGGCGACCAACTCGATTTCCACCCGCGGGAAATGGTCCATCAGTTCCGCCACCAACGGGCTGAGCCAAGTGTGGATCACTGTGTCCATTGCGCCGATGCGGATACGCCCGACCTTGCTGCTGGACGTCTCCAGGGACTGCTTCAGGCCCTGCATGGTGACCATCATCTGCTCGGCGTAATCGAGCACCTTCAAGCCCTCCGGCGTCAGGCTGACACCGCGTGAATCGCGCAGGAACAACTTCACGCCCAACTCGCTTTCCAGCACGGCGATGCGGCTGGAAATCGAGGCCTGGGTGGTGAACAGCTTCTCGGCGGTCAGGCGGAAACTCTTGAGCTTGGCCACCCAGACGAAGGTTTCAAGAAACTTCAAATTCATGGGATCAACTTTTTCTTATGCATGGATCGGTTTTTATTAGTTGGACGCCGCACCTGGCCAGCGCCAAAAATCGAGCCATTCCACGATAAGCGCCGTTGGGGTACGAGGACAAGTTGCGCGTTCCGCGTAATAAATCCCACACTACAAAATAACAAAGCCTACAGGAGCACCCAGCCGTGAGCCGTCTTTTACTGAATTGCGACATCGGCGAAAGCTTTGGCAATTGGACCATGGGTCTGGATGCCGAGGTCATGCCGTTCATCGATTGCGCCAACGTGGCCTGCGGCTTTCATGCCGGCGACCCGAGCATCATGCGCAAGACCGTCAGCCTGGCGCTCAAGCATGGCGTGCAAATCGGCGCGCACCCGGCGTACCAGGACCTGCAAGGCTTCGGCCGCCGCTCCATGGCCTACACGCCGCAGGAAATCCAGGACCTGCTGCACTACCAGATCGGCGCCCTCGACGGCATCTGCCGTGCCCAGGGCGGGCGTGTCAGCTACGTCAAGCCTCACGGCGCGATGTACAACGACATGATGGCCAACCCTGTGCAATTGCGCGCGGTGATCCAGGCCGTAGCGGCCTACGGCGAACTGCCGCTGATGCTGCTCGCCACCCGCGACAACAGCGCGGCCCAGGCCTTGGGTGACGAATACGGCGTAACCCTGTGGTTCGAAGCCTTCGCCGATCGCGCCTACGACAGCCAGGGGCATTTGGTCTCGCGCCAGTTGCCCGGCGCCGTGCACCATGATTCCGAGATCATCGTGCAACAAGCCCTGACGATTTCCCGTGGCGAAAACCTGACGGCCAGTGACGGCAGCCCGTTGATCCTGCAAGCCGATACCCTGTGCGTGCACGGCGACAACGCCAGCTCGGTCGCGGCCGTGCAGCGCATCCGCGAGGCATTGAAGCCAGCATGAAGCCGCGCATTGAAGTGGTGGCCATCGACTGCCTGATGGTGCGTCTGTTTGATGAAATTGCCGAAGCCAACATGCCGTGGATGCTCGCCGCTGCCCAAGGCCTGCGCAGCGGGTTTGGCGCAGCGCTGGTGGACCTGGTGCCGTCCTACACCACCTTGATGGTGCATTACGACCTCAGCGCCTTGAGCCCGGCCCAGGCACGCGAGCTGATCGACCACGCGCTTACCGACCTGCAACCGCACACCCAGGGCAGCGGCCAGCGCCACGTGCTACCGGTGTGGTACGACCTGAGCGTCGGCCCGGAGCTGACATTACTCAGCCAGCGCAGTGGCCTGGCCATAGACGACGTGATCCGCCGCCACAGCGTCCATGAGTACCAGGTATTCGCCCTCGGTTTCGCGCCTGGCTTCGCCTTTATGGGGCTGGTGGACGAGCGCCTTGCCACGCCGCGCCTCAATACCCCGCGCAAACGTGTGGCCGCCGGCAGCGTCGGCATTGCCGAACGGCAAACCGCCGCCTACCCAGTGGTGTCGCCTGGGGGCTGGAACCTGATCGGCCGCACCCCGGCCAAGCTCTTCGACCGCGAGCGCGACGGCTACAGCCTGATGCAGCCCGGCGACACGGTGCGTTTCGAGCCGGTCGACCACGCCGAATTCATCAAACTGGGTGGCGATGACACGCCGTTGGAGGCGCAGGCATGAGCCGCTTGATCATCGAGGCCAGCACACCGCTGTGCCTGTTGCAGGACGCCGGCCGCTTTGGCGTGCGTCACCTGGGCGTGACCCAGGGTGGGGCGCTGGACTGGGTGTCGATGTCCTGGGCCAACTGGTTGTTGGGCAACGCGCTCGGCGCGCCGGTGGTGGAGATTACCCTGGGGGGCTTCACCGTGCAGGCCGAGGATTATTGCCTGCTGGCCCTGGCCGGCGCGGACCTCGGCGCCTGCATCGACGACCGCGCCATCAGCCCCGGACGCGGTTTCATCCTGCAAAAAGGTCAACGTTTGCGCTTCACCCAGCCGATCAACGGTGCGCGGGCCTACCTCGCGGCACCGGGTGGGTTTGATGCGCCGGATGTGCTGGGCAGCTGCGCCACTGTTGTGCGCGAAGCACTGGGTGGAATAGACGGTTTTGGCAAGGCATTGGCCGAAGGCGGGCGCCTGGCTTATTCCGGTACGGGCGGTGCGATGAAGGTGCTGAGGGATCCAGGCCTGCAGACCAAGGTCCCATTGGACGTGATTATCGGCGCACAGATCGGCCAGTTCAGCGGGCAGAGCCTGTTCGATGCATTCAATACCGAATGGGCCGTGGACAGCCGCGCCGACCGCATGGGCATGCGTCTGCTGGGTACGCCATTGCAGTACCAGGGCCCTTCGTTGATTTCCGAAGGGATTCCATTGGGGGCGATCCAGGTGCCTCCGGACGGGCAGCCGATTGTGTTGCTCAATGATCGCCAGACCATTGGCGGCTACCCGCGCCTGGGCGCCTTGACGCCCTTGGCGCTGGCGCGTCTGGCGCAGTGTCTGCCGGGGGAGAAGGTGCGGTTGGCGCCGATGGTGCAGGAGACGGCGCATCGGCAGCATGTCGATTTTTTGCAGCGTTTTGTAGACTGCTAAGAGCATCGCAGGCAAGCCAGCTCCCACATTCAGACTGTATTTCAACCCTGGAATACAGTCTGAATGTGGGAGCTGGCTTGCCTGCGATGACGCCGGTCAATACACCGCCTATTTCGAGAGAAACCGCATCCCTTCCTCAAGCCCGCGCAGCGTCAATGGATACATCTGGTCCTCCACCAACTCCCGCACGATCCCGGTCGACGCCGTATACCCCCAGGTGTCTTTCGGATACGGATTAATCCAGATCAGCTTCTTGTACTTGGCCATGAAGCGCTGCATCCACACATACCCGGCTTCCTCATTCCAGTGCTCCACGCTGCCGCCGGCCTGGGTGATCTCATACGGTGCCATCGACGCGTCGCCGATAAAGATCACTTTGTAATCGGCGCCGTACTTGTGCAGCAGGTCCTGGGTGGAGGTGCGTTCGGAGGTGCGGCGCAGGTTGTTCTTCCACACCGACTCATAGACGAAGTTGTGGAAGTAGAAGTACTCCAGGTGCTTGAACTCTGTCTTGCACGCCGAGAAAAGCTCTTCGCAGATCTTCACGTGAGCGTCCATCGAGCCGCCGATATCAAACAGCAGCAACAACTTGATGGTGTTACGCCGCTCCGGGCGCATCTGGATATTCAACAGCCCGGCATCACGCGCCGTGTGGTCGATGGTGCCGTCGATATCCAGCTCTTCTGCCGCGCCCTGGCGTGCAAACTTGCGCAGGCGGCGCAGGGCGATCTTGATATTGCGCGTACCCAATTCGACCTGGTCGTCGAGGTTCTTGTACTCGCGCTGGTCCCACACCTTGACCGCCTTGCCCTGGCGTTTGCCGGCATCGCCCACGCGAATGCCTTCGGGGTTGTAGCCGCCGGAACCGAACGGGCTGGTGCCGCCGGTGCCGATCCACTTATTGCCGCCGGCATGGCGTTCCTTCTGTTCTTCCAGGCGTTTCTTGAATGCTTCGATCAACTTGTCCAGGCCACCCAAGGACTGGATCTGTGCGCGTTCTTCATCGGTCAGCGAGCGCTCGAATTCCTTGCGCAACCAGTCTTCGGGGATCAGCGCCTGCAAATGGTCGTCGAGCTTTTCCAGGCCGTTGAAGTAGGCGCCGAAAGCTCGGTCGAACTTGTCGAAATGCCGCTCGTCCTTGACCAGGATCGCCCGGGCCAAGTAATAGAACTCGTCCATGTCGGCGAAGGTCACGCGCTGTTTCAGCGCGTTGATCAAATCGAGCAGCTCGCGCACCGACACCGGCACCTTGGCTGCGCGCATCTCGTTAAACAGGTTGAGCAACATCAGCGGTTACCGCGACGGCTCATGAACGCCAGACGCTCGAGCAACTGCACGTCCTGCTCGTTCTTCACCAGCGCGCCGGCCAGCGGTGGGATGGCCTTGGTCGGGTCGCGCTCGCGCAGCACCGCTTCGCCGATGTTGTCGGCCATCAGCAGCTTGAGCCAGTCGACCAGTTCGGAAGTGGAGGGTTTCTTCTTCAGGCCCGGCACTTTGCGCACGTCGAAAAACACGTCCAGCGCTTCGCTGACCAGGTCTTTCTTGATGTCGGGATAGTGCACATCGACGATCTTTTGCAGGGTGGCGCGATCCGGGAAGGCAATGTAGTGGAAGAAGCAGCGGCGCAGGAACGCGTCCGGCAGCTCTTTTTCGTTGTTGGAAGTAATGATGATGATCGGGCGCTTTTTGGCCTTGATGGTCTCGTCGATTTCGTAGACGTAGAACTCCATCTTGTCGAGTTCTTGCAACAGGTCGTTGGGGAATTCGATGTCGGCTTTATCGATTTCATCGATCAGCAGGATCACCCGCTCTTCGGACTCGAAGGCTTCCCAGAGCTTGCCCTTTTTCAGGTAGTTGCGCACGTCGTGCACTTTGTCCACGCCCAATTGCGAGTCGCGCAGGCGGCTGACCGCATCGTACTCGTACAGGCCCTGATGGGCCTTGGTGGTGGATTTGATGTGCCAGGTAATCAACCTGGCGCCGAAGGATTCGGCCAATTGCTCGGCGAGCATGGTCTTGCCGGTGCCGGGTTCGCCCTTGACCAGCAATGGACGCTCCAGGGTAATGGCGGCGTTCACGGCCAGTTTCAGGTCATCGGTGGCAACGTAGGCCTGGGTGCCTTCGAACTTCATCGGTCATTCCTCGGATTCATCAATGCCCGGACTATACCGCGCAGCCCTGGCGACTGTGAACGCAGACGGGTTATTCAGTCTCTGAATGGCCAGTCACTCCAGCTGTGGAGGCGTGCTTGCGTGGGAGTCGGGCCTCTGTGGGAGCCGGGCTTGCCCGCGATGCAGGCACTGCGGTGTAGCAGTTGCACCGCGGTGATGCTATCGCAGGCAAGCCAGCTCCCACACAAGTCCGCTCCCACATTTAGTCCGCGCTTGGCTTAGGTTGTTCATAGCGTGCGTTGAACGCCTGGATGAAGCCGTTGCGCAATATCGCCAGGAACGCAGAGAACGCGCTGACATCCTGCTGGTGCACGCTGCCGCTTAATTCAACCCGCGTGGCGAACTGGTTCTTGCGCTGGTTTTTCAACACCGTCTCGCTGGCGCCGACCACGGCTTCCCAGATCGAGCGGAAGATGTTCTTGTCCTTGTCTTCCACGTCCTGCTTCCAGTCGAAGACTTCCACATCGCGCAGCAAGGGCTTGATGTAGCCGCTCAGCTGGCCTTTTTCCGCCTGCGCTTCGACCACCACGTCGCCGGTGCCGGACTTGAAGTCGAACTTGCCATAGGCGGAGGCGAAGTCATTCATGCGTTTGAGTTGCAAGTCACGGGCGCGGAAGCGGAACTCGAATTCCTCGAAGTCACTCAGCGGGTCAAAGGTGGCCGTGGCTTCCAGCGGCGCCTGGCCTTGCAGCAGGGCCTTGCCTTCGAAACGCGCGTCGCGCTTGCCTTTGACGTCCACCACGTTGGTAAGGTTGTAGAAACTCGCGTTGACCGCCGTCGCGTTGATGTTCACCGCGGGTTTGGAGTTGAAATTGTGAAAGGCGATCTTGCCGTCCTCGATGCGCATTTCATTGAGGGTGATGGGCAGTAACTTGCTCAACTGTTCCTGCCAGTCGGTGCCTTTACCGGTCTGGGACGCCTGCTTGTTTGCACCGCCATCGACGAAGTTGATCTCAGGATTGACGAAATGCCCCTCGGCGACCACGGCATGGTCGTACCACAGCGAGTGCCAGCTCACGGCGAATTCGATCTGCGGCGCGTTGACGAACGGCACCGGTACCTTGCCATCCACCTTGACGATCTTCAGGCCATTGATGCGGTACGCACCGCGCCACAAGGCCAGGTCCACGTCGGTGATTTCGCCACGGTAGTCACCCATGTCGGCGAGCTTTTCATTCAAATAGTTACGCACCAGGTAGGGCAGCGCGATGTTCAAGGCAACCAGCACCACCACCAGCCCGGCGATGGTCCATAGCGGCCAACTGTAGCGACGTTTCATGGGGCAGTTCTCCTAGCAGTTAGGAGGTTGACTGTTCGGGAGGCGCCAACGTTCCTCCGACTGGACGCCTTGAAAGGTGAGGCTTACCCTTGGACCTTCCTGAAAACCGCCCAATAGGACCCGTCATGAGCCGCATCTTTGCAGACAACGCGCACTCCATCGGTAATACGCCCCTGGTTCAGATCAACCGTATCGCACCGCGTGGCGTGACCATCCTGGCCAAGATCGAAGGGCGTAACCCGGGGTATTCGGTGAAGTGCCGCATTGGCGCCAACATGATCTGGGACGCCGAAAGCAGCGGCAAACTCAAGCCGGGCATGACCATTGTCGAGCCCACCTCCGGCAACACGGGCATTGGCTTGGCGTTTGTCGCCGCCGCCCGTGGCTACAAGCTGTTGCTGACCATGCCGGCGTCGATGAGCATCGAGCGGCGCAAGGTGCTCAAGGCCCTGGGCGCCGAACTGGTGCTGACCGAGCCGGCCAAGGGCATGAAGGGCGCTATCGAGAAAGCCGCTGAAATCCTCGCCAGCGACCCGGCCACCTACTTTATGCCGGCCCAGTTCGAAAACCCGGCCAACCCGGCGATCCATGAGAAAACCACCGGTCCGGAGATCTGGAACGACACCGACGGCGCGGTAGACGTGTTGGTGGCGGGCGTGGGCACTGGCGGCACCATCACTGGTGTGTCGCGCTATATCAAGAACGTCCAAGGCAAGCCGATCTTGTCGGTCGCCGTTGAACCGAGCGTCTCGCCGGTCATCACTCAGGCGCTGGCCGGTGAAGAGATCAAGCCCAGCCCGCACAAGATCCAGGGCATCGGCGCCGGTTTCGTGCCGAAAAACCTCGACCTGTCGATGGTCGACCGCGTCGAGCTGGTGACCGACGACGAATCCAAGGCCATGGCCCTGCGCCTGATGCAGGAAGAGGGGATCCTGTGCGGTATCTCGTGCGGCGCCGCGATGGCCGTGGCGGTGCGCCTGGCCGAGAAACCGGAGATGCAGGGCAAGACGATCGTGGTGATTCTGCCAGACTCCGGGGAGCGCTACCTGTCGAGCATGCTGTTCAGCGATTTGTTTACCGAGCAGGAAAACCAGGCTTGATGATCGTTCCCTCGCTCTGCGTGGGAATGCCGCCCCGGACGCTCCGCGTCCTGCGGTCGCCGCAAGATTTGGGCCCTGCGCAGGGGTGACGCGGAGCGTCGCGGGATGCATTCCCACGCAGAGCGTGGGAACGATCGAGCTCCCTCGCCACAAGGTTGATGTGTATCAGTCGGTCGGTCTAGGCCTTCTGCATACTGGCCCAACTGTTTATGATGCAGGCGCTTATTTTCAGGAGTTGCTGCATGACCTTTTCTTTGGCCACCAAACTGTCGGTATTACTGCTGTTCATCGGCAGCACGCTGTACGTGCACCTGCGCGGCAAGGCGCGTTTGCCGATGTTGCGCCAATTCGTCAACCATTCGGCGCTGTTCGCCCCGTATAACGCCTTGATGTACCTGTTCTCGGCCGTGCCGTCCAAGCCGTACCTGGACCGCAGCAAGTTCCCGGAGCTGGATGTGCTCAAGGACAACTGGGAAGTGATCCGCGAAGAGGCCATGCACCTGTTCGACGAGGGTTACATTCGCGCCGCCGAAAAGAACAACGATGCCGGGTTCGGTTCGTTCTTCAAGAAGGGCTGGAAGCGGTTCTACCTCAAGTGGTACGACAAGCCCCTGCCATCGGCCGAAGCGCTGTGCCCCAGGACCGTGGCCCTGGTGAGCAGCATTCCCAACGTGAAGGGCGCGATGTTCGCGCTGTTGCCAGGCGGCAGCCACCTCAACCCGCACCGCGACCCCTTTGCCGGCTCGCTGCGTTATCACCTGGGGCTGTCCACGCCGAACTCCGACGACTGCCGCATCTTTGTCGACGGCCAGGTCTACGCCTGGCGCGACGGCGACGACGTGATGTTCGATGAGACCTACGTGCATTGGGTCAAGAACGAAACCGAACAGACCCGCGTGATCCTGTTCTGCGACATCGAACGACCGCTGAGCAATCGCCTGATGACCCGCATCAACCGCTGGGTCAGTAAGCAACTGGGGCGCGCGACCGCGCCGCAGAACCTGGATGACGAGCGGGTGGGCGGGATCAACCAGGCCTATGCGTGGAGCAAGACGTTCAGCGACAAATTCAGTGGCGTGGTCAAGCAGTGGAAGCGCAAGCATCCTAAAGCGTACAGGATCGCGCGGCCGGTGTTGGCGGTTGTTGTGCTGGTGCTGCTGTGGAAGTGGCTCTTCGGCTAATTGTTTGGAATGCGATCAACATTGTGGGAGCTGGCTTGCCTGCGATAGCGGTCTATCAGTGAATGTGTGGGGGCTGATCCACCGCTATCGCAGGCAAGCCAGCTCCCACACCTGATTTGTGTCGTGGTTCAGGACGCGATCAGTTGCCGCAACACGTAGTGCAAAATCCCGCCCGACTTGAAGTACTCCACTTCATTCAGCGTATCAATCCGGCACAGCACCTCGACCTTCTCGCTGCTGCCATCCTCCCGCGTAATCACCAGGGTCAGGTTCATCCGCGGCACGATCTCAGCGTCGGTCAGCCCAAGAATGTCGATCTTCTCCTTGCCCGTCAGCTTGAGTGACTTGCGGTTCTGATCCAGCTTGAATTGCAACGGCAGCACGCCCATGCCCACCAGGTTGGAGCGGTGAATGCGCTCGAAACTCTCGGCAATCACCGCCTTGACGCCCAGCAGGTTGGTGCCCTTGGCAGCCCAGTCACGGCTTGAACCCGTGCCGTATTCCTGGCCGGCGATCACCACCAACGGCGTGCCCGAGGCCTGGTACTTCATCGAGGCGTCATAGATCGCCATCTTCTCGCCGGTCGGGATGTACAGCGTATTGCCGCCTTCTTCGCCGCCGAGCATTTCATTGCGGATGCGGATGTTGGCAAAGGTGCCGCGCATCATCACTTCATGGTTACCGCGGCGCGAACCATAGGAGTTGAAGTCGCGCGGCTCCACGCCTTTTTCCCGCAGGTAGCGGCCGGCGGGGCTGTCGGTCTTGATGTTGCCGGCGGGGGAGATGTGGTCGGTGGTTACCGAATCACCGAGCAAAGCCAGCACATTGGCGCCTTTGACGTCCTGGATCTGCGGCAGCGGCCCGGCAATGTCATCGAAGAACGGCGGATGCTGGATATAGGTCGAGTCCTCCTGCCACACGTAGGTCGCCGCTTGCGGCACTTCGATGGCCTGCCACTGCTCATCGCCGGCGAACACTTCGGCGTATTCCTTGTGGAACATGCCCGTGGTGACCTGTGCCACCGCGTCGGCGATTTCCTGGCTGCTGGGCCAGATGTCCTTCAGGTACACCGGATTGCCATCCCGATCGTTACCCAAAGGCTCGCTGCTGATATCGATGCGCACGGTACCGGCCAGCGCGTAGGCGACGACGAGGGGCGGCGAGGCCAGCCAGTTGGTTTTCACCAGCGGATGCACGCGGCCTTCGAAGTTGCGGTTGCCGGACAGCACCGAGGCGACGGTGAGGTCGGCTTTCTGGATGGCTTTCTCGATTGGCTCCGGCAACGGCCCGGAGTTGCCGATGCAGGTGGTGCAGCCGTAACCCACCAGGTCGAAGCCGAGCGTGTCCAGGTACTGAGTGAGGCCCGCCGCCTTGTAGTAGTCGGTAACCACTTTGGAGCCTGGGGCCAGGGAGGTTTTTACCCACGGCTTGCGGGTCAGGCCCTTTTCCACGGCTTTTTTCGCCACCAGACCGGCGGCCATCATCACGCTGGGGTTGGAGGTGTTGGTGCAGGACGTGATCGCGGCGATCACCACAGCGCCGTTTTTCAGGCGATAGGTCTGGCCGTCGTACTCGTAATCCGCTTCGCCCACCAAGTCGGCATTGCCGACGGCAACGCCACCGCCGCCTTCGCTTTCCAGACGGCCTTCTTCCTTATTGGTGGGTTTGAATTGCAGGTCAAGGAAGTCGCTGAACGCCTGGCCGACGTTCGGCAGGGCCACACGGTCCTGCGGCCGTTTCGGCCCGGCCAGGCTGGCCTCTACGCTGCCCATGTCCAAGGCCAGGCTGTCGGTGAACACTGGCTCCTGGCCGGCGTTGCGCCACAGGCCTTGGGCCTTGGTATAGGCCTCGACCAGTTTGACCGTTTGTTCCGGACGACCCGACAGGCGCAGGTAGTCCAGCGTCACTTCATCTACCGGGAAAAAACCGCAGGTGGCGCCGTATTCCGGGGCCATGTTGGCGATAGTCGCGCGATCCGCCAAGGGCAGGTCGGCCAGGCCGTCGCCATAGAATTCGACGAATTTACCCACCACGCCTTTTTTGCGCAGCATCTGGGTCACGGTCAACACCAGGTCGGTGGCAGTGATGCCTTCCTTCAATTTGCCGGTGAGCTTGAAGCCGATCACCTCTGGAATCAGCATTGACACCGGCTGGCCGAGCATCGCCGCTTCCGCTTCGATACCGCCCACGCCCCAGCCCAATACGCCGAGGCCGTTGATCATGGTGGTGTGGGAGTCGGTGCCCACCAGCGTGTCCGGGAAGGCATAGGTACGGCCGTCATCGTCCTTGGTCCAGACCGTGCGGCCCAGGTATTCGAGGTTGACCTGGTGACAGATGCCGGTGCCCGGTGGCACCACGCTGAAGTTGTCAAAAGCGCTCTGGCCCCAGCGCAGGAAAGCGTAGCGTTCGCCGTTGCGCTGCATTTCGATGTCGACGTTTTGCTCGAAGGCGTCGGCGTTGCCGAACTTGTCGACCATCACCGAGTGGTCGATCACCAGGTCCACCGGCGACAGCGGGTTGATGCGCTGCGGGTCGCCCCCGGCCTTGGCCACGGCGGCGCGCATGGCGGCCAGGTCGACCACGGCGGGTACGCCGGTAAAATCCTGCATCAATACACGGGCGGGGCGGTACTGGATCTCGCGGTCGGACCGGCGTTCCTTGAGCCAGGCCGCAATCGCCTTGAGGTCGGCGCCGGTGACGGTCTTGTTGTCTTCCCAGCGCAGCAGGTTTTCCAGCAGCACCTTGAGCGACATCGGTAGCGTGTCCAGGTCGCCCAGGCTCTTGGCGGCCTCTGGCAGGCTGAAGTAGTGATAAGTTTTGCTGTCTATTTCCAGGGTCTTAAGGGTTCTCAGGCTATCAAGCGATGACATGATATGGCTCCTTATGGTCCGCACGGCTACGGACCTGACGGGACGAACAGAGCTATCAAGGTAGCCCTGTTTTCATTAGCAGACTAATAACTGGACTCTATGGTTAAGTCCAAGGTTCCGATCAGCTATCATGCGCGCGTTTTCATGACAGGCATTGCGATAGCGCAAGCCGGTTACCAGGAGAGTTGATGAACACCCTTTTTATGCACTGCCGCCCGGGTTTTGAAGGCGAAGTCTGTTCCGAGATAGCGGAGCACGCCGCGCGCCTGAACGTCTCCGGCTACGCCAAGGCCAAGACCGGCAGCGCCTGCGCCGAATTTGTCTGCACCGAGGACGACGGCGCCCAGCGCTTGATGCACGGTCAGCGCTTTGCCGAGCTGATCTTCCCCAGGCAGTGGGCGCGCGGGGTGTTCATTAACCTGCCGGAAACCGACCGCATCAGCGTGATCCTGGCGCACCTGCAAGGGTTCCCGCTGTGCGGCAGCCTGTGGCTGGAAATGGTCGACACCAACGACGGCAAGGAACTGTCGAACTTCTGCAAGAAATTCGAAGTGCACCTGCGCAAAGCCTTGTTGAATGCCGGCAGACTGGTGGACGACCCGAGCAAACCGCGCCTGCTGTTGACCTTCAAGAGCGGCCGCGAAGTGTTCATGGGCCTGGCCGAGTCGAACAACTCGGCGATGTGGCCGATGGGTATCCCGCGCCTCAAGTTCCCGCGTGACGCGCCCAGCCGTTCGACGCTCAAGCTGGAAGAGGCCTGGCACCACTTCATCCCCCGCGACCAATGGGACGAGCGCCTGCATGGCGACATGACCGGCGTCGACCTCGGCGCAGCCCCTGGCGGCTGGACCTGGCAACTGGTCAACCGTGGCATGCTGGTGACCGCCATCGACAACGGCCCCATGGCCGAAAGCCTGATGGACACCGGCCTGGTGCAGCATTTGATGGCCGACGGCTTCACCTTCGTGCCCAAGCAGCCGGTGGACTGGATGGTCTGCGATATCGTCGAGAAGCCGGCGCGTAACGCGGCGCTGCTGGAAACCTGGATTGGCGAGGGGTATTGCCGTGAAGCGGTGGTGAACCTGAAATTGCCGATGAAGCAGCGTTACGCCGAAGTGAAGCGCTTGCTGGAGCGTATCGAGGAAGGCTTCAAGGCGCGCGGCATTCGCGTAGAGATCGGTTGCAAGCAGCTGTACCACGACCGCGAGGAAGTGACCTGTCATTTGCGCCGGTTGGTGGATGTGAAAAAATCCAAAAGACACTGATATCCAATGTGGGAGCTGGCTTGCCTGCGATAGCGGTATAACTGTCGAAATTTATAGTGAATGTGCCCCCGTCATCGCGGGCAAGTCGAATCGTCGAACCGCCGCTCCCACAGGAGATCGGGTTGGTTTTAGGAGTGAAGTATGAGTCTCGAACTGCCCGTCGACGCGACCTTGGACGCCACCGGCCTCAACTGCCCGGAACCCGTGATGATGCTGCACCAGCACATCCGCGACCTGCCGGCCGGCGGGCTGCTCAAGGTGATCGCGACCGACCCGTCGACGCGCCGCGATATCCCCAAGTTCTGCGTGTTCCTTGACCACGAACTGGTGGATCAGCAGGAGCAGGCCGGTACTTACCTGTACTGGATTCGCAAGAAAGCCGATTAAGCCCGCGCCTTGTCGGCGCGGATGCGCCGGCGTGCGCTGCGCGCCAGGCGCACCAGCAGCATCCCCGCCGCACAGCTCAGGCCCACGATCAGGCCTTGCCACAAGCCGCTCGGGCCGCTCGGCTCGCCCAGCCAATCGGTCAGCCCCAGGGCGTAACCGACCGGCAGGCCCACGCCCCAATACGCGAACAGGGTCAGCACCATGGTCACCCGCGTGTCCTGGTAGCCACGCAGCGCGCCCGCCGCGGTGACCTGGATCGAGTCGGAGAACTGGAACAGCGCCGAGAACACAATCAGCATCGACGCCAAGTGAATCACCACCGGGTCCGGGGTATAGATCGCCGCGATCTGCTCGCGAAACACCAGCATCAGGCTGCAGGACAGGCAAGCGTAGGCCAGCGCCGTGCCCATGCCGACGCCGGCGGCGAAGCGTGCCTCACGCGGCTCGCCACGCCCCAGCGCCTGGCCGACGCGCACGGTCACGGCCATGCTCAGGGAGTAAGGGACCATGAACACCAGCGAGCTGACATTCAGCGCGATCTGGTGGCCGGAAACCACGGTGGCGCCCAGGCTGCCGAGCAGCAGGGCGATCACCGCAAAAATGCTCGACTCGGCAAAGATCGCAATGCCGATGGGCAGGCCGATGCCCAGTACTCGCTTGATCACCGCCCACTGCGGCCAGTCGAAACGCTTGAACAACTCGCTGCTCTGGTAGGCCGCGCCCCAACGGGTCCACACCGCCAGGCCCAGCAGCATCACCCACATTGCAATGGCCGTGGCCCAGCCACACCCGACGCCGCCCATGGCTGGCACGCCCAAGTGACCGTAGATGAAGATGTAGTTCAGCGGAATATTCAGCGCCAGGCCGCACAGACCCATGACCATGCTCGGCCGCGTGCGGCCCAGGCCGTCACTGAAGCAGCGCAGCACGTAATACAACGCAATGGCCGGCATGCCGGCGGCAATGCCGTGCAGGTAACCCATGGAGGGCTCGATCAGGTCCGGCTCGACCTTCATCGCCTGCAGGATCGGTTCGGCGCAGAGCAGCAACAACGCCCCCGAGATCCCGACCACCACGGCCAACCACAAGGATTGACGCACCAGCGGCCCGATTTCACTGAACTGGCCGGCACCGTAGCGCTGGGCGACTTTTGGTGTAGTGGCCAGCAGCGTGCCGGTCATCAGCAGGTACACGGGGATCCAGATCGAGTTGCCCAGGCCCACCGCCGCCAGGTCCTGCGGGCTGACACGCCCGGCCATCACCGCATCGACAAAGCTCATCGCGGTGGTGGCCAGTTGGCCGATGATGATCGGCAAGGCAAGCGTCAGCAGGCCGCGCACTTCCCGGCGGATGCGGGCGGGACGGGTGAGGGGGGCGGTGGCAGTGTTCACGTACGGGTGTCCAGTCAAAAGGCAGGTCAAGGACGGCGCAGTCTACGCCTTGACGCATCGGTCAGGAAAAAACCTGTGTTGGCGATTTGTAAACGATCCCCCATGCACTGCAGCTCCCACAGGAAAGCCATCAAGCCTGTACACTGCGGTTCCGCCAAAAGGAGCCCGCCATGCTGATTGTTGCCGACGAAAATATTCCGCTGCTCGATGCATTCTTCCAGGGATTTGGCGAGATTCGCCGCGTACCCGGCCGTTCCATCGACCGCGCCACGGTCGAGCAGGCCGATGTGCTGCTGGTGCGCTCCGTGACCAACGTCAACCGCGCTTTATTGGAGGGCTCCAAGGTGCGCTTCGTCGGCACCTGCACCATCGGTACCGATCACCTGGACCTGGACTACTTCAAGCAGGCCGGTATCCAATGGTCCAGCGCCCCCGGCTGCAATGCGCGCGGCGTGGTGGACTATGTGTTGGGCAGCCTGATGACCCTGGCCGAGATCGAAGGCGCCGACCTCAACCGGCGCACCTATGGCGTGGTCGGTGCCGGTGAAGTCGGCGGGCGGTTGGTCGAGGTGCTCAAGGGCCTGGGCTGGAACGTGCTGGTCTGCGACCCGCCCCGGCAGATCGCCGAAGACGGCGATTACGTCAGCCTGGCGCAGATCATCGAGCAATGCGATGTGATCAGCCTGCACACGCCGCTGACCAAGTCCGGCAACGGCTCTACCTGGCACCTGCTCGACCGTCAGCGCCTCGACCAGCTCAAGCCCGGCACCTGGCTGATCAACGCCAGCCGTGGCCCGGTGGTGGACAATGCCGCGCTGCGCGAAGTGCTGCTCGAGCGTGAAGACCTGCAAGCGGTGCTGGATGTGTGGGAAGGCGAGCCCGAAGTCGACGCCGACCTGGCCGACCTGTGCGTACTGGCCACGCCGCACATCGCCGGTTACAGCCTGGACGGCAAGCAGCGCGGCACCGCGCAGATCTACCAGGCGTTCTGCGCGCACCTGGGCCGGGAGCCGAGCATTCAATTGAGCGACCTGTTGCCGCCGCCCTGGCTGGCCGAGGTGCACCTGAACGCGTCGACCGATCCGGCGTGGGCGCTGGCGACCTTGTGCCGCAGCGTGTACGACCCGCGCCGCGATGATGCGGATTTTCGTCGTAGCCTTGTAGGAACTGTGGATGAACAGCGCAAGGCCTTCGACCTGCTGCGCAAGCACTATCCCGAGCGGCGTGAGATCGATGGCCTGAAGGTGCGTATTAACGGCGAGTCGAGCGTGTTGTCGAATATCGTTTGCGCACTGGGCGCGGTGTCCGTTTAGACAACCCATAAAAAACCCGGCCACCTGGGCCGGGTTTGAAAAGAGCGTCTGCGCTTCAGCCTTGCTGTGCAGGCTTGACCAGGCGCTGCTCCAGTTCGCTGCACGCTTGCTGGATCATCTCTTCGGTAATCTGCACTTCGTGGCCCTTGGCGTCGATATACGAGCAGGGCAACTCCTGCGGTTGGCGGATCACTTCAATCTTGGCGTCGCTGCTATTTTGCAAGGTCATGGCCTGTCTCCTCATCAGGTTGTGTACCCACATTAATCCCCCCGCGTGACCAGGCTGTTACAGCTCCCTGCAAGGCCACGGGTTCGAATGCCCAGTCCACCAGAAAGCGCTATAAATATCCAGCCTGGGGTTAGATCGATAGCCTCTAGCGGCGCATATCAGTGAGCATAATTAATCTGACTCATTACCTTTAGGAAAGTTGTTATTCAGCCAAGTTCCCCCCATGTGGGTGTACAGGTTCCTCCATTGGTGATGCCCTCCATGTTCTCAGTCCGTCAACGCCGTGCGATTCGCCTGGCCAGCCGCTTTATTGCGCCGTACCGCTGGCAGGCGCTCGGTGCCCTGTTGGCGCTTATCGTCACGGCCGGTATTACCTTGTCCATGGGGCAGGGCATTCGCCTGCTGGTGGACCAGGGCTTCATGACCCAGTCACCGCATCTGCTCAACCAATCCATCGGCCTGTTCATGGTCCTGGTCCTGGGCTTGGCGGTGGGTACGTTTGCACGGTTTTACCTGGTGTCGTGGATCGGCGAGCGGGTCGTGGCGGATATCCGTCGCCAGGTGTTCAACCACCTGATCTACCTGCACCCCGGTTTTTATGAGAACAACCGCAGCTCGGAGATCCAGTCGCGGCTGACCACCGACACCACCCTGCTGCAATCGGTGATCGGCTCGTCGCTGTCACTGTTCTTGCGCAACGCCTTGATGGTCATCGGCGGCATCGTGTTGCTGTTTGTGACCAACCCCAAGCTCACCAGCATTGTGGTGGTGGCGTTGCCGTTGGTGCTGGCGCCGATCCTCATTTTTGGCCGGCGCGTGCGCAGCTTGTCGCGCCAGAGCCAGGACCGCATCGCCGACGTCGGCAGTTACGTGTCCGAGACCCTCGGCCAGATCAAGACCGTGCAGGCCTATAACCATCAGGTGCAGGATGAACAGCGCTTCGCCGTGACCGTGGAAGAGGCATTCATAACCGCGCGCAAGCGCATTACCCAGCGCGCCTGGCTGATTACCCTGGTGATCATGCTGGTGCTAGGCGCCGTGGGCGTAATGCTGTGGGTCGGCGGCATGGATGTCATCAGCGGGCGCATTTCCGGCGGCGAGCTGGCGGCGTTCGTGTTCTACAGCCTGATCGTCGGCGGTGCGGTCGGCACGCTCAGTGAAGTGCTCGGTGAATTGCAGCGCGCCGCCGGCGCCGCCGAGCGGATTGGCGAATTGTTGCAGTCGAACAACGAAATCCAGGCGCCCGCCACTGGAACCGTGCAATTGCCTGCGCGGGTCAGCGGTCGCATGGCGCTGCAAGACCTGCGCTTTGCCTACCCCTCACGGCCGGACAGCTACGCCATCGACGGCTTGAGCCTGAGCATCAACCCCGGAGAAACCTTGGCGCTGGTGGGACCGTCCGGTGCCGGCAAGTCGACCCTGTTCGACCTGTTGCTGCGTTTCTACGACCCCCAGCAGGGCCGCATCCTGCTCGAAGGCCACGCGCTGACCGAACTCGACCCCATGGACCTGCGCCGCCACTTCGCCCTGGTGTCCCAGAGCCCGGCGCTGTTCTTTGGCAGCGTTGAAGAGAACATCCGCTACGGCAACCCTGCTGCCACCACCGAACAAGTCGAAGCCGCCGCGCGCATTGCCCATGCCCACGACTTCATCCTGCAAATGCCCGACGGCTACCAGACCCACCTTGGCGACGGCGGCATGGGCCTTTCCGGCGGCCAGCGCCAACGCCTGGCCATCGCCCGCGCCTTGTTGGTGGACGCCCCGATTCTGCTGCTCGACGAAGCCACCAGCGCGCTGGACGCCCAGAGTGAACACCTGATCCAGCAAGCGTTGCCGCAGTTGATGCAGGGGCGCACCACGCTGGTGATCGCCCATCGACTGGCGACGGTCAAGAACGCCGACCGGATTGCGGTGATGGACCAAGGTAAATTGGTGGCGGTGGGCACGCATCAGCAGTTGGTTGCGAACAACCCGCTGTATGCGCGGTTGGCGGCGTTGCAGTTCAGTGATGGAGCTGAGGCCGCGAAAGGCGAGGGCTAGCAGGCCTATGCCTGTAGTGAGCGGGCTTGCCCCGCGCTGGGGGGCGAAGCCGCCCCAAATGAGGCGACCCAGTTGTATCTGAAGCACCGCAGTGTCTTTATTGGGGCGGCTTCGCCGCCCAGCGCGGGGCGAGCCCGCTCACTACAACGGCCTAGTTGTTACTGGTCGTCGAAGTAGCGCTCATGCCAATCCACCAACGGCTGCGGTGAATTGAGCTTCTGCCCGTAGATCACCGAATAAGACAGCACGTTCTGCACGTACTGGCGGGTTTCGTCGAATGGAATGCTTTCCACCCACACGTCAAAACTCAGGTGATCCGCACCGCGCAGCCATTGGCGCACGCGCCCTGGGCCGGCGTTGTAGGCAGCGGAGGCGAGCACGCGGTTGCCGTTGAACTGGCTGTGCACCTGGCTCAGGTAGGCGGCGCCGAGCTGGATGTTCTTGTCCGGGTCCAGCACCTGGGCCGGGGAGGCCAGGGGAATGCTGAACTTGCGTGCGGTTTCCTTGGCGGTGCCGGGCATCAGTTGCATCAGGCCGCTGGCGCCGACGCCGGAGCGGGCGTCGTCCATGAACGCGCTTTCCTGGCGGGTGATGGCAAAAATCCAGCTGGAATGCAGGCCACGTACCTTGGCCTCGCGCACCAGGGTGTCGCGGTGGGCCATCGGGAAGCGGATGTCCAGGTCGTCCCAGTACTGCGCCTGGCTGATGGTGCGGATCGCCGGGAAGTACCACTTCATGTCATAGGCCAGCTTGGCCTGGGCGACCATTTCGTCGCGGTTGAAGTGGCGGCTGACGTGGTACCACTCGCGACGCCCGTCGACGATCTGGCCACGCGCATAAAACTCAAGCGCACGCCGCACGCCGGGGGTGTTGCGGACCTTGTTGACCAGCGCCTGGCTCATCACCAGCGGCTTGTTGTTCAATTGGTAGGGGGACTTGGAGCGGTCAGCCGCGAGGAACCCGTAGAAATCCCGTTCCTTGGCCACGTTCTTGTACAACACCAGCGCTTGCGGGTTCTTCGGCTCAGCCAGTTCCAGGCTGCGGGCCTGCCAGTAGCGCCAGCGGTTGGTGGTGGCCAGGTCCTGCGGCAGCTTGCGGGTCAACTGGTAGGCATCTTCCCAGCGGGCCAGGCGCAACAACAGGCGCAAGCGCCATTCGGAGACGGTGTTGTCACGCAGTTCGGGGTCGTATTGGGTCATCACCTCAAGGGCGCGCGGGTCGTAGCGCTTGGCCAGGGTCAGGCCGATTTCCCTGGCGATCGACACTTTTTCGTCACGGGAGAAGCGCATGCTGCTGGCGTAGCCATCGAGCAGGGCCATGGCTTTGTCGGGATCCTGGCGTGCCAGGCGGCGCAGGCCCAGGCCCACGGCGTCCGACATGGCCTCGGTGGCCGGCAGGAACCGCGATGGATCGCTGAGCATGTCGGGCTTTTGCGCGACGTCCACCATCAAGCGGCCTTGGGCGCCGAGGGTGGGCAGGGTTTTGACCAGGCTGTTGGCCAGCGCATAGTTGCGCGCTTCGGCGGCGAGCTTGGCGCGGTCCCAGATCTTCTGTTCGGTGAGTTGGCCGTCCGCCGCCCATTGGCCGAATGTGACATCGCAGGCCGCCGGCTGGGACTTGCCGGTCATCCAGAGTTTTTCGGCGGTCTTGTAGCCTTCGGCTTTCTGGTTGTGGGTGAGCTGGTACTGGCCATGCAGGCAGTCCAGTTCGACGAAATTGAGCTTGGCGTCGTAGTACTTTTCAAAGGTCTGCCAGTCGCCGCGCTCGGCCAGCCAGCGCAACCAACGCAATTTCATCCAGTTGGCCTGGGGCAGGTCACCGTTTTTGGCCAGGAACTGTTCGATTTCCTGGTTGCTCGCGGTTTTCAGGCGTGCCGTCAGTTCGTCGTAGGCCAGGTACGGCGTCAGCGGATAGTCGGCCAGGGCCTGGCTGTATTGCATGTAAGGGCCGGTGTCGCCTTTGGCCAAGGCGCGTTTGGCTTCATCGTAATATTGACGTTGGGTGGTGAGGTCCACGGCCTGGGCGGATTGAACGGCGGTGGCGGAAAGAAGCAGACAAGATAAAAAGTTGAAAAGGCGACTGCGCATGAGACGTCCGTGCAGAGAAATCACGACTAGCACCGGCACCGCCGACACTGATTGCCCCTAGCTTAGCCTTTTGCCCGACGCCTGAGAAAGCTTTGCTGGCCGGTTCATTCAAGTTCGTTGGAAATGTCCTACAGAACGTGTCGGCAGCGAAAATGCCAGCCGCATCCCACCCTCAACTCAGGTAGAATGCGCGCCCAGTTTTTGGAGAAGCGTATGACCCTGCTCAAATTCAGCGATGTGTCCCTTGCTTTCGGCGCTATGCCGTTGTTGGACAAGGTGTCCTGGCAGATCGCCCGTGGTGAGCGGGTGTGCATCATCGGCCGCAACGGCACCGGCAAATCCAGCATGATGAAGCTGGTCAAAGGCGACCAGAAGCCCGATGAGGGCTCTGTCTGGCGCGCGCCGGGCCTCAAGATTGGCGAATTGCCGCAGGAATTGCCGGTAGCCGACGAGCGGACAGTGTTCGACGTGGTTGCCGAAGGCCTCGATGGCGTGGGCGCCTTGCTAGCCGAGTACCATCACCTGGCGCAGAACTGCGTGACCGAAGCCGACCTGGACAAATTGATGCACGTCCAGCAAGACCTCGAAGCCCGCGACGGTTGGCGCTTGCAGCAATTGGTCGACAGCACCCTGAGCCGCCTGCAACTGCCGGCCGACAAGACCCTCGCCCAGTTGTCCGGCGGCTGGCGTCGTCGCGTGCTGCTGGCCCAGGCTCTGGTGTCCGAGCCGGACCTGCTGCTGCTCGACGAGCCGACCAACCATCTGGATATCGGCGCGATTGCCTGGCTCGAAGAAGCCCTCAAGGACTTCCAGGGCGCCGTGCTGTTCATCACGCACGACCGGTCCTTCCTGCAAAACCTGGCTACCCGCATTCTCGAATTGGACCGTGGCGGCCTGATCGACTGGAACGGCGACTACGCCAGCTTCCTGGTGCACAAGGAAGCCGCACTCTCGGCTGAAGAGACCGCCAACGCCCTGTTCGACAAGAAACTGGCCCAGGAAGAAGTCTGGATCCGCCAGGGCATCAAGGCGCGCCGTACCCGCAACGAAGGCCGCGTGCGTGCGTTGAAAGCGCTGCGTGTCGAGCGCAGCGAACGCCGCGAGCGTACCGGCAAGGCCAATATCCAGCTCGATACCGCCGACAAGTCGGGCAAGCAAGTGATGGTGCTGGAAAACGTCAGCTTCCATCACCCGGAAGGCCCGTTCCTGATCAAGGACTTTTCCATGGTCCTGGCACGCGGCGACCGTATCGGCCTGCTGGGCGCCAACGGCACCGGCAAGACCACCTTGCTCAAGCTGATGCTTGGCGGTCTGCAGCCGACCAGCGGCAAGGTGGAAGAGGGCACGCGGATCGATGTGGCCTACTTCGACCAGTTGCGTCACCAGTTGGACCTGGAAAAGACCGTGATCGACAACGTCGCCGAAGGCCGCGACTTTATCGATATCGACGGCCAGAGCCGCCACGTCCTCAGCTACCTGGGTGACTTCCTGTTCAGCCCGCAACGTGCGCGTACACCGGTCAAAGCCTTGTCCGGTGGTGAGCGTGCACGCCTGCTGCTGGCCAAGCTGTTCAGCAAGCCGGCCAACCTGCTGGTGCTCGACGAACCGACCAACGACCTCGACGTGGAAACCCTCGAGCTGCTGGAAGAGGTGCTGCTGACCTTCAACGGCACCGTACTGATGGTCAGTCACGACCGGGCATTCCTCGACAACGTGGTCACCAGCACCCTGGTCTTCGAAGGTGAAGGCAAGGTGCGGGAATACGTTGGTGGTTACCAGGACTGGCTGCGCCAGGGCGGCTCGCCGCGTCTGTTGGGCGTGACCGAGAGCAAGTCCGGCAAGGCCGACCTGACCTCGGCGGTTGTCGCGCCCGTGGCCGCTGCTGCTCCGGCACAGGAAGCCGCACCCTCCACCAAGAAAAAACTCAGCTACAAGCTGCAACGCGAGCTGGAAGCCTTGCCGGGCGATATCGACGCCAAGGAACAGCAGATCGCCGCGGTGGAAGCGCAAATGGCTGACGCGGGTTTCTACCAGCGTCCGGCGGCGGAGACGGCCGAAGTTATTGCTTCCCTGGAGAAACTGAACCAGGAGCTGGAAGTGCTGGTTGAGCGCTGGGCCGAGCTGGATGGCTGAGTGATCGGCACGCAATAAAAAACCCGGTGTTCATCTGATGAGCACCGGGTTTTTCATATGGAATACAGTTAAAAATGTAGGAGCTGGCTTGCCTGCGATAGCGGTGTATCAGCCACCAGATGCATCAACTGACAGACTGCTATTGCAGGCAAGCCAGCTCCCACATTTGATCTTCAGTGTTCTTAAGGTGCCTTCACCAGCTTCACGGCCAGCACATCACACGGCGCGCCATGCAGCACATCATTGGCGGTGGAACCCAGCAACAACGCCAGGCCGTGACGGCCATGGCTGCCGACCACGATCAGGTCGCAGTTGTGTTCCTTGGCCAGATGATGGATTTCCTGACGCGGTTGGCCGTAGGTGAGGTGGCACGCTTCTTTGTTCAATTTGGGATATTTGAGGATCAGGCGCTCAAGACGCTCCTTGGCCTGGTCAAATTGCTGTTGCTGCAACTGGGAAAGATCCATGGGCACGTCGCCGCCGAAGGCCATGGCCATTGGCTCAACGATATGCACCAGTGACAGTTTGGCGCCATTGGCGATGGACGATTCCTGCGCGCGTTTGATCACTGGATCGCACTCTTCGGTCAGGTCGACGGCGACCAGAATATGTTCGTAGGGCATGGGGCGTTCCTCCAGGGGACTGCAATAAATTCAGTATGGCTGCTTTCAAGCGGATGGGGTTGCCCCAAGTCAAATCCGCTCATCGGGAAAATCGGGAGTACACATATGACGGTCTGGATAGTGGTGTCAATCCTTCTGGTGGTTCTGAGCCCTCTGGTGTGGCTGCGTCCTTCGCGCCATCAGAGCGGGCGCATGGCCCTGCGCATGGAGGCGCGACGCATCGGCCTGGCCATGCAACTGTCGCCGCAGGCGTGGCCGCACTGGCTCAAGCACCAGCCGCCGAGCCCCTGCGCGCAGTACTGCCGGCCACGGCGCAGCAGCACGCCGACGGTCTGGAGCTACTGGCAGCTGGAGCCGGGGGTGTGGGTGAATCAATGGCGCGAAGTCTGCGTTGATGAAAAGTTGTTGCCGTATTTTGCGAAGCTGCCGGGCAACGTCTACAAGATCGAGGCCGACAAGCAAATGATCGCGCTGTACTGGGGCGAGAAGGGCGAGGCGAGCGTCCTGCAGGAGATCGATGCGCTGCTCAAGGCCCTGGCCTGACAAACCGGCAGGCAATAAAAAGCCCGATATCATCATCGGGCTGGAGTTGGCCAGGCAGGCCGGTAATTTCGGTGTTGCCCGCGTTGGATGTTCATCCCGTCGCGTTACGCTTGTCGCTAGCCTAGCGGCATATGCGGTTCTGTACAGTCCTTTCCGAGATCTTTTGTCTTATTGATTCTATGAATAATCAAATATTGACGTGTCGCATTCAGGGCTGGGGTTCTTAAATGACTGGAAAGTCGCGTTTTTCCTAGCCTTTGGAGCGATTGACAATTGCCTGGAATTGGATGAAGGTGGCGTACCCAAATCAAACGGGCGTATGAATTGAGCGTTTGTCTGTCAGGCGACTCATACAGAATCCCGACTATCGCATTGGCGGGTGTGCCTGGTGCAATGGCATGAGCATTGACGAATTCATCAATGTCCAACCAGAGGCCAGCGTCCAGTGTGTACTGTTCAGCTTCCATATCGTGGAGATCAGTTGATGATTTACGAAGGTAAAGCCATCACGGTTAAGGCTCTTGAAAGTGGCATCGTCGAACTCAAGTTCGACCTCAAGGGTGAGTCCGTCAACAAGTTCAACCGTCTAACCCTGAATGAATTGCGTCAGGCCGTAGACACCATCAAAGCAGATGCATCGATTAAAGGCGTGATCGTCTCCAGCGGCAAGGACGTGTTTATCGTCGGCGCGGACATCACCGAATTCGTCGACAACTTCAAGCTGCCCGATGCCGAGCTGGTGGCTGGCAACCTCGAAGCCAACAAGATTTTCAGCGATTTCGAAGATCTCAACGTACCGACCGTCGCCGCAATCAATGGCATCGCGTTGGGCGGCGGCCTGGAAATGTGCCTGGCGGCGGACTTTCGCGTCATGTCGGCCACGGCCAAGATCGGCCTGCCTGAAGTCAAGCTGGGCATCTACCCGGGTTTCGGCGGCACCGTCCGCTTGCCGCGTCTGATCGGTGCCGACAACGCCATCGAATGGATCGCCGCCGGCAAGGAAAACCGTGCTGAAGACGCGCTGAAAGTCGGCGCCGTCGATGCCGTGGTTGCCCCGGACAAACTGGCCGAAGCGGCACTGAACCTGATCAAGGGCGCCATCAGCGGCGAATTTGACTACAAGGCCAAGCGCCAGCCGAAGCTGGAAAAACTCAAGCTCAACGCCATCGAACAAATGATGTCGTTCGAAACCGCCAAGGGTTTCGTGGCAGGCCAGGCCGGCCCGAACTACCCGGCGCCGGTCGAGGCGATCAAGACCATCCAGAAAGCCGCGAACTTCGGTCGCGACAAAGCCCTGGAAGTGGAAGCGGCAGGCTTCGTCAAACTGGCGAAAACCTCTGCGGCCCAGAGCCTGATCGGCCTGTTCCTGAACGACCAGGAACTGAAGAAGAAGGCCAAGGCCTACGACGAAATCGCCCGTGACGTGAAACAGGCGGCCGTGCTCGGCGCCGGTATCATGGGCGGCGGTATCGCCTATCAGTCGGCGTCAAAAGGCACGCCGATCCTGATGAAGGACATCAACGAACACGGTATCGAGCAGGGCCTGGCGGAAGCCGCCAAGCTGCTGGTGGGCCGCGTTGATAAAGGTCGCATGACCCCGGCGAAAATGGCTGAAGTGCTCAACGGCATTCGTCCTACGCTGTCCTACGGCGATTTCGGCCATGTCGACCTGGTGGTCGAAGCGGTTGTCGAGAACCCGAAGGTCAAGCAAGCCGTACTGGCCGAAGTCGAAGCCCAGGTCAAGGACGACACCATCCTGGCGTCCAACACCTCGACCATTTCCATCTCGCTGCTGGCCAAGGCCCTCAAGCGTCCGGAGAACTTCGTCGGCATGCACTTCTTCAACCCGGTGCACATGATGCCCCTGGTGGAAGTGATCCGTGGCGAGAAGTCCAGCGAGGAGGCGATTGCCACCACCGTTGCCTACGCCAAGAAAATGGGCAAGAACCCGATCGTGGTCAACGATTGCCCGGGCTTTTTGGTCAACCGCGTGCTGTTCCCGTACTTCGGCGGCTTCGCCAAGCTGGTCAGCGCCGGTGTGGATTTCGTGCGCATCGACAAAGTCATGGAAAAATTCGGCTGGCCAATGGGCCCGGCGTACCTGATGGACGTGGTGGGCATCGACACCGGCCACCACGGTCGCGACGTGATGGCTGAAGGCTTCCCGGACCGCATGAAGGACGACCGCCGCTCGGCGATCGACGCGCTGTACGAGGCCAAGCGCCTGGGCCAGAAGAACGGCAAGGGTTTCTACGCCTATGAGGTCGACAAGAAGGGCAAGCAGAAGAAGGTCGCCGACCCGTCGGTGCACGAAGTGCTGGCCCCGGTCATCTACGAACAGCGTGAGGTGTCGGACGAGGACATCATCAACTGGATGATGATCGCCCTGTGCCTGGAAACCGTGCGTTGCCTGGAAGACGGCATCGTCGAGACCGCCGCCGAAGCCGACATGGGCCTGGTGTACGGTATTGGTTTCCCTCCATTCCGTGGTGGTGCGCTGCGTTACATCGACTCGATCGGTGTGGCCGAGTTCGTTGCCCTGGCTGACAAATACGCTGATTTGGGCCCGCTGTACCACCCGACCGCGAAGCTGCGTGAAATGGCCAAGAACGGCCAGAGCTTCTTCGGTTAAGTGCCCAGACGACTAGAGCGAGAATATTTATGAGCTTGAATCCAAGAGACGTCGTGATTGTCGACTTCGGTCGCACACCGATGGGCCGCTCCAAGGGCGGCATGCACCGCAACACCCGCGCCGAAGACATGTCGGCGCACCTGATCAGCAAACTGCTGGAACGCAACGTCAAGGTCGACCCGAACGAAGTCGAGGACGTGATCTGGGGCTGCGTCAACCAGACCCTGGAGCAGGGCTGGAACATTGCGCGCATGGCGTCGCTGATGACCCAGATCCCGCACACCGCGGCCGGCCAGACCGTGAGCCGCCTGTGCGGTTCGTCGATGAGCGCGCTGCACACTGCCGCGCAAGCGATCATGACCGGCAACGGTGATGTGTTCGTGGTCGGCGGCGTGGAGCACATGGGCCACGTGAGCATGATGCACGGCGTTGACCCCAACCCGCACATGTCGCTGTACGCGGCGAAAGCCTCGGGCATGATGGGCCTGACCGCTGAAATGCTCGGCAAGATGCACGGCATTACCCGCGAAGCCCAGGACGCGTTCGGCCTGCGCTCCCACCAGCTCGCCCACAAGGCGACCGTGGAAGGCAAGTTCAAGGATGAAATCATCCCGATGAACGGTTACGACGAGAACGGCTTCCTGAAACTGTTCGACTACGACGAGACCATTCGTCCGGACACCACCCTGGAAAGCCTGGCGGCATTGAAGCCTGCGTTCAATCCAAAGGGCGGCACCGTGACAGCCGGTACTTCGTCGCAAATCACCGACGGTGCATCGTGCATGATCGTGATGTCGGCGCAGCGTGCCCAGGACCTCGGCATCCAGCCTCTGGCCGTGATCCGTTCGATGGCCGTAGCGGGTGTGGACCCGGCGATCATGGGCTATGGTCCAGTGCCGGCCACCCAAAAAGCCTTGAAGCGCGCGGGCCTGACTATCGCCGATATCGACTTCTTCGAGCTCAACGAAGCTTTCGCCGCACAGGCCCTGCCGGTGCTGAAAGATTTGAAAGTACTCGACAAGATGAACGAGAAGGTTAACCTGCACGGCGGTGCGATTGCCCTGGGCCACCCATTCGGTTGCTCCGGTGCGCGTATCTCCGGTACTTTGCTCAACGTGATGAAGCAAAATGGCGGCAACCTCGGGGTAGCTACCATGTGCATTGGTCTCGGCCAAGGCATTTCGACCGTCTTCGAACGCGTTTAAGCGTTGGGTTGACGGAAGCCGGGGCCCAGTGCCCCGGTTTTTGTTTTTTGGGAATTTTTAATATTTTTTTCAACACATTTTGTAAGAGGGCCAGAGCATGAAAGTCGAACCCGGGCTCTATCAGCATTACAAAGGTCCGCAGTACCGTGTTTTCAACGTGGCGCGGCATTCCGAAACCGAAGAAGAAGTCGTGTTTTACCAAGCGCTGTATGGCGATTACGGCTTTTGGGTGCGCCCTTTGAGCATGTTCCTGGAGACCGTCGAAGTTGACGGCGAGCAGGTCCCGCGCTTTGCTTTGGTCCAGCTTGAACCCAGTCTTTTTTCAGGGCAATAACGGCCAGTCGCGCAGAATGCTGCGCTTGACCTCACCTTGTTGCCACTATATATAGCGTTGCCGCGACAGGCGCCAACTGCCTTTCACTTCTCGAATTCAGGAATTTTCCGATCCATGGGCAAATCGCTGGTCATTGTGGAATCCCCGGCTAAGGCCAAGACCATCAACAAGTACTTGGGCAACGAGTACGTGGTGAAGTCGAGTGTCGGCCATATCCGAGACCTGCCCACCAGCGGTTCGGCTAGCGCCAGCAAGGAGCCTGCCGCCAAGCGCGGCAAGGCCGCCGCGGGCGAAGGTCCGGTACTCACCCCTAAAGAGAAAGCGCGCAAGCAGCTGGTCTCGCGCATGGGTGTGGACCCGGATCATGGCTGGAAGGCCAAGTACGAAATCCTTCCAGGCAAGGAAAAGGTCATCGAGGAGCTGCGCCGGCTCGCCAAGGATGCTGACACCATCTATCTCGCAACCGACTTGGACCGCGAGGGGGAAGCCATTGCCTGGCACCTGCGCGAAGCCATCGGCGGTGACGACAGCCGCTACAAGCGCGTGGTGTTCAACGAAATCACCAAGAAAGCCATCCAGGAAGCCTTCTCCAAGCCGGGCGAGCTGGACATAGACCGCGTCAACGCCCAGCAGGCCCGTCGTTTCCTCGACCGCGTCGTGGGCTACATGGTCTCGCCGCTGCTGTGGGCCAAGATCGCCCGTGGCTTGTCCGCCGGCCGCGTGCAATCGGTCGCGGTGAAGCTGGTGGTGGAGCGTGAGCGCGAGATCCGCGCGTTCAACCCTGAAGAGTATTGGGAAGTCCACGCCGACCTGGGCACCGCCAAGGGCGCCAACGTGCGCTTCGAAGTGGCTCGCGAGAAGGGCGAAGCCTTCAAGCCGCTGAACGAAGCCCAGGCCATGGCCGCGCTGGAAAAGCTCAAGGCTTCCAGCTACAGCATCGTCAAGCGTGAAGACAAGCCGACCAGCAGCAAGCCGTCGGCACCGTTCATCACCTCCACCCTGCAACAGGCCGCGAGTAACCGCCTGGGCTTTGGCGTGAAGAAAACCATGATGATGGCCCAGCGTCTCTACGAGGCCGGCTACATCACCTACATGCGTACCGACTCCACCAACCTGTCGCAAGACGCGGTGGCGATGGCGCGTACTTATATTGAAACCGAGTTCGGCAAGAAATACCTGCCGGAGAAGCCGAACGTCTACAGCAGCAAGGAAGGCGCGCAGGAGGCTCACGAAGCGATTCGTCCTTCCGACGCCAACACCGAGCCAAGCAAGCTCAGCGGCATGGAGCGCGACGCCGAGCGCCTCTACGAGCTGATCTGGCGCCAATTCCTGGCGTGCCAGATGCTGCCGGCGCAATACCTGTCGACTACCGTCAGCGTTGCTGCATCCGACTTCGAGCTGCGTGCCAAGGGCCGTATCCTCAAGTTCGACGGCTACACCCGCGTCATGCCGCAGATCGCCAAGCCAGGCGATGACGATGTGCTGCCGGACATGGCCCAGGGCGATACGCTCAAGCTGATCAAGCTCGACCCGTCCCAGCACTTCACCAAGCCGCCGGCGCGTTACTCGGAAGCCAGCCTGGTCAAAGAGATGGAGAAACGCGGCATCGGTCGTCCTTCGACCTACGCGGCGATCATCTCGACGATTCAGGATCGCGGCTACGTGGCGCTGCACAACCGTCGTTTCTACTCGGAAAAGATGGGCGACATCGTTACCGAGCGTCTGTCCGAGAGCTTCTCCAACCTGATGGACTACGGCTTCACCGCCGGCATGGAAGAGAACCTCGATGACGTCGCCCAAGGCGAGCGCGACTGGAAAAGCGTGCTGGACGAGTTCTACGGCGACTTCAAGAAAAAGCTCGAAGTGGCAGAAAGTCCTGAAACCGGCATGCGCGCCAACCAGCCGGTGATGACCGACATTCCGTGCCTGACGTGCGGCCGGCCGATGCAGATCCGTACCGCGTCCACCGGCGTGTTCCTGGGGTGCTCGGGCTACAGCCTGCCGCCGAAAGAGCGCTGCAAGGCCACCGTCAACCTGGTGCCGGGTGATGAAATTGCCGCGGACGACGAAGGCGAATCCGAATCGCTGGTACTGCGTGGCAAGCACCGTTGCCCGATCTGCAGCACGGCGATGGACGCCTACCTGTTGGACGAGAAGCACAAGCTGCACATCTGCGGTAACAACCCCGATTGCAATGGCTACGAGATCGAAGAGGGCACCTACCGCATCAAGGGCTACGAAGGCCCAAGCCTGGAATGCGACAAGTGCGGCAGCGAGATGCAGCTCAAGACCGGCCGTTTCGGCAAGTTCTTTGGCTGCACCAACCCCACGTGCAAGAACACCCGCAAGCTGCTCAAAAGCGGTGACGCGGCGCCGCCGAAGATGGACCCGGTGAAGATGCCCGAACTCAAGTGCGAGAAGGTCAACGACACCTACATCCTGCGTGACGGCGCTTCTGGGCTGTTCCTGGCCGCCAGCCAGTTCCCGAAAAACCGCGAGACCCGTGCGCCGTTGGTGCTGGAGATCGTGCCGCACAAGGACGAGATCGATCCCAAGTACCACTTCCTGTGCGAAGCGCCGAAGAAGGACCCGGATGGTCGCCCGGCCGTGATCCGCTACAGCCGCAAGACCAAGGAGCAGTACGTGCAGACCGAAGTGGACGGCAAGCCTACCGGCTGGAAAGCCTTCTACGACGGCGGCAAGTGGAAGGTCGAGGACAAGCGCCAGGGCGCTTGACCGACCCATAAGCTGCGAAAACAAAGGCCGCCTGTAACAGGCGGCCTTTTTTTACGCTTGCAGTGCGCTCGGCTGATCCGTGACACTGTTCAGCCAGCATCACGCCTCATTCGTTGTGGAGACAGCCTTATGGCCAACGAACTCTATACCCGTACCAATCAGAAAATTTACTTTGCGGGTTTATCCCTGGAAGCCCTTGGCCGCGCCGAGGAAGGGAAAGAGATGAATGCCATCGCGTTGATCCAGGCCGGGCGCGAAGCGGCGTTGTTCCACTTGTATGGCGCCTTGCTGGGCCTGTGCCATGAAATCGCCGGGTTCTATCGCTTGCCTCAAGCCGGCTCGCCTCGTGCAGAGATGATCATGAACCGCGAAGTGCTCGAATCCATGGCGATTCCTGAATTGGCCGAGCTGGTTGAAATGGCGCAAAGCCCCGACAGTTGGATTGCGCGCTTGCTCAAGGCGCATGCCGATATGTTCCAGCCGCCGCGGGTTCCTCATGTGCCCAAGGGTGATGTGACCCAGCCGTTGATCGTGGCGGTTGCGATGCAAGAAGATGAGCCCAAGCCGTTAAGCCGCGAAGAGCTGGAAGGCTGGCGCCAGGCGTTGAAAAAGATGGCACTGCGCTTTCGTGAAGGCTTGAACGAGTGCTAATGCCTGTTCAGGCCTGAAAGCACCGTTCATCAAGCTGTAAAGAAACCTGTTCAGATCCTCTGCGGGGCTGGGTGGATGACTGATATAATCCCGGCCTTTCGTGGAGAACAGACTTTTATGCCAACGTCCTTTCTGGAAATTGTTGAGTTGCCTGACGGCCGTATCGAGCTGCGCCGGGCGGAGGACGAGGGTTCTCTGGTTATTCTGGATTTTTCCGAGGACGCCAAGGTGTTCTTGCAGGGCCAACACGTGGAAGTGGCAAAAGCCATGTTGAGCGTGGGTGTGCAGATGGCGGGTCGTTTGGCGGAAGGCGAGCCGGAGAAGGACGATGGGCCGCGGGTGCTTCACTGAGGTCTGCGACGATCAGGCTTTTTGTGCCGCATTGATTTTGTAGTGAGCGGGCTTGCCCCGCGCTGGGCTGCGAAGCGGCCCCAAAACCAGACACTGTGGATTAACTGATATACCGCATTCATCTATGTCAGGGCCGCTTCGCAGCCCAGCGCGGGGCAAGCCCGCTCACTACAGAGCCCATCAGAGACGCCCGATTTTCAAAGGGCCGCCTCAAGTAATTATCCCAATCGAATATTCAAGCTCTGTGCATCGCCCACGCGCGCGGCGCTGATCAGCTGCTGCTTGGCGCTGGCATTCAGTGGGTTCAGCCAACTCACCACCGTATGGCTACGGCCCAGGCGCAAGGCTTCGCAAGTCAACTGCTGGGCACTTTGCATGCCGCGCGGTTGCAGCAACAGGATACGCTCACGGTTTAGACCGGCGTCTCGCAACCAGGCCTGGGTCAGGCTGGCGGGCGGGGCGATCAGTGTCAGCCAGCGGGCGTCCTGCTCTTCGCTTAATTCACGCAGGATCGGCGCCAGCAGGCTCAGGCAGCTCCCCGCTGCACCGCGCAACGACAATTCACTGAACGCCTCCGGCTCGGCGCTCCAGGGCGCCTCGACCGTTTCCTTGAGGATAGGCGCGAGGGGTTGGGCCATGAAGGCCTCGAACAGCGACAGTTGTGTGTGTTGTGGGGTGTGGACGAGCTGCATGATGCCTCCTTTAGCGGCGAATAACGCCGACGCTCAAGCCTTCGATCACCAGGTCCTGGTCTTTAAGGTTCACTTCAATCGGGGCGAACTCAGGGTTCTCGGCCAGGAGCCAGACCTTGCTGCCTTCGCGCTTGAAGCGTTTGACGGTGACCTCATCGCCGATGCGGGCGACGACGATCTGGCCATTACGGGCTTCGCGGGTGGTATGGACAGCCAGCAGGTCACCGTCGAAGATGCCCACGTCCTTCATGCTCATGCCATGGACCCTTAGCAGGTAGTCGGCGCGAGGATGGAAGAAGGTCGGGTTGATATTGCATGACTCTTCGACGTGCTGCTGTGCCAGGATCGGCGCACCGGCGGCGACGCGGCCGATGATGGGCAGGGTCGATTCGTCGGCCTTGGCTTCGAAGCCAGGGATGCGGATACCGCGCGAGGCACCGGGGGTCATCTCGATCGCGCCTTTGCGAGCGAGGGCCTTGAGGTGTTCTTCGGCGGCGTTGGGGGACTTGAACCCCAGTTCCAGCGCAATTTCCGCTCGCGTCGGCGGGTAGCCGTTGTCATCGAGGCAGCGCTTGATAAAAGCCAGAATCTCAGCTTGGCGTGGCGTCAGTTTTAGCATGTTGATCGCTCTGTCTTTTTATACAGTGACTGGGATTATATACAGTGAACTGCGCTTGGCAATCATCCTTTTCCAACGCTCCGCTGGACGGTCATCGCGTTAGCTTCCTACAAGGCAGAGATAGCGCTGCCTACAGACCGTCAGGGATGTGATTAAATAGGGATGAAATACATGACTGACCGGCCGGAAAGCGAACCCGCAGGCTTGACAAGACACAAACTGAAACGTATGTTTCAAACAAGTGTTTGTCAGGCGGAGTAGCCATGGCCCAGTCGGAAACCGTTGAACGCATTCTCGATGCTGCCGAGCAATTGTTCGCGGAAAAAGGATTTGCTGAAACTTCACTGCGGCTGATCACCAGCAAGGCTGGCGTCAACCTTGCTGCGGTGAACTACCATTTTGGCTCGAAAAAGGCCCTGATCCAGGCGGTTTTCTCGCGTTTCCTGGGGCCGTTCTGCGTCAGCCTCGACCGTGAGCTGGAGCGTCGCCAGGCCAAGGCCGACCACAAGCCGACCCTGGAGGACTTGCTGGAGATCCTGGTCGAGCAAGCCCTGGTGGTCCAGCCCCGCAGCGGCAACGACCTGTCGATCTTCATGCGCTTGCTGGGCCTGGCTTTCAGCCAGAGCCAGGGGCACCTGCGGCGTTACCTGGAAGACATGTACGGCAAGGTATTCCGTCGCTACATGTTGCTGGTCAACGAAGCCGCTCCGCGCATCCCGCCTATCGAACTGTTCTGGCGCGTGCACTTCATGCTCGGTGCGGCCGCGTTCAGCATGTCCGGGATCAAGGCCCTGCGCGCCATTGCCGAGACCGATTTCGGCGTCAACACCTCCATCGAACAAGTGATGCGCCTGATGGTGCCGTTCCTCGCCGCTGGCATGCGCGCCGAAACCGGCGTGACCGACCTGGCCATGGCGGCCGCCCAGTTACGCCCGCGCAGCAAAACCACGCCAGCCCCCGCCAAGGTTTGACCGCCGCGGGTGTGCGCGGCCGCTTGCATCCGCTAAGCTAGCCGCCATGTTGATTTCAGCTATTTACTCACGACCCGTTGCCTTTACTGAGGGCAACGGGTCGTGTGCGTTATTTAAGGAAGGTTTATGACTGTTGCCCTGCAAGGTTCTTTGATGGTTGACGTTGCCGGCACCTGGCTGACGGCCGAGGACCGCCACCTGTTGCGCCAGCCTGAAGTGGGCGGCCTGATTATCTTCGCACGCAACATCGAACACCCACGGCAGGTGCGCGAACTGAGCGCGGCGATTCGTGCGGTGCGCCCGGATCTGCTCCTGGCGGTCGACCAGGAAGGCGGTCGCGTGCAGCGTTTGCGCCAGGGGTTTGTACGCCTGCCAGCCATGCGCGCCCTGGCGGCTCACCCCAACGCCGAGTACCTGGCCGAGCAGTGCGGCTGGATCATGGCCACCGAAGTATTGGCGGTGGGCCTGGATTTGAGTTTCGCCCCGGTGCTGGACCTGGACTACCAGCGCAGCGCCGTGGTCGGCACCCGTGCCTTCGAAGGCGACCCCGAACGCGCCGCCGTGCTGGCAGGTGCCTTTATCCGTGGCATGAACAGCGCCGGCATGGCCGCCACCGGCAAACACTTCCCGGGCCATGGCTGGGCCGAGGCGGATTCCCACGTCGCCATCCCCAATGACGAACGCAGCCTGGAACAGATTCGCGCCAATGACCTGGTGCCTTTCGCACGCCTGAGCAAGCAGTTGGCGGCCGTGATGCCTGCCCACGTCATCTACCCGCAGGTCGACGCCCAGCCCGCCGGCTTCTCGCGCCGCTGGTTGCAGGACATCCTGCGTGGCGAGTTGCAGTTCGACGGCGTGATCTTCAGCGACGACCTGTCGATGGCGGGCGCCCATGTGGTGGGGGATGCGGCCAGCCGTATCGAAGCGGCGTTGACAGCGGGTTGCGATATGGGCCTGGTGTGCAACGATCGAGCGGCTGCCGAGCTTGCACTCACAGCCGCTCAACGCATGAAGGTCACACCATCGGCTCGCATTGCACGCATGCGTGCTCAGGCAAAGGCTTCGACGGATTACAAGCAGGATCCGCGTTGGATGCTGGCAGTGGGCGCGCTCCGAGACGCTCAGTTGATCGAGTGACGACAGGTATTCAGTCGAGACTCAAAGCAATTCGTACTCGGATGCTGGAAGCATCGGTTTCGATCTCTCTAACGCTTTGTCTAAAATGCGCCCATGAATAACCTGATGACACGCCTCGCTGGTCTTGACTGGCAAGAGAATTTCTCCCCTCGCACCCTTGATCGTGGTTTTGAGTATGCGGCTGAAGGTCGTGTCCAAATCGTCGAAGTCGGGACGCAGCGACTCATCGCAAAATGTAAGGGATCGGGCGGCAGTGTCTATTCGCTGCTGATCAGTCTGGCCGCCAAGGAAGACCCGCGCTGGACCGATATCGATTGCGTGTGCGCTTGCCCCGTGGGAGTCAATTGCAAACATGCCGCAGCGGTGCTGTTCGAGGTAATTACGCTGGCGCAAGGGCTGAGTGAGTCAGAAAATGCACCGGGCGAGCGCCTCAATCCGCAGATCGAGCAATGGCTTAACAATATCCCTGCCGCACGTCCAGAAGTTGAATCGTCACCCAAGGGCAGCAGCACCTGTTTGCTGTACCAGCTCAACCCTGACGCTCATTCAAACCGCTGGTCGCTGGCCGTCTACCGGGCGCGCACCCTGAAAAAAGGCGGTTACAGCGAAATCAAGGCGCTGTACTCGCTTGATGACACCTTGGCGCGTTCCCCCGGTTACATGCTTGAAGTAGACAAGCGCATCTGTCGGCTACTCTTGCTTGGGCGAGCGTACGGACGCTACGGCAGTACGTTCCCGCTGGAGGGCGAGGACGGCGCCGAAATTATGAAACTGGCGCTCAAAAGCGGGCGGCTATTCATGGAATTTGAGGCTCAGTTACCGCTTAACCCTGGGCCTAAGCGTATTGCCCGTTTCAATTGGGCCGTACAGCCCGACGGCAGCTATCGACCGCAGTGGTCCAGCGACGAACTGCAGCTGCACGAGATCCTGCCGCTCAAGCCGCTTCATTATTTGAACATGGACACCATGGAGCTGGGGCCGCTCGAGTATGAGATGGATGACCGCCTGGCTATTCACTTGTCTAGCTTGCTTGAGGTGCCGGCCAACCAGGTTGCGTTATTCAGCCACCGCATCAGTGCAGCGGGCACTGCGATTCCACCGCCGCGTGCGTTGACCGAGCGAATAATCGATACGATCGAGCCGCAGGCGCGCCTGACATTGGGTAGCGACGAATCCTATTCTTATAACTCCGAATATCGTCGGCCAATGCCGACGCTCGAACACCGTGCCGCGCTGGCCTTTCGTTATGGCGATAGCTTGGCCAGCGATAAGGCTGGCACTGAGATACGCTTGTTGAGTGGTACCGAAACCCAGCGTATCCAACGCAAGCCTTTGGCCGAGAGAGCATTGCGCAAAGTCCTGACCAAACTGGGCTTTGCCAAGGTCAATCGCAAGACGCGCGCGTTGCCGGAAAGCGCCGGCGAGATGTTTGACCTGCCCGCGGATGAATACTGGTTAAATTTCGTCGAGCATCATGTGCCCGCCCTTCGCGAGTCGGGTTGGGATATCGTCCTCGATCCTGGCTTTTATTACGACGTGGAAGCCGTGGACCACTGGTACGCCGACATCGAGGAGTCGCCCGGTCACGAGTGGTTTGACCTTGAGCTGGGCATCGAAGTCAACGGCGAGCGCCACAGCCTGCTGCCAATCGTACTTGACTTGATGCGCCGTCAGCCCAGGCTGCTCGATCCCACCTACATGGCCGAGCGTGGCGACGATGAGCGCGTACTGGTCAGCCTGGGGGCGCGTGATAACACCAAGGTCGCGCTGCCCTACGGTCGCATCAAACCGCTGATGGCCACCCTCGGCGAGCTCTACCTGCGTGCACCCGAAGGTGACACATTGCGGCTGCGCGCGCCGGATGCGGCACGGCTGAGTGATCTGGAAGGCATTCCCCTGGTCTGGCAGGGCGGCGAGCGGCTGCGTGATTTCGCCAAGCGTCTGAAAGATGCCGTCCATGTGCATGTACCCGCCCCCCAGGGGTTGAGCGCCGAACTTCGCGGCTATCAGCTCGAAGGCTTGAACTGGATGCAAACCCTGCGCGAGCTGGAAGTTGGCGGGATTCTTGGGGATGACATGGGCCTGGGTAAAACCCTGCAGGCCCTTGCGCATCTGCTCTGCGAAAAGCAGGCCAGCCGCTTGCAGGCGCCCGCACTGGCGGTGATGCCCACCAGCCTGATCCCTAACTGGATGGATGAAGCCGCGCGTTTTACCCCGCAGCTCAAAGTGTTGGCGCTGCATGGCACCCAACGCCAGAGTGATTTCACGCGCCTGAGCGATTATGACCTGGTGCTCACCACCTACGCGCTGTTGCCGCGAGACCTTGAAGTGCTGCAGCCACAGCGCTGGAGCGTGCTGATCCTCGACGAAGCGCAGAACATCAAGAACCCCAACAGCAAGGCAGCCCAGGCGGCTCGTCAGTTGGAGGCCGGCCAGCGGTTGTGCCTGAGCGGTACGCCGCTGGAAAACCATCTGGGCGAGTTGTGGTCGCTGTTCCACTTCCTGTTGCCGGGCTGGTTGGGTGACAGCAAGACCTTCAATCGTGATTACCGCACGCCGATCGAAAAACATGGCAATGCCCAGCGTATGCAGCACCTCACCGCACGTATCAAGCCGTTTCTGTTGCGGCGCAAGAAAGAACAAGTGGCCACCGAGCTGCCGACCAAGACCGAAATCGTCCATTGGGTTGATTTGAGCGATGCACAGCGGGATGTCTACGAAACCGTCCGAGTGGCCATGGACAAAAAAGTGCGCGATGAAATCAGTCGCCACGGTGTCGCACGCAGTCAGATCATCATTCTTGAAGCGTTGCTCAAGTTGCGTCAGGTGTGTTGTGACTTACGGCTGGTCAAGTCGGCACCGGTGACCAAGGCCGCGAAAGCCGGCACCGGCAAGCTGGGCAGTTTGATGGATATGTTAGAGGAACTGCTCAGCGAAGGGCGGCGAGTTCTGCTGTTCTCGCAATTCACGTCGATGTTGGCGTTGATTGAAGAAGAACTGAAACAGCGTGCGGTCGAGTATTCGATTCTCACCGGTGAAACCCTTGATCGGCGCACGCCGGTGAAGAACTTCCAAGAGGGCAGGACGCCGTTGTTCCTGATCAGTCTGAAAGCGGGTGGCACCGGCTTGAACCTGACCGCTGCGGATACGGTGATTCACTACGACCCTTGGTGGAACCCTGCGGTGGAAAATCAGGCGACGGATCGGGCTTACCGGATTGGACAGGATAAGCCCGTGTTCGTGTACAAGATGATTGCCCGGGGAACGGTCGAAGAAAAGATTCAGGCGCTGCAGTTGGAGAAAGCGGCGTTGGCCGATGGGGTGCTGGAAGGGGGCGCCAGTGCTGGCTGGAAGCTGGAGCAGCGGGATATCGAGGCGCTGTTTGCACCTTTGCCTGGCTGAAAATCGCGTTGAGTCCATCGCAGGCAAGCCAGCTCCCACACTTGAATGTATTCACAAATCAAAAGGTGGGAGCTGGCTTGCCTGCGATGACGGTCTAACAGTCAGCGCTTCTCTTGCTTATTGGGCAACGGCGCAAACAACGCCTCGATATCCTCATTGCCCAACTGCCAGTCCTCAGTCGTGCGCCCATCCAGCACACCCGCCGCCAAATCTGACTTCTCCTTTTGCAGGTGCTGGATTTTCTCCTCCACCGTCCCGCGCGCAATCATCTTGTACACGAACACCGGCTTCTCCTGGCCGATGCGGTACGCACGGTCAGTCGCCTGGTTTTCCGTGGCCGGGTTCCACCACGGGTCGTAGTGGATCACCGTGTCGGCTTCGGTCAGGTTCAGACCTACACCGCCGGCCTTCAGGCTGATCAGAAAGATCTGCAACTTGCCGCTCTGGAAGTCCTTCACCGGCGTGCGCCGATCACGGGTCTGGCCGGTCAACAAGGCGTAGGCGACGCCGCGCTTTTGAAGCTCGATTTCGATCAGGCTCAGCATCGAGGTGAACTGGGAAAACAGCAGGATGCGCCGACCTTCCGCAAACAGCTCCTCGAGCATCGCCATCAGGCTATCAAGCTTGCCCGAGCTGCCGCCACGGGCGGGCAGGGTGGCGTCATTGACCAGCCGCAAATCGCAGCACACCTGACGTAACTTGAGCAGTGCTTCAAGAATGATGATCTGGCTGCGCGCCACGCCCTTGCGGGTGATCTCGTCGCGCACCTTCTTGTCCATGGCCAGACGCATGGTTTCGTACACGTCGCGCTGGGCTTCGCTGAGGTCCACCCAGTGGATGATCTCGGTCTTGGGCGGCAACTCCGTGGCCACCTGTTCCTTGGTGCGGCGCAGCAGGAAGGGTTTGATCCGACCGTTGAGGTGCTGCAGTCGTACATCGCTGGCGCGCTTTTCGATGGGTACGCGGTAATCGCGATTGAAGCTTTTCACGTCACCCAGCCAACCCGGCAGCAGGAAGTGGAACAGCGACCACAACTCGCCCAAGTGGTTTTCCAGCGGCGTGCCGCTCAGGCACAAACGCTGCCGGGCATTCAGCTCGCGCGCCGCCTGGGCCGCCTTGCTGGACGGGTTCTTGATGTATTGGGCTTCGTCGAGGATCAGCACGTGCAAGGGCAGGGCGGCCAACGTGTCGATGTCTTTGGGCAGCAGGGCATAGGTGGTCAGCAGCAGGTCATAATCCTGCAGGGCGTTTTCCTTTAAGGGCGGGAAATACTTCTTGCGTGACGCGCCATACAGCGCCAACACCTTCAGTTGCGGTGTGAAGTGCGCCGCTTCATCGAGCCAGTTGGGAATCAGGCTGGTCGGCATCACCACCATGCAGGGTCGATCCAGGCGCCCGGCGTTTTTTTCCGTGAGAATATGCGCAAGGGTCTGCAGGGTTTTACCCAGGCCCATGTCATCCGCAAGAATGCCGCCGACATCAAGCTGACGCAGCGACTGCATCCAGCTCAAGCCTTCCAGTTGATACGGGCGCAAGGTCGCATTCAGCCCTTCGGGCGCCACGCAGGTGAAGTCCTTGATATCTCGCAGGCGCTGGGCGAAGTTGCGGATCTTTTCGCCGCCTTCCCATTGCAGCGGCAGGTCTTCCAGCGGGTTCAGGCGAATCGCATCGGCCTTGGCCAGGCGTAACGTGGTCGTACCGGGCTCTTGCAGGTAGAACTCGCCCAAGGTGGCCAGCACCGGCTTCAGGCGTCCATAAGGCAACGCGACTTGCAGCGGACCATGGCCGCCGTTGGGCAGGCCAGGGATATTCACCAGGATCAGTTCATCATCGCGGCGCCGCGCCAGTTTCTCTGGGTTGAGGATCTCGGTGTGGGAGCGCATCAGGTTCAGCAGAATCGGCAGCAGGCTCAGGCGCTCACCGTTGACGATGATCCCCAGCTCCAGGTCGAACCAATCGCGCTCCGGGCCTTCGTCGACGGTGGCGTACCAGTCATCGACGGCGCTCAGGTCGAAGCCGAAATCTTCTTCGATCTGCAGCTCCCAACCCTCGGCCCGCAACGTGGGCAGGGCATTGAGGGTGAAGTTGAGCCAGGCGCTGTCATTGACCAGCTCGAACAACTCGCCGGCGCTTTCCGGCAAGGCCTTGCTCTGGCGCGTGGCGATCTTGAAACCGAGCAGGCGCAGGCGCTCGCGGTACGGCTGCTCAAGCTCGGGATGGCGCTTGATGCGCAGGCTCTGGGTGTCCTGGCGCACGATGATGTCGGCGTTTTTCTGCCCGCTGACATAGTTGCCCAGGTAGTTGAACGACAACGCCGCGCGATGCTGGATATAGCGCTGCATCTTGCCGTTGCGCGGTTCAAAGGCGCTGAATTCGACACTGGCCAGCCATAGGCGTGGCACGGGCAGCACATCCTCCATGACCACCTGCGGCAGTACCGGGCGGTTTTCCAGCACGGCCTGGAGTTTTTCCAGCAACTCGGCATCCTGGGTCGCGGCCGGGTAGGCCAGGGTTTCCTGGACCTTGAGCAGCACCGCCGCGATGTGTTTGCAGTTGGTGTGCACCGGGCAGGTACAGCGGCTGTCCACCAGGATCAGCATGCCCTTGGCCGACTCGCGCAGCGAGATGGTCTGCCGATAGACGTTGCCGCCCGAGCCTTCGCAGCTGGCGGTGATGGTGCTGTCGCCGGACTCGACGATGCGCACCCGGTTCTCCAGGGCATACCGCCGTCCGCGCTCGAGGCTCTGCTCTTTGAAGCGATTGGCCCACGAAGGGGCCAGGGGTTTGGTCAGCGACGACGTCAGGGGCATGGCGCTGGATCAGTCCTGCAGGTCGGGCGGTGGTGCGCTGGGTGGCTTGGCGGTCAACGAGGTGATCTTGATCAGCAGCGCCAGGTGGCCGCCGTCCAGGTAGTTGAGCTGGTTGTTCTTGGTGCGCACGTCCTTCTGGGCCAGGTGTTCGCTGGCGATCACGCTGCCGTTGCCGTCGAACTGGTTGATCCAGAAGTCTGCGTCGATATCGGTGAAGCGGCCCAATTGCAGGTTCAACACGCCTTCGATGGGGAACTGCCCGAACTGCTCCTGGCCGTCGGTAATCGCCAGCTTCACCGGTTGCTCGCCGAGGTTCTGTTCCCACGCCTTGTGCAACAGCACGGTGTAGGTGGAGTCGGCGCGCAGCTTGTCGACAATGCTGGAAAGGCGCGGTGGGCTCAGCTTATCGCCCAGGCGCAGCGCCCCGGTGTCCCAGTCTTCCGGCGCGGCGCGGCTATTGATCACCGGCTCGGCGTTCTGGCGCACCAGGATCATCTCCACCTGGTACGGGCTGTCGGCGAACGCCGCGGGTGCCGCTACCAGCAACAACAGGCTCAACATGCGGAACAGGCGCATCGGGGCGTCCTTCAAGCAGATTTCGGGATGAGGCGCTCGAACAGCGCCTCCAATGTATTAAAGCGTTCTTCGGCACGTTCCATCGGCACCATGAACTTGAACAGCGTAGCCCCTTCGAACTTGTAGCGGTTGGGCTGGCCCTGGATCAGCTTGATCAGCACCAACGGGTCCACCGGCGTCTGCGCTTCGAACTCGATACGCCCACCCTGCGGCCCGGCGTCGACCTTCTTGATGCCCAGTTGCTCGGCCTGCAATTTGAGCAGGGTCAGGCGCACCAGGTTCTTGGTCGGCTCCGGCAGCAGGCCGAAGCGGTCGATCATCTCCACCTGCAGGTCCTTGAGGCCCTCTTCGTCAGTGGCCGAGGCGATGCGCTTGTACAGGATCAGCCGCGCATGCACGTCCGGCAGGTAGTCTTCGGGAATCAAGGCCGGCAAGCGCAGGTTGATTTCCGGGCCGCCGCCCAATGGTTGGTCGAGGTTCGGCTGCTCGCCCTTGCGAATGGCTTTCACCGCGCGTTCGAGCATCTCCATATACAGGGTGAAACCCACCGCCTGGATCTGCCCGCTCTGGCCGTCGCCCAGCAGTTCGCCGGCGCCACGAATTTCCAGGTCGTTGGTGGCCAGCACAAAACCTGCGCCCAGGTCCTGGGTATTGGCGATCGCCTCCAGGCGCTTTTCCGCGTCGGAGGTAATCTGTTGCCGTGGCGGCGTCAGCAAATAGGCGTAGGCCTGGTGATGACTGCGCCCGACCCGGCCGCGCAACTGGTGCAACTGGGCCAGGCCGAACTTGTCGGCGCGCTCGATGATGATGGTGTTGGCGCTCGGCACGTCGATGCCGGTCTCGATGATGGTCGAGGCGATCAGCACGTTGAAGCGCTTGTGGTAGAAGTCGCTCATCACCTGTTCGAGTTCGCGCTCGCGCATCTGCCCGTGGCCGATGGCGATACGCGCTTCGGGCACCAGTTCGGCGAGGTCGGCGGCGCATTTTTCGATGGTCTTCACGTCGTTGTGCAGGTAGTACACCTGGCCGCCGCGCAGCAGTTCACGCAGCAACGCTTCCTTGACCGTGCTTTTGTTCTGCTCCATCACGAAGGTGCGCACCGACAAGCGCCGCGCCGGCGGCGTGGCGATGATTGACAGGTCGCGCATGCCCGACACGGCCATGTTCAACGTGCGCGGGATCGGCGTGGCGGTCAGGGTCAGGATGTCGACTTCACTGCGCAGGTTTTTCAGCTGTTCTTTTTGACGCACGCCGAAGCGGTGTTCTTCGTCGATGATCACCAGGCCCAGGTTCTTGATCTTCACATCGTCCGACAACAGCTTGTGGGTGCCGATGACGATATCGATCTTGCCTTCCGCCAGGTCGGCGATGGCCGCATTCACTTCCTTGGCGGACTTGAAACGGCTCATCACTTCCACGCTCACCGGCCAGTCGGCAAAGCGGTCGCGGAAGCTGTTGTAGTGCTGCTGGGCGAGCAGGGTGGTCGGCACCAGGATCGCCACTTGCTTGCCGCCATGCACCGCGATGAAGGCGGCGCGCATCGCCACTTCGGTCTTGCCGAAGCCCACGTCGCCGCAGACCAGGCGGTCCATCGGCTTGGGCGCGAGCATGTCGGCGCGCACGGCTTCGATGGTGGTTTGCTGATCCGGGGTTTCTTCGAATGCGAAGCCGGCGCTGAAGGTGGCGTAGTCGGCTTTCGGGTCGGCGAACGCATAACCTTCGCGCGCGGCACGGCGGGCGTAGATGTCGAGCAGTTCGGCGGCGACGTCGCGCACTTGCTCGGCGGCCTTGCGCTTGGCTTTCTGCCAGGTTTCGGAGCCCAGGCGGTGCAACGGCGCCAACGCGTCGTCGCTGCCGGTGTAGCGCGCGATCAGGTGCAGGCTGGCCACCGGCACGTAGAGCTTGGCGCCCTCGGCGTATTCCATGGTGAGAAATTCGGCCGCCTGGTTGTCGATCTCCAGGGTTTGCAGGCCCAGGTAGCGGCCCACGCCATGGTCGATATGCACCACCGGCGCGCCTTCGCGCAGTTCGGTGAGGTTCTTGATCACGGCGTCGTTGTTGGCGTCGGCGCGTTTTTCGCGGCGTCGGCGCTGCATCACGCGCTGGCCGAACAGCGGGCTTTCGGCGATCAGCGCCAGGGCCGGGTCGTCCAGCAGAAGGCCTTCATCGAGCGGTGCGATGGTGATTGCCAGGCGTTCTTTGCTTTTTACAAAATCCGGCCAACTGTCGACGGTCTTCGGTCGCAGCTTCAGGCGCTCAAGCAGTTCCAGCAGCACTTCGCGACGACCGGCGGATTCGGCGGTAAACAGCACGCGGCCGGGGAAGTCAGCGAGGAAGTTGGACAGCGCTTCCAGCGGTTGCGTGGCCTTGGCCTGGATCGCCAGGTCCGGCAGAGTGCCCGCCGGGAAGCGTTCGCGGCCGCCGCCTGCGTCCACGTCCTGCTGGCTGGCGACCACCCGCGGCCAGTTTTTCAGGCGTGCGAAGCAATCTTCCACCGGCAGGAACAGCTCGGCCGGCGGCAATAAAGGACGGGACGGATCGACGCGGCGCTCTTCGTAGCGGTTACGCACGTCGTTCCAGAAGTTTTCCGCCGCCTGTTCGATACCCGGCAGCGAGAACACTTGGGTGTCCTGGGGCAGGTAGTCGAACAGGGTGGAGGTTTCGTCGAAGAACAGCGGCAGGTAGTACTCGATACCGGCCGGTGTAATCCCGCTGCTCAGGTCCTGAAAGATCGGGCAGCGACGGAAGTCCACGTCGAAGCGCTCGCGAAAGCGTGCCTTGAAGCGCGTGACCGCGTCTTTTTGCAGCGGGAATTCACGGGCCGGCAGCAGCTTGACCGATTCCACCTTGTCGATGGAACGCTGGTTTTCCGGGTCGAAGGTGCGCAGGGTCTCGATTTCGTCATCGAACAGGTCGATGCGGTAGGGCAATTTGCTGCCCATCGGGAACAAATCGATCAGCGCACCGCGCACCGCGAACTCGCCGTGCTCGTACACCGTATCGACGCAGCGGTAGCCGCTGGCTTCCAGGCGCATGCGCATCTGCTCGACGTCGAGCTTCTGGCCGATATCCAGCACCAGGCTGCTGCCCAGCAGGAACTTGGTCGGCGCCAGGCGATGCAACGCCGTGGTAATCGGCACCACCAGCACGCCGTGGGCCAGTTCCGGCAAGCGGTACAGGCTGGCGATGCGCTGGGAAATGATGTCCTGGTGCGGCGAGAACAGGTCGTAGGGCAGGGTTTCCCAGTCGGGGAAATGCAGCACCGGCAAATCGGGGGCGAAGAAGCTCAGCTCCTGCTCCAACCGTTCGGCGCTTTGGCTGTCGGCGGTGAGCAGCAGGGTAAAGCGCTTGGCTGCGCTGGCAGCCTCGGCAATGGCCAGGCTCAGGGCGGCACCGGGCAGATTGCCCCAATGCTGTTTACCTGCCGCGGCAGGGAGTAGCGGTAGACGCAGAACGGGCACGGAAGGTTGAGCTCCAAGCGTTGCGACAAAGTCGGTAATTGTAACGGCCAGAGGTGCCGCCTGTCAGTTGCTGACTGTGCCTAATGCGGTTTGTAGGAAATGTAGTGGCTAAGACAAACAAAGGCGTGTTTTGACTCAATATGTAGTGCCAAAAGACGCGATTGTTTTGGAGTGTTACAGACAAGTTGGCCGGCTCGCTGAACTGATGGCCTTCTGGAGCCCGCGTATTTGCTGGGCTGTAGCGGGGTGGTATTTTTTGGCAAGGGCTTTTTGTTGGTCGTTGCGCATTGCTCAACCGGCAGTCGGACGACATAATGTAGCCCCTTTTTTCAGCCCCTACATGTGGAAGGTTACCGTGACTCAGAAGCCCGACCAGTGTCTTGGTGAATGGATCGACCGTGAAGCACTCGCAGAAGCGATGATCCCGCTCATCGGTCAGCTGTACCGCAATAACAATGTGGTGAGCTCGATCTACGGCCGCAGCCTGATCAACCAGTCCGTCATCGCGATTCTCAAAGCGCACCGCTTTGCGCGTCACCGTTCCGCCGACGACAGCGAACTCTCCGTCCACGAAACATTCCCCCTGCTCAAGGCCATGAGCGAGCTCAAGCTCGGCGCGGCTTCGGTCGACCTGGGCAAGCTGGCCTATAAATTCCGCCAGGAAGGCGCCGGCCGCAGCGCCGAGCAGTTCGTGCGTGAAGAAATGGCCGATGTGGTTGGCCAGCAAAGCGCCGCCGCGCGCAAAGGCACCGACGTTGTCCTGTACGGCTTCGGTCGTATCGGCCGCCTGCTGGCGCGCATCCTGATCGAAAAAACCGGTGGCGGCGACGGCCTGCGCCTGCGTGCCATCGTGGTGCGCAAAGGCGCCGAGAACGACCTGACCAAGCGCGCCAGCCTGTTGCGCCGCGACTCGGTGCACGGTTCGTTCAATGGCACTATCACCATCGACGAAGAAAACAACACCATCACCGCCAACGGTAACCTGATCCAGGTGATCTACGCGAAGAACCCGTCCGAGGTGGATTACACCCAGTACGGCATCAAGGACGCCCTGCTGGTGGACAACACCGGTGTATGGCGTGACGCCGAAGGCCTGGGCCAGCACCTGGCCTGCCCGGGGGTCGACCGCGTTGTCCTGACCGCGCCTGGCAAGGGCAAGCTCAAGAACATCGTGCACGGCATCAACCACGCTGAAATCACCGCTGACGACAAGATCGTGTCCGCCGCGTCCTGCACCACCAACGCCATCGTGCCGGTGCTCAAGGCCGTGAATGACAAGTTCGGCATCGTCAACGGCCACGTCGAAACCGTTCACTCGTACACCAACGACCAGAACCTGATCGACAACTTCCACAAGGGCGACCGCCGTGGTCGCAGCGCCGCGTTGAACATGGTGATCACCGAGACCGGTGCCGCCACGGCCGCCGCCAAGGCCCTGCCTGAACTGGCCGGCAAGCTGACCGGCAACGCGATTCGTGTGCCGACGCCAAACGTGTCGATGGCCATTCTCAACCTGAACCTTGAGACAGCCGCCACCCGTGAAGAGATGAACGAGTACCTGCGCTACATGGCGCTGCACTCCGATCTGCACAAGCAGATCGACTTCGTCAATTCCCAGGAAGTGGTGTCCACCGACTTCGTGGGCTCGCGCCACGCCGGTGTGGTGGACGCCGAAGCGACCATCAGCCAGGACAACCGCGTTGTGCTGTACGTGTGGTACGACAACGAGTTCGGCTACAGCTGCCAGGTGGTGCGTGTGATGGAAGACATGGCTGGGGTCAACCCGCCGGCGTTTCCGCGCTAAGTATCAGTGGTAAATGAGAAAGCCCCGACTGGTTCGGGGCTTTTTCATGGCTGGGGATTTGTGTTGCCCCGGCCGGCCTCTTCGCGAGCAAGCCCGCTCCCACATTTGACCGAGTACATCCTGAAGAAACGCGGTCGAATGTGGGAGCGGGCTTGCTCGCGAAGGCGGTGGTGCAGTCGATGCATAGGTGACTGTCGCACCTATTTCCAGCAGGATGGACTGGCCTACGACGCGACCAAGGGTTAATGTGCGCGGCGTTGAGCCTTATATAGACTGTGCCCCGGTTCACACACTTGAGCCAAATTGTCCTTCATGCCCGCTGGCCGCGGCATGATTTAGCCCGGCGTCCAACCGTACGCCTGGCCTGTTCTGAGGAGTACGCATGGCTGTCTACAACTACGACGTGGTGGTACTGGGTTCCGGCCCGGCTGGAGAAGGTGCGGCGATGAATGCCGCCAAGGCGGGGCGCAAGGTGGCGATGGTCGATAGCCGTCGCCAGGTCGGCGGTAACTGCACCCACTTGGGTACCATCCCGTCCAAGGCCTTGCGTCACTCCGTGCGCCAGATCATGCAGTTCAACACCAACCCGATGTTCCGGGCCATCGGTGAGCCGCGCTGGTTTTCGTTTCCGGATGTGTTAAAAAGCGCCGAAAAAGTCATCTCCAAGCAAGTGGCATCGCGTACCGGTTACTACGCCCGTAACCGCGTCGACCTGTTCTTCGGCACCGGCAGCTTCGCCGACGAGCAAACCATCGAAGTCGTCTGCCCCAACGGCGTGGTCGAAAAGCTGGTGGCCAAGCACATCATCATCGCCACCGGTTCGCGCCCGTATCGCCCGGCAGACATCGATTTCCATCACCCGCGCATCTACGATAGCGACACCATCCTGAGCCTGGGCCACACCCCGCGCAAACTGATCATCTACGGCGCCGGCGTGATCGGCTGTGAATACGCCTCGATCTTCAGCGGCCTGGGTGTACTGGTGGAGCTGGTGGATAACCGCGACCAGTTGCTGAGCTTCCTCGACTCGGAAATTTCCCAGGCGTTGAGCTACCACTTCAGCAACAACAACATCACCGTGCGCCACAACGAGGAGTACGAGCGGGTCGAAGGCCTGGACAACGGCGTGATCCTGCACCTCAAGTCCGGCAAGAAGATCAAGGCCGACGCCTTGCTGTGGTGCAACGGCCGTACCGGCAATACCGACAAGCTGGGCATGGAAAACATCGGGGTCAAGGTCAACAGCCGTGGCCAGATCGAGGTGGACGAGAACTACCGCACCTGCGTGGCGAACATCTACGGCGCCGGCGACGTGATCGGCTGGCCGAGCCTGGCCAGCGCCGCCCATGACCAGGGCCGTTCGGCGGCCGGCAGCATCATCGACAACGGCAGCTGGCGCTACGTGAACGACGTGCCGACCGGGATCTACACGATTCCCGAGATCAGCTCGATCGGCAAGAACGAGAACGAACTGACCAAGGCCAAGGTGCCTTACGAAGTGGGCAAGGCGTTCTTCAAGAGCATGGCGCGTGCGCAGATCGCCGGCGAGCCGCAAGGCATGCTGAAGATCCTGTTCCACCGCGAAACCCTGGAAGTGCTCGGCGTGCATTGCTTCGGCTACCAGGCCTCGGAGATCGTGCACATTGGCCAGGCGATCATGAACCAGCCGGGTGAACTGAATACGCTCAAGTATTTCGTCAACACCACCTTCAACTACCCGACCATGGCCGAAGCCTATCGGGTAGCGGCCTACGACGGCCTCAACCGGCTTTTTTGAGCGGCTCCGGCCGGTGGCCTGAGCCGGCCGGGGAGACCGATTTCAGTAATTCCCGAGGGTGGCAGTGGCCAAACCGGGAAAGTCTGTAATCAGGCTATCTACGCCGAAGTCGGCGAGCCTGCGCATCAGCGCGGGTTCGTTGACGGTCCACACGGACACGTGCAAACCCTGGCGCTGGGCTTTTTGCAGGCGCTCGGGGGTGCACAACGTCCAGTTCAACGCCAAATACTCACAGCCATAGTTCTGCGCGACCTTCAGTGGGTCGAGCCAGGCATATTCGGCGACCAGGCCACGTGACAGGTCGGGGGTGAGCTCAATCGCCGCTTTCAGCACTTCCCGCGAACTTGAGGTGACGGTGACTTTGTCCATCAGGCCAAAGCGCACGGCCATCTCGCGGATTGCCAATACAGTGGTGGCGGCGCGGGTGCGCGAGGCGCTTTTGACTTCCAGTTGCCAATGATCGAAGTCGCATTTTTCGAACAACTCCTCCAGGCGCGGGATCGGGCAGGGCTGGACCCAGCCTGGGCCACCCTTGCGCGCATCCATCTTGGTCAGGTCCGCCGCCGAATACTCGACAACCTTGCCCCGCCGGTCGGCGGTGCGCTTGAGGGTCGGGTCATGGATGACCATCAGCTCGCCGTCCATGGACAAGTGCAGGTCCAGTTCGCAACGGCGTACACCGTGCTTGAGGCACTCCTGGAAGCTGGTCAGGGTGTTTTCCGGTGCTTCGCCTTTGGCACCGCGGTGGCCGTAGATCAGGGTCACAGTTGCTCCTATGCGCCAGCTCGTCTGGCGGGGTGATACGAATTCAAATGTCTTGGGCGTCGCTCTGTTCCCGTGCCAGGCGCCGCTCCTGGGCCTGTTTCTGCAGGATATAGCGCGCGAGCAACTGGCGTTGGGCATCGGTCATGGATTCGAATTCCGTGCCCACGTCAAAGCCCTCACCCTCGGGATTGCAGTGGGTAACCCGCGCGCGCAACAGCAGGCCGAGCGCCTGGGGCATCAGCACCAGCTTGACCGCCAGGTGTGCGCCCACCGCCAGGGAGGTGGCGTGTTGGAAGTCGATACCGCCCTCGGAAATGATCACCCGCTGCGGCGCGCCGACTTCGTCCAGCAGGCCGCGCGCCATGATCTGGCTGAGCAGGTCCAGGCGTTTGTTCTGCACGCGCAGGAAGGCGGCGAGGGTGCGATCCTTCTCGCTGAGCTGGCGCAGCAGGTGCTGGGCTTCGAATTCGCTCAAGTGCAATTCGCTGAGCAGGTTGAACAGCGGCGAATCATCGAGCAACACTTCCTTGCTCGCCGCTTCGGGGGCAGACAGGCTTTTGATTTGGAGTGCGATCATGTCGTCGATACGGTAGTATTCGCGGCGCTCTTCTTCATCTAATGTCGACATGGCGAACCCCAGGTTACGGTAATGGTCTGAGTGTAAAGCTGCTTACCAGACCCCGCCACCGGGACGTCTTCTTTTCCTCCGAACAAGCCCCGACATGTTCAGACCTCTCTTCGTATTTATCGGCACGCGTTATACCCGTGCAAAGCGTCGCAATCATTTTGTGTCGTTCATTTCCCTGACCTCAATGATCGGGCTCGCCTTGGGCGTGGTCGTGATGATCGTGGTGCTCTCGGTGATGAACGGCTTCGATCATGAGATGCGCACCCGCGTGCTGGGCATGGTGCCCCACGCGACCATTGAGGGCGATGCGCCCATCAGCGACTGGCAAAGCCTGGCCGACAAGGTCAAGCAGAACCCCAAGGTGCTGGCCGTGGCGCCGTTCACCCAGATGCAGGGGCTGCTGACCAACGACGGCAAGGTGCAGAAGATCCTGCTCAATGCCATCGACCCGGCGCAGGAACGCAATGTCTCGATCATCGACAAGTTCATGTTGCAGGGCAAGATCGATGCCCTGGCGCCGGGCAGCTTCGGCATTGTCATCGGCGACAAGGCCGCGGCCAAGCTCGGCGTGGGCATGGGCGACAAGCTGACCTTCGTTGCGCCGGAAGTCACCGTGACCCCGGCCGGCATGTTCCCGCGCATGAAGCGCTTTACCGTGGTCGGCATCTTCCACGTCGGCGCCGGCGAGATCGACGGCTACCTGGGCCTGACCAACCTCACCGACCTGGCGCGCCTGCATCGCTGGCAGCCGGACCAGGTGCAAGGCCTGCGCCTGAAGTTCAACGACTTGTTCGACGCACCGCGCGGCGCCTGGGAAATCGCCCAGCACCTGGGCGAATCCCAGTACTACGCCCGCGACTGGACCCGTACCCACGGCAACCTGTACCAGGCCATCCGCATGGAAAAAGCCATGATCGGCCTGCTGTTGCTGCTGATCGTCGCCGTCGCAGCGTTCAACATCATCTCCACGTTGGTAATGGTGGTGAACGACAAGAAGGGCGATATCGCCATCCTGCGCACCCTGGGCGCCACGCCGGGGCAGATCATGGCGATCTTCATGGTGCAAGGCACGGTGATCGGCGTGGTCGGCACCTTGATCGGCACCGCCGTGGGGATTCTGGCCGCGCTGAACGTCAGTGCCGCGATTGCCTTGCTTGAGAAAGTGATCGGCCACAAGTTTCTCAACGCCGACGTCTACTTCATCGACTACTTGCCGTCCCAGGTTCAGGCTCAGGACGTGTTGATGGTGGGCGGCGCGGCGTTGGTCCTGAGTTTCCTTGCCACCCTGTATCCAGCCTGGCGCGCGGCACGTACCCAGCCAGCACAGGCCTTACGTTATGAGTGAATCGGGCATGAGTGAAAAAGCAATCCTGAGCTGCCGCAACCTGGGCAAATCCTACGAGGAAGGCCCGGAGTCGGTGGTGGTGCTGTCCAACCTGCAACTTGAACTGCACCCTGGCGAGCGCGTGGCGATCGTCGGCAGTTCCGGTTCCGGCAAAAGTACCTTGCTGAACCTGCTGGGCGGCCTTGATACGCCCTCCCAGGGCAGCGTATGGCTGGCCGGTGAAGAACTGTCGGCCCTGAACGAGAAGGCCCGTGGCCAGTTGCGCAACCGTTCGCTGGGTTTTGTGTACCAGTTCCACCACTTGCTGCCGGAATTCACCGCGCTGGAAAACGTGTGCATGCCATTGCTGATCGGCAAGACCGCGATCCCGCAAGCTCGCCAGCGTGCCAAGGCCTTGCTGGAACGCGTCGGCCTGGGCCATCGCCTGGAGCACAAGCCGGCCGAATTGTCCGGCGGCGAGCGTCAGCGTGTGGCCATCGCCCGTGCCTTGGTGAACAACCCAGGCCTGGTGATGCTTGATGAGCCCACCGGCAACCTCGACTCCCACACCGCCCAAGGCATCAAGGACTTGATGCTGGAGCTGAGCACCCAGATGCGCACCGCGTTCCTGGTGGTGACCCATGACATGAGCATGGCCCGGCAGATGGACCGCGTGTTGCACCTGCAGGAAGGTCATCTGGTCGCCATCTGACCTGTTTCAAGCCCGGCTTTTTAACGTCGGGCTTTTTCAATTTTTCAACGGTGCCCGCGAATGTTCAGACCGTTATCGATTTTCATCGGCACGCGCTATACCCGCGCCAAGCGCCGCAACCGTTTTGTTTCGTTTATCTCGATGACCTCGATGATCGGCCTCGCCCTGGGCGTGCTGGCGATGATCGTGGTGTTGTCGGTGATGAACGGTTTCCAGCGCGAAATGAGTTCGCGCATCCTCGGCATGGTGCCCCACGCCACCATCGTCGGCGTAAACCCGATCGACGATTGGCAGCCGGTGGCCGCCGCCGCGATGAAAAATCCGCAAGTGACCGCCGCAGTGCCCTTCACGCAGATGGACGGTATGTTCTCCTACAAGGGTGCGATGCAGCCGATCGAAATCAGCGGTGTCGACCCGGCCCAGGAAGGCAAGGTGTCGATCGTGGCCCAGCACATCGTGCGAGGCAAACTCGATGACCTCAAGCCTGGCGAGTTCGGCGTGGTGGTCGGCGAAATCACCGCGCGACGCTTTCGCCTGAACGTGGGCGACAAGCTGACCCTGATCGTGCCGGAACTGAGCAGCGCGCCCGGCGGTATCACGCCGCGCATGCAGCGCTTGAACGTGGTGGGTATCTTCAAGGTCGGCGCCGAGCTGGATGGCTCGATGGCCCTGATCCACATGGCCGATGCGGCAGAGATTCAACATTGGCAGCCGAACCAGGTACAAAGCGTGCGCCTGGCGGTCAAGGACTTGTACGCGGCGCCCAAGGTCTCGACGGATATCGCCGCCAGCCTGGGCGCAGGCTACAAGCCCGATGACTGGACCCACACCCAGGGCAGCCTGTTCAGCGCGATGAAGATGGAAAAGACCATGATCGGCCTGCTGTTGCTGATGATCGTCGCCGTGGCCGCGTTCAACATCATTGCGACCTTGATCATGGTGGTGAACGACAAGGGCGCGGACATCGCGATCCTGCGCACCATCGGTGCCACGCCACGGCAGATCATGGCGATCTTCATGGTGCAGGGCACGGTGATTGGCGTCGTCGGCACCTTGATCGGCGGTATATTGGGCGTGATTGCGGCACTGAACGTGAGTGAGTTGGTGGGCTGGGTGGAGCGGGTCACCGGGCAGCATATCTTCAGTTCAGATGTGTATTTTGTCAGCAACCTGCCTTCGGAACTGCAAGGTGGGGATGTGTTGCTGATTTGTTCGGCCGGGTTTGTGCTGAGCTTCCTGGCGACGATTTATCCGGCGTATCGGGCGGCGAAGATTGAGCCGGCGCATGCTTTGAGATATTCGTAGTATTTAAGGCCGCTATCGCAGGCAAGCCAGCTCCCACCTTTTGATTTGTGAACACAGTCAAATGTGGGAGCTGGCTTGCCTGCGATAGCGCCCCAACAGCTTGCATCAATCCCCATTGGCATGTTTGGAGAAGTGAGATGGCATTGCGTACCCCCCTGTTATTGGCGGTTTGCTTGTCGGCATTGAGTGTCGATGCGATGGCCGATGCCGCCCACGCCTATGCGTTCGGCCAGCCAGCGCCTGCCAACAAAGCCACGCGCAGCGTGGAAGTGACGCTGCAGGACATCGCTTTTTCGCCCAATTCCGTGGATGTAAAAGACGGCGAGACCGTGCGCTTTGTGCTGGTCAACAAAGGCCGGTTGCTGCACGAATTCAACCTGGGCGACGCGGCGATGCATGCCGAACACCAGAAGGAAATGTTAAAGATGCAAGCCAGTGGCATGCTCACCGCCACCGGTATGGGCGCGATGGACCACAGCGCCATGGGCCATGGTGCAATGAAACATGATGATCCCAACAGTGTCCTGGTCGAGCCCGGCAAAACCGCCGAGCTGACCTGGACGTTCGCCAAGGCCACGGGCCTGGAGTTTGCCTGCAACCTGCCGGGGCATTACCAGGCGGGCATGGTCGGCAAGCTCAATGTCGATTGATCCGCTGGCGCTTAGGCGCGGGGGCAAAGGCTGGTAGACTGGCGCGGTTTTATTCAGCCAGGTTTCCGCCATGCATCCCGCAGCCGAACATTCGCCGCTGGGCAAGTCCAGTGAATACATCTCCACTTACACCCCTTCGTTGCTGTTTCCGATCCCGCGTGCCGCCAAATGGGCCGAGCTGGGCCTGAGCGCCGAAACCCTGCCTTACAAGGGCGTGGATTTCTGGAACTGCTTCGAACTGTCCTGGCTGCTGCCGTCGGGCAAGCCGGTGGTGGCTATCGGTGAGTTCTGCATCCCGGCCGACTCGCCGAACATCATCGAGTCCAAGTCGTTCAAGCTCTACCTAAACTCGCTGAACCAGACCGCGTTCGCCGCTACGGCCAGCCTTGAAGCCACCCTGCGTACCGACCTCAGTGCCGCTGCCGGTAAACCGGTGAGTGTGCGCATCCGCAGCCTGGCCGAGATCGAAGCCGAAGGCGTGTTGGCTTTGCCCGGTGTGTGCATCGACGACCTGGATATCAGCGTCAGCAACTACGAACACCCGCGCCCGGAACTGCTGCGTTGCGATGACTCGCGCATTGTCGAGGAGAGCGTGCACAGTCATCTGCTCAAGTCCAACTGCCCAGTGACCAGTCAGCCTGACTGGGGCAGTGTGGTTGTGGAATATCGCGGCTCGGCGCTGGATCACGCCAGCCTGCTGGAATACATCGTGAGCTTTCGCCAGCACTCGGACTTCCACGAGCAGTGCGTGGAGCGCATCTTCCTGGATTTACAGCGCCTGCTGAAACCGGAGAAATTGACGGTGTATGCGCGGTATGTGCGGCGGGGCGGCTTGGATATCAACCCGTATCGCAGTACGGAAGAGGTGGCGTTCCAAAACGTACGCCTGGCCCGCCAGTAGCCTTCACACAAACCAAATGTGGGAGCGGGCTTGCTCGCGAATGCGGTGTGTCAGTTAAGCATCCAGTGACTGACACCCTGCATTCGCGAGCAAGCCCGCTCCCACATTTTGGTTCTGTGTTTGGCGAGGGATTGTGTTAAATCCCCATGCTACCCAGCGTGTTCATGATATTGCGTAATGTCCCGGAAATGACCGGGTGTTCAGCGTCGAACTCTATGGCAGCTTGATTCACATCGTCCGAAATACTGGGTGACTGGGTGGCCGGCTCCAATTCAAGTTGCACTTCAAACTTGGCAATCAAGGCTTCCAGCGCTTCACGTTTTTCGGCAGGCAGCGGCGGTTCCTGTTCCAACTGCCCGCGCAGGATCTCGACCTGTTCTTCAAGTTTTTTGCGATCAGGCATGACGTCTTCCTTCTTATCAATAGGCACTGGCATAGACCGCGGCACGCCGAGAAAGGTCTACGGACTGACCTGTAGATTAATCCACCGGCGGCAACTGTGCATGATCCGTGTCAGGGCTTCTCGCCTTTGAGCTGGCGCAGGCTGATGTCGGCCAGGCATGTGCCGAGTTCGCCCAGGTGATCGATCACCGAATGCACGCCCAACCCATACAAGGCAACGGTGGCCTTGCCGCGCTTGCGCTCGCGCTCCTGTTCGCTCAGCGCCTGCCATGGCTCGGGCGCCAGGCCGCACAGCGAGCCGCAGGAGGCCAGGCCGATGGTCCACAACCCGGCATTGAGGCCTGATTGCAGCAGGCGCGGTTCGCCGCTGACCAGTACGCAGCCTTCCAGGCGTTCGATGTTCAGCTCCATCAAGGCTTGCCAGCAGGCATGGGGCGCCGGCCAACGAATGGAGGAGGGCGATGCCGCCTTGACCCAGGCCGGCAGCGTGGCGGCCAGCGGCGTGGTGATAGAGGGGGGCAGTTCGTCCAGCCAGGCGCAGGGCACGCCTTGCTCCTTCAGGCTGCGCAGGATCTTCAGCGCGCCGGGCGTGGCCTGGGAGTCGGGCGCGGGCGAATCGGTGCGCGCCCGGGAACCGAAGTCCACCAGGCAGCCACTCAGGCCAAACAGAACGGCAGTCAAGGCGGGAGCGTTGGCGATGGCTATTTCGGCGTGAGGCATGTCGACATCCCTGAAATAGCTCCAACGCTATCGGGCCCGGATGACAAGTCTATGACAGGATTATTAATTGTAGGAATTTTGTGCATTTCGGGTGCGACAGTTCTCGGGAGATGCCTAATTGGCGACTTCCGTCATATACTGCAGGCCTTATTCAGGGCATAGCGCCCATGACAGACTATTCAAGGAGCAAAAGCTATGCGCTGGAGCCACTGTTTCGCTCAGCTATCGGTGTGTGCCACTGTCCTGCTGGCGCCGTTCGCCGCCCAAGCAGCCCCGGAAGACGACCCGTGGGAAAGCGTCAACCGCCCGATCTTTACCTTCAACGACACCGTTGACACCTATGCCCTCAAGCCATTGGCTCAAGGCTACGAGTGGATCACTCCGCAGTTTGTCGAAGATGGCATCCACAACTTCTTCCGCAATATCGGCGATGTCGGCAACCTGGCCAACAACGTGCTGCAGCTCAAGCCCCACAATGCCGGCGTCGACACTGCCCGTTTGCTGGTCAACACCACATTCGGCGTACTGGGCTTTATCGATGTAGGCACTAAAATGGGGCTGCAACGCAGCGATGAAGACTTCGGCCAGACCCTCGGTTACTGGGGCGTGGGCAGCGGTCCTTACGTGATGCTGCCGTTGCTGGGCCCAAGCACCTTGCGTGATGCGCCCTCCAAGTACGTGGACAGCTACACTCAGCCGTACCGTTACATGGACGATGTGTCCCTGCGCAATAGTGTCATGGGCCTCAACCTCGTTGACACCCGCGCCAGCCTGCTCGACAGCGAGAAGCTGATCACCGGTGACAAATACACCTTTATCCGCAACGCCTACCTGCAGAACCGCGAGTTCAAGGTCAAGGATGGCAAGGTCGTCGACGACTTCTAGGCCGTGACGTTTTGAAATGAAAAAGGCGACCCCAGTGGTCGCCTTTTTTGTGCGCGATCGCTATGGCTCCATCCTTACTTTGCGTTGTGGTCGTGCCTGTTCTTATAGCTCCCGGTGATTTGCGGTGTAAAGACGCCCGGCGACCATCGGCATGAGCTTGAAACCCCTCACGGATGGGAGTACCGTCTGCGCCTTAGAAGGGCACCTCTGCTTTACCGTTGTGCATGGGCGAAATCCCAATGCTTTGTAGGACAGAGAGGCTAGAAAGCGAATCCAGTACGTGCGCCCGGCCATTGCCGAGCCGCCTACGCCAACCTAATTCTGGCGCCGTTTGCCCACATGCAGAAAACCAGTGCCACGCTGCTGATAATCGATGACGACGAAGTAGTGCGCGCGAGCCTCGCGGCCTATTTGGAAGACAGTGGCTTCAGCGTCCTGCAGGCCAGTAATGGCCAACAGGGTCTCCAGGTATTCGAGCGCGACCAGCCCGACCTTGTGATCTGCGACCTGCGCATGCCCCAGATGGGCGGCCTTGAGCTGATTCGCCAGGTAACCGAGCTCGCCCCCGAGATGCCGGTGATCGTTGTGTCCGGTGCCGGCGTGATGAACGATGCCGTCGAGGCCTTGCGCCTGGGTGCCGCCGACTACCTGATCAAGCCCCTGGAAGACCTGGCGGTGCTGGAGCATTCGGTGCGCCGTGCCCTGGATCGTGCACGGCTGATGGTGGAGAACCAGCGCTACCGCGAAAAGCTCGAAACCGCCAACCGCGAACTCGAAGCCAGCCTCAACCTGCTCCAGGAAGACCAGAACGCCGGTCGCCAGGTGCAGATGAACATGCTGCCGGTGAGCCCCTGGACCATCGACGAATTCCAGTTTGCCCACCAGATCATCCCGTCGCTGTACCTGTCGGGAGACTTTGTCGATTATTTCCGCGTGGATGAACGGCGTGTCGCCTTCTACCTGGCTGACGTGTCCGGCCACGGCGCATCCTCTGCTTTTGTTACCGTGTTGTTGAAGTTCATGACCACGCGGCTGTTGTTCGAGTCCAAGCGCAATGGCACCTTGCCGGAGTTCACCCCGTCGCAAGTGCTGGGCCACATCAACCGAGGCCTGATCAGCTGCAAGCTGGGCAAGCACGTAACGATGGTCGGCGGCGTGATCGACGAAGAAACCGGTCTGTTGACCTACAGCATCGGCGGTCACCTGCCGATGCCTGTTTTATACACTCCTGACAGTGTGCGTTACCTGGAAGGGCGTGGCCTGCCCGTAGGCTTGTTCAATGAAGCCACCTACGAAGACCACATCCTGGAGCTGCCGCCGACGTTCAGCCTGACGCTGATGTCCGACGGCATCCTGGACCTGCTTCCAGAGCCTACACTTAAAGAGAAAGAAGCCGCCTTGCCCCAAAAGGTCAAGTCGGCGGGCGGCAGCCTGGATGGCCTGCGGCAGGTTTTTGGATTGGCCACGCTAGGGGAGATGCCGGATGATATCGCCCTATTGGTGTTGAGCAGGAATCTTTGATGAGTACCGGAAGAATCCAATTCGCCGAGCAAGACGGGACTTTCGTCCTGAAATTTGTCGGTGAAGTGCGCCTGACCCTGTGTTCGGCGTTGGATGCGACGATTGAGCGGATTTTCACAGCGCTGAACTTCTCGGCGATCGTGATCGATCTGACCGAAACCCGCAGCATCGACAGCACCACCCTTGGCCTGCTGGCCAAGTTGTCCATTCTGTCCCGGCAGAAGGTCGGCCTGTTGCCGACCGTCGTCACCACCCACGAAGACATCACCCGTCTGTTGCAGTCCATGGGTTTTGACCAAGTGTTCAACATCGTTGACCGCCCGATCCCGTGCCCGGAATGCCTGACCGATCTGCCTTCGCAAGACCAGTCCGAGGAAATCGTGCGGGTCAAAGTGCTGGAGGCGCACAAGATTTTGATGGGCTTGAACGAGTCCAACCGGGAAGCCTTCCACGACCTCGTCAACGCCCTCGAGCGCCACTGATCCCACTATTGGAATACATCCCAACTGTGGGAGCTGGCTTGCCTGCGATAGCGGTATGTCAGCCACCTATTCATTACTGACCCACCGCTATCGCAGGCAAGCCAGCTCCCACATTTTGAACTGTGACTGGCTTGAGATCAGCGAGCACAAAAAAGGGCGGCACCCGCAAGGGTACCGCCCTTTTTGCCGCCATCTGTCTTACAGCTTGGCCGACAACAACGCCTCCAGCTTCTCCTGATCCCGAGCAAACTGACGAATCCCCTCCGCCAGCTTCTCGGTCGCCATCGCATCCTCGTTGGACTCCCAACGGAACTGCGCTTCAGTCATATGCACACGGGCCTCGCCAGCATGCCCAGGCGACAGCTTACGCTCGAGCTTGCCTTCATCCGCCGCCAGCTTCTCCAGCAGGTCCGGGCTGATGGTCAGGCGATCGCACCCCGCCAGCTCTTCGATCTGGCTCAGGTTACGGAAGCTCGCACCCATCACCACGGTCTTGTAGCCGTTAGCCTTGTAGTAGTTGTAGATGCGCGTTACCGACTGCACGCCCGGATCATCGGAGCCGGTGTAGTCGTTGCCATTGGCCTTCTTGTACCAGTCGTAGATACGGCCCACGAACGGCGAGATCAGGAACACGCCGGCTTCAGCGCAAGCCACGGCCTGGGCGAATGAGAACAGCAAGGTCAGGTTGGTCTGGATGCCTTCTTTTTCCAGCTTCTCCGCCGCGCGGATGCCTTCCCAGGTGGAAGCAATCTTGATCAGCACGCGGTCACGGCTAACGCCGGCTTTATCGTACAAATCGATCAGACGGTGCGCACGCTTGAGTATCGCGCCTTCATCGAACGACAAGCGGGCATCCACCTCAGTGGAAATACGGCCCGGCACCACTTTAAGAATTTCTTGACCCACCGCCACCGCAAAACGGTCGCTGGCCAGACCTACGTCGCCATTGCAGTCCTGCACGCACTCGTCCAGCAGCTTGGCGTAGCCTGGAATCGAAGCGGCCTTGAGCAGCAGGGAAGGGTTGGTGGTGGCGTCTTGCGGCTTGAGCTTGGCGAGTGTGGAAAAATCGCCGGTATCGGCTACAACGGTGGTGAATTGCTTGAGTTGTTCCAGCTTGGAAGTCATGGGCGTGCTCTGTCCTGTGGGTCTGATGACATTACCCGAGCGCCGACAGGCGCTCAAGGGCGCAAATGGGTTCGATCGTTTGCGAGGGCAACAACCTGAAAACAGCCGTTTGAATACCCGGCCGTACTGCTCAATAGGAGGCCAAAACCGCCGCCAGGTTCAACCCGAATGACACACGCACAACACGGTCCCCTGTGGGAGCTGGCTTGCCTGCGATGACGGCCGCACAGTCGCCTATACCTACCAGATGTTCATCAATCCACTGTGGGAGCGGGCTTGCTCGCGAAAGCAATGGTCCAGTCACCCATGCCCCACTGACACACTCTCATTACCGCCCTTCCAACAACTCTCCCGCCTGATCCAGCAACGCCAACGGATCACTCGCCTTATGAATATCCACCGACAACAACTGCCGAAACTTGCGAGCCCCCGGAAACCCCGTCCCCAGCCCCAACACATGCCGCGTTACATGGTGCATCGTCCCACCCGAAGCCACATGCTGCGCAATATACGGCCGCAACTGCGCCAACACCTCGGCCCGACCAATCACCGGCGCCTCACTGCCAAACACCTGCTGATCCACCTGCGCCAGCACATACGGATTGTGATAAGCCTCCCGCCCCAACATCACCCCATCAAACGTCTGCAAATGCTCATGGCACTGCTCCAGCGTCTTGATCCCGCCGTTCAGCACAATCTCCAACTCAGGAAAATCCCGCTTCAACTGCGCCGCCACGTCATAGCGCAATGGCGGAATGTCGCGATTCTCCTTGGGCGACAGCCCCTCCAGAATCGCAATCCGCGCATGCACCGTAAAACTGGTGCAGCCCGCATCCTTCACCTGCCCGACGAAATCACACAGCTGGGCATAACTGTCCCGCCCGTTGATGCCGATACGATGCTTCACCGTCACCGGAATCGACACGGAATCGCGCATCGCCTTCACACAATCGGCCACCAGCGCAGGGTGAGCCATCAGGATCGCGCCGATCATATTGTTCTGCACACGGTCGCTCGGGCAGCCGACGTTCAGGTTCACTTCGTCATAACCGGCCGACTCGGCCATGCGCGCGCAGGCGGCCAAATCAGCGGGAACGCTGCCACCCAACTGAAGGGCCAACGGATGCTCGGCTTCGTTGTGGCGCAGAAAACGCTCGTGATCGCCGTGGAGGATCGCGCCGGTGGTGACCATCTCGGTGTAGAGCAGGGTGTGTTTGGACAGCAGGCGCAGGAAGTACCGGCAGTGACGGTCCGTCCAATCCATCATGGGGGCAACGCTAAAGCGGCGGGAGAGGGGAGCGGTATGTAGGGGCATTGGGGAATCTGAGTCAGCGGGGCGAATGGCGCGCAGTTTATCAGGGATGCTTGTCAGGTACTTGGCGGGTTCTCAAGCCTGGTCACTCAACCTTCGGTGACAACCTGAACATGTGGTCGGTTAGGGTTTCGACGCATACCTTGTGTTGATGATTTATTGTGGCTACGATAATCGCATGCAGATTACCTATGACCCAGCCAAAGACGCTCGCAACGTTGAAGAACGTGGACTCCCGTTTGCACTTGTGCGGGACTTCGAATGGTCTACGGCCTTGATCTTGGAAGATGATCGATTCGACTACGGCGAGTGTCGTTATCGGGCGATGGGGTACATAGGGGATCGGCTGCATGTCGTAGTGTTCACCCCACGGGGTGATGCGGTCCACGTCATCAGCTTTCGTAAAGCCAACAAACGGGAGGTCAAAAATTATGACCAAGAAACCCAGTCCTGAGAAGGTCGATACAGCGAACCCTGAATGGTCGGCTGAAGACTTTGCTAAGGCCAGGCCCGCCAGCGAGGTGCTTGTTGGGTTGTTTGGCAAGGCTCAGGCAAAGGAAATGCTCAAGCCCAAGCGTGGGCGGCCAAAGTCGGTAGCCACTAAAGAGCACGTTAATGTTCGTTTTGATGCTGACGTGCTGGAGCGATTCAGGGCTTCTGGCCCCGGGTGGCAAACGCGAATGAACGCCGCTTTGGCTGATTGGCTCAAGACGCATACGCCAGATGAGTTGAAGGCTTAGTCGCCGAAGATCACTCCTAAGACAATTAGCCGCCGATAAGGCGGCTTTTTACTGCTTGGTGATGAGAAGTCGTCAGCGGCTTTTGGATTCGAGAGCTATATAGTTCGCTTCGTCTTCCAGATTTTTGAAGTGCTTTTTCAAGCCACTCAATCCGCATTCCGGCTCCAGCGCCTGGCGCGCATGGCGGCCACTTGGTCATCTGTGGCGAATTTGCCTTCGTCGGCGCCTTTTACCGCTAGCTCGATCTGAGCGGTCAGTATTTTTTCATGCTCGATGTAGTCGCGAAGAACGTCCATCGCCAGGTAGCTTGCAGCCTGGCCGTTGGTTTTGGCCAAGTCGGCGAGAGAGTTGGACAGGTCTTCCGGCAGGGTCAAGCATATTCCAGTCATGGCAGCCTCGATGATGGAGGGTCGTGGCGCATTTTACACCGTGGAGCACTGGGTTGAATCGACAGTTTGTCGCCAACTCGTCTGCTGCCGGCAAAGCCCTCAGCGGCCTGGATTCTGAAGACCAAGTTGAGCCGCCGGTGTTTCGCCAAGAAATTTCCCACGTTCTTATCAGCTTGCCGCTCAGACCTCCCCTGACTAACCTCCTCCAGTCGCTGTAAACCCAGCGGCCGGAGGTGGAAGACCGTATTGCTAAGGCGTTTTAACTCCCGAACATATTGGAGCTTCGCCCATGCCTAACAAAACACGTAATCCTTATGTTGATCACAACACGGTACCTGTTGATGCCAAGCTACACGCTGCCCAACGAGCGATTCATCATTATCTGCCGCGATTCGCCAACGGTGCTCCCATCGAGCAACCAAGCGGCAACCTATTCATCGTCAGCCCGAACATAGACACCGAAACCCTCCTGGCCAACGCCTCCGAAAATCTAGCGTCCGCCAACCAAATGGCCGCAACCCTGGCTTTCGACCTCGACGAATCCCAACGCGCCATTGCCCTGGGAATCCAGCAGTTAATCGAATTGAGCACGCTACTCGTCGACCGAGCACACGAACAAGTCGCACCAGCGGCCTGACAACTCACCCTGCCGCCTTGCCCCAAGGCGGCAACCTGAACCCACCCTGTCACCCTGCAAAGTTTCATCATCCCCGGTGCTGTTGAGGTCTACGATCCTCCTTAAGAGAGGCCCCTACACCTCCAGCCCACAGGGAGCTAAAATGATCTCCAACCTCGTCAAACTAGTGATGATCACCGGCACGTTGATGTTAAGCGCTTGTTCGTCGAACTCAGCCGGCGTGAATAGCGACCCTTGTTTCACCGGAGGATGCCAAGCTTTCGGCGACCATAGCCCCAGCAAAGCCGCCAGGATGAGTTTCGGCGGCAGTGGGCTTGGCAGTAGTTATGGTGAGTATGGCTCTGGGTTGTTGCACGACGATTGAATAGCAGTGGGGCTGCTGCGCAGCCCGGCGGGAGCAAGCGCCCTCCCCACAGGGGTCAGCCCGTTACGACAGTGCCTTTATGGAAAATCTCACGCCGTGCCCGTCGGCTGATATTTTCGTGCTTGCTCGCCGCGTACACCTCGTCAAACCGCTCGCGATCAACGCCGGCATAGTGGGCCAGTTCGTCCGCTACCATTCGGTCGTATTCTTCTTCGATCACGAAGCGAAAAACCTCCCGGCGATAATAAAACCCGAATTGAAACCCCAGCACTTCGCTCATGTGATTCGTCGGCGTAAGGAAGCAGTTTTCCAGGTCGATGGCCTTGGTGAGCGAGGGTTGCGCCAGGTTGATCATCACATTGTTGGCCCAGAAATCCATGTGCACGATGTCTCTGTTGTGCAGGGAGCGTAGCAATGTGAATGACGCGGTGATCAGGCTGTGGATGTCGCGCTTTTGCTTGAGCCATTCCAGCCCGTTGAGGTAGCCGTCCAGCATCTCGGTGAAGATGAAGAATTCCTGGATCAAGCCCAGCGCCGACTTTCTGTAACCGAAGCCATACAGGCCGGCGACCGGAGCGCCGCGTTTCTGTGCGCGGAAGGTGTTGATGACTTCTTCTACCGGCCAATCGAAGGTCCCGTCGCGTTTTGCGCGGCCAAAGGTGACTCGCAGTTTTGGCCTGAGGCTGTCGAGGGGCTGGGATTTGGCGAACAGGTCGTTCTCCAACCCTTTAAGCGGGGCGCTGACGCGGTCTTTCAATGCGTAGCGACTGTCGATCAGGTTCTGGATCGCCTGCTGGGCGATTTCATCGGCGCCCTGTGAGGTGAAGACCGTGGCGTTTCGGTGGATCAGTGTCGAGGGAAAACTCTGGCGCACAGTTTTGTCAGGAAAGCTCAAAACACATCCTTGTCATATCGTGAATATGACAAAGATGTTACAGGCACGGACCATTGGATCCAACCTGAACGTAGCCTGAACGGAAATTAAATAACTGCTATTTTGTCAATTTATTCTTGACATTTAGGGTTTTCTTATTGGCTGGTCGTACAAGGCGGGTGCGCGCGACTTCGGTAAAAATCGCTGTGAAAAAATCAGGGTACGATGCAATAATGGCACCAAGCCATTATCTCCTTTCACTAAGTACTCTTGATGAAAACGACATTCCCCGCGAAATTGTTCATTGTTGTTATTGCTTCGCTGCTGGTCTGTGTCGTCTATTTCCTGATCGAAGAGTTTCTTTAGCGCCGCTCAAGGTCACTTCGACTGTTTGTATTGCCGAATGAAGAACCTGCCGAGCACAAAGATGCTACCCAGTATCAACCCCAAAAAAGCGCCCAGAAGCGCATACTTTTTGCCATTCTGGGTGGTAGCGACTTTTATTTCATCAAGGGTATTAAATGCTTTTAGCGTATTGCTGGCAGCCACGGTCGGCAAGTTAAGCGCTATGGCTTCGGTATTGGCGGTATCCATGGCGGCTTTCAGTTGGGCGCTGGCCAGTGCAGCAGTGGTCGCAGTGGCTGAGGCGATATAGAGAACCGGCTCATTCCCACCTGATTTTGGAGGGGTGTCCTTCAAACTGATCGATTTAGCTGCCATGACGCCCATGGCCGAATAGAAAATATCGTTTTGTATGGTGCTGTACAGCTTGGTTTCCAGCGAAAGCGGATTTGCAGGCGTTGGAGTGGCTTTTTCATTAACTTGTTTATATAAGCTGTACAGAGACGGTTTGGTAATGTAAGTGCTGGCCGTCCACTGTTCGGGGGACGTTTCATAAATCGCTAATGAGACGATAGTACCCAATACGGTTGCTGCGATAATAGTCAGCTTGCTTTTCCAGAGTGCCTGGATAAGGGGGATCAGATCTACTTCATCATCGTTGTGACGCGCTTTAGAATTTGTTGGAATGCTCACGAAAAATTCCTTAATTTACATTCCTGAATTGTAAAGAAAAAAACACAGCACGCCTACGTAGCATTCGGCTTTGCGGTGGATAGGAATAGTTCCTGTCTAATGGGCTCGGCGCGGTTATACAGCTGAAACTCGCGCCTATTAAGTACATCGGCTACAGAATCATACCTACGGCACAATTGTTCAAGGCGGCCAGTGGCTCAATGCCCACCCTTCATCCGCCGCGCCATCAGATAAACCCCGAGCCCGATCAACGCTGTCACCGCGCCGATATACCCGGTGCTCGTCCACCCCAGCCCAGCCGTGATCGCCATCCCGCCAAACCACGGCCCCAGCGCGTTCGCCAGGTTAAACGCCGCGTGGTTGGACGCCGCCGCCAGGCTGGGGGCTTCATGGGCAATGTCCATCAGGCGGATTTGCAGTGGCGCAGCCATGGCGATCATGGTGCCGACCAGGCCGATACCCAGCAGTACGCCCCACAGCGAGCTGGCGGCAAAGGTGAAGAAGATCAGCACGGCCATCGACCACACCAGGATCCAGCCCATCGCCCGAAACTGCAGGCGATCAAACAGCTTGCCGCCGGCGATGTTGCCGATGATCCCGCCCATGCCAAACGCCGCCAGGCCAAATGGAATCCACTGCGGCGACACTTTGGTCACTTCCAGCATGGTCGGCGCCAGGTAGCTGAATACGCAGAACATCCCGGCAAAGCCAATCGCGCCAATGGCCAGGGCCATCCACACCTGCGGTTTGGTGAAGGCGCGCAGTTCCTTGCGCGGGTCACTGCGTTGTTCGTCGTGGCGGTGGGGCACAAATTGCCAGACCAGGGCGATGGTGACGAGCGCGATCACGCTGACCAGGGCGAACGCCGAGCGCCAGCCCAGGTGTTGGCCGAGGAAGGTAGCGATGGGGTTACCGAGCAGCATGGCCAGGGTCAGGCCCATCATTACCCGGGCCACGGCGCCGGCGCGTTTGTCGTTGGGCACCATGCTGGAGGCGACGACGGCGGCAATCCCGAAGTAGGCGCCGTGGGGCAGGCCGCTGATAAAGCGGAAGGCCACCAGCGCACCAAAGGTCGGGGTAAAGGCCGTTGCCAGGTTGCCTAAGGCATACAGCCCCATCAACAGCAGCAGCAGATGTTTGCGCAGCAGCTTGGCGCCGAGGATGGCGAGCAGCGGGGCGCCAACCATCACGCCCAGCGCATAGGCGCTGATGGCGTGGCCGACCTGGGGTTCGCTTAAACCCAGGTTCTGGGCGATGTCGGGCATCAGCCCCATGATGGCGAATTCACCGGTGCCGATCGCGAAAGCGCCCACGGCCATGGCAGCTTCCATTTTGGCGGCGCTGCGTGCGGGCAGCACGTGCCCGGATGTTTGCTCAAGAGTCATGGAACGCTCTGTGTGGAGGGTGGCACGAAAGGCAGCCGCCGATGCTACGCAAGCAGCGGCGAAGGTGTCTAGAACAGCCTTTTGCTTGAGAGTTCCAGGCCTGTGACCCCACGTCGCGCCTGCCGGCCTTGACAGCAGCGGGTTAAAAGCCGCGATTTAGCGCTGTCAATTGGCCAAACGACGCATAAACGCCGTTTGCCGTGATATTCTGCGCGCCGTCCTGGACCGGCCTCCCCGGGTGCGTACATCCGTATACGCCCCCGCGAGTGGCTGCCGCCCAGGTAGCTGAAGCCAATAATGATAAGAAGTCAGCGCAGAAGGGACATAAAAGTGAGGTCGATACGTCGGTCTTGTGTGCCCACCCCGCGGCCTTGAACACTCAGGGGCGCTAGGGCGGATGGCGTTTTATCATAGGTGCTACTGATGTTTAAGAAAGTAAACACTGCCCTGCTGGGGCTGGCTTTGTCGATGGGGATCACGTCCGTTCACGCGGAAGAGGCAAAGAAAGTCGATGTGCTGCTGATCGGCGGCGGCATCATGAGCGCGACCCTGGGCGTCTGGCTCAACGAGCTGGAGCCGGGCTGGTCGATGGAAATGGTCGAGCGCCTCGACGGCGTGGCCGAAGAGAGCTCCAACGGCTGGAACAACGCCGGTACCGGTCACTCGGCCCTGGCTGAGCTGAATTACACCCCGGAAGACAAGAACGGCAACGTTGAGATCCCCAAGGCGGTCGAGATCAACGAAGCGTTCCAGATCTCCCGTCAGTTCTGGTCCTGGCAGGTCCAGCAGGGCGTGCTGAAGAACCCGCGTTCGTTCATCAACTCCACACCGCACATGAGCTTTGTGTGGGGCGATGACAACATCAAGTTCCTGAAAAAGCGCTACGAAGCCCTGCAAGCGAGCCCGCTGTTCGCCGGCATGCAGTATTCCGAAGACCCGGCGCAGATCGCCAAGTGGGTTCCGCTGATGATGGAAGGGCGTGACCCGAACCAGAAAATCGCGGCCACCTGGACCCCGATCGGCACCGACGTGAACTTTGGCGAGATCACCCGCCAGTTCGTCGCTCACCTGCAAACCACACCGAAGTTCGACCTGAAGCTGTCGAGCGAAGTGCAGGACATAACCCGCAACGACGACGGTTCGTGGCGTGTCAGCTACAAGAACCTCAAAGACGGCACCAAGACTGAAACCGACGCCAAGTTCGTGTTCATCGGCGCCGGCGGCGGCGCCCTGCACCTGCTGCAGAAGTCCGGTATCCCTGAAGCCAAGGAATACGCCGGCTTCCCTGTGGGCGGTTCGTTCCTGGTGACCGATAACCCGACCATCGCCGAGCAACACCTGGCCAAGGCCTACGGCAAGGCTTCGGTGGGTTCGCCGCCGATGTCGGTTCCGCACTTGGACACCCGCGTGCTGGATGGCAAGCGCGTGATCCTGTTTGGCCCATTCGCGACCTTCTCCACCAAGTTCCTCAAGGAAGGCTCGTACCTGGACCTGCTGACCAGCACCACCACCCACAACATCTGGCCAATGACCAAGGTCGGTATTCGTGAATACCCGCTGGTCGAGTACCTTGCCGGCCAACTGATGCTGTCGGATGACGACCGCTTCAAGGCGCTGCAAGAGTACTTCCCGAACGCCAAGCAATCGGACTGGCGCCTGTGGCAAGCCGGCCAGCGCGTGCAGATCATCAAGCGTGACGAAGAGCAGGGCGGCGTCCTGAAACTCGGTACCGAAGTGGTCAGCTCCGCCGACAACTCCATTGCAGGCCTGTTGGGCGCATCGCCAGGCGCGTCCACTGCGGCTCCGATCATGCTGACCGTGCTGCAGAAAGTGTTCAAGGACAAGGTCGCGAGCCCTGAGTGGCAGGCAAAACTGCACCAGATCGTACCGAGCTACGGCACCAAGCTGAACGACAGCCCTGAAGCTGTTGCCAAGGAATGGGCCTACACCGCCGGTGTGCTGCAACTGACGCCGCCGCCTGCGATCCCGCAACTGGGCGCTCCAAAGGCGACCGAGGCTGCCAAGCCTGCGGCTGCGCCGAGCAAGCCGGCGTCTGACCTGGCGCTGTAAGCAACACGCAGTAAAAAGCCCGCTGAACCGGTGACGGTCAGCGGGCTTTTTTATGTGCGTGGGCTCAGCCGCGGCGCTGGGTTCGCTCAACAGGAGGCAACTCAACCGTGCGCTCGGCCGCCGCCAGTGCCACCTTCAAGCCAGCCTGATCGAGCGGGACGCAGTACGCAGGCTTGGCCCGCTCGAACCGCCAGCTTTCATCGAGCCCGCCTGCGTCCACGGCATCGAACCCCAGCTCATCGAGCAACTTGATCACGCTCGCCTTTGCCGCCGCATCGTCCGCTGCCACTGGAAGCGCGCGGCGGTCGGGCGCGCCGTGAGGGCGGGCATCTTGAGCCAGGTCCGGGGCGAAGATCGCGTTGAACACTTTCACCACGTGGGAGTGCGGTAAATGGTCGGCAAGCAACCGGCTGGTCGTGGTTTCAAATCGGTCCAGCGCCTCAATACGTCCATCGCGGTCGGGATAGTAATTGTTGGCGTCCATCACTGTCTTTCCCTTCAGCCACTTCGCGGGCACGCTGCGGTAGTGCTCCAAAGGAATGGCCACGAGCGCCACATCACCGAATTGTGCTGCATCGTCTGCGCTGCCCACCTGCACGCCGAGTATGCCGCTCACCACGCTGCTCATGGTCTGTGGGCCACGGGAGTTGCTCAGCATCACTTCATGCCCGGCGGCAAGGGCCAACTGGGCCACGGCACGCCCTATAAAACCTGCTCCAATTACGCCAATCTTCATGTGCTTGCTCCAGGAAAAGTAGGAAGTGGCTATGATGATTGGCAACCAAGAGGTGATAAATGGCGATAATACATTGGCTGTTGTTACTGGGAGTGGGGAATGATGGACCGTTTATCAAGTATGAATGCCTTTGTGGTGGCCGCTGAACTGGGTTCCTACGCGCGTGCTGCCGAGCGGCTGAACCTGTCGCCACAGATGGTGGCCAAACATGTATCCGCATTGGAACAGCGCCTGGGCGCGCGCCTGCTCAACCGCACTACACGAAAGCAAAGCCTTACAGAGTTGGGCAGCGCTTACTACGAGCGGTGCAAGCACATCCTGACGGAAGCCGAAGCCGCCGACTCCTTTGCACAGATCATGAATGACACCCCGCGCGGCAAGTTGAAAATCACGGCTCCGGTAACCTTCGGCTCCTATAGCCTGATGCCTTTGGTTACCAGTTTTCTGCGTGACAACCCAGATGTACAGATCGATCTGCACCTGACGGATCGTTTTGTGGACCTGGTAGAGGAAGGGTATGAAGCCGCTTTTCGCATCGGCCCCCTGGCGACCACGGGCTTGACCGCGCGTCCGCTGGCGCCGTATCGCCTGGTTGTCTGTGCTTCGCCGGCATATCTGGAGGCCAGGGGCACGCCATCTTTGCCCGCAGACCTTGAGCATCACGAATGCCTGGGCTACGCCTTCTGGTCGCGCCCGGCGGACAGCGAATGGGTGCTCTATGAAGGCGCGGTCCCACACAAGGTTCAAGTGAGCAGCCGATTACAGGTCAACGAAAGCAGGGCGTTGATGTCGGCCGCTCTGGATGGGTTCGGTATCGTGCTCGGCCCGGAGGACTTCTTGCGCACCGCATTGTACAAGGGCGAGTTGGTGCGCGTGCTGCCGGGGTTTGACGCGCCAAGTCGATCGATGCATTTGGTCTACACCGCGAATCGGCAGCGCACGGCCAAACTACGACGCTTTGTCGAAGCTGTGTTGCAGCGTTTCGGCCCGGCTTAAACGTAAAAGCCGTCTCTTACCTGTTCATACAAATGCAGCGCGAGTGCATTGCCGCTATCGCACAGCAGGTACAGATGCTGCGCCGGCAGCGGCGGCAGGTCTTTCATTTCTACCAACCCCTCGCCCATGCGGCTGTGCTCCATCAGGCCCACCGCCACACCGCTGCGCACACAGGCTTCCACCGCGAAGGTATTGGGGCTTTCCAGCAGCACCCGGTGATAAATGCCGTGATCCTTCAACGCCTGCAAGGCCGCTGCGCGGTACGGGCAACCGGTGATGGGCAAGGTGACGGGAAGCGGCGTATTCGGTGGAGAGCTGAAGTGCTCGGCTGCGACCCACAGCGGTTGCACAAACCCCAGTCGCTCGCCTTGTGCCAGCGGCTGTGTGCTGACTGTGATTGTCAGGTCCAACTGGTTTGCCATAAACAGATTCAGCAATTCACCGCTGGTGCGCGCTTCAACTTCCAACTCCAGCAACGGATTGTCGGCAATCAACCTGGGCAAAAACTGCTGGATGAAGGCGGGCGCATAGGTGTCGGGAATCCCCAGGCGGATCTTGCCTTCCATGCGTTGCGGCATCAGTGAAATCAGCAGGCGGTCGTGGCTCTTGAGAAACTCGGTGGTTTCGCCCAGCAGCTTCTTGCCGTACAGCGTCAGTTCCACGCCCTGGTTGCTGCGGCTGAACAGGCGTTGCCCGATCTGATCCTCCAGCTTCTGGATATGCGTGGTCACGGTAGACGCGCTGCGGTGCACATAGTCGGCCGCTTCATTGAAGCGCTGAAAGCGCGCCACGGCATGAAAGGTGCGCAACAAATCGATATTCAGCTGTTTAGCCATGGTTCCATTTTTCCGGATTGCTTATGCAGCTTATTCAAATATACAGAATCATGTGTGCCCCTTAGCCTTGACGTCAACCTACAAGGCAGGAGGCGTCATGAAGCGATCAACCCTGGGACTCTTGGCAGTGCAAGCAGCGTTTGTGTTGTCGTGGAGTTCAGGCTACATCGGCGCAAAGTTGGGTACCCAAGGCAGCGGTGCATTCAACCTGCTGTTCTGGCGGTTCCTGTTGGTCTCGGTGTGCCTGTGCCTGTACTTGAATGCCAGGCTGCTGAAGGTTTCATGGGCGCAGATCCGCCATTACGCCATTATCGGTTTCCTGTCGCAGTTCCTTTATTTGAGTTGCCTCTACGTAGCGATCCAAAATGGCCTGCCGCCCGGCATCGCCGCGATTATCGCTGCGCTGCAGCCATTGATGACGGCCGCGCTCTCGACGGGAAACGCCGCCGAGCGCAGCGGCGGCTGGCAGTGGGTGGGCCTGATGATCAGCTTCGCCGGGGTCTCGATTGTTATTGCCGGCCAATACGGCAGCGGGGGCCAGGGTGTGAGCCTGGTGATGTACCTGTTGCCACTGGTGGCCGCCCTGGGGCTGACCCTGGCGACATTGTATGAGCGCCGCAGCGTACAGCGCCACGATGCGGGCCTGGTACTGCCGCTGTTCATCCAGTCGTTGCTGACCTTGATCGGCTTCACCGGCGCCGTGCTCTACACCGATACGTTGAGCATTCCCCATGAACCCGAGGTGCTGGTCTCGATTGTCTGGTTGACGGTGTTTTCCACCTTTGTCGCCTACTTGAGCCTGTGGATGTTGCTGCGAGTCATGACCGCAACCCATGTGGCGGCGTTGGTCTACCTGGAACCGCCCGTCACCCTCGTATGGGCGGCGTTGATGTTTGGCGACGTGATCCAGGCATCGACCTACGCCGGTATGGCCGTGGTGGGCGCCGGGTTGCTGCTGGTGCGCTGCAAGCGACCGACCGTCGCGTGTACCTCTTGAGGCCCGCAGGTTCAGCAAGCAGACAGACACCACCTGTTAAAAAGAACCCAGGGCCACGCAGGAGCGCGGCTGCAACAAGGGGGCTTTTTTACAGCAGTGGGCGTCAGCGCCCGAGGGTTTTGTATGTTGCTACGTTATGCGGCATTGGCGGCCATGGTCGTCGCAGCATCCGGTTGTGTACAAGAGCGCGTCGTGCACGAGCGCAGGCCGGTGCAACGTGAATACGTCGAGGTTGTCGCGCCGCAACCGCCGCCGGTGCAAGTGATCGAGGTCGAGCCGGCGCCACGCTACGGTTATGTGTGGTCACGCGGTTATTGGCGCTGGGAAGGCGGGCGTTATGTGGCGGTTCACGGACATTGGGAGCCGGTGCGCGAGGGTTATCGCTATGTCCATCCGCACTGGGTGCAACACAGTGACGGGTACCATTGGCAGGTGGGCGGCTGGATTCGCTGAGCCTTGGCCGGATAGGTCTTTGCGTGTCTGCAAGCCGAACGTCATCCGACAGTAGGGCACCGTGCTGATCGGTGCCCAAATCCTCTGGAGCAGCGGCGTATCCGTAGGCCTCAAGCCAGCCGTTTCATGCCCGCTGTCTTGGCCGCATTGCCATCGAAGGTCGCGGTGTAGTCGCAGCCGGCCGCATGGGCACAGCGCTCGATCAGGCAGTCGGCAAAATCAGCCTTGCTCGCGATGAACTTGCGCAGTGCCTGCCAGATGAGATCGGCATGCTCCACGGTCAGTTCGCGCGTGTGCAACAGGGTTTCCAGTACCATCACCACGTCGCTCTTGGCCGTTTGGTAGCAGGATTGCAGCACCCACACCAGTTCCACAATGGTCACCAGGCTGACAAAACCCGGTGACGCGGCGGTGAGTGATTCGATCAGTTGGGACGCCTTGGCTGATTGAGCAGGATCATCCTGGGTCACATAGCGCACCAGCACGTTGGTATCCAGGCCGATCATCCCGCTTTGGCTCCCTGGGCCGCGATGGCGCTATTCATGTCTTCTATGGACACGGCCTTGGCCGGCTTGCGGATGAGCCCCTTGAGGTCCCTGACGGTTTTGCTCGCGGCAATGATGGAAAACTTGCCGTCTTCCATTTCGACAAATTCCACCCGATCGCCTGTTTCCAGGCCCAGGGCGGTCCGGACCTGGACAGGGATGGTGATTTGTCCTTTTGAAGTGAGTGTGGCGGTTGCCATAGTGAAGATCTCCATCGTGATATTCCTTACCTTAGGGTAAGGAATGACAGAGGACAATATCCGTTGGTCCATAGATTGCTCGCAGAGGTGGGTGAGGGGAACAGTGAAAACCCTAGACCGGTTTTCTGATCCTCACACCCTCGGCCACGCGCCAAACAGATACAAACTATGACCGACCGCCGCTGGCTTACTGCACTACGCGATAGCACGGCACATACGCCGCGCCGCCTGGCAGTTTCATGCGGTGCTGGGCGACAAACGCTTTGAGCAGTTCATCCAGCGGTTGCATGATCGCCGGGTCGCCGTGAATCTCGTACGGGCCGTTTTCCTCGATCAGGCGGATACCCTTGTCCTTCACGTTACCCGCCACGATCCCGGAGAACGCACGGCGCAGGTTGGCCGCCAGTTCATGGGGCGGCAGCGCGTGGCTCAGTTGCAAACCGGCCATATTCTCGTGGGTCGGGTCGAACGGGCGCTGGAAGCCTTCGTCGATCTTCAGCAGCCAGTTGAAGTGGAAAGCGTCGTTGCGCTCGCGGCGGAACTGCTTCACGGCCTTGAGGCCGGCGGTCATCTGGCGCGCCACTTCGGCCGGGTCGTCGATGATGATCTGGTAGTGCGCCTGCGCGGCCGCGCCCAGTGTCGCGCCGACGAAGGCGTGCAGTTGCTGCAGGTACGGCGCTGCGTCTTTCGGCCCGGTGAGTATGACCGGGAACGGCAGGTCGCGGTTGTCCGGGTGCATCAGGATGCCGAGCAAGTACAGGAATTCTTCGGCCGTGCCGGCGCCCCCCGGGAAGATGATGATGCCGTGGCCTACACGCACGAAGGCTTCCAGGCGTTTTTCGATGTCCGGCAGAATCACCAGTTCGTTGACGATCGGGTTCGGCGCTTCGGCGGCGATGATGCCCGGCTCCGTCAGCCCCAGGTAGCGCCCGCCGGTAATGCGTTGCTTGGCGTGGGAAATGGTCGCGCCTTTCATCGGACCTTTCATCACGCCTGGGCCGCAGCCAGTGCACACGTCGAGGCTGCGCAGGCCCAGTTCGTGGCCGACTTTCTTGGTGTATTTGTACTCCTCGGTATTGATCGAGTGCCCGCCCCAGCACACCACGATCTTCGGCTCCACACCCGGGCGCAGCGTGCGGGCGTTGCGCAGCAAGTGGAAGACATAGTCGGTGATGCCCTGGGAATTGCTCAGGTCGATGCGCTGGCTGTCCAGCTCGTTCTCGGTGTAGACGATGTCGCGCAGGGCGCTGAACAGCATCTCGCGGGTGCTGGCGATCATCTCGCCATCGACGAAGGCATCGGCCGGGGCGTTCAGCAGTTCCAGGCGCACGCCTCGGTCCTGCTGGTGGATACGTACTTCAAAATCCTTGTAGGCATCCAGGATGGTCTTGGCGTTATCGATGTGTGCGCCAGTATTGAGGATCGCCAGGGCGCACTGCCGAAACAGGGTGTAGATGCTGCCGCTACCGGCTTCGCTCAGTTGCTGGACTTCACGTTGGGACAGGGTTTCGAGGCTGCCCTTGGGGCTGACGGAGGCATTGATGACTTGACGTTGGGGCATTCCGGTTCCTTGAAAGCGCAGCCACCGCACCCGCAAGGGGCCGCGATGGCTTGAGAAGAGTGGGCGCCGAATTCGGTCGCACGAGACGGATATTTACCTCAGGCGCAAGGCCGAGTGCAAATACCGTCCAGCGCCATCATGCCGCAGAACTCACTGAATCAGCTTCCAGTTTTTGTAGAAAACCCGACGCAGGGTAAAGACCATCCCGGCAAACCCTGCGATCACGGCATTGAGCACCAAGGGCAGGGCGGTCGGTCGCACGATGTCGATAAACAGGCAGTAACGCTTTGCGTCATTCTTGTTGAAAGACGCATGCATCAAGGTGTCATCGAAGATAAACAGCGGGTCGTCGTGCCAGTAATGCTTGTGCGTGCCGACCTGGATGTAGACGCCTTCGTGATGGGGCGCCGGGGCCATGTTGTAGAGCACGCGGAACATCATGCGCAGGGGGCCGAAGTGAAACGAGGTCGAGCGGTTTTCGTTGAATACCGATACGCCGATCGTCTTCACGAATGGCAGTTTTTCGCGCAATTTGGGAATGTCCAGAGCGGTTTCGATGGGCCTGCCATACCACTGGAAAAACAACATGCCGCGCTTTTTCTCGGCCATGCGCTCATCCAGGTAGCCGATGATCTCGTCCTTGTGGGCCATGGCCTCATCGATCACCCGTTGCAGTTCTTCACGCCAGGCCAACGGCAGGTCGGGCATTGTGTAGACGTGGCGGTTACGCGAACTCAGCAGGTCGAACAGGGTATTGAACGGTGCCAGCAGCCACGTGTTGCGGCCACTGCCGATAAAGTATTTCTTGATGGTAGGCGCGTCATACAGGCCATTGCGCAGGAAGTCGTAGATCCCGCAGACCACGACCAGGCCGAGAAACACCAGGGTGGTCTCGGGGAATACATCAATGATCAGCAGCACGCCGAAGACCCAGGCGACCGATACCGCTTTTTTACGCAAGGCAGGCTTGTTCATGCAACTCACTCCAGCAGGACGCCATTCGACAGGTCCGGATCCGTGGCCGCGAGTGGTGGGTTTTGAAACATATTGAAACAACTACGTCATGATAAGGCGTAAGCCGCTGGAAAAGGCGTTTTTAAATAGCGTGAAATTGTGAAGGCGCTGCACAGGTTCCAACGCCGGTTGCACAGCGTGGATCGGATTTTGTAATCGCTAGATTTGCGACTATCGTGACGCTTCGGTTTTTTGGACGTCATAGACCGGTACGATTGAAGTTGAATGGCCACCACTGGCCTTCGGCACCTTGGAAGAGGCAGAAATTTTATGATCATCAAACCGCGGGTTCGTGGCTTTATCTGTGTGACCGCTCACCCTGTTGGCTGTGAAGCGAACGTCAAGCAACAGATCGACTACGTGACTGAGCACGGCGCCATCGAAGGCGGCCCAAAAAAGGTGCTGGTCCTCGGCGCTTCCACTGGCTACGGCCTGGCCGCGCGCATCAGTGCTGCCTTTGGCTGCGGCGCCGACACCCTGGGCGTGTTTTTTGAGAAAGAAGGCGAAGAAGGCAAGCTGAGCTCCGCCGGCTGGTACAACAGCGCCGCGTTCGAGAAGTTTGCCGTCGAAAAAGGTCTGTACGCCAAGAGCATCAACGGCGACGCGTTCTCCGACGAGATCAAGCGCCTGACCATCGACACCATCAAGAAAGACCTGGGCAAGATCGACCTGGTCGTCTACAGCCTGGCCGCGCCGCGCCGTACCGACCCGCAAGGCGTAGTGCATACCTCCACCCTCAAGCCGATCGGCAAGGCCGTGACCTTGCGCGGTATCAACACCGACAAAGGCGTTGTCGTCGATACCACGCTTGAGCCCGCGACCCAGGAAGAAATCGACGGCACCGTGAAAGTCATGGGTGGCGAAGACTGGCAGCTGTGGATCGACGCCCTGCGTGACGCCGACGTGCTGGCCGAAGGCGCCAAGACCACCGCGTTCACCTACCTCGGTGAAAAGCTGACCCAGGATATCTACTGGAACGGCTCCATCGGCGAAGCCAAGAAAGACCTCGACAAGAAAGTCCTGACCCTGCGCGACAACCTTGCCGCACTCAAGGGCGACGCTCGTGTGTCGGTGCTCAAGGCGGTGGTGACCCAGGCCAGTTCGGCTATCCCGATCATGCCGCTGTACCTCTCGCTGTTGTTCAAAGTGATGAAGGAGCAGGGCACTCACGAAGGTTGCATCGAACAGGTCTACGGCCTGTTCAAGGACAGCCTGTACGGCGCCCAGCCGAAACTCGACGCCGACGGCCGCCTGCGTGCCGACCTGGCCGAGCTGGAACCCAAGGTCCAGGACGCCGTCGCTGCCCTGTGGAACCAGGTCACCGATGACAACGTCAACGAGATCAGCGATTTCGCCGGCTACAAGGCTGAATTCCTGCGTTTGTTCGGCTTTGAGGTCGATGGCGTGGACTACGAGGCTGATGTGAACCCGACCGTCAAGATCAACGGTCTGGTCCAGGCGTAATTGGCGTAATTGATAGGACGGACAGCGACCTCGGTACAGGGTTACCAGGCCGCTGTCTGTTTTTACGCTGATTTAAGCAAAACGATTTCTTGCCCGGATGAAGTCTGACCGCCTGACTTCGACCACTTCTTTCTCCCAGAGTGGATTCAACGGCACGTGATAGCCGCTATCCTTGGCGGTCTTGATCAATTCCATCATTTCCCTGCTGTTGTTGATAATGCTGATTTCATCGAATCTGCCTAGTTTTGTCGGCAGGAAAAAAGTTGTCGGGTAGTTAGCGGCCACATCCGTCACAGGGTTGCCTGAGTCCGCACTGTGATGGACCACCCGCTCTCCGTCGCGGACCAGCTTTTGATTGATGATGCCGATCATCTGCTTCAGGCGTGGGCTGATATTGCCGAGGTGGGGATCTTCCTTGCTGTAGAAGCGAGCGGCGCTCGCAAAGTCGGCGCTGAGTTCTTCCGGAACCTGCTTGTAGCGCTCCATTCGTTGCTTGAACACGCTGTGGGCGACATCGGGTACAGGGAGGTTATCCTGTGAGCCAAAGTCACTCAGGTGAGGGGCGATCATGTGCAGGTCATAATCGGCGGTCAAGGCTTTGCCCTCTGGCTGCTTCGCCAGCACTTCAAGCGGTTTGCCTTGATGGGTGATGAGGTAGCTATCGCTGCCGGGCGAGATGGGGTGGGCTTCGAATGTGTAAGACTGTTGGCTGGGCCCGCGCGCGTTTAATCGCAGGGTGCCGTCGCGGCCTGCCTGTTGGGTGATGTGGCCGAGCGCCGTCAGTTCGTCGATGCGACTCTTGGAGAGTTTCAGGGGAATCGGGACCGCATGGCCGCCCTGGAGGCAACCCACGATCTGCGCGTTGGCGTTAGCGATTTTTTCCGGTGTTTTCTGCACAAACTGTTCAAGTTTGCTGAAGGCCTGATCTGTACAGATCAGGCCGGCCTGCGGTCCCCAGTTGGCACTTTTGCCTTTTATATGAAAGTCCTTGGTGGGGTGCCCGGCCGCTATCAGCCCCGTGGCCACGGATTCGACCGGGCGTATGCCAATGATGGAATTAGTGGCTGCCGCTATGCCCTGCAAAGGGGCTAGGTGGCTCGCGACTATTCCGGTTTTGCCTCTGACCTGATCGAGCAGAGCGTGCGGGAGCCTGTCGGTGTCTTGCGCGACGCCAGTCTGTTGGAGGGGCTGATTAGGTTGCAACGCCTCCAGGCTGGGTACGAAGGGTAATGTAACGGGGGAAGTCATGTCTTTCATTGGAATGCCTCTACGTCAGGTTTGTGGCCGCGATGGCTGATTCCCTTCAGTACAGATCTCCTTGTGGTGCAAAGCTGACACTAAAGGATGTCGCCCTCCGATGTAGCTGGGGAGGGCAATTTTCAGAACGGTCCTACCCCCCGCTGCCTACTGCTATCGGCCGCAGGCATGCCAGACTGCCTTCGCCATGTTGCGCAAACGGAGGAACCCATGACAATCCATGCAGTTATTTTTGATTTCGGTGGTGTCCTGTTCGACTGGAGCCCGCACCACCTTTACCGCAAGCTGATTTCCGATGATCACGAACGGCAATGGTTTCTCGATAACATCTGTACCCAGGCCTGGAACACCGAGCAGGATGCCGGTCGCTCCCTGGCTGAAGGCACGCGCAGCCTCATCGAACAGCACCCGCAGCATGAGCATTTGATCCAGGCCTATTACGACCGCTGGCATGAGATGCTGCCTGGCCCGCTGTCGGACGGCGTGGCGATTCTCGAGGCGTTGCATCAGGCCGACGTGCCGTTGTTCGGGCTTACCAACTGGTCGGCTGAGACGTTCCCCTATGCGCGGGCCAATTACCCGTTCCTGCGGTGCTTTCGCGATATCGTGGTGTCGGGTGAGTTGAAGCTCATCAAACCTGATGCGGCGATTTATCACGCGAGCCTGCGCCAGGTGCGTGCCCATCTGCCGGATATCCAGCCCGAAGAAGTGGTGTTTATCGATGATGTCGCCGGCAATATCGAAGCGGCCATGGCGCTCGGTTGGCAGGGCATACACCATGTGTCGGCGCAGCGCACGGCGGCGCGCTTGCGTGAGCTGGGCGTAGGTTTCTAGCGCGCCCATTTCTCCATGGCGAAATCCACGAACGCGCGCAGCTTGGGCAGGCGATAACGGTCCTGGCCGTAGAGCAGGTGCATGGGGCGGCTGGGCAGTCGATACTGGGTCAACAAGGCCACCAGCTTGCCGCTCTCCAGGTCCGGTTGCACCAGGGCATCGGCCAGCATGATGATGCCCATGCCGTTCACCGCCGCCTGGCGCAAGCCTTGCGAGCTGTTGATGGTCAATGAGCCGCAGACCTGCACCTCCCGCTCGCCGTCATCACTGGTCATGCGCCACAGTTTTTCAGTGTCGCGCCAGTTGTCATTCGCCGGGTAGGCGAACGCCAGGCAGTCGTGTTGCTGCAGGTCATCGGGCGTTGAAGGCGTGCCGCGTCGCGCCAGGTAGGCAGGTGAGGCGCAGAGTGTGAGGGTGTAGTCCTGCATTGGCCTGGCGATCAGGCTGGACGTTTCCAGTTCGCCAAGCCGGATCGCCACGTCGAAGCCGCTGTCGACCAAGTCCATGCGCTCGTTGCTCAGCACCACGTACAGGTTGATCAGCGGGTAGCGCCGGGAAAATTCGCTCAAGGCCGGGGTAAGGCGTTCGGTGCCGAACACCGGGGGCGCGGTGATGCGAAGGGTGCCTTTGGGCACGTCGCTCTTGGCCTGTTCGGCCAATTGCTCGGAGTCGGCCACCAGCCCCAGCACTTCCAGGCAACGCTGGTAATACTGGCCGCCAAATTCCGTGAGGCTCTGCTTGCGCGTGGTGCGCTTGAGCAGGCTGACGCCCAGGCGCTGCTCCAGTGCGCGCAGGTGGTTACCGACCATGGTGGTCGACATGCCGCACGCGTGTGACGCCGCCGTCATGCTGCCGGTCTCGACCACCTTTACGTACACCGATATCGCCTGGAACAGGTCCATTATCAAGCCTTGATTTAAAGTCATCGCAGGAATGCCGAGTTTATCCAGCTCGGGTGGTTAACGATACTGCAGCCATCACAACGAAGCACTGGAGCCTCTGCCATGACCGCCGCCTGCCTGATGACCACTTACCAACCTTTGGCCCTGAGTTTTACCCGCGGCCTGGGCACACGCCTGTGGGACCAGCAAGGCCGTGAATACCTGGATGCGGTGGCCGGCGTGGCGGTGACCAATGTCGGTCACTCCCACCCCCGGCTGGTGGCGGCGATCAGCGAACAGGCTGGATTGTTGCTGCACACCTCCAACCTCTACAGCATCGACTGGCAACAACGGCTGGCCCAGCGCCTTGCCCGGCTGTCTGGCCTGGATCGCGCCTTCTTCAATAATTCCGGCGCCGAAGCCAACGAAACCGCGCTGAAACTGGCGCGGTTGCATGGCTGGAAAAAAGGCATCGAGGCGCCGCTGGTGGTGGTGATGGAAAACGCCTTCCACGGCCGCACGCTCGGTACCATGGCCGCGAGCGATGGGCCATCGGTGCGCTTGGGCTTCCAGCGCTTACCGGGGGATTTTCTCAAGGTCGCCTTTGGTGATATGGCAGCGATAGAGGCAATGACCAAGGCGTTCGGCACGCGCATCGCGGCGGTTCTGCTGGAGCCGATCCAGGGTGAAAGCGGCGTGTTGCCGGCACCGCAGGGCTACCTGAAAGCGTTGCGTGATCACTGCACGCGGCATGGCTGGTTGATGATGCTCGATGAAATCCAGACTGGCATCGGTCGCACCGGCAGCTGGTTTGCCTTCCAGCACGAAGGCATCGTGCCGGACGTGATGACCCTGGCCAAGGGCCTCGGCAATGGTGTACCGATCGGCGCCTGCCTGGCGCGGTCCGCGGTGGCCCAGTTGTTCACGCCGGGCAGTCACGGCAGCACCTTTGGCGGTAACCCACTGGCCTGCCGAGTCGGTTGCACGGTGCTGGACATTATTGAAGAACAAGGCTTGCTGCAGAACGCCGCGCAACAGGGTGAGCGTTTGCTCGCGCGGTTGCGGGTGGAGTTGAGCGAGCACCCTCAGGTACTGGCGATTCGTGGCCAAGGCTTGATGATCGGGATCGAGCTGGCCAGCCCTTACCGCGACCTGGCCCAGCGTGCCGCGCAGGAGCACGCCCTGCTGATCAACGTGACGCGGGGCAAGGTCATTCGGCTGCTGCCGCCGTTGACCCTGGATGCCAATGAAGTCGAGATGATCGTGCGGGGTATTACCCGCCTACTGGATTGAAATACGATGCCCTGTGGGAGCGGCGGTGCGACGATTCGACTTGCCCGCGATAGCGCAGTGTCAGCTTGCCAATGTCTCGACTGATACACCGCCATCGCGGGCAAGCCCGCTCCCACAGGGGGATATTCGTGACTGCTAGAGATCATCCCCATTCAACCACTCCTGGTTCATGGTTTCAGTATCCCCCAGATACTCCAGCAACCACGCCATGGCCGGCGACAGCTTGCTCTGCGCCCAAGCCACGCACGACGGGCTGGCCGGGAAGGGGCGCGACAGTTGCAGCGCCACCAGCTCACCGCGCTCGATCCACGGCAACACCTGATGCGCCGGCGCCATGCCGACACACAGTCCGTCACGCAGGCAGTCAAGCGCGGACGCCCAATTCGGCACCACCAGCCGCCGCTGGTTATCCAGGGTCCAGGTGTCGCGCTTGGGCAGGTTGCGCGAGGTATCCGTCATGCACAGCGAGGCAAAGGGGCGCAGTTGATCGTCGCTCAGCAACCCTTCGGCACTGGCCAGCGGATGCCGCGCACTGACCACGCACAGCCAGTTCAGCAAGCCCATGTCGCGGAAGGTAAAGCGGCTGGCCACCGGCACCGCGCTGGTGGCGCCGATCACGATGTCGGTGCGTTCATCGGCCAAGGCATCCCACACGCCGTTGTACACCTCGTACTCCAGCAGCAGCTCGACTTCGGGAAACTGGCGATAGAAATCCAGCACCAGCCGCCGGCAACGTTGAGGTTTGACGATAGAATCCACCGCGACCTTCAACTGGCCACTCCAGCCATTGGCCACCTGCTGGCACAGGCGCCGGGTGCCGAGCATCTTTTTCATCACGCCGCGGGCTTCGTCGATGAATAGACGGCCGGCAGGCGTCAGCTCCACGTCACGATGCCGTCGCACGAACAGCGGCACCGCCAGCCATTCTTCAAGCTGACGCACGGTGTAGCTGATGGCCGACGGCACGCGATGCAGCTCCTGGGCAGCGGCGCTGAAGCTGCCGTGGCGCGCCACGGCGTCGACCACATCCAGGGAATATTCGGACCACATGCTGGCTGCCTTCAAATTTGTTGATAGGAGTGTCCAATTATTATCGCTTCACAGCAAAACTGTCAGCTTCATAATGGGCGCCAGTCAGCAAATAGTTTGATGGCAGGATTAACAAGGCTTCAATGAAAAATTCTTTTGGTTTCACTTGGTATCTGGCGGGGCTGAGCATGCTCGGTTATCTCGCCATGGACATGTATTTGCCGGCGTTCGGCGCCATGGGCGAACAGTTGCAGGTTGGCGCCGGCGCGGTGGGCGCCAGCTTGAGTATTTTCCTCGCCGGTTTTGCGCTCGGGCAATTGTTGTGGGGGCCGTTGTCCGACCGCCTGGGACGCAAGCCAATCCTGCTCGCCGGCCTTGGTCTGTTTGTGCTGGGGTGCGCGGGGATGTTTTGGGTCGAGACCGCGCCGCAACTGCTGGCATTGCGTTTTGTCCAGGCGATTGGTGTGTGTTCCGCCGCGGTGAGTTGGCAGGCCTTGGTGATCGACCGCTACCCGGCCGACAAGGCGCATCGCGTGTTTGCCGGCATCATGCCGCTGATGTCGCTGTCGCCGGCCCTGGCGCCGTTGTTGGGGGCCATGGTGCTGAATCACTTTGGCTGGCAGGCGATCTTCGGCGTCTTGCTCGGGGTATCGCTGCTGTTGCTGCTGCCGACAGCCTTCCTGCGCACCCCGCCGAAACGCCGGGCAGAGGAGGGCGAACCTTCGCGCCTGGGTTATGGACAATTGCTGACGTCTCGCGTGTTCACCGGCAACGTGATGATCTTCGCCGCGTGCTCGGCCAGTTTCTTCGCCTGGCTGACCGCTTCGCCCTTCATCCTGGGCGACATGGGCTACAGCCCGAATGACATCGGCCTGAGCTATGTGCTGCCGACCTTGGCGTTCCTGGTGGGCGGCTACAGTTGCCGAAGCGCCCTGCAGCACTGCCAGGGCAAGACGCTGCTGCCGTGGTTGCTGCTGGCGTACTGCATCAGCATGCTGGCGTTGTACCTGGTCGCGACCTTGAGCGTGCCGACGCTGACCACCCTGCTGATTCCGTTCTGCCTGATGGCGCTGGTCAACGGTGCCAGTTACCCCATCGTCGTGGCGAATGCGCTGATGCCCTTTGCCGAAAATTCCGGCAAGGCGGCGGCGCTGCAGAACACGTTGCAACTGGGGCTGTGCTTTCTCAGCAGCTTGCTGGTGTCGTCGATGATCGAGCAGCCGCTGCTGATCACCGTGATCGTGATGCTGGCAACCGCACCCGTGGCTGTGTTCGGCTATTGGCTGGCGCGGCGCAAAACCGGCAGTCCGGAGCTGGCAACAGCCCCAAAGTGACAATGCGTTCAAGACTGTGGGAGCTGGCTTGCCTGCGATGCAGACACCTCGGTGTATCGGGAGTACCGAGGTGATGCTATCGCAGGCAAGCCAGCTCCCACAGTTTTATCCAGATTTCTTCAGGGGTATCAAAAGGTGATTTCCATATTCACCGTCGGCGTTGATGTACGGCTGCCCCGGCCGCCGTCCACGCCGAACTTGTTATGCCAGTACTCATAACCCACGCCCAGGTACAGGTTCGGCTTCACGCTTTTGCCCGGGCGTACCGCCACCATCAGCGCCGTGCGCATCAACGCTTCCGGCGCGGTATCGCGGCCGTGGTAGTCCTCGCCTTTTTTCCCGACGTAGTTGATAAACCCCTGGAATTTCGCCGCATGGTTGGCGACTTCGAACGGGCGCATCCAGGTCAGGTTGAGCATGTAAGTGTCGTCGAAGGTGTGGTTCGTCTCCTGCGCGCCAGGGATACCGGTGTGGTTCCTTTCCTTGTAGTACATCAGGCTCAGGTCCAGCACGCCGACGGTATTGAACTTCAAGGTCGGGCCGATCACCAGCGCGCGCTTTTTCGCTGAAGCGAAGTTGTTGTTGCGGTTGGCGTCAAACCCCAGGGTGAGCGCGTAATCCTTGACCAGGCCGCTGCCCAGCGGCACATCGAACACCCGCGATGCATACAGCTGGTGGCGATACACCGCGTAGACCTCGCTCCCGCCCCGGTCAGTGCCCTTGCGCGGGTCGCGGCTGTCGGACAGAAACACATCGAGGTTGAGGAAGTTGCTGCCATACCGGTAGCCGCTGGCGTGGGTAACGCTGTAGATGCGCTTGCTGAATGCGTCGGGGTTATTCGGATTGGTGAACTGCTGTCCGTAGCGAAAACCTACGCTGTTGTTCATCCACTCCACCGCGACGGCCTCCCCACCGCCGAGCAAGGTGAGTGCAACGGTGGCTCCCTGTAGTGCCTTTTTCATTGTTCTAGTCCTTTGGCGTTCTGGCTCATTACGGCCGAATTGTTTTTGTAACGCCGATGGAGGGTATCTTGTCCGATAGATTGTATACAACTCTATGGACATCCAGTCCTAACATTGCATACAGTGGCCGCACAACAAAAACAGAGAACCCCTCACCATGACTAACCCGAAGGCGTCACCGCAGCGGCCAGAAGATGAGAATCTCGGCGTCGCCGCCAACATGGCTTACGGCCTGCAACATGTACTCACCATGTACGGCGGCATCGTCGCGGTACCGTTGATCGTCGGTCAGGCGGCCGGGTTGTCGCCGGCGGACATCGGCCTGCTGATCGCCGCGTCGTTGTTTGCCGGTGGCCTGGCCACGCTGTTGCAGACCCTTGGCCTGCCGTTCTTTGGTTGTCAGTTGCCGCTGGTGCAGGGCGTGTCGTTTGCCGGTGTGGCAACCATGGTGGCGATTGTCGGCAGTGATGGCGCCGGCGGCGTGCCGGCGATTCTCGGGGCGGTGATGGCCGCGTCGTTCATCGGGTTGCTGATAACCCCGGTGTTTTCACGAATTACCAAGTTCTTCCCACCGCTGGTGACGGGTATCGTGATCACCACCATCGGCCTGACCCTGATGCCGGTCGCGGCGCGCTGGGCCATGGGCGGCAACAGCCGCGCCGCGGATTTCGGCAGTATGTCCAATATCGGCCTGGCGGCGTTGACCCTGGTGCTGGTGCTGCTGCTGAGCAAGATCGGCAGCGCGACCATCTCGCGCCTGTCGATCCTGCTGGCGATGGTGATCGGCACGCTGATTGCGGTGTTCCTCGGCATGGCGGACTTCTCCGGCGTGACCCAAGGGCCGATGTTCGGTTTCCCGGCCCCGTTCCATTTCGGCATGCCCACATTTCATCTGGCCGCGATCATTTCCATGTGCATCGTGGTGATGGTGACCTTGGTCGAGACCTCGGCCGATATTCTGGCGGTGGGTGAAATCATCGACACCAAGGTCGATTCCAAACGCCTGGGGAATGGCCTGCGCGCCGACATGCTGTCGAGCATGTTTGCGCCGATCTTCGGTTCGTTCACGCAGAGCGCGTTTGCGCAGAACGTCGGCCTGGTGGCGGTCACCGGGGTGAAGAGCCGCTTTGTGGTGGCCACGGGCGGGCTGTTCCTGGTGATCCTCGGCTTGTTGCCGTTCATGGGGCGAGTGATCGCGGCAGTACCCACGTCGGTACTGGGCGGCGCCGGGATCGTGCTGTTCGGCACCGTGGCCGCCAGCGGTATCCGCACGCTGTCGAAGGTGGATTACCGTAACAACATGAACCTGATCATCGTCGCCACTTCCATTGGTTTCGGCATGATCCCGATCGCCGCGCCGAGCTTCTATGATCAATTCCCGAGCTGGTTCGCGACCATCTTCCACTCGGGGATCAGTTCGTCGGCGATCATGGCGATCCTGCTGAACCTGGCGTTCAACCACTTCACCGCCGGCAACTCGGACCAGCAGTCGGTGTTCGTGGCCGGGACGGAGCGCAGTTTGTGCTTCCACGATGTGGCGGCGCTGCGTGATGGGGATTACTTCAGGGGCGGCAAGTTGTTTGATGCCGAAGGCAAGGAGATTCCGTTGCTGGCCGATGCGCCAAGGAAAACATCCAAGCCTGAGACCACTGAGGTCTAGAGTTGCACTGGGTCTAACTGTGGGAGCTGGCTTGCCTGCGATTACGATAGTGAATTCACCGCCGCTATCGCAGGCAAGCCAGCTCCCACATTTTGGATCTCAGCCGGCCTTTAGGGCGGTGTACGAAGCTGAACACACCTCATCCAGAAACTTCACCACCGTCCCCATGCACGCCTGGCGCTCTTCCACATGGGGCATGTGGCTGGAGTCTTCAAACAGCGCCCAGCGCACATCGGCGATTTCATCCAGGAACGGCTTGACCACCAACGGCGTGGCCTCGTCGTGCCGGCCGGAAATGACCAGGGTCGGTACCTTGATCGCCGACAACCGGCCCGTCGATTTCCAGTCCTTCAAGCTGCCGATCACGTGGAACTCGGTGGGCCCGCTCATGGCGTGGTACACCGTCGGGTCCGAGTCGACCTGGGCGAATGTGCGCGCGACCTCTTCTGGCCACGGGTTGACCCGGCACACGTGATGGTCATAGAACACCCGCGAGGCGGCGAGGTAGTCCGGGTCTTGGTAAGTGCCGGCGGCTTCGTGCTTGAGCAGGGTTTCATGCACACCCTGGGGCAACAATTTGCGCAGACGCTCAGCTTCACTGACCCAGGTGCGCATGCAGGTCGGCGAATTGGCCGGGATGAAGGCACGCAGGCCCTTGGGCTGCAGCATGGCGTGCTCACTGCCGAGCATGCCGCCCCAGGACTGGCCGAGGATCGCGTAGTTGTCGCTGATCTGCAGGTGGTCCAGCAGGTTGTCCAATTCGGCGAGGAACAGCCCCACGGTCCAGAAGGATGGGTCTTTTTCCGGCAAGTGGGTCGAGCGGCCGTTGCCGATCTGGTCGTAATGGATCACGGCGTGGCCGCTGGCGGCGACATCCTTGAACGCATCAACATAATCATGGGTGCAGCCGGGGCCGCCGTGGATAACCACCAGGGGCGTGCGGCCGCTGCAGAGGTCGCCGGTGATGCGGTACCAGGTCTGGTAGGCGCCAAACGCCGCATACCCTTCGCGGATTTTTTCGATGAATTCCATTTCGTGCCCTGCTCTGAAAAATAGGATCAGGCACACGATAATGCGTGGCAGACATTCAGGTAACTAGCAAAACAGCTAGGTTTTGCCGCCGGGTCAGTCTTCAAGCAGGCGGTAATGCGTGGCGCGCACCACGGCCTGCACGCGATTCTTGGCCCCCAGCTTGTGCATCGCCGAGGCCAGGTGCAGGGTGACCACCGCCAGTGAGCGGCTCAATTGCGTGGCGATTTCGGCGGCGGTCAGGCCGTCGGCGGCCCATTTGAGGCACTCGCGCTCGCGTTTGGTCAGGTGGATATGCGGGTAGGTGCGCAGCTCTTTGCTGAACAGCGGGTAGGCCGCTTCCTGCAAGGCATGGGAAATCAGGCTGAAATCCGACAGGGTGTGCTGCGCATCCTGCAATACGTTGCCGGCCTTGCCGGTACGCAGGCCGGTCAGCGAGGCGAAGCCGCCACGGGGCAGGTGGATCGGCACGCTGACGCCGCAGGTCAATTGCTGGTCGTGCAGGTAGGAAGAGACCGGCGCGTGGCAGGGGTCGATGATCCGCTGCAAAGGCGTGTCGACCTTGACGTCATAGGACCACACAAAGGGTGACACCGTGCTCAGGGCCAGATGTTGCACCGGATCAATCTGGTAGAACCCCTTGCTGCACCACAAGGCATGCCAGTCTGGCGGGGTGTTGCGCAGTTCGAGCACCGAAGGGGTGATCAATGCACCATCCTGGTCGATGGGCACCGGGCTGTAGTCATACACCAGTGCATCGAAGCCCAACTGCTGGGCGAGGATAAACGTATTGTCCATCTGCTCGTCCAGGCTCCTGCCCGGCATCAGACGGTGGTTTAAGGCAGTCAGCTTGGCCAGCATCCGTTCTGCTCCCGAATTCATTTGAATCTCGACTTGCTGCAAGTAGAATGCCACGCCCCGGCGAAGGACTGCCAGGCCAAACCTATAAGAAATGCTAGGTTATGGACGCGCGGCATCCTCGGTAGTGTTGGCCTGATAAACGGCCGCTACCTGCCAGGCCGACACTACACAAGGAATGTATGCATGTGGCGTGAAATTGCCCCCGACCAGCAGTACAGCGTGCAAGTCGATGGCCATGAGCTCGTGGTCTACAGCTTTGGCCAGGGCGACGAGGTGCTGCTGTGCCTCAACGGCGGGCCTGGGCTGCCGTGTGACTACTTGCGCGACGCCCATGGCTGGCTCAAAGACCATAACCTGCGAGTGGTTGCATTCGACCAGCTTGGCACGGGCGCTTCAGCCAGACCCACCGACGTTTCGTTGTGGGAAATCGGCCGTTATGTCGAAGAAGTCGAAACCGTGCGCCAGGCCCTGGGCCTGGGGCGTGTGCATTTGCTCGGGCATTCCTGGGGCGGCTGGCTCGGAATCGAATACGCCATCCATTACCCCGATGCGCTGAAAAGCCTGATCCTGGCAAACACCGTCGGTGATATTCCGCACCTGTCCCGGGAACTGGAGCGCCTTCGCGGCGCCCTCGGCAGCGAAACCGTGGCGATGATGCAGCGCCACGAAGCCATGGGCACCCTCGACCATCCGCAATACCAGGCCGCAATCACCTTGCTCAACTATCGCCACGTGTGCCGCCTCGACGAATGGCCCGAGCCGGTCAAGCGTTCCCTGGGCGACTGGAACATGGGCCCCTACGAAACCATGCAGGGACCCAACGAATTCCTCTACATCGGCAACCTCAAGGACTGGAACCGTCTCGACGAAATGGCAGCGTTCAAGATGCCGATCCTGATCACCACCGGCCAGCACGACGAACTCACCCCGGCCTGCGCCCTGCGCATGAAGCTTTCGGCCACACACGCTGAACTGCACGTATTTCCCAACAGCAGCCATATGCCCTTTTATGAGGAACCCCAGGCGTATTTCCCTGTGTTGTTGGACTTCCTCGCGCGTCATCGAGGCTGACGAATGAACCTGGCGCGCTATCGTTTTGTGCTGTCCCGGCCGCTGCAATTGCTGCCGGTGCTGCTGGGCATCAGCCTGATCACCTTTGTGCTGGTGCGCTCGATTCCCGGCGACCCGGCCCGGGCGCTGCTCGGCTCGCGCAGCACGCCGGATGCCTTGCTGAAGATCCGCGCCCAGTACGGCCTCGACCAGCCGTTGTGGCTGCAATATTTTTACTTCCTGAAAAACCTGCTCAAGGGCGACCTGGGCCAATCGCTGCTATACAAGGTCGACGCCCTCAAGCTGATCGTCACCCGCATCGAGCCCACCCTGGTACTGGTGCTGGGCAGCGTGGTGCTGGCGCTGCTGATCGCGGTGCCGCTGGCGACCGCGGCCGCGCGCAACAAGGGCGGTTGGGCAGATAACCTGATCCGCGTGTTCACCACGGTCGGCCTGGGCATGCCGGCGTTCTGGCTGGGCCTGATGCTGATCCTGTTGCTGAGCGTGCAGTGGGGGCTGTTTCCGGTTTCCGGTTACGGCCGCACCTGGCTGGACAAGGCGCACCATATGGTGCTGCCGTGCCTGACCATTGCCCTGGCGCTGTCGGCGGTGCTGGTGCGCAACCTGCGCGCGAGCATGTTGATGGAATTGCAGGCCGACCACGTCACCGCCGCCCGCGCGCGTGGGCTGTCGGAAGCCGCGGTGTTTCGCCGGCATGTGTTGCCCAATTCATTGGTGCCGGCGGTCAACCTGCTGGCGGTGAATATCGGCTGGCTGATCAGCGGCACGGTGGTGATCGAAAGCCTGTTCGCCATTCCCGGCATCGGCCAACTGCTGGTGCGCGGCATTTTTACCCGCGACTACATGGTAGTGCAGGGCGTGGCCATGGTGCTGGCCTGCGCGACGGTGGTGGTCAACTTTATCGCCGACGTGGTGACGGTGGCCCTTGACCCGCGAGTGAAGATGCAATGAGCAGCCGCCCGATGATTGCCCCGTGGCGCTTGCGCCTGCGTTTTGGTTTTCGCAACGGCCGCCTGACCGCTGCGTGGGGCCTATTGATCTTGCTGGTGTGGTTGGCGCTTGCCGTGTTTGCGCCGTGGATCGCGCCCTATGACCCGATTGCGCAAAACACCGACGCCAGTTTGCTTGGCCCAGGCCTTGCCCATCCATTTGGCACGGCAGAGACATCCTTTCGAGGGTGATCTGGGGCGCGCGCATCGACCTGCAACTGGCCATCGTCGGGGGCATTTTTCCGTTCATGATCGGCACCTTTATCGGCGCGGTGTCCGGGTATATCGGCGGGCGTTTCGACAGTGTCTGCATGCGCGTGATCGATGTGATCCTGGCGTTCCCGTTCCTGGTGCTGATGCTGGCGATCATGGCGATCCTCGGGCCTGGCTTGCAGAGTTTCTATATCGCCATGGCGCTGGTGGGCTGGGTGTCGTACGCGCGGCTGATCCGCTCGCAGATCCTGGTGCTCAAGGAAAGCGACTTTGCCCTGGCCGCCAAGAGCCTGGGGTTTGGCCACGGGCGTATTCTGTTCCGGCACCTGCTGCCCAATGCGATGTTCGGCTCGATTGTGTTTTCCATGTCTGACGCGGTGCTGGTGCTGCTCAATGGTGCCGCCGTGAGCTACCTGGGCCTGGGCGTGCAACCGCCGACCGCCGAATGGGGAACGATGGTCGCCGAAGGGCAAGCGTTTATCACCACCGCCTGGTGGATCTGCACCTTTCCGGGCTTGGCCATCGTGACCCTGGCCATGGGGTTCAGCCTGCTGGCCGACGGTGTGGCCCAAGTATTGGGGGATCGCTCATGAGCCTGCTGCAAGTACGTGACCTCAGCGTGATCGCCAACAACGCCGGGCGTGATCTCACGCTGGTGGACCGCGTGTCCTTCGACCTGGCCGAAGGCGAAATCCTCGGGTTGGTGGGGGAAAGCGGCTCCGGCAAGACCATGGCCTGTCGCGGCCTGATGCGCCTGCTGCCATCGGCCAACTTGCGTGTGCAAGGCGGCGCGGTTCGGCTGGCCGGCCAGGACTTGCTGCAACTCGATGAAGCCGGCATGCGCGCCGTGCGCGGCGGGCAATTGGGCATGATCTTCCAGAACCCCAGCAGTCATCTCGACCCGCTGATGCGCATCGGCGAGCAGATCGCCGAGGGCATTCGCCTGCACCAGGGCGCGTCGAAAAAAGACGCGCGGTTGCAGGCCATCGACGTACTGCGCCAGGTTGGCATTCCCGATCCCCAGGCGCGGGTCGACAACTACCCCCACGAGTTTTCCGGGGGCATGCGCCAACGGGCGATGATCGCCGTGGCCCTGGGCTGCAACCCCAAGGTGCTGATCGCCGACGAGCCGACCACGGCCCTGGATGTGACGGTGCAGGCGCAAATCCTGCGGTTGTTGCTGGAGCTGCGTGACCAACGCGGCCTGTCGATCATCATGATTACCCACGACCTCGGCGTGGTCGCGCAAACCTGCGATGCCATCGCCGTGATGTATGCCGGACGCCTGTGCGAGCACGGCAGCAAATATGAGCTGCTGGCCCATCCGCAGCATCCTTACACCGCGGGCCTGATCGATTGCCAGCCTGCCCATAGCAGCGGTCACGCGCTGTTGCGCACCATCCCCGGGCAACCGCCGTTGCTGGACGCGCTGCCCAGCGGCTGCCGGTTCAACCCGCGTTGCCCACAGGTTGGCGCCTTGTGCACCGAAGCGCTGCCGCAAGGCTCGCGGGTCGCCTGTCATTACCCTTTGGGAGCGCAGCCATGAGCCTGTTGCAGATCAAGGACCTCGAAGTGAAGTTTGCCGCGTCCGGCAGCGGCTTGTTCGGCTTGAACAAGCAGTGGGTGAGGGCGGTGAACGGCGTGTCCCTGGACCTGGCGGCGGGTGAAACCCTGGGGTTGGTCGGTGAGTCCGGCAGTGGCAAGAGCACCCTGGGCCGGGCGGTCTTGCACCTCAACCTGATCAGTGCCGGCCAGGTGTTGTTCGATGGCGTCGACATGGCGCACGGCAGTGCGATCGACATCACCCGATTGCGGCATGAAACCGCAATGATTTTCCAGGACCCTTATGCCGCGCTGAACCCGCGCCAGACCATCGGCGAAACCCTTGCCGAAGTGCTGCGCGTGCAGCGCAAGGTCGCGCCCGCGCAGATTCCCGCCCGGGTTAACGAACTGCTCGACCTGGTCGGCCTGCGCCCCGAACTGGCCAGCCGTAAACCCGGCTCCCTCAGCGGCGGCCAGTGCCAGCGCGTCGGCATCGCCCGGGCGCTGGCGGTGGAGCCACGGCTGATCATTGCCGATGAGTGCGTGGCGGCGCTGGACGTGTCGATCCAGGGCCAGATCATCAACCTGCTGCTGGAACTGCAACAGCGCATGAACCTGGCAATCCTGTTTATCGCCCATGACCTGGCTATCGTGCGCAGGCTGTGCGACCGCGTGGCGGTGATGTACCTGGGCAAGATCGTCGAGGAGGGGCCGGTGGAAGCGGTCTTCACCGCGCCGCGCCATCCCTACACGGCGGCGTTGATCCAGGCGATCCCCGAGATCGATCCGCATCGGCCGTTGCCTACGCAGCCTCTGCCGGGCGAACCACCGAGCCCGCTGAATTTACCTACGGGCTGCGCCTTTCACCCACGTTGCCGGCACGCCCGCGCAATGTGTTCCGTGGTATTGCCGCCGACCCATTTCCTGCACGAGCATCGATACAGTTGCGTGCTTGAAGAACCTTTGCTTTGACCCTCTGCCATTCATTAACAAGGAGTTGTGATATGCAATCGCGCCACTTGAAGTTGCTCGCCGCCGCTACGTTGACCGCCTGGTCCCTGAGTGCGGGACTGGCACAGGCCGCTGGTGTACTCACCATCGGCTGCCGTGAAGACAGCACCACGTTCGACCCGATCAAAAGCGCACAGAACCGCGACACCTGGGTGTTCGCCAACGTCTACGACACCCTGGTGCGCGTGGACAACCTGGGGACCAAGATGGAACCGGGCCTGGCCGAAAGCTGGGACATTTCCAAGGACGGCCTGACGTACACCTTCAAGCTGCGTGATGCCAAGTTCTCCGATGGCTCGCCGATCACCGCTGACGATGCGGCGTTCAGCCTGTTGCGCATCCGCGACAACAAGGCCTCGCTGTGGGCCGACCCGTTCAACCTGATCAACACCGCCAAGGCATCGGACCCGAAGACCCTGGTGGTCACGCTGAAGACCCCGGCCGTCGCCTTCCTCTCGCAACTGGCGTCGCCGACGGTGTCGATCCTGTCGGAAAAAGCCATGACCAAGATGGGCGAAGACGCCTACTCGGAAAACCCGGTGACCTCCGGCGCATTTACGGTGGAAGAATGGCGCAAGGGCGATCGCGTCATCCTCAAGAAGAACCCGAACTTCTGGCAGGCCAAGCAGGTGAGCCTGGATGGCGTGGAGTGGGTGTCGGTCACCGATGACAATACGCGCATGCGCATGGTGCAGAACAACGAGCTGGACACCGCAATCTTCGTACCTTTCTCACGGGTTGAAGAGCTGAAGAAAGACAAGAACGTGGTGATCCACGCCGACCCGTCCACCCGTGAAGATCACCTGCTGATCAACCACGCACATGGGCTGCTGGCCAAGCCGGAAGTTCGCCAGGCGCTGGACATGGCCATCGATAAACAATCGCTGGTCAAGACCGCCACTTACGGCCAGGGCACCGTGGCGTATTCCTACATCCCGAAAGGCTCGCTGTACCACTACGCCAACAACCTGCAACGCCCGTATGACCCGACCGCCGCCAAGAAGCTGCTGGAACAGGCCGGCGCCAAGGACTTGAAACTCAACTACGTGGTCAACGCCGGCAACGAGGCCGACGAGCAGATCGCGGTGATCATCAAGGACCAACTGGCCAAGGTCGGCGTGACCGCCAACCTGCAAAAGGTCGACCCGACCCAGAGCTGGCAGATGCTGGTGGACGGTGAGTACGATATTTCGGTGATGTACTGGACCAACGACATCCTCGACCCGGACCAGAAGACCACCTTCGTGCTGGGCCACGACACCAACCAGAACTACATGACCCGCTACAAGAACGACAAGGTCAAGGACCTGGTGGCCGCCGCACGGATCGAGGCCGACCCGGCCAAGCGTGAGCAAATGTATGTCGAGCTGCAGAAACTGGCGAAACAGGACGTTAACTGGATCGACTTGTATTACAGCCCGTACATCAACATCTCACGCAAGAATGTGAGCAACTTCCTGCAAAACCCGCTGGGGCGTTTCACCCTTGAGGAAGTGGTGAAAAACTAACATTTCAATCAAATGTGGGAGCTGGCTCGCGAAGGCGGTCTGTAGTGAGCGGGCTTGCCCCGCGCTGGGTGGCGAAGCCGCCCCAAACCAGGCGACTCGGTTCCGCCCGGAGGTTGGCGGTGTCTTTATTGGGGCGGCTTCGCAGCCCAACGCGGGCGGTGCGACGATTCGACAAGCCCGCTCACTACACTGCTATCGCAGGCAAGCCAGCTCCCACATTTTTGGTTCTGCGGTGTGTCAGGGGTTACTGCGCATCGAACGCCTGGCCATTGATGCCAGTACTGTCCGGCCCCATCAGGTACAAATACACCGGCATGATTTCCTCCGGCGCCGGCCGTTCCATCGGGTTTTCCCCCGGATACGCCTGGGCCCGCATGCTGGTGCGTGTGCCGCCGGGGTTGATGCTGTTGGCGCGCACCGCCGCCACGTCTTCGAGCTCATCGGCCAGGGTCTGCATCAGGCCTTCGGTAGCGAACTTCGACACCCCGTAAGCCCCCCAATACGCCCGGCCCTTGCGCCCGACGCTGCTGGAGGTGAATACCACCGACGCGTCCTTCGACAGCTTGAGCAGCGGCAGCAAGGTGCTGGTCAGCATGAACATGGCGTTGACGTTCACGTGCATCACGCGCATGAAGTTTTCGCCGGACAACTGCTCGATCGGCGTGCGCGGGCCGATGATCGAGGCGTTGTGCAGCAGGCCGTCGAGGTGGCCGAATTCTTTCTCGATCATCGCCGCCAGCTCATCGTATTGATGGGGCAGGGCGGTCTCCAGGTTGAACGGAATCACCACCGGTTGCGGCTGGCCCGCGGCTTCGATCTGGTCATACACCTGGGCCAGGTTGGCTTCGGTCTTGCCCAGCAACAGCACCGTCGCGCCATGCGCGGCGTAGGTTTTCGCCGCCGCCGCGCCAATCCCGCGCCCGGCGCCGGTCACCAGGATCACCCGGCCTTTGAGCAGATCTGGAGGTGCGCAGTAATCAAACATAAATAGCCTCGACAAAATTCACAGTGGAACAGCCCTCAGTGTGGAATCCAATTCCTGTGGGAGCCCCACATTTTGATCTTCATTAATCAGTGAGGGCGGTGGCCCATCAGCAACTGCACAGCGCGTTATCCAGCACCTTGCGCAGTTCCAACGGGTGATCCACCACCACGTCGGCGCCCCAGTGACGCGGGTTGTCGTCCGGGTGGATATAGCCGTAAGTCACCGCCGCCGTGCGCGTCCCGGCGTCGCGGCCGGACTCGATATCACGCAGGTCATCCCCCACGAACAGTACGCTGGCAGGGTCCAGGTTGAGCATCTTGCACGCCAGGATCATCGGCTCCGGGTCCGGCTTGCTGTTTTTCACATGGTCCGGGCAAATCAGCACGGCAGAGCGCTCGGCCAGGCCCAGTTGCTGCATGATCGGTTCGGCAAACCGCAGCGGCTTGTTGGTGACTACGCCCCAGATCAGGTTGGCTTTCTCGATGTCTTCGAGCAGTTCGGCCATCCCGTCGAAGAGCCGGCTGTGGACCGCGCAGCCCTTGAGGTAGCGCTCGAGGAATTCCTGGCGCAGTTCTTCAAAACCCGGAGATTCCGGGTCCATCGAGAAAGTCACCGCAACCATTGCCCGTGCACCGCCGGAGATTTCATCGCGGATGTGCTGGTCGTTGACCGGCGGCAGGCCGCGATCGGCACGCATCGCCTGGCAGATGGCGATAAAGTCCGGCGCGGTGTCCAGCAGGGTACCGTCCATGTCGAAGATAACCGCTCGCAACTTCACGGGCTTACTCCTCGCGCAGGGTCTGGATCATGTAGTTGACGTCAACGTCGCTGGCCAGCTTGTAGTGCTTGGTCAGCGGGTTGTAGGTCAAACCGATGATGTCCTTGACGGTCAGCCCGGCCTGGCGGCTCCAGGCGCCCAGCTCGGACGGGCGGATGAATTTCTTGAAGTCATGGGTGCCGCGCGGCAGCAGCTTCATGATGTATTCGGCGCCGATGATCGCGAACAGGTAGGCCTTGGGGTTGCGGTTGATAGTGGAGAAGAACACCTGGCCGCCCGGCTTGACCATTCGGAAGCACGCACGGATCACCGAAGACGGGTCCGGCACGTGCTCCAGCATCTCAAGGCAGGTAACCACGTCGAACTGCCCGGGCATCTCTTCAGCCAGGGCTTCGGCGGTGATCTGGCGGTATTCCACGCTCACGCCGGATTCCAGCTGGTGCAAGCGAGCCACGGCCAACGGGGCTTCACCCATGTCAATGCCCATCACGGTGGCGCCGCGCAGGGCCATGGCTTCGCTGAGGATGCCGCCGCCGCACCCCACGTCCAGCACGTTCTTGCCGGCCAGGTTGACGCGTTCGTCAATCCAGTTCACCCGCAACGGGTTGATGTCGTGCAGGGGCTTGAACTCGCTTTCGCGGTCCCACCAGCGGTGGGCCAGGGCTTCGAACTTGGCGATTTCGGCGTGGTCGACGTTGCTCATGGTGAATCCTCTAAAGCTGATAATTCGGTTTATTCGCTGTGCCCGCTGATGCGTTGTCCCCAGGCAATGGCCGTGGCGGTCAACTGTGCTTCATCCATGCGGGTCAATCGTCGGTCGTCGAGCAATTGCTTGCCGGCGACCCAAAGGTGTTTCACGCAATCGCGACCGGTGGCATAGATAAGCTGCGAGACCGGATCATAGATCGGTTGTTGCGCCAGCCCCGACAGATCGAAGGCGACGATATCCGCGGCCTTGCCGACTTCCAGCGAGCCGATCTCGCCTTCCAGGCCCATGGCCCGCGCGCCATTGAGCGTCGCCATGCGCAGCGCGCGATGGGCGTCCAGCGCCGTGGCCGAGCCTGCAACGGCCTTGGCCAGCATCGCGGCGGTGCGGGTTTCGCCCAGCAGGTCGAGGTCGTTGTTGCTGGCGGCGCCGTCGGTGCCTATAGCCACATTGACGCCAGCCTGCCACAGGCGTTCAACCGGGCAGAAGCCGCTGGCCAATTTAAGGTTCGATTCCGGGCAATGGATGACGCTGGTGTTGCTTTCTACCAGCAAAGCCAGGTCATCCTCGCTGATTTGGGTCATATGAACGGCTTGGAGGCGCGGGCCCAGCAGGCCCAGGCGTCCCAGGCGCGCCAGTGGGCGCTCGCCGGTCTGCTCGACGGCTTGCTGCACTTCGAAGGCGGTTTCATGCACGTGCATATGGATCGCGGCGTCCAGCTCTTCGGCGATCACCCGGATTTTCTCCAGGTTGGCGTCGCACACCGTGTAGGGCGCGTGGGGGCCGAAGGTGATCTTGATGCGCGAGTGGTGCTTGAGGTCGCCGAACAGCTCGATGCCTTGGCGGATCGCCTCATCGGCACTGCCGGCGCCGGGAATCGGGAAGTCGAGGATCGGAATCGCGATCTGCGCGCGGATACCGCTGTTGTGCACGCAGTCGCTGGCGACCTTGGGGTAGAAGTACATGTCCGAGAAGCAGGTGATGCCGCCCTTGAGCTGTTCGGCGATGGCCAGGTCGGTGCCGTCGCGCACGAAGGCTTCATCGACCCATTTGGCCTCGGCGGGCCAGATGTGTTTTTCCAGCCAGGTCATCAGCGGCAAATCGTCGGCCAGGCCGCGAAACAGGCTCATCGCCGCGTGCCCGTGGGCGTTGACCAGGCCGGGGCTGAGCAGCATGCCGGGCAGTTCGCGTACCTCAACGGCCGAAAGCTTCAAGGCCGCGGCCCGTGGCCCGATAAAGGCGATGCGCCCGTCGCGGATGCCCAGGCCATGTTCCTTGAGCACCACGCCGGCGGGTTCGACAGGTACCAGCCAGGTTGGCAGCAACAATAAGTCGAGCGGGGCGGCAGTGGCAGTCATCGCGGGCTTCTTCCCAGGCAGCTATAAAAGAAGAGCGAAGTATACCCGAGCGTCCTGGCTGGCGGATCGCTATAATCGGCGGCTTTGTTCATGAGTGCGGAGTAAGGGATGCGCGATCGACTGTTGGCAGCGGAGAAAGTGAAAGCCATCGATTGGCGTGATGGCGCGCTGTATCTGCTCGATCAGCGTGCCTTGCCGTCGCGCGAAAGCTGGGTGGCCTGCGTGACGGTCGACGAGGTGGCCGCCGCGATCCGTTCGATGGTGGTGCGCGGTGCGCCGGCCATCGGCATCAGCGCTGCGTATGGCCTGGTGCTGGCCGCTCGCGAACGCATTGCCGAAGGCGGTGACTGGCAGGCCGCATGGGAAGAAGACTACGCATTGCTGGCCGATACACGACCGACCGCGTCGAACCTGTTCTGGGCACTGAAGCGCATGCGCGACCGCCTGGACCGCGTCAAGAAGCACGCCGATCCGCTGGCGGTGCTGGAAGCCGAGGCGATTGCGATCCACGAGAGTGATCGCGAAGCCAACCTCACCATGGCCCAACTGGGTGTCGAGCTGATCCGCAAGCACCAGGGCAATGCCCAGGCGATCCTCACCCACGGCAATGCCGGCGCCCTGGCGACCGGCGGTGTCGGCACGGCCCTCGGGGTGATCCGCGCGGCCTACCTGGAAGGCATGGTCGAACAGGTGTATGCCAATGAAACCCGGCCCTGGCTGCAAGGCTCGCGCCTGACCGCCTGGGAGCTGGCGGGCGACGGCATCCCGGTGACGGTAAATGCCGACTCGGCCGGTGCGCATATCCTCAAGACCAAGGGTGTGACCTGGGTGATCGTCGGCGCCGACTGCATTGCCGCCAATGGTGATGTGATCGGCAAGATCGGCACCTATCAACTGGCGGTGTGCGCCATGCACCACGGCGTGCGGTTCATGGTGGTGGCGCCGAGTTCGACCCTGGACCTGATGATGGCCACTGGCGATGATGTTGCCCTGGAAGAGCGCGATGCCGGCGAGCTGCTGGAAGTCGCCGGCCAGCGTTTCGCGGCGGATGTGAGTGCGTACAACCCGGTATTCGACGTGACGCCGGCGGATCTGATCGATGTGATCGTGACGGAGAAGGGCGTTGTCGAGCGGCCGGATACGGCCAAGCTGGCCAAATTGATGTGCCGTAAGCGGTTGCATTGAGATCCCTGGCGCCTGTCAGATTGCTATCGCAGGCAAGCCAGCTCCCACACTGATTGTGTTCACAAATCAAAATGTGGGAGCGGGCTTGCCCGCGATTGGCCCTCAAAGTCAATAAACCCCTCGGATCCACCCTCCAAAAACAGCACCACCCCACCTCTGAGCCCCTCTCGTCCCTCTCAAGCCTGTCACCGGTCAAATTACTAGCCTCCATGCGCATCAGGGGGATAGGTGCGTGGCGGCGATTGTGATAACATCCGGCGGTTTCCAGGGCCACCCCGAGGGGTGGCCTATAACGTGCAGATCCGTGTCATAACTCGTTGATTTGTCGTAAGTCGTTGTCAGGCACTCTGCCGGCAACGGCGAGCTTCGTTCGTCCCGAATGGATGTGACGAGGTTTCACCCGAAAAAGGAATCAGGCTTCTCATGGGCGAACTGGCCAAAGAAATCCTCCCGGTCAATATCGAAGACGAGCTGAAACAGTCCTACCTCGACTACGCGATGAGCGTCATCGTCGGTCGGGCACTGCCTGATGCGCGCGACGGCTTGAAGCCCGTGCACCGGCGTGTACTGTTCGCGATGAGCGAGCTGGGTAACGACTGGAACAAGCCGTACAAGAAATCTGCCCGTGTTGTCGGTGACGTGATCGGTAAGTATCACCCTCACGGCGACACTGCGGTGTACGACACCATCGTTCGGATGGCCCAGCCGTTTTCCCTGCGCTACTTGCTGGTAGACGGCCAGGGCAACTTCGGTTCGGTCGACGGCGACAACGCCGCGGCCATGCGATACACCGAAGTGCGCATGACCAAGCTGGCGCACGAGCTGCTGGCCGACCTGCACAAAGAAACCGTGGACTGGGTGCCGAACTACGACGGCACCGAAATGATCCCGGCCGTCATGCCCACCCGTATTCCCAACCTGCTGGTCAACGGTTCCAGCGGTATCGCCGTGGGCATGGCGACCAACATCCCGCCGCACAACCTCGGTGAAGTCATCGACGGTTGCCTGGCCCTCATCGACAACCCCGAGCTGACCGTCGATGAGCTGATGCAGTACATCCCCGGCCCGGACTTCCCGACCGCCGCGATCATCAACGGCCGCGCCGGCATCATCGAAGCCTACCGCACCGGTCGCGGCCGCATCTATATGCGCGCCCGCTCGATGATCGAAGACATCGACAAGGTCGGTGGCCGCCAGCAGATCGTCATCACCGAACTCCCTTACCAGTTGAACAAGGCGCGTCTGATCGAGAAGATCGCCGAGCTGGTTAAAGAGAAGAAGCTCGAAGGCATCACCGAACTGCGCGACGAGTCCGACAAAGACGGTATGCGCGTGGTGATCGAGCTGCGTCGTGGCGAAGTGCCCGAGGTGATCCTCAACAACCTCTACGCCCAGACCCAGCTGCAAAGCGTGTTTGGTATCAACGTGGTTGCCCTGATCGACGGCCGCCCACGCATCCTGAACCTCAAGGATCTGCTGGAAGCCTTCGTGCGTCACCGCCGCGAAGTGGTCACCCGCCGTACCGTGTTCGAACTGCGCAAGGCCCGCGAGCGCGGCCACATCCTGGAAGGCCAGGCGGTTGCGCTGTCGAACATCGACCCGGTGATCGCCCTGATCAAGGCTTCGCCGACGCCGTCGGAAGCTAAAGAAGCGCTGATCAAGATGCCGTGGGAATCCAGCGCCGTAGTGGCGATGGTTGAACGCGCCGGCGCCGATTCCTGCCGCCCCGAGACCCTGGACCCGCAATACGGCCTGCGTGAAGGCAAGTATTTCCTGTCGCCGGAACAGGCCCAGGCCATCCTGGAACTGCGCCTGCACCGCCTCACCGGCCTGGAGCACGAGAAGCTGCTGGCCGAGTACCAGGAGATCCTCAACCAGATCGGCGAGCTGATCCGCATCCTCAACAGCGCCGTGCGCCTGATGGAAGTGATCCGCGAAGAACTGGAAGTGATCCGCGCCGAATACGGCGACGTGCGCCGCACCGAGATCCTCGATGCGCGCCTCGACCTGACCCTGGGCGACATGATCCCGGAAGAAGAGCGCGTGGTGACCATCTCCCATGGTGGCTACGCCAAGACCCAGCCGCTGGCTGCGTACCAGGCCCAGCGTCGTGGTGGTAAAGGTAAATCGGCTACCGGCGTGAAGGACGAGGACTACATCGCTCACCTGCTGGTCGCCAACAGCCACACCACGCTGCTGCTGTTCTCCAGCAAGGGCAAGGTGTACTGGCTCAAGACCTACGAAATTCCGGAAGCGTCCCGCGCCGCCCGTGGTCGCCCACTGGTCAACCTGCTGCCGCTGGACAGTGATGAATACATCACCACCATGCTGCCAGTGGACGAATACACCGAAGGTCACTTCATCTTCATGGCCACCGCCAAGGGCACCGTGAAGAAGACCCCGCTGGAATCCTTCAGCCGTCAACGCAGCGTGGGCCTGATCGCCCTCGAGCTGGATGAAGGCGACGTACTGATCTCCGCTGCGATCACCGATGGCGAGCGTGAAGTCATGCTGTTCTCCGACGGCGGCAAGGTCACGCGCTTCAAGGAATCCGACGTTCGCGCCATGGGCCGTACCGCCCGCGGTGTGCGCGGCATGCGCCTGCCGGAAGGGCAGAAGCTGATTTCGATGCTGATCCCGGAAGAAGGCAGCCAGATCCTCACCGCGTCCGAGCGTGGTTATGGCAAACGCACGGCCATCAGCGAGTTCCCGGAGTACAAGCGTGGCGGCCAGGGCGTGATCGCCATGGTCAGCAACGACCGCAACGGCCGTCTGGTCGGCGCGGTCCAGGTGCTCGACGGCGAGGAAATCATGCTGATTTCCGACCAGGGCACCCTGGTGCGTACCCGTGTCGCCGAAGTGTCGAGCCTGGGCCGTAACACCCAGGGCGTAACCTTGATCAAGCTGGCCAAGGACGAAAAACTGGTGGGCCTGGAGCGTGTGCAGGAACCCTCGGAAGTCGAAGGCGAAGAGCTCGAAGGTGAAGACTTTGAAGGCGAGGTGATCGCAACCGGCGATGACAACGTCGACGAGCCAACCCTCGATGCAGCCGCAGACGAAGAAGAACCGCAGGAATAAGCGGACACACAGGGGGCGGATGAAGATTCGCCCCCTTGTTGTTTGTCCCGTATGAAACATGTCCTTGGTCTGGCTCCGATCCCTGTGGGAGCTGGCTTGCCTGCGATAGCATCACCGCGGTATTACTGGAACTACCGCGGTGCCTGTATCGCAGGCAAGCCAGCTCCCACGAGGGTTCGCTCCAGCGAAAGGGTGTTGTGGAACATGATTGCAGCCCCACCAAATCAAAGTGAGATTGGATGTGAGCAAGAGAGCCTATAACTTCTGTGCCGGTCCCGCGGCGCTTCCTGAAGCAGTCCTGCAGCGCGCGCAGGGTGAACTCCTCGACTGGCATGGAAAAGGCCTCTCCGTGATGGAAATGAGCCATCGCAGTGATGAGTTCGTGTCCATCGCCACCAAGGCCGAGCAGGACCTGCGCGACTTGCTGGGCATCCCGTCCAACTACAAAGTGCTGTTCCTGCAGGGCGGCGCCAGCCAGCAGTTTGCGCAGATTCCGCTGAACCTGCTGCCCGAGAGCGGCACGGCCGACTACATCGACACCGGTATCTGGGGGCAGAAGGCCATTGAAGAGGCCTCGCGTTACGGCCATATCAATGTGGCGGGCACCGCCAAGCCTTACGACTACTTCGCGATTCCCGGCCAGAACGAGTGGAAGCTGTCCAAGGACGCGGCCTACGTGCACTACGTCGCGAACGAAACCATCGGCGGCCTGCAATTCGACTGGGTGCCGCAAGTGGGCGACGTCCCGCTGGTGTGCGACATGTCCTCGGACATCCTGTCGCGCCCGATCGACGTGTCCAAGTACGGCATGATCTACGCCGGCGCACAGAAGAACATCGGCCCGAGCGGCATCCTGGTCAGCATCATCCGTGAAGACCTGCTCGGCCGCGCCCGTTCGCTGTGCCCCACCATGCTCAACTACAAGGTCGCGGCCGATAACGGCTCGATGTACAACACCCCGCCGGCATTCGCCTGGTACCTGTCCGGCCTGGTGTTCGAATGGCTGAAAGAGCAGGGCGGTGTCGCCGCCATGGGCAAGCTCAACGAAGTGAAGAAGCGCACCCTGTACGACTTCATCGACGCCAGCGGCCTGTACAGCAACCCGATCAACCTCAGCGACCGCTCGTGGATGAACGTGCCGTTCCGCCTGGCGGACGACCGTCTCGACAAGCCGTTCCTGGCCGGCGCCGACGAGCGCGGCTTGCTGAACCTTAAGGGTCACCGTTCGGTCGGTGGCATGCGCGCCTCCATCTATAACGCTGTCGACATCCACGCCATCAACGCGTTGGTGGCTTACATGGCAGAGTTCGAAAAGGAACACGGCTAATGTCCGAACAAGAACTCAAGGCCCTGCGCGTACGCATTGACAGCCTGGACGAGAAAGTCCTTGAGCTGATCAGTGAGCGCGCGCGGTGCGCCCAAGAAGTGGCACGCGTGAAAATGGCTTCCCTGGCCGAAGGCGAAGTGCCGGTGTTCTACCGTCCCGAGCGTGAAGCCCAGGTGCTCAAGCGCGTGATGGAGCGCAACAAGGGCCCGCTGGGCAACGAAGAGATGGCGCGGTTGTTCCGCGAAATCATGTCGTCGTGCCTCGCGCTGGAGCAGCCGCTGAAAGTGGCGTACCTCGGCCCCGAAGGCACCTTCACTCAAGCGGCGGCCATGAAGCACTTCGGCCACGCGGTGATCAGCAAGCCGATGGCCGCCATCGACGAAGTCTTTCGTGAAGTGGCGGCCGGCGCGGTGAATTTTGGCGTGGTGCCGGTGGAAAACTCCACCGAAGGCGCGGTCAACCACACGCTGGACAGCTTCCTGGAACACGACATGGTGATTTGCGGCGAAGTCGAGCTGCGTATCCACCACCACCTGCTGGTGGGCGAGAACACCAAGACCGACAGCATCAGCCGCATCTACTCCCACGCGCAGTCATTGGCCCAGTGCCGCAAGTGGCTGGACGCGCATTACCCGAATGTCGAGCGCGTGGCGGTGTCCAGCAACGCCGAGGCGGCCAAGCGGGTCAAGGGTGAATGGAACTCGGCGGCCATCGCCGGGGACATGGCGGCGGGCCTGTATGGCCTGACGCGCCTGGCGGAAAAAATCGAGGACCGCCCGGACAACTCCACGCGCTTTTTGATGATCGGCAGCCAGGAAGTGCCGCCGACCGGCGACGACAAGACCTCGATCATCGTCTCCATGAGCAACAAGCCCGGCGCGCTGCATGAGCTGCTGGTGCCGTTCCACGACAATGGGATTGACCTGACGCGCATCGAGACCCGTCCTTCGCGCAGCGGTAAATGGACCTACGTGTTCTTTATCGACTTCATCGGCCATCACCGCGACCCGCTGGTCAAGGGCGTGCTCGAGAAAATCAGTCAGGAAGCCGTGGCACTCAAGGTGCTGGGCTCTTACCCGAAAGCGGTTTTGTGAGGCTTTAACATGAGTGGCAACTTCCTCGCCCTGGCGCAGCCGGGCGTGCAACAACTGTCGCCTTACGTTCCGGGCAAGCCTGTGGACGAGCTGGCGCGTGAGTTGAATCTGGATCCGGCGAAGATCGTCAAGCTGGCGAGTAACGAGAACCCGCTGGGCCCGAGCCCTAAAGTATTGGCGGCGATCCATGCAGAGCTGGCCGAGCTGACGCGCTACCCCGATGGCAACGGTTTTGCCCTCAAGTCGCTGTTGGCGCAGAAGTGCCGGGTCGAGCTGAACCAGGTGACCCTGGGCAACGGTTCCAACGACATCCTTGAGCTGGTCGGCCGTGCCTACCTGGCGCCGGGCTTGAACGCGGTGTTCAGCGAGCACGCGTTTGCGGTCTATCCGATCGTGACCCAGGCCGTCGGCGCCGATGCGCGCGTCATTCCCGCGAAGGACTGGGGCCACGACCTGCCGGCGATGCTGGCGGCCATCGACGCACAGACCCGCGTGGTGTTCATCGCCAACCCGAACAACCCGACCGGGACCTGGTTCGACGCGCAGGCGCTGGACGACTTCCTGCAGGACGTGCCGGAGCATGTGCTGGTGGTGCTGGACGAAGCCTACATCGAGTACGCCGAAGGCAGCGACCTGCCGGACGGCCTGGATTTCCTGGCGGCTTACCCGAACCTGCTGGTCTCGCGCACCTTTTCCAAGGCTTACGGCCTGGCGTCGCTGCGGGTCGGCTACGGCCTGTCCACCGCCATTGTCGCCGATGTGCTGAACCGCGTACGCCAACCGTTCAACGTCAACAGCCTCGCCCTGGCGGCGGCCTGTGCGGCGGTGAAAGATGCCGAGTACCTGGAAGAAGGCCGCCGCATCAACGAAAGCGGCATGCTGCAGTTGCAGGAAGGCTTCCGTGAGTTGGGCCTGGATTGGATTCCGTCCAAGGGCAACTTCATCTGCGTCGACCTTGGCCAGGTGGCCGCCCCGGTATTCCAGGGGCTGCTGCGCGAAGGCGTGATCGTGCGCCCGGTGGCCAACTATGGTATGCCGAACCACCTGCGAATCACCATCGGCCTGCCGGGTGAAAACAGCCGCTTCCTGGAGGCGCTGGCCAAGGTTCTGGCTCGTGGTTGATGTCACTGCATTGCAACCTGCTGTGCCTATGATCGGTCGCCTGGTGGTGGTCGGCCTGGGGTTGATCGGCGGCTCCTTCGCCAAAGGCCTGCGCGAGAGCGGGCTGTGCGGCGAAGTGGTCGGCGTGGACCTGGACCCGCGCTCGCGCGCGTTGGCGGTTGAGCTGGGCGTGGTGGATCGCTGTGAAGCGGACCTGGCGCGTGCGTGCCAGGGCGCCGACGTGATCCAGCTTGCCGTGCCGATCCTGGCCATGGAGAAATTGCTCGCCGTACTGGCCGGCATGGATCTGGGCCAGGCGATCCTCACGGACGTCGGCAGTGCCAAGGGTAATGTGGTGCGTGCGGCGCAACAGGCCTTTGGCGGCATGCCGGCGCGGTTCGTGCCGGGCCATCCGATTGCCGGTTCCGAGCAGAGCGGGGTGGAGGCGTCCAATGCGCAGCTGTTCCGTCGCCACAAGGTCATCCTCACGCCGCTGGCGCAAACCGACCCGGCTGCGCTGGCGGTGGTGGATCGCCTGTGGCGTGAGCTGGGCGCGGATGTCGAACATATGCAGGTCGAGCGCCACGACGAAGTGCTGGCAGCGACCAGCCACCTGCCGCATTTGCTGGCGTTTGGCCTGGTGGATTCGTTGGCCAAGCGCAACGAGAACCTTGAGATTTTCCGTTATGCCGCCGGTGGCTTCCGCGATTTCACGCGGATCGCCGGCAGCGACCCGGTGATGTGGCACGACATCTTCCTCGCCAATCGCGAAGCGGTGTTGCGCACCCTGGACACCTTTCGCAGCGACCTCGACGCCTTGCGCGACGCGGTCGATGCCGGAGATGGCCATCAATTATTGGGCGTGTTCACCCGAGCGCGGGTGGCGCGTGAACATTTCAGCAAGATCCTGGCACGCCGGGCCTATATGGAAACCGCTGTGAACGCCGATGACCTGACCTTCCTCGCCAACCCGGGCGGCCGCTTGAGCGGGCGCATCCGGGTGCCGGGCGACAAGTCGATCTCCCATCGGTCGATCATGCTTGGTTCGTTGGCCGACGGCGTGACCGAAGTCGAAGGTTTCCTTGAGGGCGAAGACGCCTTGGCCACCTTGCAGGCGTTCCGCGACATGGGCGTGGTGATCGAAGGCCCGCACCATGGGCGCGTGACCATCCATGGCGTAGGGTTGTATGGCTTGAAGGCGGCGCCGGGGCCGATCTACCTGGGTAATTCCGGCACCTCCATGCGCTTGCTGTCTGGCCTGTTGGCGGCGCAGGGTTTCGACAGCGTGTTGACTGGCGATGCCTCCTTGTCGAAGCGCCCGATGAATCGCGTGGCCAAGCCGCTGCGGGACATGGGCGCGGTGATCGAGACCGGGCCGGACGGGCGTCCGCCGCTGACCATCCGCGGTGGCCAGTCGTTGAAAGGCCTGGCTTACGCGATGCCGATGGCCAGCGCCCAAGTCAAATCCAGCCTGTTGCTGGCGGGGCTCTACGCCGAAGGCAAGACATCGGTGACCGAGCCTGCACCAACCCGCGACCATACCGAGCGCATGTTGCGCGGCTTCGGCTACCCGGTGGCGGTGGAGGGCGCGACGGCTTCGCTGGAGTCGGGCCATGCATTGACGGCGACCCATATAGAAGTGCCGGGGGATATTTCCTCGGCGGCGTTCTTCCTGGTGGCGGCTTCGATTGCCGAGGGTTCCGAGCTGTTGCTGGAGCATGTGGGTGTCAACCCGACACGAACCGGGGTGATCGACATCCTGCGGCTGATGGGCGCGGATATCACCCTGCAAAACCCGCGCGAAGTCGGCGGCGAACCCGTGGCAGACCTGCGCGTGCGAGCGGCGGCATTGAAAGGTATCGAGATTCCCGAGGCCCTGGTGCCGCTGGCCATCGATGAGTTCCCGGTGCTGTTCGTCGCGGCGGCCTGCGCCGAAGGCCGCACCGTATTGCGCGGGGCTCAAGAGCTGCGCGTGAAGGAATCCGACCGTATCCAGGTGATGGCCGATGGTCTGCTGGCATTGGGGGTCAAGTGTGAACCGACGCCCGATGGGATTATCATTGACGGCGGCCAGATGGGCGGGGGTGACGTGCATGCCCAGGGTGATCACCGGATCGCCATGGCTTTCAGCGTGGCTTCCCTACGGGCTGCGGCGCCGATTCGTATCCATGACTGTGCCAATGTTGCTACGTCTTTTCCGAATTTTCTTACACTGTGTGCCCAAGTCGGCATCCGTGTTGCCCAAGAGGCTCAATTGTGAATATCAAAGCACCGGTGATTACCATCGACGGGCCAAGCGGCTCGGGCAAAGGCACGATCGCGGGAATCCTGGCCAAGCGCCTGGGCTGGTGCCTGCTGGATTCCGGCGCGCTGTACCGTTTGCTGGCGTTCGCGGCGCGTAACCACGGCGTCGACCTGACCAACGAAGAATCCCTGAAGCTGCTGGCGGCGCACCTCGACGTGCAGTTCGTTGGCGCGACGGAAGGTCATCCCCAGCGCATCATCTTGGAAGGCGACGATGTGACCGATGACCTGCGCAACGAGCAGGTCGGCTCCTGGGCCTCCCAGGTCGCCGCGCTGCCAGCGGTGCGCGATGCCTTGCTGCAACGCCAGCGCGCATTTCAGGAGCCGCCGGGCCTGGTGGCCGATGGCCGCGACATGGGCACCGTGGTGTTTCCCGAGGCGCCGCTGAAGATTTTCCTCACCGCCAGCGCCGAGGAGCGGGCGCGCCGCCGCTACTTGCAGTTGAAGGGCAAAGTCGATGGTGTTAGTCTGTCGAGTCTGCTAGATGAGATCCGTGCGCGCGATGAGCGTGATACCCAGCGCGCAGTAGCCCCGCTCAAGCCGGCGGCTGATGCCATACAGCTGGATTCCACGGAGTTGTCCATCGAGCAGGTGCTGGAACGCATCATGAGCGAGATCGCCATTCGCGATATCGCCGGGTGACCAAGAAGGCCGCAGGGGACCAGTCATAGTCCTGTGGCGCTTCTTTTAATTGAAACTGACCCACACCGTCTGGGGTGTGGAGATGGGCGTATTCTCCGCCCTTATCAACAGGAATTAAAATGAGCGAAAGCTTTGCGGAACTCTTTGAAGAAAGCCTAAAAACCCTGAACCTTCAGGCAGGCTCCATCATCACCGGTGTTATCGTTGATATCGATTACCAAGCTCGCTGGGTAACCGTTCACGCTGGTCTGAAGTCTGAAGCTCTGATCCCGCTGGAACAGTTCTACAACGATGCTGGTGATCTGACAATCAATGTCGGTGACGAAGTTCACGTTGCTCTGGACTCGGTTGAAGACGGTTTCGGTGAAACCAAGCTGTCCCGTGAAAAAGCCAAGCGCGCTGAATGCTGGATTGTTCTCGAAGCAGCCTTCGCAGCTGAAGAAGTGGTCAAGGGCGTTATCAACGGTAAGGTTAAAGGCGGCTTCACTGTCGACGTTAACGGCATCCGTGCGTTCCTGCCAGGTTCTTTGGTCGACGTTCGTCCTGTGCGCGACACCACGCACCTGGAAGGCAAGGAACTCGAATTCAAGGTCATCAAGCTCGACCAGAAGCGCAACAACGTTGTCGTTTCCCGTCGCAGCGTCCTGGAAGCAGAGAACTCCGCCGAGCGTGAAGCTCTGCTGGAATCCCTGCAGGAAGGCCAACAAGTCAAAGGTATCGTCAAGAACCTCACCGATTACGGCGCATTCGTCGATCTGGGTGGCGTCGATGGCCTGCTGCACATTACCGACATGGCTTGGAAGCGTATCAAGCATCCTTCCGAAATCGTCAACGTTGGCGACGAGATCGATGTCAAGGTTCTGAAATACGATCGCGAACGCAACCGTGTTTCCCTGGGCCTGAAGCAACTGGGTGAAGATCCATGGGTCGCTATCAAAGCCCGTTACCCAGAAAGCACCCGCGTGACCGCGCGTGTTACCAACCTGACCGACTACGGCTGCTTCGCTGAGCTGGAAGAAGGCGTTGAAGGCCTGGTACACGTTTCCGAAATGGACTGGACCAACAAGAACATCCACCCTTCGAAAGTCGTACAAGTCGGCGACGAAGTGGAAGTCATGGTTCTGGACATCGACGAAGAGCGTCGTCGTATCTCCCTGGGCATCAAGCAGTGCAAATCTAACCCATGGGAAGATTTCTCTGGCCAGTTCAACAAGGGCGATAAAATCTCCGGCACCATCAAGTCGATCACCGATTTCGGTATCTTCATTGGTCTGGACGGCGGCATCGACGGCCTGGTTCACCTGTCCGACATCTCCTGGAACGAAGTGGGCGAAGAAGCTGTTCGTCGTTTCAAGAAGGGCGACGAGCTGGACACCGTTATCCTGTCGGTTGACCCAGAGCGCGAGCGTATCTCCCTGGGTATCAAGCAACTGGAAAGCGACCCGTTCTCTGAATACGTTCAGGACAACGACAAAGGCGCAATCGTTAAGGGCATCGTGAAAGAAGTTGACGCTAAAGGCGCCATCATCACCCTGGCCGACGATATCGAAGCGACTCTGAAAGCCTCCGAAATCAGCCGTGACCGCGTTGAAGACGCGCGCAACGTACTGAAAGAAGGCCAGGAAGTAGAAGCCAAGATCATCAGCGTTGACCGCAAGAGCCGTGTAATCCAGCTCTCCATCAAGTCGAAAGACGATGCTGAAGAGAAAGAAGCCATCCAAAGCTTGAAAGACAAGCCTTCGGATAGCATCGCTGCTGGTCCTACCACTCTGGGCGACCTGTTGCGTGCACAAATGGAAAAACAGAACTAAGTTCTGTCAGACCATAAAAAAGGGCGACTTCGGTCGCCCTTTTTTGCGCCTGAAATTCGTTGAATCAACCTTGAGAACCAAGACGTATAGCTCAGTGTCAGAACTGTCTATAGTTTCAAGAAAGACGGTTCCCGTGCTGTCGCTTCAATAAGGAATTGAATGAACAGGCTTATCCTAATATTCGCAGTGCTAATGCTTGCAGGCTGCTCCACCACCAGCGCCAAGACCCACGCCAAACGCGGCGTCAGCGGCATCGAGATCGACTGCTCGGGCCTTGGCAACAAATGGGAGAAGTGCGAGAAGCGCGCCGCCCGCGAGTGCAAGATGCAGGGCTACAAGGTCATCACCCGATCCAGCGACGCCAAGGACGAAGAGGGCGATTACCTGTTCGGCTGGAATCCGGCTGGCGCGGTAACGCGGACGATGTTGGTGATCTGCAATTGACCCAGGAATGCGCCCTTGGCAAGTTGCCATCTATCCTAAAGATAAGTTGCCAAGCGGGCTGTTCAAATCCATCAAGTCATGCTAAAACCTTCGAAGCGCTTTTCCTAGCTGCTTGAAAAAGAAGGGAAAAATATGACGAAGTCGGAGTTGATCGAACGAATTGTCACCCATCAAGGGCTGCTCTCATCCAAGGATGTGGAGCTGGCTATCAAGACCATGCTTGAGCAAATGTCTCAGTGTTTAGCGACTGGGGACAGGATTGAGATTCGTGGGTTTGGGAGCTTTTCGTTGCACTACCGAGCGCCGCGTGTCGGTCGCAACCCAAAGACCGGGCAGTCCGTCAGCCTTGACGGCAAATTCGTTCCTCACTTTAAGCCGGGGAAGGAGTTGCGGGATCGGGTTAACGAGGATGAGGAAGAGGGTGTCTAAGTCGATTTGGATTAGGGGGGAATATGCATCAAGCTAAGCGGGCTCTGCTGGCGATAATTTTGCTGATGATTGTGTTGAGTGTTTTAGCATTTGTCCTGGAGAACCAGCAGGCTCTTGCTCTTTCTTTTTTTGGTTGGGCTACGCCCCAAGTTCCAGTATCTGTATTCATTATAATCTCGCTAATTATCGGTCTTTTGCTCGGGCCTCTTCTTGGTTTGGCTTTCCAGCGTAAGGCTCGTCGTCGGTCAGTATCTTCTGGTAGCTAGCTTGCAGGGTGCCGCTTTCTTCTGGAAGTTGGCGGGTCCCAACGTGCGCTTTTCAGGCGGCGTGGGGAGATAGGGTAAGGCTTGTTTTAATAGCTTTTAATGTCTTTTCTCGTCCTCGGTGCGCGTGCTGTTTGTAGTGATGCGGCGTATCGTTGTTTTCGTCGTTGTTGAAAATCTCGGGTGATGCTGCACGATGACAGGTCGTACTGTGCTCCGTATCTCCAGTTATTGGAAGTTTCTTAAGTAAAGTAGTTGCTAGTCGAGTCTGGCGGCAGGTTCGTTGTCGTGTGTGGGGCATGGTTTTAGTAATTGTTGAGTTGTTTTTTAATATCCCCCACGCTTCGAATTTTATTAAGCGTAGCTGTAGTTCTTGCGCGGTAGATTCCAGTGATTCAGAGGTTGTGATCTGTGTCGGAATTGGCTCATGCGGGTAGGGGGGCTGGAGGATTTCTCTCTTCGTCCTGGCGCGGAATCACGATCTGAGGTGGCATGCGGCCTGGGTTGTCCTGTCTCGCTTAAGGCGGAGGGACGCCTAAATACTGGTTTTATGAAGTCAAAGTCTGTAAATTGTGGGTAGAAAAGGCCGATGCATTCTCAGGTGTTGAATGCTCGTATTGCTAGCGTGAAGGCTTTTTTTGCTCATGTCGTATAGCGAAGTCATGCCTCAGTTAAGTTTAAAGTTAAGGTGAAATGATGAAGACAGTTTTGGTAACCGGGGCAGATGGATTTATTGGATCGCATCTGACGGAACTTCTGGTTCGGGAAGGGTACAAGGTCAAAGCGTTGTCTCAGTATAATTCTTTTAATTACTGGGGGTGGCTTGAGGATGTAAGCTGTCTGAAAGACATTGAAGTGTTAAATGGTGATGTGCGCGATCCGCATTATTGCAAACACATCACCAAAGGTGTTGATGCCGTTTTTCACCTGGCCGCGTTAATCGCTATTCCTTACTCCTATGTGGCGCCCGACAGTTATGTGGATACTAACGTCAAAGGTACACTGAATATTTGTCAGGCTGCGATAGATAACGGTGTGCAGCGGGTAATACATACTTCTACCAGCGAAGTCTACGGTACCGCTCAGTACGTTCCTATCGATGAAAATCATCCGCTTCAGCCGCAGTCGCCTTACAGCGCTTCGAAGATGGGTGCTGATGCGATGGCCATGAGCTTTTTCAATGCGTTTGACTTGCCTTTAACCATTGCTCGCCCTTTTAACACTTATGGGCCTCGGCAGTCTGCGCGAGCGGTCATTCCTACAATCATTACGCAGATCGCCAGTGGCAAGAGGCAGATCAAGCTCGGTGACGTTTCACCCACGCGCGACTTCAATTATGTTGCTGACACTTGCCGCGGATTCCTGGAGCTCTTGCGCTGCGACAAGGCTGTGGGCGAAATCGTCAATATCGGCTCGAACTTTGAAATCACCGTGGGGGATACACTAAATCTCATTCGTGAGCTGATGAACAGTGATGTCGAATTCTTGATGGATGACCAGCGCCTGCGCCCTGAGAAGTCTGAAGTTTTCAGGCTATGGTGTGATAACACCAAGATCCAAGGCCTCACGGGCTTTCAGCCGCAGTACTCGATCCGCCAAGGGCTTCAGGAAACCATCGATTGGTTTACTCAGCCTGAGAACCTGGCTAAATACAAAGCCGATCTCTACAACGTCTGAGGCGCCGTTATGCTCGACTCCCTGGTGAAATTTGTGCGGGAACAGTACCGCACCAATGAGTTCATTCCGCTGCACGCGCCGATATTTGGCGGAAACGAAAAACGCTACGTTAACGAAACTATAGAATCGACGTTTGTTTCCAGCGTTGGCGCGTTTGTTGATCGATTCGAGCATGATATGCAAGCTTATACTGGCAGCCCGCGCGCAGTGGCGACTGTCAATGGCACTGCCGCCTTGCATGTTGCACTGATGTTGGCCGGCGTAAAGGCCGGTGACTTGGTGCTGACGCAGCCTCTCACCTTCGTTGCCACGTGCAACGCCATTGCTTACTGCGGTGCAGAGCCTGTGTTTATCGACGTCGACAAACACACACTGGGGCTTTCGCCGGTAGCCATGGAGCAGTGGCTGCGGGAGTTTGCGTATCTGGATGACGACGGAACATGTCGGGCTAATGAAGGCGGCAGGATAATTCGTGCCTGTCTGCCCATGCATACTTTTGGGCACCCTGTTGAACTGGATCTGTTGATTGACCTTTGCGCACGCTGGGGGCTGGTGGTCGTCGAGGATGCTGCCGAGTCCTTGGGTAGCCTTTATAAAGGGCGTCATACCGGTACATTTGGCGCCGTGGGTACCTTGAGTTTCAATGGTAATAAAACCATCACTACGGGCGGGGGGGGCATGATTCTGGCCGGTGAAACGTTGGGCGCTCGGGCTAAACACCTGACTACCACTGCTAAACAGGCTCATCCTTACGAGTACGTGCATGATGAAGTTGGCTACAACTATCGTCTTCCCAACCTTAATGCCGCGTTGGGGTGCGCCCAGCTTGAACAACTGGATTCTTTTATTGCCGCCAAGCGTGTTCTTGCGAGCCGTTACCAGTCATTTCTAAAGGGTAGCGCCCTTCAGTTCGTTGTCGAGCCACAAGGATGTCGTTCCAATTATTGGCTTAACGCAGTGATCTGCGAGGACCTCCAGCAACGCGATGAGCTGCTGGCTTTCAGCAATCAGGCTGGGGTCATGACGCGGCCGATATGGAAGCTGATGAGTCATCTACCTGCTTACTCCTCAAGCCTGCAAGGTGAACTGACTAACGCATTATGGCTCGAGCAGCGGGTCGTGAATTTGCCGAGTAGCGTTGTGCCGGAGCTGCAGGTTTGAAGCGTAATGTTGCAGTATTCACTGGCACGCGCGCCGAGTATGGTTTGCTCTATTGGTTGATGAAAGACATTCAGGCCAGTGAAAGCTTGGCGCTGCAGGTAATTGTGAGTGGTATGCACCTTTCGCCTGAGTTTGGTGAAACCTGGAGAAGCATAGAAACCGACGGGTTCACCATTGACGCAAAGGTTGAAATGCTCCTCTCGTCCGACACCGATGTTGGTGTTGTCAAGTCGATGGGCCTCGGTACGCTGGGTTTTGCCGATGCCTTGGACCGATTGCGCCCTGAGATCCTGATCGTGCTGGGAGATCGGTTCGAGGCGCTTGCGATCGTGCAAGCGGCATTGATTATGAAGATTCCAGTTGCGCATCTGCATGGCGGTGAGATTACCGAGGGCGCCTACGATGACGCCATCCGACACGCCATCACCAAGATGGCGTTCTTTCACTTTGTAGCTACTGAACCGTACCGGCAACGCGTGATTCAGATGGGGGAAGCGCCAGAGCGCGTGTTTAATGCGGGCGCCGTCGGGCTTGACCATCTGTTCCGCAGTCCGCGAATGACTCAGGAGGAGCTGTCCCAGAGTCTGGAGTTCACGTTGGATGGCCCGCTCCTGTTAGTGACTTATCATCCGGTTACCTTGCTCGAGGAAGATCCCACCCAAAGCTTTCAGGCGTTACTGTCGGCGCTGGATCAGTTTCCTGGACACAAGGTCATTATTACCTACCCCAATGCTGATAATGGCGGTCGTGCGATCATTCCCCTTCTAGAAGAGTATGCGCAGCGCAACCCTGAGCGAGTGAAGGCAATTCCTTCGCTCGGATTTAGGCGCTATTTGAGCGTGGTAGCATTGGCTGATGCGGTTATAGGTAACTCTTCAAGCGGTATCATCGAAGTACCGGCTTTTCGTGTACCGACAGTTAATATAGGTGCTCGGCAGAACGGGCGCTTATCCTCGGCCTCTGTTATCAATTGCGCACCTGACGCGCAATCGATTGAGGGCGCAATCCGCCATGCACTGAGCGACGTATTCGCTGAAACCTGTAAACAGGCGATCAACCCCTACGGCGCTGGCGATGCTGCTCGTGGCATAGTGGGCGTGCTTGAGAGTTTCAATGGGGAATACCACAAGTCATTTCACGATTTGAGCTAAACCATGAAAGCATCCAACCAAGACTCGGTCTATATCATCGCGGAAGCTGGCGTTAACCATAACGGTGAGCGTGACCTCGCGTTTGCTCTCGTTGACGCGGCCGCTGCAGCGGGTGCTGATGCGGTGAAGTTTCAAACTTTCGATGCCGTACGTCTGGCATCAAAGGCTGCTCCCAAGGCCTCTTACCAAAAGCAGAGTACCGACGCGGCAGAAAGCCAACTCGCCATGTTAAAAAAGCTCGAATTGCCCAAAGAATGGCACGCTGACTTGCAGGCACATGCGCATCGCAGCGGCATTGAGTTTCTATCCACGGCGTTCGACACCGAAAGCCTGACGTTTTTGTCTGAGATGGGGTTGCCATTTTTCAAAGTGCCATCCGGTGAACTTACGAATGGTCCGCTGCTGTGGCAGTTTGCGCATACTGGAAAGCCACTAGTGCTATCAACGGGCATGGCTACGTTGAGCGAGGTCGAGCAAGGCCTTGCTATCGTCGCGCATGCCTTGGCGGCTGATCGAGAGCCCGCGAATATGGACGAGGTTTGGAAAAACTGGAGCCAACCTCAGGCGCGGGCACGTCTTAAAGGCCATGTCACATTGTTGCATTGCACTTCCCAGTATCCTACTCCCTGGGTGGAAGTGAACTTGCGAGCAATGGATACACTGAAAGCATTCGATCTGGCAGTTGGTTATTCTGATCATACGGAGGGCGCCTTGATTTCTGTAGCGGCAGTAGCCCGCGGTGCCAGGATCATTGAAAAACATTTCACGTTGGATCGCTCTATGCCAGGACCGGATCACAAGGCCTCACTTGAGCCTGATGAGTTAAAGGCGATGATCAGCCAGATCCGTGTGCTGGAGTTGGCGCTGGGTGATGCCTGCAAGACACCTCAACCCAGTGAGTGGGACACCCGCAGGGCCGCACGACAGCAGGTTGTGGCGGCGCGTGATATTGCTCAAGGTTCCATTATTGCCAGGGATGATTTGACCACAGCTCGCGCCGGCTCGGGTTTACCGCCCACTGCCTTGTGGGAATTGGTCGGCACTCGTAGTGAGTTCGCGGTGCAAACTGGCGAGATCATCAAGTAATGAGCCAGCCTTCAGACTCGTCATCGCTTCTGGTTATGCTGGGCGCTGGCGGGCACGCGAAAGTGCTGCTTTCACTCGCCAATGCTTCTGACGTGCCCGTAATGGGCGTCTGTGATCCAGAGCTTCATCGTTTGGGCATCCTGGAGTGGCGTGGGCTAACCGTGTTGGGTGGGGATGAGGTATTGGACCAGCTTGATCACACGCGCGTTGGTCTGATAAACGGCATCGGTCAGGTTGTGGGGAGTAATCTGCGACAACACGTTTATGAATCGGCAGTGGGCAAGGGATTTCAATTTCCGCCACTCGTTCACCCTGCTGCTTTTGTTGATGAGTCTGTCGTTCTAAGCCAAGGAGTACAGATAATGGCGGGTGCAGTTATCCAGCCGGATGTGACCCTTGGATGCAATACCATCATTAATACTGGAGCAAGCGTGGACCATGATTGCAACGTGGCTGCCCATGTACATATCGCCCCCGGCGCTACCCTGTGTGGGAACGTTCGGATTGGCAGCGGTGCATTTGTGGGTGCCGGTTCAACAGTGATTCAAGGGCTGATGTTGGGCGAATACTCGATTGTCGGTGCCGGGACAGTTATGGTTCGTGACCTGGCTGCCAACAGTATTTTATTAGGAAAAGCGGTGCGTCTCAGATCCGTTTCCGACGAGAAACATAGAGAAGGTAATCAATGAAGCAGTGGGAGTTAACACTCGTCGGTCCAGAGTGCTCAATGGAGGAGGCCATCGCAACGCTTGATCGGGCTGCGGCGCGTATTGTTATGGTGGTGGATCAGGAGCGCCGCTTGTTGGGGACGCTGACTGATGGTGATGTACGCAGGGCATTATTGAGACAGCGACCGCTGACAACGCCTATTCAAGAAATAATATGCACCACGCCGCGTACAGCGGGCCTGGACTGGAACCGAGACCGGATTTTAGCGGTCATGGAAAAATACCAGTTATTGCAACTACCGGTTGTGGACCCTAACGGGCGGGTAATTGGCCTTGAAACACTGCATGATCTGTTAAACCGGCAGAGACGCGATAACCCGGTATTTCTTATGGCCGGAGGGTTCGGGACTCGTTTGCGGCCCCTGACACAAAACTGTCCAAAGCCACTGCTCAAGGTAGGCGAAAAACCAATCCTTGAACTGATTCTCGAGCGTTTTATCAGTTCCGGATTCCATCGCTTTTTCATCTCGACCCATTACATGCCTGAGATGATCCGAGAGCATTTTGGAGATGGGAGTCAGTGGGGGGTCTCGATTCGCTATGTCCATGAGGATGAGCCTCTGGGGACAGGCGGTGCGCTGGGGTTGCTTCCACATCATGAGATTGATCTCCCGCTCTTTCTTATGAATGGGGATTTGTTGACAACGCTCAATTTTGAAAATCTCCTAGAGTTTCATGATGAGCACCCAGGCTCCGCAACTATGTGCGTGCGCGAATACGAGTATTGCGTGCCGTATGGGGTCATTGAAAATGAGGGGCATCGAATTCTATCAATGATTGAGAAGCCGATTCATCGGTTTTTTATCAATGCCGGCATTTACCTGTTATCTCCTGCACTGGTTAAAAGTGTGGCCGCCGGTAACCGTGTAGACATGCCAACTCTACTGGAGCGTGAAATAGAGGCTGGCCGCGATGTCAATATGTTCCCTGTTCATGAGTACTGGTTGGATATTGGCCGGATGGAAGATTTTCAACGTGCTCAGCAAGAGTTTGGCACGTTATGAGTGAGCAATTCACTTGCCTGGTAGTTGGAAGCGGCAGTATTGCAAAACGTCATATCAGCAACATTAAAATGTTGTTCGCTTCTGTGCGTGTCGGTTGTGTGTCCGCTTCGGGCAGGACGTTGTCTATTGACGAGGTGGGATGCGATATAATCTATTCATCCATCGACGCTGCGCTGCAGGATAAATTGTTGTTCGCAATTATCGCTTCGCCCGCGCCCTGGCATGTAGAGCATGCCGCACGTTTAGTGTGTGCGAAAGTGCCTGTCCTGATTGAGAAGCCCGTCTCTGATTCGTTGCAACGACTTTCAGCTTACCGTGATGTGCTGACGAATAACCTTGATCGGATCGAAATCGCCTACAATCTACGTTTCATGTCTTCGGCCATCAGGTTCAAGGCCCTCCTAGAGGAGGCCGCTGTGGGCGAGGTTCGCAGTGTAGCCGTCGATGTTGGTCAGTTTCTACCCGACTGGCGCCCTGCTAGTGACTACCGCAAGAATGTATCCGCCCGACACGAATTGGGCGGCGGCGTGTTATTGGAGCTCAGTCACGAGCTCGACTATCTCGGATGGCTGTTCGGTTCATTCAAAACAGTATATTGCGTCACCCGTCATACGGGCGACCTCGAAATTGACGTGGAGGATAGCGTTGACGCACTTCTCGTTCGGGATGACCATTTAGTCGTCAATGTACATATGGATTTTCTTCAGCGAGCGCCGGTACGAATCTGCAAAGTTGTTGGGCAGCTTGGCACTCTCTATTGGGATATTTTGAATAATAGCATTATCTTGCACACGGACAGGAATCAGCGGCAAGTTCTATTTGAGAGCCCTGACTACGACCGCAATAATATGTACCTTGATCAATTACGTCATTTTGCAATAGTTGCCGCAGGTTTGGCGGCTCCGGCCATCGGACTTAAAGATGGTCTGGCGGCACTCCGCCTGATTGAGGCGATGAAGATGTCTGCATCAACAGGTCAAGTCGTCAACATTGGAGATATTCAAGCATGAGCGTATACGCCTTCATTTTTGCGCGAGGCAACTCCAAAGGGCTGCCAGGAAAAAATATTCGAATGCTCGGCGGCCACCCGTTGATTGCGCACTCCATCCGTGTTGCGCAGCAAGTTGCAGGTATCGACAGAATCTTTGTGTCCACAGACTCAGATGAGATTGCGGTAATCGCCGAGACCTACGGCGTGACAGTCATTAGGAGGCCTGACGAATTAGCGACGGATACAGCACCTGAGTGGTTGGCTTGGCGTCACGCCATTAGTTATCTACATGCACAAGGCCACAAGTTCGACGTGTTTGTCAGTTTGCCTGCAACGAGCCCGCTGCGTAGCGTCGAAGATGTTGAGCAGTGCCTCGCATGTATAGACCGACACACCGATGTTGTCGTTACTGTGACTCCCGCCTCGCGCAGTCCGTTTTTCAATATGGTAGTTCGAGATTCAGACGGTGTGAGTCAACTTGTGTGTTCAGGCAGCAGTGCGCACCGGCGCCAGGACGCTCCCGCAGTTTACGACATGACAACGGTGGCCTATGTGGCGACCCCCACCTTCATTTTAACCAATGAGCGGATCTTTTCAGGGCGAGTCAGGTCGGTAATAGTACCCCGACATAGAGCCGTTGATATCGACGATATCTATGATTTCAAAATGGCTGAGATGCTTCTGGCTGATAAAGAGAATAACTATGTTGGAAGGTAAGAAGTTTCTAGTGGCGGGCGCAGGCGGATTGCTTGGAAGTAAACTGGCAGCGGCGTTGGTGAATGATGACGCTCAGGTGATTGCAGCTGACATCAGCCTTGATTTGATGAAAAAGCGTCTAGTGTCTCTGGGGCTGGATACTAATAGCCCTTCCCTTTCGTGTATAGCGCTCGACCTGAACGATACGACTTCCGTGGTGGATTTTTTTGCCACTATTAATGATGTCGATGGAGCGGTTAATTGCTCTTACCCGCGAAATAAGCGTTATGGGGCGAAGTTTTTTGACGTGTCACTCGCAGATTTCAATGAGAACGTTTCTCTGCATTTAGGCTCTTCTTTCTTCTTCATACAACAGTGCGCAGCGTATTTTAAACGTGTGCAGATACCGTTCTCCTTGGTTAACATTTCATCGATATATGGTGTTGTTGCGCCGAAATTTGAGGTTTACGACAATACACCGATGACGATGCCGGTTGAGTACGCGGCTATAAAAGCTGCGCTTCTTCATTTGAGCAAGTATGTAACTAGCTATGTTGGGGACAGCGCATTCAGGTCGAATAGCGTAAGTCCTGGCGGGATTTATGATCACCAACCTGAGCAGTTCCTTGAACAATACAAGAAGCAGACATTGGGTAGAGGAATGCTCGATATCGAGGACGTAATCGGCTCGATCAAATTTTTGCTTTCCGATAGCGCTCGTTATGTAAACGGCCAAAATATCATTGTTGATGACGGTTTCAGTCTTTAACTCACATTTATTAAAGATGACAGTGCTAATATGTTGAATTTTTTACTAGTAGGTGCGGGACAGTTAGGTAGTCGTCATCTGCAAGCATTGGCGCTTTCGGATTTTTCCGATGTGTCTATTCAGGTGGTAGATCCCTCATCGGAGGCGCTTCTTATAGTTCAGGAACGCTGGAGACAAGTTGTTAAGTCTCCACGTATAAAATCCATCGAGTTTCTGGCGGATTTTAGCGGTGTAAAACGTGACATTGACTTCTGCATTATCGCAACTAATGCAAATTGTCGCTTGCAGGTACTCAAGGCTCTCTTATCCCATGCACGCGTACGTCAGTTAGTTCTCGAAAAAGTGTTATTCCAGTCTGTTGAGCAGTTAGACGATGCGAGCCAGCTTTTACTTTCCGTAGGTACGCAAGCGTGGGTTAATTGCCCACGTCGGATGTTTCCAATTTACCTCACGTTGCGAAACCGTTTGATAGATGAACAGAAGTTTAATCTTCAAGTCCAGGGCAGCAACTGGGGGCTTGCGTGCAACGCGATTCATTTTATCGACCTATGGGCTATGCTCAGTGGGCAGCAGAGCTATATGCTCGACACCTCTGGCCTAGACGATACTATTGTTGGAAGCAAGCGCTCTGGTTACAAGGAGGTAACAGGCACATTGAGGGGTGGTTCGGGAGCACGAGTTTTTTCTTTGACGTCTTTTACAGCTACCGATCCGGTGCCCTTGAGTATTTTGATTGAGACAGAGCGATTTGTCATTGACGTCAGCGAGGCTTCGGGAGAGTGTTCGTTTCGGACGAAAGAGAGCGGGGCAAGGGAAATAATACCTTTCTCGGTCCTTTATCAGAGCCAGTTGTCCCACAGAGTCGGCCGCCAGTTACTCGCGGGTGAGAACAGCTCCTGCGAACTAACTTCTTTTAGTGAGTCAGCGTCGCTACATGCGCCGTTCTTGCAAGAAATGCTTGAGTTTTTCAGGAAGCAAGACGGTCACGCATACACCCTTTGCCCAATTACTTGATTTAGGTTCCCTATGATTCTGCTAGTCGGTGCTGGCCCTATGGCCATTCAATATGCAAAAGTGCTGCAAAGTATGGGCAAACCTTTCGTCGTGGTAGGGCGTAGCCAGCAGTCAGCAGACAGCTTCAACGCAAGTATTGGTATTCAGCCATTTGTAGGAGGTATCGAGGCATTTCTTTCGTCTGCGCATTCTATAAGCCATGCAATAGTTGCCGTCAGCGTTGACCAATTGGAGCGAACTACAGCATGCCTCGTAGAAAACGGAGTGAAAAATTTATTAGTGGAAAAACCTGGTGGAATGACGTTAGAGGCTATCGAGCGACTTCAAATACTTGCTCAGATGAACTTTGCTTCCATTTATATTGCCTACAACCGTCGCTTTCTCGCCACGGTAATCAAGGCACGTGAACTGATCGAGGAAGATGGTGGAGTTACTAGTTTCAGTTTTGAACTCACCGAGTGGGCTGACACCGTCCAAAAAATCTTTAAAGCTGACGGGGTCAAGGAAAACTGGTTTTTTTCCAATACTAGTCACATTACTGACTTGGCTTTTTATTTGGGGGGCACACCTCGGGAAATTGCTACCTTTACTGGCGGTAGCTTACCTTGGCACAGCCGAGCTGCTCGATTTGCCGGCGCAGGAGTAACCGAGCAGGGCGCACTATTTTCTTACTCAGGTGACTGGGAGGCGCCGGGCCGTTGGGCTGTAGAAGTACTCACTCGCAAACGACGTTTTATTTTTAAACCCCTAGAGAAATTGCAAGTCCAACTGCTTAATAGTGTCGCGATAGAGGCGGTGGATGTCGATGAAGAGTTGGATGCGAAGTATAAGCCAGGGTTATACCTCCAAGTCGCTCACTTTTTGCGCTGTGATGAAGCAAACCTGTGTTCGTTAACAGAACACTTGAAAAAGAGTAGGCTCTACGCACGTATTGCCGCTTATGATTGATTTAATTGCAATGATGCTTGGCGTTACCTTATGAGAGTCGAAAGTCGAGCGGGCGCCATCAAGTACGTCGTGGCTACTTATAGTGAATTTTCGCTGGTTGCGTTGCTGACCCTATTCTTTACGAATCTAGCTAGCCAGCAGATACTCGCAGATTCAAGTATTGCGTTCATTGTTATTTCCTATAGTACCTTTTTGGCATTTGGGTTTCACAATGGTGCAATACGCGATGGCGCGATTTGTATAAGCGGGGATGAGAAGGAAAATATTTTAAGGTTGGAGCTTTATTTTTCGGCGGTTATAGCAGTAATACTTGTTCTGTCGGCAATGGTCTTCCGAAGTAATTTCTACTTAATGAGCGGGTTATTCATTGGTGGTATCAATCACCTCAAAACATCTTGCCAAACGGTTTTCAGGCTAAAGGGAATGGATAATTTACTAAACGCGCTAAATGTGGCGTGGGCATCGGTGTTCTTTGTTGCTTTTTCCCTGCTAACTTGGTTGAGATCGGATATAGCACTAGAAATTAGGTTCTTCGGTGCTTGGGCAGGGGCGGCTTCACTAGTTGTATGCTCGCTCTACTTATTTTGTTTATCTACACTGAATACCACTCAGCCTTCTCCTGTATTGATGCGCAAGCTTTTTTTTAAGATCTTAAACTCTTCGAAGTACATGTTTCTCATGGCCAGTGGGCTGGTGGTTGTATTGACCTCCGATCGCCTTGTATTGAGCGCATTAGATGCTTCTGAAAAAACGAGAGCAGATTTTCAATATATTGATGTTCTCACGAATATCTATTTTCTTGGTATGACCTCAGTGCTTTACTATTTCACTCCTGGGCTTCTAAATCGACTCAGTGGAAAAGAGGGAGAGCATCACTCCGATTTTAAGTCGATGACGAAGAAGTACATTATCTGTTTATTTGGAGTGGCAATCGCGTTTATGCTGGCTATAACCATTTTTTTGCTAATTATTCATCGGTTCGGCTGGGACCTTTTTGGTATTCTGTTTTCAATGTTAACTGTTAAAACTTTGCTAATATGCCTTGGGATGGTGTGTAACTTTTACCTTGCCCAACGCCTGGAGCGTATTTTAGCTATCGCGTACTTGGGATTAATGGCGCTTGGCCTTTCTATGTCCTTTGTTTATGCATACCTTTTCATCCGCTCAGGACTGCTAATTTTTCTTCCTCTCCTGAATGCGATACTTGTGGGTATTTTGGCTGTTTACTTGCTAAAGGGAATAGGGGGAAGGCATGAAAAAAATACTTATAATAACTGATTCGCTTGGACTGCCGAGGGTATTACCTGAAGTAATCAATGATGAGCAATGTTGGACATATCGCCTTGCCGATCAATATTCGAAATATTGTCGGTTTCGGATTGTCAGTGTTCCAGGCATGGATACCAATCAGTTGGTGTCCCTAGTAGCTGATTATTATAAAGTGATTAAAGCTGACTTGGTAGTTGTTCAGGTTGGTATTGTCGACTGCTATCCCCGTGCGATAAAAAAATCTGAACTGTCCTTATTGTTAAGGATGCCGAGGTTCCTTAGCGAACTGATACATCGCTGGGTGAAGAGGAACTATTCCTGGCTTATATCCAAACGTGGTATTCGGTATGTAAAGTCCGAGCAGTTCAGCTCTAACCTTGTAAAGCTACAAGAAAGTTTTCCTGATTCGAAGTTTTTGGTAGTGCCCATTGCACCGCCGTCAATGGCCTATATAAAGAAAAATCCACTGATCCTAGGGGCGATCAAGGAATATAATGATTTGCTAGCATCGACATTTCCGAGTGGCTTTTTAGCAGAGTGCTATGCTGGGACCTCCGATGATATTTTTTTGAGTGACAATCATCATTTGAATGGGTTAGGAAATGAGCTTGTGTATACCGCAGTTAAAGAGGCGCTTTCTTTCGAGGATGCTGACAACGAAATTTGGGAAATCATATGATTTTTTGGGTGGCTAGTTTTATTGTCTTGATTTTCCTTGTTTTCAGGAATAAGGATGTGCTATGTCCTTCAAATGTTGTGTTCGGTAGTTACTTTCTCTATCTGGTTTTTCCCAGCATATTGTTCTATGCGCTGGAGTGGATGAGCTGGACATATGTATTACCTTGGGGGAAAACCAACGATTGGTCTAAAGTCTCTGATGAGGCAATTTTGTCATTTGGTTATGTGTTTGCTCTTTTCTTTTTCTTTACACGTACCTTTGAGGTGATCCTCCAGCGAGAGCATGCTCAAAATTTATTTTTGAAGTACCGAGTAAGTCCTTCGCTATTGTTCGCTTTCGCCGTGTTGGTTATTCTCGGAAGCACGTACTTTTTTCAGGTAACTGGCGGTGCTGATGCTTGGTTCGGTAACTACAGCGAAACGTATCTTGGTAAGAAGAAAGGTTTCGGTCTGCTTAATTTTTTACTCATTATGAGCTCTAATTTTCTCGCGTTCGTATTGGGTTTCTACTGGCGTACCCAACACCGAGTTAGTTGGTTTCTAGTATTATCGGTGATTGTGGCGCTAATCTTCTGTGCCTATATTCAAGGTGTAAAAAGCAGGATTTTTTATTTTGCGATTTTCTTTAGCATTCCTTGGCTGAGTGCGATGAGGTTTACGCTTAAAAAAGGTGTGTTCGTATTTTTCGGATTCGTGTTCGCTTTTAGCTTTGCGATGTATTTTCGGTCAAATGGTTTTTACAGTACCCCTGAAATGTTACTTGAGTATTTTCTGAGTTATTTTAATACCATTTTTCTACATGACATGATATTGCGGGATATGCCTCCTGACTTTTTTTTGACGGTGAGCTACCCATTTAATAAGTGGATGACATTTGTAGGTGTGCCTTCTGATGAATATTTGCATGATATCAGTCGTTGGCTGACATCTATATATTATCCATCACAGTGGTTTAATGAGTCAGCTACTCAGCAGTGGCCGATCGAAACCGAGCTATATCTGAACTATGGTAGTTATGTATTCTGGGTGGTGCCCATTTTTTTATATTCGCTATTCATCTGTGGTCTGTATGCCCTTCGTTATCGGCTGGGGCCTGTATTCTTGTTTATATTTGTGTCTGAGTTGCTTTTATTTCTAAGTATGTTTAGAGGTAGTATGTTGCAGTGGATCGAGTTGTTTAATTTGGTTTTTTATGGGGTTTTACTGCTGTGCAGCCGTTTGCTTTTTATCAGGTGCTTACATGAAAAGCGGTAAGGAAATAGGGGGATTGGCTAAGCTCGTTCTCCACGCCTATGTAAATGAGGTTTGCCTTGATCGATCAATGAAGGCCAAGTTTCTTGCCTTGGATCCCATGGCAGACGCCTTACCTCAGTATAAGATTATGCCGTTGTTGTCCTTATGCAAGCGCTACGGCAAACCAATGCTGTGGCTGTTGTCGGTTTTAAAGTTTGTAATTCTGCCTGTGCTTGTGGTAGCGGCACTCGTCAATTTGGTAATGGCGTTCGCGTCCGTATTACCTTTCTGGCGAAGGCAAGTGAAAGATCTGCCGCCTTTGGTTTGTCTACCCAATACTGCGCATCTCAAGTTGTTTCATTATTTGTTCGATGATTTCGATACGCGAGTCAAATTCGAATGCCGACGCCCTTGGGCAATGCTTCGTTATCTAGATGCCAGGGACTATCTGCGTGCACTGTTAACAGTCTGGAGGGTCATTTGGTACATTCTTTTATATCAACGGCATCATGGGGTGCGGCGGCAGGATCTTATTTTTCACGCGGTGGACGTTCTACCATTCGTATGCTACTCGTTATTTTTAATAAAATTATCAGAAGCTGGCAGGCAAGTGGTGACCGACTGCAATCTGCAACGGTGGGACTATGTTGCAACGCACCTTATGGCGGATTGTTCGATTATTCAACATGCGTATATACACCCAGACCTCGATTTCTCCCACACGTTTGGCCCGGTTGACTGCTTGTTTGTATTTGATCAGGAGTTTGAAACGGTTTTTTCGCGATATTATCAGTTTAAAAGAACTGATATTATTCGACCTAAGCTCACGCTTGCAGACATGGGCAGTGATAAACAAGTACTTTTTCTTGCTTCTTCGGCACCATTTTTGAATACCGAGATTGACTTTCTCGAGCGTGTCAAACAAAAGTTTGATTTTTTTATCGTGGTGAAGCTGCATCCACGTCACGTCTACGATGAGTCGGTAACGCGTTTGGTTTCGTTGGCTGACTGTGTTGCTGAACCTGCGGTTTTTCCAGATTGCCACCTTCAGGTATCTTACGATTCATTCTTGGGATACGAGTATAAAGCGCTTGGAAAAAAAGTATTATTTTTAAAGGATGAGTGCTCCGTGCGTAGGTTTATGGAGCGCCCTTGAGGTCAATAGTAGGATTTGAATGGGGGCAGCATGAGCTACCAAATTTGTAACACGTGTATTATGGATACGTCCGACCCTCACATCAGCTTTGATGCACAGGGTAGCTGCGAATACTGTGCTAATTTTCGTACGAACATCCAACCCAATTGGCATGTCGATGCACGGGGGGAAGCGCAATTGATGAAAATTGCTGATCGGATCAAAGCCGACTGCAAGGGACGTGATTTTGACTGCATCATTGGTTTGAGCGGTGGGTTGGACAGTTCTTACCTTGCGTATGTTGCCAAGGAGATAATGGGTTTGCGCCCCTTACTTTTCCACGTGGATGCTGGATGGAATACCGATCAGGCGGTTGGCAACATCGAGAAACTGGTCGATGGGTTGGGTCTAGACTTGTATACCGAAGTCATCAACTGGGAAGAGATGAAGAGCCTCCAGCTCGCCTTTCTCAAGGCACAAGTAGCCGATCAGGATATCCCCCAAGACACCGCTTTCTTCTCGGGCTTATACAAGTTCGCCAAAGCTCACAAAATCAAGTATGTACTCACGGGCGGAAATTTTTCGACTGAGTGCTGCCGGGAACCCGAAGAGTGGGGTGCCTATCCGGGTATCGACAAAACACTGATCAACGATATTCATAGTCAGTTCGGCTCACGTAAGTTGAAAAGCTTTCCTATTGTTGACGTATTGGCCTATAAAATTTACTACCGCTACGTTTTGGGAATGCGGGTGGTACGCCCGCTGAACTTAGTTCCTTACATTAAGCACGATGCAGAGGCGACTCTAGAACGTTTGTTTGGTTGGAAGAAGTTTCAGCACAAACACCACGAGTCGCGTTTTACCCGGTTTTACGAAGATTACTGGATGCCCCGTAAATTTGGCTATGAAAAGCGCCGCGCGCATTTTTCCAGCCTTATCATGACTGGTCAAATGACTCGGGACGCCGCATTGGAGCGTATTTCCAAGCCGGAGTTGGACGAGCAATTCCTGAAATCGGAATTTGAATATGTTGCAAGCAAGCTTGATTTAACTGTCGAGGAGTTGCAGAAACTGTTTGATGGAAAAAATAAGACTTTTCACGACTATAAGAACAAACGTTTTATGATTGGCCTAGGAGCGCGCGTGCTGTCTGCGCTGGGGTTGGAAAGAAGGCTGTTTAGATGATCACTATTATTGATTATGGCCTCGGGAATATTCAGGCATTTGTGAATGTCTATAAGCGTCTGCACATTCCTGTAGCTGTCGCTCGTGTACCGGAGGAATTGAGTGGGGCCACGAAGCTCATCCTGCCGGGGGTAGGCGCATTTGATCATGCTATGGAACGGTTGAACGCTTCAGGTATGCGCGCAACGCTTGACGAGTTGGTACTGAACAAAAAAATACCAGTAATCGGTATTTGCGTGGGTATGCAAATGCTCGCCGAAAGTAGTGAGGAGGGCTCACTTCCAGGGCTGGGATGGATTCCTGGGCATGTGCGACATTTTCGTTCAGTGCCTGAATTAGAAAAAATACCGTTGCCTCATATGGGTTGGAACGATGTCGAGTCGCTGCTTGGGCATGCTTTGTTTAGGGGGCTGGAAACAGATGCAAGATTTTACTTCCTTCACTCTTTTTATTTTGAATGTGCGCAAAAGGTGCATGAGGCCGCTCGAACCGAGTATGGTTTGAATTTTAGTTGCGCAGTCTCTGCGGAAAACATCTACGGTGTCCAGTTTCACCCGGAAAAAAGCCATCACTTTGGTGTAGCGCTTCTAAAAAATTTCGCGGAATTATGAAATGTTAAGACCTAGAATTATTCCCTGTTTGTTAATTCATGATGGCGGACTGGTGAAAACCGTTCGCTTTAAGGACCCCAAGTACGTAGGGGATCCCATTAACGCAGTCAAGATTTTCAATGAAAAGGAAGCCGATGAGCTGATCGTTCTGGATATTGATGCTACGGTCGAAAATCGCGAACCTAATTATAAGCAAATAGCGATTTTAGCCGCTGAATGTCGAATGCCGCTTTGTTACGGTGGAGGTATACGCACCGCGAGTCAAGCTCAGAAAATAATCGCATCAGGTGTAGAAAAAGTGGCGATTAGTTCTGCCGCATTGGACAATCCTCACTTAGTGACTCAAATAGCAGATGAGGTCGGTAGGCAAAGTGTAGTCGTGGTGCTGGATCATAAAAAGCGCCTGCTGAGTAAGCAGCACGATGTCTGGACGCATAACGGCAAGGTCAACACAAAGCGTAATGTGCTTGATGTTGCCAAGGAAATGGAGGCGCTGGGAGCGGGAGAAATTGTCATTAATTCGATTGATAACGACGGAAGAATGAAAGGCTATGATCTCGAGTTATTGTTAGAGTTGCGCAAGACCGTAAGCACTCCAGTTACAATTCTTGGTGGCGCCGGTTCCTTAGACGATATGGCGAAAGTTATATCGAGTTGTGGGGTGGTAGGAGTTGCTGCTGGCAGTTTCTTTGTGTTCAAGGGAACTTATCGAGCGGTACTTATCAGTTATCCTGACATCAGCCAGAAAGAAAAATTTATTTTTTCTGCTTTGCGCTCTAATCATTGACTGCTTCATCACGGTAGAAGATCGCCAGGTATGCAAAGGAATCTTCTACCGCCATAAAAGTCAGAGGTTTCTTACTTTCGAGACTGTTAGAGCTACGATAGCTTGATTGTTTCTCGAAAGATACTGGGTAAAAGTTTTCCCAAAGTTCCACGTTGCCACCGATGTGGTCACGCTCATGTCGACAATGCACTTTGGCATTTGTAGGGGTATGAAGTACTTGATTTTGTAACTTTCTTTTGGGAGTTTTCTGTAAATCTTTTCCATGTCAGAGGTTGGATCTTTCGAGTCCCCAAGCGGCAGTTGATTTGTCTCGCCATAGGCTCTATAGAATATGTCGCCGTATTCATAGTTTGTCAAAGTTCCTACGCCTGTGCTTTGAATATTGATGGCACAGGAAGGAAGAGCGGGACTAAGTTTTTTTATCTCGTTAACCATCCCGCGTTGAAAGAGCACTTCTTTCATCTTTCCTTCATGTGCATAAATATTAAGTGCACAGGCGTGTATCAATATTACTGTTAATGCCGACAATCTTAACCGAGGCGCCTGCGCTAGAGATTGCCAGACTGCAGGTAGCAATAATACGGAAAAGATAGTGCTGGTGAATGTAAAACGTAGCGACTCGCCGTGCATCAGCCCGATTTCTGAAACGCTTGGTAGCTTGTTTACGGCGATGTAGGCAACTCCGTTGAACAGAATGCCCGAAAATATAGCGACGAGTAGGTACAGTATTTTTTTATCAGGTCGATAATATAATGCCATCCCCACGGCAATAAAACTCGGTAAGTAGAGAATTACAAAGTATTTTATCAGGCTGAGATAGTTGCGTATGTCTAAAATGTTGCTGAGTTGGATTTCGTTATAGGTGTCATAAAGCCCGTAGGTTGGAAAGAGTTTTCTAAGGGCGAAAAAGCCGACAGTTATAAACAATATAGCACTTAGATTTATCAATCTATCTTTGATTTTGGTCTGTTGAAATATGCTGCTTAGCAATATTAGTGATATGGAAAGCGGGGCGTTTGAGGATTGTTGGAATGCCAGTAGAAGTAAGGGAAGGCATACCGTCATTGCTTTGCGGTCAAGGACGTATCTAGTACAGATCAACGTGGTAAACAGCGTCAGCGAGTGCATCAGATAAATATTTGAATAGTAGAGCACCCATGCAGGCGATAGGTAAAACAGAATGCCAGTGTAGAATTTTATCCGTGGCGGTATCTCAAAGTATCTTGATGCAATTTTGGCCGCTTCAAACGCCGACAGAATTAAGAAAAATACTGTGAAGATTTTTGCAAGAAGCTCGTAACCCAATACGCTGCGAAATAGGTATATCGCATCGTATATATATGGAGTGAAAAATAATCCAGCTTCACTGAACCATTCATGGTATACATCGGGTCTCGCTAGTGAGACGGCGTGCGAGACAATCACACCATCCCATAAGTCTGTTCCTATCGTTAGAAAGCCTAGTAGCCCAATAACGAGTGTAAAAGCTATAAAAAAATGAGCGCTGAAGGTCGCAAAATTTACCTGAATGTTTCTTTTATTTATATTCGTCCAAGAATTGTCAAAAATGAGTGCTTTCAGAGAGTACATCTCTAGGTCCTTAAGATGTGGGTATGCAATGTGGAAAGAGCACTGAATTTTATTTTTGCATGTTTTCGCGATAAGTCCAGGTGCTATGCAGTATAAATGTCATGACGGGCACCGTTAAAACTACACCGACGATGCCAAGAAAGTAATTTAAACCGAGTGCTTGCGCTGCCCATGCGATGACGACTGAGGCAGTGAAGCCTATTATCGATACGCAGATAAATTTATAAAGTGTGTGTCTCTGTAAAGGCTGGGAGAAGCTCCAAAGGGTATTGATTGTGTAGGAAGTAATGGTAGCGATGATAAACGCAATACCATTCGATAGCGGTGGTGAGAAAAAAAGTACACCTACCATGAGCCAGACGATAAATGCGTGAGTCGAGGTTACAAGCAGGCCTGTAGCACAAAAGCGTAGTACCTTTTTCTGCGTGTCATCTTGGCCAATCACCTTCGGTTCTCCCTCGATACTGTTGCTGCATCTGCTTGTTTATGGTTTTTGTGCAACACAAAATACGGATAAACCTGCGACTCGGTTAAAATTCATAATAGGTAATTCCAAGTCGCAGATGCCCTTTAAAAGTGCATTAGTAAAGCGGCTGTGTTGCGCCAGTTGCGATTTCGGTATTCTGGCTTTCGATTGACTGCGGTCAGCCAGACGAAGAGCCGCTGCTATTGGAAACACGCCACCAAAAAAATAAGCGCCTTTTTTCAGTTCCAACCCGCTTGCCTCTACAACGGATTCCATCTGTAGCAAGGTGTAGCGGCGTTTATGTTCAAGAAAATCGTCGTGTCCACTCCACAAAAACTTAAAAGCGGGAACAGTTATCAAAAACGTAGCGCCTGAAGGGACTTTTTCGACGTACTCTTTCAGCAATCCGATGTCATCGTCAACGTGCTCAAGCACGTCCATGAGCATGACTAGGTCAACATCGATGGTTTGAATGGATTTACGTAAATACAGTGGTTTATCTAAGTAGATCTCGTCCGATTCGGACGCATAGCTGATATCAACACACCAAGCTTCTTTGGCTGAGGTGTGTTGGAGTAGGTGCTTCGAAAAAAAGCCTGACCCTGCACCGATATCCAAGATCGTATTAATTGGCGTTTCGCCGAGAAATTTCTCTACGGCTTTTACTTTCGAGCTGTAATACCAATGGTCATTGATTGCATCACCGAGAATTTCGGTTTCTTTAAGGTCCATGATTCAGCGTTTGCTCCCGTAAATTTGGCGCACAAGGAAAACTGGACGCCGTTTGGATTCAATATAGGTTCTGCCCAAATATTCACCCAGTATGCCGATGCCGATTAATTGTAGTCCACCCAAAAATGTGACGGCAACCATGATCGATGCATAACCCGGTACATCAATGCCGTGGACGATAACTTTCAAAGCTATAAAAATGGCGAGCAAAAATGAAACCGCGGAGAACATGAGGCCGAGATAGGTCCATATCTTAAGGGGGTCTGTACTGAAGCTGGTGATCCCCTCCAGCGCAAAGTTCCACAGCTTCCAGCCGTTGAATTTACTTGTACCAGCAGAACGTTGGGGGCGGGCATAGTCGATGTAGGTCGTTTTGAAGCCTACCCACGCGAACAACCCTTTCATGAAGCGCCTTGACTCAGGAAGTTCTTTGAGTGCTTCCACTACGCACCTGTCCATCAAGCGGAAGTCACCCACGTTTTCTGGAATTTTCGAGCTGGTCATTTTGTTATGGATGCGATAGAACCAGTTCGCAGAAGAACGTTTCGCCCATGAGTCTGAATCCCTATCGGTCCTGCGACCGAGGACAACCTCATACCCATCTCGCCACTTTGCAATCATGTCGGGAATCAGTTGCGGAGGATCTTGCAGATCAACATCAATTGGCACAACTATGTGCCCCGTGCAAATTTGTAGCCCTGCTGTAAGGGCTGCTTCCTTTCCAAAATTTCTACTGAGATCAACTATATGAATGCGAGAATCTATATTCTGTAATTCAATCAGCCGGGGCAGGGTGTCGTCAGTGCTCCCGTCATTAATAAAGAGAATTTCAAGTTCGATCAGGGGAGCGCAGTCAAACACGCTCGAGACAGAGTCAATAAATAAGGATACAGTTTCTGCCTCGTTAAAAACGGGTACTACTAATGATAATTTTACCGTGGTTTCTGGCGCTATGCTCTGTGTCAATTCACCGTACTCACTCTCAGTCGTTATTTCGGACGCGGTATCACACGAGTCGTTTATTGTCCCACAATCCGGATTTACGGTTCGAATTTTTTCTATGTTTTCGTGCCTTGATTTTCCAGTCCACTCCATGCATATACACCTTCGCGAATCGAGTATGGGATGCCTCTTGCGCTTTTTCTATTTGGGCAGGTCGGCTGTATGAGCACGCAGGCTACGGTAGACCAAAACAAGCGCAGCGCTGGTCATTTCATGTCACGCCTGTCGGTTGCGCTCATGGGCTGTGCCCGAGCAGACACGTTTCGGGCGAGCCTTGCTCTCAGCTTCTGGAGGCGTGCTTTTCCGCTCCGATGTCGTGCTAAACTCTCGCTCAAACCTTAGGTAGGCTGCTGCTCAGCTCTTTGCTTTCCGGCGTTGCTTTCCTTGCCTCCTGTACGATGTCGAAAACCGGCAAGATTTGTGTCGATATTCGACGTTTAGTTTGGTCGTGGGTAGGCTCATTTTATATTCAGAATTGTATGCGCGGTTTGGGGGAAATTATGTTTGATGGAAGTAAACTACTCATATCTGGCGGCACGGGTTCTTTTGGTAATGCTGTTTTAAAGCGCTTTTTGAATACCCAAATCAGTGAAATTCGCATTTTCAGTCGTGACGAAAAAAAACAAGACGACATGCGTAAGCACTACAATAACCCGAAGTTGAAATTTTACATCGGCGATGTGCGTGATTTCCAAAGCGTCCTCAACGCCACCCGAGGCGTCGATTACATTTTTCACGCTGCGGCTCTAAAACAAGTTCCCTCTTGTGAGTTTCATCCGATGGAGGCAGTCAAGACAAACGTTATTGGCACCGACAACGTACTGGAGGCCGCCATACAGAACGAGGTCAAGCGTGTTGTCTGCTTAAGCACCGACAAAGCTGTATATCCCATCAACGCCATGGGGATCTCCAAGGCGATGATGGAGAAAGTCATGGTCGCTAAGTCTCGCAACGTCGACGAAGCCAAGACAGTCATATGCGGCACCCGCTACGGTAATGTTATGGCTTCCCGTGGTTCAGTCATCCCATTGTTCATCGATCAAATTCGGGCGGGAAAAGCACTCTCGATTACTGACCCGAGCATGACGCGTTTCATGATGACTCTGGCGGATGCTGTTGACTTGGTTCTCTATGCTTTCGAGCACGGGAATAATGGCGATCTGTTCGTCCAGAAGGCTCCCGCAGCAACTGTCGAAACCTTGGCTCGTGCTCTGACTTCCCTGCTCGGTGTTCCCGAACATCCTATCCGGATCATCGGTACCCGCCACGGGGAAAAACTATATGAGGCGCTTTTGAGTCGGGAAGAGATGGCGTGCGCTGAAGACCGGGGCCAATACTTCCGTGTGCCGCCCGATCTGCGCGACCTTAACTACAGTAAGTACGTCGAGCAGGGGGAGGAGAAGATTTCCACTATGGAGGATTACAACTCTCACAACACCGATCGCCTTGACGTCGATGGGATGCAGGCGTTACTGCTGAAGCTGGAATTCATGCGCGCTATCCAGCGTGGCGAACATGCCACACCTGAGGAGTAAGCAATGAAGGTACTGATCACGGGCAGCAACGGCTTTGTCGCAAGGAACCTCCATGCTCACTTGAAGGTTCGCAAAGACATTGAGGTATTGCAGTTCTCACGTGAGGACAGTCTTTCCGAGCTGAACGAAATGCTCTTGCAGGCAGACTTCATATTTCACTTGGCTGGGGTGAATCGGCCGACGAACCCTGAAGACTTCAGGTCCGGAAATACGGATCTGACCCGTGCGGTCTGTGAAGGCATTATCGCCAGCGGCAAGAAAACTCCCGTGCTTTACACCTCATCCAGCCAGGCGGAGCTGGACAATGCCTACGGCGCCAGCAAGTTGGCGGCCGAGCAGGCACTGTTGGACCTGAGTGCTACGCATGATGTGCCAGTGCATATTTTTCGCCTGCCTAACGTCTTCGGAAAATGGGCTCGTCCTGATTACAATTCGGCTGTGGCGACTTTCTGCAATAACATCGCTCGCAATCTGCCTATCAAAATCAACAATCCTGACGCCGCACTGACGCTGGTTTACGTTGATGACGTGATCACGCACTTTCTGGAAGTCATGGACGGTCGGCTCTCTGGCGATCCATTTGTTTCTGTCAAGCCTGTCTACCCCACAACTGTCGGAGAGGTCGCGGACCAGTTAGCCGCCTTCCGCGACAGCCGTGCAACCTTGGTCACTGAGGCTGTGGGCACAGGACTGACAAGGGCGCTTTATTCGACCTATTTGAGTTATGTCCCTCCAGAACACTTTACCTACGACGTTCCAAAGTACGGTGACCAGCGGGGCGTCTTTGTCGAAATGCTCAAGACCCGGGATTCTGGTCAGTTTTCTTATTTTACTGCGCATCCAGGTATCACTCGGGGCGGGCACTACCATCATTCGAAGACCGAAAAATTCCTGGTGATCAAAGGGAACGCGTGTTTTCGCTTTCGTCACATCGCGTCGGGAGAGTTTTACGAATTGTTTACTACTGGCGACAAGCCGGAAATTGTCGAGACGGTGCCAGGTTGGACCCACGATATTACTAACGTTGGTGATGAAGAGATGATTGTTATGCTCTGGGCCAACGAGGTGTTCGACCGTGAGCACCCGGACACCTATGCGTTGCCGGTCGGCACCGAAGCCTAAACATTTTCTCGAGTAGATGCAGTCATGAAAAAATTGAAAATTGTCACGGTCGTCGGCACGCGGCCCGAAATTATTCGTCTATCAAGGGTTATCGCCGCTCTGGACGAACACTGTGATCATGTGTTGGTTCATACCGGGCAAAATTACGACTACGAACTCAATGAGATTTTTTTTCAAGATTTGGGTATTCGCAAACCTGACCACTTTCTGAATGCTGCGGGTGCAAGTGGCGCGGAAACGATTGGCAATGTGATCATTACGGTTGACCGTGTACTGGCACAAGTTGAGCCGGAAGCCTTGTTAGTGCTCGGAGACACCAACAGCTGCATGGCGGTTATTCCTGCCAAGCGCCGCAAGATTCCAACGTTCCATATGGAGGCGGGCAATCGTTGTTTCGATATGCGCGTCCCCGAAGAAATCAACCGGCGGATTGTTGATCATACCGCCGATATCAATATGACCTACAGCACGATTGCTCGGGATTATCTGCTGCGTGAAGGGTTACCACCCGATATGGTAATCAAGACGGGCAGCCCTATGTTTGAAGTGCTCAACCACTACCGATCGGGCATTGAAAATTCGGACGTCCTTGATCGCCTTGGTTTGCAGCAGAACCAGTTTTTTGTATGCAGCGCTCACCGTGAAGAAAACATCGATTCGGACAAAAACTTCCTTAAACTGGTGGAAGTGCTGAACACCGTAGCCGCCCACTACGATCTTCCGGTCATCGTCTCCACTCACCCGCGTACGCAAAAACGCGTGGACGCGATGGGGATAACCTTCCATAAAAATGTGCAATTGCTCAAGCCGCTCGGTTTCAAGGACTATAACAAGCTGCAGCTGACGTCCAAGGCCGTGCTGTCGGACAGCGGTACTATCAGTGAGGAGTCGTCGATTTTAAATTTCCCCGCCCTGAACATTCGGGAAGCACATGAGCGGCCTGAAGGGATGGAAGAGGCGGCGGTGATGATGGTTGGCCTGGAAGTTAATCGCGTACTTCAGGGGCTTGGCATTCTTGAGAGCCAAGGTACGAATCTGGATCGCACCTTGCGTCTGGTAAGCGACTACAGCATGCCGAACGTGTCAGAAAAAGTCGTCAGGCTTGTTCACAGTTATACAGATTATGTGAATCGCATTGTCTGGAAGCGTTACTGATTGAGCCATGCAGATGCCTGATAATAAGCTGAATATTCTAGTGGTGACGCAATATTTTTGGCCCGAAAATATGCGTATCAACGACCTTGTCCGTGATTTCTCCGAAAAAGGCCACACGGTTACGGTGCTGACGGGGCTGCCGAACTACCCCGAGGGTAGGGTGTATGAACCTTACCGGACTGATCCGGAAAGCTTCAGTCAGTATTCCGGCGCGAGTGTTGTACGCGTGCCGCTGATCCCTAGGGGCAAGCGAAGCATCAGCCTGATAATGAATTACCTTTCCTTCTTCACCATGGCCTCTACGCTGGGTGTGTGGAAGCTACGCGGTAAACAGTTTGATGCGGTTTTTGTGTACGCGGTCTCGCCCATCATGGCGGCGATCCCGGCCATCATCATCGGTCGCTTGAAAAAAATACCGGTATTCATTTGGGTCCTGGATTTATGGCCCGAAACGCTTCGCGCCGTTGGCGTGTTACGTCATCCCCTGTTATTGGGCTGTGTCGGGCGAGTAGTCTCCTGGATCTACAATCGTGCGGACTACCTGCTGCTTCAATCACACGGTTTTTTTGAAAATGTGCGGCGTTACTGCACGCGGGAAATTGATCAGCAGCGACTCGTCTATTTTCCAAGTTGGGCAGAGGACGATTTTTCTACCGCTACGCCAAATCCCTCTGCATTGTTGACGCACGATCCATCGGTTTTTACCGTCTTGTTCGCAGGCAATTTGGGAGAAGCGCAGGATCTGCCCGCTGTGATAGAGGCCGCCCAGACCTTGCTGGGTACTGTAGCGGTGCGTTGGGTCATTGTCGGCGACGGCCGTATGAGCGATTGGCTTGCGGACCAGGTTGAAGTACGAGGCCTGGATAATGTGCTGCTGTTGGGTCGACACCCTCTTGAGGAAATGCCCGGCTTATTCGCATGCGCAGACGCCTTGCTGGTTTCGCTCAAGACCAATGATGTTTTCGAGAAAACCATACCGGGTAAGGTCCAGGCCTATCTGGCTTCCGGTAAGCCTATCCTCGGGATGATTAACGGTGAGGCGGCACACGTTATCGAGGCATCGGGAGCCGGGCTGGCATGCCCATCCGGTGACGCAACCGCCCTTGCGCGAATCACGCTCGAGTTGGCGTCCACTGATGCGGATGAGCGTATTCGTATGGGCAAATCTGGTCGCGAGTATTATCTGGCTAATTATTCGAAACCTACGCTCCTGGCTCGCCTGGAACAGCTGTTTCGTGATGCAACTTTGCGCAAAGGACGTCTGTGATGTCGCAATCTGTTTTCTTGACTGGGGCCACCGGGTTTGTCGGAGGGGCGGTGATGCGTCGCCTGGTCGCGGACGGCGTTCGCGTCACTGCAGCTGTGCGTAATGAATCCGATGCTATCAACGAAGATGTGGACGTTGTTCAGTTCGACTCCTTCGATGACGCAAATTGGCGTGAGAGCCTTGTCGGCGTCGACTCGGTAATTCATTGCGCAGCACGCGTCCATGTCATGAGTGATACCGAAGTTGATCCATTGGCCGCCTTTCGCAAGGTGAATGTGGAGGGCACTTTGAATCTGGCGGAACAGGCCGTCCGAGCTGGCGTACGACGCTTCGTCTTTATCAGCTCCATTAAGGTCAACGGCGAAGGGACTCGGTCAGGTAAGCCTTACGCGGCTGATGACACCCCAGCACCGAGTGATCCATATGGTGTTTCCAAGCTTGAAGCCGAGCAGGGGCTGCTTGCATTGGCAGGCCGCACTGCGATGGAAGTCGTGATCATCCGACCTGTTTTGGTGTACGGGCCAGGAGTCAAGGCTAACTTCTTGAATATGATGCGCTGGTTGGACAAGGGCATTCCGCTGCCTTTCGGTGCTATCGACAACCGTCGTAGTCTGGTGGCGCTGGATAACCTCGTGGATCTCATCATCACGGCTATCAACCATCCCGCTGCTGCAAACCAGATATTTCTGATAAGTGATGGGGAAGATTTATCTACGACGCAGTTGCTGCGCCGAACCGCAGCTGCGTTAGGAAAAAATGCGCGTTTATTACCGGTACCCTCTTGGATGCTCAGCAGCGCAGCCAAGCTTGTTGGTAAAGACGCCTTATCCCAAAGGCTTTGCGGCTCGCTGCAGGTTGATATTCAGAAGACCCGAACCTTGTTGCAATGGAATCCTCCAGTGTCGGTAAATGACGCGCTCAAGACAGTAGCAACGCAGTACATGAGTGATAAAAAACAATGAGTTATTGGTGGCTTGTCGTCGTTATCTCTCTTTTGTCGTACCTGCTGACCGCCTCGCTGCGGCGCTATGCTCTTGCTAACAGCATCATTGATATCCCTATTGCACGTAGTTCCCACTCTGTACCCACTCCAAGGGGAGGAGGAGTAGCTATTGTAGTGTCCTTCCTTTTAGCGTTGCCTTTGCTTGGATGGACCCAGGCGGTGTCACTTCAAACCCTGCTTGCGGTGGGAGGCGCGGGCGCATTGATCGCGATAATTGGCTTCATGGACGACCACGGGCATATCGCCGCCCGGTGGCGGTTACTCGGTCACTTTGCGGCCTCAGCATGGGCACTATACTGGCTGGGTGGTATGCCTGAGTTAGTGCTCTTCGGTGTCACCGTAAACCTAGGTTGGGTGGGGGTTGTGCTTGCCGCTTTCTACCTCGTCTGGATGCTTAATTTGTACAATTTCATGGATGGAATTGACGGTATTGCCAGTGTTGAAGCCATCTGTGCGTGCTTGGGTATGTGCCTGATTTGCGCGTTGAGCGGTCACTCCGGCTTGGTTTTACTACCGCTCGTTCTGGCGATGGCAGTAGCAGGCTTTTTATGCTGGAATTTTCCGCCTGCGCGTATATTCATGGGAGACGCAGGAAGCGGGTTCCTCGGTATTGTCCTGGGTGTTTTTTCAATCCAAGCTGCTTGGGTATCCTCTCAATTGCTATGGGCGTGGTTGATTCTGCTGGGCGTATTCATCGTAGATGCGACTTTTACATTGATCCGCCGCCTTGTGCGCGGTGACAAGGTATACGAGGCTCATCGCAGTCACGCGTATCAATTTGCCTCTCGGCGGTATGGCGGCCATTTATCCGTAACGCTTGCGGTTGCAGGTTTGAATCTGTTCTGGCTGTTGCCGGTTGCAATGTCCGTGGTCATGCTAGGGCTGGACGGTGCTGTCGGTGTTGTTATCGCTTACGTGCCATTGGTTGTGCTGGCGTTCAAGTTTCATGCCGGCGAGCTGGAAAAGGTTGACACTAAGTAAGGCGGGAGCCAGCCGCACAGTCATAAATACAGGAACGTTTTCAGGTGGACGAAGGGATTATGGATAGGTTACGGGCGATTCTGGTGGGGTTGCCGCGTCGCAACAAACGGCTTATTCAAGTGACTACAGACATTGTGGTCGTTTGGGCTGCGTTGTGGCTGGCCTTTATCGTGCGTCTGGGAATTGATGAGATGGCTACTCCTTTCCGTGACCATCTCTGGTTATTTGCCGCGGCTCCCGTGGTCGCTATTCCCTTGTTTATACGTTTTGGAATGTACCGCGCGGTCATGCGGTATTTTGGTAACGATGCTCTTATCGCGATCTTCAAAGCCGTCACTTTATCAGCGTTGATATTGGGGCTCGTGGTGTATTGGAACAGCAATCAGGTACATGTTGTTCCACGCTCCATCGTCTTTATTTATTGGTGGCTCAGCCTGATCATGGTTGGCGGGCTGCGCCTGGCCATGCGTCAGTACTTTCTCGGCGATTGGTTCTCCGCATCGCAGCACGTGCCCTTTACCAATCGGGAAGATGGCCTGCCCCGTGTTGCTATCTATGGCGCAGGCGCGGCAGGCAATCAATTGGTTGCAGCACTGCGAATGGGGCGATTGATGCGTCCGGTTGCTTTTATCGATGACGATGCAAGTATTGCTGATCGGGTCATTGCCGGTCTTCAGGTTTACAAACCCAAGCATATCCAACGCATGATCGACGCTACCGGCGCGCAAGAGATCCTTTTGGCGATTCCTTCATCCAACCGAGGGCGCCGCCGTGAAATTCTGAGCTTCCTGGAAGGTTTCCCACTGCACGTACGCAGTGTTCCCGGTTTTATGGACTTGGCCAGTGGGCGAGTCAAAGTTGATGATATTCAAGAGGTCGACATTGCTGATTTGTTAGGCCGTGACGCTGTTCCGGCTCAGACCGAGCTCCTGGAGCGTTGTATCGAGGGGCAGTGCGTACTGGTGACGGGCGCGGGCGGTTCTATTGGTGCTGAGCTCTGCCGCCAGATCTTATCGTTACGCCCTCTCACACTGTTGCTCTTTGAGCACAGCGAGTTCAATCTCTACTGCATTCTCTCGGAACTCGAACAGCGCGTAACTCGGGAGTCTCTCCCAATAAGGCTGCTACCGATCCTTGGCTCCGTGCGCAACGCCTCCAAGTTGGTGGACGTCATGAAGACATGGCGAGTCGATACGGTTTATCACGCAGCGGCTTATAAGCACGTGCCCATGGTGGAGCATAATATTGCCGAGGGCGTTTTGAATAACGTTATTGGTACGCTGAATACTGCGCAAGCGGCACTTGAGGTAGGGGTGGCCAATTTCGTCCTGATTTCAACTGACAAGGCCGTACGCCCAACCAATGTGATGGGGAGTACAAAACGTCTTGCGGAATTGACTCTCCAGGCTTTGAGTCGCGAGGCCGCTCCGGTCATGTTCGGCGATAAATTCAATATCTCGCGCGTCAACAAAACCCGTTTCACCATGGTGCGTTTCGGTAATGTACTGGGGTCATCCGGATCCGTAATTCCACTGTTTCATAAGCAAATCAAATCAGGTGGTCCCCTCACCGTCACCCATCCAAAAATCACCCGCTACTTCATGACTATCCCCGAAGCTGCCCAGCTAGTCATCCAGGCTGGCTCCATGGGGCAGGGCGGTGACGTGTTCGTACTCGATATGGGTGAACCCGTAAAGATTGTCGAGCTTGCCGAAAAAATGATCCATCTCTCCGGCTTGAGCGTGCGCTCCGACAAGAATCCTCACGGCGACATCGCCATCGAATTTACCGGTCTGCGCCCTGGCGAAAAGCTTTACGAAGAGTTACTGATTGGCGACAACGTAGTCGCCACCCGGCACCCCATGATCATGAGCGCTAACGAAGATCATCTTTCCTGGGAAGTGCTAAAGAGCAAGCTGACCGAGCTGCTGGCCGCGGTGGATCAGGACGATTACACCCGCGTCCGCCAACTGCTGCGAGACACCGTGAGCGGGTACTCCCCCGATGGCGAAATCGTCGACTGGATCTACCAGCAGCGCCGCCTTGAACCGTAAATTAACACCCTGTTACTCAAGCATTTTTGACGAATCTCCAACATGACCTAAGTTTGAAAAGCAGCTTCGAAAAAGCTGCTTTTCCCTCACCAATGTCATGGAGCGTCAAAATGCAAAACACCTACCTCACCTCCCTCATCTTCGCCTTCCTCACCACTCTCTCCGTCATCACCACCGCAGCCCCGTCCATCAAACCCGAAGCCTCAACCCCGATCACCGCGCAGATGTCCAAGGCCGAGCAACCCGCCAAGGTCAACCTCAACGCCGCCGATGCCGAAACCCTGCGGCGTGATCTGTTCGGCATCGGCGCCGCGAAAGCCAAGGCGATCGTGGCCTACCGCGAGAGCAATGGTCCGTTCACGGCGGTGGACGAATTGTTGGAAGTGAAGGGGATCGGCAAGGCGTTGCTGGAAAAGAACCGCGAGAGGCTGGTGCTCAATTAAGTAAGCCGAGGAGGCCGGTCATTGACCGGCCTTTCTCTTAGTCAGGATCCCGCGGTTCAAACTCAAACGCTTTGGCACGAAACGTGATTACCTCTACTAAACAGATTGTTCAACAATCCCAAGGTAACCATGACCCTAACCCTATCCCTAGCCGACCAAATCGCCCTGGAGCTGCGCACCGATATCATCGGCGGGCGGCTGTTACCAGGCATGCCACTGATCGAAGCCGAACTGGTAACCGCCTACAACGCATCGCGCAACACCATTCGCGAAGCGTTGCACCGTCTCGGCCAGGAAGGGCTGACGCGCTATGTGCGCAACAAGGGTGTCATGGTCCGGCGGCTGGAACGGGAGGAGGTGTGTGATTTGTTTGTGGTCCGCCGCACTCTGGAGTTGCAGGCTATCGCTCAGAGTGGCCCTCTCACCGACGATCAATCCGAGCGCATGCAGAATGCAATCGACGCGACAACCCTGGCCCGTGAGCGTGAGGACTGGCGGGCGGTCGCTACCCATAGCCTGGTGTTTCATCAGCAGATTGTCGGGTTGATGCGCAGCCCGTTGTTCGATGAGTTTTTTGCCCAGGTGATCGCGCAACTGCGTCTGGTGTTTTGTGCGGCGCCCGATGAGCAGCGTTTCCAGTCGCCTTGGCTGGAGCGTGATCGTGAGATTTACCAGCTCTTGCTCAACCATGACAAGCCGGCGGCAGGGGAGGCGATGAGCTTGTACCTGGATGATTCGGAGCGCCTGTCGTTGGCTTTGTTTACTCACTCTTGATCGAGGATTTGCATCATGTTCAAAGACTATCCGGCGGCGTATCAGGTCGGTAAAGGTTCTGCATTGCAGGTCGACACGGCGTTTTATGAGCGTGTGCGTGACCGGAAGGCGCAGCGCACGTTGGTTGAGCAGTTCGAGGTGCCGATCCGTACGGGCAGGGCGTGGAAGGTGCCGGCCGGGCATGTGTTTCGGGTGACGACGCCGGTGGGGCCGCAGGTGGGCGACTTCAATGTGTGGAACGCCCATGACCCGCGCGAGCGGTTGTGGGCGGCGCGCACGCGTCAGTTGCAGGGCGCGCATGTGAGTACCCATGACCGGTTGTGGTCGAACCTGCCGTTTTTGCGGCCTCTGTTGACGATCACCGATGACAGCCTGGCGAGTTATGGCATCGATGAGCATGGCGGGCGTCTGCATGATTTGCTCGGCACGCGGTGTGATCCGTATGTGAACCGGATGCTGACCGGTGAGGACTTTCATCACCATTGTCATTCGAACCTGACCCGGGCGGTTTTACCTCACGGTCTGACGGAGTTCGATGTGCATGACGTGCTGAATATTTTCCAGTGCACGGGCCTGAATCATGACGACATGTATTTCATGAAGGCGTGCCCGGCGCAGAAGGGCGATTATCTGGAGTTTTTTGCTGAGATTGATGTGTTGTGTGCGTTGTCGACCTGCCCCGGTGGGGATTTGTCGCTGCCGATGTGGGGGCCGGAGGCGCAGGATCCGTTGACGGTGTGCCGTCCGCTGGGGGTCGAGGTGTACAAGCTGGAAGAGGAGTTGCTCAATGGCTGGAGCCAGCCGGAGCGTGCTGCCTATAAGGGGCAGCACGGGTTGCAGATTGCCAAGGCGGATTGGGAGTAACCCAAGGTTCAGCGACCCTGCGCGTCCTTGGCGTCCGCCTGGGCGTTGCGCTCGGCCACGCGCTTGCGTTGTTCGTCGGTGAGTTCGACTTTGTTGGCGCTGTCACGCAGCATCATCAGGCCACCGACGATCGACCCGATCGCGACCACTAAAATCAACCATGCATACCACGGCATAAGGCTCTCCTTGAGGCAGATTGCCGTGGGAGAATTTTCCCACGGCAATGGCTGCTTTGAGTAACGGGCTTTCTTACTAGTTCAGTGTAGGCCCGTTCTGCCTCCATGGGATCAGAGCCCGGTCAACATCGCATCCGCCGGTGCATCGGCGCGGTCTTGCGCGGTCATCTGGAAGTAGGCGAAGCCCACGGCCATGAAGCCCAGGAAGATCAGCCCGATCAGTGTGTTGAACCAGGCCATGGCGACCAGGCATACCAGCGCCAGCACCAAGGCAATGCCGGGCACGATGGGGTAGCCGGGGGCGCGGAAGGTGCGTTCCAGCAGTGGTTCGGTCTTGCGCAGTTTGAACAGGCTGAGCATGCTCATGATGTACATGACGATGGCGCCGAATACCGCCATGGTGATCATGGCGGCGGTCAGGGTCATGCCGCCCAGGTTGATCAGGCCGTCGCTGTAGATGGCGGCGATACCCACCACGCCGCCGGCGAGGATGGCGCGGTGCGGTGTCTGGAAACGCGACAGTTTGGCGAGGAACGACGGCAGGTAGCCGGCGCGGGCCAGGGCGAAGAATTGGCGCGAGTAGCCGAGGATGATGCCGTGGAAGCTCGCCACCAGGCCGAACAGGCCGATCCAGACCAGCATGTGCAACCAGCCGGAGCTGTCGCCGACCACGGTTTTCATGGCTTGCGGCAACGGGTCGTTGATGTTCGACAGGGTGCGCCAGTCGCCGACGCCGCCAGCAAAGAACATCACGCCCATGGCCAGGACCACCAGGGTGAGGATGCCGCTGATGTAGGCTTTTGGAATGGTGCGCTTCGGATCTTTCGCTTCTTCGGCCGCCATGGCCGCGCCTTCGATGGCGAGGAAAAACCAGATGGCGAAGGGAATCGCGGCAAACATGCCGGCAATCGCCGGGGCGCCGAAGGTGTCGGAGCCGGCCCAGCCGTTCAGAGCGAAGTTGCTGAAGCTGAAGGCGGGCGCGACGACGCCCATGAACACCAGCAATTCCGCGACGGCGAGCACGCACACCACCAGCTCGAAGGTTGCGGCGAGTTTGACGCCGAGGATGTTCAGGCCCATGAATACGATGTACGCGCCGACGGCCGCGTGCTTGGGGTCGAGCGCCGGAAACTGCACATTCAGGTAAGCGCCGATGGCCAGGGCGATGGCGGGGGGCGCAAAGACGAATTCGATCAAGGTCGCGAGGCCGGCGATCAAGCCGCCTTTCTCGCCAAAGGCGCGACGGCTGTAGGCAAACGGGCCGCCCGCGTGGGGAATCGCGGTAGTCAGTTCGGTGAAGCTGAAGATGAAGCAGGTGTACATCGCGGCGACCATCAAAGAAGTCACCAGGAAGCCCAAGGTTCCGGCGACGCCCCAGCCATAGCTCCAGCCGAAGTATTCCCCGGAAATGACCAGGCCGACGGCGATGCCCCATAAGTGCAGGGTGCCCAAGGTGGGTTTGAGTTGTGTGTTCATTGTGTTGCTCCCTGAACGGTTTGGAATGATTCAAGGTGTTGCAGCGGGCATGCCAGGCTGGAAATCGGTGTCGTAAAGCGGAGCAAGCGTCGTGTGGGGGATGGTTTGGCGTTTGAATATCGGCCGGGTTGCACCAGTTGGGTGCGGTGTTGGCTGGGCGGGCCTCATCGCGGGCAAGCCCGACTCCCACACTTGAGCGGGTGTCTGAACGAACGCCGATCAACCTGTGGGAGCGGGCTTGCCCGCGATGAGGCCCGCCCAGCCGCCGAAAATGCCCCTGTAAACCCCGCATAAACCCACTCTTTACGCCGTCTTTACGCCCCGCCCACTCCCTCGCTCTCGTTCCTTTACGCCACTCCTGCGGACAATTGCCCCACACGCGGCACTCGCCGCTGAACGGAGAGACTTCCATGAGCGTTCTGGACGGGGTGTCACTGCTATTGGCCGTGGCGCTGTTCATTTATCTGCTGGTTGCGCTGTTACGCGCGGATCGGAACTAGGAGCTGGGCCATGCACAGTTATGACTATTGGCTGATCATCGCCTTCTTCGCGGTGGTACTGGTGCCGGCGCCGTTCCTCGGGCGGTTCTACTACAAGGTGATGGAAGGGCAGCGCACCTGGCTCACCCCGGTGCTGGGCCCTGTGGAAAAAGCCTGTTATCGCCTGTCGGGCGTGAACGAGCATCAGGAACAAAGCTGGCAGAAGTACATGCTGGCCTTGCTCGCGTTCAACCTTGCGGGCTTTTTGCTGTTGTTTGCGATCCTGTTGTTCCAGGACTATCTGCCACTGAACCCGCAGAAATTGCCGGGCCAGGAATGGACGTTGGCCTTCAACACGGCGGTCAGTTTCATGACCAACACCAACTGGCAGTCCTACAGCGGTGAAGCGTCCCTGAGCTACCTTAGCCAGATGGCGGGGTTGACCGTGCAGAACTTCGTCAGTGCGGCCACCGGTCTTGCAGTGCTGGTCGCCTTGTGCCGTGGGATCGGTCGCAAATCCGCCCAGACATTGGGCAACTTTTGGGTCGATATGACCCGCGCCACCCTCTACGGCTTGCTGCCGTTGTGCCTGGTGCTCGCGCTGTTCCTGGTGTGGCAGGGCGTACCGCAGACCTTCGCCCATTACGTCGATGCCGTGACAATGCAAGGCGTGGATCAGGTGATTCCCCTGGGCCCGGCGGCCAGCCAGATTGCGATCAAGCAATTGGGCACCAACGGCGGTGGTTTCTTCGGCGTCAATTCGGCGCATCCGTTTGAAGACCCGACGGCCTGGGCCAACCTGTTTGAAGTGGCGTCGATCATCCTGATCCCGGTGGCGCTGGTGTTTACCTTCGGCCATTACGTCAAGGACCTGCGCCAGAGCCGCGCCATTCTTGGCTGCATGCTGGCGCTGTTCCTGATCGGCGGCGCGACCTCGCTGTGGTCCGAATACCAGCCCAACCCGACTTTGAACAACCCGGCCGTGGAGCAAACCGCGCCGCTGGAAGGCAAGGAAGCGCGCTTCGGCACCACTGGCACCGTGTTGTGGTCGGTGACGACGACGGCGGCGTCCAACGGTTCGGTCAACGGCATGCAGGACAGCCTCAGCCCCCTCAGCGGCATGGTAGCGCTGGTCAACATGATGGTCGGCGAAGTGATCTTCGGCGGCGTCGGTGCCGGCATGTACGGCATGTTGCTCAACGTGTTGATCGCGGTGTTCCTCGCCGGCCTGATGATCGGGCGCACCCCTGAATACCTGGGCAAGAAGCTGCAGGCCAAGGAAGTGCAACTGCTGGTGGTGACCCTGCTGGTGATGCCGGTTGGCGTGCTCGTGCTCGGTGCCATCGCCGCCAGCCTGCCTGGCCCGGCGGGTGCCATCAGTAACCCCGGCCCTCACGGTTTCAGCCAGTTGCTCTACGCCTACACCTCGGCCAGCGCCAACAACGGCTCGGCGTTCGGTGGTTTCAGCGCCAACACGCCGTTCCATAACCTGATGCTGGGCCTGGGCATGTTGATCGGCCGCTTCGGCTACATCCTCCCGGTACTGGCCCTGGCCGGCAGCCTGGCGATGAAGAAGAGCGCACCCATCGGCCAGAACAGCTTCCCGACCCATGGTCCGCTGTTCGTGACCCTGTTGACGGTGACCATTTTGCTGGTGGGCGGCCTGACTTTCCTGCCGACGCTGGCGCTGGGCCCCATTGCTGAACATTTGAGCTTGGGCTTCTAAGGGGATATGACAATGAATATGCCTGCAAAAAATGCCGCTCCGGTGCAAACCCGGGAGCCTGCCAAGACCGCCATCTCCGCCCTGTGGCGCCCGGCGCTGGTCCAGGCGTTCGTTAAGCTGGACCCGCGCCAACTGAAGCGCTCGCCGGTGATGCTGGTGGTCGAGCTGACCGCCATTCTCACCACCGTGCTGTGCTTTGTGCCTGATACCGCCGTGCCGACCTCTGTCGCTGTGCAGATCGCCGTGTGGCTGTGGTTCACCGTGCTGTTCGCCAACTTCGCCGAAGCCTTGGCCGAAGGGCGTGGCAAGGCGCGCGCCGACAGCCTCAAGGCCGGCAGTGAAGGCCTGAGTGCACGTCGCAAGGAAGGCGACGGCAGCTTCAAGGTCGTACCGGCCACCAGCCTGCGCAAAGGCGATGTGGTGCGCGTCGCCGCCGGGGAAATGATCCCCGGTGACGGCGAAGTCATCGAAGGGATCGCGGCGGTCAACGAAGCCGCCATCACCGGTGAGTCCGCACCGGTCATCCGTGAATCCGGCGGCGATCGCTCGGCCGTCACCGGCAACACGCGCCTGGTGTCGGACTGGCTGCTGATCCGCATCACCGCCAACCCCGGTGAGTCCACACTGGACCGCATGATCGCCCTGGTGGAAGGCGCCAAGCGCCAGAAAACCCCCAACGAAGTCGCGCTGGATATCCTGCTGATCGGCCTGACCCTGATCTTCCTGTTGGTGGTGGTGACCCTGCAACCGTTCGCCCACTTCGCTAATGGCAGCTTGCCCCTGGTGTTTTTGGTCGCACTGCTGGTGACGCTGATTCCTACCACCATCGGCGGCTTGTTGTCGGCCATCGGCATCGCCGGCATGGACCGCCTGGTGCGCCTCAACGTGATCGCCAAGTCCGGCCGTGCCGTCGAGGCGGCGGGTGACGTGCATGTGTTGCTGCTGGACAAGACCGGCACCATCACCTTTGGTAACCGTCGCTGCACGGCGGTGGTCGCGGCGCCGGGCGTGAGTGGCAAGGAAGTGGCCGAAGGCGCGCTGTTTGCTTCCCTGGGGGATGACACGGCGGAAGGTAAATCCATCGTCGAGTACCTGCGCGCCTTGCACCCACAGGCCGAGCCCGCTGCGGATGAGCTGACGGTCGTGCCGTTCAGCGCCGAGACTCGTTTGTCCGGTGTCGATTACCAGGGCCGCGTGTTTCGCAAAGGCGCGGTGGATTCGTTGCTGGCGTTCATCGGTCAACAACGTAGCGACCTGCAACCAGCACTGTCGCGGGAAATCGACAAGATCGCCCAGAGCGGCGGCACGCCATTGCTGGTGTGCGCCGATGGCAAGTTGCTCGGTGCGATCCACTTGAAGGACGTGGTCAAGCCCGGCATCCGCGAGCGGTTCGCCGAGCTGCGCAAACTCGGCATTCGTACCGTGATGGTCACCGGCGACAACCCGCTGACCGCTGCCGCGATTGCTGCCGAGGCCGGTGTGGATGACGTGCTGGCTGAAGCCACGCCTGAGAAGAAGCTCGCGCGCATTCGTCATGAACAGAATGACGGTCGCCTGGTGGCGATGTGCGGCGACGGCGCCAACGACGCCCCGGCGCTGGCCCAGGCTGACGTCGGCATGGCGATGAACGACGGCACCCAGGCCGCCCGCGAGGCCGCCAACATGGTCGACCTCGACAGCGACCCGACCAAGCTGCTTGATGTGGTGCAGATCGGCAAGGAATTGCTGGTGACGCGCGGCGCGCTGACCACTTTTTCCATCGCCAACGACGTGGCCAAGTACTTCGCCATCCTGCCGGCGCTGTTCGCCTCGATCTACCCGCAACTGGGCGTGCTCAACGTGATGCATTTGCAGAGCCCCCAGAGCGCGATCCTCTCGGCCATCGTGTTCAACGCGCTGATCATCGTGGTGCTGATCCCGCTGGCGCTGCGCGGTGTGCGTGTGCAGGCGGCGAGCGCGGCGGCGTTGCTGCGGCGCAACCTGCTGATCTACGGGCTGGGCGGGCTTGTGGTGCCGTTCGTGGGCATCAAGGCGATCGACATGCTGCTGACCGCGCTGCATCTGGTGTAACCCGATCGTTCCCTCGCTCCGCGTGGGAACGCGGCCCCGGACGCTCCGCGTCCCTGCGATCCGATCATTGAATTGAGGAATCCAAAATGTCCAACATCATCCGCCCGGCCCTGAGCCTGCTGGTGCTCATGACCCTGATCACCGGCGTCGCCTACCCACTGGTGGTGACCGGCGTCGCCCAAGTCGCCTTTCCGGATCAGGCCAACGGCAGCCTGGTACGCGATGCCAGCGGCAAAGTGCGCGGCTCCAGCCTGATCGCCCAGGACTTTACCGGTGACGGCTGGTTCCACCCGCGCCCGTCGGCCGGTGCTTTTGCCACGGTTTCCAGCAGCGCCAGTAACCTGGGGCCCAGCAACCCGGCGCTGGCCACGCGCGTGTTCGATGACGCGCAAAAACAGTTAGTGCCCAGCCAGGGCCCGGTGCCTCTGGCATCGCTGACTACCTCCGGCAGCGGTCTTGATCCACACTTGCCACCGCAGGCGATTGCCTATCAACTGGCGCGGGTGGCCGCGGCGCGGAATGTGCCGGTGTCGAGCTTGCAGCGGTTGCTTGATGAGCATATCGAAAGCCCGCTGGTGGGGCCGCCGGTAGTAAACGTACTGGCGCTGAACATGGCTTTGGAAAAGTTGTAGGCAGTGGCACCGCCATCGCGGGCAAGCCCGGCTCCCACAAGGAAATGCATTCCAACTGTGGGAGCCGGGCTTGCCCGCGATGGCGGCATCAAAGATTCCATATAAATACCTGAAGGAACCCCACAGCATGAGCGACTCCGGCCGCGCCGATGCCCTGTTAGCCGATCTGCCCCGCAACGGCCGTGGCCGGCTCAAAGTCTTCCTCGGCGCCGCGCCGGGCGTGGGCAAGACCTACGCCATGCTCCAGGCCGCCCATGCGCAACTGCGCCAGGGCGTCAAATTGGTTGCCGGCGTGGTCGAAACTCACGGCCGCGCCGAAACCGAAGCCTTGCTCAGCGGCCTGCCGCAGCAACCCCTGCTGCGCAGTGAATACCGTGGCGTATTGCTCGAAGAAATGGACCTCGACGGCCTGCTCGCCGCCAAGCCCAAGCTGGTGCTGGTCGACGAACTGGCGCACAGCAACGCCCCCGGCAGCCGCCACGAAAAGCGCTGGCAAGACATCCAGGAATTGCTCGCCGCCGGCATCAACGTATTCACCACGGTCAACGTCCAGCACCTGGAAAGTCTCAATGATCAGGTGCGCGGCATCACCGGCGTGCAGGTGCGCGAAACCCTGCCGGACTGGGTGCTGCAGGAAGCCGACGAATTGCTGCTGATCGACCTGCCGTCCCGCGAGTTGCTCGAGCGCCTGCGCGACGGCAAGGTCTATGTGCCGGAACAGGCCCGCGCGGCCATTGATGCGTTTTTTACCCAGACCAACCTCATGGCCTTGCGCGAGCTGGCGATGCAAACCGCCGCCGCCCACGTCGATGACGATTTGGCCCAGGGTTACCGCCAACTCGGCCAGGCCGCACCGGCGGTGCGCGGACGCTTGCTGGTCGGGGTGGACGGCGATGCGCAGGCCGAGCGCCTGGTGCGCCATGCCAGCCGTGTTGCCCAGCGCCGGCATTTGCCGTGGAGCCTGGTGCATATCGATAACGGCCGCGTGCGGGATGAACAGTCGCGCTCGCGCCTGCAAACTGCCCAGCAATTGGCCGAACGCCTGGGCGGCGAGGTGGTGTTGCTGCGCGCGGGGGAGGTCGCCAAGACGCTGATCCAGCACGCCCGCGAACGTCGCGCCAGCCTGCTGCTGGTGGGGCAATCGAGCATGGGTTGGCGGCGTCAGCTGTTCGGTGGCGGCCTGGCCGCGCGGTTGCTGCGCAGCGCGCGCGGCCTGGAAATCAATGTCCTCGACAGCGATGACACTCCCGCACCGCCACGCATGCCGCAGGTGCGCGGGCTGGTGTGGTTCGACTACGGGCTGGCGGTGCTGGCGACGGTGATCGCGGCGGCGGTGGCCTGGGCGGTGTCCAGCGTCTTGCCGCTGCCGAATATTTCGCTGGTGTTTCTGGCGGCCGTCTTGCTGGTGGCGGTGCGCAGCAGCCTGGGGCCGTCGCTGGTGTGTGCGGCGTTGTCGTTCATGACCTATGACTTCCTGTTTATCCCGCCGAATTTTTCCTTCGCCGTCCAGCGCGAAGAAGATGTACTGACCCTGCTGTTCTTCCTGCTGATGGCGGCGTTGACCGGTAACCTCGCCGCCCGCCAGCGTCGCCAGTTGCAGGCGTTGCGCGATACCCAGGAAGAAACCAGCGAACTGCTCGACCTGTCACGCAAACTCACCGCCGCCACCGACCGGCAGGCGGTCGTCAGTGCCGCGGCCCATCACCTGGAAGGCTGGAGCGACCTGGACCTGTGCCTGGTCAATCGCGATGGCCAGGGTGGCTGGACGATCGAGACTGGCGGCCCGCTGACCCTCACCGACGCCGAGCGCGCCGCCGCCGATTGGGCCTGGCAACATGACCAGCCGGCGGGCAAGGGCACCGGCACCTTGCCGCTCGGGCGTTGGTGGTGGTGGCCGCTGTCGGGCGAAGAGGGGCCGCTGGGTTTGCTGGGTGTCAGCCCCAAACCCGGCCTGGAATTGAGCGGCCAGCGCCGTCGCTTGCTGACCGCCTTGAGCCAACCGCTGGCCCAGGCATTGGCGCGGGCGCAACTGGCCCAGGAGCTGGAGTCGGCGCGTCTGCACGGCGAAACCGAGCAACTGCGCAGTGCCTTGCTGGCCTCGGTATCCCACGATTTGCGCACGCCGCTGACCTCCATGCGTGGCAGCATCGACAGCCTGTTGGCCCTTGGCGAAGCCATCCCGCTGGAAGATCGTCGCGAGCTCCTTGAAGGCACCCGCGATGAGGCCGAGCGTCTCGACCGTTATATCCAGAACTTGCTCGACATGACCCGCCTCGGCCATGGCGCGTTGAAGCTGGCGCGGGATTGGGTGTCGCCGGGCGATATCGTCGGCAGCGCCCTGGGCCGCCTGCGCGCAGTGCTGGCGCCGCTGCGGGTGAGCACCGACGTGCCGCCTGAGTTGCCGTTGCTGTATGTGCATGCCGCGTTGATCGAGCAGGCGTTGGTCAATGTGCTGGAAAACGCCGCGCGGTTTTCGCCGTCGCAAGGGCGTCTGCAGCTGAGCGCCGGCGTCTCGGATAACCAGTTGTTTTTCGCGGTGGCCGACGAGGGGCCGGGCATTCCCGAGGACGAGCGCGCGAAAATCTTCGATATGTTCTACACCGCTGCGCGGGGCGACCGGGGCGGGCAGGGCACCGGCCTGGGCCTGGCGATCTGCCAGGGCATGGTCGGTGCCCACGGTGGGCATATCCGCGTGGCCGACGGCATTGACGGGCGCGGCACCTGCATCACCTTGTTCCTGCCGTTGCCGACCCAGCCTGGCCTGGAGCGCGAGGCATGAGCTACCCTGCGTTCTTCACGGATTTTGATGGAACACCATGAGCCAGACCGCGACGATTTTGGTCATTGATGACGAACCGCAGATCCGCAAATTCCTGCGTATCAGCCTGGCTTCCCAGGGCTACAAGGTAATCGAAGCCGGCACCGGCACCGAAGGCCTGGCCCAGGCCGCGCTGAGCAAGCCGGACTTACTGGTGCTCGACCTTGGCCTGCCGGACATGGATGGCCAGCAGGTGCTGCGCGAATTTCGCGAGTGGTCGACGGTGCCGGTGCTGGTGCTGTCGGTACGGGCCAGCGAAGGGCAAAAGGTGGAGGCCCTCGACGGCGGCGCCAATGACTATGTGACCAAACCCTTCGGCATCCAGGAATTCCTGGCCCGGGTGCGGGCGTTGTTGCGTCAGGCGCCAATTGGGGAAGCCCAGGAAGCAGCCTTGCGTTTTGGCCCGTTGACGGTGGACCTGGCCTATCGCCGGGTGCTGCTGGACGGTGCCGAAGTGGCGCTGACGCGCAAGGAGTACGCCGTGCTCGCGCAGCTCGCCCGGCACCCGGGGCGGGTGATTACCCAGCAACAATTGCTCAAGGACATCTGGGGGCCGACCCATACCGAGGACAGCCACTATCTGCGCATTGTGGTAGGGCATCTGCGGCAGAAACTGGCGGACGATCCGACGCAGCCGCGGTTTATCGTGACCGAGGCGGGGGTGGGGTATCGGTTGTTGAGTGCCTGAGTGTGTCTGTGCCTGAACTGGCCTCATCGCAGGCAAGCCAGCTCCCACATTTTCTGATGTGTGAATACATTCAACTGTGGGAGCTGGCTTCCCTGCGATAGGGCCATCAGCCACACCCAAAATCTTAACCCTGCTCACGCTCATAACGGTCCAACGTATCACTGGCAATCTCCCGCCCCAGCGCGATCAACTCCGGCGCCTTGTAGAACTCGAAAAACCGGCACACCCGCTTCGGCACGTTGATCAGTACATCCGGCGGGTAGCCGGCGATCTTGTACTGCGCCAGCGAAGTCTGCATCACCTCGAAGCTCTGGTTGATCAGGTCCAGCAGTGACGCCGGGCCGACGTTGTCGATGATGAACGACCCGGTCGCCGACTTCGGTGCGCCGGGTTTTTCCGGTGCGGCGGCGGGTTGTTGGGATTCCGGCTCGGCGGACTCCAGCCACGGGTTGATCTCCGCGGCCTGGGCCTCCAGTGCCTCTTGCTCCAGCTTCATCAGCTGTTCGGCCTGCTTGCGGCGAAACGGCAGGTGCGATCCCAGTGATTTGGCCAGGTTATTGAAGCGACTCTTGAACGCCGGCGGGCGCTGGATCACCGGTAACTGGTAGTGTTTCTGGTTGGTGGCGTTGAGGTTGACCGCGATGATCAAGTCGCAGTGGCTCGACACCACTGGCACGATGGGCAGCGGGTTAAGCAGGCCGCCGTCCACCAGCATGCGGTTGCCTTGCATCACGGGGGTGAACAGGCTGGGAATCGCCGCCGATGCGCGCATGGCCTGGTGCAGGCAGCCTTCCTGGAACCAGATTTCCTGCTGGTTGGTCAGGTCGGTGGCGACGGCGGTGTAGGGAATGCGCAGCGCTTCGATATTGATCTCGCCGACGATCTTGCGGATCTGGCCGAAGACCTTCTCGCCGCGAATCGCGCCCAGGCGGAAACTCACATCCACCAGGCGCAGTACATCGAGGTAGTCGAGGCTTTCGATCCAGTTGCGGTATTCATCCAGCTTGCCGGCGGCGTAGATCCCGCCCACCACGGCGCCCATCGAACAGCCGGCGACACAGGCGATGTCATAGCCGCGCCGTTCTATTTCTTCGATCACCCCGATATGGGCGTAGCCCCGGGCCCCGCCGGAACCCAGCACCAAGGCAACACGCTTTTTCATGGTCGACTTACTCCCAAAACAGGTGCCCACAATGCACCCATTGAGGGGGCGGCTTCAATCTTCGCGGGGGCCCGAAATATTATTCCGGGATAACCGTGGTGCTCGGGTATGCTTTGCGATGCCTGGGCCAATAGGTACTGTCGATTTCGGGATCGGACAAGGCACTTTTCCCTGTAGGCAACGTCTACAACGTACGACTGTTTCTTCTTTATTTTGAGGTGTCATCAATGAAAGCCTGGATGTGTGTGCCTGTGATCATGTTGGCGCTGGCCGGTTGTGCCGGTAAAACCGCGTACCGCGACAGCTGCGGCAGCCAATTGGACGCCGCCTGGAAGGAACTGGACCTGGCCAAGGCCGAAGGTTTTGCCGGCACCGTGAGCTACTCTAAAGCACTGTCGTTGTTGACCGGTGCCAAGACCCAGCAACAATTTGAAGCGTTTGAAGGCTGCTCCAACAAGGCCGAGAAAGCACGGTTCTATATTCGTGAGTCGCGCGCCGGGCGTTGACCTATAGTGGTGAGCAGGATTTTTCATCAGAGAGTGGGGGCAGGATGTCAGCGTTGGTCGATCAGTTAGTCGCTCAGGTCATTGGCCTGGAAGTAGGGTTACTGAGCTGCCAGGCTCGCCTCGCCGCCGTCACCGACGATGAAGCCCTGCATGACCTGCGCACCACGGTACGCCGACTGCGCAGCCTGTTGCGCCCCTTGCGCGGGTTGCCAGGGGTTGAACAGCTTGAATCGGCCGCCAGCAGTGTGGGCCAGATGACAACGCCGCTACGCGACCGTGAGGTGCTGGCGGCGTATTTGCACCAGCATGGCCATCACGAGGCCGCTGACCGGCGCCTGCGCCTGCAACCCGATGCCTATCGCCAGGTGGCGCAAAGCCCGGAACTCGCGCATCTGCTGCTGATCCTCGATGCTTTCCCACGGTTTGTCCGCGCGTGCGAACACCAGAAGCTGCTCAAGGGCCTGCGCTCACGCATTGAAAAGCGTTTGGCCAAGCAGTGGCAGAAACTCGGTGACGCCTTGAAAGACCCCGACCATGATCGCCATCGCCTGCGGCTGTTGATCAAGCGCGTGCGCTACGCCGCCGAGGCCTACCCTGAATTGAGCAAGCTGCCCGCCAACGCCATGTCGCGCCTGAAAAAAGCTCAAGGTGCGCTGGGCGATTGGCATGACTGCTGGCAATGGTTGGCCCAGGCCGAGCAGCAGGCGGATCTGCAACCTTGCGTTGCGGTGTGGCATCGCACCATGGTCAAGGCGGAGCGTGAGGCGGATCGGGTTCTGGATAAACTCAGCAGCGACTGTTTCTGAGCGGGTCCGGCTTTTGGCCGGATAAACGCTGTACCTGGCGGGCCCGATGGTTAATATCCCCCATCTGTCCTTTTTGATGTGAGACCGCCATGCGCTTTAGTGATTTGCTCGACGCCGCCCGTAGCAACCCGCTGGACGTCACCATCCCCGCCGAATGGGGCCAGGGTCGCGCGACCTTCGGTGGCCTGGTTGCCGCCTTGCAATACGAAGCCCTGCGCGCCCAGGTGCCGGCCGATCGCCCACTGCGCTCGCTGGCCATCACCTTTGTCGGCCCGGTAGCACCGGACGTTTCCGCGAGTTATCAAGTCGAAGTGTTGCGCGAAGGCAAGGCCGTCAGCCAGTTGCTCGGTCGGGTGGTACAGAACGGTGAAGTGGCGACCCTGGTACAAGCCAGCTTCGGCGCGTCGCGAGCGTCGGAAATCGCCGTTGAGAGTGAAGCACCACCGGTGTTCAAACACTGGGATGAGTGCCAGGAGCTGCCCTACATCAAGGGCGTCACCCCCGAATTCATGCGCCACCTGGCAATGCGCTGGAGCGTCGGCGGCTTGCCGTTCACCGGTAATAAATCCCGCGACATGGGCGGTTGGGTGCGTTTGCGCGGCGATGTCAAGGAAGAGCCGCTGACCGAGGCGCACATCCTCGCCCTGGTCGATGCCTGGCCGCCGGCCTTGCTGCCGCACCTGAAAAAACCGGCCCCCGGCAGCACCCTGACCTGGACCATCGAGTTCATCCAGCCCTTGCAAGCCCTCACGACGCTCGACTGGTGCCAGTACCACGTCACCATCGAACACGCCCGCGACGGCTACGGCCACGCCGCCGCCGCACTCTGGAGCCCGACCGGCGAACTGATCGCCCTTAGCCGCCAGACCGTGGTGGTCTTCGCCTGACGTTAATGCCGGTGACGTTGCTGTTCAACACAAAGCGGCCTGTGTTTCGACGCTATGACCCTTCCGCTGCAACGCCACGCCAGCCAGGATACCCACAATGCCTACGGCAACACTGCCGGGGCTCAGGCTGAATACCCCGGATACGATCAACAGAAACCCGATGATGAACAGCGGCACGGCAATCAGGCGCAAAGCCTGGTTGGTCGGGTGTTGTTGGTTCTGCGGGTGGGTACGCCATTGCCAGGCGGGGAGATTGGGGTGACGTTTGCCCATGATGGTGAATCCTCTGTCCGTTGAAGTGGCTTGGGCAGAGTTTAGGTGGGGTGGGGCGGAGGGGGCGAATTGGGGTTGGCTATGGGGGTCATAGAGCGCAATTTATAGCCAGCCATGTTTACGTCCAAATCACGCAATCATAGTCATCCATGTGTACCAGAAAGTGAGCTCCCTATGGACCACCCGGAATGGGTATCCAATCGTTTCACGCTCGGATTATTTGAAGTAGTAGTCGTCCGGTCCGTTAATGTAAACACTAGGGTCTTTAAGTGAAATGAATTTCGCATTAAACTTTATCGATGCGTTGTCGCTGATGGCCTCAAATGTGAAATAGCCACTGTCTTTATTGATCTTTACGGTGAAAACTTCATGTGCCGGAATATTTGAAATCTTCAGGTTTTTGATCTCGTGGAAAGTTAGCCCTACTCTACACATGTTATATCCTTTATTTTTCCATTTTTCTGGTAAGTTATCTGGGAATTCAGGTATATCGAAACCCATGCCAATGCTGGGTTGGTCATTTTCTATCCTTATAGAAAAAAGAGCTATTTTTCCAATTTCAACAGAAAAACTAAAAAGCTTGTTAAAAAATATGCTTCCATCTAAATCATTCCAATATTTCATGTTTACTTCCTGAATGGATAATGTTTTTTTGCACCTTCAATATAGCCTTTTCGAGGTTTATCGATTGGTCGCAAGTTGAAGTGCGGAGGGTGATCCCCAATGCCATCTACCCTACCGAATTTATGACCAGCCGAGTGGTCTTGAATAAGGATTTTTGAACCGTCCGATCTTGTGTATTGATAAACCCTTGTGTCGATGGGTATACCGTTGTCATCCAAAATTCTTTTCTCATTTTTGTCCGTCATTTTTTCAATAGCATATTGCTTAGTCTTTCCTGTGTCTGGGTCTACTATCATGTCTGGGTTCTGGGCCATTGGTATACCGGCATCTCTTTTCGCTTCTCTGAAGGCTCCTTTGCGTGAAACATCGGGTGCTTCTGGCTCACTCCATGTTTTACAGGCTGACGGGGATTTTCCTTTCGGCGGGCAGTTGGCGCTCAGCCCTAGCGGATCCACCCACCCAGTAGGATTTGGTACGTACTGATAGGCATTGATCCCACCCGCCAACTTCACTGGGTCGGGCGTCAGGTAACGACCAATATCCGGATTGTAGTAACGATGGCGGTTGTAGTGCAGTCCGCTTTCCTGATCGAAGTGCTGCCCTTGGAAGCGCAGCGGGTTGTCGACTTTTTCTACGTCTAGCTTGGTGATTTCGCCGTAGGCACGGTAATGCGCGGACCAGACGATTTCGCCATCCGGGGCGGTGAGTTCCTGGGGCGTGCCCAGGTGGTCGAGTTGGTAATGGTAGGGCTTGGTTCCTTTTGGACCGAAACCTTCCAACAGCGCCAGTGGCCGGAAGCTGTTCGGTTCGTAAAGGTAACTGCGATGCCGCTCCGCATGGTGTTCGGCGATGAGTTTGTCGCCTTGCCAGAAGAACTCGGTGGTGATGCCATCCACGGTTTTGCTGATTCGGCGGCCAAACGGGTCGTAGCGGTAGCTGGCGGTTTTTCCGTTGGGTTGGGTGAGGCCGATCAGGCGGTGCTGGCAGTCGTAGCGGTATTCGGTGACGAGTTGTTGGCCTTTGCCGCGTCGTTCGCGGATGAGGTTGCCGAAGGCGTCGTAGTCGTAATGACGGTCGCCCTGGATCATCAGGCGGTTGCCGGCGACGATGTCGGGGCCGGGGCGGTCTTGCATGAGCAGGTTGCCGGCCGGGTCGTGGGCGAAGCGTTCCTGTTCACCGTAGGAATGGTCGGCGCGGGTGAGACGGTTGAGTGGGTCGTAGTGGTAGTGGTGTTCGCCTTTGCGGGTGTCGTTCAGGCGGGTGAGGTTGCCGGATTTGTCGTAGTCGTAATGGCGCTCGTAAAGGTAATGTTCCTGTTGAGTGACGGCGTGGGCATGCAGACGCTGTTGATCGTCGTAGTGGTAGCGACTGAGCAGTTGGCCTTGTTGGCGTTGGTGTTCCTGGCCTGCCTTGAAGAGATGGGAGGTGAGTACGTCACCATTCAGTTCGACGCTGGCGAGATGGCCGCCTTTGTCATGATTGAAGGTGAGGCGGTTGTTATCCGGTAGGCGCAGTTTTTGTAACTGGCCGCAGGCGTCGTAGCCGTAGCGCAGGGTGCCCCAGCCTTGGTGTTCGGCGGTGAGGCGGTTTTGTGGGTCGTATTCGTAGGCCAGGGCCCAGTGGCCGTCGTCGACGCTGAGGAGATTGCCTTGGCGGTCGTAGGCGTAATCGATGATGTTGCCATCGGGCAGGGTTTTTCTGACGAGGCGCCCGGCATGATCGCGTTCGTAGCGGGTGATTAGCTGACTGCCGTCGTCGCCGTGTTCGGTTTTTTCCTGCAGGTTGCCGTTGAGGTCGTAGACGTAGGCGGTGCGCTGGCCGTCGAAGCCGATTTCCTGCTGGATCAGACCGTTGTTGTGGTACTGGACTCGGTAGGTTTCGCCTGTTTCGTTTTCGATTTCGGTCAGCAGTAACCGGGCGTTGTCGTAGCGGTAGTTGACCTGAGTGCCATCGGCATTGATGCGGCGGCTGATCAGGTGCAGGCCGTCGGCATATTCGTAGCGGGTGACGTGGCCCAGTTCGTCGCGTTCGGAGGTGATTTTTCCGTAAGCGTTGTAGGTATATTTACGCGTGTCGCCGCTCGGCAGGATGATTTGGACTAATCGCCCAACGTTGTTCCATTCAAATTGCGTGAGCGCGCTGTGTTCATCTTCGTGCGCAATCTGCCGGCCTAGATCGTCGTAGCGATAGCGCTTTACTCCGCCATTGGGCAACTGCTCTTCCAGCAACTGGCCGCGCGCATTCCACACCAAGCGATGACAGCTGTGATCCGGGTGCCAGACCTGCGTCAGTTGGCCGTGTTTGTTGTAGGTGTAGTCGGTAGAGTTACCGTCGGGATCGGTCTTGCGTGTAACGTCGCCCTGGTCATTACGCTCATATTTCCAAACCGCTTCGCCACGCCGTACGACCCGTACGAAACCATTGTCATGTTCGTAGGAAGTCGGCTCATCATCCCCTGGAAACAACGCCACCAAACGCCCGGCTTCGTCATACTGATACGCGGTGATTGCCCCGAGCGGGTCCTGCTCAACCGTCAGCCGGCCTTTGTCGTCATAAGATTTGAAGTGCTGGGCACCATCCGGATCGACGCGCTGTACCAGGCGCGCCCGATCATCGTGCACATAGACTTCCTGACTGCCATCGGCGTTATGCACGACAACGCTGCCGTCATCATTCCAGGCATACCGCGTGTCCATCTGCGAAAAACTCGCCCAATGCCGGACACACCGCGCCGCCTTGCCAGTCCGTTCCCACTCCCAATAGAAACTCGCTCCACCAGCCAACCCACGCTCAAGAATGACGTGCTGCTCGTCGTACCGATAAATCTCACTTTCCCCGACAGCATTGGTCGCCGAAACCAATCGTCCAAGGTCGTCATAGGCGTAGGAAACAATGGTCTGTTTCGTCACCCAGACAAACGGACCGTCGTCGAGCGCTCGCTCAATCTGGTAGTCCACCGCGACGATGCGGCCCGACGCATAGCGCAAAAACAACGCCCGCCCGACGCCGTTATCCACCCGCTCAATGCGCCCCAAAAAATCCCGGGAAATGCGCAACCGGTTGTCATACGCATCGCTGATCGCTGTCAGCACACCGTCGCGAAAGTGGTAGAAGCGCGATGCCTGGGCCAGCACCAGTTCATCCGGCAACGACCCTAGATAAATCGCAGCTTCCGCCAGGCTATTGGTAATGGCTGGTCGAGACACCGTGGGCAAGGGCAGGGTGGTCGACCGATTTTCATGGTCGATCCACACCACTGAATCCTCCTCAACCACCAGCCGATGCGCCAGTGAGTGACTCCAACCAAACCCCAACCCGCCATCCACTTCCACAGCACTGGTGCGATACAACCGTGTCCACTCAAACGGCAAAACCCCGTCCAGAGCGCCATCGGTCAGCGTCAGTAATTCCTCCCCGGTGACCATCGACACCGGGCAGCCATTGGTCACGGTTTTATCCGAAGAATCAGCCGCATCCCCCGCCGGGTTCTTCGCAACCGCAGGCACGTCATCGACATGTTCCTGCCGCACCAACGCCGTCCGCTGGGTCTTGTTGCGAACCACCGGCACCGGGTTGGAAACCAGCTGATCCCCAGCCTTCAACGGCGCAACCGGCACGGCCCTGATCGGCGTCGCCGCGCTCCCCAGCAACAACGGCTTGGCCACCTCCACATGCGGCTCCAACCCAGGCCCCACAAGCTGATCCGCCAACCTCTGCAACCAAGTGCGCACCCACCCGGACTTGATAGGCCCCAGCGTCTGAACCCCCAGCCGAACCTGCACCCCCATGCCCCGCGTCGCCCAGGCCAGGAACAGATTGATCAGCACCTCGCCGGTGATCTCGCCCAGCAACTCGTACATCTGCGGCGGCGGCAGCAGGCGTATCCAGGCCACCATGGCTGACAGGTAGATGAACAACAGCGGCTCATCGCTGAGCACCAGCAGGCCTTTGGCAACGGCGTCCTTGCCCAGCTTCAGCAGTTCATCGAGTTCGGCCTGGGAGAGGTAATGCAGCAGCTTCTCGCTGTTCGCCTTGAGGTCCGCCAGCAGTTCATACAGCTGCGTGAGATCGTCCCAAAGGTGGTAGAGCGCCTTGCCAATCCCGGTCGAGAACGCCAACCCTTGCATGGCGCTGCGCTCGAAAGGCGTGGCGTTGGCAAACTCGTCCCATTGCGGCTTGAAGGTCTTCTTCCATTCCTCGCGCAGGCGCTCGTCCAAACCCGCGATCAGCGACTGATAAGACGCATATAGCGCCTTGACGTGATTCTTGGAAACGTTGGGATAAAAGGTGATCTGGTATGGCTGATCGCGGGTGCAATCGTTGATGTGAAGAATGCCGCTGGGGCCAATCATTCGATGGATCGGCGCACCCGTTGGGCTGCCATCCGCGGCAATCGCCTGCAGCATCACCGGCGTGTTGCCGATGGGCACAAACCGCGTGCTTTCGAACATGTGCACCAGCGTCAGCGCGCCCTGGGCCTTACACACGGCAACGGTGCGACTGGGTTCTTTAGACGACGCGGGAGCGACAAGGGAGACCTCGTCGCCCACCTTGAACACCTGCTCCACTTCCAGCGCCGAACCCGTCCAGAAACTCTCGGCCCATGCGTCAAAGGTGTTCAGGCACTGGCGCAAGTCACGAAAAACGCTGTCGACGTCTGGCTGCGTGGCGTCCATGGGGGACAGGACGAACTTGCCAATCACCGGAATCAAGAGGCAGCCCCATCGAGCGGGGCATTGATAGAGAAGTGCATCGGCGGTCCCTCGCGCTGATTGATCAGGCGAGAGACTTTGGAGAGGTTGGCGGGGAAAATAAGTCGGCGTTATTCGCCGGAATGTCTAGGACGTTTCGCCAAAACCTCGGGTAAACCGAGGGGTTGCAGTAGGCAAAGAATTACAGGTTGAACAGTCCTACAGCTTCAACTGCCCAATCGCCTTGCTCAGTTCCCCGGCCAGGGTGGCCAGTTCGTTGCTGGTGGTCGCCGAGTCCACGGTCTGCTGCACGGTGTTCTCGGTGACGTCGCGAATGCTCACCACCGCGCGGTTCATCTCTTCGGCGACGTGGCTTTGTTGTTCGGCGGCGACGGCGATCTGGGTGTTGCTTTCGCGCATCTGCGCCACGGCGCCGGTGATTTCGATGAGTGCTGCGCCGGCCTCCTGGGCCTGCTGTACGCAGTCGTCAGCCTTGAACGAGCTTTCCTGCATGAAGTCCACCGCGTCGCGGGTGCCGGCTTGCAGCGCCGAGACCATGCGGGTGATTTCGTCGGTGGAGCTTTGCACGCGCTTGGCCAGGTTGCGCACCTCGTCCGCGACCACGGCAAAGCCACGGCCCATTTCGCCGGCGCGGGCAGCTTCGATGGCGGCGTTGAGGGCGAGCAGGTTGGTCTGCTCGGCGATGCTGTGAATCACGCTGACCACGCCGTTGATTTTCTGGCTGTCTTCGGCGAGTTTCTGGATCATTCCCGCGGTTTGTTGTACGCCGGTGGACAAGCCTGCAATCGAGCGCTGTACACGGCTGACCACTTCCTGGCCGCTGCCGGCGAGGGTGTCGGCGGTCTGCGACAGGTCGCGGGTGGCGCCGGCGTGCTGCGCGATGTGGTGGACGGTGGCGGTCATCTCGTTGATGGCGGTGGCGGCCTGGTCGGTTTCGCTTTGCTGGCCGAGCATGCCGTGCCGCACCTCGTTCATGCTGCTGGCCAACCGCGCGGCGCCTTCATCGAGTTGCTTGGCGGTGCGCGCAACCGTGTTGACCACGCGCTGGTAGCCGGCTTGCATGGCATTGAAGGCGCTGGCCATCTGGCCGACTTCATCTTTGCAGGCCAATGGCACGCGCGCCGACAGATCGCCGGTTTTCTCCACGTGCAGCATCACGTCCTTAAGGGTGTTGAGCTGGCTGAGCAGGAAGCGGATCAGCAGTTGCGAGGCCCCCAGCATCGCCAGCATCAGGATCAATACCGCCACGGCGTAGTTGGCGAAGCGTTCGCCGAACACTTGGCTCAGGCTTGGCGCATAGGCAAGGACGGCGACGTACTGGCCGTCAGTGCGGGCGATGACTTCAGCGCCCATCAGCGGGTTTTCGCCGAACACCGGCATGTGGTTGAGTTCGACCCAACCGAGGGTGCTGCCCAGGACTGACAGATCCTGTTCAGCCAACTGTGGGACTTGGCCGCGCTTGAACGTCAGCCAGTGCTCGCCCTTGGGCAGTGCTTCGCCGGCCGGCCATGCGCCGAGCAAATGGGCTTGCGCCTGGGCCGAGGTCCGGGATGCATCGCTGCGCGCCTGTTGTTCAAGCTGCACCGCGTAGAGCACCAGCAGCAGGGTGGTGATGAAAGCGACCGCGTTGACGGCCCAGAATTTGTACTTCAGCGAGATATTGCTAAGCCAGGCACCCATGGAAGGTTTTCTCTGATAGCGGAAACAGCATTGGCAAGGTGCCATTATTGTGCCGCTATCGATAAAACCGGTTTTGACATGGGTCAATGCGCCGCATTAATCCACCACGGGCAACCCAAAAAACGCGCGGGCGCAGGCGGTACTGTGGCTGGCCAGGTCTTCCACGCTTTCGTTGCGATGCAGGGCGACTTCGCGCAGTACTTCCGCCAGATAAGCGGGTTCGTTGCGACCATTTTTCGGCTTGGGACGCAGGGTGCGCGGCAGCAGGTAAGGCGCGTCGCTTTCCAGCATCAGGCGGCCGCGGGGAATTTCCCTGACCAGTGGGTGCAGGTGTGTCCCACGGCGCTCGTCGCAGATCCAGCCGGTGATGCCGATGTGCAGGTCGAGGTCGAGGTAACTGAACAGCGCCGCTTGTTCGCCGGTGAAGCAGTGCACCACGGCGGCGGTGAGGTGGTCGCGGTAGTCCTTGAGGATGTCCAGCAGGCGTTCGTTGGCGTCACGCTCATGGAGGAACACCGGCAGTTTCAGCTCGACGGCCAGGGCCAAGTGTTGCTCCAGGACTTTTTCCTGCTGCGGGCGCGGTGAAAAATCCCGATTGAAATCCAGCCCGCATTCGCCGACTGCGCGTACGCGGCTCTCGTTGAGCAGACTGCGCAAGCGCTGGGCGCTGTCGCCGTTCCAGTCGCTGGCGGAGTGAGGGTGGATGCCGGCGGTGCTGAACAGGCGCTGGCCGCTTTCATCCAGTTTTACGCACAGCTCCAGGGCCTGTTCGCTGCCCTCGACGCTGGTGCCGGTGAGCACCAATTGCTGCACGCCGGCAGCATAGGCACGGTCGAGCACGGCCTGGTGCTTTTCGTCGAAACTGGGGTTGGTCAGGTTGACGCCGATATCAATGAGTTGCATGGTGCTATCTCCGCCTGCGGCCGGAAAGCATATCAGAGCTGTAGATTTATAAGAAAAACGAAGAACTACAATGAGTTATAGCTGTCTTTGAACGTCGCCAGTGACATTGTGGTTGGCCGAACGCCTTGCCCTGTGCCACCGTTGCGCGCAAAGCCTGCGCATAAAGCGCTCTGTTTCTGACGTCCACCGCCTCGTTTTTCGCGACGGCGCTGGCCAGTATTCTTTCCGGAGAGCGGATGATCCGACCCTCGGCGTTGCTTATGTTGTGCCTGACGTTACTGCTGCCCATGGCTGCGGTGGCGCGTCTGGACGGGCCGCTGGAAGTGACCAAGCCCGGCAAGGTCCGCGACTTGGCTGAGATTCGCGCCAGCCGCACCTTGCGTGTGTTGGTCAACCAGAGCCGCAACAGTTCCGGCGAAGTCCAGGGCCAGGCCATCGGCGTCGAGTACCACCGCCTGCGCGCCTTCGAGCAGTACCTCAATGGCCATGCCCGCGATGGTCGGGACATCAACCTCAAGATCATTCCCAAGGCCAAGGACCAATTGCTCGGCGCGCTGGCCCGTGGCGAAGGCGACCTGGTGGCGCCCGGTGAACTGCTCGATGTGAAGGCCGCGCACAAGATCAGCGCCAGCGACCCGATTGCCAGCGGCGTGCCGCTGTGGCTGGTGGGGGTGAAGGGCGAGCGGCGGTTTACCAAGTTGGAGCAACTGTCCGGACGCACCCTGGCGTTGACCACCGGCAGCGCGGCGGCGGATGCCATCAGCCAGGTCAACCAGAAACTGGCGCTGCACAAGCAGCCACCGATCAAGGTGGAATGGGTGGACCCGACCCTGGCCGTGGAAGACGTGCTGGAGATGGTCCAGGCCGGTATTTACCACCTGACCATTGTCGAAAAGCCGATTGCCGAGCGCTGGTCGAAAATCCTGCCCAAGTTGCGCTTCGATAAACAAGTGGTGATCAGCGAACCGGGCGACGAGTATTGGTTCGTGCGCCAGGATGCCTCGATGCTGAGGGCGAGCATTGATCGGTTCCTCAAGACCTATCGAACCCCTTCCGATCAGGATGTGGCGTTCCAGCGTATCTACCGTCGCTTGTACCAAGTGCGTAACCCGCTGGCACGCATTGACCGCCAGCGCCTGGAAAAACTGCGTCCGGTGTTGCAAAAGCACGCCCGCGAGCAGGGCATGGACTGGTTGAACCTGGCGGCACTGGCGTTCAAGGAGTCGGCGCTTGATCCGGGGGCGCGCAGTAGCGGGGGGCCAACCGGCCTGATGCAGATCACCCCCTCGGCAGCGCAGCGTGTGGGTGTCAACAATATCGAAAACCTCGACAGCAATGTGCAAGCGGGGGCGCGCTACCTGGCACTGATCCGTCGCAAGTTCTTCGCCAGCCCCAAGCTCAACGAGCGCGAGCGCATGGCGTTTGTGCTGGCGGCCTACAACATGGGGCCGGAGCGGGTGCAGGGCATGCGCACCGAAGCCAAGCGTCGGGGGTTGAACCCCAACCAGTGGTTTTTCCAGGTTGAACGCATCGCCATGGAGCAGGTTGGCATGGGCGGCGTCAGCTATGTGAACAGTGTCAACAAGTACTACTTGGCGTTCGATCGGGAGCGGGAGTCCCTTGAGCCGCCTGCGACGAAAATTGCCTTAGTTAAATAATCGAATTAGTCGATACTAATCAGGTATTTTTTCGGCTTTTATCATTGCTTAATCTGATTAATATAGCGGCCAACCAACCCCTACTTTGAAAAGGATTATCTCCATGAGCCCACTGATCAAAAGCGTCCTGTCCACCCGTGCCGGTTATGGCCTGACCATTCTGCGCATCGTGGTCGGCATCATTTTCGCCGCCCACGGTTCGCAGAAACTCTTCGGCTGGTTTGGCGGCTATGGCCTGGCGGGCACTGCCCAGTGGATGGAAAGCATCGGCCTCGCGCCGGGTACCCTGATGGCGCTGTTGTCGGGCGGTACCGAGTTCTTCGCCGGCCTGGCCTTGATCATCGGCCTGCTGGTTCGCCCTGCGGCATTGGGCTTGACGATCCTGTCGCTGGTGGCGATCTTTTCGGTGCACATCCATAACGGTCTGTTCATGGCCAACAACGGTTATGAGTTCGCCCTGGCCTTGCTCGGTGGCTCGCTCGCAGTGCTGCTGGAAGGTGCCGGCAAACTGTCCGCCGACCGCGCCATCGCCCACTGACGCGCTGCCACACCCTGAATCGGCCCGCCTTGCGCGGGCCTTTTCGTTGCTCGGGATTCTTGACACCGCCCCACAGGCTTCTCTAGGATGCCGCTCATGCGCCGATTTAAACAGCTAATTGCGGGGCGCCATGGGTGATCGTTATCGGTCCCGACAGAAGCATGCTCCATGCTTCGAAATTCCGCTAAAGCGCTGGTTCGGTGTTGCCTCTCACCTGCCCGCAGACTTTTGAGGCAGAGATACGACACGATGAATGCACTACGCCCCCTGATACGCCTGGCCCCGATCACTGCGGACCTCACTCAACGCAATCCCAGGATTCTCCTGGGCGGCAAGCACCAGCCGACGCTGTTGCGTTACCTGGATGGCTGGCCGCGGCGTACTGGCCGGCCTTCCGCGTTCCTGATCCAGTTTGTCGAAGATGGCGATTCCCTTGCGCGTTTTGCCAGCAACAGTTTTGACCTCGCGGTGATCCAGGCGCCCAGTGCCGGCGACGCCGACGAGGTCATCCGGCAATTGACCCGCATTGCCCGACAAGGGCTGATCGCCCGTCGTTGAGCGTTCAGCGAATCATGCGGGCAGCGTGCAGCCGACGACGATGGCCCAGGAAGACGATCCAGGCGATCAGACATAACGTCAGCGGCAGCGCAAACGTCACCACCAGCTCTAGCGCCATTTCCAGGCGACGCACCTGCGCATAGGCTTCGCGCTCCAAGGCGTGCAGTTCCATGGGCAAGCGCAAGCGTTCCTTGTTGAGCGCTTGCAAGCGGGTCGTGGTGTCCACGGCCTGGGTGCCGAGAGACGTTGTCCATGGGCTCAGCCGTTGCCATTCCTGTTCGGTGCGTTGCAGGCGCCGTTGCAGTTCGCTGGCCTTGGCGCGATAGGCCTGTTTCGCCGCGTCGCGCATGCTCTCCAGCACCGTGGGCGCACTTTGCGGTGCTACGCGAGGGCGAATGGCCGCGAGTGCGTCGGGAGCTGCCAGATTGTCCAATGTGTTCAAGACAAACAGCGCATTGCCGTCTGGCGCCGAGTTGTTGGTTTTGTCCGTGAGCATGTCCGTGTCAGCCACGATCACCACATGAATCTGTGCGGCTTTCTGCAATCCGGGTGGTTGCCCTTTGATACCATCGGGAAACACCGAATAGCTCGGGCCCTCAATACGTGCTGCGATCACATGAGGTCGCTCCTGGTTCGCCGCCTGTTCAATCAATGAATCGAGCGTGGCGGCGTCAGTGAAGCTACTGGCATCGAGCAGGACGGATTGCTCGGAACTCTGCAGGAGCGGGATGAAGGTGGTGCGGCTTTTATTCAGCCGGGAGAGAGCACCGCTGCTTGAAACCGTTACCCTGTTGAGGTTCCAGGTGCTGATATCGTTCGCGTTCATCGACGACCTCGGCAGGTTCAATCGCACCTGATTGGCTTTGCCTGGCGTCTCCCAAGGTGTGTAGAGGGCGTCCGCCACCAGTTTGTCCGCCGGCATCCGGACACCCCAGGCGGCGAGCAAGTCGTCCAGTCGGGTGTTCGCTGGGCCGGCGTTTGAGCGTTGCTCGCTCAAGGGGTCGATAAACATCATCAATCTGCCGCCCCTCAATACAAATTGTTCGATTCCATACAGGGTTTGCTCAGACAGCGCCTGCGGGTGCACTACCAGCAGCGTCCGAAGATGCTCGGGAACCTGCGCGACCGTCGGTTCCAGATTGACCAGATCGAACTCGCGCCGCAGCTCCTGCAACAACCGGCTTGAGGACTCGCCTAACGCCAAGCCCGACAGCAACGCAATGACCGGCCGCTCCGGGTGCTGCAATTTATAGAGCAGGTGGCTGATTTCATATTCAAGCAGGGGCTCTCGGTCGAGACTGAAGGAGCCGATACGTCGCACACCGTGACCGGCGCGGGTGCCGATAAGGCCGAGGAACCCACCGCTGTCGTCAAGCCCGGATAGCCGGGCTTTGTAGGCATCCTCCGAAAAAGGTGCAGGATCGATAAGGTGCAGGTTGATCCTGCCACTGGCGGCTTTTTCGTATTCCTTGAGCAAGTCTTCAATACGCCTGCTGTAGCGTTGCACCGCGTAATTCTTTTTCGGCGCGTTGTTTGAGTTGAAGTAATACAAATCCACCGGACCTTCCAGTATTGCAACCAGATGCTGTGCCGGGGACGACAATGTGTGAATTTTTTGTTGAGAAACATCCCACCGTATAGCCGGAATCTTACCTATCCATACCAGATTGAATGCCAGGAACAACAATAAAATGACGACGAGCGTCATGCCGGTGCGCAGAATGGACCGCATCAAGGTTTCCCTTCTCAGCTGTGTTTGTAGTTGAGTGTGACGGTCGTCGCAGCGAGAAAGGCGAGGATCATGCTGATGAAGTAAAGCGTGTCATGAAGTGTGAGTTTTCCATCATCGATACAACTGAATCGAACAGTCGGGCTGAGTGACGCCAAGCTGTCTATCAACCCGATAGGTGCTTGGTGCTCCAGCGCATCCAATACAGTCGAAAGTCCGCTGGCTGTCAGCAATAAGCCCAGGGTCAGTAGGAAAATGACAGTACGTTGCCGTACAAAAATACAAACGAAACAACCGACAGACAGGTAGCTGCCCGCCAGCAACCAACTTGCCAGAAATTGCGACGCGATAACGTGGTTGTCTGCCCGGCCCAGGTAGTTGGCAGCAATGACCAGAGGAAACATCAGAATTAGGGCTGTGCCTGCTACGAGCCAGGCGGCGAGGAATTTTCCGACGACCCACTCAGACGTTGTGATGGGCATGGTTTTCATCAGGCCGAAAAATCCCGCATTGGCTTCATCCGACCACAGGTGCATTGCCAGGGCAGGTATCAGCAGTAAATAAAGCCAGGGATGAAATTGGAAAAATACCTGCAAGTCGCTGCTGTTCTGTTCCGGCCAAGGGCTTATGTACCTTCCCAGCGCCACTGACAGAATCAGGAAGACTGCCATGCTCAGGTAAGTACTGGGGGCGCAGGCATAGTTGGCGAGTTGACGCTTTAGAATGATGGGCATTAATTTCAAAGCGACGCCTCCTCGCTCAGATGGTGGACCACATCATTCAGGCGACCTGGCTCCAGGTGCATCGAGTTGATCTTCCAGCTACGACTGGCAATCAACATGTTGATATGGGGATAGATGGTGCGGCCCGGCATCGCGAGTACGGTCACGGTACCGGGCGCGTGACGATGCTCCTCGATGCCAGCCACGCCTGGCAGAACGGCCAATGCCAGCAGGTCGAGCGGGTTATCCGCGGTCAGGGTGACTGCCTGGAAGTGACGCGAGTCGCGCTGTAGATCAGGCACTGGGGTATCGGCAACCAATCGACCGCCCGCCATGACCAATGCGCGCGTGCACAACTTGGACAATTCATCGCAGTGACGAGAGGCGATGATCACTGTCATCTCTTGTGTCAACGAGTGGATAAGTGCCCTGAAGGTATGTTTCTGATCCGGCGCGAGCCCCTCGGTTGGTTCATCCAGCAGTAGCAGGGCAGGGCCGTGCAGGACGGCCTGGGCAATGGCGACTTTGCGTTTCCAACCAATGCAGAGCGCATCGAGGGGCGCATTGAGCACTGCAAATAACTCCAGCCGTGCAATAACCTGTTCCAGCCGTGCGCGCTTTTCGGCGCCGTGGAAGCCGCGAAGGGTAGCGATGAAGCCAAGGAATGCTTTGACGGACATCGTTGGATGGCCGAGGTCGTTGGACGTTTGATAGCCGACGAGCCTTCTCGCTTGCAGCGCATGGGTTTGTGTATTGAAACCTTGAATAGTTATATGACCGCTGGAAGGCTGCGTCGAACCCGCTATTACATCTAGCAGCACTGTTTTAGCTATAGGGTCTTGCCCGAATAATCCCAAACATTCCAGTGGATTGGCTTTGAACGATAAGTCGCTGATTATAGTTGTGTTACCCGTGTGTTTTGTCAGATTGCTTATTTCGATCATTTTTTTACCGAATAAGTTTGGCATGACGTAGGGGGCGTGAAAAAAGGGTACGGGTAATAGGCTTTTTTGGGAACGTCGATAACGCTTAATAAGAGAAGTCCTACGTGCAGGTCAGGAGCGCCGCTGGAACAATGTGTCGTGTTTTGGAATGAAAAAAATCTCAGTGTTTACTTGTTGTTTATGTAAACTTTCTGCCCTGTATAAGAGGCCTGAATGCCATGATGCTGCTACGTACCCTTGTTCTTGAACGCGACGGTCAAGATGCTCCGGTTAACGGTGCACTGCTCTGTGGGTTTGCTGTAGGTCAGGCGGCCTCCAACTTTCTTGTTTATAGTTTGGATGAAGAGGTAGAGCCGGGAAGTTCAAGGGTATATATCGCCGCCTTGCGTAAGAAACTTGACCGGTATTTCCTGAGTGGAGTTGAATCCAGGGAAGACTTGCAGCTGGCGTTGGATGTCTTCAAGCAAATACTGACGTTGGCCGCTTCGGGAACCAAGGCGGGCGGCGTTATCGAGACCCAGGTGCCCTATCATTTTATCGATTTGAAAGGGTGCAAGTTGCCGCCTGCCAGGCCTGAGGATCATCACTCGGTGATCATCAAGAAAGCCTTGGTGATGAAAGTGATCACCCTGGGCATGTCTGCCTCGACGCTGCCGGCGATCGAGAGCGCATCGTTGATCGTACCGTCCATTCGTTTTTCGTCGCAGATGACTTCTCCACCCAAGGGGTCGAGCCCAACCGAGCCTACCAGGCTGCCGATGCATGAACACCCTGGTGAGGAACCACTGCAAGCGGTCGTCGAAGCTCCCGTGATGATGGCGCAGGCTGCACCGGCTATGCCACGGGACCCCCTTGTACCGGCGCAACCGAAACTCCCGGTCCCGGGTAACGACAGCACGTTGTTTGAGGTGGACAGCACGTTGACCAACCTTGCCCGTGTCGCCCAGGAGCTGACCCAGCAAAAACTCGCGGCAAACGAGCGGGAGGCGACACTTGGGCAATGGCAGGCGCAACTTGAGCAGGGGCAAAGCCAGTTGGATGAGAGGGTTCGAGAATTGGAGCAACGCACCACTCAATTACATGATCAGTCGCTTGCGGTCAGCCAGAGGACCGAAACCTTGAAGGTGATGATTTCGCAGGTGGCAGGGTTGCGCCAGAGTCTGCGAGGCATGCTGCTGGAACTGGATCGCGTGCTGGACAGCTAGACTGGCCTGGCTACTTTCGCCGGTTCATTTATCATCAACCCCAGCCGGCCGATGCCAGGGCTTCAAGTCCAGGCGTATCGGCACCTATGGACATTGCCTGGGGATGCAAGCGTTTGAGTACCAAGCTGATTACCAAAGAAGGTCATGAAGCGCTGAAGAAAGAGCTGGATTATCTGTGGCGCGAAAAGCGCCCGGACACCACGCGCAAAGTAACGTGGGCGGCCTCCCTGGGGGACCGCAGCGAAAACGCCGACTATCAGTACAACAAGAAATTGCTGCGCGAGATCGACCGTCGCGTGCGCTACCTGCGCAAGCGCCTGGAAGACATGCGCGTGGTGGAGTACATGCCCGAGCAAGAGGGCAAAGTGTTTTTCGGCGCCTGGGTGGACATCGAAAACGAGCAGGGCGAGACCAAGCGTTTTCGCATCGTCGGTTATGACGAGATTTACGAGCGCATGGACTACATTTCCATCGACTCCCCCATGGCCCGTGCGCTACTGCGCAAGGAAGTGGACGACGAGGCCATCGTCCAGACCCCAAGTGGCGAAGTGTGCTGGTGGATCACCGGGATCGAGTACGTGAAGTGAATGAGGCCCGGCAAGCACTGATATAAATTGGCTGTTGTCGAGCTCCGATGATTCTGTGAGAGCGGCGGCACTGCCGTCATTTTTATCGCCTGACCCACCGCTTTCGCAGCCTCGCTAAAGCTCGACAGCTCCCACAGGGGATCTGCGTTGTCGGTGGGATTTCGGTTGTGCCTGCAAACACGGTGTTCAGCCGCGACGACGATCCCCTGTGGGAGCTGTCGAGCCCCAGCGAGGCTGCGAAGGCGGCGGCACTGCTGGCATTTTCCTCGCTTGACCCACCGCTATCGCAGCCTCGCTGAAGCTCGACAGCTCCCACAGGGGATCTGCTTTGTCGGTGGGATTTCGGTTGTATCTGTAAACACAGTGTTCAGCCGCGACGACGATCAAATGTGGGAGCTGTCGAGCCCCAGCGAGGCTGCGAAGGCGGCGGCACTGCCGTCATTTTTATCGCCTGACCCACCGCTATCACAGCCTCGCTAAAGCTCGACAGCTCCCACAGGGGATCTGCTTTGTCGGTGGGATTTCGGTTGTATCTGTAAACACAGTGTTCAGCCGCGACGACGATCAAATGTGGGAGCTGTCGAGCCCCAGCGAGGCTGCGAAGGCGGCGGCACTGCCGTCATTTTTATCGCCTGACCCACCGCTATCACAGCCTCGCTAAAGCTCGACAGCTCCCACAGGGGATCTGCTTTGTCGGTGGGATTTCGGTTGTATCTGTAAACACAGTGTTCAGCCGCGACGACGATCAAATGTGGGAGCTGTCGAGCCCCAGCGAGGCTGCGAAGGCGGCGGCACTGCTGGCATTTTCCTCGCCTGACCCACCGCTTTCGCAGCCTCGCTAAAGCTCGACAGCTCCCACAGGGAATCTGCTTTGTCGGCGGGATTTCGGTTGTGCCTGCAAACACAGTGTTCAGCCGCGACGAAGATCAAATGTGGGAGCTGTCGAGCCCCAGCGAGGCTGCGAAGGCGGCGGCACTGCCGTCATTTTTATCGCCTGACCCACCGCTATCGCAGCCTCGCTAAAGCTCGACAGCTCCCACAGGGAATCTGCTTTGTCGGCGGGATTTCGGTTGTGCCTGCAAACACAGTGTTCAGCCGCGACGAAGATCAAATGTGGGAGCTGTCGAGCCCCAGCGAGGCTGCGAAGGCGGCGGCACTGCCGTCATTTTTATCGCCTGACCCACCGCTATCGCAGCCTCGCTGAAGCTCGACAGCTCCCACAGGGGATCTGCTTTGTCGGTGGGATTTCGGTTGTGCCTGCAAACACAGTGTTCAGCCGCGACGAAGAGCAAATGTGGGAGCTGTCGAGCCCCAGCGAGGCTGCGAAGGCGGCGGCATTGCCAACATCTTTATCGCCTGACCCCACCGGGCTGGCCCGCACGCTTTGAAGTGTGCGGGCCGGCAGCGGTCAGCCTTCGCGTAACACCGTCAGCGGGCTGGCGTTGAGGGCGCGGCGGGTGCCGAATACGCCGGCGCCGCCGATCAGTACGGCTCCGATTACCGGCAGCAGCAACAGCCAGGGGTGGGGATGCCAGGCCAGGTCAAACGCGTAGCGGTACAGCACGAAGGTCACCAGTTCTGTCCCAAGTGCCGCCAATAGCCCGCTGACAGCGCCGAGCAAGCCGAACTCAATGCGCCGGGCCTTGACCAGCAATTTGCGTTCGGCGCCCAGCGCACGTAGCAGCGCGCCTTGGCGGATACGTTCGTCCAGGGTCGCTTGCAGGCCCGAGAACAGCACCGCCATGCCCGCCGCCAGGACAAACAGCAGCACGTATTCCACCGCCAGGGTCACCTGGGCGAGGATGCTGCGCAACTGCTCGAGCAGCGCCTCCACCTGCAGGATGGTCACGGCCGGAAAGGCCCGGGACAGGTCGACGATTTGCTGGTCATGCCCAGGCGCCAGGTAGAAGCTGGTCAGGTAGGTGGCCGGCAAATCCTGCAAGGTGCCCGGCTGGAATATCATGAAGAAGTTGGGCTGGAAATTATCCCAGTTGATGGTCCGCAGGCTGGTCACCCGCGCTTCGCGATTTTCCCCGGCGATGGTAAACACCAGGTGATCGTTGAGCTTGAGCTTGAGGCTCTCCGCGACCTTGGCCTCCACCGAAACCCCAGGGATTTCCTCGGTGGGTTGCTGCGTCCACCACGAACCCGCGGTCAAGGCATTGCCCGGTGGCAGGTCGGCGGCCCAGGTCAGGCTCAGGTCGCGTTGGATCGCACGGTCGCCGCTGGAGTCCTTGCTGACGATCTCTTGCACCGGCTCGCCATTGATGCTGATCAACCGGCCGGGCACGACCGGATAGAGCGGCGCGGACTGAGCCTGCAGCTCCAGCAGGCGGGCGCCAAACGCTTCTTTGTCGGCCGGCAGGATATTCAAGGCGAAATAGTTGGGCGCATCCTTGGGCAACTGGTTCTGCCAGGTGTCGAGCAACTCGCCACGCAACAGCGCGATCAAGCCCATGGACAACAGGATCAGGCCAAACGCCAGGGATTGACCGGCCGCCGCCAACGGATGGCGCAGCAGTTGGCCCAAGCCCAGGCGCCAGGGCAGGGAGGCGCGGGCCAGCAGGCGGCGCAGGCTTTGCAACAGCAACAAGAGCAGGCCGCCAAGCACCAGCGCCGCCACCACACCACCGCCGAGCAGGGCGAAGGTCAGCACCAGGTCGAGGCTCAGGCGCCACATGATCAAGCCCAGGGCGAACAGTGCCGCGCCATAGACCATCCAGGTACTTGAAGGGATTGGCAGCATGTCGCGGCGCAACACCCGCAATGGCGGCACGCGCCCCAGTGCCGCCAACGGCGGCAAGGCGAAACCGGCGAGAGCGACCAGCCCGGTGCCGATCCCGGCGATGGCCGGTAACAGCCCGCCCGGCGGCACGTCCGCCGGCAGCAGGTCATGAAGGAAGTAGAACAGGCCAAACTGCGCCAGCCAGCCGAGCACGGCGCCGGCCAGGCTGGCCAGCAGCCCCAGTACAGTCAGTTGCAGCGTGAACAGCAACATGGCTTCACGTCGCGACAATCCCAGGCAGCGCAGCAATGCGCTGGCGTCGAAGCGCCGGGTGGCGAAGCGGTTGGCCGACAGCGCCACAGCCACGCCGGCCAGCAGCACCGCCACCAGGCTGGCCATGTTCAGGTAGCGCTCGGCCTTGCCCAGGGCGCCGCCGATCTGCTGGTTGCCGTCCCGTGAATCCTGCAGGCGCTGGTTGGCCGCGAGCCCTGGCTTGACCAAATCGCGATAGGTTTGCAGTGCCGTGCTGCCTTGCGGCCCGCGCCACAATTCGCGGTAGCTGACGCGACTGCCTGGCTGGACCACGCCGGTGGCCTCCAAGTCTGCCAGGTTGATCATCACTCTGGGCGTGAGGCTGTAGAAGTTGCCGGCGCGATCCGGCTCATAAGTGAGCACGCGCGCCAGGCGCAGGGTTTTCATGCCCACGTCGATGCTGTCGCCGACCTTGAGGTCCAGGGCCGTCAGCAGCCGCGCTTCCACCCAGGCTTCGCCGGGTTTCGGGCCGCCTCCCGGGGTTTCATCGCCAAAGGGAGCGGCAGCGCTTTTCAGTTCACCGCGCAGCGGGTACTGCTCGTTCACCGCCTTGATGCTGGAGAGTTGGATGCCGTTATCGGTGGCGATGACGCTGGAGAATTCCACGACCCGTGCGTGTTCCAGGCCCAGCTCGACGCCGGACTGGATTTGCTCGGGCCGGGCCGGCGAGCTGCCTTCGAGCACCAGGTCGGCCCCCAGGAATTCAGTCGCGCGCAGCAGCATGGCGCCGTTGAGACGGGCGCCGAAATAACCGATGGCGGTGCTGGCGGCCACGGCCACCAGCAGGGCGAAGAACAATACGCGCAATTCACCGGCGCGGGCATCGCGCAGCAATTGGCGCATGGCAAGGCTGAACAGGCGCAACAGCGGCAAACGTGCCATCAAGGCTCCAGGGGCGCGACCATCAGGCCGGCTTCAAGGCGGATCAGGCGTCGGCAACGGTGGGCCAGGCGCTCGTCGTGGGTGACCAGAACCAGGGTCGTGCCGTTTTCTTTGTTGAGTTCGAACAGCAGGTCGCTGATGCGCTCGCCGGTGTGGCTGTCGAGGTTGCCGGTGGGTTCATCGGCAAACAGCACGTCCGGCTCGGCGGCAAAGGCGCGGGCAATCGCCACCCGTTGCTGCTCGCCACCGGAGAGTTGGCGCGGCGAGTGGGTCAGGCGCTGGCCCAGGCCTACGCGTTCGAGCAGGTGCCGGGCACGCTCGCGGGCGTCCTTGCGGCCATCCAGCTCCAGCGGCAACATCACGTTTTCCAGGGCGTTGAGGCTGTCGAGCAGTTGGAACGATTGGAATACAAAGCCTACGTGTTCGGCGCGAATGCGCGCGCGTTGGTCTTCGTCGAGGGTGCTCAGGGCCTGGCCGGCGAGGGTGACCTCACCGCTGCTGGGCAGGTCGAGTCCGGCCAGCAGGCCCAGCAGGGTGGATTTGCCGGAACCGGAACTGCCGACGATAGCCAGGCTATCGCCCTTGTTCAGTTCCAGGCTCAGTTCGTGCAGGATAGTCAGTTCACCTTCCGCGCTGGGAACCACTTTGCTAAGGTTCCGCGCGGTGAGAATGCTTGCGCCCATGGAGAATCCGATGCGAATGTGGTTTTTGAGTGCTGGCCTGGCCTTGATGTGCATGGCCCAGAACGCAGCGGCGGGTACAGTCCTGATCGTTGGCGATAGTATCAGTGCCGGTTTCGGCCTGGATACCCGCAAAGGGTGGGTCGCCTTGCTGGAGCAACGGCTCAAGCAGGAAGGTTTCGACGATAAAGTGGTGAATGCGTCCATCAGCGGCGACACCAGTGCCGGAGGCCTCGCGCGGCTGCCGGCGGCGCTTGCAGAGCATAAGCCGGACGTCGTGGTCATCGAGTTGGGCGGCAATGACGGCTTGCGCGGGCAGCCCCCTGCGCAATTGAAACAAAATCTTGCGTCGATGATTGACCAGTCCAAGGCCGGCGGTGCCAAGGTGTTGCTGTTGGGCATGCAGTTGCCGCCCAATTACGGCCCGCGATACACCACGGCGTTTGCCGAAGTCTTCGGCGAGTTGGCCAAGGAAAAAAACGTCCCGCTGGTGCCGTTTTTCCTTGAGGGCGTGGGCGGGCGTCCCGACATGATGCAGGCCGATCAACTGCACCCGGCGGTCGGCGCCCAGGGCAAGTTGCTGGAAAATGTCTGGCCGACGCTCAAACCGCTGCTTTGACGCTTTTCTACCGGCAGGCTTTCGGCTAAGGTGGCGCCCCCCCGATTTGGAGCCCCTGATGTCGCGTCCTGCCTGGTCCCTGTTTAACTACCAACTGATCGAGCCGGACGAGCAGCTGGATCTGTTCGCCTGCCAGGAAGTGCGGGTGCATCTGGTGGCGCGTCAATTGGAACTTGGCGGCTCCATCGATCGCACGCTGTGCGGCACGCTACTGCCAGCGCAGCCACGTTGGTCGCGGGTGGACCGTTCGATTTTCCAGGACCAGCGCCTGTGCCCGCTGTGCCGGGCCATCCTGGAATCCCAGAAGCGCGGCACGCCGCCGATCTGGCCGGAGCTGCGTTTCGAACTCTAGGGCGGCGACAAGCTTGCAGCTAGAGGTTCGCTTCACGTATACAATCGATTTTTACCTACCCGTCGTTCTGCGAAGGATTACCCGGATGTTGTCGCGCCTTTCCGTCGTCACCTGCTGCCTGTCTCTCGCTGCACTCTGTGCGGCCGGTTCCGCATCAGCCCTGCAGTTGCCCTTGCCACCACCGGGTGAAGACATCGTCGGCCAGGTCCAGGTGATCAAGGCCAAGTACGAAGACACCTTTGCCGACCTGGGCACCACCTACGACCTGGGTTATTCGGAGATGGTCGCGGCCAACCCGGGCGTGGATGCCTGGCTGCCGGGGGCGGGCACCGAGATCGTGCTGCCGACGCGTTTCATCCTGCCGCCGGGGCCGCGCGAAGGTATCGTGATCAACCTGGCGGAGTACCGGCTCTACTATTACCCCAAGGGCCAGAACGTGGTCTACACCTTCCCGTTGGGGATCGGTCGTGAAGGCTGGGGTTCGCCTATCGCCCACACCAGCATTATCGCCAAGACACCCAACCCGACCTGGACCCCGCCGGCCTCGATCAAGGCCGAGCACGCCGCCAACGGCGATCCGCTGCCCAATGTGGTGCCCGCCGGCCCGGACAACCCGTTGGGCCCGTTCAAGTTCACCCTGGGTACGCCGGGTTACCTGATCCACGGCTCCAATGCCAAGTTCGGCATCGGCACGCGCACCAGCCATGGCTGCTTCCGCATGTTCAACAACAACGTGCTGGAGATGGCCAGCATGGTGCCGGTGGGCACATCGGTGCGCATCATCAACGATGCCTACAAGTTCGGCAGCAGCGGCGGCAAGGTTTACCTGGAAGCGCATACGCCGTTGAACGATGACGGCACGCCGTCGGTGGTCGACAAGCACACGGCGGTGATCAACGCCTTGCTCAAGCGTGAAGACCTGGCCAATCAATTGCGGGTCAACTGGGACCAGGTGCGTGACGTCGTCGCGGCGGAAGACGGCTTGCCCACGGAAATCGGCGTACCTGGTGCAGCCTCGGTAGCCGCAAGCGCGCCCTTGGATCCTCTGTAGGCGCGTGGGCGTTAAGCGCAGATCCCCTGTGGGAGCGGGCTTGCCCGCGAAGACGGCAGCCGGCAAACATTGATCTTGACTGGCCCACCGCTATCGCGAGCAAGCCCGCTCCCACAAGGAATCGCGGGCAATAAAAAAGCCGACCCATAAATGGATCGGCTTGATAACAACCCCGAAGGATTATTACTTGCGGCTAGCTTTTTCAAGCATACGCAGGGCGCGCTCGTTAGCTTCGTCAGCAGTCTGTTGTGCTTTTTGAGCAGCAGCCAGCGCTTCATCAGCTTTACGGTAGGCTTCGTCTGCACGAGCCTGGGAGCGAGCTGCTGCGTCTTCAGTTGCAGTCAGACGTGCTTCGGTTTCTTTGGAGACGCTGCTGCAACCGGTAGCCAGAACTGCGGCCAGAGCCAGTGCAGAGAATTTCAGAACGTTGTTCATCGTGTTCCCCTTCAAGGACTTTCTATTAGATGACTAGTTCGCCCAGAGTGGGCTAATAGCCGGCGTACATACTACCCATTACTTGTAGTAAGTAAACTGACGTAGCGCAAGAAGTAAAAAAAATTCTTGCAGCGCATCTTTTTTGGCTAACCTTTTGGAGGTTTGTATAAAAACCGTCCAATTTTTTTCAATCGGGTGCGCATTGGATCCAGCCTGAGAAGGCCGGCCCGCATGCCTCAGGCCCTGCCGGCAGATGAAATCTTATATATCCACGCCGACACTTACGTTCCGCTTGGCTCTACCTGGGCCAGCATCTTTTGCGCATGTAGAGGTGACTTTAAGAGCGCGAGTTCGTCTCAAGGTTCAACTGCCGGCAATGTTCAGGCTTTCGATCCTCGGTTGATCGGGAGCCCTTTCTATATCCGCCATCGGCAGGGATGACGAGCGCGCCTTGAGCAATCGCAGGATTGGTGCCTACTATTCCCTACGTGCTGGCTGTGAGCGCTCAGGGTTTTCTCGCTGTCGAAACCGGCACGGGGTGGCGTAGATGTTCCTTCGCCGGAAAAACATCGGTAAGGTAGGGGTCAGAATCCAAGACCCGCGAGGAGTAGTGATGAGCGAGGCGTTGTCCATCCACCATGACCAGGCTGGTCATCAGTTCGAGACCAATGTGGACGGTCATCGTGCCTATCTGACCTACATGGACCTCGGCAAACAGACCCTGGATATCTATCGGACCTTCGTGCCCAACGCACTGCGGGGTCGTGGTATCGCGGCGGCATTGACCGAAGAGGCCCTTAAATTCGCCGAAGAGTCAGGCTACACGGTGATCCCGTCCTGCTCCTACGTCGAACGCTACATGGAGCGCCACCAGCGCCATGCCGCGAAGCTGTAAGCACTCATGACAGAATAAAAAAAACGCCGGGCTCAGCCCGGCGTTTTTGTGTGCGCAATTTAAAACTCAGGTGCGCTTGCGCTTGGGCAATACGTCCTTGAGCTTGGCATGCATGCTGCGCAGGGTGTTTTCGGTGGCGGACCAGTCGATGCAGGCATCGGTGATCGACACGCCGTACTGCAAGTCGGCCAGGTCTTTTGGAATCGCCTGGCAGCCCCAGTTCAGGTGGCTCTCGACCATCAGGCCGATGATCGACTGGTTGCCTTCCAGGATCTGGTTGGCGACGTTTTCCATCACCAGCGGCTGCAGGGCCGGGTCCTTGTTGGAGTTGGCGTGGCTGCAGTCGACCATGATGTTCGGTTTGATTTTGGCCTTGTTCAGTGCCTGCTCGCACAGCGCAACGCTGACCGAATCATAGTTGGGCTTGCCGTTGCCGCCGCGCAGCACCACGTGGCCGTAGGCGTTGCCCTTGGTGGTGACGATGGACACGCCACCTTCCTGGTTGATCCCCAGGAAACGGTGCGGGCTGGAGACCGACTGCAGCGCGTTGATCGCCACGGTCAGGCCGCCGTCGGTGCCGTTCTTGAACCCGACCGCCGAGGACAGGCCGGATGCCATTTCACGGTGGGTCTGGGATTCGGTGGTGCGTGCACCGATGGCCGACCAGCTGATCAGGTCCTGCAGGTACTGCGGGGAGATCGGGTCCAGCGCTTCGGTGGCGGTGGGCAGGCCCATTTCAGCCAGGTCCAGCAGTAGCTTGCGACCGATGTGCAGGCCGTCCTGGATCTTGAACGAGTCATCCAGGTAGGGGTCGTTGATCAAGCCTTTCCAGCCGACGGTGGTACGCGGTTTTTCGAAATAGACGCGCATCACCAGGTACAAGGTGTCGGACACTTCCGCCGCCAGCACCTTGAGGCGCTCGGCGTACTCGTGGGCAGCCTTGAGGTCGTGGATCGAGCAAGGCCCGATAACGACAAACAGGCGGTGGTCGGTGCCGTCGAGAATGTCACGGATGACTTCGCGGCCCTTGGTGACGGTCTGCAGGGCAGCGTCGCTCAAAGGGATTTCGCGCTTGAGCTGATCGGGTGTGATCAGGGTCTCGTTGGATTCGACGTTTAGGTCATTGATCGGTAAATCAGCCATCGTGTTACTCGTCAGGGTCACGGGTGCCGGCCGCCAGCTATCCCCGTGCGGCGGAGCACAGCATGATTTGGATGCAGGGGGGAGGAACCTTAGCGCGTAACACCGGCCCGCGACAATGGGCAAAGCCCGCTTTAATCCAGCGCTGGCGCCACAAAGGCCTCATGGGAGAACTCACTGGCATGGCGCGATACCCACTCGCGGGCCAGGGCCTCGAGTTGCTCGGGAGTCGGCTCGGCGTCTTCGTGCTGGCGACAATAGCGCTCTATCCGGCATGCTTGCTCACCCATTCGCGCACCGAACAGCGCATGGTCATCGGTAAACGAGACACCGACGCGGTAGCCGTCTTGCACCTTGCGGCACCACGCCACGTAGCCCGGATAACGCGCGCCGGCGCCCAGGGAAGGGATGTGCAGTTCAACCGCCGTGCCCTCACGCCAGGCGCGCGGCCAATTGCACGCGACGCCGCCCAGGCCGATAGTATGCAGGCGTTGGCGGGGTAAGGCGGGAGCGGGGCGTTGGGTCAACAAGACAGCGACATCATCAGGGTGAGGTAGAAAACGACCCATGTACACGGACTCCGAGCACCGTTCAATTCATGGCGGTGGCAGCAGTAGAGTGAAGCATCTGGAATTGACCGACCTGGATATTGACCAGCAATTGCTGGGATTTCCAGGCATTTCGCTCGTCGTATTTACCAGCGTGGGGTGTTCCAGTTGCCGTTGGGCACGCCAGCATTTACCGGGCTGGCCGTTGCCGGTGGACCGCGTGTGCTGGGTGGATGCCGGCCACAACGGCGGTGCGGTCGAACGCTACCAGATCTTTCATTTGCCGGCGTTGTTCGTGGTGTGCGAGGGTCAATTCCTCGGGCAATTACAGACGCGTCTTACTTCTTCTGACCTGTCTGAGGCCATTAACCTAGCGCTTACCCGTACGCCAGAGGATCTGCCATGACCGCACAATCACCCCGTATTGGTATCATCGGCACCGGTGCCATCGGTGGGTTCTACGGTGTAATGCTGGCGCGTGCCGGGTTCGATGTGCACTTCCTGTTGCGCAGTGAATACGCGGCGGTCAGCGAACACGGCCTGTACGTCAACAGCACCGTGCATGGCGCCTTGCACCTGCACCCGGTGCAGGCCTATGCCCGCGCCGCCGATATGCCGCCCTGCGACTGGTTGCTGGTGGGCACCAAGTCGACCGGAAATGTCGAACTGGCCCCGACCCTTGCCCAGGTCGCGGCGCCGGATGCCAAGGTGGTGTTGCTGCAAAACGGCCTCGATGTGGAAGACAGCTTGCGTGAACACCTGCCCGCTTCGCTGCACCTGCTGGGCGGGCTGTGCTATATCGGCGTGCACCGTTGCGCGCCCGGCGTTGTCGAGCATCAGGCGCTGGGCCGGGTCAACCTGGGTTATCACAGTGGCACGGCGGCCAACGATGAAACCCGGCAGAAGGCGATTGTCGAAGCCGGCGCCGCGTTGTTTCATCAGGCCGGTATCGAATCCGAAGCCATGGTCAATGTGCATCAGGCAAGGTGGCACAAACTGGTGTGGAACGTGCCCTTCAACGGGCTCTCGGTATTATTGGGCACCGGCACCACGGCGCTGATGGCGGACGAATCCAGCTGTGAGCTGATCCGGGCGCTGATGGCCGAAGTCATCAAGGGCGCGCACGCCTGCGGCCATGAAATCCCCAAGAGTTACGCCGAGCAGATGTTCACCATGACCCAGACCATGGCCGACTACCTGCCCAGCATGTACCACGACCACGTGCATAAACGCCCACTGGAATTGGCGGCGATCTACGCCCGGCCACTGGCCGCCGCAAAAGCCGCGGGGTGTGAACTGCCGCGGATGCAAGCGCTCTACCAAGCCTTGAGTTTTATTGATCGGCATAATCGCTGAGCCGAGGAGCAGAGCATGGCAAAGGGGATGGGCGACAAATTGGTGCTGGCGATTTCATCGCGCGCGCTGTTCGACCTGAGTGAAAGTCACAAGGTGTACCTGGCCGAAGGCGTCGAGACCTACCGCCAGTACCAGATCGAACACGAGGAGGAAATCCTCGAGCCCGGCGACGCGTTCCCGCTGGTCAAGAAACTGCTGAGCCTGAACGCCAGCCTGGGTCGTGCCCGGGTCGAGGTGGTGCTGGTGTCGCGCAACAGCGCTGATACTGGCTTGCGCGTGTTCAATTCGATCCAGCATTACGGCCTGGATATTTCCCGCGCCGCCTTCGTAGGCGGACGTAGTCCTTATCCTTATCTGGCCGCGTTTGGTTGCCATCTGTTCCTGTCGACCCATGCCGAAGATGTGCGCAGTGCACTCGACGCTGGCTTCGCGGCGGCGACGATTCTGTCAGGCGGTGCGCGCCGCGCCTGCAGCGGTGAACTGCGCATTGCCTTTGATGGCGATGCGGTGCTGTTTTCCGATGAGTCGGAGCGCGTGTACCAGGCCGGCGGTCTGGAAGCGTTCCAGGCCAACGAGCGGGAGTCGGCGCGCCAGCCTTTGCACGGCGGTCCTTTCAAAGGTTTCCTGGCGGCGCTCAACCTGTTGCAGCGCGAATTTGCGGACGACGCCTGCCCGATCCGCACCGCCTTGGTCACGGCCCGATCGGCGCCGTCCCATGAGCGGGTGATTCGCACCCTGCGTGAATGGGATATCCGTCTGGACGAGTCGTTGTTCCTCGGCGGCCTGGAAAAATCCGCATTCCTGGAGGCGTTTGCCGCCGATGTGTTTTTCGATGACCAGGCCGGGCATTGCGAAAAAGCCATGGAGTTTGTTGCCACCGGGCATGTGCCCCATGGCATCAGTAATGAGCTCAAGCGCTAAGTCAGTCGGATTCGCCGATGCGCTGCTAAGCTCATTTAATCTCCGCCATCCTGGCAGTTCCAGGGGGGGTTCCATGATTCGTTCGATGCTGTACGCCACGGACCTCGGCCTGTACGCGCCTTATGTGATGCAGCATGCGCTGGCGCTGGCCCGAACGTTCAAGGCGGACCTGTATGTGGTTCACGTGGTGGAGCCTATCGGGCTGTTCGCCGAATCGGTATTGCAGAGTTACCTCGATGAGAAAGCCCTGAGTGAATGGCAGAGCCAGGGCCTGACCACGGTGATGGCGACGATTGAACAACGGGTGCTGGACAGTTTCAGGGAGGAGTTGGGGGAGGGCGAACAAGACTTGAAGTTGATCCGCTCGGTACGGGTGATCCAGGGCGACCCGTGCGAGGTGATCCTCGACCAGTTGCGCAAATTGTCCGTGGACCTGCTGATCGTCGGCAGTCATAGCCAGGCAGCCGCGGCTGCAACACCCTTGGGACGTACCGCCGCGCGGGTGTTGCAGCTGTCTACGGTGCCGGTTTACCTGGTGCCTTCGCTGCAACGTTGCCGCAGTGATGACGTGTGAGAGGCGAAAACGATAAAAAAGTTCTAGATTTATCAATCGAACCTTTAATATAGTTATATACCGTCGCTGATACCCGTGGCGTCTATCTGCTTTGAGGGACACATATGAAGCTTCAACAACTGCGCTACATCTGGGAAGTGGCGCACCACGATCTCAACGTTTCCGCTACCGCTCAAAGCCTCTACACCTCCCAGCCTGGTATCAGCAAGCAGATCCGCCTGCTCGAAGATGAGTTGGGCGTCGAAGTGTTCGCGCGCAGCGGCAAGCACCTGACCCGCGTCACCCCGGCCGGCGAGCGCATCATCACCACCGCCGGCGAGATCCTGCGCAAGGTCGAAAGCATCAAGCAGATCGCCCAGGAATTCTCCAACGAGAAGAAGGGCACCCTGTCCATCGCCACCACCCACACCCAGGCGCGTTATGCGTTGCCGCCGGTGATCCGCGATTTCATCAAGCAGTACCCGGATGTGGCCCTGCACATGCACCAGGGCTCGCCGATGCAGATCGCCGAGATGGCCGCTGACGGCACCGTCGATTTCGCCATCGCCACCGAAGCCCTGGAGTTGTTCGGTGACTTGGTGATGATGCCGTGCTACCGCTGGAACCGTTGCGTGGTCGTGCCCCAGGGTCACCCCCTGGCCAAGCTGCCGAAGCTGACCCTGGAAGCCCTGGCGGAATACCCGATCGTCACCTACGTGTTCGGTTTCACCGGCCGTTCCAAACTCGACGAAGCCTTCAGCCATCGCGGCCTTACGCCAAAAGTGGTGTTCACCGCGGCCGACGCCGACGTGATCAAGACTTACGTGCGCCTGGGCCTGGGCGTCGGGATCGTCGCCAAGATGGCGGTCGACACCGCGCTCGACAAGGACCTGGTGGTGCTCGATGCCAGCGAACTGTTCGAGTCCAGCGTGACCAAGATCGGTTTCCGTCGCGGCACGTTCCTGCGCGGCTTCATGTGCGATTTCATCGAAAAATTCGCGCCGCACCTGACCCGTGAAGTCATGGCCAAGGCGATCCAGTGCCACAACAAGCAGGAACTGGAAGAGCTGTTCGACGGTGTGGAACTGCCCGTCCATTAAGTATTGCTGACACTGTAGGAGCGAGCTTGCTCGCGAAAAACGTCAACGAAAACGCAGCGACTCTGGTTTAACGCGGCGCTCTCAAGTTCTTCGCGAGCAAGCGCGCTCCTACAGGGGGTTACCTGGCCTCGGTAACCGTAAAGTGTTGCCGGGCGCCCGCCACCAGAATCTCCACCTCATCGCCTTCGAACTTGCCCAACAGGCTCTTGCCCAGCGGCGAGCGCGGGGTGATGACGGTCACCGGTTGCCCGACCACGTCCACCTTCAGGCCCGCCGCGTCCGGCGCGAGGAACAGCCACTGCTGGCGGTCGTTCTCGTCTGCCAGGCCCAGCAGCGCGCCGAGTTCTATACCCCGTTGCTCATCGTAGGCGCGCACTGCCATGTTCTTGCACAGCGCCAACGCCTGCTTGATTTCCTCGACCCGCTTGGCTTGCCCGGCCGCCAGGTAGGAGGCCTCGAGCCCAAGGGTGTCGTACTTGTTTTCCGCGATGTTTTCTTCGTGGGTCGCGGTTTCGTAGGCGGTCTGCGCGGCGCGCTGGGCAATGTCGAGGTCGACGCTGAGCTTTTCGAGGATCAGCAGGTGCACGGCGTGTTTATTCATGGTCATCAATCGCAGAATTGCAGGACATTGGCCCGGGTCTTTTCGTTGGGGGCGTTCTGGTCCTGTTGCAGCCAGAACTGGCATTTGGGGTTGGACAGGTTGCGCGCATTGTTGCGGGCCTGGTCCAGGGTCTGTTGCTGTTCCTGCTTCTGCAGGTTCTGCTGGTATTGCTCGAACATCCGGTTCGGTGGCTCAGGTACCACAACAGCAGGCTTGCCCAATTGCTCGACGGCCCGGGCCACCGGCGCAAGGCTCTGCGGGAACAGGTAGCGCGACGCCAGCCAAGTGCTCAGCACAATGGCGATAAACCCCAGCCAGACGCCAAACGCGATACCCACAATCAGTTTGAACAGCGACAGCGGACGATCAGCCATGATGGCCTCCTGGCAAGCATTTGTGGCGTGGCGGCAATTGTCGCACAGCCAGTGCGCAGAATAATCGCGATCAAGCCTTCTGCATCCGCGCATTTATGCGGACAATCGAGCCTTTGATCACTGGAGCCCGGAATGAAAGCCCGCTGGGATATTTTTTGCAGCGTCGTCGATAACTACGGCGACATCGGCGTGACCTGGCGCCTGGCCCGGCAATTGGTGGTGGAGCACGCGTGCGCTGTGCGCCTGTGGGTTGATGACCTGCGCGCTTTCGAACGCCTGTGCCCGGACATTGATGTGCGCCAGGATGCGCAGTGGCAGGAAGGCGTCGAAGTCCGCCATTGGCCGGCCGAATGGGTGAGTGCGCCGGCCGCCGATGTAGTGATTGCCGCGTTCGCCTGCCAGTTGCCGCCCGATTATATGGAAGCCATGGCCGCCCGCGACCGTACGCCGTTGTGGATGAATCTGGATTATCTGAGCGCTGAAGACTGGGTGGTAGGCTGCCACAGGTTGCCCTCGGTGAAATTCAAGGGCGTGCAGAAGTACTTCTTCTTTCCCGGCTTCCGACCGGGCACCGGCGGCCTGTTGCGTGAGTCGGGGTTGCTGGAACAGCGCCGGGCTTTTCAGCAGGATGCCAGTGCGCAGCGAGAATTCCTGCAAGCTCTGGGCATATTTCCCGCAGCCGATGCGCGGCTTATCTCACTGTTCGCCTACGAGAACGCTGGGTTGGCCAGTTGGCTGGAGCTGTTATCGACGGACGGGCGTGCCACTCATCTGTTGGTGCCGGAGGGGCGCGTCCTGGGTGATGTACAGCGCTGGCTGGGCCTGGAACGCCTGGCTGCGGGGGATATCCAGCAACGCGGCGCGCTGACGGTGCAGGTCATCGCCTTCGTGCCTCAAGAGCACTACGACCGCCTGCTGTGGTGCTGCGACTTCAATGCCGTGCGCGGCGAAGATTCGTTCGTGCGTGCCCAGTGGGCCGGGCGCCCGCTGCTGTGGCACATCTACCGGCAGGATGAAGACATCCACCTCGACAAGCTCGATGCCTTCCTCGAGCTCTATACCGCCGGCTTGTCACCGGCTGCAAGGGCTGCGCTGATCGGGCTCTGGCACGCCTGGAATACCGAGGGCGATATGGCGCAACCGTGGAAAATGCTGCTGGAACACTGGCCCGAGGTCAATCTGCACGCTGAAACATGGTGTCTGGAACAGGGTTTGCAGGCTGATCTTGCGACGGCACTGGTGAATTTTCATGAAAGTTGGATATGATACGCCACCTTGAATTTTGTAAATCCCATCCAAATTTCGGATATATGCAATGAAAACTGGTAAAGAACTGAAACCCGGTACAGTGATCCGTCTCGAAAACGACCCTTGGCTGGTTCAGAAAGCTGAGTTCACCAAGTCTGGTCGTAACAGCGCCATCATGAAGACCAAGCTGAAGAACCTGCTGACCGGTTACAAGACCGAGATCGTCTACAGCGCCGATGACAAACTGGACGACGTGATCCTCGACCGCAAGGAAGCGACCCTGTCCTTCATCAGCGGCGACACCTATACGTTCATGGACACCACCGACTACACCATGTACGAGCTGAACGCTGAAGATATCGAAGCCGTTCTGCCGTTCATCGAAGAAGGCATGGAAGACGTCTGCGAAGCGATCTTCTTCGAAGAGCGCCTGGTTTCCGTAGAGCTGCCGACCACCATCGTGCGTAAAGTGGCCTACACCGAAGGTTCCGCTCGCGGCGATACTTCGGGCAAGGTGATGAAGCCTGCCAAGCTGAGCAACGGTACCGAACTGCAAGTCGCCGATTTCATCGAAATCGACGACCTGATCGAGATCGACACCCGCGAAGGTGGTTCGTACAAAGGTCGCGCCAAGAAGTAATTCTGGCCCCGCCGATACGAAAAAAAGCCCGACCTAGCGTCGGGCTTTTTCATGGGCGTTACGTTTGATCGTTCCCTCGCTCCGCGTGGGAATGCATCCCGTGACGCTCCGCGTCACCCTTGCGCAGGTGTCGGATTATGCGCTGAAAGCAGGACGCGGAGCGTCCTGGGAGGCATTCCCACGCAGAGCGCGGGAACGATCTATTTCAGGGCTAGACATCGTATTGATTACTTCAGGTGTTGCTTGAGCTCGTCCGACGCCTGCAGCATTGCTGATCGCACCGCCGGCACTTGGCTGATCACGTTCAGCAAACCGTAGTCGTGGATCATGCCGTTGTAGCGCACCGCGGTCACCGGCACACCGGCTGCATCCAGCTTGCGCGCATAGGCCTCGCCTTCATCACGCAGCACGTCGGCGCCTGCGGTCTGGACCAGCGCGGGCGGCAGGCCTTTGAGCTGATCCGTGGTCGCGCGCAGCGGCGAGGCGTAGATCTCGGCACGTTGCTTGGCGTCGGTGGTGTAGTTGTCCCAGAACCACTTCATCATGTTTCGGGTGAGGAAGTGCCCTTCGGCATATTGGTTGTAGGACCCGGTGTCGAAGTTGGCGTCGGTCACCGGCCACAGCAGCAGTTGGAACTTGATCGCCGGCGTGCCCTTGTCTTTGGCCATCAGGCTGACCACCGCCGCCATATTGCCACCGACGCTGTTGCCCGCGACTGCGAGGCGCTTGCCGTCGACATTGATCTCTTTGCCATGCTCGGCCACCCATTGGGTCGCGCCGTAGGCCTGGTTGATGGCGACCGGGTAATGCGCTTCCGGCGAAGGTGTGTAGTTGACGAACACCGCCACCGCACCCGAGCCCACGACCAAATCCCGCACCAGGCGTTCATGGGTCGGGTAGTCCCCGAGCACCCAGCCGCCACCGTGGAAGAACATGAATACCGGCAATGTGCCCTTGACCCCGGCCGGACGCACGATGGTCAGGTCCAGCGGCTTGTCGTCGACCTGAATGGTTTTGTGGCTCACATCCGCTGCCGGCAGCGTAAGCTTCACACCGGCCTGGGCGCCGGTCAAAACGGCACGGGCGTCCTTTGGCGTCAGCTGTTCTATCGGCTTGCCGGTGCCGGCGTTCAACACATCCAGGAAGGCCTGGGTGTTGTGTTCCACATCACCGGTCGCCGCGAAGGCCTGGGTGATGGACAGGGCGAGCAGGGTGCCGGTGAGCGCTTTAGCGACTGTGTTCATGTTCTTCTCCTTGAGCGGCTGCGGTTGATTAAACGGTTATGTGCAGGCGGACATCGACGTTGCCACGGGTGGCGTTGGAGTACGGGCACACTTGGTGAGCAGCGTCGACCAGGCTTTGCGCGTCCTCCTGGGCCAGGCCCGGCAGGCTGATGTGCAGGTCGATATCCAGGCCGAAACCACCAGGGATCTGGCCGATGCCGACGTGGGCGGTGATCGAGGCGTCATCCGGGATTTTGCGTTTGGTCTGGCTGGCGACGAATTTCAGCGCGCCGATAAAGCAGGCCGAGTAGCCGGCAGCGAACAGTTGTTCCGGGTTGGTGGCCTGGCCACCGGCACCGCCCAGTTCCTTGGGGGTGGAGAGTTTGACGTCGAGGATGTTGTCGCTGGAAACAGCACGACCATCACGGCCGCCGGTGGCGGTGGCTACTGCGGTATAGAGTGTTTGCATGGTGGTTTCCTCAGGGTTATTTGCGCTAAATATTTGCGCGCTAAGTAGTTGGTGGGGCGAATGTATAGCGCTAATGTTTTGCGCGCAAGATAAATTTTGAAATTTTTTGCGATACGGCTTTTCGAGGTGGCACACAGACAAATGTGGGAGCTGGCTTGCCTGCGATTGCGGTGTGTCAGTCAGAGAATTGATGACTGATCTATCGCAATCGCAGGCAAGCCAGCTCCCACAGTTTTTTGTAATTCGGTGGCCGGATCTATCGCGTCAGACGCTGGCCTGAAGGTTGGTGCGCAGGGCGATCAGGTCACCTTGCAGCTTGCGCAGTTGTTCCAGCTCCAGGCCGCTGGCGCCGAGGATGCAGTGCGGAATACCCATAGCCTTATCCTGCAAGGCACGGCCGGCGTCGGTCAGCTCCACCACCACCACCCGTTCATCCTCACGGCTGCGAGTCCGGCTAAGCAGGCCTTCGCCCTCCAGGCGCTTGAGCAGTGGGGTCAGCGAACCCGGATCGGTCAGCAGGCGGTTGCTGATTTCGCCGACGGTCAACCCATCCTCTTCCCACAACACCATCATCGCCAGGTACTGCGGGTAGGTCAGGCCCAGGGCTTGCAGCAGCGGCTTGTAGACCTTGGTCATCAACAGCGACGTTGAGTGCAGAGCGAAGCACAGCTGGTTGTCCAGCATCAGCGATTCGCACGGATTGGGATTCTTGCTCATGGCGGTACCTCGAAAAAGCGTGTCTGGGCTAGAATCTAGCGGGCAAACCTTTAATGCGCCAGATAATTCTGTCCCAGCGGTCAGACCAAACCACTTTGCAGGGCCAGGTCCCAGGGCGGTACCGGGCTGAAACGGGTTTTCAGGTATTCCAGCAACAGGCGGCTGCGCGCATTGGGTTGCTGTTCCAGGCGCAGCGCATAAATGCCGGTGGTCTCCGGGCTGGGCAGGCCGTTTTCGCAGAACAATGGCAGCAGTTCGCCACGCACCAGGTACTCGCTGGCCAACCAAGTGGGCAGGTGGGCGATACCCAGCCCGGCCAAGGCGCCGGACAGCAAGGCTTCGGCGTTATTGGCGCTCAGGCGGATGCGCCGCGGGCGGTAGGTCGCGCGGCGCCCATCCAGCTCGAAGCGCCAGGCGAACATCGGCGCCAGGCCGTCCCAGTCCAGTCCATCATGCTCGCTGAGCTCACCGGGATGGCGCGGCGTGCCACGGTTTTTCAGATAGGCCGGGCTGGCGCAGGCGATGCGCACGATGCTGGCCAGCGGCGTGGCGATCAGCCGTGTATCAACGATATGCCCGGCACGCAGTACCAGGTCGACTTTGCCCAGGTGCGTCCCCTGCATATCCACAAAGCTGTCGATCAAATGCAGGTGCACGTCCAGTCCGGGGTACACGTTGAGGAAGTCCGCCACCACCGGCGCCAGGTGCCGTCGACCAAACGCTGCGGGCGCGTCCACCCGAATCAGGCCTTCCGGCGCGTGGCTCAGGGACACCGCTTCGGCCCGCGCCAGCTGCAACTCGCTGACGATCCGCCGTGCGCGCTCGGCAAACGCCAGGCCCGCCGGGGTCGGCACCACCGCGTGGGTGCTGCGCTGGAACAAGCGGCTGCCCACCGAACGTTCCAGGCTGTCGATGCGCCGCGCTACGGCTGAGGGCGTCAGAGGATGGCGGCGTGCGGCGGCGGAGAAGCTGCCGGTTTCCAGCACATCCAGAAACAGGCCCAACTGGTCGGTCAAGGTATTCGGGTTCATCGAAGCAACGCTTATGCAAGATCGGCACAGCCATTGTGCGTTGCTGTGCCTTTGCGCGCCATAGCCGACTGCGTAGCATGCAAGGCCTGGGATTGGGGAGTAACGCGCGGTGTTGGATTTGATGATTTATCTGCTTTTGGGCGCGGCCCTTGGCACGGTGGGCGGCCTGTTCGGCATTGGGGGTGGGCTGATAGCGATTCCGGTGCTGGGCGTGTTGTTCGGCCTGGATCAGCAACTGGCCCAAGGCACGGCGCTGGTGATGGTGGTGCCTAACGTGATGCTGGCGTTGTGGCGCTATCACCAGCGCAACCGTATCGAACTGCGCCATGCGCTGCCCTTGGGCTTCATGGGGTTCGTGTTTGCCTGGCTCGGCTCGATCTGGGCGGTAGGCCTGGACGCGGGCGCCATGCGCATCGGCTTTATCGCCTTCCTGCTGGCGCTTGGCGCCTACAACCTACTGCGCATGTTCACCCGCAATGCGCCGCCGACCGCGCAGATGCGTTATTCCTGGCCGTGGCTTGGGGTGCTCGGTGCTGCCTCCGGGTCCATGGGCGGTTTGTTTGGCGTTGGCGGGGCGGTGGTGGCGACGCCGGTGCTCACCAGCCTGTTCGGCACCACCCAGGTGGTGGCCCAGGGGTTGTCCCTGGCCCTGGCATTGCCCAGCACGGGCGTGACCTTGGTCACCTACGCCTGGCACCACGAAGTGGACTGGCTGATCGGCGTGCCGTTGGCGGTCGGCGGTCTGCTCAGTATCAGCTGGGGGGTGAAGGTTGCCCATGCGCTGCCGGAGCGCGTGTTGCGCGGCCTGTTCTGCGGCTTTCTGGCAGTGTGCGCGGTGATGCTGACCTTTAAAGTTTAAAACCTTCGAGAATGTACTCGGCCAGGCATTCGGTGATGGGCGACGTCATCGCCGGGTTGCGCAGCAATCGAAGATCCATCGACGGCAAGGGCGGAAAACCTTCTTCGCTGCCCAGTAAGCGCAGGTCCCCAGTCACCAGGCTTTCCACGCTGGCCATCACCGCCAGGCCGGAACTCACCACGGCCTGGATCGCCGCTACGTTAGAGCTGTGGTAGGCAAGCCGGTATTCGCGCCCGACCGCGTCCAGCGCCGTGCGGATCCACTGGGTACAGAAACTGTCGACGCCGGAAACCGCCAGCGGCAGGGCCTGGTGTTCGTCTGCGCAAAAACTTGCGGCAGCCACCCACACCATGCGCTCGGTGCGCAACAATTCGCCGATCTCACTGCCTGGCTCGCGGCTGATGACGGTCAGCGCCAGGTCCCGACGTTGCATCAGCACCGTCGAGGCCTCGCAGTGCATTTCGATCTGGATGAGCGGGTACGCCTTGGAGAACCGCTTGAGAATCCCCGGCAGGAAGCGCATCACGTAGTCATCCGGCGTGCCGATGCGCACCAGCCCGACCATGTGCGGTTCGCGCAGGGTATTGAACACCTCACTGTGCAGTTTCAGGATACGGCGCGCGTACCCCAACAGCACCTGGCCCTCGGGCGTAAGCCGCACTTGCCGCCCATCACGCTCGAACAACTTGCGCTGCAACACGTCTTCCTCCAGGCGCTTCATCTGCATGCTCACCGCCGATTGGGTGCGGTTGACCGCTTCGCCCGCGCGGGTAAAACCGCCCTGGTCAGCGATGGCGACGAAGGTGCGCAGTACTTCAGTGTCGATGCTCGGGTAGCCTGGCAATTGATCAATCTCCGAGATGTATTGCATAAGAAACATTCGTTGGATTGATCATAAGGCCTGGCACACACTCGCGTCATCCCCAATGGAGGGCGAGAGATGAAAGGGCAAAAAGGTTTTGTGTTGATGGCAAAACGTCCGTTTTCCGGAATGTTCCAGCGCATGGCGCGTTGGCAGGCGCTGCATCAAGAGCGCCAGCTGCTGGCGAGCCTGAGCGACGACGCACTCAAAGACATCGGGCTCAATCGCGGTGACGTGGAGCAGGACCGTCACCTGCATTTCTGGCAAGACCCGCTGCGAAAATGATCGCCGATGCAGTAGGGTAGTCGGTGCGCCCATACGGAGAACCCCATGCCCGCCGACCTGTGTTTTTCACTCAAGCAAGCGCGACGCATGGCGCTGGCGGCCCAAGGTTTTTCCGGGCGCCAGGCGCCGGCACTGATCAAGGCGGCGCACCTGAACCGGATGATCGAACGCCTGGGCGTGTTGCAGATCGATTCGGTCAACGCGCTGGTGCGCTCGCATTACCTGCCGCTGTTTTCCCGCCTGGGCAGCTACCCCGCGTCGATGCTTGAGCAGGCGGCCTGGAGCCAGGGGCGGCGGCGTTCGTTGTTCGAATACTGGGGGCACGAAGCCTCTCTGCTGCCGATGACGCTCTACCCGTTAATGCGCTGGCGCATGGCGCGGGCGCAGCAGGGGCAGGGCATCTATTCGCAGATGGCGCGTTTTGGTCGCGAGCAACAGGCCACGATTCAGCGGGTTCTACAAACGGTCGAGCAACAGGGCGCGCTGGGCGCCGGCAGCTTGTCGACCCGCGAAGAGCGCGCTGGCCCGTGGTGGGACTGGAGCGACGAGAAACACGCACTGGAATGGCTGTTTGCCGCCGGCCTGGTCACGGTGGCCGGCCGACGTGGCTTTGAGCGGCTTTATGATTTGCCCGAGCGGGTCATTCCGCGCGATATCCTTCAAGCCCAGGTAACGGAGGCCGAGGCCCAGCGCGGCTTGCTGCTGCACAGCGCCACGGCGTTGGGGGTGGGCACCGAAAAAGACCTGCGCGATTACTTTCGTCTTGAGCCTGGCGACAGCCGCAGTCGCCTCGCCGAGCTGGTGGAAGACGGCCAACTGCAGCTCTGCCAGGTGCAAGGCTGGAAACAACCGGCGTACTGCCTGCCTGATCCAAAAGTGCCGCGCAAAGTGCCGGCCAGCGCCTTGCTGTCGCCGTTCGATTCACTGGTCTGGGAGCGCAGCCGCACTGAACGCCTGTTCGACTTCCGCTACCGCCTGGAGATCTACACCCCGCAGGACAAACGGGTGTACGGCTACTACGTGCTGCCTTTCTTGCACAACGAGCGGATTGCTGCACGCATCGACCTGCGCGCCGAACGTGCCCATGGGCGTTTGGCCGTGCATGCGGTGCACGAGGAGGAGCCGGGGCTGGACGAGGAGGGGATGTTGGCGCTGGCATTGAATCTGCGGCAGATGGCCGATTGGCTGGGGCTTGAGCAGGTTCAGCTCAATTGCCAGCGGCCGAGTGCGGCGCGGTTAAGGATGGCGATGATCAATAGAGAGATTGGCCTTTAGGGCCCCATCGCGGGCAAGCCCGCTCCCACAGGGGATGGCATTCCTCCTTTTGAAATGCATTCCCTGTGGGGGCCGGGCTTGCCCGCGATGGCGTCAGCCCAGGCGACTGAAATTTCAGCGCTTGACCTGCTTTAACGTCTCGGCAATCAGGAACGCCAATTCCAGCGACTGATCGGCATTCATCCGTGGGTCGCAGTGCGTGTGATAGCGGTCCGACAGGCCATCCTCGGTGATCGGCCGCGCGCCGCCGATGCATTCGGTGACATTCTGCCCGGTCATTTCGATGTGGATACCGCCGGCGTATGTCCCTTCAGCCTGGTGAACCTGGAAGAACTCCTTCACTTCACCCAGGATCTGCGCAAAGTCGCGGGTCTTGTAGCCGCTGCTGGCCTTGATGGTGTTGCCGTGCATCGGGTCCGAGCTCCACAGCACCTGCTTGCCCTCGCGCTGCACGGCGCGGATCAGGCCTGGCAGGTGATCGCCGACTTTGCCTGCGCCCATGCGCGCAATCAGGTTGAGGCGGCCGGGATCGTTGTCCGGGTTGAGGATGTCGATCAGGCGGATCAGGTCGTCCGGGTTCATGCTCGGGCCGACCTTGACCCCGATCGGGTTGTTCACCCCGCGCAGGAACTCGACATGGGCACCGTCCAGTTGGCGGGTGCGGTCGCCGATCCACAGCATGTGGGCGGAGCAGTCGTAGTAGTCGTTGGTCAGGCTGTCGCGGCGCACGAAGGCTTGCTCATAGTTGAGCAGCAGCGCTTCATGGGCGGTGAAGAAGCTGGTTTCGCGCAGTTGCGGCGAGCTGTCCATGCCGCAGGCGCGCATGAACGCCAGGGTTTCGTCGATGCGGTCGGCCAGTTGGCTGTACTTCTCGGCCAGTGCGGAGTTGGCGATAAAGTCCAGGTTCCACTTGTGCACTTGATGCAGGTCGGCAAACCCGCCCTGGGCAAAAGCGCGCAGCAGGTTAAGGGTGGCGGTGGACTGGTGATAGGACTGCAACAGGCGGTCCGGGTCCGGCACACGGCTTTTTTCGTCGAAGCCGATGCCATTGACGATATCGCCACGGTAGGCGGGCAGGGTGATGCCGTCGATGGTTTCGTCGTTGGCCGAACGCGGCTTAGCGAACTGGCCGGCCATGCGCCCGACCTTCACCACCGGGCAACCGGCGGCGAAGGTCATCACAATGGCCATCTGCAGCAGTACCTTGAAGGTGTCGCGGATTTTCGCGGCGGAGAATTCGGCAAAGCTTTCGGCGCAGTCGCCGCCTTGCAACAGGAACGCACGGCCTTGGGTGACCTCGGCAAACTGGCGACGCAACTCGCGGGCTTCCCCGGCAAACACCAGCGGCGGGTAGCTGGCCAGGCTTTGCTCTACCTGCAGCAAGTGCGCAGCGTCCGGGTACTGGGGTTGTTGCTGGATCGGCAAGGCGCGCCAGCTGTCGGGGCTCCAGGGTTGGCTCATCATGAACTCGATTGGTTGATTGACGGTCGGGTGCCAATGTTATCAGCAATTAGTGCGTGACCTGTTGCCACCGCTTGGCCGACAATCGCGCCTTTGCCCTGCCGCGAACCCGTTAGGAGTAGTGATGACCGAGGAGCGTGTCGAGCGCCTGCTCGCCGAAGTCCATGATGACTTCGGCATGATCCGTGTGCTCGAAGTGGCCGATTACCGGTTTCTCGAGTTCGGCGACGCCATCGAGCAAAGCTGCGTATTTACCGCTGACCCGAGCTGGCTGGAGTACGACTATACCCGTGCGATGCTGATTGGCGCGTTGGCCCATGAGCAGCCGGAGAGCGCGCTGTTCCTCGGCTTGGGCGCCGGCACCCTGACCCAGGCGTGCCTGAAGTTCCTGCCGCTGGAAGATGTCGAAGCGATCGAGCTGCGCCCCGATGTACCGCGCCTGGCGATTGAATACCTGGGGCTGGACGATGACCCGCGGCTGTATATCCGCATCGGCGACGCCCTGCAATTGCTGGAGACCGCCGAGCCGGCCGACCTGATCTTCGTCGACCTCTATACCGACGTCGGCCCTGGCGTCGGCCACCTGGCCTGGACCTTCCTGGAAAACTGCCAGAAGAAACTCAACCCCGGCGGCTGGCTGGTGATCAACCAGTGGGCCACCGACGATGGCAAACCCCTGGGCGCAGCGTTGTTGCGTGGCTTGTATCATCGGCATTACTGGGAGCTGCCGGTCAAGGAGGGCAATGTGATTTTGCTGGTGCCTGCGGAGCTGGATCAGGCGCTGGACCTGGATGGGCTGTCTGCCAGGGCGCAAGGGCTGGCGCCGCGCCTGGGGTATTCGTTGCAGGCGTTGATCAAGGCGATTCGGCCGGCAACTTAGGCGCCTGTCAGGACGCCTTCGCGAGCAAGCCCGCTCCCACATTTGGACCTTATTCCTACAGGTTAAACGCGGTCGAGGGTGGGAGCGGGCTTGCTCGCGAAGAGGCCATCACTGCCGACGGCTAATTCAGGGTATTCAAATCCCCTTGAACACCCCCGGCCGCTTCTCGATCATCGCCCGCACACCCTCCCTGGCATCCTCGCTGTTGAACAGTTTATCCACCATCGGCTGCAATCCGGCCGTCGCGACGGCTTCACCTTCCAGGCGCGCCAACCGCGCCGACATCAATGTGGCCTGCACACCCAGCGGCGCCTGCCGCGCGATGCGGTTGGCCAGTTCGACGGCGCGCGGTAGCAAGTCTTCGCTGGCCATCACTTCCTGCACCAGGCCCAGGCGCAGGGCTTCATGGGCGTCGAACTCGTCGCCGGTCAGCAACCAGCGCATGGCATTGCCCCAGCCGGCGATCTGATGAAAGCGCAACGTCGCGCCGCCAAACGGGAAAATCCCGCGCTGTACTTCCATCTGCGCAAAGCGCGTATTGCTCGCGCAAAGATTGATGTCCGCCGCCAGCATCAGCTCGATACCGAGGGTCAGACAGTAACCCTGGGCCGCGACGATCACCGGCTTGCTCACGCGTGGGCCGCTGAACACGCCCCAGGGATCACAACCTCCCAAGGGTGGCTGCCAGCCACCGGCCATCACGCCGCTGACGTTGGCCAGGTCCAGCCCCGCGGTAAAATGATCGCCGTGGGCAAACACCACCGCCACCCGTGCTTCGGTATTTCGATCAAATTCGCCATACGCCAGGCTCAGCTCATTGAGCAGATCCAGGTCAAAAGCGTTGCGTTTGGCCGGCCGGTCCAGCCCCAGCAACAGGACATGGCCCTGGAGTTCACGGCTGACGCGGCTGCTGCTGGCTTGATTCATCGAGTGTGCCCTCGGGCGCGGGGAAGGGTTTCAGACCAAAGGGCCGGAAAAATTCAGGTGAACCGTTTAAGCGTTAGACCCAGCAGGGCCGGGCCTGTGAAAAATAGACCCTGGCGGTGTTATCTGCAAAGGCTTTGACGCAGCAGGGTTTATCCGCACTTTCCGATAAAAAAAGCTCCCTTTTTCAGCTATTTCCGGTATAGTGCGCGCCGGCCTTTAACCGGGCCGCGTTTAGGTAGCGCAATTCCCCGAAGTCAGCTTCGGCTGCACGTCCGCACAGCGGACTCTCCCTTGACGAATCTTTTTCATTCATTCGTTTTCGCAAATCCCCGCCGACAAAGCAGCCAGGGCGACTCTTGAGTCTCAACACGGCATGCGCAGCTTTGGAGCATGGGTCTTTGCGGATGCACTTAGAGGCAGACCCATGACCCAGGAAACCGGCGGCTTCGCCGCTTTTAATCTTAACCCGAACATTCTTGCAGCCGTCATTGCGACCGGCTACGAAGAACCTTCGGCGATTCAGCAGCAATCGATCCCGATCATCATGGCCGGCCAGGACATGATTGGCCAGGCGCAAACCGGTACCGGTAAAACCGCCGCGTTCGCCCTGCCTATCCTGCACTGCATCGATCCTGCCAAGCGCGAACCGCAAGCCCTGATCCTGGCGCCAACGCGTGAGTTGGCGCTGCAAGTAGCAACCGCTTTTGAAACCTACGCCAAGCAAATGCCAGGCGTAACTGTCGTGGCCGTCTACGGCGGCGCGCCGATGGGCCCGCAACTCAAGGCAATCCGGAATGGCGCACAGATCGTTGTCGCCACCCCGGGCCGCCTGTGCGACCACCTGCGTCGTGACGAGAAAGTCCTGTCGACCGTGAACCACCTGGTTCTGGACGAAGCTGACGAAATGTTGAAGCTGGGCTTCATGGATGACCTGGAAGTCATCTTCAAGGCACTGCCACCGACCCGTCAGACCGTGCTGTTCTCGGCCACCCTGCCACAGTCGATCCGCGCCATTGCCGAACGCCACCTGCGCGATCCGCAACACGTGAAGATCCAGACCAAGACCCAGACCGTTACCGCGATCGAACAGGCTCACCTGTTGGTTCACGCTGACCAGAAGACCTCGGCTGTATTGAGCCTGCTGGAAGTCGAAGACTTCGACGCCCTGATCATGTTCGTGCGCACCAAGCAAGCGACCCTGGACCTGGCCAGTGCCCTGGAAGCCAAAGGCTACAAAGCCGCTGCGCTGAACGGTGACATTGCCCAGAACCAGCGTGAGCGCGTCATTGAGTCCCTCAAGGATGGCCGCCTGGACATCGTTGTAGCGACCGACGTTGCTGCCCGCGGCCTCGACGTTCCACGTATTACCCACGTGTTCAACGTTGACATGCCTTACGATCCGGAATCCTACGTTCACCGTATCGGCCGTACCGGCCGTGCCGGTCGCGAAGGTCGTGCACTGTTGCTGGTGACTCCACGTGAGCGCCGCATGCTGCAAGTGATCGAGCGTGTAACCGGTCAGAAAGTCGCCGAAGTCCGCCTGCCGGATGCCCAGGCCGTTCTCGATGCCCGCATCAAGAAACTGACCAACAGCCTGTCACCACTGGTGGCTGACGCTGAATCGACCCACGGCGAATTGCTGGACCGCCTGACCGCCGATATCGGTTGCACCCCGCGTGCCCTGGCCGCAGCTCTGCTGCGTAAAGCCACCAACGGTCAGGCCCTGACCCTGGCAGCCATCGAGAAAGAACGCCCACTGGTACCGAACAACGCGCCACGCGGTGATCGTCCAGAGCGTACTGGCGACCGTCCAGACCGTGGTGATCGTGAGCGTCGCGCTCCGGTTCCATTGGCCGAAGGCCGTGCGCGTTGCCGTACCGCGCTGGGCGCGCGTGATGGTATCGCTGCCAAGAACCTGCTGGGCGCTATCCTCAACGAGGGTGGCCTGGCACGTGAAGCCATCGGTCGCATCCAGGTCCGTGACAGCTTCTCCCTGGTGGAGCTGCCGGAAGACGGTCTGGAAAAGCTGCTGACCAAGCTCAAAGATACACGCGTTGCCGGCAAGCAACTGAAGCTGCGTCGCTACCGCGAAGATTGATCCGCCCTTGGGCTGATTGATCGCACATAAAAAATCCCCGACTGGTTCGGGGATTTTTTTTACCTTGGATTTCAGATTTTGGAGCTGCACTCAGTTCAATGTGGGAGCTGGCTTGCCTGCGATGACGGTGGCTCAGTCACCACAATTGTCACTGATACACCGCCATCGCAGGCAAGCCAGCTCCCACAGAGGGCGGCGTTTCGTCAGCCGAAGCGGTAGATGTCCATCCCCAGCGCACCCAGGGTGAACCCTTGGTGCGCCACGCTGAAATCACCCCCCGCGCCTCGCGCAAAGTACAACGGCAACAGATGCTCATCCGTTGGATGACTGCGCACGGCATTCGGTGCCTGACGACGATAATCGTGCAAGGCGGCTTCATCATCGGCTGCCAGTTTATCCACCACCCAATCCCGGAAATCCCGTGCCCAGGGCTCGATGCTCTCAGGTCCTGCGTGCCAGTCCAGCTCGCCCAGGTTGTGGGTGATGCTGCCCGAGCCGATCAGCAGCACATCGCGCTCGCGCAGGCCGGCGAGCGCATGTCCGACCCGAGTCTGCAGCGCCGGGCCCATGCGGCTGGGCAGGGATACCTGTACTACCGGGATATCCGCCGCCGGGTACATCAACGACAGTGGCACCCATACGCCATGGTCAAAGGGGCGGCGCTCGTCGATACGAGCATCCAGGCCGTCGGCCTGCAGCCACTCGACAATCTCACCGGCCAATTGCGGATCGCCCGGTGCCGGGTACTGCACGGCAAACAATTCACGCGGGAAACCGCCAAAGTCATGCCAGGTTTGCGGCGCTGCGCTGCCGCTGACCAGGAGTTCCTGGCTTTCCCAGTGCGCCGACACCACCACGATTGCCTTCGGTCGTGGCATTCCTGCGGCCAGCCGCTGGAGGGCCGGGCCGCTGGCGCCGGGTTGCAGGGCGAGCATGGGCGAACCGTGGGAGATAAACAGGCTGGGGAGCATAAGAGGGGTCCTGAGCGTTAACATGGGCTCATCTTCAATCAGTTCATCAATCAAAATCTAATATAAGTTTTAACGCCTTTTCATCGAATTTTCGGGGTGATCCATGGAGCCAGAGTTTTGGCGGGAGCGCTGGGCGCGCGATCAGATCGGCTTTCATCTGCCTGAGGTCAACCCTTATCTGCAGCGGCACTGGCCGCAACTGGCGCTCGCCGAAGGCGGCCAGGTACTGGTGCCCTTGTGCGGCAAAAGCCTGGACTTGATGTGGTTGGCCAGCCATCGGCTGCGGGTATTGGGCGTGGAGCTGTCGCAGCAGGCCGTGGAGGCGTTTTTCAATGAGCAGAACCTTACGCCGCGTATCACCGAGCGGGGCGCCTTCAAGGTGTATCAGGCTGATCTGATCGAAGTGTGGTGCGGCGACTTCTTTGCCATGGGTGCCGAGGCGTTGGCCGATTGCGCTGCGTTGTATGACCGCGCCGCACTGATCGCCTTGCCGCCATTGATGCGTGCGCGATACGCCGAGCACCTGAACCGCCTGTTGCCCCCAGGTTGCAAGGGATTGCTGGTCACCCTTGATTACGACCAGGCGCAAAAGGCCGGGCCGCCGTTTGCGGTGACGGATGATGAGCTGGAGGTGTTGTTCGGTTCGCACTGGCGCTTGGACGTGCTGGAAGAGCAAGACATCCTGGGGGAGAGCTGGAAGTTTGTGCAGGACGGCGTTACGCGGCTTGATGAGCGGGTGTATCAGTTGACCAGGCGCTGAGCCTGCCATCGCCATCGCGGGCAAGCCCGGCTCCCACATTGCCCGCGTCGTTCACAGCTTGGGTGGGCCAACGAAGATCCTTGTGGGAGCCGGGCTTGCCCGCGATGACGATATCCGCACCCACAAAAAAAGGGGCGATCAGATCGCCCCTTTCGGTGTTGCTGGCGGGCTGTCAGCCCCGACGACGCAGTGCGTCGATACGTTCTTCCAGCGGCGGGTGGCTCATGAACAGGCGAGCCATGCCCTGCTTGATACCGCCGTTGATGCCAAAGGCCGTCAGGCTGTCCGGCATGTGCACCGGCAGGCCCTGTTCGGAGCGCAGGTGTTGCAGCGCTGCGATCATCGCACCGGTACCGGCCAGGCGGGCACCGGCTTCGTCTGCGCGGAACTCCCGTTTGCGCGAGAACCACATGGTGATCGCGCTGGCCAGGAAGCCCAGCACCAGCTCGGCGAAGATGGTCGCCACGAAGTAGGCAATGCCGCGGCCGCCTTCGTTCTTGAAGATCACCTTGTCGACAAAGTTACCGATGATCCGCGCGAAGAACATCACGAAGGTGTTCACCACGCCCTGGATCAACGCCAGGGTGACCATGTCGCCGTTGGCCACATGGCCGATCTCGTGGGCCAGCACCGCCTTCACTTCATCGTAGGAGAAGCGTTCCAGCATGCCCTGGCTTACCGCAACGAGTGCATCGTTCTTGTTCCAGCCGGTGGCAAAGGCGTTGGCTTCATAGGCCGGGAAGATCCCGACCTCGGGCATCTTGATGCCGGCTTCGCGGGACAATTGCTCGACGGTCTGCAGCAACCATTGCTCATGCCGGGTGCGTGGTTGAGTGATCACCTGGGTGCTGGTGCTCATCTTCGCCATCCATTTGGAGATGAACAGCGAGAACAGCGAGCCGGCAAAACCAAAGACCGCACAGAAAACCAGCAGCTGATTGAGGTTCAGGTCAACCCCGTTGGCCGCCATGAACCCGTTGAAGCCGAAAAGGCTCAAGGTAATGCTGGCAATCAGCACGACCGCAAGGTTAGTGGCCAAGAACAGCAGGATGCGCATCATGGTTGTAGAGTTCTCCTCATGCTTAATATGTCGCGTACTGCGGGGTATATAAGGTGCGCCATGGGGTGATTCAACCGAGCGACTATTTCAAACTGTGTCCTACAGCCGGAATGAAGAGTCTTGAAGGGCATTTCCGACACGAAAAAGACGGCGTTATCGCTGCGCCGGTGCGTTGCGCCCCAGCAATTACAGGGGCTGGGTGCCTTTTGCCCGGCCAGTAAGGTGCTGCAGTGGTGCCTGGGCAGAGAAGTGTTGCCAGATACGCGCTGTACGACCGATTGCCGTTCGTACAGCGCCATCTACGCTACTGGCGATAGGACTTGAGGAAGTTGCCGATGCGACCGATGGCCATCTCCAGGTCATCCACGCGCGGCAGCGTCACCACGCGGAAGTGATCCGGCCACGGCCAGTTGAACGCAGTGCCTTGCACCACCAGCAGCTTTTCCGACAGCAACAGGTCGAGCACGAACTTTTCGTCGTTCAGGATCGGGCATACCTTGGGATCGATCCGCGGGAACGCGTACAGCGCGCCCATGGGTTTCACGCAGCTTACGCCCGGGATTGCGTTGAGCAGTTCCCAGGTGCGGTTGCGCTGCTCGAGCAGGCGGCCCTGGGGCAGGACCAGGTCATTAATGCTCTGGTAGCCGCCCAGGGCGGTCTGGATGGCGTGCTGGCTTGGCACGTTGGCACACAGGCGCATGTTGGCCAGCATGTCGATGCCTTCGATGTAGCTCTGGGCGTTGTGCTTGGGCCCGGAGATGGCGATCCAGCCGGAGCGGAAACCCGCCACGCGGTAAGATTTGGACAGGCCGTTGAACGTCAGGCACAGCAGGTCCGGCGCCAGGGATGCGGTGCAGATGTGCACGGCATCGTCGTAGAGGATCTTGTCGTAGATCTCATCGGAGAACACCACCAGGTTGTGCTGGCGCGCCAGTTCCAGCATGCCCAGCAGCACTTCCTTTGAATACACGGCACCGGTCGGGTTGTTCGGGTTGATGATCACCAGGGCCTTGGTGTTCGGGGTGATCTTGGCCTTGATGTCGGCCAGGTCCGGGAACCAGTCGGCGCCTTCATCGCACAGGTAGTGCACCGGGTGACCGCCGGCCAGTGTGACGGCGGCGGTCCACAGCGGATAATCCGGCGCCGGCACCAGCACTTCATCGCCATTGTTGAGCAGGGCCTGCATGGACATCACGATCAGCTCGGACACGCCATTGCCCAGGTAGATGTCTTCGATGCCGACACCTTCGACCTGCTTTTGCTGGTAGTACTGCATCACCGCCTTGCGCGCGCTGAACAGGCCCTTCGAATCGCTGTAGCCCTGGGCGGTGGGCAGGTTGCGGATCACGTCCTGGAGGATTTCGTCCGGCGCTTCGAAACCAAAAGGCGCCGGGTTGCCAATGTTCAGCTTGAGGATGCGATGGCCTTCCTCTTCCAGGCGTTTGGCGTGCTTGAGCACTGGGCCGCGAATGTCGTAGCAGACGTTGGCGAGCTTGTTCGATTTGCTGACCTGCATGGCGATGTGATCCTGAAAATGAACGATCCAGACGGTGTGGGCACTACCGTACTGTGAATCCGCCGGGGCCGCCCCCATAAATACGTTTGAATGCCGGTAGCGCGGGTGCCAGACTGGCGTTTTGAAGAGGCGCAATCATACGTGCCGCCTGATCCACGGAAAAGATACAGATCAGGGTTTTTCAGTTGCCGAGGTGTACCGATGGAAAAGTTGCAGAAAACCGTTGAAGAATGGAAGACGATGCTCGACCCGGAACAGTACAACGTGTGCCGTCTCAAGGGCACCGAGCGACCGTTCAGCGGCAAGTACAACGCCACCAAAACGGAGGGCGTTTACCATTGCATTTGCTGCAACGAGCCACTGTTCGATTCCCGTGCCAAGTTTGATTCCGGCTGCGGCTGGCCCAGCTTTTATGAGCCGATCGCCGACAGCGCAATGATCGAGATCCGTGATGTCAGCCACGGCATGATCCGCACCGAAGTCACTTGCGCCAAATGCGACGCGCACCTGGGTCATGTGTTCCCGGACGGTCCGCCGCCGACGGGCCTGCGTTATTGCATCAACTCGGTGTGCCTGGACTTCGTCCCGCGCTAGTTATAAGGCTGTAAACCGATCGAAAATGTGGGAGCGGGCTCCCACATTGATATCGCGCCATCATCGCGGTCAATTAAATTGTACTCAATCGAGTTGGCTACTATGTTTCTCCCTCTTTAATCCCTTATCGAGCCACTGCCATGAGCGACAACCTGCTGAGCATCCCTTGCACTACCATCAAAGGTGAGCAAAAGACCTTGGCCGATTTCGCCGGCAAGGCCATCCTGGTGGTCAATACCGCCAGCAAATGTGGCTTCACCCCGCAGTACAAGGGCCTGGAGCAACTCTGGCAGCAGTACAAGGACCAGGGCCTGGTGGTGCTGGGTTTTCCGTGCAATCAGTTCGGCAAGCAAGAGCCGGGTAACGAGGGGGCGATTTCCGAATTCTGCGAGTTGAACTTTGGTGTCAGCTTCCCGCTGTTCAAGAAGGTCGACGTGAATGGTGGTGCTGCCCACCCGTTGTTCGTACAGCTGAAAAAGCAAGCGCCGGGCCTGCTGGGTACCAAGGGGATCAAGTGGAATTTCACCAAGTTCCTCATTGGCCGCGATGGTCAGGTGGTCAAGCGCTTTGCCCCGACCACCAAGCCGCAGGACCTCACCCAGGAGATCGAAGCCCTGCTCAAATGAGCCGGCAGGTCAGAGACTTGTCGTCTTCGGCACCCACAGCTCCAGCAAGCCGCTGAGTTCCTCACGGCGAAACGGCTTGGCCAGGTAGTCATTCATGCCCGCGGCCCGGCACCGCTCGCGCTCCTCGGACAGCGCGTTGGCGGTCAAGGCGACGATCGGCAGGTCGGGCCAGCGCCCGCTGCGACGGATCTGCCGGCTGGCCTCGTAGCCGTCCATCACCGGCATGTTGCAGTCCATCAGCACCAGGTCGAAGCGTTGGTCTTCGAGAAACCTGAGCGCCTCGCCACCGTGGGCGGCCACGATCACTTCACACCCCAGCTTGCTGAGCATGCCCTTGGCCACCAGTTGGTTGACCGGATTGTCTTCCACCAGCAGGATACGGGCCCGGTGTGCCAGTGGCGCGGCTTCTATCTGGATCGGATCAAGGACCAGTCGGGCATCGCTGCGCAAGTTGCGTTCCAGGATCTGATACAGCGCGTTGCGGCTCAATGGGCGCGCCTGTTGCTGCAACGGTGCCAGTGCCGCGACTTCTTCGCTGGGCATGAAATTGCCATAGGCGGTCACCAGCAGGATCGGCGCGCCGATAAAAGGCCGCAGGCGAAACAGGCATTCGGGGCAGTCGGTGATCAGCAGGTCTGGGTTTTGCCCGCTCAGATCGTCGTCTTGCGTGTAGCAGCGGGGTGTCAGCGCCCAATGCGGCAGCAAGGTAGTGAGCAGTTCGGTCAGACCGCTGCCGGCATTGGTGATCACGATCACTTCACCCTTGAGCGGTGGCGGTGGTACCGCAGGCAAATGCACCGGCAACGGCAGGTCGGCGCAGAACTGGCTACCGAAACCCACCTCGGAACTGATGCTCAGCCGGCCCTTCATCGCTTCACACAAGTTGTGCGTCAGCGCCAGGCCGAGGCCGGTGCCGCCAAACTGGCGCGTGATACCGGCGCCGGCCTGGGTGAAGGGCTGGAAGATCTTCACCTGAGCCTCCTGGGCAATACCGATACCGGTATCGCAGACCTCGATGCGCACCCGGTCATCAAGCGCGCTGAGGCGCACATCCACTCGGCCGAAGCGCGTGAACTTCAGGGCGTTGGACAACAGGTTGCTGACGATTTGCCGCACACGGGTCGGGTCGCCGAGCACCTGGGCGGGAAACCGCGGGTCGATCAGGCAGGTCAGTTCGACGCTGGGCGCCGCGTTTTGTGACAGCAGGTTGGCGGTGTCTTCCACCAGCGAGCCCAGATCGAAGGGGATGCGCTCCAGCTCCAACTGGCCGGCGTCGAACTTGGACAGGTCGAGGATATCGTTGAGCAATTCCACCAGCACCTTGCCCGAATCATGGGCGATGGACAGTTGCTGGCGCTGTTCGGCATTGAGCGGGCTGTCCAGTGACAGCGCGATCATCCCCAGCAGGCCGTTGAGCGGGGTGCGGATCTCGTGGCTCATATTGGCCAGGAATGCCGCCCGCGCCTGGGCCATGTTCACTGCATGCATCTTTGCCGCTTCCAGTTCGTCGTTGGACTGGCTCAGCCGCTGGTTGCTGGCCTTGAGCTCCAAGGTGCGCGCCGAAACGATGTCTTCCAGTTGCGCCAGGTATTCGGTCAGTCGATCTTCGGCATGACGGCGTTGCTGGATCTCGGTCTCCATGTTTTCGAACTGCTGGTTGGCAACCTTCACCAACACGCCGATTTCGTCGTGTTCGTGGCCAGGCGGGCAATCCAGGCGTGCCTGCTTGCGGTTGCTCAGCTCACGGATAATGCGTACCAGCGGTTGGGTCAGCATCACGTAGAACAAGCCCAGCAGGATGCCGGTCAGCAGCAGGCTGCGCACGAAACCGTTGAGCAGGGTTATCTCGGCACGGCGCAGAAAGCGGCTGCCAAAGGCATAGGTGTCCACGTCCAGGCGCAGGATGCCGAGGGACTCGCCGGGCAGGTGGCTGAGGAACAGGCGGTCTTCAAACCGACGGTTGGCACCAAACAGAAAGTCACTGAGGGGGCGGTAGCTGCTTTCCTGGCGCGGCCGTTCGACATCGGCGAGTACAACGCCGTTATTGTCGATCAGCTGGGCATGAACGATGGCGGGTGAGTGCAGCAGGCCCAGGGTCAGTTCCTGGGCCAGTTCGGCGTCGATGTTGTAGGCGATGCGTGACGCGGGGTTGTGGCTGATTTCGATCAGCGAGCGAATTTCGCGGTTGATGGATGCGTCTTCGCTGGCATAATCAATGCCGATCTGGATCAGGCTGAGCAAGGTTCCCAAGACGAAACCGACCAGCACCGTCAATCTGGCTTGTTTATAAGACAAGCGGTGGGCGAACTTGATATCCATCGAGTGTTGAACCACTTCACGTTTCCCTTCGCCCGGCAAGCATAGCTGAACATCCACACGCTCTGGCTTGCCCGGCATGAATCATTTTTTACGCAGCCTTGTGCGGTCTGCCGCAGGGTTGCCAATACGCCATCTTTTGCAAGAACTTGCCAGAGGAATAATCGTGGATTCTCGATTGAGTGCCTTTCTTGAGCGCGCCGATGCAGTGCTCACCCGCCTGGAGCCGTGGTTGCCCGCGCCCCGTCAAGCCATCGATTGGAACCAGTGCCTGGCTGCCCGCTGGCAACGTGAAGGGCGCAATGGTTTCCTGCTACCGCTGGACGTGAGCCTGGACATGCGCCTGTCCGACCTGATCGGTGTCGACAAGCAACGTGAAACCCTGGCGCGCAACACCCAGCAATTCATCGATGGCCTACCCGCCAACCATGCGCTGCTATGGGGGTCGCGCGGCACCGGCAAATCCTCCATGGTGCGCGCCTTGCTGGCGCAGCACGCCAAGGCCGGCTTGCGCCTGATCGAAATCGAGCGTGACCACCTGGCCGATCTGCCGCGGGTGGTCGAGCAACTGCTCAAGCTGCCGCAGCGTTTTATCCTGTTCTGCGACGACCTGTCATTCGAGGCCGGCGAAGGCGATTACCGCGTGCTCAAGAGCGTGCTCGACGGCTCCCTCGAACAGGCCCCGGAAAACGTGCTGCTGTATGCCACTTCCAACCGCCGTCACCTGGTGCCGGAAAACCAGAGCGACAATGACAACTGGAAGCGCGTGGATGGCGAGTTGCACCCCAGCGAAGCAGTGGAAGACAAGATCGCCCTGTCCGACCGTTTTGGCTTGTGGCTGTCGTTCTACCCGTTTACCCAGGAGCATTTCCTGGACGTGGTGGAGCACTGGATCGGCGAACTGGCGAACAAGGCCGGCCTGCAGTGGCAGCGCGACGACGCCCTCGACATCCTTGCCGTGCGCTGGGCGACCGGACGCGGCAACCGCAACGGCCGTTGCGCATACCAATTCGCCCGTTACTGGGTGGGCCTCAAATTGCTGGAGCGTCAACCATGATCGACCTGCAAACCGCCGGTACTGGCCTGCAAGGCTATGGCATGCTCTGCGCACAGTTGGAATCGCTGCTGGCCGATGAGCGGGATTTCATCGCCAACAGTGCGCAGTTTTCGGCGTTCCTGTTCAACCAACTCGACGACTTGAACTGGGCCGGCTTTTACCTCAACCGTAACGAAGAGTTGGTGCTCGGACCGTTCCAGGGCCAGATCGCCTGTGTGCGCATTCCCTTCGGCCGCGGGGTATGCGGTGCGGCGGCGGCGTCACGGCAAACCCAGCGGGTGGAGGATGTGCATGAATTTCCCGGACATATCGCCTGCGACAGTGCGTCGAACAGCGAGTTGGTGGTGCCATTGGTCAAGGACGGCAAACTGATTGGCGTGCTTGACCTCGACAGCCCGTCGCTGGGGCGGTTTACTCTTGAGGATCAGGCCGGTATTGAACAGCTGGCGGCGATTTTCCTGCGTTTGACTGATTGCTGAAGCACGGATATCCACACCCCTGTAGTGAGCGGGCTTGCCCCGCGCTGGGTGGCGAAGCCGCCCCAATCGGAACACCGCATTCTGTCTGAAGGATCGCGGTGAATGGTTTTGGGGCGGCTTCGCCACCCAGCGCGGGCGGTGCGACGATTCGACAAGCCCGCTCACTACTGTGAATCCAACTTGTGAAGCTGCACTCGCAATAACCTCTCCAGTTCCAGCATGAGCTTCTCCAGGCACTTCACACCTGCTTCAACCAGCAGCCAGTCATCTCCCCGAGCGCACGCCTGTTCAACCGCTTCACACTGCCCGGCAAGCGGCGTCGCCTGGACGATACGCGCCGCGCCCTTGATCTTGTGCGCCTGCTCGACAATCTCCTGAAGCGGGGCATGGGCTTCAAGCAGGGCTGTCAGTTCATGGCGATCATGTTGACTGCTGCTCAACAACTCCTCCAGCAAACGCCGGCTCAATTGCGGATCGCCGCCGGTCAGGGCCTCGAAGTTGCCGAGGTCCAGGTTCAGATCGGTGGGTTGAGGGCTGATCTGCGCCAATTGCCGCTCCAGTGCCGTAAGGCTGATGGGTTTGAACAGGCAATCGTTCATGCCCGCTTCAGCGCAGCGTTGCTTCTCTTCAGGCTGGGCGTTGGCGGTAAAACCCAGGATCACGCAGGGCGCCAGTTGCTCACGCTGTTCGTACTCGCGGATCGAGCGGCTCAGCTCGTAGCCGTTCATGATGGGCATGTTGCAGTCGGCGATGATCAGGTCGAAACGTTCCTGGCGCCAGGCCTGGAAACCCGCGGCGCCGTTCTGGGCGGCGGTGTACTGGTGTCCCAGGTAAGCCAGTTGCTGGCACATCAGCAAGCGGTTCGCGGGATGATCATCCACCACCAGTACATTGAGCACCGGTGCGGTCGCGGGCGCCGAGGGTGTGTGTTCCACCCGTAGCTGTTCCGGCTGCAAGCGCGTCATGTTCAGGTTGACGTGCACCTGGGTGCCGACCATGGGCACGCTGCTCAGGCTCAGTTGCCCGCCCATCATCGCGCACAGGCTGCGGCAGATCACCAGCCCCAGGCCGGCGCCGCTCCTGGCCAGTTGCCCGGAATTGTCGGCCTGGGCAAAGGGTTCGAACAGGCGCAATTGATCATCTCGGCTGATGCCTATCCCGGTGTCCTCGACCACCAGTTTCATCTCGACCTGCTGCGCCTGCTCGGTGGGCAATACCTCCACCTTGATCTTCACCTGGCCGCGCTCGGTGAACTTGATGGCGTTGCTGACCAGGTTCGACAGCACCTGCTTGAAGCGCAGGGGGTCGACCAGCACTTCGGTGTCGTCCAGGTTGGGCTTGAACTCAAGGGACAGGCTGAGGGTTTTCTGGCGTGCCAGGCCGTCGAAGACACGCACTACCGACTCGATGACTTCCCGCAGGTTGACGCGCTCCGGTGCCAGGCTCAGGCGCCCGGATTCGATGCGTGCGATGTCCAGGATATCGCCAATCAGTTCCAGCAGGTCCTTGGCCGAGTTGTACGCCACTTCGATGGCCGGGCGGTCGAGATGGCCCTGGTCGGCGCGCTTGAGGGTCAGTTCGAGCATGCCGATCACCGCGTTCATCGGCGTGCGGATTTCATGGCTCATGGTGGCGAGGAACGTGCTCTTGGCCCGGTTGGCCTCGTCGGCGCGCTCTTTGGCGGCGCGGATTTCGTCGAACAGTTGGCGCCGCTCGCTGATGTCGATCCAGCCGCCAATGATGCCTTGCACTTCTCCGATGGAATCGCGGTACGGCAGGATCCAGTGGTAGATCGTCAGTTTTTTTCCGCGGATATGCAGGGTGCGGTCCAGGATCAGCGGGTTGCCCTCGCTCATTACCCGCTGGTAATCGTCGTGATATTGAACGGCTTCGGTTTCCAGGGCCTCGCTCATCTGGATGGCGCTTTTGCCGATCACGTCCTCGCGCTTGACGTCGAACACCTGCAGGTAGCTGTCATTGCAGGTCTGCAGCAAGCCGTTTCGATCGCGCACATAGATCGGGTGCGGAGTCTCGTTGACCAGCGCGCGCATGAATTCGAACTGGTCACTGAGGGCGCGTTCGGCCATTTTGCGGTGCTTGATCTGGCGACGCATGTAGGCGTTCCAGCCCAGGGAGATCAACAGCAACAGCCCGGTTACGATGATGATGCGTGCGATCAGTTGGTGATAGTTGCGCCAGTAGCTATCGGAGGCCGAGGTGTAGCCTCGCCAGCGACTGTTGATCACCCCCAGTTCATCCGGGGCGATGCTCAGCAGGGCTTTATCGAGGATCGAGCTGAGCTCGGTGGCACCGCGCGCGGTAGCCAGGGAAAAGGTGGCGGGGAAGGTGCCGATGCCGCTGCTGATCTGCAATTTGTCCTGGAACACCTGGGACGACAGGAAATAGTTGGCCACCACCAGGGAATTCACCGCGCCTTCCACGTGCCCTTGGGCCAGCAGTTCGGACGCCTTGAAGGTGTCGCTGGCCTTGACCAGTTGGATCTCTGGATAGTCGCTGCGCAGGAAGGCTTCCAGGGGGTTGCCGGGGGTGAGTGCCAGGCGCTTGCCGGCCATTTGCTCCAGGTTCGCCGGCGCATTGGGCTCATTGCGAGTCAGCAGCACGTAGGAGTTTTCCAGGTAAGGTCGACTGAAGTTCAGCTGGGCCTCCCGTTCAGCGCTGGGCACGATTGCGCCGATGATGTCGATGTTGCCGGCGTCGACCTGTTCGATCATCGCGTTCACGTCTCGGCCTCGCTGCATCTCGAAGCGCAGCCCGGTACGCAGGCGAATCAGCTCGAGCAAGTCGGCGGTGATGCCACGGAAGTTGCCGTCCGCATCAAAGAAGGTCAGTGGCGCGAAGGTCTCGTTCACGATCACTTTGACCACCGGGTGGTCCTTCAGCCAGCGCTCCTCGCGTTGGGTCAGTTGCAGCTTCTCGGCGGTCAGCAGGATATCGCTGCCGGTGCTCCAGCGCTTGGCGATCGCCTCCCGCTCAGCGGCAGGCACGGCGGTCAATACCGCGTCGACGATACTCAGGAGGATGCGCTGGTGTTGAGGCATGGCAAAGCTGAAACCGTAGGCCTCGTGCTTGCCGAAGTTGGCCATGCGGATGTTTTTCAGGTAGCCCTTGTTGATCATGTAATGAGTGGAAATGGTATCGCCGAGGAAGACGTCGGCCTGATCGAATGCCACCGCATTCAGGGCGTTTTGATAAGAGGGGTAGGTGCGGATGATCGCCTTGGGGTACAGTTTTTCCACCTCGCTCAGGGGCAGGTAGTGGTAGACCAGCGACAGGCGCATCCCGGCCAGGCCATCATCCAGGCTGCGCGTCTCACCCTCGCGGGTGACCAGTACCGGCTGGTCCACGGCGTAGGGTTCTGACAATGTAAGGTTCGGGTTTTGCGCCTCGAAACCGTTGGAGGAGCCCAGCAGATCGATCTCCCCGCTTTCCAGCGCGCGAATCGCTTCCTCCCGGGAGGCGTAGCGCAACACCTTCACCGGCAGCGCCAGGGCCCTGGACAGCAGGCCGGCGTAATCGGCGGTGAGGCCCTCATAGTCGCGGCCGCTGGAGGTGAGGTCGAAGGGAGGGTAGTCAGGGGATGCGGCGCCCAGCACCAATTCACGCTTGTTTTGCAGCCATTGACGCTGGGTCTTGTTCAGGTGGGTGTCCAGTTGAAACGAGCCTGAACGGCTCAATAAGGTGAGATATTCCGGGCCCGTTGGTTGGTTCGCGAGCACGACGGTGCTCAAGCACAGACTGGCACTCAATATGATCAGGTAGTCCTTAATACGGCTGGGCATCCACTTTCTCACACTAGCGCGTTTCGTTTTGCCATCTCGATAAGGTCTACCAAGGATTTGGCTTGAAGTTTTTGCATCAGCCGCTTTTTATAAGTACTCACTGTTTTATTACTAAGGAACATACCTTTGGCAATTTCCTTGTTAGTGCGGCCTTGTGCAAAAAGTTGTAATACCATTAGTTCCCGGTCATTGACGGACTTGAACAGTTCAAGTTCCTGGGACTCCACGCCCTCTACACCGCTGGTGGTGAGTGCCTGGCTGGGGAAATAGTTGTAACCGGACAACACCGCGCGAATGGCGCTGAGCAATTCGCTCAGGTCGCCTTCCTTGCACACATAGCCATCGGCGCCCGAGCGCATGCAGCGCGTGGCGAACAGCGTGGGCGACTGGGCCGTCAGGATCAGGGTCTTCATCGACGTGTTCATCGCGTTGAAGCGGCAAAGCACTTCGAGCCCGTCCAGCTTGGGAATGCTGATATCCAGGATGATCAGGTCCGGCAGGCATTCGCGGACCATTTGAATGGCGTCGCATCCGTTATCTGTTTCGCCGACCACTTTATAGCCTTCGTGCTCCAGCAACATTCGGATGGCAAGCCGTATAACCGGATGATCATCGATAATAAAAACTGTGTTCATGGTCACATTCCGTGCAAGTGCAAAATAAAGTGGGCACATTAGCTCAGAAGCGGAGTAAGGCGCATGAGCTCAGGGGGGAGTAGGTATAAAACAGGAATATTCCTACAGTAAAAAAGGTAATGGCCTACTGGTCGCTAAGGCTTCATGAAGCGATAGGTCAGTGTTCGAGGAAGAAGTGGGTTAAAGGCGGCTGCCATGGATTTAACGGTGGCAGTACCGGCTCTTTTCGTCGGGCAATAGTGTTTAAATCCTACAAGCGTGACTTCAGTAATGGGCAGAGCAAGTGCGCCAGTTCATCCCTGTTCAGCGGTTTCGATAAATAGCCGAGCAGTGGCAGGCCACGATCGACGGCCTGGTTTATCAAACTGGCGAGTTCCGCCACCGGCAATCCGCTCAGCAGGATGGCGGTCGTGGTAAAGCGCCTGCGGCTGGCGATCTCGATCAGTTCGAGTCCCGGCAGGTCGGGCAGGCATTGATCACACAGGATAATGTCGAAGGGTACCTCGGCCTGCGCCATGGCACAGATTGCCTGCTCGGCGTTTTCGGCCGGGGTCAGCCTTGCGAAGCCGAAGCTCCTCAGCAGGCACTGGGTGGCGAGGAGTTGAAAGGGATGATCCTCCACCAACAGGATACGAAGCGGATAGCTGGGCATTGGGGGCCACACGGTGAGTCAAGCGTCGAGGGAGGGCGCGTAGGAACAGGTCGCCAGCGTCGCCGGGAGCGTGCGTGATTATTCATCGTGTGTTTGTGCGAATTCGATCAGGCCGCTCTGTTCCCTTTGTAGGTGGATTCCTTAGAGGAGACAGGCGGCTTGATCGTGCTCGTTTATTGAGGGCTGGAACGCCCGGTCATTTCCCGCGCCATTTCGGTGGCATAGCTGTCGGTCATGCCCGCGATGAAGTCGATCATGCGCAGGAACGAAGCGTGCAGCGGCCACTCGGGGTTTGGTGCGTTGTTGCCCAGCAAGTCGAGAATGCGTCGGTTCTTGAACGACGGCGTGCGCCCGCCATGCTGTTCCAGTGCCGCGCCGCAGAAAGCGTTCAGGAGGATTTCCAGCGTGGTGTAGGCGCCGATTTCGTGCAGGGTCTTGCGCTTGTCCTGGAAGATCTTCTTGCGCGCCATGTCCTTGGCATCCAGAACGCAGCGTTTGGCGGGGCCGTGCATGTGTTCCACCAGATCGCCGGGCAGCGTGCCGGCCAGCAAGGCATCCTGCTGCTCGACGAAGGCCCGCGCCGCCGCGTTGGTCAAATGCTCGATGGCCTTGCCGCGCAGGATCGCCAGTTTGCGTCGCCGCGAATCCTGCGCGCCGAGTTGGCGATAGGTCTGGGGCAGGTCATCGCCCACCAGGTCCAATAGCAGCGACTCGACTTCGGCGTATTCCAGCAACTGCATTTCCAGGCCGTCTTCCAGGTCGATCAGGGCGTAGCAGATGTCGTCCGCCGCTTCCATCAGGTACACCAGCGGGTGCCGGGCCCAGCGTTGTTCTTCCAGTTGCGGCAGGCCGAGCTTGTGGGCGATCTGCTCGAGGATCGGCAGCTCGCTCTGGTAGCAGCCGAACTTGTGTTTCTTGTAGCCCAGGGAATCGGCGTGTCGGGCGGTCCAAGGGTATTTCAGGTACGTGCCCAGGGTGGCGTAGGTCAGCCGCGTACCGCCGTCGAACTGGTGGTATTCGAGCTGGGTCAACACGCGAAAGCCCTGGGCGTTGCCTTCGAAGTTGAGGAAGTCGTTGCGCTCGGCGCTGCTCATGTCATCCAGCCAGCCACGTCCTGCGGCCTGCTGGAACCAGTGGCGAATGGCGTCTTCACCGGAATGCCCGAACGGCGGGTTGCCGATGTCATGGGCCAGGCAGGCCGATTGCACCACCATGCCCAGGTCGCTCGGGTCGCACCAGTCGGGCAGGGCGCCGCGCAGGGTCTCGCCGACGCGCATGCCGAGGGAGCGGCCTACGCAGCTCACTTCCAGGGAATGGGTCAGGCGGGTATGGATATGGTCGTTGCTGGAGACCGGGTGCACTTGGGTCTTGCGGCCCAGGCGACGAAACGCGCCGGAGAAGATAATACGGTCGTGGTCTTTGTGAAACGGGCTACGTCCCAGTTCTTCCGGGCTGTGCAGCGGTTTGCCAAGACGTTCGCGGGTCAGCAGGGTGGGCCAATCCAAGGCGGATGCTCTCCGTAGGGTGAATGACCCTCCCAGCTTCCCGGTTCAGCGCGGCCTGGGCAAGCGAAAATCTACAACCCGGCCGCGTCGATATCGATTAAGAGCAAACGCTGACCGTTCTCGAAGAATTGTCCGGCGGTGAGGCAATACCGGTTGGTGGTCGCGTCGCGGTAGGTCGAGGACAGGCTCAGGCGGCGCTCCTCCCAACCTTCGGCCAGCAGGTGATAAAAGTAGGGGCGCCACGACCAGTTGTGGCCCAGGTAGCGGCTGTCGGCCTGCCAGGCGTCCTGGTGCCATTCGAAGTTGGGCGTCAGTTGGGTGCCATGCCGGTCGCACTGGTAGAAGCGCAGCAGCCAGGGAAACGCCGGCAGATGCGGCAGTTGGCTCAGCGGCGCCTGTGCCTGGGCCCAGGTTTGCAGGATATTCATCAGCTCGGCCAATTGCTGGCGCAGTTGCATGATGCGCCCGCGCTCTGCCAGCTTTTGCTGGACGTAGACCGTGCGCAGCTGGGCGAAACGCGGCACGAAGGCGTCGGTGGCGAACCAGTCCAACCGGGCCTGGGCAAACAGATAGCCCTGCACATAGCGCGCGCCGCATTCCAGGGCAAAGCTCAACTGCGCTTCGGTCTCCACGCCTTCGGCTATGATCCAGCAGCCGGTCTTCTCGGCCATTTGCGCCAGGGCCCGCACCACTTCGCTGCCAGGCCCGCCGCGGGCGGCGTCCTGGAACAGGCGCATGTCCAGCTTGAGAATGTCCGGCTGCAATGCCAGTACCCGGTCGAGTTGGGAATAACCGGCGCCAAAGTCGTCGATGGCGATGCGCGCGCCGGCTTCGCGGTAACGCGCCACCACGTCAGCCATCCGCTGGATGTCGCCACCCTGTTCAGTGATCTCGAACACGATGCGCCGCGGATCGACGCGGTGCTTGTGGATTTGCTTGAGGCTCGGCAGCGCCTGGCCGGGGCGTAGCCGGTTGATCCAGCGTGGCGAGATGTTCAGGCTCATGAACCAGTCTTCAGGCGCTTCGTGCAAGCGGCTCAAGGCGTTGTCGCGGATCTGCCGGTCGAGGCGTCGCAAGGTTACACCTGGCGTGCGTGGGTCGGCGAACAGCGGGCCGACGGACTGCAAGCGGCCATCCGCCTGGCGCAGGCGGCCCAAGGCCTCGACGCCGGCGATGCGGCCCGTGGCGGTGTCGATAAACGGTTGGAAGCAGGCGAGCGGTTGCCCGTCGATCACGGGGCCTCCTTAAGAGAGGTGGCGAAAAAAGGCCCGGCCCTCGAAAATGAGGGCCGGGCCAGTTCTGTTAGCAAGAATGCAGCCAGTACGCTCAGCTTTTACGCGAAGAGCCCTGCATGGCCAACTTGATCAGCGGGATCAAGCCGGCACCGAGGCGCACCAGGCGCGTCACGCCGCCGATACCACCACCCTTGGCACCCTTGCCCGTGAAGAAGCCCATCAGGGTCACGGCGGCCACGCCCCACAGCGGCGCGTGCTTGATGCCCAGGCCGCCCTGCAGACTCTGGCCCATGTTGCGCACCTTGTTCAGCGGCAGCATCAACTGCTGGGACTCGTGGCGGATCTCCTGACGGTGCATTTCCATGCGCAGGCGAATCAAAGCCTTGCGCATTTCTCGGCGGGAGGTTTGCTGGTTTTCATTCGAGCTCATGGCAGCAGGCGCTCCCGGTCATTGGCCAATTCTTCGAGGGTGGCGTGGAACGGCGTGGACTCATCGAATACCGCCGCTTTCAAGCGCACCCCGCAGAACGCGGCGGCCAGGGTGTAGAACACGCAGAGGCAGATGATCCCGGTCAGCCGGTAGCCGGTGTCCCACACCAGGATCATCACCAACGTCGATAACCCCACCAGCAACAGCAGCGCAAACACCAGCGCCAGGCCGGCAAACAGCAACAGGCTGACGGTGCGGGCCTTCTGTTCCTGCAATTCAATGCCAAACAATTCGACGTGACTGTGCAGCAAGCCCAGCACGGCCGCGCCCAGACGCCTTGAGGTTGAGCTCGTGGTCGAGCTGGATTCGCCGATAGACATGGTATTAGCGCCTTGTGGCCAGCAGGCCGATCAAAAAGCCCACGCCGGCGGCAATGCCCACCGACTGCCAAGGGTTGGCCTGCACGTAGTCTTCAGTGGCGGTGACCGCCGCCTGGCCGCGTTCGCGCAGGGAGTCTTCTGTCAATTTCAGGGTTTCACGGGCCTGCAGCAGCGATTCCTGGATTTTGGCGCGCAGCTCGTCGGCCTGGTCGCCCGCGAGTACCTTGGTGTCGTTCAGCAACCTTTCGGTGTCAGTCACCAGGGTTTGAAAATCCGCCATCAGTATTTCCTGGGCGTTCTTTGCAGTGCTTCGGGCCATGGGTATCTCCGTGATTGGCTGATCGGTATGTAGTGGTTTCGAGTCACCGGGCTCGGTGAAGGTTCAGTGCAATTGTCTGGTACAGCTTTTGCTACGCCTTGGTGCGCGGGCCAACGAGTCTGCGCTGAATCCGGGCGGTGGGGCAGCAAGCCTTGAAAAACCTTACCCTAAATAACTCAAACTCGCGGAAAAACCCTGTCGGTAACGGCCTGTTGTGTTGATCGCTGCGCTAAAGCGGTTCACGCCCTCTGAAAAGGGGTGGGGCCGCAGGTGCCAAATTAGTGCGCAAATACCTGGCTTGACCCGCTTTGGTGCTTTTTTGCCTTGACTGCAGGCCTGCCAACTTCCATGGAAAATCTGCAAAGTGCAGTGGACACGCTCGTCCACAGCTCCAACACCCTGTTTATCCTGATCGGTGCGGTCATGGTCCTGGCCATGCACGCCGGCTTCGCGTTCCTGGAAGTCGGCACGGTGCGTCAGAAGAACCAGGTCAACGCGCTGTCGAAAATCCTCAGCGACTTCGCCATCTCCACCCTGGCTTATTTCTTTATAGGCTATTGGATCTCCTACGGCGTGAGCTTCATGCAACCGGCGGCGGTGATCAGTGCCGACCATGGTTATGGGCTGGTGAAGTTTTTCTTCCTGTTGACCTTTGCGGCAGCGATCCCGGCGATCATTTCCGGTGGCATCGCAGAACGTGCAAGGTTCGCTCCACAGCTCTGCGCCACGGCGTTGATCGTGGCGTTTATCTACCCGTTTTTCGAAGGCATGGTGTGGAACGGCAATTTCGGCCTGCAAGCCTGGCTGCTCGCGACCTTTGGCGCCAGCTTCCATGACTTTGCCGGTTCCGTGGTCGTACACGCCATGGGCGGCTGGCTGGCGCTGGCGGCGGTGTTGTTGCTCGGCCCGCGCAATGGGCGCTACCGCGAAGGGCGCCTGGTGGCGTTCGCGCCGTCGAGCATTCCGTTCCTGGCGTTGGGTTCGTGGATCCTGATCGTCGGTTGGTTCGGTTTCAACGTAATGAGCGCCCAGACCCTGGACGGCGTGAGCGGCCTGGTGGCGGTCAACTCGTTGATGGCGATGGTCGGCGGCACGGTCGCTGCGTTGATCATCGGCCGCAATGACCCGGGCTTCCTGCACAACGGCCCGCTGGCCGGGCTGGTGGCCATTTGCGCCGGCTCCGACCTGATGCACCCGGTGGGCGCGCTGGTGACCGGTGCTGTCGCCGGCGGGTTGTTCGTGTGGTGTTTCATCGCGGCGCAGGATCGCTGGAAGATCGACGATGTACTGGGTGTGTGGCCGTTGCACGGCCTCTGCGGCGTGTGGGGCGGCATTGCCTGTGGCATCTTCGGCCAGACCGCCCTGGGGGGACTGGGCGGTGTCAGCCTGATCAGCCAGTTGATCGGCACGGCCCTCGGCGTGCTGGTGGCGCTGCTCGGCGGCTTGCTGGTGTACGGCGTGCTCAAGCGCGTCACCGGGCTGCGCCTGAGCCAGGAGCAGGAGTATTACGGTGCGGACCTGTCGATCCACAAGATCGGCGCGGTCAGTCAGGATTGATCGGCGCCTGTTCTTCGTCGTCCGGTTGCGCGTAAAAACCGTGCAGCAGGCGATAGCGGTTCTGCCGCACTTCATCGACCCGCGCCTGCACCTGTTGGTCCGGCAGGCCCAGCAGGATCAAGGCGTGGGAGGCGAGCATCAGGCTCGACTCCAACAGCTCGGGTACCACTTCGGTGGCGCCCGCAGCTTTCAGTTCAGCCAGCTGGCTGTCATCGCGGGTACGCACCAGGATCGGCACCTGGGGGTTGATCCGGCGCGCCTCTTTCAGCACCACCAGCGCCACATCGGTGTTGTCCACCGCAATCACCACCAGCCGCGCGCGTTCCAGGCCGACCGCACTCAGCAGGGCGCCCCGCCGGCAATCGCCATAATGCACGCTGCTGTCTTCGGTGGCGGCTTCCTGAACCCGTTCCGGATCGTCATCCAGGGCGATGAAGGCCTGTTGTTCCTTGCGCAGGAAACGCCCGATGGATTGGCCGACGCGTCCATAGCCGCAGATCACCGCGTGCCCGCGTAGCTCGGCATTCAATGCGGTGATGTGTTCCAACTGCACTTGCTGGTTGGGTTTGCGGTGCAGGCGCAGGGCAATGCGCGGCGCGGCGCGCAACAGCAGCGGAGTCAGCAGCATTGAACAGAAGGTGGCGGCCAACAGCAGGCCGTTGAATTCGTCGGGGATCAGCCGGCTCTGCTGCATCTGCGCCATCAGCGCAAAGCAGAACTCGCCGCCTTGAGCCAACGCCAGGCCACTGCGCCAGGCCGTCTCGGCGTCGCTGCCGCGCAACTTGACCAGCGCTGCCACCACGCAGCCTTTGACCAGCATCAGGGTCAAGGTCAGGCCAAGGATCAGCAGGCTGTGGCTGACGAACAACTGCAGGTCGATCAGCATGCCGATACTGACGAAAAACAGCCCCAGCAGGATGTCGCGAAACGGACGGATATCCGCCTCGATCTGGTGGCGGTAGTGGCTCTCGCCCAGCAGCATGCCGGCCAGGAACGCGCCGAGGGCAGGGGAGAGCCCCAACAAATGCGTGAGCCAGGCCGTCAGCAGCACAATTACCAGCGCCAGCAGTACAAACAGCTCCGCCGAATGGGAGGCGGCGACTTCGCGGAACAAGCGCGGCAACAGCCAGCGGCTGGCCAGCAGCAGGCCGACAAACAACACCACGGTCTTGCCCAGGGTCAGCGGCAGCGCCAGGTACCAGGCTTGCTCGCCGGTGCCGGCAAATACCGGCACCAGGGTCAGCAGCAGCACCGCCACCACATCCTGGAACAGCAGTACGCCAATTGCGTTCTGGCCGTGACTGCTGAAGATCTCCCCCAGGCTGGTCAGCTCCTTGCTGACGATGGCCGTGGAGGACAACGCCAGCCCCGCCCCCAGCAACAAGGCGATGCCCGGCGCTACGCCCAGGGTCATCAGCAAGCCCCCCAGCAGCGCCCCGCACCCCAACACCTGCAGACTGCCCAGGCCAAACACCACGCGGCGCAGGGCAAACATCTTCGTCAGGGAAAACTCCAGGCCCAGGGAAAACAGCAGGAACACCACGCCCAGTTCGGCGAGGTCGGGCAGTTCTTCGCTGTCATTCACCCAGTCCAGGGCGGTGGGCCCCACGGCCAGGCCGACGCACAAATAGCCCAGCACGGGTGGCAATTGCAGCCGGCGAAACAGCGCAATCACCACCAGGGATGAGGCCAGAATGATCAGCAGGTTGGCAAACACACGCATCTCCATTGCAAGGGGCAGGCAAAAGCCTGCAAGTATTGCTGAGTCAGTTATAGGTCATTGTGACGTGGGTCAGGATTTATGTGGGGGTGGCAGGCTTATGGTGGCGAGCGGGCTTGTTGTGGCAAGCCCGCTCGCCACAGGTATTGTGGGGGCTTAGAATGTCTGCCTACTTTCTGAGCAGGTCTATTCGCCATGCTTCCTGAATGCCAGCTGTTCGGCACCCTGGGTTGCCATCTTTGTGAGATCGCCGAAGCCGAAGTCATGCCGCTCGTCGAACACGGTTTGCTGGTGGAGCTGGTGGACATCACCGACCCCGACGACCTGACCGAGGTCTACGGCCTGCGGATTCCGGTGCTTCGCCGGGTAGATACCGGGGCTGAACTGGACTGGCCCTTCGACACCGAGCAGGTGGTCGCCTTCCTGCGCTGACATTTATGCGATGGCGGGTTTCCGAATATTACGTTACTGTATGTTTGTACAGCGATTGAATAGAGGGAACGCCCGTGGTGAATGTTGAACAACTGAAAAGCAGCGTCAATCGCATGTCCGCCGATGTCGTGCGCGACGCGGTGAACGAGCTGCGCCTCGATGGCCTGGTCACGGAAGGCAAGACGCCGTTTAACAAAGTGCATTTCAATACCTGCTTCGCCGAGATCGAGGCGCTGTTCCAGCGCGCCGGCTATCACAAGCAACTGGATGTGGTGGGTTACCAGGGGTTGCTGTACGCGTTATACGATCCGGGCCGCTGGGAAGCGGTGGACGTATTGCGCTGGCTCAAGGAATTCACCGAGGCTGCGAGTGCCTCGAAGATCCTGCGGCCCGAGTTGCTCAAGGCCTGAGATAGGCCCTAGGCTCAATCCCGCTCCATGCGGGATAATGCCTGCCCGTTTTTTCCCAGGTTCGAGCAGGTTCATGTCCACATCCAGTTTTTCCGCCTCCCGGCACCAAGCCAGCACCTTGTATTTGCCGCCCGGCGCCTGGGCGACAGTGCTCGATTGCCTGTGCGAACACTTCCCGGCGATTGGCCGCGGGCACTGGCTGGACCGTATTGCCCGAGGCCGGGTGCTGGACATCCACGGCAGCCCGATCGCCCTGGACCTGGCCTACAAGGAAGGCCTGTGCATCTACTACTTCCGGGAAGTGCCAAACGAGAAGGTAATCCCGGTGCAGGAGACCATCCTGTATGCCGACGAGCATCTGGTGGTCGCGGACAAACCGCACTTCCTGCCCGTGACGCCGGCCGGTGAGTACGTCGAACAGACTCTGCTGCGCCGCCTGATTCGTCGTCTGGACAATCCGTCGCTGGTGCCCTTGCATCGCATCGACCGGCATACGGCGGGGTTGGTGCTGTTCTCGGCCAACCCGGCCAGCCGTTCCGCGTATCAACAGCTGTTTCCCACGCGCAAGATCGATAAATTCTACGAAGCCATCGCCCCGGCCCTGCCGCACCTGACTTTCCCCCTGGTGCATAAAAGCCGCCTGGTCGATGGCGAACCGTTTTTTCGCATGCAGGAAGGCGACGGTATCGCCAACACCGAAACGGCCGTGGAGGTGCGAGAAAAGAACGGCAACCTGTGGCGCTACGGCCTGTTTCCGGTGACGGGCAAGAAGCACCAGTTGCGCGTGCACATGACCGCGCTTGGCGCGAGTATCTGCAACGACCCGTTCTACCCGGACGTGATCAAGGACGCCGTGGACGACTACACCAACCCGCTGAAACTGCTGGCCCAGGGCGTGCGTTTCATCGACCCGGTCACAGGTCACGAGCGTGTCTTTCGCAGCCGGATCAGCCTCGACTGGTAAGCGCCGGAAACGACAAGGCCCGCGCGAGGCGGGCCTTGGGTTAACCGGATAGCTGGGGCTTTCTGATACTGCGCGGCGTCCCGTTTAGGGCGGCTTCGCCACCCAGCGCGGGGCAAGCCCGCTCACTACAGGTCTTTAACGGTGCGAACCTGGTCTTTATTGATGCGGGTGCGCTTGCCGTCAAGTTGTTCGAATTCGTAGAAACCCGAATCTTCGTTGTATTTCGGGGTGTCGACGGCCTGGATTTCGCGACCGTCATTCAGGGTGATCACTGTCGGCGAGGCGCAACCGGCGAGGGTAGCGAGGCCCAGTGCAAGCATGAGAGCGGCGATGGTCCGTTGAGTCATGGGTGTGTCTCCGAGAGAATACTTTTTAAATGCTGACCTTGTGACGCGTGGAGCGCCGACAAAGTTCCTTGTGCGAGGTTCATTCTGACACGCCCGAGCGCGTCTTTAACAGCGCCGGCGTGTTCAGGTTGGCCAGGCGCGGGTCGTCCGCCGGGCACTCAAGGCCCACGCCGCCCAGTTGCAGGAAGAGCTTGCGCGGGCTGCGTTCACCGGCGCGCCAGGCGCTGTCCACCGCGTCGCGCAGGGCGGTCGGGATGATGCAGATCAGCGGTTCCCAGAACTCGCCATGGCGCACCATCACCGGCAGCAGCGGGTGCTGCTGCGCCATCTCACGCAGGTCGGCGAGCAGTCGGTCGTCGAGATTCGGCACGTCGCACGGCACAATCAGCAAGTGCCCACGACGCGCGACGGCGAGTCCCGCACGGATACCGGCGAGCGGGCCGGGAAAGTCCGGGCTGTCGTCACTCACCAGCCGGTCGGCATACGCCGCGTACTGTTGCGGGTTGCGGTTGCAGGAGATGATCAGGTCATCCGTGAGCGGCCGCACCAGGCGCTGTAAATGCGCGATCAAGGGTTGGCCGCGCCATTCCAGCAGGCCTTTATCCTGGCCGCCCATGCGTTGGCCGCGGCCACCGGACAGCAGCAGGACCGAACAGGGCAGGGGGGATGAATCGATAGGCATGGCGGTTCCGCAGCGGCAGCAAAAGGGGGGCCTGTGATATAACATCGGGCTGTTCCTTCGACAACCGGACCGTGCCATGAACGCCAAGGCAGATGCGCCCTTCGTACCCCTGAATATCGCCGTATTGACCGTCAGCGACACCCGTACCCTGGAAACCGATACGTCCGGCCAGGTCTTCGTCGACCGCCTGACCGCCGCCGGCCACAGGCTGGCCGAGCGCGTGCTGCTCAAGGACGACCTCTACAAGATCCGCGCCCAGGTCGCCCACTGGATCGCCGAAGACGTGGTGCAGGTGGTGCTGATCACTGGCGGCACCGGCTTCACCGGCCGTGACAGCACGCCTGAAGCCGTGAGTTGCCTGCTGGACAAACAGGTCGATGGTTTTGGCGAACTGTTCCGCCAGATTTCCGTGGCCGATATCGGCACCTCCACCGTGCAATCCCGCGCCCTGGCCGGCCTGGCCAACGGCACCCTGGTGTGCTGCCTGCCGGGTTCCACCAATGCGGTGCGCACCGGGTGGGACGGCATCCTCGCCGAGCAACTGGACAACCGCCACCGCCCGTGCAACTTCGTGCCGCACCTCAAACAGGCCGAGCCTTGTGAATCCCGTGGGTAAGCCGGGCAAGAGCGGCGCGCTGATGCCGGTCGAAGACGCACTGGAGCAACTGCTGGCCATGGCCGCAGCCGCGCCGATCCGTGACCGGGAAACCCTGGCGCTGGCGGACTGCGATGGTCGCGTCCTGGCGCAAGACCTGATCTCCACCCTCGACCTGCCACCCTGGCCGAACAGCGCCATGGACGGTTACGCCCTGCGCCTGTCGGACTGGACCGGCGAGCCGCTGGTGGTCAGCCAGCGCATCTTCGCAGGCGCTGTACCGCTGCCATTGGCCGCAGGCACCTGCGCGCGCATCTTCACCGGCGCGCCGGTACCCGAAGGGGCCGACTGTGTGCAAATGCAAGAAAACGCCGTGGTTCACGCTGACGAGCGCGTGGGCTTTACCGAGCCGTTGCGGGCGGGCCAGAACATACGTCCCCAGGGCCAGGAAACCACCGTCGGCGAATGTGTCTTGTCGGCCGGCACGCGCCTGGGCCCGATCGAACTGGGCCTCGCCGCCTCACTTGGCCGTGACCGCCTGGAGGTAGTCCGCCGCCCACGCGTGGCGGTGCTGTCCACTGGCGACGAGCTGATCGAGCCGGGCTTGCCGCTGGGCCCCGGCCAGATCTACAACAGCAACCGGCGGCTGCTGTGTACATGGCTCACGCGCATGGGCTGCGAAGTGATCGACGCCGGCATCCTGCCCGATGACCTGGAACACACCCGCACACGCCTGGCCGAGCTGGGCAGCGTTGACCTGATCCTGTCGACCGGTGGTGTGTCGGTGGGCGAGGCGGATTTTCTCGGTATCGCCCTGCGTGAGGAGGGCGAGCTGGCCTTGTGGAAACTCGCGATCAAGCCAGGCAAGCCGCTGACCTTCGGCCACTTCCGCGGCGTGCCGGTGATTGGCCTGCCGGGTAATCCGGCGTCGACCCTGGTGACGTTCGCCCTGCTGGCACGCCCTTACCTGCTGCGTCGCCAAGGCGTGCAAGACGTCGAGCCACTGCGCTTTGAAGTGCCGGTGGGATTCACCTGGCCCAAGCCAGGCAACCGCCGCGAGTACCTGCGCGGACGCATCGAGCAAGGCAAGGCGATCATCTACCGCAACCAGAGCTCCGGCGTGCTACGCAGCGCGGCGTGGGCCGAAGGGTTTGTGGAGGTGCTGGAAGGCACGACCTTGGAGGTCGGCGACCGGGTCAACTTCATTCCCCTGAGTGAAGTACTCAACTAACCCTGCAACTCCAAGGTGGGAGCTGGGTGCCTACACATCTTCGTAGTGAGCGGGCTTGTCGAATCGTCGCACCGCCCGCGCTGGGTGGCGAAGCCGCCCCAAACCAGGCGACCTGGGCCTCTCTGACACTCGGCGGTGGCTTTGTTGGGGCGGCTTCGCCACCCAGCGCGGGCGGTGCGACGATTCGACAAGCCCGCTCACTACAGACTTTCAGCCTTTAGAGTTTTAGGGACCTAGGGCTAACGCAGGCAAGCCAGCTCCCAGTAGGAGCGATGTGAGTCCGATAAAACTCAGTAATCATCCCCACGTTCGGTCACGTCGCGCTCCACCGGCGCGGCGTGTGGGTCATAGCCCACCGGGAACTTGCCCTTCAACGTCCAGGCAAACGCGATGATCTCGGCAATCGTGCGGTACAGCTCTTCCGGAATGCTATCCCCCAGTTCCATGCGCGCCAGCAGCTTCACCAGCTCGGCGTTTTCGTAGATGGGCACTTCGTTTTCCCGCGCCAGCTTCAGGATCGCTTCGGCCAGGGCGTCATCGCCCTTGGCCGTCAGGGTCGGGGCTTGTTGTCCATCGTATTTAAGCGCAATCGCCTGGCGCGGTGGGTTGGCGTTGTTCATGCGGTTTCATCCACCCAGCGTTGCTCCAACCCGGTTTTTGGCCCGCGTGGCGGGGTGCCGAGGTGGCAGTCGAGATCGCCGACGTTGAGGCCCGACGTCACCAGGCGTTCGCGCAGGCTGCCCAAGTGGCTTTCGATCAAGCTGGCGGTGAACGGCCGAGTGGCCCACAGCTGGCTGGACAGTTTGCCCTGGCTCAGTTGCGCCTGGACCTGCAACGGCCCCAGCGGCTCCATGTCGAAGGCCAGTTCGACACGCCAGAGCATCTGCTTGGCGTCTTTCTTTTCTTTGCGTTCGGGCTGGTCCTTGTCCGGCGCGGGTTCTTCGCGCTGGAACTTGACCTGCAATGGCACGATGTCTTGCAGGGTGCGCATGGGAATCTCCAACTGCCAAGTGGTTTGCAGGCGGCCGTCGGCGGTGGTGCCGGTCTGCTCCAGGCTCGACAACTGATGGCTCTGCAACCGCGAGATCGCCCCGGCAGCCAGGCGCAGCAGGTTTTCCAGGTCGCCTTCGCCTTCCAGCTTGCCCATCAGCCGCTCGGGCAGCGGGAAGCTGGCCGGCGCCTGCCGTGCGCTGACTTGGCCAAGGGTATTGAGCGGGCTGCGGACAAAATTGGGCAACATCTGCGCCAGCGTGTTGGCGGCGAGGATGGCATTCAGGTTGGTGCTGACGGGCAGGGCGGGCACCAGATCGGCGACCAGGCGCAACAAGGCGCCCTTCATGTCCAACGGCGGTACTTGCGGATTTTGCCCGGCGAGCAATTTGGCCTCGAGGAAGGCCCCGCTGTTCTGGATCACCTGGGCCAGCACCTTGGGGTTGCTCACCTGTGCCAGGTCCGGCAACGCAGCCAGCAAGCGGTCGGCGGCGGCGCGCAGGTCGGCGGAGGTGCTGTCGCCGCGCGGCAGGTTCTGCAGTGCAGTGAACACCGCATCCAGCGAGCCTTGGCGACTTTGCTGGGTGGAGAGTTGCTGCGTGATTGCCAATTGATCCTTGAGCCCGCTCAACGGCACGAAATTCAGGGTCTGCGCGTTCTGCACCACGGCACTGAGCAAACTGCCCACGCGCAAGGGTTGCGGGCTTTCCAGCGTCAGCGTCGCCCCGGCCAGGGCGTTATTGAGTACCGTCACCAGCGACCGGTAGATCGCCGGTTGCGCGCTGCCCTGGGGCAGCATCTGGGTGGTCAGCACCTTGGCTTGCAGCAGAGTGCCTTCCGGTATCTTGGCGGTATCGATGCGCGTGAGGGCCGCCACATTCGCGCTCAACGCCTGTTGCAGGCTGAGGGTCAGGTTGCCGGCGGGCGTCTGGCTCACCGCCACGTTACTGCCCAGCGGCAAGGGTTGGGCGCTGCTGGCCTGCACCAGGGTCTGGCGGCCGCCTTCCAGGGTCAGCTTGAGCAACAGTTGAAACGCTTCACCGCCTTGCTTGAGGGCGATGACTTCGGCATTTGCGGTTTTCCCGGGGTCAATCAAGCCGATCTGCGGCTCCAGCAATTTGAGCAAGGCGCCTGCCGCGGGCGCGGGCGATTGTCCGGCGGCCGGCGTGGGAGGGAGCGTAGGAAGGTTGATCTCGCCGGTCATCGTGCGCATCGTCTCTGGGGAAATTGCCCTCTTTAGCGTAGGGCATCGCATGTATAATGCCGCCGGTCTGCAAAGAGAGCGCTAAAAACCTCACAACTATTTGATCCAGCTCTCTAAAATCGGTCGCCAAAGCCGTTATTGTGCTTCTTTCTATAACGGCCGCTGCACCGCCGACTTGAACCGTAAAGGCCCGCGATCTCTTGACCAGCCCTCTTCTTGAAGCCGTAGCGCTCTCCTGTGAACGCGACTTGCGCCTGCTGTTCGAGCATCTCGAGCTGCGGCTGGCCGGCGGCGACATGGTGCAAGTCAGCGGCCCCAACGGCAGCGGCAAAACCAGCTTGCTGCGCCTGCTGGCCGGGTTGATGCAGCCGACGGCCGGTGAGGTTCGACTCAACGGCAAGCCCCTCGACCAACAGCGCACGGAACTTGCGCGCAACCTGATCTGGATCGGCCACGCCGCCGGTATCAAGGACGTGCTGAGCGCCGAAGAGAACCTCAGTTGGCTCGGCGCCCTGCATCATCGCGCGTCCCGTGATGCCATCTGGCAGGCCCTCGCCGCCGTCGGCCTCAAGGGTTTCGAGGACGTCCCCTGCCACACCCTGTCCGCCGGCCAACAGCGCCGCGTGGCCCTGGCGCGTTTGTACTTGCCGGGACCGCCGCTGTGGATTCTCGACGAACCTTTCACGGCCCTCGACAAACACGGCGTCGCCCAGTTGGAAGAACATTTGGCCCGACACTGCGAGCAGGGCGGCCTGGTGGTGCTTACCACCCACCACACCCTGGCCCGCGTGCCCGCCGGTTACCGTGACCTGGACCTGGGGCGGTGGTTGCCGTGAGTGTGTTCGGTCTGTTGGTTGCCCGTGAGGCCCGCCTGCTGTGTCGTCGCCCGGCCGAGTTGGCCAACCCGCTGGTATTCTTTGCCATCGTGATTGCGTTGTTCCCGTTGGCGGTGGGGCCGGAGACCAAACTGTTGCAAACCTTGTCTCCTGGACTGGTGTGGGTCGCGGCGCTGTTATCGGTATTGCTCTCGCTGGACGGGCTGTTTCGCAGCGATTTCGAAGACGGTTCCCTCGAACAGTGGGTCCTTTCGCCGCACCCCCTGCCACTTCTGGTACTGGCCAAGGTACTGGCACACTGGGCTTTTTCCGGGCTGGCGCTGGTGCTGCTCTCGCCGTTGCTGGCGATGATGCTAGGGTTGCCCACCGAGTGCCTGCCGGTGTTGCTCCTGTCGTTGCTGCTCGGCACGCCCACCCTGAGCCTGCTGGGCGCGGTGGGTGCGGCATTGACCGTGGGTTTGAAGCGCGGTGGCCTGCTGCTGGCCCTGCTGATCTTGCCTTTGTATATCCCGGTGTTGATCCTGGGCAGCGGCGCTTTGCAAGCCGCGCTCATGGGCATGCCGGCGACCGGTTACCTCCTGTGGCTTGGTAGCCTGACCGCCCTGGCGGTAACCCTGACACCCTTTGCTATAGCGGCCGGCCTGAAGATCAGCGTCGGCGAATAATGAGGTCTGACCAAGCGTTATGTCTGGTCAGTAAAGACCCTAGGCTTCTTGCAACGACAAGAAGCACCCGTGATGGAAACAGCAATGAACTGGACCTGGTTTCACAAGCTCGGCTCGCCCAAATGGTTCTACGGCATCAGTGGCAGGCTGCTGCCGTGGTTGAGTGTCGCCGCGATGTTGCTGATCGGCATCGGCCTGGTCTGGGGTCTGGCCTTTGCGCCGCCGGACTACCAGCAAGGCAACAGCTTTCGCATCATCTATATCCACGTGCCCGCCGCGATGCTGGCCCAGTCCTGCTACGTGATGCTGGCGGTGTGCGGTGTCGTCGGCCTGGTGTGGAAGATGAAGCTCGCGGACGTCGCCCTGCAGTGCGCCGCGCCCATCGGTGCGTGGATGACCGCCGTGGCGCTGGTCACCGGTGCGATCTGGGGCAAGCCCACCTGGGGTTCGTGGTGGGTGTGGGATGCGCGACTAACGTCCATGCTGATCCTGCTGTTCCTGTACTTCGGTCTGATTGCCCTGGGCAACGCAATCAGCAATCGTGACAGCGCCGCCAAGGCCTGCGCGGTGCTGGCGATTGTCGGTGTGATCAACATCCCGATCATCAAGTACTCGGTGGAGTGGTGGAACACCCTGCACCAGGGCGCCACCTTCACCCTCACCGAAAAACCGGCGATGCCCGTGGAGATGTGGGCGCCGCTGCTGCTGATGGTGCTGGGGTTCTATTGCTTCTTCGGCGCCGTGCTGCTGATGCGCATGCGCCTCGAAGTGCTCAAGCGTGAAGCCCGCGCCAGCTGGGTCAAGGCCGAAGTGCAAAACAGCCTGGGGGCGCGCGCATGAGTTTTGCGTCTTTCAGCGAATTTATCGCCATGGGCCATCACGGCCTGTATGTCTGGACGGCCTACGGCATCTGCCTGGCGGTGCTGGCCCTCAACGTCGCCGCGCCGATCCTGGCCCGCAAGCGTTACCTGCAACAAGAGGCGCGTCGTCTGCGCCGGGAGACCGAAAAGTGAATCCGCTGCGTAGAAAGCGTCTGTTGATCATCCTTGCCATCCTGGCCGGCGTCGGCATCGCCGTGGCCCTGGCCTTGAGCGCCTTGCAGCAGAACATCAACCTGTTCTACACCCCGACCCAGATCGCTAACGGCGAAGCGCCCGTCGATACGCGCATCCGCGCCGGCGGCATGGTGGAGAAGGGCTCCTTGAAGCGCTCCGGCGATTCCCTGGACGTGACCTTCGTGGTCACCGACTTCAGCAAATCCGTGACCATCACCTACCGTGGCATCCTCCCGGACCTGTTCCGCGAAGGCCAGGGCATCGTCGCCCTGGGCAAGCTCAACGCCGACGGTGTGGTGGTGGCCGATGAGGTCCTGGCCAAGCACGATGAAAAATACATGCCGCCGGAAGTGACCAAGGCTTTGAAAGACAGCGGCCAATCCGCTCCTGGCTTAAATTCAAAGCCTGCGAAGGAGGGCTAAGTGATGACGTCCGCACTGTTCATTCCGGAACTGGGCCAGTTGGCGATGATCCTCGCCCTGTGCTTCGCCATGGTCCAGGCCGTGGTGCCGTTGCTCGGCGCCTGGCGCGGCGACCGCCTGTGGATGAGCCTGGCGCAGCCGGCCGCCTGGGGCCAGTTCGCCTTTTTGCTGTTCGCGTTCGGTTGCCTGACCTACGCCTTCATGACCGACGATTTTTCCGTCGCCTATGTTGCCAATAACTCCAACAGCGCCTTGCCCTGGTACTACAAGTTCAGCGCCGTGTGGGGCGCCCACGAAGGCTCGTTGCTGCTGTGGGCGCTGATCCTCGGCGGCTGGACCTTCGCCGTGTCGGTGTTCTCGCGGCAACTGCCGCAAGTCATGTTGGCCCGTGTGCTGGCGGTGATGGGCATGATCAGCATCGGCTTCCTGCTGTTCCTGATCATGACCTCCAACCCGTTCAGCCGCATCCTGCCGCAGATCCCGGTGGACGGTCACGACCTCAACCCGCTGCTTCAGGACATCGGCCTGATCGTGCACCCGCCGATGCTTTATATGGGGTACGTGGGGTTCTCGGTGGCATTCGCCTTTGCCATCGCCGCCTTGCTCGGCGGGCGCCTGGATGCGGCCTGGGCGCGCTGGTCGCGGCCATGGACCATCGTCGCCTGGGCGTTCCTCGGCATCGGTATTACCTTGGGCTCGTGGTGGGCCTACTACGAACTCGGCTGGGGCGGCTGGTGGTTCTGGGACCCGGTGGAAAACGCCTCCTTCATGCCCTGGCTGGTCGGCACCGCCTTGATTCACTCGCTGGCCGTCACCGAAAAGCGCGGCGTGTTCAAGAGCTGGACCGTGCTGCTGGCCATCGCCGCGTTTTCCCTCAGCCTGCTCGGCACTTTCCTTGTACGTTCGGGCGTGTTGACGTCGGTGCATGCGTTTGCCTCTGATCCTGCGCGCGGCGTGTTCATCCTGATCTTCCTGCTGTTTGTGGTCGGCGGCTCGCTGACGTTGTTCGCGTTGCGCGCGCCAGTGGTCAAGAGCCAGGTCGGCTTCAACCTGTGGTCGCGGGAAACCCTGCTGCTGGGTAACAACCTGGTGCTGGTGGTGGCGGCGTCGATGATCCTGCTCGGTACCCTGTATCCGCTGGTGCTGGATGCCTTGAGCGGCGCCAAATTGTCCGTCGGCCCGCCGTACTTCAACGCGCTGTTTATTCCGTTGATGGGCCTGTTGATGGTGGTGATGGCCGTCGGCATGCTGGTGCGCTGGAAAGACACCCCGGTCAAATGGCTGGCGGGCATGCTGATGCCGGTGTTGTTGGGCAGCGTGGCCCTGGCGGTGATCGCAGGTGTCGCCTATGGCGACTTCAATTGGGCGGTGCTCGCTACCTTCCTGCTCGCGGCCTGGGTGTTGCTGGCCGGCGTGCGCGATATCGCCGACAAGACCCGCCACAAAGGCCTGCTCAAAGGTCTGCCGACTTTGACCCGCAGTTATTGGGGCATGCAGATCGCGCATCTCGGCATCGCCGTGTGCGCCCTGGGCGTGGTGCTCTCCAGCCAGAACAGCGCCGAGCGCGACCTGCGCCTGGCGCCTGGCGAGTCCATGGACCTGGGCGGTTACCAATTCATCTTCGACGGCGCCAGGCACTTCGAAGGGCCCAACTTCACATCCGACAAAGGCACGGTGCGCGTCGTGCGCAACGGTAAGGAAATCGCCGTGCTGCACCCGGAAAAACGCCTGTACACCGTACAGAGCTCGATGATGACTGAAGCGGGTATCGACGCAGGCTTCACCCGTGACCTCTACGTGGCCCTGGGTGAACCCCTGGGCGAGGGGGCGTGGGCGGTGCGGGTGCATGTGAAGCCGTTCGTGCGCTGGATCTGGTTTGGCGGTTTGCTTACCGGCTTTGGTGGTTTGCTGGCCGCGCTGGATCGGCGCTACCGGGTCAAGGTCAAGAGCCGGGTGCGTGAAGCCCTCGGCCTGCAAGGAGCGGCGGTATGAAGCGTTGGTTGATGGTCGTGCCGCTGGCGCTGTTTCTGGTGGTGGCGGTCTTTCTGTATCGCGGTCTTTACCTGGACCCGGCCGAGTTGCCTTCGGCAATGATCGGCAAGCCGTTCCCGGCGTTTTCCCTGCCGACGGTGCAGGGCGACAAGACCGTGACCGAGGCCGACCTGCGTGGCAAACCGGCGCTGGTCAATGTGTGGGGCACCTGGTGCATCTCCTGTCGCGTCGAGCACCCGGTGCTGAACAAGCTGGCCGAAAAGGGCGTGGTGATCTACGGCATCAACTACAAGGATGACAACGCGGCGGCCTTGAAGTGGCTGGCCGAGTTCCACAACCCGTATCAACTGGATATCCGCGATGAAGACGGCAACCTCGGCCTGAATCTCGGCGTCTATGGCGCGCCGGAAACCTTCTTTATCGATGCCAAGGGCGTGATCCGCGACAAGTATGTCGGTGTGATCGACGAGGCCGTATGGCGCGAACAACTGGCCGCCAAGTACCAGGCGCTGGTCGATGAGGCCACGCCATGAAGCGTCTGCTCGCCGCTGCGGTGCTGGCGCTGGGATTGACCGGCGTGGCCCAGGCCGCCATCGACACCTACGAATTCGCCAACGACGCCGAGCGTCAGCGCTTTCGCGACCTGACCAAGGAACTGCGCTGCCCCAAGTGCCAGAACCAGGACATCGCCGACTCCAATGCGCCCATCGCCACCGACCTGCGCCGGGAAATCTTCCGCATGCTGGGGGAGGGCAAGGACGACCAGCAGATCATCGATTTCATGGTCGACCGCTACGGTGATTTCGTGCGCTACAAACCGGCCCTCACCGGCAAGACCGCGTTGCTCTGGTTCGGCCCCGCCGGGTTGCTGCTGGCCGGCGTGGTGGTGATGGCGGTGATTGTGCGCCGCCGCCGCGCCGCGCCTGCCGATGGCGCCGACGCGCTGTCCCCTGAAGAGCGTAAACGCCTCGACCAATTGCTGGACACCAAGACTGATGATTGATTTCTGGCTCGCAGCCGGCTTGCTGCTTCTGATTGCCCTGAGTTTCCTGCTGATCCCCGTACTGCGTGGCCGCCGTGCCCAGCGCGAAGAAGACCGCACCGCGCTGAACGTGGCGCTCTACCAGGAGCGCGTCGCCGAGCTGCAAGTGCAGCAGGACGAAGGCGTGCTGAATGCCGCGCAACTCGACAGCGGCCGCGCCGAAGCGGCCCGTGAATTGCTGGCCGATACCGAAGGCGTGGAAAAACCCCGCGAATCGCGCCTGGGCAAACCGCTGCCCCTGCTCGCTGCCGTGCTGGTCCCCGTGCTTGGCCTCGGCCTGTACCTGCACTTCGGCGCCAGCGACAAGGTCGAGCTGACCCGCGAATTCTCCCAGCCGCCGGTGTCCATGCAAGACATGACCCAGCGCCTGGAGCGCGCCGCCGTGGCCCAGCCGGATTCGGCCGAAGGCCTGTACTTCCTCGGCCGCGCTTATATGGCCCAGGATCGTCCGGCTGATGCCGCCAAAGTTTTCGAACGGACCGTGGCCTTGGCCGGCCGCCAGCCGGAACTGCTCGGCCAGTGGGCCCAGGCGCAGTACTTTGCCGACAACAAACAGTGGTCGCCCAAGGTCCAGGCGTTGACCGACGAGGCGTTGAAGCTCGATCCCAAGGAAGTCACCAGCCTCGGGCTGCTGGGGATCGCAGCCTTTGAAGGCCAGCGTTACCAGGAGGCGATCGACTACTGGAGCCGCCTGCTGGCGCAACTGCCAGCGCAGGACAACTCCCGTGCGGCACTGCAGGGCGGCATTGATCGCGCTGCGCAAAAGCTCAAGGAGAGCGGTGGCACTGTCGCGCAAAAAGCCGTGATGAAAGTGCGTGTAGATTTATCCGCCGAGGTCAAAGCCAAAGCCCTGCCCACCGACAGCGTATTCATCTTCGCCCGCGCCGTGAACGGCCCGCCGGCGCCGCTGGCGGCCAAGCGCGTCACAGTCGCCGAGCTGCCGGTCACCGTCGAACTGGGCGATGCCGACGCGATGATGCCGCAGTTGAAACTGTCCAACTTCCCCGAAGTCCAACTGGTTGCACGCATATCCCGGGCCGGTCAGCCGACCACGGGCGAGTGGATCGGCCGCAGCCAACCTGTGGCCAGCAGCACCACCGCGCTGCAGCAACTGACCATCGACACTCCGGACAAGTAATTTCGAGGAAACGCCCATGACCGCATTTGCACGCATCACCCTGCTCAGCCTGGTACTGGGCCTGAGCGCCTGTGCGGTCCACCGCCCACCTCCGGGGCCCACCGGCCCGACCATCCCGCCCTCGGGCCCTTCGACCCAGCCCAGCACCAAACCCTCCGGCCCGGTGACCCCGCCGCCGAAGCCGCTGCCGAGTAAGTCCGCGACCTTCGCCCCACCACCGGGCGCGGCCAGCCACTGGGACGGCAAGATGCAGGTGTATGTGCTCGACGACCAGCCCGATACGTTCTACCGCCAGCGCACGTACTACCGCTGGAGCAACGGCTGGAGCCGTTCGATCAGCCCCAACGGGCCGTGGGAAGAAACCGACGTGCAGGGCGTGCCACCGGGGCTGAGCAAGCAGTACGCGCAATGACAAAAGGCGACCTTCGGGTCGCCTTTTTTCTGCCTGTGAACACAGCCCTCAGTCCAACGAAGATCTTTTGTGGGAGCCGGGCTTGCCCGCGATGGCGGCGTGTCAGGCGCCGAATCATTTGCCGGTACACCGCCATCGCAGGCAAGCCAGCTCCCACAGGAGATCACCTCGCTATCAAGGCACGGGACACTCCCGATCCAGCACTTCATTCACCTGTAATCGTGCCATCTCACCGGTCTGCACTGCGGCCATTACCGGTTTGATGGGCGCACCGAACGTAGTGCGCGGCGGGTGGTACTCCGGTAATGTGGCCGCGGTCGACAAGTGAAGAGGGTGTTTTGATGGCTGGCAGGTTGATCTATCTCATCGGGCCTTCCGGCTCGGGCAAGGACAGCCTGCTGGACGCCGCACGCGCACGCTTGGCCGAGCGCGGTTGCCGCATCGTGCGCCGCGTCATCACGCGCTCGGCTGAAGCGGTGGGCGAGGCGGCGCAGGGTGTCAGCCCGCAGCAGTTTGCCGCAATGCAGGCCGAGGGCGCGTTTGCCCTCAGTTGGCAGGCGAACGGCTTGTGTTATGGCATTCCCCGGCAGATCGACGACTGGTTGGCGGCGGGTAACGACGTGCTGGTCAATGGCTCCCGCGCGCACCTGGTGCAGGCGCGCGAACGTTACCCGACGGCGCTGGTGTTGCTGTTGACGGTCGACCAGGCGGTGCTGCGCCAACGCTTGATCGTGCGCGGGCGTGAAGCGCTGGTGGATATCGAGGCGCGGCTGGCGCGCAATGCGCAATTTACCGCCGAGTTGATCGCCGGCAATGGCGCGGGGTTACGGGTGCTGGATAACTCCGGGCCCCTGGAACAGACGGTCGAACGCCTGCTGTGTTGCCTCGACCACGGGCATTCTGCACACGCCATGGGTATCGACACGAACCTGTAGTGAGCGGGCTTGCCCCGCGCTGGGGGGCGAAGCCGCCCCAACCCAGGCGACTCGGTTCTAGCTGGAGTACCGCGGTGGCTTTATTGGGGCGGCTTCGCCCCCCAGCGCGGGACAAGCCCGCTCACTACAGTATGTAGCTTCGCCATTTAGTCTGGGTACAGGGTCCCGGCCAGCAACCGCTCCACATATTCCACAAACGCCCGCGCCTTGGCACTCGCCATCCTGCCCGTGGGGAATACCGCCCATAAATCGCGGGCCGGCAATGTCCAGTCGGTCAGCACCGACTTCACCTCGCCGCTGGCCAGTTCCGGCGCAAACATCCAGGTGGACGACAAGGTCAGTCCCAGATGGCTCAACACCGCAGCGCGCACGCCTTCGGCCGCCGTCACGCGTACGCGGCCATGGGCGAGCAGTGGGTACTGCGTGTCGCCTTGGGTGAAGTTCCAATGCGCGCCTTCGCCGCGTGTGTAGATCACGGCCTCGTGCTGCAACAGATCCGCCGGCGTGGCGGGCTCGCCAAAGCGCTCGAAATAGGCCGGGGTGCCGAGGATGACGCACGGCGATTCGCCGATCTTGCGTGCCGTCAGGCTCGAGTCGACCAGATTGCCCATGCGTAGCGCCACGTCGATGCCTTCCTCGACCAGGTTGAGGCTGCGGTCGTCGAGCACCACGTCCACATTCAATTCGGGAAATTGCGCCAGGAAGGGCCCCAGGTGAGGAACGATATGCATCCGGGCGAAGGTCACCGGGGCGCTGATCCTCAGGTTGCCGCTCAGCCCCGCGCCGGCACCACGGGCGGCATCGTCGGCGGCGTTGGTTTCATCAATCGCGCGTTTGGCCTTCTCGAAAAACGCCAGGCCTGCCTCGGTTGGCGTCAGGCCCCGTGTTGAGCGCAGCACCAAACGTACCGCCAGGCGCGTCTCAAGCTGCGCAATGCTTTTGGAAACGGCGGGCTGGCCGACGCCCAGGCGCTTGGCGGCAGCGGAGAACGAGCCGGTTTCGACGACGTGGACGAAGGTTTCCATGGCGGTGAGGCGGTCCATCGATGTTCCCTGTTTGGCTTGGCGGCGCTCAAGCCTAAGGCGATGAACGATGGGTGTCATGTGTTTCCAGTGCTGAGCAGCCGGGTTTCCAATACCCAGTAAAACAGCCGCCAGTCAGGGACGAGAAATTTGTGCTTGAATAAAGGTAACTCCAGGGTTACTTTAATTCAGGCCAAGCCAAGGAGGCTAGGGTGCAAAGCAGGTTATTGATCAAGGAACTGCAAGAGGCAGGCTGGGTGTTGGATCGGGTCGCGGGCAGCCATCATATTTTCACCCACCGCTACAGCCCGTACACCATCCCCGTGCCCCACCCTAAAAAGGACCTGCCGTTGGGCACCGTCAGAAGCATCAGGAAACGCGCCGGTTTGTTTCAGTTTTAAGGAGAACATTCATGCAATACCCAATCTGTATCGAATGGGGCGACGACTTCACCGCCACCGGTATCCAGATCCCCGATATCCCGGGCGCAGTCACCGCCGGGGACAGTTTTGAGGAGGCCTATAACGCCGCAGTGGAAATTGCCCACATCCTGTTGCAGGAGATCGCTGCCGAGGGTGGGCCGATTCCGATGCCTACATCAGTGGCCAATCATCACGCCCACGAAGACTACGCCGCGATGGGCTGGGGGATGTTGGAGTTGGACATCTCGCCCTATCTGGGCAAGACCGAGAAGGTCAATGTGACATTGCCCGGTTATGTCATCCAGCGTATCGACCGTTATGTGCGTGAGCACAAGGTCAAGAGCCGCTCTTCCTTTCTGGCGGATGCCGCGCTTGAGAAACTGGTGCGGTCCTGAAGATTGCCGTCATTACGACCGCTTTGGCGTCCAGCGCAAGGTTTAACGCAGATGTCCTGCGAGGTGGGAAAACGATGTAGTTGAACGATGGATGTTCTTTAGAATTTGTTTTTCTCTTGTGAAAACAACTGGATGCCACCCAAAGCCTTTTGTGTTCGAGTGTGTGAATTGCAAATGAATTGTTAGTTGTGTCGCCCCGTATTTCGAACTGTGCAAGTGTTGCGGTCAGTACCACATTTACATTGGTGTCAGCTTTTTCAGCGTGCGAGCTTATCTGCGGTCTTGATGACTCGAACGCCGAACTGAACTGATTCGGCTCTCTTTGTAAAACCGAAGGTATTGCCCAATGAATACTGTTGAACCGCGAAGTGTCAGTCGTCTTGATCACCTGCCGGATCCCGGCTCGTTTGGAGGCGGATATGGTCATAAGCCCTCTTACACAACGGACCAGGCGGCCAAGCAACTCACGCGACAAAACCTGCGCTTTCATGACCGCAACGGCGACTCGAAAATCGATGTGAATTACACCGTGGACACGAGTTTCACTCAGGCGCAGCAGCGGCGCGTGCGTCAGGCGGTGCAGTCCTGGCAGGACGTGGCCAACATCAATTTTCACGAACAGCCAGGTGGTTCGGACGGCACGCTCAACATTCGCAACAACCCCAGCGGTAATCGGGGTGTCGCCACATTTCCCAACCGTTTTACCACCAGCACCTCAGCCACCATTGGCACGCAAGGAGAAAGCCGGTCCCCGGCGCTGGGCAGTCACTTTGCGGTGACGGCGATACACGAAATCGGTCATGCCATCGGCCTGCACCACCCGGGAGACTACGGGCGAAACTTTGATTACAACAAGGAAGCGGTCTATGCCGAAGATACAAAGGCGCGCACGGTAATGAGTTATTGGTCGGAGACCAAACAGAAGGGTCACGATTTCAAGCGACAGAACCCGTCCGCGCCGATGATGGACGATATTGCGGCGGCGCAACGCCTGTACGGGGCCAATCATCAAACCCGTCACACCGACACCACCTACGGCTTCAATTCCAACACCGAACGGGAGGCGTTGAGCCTCAAGAGCGCCACGGACCAACCCGTCTTCTGTGTGTGGGACGGCGGCGGTGTCGACACCCTGGATTTCTCCGGTTTCGCCCAGGACCAGCACATCAACCTGAACGCCGAATCGTTTTCAGACGTCGGTGGGTTGAAGGGCAATGTCTCCATCGCCCAGGGCTGCGTGATTGAAAATGCCATCGGCGGCTCAGGTCGCGACACGCTGTCGGGCAATGAGGCTGCCAACCGGCTCAAGGGCGGCGGGCGGGGCGATACCCTGAAAGGCGGTGGCGGCGCGGATACCTTTGTCTACGACAAGGCCAGCGACTCCACGCCATCCGATCCGGACATGATCGAGGACTTCACCAGCGGTACCGATACGATCGATGTGTCGGGCGCAATGAAGGAGGCGGGTGTACCTGCACTGGTATTTACCGATCGGTTCACTGGCCGAGCCGGGGAGGTGGTGCTCAAGCAGGATGCCAGTACGGGCGGTTCGAGCCTGGCTATTGATCTCAAGGGCACGGGCAAGGCGGACCTGTTGGTCCAGAGCAAGAGGGCGATCAAACCTGCCGATGTGCGCTGGAACGGCCAGACGCCTGGGACCCGGCCCGTGCCTGCACCTACACCTACACCCCCCGCGCCCGCCCCGTTGGCGGATAAGACCCGGGAAGACACCGCCGGCTTGATCCAGCTGCTTGCTATCACCCTGTTAGGGTTTTTCTCGCAGTTGCTGGGCCTGCTGACGTCACCGTCCGGCCAAGCTCCCGCGCAAAAAAACCAGGTTTAAGCCCGTCGCTCAAGCGGTCGCCACCCTGGCCTGGCGCGACGCACCCAGGAACCGCAACAGCGCCACCAGCGGGAACGCGCTGCCCACCAGCACCACACCCAGCCAGCCGCCGTGTTCGTACACGCTGCTGGCGATTGCCGAGCCGAAGGCGCCGCCGATGAAGATGCTGGTCATGTACAGCGCGTTCAGGCGGCTGCGGCTTTTGGCGTCAAGGGCGTAGACGGCGCGCTGGCCGAGGACCATGTTCATCTGCACGCAGAAGTCCAGGACAACGCCGGTCACGGCCAGGCCGATCACGCTGTACAACGGGTGGACGAAGGCCGGCAGGAAGCTCAGCACCGCCAGGACCATGGCGAGCAGGGACGCGCGGTGGGTGTGGCCGGCATCGGCCAGGCGGCCGGCAATCGGCGCGGCGATGGCGCCAATGGCGCCCACCAGGGCGAAGAGGGCGATCTGGGTCTGGCTCAGGCCGTGGTTGCGCACCAGTTCCAGCGGGACGGCGGTCCAGAACAGGCTGAAGCTGGCGAACATGCAGCCCTGGTAGAACGCCCGTTGGCGCAGCACCGGTTGTTCACGCAGCAGCGTGCCCAGGGAACGCAGCAGTTGGCCGTAGCTGGCGCTGTGGTCGGGTTGACGCTTGGGGATGGTGATCAGCAGCACCACGCTGATAAACGCCATCAACGCCGCCGCCGCCATGAACATCGCACGCCAGCCGAAGTGATCCGCCACGACGCTGGACACGGGCCGGGCCAGCAGGATGCCCAGCAACAGGCCGCCCATGATGCTGCCGACCACACGGCCACGGGACTCGGCCGGCGCCAGGTGCGCGGCCAAGGGGATCAGGATCTGTACCGACACCGAACTGAACCCGATCAGCAACGACACCAGCAGGAACAGGTTGGGTTGTTCGGTCACCGCTGCGCCCAACAGGCTGGCAATGGCCAGCACTGTGGTGGCGATCATCAGCTTGCGGTTTTCCAGCAGGTCACCCAGGGGCACCAGGAAAAACAGGCCCAGGGCGTAGCCGATTTGCGTCAGCGATACGATCAGGCTGGCCATGGCGGGCGTGAGGCCGATATCCGGCGCGATCATTTCGATGATCGGTTGCGCGTAGTAGATGTTGGCGACGATAGCGCCGCAACAAAACGCAAACAGCATCACCATCCCGCGGGTCATGGTGCTTGCAGCGTGTGGGGTAGCGTTCATGGTGTTCTCATAAAAGGCGAGGGAGATGGCGAGCGAGAGTAAAGACAAGGCCCGATGCCGAGTAGGCCGCTCGCGGTGATAACACTCATGCCGGGAATGGATGACTGAAGCGTTAACGGGCATAACACCGCCGATGTAACTGCAAAGATACAAAACCAATGTGGGAGCTGGCTTGCCTGCGATGCTGTCACCTCGGTCTATCAGTCAGACCGAGGTGATGCTATCGCAGGCAAGCCAGCTCCCACACTGACCGCGTTTCTTCAGTTACTGACCGGAATAGATCTGGTCAAACACCCCACCATCATTGAAGTGGGTCTTCTGCACGGTGCGCCAGTCGCCAAAGGTCTTCTCCACCGAGAGGAAATCGACTTTCGGGAAGCGGTCGGTGTACTTGGCCAGCACCTTCGGATCGCGCGGACGCAGGTAGTTGTTGGCCGCGATTTCCTGACCTTGTGGCGACCACAGGTACTTCAAGTAATCCTCGGCAGCGATTCGGGTGCCCTTTTTGTCGACGACTTTGTCGACCACCGACACCGGCGGCTCGGCTTCGGCGGAGACGCTTGGGTAGATCACTTCGAACTGGTCACGGCCGAATTCACGCGCGATCATTTCCGCTTCGTTTTCAAAGGTTACCAGCACGTCGCCGATCTGGTTGGTCATGAACGTGGTGGTGGCGGCACGGCCGCCGGTATCCAGCACCGGCGCCTGTTTGAACAGCTTGCCGACGAACGCCTTGGCCTTGTCTTCGTCGCCGCCGTTCTTCAACACGTAGCCCCAGGCCGACAGGTAAGTGTAGCGGCCGTTGCCCGAGGTTTTCGGGTTGGGCACGATCACCTGTACGCCGTCTTTCAACAGATCCGGCCAATCCTTCAGGGCTTTGGGGTTGCCTTTGCGCACGATAAACACCGTGGCTGAGGTGAACGGCGCGCTGTTGTTCGGCAGACGGGTGACCCAGTTGTCGGGCACCAGTTTGCCGTTGTCCGCCAGGGCGTTGATGTCGGTGGCCATGTTCATGGTGATCACGTCCGCCGGCAGGCCGTCGATGACCGAGCGCGCTTGCTTGCTGGAACCGCCGAAGGACATCTGCAAGGTCAGCTTGTCGTCCGGGTGCTCGGCTTCCCAGTGTTTCTGGAAGGCGGCGTTGTAGTCCTTGTAGAAATCGCGCATCACGTCGTAAGAGACGTTGAGCAGTGTGACGGGGGCTGCCTGGACGGCGCCGGCCAGGGCAAGGCCGGCGGCCAGGAGGGAGGCGCTAACGAGTTTTTTCACTGCTCATTCCTTGTTGTTCGAGACGGTTGTCAATTGAGGGCAATAGGCCAGCGACTATAGCGGGCGAGGCCTGCACGCTTAAAGAATAAAACGTGCTTTGCTTATTCCACTTTCTTGAACAGCGCATTGCCACAGCGTGAGCAAAAGGCTGCGTTGGGTTCGTGGCTGTTCTTTTTGCACACCGGGCAATCGGTTTGCAGCTGTTCGCCACGCATGGCACTCGCCAGTTCAGCGGTGAAGATGCCGGTGGGCACGGCAATGATCGAGTAACCGGTGATCATCACCAACGACGAAATCACCTGGCCCAGCGGCGTCTTTGGCACGATATCGCCAAAGCCCACGGTGGTCAGGGTCACGATCGCCCAATAGATGCCCTTGGGGATGCTGGTAAAGCCGTGTTCCGGGCCTTCGATCACGTACATCAAGGTGCCGAACACGGTGACCAGCGTGCACACGCTCACCAGGAACACCACGATCTTCTGCTTGCTGCCACGCAGCGCCGCCATCAGGTAATTGGCTTGCTTGAGGTACGGGCTGAGCTTGAGCACCCGGAAGATGCGCAGCATGCGGATGATGCGGATGATCAACAGGTACTGGGCATCGCTGTAATACAGGGCAAGGATGCCGGGCACGATGGCCAGCAGATCCACCAGACCGTAGAAGCTGAAGGCATACCGCAGCGGTTTCGGCGAGCAGTACAGGCGCAACCCGTACTCGATCAGGAAGATCAGCGTGAAGCCCCACTCGATATAGGCCAGCACGTCGGCGTAGTTCTGGTGGATCTGGTCGATGCTGTCGAGCATCACGACCACCAGGCTGGCGAGGATGATCAGCAACAGGATGCCGTCAAAACGCCGCCCGGCGGCGGTGTCGCTTTGGAAAACCATGACGTAGAGCCGCTGGCGCCAGTCGTTGTTGCTGTCCATAAATCCCGCCTGAAACTGATATCGGGCAAGCCTAGGGGGATTCGAAGGGACTGTCCATGCGGGGTTTGCGCAACACGCGCGCGCCTGCACGCACCAACCAGCACGCGAGGATGAACGGCGCGGTCAACGTGGGCAGGTGCAGGGCCGCAAAGCCCGGTGTGAGGAGGATCGCCAGCAGGATGCCGAGCAGTGGCCACCAGGGCTGGCGACGTACCTGGCTCAGGGCCAACGCCGCCAATGCGGGGTTGTAACTGTGCAGGCCCAAGAGGGCACCGGCCGGTTCGTGCAGACACAGCGCCGCCAGCATGCCAGCGCTGGCGCCGATCAGCGCCCACACGGCGGCGCGCCGGTCGGCCAGCCACAGGCCCAGCGCAATCAGGCCACCCGCCAGGGGCTGGTCCAGCAGCATGATCTGGGCAAGCCCGGTAAACGGGGCGGTGAAGAGGGCCACGCTGTCGGGTTCGCTCAAGGCCAGGGTGCCCGGCGGCGCCGTGCCCAGCAGCAACCAGCCCAGGCCGACAAAAGGCGCGGTATAGGCCGGCAAATCATCGGGCTGGCTGGCGCGTTGCAACCATTGCCGCGTCAGGATCGCACTCAAGCCACCGCACGCCAGGATCAGCGGCGGCAACAAGGCCGACCAGGCAAAGTGCTGACTGATCAACAAGCCCAGCAGCACGCCGTTGTAGCTATAAAGGCCGGCCTGGCGTTCCACCTTGGGATACCCGCGGCGCTGGGCCGTGAGCAGGCCCGCCACACCGCCCAGCAACGCCGCGCCGAAGGCAGCCGGGGCGCCGACCAGGATGGCCAGCAGGCACAGCACGCCACACAGCGGCTGGCGCTGCAGGAAGATCTGGCTGAAGCCGTTGAGCAGGGCTTCGGCCCAGTCGGGGCAGCTCTGGTTGGGCATTGGGTTAAGTCAGTTAGACCGGGTTGCCCTTATCGCAGGCAAGCCAGCTCCCACCGTTGACCGAGTTGTCCTGTCGAACATCGATCCCTGTGGGAGCCGGGCTTGCCCGCGATGAGGCCCTGGCAGGCGCTAAATCAACGTCTCGATACGCAGCGAGTTGGTCGACCCCGGCTGCCCGAACGGCACCCCGGCGGTAATCACCAACGTATCCCCGCGCTGCGCCATGCCCTGTGCCTGCGCTATCTCCAGCGCCGTGGAGCACACCTCATCCACCTGGCGCAGCCGGTCGTTGACCACCGAATGCACGCCCCACGCCACGCTCAACCGCCGCGCCGTGGACAGGTTCGGTGTGAGGTTGAGGATCGCTGCCGCCGGCCGTTCCCGCGCCGCGCGCAGGCTGGAGCTGCCGGACTCGCTGTAGTTCACCAGCACCGCCACCGGCAAGATGCTGCTGATGCGGCGGATCGCGCAGCTGATGGCGTCCGACACCGTGGCATCCGCCCTGGGCCGGCTGACATCCAGTTGCGTCTGGTAGTCCGGGCCGCTTTCCACCTGGCGGATGATTTTGCTCATCATCTGCACGGCTTCCAGCGGGTATTCGCCGGACGCGGTTTCCGCCGACAGCATCAGCGCATCCGCGCCTTCGGCCACCGCATTGGCGACATCCGTGACTTCGGCACGGGTCGGCGCCGGCGAGAAGCGCATGGATTCCAGCATCTGCGTGGCCACCACCACCGGTTTACCCAACTGGCGGCAGGTGCGGATGATGTCTTTCTGAATCTGCGGCACGCTTTCGGCGGGCACTTCCACGCCCAGGTCGCCTCGGGCCACCATGATTGCGTCGCTCAATTCGGCGATTTCCCGCAGGCATTGCACGGCCGACGGCTTCTCGATCTTGGCCATCAGGAAGGCCTTGTCGCCGATCAACTCGCGGGCTTCGCGGATGTCTTCCGGGCGCTGCACGAACGACAGCGCTACCCAGTCCACCCCCAGCTCCAGACCGAAGCTCAAGTCGCGCCGATCCTTGGCGGTCAACGGGCTGAGTTCCAACAGCGCTTGTGGCACGTTCACACCTTTGCGGTCAGACAATTCGCCGCCGTTCAGCACCGTGGTGTCGATGGCATCCGCGTGTTTGGTGAGGACCCGCAGGCGCAGCTTGCCGTCGTCCAGCAACAGGTCCATGCCGGGTTCCAGGGCCTTGAGGATTTCCGGATGGGGCAGGTTGACCCGGCGTTGATCCCCCGGTGTTTCGTCCAGGTCCAGGCGCAGGGCCTGGCCGCGCACCAGTTGCACCTTGCCCTCGGCAAAACGGCCGACCCGCAGCTTCGGCCCTTGCAGGTCCATGAGGATGCCAAGCGGGTAATTCAACTGGCGTTCCACTTGGCGAATCCACTGGTAACGCTGGGCGTGATCGGCGTGGTCACCGTGGCTGAAATTGAGGCGAAAGAGGTTGACCCCGGCTTCCACCAGCTCGCGGATGTCATCGATACCGTCAGTGGCGGGGCCCAGGGTGGCGAGGATTTTGACTTTCTTGTCAGGCGTCATGGTTGGCAGTCTCAAGAATCAGGATGGCGCGAAAGTCGTTGACGTTGGTGCGCGTCGGCTCGGTGATGATCAAACCGTCGAGGGCGGCGAAATAGCCGTAGCCGTTGTTGTTATCCAACTCATCGCTGGCCGACAGGCCGAGGGCTTCGGCGCGGGCGTAACTGCTTGGGGTCATGATCGCGCCGGCGTTGTCTTCGGAGCCGTCGATGCCGTCGGTATCGCCGGCCAGGGCGTACACCCCGGGCAGGCCCTTGAGGCTGTCGGTGAGGCTCAGCAGGAACTCCGCGTTGCGCCCGCCACGGCCATGGCCGCGCACGGTGACGGTGGTTTCACCGCCGGAGAGGATCACGCACGGCGCCGCCAGCGGCTGGCCATGTTGCACGATCTGCCGGGCAATCCCGGCGTGCACCTTGGCCACGTCCCGCGCTTCGCCCTCCAGGTCACCGAGGATCAACGGGCTGAAACCGGCCTGGCGTATTTTTACCGCCACCGCTTCCAGGGACTGCTGCGGGCGGGCGACCAACTGGAAATGGCTGCGGGCGAGCACCGGGTCGCCGGGCTTGACGGTTTCCGACGCCGGGTCCTGCAACCAACTGCGCACGGAGGCGGGTACTTCGATGTGATAGCGCTTGAGAATCGCCAGGGCCTGTTGCGAGGTGCTGGGGTCGCCGACGGTGGGGCCGGAGGCAATCACCGTGGCCTGGTCGCCCGGCACATCGGAAATCGCGTAGGTGTAGACAGTCGCCGGCCATGCAGCCTTGGCCAGTCGGCCGCCCTTGATGGCCGAGAGGTGCTTGCGCACGCAGTTCATCTCGCCAATGGTCGCGCCGGACTTGAGCAGGGCCTTATTGACGGTTTGCTTGTCGGCCAGGGTGATGCCTTCGGCGGGCAGGGCCAACAAGGCGGAGCCGCCGCCGGACAGCAGGAAAATCACGCGGTCGTCTTCGCTGAGGTTGCTGATCAATCCCAGCACGCGCTGGGCCACGGCCAGGCCGGCGGCGTCCGGCACCGGGTGGGCGGCTTCGACCACTTCGATGCTTTTGCACCGCGCGCCGTGCCCGTAACGGGTGACGACCAGGCCTGTGACTTCGCCCTCCCAGCAATGCTCGACGACAACGGCCATGGCGGCGGCGGCCTTGCCGGCACCGATCACAATCACGCGGCCGCTGCGGTCGGCGGGCAGGTAGGGCTCCAGGACTTGCCGGGGATGGGCGGCATCGATGGCTGTGGCGAACAGCTCGCGAAGCAGGTGTTGCGGATCGACCGACATAAGCGGGCTCCCAGGGGCTTTTTTGTTATTAGAGGTGCAGCAAATTTGAGCGTTGGAATGCAATCAAAATGTGGGAGCTGGCTTGCCTGCGATAGCGGTGTGCCAGGCAACTGATCTTTCACTGACAGACCGCTATCGCAGGCAAGCCAGCTCCCACACGGGCCTGCGTTTCAACCGGAGCTATTTATCGCGAATCGAAAAGTTCGCCATATGCTCCAAGCCCTTGATCAACGCCGAATGGTCCCAATTCCCACCGCCCAACGCTGCGCACGTGCTGAACACCTGCTGCGTACCGGCGGTGTTCGGCAGGTTGATCCCCAGCTCCTTGGCGCCGGCCAGGGCCAGGTTGAGGTCCTTCTGGTGCAGGTTGATGCGAAAGCCCGGATCAAAGGTGCCCTTGATCATGCGCTCGCCATGCACTTCGAGGATCTTCGACGACGCAAAACCACCCATCAGCGCTTCACGCACCTTGGCCGGGTCGGCACCGTTTTTGGCGGCGAACAGCAGCGCTTCGGCCACCGCCTGGATGTTCAACGCAACGATGATCTGGTTGGCCACCTTGGCGGTCTGGCCGTCGCCATTGCCGCCCACCAAGGTGATGTTCTTGCCCATGGCCTGGAACAGCGGCAAGGCGCGCTCGAAGGTCTGCGCTTCGCCACCCACCATGATGCTCAGGGTGCCGGCCTTGGCACCGACTTCGCCGCCGGACACGGGCGCGTCCAGGTACTGCGCGCCGGTTTCGTTGATCTGTGCGGCAAATGCCTTGGTGGCGGTGGGCGAGATCGAACTCATGTCGATCACTACCTTGCCGGGCGACAAGCCGGCAGCCACGCCGTCGGCGCGCAACAGCACGTCTTCGACCTGTGGCGTGTCGGGCACCATCACGATGATGAACTCGGCTTCCTGCGCCACTTGCTGCGGGTTGGCCAGGGCCACCGCGCCCGCGTCGATCAGCGCTTGCGGGGCCTTGCCGTGGTGTTCGGACAGGAACAGTTGGTGACCTGCTTTCTGCAGGTTGGCGGCCATGGGTTGCCCCATGATGCCGGTGCCGATGAATCCGATTTTAGCCATGAAGAAATCCTCTTTTTATTCGATGTGCAGGCCTGCCTCGGTCTGCCAGACACCGGTGAACCCTGTGGGAGCTGGCTTGCCTGCGATGGCATCAACTGGGGATGCCTGAAACACTGAGGTGTCTGCATCGCAGGCAAGCCAGCTCCCACATTTGGTTTTGTGTTGTATCTGTTAGATAGCGTTATGAGTTTTTAGCCAGCCAAGCCCCGCTTCGGTCGTGGTCAACGGCTTGTACTCACAGCCCACCCAACCCGCGTACCCAATGCGATCCAGGTGCTCGAACAGAAACCGATAGTTGATCTCACCGGTGCCCGGCTCGTTGCGCCCAGGGTTGTCTGCCAGTTGGATGTGGTTGATTTCGCCCAGGTGCGCGGCCATGGTGCGGGCCAGGTCGCCTTCCATGATTTGCATGTGATAGATGTCGTATTGCAGGAACAGGTTGGCACTGCCCACCTGCTCGCGAATCGCCAGGGCTTGCGCCGTGTTGTTGAGGTAAAAACCCGGAATGTCGCGGGTGTTGATCGCTTCCATCACCAGCTTGATGCCCACCGCTTGCAGCTTGTCGGCGGCATATCTGAGGTTGGCGACAAAGGTTTTTTCCAGGGTTTGGTCATCAATTCCTTGTGGCCGGATGCCCGCCAGGCAGTTGATCTGGGTGTTGTCCAGCACCTGGGCGTAGGCGATGGCCAGCTTGACCCCGGCGCGGAACTCCTCGACCCGGTCCGGGTGGCACGCCAGGCCGCGTTCGCCCTTGGCCCAGTCACCGGCCGGCAGGTTGAACAGCACCTGGGTCAGGCCGTGGGCATCGAGTTGCGCCTTGATCTCGGCAGAGCTGAACTCATACGGGAACAAGTACTCGACGCCTTCGAAGCCAGCATCGGCGGCGTCTTTGAAGCGAGCCAGGAAGTCCTGTTCGGTAAACAGCATGGACAAGTTGGCGGCGAAACGCGGCATAGGGTTCTCCTTAATCGAGCAGGGAAATGGCAGTCGGCGCGTCATTGCCGACCAGTGCCAGGTCTTCGAATTCATTGACGGCGTTGATCTCGGTGCCCATGGAAATATTGGTCACACGCTCCAGAATAATCTCAACGATCACGGGAACCTTGAACTCCTTGATCATTTCCTCGGCGCGGCGCAGTGCCGGCGCAATCTGGCCGGGCTCGAATACGCGCAGCGCCTTGCAACCCAGGCCTTCGGCGACGGCCACGTGGTCGACACCGTAACCGTTGAGTTCCGGCGCATTGAGGTTGTCGAAGGACAGCTGCACGCAGTAGTCCATTTCAAACCCGCGCTGTGCCTGGCGGATCAGGCCCAGGTAAGAGTTGTTCACCACCACATGGATGTAGGGCAGCTTGAACTGTGCGCCCACCGCGAGCTCTTCGATCATGAACTGGAAATCATAGTCGCCGGACAGCGCCACTACCTTGCGGCTCGGGTCGGCCTTGACCACGCCGAGGGCCGCCGGGATGGTCCAGCCCAGCGGGCCGGCCTGGCCGCAGTTGATCCAGTGACGCGGCTTGTACACGTGCAGGAATTGCGCGCCGGCGATCTGCGACAGGCCGATGGTGCTGACGTAGCAGGTGTCCTTGCCGAACACCTGGTTCATCTCTTCGTACACCCGTTGCGGCTTGACCGGCACGTTGTCGAAGTGTGTCTTGCGGTGCAGGGTGGCCTTGCGCTGCTGGCAGTCGTTGAGCCAGGCACTGCGGTCCTTGAGCTTGCCTGCGGCTTTCCACTCGCGGGCCACTTCAATGAACATCGTCAGCGCGGCGCCGGCGTCGGAAACGATGCCAAGGTCCGGTGTGAATACGCGGCCGATCTGCGTCGGCTCAATGTCGACGTGGATGAACCTGCGGCCCTCGGTGTAGACCTCGACCGAACCGGTGTGGCGGTTGGCCCAACGGTTACCGATGCCCAGCACCACGTCCGACTTCAGCATCGTCGCGTTGCCATAACGGTGCGAGGTTTGCAGGCCGACCATGCCGACCATCTGCGGGTGGTCGTCGGGGATGGTGCCCCAGCCCATCAGGGTCGGGATCACCGGGATACCGGTCAATTCAGCGAATTCAACCAGCAGTTCGCTGGCATCGGCGTTGATCACGCCGCCGCCGCTGACCAGCAGTGGGCGCTCGGCCTGGTCCAGCATCGCCAGGGCTTTTTCCACCTGGATGCGCGTGGCCAAGGGCTTGGCCAGGGGCAGCGGCTGGTAGGCGTCGATGTCGAATTCGATCTCGGCCATCTGCACGTCGAACGGCAGGTCGATCAGCACCGGGCCCGGGCGGCCGGAGCGCATTTCAAAGAAGGCTTTCTGGAATGCATACGGTACTTGGCCAGGTTCGAGGACGGTGGTTGCCCACTTGGTCACCGGCTTGACGATGCTGGTGATGTCCACGGCCTGGAAGTCTTCCTTGTGCATGCGGGCGCGGGGTGCTTGCCCGGTGATGCACAGGATCGGAATGGAATCGGCCGAGGCGCTGTACAGGCCGGTGACCATGTCGGTGCCCGCCGGGCCCGAGGTACCGATGCACACGCCGATATTGCCGGCCTTGGTGCGGGTATAGCCCTCGGCCATGTGGGAGGCGCCTTCAACGTGGCGAGCAAGGACGTGATCAATGCCACCCACCTTCTGCAAGGCCGAGTACAGCGGGTTGATCGCGGCGCCCGGGATGCCGAAGGCGGTGTCCACGCCTTCACGGCGCATCACCAGGACGGCGGCTTCGATTGCTCTCATTTTGCTCATTGTTTTGGTGCCTCTTGCGTTTTGTAATTGTATACAAGTGGTGTTCTTGCCAGAGTGTATTCACGGTGGCCGGCGCAGGTCAATGCATTTTGTTTTTTGATTCTGACGTTCGTCATAAGGGGCTTTATGAGCGTTTTCTCAACATATGGAAGTTTTGTGCGAAAATATTGTATACAAAATATATGTATATTGTGTTCTATTTGTTTGATCCGGTTTCTGATAATTCAGGCCTCCACCGCTTCCCCAATAACAAAAGAAGGACGGCACCATGAGCGCTTTAACCTTGAAAATCGCCACCCAATTGACCAGCCATGCCCTCAGCGCAGGACGCACCCTGTGCACCGCACCGCTGACGATCGCGGTGCTCGACAGCGGCGGCCACCTGATCACCCTGCAACGCGAAGACGGCGCCAGCCTGCTGCGCCCGCAGATCGCAGTGGGCAAGGCCTGGGGCGCGATTGCCCTGGGCAAGGGTTCACGCCTGTTGGCGCTGGATGCGCAACAACGCCCGGCGTTTATCGCGGCGTTGAACAGCCTGGGGCAGGGCAGCGTGGTGCCGGCACCGGGCGGTGTGTTGATTCGGGATCAACAGGGCGTGGTGCTGGGCGCGATCGGCATCAGTGGGGATACCTCGGACATTGATGAGCAGTGCGCGATTACGGCAATCGAGGGGGTGGGGTTGATGGCGGATGCGGGGGTGTTGGCTTGAGTCTTTGGTGACTGTTAAAAAGCTATCGCAGGCAAGCCAGCTCCCACGTTGATTGGTGTCGACACAAAATATGTGACCACTAGCGATCCCTGTGGGAGCGGGCTTGCCCGCGATGCAGACGACTCGGTATCAAGTCAAAGCCAAATGGCATCCCAAAGGGGGTAGTCGCCAAACTTCTTCACCAGACCGGCTCGCAGTGGGTTGGCCACGATGTATCGGGCTATTGCTTCAAGGTTTTCCTCCCGGCGCACGGCATGGTCGTGAAAACCCGGCTGCCAAAGGCGGCCTTGACGCCCGGCAACCGCATTCACGATTCGGGTACTTTTGGACTTTACCTGACGCATCAAATCGGCAAGTGAGCCTTTATCCAGCGAGATCAACCAGTGGAAATGATCAGGCATCACCACCCAAGCCAGGGAAGTAGCCAGCCCTTGATGCTGGGCAATCCTGAACTGCTGGACGACCAGACGGCCCAGGTTGAAGTCGCTGAATACAGGTATGCGATCAAGGGTATTGCTGGTCAGCAGATAGACACGGTTGGGTTCGTTGTAACGACCGATACGCAGACGTTTTGACGCGGGGAGATCAGGCATTCCATGGCCTCTCTTCAGATGGTGTTCTGAGAGGCTAGTTTTGAGGGGCTAGGAATGATCGGCAGGCTTTTGGCTGGATGTGTCTGGCCGGGCGCTATCGCGGGCAAGCCCGCTCCCACAGGGGATTTAGGCAATTCATACATGTTGTGTACGGCGCAGGGCAGTGTGGGAGCTGGCTTGCCTACGATAGCTTCACCCCGTTCTCTCAGTCCGGCTCACACCCCTTCAACACCAACCGAATAATCGTCTGCGCCGCCGCTTCATAATCCGCCTCATCCAGCTTGGCCTTGCCGGTCACCGCCGAGATCTGCCAGTCGAAATCCGCGTACGTCTGCGTCGCCGCCCAGATGCTGAACATCAAGTGGTGGGGGTCGATCGGCGCGATCAGACCGCGATCCACCCAGTGCTGGATGCAATCGATGTTGTGCCTGGCCTGGGCGTTCAATTGCTCGACCTGCTCAGCGCTGAGGTGTGGGGCGCCGTGCATGATTTCGCTGGCAAATACCTTGGAGGCGAAGGGCAGGTCGCGGGAGATGCGGATTTTCGAGCGGATGTAGTTGCTCAGCACGTCCTTGGGCTCGCCGTCCCGGTTGAACGGCGTGGAGGCGGCCAGGATTGGCTCGATGATGCTTTCGAGCACCTCGCGGTAGAGGTTGTCCTTGGATTTGAAGTAATAGTAGACGTTGGGCTTGGGCAGCCCGGCCTTGGCGGCGATGTCGCTGGTTTTGGTCGCGGCGAAGCCCTTGTCGGCAAACTCCTCGCTGGCCGCCCGCAGGATTTTTTGTTTGTTGCGCTCGCGAATGGTGCTCATAAACCAGGGGTTTCCTTGCCAGTACAGGCGGTTGCGCATGGTAGCACCGGCCATCCGCGAGCCTCAACAATGTGCCCGCAAAGCGTTGCGCCGCGCTATGCTCGCCCCATCCCCCTCTATACGGAAGCCCGATTCATGGCAGGAAGCAGTTTGTTGGTGTTGATCGACGATATCGCCGCCGTACTCGATGACGTCGCCCTGATGACCAAAATGGCCGCGAAAAAAACCTCCGGCGTGCTGGGCGACGACCTGGCGCTCAATGCCCAGCAGGTCAGCGGCGTACGTGCCGAACGGGAAATTCCCGTGGTATGGGCGGTGGCCAAGGGCTCATTCGTCAATAAGCTGATCCTGGTGCCGACGGCCCTGCTGATCAGCGCCTTCGCCCCCTGGGCGGTGACGCCACTGTTGATGCTCGGCGGGGCGTACTTGTGTTTCGAAGGTTTCGAGAAGCTCGCGCACAAATTCCTGCACAGCAAGGCCGAGGATCAGGCTGAACATGCGCAGTTGGCCGAGGCGGTGGCCGACCCGGCCACCGATCTGGTGGCGTTCGAAAAAGACAAGATCAAGGGCGCAATCCGCACCGACTTCATCCTCTCGGCTGAAATCATCGCCATCACCCTCGGCATCGTGGCCGACGCGCCACTGACGCAGCAGGTGATCGTGCTCTCGGGCATCGCGATTGTGATGACCGTGGGTGTGTATGGGTTGGTCGCGGGTATCGTCAAGCTGGATGACCTCGGCCTGTGGCTCACTCAAAAGCCCGGCCAGGTAGCGCGCAGTGTCGGCGGCGCCATCCTGCGCGCGGCCCCTTACATGATGAAGAGTTTGTCGGTGATCGGTACGGCGGCGATGTTCCTGGTGGGCGGCGGGATTCTTACCCATGGCGTACCGGTGGTGCATCACTGGATCGAATCGGTCAGCCAAGGCGCGGGCGCGGCGGCGTGGCTGGTGCCGCCCGTGCTCAATGGCGTGGCGGGGGTGATTGCGGGGGCCCTGGTGCTGGCGGTGGTCAGCGTGGTCGGCAAGGCGTGGAAAGCACTCAGGGCTTGAATCCCAGGCATAAAAAAGGCCATTCACGCGAATGGCCTTTTTTGTGCGCGTTGTTTACTCGGAAATCTGCAACTTGCGCGATTCGGTATAGATGTAGCGCACCTTCTCATACTCGAATGGCGAATTCATCTGCCCATACCGGAAGCTGGTCTGGTAGCGCCGGTCGACCGCGCGCAACGCCCAGATTTCCGGGTGGTTGGAGCTGACTTCGGCGACGTTGAGGAAGTTGATCTGGTTTTCAGCGGTGTAGTCGACCAGCAAGCCGCCGGTGTCGCGTAGGTTCGACGGTCCGAAGATCGGCAGTACCAGGTACGCGCCGCCAGGTACGCCATAGAAGCCCAGGGTCTGGCCGAAGTCTTCGCTCTGGCGCGGCAGGCCCATGGAGGTGGCCGGGTCCCACAGGCCGGCGATGCCGATGGTGGTGTTGACCAGCAGGCGGCCGGTGGTTTCCAGGGAGCGGTGGCCCTTGAGTTGCAACAAGCTGTTCAACAGGTTGGGCACATCGCCCAGGTTGTTGAAGAAGTTGCTCACGCCGGTGCGCAGGAAGCTGGGCGTGACATAGCGGTAACCGTCGACCACCGGCAGGAACACCCATTGGTCGAAGCGGTAGTTGAAGTGGTACACGCGCCGGTTCCACGCTTCCAGCGGGTCGTACACGTTGAGCGCGGTGAGGGTCGAACGCTCGAATTCACGCTGGTCCAGGCCCGGATTGAACTTGAGCTTGGTCAGCGGTTCCTTGAAGCCGTCGGAGCCCACCACGGTGGGCTCGTGAGCCTTGCTGTTGTCGGCATTGGCCACGCCCGCGCACATCAAGGCGGCGAGCAGCAGAAGATATTTAGCCACGGAAGAACTCCAGCATGGCGTCGGCGTTGACGCGGTAATTGAGGTTGCCGCAGTGGCCGCCCAGCGGGTAGACGGTCAAGCGATCGCCGAAGGTTTTACGCAGGAAACCGAGGTCGCCCGGGCCCAGGATCACATCGTCGGCGTTGTGCATGACTGCGATTTTCGGGCTGTCGTGCAGGTAATCCTTGAGGGCGTACAGGCTGACCTGGTCGACCAGTTGCAGCAGGCTGCCGCCGTCGGAACGCGCGCGCCACATCGGGATTACTTGTTCGGTGAGGTAGCAGTCGAAATCGCATTGCAGCGCTCGCTTGAGGAACGGCGTGAGGCTGGTGCTTTCGGTGATCGGGTACTTCGGCGGAATGATCAGGCCACGGCGGTTGATCAGGTCCGAGGTAAAGGCGATGTCGGCTGCCGAGAAGCGGAACGAGGTGCCGATCAGCATGGCCATCTGTTCGTTGGTCAGGTGCTGCTTGGATTGCTGGAAGTCGTAGAGCAGGGCGTCGTTAAGGTCGATGTAGCCCTTCTGCTGGAAGTAGCGGGTCAGCTTGTTCAGCACCAGCTCATAAAAGGTGGTGGTGTTGTTGATGCCCTTGACCTCGGTCTGTACCAGCTTGTCGAGGTTGGTGATGGACGTGTAGAGGTTGACCGGCGGGTTCAGCAGCAGCACTTTCTTGAAGTTGAAACTGCGACGGGTTTCGTCGAGCTTGCTGACAAAGGCCGCATCCAGTGCGCCCAGGCTGTAGCCGGTCAGGTAGAAGTCGGTCACTGGCAACGAAGCGTTCTGCGCGCGTACGGCTTGCATCACGCGGTACATGTCTTCGGCGTCTTCCTGGCTGATGCCGGGGGTGGCGAAACGCGAAGCCGAGGCGATGAAGTCAAAGCTGGTGGGCGAGGACAGCTGCACCACGTGGTAGCCGGCCTGGTAATACAGTTTTTTCAGGTATTCATTGATGCTGCTGTCAAACCGCGCACCGGTGCCCGCGATCAGGAAGATCAACGGCGCGGCGCGATCCTGCTTGGCGATGCGGTAGGTGAGTTTCTTCACCGCCCAGAAATTGTCCGGCAGGCTGAATTCGCGCTCGGGGCGCATGTTCAGGGTGTAGTCGGATTGGTTGATCTCGTCATCGCTCGGCAGTTTCGGCCGAAGGTCAGGCGGAGTGGTGGCGATGGTCGCTTCAAACGGGTTGGTCAAAGGGTAGCCATAGCTGGCTTGGTCGATATCGACGGCCAGTGCTGACGCACTCAGAAAAAGGCTGCCCAGTAAGGCAGCACAGCGCAAGGAACGGAGCATGACTTAATCCCTAAGAGGAAACGTGCTTGATGAATTCGCAGGCTATGACCACCGCGTTGCCACCGAAGTGCCAGCCCTCGGCACGAAAAGTCGGAAAATAACGTAGGAATCGGGGTAATAACAGCCAGACGATACACGTTGACACGTCTGGATGAACACTAATTGTGTGTATGCACCTTGTTAACGGCCACCGGGGCATTAAGCTGAGCGCCATTTTTGCCTTTCGGAGTGCCCCGATGTCCCGTCGCTTGCCGTTGATTCTGCTGCTTATTGCCCTGCCGCTGTGGTTGGCCGCCAGTTATGGCGCGCGCTACGGCTTCATGGAAGACGGACAGTGGGTGGGGCTCTGCGCCGATGAGGCCAGTCGTTGGGAATGCCAGCTGCGTTCGACCCTGGGGTTGATCATTCACTTCAAGGTGCTGGGCTGGGCGGCGCTGGTCACGGCGGTGCTGGCGTTTTTTGTGCCGGGTCGCGCCGGGTGGGGGTTGGCGGTGCTGGGGCTGGTGTTCGGGTTGCCGGCGCTGGCGTTGTACAACACGACCTTTGCGGTGTTTGCGGTGGTGATTGCAGGGTTGCGGTTGGTCAGGAAGTCTCGCGGCGCCTGACACGGGCCCATCAAAGGTACACGGTACTTGTAGTGAGCGGGCTTGCCCCGCGCTGGGTGGCGAAGCCGCCCCAATAAGGACGCTGCAGTGTTTCAGATGGAACACGGTCGCCTGGTTTGGGGCGGCTTCGCCACCCAGCGCGGGGCAAGCCCGCTCACTACATGCGATAGCGGTCTCAGAGCTTGCGCACCCGCAAGCACCGCCACAAGGCTACAACCATGAGCAGGCTGACCACGGCCCAACCCCACGCCTGTTGATTCAACAGGCCCTCACGGTACAACTGCGGCGCAATGCCGGCACCGATAATAAAGGTCAGCAACGCAATCTCTCGACGCGGCCCGGTGACCGGACGCACCAGGTACACCAGGGCCGGCAGCACCAGCGCCGCACTCGGGAAGCTGCGATAGCGCGGGTCAAACACCAACGCCAGCATCATCACCGCTCCCGCGAAGCCGGCAATCGCCACCAGCCAGCCAGCACGCTGCTCCAGCCAGTTGAACGCCTGCTCACGCCAACCTTCGCGCGCGCTCAAGGCCAATGCTGCATGGGCCAGCACCAGCAGGTTCAACGCCACCAGCAGGCCGGCCCACAGCCATTCATCACCAAAGCGTGCGGTGACGCGGGTGAGTTCGGCCCATGTGCCGATGGAACACGCGGCCACCGCGCCCAACAGGGGCAATGCGATCGCGGCGCGCGTGCTGCGTACGCGACCGCCCAGCGCCAAGGTGACCAGCAGGATAATGCCGCCGACCCCCAGCCACACGGGCCAGTACGGTACATTGGTCACAGGCCCGGCAAGGATGCCCTTGTCCTGGCGATCGGCATCGAACAGCCCCCAATAACCGCCCACGGCGCCTTCACTTGCACGCTTCCAAGGCTGGTCGAAGGCTTCGATCAAGTTATAGCGCCAGCCATTGGCCTCGGCCATGGCCACGAAACCGCGCATGAACCGGGCTTCGTTGACCCGGCTCGGCACAGCCGTTTCGCGCTGGCGGCCTTCACTGGGCCAGCCGGTTTCCCCGATCAGGATGTCCTTGGGAGCAAACTTGTGGCCAAAGGTCTGGCGCACATCGCCCACGTGCTTGAGGGCCTGGTCGATGCCGGACGGATCATCTTCCCAGTACGGCAACAGGTGAATGGTCAGGAAATCCACCGCCGGGGCGATTTCCGGGTGTTGCAGCCAGAACTCCCACACGTCGGCGTAGGTCACCGGCTGCTTGATCCGGCTCTTGACGGTCTGGATCAGCTTCACCAACTGCGTGGCGGTGACTTCCTTGCGCAGCAGCGCTTCGTTACCGACGATCACTGAAGTCACGACGTCCGGGCTGGCGTTGGCCGCAGCGATCAGTTGCTCGATCTCCTTTTGGGTCGCCACCGGGTCACTGCTGACCCAGGCGCCGGCCATCACCTTCAGCCCATGCCGGCGCGCCATGTCCGGCAAGGCTTCCAGGCCGGTCATGGAATAGGTGCGAATGCACTCGAAGCGCGTGGCAAGCAGGGCGAGGTCAGCGTCCATGCGCTCCGGGCGCAGCGTGAACGGCTGGTCGAACGGCGATTGGTCTTTGTCGAAGGGCGTGTACGAGGCGCACTGCATCTTGTGCGTGGCGCTGGCGACATCGGGCAGCACCACGGGCCGGCCGAGGCCATACCAGTAGCCGACCAGGGCCAGCAGGCCGAGGATCAAGGCGAAGAAATAGGGCAGGGCAGGGAAGCGGGCAGTCGCGGGCATGGTCGGCTTATCTGGGGGAGCAAAGGCGCGCATCTTACCCGGATTTGCTCCGCGCCAGTGGGGCTGCATGATTTTGACATGCAAAGTTCGGGCGGGATTTTGACGTCAAGTCGCGCAAAACGTCCTACTGGCCAGGTGATGTCGTTTCCTGCTTGGATAAGGTCGCTGACAGAGCAGGTCGAAGACCCCGGCAGGTTGATGATCAAACTGTCAGCACTCCACTGATGCCGTAGCGGCCGGATCGATGCGCGTGAAGGGGGCGCGGTGCACCACATAACAACAGGTTGACGCCGCCCGGCATCCGCCGGGCGCAGCACTTTCGGGGAAGTACTATGAAGATGCGACGACTCTTGGGCGCAGCTGCCACTCTGGTAGTTGCGATGAGCTCCACACTGGCCAGCGCCGACAGCAAAACCCTGAGCATCGGCTATGTCGATGGCTGGTCGGACAGCGTTGCCACCACCCACGTGGCGGCTGAAGTGATCAAGCAGAAGCTCGGTTATGACGTGAAACTGCAAGCGGTCGCCACCGGGATCATGTGGCAGGGCGTCGCCACCGGCAAGCTCGATGCCATGCTCTCCGCCTGGCTGCCGGTCACCCACGGTGAATACTGGGCCAAGAACAAGGACAAGGTGGTCGACTACGGCCCCAACTTCAAGGATGCGAAAATCGGCCTGATCGTGCCGGAGTACGTCAAGGCCAAGTCCATCGAAGACCTCAAGACCGACACCACCTTCAAGAACAAGATCGTCGGTATCGACGCCGGTTCAGGCGTGATGCTCAAGACCGACGAAGCCATCAAGCAGTACGGTCTCGATTACAAACTGCAAGCCAGCTCGGGCGCTGCGATGATCGCCGAGTTGACCCGTGCCGAAGACAAGCAGGATTCCATCGCCGTCACCGGTTGGGTGCCGCACTGGATGTTCGCCAAGTGGAAACTGCGTTTCCTGGACGATCCAAAAGGGATTTATGGTGCTGCTGAAACCGTCAACAGCATCGGCAGCAAGGGCCTGGAGAAGAAAGCGCCGGAAGTCGCAGCCTTCCTGAAGAAATTCCAGTGGGCCTCCAAGGATGAAATCGGCGAAGTCATGCTCGCTATCCAGGAAGGCGCCAAGCCGGATGCCGCAGCCAAGGATTGGGTGGCCAAGCACCCGGAACGCGTCGCCGAGTGGATCGCTAAGTAACCAGCGCTGATACAACCCCTGTGGGAGGGGGCTTGCTCCCGAAAGCGTCGTGTCAGTCACACCTGTTTAACTGACACGACGCCTTCGGGAGCAAGCCCCCTCCCACATTAATTTCTGCACCCTTAATTGTTTCTGCACACCCGCCAACCCTCGCTACACTCGATCTACTACTAAGGTCGTCTGGAACCTGCCCCACAGCCGCATACAGTGGCCATGTTCCAAAATAATAAAAAGCTGTGCTGCGAGGATAAAAACAATGAACGACAGCATTTACCTCTCGATTCAAAACAGCCCGCGTTTCAAGGAGCTGGTGAGAAAAAGGGAAAGGTTCGCCTGGATTCTCTCGGCGATCATGCTAGGGCTTTACTCCGCTTTCATCCTATTGATCGCCTATGGGCCACAAGTACTGGGGGCCAAGATCAGCCCCGGTTCGTCGATTACCTGGGGCATTCCTCTGGGCGTCGGGCTGATTGTGTCCGCCTTCATCCTGACCGGCATCTATGTGCGCCGGGCCAATGGCGAGTTTGACGACCTGAACAATGCGATTCTCAAGGAGGCTGCGCAATGATCCGGCGTCTACTGGCAGTATTCGGCGCTTCGCTGTTTGCCCCGGCCGTCTGGGCCGCGGACGCATTGACCGGGGCCGTGCAAAAGCAACCCCTGAACGTCTCGGCCATCGTGATGTTCGTTGCGTTTGTGGGGGCCACCCTGTGCATCACCTACTGGGCTTCCAAGCGTAACAAGTCGGCGGCCGACTACTATGCGGCAGGCGGCAAGATCACCGGTTTCCAAAATGGCTTGGCGATTGCCGGTGACTATATGTCGGCGGCGTCCTTCCTGGGGATTTCCGCACTGGTCTACACCTCCGGCTACGACGGCCTGATCTACTCGATCGGCTTCCTGGTGGGCTGGCCGATCATTTTGTTCCTGATCGCCGAGCGCCTGCGTAACCTGGGTAAGTACACCTTTGCCGACGTGGCATCCTACCGTCTGGGGCAAACCCAGATCCGCAGCCTGTCGGCGTGCGGTTCGCTGGTGGTGGTGGCGTTCTACCTGATCGCGCAGATGGTGGGCGCGGGCAAGCTGATCCAACTGCTGTTTGGCCTGGACTACCATGTCGCGGTCATCCTGGTGGGCATCCTGATGTGCCTGTATGTGCTGTTCGGCGGCATGCTCGCGACCACCTGGGTGCAGATCATCAAGGCCGTGCTGTTGCTGTCCGGTGCCTCGTTCATGGCGCTGATGGTGATGAAGCACGTCAACTTCGACTTCAACATGCTGTTCGCCGAGGCGATCAAGGTTCACCCTAAAGGTGAAGCGATCATGAGCCCCGGCGGCCTGGTCAAAGACCCTATCTCGGCCTTCTCCCTAGGCCTGGCGTTGATGTTCGGTACCGCCGGCCTGCCGCACATCCTGATGCGCTTCTTCACGGTGAGCGATGCCAAGGAAGCGCGCAAGAGCGTGCTGTATGCCACAGGCTTCATCGGTTACTTCTACATCCTGACCTTCATCATCGGCTTCGGCGCGATCCTGCTGGTCAGCACCAACCCGGCGTTCAAGGATGCTGCAGGCGCCTTGCTGGGCGGCAACAACATGGCGGCGGTGCACCTGGCCAACGCGGTGGGTGGCAGCATCTTCCTGGGCTTCATCTCGGCCGTGGCATTTGCCACCATCCTGGCAGTGGTTGCCGGTTTGACCCTGGCGGGTGCTTCGGCGGTGTCCCATGACCTGTACGCCAGCGTGATCAAGAAAGGCAAGGCCAACGACAAGGATGAGATTCGCGTCTCGAAGATCACCACCATCGCCTTGGCGGTACTGGCGATCGGCCTGGGCATCCTGTTCGAAAGCCAGAACATCGCGTTCATGGTCGGCCTGGCGTTCTCGATTGCCGCCAGCTGTAACTTCCCGGTGCTGTTGCTCTCCATGTACTGGAAGAACCTCACCACCCGTGGCGCAATGATCGGCGGCTGGCTGGGCCTGGTCAGTGCCGTTGGCCTGATGGTGCTGGGTCCGACCATCTGGGTCTCGATCCTGCATCATGAAAAAGCGATCTTCCCATATGAGTACCCGGCGCTGTTCTCGATGATCATTGCGTTCGTCGGCATCTGGTTCTTCTCCATCACCGACAAGTCGGCGGCGGCAGAGAAAGAGCGTGCGCTGTTCTTCCCGCAGTTTGTGCGTTCGCAGACTGGCCTGGGGGCGAGTGGGGCGGTTGACCACTAAGGTTGTAGCTGGATAAGAAATGCCCCGGTCGAAAGGCCGGGGTATTTTTTTACCTGAATATCGTTGAGGGTTGGTCTGTAGTGAGCGGGCTTGCCCCGCGCTGGGCGGCGAAGCCGCCCCAAACCCATGCGCCTCGGTTCTAGTTGGAGAACTGAGTGCCTGAGATGGGGCGGCTTCGCCACCCAGCGCGGGGCAAGCCCGCTCACTACAGATTGCACAAATGAATAAGGCCTCCAGAGGAGGCCTTATTCAGTACAACTCAAGTGCTTACTTGCGATCTTCCAGCTTGGTAATGTCACGCGACTCGTAGCCGGTGTACAGCTGGCGCGGGCGGCCAATCTTGTACGGGCTGGAGAGCATTTCTTTCCAGTGGGAGATCCAGCCCACGGTCCGCGCCAGGGCGAAGATCACGGTGAACATGCTGGTTGGAATGCCGATCGCCTTGAGGATGATCCCCGAGTAGAAGTCGACGTTCGGGTACAGCGAGCGTTCGATGAAGTACGGGTCGGTCAGGGCGATCTCTTCCAGGCGCATGGCCAGTTCGAGCTGCGGATCGTTCTTGATACCCAGTTCCTTCAACACTTCGTCGCAGGTCTGCTTCATGACGGTGGCGCGCGGGTCGCGGTTCTTGTAGACCCGGTGGCCGAAGCCCATCAACTTGAACGGATCGTTCTTGTCCTTGGCCTTGGCGATGAACTTGTCGATGTTGGAGACATCGCCGATTTCATCGAGCATGGTCAATACGGCTTCGTTCGCACCGCCGTGGGCAGGGCCCCACAGCGCGGCGATGCCGGCGGCGATACAGGCGAACGGGTTGGCACCCGAAGAGCCCGCCAGACGCACGGTAGAGGTGGAGGCGTTCTGCTCGTGGTCGGCGTGGAGGATGAAGATCCGGTCCATGGCCTTGGCGAGCACCGGGCTGATCGGTTTGATCTCGCACGGCGTGTTGAACATCATGTGCAGGAAGTTTTCCGCGTACGTCAGGTCGTTGCGCGGATACATCATGGGTTGGCCCATGGAGTACTTGTAAACCATTGCGGCCAGGGTCGGCATCTTGGCAACCAGGCGGATCGCGGAAATTTCGCGATGCTGCGGGTTATTGATGTCCAGGGAGTCGTGATAGAAGGCCGACAGGGCGCCGACTACGCCGCACATGACGGCCATCGGGTGGGCGTCGCGGCGGAAGCCGTTGAAGAAGGTCTTCAACTGCTCGTGAACCATGGTGTGGTTCTTCACGGTGCTGACGAACTGGGCCTTCTGCTCGGCTGTTGGCAATTCGCCATTTAGCAGCAGGTAGCAGGTTTCCAGATAGTCCGACTGTTCGGCGAGTTGCTCGATCGGGTAGCCGCGGTGAAGCAGAATGCCATTGTCGCCATCGATATAGGTGATCTTCGACTCGCAAGAGGCGGTCGACATGAAGCCTGGGTCGAAAGTGAAACGGCCCGTGGCCGTCAGGCCCCGTACGTCGATAACATCGGGACCAACGGTGCCGGTTAAAATGGGCAGCTCGACGGGGGCTGCGCCCTCGATGATCAACTGCGCTTTTTTGTCAGCCATGTGGCCTCCTATTTATGCTTCAAATCATCAGACAGCCCCCCACGCAGGGCCCGCACCACTATAGTGAGATAAATTCAGATGTCAATTTGCCTAAAGTCTTGCCCCAGAAGGCTTTAACCCTACTATTTCGTCGAAATTGAACGCCGTTTACGCCTTTTATCCCCCCAGCGCAATCCGCTATTAGGGTGAGGAGCGCGCGTTGTCATTAGTAACCTAACTGTCTATACTCGGCCACCGACCGCCAAGGGCTTTTGGGCTTGCTTTCATTGGGGGTCGCACTCCCTGGGTGGTGCTTACCTGACCAGTGCACTCCCCGACAACTTTGCCCTGATTGTTAGGGGCTCTTAAGTGTGAAAAAAAGCCGTGAATAGCCAACGACCTGTAAACCTAGACCTAAGGACCATCAAACTCCCCATCACCGGCGTTACGTCGTTCCTGCACCGTGTTTCCGGCATCATCCTGTTCCTGGGCCTGGGCATCATGCTTTATGCATTGAGCAAATCCCTGGGTTCCGAGGAAGGTTTTGCCGAGGTGAAGGCATACTTGACCAGCCCGCTGGCCAAGTTCGTAGCATGGGGCCTCCTGTCCGCTCTGCTGTATCACCTGGTAGCCGGCGTGCGCCACTTGATCATGGACATGGGCATCGGTGAGACGCTGGAAGGCGGCCGCCTGGGCTCGAAAATCATCATCGCCATTTCCGTGGTGCTGATCGTTCTGGCAGGAGTTTGGATATGGTAACCAGCGTTACGAATCTGTCGCGTTCGGGCCTCTATGACTGGATGGCACAGCGTGTGTCTGCGGTCGTTCTCGCGGCTTATTTCATTTTCCTGATCGGATACCTCGTCGCAAACCCGGGCATCGGCTTTGAGCAATGGCACGGCCTGTTCGCCCACAATGCGATGCGAATCTTCAGCCTGCTGGCCCTTGTAGCCCTGGGCGCTCACGCCTGGGTCGGCATGTGGACCATCGCGACCGACTACCTGACGCCAATGGCGCTGGGCAAGTCCGCGACCGCAGTCCGTTTCCTCTTCCAGGCAGTATGCGGCATCGCGATGTTCGCTTACTTCGTCTGGGGTGTGCAGATTCTTTGGGGTATCTGATTCATGGCTAACATTCCAACTATTTCATTCGACGCCATCATTATTGGTGGCGGCGGGGCCGGCATGCGCGCTGCGCTGCAGCTGGCCCAGGGCGGTCACAAGACTGCCGTGATCACCAAGGTGTTCCCGACCCGTTCCCACACCGTATCGGCCCAGGGTGGCATCACCTGCGCCATCGCCTCCGCCGACCCGAACGATGACTGGCGCTGGCACATGTACGATACCGTCAAGGGTTCCGACTACATCGGTGACCAGGACGCTATCGAATACATGTGTCAGGAAGGCCCTGCCGCGGTGTTCGAGCTGGATCACATGGGGCTGCCGTTCTCCCGTACCGAGCAAGGCCGTATCTACCAGCGTCCATTCGGCGGTCAGTCGAAGGACTACGGTAAAGGCGGGCAGGCTGCCCGTACCTGCGCCGCATCCGACCGTACCGGCCACGCGCTGCTGCACACGCTTTACCAAGGCAACCTGAAAGCCGGCACTACGTTCCTGAACGAGTACTACGCTGTCGATCTGGTAAAGAACGGCAAGGGCGAGTTCGTCGGCGTGATTGCCATCTGCATCGAAACCGGTGAAACCACCTACATCCGCGCCAAGGCTACCGTGCTGGCGACGGGCGGTGCAGGCCGTATCTACGCGTCGACCACCAACGCCCTGATCAACACCGGCGACGGCGTTGGCATGGCGCTGCGTGCCGGCGTGCCGGTACAAGACATCGAAATGTGGCAGTTCCACCCGACCGGCATCGCCGGCGCCGGTGTACTGGTTACAGAGGGTTGCCGTGGTGAAGGTGGTTACCTGATCAACAAGCACGGCGAGCGTTTCATGGAGCGTTACGCTCCGAACGCGAAAGACCTTGCTGGTCGTGACGTTGTTGCTCGCTCGATGGTCAAGGAAATCATCGCCGGCAACGGTTGCGGCCCGAACGGCGACCACGTACTGCTCAAGCTCGATCACCTGGGCGAAGAAGTGCTGCACAGCCGTCTGCCCGGCATCTGCGAGCTGTCCAAGACCTTCGCACACGTTGACCCGGTGGTTGCTCCGGTTCCGGTTGTTCCGACTTGCCACTATATGATGGGCGGCGTGCCGACCAACATTCACGGCCAGGCGATCACGCAGAACGCCGAAGGCGTGGACGAGATCATCCACGGTCTGTTCGCCGTTGGCGAAGTGGCCTGCGTATCCGTACACGGCGCCAACCGCCTGGGCGGCAACTCGCTGCTCGACCTGGTGGTATTCGGCCGCGCTGCCGGCCTGCACCTGGAAAAAGCGCTGACCGACGGCATCGAATACGATGACGCCACCGACGCGAACATCGAAACCGCCCTGGCGCGTCTGAATGCTCTGAACGAGCGCACGGATGGCGAAGACGTGGCAACCCTGCGTCGCGAGCTGCAAAGCTGCATGCAGAACTACTTCGGTGTGTTCCGTACCGGCGAATACATGCAAAAGGGTATCGCCCAGCTGGCCGATCTGCGCACGCGCATCGCCAACGTCAAGATCAACGATAAGAGCCAGGCGTTCAACACCGCTCGTATCGAAGCCCTTGAGCTGCAAAACCTGCTGGAAGTGGCTGAAGCGACGGCGATCGCCGCCGAGGTTCGCAAGGAATCCCGTGGTGCCCACGCCCGCGAAGACTTTGAAGACCGCGACGACGAGAACTGGTTGTGCCACACCCTGTACTTCCCGGGTGACAAGCGCGTGACCAAGCGTGCCGTGAACTTCTCGCCGAAGACGGTGCCGACGTTTGAACCGAAGATTCGGACTTACTAAGGGTGACTGCCATGTTGAAAGTCAGTGTTTATCGCTACAACCCTGATCAGGACGCTGCGCCGTTCATGCAGGAGTTCCAGGTCGATACCGGTGGTAAAGACCTGATGGTGCTGGATGTATTGGCACTGATCAAAGAGCAGGACGAAGGTTTCTCCTATCGTCGCTCTTGCCGTGAAGGTGTGTGCGGTTCCGACGGCATGAACATCAACGGCAAAAACGGCCTGGCGTGCATCACGCCGCTGTCCGCCGTGGTCAAGGGTAACAAGCTGATCGTTCGTCCTCTGCCAGGTTTGCCGGTTATCCGTGACCTGGTCGTCGATATGAGCATCTTCTACAAGCAATACGAGAAGGTTAAGCCGTTCCTGCAGAACGACACGCCGGCTCCGGCCATCGAGCGTCTGCAATCCCCGGAAGAGCGCGAGAAGCTCGACGGTCTGTACGAGTGCATCCTGTGCGCTTGCTGCTCGACCTCCTGCCCGTCCTTCTGGTGGAACCCGGACAAGTTCCTGGGCCCGGCTGCCCTGCTGCAAGCGTACCGCTTCCTGGCAGACAGCCGTGACACCAAGACGTCCGAGCGTCTGGCTTCGCTGGATGACCCGTTCAGCGTATTCCGCTGCCGCGGGATCATGAACTGCGTCAACGTATGTCCCAAAGGCCTGAACCCGACTAAGGCCATTGGTCACATCCGTAACATGCTGCTGCAGAGCGGCGTGTAACCGGCGTTGTAGTAAAGGCAGGACCGTTGTGCCCGTAAATGCTGCGGCGCAGGCTTCAACCGGCGCCGTAGTTTTAACTTGAGCAGCGACTTACAAAGCCGCGGCTCTTATTTTGAAGAAATGAGACAAGCAGGGGCATTCGGGTTGGTACCCGAACTATCAGCGTGATCCTAAGTGGCTTGTTTTGGTCGCTGCACTTGGCCTTTTGCAAGCAAACTCGGTGTTTTCGCCGGTGGTGTCCCCAAATCGAGGGTGACCAAGCATGCAAGAAAGCGTGATGCAGCGCATGTGGAACAGCGGCTATCTTTCAGGTGGTAACGCTGCCTATGTGGAAGAGCTTTATGAGCTCTACCTGCACGACCCTAACGCTGTGCCAGAAGAATGGCGCACCAAATTTCAGACGTTGTCTTCAGACGGCAACGCTGCCACCGATGTATCGCACGCAACGATTCGCGATCAGTTTGTGCTGCTGGCAAAGAACCAGCGCCGCGCCCAACCGGTTTCCGCCGGTAGCGTGAGCAGTGAGCACGAGAAGAAGCAAGTTGAAGTATTGCGACTGATCCAGGCCTACCGGATGCGTGGCCACCAGGCGGCCCAGCTTGACCCGCTGGGGCTCTGGCAGCGTCCTGCACCGGCTGACCTGTCGATCAATCATTACGGCTTGACCAATGCCGATCTTGATACGACCTTCCGTGCCGGCGACCTGTTCATCGGCAAAGAGGAAGCGAGCCTACGCGAAATTCACGAAGCGTTGCAGCAGACATATTGCCGCACCATCGGCGCTGAGTTCACGCACATCACCGATTCCGAGCAGCGCCACTGGTTCCAGCATCGCCTGGAAGGTGTGCGTGGCCGTCCGGTGCTGTCCGCCGACGTCCGCGGCCACCTGCTTGAGCGCGTCACCGCGGCCGAGGGCCTGGAAAAATACCTGGGTACCAAATACCCGGGCACCAAGCGTTTCGGCCTGGAAGGCGGCGAAAGCCTGATCCCGATGCTCGACGAGATGATCCAGCGTTCCGGTTCGTACGGCACCAAGGAAGTCGTGATCGGCATGGCCCACCGGGGTCGCCTGAACGTGTTGGTCAACACCTTCGGCAAGAACCCGCGTGATCTGTTCGACGAGTTCGAAGGCAAGAAGAAGGTCGAACTGGGTTCCGGTGACGTTAAATACCACCAGGGTTTCTCGTCCAACGTGATGACCACCGGCGGTGAAGTTCACCTGGCCATGGCCTTCAACCCATCCCACCTGGAAATCGTTTCTCCAGTGGTCGAGGGTTCGGTCCGTGCTCGTCAGGATCGTCGCAATGACACCACCGGTGAAAAGGTCCTGCCGATTTCCATCCACGGTGACGCGGCATTCGCCGGTCAAGGCGTGGTCCTGGAAACCTTCCAGATGTCGCAGACCCGCGGCTTCAAGACCGGCGGTACCGTTCACATCGTGATCAACAACCAGGTTGGCTTCACCATCAGCAACCCGCTGGACGCGCGTTCCACCGAGTACGCCACCGACGTTGCCAAGATGATCCAGGCGCCGATCCTCCATGTGAATGGCGATGATCCGGAAGCCGTGCTGTTCGTGACCCAACTGGCTATCGACTACCGCATGCAGTTCAAGCGTGACGTGGTGATCGACCTGGTGTGTTACCGCCGTCGCGGTCACAACGAAGCGGACGAGCCAAGCGGCACCCAGCCGTTGATGTACCAGCAGATCGCCAAGCAGCGCACCACCCGTGAGCTGTATGCCGAAAGCCTGACCAAGGCCGGTATTGTTGATGAGGCGCGTGTTCAGGCCAAGATCGATGAATACCGCAACGCGCTGGACAATGGTCTGCATGTTGTAAAAAGCCTGGTTAAAGAGCCGAACAAAGAGCTGTTCGTCGACTGGCGTCCGTACCTGGGCCATGCCTGGACTGCGCGTCACGATACGACCTTCGATCTGAAGACCTTGCAGGAATTGTCCGCCAAGCTGCTGGAAATTCCGGACGGCTTCGTGGTTCAGCGCCAGGTCTCGAAGATCTACGAAGATCGTCAGAAGATGCAAGCCGGCGGCCTGCCGATCAACTGGGGTTACGCCGAAACCATGGCGTACGCAACCCTGGCGTTCGAAGGTCACCCGATCCGCATGACCGGCCAGGACATCGGCCGTGGTACGTTCTCGCACCGCCATGCCGTGCTGCACAACCAGAAAGACGCGGGCACCTACATCCCGTTGCAGAACCTGTACGCAGGCCAGCCGCGTTTCGACCTGTACGATTCGTTCCTGTCCGAAGAAGCCGTACTGGCGTTCGAATATGGCTACTCGACCACCACGCCTCAGGCGCTGGTGATCTGGGAAGCCCAGTTCGGCGACTTCGCCAACGGTGCCCAGGTGGTGATCGACCAGTTCATCACCAGCGGCGAGCACAAGTGGGGCCGCCTGTGCGGTTTGACCATGCTGCTGCCACACGGTTATGAAGGCCAGGGTCCCGAGCACTCCTCGGCCCGTCTGGAGCGTTACCTGCAGCTGTGTGCCGAGCACAACATCCAGGTGTGCGTGCCGACGACCCCGGCGCAGATCTACCACTTGCTGCGTCGCCAGGTGATCCGCCCGCTGCGCAAGCCGCTGGTCGTGCTGACACCGAAGTCGCTGCTGCGGCATAAACTGGCGGTCTCGACCCTGGAAGATCTGGCGGATGGTTCGTTCCAGACCGTTATTCCGGAAATCGACACGCTGGAAGCGGCCAAGGTGACTCGCCTGGTCCTGTGCAGCGGCAAGGTCTACTACGACTTGCTGGAAAAACGCCGTGCCGAAGGCCGCGAAGACATCGCCATCGTGCGTATCGAGCAGCTTTACCCGTTCCCGGAAGACGACCTGATGGAGGCCATCGCGCCTTACACAAACCTCACTCACGTGGTGTGGTGCCAGGAAGAACCGATGAACCAGGGCGCGTGGTACAGCAGCCAGCATCATTTGCGTCGCAGCATCGGCAACCATAACAAGGCCCTGGGCCTGGAGTACGCCGGTCGTGATGCTTCTGCTGCACCTGCCTGTGGTTATGCGTCGATGCACGCCGAACAGCAGGAAAAACTGCTGCAAGATGCCTTCACTGTTTAACGCCTTCGCGCTGACTGAAACCGAATTTTAAGGACCCACAGATAATGGCTATCGAAATCAAAGCCCCGTCATTCCCGGAATCGGTTGCCGATGGCACCGTTGCCACCTGGCACAAGAAACCAGGCGAGGCCGTCAAGCGTGACGACCTGATCGTCGACATCGAGACCGACAAGGTCGTGCTGGAAGTATTGGCCGAAGCTGACGGCGTGCTGGGCGCAATCGTTGCCGAAGAGGGCGCGACCGTTCTGTCGAACCAGGTGCTGGGCTCGATCGAAGAGGGCAGCGCTGCTGCTGCGCCTGCCGCCGCCGCACCGGCTGCCGCTTCGGCTCCAGCCGCCGCTCCGGCCGCGGGTGGCGAAGACCCGATCGCTGCACCGGCTGCTCGCCAGCTGGCTGACGAGAACGGCATCAACTTGGCGTCCATCAAAGGCACCGGCAAAGATGGCCGCGTGACCAAGGAAGACGTGGTTGCCGCTGTTGAAGCCAAGAAAAACGCCCCGGCCGCCGCGCCTGTCAAGGCCGCTGCACCGGCTGCCGCCGCGCCTGTGTTCGCTGCCGGCGACCGTACCGAGAAGCGTGTGCCGATGACCCGCGTACGGGCCACCGTGGCCAAGCGTCTGGTTGAAGCACAGTCGAACATGGCGATGCTGACCACCTTCAACGAAGTCGACATGACCGAAGTCATGGCCCTGCGTTCGAAGTACAAGGACCTGTTCGAGAAGTCCCACAACGGCGTGCGCCTGGGCTTCATGTCCTTCTTCGTGAAGGCGGCTACCGAAGCGCTGAAGCGCTACCCGGCGGTCAACGCTTCCATCGATGGCACCGACATCGTTTACCATGGCTACGCCGATATCGGCGTTGCCGTGTCCAGCGACCGTGGCCTGGTGGTTCCGGTACTGCGTAATGCCGAACTGATGAGCCTGGCTGAAATCGAAGGCGGCATCGCCGGCTTCGGCAAGAAAGCCCGTGACGGCAAACTGACCATCGATGAGATGACCGGTGGTACCTTCACCATCACCAACGGTGGTACCTTCGGTTCGATGATGTCGACCCCGATCGTCAACCCGCCACAAGCCGCAATCCTGGGCATGCACAACATCATCCAGCGTCCGATGGCCATCAACGGCCAGGTCGTGATCCGCCCGATGATGTACCTGGCGCTGTCTTACGATCACCGCCTGATCGACGGTAAAGAAGCCGTGACTTTCCTGGTGACCATCAAGAATCTGCTGGAAGACCCGGCTCGTCTGCTGCTGGACATCTGATAAAGCAGCTTCATGCTGCGAGCTGCAAGCTGTAAGGAAAATCAGCTTGGCTCGCAGCTTGACGCTTGAAGCTTGTCGCTGAATAGAGGATCTATTTTCATGACACAGAAATTTGACGTTGTAGTGATTGGTGCAGGCCCTGGCGGCTACGTTGCCGCTATCAAGGCCGCACAACTGGGCCTCTCGACTGCTTGCATCGAAAAATACACCGACAAGGAAGGCAAACTGGCGCTGGGCGGTACTTGCCTGAACGTTGGCTGCATTCCTTCCAAGGCGCTGCTGGACAGCTCCTGGAAATTCCACGAAGCCCAGGATGGTTTCGCGATTCACGGCATCAACCATGCCGGCGTGACCATGGACGTACCTGCGATGGTTGGCCGTAAGGCCAATATTGTCAAAGGCCTGACCTCCGGCGTTGCGACCTTGTTCAAGGCCAACGGCGTCACTTCCCTGCAAGGCCACGGCAAGCTGCTGGCCGGCAAGAAAGTTGAAATCACCAAGCCGGACGGTTCGGTAGAAGTCATCGAAGCCGAAAACGTGATCCTGGCCCCAGGCTCGCGCCCAATCGACATTCCGCCTGCTCCTGTTGACCAGAACGTGATCGTCGATTCGACCGGCGCCCTGGAATTCCAGGCAGTGCCTAAGCGTCTGGGCGTGATCGGCGCCGGCGTGATCGGCCTGGAGCTGGGTTCGGTATGGTCCCGCCTGGGTTCCGAAGTCACCGTGCTGGAAGCCCTGGACACCTTCCTGCTGGCTGCCGACACCGCAGTGTCCAAGGAAGCCTACAAGACCCTGACCAAACAAGGTCTGGACATCAAGCTGGGGGCCCGCGTTACCGGCTCCAAGGTCAACGGCGAAGAAGTGGTCGTGACCTACACCGACAAAGACGGCGAGCAGACCATCACGTTCGATAAGCTGATCGTGGCCGTGGGTCGCCGTCCGGTGACCACCGACCTGCTGGCCGCTGACAGTGGCGTGAACATCGACGAGCGTGGCTTCGTCCACGTTGATGATCAATGCGCTACCACCGTACCGGGCGTGTACGCCATCGGCGACGTGGTTCGCGGCATGATGCTGGCGCACAAGGCGTCCGAAGAAGGCATCATGGTTGTCGAGCGCATCAAGGGCCACAAAACCCAGATGAACTACGACCTGATCCCATCGGTCATCTATACCCACCCGGAAATTGCATGGGTCGGCAAGAACGAACAGCAGTTGAAAGCTGAAGGCGTTGAAGTTAACGTCGGCACCTTCCCGTTTGCCGCTTCTGGCCGTGCCATGGCAGCCAACGACACCGGTGGTTTTGTCAAAGTCATCGCTGATGCCAAGACTGACCGCGTATTGGGCGTCCACGTGATTGGCCCAAGCGCTGCGGAACTGGTACAGCAAGGCGCGATCGGTATGGAATTCGGCACAAGTGCCGAGGACCTGGGCATGATGGTCTTCTCCCATCCGACCCTGTCCGAAGCGTTGCACGAAGCAGCGTTGGCCGTGAATGGCGGCGCCATCCACATCGCCAACCGCAAGAAGCGCTAAGCGAGATAATAAGAAACCACGGCGGAGTTGCCCGTCGTGAGCCTTGCGCGCAAGACTCACCGCGGAATATCCGCTGGACGCAGCCTTGCGCAGCTTTACGGGCCATAAGCCCCGCAAGTTGCGCAAGCAGCAGTCACAGGTGGCGCGGCACTCATAATGAGCGCAGCGCCGAATGCGCAGTACCTAACGAAGACGGTAAAAAGCATGAATCTTCACGAGTATCAGGGTAAGCAGCTGTTCGCTGAATACGGCCTGCCAGTTTCCAAGGGCTACGCAGTAGACACCCCGGAAGCAGCAGCAGAAGCCTGCGACAAGATCGGCGGCACCGAGTGGGTCGTCAAAGCCCAGGTCCACGCCGGTGGTCGCGGTAAAGCGGGCGGCGTCAAGCTGGTTCGCAGCAAAGAAGACGCCAAGGCCTTCGCACAGCAGTGGCTGGGCAAGCGTCTGGTGACTTACCAGACTGATGCCAATGGCCAGCCAGTCACCAAGATCCTGGTTGAATCGTGCACTGATATCGCTAAAGAGCTGTACCTGGGCGCTGTCGTTGACCGTTCGAGCCGTCGCATCGTGTTCATGGCTTCCACCGAAGGTGGCGTGGACATTGAAAAGATCGCCGAAGAAACCCCAGAAAAAATTCTGAAGGCCACTATCGATCCATTGGTTGGCGCACAGCCATTCCAGGGGCGCGAGCTGGCTTTCCAGCTGGGCCTGGAAGGCAAGCAAGTTGCCCAGTTCGCCAAGATCTTCGTCGGTCTGGCCAAACTGTTCCAGGATCACGATCTGGCCCTGCTGGAAGTGAACCCGCTGGTGATCAAGGCTGATGGCGATCTGCACTGCCTGGACGCCAAGATCAACATCGACGCCAACGCCATGTACCGTCAGCCTAAGCTGAAGACTTTCCACGATCCGTCGCAAGACGATCCGCGCGAAGCGCACGCCGCCAAGTTCGAACTGAACTACGTGGCCCTGGAAGGCAACATCGGTTGCATGGTCAACGGTGCCGGCCTGGCCATGGGTACCATGGACATCGTCAACCTGCATGGCGGCAAGCCAGCCAACTTCCTCGACGTGGGCGGCGGTGCTACCAAGGAACGCGTTACCGAAGCGTTCAAGATCATCCTGTCCGACTCCAACGTCGCCGCAGTACTGGTCAACATCTTCGGCGGCATCGTTCGTTGCGACATGATTGCCGAAGGCATCATCGGTGCAGTGAAAGAAGTCGGCGTTAAAATCCCGGTTGTTGTTCGCCTTGAAGGCAACAACGCTGAACTGGGCGCTAAAGTACTGGCAGAAAGCGGTTTGAACATCATCGCGGCTACCAGCCTGACCGACGCTGCTCAACAAGTTGTCAAAGCTGCGGAGGGCAAATAATGAGCGTCCTGATCAATAAAGACACCAAAGTTATCTGCCAGGGTATTACCGGTTCGCAAGGTAGTTTCCACACCCAGCAAGCCATCGAATACGGCACCAAGATGGTTGGCGGCGTAACCCCTGGTAAAGGCGGCACCGAACACCTGGGCCTGCCCGTGTTCAATACCGTGAAAGATGCTGTAGAAAAAACTGGCGCCACCGCCAGCGTGATCTACGTTCCAGCACCTTTCTGCAAAGACTCCATCCTGGAAGCGGCATTCGGCGGCATCAAGCTGATCGTCTGCATCACCGAAGGCATTCCTACCCTGGACATGCTGGACGCTAAAGTGAAGTGCGACGAGCTGGGCGTAGTCCTGATCGGCCCTAACTGCCCAGGCGTGATCACCCCAGGCGAATGCAAGATCGGCATCATGCCGGGTCACATTCACTTGCCAGGCAAAGTCGGTATCGTTTCCCGTTCCGGCACCCTGACCTACGAAGCTGTGAAGCAGACCACTGACGCCGGTTTCGGTCAGTCGACTTGCGTCGGCATCGGCGGTGACCCGATCCCGGGCTCCAACTTCATCGACATCCTGAAGCTGTTCCAGGAAGACCCGAAGACCGAAGCGATCGTGATGATCGGTGAGATCGGCGGTTCGGCTGAAGAAGAAGCGGCTGCCTACATCAAGGCACACGTGACCAAGCCGGTTGTTTCCTACATCGCTGGTGTGACTGCCCCTGCGGGCAAGCGCATGGGCCATGCGGGCGCAATCATCTCCGGTGGCAAGGGTACTGCAGACGAGAAGTTTGCTGCCCTGGAAGACGCAGGTGTTAAAACCGTGCGTTCGCTGGCAGACATCGGCAAGGCTTTGTCCGAGCTGACTGGCTGGGCTGTCAAGTAAGCTTCGCGCTTAGCTGACGCTTCATCCACACAAAGGCCACCTTCGGGTGGCCTTTGTGCGTTCTGGGATACTTACATTTTTTGAATTGAACTCGATCCCCTGTGGGAGCTGGCTTGCCTGCGAATGCATCGACACGGTTTTCCTGATACACCGAGGTGTCTGCATCGCAGGCAAGCCAGCTCCCACAGAGGTCAGTAATGCCAAATTAAGTATGAAAACGCGACATGAAAGTGTCGCTTATCGGACAGTTCGCCCCGCAACAGTGCGCTTGTCAGCCTAATTCGGTAACCTAGCCGCCTCTTTATGCGTCCGCCTCCCAAAAGGAAGCCGCGCGCTGGACCCGTTGGCTCCCATAAGGGCCGGCAGTATTTCCCTCATCCATAGGGAATCCCCCTCTAAATTCCGATTCAGTAGTGTGGTATTTCCTTAAATGAAAGTGTTGAAAAGCCAGGATATCCTGGCGCTTGGCTTCATGACGTTTGCCCTGTTCGTGGGCGCTGGCAACATCATCTTTCCGCCTATCGTTGGTTTGCAGTCCGGGCCTCACGTCTGGATGGCGGCGCTGGGCTTCCTGATCACTGCCGTGGGTTTGCCGGTGGTTACTGTGATTGCCCTGGCCAAGGTCGGTGGCGGCATGGACGCGTTGAGCAGCCCGATCGGCAAGATCGCCGGTGGCCTGCTGGCAGCGGCGGCGTACCTGGCGGTAGGCCCGCTGTTCGCCACCCCGCGTACCGCAACCGTATCCTTCGAAGTGGGCCTGGCGCCGCTGACCGGCGAAAGCCCGCTGGCGCTGTTTCTCTACAGCTCGGTGTACTTCCTGGTAGTGTTTTTTGTTTCCCTGTACCCCGGTCGACTGCTGGACACGGTAGGTCGCTTCCTTGCGCCGCTGAAGATCATCGCCCTGGCCATCCTCGGCATCGCCGCATTCGCCTTGCCGGTTGGTGACGTGGGTGTCGCCACCCCGAAATACGTGGCGGCGCCGTTCTCCGAGGGCTTCATCAATGGCTACCTGACCATGGATACCCTGGGCGCCCTGGTGTTCGGCATCGTGATCGTCAACGCCATTCGTTCCCGTGGTGTCGAGTCGCCGAAGCTGATCACCCGCTACGCCATCATTGCCGGCCTGATCGCCGGCGTGGGCCTGGCCCTGGTGTACATCAGCCTGTTCCGCCTGGGCTCGGGCAGTCATGAGGTCGCCGCCGGTGCCGCCAATGGCGCCGCGGTATTGCACGCCTATGTGCAACATACCTTCGGCTCCCTGGGCAGCGGCTTCCTGGCCGTGCTGATCTCCTTGGCCTGCCTGGTCACTGCCGTGGGCCTGACGTGTGCCTGCGCCGAGTATTTCAGCCGAGTCTTGCCGCTGTCCTACAAGACCCTGGTGGTGATCCTGGCGTTGTTCTCGCTGTTCGTGTCGAACCTGGGCCTGACCAAATTGATTGCCTTCTCGATCCCTGTACTGACCGCGATCTACCCGCCCTGCATCGTGCTGGTGGCGCTGAGCTTCTGCAAAGACTTCTGGCATGAGCAGGGCCGCATTGTGGGGCCGGTGATGCTGGTGTCGTTTATCTTTGGTTGCATCGATGCGCTCAAGGGCGCGGGTTTGGCCGGCTGGATGCCATCGCAGTTGGCGAATTTGCCGTTGAGCGAGCAAGGGCTGGCGTGGTTGGTGCCGTCGGTGATGACACTGGGCGTGGCGGCGGTGGTTGATCGCATGCTCGGCAAGCGTAGCGAAGCGATCGCGTAACATCGCTTCAGGGCGACACGGAAATGCCTCGTATCAATCGATACGGGGCATTTTTTATGTGTGTATGGCTTACAAGCTCTAAAGTTGGAACACGGTCAATGTGGGAGCTGGCTTGCCTGCGATAGCGGTGGATCAGTCAGCTCATCAGGTGCTGACCCACCGTCTTCGCAGGCAAGCCAGCTCCCACCTTTTGTACCGCGTTTGCACCTATTCACCTGCATGAGGACCCGCATGTCGTTCATCGAAGCCAATCAGATCCACCTGCTCGCCGCACTCTGGTTTGTCCTGTGCTGGGGCGGCTACACCCGCTACGCCATTTGGAAAGCCCGCGACACGGCATGCCTGGCCAGCGTGTTGCATCTGTACCGTCAGGACTGGATGCGCCGCATGCTGCTGCGCGACAACCGCATCGCCGATGCCAGCGTGATCGGCAACCTGGAGCGCAATGCGTCATTCTTCGCGTCCAGTACCCTGATCATCCTGGCTGGCATTCTCACCGTGCTCGGCGCCTCGGAGCGCGCGGTGTCGCTGTTGGCGGACATCCCCATGGTGCAGCAGGCCTCCCAGGGCATGTCGGAAATCAAGCTGCTGTGCCTGGCGCTGGTATTCGTCTATGCGTTCTTCACGTTCAGCTGGTGCATGCGTCAGTACAACTTCGCAGCGGTGCTGGTCGGCTCGGCACCGATGATCGGTGAGCGGCACGTGTCGGAGCAGGAGCGCAACGCGTTTGCCCTGCGCGCGGCGCGGGTGATTTCCATGGCCGCCAACCAGTTCAACTTTGGCCTGCGCGCTTATTACTTCGGCATGACCATGCTGGCGTGGTTTGTCAGCCCCTGGTTGTTCATGTTGATGAGCAGTGGGGTGGTGTTGGTGCTGTATCGCCGGGAGTTTCATTCCGACGTTCTGCAAGTGATGGTGTATACCCAGACGGATACACCGCCGGCCGAAGCTGTTAAAGACGCGGCCTGATTAACCTTACAAATAAAAAACCCAGACAAAGTAAAGCCCGCTATGTAAGCGGGCTTTCTTTTTGCAGCTAAGCTATTTCAAGCCGCGGTCTCAAGAACCGGTGGCAGGGGTAGCAGGTGCTGCTTCTTTTGCGGCGGCTTCGTTCGATTCAGCCTGAGCTTTGGCAGCATCGGCGTTTTCTTTCGCAGCGTCGTTCACTTTATCCTGAGCCTTCGCCATATCTTTCTGAGCTTGCTCGGAATGCGAGGCAGCGTCTTGGGCTTTGTCTTCGGATTTCTTATCGCAGGCAGCGAGACCGAGGGCAGCGGCCAACATCATGGAAATAGCTAAAGTCTTGCGCATGGGTGTTTCTCCTTATTGAAGATATCTACTGGCCTTTCGAGCATGGCCGTTCAGTATTAGTTCCTTCTGGCGTTCAGATATATAAACCACCCGCGCCAAGGAACTTTCAGCTGCGCGTCTCTACTCCTCGAATCAACACACAATAAGAGTCTGGATCGAATGACCGAAAATCCTCTGTTAGAGCGCGCGACGCGCTTTGTATCCGCCTTGCGCCATTGTCAGGTCCTCGGTATCAGCGCTTACGAGGCGACTGAAGCGGGCATGACGCTGGTCATGCCCTATGCACCGCATCTGGTGGGCGATCCCGGCTCCGGCGTGATCCACGGCGGCGCGCTGACCTCGCTGATGGACACCGCCTGCGGCATGGCCACCCTGTGTGTCTTGCCGGAGTTTGAGGTGTGCCCGACCCTCGACCTGCGCATCGACTATATGCATCCCGCCGCGCCACACCAGCCCGTGTACGGTTTTGCCCAGTGCTACCGGGTGACCACCGATGTGATCTTCACCCGCGGTTTCGCCTACCAGGCTGACCCGCAACAACCCATTGCCCAGGTGGTGGGCACGTTCATGCGCATGGGCAAGCACCTCAAGGGCACACAAGGGCTGGGCAGCACGCTCAAGGGAGAGCAGCTATGACGCACCGCTTCAAGACGCGATTGGAACAGGCCCATGAGCGCGGCGATTACGAGGCGCTGCTCAGCCTGATCCCTTACGCCAAGCTGATCGGCATTGAATGCACGCGGCTCGGCGACGAATTGCTGTTTCGGCTGCCGGCCAACAAGGACAATATTGGTAACCCCATATTGCCGGCGCTGCACGGCGGGGTCATAGCAGGCTTCATGGAGCTGTCGGCGGCGTTGCACTTGCTGGTGTTTACCGGTGCGCCGGGGATTCCGAAAATCATCGATTTTTCCCTGGATTACCTGCGCGCCGGGCAGTTTCGCGATACTTACGCCAAATGCCAGGTATGGCGCCAGGGCCGGCGGGTGGCAAACGTGGCGATTACCGCCTGGCAAAGCACGGCGGCCGAGCCCATCGCTACCGCTCGCGCGCATTTCAAAATCGAGGAAGCGAGCCGCCCTTGAAATCCTGGTCTTAGCCCCCAACTTTGATGACAACCCGCCGCCAACCCTCAAGGGCGCGGCCACTGCCATCCAATTGGAGTTTGATGACCATGAGTGTGGAAACTCAAAAGGAAACCCTGGGCTTCCAGACCGAGGTGAAGCAACTGCTGCACCTCATGATCCATTCGCTGTATTCCAACAAGGAAATCTTCCTTCGCGAATTGATCTCGAACGCCTCTGACGCTGTCGACAAATTACGTTTCGAAGCCCTGTCCAAGCCTGAGTGGCTGGAAGGTGGCGCCGAACTGAAAATCCGCGTGAGTTTCGATAAAGACGCCAAGACCGTCACGATCGAAGACAACGGCATCGGCATGAGCCGCGAAGACGCGATTACCCATTTGGGCACGATCGCCAAATCCGGCACCGCCGATTTCATGAAGAACCTCACCGGCGATCAGAAGAAGGATTCGCACCTTATCGGTCAGTTCGGCGTGGGCTTCTATTCGGCCTTTATCGTTGCCGACCAGGTCGAAGTGTTCACCCGGCGTGCCGGCCTCGACGCCAGTGAAGGCGTGCACTGGGCCTCCAAGGGGGAGGGCGAGTTCGAAATCGCCACGGTCGACAAGGCTGAACGTGGTACCCGCATCGTGCTGCACCTCAAAGATGCTGAAGACGAATTCGCCGATGGCTGGCGTCTGCGCAACATCGTCAAGAAGTACTCCGACCACATCGCGCTGCCGATCGAACTGCCCAAAGAACAAGCGGCCGCCGAAGGCGAAGAGGCCCCTGCCCAGGAATGGGAAGTGGTCAACCGCGCCAGCGCCCTGTGGACCCGTCCGCGTACCGAGATCAAGGACGAGGAATATCAGGAGTTCTACAAGCACATCGGTCACGACTACGAAAACCCGCTGAGCTGGAGCCACAACAAGGTGGAAGGCAAGCTGGAGTACAGCTCGCTGCTTTACGTACCGGCCCGTGCGCCGTTCGACCTGTACCAGCGTGAAGCGCCCAAAGGCCTCAAGCTCTACGTGCAGCGTGTGTTCGTAATGGACCAGGCGGAATCCTTCCTGCCGTTGTACCTGCGCTTTATCAAGGGCGTGGTCGACTCCAACGACCTGTCGCTGAACGTGTCGCGGGAGATCCTGCAGAAAGACCCGATCATCGACTCCATGAAGTCGGCGCTGACCAAGCGCGTGCTCGACATGCTGGAAAAACTGGCGAAGAACGAGCCTGAGCAATACAAGGGCTTCTGGAAAAACTTCGGCCAGGTCATGAAAGAAGGCCCGGCGGAAGATTTTGCCAACAAGGAAAAAATCGCCGGCCTGCTGCGTTTTGCCTCGACCCAAGGCGACGACGGCGAGCAGGTAGTGTCGCTCGCCGAGTACCTGGCGCGTGCCAAGGAAGGCCAGGACAAGATCTACTACCTGACCGGCGAAACCTACGCCCAGGTCAAGAACAGCCCGCACCTGGAAGTCTTCCGCAAGAAAGGCATCGAAGTGCTGCTGCTGACCGACCGTATCGATGAGTGGCTGATGAGCTACCTCAACGAGTTCGACGGCAAGTCCTTTGTCGACGTAGCTCGTGGTGACCTCGACCTGGGTAACCTGGACTCCGAGGAAGAGAAGAAAGAAGCCGAAGAAGTCGCCAAGTCCAAAGAAGGCCTGGTTGAGCGAATCAAGGCGTCCCTGGGTGATGCGGTCAGCGAAGTGCGGGTTTCCCACCGTCTGACCGATTCCCCGGCGATCCTGGCCATCGGTGAACAGGACCTGGGCATGCAGATGCGCCAGATCCTCGAAGCCAGCGGGCAGAAGGTGCCGGATTCCAAGCCGATCTTTGAATTCAACCCGGCTCACCCGCTGATCGAGAAACTCGACGGCGAGCAGAGCGAAGAGCGCTTTGGCGACTTGTCTCACATCCTCTTCGACCAGGCGGCACTCGCTGCCGGCGACAGCCTCAAGGACCCGGCCGCTTATGTGCGCCGACTGAACAAGCTGTTGGTTGAACTGTCGGTTTAACACCGTTGTAGAAAAAACCCGCTTCGGCGGGTTTTTTCGTTAAAGCTGTACCGCTTCACTGTAGGAGCGAGCTTGCTCGCGAAAAACCCACAATCACCGCGTTTATCCAGGATACCCGCGTTATCGTTGATGTTTTTCGCGAGCAAGCTCGCTCCTACAGGGAGCATCGTTAACCCATCTCAACTGGAGTAAATGATGAGCCAAATCACTGTGCGTTCCGTGGTCTATCAGATTGATGGCCAGTCTTATGAAAGCCGTCTGGCGTTTGATGCCAGCCATAAAGGCCCGTTGCCAGGCCTGTTGATGGCGCCGAACTGGATGGGGGTGAGTGCGGGTGCTGAAGACATCGCCAAGAGCGTGGCCGGCAAAGGCTACGTGGTGCTGATCGCCGACCTGTACGGGCAAAGCGTGCGTCCGTCGAACGGCGATGAAGCCGGTGCCGCGATGATGCCGTTGAAAAACGACCGCGCGTTGCTGAACAAGCGCATGCAGGCGGCCTTCGAACAACTGCAAGGCCAGTTCGAAGCGGCTGTCGATACGTCGAAGCTGGCAACCTTTGGTTTCTGCTTCGGGGGTTGCTGCTCCCTGGAACTGGCGCGTACCGGTGCGCCAGTCAAGGCTGCTATTTCGTTCCACGGCACCCTGGACACGCCGAACCCGGCGGATGCCAAGAACATCAAGGGTTCAGTGCTGGTGCTGCATGGCGCGTCCGACCCCTTGGTGCCCAAGGAGCAACTGCCGGCGTTCGAAGATGAAATGAACGCAGCCGGTGTGGATTGGCAATTGCTGAGCTATGGCGGCGCGGTGCATTCGTTTACCGATCCGCAGGCGAATGTGCCGGGCAAGATGATGTATGACGCCAAGACGGCTGAACGGGCCTTCCGGTCGATGCATAACTTGTTGGATGAAGTGTTCAAGGGCTGATTCTTCAGCGCTTGTTCCGGCCTTATCGCAGGCAAGCCAGCTCCCACAGGTTGAAATGCATTCCAACCTGTGGGAGCTGGCTTGCCTGCGATAGCTATCTGACAGGCAACTCAATTCTGTCTGTTTCACCCGGCACCGTCGGCCAATCCCCCGCCGCCCAACGCTGCCTGGCCTGCTCGATCACCGCGGGGTCACTCGCCACAAAATTCCAATTGATCCGCCGCGGCCCATCCAGCGGCGCGCCGCCGACTAGCACCAGATGGCAATCACTCTCGGCGAACAGCGTCAGCTCCTGCCCGGCCGGCAACACCACCAGGCTGTGGACTTCCAACGCTTGGCCCTCCAATTGCGCTTCACCTTCCAGTACATACACCGCGCGTTCCTCATGCTCATCCGGGATCAGCAACGTAGTGGCGGTCTGCATCTGCACTTCGGCATACAACGTGGGCGACAGCACCGGCACCGGCGATTTGAGGCAGAACCCATTGCCCGCGATCAGGCGGACATGCACGCCGAGGTTGTCACTCACCGGCAGGCTCGCGGCCGGGTGATGGCTGTAATGCCCCGGCCCTGTCTCGTGGTCCCTGGGTGACGCCAGCCATACTTGCAGGCCATGCAGGCTGAAACCACTGGCCTTGAGGGCTTCGGGCGTCCGTTCGACGTGGGCGATCGCGCTGCCGGCGGTCATCCAACTGACGTCACCGGCCTGCACCACCTGGTCCGAGCCCAGGCTGTCCTTGTGCTGCAACGCGCCTTCGAACAGATAGGTGAGGGTGCTCAGCCCGATATGCGGATGCTGGCGGATGTTCATGCCATCGCCCGCTGCATAGCGGGTGGGCAGCATATGGTCGAAGAACACAAAAGGGCCCACGCTGCGGCACGCCCGCGAGGGCAGCGGACGCAGGATGGGTTGGCCTTCGACATCTTCGGGGCGAGGACGGATCACGGTGAAGGGGGTCATGGTGCATCCCAGTCTGAGCAGGTTGGATGAGGCTGAGCATAACCCGCTCGGTAGGATGTTGCCGCTATTGGCTGAAGGCGCCTTCCGATGTTCCGCGTGGATGAACCCTGGCATGCCGCGCAAGGTCTACCCGTATCAACTCTTATCGAGGTTTTACCGTGCCCTGGACTCGCCTGCCCCTTGCCCTGTTGCTCGCCGCCAGCAGCCTTGCCGTGCACGCTCGCGACTATGCCTACAGCGATGCGCACCTGCACTACGTCGATTTCTTCCAGGAAACGGCCGGCATGGACAAGCTGCTCAAGGCGATGGCCGACAACCGCATCGAACATGTGATGATTTCCGGCATACCCGTCGCGAAGAAATGGCACGAAGACGAACCCAAGCGCCCGCGCTACTACGCCGGTGACGACGCCGATGCCTACTGGTACAGCGCCACTGACGTGATCGTCGCGGCGGCGGTCAACAAACTGACCCCTGAGCAGCGCGCGCATTTTCATCCGTTTCTGTCGGGCTTCAACCCCAACGACAAGAACTCGGACGCGCATATCCAGCGCATGCTCGACCTCAACCCGGGTCTGTGGCAGGGCATCGGCGAAGTCTTCACGCGTCATGATGACCTTACGGCCCTCACGGCGGGCGACACCCCGCGCGCCAATAACGAGGCCATGACGCGTATCTATCACCTGGCGGCGGAGAATGATTTGCCGGTGATGCTGCATTCCAACATCACCTCCAAGCGCGAGCGTAACCCGCTGTACCTGGCTGAAGTGGAGGAGCCACTGCGCAACCATCCGCACACGCGCTTTATCTGGGCCCATGCCGGCACCAGCAAGGAGATTCATCGCCATCAGGTGCAGATGGACTTTCTACTGCCGACCTTGAACCGCATGCTGGAGGCTTATCCCAACCTGTACATCGACCTGTCCTGGAGCATGCTGACGCCGTATCTGCTCGATGACGCAGGTCAGCCCCGGCCTGAGTGGGTCAAGCTGGTGGAGCGCTTCCCCGACCGGTTCATGCTGGGCTCGGATGTAGTAGGGCGTTTCAATAAGCTGGGCAAGGAAATGCGCCGCTTTGACCCATTTCTGGATGCCTTGCCTGAGGACGTTGCGCGCAAAGTGGCGCGGGATAACTTCCTCGCGGTTCTGCCCAAGCTCTGAACGTCACGGTGGCACGGTTTTGGCGTGAGGCTGGACACCGAGTCGGCTTCATCGCAGGCAAGCCAGCTCCCACAGGGGAATGCATTCCAAATGTGGGAGCTGGCTTGCCTGCGATGAAGACGACTCGGTCTGGGTCAATCACCCTCAAAAAAGCCCCGAACCAGTCGGGGCTTTTTATGGGATCAAGCTACAGGCCTTACTTGCCCTGCCAGCGTTTCAGCACCAGGGTGGCGTTAGTGCCACCGAAGCCGAAGCTGTTGCTCATCACGGTGTCGATCTTGGCGTTTTCAACGGTTTTGGTCAGGATCGGCATATCGGCCACGACCGGATCAATCTCGTCGATGTTGGCCGAGCCGGCCATGAAGTTGCCTTCCATCATCAGCAGGCAGTAGATCGCTTCGTGAACACCGGCGGCGCCCAGGGAGTGACCGGACAGGCTCTTGGTGGAGCTGATGGCCGGGGCCTTGTCGCCGAATACCGCGCGTACGCCTTCCATTTCCTTGGCGTCGCCGACCGGAGTCGAAGTGCCGTGGGTGTTCAGGTAGTCGATCGGGGTATCCACGGTAGACATCGCCATCTGCATGCAACGGATGGCGCCTTCACCGCTTGGGGCAACCATGTCGTAGCCGTCGGAGGTCGCGCCATAGCCGACGATTTCGGCATAGATCTTGGCGCCACGGGCCAGAGCGTGCTCCAGCTCCTCGACCACCACCATGCCGCCACCGCCGGCGATGACGAAACCGTCACGCTTGGCGTCGTAGGCACGGGAAGCCTTTTCCGGGGTTTCGTTGTATTGGGTAGACAGCGCGCCCATGGCGTCGAACAGGAACGATTGGCTCCAATGCTCTTCTTCACCGCCGCCGGCGAACACGATGTCCTGCTTGCCCAGCTGGATCTGCTCAACGGCAGTCCCGATGCAGTGGGCGCTGGTGGCGCACGCCGACGAGATCGAGTAGTTCACACCCTTGATCGCGAACGGTGTCGCCAGGCAGGCCGAAACGGTGCTGCCCATGGTCCGCGTAACGCGGTACGGGCCGACGCGCTTCACGCCTTTTTCGCGCAGGATGTCCAGCGCTTCCATCTGGTTGAGGGTCGATGCGCCGCCGGAGCCGGCGATCAGGCCGGTGCGTACGTTCGATACCTGGTCGTCGCTCAGGCCGGAGTCGGCGATCGCATCTTTCATCGCCAGGTAGGCGTAGGCGGCAGCGTGGCCGACGAAGCGATAGATCTTGCGATCGATCAGCTCTTCGAGGGGCAGGTCGATGGAGCCGGAAACCTGGCTACGCAGACCCATTTCGGCATATTCCGGGTTGAAGCGGATGCCAGGGCGACTTGCACGCAGGTTAGCGGTGACGGTCTCTTTGTCATTGCCCAGGCAAGAAACGATACCCAGACCAGTGATAACGACGCGGCGCATGCGGATAACCCTTAAAAGTTGTCAGTGGAAGTGAATACGCCAACCCGAAGGCCTTCGGCAGTATAGATCTCGCGACCGTCGACAGTCACCGAACCGTCGGCGATGGCCAGGTTCAGCTTGCCCTTGAGGACGCGCTTGATTTGAATGTTGTAGGTGACTTTCTTGGCGGTCGGCAGGACCTGGCCAAAGAACTTCACTTCACCCGAACCCAGGGCGCGACCGCGACCCGGCAGGCCTTGCCAGCCCAGGTAGAAGCCGACCAGTTGCCACATGGCGTCGAGGCCCAGGCAGCCCGGCATCACCGGGTCACCTTCGAAATGGCAGGCGAAGAACCAGAGGTCCGGGGTGATATCCAGCTCGGCGACCAATTCACCTTTGCCGTACTTGCCACCTTCTTCGCTGATATGGGTGATGCGATCCACCATCAGCATGTTCGGGGCGGGCAGTTGCGCGTTACCTGGGCCGAACAGCTCACCGCGACTGCAGCGCAGCAGTTCTTCCCGAGTAAAGGCGTTTTGTTTGGTCATGCGAGCTCCTCAATAATCCCATGCGGCAGGGTAGGGCAAATCTTCCCGAACCGAATGAAGCGTTCATGCCTCATGTCGGCAGCCTACACATAGACTATTGCGTTGTAGTGAAAGTCACAGCGGCAAGGTACTCAATGTACACTTGTTCACTGAAATGTTAAACCGGGCCCGTTTATGGGCTCGTTCGGGTGCCTAAGACTGCCGCACTTTCGCCTTTCACGCCAGTCAGAGTTGGCTGATGGCGCGGCGCTATTGCACCCAACGCTGCAGGATTTGCTGCAAATCCGTGCGTTTGAACGGCTTGGCCAGGTAATCGTTCATTCCTGCTTCAAGGCAGGCTTCACGGTCGCCCTGCAAGGCATTGGCGGTCAGGGCGATGATCGGCAGATCGGCGCAACCCGGCAACTGGCGAATCCGCCGAGTGGCCTCGTAGCCATCGATCAGCGGCAGCCGGCAATCCATCAGGATCGCCGTGAAAATCAGGCTTTCGGCGCTGCGGATCGCCTCGGCACCGTCGGTGGCCAGGCTCACTTCAAAGCCCAGGCTGCGCAGCATGGCTTCGACCACGGTGCGGTTGGCCGGGTTGTCTTCCACCAGCAAGACATGGCGGCCATTGCCCGCGCCGGCTTTGCCGTCGGCGTCGCTGGCGATGCTCGGTACGCTGTGCTGGTCAATGGCCAGGGGAATTTCCAGGGTGAACACCGAGCCGCGGCCCTCTTCGCTCTGGGCACGCAGGGTGCCGCCCATGCGCTCGGCGAGGGTGCGGGCGATGGGCAGGCCCAGGCCGGTGCCGCCGTAACGTCTTGAAATGGAACTGTCCGCCTGCTGGAACGCATCGAACATCAATTCCAGGCGCTCGGCGGATATCCCGATGCCGCTGTCGCGCACGGTGCAGGTGAACCACAGCAGTTCATGGTCGAGGGTCTGCCACTGCGGTTCGACGTTGACACTGCCGTGCTCGGTGAACTTCAACGCGTTGCCGATCAGGTTCACCAGGATCTGGCGGATACGCGTCGGGTCACCCTGCACGCGCAGGGCGTCCATTCCCTGCGGGATCGACAGCGTCAGCGCCAACCCGCGCTGCTGGGCGCTGTGCTGGAAGGCCTGGGCGCAGCTGTTGATCAGGTCCGCCAGGTTGAACGCAATATGCTCCAGCTCCAGGGCGGCGCGTTCGATCCGCGAGAAGTCGAGGATATCGTTGATGACCTTGAGCAAATGCTCGGTGGACTCGGAGGCCAGCGCCGCGTACTCGGTCTGCTCCTCGGTCATTTCGGTGGTTTCCAGCAACTGCAACATGCCCAGCACTCCGTTCATGGGCGTGCGCAGCTCGTGGCTCATCATGGCCAGGAAATCCGACTTGGCGTTGTTGGCGCGCTCGGCCTCTTCGCGGGTCTGGATCAATTGGGCCATGGCCTGCTGCTGTTCACGGCTGGCCTGGTTGAGGCCTGCGGCGAGGTTGTTGATGTGCCGCGACAGGTCGCCCAGTTCCGAGTCATCCACGATCGGCAGCGGTGTCTTGTAGTCGCCTTGCTGGATGGCTTTCACCGCATGGCCCATGGCGCTGATCGGCTGCGACAGGCTGGCGGCCAGGCGCCGGGCGAGCAGGAAGGTAAACAACAGGGCGAACAGCGCCAGGATGCCAGCCTTGAACAGGATCTCCTGCTGGCGCTGGCTGAAGGCATCGTTGGACATGCCCACGATCACCCGGCCCAGGTAGTCTGCCCGCGGCGCCTTGGATTCGTTGAGGTTGTCCTGGAAAAAATCATTGCCCAACTGGATGTGTTGCAGGCGGATCGGCGCCTGGAACACCTTTACCGACAGCGAGCGGTCGTGTTTCTCCGAAGGCTGCTCGACGTACACCAGGATATTCTCGCTGCTGTCCTGAATCTCCAGGAAGCGCACATGGGGTGTCGCCAGCGTGGCGCGCAACAGGCTCTCAAGCACCTCATTGTTGCCGGATATCACCCCGTATTCGGTCGCGGGCGCCAGTTGGTTGGCGATCAGCTGGCCGGTGTGATCCAGCTCCTGGCGCAGGTCCTGGATACGCACGAAGGTAAAGAAGCTGATCAACAGCAACGTCAGCAACAGCGCCGGGCCCAGGGTGATGAGCTGGGTGCGGGTGTTGATGTCCCAACGACGACGCAAGGTCATGGACGTTTTTCTCCTTCGGCCAGTCGCGTGGCGACGCTGGTTTCGTCCACCTGTTCGAGCCCCAGTGAGCGCGCGACTTGGGGGTTGCCGACGATTTTGAAGTGTTCCGGATACAGCGAACGCGGCCAGTTGGCGGGCGGGTGGTCGAGCAGGCGGTCGAGCACGGCCAGCCAGTCGGCCTGGTCGCTGTAGGTGCTGGCCAGGCTGCCGGCCCGCACAAACCCTGCATTCGGGCCCACCAGCGGCAATTGCTGGGCGTAGCTGCTCAGCAGCAGGTTCTTCGCGGTTTTCGGGTTGTACAACTGCGGGTCGTCGAGGCCGAGCAGCACGTCACTTTTTCTGAACAGGGTTTGCAGCGGCCGGCTGTCGTTAATGTTGTCCCAACGCTGGGGCACGATCTGCAGGCCCAGCGGCGTGGCGTGCTGGCGCAGTTCGGTCAGCAGGAATTCACTGTCGGCGCCGTACAGCACACCGATGCGCCGCGCCTGGGGCAGGATGCCGGCGATCAGGCGCAATTGGCGCGCCAGCGGTGGGTCGCTCCACAACAGGCTGATGCGCGGGTGTTGCGTTGCGCCCAGGCGCTGCTGGGCCTGCAGCCGGCTGATGCGCAGCACCAGGGTCGGCGGGCCCTGGGCGTCCCGCAAGCGCCAGTCGAGGCTGGGCAGGTCGAGCAGGATCAGGCGGGTAGTGGCTGGCAGTCGGCTGGGTGCCGGCAAGTCATCGAGGACGGTGAAGGTGACCGTGTCTTCGGGGCGTTGCCGGGCCAGGGCCTGGGTGAAGTCCTGGACCCCGGCGCTGTCTTCGGCGGCGGTCAGCAGGATATCGGCGCTCCAGGCCGGCGCGGCCGCCAGCAGGCAGACGAGCAGCACCGCGCGTCGCCAGAGCGTGTTGAGAGAAAAGCAAGTCATCCGTGACAAGTCGCCCATGTCAGAACTCTAACTCTGCGCTGAAATAGAGGACCTGGCGATGGTCGTAATTGTTGTCGGCCAAGGTAGTGGGCTGGTTATCAAGGCGCTGTTGCAGCATGCCCGCCAGCTCGACGTTGGCGCCGCCCAAGGCAATGCGCTTGGCCACCCGCAGGTCGACCCGTTCGAAGCGATACTCGTTGAGTGCGTCATCGCCATAGTAGAACAATGCGCTGGACCAGCCCTGGCCCCATTCCCGCAACCAGCCGGCCGAGCCACTGTTACGTGCGGTCTGCGCCTTGTCCAGCGGGTTGCTGCTGGTGGCGTCGACATAGGCATAGGTCAGGCGCAGGCGGTCGGCGTTGCTCACGCGCCAGTCGAACTGGGACTCGGCGCCGGTGAAGCGTGCGCTGTTGGCATTGCTGGCGACGTACTGATTATTGCGCAGCGGCGAGCTGATCATGTCGGTGATCTCGTCATAGAACAGTTTCACGTCCATGTTCAGCCCGATGTCGGCGAAGAAGCCGTTGTACCCCAGTTCCCGCGATTTCATCATCTCTTTATTGAGGTTTCCCGGGCCGCGGGTCTTTACGAAGTATTGCCCGGTAGTCTGCCCATAGGCAGGGGAGCTGAGGTTGGTGACGCGATAGCTCCAGTTGACGTTGTTCTCGAACATATCCGGTGAGCGGATCGCTTCGGAGTACACCGCGCGCAGGCCGTGGCGCGGGTTGATCAGGTAGTTGACCGCTACCCGCGGCGTCAGCGAGTTGCCGCTCAGATACGTGTCTTCATACATGGCGCCACCCTGCAGCAACCAATGCTCGCTGGCGCGCCACTCCAACTGGCCGAACAGGCGCCAGGTGGTGTCGTCCAGCGTGCCGTTGAAGTAGGTGTCGGAGTCGGCGCGGTCGTAGCGGTAGTTCATGCCGCTGACCAGGCGCAGGCTGTCGGACAGACTGAGGGTGTCCTGAACCTCCAGGTCGTAGCGGCTTTCACGGGTGCTCTGGTCGATGTCGCCGCATACGCTCTGGCTGGCGCCGTTGCGCCACTGGTCCAGCACCTGGTTGGCCAAGGCTTGCTCGGCGGCGCTGCCCGGTGGCGCGCTGCCTTGGCTGTAAGTGTCCATGTGCCGGGCCAGTAATTCGGCGTAGTTGGGGTTCATCTGCCACAGTTGGGTCAGCTCGGGGCTGAACGAGACCTTGGCGTCACAGGCTTTCCATATTTGCCGGCGATCCCACTGCTGCGCCGAACCTTGGATATACAGGCTGTGGTCAGGGTTGAAGTCAAAGTTCCAGCGCAGGGAGCCGGCGTAGTCCTTGGCTGAGACGTCGGAATTGTTTCCGCCTTCGGTAATCCCGGCAAAGACCGGGCTGTAGGTATAAGGACGTTGATTGGTGCCTTCCTTGGCATCCAGTTGCACATCGATGCTCTGCTGCGTGTTCAACGTCTGGCTGATCGCCAGGCTGAAGCGGTTGAGGCGGCGGCCATCACGACGGTCGGCACCGGCGGCATCGCTGTCGAAGCCGTCATCCTGCTGCCCGGAAAGGGACAGGCGCAAGTCGCCGCTGTCCCAGCCAGCGCCCTGGCTGGCATAGAAGTCATTGATGCCGCGTGCGCCGCGCACCACCTTGAGCCGTGTGCCGTGGCTGTTGGCCGGCGAGCGCGTGAGGATGTTGACCACCGCCATCAGGGCATTGGCGCCGTAACTGACGGTGTTGGGGCCACGGAACACTTCGATGCGCTCGATATCTTCCATGGCCACCGGAATGTCGCTCCAGTCCACGGTGGCAAGGCCCGCGCGGTACACCGAGCGGCCATCGATCAATACCTGCATGCGCCGCGCATCGCTGGCACTGGTGCCGTGGTAGTTCACCGCCGCCTGGTTGCCGGTGGTGTAGCCGACCATCATGCCCGGCACAAGGCGCAGCAACTCACTGATGTCCCGCGCGCCGCTGGCCTTGATCAGCTCGCTGTCGATCACGGTCATGCTGCCGGGCACGGCCGCCGCCGATTGCTTGAGGCGCGTGGCGGTCAGCACTTGGGGCAGGGGCTGGCTGTCGAGGAACAGGTCATCGGCCAGCGCCGGGCTGCTGCACAGCGGCATGCCCAACAGCATCAGCCACAGAGATGAACGGGGAGGAGGGCCCAAATACACGGCACGGCCTTGATAATTGCGGATAGCCGCCCATGTTAACTGAGGTGGGGCCTTTTGCCAGTCGCCGGGCTTGCAATTACTTCATGTAAATGTGGCATTTTCCGACAAGCGCACGAATTGACGCGGGGGCTGGCCGCCAGCGGGTCGGCCCGTATAATGCCGCCATCGCCACTGGTATGGATTAACGGATTGCATATGACTGAACAGCGCCCTATCGCGGTCCTGGGAGGCGGAAGTTTTGGTACCGCCGTGGCTAACCTGCTGGCCGAGAACGGCCACGCTGTGCGCCAGTGGATGCGCGATCCCGAACAGGCCGAGGCCATCCGGGTGCACCGGGAAAACCCGCGTTACCTCAAAGGCATCAAGATCCATCCAGCGGTCGAGCCGGTCACGGACCTGCTGGAAACCCTCACGGCCTGCGACCTGTGCTTCGTCGCGCTGCCGTCCAGCGCGTTGCGCTCGGTGCTGGCCCCTCACGCCGATCGCCTGGCTGGCAAGTTGCTGGTCAGCCTGACCAAGGGCATCGAGGCGCAGACCTTCAAGCTGATGAGCGAAATCCTCGAAGAGATCGCTCCCCAGGCGCGCATTGGTGTGCTGTCCGGGCCGAACCTGGCGCGCGAAGTGGCCGAGCACGCGCTGACCGCCACCGTGGTGGCCAGTGAAGACGAAGCCCTCTGCGAACGCGTCCAGGCCGTGCTGCATGGCCGCACCTTCCGGGTCTACGCCAGCAGCGACCGCTATGGCGTGGAGCTGGGCGGCGCGCTGAAAAACGTCTATGCGATCATTGCCGGCATGGCCGTGGCGCTGGGCATGGGCGAAAACACCAAGAGCATGCTGATCACCCGCGCCCTGGCCGAGATGACCCGCTTTGCAGTGAACCAGGGCGCCAACCCGATGACCTTCCTGGGGCTGGCGGGCGTGGGCGACCTGATCGTCACGTGTTCCTCGCCGAAAAGCCGCAACTACCAGGTGGGTTTCGCCCTCGGCCAGGGTTTGAGCCTGGAAGACGCGGTCACGCGCCTGGGCGAAGTGGCCGAAGGCGTCAACACCCTCAAGGTGCTCAAGGCCAAGGCCCAGGAAGCTGGCGTGTACATGCCGCTGGTCGCCGGGCTGCACGCGATCCTGTTTGAAGGGCGCACCTTGGACCAGGTCATCGAGCTGCTGATGCGCGCCGAGCCGAAAACCGATGTCGATTTTATTTCCACCAGTGGTTTCAACTGAGGAAGCGGTCATGAACGATCCGAAAGCAACCCCCAAGTACGAATCCATTGCCCTGCGTATCCTGTGGATGCTGGTGTTTGCCCTGGTGTGGCAAGTGGCGCAGTTCCTGCTCGGCGCGCTGGTGGTGGTGCAACTGATTTACCGCCTGGTCTATGGCGCACCGAACCTGGGCCTGATGAACTTCGGCGACAGCCTCAGCCAGTTCCTCGCACAGATCGGCCGTTTCGGCAGCTTCCACAGCGAACAAAAGCCCTGGCCGTTCGCCGATTGGCCTACACCGCGCGCACCCGAGGACGAAGCCGCCCACAGCGTGCCGCCGGCGCCGCATCCGGTGCGTGATGAGGAGCCAAAGCTGTGAAGGTGTGGATATTGCGTCATGGCGAGGCCGAAGGGCAGGCGCCAACGGATGCCGAACGCAACCTTACCGAGCAGGGCCGCGCCGAAGTATTGCGCAGCGCTGCGCACCTGATCGGCCAGCCCCTCGGTGCGATCATCGCCAGCCCTTATGTGCGGGCGCAGCAGACCGCGCACTTGGTGCGCGAAGCCCTGGGCTTCGCCGCGGACATTCGTACGGTGCCGTGGCTGACGCCAGAGGGCAATCCGTTGCAAGTGCTGGAAAAGCTCGATAGCGATGACAACGTGCTGCTGGTCAGCCACCAGCCCTTGGTGGGCAGCCTGATCAGCTTCCTGCAGTATGGCCATCAGCGTCAGCCGCAGCCGATGTACACCGCCAGCCTGGCGGAGCTGGAAGGGGATTTCCCGCTGGCGGGGCTGATGAGCCTGGTCAGCGTGAAGAATCCATAGGCTTTATTGTTTTTTTGCGTGTGTTATATCTGTGGCAGGATTAGGGCCGTAATAAAACCAACAAAGGACAACTCCCATGAGCCTGTGGCGCACCCAACCGAATATCGAACAACTCAATGCCAGCCAGAAGAACACCATCGGTGAACTGCTGGATATCCGCTTCGAGAGCTTCGACGACGACTCCCTTACCGCCAGCATGGTGGTCGATCACCGGACCCACCAGCCCTACGGCCTGCTGCACGGCGGCGCGTCGGTGGTATTGGCCGAGAGCGTCGGTTCCATGGCCGCTTACCTGTGCATTGATGGGAGCAAGTTCTATTGCGTGGGGCTGGAGGTGAATGCCAACCACCTGCGTGGTGTGCGCAGCGGGCGTGTGACGGCGGTGGCCAAGGCGGTGCATATCGGGCGTACCACGCAGGTGTGGGATATTCGCTTGACCAATGACGAGGGCAAGGTGAGTTGCGTCTCGCGTCTGACCATGGCGGTGGTGCCGCTGGGGGAGAACCCGCCGGGGCGGTAGGCTTTTGAGGCGGCTTTCGGGCCTAATTTTTTAGGGGGCTTGACCGAGTACATATCCGTTATTTAGGTAACGGCTGCTTATGGTTTCGCTCTTACAGCCAGCCCTTTCAAGGTCTTTGATAAAATCCCTCAAAACTCCAGTCAGGGTGACGAAAGCGATGTGGGCAGAAGTTCTAGCGCGGTTTGAGAAAAAAGCACCGGCCAGTGTCATGACCAAAGTGATA
>NZ_MNPW01000030.1 GCF_001983175.1 Pseudomonas cedrina subsp. cedrina
GGGCTTGTCCCGCGCTGGGCTGCGAAGCGGCCCCAAACCAGGCGACTTGGATTTATCTGGAACTCTGCGGAGTATTTATTGGGGCGGCTTCGCCACCCAGCGCGGGACAAGCCCGCTCACTACAAAGTTGTGTAGGTACCCATGCTCATCGCAGGCAAGCCAGCTCCCACATTTTGAACTGTGAACGCAGTCGAAGGTGGGAGCTGGCTTGCCTGCGATGGCGTCAGAAAGATCACCCCATTCTTTCGCGCAAATACTCCACCACCGCACCCTGCTCCCCTGCAAATTCGATGCGCGCGCCTTTGCTTTCACGCTGGAACGCGTACATAGGGTCGTAATACTCGCGCAATAACCCTTCAATCCAGACCCGGTGCAAATCCACCGCACCGCTGCGCGCCTGTTCGGCCAGGGCGTCCTGCATGACCGCCTGCAACCGCTGGAAACGCTCACCGCCCAGGCGCTTGTGGATGTTGGCCAGGCTCTGCGTCAGGCGTTCGGCAAACACGGCCTGTCCCTGCTCGCCGAACACCTGCACGAACTCCGCACACAGGTCCACGACGTAATCGCGCAGGATCCGCTCGACCCGCCCTTCGACGCTGTCTTCCAGCCATACCATGGGGAATGACTGCATGCCCTTGTGCAGCGGCAATGGCAGCGCACAGCTGCCGATCATGCGGCTTTCGTCCTCGACCACGAACTGCTCGATACCCGCCGCGCGTTTTTTCAGCAGGTCCACCGCCAGGCGGTTTTCGAAGTCGATGTTGGACGGCTGCGCCGTGGCGCGCTTGCCAAAGCTGGAACCACGATGGTTGGCGTGGCCTTCCAGATCCAGCGCGTTACGCAACTGGCCGAGCACTTCGGTCTTGCCGGTGCCGGTCATGCCGCCCAGCAGCACGAAATCACACTCGGTGGCGGCGCGCTCGACGGTGTCCAGCAAAAAGCCGCGCATGGCCTTGTAGCCGCCGCCGACACGCGGGTATTCAATGCCCGCCTCGGTCTTGAGCCATTGCTGCACGATCTGCGAACGCAAACCGCCACGAAAGCAATACAAGTAGCCCTCGGGATGGTCCTGGGCGAACTGCGCCCACTGTTCGATGCGCTCGGCCTTGATCGCCCCGGACACCAGCTCATGCCCCAACACGATGGCCGCCTGCTGCCCTTGCTGCTTGTAGCAGGTGCCGACGCGCTGGCGCTCGTCATCGGTCATCAGGGGCAGGTTGACCACGCCTGGAAAGGCGCCTTTGATGAATTCGACCGGCGCGCGGGTATCCATCATCGGCCGGTCATTGAGGAAGATGTCGCGATAGTCGGTGATGTCAGTTGCCATCAAAACACCTCTACCGCGTGGGTCTGTCGCTCAACCAGCGCGCCGATAGACTCAAGCGCCAGCCCGAGTTCGGCGGCCACGGCGTGGAACTCGGCGTCGCCTTCGGGGGTGACCGCGATCAACAGCCCGCCACTGGTCTGCGGGTCGCACAGCACGCGCTTGTGCAACTCCTGCAGGCGCCCGAGCTTGCTCGCGTAACTGTCGAAGTTGCGCAGCGTCCCGCCCGGCATGCAGCCCTGGTCCAGGTAGTCCTCGATCCCCGGCAGGCGTGGGACCTTTGCATATTCGATGCGTGCCGTCACACCGCTGCCGTCAGCCATTTCCACCAGATGCCCCAGCAGGCCGAAGCCGGTCACGTCGGTCATTGCCGTGACACCCGCCAGTTTGCCGAAACGGCTGCCCGGCTTGTTCAGGGTACACATCCAGTCGCGGGCCAGGCCGATGTCGGCCTCACGCAACTTGCCCTTCTTCTCGGCGGTGGTGAGGATGCCGATGCCGATCGGCTTGGTCAGGTACAGCCGGCAACCGGCGGTGGCCGTGTCGTTGCGCTTCATGTGGCGCTTTTGCACGATGCCGGTCACGGCCAGCCCGAAGATCGGTTCCGGCGCGTCGATGGAATGGCCGCCCGCCAGGGGAATGCCGGCTTCGTCGCACACCGAACGCCCGCCACGGATCACTTCCCGGGCAATTTCCGGCGCCAGCACATTCACCGGCCAGCCGAGAATGGCGATGGCCATCAACGGTTCGCCGCCCATGGCGTAGATGTCGCTGATGGCGTTCGTGGCGGCAATGCGCCCGAAGTCGAAAGGGTCATCGACAATCGGCATGAAAAAGTCAGTGGTGGAGACCACGCCGCGCTCGTCGTCAATGGCGTAGACCGCCGCATCGTCGCGCGAGGCGTTGCCCACCCACAGCTTGGGGTCGAGGTTCTGCGCACCGCTGCCGGCGAGGATCACCTCCAATACCTGGGGCGAAATCTTGCAGCCACATCCCGCGCCGTGGCTGTATTGGGTAAGACGAATCGGCTCGTTCATGTAGGACCTCACGCTATCAAGTGCGCGAATTCTACCAGACAGCAAAAGGCCGGCTGTGCTCTTGTGAGCGCAGCCGGCCTTTTGGCGTCAGCGGTTACTGCCGAGCGGCAAGCAAACGCTTGTGGCGGTTGCGCCGGGCGATGTTCAGGCACTCGATCGCCGCCGAGAACGCCATGGCCGCATACACGTAGCCTTTAGGCACATGGGCGCCGAAGCCTTCGGCGATCAGCGTCATGCCGATCATGATCAGGAAGCCCAGGGCCAGCATCACCACGGTGGGGTTGTCGTTGATGAACTTGGCCAACGGCTCGGCCGCCACCAGCATCACGATCACCGAGGTCACCACGGCAATGATCATGATCGGCAAGTGCTCGGTCATGCCCACGGCGGTAATGATGCTGTCGATGGAGAACACCAGGTCGAGCAACAGGATCTGCCCGATGGCCGCCGCAAAGCCGATGGCAACCGTATTGCCGACGCTGGCTTTCTCTTCAGGCTCCGGGTCCATGCTGTGATGGATCTCGGTGGTCGCCTTCCACACCAGGAACAGGCCACCGGCGATCAGGATCATGTCCTTCCACGAGAAACCCTGGCCGAACACTTCGAACACCGGCGTGGTCAGTTGCACGATAAACGCGATGGTGCTCAACAGGCCCAGGCGCAGGATCAACGCCATGCTGATACCGATGCGTCGCGCCTTGGCCCGGTGCTTCTCGGGCAGCTTGTTGGTAAGGATCGAGATAAAGATCAGGTTATCGATGCCCAGTACGATTTCCATGACGATCAAGGTCGCCAGGGCAACCCAGGCGGTGGGGCTGGCGGCCAGTTGTAAAAGGTAGTCCATAGGTCAGTCCTGACGTTGTGCGGGAAATTAGGCTTCTTTACTGTTTGATTCTGAGGCTTCGTCTTCCTGATCATCCTTTTTTTGCGGGTTGATCAGGCCGTTTGTCGCTTCGCTCAATGCCTGCTCGGCGGCCTTCTGGGTGTCATCGATCGCTTGCTTGGCCGATTCGGTCGCCTTGCCCAGCACTTGCTGTGCGCTTTTTTCGACCTGATCGCAACCGCCAATCATCACCAATGAAAGCGCAAGCAGCGATGCCGCGCCCAGGGAATTGAGTTTCATGATGTATTTCCTCGTTAGAACCATTGGGTCCAAATAGTGGCCCCGCGATAGCGAGGCATTCTATGCAGGCTGACAGTTCAGGAAAATTCGTATTTTTCTAGCGTATACTTCGATTTTTACGAAGTAATGACCGTTATGCTCAATTACCGACAATTGCACTACTTCTGGGTGGTGGCCAAAACCGGCAGCATCGTGCGCGCGTGCGAGCAGCTCAACCTCACGCCCCAGACCATCAGCGGGCAGATCAGCCTGCTGGAGCAGACCTTTGGTATCGCGCTGTTTCAACGCGTCGGTCGCCAGCTGGAGCTGACCGAAGCCGGACGCCAGGCCCTGCCCTACGCCGAGCACATGTTCCAGACCGGCAATGAATTGGAAGCCATGCTGCGGGCGCAACCCGATGAGCAACAGATTCTGTTCCGCGTTGGGGTGGCGGATGTGGTGCCCAAGTCCATCGTCTACCGGCTGATCGCGCCGACCATGGAGCTGAGCGAGCCAATCCGCATCACTTGCCGCGAGGACAAACTCGAACGCCTGCTGGCCGACCTGGCGATCCAACGCCTGGACCTGGTGATTTCCGACAGCCCCATGCCGACCCACCTGGACATCAAGGGCTACAGCCAGAAGCTGGGCGAATGCGGCATCAGTTTTTTCGCCACCCAGGCCTTGGCCGACACCTACGGCGGTGAATTCCCCCAGTGCCTGCACGGTGCGCCCTTGTTGATTCCCGGCGCGGAAACCGTGGTGCGCAGCCGCCTGCAGCGCTGGTTTGCCGAGCAGCAGATTCAACCGAAGATCATCGGCGAATTCGATGACAGCGCCTTGATGCAGGCATTCGGTCAATCCGGCAGCGGGATCTTTATCGCCCCCAGCGTGATCGCCGATGAGGTGGTGCGCCAGTACGGCGTGGCACTGATCGGCCAGACCGTTGCCGTGACCGAGTCGTTCTACGCGATCTCGGTGGAGCGCAAGGTCAAGCACCCCGGCATCGTCGCGATTACCGAAGGTGCGCGCCGGGAGTTGTTCACCACCCTGCCCTGACGCCAGCAGGCGCCTGGCGAAACCCTACGAGCGCTTGAGACGGAATGCCGCACCAAACGGGACGCGTCCTACAGCATGCTAGACTTTGCGCCTGCTTCCTACAGCGCTTTCTGCCTGCAATGCTGCGTCCTACTAAAAAAATCAGAGACAACTGTTTATGACTGCTGCCCCCTCCCTGTTCCAGCGCCTGACACGCGTCAGCCTGGTCACGCAAATCGTCATCGGCTTGATCGCCGGCATCCTCCTGGCTTTGCTGCTGCCCGAGGCGGCCAAGGCCACCGGGTTTATCGGCAAACTTTTTGTGACCGCGCTCAAGGCGGTGGCACCGATCCTGGTGTTTGTGCTGGTGATGGCCTCGATTGCCAACCATAAGCACGGCCAGGAAACCCATATCAAGCCGATCCTGTTCCTGTACCTGCTCGGCACCTTTGCCGCTGCCGTCGTGGCGGTGGTTGCCAGCATGTGGTTCCCCTCCTCGCTGGTACTGGCCACGCACGACACGACGGTCAGTGCGCCGGGCGGCATCGGTGAGGTGCTGCAAAGTCTGCTGCTGAGCGTGGTGGACAACCCGATTAGCGCGCTGATGAACGCCAATTTCATCGGCATTCTGGCCTGGGCCATCGGCATGGGTATTGCCATTCGCCATGCGGGCGAAACCACCCGCACCGTGCTCGACGACCTGTCCAACGGCGTCACGCTGATCGTGCGTGTGGTGATCCGCTTCGCACCGCTGGGCATTTTCGGCCTGGTCGCCTCGACCCTGGCCACCTCCGGCTTCGGCGCCCTGCTCGGCTATGCTCACCTGCTGGTGGTGCTGATCGGCTGCATGCTGTTCGTGGCGCTGGTGGTCAACCCGGCCATCGTGTTCTGGAAGCTGCGCCGCAACCCCTACCCGCTGGTGCTGCTGTGCCTGCGCGAAAGCGGGATCACCGCATTCTTTACCCGCAGCTCGGCGGCGAACATTCCGGTCAACCTGGCGTTGAGCAAACGCCTGGGCCTGCATGAAGACACCTACTCGGTGTCGATCCCACTGGGTGCCACCATCAACATGGCCGGCGCCGCCATCACCATCACCGTGCTGACCCTGGCCGCCGTGCATACCCTGGGCATCGCCGTCGACCTGCCGACCGCCGTGCTGCTCAGCGTGGTCGCGGCCGTCTGCGCCTGCGGTGCGTCGGGCGTGGCGGGGGGTTCGCTGCTGCTGATTCCATTGGCGTGCAGCCTGTTTGGCATTCCGAGTGAAATCGCCATGCAGGTGGTGGCCGTAGGCTTCATCATCGGCGTGCTGCAGGACTCGGCGGAAACCGCGCTCAATTCGTCCACGGATGTGCTGTTCACCGCGGCCGCTTGCCTGGGCAAGGAAGAACAGCCGGCTTAAACGTCGTGCATAAAAAAACCGGGGCGGTTCTTGAACGAACCGCCCCGGTTTTGTTATGGGAGTTTAGAACGCGCCCATGTAATCGCGCTTGCCCACTTCCACACCGTTGTGACGCAGCAAGGCGTAAGCGGTGGTGACGTGGAAGAAGAACTGCGGCAGGCCGTAGGTCAGCAGGTAGGATTGGCCGCTGAAGCGCTTCTCTTTTGGCGTGCCTGGACGAGTGACGATCTCGATGCCTTCCTTGCCGTCGATCTGCTCAGGCGCGATGGTGTCGACGAACGCCAGGACCTTGGCGATCAGCGCTTGCAGGTCGGCAAAGGTGACTTCGGTGTCTTCATATTTCGGCACTTCGATCTCGGCCAGGCGCGCGGACACGCCCTTGGCGAAGTCGACGGCGATCTGCACCTGGCGCACCAGTTGGAACATGTCCGGGAACAGGCGCGCCTGCAGCAAGGCGTTCGGCTCGATGTTCTTGGCGCTGGCGTGGGCTTCGGCCTTGGTCAACACACCGCTCAAGGCGGTGAGCATTTGCTTGAAGACCGGGATGGAGGCGGCGTACAGGGAAATAGTCATGGCAGTCTCATGGATAATGGCAGGGTTTGAACCAGCGGCGATTATAGACACGCCAGCGGCTTGTCTTTTATTTTTTCCGGCTTACGCTAGTGGGTTCACAGCATAGGGAAAGCGCGATGACCGCCGAGCACGACACCGACACCCCTGAGCCGCGCCTGAACAGCACGGAAATTCGCGTCCTGGGCTGCCTGATCGAAAAACAGGCGACCAACCCGGAAACCTATCCCCTGACCCTCAATGCCCTGGTGTTGGCCTGCAACCAGAAGACCAGTCGCGAGCCGGTCATGAACCTGAGCCAGGGCCAGGTGGGCCAGAGCCTGCGCGCGCTGGAGGGCCAAGGCTTTACCCGCCTGGTGATGGGCAGCCGTGCCGACCGCTGGGAGCATCGCGTGGACAAGGCCCTGGAACTGGTGCCGGCGCAGGTGATCCTCACCGGGCTGCTGTTTTTGCGCGGCCCACAGACCGTCAATGAACTGTTGACACGCAGCGGGCGCATGCACGACTTCGAGGATGCCGAACAGGTGGTGCATCAACTGGAGCGCCTGATTGCGCGGGGGCTGGCGTTGCTGGTGCCACGTCAGGCGGGGCAGCGCGAAGATCGCTATACCCATGCGCTGGGGGATCCGGCCGATATCGAAGCGATCCTGTCGGCGCGGGGCAGCCCCATCGAGCGCGGGGCCGGGGTTTCGGCAGAGCGCATCGAAGAACTGGAAGCGCGGATTGCAGCGCTTGAAGAACGGCTGGCCCAGCTGGAGCAGGCCTGACGGCAGACGTTGGTGCTGCCCTCTATGGCGAGCGGGGCTTGTTGTGGCGAGCGGGCTTGCCCCGCGTTGGGCTGCGAAGCAGCCCCAAAACCAGGCGCAGAGGAGTGTCTGATACACCGGGTTCGTCTTCATTGGGGGCGCTTCGCACCCCAACGCGGGGCAAGCCCGCTCGCCACAACAAGCCCGCTCCCACAGGTTCAGCGCAAGGCGTTGAACAGCATTCCAGCCGCTACCACCACACACAAACTGGCAAACCCCACCTGCAAGGCGCGCGCGGGGATCACCGAACCCAGGCGTCGCCCGGCCAGCATGCCGACGACGCTTGCGCCGATAAACACCCAGCCCAGCGGCTCGATGCGCACGCCGGCATGGAACGCGCCGGCCACGCCGATGAGCGAAAGCAGGCTGATCACCATCAGGGACGTGGCGACAATGCCGCGCATCTGCACATCGGTGAGTTGCTTGAACGCCGGCACAATCAGGAAACCACCGCCCACGCCGAGCAAACCCGACACCGCACCCGTCACCGCGCCGAGGGCCGCCAGGGTCGCGCTGCATTTGGCGGTCCAGGCGAAGCGCCCGGTCTGCTGGTCGAGCATGCAGTTCTTTTGGGCCCAGGATGCGGTGCCATGGTCACTCGGCCCGGCTTCACGTTTTTCCCGCCGCAACATGCGCAACGCCACCAGCACCATCAACGCGCTGAACAGGCCCATCAGCACGGCTTCCGGCAATTGGTGGGCGAAAAACACCCCCACCGGCGAAAACAGGGCGCCGAGCAACGCGATCAACAACGCGGCGCGGTAGCGCACCAGGCCATGGCGCAAACCATCAAGCGCGCCCACCGCTGCCGCCGCGCCAACGGCGAGCAGCGACACCGGCGCGGCCTGGGTCATGCTCAGGCCCAGACCCAGCACCAGCGCCGGCACCCCAAGGATGCCGCCGCCCGCGCCGGTCAGGCCCATGACCAAGCCCATCAATAATCCCAACACACCGGCCAGCAGCATTCAGTCCACCTTGCTCAGACGGGTCAGCCACTCGCGGCCCTTGAGCATGCCATTCCAGTAGAACCACGGCAGCAAGGTGGCCTTGAGGAACCACATCGACCGCCGTGCCTGGGTCGGGTCCAGGGGAAAGGTCGGCAGCAGCTTGCCGCCGTAGCCGAACTCGGCCAACACCACCTTGCCCTTCTCCACCGTCAACGGGCAGGAGCCGTAGCCGTCGTACTTGAGCGGCAGCGGCGCCTGCTTGCGCAGCGCCAGCAGGTTTTCGGCAACCACCACGATCTGCTTGCGCACGGCGGCGGCGGTCTTGGCATTGGTGGTGCCGCATACGTCCCCCAGGCCGAAGATGTGCGGGTAGCGCAAATGTTGCAGGCTGTGGGGGTTTACTTCGCACCAGCCGGCCGCGTCGCCCAAGGGGCTTTGGCGGATGAAATCCGGGGATACCTGCGGTGGGACCACGTGCAGCAGGTCGAAGGACTTTTCTTCGACGCGGACATTGCCCTCGGCGTCCTTCACCTCGAACCAGGCCTTGCGGGCCGGGCCGTCGACTTTCACCAGATTGGCATTGAACGCCAGGCGCGCGTTGTATTTCTCCACGTATTTCATCAACGGCGGCACGAAGGTCGCCACGCCGAACAGCGCGGCGCCGGCCAGGTTGAATTCAACGTCGATATTTTTAAGAACACCCTGCCTGAGCCAGTGATCGCAGGACAGGTACAAGGCTTTTTGCGGCGCGCCCGCGCATTTGATCGGCATGGCCGGCTGCGTGAAGATCACCTTGCCGCCCTTGAGCTGCTGCACCAACTGCCAGGTGTAGGCGGCGTGCTGGTAACTGTAGTTGGAGGTGACACCGTTTTGGCCAAGGGTGTCTTGCAGCCCTTCAACCTTCTCCCAGGCCAGGCGCAGGCCGGGGCAAACGATCAGGTGCTGCCAACTGACGCGCTGGCCGCTGTCGAGAACCAGGGTGTGCTCGTCCGGCAGCACCTCGGTGACGGCGGCCTGCACCCAGGTGACGCCATTGGGCAGCACGTCAGCCAGCGGACGGCGGGTCTTTTTCACGTCGTAGGCGCCGCCGCCCACCAAAGTCCAGGCGGGTTGATAATAGTGGTGTTCGTTGGGTTCGATCAGGGTGATATTCAGTCCGGGGTCGCGCTTGAGCAGGCTGGCCAGCAGGCCGATGCCCGCCGAGCCGCCGCCGATGACGACGATATCGCCACTGATGGTTGGGCCCCAGTGTTGTTCGGTCATGGTCTATCGCCTTTTATCGTCAATGCACACAAGGGGCGTTGCCGTGTGGCGTCACGTCCCGTTACAGGTCGATCCTTTGCCTCGGACCGTTTTTTTCCCTTAAGCTCGCAAGCCTATGTGGAAAACATCTCGAATGTAAGCCGCAATCCACCACCAAGGACCGCCGCCATGCCCGCGTTGATTCAAGCCTTTCTGGACGAGGCATCGTCGACCTACACCTACGTGCTGCACGAGGCCGATGATGGCCCCTGTGCCATCGTCGACTCGGTGCTCAATTACGACCCGGCGTCGGGCCGCACCGACACGCGCCAGGCCGACAAGGTGATCGCCTACGTGCGCGAACATCGGCTGCAGGTGCAGTGGCTGCTGGAAACCCACGCCCATGCCGATCACCTGTCCGCCGCGCCTTACCTGCGGCGCACGCTGGGCGGCAAGATCGCCATTGGCCAGTCCATCAGCAAAGTGCAGGACGTGTTCAAGAACCTGTTCAACCTGGAGCCGGAGTTTCGCGTGGACGGCTCGCAGTTCGATCACTTGTTTGCGCCGGATGAGGTGTTTCATATCGGCAACATCAAGGCCCAGGCGCTGCACGTGCCAGGGCATACGCCAGCGGACATGGCCTATTTGATCGACGACCGCTTGATCCTGGTGGGCGACACGCTGTTCATGCCGGACGTGGGCACGGCGCGCTGTGATTTTCCCGGCGGGGATGCGCGGCAGCTGTATGCGTCGATGCGCAAGTTGCTGGCCTATCCTTTGGAAACTGAGCTGTATGTATGCCATGACTACCCGCCAGAGGGGCGCGAGGCCAAGTGCCGGACCACCGTGAAGGAGCAGCGGGCGGGGAATATCCATGTGCATGACGGCATCGATGAAGCGGCGTTTGTCGAAATGCGTACCCGCCGTGACGCCGGGCTGGGAATGCCGACATTATTGTTGCCGGCGATCCAAGTGAATGTGCGGGCGGGGAATATGCCGCCGGCGGAAGCGAATGGTGTGACCTACCTGAAGATCCCGCTCAACCAACTTTGAAATGCTTATCCCTGTGGGAGCTGGCTTGCCTGCGATAGCCATAGGTATCTACACAACTCTCAACGACTGAAAAGTATCCCTGTAGTGAGCGGGCTTGTCCCGCGCTGGGTGGCGAAGCCGCCCCAATAAAGGCATCGCCGAGCTTCAGGTAGAATCCGGTCGCCTGGTTTGGGGCTGCTTCGCAGCCCAGCGCGGGACAAGCC
>NZ_MNPW01000031.1 GCF_001983175.1 Pseudomonas cedrina subsp. cedrina
CCGCTGTGGGCCGAACCGGATTTCCCGAAACACGGTTTCGGCTCGTCGGTGGAATACGCGGCCCAGCGCCGTGCCGACGTGGAGGCACCGACCATCATTCGTGACGGCCAGCGCGTGGACATCACCAGGTCGAACATCGTGGACATGGATGATCGTATCGCTCGCTATGCGTCAGGGGTCGGGGACAACTGAGCTTACCCGGCCCGGGTTGATGTACCGACGTTAACGCGCTGACAGTTCTCAACGGATACCTCCGCCGAACTGTCAGAGGCCGGGGGCAGTGTGGCGCTTTCCGGCGCCTGTGGGGTGGTACAATGCGGGCTGGATGATTTTTGCTGAGAACCTAACTCTGCCAGCTTGTCAGGTGGGATAGTGGCTCAGCAAAGGTCTGCGTAAATACAAGATCCCGATCTCATTAAATGTTGCTTCTTCTGCATACCACGGCTCCGTGGACTGCCGGTTTTTCGATAAAGTCGCGCACGGCCCCACTATCTGTACCGCACTCAAAGTGGGGTATTTTTTGGCAGCGGAAAATGTCAATAGGTCTGGTTAGACGTGTACTAGTCGATTTGGTCTAACAATATGATTTTTAGAAGAAAAGTTACATTGACAGACTCATCGAAGAATATGACAGTACCAATGCTGGTAAAACCCGCTCGAATTCCTACCTCGCGGATATACCCGTAAATTTATAAGAACAGAGAAGGCGCACAGGTTTTTCCTGAAAGCCCTGCCGTTGTGTGACGGGTTATAGGAGATGAGAATGAATTACGCAGAGATAACCAATTCAACCATCGACATGGTAAGCGGTTTGGTCGGCCATATTGGACGGTCAAAATTCGATCACCAGGTTTATGATTTCTTCAATCTCCTCGCCCCTATCGATCACGTTACAGCTTTTACGATACCACCAGGATCAGCACCGAAACCTCTCATTGCTCAAGGAGGAAGCCAAAGCTCCAGCAGGCTTGCACAGGAACTTTCGGAGTGCTACGTGTCCGGGTCATTCACCGAAGATCTTTGCCTCAGTACATTGCAAGAAAAATGCATTGCACTTGATTTTCCTAATCTACAACATATTACGCCATCTTCCATTCCAATATCGCAGTATAAAAAGGTTTTCTATGATGAACCCGCGATCACCAATGAAGTCAGCTTCGTAAAAACGATTGATGAAACTGCTTATTATGTAAGTCTATACCGCACTAAACAGCCTGCGTTCAATAAAATGGAGATGTCAGCTATTAATCTTTACGCCGAGTTGGCGATAAATATTATGCGCCAACATCACATGTATAAGATGGCGCAAGGTTTAGAGGATACGAGCCCCAAAATTCTTTCACCAGAAGAGCGTGGTCACTTGCTTTCCGAGATTCGTGAAGATCTGGAGGCTTCTGGGGATCTTTCTCCCCGTGAAGCCGATGTCTGCGCCCATATAATTTTGGGCTATAGCAACATTGCGATTAGCTTGCGTCTTGGTATCTCTATCAACACTGCAGCAACCCATCGAAAACGTTCCTATGCAAAATTGGGTATTTCGAGTCAGAGTGAGCTTTTCACCAGATACCTTCACTTTGCCAGGAGCCGATTAAACTAAACATCGCCAATTTTGCGGTAGAGTGGCTCAGTTAACGTAAGCCGGTATGAGTCATACCGGCTCGGTTGACAAAGACTTTGGTCATCCGCTTGATACAGGCTTTGATTACAAGTGCTTATTGCATAACATCCCTCATGAACGACTGGGTTGACGCGTCTATATAAGTTCGACTTCGTTGCACCGGTCCTATCGACTATTCTGACTTCGCAAAACCCTCAGATAAACAGCCGAATGAAGTAAGCTTTCCCAACAGTTCTTCGGATGATCGGGGCGCGAGAGGCGCGCGGCGCTGCCATGTTCCTATGTCGGGTCGAAGGGTAACGGATCGGCAAGCCTGTCACTCAATAGGGTGATTGCTGACGACAAGACGAAGATGGTGTCATGAATTGTGAAAATGAAAAGTCAGAAATTAGGTTGCAGAGTTACTCAAATTAATAAGATTCCTGCCCCATGAACTGAAAGGAAGTGTAACGTGGCTTTCAAACTCCCAAGAACTCCAGCGCAATTCCGTCGCCCACTCAAAACCGCCCATGGCGACATCTTTGGTCCGCCGCAGCATACCAATTGGGTCGATGAAGAATGCTCCTGGAAAGAAACCTGCTATATCGGTAACTGGTCTCAGGCGGTTCCTGCATTACGCTACACGGGGCCGGATGTGCTCAAGTTGTTCTCGGACTGCACTGTCAATTCGATGAACAACTTCCAGATCGGAAACTCCAAACACATCATCCATACCAACAAAGACGGTAAGGTGATTGAAGAGGGGATTCTGACCCGTGTCGGGGAAGAGGAATTCATTGCCTACAGCACGTTCTGGGCCGATTACTGGCGTCGAAACAATGGTGCCTACAATGTTGAAATGGAATTTCTCAACGTAGTCAGCTACCACGTTCAAGGGCCGACGTCGCTGCGGTTGCTTGAGAAAATGGCCGGGAAAAGTTTGCGCCACATGAAGTTCATGCGCAACGAAGACGCGGTGATGGCCGGCATCAAGGTGCGAATTCTGCGCCAGGGCATGAGTGGCGAAGTCGGTTTCGAGATTCATGCCGCGAGCGAGGACGGCCAGAAACTCTGGGATGCCATTGTTGAGGTAGGGCAGGAATTCGGTATCCGCCAGATGGGTGGCCGGGTTGCCATGCTCAACCATCTGCAGGCTTCTTACCCGACCTACATCCTCGACTACCTTCCAGCGATGTTCGACGAGGACGGTGCAGGCTACATCGACGAGATGAGCAGCAACGTCGACTTTGCCGATAGCTATTACGGTTTTGCCGGCAGCTTTGATTCGGAAAATCTCAGCGACTGGTATCGCAGCCCCATCGAATTGGGCTGGGCCAACCGCATCAACTTCGACCATTCGTTCCGCGGTGACGCAGCCCTCAAAGCCGAGCTGGCAGCGGGGCCAAAGCGCAAGCTGTGCATCTTGCGCTGGAATGCCGAAGACGTGATCGGTGTCTACGCCGAATTCTTCAAGAATGACGGACCGCTACCTGATTTCATGGAAATGCCGATGGACCCTCGCGGCTACATCTATTCGGACCAGGTGTTGAAGGACGGCAAACTCGTCGGCGCAACGTCCTCGCGCGGGTACAGCGCCCACTTCCGGGAAATGATTTCCCATGCGGTGATTGATATCAAACTGGCCGAACCCGGCACCGAACTCACCGTACTCTGGGGCGCTCCCGGCACTCCGCAACGCAAGATTCGTGCGATTACGGCGTCCTCGCCTTACAAGGAGAACCGTGGGCGCGTCAACCTCAATACGCTCGACTAATTCTCCAGAAGGCAATAGCAGTCAAGTTAATCGACGCCGGCAGCAGTTCGACAGCATTCATTTCGCGCTGTTTGAGCCTGCCGGTAAAGAGCAAAATCAGACTAAATCCGTTTGTCACTGGACGTCCCAGTCCAGCAAATGGAGGCAGTAGTTGGCGACCTACATCAGCCAATTGAGCTTGACGCGCCCGTTGATTACTGGGGGGCCGCACTTCGCTGAACAGCGGGCTGGATTGCAACATCTCATAGGGCAGAGGTTTCTGCTCGGCATGCTCTTCGAGCGGCTGCCTCAATATTTAATTTGCTTGGTAACTCTCCATGCTTGGAATAGCCCAGGAATTGCCTAGCCGCAGTAACGTATCCGCGTCGCTTTCGAATAATGCGTCCTATGAGGTCGTTCTCGGTTTAGGAAGTAATCATAGGCGGCGTCATAACCTGCGAGCGGCAATGGCGGGGTTGGAGCACATCCTGGATATGCGTCAATGCTCAGACATTTATGTAAGCCGCGATGTAACGGGCAGTGGTCCCGCCTACTTCAACATTGTTGTGGTCGCTACGACACTGTTATCTGAGTCGTCGCTTGAAAGGTATCTGAAACAACTTGAGACTCAACAGGGAAGGGTGCAAGGGCGGCGCGCGATCGTTCCGCTGGACGTTGATGTTCTCCTGTTCACTCCGTCGTACAGCAAGGTTCCGGTTGCTGTGCACCGTGATCTCTGTACCAAGGCGCATATTCTGTGGCCCATGTTTCAGCTTTTCCCTGAGGGCGCACATCCAGATTCCGGCGAGCTCTACCGTCAAATGCTTCGAAGTCATGCTGAGAAAGATCACGTACAGCGACTGTATTCTAGTTCCGGAAACTTTGATTTTTTATCGTGAGCTTCATTGATCTGGACGATAAATACTTCGCCTGGAATCTTGAGATAAACCGTGGACGCTGGCACGCACCCATCAACTTCCTGAAGCGATGGCCGCTAGCGGGGAGAATACTGGTTCCGGCCGTTACGAGAACCGCTACGGCCGGATGACTCACCCACAAGGCATGATCAGCGAGTGCTTCTACAAATCGGTCTTGAAGTGGTTCATTAGCGTCATCTGCCTCGATGCAAGCGTATCCAATTCCCCACTCATTTCAGCTGAATCATGAGCTTGGCTCATCAGTCCCTCGCTGACCGTCCTGATAGCGGTTACGTTCCTGTTGACCTCTTCAGCAACCGTACGCTGTTCTTCGGCGGCACTTGCGATCTGCAAGTTCATATTGGTGATCAAGGTGATTGCTTCTCTGATACGCCTGAACGCATCTGCTGCCGACCCGACTTTAGCAGCACTGTCGCGGGCGTTGGTTTGGCTACTGCGCATAGTCCTCACGACGTGTTGAGTGCCATTCTGGATTGTCTCGACTATTGAGCGTATCTCTTCAACAGACGCCTGTGTGCGTCTTGCAAGATTGCGTACTTCATCTGCCACGACCGCGAAGCCTCGTCCACTATCTCCTGCGCGAGCTGCTTCAATCGCGGCGTTCAACGCAAGCAGGTTGGTTTGTTCGGCGATGCTCCGGATAACATCCATGATCGTTCCTACTTGCTCGCTGCTGGTCGCCAGCGCCTCAACCTCGCCCAGAGCCTTGCTGACTTCAAATTCAAGGCGAGAGATCTCGCTGGACGTCAAAGTAATTATTTCGACGCCTTCCCCCGCGGCCTGATCAGCTCGTTGCGCCGCAGAGGCTGCACTTGAAGCGCTATTTGCGACCTCGTGGGCCGTTGCACTCATTTCATGTGCTGCAGTTGCTACCTGATCGATCTCTCGAAATTGAAGTTGCATCCGGTCATTCGTCTGACGTGATATGGCCAATGACCGGTTCGCGGTGGATTGAACTTCGGACGAGCAAAGTTTCACCTGAGATATCGTAGGCTGGAGCGTATCGAGAAATTGGTTAAACCATTTTACGAGCTCGCCCAGTTCATCATCCCTAGCGTATTCCAGGCGACGGGTGAGGTCTCCTTCGCCCGACGCGATGTCCTTTAGCATTCTTGCGAGTGTTTTAACGGGTTTGGTCACGCCGGTTGCAAGCATCCACATCAGGAAAAGTCCGACAAGGCTAGCGATCAGAACCATCAGGAGTGAGGTGATAAGGCTACGAGACTGCGCCTCTGCAAGTAATGTTTGAAGATTGATGGAGTCTGCGAGCAACGCTTGGCGTGGTAGCTCAACTACCACTGCCCAGGGCTTAGCGCCTTCTACCAAGCTGACCGGATGAATCGCGTCTACCAGGTTTCCTCTTTCGACAAGCTTCGGAGTGCTGAAGGTTGCATCATAAAGCGCCTGGAACTCGGATGCTGAATAGACCGTTTTTATGTTTTGGCCTAGTGTGTCTGGCGCATCACTGTTGGCTGCGATGATACCGTTGCTGGATATGACAATCACACGGCCCGCGCCATCGAACAAAGCATTTTTTGCCTCCATTGCAGCAGACTGAAGAGCGCTCATGGCGATGTCGATTCCCACGGCACCGATAATGTTTCCGTCGTGCACGAGCGGGAGCGAAAGGGAAGTGGCGAGTTGCTTGTCGCTATACGTATCGTCAATGAAGGGAGTTCCCAAGCATGGGTTCTTGGTTGTTATTGGACAGGTAAACCAATTGTTATAAGCAACGCCGAATTCATCTGCGTCAGTTTTGTTTATGTATTCCTCATCAATGGTGGCGTATGTAGCCTTGCCATTTTGGCGACTCCATGCTGCTGCGAATCGCCCACTATCGTTCCCTCCGTGAGAGGGCGTGTTCGCAAAACGTATATCCTCTGTGTCTAACGTGTCCTTATCAAGGACAATCCATAAATTTCTCAAGTAAGGATTTCGATCAAATACCGTTTTTAGCGCTCGATTAACGTCTTCGCGAAGGGCTGCAGGGTTGCCCGAATGGAGAACACTACTGTGCCGTAAATCAGCAATTTGGCCTGATAGCGAATTTCCTATGTTCAAAGCGTCGGAGAAGTCTTTTTTTAGCAGATCGACTTTTTGTGCAGCGCTGGTATTAAGTTGTTCCTTGGCTTGGCGGGTTGCCATTTGTTCGGTTCGCAGGGTGACCAGTTCTAGATTTTCTGAGGACTGATGGAGGTTGAAGCCTGATAATGTTAACGCGAGAGCGAACAGGCAGAGCCCAGCCAACAGAATGATTTTGGTGCGAATTGACAGAGTTTTCGACATGATATTTTATCTTTATTGGCCGAAATTGAGGGGTGTCCGAGTCACGAACGGGGACAATTTTTGATCATCGCTTCCTTGTTATTGCAATTTGGTTACTTTTTTCTAATGCCGGCTGAAACGAAAAGCATGGCGACGCAAATCATAAGGCTGGCTAGCGCTGAAATAGCATAAATTATAGTTATTGATTGTTCGCTGGGATAAACCTGTGATGAGAGAGTGGTGTTGACTGTTGCCATCACCGCTACGCTAAAAGCAATTGATGAAGACGTACCAATTGATCTGGCCAGATTGTTTATTCCAGTTGCTTGACCTGTTTCATTGCCTGGAGTATTGGCCAGGATAACCATTGGCACTGTGCCGTAACAAAGGGTCGTACCAATGGCAACGAAAATGCTGCCAAAAATTAATTCAAATAACGAAGCATGCCAGAAGATGAGCAAGAGGTAGCCTAATGCCATTGAGAGGCCACCGAATATGACTGTTGTCCTCGCGCCAAAGCGAGCGGACAAGTTTGATGCAACCGCGGGTAGGAGAAGAGATATCAAGCCTCCTGGGATAAAACTCAATCCTGCCGCCAGGATTGATAGCCCCAAGCCATACCCTAAGGCAGTTGGTAACTGAATGACCATTGGTTGAGTTAACACAATTCCATACATCGAGAATCCAATGAGAACGGTGACAAGGTTAGTTAAAAAAATTGCTGGTCGCATGGCAATTCGAAGGTCAACCAAGGGGTTGTTTTTGCTGAGTTGGTTCTTGAACCAAGCGGCCAACACTAAGACACCGGCAATGAGAAACGACCACGTCTTAAAGGATGACCATCCCCATTGATAGCCTTTGCTGATGCCCAACAGCAGGCAGCAAAGCCCAATCGCGAGGCCGAGGGCGCCTACGATGTCGAAGGATTGGCCAGAAGCGCCTGGCCGATAGGGGAAAACCCTCAGCACGCCAATTAAAGCAACCGTGCCTAAAAGTGCACTGAGCGCGAAGAGAAAATGCCAGTCAAAATACTGCGCTACTACTGCTGATAAAACGAACCCCAAAGATGCTCCAACCCCCACCATCGCAGAAACCAGACTTATACCTCTGACTAAGGTTCGACCCTTCAGAAATTCCGCGAGGCAGCTGATACCTAAAGGAACTACGGCAATTGCGGCACCTTGGAGTGTGCGCGCGAAAATTAACCATCCTATATCGTTCGTCACTGCACCAATGAGCGATCCGACGACGAGAAAGCTGAGGCAGAGAAGGATCATTTGGCGCTTGCCGTAGATATCTCCCAATCTACCAAAAACAACGTTTGAGACAGCCCCAGAAAGCAGCAGCCCAGTAATCAACCAAGAGACAGTACTCGCATCGGTATGAAGCAGGTCAGGAAAGGCTGCAAGGAGCGGGACAACAAGTGATTGCATCATTGCGCCCGAAAAAGCGGCAAATGAAATGATCCCCACCATGAGTGCTGAATTATGTTCAGTACAAAGGTAACTTGATGACATCGTTTTTGAGGCTTGAGGTGTATCTGGAGTTTTCAAGGGCACAACCCTATGTTTGCCTGAGTCGCTGCTATCAGGATTGATAAAATACCAATGGACAGAGAATAGTCCGGTTTATGTGTAAGTCATCGGTGTTCTGGCAGGCGAATCAATTTTTTCGACTCGGCAATAAGGCGCGTGCGTTCTCTGATCTTACTGTTTGCACCGTATCCGTTGTCTAGATGTGGCGTTATCTTTGGATCGTTTGAGTTGTAGGTTCAACACAGCGTGCGTTGGGCTCACAATATCGCGCCCGCAAGCGCGCCTGCATCTGTTCAAACTTGTCCTGTTCGCTCCAGCGGCGAAATGTGCGGTAGACGGTTTGCCAGCGTGGAAAGTGCTTGGGCAGCATCCGCCATGCACACCCAGTGCGAACGACGTAGTCGCAGGCGTCGACGAGTGCACGACGGTCGTAGCGTGGAGGCAGGCCGCAGTCGTTTTCGAATACGTCCTTTACACAAGCCCATTCGGCGTCGGTCAAGAAATCGGGATAGGCTTTCTCTAATTCAGCAGGTCGATGTGCATTGTTGTACCCATAACGTACGGCTGTCTGTGAAGGGGACTCGACGTTCACTACCGTGCCGTTACACATCAACGCCATACCGGATCGAAGCAGCGTCGTTTTTATCGTTTGCCTGGTCGCGATCAAGCCTGTGCGGCGGGTCAGCTCAACCCCGATTTCGCTAAGCGTTGCCGATGGATTGGATTCAATCGCCGAGACCAGCACCTTGATCTCATTCGCTCCAAGCTTGAAAGGGCGACTCTTCAGGGTCATGTGATCGCACCTGAGTTGCTGTAACTGAACAAATGCATGCACTGGTCGAGTTGGGCCTGATCAGGGCCAACTCGATTCGTACACGATGCCTGGCAATGGGCAAGACATCTGGTGCAGGAATGGCGATCAGACGGCGACCTGATCGATGGCACCCATTAAAGAGTTGCCTTCATAGTCGAAAAGCTCGATGCGCAAACGGTCGCCGGGCTGAATGAATCCGAGCTTTGCCTCGCCAGTCTGGATGGTTTCCATCGCCCGATACTCGCCAATGCAGCCTGCGCCGATAGACCAATCGGTATCTGCTGCTTCGTTGGAGACGGTACCGAGCCCAAGGATGGTGCCTGCGACGAAATTTCGGGTCTGGGCCACGTGGGCGATGGCATCGCCATAATGGAAGGGGCTGTCGATACCGGTTTCGATATTGCCGACTCTTTCACCACGTAGGGTCACATGCATCTTGCCCGACACCATCTTGCCGTTCCATAACTGACCCAGCTCGTCCGGGGTGACCGCGATGGGGCCCAGGAAGCTTTCGGGTTTGGACGTCAGGAAACCGAAGCTACGCTTGAGCTCGGGGGCCACGATACGGCGCAGTGAGGTGTCCTGCAGCAGGCAGAAGAGGCGAATGTAGCCGGTAGCCTCATCGGACGAGACGCCGCGTGGCACGTCACCGATGATGGCGGCAATCTCGGCCTCGAAGTCGATCAAATCTTTGGGGTCTTGTTTGATTGGATCATTCCAGGCGCCGTAGCCATGGGAAATGCCCTGATACAACAGCGGTGCCTCGTTGATGTCCTCCGGGAGGGCGTCGCCACGTGCCTCGCGGTTGCGACGGATGTGACTGATGTAACAGGCGCCGTCGAGATACTGATAAGCACGGGGTAGGGGGGCAGCCAGCGTATTCATGTCTAGCTCGAACGCGCTCTCGGCTTCGCCGGTATTGAGAGCGTGATAAATGGCTTCCAGGCGTGGGGAGAGCGCATCCCAGTCATCAAGTGCGGACTGCATGGTCGAGGCGACGGAGGTTGCCTTCACTGCTGTTTTCAGATCACGGGACACGATGATCAGTTCGCCATCACGTCCGGATTTGAGGGATGCCAATTTCATGCGGTACTCCATATTGTATTTGTGAACGCAGGGTAATGGCTCCGAAGGGGGCGTCCCATCACCCAAAGAGGTGACTGAACGGGGGGCCCTTGAGCGCCGTCGAACGCTTGAACGTTGGGCTCAACCGGTAAACCCGGTAAAGCCGGCGAGCTTGTTCGCGAAAGCCACCATGGGCGAATCACGCCCGGTTTTGCGTTCCATTTTCATGCCGTAATGCCGCATCTTCAGGATGGCGACAGAGCCGAGCATGCGCAGTGGCTCGGGCTCCCACTTGCGTGGCAGTTCACGAACCAGCGGCAGTCGCGTGAGTTGGGTCTCACGCCCAAGAATAAGATCGGTCAGGG
>NZ_MNPW01000032.1 GCF_001983175.1 Pseudomonas cedrina subsp. cedrina
CCGCTGTGGGCCGAACCGGATTTCCCGAAACACGGTTTCGGCTCGTCGGTGGAATACGCGGCCCAGCGCCGTGCCGACGTGGAGGCACCGACCATCATTCGTGACGGCCAGCGCGTGGACATCACCAAGTCGAACATCGTGGACATGGATGATCGCATCGCTCGCTATGCGTCAGGGGTCGGGGGCAACTGAGCTTACCCGGCCCAGGTTGATGTACCGACGCAGGCTTACTGACGTTTTCGGCGGGTTGTTTCCGTCGGAATCGGCTCAGTTGGTGCGCTAAACGATGAATTTAAAAGTGAATTTTTCATCAGGTGCAGCCACTTTGCTCGGAGCAAGTTGAACTGAACACCGTGTTTCAGTTGGCTAGCCGAATTCCGGGATGGGCAAACCACCTCAGATAGCGGATAAAAATATGAACAGTACTAATCGTCCGATCAAGAAAATCGCACTCATTCGCGCAAGATGGCACTCGAACATCGTTGATAAATGTATCGACTCTTTTGTGAACGAGTGGAGGGTGCTCGGACATAGCCAGGATCAACTCGAAGTTATTGATGTGCCCGGGGCGTTCGAAATTCCATTGCTGGCACAGACATTGAGTCGAACGGGTAAATATGAGGCGATCATGGGTTGTGCCTTTGTGGTCAATGGCGGTATCTACCGACATGAGTTTGTTTCTTCGGCCGTCATAGATGGAATGATGAGGGTGCAGCTCGACTGCGGTGTCCCTATCCTGTCGACTGTCTTGACCCCGCATAACTTCCAGGAAACTCCTGAGTTGATCCAGTTCTTCTCCGATCATTTCGTTATGAAGGGTCGAGAAGCGGCGCATGCCTGCAGTTCTATACTGCATGTGCGAGCGGCGGAGCCCGTTGCAAAGTTAGTGAGTGCTTGACGGTACAGATGGGGAGCCTCTACCGAGCTGTCTCCAGGTAATTACTCTCCGCACGCTTCGCTAAACGACCAAGCATTTTTCGTGCCCGCGAGGGCGCAGATAAATACCTCGAAGGCATTAAGGCAGAGCCTTTTGGATACTTTTCGACAGAAGGTTGTGGCCAGATGCTGGGTATCGTAATTCTCTCTCGACACTTCGATATCGAAAACATAACCACTGCAGATGGCTTGTCACTAAAGAGGGTGATTGCTGACGACAAGACGAACATGGTGTCATGAACTGTGAAAATAAAAAGTCAGAAATTAGGTCGCAGAGTTACTCAAATTAATAAGATTTCTGCCCCGCGAACTTAAAGGAAGTGTAACATGGCTTTCAAACTCCCAAGAACTCCAGCGCAATTCCGTCGCCCACTCAAAACCGCCCATGGCGACATCTTTGGTCCGCCACAGCATACCAATTGGGTCGATGAAGAATGCTCCTGGAAAGAAACCTGCTATATCGGTAACTGGTCTCAGGCGGTTCCCGCATTACGCTACACGGGGCCGGATGTGCTCAAGTTGTTTTCGGATTGCACTGTCAATTCGATGAAAAACTTCCAGATCGGAAACTCCAAACACATTATCCATACCAACAAAGATGGTAAGGTGATTGAAGAGGGGGTTCTGACCCGTGTCGGGGAAGAGGAATTCATTGCCTACAGCACGTTCTGGGCCGATTACTGGCGTCGAAACAATGGTGCCTACAATGTTGAAATGGAATTTCTCAATGTAGTCAGCTACCACGTTCAAGGGCCGACCTCGCTGCGGCTGCTTGAGAAAATGGTCGGCAAAAGTTTGCGCCACATGAAGTTCATGCGCAACGAAGACGCGGTGATGGCCGGCATCAAGGTGCGAATTCTGCGCCAGGGCATGAGTGGCGAAGTCGGTTTCGAGATTCATGCCGCGAGCGAGGACGGCCAGAAACTCTGGGATGCCATTGTTGAGGTAGGGCAGGAATTCGGTATCCGCCAGATGGGTGGCCGGGTTGCCATGCTCAACCATCTGCAGGCTTCTTACCCGACCTACATCCTCGACTACCTTCCAGCGATGTTCGACGAGGACGGTACCGGCTACATCGACGAGATGAGCAGCAATGTCGACTTTGCCGATAGCTATTACGGTTTTGCCGGCAGCTTTGATTCGGAAAATCTCAGCGACTGGTATCGCAGCCCTATCGAATTGGGCTGGGCCAATCGCATCAACTTCGACCATTCGTTCCGCGGTGACGAGGCCCTCAAAGCCGAGCTGGCAGCGGGACCAAAACGCAAGCTGTGCATCTTGCGCTGGAATGCCGAAGACGTGATTGGCGTCTACGCCGAATTCTTCAAGAATGACGGACCGCTGCCTGATTTCATGGAAATGCCGATGGACCCTCGCGGCTACATCTATTCGGACCAGGTGTTGAAGGACGGCAAACTCGTCGGTGCAACGTCCTCGCGCGGGTACAGCGCCCACTTCCGGGAAATGATTTCCCATGCGGTGATTGATATCGAACTGGCCGAACCCGGCACCGAACTCACCGTACTCTGGGGCGCTCCTGGATCGCCGCAACGCAAGATTCGCGTGATCACGGCGTCCTCGCCTTACAAGGAGAACCGTGGGCGCGTTGATCTCAATACCCTCGACTAACTAATAAAACCAATAAAATCCGATAGGAAGTTTAGCGTGAGTATTACAAACAGTGATATCGCCATCGATTCAATTACCGTTGCGACGTCTGCAACCAAAGACACCCCGGACCGTTGCAGGCTTCATGGGCAAATGGGCACCTTGCAGCTCGTGTTTACCGTACTTGCTTTCAACGCTCCTGTCGGGGTGGTAGCGGGTGTCATTCCACTGGTTATAGCCTTTGGGAGCGGCGTAGCCACACCGATGGTCCTCCTTGGGCTGGCATTGTTGATGGCGCTTTTCGCGGTTGGCTACACAGCCATGGCTCGCGTTATTCCCTATGCAGGTGGACTTTATACCTTCACGACAGCAGGTCTGGGTAAACCTCTGGGTTTGGCCGCTTGCTTCCTCGCGCTTTTGTCTTACACCGCGGGCTTTCTGGGCACCATTCCATTCCTTGGCATTACGATTCGGGAGTTGCTGGCATCCGTCGGGTTGGATGGTTTGCCCTGGTATGTACCGGCCGCTGTCTTCGCTGTTGTCATCTCGTTTCTGGGCTATCGGCGCATTGACCTCTCGACCAAAGTGCTCGGCGTGGTTGTAATTCTCGAAATAGCCATTGTCCTGGCTTACGATTTTTTCGTGATGAAACATGGCGGTGCGTCGGGAACGCTGACCTATGAATCCTTTGATCCTGCTGTACTGAAATCGGGTGGGATTGCGGTCGGTATCATGATCGCTTTCCTTTCGTTCTCCGGGTTTGAAGTAACCGCGGTTTTCAGAGATGAAGTGAAGGATCCAGCCCTCACTGTGCCGCGCGCAACTTACGCAACGCTGGGTGTTCTGGGTGTGCTGTATTCGGTGACTGCGTGGCTGATTATTCAAGCCTACGGCCCGAATGAGGCGCAGGCGATTATTGGTGCGAACCCTGGCGTCGCGTTCAAGGACAGTGTCACTCAATACGTCGGCGTTGTTGGCGGTCACATTGCTACGGTGCTCGTCGTTACAAGCGTGTTTGCGACGCTGCTTTCGCTTCATAACGTCATTGCACGGTATCTGTTCAGCTTAAGTGTCGACGAAGTGATTCCCGGTATCGGTCAGGCACATGCCGAGCATGGTTCACCTCACCGCGCGAGTGTTGTCGTCAGTGTCCTTACGTTTGGTTTTCTGATTGTAGCCGGCCTGAGTGGTATTTCTGCAGACGCGATTTTTGGAACTCTTATCGGACTGGCAGGTTACCCGTTGGTCGCCCTGATGACGCTGACCGCACTCGGAATTGCCTTTTATCAGATGCGTCGTTCCAGTTCAGATGGCTCGCTTTGGCAGCGGGTCATTGCCCCTGTTTTCGCGGTGGTGTTGATGGGCGCTGCTTTGGTAATGGTGACGATGAACATTGAGACCTTTACTGGCTCCGCAACGCTGGCCAACCTCTCACTCTCCCTCACTGCTGGAGCCGCGGTCCTCGCGATTGTGATTGCACTCATCATTCGCTCACGCAATCCCGAAGCTTACCGCCGCATCGCCACCCGCGACTAACTCTTAAACTCAAGGAACTCAAATGCTTAATCCTAAACACTACATCGTCGTAGCAAGAATCAAACCGAAGGAAGGCGCCAAGGAAAAGTTGCTCGCCCTGAGGGAGCGTCTGGTTGAAGAATTCAAGCAAACTTACCCTCAGTTCGTCAGCGCCAGCTTGTATGGGGTTGAAGAAAATGACGAGTGGCGGGACGTGGTCGTATTTTCAGAAATGCCGCCACTTGATCCACCGACCAATGCGCCTGTTTATGAAGAATGGTCCACGCTTGTTGATGGTACTGGTTTTGAACTATTAGAGCCTATCTAATTATCAAGATCTATTTTTCAGGCTATGACTATCAAGCATTAAAGAACTGATAGAAAGGTACGTGTTCCCCCATGGCCTGAGTATCGCTAAACGTCCGTCGTTTAAATCATGAGGTCTGTTGCGAGGCCTTATGAGTCACTTTGCAAAAAAAAGCATTGACTCTGTGTAGTAAAGGGGATTAACCCATTGAGCGAGTGCTATCCGAGAGGAGATTAAAATGTCCAAGTATTGTCTCACCGTAACTTGCCGTTCGACGCGTGGAATCGTCGCCGCGATATCGGGCTTCCTCTCCGAAAATGGATGCAACATTTCCGACAGTTCACAGTTCGACGATAAAGAGACTGGCAACTTTTTCATGCGCATTAGTTTCACCTCAGAGGAGGGCGTCGGCCTGGAAGCGCTGAAACAGGGTTTTGTCGATGTGGCCGGGCCGTTCGACATGGACTACGCCTTCCATGATGAAGGCAAAAAGATGAAAGTGCTCATCATGGTCTCGCGCTACGGCCACTGCCTGAACGATTTGCTTTATCGGTGGCGTGTGGGTGCTTTGCCGATCGATATCGTCGCCGTCATCTCGAATCACATGGACTTCCAGAAGCTGGTGGTCAACCACGACATTCCTTTCCACTGTATCAAGGTGACGAAGGAGAACAAGCCCGAGGCCGAAGCGCAGATCATGCGCATCGTGGCCGAGACCGAGGCAGAGCTCGTGGTGCTGGCTCGCTACATGCAGATTCTCTCCGACGAGATGTGTCAGAAGATGGCCGGGCGGATCATCAATATCCACCACTCCTTCTTGCCATCCTTTAAGGGCGCCAACCCTTACAAACAGGCACATTCGCGCGGCGTAAAACTGATCGGTGCGACCTCGCACTATGTCACCGGCGACCTGGACGAAGGTCCGATCATCGAGCAAGACACCGTGCGGGTCACCCACGGGCAATCTGCCGAGGATTATGTGAGCCTTGGCCGGGATGTGGAGAGCCAGGTGCTGGCGCGAGCCTTGCACGCCCATGTGCATCGGCGTGCATTTCTCAACGGGAACAA
>NZ_MNPW01000033.1 GCF_001983175.1 Pseudomonas cedrina subsp. cedrina
TAAATACTTCTCACGTCTTAAAAACTCCCAGTTCCTTTGTAAGAATTGAGCAAACCTCACTTTCGATTGAGGACTTTTTTTAGTACCTATGTAAAGTTCTTTTCCAATACCTTGGCTTAACATACCTAAAGCAGTATTAATTTGATCTTGTGACAAACCTCCATGATTTAATGCATATTTTAATTGTTCAATGTCAAAATCTCTCTGTTTAGCCTTACTTTCAGCTTGTCCAAAATCTACAACTTTACCTTTACTCATTTTAATTCCTCTCCTTTGTGGAAGGAATTAGCCCCTTTGTGGTAGAATATAATTAAACGAACTTAATAAAGGGGCTAAGCCCTTAGCTATTTTTTAAAAACCGTCTTGCCGACCAAAGCAATGGGCGGTTTTTTTCTCTATCTTTATAGCTTCTATCCTAGCATAATTTTCCTTTTTTCGAGACATTTTTCATCTTTCTAAACTATTATTCTTCTCTCTCATTTTTCTCTGTTCTTGAACATGTACTCTTTCAAAATAATTTTCTATTCCTTGTTTTTCCATATCACCTTTTAAAAGGTCTCTAAACCCTTTAAATTTGTCTTTAAATATTTTCTTAGTGTTTTTATACAAAACTCTTAAATTTTTCTCTAAAACGCTTATATGGCTTTTTAACAAGCTATTCTCTTTAGAAAGCTTTTCATTTTCTAAATATAAATTGGTATATTCCTCCGTAAAATCTTCATATCTCTCGTCTTCACGTTTTAGGTCTTTTTTTAACTGCTGATTCTCTTTCGCCAAGTCAGTATTTTTCAAACGGTTATAATCTTTTTGAATGGCAACTGCAGCAGTAACTTGTTCATTCATTTTTTTATATTGTGTTGGTGTCAAAACCAAGTTTCCAGTTTTCTTTTTAATCACTTCTGATTTCCCAAACAACTTATCTTTTACTTCTGTTTTAACTTCTTGTCTTTTGAATTTAACTGCTTTTGGCTCTAATGTGGCAGTTAATTCATCCAATCTTTCTTCTTGTTTTTCTACCTTTTGTTGGACTTCTAAAAAAACTTTTTCATGGTATTTTGTCTCTTGTTTAAATCTGTCCATGTCTTGATGTTTTTTCTTCGTCACTTCTTTGGGCTCTCCACGTTCCAACTGGTAGCCTTTATCATTTATAAATTCATTAAATCGATCTTGAAGCTTTGTTAAAGCCGACTTATTCCCAATAATATCCTTGGCGCTTAAGCGTCCATCTTCCGTTAACGGAACAACGCCAAAATGCATATGCGGTGTATTTTCATCCATATGTATCGTGGCATATACCACATTTTCTTTTCCATATTCATCCTCTAGAAACTCCAACGAATCCCGGAAGTATTTTTTTACCTGGTCCTGATCCATGTTTTCAAAAAACGCATTATCACTCGTTATAATGCCGTCAATATGACGTATCGCATCACTTCGTATTTTTCGTTTTCCTATGTAACCTTCTTCAATTCTTTTTTCAATCAATTCGTTGAAATTTTGCTTTTCTCGGCCATGAATTAAATCCACATTTAAGTGCGTTCGTTCATGATCAATTTCTTTGTTGTTGTAATTATTATTTTCTCTTTGAACATGTTTTTGGATCCCAGTTGTATTGGCTGCTTGTTTCACTTTCGCCACTCTCAAAATGGAGTAGGACATTTCCGTATAACCTCCTTTTTTGGGGGAAGCACTAAGAAGACTTATCCATCTATTTTTCTATAAGTCTAATAACACACTAGACTTATATCCATAAGTCGTGTGCCCTGCGGGGCGTTCGGCTAGCGCCGAAGCACGCTAGTAGCGTGCAAAAAACCTTGGGCTTTGCCCAAACCCACTGGGGAACTCTTCCCCAGACCCCATTAATTAACTCCCCCACCCCCCTCAATTTTGAGGGGGCTCCCTCGCCGGTAGGCAGGAATCGAATGGATTCGATTCAATGCCAAGAGGGTTCGGGTGCGGTGAGTTTGTCAATGCCTTTCCGTTCCTTATGCTCACTTCGTTCCGCTACCACTCCAAGACATTGACAAACACCATATGAAGCATTTTAAGCCCTTATAAGAGATCGCCCCTAGTTCATTCACTTTCATTGTTTAAATATGCATTTGCAACAACTTCACGTAAAAATTTTGAACGGTTACCTTCTGCTTTTTCATCAAGCCAATCCCACATATCATCAGAAAGCGTGAGAGATACCTTTTTAGTCGTTCCCATACTAGGACGTCCAATTTTTCCCAGCTGACCCATTGCTAATTTTTGGCGACAATTCGTACATAAAATGACGTAATCATCTCCTGAATAAAAATCAATTACATCATGCGTTTCACCGCAATTCATACATTTTGCTTCTTCAATTTGAAAGAACCCTGTTGGCATACTCCTTTCTAATTCCTTAAGTACCTTCCTTGCTTCTTCTCTTGTTCTATATGTAATTTCTTGACCATCTGTTTCGATCTCACTACTTGTTATGATTTCACCATTTTTCCCACGAATAACAAACATTCCAATCACCCCTAATCTAAAGTTACTTTTATTATATCGATAAGGTGACTTAAAATCAATACTTTAGGTTACCAAAAAGGAAGTAATTTAAGTCCTTTTTCTAAAACAATTTTACTTTAGTAGGTGATTGCGGAACTGCTGTAGAATAAGAATAATAGATTTCCCGTAGATCGGAGTGATAGACATGAAAAAATTAATGACCATGGCAGAAGTCGCAAAAGAATTAAATATACCGGAATCTACTGCTCGATATTATCGGGATCATTTTATAGATTACATTCCTTCCGTTGGCGAAGGCAGAAAAAAACGTTACCGATTGGAAACGGTGGAAGTGTTGCGGTTCATTGCAGAGGGGTTTAAACGCAAGCTAACCGCAATCGAAATTGAAGATGGTCTAAGCCAGATGTTTCCTAAGAATATCGATATGAAAGACACAACCGCAACAACAACAGCAGTAGTGCAACAGCAATCGGAAAATGACAATAATTACTATGCTTTACAACTTCAAAATGCACTAGAACAAATGAATGCAACCATGAAAATAATTGCTGATCAAAAAGAGGAAATTACGGAATTGCGGAAACATGTTGCGGATATAGAAAAACAGCAACAAAAACAAGAGGATTATATCAATAACCAATTAGAAGAACGAGATCGAAAATTAATGGAATCATTGAGAGAAATACAAGAAGCTAAAAATGAAATAGCAAATGCTCGAGAAGAAAAGAAGGGATTTTTTGCGAGACTTTTCAAGTAATCATAGTTTTACCCCTGTTCTAAAATAGAGCCCCTTTTTATACAGGATTTTATGCATATTCGAAGGTTGATCCCAAAGGAAAAACCTTGTTCCATCAACCATGTATAAAATCCTGTATATTGAATAAAAAAATAAAAGCTTTTAAACGTTGGTATATCAATATTCTTTTATTTTGCAACTTCCTGAAATCAACATTATGTTAACTGGAAATGGATTTTTATTCATAACGAAAATATTTTTTCCATTATTCAAGTAAAGCAATATTTAGATAAAATAAATAAATATTGCAATTTTAAAAAACCCTAGGAGGATTTTCCAAGTGGAGGTAGAATTCTATAAATAAAAGTGATGGTGAATG
>NZ_MNPW01000034.1 GCF_001983175.1 Pseudomonas cedrina subsp. cedrina
TTGATTTCTAGTCTTTGATTAGATCGTTCTTTAAAAATTTGGGTATGTGATAGAAAGATAGACTGAACGTTACTTTCACTGGTAACGGCTCAGGCTAAGGTAAAATTTGTGAGTTCTCTTAAACGAGAAATTCGAATTTTCGGCGAATGTTGTCTTCACAGTATAACCAGATTGCTTGGGGTTATATGGTCAAGTGAAGAAGCGCATACGGTGGATGCCTTGGCAGTCAGAGGCGATGAAAGACGTGGTAGCCTGCGAAAAGCTTCGGGGAGTCGGCAAACAGACTTTGATCCGGAGATGTCTGAATGGGGGAACCCAGCCATCATAAGATGGTTACCTTACACTGAATACATAGGTGTATGGAGCGAACCAGGGGAACTGAAACATCTAAGTACCCTGAGGAAAAGAAATCAACCGAGATTCCCTTAGTAGTGGCGAGCGAACGGGGACTAGCCCTTAAGTGGCTTTGAGATTAGCGGAACGCTCTGGAAAGTGCGGCCATAGTGGGTGATAGCCCTGTACGCGAAAATCTCTTAGTCATGAAATCGAGTAGGACGGAGCACGAGAAACTTTGTCTGAATATGGGGGGACCATCCTCCAAGGCTAAATACTACTGACTGACCGATAGTGAACTAGTACCGTGAGGGAAAGGCGAAAAGAACCCCGGAGAGGGGAGTGAAATAGATCCTGAAACCGTATGCGTACAAGCAGTGGGAGCCCACTTTGTTGGGTGACTGCGTACCTTTTGTATAATGGGTCAGCGACTTATTTTCAGTGGCGAGCTTAACCGAATAGGGGAGGCGTAGCGAAAGCGAGTCTTAATAGGGCGTCTAGTCGCTGGGAATAGACCCGAAACCGGGCGATCTATCCATGGGCAGGTTGAAGGTTGGGTAACACTAACTGGAGGACCGAACCGACTACCGTTGAAAAGTTAGCGGATGACCTGTGGATCGGAGTGAAAGGCTAATCAAGCTCGGAGATAGCTGGTTCTCCTCGAAAGCTATTTAGGTAGCGCCTCATGTATCACTGTAGGGGGTAGAGCACTGTTTCGGCTAGGGGGTCATCCCGACTTACCAAACCGATGCAAACTCCGAATACCTACAAGTGCCGAGCATGGGAGACACACGGCGGGTGCTAACGTCCGTCGTGAAAAGGGAAACAACCCAGACCGTCAGCTAAGGTCCCAAAGTTATGGTTAAGTGGGAAACGATGTGGGAAGGCTTAGACAGCTAGGAGGTTGGCTTAGAAGCAGCCACCCTTTAAAGAAAGCGTAATAGCTCACTAGTCGAGTCGGCCTGCGCGGAAGATGTAACGGGGCTCAAACCATACACCGAAGCTACGGGTATCACGTAAGTGATGCGGTAGAGGAGCGTTCTGTAAGCCTGTGAAGGTGAGTTGAGAAGCTTGCTGGAGGTATCAGAAGTGCGAATGCTGACATGAGTAACGACAATGGGTGTGAAAAACACCCACGCCGAAAGACCAAGGTTTCCTGCGCAACGTTAATCGACGCAGGGTTAGTCGGTCCCTAAGGCGAGGCTGAAAAGCGTAGTCGATGGAAAACAGGTTAATATTCCTGTACTTCTGGTTATTGCGATGGAGGGACGGAGAAGGCTAGGCCAGCTTGGCGTTGGTTGTCCAAGTTTAAGGTGGTAGGCTGAGATCTTAGGTAAATCCGGGATCTTAAGGCCGAGAGCTGATGACGAGTCGTCTTTTAGACGACGAAGTGGTTGATGCCATGCTTCCAAGAAAAGCTTCTAAGCTTCAGGTAACCAGGAACCGTACCCCAAACCGACACAGGTGGTTGGGTAGAGAATACCAAGGCGCTTGAGAGAACTCGGGTGAAGGAACTAGGCAAAATGGCACCGTAACTTCGGGAGAAGGTGCGCCGGTGAGGGTGAAGGACTTGCTCCGTAAGCTCATGCCGGTCGAAGATACCAGGCCGCTGCGACTGTTTATTAAAAACACAGCACTCTGCAAACACGAAAGTGGACGTATAGGGTGTGACGCCTGCCCGGTGCCGGAAGGTTAATTGATGGGGTTAGCTAACGCGAAGCTCTTGATCGAAGCCCCGGTAAACGGCGGCCGTAACTATAACGGTCCTAAGGTAGCGAAATTCCTTGTCGGGTAAGTTCCGACCTGCACGAATGGCGTAACGATGGCGGCGCTGTCTCCACCCGAGACTCAGTGAAATTGAAATCGCTGTGAAGATGCAGTGTATCCGCGGCTAGACGGAAAGACCCCGTGAACCTTTACTATAGCTTTGCACTGGACTTTGAATTTGCTTGTGTAGGATAGGTGGGAGGCTTTGAAGCGTGGACGCCAGTTCGCGTGGAGCCAACCTTGAAATACCACCCTGGCAACTTTGAGGTTCTAACTCAGGTCCGTTATCCGGATCGAGGACAGTGTATGGTGGGTAGTTTGACTGGGGCGGTCTCCTCCTAAAGAGTAACGGAGGAGTACGAAGGTGCGCTCAGACCGGTCGGAAATCGGTCGTAGAGTATAAAGGCAAAAGCGCGCTTGACTGCGAGACAGACACGTCGAGCAGGTACGAAAGTAGGTCTTAGTGATCCGGTGGTTCTGTATGGAAGGGCCATCGCTCAACGGATAAAAGGTACTCCGGGGATAACAGGCTGATACCGCCCAAGAGTTCATATCGACGGCGGTGTTTGGCACCTCGATGTCGGCTCATCACATCCTGGGGCTGAAGCCGGTCCCAAGGGTATGGCTGTTCGCCATTTAAAGTGGTACGCGAGCTGGGTTTAGAACGTCGTGAGACAGTTCGGTCCCTATCTGCCGTGGACGTTTGAGATTTGAGAGGGGCTGCTCCTAGTACGAGAGGACCGGAGTGGACGAACCTCTGGTGTTCCGGTTGTCACGCCAGTGGCATTGCCGGGTAGCTATGTTCGGAATAGATAACCGCTGAAAGCATCTAAGCGGGAAACTAGCCTCAAGATGAGATCTCACTGGAACCTTGAGTTCCCTGAAGGGCCGTCGAAGACTACGACGTTGATAGGTTGGGTGTGTAAGCGCTGTGAGGCGTTGAGCTAACCAATACTAATTGCCCGTGAGGCTTGACCATATAACACCCAAGCAATTTGACTTCTCTAACGAGCATCAGATTGCGGTGTGTGAAGACGAGATGAACCGAAAGTTCGACGCTCACAAAACACCGACAGCTGTCACATACCCAATTTGCTGAAGCGAGGCCATCTGGTCACGACTCAGTACCCGAATTTCTTGACGACCATAGAGCATTGGAACCACCTGATCCCATCCCGAACTCAGTAGTGAAACGATGCATCGCCGATGGTAGTGTGGGGTTTCCCCATGTGAGAGTAGGTCATCGTCAAGATTAAATTCC
>NZ_MNPW01000035.1 GCF_001983175.1 Pseudomonas cedrina subsp. cedrina
GCTGTTTTTCTGCGGATCGCCCAGTGCTGAGGAGACAGTCGCCGCAGTTGATCCCGGTCTGTTTAGTGCAGCGCCGAGCGCTAAGGAAGAGGGAGCCGTATCGGGCTTTAGTGGATTCTACGGTGTCGGCGTGGTGTCCGATTACATCAGTCGCGGTATATCAGGGAGTGACGGGAAACCTGCGTTTCAGTTCTTTGGCGAGGTGTCCTACGATAATTTTTATTACATGAACCTGTACGGCTCGACGGTCAGTTATCCGAGCGAGCTGGGGTTGAGTGATCCACCGATCGAATACAACGTGGCGGCGGGCATTCGCCCGGCGTGGGGTCCGTTCATTATCGATATCGGCGGTTACTACACGTTTTACCCGCATGAAAACCGCAAGTACATGAGCATGGAGTCAGGCGAGTTCTACATCATGCCGACCTATCGGCAAGGCAGCCTGACGCTCTCGGCGGGTGCGTTCTACACCCAGCATTGGGGCGGGACCACGGCCACCGGGATCTATACGCCGATCACCTTGAACTACGTGTTGAGCGATTTTTCGATGGGTGGGGTGACGCCTTACGTGACGGCCGAGTTCGCTCACCAGAAGACCGGCGAAATCCAGGGCTTTAATTTGCCCGATTACAACCACTGGGGTACCGGTTTTGGTGTCACCTACAGCAATATTATCTTTGACGTGAAGTACACCAACACCAACGTACGAGGCCAGGACTGCGCGTATGTATCAGGGGGCACCGACTGGTGCGATGAAACGGTGACGGCGGGTGTCAGCATCACTTTTTGATATCAGCGCTTAAGCAATAGCGGCGCAATGAGGAGTAACGATCGTGGCTAAACGTGAGGCAATTCTGTCGGTTATCTATGATGCATGGGGCGGGATGCACCCGGGTGCCTGGCGTCATCCGGACGCGCCCAAAGATCCTGCGATGGACTTCCAACACATCAAGTACCTGGCGCAAACGGCGGAGCGCGGGAAACTGCACGCCTTCTTCCTGGCCGATAGCCTGGCGTATGCGCTGGAGAAGGACCCGCAAGTGCTGTCGCTCACCTCCAACGTGGCGCGATTCGAACCGTTCACGCTGTGTACCGCGCTGGCCATGGCCACCCAGCACATCGGGCTGGCGCTGACGGCCAGCACGACTTACAGCGAACCCTTCAATATCGCGCGGATGTTCGCCTCGCTGGACCACCTGTCCGGTGGGCGGGCTGGAACATCGTCACCTCGACGGGCGAAGCCGGTGCCAACTTCAATGGTTTCCAACCGGGCCGGGATGATCGCTACAAACGCGCGTCCGAATTCTACGACGTGGTCGCGGGCTTGTGGGACGGTCTCGAGGATGACGCCTTCCTGTATGACAAGGCCGGCGGGCGCTTCTTTGATCCGGAAAAAATCAAGAGCCTGAACCACAAAGGTGAGTTCTACCAGGTGGAGGGCCCGCTCAATATCAGCCGTCCGCCACAAGGGCATCCGGTGATCTGCCAGGCGGGCTCTTCGCCGGCCGGGCTGGCGTTTGCCACCCGTGTCGCGGAAATCCTGTTCACCTATGGGTTGGATCTCGAGGCGTCGAAGGCGCTGTACAAAGAAATCAAGAGCATGGCGGCTGCCAACGGCCGTGACCCCGACCATATCAAGGTGCTGCCCTCGTTGGGGATTGTCCTCGGCCATACGCAGGAAGAAGCCGATGCCAAACTGGCGCAGATTGACGCATTGGCGGACCCGCAAATCGGCATCGAACGCTTGAAGGGCCTGATCGATTACGACCTCGCGCCGCATGACCTGGATGGCCCGGTGCCGGAGATTCCGCAGACCCAGTCCTGGTCGAAGACCATGCAGGACTATTACCTGGGGATGGCCAGGGAGCAGAACCTGACGGTTCGCCAGCTCTCGCTGATGGCGATGCGGTTCGATGCGGTGGCCATGTCGGCCCAGGCCGCGGCCGACCACATCGAAAACTATGTGGTCAACGAAGCGGCCGATGGGTTCAACATCTCGTTTGCGGACGCCTCAGGCTCGCTGGAAATTCTGGTCGATGAGGTGGTGCCTGAGTTGCAGCGTCGCGGTGTGTTCCGCCAGGACTACCAGGGGACGAGCTTTCGTGAGGACCTGGGGATTCCACGTCCGTCGGCGCGTCCGCAATGATGAGGTGACGGG
>NZ_MNPW01000036.1 GCF_001983175.1 Pseudomonas cedrina subsp. cedrina
CCTGTCCCGGTATCTGCAATAAGGATAAAAAATGACCGACGCACATTTCGAAGGAAGAAACTGGAAGTACTGGACGGTACCCAGGTTCGTCAACGTCGGTGGTCTGGACACGGCCTATCGGCGCTCGGGCGAGGGGAAAGCCGTGCTGCTCTACCTGCACGGCCTGAGCGGTACGCGTGAGTGGAACCCTCTGCATCAGCAGCTTTCGAAAAAATTCGACGTCATCGCTCCCGAACATCCAGGGTTTGGCGACACCGAGCGCCTCACCGAGCAGGATTCCTGGGAAGAGTACGTGCTTCATTACGACGGGTTGATCCGCGCCCTGGAGCTTGAGGGGGACATTCACCTCGTCGGCACGGACATGGGCGCCTGGCTGGCGGCGCACCTGGCCACCTTTTACCCCGAGCGGTTCAAGACCCTGACCCTGATCACGCCGATGGGCATGCTGGTCGAGGACCGGCCTTTCATCGACATCTTTCGGATGACCACGGAGGAAGAGCTGGAGCGCCAGTTCAACGGACGCTTCGACGCACTGGCCGCCGAGGTGGCGCAGGAAGGCGGCGTGGACGATGTCGCGTATCAGTACGGCCAAATGAGCACGGCGGCGCGTCTGATCTGGAACCCGCGCTATGAGCGCCGTTTTGCTACCCGTCTGAAGCGGGTCCAGGTTCCCGCGCTGATCCTCGGTGCCGAAGACGATCGTTTCCTGGGCAAAGGTCAGGCCGAACAGTATGCCGCGCGGTTGCCACAGGCCACGCTGGTGACGGTCAAGGGCCCCGATGCAGGCGCTTCCTCGCACCGGATGACAGTAGAGCAGCCCCATGATGTCGCGCGCGCCATCATCGAGCATGTCCAAGCACGCAGCTGAAGGTTGTTAACATGACTGACAAGAATAAAGTCGAGTTTTTCGGGATCATCGAAGGCGGATACCCCAACATCCCCCACGCGTCTGATCGGCCGAAAAAGACCAACTACGTGGATCTTTCCAATTCGCACGTCGACCCGATCCGCAGCCAGCGCATTCTGGAGGATCAGTTGGAGTTGTTGGCCAGTATGGAGAAGCACGGCCTCGATGGCGCGGGCTTCACCGAGCAGCACAATGGCCCGCTCGGCCACCTGCCCAACCCGATGCTCGGCGCCGCCTGGTTGGCCGCGAACACCCGGCACATCAAGATTTTCGTCAATGGCCCGCTGATGAACGCCTACCTGTCGCCGGTGCGACTGGCCGAGGAAATTGCCGTCGTTGATGTGATGTCCAAAGGCCGTTTGATGATCGGCCTGCCGATTGGCCTGGGCGCACAGTACCATGCGCTGGGAATGAACCCGGCCGAGGCGCGCGAGCGGCATGCCGAAGGGCATGATTTGCTGGTCAAGGCGCTGACCGAAACCGGACCATTTCAGTGGCATGGTCGTTACTATAATCACCACTACGTCAACATCTGGCCGCGTCCTGCGCACAAGATCGAGTTCAACATGCCGGGTGGCGGGTCGCAGGAAACCCTCGAACTGGCGGCCAAACGGCGCTACACCTATCAAACGGTGCTCAATGACCGCAAGGCCATGGCCGGCGTGATGAACAAGTTCCGCGAGCTGTGCCGCGCCGAAGGCTACGAGCCGGATCCCAAGCAATCGGCCGTGGTGGTCGAGATCCACGTGGCCGAGACGGATGCCCAGGCGAAGGCCGAGTCCGAGGCCGGCTACCTGTGGAACTACCAGAACTACTTCGAAGCCCCGATGCATGACAAGTTTCCGGCGGGCTACACCTCGGAAAAATCGATGCGCGGCATCATGAAAGCCGGGTTCAGCTTGAACACCAAGGCGATGACCTACGATGACCTGGTCGAAAACAACTGGGTGATTGCCGGCTCGCCGGAAACCGTGACCGCCAAGCTTGAAGAGCTGATCAAGGACACTGGCGCCGGGCGGATCTTCCTGGGCTTCTCGATGGGCAGCAAGCCGCGTTGGTTGATCGAAAAATCGCTTACGTTGTTTGCCCAAGAAGTGCTGCCGAACTTCCGGCCGAACGGGCGTCCGCTGTGGGCCGAACCGGATTTCCCGAAACACGGTTTCGGCTCGTCGGTGGAATACGCGGCCCAGCGCCGTGCCGACGTGGAGGCACCGACCATCATTCGTGACGGCCAGCGCGTGGACATCACCA
>NZ_MNPW01000037.1 GCF_001983175.1 Pseudomonas cedrina subsp. cedrina
CCGTGCGGGTCACCCACGGGCAATCTGCCGAGGATTATGTGAGCCTTGGCCGGGATGTGGAGAGCCAGGTGCTGGCGCGAGCCTTGCACGCCCATGTGCATCGGCGTGCATTTCTCAACGGGAACAAAACTGTTCTTTTTCCGGCGTCACCGGGTTCCTTTTCTTCGGATCGCATTGGCTGAATAGCTCGCGCAGTTTCATGATTCAAAGCCGTCACGCGGAATGGGGAGGTCGTGTGACGGCACTTGTGGAATCTACGAAGTCACCCAGTGCGACGACAACAACGGCACGCAGTATCTTAAAGCATGGTTGCAATTTCCTGCCTTCAGCTTCAGTCGAAGCTTGATCACACCTTTATTGCTAATAAACCTGTAACGCTTGCTCGGAGTACTCCTCCTGGGGCGGTAATGCTGTGTTGGGCAAACGCTTACTCCCAACCCCCACCAACACGTTTACCGCGCTAAAAAAATCCACAGTTGGAAACCATTTCTGATGGCTTCACCTAGCATCCTGGAACCCGTCAATAACGTTGCCGGCGATTTGTTTTCCAGTTCAGACAGCTACGATCCTGGCCGAAACTGGCAGGTACGCTTCTGGATAATTTTTTCCGGCCAAATCCTTTCTCTGGTCGGCTCGGCGCTGACCCAGTTCGTTCTCCTGTGGTTGATCACAGACACCACTGGCAGCGTATCAGCACTTGCCTGCGCAGGGTTGGCGGCTCTGCTGCCGTAGGCGCTAATCAGCCCGCTGGGAGGCACATTCGCTGATCGCTACAGCCGCCGCGTGCTGATGGTCACAGCCGATACGATTAGCGCGCTGTGCATGTTGGTATTGATCGCGCTGTTTCTTACGGAACGTATCGAACTGTGGCACGTTTACTTAATGATGTTCGTGCGGAGCGCGATGCAGGCCCTTCAGACACCGGCCGCATCGGCCAGTGTGGCAATGCTTGTACCCCGCAGCTTTTTGCCGCGTGCAGCGGGCCTGAGCCAAGCGATGCAGGGCGTGACTCTGGTCGCGGCCGCACCGCTAGGCGCGCTCGCAATCAGCGTGATGCCGTTAGGCTGGGCGCTGTCCATAGACGTAGCAACGGCGTTGCTGGCCTGCTTGTCTTTGCTGATCTACCGCATTCCCCAAGCATTCAACGGCAACCGCACCGGCCTGTCGGGCATATGGAGTGAATTTCGCGAGGGCTTGTATTTGATCTGGAACCACCCCGGCCTGCGCCGCCTTTACGCGCTGATGGGCGCCGTGGTACTCGTCATCATGCCTTCTTTCACGTTGGTGCCTTTGCTGGTCAAGGAGCATTTCGGCGGCGGCGCGCCGGAAGTGGCATTGATTGAAGGATTGGCGGGCGGTGGCATGGTGCTCGGTGGCTTGGTTGTGGCGTCGTTTGCGCCGCGCAAGCAGGTGTCCTGGATCCTGTGGGGATTCGCCACATCGTGCTTCGCGCTAGCGCTGACCGGTGTGATGCCCGCCAACCTGTTCGGCCTCGCCGTGGCTTGGTGGATGGTCAGCGGTCTGACCTTCATTCTTGGCGATGCCCCTTTGACTGCGTTGCTGCAAAGCAGTATTCCCAATCACCTGCAAGGGCGCGCGTTCTCGTTGCTGAACATGGTCATGGGGCTGGCCGCTCCGGTTGGCTTGGCGCTGACTACCCCGCTGGGTGAACTCATCGGCGTGCGATGGCTATTCGTCGTAATAGGTGTTCTAGGCGGACTGATTTGTTTGATGGGATTTCTTTCAGTGGCCGTGCGACGTCTCGGAGACGGCATTGATCACAAGGTATGAGCGGAGGATATGAAGGCCGGCCGGTATCTCCCGACGATCCCCGGGTTGCCAAGTGTTCAGCTCTATCGATAGGTCTTACTGGCAGCTCTTATTGAACTCGCCCAAAACCAATCGGCGACCCACCGATGCCTCGTATACGCGGTGAGGTCGCCTTCAGGCATTCTAATATTCGCCTGATTATCCGATACGCTCGGACGAGAAGGAGCCTGGTGAGGCCGGGAAAACCACGGTCTTGTTCCCGTTGAGAAATGCACGCCGATGCACATGGGCGTGCAAGGCTCGCGCCAGCACCTGGCTCTCCACATCCCGGCCAAGGCTCACATAATCCTCGGCAGATTGCCCGTGGGTGACCCGCACGG
>NZ_MNPW01000003.1 GCF_001983175.1 Pseudomonas cedrina subsp. cedrina
CTCCAGCGACGGCGGTACAAATCGGCGATTTGTTCGGCACTGATGGAGTCGGGCAAGTTGCTCCAGAACAACAACGTAGTGTCGCCAGAGTCGGTGGGGGTTTGCAGACTCAGTTCGACACGCCGCCACTGGCGTCCACCTTTTAATTCGATGGTCTGCTCACGCACGTGACCTGCCGCGACGGCAATAGGCTCCTGCCAGTCGCTTTCCTTAAGCAGGCGTGGATGTTTGCTCTGTTCGCGAATGATGAACGAGGCTCCAGACTCTTCGCAGGTCTCCATGACCGGGAGCGTGCAATAGAGTCGATCAGCCATCCACAGCTGCCCCGCACAGGCTTTTTCCAGCAACGGCAGAACGCCGACTCGCTCACTGGCGTAGGCATCTTCACAGGGCTGAAGATCGACGACCTGATCCAGGTCGGGGTCGTAAACCACTACCGAAAAACCAGGCCGGGCGGCCCCCCGCTCACGGCGCAAAGCGCCCAAGCGTTTTTCGCTGGAAGGCAGGTGATTGCCGTCGACGACCCGCAGTTGCCAGCCAGGCAAAATGGCTGAGTGCCCCAGTTCTTTTATCGTTGGTGCCAAGCGCTCTGCGCTGCCGGTGACCAGGGCGCGCAGCAGCGCAGGCTCTGTGCGGCTGACCTTGTCATACAGCGCCGCCAAGCTGACGGGGAGATCCTCCATCTGCCGTGCAGCAGCATATAACGATGGTCGCAAGCCCAATGAAACAAGGGACATCAGTTCAACGATGGTTGAGAACAGAAGCTCACGCGGATATTGCCGCTGACGATGTTCTTCGAACACCTGATCGACCCATTCGCCAGGAACGACCTGCTCCAGTATCACTTTGGTCATGACACTGGCCGGTGCTTTTTTCTCAAACCGCGCTAGAACTTCTGCCCACATCGCTTTCGTCACCCTGACTGGAGTTTTGGGGGATTTTATCAAAGACCTTGAAAGGGCTGGCCGTAAGGGCGGAACCCTAAGCCGCCGTTACCACAGCAACGGATATGTACTCGGTCAAACCCCAAAAAACGGTCGGCTCGAAGGCCGCCAAGCAAGCTCCTCGCCACACACCGTTGAAAGTTGTGTAGATACCCATGCCGCGATGACGGAGTGTCAGCCATACATCTGTTGACTGAACCACCGCCATCGCAGGCAAGCCAGCTCCCACAGGTTGGAATGTGTCGGGCCCTGAATCAGTGGGCGAACAACGAATTGCCCTTCTGCCCCGCCAATTTTTCAGGCTTGATCAGGAACCGCGCCAGCGCCGGCAGCAGCCACAGCGCGCCGAACATGTTCCACAGCAGCATGAAGGTCAGCATCAGGCCCATGTCGGCCTGGAACTTGATGGCCGAGAAGATCCAGGTGCACACGCCGATCGCCAGGCACAAACCGGTGAACAGCACCGCCTTGCCGGTGGACTTGAGCGTCTGGTAGTACGCCTCTTGCAGCGGCAGGCCGGCGCGCAGGAAACTTTCCAGGCGGCTGTAGATGTAGATGCCGTAATCCACGCCGATCCCCACGCCCAAGGCCACCACCGGCAAGGTGGCGACCTTGACGCCGATGCCCATGAACGCCATCAGCGCGTTACCCAACACCGAGGTCAGCACCAGCGGCAGCACGATGCACAAGGTCGCCGCCCAGGAACGGAAGGTGATCATGCACATGGTCGCCACGCACAGGTAGACCAGGATCAGGATGGTCAGCTCGGACTCCTTGATCACCTCGTTGGTGGCCGCTTCGATCCCGGCGTTACCGGCTGCCAGGATGAACTCCAGGCCGTCCTTGTTGTTTTCCTTGGCGAAGTCCTGCACCGCATGCACCGCACGGTCGAGGGTTTCGGCCTTGTGGTCGTTGAGGAACACCAGTACCGGCGCCAGGGAACAGGTGTTGTTGTACAAGCCATCGGCACGGGCGATGGAGTTGTTCAGCACATCGGGGTTACGTGACAGGGTTTCCCATTTCAGGTTGCCCTCGTTCATGCCCTTGATCATCTGCTTGGACACGGTCACCAGCGAGATCGCCGACTGCACGCCCTCGGTGTTCTGCATTTTCCACATCAACTGGTCGATGGGCGCCATGGCTTCATAGCGCGAGCAGCCTTCGGCCTTGGTCTTGACCATCACCACCAGCACGTCGGAGCTGGTGGAGTAGTTGCTGATGATGAAGTTGTTGTCTTTGTTGTAGCGCGAGTCCGGGCGCAGTTCCGGCGCGCCCTGGTCAAGGTCACCGATCTTCAGGTTCTGGCTGTACCAGAGGCCGCCACCGAAGGCGACCAGCGCCAGCAGGATCGAGACCGGTGCGACCTTGGCGCTGGCGAATTTGGACAGCAGGCGCCAGAACGGATGCTCGCGGTGCGCGTCTTTCTTGCTGATGGCAATGGCACGCTGGCTGATGCCGACATAGGAAATCGCCACCGGCAGCAGGATCAGGTTGGTGAACACAATCACCGCCACACCGATGGACGCACCGATGGCCAGCTCGCGGATCACGCCGATGTCGATGATCAGCAGCGTGATAAAGCCCACGGCGTCGGCCAGGATCGCGATCATCCCCGGCAGGAACAGCTGCCGGAACGTGCGTCGCGCCGCCGTCAGCGCATTGTCGGCCTCACTGGATTGCAGCGCGATACCGTTGATCTTCTGCACACCGTGGGAAATACCGATGGCGAAAATCAGGAACGGCACCAGCATCGAATAGGGATCGAGGCCAAAACCGAAGAAGTGCATCAGCCCCAGTTGCCAGACCACCGCCACCAGCGTGGTGCTCAACACGGCGATGGTGCTGCGCAGGCAGTGGGTGAACCACAGCAGCAACACCAGGGTGATGACGAATGCGATACCGAAGAACAGCACCACCATCACCAGGCCGTCGATCAGGTCGCCTACCTTTTTGGCAAAACCGACGATGTGGATTTTGACGTTGGGGTTCTGCGCTTCGAACTTGTCGCGAATCTTGTCTTCGAGTTCATGGGAGAACTTGCGATAGTCCAGGGCCAGCAGCTTGCCCTGGTCCTGCGGGTCCGGGTAAGACTCCAGCAGCGGGATATCGACGATGCTCGATTTGAAATCGTTGGCCACCAGGCGCCCGACCTGGCCGGACTTGAGCACGTTGTTGCGCAGTTGATCGAGGCTTTGCGGCGAGCCGTTGTAGCTCTGTGGGATGACTTCGCCACCGGCAAAGCCTTCTTCGGTCACTTCGGTCCAGCGCACGCTGGGACTCCACAGCGATTTGAGGCCCGAGCGGTCAACGCCGGAGATGTAGAACACCTCGTCGTTGATCTGCCTTAGGGTTTCCATGTATGACTGGGTGAAAATGTCGCCGTCTTTGGCTTCCACCGAGATGCGCACAGTGTTGCCCAGGTTCGCCAAATCGTTGCGGTGCTCCATCATCTTTTCGATGAAGGGGTGCTTGAGGGGGATCATCTTTTCAAAGCTGGTGGACGGGCGAATCAAGGTCGCCTGCCAGAACAGGAAAATACTCACCAGCAGGCAGATGACGATCACCGCCGGGCGGTTGTTGAAGATCAGGCGCTCAAGAAAGGTCGCTTTATCGTTGTGATGACTGCTCATTCTTTGCCCGCCTTCTTATTGTTTTGTCGGTTCGGCGCCAGCAGCTGTCGCGACGCGAACGCCGCCCTGCCCGACCAGAATCAAGTTGCCATTGCCCGCCGCTGTGACCGCCGAGAGTGAGATACGGTCCGGGCGATTGAACACGCTGAAGGTCTGGCCGTCGTCATGGCTGACCACCACGCTGCCGCCATTGCCGACGACGACAATGGCGCCATCCTCCAGCAAGGTCGCGCCGGACAGACCAAATTCCAGCGCTCCCCGCGCCGCGTTCAATTCGACCTGTTCCCAGGTGCCGCCGAAATCCGTGGAGCGGTACAGGTTGCCGCGCAAACCGTAGGCCAGCAGGGTCTGCGGTTGAGCGGTGCCGATCACGCCGAACAGCGAGCCCTCGTAGGGGCCTTCGAGTTTTTCCCAGGTCTGGCCGTCATCGCTGGAACGGAACATGCTGCCCTGCTCGCCGACGATAAACAGGCCGGCGTCCTTGATGTGGGCGATGGCGTTGAGGTGATACTGGTCTTCGTTGTCGAGGCGGTCGCTGACGTCTGCCCAGGTTTTGCCGCCGTCGGTGGTTTCGATCAATGCACCGTAGGCGCCGACAGCCAGGCCGTGGCTGGCGTCGTTGAACCACACATCGAGCAACGGGGCTTCGCGCTTGAGGTCCTGGTATTGCTGGGTCCAGGTGGCGCCGCCGTCGACGCTTGCGAGAATTTGCGCATCGTGGCCCACCGCCCAGCCCTGCTTGTCATCGACAAAAAAGACCGCCGTGAGCAGTTGCCGGGTGGGGACTTTGGCTTGGGTCCAGGTGTTGCCCTGGTCATCGGAAAAGAGGATGTGCCCGCGGTCGCCGACGGCCACCAGGCGCTTGCCGGCATGCACCACGTCGATCATCAGGCCTTTGACGGCCTTGGGCGATTCAATCGCAAACGCAGGCGTTGCGGTGGTATCGCTGGCTGCCAGTACCGGTGTCGACAACGCGCCACCGATCAGCAGCGAGAGCGCTGTGGCCAGCAACGCAACCTTGCGTGCGGCGCGCGGGCGGCAAACAACCCAACCCATGACAGGCTCACTCATAGACCTTTCTCCCATTTATTATTGTTATCGCTGCCTTCCGCGGCCTTGAAACCTGCAATCTAGAGCGCCCGGAGGAAGCAGCGGCCATCCTATCGGGCTTTCGAATCGTCTGACAATCGGCGCTACGTTATCTTTTGTTAACTGGCGGCGTTTGGCCATAGGCTGAATGTAGCTGTATTCGCCGGGGTGATCATTGATCGTGATATGAATTTTTATTCCATCTATTGAGTTTTGGGAATTTTTATTCCATTAATACGCCTTCTGAACAACAATAATTCAAAAGGACCCTGGCGATGCGTGAACTCGGAATCGGCTTGATTGGCACGGGCTTCATGGGGCGTGCCCATGCGTTGGCGTTCAATAATGCGCGCACGGTGTTTGAACTGCCTGTGCACCTCAAACTGGCCGCCCTGGCCGATGCCGATACCGCACGCGCCCAGCACTGCGCCACGGCGTGGGGCTTTGCCAGGGCCCATGGCGACTGGCAAGCGCTGATCGATGACCCCGATGTGGACGTGGTAGCGATCACCACGCCCAATCATTTGCATTACCCCATGGCCATGGCGGCGATTGCAGCGGGTAAGGCGGTGTATTGCGAGAAACCATTGGCCGTGACTCTGGAACAAGCCGACGCGATGCGCCGCGCCGCCAGTGCGGCCGGCGTGGTGACGCGGGTGGGCTACAACTATCAGCACAATCCGATGATCGTCTGGGCGCGGCAGATGATCGCCAACGGCGACTTGGGCGAGATCATCAGCTTCCAGGGCGAGAACGGCGAAGATTTCATGGCCGATCCAAAAACACCGTGGGCCTGGCGCTGTGACGCGGAGCATGCCGGCGGCACCCTGGCCGACCTGGGCAGCCACTTGTTGGCGATGGCGCGTTACTTGGTGGGCGATATCCAAAGCGTGTGCGCCGATACCCAGACCGTATTCAAACTCCGTCCCGCCAGCGCCGACAGCCATGATCTGCGCGCAATCACCGTTGACGATCAGGTGCATGCACTGCTGCGTTTCGCCAATGGCGCCCGAGGCACCATCAGCAGCAGTTGGGTCAAGCACGGCTATAAAAACCACTTAAGTTTCGAGATCAGCGGCACCCAAGGCACCCTGGCCTTCGATCAGGAGCGCTTGAATGAACTGCGCCTGTATCGCGCCGGCCAATCCGGTTTCCAACGCCTACTGGCCGGCCCCGCCCTGCCTGGATACGCGGCGTTCAGCCCGGCGCCGGGGCATCAGTTGGGCTACAACGAGTTGAAGACGCTGGAGGTGCAGGAGTTGATCATGGCCTGCGCCGGCCAGGGTGCGGATGGCAGTGATTTCGACGCGGCGTGGGAAGTGGAGCGGCTGGCGGCGGCGATTCGCCTGGCGGCCCGTGAAGAACGCTGGGTAAACGTGAACGCGGTCTAAAAAACACCCGCATACCCTTTGGGAGCTGGCTTGCCTGCGATGGCGGTGTCTCAGTCGATAGATGCAGTGACTGGCACACCGTCATCGCGGGCAAGCCCGGCTCCCACAGGATTAGCCGTGAGGGCTTAACGCAAAGCCCGGCGCAGCACTTTGCCCACGGTGGTCTTGGGCAATTCAGTGGTCCGAAACTCCACATACCGAGGCACCTTGTACCCCGTGAGGTAGACCCGGCAATGGGCGAGGAGCTGCTCCTGGGTCAGGTTCGGGTCCTTGCGCACCACAATGATTTTCACCCGTTCCCCCGTCACACCGTCTTCCACACCAATGGCCGCCACTTCCGCGACCCCTGGGTGCAACGCCACCACGTCCTCGATTTCATTGGGGTACACGTTGAAGCCCGAAACCAGGATCATGTCCTTCTTGCGGTCCACCAGGCGGATGTAGCCGCGCTCATCCATCACGCCGATATCACCGGTCGACAACCACCCGTCGGCGTCCAGCACCTCGGCCGTGGCCTCCGGACGTTTCCAGTAACCCTGCATCACTTGGGGGCCGCGCACTTGCAGTTCGCCCTGTTCACCGATGTCGGCCAGTTCGCCGTCTTCGCGCATGAACCGCACCCAGGTCGACGGTAATGGCACGCCGATACTGCCGGTGAATTCCATCTCACGCATGCGGGCAATATTAATCGGACTGATGCTCACCACCGGCGAGCACTCGGTCAGGCCGTAACCTTCGATGATCGGCAACCCGGTGACCTCCTTCCAGCGCTTGGCGATCGCCGTGTGCGTGGCCATGCCGCCGGCGATCACCATGCGCAGGTCGGAAAAGTCCCGCGCGCAAAACTCCTTGTTTTCCAGCAAGCCATTGAACAGCGTGTTGACCCCGGCAATGCCGTTGAAGCGTTCCTTGCGCAGGATCATCTGCACCCGCTTCACGTCCCGAGGGTTGGCGATCAGGATGTTGCGCCCGCCCAGGCACATGAACATCAGGCAGTTCACCGTCAGGGAAAAGATGTGGTACAGCGGCAGCAGGGTGACGTTGGTTTCCTGCTTGTCCTGGTCCAGTTGGTCGCCGACCCAGGCCTTGGCTTGCAACAGGTTGGCGATGATATTGCGGTGGCTGAGCATCACGCCCTTGGCATCGCCGGTGGTGCCGCCGGTGTATTGCAGGAAGGCCAGGTCGTCGCGGTGCAGGTCCACCGGGAAATGGGTGAGCCCGCGCCCCAGCTTCAATGCCTGGTTGAACCGCACCGATCCCTGCAAATTGAACGCTGGCACCTGCTTTTGCACAGTGCGCAGGATGAAGTTCATCGCCGCCCCCTTGAAGGTGCCCAGCAAGTCGCCGATGGCGGCGACCACCACGCGTTTGACGCTGCTGCCGGCGATGACTTTTTCCAGGGTATGGGCGAAATTTTCGAAGATCACCACGGTTTGCGCGCCGCTGTCCTTGAGCAGATGCTTGAGCTCGTGGGCGGTGTACAACGGGTTGACGTTGACCACCACCGCGCCGGCCAGGATCGTGCCCAGCAGGCAGATCGGGTACTGCAAGCAGTTGGGCATCATCAGCGCCACGCGATCGCCTTTCTGCACGCCCTGGGCCTGCAGCCAGGCGGCGAATGCAATGCCCTGCACCTGCCAGTCGGCATAGGTCATTTCGGTGCCGATGCTGACATACGCCACGCGCTCGTGGAATTTTTCCAGATGTTCGAGGAATACCTCGCGCAACGAGGGGTAGTCTTCGATAGCCGCATCGATATCCGCCGGGACGCCGGGCAAGTAAGCGTTCAGCCAGATCCGTTCGGTGTGTTCCAGGCTTACAGCGTTCATGGCAGTTTCCTTGTTGTTGTTTTTGGCAAAACTACTTTTCGACGATGGCGGTAATGCCCAGCCCGCCCGCCGCGCAGATGGAAATCAGGCCGCGGCCGCCGCCGTTTTCGTGAAGGGTCTTGGCCAGCGTCGCCAATTGCCGGCCACCCGTGGCGGCGAAGGGATGGCCGCAGCCGAGTGAGCCACCGTTGACGTTCATCTTCGCCCGGTCGATGGCGCCCAGCGGCGCATCCAGGCCCAGGCGCGCGCGGCAGTAATCGGCGTCTTCCCAGGCCTTGAGGGTGCATAACACCTGGGCGGCAAAAGCTTCGTGGATTTCGAAGAAGTCGAAGTCCTCCAAGCCCAGGCCTTCGCGCTGGAGCATGCGTGGCACCGCGTAGGCCGGGGCCATCAATAAGCCTTCCGTGCCGTCGACAAAATTCACCGCCGCCGTCTCGCCGGTGCGCAGATAAGCCAGCACCGGCCAGCCATTGGCGGCAGCCCATTCTTCGCTGGCCAGCAACACCACCGAGGCGCCATCGGTCAGCGGCGTGGAGTTGCCCGCGGTGAGCGTGCCGTCCTGTCGGTCGTAGGCCGGCGCCAGGCCGGCGAGTTTCGCCAGGCTGGCGTCGGCACGCAGGTTGTTGTCCTTCGCCAGGCCGCGATGGGGGCTGATCAAGTCGTCGAAGAAGCCACGCTTGTAAGCCGCCTCCAGGCGCTGATGGCTGGTGAGCGTCAGCTCATCCTGGGCCAGGCGCTTGATCTGCCAGCGCTTGGCCATTGCTTCGCAGTGCTCGCCCATGGACAAACCGGTGCGCGGCTCGCCATTGCGCGGCAGCAGCGGCTTGAACAACATCGAGGGTCGGGCTTTAAGCAGCGCCTTGAGCTTGTCGCCCATGCCCTTGGCGCGGTTGGCCGCGAGCAAGGTGTGACGCAAGGACTCGTTAATGCCGATGGGTGCGTCGGAGGTGGTGTCGGCACCGCCGGCAATGCCCACCTCGATCTGCCCGAGGGCGATCTTGTTGGCCACCAGCAACGCCGCTTCCAGGCCGGTGCCGCAGGCTTGCTGCACGTCGTAGGCCGGTGTGTCGGGGGACAGCGTGGTCGAGAGTAACGACTCACGCGCCAGGTTGAAGTCCCGCGAATGCTTGATCACCGCGCCGGCGGCGAACTCACCCAGGCGTTGGCCGTGCAGGTTGTAACGATCGACCAGGCCCTGCAGGGCGGCGACCAGTAGGTCCTGGTTGCTGTCGTGGGCATAAACCGTATTGGAGCGCGCAAACGGGATGCGGTTGCCGCCGATAATCGCCACGCGGCGAACCTGCACCGGGTTGAAGCTGTATTCAGTCATTTAAGGCTCTCATTCCAAATAAACAACCCACGCATATGGGGTTTGTCGCCCGCGAAATTGCGCACTTCGAATTCACGGCGTGGGCCTGTCACCGGCAGGTTCCACAGCGCCACCTGGCCGGGCAGAAAAATCGGCAGCTTGAAGTCGCAATGGGCCTCGGCCTGGTCCAGCCCGCCGGGCGGTTGCTGCGCCGCCAGCGCGCGGCCCAGGGTCCACATGCCGTGGGCGATGGCGCGGCGAAAGCCGAAGAGCTTCGCGCCGATCACCGACGTGTGGATCGGGTTGAAATCGCCCGATACCTTGGCAAAGCGCCGGCCCAGGTCGGCGGGCAGCACCCAGCGTTGGGTGCGCAGCAAGCCTTCCTCCGGCAACGGCAGCGCGTCGTCCCACGGCTCGCCAATCGGGCCCTTGACGTCACGGCGCAGGTACAGAGTGTCGCTCTCCCACACCAGGCAGCCGTTGCCGTAGGCGCGAGTGGCGATGCTCAGCGCCTGGCCTTTGGGATGGGCGACCCAGCGCTCGCAATACACTTCCAGGCGCAACGCCTGGCCTACGTTCAGGCGCTGGTGCTGACGAATGCGATTGGCCAGGTGCACCATGCCGCTGGCCGGGTACGGGAAACTCGGGCGGGTCAACAGCATCAAGTGCAACGGGAATGCCAACACATGGGGGTACGACAACGGCACGCCCTGCTCGCGGCGAAAACCACAAGCACGCGCATACGCGGCGATGCCGGTGGCGGACAGTTCCACCGCCGAGCGCACCAGGCGCGCCCTGGGCAGAACAGGCGCACCGTCGAGCTTGGGCTTGCGCAAGGCCCGCACGCCGTCCAGCAACAAGCGGGTGCGCGAGGGCGGCGAGTCGATAATCTGCGTCACGTAGTCCATGGCTCAGGCTCCCAGCAGGCTTTGGCCGCACACGCGTACGACTTGGCCGTTGACCCCGCCAGATGCCGGGTGCGCCAGCCAGGCAATGGTCTCGGCCACGTCGATCGGCTGCCCGCCCTGGGACAGCGAATTCATGCGCCGCCCCGCTTCGCGAATCATCAGCGGGATTTTTGCAGTCATCTGGGTTTCGATGAACCCCGGCGCCACTGCATTCACGGTGACATGCTGCGCTGCCGCACGCGGTGCCAGGCTCTGCACCAGGCCGATCACGCCGGCCTTGGACGTCGCGTAATTGCTTTGCCCCAGGTTGCCGGCAATGCCGGAGATCGACGACACGCAGACGATGCGTCCGCCGGGGTTGAGCCCCTGGCTCTCAAGCAATGCATCGCTCAACTGCAACGGCGCCTCGAGGTTGACCGCCAGCACACTGCGCCAAGCGGCCTCGGTCATTTTGGCGATGGTCTTGTCGCGGGTAATCCCGGCGTTGTGCACCAGCACATCGAAAGCACCGTGTTCGCTGACATGGGCTTGCAGCCGTGTGACGGCATCCGCCGCGGTGATATCCAAAGGCAGCGCCGAACCACCGAGACTGTCCGCCGCCTGTTGCAGCGCGGCCTCGGTCTGGGGCACATCCACGCAAACCACGTGGGCGCCGTCGCGCGCCAGCACTTGGGCGATCGCCAGGCCAATGCCTCGGGACGCGCCGGTGACCAGGGCGCGGCGGCCGGCAAAAGGCTTGTCCCAATTGACGCTGACATGGCCGTCCACCGGTTTTTCAAGGCGCACCACTTGCCCCGACACATAGGCCGAACGGCGCGACAGGAAGAAGCGCAAGCTGCTGTCCAGTGCGTCTTCGGCGCCAGGTGCCACGTAGATCAACTGCACGGTAATCGCCCGGCGCAGTTCCTTGGCCAGCGAACGCACCAAACCCTCGAGGGCGCGCTGGGCGATGGCCTGGGGCAAACCCTCGCAATGTTCCGGCGCGGTGCCAAGTACCACCACCCGGCCATGTTGGCCGAGGCGCCTGGCATTGGCGTGGAAGAACCCGTAAAGCTCGTCCAGTTGTTGCGGACCGGCCACGGCGCTGGCGTCGAATACCGCACCTTGCACCTTGACCGTGGACGGCGCCGTGAGCGTGGCCGGGGTAGCGGTAACCGTGTCGGTGGCCGCGAAAATCCGCTGCACCTCGGCGGCCAGGCGCCCTGCCCCGGCGACGATGACCGGGTTGGCCAGGCCTTGTTGGCCGCTGCGATGGCGTTGCAGGGGCAAGGGCTGCGGCAAACCGACGGCCTGGGCCAGGCGACGGCCCCAGGGGGAATTGACGAACGAAAGGTAGCTGTCACTCATAAGGCACTCACACAAATTCTGACCGTGTAAACCCGATCCACTGTGGGAGCTGGCTTGCCTGCGATGGCGTCACCTCGGTTGAACTGACAGACCGAGGTGCCTGTATCGCAGGCAAGCCAGCTCCCATACTGACCGCGTTCATTCAATGCGACTCAGCTGACCGGTGCGTTTTCGCCTTGGGTCGTGCGGCGTTTCGCCGTCGGTTCCAACGCCTGCTTACGCTGCTGCAACGCCTCCAGCAGGCCGAAGTCCTGCGGGAAGTCATCCACCTGGATCGCGTGATCGGCATATTCCACATAGCGCGCCAGCAAGGCTTCTTCGTCGTCGCTGATCAGGTCCAGCGCCCGCGCCTTGACGCGCCAGGTGATGAAGGCGGTGGCGGAGATCGGCAGCGGTTCGATCAGGCCTTGCTTGACGGCAGGCTTGAGTCGGGCGTCGATCAGCTCGACCTGCGGCAACAGGCGCAGGCCCAGTTCGCCGTAGGCCAATTTGTCGATTTCCGGGCGAGGAATGTAGGAGTTGGCCAGCAAGCGGTCGCGGGTTTCGCCCGGTACCTGCACCACATCGGCCACCTGGGCCAGCAGGCGGTCCGAAGGTTTGCGCAGCGGGATACCGAACGGGAAGGTCAACGCCTTCAGCACTGCGGCAGCAGGCTTGGACGGGTAGTTATCGAGCACTTCGGCCAAGGCTTCATGGGCGCGCAGCAACGCATCCTGGGCCGACCAATGCACCAGCGGCAGATCGGCCTGGGGCCGGCCGTCGTCCTCAAAACGCTTGAGCACGCAGGACAGGATGTACAGCTGCGAAAGAATATCTCCCAGGCGCCCGGTGATACTTTCCTTGCGCTTGAGAGCCCCGCCCAACACGCCCATGGAAACGTCCGAAATCAGGGCCAACACCACCGACAGGCGATTGGCCTGACGGTAGTAGGACGCCAACGCCGGCTCGGTTTTGGCCGGTACGGAAATCAGCCGCCCACCGGTCAGCGAATGCACCGCTGCGCGTACGGTGTTGGCCAGCACAAAGCTCACATGGCCGAACAGGGCGCTGTCGAAGTCTTCCAGCGCCTTGCGCCGGTCAGGGTTGCGCGCCGCTTCCATCTCGCGCAACACATAGGGATGGCAGCGGATCAGCCCTTGGCCAAAGATGATCAGGCAGCGCGTCATGATGTTCGCGCCTTCCACCGTAATGGCGATGGGGCTTTGCTGGTAGGCCCGGGCCAGGAAGTTGTTGGGGCCCATGCAAATGCCCTTGCCGGCGACGATGTCCATGCCGTCATTGACGATGATCCGCGCGCGCTCGGTGACATGGTATTTGGCGATGGCCGAGATCACCGACGGCTTCTCACCCGCATCCAGGGAGGCCACCGAAACTTTGCGCACCGCATCGCAGGCATACAGGTGCCCGGCCATCCGCGCCAGGGGCGCCTGCACGCCTTCGAATTTGCCGATGGGCAGGCCGAACTGCTTGCGCATCGCGGCATAGGCGGTGGTGCCGCGCACCGCGACCTTGGCCAGACCAACGTTGGACGACGGCAGGGAAATCGCGCGCCCGGCGGCCAGGCATTCCATCAGCATGCGCCAGCCGTTGCCGACTTGCTCACGGCCGCCGATCACCCATTCCAGCGGGATGAACACATCCTTGCCGGTGGTAGGACCGTTCTGGAACACGGCATTGAGGGGCCAATGACGCCGCCCGCTGTTAACGCCGGGGTGGGACGTGGGGATCAACGCGCAGGTGATGCCCAGCGAACCCGGCTGGCCGAGCAGCCCGTCCGGGTCTTCTGCGCGAAATGCCAAGCCGAGCACCGTGGCGATCGGGCCGAGGGTGATGTAGCGCTTGTCCCAGGTCACACGAAAACCCAGCACTTGCTCACCTTCGTGCAGGCCTTTGCAGACAATGCCCAGGTCCGGGATCGCCCCCGCATCGGAGCCGGCATAGGGGCTGGTCAGCGCAAAACAGGGAATGTCTTCACCCCGCGCCAGACGCGGCAGGTAGTAATTGCGCTGGGCATCGGTGCCGTAATGCAACAGCAGCTCGGCCGGCCCCAGGGAGTTGGGCACCATCACCGAAATCGCCGCCGCCGAACAGCGCGTCGACAGCTTCATCACCACCTGCGAGTGCGCATAATGGGAGAAACCTTTGCCGCCGTACTGCTTGGGAATGATCATGCCCAGGAAGCCCGCGTCCTTGGTGTACTGCCAGCCTTCGGGCGACATGTCCTGCCAGACCTGGGTGGTTTCCCAGTCGTTGGCGATGTCGCACAGGGTTTCCACTTCGTTGTCGAGGAAGGCTTGCTCTTCGGCGCTCAGGCTGGCCGGTGCGGCTTGCAACAAGCGCTGCCAATCGGGCTTGCCGCTGAACAGCTCGGCGTCCCACCACACGGTGCCGGACTCGATGGCGGCACGCTCGGTGTCGGACATCGCCGGCATGATTGTGCGAAACAGGTCCAAGGCCTTGCGGGTGAGCAAGGTGCGGCGCAGGGGTTTGAGGGTCATCAGCAACGCCGGCAACACCACCAGCACCGCCGCGACGCCAGTGCCGAACCCGGCCACTGCATTGAACAGGTATCCCGCCGCCAGCCAGAGCACGCCAGCGCCCAACCACATGGCGGCAGCCGCTTGTCGATAGGCCAGGGCGATCGCTGCTGCGAAACCCACTATTAACCAGATAACCATGGAAATACCTCTACTCGATTCAGGGTACGGCTACGTGCGCCAGGTCGGATGACATGCGGCGTAACGCCACACTACAAAATTCGAAAACTATATTCAAATTTTGTTTTGAAATTATTATTTAATCCTTGAGCGAAAAAAAAGGCGGCTGAGCGGGCCGCCTGGTCAATCAGTACCTTGGAGGGGTGGTTATCCTGAAAAGTCAGAAGGCGTAAGTGGCCGAAAGGCTGACGACGTCACCGGACGCATTGACCTTGCCGTCAAGGTTCGCAGCGCCAAGGCGGTCGACGTTGCGGGTCTTCAACTTCACCTGCTGAACGAATTGGTGGGAATACGCAACATCCAGTGTCAGGCCCTCGACTGCCTTCACCTCGTACCCGGCGCCAAGGGACAGGAACGTGCGATCCCCATCCGGTATTCGCGGGTCACGGGTCGAATTGCGCGTGGGCGTCTGGTCAATGGCCAGGCCTGCACGCAAGGTCAGTTCATCGGTCGCACGGAAGTCGCCGCCGAGGGCGTACATCCAGGTGTCTTTGTAGTTGTAGGGAATAGAGACGATCGTGACGTCGCCGGACGTGAGCGTCAGGTCTTTGAACGACGACCACTGCGTCCAGACCACACTTGCGCCCAGGGTTAAACGATCATTGAACCGGTGCACCCAGTCCAGGCCAGCAGTGGCGGGAATATCCAGCCGGGTGCTGGCTCGGGCACCGTCCGGAAACAGTTCGAGCCCCGGATAAGCCGTGCCGACCAGCGTACCGCTACCGCCGAACGGGCTCGGTTGGGTCATGAGGTTGTAGGAAAATTGATCGGCATGGATGTTGTACTTGCCGGTCATCCTGTTCTTGATCCTGGCGTGGTAGTTCAAGCCCACGGTGTCTTTGTCCGTGGGTTTCCAGGCGACGCCGGTAAACCAGCCTGCCGAGATATTGTCGACCTTGACGCGCATCAGCGCGCCCCCGACATCAGACGGAAAAGGAATGCCGCCCAATTCGGAATCGGACACCGCCGCCGCCGACAACAAGTCGATGTTCTGGCTGACGAAGCCTTTGCTGTGCTGGACGATCATGCCGCCCCCGATGGAAAACCGCTCGTTGACCTTGAACGACAAGGACCCTGTCAGCCCTACGGTTTCAATTTTGGTGTCCACTGCAAAGCCGCGCAGTTTCGAGTCTTCATCCCAGGTTGAACGCATGCCCTGGGGCACAACCTGGCTCAGGCCAAAGGCGAATCGATCGCCCAGGGGCATCACCATGAAGCCCGTCGGCAGCCAGGCCGTGAACCCGCCTTGTCCGCCATCATTGGTGTTGACAGTGGTTGCCGAGCCGTCGGGAAAGCCATCGCTGTCCAGCGGCGTAGTGGAGATGGGGTTGCCTGCATAGTCAGAGGCGTCGCCTTTGTACTTGATCCTGATGCGTGCGTAGTCAACCGTGAACTGCGCGATGTTGCGATCAACGAAGGCCATGGCGGCCGGGTTGTTATACGCCGAACTGGGATCGTTCCTGAACAGCGAACCGCCCGCGAACGCCCTCCCCCAACCGGGTGCGCCATAAGTCGGCGTGGAGAAACCGCCGGCCTGCACAGGCAAGGCAATCAGCAACTCGCCGATCAATGCCAGCCCCAGCAGAACCCGTACCTGTCGCTTTTTATCATTCATACGGCACTCCTTACTGCGATAGCCCTCAGCCTGCGCAACCGGCGCCTCGCTTGAGGCGCCGGTCTTTTAACGGGCGATCAGCCCTGTGTGCTCAAGCCAGCGTCAAGGCACAATGGTGAATGCAGGCGTCGGCTTGACGCTCAGGCTCACCACGGTGCAGTTGCCCGCCAGGGATTGATTGGACGCGGTCAGCACGCCACCGCTGTAGCTGGAGGTGATGGTCGAAGCACCACACTTCGAGGCCGGGTACAGGATTGACCCGGCGATGGTGTAACCGACGTTGGACACAGAACCCTGGGTGGTCCCGGTCGCCGTCAATGTCCACGGCAGCCCGGTAATCTTGGGCAAGCTGCAAAGACCACCACCGGTGACGGCAACGCCGGTGATCTTCGCAACACCCGCGGCGTCGACATTGCCGGTGAAGGTCGCCCTACAGTTAACGGCAGCCTGGTAGGAAGACGGCGATTTCACCGAGATCGTGCCAGGAGCGGTGAAGTTGGTGTTTACAGGAGTGATGCTATAGGCATTGGCCATGGAAGCGGCACCCATGCAAACTGCCAGGGCAGACAACGATACGAGGGTCTTGAAGTTCATCTTTATTATTCCTCATCTATAAAGGCGAGTGACTCGCCGGGGGTAATGGCCGTGATCAAAAAGCCCTGCGCAAACAACAGGCCCTTTGGTCCAGCCAAATCATCAACTCACTGATCGGCACATAAAAAGAATCTCAGCTGAATACTTTAATGTGGGCGCGCTCGGCAACGCCATCCAAGTAAGACTTGATGACAAACGACAGGCCCACAGCGATCCATTTAATATGAGCGGCTGACTTGCCAGAGGCGTGTTCAATCATTGCTCTTCCCTGGAAACTTATATCAATTAGGTAGAACAACTTTCTTGCATCTGAACACAAGCCGAAATAGGAATAATCTGAGCGATTAGTAGTACCAAACCACGCAAATAACATGCGCAATTGGTATATTCCCATGAGCGTAGGAAGTTTGCCCAACAGCGATAACTTCGCACCTTGGACAAGTAGGAGATATGAACGGGTTGCGTGAGCATCCCGTTAAGAAGGAGCGCAGAGGATAAAGCGCCAAGATGCGCTTGGCGCTTTATCCTTAATGCTGGGGTACTGACTTAGAACGCATAGGTAGCCGAAACAGAGACAACATCGCCTGAAGATTCGGACCTCGACAAACCAAATTAAAATTATTTTTTGAAATTTTTATTTAATCGCTAGGCAAAAAATACGCACGACGGGTTTCGCCGGGTCTACCTATCTGCAGGAAGATCGGAACGGGTCGCTGTGACGACCCGCCGATGCGAGGCTCGCTGGCTCAAAACTCGTAAGTGGCGGACAGGCTGACCACATCACCCCGGGCCTCTGACTTGCCATCAAGCGTGGCGCCGCCTAGACGATTGACGTTTTCAGTTCTCAGCTTCACGGTTTCCACGAACTGGTGCGAATATGCGCCGTCGACGCTTAGCCCGGGAACCGCGCGGATTTTGTATCCGAAGCCCAAGGAAACAAATGTGCGATCGCCATCGGGGATGCGCGGGTCGCGGGTGGCGTCCGGCGTGGGCGTCTGATCAAAAGAAACCCCCGTGCGCACGGTCAAGTCATCGGTGAGTTTGTAATCGGTGCCGAGCGAGTACTGCCAGGCATCCTTGTAGCGGTAGGGAATCGATACGATGGTGGAACCCTCTGATTTGAGGGTCAGCGCCTTGAACGACGACCAGTCTGTCCAGGTAGCACTGAAGCCGACGCCCCAGCGCTCAGAGAACTGGTGTACCCAATCGAAAGACGCGGTGGCGGGAATATCCAGTCGCGTTGAGGCATTGGCGCCGTCAGGATAAAGATGAAGGCCTGGGTACGCCAACTCCACCAGGGTTTTGCCATCGACCACGGGCGTCGTCATGATCAGCCGAGATTGTGGGTCGGCATACATGTTGTATTTGCCTTCGAGTTTGTTCTTTATCTTGGCGTGATAGTTCAACCCCAGCGTGTCATGATCAGTCGGTTTCCAGGCGATACCGGCAAACCAACCCAGCGAGGTATTGTCCACCTTGACGCGCATCAACGCGCCACCTAGGCCCGCCGGAAATTCAACCCCCCCGAAGTCGGGTGACTGTGACGCCGCCGCATAGAGGTCAACGTTTTGGCTCACAAAACCTGAAGTGTGCTGGAGTATGGCGCCGGCACCGATAGAAAACTGATCATTGACTTTGAACGATAGCGAGCCTGTGAGCCCGACGGTTTCAATTTTGGTGTCGACCGCAAAGTCCCTGCCTTTCCAGTCATCGTCGTAGCTGGTTCGCGCGCCCATAGGCACGACCTGACTCAGGCCAAAACTCAATCGATCGTTGATCGGCATGACCATGAACCCGGTGGGCACCCACGCTTCAAAACCAGCTTGGCCTCCATTGCTTGTGCGGGTGTTGTAGGTCGATTCAAAGGTATCCGGGTCAAGCGTAGTGGCAGCGGTTGGGCGTCCGGAGTAGTCGTAAGCGTTACCTTTATATTTGATGTCGATATTGGCGTAGTTGAGCGTGAACTGCGAAATGCTCTTATCGATAAACGCCATTGCCGCCGGGTTGTTATAAGCCGCTGACGGATCGTTCTTGAACAACGAACCACCCCCGAATGCACGGCCCCAGCCGGCGGCGTTGGTGGTTGGAGTCATGAACGCCCCCGCCTGGACCGCTCCCGACACGATCATCAACCCGCCCAGCAAGGCCAGGCTGAAAGATGCGTGTACCTGCTGTTTCTTATTATTCATGCTCCACTCCTTATTATTTTTATGCAGCACCAACCCGTAAGTGCGTTGGCTTGCCTCAACAGGCGCCTTCTGGAAGGCGCCTGCCTTCACTGCAGGTGATCAGCCCGAGTTCACAACAGCATCAAGGGACAATCTGCAACAGCGGCGACGTGGTCACCGTCACACTCAGGCTTTGAAGTGTGCAGCTCGAACCCAGCGGCTGGTTCGCCGGGGTAGCGGTCAACACGCCAGTGCCATTGTTGTAGGACACCGCGACAGTTGCCGGACCGCAATTGGAAGCGGGAAACACGGAGCCGGGAATGGTGTAGCCAACATTTGTCACGTTACCGGTGCCTGCACTACCCGAAAGCGTTGTGGCAGTCAGCGTCCATGGCACACCGGTGATTTTTGGCAATTTGCACAAATTATTGGAGCCCGAGACCGTCACCGTATTGATGCTTGCAATACCCGTGCCGTTAACCGTGCCATCAAACTTCACATTACAGGTAATGGGCAACTGAAACGAAGACGGCGACTTCACCGTGAGCGAACCGGAAGCAGAAAAGGTACTGCTGACGGGGGCGATACTGACAGCATTCGCCATCGAAGCCGCACCCATGCAAACAGCCAAAGCAGACAACGATACGAGGGTTTTCAAACTTTTCATTGTTGTTCCTCACATGTTATGGCGAGTCTTTCGCCGGGGGTAATGGCCATGAAAGAGAAATCACGGTGATGCTGCAGAACTTCCCTTCTCAGCCAAATTCATCAATTACCGCTACGCATTCGGAGTGTGTTATTCAACCACCTTGAAGTTCGGCGGCATCTTGATCGACACCGTCTTGATCGTGCAGTCTTCGCCAATCGGTACATTGGCGGCTTCCAACTTGCCGGTGGCGTTGTCCCAAGTACCTTCTGCGGTAGAAGGCCCGCATTTGCCGCCCAGGCCAAACGCATGCACATCCACGCTGATCTTCGACATGGAACCGCTCCTGGTGTCCTTGGCAACCAATACCCAGGGCAAGTTAATGGCTTCGACCCGGCTGCACTTGAGGCCGCCGTCGAATTCAACCTTGTTTACATTCACCGATGAACCATCGGCCGCCACGTTGCCGGCCACCTTGATGGTGCAATCGGCGCTGATCAGTGCACCTTTGGAGAAACTGATGGGGCCTTGGGCCGTGAAGGCGCTGCCGGCGGGTTCGATGCTGGCAGCCTGGGCCTGGTGATAAGCGATCAGCCCCAGGGCGGCCAATACAATATGAGCAGTGAACTTGGCGGGTGAGTGCATGGTGCGTCCTTCCCTTTAAATTATTGTTGTTCGGGTCAAACTACTTAATGTGCAACTGGCGTGGGAAACAGTGGGCGACAGCGACCGCGAGATACACAGCCCCGAGCACACCCACAACTTTCAATTCACATCAGAACGGCTTGGCAGCGCCGCTGTATTTCTCCAGATACTTCAACCGCTGTGAAGGTTGAAGATTGGCCAGGCTGATATCGCCGGCATAATGGTTGAGCACGCGATGATCCATTCGACGCCGCCATAAGTAAGGCACATAGGCCCAGACAATCATGCTTGCGTAGCCGTAGGGTAATTGCGGCGATTCATCAAAGTGGCGCAACGACTGATAACTACGGGTCGGGTTGGCATGGTGATCGGAGTGACGCTGCAATTGGAACAGGAAGATATTGGTGACAATACGATTACTGTTCCATGAATGCCGTGGCGAACAACGTTCATAACGACCATTGGGCAACTTCTGGCGTTTAAGCCCGTAATGCTCGACATAGTTCACCACCTCCAGCAGCGAGAACCCGTAGATGCCCTGGATGATCAGGAACGGGATCACCGCCACGCCCAGCCAGGCGATCATCGCGCCCCACAGCACCAGGCTGTACATCCACGCGCTGAGTACGCCGTTGCGCCAGTGCCAGGTCGGCAGGCCGAGTTTGCGCAGGCGTTCGCGCTCCAGGTTCCACGCCGAGCGCGCACTGAACCAGACCGAGCGCGGCAGGAACGCCCAAAAGCTCTCTCCCAGGCGCGAGCTGGCCGGATCTTCCGGTGTGGCGACGCGTACGTGATGACCACGGTTGTGTTCGGTGTAGAAGTGCCCGTAGAAGGTCGGGGCCAGGGTAACCTTGGCCAGGAACACTTCCAGCGCATTGGGTTTATGCCCCAGTTCATGGGCAGTATTGATCGCAATGCCGGTGGCGGCACCGGTCGACATGGCCATGCCCAGATAGGTAAGCGCGCTCACTTCACCATGCAGCTGAGTGCGCTCGGTGATGTAGCTGGCGAGTTGAGACAGCGCACTGGAGGGTTCGAGGTTCGCGGTCGTCTGCAACAAGCCGCCGTGGATGATCCAATCGATCCCGCCGGCGGCCAGCCAACCGGTGATCACCACCGATGAGAGGACGAACAGCACGCCGGTGTAGACGATCCAGCGGTAATAACGCTGGGACTCAAGGTGGCTGACGGCGGATTCGGGCGGGTTGCTTACGTCCTCACCGAGTAGGGCGTCGATCAACGGGATAAGGCCGAAGATCACCAGCACGCCGACCCACCAGAGTGACTGAATACCGGTGGTGATCGCCAAGGCTCCGCAGAGCAGCGGCGTGGCCAAAGGCATGATGCCCAGCCACCAGAGGTGACGCTTGCTGTCGGTCCATACGCTTGGGGCTACCAGAGTCTGGTTCATGGCAGCCTCCGCGGCGGGAAAGCGCAAAACAGGTTCAGGGAGCGCTGAGTGCTCCAGGAAATCAACCATGCGATAAAAGACGTTTTTTTCATTTTTATTCGCTCTTAGGCATTTCAAAAACAATTTCAAAATAAACATTGAAATATTTTTTTAAAGAAATAGCGCGGAATCGATAGGTCGTCAACTACTTTTTCGAGGCCTTTTCAACGTGACCGGGCAGTCTGTTTTTCTGCGCCTGGGTCAGGTCTCTAGGGCAAGCATTTCGCAGCGGCTGACCCGAAATGACAGCCACGATTATTTGTCGACCAGGGCAAACGGCGGATGCAAAACCGGTGTGGTCTCAGGTGGCCGCACGCGCTTGGCCAGCTGCTGAACCGCATCGACTACACGCGCCGTGGCGGTGATGGGCAACATATGCCCGCGCCCTTCCACCAGTTGCAGCTTGAGGCCCGGAACCTTGTCGGCGAGGGCCTGGCCGTGTTTGCGAAAGTCCAGGACCTTGTCGCGCGCGCCATAGACCAGGCTGATGGGCAGCGTCAGCTGCGGGTAGCGCTTGACCATGTCCGGCAGGGCGTCATTGACCAGGGCAATCTCGCTGGACGCGGCGTAGAAGTTATCGGGGCGCATGCCCAGCAGCCCGCCGCCACGGGTGGCGAAATCCTGCGGGGCACTGTCCGGGGCAAACACGCCCTTGACGACCGATCGGCGTGTCAACAGCCCCATAGGCACGGTCAAGGTATGCGACATCCAGCGTCGCAGCCAGGCCGGGCGCACCGCCAGTGACCAGAACACCAGCGGCAGCGTGGGTTGGGGATGGGTCAGCGGCGCCACCAACACCAGCCCCGACACCGCGTGGGGATGGTCCAGGGCCAGCGCCAGGGAAATGGCCCCGCCAAGTGAATGCCCCAGCACCAGCGGTTTATCCAGGCCGAGGGTGTTGATGAACCCAGCCACCTGCCGCGCCTGGGCCGGCAGGTCCGCGGCGGTGCCTTTATGGCGAGTGGAATAGCCCGACCCCGGGCGGTCAAGCGTGATGACGCGAAACTGTTCGCGCAGTTGCCCGGACAAGGCATAGGTCAGGTTGCGACTGCTGCCCATCAGCCCATGAATCATCACCAGTGGCGGGCCCTTGCCCTCCTCGTAGTAATGAAAGCGCTCGCCGTTGACCTCCACGAAACGCCCGTCGTTTGGCACGGCCGCTTCGATACGGCGCGTCATCCAGGCACTGAACCCCCATAAAGCGGCACTCACGCCGATAAAAACAGCTGCAGCGATCACCCATTCAACAGCCATAGCTCGGTCCTCTGCGTCCCTGCTGCTGGCGACCCGACCGGAATTGATCAAGGCCTCAGCCATCGCCTCACCAGGACCTGAACGGCGTGCCTGTCCGTCGGACAATCAGCACATAAGAGACCTGGGACTAGCGTAGGCGATATTTTCAGGTAGATTATTTAAAATCTTTTTTAAAATAAGTAATTCAATTTTTCTTTGCAATGGTGTTCTATCTAAAAAGACACAACAAGAAAAGGAGCACATCCAATGCCTACGAAGGACTGCTTATGAATGTCCGCAGTGAGTCAATCGACATCGCCATCATCGGCTCAGGCTTTGCCGGCCTGTGCATGGCGATCAAGCTCAAGGGAGCCGGGTTCACCGACTTCTTTATCGCCGAGCAGGCCGACAGCCTCGGCGGCACGTGGCGGGACAACCACTACCCAGGTTGCGCCTGCGATGTGCAGTCCCATGTGTACTCCTTTTCCTTCGCACCCAACCCGGACTGGACGCGGCAGTTCGCGCCGCAGGCGGAAATTCGTGCGTACCTGGAGCAATGCGCTACGCGCTTTGAATTGGCGCCCTACCTGCGCTTCGGCATGGGCCTTTTGCGCGCGGTGTTCGATGAGGCCCGGCAACGCTGGCAGTTGAACTTCAGCGACGGCAGCCAGGTCAGCGCACGGGTGCTGGTGTCGGGCATGGGCGGCCTGTCGCGCCCGACGCTGCCGGATATTCCAGGGCTGGACAGCTTCAAGGGCAAGCACTTCCACTCCCAGCAGTGGGACCACGACTATGCCTTGAAGGGCAAGCGCGTAGCGGTGATCGGCACCGGCGCCAGCGCTATTCAGTTCGTGCCGCAGATCGCGCCGCACGTGGCGCATCTGGACCTGTTCCAGCGCACCCCGCCATGGATCATGCCCAAGCCCGACCGGCCGGTTTCACCGTTCGAGCGCTGGTTGTTCAAGCATTTGCCCTTCACTCAACGCCTGGTGCGTAGCGCTTTCTACTGGGCGCTGGAAGGCCGTGTGGTCGGCTTCGCGCTGCACCCACGCCTGATGGGCATGGTGCAGAAAATCGCCCTGCGCCACCTGCATAAACAAGTGGCGCGCCCTTCCCTGCGCAAGACGCTGACGCCGGACTACACCATCGGCTGCAAGCGCGTGCTGATTTCCAACGACTACTACCCGGCGTTATCGCGCAGCAATGTCGCGGTGGTCACCGATCACATAACGCGCATCGAAGCCGATGGGGTGATCACCGCCGACGGCATCAAGCACCCAGCCGATTGCCTGATCTTCGGCACCGGCTTCCAGGCCACCGACCCCTTGCCCCGCAACTGCATCATCGGGCGTGGCGGCGTGGACCTGATGGACACCTGGCAAGACGGCGCCCACGCCTACAAGGGCACCACGGTGCCGGGCTACCCGAACCTGTTCCTGATCGTCGGCCCCAACACCGGGTTGGGGCATAACTCGATGATCCTGATGATCGAAGCCCAGGTGACCTACATCCTCGACGCACTCAAGCAGATGCAGCGTCATCGCATCGCCACCGTGGACGTCAAGCCTGCGGTGGAAAGCGCCTACAACAGACAACTGCAAGACAAACTCAAGCGCACCATCTGGAACACCGGCGGTTGCCAGAGTTGGTACCTCGACCCGCGCACCGGCAAGAACACCACCCTGTGGCCGGGGTCCACCTGGCGTTTCAAGCAGGTCACCCGGCAGTTTGCGCTCAAGGACTATGCGACCGACCTGCAGCCGATCAATGCGCCTGGCCATCCTGTGGCGGCGCCCCACTCCACCGCAGAAGGCAGCCTGTCATGAAGTCATTCAACGGCCGCGTCGCGGCAATCACCGGCGCGGCATCCGGCATGGGACGCGCCCTGGCCCTGGCTCTCGCGCGGGAAGGTTGCCACCTGGCCCTGGCGGACAAAAATACCCAGGGACTGGAACAGACCCTGGCGTTGATCAAGCGCTCAACCTTGGTCCCCGTGCGGGTCACCACCCAGGCGCTGGATGTTGCCGACCGCCAGGCCATGGAGGATTGGGCCGCCCGATGCGTTGCCGACCATGGCCAGGTCAACCTGGTGTTCAACAATGCTGGGGTTGCGTTGTCGAGCACGGTGGAAGGTGTGGACTACGCCGACCTGGAATGGATCGTCGGCATCAACTTCTGGGGCGTTGTCTACGGCACCAAGGCGTTCTTGCCGTATTTGAAGGCCTGCGGCGATGGCCATGTGGTGAACACGTCCAGCGTGTTCGGCCTGTTTGCGCAGCCGGGCATGAGCGGCTACAACGCCACCAAGTTCGCCGTGCGCGGCTTTACCGAGTCCCTGCGCCAGGAGCTGGACCTGCAACGCTGCGGCGTATCGGCCACCTGCGTGCACCCCGGCGGCATTCGCACCGACATCTGCCGCAGCAGCCGTATCGACGCGAATATGACCGGCTTCCTCATCCACAGCGAACAGCAGGCCCGCGCCGACTTCGAGAAGCTGTTCATCACCGACGCCGACCAGGCCGCCAAAGTGATCCTGCAAGGCGTGCGTAAAAACAAACGTCGCGTGCTGATCGGCCGCGACGCGTTTTTCCTCGACCTGCTCGCCCGCTGCCTGCCGGCGGCCTATCAGGCGCTGGTGGTGTTCGCCAGCAAACGCATGGCGCCCAAGGCACGCCGGCCGGTGCTGGAAACCAATGACGAACCCCGCCACTGAACAGGAGCACGCACTATGTTGCCAATCCGCCGAGACATCCGTTTCGCCCTGCCCGCCGAGCGCATCAAGGACTGGCATGAACAGGGCCCGTTCATCACGCATTTCTTCAATGCCCTGTCGCTGCTGTTCCCCCAGGGTGAGCTGTTTTTCATGGACAGCGTGCGCCACTACCGCCAGCGCATCGACGACCCCGAACTGAAGAAGGCGGTCCAGGGTTTTATCGGCCAGGAGGCCATGCACAGCCGTGAGCACGTGGCCTATAACGACCTTTTGCAGGCGGCTGGCCTTCCGGCGCACACCCTGGACCGTCGGCTGAAATTCATCCTCGACCTGCAGAAAAAACACCTGCCGCCGTCCTTCAACCTGGCGGTGACCATTGCCCTGGAACACTACACCGCGATGCTTGCGGAAATACTGCTGAGCGACCCGTCACGCTTCGGAAACTCACTCAAGGGCTACCAGCAAATGTGGTATTGGCACGCCCTTGAGGAGACCGAACACAAGGCCGTGGCCTTCGATGTCTGGAACCGCGTGATCAAGCCTGGCCCCAAGCGCTACTTGTTGCGTACCGGGACCATGCTGACCACCACGCTGTTGTTCTGGCTGGTGGTGTTCGATTTCCACCTGCGCCTGCTGATGGCCGACCGCAAGTCGGGTGGGCATCTGAAGGGTTTCTGGCGCATGTTGAAATTTCTGTATGGGCCCAAGGGGGTTTTCCCACGGATGGTGGTGCCATGGCTGCACTACTTCAAGCCTGGGTTCCACCCCTGGGACCATGACAACCGTGCGCGCCTGGCGGGCATTGATGAGCTGGTCGAAGAGATCGAGCAGACCCAGCGCGGGTATTAGCTCCGCGCCAGGGCGGCGCGCTCACGCACGAAACCCTCCAACTGATCGCCCGGCAGCGCCTTGCTGAAATACCAACCCTGGATAATCAGTTCGGCGCCGGTATTCAAAAAGGCCAGTTGCTCTGCGGTTTCCACGCCTTCCACCACCACGCCCAGGTTCAGCGCTTCACAGAAGCGCAACATGCCGGTCATGACCTGGGCGCCCTTGGGGTCGTGCTGGGCCACGACGAAACTGCGGTCGATCTTGATGAAGTCCACCGGGAACTGGTGCAGGTAACTCAAGGCTGAAAACCCGGTGCCGAAATCATCGATATAGACCTTTGCGCCGATGGCTTGCAGCTTCTGGATGGTCCGGCGCGTGACCTGGATATCACCGACCAGCGCCTCCTCGGTAATCTCCACCGACACCTGGCCGTGGGCTTGGGCGAGGATCTCCACAAGGCGATCGCCATGGGCGGCATCGGTCAGGGTCGCGCTGGAAACATTGATCGTCATCGGCAATGCAAAGCCGAGCTTGCGCCACTTCTGGTACTGGCGCACCGCCTGGGACGCCACCCACACATCCACATCCGGCATCAACCGCGCCTGGGCCAGCCATTGCAGGAACTCCCAGGGTGAATGCACCGTGCCCTTGGCGTCACGGGCACGCATCAATGCTTCACAACCGGTGCACAGGCCGGTGCGGGTCGAGACCTGCGGTTGGAATTCGAGGTAGAACTCGTAGTCGCTGATCTGCTGGATGCGGTTGAACTCGCTGGCCTGGCGCGCCAAGGTCCTGTGGGAGGCGAGCACCGGGTCCAGCTCGCGCAGCCGGCCCTTTTCCTCAAGGCCACGGAAGGTCATGTCCAAGGACTTGAGGTACACCGTGCCGCCTTCGCTGGCCTGGCGATGGATCGCGCGGACATAGGGCACATACACCAGGGTGCCCAGCCCCACTAACGCCACTTGCAGCAACACCGCCGCCAGGTCGCCGTGAGTACTGAGATAGGCGTTGAGCAGCACCGGAGCCGTAAATGGAACGCTGACCACCGCCGGTGCCACCCATCCCATGTGCACGACGGACAACGCCACCATGGCGTTTAACGCCGGTACGATCAAAAACGGTATGAATAAGCGCGGGTTGAGGATGATCGGCAAGCCGAACAGCAACACTTCACTGACATTGAACAGTGAAAGCGGCAAACTCGCCATCGCCAACAGGCGCATCGACTGGCTTTTGGAGACCAACAGGATCGCCAGCAGCAGGCACAGCGCACCGCCCGAGCCACCGATAAACGCAAAACTGCCCAGCAGGCCACCGTTCAATACGTACTTGATCGGCTCGCCCGCCGCCAGCGCGGCACCGTTCAGCACCACGGCCTGGTCGAGCACATCGAACAGCGGCTGCATGGCGTACACACCGTGGATCCCGAAAAACCACAGCAACGAATTCATCAGCGTCACAAACAGCCCGCTGCCATAAGGCGATTGCAAGGCGTCGAGTACCTGCGGCCCCTGAAGCTGCGCTACATAGGGGACCTGCAGCAACAACGACAACGCCACCACCAACGCCAAGGCGGTGATGAAGCCCGGCACCACCATATTGATCGTGCCGCGCAGGTTGTGCCCCACCAGTTCTTCGTTGACCAGGCGGGTCCAACGGTAACGGTGCAGCCAAGCCATCGTCGGCACATTCAACAGCGGTGATGCAATGGCGATGAACAGCACGAAGGTGGCCGAAGCGCGGGGATATTCGCGCAGAATAAACGTTGCCAGCAGCACATTGGCCAGGCAAAGAAACGCGACCGGCAATTGCGGCAGGCGATGCTGGATAGCCAGCATGTAGCCGATGGATGCCGCCACCAGCAGTGGGATGACGGAGCTGATCTGATTGTGCAGGCCAGCCAGGAACGCCACCACCTGCGGGTCGAATCCGAATACCCGGGCGCATTCGGACAGCACCAGGAAGCCAGCCGACACCAGCAGACATGGCAGGATCCACAACAAGCCTTCGCGGATCGCTCGCAGCGACTCCGTGCTGGCCAAGGCGGCCAGCCGTTGGGTAAAGAAAAGCTTGAACAGCGTTTGCGCCATGACCTATCCCTCTGCCCATCGCACACTGTCCCTGGAAGGCAGCGCCGTAAACACGGGCTAACGCTACACGTCCTGGCACGGTGAGCGAAAGCCTTTTGCCATTCGTCCGTGTGAATTTTCCGTATGGGATGACAGGCAATTCCCTGGTTTTTGCGCTTATTTGAATTTCCCGCCCAAGCCAATTTCTGAATCTGCTTCAATGCGTAGTGTCTGTACTACGCGAAGACGCACGATGCCACGGCGTTCAACGCAACCCCTGACCTTGCCATTGTTTGGAGTAAGCCCTTGTCAGCACCCGGCGATAACCACCAGCTCGCGCTGGACAGATTTCTCGACGCACACCCCGATGTGGCCAATGAACTCGACACCCTGAACCCGTTGGCCGCCCAGGCCAAGGGCGAAACCCTGGCGCAATATCGCGCCGAACGGCTGCATGAAGCCTTTGAGGCCGAAGCCGAACGCCAGGGCCTGTTTGCCTGGGAGCTGACCCTCAAACTGACCGCCGAATCCCCCGACGCCTTTGAAACCCAACGCCTTGAGGTACACAAGGAAGTGGCGCAAATGGCGGGCATGAGTTGGGAAGAATACTGCCAACTGCACAACCTGGACGGCTGACGCATTACCCGATGAACCAGCGACGACGCTGCTCCGCCATCCCTTCACGTAGCTCGGCGGCGCAGACGGTTCGCTGTTCGGGGTCCGGCGCCAATGCCGCACGCAACGGGGGCCAGCACTGCCTGGGCAATTGCCTGGGCCGAGGCAGGCGCAGATTGCTTTGGCGCTCATCGGGGCGGCGTCCCTCGGCCAGTTCATACAGCACACAGGCAGCGCCATACAGATCGGCGCTGGCCGACGGCAGCCCTCCCGCCATCAGCTCCGGTGCGGCATACGCTGGGGTCCAGGCATTCAGGCGACTGCGGCTCAAGCCGGGCAATCCTGCCCTTGCCTGAGCCTCAGCGTGGCCCAAGCCAAAATCGAACAAGCGCACTCCCTGCTCCCCCACCATGATATTGGTTGGCTTTACATCGCCATGCGCCACACCCTGGCGTTGGATGTAGACCAGTGCATCCAGCAATTGCAGGGCCATGGGTTGCAGCTCATGCCACGCCAGCCCCTGCGGACGCTGCGCGAGCATGCGGTCCAGGGTCAGGCCAGGCATCACTTCCATGGTGAAGAATGCCACCTGTTGGGCCGTATCGACCTCAAACGAAAACGCACGTACCAGGTGATCATGTTGCAGGCTTCGGGTCAGCGCGAATTCGCTGTACAGCAACACATGAGCATCGGCGCACGCGCAAAGGCTGTCGCCCAACAGCTTCAGCGCCACACGGCAATCCGGCTCGCCGAACGCCTCATGCAACAGGTCACGGGCGCGATAGACCACCCCCATGCCCCCAGTCCCGAGGATGCGTTCAAGCTGATAGCGTCCCGCAAGCAGTTTCGGTGGGCCTGCAGCGCTGTTCATGGCTGGATCACCACGGCCGTAAGGTCGTCCCGCGCAGGCCCCCGCAGTACGTTGCTGAACAGCTGTTCCACCACTTGTCGTGGCGTTCCTGCACTCATGGCACGCCCCAATTCCCGGTTGCTGAGGCCTTGGTACAGACCATCGCTGCATAGCAGGAACACATCCCCGGGCCTGGCGCGCAGTTCCAGGATCTCAAGGCTCAGTGGCTGGCGCGCTCCCACCGCGCGGGTCAAAGCCCTTGCGCCTGGATGAGCCTGGGCCAGCGCTGGACTCAACTGCTGCTTGTCCATCAAATACTGCTGAAGGGAATGGTCCCGCGACAGTTGATACAGACGCTGCCCTCGCCATAGGTAGCATCGGCTGTCGCCTGCCCAAAGGCAGGCCGCGCGGTTTTGCTCCAGTAACAGCACGACCACCGTACTGCCCATGACGCCCGCCACGCCCTCGGCTCGCTGCAACTGGCTGTCGAGGCCTCGCAGGCAGCGTCGGACGGCCTCGATCCGCTGATCCAGAGCGCCCTGGCCTGACAGCGCGGCAAGGCCGCTGACTATGCTTTGACTGGCTACATTCCCGGCATGGTGGCCACCCATGCCGTCGGCCACCGCCCAACAACTGCGCTGCGGGCAATCGAGGAATGCGTCCTCGTTGCGCGAGCGACTCTTGCCTTGCGCCGTGCGTCCGGCACTTCGCCAAGGGTGAGCCGGGCTCATAATTGGTCCGGCAGGCGGAAGGTGCGCCATGTGGCCATCTGGAACGGGCTGGGGCTGCGTTGGCTGGTCAGCACGTAATTGGCACGCAGGCCCGCCAGGTCGGCCTTGAGTATCTGGCCATCCCTGCCGCTGGCAGGCTCGGTTTGCATCAGCTCGAAAAACCGGAACAACGACCAGGCACCCCGGTCTTTTTCGATCCCCAACGGCCGCTCTGAACCGCGCTCCAAGACCAGGCTGCTACGGCCATTCTCTGCCTCGCTCGGCCAATGAAACGCCACCGGCACGATCGGGCCGTGACGGTACTCCAACTGCTGATTGCCCACCCGCAGCGTCGCCCGGCTGACAGCCTGGTCCAGGCTATAGGGCGCCAGCGTGAACCGCACGGCCCAATCCCCCTGGTCCTCGCTGAAAAAACCCTGGCGAATGGTTTGCGCCCTGGCCAATTGCTCCAGCACCAGACGCGACATCGGCAGGCTGCGTCCCTCCAGGGTCCGCAGACGATAGCGGTTGCCCTCGGCACTCACAAACGGTCGCAGGTACGCCTCATAAAAGCGCGCCATGGTCCCCCGTGGTTTGAAAAACTCCTGAAAATCGCCTAGGGCAACGTCGCTGCCTGCGTGGGCATCAAATGGGTATCGGCGCTGGATGGCCTTCGCATAGAAGCCATAAAGCTCGCTTTGATACCGCTGATTCACATAGCCATAGGCATCCTCGAGCAGGTAGCGCCAGCTCTGGTCGGCCATCCCTTCGAGCCATCCCCTGAGCGGTTGCGGCAAACGCGCCGCCGCATCCCGCAGGTTGCCCAGGAGTGGCTGCTGCCCATCCATGCGTTGCCTGGCCATGTTGAACGCAGCCTGCTGCGGCGAACTGTCCCGGCTCAGTGTCGATAACTGCAGGTGCAGCTCATCGAGCAAACGCAAGGCCTGCGTCAATTCGCCCCCAGGGCTCTGCTCTTCATCGAGCAACTGATGCAAGGGTTCGAAGCGGCGCTGCAAGGCTCGGCGAGCGGTATCAGGCAGCGCCGTCCGGGCCAGTACGCTGGACGTCATTGCGCCCAGCTCGCCGGCCTGTTGGCTCACTGTTTCAAGCCGATCGGAGAGCGGTACCAGCCGCGTGTTTTCGCGAACCTGCCGCAGCAACTGCACCAGGGCCGATTGGGCCGAAGTAAGGCTTGCGAGCTGCTGCGCACCTTGTCGCAGATTGCCACTGTCGAGCAGCCTGACCCGACCGAGCGCCTCACTCCATGCATCAGCGTATTCACTGAAATAGCGCTGCTCCAATTCAAGCACCAACTTGCGTAAGTCCATGACGCTGAGGTCGGTGCCTTCGCCAAGCACCCAGTTATCCTGGGCGATGGCATTGACCAGTTGAGGGCCCTGTTTTTCGAAAAACTGCAGATATTTTCGAGTATAGAACCCCGGTATAGGCGGCTCGACCCTCGAAAACGCCGGGCCTTCGGCCAGGCGGTAAGGCTCCAGACTTCGCGCTTGCTCGCGCAGCGTTCGGTAAACCACCTCCGCCAGTGACTCACCGCGTAATACCAGGCGGGCCTGGGCCACCAATTCGTCGTTCAACGGCGCCAGAAACGGCTGCTCAAGGAGCCGTGCCAGGTGTTGATTCAGACGTTTATGCGTCGAGGGGTCCGTTGACCACTGGCCCGCCACATACTCCGCCAACCACGCCGTATCACGTCGTTCGCGCAGGTTGAGCATCAGGTAGGCGCGCAGGCTGTCCAGCAACCGCTCGCGATCCGCCAGGCGGCCTCGCACCTGTCCTTCGAGCAGCCTGGTCAGGTACGGCAGCAGTTGTTGGCGCAAGGCTTGTTCATAGGCGTTGACCACCGGCGGGCGGGTCAACTCCCCTTGGTACAAACCCGCCCGATCAACCCACCGGACGTCCGCCAACGGTGCAAAGACCTTTGTTGCCGCCAGGCGGCTATCCAACAGGGCCAGCAACGTGAGGCTCTCGTCTGAACCCGGTGGAGCAGAGGGCCCGATAGCGCTCAGTTCCAGCAGCCGCTGATGGTTGAACGAGAAACTGTGCATCCACAACGCACCCGCTGTGCCGATCACTAAGGTTGCGGCCAGCGCCAGCAACCCGTGGCGCCGATGTATGCGCTGGCGCTCCGGGGCATGCAGCCCGGCGAGATCGGCCTCGGCAAATATCACGCGATTGAACAGGCCCTGGACAAAATGAGCGCGCATATCGCCAGTTTTCGCACAGGTCAGGTAAAACCCTTGCAGGCCAGTTATACGCTGGTAGCGATGCGCGCAAAACGCGGTTTCGATGAACAGGCACAGGGGATCACCCAGGCGTGCGACGTGCCGGGGAAAATCCAGCATCCGGCCGCGACGCTCGATATTGCGCTCCTGATGCAAGCGCGCGATCAGCTCTGCTCCCAAGCGTTGCAACATGTTCTGGAACATGTCCCTCACCTGGGCGATGTCCGTACCGGACGTGTCGGCGACCAGGTGCCCACCCAAGACTTCTTCTGTGCCGTCACCCTGTTGCGCGTCAAAGAACTCAGCAAACCCGGCCAGCCGATCCGCCTGGGTCAACACCAGGTATACCGGCACATCCACATGCAATGTCTGCTGGATCTCATGCAAGCGGGTACGCACATCACGCGCGTGGCGCTCCAGGTCATGTTCGTCGCTGCTTGAAAGTGTATCGACTGACAACGTCACCACTACGCCGTTGAGCGGCCGCCCCCTGCGCCACGACTTGAGCAGACCCAACAGGGTCGTCCATCCCGCCGCATCGACCGAATGCTCGGGCTGACCCAGATAGCGGCCAGCCGTCTCGACCATCACGGCCTCCTCGGCAAAATACCAGTCACAGTAAGCCGTAGTGCCTGCCGGCGCTTCAGCCCGGTCAAGCGGAGACTGCAAGCCACCGGCGACCAACAGGCAGGTCTTGCCACTGCCTTGTTCGCCGACCACCAGGTACCAGGGCAACTCGTTTCGCCATCGCTCGCTGCGCGAGCCGTAGCGCCGCGAGCTTTTCAACGTCTGCAGCGCCTCCTTGAAACGCCCTTGCACCTGTCTTGTTTCATGACTGATCAGTTCCTGCCGCTGGTGAAGCGCCTGGTGCTCGGGCTCATGCAACCGAGCGGTACGACGCGCGCCCACCACTACCATCGCCAGGCCCCACATCAGCAGCAACCCGCTGATGGTCAGTAAACGGGACGTCGAGCTTCGCCAGAAACGGTGGTCATCCACCGCCAGCGAAGGCCCGCAAAACCACACCAGCAGCGCGCTGGACAACACCAGCAGCAGACTCCATACCCAACTTTTGCGCAGTACCGTACCCACGCCCTTGAAGAATGCGTTCATTCATTGCTCCAGCGTTACGAGGGCGTCCGGGACAGATTGAAACGTCTGCAGCGCCGTCATGCGTTCCTGGCCCAGTACCCAGGCGAATCCCGAATACATCACAAGCAAACAGGCCAGTACGCAGACGGCGGCCCAGGTGACCGAGACAATGCGTAGCCGTGGCCGGGATGCCCTCTTCGCGTGCGGCGCGATGGATGCCGGCAGGCGGTCACCGCGCACATGCCTGATCTGGCGATACACCGCGTCATGCACCGCTTCAAGGTGCACCCTTCCCCGCTCCATGACCCGGTACTTACCTTCGAACCCCAATAACAGGCACAGGTACATCAATTCCAGCATGGCCACATGCTTGACGGGGTCGCGGGACAAACGCTCCAGCAACTGGAAAAACTTTTCACCGCCGAAGGTTTCGTTGTGAAAACGGCTCAAAAGGCTTCTGCTCGACCAGTCGCTGCGGTTGCCCCACGGCGTGGTGGCCACCGCTTCATCAATGACACTGCAAAGTACATAGCGCGCCGACATCACCTGACTGTCCTGCACGCCCAAGTGCAACGCATGGGCCTCAAACGCGTTAATCCCCGACGAAAGCTGGTCATTGAGCGCCTGCAGGCTTTCCCGGCCAGAAATGAACTTGAGCTGGGCAACCTGCGACAACAGATCCCACGCTGCTGCCAACAGCGCGTTCGGGCTTATCTTGAAGCTCTCGCTCCCCTGCAGACGGGCCGCATAGATCATTCGGTCTTCCAATTGCTCGAAGCGCGGCGGCGTTGGAAAGTCGGTGATTGGCCCCTGCGCCGGTCCGAGCCCGTCACGGTCAAGCAGCACGGTTTTTTCGTCCTGCGGGTATTCACTGTCCATAGTCATGGTGTTCAGTTCCTGATAGCCCAGAAGTTGAGTTCCAGCTCGGCGAACTCGCCGCTGGCGTGGAAGGCAAAACCACCCGATCGTTCCAACTGCGCGATATCGCGCGGGCTGAGTTCGAGCATGAAATAGGTCTTGCCGGCATGAAACGGGATCTGTCGCGGCGCTACCGGCAAGGGCGTGACCTTGATACCGGCGAGATGCAGGTTCACCAGTTCGCGGATGCGTTCCACGGGGCCGATCTTCAGATGCGCGGGCAAGCGGTGACGCAGCTCTTCGCTATCGCACTGGGCGGTGGCCGCTAGAATGAACGTCGCAGTGCCCAGTAACTTGGGATCGTTGACCGGGCAGACCAGCACCCCGTACTGGCGTTGCTGCAGCGCGAGCTCGATGGCGTGTTGTTCCAGCACCCGCGACAACGCAGCACGAAGCCCCTCCATCAGCCCACGAAAGCTCGCCCCCTGATCGCCATGCTGGTACTGAAGCGCCAATGGCGCGCGCCTGTTGTCGCTGGCAAAGGTCGACAGTTCGCCGAGAATCGATAGCAACTCCCGATACAACCGCTCCGGACGCACTTGGGCCTGACTCAGGTAGTGACGCAATATCAATTCGGCACGATTGATCAGTTGCAGCATCAGGAAGTCGCCGACCTGCGCACCCGCCGAGGCACCGCTGCCCTGGATGCGCGCGGCAATCGCATCGCCACGGGTCGCCAGCAGGCTGATCACCTCCTTGAGGCATGACCACACATACCCCGAGCCCTGGAGGTAGATGAATGTCGGTACAAAATCCGCATCCAGCCTGGTGCCGCCGTCAAGGGTTGAATCCTGTACCTGGGCAACCTGGAGTTTCACGTAGAACGGGTCACTGGTGCCCTCCCCCAGCACCAGGCGCAAATCGGGGCGTGCACAGTTGATCTGGCAGCGCGAGTCGATGCCGGCATTGGAGTCTCCGATTTCCGTTTCACAGGCGACGTAGCGCGCCAGGACATCGCCTTGCTCCTTCCTGCGCACTTCAACCTGATTCGCCGTCGCCAGGGGCAGCGCCAAATACACCGCTTGTCGGCCCGCATTCGCCGGCACCTGCAAGACCAGCGGCTCCATCGCACCGCTGAGCTCGAACAGGCTGCCATCCGGCAACACGCCGCTGGCCTGGTTGACCACTATCTTGCCCAGGTTGAGGTACTGCAGATCCACATCCAGGCTCAGGAACCCCCAGGCATCGGTGTTCAGCAGGCGTGTGCGATTGAGTTGCCGATGGAAGTAGCGATCGCTGTGCTGCAAGTGCTGGGGCCTGAGCAACATGCCCTCTTGCCAGATAACGTTATGGATCTGCATCTCAATCCTCCGCCCTGTCAGTGTGGGACGCGGCCATACGGATGCCCGTCTGGTCCAGCACAACGTCGGCACGGGTCAATTGCCCTGGGTTTACGGGCAGCACCAGCCGCCATTGCACGTGGGGCAAGTCGCGATAGGCCGCCAGCACGCCGACATAACGGCTGTGCGGCTCGACACTCAGCTTGAGTGCCAGGTGTTCGCCGGGGCGCAATTCCAGCTCTTCGCTGGCGACCCAGTCCTTGGGCAGCGTCTGTTCGGCCCTGCCGTAAAGGCTGAAGAACTCGGCGTTTTCAAAAGCCACGGGGTGCCGCAGCTCGATCAGTTGCACCACCACGGGGGATGGACGGCCGTGAAGGTCCGGGTTGACTTCGTCAGCGGCCACCAAGGTCAGGTCCAGTTTGGTCATGCTCGAAAAAGGTGAGAGGGTGCTGCAGCCGGTCAGCAAGCCAAGCGCCAACAGCATCGATGTGAAAGCGATTCGATACATGAACATCATCCTGGGTGCCCGACGTGGAGAGTGGAGACCAGGCGTACCTGCTCTGCGTAGGCCTTGGAGAAGTCTCTGCGTAACAGCTGCTCGCCCAAGGCCTCCTCGTCCGTCAGCCGCCGATAATGGCGCTGATACGCTCGCCAACGGGCACCATCACTGAAGAACCGGGGCGGCTTGCCCTCGCGCTCGAAACACTGCACTAAATGCCCAGGCGCGAAGGTGGCCAATGCACCGCGGACAGCGGCCCGACTGGCCACGACCAGCGCCAGTTGATGAACTTGCAAATCACGATAAGCCTGGGTCACCGCTTGTTCGGCAGAGAGTTGCCGCGACTCGCTGGCGCCCAGCAGTGCTGTCATGGCAGCGTGGCTGTCGGCGCAGTCTTTCAACAGATTGGAGGTAACGGACACCGGGGCGGTTGATGCTTCGTTCAACTCACTGTGCAGCTCGTCACGGGTCCGCAGGCTTTGCTGCAAGCCCTCGAGGGTCAGTTTGAACAGGCCTGCTACTTGGATTGCCAGCGCTTCACGCGCTGGCGTATCGAGCGTGTCCAGTGGCATGCCCAATGCTCTCGCAAACTGCGTCCAGAACGTTTCACCGGCAGGTGCGGCCGTGGCAAGTTCGCAAGAGGGGGCTTCTTCGGACGGTGCCGCCCATTTCGGTACGACCAGATGATCGCGATCCACAGGGCCCTGGCAAAGCGATGGGGGCAGCCCCTGCGTTGAGGTGTCCAGGGCGCCCAGCTCTGCCGGTGAGTCACCGTCCATGTGCAAGCGCTCCAGCGCACAGACCGGGTCAAGACCGAGGAAGGCATCGTCTGGAATCATGTCTTCCTGGGCAAACGGCTGCCGTTCCTGCGCCACCAGGCTGGCACGAATATCCAGCCTGCCCAGTTGGTACACGTCACCATCACTGATCAGCCGTGCCTGGCCTTTGCACAAGCGCTCCATGCTGCCCGATACGCCGATGCCGTTGCTGCTGATATCGGTAAGAAAGTAGTGGCCTTCCCGATAAACGACCAAGCCGTGATGGCTGGAAACCAAGCGATCAGCGTCCGCGATGATCCAGTCACAGCCCTTTCCTCGACCGATCACGCCGCCAACGCGGTCAAACGTTTTACGAGCAGGCGGCTCACCGCCTGCGGTACTGCAGACTTCAAAGGTTAATTGCATGCAACTCCCCTGCTCATTGCCCACGGCGCACCGCCTGGGGGTCGCCCAATGGACGGTAATCGGCATCGTCAAAAACGTAATTGGCGTTACAGCCGCTCAACACACACAGCGCAAGCACCACGGCTTGCCACGGATGAAAACGCATCAGGTATCTCCCATAAGATTTAAGTGCCCACACGCCACTCATTCAGCATTCCTCGCGCATATCGCCAACCGGAATTTTCAGGCGCGCCAGTCGATAGAGCAGCGTGCGCCGCGCCACGCCCAACTCGCGCGCGGTGCGGGTGCGATTGCCACGGTTCTTGTGCAAGCAGTCGATCAGGAATACCCGCTCTACGCGCTCCAGGCGTTGGCGCAGCGTTGCATCGATAGGCTCATCGGCGGTCGGCGCGGGCAAGGACAGGTGCGCCGGCAGGATCACGCCGTCGTCACAGAGCAGCACGGCGCGTTCTACCAGGCATTTGAGTTCGCGGACATTGCCCGGGAAGGCGTAGCTGGACAGTTGGTCAAGGGCGGCGCTGGACCACGCCACCGGTGAGCGTCCCAGTGCAACTGAGGCCTTTTGCGCAAACTCGCGCGCCAACAGCAACACATCGCCGTCGCGCTGGCGCAACGGCGGCAGCTCAATGGGAAACTGCGCCAGCCGGTAGTAAAGGTCCTCGCGAAAACCGCCCTGCGCTACCATCGCGCAGAGGTCGCGGTGAGTCGCGGCAATGATGCGCACATCGACCTTGTGTGCCGCACTGGCGCCCAACGGGCGGACTTCGCCTTCCTGCAAAACCCGCAGCAACTTGGCCTGCAGCGACAGCGGCATGTCGCCGATTTCGTCCAGGAGCAGCGTGCCGCCATGCGCCGCGTCAAACAGCCCTGTGTGGTTACGTTCGGCGCCCGTGAAAGCACCTTTGCGATAGCCGAACAGTTCACTTTCCAGCAGCCCCTCGGGAAAGGCCGCGCAATTTTGCACCACGAATGGTTTTTGGCTACGCGGCCCCGCCGCATGAATAGCGCGCGCCACCACCTCCTTGCCCGTTCCCGTCTCGCCGCGCAGCAGTACGGTGTAGGGCGCATTCAGAACCTTGCCGATCAGGCGGTACGTCTCATCCATGGCCGTACTGCTGCCGATCAACCCAAACTCCACACGCAGAGCCGGTGGGCACCCCTTGGGTGGGGTGACATGCCCTGTGGAACGCTGGCACCGCAGCAAAGACAGTTGCATCGAGGCGAAACTGCCGAGTTGACTCAAGGAAACGCTGTAGTCCTGCAGTTTTTTTCGGCATTGGCTGGCATACACCAACACGCCGCTGATGGCCTTGCCGCGGTTGAACAACGGCACGCATGACACGGCTCCCCAGGGCCGCGCCATCACTGGCAGGAACCCGCATTCGTATACGCTGCCTGCAAGGTCTTGCAGGCTGAGAGCGGTCTGATGGCTAAGCACATAGTGCAACACTTGCTCGTGCTGAAAGTCCTCGGTACTGACCGGATCGACGGGGCGAAGGGCTCCGGGCAGATGCTGCGCAATCAGCTCAAGTCGGCCCGTGGATTCATCCCGCCAGTACCACTGGCTGAGTTCGCACTGGCTCAGTTGCGCCACCGCTGCAACGCACAAGCCGGGCAAGGTGGTTTCGTCGGCATCGATGCCCAGGCGAATGAACCAGCCGAGCAGCGCATCGGCGTAAGCTGGAGCATGGAGCGTCTGGGTAAACTGCGGATCGCTCATTGGCTGAACTCACAGAGTGGGAAGCCATTGGCCTCCAGGCGCGCATGCACATGCGCCAAGGGTTCGCCTTGAGCCATGGCCGCCAGCAGACGATCCACGATCTGCGGCAACACATGCAGCTCGATCCACTGGTCGATGTAACGAGCGCCGCTGTCACCGTGAACACAACGCTCGGCCATATGGGCAACCAGCTCCGGCGTGTAGCTGAACGCCAGTTTGCGCAGGTGCAGCCGCTGCCCCAGGCGTTCCAGCTTGAGCCTTGCGAGGTCATGCAGAACCTCACCGGTGACTGGGTAATACGGAACCACACGCATCCGTGCCAACAAGGCGGGTTTGAAGTGTTCGCGCAGCAGCGGGCGGATCGTCTCTTGCAGTACGTGCGTGTCAGGTCGCTGGCCACCCGCGCAGCGTTCACTGATGCACTCGCTGCCGAGGTTGGACGTCATCAGAATCAGCGTGTTGCGAAAGTCGATTTCCCGGCCTTCCCCATCATTGACCCGGCCCTTGTCGAAAATCTGATAGAACAGGTTCAACACTTCCGGGTCGGCTTTCTCGACTTCATCGAGCAGCACGACAGAATACGGTCGCTGACGCACGGCTTCCGTCAGCACACCGCCCTCGCCGAAGCCGACGTAACCGGGCGGTGCGCCGATCAACCGGGACAGCGAGTGTTTTTCCTGGAACTCAGACATGTTGAGGGTGGTGACGAAACGCGCTCCCCCGTACAGCAGATCGCCAAGGGCCAGCGCGGTCTCGGTCTTGCCTACGCCACTTGGGCCGACCAGCAGGAATACACCGACCGGCGCGTCGGCATTGTTGAGCCCTGCCGCCACGGCGCGCAGGTTGCGATCCAGGGCCTGCACCGCCTGCTCCTGGCCAAGGATGCGCGAACGCAGCGCATCGGCGAAACCCAAGACCTGTTCACTGTGTTCGAATGACAGCTGTTCAACCGGGATTCCGGTCCAGGCACTGATAATCTGAGCCACCAGGCGCGGGCACACCTGCTGCGCCGATCCTTGCTGTTCCTGCCAGCAGCGCTCCAGATGCTCACGCTCCTTTTCCACGGCCTGCATGCGCAGGCTCAACCCGAGCAGGAGCTGTTCATCCACGGGGAAACCTGCGTCCTTGTCTCGGCTCATTGCTTGCAGCTGCCGGGCGCCCTCCGCTTGTTCCGAGTACAGGCATTGCAGTGCTTGCGGCGCGGTCTCCCGGCTGATTTTCAAACGGGCGCACGCGGTGTCCAGCACATCCACCGCCTTGTCGGGTAACTGGCGCCCGGTCAGGTAACGGGCACTCAACTGCGCGGCCGCCACGACCGCATCGTCGCGCACGTAGACGCCATGGCTGCGCTCATACACAGGCACCAATCCGCGCAGGATCGAAACCGCTTGCTCGACACTGGGCTCGTCCACCAGCACGGGCTGGAAGCGCCGCGCCAACGCAGGATCTTTTTCGAAGTATTTCTTGTATTCCGACCAGGTGGTGGCGCCGATGGTGCGCAGCTCGCCACGGGCCAGGGCCGGCTTGAGCAGGTTGGCCGCATCCGACGCGCCGGCCTGCGCACCCGCCCCTACCAGCGTATGCGCCTCATCGATAAACAGGATCACCGGTCTGGGCGAAGCATTGACCTCGTCGATCACACCCTTGAGGCGCCGTTCGAATTCCCCCTTGATGCTGGCGCCTGCCTGGAGCAGGCCCATGTCCAAGGTCAACACCCGGACTTCGCGCAATAACGCCGGTACCTGCGCGATGGCGATGCGAAGCGCGAGGCCTTCGACAACGGCCGTCTTGCCTACCCCGGCTTCGCCGACAAGGATTGGATTGTTCTTGCGCCTGCGCATGAGTATGTCGATCAACTGGCCGATCTCGGCATCACGGCACAACACCGGGTCGATACGCCCGTCATGGGCCTGGCGTGTCAGGTCATGGGTGAAGCGCTCCAGCAGTGATTCAACCTTGGGCGCTGGATGCGTTTCAGGCGCCTGGCTCAGCACGAAGCCGAGCACACGCTGCGCATCCAACCGGTTCAATAGCCGCTGATAGGCGCTCCCTGCGTGGTGGTCCAGGTGGCGCAACAGGGCCAGCAACAGGGCACCCTGATCGACCTCAGTCTGACGCAGCTCCAAATGGGCGACCATCACGGCCTGTTGCAGCCATTGCACAAGCGCCTGGGCAAACACCGGATTGCGCGACGCACTCGCCTCCACCTTGGGCTGCAGTGTGGCTTGCAACTCGCCGGCGTCGATACCCGCATCGGCCAACGCCCTTGCCAACAGGCCATCGTGATGCTCAAGCAAGGTCAGCAGCAGGTCTTCCACCAGCACTTCCCTGCCGCCGCGCATGACGCAGCGTTCGGCCGAGCGCTCCAGGTCGCGGCGCGCCTGGGAGGTCAAGGTCTGGATAAGGTGTTGCAGGTCAACATTCATCATAACGATTCATCCCTAATGAGCATTGCTCGGCACGATGACCACGCCATCAGCGCACTCATGCGCCAGCCAACTGGTCCAGCCGAGGCGACAGACGTTGCGTTCGCCAATGTGCAACGGCCTGATCTCTTCCTTGGCCAGCGCCAGGCGCAGGTCATAGGCCAGAGGTTCCCGAACCGTCAGCCGCACCAACGAACACAGCGGCGCGTAGTCCGTGCCAGCGGGCAGGAACCCATGGAAATGCTCCCAGCCCAGGTCCTGCAGATGCACCCTGAACTTGCCACTGCGGTCGGCGACCCGGTTTCCCAACACCTGGTCACGGCCGAGCATGCTGTTCGCAGCGCCGAGACGATTGCTCTGCGAGTCAGGGACGTCCACCATGCGCAGGACCGATTGTTCGATGAACAAGCGGTCGTGCTTTAAGTAGTAGCGCAGCACCTTCTCGATCAAGGCGGCCGAATGCACCCGCAGGCTGAGCAATCCCAGGTATGGCAACAGTCGCTTGCAATTCAATTGGGCAGCACTGCGAATCTGCCGCCCGCTCAAGCCGATCAACGCAAACATGTGCTCGGAAAAGGCATCCAGTGCGCCCGCCTGGAAACACGCCCGATAACGGTACTTGCGCCAGATCGGCAGAATCAGCCGTTGCAGACGGTGGTGAAATACGTTCAGGAAGTCGCGGGTGGTGTTGCCACTCACCCCGTCGGCGCACGCCTGCTCGCTATAAAACGCGGGCAATGGCGAACCCGCGCCACACAAGCCCAGTACGTTGAGGCGAAGACGCGCACGCAACTGGTCGTGCTCGATGAAAAACTCCACCCGATCAATATCGTGCCCCGGGAAACCAAGACCTGGGTTGGCCTGAAACTCCAGCAAGTCATACAGCGCGTCGTCACTCAACAGTGGGTGGGCATCACGCAGATGCTTGATTACCTGTAAAACCGCCTGGAACAGCGAATACTCGCGAATGATCCGGGACAGTTGCGTCAAAGCAGGGGCTGCTGCCCCATCCGTGGTGCCCATAGATACACGTCTCCTTGTGTGCTGATGACGCTCAGTTCGTGGTAGGTATTGAGGCCGGCGTAGAGCGCGAAAAATTCGTTGAGTACCGAGGCGAACACGAATACCTCGCCCTGCCCCAAAAAGCCTTGGGGGTCGATGGTCAGTTCAATTCGTACTCCGCGCAGCGGCAAGCCATGGTGCAACCGGTCGACGGCAGCGTGGCTGACGGACCGCAGCGCGCCCAGCCTCCTGTCGCTGACCTTCTGTGCCTGTCGGTCGTGATAGCGAGGAAAGTCATAGGTTCGAAGAATCGTCTTCAAGGCATTGATGTCGCTCAAGGACAGGTAGTTGAGCGACATGTTGCTGATAAGCCGCCAGAGAAAATCCTGGTCCAGGGGTGGCGAGAAACTCGCTGTCGGTGTGCAGATATTGCGGAACGACAACCCCTCCGGCGTCTTTTCGCATGGCTGGTTGATATCCCCTACCTGCAGCAGTCGGGGCAGGTTGTGATTGGTGCATGTCAACTCGATCGACAGGGTTTGCGGCGCCTGCTCCTGAGCGTTATCAAACCCAAGCCATGTATCGAGCCCTGCATGCTGTGCCGATGGCCGTTGGCGAACGCTGTAGCTCACAGGGCGCTCCGACACGTCGTTATCGCCATCATGTTCGAAGGATTCAAAGGGGACGTAAGCCTGGTATCCAAGCCCGCCCGGCTGCCAGCCCGTCACGCGGTCTACGGAAAATACACTGGCGTTCTCCCGTGAATATTCGCCAGGCATCAGCAAGTACTCGTCTTGCTTGCCGTCCAGGCGAATGGGCACCGCGTCATGCTTGAACAGGTTGACGATGGGCGTGCAGTAAAGCTTCACGTTATCCAGGGTGGGCTGTTGAGGCTCGCGCCATGGAGTGCGTAACTCAAAGCGCATCATCACGCCGCACACCTGCTTGAGCAGCTCGCCGGGCAATCCGTGCAGTACGTCCAGTCCTCCCACATCGACAAACAGGTATTTGGCGGGAAAGGCAAAGTACTCCTGCAAATGGCGATACCCCTGAAACGTATTCAGCGGGTACGGGACCAATGCCTGATCCTCACTGAAGCCCACCGGTTGCACACGGTCAGCGCCCAGCCTCAGCGAGACAGCCTGACCATCAAGATCGATGATCGGCAGGCCGTGGCGCCCCAGAGGCAGCAGCTCGATACCATCGAGATGACGCAACAGGCTCAGGTACAGTGCCTGGCTGATGTAGCGGTCTCCCGCCAGGTGCAGGCGTAACTGATCGAAGGTCCATTCACCGAAATTACCCTCGGCGTTCATCTCCAGACGCAGGCTCAACATCCCCCGGTCCGCCTGGGCGCTGTACTCCAGCGCACTCAGTTGCAGCGCCAGGATCTGCGTGTCGTAGCAGGTACGAAAACAGCAACGCTGGTCATTGACGGCGGCGCTTTCAACCGGCGTATCCCGCGCAACCGAAACGGGCGGCCCCGAGCGTTTCAACGGGTCGAACTGCAGGATGCTGAACGCTGGCATGGGCCGCATGTAATTGGGCCAAAGCAAATGCATCAGCGAATGCGTCAGTTCTGGAAGCTCGTCATCCAGCTTCTGACGCAAGCGACCGGTGAGAAATGCAAAGCCTTCCAGCAGGCGTTCCACATCCGGGTCCTGGCCGGACTCTGCCAGAAAGGGCGCAAGCGCGGGATTGCGTTCCGAAAACCGCCGCCCTAGCTGGCGCAAGGCACTGAGCTCGCTCTGGTAATAACGGTTAAAGGACATCCGGCAAGACCTCTACGCGGCCGCTATCACTGAGCCTCGCGGTAAACGCCACAGGTTGTTTGCTGCCCTTCACCACCAGAAAGGCTTCGATCGCGAACGCCAGGGCCAGTGGGTCGTGATCCCGCGGCAATGCCGTGACACGTACCTGCTTCAAGCGTGGCTCATAGGCGCGGATGAATCGCTCGATCAACAGGCGCGACTGGCTCAATGACTCATGCAGGCTCTGGTTCATGTCGTTGAGGTCGGGCAACCCGTAGTCCGGCAGTGTCTGCACACTGCCTGCACGGATGCTGAGCATTTTCCCCAGATGCAGCGCAACGGACGTCACGCCACACGCTGGGGCAGTTGCCGGGCGTCCTAGCCGCTCGAAAAGGCTTTGATGGTGGGTCATTCCTTGGCCTGCGCTCATTCTTTGTCGAGCTTCCCAACCAGGGACAGGGTGAAGTCCGCCCCCATGTACTTGAAGTGCGGGCGCACGCTCAGGTTTACGCGGTACCAGCCGGGCTCGCCCTCGACATCACTGACCACAATGCGCGCTGCCCGCAACGGACGCCGCCCCCGCACTTCGGCGCTCGGGTTTTCCTGATCGGCGACGTACTGGCGAATCCATTTATTGAGTTCCAGCTCCAGGTCGGTGCGCTCCTTCCATGAACCCAATTGTTCGCGCTGAAGGACTTTGAGGTAGTGGGCCAGGCGGTTGACCACCATCATGTAGGGCAGTTGAGTCCCCAGGCGGTAATTGAGCTCGGCTTCCTTGCCCTCGGGACTGAGGCCGAAGTGCTTCGGTTTCTGGACCGAGCTGGCCGAGAAGAACGCGGCATTATCGCTGCCCTTGCGCATCGTCAGGGCAATGAAGCCTTCTTGGGCGAGCTCGTATTCGCGGCGGTCGGAAACCAGCACTTCCGTCGGAATCTTGGTTTCGATTTCCCCCATGCTGTGGAAGTGATGCAACGGCAAGTCTTCCACCGCACCTCCACTTTGCGGACCAATGATATTCGGGCACCAGCGAAAGCGCGCGAAGCTGTCGGTCAAGCGCGTGGCAAAGGCGTAGGCGGTATTGCCCCACAGATAGTGTTCGTGACTGTTGACCACGTTTTCCTGGTAGGCGAAGGTCTTGACCGGGCATTCAAGGGGATCGTAGGGCGTACGAAGCAGGAAGCGCGGCACGGTCAAGCCGATATAACGGGCGTCTTCGCTTTGGCGAAAGCTTTGCCATTTGGCAAATTGCGGGCCCTCGAAATGGTCCTTCAGGTCTTTGAGGTCCGGTAGCCCGGTAAAGCTTTCCAGCCCGAAGAACGCGGGCCCGGCTGCGGCGATAAAAGGCGCATGGGCCATGCAGGCCACACTGGCTGCGTACTGCATCAGCTTCACATCGGGCGCGCTGGGGGACAGGAAGTAGTTGGCGATGATCGCCCCCACCGGTTGACCGCCAAACTGGCCGTATTCGGCGCTGTAGATATGCTTGTACAACCCGGACTGGGTCACTTCCGGCGAGTCTTCGAAGTCTTCGAGCAGGTCTTGCCGGGAGACGTTGAGCAGTTCGATCTTGATGTTTTCGCGGAAGTTGGTGCGGTCGACCAGCAATTGCAAGCCCTTCCAGGACGCTTCCAGGGCCTGGAACTGCGGGTGGTGCAAAATCTCGTCCATCTGCAGGCTGAGCTTTGTGTCGATCTCGGCAATCATCCGGTCGACCAGGCGTTTCTTGACGGGCTCGCCACGATTGTGCGGCTTGATCAACTCTTCGATAAACGCCGACACGCCACGTCGGGCAATGCCATAGGCCTCGTCATCCGCGCTCAGTAGCGTCTGCGCAACGATGTTGTCGAGGATGCTGTGCTGGTCAGTGGTCTGTTCAGGTAGCGAGTACTGTTGGGTAGTCATGGGGTCAGTGTCCTTTTACTGAAGAAATGTCAGGCGCCTGGGTTGCCCAGGCCCAGCTCCGCCAGAACCCGCGCGCGGGACTCGTCATCGGCCAGGGCCTGCTCGATCGCCTTGCGAAAGCTCGGGGTGTTGCCCAAGGGTCCCTTGAGTGCCATGAGCGCCTCGCGCAACGCCATCAGCTTGTGCAACTCGGGCACCTGCTCAACCAGGTTCGCGGGGTTGAAATCCTTCATGGAATTAATGCGTACCTGAATGGCGAGTTCCTCGACATCCGCCTCCTCCTGCAGGCGATTGGGCACGTTCAGTGTCAGGCTCAAGGCTTGCTTGGCCAGCACGTCATCCAGGGTGTTCTTGTCGATCGCGATGGGCTTGCGATCTTCGAGCTTGCGTACATCCTCACGCTGGGTGAAATCGCCCAGCACCAACAGTTTCAACGGCAGCTCGACTTCTTCCTGCGCCCCACCGATGGCGGGCTTGAATGTAATGTTGATACGTTCCTTGGGGGCTACCGAACCTTCTTTGGCCATGGTGCATCTCCGTTTTCAAGTGGCCCGAAAGCCTATTCAAGTGCCGCTTCAAGATCGAAGAGGCACAGCCTGCGATGGGTGTCTTCCTTGCGCTTGCGCACGGCATGGTTTTGCGGCAATAAATCGCAACAGCGATACAGAAGCTGGGTGACCTGAAGGGCCAGCTCCGGCTCCCAGCTTTCCAGGCCGGTGCGTTGCAGTTCGTGGTCAAGATGTTCAAGCTGGATCTTCGCCAGCTCGTGCTTGCCGGCCTGTACACACAAGCGCGCCAGGGCCAGCCGCCAATGAAAACGCGCACGATCACTGCGCGCCGTGTACATGCCCTGCTTGAGTTCATGGACGGCGTCCTTGAGCCCGTCCTTTCGCAACCGCCGGGCGACCGCCTGCAAGGCGACCTCCCAGGGCGCCGCGTCGGCATCGACCACCACCGGGGTTGATTCGGGCATTTGCAGGCGACGGGCAACCTGCAGCGTGATCCAGTCGCGCGTGGCGGCATCGGCAAACGGGACGCCGTCATGGAAGTGAAACGCCGGCAGGTCCGGCAGGCGTTGCAACAACAGGGCGAAGGTCACTTCCAGCTCAACCATGGCCTGGGCGGCCTGCAAGGCCTCCAGGCATTGCCAGAGCATGCGCAGCCCATCGAACCAGAACATCGCGCCGGCCAGGCTGGCTTCGAGCTCAAGCACCAGGTCGGCGTAATGGCCTTGGGCAAAACGCTCTTGATAACGCCTGAGCTTGTCGGGAGCAGGCCCGCGCAAGGCCGTGACCCGTTGGTTGTCGGCGTCCGGATAACTGGCCAGCGCCAGCCAGGTCAATGTTCGATTCAGGCGCAAGGCGCGAGCGTCAGTGGCGTTCTGGCGTAACCACCAGGCACACAACGCTCGGGCCTGCTCCTGCAAAGTGCGCAGCAACTTGTTGGCGTCTTTTTCGTTGTCCACCACCGCTTCGGGCTTGAGCAATTGGCCGGTTGCCTGCTTGACCTGGGCAATGACGCCGCTCAGCCCCACCGCTGGGGGATCGTCCTGCGCAGCCCGCTCCAGCCTCTGGGCCAATTGCCTGCGAACCGGCAGCAGCAACGGCGCGTCATTCCCCAAGTGCCTGGCCCAAAGCTCATCGAGGCACTCAAGATGCTCAAGCACGGCGCGGAACAGCGGTTGCTGGTTCTGCAACGGCACGCCCTGTGTAAACAAGGGTTCAAGGCGCAGCACCAACCAGCCGAATGCCGCGCCACGGGTACGTGGTTTTTGCGGGTAGACCACCGACCAATGATGTTCGCAGAGATAGCGCAGCAACCCGAGCCCGGCCAGCAAGCCCGGATAGGATTCACATTGGTGCAACGCCCAGGCCAGCCAGACGGCGACCTTCAGGTCCTTGGACTGCTGGCGTAGCAGTATCTCACTGGTTTCCCGGACCTTTTGCCAATCGGGCTGGTCGCCACCATGAATCGATTGCGCCTTGGCCAGCTCGAATTCCAGCGCCTCATATTCACTCGAAAAGCGCACATCGCTGCCCGCAAAACACGTTTGCGTGCAAGGTGAGCGTGCAACTTCAAGGTAATAATCACAAAGCTTGCCTGAATAAGCCATTTGATACCGCGCGCAACTCGTCATGACAGGAAAGGCCAACTAAGCGCATTTAAACCGCGCATCAGAATGCCATCTAGGCTTTGCCGGAAAATTCCGCAAAGCTCACGAACCTTAGTCACGACCAAAACATTCAGCAAGCGACGAAATAACACTTAATCCTTTTCCTACAAGTGCCTCTGAATGCAAGAGCGCGCAGGATTTTTCGCACCAAAACGACCGTATCCACGACCCCCTTCGACCAACGCCAATGTTTGCGCAACAATCGATGTGAGCAACTAATTGCGCACTAATGCGCAATCCAATAGTCACTAAATCAACTAAATACTGCGCAACTCTTCATAAATCGCCACTAAATAATGCAATACGGCCACCTTTATTGGCCAACGCACTTTCAGGCACGCTTCTTGTTATAGGTAATTCTCCAGCCGGCCCAATGACCGGTTGGAACTACCTCATCAATCAGACAAGGAAACCCGTCATGCCAACACCCGCGTATCTCTCCATCACCGGTGTCAAACAAGGTTTGATTACGGCAGGTACGTTTACCCAGGACTCGGTAGGTAACATCTATCAGGAAGGCCATGAGGACCAGATCCTGGTGCAGGCCTTTTCTCATCAGGTGATCATTCCGCGCGACCCGCAATCGGGCCAGCCGACAGGCCAGAGGGTTCATAAACCCCTGATGATCAGCAAGGTCTTCGATAAGTCGTCGCCCTTGCTGTTCAGCGCACTGACCAGCGGCGAAGAGGTCAAGTGCCGGCTCGAATGGCTGCGCACCTCTTCGGCCGGCACCCAGGAGCACTACTTCACCATTGAGCTGGAGGGGGCAACCATCGTGGATATCCAGTCACGCATGCCCAATTGCCAGGACCCGGACAACGCCCACTTCACCCACCTGGAAGATGTGTACTTCACGTACCGGAAAATTGTGTGGACCCACGAAGTGTCCGGTACTTCCGGTTCGGATGACTGGCGCAGCCCGGTTGCGGGTTAAGCCGGATTGACGCATAGGCGGCGCCAGGGAAAGCGCCACCTCTATCGGTTGGCTACACCATCGCCAGCGGATGCTTGCGCTTGGGTGCGCCAAACACGCGATCGATGGCGTCCAGGTCGTGTTCATCCAGCAGCACCTTGGCAGCGGCTGCGTTGAGTCGCACATGTTCCGGGGTGACCGCTTTGGGAATGGCGATCACACCGTCCTGGCGCAACACCCAGGCCAGGGCAACCTGGGCGGGTGTGACCTCATGGCGGCGGGCGATCTGCTTGAGGGTCGGGCTGGACAGCAGCTCACCGCCCTGGGCGATCGGGCAGTAAGCCATTAAGGGCAAGTGGTGCTGTTGCCACCAGGGCAGCAGGTCGAACTCAATGCCGCGCTCTTCGATGTTATAGAGCACCTGGTTGGTGGCGCAGGCCGGGGATGCGAGTTCCTGCAGGTCGGCGACATCGAAATTGGAGACGCCCCAGCGGCCGATCTTGCCGGCTTCGCGCAGGCGTTCGAACGCTTCCACGGTTTCTTCAAGAGGGTATTGGCCGCGCCAGTGCAACAGATACAAATCGATGTAGTCCGTACCCAGGCGCTCAAGGCTGGCTTCACAGGCACGGGGCACGCCCTGATGGCTGGCATTGTGCGGGTAGACTTTGCTGACGAGGAACACCTGATCACGCCTGCCGCGAATGGCCTCGCCGACAACCCTTTCGGCGCCGCCCTCACCATACATTTCGGCGGTATCGATCAGGGTCATGCCCTCGTCGATGCCCAGTTGCAGTGCCGCCACTTCGGCGCGGTGCCGGTCGGGACTTTCGCCCATGCGCCAGGTTCCCTGGCCGATGACAGGAACGGGAACACCCGCCAGATCAATGGTACGCATGACAACCTCCTGGTGAATTCGCGGATTAACAGGTGGCACTGACCGGACAAAAGGGTTCAATCGCAGTATGGTTACGCTTTGCCAAGTCGTCAGGAAGAACCTGCAATGCTGTTTGTCGTGATGCTCGGGGGCAAGCACCCACGGGCAAAAATTGAAGTTCACGATGTGGTGTTCGCTGCCGCGGACACGCTTGAGTCGACCTACCCGCAACTGCGCGCCGATTGGTTCGGCAGCCCCAAGGGCGTGCATATCGATTCGTGGATGGCCGTGGACGGTGTCGACGGTTGGAAAGTCGAACTCAGCCACCTCGCACCTGCCGCTGGAGCGTATCATCTGTATTTCATTAACCTCGGTGGTTATGAAGCCAAGAGTTTTGGCGAAGCCCACCACTACCTGCTGGTGGTTGCTCGCAACAAGCAGGAAGCAATGAGCAAGGGCAAGCAGAATACGCTGCGCCATTGGTCCCAGGCCCATACGGACGCTGTGATGGATATCGACGACTGCCTGCCCATCGACCTGGTAGCCGGACGCTACATTCACCTCGTACAGGGCCCGCACCGACCGATCACCCAGCAGAACGACTATATCGTCCTGTCTTGACCCAACCCGAACCGCTCGGCAATCGGCAGGAACTTTGCCGGGAAATAACCGCCTGAATCCGGTAGGCTCACCCTTTTCACTCAAGGAGTTACTCCCCATGGCCAAAGCCACCGCCCGTCACATCCTCGTTTCCACTGAAGACAAGTGCAACGAACTCAAGACCCAGATCGAAGGCGGCGCCGATTTCGCAGAAATCGCCAAAGCCAACTCCAGCTGCCCTTCCAGCCGCGATGGCGGCAACCTGGGTTCGTTCGGTCCAGGCCAGATGGTCAAGGAATTCGACACCGTCGTATTCAGCGCCCCGGTCAACACCGTGCAAGGCCCGGTGAAAACCCAGTTCGGCTACCACCTGCTGGAAGTCACCAGCCGCCAGGACTGATCCGGTCTGCGCTGATGCGATAAACAACGGCCCGCCTTCTGGTGGGCCGTTGTGCATGTGATGACTGGCGACGCTGATGCCGTTAGCGTACAAATCCCTTTTCTTCTTCACACGGCGTTCAAGGCTGACAATGCGATTGGCTTTTTCCTATCTACTAAGTTCGAGCCTGGCCCTGCTGCTGGCCAGCACTGCGGCGTTCGCGACGCCGCAACCGTATCTGACGGTGTACGGCGAACCGGCCAAGTACGCCGCCGGCTTCACCCATTTCGATTACGCCAACCCCAATGCCCCCAAGGGTGGGAGCCTGCGCCGCTCGGCCATCGAGATCGGGCGCTATGACCATGTGTTGCCGTATATCGACAAAGGCATCGGCGTTACCCAGGTTGACGGCTGGGTGTATGCCCCGCTGGCCCAGCGCTCCCTGGATGAGCCCTACACCGTCTACGGCCTGGTTGCCGAAAAGATGGAGCGCGCCGATGACGGCATGTCGCTGCGTTTTTTCCTCAACCCCAAGGCACGCTTTGCCGACGGCAAGCCGATCACCGCCGAGGACGTGCGCTACAGTTTCGACCTGCTGATGACCCAAGGCAGCCTGCGTTTTCGCACCCTGTTCGCAGACGTCAAGCATGTCGAAGTTGAAGGCGAGCGCCAGGTACGCTTCGATTTCTCCAGCAATGAAAACCGCACCCTGCCCTTGGACATCGCAACCCTGCCGGTCTTCCCGGAACACTGGTGGAAGACCCGTGACTTCGCCAACGGCGGCGGCTATGAAGCGCCACTGGGCAGCGGCCCCTACACAGTCAGCAAGATCGACTCCGGCAACACCATCACCTTTACCCGCGACCCGACCTGGTGGGGCAAGGATCTGCCGGTCAGCCGCGGCCTGTACAACTTCGATCACCTGAGCCTGGAATATTTCGGCGATACCGAAGTGGCCCGCCAGGTATTGCGTGGCGGCGCCTATGATTTCAATCGTGAATTTTCCGCCACCGGTTATTCCATCGGCTACAACGGCCCGGCCCTGGACGATGGCCGCCTGCAGCGCGCCCACCTGGCCAAGGAAATGCCGCAACCGGCCCAGGGTTACGTGTTTAACGTGCAAAACCCGATGTTCAAGGACCGCCGCGTGCGCCAGGCACTGGCGATGCTGTGGGACTTCGAATGGGCCAACCGGCAGATGATGCGCACTATGTACATCCGCCAGCAGAGCTTCTTCTCCAATAGCCCGCTGGCTGCCAGTCAACCGCCGACCAAGGAGGAACTGGCGATTCTTGAACCCTTGCGCGGCCAGGTGCCCGACGAGGTGTTCACCCAGGTGTTCAAGGCCCCGGTCACCGATGGCAGCGGCATGATCCGCGATAAACAGTTGCAAGCCCTGGCCCTGCTGCAGGAAGCCGGCTGGAAACCGGACGGCGACAGACTGGTCAATGCCGAAGGCAAGCCGCTGGAATTCACCTTCCTCAATGCCCAGGCCGGCCTGGAGCGCCTGCTGTTGCCGTACAAGCGCAACCTTGCGCAGATCGGCATCACGCTGAATATCCGCCGCATCGACTCCTCCCAATACGTGAACCGGTTAATGGCCAGGGACTACGACATGATTGTCACCGGTTTTCCCGTCACCACGTCGCCCGGCATGGAGCTGTACAACTACTTCGGCTCGGCCGCCGCCTTCGATCCCGGCGCGAATAACTACATGGTGCTCAAGGACCCGGCCGTCGACAGCCTGATCAAGGGCCTGGTCAAGGCCGACACCCAGGCGCAGATGCTCACCTACGCCCATGCGCTGGACCGCGTGCTGCAATGGAATTACCTGTGGATCCCCAATTACTACCCGCCCGGCACGTCCGCCGCGTGGTGGAACCGTTTCGGCCGCCCGGTCATCGAGGCGAAGAACGACGAAGCGCTGGAAACCTGGTGGGAAATCAGCCCCACGCCACTGACTAACGAACAAATGAGCGCTGAGTTGAAAAAACGCGGAGGGGCGCGCTGATGTTTGCCTATATCATGCGGCGCCTGCTGCTGATCATCCCGACGCTGGTGATCATCCTGCTGGTGAATTTCGTGATCGTGCAGGCCGCCCCCGGTGGCCCGGTGGAACAAGCCATCGCCCACCTGCAAGGCATCGGCGGCGGTGGCGTCGGCGGCGCGTCCGGCGAAGGTGTCAGCAGCGGTTCCCGCGCCAGCCGTGGCCTGGACCCGAAATTGATCAAGGACATCGAAAAACAATACGGCTTCGACAAGCCAGCGCCGGAACGCCTGTGGCTGATGCTCAAGAGCTACGCCCAGCTGGATTTTGGTAACAGCTTCTTTCGCGGCAAGACGGTGATCGACCTGATCCTGGAAAAAATGCCGGTGACCATTTCCCTCGGCCTGTGGGCCACGCTGATCACCTACCTGGTGTCGATCCCCCTGGGGATTCGCAAGGCGGTGCGCCACGGCAGCAGCTTTGACGTATGGAGCAGCACCGCCATCGTCATCGGCTATGCGATGCCGGCGTTTCTGTTCGCGATGTTCCTGATCGTGGTATTTGCCGGTGGCACTTCGCTGAACTGGTTCCCGGTGCGCGGGCTGGTCTCGGAAAACTTCGAAGAGTTGAGCACGATTGGCAAGGTGGCCGATTATTTCTGGCACCTGGTGTTGCCGGTGACGTCGCTGGTCATCGGCGGGTTCGCCACGCTGACCATCCTGACCAAAAACTCGTTCCTCAATGAAATCACGCGCCAATACGTGGTGACCGCCCGCGCCAAGGGCTTGAGCGAACGGCGCGTGCTCTACGGCCATGTGTTCCGCAACGCCATGCTGCTGGTGATCTCGGGGATTCCCCAGGCATTCATCAGCGTGTTCTTTGCAGGCTCCTTGCTGATCGAGGTGATTTTCTCCCTCGACGGCCTGGGCCGCATGAGCTACGAAGCGGCGGTGTCGCGCGATTATCCGGTGGTGTTCGGCTCGTTGTTTATCTTCACCTTGTTCGGCCTCTTGATAAAACTGATCGGCGACCTCTGCTACACCCTGGTAGACCCGCGTATCGACTTCGCCGCGAGGAACGCCTGATGCTTGATCTGTCTCCCGTTGCCCGTCGGCGCTTCGAGCGCTTCAAGAAAAACCGTCGCGGCTGGTGGTCGCTGTGGCTGTTTATCGGCCTGTTTCTGCTGACCCTGGGCGGCGAACTGATCGCCAACGACAAGCCGCTGGTGCTGAGCTTCAAGAACGAGCTGTATTTTCCGGTATTCAAGCGCTACACCGAGCAACAGTTCGGCGGCCAGCTGCCGTTCCAGGCCGACTACCGCAGTGACTACGTGCAAAAGCTGATCAAGCAGGACGGCGGCTGGATGCTGTTCCCGCCGATCCCGTTCAGTGACGACACCCCCAACTACGAACTGACCCGCCCTGCCCCCAGCCCGCCCTCATCGGTAAATTGGCTGGGGACGGATGATCAATCGCGGGATGTGCTGGCGCGGGTGATCTTTGGCGCGCGGGTGTCGATCCTGTTTGCCTTGGCGCTCACTGCGATCAGCGCGGCCATCGGCATCGCGGCCGGTGCGTTGCAGGGTTATTACGGCGGTTGGGTGGACTTGATCGGCCAGCGCGTGCTGGAGGTGTGGTCCGGGCTGCCGGTGCTGTACCTGCTGATCATCCTGTCGGGCTTTGTCGAGCCCAATTTCTGGTGGCTGCTGGGGATCATGGCGCTGTTTTCCTGGCTGGCCCTGGTGGACGTGGTGCGCGCCGAGTTCCTGCGCGGGCGCAACCTGGAATACGTCAAGGCCGCACGGGCGTTGGGTTTGGGTGACGGCAAGATCATTCGCCGGCATATCCTGCCCAATGCCATGACGGCGACGCTGAGCTACCTGCCGTTTATCCTGACGGGGGCGATCTCCACCCTGAGCGCCCTGGATTTCCTCGGCTTTGGCATGCCGGCGGGCAGCGCGTCGCTGGGCGAACTGATCGCCCAGGGCAAGCAGAACCTGCAAGCGCCCTGGCTGGGCCTGACGGCGTTTTTCACCCTGGCGCTGATCCTGTCGCTGCTGGTCTTTATCGGCGAGGCGTTGCGTGATGCCTTCGACCCCCGTTCGTGAGTACGTGCGTATGAACCTCATCGAAATACGCGACCTCAACGTCGCTTTCAGCGGCCAGACCGTAGTGCGCAACCTCAGCCTGGACGTGCGCCCCGGCGAATGCCTGGCGCTGGTGGGCGAGTCGGGTTCGGGCAAGTCGGTGACGGCCCATTCGATCCTGCAACTGCTGCCTGACGCCGGTACGCACACCACCGGTTCGGTAAAGTATCGCGGCCAGGAATTGATCGGTGCGTCGGCGGCCACCCTGCAGAAGCTGCGCGGCAACCGCATCGCGATGATCTTCCAGGAGCCGATGACGTCCCTGAACCCCCTGCACAGCATCGAAAAGCAGATCGGCGAAACCCTGCTCTTGCACAAGGGCCTGGGCGGCAAGGCGGCGCAGGCCCGCATCCTGGAGCTGCTCGAGCTGGTGGGCATTCAAAAACCCCAGGAAAGGCTCAAGGCCTATCCCCATCAACTCTCCGGCGGCCAACGCCAACGGGTGATGATCGCCATGGCCCTGGCCTGCGAGCCCGAGCTGCTGATCGCCGACGAACCCACCACCGCGCTGGATGTGACCGTGCAGCGCAAGATCCTGCTGCTGCTCAAGTCCTTGCAACAGCGCCTGGGCATGTCGCTGCTGCTGATCAGCCATGACCTCAACCTGGTGCGCAGCATCGCCCAGCGTGTGTGTGTGATGCGCGCCGGCGAAATTGTCGAACAGGCCGATTGCGAGGCCTTGTTCACCGCGCCCCGGCATCCTTACAGCCAGCTCTTGCTGGATGCGGAACCCGTGGGCGACGCCGTGTGCGTTGACGAACGCGAGACGGTGCTGGAGGTGAATGACCTGAGCGTGCAATTCCCCCTCGGCGGCGGGCTGTTTCGACGCAAGCGCTACTTACGCGCGGTGGACGGCATCAGCCTCAGCGTGCAGCGCGGCAAGACCCTGGGGATTGTCGGCGAGTCCGGCTCGGGCAAATCCACCCTGGGCCAGGCCATCCTGCGGTTGCTCGATTCCACCGGCAGCATTCGTTTCCAGGGTGAAGCCCTCGACCCGCTGAATAACCAACAGATGCGGCCCTGGCGCAAGCAGATGCAGGTGGTGTTCCAGGACCCCTACGGCAGCCTCAGCCCGCGCATGACCGTGGCGCAGATCATCAGCGAAGGCCTGGAGGTGCACGCGCCTTGCAGCCTGGCCGAGCGCGATGCGCAGGTGATCCAGGTGCTCAAGGACGTCGGCCTCGACCCCGCCACCCGGCACCGCTACCCCCACGAGTTTTCCGGCGGCCAGCGTCAGCGCATCGCCATCGCCCGCGCCCTCGTGCTCAAGCCGGCGTTGATGCTGCTGGACGAACCCACCTCGGCCCTCGACCGCACCGTGCAGAAACAGGTCGTGGCGTTGCTGCGCGAGCTGCAGGATAAATACGGCCTGACCTACCTGTTTATCAGCCATGACCTGGCCGTGGTGCGCGCCATGGCCCATGACATGATCGTGATCAAGGATGGCAAGGTGGTGGAGCACGGCGCGAGCCACGAGGTGTTTGATGCGCCGCAGCATCCGTATACCAGGGAACTGCTGGCGGCGGCGCACATTCCCTTGTAGGCGCTGGCTTGCCTACGATAGCGTTCTTGAGATCGCTATCGCAGGCAAGCCAGCTCCCACAGGACCGTAATCCTATTCCTGTTTTGTGTGGGTGGATGAACATGACCGATAGCCTCAAGGACTACCAACAGGTTCGTGGCCTGGCCATCCAGTCGCTGTTCGAGATCATCGAGCAGTCCAGCGAAGGCACGGTGATTGTCGACCGCGACGCCACTATCGTGTGGATGAACGAGCGCTACGCCAGGCGCTTCGGCCTCAAGAGTGCCGACCAGGCCATCGGCCAACCGTGCGAACAAGTGATCTCCAACAGCCTGTTGCGCCAGGTGGTGCGCAATGACCAGCCGATATTGCTGGACATCCAGGACACACCCAAGGGCCCCCTGGTGGTGATGCGCCTGCCGATTCACAACGATGCCGGCGCGGTGATCGGGGCGATTGGCTTTGCGCTGTTCGATGAGCTGCGCAACCTCTCGCCATTGATCGAACGCTACCTGAGCCTGCAGCAGGAGCTTGCGTCCACGCGCTCGCTGTTGCGCTCACGGCAGAGTAAATACAACTTCGCGCACTTTATCGGCACCAGCGCGGCCAGCCTCGAAGTCAAGCGCCGGGCGCGGCGCAGTGCGAGTGCAGAATCGCCCGTTTTACTGTTGGGCGAAACCGGTACCGGCAAGGAGTTGCTGGCCCAGGCGATTCACGGCGCATCGACGCGTGCGCACAAGGCCTTTGTCAGTATCAACAGCGCTGCCATCCCCGCCGACCTGCTGGAAGCCGAGTTTTTCGGCACCGCGCCGGGCGCGTTTACCGGCGCCGACCGCAAGGGCCGTCCGGGCAAATTCCAGATTGCCCAGGGCGGCACGCTGTTTCTGGATGAAATCGGCGACATGCCCTTGCCACTGCAAAGCAAATTGCTGCGGGTGCTGCAGGAAAAGGAATTCGAACCCGTGGGCTCCAACGAGATGCTGCACAGCGATGTGCGGGTGATCGCCGCCACGTCCATGGACCTGGAAGCGGCGATCAAGCGCGGCGAATTCCGTGCGGACTTGTATTACCGGCTGAACGTGCTGCCGATCCAGGTGCCGCCGTTGCGTGAGCGCCTGGATGATATTCCGGCGTTGAGCGAGGCAATCCTTGAAGAACTGCGCAGCCAGCACGAGTTGGATCAGGACGCCTTGACCTTGCTGGCGCAGCATGCGTGGCCGGGCAACATCCGCGAGCTGCGCAATGTGCTGGAGCGCGCAGCCTTGTTGAGCGATGACCTGGTGTTGGACGCCCGGGAGATCCGCGCAGCGATAGGTACGTTTACCCCGGTGGCGCGCAACCCGCTGCCAGCCGTCGAGGGTGAGTCGTTCAGCGCGGCACGGGAGCGGTTCGATCGCCAGGTGATTGGTGCGGCATTGGGCGCGAGCGGCGGGAACGTGGTGGAAGCGGCCAGGCGGCTGGGGCTTGGGCGGTCGACGTTGTACAAGAAGATGGTGGCGCTGGGCATTAGCGAGTCTCAATAAAGAGACGATAATCTCCAAACAAAGACGGTTCCCTGTGGGAGCTGGCTTGCCTGCGATGGCGGTATATCAGTCAGCGATTAGCCAGCTGACCCACCGCTATCGCAGGCAAGCCAGCTCCCACAGTGGATCCCCACCAGTCTCAAAATAGAGACAAACTTTAGAAGACTCTACATCAACCAATAATATATTCTTAATTATCAATGACTTAGATATTTGGCACGCATCTCGCTATAGCCCTCCCCGCAGCCACACCCCACAAAAATAACAATCCAACCTGGAGACACACCATGAGTGTGATCATTGCCCTGGCGGCCCTCGCGCTGCTGATGCTGGCCGCCTACCGTGGCTACAGCGTTATCCTGTTTGCCCCCATCGCCGCGCTCGGCGCTGTGCTGCTCACCGACCCGTCCGCCGTCGCACCCGCCTTTACCGGCGTGTTCATGGAAAAAATGGTCGGTTTCATCAAATTGTATTTCCCTGTATTCCTGCTGGGCGCGGTGTTCGGCAAGCTGATCGAGCTGTCGGGCTTTTCGCGTTCCATCGTCGCCGCCGCGATCCGTTTGCTCGGTACGCGCCAGGCCATGCTGGTGATCGTGCTGGTCTGCGCCCTGCTCACCTACGGCGGCGTGTCGCTGTTCGTGGTGGTGTTTGCGGTGTATCCGTTCGCGGCGGAGATGTTCCGCCAGAGCAATATCCCCAAGCGCCTGATTCCCGCCACCATCGCGCTGGGTGCATTCTCGTTCACCATGGACGCCCTGCCCGGCACGCCGCAGATCCAGAACATCATTCCCAGCACCTTCTTCAACACCACCGCCTGGGCCGCGCCGTGGCTGGGTTTGATCGGCACAATCTTCGTGTTCTGCGCCGGCATGCTGTACCTGGCGCGCCAGCGCAACAAGGCGCAACGAGCCGGTGAAGGTTATGGCACCGAGTTGCGCAACGAGCCGGAAACCGCCGAGAACCTTACGCTGCCCAACCCTTGGATCGCAGTGTCGCCGCTGATCCTGGTCGGGGTGATGAACCTGCTGTTCACCCACTGGATCCCGCAGTGGTACGGCAAGACCCACAGCCTCAGCCTGCCGGGCATGAGCGCACCGGTGACCACCGAAATCGCCAAGCTCACCGCGATCTGGGCGGTGCAGGCGGCGTTGCTGGTGGGCATTCTCATGGTGCTGGCGTTTGGCTGGTCGGCGATCAAGAGCAAGCTCGCCGAGGGCAGCAAAAGCGCGGTCAGCGGCGCGCTGTTGGCGGCGATGAACACCGCGTCCGAGTACGGCTTTGGCGCCGTGATCGCCTCTTTGCCGGGCTTTCTGGTGCTGGCGGACTGGCTCAAGGGCATCCCCAATCCGCTGGTCAATGAAGCGATCACCGTGACCTTGCTGGCCGGTATCACCGGCTCCGCGTCGGGCGGCATGAGCATCGCCCTGGCGGCGATGTCCGAGAGCTTTATTTCGGCCGCCCATGCGGCCAATATCCCCCTTGAAGTGCTGCACCGGGTCGCGGCCATGGCCAGCGGCGGCATGGACACCCTGCCCCACAACGGCGCGGTGATCACGCTGCTGGCGGTGACCGGCCTGACCCATCGCGAAGCCTACAAGGACATTTTCGGCATCACGATCATCAAGACCCTCGCGGTGTTCGTGGTGATCGGTACTTTCTACGCCACCGGCATTGTGTGAGGTGTTCATGACGACATTGAATGGCAAGACCGCCCTGGTCACCGGCTCCACCAGCGGCATCGGCCTGGGCATCGCGCTGAGCCTGGCCAAGGCTGGCGCCAATCTGATTCTCAACGGTTTCGGCGACGCCAGCGCGGTGGTCGCCCAGGTGCAGGCATTGGGCGGCAAGGTGGGCCATCACCCGGCGGATGTCAGCGACCCGGCGCAAATCGCCGAGATGATCGCCTATGCCGAGCGCGAATTCGGTGGCGTGGATATCCTGGTGAATAACGCCGGAATCCAGCACGTGGCCGCCGTGGAAGACTTCCCGGCCGAGCGCTGGGATTCCATCATCGCGATCAACCTGTCGTCGGTGTTCCACAGCACGCGCCTGAGCTTGCCGGGGATGAAGGCCAAGGGCTGGGGGCGTATCGTCAATATCGCGTCGGTGCACGGCCAGGTCGGTTCGGTGGGTAAGGCCGCGTATGTGGCGGCCAAGCACGGGGTGATCGGCTTGACCAAGGTGGTGGGCCTGGAAACGGCGACCAGCAATGTGACGTGCAATGCCATCTGCCCCGGCTGGGTGCTGACGCCGCTGGTGCAGAAGCAGATCGATGATCGCGCCGCCCATGGCGTCGACCCGCAGCAGGCGCAGCAGGAGTTGCTGGCAGAGAAGCAGCCGTCGCTGGAGTTTGTGACGCCGCCACAGTTGGGCGAGCTGGTGCTGTTTTTATGCAGCGAGGCCGGCAGCCAAGTACGCGGTGCGGCGTGGAATATCGATGGTGGCTGGCTGGCTCAATAGTGATCGTTCCCACGCTCCGCGTGGGAATGCAGCCCAGGACGCTCGGCGTCCCAAGAGCGGACGCGGAGCGTCCAAAGAGGCATTCCCACGCGGAGCGCGGGAACGAGAAGAGGCAACATCAATGTCCGACATCCTCTGGCAACCCTCCCCGGAACGCATCTGCAACACGCGGATGGACCAGTTCCGGCGTTACATCAACGTGCGCCAGAGCCTGCAGCTCAACGACTACCCGGCCCTGCACCAGTGGAGCATCGACCAGCGCCCGGCCTTCTGGCAGGCCATCGTCGAATACTTCGATGTGCACTTTCGCAGCCCGCCCACGGCGGTGCTGGTCGAAGGCACCGAAATGCCCAGCGCCCAGTGGTTCCCCGGCGCGACCCTGAACTTTGCCGAGCACCTGTTGCGCCGTCGCGACGATCACACGGCGGTGGTGGCCATTGGCGAAGACGGCCAGCGCGAACAACTCACCTATGCCGAGCTGGCCGCACACGTCGCCGGCCTGCAAAACAGCCTGCGCGCCGCTGGCGTAACCCAAGGCGACCGCGTCGCTGCGTGTATGCCCAACACCTGGCAAACCCTGGTGGGCATGCTCGCCACCACCAGCCTGGGGGCGATCTGGTCGTGCTCTTCGCCGGACTTCGGCACCCAGGGCGTGATCGACCGTTTCGGCCAGATCGAGCCCAAGGTCCTGATCACCTGCGCCGGTTACCGCTATGCCGGCAAAACCATCGACCAGAGCGCCAAGCTCAATGAAATCCTCGCGCGCCTGCCGTCCCTGGAGCAACTGATCATCGTGCCCTACGCACGGCCACAGGCGCGGGTCGAGGACTATCAGACACGGGCCAGCGTCACTTTGTGGCAGGACTTCTACTCACCCGGCGGCGAGCCGGATTTCGTCGCGGTGCCCTTCGATCATCCGCTGTACATCCTCTATTCCAGCGGCACCACCGGCGTGCCCAAGTGCATCATCCACGGCACCGGGGGCGTGTTGCTCACCCATCTCAAGGAACACGGCCTGCATGCCGACTTGTCCAGGGACGACTGCCTGTTCTACTACACCACTTGCGGCTGGATGATGTGGAACTGGCTGGTCTCGGTGCTGGCCATCGGCGCCACGGCGGTGCTGTATGACGGCTCGCCGTTTCATCCAGGCCCCGAGCGACTGATCGACCTGATCGATGCGGAACGCATCAGCGTGTTCGGCACCAGCCCCAAGTTTCTCGCGACCCTGGAAAAAGCCGGGCTGCAGCCGCGCCTGAGCCACGACCTGGGCAGCCTCAAGGGGCTGATCTCAACAGGTTCGCCGCTTTCGCCCCAGAGTTACGATTACGTTTACCGCGAGATCAAGCACGAGTTGTGCCTGTCGTCGATGTCCGGCGGCACCGATATCGTCTCCTGCTTTGTGATCGGCAACCCGGTGTTGCCGGTGCGTCGCGGCGAAATGCAGTGCAAGAGCCTGGCGATGGCGATCGAGGTGTGGGACGACAACGGCCAGCCGCTGGTCGGCGAAAAAGGCGAGCTGGTGTGCACCCGGCATTTCCCGGCCATGCCCATCGGCCTGTGGAACGACCCGGATGGCCAGAAGCTGCGCGCCGCATATTTCAGCCAGTTTCCCGGCGTCTGGGCCCAGGGCGACTATGCCGAACAACGCCCGAATGGCAGCCTGCTGATCCACGGACGCTCCGACGCCGTGCTCAACCCCGGCGGCGTGCGCATTGGTACCGCAGAGATCTATCGCCAGGTGGAAAAGCTGCCGCAGGTGCTGGAGAGCCTGGCCATCGGCCAGCGCTGGCAGGACGACGTGCGCGTGGTGCTGTTCGTGCGCCTCGATGACGGCGTGGAACTGGACGAAGCGCTGCAGCAGCAGATTCGCCAGGTCATCCGCGCCAACACTACGCCGCGCCATGTGCCGGCCAGGATCCTGGCGGTCAGCGATATCCCCCGCACCATCAGCGGCAAGATCGTTGAATTGGCGGTGCGCAATGTGGTGCACGGCGAACCGGTGAAGAACACCGATGCCCTGGCCAACCCCCAGGCCCTGGAGCAGTTTCGCGACCGCGCGGAGCTGGCTGAATAATGAAAGGTTTCAGCGCCGACGTACGGAGGTGAAGAAAAACCCCCAAGGCATGCTATTTTTTGGGGGTAGTCACCCATTCCCGGCTCACGAGCTAATGGGTGTTGTCATCTTTCAAAGCGTTACGCTCAGGGCTTTTTCATGAATGGAACATCCACCGGCAGCGAAACCGCCGCATTGATTGCGCGGTTGGACTGGGCGCAAAGCCCCCTCGGTGAGGCCAATGAATGGCCGCAAAGCCTGCGCACCGCAGTGGACATCGTCGTGCATTCGCCGATGCCGATGCTGCTGCTGTGGGGCAAGCAGCTCACGCAACTCTACAACGACGGCTTCGCCCTGCTCGCCGGCAACAAACACCCCGAAGCGATGGGGCAGCCGACGCACCAGACCTGGCCGGAGCTGGAGAGCTTTACCGCGCCGATCTACGACGCCGTGTTCAGCGGCCAGGCGCGCACCTTCAGCGAGCAGCGTTTCGTGCTGCAACGCCATAACCGCGACACCGAAATCTGGCTGGACCTGACCTACAGCCCGATCCGCGACGAAAGCGCCAACGTGGCCGGTATCCTGGTTACCGCCATCGAAACCAACGAGCGCCGCAAGGCCCAGCACAACACCGAACAACGCCTGCAGCTCGCACTGGCGGCCACCGACGCGGTGGGCACCTGGGATTGGGATATCGGCGAAGACCGCTTCATCGCCGACGCGCACTTCGCCTACCTGCATGGCGTGGACCCCAGCGACGCGGGCCGCCTGCCGATCAGCGACTACCTGCAAGGCGTGCACCCCGAAGACCGTGGCATGGTGGCGCGCAGCATCAAGCATTGCATTACCTTCGGCACCGAATACGCCGAGGAATACCGGCTCTTGCAGGCCGACGGCCAAGTGCGCTGGGTATTTGCCCGGGGCCGCTGCTACAAGGATCATCAGGGCCGCCCCGCGCGGTTCCTCGGTGCCGCGCTGGACCTTACCGAGCGCAAGAACACCGAGCAGGCCCTGCGCCAAAGCCAGACCGAACTGCAACTGATCATCAACGCCATGCCGGTGCTGATCGGCTATGTCGATCATGAGGAACGCTTTCGCCTGAACAACAGCGCCTACCTGGAATGGTACGGCATGACTCCTCAGGAGCTGTACGGCAGGACCATCCGCGACGTGCTCGGCGAGCAGGTGTACGCCGGCCGTGCCGACAAGATCGCCGCCGCGCTCAAGGGCAAGGCCTGCAGCTTCATGACCGTCACACCGCACCGCGACGGCCGGCCGCGCCATGCCTTGATGAAGTACCTGCCGCGCTTCAGCAATGACGGCTCGGTGAACGGGTTCTACATTTTTGTGATCGATGAAACCGAACGCAAACTCACCGAAGAAGCCCTGCGCCACCTCAACGAAAATCTCGAAGAGCGCGTGGCACAGCGCACCCAGGCACTGGCCGAGGCCAACCAGCGCCTGCAGAACGAGATGTACGAGCGCGAGCGCGCCGAAGACGCCCTGCGCCATGCGCAGAAGATGGAGGCCGTGGGCCAGCTCACCGGCGGCATCGCCCATGACTTCAACAATATGCTCACCGGCATCATCGGCAGCCTCGACCTGATGCAGCGCTATATCGCCGCCGGGCGCAGCGAAGAGATCGGCCGCTTTACCGATACCGCCGTGTCTTCGGCCCGCCGTGCCGCCGCCCTCACCCACCGGCTGCTGGCCTTCTCGCGGCGTCAATCGCTGGATCTTCGCCCGCTGGACCCGAACCAGTTGGTGGCGTCCCTGGAAGAGTTGTTCCGCCGCACCAAGGGCGCGCACATCGACCTCAAGGTGCGACTGGGGCGCGATATCTGGCCGGTCAACACCGACGCCAGCCAGCTGGAAAACGCCTTGCTCAACCTGGTGATCAACGCCCGCGACGCCATGCCCGACGGCGGTGAACTCCTGATCGAGACCGCCAACAGCTACCTGGACGGTAGCGACATCACCACCCTTGAACCGGTCAAGGCCGGCGACTACGTGATGCTTGGCGTATGCGACAACGGCACCGGCATGGCGCCGAAGATCCTGGCCAAGGCGTTCGATCCGTTTTTCACCACCAAGCCCATCGGCCAGGGCACCGGCCTGGGGCTGTCGATGATCTACGGGTTTGCCCAGCAGTCCGGCGGCCACGTGACCATCCAGAGCGAGCCGGGCCAGGGTACGTGCGTGCGCCTGTACCTGCCGCGCCTGTTCGGTACGTCGCTGGAAAACAACCTGCCCGCCCACTTGAGCGAGGCGCCGCTGGCCCTGGCCGGTGAGGCGGTGGTGGTGGTCGAGGACGATCCGGCGGTGCGCATGCTGGTGGTCAATGTGCTCGATGAACTGGGCTACACCGCGCACCAGGCGGCGGACGCACGGGCCGCGTTGCCGCTGCTGGAGTCGGACCTGCGCGTGGACCTGCTGGTGACTGACGTCGGCCTGCCGGGTATGAACGGCAGGCAGTTGGCGGAAATTGCGCGCCAGCACAGGCCAGGCCTCAAGGTGCTGTTCATGACCGGCTACGCTGAAAAAGCCGCCGAGCGTCAGGGTTTCCTCGAAGAAGGCATGGACATGGTCGCCAAGCCGTTTTCCATCGATCTGCTGGCCACGAAAATTCGCGGCATGATCGGCGGGGCGCAATGAGTTCAGGCATAATCGCGCGCCGTCGCCCACCCGGTAGAGATTTTATGAAAGCCCAAGCCCGTCATATCCTGGTGAAAACCAGCGAAGAAGCCGAACAACTCAAGCAGCGCATCGCCAAGGGCGAAGCGTTTGATGTACTGGCCAAGAAGTTCTCCACCTGCCCTTCGGGCAAGCGTGGCGGTGACTTGGGTGAAGTGCGGCCTGGGCAGATGGTGGGGGCGATTGATGCGGTGATTTTCAAGAAGCCGGTGAAGGTGGTGCATGGGCCGATCAAAAGCAAGTTCGGGTATCACCTGGTGCAGGTGTTTTACCGCGATTGAGGGATTGGCTGCGTGATCGTTCCCACGCTCTGCGTGGGAATGCCTCACCGGACGCTCTGCGTCCGCTTTTGGGACGCGGAGCGTCCCTGCCTGCATTCCCACGCAGAGCATGGGAACGATCAACTGTGGGAGCTGGCTTGCCTGCGAACCGCCGCAGGCGGCCATTCACCTGGGAATCAAGGCCCCCGGCAGCTGAATCACCCGACTGGCCAACCGATGCCCGGCCAAAGCAGCCTCTTGCGGTGAACCGCCTTTAAGCCGACCGGCCAAATACGCCGCACTGAACGAATCCCCCGCCGCCGTCGTATCCACCACCTTCTCCACCTTCAGCGCCGGCACCGCAAAGCGCTCGCCCCTGCAACGGATCAGACACGCATCCGCCCCGCGTTTGAGCACGACCTCTTCAATGCCTGGATACGCCGCAAACACCTGCTCACTGTCGGCATAGCCAAACAACGCACGCTCGTCATCTTCGGTGAGCAAGGCGATATCCACCTCGTCCAACACTGAGCGATAAGCCAAGCGCGCCGCCTCGACATCGGCCCACAGGCGCGGCCGGTAATTATTGTCGAAAGCCACCTTGCCACCACGCCTGCGGGTTTCGATCAGCGCCTGCAGCAAACGCTCGCGGCCGACTTCACCCAGCACGGCCAGGGTGATCCCGCTCAAATACACCATGTCATAGTTCGGCAAGGCCGCCAGGATCGGTTCGGCCGCCAGCGTGGTGAAACACTCACGCACGGCGGCCTCGTTGCGCCAGTAAAGGAATTTTCGCTCGCCCTTGGCATCCGTCTGGATGCAGTACAACCCGGGTAAACGGCCAGGCAGGCGCTGGACCCTTGACAGGCCCAGGCCTTCTTGCGCCCAGTGTTTGCACATGGCATCGCTGAAGCTGTCGTCGCCCAGGGCGGTGACGTAGTCGACGCTGCCGTTATCGCCCAGCTCGCGGCGCAGGTACACCGCCGCGTTCAAGGTGTCGCCGCCGAAACTCTGGTGCAGGCTGCCGTCGGCGCGGTGTTGCAGTTCGATCATGCATTCGCCGATGAGGGCGATGTGGGGCTTTGGGTTCATGCCTTGGGTCTCTCGGTGTGCTGGAAGGCCTCATCGCAGGCAAGCCAGCTCCCACATTCAGACTTGTGAATGCATTCAAATGTGGGAGCTGGCTTGCCTGCGATGGCAGCGACTCGGTTCAGAAGCAGGTACGCAAACTCTCAACCACCTGCATCTGCTCATCCACCAAACAACCCACCTGCCACTTGTCAAAGGTCAGGCAAGGGTGCGAAGTGCCGAACGAAATAATGTCGCCAATGCGCAGCTCAACCCCTGGCGCCACGCTCATGAATGCATGCTGGTCCATCACCGCCGTCACCTTGCACGCGCCCACATCATCGCCTTGCGCCGGCAGAACTCCGGCCCTGTAGCGTTTGAGCGGCACCGGCAAACCGGCGTCGTACGCGACGTCGCGCTTGCCCAGGGCGATCACCGCAAAGCCAGGCTCAGGCAGCGATTGCACATGAGCCCAGACTTCCAGGGCCGGGCGCAGGCCTTCGCTGAGATCGCTGCGACGCTCGAGTACGCAGCATTGCGCCTCTTTGTAGATACCGTGGTCGTGGGCCACGTAGCTGCCCGGGCGCAGCACGCTGAGGAAGCGGCCGGCGGCGTTTTGCGCCTCGAACGATTCGGCGATCAGGTCATACCAGGCCGAGCCCGAGGCGGTGACGATGGGCTTGGGCAAGTCGAAAGAACCATTGTTCTGCAGGTCCACCGCCAGGCGCACCAGGCTGGCGGCGAAGTCGCGGATGCCGCTGATGGCGTGCTCGCCATGGATTACACCTTCATAGCCTTCGATACCGGTCAGGGCCAAGGCGGGTTGGGCCTTGATCGCCTTGGCCAGGTCACGCACCTGCTGCTCGCTGCGGCAGCCGCAACGGCCGCCGACCACGCCGTATTCGATCATCACGTTCAGGCGCAGGCCACGGGCCGCGAAGAACAGGCCCAGGTCGGCGACGTTGTCCGGGTGGTCGACCATGCAGTGGAAGTCGAAATCCTGGTCGGCCAGCAGGTCAGCGATCAACGCCATGTTCGGCGCGCCCACCAGCTGGTTGGCCATCAACACGCGACGGACACCGCCAGCATAGGCGGCTCGGGTCTGCACCGCGTTGGCCAGGGTAATGCCCCAGGCGCCCGCGGCGATCTGGCGCTGGAACAGTCCCGGCATCATGCTGGTCTTGCCATGGGGCGCCAGCTGCGCGCCGCTCTTGCTGACAAAGTCCTGCATCCAGCGGATGTTGTGCTCCAGGGCATCACGGTGCAGCACCAGGGCAGGCAGGCTGACGTCGCGGACCAGGTGGGCACCGACGGCGGCGGCGCCCTTTTCAACGGCGTTGATGGCAGACATGGAAACTCCTATTCGTTGATGCGCCGGGCCAGGTTATTGGCGCTGTCGATCAACACCCGGCGATAGCTGCTGTAGTTTTTGAGCGCATCGGCCCGTGGGGCGACGATGCACAGGGTCGCAATGCTGATGCCTTGCGCGTCCCGCACCGGGGCGGCAAAGCAGTGGGTAAAGGTGTCGGCCACGCTGTCGAAGGAAAAGAAGCCATCGAGGCTGGCCTGACGGATTTGCGCCAGGAAGGTGTCCAGCGCCAGGCGCTGGCCGTCCGGCAGGATAAAGTCATCGGGGTCGATCAGGTCGACGATCTGCTCGTCGCTCAAGTGCCCCAGCAACAGGCGCCCGGAAGCGGTCCAGGGGATCGGCGCGTTTTCGCCGATGTCCGAAGAAATGCGGAAATGCCGCTCGCCTTCGCGCATCAGCGCCACCGTGTATTTGCGCCCGTTGAGCAGGCACATCTGCGCGGTTTCGTGGGTCTGGCTGACGATCTCCTGCAAAGCGTGGTCGGCTTCGCGGGTCAGGTCGAAATGACGCAGGTGCGCCTGGCCGAGAAAGTACAGCTGGCGACCGAGGTAGACGTGACCGTCCTTGCCCACCGTTTCCAGGATGCGGCGTTCGAGCAGCGACGCGACCAGTTCGTAGACCGTGGATTTGGGGCTGCCGATGCCGCTGGCAATATCATTCGGGCGCAGGGGCTGGCCGATCTCCTTGAGAAAATCGAGGATATCGAATGCACGGTCCAGGCCTTTGGCACGGCGTTTGATGGTGTCTTCGGTCATGGCAATCGTCGGTCCTGTTAGATCGTTCCCACGCTCTGCGTGGGAATGCATACGGTGACGCTCTGCGTCACAACAGCGGACGCAGAGCGTCCAGGCGGCGTTCCCACGCGGAGCGTGGGAACGATCGATTTGGGGCATTTAGCCTTTTTTCTTGTAGGCCACGCAATCGATCTCCACCTTGCAATCGACCATCATGTTGGCCTGCACACAGGCGCGCGCCGGGGCGTGTTCCGGAGTGAAGTATTCGCCGAATACTTTGTTGAAACTCCAGAAGTCCCGCGGGTCTTCCAACCATACGCCAACGCGCACCACGTCCTTGAGCTCGTAGCCGGCCTCTTCAAGGATCGCCACCACGTTGCGCATGGTCTGGCGGGTTTGCTCGATGATCCCGCCGGTGATGATTTCGCCGTCCACCGCAGGCACTTGGCCTGAGACGTACAACCAACCGTCCGCTTCCACCGCACGGGCAAAAGGACGTGGCTGGCCACCGCCGGCTGTACTGCCGGCACCGTAACGCGTAATGCTCATACAATAGCTCCTTAATTAAAAACGAATGTTCTTGAGAAATTCCGCCAGCCGCGGCGACTGCGGGCGTTCGAAAATAGCCTTGGCGCTGCCCTGCTCTTCAATGCGGCCCTGGTTCATGAACACGATCTGGTCCGACACTTCATAGGCAAAGCGCATTTCATGGGTGACCAGCAACATGGTCATGCCCTCTTCCGCCAGGCCTTTGATCACGCTGAGGACTTCGCCCACCAACTCCGGATCCAGGGCTGAGGTGACTTCATCGAACAGCATCAGGCTGGGGTTCATGGCAATGGCGCGGGCAATCGCCACGCGCTGTTGCTGGCCGCCGGACAGTTGACCGGGGAAGTGATTGCGGCGCTCTAAAAGTCCTACACGATCGAGCCATTTTTCCGCCAATGCCACCGCCTCGTCCTTAGGCACTTTCTTAACTTTCAACAAGCCCAGGGTAACGTTCTGCAATGCCGTCAAATGCGGGAACAGGTTGAACTGCTGGAACGCCATGCCGGTCATCGCGCGGTGCTGGGAAATCACGCGTTCAGGATGACGCACGCGCTTGCCGGCGATGTCGCTGTAGCCGATGGACTCGCCGTCCAGGGTGATCTGCCCGCCCTGGAATTCCTCGAGCAGGTTGACGCAGCGCAGCAGCGTGGTCTTGCCCGAGCCGCTGGAGCCGATCAAGGTCACCACATTGCCGCGCTGCATGGACAGGTCGACGCCCTTGAGCACTTCGACCTCGCCGTATTGCTTGCGCAGGCCACGGATGTCCAGCAGCGGTGGGTTGGTTTGAGGTTGGTTCATGGCAAGGCCACCCGCTTTTCAATGTAACGCCCGAATAACTCGATGGCGTAGTTGATGACAAAAAACAGAAACCCGGCAAACAGATAGAACTCCAGGGTCATGAAGGTACGTGCGATCACTTGCTGGGTGCTCAGCAGCAACTCGGCCACGCCGATCACCGAGAGCAAGGTGGACGCCTTGACAATTTCCGTGGAGGAATTGACCCAGGTCGGCAGGATCTGACGCAGCGCCTGGGGCAACAGCACGTAGCCCAGGGACTGCGCAAATGTCAGGCCGATCGCCTTGCCCGCTTCCAGTTGCCCACGGGGAATGGCTTGCAGCGCACCGCGCACGATTTCGGCCACGTGGGAGCCGCAAAACAGCGTGAGGCCCACGGCGCCGGCCTGGAACGCGCTGATCTGCCAACCGAGCGCCGGCAGCATGTAGAAACACGCCAGCACCAGCACAAACACCGGCGTGCCACGGATCAGGTCGACATACAACCGGAACGGCGCGCGCATCCAGAACTTGCCGTAGGTCAGCACCAACCCGGCGACGATGCCGATCAGGGTGCCAAAGATAATCGCCAGCGCGGAGACGTACACGCTGGCTTGAAACCCCGCCCAGAGCGTATCCCGGGCGATCCACAATTCCTGCAGCCAGCTGGGGGATTGGTACATGCAAGCCGCTCCTAACGACGGATCGCCAGACGCTGCTCAAGATAACGGAGCAACATGGCAATGAGGTAACAGGCAGCCACGTAGAGCGCGGTCGTGACCAGCCAGGTTTCGATGACCCGGTAGCTTTCGACGTTGATCTTGCGGGCGTAATAGGTCAGCTCCGGCACCGCGATGGCGGCGGCCAGGGAAGTGTCCTTGAACAGCGAAATGAAATTGTTCGACAGCGCCGGCAGCACGTTGCGCAGCATCACCGGCACGGTGATGTAGGCGCGGATACGCCACTCACCCAGGCCGATGGCCAACCCGGCTTCACGCAAGCCCTTGGGAATGTTCAGCAGCCCGGCGCGGAACACTTCGGTCAGGTAGGCGCCGGCGTACAGCGACAGGGTGATGATGAACGAGGGGATCTTGTCCAGGCGGATGCCCAGGCTGGGCAGCGCGAAGTAGATCAACAGGATCAGCACCAGAATCGGCGTATTGCGCACCACCGTGACGTACACCGAGGCCAGGATGCGCAACGCGCGATGCCTGGACAGCATGGCGAACGCCATCAGCAGGCCGATCACGCAGCCGATGGCGATCGACAGCAATGCCAGTTCCAGGCCCAGCCACAGCCCCGCCAGCAGGGTGTCGAAATCACGCCAGACGGCGGCAAAATTCAACTGATAGTTCATGTTGGACAGTACCTGATGGAGGCGCCGCGCACGGCGCCCCGGTTTTCACGAATCACTTGAACTCGACAGGGAAACCAATCGCAGGCTCCGGCAAATCCACGCCGAACCATTGCTTGAACGAGGCCTTGTAGGTCGGGAACTCCACGCCGGTCATGGCTTCATGCAGCGCCGTGTTGACGAAGTTCAGCCAGTCCTGATCGCCACGCTTGACGGCGCACGCGTAGGTCTGCGGGCTCCAGGCGTAGCTCGGGCTGCGGTAGCGGCCCGGGTTCTGCACCATCAGGTACTTGACCGAAGACTGGTCGGTGGCGGCGGCGTCGGCGCGACCGGAGTTCACGGCCTGGTACATCAGGTCGACGCTGTCGTACTGGTCGACCTTGGCCTTGGGCAGCGCCTGGTGCACCAGTTCTTCGGCGTACACGTTTTGCAGCACGGCCACGGTGACGTCGTCGCCGGCCGCCTGCAGGTCTTCAATCTCTTTGTATTTGCTGTTGTTCGGCAGCAACAGGCCGACGCCTTCGCGGTAGTACGGCAGGGTAAACGCCACTTGCTGCGCACGGCTGGCGGTGACAGTGATGAACTGGCAACTCATGTCGACCTTGTCCGTCAGCAGGTTGGGAATGCGCGCGTCGGACGACTGCACCACGAACTCGACCTTGCTCGGGTCGTTGAACAAGCCCTTGGCCACGATGCGGCCGATGTCGATATCAAACCCTTGTAACTTGCCATCCGCTCCCTGGAAGTGCCACGGCGCATTGGTACTGCCTGTACCCACGATCAGGTGCCCGCGTTTGAGCACATTATCGAGCTTGCTGTCCGCCGCCTGCACGAGGCTTGCGAGGGAAGCCGATGCGGCGAAGAGAAAAACACACGCTTTGAACACGGAAGGTCGGTGATGCATGACAAGCACTCCAGGGGTTGTGTATTCCGCTATACCGGAACTTAGTATGTAACAACGGAATAGACAGCAGAAAGTGTGCCACAGGCAGTAATAGGAAAACAGGCAGACGGTAAATACGTTAGGAATCAGCTACATAAACACTGATAGCGAATAAGGCGTTGCGCCAGCATCTGGAATCAATTTGCTACCCAAGGCCCCACGCCGCCGTGACAGGCCCCACACGGGTGCGCCACTGCCGCGTTACCGTGCACGCCGGCGATGGAAAAATCCCCGCGCTGCGCTAGCCTTGGCGGAGACAGGTCGAATAAAGGACGACGCCTTGATGAAGTTCAGTCTCACCCTGCTTGTGCTCAGCTTCCTGGCCACGGGCAGCGCCTGGGCGAGCAATGATCGTCGCGAGTGCAAGGCAGAGCTGCGCAAGCTCAATGAAGCCTTGAGCACCAACTACACCAGCCAGAATCACCATGGTTATCGCCAGGCAAAGGCCTCAAGGGACAACCTGGAATACAAGAAATGCGCAAGCCAGGCGCGCAAGGCCCGTGAACGCGTGGAACGTAAAGGGGACCTGTGAAGGTTGACAGTAGACCAGGAGGCATTTCCACCTTAGCGTAAGCCAGGGAACGATACGGAGACGCCCGATGAGCTACGCCAACGCGGTGATTGAAGACAAGGCGGCATTCGAGCGTGCACTGGACACCCCCGAGCCGGTGTTCGTGGTGTTTTTTTCACACGATTGCCCAGCATGCACGGACGCGATGCCGCGCTTTATGCGCATCAGCAAGCGCTACGGAGCCCGGGTTAAAATCCTGATCCTTGACTGCTGCAATACGCCACGCCACCCCAGCGTCAAAAGCATTCCAATACTGCTGGTCTACCAGGACCAAACACTGCGTCAAACCATTCCCGGACTAGGGGAGGAAGCGCTTGAAATCGCCTTCAAGCGCTTCACTGGCGATTGCGTTACGCGGCAGGTATCGGCACCAGAACAACCTGCGTCACCCGCCGCTCCTCCACCGCCGCCACCTTGAGGCGCCACCCGTCGTAGTCCAGGCTATCGCCCACAACCGGCAGACGGTCCAACAGGCTCATCACCAAACCAGCCAAGGTCTGGTAATCCTCGGTCGCCTCGGCCTTGAAGCCGATGCGCTGTCGAACCAGATTCAGATTCAAGGCACCATTGGCACGGAAGCCATCGCCCTCCTCGACAATATCCGGGCCCGCGATCTCACTGGCGTCCGGCAACTCACCGGCGATGGACTCGAGAATATCGGTCATGCTCAACACGCCCATGAAGTCGCCGAATTCGTTGATCACGAACGCGATGTGAGTCGACTCCTGGCGCATCTGCTCCAAGGCATTGAGGATCGAAAAACTTTCCAGCAGGTTGATCGCCCGGCGCGCCAGGTGCGCAAGGTTCGGCTCGTTGCCGGCCAGGTATTCCTTGAGCAACTCCTTCTTGTGCACGAAGCCCAACGGCTCATCGACGGCACCGTTGCGGATCAACGGCAGCCGCGAGTAGGACGAATGCATCAATTTCAGGCGGATAGTCTCGGGATCATCCGCCAGGTCGATACAGTCGACGTTGGCCCGCGGCGTCATCAGGCTGCGGATCGGCCGTTCAGCCAGTTGCAGCACACCGCTGATCATCACGCGCTCACGTCGGTCAAACAGCGGGCCTTGCGCAGCATCCGGCTCGCCGAGCAAATCGGCAACCTCCTCGCCTACCTCTTCCACCGCCAGGCTACGCCCGCCGAGCAAACGCATCACCGCATGGGCCGTGCGTTCACGTACCGGCAACACGCCTTGCGCCGACTTCTTGCGCCGCGACCGAGCGATCTGGTTGAACACCTCGATCAGGATCGAGAAACCAATCGCCGCATACAGATAGCCCTTGGGAATATGAAAGCCCAGGCCTTCGGCGGTCAGGGCGAAACCGATCATCATCAAAAAGCCCAGGCACAGCATGATCACTGTCGGGTGCGCATTGACGAAACGGGTCAGCGGCTTGCTCGCGATAATCATCAGGCCGATGGACACGATCACCGCGATCATCATCACCGCCAGCTCGTCCACCATGCCCACGGCGGTAATCACCGCGTCGAGGGAGAACACCGCGTCGAGCACCACGATCTGCGCCACGATCGGCCAGAACATCGCGTAGGCCACGTTGCCTGAACGCTGGGCCACATGCCCTTCCAGACGCTCATGCAATTCCATGGTGGCCTTGAACAGCAGGAACACACCGCCAAACAGCATGATCAGGTCACGGCCGGAGAAGCTCTTGTCGAACACCTCGAACAGCGGCTGAGTGAGGGTCACCAGCCAGGAAATACTCGCCAGCAGGCCCAGGCGCATCAGCAAGGCCAGGGACAAGCCGATCAACCGCGCACGGTCGCGCTGCTCCGGCGGCAGCTTGTCCGCCAGGATCGCGATAAACACCAGGTTGTCGATGCCCAGCACCAGTTCCAGCACAATCAAGGTCAACAGGCCGAGCCAGGCCGTTGGATCCGCTAACCATTCCATTTATAGAGTCTCTTCAATCGATGTTCTGAATGCCGGGCACGGCAAGGCGCGGTCGATGGACCGGTACAAGGCTAGCAGTCGGAATACGGGATGCTTCAGAGGGAACAGCGGCAGCGGGTGTCCTGGAGAGAGACGACTGGGAGGCTCCGAGAGGGTGTTCATGCAAATCCTGCGATGACAAAAGGACTTGAATCGTACAGGCGAACAGGAAACTTCCCACAGTCCGAAACTATTACAAGATCTGTGAACGGACCCTACCGCCATCGATCATATGATCAATAGATGAAATTAATATCAGGCTAAATACAACAAAAAACATGCCAAACCCGGGCGGAACCGGCTTTTTATCAGGTGAAAAAGCCTATTTTGCCGTTTTTAGCGAAAGCGTTTGACTGATCAGAATTTCATTTGATAAACATATGATCACAACAAGGCAATGAACGAACGACTGACTACAACAATAAAACGGGGTTCTCATCATGAAACTTGGTACGACCTTCGCCGCCGCCGCGGCCCTCTCCCTCCTCGCCAGCAGCATCGCCCTGGCCGCCGACGGCAAGACCTACAAGGTCGGCGCCGCGGTCTATGGCCTCAAGGGCCAGTTCATGCAGAACTGGGTGCGCGAGCTCAAGGAACACCCTGCCGTGAAAGACGGCACCGTGCAGTTGACGGTGTTCGACGGCAACTACGACGCGCTGACCCAGAACAACCAGATCGAAAACATGGTGACCCAGCACTACGACGCCATCCTCTTCGTGCCCATCGACACCAAGGCCGGCGTGGGCACCGTCAAGCAAGCCATGAGCAACGACGTGGTGGTCATCGCCTCCAATACGAAAGTAGCCGATGCCTCCGTACCCTACGTGGGCAACGACGACGTGGAAGGCGGTCGCCTGCAGGCCCAGGCGATGGTCGACAAGCTCAACGGCAAAGGCAATGTCGTGATCATCCAGGGGCCAATTGGCCAGTCGGCACAGATCGACCGGGAAAAAGGCGAGTTGGAGGTGCTGGGCAAGCACCCGGACATCAAGATCATCGAGAAAAAAACCGCCAACTGGGACCGCGCCCAGGCCATGACGCTGACTGAAGACTGGCTGAACGCCCACCCCAAAGGCATCAACGGCGTAATCGCGCAGAACGACGATATGGCGCTCGGTGCCATACAGGCACTGAAATCCCACGGCTTGACCTCCAAAGACGTGCCGGTCACGTCCATCGACGGCATGCCGGATGCGATCCAGGCGGCCAAAAAAGACGAAGTCACCACCTTCCTGCAAGACGCCCAGGCCCAATCCCAAGGCGCACTGGATGTGGCCTTGCGCGCATTGGCCGGCAGTGACTACAAGCCGCAATCGGTGATCTGGCAGCGCTACGCCAAGGACGTGAAATGGGGCGACGGCACCGCCAAGAACTACATCCTGCCCTGGGTGCCGGTGACCAACGCCAACGCCGACGCGCTGTACAAGCAAGTCAGCGGCGCCAAATAAGCCGTTGCCGGTTGATCGCTCCCGTGCCCGCGCGGGAGCGATGAGTTCATCATGCTGCGAGGTCTGCCATGTCCACCGTTACCGAACGCCCGCAAGATCAACTGTCCCCGGTCATCCCGAAAACCATGCAGGCCGTGGTCTGTTACGGCCCGGAAGACTATCGCCTGGAAACCGTCGATGTGCCCACGCCCGGCCCCGAGGAGATTCTCACCAAGGTCGAGCTATGCGGGATCTGCATGGGCGACATCAAGACGTATCGCGGCGCGCCCTCGTTCTGGGGCGACGCCGAGCAACCGCGCTACGTGAAACCGCCGATGATCCCCGGCCATGAATTTGTGTGTCGCGTGGTCGCATTAGGCCCCGGTGCGGAAAAACGCGGGGTGAAGGTCGGTGACCGGGTGATTTCCGAGCAGATCGTACCGTGCTGGGGCTGCCGCTTCTGCAACCATGGCCAGTACTGGATGTGCCAGAAGCACGACCTGTATGGCTTCCAGAACAATGTGCAGGGCGCCATGGCCCAGTACATGATCTTCACCAAGGAAGGCATCGTGCATAAAGTCCCGGATTCCATCGCGCCGGACGAAGCCATCCTGATCGAGCCGCTGGCCTGTTCACTGCACGCCGCCGAGCGTGCCAATGTGGATTTTGACGACGTGGTGGTGGTTGCCGGTGCCGGCACGCTGGGCCTGGGCATCATTGGTGCGGTGCGCATGCGCAATCCGAAGAAGCTGATCGTGCTGGACATGAAACCCGAACGCGCCGCCCTCGCCCTGCGCATGGGTGCCGACGAAGTGTGGAACCCGGCCGAAGTCGACGTGCTGGCGAAGATTCGCGCAATCACCGACGGTTACGGTTGCGACATCTACATCGAAGCCACCGGCCACCACAAGGCGGTGAACCAGGGCCTGGCGATGCTGCGCAAGCTGGGGCGCTTCGTCGAGTTCAGCGTATTCAATGACGAAGCCACGGTGGACTGGTCGATCATTGGCGACCGCAAGGAGCTGGATGTGCTCGGCTCGCACCTGGGCCCCTACATGTACCCACGCGCCATCGACTTTATCGGCAACCGCAAGATCGACATGCGCGATGTGGTCACCCACAAATTTGCCCTGGCGGACTTCAAGGAAGCGTTTGCGGTGATGGAGCGTGGCGATAAATCGCTCAAGGTCGTACTCGAACCCTGATACCGCCGCAGAACAAATGTGGGGCATAGGTATTTGCACATCTTTGTAGTGAGCGGGCTTGCCCCGCGCTGGGCTGCGAACCGGCCCCAGATAACGCCACCGCGAGTCCAGATAGAAACAGGTCGCCTGGTTTGGGGCGGCTTCGCCACCCAGCGCGGGGCAAGCCCGCTCACTACAGAGAGGTTTTTCAACCTTTGAAAGTTGTGTAGATCCCTGTGGCCATCGCGGGCAAGTCGAATCGTCGCACCGCGGCTCCCACATGGAGCCACCTGCATTTTCAGCAGCGGCTTACCAGAACCGTTGCTGGGTCAACCGGCTCCACCAGGTCAGCAGCACCCGGTCCACCGAGCCGCTGGCCGCCAGGCCCACACGCTCCTGCAAGCTCTTGCGCTCGGCATAATGCAGGTGGAACACCTCGGCGGTCTTGACCTTGGTCGCCAGGTACTCGTCACTGGTTTGCAGCTCATCGACCAGTTGCTTGTCGAGCGCTGCAACACCCAGCCACACTTCTCCGGTCGCTACCTCATCGATTGCCAGCTGCGGGCGATAACGCGAGACGAAGTTCTTGAACAGTTGATGGGTGATGTCCAGATCTTCCTGGAACTTCTCGCGGCCTTTCTCGGTGTTTTCGCCAAACACCGTGAGGGTGCGCTTGTACTCACCGGCGGTCAGCACTTCGAAGTCGATGTCGTGCTTTTTCAGCAGGCGGTTGACGTTGGGCAACTGCGCGACCACGCCGATGGAGCCCAGGATGGCGAACGGCGCGCTGATGATCTTCTCGCCAATGCACGCCATCATGTAGCCGCCGCTGGCCGCCACCTTGTCGATGCACACGGTCAACGGCACGCCCGCCTGGCGGATACGCGCCAGTTGCGAAGACGCCAGGCCGTAGCTGTGGACCATGCCGCCGCCGCTTTCCAGGCGCAGCACCACTTCGTCTTTTGGTGTGGCCAGGCTCAGCAAGGCGGTGATTTCATGGCGCAGGCTCTCAGTGGCCGAGGCCTTGATATCGCCGTCGAAATCCAACACAAACACCCGTGGCTTGGCCTCGGCTTTCTGCTTGCCCTTCTTCTTTTCGGCCTTGCCTTCAGACTTGCGCAGGGCCTTGAGCTGGTCCTTGTCGAGCAGGCTCGATTCCAGGCGTTCACGCAGGCCCTTGTAAAAGTCATTAAGCTTGCTGACCTGCAATTGACCGGCGGATTTGCGACGACCTTTGCTGCGCAGCGCCGCGAAGCTGATCAGGACCACCAGAATAGCGACCACCAGGGTGACGGTCTTTGCTAAAAAGCTCGCATATTCGGCCAGGAAATCCATATTTCTCTCTATTCAGGACAATGATTTTGATGTGCGCCAGGCGCGCAATGGCCCAAGCATACCGACGGGGCCGCGTTCGGGCCAGTGATCAAACCGCCAGCAAGCCGGTCTCCAACAGGCTTTTAAAACAAGCGTATGTTTTTCCATTGACAGCTTGAAGGCATCCTCATAACCTCGCCTGACTTTCAACGTACCGGGTGAGCGGACGTGGGCAGCATCTATTTGATTCGACATGGCCAGGCCTCGTTCGGTGCAGACGACTATGACGTCCTGTCGCCCGTCGGCGTGGAGCAAGCGCAAGTGCTCGGTCGTCACCTGGCGGACATGGGCCTGGTGTTCGACCGCTGCGTGGCCGGCGACCTGCGTCGCCAGCAGCACACCGCCACCGCCACCTTCGACCAATACAGCGCCCTGGGCCTGCCGGTACCCTTGCTTGAAACCGACAGCGCCTTCAATGAATTCGATGCCGACGCGATCATCCGCGCCCTGCTCCCCGACCTGCTCACCACCGAACCCGAAGCCTTGGAGATCCTGCGCAATGCCACGCAGAACCGCAGCGAATTCCAGCGCATCTTCGCCCTGATCGTCGCGCGCTGGCTGGCCGGCACCTACGACCCGCCGGGGCTGGAAAGCTGGTTGGGGTTCGTGGAACGTGTCCAGGGTGGCCTGCAACGCCTTCTCGAAGCGGCGGACAACACACAGAAAATCGCGGTGTTCACCTCCGGCGGTACCATCACCGCCCTGCTCCACCTGATTACCCGAATGCCCGCCGCCCAGGCCTTCGAACTGAACTGGCAGATTGTTAACACCTCGCTCAACCAGCTGAAATTCCGCGGTCGCGAGGTGGCACTGGCTTCCTTCAACAGCCATACCCACTTGCAACTGTTGAAGGCGCCGCAGCTCATCACCTACCGATGAACCGCGGCCAACCGTGACCCCAAGGTCACTGGACTCCACCCAAAAGGATCGAAACCATGACTGACGTAGCCAAAGCTGTAGAAGCAATGAAAGCCAAATTCAACCCAAGCGCTGCCGAAGGCCTGGACCTGGTGTTCGGTTTCCGCATCGACGACACCAAGAACTTCTCCCTGGTCGTCAAGGACAAGACCTGCTCGCTGCAGGAAGGCGAAAACCCGGACGCCCAAGTGACCCTGGTCATGGACAGCGAAACCCTGGAAGGCATCGTCGACGGCTCCACCGACGGCATGCAGGCGTTCATGGGCGGCAAGCTGCGCACCGAAGGCGACATGATGCTGGCCATGAAGCTGAGCGAGTTGTTCCCTTCCTGATTCAGGGGCGACCTTGGATTTAAATCCCGCCTCTCAAGGCGGGATTTTTTTGTCCGCTATCTGGAATTTGACAGAGCCTCCTGTGGGAGCTGGCTTGCCTGCGATAGCGGTCGACCGGCCACATTGATGCAAGCTGGCACCACGTCATCGCAGGCAAGCCAGCTCCCACATCAATCTGTACAAGCCATCAGGTTTTTGGCTGCAGCAACAACGCCACCAACGCACTCCAGCCGGTCTGGTGCGACGCGCCCAGCCCACGCCCCGTCTCGCCATGAAAGTATTCATGGAACAACACAAGATCCCGACTCGCCGGATCTGCCTCCAACTGCGCATACCCCGCCATTGACGGGCGCAGGCCATTTTCATCGCGCAGGAACAACCCGGTCAGCCGCTGACTCAGGCTGTCGGCTACTTCTTCCAGGGGTGACAGATAACCACTGCCCGTCGGGTACTCCACCGAAAAGTTATCGGCATAGTAGCGGTGAAACTCGCGCAGCGATTCAATCAACATATAGTTGACCGGCATCCACAAGGGCCCGCGCCAGTTGGAGTTGCCGCCGTACAGGCGCGAGTCGGACTCCCCCGGCCGGTAACACGCGCTGAGGGTGTCGCCGTTCATCTTCAGCGCCAGGGGTTGTTCGGCGAAGGCTTTGGACAGGGAGCGCACGCCAAAGGTGGACAAGAACTCGCTTTCATCGAGCATGCGCCGCAGCAGGTCCTTGGTACGCTCGCCGCGCAACAATGCCAACAGCAGGCGATTGCCCTGCCCGGGCTCATTCCAACGTGAGACCAGCTTGGCCAGATCGGGCCGGTGCTGCATGAACCCCAACAGACGCTCGCGCAGTCCCTCCAGGCCTTCATGCTCGCGCTGTTCCAGCACCAGCACGGCGAACAGCGGCATCAGGCCGACAATGGAGCGCAGGCGCACGGGCTCGTTCTGGCCGTCGGGCCGGTGCAACACGTCATAGAAGAACAGATCCTGCTCATCCCACAGGCCTTCGGCGCTGTCATCGACACGGTTGATGGCCCCGGCGATATACAGGAAATGCTCGAAGAACTTCACCGCGATGTCGACGTAGACCACGTTGCGCCTGGCCAGCTCCAAGCCGATGCGCATCAAGTCCAGCGCGTAGGCGGCGACCCATGCCGTGCCGTCGGCCTGGTCCAGCTGGTAACCCGGCGGCAACGCAGCCGAGCGGTCGAACACGGCGATATTGTCCAACCCCAGGAAACCGCCCTGGAACAGGTTGCGCCCCTCGGCATCCTTGCGGTTGACCCACCAGGAAAAATTCAACAGCAGTTTATGGAATATCCGCTCAAGGAAATCCATATCGCCTACGCCCGTCAACGCCTTGTCCTGCTGGTACACCCGCCAACTGGCCCAGGCGTGTACGGGCGGGTTGGCGTCATCGAAGCGCCATTCATAGGCAGGCAACTGGCCGTTGGGGTGCATGAAGCGATCTTTCACCAGCAACAGCAGCTGTTGCTTGGCGTAGTGCGGGTCGATCAGCGCAATGGCCACCGCCTGGAAGCCTTGGTCCCACGAGGCGTACCACGGATATTCCCAGGTGTCGGGCATGGAAAGGATGTCGAAATTCGACAAGTGCCGCCAATGGGTGTTGCGGCTGTGCAGACGCTCGGGCGGCGGTGCGGGTTGCGCCGGGTCGCCGTCGAGCCATTGGTTGACATCGAAATAGTACAGCTGCTTGGACCATAGCAAACCGGCCAACGCCTGGCGCTGCACGTTGCGCGCATCGTCGTCGGCGATGCCGTGTTGCAGGGCGGCGTAGAAGTCATCGGCCTCCTGGCGGCGCTGTTCGAACAGGCGCCGGGCGCTGACCCGAGGCGCACCCACGGGGGCAAAACGCAGGTAGAGGGTTTTGCTTTCCAGACCCGCCAGCTCGAGGATGAAACGCGCCGCGACTTTGGTACCGAGGTCACGGCGAATCGCCGATTCAATTCCCTCGACCACGTAATCATTGATCCCGTCCTTGAACGGCCCCGGCGCCGGCTGCCCCTCCAGCCTGGGCACGTTGCTTTCGTTTTCGCAGAACAACCACTCCACCCCATCCTGACCCCAGGCGCAGAGATGACGGTCAGGCAGTTCGGCATGGCACGCCAGGACCTGGTCTGCGTCCATCTTCAGTTGCGGCTTGGGCGCATCGAAAGTCCAGCTCCAGTCATTGCGTGCCCACAACTGGGGCAGCACCTGCAAACGCGTCGGCTGGTCCGAACGGTTGTGCACGGTGACGCGCATGAAAATGTCATCGGGCTGATGCTTGGCGTATTCGACGCTGACATCGCAGTAGCGGTTGTCTTCGAACACCCCGGTGTCGAGAATCTCGTACTCGGCATCCTCCAGGCCGCGGCGCGCGTTCTCGCCGGTCAAGTCGTCGTAGGGAAAGGCCGCGTGGGGGTATTTGTAGAGCATGCGCATGTAGGCATGGCTCGGTACGCCGTCGACGAAAAAGTACAGTTCCTTGACGTCCTCGCCGTGATTGCCTTCGGCATTATTGAGGCCGAACAGGCGCTCCTTGATGATCGCGTCACGTTCGTTCCACACGGCCAGGCCCAGGCACCAGCGTTGCGCCTTGTCGCTGAAACCGGCCAGGCCATCCTCGCCCCAGCGGTAGGCGCGACTGCGTGCATGCTCATGGGGGAAGTAGGCCCAGGCGTCGCCGTCGGCGCTGTAGTCTTCGCGCACCGTGCCCCATTGGCGTTCACTCAGGTAAGGGCCCCACTCGCGCCAGCGTTCGACCTGCGGCATCGCCAGGCGCTGGCCTTCGGTGGTCTCAAGCAGTCGGGTGTCGGGTGTGGCCGTCATCGGGTCCTCCATCGCCTACCGGGTGAGCGGCAGTGTAGAGCCCAATGACGCCCGGTTGCACATGAAGCTTTGGAAGATGGCGTAGGTGTAGTTGAAGATCAGGCGGGCTGTTTTTGTCATATCCCGGTCATTTCATTCATTTGCAGAATGAAGTCCTGAGGATTCTTCGTTTGCAAGCAAGCCTCTGGCTCAACAAACTCAGGCAAAGGCTTTTTTCATCGCCGTCGCCATCAGGAATTTTTCTATGCACGCCACCGCACATGTCAGCCCGGACGAGATCCGCAAGGGCTTTTCCAGGGCCATGTCCGATATGTACCGAGAAGAGGTCCCCCTGTACGGCGCGTTGATGGAACTGGTGGCCGAGACCAATACCCGCGTGCTCGACACCGAGCCGCTGCTGGCGCAACAACTGCAACGCACCGGCGAAATCCGGCGCCTGGACATGGAACGCCACGGCGCCATCCGCCTGGGCACCGCCGCGGAACTGGCGACCATCAGCCGCCTGTTTGCGGTGATGGGCATGCAGCCGGTGGGCTATTACGACCTGACGCCGGCCGGCGTGCCCGTGCACTCCACGGCCTTTCGCGCGGTGCACGAACAGGCGCTGCAAACCAGCCCGTTCCGCGTATTCACTTCGTTGCTACGCCTGGAGCTGATCGAGAACCCCGAGCTGCGCGCCTTCGCCGAAACCGCCCTGGCCAAGCGCTCGATCTTCACCCCCGGCGCTCTCGCGCTGATCGAACAAGCGGAAAAGGACGGCGGCCTCAACGCCGTGAATGCCGATGAATTCGTGCGCCAGGCCCTGGAAACCTTTCGCTGGCACCCCAGCGCCACGGTCACGGGTGCGCAGTACCGGCAGTTGAGCGACCAGCACCGCCTGATCGCCGACGTGGTGGCCTTCAAGGGTCCGCATATCAACCACCTGACCCCACGCACCCTGGACATTGACCAAGTCCAGGCCGCCATGCCCGGCAAAGGCATCACGCCCAAGGCCGTGATCGAAGGCCCGCCGCGCCGCCATTGCCCGATCCTGCTGCGCCAGACCAGCTTCAAGGCCCTCGACGAGCCCATCGCCTTCACCGATGCCCAAGGCAGCCACAGCGCGCGCTTTGGCGAAATCGAACAACGCGGTGTCGCGCTCACGCCCAAGGGCCGCGCGCTGTACGACAGCTTGCTGAACGCCGCGCGCGATGAACTGGGCGCCTTCCCCAATGAGGGCAACGCCGCACGGTATACGCAATTGATGGAACACCACTTCCAGGCCTTCCCGGACAACCACGCGCAGATGCGTGAACAGGGCCTGGCGTATTACCGCTACTTCGCCACCGAGCAAGGCCTGGCCGCGCGGGGCAGCGCCGGTCAACCGCGCAGCCTGGACGCACTGGTCGCGGCCGGTCACATCGATGCGGAGCCGTTGGTGTATGAGGATTTCCTGCCGGTGAGCGCGGCGGGGATTTTCCAGTCGAACCTGGGGGATGTCGCGCAGAGCCACTACGCGGCCAATGCGAACAAGGCCGAGTTTGAACAGGCGCTGGGGCGTCGGACCGTGGATGAATTGACGCTGTATGGCGAGACGCAGCAGCGCTCGGTGGATGAATGCACCCAGGCACTGCTGGGGTGACATGAAACGTGTAGGAGCGAGCTTGCTCGCGAAAAACGTTAACGATAACGCGTGCATCCTGGATAAACGCGGTGCCTGTGAGTTCTTCGCGAGCAAGCTCGCTCCTACAGGGATTTTGCCTCGTGCTTAACCCAACTTCGCGACTATTTCGTCTTTGATCAACAGCCGTTTCTTCTTCAGTTTTTCCACATCCTCATCGCTGGCGCTTGCCGATTCCGCCTTCAGCACCTCCCCGTCGGCGGCGTCGTATTGGGTGAGCAGCGAGTCCAGGCGTTTGTCGCCCGCCCTGCGTTCGTGAACGGCTTCCTTGCTCAATCCCAAGTCCTGATACAGGTCGTGTTTCACTGGCATGGCGTACCTCCGCAGTTGATCTATGGCTTACGCCCTAGAAGCTAGACCATTGCGGGGGGTCTTGTCATGTGCGGGGTCGATTCATCCCCGTTCGTCGCAGCGCAGGCCTTTGGATCAAACCTTTGCGCCGCCCTGCCCTCCACTCTAGATAGCCATTCGAGGGAGACCGGTTTCATGACGCATGCCGCCACCGCAGTCGACACCCAATGCATCAACACGATTCGCACCCTGGCCATGGACGCCGTGCAGAAGGCCAATTCCGGGCATCCGGGCACACCCATGGGCCTGGCGCCGGTGGGCTATACCTTGTGGAGCCGCTTCCTGCGCTACCACCCGGAACATCCCGACTGGCCCAACCGCGACCGTTTTGTGTTGTCGGTGGGGCATGCGTCGATGCTGCTGTATTCGCTGCTGCACCTGGCCGGCGTAGTCGAGATCGACGCCCATGGCAAGCGCTCCGGCCAGCCGGCGATCAGCCTGGACGATATCAAGCAGTTCCGGCAGTCCGACTCGAAAACCCCGGGCCACCCCGAATACCGCATGACCACCGGCGTCGAGACCACCACCGGCCCACTCGGCCAGGGCTGCGCCAACAGCGTCGGCATGGCGATGGCCGAGCGTTGGCTGGGCCAGCGTTTCAATCGCGATGGCGAAGTGCTGTTCGACTACAACGTCTACACCCTGTGCGGCGACGGCGACATGATGGAAGGCATCAGCAGCGAAGCCGCGTCAATGGCCGGGCATCTCAAGCTTGCGAACCTGTGCTGGATCTACGACAACAACACCATCAGCATCGAAGGCCACACCGAACTGGCCTACAGCGAGGACGTGATCAAGCGTTTCCAGGCGTACGGCTGGCACACCTTGCACGTCACCGACGCGAACGATTTGCAGGCCTTGAGCACGGCGCTGGAGACCTTCCAGGCAAACACCGGCGCACCGACCCTGATCGTGGTCGACAGCGTGATCGGCTACGGCTCGCCGCACAAACACAACACCGCCGCCGCCCATGGCGAGCCACTGGGCGATGACGAAATCCGCCTGACCAAGGCCGCTTACGGCTGGCCGCAGGATTCGAGTTTCCTGGTGCCCGACGAAGCCCGCAGCGTATTGCAAGAGGCGCTGCTGGAACGCAGCCAGCCGTTGTACGACGCCTGGCAACGACAGCTGTCGCAGCTTGAGCACGACCGGCCGCAGCTGGCCGACGAGCTGCAACGCATGCGCGCCGGGGAAATGCCCGAGCAATGGCAAAGCGATCTGCCTCACTTCGACAGTGATGCCAAGGGCGTGGCCAGCCGCGCCGCCGGTGGCGAAGTGCTGAATGCGTTCGCCCGGCAGATTCCCTGGCTGCTCGGCGGTTCGGCGGACTTGTCGCCTTCGACCAAGACCAACCTCACCTTCGACGGCGCCGGGCGTTTCAGTGCCGACGACTACAGTGGGCGCAACCTGCACTTCGGCATCCGCGAACATGCCATGGGCGCGATTGCCAATGGGATGGCGCTGTCCTATCTGCGCCCGTACACCTCGACATTCCTGGTGTTCAGCGACTACATGAAACCGCCGATCCGCCTGGCGGCGATCATGGAGTTGCCGGTGATATTTGTGTTCACCCATGATTCGATTGGCGTGGGTGAGGATGGGCCGACGCACCAGCCAATCGAGCACCTCACACAGTTGCGCGCCACACCGGGGTTGCTGACCCTGCGCCCGGGCGATGCAAATGAAACCCTGGAGCTGTGGAAAGTGGCCCTGGCGCAGACCCATCGGCCCAGCTGCGTGGTGTTGTCGCGCCAGCCGTTGCCGACCTTGGACCGCACCCAATATGCGCCCGCCAGCGGAGCGGCCAAAGGCGCTTATGTGCTGGCGGGCGCGGATGAACCCCAGGTGATCCTGTTGGCGACGGGCAGCGAAGTCAGCCTTGCGGTGGCGGCCTATGAACAACTCAAAAGCGAAGGGATTGCCGCGCAGGTTGTCTCCATGCCCAGCTGGGAGTTGTTTGAAGATCAGGACCCGGCTTATCGCGACAGTGTCTTACCGCCTGTGGTGAAAGCCCGGGTGGTGGTGGAACAGGCCGGGCCGCTGGGTTGGGATCGGTATGTGGGGCAGACCGGGGCCAAGGTGGTGATGAACAGCTTTGGCGCGTCCGCGCCGCTGGCCAAGTTGCAGGAGAAGTTTGGGTTTACGGTGGAGAACGTGGTGGCGCAGGCCAAGGCGCAAATCCAACTGACTCAACACTGAGCAAACCTGTGGGAGCAGGATGGCCAAAAACATCTGTGTAGTGAGCGGGCTTGTCGAATCGTCGCACCGCCCGCGCTGGGTGGCGAAGCCGCCCCAAAGCAGGCGACCGGGTTCTGCCTGAAACTCGGCGGTGTCTTTATTGGGGCCGCTTCGCAGCCCAGCGCGGGGCAAGCCCGCTCACTACAGGGTTGTATAGATACGCAGGGTTAGATCAGTTCTCTGGCCAGGAATGGCGCGGTGCGGCTGGCCTTGCTCTTGGCAACGGTCTGCGGCGTGCCGCAGGCCACTACCTTGCCGCCCAGGTCGCCGGCGCCCGGCCCAATATCAATCACCCAATCACTCTGCGCCACCACGCGCATTTCATGCTCCACCACAACCACCGTATGCCCCGCCTCCACCAAGTGATTCAACTGGCTGAGCAAGCGGTCGACATCCCGTGGATGCAAGCCGGTGGTAGGCTCATCCAACACATACAAGGTGGCGCCCCGCGCATTGCGTTGCAACTCGGTCGCCAGTTTGATGCGCTGCGCTTCGCCGCCGGACAGTTCGGTGGCCGGCTGCCCAAGGCGCAGGTAGCCCAGGCCGATATCGCGCAACACCTGCAACGAACGCAACACTCCCGGTTGTTCGGCGAACACCTCGACCGCCTGCTCCACCGTCAAGCCCAACACCTGAGCGATGCTCAAGCCTTGCCATTTGATCGCCAAGGTCTCGGGGTTGTAGCGCGCCCCGTGACAGGTCGGGCATGGCGCATAGACGCTGGGCATGAACAGCAGCTCGACACTGACAAACCCCTCGCCTTCACAGTTCGGGCAGCGCCCCTTGGCGACGTTGAACGAAAACTGCCCTGCGTCGTAACCGCGCTTTTTCGCGGCCGGCGTGGCGGCGAACAATTTGCGCACGTTGTCGAACAGACCGGTATAGGTCGCCAGGTTGGAGCGCGGGGTGCGGCCGATGGGTTTCTGGTCCACCTGGACCAGGCGGCGGACCTGCTCAAGGCCAGCGCCGATACGCCCGCCACTGGTTTGCGGCACGTCGTCTTCCAGGCTCGGCTCTTCGTCGTTTTCCACCGCCCGCCCAAGGCCGCTGCCCACCAGTTCCAGCAGCGCCTGGCTGACCAGGCTGGACTTGCCCGAACCGGAAATGCCGGTGACCGCCGTAAAGCAGCCCAACGGGAAATCCACAGTCAAGTCCTTGAGGTTATTGCGCGTCACGCCTTCCAGTTTCAGCCATCCGGAAGGCGTGCGGCGCACCGGGTTCGGCATGCGCTTTTCGGCGAACAGATATTCACGGGTCTGCGACGCCTGCACCTGTGCCAGGCCGGCCGGTGGCCCGCTGTACAAGACTTGCCCGCCATGCTCACCGGCGGCCGGGCCGACATCGATCAGCCAGTCGGCGCGGCGCATGGTTTCCAGGTCGTGCTCCACCACGAACAACGAATTGCCCGCCGCTTTCAAACGCTCCAGCGCGGTGAACAGCGCCTCGCCGTCCGCCGGATGCAGGCCCGCCGACGGTTCGTCCAGCACATAGATCACGCCGAACAGCTGCGAGCCCAATTGCGTGGCCAGGCGCAGCCGCTGCAACTCGCCGGACGACAAGGTCGGTGTACTGCGCTCCAGGGACAGATACCCCAGGCCCAGCTCGGTCAAGGTGCTGACCCGCTCCAGCAGGTCCTGGGCAATGCGCTGCGCCGCCAGGCGTTTTTCCACCGACAGTTTCATCTTGTCCTGCCCGGCCGCCACCGGGCGCAGCAACTCGGCCAATTGCGCCAGCGACAGTTGCGACAACTCGCCGATATCCACCCCGGCAAACTTCACCGACAGCGCGGCCTTGGTCAGGCGCTTGCCCTCGCACAACGGGCAGGCGCTGCCCTGCATGAACTGCGAGACGCGCTTTTTCATCAGCGCGCTCTGGGTGTGGCTGAAGGTGTGCAGGATGTAGCGCCGCGCACCACTGAAGGTGCCCTGGTAACTGGGCTCCAACTTGCGTTTCAGCGCGTCGCGAGTCTGCGCCGGGGTGAAGCCGGCATACACCGGGACGGTCGGGGTTTCCTCGGTGAACAGGATCCAGTCGCGCTGCTTTTTCGGCAGGTCGCGCCAGGGGATATCCACGTCATAACCCAGGGTCACCAGGATGTCGCGCAGGTTCTGCCCCTGCCACGCCAACGGCCAGGCCGCCACCGCGCGCTGGCGAATCGTCAGGGAAGGATCCGGCACCATCAACGCCTCGGTCACTTCATACACGCGCCCCAGACCGTGGCATTGCGGGCAGGCGCCCTGGGGCAGGTTCGGCGAAAAATCCTCGGCGTACAGCATCGCCTGGCCCGGCGGGTAACTGCCGGCGCGGGAATACAGCATGCGAACCAGGCTCGACAGCGTGGTAACGCTGCCCACCGACGAGCGCGCGCTCGGCGTACCGCGCTGCTGTTGCAGGGCCACGGCGGGCGGCAGGCCTTCGATGCTGTCCACATCCGGCACGCCGACCTGGTCGATCAACCGTCGCGCATACGGCGCCACCGACTCGAAATAGCGCCGCTGGGCCTCGGCATACACCGTGGAAAACGCCAGTGACGACTTGCCGGAACCCGACACGCCGGTAAACACCACCAGGGCGTCGCGCGGGATATCCACGTCGACATTGCGCAGGTTGTGTTCGCGGGCGCCACGCACGCGGACGAAGCCGGTGGATTGGGCGGTGATCGGCGGGATGTTGCGCTGTGAAGTCATGGACAACCTTGTCGGGCGGTGAGCACGCTGCGCACCCGTTGCGTCAGGGCTTCGGGGCTGTAGGGCTTGCTCAGCAGATGAATATCGGGGGTCAGCAAATGGTTGCTGGACAGGATGTCGCGGGTATGGCCGGAAGTGAACAGCACCGGCACCGGCGGCGTTTGCTGGCGGGCCCACTCAGCCAGGTCGGTACTCTTGATGCGGCCGGGCATCACCACGTCAGTGAAGATCAGTTCCGGATGCAAACCCTCTTGCAGTTTGAGCATGGCCTGGTCGCCGTCTTCGGCCGTGAGTACGGTGTAGCCGGATTGTTCGAGCAGCTCCACCACGGTCAGGCGTACGCCTTCATTGTCCTCGACCACCAGGATGGTTTCCTGGCCGCCGCTGGGGGGCACGTGGTCTATATCCCCATCAGGGCATTCAGGCTCCAGGCTGTGGGGGAAATACATCTGCACCACCGAGCCTTTGCCCTCCTCGCTCCACATCTCCACATGCCCGCCGCTTTGACGCACAAAGCCGAACACCATGCTCAGGCCCAGGCCGGTGCCATGGCCTTCGCGCTTGGTGGTGAAGAAGGGTTCAAACGCACGCTTGAGGGTGGTCTCGGACATGCCGACGCCGGTGTCGATAACCGCCAGGCGCACGTACTCGCCGGGCTTGATGCTTTTACCCGCGCAATCGTCGGGGTTGAGAATAACGTTCTCGCCGGTGATACGAATCACGCCCTCGCCCTTCATGGCGTCCCGGGCATTGATCGCCAGGTTGAGCAGTGCGTTTTCCAGCTGGTTGCGGTCGACATTGATGCACCAGGAATCCTGGGGCAGTTGCACATCGATATGAATGGTTTCCCCCAACGCGCGTTGCAACAGTTCACCGAGGCCTGCGTAGATGCGTTGCGGGTTGTACACCGCCGGCGACAGCGGTTGGCGGCGGGCAAACGCGAGCAGTTGCGAGGATAACTTGGACCCGCGCTCCACCGCCGCAATGGCGGCCGCGACACGCCGCTGCACCTGGGTGTTCTCCGGTTCATGGCGGGCCAGCAGGTGCAGGTTGCCGGCGATCACTTGCAGCAGATTATTGAAGTCATGGGCCACGCCGCCGGTCAGGCCGCCGATGGCTTCGAGTTTCTGCGACTGGCGCAGCTGCTCTTCGGCGGCGGAGCGCGCCTGCACTTCCGCGGCCACGCGCTGCTCTAGATTGTGGGTGAGCTCCTGGCGCACCTGCTCGGATTTCACCAGTTCGGTGGTCTCCACCACAATCGCCAGCACCCCGGCGGGTCGCTGGTCGTCGCCGGCGACGGGGCTGTAATACAGATCCAGCCAGACGGTTTCCGGCTTACCGTTGCGCGACAGGACCAGGTCTTTGTTGTTGAAAGACAAGGTGCCGCCGGCCAGGCAAGTGTCGACCACGTGCCGGTTGAAGTCAGCCACTTCCGGCCAGCCCAGCTCGACCGGCATACCCAGCAGCTTCGGGTGTCGGCCGCCGGCGAATACCGAATAGCTGTCGTTGTAGATCATGTAACCCGCCCGGCCCCACAGCATCACCATCGGCACGGGAGAAGCGAGCATCATCTGCACGGTACAGGCCAGGCTGGTGGACCAGTCTTCAATGGCGCCCAAGTCGGTGGTAGACCAATCGAAGGAGCGAATACGCCGGGCCATTTCTCCGGCCCAGCCTTCACAGCCGTGAGGGTTGGATAAAAACTGCATAGTAAACTCTGCGCGGGGGAAGACAGTCGCCAAATTTGGAGCGCGTCAGACGCGGATGGTTTCATCTCTTATAATTTATGGGCTTACGACTGCACAAGTCACCTGTCTCAGTGAAAATCCCGACTGCGCACGTTTATCCCTTCCAACAACGGCGTCAGGTCGGTGAGTCGCCCGGCAATCAGGTGCCGCACCTCGCCCACGGCCTCCCAACGTCCGTCCACTTTCAACAGGCGCGAACCCACCAGGGCCTGGCGTTGACGTTCGGCCAGGTCGCGCCAGACCACCACATTGAGGTTGCCGAATTCATCTTCCAGGGTCACGAAGGTCACGCCGCTGGCGGTGCCTGGGCGCTGCCGACCGGTGACCAGCCCGGCGACGCTGACATTGCGCCCATGCTCGACCTGCATCAGCTCCTGTGAACTGCGGCAGCGCCGTTTGCGCAATTCAGCCCGCAGCAACGCCAACGGATGGGGGCCAAGGGTAGTACCGACCGTGGCGTAGTCGGCGTGCAGGTCCTCGCCCACCGTCGGTGCCGGTAATTGCACCACCGCTTCTTCCGGGCTGGGCAGGCCGGCAAACAGCCCGAGTTGTTTGTGCACGCCCGCCACTTCCCAGCGTGCCGTGTGCCGGTTGCCGGCCAGGGCGCGCAAGGCGCCGGCGTCCGCCAGCAACGCCTGGGCGCGTGCCTCCAGCCCGGCGCGCTCGTCCAGGTCGGCAATGCCGCTGAACGCGCGACGCTGGCGTGCGGCTTCGATGCGCCGCGCATCCTCTTCGCGAAACCCCGAGATCATGCGCAGGCCCATGCGAATCGCCGGCTGCGCGCCGTCGATGGGCTCCAGGCTGCAATCCCAGTCGCTGGCCTGCACGTCCACCGGGCGGATCTGCAAGCGATGGCGGCGCGCGTCCTGCAGGATCTGGTCCGGGCTGTAGAAACCCATGGGCCAGCTGTTGATCAGCGCACAGGCAAACGCCGCCGGTTCATGGCACTTGAGCCAGCAACTGGCGTAGGTCAGCAAGGCGAAACTGGCGGCGTGGGACTCGGGAAAGCCATAACTGCCAAAGCCCTTGATCTGCTCGAAAATCTGCGCGGCGAAGGCTTCGGTGTAGCCGTTTTCCAGCATGCCGGTGCGCAGGCGTTGCCGGTGCGGTTCCAGACCGCCGTGGCGCTTCCAGGCGGCCATGGAGCGGCGCAACTGGTCGGCCTCGCCGGGGCTGTAGTCGGCGGCAACCATGGCGATCTGCATCACCTGTTCCTGGAACAAGGGGATGCCCAGGGTCCTTTCCAGCACGGCCTTGAGTTCCGGCGAAGGGTAAGTGGTTGGCTCTTCCTTGTTACGCCGGCGCAGGTACGGGTGCACCATGCCGCCCTGGATCGGCCCCGGGCGCACAATCGCCACTTCGATTACCAGGTCATAAAAGGTCTGGGGCTTGAGCCGGGGCAACATCGCCATTTGTGCCCGCGACTCGATCTGGAACACGCCGATGGTGTCGGCCTTGCTGATCATTGCGTAGGTGGCCGGATCTTCCTTGGGGATGCCGGCCAGGGACAGGTCCCGATTGCGATGGCGGCGCAGCAGGTCGAAGCAGCGGCGGATCGCGCTGAGCATGCCCAGGGCCAGGATATCCACCTTGAGCAGGCCGACGGCATCGAGGTCGTCCTTGTCCCACTGGATGATGGTGCGGTCGGCCATGGCGGCGTTTTCCACCGGCACCAGGGTGTCCAGCGGGTATTCGGAAATCACGAAGCCGCCGGGGTGCTGAGACAGGTGCCGGGGGAAGCCGATCAGCTGCTGGGTGAGGGTGAGCACGCGGCGCAGGATCGGGCTCTGCGGGTCGAAACCGGCTTCACGCAGGCGCTCCAGGGGCGGCGCGTCGTCGCTCCAACGCCCGCAACACTCGGCCAGCGCGTTGATCTGGTCCGGCGGCAAGCCCAAGGCCTTGGCCACATCGCGCACCGCGCCGGTCGCGTGGTAAGTGCTGACCACCGCCGTCAATGCCGCGCGGGTGCGGCCATAGCGCTGGAACACGTACTGCAGCACCTCTTCGCGGCGTTCATGCTCGAAATCCACGTCGATGTCCGGGGGCTCATTGCGCTCTTTGGACAGGAAACGCTCGAACAACACGTTCGAAAGGCTCGGGTCGATCTCGGTGATGCCCAAGGCAAAACACACCGCCGAGTTGGCCGCCGAGCCACGGCCCTGGCAGAGGATCGAACGGCTGCGGGCGAACTGCACGATGTCATGCACCGTGAGGAAATAGCTTTCGTAGCCCAGCTCGCTGATCAGTTGCAGTTCTTTGTTGATCTGCTGCAAGGTCTTGGCGTCGACACCTTGCGGCCAGCGCCGGGCCATGCCTTCTTCGGTCACGGCGCGCAACCAGGTCCTGGCGTCGTAGCCGGCGGGGACCAGTTCGCGCGGGTAGTGGTAACGCAATTGGCTGAGGTCGAACGTGCAACGCCGCGCGATGACCTCGGTTTGCTCAAGCAGCGACGCGGGATACAGCGCCTGCAACGCCTCCAGGCTGCGCAGATGCCGCTCGCCATTGGGGTGCAGGCGCGTGCCGGCGTCGGCCACCGGCACGTGATGACGGATGGCGGTCATGGTGTCCTGCAGGGCCCGGCGGCCGCGCGCATGCATATGCACATCGCCACAGGCCACCGCCGGGATGCGCAGGCTGGCGGCCAGGCCCAGGCGTTGCTCCAGCAGGCGCGCATCGTCCTGGCCGCAATGCAGGTGCACCGCCAGCCACAAGCGCTCGGCGAAGGTGCGGCGCAGCCACTGGATCGAGGCCTGGGTGTCGCTGTCTTCGGCAACCCACAGCGCCAGCAGGCCAGGCAGCGGTTGCTCGAAGTCCTCGCGCAGCAGGCGATAGCGGCCTTTTTCGGCACGTCGCCGGGCCAGGGTGATCAAGCGACACAGGTGTTGGTAGCCGCTGAGGTCTTCGACCAGCAGCACCAGCTTCGGGCCGTTCTCGATGCGCACCTCGCTGCCGATAATCAGCGGCAACTGCACCGCCTTCGCTGCCTGCCAGGCCCGCACGATGCCCGACAGGGTGCATTCGTCGGTGATCGCCAGGGCGCTGTAGCCTTGACGCTTGGCGCGTTCGAACAACTCCAGCGCACTCGACGCGCCGCGCTGGAAGCTGAAGTTGGACAGGCAATGCAGTTCGGCGTAGCTCATGCAAACCAGCCTTGCAGCCACAACCCATCGTATTGGCCAACGTTGCGGAACGCCCAGCCTTGCTGGCCGGCGCGGGTCTGGATCAGGTAGTAGTCGCGGCGGATATCGGCACCATCCCACCAACCGGATTCGATACGTTCCGGGCCCATGAGTATCTGCACACCGTGGTCGGCCAGGAGCACGGGTTCGTTCAGCAGCCAGCCGGGACGTTGGACGGGGCTCAAGGCCGGGCACGGGTGTTTATCCGCCGCCGCTTGCCAGGCGCATTCGGGGCGATGGTCAGCATGGAAGCGCAGGCCCTGCACCGCCTCATCGCCCAAGCGGGCGCGCAGGCGTTCGCGCAATTGCTCCCACGGCAGGGTCTGGTGCGGGCGGTCGTCGAACAGGTCCTGGCGCTGCGGCACGAACACCGGCAAGTCCTGCGCCACCAGGCGAAAGCCGCGCACCGGTGAAGTGACTTGCACCTGCTCGAGGCGGCCTCGGGCCAGTTCAAACAACATCGCCGGTTCGCGCTCGGCGCTGAGCAGGCCGACCTTGATCACACTGTCCGGGGCCTGGGCGTGTTCCAGGTGCAGGTCGAAGCGCTGCACGCCACTGTCGCGGCCACACAAAAACGCGGACAAATCACCGGTCAGACGCCTTAGAGGAAACAGCAACGCCTGGTGGGACTGCACGTCGAAATTAAGCTCGATGCGCGCATCGAAGCGGTCCGGCAGTTGATAGAACGCCAGGGCCAGTGGTCGCTGCCCGACCAGGGCATCGAGGTGCTTGAGCAGGCCGGCATCGAAACGCCGCGCCAAGGTATGCCGGGGCAGCGCCTGCACCTGGGCCAGGCTGCGCAGGCCCATGCGTGCCAAGGCAGTGGCGGCCTGCGGGTCGAGACCGGCGCGGTCGATCGGCAACGGCGCCAGGGCCTGCGGCAAGCCGTCATCCTGCACCGCCAGGCCATCGTAGAAATTGGCCAGCACCCGCGCCGCGGCCGGGTTGGGCGCGGCGACGATGCGGTGGTGAAAACCCAGTTCGGTCAATTCCTTGCGTAAGCGCGCTTCGAACCGTGGCCAGGGCCCGAACAGGCCCAGGCTCGATTCGATCTCGAACAACAAGGCGCGCGGATAGTACAGGCTGACCTGGGAGCTGAACTGGTAGGCCCATGCGGCCAGAAACTGTTGGCTGCGTTCAATCTCGGCGGGATCGTATTCGGCGCAGGCAAAGGTCTTGGCCAGGGCATGCGCCGCCGTCAGCGACTGGCCGGGGCGCAGGCCCAGGGCGCGGGCCGCGTCATTGACGGTCTGCAGCACCCGCCGCTGCGGCGTGCCGGCCAGCAGGGCCAGCGGCTGGTCCGGCTCGGGGTGCACACGCTGCACCCCGTCCAGCGCCAATTGCGGGAAGACAATACACACCCAGCGCATGGCAAGCTCAGTGCCCCGCCAGCGCAATCGGCGCCGGATGGGCCAACCCGCCCCGGCACTTGAGCACGCGCACCTGGGCAGGCCTGGCCTCCACGGCCAGGCGCAAGGCGGCGGGCGATGCATTGACCGCCTCACTCAAGGCGCGCCAGGCAAACGCCAGGGTCTGTCCGGTTTCCGCCGCCACTTGCAGGCGCCGCAGCGCACGGTCATCGGCCTTGCGCGGCCAACACAACACCGCGCCACAACTGCCGGAACGCAAGCACTGCTCCGCGGCCCACAAGGCGTCGCGCTCCTGCGCCTGGACCACTGAAAGCAGGCGCAAATCCACCCCGGCGTTCTGCCAGGCGTGGGGATACGGTGTATAGGGCGGCGCCACCAGCACAATGCGCTCCCCCGCCTTTGACAAGCGCGCCAGGGTCGGCAGCACCAGTTGCAGTTCGCCCACGCCCTCCCTGGCCATCAGGATTTCACTCAAGGCCGCCTCCGGCCAGCCGCCCGTGGGCAACACCGCGTCCAGCGCCGCCAGCCCGGTGGGGTGTACGCTGGCCGGCGGCGCGGCGGGCCGGCCCTTCCAGACACGCCCGCCATTGAACAGCGTGTCCAGGGCAACCACGGCGCCCATCAGCCTTGCCTCACCAGGCCGCAGAACACCCCTTCGATGGCCAGGTCCTGATCGGGCCCGACGACGATGGGTTGATACGCGGGGTTGCGCGGCAACAGGCGCACGCTGTCGCCGTTGCGTTCGAAACGCTTGATGGTCACTTCGCCATCCAGGCGCGCCACCACGATCTGCCCGTTCAAGGCCTCGGCATTGCGGCGTACGCCAACCAGGTCACCGTCGAGAATGCCGTCTTCGATCATGGAGTCGCCCTGCACCCGCAACAGATAGTCCGGGGTTTTGGCGAAGGTCGACGGGTCCAGCTGCAGGCGGCTGTGCACTTCGGCATCGGCGCCGATGGGCAAGCCGGCAGCGACGCGCCCGAGCACCGGCACATCCAGCCATTCCGGGCGCACCGGTTGGTTGAGCAGGCGAATGCCTCGGGCCTGGTGGGGGTTGACCTCGATAAACCCGGCTTCGGTCAGCGCGAGCACATGCTTGCGCGCCACGCTGCGCGAGGCAAAGCCGAACGCCTCGGCGATCTCGGCGAGGCTGGGGGGCTGGCCTTGCTGCGCGATGCGGTCGCGGATGAAGGTCAGGATGGCGGTACGGCGGGGCGTTAGAGTCGTCATGGAGTACATTTGTACTCCTGTAGGAAATTTCTGACAATAGCCGCCAGTCGCTTGGGGGAGGACGAGCGATGTCGAAGCGTCCCACGTTACGGCCGGATTAGCTCTACTGCCCTGCTCCGGGAACCTCTGCAAAGTCCCTCGCCTGAATACACAGTGCGAGGGATTGCAGATGATGTTTTTTGTATGGGCCCCGGTGGGTGGGGCTGCCTCTTGATTCCGGTTATCGGCAAGTTCGTCCTGTCCCCCATGGACGCCAAGAAGCCGGACGTCGGCAGCGTTTTTCGCGACTTGCGCCAGTGCCTGAACACCTTTGACGCATGGGCCGAGAGTTTCTGGACGGGTTCGGCGCTGGAAGTGGAGCAGGTGTTCAAGGTGGGCGACGAGGTCTCCCTTGTCGCTCCCGCGTCGTCTAAAGAACCCAGTCGCACGGTTGCACAGTGCAAGGCTCAGGGCTCGCTGACGCTGGTGCACATGTTCGAGAGCACGCGGTTTGTGCCCATCGGCAACACGCCGGTGATGCTGCAGGCAATTGCTGCGGATGGCAGTCCGATAGGTGCGCCGCTCCATCGAATGATTGGCCCCAGCGGCATTCTTCACATCAACGATTGCACCCGCGATCAGCCATACCAGATCACCTTTTATCCCAACGTTTCCAAGGATCACGTCAAGGCGCTGTATGCGTCTTATCAGTCGCTGATCGCGGGGCTGGACGAGCGTCTGCGCGAAGAATGGAAGAAGACCTTCAAGCCGCAATGGGACGAGTTTGCCAACGCCACGCCTTTCGAGCGCAGCGCCATGCAAGGGTTGGCGTTCTCGACCGGGATTGGCAAGGCGCTCTACCACCTTTGGGACGATCTCACGCAGCTGTATGAACTGCTGGCGGACCTCAAGGCGAACAGCGAGAAGCTGCTGCATTACCTCTCCCAGGCCGAACTCGATGAACTGCTGAAGCTGGGCAAGGACGCCGTTGCCAAAGGCCTGCTGGTGCTCAGCGATGAGCCGCTGTTGTTCATCTACCTGTCAGCCATGGTGGCCTGGATACGCCTGCTGCCGCCGCCGCAGATGTACGAGTTGCTGGGCGAGATCACCGGCGAGGTGCTGATCAATCTGTTCCTGGCCTGGGCGACGCGGGGCATGGGGGTGCAGGTTCGGCTGGGGGTTCAGACGCTGGGGCCTATCAAGTCCGGGTGGGTGCGCACTTGGTTGCAGAGGTTGGCGGATCAGCTTGTGGGGCCTGGGTTGGAGCCGCATGTGGAAGTGGCCAAGCCGTTGCTGCTGGGGAGCGCGGCGACGCCGATCAAGGCCGTGCCGGTTGCGCCGTTGAAGGCTGGGGATCAGCTGGTTTCCAACCCGGTGCCGGTGGTGCGCAACAAGTCACAGCGGACGGTGTTGGTGCGGCAGGAACATGTCGACGATGTGCCTGCTGTTGCTAAGAATCCGGCGGGGGATGCGGCTGATTCTTCGGATAAAACCGTGACCAATGGCTGCCCGGTGTCGATGGTCACGGGCGAGGAATTGCTGACGCTGACCGATGGGGTGCTGGACGGGGTTTTGCCGTTTGAGTGGACACGCTTGTACCGCACCAGTGCGGTGGAAATCGACTGCGGGTTGGGGTTTGGTTGGAGTCATTCTTTAGCGCATCGGCTTAGTGTTTCCGGTGATTCGGTGGTGTGGGTCGATCATGAGAACCGGTCGACCACCCTGCCCTTGCCGTCTGCTGCTCGGCCGGCGATTACCAATAGCCTGGCGGAAGCTGCGATCTATTTGGGGGCGTTGCCAGGTGAATTGGTGCTGGCCCAGGCATCGCGTTTCTACCACTTTCGCGACGGCGTACTGACGGCGATCAGCGATGCGTATGACAACCGGCTGCGGATTTCCCGAGATTTTTTGGGGCGCATTGAGCGGCTGGATAACGGTGTCGGGCGGTCGTTGTTTTTGCGCTATGCGTCGGGCCGCATCGTGGCGGTGGATTACCAGATTGAGCGGGCGGTGGACGACGGTCCGTTTGTCTGGGTGACCGAACAGAACATTGTTTCCTACGCCTATGACGACCTTGGACGGTTGGTTTCGGCGACCAATGCCGTAGGCGAAAGTGAGGTTTATCGGTACGACGAGCAGCATGTCATTCTTGAGCGTGGGTTGGCCGGTGGAGCGAGTTTTTACTGGGAGTGGGAGCGGACTGGCAAAGCGGCGCGGTGTGTCCGGCACTGGGCAAGTTTCTCGCAGATGGACACGCGGTATGTCTGGGATGACAACGGCAGCGTCACGGTGTTTAACGCCGATGGCAGTCAGGAAGTCTACCTGCACGATGATCGTGCGCGGCTGGTGCAGCGCATCGACCCGGATGGCGCCCAACACTTCAAATCCTACGATGACAAAGGTCGGCTGGCGGTTGAGCAAGACCCGCTCGGAGCAATCACGGCGTATCAGTACGACGACGCCGGGCGTTTGGTGGCGTTGTTTCCAGGAGATGACGAGCCGACGACCTACGAGCATGACAACGGTTTCGTACGGGTGGTGCGACGTGGCGAAGCGGTTTGGAAATATGAGCGTAATGACCACGGCGACGTTACGCGCAGGACCGATCCTGACGGCAATTGCACGTACTACACCTACAACAAACACGGCCTACTGATTGGCGTGTGGTACCCCGATCACAGCTGTCATCGCTTGGTATGGAATGCGCGTGGCCAGTTACTTGAAGAGCAGTTGCCCGATGGCGACATCAAGCGTTATCGCTATGACGACCTGGGCCGGAAAGTCGCATCTGAGGAAAAATACGGCGCCCTGACCCGCTACCAATGGGACAGCGTGGGAAGGTTGATTCGGGTGGCGCTGCCGGGCGGTGCAACGCGCAAATACAGCTACAACCCCTACGGAAAAATCACCTCCGAACGCGATGAACTGGATCACGTCACCCGCTACGAATATGCCGACGGTTTACACCTGATCAGCCGCCGCATCAACGCCGATGGCACCCAGGTCACATACCGTTACAACAACGCCCGGCTGTTGCTGACCGAGATCGAAAACGAAGCCGGCGAGACCTACCGACTCGATTACCACGCCAACGGCCTCATCCAACAGGAAGTCGGGTTTGACGGGAAACGCGCCACCTACGTTTACGACCTCAACGGCAATCTGCAGGAAAAGACCGAACACGGCGACGACGACAGTCAGCTAATCACCCGCTACGAACGCGACCATGCCGGACGCGTCGTCAGAAAAACCCTGCCCGACGGCAACATCATCGATTACGCCTACGACCGCCAAGGCAATCTCCTCAGCGTCGACGATGGCCACTGGGCGCTGGCCTACGAATACGACCCGCAAAACCGCCTCACCGCCGAACACCAAGGCTGGGGCACCCTGCGCTACGGCTACGACGCCTGCGGCCAACTGAAGAACCTGCGCCTGCCGGACAACAACCGACTGGCGTTCAACTACAGCAAAGGCGGCCAGCTCAAGAAAGTAGCGCTAAATGGCCAAGCACTCACCGAGCACCAATTCGATGCTGGTCGAGAACGCAACAGAGGCCAAGGCAAGCTGCTCAGCAGCTACCAATATGACGACCAGGGGCGCTTGTTCAACCACGGCCTGTGCGACATAGACGGTGCGGTTTGCCAACGCCAATACGACTACGATAAGCACGGCAACCTCACCCGCCTGCGCGACAGCCGTAAAGGCGAACACCGCTACCACTACGACCCTCTAAACCGTCTAACCCGCGCCGACCATTCACAGGGCGAACAGGAACGCTTCGCCCACGACCCGGCCGGCAACCTGCTCATGCAAGACCGCCCCGGCCCCGACATCGTCGCCGGCAACCGCCTGATGATCCAGGGCGACCGTCATTACGACTACGACGCCTTCGGCAACCTCATCCGCGAACGACGCGGCAAAGGCCAACAACTCGTCACCGAATACCGCTACGACTGCCAGCACCGGCTGATCAGCATCACCCAACCCAACGGAAAAACCGCCAGCTACCGCTACGACCCGTTTGGCCGCCGCATCAGCAAAACCGTCGACGGCATCACCACCGAGTTCTTCTGGCAAGGTGACAAACTCATCGCCGAACACCACGCGGACCGCCACCGCAGTTACCTCTACGAACCGGACAGCTTCCGGCCGTTGGCCCTACTGGAAGGCTTCGGCCCAAAAGAAACCAAGCCCTACCACTACCAACTCGATCACCTCGGCACGCCACAGGAACTCACCGCGCCGGACGGCGAAATCGTGTGGTCCGCGCATTACCGTGCCTATGGCGAAATTAGCCGCCTAGACATAGGAAAAGTCGACAACCCGCTGCGCTTCCAGGGTCAGTACTTCGATCAAGAAAGCGGCCTGCACTACAACCGCCACCGCTACTACAATCCGGACATTGGTCGCTACCTGACGCCAGATCCGGTGAAGTTGGCGGGTGGGATCAACGCTTACCAATACGCGCACAACCCTACGGGCTGGGTTGATCCACTGGGTTTGAGCCCCTGCCCAGGCGGGGACGGATGCAAACCGCAATCAACGGTAGAGAACCCAACCGAGCAATTGAGCGTTGATGAGCGGTCTCCATCAATACCTCAGCAAAAACGAGGATATCTGTATCGCGGGGATTCAAGAGAACCCGATGAAATATTTGAAACCGGATTCGAAAGCAGAGGGACGAGTACTGATCTCTATCTGCACTCTTTAAACAATGCCAGTCCTCCCAGCAACTTCGTCCCCACCTCCACCTCGAGGGCGCAGGCATTGGTATTTGCGTCAAGCTACGGGTTTGAAGAGGGATTTCTCTACACGCTTAAAAAAATCCCAGGAAGAGACGTAAACAAAGAACTTGGGACACGCTCCAAACACAAAAATGAAGCAGAAATTGCAGTTCCGGGGCGTATAGAATCAAAAGACATTTTAGGGGCATCACCCGTCAATGAAGATGGCACCTTCAAGGGGTACACGATATTGAATCCTAATAGGACATACCCATGAAATCACGTGAGATCACCCTCATCAAAAACGGTATCCGTGAAAACGCAGTGGTCGAATACGAAGCGGGCAAGCCAACCCTTAACTTACTGCTGAACAACGGGCTGCGTAAAACCTATACCGCACTCGATCTGTACGACAGCTTCGGCCTGATGAGAGCCGATTTGAAAGACATCCAATTCTTGTGCAAGGGCGCCAGGATCAATGTGCATACATCCGGCATGTCTTCCCATATGTCAAATGGCCTTGTCGCTTATGAGCTGACGATGGGACAGCCAGACGGTGAACTTGTCCATATCTTTGCCTACGAAGAAGTTGATCTGACCAACGACATACAGGAGCAACATGACTTCTGTCTGCGCTGGGCAGAATCGTTCCAGGAACAGCGATATGGTTCAGGGTCTATGTAGTAAGCATTCCATGTGATCGTTCCCACGCTCCGCGTGGTAACGCATCCCGTGACGCTCTGCGTCACACGGCGGGACGCGGAGCGTCCCAGGCGGCATTCCCACGCGGAGCGTGGGAACGATCAATGGCAACGCCGGTTTGCCCGGGAGAATACGGGTTTACCATCCCTCTTTGAGCATCCGCAATTCCAGGTGTTGCAGGAGCATGATGGTCTTCCCATCCACAATTTCACCGCCCTGCACCATGCCCAACGCCTGCTCGAAACCCAACTCCAGCACCTCGATATCCTCCCCCTCTTCCGCCAACCCGCCACCGCCGCCAACCCGATCCCCAGGTTGATATTCACCGATAAAAAAATGAACCCGCTCCGTCACCGAACCCGGGCTCATGAACGCCGCGTAGACCTTCTCCACATGCCTCACGCGGTAGCCGGTTTCCTCTTCCGCTTCCAGGCGGATACGTTCCTCGGGGCTGGCATTGTCGAGCAACCCGGCCGCCGCTTCGATCAGGTAGCCGTGGTAATCATTGACGAAGGTGGGCATGCGGAACTGGCGAATCAGCAATACCGTGCGCTGCTCGCGGTTGTACAGCAGGATGGTCGCGCCATTACCGCGGTCGTATACCTCGCGGGTCTGGGCTTGCCAACTGCCGTCGCGGCGGCGCAGGTCGAAGCTGTATTTTTTCAGCAGGTACCAGTTTTCCGAGAGTGTCTCTTCGGCAGTGATGCGAACGGGGCTGTTGTCCATGATCAGTCCTTGGCTCAAAGGAGCCAGAGCATGTCGTGGGGGCGGCGTCAGCGTCAAGGTGACGGCTCGCTTGCGAAGCTGTAACACTTTGCAAGCAATCCCCGTATACGGCTGTCGTATTAATTCCTGCCCGTGGGGGCCATCTGGTAAAACCCCTGCTTCACCTTTTCCCTGGAACCTTCATGTCCTCTCGTTTTTTCTCGCGCCTGAGCCTGCGCTGGTTTCCCCTCCTGTGCATGGCATTGTTGATCGTCGGCCTGCCGGTGGGCTGCGCCATGCTGCAGCACAAGGAGCGTGAACTGGTGTTTCGCATCGAACCGGGTAACGCCAGTTGGTACAGCGGCTTGCCCAAGGCCGTGCAGGAATTCGAACTGAAGCCGGCCAGTTTCAAGTCGGGGCAAACGATTCATGGCTGGTGGTACCCGGCAGACAACAAGGACGCACCCGCCATCCTCTACCTGCACGGCGTGCGCTGGAACCTGACCGGGCAGTTGTTCCGCATCGAGCAATTGCACGCCCTGGGCTATTCGGTGCTGGCCATCGATTATCGCGGGTTTGGCCAGAGCCACGGCGAGCTGCCGTCGGAAACCACCGTGTATGAGGACGCGCGCATCGCCTGGGAACGTTTCCAGGTGCTGCAGCCGGACCCCGGCAAACGCCTGATCTACGGGCATTCCCTGGGCGGCGCGGTGGCCATCGACCTGGCTGCCGAGCTGGGCAGGCAAACGCCGCTGCCGGTGCGCGGGCTGGTGATCGAATCCACTTTTACTTCCCTTGGAGACGTGGCCACGGCGGTGGCAAACACCTCGCTGCCCGTGCGTTGGCTGCTGTCACAGAAGTTCGATTCCATCGACAAGATTGCCGATATCCATATGCCGCTACTGGTGGTCCACGGCCTGGACGACCGCTACGTACCACCGCGCTTCAGCCAGCAGCTGTTTGAAGCCGCCCAGGAACCCAAGCGCCTGCTGTTGGTGCCCGGCGCCAGCCATAACAACAGCATGAGCCTGGCCGGCCGCAGTTATGGCCAGGCGCTGGACAAGTTGATGCACGTGAAGATGCCGCCTGACGTGGTCACGCACTCCAGAAGCCGCGACGGCGACTCGTAAAACGCTTTTCGGCACTGGGTTCGCGCTTGCCTGTCAAGCTCAAACCCAGCCCATGCTGGGTCAAAACAAAAGTTGATCAAATAATGACCTCGGCTTAGATCGCCAACCCTGCCGGGGCTTCACAAAGTTATCCACAGAGATACCCACGGTTTCCGTGGACAACTCTTTTTATATTTTTACGATTTTTTTGCTCGGTCAACCGTTTCTGGAAAGGTACCCGGCAACAAAATCTCGCGATTCACATCGCGTATATCGTTATACCCACACAGCGCCATCGACACGTCCAACTCACGGGCGATGATGTCAAGTGCCTTGGTCACGCCCGCCTCGCCCATCGCACCCAAGCCATACAGGTGCGCGCGGCCGATCATGGTGCCTTTGGCACCCAGGGCCATCGCCTTGAGCACGTCCTGGCCGGAACGAATGCCACCATCAAGCCACACCTCAATGCGCTCGCCCACCGCTTCCACGATCGCCGGCAGTTGGCTGATGCTCGACGGTGCACCATCCAGTTGGCGCCCACCGTGATTGCTCACCACCAATGCATCGGCACCGGAATTGGCGGCCAGGCGCGCATCGTCCACATCGAGGATGCCCTTGATGATCAACTTGCCGCCCCAGCATTTCTTGATCCACTCCACATCGTCCCAACTCAAGCGCGGGTCGAACTGTTGAGCGGTCCAGGAAGACAGTGAGCTCATGTCGGCCACCCCTTTGACATGCCCGACGATATTGCCGAAGCCATGGCGCCGGGTGCCGAGCATGCCCATCACCCAGCGGGGTTTGGTGGCCATGTCGAGGATATTCGGCAAGGTCAGTTTGGGCGGCGCCGACAGCCCGTTGATCAGGTCCTTGTGGCGCTGCCCGAGGATCTGCAAGTCGAGGGTCAGCACCAAGGCATCCACGCCGGCCGCCTTGGCGCGTTCGATCAATTGCTCGATAAAGGCACGGTCACGCATCACATATAGCTGGAACCAGAAGGGCTTCCCGACGTGTTCAGCAATGTCTTCCAGGGAGCAGATGCTCATGGTCGACAAGGTGTAACGCAGGCCAAAGGCAGCGGCGGCACGGGCGGTGAGGATCTCGCCGTCGGCGTGCTGCATACCGGCCAACCCGGTCGGCGCCAGGGCCACCGGCATGGCCATGTCCTGGCCGATCATCGTCGCGCGGATCGATCGTTCATCAATATTGCGCGCCACCCGCTGGCGGAATTTGATACCGGCGAAATCGCTTTCATTGGCGCGGTAGGTGCTTTCAGTCCAGGAGCCGGAATCGGCGTAGTCGTAGAACATCCGTGGAACACGTTTTTGCGCCAGCCTGCGTAAATCTTCGATGGTGGTCATCAACGACATCGAGGTCACCTCTCCCTGAACTGAACGCTGAGAGTAGCCGCCCATCGGCTGCGCAACCAGCCATTACGCTCATATCGTTTAGACGACGTGGACGCCTATGAATGAAGGTCGAGTAAGCACAGGCCGTCGGACGTTGCATGGCCGCTGGCGGTGTTGTCGAAGATGCACCAAGTGGGAACGGAGTCCTGCACAGACCGGCTCAACAGCCGCGACAGTGCCTGCACCCGTTGCGGTCCATAAGCACTGTGGTAGATACGCGGCGATCCATGCAGGCGCCAATACCGCACGCCCTGCCAACCGGCCGGCGCGTCGCCCGTTTCGATCACCGGCGGGTCGGCGGCCACGCGGCCTATTTGCAAGTCCTGCAGCAGGCCTTCAGCGGCCAGCCAGCTCGGATGACGCGGTTCGAGCACCACATCGCCGGTAAAGCGCTGGCGCAAGGCCCTGAAAAAAACACTGGCCACCACCGGTTCGAAGTGCAGCGAAGGCGGTAATTGCACCAACAGGCAGCCAAGTTTCGCGCCCAAATGCACGCATTGAGCAAGAAACTCATCCAACGCTGTTTCGCAGCGCTGCAAGCGCAATTCATGGGTGATGCGCTTGGGCACCTTGACTGAGAAACGAAACGTCGGGGGCACCGATTGCCCCCAGCGCTCATAGGTCTTGGCCAAGTGCGGGCGATAAAACGAACTGTTGATTTCCACCGCATTGAAGCGTGAAGCGTAGCGCTGCAAGTGCGTGCCTTCACCGGCAAAGGCCGGCCAGGATTCACGCGGCAGGCTCCAGCCCGCACAGCCAATGTAAAGCGGTGCGGTCAAAACAGCACCTTGGCCGCATCGCGCATGAAAATCTCGATGGTCTTGGGCCCGACGCCGTCAAATTCAGCCAGGCGTTTTTCAAAGGCTTCAGGACTATCGCTGGCGTTGCGCATCCGGATGATGCTGCCGGCGTATTCGGCGTTGAGCTTGGCGCTGAGGTCGAGCAGGCGTTGCGCCGTGGTCTCGTCATAGCGCACGTAATGCGCACGGCCGAGCATGGCCACCAAGTCACGCGAGGTGCAATGCTGCAGTTTGCGCGCGGTGTCGCAACCTTGTTCTTCGACGATCACCTTGTAGGCCTGCGCCGCAATCGGCGCCTGGATACGCTTGCCCATCAGGAAACTGGCGATAAACCACTTGAACAGGCTGGCGTCATCTTCGCGCTGAAGCTCGATGCCCAGTTCGGACGCCGAAATAGCCTTGGCCATGTTCAGCGGTCCAGCTTGCGCTCGGCCTTGGTGGCCTGTTCATTGATCGCGTCGGTCTGGCGCTCGGTGTCCTTGATCGACGTGGGCGTGATCACTTTGTCGACGGTTTTGGTATCGGGATTCGGGTGTTCCAGGGTCTGCCCCTTCGACGGACGCTCGCTGCCTTTTTGCGTCTGCTCGGAGCTGATGGGGTCGGGGGTTTTGTCGGCGCGGTTGTGATCGGTCACGGTGCATCTCCTGGCAGTCAAAGCCCGCTAAAACAACGGGCAGCTATTGAGCAGAGCCCGGAGCATTTCGATAGTTCAAGTAAATTGCCCACCCCACCACTGGCGAAAAAAATCCAAAAAAAATTAAACCTTTTGCACAGCCCCCCGCTCAATTTTCAGGTAACGACATCACGTCATCCACAAGGAGATACACCATGACTACCAAGCTGATGAAACAGATGGGCCTGACTTTCGCACTGGTCGCCGGTTCGATTTCCGTCGCCATGGCGGCCACCTCCAATGACTTCGTCGACGAGGCGGCACAAAGCGGTATCACTGAAATCGAAGCCGGCAAGCTCGCGCTGCAAAAGAGCGGCTCGGCTGACGTGAAAACCTTCGCCCAGCACATGATTGATGACCACACCAAGGCCAACCAGGCGCTGATGGCGTTGGCGAAGAAGCACGACCTGGAAGTGCCGGACGAAGCAGCGCTGATGGACAAGGCCAAGAAAGCCATCCTCGAAATGCGCGACGAATCGTTCGACAAGGCCTACGCCAATAACCAAGTCAACGCCCATGAAAAAGCGGTCGAACTGTTCAAGAAAGAGTCCACTTCCTCGGACAACGCCGAGCTGAAGGCTTTCGCAACCGAGAAACTGCCGACCCTGGAACAGCACCTGCAAAAAGCCAAGGAGCTGCAAAGCAAGTACGCCAAGTAATTTCATTCACTGCACAGGAGGCATCCGAACATGAGTGCGCAACTCAACGGGAAGAAAATCCTGATCATCACGTCCAACACCGGCATCGAGCGCGATGAATTGCTCAAGCCCCTGGAAGCGCTGCGCGGTTTTGGCGCCACCGTGACCCATGGCTCCAGCAAAGGCGGGACTACCCAGACCTTTGTCGGCGACACCGAAAAGGACCAGACCGTGGAGTCCGACGTGCAATTGTCGGATGTGGTCAGCAAGGACTTTGACGCCCTGGTTATCCCAGGCGGGACGGTCAACGCCGACACCTTGCGTCAGGACGCAGCGGCGCTGCGCTTGATCAAGGACTTCGCCGAGGCCGGCAAGCCCATTGCCGCCATCTGCCATGGCCCGTGGACGCTGATCGATGCGGGCGTGGTCAAGGGCAAGACGCTGACCTCCTACAAGAGCGTACGCATCGACCTGGAAAACGCCGGCGCCGCCGGTTGGGTCGATGCCGAGGTCAAGCTGTGCACGGCCAATGGCTGGACGCTGATCACCTCGCGCACGCCGGACGATCTGCCGGCGTTTAACGAGGCGATTGCCAAGGCACTGGTTGGCTGAGCCGGCTGCGATGGAAAAACAACGCCCCGAATGATTCGGGGCGTTGTGCGTTACAAGCTGGCTGCAACCGAAACGAAACAGGCTCCGCATCTTGCGATACGGAGCCTGTTTGCAGGTTGCCGGGCGGGGCTTGCCTCAGCTCCTGCGGTGTTCCGGCATTTCACGCTTGGGCCCGAACATCGCCCAGGCAATCAGGCCGAACAACGGCACGAAGATCAATATGATCAGCCACAACCCTTTGGTCTCCCAGCCACCAGTGCTGCGCAAGACGACATTGATCGCCCACAATTCCAACAACAGCAGAATCACTGCCAAACCAATCCAGATATAGTGGATTTCCATGCTTCACCTCCTAGGTCGTATGCATTAGGTCAAATATTTGCCGCCAGGGTTCCATTAAATTTGCGACACCGCCGCTTCGTTGTGGAATGCAATGTCCCGCGCGGCCAACCATGCAACCTGCACGACCAGCGCCGCCTCAACACGAACATATCTAATTGATTTTAATGAATATTTATAAATAGGCAGAGTTGGTACACCTGATGCAGTACTCCCATGGACGAGGCGTGCATTTCGACACGCCCTGAGTTTTCCGTGAGGTGTCACCCATGAATGCCATTGACCTGCTCATCGCCGACCACGAACGCGTGAAGGCCCTGTTGACTCAATTGAGTGAGTCGACCGAACGCGGGGTTAAGAAACGTACTGAGCTGCTGGCCAAGCTGGAGATGGAAATCACCCTGCACACCAAGCTTGAAGAAGAAATCCTCTACCCGGCTTTCCGCAAAGCCGGCGGCAAGGAACAGGACATCATGTACCACGAAGCCAAGGAAGAGCATCGCACCGTGGACTCCCTGGTACTGCCGGACCTGAAGCAGACCGACCCGTCCACCACCGAGTTCTCGGGCCGCGTCAAAGTGGTCAAGGAGCTGCTCGAGCACCATATCGAGGAAGAGGAAAGCGAGATGTTCCCGCAGGCTAAAAAGCTGTTGGGCAAGGCGCAACTCGAAGAGCTGGGTGCCGAAATGGAAGCCATGAAGGCGGCGTACAAAAAGTCGCAGTCGGCCAAGCCGTTGGCGGCGTGACCCAGGCATGACCGGGGCCTGGAGATGATCCAGGCTTCGGGGCTATCCGAGTGTTATCAGACGAATTATCTACACGATAGGGGATTGCGTCATGAAGACCAGATCGTCCCAACGGATTTTGCTTATCGTCGGCCTGTCAGCCCTGCTCACCGGCCCCGCCCTCGCCGCCTTTGGCGACAACCCTGAACCTGCCGCGAACCTCTTGAGTGGTGACAGCGCCACCGGCTCCGCGCTGCCGCCGGGGAATTTTCCCAGCAGCCCCTCGGACAGCGACAAGAAAAGCAAAGACACCGACGAGCAGCCGCGCAAACCGGCTGAGCCGGCCCAGCCCCCTGAAGATTCCGAACAAGACAGCCAGTCAAAAACCCGATCAGGCAGCTGACGGCTCATCCGCAGTCGGCGGCTCGGGCGCGAGCCCCCAGTCGCCGTGTTCGTACCAGTCGTCACCAAGCATCTCTACCGGGTGCATGGTGCGGTCCGCGCCGTTGCCGCAGGCCAGGTCGGTCGCTGCGCAGTAGCGGTCACACCCCCAGCAGATGCGCTCGGGGTGTTTGGGATGCAAAGGAAAAGGCTTGGCCATGATGGGAGTCCTTGCCGGCGAACGGTGTGTTCACTTTAATCATGCAGCGCATGCCTGGCCTTGATCCGCGTCAAGCCAGGGCGATCGCGCACTGTTTCGGCCCTTTGGTTTGGTGTTGGCGCCTCAGGGTGGTGCGGCGCTGTCGATGTAGTGAGCGGGCTTGCCCCGCGCTGGGTGGCGAAGCCGCCCTAACAAAGGCACCTCCGTGTTGCAGCTATAACCGAGTCGGCTGGTTTTGGGGCGGCTTCGCCACCCAGCGCGGGGCAAGCCCGCTCACTACAGTTTGGAGAGTCGCCGCTAGACTTTGAACCGCCCCACCATCTGATGCAGTGTCCCCGCCATTCCGGCCAGGTCCTGCCCCGCCGTTTGCGTATGCATCGCCCCCTGCAACACTTGCTGCGACAGGTTGCGAATGCCCACCAGGTTGCGATCCACTTCCCGCGCCACCAGCGCCTGCTCTTCGGTGGCGCTGGCGATCAGCAGGTTGCGCTCATTGATCTGCGAGATGGACCGGGTGATTTCATCCAGTGCCTCGCCGGAGCGCTGCGCCACGCCGAGGGTGGCCTGGACCCGCTCGCTGCTGCTGTGCATGGCGGCCACCGCGTGCTCGGTGTCCTGGCGGATGTTGCCGATCATCTGTTCGATCTCCTGGGTCGACGCCTGCGTGCGATGCGCCAACGCGCGCACCTCATCGGCCACCACCGCGAACCCACGCCCGGCCTCGCCGGCACGGGCCGCTTCGATGGCGGCGTTGAGGGCCAGCAGGTTGGTCTGGTCGGCGATGCTGCGGATCACGTCCAGCACGCTGCTGATGTCCTGCACGCGCCCGGCCAGTTGCTGGATACGTTCGGAGGTTTCCACTACGCCGCTCGCCAGGGTGTTGATCGACGCCACGGTCTCCTGCACCTGGGCCCGGCCGCGGTGGGCGGTCTGTTCCGACAGGCGCGAGGCCTCGCTGGTGCTCACCGCATTGCGCGCCACTTCGTCCACGGCGGCGGTCATCTGGTTCACCGCCGTGGCCGCCTGTTCGATTTCCTGGCCCTGGGCCTGCAAGCTGCTGCTCGTCTGGCCGCTCACCGCACTCAGTTCTTCGGACGAACTGGCCACGCCGTCCACCGAGGCTGCGATGTGCCGCACCATCTGGTTGAGGCTCTGCTGCATCTGGTGCAGGTTGCGCATCACGCTGCCTTCGGCGCTGTTGCCCAGTGGCACCACAACGGTCAGGTCGCCCTGGGCAATATGGCTCAGCACGCGGGCGGCTTCGTCCGGCTCGCCACCCAAGGGCCGGATCACGCTGCGCGTGACGATCACGGCGGCAGCCACCACCAGGGCCATGCACAGCAGGAACAGCCCGAGCATGTTGCGCCGGGCCTCGTCGTACAGCACCTGCGCCGCCTGCTCGCGCTCGGCGAACAGGCGCCCTTGCATGGCCATCAACGCGTCCAGGCTCTTGAACACTTCCAGCTCGGCCGGCATCACCTGTTGCTTGAGCTGGGCCAGGCCCTGCTCGCGGGCGCCCTGTTTGATCAGCGCCTGCACCTGGGTGAAGGCGGCCACGTAGGTTTCGCGATGCGCCTTCAAGGTCGCGTAGGCGGCCTTGCCTTCGGCGGTGTCGAGCAGCGGCTCGAGGGTGGCGAACGCCTGGGTGATGCGCTGCCGCGTGGTGCCGATGGCTTCCTGGGCCTGGCTGTTGTCCTGGTCGATCAGCAGGTCGCGGGTGTTGCGGCCGTTATCGCGCACACCGGTGGCGATCACCATGATCGGTGCGATCCGGGGCCAGTCCTGCTGCACGATCTGCTCGGATTGCTGCTTGAGGGTTGCCAGGTCGTGCAAGGCATAGAACACCAGGCCGACCAGGGCCAACGGCGCAATCGCAAAGCCGATGACGATGCGTTGTGCCGTGGTTAACTGTTTCATTCTTAACATTCCTTGATGAACACCTGCCCAGCGTGGGCAGCATCTATTAACTCGCTGAGGGCACTGATCACCCACGCAATACAAAAGCGGGAAACAATTCGCGCAAGCGGCCCCATAACTCCGGCAATGCGGCCTGTAGCGGTGCACTCGGCAATTGCGTGTCGAGCATGCTGGCCGTGCGCACCATCTGCACGGCGAAGCGTTGCACGCCAAGGGCTTGCAAACGTTGGGCCAGCAGCAACAGGCGCGAGGGGTCGATCAGGTGCCAATGCACCGTGGTGCGGCATTCGTACTCCACGCCACTGGCAAGCAAGGCATCGAGGCTGCGCCAGTTGGCGGCGCCGCTGCCCCTGACTTGCGTAATCGACTGGCAGTCTTCGGCCAGCGCCTTGACGTCAAACCCGACCCAGTCGGCATGGCGCAACGCATGGGCAAACCCGCCCGGCTTGATTCCCGCGCTGTGCAGGCCGATGTGAAAACCCATCGCGCGCACTTCGTCCATGGCCGCCGGCAGGCCTTCCTGCAACGTCGGTTCACCCCCGCTGAACACCACCGCGTCGAGCAAGTCCCGGCGCCGTTGCAGGAACAGCAACACCCGGCGCCAATCCACCTCGGTGCTCGCGCGCGGCGGGATCAGGCCAGGGTTGTGGCAGTAACGGCAGCGCCAGGCACAACCCTGGCAGAACAGCACACAGGCGAGCATGCCGGGGTAGTCGAGGGTGGTCAGGGGCACCATGCCCCCGACCCGTAGCGCTCGACTCATTGGCGCCCGGCCGCAGCCGCCGTTTCAGTGAAGTGCACGCGCTCCTTGTGCTCGGACTGCTTGCCGGGGTTGAACGCCGACACCGGCCGGTGGTAACCCATCACGCGGGTCCAGATTTCGCAGCGCTGACGTTGTGGCTGGGATGCTTGCATGGTGGAACTCCTTGCGGGTTGGAAAATCGGTTCAGGCGTGCGCGGCCAGGGCCAGCACGTCATCGCACTTGGGGCAGAACTCATGCTCACCGGCGAGATAGCCGTGCACCGGGCAGATCGAGAACGTCGGGGTGACCGTGAGGTACGGCAGGCGGAACCGCCCCAGCGCCTTGCGCACCAACTGCTTGCAGGCCTGGGTCGAGGAAATCTGCTCGGCCATGTACAGGTGCAATACGGTGCCGCCGGTGTATTTGCATTGCAGCTCGTCTTGCAGTTCCAGGGCTTCGAACGGGTCCTGGGTATAGCCCACCGGCAGTTGCGATGAGTTGGTGTAATACGGCGCGACGGCGCTGCCCGCTTGCAGGATGTCCGGGTAGCGCTTGCGGTCTTCCTTGGCGAAGCGGTAAGTGGTGCCTTCGGCCGGGGTTGCCTCGAGGTTGTAGAGGTGGCCGGTTTCTTCTTGGAAGCGCAGCAAAGTGGCGCGCACGTGGTCGAGCAACCTGAGGGCAAACGCGCGCCCCTGTTCGGTGTGCATGCCCTGCTCGTCAGCACTGAAGTTACGCAGCATCTCGTGCATGCCGTTGAGGCCGATGGTGGAGAAGTGATTACGCAGCGTGCCCAGGTAACGCTTGGTGTAAGGGTAGAGGCCGGCGTCCATGTGATGCTGGATCACCTTGCGCTTGACCTCCAGGCTTTCCATCGCCATTTGCATCAGGCTGTCCAGACGCTGGAGCAAGCCTGAGGTGTCGCCTTTGAACAGGTAGCCCAGGCGCGCGCAGTTGATCGTCACCACGCCCAGGGAGCCGGTCTGCTCCGCCGAGCCGAACAGGCCGCCGCCGCGCTTGAGCAATTCGCGCACGTCCAGTTGCAGGCGGCAGCACATCGAACGTACCTGGTTGGGCTGCATGTCCGAATTGAGAAAGTTCTGGAAATACGGCAGGCCATAGCGTGCCGTCATCTCGAACAGGCGGTCGGCGTTGTCGCTGTCCCAGGGGAAGTCGTGGGTGATGTTGTAGGTCGGGATCGGGAAGGTGAACACCCGACCCTTGGCATCGCCGGCCTGCATCACTTCGATGTAGGCGCGGTTGATCAACTCCATTTCCACTTGCAGGTCGCCATAGGCAAACGGCATTTCCTCGCCGCCGATCACCGGGATTTGCTCGCGCAGATCTTCGGGGCATACCCAGTCGAAGGTCAGGTTGGTAAACGGCGTCTGGGTGCCCCAGCGCGACGGCACGTTGAGGTTGTAGATGAACTCCTGCAGCGCCTGGCGCACCTGGACGTAACTGAGCTGGTCCTTGCGTACATAGGGCGCCAGATAGGTGTCGAACGAACTGAACGCCTGGGCGCCGGCCCACTCGTTCTGCAGGGTGCCAAGAAAGTTGACCATCTGCCCCAGCGCGCTGCCCAAGTGCTTGGGCGGCCCCGCTTCGACGCGACCCGGCACGCCGTTGAGCCCTTCGTGCAGCAACGTACGCAGGGACCAGCCGGCGCAATAGCCGGCGAGCATGTCCAGGTCATGGATATGCAGGTCCGCCTCGCGGTGCGCCCGGCCGATCTGCTCGCTGTAGACCTCATCCAACCAATAATTGGCGGTGACCTTGCCCGCCACATTCAGCACCAGCCCACCCAGGGAATACCCCTGGTTGGCATTGGCCTGCACGCGCCAGTCTTCGCGGTCGAGGTATTCGTTCATCGAAGTGGCGACTTCGATCAGCGTCTTGCGGTCGCGGCGCAAGCAGCCATGTTGTTCGCGGTAGACGATGTAGGCGCGCATGGACAGGAAATAACCGGCGTCCATCAACACGCGCTCGACGCTGTCCTGGACTTGCTCTACATCCAGGTGTTCGATGCCTCTGAGCCGTGCGAGGACAGCGCCCAGCAACAGGTCGACGTCGCTGGCTTGATATTCGCCGGTGGCGGTACCGGCGGCGATCAGCGCCTGGCGGATTTTTTCGGGGTTGAAAGGGACTAGATTGCCGTCGCGCTTTTGCAATCGGGTACTGACCAGCGGGCTGAGGGTGCTTTGCATTAGGGGGGCTCCAAACACTACATATAGATATTTTTAGTTCTTTAAACACAATATGCAGTGAGACTACGATCAATCACTTTGCCAGCCATTGACCAGGATCAAGTCCGGGCGAAGATCAAAATGTGGGAGCTGACTTGCCAGCTCCCACAGTTGACCGAGTTCGGCGTCAGCCACCGCTCATGTTCATGAACCGCACCACCTGCACTTCTCCCGCCCCGGTGAAATCATGGCGCAATGGCTTGCCCTTCAATGCCCCGTGCAAGGCTTCAACCAGCGGCCCATCGTCGAATGGATAACGCCTGAGCAACCCCCGAAAATCCACCGCCCGCTCCTGCCCCAGACACAGCAGCAACTGCCCTTCCACGGTCATCCTGACCCGATTACAACTGCCACAGAAATTATGCGAATTAGGCGAAATAAACCCGATGCGCGTCCCCGGATGCCGCGCCAACCGCACATACCGCGCCGGCCCGCCGCTGTTCTCGGTGCTGTCCACCAACCCATGTTCCCGCGCAATTACCGCGCGCACCTCATCGCTGGCGCAGAACGTCTCCCCCCGCGAACGCCCCACATCTCCCAGAGGCATTTCCTCGATAAAACTGATGTCGATGCCCTGCTCGATCGCATACCGCACCAACGCCGGCACCTCATCGAAATTGCGCCCTTTCATCACCACGCAGTTGAGCTTGATCCGCTCGAACCCCGCGTCCCGCGCCGCCTCGATACCGTCGAGCACCCGGCGCAAGTCACCGTTGCGGGTAATCGTCCGAAAGCGCGCGGCATCCAGGCTGTCGAGGCTGATGTTCATGCGCTTGACCCCCGCCTCCATCAGCGGCCGGGCCAAGCGCGCCAGCTGCGAGCCATTGCTGGTCATCACCAGCTCGCGCAAGCCGGGCAATGCGGCGATGTTGCGGCACAGCTCGACAATGCCCGGACGGATCAAGGGTTCGCCGCCGGTCAGGCGGATCTTGCGCACGCCCTGCCTCACAAACAGCCTGGCCAGGCGTTCCAGCTCTTCCAGGCTCAACACCTGTTGGCGCGGCAGGAAGGTCATGTTTCGCGCCATGCAATACACGCAGCGAAAATCACAGCGATCGGTCACCGACAAGCGCAGGTAATCGATTGAACGGCCGAGCCCATCCACCAGGCTCATGTCACTGCACCAACGGCGAGTCGGCGCCCTGCAACGCAAGCCCACGGATGTCCGCCGCGCCGATCAGGGTTTGCAGGTACTGCACCAACGCCTTCTGCCACACGCCTTGCTGCAACTGGGTGCGGATGGAACCGGCCACGGCTTCATAGGGCAGCGGCTGGCCTTCGATGCGCTGGTCGATGCTGATCACGTGCCAGCCGTAACGGCTCTCCAACGGTTTGCCGGCCAGGCCCGGCGCCAGGGTGAACAGCTGGCGCTCCAATTCCGGCACGGTCTGGCCCTTGCTGATCTGGCCCAGCGAGCCGCCCTGGGCCTTGGACGGGCACGCCGAATACCTGAGGGCCAATTCGGCAAACTGGCCTGGCTGCTCCTCCAGGCTCAGCAGCAAGACTTCTGCCTGGCTGTGCGCCAGATCCCGCGCCTCGGCGTCGTCCGGCGCGCATTCGAGCAGGATGTGCCGCACCGCCAGCAACGGCGCACTGTGGAAACGCCCACGGTTGTTCTCGAAATAACGCTCACAGGTGGCCTCGTCACACTCGGGCACCTTGACCTCGCGCTCCAGCAACAAGCGCGTGGCCGCTTCCTCTTGGTTTTCGCCGGCGGCGATCTCCACCGCCAGGCCCAGCGCGGCGATGCGCTGCTGCAGCAACTCGCGAATCACCAGGGCGCGAGCGGCCAGGTAAACCGCCGACTCGCGGCTTTCGGCCGGGTGATACTGCAACTCCAGGGCCATCGCTTCGGGCGTGACCGGCACGCCGTTGACGCTGACGATCGGCCATTCCTGTTCACTGCTGGCGATCAACTCAGGCTCAAGCGGCACCGCGACTTCAACCACCGCCTCTTTGGCCGATGAACCGCAACCGCCGCTGCCGCCATTGCCACCACCACATCCGCATCCACTGGTCATGCTGTTCTCCTCACTTCTGCCGCACGATTTGATAACGACGCCCCAGGTACCAGACCGGCGCGCTGACCATGTGCACCAGGCGGGTGAACGGGAACAGCACGAACAGGGTCAGGCCCAGCGCCACATGCGCCTTGTAGATCAGCGACACCGGCGCGATCGACGCCGCCGCTTCCACCGGCCGCAACAGCACCACGTTCTGCGCCCAGTCGGCGAGCATCACCATCACCGAACCGTCCATATGGCCGGTGGAAGCAACAATAGTCAGCAACCCCAGCAACAATTGCGCGAGCAGGACCAGCAGGATCAGAATGTCCGACGGGCTTGAGGTCGCCCGCACGCGCGGGTCGCTCAGACGACGCTTGACCAGCATCAGCAAGCCCACCAGGCACAGCAGGCCGAAGAAGCCGCCGGAGACCATCGCCAGCAACTGTTTGTTTTCAGTACTGATCACATGGTGGTAGATCGACGCCGGGGTGAGCAGGCCGACAAAATGCCCGGCCAGCACGAACAGCACGCCGACATGAAACAAGTTGCTCGCCACGCGCATGCCGCGGTTATTGAGCATCTGGCTGGAACCGGCCTTCCAGGTGTATTGCGACAGGTCGAACCGCGCCCAACTGCCCAACAGGCAGATCGCCAAAGCAACATAGGGATAGACCCCGAATACCAGCAAATTCCACTTAGACATTACCCACCTCCCCGGCCGGCACGCTGGCCTGCCCTTCTCGCTGAAAATCCACCCAATGCAACGGCACCGCGCTTTCTTCGCGGGCCTTGCCCGGCGCGCTCGGTAACGAACTGCAACGGTCCTGCTGCTCGGCCTGCATAAAGTCCACCGCCTCTTCTTCCCAGATCTTGTCCAGGGCTTCGAGGGAGTCGTCGCGCGGCTCGGCGGCGACCTGGGCACGCAGCTCAGCCACCGCCTGGTGCGGCTCGGCGCCGGCGATCTGCAGCAGCGCACGGAAGCAGCTGGCATAACCGCTCTCACGCTCGTCCAGCCGTGCCGCGAGCAACGCCAGCAAGTGCGCCACATCCGCCAGGCCCTCGCGGGCTTCGATGTCTTCGCGGGTGGACAAAAACTCCAGGTACAGCGGGATATAGTCCGGCAGCTCCTTGACGCCGATGGCAAACCCGGCGGCTTCGTACTGCGCCATCATGTCGACCATTGCCTGGCCCCGGTCACGGGACTCGCCGTGCACATGCTCGAACAACAACAGCGACAGCGAACGCCCGCGGCCGAACAACGCGCCGTAGTGTTCCTGGCCGTCCATCAAGTCATTGGCGCAGATCAGCTCCAGCAACTCGAACAACGCACCGCGCTGCTTGGGGCTGATTTCCCGAGATTCGAGAATCGCCTGTTCCAGCTCGTCGCGGCCGTTCACCAGGGTTTCAGTGGGGTAGTCCAGCAACAGTGAGATCACTTTAAGAATGCGCATGGCTCAGTCCTCCCATATCTGTACGGTTTTGAGCACGTCGCGGCGGTTGGCCTTCTTGGCGCCGAACATGTTGGTGTCGGAACTGCCGCTGCAGCCGCTGCCAAAGCTGAAACCACAGCCGGAACGCTCGGCAAACGCGTCGCTCATGGCGTCTTCACGGTGGGCACTGGGCACCACAAAACGGTCTTCGTAGTTGGCGATGGCCAGGTAGCGGTACATTTCTTCCACCTGGCTCACGCTCAGGCCGACGTCTTCGAGTACTTGCAGGTCTTCGACGCCGTCCACTTGCTGGGAACGCTTGAACGCACGCATCGCCAGCAAACGTTTGAGCGCACGCTTGACCGGTTTTTCATCACCGGCGGTGAGCATGTTCGCCAGGTAACGCAGCGGAATGCGCAAGCTGTCGACATCCGGGATCACCCCGTTCATGCCCACGGTACCGGCGGCTGCCGCGTTCTGGATCGGCGAGAGTGGCGGCACGTACCAGACCATCGGCAAAGTGCGGTATTCCGGGTGCAGCGGCAGTGCGAGTTTCCAGTCCACGGCCATCTTGTAGACCGGCGAGCGCTGGGCCGAATCGATCACCGACTGCGGCACGCCATCGGCCAGGGCCTGGCGGATCACCGCCGGGTCATTGGGGTCGAGGAAGATCTCCAGCTGTTTCTCGTACAGGTCATGCTCGTTGGCGGTGCTGGCCACTTCGCTGATGCGGTCGGCGTCGTACAGCAGCACACCGAGATAACGAATCCGGCCAACGCAGGTTTCGGCGCACACGGTGGGCATGCCGGCTTCGATACGCGGGTAGCAGAAGATGCACTTCTCGGACTTGCCGCTCTTCCAGTTGAAGTAGATTTTCTTGTACGGGCAACCGCTGATGCACATGCGCCAGCCCCGGCATTTTTCCTGGTCGATCAGCACGATGCCGTCTTCTTCACGCTTGTAGATCGCGCCACTGGGGCACGATGCCGCGCACGCCGGGTTAAGGCAGTGCTCACACAGGCGCGGCAGGTACATCATGAAGGTGTTTTCGTACTCACCGTAGATGTCGGCCTGGATCTGGTCGAAGTTCTTGTCCTTGCGGCGCTTGGCAAATTCGGTGCCGAGGATCTCTTCCCAGTTGGGGCCCCACTCGATCTTCTGCATGCGCTTGCCCGACACCAGCGAACGCGGGCGCGCAGTGGGTTGGTGCTCGCCCAGGGGCGCGGTGTGCAGGTGCTGGTAGTCGAAGTCGAACGGCTCGTAATAGTCGTCCAGGCTCGGCAGGTCGGGGTTGGCGAAGATGTTCGCCAGCACGCGGAACTTGCCGCCGATACGCGGGTTGATGCTGCCGTTGGCGTTACGCACCCAGCCGCCCTTCCACTTGTCCTGGTTTTCCCATTCCTTGGGGTAGCCGATGCCGGGCTTGGACTCGACGTTATTGAACCATGCGTATTCCATGCCTTCGCGGCTGGTCCAGACGTTCTTGCAGGTGATCGAGCAGGTGTGGCAGCCGATGCATTTGTCCAGGTTCAGCACCATGCCGATCTGTGAGCGAATCTTCATCTCAGTTCTCCTCGATATCGGTCGGCAATGGGCGCGGCAGGTCATCGCCGCTGGAGCCATCGAGCCAGTCGACCTTGGCCATCTTGCGCACCACGACGAATTCATCGCGGTTGCAACCGACCGTGCCGTAGTAGTTGAAGCCGTAGGCCTGCTGGGCATAGCCGCCGATCATGTGGGTGGGCTTGAGCACCACGCGGGTCACCGAGTTGTGGTGGCCGCCACGGGTCTTGGTGGTTTCCGAACCCGGCACGTTCACGATGCGTTCCTGGGCGTGGTACATCATCACCATGCCTTCCTTGACACGCTGGCTGACCACCGCGCGGGCGGTGAGCGCGCCGTTGACGTTGAAGCACTCGATCCAGTCGTTGTCCTCGATGCCCGCACGCTTGGCGTCGATTTCCGAGAGCCACACAATCGGGCCGCCACGGCTCAGGGTGAGCATCAGCAGGTTGTCGCTGTAGGTGCTGTGGATGCCCCATTTCTGGTGCGGGGTGATCCAGTTCAGCACGATCTCGGTCTCGCCGTTGCTGCGCTTGCCCTTCACGCCTTCGATGGTGCGGGTGTTGACCGGTGGCCGGTAGCTCATCAATTGCTCGCCGAACGCCTGCATCCACGGGTGGTCCTGGTAGAACTGCTGGCGGCCGGTGATGGTGCGCCATGGGATGTTTTCATGGACGTTGGTGTAGCCGGCGTTGTAGCTCACGTGTTCATCCTCAAGGCCCGACCAGGTGGGGCTGGAGATGATCTTGCGCGGCTGTGCCTGGATGTCGCGAAAGCGAATGGCTTCGTGCGCCTTGGAGATCGCCAGGTGGCTGTGGTCGATGCCGGTGAATTGCGACAACGCGGCCCAGGCTTTCAAGGCGACCTTGCCGTTGGTCTCCGGGGCCAGGGACAGGATCACTTCGGCAGCGTCGATGGCGCTGTCGATCTTCGGCCGACCGTGGCTGATGCCGGCGTCGCCTTCGTGATGGTTCAGCTCACCGAGGAACTCGACTTCTTCATCGGTGTTCCAGTTGATGCCCTTGCCGCCGTTGCCGAGTTTTTCCAGCATCGGGCCCAGCGAGGTGAATTTCTTGTAGATGTTCGGGTAGTCGCGCTCCACCACCGCCATGTTCGGCGCGTTCTTGCCCGGTACCGGCGCCACGCCGGCGCTTTTCCAGTCGGTGCCGCCGAACGGCTGGGCCAGCTCGCCGACGCTGTCGTGCATCAGCGGGACCGTGACCAGGTCTTGCTCAACGCCCAGGTGGCCGACCGACATGGCCGAGAACGCCTTGGCGATGCCCTTGTAGATTTCCCAGTCCGAGCGCGACTCCCACGCCGGGTCGATGGCCGCCGACAACGGGTGGATGAACGGGTGCATGTCCGAGGTGTTCATGTCGTCTTTTTCGTACCAGGTGGCGGTCGGCAAGACGATGTCGGAATACACGCAGGTGGACGACATGCGAAAGTCCAGGGTGGTCACCAGGTCGAGCTTGCCGATGGCGCCATCGTCGACCCACTCGGCTTCGGTGGGCTTGCTCTCGCCGCCAAAGCCGATGTCTTCGTTCATCACGCCGTTCTTGGTGCCTAGCAGGTACTTGAGCATGTACTCATGGCCCTTGCCCGACGAGCCGAGCAGGTTGGAACGCCAGATGAACATGTTGCGCGGGAAGTTCACCGGGCTGTCCGGTTGTTCGCAAGCGAAGCGCAAGGTGCCGTCCTGCCAGGACTTGACCACGTAGTCTTTCGGGTCCATGCCCGACGCCGCCGCATCACGGCAGATATGCAGCGGGTTGGTGTTGAGTTGCGGCGCGCTGGGCAGCCAGCCGGCGCGTTCGGCGCGGATGTTGTAGTCCAGGGCGTGGGTGGGGAACTGCGACTTGTCGGCCAGCGGCGAGAGCACGTCGTGCATGTTCATCTTCTCGTGGCGCCACTGTGAGCTGTGGCCGTAGAAGAAGCTGGTGCCGTTCATCTGGCGTGGCGGGCGGTTCCAGTCCAGGCCGAAGGCCAGGGGCAGCCAGCCGCATTGCGGGCGCAGTTTTTCCTGGCCGACGTAGTGGGCCCAGCCGCCGCCGGTCTGGCCGACGCAACCGCAGAGCATGAGCATATTGATCAGCCCGCGGTAGTTCATGTCCATGTGGTACCAGTGGTTCATCGCCGCGCCGACGATGATCATCGAACGGCCACGGGTCTTGTCGGCGTTGTCGGCGAACTCACGGGCGATCTGGATGGCTTTCTCGCGGCTGACGCCGGTGATCGCCTCCTGCCACGCCGGGGTGCCGGGCACGCTGGCGTCGTCGTAGTCCTTGGCTACGTTATTGCCGCCCAGGCCACGGTCGATGGCCAAGTTGGCGGCGGACAAGTCGAACACCGTCGCGACCTTGGCCACGCTGCCGTCCGCCAGGGTCACGTTGTGCACCGGCACGCGACGGAACTGCACCGCCTCGCCGGCCACGTGCTGGAAGTGCTCGTGGGCTTCGCCGGCAAAATACGGGAAGGCCACTTCGGCGACGTCGTCACCGATCAGGCTGAGTTTCAAGTCGATGGCGCGACCTTCACCGCCCTCTTTGGCGAGGATGTTCCACTTGCCCTTCTCGCCCCAGCGGTAGCCGATGGAGCCTTGCGGAGAGACCAGCTCGCCGCTTTCATCGAGGGCGATGGTTTTCCATTCCGGGTTGTTGTCCTGGCCGAGGTTGCCGGTAAGGTCCGAGGCGCGCAGGAAGCGGTCCGGCTGGAAGCCTGCACCTGGCGCGAAACCGGTCATCGGCTTGAGCATCACCAGCACCGGCAAATCGGTAAAGCGCTTGGCGTAGTCGGTGAAATACGCGCTCGGTTTATCCAGGTGAAATTCCTTGAAGATCACGTGGTTGAACGCCTGGGCCAGCGCGGCGTCGGTGCCCTGCTTGGGGTTGAGCCACAGGTCGGTGAGTTTGGCCACTTCCGAGTAGTCCGGGGTGATGGCCACGGTCTTGGTGCCCTTGTAGCGCACCTCGGTGAAGAAGTGCGCATCCGGAGTACGGGTCTGCGGGACGTTGGAACCCCAGGCAATGATGTAGTTGGAGTTGTACCAGTCGGCCGATTCCGGCACGTCGGTCTGCTCGCCCCACACCATCGGCGAGGCCGGTGGCAGGTCGCAGTACCAGTCGTAGAAACTCAGGCACACGCCGCCGATCAGCGACAGGTAACGCGAGCCCGCCGCGTAGCTGACCATGGACATGGCCGGGATCGGCGAGAAGCCGACGATGCGGTCCGGGCCGTACTGCTTGATGGTGTAGACGTTGGAGGCGGCGATGATCTCGTTCACCTCCTCCCAATTGGAGCGGATGAAACCGCCCATGCCGCGCTTGCTCTTATAGGAGTCGGCCTTGACCTTGTCCTCGACAATGCTCGCCCAGGCTTCCACAGGCGCCATCGTCAGGCGCGCTTCACGCCAGAGTTTGAGCAGCGGCTTGCGGATCTTCGGGTACTTGAGCCGGTTGGCGCTGTAGATGTACCAGCTGTAGCTGGCGCCGCGCGGGCAGCCACGGGGTTCGTGGTTGGGCAGGTCATTGCGGGTGCGCGGGTAGTCGGTCTGCTGGGTTTCCCAGGTGATCAGGCCGTTCTTCACGTAGATCTTCCAGGAGCAGGAACCGGTGCAGTTCACCCCGTGGGTGGAGCGCACGATCTTGTCGTACTGCCAGCGCGAACGGTAGACATTTTCCCAGTCGCGGGACTCTTTACGGGTCTCGCCGTGGCCTTCGGAGAACTCGTTTTGCTTGCGGTTGAAGAACCGCAGTTGATCCAGTAAGTGACTCATGGTGCTTTCCTCATCAGGCGTGCGGGGTGCGTTGCCCCGCGAATTCGGGTCGGACTAGCAGGGTGTGGCGCAGCCTTTGCGGGCGTACCACCACCAGGTCACGACGATGCAGCTCAGGTAGAAACCGACAAACAGGTAGAACGCCATGGCCGGGCTGCCGGTGGCGGCCATGGACGTGCCGAAGGACTTGGGAATGAAGAACGCGCCGAACGCGCCCATGGCCGAACTGAACCCCAGCACGGCGGCGGATTCCTTGCCGGCGTCTTTGAGGGCTTGTTCGCGCACGGCCGCGGGTTTGCCGGCGCTGGCTTTTTCATGAAGAGTGCGGAAGATCACCGGGATCATGCGGAAGGTGGAACCGTTGCCCACGCCCGTGGTGATGAACAACAGCATGAACATGCCGAGGAAGCCGTAGAAGCTGCCGCCCTGGCCGTTCTGCGGCAGAAAGTGCAGCACGCCGAACACCATCACGATCATCAATACGAAGTTCCACAGGGTCACCCGCGCGCCGCCCAGCTTGTCCGCCAGCCAGCCGCCCAACGGGCGTACCAGCGCACCGACCAGCGGGCCGAGGAAGGCGAACTTCAGCGCCACAACCTCCGGGAACGAAGTCTTGATCAGCAGCGGGAATGCCGCCGAAAAGCCGATGAACGAACCAAAGGTCGCCAGGTACAGCCAGCACATCAGCCAGTTGTGCTTGCGCTTGAAAATCACCGCCTGCTCGCTGAACGACGCACGCGCGCTGGACAGGTCATTCATGCCGAACCAGGCCGCCACGGTGACGGCGAGAATGAACGGCACCCAGATAAACCCGGCGTTCTGCAGCCAGAGTTGACTGCCATCCGGCAAGGTTTGCGGTTGACCGCCCACCAGGCCGAACACGCCGAAGGTGATCACCAGCGGCACGCAGAACTGCATCACCGACACGCCCAGGTTGCCCAGGCCGGCATTCAAGCCAAGGGCGGTGCCCTGCTGGGCCTTGGGGTAGAAAAAACTGATGTTGGACATGCTCGAGGCAAAGTTGCCGCCGCCGAAACCGCAGAGCAAGGCGATCAGCACAAACACGCTGTAGGGCGTGCCCGGATCCTGCACCGCGAAGCCCATCCACAGCGCCGGCAGCAGAAGCGACGCGGTGCTCAAGGCGGTCCAGCGGCGCCCGCCGAAGATCGGCACCATGAACGAATAGAACACGCGCAAGGTGGCGCCGGACAAACCCGGCAACGCGGCCAACCAGAACAACTGGTCGGTGGTAAAGCTGAAGCCGATGGCGTTGAGGCGCACGATCACCGTGCTCCACACCATCCACACGGCAAAGGCCAGCAACAGCGCGGGGATCGAGATCCACAGGTTGCGGGTGGCGGTCTTCTTGCCGCTGGCGCCCCAGAACGCCGGGTCTTCGGGGCGCCAGTCATGGATCACCGGGCCCGAAGCGGGCTTTTGCGCGATGGACATGATCATTCTCCTTGGAGAGCTTGTTTGCCGAGCAACGGCTGTTGGCGGATTTCGCTGAGGTACATCCAGGTCAGGGAGACCCAGACCACGCCGTACATCAACATGAAGCAGGACGAGCGCACGCCGGTGAGGTCCACCAGGGCGCCGAACAGGATCGGCAGCACAAAGCCGCCCAGGCCACCGGCCAGGCCGACGATGCCGGACACCGCGCCCATGTTTTGCGGGTAGTCATTGGCGATGTACTTGAACACCGAGGCCTTGCCGAACGCGAAGGCGATTCCCATCACAAACAGCAGCACGGTGAACAGCGTGGCATTGAGGCCGATATGGAAATCGAGGGGGCCGTTGACGGTGGTGATTTGCAGCTGGGTCTGCGGATAGCTGAGCAGGAACAGGCAAACCCAGCTCACCCACAACACCCACCAGGTCACGCTCTGCGCGCCCCAGCGGTCGGACATCCAACCACCGACGGCGCGCAGCACGCCGCCGGGCAGCGAGAAACACGCAGCCAGCAGCGCGGCGCTTTGCAGGCTGAAACCGTATTCCTGCACGTAGTACTTGGTCATCCACAGCGCCAGCGCAACGTAGCCGCCGAACACGATCGAGTAGTACTGGCAGTAGCGCCACACGGCCGGATCCTTCAGGCACAGCAGTTGCTGGCGCAGGGTCGCGCCGCCGGCACTGCGGTGCGCCTTGTTCTCGCTGGTGAGAAACCAAAACATCAGCGCGGTGATAAACAGGATCGCGCTGAACACCTTGGGTACCAGGTGCCAGGTGCCGAGAGCAATCAGCGCCGGCGCGAGGAATTTGGTGACCGCCGCGCCCGCGTTGCCGGCGCCGAACACGCCCATGGCAAAACCCTGGTTCTCTTTGTCGAACCACTTGGCGACGTAGGCGATGCCCACCGAAAACGAGCCGCCGGCCAGGCCGACAAACAGGCCCAGTACCAGGAACTGCCAATAGGCGGTGGCGTAGGTGATCAGGTACAGCGGCAGCACGCAGGCGAGCATCAGCAGGAAGAACACGATGCGCCCACCGAAGCGGTCGGTGAGCAGGCCCAGCGGCAGGCGCACCAGGGAGCCGGTCAATACCGGGGTGGCCGCGAGCAGGCCGAACTGGGTTTCGTTGAGTTGCAGCAGGTCTTTGATCGGCACGCCAAGCACGGCGAACATCATCCACACCATAAAGCAGACGGTGAAGGCCAGGGTGCTCATGCCCAGCACCAGGCCTTGTCTCATACGGGGTTGAGTCACGGTATGCGCTCCAGAAAGTGATTCCATGAGCGCATGGTTAGGGGCCAGCCCCCCGTGCCGCTTGACCCAGATCAACGTGCGCCTGGGGGGTATGGGGCTATGCTGGGCCTGTCTACCTCCAAGGAGGTAGCTGCAACAACAGAAGAAAAGCTTTATTTATCAATGGACTGCTCTGTTGTGCCGGTTTTTATCCGTGGGAGGGTTCGCCGGCAATTCTTTAGAGGTAGTGCGCCAGGGACGGCAGTGTTTACCCCCCTTTCCCGCTTCAGGTGCAACCATGCCGCTGCCTTGCCCGCTTCGATTGCGCCGTCATGCTTGACTGGCTGCGCAGCTCCCTGCCCGCCCGCGCCGGCCTGGCGGTGATCCTGATCGCCATCCTGGCCCTGGCCAGTTCCCTGAGCGCCGGGCTGATCGCCTGGTTCAGCCAGGGCGATGCCGCCGCGATCAACACTGCAGGCTCGGTGCGCATGGAGACCTACCACCTCAGTTGGAAACTCGCCGCCGGTGCGCGACCGGATGAAGTCGCCGACGTGAGCCACAGCCTGCAACGGCGCCTGGACAGCGAGTCGCTCAGGGCGGTTTTGGAAGACGGCCCCCAGAGCGCCCTGCTGCAGAGTTACCAGCAGATCCAGCAGCGCTGGAACGACGAGCTGCGCCCGGCGCTGATGCGCGGTGACGCGGCGCTGTTCCAGGCGAGCGCGCCGGCGTTTGTCGAGCAGCTCAACCAGTTCGTAAACCTGTTGCAGCGCCAGAGCGAACGCAAGCAAGGCTGGCAGCAAGGCATTCAGGGCCTGGCGTTGTTCAGCACCTTGATCATCCTGTTGATCGGCCTGTACGAGCTGCAATACGGCGTGGTCAACCCGCTGGAAGAGCTGGTGCACGCCACCCGGCGTTTTCGCGACGGCGACTTCAAGATCCGGGTCAACCACCGCTCCGAGGACGAACTGGGCCAACTCGCACTGAGCTTCAACGCCATGGCCGAGACCATCGAAGCGTCGCACCGCACCCTGGAAAGCCAGGTACAGCTCAAGACCCTCAACCTGCAACAAGCCAACGCCGCCCTCGAATTGCTCTACCAAAGCAGCCGTAGCTTGGCCACGCGCCTGGCCAATGCCGAGGGCCTGGATGAACTGATCCGGCGCTTCCAGAAACGCCTGCCGGGCCTGCGCCTGTCGCTGTGCCTGCAAGGCCACTTCCTGGCGCCGGCCCAACAGATGCTGGCGCTGCATGGCGAGCACAGCCGCAACGTTTGCGCGATCGGCGATTGCGCGACGTGCGAGCGCCATCACGCCGCGCCGCCGCAGGTGTTCAGCATCAGTAACCAGGGCACGGAGCTGGGCGAACTCAAGGCGCACTTCCTCGACGGCCATGCGCCCCAGGACTGGGAGAAACCCTTGATCCAGGCCCTGGCCAACCTGATCGGCACCTCACTGTCGCTCAAGCGCCAGCGCGAACAGGACCACCGCCTGTTGCTGCTGGACGAGCGCACCATCATCGCCCGCGAACTGCATGACTCCCTGGCCCAGGCACTGTCGTACATGAAGCTGCAAGTGAGCCGCATGCAAACCCTGATCCGCCGTGGCGAGCCGGTGGAAACCCTGGCCACCGTCACTGGCGAACTGCGCGAGGGTCTCAACAATGCCTACCGCCAACTGCGTGAACTGCTGACGACGTTCCGCCTGCAGATCCACGACGCCGGGCTGGTGCATGAGTTGCAGGATACCGCCGAAGAGTTTTCCCGCCGTGGCGAATTCCAGGTGCACCTGCACGTGGACGCCCTGGCCTTCCAGCTCTCGGCCAGCGAACAGAACCATGTGCTGCAGATCACCCGCGAGGCGCTTTCCAACTGCCTGCGCCACGCCCACGCAGAAAATGCCTGGCTGCAACTGCGCCAGGTCGGCGAGACCGTGAGCCTGAGCATCGAAGACGATGGCCGCGGCTTTTGCGGCGACGTCGACAGGCGCGAACACCACGGCCTGACCATCATGGACGAGCGTGCGCGCAGCCTGAACGGCGCCCTCGACATCAGCCCGCGAGAGCCCCAGGGCACCCGCGTGCAACTGCGCTTCCAGCCGGAATTCCTCGGCCACTCCCTACAAGGCACCGCCCCATGACCGCTCCTTACCGCCACCGCATCCTGCTGGTCGACGACCACCCGATGATGCGCCACGGCATGCGCCAGATCCTCGAACTGGAAGACGACCTGCACGTGGTCGGCGAAGCCGGCAACGGTCAGGAAGCCCTCGACCGGATCGACAGCCTGCAACCGGACCTGGTGTTGCTCGACAACAACATGCCGCACATGAACGGCCTGGAAACCCTGCGCCGCCTGCGGGCCATGGACTATGCCGGGAAGGTCTTGCTGTTTACTGTGTCCGACGCCGAAGACGACATTCGTGATGCGCTGCGCCTGGACGCCAATGGGTATTTGCTCAAGGACATGGAGCCGGAACAGGTGGTGGAATTCATCCGCGATGCGTTGCACGGCGCCTTGGTGATCAGCCCCGGGCTGACGCGGGTGCTGGCCCAGGCACTGCGTTCACCGCAGCCGCATGCGGCGGTCGAGTTGACTGAGCGTGAGCGGCAGGTGCTGAAGACCATCGCCGGGGGGTTCAGCAACAAGGTGATCGGGCATAAGCTGGGAATTACGGAAGGGACGGTGAAGGTGCATGTGAAAAATGTGCTGCACAAGCTGGGGCTGCGCTCGCGGGTAGAGGCAGCGGTATGGGCAATGGAGCATTTGCGGCAGGCGGGGTGAGACCCTGATCGTTCCCACGCTCTGCGTGGTAATGCATCCCGTGACGCTCTGCGTCACCTGTACGCGTTGAGCTGTTCGGCGGGACGCGGAGCGTCCCAGGCGGCATTCCCACGCAGAGCGTGGGGACGATCATCGCGTCAGGTCGCCAGACCGCGCCCTGCCCGCTCGAGATTGCGCCACAACCACGCCGGCAACACATCCGAATCCAGACTGTCGATCAGGTTCTTCAGCCCCAGCCCCAACTCGGTATCACCTTCAATCACTAGCCGCCGCCGAAAGAACAAGGTGTCCGGATCCTCCTGCCGGCTGGCCAGCAACAAAAACTCGCGCCAGTTGCCGCGGATGCTCACCTGGGCTTCGGCTTTTTCAGCAATACGCAAGCCATCACGCGTCAACGTCAGGTACCAGCACAACCCCAGGTCGGGGATGCGCAGGCACATCCAGCGCCCGCGCAGCAGGTCGAAACCGCCGTCGCGCAGCGGTTCGGCCAGGCAGCGGTTGAGCGCCTGTTGCAAGGCCAGGCGCTGCACGCGAAAGGGAACGCGGCGCACCAGCGGCAACAGGCGATCGGCGCTCTTGAGCAACCACTGTTTGCGACTCAACACAGCCCCACCTCCTCGACCCGCAACATGCCGGCCTGGCCATGCCAGTAGCCGTTGCAGCCGTCGACGAACAGCGGCGGCGTGGCGCCCTGGCGCACCCGATCAAACGCGCGCACCACCTCGACCATGCCTTCGGCACGCGGGCTCAGGCGCAGCAGGTCGGCGCCACCGTTGACCAGCGCGGGGTAGTCCGCGAGCAGGTTGGTGACCTCGGCCGACATCGTCTGAATGCCGTTCAAGGTAAACAACGCCTGCCCTTCCTGACTGCTCAACGCCATGCCATCCGGGTAGTTGATGCAGCAGAACTGGCAGTCATCCTTGGGCCGGTTTTCCGCGCGGGCGGTGAAGCAACGCGCTGAATAGGCCAGCGGCAAATGGCCGTAGGCGAAGATTTCCACTTCGGGCAACGGTCGGCCCAGTTCACGCACCTGCGCCAGCACATCGGCGATCAGGCCCTGGGAGCACTCCACAGGGGGCACCCAGCGCTGCATGCCCGCGTCGAGCAGTTGCACCAGGGCGTGGCCGTTATACAGGTTGAGCGCCGGGCCGCCGACAAAGGGCAATTTGCGCTCGATCAACATCTGCACGGCGCCCATGTCGTTGGCCTCCACCAACAGCTCGCCGTTGTCGCACAGGCGGCGCAGGCTCGACAGTTCGGAGGCGGCTTCGATCAGGGTCAGGCTCGACAGCACCACCTGCGCCGAGCTGCACGCTTGCAGCTCCCGGCCCAGGCCCAACCAATGGTCGAGGGAGAACGCACGGCGTTTGGCGCACACGGTTTCGCCCAGGTAAATCACGTCCAGAGGCAAACCGGCCATGTCCGCATAGAAGCGGCCCAGGTGTTCCTTGTCCCAATAAAACAGCACCGGTCCCAGGCTGAGTTTCATCTGTGTCTCCTCACTGCCATGCACGATGGTAGGCGCCGAGCGTGGTCTGGCTGCCTTCGGATAACCCGGCCAGCACCTGGCGCCATTGGTCCTTGACCACAAAGCTGGCCGGCGCGCGCTGGTGGGCGTCCAGCGCGGCGCGCCAGACACGGGTGACTTGTTCCACATAGGCCGGGCCGCGTTGCCGGCCTTCGATCTTGACCGCTGCCACGCCTATCGCGCTGAGTTCGGGCAGCAGGTCCAGGGTGTCGAGGCTGGTAGGTTCTTCCAACGCATGGAAGCGCTTGCCGCCCACCAGGAAGCGGCCCTTGCACAGGGTCGGGTAGCCGGCGGGCTCGTCGGGGGTGTAGCGGTCGATCAGCACTTCACTGAGGCGTGCGCTCAGGCCGTCGGCGTCGTCGCTCCAGCGCACCGCCTTGGCCGGCGAACACACGCCGCACAGGTTGGGCGACTCGCCGGTGATATAGGACGACAGATGGCAACGCCCCTCGGCCATGATGCACAGGCTGCCAAAGCCGAACACTTCGATCGGTACCGGACTGCTCGCGGCCACCTGCTTGACCTGGGCCAGGGACAGCACCCGTGGCAATACCGCACGGCGAATGGCGTAGCGCTCGGCATAGAACTTCAGCGCCGCCGCGTGGGTGGCCGAGCCCTGCACCGACAGGTGCAACGCCATCTGCGGGTGCTGGCGGCTGGCGTAGTCGAGTACGCCGGGGTCGGCGGCAATCAGGGCATCCACGCCGTGGTCCGCCGCGCGGTCGACCGCACGTTGCCAGCGTGCCCAAATCTTCGGCTGCGGGTAGGTGTTGACCGCCACATACAGCTTGCGCTGGTGCTGGCGAATAAAGTCAACGGCACCGTCGAACTGCTTGTCGTCCATGTTCAGCCCGGCGAAATGCCGGGCGTTGGTGTCATCGCGAAAGCCTACGTACACCGCATCGGCGCCTTGGCGCACGGCGGCTTTGAGCGCAGGCAGGTTACCTGCCGGGCAGACCAGTTGCATGAGAGTTCCTTATTCAAAACCGGCAAAGGACAGGAACGGCACCGCCGCGCCCTTGAGCACTTGCTGCTCGCGCTCGACGATCACCAGGCCATCGGCCCAGCAGGCCGGGACGAGCATCGCCGAGCTTTGCTGGGGGTGCAGGGTCGCGCGCAGTTGCCCATCGCTGCCTGGGCTCAAACGTGCGCGCAGGTACTGGCGGCGCTTGTTGGGTTTGCCCCATTCAAAAGCGGCCGGCACGCTGACGGGCACCGGCAGTACCCGCTCCGTGCCCTGGGCCCGCAGCAGGAACGGGCGCACCACGATCAGCGCCGTGACCAGCGCGGCCGTCGGGTTGCCCGGCAGGCCGATCCAGGGTTTGCCCGCCACTTGGCCAAACGCCAGGGGTTTACCCGGCTGGATCGCCAGGCGCCAGAACTCGACCTTGCCCAGGGCCTGGATGGCCTGTTTGAGGTGATCTTCTTCGCCCACCGATACGCCGCCGGTGGTCAGCAGCACGTCGCATTCGGACGAAGCCAGCAGCAGCGCATCGCGGCTGGCCGCCAGCGCGTCGGCCATCACGCCGTAGTCATGCACCTCTACGCCCCAACCGCGCAGCAACGCCGCGACGAGGTAGCGGTTGCTGTTGTAGACCTGCCCCGGCGCCAGTGACTCGCCCGGCTCGCGCAGTTCATCGCCGCTGCTGAGCAGGCACACCCGCAGCGGCCGATAGACCTTGACCCGGGGGATGCCCGCCGCTGCCAGCAAGCCGATTTCCTGGGCGCGCAGGCGCTTGCCGACGCTCAACACAGGCTGTCCGCGTTGCAGCTCTTCGCCGCGCTTGCGCACGTGTTCGCCCAGGCGCAACGGCGGGCACCAGATACGCTGGCCATATGATCGGCAACGCTCCTGGGGCACCACGCTGTCGGCGCCGTGGGGCAGTGGCGCGCCGGTAAAGATCCGCACGGCTTGCCCGGCCTGCAACGGCACGTTACTGCTGTGCCCGGCAGCGATGCGCCCGCTCACTTCCAGGTAACCGCCCTGCTCCGGCACGTCGAACGCACGCAGGGCATATCCGTCCATGGCGCTGTTGTCCCAACCCGGCAGGTCGAGGGGTGAGAACACTTCTTCGGCGGTCACCCGCCCGAGGGCCTGAGCCAAGGCGATCACTTCGGTGGACGGCGGCGGCGGTGCCTTGGCCAGCAACTGTTCAATGGCCTCCTCCACCGGCAGCAGGTCGCCGCTGTCGCACACGTTCATGAGCGTGTCTCACAGGCGGCGAGCGCCTGGTCGGTCTGCGGCTTGAGGTGTGGCGCGAAGTTGCAGGGACCGGTGCGGCTGTCCAGTTGGCCGACCAGAATCTGATCCCACGCCGTGCGACAGGCGCCCGGCGAGCCCGGCATGCAGCACACCAGCACGCCATTGCTGAGGCCGGCCAGCGCGCGCGATTGCAGGGTGGACATGCCGATCTCCGCCAGGGACACCTGGCGGAACAATTCGCCAAATCCGTCCACCTGCTTGTCGAGCAACGGCAGCACCGCCTGAGGCGTGTTGTCGCGCGCAGTGAAGCCGGTGCCGCCGGTCATCAGCACCACTTGCACCTGAGGGTCAGCGATCCACTGGGAAACGCGCGCGCGGATCTGGTAGATGTCGTCCATCACAATGGCGCGGTCGATCAAACCGTGGCCGGCGCGCTGCAGGCGGTCCACCAGGGTTTGCCCGGAGGCGTCGGTGGCGTAGGTGCGGGTGTCGCTGATGGTCAGCACCGCGATGTTCAGGGAAACAAAACTGCGTTGGGTCAGATGGGCCATGATCCAGGCTCCAGGCATTGAAAAGTGCGCTCAGCCTGCACCGCAATGGGCGCAGGGCCTATTCCTCCGAGGAGGTATGCCTTCAGGGGGCCAGGCGCGTGCGCTGCCACTCGCCGTCGTGCAGGCGGAAGTCGAGGCGGTCATGCAAACGGTCGGGCCGGCCTTGCCAGAATTCGATGCGCTGCGGTTGCAGGCAGTAGCCGCCCCAGTGTTCGGGCCTTGGCGGTTGCCGGCCGGCAAAGCGCTCGGTGACCTCGCGCAAGCGGCTTTCCAGCTCGCTGCGATGGGCCAGGGGCTGGCTTTGGGGCGAGGCCCAGGCGCCCAATTGGCTGGCGGTCGGTCGCGCGTCGAAATAGTCGTCCGACAGCTCAGCGTTCGCCCGCCCCACCGGGCCTTCGACGCGCACCTGGCGCTCCAGGCCCGGCCAGAAGAACGTCATGGCGGCGTGGGGGTTGTCCGCCAGTTCCTGGCCTTTGGCGCTTTGGTAATTGCCAAAAAAGAAGAACCCGTCGGTGCTGAAGCCCTTGAGCAACAGGATCCGGCAATGGGCATGGCCCTGGCTGTCCACGGTGGCCAGGGCCATGCTGTTCGCCTCGGCCGGAGGGACTTCGGTCTTGCGTGCCTGCTCCAGCCATTGGCCGAACAGCACCAGCGGGTTGTCCTGCGGGGCGTCATCGCGCAGGCCATAGAGGGTGTAGTTGCGGCGCAGTTGCGCGAGGGACAAGGGCATGGGGCGGTCCTCCAGGAAGTTCGGCACAGTGTGGGAACTACCGCCGTGTTATCCCTTGACCGCGATCAACATTCGTCCGCGGCATGACGCCGCACAGCACTACCACAGCGACTTGGCCAGGATCACGATCAGCACCATGTGCGCCAGGATGCTGCGCCGGATCCACGCCGCCCGTTTGGGGCTCAGGCGTTTGTGGGTCAGCCAGTACGCCAGCAACAGGTAGTGGCCGATGATGCTCAGGGCCAGCGTGATTTTCAGGCTCAACAGCAGCGCGAATCGCCCGGTCCACGGCATGCCCCAGTAGTGCCACGCCAGGCCGAAGCCCGCGCCGTACAGCAGCACCACCACGCCATGCAGCACCTGGCGCGAACGCCGGGCAATCGCGTGCTCGGCGGTGAACTGCGCCGACCAGGCCAGTTCCTGCCGGGCGCTGTGCCAGATCACCACTTCAAAAAACAGCGTGCCGATAAAAGCGATGGCCGCCAGCAGATGCACGATCAATAACCACGAATACAGCATCGGTCTCTCCTAGCCGGGGTGCCCATCGACGCGCGACTGCATCAGCATCGGCCCGTAGCGCCACAGGTACAGCCCAAGCCCGACGGACCAGCACAACCCGGCCAGCCACAACCCCGCCATCGGCCACACCGGCACCAGCAACACCCGGCACACACAGGCCAGGTTCAGCAGTGCAAAGGCCAGGGTCATCCCGCCCGGCGGCTGCAAGGGCCGGCCGGTATGGCCCAGGCTGACCCGCGCGATCATCGCCAGGATCAAGCCGCCCATCGCGCCGATGGTCAACGCATGCACCGCCAGGCTGGGATTGAGCGGCGCACCGAAATGCCACAGCGCCATGCCAAGGCAGGCCAGCGCCAGCCAGGCATACGCCAGGTGCAACGACCACAGCAGCGGCACGCGCCAAAGACCACGATCATGCCAACGGAACAGGCGGATCAGGTGCCCCAGCCCGAGGGCAGCGAACAGCAGGCCGATCCACGGGCTTGCGCCCAGTGCAGGCCCGACGGCATACAGCACGGCGATCAGCAGCGAGCCACCGAGCAACGCAAGGTCCAGCCACGCCCAAGGCTTGACCGCCTCGACCCGGCCCAACCCGCGCTGGGTGAAAAACGGAATCACCCGCCCGCCGATCAGCCCCATCATCGCCGCCACCAGCCACAGCCCGGTCAGTACCGACTGGCGCTGCAGGCCCGCGTCGTTGCGCAGCAAACCATACAGCGACAGGGCATCGGCCACCGTCAACAGCGCCAGCACCAGCACGATCGGGTAGTTGCGCTTCTGCTTTACCTGCCACAGGCTCCGCCCCATCACAGCGGCGACGGCCAGGGGAAAGGTCAGTTCCAGCACCGCCAGCAGCGGCCAATGCAAGTTGACCAGCCACCCCAGACGCGCCGCCAGCCAAAGCCCGGCGAGCAACGCCAGCGCTTTGCCGCTGATGCCTGGGCGGCCGGTCCAGGTCTGCACCGCCGTGAGCAGGAACCCGGCGATGATTGCCAGGCCAAATCCGAACAACAGCTCATGACGATGCCACGCCAGCCAACCGCCGGCGGGTTGCCAACTGCCGGTGCGCCCGCCCAGGGCCAACAGCCATAAGGGGATCGCCAGCGCCGCCAACACACAGGCGCCGAGGAAGAATGGCCGGAAAGCCAGGCGAAACACCGGGGTAATCGACATGGCCTTGCGTCGATCGAGCACTTGCATGACACGGTCTCCCTTGAAGGACTGCGGCAATCTTGCGCCGATGCCTGCGCGTTGCCCTTGTCGCAGATCAAGTCGCATACCCACCGCAACGCTTACGCTTGCGCCTGCAACTTTTGCCGTGCTCTGGAGCCATGATGAAAAACGCCTATGTCCCCCTCGCCTGGTTTGTGATCCTTGGCTCCATGCTGGCCGCCGCCAGCGGCCTTTCACTGGTGCTGGTGTGAACGCCCCACTGCTGTTCAAGGAGCCGGGCGCGGTGCTGCACCGCGTGCACCACCAGATCCTGCGCAGCCACCACTTGTTTGAGCCGTTGAGCGAGCAGGAGTTGGACGAGTTGATGGGCAGCAGCCAATTGCTGAGCATCGACAAGGCCGAGCCGCTGTTCCGCCAGGGCGAACCGGCCGATGCGTTTTACTTCGTGATTGCCGGTGCGGTGAAGATCTACCGCCTGACCCCCGATGGCCAGGAGAAGGTGTTTGAGGTGATCGGCGAACGCCAGACGTTCGCCGAAGCCATGATGTTGATGGACACGCCCAACTATGTGGCCTGCGCCGAAGCGGTGTGCCCCACCCAGCTGTACCGTTTGTCCAACGCCACTTACATGCGGCTGCTGCACAGCAACAGCCGCCTGACCTTCGCCCTGCTCGGCACGTTGTGTGTGCGCCTGCACCGGCGAGTCAACGAGATCGAGACCCTGTCGCTGAAAAACGCCACCCACCGCGTGGTGCGCTACCTGCTGACCCAACTGATGCGCCTGCACAGCACCGCCGCGACGTTCGAACTGCCGATGGCCAAGCAACTGATTGCAGGGCATCTGTCGATCCAGCCGGAGACCTTTTCGCGGATTATCCGGCGGCTCATCGACGAAAAAATCATCACCCAGGACGGGCGTCAGATCGCCATTCTCGACCGGCCGCGCCTGGAGCAATTCGAGTGAAGACCTGCCTGTACTGCCAGCAGCGCAACGCCGACGTGCGTAAAGAATGTGCCGGCTGCGCAACGCCCCTGCCGGCTGCGGATGCCGACCTGCAAGCGCACCGGGTACGGCGCTTCCAGTGGTTCTGCCTGGGCCTGGCGGTGTTTTGCATCGCGATGTTCTTCTGGTTGCCACGCAACTTCTACTGACCTTCGGTCAACTGCCGATACAGCTGGGGCAACCGCAGCGGCAGCTGCTCCGGCTGACGGATCAGGGTGTAGCCATGGGCGCCGAACATGTACGGCAGGTAATCGCCGGCCTGTTTGTCGATGGTGATGCAGAACGGAACCAGGCCCTGGCGCCGCGCCTCGACCACCGCCTGGCGGGTATCTTCGACCCCGTAGCGGCCTTCATACACGTCCAGGTCATTGGGTTTGCCATCGGTCAGTAGCAACAACAACTTGCGCCGCTGTTTGCACCCTCCCAGCAATTGGGTGGCCTGGCGAATCGCCGCGCCCATGCGTGTGTAGTAGCCCGGTTTGAGTGCCTGGATACAGCCGCGCGTGCGATCGTCATAGGCTTGCTCAAAGGTCTTGAGCGCTTGTAGCCGCACTTGATGGCGACGCAGGGACGAGAAACCATACAGCGCAAACGCATCCCCCAGCCCAGCCAGGCTTTCACCGAACAGCAGCAGGCTGTCGCGGATCACGTCGATGACCTTTTGCGTGTCGTTCAGGTGCGCGTCGGTGGACATCGACAGGTCCGCCAGCAGCAGGCAGGCCAGGTCGCGCCGTGTGTGCCGTTGCTCCTGGTACAAGCCGCGCTCGGTGCAGGCGCCGTGTCGGCGTTGCACGTGGAAATCCACCCAGGCTTGCAGGTCCGGTTCCGTGCCTTGGGGTTGCTGGCGCAACCATTGGCGGTCGGTACGCAGTTGCTGGAATTGACGGCGCAGACGCTGGGCCGGGCCTTGCAATCGGGCCGGTAAAGGTTGCGGCGCGTCGGCACGTGGCCGCATGAGTTGTAGGTTGACAAAATCTTGTTGCAGGCACTGTTGGCGGTAGTCCCACTCAGGCAGCTTGATGCCTTCGCCCAAGGGGATGTCATCCACATCGGCGGGCGGCAGGTCCAGGTGCAGCTTGAGGCCGCCACTCTTGCGCACGCGCTGGCGCGATAAGCTCAACTGGTCGAGGTCTTCGGCGACGCGGGCGGCGTCCGGGTCTTCGCTGTCGTCGGCCCAGCGATCAAGGTCGACGTGCTCGGTCCAACTGAACAGGTTTTCCAGGCGCACCACCAGCAGGCCGCCGTCGCGGCTGTGGTCATCCACACGGCTGGCGCGCTTGGGCGCGCCCTGCTGCTCGCCAGGTTGGGTGGCGAGGTCGTCGCCGTCGTCGTCAAGGTCCAGAAGCTGGGGCGTGTCCAGATGCAGCGGCGGGTACAGCCACAAGGGCAACGGCCAGGCCGCCCGCTCGCTGCGCGGCAACTGGCGTACGCTGCCGGGTTCGCGCAGGGCCTTGCGCAAGGCGTTTTCCAGGGCCGCCTCACCAGGTTTGAGGCTGGCCGGGGCGGGCCGCAGCGTCAGATGGGCGTCCACCAGGCGCTGATAACTGGGCAACAACGCGGGGTAGCGTTGCAGCAACAGCCAGGTCCAGCGTTGGTTGTCGCGGGCCCAGTGGGTCATGGGGCCCGCATGGGCCGCCAACAGCGCCAGCCAGCGGTACAACTCCAGGTTCAACGCGACGGTGGGGTACACCGCCAGGCTCGACGGCAGACGCAGGCGGTTGCCATCGCAAGAAGCCAAAGGCGCGTGCTTGCAGGTGCCGGCGATGCGCATCAACAGGTTGCGGCGCAGCAGCAGGTCGCGCTCGCTGGCGGCCTCCAGGGCGATCCCGCTGGCACCGCCCAACGCACGAAACAGCATGGCGAGGCTGCGCTGGCGGTCGACCAACTCGACCCGCGCAGCCGGAAAATCGGCACTGGCGCGGCGGGTGATAAAGCGGTGCCAGGCACTGCCGACCCACTCTTCCAGCTCCAGGGTAAAAGCCATGGGAAGTACTCCAACTGCTCGGTAGTTGACAGGCACACCGCCGTCCAAATGTGGGAACGGGCAAGCCCCATCCCACATTGGAGTTGGGGTACCGTCAGTGGACGATCGGTACCCCAACCCCTACTCGGCGGCGTCTTTGCCGGAAGCTGAACAAGTAGCAAAGCAACCCGAACAGGAACACCACACCGCTGACCAACCGGGCCCAGAACAGCCCCTGCAAATGGTCCACCGTGGCCATGAACGGCAAGGCCACACCGTCCACTTGCCAGCGTTGCAGCCACACCTGCACGGCGCCGGCGGCAGTGAGGAACAGCGTGATCATTACCATCGACAACACCATCATCCAGAAGCCCCAGATCTCCATCGTCTGCGAACGCGAGTCCGGCGCTTCACCGATGCCGCGCAGGCGGGGCATGGCGTAGCTGATCAGCGTCATCACTATCATCGCGTAGGCACCGAAGAACGCAAGGTGGCCGTGGGCGGCGGTGAGTTGGGTGCCGTGGGTGTAGAAGTTGACCGGTGCCAGGGTGTGCAGGAAGCCCCACACCCCCGCGCCGAAGAACGCCGTGACCGTGGTGCCCTTGGCCCACAAGGTGGCCGCGCGGTTGGGGTGCTGGCGGCGCCGCTGCTTGACCATGGTAAAGGCAAATATCACCATCGCCAGGAACGGCAGCGGCTCCAGCGCCGAGAAGATCGAACCGACCCACAGCCACACCTCGGGCGCACCGATCCAGAAGAAGTGGTGACCCGTGCCGATAATCCCGGTGATCAAGGCCATGGCGATGATCACGTACAGCCATTTCTCTACCACTTCGCGGTCGACGCCGGTGACTTTGATCAGCACGAACGCCAGCATCGAACCCATGATCAATTCCCATACGCCTTCCACCCAAAGATGCACCACCCACCACCAGTAGAACTTGTCCCGCGCCAGGTTGCCGGGGTTGTAGAAGGAGAACAGGAAGAACACCGCCAGGCCGATCAGCCCGGTCATCATCACCATGCTCACGGTGGTCTTGCGGCCTTTGAGCAGGGTCATGCCGATGTTGTACAAGAAGCCCAGGCACACCACCACGATGCCCATTTTGGTGATGGTCGGTTGCTCCAGGAACTCGCGCCCCATGGTCGGCAACAGTTCGTTATGGGTCAGCTTGGCCAACGCCGCATACGGCACCAGCAGGTAGCCAAGGATGGTCAACACCCCGGCGGCGGCGAACACCCAGAACAGTACAATCGCCAGTTTCGGGCTGTGCAGCTCGCGATCGGCCTCCTCGGGTATCAGGTAGTAGGCGGCGCCCATAAAGCCGAACAGCAGCCAGACGATCAGCAGGTTGGTGTGCACCATCCGCGCCACATTGAAGGGGATCAACGAGAACAGAAAATCGCCGATGACGTATTGCAGGCCCATGATCAAACCGAACAGCACCTGACCCAGAAACAGGATCAGGGCGAACACAAAGTAGGGTTTGGCCACGGCCTGGGATTGGAATTTCAAGTATGGATTGGCACTGCGCATGGCTCAGCCCTCCTTGTTCGGTGGCCAGTTATTGGTATCGATCTTCGAGCTCCATTTGAGAAACTCGGCCATATCGTCCACCTCCTGGTCACTGAGATTGAACTGCGGCATGGCCCGTCGCCCCGGTACACCCAGGGGCTGCATCTTCATCCAGGCATGCAGGAACGGCTTGAACCCTTCCTCACCGCCCCGGCGCTTGAACACATTGCCCAACTCCGGCGCGAAATACGCGCCCTCGCCCAGCAAGGTGTGGCAGCCGACACAGTTGTTGCGCTCCCAGACGCCTTTGCCGCGAACGACAGATTCGGTGAGCTGGTCGACATTGCTGCGGGCGGGAAAGGTTTGTTCGGTGTGGTAGGTCAGGGCCAGGAAAATCAGGAAGAAGAACACGCTTCCCCCGAAGTAGATATTCCTGGCCATGCCCTTGGTGAAGGTCTCTGACATGGTCGCTTCCTCATTGCTTGACCAGGGGATGATAGGGAGGCGGGGGGTGAAAACGGCTTGATGGCGATCAAGAAATGTTGATGGTTTTGGTGGGGTATTTTTGGGCAGACCCAACGGTAACCACGATGCGAAGCGAGCCGCTCTTGATCTTGCGCTGTTGCTGTTGCTGTTGCTCTGGCTTTCGATCTTGATCTCAGGCGCCCCGTCAAACACGCTGGCCGGAATTCGACATTGATTTGGGGGGTAAACCGGCAGGGATGCCGGTTTAGCCGCCCCGCGCCATGGATGGCGCGTGGCGGCGGCCCCGCAAATCAATGTCGGATTACGGGCACACCGAGCCTGGGCGAGGTGCCGAGTGTTGGGGCAAGAGCGCTTGGGTTACTTTGCCGCTTTTGCAAAGTGACACGCCGTAAGGGCGTAACCCTAAGTGGCCGTTACCGCAGAAACGGATATGTACTCGGTCAGATCCAACATCCTGGTCGGCTGTCAGGCCGCCATCGGGGGCAAGCCCCCTCCCACATTTGAATCGCGGGCCATCAGTCAGATACGCGTCGGCTATCAGGCCGCCATGGGCGCAAGCTCCATCGCCACAGGTTCAGGGCCACGCCAAAGTTGTGTAGAGCCCCGTGCCGTAATGAGAGGCCTACCGAAGCAACGGATAGACACTTAACCCCATCACCACAAACGCCCACCCCAACATCATCCCACGCCACAACCTGGGCGCATGCCGCAGCTCCATAAACCCCTCGACTATCACCCAAGCCTTGGCCACCGCCAGCAACAACACGCCCCACCAAAACCCGGACGCACCCGCCAGCAACGTGCCCACGCTCAAAACAATCAACCCCAGCCAACACACCACCAATCCCGTCATCGCACCCTCAGCCCATCACATAAACCACTGGAAACAGCACTACCCACACCAGGTCCACCATGTGCCAATACAACACCCCCGACTCCACTGTGCTGACTGTCATCCCACGGCGCCAACATGCCACCGCCAGCCATCCCAGAATCACCATTCCCAGCAGCACATGCAGGAAATGAAACCCGGTGAGTATCCAGTACAAGGTGAAGAACCGGCTGTGCTCCACGCCCAACCCGGCACCCGCCAGGTGGCTGTACTCCGTCAGCTTGACCCCCACATACAGCGATGCCACCAGCAACGCCGCCACCAATAAGCCGGCACCCCGCCGCGGGCAACCCTTGCGTACGTGCTGCAAGGCCTGCGCGGCGAGCAGGCCGGCTGTCAACAGGCTCAAGGTCATCGCCAGTCCGGTAGAAGTGTCCAACTGCGCATGGCCTTCGGCGAACACGTGGGGTGCCAACAGCCGGGCGACCGCAAACGTCAGGATCAATAGTGCAAACACCGTCAACTCGGCAAGGATAAAAAACCACATCGCCAGATCCCCTGGCAGCCGGCGCACGTCAGACAAAGTGCACATCCACCACGTCCATCAGAGCCGCCACGGTCTGCGGGTCGTCGCTCAACGCTTCGGCCAGGCACGCCAGGCAGGCTTCGCGCGGGCTCATGCCGGCGCCGATAAGACGTGCGGTGAAGATCAACAGGCGTGTGGAGGCAACTTCTTCCAGGTCGTGCCGATCAAGGCGACGCAATGCCTGGCCGAGGCGCACCACCTGGGCGGCCAGCGCGCTGTCCACGCCGGCTTCGCGGGCGACGATGCGCTCCTCGTCAGCCACCGGCGGGTAACCGAAGCGCATCGCCACAAACCGTTGGCGCGTGCTGGGTTTCATGCCCTTGAGCAGGTTCTGGTAACCGGGGTTGTAAGACACCACCAGCATGAACGACGACGGCGCCTTGAGCACTTCGCCGGTGCGTTCCAGGAACAGTTCGCGGCGCTCATCGGCGATCGGGTGCAGCACCACGGCGGTGTCCTGGCGCGCTTCGACCACTTCATCCAGGTAACAGATGCCGCCTTCGCGCACGGCTCGGGTCAGCGGGCCGTCCTGCCACCAGGTGCCGTCGGTGCCGATCAGGTGGCGGCCGAGCAAATCGGCGGCGCTCAGGTCGTCGTGGCAGGCAACGGTGTACAGCGCCAGGTTCAAGCGGTGCGCCATGTGCTGCACAAAACGTGTCTTGCCACAGCCCGTGGGGCCTTTGATCAGCACCGGGAGGTGGTGGCGCCAGGCGTGTTCGAACAGTTGCAGTTCGTTATCCAGCGGTTGGTAGAAGGGCTCGCTCATCACAGGTACTCACAACGGGTTCGACGCCCACGCTAAGGGCCCCTGCGACAACCTGGCAAGTGCTACCCAAGGCAAACTTGATCGCCGTCAAGCGAGCATTGCACCGCGCCAACATAGTCTTGGCCGGCACTAAGAACCTGCGCTCTACCCAGCCTTCGCCGGGCACCGCAAAGGTCTTGCCTGAGGAGAGATGGAATGCTGACTCGCACTAGAAAACCCTGGGGCCTGGGCCTCGCCGGCTTGAGCTGCGCCCTGGCCCTCGCACTGCCCCTCACCGCCCATGGCGACACGCCGGCTGGCATGGTGAAAACCGCAGGGGCCCCGGATATCAGCCAGGCCGACTTCGACACTTCCAAGCAGATTTACTTCGAACGCTGCGCCGGTTGCCACGGTGTGCTGCGCAAAGGCGCTACCGGTAAACCCCTCACACCGGACATCACCCAGGCCCGTGGCCAGGCCTACCTGGAAGCGCTGATCACCTACGGCTCGCCGGCCGGGATGCCGAACTGGGGCACCTCCAATGCGCTGACCAAGACACAGATCAGCAGCATGGCCACCTTCATCCAGCACACCGCGCCCACCCCGCCGGAATGGGGCATGGCCGAAACCCTCAAGACCTGGAAAGTCCTGGTAAAACCCGCAGACCGGCCGAAGAAACAGCTGAACACGCTCAACCTGGAAAACCTGTTTTCCGTGACCCTGCGCGACGACGGCAAGATTGCCCTGGTCGACGGTGACACAAAGCAGATCATCAAACTGATCGACACCGGCTACGCCGTGCATATCTCGCGGATCTCCGCCTCAGGCCGCTATCTGCTGGTGATCGGTCGCGACGCCAAGATCGACATGATCGACCTGTGGCCTGCCGAGCCGACCAAGGTTGCCGAGATCAAGGTGGGCATCGAAGCGCGCTCGGTGGAAACCTCCAAGTTCAAGGGCTACGAGGACAAGTACACGATCGCCGGCTCCTATTGGCCACCACAGTTCACCATCATGGACGGCGAAACCCTGGAGCCCAGGCAAATCGTGTCCACCCGCGGCATGACCGTGGACAAGCAGGAATACCACCCCGAACCGCGCGTGGCGGCAATCATTGCCTCCCACGAATGGCCGGAATTTATCGTCAACGTCAAGGAAACCGGCAAGGTGATGCTGGTCAACTACCAGGACATCAAGAACCTCACCATCACCACCATCGACGCCGCGCCGTTCCTGCATGACGGCGGCTGGGACAGTACCCACCGCTACTTCCTCACGGCGGCCAACAACTCGAACAAAGTGGCGGTGATCGACTCCAGGTTGCGCACCCTCACCGCGCTGGTGGACGTTGGTAAAACCCCGCATCCCGGCCGTGGCGCCAATTTCGTTCACCCGCAATACGGGCCCGTATGGGCGACCAGCCACTTGGGCGACGGCGGCATTTCGGTGATCGGCACCGACCCGATCAAGCATGCGCAATACGCCTGGAAGCAGGTGGCATCGCTCAAAGGCCAGGGCGGCGGGTCGCTGTTTATCAAGACCCACCCCAATTCCCATCACCTCTATGTCGACACCACGCTCAACCCCGACGCCAAGCTCAGCCAGTCGGTGGCCGTGTTCGATATCAACAACCTCGACAAAGGCTACAGCGTGCTGCCAATCGCCGAGTATTCCGGCATCAAGCAAGGCGCACTGCGCGTAGTGCAACCGGAATACAACAAAGCTGGGGACGAGGTGTGGTTCTCGGTGTGGAACGGCCAGAACGAGGAGTCGGCGCTGGTGGTGATCGACGACAAGACCTTGAAGCTCAAGCAGGTGATCAAGGACAAGCGCCTGATTACACCGACGGGCAAGTTCAACGTCTTCAACACCCAACACGATATTTATTGAGCCCCATCAACATGAGGTCACCCAATGAAAATTAGTCTTCTCGCACTGCTGGCATCCGCCGCTGCGCTCAGCCTGCAACCGGCGCTGGCGCAAGACGGGCCCGCGCTGTTCAAAAGCAAACCGTGCGCCGCCTGCCATTCCATCGACAGCAAGCTGGTAGGGCCGGCATTGAAGGACGTTGCGGCCACGAATGCCGGCGTGAAGGACGCAGCCACGACCCTGGCCAGTCACATCAAAAACGGCACCCAGGGCAACTGGGGGCCGATTCCAATGCCGCCAAACCAGGTCACGGACGATGAAGCCAAGGTATTGGCCACCTGGATCCTGACCCTGAAATAACCCTGAGGAGCGCGCCATGAAAGTCTCGATGATCGGTTCGGCCGTGGCGCTGCTGCTACTCATTCCCGGGCCCGCAAGCGCTGCGGTGGATGCCCAGCGCTTGGAGCATCTGCTGACTCAGGATTGCGGCGCCTGCCACGGCCTGTTTCTCACCGGCGGCCTGGGCCCTGCGCTCACGCCCCAGGCCCTTGCCGGGCAGAGCCGCGACAGCCTGATTGCCACCGTGACCCATGGCCGCCCTGCCCGTGCGATGCCCGGCTGGGCACCGCTGCTCAGTGCCGGCGAAATCGCCTGGCTGGTCGACCGCCTCTTGCAAGGAAGCCCCGCACCATGATCCGTCCCACACTGCTAGCCGCTTGCCTGTTACTCGGCGCCTGCGCCCAACCCGCGTTGCGCGGCACCGGCGACCTGGGCGTGGTCATCGAACGTGCCAGTGCCAGCGTGCAAATCATTGAGTCCACCGGCATGAGCGCACTGGCGCGCATCGACGGCCTGGGCGACCTGTCCCACGCTTCGGTGGTGTTTTCCCGTGACCAGCGCCATGCTTATATTTTCGGCCGCGACGGCGGCTTGACCAAGGTCGACCTGCTGGGCCAACGCATTGAAAAACGCGTGATCCAGGGTGGCAACAGCATCGGCGGCGCCATCAGCCAGGATGGCCGCCTGATTGCCGTCTCCAACTACCAGCCCGGTGGCGTCAAGGTGTTCGATGCCCGCACCCTGGCACTGCTTGCGGACATTCCGGCCACGCCGCTGGCCGACGGCAAGCGCTCGCGCGTCGTGGGCCTGGTGGACGCGCCCGGCCAGCGTTTCGTGTTCAGCCTGTTCGATAGCGGGGAGATCTGGAGCGCGGATTTCAGCCAGGGCAATACGCCGGCGATCACCCGCTTCACCGGCATTGGCGAGCAACCCTACGACGCGCTGATCACCGCCGATGGCCGCTATTACATGGCCGGCCTGTTCGGTGAAGACGGCATGGCCCAGCTGGACCTGTGGCACCCGGAAAACGGCGTCAAGCGCGTGCTCGCCGACTACGGCCGCGGCCAGGCAAAACTGCCGGTGTACAAAATGCCCCACCTTGAAGGGTGGGCCGTCGCCGACAACCAGGCGTTCGTGCCCGCCGTGGGCCGTCACCAAGTGCTGGTGATGGACGCACGCACTTGGCGGCAGACCGCCGCGATTGCCGTCGCCGGCCAGCCGATCTTCGTCACCGCACGGCCCGACGGGCGCCAACTGTGGGTCAACTTCGCCTACCCGGACAACGACCGCGTACAGGTGCTCGACAGCGAGACCCACCAGATCGTCGCCGACCTGCGCCCCGGCTCCGGTGTGCTGCACATGGAATTTACCGGGCGTGGCGAGCAGCTGTGGCTGTCGGTGCGCGACGGTGAGCAGGTGCAGGTCTGGGACCCGTATCGCCTGACCTTGCTCAAGACCTTGCCGGCCTTGAGCCCAAGCGGAATTTTCTTCAGCAGCCGTGCGCAAAAAATGGGGTATTGAGATGGACCTTGACCTGCTCAGCCAGCAGTTGATCGAACGCTACCAGCACGGCATGCCGCTGTGCGCCGAACCTTACCGGGAAATGGCCCAGGTGCTGGGCTGCAGCGAAGCCGAGCTGATGGCCTGCCTGCAACGCCTGGAACTGGCCGGCGCCCTGTCGCGCATTGGCCCGGTGTTCGAACATACCCGCGCCGGTGCCAGCACCCTCGCCGCGCTGGCCGTACCCGCCGAGCGCCTGGAACAGGTGGCGCGACGCGTCAGTGAATACCCGGAGGTCAACCACAACTATGCGCGCGAGCATCACTACAACTTGTGGTTTGTACTGACCGGCCCGCACCGCCAGCACCTGAAGCAGATCCTCGACGAACTGGAGAAGGACACCGGCCTGCGCCCGCTGGATCTGCCGATGCTTACAGCCTACCGCATCGACCTGGGTTTCTCCCTGGGAGCGCACCCGTGATCACGCCGTTGAGCCACGAACAGATGCTCGACCTGCGCCAGTGCCTGGAACGCGGCCTGCCACGGGTGGCCCGGCCTTATGACAACCTTGCCGAACAGATTGGCGCCCATCATGACCAAGTGCTGCAGCAGATGCGCCAATGGGATGAACAAGGCCTGTTCCGACGCGTCGGCCTGGTGCTCAATCACCGCGCCCTGGGGTTTGTCGCCAATGCGATGCTGGTGATCGATGTGCCGGACGCGCTGGTGGATGAGGTGGGCATGCGCCTGGGTCGCGTCGCCGGCATCAACCTGTGTTACCAGCGCCCTCGGCGTTTGCCGCAATGGCGCTACAACCTGTTCTGCATGGTGCACGGCCGCGAGCGTGCGGCCGTGACCGCGCACATCCAGGCGCTGCTGCAACAGCAGCAGCTCAGCGACCTGCCCCACCAACTGCTGTTCAGCACCCGCGCCTTCAAGCAGTGCGGCGGGCGTTTTGCACCACCACCGTCGCAGGTACGGGCTCATGGATGATCTCGACCGCCGCTTGATCAACCGCCTGCAACACGGCCTGCCGCTGGTGCGTCAGCCCTGGCGGCAGGTGGCCGAGGAACTGCACAGCCATCCGAGCGAACTGCTCGACCGCCTGCATGATTTGCTCGAAGACGGCGTACTCACGCGCTTCGGTCCGATGTTCGACATCGAGCGTCTCGACGGCGCCTTCACCCTCGCCGCGCTGGCCGTACCGGAGGCGCAATTTGACACCGTCGCCGCACAGCTCAACGCGTTGCCTCAGGTCGCCCACAACTACCGCCGCGACCATCGCTGGAACATGTGGTTCGTGCTGGCCTGCGCCAGCGAGGCGGAACTGGCCGCCACCCTGTTTCGCATCGAGGCCCTGACGGGGCTGGCGGTGCTCAATCTGCCGAAGGAGCAAACCTACCATGTCGGTGTGTATTTCCCGGTCTGACAACACCCTGGCCCTGCACCTGGTCGCCCTGACGCAAAGCGGCCTGCCGCTGGTGGAAGATCCGTGGGCGTGGCTGGCGGAGCAATTGGGCATCAGCGCCGAATCGACCCTCGACCTGCTCAAGCGCCTGCAAGCCGAAGGCGCGATCCGGCGCATCGCCGCCGTGCCCAACCACTACCGCCTGGGTTACCGGCATAACGGCATGACCGTGTGGGACGTGGCCGATGAGCAGATGCCACACCTCGGCGAGCTGCTCGGCGCGCAGCCTTTTGTCAGCCATTGCTACCGGCGTCCACGCAGGCCCGACTGGCCCTACAACCTGTTCGCCATGGTGCATGGGCGCAGCCGCGAGGAAATCGACAGTTACCGCGAGCACCTGCGTTATCTGCTGGGGGACGCCTGCCGCGCCGATGAAATGCTGGTGAGCAGCCGCATCCTGAAAAAAACCGGCCTGCGCCTGAGCCCGTCGCACTAGAAGGAGCGCCCCATGCTGCGCATCAGTCAGTACCTGCGCACCCTGGCGGGCCAGTGCCCGCCACCCCGTACCGCGCCGCCGGGCAGCGAGCGCCCGCCGGTGGTCATCTGGAACCTGCTCAGACGTTGCAACCTCACCTGCAAACATTGCTACGCCACCAGCGCTGACAGCGTGTTTCGCGATGAACTGGACACCCAGGCCGCTTTGCGGGTGATCGATGACCTGCACGCAGCCGGGGTGCGCGTGCTGATTCTGTCCGGGGGCGAGCCGTTGCTGCGCGAAGACCTGTTCCAGCTCAGCGCCTACGCCCGCGATAAAGGCTTCTTCGTTGCGCTGTCGACCAACGGCACGCTGATCGACGAGCAGAATATCCAGCAGATTGCCGATGCGCACTTCGATTATGTCGGCATCAGCATCGACGGCCTGGAGGCGACCCACGATGCGTTCCGCCAGTTGCACGGCAGTTTCCAGCGCTCGATGCACGCCATTCGCCTGTGCCGCCAGGCCGGAATCCGCGTGGGCCTGCGCACCACCTTGACCCAGGAGAACCACGCGCAGTTGCCGCAACTGCTGGGGTTGATGCGTACGTATGACGTACAGAAGTTCTACCTCTCGCACCTCAACTACAGCGGACGCGGCAAGCGCAGTCGCGGGCTGGATGCCCACCGGCAGATGAGCCGCGAGGCCATGGCGCTGATTTTCCAGCAAGCCTGGGGCGACATACAACGCGGCGTGGACAGCGATTTCGTCAGCGGCAACAACGACGCCGATGCCGTGCTGTTGCTGCAATGGGTTCACCAGCACCTGCCCGAACACTACCCACAGCTGGAGCAACTGCTGCATGACTGGGGCGGCAACGCTTCGGGCAGCGGCATCGCCAATATCGACAACACCGGCGAAGTGCACCCGGACACCTACTGGTGGCAGCACTCGGTGGGCAATGTGCGCCACACCTCGTTCCGCCAGCTCTGGCGGGACCAGCCCGACCCGCTGCTGCTGCGCCTGCGCGAACACCCGCGCAGCATCGGCGGGCGCTGCGCCGAGTGCCGCTGGCTGGCGATCTGCAACGGCAATACGCGTACCCGTGCCTGGGCCGATGGCGATCTCTGGGGGCCCGACCCCGGTTGCTACTTCAGCGACGCCGAGATCGACCGTCAGCCCGCCCCGTTGATCCCTTGCACCACCCGGTGACACAACCGGGGGCGCTTACCTGATGATGAACCAAGGATGTCTCATGCATACAGTCACCGCCCTACCCGCCATTCTGCACAGCCCCTTGCACCCCGGCGAAGTCGCTTTGGTCGGTGCCGGCCCCGGAGACCCGCGCCTGCTCACCCTGCGCGCCTGGAGCCTGTTGATGCAGGCCGACGCAGTGGTGTTCGACCGCCTGATCAGCGCCGAACTGCTGGCGTTGATCCCGCTGACCTGCGCCCGCCATTACGTGGGCAAGGCCAGCGGTTACCACAGCCTGCCCCAGGACCAGCTCAACGAACTGCTCGCGGAACTGGCCGAACAAGGCCAACGGGTGGTGCGGCTCAAGGGCGGCGACCCGTTTATCTTCGGGCGCGGCGCCGAGGAACTGGAGTACCTGCTCGCACGGGACATTCCCTGCCAGGTGGTGCCGGGCATCACCGCCGCGTCCGGTTGCAGCGCCTATGCCGGCATCCCGTTGACCCACCGCGACCTGGTCAATTCGTGCCGCTTCGTCACCGGCCACTTGCAGCGCGACGGTGCATTGAAACTGCCCTGGGCCAGCCTCGCCGAGCCGAGCCAGACCCTGGTGTTCTACATGGGCTTGTCGAACCTGGCGTTGATCGCCGAACACCTGATGGCCGCCGGTTTGCCGGCGGACACCCCGGCGGCGCTGATCAGCAATGGCGCCCGGCCCGACCAGCATGTCGCCCGTGGCACCTTGCGCCAGTTGCCCACCCTGGCCGCCGACTGTGAACCGGGCGTGCCCACCCTTACGGTGATCGGCCAGGTGGTGAGCCTGTTTGCCGACGCGCGCCTGCACTACCCCGCCAGCCTGACGGCGCCGCGCCGACCGGTGGCGGTATGAAAAGCCTGCCGCTGGTCGCGCTGCTGTGGGCCGCTGCCGCCCACGGCACACCCGCCGCGGATTACCAGCAGTATTGCGAAAGCTGCCATGGGCTCAATCGCATCGGCGCCACTGGCCCGGCGCTGCTTGCGGAGAGCCTGGGAAGGATCAAGCCGGACGAGGTGCGCAAAGTCATCGAGCAAGGCCGCCCGGCCAGCCAGATGGCCGGGTTTTCAGCGCAACTGAGCGCGGCGCAGATCGACGGTCTGGCGAGTTTCCTGCAGCAGCCCCCCGCCACGCCGGCAACCTGGAGCGAACAGAACATCCGCGGCAGCCACCGCCTGCTGGCCGACCTGAGCCAATTGCCGAGCACGCCGCAACACCACGCCGATCCGCTCAACCTGTTTGTGGTGGTCGAATCCGGCGACCATCACATCGACATTCTCGACGGCGATCACTTTACCGTGCTGGACCGCTTTGCCAGCCATTTTGCGGTGCACGGCGGGCCGAAGTTTTCCCCGGACGGGCGCTTTGTGTACTTCGCCTCGCGGGACGGCTGGATCAGCCTGTACGACCTGCACAACCTCAAGCTGATCGCCGAAACCCGCGCCGGGCTCAACACCCGCAACCTGGCGGTGAGCAAGGATGGCCGCTGGGTGCTGGTGGGCAACTACCTGCCGGGCAACCTGGTGGTGCTTGACGCCCGTGACCTGTCGCTGGTCAAGACCCTGCCCACCGGCTCGCGGGTCAGCGCCGTCTATACCGCGCCGCCGCGCAACAGTTTTGTGGTGGCGCTCAAGGACGTGAATGAAGTCTGGGAACTGCCCTACGCGGCCGCGCAGCCCAGCTGGGAACCCCGGCGCATCGCGGCGCGTGATGTGCTCGATGACTTCTCGTTCAGCCCCGATTACCGCCAGTTGCTCGCCACCTCGCGCAAGGCCGGTGGCGGCCAGGTGATCGACCTGGATTCAGGCGCGGTGATCAGCGATATTCCCCTGGCGGGCATGCCGCATCTGGGCTCGGGCACCTATTGGCGGCGCGATGGAAAGTGGGTGTTCGCCACCCCGAATATCAGCCAGGGTCATATCAGCGTGCTCGACCCCGTCACCTGGAAGCTGATCAAGCAGATCCCCACACTGGGCCCGGGCTTTTTCATGCGCAGCCATATCAACTCGCGCTACGTGTGGAGCGATGTGTTTTTCGGGCCGGACAACGATGCAATTCACCTGATCGACAAGCAAACCCTGCAAATCGCCCACACCTTGCGACCCGTACCGGGCAAGACGGCGGCGCATGTGGAGTTCACCCGGGACGGGCGCTATGTGCTGCTGAGTATCTGGGCCACCGACGGTGCATTGATCGTCTACGACAGCCAGACGCTGGAAGAGATCAAGCGCCTGCCCATGAACAAGCCGTCGGGCAAGTACAACGTGGGTAACAAGATCGAGTTTGCCGAGGGGACTTCGCACTGATGCATGGGTGTGGTGACTGAGTGCGGTCGACTGTAAACAGGATCAAAATGTGGGAGCGGGCTTGCTCGCGAAGGCGCAGTGTCAGGCACCGGATTGGTCGACTGATCCACCGCTTTCGCGAGCAAGCCCGCTCCCACATTCCGGATCCGGTTCACTTCGGGCAATAGGCAGCTCGAACAAACCGCACAACTCATCCACCCGCGTGCGCCCCGCCGGCAGCACGCACAAGAACTGCGCCGACAATTCAATCAGCCCCTCACGGTTCCACTGCTCCAGCAGCGGCCAGATCGTCGAGAAATGCCGTGCGAACATCACCCCATAACGCCGCTCGATGGCCTGGATATCCAGCTCCAGGTCACAGGCCAGGCGCTCTGCCACGTACTCGCGCAGCGCATCGCCGGTGTCGCGCTGCCAGCCCTGGCACGTGGCGAGTTGGCCGTTGCCCAGCGCCTGCGCGTAGCGCTGTTCGTCCGCGGTGTTCTGCGCGCACAGCGTATCGATCTGGCTGATGGCGCCCAGGCCCAGCCCGATGTGATCGCAGTAACCATGCAGGGTGAAGCCTTCGCACGTGCGGCTCAGCCGGCCGCGTTCCTGGGCCTGGGTAAGGTCATCGTCACCTCGGGCGAACTGGCCCAGGCCGATGTAGTGGTAACCCGCTGCGTCCAGGCGTGCGAAGCACAGCTGGCGCATGGCGGTTTTATCCGCCGCGCTGCACAGGGCCTGGGCCGGTTGCGCCGGGTAGCGGCATGGCGGCGTGGCGTAGTCGAACACCTGCAGGCGGTCCGGCTCCAGGGCGATCAGGCTGGCCAGCTTGGCCTCGAAACTGGCCAGGGTCTGCCAGGCGCTGCCGTAGCCCAGGTCGACACTGACCGAGCGGAAGTCGAAGGTCCGCGCGGCATCGATCAACGACTCGATCGGCGCCGGGTCGCGGCAGTACGCCCGGGAATAGTCGTCCTCGGCACGCGCATCGGGCACGCCAATGCACACGCGATTGAACCCCAGTTCGCGCAACACGCCGACGCTGGCCCAGTCGGTATGCCGGGGGTCGAGGTCGATGCCGTAGTCGCCGCGGTCATGCTCAAGGAAATGCAGGCGCTCGAACAGCGGCGCCATCAGCGCCTGCACATCGCCGACGGGCGCCGGGCCACGCCACTGGAAGTAGTCCACCGGTTGGCGGCTGCCGAGGTGACAGCCGACCAAATGGATTTCCTGGGCCAGGCTGCGTCGGTAAGCCTCAGGCGCGCTGGCCGGCCAGCGCAGGGTCAAGGCCAGCGGGCGTTGCCGCTGGCGGCTGCCGCGCAACGCGCGCAACACATCCAGAGAGCCGACGCCCGCGTGAAACCTGCGAATGTCAGCCTGCCCATTCAGGTCCAGTACGCCTTGAGCGTGGCGTGCACGTGCGAGAGGAATAACGGTGTGCATGACAGGCTCCGGGGCCGGCGGCGGTCAGCCATTGTCCGGTGCGACGCCACGGCGCACCTTGATATGCATCAAAGGCCTTACCAACTGAGGTAAAACATGCTCTTGGCCAACAGCACAATCGCGACCATATGACCGAACAGGCTCAGGTGGATAAACCGCACGTAGCCCGCACTCACCCGACCACGGCGCATGCGCAGCATCGTCAGCACAAAGTGCAGCAGCACACTGGCGGCGAGGATCAGCTTGAGCATCAGTAATGTGCCGAACGACGAGCCAAAAGGCGCCGCCAGTACCGGCAAGTAACGCAACCAGACCATCCCCACCCCGGCACCGAACAACACCAGCAGCACCCACGGCATCAGCGCCCGGGCGCGCAGGCCAATACCTTGCTCCACCAGGAGGATCACGCGCGCGGGCAATTGCCGATGCAGGCGCCCCAGGATCAGCACTTCGAAAAACACCGTGCCGATAAAGATCAGCGCCGCGAACAAGTGGGCGAGCAGAAACAGCAGGTAGAGCATGGTGGCCTCGCAGGTCGCGTTGAGGCTTCAGTGTGGCGGCCTCAGCGCGATGGGGCCTTGATGCTGATCAAGCTAGACGCGGCAAACAGGCCTATCAACCAGCCCGCCTGGGACACGCTGATACCGAAACGCTCGACGATCATCGGCAAGATACCGACCAGACCGAACTCCAGCGTGTACAGGCCGAACAGCCCAAGAAAATGATGTAGATCACGGGTTGACCTCGATCACCACTTTACCGAAGGCGCCGCGCTGCAAATGGGCGAAGGCTTGCGGCGCTTCGGCAAAGCGGTAGACATGGTCGATCACCGGCTCAAGAGTGTGTCGCTCGACCATGCGAATCAGGTCTTCGAGGGCGCGACGGGGCCCCACTGCAACACCGACGATGGTGGCGCGCTTGGCTAGCAGGCTCATCAGCGGCGCGCTCAATTGGTCGTTCTCCAGCAGGCCGATCACCGAGACACGCCCACCGTTGGCCACCGCTTGCAGTGAACGCCCCAGGTTATCGCCACCGGCCATTTCCAACACGTGTTCGGCGCCGCGCCCGCCCGTCAGTTCCAGCACAGCCGTGTGCCAGTCCCGCACGCGGCCTCGGTGAATGCCATGGGTGGCGCCCAGTTCGATTGCGCGGTCGATTTTGTCATCGCTGCTGCTGGTGATGATCACGCGAGCGCCATGGGCCGCCGCCAACTGCACGGCAAACAGCGAGACACCACCGGTGCCTTGCACCACCACGGTCTGGCCGGCGTGCAGATGGCCGAGTTCGATCAGGGCCATCCAGGCGGTCAACGCGGCCACTGGCAAGGTACTCGCCTGGGCGGCATTCAAGGACTGCGGCGCGAGCACACACCAATCGGCCGGTGTAGCGACGTATTCGGCCAGCATGCCAGGGGTCGGGCCACCCTGTGGCGGCGCCTCGCTCCAGGACAACGGCATACCGTCGACCCAATCGGTGAAGAAGCTCGACAGCACCTTGTCGCCCACTCTGAACCGACGCACACCCTCGCCCACGGCCACCACCGTACCGGCCATGTCGGAGGCCGGCGTAAACGGGAATTGCAGGCTGGCGCCCATGCCGTTTTCTATCACTTCTGCGTCACGGTAATTGAGCGCAACCGCAGCGACGCGAACCAGCACTTCCCCGGCCTTGGCGACCGGGCGCGGCACGCGAGCCAGGCGCAAGGTGTCGAGGCCAAACATCGGTATTTCCCAGCGTTGCATCATATCGGTCATGTTCAGGTCTCTCGTGAAGGGCTTTGCGCAAGGATAAGAACCTTGTCCCACAGGATTAAGTAGGGGCCAGCTCCTGTGTCTGCGGAGCTTTCATTCCGCAATGCCGACAATTGCGCTAGGGTACCGAGCCTTCCAGTCGCCAATGGGTGCATCGATGGACAGCCTCACTACCCTGAATGCGTTTGTGCAGGTCGCACAAACCCACAGCTTCGTCGCCGCCGGGCGCGTGCTGGGCGTCACGGCGTCGGCGGTCGGCAAGAGCGTGGCGCGCCTTGAAGAACGCCTTGGCGTCAGGCTGTTCCACCGCAGTACACGCAGCGTGACACTGACCGCCGAGGGCGAACTGTTCCTGGAGCGCAGCCGACGCATCCTGCTGGAAATCGAGGAGGCCGAAGCGGAGTTGTCCCAGGTCAGCCAGGCGCCACGTGGCCGCCTCAAGGTCAGCCTGCCGCTGGTGGGGCATCCGTTTCTGCCGGTATTGGCGGACTTCAGGAAGGCCTACCCAGACGTCGAGCTGGACCTGAGCTTTACCGACCGCCGCGTGGACGTAGTCGAGGAAGGTTACGATGCGGTGTTGCGCAGCGGCGAAGCGCCGGACTCGCGCTTGAGTTCGCGGCTATTGGGGGAGTACCGGATGATTGCCGTGGCGGCCCCCGCTTACCTGACCAGTCGCGGCACGCCGCTCAAAGCGCGGGACCTGGCGGCACACAGCTGCATCCTGTTTCGCTTCCCCAACACCGGTAAGTTGCAGCGCTGGTCGCTGCGCCAGGATGGCGTCGAGCTGGACCTGCTGCTGCCTGCGGCGATGATCTGCAACAACCTCGAAGCCAGGGTGTGTTTTGCCGTGCAGGGTATTGGCATTGCGTACCTGCCGGATTTTGCTATTCGCGAATGGCTCGACAGTGGCCAACTCGTGCAAGTACTGGAAGACTGCGCCGAGCACGGCAGTTTTCGCATGATGTGGCCGTCAAGCCGCCATCCCTCGCCCAAGCTGCGGGTGTTTATCGACTTTCTCAAGGAGCGGCTGTTTCCCGATCAGCTCTCGGGCGGCACCCGCACCGACTGCCGACCCACGGGCTGATCAAAACGCTGCCGCGCCTGGCGAAAATCCTCGCCCTTCTCCACCACCCAGGTCCAGAGCGGGATCATGTGCACCAGCAGTTCCGTGCCCAGGGTCGACAGTTCGTATTCGACCCTGGGTGGGACTTCATGGAAGTCATGGCGCAGCACCAGGCCGTCGCGCTCCAATTGACGCAAGGTGCGGGTCAGCATGCGCTGGGTCACGCCGTGCATGCGCCGGCCAATCTCGGCATGGCGCTGACGGCCGCTCACCCCCAGCACGTGCACGATACCCAATGACCAACGGTTGCCCGCATGGGTCAGCACCTCGCGTTTGAGGCCGTCATCGTCGGCGCTCAGGGCGTCGCAGGCGGCTTGGGAGCGGCGAATGATTTCTGCGTTATCCATGGCGCTGACTCGGTATCACGGGTGTGCCTTCTTATGCAGGGCGATTAATTCTGCAAGCATGCCACGACTTTCACCACAGACGGAGCTTCCTATGACCCCCTCTTCCATCTTGGTACTGGGCGCCGGCGAACTGGGCATGGCCGTGTTGCAAGCACTGGCCGATCTCGCTGCACCGCGCGGCACGCGCATCGCCGTATTGCTGCGCCCCGCCAGCGTGCAATCGGCGGCGGCCAATAGCTTGCTTGATCGGGGTATCGAGTTGATACCCGGCGATTTGCAGAATGACAGCCAACGCACCCTCGCCGGCATTTTTGCCGCGTTCGATAACGTCGTTTGCTGCACCGGTTTTGCCGCTGGCGCCGGCACTCAGCGCAAACTGGCGCTCGCCGCGATCCAAGGCGGCGTGCGGCGTTATGTGCCCTGGCAATTCGGCGTGAACTACGATGTGATCGGCCGTGGCAGCCCGCAGGATCTGTTCGACGAACAGCTCGACGTACGTGACCTGCTGCGCGACCAGCAAGGCACGCAGTGGCTGATCATTTCCACCGGGATGTTCACCAGTTTTCTGTTCGAACCTTCGTTTGGCGTGGTTGACCTGGCGCAAAACACCGTGCGCGCCCTGGGCGACTGGGACACGGCGGTCACCGTCACAACGCCCGAGGATATCGGCCGGCTGACCGCACGCATCGTGCTGGCTGAACCGACGCTGAGCAACCAGGTGGTATTCACCGCGGGCGACACCCTGACCTATGGTCAACTGGCGAATACCGTCGACGCCACGCTTGGCCGCACGCTTCAGCGCGAGGTGTGGTCTGTACCGATGCTGGAGGCCGAGTTGGCGGACGATCCAGAGGACAACCTGAAGAAATACCGTACCGTGTTTGCCCAGGGCAACGGCGTGGCCTGGGACCCCGCCGTGACGTTCAATGCACATCAACACATCGCCGTGACAGACGTTGCGCAATGGATTCGGCAGAATCTCAAGGCACCGGCAACCATCCCCTGAAGCCACCCGGCGCCGTCAACGGGCACCAGGCAAAATCCCAGGGTGGGATTGGCAATGCCAGGTACTCAGCATCGATCAGCCGTGCGTCTTTCCAATCGAAAACCGTTGATGAGCGCCATGCCAGGACCACGCCCTCGGCCTGGCTGTCGTCCGTATTGACCCAGCACGCGGCCGCCGCCGCCATGAACGCCTCGATGAGTTCGTCGTCGATCTGCGAGCGATACACCGAGCCCAGCAGCCAACGGCAGACGTTCAGGTGGTAGGTCCAGTCCTGCGGCGGACGGTTGTGGTAGGCCCAGGTCATGAAGCTGCGAAACAGGTTCAAGCCCTCGGGCGGGTCCAGCTTGAGCAGCGCCGGGCAGATGTCGAACAGGCTGTGCCAATACGGCAGCAGGCGTGCATCCAAGTGCACGAAGCTACGGCAATTGCTGGGGTATTCAGGGCACGGCGGTTCCGCGTGCAGGCGGTTGGCGCCTGCGGGCAACAGGTGGTTCATGGGATGCACTCACAGTCATGACGATGGCACGCCTCCCGGTCAAGGGAGGCCCAAGGCATACGTCAGGCTGCGGGGGAAGCGCGGGGGTTGGCCGAGGGCCAGGCGTAGCGCGGCGGCGCCTTGTTGCGTTGTTCATGGGCCGGGCGCGGGGATTGGCCCAAGCCCAACAGCCAGGCCAGGCCGACAAGGAACACCAGGGCGACGGTCAAGGCGGCGCACACCGGGCAGGCAAAGTAGTTCGAGATGTTGCTGGAAGCCGCGTCGTTCAACCCTTTGTCGGAAAGTGGCGCCTGTTCGCCGCTCACCGAACAGAACGCCCCGCCAATGCCGTTGAGCACCTGGCCCGTCATCTGCCCATGCCCCAAACCGCAGACGAACAGGTTCATCAGCACGCAGAAGTACAGGGCCCAGGCGATCAGCGAACGGTCGGGGTGGCTCGATTTCATGGCGGCGACTCTACCACCGCCGCCGCAAAAGCATGAAGCGCGCCGCGCCCCCTGTGGCAGAACGTCGCAGATTCCGCGCCGCAGCCAGGGTTGGTAGACTGGCGCCCTGCTCCTTTACTCCTTTTCAAAGCCTGATGTGTAGATCCAGAGCAATGCAGGCGTTTCACAGGACGCACCGCTGATGAGTACGTTATTCACCCGCCGCAAAGTGCTGACCGGTATGGGCCTGCTGGGCCTTGGCGGCCTGCTGGGCGGCTGTGACTACAGCCCCAAGCTGGATTTCAAGTACGGCAAGGACCTGAGCGACAAGATCATGGGTCGCACCTTCAAGCTCAAGAACACCGACGGCGAAACCGTCACCCTGAGCTCGTACCGTGGCCTGATGCCGGTGGTGTTTTTCGGTTTCACCCAGTGCCCGGCCGTGTGCCCGACCACCCTGGCACGCGCCGCACAGGCCAAGAAACTGATGGGCCGCGACGGCGAAATCATGCAAGTGGTGTTTATCACCCTGGACCCGGAACGCGACACCCCCGAGATGCTCGACAAGTACGTCAAGGCCTTCGACCCCAGCTTCGAAGCGCTGTACGGCACCCCGGAAGAAATCGCCGTGGCCGCCAAGGAATTCGGGATCTTTTATGAAAAGATTCCTGCCGGCGACACCTATACCCTGTCCCACACCGCCACCAGCTTCGTGTTCGACACCCGTGGCAACCTGCGCCTGGGCCTGCAGGCGTCCCTTACCGCTAAAGAGTGCGCAGAAGACCTGCTCACCGTCATGGAGGTCTGCTAATGACTGCCGTTCAACACCTCAAACGCACCCTGATCGGCCTGACTCTGCTGGGCCTCGCCGCGCACGCCAACGCCGAGGTCCGAGTGACCGACGCTTGGGTACGTGCCACTGTGCCGGGCCAGCCGTCCAGCGGCGCGTTCATGACCGTCACCGCCGACAGCGACAGCCAACTGCTGAGCGTGGCCTCGTCCGTGGCCAAGGACGTGCAGATCCATGAAATGAGCATGAAGGACGACGTGATGCGCATGGGCCCGGTGGATGCGGTGGCGCTGCCGGCCGGCAAGGCCGTCACCCTCGACCCCAACGGCTACCACGTGATGCTGATGGGCCTGACCGGTCAGATCAAGGAAGGCGACCAGGTGCCGCTGACCCTGACCGTGCAAGACGCCAAGGGGCAGAAGCAGACGATCGAACTGAAAGCGCCAGCCCGTGGGCTGGATGGGATGGATCACAGCAAGATGCATTGATCGGGGGGTATGTGTTTTTTGCTCAATCCACGATAAACAACCTCGCCCCGACACGCGTCGATGAGCGATGGCCCTCCATCTCATTGCCCACCTGGTAACTCATTCCCGCCGTCAGCGTGAACTGGCGGCCGTCCTCCAGTTCCGTGTGCAACTCGCCTTCAAGGCACAGCAGGACGTGCCCTCTCCAGCACCAGTGATCCGCCAGGTAACCGGGCGTGTACTCGACCATGCGCACGCGGGTGGTGCCGAAATGGCAGGTGCGCCACACCGCATGGCCGGTAGCGCCTGGGTGGGTTGTGGGCTCGACCGTTGACCAGTCGGTAGTGCCAAAGGGGACAGCGGTCAGGTCCATGATGGGCTCGGTGGTGGTGGTTAATGTGGCTTGAGGCTATCGGGCTGGAACGACGGGTGATAGACACAGATCGAATGCTTTTGCGGGATACAGGTATTCTGCGGGCACTGCTCCTGGGGATGCTCTTATGCAGATCGACCCTGCTTACATCGTTTACGAAACCGAACACTGGTTGCTCAATCATCACCTGGCTTCGGCACTGCCGGGCTACCTGATGTTGGGCGCCAAGGCGCCCATTCATTCCCTGGCCGCTATGCCGGAAGCGGCGCTGGCCGAGTTGGGTGGGTTGCTCGCAAAGACGCAACGGGTGATGGAGGCGCAACTCCAACCCAAATGGCTGTATATCAGCCGGTATGGGCACATGCCGGGATTCGCGCTGCATTTTCATTTCATCCCGGTGTATGAGTGGGTGGAAGAAGCATTTTGGCAGGATGAGCGATATCGACTGCTGCAAGGGTTTGGCGCGCAGCCTATGGCAAAGACGCTGACCGACGGGGCCGAGTTGACGTTGTTCGTATGGCGGGAGTTTGGGGAAAGCGCCACACCGCCGAAGGTTCAGGGGGAATCAGTCGACCAAGTGACCACACGGCTGCGCGCAGCTTTCCGGTCGGGGTGATGGCACCTGTGGGAGCTGTCGAGCTTTAGCGAGGCTGCGAAAGCGGTGGGTCGGGCGATGGACATGCCAGCAGTGCCGGCCCCTTCGCAGCCTCGCTGGGGCTCGACAGCTCCCACAGGGTTCGGCGCTGTGGCCGACATTTCAGCAGCCATGGAGATCGAGTGTGAGAGCTGTCGAGCTTTAGCGAGGCTGCGAAGGCGGTGGGTCAGGCGATGAAAGTGCCAGCAGTGCCGGCCCCTTCGCAGCCTCGCTGGGGCTCGACAGCTCCCACAGGGATCGGCGCTGTGGCCACCCTTTCAGCAACTACGAAGATCAAATGTGGGAGCTGTCGAGCTTTAGCGAGGCTGCGAAAGCGGTGGGTCAGGCGATGAAAATGCCCGCAATGCCGGCCCCTTCGCAGCCTCGCTGGGGCTCGACAGCTCCCACAGGGATCGGGCTGTGCGCCAATATTTCCAGCAGCCATGGAGATCAAATGTGGGAGCTGTCGAGCTTTAGCGAGGCTGCGAAGGCGGTGGGTCAGGCGATGAACTGCCAGCAATGCCGCCCCCTTCGCAGCCTCGCCGGGGCTCGACAGCTCCTACAGAAAATCCCCTCGCCCCCATCAGTACCGTGCACTGTCAAAACACCCTGGGTCTTCATCCAGGTATTTCTTCATGCGCCGCCATAAAGTGGTGGTGCTGATGTGCAGACGCCTGGCCGCTTCTTCGCGGTTGCCGCGTACGCTGGCGAGCGCTTCATGCAAAAGCGCCAATTCACTTTTGATAGGGGCGTGCGGTTCATTCGTCACGCCCTCGCAGAGATCTTCCAGCACATCCTCCAGCCACGGCTGCGCAAACGGCTGGCCCTGGCTCATCACCGCCAGGCGTTCGACGATATTGCCCAATTGCCGGATGTTGCCCGGCCATGGGTAAGCACTCAGGCGCGCCAGCAGTTCTTCGGATGGCTCGGCGGCGTCGATCGGCAGGCTGCGCAGCAGGTGGCGCACCAGTTCGGGGATGTCGGCGCGGCGTTCACGCAGCGCAGGCAGGTGCAGCTTGAGCACGCAGATGCGGTAGAAGAAGTCTTCGCGAAACCGCCCCTGGGCCACCAACTGCGGCAGGCTTTTGTTGCTGGCGGTGATGATGCGGATGTCGACGGGCGTGACCTTGTCATCACCGATACGCACCACCTTGCGCTCCTGCAGCGTACGCAGCAGCTTGACCTGGATATCGGTGGAGGTCTCGTTGATTTCATCGAGGAAGATAGTGCCAGTGTGCGCCAGTTCGAACACGCCCGCCTTGCCTTCGTTGAGTGCACCGGTGAACGCGCCCTTCACGTAGCCGAACAGCTCACTCTCGAGCACGCCCGGCGCAAACGCCGCGCAGTTGATCGCCACGAACGGGCCTTGCCTGCGGCGCGAAGCGTTATGGATGCTCTGGGCGAACAACTCTTTGCCGGTGCCGGTGTCACCTTCGATCATCACCGTGCTGTCCACCGCCGCGTAGGTCTGGGCCAGGCGCTTGGCTTTTGCCAGTGCCGGGCTGGTGCCGATGATGTCATCGAAGGTTTTTTCGGCCAGATGCTGGCGCGCCAGCACGCGCCGCATCTTGCGTTCGATAGCGGTGATTTCAGTCTGACTTTGCAGGGTGGCCACGGCGCCGATCACCTGGAGGCCCAGCGTGATCGGCGCAATGCTCAAGGTCAGCGACAGGCGCCCCAAGGTAATCAGCGCCCCACGCACCGGGCGCCCATGATTGAGCACTTGGCTGAAGTAGTCCTGGGCCAGCAGGCCGTCGATGCTGTCGCCGACGCCCAGGCTGCCCAGGTAGCCGGTGGCCACACTGTTCATATTGGTGACGGTACGTTGGCTGTCGACACTGAAAATGCCCTCGGACACGCAGTTAAGGATCGACTGGATCATTTCATAGCGGCTCTGCAGCTCCAGGCTTTTGAGCCGCCGTTCTTCCTCGATCTGCAAGAGGTGAAGCGCTTCATCGATGGCCTCATCGGCCGCATCCGCGTCGGCCTCGGACATGATGTAATGCATGCCCCGTGCGAGCACCGCCTGGCGCAACGAAAGACCGCCAATCGCCACCTCGATGCCCTCGGCCAGCAAACGGTCGAGCTGCGCTTCGGTGGCCTGGTTGCTGCCCAGCGGATCGATCAGGCAGATCGATACCCAAGGCATGAATGGCCGGGCTTTCTCCAGGATCGTCGCGTAGCCTTCGGACGTCGCGAGAAAGGCGATCTTCCACGAGACCTGCTGCGCCCGATGATAGGCATTGATGCAGTCGAAGAACGTGTGCTTGACCTCGACGATCGGCACGCGCAGTTGCTCACGCAAAACGCTGGCGGTGCGGCCACGGCTGATGATCACGCTGACGCCGTCCTCGATCAACTGGCGAGCCTTGAGCGCAGCGTCTTGTTGGGCCGCTTCGACCACCACCAGCGACAACCCGCGCTGTTCAAGGATGCCGCGCATCACGGCAGTCAGGGTACTTGAAGGGGAAATGACGGCGATGGTGCCTTGCATGGCAGGTCTCGGATAACGCGAACGGGGATTGCAGACTATTTCACATCGTTATTATTTGAAAGATCCTGAAATCAACACGTGAACCATCAGTTTCGATAATCCGCTCTAACACTTTGTTTCTGAAAACAATTTAAGTCATGGCACAGCGCTTGCTCTTCCTTCATCAATAAAAAAGACAATGAAGGGAAACACTGCATGGATATCGTCTTCATCGGGTTTGGCGAGGCCGCCTACCACCTCTGCGCGGGCCTGCGCACCACCGGCGAGCTACGCATCGGCGCATTCGACGCCAACGTCAGCCCGCAACTGCAGCAACGCGCCGAACAACTGCACGTCACCCTCTTCGACTCACTGGAACACGCCTGCCATGGCGCGCGCTTCGTGGTATGCCTGACCAGCGCCAGCAGCGCGCTGGGCATCGCGCAGAAGGTCCTGCCGCTTCTAGTGGCCGGGCAAACCTATGTCGACATGAACTCGGCCGCGCCCACCGTCAAACAGGCCATCGACCAATTGCCTCGCCCCACCGGCGTGGACTTTTGCGACAGCGCCGTGATGGGCACCGTGCCCGGCAATAACCACCGCGTGCCGATGCTGCTGGCCGGCAGCGGTGCTGCGGCGTTCGCCGAAGCCTTCACGCCGCGGGGCATGCGCTTGACCGCGCTGGAAGCCGAAGCCGGTGCCGCCTCCGCGATCAAGATGCTCAAAAGCGTGGTCATGAAAGGCCTGCCGCAATTGCTGCTGGAAGCGTTCCAGGCCGGCGAGAAATTCGGCGTGCTGGACAAGCTGGTCGCGTCTCTGGGCGACTCGTTGAACGGCAAGACCGTGGAGCAACTGGCGGATACCTTCACCGCGCGCACGCTGATCCACGCCAAGCGCCGCAGCGCGGAAATGATTGATGCGATCGCCACCCTCGAAGCCGCCGGCGTCGACGCTTCCATGACCCGTGCCACCCAGGCCCAGCTGGATAGGTTGGCCGCTACCGACTGGGCCAGCCTGCTCGGCCCCGGCGGCAGCGACATGGATTTTCGCACCGCCATCACCCGCCTGACTGCCCACGACTGAGAGCCTGCCATGAACACTGAACAGTATTTTCCCCTGCCCGATCTGATCCCGGCCGATCTGCTGGAGCGCTTTCGCCAGCTCAGCCCGGCGCAACTGTGCGACGGCATGCAAAGCCTCGGCATCCCGCGCAACGGCTGCATGGACGCAGACCTCATGCCCCTGGATGAAAGCAAGGTAATGCTCGGCACTGCCTACACCGTCGACACCGAAGATGGCGACAACTTCCCCATCCACGTGGCCGTGTACCAGGGCCAACCGGGCTACGTGCTGGTGGTGGCCGGCAAGGCCTACCCCGGCCGCGCGTACATCGGCGACCTGATGGCCGGTGCCGCCCAGGCCGTGGGCCTGGCCGGCATGGTCATCGACGGCTGCGTGCGCGACAAGGTGCCGTTGGCGCAGTTGGATATCCCGATCTACGCCAAGGGTTTCATGCAGCGCAGCCCCGGCAAGCAAGGCCCCGGCAAGATCAACGCCACCGTGACCTGCGCGGGTGTCGACGTGGCGCCGGGCGACCTGGTCTTCGGCGATTACGACGGCGTCACCGTGGTGCCCCGCGCGCGCTTGCTGGAAGTGCTGGAGGCCTCCGAGAAAAAAAGCGCCTATGAAAACCAACGCCGCGAGGTGATCGACGCCTACACTCGCGCCCGAGACAGCGGCCAGCCCTTGCCGGCGCTGGCCCCGGCCTGGGTCACCCAACTGCTGGAAGGCCAGTAACGCCCGAGGCTGTACCCGGGGCGCGTCGCGCCCCAACCTGCTGCGCTCACTATAAAAATAAAATGTGGAGACGTTCAGATGCTGACCGTTCTGGGCTATGTGTTGATCACCTCGTTTCTGTGGCTGGTCATCAAGCAAAAACTCTCGCCGTTCACCGGCTTGATCGTGGTATCGCTGGCCGTGGGGGTGCTGGTGTGCCTGATCAGCGGCGTGCCGATGGGCACCATCATGACCTGGGTGCGCGAAGGGCTGTTCTACTCGCAGAATGAGGCCGGCAAGGTCTCCCTCGGTACGGTCAACCCCACGGTGATGATCCTGTTTGCCGTGTTGTATTTCAGCCTGATGATGAACGTGGGGCTGTTCGATCCGCTGTGCACCTTCCTGATTCGCAAGGCCAATGGCGACCCGCTGAAAATCATTCTGGTCACGGCCTTCACCTCCGCCGTGGTCACTCTGGACGGTGACGGCACCACCACCATCCTGATTATCACCACGGCGTTCCTGCCGCTGTACAAGCAGATGGGCATGAAGCTGTCGAACCTGGCGATGTTGATCATCCTGCCGTGCGGCCTGGGCAACTGCCTGCCGTGGGGCGGGCCGTTGGCGCGGGCGGCAGCGGTGCTGAACGTGGAGGTCAATACGCTGTTCGTGGCGATTTTGCCGATCCTCGGCGTGTCGTTTCTCTATGTGTTTCTCATGGCGTACCTGATGGGGATCAAGGAGCGCAAGCGCCTGGGTTTCGTGAAGGGGGAAAAAGGCATCGTGACGCCCGAGCAGATTGTGCAGATGGTCAATGTGATCAAGGACCACGACAAGGCACTCAAGCGTCCCAGGATATTCCTGTTCAACCTGGCCCTGACCCTGGGCATGCTGGTCATCCTCATCGCCGGCTGGGCCAGCGGCGCGGTGGTGTTCATGCTCGGCACCGCAATTGCGCTGACCGTCAACTACAGCGCCGTGGAACAACGCGAGCGCATCACCGCCAACGGCGGCGACGCCGTGGCCGTGGCCTCGATCATCCTCGCCGCCGGCTGCTTCCTGGGGATCTTCAACGGCAGCGGCATGGCCGGCGCCGTGGCCGAACACATGGCCAGCCTGATCCCGGACTCCATGGGCAGCCATACCGCGCTGATCTTCGCCTTCCTCGGCGCCCTGGCCTGCTACGCCTTGCCGGTGGATGCCTACTACTTCGGCATCCTGCCGGTGGTGGCCCCCATCGCCTACAAGTTCGGCATCAGCCCAACCGAGATCGGCGTGGCATCGTTCATGGGCCAGTCGCTGCGTTACGCCAGCCCGACGGTGGCCTGGTTGTTCCTGTTGATGAACCGCACGGAGATGACATTCGGGGAGTACCAGAAGGAATTCTTCAAATGGTCGATCCCGATGTTTTTCATCTTTTTGATTACGGCGATTGTGACGGGGGAGTTGCCGGTGGGCTAATGGCTGAATGATCCATGTGGGGGCTGGCTTGCCTGCGATTTCGGTGTGGCAGCGAAACCGCCATCGCAGGCAAGCCAGCTCCCACAGGCTGAACAGTGTCCAGTCAGTGATTCAGTCGTTTGGTCATCGGGACACACGCCAACGCCAACCCCGACGGCGAGTGATAAGTCGCCTCTTCATCCCCCACATACCCGCAGGCCCGGTAGAAACTCGCCGCATTCAACGTCGCATCGAGCACCACGGTTTCAACCTGCAGCCCGCGCGCAACGTGCTCAAGGTGATCGAGCATCGCCTTGCCATAGCCGCGCCCGGTGAATTCGGGGAGCACAAACAATGCGCCGACTTCGTTGTTGTCCAGGTCGAGCATTCCGGTCACCACCGGTTGGCCCTCCACACTCCCCACGTAAAACAACTTGTCCATCAGGGCGCTGTACCCGTCCTCGGCTTTACCCTGTGTCCATCTCATCATTTGCTCGCGCGTATAGGCGCCGATGCATTGGCTACGGATAGCCTGCAAACGAATGTCGAACGCCACCTGGGCATCCTCCGGGGTAGCCCGTTTTATCTCCAGCATTTGTGTCTCCTTCCATGACCATATCGTTGTTGCGCACTCCGGTGGTGCAATATGAGCGTCCCGGATGTAGGCCATGGATGTCAGAATCCCTTGAAGTCCGAGGTAGCTTGACGCCATTTTTCCTGATGCTGTCCAGGCGCTCGTAGATGTAACTGAAGTTGAACTGTTGCAAAGACGCGCGCCCATGCGCCAGAGAATTGCGATCACCATACAGGCCACGCAGCTCGGCTAAATAGTTCTTGAAATAGCTATCGCGCCCCAACATCCCTTGCCAAGCATCAATAATGCGTCCCAGGGAAACATGGCCATCGTCACGACTCAACCGTTGAAACCGTCGATAACGGGTGTTCGCGTTATGACTCACTGCACCGCGCCACGCACAGTCCCTGCGAATACCACCTTCACATGCCGCAAGCAACGCTAATGACGCAAATGCCTCATGCTCGTCTTCCTTGCGCCGAACGAAGTCTTTCCACTCCTTCTCCGTCATGAACATGATTTGGTCGAGTGTGTCTTTCGAGATGTGTTTGGATTTTGCGCCATCCGCTATCCGCTTCAGATGCCGCAGGCCATCCAGACTAAAGAAGTACCAGTTCCTGGCTTCATCGATAGTGGGAAATCGCTCCGTCATCGGCGTTCACTCCCCGACAATCGATTCGAACAGTCGTACCAAACCTACATCGTCAAAATCGAACCCCTTCCGTACACCAATACCTGGGTAAACCCGCCACAACCAGTCGCGCCTGCTAACATCGGCAGACACGCCCTCAGGTTGCTGGGCAATCAATTTGACCCTGTTGCCACGGCCGGTCTCTTCGACATCCACCCTGCCAAGACCGCCGATGATCACACTGGCTATCGGCGTGAACTGAACCACACCCGCGGGCATTTGAACACGCAACCCAGGGGCCGTGTATGAACCCAGCGTGTCTTCTGAAATAAGGTGGGACGTTGATACAAAGGCAGACGGGTCGAGGCCAGCGTCGATCAATGAATGGCGGATATGCAAAAAAAGCTGTTCAAGCTCATCAAGCCAGCGCTTCTTGCGCTCCTCCCAGCCGACATGCCGCTCCCGAGAGTGCTTTTTTGCCTGCTGCTCGCTGATAAATCGTTTCAAATCGGCCATGAGCGTTCTCCTTGGCTGAAGCCTACCCCAGTTGGCATTGTGCCGATAACCACCATTAAGTAACTGCATGCAATCGGCCTTAACCCACCTCCCTTGCATCCGATATTTATGCTCACTTCCCAGCTTAATAATATTTTATTTATAGCCCCCCTCCCCCTAGCCTTGAAGTCATGCCAACGCTGAATCCAACTGCATGATGCAAGGACAGAGACATGACTCAAGCAATAACAAAAACAGACACCCTGGTGGTGGGCGCCGGTCAAGCGGGCGTGGCCATGAGTGAGCATCTGAGCAAGCAAGGCGTGCCGCACCTGGTGCTGGAGCGCAGCCGCATCGCCGAGCGCTGGCGCACCGGGCGCTGGGATTCGCTGGTGGCCAACGGGCCGGCCTGGCATGACCGGTTTCCCGGCCTGGCATTCGACACCGTCGCCCCGGATGGCTTCGCGCCCAAAGAACAGGTGGCCGATTACTTTGTAGCCTATGCCCGCAAGTTCAACGCGCCGATCCGTACCGGCGTCGAGGTGCTGTCGGTTGTACGCAATATTGGCCGTCAAGGCTTCACCGTGCACACCAGCGAAGGCGTGATTGAGGCCAACCGCGTCGTGGCGGCGACCGGGCCGTTCCAGAAGCCGGTGATCCCGGCCATCGCGCCCACCGACACGGCGCTGCACCAGATCCATTCCGCCGACTATCGCAACCCTGCGCAACTGCCGGCCGGCGCCGTGCTGGTGGTGGGTGCGGGCTCGTCCGGTGTACAGATCGCCGATGAGTTGCAACGCTCCGGCCGCCAGGTGTACCTGTCGGTCGGTGCCCACGACCGCCCGCCACGCGCCTACCGCAACCGCGACTTCTGCTGGTGGCTCGGCGTGCTGGGCGAATGGGACCAGGCGGCGATGAAGCCTGGCCGTGAGCACGTGACCATCGCGGTCAGCGGCGCCCACGGCGGCAAGACCATCGACTTCCGCGAGTTGGCCCAGCAAGGCATGGTCCTGGTCGGCCTCACGCAAGCGTTCAACGGCAGCGTCGCCTCGTTCCAGCCGAACCTGGTGGAAAACCTGGCGCGCGGCGATGAAAACTACCTGGCCCTGCTGGATGCGGCGGATGCCTACATCGAGCGCAACGGCCTGGACTTGCCGCCGGAGCCCGAAGCGCGCCGTGTGTTCCCGGATGCGCAGTGCATCCAGCAGCCGATCCTGGAACTGGACCTGGCCACGGCCGGTGTCACCACCATCATCTGGGCCACCGGTTTTGCGGTGGACTACAGCTGGCTGAACGTCGCGGCCTTCGACACCGCCGGCAAGCCGCAGCACCAGCGCGGCGTGTCCAGCGAAGCGGGGATCTACTTTCTAGGCTTGCCATGGCAGTCACGTCGCGGCTCGTCGTTTATCTGGGGGGTCTGGCACGACGCCAAGTACGTGGCCGACCACATCGCCATCCAACGGCAATACCTGGAATACCGCGAACCCGCCCCGCTGGCTCACCCATCCCCTGTCAGCGCCTGATCCCTCTATTGCCGGAGTTTTTTTCGATGCCTACTCACACTCGCATCCGCATGTTCAACACCAAGGTAACCTACCCCAACCAGAGCCTGGACAACGACCTGTGCCAGGCCGTGCGCGCCGGCAACACCGTGTACGTACGCGGCCAGGTCGGCACCGATTTCGACGGTAACCTGGTCGGCCTTGGCGACCCGCGCGCCCAGGCCGAACAAGCCATGAAAAACGTCAAGCAACTGTTGGAAGAAGCCGGCAGCGACCTCAGCCATATCGTCAAGACCACCACTTACCTGATCGACCCGCGCTACCGCGAGCCGGTGTACCAGGAAGTCGGCAAATGGCTCAAGGGCGTGTTCCCGATTTCCACCGGGCTGGTGGTGTCGGCCCTGGGCCAGCCGCAGTGGCTGATGGAAATTGATGTGATCGCCGTTATTCCCGAGTAAGGAGTTGCACATGACCTTTTCAATTGTCGGCCGTTGCGCCGAAACCGGCCAATTGGGCATCGCCATCAGTTCCTCGAGCATTGCCGTGGGCGCCCGTTGCCCGTGGCTGCGGCCCGGTGTGGGTGCGGTGTCGACGCAGAACATCACGCTGCCGACGCTGGGCCCGGATGTGCTGGATTTGCTGGAACAGGGCCTCGCGCCCGCCGACGCTATCGACAAGGCCCTGACCCGCAACGGCTACAGCCAGTACCGGCAACTGACGGCGATCGATCACTTGGGCCGCAGCGTGCATTTCAGTGGCAGCGAAACCCTCGGCACCCACAACGCGGTGTCGGGCGAACAGTGCGTGGCGGCGGGCAATATGCTTGCCGACCGCGCGGTAGTCGAGGCGATGGTCGCGGCTTTTGAAAAAGGCGAAGGCCAATTGGCGGATCGCCTGCTGGCCGCGATGCACGCCGCCATCGCCGCCGGCGGCGAAGCCGGCCCGGTGCATTCCGCCGCGCTGGTGGTGGTGGGCGAGCTGACGTGGCCGATCATCAACCTGCGCGTGGACTGGGCCGATGACCAGCCTATCCGTGAACTGCAAAAACTCTGGGACGCCTACCGCCCGCAAGTGCAGGACTACGTCGACCGCGCGCTCGCCCCGGACCGCTCGCCCGGCTACGGCGTGGCCGGAGACGAGCGATGAGCAGCAGCCGCGAACTGCTGCGCATGCTGGTGGGGTTTGACACCACCAGCCGCGAATCCAACCTGCAATTGATCGAGTTTGTGCGCGATTATCTGGCGGAGTTCGGGGTGGCCAGCGAGTTGGTGTTCAACGCCGAACGCAGCAAGGCCAACCTGTTTGCCAGCGTGGGCCCGGTGCAGGTGCCGGGCATTGTGCTGTCGGGGCATACCGATGTGGTGCCGGTGGATGGGCAGCCGTGGACAGTGCCGCCGTTCGCACTGACCGAGCGCGACGGCAAGCTGTTCGGCCGCGGCACGGCGGACATGAAGGGCTATATCGCCTGCGTATTGGCGCTGGTGCCGGCGCTGGTTGAGGCCCCCTTGCGCATGCCGGTGCACATCGCCCTGTCTTACGACGAAGAGGTGGGCTGCCTGGGCGTACGCTCGTTGCTCAAGGTGCTGGAAGACCGCCCCGTGAAGCCGCTGCTGTGCATCATCGGCGAACCGACCGAACTCAAGCCGGTGCTCGGCCACAAGGGCAAGTTGGCGATGCGCTGTGATGTGCAGGGCGAGGCGTGCCATTCGGCGTATGCGCCGTATGGGGTGAATGCGATTGAACAGGCCGCAGAGTTGATTGGTGAGCTGGGACGGATCGGGCAGCGGTTGCGGCAGACTCAGGACGCACGCTTTGACCCGCCCTTCAGCACGGTGCAGACCGGCGTGATCAGCGGCGGCAAGGCACTGAATATCGTCCCCGCCGATTGCCGGTTTGATTTTGAGGTGCGCGCATTACCGGCCCAGGACCCCGGCGCGGTGGCGGACGAACTGAAGGCCTACGCCGAGCAGCACGTGCTGCCGCGCATGCGGGCGGTGAGTGCGCAGAGCGCGATTCGTTTTACCGAGTTGTCGGCGTATCCCGGGTTGGTTACGGATGAGCGCAGCCAGGCGGCGGAGTTGATCGCAGCGTTTTGCGGCTCGCGGGCATTCGGCACGGTGGCGTTTGGCACTGAAGGCGGGTTGTTCGATGCGGTGGGCATTCCCACGGTGGTGTGCGGGCCGGGCAGCATGGATCAGGGGCATAAGCCGGATGAGTTTGTGGAACTGGAGCAGTTGGCGGGGTGTGATGCGATGTTGCGGCGGATGCTGGATTGGGTTCGCGCCTGAACTGAACACTTAACCTGTGGGAGCCGGGCTTGCCCGCGATGGCGGTGGGTCAGTTGCCAAAGAGGTTGACTGATACGCCGCCATCGCAGGCAAGCCAGCTCCCACAGATGATCTTTATTGGCTGTGCGATTGCATTCCAGCCTCAGCCCAGCAGGCGGGCCAGCTCTTCGCGGCAATAATCCACAAACAATTGCACCGGCTTGGTCAGCGGCGCACGCCGCAGCCAGACCGCCGACAAGCCTGAACCGGTCACGGTCTCGGCCAACGGCACACACACCACTGTCTGCCCATCATAGGTGTACTCGCTGAACGGCTTGGTCACCAAAATCGAGAACCCGAACCCGCGCCCCACCATCCCTCGCACCATCTCGATCGACGGCGAGCTGAACACAATGTTCGGCGTCAACCCACGCTCTTCAAAGATGCTCACGAAGTAAGTCCGGCTGGGCAGCACATCCAGCAAAATCATCGGTTCCAGCACCAGGTCCGCCAAGGACACTTTGGCTTGCTGCGCAAAGCGGTGGTCCGCCGGCAGCAACGCGTAAGGCTGCTGCGGCGGCATCAACGGCGTGGTCTCGATGGTGCCGCCCAGGTCGTGCTCGAACAGCATCGCCACATCGATGCTGCCCGCCGTCAGCGCCTGCACCAGTTCCTGCTGCTCGCCATCGCGAATACGGATCTCCACACCCGGCCAGCGCGCCTTGAAGCCGGCGATCAAACGCGGCAGGTACAACGGCGCGACCGTCTCAAAGCAGCCGATATCGATCTGCCCCGCCACCACGTCATTGTCCGCCAGGGCATTTTGTTCGAATTCATGGGCGACCCGCAGCAGCTCCAGCGCCTTGCGATAGAACCGCGCGCCGCTGGGCGTCAGCGAGACACCCTGGGCGTGATGGCGGATAAACAGTTGCACGCCAAAGCTGTCCTCCAACTGCTTGATGGCCGTGGACACCGACGGCTGCGCGATATACAGCTTGCGCGAGGCCTCGGCGACGCTGCCGCACTCGGCCGTGGTGACGAAATATCTGAGTTGGCGCAGGTTGTAGGCAGCCATCAAGGTCTCCGTAAACGCGGGAATTCGCCCCATGCCGGTGCGAAAAACGCCGACTTCTTTTATCAATTCAGGCCCCTGCAACATACCGGAGCAAAAACTCGGACGAGCGATATTTTTTAAGGTCTGTAGCAACAAACTTACTAATTTACCTGCCCGCGTCCATTGCAGATGATCGCTGCAACAACAAAGCGTCGCCCACGCGCCGCACAGCGAAGTACGTCCACGTACTCACTTGCCTTGGAGCTCGTCATGGTTACCACTGCAACATCCTCCGCCCCGCTCATCGAAAAACACACCATCGGCTACGTGCCCCCGGAAGATCGTCATGGAAAGGTCAGAGACCTGTTCACCCTGTGGTTCGGCGGCAACATCGCGCCGTTGCCGATCGTCACTGGCGCGCTGGGTGTGCAACTGTTCCACCTCAACCTGATCTGGGGCATCGTCGCCATCCTCGTCGGCCACCTGGTCGGCGGCGTGCTGATGGCGCTGCACTCGGCCCAGGGCCCGCAGATGGGCATCCCGCAAATGATCCAGAGCCGCGCGCAGTTCGGCTCACTCGGTGCGTTGCTGGTGGTGGTGATCGCCGGCGTCATGTACATCGGCTTCTTCGCTTCCAACATAGTACTGGCGGGTAAATCCCTGCACGGCGTGGTCGATGCAGTCCCCGTGCCGGTGGGCATCGTGATCGGCGCGATCGGCTCCGGGATCATCGGCATCATCGGCTACCGCTTTATCCACGTGCTCAACCGCATCGGCACCTGGGTGCTGGGCGCGGGGATCGTGCTGGGGTTTGGCTACATCTTCACCCACGTACAGACCACCGACTTCCTGACGCGCGGCAGCTTCAACATCTCCGGGTGGCTGGCGACGGTTTCCCTGGCCGCGCTGTGGCAGATCGCATTCGCGCCCTACGTTTCCGACTACTCGCGTTACCTGCCCGCCGACGTACCCGTCGCGTCGACCTTTTGGACCACCTACCTCGGCTCGGCCCTGGGCTCGAGCCTATCGTTCATCTTCGGCGCCGTCGCCGTGCTCGCCACGCCGGTGGGCATGGATACCATGGAAGCGGTCAAGCTCGCCACCGGCGCGATCGGGCCGTTGATGCTGGTGCTGTTCCTGCTCAGCGTGATCAGCCACAACGCCCTCAACCTGTACGGCGCGGTGCTGTCGATCATCACCCTGGTGCAGACCTTTGCGTACCGCTGGATTCCCACGGCGAAAAGCCGCGCGGTCATCTCGATCATCGTGCTGGCGGCCTGCGCGGTGGCGGCGGTGTTCGCTTCCAAAGACTTCATTGGCCACTTTGTCGACATGGTACTGGTGCTGCTCGTGGTGCTGGTGCCGTGGACGGCGATCAACCTGATCGACTTCTATGTGATCCATAAGGGCCAGTACGACATCGCCTCGATATTCCGCGTGGATGGTGGGATCTACGGCCGCTACAACCCGCAGGCCTTGTTGGCGTACGCGATGGGGATCGCGGTGCAGATTCCGTTCATGAACACGCCGCTGTATGTGGGGCCGATTTCGGAGCACATCAACGGCGCGGACCTGTCGTGGGTGGTGGGGTTGGTGGTGACGTCGCCGTTGTATTTCTGGTTGGCGAGTCGGGACAGTGCGTATAAGCGTCGGATGGAGGGAGGGAAGTTGGTGGGTGGGGTTTGATACATCCTCTCGGTTGCGCCTGTGCGAAGGTCACTTTATAGTTCGCCGCGTCGCTGGCATTGGCCGGCGATGGGGTTTCGCAGCCCTCAAGACTATTACCAGTACCGTCAAACATGACGCAGCAGATTCCCAGCTGCCTCTCGTTTTATGGCGGTTGTGCGTGGGAGACCTTATGGTCTGCCGGGTTATGGTAATAGTCCCCCGGTCTGCGAACCCGCGCACAGCTGCCACCCATTTGTTTCGCAGCAAAGGTGGCAATTTTTCTTCTTTAAGGACTATTACCATGACAACTCAACACCCGCCCCGCCGCTTTACCCCCATGTCCCAAACCGCAACCGACTACCCCGTGTTGCTGATCGACAGCGACGCACCGCTCGGCGAGTTGCACGCCTGCGCCAGCGAGCGCTTGAACGCCGCCTTGGCCTATCTGCACCTGATGGCCTGTTCCAACGTGTCCGACTATGCCGAGCACGACATCAATACCGTCGCCAACACCGCCCGGATCATGGTGCAGGATGTGGCGGATGTGTTTGCCGTGATCGAGCGGCGGGGGTTTGGTTCGCCTGCTGTGATCTGATGTGATGTGAGCTGTGAGAGAACCCGCTTAGGCGGGTTTTCTGGTTTCCGGGGGGCTGAAAATTGCGGATTAACCGGGGAATTTAGGGCGTCTTTGCGGCCGCCTTCGCAGCCTCGCTAAAGCTCGACAGCTCCCACATTTGATCTTCATGGCTGCCGAAATGTTAGCCATAGCTCAGATTCCTGTGGGAGCTCCAGGCCTCGCTGTTCTGGCAGGTTTATGTATCGAGACGTTTGTAGCGTCATGCGCAGCTCAAGGCGCCAATGTATTTCAACAAGCAAAAACCTGAGGTGCGTCTTCGCTATCTGACAGCCCGTCTGCGCTTACACAACAAAGATCAAAGACAGGCCTGACAGCCACGCAAGCGTTTCTGTGAATGCAGTGCGAGGCGGTTTTAAGCGGTTACATACGCTTGAATCCGCCTGATTGATATGGCCCAGAAGGCCGCTGTAGCCTGCGATGCGCCCCGTCAGTTCAGGCTCCGGCGGGCGCCTATTTATCCATCAGAGAGGTAACGCCATGTCTTCAGTCACCGGTTTCAACCCCCACCTGTCCGCGTATCAAGCATTTGCAACCCGCATCGATAACGACCGGCCACGCCACAACCCGCTGGATCACACCGCAGGCGATGATGCCGAAGTCTTCGACCCCAATACGCAAAGCTGGCAACCCACCCAGGCCGCGGGTAATGGCCGATCTACCGCCCTCGGCGATCCTTACCGCGAGGCGATAGATGTCGAGATGAGGCATCCCTATTAACTCGGGAAATCCCCCTGATAACACACCGGCGAACTGCCCGCTGCACGCCGATCCAGCTCTGCTCCAACCACTGCGCCAGCACCACCGCGTTGTTGGCTTGTGGGTCATGGGCGGCATAAATCAGCGTGAGCGTGCCGGCCTCGGCGAGGTCCAGCAGTTTCCACCAGTGGGCTGGCTGGGCGCTCAGCTCCTGGCGGTAGGCGCGGGTGAACTGTGCAAAGTTCAATGCGCCCGACTTGAATGCCTTGCGCAGTTCGGTGGATGGCGCGACGTCCTTGACCCATTCATCCAGCACCAAGGCGTCCTTGCGGCAGTTACGCGGCCACAGGCGGTCGACCAGGATGCGTTTGCCGTCGTCCGGGCTGGCAGGGTCGTAGGCCCGTTTGCATTGGATCATGTCACCAACTCCCCGACGCTCCGCCGCCGCCACTGGAACCACCACCGCCCGATGAGCTGCTGCTGGAACTTGAGCTGGAACGGCTGGAGCTTGAACCAGACCCGCCCGAACCGGAGCCCGACTCGGCGATGCTCTGCACAAAAATAATAAACGCCACAACGGTGGCCAGCGGTATCGCCACCAGCCAGCCCTGGTAACCGTGCCCGAACAACATGCCTGCCGCGACGTAAATAACCACCACCGCCAGCGCACGCAGGATAAAAAAGCGCGGGCGCTTTTTCCACGAGGCCTTGATGATCAGGAACAAGCCAAAATACAGGCCCAGCACCAGCGCCACACCGAACGGCCACGCCAGCCAATGGATATAACTGACCGCCACAAACCGATTGGCCACCACCACCGCGAGAATGTAGGCCAGCAGCGCCATCACGCAATAGAACGCGGTGCGCGCCAGCCACAAGGCGCCGAAGATAGCGCCGCCCACCAGCATGGTCAGGGGCAGCACCAGCAGGTACACAGCCCATTCGTGGCCACCGGCAAACACCACCAGCGCTACCGTGCCCACCGCCGTGGTAATCAACGCGCCGCGCCAACCCAGCTTGCGCGCGACGATCAGCACGCCGCCGACAGCGCCGAGGATAAACGCCAGTAATACCGCGAGCGCCTGCAAATGCCCCTGCGACGCGCCGACCGCGGGCAAGTCACCGCCGTCCACCAGCAGCACCAGGGCATTCACGCCCTGGGACACACCGCCCGCGTAATCCCCTTGGCGAAACGCCGGCGTGATGTGCTCTTCAATGATTCGATGCGCCAACAGATCGGTGACGGTGCCCTCCAGGCCATACCCCACCTCAATGCGCACCTTGCGATCACCTTTGGCCACCACCAGCAGAATGCCGTCGTCGACGTCCTTGCGCCCCAGCTTCCAGGCGCGGAACAGTTGGTTGGCGTAGTCCTCGATGCTGGCCTCGCCCGTGGTGGGCACCAGCAACACTGCAACCTGTGCGCCTTTGCGCTGCTCAAGATCGGCGAGCTGACTTTTGAGCCGCTCGGTGGTGCCGCTGTCGAGGGTGCCGGTGAGGTCGATCACCCGCTGGTCGAGGGCGACCCCGAGGGGCGAAGTGTCAGCCTGGGCGGTCATCAACAGACCGGCGCACATCGCGATCAACAGACTCAAAGCCACTTGCCGGGACCAACGCAGCATATTTGTTACCTGAAGTTTCTTCCTGAAGCCGTGGACTGTAACCTATCCGCGCTGTAACACGTGACCCCACGCGTTTGACTATTTAAACTGTCGCAATTATGGCAATGCGCCACCCCTTCAGGAACCCCATGGATTTACGTCACCGCAATAACATTACCGTGATGGGAAACGGGGCCTGCACCCTGGTGTTTTCCCACGGTTTCGGCTGCAACCAAGCCATGTGGAACGCCCTGGCGCCGCAATTTCTGGATAGCTTTCGCGTGGTGATGTATGACTTGGTGGGCGCCGGTCTCTCCGACCTCAGTGCCTTCGACAAGGCCAAGTACGCCACCCTGGACGGATACGCCCGTGACTTGAACGAGATCATCGAGGCCTATGCCGAAGGCCCGGTGATCCTGGTCGGCCATTCGGTCAGCGCTATGATTGGCACCCTTGCCGACCGTCTGGCGCCGGGGCGTATCGCCGCCCATGTGATGATTGGCCCGTCGCCGCGCTACATCGATGCCGACGGCTACGTGGGTGGCTTCCAGCGCGGCGATATCGACGACCTGCTCGACACCCTCGACAGCAACTACCTGGGCTGGTCCAGCAGCATGGCCCCGGTGATCATGGGCGCGCCCGATCAACCGGCGCTGAGCGAAGAGCTCACCCAGAGTTTCTGCCGCACCGAGCCGGACATCGCCAAGCATTTCGCACGCGTGACCTTCCTGTCGGACAACCGCCAGGACGTGATCGGCCTGACCACGCCCGTGCTGATCCTGCAATCGAGCGACGACCTGATCGCCCCCGTGGCCGTGGGTGAATACCTGCACAGCGTGTTGCCCAACAGCACGTATTGCCTGGTGGACAACGTCGGCCATTGCCCGCACATGAGCGCACCGCAGGCCTGTGCCGCAGCCATGCAGCGCTTCCTGGCACCCTGGGCGGCCGCGCGTGCCGGCTGACGTATTCGACAGCGCCGCCTGCGCCCTGGCCGTCACCGCGCAGGACGGCACCCTCCTCAAAGTCAACGCGCGCTTCAGCGAATGGCTGGGGTTCAGCACGGCCGAACTGTGCGGCAAGCGTTTCCAGGATCTGCTGACCATGGGCGGGCGCATCTTCCACCAGACCCACTTGGCGCCGATGCTGCGCATGCATGGCAGCATTACCGAGGTCAAACTCGACATGCTGCACCGTGACGGTCACAAGCTGACCGTGCTGCTCAACGGCAACCAGCGCGAACAGGCCGACGCCGTGGTGTACGACCTGGCACTGTTCGGCACCACAGACCGCGACAAGTACGAGCGCGAGCTGCTCAACGCAAGGCACCTGGCCGAAGCGCTGTTGCAGGAAAAGACCGCCACCGAACTGGCCCTCAAGCAGGCCCAGGCCGAACTGAACGAGGCCTACGCCATCGCCCAGCGCCGCGCGCTATTTGCCGAGCAGATGGTGGCGATCGTCAGCCATGATTTGAAAAATCCGCTGACGGCGATCCGCATGGCCTCGGACTTTCTCAGCCGCGGCCAACGCTCGGCCAAGGAACAGCAACTGCTGGGGCACATCGGCCAGTCGTCCGAACGCGCCCAACGCATGATCGCCGACCTGCTGGACTTCACCCAGGCACGGGTGGGCCAAGGCATCAGCATCAAAGTGGCGCCGCTGGACTTGCATGCGGTCATCCACCGCGCCGTCGATGAGCTGCGCGTGGCCTTCCCCGAGGCCATCCTCGAACATCGGGCCGAAGGCCACGGCGATGCCTGCCTGGACGGCGACCGCGTGCAGCAGATCATCGGCAACCTGGTGGCCAACAGCGTGGCCTATGGCGACCTGCGGCGGCCTATCACCGTGACGTCGCGGCTGGGCGTCGGCGCTGCTGAAATCAGCGTGCACAACCATGGCCAGGCGATCCCCGAAGCGCTGCTGGCCGGGCTGTTCGAACCCATGACCCGTGGCACCGCCCAGGGCAGCGATGTACGCAGCGTGGGCCTGGGCCTGTATATTGTGCGCGAACTGGCCAAGGTGCATGGTGGCGATGTGGCGGTGACGTCCTGCGCCAGCGAGGGCACTACGTTTACCGTGACGTTTCAAAGTCCGTAGGCGCGGCCCTGCATCACCGGCTCGACACTGCCGCTCAACACCACCTCACCCGGCCAGCACCATTTTTGGGGCCGCGAAAACCTTGTGGCGAGGGAGCTTGCTCCCGTGCTGGTCTGACAGGCGAAAAGTATTCAACTGGCCTATCGCAATATAACTAATGTGGGAGCGGGCTTGCTCGCGAAAGCGGTGGATCAGTTAAGCATGCATTGCCTGACACTCCCCTTTCGCGAGCAAGCCCGCTCCCACATTTGGCCCCAGTTTCGCCAGTTCAAATATCTGTCGGCCTTGAGACCGGCCGGGCCGTTTTCAGTAGTAGCTGGGCGCTCTCGTCGAATGAGGAGGTCCGGCCCGTTCGGCGCTTTCAAGCAGGATCCCGAATCGCTCAGCCAGCGCCTTGCGACCCGTGGAGGTCAAGGCAAGCGCCCGACTGTCGAGGTCCTGGATCACCCAGCCGCGGCGGATGACGGCCCGCAGAACAGCCGCGCCGAGCGCGCCGGCAAGATGGGGGCGCCGCATGCTCCAGTCCAGGCACGAGCAGGCGAAACGACGTCGCTGCGCCCTGACCTTGTCTGTGTCGATACCGAGTTCGGCCATGACTGTTTCGCCGGTCACTGTCAGTGTGTAGGCGCCCTCCCCGGCAACGGTCGGTGCCAACCAACCCGACACCATGAAATGGTCGTGAAGCCGCACCGCCAAGGTACCTGCCATGTGGTCATAACAGGTACGCGCGAACTGCAACCGGGTAGGCGTTGCGCACACAAAGCGTGAGTCCACGTTCTGGCCGATGACCATCAGCGTCTCGATAGCCTGGGCCACTTGCGCGTCCGCCAGGCTGTAGTAGCGATGCCGGCCCTGCGTATGCAGCCTGATCAACCCATCCTCTTTGAGTCTTGCCAGGTGCGCGCTGGCCGTGGAGGCACTCACCTCGGCAATCACGGCCATTTCGGTACTGGTGCGGGCGTGACCGTCCATCAGCGAACAGAGCATTTTCGTTCTTGCAGGTTCGGCGATGGCGCCGGCTACCCGAGAAACTGCGCTGTCGTTACCGAGGGCATCCATATTTCGTTCCTGAGCGAATCATCGGGTTCAAAGGTGTTCGATAGTAGCGGTTCTTCGTCGACAGGACCTACGCAATGACGCCTTTTGAAGCGGTTACACAGGCTGATCCCTACGTTTATTACGCGGGTCTCAGGCAGCAGAACGGTCTGCTATTCGATACGTCTCTGCGCTTATGGATTGCGAGCAGTGCCAACGCGGTCGAAGCCGTGCTGAGGCATCCCGACTGCCGGGTACGCCCCTTGAACGAGCCTGTGCCAGCGGCCATTGCGCAAAGCGCCGCAGGCAGGGTTTTCGGCCGGTTGATGCGTATGAACGAGGGCGCGCGGCACCTGTGCCCGAGAATGGCGATCGAACCGGCCCTGGCGGCCGTCGACCCGCAAGGCCTTGCAGGCACTGTGTCACGCGTGGTCGAGGGCCTCGATAATGCGGGCGATAATCTTGATGAGCTGATGTTCACGTTACCGGTGTGCGTCATTGCATCCCTGATCGGCGTACCGCCTCGCCAGCTACGTGAGGTTGCCAAGCTGACCCGGGATTTCGTCGCCTGCCTGTCGCCGCTGAGCGACGGCGTTCAGCTCGACAAGGCCAATGGCGCGGCCACTCGGCTCAGCCAGGTATTCAGTGAGCTGCTTAATCACGAGGCTGAAGGTAGCTGCTTGTTGAGCGCGCTGCGCAACAGCGGTGAAACCAGTGCCTGGGAAGATCCCGCTGCGTTGATCGCTAATCTGATCGGCCTGTTGTCACAGACCTGCGAGGCCACCGCCGGCCTGATCGGCAATAGCCTGGTTGCGCTCCAACGTCAGCCTGACCTGCTGGAAACCCTGCGAGCCACGCCACTGCTGGCTGCGGAGTTAGTAGCAGAGGTGGCGCGTTTCGACCCGGCGGTGCAGAACACGCGGCGGTTCGTGGCCAAGCGATGCACGGTCGAGGGCCGCGTCCTGGAAGCGGGCGATAGCGTTCTGGTGTTGCTCGCTTCAGCCAACAGAGACCCCGGCACGAACCCGGACCCCGATAGTTTCTTGCTCAATCGCCCTGGACGGCGCACCTTCGGTTTCGGCTCGGGAAGACATGAATGTCCCGGCCGGCAACTGGCAGTGAGCATCGCCGCCGAGGCGATTCTGGCATGGCTGCATCGGCAGCCGGCCGCTTCTGCTCGTGTCTATCGATGGCGCTACCTGCCCTCCCTGAATGGGCGCATCCCGCAGTTCGAGCAGGACCGGCGCACCCAACCCTGATCGCCGCCATTGTTCAAGCATGACCAAACACGCCACAATCCCAGCGCTGCGTTGACACTGCCACCTGCCCAGACTCAATTGAACACTCACCCGGAGTGCCCCATGCTCATCGTCTTCAGCGGCCTGCCCGGCACCGGCAAAACCACGATTGCCCGAGCACTGGCACAGCAGATCAGCGCCGTCTACCTGCGTATCGACCTGATAGAACAGGCCATTCGCGATGCCGGCGTGCTGGCGGGCGATGTGGGTACCAGCGGCTACGGCATGGCGAATGCGTTGGCGCTGAGTAACCTGCGCTTGGGCCATACGGTGGTCGCCGATTGCGTGAACCCGGTCAGGGAGAGCCGCGAAGCGTGGAAGCGCGTGGCGGCAACGGCAGGCGTGGCGTTGCTGGATGTCCAGGTGATTTGCTCGGACCGGCAGGCGCATCAACGGCGAGTCGAGACCCGCGCGGGCGATATTCCCGGCCTGGTCCCGCCCACGTGGCCGTCCGTTCTGGCGCATGAGTACGAGGAGTGGGATGAGGTGCCGGTCACGCTCGATACCGCCCTGCTCACACCGGACCAGGCTGTCGCACTAATCCTGAAGAAGCTTCTGTAGTGAGCGGGCTTGTCCCGCGCTGGGTGGCGAAGCCGCCCCAAACCAGGCGACTCGGTTTTTTTCTGGAACTCAGCGGTGTCTTTATTGGGGCGGCTTCGCCACCCAGCGCGGGGCTAGCCCGCTCACTACAAGAGTCAGAGCACACTCCCCATCGCCTTCATCAACACCAGATCCCGCGCGTAAATATCCGGCGCATACACCAGGCCTCCCTGGCGATCGACCTCCACCGTCCAGTAACCCAACAACACCGGCACCGGGGTCGCCAGCCTGAATTCATGGGTCACGCCGGTGGCCAGCAGTTCATCGGTGCGCGCGCGTTCGGCCGGGCTCACCAGCAAATCCCTTAATAACAAGGGCTGCTCGACCCGCACACAGCCCGAGCTGAACGCCCGTGGCCCTTTGGTGAACAGCGGCTGGCTCGGCGTGTCGTGCAGGTACACCGAATACGGGTTGGGGAAACGCATCACGATCTTGCCCAGCGGGTTGCGCGGGCCGGCTTCCTGGCGCAGCAGGATATTGCCGGGGCGCGCCCAGTCGATCAGTTCGGGCGCCAGCGGGTGGCCTTCGGCGTCAAGCACTTGCAGGTTTTGCTGGCGCAGGTATTCCGGGTTCAGACGGATGGCCGGGAGCTTGTCCTCGCGCATGATGGTGGGCGGGATGGTCCAGGTCGGGTTGAGGGTCAGCCGGGTGATCCGGGATTTGAGCAGGGGTGTCTGGCGTTCGGCGCGCCCCACTTGCAGGCGGGTTTGCCACACAGGGATGCCGCTCTGGTAGACGCTCAGTTGCGCGGCGGCCACGTTGACCAGCACGCCTTCGGGCTCCAGGTCCTGGGCCAGCCAGCGGAAGCGTTCGAGGTTGATGCGCAGTTGCTCGCGGCGGATCGACGGGCTGATGTTGAGTTCGGCCACGGTGCCAGCGCCAATCACGCCGTCGGCCTGCAACGAGTGGCTGAGCTGGAAGGCCTTGACCGCCTTGACCAGTTCGTCGCGGTATTGCTGGCCGCTGGGCGCCTCGGCGAGGTAGCCACCGTTGACCAGGCGCTGTGCCAGTTCCGGCACGCGTGGGTCTTCCATGCCGGGGCGCAACAGCGGGCCGCTGGCGACCGGGCCCCAATGCGGCAGCGGCTGCTGGCGCACACTGGAATAGGCGTTGCGCAGGCTGCGGTACAAATCGGCACTGGGCCTTGCCTGGTCGAATGCCTGGACCATGTCCTGCAGGCCCAGCGCGGCGAAGGCCAGCACCTCGGTGTCGGGGTCGCGCTCCGGCGGCCGGGAATGCCACAGCGGCTCGAAGCGCGATTGCTGCAGGCGTCCGTAATGCAAGTCGTGCAGGGCTTGCAGGTAGCGCTGGCTGATGCCGATATCGCTGCACAGCACATTGGCCGCGCCATCCACGGCGGGCAGGCTATAGTGGGTGGGGTCCAGGCCGTCGTCGGCAAGCATCAGCAACTGGGATTGCAGGGCTTGGCGGCGTTCATCGGCAGACCACAGCGGCGCATCGCCCTGCTGTTGGTAGAAAGCTTGCAGACGCAATTGGCCGGCCGCGTCAATTTGCGCAGCCAGGCCGGGGCAGACACTGGGCAACTGCGCCAGGGCCTGTTGCACAGGGGCCAGGTCCACCGGCGCAGGCATGGCGACCGGCAACGGTTCTGCCGGCAGCGCTGCGGCTGTGGCGACCAATGGTGCAACGAGCAGGCAAATGCTCAAGTAACATGCGTGTTTTTTGAACAAGACTTGCTCCAATCCACAGTGGGGGGTTGTACTGTAGATGCTGACTTTCATGTGCCGGGTCGCGATGTCCGCCCTGGGCCTGTTCACCCTGAGCCTGGCTATGTTGAGCAATTCTGCGCTCGCCGCCAATGGCACCCCTCCTTCCTTGTATAGCAGCCTGGCGCGATCGGCTCCAGAACTCAATCCCACGGTGCTCAAAAGCGCACTGAGCGCGGTGCAATGCGCGGTCAACAATGGCGAAGAACGCTCCGAGCGCCTGGCCGTGATTGATTATTCCCAGCCTTCGACCGCCCGTCGCCTGTGGATTTTCGACCTGCGCAAGAAAACCCTGGTCCTGCGTGACCTGGTGGCCCATGGCGCCAAGTCCGGGGAAAACTTCGCCACCGAGTTTTCCAATCTCGAAGGCAGTCACCAATCCAGCCTGGGCCTGTTCCGCACCCAGGAAAGTTACCTGGGCACCCACGGTTACTCGCTGCGCATGGACGGCCTGGAACCGGGCTTCAACGACCTGGCCCGCGACCGCGCGATTGTGATCCATGCCGCCGATTACGTCAGCCCGCTGTGGAGCAAACGCGAAGGCCGCATCGGCCGCAGCCAGGGTTGCCCGGCCGTGCGCCCGCAAGTCGCGCGCCAAGTGGTGGACAAGCTCAAGGATGGGCAGTTCATGTTCTCGTGGTACCCGGACCAGCGCTGGCTGAAGTCGTCGACCTACCTCAATTGCAAACCCCAGCAGGTGGCGAGTAGTCGTACAATCCGTGGCGGTTAGCCTGTCTTCATCGATAAAAGAGAGCGTCGAATGCTTCTACACACGTCCACCTGGGTTGAGATCGGTCAGTTCCTGGAGCGCAGCCGCACGGTGGTGATCCCCATCGGCTCCAACGAGCAGCATGGCCCCACCGGCCTGTTGGGCACCGACTGGATGTGCCCGGAAATCATCGCCCATGAGGCGCAGAAGAACGCCGACATCCTGATCGGCCCGACCTTCAATATCGGCATGGCCCAGCATCACCTGGGCTTTCCCGGCACCATTTCGCTGCGCCCTTCCACCTTTATCGCCGCCATTGGTGATTGGGTGCGCTCGCTGGCCGGGCATGGTTTCGACAAGATCCTGTTTCTGAACGGCCATGGCGGCAATATCGCCACCATCGAAGCGGCGTTCTCCGAGCTGTACGCCGAAGCGAGCTTCGCCCGTCGCCCGGCCGGGTTTGCGCTGAAACTGGTGAACTGGTGGGACCTGGAAGGCGTGACCGACCTGGCCCAGCGCCAATTCCCGGTCGGCCATGGCAGCCATGCCACGCCGTCCGAGATCGCGGTGACGCAGTGGGCGTACCCGGATTCGATCAAGACCGCCGACTACTCGCCGCGAATCGCCAATACCGGGCCGATCCGTGAAGCGCTGGACTTTCGCGCACGGTTTCCTGATGGGCGCATGGGGTCCGATCCGGCGTTGGCGACGGTGGAGAAAGGTGGAGAGTTGGTGGCGCTGGCTGCGCAAGGGCTGATCAAAACGGTCAACAACTTCAGCAACGAAACAAAACCCTAAGCCCCACACAAATCCAACTGTGGGAGCTGGCTTGTCGGATCGCCGCACCGCTGCGATGCAGACACCTCGATACATCAGGCATACCCAGGTGATGCCATCGCAGGCAAGCCAGCTCCCACAGGGAAGCCCGCTCCCACATTTGGGGCTATGCGGCGTCGGCAGCTATATGCATTCCTGCGCAGCAAGCTCCAGCCGCGACGGCTTGATCGCCGACGCCAACGGCTTGCGCTCATACAGGAACACCTTGCCGCCCTCCTGGGACTTGTAGGCTTCCAGGACATCATCGGCGGCAAACTTGCTGGTCAACAGCACTTTGGCGTGGCGCGAGTTCTGCGTCACGGTGGAGGTGATGCCATGCTTTTCCAGCTTGGGCAGCACACATTTCACATAGGCCTCGGGGTCCTTGGCGGTCTGCAGGGTCAGTGTCGGAGCGTTGGGGGCGGACACACACCCCGCCAGCAACAGGGAACCAAAGGCCAAGCCCGGGGCGAAAAAAGCGCGCATGAAAAATTCCTGACTATAAAAAATAAAAGTTCACATCAACCCGCACGTTGCCCAGCGTGAAGCAGCGCCTTGAGCGACGCATCGAACTGCTTCAAGGCGTCGAGCTGCACATCCCGCTGCTGCTCGATCTGCGCGGCAACTTCCGGCGCGGCCTTGTCATGCACCCACACCGACGGCACCTGCTTGTGCACCGCGCCCTCGGCCTTGGCGATGTACTGCAGGTTCGCGTCGTAGAACCGCGCAATGAACCGCGCCTCGACCTGATCGTTACGCTGGGTCAGCAGTTGGTTATGGGTATCGAGCATCACCACCACGTCGGGGTGAGCCTGCATCAGGGCGTCCAGGTTGTCGTACACGGTGACCGACAAAAAAGTGCCTTGCAGCGAGCTCATCAACCAATCGATGGCCAGTTCCGGGTCGGAGCTGTTGACGAACGCCTGGCGGATACGCCCGTCGAGGGCATCCTTGGCGCCATTCAAGGCCATGTCGTGGTAGCGTTCAAGGTAGCTGAGGTTATCGCGGGTATTATCGCTCAACAACACACCCAGCGATTGCGCGTGCTGCAGGGAGTTTACGCTACCGACGATAGGTAGCAAATGGCCTGCATGCAAATCATCGGCGATCGCCGCGTTGTTGATCACGACAGTGCCCAGCATCACCATCATTAAAGCCAGCTGAATAAACGTCCTCATCGCGCATTTCCTTGAAAGCGTCTCGATGGGGCGATTTTGCGCTTTTGCTGCAAAAACAGAACTTGCGATCCGTGATGGTGACTATTATCTGAACCGATAGTGCACCTATAAAACCTATAAGGACCACGCCATGAAGCCCCACCAGAAAACCTTCGACCGCATCCGCGAAGCCGTCCTGCCGGAATTTCGTGAGCGGGTCGCCGATTATCTGGCCGACTATGAAGGCGTGCTGCAAGACACCGCCGTTGACGCTGCCCGGTTCCAGGCCAGCGCCCAGCAGTTGCGCGGTTACCTGCGCGGCTTGAACACCACGCGGGTGCTGGGCATGGCGGATTGGGAAGACCTGGACCGGCGCGTCGCGCAAATGGCCCAAAGCCCTACAGCGCAGGGCGTTGCAGGTTGACCCACGCCTGCACGGACGGGCGCTGCCACTGGCGTTGCGCGTAATCCACCAGTTCGGCCGGTACCCGGTCGCCATTGAGAATCAGGCGGTTGAGCATCACCGCCAGGTCCACGTCGACAATCGACCACTCGCCGAACAGATACGCCGCATTACCCGCCAACAGTGTCTGCGCGGCGCTGATCAACTTGGCGGCTGCCGCTTCGGCCGCGGGTGACAACGGCGGCATTTTCTGCCCGTAGAACACCACCAGCGTCGAGCGCTCCTGGCGGATCGGCAGCAAATCGCTGCGCAGCCACGCCTGCACCTGCCGCGCCCTCGCCCGCTGACGGGTGTCAGCCGGGTACACCGGCGTCTGCGGGTGAACCTCTTCCAGATACTCCGTGATCGCCGACGACTCCGACAACGCGAAGTCACCGTCCACCAGCGTCGGCACACGCCGGGTCAGGGACAGGTGGGCAAAGTCAGGTGCCTGCTGCTGCGCGGCGTCCAGGTCCAGGGTGAGCGTGTCGAAAGCCAGGCCTTTTTCCCGCAGGGTGACGAACACCGACAGGGCGTAGGGGCTGGTGAACACATGATCAACATACAGACGTAACGCACGCTGGCTCATAACGAATCTCCTTGAGTGAGCCACCACGCTACGAGATGTGCGATGAGAAAGACAATGCGCTGTTTTTATGGGGGCATTCCTTGGTGGAATACCGGTTAACCCGCGAACCCGCCCTCGTCCAGAAACGCTTGCTCGTCAGCGGTGGTGGCCCTGGCCAGCACGTCATTACGGTGGGGGAAGCGACCGAACCGCTGGATAATTTCGGCATGTTGCTTGGCCCAGCGGTAGGTGTTGGCATCCAGTGGCTGGTTGAGGGTCAGCGACCGCTGCTGGTCGGCCGGGTCTTCCGAATGTTCGAACGGCAGGTAGCAGAACGCACGCAATGACGGCTCGATCTGCTGGTCCAGGCCGGCGTCGACCATGCGCTGGGCATACAGCCGTGCCAGTGGGTCGGTGGCGAACATATGGGCGGTGCCACGAAATGCATTGCGCGGGTATTGGTCGAGCAGGATCAGCAACGCCAGCGCACCTTGGGCCGAATCCAGCCAGCTTTCCAGCTCACGCCGGGCGGCTTGCAGATGGGCGGTGTGGAAGGTGTCGCGGAACGTGGCGTCGAAGGCTGCGCTCTTGGCGAACCAGCGTTTGGGGCCGGCTTGTTTCCAGAAGTCGATGACGGCGTGTGGGGTGGTCATGGTCAGGGCCTGCGCAGACGATTTGGTCTGACGGTATCAGGAATCCCGGGCGTGGCGAAGATCGATGTGGGAGCGGGCTTGCTCGCGAATGCGGTGTGTCAGATAACGACTTACTGACTGATACACCGCTTTCGCGAGCAAGCCCGCTCACATTTTTGGACGGCGTTGCGCTTTAGAAGTCCAGGGTGGCCGACAGTTTGACTGTACGCGGCTCACCCTGGGTCAGGTAGTTGTTGGCCGTCGACGCCGACGCCCAATACGCCTTGTTCGCCACGTTCTCCACGTTGGCGCGCAAGGTGATGTACTTGTCGTCAGCCTTGAAGCCATAGCGCGCGCCGAGGTCGACGCGGGTCCAGGCGGGGATGCTCAGTGTGTTGCTGGCGTTGACGTATTCGCCACCGGTGCGCAGCAGCCGCGCGTTGACGGCGGCGCCCTGCAGGCCGGGAACGTCCCAGTCGGCGCCGACGTTGTACTGGAAGCGCGGCACGCCGGCGGCGCGGTTGCCATCACTGAGACCGTTGGAGGTATTGTTCAACTCAGTGTTCATCCAGGTCGCACCGGCCAGCAGGCGCAGGCCGTCAAGCGGTTCGCCGAAGACGTTCAGCTCAACGCCCTTGTTGATTTGCTCACCGTCGACGCTGAAGGTGCTGGTGCCATTGGCATTGGTGTTGGTGGCGCTGCTCGGCTGCTCGATGCGGTAGACGCCCAAGGTCGCGCCAAAGGCATCCCAATCCAGCTTGACCCCCGCCTCCGTCTGTTTGCTGCGGTTAGGCGCAAACACCTCGCCGGGGTTGGTGACGTTGGTCAACGGCGCAGTCGGCCCCTGGGCCAGCCCTTCGATACGGTTGGCATAGAACGACACGTGCTGCCACGGCTTGACCACCAGGCCATACACTGGCGTGGTGATGGTCTCGGCATAGCTGGCATTGCGCACACCGGTGGTGGTGTTCCAGCCATCCACTTCGATGGTCTGGCGCCGCACGCCGAGTGTCAGCAACACGCGGTCATCGATAAAGCCCAGGGTGTCGGACACAGCGGCGCTTTTGATGCGGTTCTTGCCGACGATGCGCGGGTCATGGATATCGCTGCCGAAGTAAGTGACCGAAGGACGCGGAATCTGCACCGGGTTGTACAGATTGCCCGGCTGACGATTGGCCTGGGTGATCGCCTCGAACGCTGAACGCTGCTCTCCCCAGGTGCCGGACAAGCCGACGTTGACTTGGTGGGTCACCGGCCCGGTATTGAAGTGCCCGTTCAGGCCGGCCATGGCGCTCTTGTTATCTTCGTCATGGGGCGAGTACAAAAAGCCCACGCGGCCACTGCCATCGTTGCCCACATACAGCGACGAATACTGACCATTCTCCCGCGTATGCTTGGCACCGCCGCCCACGTAGGCGGTCCAGCTTTCATTCAAGTCGTACTCGGCATTGAACATGCCGTAGGTGTCTTCCAGCTCGGACCAGCTCCAGTCCTGAGCGTAGTTGTGCCTGGCCGATGGCGCCTGCGGCACCTTGCTGCCATTGGGATACACCACGGAACGGCCATTGTTGATGCGCTCTTTCTGGTAGCCGAAATCGGTGGACACGCGCAGGCGATCACCTCGGTAATCCAGGGCGACCGCCACCAGTTGCGAGCTTTTGAATTCGTCTTCGATGGCCGTGTCGCCGCCATGCCTGGCCAGGTTGACGCGCGCGCCGAAGCGGTTGTCTTCACCGAACCGCTGGCCCAGGTCGAGGTGGCCGCCGCGCTGGCCATCGGTGGTGGTGTCGAGGGTAATGCTGCGGGTTGGTGTGTCTTCGGCGCGCTTGGGCACCAGGTTGACGCTGCCGCCAATGCCGCTGCCCGCCGGCGACACACCGTTGACGAACGCATTGGGACCCTTGAACAATTCGACCCGCTCCAATGCTTCGGTGGTGATGATCTGCCGTGGCAGTACGCCGTACAGGCCGTTGAAGGCAATGTCATCGGTATTCAGCGGCAGCCCGCGAATGGTAAATACCTGGGAAAAATTGCCGAAGCCTGACGACTGGCGCACCGACGCGTCATTGAGCAGCACATCCCCCACGGTGCGCGCCTGCTGGTCAGCGATGGTCTTGGCGGTGTAGCTGACCACACTGAACGGCACGTCGTTGATCGAGCGATTGCCCAGCACGCCCAGACGCGCCGAACGCGCGACCTGGCCACCGGCATAGGTATCCGCCTGCGCGCCGCTGTCGCCGCTGATGGTGGTCGCACCCAGTTGCAGCGCATCGCCCGTTGCTTCGGGCACCAGGGTGTAACCGTTCGCACCGGTGCTTTGCAGCGTATAACCGCTGCCTTGCAGCAACTGCATGAAGCCCGACTGCGCAGTGAAGCTGCCCTGCAAACCGGCGCTTTGCTGACCGTTGAGCAGCGTGGAATCAAATGAAAGCGGCACGCCGGACATCGCCGCGAACTGCGCCAGCACATTGCCCAACGGCCCCGGCGCAATGCTGTAGCCGCGCGCCGCGCTGGCCGACCCCGTGTCCGCCGCCACGGCGCTGTGCAACGGTGCGATGGCCGCAAGGGCGATGGCCAGGCTCAAGGCCTTCAAAGGGCGGATGGGGTGCGGTGTGAAGGTCATGGGCATTCCTGTCGGCGCGGTGCGATGTTGAGGGTTCTTCCCTTACACCGGGCGACAACGAAAAAGGTATCAGCAACGGTCAAAAATAATCTCAGCGCGGCTCGAGGGTCACCCAGTAACCGGTCAAGCTGCTGACCTTGACCGGCAAGGTGTCCTGCAGCAGGCGCAGGCTGGCGTCGGTGTCGCGCAGGGGAAACGCCCCGGACACGGTCAGCCCGGCCACACTGGCGTGGCAACGCAGCATGCCGTGACGGTAACGCCCCAGCTCATCGAGCAGATCGGCCAGACGCATGTGCTGGGCCAGCAGCATGCCGTTTTCCCAAGTCGTCGCACTGATATCCAATGGCTGCACCGCTGCCATGGCATCGCTGCCAAATGCACTTTGTTCACCGGCCTTGAGCACCCGCCCACCGCCGGCGTGCTGCGGCACCATCTCCACCGCGCCCTCGAGCACCGCGACGCGGCTGCTCTGCTCGTCCACCCGTACGCTGAAATGTGTGCCCAGGGCGCGGGCGGTGCCGTGGCGGGTCTGCACGATAAACGGGCGATGGGTCGGTGCGGGGTCTTTGGCGGTGGTGACCATCACTTCGCCCTGCAACAGGTCGATGCGTCGCACCTGATCGGTGAAGGCAATATTCAGCGAGCTTGCGGTGTTGATCAGCAGGTGCGTGCCGTCGGGCAAGGTGACGTTGCGTTGCTCGCCCACTGCGGTGCGCTGGTCGGCGGTCCATGGCTGCCACGGTTTTTGCCGGTACGCCAGCCAGCTCGCCGGCCCCGCCAGCAGCAACAGCCCGAGCGCTTGCCGCCGGCCCAGGGATTTATTGCGGCCGATGCGCTTGAGGGTATCGCCGGCAATCGCGGCCGGCACGCTGTCGAAATCCTCCAGGATCGCCTGCGCGCGTTGCCAGGCCAGGGCGTGCTGGGCGCTGCGGCCCTGCCATTGGGCGATGGCGCGGCGGTCGTCGTCGGTGGCGCTGCCGGATTGCAGCTGCACCATCCAATCGGCGGCTTCGCCGAGAATCTGCGGGTCGATGGAGGGGCTCATGCCACGCTCAGGCACGCAAGGAATGCGTCGCGCATGTAGCGTTTGACCGAGACCAGCGACACCGCGAGCTCATCGGCGATCTGTTGGTAGGTGAGGCCATCGATCTGCGACATCAGAAAGGCTTGGCGGGTTTTCGCCGGCAAGTCGCGCAGCATGGCTTCGATGCGGTACAGCGCTTCGAGGATCAGCCAGCGGGTTTCCGGCGACGGAACCTCCTGCTCGGGCAGGTGCGCGATGGTCTCCAGGTAGGCGCGCTCGACTTCCTGGCGGCGCCAGCTGTCGATCATCAAGCCCTTGGCGATATGGGTAAGCAACGCGCGCGGCTCGCTGCCGAAACCGGCGCCGTTCTGGCGGGTGAGCAAGCGCATGAACGTATCGTGGGCCAGGTCGGCCGCATCGCTGGCATTGCCCAACTTGCGGTCGAGCCAGCGGTACAACCACCCGTGGTGTTCGCAGTACAAATCCTGGATAGGCCGATTGAGGGAGGACGACATGCAAATCACCGGCGCGGTGGCCAAGGAGTAATTAAGAATTGATCGCATTCTAATCCGAGCAACGAATCGCGGCAACGCGCAAATTAATGTTATAGGATAACGCCCCACTTCCACCCTGCCCTGCGAATCTCGCCCATGACTGACGCTGTTCCCTTGCGCCAACGCCTGCTTTCCATCGACGCCCTGCGCGGCCTGGTGATCCTGTTCATGCTGCTGGACCACGTGCGCGAAACCTTCCTGCTGCACCGCCAGGTCAGCGACCCGATGAACATCGACAGCACCGAGCCGGCGCTGTTTATCAGCCGTACCCTGGCCCACCTGTGCGCGCCGGTGTTTGTGTTGCTCACCGGTTTGTCGGCCTGGCTGTACGGCCAGAAATACCAGGGCCGGCGCGATGTGTCGGCGTTCCTGTTCAAGCGCGGGTTGTTCCTGGTGGTGCTGGAATTTACCCTGGTCAACTTCGCCTGGACCTTCCAGTTGCCGCCCAGCGTGATCTACATGCAGGTGATCTGGGCGATCGGCGTGAGCATGATCGCCCTCGCCGCGCTGGTGTGGCTGCCGCGTCCGCTGTTGATCGGCGTGGCGCTGGTGATCATTGGCGGGCATAACCTGCTGGATGGGCTGCATGTGGGCGCGGGGTCGGCGTTGCAGGTGCCGTGGTCGATCCTGCATGAGCGCAGTTGGATCGAGGTGGGCGACGCCCTGCGCCTGCGCGTGACCTACCCGGTGTTGCCGTGGATCGGCGTGATTGCCCTGGGTTACGGCCTCGGTCCGTGGTTCGCCAATAGCCTGGAACCGGCGTTGCGCCAGCGTTACCTGTTGCTCGGTGGCGTGGGCGCGTTGGTGGGGTTTGTGCTGTTGCGGGCGGTCAACGGGTATGGCGAGAAACCCTGGCAAGCGTATGACAACGGCGCGCAAACTTGGATGAGCTTTTTTAACGTGACCAAGTACCCGCCTTCGCTGTTGTTCCTGGCGTTGACCTTGGGGATTGGCTTGCTGCTGTTGCTGGCGTTTGAACGGGCCGGGCACAAGCGCTGGATAGGCATCTTGGCCACGTTCGGCGCAGCGCCGATGTTCTTTTACCTGCTGCATTTGTATGTGCTGAAAATGCTCTACGTCGCCTGTGTGGCGCTATTTGGCCTCAATCACGGCAACTATTTCGGCTTCGACAACATCGGTGCCATTTGGCTGGTGTCGCTGTTGTTGCCCTTGGCGCTTTACCTGCCAGTGCGCTGGTTTGCCGGCCTCAAGGCGCGGCGTCGCGACCTGGCCTGGCTCAAATACCTGTAGAAACCGGGTAGCTGTTCTGTGGGAGCTGGCTTGCCTGCGATTGCCATAGGTATCTACACATCTTTGTAGTGAGCGGGCTTGCCCCGCGCTGGGTGGCGAAGCCGCCCCAATAAAGACACCGCCGAGTTCCAGATAGAACCGAGTCGCCTGGTTTGGGGCCGCTTCGCAGCCCAACGCGGGGCAAGCCCGCTCACTACAGAGAGATTTTTCAACCTTTGAAAGTTGTGTAGATGTCTATGCTGCGATTGCAGTGGGTCAGCTCCACATGTATTGGCTGACAGGCCGCTATCGCAGGCAAGCCAGCTCCCACAGGAACCCGTTCCTACATTTAGATTGCGTCAGGCCAGTTCGGCCCGCAGTTGCCGCGCTGCCGTCACCATGTGGATCAACGCCGCTTCCGTCTCCGGCCAACCCCGTGTCTTCAACCCGCAATCCGGGTTCACCCACAACCGCTCGGCCGGTATCCGCTTGGCCGCCTTGCGCAGCAGGTTGGCCATTTCCGAGGCCTGCGGCACACGCGGCGAGTGAATATCGTAGACCCCCGGCCCGATGTCATTCGGGTAAGCGAAGGCTTCAAACGCTTCAAGCAACTCCATGTCCGAACGTGACGTCTCGATAGTGATCACGTCGGCATCCATGGCCGCGATGGACTCGATCACATCGTTGAATTCGCTGTAGCACATGTGGGTGTGGATCTGGGTCTCATCCCGCACACCCGAGGCGCACAGGCGGAACACCTCGGTGGCCCAGTCGAGGTAGGGCTGCCACTGCGCCTGGCGCAACGGCAGGCCTTCGCGGAAGGCGGCTTCGTCGATCTGCACGATCTTGATGCCGGCGGCTTCCAGGTCCACCACTTCATCACGAATCGCCAGGGCGAGTTGACGGGCCTGCGCTTCACGGCTCACGTCTTCGCGGGGGAACGACCACATCAGCATCGTTACGGGGCCGGTCAGCATGCCTTTCATGACTTTATCGGTGAGGCCCTGGGCGTAGCGGATCCACTCCACCGTCATGGCTTTGGGGCGGCTCAGGTCGCCGAAGATCACCGCTGGTTTCACGCAACGCGAACCGTAACTCTGCACCCAACCGAAACGGGTGAACGCATAACCGTCCAACTGTTCGGCAAAGTACTCGACCATGTCATTGCGTTCGGCTTCGCCGTGCACCAGCACATCCAGGCCGAGGTTTTCCTGCACCTCAACGGCATGCTTGATCTCGCTGTGCATGGCTTCGACGTATTCGGCTTCGCTCAACTTGCCCGCTTTGTAGGACTGACGCGCCAGGCGGATCGTGGCGGTCTGCGGGAACGAACCGATGGTAGTGGTCGGAAACAACGGCAGGTTGAGGCCGGCACGTTGCTTTGCGATGCGTTGGGCAAACGGCGACTGGCGCTGGCTGTCCTTGGCAGTGATGGCCGCGACACGGGCCTGCACCGCAGGTTTGTGGATACGCGGCGAAGCGGCACGGGCCGTTTGCACGGCGCGGCTTTGCGCCAGGGCAGCGAGTACGTTTGGCGCTTGCGGCGCGTTGACCGCTTGCGCCAGCACGGCGACTTCAGCGCACTTCTGTACGGCAAATGCCAGCCAGCCTTCGAGCTCGGCATCCAGCGCGTCTTCACGACCCAGGTCCACCGGGCTGTGCAGCAAGGAACAGGATGGCGCCACCCACAGGCGGTCGCCCAGTTTCTCATGGGCATGCTGCAAGGTCGCCAGGGCGTTTTCCAGGTCGCAACGCCACACGTTACGGCCGTTGACCACGCCCAGGGACAGCACCTTATAGGCTGGCAGACGGTCGAGGATCGTGGGGTACTGGTCCGGCGCACGCACAAGATCGATGTGCAGGCCATCCACCGGCAGGTTGGCGGCCAGGCCCAGGTTCTCTTCCAGGCCGCCGAAATAGGTAGCCAGCAGCTTTTTCAGCGGGTCGCGCTGGATCTGGTTGTAGGCACGCTCAAAGGCGTTTTTCCAGTCTTGAGGCAGGTCCAGTACCAGGATGGGCTCGTCGATCTGCACCCACTCCACGCCCAGTTCCGCCAGGCGCTGGAAGATCTGGCCGTACAGCGGCAACAAGCGGTCAAGCAGGTCGAGCTTGTCGAAGTCGCCGCCCTTGGCCTTGCCCAGCCACAGGTAAGTCAGCGGGCCGATCACCACGGGCTTGACCGCGTGGCCCAGGTCACGGGCTTCCTGCACTTCTTCGAACAACTGATCCCAACCCAGGTGGAAGTGCTGGTCGGCGCGAAATTCAGGGACCAGGTAGTGGTAGTTGGTGTCGAACCACTTGGTCATTTCCTGGGCATGGGCACCGCCGCAGCCACCGTCGCTGACGCCACGGGCCATGCCGAACAGCGTGTGCAGGGTGGCCTTGCCATCGGCGGGACGGAAACGCTCCGGGATAACGCCGAACATTAATGAGTGGGTCAGCACCTGGTCGTACCAGGCAAAATCGCCGGCCGGCAGCAGCTCGATGCCAGCCTGTTTCTGCAGGTCCCAATGGGTCTTGCGCAATTCACGGCCAACGGCGCGCAGGCCGGCTTCGTCGAGCTCGCCCTTCCAGAACGCTTCCTGCGCCTTTTTCAGTTCACGATCGCGTCCGATGCGCGGGAATCCGAGGGAATGAGCGACTGCCATGACTTACAACTCCAATGTTGATATGAATGGAAGGCATTGTCGGCAGACGCACTTAATGAGACAAACTCATTCTATTCCAGATGATCACAAGATCCATTCATGTTGAATGTTGTAGTGAGCGGGCTTGCCCCGCGCTGGGCTGCGGAGCGGCCCCAAACCACGCGACCTGGTTCTATCTGGAGCACTGCGGTGTCTTTATTGGGGCGGCTTCGCCACCCAGCGCGGGGCAAGCCCGCTCACTACAAGTATCGGGTCAGCAGGTACAGACGGGAGAATTCCAATAATGGATGCAACGACTTGCGCAGACTTCTCGATACATAAACTGAGCGATCTGCCGGAACAGATCCGCGAATTGGAAGCGCAGGCCGTCGCCGAAGGGTTCAGGTTCGTCACGCGGCTGATCAAGGAATGGGAAGAGCGCTCCAATCAGTTTGATCAACCGGGTGAATGTCTGCTTGGTGTTTATTGTCGAGGGCAATTGATTGCAATCGGAGGGGTTTCCCGCGACCCCAACATGGGCCCGGCAGTCGGTCGGCTGAGGCGGATTTATGTTGCCCCGCCAATAAGGGGGCGTAAGGTCGGCAAGGCTCTGGTGCAAGCGCTCCTGGAATACGCCGCGCCGAGCTTTCAAGTTGTGCGATTGTCCACCGACACACCTGGGGCGGCAGCGTTTTACCGGTGCTGCGGTTTCATCCAGGTGAGCGAGGGTAATGCGACCCATGCAAAGTCACTGACGCCTTCAAATAAGAAGTGAATAAAGGAAAGGATGCAGGTGATAAACGACGACGGGCCAGCCTGCATACTGGGGTACCGCAGCGATTAAGCGGACCTCTGACAAGACTGAGGTCCGCCCCCATCAACGCCCTACATCAACGGAATCGAATAACTCACAAACACCCGGTTCTGATCCTGATCCCGCGCCACTTCACTGCGCGACATCCCGTTTCGCCAGCCAAACCCGACGTTCTTGAACGTGCCGCTCTGCACCACGTAGTCCAGGGAGATGTCCCGCTCCCATTCGCTGGCATCGTTGCCGCTGGCGGTGAGGATATGCTCGCCCTTGAGGTACATCACCGAGGCCTTCAAGCCCGGTACGCCCAACGACGCGAAGTCGTAGGCGTACTGGGCGAATGCGGTGCGCTCGCCCGCCTGGATGAAGGTCTGCACGGTGCGGTCGGTGTAGAGGTACAGGCTGGCACCGCCCTCGCCCTTGTTGGCCAGGCCACCCTGGTTGAGTTGGGCGAAGTTGCTGTCGTCGGAAACTTGCTGGTAGCCGGCGGTAATCGCGTGTGGGCCCAGGGAGTAGATGAACGCGGCGCTCCAGGTATTGTTGTCGATTTCACCGTTGCCGTTCTTGGTAAAACCACCGAGTTTGTAGCCTTCGGCACGGCCTGCGACCGTGCTGTTCTTGCCGTCGGATGTGGTCTTGAAGTAGCGCAGGTCAGTCTTCAGCGAGCCGTATTCGCCCAGCGGCAACACGTGGATCAACCCCGCGAAGTGCTGTTGGTAATAGTCTTCGAGGTTGGCGTAGTAGTACTGGACCATCAGGTCCTTGGTCAGTTGATAGTCGGCACCGGCGTAGGTGAATTTATTGCTTTCGCGGGTGCCGCCCGCCGCGGCCAGGCCGCTGCGATCACTGGAGCCGCGGCCGGTGGTGTGTTGCAGCTGGCCGCCGGTCAGGGTCAGGTTATCGATGTCTTTGCTGGTGACCTGCCCGCCTTCGAACGACTGCGGCAACAGGCGGCCGTCGTTGCTCACCAGGATCGGCAGGTTCGGGCGCAGATAACCGTAGCGCGCCTCGGTCTTGGCGAAACGGGCCTTGGCGGTAGCGCCGCCACGGGTCCAGTTGTCGGTGGCCTTGCCGTCGTCGTTGGGGATCATGGAACTGCCCACATGGCGGCCGGCGCCGCTGTCGAGGGTCAAGCCGAACATGCCGATGGCGTCGAGGCCAAAGCCCACAGTGCCGTCGGTGAATCCCGACTGGTAGTTGAGGATAAAGGCCTGGCCCCACTCTTCGGTTTTCGACGGTGCGGCCGCGCCGTCACGGTTGTCGTTGTTGAAATAGAAGTTACGCAGGCTCAAGTTGGCCTTGCTGTCGCTCAGGAAATCAGCCGAGGCCAAGGGGCTCAGGGCAATGCCCAGGCCGCCGGTCAACAGGCTCAATACATTCAATGTGGCTTTCATCAGGACGAACTCCGGCGCGGAATCCAGGTTCCGGGCGCAAAAAGTGGGCAACAGGAAGCACACGGCCAAACTCGGGTTGGCCGGTGCATTAACGAACGTTTAACGCCTTAGTTGAGCGAGTGAACCTCCGCAAACCTTCAGTCAATCAATCCCTGAGCGTCATAAAACGGATACGGCCCCGGGTACTCCCCGAACACGCCGTTGTGGCTGATCAAACCTTGTTGCGCTTCCCAGCGATGCAACAAATAGCCCGCCGGCTCCAGGTTGAAATGCGCGGGCGCCGCGTCTTGCAAATCCAGCACGATCTGGTGGGACGTGCCGGGGCAGACACAACTGAGGCTGCCGCCGAAACGGCGCTGCATTGGCCGGTGCAAATGCCCGCACAACAGGCGCTCCACTTGCGGATGGCGTGCCACCACCCGCTCCAGGCCGGCGGCGTTGATGAAGGGTTCGCGGTCCATATGGCCGATGCCGCTGATGAACGGCGGGTGATGCAGGATCAGCAAAGTCGGTGCCTGCGGGCGCAGCGCCAGTTGCTCATCGAGCCACTGCAATTGGCTGTCCAGCAACTGCCCGCCATGGCCGCCGGGGATGGTGGAGTCGAGGCCGATCAGGCGCAGCGGATGGGTGTCTACCACCCAGTCCAACGGGCCCTCTGCCGATAACGGCAAGTAGGCATGATCGCGGAACGCATCCAGCAATGGTCCGCGCGTGTCGTGGTTGCCGGGCACCAGGTAGCACGGCATCTGCAGCCGGGCCAATTCAGGGTGCAGCACGGCGTATTCATCGGCACGGCCGAAGTCCACGAGGTCGCCGCTGATCACCACGATGTCAGGCCGTGGGTGGCTGGCGTTCAGATGGTCGACGGCGCGGCGCAGCGCGCCCAGGGTGTCCACCACGCCATAAGTGAGGCGCTGGCCGGCTTTGAGGTGCAGGTCGCTGATCTGTGCGACGAGAAACGGACGATTCACAGTGGATTCTCACGCATTCAGGGTGAACAACATGTGCGGCGCAATCGCCAGAGCGATCGGCGCGCCGACGGCGTACAGCTGGTTGTCGCTGCTGTCGACCAGCAACGGTTGCGGGCCGCCCACGTCCACCAGCAAACGGCTTTGCGCGCCCTGGAAGAACTGCGCCAGCAGACGCCCGTGCAAGTGCCCTTCGCTCTCCATCACGCGCAGATGTTCGGGCCGGCAATACAGGGTGTCGGGCTGGTCGGTGCCATGCCACGGCAGTTCGCCGCCGCAGACTTTCAAGCCCTTGGGCGACGACCCGCTCACCACGAAGGCGTTGAGGTTGCCGACAAAGCCTGCGACGAAGGCGTTGGCCGGTTTCTGGTAGATATCCCGTGGGCTGGCCAGTTGCGCGATCCGCCCGTGTTCCATCACCAGGATGCGGTCGCCCAGGGCCATGGCTTCGCCCTGGTCGTGGGTGACGAACACCGAGGTGATGCCCAGGCCGCGCAACAGTTCGCTCAGCTCACTGCGCAGGCGTTCGCGCAGTTGCGCGTCGAGGGCCGCCAGGGGTTCGTCCAGCAGCAGCACTTTCGGGCGTGGCGCCAGGGCGCGGGCCAGGGCGACACGCTGGCGCTGGCCGCCGGAGAGCTCATGGATGCTGCGCTTGCCATGCTGCTGCAAGCCCACCAACTCCAGCAGCTCTTCGCAGCGCTTGTTGCGTTCCCGCGGCGCCATACCGCGAACCTTCAAGCCGTAGACAATGTTGCCGGCCACATCCAGGTTGGGAAACAGCGCGTAGTTCTGGAACACCATGCCCACATCGCGACGCTCGATGGGCAGGCGAGTCACGTCCTGATCACCGAAAAACACTTGGCCCAGATCCGGGCGTTCCAGGCCGGCGATCAGGCGCAAGGTGGTGGTTTTACCGCAGCCGGACGGGCCGAGGATCGCCAGGGTTTCGCCGCCTTCGACGGTCAAATTCAAGTCATGCACGGCCACGGTGCCGTCGGCGAACGCCTTGCGGCAGCCTTGCAGGCGGATAGTGATAGCGGTCATCGACGCTCTCCACGGGACAAACGGGCACTGATGGCCTGCAACGCGATCAACAGCGGCACGATCATCAGCAAGAAGATAAGGGTGTAGGCGCTGGCGATCTCCAACCGCGCCGAGGCGTAGCTGTCGGCCAGGCCCACCGGCAGGGTCTTGGTCATCGGCGTGTGGAGCATCCAGGTCAGGTTGAATTCACCCAGGCTCAGGGTAACCACCATCAACACGCCGGCCAGGATGCCCGCGCGGCAGTTAGGCACCACCACGCTGAAAAAGCGTTTGACGGGACCCGCGCCCAGGCTTGCCGCCGCCTCCTCCAGCACCGGCAGTTGCTGGCGCTGCATCACCGCCATCACCGGGCGCACCAGGAACGGCAAGGTGAACAGCACATGGCCAACCAGGATGAACAACCAACTGCTGCGAAAACTGCCGAACTGGCCGTACGTCAGCAGCAACGCCAACGCACTGGCCAGGCCCGGCATCGCCACCGGCAGCACCATCAACTCTTCGAAGGCGCGGCTGAAGCGGTTGTTCATGCGCACCAGGGCATAGGCCGCCGGTACGCCGATCACGCAGACGCACACCGCACAAGCCAGGGCCAGTTGCAGCGACAGCCACACGGTGGGCGAGTAGGCCTGCCACACCTGGATCAGCCAGTCGAAGGTCAAGCCGCTGGAAACGCCGACAAAGAAGTTGCGCGTCAGCCCGGCCAGCAGCGACAGCAGCACCGGCACCAACATGAAGGCGCACACCAGCAGGGTAAACAGCAGTTGCGGCACAAACAGCGATGAGCGCTTCACAGCACAGTCCCCGAATTTTTCACCAGACGCCGCGTGAGCAGCAGCACCGCCCAGGTCACCGCGCCAAGCACCACCGACAGCGCAGCGGCGACGGCAAAGTTGGCGTAATTGGTGAACACGTTGTAGATCGCCACCGGCGTGACATTGAGCCGCGTACCCAAGGTAAACGCCGTGCCAAAGGCGCCCATGGACGTGGCAAAACAGATCGATCCGCACGACGCCAGCGCCGGCGCCAGGCCCGGCACGATCACATCGCAGACCACGCGCCAGTGCCCTGCCCCCAGCGAATGCGCGGCCTCCTCCAGGCTGCGGTCGAGGCTTTCGCAGGCCGCCATCACCGTGAGAATCACCCGCGGAATCGAGAAGTACAGGTAGCCCACGAACAGCCCCGCCAGCGAATAGGCAAAAATCCAGCGCTCACCGGCCAATTGCAGGCCCAGCGCGGCAAACAAGCCCTGGCGCCCGGCGAGCAGGATCACCAGGAACCCCACCACCACACCGGGAAACGCCAGCGGAAACGTGAGCAATGCCACCAGCGCCGAGCGCCCGAAGAATTGCTGCCGGGCGAGGAACACGCCGCTGATGCCGCCAATCACCAGCGCGACCAGCGTCACCACCACCGCCAGGATCAGGGTTTGCCCCAGGCTGCCCAGGTACTGCGCGCTGCTGAGCACCTGCCAGTAGCCGCTGCCGGCGCTGTCGCGACTTTCGGCGCCAAGCAGCATCAGGTGCGCCAGCGGCAACAGCCAGAATGCGAGCAGCACCGCAAATGCCGGGGCCAGCGCCCAGGCGGCGTGTCTTGCCGATGTTGCCACTTACTTGACCTCGTTCAGGTAACGGGCGGCGAAGGCTTCCTGCACAGCGGCCATTTTTTGGTAGTCCACCACACCGGCGCGGGCGTAGTCGCTGTCGGGGAGGAACTGTGCGGCCACGTCCGCCGGCATTTTCATCGGCCGCACCGGGCGCAGGTAGGCCTTGGCCCAGAGTGCCTGGCCCTCGTCCGAGAGCACGAAGTCGAGGACCTTTTCCGCGTTGGCGCGGTGTGGCGCGTTGGCGACCAGGCTCATGACGTAGGGCACGCTGATGCTGCCTTCCTGGGGGATCACGAAGGCGACGTTGGCTTGGTCTTTGTAGCGGGCGCGGTAGGCGTTGAAGTCGTAGTCGACCAGGATCGGCAATTCACCGGACAGTACCCGTGCGTAGGCGGTCTGCTTGGGCACGATGGGGCTGTTTTTCGCAAGTTTCTGGAAGTAGTCGATGGCCGGGACGAAGTTGTCCAGGTCACCGCCCATGGCGCGGTTGATCGCCACTGCCGAGACGTAGCCGACGAAGGCGCTGGAGGGGTCGAGGTAACCGACCATGCCTTTGTACTCAGGCTTGAGCAGGTCGGCCCAGCTTTGCGGCACCGGCAAACCACCGAGCGCGTCGACGTTGACCATGATGCCCAACGTGCCGGAATGGATCGCGAACCAATGGCCGTCGGGGTCTTTCAAGCCGGCGGGGATCTGGTCCCAGGCCTTGGGTTTGTAGGTGTCGACCACGTCGGCTTTTTGCGCCTGCAGGCCGAAGGTCACGCCGTAGTAAACGACGTCGGCCACCGGTGCGGCTTTTTCCGCCACCAACTGCGCCAGGGACTGGCCAGAGTTCTTGTTGTCCAGCGGCACCTGCACGCCGGTGCTGGCGGCGATGGCCTTGAGCTGGGTGCCCCAGTCGGCCCAGTCCGGCGGGCAGTTGTAGCAAATCGCGGTGTCGGCGGCCTGGGCCAGGCTGGCCGCACCGCACAGCAGCACGGCTGCCAGGGTTTTACTGAGTGCGCGCATCAAGGATCTCCTCATGGGGCTGGGTACTTTCGCCTGGCCGGATATGGCAAGGCAGGCAATGGGACGTCGGGGCGTTGCCGGCGATTTGCGCCAGCAGTTGGTCGATCACGGTGCTGGCCAGCAGCGCGATGGGCTGCACCACGCTGCACAGGGTCGGGTGCATCTGGGTGCCGAGGCTGATGCCATCAAAACCCATCACTGACAGTTGCCCGGGTACGTTCCAGGCGTTGCGGCGCAGTTCGGCGATCAGGCTGATCGCCAGGAAGTCGTTGGAACACACCAGCGCGGTGGGCGCCTCGAGGCTCTGCAGAAACGGCGCGATGGCCGTGAATTCAGCCTGGGTGTGGGCCGGCATTTCGATCACCGGGCGGCTCTTAAGGCCGTATTCCTTCATGGCATCGCAATAGCCGGCGTAGCGCAGGCGGGCACGGTCCGATTGCAACGCGGGGCCGGCGACCATGCTGACCCGTCGGTGCCCGGCTTCGAGCAGGTAACGCGTGGCCAGGGCCATGCCTGCGCGGTTGTCGACCGACACGGCGCTGTAGTTGGGGTTGCTCGGCTGATGGTAGGCCAGCACGAAGGGCGTCTTCTCGGTGTTGAGGCTGCTGAGCACCGCGTTGCTTTCGGCATCGGTCACCGTCAGCACCAGACCGTCGACGCGCTGGCGCAGCAGTTCCTCCACCACCGTGCTTTCGCGCTCGCTGCTGTAATCGGTGGTGGCCAGCACCAGGCTGTAGCCGCGTAACCGCGCGGCGCGTTCCATGGCCTGGAACTGCTCGGCGAACACCGGGTTGAGCAGGTTGGGCACCACTACACCGATCAGCTGGGTGGTTTGCAGGCGCAACTGGCGGCCCAGCAGGTTCGGCCGAAAGCCCAACTCACGGGCGGCGGCGAACACCTGCTCACGGGTGACCGGGCGCACCTGTTCCGGGGAAGCAAAGGTGCGGGCGGCGGTGGCGCGGGATACGCCAGCCAGGCGTGCTACGTCTTTCAGGTCAGTCATTGTGGCTCGCTTGAGATCGATCTCATTGGCGAGGACAGTAGCGGGGGAATGTGGCAGGACGGTGGTGGGGAGATGACAGTTTGATGTCAGCGAAGCGGATGCACACCGATCAACCTGTGGGAGCTGGCTTGCCTGCGATGGCGGTATATCAGTCGGTTCTGCTGAGCCTGACCCACCGCTATCGCAGGCAAGCCAGCTCCCACAGTGGCCCGGTGTGTACCTTTAGAGAGTCACACTCCATCGCTATGCTTGAAAACCCGGCGCGCAAATTCCGCCCACTAACCTTTCGATCTGATCCAAGTGCGGGCACAATGCGTGTCCTTTTTTGGCAGGCACCGCCCCAGGCTCTCAAAAATGATCAAAACGCCGTACTACCTCATCGATAAACAGAAACTTCTGGTCAACATGCAGAAGATTGCTTACGTGCGCGAGCAGTCCGGCGCCAAGGCGTTGCTGGCGCTCAAGTGCTTTGCCACCTGGTCGGTGTTCGACCTGATGCAGCAATACATGGACGGCACCACCTCCTCGTCGCTGTATGAGTTGAAGCTCGGCCGCCAGAAGTTCGAAGGCGAAGCGCACGCCTACAGCGTGGCCTGGGCCGACGATGAAATCGAAGAGATGCTGGAGAACTGCGACAAGATCATCTTCAACTCCATCAGCCAACTGCAGCGCTTTGCCGAACGCAGCGAGGGCAAGACCCGCGGCCTGCGCGTCAACCCGCAGGTGAGCAGCTCCGACTACCTGCTGGCCGACCCGGCGCGCCCGTTCAGCCGCCTGGGCGAATGGGACCCGGTGAAGATCGAAGGCGTGATCGAGCAGATCTCCGGCTTCATGTTCCACAATAATTGCGAGAACGGCGACTTCAGCCTGTTCGACAAGATGCTCGGCACCATCGAAGAACGCTTCGGCACGCTGCTGCACAAGGTCAAGTGGGTCAGCCTCGGCGGCGGCATCCACTTCACCGGCGAAGGCTATGCGCTGGACGCGTTCTGCGCACGCTTGAAGGCGTTCTCCGAGAAGTACGGCGTGCAGGTGTACCTGGAACCGGGGGAAGCGGCGATCACCAATAGCGCTTCGCTGGAAGTCACCGTGCTCGACACCCTCTACAACGGCAAAAACCTCGCCGTGGTCGACAGCTCCATCGAAGCCCACCTGCTGGACCTGCTGATCTACCGCCTCAACGCCAAGCTGGCGCCGAGCGAGGGTGAGCACACCGTCATGGTGTGCGGCAAATCCTGCCTGGCCGGCGACATTTTCGGCGAGTATCAATTTGATCGTCCGCTGGCCATCGGCGATCGGCTGTCGTTCATCGACACCGCAGGCTACACCATGGTCAAGAAAAACTGGTTCAACGGCCTGAAAATGCCGTCCATCGTAGTGAAACAACTCGACGGTACAGTCGAAGTGGTTCGTGAATTTGGTTACGACGACTACCTGTCCAGCCTTTCGTAAGCTGGCGGATAAAGGAGAGATAAAGCAATTGAAAAAGAACGTTCTTATCATTGGTGCAGGAGGTGTCGCCAAGGTGGTGGCCCACAAGTGCGCGCAGCACAACGACGAACTCGGTCGTATTGCTATCGCGTCGCGCAACATCTCCAAATGCCAGGCCATCATCGACAGCGTCAAGGCCAAGGGTAGCCTCAAGGTGCCCGCCGACATCCAGGCCTTCGCGCTGAACGCCCTTGACGTGGAAGCGACCAAGGCGCTGATCCGCGAGACCGGCTCGCAGATCGTCATCAACGTGGGCTCCGCGTTCCTCAACATGTCGGTCCTGCGCGCCTGCATCGACACCGGCGTGGCGTACCTCGACACCGCCATCCACGAAGAGCCGGGCAAGGTCTGCGAGACCCCGCCGTGGTACGGCAACTACGAGTGGAACCACCTGGAAGAATGCAAACAGAAGAACATCACCGCCATCCTTGGCGTGGGCTTCGACCCGGGTGTCGTCAACGCGTATGCCGCGCTGGCGCAGCAACAGCATTTCGACCGCATTGAGTCGATCGACATTCTCGACGTCAATGCCGGCTCCCATGGCAAATACTTCGCCACCAATTTCGACCCGGAAATCAACTTCCGCGAATTCACCGGGCAGGTGTGGAGCTGGCAGAACAGCCAGTGGACCAGCAACACCATGTTCGAAGTCAAACGCACCGACGACCTACCGGTCGTGGGTTCGCAGAACCTCTACCTCACCGGTCACGATGAAGTGCACTCGCTGTCGAAAAACCTCGACGTGCCCAACGTGCGGTTCTGGATGAGCTTCGGCGAACACTACATCAACGTGTTCACCGTGCTGAAAAACCTCGGCCTGCTCTCCGAGAAGCCGGTCACCACCGCCGAAGGCCTGGAAGTGGTGCCGTTGAAAGTGGTCAAGGCCGTCCTGCCCGACCCGTCGTCGCTCGCCCCCGGCTACACCGGCAAGACCTGCATCGGCGACCTGGTCAAAGGCACCAAGGATGGCCAGCCGCGTGAGATGTTCATCTACAACGTGGCGGATCACGAAGACGCCTTCGCCGAGACCGACAGCCAGGGCATCTCCTACACTGCAGGCGTTCCTCCAGTGGCGGCTGCGCTGCTAGTGGCGCGTGGCGAATGGGATGTGAAACACATGGCCAACGTCGAGGAACTGCCGGCTGAGCCGTTCCTCAAGGCACTGGACGTGATGGGCTTGCCGACTCGGATCAAGGACGAGCACGGTGATCGGGCCTGGGATGCGAAGGCCTGATAGGCCTTAGCTGACCGAACAAAAGAATGCGCCCTCAGGGGCGCATTTTTTGTATGGGCTCACATAAATCCCAAAAAGAATGAAGATCAAAATGTGGGAGCTGGCTTGCCTGCGATAGCCGTAGGTATCTACACATTTTTGTAGTGAGCGGGCTTGTCCCGCGCTGGGCTGCGAAGCGGCCCCAAACCAGACGAATTGGATTTGCCTGAAACTGCGCGGTGTCTTTATTGGGGCGGCTTCGCCACCCAGCGCGGGACAAGCCCGCTCACTACAGGGAGATTTTTCAGCCTTTGAAAGTTGTGTAGATACCTATGCTGCGATAGCGGTGGGTCAGCTACACCATGTTTCACTGAAAGATCGCTATCGCAGGCAAGCCAGCTCCCACAGCGATGGCACTCCGCCCCAGACTCTCAGATATTTCCCACAACCGTTTCAGGTTGTCGCTCGGAACTTCGCTGACTAACCTCTCTGCCGTCGCTGCCCATTCAGTGACCGGGTTTGACCGTCCGAATTGTCGAGGAGCTTTCTAACTACAGGGTCTGACCATGATCAATGACACTACTCGCGTTACTACTGAATCCCCTTCCCATGAACTCGAAAATCTATCCCACGATCGACTTTTCACTGTGCGCGGTGATGTGGGTACGGAAACCTTGCTGGTCAACGCTTCCCAGGATCTTGCATCCATCATCGACATCGCGACTCACCTGGCCTTTGAAATCGATGGAGCCCAACGCAACGTAGCGCTGGGCATCTGTCGAATGCTCGAAGGCGTGCAACTGCTGGTGGACAAGGCGTTGGACACAGCCCACCCGGTGGTTTGAGAAACAGATAGTTCCCGCGTGAAACGTGGGAACTGTCCTAGCTTCTTTTAAATATTAGAGGTCGCAGCACACCCGGCTTGCGAACCAACATTTGCGTACTTCCCGTCCGAGACCTCAAAACACCGACCACCCAATCCGCTCACTCAACAACTCCAACGCCTTCATCCCCGCCAGCGAGTTCCCCGCCGCGTTCAATTCCGGCGACCACACGCACACCGTGAACTGCCCCGGCACCACCGCGACAATCCCGCCGCCGACGCCGCTCTTGCCCGGCAGGCCCACCCGGTAGGCAAAATTGCCCGCTTCGTCATACAGCCCGCTGGTGGCCATGATCGAGTTGACTTGCTTGGTCTGGCGCGCCGTCAATATCTGCTCGCCGCTGTGGGCGCTCGTGCCTTCGTTGGCGAGGAAGCTGAAGGCCTTGGCCAGGTCCATGCAGCTCATCTGCAGGGCGCAGTAGTTGAAGTAGCTGTGCAGCACCCCATCCACATCGTTGTGGAAGTTGCCGAAGGACTTCATCAGGTAAGCCATGGCCGCGTTACGCGCGCCGTGTTGGGCTTCGGAGTCGGCAACCACGCTGTTGACCAGGATCTGCGGGTTGCCCGACAGCCGCCGTACGAAGTCGCGCATCGACAGGATCGGCACGGCGAAGCGTGATTGGTTGATGTCGCAGATCACCAGCGCACCGGCGTTGATGAACGGATTGCGCGGGCGGCCGCGTTCGAATTCCAGTTGCACCAGGGAGTTGAATGGCTGCCCGGAAGGCTCATGGCCCAGGCGTTCCCAGATGGTTTCGCCGCCGTGGTCGATGGCCTGGACCAGGCTGAACACCTTGGAAATGCTCTGTACCGAGAACAGCGTATCGGCGTCGCCGGCGCGGTAGGCCGAGCCGTCGTTGCCATATACCGCGATGCCCAGCTGGTTGGCGGGTACATCGGCCAGCGCTGGGATGTAGTCGGCGACTTTGCCGAGGCCGATCAGTGGGCGCACTTCGTCGAGGATCGACTCGAGCAGCGCCTGCATGTCTTGTCCTGTCATTTGTCTTCGAATCAGTGGAAAGCGAGGGCGCGCAGGATACTTCAAAGGGCCCGGAACCCCCACACAATCTCCACCACTCGCTCGGCCACCACCAGGTAAACCAGGATCAACAACAACTGCAGCGCCAGGTGATAGCGCAACTTGGCCAGCCGGCGAATGCCGTCGCTCACATTCAGCAGCATCAATAGCGCCGACAGCACAATCAGCCCCCACCCTGCCACGCTGGACGCAAACACACCGATAAACAGGTCGCGCTCACCCAGCAGCGCATTGGTGCCAGCTGCAAACAGCAGCGCACACACCAGCAGGTTTTTCACGTTGTCGAAGACCTGGGTGCTCAGGTCATGCTCCAACAGGACCACGTATCGCTTCCATAATGTGCGCATGGGTCGGTACCGGATAGGGATCGCTCGTCAATCAAAGTAGTCCATATGCCCGTACACTGCACCGCTGCGCTAACTCCACGAGGACTTTTGCATGAAATTGATGATCGGCCTGGCCGCCCTGCTGCTGGTATCGGCGTGCTCCACTCACAACCCGCCCGCCCAGGACTCCGCCGCGTCCACGTGCCTGGCGGGCGGCGGGACCATGAAGCAAGTGGGCAAGTTGCAGAGCTGGAAGTGCATTACGCCGTACCGGGATGCGGGCAAGGCGTGCACCGATTCGAGCCAGTGTGAAGGCGAGTGCCAGACCAGCGTCACCACCCAATCCGGCAACGGCCCGGTGGCGGGCACATGTCAGGTGGACAACAGCCATTTCGGCTGCTCGGCGACGGTGGAGAAAGGCCAGCTGGGCCGGGCGATTTGTGTGGACTGAGGTTCATTACCGAGCACCTGTGGGAGCTGGCTTGCCTGCAATGAACATAAATTTTTGAGCACGCAGAAGCACCCTGTAGTGAGCGGGCTTGTCCCGCGCTGGGTGGCGAAGCCGCCCCAAACCGGGCGACCTGATTCTACCTGATGATCGGCGGTGTCTTTATTGGGGCCGCTTCGCAGCCCAGCGCGGGACAAGCCCGCTCACTACAAGAGATTCGTCAGCCTCTGAAAGTGTGTAGATACCCATGCTGCGCGGGCGGTGGTCAGCTTGCATCGTTGTTGGCTGACACTGCGTGATCGCAAGCAAGCCAGCGCCCACATTGACCGCGTTCAGCCTGGGAGATCGGCGAGCCCCAAATGCTCGCGCAGCGTCGACCCTTCATACGCCGTGCGGAACAACCCCTTGCGCTGCAAATGCGGAATCACGCTCTCGACAAATTCGGTGAACGAGCCCGGCAGATACCCCGGCGAAATCACAAACCCATCGCAACCACCCTGTTCGAACAGCTCGGCCAACTGGTCGGCCACCTGCGCCCCGGTGCCCACTAACTGCGGCACGCGTACGCTACTGGCGAAGATGCGCCCGAGTTGTTCCAGGGTGATTTCGGGGCCTTGCATCAGCAGTTTTTCCGCGGCAGCCGGGTGGATCAGCGGCGACTGGGCGACTTCAGCCAGCGTCGCCGACAGCGGGAATGGCGACAGGTCGACATTCAGCTGTGACGCCAGGGTCACCAGCCCCAATTCCGGTCGCGCCAGCGCGTTGTGCTGGTCACGCTTGGCACGGGCTTCGGCCTCGCTGCCGCCAATAAAGGGCATTACGGCGGTGAGCACTTTGCAGCTGTCGGCGTCGCGGCCTTGCTGCACCACCTGCGCGCGCACGTCATCGCGAAACGCGCGCATCGCCGCCAAGTGCGGGTGGATGGTAAAAATCGCCTCGGCCCAGCGCGCGCCGAAGCGGCGTCCACGCCCGGAAGAACCAGCCTGGATCAGCACCGGCCGGCCCTGGGGCGTGCGCGGAATATTCAGCGGGCCTTCGACCTTGAACCATTCCCCCTGGTGCTGCACCGAGTGGATCAACTCAGGGTCCGCCAGCACCCCGCTTTCACGATCCAGCTTCAGTGCGTCCTTGCCCCAACTGTTCCAGAGTTTGAGCGCGACTTCGACGAACTCATCGGCACGGTCGTAGCGCAGGTCGTGTTCAAGGTGCTTGTCCTTGCCGAACAAACGCCCTTCGCTGTCGTTCATCGAGGTGACGATATTCCACGCCGCGCGGCCTTTTGACAGGTGATCGAGGGTGGCGAATTCGCGGGCGATATGCGCCGGTTCGTAATAGGTGGTGGAACGGGTGGCGCCCAGGCCCAATTTGGTGGTCTTGCCGACCAGGTAGGAGAGGATCGGCAGCGGGTCCAGGCGCGTGGCGTCCTGGGCGCCGTAGCGCAGGGCAAACTCGCGGGAGCCGCCCATCTGGTCGCCCACGGCCAGGCGGTCGGCGAAGAACAGGAAATCGAACAGCCCCTCCTCTACCACCTTGGCCACCCGCGTGTAGTACTCGGGGTCGAGGTAATTGCCGACGGTTTCCGGGTGGCGCCACACCGCATGGCTGTGCACCACCGGACCACTCAACAGGAACGCGGATAAATGGATCTGGCGGCTCATGGTTTTGGCGTCCACAGGTTGATGTCGCTGGCCTTCAAGGGCTTGGGGATCAGCTTGGCGGTGTAATAGATGTCGGCGATACGCTGTTGCTCGGCGAGGTTTTCCAGCTTGACCGGGATGATGTCGTAGCTGCGGCGGCTATTGGCACGCTCCACCGTGGCCGGGGCGATATTGCCCCAGAGCGGGCCGAGGATTTCAGCCGCCTGCCGGGGATGGGCCTTCACCCATTGGCCGGTCTCGCGCAGGGTGTCGAAGGTGACCTGCAAGACATCCGGGTGGGCCTTGGCAAACTTGGTGGTTGCCAGATAGAAGCGGTTGTAATCCGCCAGGCCGTCCTTGCCGTCGGCGATCACACGCACATGGTGGTCCAGTTGCTGGCTGGCGAGGAACGGGTCCCAGATTACCCAGGCATCGACGCTGCCATTGGCGAAAGCCGCGCTGCCGTCCGGTGCTTCCAGGTAACGCGGGGTGATATCGGCCAGCGTCAGCCCGGCTTTTTTCAGCGCCGAGATCAGCAGGAAGTGGCTGCCCGACCCCTTGGACACGGCCACGGTCTTGCCCTTGAGGTCGGCGATGCTGCGGATCGGCGACTGATCCTGGACGATGATCGCCTGGGCGCCCGGCGATGAGTTTTCCTGGGCGTAATAGGTCAGCGGCGCGTCGGCGGCCTGGGTGAACAGGGCAAAGGCGTCGGCCACGTCCGCATGCAGGTCAACGCTGCCGGCGTTCAGCGAGCTGAGCAAGCCGGTGCTGAACTCGTGCCAGTTCACCGTGAAGCCCAGGGGTTTGAGACGTTGCTCCAACTGGCCATTTTGCTTGAGCAGGATCCACAAGGTGGAAGAACGTTGGTAGCTGATGTCCAGGGTTTGTTCGGCATGGGCCGCCGCCGTGGCAAGCAGCAAACTGGCGGCGACGATGAGTTTCTTGAAGGTCATGTAAGGCCTTGGCGTGAGAGGAATGGGGAACGCTGCATATGCCAAAAAAACCGCACGGGGCCTGGCAGGAAAGTCACTTCGATTATATTAACGATGGGTAATAATGAAAGAACCCTATAATTCTATGGTTATGCCCGATTCATCGGATGGCGAAGAAAGGCGCCTAAGCTCAGATCAAAACAGTATTTAACGAAGGGGTTTTAAGCACTTTAAGCTCAGCGCTATGCAGTTGAAGATCGAGCCCATCATGTCCCGTCGCCGTCCCCTCGCCGCAGGCTGGGATAAATCCGCTGGCTGACCCACCGCTTTCGCAGGCAAGCCAGCTCCCACAGGGGATTGATGCTGTTCGCCTGTTCTGTGTCTGGCACCGACAAAAACTGTGGGAGCGGGCTTGCTCGCGAATGCGGTGGGTCAGTGGATAAATCCGGTGACTGGCACACTGCTTTCGCAGGCAAGCCCGCTCCCACATTTTTGATTTTCATAAGCCGTTAGAGCAGTGTGCGGGCCAGGGCCTTTTTCCATTCTGCATAACGCCCCGCCATCAGCGGATCAGCGTGGGGCTCGAACCGCTCGCGCTGTCGCTCCAGCTCACCCAACGCCTCATCACTCGCCCACACCCCCAACGCCCGCCCCGCCAGGTGCGCCGCGCCCAGCGCCGACACCTCCGGCGACAGGCTGCGCACCACCGGGCGCTGCAGCAGGTTGGCCAGGAACTGCATCAGCCAGCGGTTGCGCGTTGCGCCGCCATCCACCCACAACTCCTTGAGCGGGTTGCCGATGTCCTGCTGCATCGCATCGAATACATCGCGGATCTGGTAGCCGATGGACTCCAGCGAAGCCCGCAGGATATGCGCGCCGGAGGTGGCTTCCGTCAGCCCGCAGATCAACCCGCGCGCGTTGGCTTGCCAATGCGGCGCCCCCAGCCCGGACAACGCCGGCACAAAATACACGCCGCCGTTATCCGGCAGCTGCGCGGCCTGTTCGGTCAAGGCATCCAGGGATTCCCCGGCCACCAGGCGCGAGGCCCACTGCACGGCGGCGCCGGTGTGGACGATATTGCCTTCCATGCCGAAGGTGGGTTTAACACCGTCATGCCAGGCCAGGGTGGTCGACAATCCATGGGTGGAAGCAATCGGGCCACTCATGGGCGTCATCAGCGATGAGCCGGTGCCAAGGGTGGCCTTGACCAGCCCCGGTGCGAAACCGCCCTGCCCGTAGAGGGCGGCGTGGGAGTCGCCGATCATCGACATCACCGGGATACCGGCAGGTACACCGCCCACTGCGACGGTTTCGGCGAAAAAACCGGCGCTGGGCTGGATCGGCGCCAATGCGGCCAGTGGAATCTGGAACAGCGCCAACAGTTGCGGGTCCCAGGCGCAGGTGTGCAGGTTGAACAGTTGCGTGCGCGCCGCATTGGAATAATCGGTGGCAAACACCTGGCCACCGCTGAGTTTCCAAAGCAGCCAGCTATCGACGGTCCCCAGGCAGATATCCCCGGCCGTCGCGCGGGCGTGGCCGTTATCCAGGTGATCGAGAATCCAGCGGAACTTGCCGGCGGAGAACATCGGGTCAAGGGCCAATCCGGTTTTTTCCAGGACCAGCGCTTCATGACCCTGCGCATGCAGCTCGGCACATAACGCAGTGGAGCGCCGACATTGCCAACTGATGCACGGCGACAGCGCCTCGCCGGTATGCCGGTCCCAGGCCACGACCGATTCACGCTGGTTGCTGATGGCCAACGCAGTGATCGGCCGATCCACCTGGGCCAGGCATTCCTCAATGGCGGCCAGGGTGTTGTGCCAGATCGACAGCGGGTCCTGTTCGGAAAACCCGGGCGCCGGATGGGTGATGCTCAAGGGGCGTGAACCGCGCGCAATCACTTGCCCGAGTTCGTTGACCAGCACCGCCTTGGCGTTGCTGGTGCCTTCGTCTATCGCCAGGATCAGCGGCGTGTTGTTGTTCATGGACTTCACCGCAACCGAGTGGCAGCCGCCACGATCCCAGCCGCGTCGATGTTATGCAAGGCGCGCGTCGGTTCGCGCGCACCGGCGGCGGCGTATTCGCCATCGCCGATGCCCAGGCGCGTCAACCCGATGCCCAGGCCGGCTTCGGCCAGCACTTCGGCGACCAGGCTGCCGACGCCACCATTGATGTTGTGTTCTTCGACGGTGATTACCGCACGCGTACCGCTCAAGGCGCTGAGCAACACGTCACGCTGCAATGGCCGGATCGACGACAGGTTGATCACCTGGGCCTCAATGCCCTGCTCCGCCAGCAATGCCGCCGCGTCGACCGCTTCGTGCACCACCGAGCCCAGGGCCACGATGCTTACGTCCGCGCCCTGGCGCAGGATATCCACCTGGCCGGGTTTGAATTGGTAGCCAGCACCATGCACGTCGGGCAACGCCTTGCCGTCGAGACGGATGTACACCGGCCCTTCATACCGCAGCGCGTAATCGACGATTTGCCGGCACTCGATGGCATCGGCCGGGGCGAAGATCTGCACGTGGCCAAAGCCACGCATTACCGAAATATCGTCGAGGCTGTGGTGGGTGCTGGCCAACGGGCCGTAGCTGGTGCCGGCGTTCAGGCCGAACATTTTGACGTTGGCCTGGTTGTAGCAAACGTCGACCTTGATCTGTTCGTTGGCCCGCGAAATCAAAAATGGCGCCGCATTGCAGGTCGCGGCGATCTTGCCGCCCAAGGCCAGCCCCGCCGCCACACTGACCAGCGACTGTTCGGCAATGCCGACGTTGATCAGCCGCTCGGGGAAACGCTGGGCGAATGGCCCGATCTTGGCCGTGGACGTGGAGTCGCTGACCACCGGCACCACGTCGAGCCCGGCGTCGACCGCGTCTATAAAGGCCTGCACCATGACGCTCGCCAAATGTTCACTCGCCATGGTTCAACTCCTCCAGTGCCGCGTTGATTTCGTCACCCTTGGGCACGCGGTGGTGCCATTCGGGACGGGCTTCGATAAACGACACGCCCTTGCCTTTGATGGTGTGGGCGATCAGCACCTGGGGCGCGCCGCTCTTGGCCTGCATGCTTTCCAGGGCCTGGATCAATTGGCCCACATCGTTGCCATCGCATTCGCTGACGCTGAAGCCGAAGGCGGCCCATTTCACGTCCAGCGGGTCGAGCGGCATGATGTCGGCCGTCAACCCCGCCAGTTGCAGTTTGTTCTTGTCGACGATCACGAACAGGTTATCCAGGCCGTACTTGGCCGCCGCCATCGCCGCTTCCCAGTTGGAGCCTTCGGCCAGTTCGCCGTCGCCGGTCAAGACATAGATGCGCTTTTTGCTGCCGGACATTTTCGCCGCCAGCGCCAACCCCACCGCCACCGGCAAGCCGTGGCCGAGGGCGCCGGTGTTGAGTTCGATGCCAGGGGTTTTCTGGCGCACCGGGTGGCCGGGCAAATGGGAATTGAAGTGTTGGTAGGTCGCCAGCCAATCGGTGGGAATGTAGCCCGCCTGCGCCAGGCAGCAATACAAGCCACCCACGCCGTGGCCCTTGCTCTGGATGTAGATATCGCGCTCAGGGTCTTCGGTGCGTTCCGGGCCGGTATTGAGGATACGGAAATACAGCGTGGCGAGGATGTCGGTTTCCGACAGGTCCGCCCCGGTGTGGCCGCCGGCCGGTGAGTCGGCATTCAGGCGGATCACGTGGCGCCGGATCAGGCGGGCCTGTTCTTTGATCTGGTGGGCGTCGTACTGGAAGGCATTCATGCAGCGGCTCCTGTGGGTGACCACGCGAGGTGAGGCATTTGCGGTAAACGTGTCGAAAGCTGTTTTGAATATTTATTCAGCGGTGACAATATATTTCTATTTAGACGCCGATCCAGCGCGCGGTCAAGTGAGCGATCCATGAAAAAACAAATAAATAGGCGAAATATCCCTCGGACAAACGGGCAAAATCCCACACGGGCGGGTCTATCACGTGGCTTTGCTCGCAGTGAAAACGAGGTTTTAGAGGCCTGCCAGAAAAATTAAGCGCTTGACTTTGCCACGGTGTCACTGGAATCTGAATTAACAGTCAGGCACGCATAAATATTCAGGCGACCTGAAAGCACTCCAAAAAAAACAACTCAGGAGAACACTGTGGACGCCAAAGCTATTGTCCAGCACCCGGCCGAACTCAAGCCGCCGCCCCGCCCACGCCTGGTGAAACTGCTGCCCAGTAACATCGGCGGCCCGCTGATCGGGCTGGTATTGCTGGTGCTGGTCTTCTCCTTCAGTTCCGAATTCTTCTTTTCCTTGCGCAATGGCCTGAACATCCTTGATCAGGTCACGGTGTTGGGCATCCTGGCGATCGGCATGACCGCCGTGATCGTGATTGGCGGTATCGACCTGTCGGTGGGGTCGGTGCTGGCGTTCTCGATGATGATGCTCGGCTGGCTCTATCAGGATCAGGCCGTGCCGCTGGGCCTGGCGATTCCGATCTCGATCGCCACCGGCATGCTTGCCGGGCTGGTGTCCGGCGGGCTGATCACCTACGCCAAGCTGCCACCCTTCATTGCAACGCTGACCATGATGTCGGTGGCGCGCGGTCTGGCGAACATCCTCACCGAAGGCCGGCAGGTCGTCGGCTACCCGGAATGGTTCACCAGCCTGGCCACGGTGCGGCATTTCGGCTTTCTCTCGGCCACCGTCGGGCTGTTCCTGGTGATGCTGGTGCTGGCCTGGGTGTTCCTGCGCTTTCGGGCCGGTGGGCGCAACCTGTATGCCATGGGCGGCAGCCCGGAAGTGGCGCGCCTGTCAGGCATCAAGGTGCGCGCGATCACCCTGTGGGTGTACGCCATCAGCGGCGCCCTTGCCGGTATCGCTGCCGTCACCCTGGCCGCGCGCCTCGACTCTTCCCAACCCAGCGCCGGCCTGAGCCTGGAACTGGACGCCATCGCCGCCGTGGTGATTGGCGGCGCCAGCCTCAACGGTGGCGTCGGCAGCATCGGCGGCACCTTGGTCGGCGTATTGATCATTGGCGTGTTGCGCAATGGCCTCAACCTGCTGGGCGTCTCGCCCTTTATCCAACAAGTGGTGATCGGCGTGGTCATCGCCCTCGCCGTCACCATCGACACCCTGCGACGCCGCTCCAGCAGTGCCCGTTAAACCTGTTCGACAGTTGACACCCTCCAACAATAAAACCAGGAGTCACCGACATGTTCAGCCCCAAGAAACTGCTCATCGCCACCGCTCTGGCGGCCGCTACCCTCTCTGCCGCCGGCACCACCTGGGCCAAGGACCTGACCATCGGCCTGGCCGTGGCCAACCTACAGGCCGATTTCTTCAACCAGATCAAGCAATCGGTGGAAGCCGAGGGCAAGGCCAAGGGGATCAAGGTGATCACCGTGGATGCCCAGGGCAACTCCTCGACCCAGGTCAGCCAGATTGAAGACTTGATCACCCGCCAGATCGACGTGCTGATCTACATCCCGGCGGGCGCCACCGCCGCCGGCGTACCGGTAAAAGCCGCCAAGGCCGCCGGCATCCCGGTGATCGCCGTCGACCGCAACGCCCCCGACGCACCCGGCGATACCTTCATCGCCAGCGACAGCGTGGCCGGCGCCAAGACCCTGGCCGAATACGTCGGCAAGATCACCGACGGCAAGGGCCGCATCGCGATCCTGCAAGGCCAGATCGGTACCACGCCGGAGAACGATCGCGCCAAGGGTTTTGAAGAAGGCCTCAAAGCCTTCCCGGACCTCAAGGTGGTCGCCCAGCAACCAGCCGAATGGGCCCAGGACAAAGGCTTCGCCGTGGCCCAGGACCTGCTCCAGCGTGACCCGAACATCACCGTGTTCTTCGGCCGTGCCGATGCCATGGCCCTGGGTGCTGCGCAGGCGGTGAAAATCGGCAACCTCGATCACAAGGTCGTGGTAGTCGGTTTTGACGGTGACATCGCCGGGCTCAAGGCCGTGCAAAGTGGTGTGCTGAACGCAACCATGACCCAGCAGACGCAGAAAATGGGGCGCCTGGCCGTGGCCTCCGCCATCGACCTCAAAGCCGGCAAAGACGTGCCCAAGGAACAACTGCTGCCCACCGTGCTGACCACCAAAGACAACGTCGCGCCGTTCCTGCAACAGCACCCGTAAGCCTTGGAGATCGTGATGAAAGCAGCAGCGTTGCAGACGTCCACGGACGCGGTGTTGTGCCTGCGCAATATCAGCAAGGCCTACGGGCCGGTGCAGGTCCTGTCGCAGGTCAACGTCGACATTCGCCCCGGCGAAGTGTTGGCCCTGCTCGGTGAAAACGGCGCGGGCAAGTCGACCTTGTCGTCGATCATCGCAGGCCTGGTGCAACCGGAGGCCGGGGGCAGCATGACCTGGCTCGGCGAGCCTTACGCCCCAGGTTCGCCAGGGGCCGCGTTGAGCGCCGGGATCGGCCTGATCCACCAGGAAATCCGCCTGCTGCCGCAATTGTCGATCGCGGAGAATATCTTCGTCGGTCGCCTGCCCATGCGTTACGGGCGGGTGGACCGCGAGTACATGGAGGCCCAGGCGCAGATCCAGCTGGAACGCCTGGGGCTCAAGGTGCCGGCGTCGCGCAAGGTCGAAGGCCTCAGCGTGGCGGCCCAGCAGCTGGTGGAAATCGCCAAGGCGTTGACCCTCAAGGCCAGCCTGTTGATTCTCGATGAACCCACCGCTGCGTTGGGCGGGGACGAAACCGAGCTGCTGTTCAAGCAGGTGGAACGACTCAAGGCCGAGGGCGTGTCGTTTATCTACATCAGCCATCGCCTCGAAGAAATCGCGCGCATCGCCGACCGCGTGCTGGTGCTGCGCGACGGTCGGCAGATCGCCCTGCACGCCACAGCGCAAGTACCGGTGCGCGAATTGGTCGAGCAGATGGTCGGGCGCAGCCTGGAGCGGATTTTCCCCGCGCTTGCGCCTCCCCAGGCCCAGGTGATGCTGCAGGTCAAGGATTTGAGTTGTCGCGAATTCGCCTTGCACGGCATCGATTTCAGCGTGCGGGCCGGTGAAGTGTTCGGCATTGCCGGTGTCGTCGGCGCCGGGCGGACCGAACTGGTGCGCACCATTGCCGGCGCGGCCCAGGATATCCGCGGGCATATGGTGCTCGATGGCGAAGTGCGTCAACTGCGCTCGCCGTTCGAGGCCATCCAGGCCGGTGTGGTGCTGGTGCCCGAAGACCGCAAGCAGCAAGGCGTGGTGGTGGAACATCGCATCGAAGACAACCTGATCTACGGCAACACCGACCTGATGGATAGACGCGGCTGGGTGTTCCCCGCCCCGCTGCGCGAGTTTGCGCGCACGGCGGTGGCGCGCCTGGGGGTCAAAGGCGCGCCACAGTCACGGATCTCCAGCTTGTCCGGCGGTAATCAGCAGAAAGTGATCATTGCCAAATGGCTGGCGCGCAATCCCAAGGTGTTCATCCTCGATGAGCCAACGCGCGGCATCGACGTGGGCGCGCGGGCGGCGATTTATGAGGTGATCGCGGATCTGGCGGCCAAGGGCATGGCGGTGATCGTGGTGAGCTCGGACCTGGATGAAGTGCTGGGTTTGTCCCATCGGGTGATGGTGATGAGCCGGGGGCGGCAGATGGGGATTCTGGAGCGTGGCGAGGCTACGCCGGTTTCGGTGATGGAGATGGCTACGGCGTAACCGCCAACAATGAAGATCTTTTTGTAGTGAGCGGGCTTGTCCCGCGCTGGGCTGCGAAGCGGCCCCAAACCAGACGACCGGGGTTCTATCTGGAACTCGGCGGTGGCTTTAATAGGGCCGCTTCGCAGCCCAGCGCGGGACAAGCCCGCTCACTACAGGGTTCACTGTGATTTCAAAAATGGAGTCGTTCATGCAACTTTTCAGTCTTCAAGGCCAAGTGGCCTTCGTCACCGGTGCCGGCAGCGGCATCGGCCAGGCCATCGCCGTCGGCCTGGCGGAAGCCGGGGCGGATGTGGCGTGTTTTGATTTGCCCGGCAGTCCGGGAATTGGCAGCACCGTCGAACGCATCCAGGCTCTGGGCCGTCGTGCCCTGGCCCTCAGCGGCACGGTCACCGAGCGCGCCGCCCTGGACGCCGCCGTCGCCCGCACCGAGGCAGAACTGGGCGAGCTCAGCGTGGCGGTCAACTGCGCCGGCATCGCCAATGCCCAGGCCGCCGAAGACCTGGAGCTGCAACGCTGGCAGACCATGCTGGACATCAACCTCACCGGCATCTTCCTCAGTTGCCAGGCGCAGGCTGCGGTGATGCTGCCGCGTGGCAAGGGCGCCATCGTCAATATCGCCTCCATGTCCGGCAGCATCGTCAACCGTGGCCTGTTGCAGGCGCACTACAACACCTCCAAGGCCGGGGTGATCCACCTGAGCAAAAGCCTGGCGATGGAATGGGCCGACAAGGGCCTGCGCGTCAATTGCATCAGCCCCGGCTACACCGCCACGCCGATGAACTCACGGCCGGAAGTGGCCGACCAGGTGAAGATCTTTGAACAGACCACGCCCATGGGCCGCATGGCCAGCGTGGAAGAAATGGTCGGGCCGGCGATCTTTCTGGTCAGCCAGGCGTCGTCTTTCTGCACCGGTGTCGACCTGTTGGTCGATGGCGGCTTCGTGTGCTGGTAGGAGTTACTCATGTCGCAACGTTTCAGCGGTAAAACCGTAGTCATCACTGGCGCCTGCCGTGGCATCGGCGCCGGCATTGCCGAGCGTTTCGCCCAGGAAGGCGCCAACCTGGTACTGGCCTCCAACGACCTGGAGCGGGTGACGTTCACTGCCGACCAGTTGGCCCAGGCGTACAACGTCGACGTGCTGGCCCTGGGCATCGACGTCACGGACGAAGGCGATATCGAAAAACTCTACCGCGAAGGCCACGCGCGCTTTGGCAGCATCGACGTGTCGGTGCAGAACGCCGGCATCATCACCATCGACCACTACGACAAAATGCCCCGCGCCGACTTCGACAAGGTGCTGCAGGTCAACACCACCGGCGTGTGGCTGGGCTGCCGGGAAGCGGCCAAGTACATGGTCAAGCAAAACAGCGGCCGCTTGATCAACACCTCGTCCGGCCAGGGCCGCCAAGGTTTCATTTACACGCCCCACTACGCCGCGAGCAAAATGGGCGTGATCGGCATCACCCAGAGCCTGGCGCTGGAGTTGGCGCGGCATAACATCACGGTGAATGCGTTCTGCCCCGGCATCATCGAAAGCGAAATGTGGGACTACAACGACCGCGTCTGGGGCGAGATCCTCAGCACCGACGAAAAACGCTACGGCAAGGGTGAACTGATGGCCGAATGGGTCAAGAACATCCCCCTGCGCCGCGCCGGCAAACCTGCGGATGTCGCGGGGCTGGTGGCGTTCCTGGCGTCCGATGACGCGGCGTACCTGACCGGGCAGGCGATCAATATCGACGGCGGCCTGATCATGTCGTAAGGGTTTGGTATCCTCACCCGCATTGATGTCATCACTGAGGCCTTCATGAGCCAGATCGAAGAACAGCGCCTGATCACCAAGATCGCGAGCCTCTATTACGAAGAAGGGCTCAAGCAGTCCGAAATATCGGCGCAACTGGACTTGTCCCAGTCGTTTATCAGCCGCGCCCTGCGCCGGGCGCTGCAGGACGGCGTGGTGAAGATCAGCGTGATGCGCCTGCAAGGCCTGCACCTGGAGCTGGAAACCCAATTGCAACGCCGCTACGGCGTGCGCCGGGTGATCGTGGTGGAAGCCACCGAGCCCGGCAGTGATGAAAGCATCAAGCAGGCCATTGGTTCGGCGGCCGCGCATTACTTGGAAACCAGCCTGTCGCCGCAGGATCATATCGGCATTTCGTCATGGAGCAGCACCATCCGCGCCATGGTCGGCCACCTGCACGCGCAACCGGGCAAACAGGCTGCCCAGGAAGTGGTGCAGCTGTTGGGCGGTGTCGGGCACAAGGGCGCATTTGAAGCCACCCTGCTCACCCAGCGCCTGGCCACCCTGCTCAACTGCCCGGCGTATCTGCTGCCGTCGCAGAGCATCGAGCAATCGGTGCAGAGCAAGCAGCGCATCGTGCAGATGGAAGAGGTCAAGGAAGTGCTGCAGCGCTTTGACAGCATCACCCTGGCGATTGTCGGCATCGGCGAGCTGGAGCCCTCGCAACTGCTGCGCAACAGCGGCAACTACTACACTGAAGACATGCTGCGCCTGTTGGCCGAGCGCGGTGCCGTGGGTGATATCTGCCTGCGCTACTTCGATGCCCAGGGCCAGCCGGTGCTGGAAGAAGACGAAGAATTCGTCGTCTCGGTGGCGCTGCCCAAATTGCGCAATATCCAGCGCGTGCTCGGCCTGGCCGGCGGGTTGAACAAGGTCCAGGCGATTCGCGGTGCGCTCAAGGGCGGCTACCTGGACATCCTGATCACCGACCTGGACACGGCACAGGCGCTGAACCAGTAACCCCATTTCTGGAGAACAACCGCTCATGACATCCAAGCTCGAACAACTCAAGCAATTCACCACCGTAGTCTGCGACACCGGCGACCTGGAGGCCATCAGCCGGCTGAAACCGGTCGATGCCACCACCAACCCGTCGCTGCTGCTCAAAGCCTCGGCGATCGCACACTACGGCGACATCCTGCGCGAAGCGCTCGACCTGTCCAAGGGCGATCTCGGCCTGGCCTGCGACCAGTTTTCGGTGGCGGTCGGTTGCGGGATTCTCAAGGTGATCCCGGGGCGCATCTCCACCGAAGTCGATGCGCGCCTGTCGTTCGACGAAGACGCGCTGTGGGCCAAGGCCAACCAGCTTATCGAGCTGTATGACAAGGCCGGCGTCGGCCGCGATCGCGTGCTGATCAAGCTGGCCTCCACCTGGGAAGGCATCCGCACCGCCGAGCGCCTGGAAAAGGCCGGTATCCAGACCAACCTGACGCTGCTGTTCTCCTTCGCCCAGGCCCAGGCATGCGCCGACGCGGGCGTGTTCCTCATCTCTCCGTTTGTGGGCCGCATCTACGACTGGTACCGCAAGAGCACGGGCCTGGATTACACCGGCGTGGATGACCCGGGCGTGCAGTCGGTGACGCGCATCTACAACTACTACAAGGCCAACGGCATTAAGACCGTGGTCATGGGCGCGAGCTTCCGCACCCTCAGCCAGATCGAACAACTGGCGGGCTGTGACCGCTTGACCATCAGCCCCGAGTTGCTGCAAAAACTCGATGAAGACCAGGGCACCCTGGAACGCAAACTGCTGCCGGGCGCGGCCGGCGAAGCGCGCCAATCCATCAACGAGGCGCAATTTCGCTGGGCCTCCAACGAAGATGCAATGGCCACCGAAAAGCTCGCCGAAGGCATCCGCCAGTTTGCGCGCGACCAGGAAAAACTCGAAGCGGTACTGGCTGCGCTGTGATGCCCCTATCGCCATAGTTACCGACACAACTTCGGTGTTGCACGGGCCCTGTGGCGAGGAAACTTGCCTTGCGCTGTAGGAGCGAGCTTGCTCGCGAAAACGTCAACGATAACGCGTGCATCCTGGATGAACGCGGTGTCTGTGGGTTCTTCGCGAGCAAGCTCGCTCCTACAGTGGAGAGCAACCCACTCGCAACCGTATAAGGCATCAAGCCGGCTTTTGCTCACCCAATGTGCGAGCTGCCAACGCCCCCAACACCCCGCCAACAATCGGCGCCAGCCAGAACACCCAAAGCTGCGAAAGGTACTCAGCCCCGGCAAATACTGCCGGTCCGGTACTGCGTGCCGGGTTGACCGACGTATTGGTCACCGGGATCAGCACCAGGTGAATCAAGGTCAGCGCCAGGCCAATGGCAATTGGCGCAAAGCCCGGAGCAGCCCCCGGTGCAGTCACACGCATAATGATGAATACGAAGAAAAACGTGGCGATCAGCTCGGCCAGCAGTGCGGCCTTCAGATCAAAGAGGCCTGGGCTCAAGGGACCGTAACCGTTGGCGGCAAAACCACCCACGGTGAAACCAGGCTGCCCATTGGCAATCAGGTACAACGCCGCCGCGGCAGCAATCGCCCCAGCAACCTGCGCCGCGATATACGGCAGCACATCACCCGCAGCAACGCGCCGCCCTGCCCACAGGCCAATGGTCACCGCCGGGTTGAAGTGCCCACCGCAAATCCCCCCGACCGCGTAGGCCATGGTCAGCACAGTGAGACCAAACGCCAGCGCAACGCCCACGAAACCGATGCCCAACCCAGGAAAGGCCGCCGCCAGAATGGCGCTGCCACAGCCGCCGAACGTCAGCCAGAAAGTACCGATAAACTCGGCGGTCAAACGCTTTTGCACAATCGACTCCATTGCTGCTCAAGTGCCGTCACCACAGGAGGTGGGCGGTCGCCGGCGACGGTAGCAATAGGTATCAAAATGCTGTGTAGGACCTGTCTGGTTTTAGCTGCGCACTTCGTTAGCGTTGTTCGAGCTCGCCCGCCCCAGCGGACAAACCATCCAAAATCCTGATCTTGCCCATTTCCCGGTTGCTAGGAAGCACCCCGCAGGCTAATCTTCCGGCTCGCAGCAACCGCTGCGATTGGACTTGGCGGTCCGACCAGATATAGGCGCAACAGCGCCCCCAACACGATTGCAGGCGCTTTTTTTGCGCTCGCTATTTCGTGCAATGGCGGGTTGCGCAGGGACTTCTTCGGAAGTGCCGGGTCCTATATCCCCGGTCCGCCAACCTTGCGTAATCCGCCACCCTAATTCTGCTTGGCGGCAGAAGGTGACGGCTCATTCAGATATAGGAGCAAGACCCATGACCGCACAAAATCGGTACATGCCCATCACGGGCCCCGATTGCACTATCCCCACTATGCTTATCGACACCGAAGCACCGCTGGATGCCCTGTACGAAGCGGCGGCATATCGCATCCGTGCCGTCACGCAAATTCTGGAAAATCTCGCTTTACGCGATGGAATCAGCAGTGACGCTGTAGTGCTGCAGGACTTCGCAATGCTGTTGAGTATTCCACTGCGTGACGGCTGCGACCTGCTGGATGTGATGGGGCGCAGGCTGCAAGAGAACGTGGTGTAACTGTAAACGGGCGGCCTTACGGTCGCCCTCTATTCATTCACGGAAGCAGTCATTAAACGTAGGAGCTGACTATGGGTAAGTTCTTTGATGAGCTGATGGAAAGCGTGCAGCAGATGGATGAGATCGTCCGACGTGAGCGTCAACCCTCACGCGAAATTACCGCCGATCAAAGCGCCGACCCGGCTCCCACAACTTGGAAGAAACCCGTAAACGACACGAGCGACTTGGAAAAACCGCATCATCGTTAACGTTTTTCGCGAGCAAGCTCGCTGCTACCTAGGCACACCCTGCCCGAACTTCCTGATCGCCAGGCAATACCCCACCAACGCCAGCGCCGCCAGCAAACCGCCCGCCGCGCCGATCCAGGCGAAGCCGAACTGGCTGCCGACCCAGCTGCCCACCAGGGCGCCGCCGCCGATGCCGATGTTGTAGATGCCGGAGAACATCGCCATGGCCACGTCGGTCGCATCCGGTGCCAGCACCAGCACCTTGGATTGCATGGCCAGGCCGAACCCCATGATCGCCATGCCCCAGAAAACGCTCAGCACCACCAGGTAGGACTGCGCACCGCTCAACGGCAACAGCAGTGCCAGGCAGGCGGCCAGGATAAACACTGCGACGACCACGAACAGGTGAGGATTGATGCGGTGCACCAGGCTGAACAGCAGCGAGCCGATGATGCCTGCGCCGCCAAATACCAGCAGGATCAGGGTCACCGCGCTGCCGCTCATGCCGGCCACGCCTTCGACAAAGGGTTCGATGTAGCTGTAAGCGGTGAATTGCGCGGTCACGGTCAGGGCGGTCAGCACGTAGAGCGCCACCAGCGCCGGGCGCTTGAACAGCAGCGGCAGGCTGCGCAGGGAGCCGGAGTTCTGGCTCGGCAGCAGCGGCAAGGTGCGCGCCAGCCAGAACACCAGTGCGGCGGCGAACGCGCCGATCACCAGGAAGGTGGTGCGCCAACCCATGGCTTCGCCCAGCAGGCGGCCCAGCGGGATGCCCAGGACCATCGCCAGGGAGGTGCCGGTGGCCAGCAGGCCGAGGGCTTGCACCTGCTTGCCCTCAGGCGCCAGGCGTACCGCCAGCGAGGCGGTGATCGACCAGAACAGGGCGTGGGACAAGGCAATGCCGATGCGGCTGAGCATCAGCAGGCCGAAACTGGTGGCGACGCTGGAGAGGATGTGGCTGACGATAAACAGGCAGAACAGCACGATCAGCAGCTTGCGCCGTTCGATGTTGCGGGTCAGCAGCATCACCGGCAACGAGGTCAGGGACACGATCCAGGCGTAGATGGTGAGCATCAGCCCGACGCTTGAAACCGGCATGTCAAAGCTGGCGCCGATGGCGCTGAGCAGCCCGACGGGCACGAATTCGGTGGTATTGAATACAAAGGCGGCCAACGCGAGGGCGATGACCGGTTGCCAATTGGCTTGGGGAGTTGCGGCTGAAATGCTCATTGACGGGTCGGTCTACTCAGTTTCCGCGTTGATCAAGCCGGCCCAGTGCCGGCCCGAGCAGCGCGGAAAAATAGTAACACGACGCCTCAAGGATCGACTTGCGCCATCAGCTCCGGGATCGATTCCGGTCGCTTGGCGTAACGCTGGGCCAGCGCCGCGCACACCATCAACTGGATCTGGTGAAACAACATCAACGGCAGGATCAAGACGCCCATGGTCGAGGCGGCAAACAGCACCTGAGCCATCGGCACACCGGTCGCCAGGCTTTTCTTCGAACCACAGAACAGGATGGTGATGCGGTCTTCCTGATTGAAGCCAAAAGCCTTGCCCAGCAAGGTCGCAGCCACCAGCACCAAGGCCAGCAACACGCAGCAGGCCACCACCAGGCCGCCCAGTTCCCAGAGTGGAATCTGCTGCCAGATACCTTCGTTCACCGCTTGGCTGAACGCACCGTAGACCACCAGCAGTATCGAACCCTGGTCGACGAATTTCAGCCAGGATTTATTGCGCCCCACCCATGCGCCGATCCAGCGCCGGGCAATTTGCCCTGCGACAAATGGAAGCAGCAGCTGCACGCTGATTTTGAGGATGGCGTCGACGGTTGAACCGCCTTCACCGTGAACATTCATCAGCAAGGTCACCAACAACGGGGTCAGAAAAATCCCGAACAGGCTCGACGCCGCCGCGCTGCAAATCGCCGCCGGGATGTTGCCGCGCGCCAGCGAGGTGAAGGCAATCGCCGATTGCACCGTGGCCGGCAACGCGCAGAGGTAGAGCATGCCCATGTACAGGTCTTTGCCGATCAGCGGCGAGAGCACCGGCTTGAGCGCCAGGCCCAGCAGCGGAAACAAGACGAAGGTCAGGCTGAACACCAGCAGGTGCAGACGCCAATGGCCGGCGCCGGCGACGATGGCCTGGCGCGACAGCTTGGCGCCGTGCAGGAAAAACAGCAGCGCGATCGCCAGGTTGGTGACCCAACCGAACGCCACGGCGGTCTGGCCGCTGGCGGGCAGCAGGGAGGCGAGGATCACCGTGGCGATCAGCGTCAGGGTGAAGTTGTCGGGCAGGAAACGGGGGCGAGTCATAAGCAGCATCTTCCGGGGTTGCCAAGAGCGTCACGGCGACTCTAACGTAATGGCTTGTTACCGACTAACGCCAAAGAGCCAGTAAATGCCGCCTAAAGGACATGAAAAAACCGTCCGCCGCAGTGTGCCCGGGCTTTCCAGCCTGCCGCGACCGGTGTATGGGCGCACCGAGTCCTTGCCGAACCGTGCGCTGACCCGCCGGCACAGCCACCCGTGGGTGCAATTGTCATACGCCATTTCCGGGGTGCTGGAGATCCAGACCAGTGTCGGCCGCTTCGTGGCACCGCCGCAGCGGGCCGTCTGGATTCCGGCAGGCATGCCGCACCGCGTCTTCAGCTCGCCCCACACGGAAATGCGCAGTCTGTACCTCGACTGCAGCGTCACGGCCTGGGCGGTGGAACGCTGTCATGTGTTGGAGGTGAGCAGCTTGCTGCGCGAGTTGATCCGCAGTTTCAGCGAGTTGCCGGTGGAGTATGCCGAGGACGGGCCGGATGGGCGCCTGGCCCAGGTAGTCCTGGATCAGTTGGCGGCGGCGCCACAGGTCGACCTGATGCTGCCGCTGCCGTTGGACCCGCGTTTGCGGCAGATCTATCGAAGCCTGAACCAGCGCCCGGAGCAGCAGACGACCTTGGGCCAATGGAGCCACAAACTGGGGGTAAGCGAGAAGACACTCAGCCGGTTGTTTTTCAGTGATACCGGGCTGACGTTCCGGGCGTGGCGCCAGCGCCTGCGACTGCTGAGCGCCCTGCCCGCTTTGGAGCAAGGCGAGCGGGTAACCGATGTGGCGTTGGGGTGTGGGTATGAGTCGACGTCGGCGTTTATCAATGCGTTTCGCCAGCAGTTCGATGCGACGCCGGGGGAGTTTTTTCGCTGATATCACTGATACGCAGCTCCCACAGGGTTTACCGTATTTCAACCAGTCGAGATGGGCTCAGCTCCCCTCTGCACCATGGGCTTCTTCAAAGAAGTAATCCTTCCAACTGCCGGCCTTGTTCTTCAGAACGCCCAGTTCCTGCAATTTCTCGGCATAGATATAGGTGCGCTGCGGCACGATGGTGAAGTCGATCTCAGGGTCCTGGACGATCTTCTCCACCAGGTCCAGCGGCAACTTCGACTGCTCGACGCGAATATACGCCTTGGCGGCTGCCGGTTTGTCCGCCTTGATGATCTTCTCGGCCTCGGCCAGCGCGTCATAGAACGCTTTGTAGGTCCTGGGGTTCTCGTCGTGAAATTTCTGCGTGGTGTAGAGCACGTTGAACGTCGCCTGCCCGCCCAGGATGTCGTAGGAACTCAGCACTTTGTGCACGTAGGGGTTGAGCAATTCCTGATACTGGAACGGCGGGCTGGAAAAGTGCGCGTTTATTTCCGAGCCACCGGCAATCAGCGCCGCCGTGGCGTCGGGGTGGGCCAGGCTGATGGAGATGTCGTCGAACTTCTTGTAGTTGGCATCGCCGAACTGCTTGGCGGTCTCGATCTGCAAGGTGCGCGATTGGAAGCCCACGCCGGCGGCGGGCACGGCGATGCGGTCCTTTTCGCTGAAGTCCGCGAGGGTCTTGACGTTGGGGTTGTTGGTCAGCAGGTAGTTGGGCATCGAGCCGAGGGAGGCGATGGCCTTGACGTTCTGCTTGCCTTTGGTACGGTCCCACAGGGTGAGCATAGGTGGTACGCCGGCTGAGACCACGTCGAGGGCGCCGGCCAGCAGCGATTCGTTCATCGCGGTGGCGCCGGAAATGCTGTTCCATTCCACCTGGATATCCAGGCCCTGGGCCTTGCCGTGTTTTTCGATCAGATGCTGGTCGCGCACCACGTCGAGGATCAGGTAGCCGATACCGAATTGCTGGGCGATGCTGATCTTGCCCTCGGCCTGGGCACCGCTACTGAGCAAGGCGCCTGCGGCAGCCAGCGAGGCGGTGATAAGGGTCAGGGAGAAGCGCTTGAGGGTCATGGGAGTCCGCCGCACGGTTGAGAGGTGAGCGAGGGTAGCCACGATTTTTAAGACGGGAAAAGAATATCTGGGTCTATTGTTATGCTAATAGCCCACAAACGGGCGGCTGGCTGTTAAGGTGCCGCCCTTTGACTGACCGTACACTGCGAGGAATGGACGTTGGACACTGACGAAAAAATGACCGGGGACCTGTTCGAGGTCGATAAGCGCCTGTCACTCAAGCCCGTGGTGGACTTCAACGCCTACCTGCGCAGTGCTTTCGGTGACGGCCTGTGTACCTGCATCCGCTGCATCGCCAGCAAGGGCGATGAAAGCGGCTACGCCTACCAGCACAACTTCACCTTTGATGGCAAACCCGCCCACCGTCGTTTCGCCTCTACGGCAGGAAGCGATGTGTTGGCGATGCTGAAGAAGGCGTGGTTGTCGTACGCCAAGGCCGAGTTGCCGCTCAGCGGCGTGTTGGTGCTGGATACCGTGAAGGCGTTTGTCGAGCCGCAACTGCATAACCGCATTGCGCCGCTGTTCCTGGCCAGTGGGTTGGTCAAGGACCTGGAAGGCCAGTTGCACATGCAGCCGCAAGCCGCAGCCTGATTCCCTGCCCTGATTGTAGTGAGCGGGCTTGCCCCGCGCTGGGTGGCGAAGCCGCCCCAAACCAAGCGACTCGGTTTCGTCTGTAAATCGACGGCGACTGCATTAGGGCGGCTTCGCCACCCAGCGCGGGGCAAGCCCGCTCACTACAATTTGAATCGGGCGAGCAGACCGATAGTAGGCGTTGCGTTCGGTTTATAAGCCGGGCACACCCTGCATGCGCAACTCAGGCGTAAGCTCCTCTTCCAGCGGCTCGGTCAACGGCCGGTCGCTCATCCCCGGCAGCAGGATCACCTTGCGGCAGTCCTCTTCGGCCTTGTCGAACAGCTCATAGCCGCGTGCCGCCTGCTCCAGAGACAGGCGATGGGTGATGATCGCCTCGGGGTTCAGGTGCCCCAGTTCGATATGCTCCAGCAGTTCCGGCAGAAAGCGATGCACATGGGTCTGGCCCATCTTGAAGGTCAGGCCCTTGTCAAAGGCGTCGCCGAACATAAAGCCGTGGATAAACCCGGCATACACCCCGGCCACGCTCACCACCCCGCCGCGGCGCACGGCGGCGATGCATTGGCGCAAGGCCTTGCCGCTGCTGCCTTCGATCTTGAGGGTGGTGAGGATGGTTTCAGTGGTGCTGCCCTTGGCCTCGAAACCAACGGCATCCACCACCCCGTCGACACCCCGCATACCGCGTGTCTGGCGGATAATGGTGTCGGCCGGGTCATCGTCTTCCTCGAAATTGATCGGGATCACGCCATACATTTTTTGCGCATAGGCCAGCCGATAGGGATGGTCGTCGACCATGAAGATCTGTTCGGCGCCCAACATCTGCGCACAGGCGGCACTCAACAGGCCGACCGGGCCGGCGCCGTAGATCGCGACGCTGGAGCCTTTTTCGATGCCCGCGTTGATGACCGCCTGCCAGGCGGTGGGCAGGATGTCGGTGAGAAACAATACCTTGTCGTCCGCCAGCGTGCCGGGCACCTTGAACGGCCCGGCGTTGGCCTTCGGCACGCGCACCAGTTCGGCCTGGCCACCGGGAATGCCGCCATACAGGCGGCTGTAGCCGAACAGCGCCGCACCCGGTGGAATTGCCTTTTTGTTGAGGATCGCACCGCGCCCATCGTTGGTGGTTTCGCAGGCGGCAAACAGCTGCATCTGACAGAAAAAGCAGTCGCCACAGGCAATCACGAAAGGGATCACCACGCGGTCGCCGCGCTGCACCGCCGTGACCGCCGGGCCGGTTTCTTCGACGATGCCCATGAACTCGTGGCCGAAAATATCACCGTGCTCAACCGTCGGAATCTTGCCCCGATACAGGTGCAAATCCGAGCCGCAGATGGCGGTGGCGGTCACGCGCAGGATGATGTCGTCGGGTTGCTCGATGATGGGATCAGGTACCGTATCGACCTGCACTTTGTGCGCGCCTTGGAAGGTCATCGCTCGCATGCTCTGCACTCCAGATTGAAGGGATCAATTATTAAGGGGCCCTGTATTCGCCAGCGTTCCGTTGGTGTGGCGGGCAACCGATCAATGGTCACTGCGACTCTGGGCCAGCAACCTGTCGACAACGCTCTGCACACTGCACAGTTCATCCGCGCCGGCGGCGCGGGCGCAGGCGTAGCCACGCAGTTGATCGACCGCGCTGTTGCCGGACAGCAGCATCCCGTGCAGGTCGTCGAACAGCTGCGATTCGCCCATGGCGTCGGCCGTTCCTGCGAATTCCAGCCGGGCGCCTTGCAACCACTGTTCGGCGCTGCCGAGGGTACCCAGGTCGTCCAGGGCGAAGGTGCCGGCCGCGCCGTAGCGCTTGGCTTGCCAGCGGTTTTCATGGAGCAGCCAGCGGCGCTCGGCGCTGAACAGTGCACCGGGATGATCCATTGCGCAGGCATGCGTAACCATCACCCGAAACAAGCTCGCCAGCGCCAACGCATGCGCAAGCCTGGGGCATGCATCGGTGATGCGAAGCTCCAGGGTTGGATAGCGCGCCGACGGACGCACGCCCCACCACCCGTTGCCATCGGCCTTGATCGCGCCAATGCGCTGGAGCAACGCCAGGTAGCGCTGGTAGTCGGCCCAATCGGCAAAATGCTCCGGCACGCCCATGCGCGGCCATTCATCGCAGGCGGTCTGGCGATAGCTCATGAAGCCCGTGGGCGAACCCTCCCAGAACGGCGAAGAGCAACTGAGCAGCAGCAATAACGGCAACCAGGGCGAAACCTGATTCATCACCGCGATACGGTCGACCGTGGCGGGCACCTCGACATGCACGTGCAATCCGCAGAGCACGCTGCGTCGTGCTACGCGCTGGGTGTCCTCGAACAACCGCTGGAAATGAACGCGGTCCGTCGGCACTTGCTCACGCCACGCCGCCAGCGGATGGCTGCCGGCGCACACGATGCCCAGTCCAAACTCGCCCAGGGACTGCGCCAGGTTATGGCGCACGGTGCCCAGGTAATCCGCGGCCTCGCAGCGGGTGTGGAACACCGGCGAGGCCGCCTCGATCTGGCCCTGGAACATCTCGTAGGCAAAGCCTGCTCCAATGGCACTGCGACAGGCCGCCACCACCTCCCTTGCCGGTTGGCTGAGCATCCTGCGTGTGCCCAGGTCGGTAATGAAGTACTCCTCTTCAATGCCGAACGTGAGCATGACCGTCAGCGCAGGCGCGTGACGGTGAGCGCGACCACGGCAATCCTTTCCACGCGTTCGTAGCCGGGTTTTGCCAGCTCTTCACCAAACACGTCGGGGTCAAGCTCACGGTAGGTCCAGCCGAAGGCATCGCTGCCGACCAGTGGCTTGACCGCCGCCAGGAAGGGGTCTTCCCCCGCGACAATCGCCACGCCGGTGTACAGCACCAGGCTGCCCCCCAAGGCCAAGCGGCCCAGGGCTTCGCTGACGATACGCACGGACAACTGTTCACCCAGGGCCCCGCCGCCATGGCGATAGGCGCGTTGGCGGTCGTCATTCATGTACGGCGGATTCGCCACGATCAGGTCGAACTCGCCTTCCACGCTGGCCAGCACGTCGCTGTGATAGGCCGTAACGTTGCTCAGCCCGGCCAGCTCGGCGTTGACTGCGGTCATGCGCAGGGCGCGGGGGTTTATATCCACTCCTAGCACCTGCGCGTCGTGTCGCGCACGGGCGATGACCAGCGCACCGACACCGGCGCCACAACCGATATCCACCGCGCGGCGCACGGGCTCGAAGCGTTGCTGCAGATGCGCTTCGATCACCTGGGCGAACCGATAGCTGTCCGGGCCGAAAAACACCGCATCCGATTGCGTGGTCGGGTAGGCCGAATGCGCGAACAACAGCTCATCCAGGCTCGACCAGCGCACCGCGCTGCGCCACAGCGAATCGTGTTTTTCAACGACCTCGGCCTGCAGCAGTTCCTCACGAAACGCCGCCGGCAGCAGGTCGGCGTCAAACGACATCGACCAGCCAAACACGTCGCGCAGGTCCTTCGCCAACGGCGAAGCCTGGCGCCCGAAGACGCGCTCATGGGTCAAGGGCGTGGGCGTGATGAACCGGTAGCCGTTCTCCTTGAGGCCCCGACCCAGGTTGATCAAGGCGCGATCGGCCAGTTGTTGTGCAGACATGAACGACATTCCTTAGCGCAGGCGCGCGCGCAATTGGATAAAGCGGCGCGTGGCGTACAGCCCGGCCGGGGTGCAGTGACGACGGGCGGACATCCACGCAATCAGCGTTTGGAGCTGCTGTTCATCCGGCAAGCCGCGCAACGAGTCCACCAGCGCCTGGGTGTCCGGATCGGCCGGTGGGTGCGGGTCTTGAGGTAAGCTTTTGCCACGGCCCGGACGAGCGGGCGGCACGCGTCGGTCGCTGATCCAGTCGCCCGCGATCCAGTCATGCAGCACCTGTTTCTCATAGCCGCTGAACACCCCGAACATGGCGGCGCCCGCGCCCTCGATCAATTGCCAGAAGCGACTCTCGGCCGGGTCCTGGTTGCGCCTGATCCAGCCTTTGTCTTCGAGGGCCTGGAGAAAGGCGCCGATCTGGCCCGGCAGGGCCAGCCATTGGTTGACCGTCTTGCCTTCGAAGCGGCAGTAATCAGAATGCATGTGCTGGCCGTAGGAGCGCTTGCGCTCCAGCAGGGCGACCAGTTCATCGTGCAAATTGAAATCCTTGATGATGGCGGTGGTACCCGGCCCCAGATCATTGAGGCGATAGCCTTGGGCCACCCGGCGATAGAAATCCGCCCTGCCCTCGCCCAGCGGCAGCAGGTTGAGCACCGACTGCGCGGCCTTGCACGCATGGCCGCTGCTGGCGTTGTCGATGGTCACATGCAGCGTGAAGTAATACGGGTCGATGCCCAGCTCGCTCAGCTCGTATGAGGTGATCAACAGGTGCAGCGGCAATTGCTCGTAGCCCAGGTTGTAGCCGATGACCTCCGGCAGGAACTCTTCACCGCACAGGCCCAAGGCCATTTGCAACGCGCCTTGCAGGTAATGCGGGTCTTCCAGGCCGGCGTCGCTGTCGGCATCGTGCTGGTTGAGCAACTTGCGGTAGATCACCACATGATTCTGCGCGGCTTCGCCGTCGCCCAGCTCTTCGAGGTAGGTGGTGAGCAAGCCGTCGAAACGCGGGTCTTGCCAATAGCGCAACAGGCCGTAGAGCCAGGCGCCATCGACTTGCTTGGTCGGCGCCACACGTTGCAATACGTACAACGCGTGAGCTTTGTTATGGAAGTAACGGCGTGGCCGGCCCTGCTGGCGTTGCTCCAGGTACTCGGCATACGCCTGGGCCACCTCGGCACACCGCTGCTCAACCCAGGCGTGCAGTTGCTCGGGCTCGTCCGGCAGCTCGTTGGGCGCATCCTCGACCTGGGCCAACTGCGCCTGCAAAAAATCCCGCGCAGCGTCTTGCGCACCTTGGGCCTCGCCATAAAGCTGCTGGTACAGCCGTTGATAATGGCCGGGCCCCGCGTGGGAGATGGAGGCCGGTTGGCCTGACAGCGCTGTGAAAAGAGTCATGATGGCAGTTTCCGCAAAGTCCGATACACCAGGCCCCACCACAAGGAGGCCACGCAAGAGCGCTCAACCACACGCTTCTAGAGTGAAGAGCCTTGAAGTGGGCAAAAAATTCAATCGGGGTTGTGAAGCTGTAGATCAGCGGCAATGGGTAAGGGTTGCCGCAGGCGAGGGATACGGGGCGGTTTTTTGCGGGGGCCAGGCGGCGCCAAGGGTAAATCAGGGATATTCCTGGCGGGCATGCAGGACGTTGACTATTTCTATCCGCTCTGCGGTCACTCGATACACGAACACATAAATCAGGATGCACACAACTTCGCGCTTACTTGCGTTCTGCCTCCAGAATGATCGCCTCAACGCGCGCCATTACCTCATCATGAGGTACGCCTGGACCAGGGTTGGCCAAGCTCTTTTCGACTTTTGCCCGAAACCAGAGATCATGGCTGCGCGCCTGCTCTTCTGTCTCAAACTCGGAAACAATAGGGGAAAGTTGGACACCCATCAGACGACCTCCTGTATGAATACGCAGCAGTTTAGTCGCAACCTGCTGCACTGTCTGTGACCTTCAGATGAAATGCAGTTGGGGAGCGGCGGTGCGACTTGCTCGTGAAAGCGGAGTGTCAGGGAAAGCAGTGCTGGCCGATACTGCGCATTCGCAGGCAAGCCAGCTCCCACATTTGATTTGTGTTCACAATTGATCTGCGTTTCAGTATTTCAAGCGAAAAAAACGGCACCTGAGTGCCGTTTTGTCCTTCCCTCAATGCAATTACTTGCGCGCCGCCTCCCACGATTTGAGCAGGTCGTTGTAGTTCACGGTCTCGCCCTTGGGCTTCTCGTTCGCCAGTTTCGGTTTTGGCGCGCCCGGCTGATCGAACCAGTATTGCGCGTCACGCTCGGGGTTCATTTTCGGGCCGCACACCGGTTGCACCTTGGAGCGTTCCAGGCGCGTCATGATCGCGTCCTGTTCCTTGGCCAGGTTGTCCAGAGCCTGCTGCGGGGTTTTCTCGCCGCTGGCGGCGGCGGCGATGTTGCTCCACCACAGTTGCGCCAGGCGTGGGTAGTCCGGCACGTTGGTGCCGGTCGGCGACCATTCGGTCCGGGCCGGGCTGCGGTAGAACTCCACCAGGCCACCGAGTTTGGGCGCCATGTCGGTCATGGCCTGGGAATTGATGTCGGACTCACGAATCGGCGTCAGGCCGACGATGGTTTTCTTCAGCGAGACGGTTTTGGAGGTCACAAACTGCGCGTACAGCCAGGCCGCGAGTTTCTGTTTCTCGGGGGTCGACTTGAGGAAGGTCCAGGAGCCTACGTCCTGGTAACCCTTCTTCATGCCCTTTTCCCAGTAAGGTCCGACGGGCGACGGCGCCATGCGCCATTTCGGCGTACCGTCGGCGTTCACCACCGGCAAGCCCGGCTTGACCATGTCGGCGGTAAACGCGGTGTACCAGAAGATCTGCTGGGCGATATTGCCCTGGGACGGCACCGGGCCGGATTCGGAGAAGGTCATGCCCGCTGCTTCCGGTGGCGCATAGGCTTTCATCCAGTCCACGTATTTCTGCGTGGCAAATACCGCCGCCGGGCCATTGGTATCGCCGCCACGGGTCACGCTGGAGCCGACCGGGTGGCAGTTCTCCACGCGAATGCCCCACTCGTCCACCGGCAAACCGTTGGGCAGCCCTTTGTCGCCGCCACCGGCCATGGAGAACCACGCATCGGTGAAGCGCCAGCCCAGGGACGGGTCTTTCTTGCCGTAGTCCATGTGCCCGTAGATGCGTTTGCCGTCGATTTCCTTGACGTCTTCGCTGAAGAACTTGGCGATGTCTTCATAGGCCGACCAGTTCACCGGCACGCCGAGGTCGTAGCCGTATTTTTCCTTGAACTTGGCTTTCAGCTCCGGGCGTTCGAACCAGTCGGCGCGGAACCAGTAGAGGTTGGCGAACTGCTGGTCGGGCAATTGGTAGATCTTGCCGTCCGGCGCGGTGGTGAAGGACAGGCCGATAAAGTCCTTGAGGTCCAGGGTCGGCGAGGTGAAGTCCTTGCCTTCGTTGGCCATCAGGTCGGTGATGGATTCGGTCTTGCCGTAGCGAAAGTGCGTACCGATCAGGTCCGAGTCGTTGACCCAGCCGTCATAGATGTTCTTGTCGGACTGCATCTGGGTTTGCAGCTTTTCCACCACGTCGCCTTCCTGCAGCAGGTCGTGGGTCAGCTTGATCCCGGTGATTTCGCTGAAGGCCTTGGCCAGCACCTTGGATTCGTACTCATGGGTGGTGAGGGTTTCCGACACCACGTTGATCTTCATCCCACGGAAGGGTTCGGCGGCCTTGATAAACCACTTCAACTCCTCCAACTGCTGTTCGGCCGTCAGGGTCGACGGTTTGAACTCGCTGCCGATCCATTTTTTCGCGGCATCTTCATACGCATCGGCCCACGCCGTGGCGCTCAAACCGCTGAGGGCCAGTACGGCGGCCAATGAAATGCTATGTCGCAGCTTATTGTTCTTATTCAACATAGAGACCTCCTGGTTATTTTCATACGGGACTATCGGCGGTCACCTCCCTTGTAGGAGCGAGCTTGCTCGCGAAGAACTCAAAGACACCGCGGGCTACCAGGAACACTGCGTTATCGTTGACGATTTTCGCGAGCAAGCTCGCTCCTACAGGGTGTGCACACCTAGCCCCAACGCATCACACTCAACAGCCATACCAGGGAGAGCGCGGACGCCACCCAGATGCTCCAGTCGGTAACGCCGATGACCAGCAAATGCAGGTAGGCGCTGCCGAGAAGACCGATAAACAGGCGATCACCACGGGTGGTGCTGATCGGTAAAAAACCGCGCCGAGGGATGCTCGGCGAGCGCAGTTCCCAGGTGGTCATGCCCGCCAGAATCAGGGCGATGCCGCCAAAGAACAGCGCAGTGGGGGTGGTCCAGGCCATCCATTCCATCATCGACTCCTCAGACCCGGCCCAGGGCAAAGCCCTTGGCCACGTGGTTGCGAACAAACCAGATCACCAGCATGCCGGGAAGGATAGTCAACACCCCCGCCGCCGCCAGCACGCCCCAATCAATACCCGACGCCGAGACCGTGCGCGTCATCACCGCTGCGATAGGCTTGGCGTTGACCGAAGTCAGGGTGCGCGCCAGCAGCAGTTCGACCCAGGAAAACATGAAGCAGAAAAACGCGGTCACACCGATGCCGGAGCCGATCAACGGGATAAATATCTTCACGAAGAACTTGGGAAACGAGTAGCCGTCAATGTAGGCGGTTTCGTCGATTTCCTTGGGCACCCCGGACATGAAGCCTTCCAGGATCCACACCGCCAACGGCACGTTGAACAGGCAGTGCGCCAGGGCCACGGCGATGTGCGTGTCGAACAGGCCGATGGACGAATACAGCTGGAAGAATGGCAGCAGAAACACGGCCGGAGGTGCCATGCGGTTGGTCAGCAGCCAGAAGAACAGGTGCTTGTCGCCAAGGAAGCGGTAGCGCGAAAACGCATAGGCCGCCGGCAGCGCCACGCTCAGGGAGATCACCGTGTTCAGGCTGACGTAGTACAGCGAGTTGAGGTAGCCGGTGTACCAGCTCGGGTCTGTGAAGATCACCTTGTAGTTGGCCAGCGTGAAGTGCTGCGGAAACAGCGTCAGCCCGCCAAGGATTTCGGTGTTGCTCTTGAAGGACATGTTCAGCAGCCAGTAGATCGGCACCAGCAGGAACAGGATGTAGATCAGCAGCGGAATAAGCTTGCGTTTGCTCATGTTGGCGGCCTCAGCGGTTGGCGTCGGAGTGGGTCATGGCGGTGTAGAACAGCCAGGACACCAACAGAATGATCAGGAAGTACACCAGGGAAAACGCCGCAGCCGGGCCCAGGTCGAATTGGCCTACCGCCATCTGGGTCAACGTCTGACTGAGGAACGTGGTGGCATTACCCGGCCCGCCGCCCGTGAGGACGAAGGGCTCGGTGTAGATCATGAAGCTGTCCATGAACCGCAGCATCACCGCGATCAGCAGCACGCTCTTCATCTTTGGCAGTTGGATATGTCGGAACACCGCCCAGGCGGATGCACGATCAATGCGCGCCGCCTGGTAGTACACATCCGGAATCGCGCGCAGCCCCGAGTAGCAGAGCAGCGCCACCAGGGAGGTCCAGTGCCACACGTCCATCACCAGCACGGTGACCCAGGCGTCCGCGGTATTGGCCGCATAGTTGTAGCTGATGCCCAGGGCGTTGAGGCTGTAACCGAGCAAGCCGATATCGGCGCGGCCGAAAATCTGCCAGATCGTACCCACCACGTTCCATGGGATCAGCAGCGGAATGGCGAGGATGATCAACACCAGCGACGACCAGCGGACTTTGGTCGGCATGGTCAGGGCGATGGCGATGCCCAGCGGGATTTCGATCAGCAGCACGCAGGCCGAGTAGATGAACTGGCGCAGCAGCGAGTCGTGCAGGCGCGGGTCGAGCAGCACCTGCTTGTACCAGTCGGCGCCGACGAAGTAGCGGCTGGACTGGTCGAAGATGTCCTGCACCGAGTAGTTGACCACAGTCATCATCGGGATCACCGCACTGAACGCCACCAGCAGGAACACCGGCAGTACCAGCCACCAGGCTTTGTTGTTCTGCACCTTGTTCATGGCAGCACCTCCAGCAGGTAATCGTCGGCATACACCATCAGCCATTGCGCGGGAAAGCTGATGGAAGCCGTGCCTTCGGGCACCGGCTTGTCTTCGGCCAGGCGCACTTTCAACGGCGTGCCGTCGAGGTTGAGGGTGATGATCTTGTAGGTGCCGAGGTCTTCCAGGTGCGTGACTTCGGCCTGCATGGCGTCAGGATTGGGCTCGTCCCACACATGGATAAATTCCGGGCGGATGCCGACCTGCAGTTTTTTGTAACCGCTGCTGGCAATGCGTTGCTGCAAGGCTTCGGACAAGGGCAGGTGGGTGCCGGCAAAACGCACCCCGCCCGCCTCGGCCTGCACTTCAATCAGGTTCATCCCAGGGCTGCCGATGAAATAGCCGACAAAGGTGTGGCTCGGCCGCTCGAACAACTCACGCGGCGTGCCGAACTGTACGATCTGGCCGCCGTACATCACCGCGATCTTGTCGGCGAAAGTCGAGGCTTCCAGCTGATCGTGGGTCACATAGACCATAGTGATGTTGAACTGCTCGTGGATCTGCTTGAGCTTGCGCCGCAGTTTCCACTTGAGGTGCGGGTCGATGACCGTCAGCGGCTCGTCGAACAGAATCGCCGAGACGTCGTCGCGCACCAGGCCGCGGCCCATGGAGACTTTCTGTTTTTCATCGGCGGTGAGGTTGCGCGCCTTTTTGCTCAGCAGGCTTTGCAGGTCGAGGACTTCGGCGATTTCCTGCACCTTGCTGTGAATTTTCGCCTCGGCCATGCCCTGGTTGTGCAGCGGGAACGCCAGGTTGTCGAACACCGTCATGGTGTCGTACACCACCGGGAACTGGAACACCTGGGCAATGTTGCGTTTTTCCGGGGTGAGGTCGTTGACCACCTTGGTGTCGAATAGCACCTGGCCTTCGGACGGGCTGAGCAGGCCGGAGATGATATTGAGCAAGGTCGACTTGCCGCAGCCCGACGGCCCGAGCAAGGCGTAGGCCCCGCCCTGCTCCCATACGTGGTTCATTTCCCGAATGGCGTAGTCCTCAGGACCACTTGGCGCAGGGCTGTAGCTATGCGCCAGGTTCTGCAAATGGATCTCGGCCATCAGGCAACCCTCGCAACACGGCGCCCGGGGGCCTGGACCAAACGGCCCTGGCCATCGAACACAAACAGTTTATGGGTGGGGATATACACACGGATCGGCGCGTCGACGTCGTATTCGTGCACCCCCGACAGGTGCAGCACCAACAGGAAGTGCTCGCTGCGCACATGCAGGAAGGTTTCCGAGCCGCTGATCTCGGCGACTTCCACGGTCACCGCCAGCTCCAGGTCGTCGTCGTTGCTCGGCACCAGGCTGATATGGCTGGGGCGTACGCCGAAACGGAACTCGCCTTCGCCGATGGGGCGCAGGTCGACGTTCAGCGGGAAGTGCACGAAATTGGCGAAACTCACTTCGTTACCGCTGATGCGCCCCGGCATCAGGTTGATCGGCGGCTCGGAAAACAGCTCGGCGGCCAGCACGGTCTGCGGCTGGTGATAGACCTCGGCGGCCTTGCCGCTCTGGATCACCCGGCCTTCGTGCAGGATGGTGGTGGTGCCGCCGAGGGCCAGGGCCTCGTTGGGTTCGGTGGTGGCGTAGATGGCGATGGTGTGGCGCGCAGCAAAGAGCTCGCGCATTTCCTGACGCAGCTCTTCGCGCAGTTTGTAGTCCAGGTTCACCAGCGGCTCATCGAACAGGATCAGCTCGGCGTCCTTGACCAACGCGCGGGCCATGGCCGTGCGTTGCTGCTGACCGCCGGAGAGTTCCAGCGGATGGCGCTGCAGGAATTTCTCGATGCGCAGCATCCTGGCGGTTTCCAGCACCTTGCTCTGGATCAGTTCGTTGGACACGCCGGCCTGGCGCAGCGGCGAGGCGATGTTCTCGAACACGGTCATGGTGGGGTAGTTGATGAACTGCTGATACACCATCGACACGTTGCGCAGGCGCACCGGTTTTTGCGTGACATCCACGCCGTTCATCAGGATGCGGCCGCTGTCGGGCTTGTCCAGCCCGGCCATCAGGCGCATCAGGCTGGTCTTGCCGGACAGGGTGCGGCCGAGCAGGACGTTGAACGAACCGGCTTCGAAACGCAGGTTGGCGTCGTCGATCCAGGTTTGGCCTTCGACAACGCGGGAGACATGTTCCAGGGTCAATGACATGACACGACCTTTTTTATTATTTGGAATGAATCTGGCCAGATGTCAGAGCGAGTTTCGTGCCAAAACCGGCAAAGCCTTGATGTGCAAGGAAATGGAGCAAAAGTGATGTTCAAGAGTGAACAGAAATGAACAAGCCTGGCTGAACAACTGAACAATCTCGGGCTTGACAATGAACAGTACTGAACAACACTCTCATGACCAACACAGGGCGAATGTGGGAGCGGGCTTGCTCGCGAATGCGGTGTGTCAGTCACTGAATTATTAACTGACCCACCGCTATCGCGGGCAAGCCCGCTCCCACAGTTTTAAGCGGTTGCTTCAGGTAGATTGTGCACACCCCATAACAATAAAAATGCAGGTCACCCCATGGCCGAACCACTGGCTCACGACACCCTTATCCAGGAATCCTGGCGCCGTTGCCGCGCCTTCGGCCTGGACCACCAGAGCACACCCAGCTTCGACCAGCTCCCCGCCGAGGGCATCAGCCAACTGCTGGAAAGCCAGCATTCTCTGGTGCAGACCACTCATCAGGAAGTGCTGCCCTACTACGAAAACATCCTGAGCAACTCCAATTGCCTGATCATGCTGGCCGACAACCAGGGCCAGGTATTGACCAGTTGGGGCACCCAGCGCTTCATCGAGCCCAAGCTGGCCCGTGGTTTCAACCCCGGTGCCAGTTGGATGGAGCGTTCCAGCGGCACCAACGCCATCGGCACCGCACTGGCCTGTGCCCAGGCGGTGCATATCGAACACGATGAACATTTCCTCAAGGCCAACCGTTTCATGACCGGCTCGGCGGCGCCGATCTTCGATGCCCAGCGCGAGATCATTGCGGTGCTGGATGTGTCCAGCGACAGCTATTTGCCGCCCTCCCACACCCTGGGCATGGTCAAGATGATGAGCCAGACCGTGGAAAACCGGCTGATCCTCAACCTGTTTCGCGGCGAACACTTCCAACTGACCTTCAACACCGGCCTGAGCAACCTGGATAGCCAGTGGGCCGGCCTGCTGATCTTCGATGAAAGCGGCCAGGTGCTGTCAGCCAACCGCCGCGCCGATAACCTGCTGGGCATCAGCCTGTCACGGGTCATGATCGACAGCTTGTTCAAGGTGTCGTTGCTCGAATTGCTGAACCAGCCGGAGGGGCTGCCCTTTTCCCTGCAGGCCGCGGGACGCAACCGCTTCCAGTGCTTGTTGAGGCGGCCCAGGCAAACGCCGGTGCAGGCGCGCGTGTTTACCGAACCTGCGCCCGCCAAGCCCACCTCGATTGGCCTCAAGACCTTGCATTTTGGCGACGTGCGCGTGGAAAAAGCCGTGCGCCAGGCCGAGCGCTTGCTGGAGAAGGACATTCCGCTGCTGATCCACGGCGAAACGGGGGTGGGCAAAGAGGTGTTCGTCAAGGCCCTGCACCAGGCCAGTTCGCGCAGCCAGAAGGCGTTTATCGCGGTGAACTGCGCGGCGATCCCGGCTGAGCTGGTGGAGTCGGAGCTGTTCGGCTACGAAAAAGGTGCGTTCACCGGCGCCAATCAAAAAGGCAGCATCGGCCTGATCCGCAAGGCGGACAAGGGCACGCTGTTTCTCGATGAGATCGGTGATATGCCGCTGCCCACCCAGGCGCGCCTGCTGCGCGTGCTGCAGGAACGTTGCGTGCAGCCGGTGGGCAGCAGCGAGTTGTTCGCGGTAGATTTGCGCATCATCTCGGCCACCAACCGCGCGTTGCGCGAGTTGGTACAGGCCGGGCGTTTTCGTGAGGATTTGTACTACCGCATCGGCGGCCTGACCCTGGAACTGCCGCCCTTGCGCGAGCGCACCGACAAGCGGGCGTTGTTCCAGCAGTTATGGCAGCAACACCGTGAGCCGACCCAATGGGCAGGTCTGAGCAGCGAGGTGCTGGCGCTGTTCGAGCAGCACCCGTGGCCGGGCAATCTGCGCCAGGTCAGCAGCGTGTTGCAGGTGGCGCTGGCGATGGCCGAAGAACAGCCGATCCGCCCGGAGCATCTGCCGGATGACTTTTTTGTCGACTTGAACCTGGCGCCGCCGCTGCCCGCCAGTGAGTACCTGGATGACAGCATCGACCTGAACCAGCGCTTGAAGGCCGCCGGCGGGAATATTTCCCATCTGGCGCGCGAACTGGGGGTAAGCCGCAATACCTTGTACAAGCGCCTGCGCCAGAACGACGGCTGATCTAGCGCGGCTTGACCACCACCAGCAGGTCAGTGAAGTACTCCACCTGGATCGGCAGGTTATCCGCCAGGGACGACAGCGCCGCCGCCGTGTCGTCCAGCTTGAACACACCCGATACCCGTAGGTTCTGCAGGGCCTCGGGGTCGAAGCGCAGCATGCCGTGGCGGTAGCCGGCGAGGGTTTGCAGCACGTCGCTCAAGGGCTGGTCGTTGACCTTGAGCAGGCCGCGGGTCCAGGCGTCGGGGTCGGTATCGGCAAGGGCTTGCGCTGGCTGGGCGCGGCCGTGGTTGAGGACCGCACGCTGGCCGGCCGAGACCTTGACCCCATCGCTGGCATCGCCTTTGACCGCTACGCTGGACTCGATCACTGTCACCACCGTGGTGCCGTCCGCCGCGCGCTTGACCAGGTAGCGCGTGCCCAATGCAGTGGCGGTGCCCTGGTCGGTGCGGACCACGAAGGGCCGTTGCGCATCCTTGGCCACGTCGACCCAGAGTTCGCCTTGCAGCAGTTCGATGACCCGTTGATGGCCGTCGAATTTGACGTCCACCGCCGAGTTGCTGTTGAGCTGCAACTGACTGCCGTCCGCGAGGGCGATCTGCCGGCGCTCGCCGACGCCGGTGCGCTGGTCGGCCATCCACACCGGCAGGTGCTGCAGGCCCAGCCAGCCACACAGGACCACGCCGAGCAAGCCCCCTACCTGCGCGCCGCGCGGGCGTCGCGGGGCGAATGCGCAGTTCAGGGCAACGCGGGCAGGTTTGGCGGGCAAGGTATCGAGGCTGCCCCACAACGCTCCCATGCGCTCGATGGCCACGGCGTGACGCGGGTCGGCCTGGCACCAGACGTGGAAGGCCTGGCGGTCGGCGTCGGTGACGTCTTCGTCGTGCAGGCGCGTCAGCCACTGTGCCGCTTGCTGAATGATCTGCTCGGAACTCATACCAGCGGGTCTGCCGGGTGCAGGCTGTGGTAACAGTGCACCAGGGCGCTGGAGATGTAGTTTTTGACGGTACTGGAGGAGACGCCCAGCTGCGTGGCAATTTCGCTGTAGGTCAGCCCATCGAGGCGGCTCAACAGGAAGGCTTCACGGGCTTTGGCCGGCAGGCCGGCGAGCATTTCGGCGATGCGTTCGAGCGCTTGCAGCGCCACGTGAATCGCGGCCGGGTCGGGCATGCCGGCGTCTTCGCACTGGTTCACCAGGGCTTCCATGTAGGCTTTTTCGATGCGGCGACGCCGGGCACCGTCGATCATCAGCCGCCCTGCCGTGGTGGCCAGGAAGGCGCGGGGTTCCTTGATAGCCTGCGGCTCGGCCAGCATCAGCACGCGAATGAAAGCGTCGTGCGCCAGGTCGGCGGCATGCTGGGAACAGCCCAGTTTTTTGCGCAGCCAGCCGTGCAGCCAGCCGTGGTGCTCGCTGTACATCGCCGTAAGGGTCTGCTGCCGGACGGAATCGCCCCGCGCGGCCGGAATGTCGTGCATGCGCAAAAGTATCTCAAATGGGAAAGGTTACCAATTGCGCAAACAATGCCAGTAAAACGGTGTAGGAGCAAGGGGCTCCCGTTGTCAGTGATTGCAGGTACATGACTGTAGTGAGCGGGCTTGTCCCGCGCTGGGTGGCGAAGCCGCCCCAAAACCAGGCGCCTTAGTTATATCTGGAAGAATGCGTTGGCCCAGATTGGGGCGGCTTCGCCACCCAGCGCGGGACAAGCCCGCTCACTACAAATATCGCAGGTAAGCCAGCGCCTACGTTAACGCCAGCTCCACGACACCCCGGTGTAGATGCCACGGCCATCGGCCGGTGTCGAACGCGCGACATCCAGGCCCTTGTCGTCATAGCCCGGTGTGACGGTGTTGGCGTAACGCCGGTTGGCGAGGTTGCGCAGGTCGACCCAGGCCTGCCAGTCCTGCCCTGGCGCGTCGTAGCCAAGCGTGGCGCCGAAGATGCTGTAGGACGCGGCGTAGTAGGAGTTGGCGTAATCCACCGCCACCTTTGATGAATACTCCGTGTTGAAACTGGTGTAGAAACCCGTCGGATGGCTGTAGCGCAGTTGTGCCTGATAGTAATGCTTGGGGATGCCGGGCAAGGTGTTGTCGCCGAAGCGGTCATCGTCGCGGTAATGGAAGTCGCTGAAGGTGTAGGCCTGGCGCAGGGCGAGCTGGCCGTTGCCGCCGCCATCCCACAAGGGGCTGAGCAGGCTCAGCTCCACGCCTTGGTGCACGGTGGGGCTGGCGTTGGCTTCGGCGACGATGGCATTGCTGGTGGCGGTTTGCGCCTGGGTTTCCACGCTGAGCAATTCGTGGCGCACTTCGGAACGGTACAGCGCCAGGTCCCACTGGCCGAACCACTGTTCGCCACGGCCGCCGATTTCGAGGGTGGTGGCGGTCTGGTTTTTCAGGCTCACGCCTTCGCGCGCCAGGCCCCGGGCCGGGCCGCTGGTAAAGTATTTGTTGGAACCCCAGATCATCGACCAGGCATGCGGCGGCTCCACCGAGCGGCTCAGGTTGCCGTACACCTGCAATTGCGGGGTGACGTCATAACGCAGGCCGACGCGCGGCGCGTAGTCCCAGTCGTGCTGGCTGAGGGGCGCCTGGCCGTCGGGATAGCTGACCTCGGTTTCGCGACGGGTGTAGATCGCCGCGAGGCCGGTGGTGAGCCACAGGTCGGGGACCAGCTCCAGGTCGTTGCCAATGTGCAACACGGTGTCGGAACCCAGGTAGCTGTAGTCGCGGGTCTTGGTGCCGGGTGCGTAGGAAACGGTGTTCCCCGCAGGCGTGCGCACGTACTCCGAGGCGCCATTGTTGGGCATCGCCTGGGTGGTGCGCAGGCCAATCGTGGTCTGGCTGTCGTGGCCGAACAGCGTGTCCTGGCGAATGTACTTGAGGGTGCTGCTGATGTCGGTGTAGGCGACTTTCAGCCGGTTGGTGCCTTCGCGCAGGTCCATCGGGTAGTCGTGGTAGGCCAGCCCGACTTCAAGCCGCGAACTGTCGTCCAGTCGCAGGGTGGTCTTGTTGGCGATCCAGGTGGAGCCCGGTTGCAGGCGCTGGGAGTCGCGCGCGGCATTGAGGCTGTTGGCCGCGCGCGGGTCATGGCTGATCTGCGCGCGCGTGAGTTTGCCGGGGGTGTCGTTGGTGGTTTCGCGGTAGCGCAAGTAGAAGCGCGTTTCCAGGTCCGGGTTGAAACGGTAGCCAAAGTTGGCCGCCACCCCCTTGCCGGTGGCCGCGCTTTGGCGCTGGTAGCCGTCGGACTCGGAGTCAGTGAGGCTGATGTAGTAGTCGGCATCTCCCAGCACCTGGCCCGAGCTGATCTCGCGTTGGGCATAGCCTTTGCTGCCCGCTTCGTAGCGCACCTGCAACGTGGGCGCGTCGTAGCCCGTGTGGGTCACGTAGTTGACCGCGCCGCCCAGGGCCAAGGCACCCTGGTCAAACCCGTTGGCGCCGCGCAGCACTTCGACGCGGCTTTGCCACAGCGGGTCTTTTAATTCGTAGGGGGTGCCGCCAGGCCCGGTCAACGGCAGGCCATCGAACATTTCATACAAGCCGGAGGCATGGGAACCGGGGCTACGGTTCAGGCCCGAACCGCGAATCGAGAGTTTCACCCCTTCGTTGTTTGCCGCCTTGGCGTACACGCCGGCCTGGTACTTGAACACATCCTCATTGGTGCTCACCCGCCCCTGCTGCACGCTGCCCATGTCGATGTAATTGGTGCCGCCGGGCACGCTCTTGAGCTGCGCCTGGGCCACCTCACCGGCGCTGGCTTCGCTGCTGGTGACTTCGACCGGGGCCAATTGCAGGTCTTCGGCATGCGCCAGCGAGCTGAACGTCAGGGCGGCAAAAAGGAGCGGTGGTGGGCGCAGCAGCATCGGGGGCAGGTCCTTGGAATTCGGGAGGCACGTGGTGGGAAGTCGTGGACGCCCGCCAGGTCACGCCTTATCAACGGACGGACCTCTGCAATTCTGCTCGCTGCAAGATCGCGCCTAGCTTTCCGGCTGCTTCAGCGTTTGCATCAGCTCCTCCGCTTCCGACCCTGGCGGCAGCCGAAAGCCGTACATTTCATCGGTGTCCAGAATCTCGCCCAGCGCATCAAGCAACTGCGCCTCGGTCGGCGATTCGCGCAGCAACTTGTGGGCGGGCAGCAACAGTTCGGCGGAAACACCCTGGACACTCGCCGCATCGATCACGGCGAAGAGGATAAAGCGCAAACGTATTTCGCGATCAGTAGGCCAAACCGTTTTTCGCTTACCCATGGTGGAGGCCTCAACTTTCGGAAAAATCCGAGGCTATTGATGACCGAGGTGCGTTTCAAGCAGCGGGGAACGAGATAGGCCACTTCCTACAAAGGAAAGAGAAACACCGTACCCGGCTCACTGCACCGGCAGAAAATTCATCAGCAACAGGCTCTGCGCGTAATTGAGACCGATGCGCCGGTAGCGCTCATCGAGCATCTGCGTCAGCAAGTCGAGGCGCGCGACGATCTTGCCGAACTCCACCGCAAAACTGAGGTTACTGCCCTCCTCCGAAATCTCATTGGAAAACAGCAACAGCACGCCATTGGCGTCCTGGCGCTTGCTCAGCAGCCAGGTGGCCTTTTCGATATTGCGCGCGGCATTGCTGACGAACTGCGGGTTGATCGAATCGGTGATGTAGAACTCGGTGCGCCCGCCGTGAGCGGTCACTATCATGCTGCCGATGGCATAGATGAAGGCGCCGACCCGATCGCCCTTGAATTCCGGGCTCAGGGAATAGCTCAGCGCCGCCAGATCGCGGCGCTCACCCAGGGCAGGCAGCCCTCGACGTTGCTCGATAGCCTGGCGAATCTCCCGCGCAGCAGTCACGGCATCCGGATAGCCCGACTGGCGCCACTGGCTGGGATTACGCAGATAGAGCTTGTTCATGAGCAAATACAAGCTTTGCAGGTTGTCGCGCATGCCCAGCGTTGCCATGCGATCGACACTGGTCTGAAAGAACTCGTCAGGTTTGCCATTGCTGAACTGCTTGGCGATATCCTGGCTTTGTTGCTGGGTGCAACCGCCGGCACAAAGCATCAGCACGGCTGCCAGCAGCAAAGGCTGGCGCATCCGTGGAAGGGTCAAGCAAGCAAACGTGCGATCCATCAGCACCCGATCTGAGTCATCTGCCCACGCGCGGGATCGGCGGGGCTGGGACAAGGATAGAGCGGAGAAATCCAAAAAAGTGCAGTGGTCGCAGACAGATAGTTGTAACCAGAGACCGTCTGGCCGGTAAATGGGCTCGACCGTGAAGAATTCGTTTAACGCTCTATACTGCTAGCGACTGCTGCGTGCGTTGGTTTGGCGCGTTTGTCTACATCGCTCGCAGCCTACTCACCAGCAGCTTCATATGAGGGTGACGGCAATGAACCATCCAATTCGAGCGCAAATGGTTGTGCAGATTATTTGCCTGCTGTCGGTGGCCCAGCTTTTCTGCTGAGCTGCGCGCCACTGCTGTCACCTTCGGCCGCCGTTGCGGCGGTGCGGGCTATTGCCAGCCAAAAGCCATAAACTGGCCCGACATACGATTGCCGGGCCAGCAGGTGTCGCTACAGCAAGACCGTGGACAGCATGCCCAGCGCGCCCAGGCAAAACCCGATCAAGGCGCCTCGCCCGGGAAACTCATGGAACAGCGCCCAGATCACGACCGGTTCCAGCAGCAGCAACGAGGTGACGGACACCACTGTGACCACCCAGATGTCACCCACTGCCAGGTACCCCAGCCAATAAGCCCCCAACAGGCAGAGCCCGGCAAAGCACATCAACACCACCGGCATGATGAACGCCTGCCATGAGCCGTCGCCTGCCTGGGCCAGCCTGGCGGTGACTACCTCACTGTAAATCGCACAAAACTCACCGATCACCATCAACCCTAGAGCAGAAACTCCGAGTAGTTCTTTGGACATATCAAAAACTCCTTCGCATTCAGCGCACTGTTTTTCAGCTCCCAGCTGGCAAGGCCGTTGCCGAGCGTGTCGTTGCAGTGATACGAAGCAGCCTTGAACAGGCCTGAATTACCGAAGTGCTTTTGCATGCTCATGTCCTTTATGGCGGGTGAGACTCAGCGACCCGATGAGGCGCTGGTTTCGATCATACGGTTTGGTGGCCTATAGAACACGTCAAAAAATCAAGACGCATCACGGCCGAAAGATATTACGGCACACCTTGTTACAACCAACCGGGCCAGAATACCGCCGCCCAAGAACTTAGCGCTTTTGTTTCAATCCTAATACCAGGCGTACTTCAACCATGAGCGCCTGCTGACAACCCATAGAGGTTCACAAGATGAATAAGACACTACCCGCCCTGGTCCTGGGTGTTCTGATCTCGCAAGGAGCGATGGCGGCCGGAGATGGTACAGCGGCGCTCGGCGGCGGAGTCGGTGGTGCACTCGGCAACATCGTCGGCCAACAGCTTGGCGGTTCCACTGGCGCAGCCGTAGGCGCCGGCCTGGGTGGAGCCGCCGGCGGAGCAGTCGGTGCCCAGAAGGGCAATCGAGCGGAAGCCGCCATAGGCGGTGGGGTCGGCTCGGCGGGCGGCTCGCTGATCGGCAATCGCCTGGGCGGCACGACGGGATCGACGATCGGTGCGGGCTTGGGCGGTGCCGCCGGTGGCGCGCTGGGCAATAACCTGGCGGATGACGAGCACCGTTCCGACGGCAAGAAACACAGGGGCAATAAGCACAAACACAAGAACAAGCGCCATTAATACAAGAAGCCCCGCATTCGCGGGGCTTTTGTTTGGAGCCGGCGAAAACCACCTCACGTCGGTCCATGCGGGTCCACTGGCAGTGGATCAGCAAGCGCCAGGCGGAATTCCGTCTTTGTTGAAGTCCTTCAGGCGTTCCCGTTCCTCCTCAGTGGCATGCGCCGGAGTTTCTTGCTCGGGTTCCTTTTTCTCTTCTTCAGTCATCGCTGTGTCCTCTGGGTGGGTAGCAGTTTCGGCAGCGGGTGGGATCAGCAGTTCATTTATTCCTCTCCAGCCTCCTGTCGACCTGAATCAAATCTGCGGTTACGCTCGCTGCTAAGCTGTGCTCTTAACAGAGAACCAACCATGCCGAACTCAGACTTGCTTCCTTCCCTGCTATCAAAACTCTACGAAAACCAGCTTGCCCTCGAAGGCTCGATCATGGAGCTATCGAACTGGGTAGAGCAGCGCGGCTCCGCCGAGGTCGCCGAGAACATCCGAGGCGCACTGAACACGATTGACGAGAACGAAGCGTTTATAAAACTGACGCTGGCCGTCTTGATGTCCCCGCAGTAGTGCATCTGTGCAATGCGTCGGCTCAAAACAGTGTTTGATAAGCAGCAAAACACAGCACCCACTCTTGGCGGTGGTCAAGGCGGCGAACGCAATGGCGCGACGCCTACCCGCAGCGCAAGTGATGTGCTGGAAAGCGGGTCGCTCGATTCGCGTGGGGCGCGTACTTCACCACACAGAAGTCGTTTTCAGAGCTTCCTTAACTGGCAAGACGCCACCCTAACGTGACAGCATTATTTGGCTTGGCGAAGCACAAGCTCCGACAGACGGGTCTTGACCCGGAAGCAGAACTCACGAATTTGAAATTGATAGGCGGGCATAACCATATAGTTTAAATCGGGACCCAGCGAGTCCTTGATTTCCATGTATTTAGCGGTCTTGCTGGCAATGACTTGGTATTCAGCCTCGTACTTATCGTAAGACGCTTTGTTGTAAACCTTTAGAACATCCAGCTCTTTGCGGCATTGCTCGGCGCGGTTCTGGTTTAAATCTGTCTCTGACTGAGCCGTTTCTGGCGAAACGGGAGTTGAGCTCTCAGCACGAGCGTTCGGCTGTGTGGCCTCATACCGCACAGGCGGTTTTGCTGGCGTCGCAGGCGCGACTTCAGGTGGTGCTTGCTGAACGACGGCTTCCGGTGGAGCCACTTCAGGTTTTTCCGGCGTTTTCGTAGCGCATCCCGAGAGGGCAATTCCTAGTACTGCAACGACGCCACACATTTTATTCATAGGTTTCACCAAACAAGTCCTTATGGGTGGCTGAGTCGTTAGATTCTGGGTAAAGGTCATAACTCGTTCAATGATCGAGCATGAATTTCTACCAGCCTCAAGGCGCTCAGCCTCTCTTCCTTGAGTGCGCAGACGAGTGATCATAGTAAAAAAATAACGAGGTGACGAGAAAAAGCTCGGCAGAAAAGCCACCGCGTTAAGCCGGTAGATAGACTTAATCGAATGCTCCGTTGAGCACCTCGTAAATGAGGCCGGAGGCGATGGCTACCAATATCACCGAAGCCCGTTCGAAGAGCGGGCTTCGGGATGCTGAACAGGCGCTACCGATTTTGCCGAGAGCTGATCATCTGCTGGCATTTATCAGCCATGTGCGGGTGGGATATAGCCACATCAGACAGCACACGGTACATCTCATGCTCGTCCGGAAACGGGTACACATCGAGGTTGAGAGCGATCTGAATCTTGCGCAGATTTGTGCCCTCGATAAGCCAACGCTCAACGGTTCGAGTCGTCGCTGATCCGTTGTCATCCGTCTGCCAGGCAAGAAAATCGAAGAGCCGGGCTACCTGCATAAACGAGATCAAGTCGGGAATATCGGCAAAAAGCCGGTCAGCCAGGTTTTGCTCACCCAACTCAAGTACGACCGCCCGGGCAGCGCTGAACGCTTCAGCGTATTGGGGCAAGGCGCTTTCTGCTGCGATCACGCTTAACGCCCTTTCAACAACCTGATGCATAGCAACTCCTTGCTCCGAGAAAGGTTGTAGATGCTACCAGCCCTCAGTGCGACCCGCTAAACGGCGAGAACCACGGCAGCCGAAAAAATCCGGCACCTACCCTGCCCACCTCTATTACATCAGCATTCCTCCGCGCCCATCGGCAACCAGCGGGCGGCATGAGTGTTGGCCAATACAGGTGGGCAACCCGCCACTGTGGAGGCGAAGATGAGCGCAGTCCACCGCACCAAGCGCGGCGGTGATGGCGCGCGCCATCCTGGAAGGCCGGAAGACTGTCACGCGGCGAGCGGTAAAAGGGGGGGCAGATCCCTACTGGACGAGCATCTTCTAGCGAAGCTGCCACTAGGCGGAGGCGATTACTCCCGTGATCAGCAAGCCAATACCTGCATACCAAGCCCAAAGAAAAGGCTTCGCTTGTGGATCTTTCTTAGCGTAGACGTATACATAAAACGGGATGAATAAACAGAGAACAGCACTGCCAAGCGAGTTTTTTAAAGCGACACAAAATATGGCGAACTGCATCCCAACCATTAGTGCCATCCCTGACAAGAGCAGATACATGACCATTGGACCACCGAACAGATTTAATAATTAACAACCCAACTCTACGGCTAGGCTGGTGCCACACATTGCCCGGTCTCCAACTGAGAGGGAGCAATACAGGGCAAGAAGTTGAGGCAATTCAACTTGGCGTGATGATCTTATTTTGGAGCGTAAGCGCCGCACAGCTGCTTCTGAAGTGACTGAAAGGGTGGAGCGCTTAGGGTGTTTACCATCGCTGCCACTTCGGCTTTGTGAGTAGGATCTGATTGCACTTTTCTGACCTCGGGCTTTATTTTTTCCATGGATAGGTCGTTCGCGAAAGCGTTTTCGATGCTTGCGTTCATACCAGGGTTTGCTTTGGTGCAAACTTGTTCCATCGCAATCGCAGTAAGAGCGGTTTGATGCAGCTCTTCAGTCTCGTTTGCAATAGAGCTCCCAGCGAAGCAAAGGCATGCCAAACATAGCGACATCCTGCAAATCCTTACTACCGACATTCAAAACTCCGTATTTATAGACGCTGAAGTTAGCAAGCTCCTGATCAAAGCTCTGTCAGCTTAACACTCAAGGCGCTTAGCCTCGCTTCCTTGAGTGCGCAGACGAGATAATAGTAAAAAACAACGAGGTGACGAGAAAAAGCTCGCCAGAAAAGCCACAGCGTCAAGCCGGTAAATAGACTTAATCGAATGCTCCGTTGAGCACCTCGTAAATGATGCCGGAGGCAATGGCTACCAGTATCAGATCAGCGCCCGCTTGCTGCCATTCGTAGCCATCGTATTGGGGCAGTCTGCCAAGCAAGCGGCCATCCAGCTTTTTGGCGATGCCAGGAGGGAGAGGTTTTCCTCTCGCCAGGTTCTTCTGGATTCCGGGTGGCAATGAAGGACCTGAGCGCCAAAAGTCACGGTGACCGCCGATCACGCCTAATACGCCACCACGGTCGATGCTGGGCCCACGGCTCCAGTCATCCGCGCCAGCACCTTTCCCCTTGTTGCCCTGGTTGCTATGGCCTTGGCCGCCTTGGGCGTTGCCTTTTCCATTTCCTTGGCCTTTTCCGTTGCTGGGATCGGCCAGGGCCGTCACCGAGCCTATGGACAAGGCAAGGCAGGTAACAGCGGTTATAAGCGAGCGGGATTTGAACATGAGCGTTTTCTCCGAAAGAAATACGTCCTTGAAATGTAGCTGGTATTGCCGATTTCAGGGACGCGTAAACCAAGCTACTCGCTGCATCGCTACTGAGGGCCTCGACCGTATTTTGCTACACCCCGTTCGGCATTGAGATTGGTACATGCTCAACTGAACCCGATACCGAATGCCAGAAACGCAAAAGCCCCAAATTTGCGGGGCGTTCGTTTGAATCTGACTTCGCTGAGGTCGGGCAACTCGAGCGCTGCCCCCGTACAGTCATAGCTACTTTAATCGAACCACTATCGTGGACGCGAGCATGTCTCCCAAGCGCTTCCGTGAGCCGAAGAAAATAAAAATCCAGTCAAAAATGCTCAGAATAGGCGTAGTGATGTTGCGCATGAACGACTGATATAGATTGCAGTTAAGGTGGCTGCGCTCGTCAATTACTGACATCCCCAGCAGTTTTTTACCTACGCTTTGACCGTTGGGCATTGCGTCTGAAAATAGGTAGTACGCCGCGGCGGACCCAAAAGCCAGGATCCCGACCGCGTCTGGGAATGACCGGTCAAAATCTACGCTTTCCTTTAGTCATCATGCTCTAGGTAGATTGAGCAGTAGACTTATCCTTACTTAATACCAGAGCACGCAACAACCCCCTACCACGAGGAGCTGTATTTTCTGAAATCTCACTACCCCAGTATCCAAACCCCTCCAAAAACCGGTAAAGCGTGATATTTCCAGACAATAGGAGCGTATAAAATAAAATCACCCTAGTATCTTGCGATAGCTGAGAACGCAAGGCACGAGCAGCAAAAACCCGTCTCTCCCCGCTGGAATTATTCCTTATGTAGAGCACAACAAACAGCAAAGTGTCAAAATATGACAACAAGGCATCTCCACACTCAGTCGACCACCGGCCAAAGGCATCTACGGCCAAGCCGTAGGTCTCTTCATCTGAAAGATCTGGACCAACACTCTCAATAACCGACACTAGTTCACGACGACCGACTGCGAAAGCTTTCGGCCCAGTATATGTTTCTTCGACAATGTTCTTAACAATACTAAGATGAACCGTGCTTAATGCCGTAGACAAGAGGCCAAACATTTGAAAAAGCCTCGAATCAAACTGCTGACCAACTTGTCTTTCTTCGGTTTTTTTCGACTCTGAGTACTGGAACTTTAAGGTAAGCATCAACCCCACAAAAGCACAAAACGAAAGCGTCGGGTTAAGTACCCCTCCCATATAATCTCCGAACTGCCCCCAAGCTGCTTGGTCGTAAGATCTTTTTACGCCAAATGTATCGACATAAAATAAAACCACGCATATGACGAAAATCAAAAGAAGCACCACAGATACTTCCCACTTATTTTTAGTCAAAAAAGTTACCAACCTGTTTCTCATATAGCTTCCTTTAGGATTTATCACTCACCGCACCCCGCCACTTTAAACACCTCAGCCACCATTGCGCCACCATCAATGTAGTGAGGGCGGCGCCTGACTGGATAATCCATGGACGATGAGTTCTACATGCAAGACAGCCGAAGTCACGCCTATGTCGGCGACGGGTTGTCGTTCTGGGGCTTTGGGAGTTCCGGATATGTCACCGACCTGGCCAAGGCCCAAGTGTTCACCCGTGAAGGCGCTTGCGGTTACCGCGACACCGATATTCCATGGCCCAGGGCCTACGTCGATGCCCAGGCGCGCGTCGGTGTTGATTGCCAGAATATCACCTTAAGTGAGGCGCTCGACCAGCACCCTGCCGCAGCCGAGTTTTACATCCAGAAGCTGCAGTGCTGGAACGGCAACAACTTGATTTGGCTTTGTGAGGACGGAATACTCACAAGCGATCTGTCGAAGGCAGTCGTAGTATCAAGGGCTCATACCATCACCTGGACAGGCAAGCTTGGCTCAACAGGCGCCACAGTGTGGCCCAAGCCATACATCGACAAGTTCGCCCGAAGGCTGGTTGAGCGAGACGACGTGAACATCAAGGAGGCCTTTCGCGGCACCGGCATAAAACTAGCCAAGCCGCAAAAGCCGCGAATGATGATGTTCAACTGCGATAGTTGCGGTCGGTTCATAAGCGACGCGCAGCGCTACCGGGAAGACTGCCGGAACTGCGGAACAAGCAACACGCCTTGAGGAGCGTTACCGTGAGCGCTTAATGCTGCCTTGCTGAGCGAATTGTTCAAACTCGGCAAGCATGATAACAGCCGTGAACTGAAGCTCCCCGTACTGGACGGCTATATCGTCAGTCTGGAACGGTCAGTTTTTCTCGTAGAAGTCTTCCGCCGCTACCGCCGCTTCATCCTTTGCGATTTGAAGCTCGCGAAGGCCTGCTTCGTAGTTGTCATCACTCACCAATACCTCCTTGATCCGGCTCCATGCCGGTCACCTGTAATACCCCACCACAAACCAAATTGCGACCATCGATGATTGAGGGCGGTGCCCGACAAAGCGTTATCCATTAAAAGGCTAACTGACGAGAAATCTCGCCAATGAAGCTCCTGAGAAAGCGGCGAGAGCTATTGGGAATGCAATTTCAATCAAAATAACCCTTAGATTTTGCGACTTGAGCAGAAGTCCGAATCGACGATCGAATCTAGCTAGCGAAACAGGTATACGAACCTGCGTTATAACCGCATCGGTAGATGATATGGATGAATTGATCTGCTCCATTGTGCTTTTCAAAAGCACAATAGCTTGATGCGCCATCGCACCATTGGCGCTAGGATTTTCATTATTAACGATGTCATCAATTCTCAGATTTATTTCAGCCACCTGCACATCGACTTTTGATGCAATCTCTCTGCAATCAACCAATGTTCGTGACTGTCCAAGCCACCAATTGTAAAGCGTCGATTGTTTTGGGGAAAGCTCGGTTGTGTCCGGAGGCAAGTTCACCGGGAACGGTGCCAGGTTCCGCAGCGACCGTCCCAGCTACCAGCAGATGCTCGACTATTCCGACACCCAATTCGATATGTTCGCCGACCACGACGAGGCTATTGCCTGCTTCTGCGGAGACTGAATGCTGGTTCATGGCCAGCCTGCCCAACGCTTTAAGACCTCAACAACCAGTGCTCCAACGATGGTAACTAGCAATTGTCCGATTAACTTCATTTACAACCTCTTTCATTCAATGGGTATGAGCGAAATTGTGAATGAGGTATTTCCACGCAAATTCCAGAACTTTCCGATTCAAAACTTTACTTTGATCAGGCCGCTATAAAGCTGCCATTTGAAACGATTACGTCGTCAAGAGAACGCAATACTTCGGAAACCCTTTCATTTTATTGACTTTCGCCAGCTTTCGAGGGTCCCCTATGTCCGCACAATAGAAGAAACACCCCTTTCGATTTAAAAACCCAATACGGACTCGGCTTCAACCCTCAGGACGATGAGATCGTTGTCGACTTCTTCTGTGGCGGTGCCGGCTTGGAGATGGGCCTGGGCCGCGCGGTGAACGTGGCGAAAAACCACAGCCCGCAGGCGATCAGCATGCACACCGTCAATCACCCAGGCGCCCAGCACTTCACCACGGAAGTGTTTGATGGCGACCCGGACACCGAGTGCGGCGGCAAGGCCGTGGGCTGGTTCCACATGTCACCGGACTGCACACACCACTCTCAGGCTGTCGGCGGTCAGCCGCGCAAGCGCGAGATCCGCAACCTTTCGTGGATCGGCCTCAAGCGGGCAGCATGAAGCGGGCCCGGTTGATTAGCCTCGATAATGTGAAACATATGCTGCAGTGGGGCCGGCTCATCACCAAGCGCGACAAGGCAACCGGCCGCGTAGTGAAACTCAGAGGTGAAGTCGCTGCACCTGGTGAGGTCGGCGAGGGGTCCGGTGCAAACAAGCGCCGCTCCCACGGTGTAAACGACATCTGCGGCCCGGTGGGCACCGTCATCGCAAGCGGCGACGGCCAGTCCGTCAGCGCCGCGGTTATGATCCAGGCCAAACGGTGGATTCAACGCCACGCACGCCAAGGGCATGCACGACCCCATGACGACGGTCACCAACGCCGGCAGTCAGCAGTTGGCCGTGGCGAACCTGGTGCATCTGCGTGGCAACTGCGATGCGCGGGATCTCAACGACCCGCTGCACACCGTCAGCGCCGACGGCCAACACCACGGCTTGGTCAGCGCATTCATGGAGCGGGCATTCGGTGGCAGCGTTGGCCAGGGCCTGGATGACCCGGCACCGACGATCACGGCCGGCGGCGGCTTCAGCGCTTGCGACTCACCTGCACCGACGATCACCACCAAGGACCGCCTAGCCGTGGTCACCGTAATGGTCCAGGGCACGCCCTACGTGATCGTCGATATCTGCCTGTGCATACTGAAACCCACGGAGCTGTACAAAGCCCAGGGCTTCCCGGCCGACTACATCATCGGCCACGGCGCCGACGGCAAGCCGTTCACCAAGACCCAACAGGTGCACATGTGCGGCAACAGCGTCAGCCCGCCGCCGATGGCAGCGCTTGCCAGGGCCAACGACCCGTGGCGCGCCGAGCAACGCCAAGCATACGCCGCATAACTCCCCCACTCCACCGCCCGGGCATGGCCCGGCAAGGAACGCCGTATGACTGATGAATACCTGGCGGGGCCGACCAATAGTGCGGTAGCTCAGACTGGCTTTAGGCTGCTTTCAGTCGTCGAGATCTAGCAGCTCGCCCATCCGCTCTCCTAACATCCCACGCAACCACGCACCATGAAACTCAATATTTTCGAGAGAAGTACCGTCCCCTAGAAGATGCTCAAAAACCTTGCCCTTCGCTCCGCGATACACGACGCGAAAATGTCCATCATGAGCAGACCAATTCATCACATAAGGACGGATGGAGATGATTTCGCTAAACGGTACGCGTACTTCAATGGGGCTTCGACAACGACGGGTTATGGTGAGGGTCAGCAGCTGCTGATTTTCGTCGAACGTGAAGGCCTGCACTTGAGGCTCAGAGGCAACCCACGCAAAGAACGCACCAATGAGCACTGCACTGGCCAGCATGAACAGAATGAAGAATGACGCTGTGAGGCTTTCACTATGGTCAGGCTTCACACCATGAATGACGTCCGGCCCTATGAAAAGGAGCGTCCCAAGCCCATAGCCCGGTAAAAGCAGAAGCAGCGCAAGAGAGAAGCCAAAAACACCCATACCATTGCTTCCGATAATCGGTATTTCGGGGCCGTAATACCAAATAGGCGGGTGCGCAGTACTTACCTCGCCAGCATTTGTTGCTGTGGCGTTAGCTGGTCTTTGATGATTCATTTGGCCGTCTCGAGGAATTACATCGCAGACGTTACCACTACTGCTGGACAGTCTGGAAACGGATCACCGGGCTTTCTCATCGCGCTCTGCACTCCGATTACTCACGTCACCCCGCAATACATCCATCGCCAAGCAGCCATCATTTTCTTGTAAACAGCGATCTTAGAGCGACCGAGAGAGCCGCTGCTATGAAGGAAACGGCAATTTTCGAAGATGAATGAATCACATTGAGAAAATCACCGAAGGTCGCCGTCTCCGGATCAGCTTTCAAGAGAAACAATACAGAGTTAACAAAGCACCACTGTGGGCGGCGCTTCTTAGCGACTCGTTGAAATTCATAGGCCGGTTCCTTCCGTTGATTGCTGGCTGACCAATAGTAAATCAACACAAAACAAACCCCAATCCCCCTACATGCCTGTCGGTGAGCGGCGGGCGAAGTATTCGTGCATGACTGAAAACCAATTCCCCTATGAGGTTCGTGAAGCCCGCTCGCTGACCGCAATTTGCAAAAAGTTTCGGAAACCGCCTGAAATGATGCGGAGACGATCCGCCTTTATGCTACCAACCTTGCCAAACCCCAGAAACACAAAAGCCCCGCATTCGCGAGGCTTTCGTGTGAATCTTGGCGGGAAACCAGGGATTCGAACCCTGGGAACGCTATTAACGTTCGCCGGTTTTCAAGACCGATAGGCAAATTCAAGCGGACCGATGTGTTGAGGGTGAACAGCGTTCCTTAACTCCCTGTTAGCCGCCGGGCTACAAGCCTTATTCTACAAGGGGCACGATTTCAGTTTGGGAACTGATTCTGTCCCACCCGGCGTTCGCCGCTTGACCAGAAACTGCGGAGGCTCTGACGAAGAAATCGTCGAGCCAAGCTTATGATTGGCCTACGCAGCAAGCGTCGAATATCGCCCTAACTTGGGAAACAGTAAGCAATAACCTCACATCAGAAGCGAGGCTGCCGAACAAGCTTTCGTATCTCCAGCGGTGTATTTTTAATAATCCGAGTCAAATCTGTTGATCTAAGAACTATACTGTTTCTACAAGCTGGAGATCCACAATTCCGGGAGGTGCCCCTGGCGCCCCACCCGCACACATCATCTTGTCAATTTCCTCTTGTGCCGGATATGCTTCGAAAGCATCAAAATTCTGGCCTTTCTTGCTGCTAGTAGTTAAAGATTTCCCTTCGGTCCATCGATCAACCAGCGCAACCAAGCTCTCAAAAGTTTTTTCATTTTGCTTTTGAGCACTTTGAATGACCAAATAGGCTCTTTTCTCCACAGCTATAACTATACCAACAAAACACTCTTTCATGAGTCTCTCATCAAAGTCTCCGCCCAAAACCCCGACAGCAATAAACTCATAATAGTTTAATACATACGACAAATCCCTTGCCCCTTGAAGAAACTCCTCAGGAAATTTAGCATCTTTAAATTTCTTATTGTTAATATCTTGAAGATACTCAGTAAACACTGGAGGAATAGTCCTCTTGCGCGGAAACACCAGAGTCAGACGATCATTTGTCTGAATGAAAAGCTCACTGTTCCTCTGATTCATAATGGTATTGATAGTGTGCGCTTTCCTTGCAGCAGCTGAACTTATCGTAGCTTGAACCCACCACCCGGCCCCTAGCAAGCAAGACGAAACAAATAGCGCAAGTGATGTCTGATAGTCAGTCTGACCTTGAAAACGAAAAACTAAATAAGTCGCCACCATCACGACAAAAAACGAAATCGCGATATACTTAAGACCTGTTCGCGTCTCTTGATATTTTTCATATATCTTCGCATACAGCTGATTTATCAAAAGGGCAGACAAAGAAGAAAATACCCCAAAAGCAATCCATTCGTTCAAGTTTTGCATCATTAATAGACGGCTAAGACTATCATAATTCCGAACGCCTGCGACTACGCATAAGATCAATGCGGTAGCAAGCAAGAGCCCTTGATGAAATCCATGTTTTTCTGACAATTTTTATATCCTTAAATTACTTAGGCCACAAAAAAGGCCCCTATAAGATAGAGGCCTTTTCAACGCTATGAAATCTTACTCTTCGCAACCAATTAATACGTTCATTGCGCTACTCCTTCAGTGTTCCTTTAGAGCCAGAGGCTACTCGCGCCTATGGTGATACACAATCTAGCGGAACGCAGACGCTATGCCAAGGCAAATTCATGATAAAAATCTATCAGCTAAATAATATTGATTATATTTTACTATCTTTAGTGTCATGTTCTTTTGAAATTTTCGCGCCGCTATTTGCATTAACTCAATATCACTAGCATACAAATAAACAACCAGTCAAGCCACCAGCTAAAATCTTTGACGCAGCATAAGCGCATTTTAAGAGCATTTGACGGATTCTGGCGGGGAATACCGTGGTTGCTGGCTTCGACGCCCATTTCAGCAAGTTGCACAGATGCATACTGGCATTGAATGGCATAGATTGCTGTACCGTTTGGCTTGGCACGGGGATTCGGATTCCCCAAGGTGTCGGAGTGGACTCCCCCCACACAGCCTAAATCATCCGCCATCCTATGCTGCCCTATCAAAACTGCTCACGACCTCCAAGTGCAATTTGTTACAACCCGAAGCTTGCGAGATGGTGATTGGATCCTATCCTCATTTGCTCAACCCCAAGCTGGAGCATCGCGATGTCTCAAGGCATTTTTTACGTAAAGTTCAAGGCCAACACAGGCGACTACGGTGATGGAATCGTGGTTGTGAAGGATGGCTCAGCGAATGGTGGCGATGCTCACTATCTGTACCGGGGCAAAGTACCTACACATTCAGGCGAATTTCAATCGCAATTCACGATCTCGAAATGGAAGTCAGGCAACACCAATGTCGTTGGCATTGATAACTACACTCTGGAGGCCAAAGGCTCGGTGGACTACGAAGGGGGAAAGCTCCATTTGGATGGCGTGGTGGTCGGGCAACCTCAATTAAAAATGACCATCGATGGCGAAAAGATTGCCGACACTGAATAACACGTCGACTATGTTGGAATGCTAACGAAAAAAAGCCCTACAGCCCCAACAACATCAGCTGTAGGTTTTTTTTGACAAATCACGGAGCTCTCGAGTTGCACAGAGTTTCATATGGCTTGCCCCATTTTTGCCCCAACATCTTTTTAGAAATGGCAGCGGGTAAAGTAGCCGCTCCCTCACGAATGATGGCTAGGGATTCGAACCCCTTCGCGTGTTCATAAGGACCGCTCAGGGCCATTGAATCCGGCACTATTGTTGATGCGCCGCAGCTTACAGCGAGCTACAGCGGACTCGAATTTGCCCTAATTTTTCCGTAACTCGCGTTCGTTTCATTGCGGTTTCTCAAACGCATCCAAGATCCGGCCTGCCCTTATCTCTTCGTGCTATTGTTCAAAGAAACGCGAATGACTATTCGAGAAAAGCCATGGACAACGCAAGCTACTGTGCCCTCTGCGAAAAGCAAATTTACAGTTCCAACAATTCTCGTGAGCACATCTGTAGTGGTCTAATGAAACCGGACACCCATTTAGGCGAGAATGCTCGCCAGATCGAGGTGTCAGATGACCAAACAACGCCGCTCCTTTACTCCTGAATTCAAGCGCGAGGCCGCAGACCTCGTTCTCAAACAAAACTACAGCTACATCGAAGCCAGCCGTTCACTCGGCATTGGTGAGTCGGCATTGCGCCGCTGGGTTGACCAGATTCAGAAAGAACAGAAAGGCATCACCCCGCAGAGCAAGGCGCTGACGCCGGAACAGCAAAAAATTCAGGAGCTGGAGGCCCGGATCGCTCGGCTTGAGCGAGAGAAATCAATACTAAAAAAGGCTACCGCGCTCTTGATGTCGGAAGATCACGAGCGTTCGCGCTGATTGACCAGTTGAGCGCCCATGAGCCGGTTGATTGGCTGTGCAAGGTGTTTGACGTCACTCGCTCGTGTTACTACGCCCAGCGCCTGCGGCGCCGCACGCCCGATGTTGAACGGCTTCGATTGCGTAGTCGCGTCAGTGAGCTGTTCTCGCAAAGTCGCAGCTCTGCGGGCAGTCGCAGCATCCTGTCGCTGATGCGTGAAGACGGTGAGCAACTCGGTCGATTCAAAGTGCGTAGCTTGATGCGCGAGCTTGATTTAGTCAGCAAACAACCCGGCTCCCATGCCTACAAACGAGCAACAGTAGAAAGGCTGGATATCCCGAACACATTGAACCGCGAGTTCGACGTGCCAGCGCCCAATCAAGTCTGGTGCGGCGATATCACCTACATTTGGGCGCAAGGCAAGTGGCATTACCTGGCTGTCGTCCTGGATCTTTGTACGCGTCGGATCGTGGGCTGGGCGCTGTCGGAAAAGCCAGACGCTGAGCTGGTGATCAAAGCGCTGGATATGGCTTACGAGCAGCGTGGAAGGCCTTCGGACCTGCTATTCCACTCGGACCAGGGATCGCAATATGCAAGCCGGCTCTTTCGCCAGCGGTTGTGGCGATACCGCATGCGCCAGAGCATGAGTCGACGAGGAAACTGCTGGGATAACGCACCGATGGAGCGCGTATTCCGCAGCTTGAAGACAGAGTGGATACCGACCTTGGGCTATCGAACTGCGCAGGAAGCACAGCGTGATATCAGCCATTTTTTGATGCATCGCTACAACTGGATTCGGCCTCACCAATTCAACGGTGGGCTGGCGTCGGCTCGGGCCGAGGAAAAACTTAACGTCGTGTCCGGGATTAGTTGACCACTACAGTCCGGACGATAGAAGGCGCAGGCTTCACTGCAAGCCGCACCTCAGCTAGTCTGCTTATGACTTAGAAAACGACACTGTATACAGCGAGCTTTCGGCTTCAACAGATCGGCCCGCAGTGCCCACCGAGAAGGCCTCTCCCTTTTCGAATCTGGCATCGCCGTTCTTTGCAGCTTCCTGAGGATCAGTAATCAGCCAACCATAAAGGGTATGCGGCGCGGGCGTGTTACCCATGCAGACCTTCAGCGCGGCCTTGGTCCCGCTCGCATCTTTAACATCGGCGCTGACGCAATCACCGTCTGGAACGGTCAACACAAACTCGTGAGGACCAGCAGGGGTTTTAGCCGTTACCTGCACTTTCCACAGGGTCGGGGTTTGGTCTGCCTGGGCAGCCAGTGAGACGCTGGCGAGGAGAGTGGCCGCCAAAAAGCTGCTGATGCAAGGGACTTTCATTCTTTCATTTCCTTCTTGGCTTACCGGCCTTCCCGGTGCCTTTACGTCCTCGGCCCCGGCTTTTGAGGACCGAGGCTTGGGGTGTAGCGGGCGACTTTTCCTACTGGTTCACGTTGTCCGCAGCGGTACGCCCCAAATCCGCGCGGGCAAACCATGCTTGGTGCATGGTATTGGTCAACTTCTTGCTATTTCGTCCCAACGGCCTAGAACGATGGTTGTAGGCAAATTCGATAATTCCAATGTAACTAGTGTTTGAACCACGCCGTTTTTAGCAACCATCTGCATGTTTTGCCCCATAGGTTGCTTGTTCCACCGTGTATTTTTCTCCAGCACTTGAGGAAAGTTGCTTAATGAGGCCTTTGCACGAGAAGCCCATCATATTGAGATACTGCTTCGCAGACGTAACCGCCTGCTGGTTCCAATCAATGTTCATGCTGTCCACTGCTTTCGTAGCGTCAGAAACGTCGAAACCCTCTCCAGCATCAGATGAAAGCTGATGAATAAGCCCATTCCGTGAGAAGCCCGTCATGCTGAGATACTGCTTCGCTGATCTGACCGCATTATTTTGAGGCCCAGTCAAATCTCCAGCCCATGAGGGCCCAGCAGCAAAAAAAGTGACAGCCAATATTACTTTTAAAAAATTCATCGAAAATTCTCCAGAACCTACGCAGCGCCTCTAACGGCCTTAAATTTTTGTCTTACGGTTCAACGTTTCCGTGACTACTGCGTGTCTTTGAGGAAGATGAGAGAGGAGGCCTGGCCGACGATGCCGACAGCGCGAATTCGCGCAAAGGCATCATTCCCGACGTGCAAAAGGCTCGTTCGCGAGCCACCCGCTCAAATTAAACTCTGTCACTCTCCATGTTCAAAACAATCACCTTGATCCAGCTCGTCATCATCATTGTTTCTTTGATAAGCGTCGTTGTTTGGATTGAGTTGGTTGGAGTGATTATCCATGCTTGAGTCATAAGCATCGTTGTTCGGGTTCATGCTGTCACTACGGTCATCATTAGGTGTTCTGCTCATTTTGTTGCTCCATTCGTAATGGCGTTTGCTGAAAGTAAGTCGATTTTCCCTGCTCGATCCTGGGGAGCGAAAAGCTTCGCTCTTCTACGGCCTCGGTCCAGAGCAGGGGCTGGGCTTGCGCATTACCTAGAGATTTCCCATCACTCAGCCGGATCAACCGGGATGCCCACCCGCTCGCACTCACCTTTGTCAGGCAAAAAATCAAACCCTATTTCGGAGCCGTACAGCTCGTCGCATTCAGTGGAGGATGAAGACTTAAGGCGGCGTGCTCGAAGTTGCTTACCATCCTCGGTGCAGATTCCCTTGCCAGAAAGGTCGATGAATACCAACGAGCCCTGGGTAAGCGAACCATCGTTATCGCGATAGTGGCCTCTGATACGACGAACACGGATGTTGGTCATGAGCTTTCCTGTCCAATTCTGGGATGCGAAAAGCGTCCCTCTTTATGAGCTTAGCCCACACCTGCGGGCTTGTGGATGCAACGGACTTTCCGTTACTGGCTTTCAAATATGAGGGGATGTTGATCTGGCGCCCAGGGTCTCGGCGCGCACGACAGCCATGGAGCCAATCAGCAGATTGAACGCACCGCGCTCCTCGACGCTGATCAGCGTCGGGTGCAGCGCCTCTAAGCGGGCATACAAGGCCGCCTGCTGCGCCTGCCCGGCCGCCAGGTCGGTGACCTGGCCCAGCGCTGCAATGGCCTGATGCATGGCGATCAGGTCGGCCAGGCGGGAATGCTCGAAGCTGTTTGGCGAAGTCGGGGCGTTGCTCATCGACGGGGTTCCTTTGCAGATACGGAGGGGGTTGGTTCTACTGCCACTGCCACTGCCACTGCCACTGCCAAGCCGATGCTGGGCTTGAGCGGGGTTTTCCATTGTGACTGTGACTGTCGGTAGCCGACTCGCTGAATCGGCTCTCGTCAGGCCCCGCCTAAGCAAGGCGTGCCGAATCACTCCTTGATCAGAACACCCCAGTTTATGTCGTCACGTTCTTCAACAACGATATTGATGCCGCAGAAAAGTTGTTCTCCAACGCGGGTGTAGCTGAAGAGACGCGTCTTAACGACACCTTTCACGCTGACATGCCCCTCCATGGCAGGGACATGCACGAAATCCCCAACGTTGGGTATGAGAGCGAAACCCGATTCACTTTCAAACTCTACGCCGACGACATCTCCGTCATCCGAAGGGCGCTGATGGCCTGCGTGCAGTTGCTGATAGTCGATGCTGTACTTCACATTTCTCTCCTTGAATTGGGGTACACAACGTGCGTCCCCCTTTACGGCCCCAGCCCAGCATGGGCTGGGCTTGGGCGGTACCGCGTTTTCCGAGGTTAATTTGAGCCTTCCCTATTGGCATTTTGGGAATGAATATTCCGCTGCCGCTCGATCATCTGTCCGGCCTTGAACTTGACCGATGAATGATCACCCTTGGTCAGGTACTCATTGAGCTGCTGCACATGCTGCTCACGGTCACAGTAGCCAATCTCCTCGGCGTTCACCTGGTCAATCATGGCCTGCAGGTCCAGGGGTAGACCATGCTGCATTTGAAAGCGGTATTGCTGCTGCCGCTCGATCATCTGTCCGGCCTTGAACTTGACCGATGAATGATCACCCTTGGTCAGGTACTCATTGAGCTGCTGCACATGCTGCTCACGGTCACCGTAGCCAATCTCCTCGGCGTTCACCTGGTCAATCATGGCCTGCAGGTCCAGGGGTAGACCATGCTGCATTTGAAAGCGGTATTGCTGCTGCCGCTCGATCATCTGTCCGGCCTTGAACTTGACCGATGAATGATCACCCTTGGTCAGGTACTCATTGAGCTGCTGCACATGCTGCTCACGGTCACCGTAGCCAATCTCCTCGGCGTTCACCTGGTCAATCATGGCCTGCAGGTCCAGGGGTAGACCGTGCTGCATTTGAGAGCGGGCTTGCTGCTGCCGCTCGATCATCTGTCCGGCCTTGAACTTGACCGATGAATGATCACCCTTGGTCAGGTACTCATTGAGCTGTTGCACATGCTGCTCACGGTCACCGTAGCCAATCTCCTCGGCGTTCACTTGGTCAATCATGGCCTGCAGGTGCAGGGGTAGACCGTGCTGCATTTGAGAGCGGGCTTGCTGCTGCCGCTCGATCATCTGTCCGGCCTTGAACTTGACCGATGAATGATCACCCTTGGTCAGGTACTCATTGAGCTGTTGCACATGCTGCTCACGGTCACCGTAGCCAATCTCCTCGGCGTTCACTTGGTCAATCATGGCCTGCAGGTGCAGGGGTAGACCGTGCTGCATTTGAGAGCGGGCTTGCTGCTGCCGCTCGATCATCTGTCCGGCCTTGAACTTGACCGATGAATGATCACCCTTGGTCAGGTACTCATTGAGCTGTTGCACATGCTGCTCACGGTCACCGTAGCCAATCTCCTCGGCGTTCACCTGTTCAATCATGGCCTGCAGGTACAGGGGTAACCCAGGAATCACGTTTATGGCCATAATAACTTGTCCCGTCCTAACTGCGTCGCGAGCACCATATTGATGCCTCTCCTACGACCTCGGCCCAGCGCGAGGGCTGGGCTTGTGGTGTACCTGGGCGGCAGATCCGCCGCGTTTTCCTACTTACTTTTACGATCTGATCGTGCAGCACTCCATAACTCGATTTGTTCCCTGCACGCTTCAAAATCACCCACCAGGTACGTCTTATCCTCTGGCAGTACGGCGACATGGCCTTGCTTGAACTGCTGCATCTGATGGGAAATGCTGATTTGTTGAGCGTGAGCCTGACTGATTTTTGCTTTGCTGATAACGTCGAGCAGTTCAGCAGGAACAGATGCCGGAGTTGGATAAAGCTCATCTCGGTAGGGAGTGCCCGTGAGGGTTTCAAACTCCTCAAGTGCTTCAAGATATGTACTATTCATAGAGCCTGCTTCGTTCTTGAGAACGCGAAAACCGCATCCTGACACTGCCAAAGCCCGCAACTCAGCGGGCTTGTGAATGTAGCGAGTTTTTCCTACTCAACTAAGCCGTTCTCATGAACATGGCAGTAACCACCTAGCAGAGCTACCCATCTGCTGGGTGAGTCGATAGCATTCCCCCCTGTAATAATATTTCGGCAGGGATTTCCTTCTACTGTGGCATCTGCACAGTAGACGCAATAAGAAGACCGATGCCAACTGAGGTACTGACTTTTTGTCACACCGTAATATTTAGCGGTGTACTCAACCGGGTCACGGGAGTAAGCAACAACGTCTTCGGCGGGCAGCGGGATAGATTTACTTCCATATGGACCTGCATGAGTCGCCTGAAAAGTCACTCCTTTCTCAGCCAGGTCCCCAATAAATAACTCGTTACTCAAAGTAATTTCCTCGTCAATTAACTACTTCAAGAAGGAACGCGTATGAGACTCCCGGCCAGTACGACGCTCAAAATCCTTCCGTTTGGCCACGGCCAACAGGTAGCACTGCGTGCATGCAGCATCAGGCGCTGCAGCCTTGATCGCAGCAGTGGAGCGCAGTACGTAGCATCCACATACGCATTTACAAACCCATCGAGCTTTTCTGTCGGCAGAAATCCCGATTACAACCAGCCGTCCCAGCCGAATGGATGTGAAGTCTTTGAACGAGGGATTCAATAACTGAGCCTTAGTCGGCGCCGTTATCGGTAACGGTAGCTCGGAGTCCTGGTCAGTCTCATTCGCCCTGAACTCAAACGACTCACCGCCTGAAATCACCCGAGCGGCAGTAGCATCAACTGGTATTTCGTTTCCTAATTTCAACTCTGATTCCTCGCGTTTTGCTATCCATGGCATTCAAACGTACAAAAGAGTCGTCGATATCACTATGCCAGCGCAAGTTCAAATGCACGCCGAACTGCCTGCATATCCACCGTTAGGTAAGGCTTGCTGTGATCCAAGCATGCATGCCCTAGCATGGTCTGCACTATCTCGACATCGCCGGTGGCGGCCAAGACTTTTGCAGCAAGCGAGCTCCTGCCACTATGCGAGGAGCCCTGTTTGATACCCGCTTGTCGGTATAACCTGCTGATAGTTTGCTGCAGTGAATCACAGGCTCGGTACACGTCCGGCCCGCTGTCCAGTTGGCGATGTTTGAATGCCAGTTCAAAGGCTTGCCCTTTGTGTGTCATGACCAGCTTTGAGCCTAGCCGAAATCCTCGATACTCATCTATGCCTGAAAGCCCCCAGCGGCGCCGAGCGCGCACGTCAAACCACGCATCAAGAGCGGCAAGGCATCGAGCATGAGTCAGATACACGTTTCGCGGCCGACAGCCTTGGTGATGTCTGCGCGCAAGTCGACCTCGGGCTTGATAGCACCGCTGGCATACAGCACGTCGCCAATCTCCAGCAAGGCCAACTCGGTGACACGAATGCCGGTGGTGTGCGTGAGCCACAACAACATCACATCACGCTCCGGCATGCGGCCAGTGACAGAGGCTACGCGGATCAGGTGTTTGAATTGTCCAGGACGAAGGGATGCAGCACGGCGAGGATTCATAGGGGTGGGCTCTCTGTCAGGATTAGACGGGAATCAGGATCAATCCAAAGAGAGTTGGCAGCAGGCCTCCAGCAAAGCCTACCACCAGTGATTTCGCAATGTTCACGGAAAATGCCAGGGCCCCTCAGAACAACCCGCCCAACGCAGCGGGCTCCCAATTCATAATCACCAGCTCACCGCTGACATCCGCTTTAACCTGCCGTTGATTGGCGGAGCTGTACCGGATGTCTACGGTTTCGAAGTTAAATCCCTCGAACACCCTGCGAATATCCGGGTGATCGTTGATGCTCACCATCACCTTCCCTTTGCAGCGCCGCATGAAGTCAGCCATGCGCTCGTAATTCTCAAACGGGAAGTCGACGCCATAGCCGGCGGTCTGCCAGTAAGGCGGGTCCATGTAGTGAAAGGTGTGTGCACGGTCGTAGCGCTCAGCGCAGTCCAACCAAGGAAGGTTCTCAACGTAGGTGCCTGACAACCGCTGCCACGCTGCCGAGAGATTCTCCTCGATCCGCAGCAGGTTGATGGCCGGACCCGTGGTCGCAGTACCGAACGTTTGTCCGGTCACCTTACCGGCAAAGGCATGATGCTGCAGGTAGAAGAATCGCGCGGCGCGTTGGATGTCGGTGAGGGTTTCGGGGCGGGTCATTTTCTGCCACTCGAACACCTGGCGGGAGCTGAGCGCCCATTTGAACTGGCGCACGAATTCTTCCAAGTGGTTCTGCACGACGCGGTACAGCGTCACCAGGTCGCCGTTGATGTCGTTGAGGACCTCAACGGGCGCAGCCTGGGGGCGCATGAAATAAAGTGCGGCGCCGCCGGCAAAGACTTCGACGTAGCATTCGTGGGGTGGGAAGAGAGGCATAAGACGGTCGGCTAGGCGGCGTTTGCCGCCCATCCAGGGAATGATGGGGGTAGACATATGAAAGCAAAGCTGCGCGGGGCAGCGCTCGCTGATGCAACGCTTAACGCTGAGCAAAGCCCCCCACCTACGCGGCCAGTTTGGACGCCTGACTTTTCCAGGGTGAACTGAGATGCGGCCTCGAAACACAGAAAATAGGGACTTGCCTCCGGGAATGGTTCGCCGTAAACGCCCTCGTAAGAACGGTAAAGTGTGGGTTGGTTACTACTACAAAGACTCGACGGGAAAAGAAATCCCGCTCGGTGGCGACCTGAGTAAAGCCCGATTGAAGTGGGCAGAGCTTGAGGCCAAGGAAAAGCCAGCAGATCTGACCATGATGCAGGGGATATTTGATCGTTACGTCCGCGAAGTCATTCCGAAAAAGGGCAAGCGTACCCAGAAAGACAACCTGGCCGAACTAAAACAGCTACGTCCCACATTCGATGGGGCTCCCATAGACTCCATCACGCCAGCAAATATCGCCGGATATCGCGACGCACGCACCGCCAAGGTTAGAGCCAACCGAGAAATTGCCCTTCTGTCTCACGTGTTCAATATGGCCCGCGAGTGGGGCCTCACTGAGCGGGAGAATCCTTGTCAAGGCGTCAGGAAGAACAAGGAGGTTCCACGCGACTACTACGCCAACGCGGTGGTTTGGGACGCGGTCTACGGTATGGCGGGCCCAGAACTCAAGGAAGCCATGGACCTGGCCTACCTGACCGGCCAGCGACCTGCCGATGTGATCATCATGCGTAGCGACGATACCGAGGGCGATTATTTCCTGGTCACCCAGGGTAAAACCGGGCAGAAACTCAGAATTCTCATGCGGACAGAATCCGGAGAAAACAGTCTCGGGAAATTGGTTAGAGAGATAATCGAAAGAAATGCGCACCACCCCTCCAAGTACCTACTAATCAACCAGTACGGAAAAAGGATGACAAAAGGCATGTTGCGCCTGCGCTGGGACAAGGCAAGAGAGAAGGCGCAGCAGAAAGCGCTGGATCAGGGCGACCCTATGCTCGCAGCAAAGATTGGAGGGTTTCAGTTTCGTGACATCCGACCCAAGGCGGCATCGGAAATCATCGATATTGGCGACGCAAGCCTACTGCTGGGACATAGCAAACAGGAGATCACCAAAAGGGTTTACAGGAGGATTGGCGCCACTGCTAAACCATCTAAATAGGCGAAGTTTCGGAACTCCTACCCGAAAGTTTCGGAACGCCTATCAAAAACCGGCGTTATCTACTCAAGCCCCAGAAACACAAAAGCCCCGCATTTGCGAGGCTTTCGTGTGAATCTTGGCGGGAAACCAGGGATTCGAACCCTGGGAACGCTATTAACGTTCGCCGGTTTTCAAGACCGGTGCATTCAACCACTCTGCCAATTTCCCTTGTGCATCCACAGGATTATCATAGCCCATCCCGTCTCAGCGGGCGCCATAATACCCGAATGAAACACACTGTCAAACTCTCGCCATAGCTTGTTACAGAGCGTCTGTTATGATCTTTGCGACTGAACGTTTCAAAATCGGAGGAGTGTCGCCATGCGCGAACAGAATTACGCAGTGAATGGCAACGCGCAGGCTGAGCAGCTTGAAGTCAGCCGCGTGTTGCGCAACACCTATGGCTTGCTCGCCCTTACCCTCGCATTCAGCGGTGTGATGGCGTTCGTGGCGCAGCAGATGCGCGTCGGCTACCCGAATATCTTTGTCGTGTTGATCGGCTTCTATGGTCTGTTCTTCCTGACCAACAAGCTGCGCGACTCGGCCTGGGGCCTGGTGTCGGCGTTTGCTTTGACGGGTTTCATGGGCTTCATCCTCGGCCCGATCCTCAACCGTTACCTCGGCATGGCCGGCGGTGCGGAAGTGGTCAGCTCGGCGTTTGCCATGACCGCCCTGGTGTTCGGTGGTCTGTCGGCCTATGTGCTGATCACCCGTAAGGACATGAGCTTCCTGGGCGGCTTCATCACCGCGGGCTTCTTCGTGTTGTTGGCGGCTGTCGTTGCAGGCATGTTCTTCCAGATCAGCGGCCTGCAACTGGCGATCAGCGCGGGTTTTGTGCTGTTCTCCTCGGTGTGCATCCTGTTCCAGACCAGCGCGATCATCCACGGTGGTGAGCGTAACTACATCATGGCGACCGTCAGCCTGTATGTATCGATCTACAACCTGTTTATCAGCCTGTTGCAGATCTTCGGCATCATGAGCCGCGATGACTGATTGCTAACGCAATAAAAAATGCCCCGTATCGATAGATGCGGGGCATTTTTTTGTGCCGAGAACAGGGATCAATACTGATTGGGCTCCATTTCCAGCTCGACCTTGAAGCGCTCGGCGATATCGCGCTGGATACGCTGGGCCAGGTTGGCGATATCGTGCCCCGTGGCACCGCCATAGTTGACCAGCACCAGTGCCTGCAGCTTGTGTACGCCGGCATCGCCCTCACGGAAACCCTTCCAGCCCGCCTTGTCGATCAGCCAGCCGGCGGCGAGCTTCATTTGCCCGTCGGCCTGGGGGTAAGCCACCAGGTCCGGGTATTGCGTTTGCAGCTCTGCCGCCAGGGCCTGGGACACCAATGGGTTCTTGAAGAAGCTTCCGGCATTGCCAAGCTCTGCCGGGTCCGGCAGTTTTTCGCGGCGGATGCTGCAAATCGCACGGCTGACATCGCTCGGCGTCGCCTCGGTGATCCCCTGCCCCGCCAGGCGCTGCTGCACCGGGCCGTAGTCGAGTTTCAGGTGGCTGGCGCGGCTGAGGGCAAAGCGCACCCGCAGGATCAGCCAGCGTCCGGTTTCGTGCTTGAACAGGCTGTCACGGTAGGCAAAGTTGCATTGTTCCAGGCTGAAATCCCGTAGTTCACCGGTGTGGCGATCCAGGGCGGTCAGGCCGGCGAATACATCCTTGATCTCCACCCCGTAGGCGCCGATGTTCTGCATGGGCGCGGCGCCAACGGTGCCGGGGATCAGGCTGAGGTTTTCCAGGCCGCAGAAACCGTGCGCCAGGGTCCACAGCACAAACGGGTGCCAGGCCTCGCCCGCTTCGGCCTCGACCACCACGTGCGTGCCGTCGTCATGCAGCACGCGGATACCTTGGGTTGCCATGCGCAGCACCAGCGCCGGGATGTCCTGGGTCAACAGCAAGTTGCTGCCCCCACCGATCACCAGCAACGGCAGTGCTTGCGCGGCCGAATAGGCCAGGGCCTCACGGACGTCGTCGTCGCTGTGGGCCTCGGCGAATAATTGGGCACGAACATCAATGCCAAAGCTGTTGAATGGCTTGAGCGATACCTGCGACTGCACGTGCAAGGTCATAGGCGCCCCTTCAATTCGATCACCAACAGATCACAGGCGCGCTCGATCAGGTCCAGGACCCGTTCGAAGCCTTGTTCACCTTCGTAATACGGGTCGGGCACTTCGTCCACTTCGGATGCGTAACGGCGCAGGAACAGGTCCAGCTGCGCCTTGCCCTGGCCCGGTTGCAGGGCCTTGAGGTTGCGCAGGTTGCTGTGGTCCATCGCCAGGATAAGGTCGTAGCGCGCAAAGTCGGCGCGGCTGACCTGTTGGGCCCGCTGGGCGGACAAATCGTAGCCGCGCGCCAACGCTGCCCGTTGGCTGCGTTGATCCGGCGGATTGCCGATGTGCCATTCGCCGGTACCGGCGGACGCTACATCGACCTGGCCCGCCAACCCTGCCTCGCGCAACTTGTGGCGCAGTACGCCTTCTGCGGTGGGCGAGCGGCAAATATTGCCCAGGCAGACAAACAGAACCTCCATCAGGCCCCCAGCAGGCGACGGACGCGCTCGAGGTCTTCCGGGGTGTCGACACCCGCCGGCGGCGCTTCCAGCGCATCGCCCACATGGATGCGCACGCCATGCCACAAGGCACGCAATTGCTCCAGGGATTCGGTGTTTTCCAGCCAGCACGGGCCCCAGCTGACGAAGTCATGCAGGAAACCAGCGCGGTAGGCGTAAATGCCGATATGCCGGCGATAGGGCACACCTTCCGGCAGTACGTCAGGGTGGCTGGCGAAGGCATCGCGCGCCCAGGGCAGGGTCGAGCGGCTGAACGTCAGCGCCAGGCCGTTGAGGTCGCTGACCACTTTGACCACGTTCGGGTTGAACAGGGTGGCGATGTCTTCGATCGGTTCGGCCAGGGTCGCCATGCGGGCTTCGCCATGGGCGGCCAGGTTGGCGGCGACCTGGTCGATCACGCTCGGCGGGATCAACGGCTCGTCACCTTGCACGTTGACCACGATGGCATCCGGCGCCAGGCCGAGTTGGGTGGCCACTTCGGCCAGGCGGTCGGTGCCGGAGTTGTGGTCTTCGCGCGTCAGCACGGCCTCGGCGCCGAAACCCTTGCAGGCTTCGATGATGCGCGGATCGTCGGTGGCCACCACCACACGCTCGGCGCTGCTTTTGCAGGCCTGTTCCCACACCAGCTGGATCATCGGCTTGTTGCCGATCAGCTGCAGCGGCTTGCCCGGCAGGCGGGTCGACGCGTAGCGCGAGGGAATGACGACGGTAAAGGCTGTGGTCATTTATCCAGGCGCTCATCGGTGGTCAGGGTGCGGGCTTCGCTCTCCAGCATCACCGGGATGCCATCACGGACCGGGTAAGCCAGGCCGGCGCCTTTGCTGATCAGCTCGGTCTTGTCGGCGCTGAGCTTGAGCGGGCCTTTGCAGATCGGGCAAGCGAGGATGTCGAGCAGTTTGGTGTCCATGAGTGTTTCCTGGAAAGAAGCGGTTTAAGGCAATAGACGTGCAGGCAACAGGCGCATCAGCTGCGTGTCGAACCAGGCGACGAACGCTGGCGACGGCAGCGCATCCACCGCAAGGTACCACCAGTCGGGCTGGGCAAAGGCGCGGCACTTGACCGCGTCCTTCTCGGTCATGACCAGCGGCAATGACGGTGTAAAATTCAGCACCTGGGCGCTATACGGCGCATGGTCGGCGAACGCATGGGGTATCGGCTGCCAGTGTAGCGTTTCAAGGGTCTTGAAGAAACGCTGCGGGTTACCGATGCCGGCGACAGCATGCACTGGCTGGCCCGCGGCAAAGTAGTCGACCGCCCGGCGCTCGCCGGTCTGCAGATTGACCAGGGCGGTGGGCTGCAAGTGAAAGGCAAAACCATCGTCTCGATCGCTGGCGGCGCCGTTATACAACAGCGCATCGACGCTTTGCAGCCGCTCCACAGGCTCGCGCAGCGGTCCCGCCGGCAGGCAACGTCGGTTGCCCAGGCCACGGGCGGCGTCGATCAGTACCAGTTCAAGGTCACGGGCCAGGCGGTAATGCTGCAGGCCATCGTCGGAGAGGATCAGGTCGAGGGTTTCGCTGACCAGCAGCGCCTTGACCGCCCGGCTGCGATCCGGGTCGATCATCAAGGGCACACCGCAACGCTGCACAATCAGCAAAGGCTCGTCACCGGCCACTTCAGCGCTGTGGCTGGCGTCGACCCGCCAAGGCAGCTGGGGTGGCTTGGCGCCATAACCGCGGCTGACGACGCCCACGCGCAAGCCGCTGCGCCGGCAGTGGTCGATTAGCCATAGGATCAGCGGCGTCTTGCCGGTGCCGCCCACGGTGATATTACCCACCACCACCACCGGCACCGGCGATCGGTAGATATCGCCCTCGCCCGCCAGGAAGCGCGCGCGCTTGCGCTGTACCACCCGGCGGTACAGGGTTTCCAGCGGACGCAACAGCGCAAGCGCCGGGTGGCCCTCGTACCAGGCCTTGAGCAAACGATCGGACATGGCCATCAGGGCGCGCTCGCCGCCTCGATGGTGGTCATGCGCAGGTGGCTGAAACCGAGCTTGCCGGCGGCATCCATCGCAGTGATCACGGACTGGTGCGGGGTTTTGCCGTCGGCACTGATCGACAGCGGCATTTTAGTATCGCCGCCGGACTCTTTCTGCAAGGCGTCCATCAGGCTATTAAGGTCGTTTTTCTCGAGCAACTGGTTATTCACCGAGAACACCCCTTCGGCGCTGATGGCGATGTCCAGTTGCTTGACTTCCTGGTCTTCGGCCGGCGAACCGCTCACGGCTTCCGGCAGGTCGACGCGCAGCTCGGTCTGCCGATTAAAGGTGGTGGTGACGACAAAAAACAGCAGCAGGATAAACACCACGTCGATCAGCGACGCGAGGTTGATGTCAACGTTTTCCCGGCGCTTACGGCGAAATTTCACGCGTTGCCCCCAACCAGGTCCACGTCACGGTCGCCCTGCACCACTTCCACCAGCTTGATGGCTTCCTGTTCCATGCCGACCACCAGTTCATCGATGCGCCGTTGCAGGAAACGATGGAAGAACACCGAAGGAATCCCGACCATCAGGCCCGCCGCCGTGGTGATCAGTGCCTTGGAGATGCCCCCCGCCAGCACGGCGGCGTTGGAGGTCATGCCGGAGCCCATGAACGAGCTGAAAATATCGATCATGCCCAGCACCGTGCCGAGCAGGCCGAGCAACGGCGCCATGGCGGCAATGGTGCCCAGGGCGTTGATGTAGCGCTCCAGCTCATGGATGACGCGGGCGGCGGCTTCTTCGATGCACTCTTTCATGATCTCGCGACCATGCTTGGAGTTGGCCAGGCCCGCGGCGAGGATTTCACCCAGCGGGGAGTTGGCGCGCAGCTCCTTGAGTTTTTCCTTGTCGAGCTGCTTGTTCTTGATCCAGGCCCAGACCTGACCCAGCAGATGCTCGGGAGTGACACGACTGGCGCGCAGGGTCCACAGGCGCTCGGCGACGATGCCGAGTGCGGCGATAGAACTCATGATGATCGGCAACATCATCCAGCCGCCGGATTTGACCAATTCCCACACAGTGAATGTCCCCTCGAAAAAGTGCGCCACTTTACCATATAGGTTCACCGGCCACAGACCCCATCGGCTGCGGCGACGAGCGCCTAGGGTAACCGCTCGCGCCAGAACCTTCGTTGACTGCGCGCAACAATCGGTGGCGCGAAGGCCCCCAATTGCAGGCGCACGGCCCCTTGCTCGGCGCTGTCATACACCTGGCTGCCCAAGCGCTGGTAACGTGCCATGACCTGCGGATGGGGATGGCCGAACGCATTGCCGCGCCCCCGTGAAATGAGCACGGAGCGCGGCTGGAGGCGTTCCAGGAACGCCCAGGACGACGATGTGCGACTGCCGTGGTGCGGCGCTTGCAACCAATCGGTGGGCACCGCCAGGGCTGAGGCAAGCATGGCCCGTTCGGCCGCGCGATCAATATCGCCGGTGAGCAACAGGCGCTCGCCGTTGGCCTGCACCTGCAATACACAGGACTTCGGGTTGCCGTTGATAGCGTCAGGCCACTGCCACAGTTCGAACGTCACACCGTCCCAGCTCCACCGTTCGCCACTGACGCACGGCTGGGTAGCGAGAAACGCCGGCAGCCCCTCGGTCTCCCCGCCGACCACGCGCTTGATCGGCATTCCCCTGGCAACCGCCGCCGCGCCACCGGCGTGATCCGCGTCGGCGTGGCTGAGCAACATCATGTCCAGTTCGCGCACCCCGAGCTTGCGCAACGACGGCAACACCACGCGGGCGCCCAGGTCAAAGCTACCGGTACGCGGGCCGGCGTCATACAGCAAGGTGTGGTGACGGGTGCGCAAAATCAGCGACTGGCCCTGGCCGACGTCCAGTTGCAGCACCTCCACTTGCCCGTGAGGTACCTCCTCGCGCGGGGGAAACGCCGCCAGCAACAGCATCGGCCAGCCCAGCACCCGAAACGGCAGGCCTTTTGGCAGCAATAGCAGCACGGCGCCAAGCAGGCTCACCAGCCAATACCCCAACGCAACCTCGGCCGGAATCCACGCGGGCATCTGCCCTGCGAGCCAGGCCAGGGCGTTGAACAACCCACCCAGCGCGCCGCCCGCCAGCCACAGCAACCCTTCACCTACAAAGGGTAAAGGCAGCAATGCCGTGCCGAGCAACGCCAACGGCAAGACCACCAGGCTGATCCAGGGCACCGCCACCAGATTGGCCAGCGGCGCACTCAGGCTGATGGGCAGCCCCAACACCAGCAAGGCGGGAAACAATCCAATTGCAATCAGCCACTGCGGGCGGGTCCAGGCTTGCCACAGGCTCCAGGGGCCCAACCGCCCACCGAACGCCAGGATCAGCACTGCCACCGCGGCAAACGACAACCAGAAACCCGGCTGCAGACTGGCCAGCGGCTCCAGCATAAGTACCCCATCGAGTGCCAGCAGCAACGGCCACCACAGCCCCAAATGCCGAAAGCGCAGCCGCCACAACAACACCAGCCCGACCATCACGCAGGCGCGCTGCACCGGCACGCCAGACCCGGCAAGCAAGCCATAACCCAGCGCGGCGCCGAACGCCAGGCCACACGCGCACGGCAGCCAAGGCCAGGCGCGGGGCCAGCATCCATAGCGCGCCAACCCAGCGATCAACCCGTAGATCAAGCCCGCCAGCAAACCGATGTGCTGGCCGGAAATAACCAGCAGATGCACGGTGCCGGTGTCCTGCAATACCTGCCAATCGGTGGTCGCCAGCCCAGAGCCGTCTCCCAGCACCAGCGCAATCAGCCCGGCTTCACGACCTTGGGCATCCACCGCCACCAGGCGCTGGCGCACGCTGTCGCGCCAGGCGTTTCGGGCCGGTGCCAGGCGCTCGCCGTCCTTCACCGTGCCCGTGGCGCCGATGCGCTGGGCCAGCAGCCAGGCTTCCTGGTCGAAGCCATGGAAGTTCAGCAACCCGGCCGGCCGCTTGAGGGTGATTGCCAGGCGCCAGCGTTCACCGCTGTGCACCGGCGGCCCACCGCGCCAGGACACCCGGATACGTTTGGGCAGCCGGGCGTTTCGCGACCGACTGTCGGCCAACTCGAAACGCACCGCCTCGCCCGTGCGTTGCGGCAGCCCGATGACGCGCCCTTCTATCCAGCGTGTCTGGCCGTCCAGCGCCGGCTTCAGGCGGTCATCCAGCGCCGACTGCGCGCTGATGCACGCCCAGCTCAGCCCCAGCAGGAAAAACGCCAGCGGGTAGGTGCGAAACGGCAACAGCATCAACGCCAGCGCCAACACGGCAATCAGCCATCCGGTGGACGGCAACGCCGTTAGCAAGCGCAAGGCCAGCAGCCCCAGCGCCAGCGCGAACATCCCAGCCCTCATGAATCATCCTTTTCAAGTGATCCACTAGTCTTGACCGGGAACCCGACACTGCCTCTGATGTTTTGTCACAAAGTCTGAATTTTCTGTTTATAGAATGCGCGCATACTTGCCCCTCGAACTGACCTGGACCCCTTATGCCCCGGCGCTTATTCAAACGGTACATGCCCGACCCCAGCAGTATCCGGGAACACAAGTCATTACAGTTTCTCGGCACGTTGCTGCATGACCCGAACCTGTGGCACCTGAACCGGCACTCGGTTGCGCGCGCGATGGCCGTGGGTTTGTTCGCGGCTTTTATCCCGATCCCCCTGCAAATGCTGCTCGCTGCGCTCCTGGCGATTGCGGTGCGCGGCAATATGCCCATCGCAGTCAGCCTGGTGTGGCTGACCAACCCGATCACCATGCCGGTGGTATTCGTGTGCACCTACATGACCGGCGCCTGGCTGATGAATGTGCCACCGCGCAGCCTTCCGGACGACCTGACCTGGGAGTGGATCAGCGGGCAATTGAGCACACTGTGGCAGCCGTTCCTGCTGGGTTCGGTGGTGTTGGGGCTGGTGCTGGGCGCACTCGCCTATTGCCTGACCATGGGGTATTGGCGCTGGTGGGTTGCCCACCAGTGGAAAAAACGCAAACAGCGCCGCGCCTGACCGCCGACATCGGTACACCATCGCCGTCAAACGCCACCCAATCCCCTGAAGATTGCCATCCGTCATTAATTTACGAGATTCCACACCGTGCAAATGGCTACACTGCGCAGTGTGACGCGGGCTGGACGCCTGCGTGAAACCGTAGATATCAATGTGGTAGCAGGAGAGTGGCGTGCTGACAAGAATGGGGATAAAAGGCCGCGTACTGTTGCTGACCTTATTACCGACCAGCCTGATGGCCTCGTTGCTGGGCGGCTACTTCACCTGGATGCAGCTCTCGGAGTTGCAGGCCGAATTGCTGCAGCGCGGCGAAATGATCGCCGAACAGTTGGCGCCGTTGGTGGCGCCTGCCCTGAGCGCGCGCAACACCGACCTGCTGGAGCGCATCGCCACCCAGTCCCTGGAACAACCGGACGTACGCACCGTGGCCTTCCTCAGCCCAGACCGTGCGCCCCTTGCCCATGCGGGCCCGACCATGCTGAACCAGGCGCCCGTCGGCAACAGCTCGCACCTGTTGCAGCGCACCGGCAACGACGCCACCCGCTACCTGCTGCCAGTGTTCGGCCGTCATCGCAACCTCGCCGGCGACCTGATCCCGGATGAAGCCGACCGCCTGCTCGGCTGGGTCGAAGTGGAACTGTCCCACACCGGCATGTTGCTGCGCGGTTACCGCAGCCTGTTCGCCAGCCTGCTACTGATCGCCATCGGCCTGATCTGCACCGCGGCTCTGGCCCTGCGCATCAGCCGTACGATCAATTCGCCGATCGGCCAGATCAAGCAAGCCGTGGCGCAACTCAAGGACGGCAACCTGGAGACCCGCCTGCCGCCGCTGGGCAGCCAGGAACTGGACCAGCTCGCCCTGGGCATCAACCGCATGGCCGAGACGCTGCAGAATGCGCAGGAAGAACTGCAACACAGCATCGACCAGGCCACCGAAGACGTGCGCCAGAACCTGGAGACCATCGAGATCCAGAACATCGAGCTGGACCTGGCCCGCAAGGAAGCCCTGGAGGCCAGCCGTATCAAGTCGGAATTCCTGGCCAACATGAGCCATGAAATCCGCACGCCGCTCAACGGCATCCTCGGCTTTACCCATTTGCTGCAAAAAAGCGAACTGACGCCGCGCCAGCTCGACTACCTGGGCACCATCGAAAAGTCCGCCGACAACCTGCTGGGCATCATCAACGAGATCCTCGACTTCTCGAAAATCGAAGCCGGCAAGCTGGTGCTCGACAGCATTCCGTTCAACCTGCGCGACTTGCTGCAAGACACCCTGACCATCCTCGCCCCGGCCGCCCATGCCAAGCAGCTGGAGCTGGTGAGCCTGGTCTATCGCGACACGCCGCTGGCGTTGGTCGGCGACCCGCTGCGTCTCAAACAGATCCTCACCAACCTGATCAGCAACGCGATCAAGTTCACCCGCGAAGGCACTATCGTGGCCCGGGCGATGATCGAGGACGAACAGGAAGACAGCGTGCAACTGCGCATCAGCGTGCAGGACACCGGCATCGGCCTGTCCAGCCAGGACGTGCGCGCGCTGTTCCAGGCCTTCAGCCAGGCCGATAACTCATTGTCGCGCCAACCGGGCGGTACGGGGTTGGGCCTGGTGATTTCCAAGCGCCTGATCGAACAGATGGGCGGTGAGATCGGCGTCGACAGCACGCCGGGCGAAGGCTCGGAGTTCTGGATCAGCTTGAACCTGCCCAAGACCCGTGACGACGTCGAGGACTTGCCTTGCGCGCCGCTGCTGGGCCATCGCGTGGCCGTGCTGGAAAACCACGAGCTGGCGCGCCAGGCATTGCAGCACCAACTGGAAGACTGCGGCCTGGAAGTCACGCCGTTCAACACCCTGGAAAGCCTGACCAACGGCATCACCAGCGCGCATCAGACCGACCAGGCCATCGACCTTGCGGTACTCGGCGTCACCGCCAATGATATCCCGCCCGAGCGCCTCAACCAGCATCTGTGGGATTTGGAACACCTGGGCTGCAAGGTGCTGGTGCTCTGCCCGACCACCGAACAGATGCTGTTCAACCAGTCCGTGCCCAACCCCAACAGCCAATTGCAGGCGAAGCCTGCGTGTACGCGCAAACTGCGCCGCGCGTTGTCCGACCTGATCAGCCCGCGCCCGTCGCGCAGCGAACCGGGCGAGCCGCTGTCCAGCCGGGCACCGCGGGTGCTGTGCGTGGATGACAACCCGGCGAACCTGCTGTTGGTGCAGACGCTGCTCGAAGACATGGGCGCTCGGGTAAGCGCAGTGGAAAGCGGGTACGCAGCTGTCGACGCGGTGAAACAGGACACCTTCGACCTGGTGCTGATGGACGTGCAGATGCCCGGCATGGACGGTCGCCAGAGCACCGAGGCGATCCGCCAGTGGGAAAGCGAACGCAGCGGCACGCCACTGCCGGTGGTGGCCCTCACCGCCCACGCCATGGCCAACGAAAAACGTGCCCTGCTGCAAAGCGGCATGGACGATTACCTGACCAAACCCATCAGCGAGCGGCAATTGGCCCAGGTGGTGTTGAAATGGACCGGCCTGGCCCTGCGCAACCAGGCGCCGGAACGCGCAACCGAAGGCCTTGGCCCTGGCGTGCAACTGCCGGTGCTCGACCACGAGGAAGGCTTGCGCCTGGCCGCCGGCAAAGCGGACCTGGCGGCCGATATGCTGGCGATGTTGCTGGCCTCCCTGGAAGCCGATCGCCTGGCCATCACCCTCGCGCGTGACGCCAGCGACCACAACGCCTTGATCGAACGTGTGCACCGCCTGCATGGCGCGACCCGTTACTGCGGCGTCCCGCAACTGCGTGCCGCCTGCCACCGCGCCGAAACCCTGCTCAAGCAGAACGACGCCAAGGCCCTGCACGCGCTGGACGAACTGGACATGTCGATTGCGCGCCTGGCCAGTGAAGCGCGGGTCAAGGCCTGAAGCCTATTCATCAGGTGTGGGAGCCGGGCTTGCCCGCGATGCGCATAGCTATCTACACATTTTTGTAGTGAGCGGGCTTGGCGAATCGTCGCACCGCCCGCGCTGGGTGGCGAAGCCGCCCCAATAAAGACACCGCGCAGTGTCAGACAAACCCAATTCGCCTGGTTTGGGGCCGCTTCGCAGCCCAGCGCGGGACAAGCCCGCTCACTACGAAGAGGTGTAGATACTTACAGACTTACGATTGCAGGGAGCTTTTCAATGCGCGTCATTCTTTTCAGCAGCCAGGCGTACGATCGCGACAGTTTTCTCGGCGAGCCGCTGCCAGCGGGCCTGGCGCTGCAGTTCCAGCCCGCCCGGCTCAACCTCGACACCGTGGCCCTGGCCGAACATCACGAAGTGGTATGCGCCTTTATCAACGACGACCTCAGTGCCGCGGTGCTGGAACAGCTGGCCAAGGGCGGCACGCGGCTGATCGCCCTGCGCTCGGCGGGTTACAACCATGTGGACCTGGCCGCCGCCAAGCGCCTGGGCCTGGCCATCGTGCGCGTGCCAGCCTATTCGCCCCATGCGGTGGCCGAGCATGCGGTCGCGCTGATCCTGGCCCTCAACCGCTGCCTGCATCGCGCCTATAACCGCACCCGCGATGGCGATTTCAGCCTGCATGGCCTCACCGGTTTTGACTTAGTGGGCAAGACCGTCGGGGTGGTGGGCACCGGGCAGATCGGCGCGACCTTCGCCAGGATCATGGCCGGCTTCGGGTGCCGACTGCTCGCCTGCGACCCCTTTCCCAACCCCGAGGTCCTGGCGCTCGGCGCAGGCTACGTGAGCTTGCCCGAATTGCTCGCCCAGGCGCAGATCATCAGCCTGCACTGCCCGCTGACCGCCGACAGTCAACACCTGATCAACGCCCGCTCCCTGGCGCAGATGCAGCGCGGCGCGATGCTGATCAACACCGGTCGCGGTGGCCTGGTCGACACTCCGGCACTCATCGAAGCGCTCAAGGACGGCCAGTTGGGCTACCTCGGGCTGGATGTGTACGAGGAAGAAGCCCAACTGTTTTTCGAAGACCGCTCCGACCTGCCCTTGCAGGACGATATCCTCGCGCGCCTGCTGACCTTCCCGAATGTGATCATTACCGCCCACCAGGCATTCCTCACCCGCGAAGCCCTCGCGGCCATCGCCGGCACCACCCTGGCCAATATTGCCGCCTGGGCCGATGGCCGGGCGCAGAACCTTGTCGAAGGTTGATCAGCGGTCACATACCAGGCTCATGATGAGCAAGCACCCGTGATAGGATGCCGCGCCTATTTGGAGGATCCATGGCCGAACACGATTTCCGCTTCAGTTTGCTGAGCCCGCAACACACCCTGATCGAATGCCGTGCCCTGGTGCCGGGCCGTTACCAGGTCACTGGCAACGGCGGTTCGATCAAGCATGGCGACGTGTTGATCGTCACCCTGCGTGGCAGTAAAACCCTGTCGATGCGCCTCACCGTCGAAGGCGACGCGCGCTACTCCATCCGCCCGGCGGGCCAGTGGGTCGCCATGGCCCAGGGGCCGAAATTCGGCGAGCTGGAGATTCACACCTGGAAGGTCAACTGCGACAGCTGCGATGCAGTGTTGGAGTTCGAATTCGCGGTGGAAACCAAGCTGACCAAGGAGCCATTGCAACCGGCGGCCAACGCGCGCATCGCCGAGTTGGGCTGGGCCAGCGAGGGCGACACGCACCGCTGCCCGAAATGCCAGAAGGCCGCGCAATGAAAGGCCTGCTTCTGCTCGCCGCCCTCGGAGCGGCCCTCACCGGCTGCGCCGGGGACGCGGTCAAGCTCAAGCGCGATCACAGCTACGTGGTGGAATGGATCGGTGAACGGCCGCTGATGGACTACGCGCACCTGACCGTCACCCTCGGCGCCGATGGCCGCGCCTACGGCAATGGCGGTTGCAATCATTGGTTTGCGCCGTACACCGTCGAAGGCAACACGCTCAGCTTCGGCAAGATCGGCAGCACCCGCAAGCTCTGCGCCGAGGCGTTGATGGAGCAGGAACACCGCTTCTTCCAGGCCCTGCAAAACGTGCAACGCTGGGACATTTCGCCGATCGAGCAGACGCGTTTCTGGCCGGCCGAGGGCAAGCCGATTCGCCTGTGGCTGGAAGAAGGCTGAAACCCGCTCTGGATTGGCTTTCCTGTGGGAGCTGGCTTGCCTGCGATGCAGACACCTCGGTCTATCCGTAAGACCCCGGTGATGCTATCGCAGGCAAGCCAGCTCCCACACAAGCCAGCTCCCATCACAGGTTTAGCCGCGCAGGGCCTTGAGTTTGGCCAACACCCCTTCGGCCGTCTGCTCGCCCATCAACTGCTCACGCACCTTGCCCTTGTCGTCAATGATGTAGGTCACCGGCAACGCTTCGCTGCGTGGAATATCGAAAATACCTTCCGGGTTCTGCGCCAGCACCGTGAACTTGATACCCAGCTTGTCGCTGGCGGCTTTGAGTTCCTCACCCTGCACATTGTCGAAATTGACCCCGAACACGCCCACGTTCTGAGCCTTCAGCTTTTCGGCCAAGGCATTGAGCTCAGGGATTTCCGTGCGGCACGGCCCACACCATTCGGCCCAGTAATTGACCACCAGCCACTGTTTGTCCAAGCGTTCGGCCGCCACCTTCTGACCATTCTGGTCAACGCCGTAATCGTTACCGCAGCCGCTGAGCAGCAGGGTCGTGATGATCGCCAGTGCACCGATCAGTCGCTTAGTCATGGGGTAATCCTTCGCAAAAATGAACGTTGGCTGCGACCTATCGCCTCTTACGGTTTAAGGACGGGCCGCAGCGCAGGTAGAATACCCGCCACCTTACGCAAGATGCGACCCGCACATGACCGATCTGACGCTTTATCACAACCCGCGCTGCTCGAAATCACGCGGTGCGCTGGAACTGCTGCAAGCCCGCGGGCTCACCCCCACCGTGGTGCGCTACCTGGAAACCCCGCTGGACGCCGCGCAATTGAAGGCCCTGCTCGGCAAGCTGGGCATCAGCGCGCGCCAACTGCTGCGCAGCGGTGAAGACGAGTACAAGGCCCTCAACCTGGCCGACGCCAGCCTCAGCGAAGCGCAGTTGATTGCCGCCATCGCCGCCCACCCGAAGCTGATGGAACGCCCGATCCTGGAAACCGCTGATAAAGCCATCATTGGCCGCCCGCCGGAAAACGTAGTGGAGATCCTGCCGTGACGTCGCCGTATGTGTTGGTGCTCTATTACAGCCGCCATGGCTCGGTGAGCGAAATGGCTCGGCAGATCGCCCGAGGCATCGAGCAAGGCGGGATGGAAGCGCGTTTGCGCACCGTGCCGGCGATCTCCACCGAATGCGAAGCCGTGGCGCCGAGCATTCCGGACGAAGGCGCGCTGTATGCCAGCCTGGATGACCTGAAAAACTGCTCAGGCCTGGCCTTGGGCAGCCCGACCCGCTTCGGCAACATGGCCGCTCCGCTCAAGTACTTTCTCGACGGCACCAGCAACCTGTGGCTGACCGGTGCGCTCGTCGGCAAGCCGGCCGGTGTGTTCACCTCCACCGCCAGCCTGCACGGCGGTCAGGAAACCACCCTGATGTCGATGCTGCTGCCGCTGTTGCACCACGGCATGTTGATCACCGGCCTGCCCTACAGCGAACAGGCCTTGCTCGACACCCAGGGCGGCGGCACGCCTTATGGGCCCACCCACCATGCCGGGCCTGACGGCAAGCGCCTGCTCGATCAACATGAAATCACCTTGTGCCGGGCCCTGGGCCTGCGCCTGGCCACCACCGCCACGCTGCTGGAGAACGGCCGTGGCCACGAAGCCTAAGGTCCTGCCGCCCCAGGCGTGGCTGGAGCCGCGCGTAAAGCTTGCACGCGCACTGAGCCTGCTGGCGTTTTTCGCGTTGGTGGCGTTGCTCTGCGTGTACTACCTGTTCATCGCCGACCTGCACGGTGCACGGCCTTGGGTGATCCTGCTGATCGAACTGGTGCCGCTGCTGGTACTGGCGCCGGGGATGCTGATCGGCAGCGCAAGGGGGCATTCGTGGATGTGCTTTGTGGTGAACCTGTATTTCATCAAGGGCGCGCTGGCGGCGTATGACCCCAACCGCCAAGGGTTCGGGGTGCTGGAGATGCTGGCAAGCCTGGCGGTGTTTTGTACGGCGCTGCTGTATGTGCGCTGGCGGCATCAGTTGAATCGGCGGTTGGCGGCAGATCAGGGTGCCTGATAGCCAGTCTTCGCGAGCAAGCCCGCTCCCACATTCGACCGCATTTCAAAGGATGTATGCGGACAAATGTGGGAGCGGCGGTGCGACGGTTCGACTTGCTCGCGAAGGCATCGCCTCGGTCTCAATGATTCACCGTATACGCCAGCATCATCGACAACTGGCACATCGGCCGCCCACTCTCGGCGTGCCACTGGTTGAAGGCGCCCTGCACCGCCGCCAGGTCGCGCAGGCTGGTCGGCGCCTTGTCGACGATCTTCTGCGCGTTCAACGCCGCGACCACGTCATAACTCGGCACAAACGTGTCCTTGCCGACCATGCGCAGGAAACGCGGCGCCGACAGCCCGCCGAGCTGATGGCCGTGCTTGCTCAGGTACTTCCACAGCCCGACGATGTCGGTCACCGGCCAGTCGGCGACAAACGCACCAAAGCTGCCCTTCTCCTGCTCGATATCCAGAATCATCTGCGCATTGCGCGGCACGCTCTTGAGCTTGCCCAGGTGACGAATGATGCGCGTGTCCTGCATCAGCCGTTCCAGGTGCTCGGCGCCCATCAACACGACTTTTTCCGGGTCAAAGCCGAAGAACACCTGCTCGAACGCCGGCCACTTGGCGTCCACTACGCTGTGCTTCAAGCCCGCACGGAACACGCGCAGGGCCAATGTCGACAAATAGCGATCCTCACTGATCTTGCGCAACTGCGCCGGGGTCTTGGGTACAGGCAGATGGGCTTCCAGCTCGGCCGCCGAACCGAAGCGGTTCAGACAATATTCGTGCAGCCACTTGTAATCGCGCATGCCCTCTCCTGGCAATAGAATTGAAAACGGCGCCCGCGAGCGCCGTGTGTCAGAGCCTTGCAGCGGCTCAGAGGTTCACAACATTGACGAAGCGCGACGCGGCGCTCTCATCGATTTTGAGGCTGGCGAAGTCGAACAGGTTGCGGTCGGCCAGCTGCGACGGCTGCACGTTTTGCAGGCTGCGGAAGATACTCTCGGTGCGGCCGGGGGCCTTGCGCTCCCAGTCCAGGAGCATTTCCTTGACCACCTGGCGCTGCAGGTTCTCCTGGGAGCCGCAAAGGTTGCACGGGATGATCGGGAATTGCTTGAAGTCGGAGTAGGCCTGGATGTCCTTCTCGTTGCAATACGCCAGCGGACGGATCACCACGTTGCGCCCGTCATCGGCACGCAGCTTGGGCGGCATGGCCTTGAGCGAGCCGTTGAAGAACATATTGAGGAAGAAGGTTTCGACGATATCGTCGCGGTGGTGACCCAAGGCCATCTTGGTTGCGCCGATCTCGTCGGCGAAGGTGTACAGCGTGCCACGGCGCAGGCGCGAGCACAGCGAGCAGGTAGTCTTGCCTTCCGGGATCAACTCCTTGACCACCGAATAGGTGTCTTTCTCGACGATGTGATACTCGACGCCCAACGTCTCGAGGTAGGCCGGCAGCACCTGCTCAGGAAAGCCCGGCTGCTTCTGGTCCATGTTGACGGCGACGATCTCGAACTGGATCGGCGCGACCTTCTGCAGGTGCAGCAGCACGTCGAGCAGGGTATAGCTGTCCTTGCCGCCGGAGAGGCAGACCATGACCTTGTCGCCGTCCTCGATCATGTTGAAATCGGCGACCGCTTCACCGGCCAGGCGACGCAGGCGTTTTTGCAGTTTGTTCTGGTTGACCGTAAGAGTGCCCATGGCGCTTGGATCCGCTGGAGGTGTGTGACGAAAAGCGCGGTATTTTACCTTCATGGACGACCGAGTTCCAATGTGGGAGCTGGCTTGCCTGCTGCCACATTGGACCGTACCGAATCTGACAGACCCCTCAGCGATTAGGAACGCCGTTTACAGCGCAATTTGCTCTAAAGGCCCTACAGTCATTCCGGTCATCCCTTCCTATACTGCGACTTGAGGTCGCACAGCTATCCAGGACCTTGAGGCCACCTGGCCCGTGGGCGCTCCGATCGGGGGCGATCGCAATAACGACAGGAGTGACTGGCATGATCCATCACGTCGTGGGGCTTTTTACCCACCCCGACCAGGAATGGCGGGAAATTCGTGGCGATAAAGAAGAAAGCATCAGCCACATGTACCTCACCCATACCCTGATTCTCGCGGCGATCCCCGCCGTATCCGCCTTTATCGGCACCACCCAGGTCGGCTGGGTCATCGGCAACCGCGCGCCGGTGATGCTGACCCAGGAAAGCGCACTGTGGATGACCCTGATGTCGTACGCGGCCATGCTCGGCGGCGTGGCGGTGATGGGTGCGTTCATTCACTGGATGGCGCGCACTTATGACGCCAACCCAAGCATGGCGCGCTGCGTCGCGTTTGCCACCTACACGGCGACGCCGCTGTTCATCGGCGGGCTGGCGGCGCTCTATCCGCATATGTGGTTGGGCATGGTCGTGGGCACGGCGGCGATCTGCTACACGGTTTACCTGCTGTACGTAGGCGTGCCGACCTTCATGAGCATCGATCCGGACGAAGGCTTCCTGTTTTCCAGCTCGATACTCGCCGTAGGGCTGGTGGTGCTGGTGGCGATCATGGCGTTTACCGTCATTGTCTGGGGCCTGGGCGTTGGCCCGATCTATACCAGCTGATTCGAGCAGACCGCAGGCAAGGCCACCGCAAGGTGGCTTTGTGCGTTATGGATGACCATTCGGCGCCTGACAGATTCGGAAACACCCAGCTTTGCGGCATACTGGGCGTCTCTGGAGAGATGTACAGCATGCCCGAGCAACTCAATACCCGCGTCGAAGAGTGTTACCTGCAAGCCGAATCCTTTTTCAAACGAAGCTTCAAACGCCCCCAGGTCAGCCTCAAGCTGCGGGGCCAAAAGGCCGGTGTCGCGCATTTGCACGAGAACCTGCTGCGTTTCAACCCGCAGTTGTACCGTGAAAACAGTCAGCATTTCCTGAAACAGACCGTGGCCCATGAAGTGGCGCACCTGATTGCCCACCAATTATTTGGCGAGCGCATCCAGCCCCATGGCGAGGAATGGCAACTGATCATGCGCGGCGTCTACGAACTGCCGCCGGACCGCTGCCATACCTATGCGGTGAAGCGCCGCCAGGTGATGCGCTATATCTACCGATGCCCGTGTGCGGACAGTGATTTTCCATTTTCGTCGCAGCGCCATGGCATGGTGGCCAGGGGGCGGCGGTATTTGTGTCGGCGGTGTCGGCAGACACTGGTGTTTACCGGGGAAACTCGGGTGGAATGACGGCCCTATCGCAGCATAGGTATCTAGAGGCTGACAACTCCCTGTAGTGAGCGGGCTTGTCCCGCGCTGGGTGGCGAAGCCGCCCCAATAAAGACACCGCGCCGTTTCAGACAAACCCAATTCGCCTGGTTTGGGGCCGCTTCGCAGCCCAGCGCGGGACAAGCCCGCTCACTACAAAAATGTGTATGCCTATCGCAGGCAAGCCAGTCACCACCCAACCACCCCGGCCCGGAACGGTCAACCACAGTGACCATTTTGATCACGGCGGGCTTTTTCTTGGCGACGGCTTTATCATTGGCCCAGGTTTGCTTGCAGAGTCTTTCATGAAGTTTGCGATCGCAGTATTCAGCGCAGCCCATGCGCCCTCCTCGCGCCGCGCCCTGCTGTTCGCCCAGGCGGCGCTGGCCGGCGGGCATGAGATTGTGCGGCTGTTTTTTTATCAGGACGGGGTGCACAGCGCCTCCAACAACATTGTTGCTCCCCAAGACGAGCAAGACATCGCCCGCCAATGGCGCGAGTTTGTCAGCCAGCACCAGCTCGACGGCGTGGTGTGCATCGCCGCGGCGTTGCGCCGTGGCATGCTTGACCAGGGGGAAGCCACGCGCTATCAACGCAGCGCGGTCAACCTGGAGGCGCCGTGGGCATTGTCGGGCCTGGGCCAGTTGCACGACGCGGCGCAGAACGCCGACCGCCTGATTTGTTTTGGAGGCACGTGACATGGCCAAATCCCTGTTGGTGATCAGCCGCCAGGCACCGTGGTCGGGCCCGAGTGCGCGGGAAGCCTTGGACATTGTCTTGGCCGGCGGCGCCTTCGATCTGCCGATTGGCCTGCTGTTCATGGACGACGGCGTGTTCCAGTTGACGCCGCACCAGGACGCAAAGGCCGTGCAGCAAAAAGACCTGAGCGCCAACCTGCAAGCGCTGGGGCTGTTCGGCATCGATGAGGTGTTTGCCTGCGCGCACAGCCAGGCCGTGCGTGGCCTCACGTCGCCCGCCAGCGCCGCGCCTCTGGACAACCCCGGCATCACCCGGTTGATTGACCGCTATGACCAGGTGATTACCCTCTGATGTCGACTCTACACGTGGTATCTCATTCCCCGTTTACCGATAGCCGCCTCGACAGCTGCCTGCGCATCTGCGGCAGCCAGGACGCGATCCTGCTTTGCGGCGACGGCGCCTACGGCCTGCAACAATCGGCCCTGCACACCCAGGGCGTGAAGGTCTTTGTATTGGCCGAAGACCTGCAGGCGCGCAACCTGTCGCTGCCGGACTGGGCCGAGCGCGTCGATTACCCAGGTTTCGTGCAGCTGTCGATCACCTACGACAAGGTCAACGCCTGGCTATGAACACCCTGACCGTCGGCGCACGCGCGCTGGAACTGGACAAGGACGGCTACCTGGTCAACCTGGACGAATGGTCGGCTGAGGTGGCCAACGCCCTGGCCGCCGCCGAAGCCCTTGAGCTGACCCCCGACCACTGGGAGGTTCTCGAGCTGCTTCGCCAGTTCTACGCCGAATTCCAGCTGTCCCCGGCCACGCGCCCGCTGATCAAGTACACCGCGCTCAAACTGGGCCCGGAAAAGGGCAACAGCCTGCGCCTCAACAAACTATTCAACGGCACTCCCGCCAAACTCGCCGCCAAGCTGGCGGGCCTGCCCAGGCCGACGAATTGCTTATGACCGACTTTGCCCCGCTGACCCTGCAAACCCCCGACGAGCACCCGTTCGCGCCGTTCGTGCGCATACTGGGCAAAGGCAAGCGCGGCGCGCGCAACCTCACCCGCGAGGAAGCCTGCGAAGCCATGGGCATGCTGCTCGACGAAAAAGTCGAAGACACCCAGCTGGGCGCCTTCCTGATGCTGCTGCGCCACAAGGAAGAAAGCCCGGAAGAACTCGCCGGTTTCACCGAAGCCGTACGCCAGCGCCTCAACCCTCCGACGCTGAAGGTGGATGTCGACTGGCCAACCTACGCCGGCAAGAAACGCCACCTGCCGTGGTATCTGCTGGCGGCCAAGTGCCTGGCGCAACATGGCGTACGCATTCTGATGCATGGCGGCGGCGCGCATACGGCGGGGCGGCTGTATACCGAGCAATTGCTGCAAGGTTTGCAGATACCGCTGTGCCGCAACTGGCAACAGGTCGAGGCGGCCTACGGGCACGGCAACCTGGCGTTCATCCCGCTGGGCGAGTGGGCGCCGCAGTTGCAGCGCATGATCGACCTGCGCAACACCCTGGGCCTGCGCTCGCCGATCCACTCCCTGGCGCGGCTGCTCAACCCGCTGAATGCGCGCCTTGGCCTGCAGAGTATTTTCCATCCCGGTTACCAGGGCGTGCACCGCGATGCCAGCGGCCTGCTTGGCGACAACGTGATCGTGGTGAAGGGCGATGGCGGTGAGATCGAGATCAACCCCGATTCAGCCAGCCATCTGTACGGCACCACCGGCGGCGTAAGCTGGGACGAAGAATGGCCCGCCCTCTCCGCCCAGCGCCACGTCAAGCCCGCCACGCTGGAACCCGAGCATCTGAAAGCCGTGTGGCGCGGCGACATCGTCGACAGCTACCCGCAACTGGCGCTGATTGCCACCATGGCGTTGGCGTTGCGCGGGCTCGGCCACCCACGTGAGCAAGCCTTCGAATTGGCCCAGCAGTACTGGGATGCGCGGGATAAATCGATTTAATCGATCATTCACCTCCGGTCTTTGCGCTTTTAGTTCGAACTCATCCCTTTAGACTGGGCTCCAACGCTTATTAGCCAAGGAGCCAGTCATGGGTTTGCTGATTGAAGGACACTGGAAAGACCAGTGGTATGAAAGTAGCGCAGACGGCGCCTTCCAGCGGGAACAGGCACAACGCCGCCACTGGGTGACCGCCGACGGCCACCCTGGCCCGAGCGGTGAAGGCGGCTTCAAGGCCGAAGCCGGCCGTTACCATCTCTACGTGTCCCTCGCCTGCCCCTGGGCCCACCGTACCCTGATCCTGCGCAAGCTCAAGGGCCTCGAAAGCCTGATCGATGTGTCCGTGGTCAGCTGGTTGATGCTCGAAAACGGTTGGACCTTCGACAAGGACCACGGCTCCACCGGCGACAGGCTCGACGACTTTACTTTCATGCACCAGCGCTACACCGCCGATACCGCCGACTACACCGGGCGCGTGACCGTGCCGGTGCTATGGGACAAACAACTCAAGCGCATCGTGAGCAATGAATCGGCGGAGATCATCCGCATGTTCAACAGCGCGTTCAACGGGCTGACCGGCAACACCCTGGATCTCTACCCTGAGCCACTGCGGGCGACCATCGACACACTGAACGAGCGCATCTACCCCGCCGTGAACAACGGCGTGTACCGCGCAGGCTTCGCCACGTCGCAGCAAGCCTACGACAGTGCGTTTGATGACGTGTTTGCCGAACTCGATCATCTGGAACAGCATTTGGGCACGCACCGTTACTTGGCCGGTGAATACCTGACCGAAGCTGACGTGCGGCTGTTTACCACGCTGATTCGCTTTGATGCGGTGTATTACAGCCACTTCAAATGCAATCTGCGGCGGATTGCGGATTATCCGAACCTGTCGAATTGGCTAAGGGAGATGTACCAGTGGCCGGGCGTGGCCGAGACGGTGGATTTCGAGCATATCAAGGGGCATTACTACGCCAGCCACCGGACGATCAACCCGACGGGGATTGTGCCGAAGGGGCCATTGCAGGGGTTTGATGTTGAGCATGATCGGGAGCGGTTGACGGGCAAAGGTGTCTACGACGCCGGAGCATTGTAGTGAGCGGGCTCGCCCCGCGCTGGGCTGCGAAGCAGCCCCAAACCAGGCGGCTCGGTTTATCTGGAACTCGGCGGTGTCTTGATTGGGGGGCTGCTTCGCAGCCCAGCGCGGGGCAAGCCCGCTCACTACAGGATTGTTAAACCTGAGCCTGGGCGCCTTCAAACCACTTCAGTTTCTCACGCAACACCACCACCTCGCCCACGATCACCAGTGTCGGCGCATGCACTTCATGCTCCGCCACCATGCGTGGCAAGTCGGCCAGCGTGCCCGTGAACACACGCTGGTTCGACGTGGTGCCCTGCTGGATCAACGCCGCCGGGGTATCCGCCGCGCGCCCATGCTTGATCAACTGTTCGCAGATGATCGGCAAGCCAATCAAGCCCATGTAGAACACCAGGGTCTGCGATGGCCCCACCAGGTCAGTCCAGGGCAGGTCCGACGTCCCGTTCTTCAAATGCCCGGTGATAAAGCGCACCGACTGGGCATAGTCGCGGTGAGTCAGCGGAATCCCGGCGTACGCCGCGCAACCGCTGGCGGCGGTGATGCCCGGTACTACCTGGAACGGGATGCCATGGGCCGCCAGCTCTTCGATTTCCTCACCACCGCGCCCAAAGATGAACGGGTCGCCGCCCTTGAGGCGCAGCACCCGTTTGCCTTGCTTGGCCAGGTCCACCAATTGCTGGTTGATCTGGTCCTGTGGCACGGCATGTTCGGCGCGACGCTTGCCGACATACACCCGCTCGGCGTCGCGACGGCACAACTCAAGAATCGCAGGCGCCACCAGACGGTCATACAACACCACATCGGCTTGCTGCATCAGGCGCAGGGCGCGGAAGGTCAGCAGGTCGGGGTCACCGGGGCCGGCGCCCACCAGGTAGACTTCACCCGGCGCGTGGGGCGGCGCGCCGTTGACCTTTTCGATCAACAGACGCTCGGCTTCATCGCCTTGCCCGGCCAACTGGCGGTCGGCAATCGGGCCTTGGAACACCTCTTCCCAAAAGGCGCGACGCTGCTGCACATCCGGGTACAAACCTTTGACCTGGGCACGAAAACGCGCCGCCAACCCGGCCAGTTGGCCATAAGTGGACGGAATCCAGGTTTCCAGCTTGGCGCGGATCAAGCGCGCCAGCACCGGCGCATCACCGCCGCTGGACACCGCGATGACCAAGGGCGAGCGGTCGACAATTGCTGGGAAAATCACGCTGCACAGGGCCGGCGCATCCACCACATTGACCGGCACGCAACGGCGCTTGGCATCGCTGGAGACTTGCGCGTTCAGCGGCTCGTCATCGGTTGCGGCGATGATCAGGGTGCAACCGTCAAGGTCGGCCTCCTGATAACCGCGCAGAATCAGTTCCCCGCCACTGCCCCGCACCAATTCACGCAGTTGGTCTTCGATCTGGGGGGCAACCACCCGCAGCACGGCGCCGGCATCGGCCAGCAGCCGGGATTTGCGCAAGGCAATCTCCCCGCCACCAACGACCAGCACGCGACTGCCGCGCAGGTTATGAAACAGCGGCAGAAATTCCATTTAGCGGATGACCTCAACGCCCGCCATGTACGGCTTGAGCACTTCAGGGACGCGGATCGAACCGTCGGCCTGCTGGTAGTTTTCCAGCACTGCTACCAGGGTACGGCCGACGGCCAGGCCGGAACCGTTGAGGGTATGGACCAGCTCCGGCTTGCCGGTTTCCGGGTTACGGAAACGCGCCTGCATGCGCCGGGCCTGGAAATCACCGCAGTTGGAGCACGACGAAATCTCGCGGTATTTGTCCTGGCTTGGCACCCACACTTCCAGGTCGTAGGTCTTCACGGCGCTGAACCCCATGTCGCCGGTGCACAGCGCCAGCACGCGGTACGGCAGCTCCAGCAGTTGCAGGACGCGCTCGGCGTTGGCGGTCATGCCTTCGAGGGCTTCCATCGACGTGGAAGGCTCGACCACCTGGACCATTTCGACCTTGTCGAACTGGTGCTGGCGGATCATGCCGCGGGTGTCACGTCCGGATGCGCCCGCTTCGCTGCGAAAGCACGGGCTGTGGGCCACGAACTTCAGCGGCAGTTGCTTGGCGTCGAGGATTTCGCCGGCCACGATGTTGGTCAGCGACACTTCAGCGGTCGGAATCAGGTAGAAATCGGCCTCGCCCTCACGGGTGATCTTGAACAGCTCTTCCTCGAACTTCGGCAACTGGCCGGTGCCCTGCAGGGCCGGCGCCTGTACCAGGTAAGGCGTGTAGGCTTCTTCGTAACCGTGTTCGCCGGTGTGCAGGTTGATCATGAACTGCGCCAGTGCGCGGTGCATCCGCGCGATCGGACCGCGCAGCAAGGCAAAGCGCGCACCGGACATTTTGGCGGCGGTTTCAAAATCCAGGCCGCCGCTCAGTTCGCCCAGGGCGACGTGGTCCTTGACTTCGAAATCGAAGGCTTTGGGGGTGCCCCAGCGGCGCACTTCGACGTTGCCGTCTTCGTCTGCGCCAATCGGCACGGATTCGTGGGGCAGGTTGGGAATGCCCAGCAGGATCGAATCCAGTTCGGTTTGAATGCCTTCCAGCTCGATTTTGCCCGCAGACAGCTCGGTGCCCATGCGCTCGACATCCGCCATCAACGGCGCGATGTCTTCGCCGCGCTGCTTGGCCTGACCGATGGATTTGGAACGCGCATTACGCTCAGCCTGCAGTGCTTCGGTGCGGGTCTGGACGGTCTTGCGCTGTTCTTCCAGCGCTTCGATGCGCGCGACATCCAAGGCGAAGCCACGGGATGCCAGGCGGTCCGCTACGTCCTGAAGGTTGCTACGTAACAGTTTGGAATCGAGCATGTCGGTCTCTCGTTTATCAAAGTTTGGTCAAGGACAGGCCGGCCCAGGTGGCGAGCAGCCCCCCGAACACGCTGATGCCCAGGTACCCGAAGGCGACCAGGGCCTGCCCGCTTTCCAGCAGGCGCAGCGTATCCAGTGAAAAGGATGAAAAGGTCGTCAGACCGCCTACAAAGCCGACAATCAAGCCGGCGCGAATTTCAATCGGCACTTCCGGGCGCAACAGGAACCAGCCGTACAACAGCCCGATGATCAGGCAACCCACCAGGTTGACCGCCAGGGTCGCCGCATAAAAATGCTTCGGCCAGTTGGCGCTGACCCAGGTGCCGGTGGCGAAACGCAATAATGTACCAGCGATGCCGGCTGCGGACACGGCAAGAATCGTCTTGAGCACTACTTTCTCCGCTGTTTGGGGCTGAGGCGGTCGAGTTGGGCGAGGTGATTGAGCTTTTCGCCGATCTTCAGCTCCAGGCCACGGGGCACCGGCTGATAAAGCGCCAGCGGCTCGAGCTCATCGGGGAAGTAATCTTCGCCGGCGGCATAGGCGTCCGGTTCGTCATGGGCATAACGGTATTCATCGCCATAGCCCAGTTGCTTCATCAGCTTGGTCGGGGCGTTGCGCAAGTGCAGCGGCACTTCGAGGGAGCCGTATTCGGCGGCGGCGCGCAGTGCGGACTTGAAGCCCATGTACACCGCGTTGCTCTTGGGCGCGCAGGCCAGGTACGTGATGGCCTGGGCCACCGCCAACTCACCTTCCGGGCTGCCCAGGCGCTCCTGCACGTCCCAGGCCGCCAGGCACAGGCTCAGCGCGCGAGGGTCGGCGTTGCCGATGTCTTCGCTGGCCATGCGCACCACGCGGCGCGCCAGGTACAGCGGGTCGCAGCCACCGTCGATCATCCGCGCGAACCAGTAGAGCGCACCGTCCGGGTTGGAGCCGCGCACGGATTTGTGCAGCGCCGAAATCTGGTCGTAGAACGCTTCGCCGCCCTTGTCGAAGCGCCGACGCGTGTCGCCGAGCAGGCTTTGCAACAGGTCGACACCGATCTCGCTGTTGTCTTCAGCCAGGTCGGAGGCGTTTTCCAACAGGTTGAGAAAGCGCCGGCCATCGCCATCGGCGGCAGTGAGCAGGATCTTGAAGCCTTCTTCGCTCACGCTCAGTTGGCGCTTGCCCAGGCCTTTGTCTTCACTCAACGCGCGCTGCAGGAGTTTCTGCATCGCCGCTTCGTCCAGGCTCTTGAGCACATAGACCCGCGCTCGCGAGAGCAAGGCATTGTTCAGCTCAAACGAGGGGTTCTCGGTGGTGGCCCCAATAAAAATCAGCGTGCCGTCTTCCACATAGGGCAGGAATGCATCCTGCTGCGACTTGTTGAAGCGGTGCACTTCATCGACAAACAGGATGGTGCGCTTGCCGTATTGGCCGGCCTGCTGCTTGGCCACTTCCACCGCCTGGCGGATCTCCTTGACCCCGGCCAGTACCGCCGAGACCGTTTCGAAGTGTGCGTCCGAGACCTTCGCCAGCAGGCGTGCCAGGGTGGTTTTACCCACGCCCGGTGGCCCCCAGAAAATCATCGAATGCAACGCGCCCTGCTCCAGCGCTTCGCGCAAGGGTTTGCCGCGAGCGAGCAGGTGTTCCTGACCGACATACTCATCCAGGTTGGTCGAGCGCAAGCGCGCGGCCAGGGGCTGGGCAATCGGATCACTTCGAAACAGGTCCATGGGCAGCGTTTGAAACCTCTGGCGGATTTATTCCTGGATCACGTCGGCACCCTTGGGGATGTCGAACTTGAACTTGGACGCGGGCACCGGCTGGTTGGCCTTGACCCCGGAAAACAGGATATCGGTGCGTTGGCCGACGCTGTCGACCAGGCGCATGTTATTGATCACGCCATTGCCGAACGACAGCGACAGCGTGTCGAACAGCGTGTCCTTGGATTTGGGCTTGAGCGTGAACTCGATCACGTTGCTGGTTTGCTTTGAGGTGATGTCGAAGCTGTCATTGATCTTCGACACATCCCCCGAAAGCAGCAGCGCCGGCGTCTGGTTCAGGCGCGGGTCGAGTTTCTTGATGGTCGCCTGCTCCAGGTCCGGGTCCCACAGGGTGACTTTCTGGCCATCGGAAACGATAGTCTGCTCAGCCTTGCCTTCGGTATGCCAGTAGAACAGGCCAGGACGCTGCACGGCCATTTCGCCTGCGGTTTCCTGCAACTGGGTGCCGCCGGCATCCAGGGTCAACTGGGAAAAGCGCGCGGTCAGGGTCTGGGATTTGTCCAGCAGGTTTTTCAGGCTGGCCACGGAAGCCGGGTCAGCGTGAGCCGAAACCGCGCTCAGGGCCAGTGCCGGCAACAACAGCATGCGGATAAGACGCATGGGAGTCCTCATTGAGTTGTCAGGACGCGCCGCGTGGTGCCACGCGGCGCGGGATCAGTCGCGCATCTGCCCGGGGGCGATGACTTCACGCGAGCCGTTGGTGTTCATGGCAGTCACGACGCCGGCGTTTTCCATGGATTCGATCATGCGGGCGGCGCGGTTGTAGCCGATCTTAAGCTTGCGTTGCACCGCGGAAATCGACGCGCGGCGGCTTTCGAGTACAAAGGCCACGGCTTCGTCGTACAGCGCGTCGGTTTCGGCATCATCGTCGCCACCGCCGCTGCCGCCGTCGAAGCCGCTGCCGGCCTCTTCAACACCGGCGAGGATGTCGTCGTTGTATTCCGGAGCGCCGCGCAGCTTCCAGGCTTCCACGACGCGGTGTACTTCATCGTCGGAAACAAACGCGCCGTGGACACGAATTGGCAGGCTGGTGCCCGGCGGCATGTAGAGCATGTCACCGTGGCCGAGCAGTTGTTCGGCGCCGCCCTGGTCGATGATGGTCCGCGAGTCGATCTTGCTCGACACCTGGAACGCCATGCGCGTCGGGATGTTCGCCTTGATCAGGCCGGTGATCACGTCCACCGACGGACGCTGGGTCGCGAGGATCAGGTGGATACCGGCGGCACGGGCCTTCTGAGCGATCCGCGCGATCAGTTCTTCGACCTTCTTGCCGACGATCATCATCATGTCGGCAAACTCGTCGACCACCACCACGATGGTCGGCAGTTTGGTCAGCAAGGGCGCTTCGTCGTGGATGCTTTCGCGCTTGTACAGCGGGTCGGTCAGCGGCGTACCGGCGTCCTGGGCTTCCTTGACCTTGGCGTTGAAGCCCGACAGGTTACGCACGCCCATCTTGGCCATCAGCTTGTAGCGGCGTTCCATCTCGGCAACGCTCCAGCGCAGGGCGTTGGCGGCGTCCTTCATGTCAGTGACCACCGGGCACAGCAGGTGCGGGATGCCTTCGTAGATCGACAATTCGAGCATCTTCGGGTCGATCATGATCAACTTGGCGTCTTCCGGGCCGGACTTGAACAGGATCGACAGGATCATCGCGTTCACGCCCACCGACTTACCGGAACCGGTGGTACCGGCCACCAGCAAGTGCGGCATTTTCGCCAGGTCGGTGATCACCGGCTTGCCGCCGATGTCGTGGCCCAGGGCCAGGGTGACCGGCGATTTGAAGTTGTCGTATTCCGGCGTGGACAGGACTTCGGAGAAACGCACGATCTGGCGGTCTTCGTTGGGAATCTCGATGCCCACGGTGGTCTTGCCGGGGATCACTTCCACCACGCGCACGCTGGTCACGGCCAGCGAACGGGCCAAGTCCTTGGCCAGGTTGGAAATGCGGCTGACCTTGACGCCCGCGGCCGGCTGGATCTCGTAGCGGGTAATCACCGGGCCGGGGTGGATCGAGTCCACCGACACTTCGACCCCGAATTCCTTGAGCTTGATTTCCAACAGGTGGCCGACGGCCGCCAGGGATTCCGGGGAATAGTTGAGTTGTTTCTTTTCGGCCGGGTCGAGGATCGAGATCGGCGGCAAAGTGCCTTCGACGGCGCTGTCGACGAACAACGGCGCCTGTTTCTCTTTCTGCACGCGATGGCTCGGCTCGGGCGCTTTTGGAGGTGCCGGGGCGATCACCGGTGGTACCTGCTTCTCGCGGTCCGACATGTGCTTGCTCAGCGCCTGCTCGCGCTCGATCAGGCGTTCCTTGACCTTGGCCTGCTCGCGCCGGTCCGGCGTGGTCGGGGCGACCACTTCGTTGACACGGGTGTCCACCTCGCGCAACTGGGCGACCATGCGCTTGCGCTCGACACGAGCGGCCCACCAGCGGTTGGCGGCACCCTGGAACAGCTCCAGCAGGTCGAGGGTGATCTTGCCGGTCACATCCATCACCTTGAACCACGACAGGTCGGTGAACACGGTGAGGCCGAACAGGAACAATGCGATGAACATCAAGGTGCTGCCCTGGATATTCAGGGTCCTGCGCGCCAGGTCGCCAAGGCTTTCACCCAACGCACCGCCCGCGCCCGCCGGCAAGCCGGTGGGTGCATGGAAATGGATATGCGCCAGGGCCGCGCCGGACAATACCAGGAACACCAGGCCGATCAGGCGCCAGGAGAACAGCCAGCCGCTCCACTGCCACGGCTCGTGACGCTGGCGGAAGATTTGCCAGGTCTTGATCGCCAGCAGCAACGGGAAAATGTAGGCGAAATAACCCAGCACCATGAACAGGATATCGGCGCTGTAGGAGCCCACCGGCCCGCCGAAGTTCTGCACATCATCGATCTTGCTGTTGTGGCTCCAGCCAGGATCGTCCTTGCCATAGGTGAGCAAGGCCATCATCAGGAACAGGCACAGAGCGCCAATAGCGATCAGCGCGCCTTCCTTGAGGCGATAATGCAGGTGCTGGCGCCAGGCTGGCACCACGGCTGCTTTAGGTACTGCGGCGGATTTCTTCAAAACGGGTCTTTTCCTGCGCCTTTAGCGCGTCCATCTGTTGAATGACTGTAAATACTGCCCAATCCGAGCAATTGAAAAATGAAGGAGCGTCGTTGCATCTACTTTTTAACATTGGGCGACGGCTGGATGAAATGACGAAAGCGCCACAATGCCCGCATTGTACGGGTTTGTGCCGGCGATGCCACGCCCCTCGCCCTTCACCCGGCAGCCCAGCGAATCTGCTCACACGACAGGTTCAATTTGAGCATGCATTGTCTTTGCTGACAAAGGCTTATGAGCTGTTTTTATCAATCCGCTCCAGCTTGGCAAATGGCCTGCATGGAACAGACCCGATTACGACCACGTCCCCGGCACGGAGTTGCAGACACACCCGCTCACGCTAATACACGCCAATGGCGGATTCGGGCTGGCCCGATGGCGCCATGTCGACAATAATCAGCACTGCGCAGGCAGGTGTCATACCTGCCACTCCCCTCCCCTTCCGTAAGCCTGGATGCCATGCTGACCTGGTTACAACGCGACTCCCTGACGTTTCCTCCGCTGGCCAAGGCTCTGCGCGAACCCAATGGCCTGCTTGCCGCCGGTGGCGACTTGTCGGCCGAGCGGCTGGTGCAAGCCTACCGCCATGGCTGCTTCCCCTGGTTCTCCGAGGGTCAGCCGATCCTCTGGTGGTCGCCCGACCCGCGCACCGTCATATTCCCCGACGAACTGCATGTTTCCCGCAGCCTGGGCAAACTATTGCGCCAGCAGCGCTACCAGGTGACCTTCGACCAGGACTTCGCCGCCGTCATCCAGGCCTGCGCCGCGCCCCGCACCTATGCCGACGGCACCTGGATCACCGAGGGCATCCAGAGCGCCTACCTGGCCCTGCATCAGCGCGGCTACGCCCATTCGGTAGAGGTCTGGGACGACGGCGAGTTGGTGGGCGGCCTGTATGGCCTGGCAATGGGCCAATTGTTTTTCGGCGAATCCATGTTCAGCCGCGCCGACAACGCCTCGAAATTCGGCTTTGCCACGCTGACCCGTCAACTACAGGCCTGGGGCTTTGTACTGATCGACTGCCAGATGCCCAACGACCACCTGCACAGCCTGGGTGCCCGTGCCATCTCCCGCAGCGACTTCGCCGGCTTGCTGCGCGACCACCTGGACCAACCCAACGCCGGACCGTGGGTTTCCTAGGCGACTTTCGCGCTCCTGGCTTACACTTATTTCAAAGCTTATCCCGAGGGTTGATCATGACCGAGTTGGCGCGCTTGAAGTTTTATGCCACTCAACCCCACTCTTGCAGCTATCTGCCCGACGAGCAGGCCACCACGCTGTTCCTCGACCCCAGCCAGCCTATGGACGTGCATGTGTACGCCGATCTGTCGGAAATGGGCTTTCGGCGCAGCGGCGATCATCTGTACCGGCCTCACTGCCAAAACTGTAATGCCTGCGTCCCGGCACGTATTCCCGTGGCGCAGTTTCTGCCGGACCGCAACCAGAAACGCATTCTCAAGCGCAACGCCGACCTGACGGTGACGTCGACCAGGCCGCGCTTCACCGAAGAGTGTTTCGACCTTTATCAGCGCTACATCGAGCAACGCCACGCCGACGGCGATATGTTCCCGCCCAGCCGCGACCAGTTTTCCACGTTCCTGGTGCGCGACCTGCCGTTCTCGCGCTTCTACGAGTTTCGCGCAGCGGGCCGACTGGTGGCCGTCGCCGTGACCGATCTGCTGCCTAACGGGCTGTCGGCGGTCTACACCTTCTATGAGCCCACCGAAGAACGCCGCAGCCTGGGACGCTTCGCCATCCTCTGGCAAATTGGCGAGGCCTTGCGCCTGGAACTGGAGGCGGTGTACCTGGGTTACTGGATCAAAAACTGCAAAAAAATGAATTACAAGACCCAATATCGGCCTATAGAACTGCTGATTAATCAAAGATGGGTCACGCTTAACTAGAACCCCTTGGCTTGAACACCCTTTTTCGGGCACAATGCACGCCGCTTTTGCCTGGCGCAGTTGCACCGGGCCATTCACTGGATACCGAGGGCTTTACTGCATGTCGAAAGAAGACAGCTTCGAAATGGAAGGCACTGTCGTCGACACCCTGCCCAACACCATGTTTCGTGTGGAGTTGGAAAATGGGCACGTCGTAACCGCGCATATCTCCGGCAAGATGCGCAAGAACTACATTCGTATTCTTACCGGTGACAAAGTGCGCGTCGAGCTGACGCCCTATGACTTGAGCAAAGGGCGCATCACTTACCGCGCTCGTTAAGCAAGTCAATACAAGACGCCCGGTTATGCCGGGCGTTTTTGTGTGTGCGCTATTCAAGAATCACCGCTTGACCCTGTGGGAGATGTATCTACACATCTTTTAAGAGCGTAGGAGCATTTGTAGTGAGCGGGCTTGTGTAGATGCTTATGCTGCGATAGCGGTGGATCAGGGAAAAATTCCTTGCTGACACTCCGCTATCGCAGGCAAACCAGCTCCCACATTTGATCTCCATTGTCTTGGCGATCGCATTTTCAAGACAGCAAAAAGGCGCCTTTCGGCGCCTTTTTGTTATTGCAGCAATCGATCAGGCCATTTCAGCCGTGGTTTCGAAATCGAAGGTCAGCTCGCCGTCCTTCAGGTCGATGTGCACCACGCCACCATGGTCGGACAGCTCGCCAAACAGGATCTCTTCGGCCAATGGCCGCTTGATCTTGTCCTGGATCAGACGCGCCATCGGGCGTGCGCCCATTGCCGCGTCGTAGCCGCCCTCGGCAATCCAGCTGCGCGCCGCTTCCGACACTTCCAACTGCACGCGCTTGTCTTCCAATTGCGCCTGAAGCTCGGTGAGGAACTTGTCCACCACGCTTTTGATGACCTCATGGCTGAGGCGACCAAACTGGATAATGGTGTCCAGACGGTTGCGGAACTCCGGCGTGAAGCTCTTCTTGATCACTTCCATCGCATCCGAAGAGTGATCCTGATGGCTGAACCCGATCGAAGCGCGTGCGGCCGTTTCGGCACCGGCGTTGGTGGTCATGATCACGATCACGTTGCGGAAGTCCGCTTTGCGCCCGTTGTTGTCGGTCAGGGTACCGTGGTCCATCACCTGCAGCAGCAGGTTGAAGACTTCGGGGTGAGCCTTCTCGATTTCATCGAGCAGCAACACGCAGTGCGGCTGCTTGGTGATCGCTTCGGTCAACAGGCCGCCCTGGTCGAAACCGACATAGCCCGGAGGCGCACCGATCAGGCGCGACACGGTGTGGCGCTCCATGTATTCGGACATGTCGAAACGGACCAGTTCAATGCCCATGGCCTTGGCCAATTGCCGCGCCGCTTCGGTCTTGCCGACGCCGGTCGGGCCGGCAAACAGGAACGAACCCACCGGCTTGTCCGGCGACTTGAGGCCGGCGCGCGACAGCTTGATCGCAGTGGACAGCGCATCGATGGCCGCATCCTGGCCGAACACGGTCAGCTTGAGGTCGCGTTCCAGGTTACGCAACAACTCCTTATCGGAACTGTTGACGTGTTTAGGCGGAATACGCGCAATTTTCGCCACGATGTCCTCGACCTGTTGCACGTCGATGCGTTTCACACGCTTCTCGACCGGCTGCAGGCGCTGGTAGGCACCCGCCTCGTCGATCACGTCGATCGCCTTGTCCGGCATGTGCCGGTCATTGATATAGCGCGACGCCAGCTCAGCCGCCGCACGCAGGGCTTCATCGGTGTATTCGATGCCATGGTGCGCCTCGAAACGGCCCTTGAGCCCGCGCAGGATGCCGATGGTGTCTTCGACCGAAGGCTCGGACACGTCGACCTTCTGGAAACGACGCGCCAAGGCACGGTCTTTCTCGAAGATGCCGCGGAATTCCTGGAACGTGGTCGAACCAATGCAGCGGATATCACCCGACGACAACAATGGCTTGAGCAGGTTGGACGCGTCCATCACCCCACCGGATGCCGCGCCGGCACCAATGATGGTGTGGATTTCGTCGATGAACAGGATCGCCTGCGGGCGTTTTTTCAGCTCGCCGAGCAGCGCCTTGAAGCGCTTCTCGAAATCGCCACGGTACTTGGTCCCGGCAAGCAAGGCGCCCAGGTCAAGGGAGTAGACGACGCTGTTGGCTAGCAGGTCCGGCACCTGGTTATCCACGATGCGCTTGGCCAGGCCTTCGGCAATCGCGGTTTTACCTACGCCCGCTTCACCGACCAGCAACGGGTTGTTCTTGCGACGACGCGCGAGGATCTGCGCTACGCGCTCAACTTCCAGCTCGCGCCCCACGAGCGGGTCAATCCGCCCCTGGCGCGCCAGTTCATTGAGGTTGCTGGCATAGGCATCCAGTGGGTTGCTTGAAGAAGAAGACTCACCGCCCTCGTCGTCCTGCATTTCCTGTTCACCCTCGGAATGATCGCCGTGCCCGGGCACCTTGGAGATACCGTGGGCGATGTAGTTCACGACATCAATACGGGCAACGCTCTGCTGCTTAAGCAGGAACACTGCCTGGCTTTCCTGCTCGCTGAAGATCGCCACCAGCACATTGGCGCCTGTGACTTCGCGCTTGCCGGAGCTCTGCACGTGGAACACTGCACGCTGAAGCACGCGTTGAAAGCCCAGCGTCGGCTGGGTTTCACGGTCTTCATCGTGAACGGGAATAAGTGGCGTAGTGGAGTCGATAAATTCCTGCAGGTCATGCTTGAGCTTATCGAGATTGGCGCCGCACGCGCGTAGAACGGTGGCGGCAGCTTCGTTATCCAAAAGTGCCAGCAGCAGGTGCTCGACGGTCATGAATTCATGACGCTTCGAACGAGCCTCCTTGAAGGCAAGATTGAGGGTGACTTCGAGCTCGCGGTTTAACATAGCTTCACCTCATACCCAAGTGGTCGGCGTTAACCGTCCTTCTCGATTTCACAGAGTAGCGGATGCTGGCTTTCCCTGGCGTACTGGTTGACCTGCATGGCCTTTGTCTCGGCGATGTCGCGGGTAAACACTCCACATACTGCCCGTCCTTCTGTGTGAACGGCCAGCATTACCTTGGTCGCCAACTCGCGGTTCAGGTTAAAAAACACCTCGAGCACTTCGACCACGAAATCCATCGGTGTGTAGTCATCGTTGAACAAAACCACCTTGTACATCGGCGGCGCCTGTAGAGCAGGCTTGGCCTCCTGAACAGCAATGCCTGCAGAACCGTGGTCATCATGTTCCTGATCCGGTCGATCCTGATTGAATGTTAGTCGAATCTGGCTGTTTGCATGCATGGAAAGAAAGGTTCGTCAGTGGTTCAATTACAGTGGTGGGGGCGACCTGTCAGAATTTCAACTCTGACCGGCCGGTCGCCTTGACTATCGGCGAAACGGTGTTACAACCAATAGAACCCACAGTGGGTAAAAAAGGTCCGCGCAGTCAACCTTATTTATTCGGGTTAGGACGGATAAACTGGATGATACTCCAGTGATGGAGTCTGGTGCAGAGGGATATGGGTATGTTAAGTGGCAAGGTCAAGTGGTTCAACAATGCCAAGGGTTACGGCTTCATTATTGAGGACGGCAAGAGCGAGGACCTTTTTGCGCATTACTCGGCAATCGCAATGGATGGCTACAAAACGCTGAAGGCGGGTCAGCCGGTATCCTTTGAGGTTATCCAGGGCCCCAAGGGTTTGCATGCGACAAATATCATGGCGGCAGCCGAACTCAATACAACACAGGAGCCAAGCGCTAAAAACCGCACTTCGGTCAATGTGAAAAAATCGGCAACGCAAGTGGAGTCGTAGACCGTTGCGCCAGGCCTGAACGGTAAAAAACCGCCCACCCTGAATTATCAGGATGGTCGGTTTTTTCACAACTGCTTACATGTGTTTGATTAGCGCATCACCGAAGCCCGACGACGACACCAGCGTCGCACCGTCCATCAGACGCTCGAAATCATAGGTCACGGTCTTCGCCGAAATGGCGCCATTGGTGCCCTTGATAATCAAATCCGCCGCCTCGACCCAGCCCATGTGACGCAGCATCATCTCGGCTGACAGGATCAACGAACCCGGATTGACCTGATCCTTGCCCGCATATTTAGGCGCAGTGCCATGGGTCGCTTCGAACATCGCCACGGTGTCGGACAGGTTGGCACCCGGCGCGATACCGATGCCGCCCACCTCCGCCGCCAGCGCATCGGACAGGTAGTCGCCGTTCAGGTTGAGGGTCGCGATCACGTCGTATTCGGCCGGACGCAGCAGGATCTGCTGGAGCATCGCGTCGGCAATGGCGTCCTTGACCACCACATTCTTGCCGGTCCTGGGGTTCTTGAACTGCATCCACGGGCCACCGTCGAGCAGCGTGGCACCGAACTCTTCGGCCGCCACTTCGTAGGCCCATTCCTTGAAGGCGCCCTCGGTGAACTTCATGATGTTGCCTTTGTGCACGATGGTGAGCGACTCACGGTCGTTATCCACCACATATTGCAGGGCCTTGCGCGCGAGGCGCTTGGTGCCCTCCTTGGAGACCGGCTTCACGCCTATCCCGCAATCCTGGTCGAAACGGATCTTGGTGACGCCCATTTCTTCCTTCAGGAACTTGATCACCTTGATCGCCTCGGGCGAGCCGGCCTTCCACTCGATCCCGGCGTAGATGTCCTCGGAGTTCTCGCGGAAAATGGTCATGTCCACATCGCCGGGCTTCTTGACCGGGCTGGGCACGCCTTCAAACCAGCGCACCGGGCGCAGGCAGACATAAAGGTCGAGTTGCTGGCGCAGGGCCACGTTCAGCGAGCGGATACCGCCGCCGACGGGCGTGGTCAGCGGGCCCTTGATGGACACCACGTAATCCTTGACCGCATCCAGGGTTTCCTGGGGCAGCCAGGTGTCCTGGTCGTAGACTTGAGTCGCTTTTTCGCCGGCGTAAACCTCCATCCACGAGATTTTTCGCTTGCCGCCGTAGGCCTTTTCAACAGCAGCGTCGACCACCTTGATCATCACCGGGCTGATGTCGACGCCAATACCGTCACCTTCAATGTAGGGGATGATCGGTTGGTCAGGAACATTGAGAGAATGGTCTGCATTGACGGTGATTTTGTCGCCGACTGCCGGAACCTGAATCTTCTTGTATCCCATGCTGAACTCCATCTATGGATTGAACATCTGGCTGCGTCCGAGCCTACTCCAGATAAATGGCGACTGAAACCTCACGCCATGCTCATTTGCCTCGAAAACAGCATAATTTGTCGCCTACAAGCCTGAAAGCAAAGGTAAAAGCGCCAATCTTGAGCACATCGTGCGACTTTAGGCGCAACCCGGTACCTGCGACCTTTAGACCAATGGACGACACACCTTTTGTATGAAGGCTCGGCGTAAGCATAGCGACCTATGTATAATGCCGCCGCTGACCAAAGAGTCACGACCGCCGACCGCTCTGGAACAGACGCCTTCGGCTCGCAAAGCAGGACTATTACAATAGTCCACCCGCTTGACGCTCGACTGATGCAACCCAACATCACCGCGAAGAAACCTCGACATTTCGCTCATGGATGACTTTGAACGAACGCGCTCCACCCGGCGCATCTCGAGTTTCTGCGCACGCTTTCAGCAAAGAAGAGAGTTAATCCGAATATGCCCACCCGCTCGAAGATCATCTATACCTTCACCGACGAAGCCCCGGCCCTCGCCACCTATTCACTGCTGCCTATCGTAGAGGCCTTCACCGCTTCCGCTGATATTGCCGTGGAAACCCGCGACATCTCCCTCGCCGCGCGCATCCTCGCAAGCTTCCCCGAGCAATTGGGCGCCAAGGCCATCCCGGACCACCTCGCCGAACTGGGCGACCTGGCCGTTACGCCTGAAGCCAACATCATCAAGCTGCCTAACATCAGCGCCTCGACCCCGCAGCTGCAAGCCGCGATCAAGGAACTGCAGGCCCAGGGCTACGCCCTGCCGGACTACCCGGAAACCGTAACCACCGACGCGGAAAAAGAAACCCGTGCCCGTTACGACAAGGTCAAGGGCAGCGCCGTGAACCCGGTCCTGCGCGAAGGCAACTCTGACCGTCGCGCACCGCTGTCGGTCAAGAACTACGCGCGCAAGCACCCACACAAGATGGGCGCCTGGGCTGCCGACTCCAAGTCGCACATTGCCCACATGGACAATGGCGATTTCTACGGCAGCGAAAAAGCCGTGCAGATCGAAGCCGCCGATGCTGTCAAAATCGAGCTGATCGCCAAGGACGGCACCGCCACCGTCCTGAAGGAAAAGACCTCGGTACAGGCCGGTGAAATCATCGACACCGCCGTACTGAGCAAGAAAGCCCTGCGCAGCTTTATCGCCGCCGAAATCGAAGACGCCAAGAAGCAAGGCGTGCTGCTGTCGGTCCACCTCAAAGCCACCATGATGAAGGTCTCCGACCCGATCATGTTCGGCCAGATCGTTGCCGAGTTCTATAAAGACGCCCTGACCAAGCACGCCGCCGTGCTCGAGCAGATCGGCTTCAACCTGAACAACGGCATCGGCGACCTGTACGCCCGCATCAAGGCGTTGCCGGCTGACCAGCAAGCGCAGATCGAAGCCGACATCCAGGCCGTCTACGCCGCTCGTCCGTCCCTGGCGATGGTCAACTCCGACAAAGGCATCACCAACCTGCACGTGCCGAGCGACGTCATCGTCGACGCCTCGATGCCGGCGATGATCCGTGACTCCGGCAAGATGTGGGGCACCGACGGCCAGTTGCACGACACCAAGGCCGTGATCCCGGATCGCTGCTACGCCACCATCTACCAGGCGGTCATCGAAGACTGCAAGGCCAATGGCGCGTTCGACCCGACCACCATGGGCAGCGTACCGAACGTCGGCCTGATGGCGAAGAAAGCCGAAGAGTACGGCTCCCACGACAAGACCTTCCAGATCAAGGCTGACGGCGTGGTCCGCGTCACCGACAGCAAGGGCAACCTGCTGATGGAACAGAACGTCGAAGCTGGCGACATCTTCCGCATGTGCCAGACCAAAGACGCGCCGATCCAGGACTGGGTCAAGCTGGCCGTCAACCGCGCCCGCGCCAGCGGCACCCCGGCCATCTTCTGGCTGGACCCCAAGCGTGCGCACGACGGCGTAGTGGTCGAGAAAGTTCAGGCTTACCTGAAAGACCACAACACCGAAGGCCTGGACATCCGCATCATGTCGCCGGTCGAGGCGATGAAGTTCACCCTGGAGCGCACCCGCAAGGGCCTGGACACCATTTCGGTGACCGGCAACGTGCTGCGCGACTACCTGACCGACCTGTTCCCGATCATGGAACTGGGCACCAGCGCCAAGATGCTGTCGATCGTGCCGCTGATGAACGGCGGTGGCCTGTTCGAAACCGGCGCCGGCGGTTCGGCTCCGAAACACGTGCAGCAACTGGTGGAAGAGAACTTCCTGCGCTGGGATTCCCTGGGCGAGTTCCTGGCCCTGGCCGCGTCCCTTGAGCATTTGGGTGTGACCTACAACAACCCGAAAGCCCTGGTACTGTCCAAGACCCTGGACCAGGCCACCGGCCAGTTCCTCGACAACAACAAGTCGCCATCGCGCAAAGTCGGCAACATCGACAACCGCGGCAGCCACTTCTACCTGGCGCTGTACTGGGCACAAGCCCTGGCCGCCCAGACCGAAGACACTGCACTGCAAGCGCAGTTCGGCGAACTGGCCAAGACCCTGGCCGAGAACGAGGCGACCATCGTTGCCGAGCTCAACGCCGTACAGGGCAAGCCAGTGGACATCGGCGGCTACTACGCGCCGAACCCGGAACTGACCAGCCAGGCCATGCGCCCAAGCAACACCTTCAATGCGGCGATTGCCAAGTTGAAGTAAGGGTGTAAGGCTGCAAAGAAGCCCCGGCCCTGTGCCGGGGTTTCTGTTTGTGCCTGCCACCCATGCAATTGAAAAAACCCAATCGAATGTGGGAGTTGGCTTGCCTGCGATAGGCACAGGTATCTACACATCTTTGTAGTGAGCGGGCTTGTCCCGCGCTGGGCGTGAAAGCGACCCCAAACCAGGCGACTTATATTTATCTGGAACTCGGCGGCGTTTTTATTGGGGCGGCTTCGCTACCCAGCGCGGGACAAGCCCGCTCACTACAGATGCCCACATGCCCTCAGAAAAGATGTGTAGATACCTATAGCTGCGATAGCGGTCTACCAGCAATCTATCCAGCAATTGACCCACCGCTATCGCAGGCAAGCCTGCTCCCACATTGAATGCAATTTTGACCAAGATCACGTCGCATCCAGAATCGAGGCCTCCATGACCTGGCAACCCCACATTACCGTCGCCACCCTCGTCGAAGACAACGGCCGCTTCCTGATGGTCGAAGAACTCAAGGGCGGCCGCGCGGTGCTCAACCAGCCGGCCGGCCACCTTGACCCGGACGAAACCCTCACCGAAGCCGCCGTGCGCGAAACGCTTGAGGAAACCGGTTGGGACGTCGAGCCCACCGGCATCGTCGGCATCTACCTGTACACCGCCCCAAGCAATGGCGTGACCTATCAACGCGTCTGCTTTATCGCCAAGGCGCTGCAACACCACCCCGAGTATCAACTCGACGAAGGCATCCTGCGCGCCCGCTGGCTGACCCGCGACGAGCTGATGGCCTTGCGCGACGACTGGCGCAGCGAGCTGATCATCCGCTGTATCGATGATTATCTGGCCGGCCAGTGCCACAGTCTCGAATTGATCCGCCCTTCTCTTTAGCCTTGAAGGCTGGAGCCTGATAGAATCGCGTCCTTTTTCAAGACACCCGTTGAAACCCTATGCGTGATCCAGCCCCTTCTGACACACAAAAGAAGCGCGTCATCGTCGGCATGTCCGGCGGCGTGGATTCTTCCGTTTCCGCCGTTCTGCTCATGGAGCAGGGCTATGAGGTGGAAGGCCTGTTCATGAAGAACTGGGAAGAAGACGATGGAACGGAATATTGCACCGCCATGGACGACCTGGCGGATGCCCAGGCCGTGTGTGACAAGATCGGCATCAAGCTGCACACCGCCAACTTCGCCGCCGAGTACTGGGACAATGTGTTCGAGCACTTCCTCGCCGAGTACAAGGCCGGCCGCACGCCGAACCCGGATATCCTGTGCAACCGCGAGATCAAGTTCAAGGCGTTCCTCGACTACGCCATGATGCTCGGTGCCGACCTGATTGCCACCGGCCACTACGTGCGCCGTCGCGATATCGATGGCCGCACCGAACTGCTCAAGGGGCTGGACCCGAACAAGGACCAAAGCTACTTCCTGCACGCCGTCGGCGCTGAACAGATCGCCAAGACCCTGTTTCCGGTGGGCGAGCTGGAAAAACCCGAAGTGCGCAGGATCGCCGAGCAACACGGCCTGGCCACCGCCAAGAAGAAGGATTCCACTGGCATCTGCTTTATCGGCGAGCGGCGTTTCAGCGACTTCCTCAAGCAGTACCTGCCGGCGCAACCGGGCGAGATCAAGACGACCGAAGGCGATGTCATCGGCCGCCACCACGGCCTGATGTACCACACCATCGGCCAGCGTCAGGGCCTGGGCATTGGCGGCTTGAAAGACGCAGGCGAAGAGCCATGGTACGTGCTGGTCAAGGACCTGGAAAACAACGTGCTGGTCGTCGGCCAGGGTAACGAACACCCGCTGCTGTTCTCCGGCGCCCTGCTCGCTTCCGAGATCTATTGGGTCAACCCGATCGACCTGAGCACGCCGCGCCGCCTGACCGCCAAGGTGCGCTATCGCCAGGGCGACCAGGCCTGCACCCTGGAAAAAACCGCCAGCGGCTACCGCGCCACCTTTGATGAGCCGCAACGCGCGGTCACTCCAGGCCAGTCCGTGGTGTTCTACGACGGTGAAATTTGCCTGGGCGGCGGCGTGATTGAAGTCGCGCAAGCCTGGGGCACCCCGGCATGAGCCCGACCCAGGAGCAGTTGACCGCACTCGGCGGGGTTTTCCTCGCCGCGGTGCTGGTGGACAAAATCGCCAAGACCGGCCAGGTCACCGAGGCCGGCCTGACCTGCATGCTCGGCAGCCTGCTGATCCGCGACCCCAAGGACACCCTGGAGGTCTACGGCGGCGATGACCTGGCGCTACGTGAAGGCTACCGCGCGCTGATCGGCGCCCTGGAGCGCGACCCCAGCACCTTGCAGCGCGAACCGTTGCGCTACGCCCTGTCGATGCTCGGCCTGGAGCGTCAACTGGCCAAGCGCGAAGACATGCTCGAGACCATCGGCAAGCGCCTGCCGCAGATCCAATCCCAAGTGGAGCACTTCGGCCCGGCTCACGAAAACGTGATCGCCGCCTGTGGCGCGCTGTACCAGGACACCTTGAGCACCTTGCGCCAGCGCATCCAGGTACACGGCGACATGCGCAACCTGCAACAACCGAACAACGCCTCGAAAATCCGCGCGCTGCTGCTGGCGGGTATTCGTTCGGCGCGGTTGTGGCGCCAGTTGGGCGGGCATCGTTGGCAGTTGGTGATCAGCCGGCGCAAATTGCTCAAAGAGCTTTACCCGTTGATGCGCAACGAATAAGTCGCACCCGCGGGCTATTTTCAAGCCGTTACGCGTAATACGCCGGTCAGTTGGCAACGGACCGGCGGATTTTTTCATGTATGATACGCGCCCCATTTCGTTGCCCGACTGTCCGAGAACACCCCATGCAGCTCTCTTCGCTCACTGCGGTTTCCCCTGTTGACGGCCGCTACGCCGGCAAAACCCAGGCCCTGCGCCCTATTTTCAGCGAATACGGCCTGATCCGTGCGCGCGTACTGGTTGAAGTGCGCTGGCTCCAGCGCCTGGCCGCTCACCCCGCCATCAGTGAAGTGCCGGCGTTTTCCGCCGAGGCCAACGCTGTCTTGAATACCCTGGCGGAAAACTTCTCCCTGGAGCACGCCGAGCGTGTCAAAGAGATCGAGCGCACCACCAACCACGACGTAAAAGCCATCGAATACCTGCTCAAGGAGCAGGCGGCCAAGCTGCCGGAACTGGCCCAGGTCAGCGAGTTCATCCACTTCGCCTGCACCAGCGAGGACATCAACAACCTGTCCCACGCCCTGATGTTGCGCGAAGGCCGTGATGACGTGATGCTGCCACTGATGCGCCAGACCGCCGACGCGATCCGCGAACTGGCCATCCGCTTCGCCGACGTGCCGATGTTGTCGCGCACCCACGGTCAGCCGGCGTCGCCGACCACTTTGGGCAAGGAACTGGCCAACGTGGTGTACCGCCTCGAGCGCCAGATCGCTCAGGTCGCGGCCGTCCCGCTGCTGGGCAAGATCAACGGCGCCGTCGGCAACTACAACGCGCACCTGTCGGCCTACCCTGAGATCGACTGGGAAGCCAACGCCCGCGCCTTCATCGAAGACGAACTGGGCCTGGGCTTCAACCCGTACACCACGCAGATCGAACCGCACGACTACATTGCCGAGTTGTTCGATGCCGTCGCGCGCTTCAACACCATCCTGATCGATTTTGACCGCGATATCTGGGGCTACATCTCCCTGGGCTATTTCAAGCAGCGCACCATTGCCGGTGAAATCGGTTCGTCGACCATGCCGCACAAGGTCAACCCGATCGACTTCGAAAACTCCGAAGGCAACCTCGGCATCGCCAACGCATTGTTCCAGCACCTGGCCAGCAAGCTGCCGATCTCCCGCTGGCAGCGCGACCTGACCGACTCCACCGTACTGCGCAACCTCGGCGTGGGCTTTGCCCACAGCGTGATCGCGTACGAAGCCAGCCTCAAGGGCATCAGCAAGCTTGAGCTCAACGCGCAGAAGATCGCCGCTGACCTGGACGCCTGCTGGGAAGTCCTGGCCGAGCCGATCCAGACCGTGATGCGTCGCTACAACATCGAAAACCCCTACGAGAAGCTCAAAGAGTTGACGCGCGGCAAGGGCATTACCTCCCAAGCGCTGCAAACTTTCATCGACGGCCTGGACATGCCAGCCGCGGCCAAGGCCGAGCTGAAGCTGCTGACCCCGGCCAACTACATCGGCAACGCTGTCGAGCAAGCCAAGCGCATCTGATCCACGCAAGACCCTTGAGACGCCCGGCCGCGCCGGGCGTTTTTATTCCAGTCTTAAAAGTGCTTTTTTTCAATAGGTTACACATGAATCCTGATATCCCTCTTCAACTTCTGGGCGGCATCACGGCACGGGAATTCCTGCGCGATTACTGGCAGAAGAAACCCTTGCTGATCCGCCAGGCCATCCCTGACTTCGAAAGCCCGATCGACGCCGACGAACTGGCTGGCCTGGCGCTGGAAGAAGAAGTCGAATCGCGCCTGGTGATCGAACACGGCGAACGCCCATGGGAACTGCGTCGCGGCCCGTTCGCCGAAGACACCTTCAGCACCTTGCCCGAGCGCGAGTGGACCCTGCTGGTGCAGGCGGTCGACCAGTTCGTGCCGGAAGTCGCCGAGCTGCTGGAACAGTTCCGCTTCCTGCCGAGCTGGCGCATCGACGATGTGATGATCAGCTTCGCCGCGCCGGGTGGCAGCGTCGGTCCGCACTTCGATAACTACGATGTGTTCCTGCTGCAAGCCCAGGGCAAGCGCAACTGGAAGATCGGCCAGATGTGCAGCTCCGAGAGCCCATTGCTGCAGCACGCCGACCTGCGCATCCTCGCCGACTTCGAAGAAAGCGCCGAATGGGTGCTGGAACCGGGCGACATGCTCTACCTGCCGCCGCGCCTGGCACATTTCGGCATCGCTGAAGATGACTGCATGACCTACTCGGTCGGGTTCCGCGCACCGAGCGCCGCTGAAGTGCTGACTCACTTCACCGACTTCCTCGCCCAGTACCTGACCGACGAAGAACGCTACACCGACGCCGACGCCCAGCCGGTCAGCGACCCGCACCAGATCCAGAGCGACGCCCTCGACCGCCTCAAGAGCCTGCTGGCCGAGCACATGAGCGACGAGCGCATGCTGCTGACCTGGTTCGGCCAATTCATGACCGAGCCGCGCTACCCGGAACTGGTGGCCGGTGAGGAAGTGGTCGAAGAGGATTTCGTCAGCAGCCTGCAAGACGGCGCGATCCTGGTGCGCAACCCGAGCGCACGCATGGCCTGGTCGGAAGTGGACGACGATGTGCTGCTGTTCGCCAGCGGCCAGAGCCGTTACCTGCCGGGCAAGCTGCGCGAGTTGCTCAAACTGATCTGCGCCGCCGACGCCCTGCACGCCGACAACCTCGGCCCATGGCTGGCGGACGAAGACGGCCGCGACCTGCTGTGCGAACTGGTCAAGCAAGGAAGCCTGGGATTTGCCGATGAATAAGATTCACGTGAGTGTCGCGAATTGGCAAAAGGATATCGCCGAGATCAGGCGCATTCGTGAAGCGGTGTTTATCGCCGAACAATCGGTTCCACCCGAGCTGGAATGGGACGCGGACGACGCGGGTGCGATGCACTTTCTGGCGCTCGAAGGTGACTTCCCGATCGGCACCGCTCGGCTGCTGCCCAGCGGCGAGATCGGCCGCGTGTCGGTCCTCAAGGACTGGCGAGGGCTGAAGGTCGGCGACAAGCTGATGGAAACGGTGATCGGCGTCGCCGAGCAGCGTGGCCAGACCCGGCAGTTCCTGAGTGCGCAGGTGTATGCGGCGCCGTTCTATGAGCGGCTGGGTTTCAAGATCGTCAGCGACGAGTTTCTTGAAGTCGGGATTCCGCATGTGGATATGGTGCGCGGGGACTGATCCAGACCCGAGTCGCCTTTATCGCAGGCAAGCCAGCTCCCACATTTGACCGCATTCCAAGGAGTGTACTCGGTTAAGTGTGGGAGCTGGCTTGCCTGCGATGGCGATTTCAGCAACACCCCAAATGCCCTGCCACGCCAGGGCATTTTGCCGTCTACGATTCAATTTGCGACCCCTCAGGCCGACAAACTGGCACTATCCAGCCAAATGACTCGCAGAGATCACGGACATGTCCCTACGCACCCTGCTCACCGCCCTCTTCCTGACCGCCAGCGTCTCAGCCATGGCCGACACCGCAGTCGTCAACCTGAGCAACCGCACCAGCGCCGACCTGCTGCCCGTGGCGCAGAACTTCATCGGCAAGGACGGAACTGTCAGCGCCTATGGCAACCAGCTGATCGTTAACGCTGACCCCGCAAAAATCGAAGGCCTGCGCGCCTTGCTGTCCCAGCTCGACACGCCGGCCAAACGCCTGCTGATCACCGTCGACACCAATGAAACCAACCAGCAGAACCGCGGCGACAGCCAGACCCGCATCATCAGCTACGGCACCACCAACCGCGAAGGCGGCATCCAGCAGATCCAGGCCAGCGAAGGCATCCCCGCACTGATTCAGGTGGGCCAGAGCGTACCGCTGACCACCACCCAGCCAGACAGCTATGGCCGCCCGCAGAACCAGACCCAATACCGTAACGTCACCCAGGGTTTCTACGTGACCGCCAGCGTCACCGGCGAGACCGTTCACCTGGCGATCAGTACCAACCGTGACCGCATGAGCCAGGAACGTCCCGATGTAGTGAATGTGCAAAGCACCGACACAACGGTCAGCGGACGCCTCGGCGAGTGGATCACCCTGGCCGGGATCAATCGCCAAACCCAGGCCGACAAATCCTCTACAACCCGCAGCTACTCTACCCAGGGCCGCGACGACCTGACTGTACGGGTCAAGGTCGACACCTTGAACTGAAGCACCAAAAACTGACTGATGAGTCGTATTAGACTAAAGATGTAGTGCTTGAAAAAAAGCACTACAAAACATTTGACGATCCAAAAAAGCATGGGCATGATGGCCTCGCTCCCGCTAATCAGGGGCCCTGGCAAGGGCCTTCGGATCGTGCTCCAAGCTACCCACCCGAGCCGATTCGTGTCTGTACCGCCCACAAGGCGTGTGTGACTTTGGTTGCGACTGGAACGAAGTTGTCCCGAGGGACGGAAGCTAACCAGGTAACCCGGCTACACGCTGCTGAACACCCAAGGGCCCACGATGCCCGAAGACTGTTCTTGGTCTGCCTTTTATCTGCCCTCCTCGCGCCAATCGTTCGTCCCGTCGCATCCCCGTCAGACCCGACATGATCGCCATTGCTCCTGGTCAGCGAGCAGCCATGCCCACGCATTGAATGCAGGGCTGGCAAATGGATTTTTCCACCACACGATGACGCGACGAGGTTTACTTCCATGGCACTGACACGCGAACAGCAAATTGCAGCCCTCGAGAAAGACTGGGCTGAAAACCCACGCTGGAAAGGCGTGACCCGCGCTTATTCCGCTGCTGACGTCGTCCGCCTGCGCGGCTCGGTTCAACCTGAGCATACCTTTGCAAAACTCGGCGCCGAGAAACTGTGGAACCTGGTGACCCAAGGGGCCAAGCCGTCCTTTCGTCCCGACAAAGATTTCGTCAACTGCATGGGCGCCCTCACTGGCGGCCAGGCAGTGCAGCAGGTGAAAGCCGGTATCCAGGCGATCTACCTGTCCGGCTGGCAAGTGGCGGCGGACAACAACTCCGCCGAATCCATGTACCCCGACCAATCGCTGTACCCGGTGGACTCGGTGCCTACCGTGGTCAAGCGCATCAACAACGCGTTCCGTCGCGCCGACCAGATCCAGTGGAAAGCCGGCAAAGGCCCGGGCGATGAAGGCTACATCGACTACTTCGCGCCCATCGTGGCGGACGCCGAAGCAGGTTTCGGCGGCGTACTCAACGCCTACGAACTGATGAAGAGCATGATCGAGGCAGGCGCTGCCGGCGTGCACTTCGAAGACCAGCTTGCGTCAGTGAAAAAATGCGGCCACATGGGCGGCAAGGTACTGGTGCCTACCCAGGAAGCCGTACAGAAGCTGACCGCCGCGCGCCTGGCCGCTGACGTGGCCGGCACGCCGACCATCATTTTGGCGCGTACCGACGCCAACGCCGCCGACCTGCTGACCTCGGACTGCGACCCGTACGACTTGCCATTCGTGACTGGCGAGCGCACCCAGGAAGGTTTCTACAAGGTGCGTGCCGGTCTCGACCAGGCGATCGCCCGCGGCCTGGCCTACGCGCCGTACGCCGACCTGATCTGGTGCGAAACCGCCAAGCCGGACCTGGACGAAGCGCGTCGTTTCGCCGAAGCGATCAAGAAGGAATACCCGGACCAACTGCTGTCGTACAACTGCTCGCCTTCCTTCAACTGGAAGAAAAACCTGGACGACGCGACCATCGCCAAGTTCCAGCGCGAACTGTCCGCCATGGGCTACAAGCACCAATTCATCACCCTGGCCGGCATTCACAACATGTGGCACAGCATGTTCAACCTGGCGCACGACTACGCCCGCAACGACATGACCGCCTACGTGAAGCTGCAAGAGCAGGAATTTGCTGACGCATCGAAGGGCTACACCTTCGTGGCTCACCAGCAGGAAGTGGGCACCGGCTACTTCGACGACATGACCACCGTGATCCAGGGCGGCACCTCGTCCGTGACCGCGCTGACCGGTTCGACCGAAGAAGAGCAGTTCCACTGATCCACTGAGTACACGGCCACCGCGGCCCCAAGGAAGACCTAACCGCAGTGCCGCACAGCAATCACGCCCCGACTGGTTCGGGGCGTTTTTTTGTTTCGCAGACACAAAAAATCAAATGTGGGAGCTGGCTTGCCTGCGATAGCCATAGGTATCTACACATTTTTGTAGTGAGCGGGCTTGACGAATCGTCGCACCGCCCGCGCTGGGCTGCGAAGCGGCCCCAAACCAGGCGAATTGGGTTTGTCTGACACTGCGCGGTGTCTTTATTGGGGCGGCTTCGCCGCCCAGCGCGGGACAAGCCCGCTCACTACAAGGAGAGTTTTGTGCAAAACATTGATCCAGAGCGGTATTAACGCTCGCAAAAACGGTTAAAAGATCCCCGTCGGCAACTAAGCGACAAACCAGCAAGTAACGGCAACTTCCCTCGCCACACGAGAAACATTCGCTTAAACCCCACGCAAACAATATTCATTATCATTTGGCGCCTGGAAACTTCGTTACCCGTTAAACAAAACACATTTGATTAAATGCCCGCTAATGCCCGCCACACAAGGGCTGCAGCCCCAAGAAGGTGCACTATGTGGTTATTCAACCGAATAATTTCGCCTTGGGAATTTTACTTGCCCGGTGTTTAGCCATAAAATCATCCCGATTGATTGCAGTGCGACATATCGTCACTGCGTCGTTACTTTTTCGAGCTCAGAGACCTTTGCTCTCTGTTAAGGATTTCCAGCATGACCGAAGCGACAGGACTCATCGCCCACAACTGGGGCTTTGCCATTTTCCTCCTCGGTGTCGTGGGCCTCTGCGCCTTCATGCTCGGCGTGTCCAGCCTCCTCGGGTCAAAAGCCTGGGGTCGCAGCAAAAACGAACCGTTCGAATCCGGCATGCTGCCTACAGGTGGCGCCCGCTTGCGGCTCTCAGCCAAATTCTATCTGGTCGCGATGCTGTTCGTGATCTTCGATATCGAAGCCCTTTTTCTCTTTGCCTGGTCTGTGTCCGTCCGCGAAAGCGGCTGGACCGGATTCGTCGAAGCCCTCGTTTTCATAGCAATTCTGTTGGCAGGCCTTGTCTACCTATTCCGAGTGGGCGCCCTTGACTGGGCTCCGGAAGCTCGTCGTAAGCGGCAAGCGAAGCTGAAACAATGAGGCTTTGGCGATGCAATACAATCTCACCAGGATCGACCCGGATGCTCCTAACGAGCAGTACCCCATCGGCAAGCGGGAAACCGTTTCCGACCCGTTAGAAGACCAAGTCCACAAGAACATCTACATGGGCAAGCTCGAAGACGTGCTGAATGGCGCGGTCAACTGGGGGCGTAAAAACTCCCTGTGGCCGTACAACTTCGGTCTTTCGTGCTGCTACGTGGAAATGACCACCGCCTTCACGGCGCCCCACGACATCGCGCGCTTTGGCGCCGAGGTTATCCGGGCATCACCGCGCCAGGCGGATTTCATGGTTATCGCCGGTACGCCGTTCCTGAAAATGGCCCCCATCATCCAGCGCCTGTATGAACAAATGCTGGAACCCAAGTGGGTCATTTCCATGGGCGCCTGTGCCAATTCCGGCGGCATGTACGACATCTATTCCGTGGTTCAGGGGGTCGACAAGTTCCTCCCGGTGGATGTCTACGTGCCCGGCTGCCCGCCCCGCCCCGAAGCGTTCCTGCAAGGCTTGATGCTGCTGCAGGAATCGATCGGACAGGAGCGTCGCCCGTTGTCCTGGGTCGTCGGCGATCAAGGCGTGTACCGCGCCGACATGCCGTCGCAAAAGGAACAGCGCCGCGAACAGCGAATCGCAGTCACCAATCTGCGCAGCCCCGACGAAGTCTGATCCAGCTCAGCTCTGTATAAGAAACGAGACACTGGCTTCATTCTTTACGTTGACCGAAAGCGATAAATAACCATGACTACAGGCAGTGCTCTGTACATCCCGCCTTATAAGGCAAACGACCAGGACGTGGTCGTCGAACTGAACAACCGTTTTGGCGCCGAGGCGTTCACCGCCCAGGAGACCCGCACCGGCATGCCCGTGTTGTGGGTTGCCCGCGCCAGGCTCATCGAAGTCCTGACCTTCCTGCGCAACCTGCCCAAGCCCTACGTCATGCTCTATGACCTGCATGGCGTGGACGAGCGTCTGCGCACCAAGCGCCAGGGCTTGCCGACTGGCGCCGATTTCACCGTGTTCTACCACTTGATGTCGCTGGAACGTAACAGCGACGTGATGCTCAAGGTCGCCCTGTCCGAAAGCGACCTGAGCGTACCGACCGTGACCGGCATCTGGCCGAACGCCAACTGGTACGAGCGTGAAGTCTGGGACATGTTCGGTATCGACTTCCCGGGGCACCCGCACCTGACCCGCATCATGATGCCGCCGACCTGGGAAGGTCACCCGCTGCGCAAGGACTTCCCGGCGCGCGCGACCGAGTTCGACCCCTACAGCCTCACCCTGGCCAAGCAACAGCTCGAGGAAGAAGCGGCGCGGTTCAACCCGGAAGACTGGGGCATGAAGCGCTCGGGCACCAACGAGGACTACATGTTCCTCAACCTGGGCCCCAACCACCCTTCGGCTCACGGTGCCTTCCGGATCATCCTGCAGCTGGACGGTGAAGAAATCGTCGACTGCGTACCGGACATCGGCTACCACCACCGTGGCGCCGAGAAGATGGGCGAGCGCCAGTCGTGGCACAGCTACATCCCCTACACCGACCGCATCGACTACCTCGGCGGTGTGATGAACAACCTGCCGTACGTGCTCTCGGTCGAGAAGCTGGCCGGCATCAAGGTACCGGACCGCGTCGACACCATCCGCATCATGATGGCTGAGTTCTTCCGGATCACCAGCCACCTGCTGTTCCTGGGTACCTACATCCAGGACGTGGGCGCCATGACGCCGGTGTTCTTCACCTTTACCGACCGCCAGAAAGCCTACACCGTGATCGAAGCGATCACGGGCTTTCGCCTGCACCCGGCCTGGTACCGCATCGGCGGCGTGGCCCACGACCTCCCGCGCGGCTGGGAACGCCTGGTCAAGGAATTCATCGACTGGATGCCCAAGCGCCTGGACGAATACCAGAAAGCCGCCCTGGACAACAGCATCCTCAAGGGTCGTACCATCGGCGTCGCCCAGTACAACACCAAGGAAGCGCTGGAATGGGGCGTTACCGGGCCAAGCCTGCGCGCCACCGGCCTGGACTTCGACTTGCGCAAGGCGCGCCCTTACTCGGGCTACGAAAACTTCGAGTTCGAGGTGCCGCTGGCAGCCAAGGGCGATGCCTACGACCGCTGCATCGTGCGCGTCGAAGAAATGCGCCAGAGCCTGAAGATCATCGAGCAGTGCATGCGCAACATGCCGGCAGGCCCGTACAAGGCGGATCACCCGCTGACCACGCCGCCGCCCAAAGAGCGCACGCTGCAGCACATCGAAACCCTGATCACGCACTTCCTGCAGGTTTCGTGGGGCCCGGTGATGCCGGCCAACGAATCCTTCCAGATGATTGAAGCGACCAAGGGTATCAACAGTTATTACCTGACGAGCGATGGCGGCACCATGAGCTACCGCACCCGGATTCGCACCCCAAGCTTCCCGCACTTGCAGCAGATCCCTTCGGTGATCAAAGGCGAGATGGTCGCGGACTTGATTGCGTACCTGGGTAGTATCGATTTCGTTATGGCCGACGTGGACCGCTAAGCATGAACAGCACGCTTATCCAGACAGACCGTTTCACCTTGAGTGAAACCGAGCGCTCGGCCATCGAGCACGAGCTGCATCACTACGAAGACCCGCGCGCGGCGTCGATCGAAGCCTTGAAGATCGTCCAGAAGGAACGTGGCTGGGTGCCGGACGGCGCCCTCTACGCCATCGGCGAGATCCTCGGCATCCCCGCCAGCGACGTTGAAGGCGTGGCGACGTTCTACAGCCAGATCTTCCGCCAGCCGGTGGGCCGCCACATCATTCGCGTGTGCGACAGCATGGTCTGCTACATCGGTGGCCACGAGTCCGTGGTCAGCGAAATCCAGGCCAAGCTCGGCATCGGCCTGGGCCAGACCACCGCAGACGGCCGCTTCACGCTGCTGCCGGTGTGCTGCCTGGGCAACTGCGACAAGGCGCCGGCGTTGATGATCGACGACGACACATTCGGTGACGTGCAGCCTGCTGGCGTGACCCAATTGCTCGAGGGCTACCCATGACCCTGACATCTTTCGGCCCGGCCAACCTGATCAAGCGTTCGGCCGAGACTCACCCGCTGACCTGGCGCCTGCGTGACGACGCCGAGCCCGTATGGCTCGACGAATACCAGGCCAAGAATGGTTACGCGGCCGCGCGCAAAGCCTTCGCCGACATGGCCCAGGATGACATCGTCCAGACGGTCAAGGACGCCGGCCTCAAAGGCCGCGGCGGTGCAGGCTTCCCCACGGGCGTGAAGTGGGGCCTGATGCCCAAGGACGAATCCATCAACATCCGCTACCTTTTGTGCAACGCGGATGAAATGGAGCCCAATACCTGGAAAGACCGCATGCTGATGGAGCAACTGCCCCATCTGTTGATCGAAGGCATGCTGATCAGCGCACGCGCGCTGAAAACCTACCGGGGCTACATCTTCCTGCGCGGCGAATACACCACCGCCGCCAAGCACCTCAACCGCGCCGTGGCCGAAGCCAAGGCCGCGGGCCTGCTGGGCAAGAACATTCTGGGCTCGGGTTTCGACTTCGAACTGTTCGTGCACACCGGCGCCGGGCGTTATATCTGCGGTGAAGAAACCGCACTGATCAACTCCCTCGAAGGCCGTCGCGCCAACCCGCGTTCCAAGCCGCCCTTCCCGGCCGCCGTGGGCGTGTGGGGCAAGCCGACCTGCGTGAACAACGTCGAGACCCTGTGCAACGTGCCGGCGATCATCGCCGACGGCGTCGACTGGTACAAATCGTTGGCCCGCGCCGGCAGTGAAGACATGGGCACCAAGCTCATGGGCTTCTCCGGCAAGGTCAAGAACCCCGGCCTGTGGGAACTGCCCTTCGGCGTGACCGCACGCGAGCTGTTCGAGGACTACGCCGGCGGCATGCGCGACGGCTATACCTTGAAAGCCTGGCAGCCAGGCGGCGCCGGCACCGGTTTCCTGCTGCCCGAGCACCTGGACGCACAAATGTATGCCGGCGGCATCGGCAAGGTGGGCACCCGCATGGGTACCGGCCTGGCGATGGCGGTGGACAACACGGTGAACATGGTCTCGCTGCTGCGCAACATGGAACAGTTCTTTGCCCGTGAATCCTGCGGCTTCTGCACTCCATGCCGCGACGGCCTGCCGTGGAGCGTCAAGCTGCTGATGGCTCTGGAAAACGGCGAAGGCCGCGAGGGTGACATCGAAACCCTGCTGGGCCTGGTCAATTTCCTCGGCCCTGGCAAGACCTTCTGTGCTCACGCACCGGGCGCCGTGGAGCCACTGGGCAGCGCAATCAAGTACTTCCGCCCTGAGTTCGAGGCCGGCATCGCGCCAACCCGCGCGGGCGAGCTCACTCAGGTGGTAACGCCGACCATGGTCGGCGCGTAACGCTTCAAGGAAGCGAAGGGTCCGTGCCCTTCGCCTTTCTCATGTGCTGACGCCTTGATGGCTGTGTAGATGCACATGAATAACAAGATTCCATTAGCCACGCCCGCTGACAACGGGCCAACGAAGAACTTTGAACCATGGCCACTATCCACGTAGACGGCAAAGCGCTCGAAGTCGATGGGGCGGACAACCTGTTACAGGCTTGTCTGTCACTCGGCCTCGACATCCCGTATTTCTGCTGGCACCCCGCGCTTGGTAGCGTCGGTGCCTGTCGCCAGTGTGCGGTCAAGCAGTACACCGACGAGAACGACACCCGTGGTCGTATCGTCATGTCGTGCATGACCCCAGCCACCGACAACACCTGGATCTCCATCGACGATGACGAATCCAAGGCGTTCCGCGCCAGTGTCGTCGAATGGCTGATGACCAACCATCCCCACGACTGCCCGGTCTGTGAGGAAGGCGGTCACTGCCACCTGCAAGACATGACGGTGATGACCGGCCACAACGAGCGCCGTTATCGCTTCACCAAGCGCACCCACCAGAACCAGCAACTGGGCCCGTTCATTTCCCACGAGATGAACCGCTGCATCGCCTGCTACCGCTGCGTGCGCTTCTATAAGGACTACGCCGGCGGCACCGACCTCGGCGTGTTCGGCGCCCATGACAACGTGTACTTCGGTCGCGTTGAAGACGGCGTGCTCGAAAGCGAGTTCTCCGGCAACCTCACCGAGGTCTGCCCGACCGGTGTGTTCACCGACAAGACCCACTCCGAGCGCTACAACCGCAAGTGGGACATGCAATTCGCCCCGAGCATCTGCCATGGCTGCTCCAGCGGTTGCAACATCTCGCCGGGCGAGCGCTACGGTGAACTGCGTCGTATCGAAAACCGCTTCAACGGTTCGGTCAACCAATACTTCCTGTGCGACCGTGGCCGTTTCGGCTACGGCTACGTCAACCGCGAAGACCGCCCGCGCCAACCGCTGCTGGCCGATGGCGCCAAGCTGAGCCTGGATGCCGCGCTGGACAAGGCCGCCGACCTGCTGCGTGGCCGCAACATCGTCGGGATCGGCTCGCCACGCGCCAGCCTCGAAAGCAACTTCGCGTTGCGCGAGCTGGTCGGTGCCGAGCACTTCTACAGCGGCATCGAAGCCGGGGAGCTGGAGCGCATCCGCCTGGTTCTGCAGGTGCTCAATGACAGCCCGCTGCCCGTGCCGAACATGCGCGACATCGAAGACCACGACGCGATCTTCGTGTTGGGTGAAGACCTGACCCAGACCGCGGCCCGTATCGCGCTGTCGCTGCGCCAGTCGGTCAAAGGCAAGGCCGAAGACATGGCCGACGCCATGCGCGTACAGCCTTGGCTCGACGCGGCGGTGAAGAACATTGGCCAGCACGCGCTGAACCCGCTGTTTATCGCAAGCCTGGCTGAAACCAAGCTCGACGATATCGCCGAAGAATGCGTACACGCCGCGCCGGACGACCTGGCCCGCCTCGGTTTCGCCGTGGCTCACGCTCTGGACGCCAGCGCACCGGCAGTCGAAGGCCTGGACACTGAAGCCGTTGAACTGGCCCAGCGTATCGCCGACGCCCTGCTGGCCGCCAAGCGCCCATTGATCATCGCCGGTACCTCGTTGGGTTCCAAGGCGCTGATCGAAGCTGCCGCCAACATCGCCAAGGCCCTGAAGCTGCGCGACAAGAACGGTTCCATCAGCCTGGTCGTGCCGGAAGCCAACAGCCTTGGCCTGGCCATGCTCGGTGGCGAGTCCGTGGACGCAGCCCTGCAAGCGGTGATCGACGGCACTGCCGACGCCATCGTGGTACTGGAAAACGACCTGTACACCCGCCTCGACGCGGCCAAGGTCGACGCTGCGCTCAACGCGGCCAAGGTCCTGATCGTCGCCGACCACCAGAAGACCGCCACCAGCGAGCGTGCCGACCTGGTGCTGCCGGCGGCGACCTTCGCCGAAGGCGACGGCACCCTGGTCAGCCAGGAAGGCCGCGCCCAGCGCTTCTTCCAGGTGTTCGATCCAAAATACATGGACGCCGGCATCCTGGTGCACGAAGGCTGGCGCTGGCTGCATGCCCTGCGCGCCACCCTGCTGAACCAGCCGATCGACTGGACCCAGCTCGACCACGTCACCGCCGCCACCGCCGCCAGCGCGCCGCAGCTGGCGCGTATCGTCGATGCCGCGCCGTCCGCCGCGTTTCGCATCAAGGGCTTGAAACTGGCCCGTGAACCGCTGCGTTACTCCGGTCGTACCGCCATGCGCGCCAACATCAGCGTGCACGAACCGCGTACCCCGCAAGATAACGACACCGCGTTCGCCTTCTCCATGGAAGGTTACTCGGGTTCGGTCGAACCGCGTCAGCAGGTGCCGTTCGCCTGGTCGCCGGGCTGGAACTCGCCGCAGGCCTGGAACAAGTTCCAGGACGAAGTCGGTGGTCACATCCGCGCCGGCGACCCGGGCACCCGCCTGATCGAAAGCAGCGGTGATTCGCTGAACTGGTTCGCCGCCGTACCGCGTCCGTTCAACCCGGCCCAGGGTACCTGGCAGGTCGTGCCGTTCTTCCACCTGTTCGGCAGCGAAGAGACTTCTTCCAAGGCCGCGCCGGTTCAGGAACGCGTTCCCGCGCCTTACGTGTCCCTGGCCAAGTCCGAAGCCGATCGCCTGGGCGTCAACGACGGTGCGCTGCTCAGCCTGAACGTGGCCGGCCAGACCCTGCGCCTGCCGCTGCGCATCAACGAAGCGCTGGGCGCCGGCCTGGTGGCATTGCCAAAAGGCATCGCCGGTATTCCTGCGGCAATCTTTGGCAAAACCGTTGACGGTCTGCAGGAGGCAGCGCAATGACCTGGTTCACCCCTGAAGTGATCGACGTGATCATCTCGGTCGTCAAGGCCATCGTGATCCTGTTGGCCGTGGTCGTTGCGGGCGCCCTGCTCAGCTTCGTCGAACGTCGCCTGCTGGGCTGGTGGCAGGACCGTTACGGTCCGAACCGCGTTGGCCCGTTCGGTATGTTCCAGATCGCCGCCGACATGCTGAAGATGTTCTTCAAGGAAGACTGGACGCCGCCGTTCGCCGACAAGGTGATCTTCACCCTGGCGCCGGTGGTGGCCATGAGCGCCTTGCTGATCGCCTTTGCCGTCATCCCGATCACCCCGACCTGGGGCGTGGCGGACCTGAACATCGGCTTGCTGTTCTTCTTCGCCATGGCCGGTTTGTCGGTGTACGCGGTGCTGTTCGCCGGCTGGTCGAGCAACAACAAGTTCGCCCTGCTGGGCAGCTTGCGTGCCTCGGCGCAAACCGTATCCTATGAAGTGTTCATGGGGTTGGCGCTGATGGGCATCGTGGTGCAGGTCGGCTCGTTCAACATGCGCGATATCGTCGAGTACCAGGCGCAGAACCTGTGGTTCATCATTCCGCAGTTCTTCGGCTTCTGTACCTTCTTCATCGCGGGCGTCGCCGTGACTCACCGTCACCCGTTCGACCAGCCGGAAGCGGAACAGGAACTGGCCGACGGTTACCACATTGAATATGCCGGCATGAAGTGGGGCATGTTCTTCGTCGGTGAGTACATCGGCATCATCTTGATCTCGGCCCTGCTGGTCACGCTGTTCTTCGGCGGCTGGCACGGTCCGTTCGGCATCCTGCCGCAGTTGGCGTTCTTCTGGTTCTTCCTGAAGACCGCGTTCTTCATCATGTTGTTTATCCTGCTGCGCGCTTCCATTCCGCGTCCACGATACGACCAGGTGATGGATTTCAGCTGGCGCTTCTGCCTGCCGCTGACCCTGATCAATTTGCTGGTGACCGCTGCCGTTGTGTTGTTGAACACGCCAGCGGGCGCGGTTCAGTGAGGATTTGACCCATGTTCAAATATATTGGCGACATCGTTAAGGGTACCGGTACCCAGTTGCGAAGCCTGGTGATGGTGTTCGGTCACGGCTTTCGCAAACGCGACACCCTGCAATACCCGGAAGAAGCGGTGTACCTGCCGCCGCGCTATCGCGGCCGTATCGTGCTGACCCGCGACCCCGATGGCGAAGAACGTTGCGTTGCCTGCAACCTGTGCGCCGTGGCGTGCCCGGTGGGTTGCATCTCCCTGCAGAAAGCTGAAACCGAAGACGGTCGCTGGTACCCGGACTTCTTCCGCATCAACTTCTCGCGCTGCATTTTCTGCGGCCTCTGCGAGGAAGCCTGCCCGACCACCGCGATCCAGCTCACGCCGGACTTCGAGATGGCCGAGTTCAAACGTCAGGACCTGGTGTACGAGAAAGAAGATCTGCTGATCTCCGGTACCGGTAAAAACCCTGATTACAACTTCTATCGTGTTGCAGGTATGGCCGTTGCGGGCAAGCCCAAAGGCGCCGCACAAAACGAAGCCGAGCCGATCAACGTGAAGAGCTTGCTGCCTTAAGGAAGAAAGATGGAATTCGCTTTCTATTTCGCATCGGGTATCGCAGTTGTGTCCACGCTTCGCGTGATCACCAACACCAACCCCGTGCACGCCCTGCTCTACCTGATCATTTCGCTGATCGCCGTGGCCATGACCTTTTTCGCACTCGGCGCACCGTTCGCCGGTGTGCTGGAAGTGATCGCCTACGCCGGCGCCATCATGGTGCTGTTCGTGTTTGTGGTGATGATGCTCAACCTGGGGCCGGCTTCGGTCGCTCAGGAGCGCGTCTGGCTCAAGCCCGGCATCTGGCTCGGCCCGGTTGTCCTCGCAGCACTGCTGCTGGGTGAACTGCTGTATGTGCTGTTCGCTCACCAGAGCGGCCAGGCCATCGGCCACACCACCGTAGACGCGAAAGCCGTGGGCATCAGCCTGTTCGGCCCGTACCTGCTGGTGGTCGAACTGGCTTCGATGCTGCTGCTCGCCGCAGCCATCACCGCCTTCCACTTGGGCCGCAACGAAGCCAAGGAGCAATGACGATGCCTGCTATCCCCTTGGAGCATGGTCTGGCGGTCGCCGGCATCCTGTTCTGCCTTGGCCTGGTCGGCCTGATGGTCCGCCGTAACATTCTGTTTGTGTTGATGAGCCTGGAAATCATGATGAACGCCGCGGCACTGGCGTTCATTGTCGCGGGTGCACGTTGGGGCCAGCCGGATGGACAAGTCATGTTCATCCTGGTGATCAGCCTGGCAGCCGCCGAGGCCAGTATCGGCCTGGCGATCCTGCTGCAACTGTATCGTCGCTTCCACACGCTTGATATCGACGCTGCCAGTGAGATGCGCGGATGAACATGATCTTTCTGACTTTCGTATTTCCCCTGATCGGTTTCCTGCTGCTGTCGTTCTCTCGCGGGCGCTGGTCGGAAAACCTCTCGGCCCTGATCGGCGTTGGCTCGATTGGCCTGTCGGCGATCGTTGCCGCCTATGTCATCTGGCAATTCAACGTGGCGCCGCCCGAAGGCGGTCACTACACCCTGGTGCTGTGGCAGTGGATGTCGGTGGAGGGCTTCAAGCCCAACTTCGCCCTCTATGTCGACGGCCTGTCGATCACCATGCTCGGCGTGGTGGTGGGTGTGGGCTTCCTGATCCACCTGTTCGCGTCCTGGTACATGCGCGGTGAAGCGGGCTACTCGCGCTTCTTCGCGTACACCAACCTGTTTATCGCCAGCATGCTGTTCCTGGTGCTGGGCGATAACCTGTTGTTCCTGTACTTCGGCTGGGAAGGCGTGGGCCTGTGCTCGTACCTGTTGATCGGTTTCTACTACAGCAACCGCAACAACGGTAACGCCGCGCTCAAAGCCTTTATCGTCACCCGCATCGGCGACGTGTTCATGGCCATCGGCCTGTTCATCCTGTTCCAACAGGTGGGCACGCTGAACATCCAGGAACTGCTGGTGCTGGCACCGCAGAAATTCCAGGTCGGCGACTTCTGGATCACCCTGGCGACCCTGATGCTGCTGGGCGGCGCCGTCGGTAAATCGGCGCAACTGCCGCTGCAAACCTGGTTGGCGGACGCGATGGCCGGCCCTACGCCGGTTTCCGCACTGATCCACGCGGCAACCATGGTAACCGCCGGTGTCTACCTGATCGCGCGTACCCACGGCCTGTTCACCCTGGCGCCGGACATCCTGCACCTGGTGGGCGTGGTCGGCGGCGTGACCCTGGTGCTGGCCGGTTTTGCTGCGCTGGTGCAGACCGACATCAAGCGGATCCTCGCCTACTCGACCATGAGCCAGATCGGCTACATGTTCCTGGCCCTGGGCGTTGGCGCCTGGGACGCGGCGATCTTCCACCTGATGACCCACGCCTTCTTCAAGGCCCTGCTGTTCCTCGCTTCCGGTGCGGTGATCGTGGCCTGCCACCACGAGCAGAACATCTTCAAGATGGGCGGCCTGTGGAAGAAACTGCCGCTGGCCTACGCCAGCTTCATCGTCGGTGGTGCCGCCCTGGCCGCCCTGCCGTTGGTGACCGCCGGTTTCTACTCCAAGGACGAAATCCTCTGGGAAGCCTTCGCCAGCGGTAACCAGAACCTGCTCTACGCAGGCCTGGTGGGTGCGTTCATGACCTCGCTGTACACCTTCCGCCTGATCTTCATCACCTTCCACGGTGAAGCCAAGACCGAAGCGCACGCAGGCCACGGCATCTCCCACTGGCTGCCGCTGTCGGTGCTGATCGTGCTGTCGACCTTCATCGGCGCCCTGATCACCCCGCCACTGGCCGGTGTGCTGCCGGAAAGCGTCGGCCATGCCGGCGGCGCCGCCAAGCACAGCCTGGAAATCGCCTCGGGCGCCATCGCCATTGCCGGTATCCTGCTGGCGGCCCTGCTGTTCCTCGGCAAGCGTCGCTTCGTCACGGCGGTCGCCAACAGTGGCATCGGGCGCTTCCTGTCGGCCTGGTGGTTCGCCGCCTGGGGCTTCGATTGGCTCTACGACAAACTGTTCGTCAAGCCTTACCTCGCCATCAGCCATGTACTGCGTAAAGATCCGCTCGACCAGACCATCGGTTTGATCCCGCGTGCCGCCAAGGCCGGTCACACCGCCCTGAGCCGCAGCGAGACCGGCCAATTGCGTTGGTATGCAGCGTCCATGGCGGCGGGTGCCGTTCTGGTGATCGGCGCCATCGTCGTGGTAGCGGTCTGACTATGTTTAAGTGCACTGCGTACTTTGCGAACTTGCGAAAGGAAACGAGCCCGTCATGATTCTGCCCTGGCTAATCCTGATCCCCTTTATCGGCGGCCTGCTCTGCTGGATGGGTGAACGCTTCGGCGCCACCCTCCCCCGCTGGATTGCGTTGCTGACCATGTCCCTGGAACTCGCGCTCGGCCTCTGGCTGTGGGCCCATGGTGACTATTCATTCGCTCCGGCACCGGGCGTCGATCCGACCTTCGCGCTTGAATTCAAGCACGTGTGGATCCAGCGCTTCGGCATCAACGTGCACCTGGCCCTCGACGGCCTGTCGCTGTTGATGATCCTGCTGACCGGCCTGCTGGGTATCCTCTCGGTACTCTGCTCCTGGAAAGAGATCCAGCGTCACGTGGGCTTCTTCCACCTGAACCTGATGTGGATTTTGGGCGGCGTTGTCGGCGTGTTCCTGGCGCTGGACCTGTTCATGTTCTTCTTCTTCTGGGAAATGATGCTGGTGCCGATGTATTTCCTCATCGCGCTCTGGGGTCACAGCTCTTCGGACGGCAAGAAAACCCGGATCTACGCGGCGACCAAGTTCTTCATCTTCACCCAGGCTTCCGGCCTGATCATGTTGGTGGCGATCCTGGGCCTGGTACTGGTCAACTTCAACAACACCGGCGTGATTACCTTCAACTACGCCGACCTGTTGAAGACCAAGATGTCCCTGACCACCGAGTACATCCTGATGCTGGGCTTCTTCATCGCGTTCGCGGTGAAGCTGCCGGTGGTGCCGTTCCACTCCTGGCTGCCTGACGCTCACGCCCAGGCGCCGACTGCCGGCTCCGTGGACCTGGCCGGTATCCTGCTGAAAACCGCTGCCTACGGCCTGCTGCGTTTCGCCCTGCCGCTGTTCCCGAATGCCTCGGCCGAATTTGCGCCGATCGCCATGACCCTGGGTCTGATCGGGATCTTCTACGGTGCGTTCCTGGCCTTCGCACAAACCGACATCAAGCGCCTGATCGCCTTCTCGTCCGTTTCCCACATGGGTTTCGTACTGATCGGCATCTACTCCGGCAGCCAACTGGCGCTGCAAGGCGCGGTGATCCAGATGTTGGCCCACGGTGTGTCGGCCGCTGCGCTGTTTATCCTCAGTGGCCAGCTGTATGAGCGCCTGCATACCCGTGACATGCGTGAAATGGGTGGCGTGTGGTCGCGCATCGCGTACCTGCCGGCGATCAGCCTGTTCTTCGCCGCCGCGTCCCTGGGCTTGCCGGGTACCGGTAACTTCATCGGCGAGTTCCTGATCCTGATGGGTGCCTTCGTGCAAACGCCGTGGATCAGCGCCATTGCCACCTCCGGCCTGGTGTTCGGTTCGGTCTACTCGCTGATCATGATCCACCGCGCCTACTTCGGCCCGGCCAAGTCCGACACCGTCCTGCAAGGGATGGATGCTCGCGAACTGATCATGGTGCTCGGCCTTGCGGTATTGCTGATCTACATCGGCGTGTACCCGCAACCGTTCCTGGACACTTCTGCCGCGACGATGCATGGCGTGCAGCAGTGGTTCGGCACCGCCTTCTCTCAACTCGCTTCGGCCCGGTAAGAGCGCTATGGAATTCACGATCCAACACTTTATCGCGCTTGCGCCGCTGCTGATCACCAGCCTCACCATCGTGGTGGTGATGCTGGCGATCGCCTGGCGCCGCAATCATTCGCAAACGTTCCTGCTGTCCTGTGCCGGTCTCAACCTGGCCCTGCTGTCGATTATCCCGGCCCTCAAGGTCGCGCCGCTGGCGGTCACGCCGTTGATGATGATCGATGACTTCGCGTTGCTGTACATCGCGCTGATCCTGGTCGCAACCCTGGCCTGCGTCACCCTCGCCCACGCTTACCTTGGCGAAGGCGGCACCGGTTACCCGGGCAACAAGGAAGAGCTGTACCTGCTGATCCTGCTGGCGGCGGCCGGCGGTATCGTGCTGGTCAGCGCGCAGCATCTGGCCGGCTTGTTCATCGGCCTGGAACTGCTGTCGATCCCGACCTACGGCCTGGTGGCGTACGCCTTCTTCAACAAGCGTTCGTTGGAAGCCGGCATCAAGTACATGGTGCTGTCGGCCGCTGGTTCCGCGTTCCTGTTGTTCGGTATGGCTCTGCTTTACGCAGAAGCCGGCAGCCTGAGCTTCACCGGTATCGGTCACGCCCTGGCCGCCACCAGCATGCCTGCGCCAATCGCCCAGCTGGGCCTGGCGATGATGCTGATCGGCCTGGCGTTCAAGCTGTCGCTGGTGCCGTTCCACCTGTGGACCCCGGACGTGTACGAAGGCGCCCCGGCGCCGGTGGCGGCGTTCCTGGCGACCGCGTCGAAGGTTGCCGTGTTTGCGGTAATGGTGCGCTTGTTCCAGATCTCGCCAGCGGCCAACACCGGCGTGCTGAGCGACGTACTGACCGTGATCGCCATTGCGTCGATCCTGTTCGGTAACCTGCTGGCCCTGACCCAGAACAACCTCAAGCGTCTGCTGGGTTACTCGTCCATCGCTCACTTCGGCTACCTGCTGATCGCCCTGGTGGCGAGCAAAGGCCTGGCCGTGGAAGCCATGGGCGTGTACCTGGTCACCTACGTGATCACCAGCCTCGGCGCGTTCGGCGTGATCACGCTGATGTCGTCGCCGTTCAAAGGCCGTGACGCCGACGCCCTGTACGAATACCGCGGCCTGTTCTGGCGCCGTCCGTACCTGACCGCCGTGCTGACCGTGATGATGCTGTCGCTGGCGGGTATCCCGCTGACGGCCGGCTTTATCGGCAAGTTCTACATCGTGGCAACAGGTGTCGAAGCCCATGAATGGTGGCTGGTTGCCTCGTTGGTACTGGGCAGCGCCATCGGCGTGTTCTACTACCTGCGCGTCATGGTCACCCTCTACCTGATCGAGCCAAACCTGCGCCGTGTGGATGCCGAGCTGCACTGGGAACAGAAGGCAGGCGGCGTGATGCTGCTGGCCATCGCCCTGCTCGCGTTCTTCCTGGGTGTGTACCCACAACCGTTGCTCACCCTGGTGCAGCACGCGGTGTTGGGCGTTTGATCGCTTAGCGGGAGGTTGTAAACAAAACGGCGCCTTCGGGCGCCGTTTTGCGTTCAAGGGGTTTATAGCTAATTTGCGCCCTTTTACGATTTATCCAGCACTCGGTGGCGGGCGCAACCTGGCAACACCCGAGATCACATGTGGGAGCTGTCGAGCCCCGGCGAGGCTGCGAAGGCGGCGGCATGGCTGGCATCTACTTCGCCTGACACACCGCTATCGCTGCCTCGCTAAAGCTCGAGAGCTCCCACAGGGGATCGGCTGTGGCAGGTTGGATTTGCGGTGTTGCGGCTGACGCTATTTCAGCAGCACCGCAGCTCAACTGTGGGAGCTGTCGAGCCCCGGCGAGGCTGCGAAGGCGGCGGAACTGCTGGCATTTACTTCGCCTGACCCACCGCTATCGCTGCCTCGCTAAAGCTCGAGAGCTCCCACAGGGAATGGCTGTGTCAGGGGGAATGAGTTTTCACCCCCTAAAAACCCTTGTAAAAGGCGTCACTATGCCGCGCCAGCAGGCAAACTGTCATTTTGAATGAACCTTTTTCGACGCTCCCGTATCCATCTATAACAACACAGGGAGGCAACATGAGTACCGCAAAAATCTACACCATCCACTATCAGCTTCACGGCGAGCCGAAGTCCTTTGTGGTGCGTGCCGAGGTGATGAACAACGCCGAGGCCTGGCACTGGGCGGCGGTGGATGCCGATGTAGCTCATGTCAGTCGCGTTGGCCGTGTCGGTCATGAGCAAGTCAAGAAAACCACCCGGCCGTGGGCGGAGAAGTACGGGATTACGGACGTCAATTGGACGCCGCCCAGATAAACAAGGCCCCGCTGGATAGCGGGGCCTTTGTTTATTTCTTCAAGTCGCCTAAGGGATCATACGGCGGCTTCTTTTCATCCTTGGCTTTCTTATCCTTATCCAGCGGCGCAATGGCCGGACCGATAGGATCGACCTGGGGATCTGACACATCCGGCGAATCCGGGTCAAACCCCAACTCATCCTTACCGCTGGAATGCTCGTCTGAAGGGGGGCCTTTGGGAGTGTTACTCACGGCGTTCTCCTTGTTTATACGTTAAAGCGGGCGGGCTTTGTCGTGGAGGTTCTCCAGGTTTTCCTCGACGCGTTCCACGTCGTCGTCCTGGCGCTCGGCCGGGTCATTGGGGCGCAACGCATCGTTGTCGCGCTCCTCTTCACCGGGCGTGCGGTCCGGGTCCGGCGTACCGGGCGGTGGCTGCTTGTATTCGGGCATGATGGTTTCCCTCAAAAGGTCTACACAGGTTTAGAGAAACCGTGGTGCGGCATCGTTCAACTTGTTTGCCCAAGCGTGAGATGATGCCCGCCCCTTCTGGAGATACGACCCGGATGTTCGAGCTCAAACCCTGCGATCCCGTGACCTTCCGCCAACAGACCCGGCGCAGCACGCTGATCGTGGCCTTGGTGTTCCTGGCCCTGGCCATGTTGTTGTCGAGCCTGGCGGTGATGCTGTTCGGCGAGCCCGGCGGTGATAATTTGCGTTTCAATGTCGGCGGCGTCTTCGCCGGGGTGCTGATCACCCTGGCCTTGGTGCGCGGGCCGTTCTGGACCCAGGCGTGGCTGGCGCCGGCGGTGTATGGCTGGCAACTCAAGCGCAGCCTGATGAGCGTGACCAATGTGATGCACAAGGTGACCGAGCGAGTGCAAGCCAATGACCCGACGGCCATCAAGGTACTGCGTTTTTACCACCTGGGCCTGACGCAGATGCATGAGCTGGACGCCAACTCCAGCGCTCAGGCGCAATTGGTCGGCGAGGTCGAGGCGCACAAGGCCAGGATGCAGGCGCTGGGGATCGACACCGAGCAAACCCGCTTCTACCCGGCCTGGCTGGCCGCGATCAACACTGCTTGAGCCAGCCGGTCAGTTGGGCACTTTTGCCCGCCAGCAGAACACCGCGCTCAGCGCGATGGCGGCGCCCGCCAGGCCGAACACCCAGGGCGCCGAGGCAATCGGCAGCAGCAGGCCAGCCAGTAATGGCCCGAGGCCGGCGCCGATATCACGCCACACGGCATTCGAGGCCAGGGCCGACACGCGCATCGAACCGGGATTGCGCTCCGCCACCAGGGTGGTCACCAGCGGCAGTTGCAGCGCGCGCAGCACCAGCACCGCCGCCGCGCCGACAATCACCCAGTGGCTGCCAAACGCCGTCAGGGCCAGGGCGCTCAAGAACGAAAACAGCAGCAGCATCGACGTGGCGCCAAAACGCTGCGCGGCGCGGCCGCCCAAAGGGCTCAGGAGCATTTCCGAGATATAGCGCAGCGCCATCAAGCCCCCGGCAATCAGTACCGCATCCCCGCCAAGCAGCTTCTGCGCCTGGATCGACAAACCGAAGATAAACAGGCCGTCGAGCGCCACACCCTCGATAAACGACCACACCGCCACGCTGTCCGGCCATTTGAAGCGGCGCCCCGGCGTGCTCTGCAAATCATGCCCCAGCGCCGGCAAGCCGCGCGCCATCCACACGCCCACCAGGCACGCGCCCGCAAGGATCAGAAAGATCGGACGCGGGCCGGCCCACAGCGTCAACCAGCCACCCAGCGGCAACGCCAGCATCGGCCCGAGGGCGATCAGCGCCCGCGAACGCCCGGCCCGGCGCGCGGCGCCGGCCGGTTCCGAGGTGGCCAACACTTGGGTCGACAGGTTCAACGCCGCAAAACACAGGCCCCACACCAACCGCAGCCCCAACAAGGCGGCAAAACCCGACAACATCGAGTTACCCAAGGCACACAGCGTCGCGGCGCCGGCGGCAATCATGCAGGTCAGGCGGTCGCCGTGGCGCGCGTAGAAATTGAGCACGTGGCGGTAACCGAAGATCCGCACCAGGCGATTGGCCGCCAGCAAAACCCCGGCCTGGGCCAGGGTGATGCCGAAGGCCTGGGATTCCATGGGCAGCAACAGGTAGAGCAACACGTCACTGGGCAAGCAGAGAGCCAGGGTCAGCGCGGCGCGGCGCGAGTGGGTATCAGCAGTTCGGAGGATCAGGCTGGACATAAAGCTGAAACATCCCGAAATATTCACCTCACCACGGTAGCCTTGCGCAACCGTGCTTTACAACGGCTTTTTCCCGTAGGGCATCAAACGCAGCCCACTGGCCACGGCACCCACCAGCGCGAACCCACAACCCAGCCACAGCGCATCGTGCGGGCCGCTGCCCAGGGACAGGTGAAAACACAAGGCCACCAACGATGCGCCGAGCGTCTGCCCCAATAACCGCGAAATCGCCACGATACCGCTGGCTCCGCCACTGCGCGCCAAGGGCGCGCTGGTCATCAGTGCCTTGAGGTTGGGTGACTGGAAAAACCCGAATCCGGCGCCGCACAGCGCCATGCGCCAGCCGATATCCAACGCCGATGCACCGCTGCCCAGTGTTGCCAGGGCGGCCATTCCCACGCTGAGCAGCAACAGGCCGATGCCGCACAGCAGGCCCAGGGAAACGCGGTCCGCCAGGCGCCCCGCTACCAACGCCATCACCGCCACCACAGCCGGCCACGGCGTCATCAGAAACCCGGTTTCCACCTGGCTATGGCCCAGCACGGCCTGCAAGAGAAACGGCAGCGACACAAACGCCAGGCCCTGAGCGCTGAAGGCACAAATAGCCGTCAGGGAAGACAAGGCGAACACCGGGCGCTTGAACAAATCCAGCGCCAGCATCGGTGCCGGGTGGCCTGCCTGGCGACGCAACAGCAATGCACCGCACACCAGCGCCACGGCGATCAGGCCCAGGGTCAGCTCGCCCCGGGCACCGTGCACCGCCGTACCCAGCCCCAATACCAGCAAGGCAAACAGCCCGGCGCACAACACGGCGGCAAGACGATCGAACGCGTGCCCCGTCATCGGCAGGGTCGGTAATGAGCGCACGCCCAACGCTAACGCCAGCAACCCCAGGGGCACATTGATCAGGTACACCCAGTGCCAGGTCGCTACCGACAGAATCGCCGACGCGGCAGTCGGCCCAAGGGTAAACGCCAGGCCCACCACCAACGAGTTGTAGCCCAGGCCCCGGCCGAGCATTCTGGAGGGATAGATATGCCGCAACAACGCTGTATTCACGCTCATGATCGCCGCTGCTCCCAGGCCCTGTATCACGCGCGCGGCGGTCAGGGTGAGCAGCGAACCGGCCAACCCGCAAAACAGGGATGAGACGATAAACAGCAACAACCCGCCAAGGTACACGCGACGATGCCCCAGCACATCACTGAGCGAGGCAAACGGCAGCACCGTGGCAATGATGGCTAACTGGTAGGCATTGACCACCCAGATCACCGAGGCAGAGTCGGTGCCGATCCCCTCGGCCAGGGTGGGCAGCGCCGTGTTGACGATGGCCGTGTCCAGGGTCGCCATACCGATACCCAGGGAGATGGCGATCACGGCAGGCAGGCGTTTATTGAAAGGCAGCCCATCGGCAACAGAAGACATGAATAACCCGCGCAGGTGACAAAGGCCGTAGCTTAAGGGCCGCGCTGATTTTTTTCAGTCAAGGATTGCGTGGCTGTCAGCATTTTCATGTCGCTCACACCGTGACTCGCGGTCAGTAGGAAATCTGCGTGCTGACCTGCACGTTCCCGTAATGGATGCCATTGCACGGCTTACACGCCAGCGCTCCAGCAGCCATCGCTGGGTTCCAGGGCCCTATGATGCCGTCCCTCTTCCCGTTGTCATCCACCGAGTCGAGGGCATTCATCACCCGGTCGCGCTTGAGCACTTCCTGGGCCAGCTGGGTTTCCTTGTCCCGCTGTGGATCGCCGGTCAGTGGGCGTCCGGCCACCTCGCGGATCTTGTCGGCGGTTGCATTGCCGGTCTTCGGGTCTTTGAACGCCTTGAAGTTATCGCCAAATGCCGACGCCAGTTGCGAGTCAGACATGTGCGAAAAGGTATTCTCCCTCGGCGCAGAACATGGGCTGGTTGTTTGCTGCACGGATAGGGTTATGGTCATGATTGAGTGTCCTGGGCTGTCCTGCACACTCTGTGGCGGGCGTATTCCCTCCGGTTCCAACGCCTCATGGGGCTGAATCAACCGCCCCCGTTTTGATTTTATGGCGTGGTGAAGATCGCGCTCAGGTCCAGATGGCCGTCCTTCAACGGCGGGCACCAGTAATAACCGCCGGTCAAGGGTGTGCTGATGCGGTACAAGCCATCGACAATCCCGTCTTCCAGGCCGCTCATGCGGCGCAGCTGTGCTTCGAACGCATCAAAGGAGTGGCCGAACGCGAGAAACATCAAGCCGGCCTGGCCATTCTCGGCCCAGGGCATGGAGCGGCGTATCACAAAGGCTTCAGGGATGAAGCTTTCCTGGGCGGTGCGCTTGGTGTGGGCGGATTCGGGGGCGTCGTCGAGCTCTTCATTGTCGCCATGGCGGCGGCCGATGATGTGGTCGCGCTCTTGCGCAGGCAAGGCGGCGAAGCCATCGAGGTCGTGCTGCCATTGCTGGATCGCGGCAAAGCTGGCGCCGCTGTCGGTCAGAGCGGCTGCAACTGCCGCGTCGTCGTGGGGGTTCTCGGTACCGTCTTCGTAATCGGTGAGGTCGAAGCCGGTCTTGTAGCGGAAGCCCTCGGTCATTTGCACCAGGCGGAACGCCGGGGCCAGGGCCTTTTCGAATGCGCGGCTGCGCAACAGCAGTTCGCCGCGATCCACGCCGTGCAACCAGACCCACAGCGCCTGCTGGGTGGACGGGTTGTGCGCGGCCGGTCCGCTGACGATAGGGAAGCTGCGCAGGCCTTCAATCCGAGCACCCAATGCGTCTACCAGCGGCTCGCCGAAACCGACCACCGCCATCGCATCGGCCAACTGCACCAGCGCGTCCAGCGCCGCGGGCACGGCGGCCAGGGAATCCACGGCAAAAAACAGATGGCGTGCCTGCAACGGCACCGGTGCGGCAAGAATGCCCGGCTGGTACTGACTCATATGAACTCCTTCAAGAAAGCCGCGCAGTTTACCCAAGCCCACCGCGGGGCGTACAAGAAAGCGCGCAAGCCTTGCCATGGAGCCTCGTGTTGGGTGACTCTCTAGTCATGTTTTGCAACTATTCCAGGGGTAGCGACATGACCACCAGCAACCTGCTCGCCCAGCTGTTTCCCGCCTCGGCCGCCGACATTCCCGCGCAATTCCAGCTCGGAGCGCCTATTGAACAGCGCGATTACCTGGTCGACGGTCAACTACGCGTGTGGAACGGGCCACTGGCCAACGTGCAAAGCCCGGTGCAACTGGGCGACGAGCGCGTGCATATCGGCAGCACGCCGCTGCTGGATGCCGAGACGGCCCTCACCGCCCTGGACGCCGCCGTGCGCGCCTATGACCGCGGCCAGGGTGAATGGCCGACGATGCGCGTGGTGGAGCGCATTCAGCACGTCGAGGCTTTTTTAAGACGCATGCGTGAACAGCGTGATGCGGTGGTCAAGCTGCTGATGTGGGAAATCGGCAAGAATTTCAAGGACTCGCAGAAAGAATTCGACCGTACCTGCGACTACATCACCGACACCATCAATGCCCTGAAGGAACTCGACCGCCGCTCCAGCCGTTTCGAGCTGGAACAGGACACCCTTGGCCAGATCCGCCGCGTACCGATGGGCGTGGCCTTGTGCATGGGCCCCTACAACTACCCGCTTAACGAAACCTTCACCACGCTGATCCCGGCATTGATCATGGGCAACACCGTGGTATTCAAGCCGGCCAAACTCGGCGTGCTGCTGATTCGCCCATTGCTGGAAGCGTTCCGCGACAGCTTCCCCGCCGGAGTGATCAACGTGATCTACGGCAGCGGCCGCGAAACCGTCAGTGCGCTGATGGCCAGCGGCAAGATCGACATCTTTGCGTTTATCGGCACCAACAAGGCCGCCAGTGACCTGAAAAAACTGCACCCCAAGCCGCACCGACTGCGCGCGGCGCTGGGCCTGGATGCGAAAAATCCCGGCATCGTGCTGCCTGAGGTGGACCTGGACAATGCCGTCAACGAAGCCGTCACCGGTTCCTTGTCGTTCAACGGCCAGCGCTGCACCGCGTTGAAGATCCTGTTCGTGCACGAAGACGTGGTCGAGGCGTTTATCCAGAAATTCAACAACAAGCTCGCCACGCTCAAACCCGGCATGCCCTGGGACGACGGCGTGGCGCTGACGCCCCTGCCCGAAGTGGGCAAGGTGGATTACCTCAATGCGTTGGTGGCCGATGCGGCGCAGCATGGCGCCAGGGTCGTGAATGACCATGGCGGTGAAAGCCGCGGTTCGTTCTTCTACCCGGCGGTGCTGTACCCAGTGAACCCGCAGATGCGCGTGTACCACGAGGAACAGTTCGGCCCGGTGGTCCCGATCGTGCCCTACCGTGATTTGGACAAGGTGATCGACTACGTGCTGGACTCCGATTTTGGCCAGCAACTGAGCCTCTTCGGCACCAACCCGCAAGTCATCGGGCGCCTGGTGGACACCTTCGCCAACCAGGTCGGCCGGATCAACATCAACGCCCAGTGCCAGCGCGGCCCGGACACCTTCCCGTTCAACGGGCGCAAGAACTCGGCCGAAGGCACGCTGTCGGTACATGACGCGTTGCGCGTGTTCTCGATCCGCACACTGGTGGCGACCAAGTTCCAAGAGAGCAACAAGGCGTTGGTCAGCGATATATTGCGCAACCGCGATTCGAGCTTCCTGACCACCGACTACATTTTTTAAGAGCACCCGACCGCCTATGTGAAAACAGGCTCAATGTGGGAGCTGGCTTGCCTGCGATGCAAGCACCTCGGTGTTTCAGACACACCGAGTGGATGCTATCGCAGGCAAGCCAGCTCCCACATTGGATCGTGCACATTCATACAATCGAGGCCACTTTACTGCCAATGAACCTGCCCTTCTTCGCCCGGCGCCTGTTGCGCCCTCTGCTCGACCCCTACCGCCGCTATCGCCATGCCAGGCTGATCCACGCCGTGCGCGTGTCCATCGGCCTGCTGGCCACGATCATGCTGACCACCGGCCTCAACCTGCCCCACGGCGAATGGGCTTCGGTGACCATGCTGGTGGTGATCGGCGGGCTGCAGCACCACGGCAATATCGGCAAGAAAGCCGTGGAGCGCGCCTATGGCACCCTGATCGGTGCCAGCGTCGGCTTGCTGCTGGTGGTACAGGAGGCGTACGTCGGCCAGCCGTTGTTGACTTACCTGCTGATGTCAGTGGTGTGCGGGTTCTTTTCCTACCATGCCATCGGCAAGGGCGGGTACACCGCGTTGCTGTCGGCGATCACCGTGTTTATCGTTGCCGGCCACGGCGACAATCCCCTGTCGGATGGGTTGTGGCGCACCGTCGATATCCTGATCGGCATCGCCCTGGCCCTGGCATTTTCCTTTGCCCTGCCGCTGTATGCCGTGTACTCCTGGCGCTACAACCTGGCCAGCGCGCTACGCGATTGCGCCGAGATCTATAGCCGGATCATCAATGGCGAGTCGGTTACCGATGATCAACACCTCAAGCTGCTCAACCGGCTGAACGCGGCGATGCTGCAGCTGCGCTCGCTGATGCCGTCGGTGTCCAAGGAAGTGCGCATCTCGATGACTGAGCTGGATACGATCCAGCGGCATCTGCGCCTGTGCATCAGCACCCTGGAGATTCTCGGCAATACCCGGCCCGACCCTCGCGATGAACAGGCGATGGCACGGATGCAGATGATGTTGAAGGCCGAGCACCGGCAGATTCGGGTGCAATTGGTGGGGATGGCGCGCGCGTTGAAGTCCGGCGTCACCGAGCGGCTGGAGCGGCAGAGTCACGCCAGCGGCGTGGAGCCTGTTTTGGACGTGCCGGTGTATAGCGCACTGGACGGCTATCGGCTGCTGACTGTGCAACTGGCGCAGAATGTGGATGCGATGCGCCAGCGCCTGGCCAAGAGTGCCGGACGCTGGAAAATCTGAATTGGCAGGCAAAAACTGAAAAATCTCACGCCTTGAAGGATTCAAGCTTTTCACACTTAACCTTACAAAGTTTTCACGTTTTATTCACATAGCGAAACGTACTGTGAAGCCTCATCCGTTACAAACGTTGCACATCAAGCCCGCCGCCCCAGCGGGCTTTTTTTTGCCTGGCATTCGCGCTACCGCGCCGCCTTTTTCGCAGGCGCCAGCGCCTGCTCGCGAATGGCCCGCTGGGTATCCAGCACCTTGGCCAATGCGTTTTGCGCCTCCGGGCTCTGCTGCGGCACGCGAATCGCCGCCGAGACCAGGGTGATCAACTTGGCCATGACTTCGGCATCCGTTGCCGGCCGCCCCAGGCTCATGGAGTTCATCAGCAGGCGCAGCTCGGTGCCGGCCATTACGCCGGAAATCGCCTTGAGGGCAAATTGCAGGCGCACCCCCAATTCGTTGCGCGGCAGGTCCGGCAAGGCCAGGGCAAACGCTTCGAAGAAACGTTGGAACACCGGCTGGTAATGCACCTTCAGGTATTCCTGGATAAACGGCGAGGTGTCGCTGTAGACCCGTCCCAGGAAGCGGATAAACGAACGCCCTTCGCCGCTGGCACTGGCTGGATCGCTGCGCTCCAAGCCCATGGCCGGGGCAAACAGCACACCGAGCAAGGTGTCGCAATCCAGCGGGCCGTCGGCCTCGGCCTCACAGCGTGCCAGCAGTTCCAGACGCTGCTCGTTGAGCGGCTCCAGACGCTGCATCAGCAGGGTTTTCATCAGGGAATCCTTGTCCCCGAAGTGGTAGTTCACCGCAGCCAGGTTCACCTGGGCGCGCTCGGTAATCTGCCGCAACAAAACCGCGTCGTATCCGTACTTGATGAAGAGAGCTTCTGTCGCATCCAGCAATCGAGTCTTGGTAATGTTCGGAGCGCTGACTTTCTTCGCGACCATAGAGATTCCACGGGAAAAATTGTTTAAAAATATAATTTGATTTTTTATACCGGGGCCTTCGCTCGAAAGCAAGCAATGGCGCGTCGCCCTGTGCTTGAAAGCCTTGGACGACGGGCTCATCGAGGGTAATCGCTGGGCTTTTCGCTGCCCTCTTTGCCCCCTGAAATGCGCCTTTCCCGGCGGTAAAACCGCTCTATGTCGACGGCTGGCGAAGCCGCTGGAACGCGGTTAGTATTCAAACAATGTTTTAAAAACAAGAAACAAAACCGGCCAGTACGTATTCCCAAGCTGCCCCGCTAACTTGTTACAAGGCTTTACCGGGGCGACACAGGCGGCGTCGAGGCTGAAGGCGTATTCATGACAGATACCCGGGCGCACCCAAGCTTGATCTCCCTGCAAGGCATCGGCAAAAGCTATCAGCTGGCCGGGCAACACCTGTCCATACTCAATGACGTCTGCCTGACCATCGCCAGCGGTGACAGTTGCGGCATCCTCGGCGCGTCCGGTTCCGGCAAAAGCACGCTGCTCAATATCCTCGGCCTGCTGGACTTGCCCAACCGTGGTCAGTACCACTTTGCCGGCCACGACATCTTCACCGCCACGCCTGATCAATTGGCGGCCATCCGCAACCAGCAGATCGGCTTCGTGTTCCAGAGTTTCAACCTGCTGCCGCGCCTCAGCGCCCTGGACAACATCGCCCTGCCCTTGAGTTATCGCGGCGTATCGCGCCATGAGTCGGTGGAGCAAGCCTTGCGCATGCTCGAACAAGTCGGCCTGGCCGACCGCGCCCACCACCGCCCCGCCGACCTTTCCGGCGGCCAGCGCCAGCGGGTCGCCATTGCCCGTGCGCTGGTGGGCAAGCCGTCGGTGATACTGGCCGACGAACCCACCGGCAACCTCGACAGCACCACCGCCCAGGACATCATGGAGCTGTTGCTGGGGTTGAACCGCGAGCAACAGGTCACGCTGATCATCGTCACCCACGACCCGCACATTGCCGAGCGCCTGGAGCGCAAGATCCTGGTGCGCAACGGCGTGGTGCAAGAGGCCGGGCGTCCATGACCCGGCAGGTCGAACAGAACCTCAGCCAACTGCTGCATGAAGCCTTCGTCAGCCTGCGCACCCTGGGCAAGCGTTCGATCCTGGCGCTGCTGGGTATCGTGATCGGCAGTTCGTCGGTGGTGGCGTTGATCAACATCGGCCATAACGCGGCGGTGGATGCCGCGATGATTTTCAAGGACATGGGCACCGATACCCTGATCGCCCAGTTCCCGCCCAAGGCCGGCAGCAGCCTGCCGATGCCCGCGCGCCTGGACCTTCAAGCCGTGCGCCGGAGCGTGCCCGGCATCGCCCATATCGGCGCGCTCACCTTGTTCAGCGGGCCGATCGTATTCCACGGCCGTACCGTCAACGCCAACTTCGTCGGCAGCACAGCGGATATCAAGGACGCGATGCGCCTGGCGGTGCAACAGGGGCGTTTCCTGTCGAGCTTCGATAGCCATGAAACCTACGCGGTGATCGGCGACCAGGTGGCCCAAGCCCTGGGTGCGCCGGGCGACCCGCTGCGACTGGGTGACCGTGTGCGCATCAACGACTACCTGTTCCTGATCGTGGGCATCCTGCGCAGCCAGCCGCGCGCGATGCTGATGCCGGTGCAGGCCAACGAATCACTGTTCATCCCCGCCGAAGGCATGCGCCGCATCTATGCCACGCCGCAGATCGGCAACGTGATCATCCGCGCCGCGCCCGGCCAGGACATGGAACGCGTTGCCCGGGACGCCGCCACCGCCCTGCAACCGCAACTTCCCGACCACGATGTGGACATCCAGGTGCCCCAGCAAATGATCGACGGCATGACCCGGCAAAGTCGCACGTTCGCCTACCTGCTGCTGGCCCTGGGGGCGATCTCGCTGGTGGGCGGCGGCGTCGGCGTGATGAACGTGATGCTGATGAACGTCTCGGAGCGCCGTCGCGAAATCGGCATCCGCATGGCCCTCGGCGCGCGCCAGCGGGATATCCGCAACCTGTTCCTGCTCGAAGCCGTGACCCTCACCGCGGTTGGCGCACTCTGTGGTGCGGTGCTGGGCATGACCGCCGCCTGGTTGTACGCCTGGCTATCGGGCTGGGAATTTGCCCTGGCCGCCGCCGCCCTGCCGCTCGGGGTGGGCAGTACGTTGCTGGTGGGGTTGTTTTTTGGCATCTACCCGGCGGTTTCGGCCTCGCGGTTGCAGCCGGTGGAGGCCCTGCGCGATGAGTAGATGGCTGCTGTTGCTGGCGCTGGTCAGCCTGCCGGGCGTGGCCGCCGACGTGGTGATCAAGCCGTCGGCGCCGAGTACCACGCGCAGCGGCTACGACCGGGGCGTATCGTTGAATGCCCAGGCCACCACCATGACCCTGGGCGATGCGGTCTACCTGGGCCTGCGCAACAACCCGGCGATTCGCAGCGCGTACCTGCAACGGGTGGCGCAGAAGTTCGATTTGCGGGTGGCCGAAGATGTGTTCAAACCCAAGCTCACCCTTAACAGTTCCTACCGCGGCACCCGTGGTTCGGCCGACAACGCACGCAATGCCAACGTCGCGCCGGCCACCAGTTTGCTCGGCGAGTACGGTACGCGCCTGAGCATGGCCTGGACCCAGCAACTGAACAATGCCGACCGCGCCGGCCGCTACCGCAGCGACGGCCTGGACCTGGCAATTATCCAGCCGCTGCTGCGCGGCGCCGGCTGGGACGCCACCACCGCGCCGCTGCGCCTGTCGCGCCTGTCGGAGCAGGCCAACCGCTTGAACCTCAAGGCCACGGTCGCGCAGACCATCAGCCAGATCATCGCCACCTACCGCGAGCTGTTGCGCGCCCAGGAGCAACTGAGCATCGTGCAGGACGCGCTCAAGCGCTCCGCGACCTTGCTGGAAGTGAACAAAGCGCTGATCAGCGCCGGGCGCATGGCCGAATTCGAGATCGTACAGACCGAAGCCGATATCGCCACCCAGCAACTGGGCGTGGAAGAAGCGCAGAACCAACTGGACGCCAGTCGCCTCTCGCTGCTGCGCCTGTTGGCCCTGGACCTGTCCACGCCGATTCGCGCCACCGAAGCCCTGGAGGCCAGGCCCATGCAGATCGACAAGCGCCAGGCCTTCAACCTGGCGCAGAACCAGCAGCCGGAATACCTCGCCGCCCTGCTCGGCAGCCAGCAGGCCGACCTCAACCTGGTGATCGCCAAGGACTCCGGGCGCTGGCAGGTGGACCTGGTGGCCGGCGCGAACCAGGTGCGCGACGCCTACAATAACGACACCGGCAGCAGCAACAACCGAACCTGGGACAGCTACGCCGGGGTGCAGGTGCAGATCCCCATCGGCGATATCAGCACACGCCAGGCCGAAGTACGCGCGCGGGTCAACGTGGAGGACCAGGAGATCCGCATCACCGAGGCACGCCAGGAGCTGGAACGCAGCGTCAACGATGTAGTGCGCGACCTCGGCACCCGCTGGCGCCAGTATGAAATCTCCCAGCGCGCCGTGGAATTGTCACGGCGCAAGATCCAGATCGAACGGGAAAAACTCAGCGCCGGACGTTCCACCAACTTCCAGGTGCTGAGCTTCGAGACCGACCTGCGCAACGCCGAAAATGCGCAGCTCAATGCGCTGATCGCTTATTTGAACGCCCAGACCCAGCTCGACCTGACCCTGGGCATGACGCTGGAAAGTTGGGAAATCGCCCTCAATGACTACTAATCACAAACGCCTGCTGGGCGCTGTACTTATCCTGCTGCTGTGCGGCGCGGGCCTGGCCCTGCGCAGCCCGGCATCCGACCCGGCCACGGCCACCGAGCAATGGTTGGCGGTAGAACCCGACGCACTGGTGCACCAGATCGGCCTGGTGGGCAAGATCGAGCCCGACACCACCGTCACCCTTACCGCGCCGTTCGACGGCAATGTGCAAGCCAACCTGGTCGAGCAAGGCCAGCGGGTCGAGGCCGGCCAAGTGCTGTTGCGCATGGACCCGGCCACCCTGGAGGTGCAACTGCGCGACGCCCTCTCCGCCCAGCTCAAGGCGCGGCGCACCGTGCAGGAGATGCAGGACTGGGACAACGGCCCCGCTGTCAGCCGTGCCCGCCGTAGCCTGCGCACCGCCGAAATGACCGCCGGCAACACCCGGCGCAAACTCGCCGAAAGTGAAAACCTGTTTCAGCGCGGCATCATCCCGCGCAATGAGCTGGACGACCTCAGGCAACAGACCCAACAGCAACAACTGGACCTCGCCTCCGCTCGCAGCGAGCTGCAACAGGCGATCGACCAGGGCAAGGGCGAATACCGCCAGATCGCCGATATGGAGCTGACCAACGCCACGGTGAAATATGAAGCTCTGCGCACGTTGCTCGAAGGCCGGGAAGTCAAGGCGCCGTTCTCCGGCATCGTGGTACCGCCGCCCGGCAATCCCTCAGCCCAGGGTGGCGGCGGCAGCAACAACGCCCCGGTGCAGGCCGGCAGCAAGGTCAGCCAGGGCCAGGTGCTGTTTGGGCTGGCGAATATCGAGCGGCTGAAGATAGTCGCCAAGGTGTCGGAGCTGGACATCAACCAGTTGCACCAGGGCCAGGCAGTGGAAGTGTTGGGGGATGGTTTCGAGGGTGAGCGGCTGACCGGCTCCGTCAGCGTCGTGAGCGGCTTGGCGGTCGCCAGCGACAGCCAGGGCAGTGCGCAATTCCCGGTGACCTTATCGATCCCCCGGCTCACGCCGCAACAGCTGCAACGCGTGCGGTTGGGGATGAGCGCGCGCTTGACCATCGTGACCTACAACAACGCACAGGCAATCGTGATTCCAAGCCAGGCCATCGGGCCGGACATGACGGTCCAATACCGCCAGGCGATGGATAAAGCGGTGGAGCGGGTGAAGGTGACAACCGGGCAATCGACGGCGCAGGGGGTCGAGGTGTTTGGGCTAAAGCCAGGTTTTGTAAAAATCGGCGGTTGAAACACCAATCCCCTGTGGGAGCTGGCTTGTCGGATCGCCGCACCGCTGCGATGGCATCTACTCGGTATACCTGATCTACCGAGTCGTCTGCATCGCAGGCAAGCCAGCTCCCACACAAGCCCGCTCCCACATTTAGATGCGTGTCAGCTTGGCGGCCAGCGCCTTGGCTTGAATCGCCACATCGGTCACCGCCGTGCTCTCCCACCACATCCCCCGCAACGGCGGGCCCATCGCAAACAGCCGCCCACTCACCTGGCCCTGGGCATCCAGCACCGCCCCCGAAGCATCCGCCGCAATCCCCAACGCCAATGGCCCAGGCCGGATCAACCCGCGCTTGAGCAACTGCTGCGGCAACGGCCTGGCCACGCGGCGCCAGTCGTATTCAATGCCGCTGGAGTTGATCAACGCCGCACCTGACACCTGCGTGATCGCGTGCTCGCCGCGGTAACGCAAGCGAATGCTCACGCCTTCAACCGAAGGCACCAGGCCTTTGAAGGAAGCCGCCCGAATCCGCAACCGCCCTGCTTCATGCAGCCGCGCCACCAGCTGCGCGCTCAACGGTGGCGAGCGGTGGTGATGGCTTTCCCACCAGGGGCGCACGTGGCGCACGAACTGACGTTTTTCACGCTCGCTGGCCTGGCTCCACAACCGACCGATATGTGCGCGCACCGTGTCCAACGGCGCTTGCCAATCGATGCCCTGCGCTTGCGCGCTGCGGCACTGGCGACGCACTTCGCGCAGCAATTGCAAGGGGCTGCGCAGGCGATGGTCTTCGCCAAGAAAATCCACCCAGCCCGGCGGTTGCCGGCGCACATGGGGGAGCAGGCCGTGGCGTGAAAAAACCTCGATGGGCCCACGGTGCCCGGCCTGTTCCAGGGACACCACCGCGTCGACCATGGTCAGCCCGGAACCGATGATCAGCACCGGCGCGTGCGGGTCGATCCGGGTCATCGCCGCCACGTCCCAGGGATCCACCGCCGCCGCGTTCAAACCGTTGGGTTCGGTCTGCGGCGTACGCGCCGCCGGGAACATGCCGGTGGCCAGTACCGCCAACGCACCACGCAGTTGCTGGCCGTCATCCAGGGTCAGCACGGTTGATGCATCATCCACCTGCAAGTCGACCACTTCGCCGCGCACATGCTCGACGCTGGACGCGGACTGCGCCTTGGCTTCGGCCAAACGTTGCTGGGCGTACAACCCGAATATCCCGCGCGGCGGAAACAGTTCGCTGATCGGCACCGGCTGCTGCGCCGACTCGGGCCAACCGCCGGCGCCGATATAGTCGGTGAGCCATTGGGTCAGGTCGTCGGCATTGTCCGGGTCGACGCTCATGCGCGCCGCATTGCCGTTCAGGGTATGTCCCAGTTCGACGGCGCTGTAGGCCTCGCCCCGGCCGAGTTCGGCGCGCGGCTCGATCACCAGGACCCGGCGCGTGCCCGGCAGGCGCAGCAGTTGCACGGCCAGCATCGTGCCGCTCAGGCCGCCACCGATGATCAGCACATCGGCGTTGCGGGTGGATTCAGTCATGCGCGGTTGCCCTTACTGTTTGCCCAGGTAAATGTCATGCAAATCGCCTCGCGCCAGCAGTTCAGCGGCGCTGCCGCTTAGGGCCACGCGCCCAGTATCCAGCACGTAGCCGTGGGACGCATAGTTGAGCGCGACGTTGATGTTCTGCTCGGCGATCAAAAAGCTCACCTGCTGTTCGCGGTTGAGTTGCGCAACGATCTCGAAGATCTCCTGCACGATCATAGGCGCCAAACCCATGGACGGCTCGTCGAGCAGTACCAAAGTAGGACGCGTCATCAGTGCCCGGCCGATCGCGACCATTTGTTGCTCGCCGCCGGAGGTAAGCCCGGCGCGGGTGTGACGCTTGGTCTTGAGCCGGGGAAACCAGGCATAGATGCGCTCGAGGTCGTGCTCCATGTCCCTGCGGCTCAGGCGCCGAACAAAGCCGCCGCTGCGCAGGTTGTCCTCCACGGTCAGTTGGCCGAACACGTGGCGCCCTTCCAGCACATGCACCATGCCCTGGCGCACGCGCTGGCTGGGGTCGATGCCGGCCAGGTCGGCGCCCGCGTACTCGATCACGCCACGGCTGACCTCGGCCCGCTCGGCACGCACCAATCCGGAGATCGCCTTGAGCGTGGTGCTCTTGCCGGCGCCATTGGCACCGAGCAAAGCCACGATGGCGCCCTTGGGCACGCTCAGCGACACCCCGGCCACGGCGAGGATCGCGCCGTCGTAAATGACTTCGATATCATTGACCGTCAGCAGCGACGGGCTGGCGGAAACGCTGGCGGGCTGGCTCATGGTTTATTCATCCCCGGTGCAGGTACGTGGCGTCAGGCCTTTTTCCTTGGCGAACGCGGCGGATTTTTCATCGATCAACGGGCGCAACAGGGCGCGGTCGGCGGCGATCCAGTCGCTGATCAGCGTCCAGTTGGCGCCGTCCCACTGCTGCACCCGCGCCGAGCCGCCGCCCTCGTGGTCGCGGCACGACAGCTTGAGGTTCTGCATCAGGCCCAGGTAGCCCATGTCTTTCAAGCGTGCATCGTCGATATTCAGGTGCTCCAGGCCCCAACGGCCTTCCTCGCCGTTGAGTGGGCGCTTGCCGAACTTGGCCTGGCCGGTGCGGATCGCTTCCACTGCCACGGCGGCGTTCACCAGGCCGGAGTTGTAGTAGACGCTGCCGAAATTCTTCAGGTCCTTGAGGTCACTGTGGCCCTTGTCGAGTACGAACTGCTTGAGGCGTTTGTGGATCTCGAAATCGGCACCCGCCGGGTACGGCGTGAGCGCCAGGTAACCCTTGGCAGCGGCGCCGGCCGGCAATACGTCCTCGCTGGAACTGGCCCAGATATCGCCGATGATGTGGTCCACCGGAAAACCGAAGCGCGCGGCGGTCTTTACCGCCACCGGCGTGGACACGCCCCAGGTGCGCAGGAACACCCAATCGGGGTTGGCCTGGCGCACCTGGCGCCATTGCGCGGATTGCTCATTGCCGGGGTCGGCGACGGGAATCTGGATATTTTCGAAGCCGTACTTCTCGGCGAGCAACTTCAGCGGGCCGAGGGTTTCGCGACCGTAGGCCGAATCGTGGTAGACCGTGGCGATCTTCTTGCCCTTGAGTTTGTCGAAACCGCCTTCACGCTGGGCGATGTAGTTCACCAACGCCGACGCCTCGCTGTAGAAGGTCAGCATCACCGGGAAGTTATACGGGAACACCGTGCCGTCGGTGGCTTCGGTGCGGCCGTAGCCGAGGGTGATCAGCGGGATCTTGTCCACCTCCGCCCTTTCGCTGAGCGCATAGGCCGCCGGCGCGCCGTTGGGCTGGTACACCGCGACCGGTGCGCCATCCAGGCCATTCTTGAAGCGCTCGTAGCACTCGATGCCCTTCTCGGCCGTCCATTCGGTCTCGCATTCCTGCCACACCAGCTTGACACCGTTGATGCCACCTTCGACCTCGTTGATATAACGCAGGTAATCGATCATCCCTGCCCACACTTGCACGCCGCTGGAGGCATAGGCGCCCACACGGTAGGTGGCCAGGGGAATGAATTGCCGGTCCGGCGAAGCCACTGCCTGGGGTACGGCGCCGGCCACTGCGGCCAGCGCAAACGCGGCGCCGACCAGGGAACGTTTCAAGGATGCACGCATGGAGATTCTCTTTTATGGATTAGAAACGCAGCGGCCACTGCCGCAGCCGATCGCGAAGGTTGTGCAGCAGGCGAATCAACCCTTCGGGTTCCTTGATCAGGAACACGATGATCAACACGCCAAAGATGATTTTCTGCAGGTTCTGCAACTGCCCCGCATCAACCGAACCCCCGAACAGCGCCTGCCCGGCATGGCTGAGGAAGATCGGCAGCAAACTGATGAAGGCCGCGCCGACGAAGTTGCCGGCGATGCTGCCCATGCCGCCGATAATGATGATGAACAGGATCTGGAACGAGCGGTTGATATCGAAACTGCTGGCGCTGGCCGTGCCCAGGTAGGCAAAGGCCCACAGCGCGCCGGCTAGCCCTAAGTAAAACGAGCTGACCGCAAACGCCAAGCGCTTGTAGCGCACCACCGGGATACCGACCACGGCGGCGGCGGTGTCCATGTCGCGGATCGCCATCCAGTTGCGCCCGACCTGGCTGCGCACCAGGTTGATGGCCGTCCAGGTCAGCAACAGCACCGTGACCAGGGTCAGCAGGTAACGGCCCAGAGGCGTATTGAGGTCATGACCGAACAGCGCCAGCTTCGGCGCGGAGATGGTGCCGGACGAGCCATAGTTGTAGAACCAGGGGAATTTGACGAACAGCCACTCCAGGAAGAACTGCGCGGCCAGCGTGGTGACCATCAGGTAGAAACCCTTGATCCGCGAGCTGGGCAGGCCGAACAGCAACCCCACCAACGCGCTGATAACGCCCCCGCCCAACAGCGCCACCGGCAAGCCCAGCTCCGGCAGGCGCAGCAAAAATCCATAGGTGGCAAACGCCCCGACGGCCATGAAGCCGGCGGCGCCCACCGACGTTTGCCCGGTGTAGCCGGTGAGCAGGTTCAAGCCCAACCCGGCCAGTGACAGCACCAGGAAGGGAATCAGGATCGCGTTGAGCCAATAGTCATTGCCCCACAGCGGCACCCCGATAAACGCCAGCGCCAACAGGCCGACCAGGCCCCAGGGGATGCGCCGCTGGATCAGCAGCAACGGCGCGGTGTCTTGTGCAACGGGAATCGACATGGTTTCAGACTCGCTCGATGGCGCGCTCGCCGAACAGGCCGGCGGGACGGATATACAAGAAGGCCAAGGCCAGTACATAGGCGAACCACGGCGTGATGCCGCCGCCGATCAGCGGGCCGATATACACCTCGGCGAGGTTCTCCGCCGCGCCGACAATCAGCCCGCCGACAATCGCCCCGCCTATCGAGGTAAAGCCACCGATGATCAACACCGGCAGGGCCTTGAGCACCACCAGCGACAAGGAGAACTGCACGCCCTGACGCGCGCCCCACAGCAGCCCCGCCACCAGCCCGACAATCCCGGCCACTGCCCAGACGATCTGCCAGATGCGGTTGAGGTTGATACCGATGGACAGCGCCGCCGTGGTGTCATCCGCCACCGCGCGCAGCGAGACGCCGATGCGGGTCTTGTTGAACAGCAGCGCCAGTACCGTCACCAGCACCACCGCGGCAGCGGCGGCGATCAGGTCGAATTGGCTGAGCATCAGTGGGCCAACGAACAGCGGCACGTCGTCGATGCCCAGATCCAGCGCGCGCACTTGCGAGCCCATCAAGCCCTGGGCCAGGCCTTCGATAATGAACGAGAGGCCGAGGGTGGCCATGAACAAGGTGATTTGCGAACGGTTCACCAGCGGTCTCAAGACCAGACGCTCGATCAGCAGCGCGCCGATGATCATCACGATCACGGTCAGCAGCAGCGCCAGGGCAAACGGCACGCCCTGGTCGTGCAGGCTGACGAAGGTCAGCGCGGCGAACAGCAGCATAGAACCCTGGGCGAAATTGAACACGCCGCTGGCCTTGTAGATCAGCACGAAACCGATGGCGACCAGCGAATACATGGTGCCGGCGAGCAGGCCGCCGAGCAGGGTTTCGAAGAAGAACGTCATGCGTGTGGGGCTCCCAGGTACGCCGCGATCACCCCGGGATTGGCTTGCACCTCGCTCGGTGTGCCATCGCCGACCTTGCGCCCGTAGTCGAGCACCACCACGTGGTCGGACAGGCCCATGACCACGCCCATGTCGTGTTCGATCAACACCACGGTAGTGCCAAGGTCGCGGTTCACGTCGGCGACGAAGCGGGCCATCTCCTGTTTTTCCTCGGCGTTCATGCCCGCCATGGGTTCGTCGAGCAGCAGCAAGCTCGGTCCTGCGATCAGTGCGCGGCCCAGTTCCACGCGTTTTTGCAGGCCGTACGACAGGTTACCGACCAGCACATCCCGGTGCGCTTGCAGGTCAAGCAACTCGAGAATGCCCTGGCCACGCCGGCGGAACGCCAAGGCTTCGCGCCGCGCGCGGGGCAAGCCGAGGGCTTGTTCGATGAAGCTGCTGCGCATATGCCGCGACAGGCCGGTGAGGATGTTGTCGAGCACGCTCATTTTCTTGAACAGCGCGTTGTTCTGGAACGTGCGGCCAATGCCTCGACGCGCTGCGCCCAACGGATCGATGCGGTGCAAGTGCTGGTCTTCGAACACAATCTCACCGGCATCAAAGCGGTACACGCCATTGAGCACATTGAGCAGCGAGCTTTTGCCCGCGCCGTTGGGCCCGATCAGCGCGCAGATCTCACCGCGCGCCACGTCGAAAGACAAGGCATTGATCGCCTTGACGCCCTTGAACGACAGCGAGATATCGCGCACCTGGAGAATGGCTTGGCTCATGCGATGTCCCGTTTGAATTCGGCCAGCCACGTTGGCTGCGCAGGGGCTTTAAGCGGTTGCCAGATGTAGACCAGGCGCTGGAAACCCAGCAGCATGCGCACGCGATTTTTCAGCAGGCGACGCAGGCCGCTCTGCGGATGGGCGATGGCCCACTCGCACAGGCGCCGGCGCCAGGTACCGTGGGGCGCCAGGCGGCTCTCGATCTCATCGGCCAGGTGCTGCAAGCGTGCGGGCGACAACAGCAGGCCGGTGGGCGCCACCTCGCTGCGATCACGCCGTGCCGAGGCCGGGCTTTCCGGGAAGGCCAGGCCATGGCCGGTGTTTAGCCATTGCTCCAGCAGCACCGCAAGGCCGCCCTGCCAACCGGTGCCCTCTTCGCTCCACAGTGCGGTCTCGTCGCTGATTTTTCTCCAGCGTACAAGACGTTGCGCGGGAGCGACCGGGCCGAGTAACTGGGCAAAATCCAGCAGATTGGCCGACTGCCAATGCGCTATTTGCCGGCGGCCTTGCACATAAGAATGGGTGGGGCGAATGCGCCACAGGTGTTGCTGCAGCGCCTCGAGCTCCAGGTCATCGGCCAGGGTCAACACCTGCCCGCCGATGGAGTGGGCAGCCAGGGCCAGCAGCAACACGTTCGGCTCGAACGAACCGCTGAGGGCCAGTCGCGAATGCTCGCTGAAGCCCTGCTGGCGCAAGCCGTCGGCCAGGCGTTCCACGTCACGTAATGCGTCGATCCAGCGCCACGCATACCACTGGCCCTGGCGCTTGTGGCGCAGGGCGGTGTGCAGCGGCGTAATTTGCGCCCAGTGCCGCAGATGGTCCAAGGCCTTGGGCAAGTCGCCGAGCAGCTCGGCGGGCCATTCCAGGGCAGGCGGGCGTTTGAGTTCGTGCACGCTCATAGGGGGCTTCCTATTGGTGTTCAAGCGTGCGGTGGTCCGCTGGCTATAGAGGGAATGACTGTGTGTTGCATGAGTCATGCCTAGGCGCGAAGTCAGCTATTCATGGGGGGTGCACCGTAGTGCGACGCGCGCAGAGAGTGGCAAAGGAACAGATTGTTTATTCGCTGTTGCGGGATAAACACTTTGGAATGATGAACGAAGCGCGCGGAGGTGCGCTGGGCGGGGATCGATCAAACAATGACGATTGAATGTGGGAGCTGGCTTGCCTGCGATGGCGGTGGGTCAGGCGGATATGTATCAACTGACAGTCCGCCATCGCAGCATAGGTATCTACACATTGTTGTAGTGAGCGGGCTTGTCCCGCGCTGGGTGGCGAAGCCGCCCCAATAAAGACGCCGCGCAGTTTCAGGCAAACCCAATTCGTCTGGTTTGGGGCCGCTTCGCAGCCCAGCGCGGGACAAGCCCGCTCACTACAGGAGATTTGTCAGCCTTTGAAAGATGTGTAGATACCTATGACCATCGCAGGCAAGCCAGCTCCCACCTTAACCGAGGTGTATCGGTTAGAGCGTGATGGCTTTGAGTTCGCGCTAGCCGGCGCCGGGATGGTTCACCACGAGATAAATACCCTGCGCCTCAAGCGTTCGAATCCTGCGGTAATCCGCTGCGATCACGGCAGGATCGGCATGTACCAGATAGACCGTCCCCGGCTGACTGAACACATCCTCAGTTGCGCCGATGCTTTGCCCTTCCTCTGCATAGAACACAGCCTCAAAAAAAGACGCCAACTTAAGCAGCTCAAGCTGAAACAGCTCCTTATGGAAGTAACCCGCCGAGCGATTGATCAGGCAAACGTTGTAGGTGTGTTGCAAGCATCGATAGTCGAGCTCCCTCTGCAGCAACTGAGCGAACGTTTCAGGCTCGGTGATGGATAACACCATCGCATCAATTTGCCCAAGCCCGGTGGTTTGACTGGAGACTTCCGGCCGGAGAATGCCATCGGTTCGCGCCGCAATTTCCACCAGTTTCGGCCCGTCTTCAGTGAACATAACCTCCGCATGGCTAGGGCCGTTACGGATGCCCAGGCATCGGACCACGGCTCGGGTGTATTCCACCAGTACCGAGTAGGCCGCCGAGTCGGGCCCGATCAATTCGTCGATGTCATAGAGAATGCCGCCACTCGGCGTACGCTGCTTCTGATAGCGCACCACTTCGGTCACCAACTGCTGGCCGTTCAGGGAAACCATATTCACTACATACTCCACGCCGGCCAGGTACTCCTGAATCAGCACCTGCGTATTCGGAAGGCTCAACCGATTCATTGTTCCCAACAGTTTCTGCACAGCCGTCTCACAGGCCTGCATGTCCTCACAAATAAACACGCCATCGGCCCCGGCGCTTTCGAGAGGCTTGATCACCACCGGGAAACGGCCGTGGGATTTGATCCAACCGTATGCAGTCTCCCAACTACAGGCAATAAACTGTCGAGCAGCTGGCAGTCGGGCCTGGGCAATGCAATGAATCATGTCGTATTTGTTTCGCCGGGCATGGGTCTTGTCGAAATCATTGCGATACGACAGCTCGAATCGCTCATTCAACTGATCGGCGAGCAGCACACCGGTTTCGGCACCGGCGATGATGTAATGGGGCTTGAAACGCGCAACACTCGCCGCCGTTGTCGCGAAATCGGTGTTGACGATCATCTGGTCATACAGCGACCTGTCGAAGCCTTTGTAGTAGTAACTGTCCAAGTTGGCCGACGAGGCCACATGCATCAGGACACAACCCTCCTCGCTCAGCCGCTTCGCTACAAATTTGCCGGATGAAAACCCGTCGACCACGACCACTTTAGTCATGCTGTCACCCTCTTGATTGCGTACAACACCCGCCCCGAGAGCAAAAGCACAATGATGCTGACGGCCGAGACGCTGGCCATGGAAAATTCCACTCGATCATCCAGGTACTGAAGCAGCAACACAAAAATCGGAAGGGTCAGCAACACCAGCGATACGTGGATAGGCGACAGGTGATAGATAGTTTTCTGGATAAGGTAAATCGGCAGCAAGTGCCCGAGCACAACAAGAACGACCATGGGAAGAATCAAATCGCGATCCAGCGAAAACCCCACACCGGTTATAGAAATTCCAATTACGCAAACGCCGATCATTGCAAGGTTTCGGACGGCCAGGATTTCATAAATGGACCATTGCCTGGCGAACAGCTCTTTCGAAAAAACCGTATACATGACCGTGCCCAGCGCGCACACCACTACGCTAACAATCCCCAGCAACCGTTGCGCAACGGTAGTGGTGGCGATCCCGCTGTCGCCCGCGAAGGAATTGAACAGCATGATCGCAACCGAAATAAGCACCAGACAAGATACAAGCGCATCAGCGAAAGCAGCTTTGACGCTGCGTTTATTAAAAAAAGAAATAACTAACGTGAGTGCTGGGCCACAGGCTACTGAAGCGACGCCTACTACAGCGGGTTCGAGATAACGGAGAGCATAAAAAAGGCCGCCCCAGTTGAGCAGTACCGATAAGTTAATAACAACCACCTTACGCCAATCAACTTTAGCTTTTGAATATAAAGACCCCCAATCCCGGCAGATTGCACAGATCACGAATAAGAGGGCGGAAGATATAAAGCAGTAAAGGATAACGAGCATTGTGTTAAGTGTTTGCGTGACAAACGCCACGTACACATCGAACGCCGCGCTTATCAAGCAAAACATTAAACCAACTACCATTCCTTTCTGCAGCATAGACCTCAACCACCTCCGAAAAAAATTTAATATTCAAATCACATACACACCTTTTTCGTTAACAACTATTTTCATTAACGTCTTTACCGCGATCCCGGTTTTTGCTAGTACATTATCAAACCCGTTATTTCCAACCTTTTCAACAGCACATACAATATCAACCAACTGAGCCCCTCCGCCTTGAACAGCTTCGACCATTGCAATCACAGCACCGCCAGTGCTTAAGGTATCATCAATAATTGTTACCTTATCACCCACATCAATTCCGTTAAGATACATTTTTCCTTGAAAATATTCTGAGTCAATATTGACAACCTGTTCGTTAATATCTCCCAAGCTGTACGGATACCATCTCGCCATAGCCATGGGGATGCCAGTCAACAAGGACACGGTCGTGGCAAGCGCAGCACCTTTATCCTCTTCAGTCACAATTTTGGAAACATTCAGGTCCATCAGCCTGATTATATTTTGAGCAACTTCCATTAGCACGGCCGGTCGTAAGGCAGGAATCTGATCGGTAAATTCATTTACCGTAGTCAGTGACTTACCGGAATTGACAACTCTCGCTTTTTTATAGATTTCTTCAAGTAACATTAACCACCTCATTGTACTCAGGGTAGATACCATCCCTGCGACTTGCGTATTTCCAGGAACTATCGAAAAACAAAGTAATTATGTTTTTGTTGTAAACCTCTTTAGCAAGCGCCTCACAAATTAGTATATTTGCGCCACAGGTCGGACCTATTGGTATATTTTCCTCATTGATGAATTTTTTCATCCGCGCCCAAGCATCAGCACCATTGATTATTCTCACTTCATCAACCAGTTCACACACCGTATTAGCTGATAATATTCCAGCGCCCAACCCCATTAAATTATGGTGGCAGTGCTCAAAATTCAGATTATTTCTGGCTGAGTACAATGGTGCAGAACTGCTGACCTCTATCCCCACGGTCTTTATATTTCTGTATTCTCGCTTCAACACCTCAGCAATACCTGAGAACGTGCCCCCAGTTCCTATTGAGCACACAAAAAAATCAGGGACCACCTTCATCGCTTTCAGCGCCGTAGCGATTTCATTGCCACAGCTACCCCAAGCTTCTTTATTCAAGAGACTGCTGGATTGATCCAGGAAATAATGTGTTTTCGAAGAACATCCAGTCAGATATCGTTTCGCCTCAAGGACTGCACCTGATAGAAAACCGTCTTTAGGCGTTTCGACTATTTCTGCGCCAAAGTCGAGTATTTGGGCCTTTCGCTCGTCAGTCATTCCTTCGGGCATAAATATCTTAACCTTGTACCCTTTAACATTACCTATCCATGCGAGGGCGGCTCCACCATTTCCGGTAGAGCAATCTATCAACGTAATACCAGGTTTAATGACACCAGCGCTCTCCAACCGACTGACAATATTCAAATACGTTCTATCCTTGTGGCTTCCCGACGGGTTCAGAAACTCACATTTAGAAAAACACCTATTTCCGTTCGACGAAAGAGTCGTCAACTCTAAGAATGGTGTATTGCCGATATCTGCCAGTTTCATCCTGAACCCCCACAGACCAAGAGAGCTTTACGCTAACGGATTAATTCCAAGAAGAATAGCTAGCCAAATGGATAGGTAATAATTACCGAACGCTCCCACTTTGCACCAACCCATAGATGTAGGAAAAACCCTACAAAGCAAAAGCACAACTATCACATCAAAACTAAACTCGGATTTTTCCTACGATTTCTGTGGCTTGCAGTTGCTATAACGCACCGTTAGCCTCTCGAAGTCGCTGATCATCAGCGATCAGGCTTGGTCGCCTGGATTAGAATGGCGCACAGTGCCGCGCAAGCGGCATTATTGTGTTCGCGTTATGGCGAGCTGTGCGTGGGAGGGCTTAGGCCCTGCCGGGTTTCCATTCCCTGGTCGACCAACCTGCGTACAGCTCGCCCCCCTTCTGCTTGGTCGCAGACGTGGTGAGCTCCTACTGAATGGAGATTTACCGCATGAAAAAAGTTACTCCGAATCCCCCGTCATCCTCTTCGAATGACATTCCGCAAACCCCACCCAACTTAATCTTCACCATCCGTCCCGGCCTCAGCACCGAAGCTGCCTTATGCAATGCCAGCGAGATGCTGGAATCGGCGGCTGTTTGTGGGTACGACTGTGCCGAGCATCTGGAAGGTTCGGGGCGCAAGCAGGTTCTTGCGGTGGTGCAGATGGTTGAGATTGCGCGATTGTTAGTGGATGAGGCGCTGAATCGGGAATGTCCGGTGGCGTAGATCATGATTGTTCCCACGCTCTGCGTGGGAATGCCGCCTGGGATGCTCTGCGTCCCGACGTTGGCGCAGGGTGACGCAGAGCGTCACGGGATGCATTACCACGCGGAGCGTGGGAACGATCGGCGTACGGTGGTCCACTGGCTGGGGTTGATCAAACAATGGAGATCAAATGTGGGAGCGGGCTTGCTCGCGAAAGCGGTGGTTCAGTCGATATCAATGTTGACTGTCAGTCTGCATTCGCGAGCAAGCCCGCTCCCACATTGGTTATGTGTGAACTCGACAGGTCACGGTAGACGGCGCCCGGGTGGTTCGGTGCCAAACGCGCGCCGTCGCCGAACAATTTCTCGCGCAACGTGCCCTGGGCATATTCCTTCTTATACACACCACGCTTCTGCAACTCCGGCACCAGCAGGTCGACGGCGTCGATGAAGGTCTCGTGGGTCAGAGCATAGGCCAGGTTGAAGCCGTCCACATCGGTCTCTTCGACCCATTCCTGCAACAGGTCCGCCACGGTTTGCGGGCCGCCGACAAACAGGGGGCCGAAGCCGCCGATGCCAACCCAGTCGGCCAGTTCGTTCGGCGTCCAGACCTTGTTCGGGTCCGCCGTGGAGAACGCTTCGACGGCGGATTGAATGGCGTTGGTGTGCACATGCTTGAGCGGCTCATCCGGCTTGAACCGGCTGAAGTCGATGCCGGTCCAGCCGGAGATCAGCGCCATGGCGCCTTCATAGCTGACGTAGGATTTGTAGTCGTCGAACTTGGCCTTGGCCTTGGCGTCGGTCTCGCCGACGATGACGGTCTGCAAGTTGAAGATCAGGATTTTCTTCGGGTCGCGTCCCGCCTCGGCGGCACGCCGGCGGATATCGGCGACGGTCTTTTTCAACAACACCTTAGACGGTGCGGCAACAAATACGCACTCGGCCTGTTCGGCCGCAAACTGCTTGCCGCGGCTGGACGCACCGGCCTGGTAGAGCACCGGCGTGCGCTGCGGCGACGGCTCGCACAGGTGAATGCCGGGCACTTGGAAGTGTTTGCCGACATGCCGAATCTCGTGGATTTTGCTCGGGTCGCTGAAAATCCGGCGCTCGCGGTCGCGCAATACGGCGCCCTCTTCCCAACTGCCCTCCCAGAGCTTGTAGCAAACCTGCAGGTATTCCTCGGCATAGTCGTAGCGTGCATCGTGTTCGGTCTGGGCTGTCTGGCCGAGGTTCTTGGCGCCGCTTTCCAGGTAAGACGTGACGATGTTCCAGCCAATGCGGCCCTTGGTCAGGTGATCGAGAGTGGAGAGGCGGCGCGCGAACGGGTACGGATGTTCGAACGATAACGAAGCCGTCAGGCCGAAACCCAGGTGTTCGGTGACCAATGCCATCGGCGCGATCAGCGACAACGGGTCGTTGACCGGCACCTGGGTCGCCTGGCGAATCGCTGCGTCGCCGTTGCCGTTGTACACGTCATAGATGCCCAGTACGTCGGCGATGAACAGGCCATCGAACTTGCCGCGCTCGAGGATTTTGGCGAGGTCGGTCCAGTATTCCAGGTCCTTGTACTGCCACGAACGGTCGCGCGGGTGTGCCCACAAGCCGGGGGATTGGTGGCCGACGCAGTTCATGTCGAAGGCATTCAAGCGGATTTCACGGGACATCAAAGCACTCCGTTGAGGTGGTAGTTGCCGACGATCTGGTATTTCCAGCGCAACGGATCATCCAGGGTCGGCGGCAACGCGGTGCGTTGGCCGGTCAGTTCGAACTCGGCGTTACTCGCGGCAATCAAGGCTTCGGCCGCGGCGATCTGCGCTTCGGTGACGGCGACCGGGCTGGGGTGGGTTTCGGCGCGTTCGAACAACGCCGCGGCCACCTCGACGCGGATCTGCAAGTCGCCGAAGCGGCTGATCACGTAGGGGTCGTCGCTCTTCTTGACGTGGCGTCGGGTGCTGTCCAGCAGTTGGCGCGCAAGCTTGAGTGCGGTCATGGGCTAAGCCTCCTCAGTTCCAGGCGTGGCGCGCGGGTTTCACGCCGTTGAGCACGAAATTGCCGATCAGGTGGTACTTCCAGCGGGCCGGGTCATGCAGGGTGTGGGTGCGCGCGTTGCGCCAGAAGCGGTCGAGGTTGTGCTTGCCGGTGACCGAGCGAGTGCCGGCCAGTTCGAACAGTTTGCTGCTGGCCAGCAACGCGGTTTCGGCCGACAGCACCTTGGCCTGGGCGACCACCAGCGAGGCGTGGGCCACGCTGTCTTCACTGGGTTCGGCGAGGGCACGGTCCACGGCCAGGCCTGCCTTGGCGAGGATGGCTTCGGTGCCGTGTACGCGCCACTCCAGGTCGCCGATGGCGGCAATGGTGAACGGGTCCTGCCAGCCATGGTCCTGCTGGCTGTCGATCCACGGCCGCGCCTGGCGTGCATGGAGCTTGGCCTGCTCCAGGGCGCCGAGGGCGATGCCGGTGTCGACGGCAGCCTGGATGATCTGCGAGATCGGGCCATTGGCGGTGGGTTGGTCGAACGCCAGGTGCGCAGGAATCACGGCACTTAATGGCACCGTCACACCGTCAAGGGTCACGCCGCCGCTGGCGGTGGTGCGCTGGCCGAAGCCGTCCCAACTGTCGACTACCGTCAAGCCCTGGGCATCGCGTTCGACCAAGGCGATAAACGCCTGGCCGTGTTCGTTGTTGCCCACCGTAGGCACGAGGTGGGCGAACAGCGCACCGGTGCAGTAGAACTTCTCACCATTGATCTGCGCGGTATCGCCGTGGAAGCGAATCTGGGTGTCGAAGGTGCCGGCGTTCTTGCTCTTGGCCTCGGAGAAGGCATTGCCGAAACGGTAGCCGGCCAGCACTTTGGCGAAGTAATGGCGCTTTTGTTCCTCGGTCGCGGTTTGCAGCAGGATGTCCACCACGCCCAGATGGTTCTGTGGAATCTGCCCCAATGAAGGGTCGGCGGCGGAGATCAGTTTGATCACCTCGGCCACGGTCACATAGGACACTTCGGCGCCGCCGTAGGCCTTGGGCACAGTGATGCCCCACAGGCCACTGGCGGAGAATTCGTCGAGCTCGGCCACCGGCAGGCGCCGGTCACGGTCGCGCTCGCTGGCGCCGACGGCAAAGCGCGTGGCCAGGCGCGTGGCGACTTCGATGGCCTCCGCGTCCGAGCGGATGATATGGGCAGGGTGTTGAGGGTGGGCTGACATGGGCCGACTCCAGGCTCCGATGGGATGACCTGGATGATTGCAGGAGTCGTGCCTGAATTTAATCGCCAGTAGAATCAGCAGGTTGCTGGTAATTCAGCGCAGTAGAAAGCGCTTCAAACCAGCAAAGTGTCCGTTCACTGTTGCCTGGCGAACAGTCAGATCACCACCGTACGCACGAAGCACACCGCCACTTCACCGGCGTTGCGATAGCCGTGGGACTGACGACTGGCGAACATGTAGAACTCACCGGCAGCTACGTGTTTTTCTTCGTCGTCGAGTACCAAGGTCAATACACCCTCATACACGAACAGTTGCACGCTCCAGCCTTCGGGGTCGGGTTCAGGGCTGTAGCGATCACCGGGTTCCAGGCGCATCTCCCACAATTCGACTTCGCGCCGGGCGTTGGCCTTGGCCAGCAACACCGCTTTGCTGCCGGGGATGTCACCGGCCCAGGCCAGCTCGTTGATGCGGCTGTGGTCGGGAGCATCCGGCGCCTGGATCAGGTCACTGAACGCCACGTCCAGGGCTTCGGCCACGCGGTCGAGGGTGGACAGGCTGACATTCTTCTCCCCCGCCTCGATCGCCACCAGCATGCGCCGGCTGACCCCGGACTTTTCCGAGAGCGCGGTCTGGCTCAAGTCGGCGGCGTGGCGCAGGCGACGAACGTTCTGGCTGACGTGCTGCAGGACCGAGGCCCGGTGTGGATTTTCTTTGTGCACTATATTGCTCAATGGGTGGGTGTGCGCAGTATACTGCCCAGCGTGCGGCGCATTGTGCGGTCCGTGCCTTTGCCATGCAAGACCAGAGCCGCCATGACCACCCCAACTTCCCCTTCGCGTTTCAACCGTTTGAGCAAAGCCGAATGCATCCTGGTGTTCATCACGATGATCTGGGGCGGTACGTTTTTGCTGGTGCAGCACGCCTTGACCGTCAGCGGGCCGATGTTTTTCGTCGGCCTGCGCTTTGCGGCCGCGGCTATTGTGGTCGGTTTTTTCACCTTGCACACCTTGCGTGAATTGACCCTGCTGGAGCTGAAGGCCGGGGTCTTTATCGGTGCAGCGATCATGTTTGGCTACGGCTTGCAGACTATCGGCCTGCAGAGCATTCCCAGCAGCCAGTCGGCATTTATCACGGCGTTATATGTGCCGTTCGTGCCGTTATTGCAGTGGCTGGTTTTGGGAAGGCGCCCGGCGCTGATGCCGAGCATCGGTATCATGCTGGCGTTTACCGGTTTGATGCTGCTGACCGGGCCGGCTGGCGCTTCCTTTAATTTCAGCCCCGGCGAAATCGCCACGCTGATCTGCGCAATGGCAGTCGCGGCCGAGATCATCCTGATCAGCGCCTATGCCGGCCAAGTCGACGTGCGCCGCGTCACCGTGGTGCAGCTGGCCACGGCGTCGCTGCTGTCATTCCTGATGGTGGTGCCGATGGGCGAGGCGCTGCCGGGGTTCTCCTGGTTGCTGCTGTTCAGCGCGGTAGGTTTGGGCTTGACCAGCGCAGTGATCCAGGTGGCGATGAACTGGGCGCAGCGCAGTGTTTCACCCACCCGAGCCACCTTGATCTACGCGGGCGAGCCGGTATGGGCGGGCGTGATCGGACGCATTGCCGGTGAGCGCTTTGCCCCCATTGCCATGGTGGGCGCGGCGTTGATTGTGGTGGCCGTGATTGTGAGCGAACTGAAGACGAAGGGGCAAAAAGCCATCGAGCTGCAGGATCAGATGGAACAGGAGCAGCAGGGCTAGGGTCGGATGGACATGATCGTTCCCACGCTCTGCGTGGGAATGCCGCCCCGGACGCTCCGCGTCCAAGCGCGTGACTTGAGCCCTGCGCCATGGTGACGCAGAGCGTCACAGGAGGCATTCCCACGCAGAGCGGGGGAACGATCAGCCAAACGGAGGTTTTCGGCCTACCTTGTAGGATCCTGCCACATGTTGCCGTTTGGTGATCAAGAAAGCGGCACGTATGATGCATCCCAAACTCCTGCAGACTAGAAGCCTATGTCCCTGATAGTTCTACTGCTTCTGCCCTTCGTTGGCAGCTGTCTCGCGGCCTTGCTGCCGCACAATGCACGTAATACCGAATCCCTGCTGGCCGGCCTCGTGGCCCTGGTCGGTACCCTTCAAGTCGCCCTGCTGTACCCGCAGATCATCCACGGTGGGGTGATCCGTGAAGAATACATGTGGTTGCCCAGCCTCGGGCTGAACTTCGTGTTGCGCATGGACGGGTTTGCCTGGCTGTTCTCGTTGCTGGTGCTGGGCATCGGCACGCTGGTGTCGCTGTATGCGCGTTACTACATGTCACCGGAAGACCCGGTGCCGCGCTTCTTTGCGTTTTTCCTGGCGTTCATGGGCGCCATGCTCGGGCTGGTGATCTCCGGCAACCTGATCCAGATCGTGTTCTTCTGGGAGCTGACCAGCCTGTTCTCGTTCCTGCTGATCGGCTATTGGCACCACCGCGCCGATGCCAGGCGCGGCGCGTACATGGCGTTGATGGTCACTGGCGCCGGCGGCTTGTGCCTGTTGGCGGGCATGATGTTGCTGGGGCATATCGTCGGCAGCTATGACCTGGACCTGGTGCTGGCGGCGGGCGATCAGATTCGCGCGCATTCGCTGTACCCGGTCATGTTGGCCCTGGTGCTGATCGGCGCACTGAGCAAAAGCGCGCAGTTCCCGTTTCACTTCTGGCTACCCCACGCGATGGCGGCGCCCACGCCGGTGTCGGCGTACCTGCATTCGGCAACGATGGTGAAGGCCGGCGTGTTCCTGCTGGCCCGCCTGTGGCCGTCGCTGTCCGGCAGCGAAGAATGGTTCTGGATCGTCGGCGGCGCCGGCGCCCTCACCCTCCTCCTCGGCGCTTACTGCGCCATGTTCCAGAATGACCTCAAGGGCCTGCTGGCCTACTCCACCATCAGCCATCTCGGGCTGATCACCTTGTTGCTGGGCCTCAACAGCCCGCTGGCCGCCGTCGCGGCCGTGTTCCATATCCTCAACCACGCGACGTTCAAGGCTTCGCTGTTCATGGCGGCGGGCATCATCGACCACGAAAGCGGCACCCGTGATATCCGCAAGCTCAGCGGCCTGGTGCGGTTGATCCCGTTCACCGCGACCCTGGCGATGGTGGCCAGTGCGTCCATGGCCGGCGTGCCGTTGCTCAACGGTTTCCTGTCCAAAGAGATGTTCTTTGCCGAGACCGTGTTTATCTCCGCGACCGCCTGGGTGGAATTCGCCCTGCCGCTGATCGCCACGGTGGCCGGCACCTTCAGCGTGGCCTACGCCCTGCGCTTCACCGTCGACGTGTTCTTCGGCCCGCCTGCGACCGACCTGCCCCACACCCCACACGAACCGCCACGCTGGATGCGCGCCCCGGTCGAGCTGCTGGTGTTCACTTGCCTGCTGGTGGGGATCTTCCCGGCGCAGGTGGTCGGTTCCATCCTCGCCGCCGCCGCGCTGCCGGTGGTGGGCGGTGTGTTGCCGGAGTACAGCCTGGCGATCTGGCACGGCTGGAATGCACCCATGATCATGAGCCTGGTGGCCATGTCCGGCGGCGTGGTGCTGTACCTGCTGTTGCGCAAGCAACTCAAGCGCGGCCGCTTCAAGTACCCGCCGGTCATCAGCTATTTCAACGGCAAGCGCGGCTTCGAACGCAGCCTGGTGGTGATGATGCGCGGCGTGCGCAGGATCGAGAAACGCATCAGCACCAAGCGCCTGCAGACCCAGCTGTTCCTGCTGGTACTGGTGGCGGTCATTGGCGGCCTGATCCCGATGCTCGACAGCGGCCTCACGTGGGGTGACCGACCGAAGATCCCCGGCTCCGTGGTGTTCGTCACCCTGTGGGTGTTGGCGATCGCCTGTGCCCTGGGTGCCGCCTGGCAGGCCAAGTATCACCGGCTCGCGGCCCTGACCATGGTCAGTGTGTGCGGGCTGATGACCTGCGTCACTTTCGTGTGGTTCTCGGCGCCGGACCTGGCGCTGACGCAACTGGTGGTCGAGGTGGTCACCACGGTGCTGATCCTGCTGGGCCTGCGCTGGCTGCCACGGCGGATCGAGGAGGTGTCGCCACTGCCGAACACCTTGCGCAAGGCGCGGGTTCGCCGGGTGCGCGACTTTCTGCTGTCTACCGTGGTGGGCGGCGGCATGGCGTTGCTGTCCTACGCGATGCTGACGCGCCAGACGCCCAACGATATTTCCTCGTTCTACCTCAGCCGCGCCTTGCCCGAAGGCGGCGGCAGCAATGTGGTGAACGTGATGCTGGTGGACTTTCGTGGCTTCGATACCTTGGGCGAGATCACCGTGCTCGGTGCCGTGGCGCTGACGGTGTACGCGCTGCTGCGTCGCTTTCGCCCTTCCAGGGAAAGCATGCAGCTGCCCGCGCAACAGCGGCAGTTGGCGCCGGACGTGGCCACCGACCTGGTCAACCCGCGCCAGGCCAGCGACACCGCCCTGGGTTACATGATGGTGCCGGCGGTGCTGGTGCGCCTGCTGCTGCCGATTGCGCTGGTGGTGTCGTTCTACCTGTTCATGCGCGGTCACAACCAACCGGGCGGCGGGTTTGTCGCGGGGCTGGTGATGTCGGTGGCGTTCATCCTGCAATACATGGTGGCCGGTACGCAGTGGGTCGAGGCGCAAATGAGCCTGCGGCCGATGCGCTGGATGGGCTTCGGCTTATTCTCCGCGACGCTCACCGGTATCGGCGCATTGTTTGCCGGGTATCCATTCCTGACCACCCATACCTGGCATTTGAGCCTGCCGCTGCTGGGCAATATTCACGTCGCCAGTGCGCTGTTCTTCGACGTCGGCGTTTACGCAATGGTCGTCGGCTCGACGCTGCTGATGCTCACCGCCCTCGGTCACCAGTCCGTGCGGGCGCACAAACCGAGCAACCAGGCCAAAGTGGTCGCCGCAACCGAAGGAGCCGCCTGATGGAAGAAGTCATCGCAATTGCCATTGGGGTCCTGGCGGCCTCCGGCGTCTGGTTGATCCTGCGGCCGCGAACGTTCCAGGTGGTGATGGGCCTGTGCCTGTTGTCGTATGGGGTCAACCTGTTCATTTTCAGCATGGGCAGCCTGTTTATCGGCAAGGAGCCGATCATCAAGGACGGCGTGCCGCAAGACCTGCTCAACTACACCGACCCCCTGCCCCAGGCGCTGGTGCTCACGGCCATCGTGATCAGCTTCGCCATGACCGCCCTGTTTCTGGTGGTACTGCTGGCTTCCCGTGGCCTGACCGGCACGGACCATGTCGACGGCCGGGAGCCCAAGGAATGAATTGGGTCAATCAACTGATCGTCGCGCCTATCCTGTTGCCGTTGCTGACCGCTGCATTGATGCTGATGCTGGGCGAAAAACGCCGCCCACTGAAGGCACAGATCAATCTGGTGTCGAGCATCCTCGGTTTGGGCGTGGCGATCCTGCTGCTGTACTGGACGCAAAAAGGCGGCCCCGGCTCGATCGGCGTGTACCTGCCGGGCAACTGGCAAGTGCCGTTCGGCATTGTGCTGGTGGTAGACCAGCTGTCGGCATTGATGCTGGTGCTCACCGGCATTATCGGCGTCAGCGCGTTGCTGTTCGCCATGGCCCGCTGGGACCGTGCCGGCACCAGTTTCCATGCGCTGTTCCAGATCCAGATGATGGGCCTGTACGGCGCGTTCCTCACGGCCGACCTGTTCAATCTGTTCGTGTTCTTCGAGGTGCTGCTGGCGGCGTCCTATGGCTTGATGCTGCACGGTTCCGGCCGCGCGCGGGTGTCGTCGGGGCTGCATTACATCGCGATCAACCTGCTGGCGTCGTCGCTGTTCCTGATTGGCGCGGCGATGATCTACGGCGTGACCGGTACGCTGAACTTCGCCGACCTGGCGCTGAAGATCCCGCTGGTGCCGGAGGCTGATCGCGGCCTGCTGCACGCAGGTGCGGCGATCCTGGCAACAGCATTCCTGGCCAAGGCCGGCATGTGGCCGCTGAACTTCTGGCTGGCGCCCGCCTACTCTTCGGCCAGCGCGCCGGTGGCGGCGATGTTTGCGATCATGACCAAGGTCGGCGTGTACACCGTGCTGCGCCTGTGGACCCTGCTGTTCTCCGGCCAGGCCGGTGCATCGGCGCTGTTTGGCGGTGACTGGCTGGTGTATGGCGGTATGGCGACCATCATCTGCGCTGCGCTGGCGATGCTGGCGGCGCAGCGGCTGGAGCGCATGGCGAGCCTGAGCATCCTGGTATCGGCCGGGATCCTGTTGTCGTCGGTGGGTTTTGCCCAGCCCAGCCTGATCGCGGGTGCGTTGTTTTATCTGGTCAGTTCGACCCTGGCGTTGAGCGCCCTGTTCTTGCTGGCCGAACTGATCGAGCGTTCGCGCTCGGCCAACGACCTGCCACTGGACGAGGAAATCGATGCGCTGCCCAAGGCCATGGAGTCCCTGCATCCGCGCCCTGGGGTCAACCTGGATGACGAACAGAAAGCCGTGATCGGTCAGGTTATCCCGTGGACCATGGCGTTCCTCGGCTTGAGCTTTGTTGCCTGCGCGCTGCTGATTATCGGGATGCCGCCGTTGTCCGGGTTTATCGGCAAGCTCAGCCTGCTGAGTGCGCTGCTCAATCCGCTGGGCCTGGGCAATGCGGTGGATGAGCCGATTCGCCCGGCCGCCTGGGGCCTGGTGGCGCTGTTGATCCTGTCTGGCCTGGCCTCGCTGATCGCCTTCGCGCGCTTGGGCATCCAGCGCTTCTGGACCCCGGAGGAGCGCCCATCGCCACTGTTGCGGCGCTATGAGTGCGTGCCGATCTTCTTCCTGGTCGGCCTGAGCATCCTGCTCACCTTCAAGGCCGAAGCGCTGATGCATTACACCCTGGCGACCGCGAAAAACCTGAACAACCCGGAGCAATACGTGATGGCGGTGATGGCCACGCGCCCGGTGCCAAGCCCCGAAGCCAAGGCCGCCGCGCTGGAGGTGCAACCATGAAGCGTCTGTTCCCTGCGCCTTGGTTGTCGCTGGCCCTGTGGGGGTTATGGCTGGTGCTGAACCTGTCCGTCAGCCCCGGCAACTTGCTGCTGGGGGCGCTGCTGGGCCTTGTTGCGCCGCTGATGATGGCGCCGCTGCGCCCGCAACCGATCAGCCTGCGCCGCCCCGGCGTGATCCTGCGCCTGTTGCTGCGGGTGGGCCGCGACGTGATTGTCTCCAACCTGCAAGTAGCCTGGGGCGTGCTGACGTGCGGCTCGCGCCCGCCGCGCGCGCGCTTCATCAAGATCCCCATCGACCTGCACAGCCCCAACGGCCTCGCGGCGCTGGCGATGATCACCACGGTGATCCCCGGCACCATCTGGTCGGAACTGGCGCTGGACCGCAGCGTCCTGCTGCTGCATGTGTTCGACCTGGACGATGAGGCGCAGTTTATCGAGCACTTCAAATCCGCCTACGAACGGCCCCTGATGGAGATCTTCGAATGAGCGCCCTGCTCGCCAATGCGATCCTGTTCAGCCTGTTCCTGTTCTCGCTGGCCATGGTGCTGACCCTGATTCGCCTGTTCAAAGGCCCCTCGGCGCAAGACCGGGTGCTGGCGCTGGACTACCTGTACATCCTCGCGATGCTGATGATGCTGGTATTGGGCATTCGCTATGCCAGTGACACCTACTTCGAAGCGGCACTGCTGATCGCACTGTTCGGCTTTGTCGGCTCGTTTGCCTTGGCCAAATTCCTGCTGCGTGGGGAGGTGATTGAATGATGCCGTTATGGATGGAAATCGTCGTCGGGCTGCTGCTGGTCTTGAGCAGCGTGTTTGCGCTGATCGGTGCGCTTGGGTTGTTGCGCATGAAAGATTTCTTCCAACGCATGCACCCACCAGCGCTGGCCTCGACGCTTGGCGCGTGGTGCGTGGCGTTGGCGTCGATTATCTACTTTTCGGTGCTCAAGTCCGGGCCGGTGTTGCACGGGTGGTTGATCCCAATTCTGCTGTCGATCACGGTGCCGGTGACCACGCTGTTACTGGCGCGAACGGCCCTGTTCCGCAAGCGTATGGCCGGTGATGACGTACCCGCCGAAGTCAGCAGCCGCCGCTGACTCATCAAGCGGACACCGGACAACCTGTGGGAGCTGGCTTGCCTGCGATGAGCATAGGTATCTACACAACTCTCAAAGACTGAAAAGTATTTGATCGTTGATCGTTCCCACGCTCTGCGTGGGAACGCCGCCTGGGACGCTCTGCGTCCCGCCAAACAGGCCGATGCGCACAGGTGACGCAGAGCGTCACGGGATGCATTACCACGCGGAGCGTGGGAACGATCATATGCAGTCGATCAGTCAGCACATCGGTGACTGACCCACCGCAATCGGGGGCAAGCCCCACTCCCACACTTGATCAGCGTGAGCGCTGACTAAAACGGTGTGCAAAAAAACGCCCCGAACCAGTCGGGGCGTTTTTCATTCTGCGTGCAGCAACCAAGCGTCAGTCAGCCAACCGCCACGTCGTCCCACCCTTCCCATCTTCCAACACCACACCCATCGCGGTCAGTTGGTCACGGATACGGTCGGATTCCGCCCAGTCCTTACCAGCACGCGCAGCCAGACGCGCCTGGATCAAGGCATCCACTTGTGCCGCATCCACACGCCCTTCGGCGCCGGCTTGCAGGAAGTCATCGGCCTCCATTTGCAACACGCCCAGCACACTGGCCAACTCTTTCAAGCGTGCCGCCAGACCCGCCGCCGCGTCGATATCCGTCTCACGCAGGCGGTTGATTTCGCGCACCATCTCGAACAGTACGGCGCAGGCTTCCGGGGTGCCGAAGTCGTCGTTCATGACTTCGGTGAAGCGTGCCACGAACGTTTCACCGCCGGCCGGGGCGACCGAGGGCAAACCTTTCAACGCGTGGTAGAACCGTTCCAGGGCACCCTTGGCGTCCTTGAGGTTGTCTTCCGAGTAGTTGATGGCGCTGCGGTAGTGGCTCGACACCAACAAATACCGCACCACTTCCGGGTGGTACTTTTCCAGCACGTCGCGAATGGTGAAGAAGTTGTTCAAGGACTTGGACATCTTCTCGCCATTGATGCGGATCATGCCGCAGTGCATCCAGGCGTTGGCATAGGTCTTGCCGGTGGCGGCTTCGCTCTGGGCGATTTCGTTTTCGTGGTGCGGAAACTCCAGGTCGCTGCCGCCGCCATGAATGTCGAAGGTCTCGCCCAGGCAGCAGGTGGACATTACCGAGCATTCGATGTGCCAGCCCGGACGCCCGGCGCCCCACGGCGACTCCCAGCTCGGCTCGCCCGGTTTGGTGGCTTTCCACAGCACGAAGTCGAGCGGGTCTTGCTTGGCTTCGTCGACTTCGATACGCGCGCCGATGCGCAAGTCTTCGATCTTCTTGCGCGACAGCTTGCCGTAGCCCATGAACTTGGCGACGCGGTAGTACACGTCGCCATTGCCCGGGGCGTAGGCGTAGCCCTTGTCGATCAGGGTCTGGATCATCGCGTGCATGCCGGGGATGTGGTCCGTGGCACGCGGTTCCATGTCCGGCTTGAGGATGTTGAGGCGGGCCTCGTCCTCGTGCATCGCGGCGATCATGCGCTCGGTCAGCGCGTCGAACGCCTCGCCGTTTTCGTTGGCGCGGTTGATGATCTTATCGTCGATGTCGGTGATGTTGCGCACATAGGTCAAATCATAGCCGCTGAAACGCAACCAGCGGGTCACCAGGTCGAAGGCAACCATGCTGCGGCCGTGGCCGATGTGGCAGTAGTCGTACACGGTCATGCCGCACACGTACATGCGCACCTTGTTGCCATCGAGCGGCTTGAAGACTTCTTTGGTCTTGCTGAGTGTGTTGTAGATCGTTAGCACAACGGCTTCCTTAGAGAATCACTGGCCCCACGAATCACGCAAGGTCACGGTACGGTTGAATACCGGAGCACCAGGTTTCGAGTCCTTGATATCCGCGCAGAAGTAGCCTTCGCGCTCGAACTGGAAACGGTCTTCCGGCTGTGCGTCGCCAAGCGATGGCTCGGCACGACAACCAGTGAGTACTTGCAGGGAGTCAGGGTTGATGTTGTCCAGGAAGCTGGCGCTGTCTTCGGCCTTTTCAGGGTTCGGCGAGCGGAACAGACGATCGTACAAGCGCACTTCGCATTCGATGCTGGCCGCGGCCGGCACCCAGTGGACCACGCCCTTGACCTTGCGGCCCTCGGGGTTCTTGCCCAGGGTGTCAGGGTCGTAGGAGCAACGCAGTTCGACGATGTTGCCGTCGGCGTCCTTGATCGCTTCATCGGCACGGATCACGTAGCTGCCGCGCAGGCGCACTTCGCCGTTCGGTTCCAGGCGCTTGTAGCCTTTTGGCGGCTCTTCCATGAAGTCATCGCGGTCGATGTAGATTTCACGGGCGAACGGCAGCTTGCGCACGCCAAGTGCTTCGTTTTGCGGATGACGCGGCAACTCGAGGTTGTCGACTTTGTCTTGCGGGTAGTTGGTGATCACGACTTTCAACGGACGCAGCACGCACATGGCGCGCGGGGCGTTCGCGTCGAGGTCCTGGCGGATGCTGAACTCGAGCATGCCGAAGTCGACCACGCCGTCGGAACGGTTGGTGCCGACCATGTCGCAGAAGTTGCGGATCGACGCCGGGGTGTAGCCGCGACGACGGAAGCCCGACAGGGTCGACATGCGCGGGTCATCCCAGCCATGCACGTGCTTCTCATCCACCAATTGCTTGAGCTTGCGCTTGCTGGTGATCGTGTAGTTGAGGTTCAGGCGGCTGAATTCGTACTGGCGCGGCTGCGCCGGCACCGGCAGGTTGCTCAGGAACCACTCGTACAGCGGACGATGGCTTTCGAACTCCAGGGTGCAGATGGAGTGGGTGATGCCTTCGATGGCGTCCGACTGGCCGTGGGTGAAGTCGTAGTTGGGGTAGATGCACCACTTGTCGCCGGTCTGGTGGTGATGGGCATGGCGGATGCGGTACATGATCGGGTCGCGCAGGTTCATGTTCGGCGAGGCCATGTCGATCTTGGCGCGCAGGACGCGGGCGCCGTCAGGGAACTCGCCGGCGCGCATGCGGTTGAACCAGTCGAGGTTCTCTTCCACCGAACGCTCGCGGAACGGGCTGTTCTTGCCCGGCTCGGTCAGGGTGCCACGGTATTCCTTGGCCTGCTCAGGGGACAGGTCGTCGACGTAGGCCTTGCCGGCCTTGATCAGCTCGACCGCCCAGTCGAACAACTGGTCGAAGTATTGGGAGGCGTAGCGCACTTCGCCGGACCATTGGAAGCCCAGCCACTTGATGTCGCTTTCGATGGCGTCGATGTATTCCTGGTCTTCCTTGGCCGGGTTGGTGTCGTCGAAACGCAGGTGCGTGACGCCCCCGAACTCCTGGGCCAGGCCGAAGTTCACACAGATCGACTTGGCGTGACCGATGTGCAGGTAGCCGTTGGGCTCCGGGGGGAAGCGGGTGACGATCTGCGTGTGCTTGCCCGAATCCAGGTCCGCCTGGATGATCGGGCGCAGGAAATTGACCGGGACGGCAGGTCCGGCCTTGGCATTCGAGGTAGGGTCGACAGTGGGCTTGCTCATAGGATCCTTGAACAGACAAGTACATGGCCGGGCTAGGCCGACAAAACAAAGGCGATATCATAGCCGATGCTGTCAAGCACCTGACAGGGCAGCACCGAAAACTGCTGCTTTTATTGCACCGGCGGTAAAAAACCACCTCGAAATTCCTGGCAGGCACGCTAAACTGCGCGCCTTGGCCGCCGTTTCGCCAAACCGGTCGTGGTGCCAAGGCACCCAAACCCACGAATTCCCTGAAAAGAGTAGTGAACATGACTCAAGTCAAACTGACCACCAACCACGGTGACATCGTCATCGAGCTGAACGCCGAGAAAGCGCCGATCACCGTCACCAACTTCATCGAATACGTTAAGGCCGGCCACTACGAAAACACCGTTTTCCACCGTGTCATCGGCAACTTCATGGTCCAGGGCGGCGGTTTCGAGCCTGGCATGAAAGAAAAGAAAGACAAGCGTCCAAGCATCCAGAACGAAGCGGACAACGGCCTTTCCAACGACAAGTACACCGTCGCCATGGCCCGTACCATGGAGCCGCATTCGGCCTCCGCGCAGTTCTTCATCAACGTCGCCGACAACGCCTTCCTCAACCACACCGGCAAGAACGTGCAGGGTTGGGGCTACGCCGTGTTCGGTAAAGTCACCGAAGGCCAGGACGTGGTCGACAAGATCAAAGGCGTGCAGACCACCGGCAAGGCCGGCCACCAGGACGTTCCGGTAGAAGACGTTATAGTCGAGAAAGCCGAGATCGTTGGGTGATATTGCTGATTTCAGATTTGCATCTGGAAGAGGGACGCCCGGACATTACCCGGGCGTTTCTGGATCTGCTCCACGGCCGCGCCCGTGGCGCCCAGGCGTTGTACATTCTGGGGGACTTCTTCGAGGTCTGGATTGGCGACGATGGGATGACAGCGTTCCAACGCTCGATTTGCGCAGCCCTGCGCGAACTCAGCGACAGCGGCACCCCGATTTTCATCATGCACGGCAACCGCGACTTCCTGATCGGCAAGGCGTTCTGCAAAGCGGCGGGCGCCACCTTGCTCAAGGACCCGAGTGTCGTGCAGCTGCATGGCGAACCCGTGCTGTTGATGCACGGCGACAGCCTCTGCACCCGCGACGTCGGCTACATGAAGCTGCGACGCATCCTACGCAACCCGGTTGTGCTGTTTATCCTGCGCCATTTGCCGTTGGGCACACGGCACAGACTGGCGCGCAAACTGCGCAGCGAAAGCCGTGCGCAGACACGCATGAAAGCCAACGACATCGTCGATGTGACCGCCGAGGAAGTGCCGCGGGTGATGCAGCACTTTGGCGTGCGCACCCTGGTCCACGGCCACACCCACCGCCCTGCCATCCATAAGTTGCAGATTGGCGACCAGGCGGCCAAGCGCATTGTGCTGGGGGACTGGGACAAGCAAGGCTGGGCGTTGCAGGTGGATGAGCAAGGGTTTCAACTGGCGGCGTTTGACTTCGTCAATCCGCAGTTGGCATTGCCTGGCGCCTGATGAGCAGGCAACACAAATCACCTGTGGGAGCTGGCTTGCCTGCGATAGCCATATCGTTCAGAAGCTGACGAATCTCTCTGTAGTGAGCGGGCTTGCCCCGCGCTGGGTGGCGAAGCCGCCCCAATAAAGGCACCGCCGAGTTCCAGATAGAACCAGGTCGTCTGGATTGGGGCCGCTTCGCAGCCCAGCGCGGGGCAAGCCCGCTCACTACAGGGTAGCTTCTGCGGCCTCAATGCGATGCAGGCAAGCCAGCTCCCACAGTGGATTGCATTTCAACGCTCAATGGCCCGAAGCTTCCGGCCCGGCCTTGGCGCCAAACGGCGGCTTGGCCAGCCACACCAGCAACATCAAGCCCGCGAAGATCCATCCCATCAACGTGAAGTAGTCCACGGTGGACATCATATACGCCTGGCTGGTGAGGATCTGGTCCAACTGCGAGTAGGCCTTCTGCCCCGCCCCTCCGAGCGCTTGCAACGCATCGCGCGTGGTCGAGTCATAGGTGGTCATGTTTTCGCTCATGTACGCATGGTGCTGGTCCGCCCGGCGAATCCAGATCCAGGTGGTGAGCGAGGCCGCGAAGCTGCCGCCCAATGTGCGCAGGAAGGTCGCCAGGCCCGCGCCGTCGGCGATCTGCTGCGGCGGCAGGTCGGACATCAGGATGCTCAAGGTCGGCATGAAAAACAGCGCCACACCGATCCCCATGAACAACTGCACCAGGGCAATGTGGGTGAAATCCACCTCATTGGTGAATCCGGCGCGCATGAAGCAGCTCAAACCCATCGCCAGGAACGACAACCCCGCCAGCAGGCGCAGGTCGAACTTGTGCGCATATTTGCCCACGAACGGTGACATCAACACCGGCAGAATGCCGATCGGCGCCACCGCCAGGCCGGCCCAGGTGGCGGTGTAGCCCATCTGGGTTTGCAGCCACTGCGGCAGGATCAGGTTGATACCGAAGAAGCCCGCATACCCGCCGATCAGCACAATGGTGCCGATGCGGAAGTTGCGGTACGCAAACAATCGCAGGTTGACCACCGGGTGTTTGTCGGTCATTTCCCAGATGACGAACACCGCCAGGGCAATCACCGAAATCGCCGCGCCAATGATGATGAAGTTGGATTCGAACCAATCCAGGTCATTGCCCTTGTCGAGGATGATCTGCAAGGCGCCGACCCCGACGATCAGGCTCAACAGCCCCACATAGTCCATCGGCTGGTAACTGGTGACCACCGGCCGTTTCTTCAGCTGTGCACGCACCACCATCGCCGCGAAGATGCCGATGGGCACGTTGATGAAGAAGATCCACGGCCAACTGTAGCTGTCGGTGATCCAGCCACCGAGAATCGGGCCTGCAATCGGTGCCACCACTGTGACCATCGCCAGCAACGCCAGGGCCATGCCGCGCCTGGCCGGCGGGTAGACCGCGATCAGCAGCGTCTGGGTCATCGGGTACAGCGGCCCGGCCACCAGGCCTTGCAGCACGCGAAAGCCGATCAGTTCGGGCATCGAGGTGGAAATACCGCAAAGGAACGAGGCCAGTACGAACAGGATGGTCGCCCACAGAAACAGCTTCACCTCGCCAAAGCGGCGGCTCAGCCAACCGGTAAGCGGCAAGGCAATGGCGTTGCTCACCGCAAACGAGGTGATCACCCAGGTGCCCTGCTCCGAACTCACGCCGAGGTTGCCGGAAATGGTCGGCAACGCCACGTTGGCGATGGTGGTGTCGAGCACCTGCATAAAGGTCGCCAGCGACAGGCCGATAGTGGCCATCAACAGGCTGGGTGGCGTGAAGGAGGCGTTATTGCTCATCAGCGTTGCGCAGCCTTGGGCGCGGCGCTGCTGTTGTCATGGATCAACTGGGTGATCATCGCGTCAGCCTCGGCCAATTGGCGGTCGTACACGTTGGTGGTGAACGAGGCCTTTTGCGGCGGTTGTTGTGCCAGCACCGGGCCGCTCTGGTCGTGCAGGTCCACATTGACCACGGTGGAGAGGCCCACGCGCAACGGGTGTTTGGCCAGTTCGTCGGCGTTGATATGGATGCGCACCGGCACCCGTTGCACGATCTTGATCCAGTTACCGGTGGCGTTCTGCGCAGGCAGCAGGGCGAATGCGCTGCCGGTGCCGGCGCCCAGGCTGTCCACGGTGCCGCTGTACTTTACGTCACTGCCGTAGATGTCCGACTCGATGTCCACCGGCTGGCCAATGCGCATGTCGCGCAGTTGGGTCTCCTTGAAGTTGGCGTCGATCCACAGCTGGTTCAGCGGGATCACGGCCATCAACGCCGTGCCGGGCTGCACGCGCTGGCCCAGTTGCACGGTGCGCTTGGCCACGTAGCCGGTGACCGGCGCAATCAAGGTGCTACGCGCATTAGTCAGATAGGCCTGGCGCAATTGCGCGGCGGCGGCCTGCACATCCGGGTGGGACGAGATCACCGTGTCATCCACCAGGGCATTGGTGGATTTGAGTTGCTGCTCAAGGTTGGTCAGCGCGTTCTTCGCCGCGGTCAGGCTGTCACGGGCGTGGGACAGCTCTTCCTGGGAGATCGCGCCACCCTGGGCCAAGGTCTTGCGTCGGTTGTAATTGTCCTGGGCGGTTTGCACGTCGGCTTTCTGTGCGTTGACCTGGGCCTTCATGCCATCGACGTTGCTGTACAAGCCCCGCACCTGACGCACGGTGCGGGCCAGGTTGGCCTGGGCACTTTGCAGGCCGACGGCGGCGTCGTTGGGGTCGAAATTGATCAGCACCTGGCCTTCATGGACCAGGTCGCCATCGTCGGCGCCGATGCTGACCACAGTGCCGGTGACCAGCGGGGTGATTTCCACCACGTTGCCGTTCACATAGGCGTCATCGGTACTTTCGTTGAAGCGCCCGTAAAGTTCATACCAGCCCCACACGCCAACAATGGCAAGGATGACGATCAGCGCCAGGCCGATCAGCATCACTTTGCGTTTGCGCGGATTGTTGTCTTGCTTGGGTTGTTCAGTTGCGTTGTTGCTGTCGGCAATGGCCATGACAAATACCTCAAATTATTCCGAGCGTGTGGCGGGGGTGGTTGCGGCCACGTTGTTGGCGCCGTAGCCGCCACCCAGGGCCTGCATCAATTGAATCGACAGATCGATCTGCGCGGCATTCAGGCTCGCCAGCTGGCGCTGGGCCTGCAGCAATTGCTGCTCGATGCTGAGCACATCCAGGTAATTACCGATCCCGGAGCTGTAGCGCTGCACGCCGGTGTCGTAGGACTGCTGGGCAATGTCCGCTGCGTGTTGCTGGGCCTGGATCTGCCGGCCGGTGTCGCGCAGTTGCGACAGGGTGGTGCCGATATCGCCCAGGGCTTGCACCAGAGTCTTGTTGTACTGGGCCACGGCCAGGTCGTAGTCGGCGTCGCGGGCATCAAGGTCGGCACGCAGGCGGCCGCCGTCGAAGATCGGTAGCGAGATCGTCGGCGCAATATTGAAGAAGCGGCTGGCCGGACCGAACATCGCATCGCCCAGCAACGACTCGGCCCCGGCACTCGCGCTCAGGTTGAGGTTGGGGTAGAAGCGGGTCTTGCTCGCATCGATGTTGCGGGCCGCCGCTTCGACGCGCCAGCGCGCGGCGATCAGGTCCGGGCGCCGGCCCAGCAGCTCGGCGGGCAGCACCGAAGGCACAGCGACCGCGCCGGGTTTGAGCACCGTAGGCCGAGCCAGCTCGTTGCCGCGGTCCGGGCCTTTGCCGAGTAGCACGGCCAGGGCGATTTTCGCGCTTTGCAGCTGCTTTTCCGCATCGATCAGTTGCGACTGTGAGCTGGCTTCCAGGCTCTCGGTCTGCTGGTACTGGTACTGGCTGTCGATGCCCGAATCCAGGCGACGCTTGCTCAGGTCGAGCATCTGCCGAGTGCGTTTGAGGTCATCATTGGCCAGGTCGCGCACGATATGCGCCTGGCCCAGGTCGCTGTAGGCCTTGGCGACGTTGGCGGCCAGGGTCAGGCGCGCAGCCTGCTGATCAACCTGGGCGGCACGGGCCTCGCCCAGCGCGGCCTCCCAGGCGGCGCGCTGGCCGCCCCAGAGGTCGAAGTTGTAATTGAAGCTGGCGCCGATGTTGCGCACGGTCGAATAGGCGTCGCCTTCGCCGCGCGGGTCCTGGTCTCTGGCCAGGCGTGAACGGCTGACACCGGCGCTGGCATCCAGGGTCGGCATGCGCTCGGCGTTGGCGGCGTAAGCGGCGGCTTCGGCCTGGTGAGCCCGGGCGCTGGCCACTTGCATGTCGGGGCTGTTGTGTAGGGCTTCCTGGATCAGGCCGTCGAGCTGCGGGTCGCCGAGGCTTTTCCACCAATCGGCGCTGGGCCAGGCGGCGCTCGACAGGGTCACGCCGTTCAGGGACTGCCCGGTGTGCAGGGTATTGGCGTCCAGGCGCTTGCCTTGGGTATCAAGGCCGCTGTAGTTGGCGCAACCGGCCATGCTCATGGCCGCGAGCACCAGGCAAAGGGCACGTATGTTCATGTGTTACCTACCCGCTGCAGAGTGATGGGATCACCGGCAGCTACCAGAATTTTCTTGAGGATGCGTTCCAGGGTTTCCAGCTCGCCAGGCTCCAGTGCGCCGGCCAGCTGGTTCAACGCCTGGGCGCCGATCTGCGGCAGCATGTCCGCCAGGCGCTGGCCGCCGACGGTCAGCACCAACTGCACCTGGCGGCGATCCAGCTCGGAGCGTTTGCGGCTGAGCAAGTCTTTTTGCTCCAGGCGGTCGAGCATGCGAGTCATCGAACCGCTGTCCAGGGACAGGTGGCGGCACAGCTCCGCCGGGGTGTCGACGCCGAACTGGGCCATGATGATCAACACCTTGAACTGCGCGGCGGTGATGCCGTGGGGTTCCATGTGGGTGTCGATGATGCGGTCCTTGAGAATCGCGGCACGCCCCAGCAACAGGCCGAGGTGGCAGTTGTGGAAGTTTTCAGGGGTGAAGTGCGGCATCGAGAGTCACCTTATTACTGCCTAGGCAGTGAATGTGTGACGAGATATTACTGCTTAGGCAGCGAATGTCAAATGGAATTATTAGCTTGCTTGGTACTTGCATGGCTAGCAGGCTGAAATGCAGATAATTGTGGGAGCTGGCTTGCCTGCGATGGTCATAGCTAGCTACGCATTTTCTGCGGCCGCATGGCCAATTTGTAGTGAGCGGGCTTGTCCCGCGCTGGGTGGCGAAGCCGCCCCAAACCAGGCGACTCGGTTTTGTCTCTAAATCGGCGGCGACTGTATTAGGGCGGCTTCGCCACCCAGCGCGGGGCAAGCCCGCTCACTACAGAGCAGTTTTGAGGGTCATGTGGAACCCACATTTTTTGACCGAGTAAAATTTAGAAATCGCGCTTGTAGAAGATATCCAGGGAGCTGGCCACGCCGCTCGCCACTTCAAGATACACCCGCTTGCTCAACAGATAACGCAGGGCAATGGTGCTGGCCGGCTCGAACACGCCCATGCCGTAACGCAGGCTGAGTTTCTCCGTGATCTTGCCGCTGGCCACCACGGCGGTCTTATTGCCACTGCCCTCGGTATCGAGGTCGAAATCCTGGATGCCCAGTTTGTTGGCCAGGTCCGACGTGACCCCGGCGCTGCCCATCAACCCCAGGCCCAGCGCGGCCTGGGCCAGCATGTTGTTGTCTTCACCGGTGGTGCTCAGCGGACGCCCCAGCACCAGGTAGGACAGCGCCTGTTCCTGGCTCATGGCCGGTTCAGAGAAGATTTGTGTGGCGGGGTGTTCGGCGCTGCCGCTCAGGCGGATGCCGGCGACCACCTCGTCGGTCTTGCGGATCGCTTCGATGTCCAGGTACGGCTGGTCCAACGGCCCCGCGAACAACAGCCGTGCCCGTCGCACATCGAGTTTCTGGCCGTAGGCGCGGTAGCGGCCGTCGTTCAGCCATAGCTCGCCACGGGTGTCGAGGTTGTCGCCGATATGCACGTGGCCCTGCACCTTGGCGGTAAGGCCGAAGCCCGAGAAGTTGAGCCGGTCTTCGCCCACCACCACGTCGATATCCATGGCCATGGCCATCGCGGGCTTGCCCTCTTCGGTCTGGCTGCCGACGATCACGGTGTCGTCCGAGACCTTGACGGTAGACGGTGGCAGTTCGCGCACCGTGATATCCCCACGCGGGATGTGCACCTTGCCGGCGACGGCCAGCTTGTCGTCCTTCAGGCTGATCGTCAGGTCGGGTGCCACTTCCAGCACCGCGTAAGGCTCGACCGTCACCGGCAGTTGCGCGCCTTGCAACTTGAGGTCTATCGCCAGGGCCTGGCCCCAGTCGATCCGGCCCTTGAGGCTGCCCTGCCCGGCCTTGCCACTGCGCCAGCCGCCGTTGAGCTGCACGCTGTCGCCGGCGATCAGCGCCTGCACGTTCAGGTCTTCCAGGCTGAGGGGCAGTTCCGGGCCGGACACCTCACCGCCCACCAGGGTGACGCTGCCGTTGACCTGAGGCGCGAGCAAGCCACCGGAGAGACGACCGCTGCCATTGAGCTTGCCGCTGAGGGTTTCCACCATCGGCACGAATGGTCGTGCCAACGCGAGGTCAAGGCCAACCAGGCTGAAGTTGCCCGTGATCGGCTTGTCTTTCGGCAAGGGGTTGATCTGCGCCTGCAACAGCAGCTCGCCGAGCTTGCCGCCATGGAAGTTCAACTGCGTGTCGATGCGCTTGGGGTTGAAGGTGGTTTCCAGCTTCAGGGTGTCGTAGGGGAAATCCAGCCACTGGTGCTTGTCCTTGACGCGCAAGGTGCCGCCGCTGGCATCCAACGAGACCAGGCCTTTGGGGCCGCTGTCGGGCAGGTCCAGTTGCAGGTCGGCGTTGAGCTTGCCCTGCCAGGCAAAATCCTTGGGCATGAACGCCGCCAGGCTGTCGATGGGAAACTGCTTGAGGTGGTAGCGCAGCTTCGGCTCGGGCATCAGGCGCTGGTCTTCGCCGCACAGGCTGGCGGGGCCGGACACCCAGCAGTGCGCGGCAAACGTCAGCTTGCCATCGGCCAGGCGTTCGATCTTCGCCGGCGCCTGCAGCTTCCAATCCTGGCCGCCGGCTTGCACGGCGCCACTGGCCAGGCGCCCGCGCCAATTGCCGTGGTCGAGGTTGCCATCCAACGCCAGCGCCAGCTTGACCAAGGGCCCAGCCAAATCCAGCTGGACCTTTTGCTGCTTGATATCGCCCTGGGCGCTGGCCGTCAGGGTGCCGACCTGAGTGTCGCCGGATTGGATACCGCTGCCCTTGAGATCGAGCCTGGCGCGCTGGGCATTATCGAGGCTGGCGTCGAGGGTAAGGTTCTGCAGGCGATTGTCGGCAAACGCCAGTTGCTGGCCCTTGAGCACGAGTTTGCCTTGCGGCGCCTTGAGGCTGCCGGCCACGTCGAGGCGGCCGTTGACTTGCCCGCGCAACTGCGGCCACAGCTGGGCCAGGCGCGCCAATTTGATATCGATCTGCCCGGCCAGGCGTTGCTGCAGGCTGCCGCTGCCATTGATGCGGTTATCGCCGAGGCGAACATCGAGGTTGGCGAGCGTCCACTGCTCGCCCGCGCCTTCCGCCTTGGCCGCCAGCACCGCGGTTTGCCCACGCAGGCGGCCCTTGAGGTCGAGGTCGGCATTGAGCTTGAGTTGCTCATTCTTGAACTCGCCCTTGCTGCGCAACGGTCCGGCCAGGGTGCCGGGCAACTCAGCCACCCAGTACGCCGGGTTCAGTGCCGACAGGTCCAGGGCCGTGTCCCAGGCAATGCCATCGGCGAATTGCAGGTTCAGGTGGCCTTCGGCCTTGCCCTGGCCGGCGCTGAGTTTCAGTTCGGGCAGGAAGAGTTGCTTGAGGTCGCCACTGAACGGTGTGACCACATTGAATTTGCCGGCGGGGCCATCGAGATCGGCCTTGAGATTGCCCAGATAGTTGCCGTCTTTATAGGAAATCTCACCGTTGAACGTACGGAGCGCGACGTGTGGCTCATCGATCAGCGGATAGAGGCGATGCCAGGGGAAGTCTTGCCAATCAACTTTGGCGTCGGCGCTGAAGCCTTGCTGCCAGTCCAACTGCGCCGTGAGTTTCAGGCTTTGCTTGTCACCGGCGTTCAAGTCCAGCCCGGCGATCTGCGCGCCCTTGGCGTCAACCTTGCCCTGTAGCAGCATCTGCACCGGGCCTTTTTCCGCGGGGAGCACGGCGCGCCCGAGCAGTTGGTAACCGCTTGCCAAATCCCCCTTGGCGCTAAGGTCGAGTTGGTTGAGTTGCAGGGTGTCCGGCAAATCGGCGCTGGGCTTGAAGCCGTCCGCGGTGATGTGCAGTTGAGCCGGAAGGTTCTCCGCCAGGGGTTGCAATTCGCCCGTGAGCTTGGCCGGCAAATAGCCCGTACTGTCGGCGTCGAGCTTGAGGGTCTTGAGCAGGTCGCCATCGATCTTGAGCGCGACGTTCCACGCAGCGCCGCCCGGCGCGTAGGGCAGGCTCAGGTGACCGCTGGCGGCCAACGGCCAGTCGCCAGCGGGTTGCAGCAGGCCGGCCAAGTCCAGCACCAGATCCTCGCGTTGCAGGTGCACCGAATCGATGCGCATGCCGGCAGCGGTCCAATGCGCGGCCAATTGCAGGCCCTTGAGTTCTTCAGTGCCGTTGAACAGCAGGCTACCGACGCGGACCTCGCCCAATTGGATGGCCAGCGGCAGGTCCAGGTCGGGTAGCTGGATCGGTCCGCTGCTGTCCTCGGTACCCGGCGGGAATTGCAGGCTGACCTGTTCCACATCCAAGCGGTCGATACACAAGGTCATGCGCAACAGGCACGCCGGCGACCAATCAAACACGGGCGCCGTGAGTTCGACGCGGCTGCCGCCCTGTTGCCACAACAGATGGTCGGCGCTCCACTGGCCGCCCAAATGCCCCTGGAAGTTCTCCACGCTCAAACCCGGTACGCGGCCCAACGCCCAGCGGCTGCCCGCCTGGGTGCCCAGTATCGTCCACAGCGCCAGTAGCAGCACGGCAAGGATGGCCAACACCGTCAGCCCGGCTATTTTCACACCACGCATCACAGCTCAGGCCCCATGGAAAAGTGCAAGCGAATGCCGCCCGGATCTTCGAGGGCATGGGCCAGGTCAAGGCGGATCGGACCGACCGGTGACACCCAGCGAATGCCAACGCCGACGCCGGTCTTGAGGCTGGGCATCTCCAGGGTATTGAACGAGTTGCCCTGGTCGATAAAGGTCGCGATCCGCCATTTTTCGGCAATGGAATATTGATACTCGGCGCTCAGGGCCACCATGTAGCGCCCGCCGATGCGTTCGCCCCGGTTGTTCTTGGGCGACAGCGTCTGGTACTCGTAGCCGCGCACGCTCTGGTCGCCACCGGCAAAGAAACGCAGCGACGGCGGCACCGACTGGTAGCCGTTGGTGGCGCTGCCGCCCACCTGCGCGCGCGCCAGGAAGCGGTGGTTGTCCCACAGGGTGGTCAGGCCTTTGACCATGGCGGTGCCGTAAAGCAGGTTGGTGTCGGAGCCCAGTCCTTCCTTGGCGACCTTGGCATCGAACGCCAGGCGATAGCCATTGTGCGGATCGATGCGGTTGTCGCTGCGCAAATACGAATAGTTGATACCCGGCATCACCAGGTTGCTCAGGCCCGAGTCGTCGCCCAGGCGATATTCTTCGCGCTGGTACTTGAGCGAGATCACCCGGGTCCAGCCGCTGGGCAACTTGCTGTGCCATTCGGGGCCGAGGGTGAGCAATTTACTCAGGGTATCGGTGTCGGCGATTTCTTCATTCTGATAGCCCCCGGCAAAACGCAGTTTGTCGGTCAGCGGCGGGTCCAGCGGAATGTCGTACCACAGGCCGACGTTCTGGCGCGGCGCCGACAGCTCGGCCTCCCAACCGTAACTATGCCCTTGGGGGTTGACCCAATGGCGGGTCCAGTTGGCCCGGCCGCGTGGGCCGACGTCGGTGGAGAACCCAAGACCCAGGCCCATGGTGCGCGGCTTGCGGGTCTCCAGGCGCACGGCCACCGGGATGATGTCGTCGGTCGAAGCCGCGGGCGCGGCGTCCACGCGCACGCCTTCGAAAAAGCCGCTGGCCTGCAGGTTCTGGTTAAGCTCGGCGATCAATTCGGAATCGTAAGGCGTGCCGCTTTTGAACGGCACCATGCGTTGCAGCAGGTCGTCGTCGAACGGCGTATCGCCGGCAAAGCTGACTTTACCCAGCGTGTAGCGCGGGCCACTGTCGTAGATGAGTTCGATATCGGCGACACCGGCCTGCGGGTCTACCGAGAGTGTCTGCCGGGTAAAGCGCCCGCTGAAAAAGCCGTAGCGCGAGGCCTGGTTCTGGATCAGGCGCTTGGCGTCTTCGTAGTGGCCGTGGTTGAGCACCGCGCCGGACTTTAAGTCGTCGCTGACGGGCACGCGAAAGGCCTTGAGGTCGGCGGCCTGGCCATCGACCCGGATGGTCACGTTGCGCAAATGCACCGGTTCGCCGGGGTCGATGGTGAGGACAAGGCGCGGAGTCTTGCCGCCCTTCACCTCACTGTCGATACGGGTTTGATAGAAGCCCAAGGCCTGGGCGGCCTTGCGCGCCTGCTCTTCGGCACCACGGCTGAAGCGCAGCAAGGCCTCTTCATCACGATCGCCGACCCCGCCGATGTAGCCTTCGATGTTGGCTTTCAACGCGTCGTTCGAAGGCTTGATCCGCACGTCCAATTCGCTTTGCGCCAAGGCACCGCAGCTTGTGAACAGCAGAATCAAGCCGCTGGTAAATCTTCCTGGAAACTTCATAGGCGCGGATGCTACACGAGCTGGGGAGAATTTTAGAACTCAGACATTTCTGAAAAATTCTGAGTTAAACCGTAGCCGCCTGTACCGCCTGGGGGTTGGGATGGAAAAACACGTGTTCCAGGATAGGACCTACGGCGACCTCACCAATTTCCTCGTAGCCCTGGCGCTTATAGAAATCCAGGTAGCGTGAATTGCCCGTATCCAGCACCACGCCGGATGAATGCGGGTCTTCGGCGCACCAATTGTGTACCGCCTCCAGTAACTGCTCGCCGTAGTGTTTGCCCTGGAACTGCGGGTGGATGCCCAACAAGGGCAGCACATGCACCGACTCGCTGGGCAGGCAGGCCAGTACCGCGTGATGGTAGTCGAGGTAACGCCGCGTGCCGCGCACGCCGGTGCTCAGCCACATGCGAATTTGCCAGGCCCAGCTCTCGGTGATCCCCAGGCGTCGCTGCGGTGGTGCGATCAGGGCGATGCCGATCAGTCGGTCGTTGACGAACAGGCCAATTGCGGGAAGTTTCTGAAAGAAATGCTGCTTGACCAACTCGCGCACGGTGGCGCGTACCCGTTGCTCGTAGCCCGCACGCTCGGCTTCGAAGATGTAGGCAAAGGTCGGTTCGTGACGATAGGCTTGATACAGCAGGGAGCGGGCCTCGCGGGAATAGCCGCTGTTGAGCAGGCGAATTTCGGCAGTGGCGGTCAGCGTGTCAGACATACAATGAATCTCCCTGGGCACCGCGCGAAAGGCGGCGTGCTCATGGGTACGAACCCAAGCGGCACGAGTCGTTCCCAGACATTAGCAGCGCAACGGCCATACCGCCACGCTGGCCCCCGTCCGACTTGTCCGCTAGCATCGCCCTTTTGCCAGGACGTCACCTGCGACCATGAAAATCGTCTCCTTCAACATTAACGGGCTGCGCGCCCGCCCTCATCAACTGGCGGCGCTGATCGAGAAGCACCAACCGGATGTGATCGGCCTGCAGGAAACCAAGGTGCATGACGACCAGTTCCCGTTGGCCGAAGTACAAGCCCTGGGCTATCACGTGTACTACCACGGCCAGAAAGGTCACTACGGCGTGGCCCTGCTTTCGCGCCTGCCGGCGCTGAGCCTGCACAAAGGCTTTGCCAGCGACGAAGAAGACGCCCAGCGCCGGTTTATCTGGGGCACGTTCGCCGATGAAAACGGCCACCCGGTGACCATCATGAACGGCTATTTCCCCCAGGGGGAAAGCCGCGACCACCCGACCAAGTTCCCGGCCAAGCAGCGCTTCTATGAAGACCTGCAGCAGTTGCTCGAAAGCCAGTTCAGCAATGACCAGGCGCTGGTGGTCATGGGCGACGTGAATATTTCCCCGGAAGATTGCGACATCGGCATCGGTGCCGACAACGCCAAGCGCTGGCTCAAGACCGGCAAGTGCAGCTTCCTGCCGGAAGAACGCGAGTGGATGGCCCGCCTGAAGAACTGGGGCCTGGTGGACAGCTTCCGCCACCTGAACCCGGACGTGGTCGACCGATTCAGTTGGTTCGACTACCGCAGCCGCGGCTTTGAAGATGAGCCCAAGCGCGGACTGCGGATTGACGTGATCCTGGCGTCCAATGGTTTGCTGGGGCGGGTCAAGGATGCAGGGGTGGATTACGAACTGCGCGGCCTGGAGAAGCCGTCGGATCATGCGCCGATCTGGCTTGAACTGAGCTGAACTAAAGGCTGATGAATATCTAATTCCTCAAAGGCTGACAAATCTCTCTGTAGTGAGCGGGCTTTTCCCGCGCTGGGTGGCGAAGCCGCCCCAATAAAGGCATCGCCGAGCTTCAGGTAGAATCCGGTCGCCTGGTTTGGGGCTACTTCGCAGCCCAGCGCGGGACAAGCCCGCTCACTACAAAGATGTGTAGATACCTGTGGCTATCGCAGGCAAGCCACAGTTTGATCCCTGGCGTGCCAGTCATATTTATGCAACCTGCCTGACTTATTCTCGCAGCACTCCCTTTGGCGTGAGGTGCGGCATGAGGCTGCGCGTTCTGTTCCTGCTGTGCCTTTTTCCACTCCTGGCCGTTTCCGCCCCCCTGCCCGTTCCCGACCAAGGCCCTGCATTACGCATCCAGGGCTCCAACACCATTGGCGCGACGCTGGGGCCGGCGTTGGTCAAGGGGATGATGGAGCAGCAAGGCTTGCAGACCGTGCATAGCGAGCCTGGCGACGGTGCCAATGAACAACGCGTGGTCGGCAAGACCCGCCAGGGCAAGACAGTCACCGTCGAAATCGCGGCCCACGGTTCGAGCACCGGGTTCAGCGCACTGAAAAAATCCACTGCCGACCTCGCCGCCTCGTCGCGCCCGATCAAGGACAGCGAACTGGTCGACCTCGAACCGCTGGGCGACCTGAAAAGCCCCGACGCCGAACAGGTAATTGCCATCGACGGCCTGGCCATCATCCTCAACCCGCAAAACCCGCTGAATACGCTGAACACCGAGCAACTGGCGCAGATCTTCAATGGCGATATCAGCACTTGGGAGGCGTTGGGCGGTATCGGGGGGGCCATTCATTTATATGCGCGCGATGACCAGTCCGGCACCTATGACACGTTCAAGGAACTGGTGCTGCGCCCGCGCGGCAAGCCCCTCGACCCTTCGGCCAAACGTTTCGAGTCCAGCGAGCAATTATCGGATGCGGTGAGCCAGGATCCCCAGGGCATTGGTTTTATCGGGCTGCCCTATGTGCGCCAAGCCAAAGCCGTGGCGATCGTGGATGGCGACTCGCAGGCGATGTTGCCGCTGAACAGTCTGATTGCCACCGAAGACTATCCGCTGTCGCGCCGCCTGTTCTTTTACCGGCCGCCGTCGGGGCACAACCCGTGGGCCAAGGCACTGGTGGACTTTGCCCAGAGCAGCAAGGGCCAGGCGATCGTGGCGGCCAACGGGTTTATCGCACAGCAGGTGCAGGCGATGAACGTGGAGCCGCGCCCGTCGATGCCCGAGGACTATCAAGCCATCGCGCGTGAGGCTCAGCGTTTGACGGTGAATTTCCGGTTCGAGGAAGGTAGCGCCAGCCTGGACAACAAAGCGCGCCAGGACCTGCAACGGGTGGTGGCTTATATAAAGCGCCACGGCAAGCTCCAGAAGCAAGTCACGCTGGTGGGGTTTGGTGATATGAAGAACGACCCGCAGCGCGCGGCGTTACTGTCGAAATTGCGCGCAATGGCGGTGCGCCGGGAGCTGGTCAAAAGTGGCGTGGTGCTCAGGGACATTCGCGGTTTTGGCGCGCAGATGCCGGTGGCGGCGAATACGGCGGATGAAGGCAGGATCAAGAATCGGCGGGTGGAGGTTTGGGTGTATTGAGCCTTGGAATTTGTGCTGTGAATGCTGGCCTCATCGCGGGCAAGCCCGGCTCCCACAGTTGACCGAGTTCTCCTGTGGGAGCGGGCTTGCTCGCGAATGCAGGCAACTCGGCATTACCGCCCGCCGCGCATCAGCTCTTTAGGCACATACTTGCCGATCTCGAATTTGCCAATCGCCGCGCGGTGCACTTCGTCCGGCCCATCAGCCAGGCGCAGGGTACGTTGCATGGCGTACATGTAGGCCAGCGGGAAATCATTGGAAACACCGGCGCCGCCGTGGATCTGGATCGCGCGGTCGATCACCTTCAAGGCCACATTCGGTGCGACCACCTTGATCTGGGCAATTTCGCTTTTCGCCACCTTGTTGCCCACGGTGTCCATCATGTACGCCGCCTTCAGGGTCAGCAGGCGTGCCATGTCGATCTCCATGCGTGAGTCGGCGATCTTGTCGATATTGCCGCCCAACCGCGCCAGCGGCTGGCCGAAGGCGCTACGGCTGACCGAGCGTTTGCACATCAATTCCAGGGCGCGTTCGGCCATGCCGACGGAGCGCATGCAGTGGTGGATGCGCCCTGGGCCAAGACGACCCTGGGCGATCTCAAAACCGCGGCCTTCGCCGAGCAATACGTTCTCATAGGGCACGCGCACGTTATCGAACAGCACTTCGGCATGACCGTGGGGCGCATCGTCATAGCCGAACACCGGCAACGGGCGCAGGATTTTTACACCAGGCGTATCCACCGGGACCAGGATCATCGAGTGCTGCTGATGGCGCGGCGCATCCGGGTTGCTCAGGCCCATGAAGATCAGGATCTTGCAGCGCGGGTCGCAGGCGCCGGAGGTCCACCACTTCTTGCCATTGATCACCCATTCGTCACCCTGGCGCTCGGCACGGGCGGCCATGTTGGTGGCGTCGGACGAGGCTACGTCGGGTTCGGTCATGGCGAAGGCCGAGCGGATTTCGCCGCGCAGCAAGGGCTCGAGCCAGCGCTGTTTCTGCTCTTCATTGGCGTAGCGCACCAGCACTTCCATGTTGCCGGTGTCGGGGGCGGAACAGTTGAAGGGCTCCGGGCCGAGCAAGGAGCGGCCCATGATTTCAGCCAATGGCGCGTATTCGAGGTTGGTCAGGCCGGCGCCCAGTTCGGACTCCGGCAGGAACAGGTTCCACAGGCCTTCGGCTTTGGCCTTGGCCTTGAGTTCTTCCATGATCGCGGTGTGCTGCCAGCGATCACCTTCGCTGACTTGGCGTTCGAACACCGGCTCGGCCGGGTAAACGTAAGCGTCCATGAACGCGGTGACGCGTTCACGCAGTTCCTGAACCTTGGGCGAATAGGCGAAATCCATGAGCAGCTCCCTTCTCTGAGAGGTTGTTTAGGTCATGCAATCGATGCTAGAACAGCGTTGATAATTTACCTAGCCTATTCTCGGCGTGTATTAACATTCATCACCGATATATGATCGACGTATGGCCACCTAACAATAAAGAGCGCAACCATGAATCTGAGCAAGGTCGACCTCAACCTGTTTATCGTCTTCGACGCGATCTACACCGAAGCCAACCTGACCCGCGCCGGGCAGATTGTCGGTATCACCCAGCCGGCGGTGTCCAACGCTCTGGCGCGGCTGCGGGAAACCTTCAACGACCCGCTGTTCGTGCGTACCGCCCAAGGCATGGTGCCCACGCCGATGGCCCAGAACATCATCGGCCCGGTGCGCAATGCGTTGTCGTTGCTGCGCGTTTCGGTGCAGGAAAGTCGCATCTTCAACCCGCAGCAGGCCGCCAAGACCTACCGCATCAGCATGACCGACCTCACCGAGGCGGTGATCCTGCCGCCGCTGTTCCAGCGCCTGCGCCGCCTGGCACCCACCGTGGTCATCGAAAGTTTCCTGTCCAAACGCCGCGAGACCACCAAGGAACTGGCCGCCGGGCGCCTGGACTTTGCCGTGGACGCGCCGCTCAACACCGACCCGCAGGTGCGCCACGTCAAGCTGATGGAAGACCGCTACGTGTGCGCGATGCGCAAGGGCCACCCGATGGCGGGCAAAGACAAACTGACGCTGGATGATTACTTGTCGCTGACCCATATCCATATCTCCAGCCGGCGCAACGGCTTGGGCCACGTCGACCTGGCGCTGGGCAAGATGGGCATCCAGCGCAAGATCGCCCTGCGTTCCCAGCATTACTTGATGGCCTCCCAGGTGTTGCAGCAGACCGACATGGTCATGACCGTGCCCGAGCGCTTCGCCCGCCGTCATGAATTGCACTGGTTCAACTTGCCGGTCAACGATGTGCCCGCAGTGGAAACCCACCTGTACTGGCACGAAAGCACCGACCAGGACCCGGCGAACCGCTGGATGCGCGAGCAGATGATCGAGTTGTGCCAGCAGGTGACGGCCCACGAGAAAAAGCTGGATGGCAAACAAACCTGACCTGCCCCTGCGCAAAAGGCTGTCTGTAGTGAGCGGGCTTGCCCCGCGCCGGGTGGCGAAGCCGCCCCAATAAGGACAACGCCGAATTGCAGATAAAACTCGGTCGCCTGGTTTGGGGCGGCTTCGCCACCCGGCGCGGGGCAAGCCCGCTCACTACTGTGGCTCTTGACGTTAACGTAAAGCAGCCACTAGCCTAGCGCCAAGCCATCCCTAGAGCGCCCCCATGAGCACGACCTACAGCATCTCCGACCTCGCCCGCGAGCTCGACATCACCACCCGCGCCATTCGTTTCTACGAAGAACAGGGCCTGCTGGCGCCGGAGCGCCGGGGCCAGGAGCGCATCTACTCGGCGCGCGACAAGGTCAGCCTCAAGCTGATCCTGCGCGGCAAGCGCATCGGTTTTTCGCTGGCCGAGTGCCGCGAGTTGATCGAGCTCTACGACCCCAGCAGCGGCAACCATGTCCAACTCAACAGCATGCTGGCCAAGATCGCCGAGCGCCGCGAGCAGTTGGAACAGCAACTGTTGGACATCGAACAAATGAAGCTGGAACTGGATACCGCCGAAGAGCGCTGCACCCAGGCCCTGGCCACTACCATGAGCCAGGCCGGCCATTGATCAGAAGGTAACTGCCATGTCCCTCCCCTCACACGTACGCCTGGTGGAAGTCGGCCCGCGCGACGGCCTGCAGAACGAAGCCCAACCCATCAGCGTGGCGGACAAGGTCCGACTGGTGGACGCTCTCAGCGCGGCGGGCCTGGGCTATATCGAAGTCGGCAGTTTCGTATCGCCCAAATGGGTGCCGCAGATGGCCGGTTCCGCCGAAGTCTTTGCGCAGATCCAGCGCAAGCCTGGCGTGACTTACGGCGCGCTGGCGCCGAACCTGCGCGGTTTTGAAGACGCGCTGGCGGCCGGGGTGAAGGAAGTGGCGGTGTTCGCGGCAGCGTCCGAGGCGTTTTCCCAGCGCAATATCAATTGCTCGATCAGCGAAAGCCTGGCGCGTTTCGCGCCGATCATGGCCGCGGCCAGGCAGCACGGGGTCAGCGTGCGGGGCTATGTGTCGTGCGTGCTGGGTTGCCCGTATGAGGGCGAGATCGCACCGGAGCAAGTGGCGGCGGTCGCACGGGAGCTGTATGCCATGGGCTGCTATGAGGTGTCCCTTGGCGACACGATTGGCACCGGCACGGCGGGGGCCACGCGGCGGCTGTTCGAGGTGGTCGGCGCGCAAGTGCCACGGGACAAGCTGGCCGGGCACTTTCATGACACCTATGGCCAGGCCATCGCGAATATCTACGCCAGCCTGCTGGAAGGCATCAGCGTGTTCGACAGCTCTATCGCGGGCCTCGGCGGTTGCCCCTACGCCAAGGGCGCCAGCGGTAACGTCGCCACCGAAGACGTGGTGTACCTGCTCGAGGGCCTGGGCATCGAGACCGGTATCGACCTGCAAGCATTGATCGGTGCGGGCCAGCAGATCAGCAAAGTGCTGGATCGACCGACCGGGTCGCGTGTGGCCAAGGCACGTAACGCCAGTTGAGTAGCCTAGCCGTGACAAAGTGTTACCGCCCGCCTACACATCGAGTAACACGGGAACAGGTTTTGGGTTATTGGATTGGGGTCAATCTTCGGTAAAAATTTAACTTATTGATTTTAAAGACATTTTAAAAGTTGGCACGGCTCCTGCTATCTCTATGGCATAACAAGAATAAAAAGCACCAAGCCTAATAAAAATAAGACGAAACGACTCTGACATAACAAAAACAACACGGCAGAGACGCAGCTAACAGATTTTTTTGGAGAAGATGTGCTTCGCAGGGTACGGCATGCCGAAACCCGCAACCGGATAGAGAAAAATAAAACTACCTCAGGTAGCTACCCACTGGTTGGATCGTTAACGAAGAAGCAAGTCAGCGCTCAAAAAAATACGTTTGCTCTTGACCCCGGATGGGGGTCGCCAAAACAGCGGTAAAGGGTAACGGTTGCCAAAAACAACAATAGACCGCCCCTCAATAATAAAAAAAGAGCACGCAACGACAAATTAAAGGGGACCCTCGGGTCCCCTTTGTGCTTTCCGGGTTTGCACCCATGCTGAAATCACCGCTGATCAAAAATGTGGGAGCGGCGGTTCGACGCTTCGACTTGCTCGCGGTGGTTCAGTTAATACATTTGGCGACTGATACACCGCATTCGCGAGCAAGCCCGCTCCCACAGTGGTTTTGTGCCGTTAGTTGGATCGGCTCCGCAGCTCTTCAATCGAAATCTCGCGCATGCGGAACTTCTGGATCTTGCCCGTTACCGTCATCGGAAATTCCTCCACGAACTTGAAGTGCTTGGGCGTCTTGAAGTGCGCAATGCGGCCCTTGCACCAGGTTTGCAGCTCAAGCTCATTGGCCACATGGCCTGGATGGAACTTGACCCAGGCGACGATGGCTTCACCGTAGCGCTCATCCGGAATGCCGATCACCTGCACATCCGCCACTGCCGGGTGGGTGAAGAAAAATTCTTCCACTTCACGCGGATACACGTTCTCACCGCCACGAATGATCATGTCCTTGTTGCGCCCCGCGATGCACACGTAACCATGGGCGTCCATGCTCGCCAGGTCGCCGGTGTGCATCCAGCCTGCGTCGTCGATGGCCTCGCGGGTGCCCTCCGGGTTGTTCCAATAGCCGAGCATCACGCTGTAGCCACGCGTGCACAACTCGCCGATCTCGCCGCGCGCGACGGTGTTGCCGTCGGCGTCGATGATCTTGCTTTCCAGTTGCGGCTGGGTGCGACCGACGGTGGTCACGCGGCGCTCCAGGTCGTCATCGGCGCCGGTCTGCAACGACACCGGGCTGGTTTCGGTCATGCCATAGGCAATCTGCACCTCACGCATGTGCATCTCGCTGATCACCCGGCGCATCACTTCGATGGGGCACGTGGCCCCGGCCATGATGCCGGTGCGCAGGCTCGACAGGTCGAATTCGCCGAGGCGTGGGTGATCAAGCATGGCGATGAACATGGTGGGCACGCCGTAAAGGCCGGTGGCTTTTTCTTCGGCGACGGCGGTCAGCGTCAGCAACGGGTCGAAGCCGTCATTGGGGTAGATCATGGTGGTGCCGTGGGTAATGCAGCCCAGGTTGCCCATCACCATGCCAAAGCAGTGATACAGCGGCACCGGAATCACCAGGCGATCCTGCGCGGTCAGGCCGAGGCTTTCGCCGACCATGTAGCCATTATTGAGGATGTTGTGGTGGCTGAGGGTGGCGCCTTTGGGGAAGCCGGTGGTGCCGGAGGTGTATTGGATATTCACCGGCTGGTCGACATGCAGGCTGGCTTGGCGGCGGTGCAGTTGTTCCGGCGGGACGCTTGCGCCCAGGGCCGATAGCTGCAACCAGGGCATGAAGCCTTCGGGCGGGTTGGAGTCGAGGCTGATGATGCCGCGCAGATCGGGTTGCAGTTCCTGCAACATCGCGTGGTAATCGGAGGACTTGAACGACCCGGCGCACACCAGCCACTGGCAACCGGACTGCTTGAGCACGTAGTCCAATTCACTGCTGCGATACGCCGGGTTGATATTCACCAGGATCACCCCGAGCTTGGCGCTGGCGATCTGGCTGATGCACCACTCGGCGCAATTGGGCGCCCAGACACCCAGGCGGTCGCCGGTCTGCATGCCCAGCGCCAGGAACGCGCGCGCGTGCACGTCCACGGTCTCGGCCAATTGCCGCCAGGTGTAGCGCCGCTGTTGATGGCGCACTACCAGGGCTTCGCCATCGGGATAGCGGGCAACGGTCTGATCGAACGCCTGGCCGATGGTCTGCGTCAGCAAGGCCTTGTCCTGGGCGCCACGGCTGTAGCTCTGATTCGGTTGATCCATAACGACCCCTGTTGTCTTTTTTGTAGGTTGACGTAAACGTAAACTACGATTGACAGCGCCGTAACGCAAGCTTACGTTAACGTAAAGGTGAGCACCCTCCTCCGGCGTGCCATCCACACAAAAACAAAGCTCACATTAAGGTGCCTGTCCATGAGTTACCCGTCCCTGAACTTCGCCCTCGGTGAAACCATCGACATGCTGCGCGACCAGGTGCAGTCCTTCGTGGGCAAGGAAATCGCGCCTCGCGCGGCCCAGATCGACATCGACAACCTGTTCCCCGCCGACCTGTGGCGCAAGTTCGGCGACATGGGCCTGCTCGGCATCACCGTACCGGAAGAATACGGCGGCGCCGGCCTGGGTTACCTGGCCCACGTGGTGGCGATGGAAGAGATCAGCCGGGGTTCGGCGTCGGTGGCGCTGTCCTACGGCGCGCATTCCAACCTGTGCGTGAACCAGATCAACCGCAACGGCAACCACGCACAGAAGCTCAAGTACCTGCCCAAGCTCATCAGCGGCGAGCACGTCGGCGCCCTGGCCATGAGCGAGCCGAACGCCGGTTCCGATGTGGTCTCGATGAAACTGCGCGCCGACAAACGCGGCGATCATTACGTGCTCAACGGCAGCAAGACCTGGATCACCAATGGCCCCGATGCCAGCACCTACGTGATTTACGCCAAGACCGACCTGGAGAAAGGCGCCCACGGCATCACCGCTTTTATCGTCGAGCGCGACTGGAAAGGCTTCAGCCGCAGCAACAAGTTCGACAAGCTGGGCATGCGCGGCTCCAACACCTGCGAATTGTTTTTCGATGACGTGCAGGTGCCCGAGGAAAACATCCTCGGCGTGCTCAATGGCGGTGTGAAAGTGCTGATGAGCGGCCTGGACTACGAACGCGTGGTGCTCTCCGGCGGCCCGACCGGGATCATGCAGGCCTGCATGGACCTGATCGTGCCCTACATCCACGACCGCAAGCAGTTCGGCCAGAGCATCGGCGAATTCCAGTTGATCCAGGGCAAGGTGGCCGACATGTACACCCAGCTCAACGCCAGCCGCGCCTACCTCTACGCGGTGGCCCAGGCCTGCGAGCGTGGCGAAACCACGCGCAAGGACGCCGCCGGGGTGATCCTCTACAGCGCCGAGCGCGCCACACAGATGGCCCTCGACGCGATCCAGATCCTGGGCGGCAATGGCTATATCAACGAATTTCCCGCCGGTCGCCTGCTGCGCGACGCCAAGCTGTACGAAATCGGCGCGGGCACCAGTGAGATCCGGCGGATGCTGATCGGTCGCGAACTCTTCAACGAAACCCGCTGAAGGAGCGCGCCATGGCCACCTTGCACACCCAACTCAACCCCCGCTCGGCAGAGTTTGCCGCCAACAGCGCGGCGATGCGCCAACAGGTCGACGCCCTGCACAGCCTGCTTGCGCAGGTGCAGCAAGGCGGCGGCGCCAAGGCCCAGGAGCGCCACACCTCGCGCGGTAAGCTGCTGCCCCGCGAGCGCATCAACCGCCTGCTCGACCCCGGCTCGCCGTTTCTTGAGCTCAGCCAACTCGCCGCCCATCAGGTGTACGGCGAAGACGTGCCCGCCGCCGGCTTGATTGCCGGCATCGGCCGGGTGGAAGGTGTCGAATGCATGATCGTCGCCAACGATGCCACCGTCAAAGGCGGTTCCTACTACCCGCTCACCGTGAAAAAGCACCTGCGCGCGCAGACCATCGCCGCGCAGAACCGCCTGCCGTGCATTTATCTGGTGGATTCCGGCGGCGCCAACCTGCCGCGTCAGGACGAGGTCTTCCCCGACCGCGAGCACTTCGGACGGATCTTTTTCAACCAGGCCAACATGAGCGCCCAGGGCATCCCACAGATCGCCGTGGTGATGGGTTCATGCACCGCTGGCGGCGCCTATGTACCGGCCATGGCGGATGAAGCGATCATGGTGCGCAACCAGGCAACGATCTTCCTCGCCGGCCCGCCGCTGGTGAAGGCGGCGACCGGTGAAGTGGTCAGCGCCGAAGACCTCGGCGGCGCCGATGTGCACTGCAAAGTCTCCGGCGTGGCCGACCACTATGCCGAGAGCGATGAACACGCGCTGGCGCTGGCTCGACGCAGCGTGGCCAACCTCAATTGGCGCAAGCAGGGTGAGGTGCTGCAACGCGCGCCCGTGGCACCGCTGTACAGCAGCGAAGAGCTGTACGGCGTGATCCCGGCCGATGCCAAACAGCCTTTCGATGTGCGTGAAGTGATCGCACGGCTGGTGGACGGTTCGGTGTTCGATGAGTTCAAGGCGTTGTTCGGCACCACCCTGGTCTGTGGCTTTGCGCACCTGCACGGCTACCCGATTGCGATCCTGGCCAACAACGGGATTCTGTTTGCTGAAGCGGCGCAGAAAGGCGCGCACTTTATCGAACTGGCCTGCCAGCGTGGAATCCCGCTGCTATTCCTGCAGAACATCACCGGGTTCATGGTCGGCCAGAAATACGAGGCCGGCGGCATAGCCAAGCACGGCGCCAAGCTGGTCACCGCCGTAGCCTGCGCCAAGGTGCCGAAGTTCACGGTGATCATCGGCGGCAGTTTTGGTGCCGGTAACTACGGCATGTGCGGCCGCGCCTATGATCCGCGGTTCCTGTGGATGTGGCCCAATGCCCGCATTGGCGTGATGGGTGCCGAACAGGCGGCCGGCGTGCTGGTGCAGGTCAAGCGCGAGCAGGCTGAACGCGCGGGCACAGGTTTCAGCGCCGAGGAAGAGTCGGCGATCAAGCAACCGATCCTCGACCAGTACGAAACCCAGGGCCACCCCTACTACTCCAGCGCGCGCCTGTGGGACGACGGTGTCATCGACCCGATGCAGACCCGTGATGTGCTGGCCCTGGCTTTATCCGCTGCGCTGAACGCCCCCATCGAGCCGAGCCGCTTCGGCGTGTTCCGCATGTAAATGGAGCTGTACCCATGAGCGATTTCAACACCCTCGAACTGATCACCGACAGCCGTGGCTTTGCCACACTGTGGCTCAGTCGTGAAGCCAAGAACAATGCGTTCAACGCCGAGATGATCCGCGAGCTGATCATTGCCCTCGACCATGTACAGGGCGATCCGTCGCTGCGTTTCCTGGTACTGCGCGGGCGCGGCAAACATTTCAGCGCCGGCGCGGACCTGGCGTGGATGCAGCAATCGGCCGAGCTGGACTACCACACCAACCTGGACGACGCACGCGAACTGGCGGAACTGATGTACAACCTGGCCAAGTTGAAAATCCCGAGCCTGGCGGTGGTGCAAGGCGCTGCCTACGGCGGCGCGCTGGGCTTGATCAGTTGCTGCGACATGGCGATTGGCGCGGATGACGCGCAGTTCTGCCTGTCGGAAGTGCGCATTGGCCTGGCACCGGCGGTGATCAGTCCGTTCGTGGTGCAGGCCATCGGTGAACGCGCGGCGCGGCGCTATGCGCTGACCGCCGAGCGCTTTGGCGGGCAGCGTGCCCGCGATATCGGTTTATTGGCAGAAAGCTATCCCACCGACGAGCTGGATCAGCACGTGGAACACTGGATCGCCAACCTGCTGCAAAACAGCCCGGCGGCGATGCGCGCCAGCAAGGACTTGCTGCGCGAAGTGGGCAACGGGGCGCTCACGCCGGCCCTGCGCCGCTACTGCGAAAATGCCATTGCGCGTATTCGCGTCAGCGCCGAGGGCCAGGAAGGCCTGCGCGCCTTCCTGCAAAAACGTCCACCCCACTGGCAGCCTCAGGAGCCGCGCTCATGAGCACATTGACGACGCTGCTGGTGGCCAACCGTGGCGAGATCGCTTGCCGGGTGATGCGCACCGCCAAGGCGATGGGCCTGACCACCGTGGCCGTGCACAGCGCCATCGACCGCGATGCCCGCCACAGCCGCGAGGCCGATATTCGTGTTGACTTGGGCGGTAGCAAGGCCACTGACAGTTACCTGCAGATCGACAAGCTGATCGCCGCCGCCCAGGCCAGTGGCGCCCAGGCGATCCATCCGGGTTATGGTTTTTTGTCGGAGAACGCCGGGTTTGCCCGCGCGATCGAAGCGGCAGGCTTGATCTTCCTCGGCCCGCCCGCCTCGGCCATCGATGCCATGGGCAGCAAATCGGCCGCCAAGGCGTTGATGGAAACCGCCGGCGTGCCCCTGGTGCCGGGTTATCACGGCCAAGCCCAGGACCTGGAAACCTTCCGCGCGGCCTGCGAGCGCATCGGCTATCCGGTGCTGCTCAAGGCCACGGCCGGTGGCGGTGGCAAGGGCATGAAGGTGGTCGAGGACGTCAGCCAGTTGGCCGAGGCTCTGGCCTCTGCCCAGCGTGAGGCGCTGTCGTCCTTCGGCAATGGGCAGATGCTGGTGGAAAAATACCTGCTCAAGCCGCGTCACGTGGAGATTCAGGTGTTCGCCGACAAGCATGGGCATTGCCTGTACCTCAATGAACGCGATTGTTCGATCCAGCGTCGCCACCAAAAAGTCGTCGAGGAAGCGCCGGCGCCAGGCCTGAGCGCTGGACAACGCAAGGCCATGGGCGAAGCCGCCGTGCGTGCGGCCCAGGCCATTGGTTATGTCGGCGCGGGCACTGTGGAATTTTTGCTGGACGCGCGCGGCGAGTTCTTCTTCATGGAAATGAACACGCGGCTGCAGGTGGAACACCCGGTGACCGAGGCGATTACCGGTCTCGACCTGGTTGCCTGGCAGATCCGTGTCGCCCAGGGCGAGGCGCTGCCGATCACCCAGGAACAGGTGCCGCTGACCGGCCATGCCATCGAAGTGCGGCTGTATGCCGAGGACCCGGCCACTGATTTTCTGCCTGCCACCGGCCAGCTCACGCTGTACCGCGAGTGCGCGCCGGGCCTGGGCCGTCGGGTGGACAGCGGCGTCGAACAAGGCGACAGCGTGTCGCCCTTCTACGACCCCATGCTCGGCAAGCTGATTGCCTGGGGCGAAGACCGTGAACAGGCGCGACTGCGGTTGCTGGGCATGCTTGATGAGTTCGCCGTTGGCGGCCTGAAGACCAACCTGGGCTTTTTGCGGCGCATTATCGGGCACCCGGCGTTCGCCGCAGCGGAGCTGGATACCGGGTTCATTCCGCGTTATCAGGATGAGTTGCTGCCGGCCCCAGGGGAACTGAGCGATGCATTCTGGCAGGCGGCGGGCGCGGCCTTCATGCAGAGCTTGCCGGCCGGGGACGGTCCTTGGGCCGACAAACGAGGGTTTCGCGCCGGATTGCCTGCCGAGGTGTCCCTGCACCTGAGCTGCAACGGCCAGGATTGTCTGGTGACACTGGCCGCGGACGCACCGCAGTTGAAGGGCGAACATCTGCTGATCGAGCAACAAGGCGTGCGTCGCCGTCATCTGGCGGTACGTGATGACCGTACGCTGTATCTGCGCTGGGACGGCGAAATGCATGGCGTAACGCTGTTCGACCCGATTGCGGCGGTCGAGGCTAATCAGTCCCAACAGGGCGGCCTGACGGCGCCGATGAACGGCAGCATCGTTCGGGTGTTGGTTGAGGCGGGCCAACACGTCGAGGCCGGGGCGCAGTTGGTGGTGCTGGAAGCCATGAAGATGGAACACAGCATCCGCGCGCCCCAGGCCGGGGTGATCAAGGCGCTGTTCTGCCACGAAGGCGAAATGGTTGCAGAAGGTTGCGCGCTGGTGGAGCTGGAAGCGGCTAGCTAGAACTTTGCCGTGGCTTGGACGACAACGCCCAAAATGCGGCAATCGTCGGTCAACAGCTGTTTGGGGTACGTGGGGTTGAGCGGTATCAGGTAGCGCTGGCCGCTCTCTTCCAGCAACTGGCGAAAGGTCGCCTGGGGGCTCTCGGCCCATTGGGCGACTACCAGTTTGCCGGGCTCGGCGGCAATGGCCGGATCGACCAGGATCATCATGCCCGCACTGATGCTCAGGCCGCTGGGGGCGGTCATGGCGTCGCCCGTGACCGGCAGCCAGAACGCGTCGCCCTGGGCGTGGTAGTCCGTCAGCTCGAAACGGGCCGGGCCATAAGAGGCGCGTTCTTCGCGGATTTCGCACAGCCCTTTCCAATCGCTGACCGGGTAGCGGAAATACGGGTTGTAGCTTTTCTCCTGGGTCTCTTCATCGGCCCGCTCGCGAATATCCAGCGCGACCTCCAGGTACCCCAGGCCCAGCGCCACCAGCACCCGGTTCATGTCCGCCAGGCTTGGCGCACGGCGCTTGTTGAGCCAATGGCCCACGCCGCCCTGGGACATGCCCAAGCGTTCAGCCAGCTCACCCTGCGTGACCTTGCGGTCTTCCATGTTGGTCCTGACCAACGCGATCCATTTATCCATGGCGCCGACAATACGTCACAGGGTTTTCAGGGCAATAAACAGTTTGTAGTAATCCATAAAACGACATAAATACGATACGTACTATCATCGGACATAAGGTTTTCGACACCCCTCCAAGAGTAGCCCCCTTATGACGACAAGCCCGTACCTCCTGCCCGAAATCCCTGAAGACACTGAGCTGCACGACCTGCGCAGCAGCGGTGCCGCCAAGCGCGCGCTCGACTTTTACTTGAAAGAAGATATGTCTGCCTCATCTGCGGACGGAGCCCTGTTTGCCATCAAGCCAGGCATCAGTCACGAGGAAGCCCTGGTGCATGCCTCGGACCTGCTGCGCAGCGCCGCGGCCACCGCCTATGAATCAGCGAGCAGCCATCAGGGCAGCCATCGCGACCTGGCGTTTTCAGTGGTGTATTTGATCGATATGGCGAAGGCAATGGTGGAGCGGTCGCTGCAGGAACCGCAGGCGCAAGCGAACGCATGAGCCGACGCGGAGAAAAATATTTCTATCCCATGGATAAAAACATTTGACTTGCAAATGATAATGATTATTATTGGACCCAGCTGATCGCGAGATCAGTCGATAGACCAAGGGACCTTAGGTCGGACTCTTGGAATATCTCCTCATCAGGCTAATCACGGTTTTTGACCCGGCTCTTTGGCCGGGTCTTTTTTTTGCCAGTTTCCCTGGCATGGCTTCAGGCTAATGAAGACTGTGTGTTGCTCAATGGCGCGCATGGTAGCAAAAGACTATCTGCGAATGAAAGCCAGCCGAACGCTGCGGCCCGGATCATTGCGAAACAGCGCTTGAGAATCAATCTCATGGCTCCTGAGCGGCGGCGGCGTCAAAGATGGTGCCCCCTTCCCCCCGCAACAATTTTGCATCCAGTCTTTACCACACTCCTGTGTAATATATCCGCCACAACACTCATATCCAGGCAACCCGACTATGACCGTGGCCTTGACCTCCATCAGAATCAGCACCGACTTCGACAGTGGCAATATCCAGGTCCTGGATGCCCACGATGCCTACCAGTTATTGCTGGCAATCAAACCCGACACCCGTAGCCAACATTTCCAGTGGTTTCACTTCAAGGCCGAAGGCATGCACGTGGGCCACACCCACACCTTTCGCCTGAGCAACGCAGGCAAATCGTCCTACCGCCATGCGTGGAGCGGCTACAACGCCGTGGCGTCCTACGACCACATCAATTGGTTTCGCGTACCGACGCGGTTTGACGGCGAGATCCTGCACATCAGCCTCGAAACCCGTGAAAGGCACGCCTGGTTCGCCTATTTCGAACCCTACAGCCGCGAGCGCCACGACTGGCTGATCGACCAGGCCCTGAACCGCGCCGGCACGCAGTTGCTGGCCACCGGTAAAAGTGTTGAAGGCCGGGACATCCAACTGCTGCGCCGTGGCAAAGGCGGCGAGGGCCGCCGCAAGATCTGGATCATCGCCCAGCAGCACCCCGGCGAACACATGGCCGAGTGGTTTATGGAAGGCATCATCGAACGCCTGCAGCAGGACGGCGACGCCGAGCTGAAAAAACTGCTGAAAGTGGCCGACCTGTACCTGGTGCCCAACATGAACCCGGACGGCGCCTTCCACGGTCATCTGCGCACCAACGCCATGGGCCAGGACCTCAACCGCGCCTGGCAGAGCGCCAATCAGCAAACGAGTCCCGAAGTGCTGTTTGTGCAACAGCAGATGGAAAAATACGGCGTTGACCTGTTCCTCGATATCCACGGTGACGAGGAAATCCCCTACGTCTTCACCGCTGGCTGCGAAGGCAACCCCGGCTACACCCCGCGCATCGAGGCCCTGGAAAAACACTTTCGCAGCCACTTGAGCGGCCTGACCCGCGACTTCCAGACCACCCACGGCTACACCCGCGACTTGCCGGGCGAAGCCAACATGACCCTGGCTTGCAACGCCGTAGGCGAAAAATACGACTGCCTGTCGCTGACCCTGGAAATGCCTTTCAAGGACAACGACGACGCCCCCAACCCGCACACCGGTTGGTCAGGTAAACGCTCGATGCAGTTGGCCAAGGACGTATTGAGCAGCGTGGCCGATATCGTCGACGTCTTGCGCTGATTATTCTGTGGCGAGCGGGCTCGCCACAGAAAAGCAGTAAACCCTCAAGCTTCATGTAGCTCAACGGGCACCCGCCGGCAATCCTCGGGCCCCAGCAACCGCCCATCCGCCGAGCGCAGCTCCAACGCTCGCAGAGGCTCGCCGTTGTCGCGGTCCACCATCACCGAATGCGCCTCGCCTGCGCCGTAGAAAAACCCCTCGCCCCACTGACGCAGCCCGATGATCACGTTGAACAGGCCGCGGCCCTTTTCGGTCAGCACATACTCCTGATACGCACTGCCATCCGACGCTGGCACGACCTCCAGCACCCCATGGGCCACCAGGCTGCGCAAACGCGTGGACAGAATATTCTTGGCCATGCCCAAACTGCGCTGGAATTCACCAAAGCGACGCATGCCATCAAATGCATCGCGGATGATCAGCAGCGACCAGCCATCGCCAATCGCATCCAGCGAGCGCGCCACCGGGCATTCGGCGTTTTCAAAGCGGGTGAGCTTGACCATCGGAGCTGCCTGTCGTCGACCAATAATGTGGTTGCAATATAAAACTGGAATCCTTACCGTACAAGTGGTTTCATTTTAAAACCACAAAAAGGATTGTCCGCATGTCGTCATCCCCCTTAAGCGGCGCGGTGGTAGTGCTGTTCGCCATCGCCTGCGGCCTGTCGGTGGCCAACGTCTACTACGCCCAGCCGCTGCTCGACGCCATGGCCGAGACCTTCGCCATGGACCACGCCACCGTGGGTATCATCATCGCCCTCACCCAAGTCGGTTATGGCGTGGGGCTGTTGTTGCTGGTGCCCCTGGGGGATCTGCTCAACCGGCGCGGGCTGATCGTCACCCAACTGCTGCTCTCCACCCTGACCGTGCTGGTGGTGGCCTTGTCGTCCAACAGCGTCTGGCTGCTCGCCGGCGTGGCGCTCACCGGCCTGCTGGCGGTAGTCGCCCAGGTGATGGTGGCATTGGCCGCTCACTTGGCGTCGCCCGAACAACGTGGCCACGTGGTCGGAATGGTCACCAGCGGGATTGTGGTGGGTTTGTTGCTGGCGCGCTCCGTTTCAGGTGCCATGGCAGACTTGGCGGGTTGGCGCTCGGTGTACCTGCTCTCCGCCGGCCTGACGCTGTTGATGGCCCTGCTGCTGTGGCGGGTGCTGCCGGACACTGAGCAACCCCGCGCCACAGGCACCTATGGCGCGCTGATCCGCTCGGTGTTCAGCTTGTTCAAGGAAGAAAAGGTCTTGCGAGACCGTGCCGTGCTGGCGATGTTGATTTTCGCCGCTGGCACCGTCCTGTGGACGCCGCTGGTGTTGCCCTTGAGCGCCCCGCCGCTGTCGCTGTCGCACACGCAGATCGGCCTGTTCGGGCTTGCCGGTGCCGCCGGCGCCTTGGGTGCCGCCCGCGCCGGACGCCTGGCCGACAGGGGCTTGGCCCAATGGACCAGCGGCACGGCACTGTTGCTGATGCTGCTGTCCTGGGTGGCCATCGGCTTTACCCAGTCGTCGCTGTGGGCATTGTTGCTGGGTGTGATCGTGTTCGATCTCGGCCTGCAAGCCGTGCATGTCACCAGCCAGAGCCTGATCTACGCCGTGCGCCCCGACGCCCAGAGTCGCCTGGTGGCGGGTTACATGCTGTTTTACTCGGTAGGAAGCGCGCTCGGGTCGGTCAGTGCAACGGCGATGTATGCCTGGGGCGGCTGGCTCGGCGTGTGTGGCCTCGGCGCAGCGATCAACCTGCTCGCGTTGATCTACTGGCTGGCCACACTGCCCCCCAAGGCTGTGTCAGTCCTTGCTGCCGGTCATGCTTTGCAGCACGCCGTCGCGGCGGATCAACCCATGGAATAGCGCAGCCGCCAGGTGCAGCAACACGGTCAGGAACAGCAGATAAGCCAGGTACCCGTGCGCCTTGCGCAGCAGCGCAAACAACGGCGCATTCGCCGCCACCAGCGCCGGCAACTGCACCGAGCTGCTGAGCATGACCGGGTCGCCCGCCGCCGAGATCATTGCCCACCCCAGCAGCGGCAATACCAGCATCAAGCCGTACAGGACCAGGTGCGACGCTTTGGCCGCCAATACCTGCCACAGCGGCAAGTCGGCGGGCAACGGCGGTTGGCGTGTGGAGAAGCGCACCACCAGCCGCACGATCACCAGCGCCAGGATCGCGATCCCCAGCGGCTTGTGCAGGTGGATCAGCCATTCATGCCGCTCTGAAACAGAAGCCGCCAGGCCCGCGCCGATAAACAGCATGGCCATGACCATCAGCGCCATCAACCAGTGCAGCAGGCGCGCCAGGGGCGCGAAAAACCGTGGTTGGGCATTCATGGCTTCGACTCCTGAGGGGCGCTGTGCAACGGGCTGACTTCACCGGCGCGGCGCAGGTACGAACTGGCATACGCCGCCGAACGTGCTGCCAGCAATGGGTCGTTGGAGGCTTCGATGCCACTGGGCAAGATCAGCGGATCGAAGTTGATATCGCGGCAATCACCGTCCGCTTGCGGTTGGCTGCTTTGCAGCACCAGGGTGCCGGCATTGATGACTGTATGCGCGCCCGTCCAGGCCTTGCTTGCGTCATCCACAGGATCGCCGGGGTTGGCCAGGGTCATGTTCAATTGCCAGCGCAGCGGCCCGGCGGCAAGACGCTGCGCCAGGTCTTTTTCAAGGAAGTCACTCCCCGCCGGGGCGGTATCTCCCGCTGCATCCTGCAGCGTGGGCACCACGCCCCAACGCACGGCCTGGCGCTTGCCATCGGCCCCCACCAGGTAAAAGGCGTTGATGCCGTTGTAGGTTTCGGTCGCATAACTGGCCGAAGGCTTGGCGGTCTTGACCCACGCCAGAAACTGCGCGGTCTCGGGATGGGCGGCGAAGAACGCCGGCATCGCTGCCGGGTTCGGCTTGCCGGTCGATGGGTCCGGTGCGCCCGCCTTGAGCAGTTGGTAGAACGCCTCGGGCGTGCCCACCGGGAATACCGGCATACTGTTCATGCCGGTGCGCCACTGCTGGCCGTTGGCCTGGCTGAACTGCACGGCAAAACTGCGGATCGGCACACTGCTGTCCGGTGCATAAGGGTTGCCACTGGGCAAGGCAAACCGCCCGATCAGCGGGGTCTTGGCCGCACTGAACACCTCGGCGCTGGAGTAGGCACGGGCCTCGGCGCTGCTTTCGAAATAGCCGGCCACGCACACGCCCTTGGCATGGTTACGCCGGAAGCCGGGGTGCACGCCGTTGTTGGTTTCCAGGGCATTGACCAGGGTTTTAGGACGCAAGCGCTGTGGGTCGAGGGTGCCATTGACGTAGGCAAATGCCCCCGCCAAAACCGCAACCACGGCACCGATACCCGCCAGGCGCGCGATCAGGCTCGCAGTGCTCAACGGAGGACGGGGCGGTGATGAGTGATCTACCATGAAGGAGCTCCAGGGCCAGAGGCCTTAGGGGTGAACATAAGGTCGGAGCATTAAGACGAACGCCGATCGGCTCTATTCCCTGGGCCTGGATTTATTTTTCACGGTCGGGAATAACCGTCCCTGCCAGTCGTCTCTCTAGTCCCAGCGTAGTGAACAGCCCGCTCCCATGCATGAACTCGACGAACCGTTACGTGAACTCATCCCCAGGCTGCGGCGCTTTGCCGTGTCCCTGACGCGTAACGCCAGCAGCGCCGACGACCTGGTGCAATCGACCTTGGAACGGGCGGTCACCCATTGGGCAGAGAAACGCGTCGAAGGCGACTTGCGCGCCTGGCTGTTCTCGATCCTCTACCGGCAATTCCTCGACGCCCACCGCCGCACCCGGCGCTACGCACGGATGCTGGAGTTCTTCACCGGGCGTGACGATGCGCAGCCATCGGTCGAGCGCACCGTGATCGCCCAGTCGACCCTGCAAGCCTTCGATCAACTCAACGCCGAGCAACGCGCGCTGCTGCTGTGGGTCTCGGTCGAGGGCATGAGCTACAAGGAGGTCGCCGAGATTCTCGACGTGCCCATCGGCACCGTGATGTCGCGTCTATCGCGGGCGCGCCAAGCCCTGCGTCAACTCAGTGATGGCGAAATCGCCAGCCCTTCCCTGCGGATACTCAAATGATCAGCCTGCCCCCCAGCGAACGCGATTTGCATGCCTACGTCGATCACCAACTGCTGGAGAGTGATCGCCGCGTGCTCGAAACGTATCTGGCCGCCCATCCGGACGTCGCCGCCCAGGTCCATGCCTGGCAGCACGACGCGCAATTGCTGCGCGCCGCATTGGGCGGTGCCCTGCAACAGCCGGCCAACCCGGACCTGGACCCGGCGCTGATCCGCCAGCGCCTCAAGCGCCAGTCGCGCCGCCACTTCGCCACGGCCGCCGTGTTGCTGATCGCAGTGAGCCTCGGCGGTATCGGGGGCTGGCACGCCCGTGAAGCCACCCAGCCAGCAATGTTACCGATGGCCGATGCGATGCAGGCGTTTCGCTTGTTTGCCCAGGACGGCGTGATGCCCGCCGACTACAAGGGCCAGGGCAGCGACACGATGCAAGCCTGGCTGGATCGCTACTTCAGCCAGGCGCACCGCCTGCCCGACCTCAGCGCGGCGGGGTTCACCCCGGTCAGCGGGCGCTTGCTGACCACCGAGCAAGGCGCCGCCGCCATGGTGCTGTACGAAGACGCGCAAGGGCAGCGCATCAGTTTCTACATCCGCCCACCTGGCCCGGAAAACGGCTTCCTGCCCCGTGGCAGCCGCAGTGCCGATGGTTTGCAGGCTCAATACTGGTCCGGCGCGGGCTACAACTATGCGCTGGTCAGCCCGGTGGACCAGCCCGCCCCGCCGCTGTTGACGTTCTAAAAGCCTGGGATTGACCGATCAGCGAGGCAGGCACAGGCGTTTCCTTCGGCCATTGGTCAAAACACAACGGACACCCTAAAGTGAGTGACCACCGGCCTACAGAGTGACCCGCATTGGTAGCGCTTTCCCTGCTCCGCCGCCTGCTCGGTAAAAAGACCGGCAGCGTCGAAGACCCAACCATCCCTGCGTTCTTTGCACAAAAAGCCGCGCAACAGGGCTATACCCTGAGCACCGGTCAAACCCTCGCGATTGCTGCCCTGGACCGCGAAGCCCGGCACCTGCTCGCGGGTCAACCGACGCGCAGCTTGTACCTGCACGGCCCGGCGGGGCGCGGTAAAAGCTGGCTGCTGGATGGCTTTTTCCAAGTGTTGCCGATTGCCGAGAAGCAGCGCGTGCATTTCCATGAGTTTTTTACCCGCCTGCACCAAGGCATGTTCAAGCACCGCGAGCACGACGATGCCCTGGGCGCGACCCTCGATGAACTGCTGACGGACTGCCGGGTGCTGTGTTTCGACGAGTTCCACGTTCACGATATCGGCGATGCGATGCTGATCACGCGGCTGTTCAAGGCCCTGTTCCAGCGCGGCGTGCTGGTGCTGGTGACGTCCAACTACGCGCCGCAGGCATTGCTGCCCAACCCGCTGTACCACGAGCGTTTCAAGCCGGTAATCGACCTGATCGCCGCGCGCATGCAGGTGCTGGAGGTCAGCTCGCCCAAGGATTTCCGTAGCCTGCCCCAGGCCCCCAGCGCGCAACGCTTCACCACCGGTCAGTATGTGTGGCCAGGGACCGCGAGCCAGCGCGCGGCGCTGGGTCTCCCCGCCCCGGACTGCCCGCCCCAGCCCTTGCCCGTCGGCAACCGAACCCTGGCGTGCCGCCACCGGGAAGGCCGCTCCATTGCCTTCACCTTCAATGATCTGTGCGAAGCGTTGACGGCGGTGATGGATTACCTGCTGCTGTGCCAGGATTACGACCACTGGGTCATCGACGGCCTGCCGCAACTGGCGCAGTGCCCGATTGCCGTGCAGCAGCGGTTCATCAACCTGGTGGACGTGCTCTACGACCGCGACAAGCGCCTGGTGCTGATCGGCGAACAACCTTTGGACGTGGCCTTGAGCGGCCAGGCCATCGACCTCGCACGCACCGCCAGCCGCCTGCGCCAATTGCAGACAGCCCAGTTGCACCAGGCCAACCCGCAAAGCCCGCCCGACCCGCTATCATGAGCGCCATCCACGCCCCCTTGCCCGAGTGACCGCGCCGTTCATGAATACCCTCGCCCAACTCAAGGCCGGCCAATTGGCCGGCATCACGCGCCTGGACCTGTCCTGCGGGCTGACCGAATTCCCTCGGGAAATCTTCGAGCTGGCCGACTCCCTGGAAATTCTCAACCTCAGCGGTAACGCCCTGAGCAAACTGCCCGACGACTTGCACCGCTTGCCGCACTTGCGCGTGCTGTTCTGCTCGGACAACCGTTTTACCGAACTGCCCGCCTGTCTCGGCCAGTGCGCCCAACTGAGCATGATCGGCTTCAAGGCCAACCAGATCAGCCACGTGCCCGCCGCCGCGCTGCCACCGCGGTTACGCTGGTTGATCCTGACCGATAACCGCATCCGCGAGCTTCCTTCCCAGTTGGGCGAACGGCCGCTGCTGCAAAAGCTGATGCTGGCCGGTAATCAATTGGCACATCTGCCGCAAAGCCTGGCCAACTGCCACAACCTCGAATTGCTGCGCATTGCCTCCAACCGCTTCACGCGCTTGCCTGACTGGCTGCTGGCGTTGCCGAGCCTGACCTGGCTGGCCTATGCCGGTAATCCGGTGGAAACGGCGGTGCCGATGACGGACGATGAGGCCACCGTGGAGATTCCCTGGGCCGAGCTGGAACTCGCCGAAATATTGGGCGAAGGCGCGTCCGGCGTTATTCGCAAAGCGCTGTGGAAACCGGCAGGCAAACCCGTCGCTGTCAAACTCTATAAAGGCACCATCACCAGCGATGGCTCACCGCTGCACGAAATGCAAGCCTGCATCGCCGCCGGGCTGCACCCCAACCTGATCAGGATCGAAGGCCGTGTGGTCGGCCACCCCGATGGCCAAGCCGCCCTGGTAATGGACCTGATCGACCCGAGCTACCGCAACCTCGCGGCCCTGCCGAGCCTGGCTTCGTGCACCCGCGACATCTACCCGCCGCACGCCCGCTTCAGCCTTGCCGTGGCGTTGCGCATGGCGCGGGGCATCGCATCGGTGGCCGCACATCTACACCGCCACGGCATCACCCATGGCGACCTGTATGGGCACAATATCCTGTGGAATGAAGCGGGCGATTGTCTGCTGGGGGATTTTGGCGCCGCGTCGTTTCATGCCACGGCGGATACTTTGGAAACCAGGGCGTTGCAGCGTATTGAAGTGCGCGCATTCGGGGTGTTGCTGGGGGAGTTGCTGGAGCGGGTGGAGGAGCCGGCGGGTGACGCGCTGGTGGCATTGCAGAAAAGCTGCTGTCAGCCCGATGTGCTGGCGCGGCCGGGGTTTGAGGAAATTGAGGCCATTCTGAGATCTATCCAACACCCTTAGCCCATCTTGGCTTAGGTACCTACACATCTATTGAGAACCCGGCAACTTGTAGTGAGCGGGCTTGCCCCGCGCTGGGCTGCGAAGCAGCCCCAATAAAGACACCGCACAGTTCCAGGTAGAACCAGGTCGCCTGGGTTGGGGCTGCTTCGCAGCCCAGCGCGGGGCAAGCCCGCTCACTACAGGTCGAGTTCAGCCAGCCAGGCCGACAAACATGTCCTGCACGTCATCATGGTTGTCCAGGCCTTCCAGGAAGGCTTCAACTTCCGCCATCTGCTCATCGCTCAGACCGCTCACCGGGTTTTTCGAGAGGTAACCCAGCTTGGCCGACAGCACGGTGAAACCCTGCTCCGGCAGTGCTTTCTGTACGGCATCGAGGTCGGTGGTCTCGGTGATGAACAGCGTGGTGCCCTCTTCCTCGCCCGCTTCGAAATCCTGCGCACCGGCTTCGATCGCGGCCATTTCCGGATCGGCGTCCGGGCTGTCCGGCGAGGCTTCGATCAGCCCGACGTGGTTGAAGTCCCAGGCCACGGAACCGGAAGCGCCCAACTGCCCCTTGCGAAACGCCACGCGGATTTCCGCCACGGTGCGGTTGATGTTGTCGGTCACGCACTCAACGATCAGCGGCACCTGATGCGGGGCGAAGCCTTCGTAGGTCACGCGGTGGTATTGCACGGTTTCACCGAGCAGACCGGCGCCCTTCTTGATCGCGCGGTCCAGGGTTTCCTTGGGCATCGAGGCCTTTTTGGCCTGCTCCACCACCAGACGCAGGTGGGCGTTGGTCGCGGTGTCGGCACCGTTGCGGGCGGCGATGGTGATTTCTTTCACCAGCTTGCCGAAGATCTTGCCCTTGGCGTTGGCCGCCGCTTCTTTATGTTTGACTTTCCACTGTGCGCCCATGACTCACTCTCTTTTCGTCCATCGCGCCCAAACGTCTACTGGCCGGCGCTTTGGGGGCAGAGTTTATAGCGCGGGCACACATCGTTCCACCAAAAAACCGTCAGGGCGCCAACTCGAAAAACGCCTGGATCAGGCGCAACGAGCGACGCCGCTCCATGCAGCCGAGCATGTGCCGGTTGACCAGCCCGTCGCCTTGCAAGGGAATCGCCCGCACTCGAGGGTCGGGGCTGACCTCCATCGACGACACCACGCCCACCCCCAATTCGGCGGCAACGGCCTCGGTCACCGCCTCGCGGCTGTCCAGCTCCAGCAGCACCCTGGGCAGCACGCCGGCGGCCAGGCAAGCGTTATCCAAGGTGCGCCGGGTGATGGAACCGGGTTCACGCAGCACCATGATCACTTCATGCAACTGCTCCAGGCGGATGCCCTCGGATTGCTTCGCCCACGGGTGGCCGGCCGGCACCAGCGCGCAGATCCGCGACTCGCTCAACGGCTCAAGATGCAGGCCGTTGCGCGGTTCCACTTCGGTGAGCACCGCCACATCGGCGTGTTCGGACAGCAGCGCCGCCAAGGTGTCCTGGGCATTGCCCAAGCGCAAGTTGACGGTAATCCCGGGGTAGCGCGCCCGCAGGCTGGCGATCATGGGCATCACCAGGTGCGGGCCATCCGCCGCCACTTCCAGGCGCCCGGTGAGCAACTGCCGGTTCGCCTCCAGCATCGCCTGCGCCTCATCCACCAGGCCGAAAATCGCCCGCGTGATCGCCGCCAGGCGTGCGCCCTCCTCGGTCACCTCCACCCGGCGCGCGGTACGCCGCAGCAGTGGGATCTGGTAGCGCTCCTCCAGGGCCTTGATATGCCCGGTGACCGCCGGCTGGCTGATAAACAGCCGCGCCGCGGCGCGGGTAAAGCTGCCCTCACGGGCGACAGCATCGAATGCACGCAACTGGAACAGGTTCATTGTTATCGGCCTCACTGATAGCTCGCATAACAACAAACAATTTGATTGATAACAAGCCAAACTGCAATTTAGGCGCCGTAGATTCAACCGATGCTTCGAGGATTTGTAATGACGACGCCCATCCTGCTCACGCCCGGTCCCTTGACCACGTCCGCCCGCACCCGCCAGGCGATGCTGCTGGACTGGGGTTCCTGGGACGAGCGCTTCAACCAGCTCACCGCCAGCGTCTGCGAGCAATTGCTGGCGATCATCGACGGCGCGCATAGCCACCACTGCGTGCCGTTGCAAGGCAGCGGCACCTTCGCCGTCGAAGCCGCGATCGGCACTCTGGTGCCGCGCGACGGCAAGGTACTGGTGCTGATCAACGGCGCCTACGGCAAGCGCCTGGCGAAGATCTGCGAAGTGCTCGGCCGCGACTTCAGCACCTTTGAAACCGCCGAAGACGCGCCCACCACCGCCGCCGATGTGGACCGCCTGCTGCACGCCGACCAGGCCATCACCCACGTGGCGTTGATCCACTGCGAAACCAGCACCGGCATTCTCAACCCGCTGGCGCAGATCGCTCGGGTGGTGAAACAGCACGGCAAGCGCCTGATCGTCGACGCCATGAGTTCCTTCGGCGCGCTGCCGATCGATGCGCGTGAAGTGCCGTTCGACGCCCTGATCGCCGCCTCCGGCAAATGCCTGGAAGGCGTGCCGGGCATGGGCTTCGTCTTCGCCGATAAACAAGCGCTGGCCGCTGCCGAAGGCAACTGCCATTCCCTGGCGCTGGACCTGTTCGACCAGCACGCCTATATGGCCAGGACCGGCCAATGGCGTTTCACCCCGCCGACCCACGTGGTCGCGGCCCTGCATGAAGCGCTATTGCAGTACGCCGAGGAAGGCGGCCTGCACGCACGTCATCAACGCTATGCGCGCAACTGCCAGGCGCTGCTGCAGGGCATGGCCGACCTCGGCCTGCGCAGCTTCCTGCCGGCCGCGATCCAGGCACCGATCATTGTCACCTTTCACGCTCCGCAAGATTCGCGCTACCGGTTCAAGGACTTCTACGAGCGGGTCAAGGCTCGGGGTTTCATCTTGTATCCCGGTAAATTGACCCAGGTGGACACCTTCCGCGTGGGCTGCATCGGCGATGTCGATCAAGCGCAGATGCGCGCCGCCGTCACCGCCATCGCCGACGCGCTGCACGCGATGCACATCCCTCTTCCTTCCATCGGAACGCCCGCATGACCTACCACACTCCCAACACCCTCCAGGCCGTTATCCTCGACTGGGCCGGCACCGTGGTCGATTTCGGCTCGTTCGCGCCCACGCAGATTTTTGTCGAAGCCTTCGCCGAGTTCGGCGTGCACGTGTCCATCCAGGAAGCCCGTGGCCCGATGGGCATGGGCAAGTGGGACCATATCCGCACCCTGTGCGATCAACCGCAGGTCGCCGAACGCTACCGCCAGGTCTTCGGCCGCACGCCGACCGATGACGATGTGACCGCCCTCTACCAGCGCTTCATGCCGCTGCAGATCGAAAAGATCGCCGAGCACTCGGCGCTCATCCCCGGTGCCCTCGACACCATCGCGCGGCTGCGCGGGCAAGGCCTCAAGATCGGTTCCTGCTCCGGCTACCCCAAGCAGGTGATGGACAAAGTTGTCGCCCTGGCCGCCACCAACGGCTATGTCGCCGACCACGTGGTCGCCACCGACGAAGTGCCCAACGGCCGCCCGTGGCCGGCGCAGGCCTTGGCGAATGTCATCGCGCTGGGCATTGATGATGTGGCCGCCTGCGTGAAAGTCGACGATACGGTGCCGGGCATCCTCGAAGGCCGCCGCGCCGGAATGTGGACCGTGGCCCTGACCTGTTCCGGCAATGCGCTGGGCCTGACTTACGCGCAGTTCCAAGCCCTGGACAGCGCCACATTGGCCAGCGAGCGCATTCGCATCGAGGCACTGTTCGAAGGCTCCCGCCCGCATTACCTGATCGACACCCTCAGCGACCTGCCTGCGGTCATCGATGACATCAACGCGCGCCTGGCCCGTGGTGAGATGCCGCAAAGCCACTGATCGAGGTCAAGAAAACCGCAGGCACGGCGGGTAAACCGCACAAAACAGGCATACATTAAACGCACTTCGTCACTAAAGAACGGAGGTGACCTGATGAGTGAGGAACCCAGCGATGCCGTGGAAAAATTCCGATACGCGCTACAGCAGCCTGTCGATCGCGTTGCACTGGTTGATGGTGGTGCTGCTGGCGGTGGTCTACGCCTGCATTGAATTGCGCGGCCAGTTTCCAAAAGGCAGCGGCGCGCGAACGTTGATCGTCGAGATGCACTTCATGTTCGGCCTCACCGTGTTTGTACTGGTGTGGCTGCGTTTGTTCGCGCGCAGCCTTGGCATGGCGCCCAGGATCGTGCCGGCGCCGCCGCGATGGCAGAGCCTGTTGGCGACGCTGGTGCATGTCGCGCTGTATGCGTTGATGATCGGCATGCCGATCGCCGGTTGGCTGATCGTCAGTGCCGAAGGGCATTCGGTGATGTTCTATGGGATGGAACTGCCGCCGTTGATCGCGCAAGACAAGGCATTGGCCAAGGCGATTGAAGGCTGGCATGTGCTGTTCGGCCAGATCGGTTACTGGCTGATCGGGCTGCATGCGTTGGCGGGCATTGCCCACCATTACGTCCTGCGGGACAACACCGTGTTGCGCATGATGCCAGGCAAGCGCGTCAGCCCGTGAACCCTCGGCGGCCCTGCAGGCCGCCGGTGTGCACGAATATCAGGCGAGTACCGGGCATGAAGCGCCCGGCCTCGACCTGCGCCTTCAGGGCCAATAACGCCTTGCCGGTGTAGAGCGGCTCCAATGGCAGGCCGCAGGCTTGGTGCGTGGCGTCGATAAAGTCGAGCAACTGCGGATCGACCCTGGCAAAGCCACCTCGGCTCGCGTCCAGCAATTCATAACCGCCTTGCACGATGGCCTCGACGTTGCGCGCCACACCGTGGTCGTCCGGCACCGCCATGGCGCCATATACCCGATGCGCGCCCGCCTCTGCCAGCGCCAGCCCGGCCAGCGTAGTACCGGTGCCCGCGGCCAGCCACCAGGCGTCATAGCCGGCCCAGCCCAGGGCGGGCAACTGCCTGCGCACCTGCTCCACCAGCACTGCGCAACCCAACGCACCCGCCCGGCCACCGCCGCCTTCGGGCACCGGGTGCAACTGGGGATATTGCTCACGCCACGGCAACCAGAAGTCGGGCGCGTGGCGCGCGCGATAGCCGCCATAGCCCAGCCAATGCAGCTGCATGCCAAAGGCTTGCAGGTCGAGGACGGTGGGTGTGTCTTGCGGATGGCCGCGCAGCAGGCCGACGGTAGGGAAGCCAAAGCGTTTTCCCGCCGCCGCCAACGCGTGCAGATGGTTGGAGTAGGCGCCGCCCAGGCTGATGATGCCGCAGGCTTGCTGCGCCTGGGCCAAGTGCCCGGTGAGCTTGAACCACTTGTTGCCGCTGATCAGCGGGTCGATAAGGTCCAGGCGCAGCACGGCCAGCTCGACCCCGTTCAGCCAATCGAGCTGCACAGGTTCAAGGGGCGCGTGGGGCAGCCAGTCGACAGGGCCCATCGGCAATTATCTGAAGGAAAAGGGGGCGGCAGTCTAACACTGCCTCGATTGCCGTCTTACAACTCCATAGGTATCTACACGACTTTCAGAGGCCGACAAATCTCCATGTGAGCTGTCGAGCCCCGGCTAGGCTGCGAAGGCGGCGGCATTGCTGACATTTTCATCGCCTGACACTCCGCCTTCGCAGCCTCGCTAAAGCTCGACAGCTCCCACAGGGGATCGGATTTTGTCGGTTGGATTTACGGTGTGGCGACTGGCGCCCTTTTCAGCAGCACCGCCGCTCAACTGTGGGAGCTGTCGAGCCCCGGCGAGGCTGCGAAGGCGGCGGTATTGCTGGCATTTTCATCGCCTGACACTCCGCTTTCGCAGCCTCGCTAAAGCTCGACAGCTCCCACAGGGGATCGGATTTTGTCGGTTGGATTTACGGTGTGGCGACTGGCGCCCTTTTCAGCAGCACCGCCGCTCAACTGCGGGAGCTGTCGAGCCCCGGCGAGGCTGCGAAGGCGGCGGCATTGCTGGCATCTTCATCGCCTGACCCACCGCTTTCGCAGCCTCGCTAAAGCTCGACAGCTCCCACAGGGGATCGGCTTTTGTCGGTTGGATTTGCGGTGTAGCGACTGGCGCCCTTTTCAGCAGCACCGCAGCTCAACTGTGGGAGCTGTCGAGCCCCGGCGAGGCTGCGAAGGCGGCGGCATTGCTGGCATCTTCATCGCCTGACCCACCGCTTTCGCAGCCTCGCTAAAGCTCGACAGCTCCCACAGAGGATCGGCTTTTATCGGTTGGATCTGCGGTATAGCGACTGGCGCCTTTTTCAGCAGCACCGCAGCTCAATTGTGGGAGCTGTCGAGCCCCGGCGAGGCTGCGAAGGCGGCGGCATTGCTGGCATCTTCATTGCCTGACCCACCGCTTTCGCAGCCTCGCTAAAGCTCGACAGCTCCCACATTTGATCGATTTACAGCTGAGGACTCAAGCAGCTATGAGGCCGCCACCCGATCAAGCTTCCTCGCCCCATGCCTACAACTCGGCAGCCAGGCGCGAGCCCTGGTTGATGGCGCGCTTGGCGTCCAGTTCGGCCGCCACATCGGCGCCGCCGATCAGGTGCACGTTCTGGCCGGCCGCAACCAGGCCGTCCTGCAATTCGCGCAGCGGGTCCTGGCCGGCGCAGATGACGATGTTGTCCACCGCCAGCACCTGGGGCTCACCCTCGGCACCGATGCGGATGTGCAGGCCTTCATCGTCGATCTTCAGGTATTCGACGCTATTGAGCATCTGTACCTGCTTGTTCTTCAAGCCGGTACGGTGGATCCAGCCGGTGGTCTTGCCCAGGCCGTCGCCGACCTTGGAGGTTTTGCGTTGCAGCAGGAACACTTCACGCGCCGGCGCATGACGCTCGGGCTTGATCCCGGCCACACCGCCACGGGCTTCAAGCTGGGTGTCGATGCCCCATTCTTTCCAGAACGCTTCGCGATCCAGGCTGGTGGACACGCCTTGGTGCACAAGGAATTCCGACACGTCGAACCCGATGCCGCCGGCACCGATCACCGCCACGCGCTTGCCGACCGACTTACGCTCCAGGATCACGTCCAGGTAGCTCAGCACCTTGGCATTATCGACGCCTGGAATAGCCGGAGTACGCGGGGCGATGCCGGTGGCCAGGATGATCTCGTCATAACCGCCTGCGGCTAACTGCGCGACGTCCACCCGGGTGTTGAGGCACACCTCCACATGGGTGGTCTGCAATTTGCGCTTGAAGTAGCGCAGGGTTTCAAAAAACTCCTCTTTGCCCGGCACGCGCTTGGCGATATTGAATTGGCCGCCGATCTCGCTGGCCGAATCGAACAAGGTCACCTGATGGCCGCGTTCGGCTGCAACCGTGGCCGCCGCCAGACCGGCAGGGCCGGCGCCGACCACCGCGATCTTCTTGACCTGCTTGACCGGCAAGTAGTTGAGCTCGGTTTCGTAACAGGCGCGCGGGTTGACCAGGCAGGTGGTCAGCTTGCCGCCAAAGGTGTGGTCCAGGCAGGCCTGGTTGCAGCCGATGCAGGTGTTGATTTCATCGGCGCGGCCAGCGGCAGCCTTGTTGACGAACTCCGGATCGGCGAGGAACGGACGCGCCATGGACACCATGTCGGCGTCGCCTTCGGCGAGGATCTGCTCGGCGATTTCCGGGGTATTGATGCGGTTGGTGGTAATCAGCGGAATCGTGACTGAACCGCGCAGCTTGGCGGTGACTTTGCTGAACGCGCCACGGGGCACCTTGGTGGCGATGGTCGGGATACGCGCCTCGTGCCAGCCAATCCCGGTGTTGATGATCGTCGCACCCGCCTGCTCGATGGCCTTGGCCAACTGCACAATCTCTTCCCAGGTGCTGCCGCCTTCCACCAGGTCGAGCATCGACAGGCGGAAGATAATAATGAAGTTCGGGCCCACGGCTTCCCGCACGCGGCGCACGATGTCCACCGCCAGGCGCATGCGGTTATCAAAGCTGCCACCCCAACGGTCGGTACGGTGGTTGGTGTGGGCGGCCAGGAACTGGTTAATGAAATAGCCCTCAGAGCCCATGATCTCCACACCGTCGTACTCGGCGACCTGAGCCAGCAACGAACAGGTGACAAAGTCCTGGATCTGCTTCTCGATGCCCTCTTCATCCAATTCCTTGGGCTTGAACGGGTTGATCGGCGCCTGGATCGCGCTCGGAGCAACCTGCCTGGGGCTATAGGCATAACGGCCGGCGTGGAGGATCTGCATGCAGATCTTGCCGCCCGCCGCGTGCACGGCCGTTGTCACGATCCTGTGCTTTTGCGCTTCTTCCTCGGTGGTCAGCTTGGCCGCGCCGGCATACACCGCGCCCTCGTCATTCGGGCCAATGCCGCCGGTGACCATCAGGCCCACGCCACCCTGGGCGCGTTCGGCAAAGTAGGCCGCCATACGCTCGAAACCGCCGGGTTTTTCTTCCAGGCCGGTGTGCATCGAGCCCATCAGGGTGCGGTTGCGCAAGGTGGTAAAACCCAGGTCCAACGGGGCCAGCAGGTGCGGATAGGCAACAGCGGTCATGGTCAAGCTCCACAACGGATCATCACGGGCGTGACGGGCTCATGCGGCCCGCCATCGGTTTATGTCCCACAGACTAAGAGTCGGCGGACTACCGCTCAATCACCGAAACTGACAAGTTATTGATCCAAATGCACAGCGCCCCTTGGCAAGCCGTACCCTGGGCCCTACCCTAGTCGGCGAACCCTGCACACGGTCTGTTGTCAGTTGCCCCATGCGTAAACTTCTAGCATTCACCGTCACCATGGCCCTGGTTGCCGCCGTCGCCGCGTATCTGGCTTGGACCCAGGAGCGCCCCGTGGCGCACTACTTGTCCGACCTGCGTATTACCCTCGCCGTCAATGAAGGCCTGCCGGCCGACCGTGGCAACCTGGTGGGCATCCAGCCGGAGCTGTTCCCGGCGGACTACCAGAGCCTGGAGCGCCTGCACCTGAAGCTCTCGGCCTACCTGCAAAAAGCCCGGGACCTGGGGCTGATCAACCACAAGACAGTCGTGGTATTGCCCGAACATATCGGCACCTGGCTGATGCTCACGGGTGAAAAGAACGAGGTGTACCAGGCGCTTCACGTCAAAGACGCGATGAATTGGCTGTCGGTGAGCAACCCGTTGCCGTTCGCCCGAGCCTGGATCAGCGCCACCGGCGACAGCCGTACCGACGACGCCTACCTGCGCATGAAAGCCGCTGGCATGGCGCGCGACTACCAAGTGTTGTTTGGCGGCCTGGCCAAGGAATTCGGGGTCACGCTGGTGGCCGGCTCCATCGCCCTGCCCAACCCAAGCGTCAGCCAGGGGCAACTGCAGGTCGGCCATGGCGCGTTGTACAACGCCAGCGTTGTGTTCAACGCGGACGGTTTGCCCGTGGGCCAGCCGCAGCGCCAGTTGTACCCGATCTACGATGAACGGGGGTTTATCGAACCGGGTGATGAAAACGTCGTCAGCGTGGTCGATACCCCGGCCGGCCGATTGGGCGTACTGGTTGGCAGCGACAGTTGGTACCCGGACAACTACCGCAAGCTCAACGAACAAGGCGCGCAACTGATCGCGGTGCCGGCGTTTGTACTGGGCCGTGATACCTGGGACCGCCCTTGGCGCGGGTTCAAAAGTGTTTCCACCCCGACCGAAATCAGTCTCAAGCCCGAAGAACTCAGTGAAGGTGAAGCCTGGCGTCGCCTCACGCTGATCAGCCAGCCACCGGTCAGCCAGGCAAGCGCCGGCATGAGTGTGTTCCTGCGTGGGCAGTTCTGGGACCTGGGCACTGCAGGCCATAGCTTCGTCAGCAGCCAAGGACAAGTCAGCGCCGATGGCGAGGCCCGTGGCGCGCGCTTGTTGAATCTCTGGCTGTGAAGCCCGTCCGGCTGGGGGATCTGTCGGTGGGCTTCGTGCACACCCTGGCCGATGCCATCTACAGCCACGGCCTGGACCCGCAGCCGCTGCTGCTGCAATACGGCCTGGACCCGGCCCGCCTGGCCGAGGCCGGTGCACGCTTGTCGATCCCGCGTTACATGCGTCTGGGCCATGCGGCTATCCAACTCACCGGCGACCCGGGCCTGGGCCTGCGCATGGGCCGGCTCGGCCGCTTGAGCCAGGCGGGGCTGGCGGGCGTCACCGCCGCCCAGGCGCCCAACGTGCGCGAGGCGGCGCGGGCCCTGACCCGCTTCGAAGCGCTGTACGGTTCCAATTATCGCGGGCAGTCGAGCTTTGTCGAAGATGCCGACGGCGCCTGGCTGCGCTTCTATTCCATCAGCCCCTACAACGCCTATAACCGTTTTGTGGTGGACTCGATCATCGCCGGCTGGCTGCATCAATTGTCCAGCCTGGCCCAGCAACCGGTACTGGCGCAGCGGGTCGACATCGAGTTCGAGGCGCCGCCTTACAGTGAGCAGTACAACGTGCTCGCTGACGGCCCGATCCACTTCGGTGCCGAGGCCAACCAACTGCGTCTCGACCAGCCGACCCTGGCGTTGCGCAACCCCGCGCACTGCCCCAGCACCTGGAACCTGTTGTTACAACTTTGCGAGAGAGAGTTGGAGCAATTGACCCGCACCCGCAGCCTGCGCGAGCGCATTACCCGTTTGCTCGGGCCGATGCTCAATGGCGGCCGGGAACCCGACCTGGAAGAAGTAGCGGCACGCTTGAAGCTGCCAACCTGGACGCTACGCCGCAAACTGGCCGAAGAAGGCACTCAGTTCCGCGCGATTCTCAACGATACCCGCCGCGACCTGGCCATGACCTACATTCGCGATACGGAACTGGCGTTCGGCGAGATCGCCTACTTGCTCGGTTTTGCCTCGGCCCAAGCGTTTCAACGGGCATTCAGGCGGTGGAACAACCAGACCCCAGGGGAATTTCGCCGCAGTCAGCGGCATTCCGCCTGAGGTCGGTCTTACAGCTCGGTTGCATCATCTGCGGGTTCCAGCGGGTCCCACTCAATCGCGCGGTACTCGAGCAGTTCTTCCTGGTAGTCGTCCATCGTCAAACTCCTTATTGAATTAAAAGCGGCTGCAGATAAATGACCTGCATGGCTAGCCTAAAGTGCCGTTGTGACGAAAAAATGTAGGCGTCATGACGTTCCTGCACCCAATAATTGAACGTAGCAGCGAAGTGACAATTTAGCATTTCGGCCGTGAAGCACTATTGCAACAATTGCAATTGCAACTATATGGCGATTTACATTAAGGTACAGACACCCTTTGCCAGGTGCCTGCCATGACCGCGCAATCCGCACAACACTGCATCAATGCACTGACCGGTGCCGCCCCTGATACTCGCTCGCCACTGGACACCGTGATCAGTATGGCCGACACGCTCGAATCCAGCCGTAACGCCTGGGTTATCCGTGGCCAGTCAAGCTCGCGGCGCGTAGGCGGTTGGCCAACCTGGTTCGCGCGCAACACCGCCGAAAAACCGCTGCTGTACCTGCACCGCGCGGCGTCGTCGGCACAGTTGTGTGCGCTGGCCCAGGAGACGGCGCAGCGCGGCATCCTGTGCAACGACATCCAGAACAATCCTTCGCAACCTTCCCTGCCGCTGTGGCTGACGAGCAACCCGCGCTGCACGCCGTACGACCCGGCCTCCGGCGAGGAGGCCCGTGCCATTGTGCTGGCGGGACTGCGTGCGCTGTATGTCGACGGCAAGCCGGGTTTCTATTACCTGGCCCTGCATGATCAGCACAGCGTGGTGCCCTTGGCTGGACAGGACCGTGAGGCCGCGCTCAAGGGCATGTATCCGATACGGCGCGACACTGCCGGGGATGTGCGGCTGCTCGGCGCAGGCCGGGCGCTTGCAGAAACGGTACACGCCGCGCACCTGCTGGAGCAGGACTGGCACGTTACGGCGCACGTGTGGAGTTGCCCCAGCTATACGCGGCTGGCCCGAGAGGCGGCAATGGCGCAACGCTGGAATCGCCTGCATCCCTTGGCGCCCAAACGCAGCTGCCATTTGCGTGATTGCCTGGCGGATAGCGCAGCACCCGTCATTGCTGTCACGGGTTACCCCCAGGCGATCGTGGATCAGTTGTCGGCCTATGTAGACGCGCCGTTTGTGGCGTTGGGCGCGGGGTCGGTACAGGCGACGGCGCCGAGTCGGTATTGGGTTGTGGTAGCGGCGCTCAAGGCGTTGGCGGATGAGGGGCGGGTTGATGCGCGGCAAGTGGAGGTGGCGATGGATCGCTACGCATTGAAATGCAATTAAGGGTGGGAGCTTGCTACCGAGGCGGCCTTACAGCCGACAGATATAGAGCTGGTGAAACGCAGGGCAAATGTGGGAGCGGGCTTGCTCGCGAATGCGGTGTGTCAGTGAATACATCTTTGACTGAACCACTGCATTCGCGAGCAAGCCCGCTCCCACAATTAAATCGCAATAAGCCAGTTAAATACTTTTCGCCTGGCAGACCGCCACGGGAGCCAGCTCCCACAGGAGTATTTCGTTGCTGTCAGGACTTGCGTCGCCCGCGCGTCTGGACGCCCGCCTCCATCGCCAACCCGGCGGTGCGCTCCAGGGCATCGGCAAACCCCTGGCGTTGCTCCGGCTCGATCTGCGACAGGAACAACTCATCCACGGTGCTTTCGTAGATCGTCCACATTTTTTTACGCAGCAATCGCCCGGCATCGGTGATTGAGGCAAACGCCGCGCGGCCGTCGCCATCAGAGCGGGAACGCAGCACAAGGCCGTCCTTTTCGAGGCGGTCGACCAGGCGGGTGAGGTTGTAGCGCTCGATGGCCAGCACATCCGCCAGCTCATGCATGCGACGGGTGCCGTCGGGGCCGCTTTCCAGGCCCCAGAGCGCGTCGTACCAGGCATACGGCGGCAAGCCCGCCTCGGCCAGGCGGCGTTCGATTTCACGGATGACCGTCCTGTGGGCCCTGACAAACCGGAACCATACATCAGGCTCTTTCGACGACATGCAACACCATCCGGGCGATTTCAAGAAGGTTGCAATAGTAGCTCATCCCGCGCTAGATTTAGTTATGTAGTTGCAATTGCAATTAGTTTGACGGCGTTTCCACAAAGCGCCGTCGCTTGAATCCGCCTACCCAGGAGCCCCACATGACCCCGAACAACGCAGTCGGACGCGACGACGACCCGCAGGAAACCCGCGAGTGGCTGGAGTCCATCGAATCGGTGCTATCCACCGAAGGCCGCCCGCGCGCCCACTACCTGATCGATCAACTGCTGGATTTCGACGTGGCGCGCCATGGCGACTTCTACGGGCGCGTCACCACGCCCTACGTCAACAGCATCCCGGTGGACCGTCAATTGCCCTACCCCGGCGACCTGGCGATCGAACGCCGAACCAACGCGTACATCCGCTGGAACGCCATGGCGATGGTGTTGCGTGCAGGCAAGCACTCCGGGGTGGGTGGCCACATCGCCACTTATGCGTCAGCCGCGGTGCTGTATGACGTAGGCTTCGACCATTTTTTCCGTGGCCGTACCGAGGCCTTTGACGGCGACCTGGTGTACATACAAGGCCACTCATCCCCCGGCATCTACGGCCGCGCCTACCTGGAAGGCCGCATCAGCGAAGCACAACTCGACAACTTCCGCCGCGAGGCCGGCGGTGAAGGCATCTCGTCCTACCCGCACCCACGCCTGATGCCGGACTTCTGGCAATTCCCTACCGTGTCCATGGGGCTCGGGCCGATCACCGCTGCTTACCAGGCCCGCTTCATGCGCTACTTGGAACTGCGCGCGCTCAAGCCGCATCAGGGCCGCAAGGTCTGGGCCTTCCTGGGTGATGGCGAAATGGACCAACCGGAATCCCTGGCTGCCATCTCACTGGCCGGGCGCGAGAAACTCGACAACCTGATCTTCGTGGTCAACTGCAACCTGCAACGCCTGGACGGTCCCGTGCGTGGCAACGCCAAGGTGATCCAGGAGTTTGAAAGCCTGTACCGTGCCGCCGGCTGGAACGTGATCAAGGTGATCTGGGGCGGCGGCTGGGACGCACTGCTGGAAAAGGACTCAACCGGCCTGCTGCGCCAACGCATGATGGAATGCGTGGACGGCGATTATCAAAACTACAAATCACAGAATGGCGCCTATGTGCGCGAGCATTTCTTCGGCAAATACCCGGAGCTCCTGGCGTTGGTTGCAGACATGTCCGACGACGATATCTGGAAACTCTCACGAGGCGGGCATGACCCCGACAAGGTCTACAACGCCTACGCCGCTGCCGTGCGCCACCGTGGCCAACCCACGGTGATCCTGGCGAAAACCGTGAAGGGTTTTGGCATGGGTGAAGCCGGCGAAGGCCAGAACATCAATCACCAGTTGAAGAAGATGGGCGCCGATGCGGTGAGAGCGTTCCGCGACCGCTTCGGCCTGGAAGTGGCCGACGACCAGCTCGCCGACATTCCCTACCTCAAGCCTGCCGCCGATAGCGCAGAAGCGCGCTACTTCGCCGCCCGCCGCCAGGCCCTCGGCGGCTACGTACCGGCGCGCCACAGTGCGGTGCAACCGCTGCAAATCCCGGAACTCTCGGCGTTCGCGACTCAGCTCAAAGACACCGGCGAGCGCGCAATCTCGACCACCATGGCATTCGTGCGCATCCTCGGCACCCTGCTCAAGGACCCACACCTGGGCAAGCTGATCGTGCCCATCGTGCCGGACGAATCGCGCACCTTCGGCATGGAAAGCCTGTTCCGCCAGATTGGTATCCATTCTGCCGTCGGCCAGCTCTATACCCCACAGGACGCAGGGCAACTGAGCTACTACAAGGAAAGCAAGGACGGACAAATTATGCAGGAAGGCCTGAATGAATCCGGCGCCATTTCCTCATGGATCGCGGCAAGCACGTCCTACAGCAACCACGGCCTGATGACCGTGCCGTTCTATATCTTTTATTCGATGTTCGGCTTCCAGCGGGTCGGCGACCTCGCCTGGGCGGCGGGTGACGCGCGAGCGCGCGGATTCCTGCTGGGCGCCACGGCCGGTCGCACCACATTGATGGGCGAAGGCTTGCAGCATGACGACGGCCACAGCCATATCCTGTCGTCGGTGATTCCGTGCTGCGTGTCCTACGACCCGACGTTTGCCTACGAACTGGCGGTAATCATTCGTGAGGGCATGCGGCGCATGTATGTCGAACAAGAGGACATTTACTACTACATCACCCTGCTCAACGAAAACTACCCGCACCCGGCGATGCCCGAAGGCGCGGACGAGGGGATTCTCAAGGGCATGTATCGATTGAGCACGAGCAAACACGCGCAAGTCCAACTGATGGGCAGTGGCTCGATCCTGCGGGAAGTGATGGCAGCCGCTGAACTGCTGCAGAAGGATTTCGGCCTGCACAGCGACATATGGAGCGCCACCAGCCTCACTGAGCTGCGCCGTGACGGTCATGAGGTGGAGCGATGGAACCTGCTGCACCCGCAGGACGAGCCACGGACCAGCTATGTGGAGCAACGCCTGGCGGGCCAACCGGGGCCGCTGGTGGTGGCGACGGACTACATGAAGCTCTTCGCCGACCAGATCCGCCCATTCGTGACAGGCCGTCGCTTCGTGGCGCTGGGCACCGACGGCTTCGGGCAATCGGATACCCGGGAAACCCTACGCGCGTTCTTTGAAGTGGACCGGCACTTCATCGCACTGGCGGCCTTGAAGGCACTGGCCGATGACGGTGTGATCGGACGCGACAAGGTCAGCGAGGCGATCAGCCGCTACGGGATCAACGTCGACAAGGCGAACCCCGTAGCGGTCTGAGTTACTGCGCAGGCGTCGGCAGGGGCGGAATCGCTTCTGTCGGCGGCGCCAGTTCCGGATTTGTGGCTGGCGGAGCGGGCTCTGCTTGCGGAGCAATCGGCGCGGCCTCGGCAGGTGGCGTGACCGGTTGTGAAGCGTTGGGTACCGCAGGCTCTTCCTTCGGCGGCTCGACCTTCTCGGCAGCCGGGGCAGCCTTGGGTTCCGGAACGCCCAGGTCAGCCTTGGGCTTCTCAGGGATATTTTCGGCCTTCTTCACTTCCTGAGGCAGGAACACATCCACCAACGCGAAGTAACGATCGTAGAATTTCGGCGCCGAAACGGTCTCGCTGGCCACCTTCACCATCGAGTCGTCGGTGGATCCGATCGGCATCGATACCGAACCCAGTACCCCGACACCCAGGCTCGCGGAGTTGTTGACCTTCTTCAGCGCATAACGGTCCTGCAAGGCATTGGCAAACATCGTCGAATGGTTGGTGCCTTTGCCATCATCGGCACACACGACGTTGAAGCTGATTTGCAGGTGGGACTCGCCGGTCTGCTGGAAGCTCTTGTTACCCACGACCAGCTTTGGATCGCTGCTGGTGATGATGTAGCCCTGGCTCAGCAAGGCACGCCGCGCAGCCTCACACGCCGCGACATCAGTCACCGGGTAATCGCGCGAGAACGTGCCGGAGTCGTCGAAATTCTCGTGTTCATAAATAGCGGTCTTGGGTGACGAGCAGCCCGCGGCGCCCGCCAACACCAGCGCCAGCCCGAGGCTACGCAAGTGAAATGATGTCGACATTGAAAATCCTGAGGAAAACGGTCCGGGCGGTATTGTGCAACAGAACGAGGCCTTGGCGCGCGCATTCCTGTCGGTAAAACGTCACAGCCTCAGGCGACAGGGCCTGCAGGAAAAAGCCCTGCGCACATGTGATCAATAAACACGCGCAGTTTGGCCGAGGCATGGCGACTTGACGGCCACAACATCCAGAAACTGCCCCGGTGTTCCATGTAGTCATCCAGCACCCTCTGCAGGCGCCCTTCGTGCACGGCCTGGTTGACCATATAGTCCGGCAGGCAGGCGATGCCCAGCCCTTCGTGCACCACATGATTGAGGGACTCGATAGTGGTGCTGACCAGCGAGGTACGCAACGTAGGCTCCGCCGCGCCGGGTACCCGCCGTAGCGGCCACGGCTCCAGTTTGCCGGTGGCGCAGAACTTGTGGCGCAGGCAAGCGTGATCGCTCAACTGCTGAGGTTGCTGCGGGGTACCGTACTGCTGGAAGTAGCCGGGTGTTCCCACCAGCACCAATTGGTAGTGCCCCAGATGGCGGGCCATCAAGCGCGAATCCTCCGGCTTGCCCGTGCGAATCACCGCGTCGAAGCCTTCCTCGATGACATCCACCATTCGGTCGGAAAAATCCACGTCCAACTCAACAGCCGGATAGGCGCGCATAAACTCGCTGAGTACCGGCATCAACAAGCCACGCACCTGCGGCACGCTGATACGCAACTTGCCACGGGGCATAGCGCTGGCCTCGGTCAGCTCCAGCTCCGCGGCCTCGACTTCGGCCAGAATCCGGCGGGAGCGCTCAAGCAACAGCGCGCCCTCGCTGGTCAGCGTGATGCTGCGGGTGCTGCGATGAAACAAGCGCACGCCCAGGCGCTGTTCCATTCGGGCGATGCTTTTGCCCACGGCCGACGACGATACGCCCAGCACGCGACCGGCGGCGGTGAAACTGCGGGTGTCCGCCACCTGCACGAACACCGAAAGGCTGCCCAGACTGTCCATGATCACGCCTGTTGATTGCGGACACCTGTGTCCGTTATGTTCGGCACCTTAGCCTGTTTTTCCGCCAGCCACAGCCCCGTACCCTGCCTGCTTGACCTTTTGCATGGAAGAGCGCAATGACCTCCCTGACCGATACTTCACTTAAAGCGCGGCCTGAAACACTGCCACTGGGTGGCTTGCTGGCCCTGGCCAGTGCCGGCTTTATCACTATCCTCACCGAAGCCATGCCCGCCGGGCTCCTGCCGCAGATGAGCGACGGCCTGGGTGTGTCGCCCGCGTTGATCGGCCAGTTGGTCACGCTTTACGCCCTCGGGTCACTGATGGCAGCCATCCCGCTGACGCTGCTCACCCGAAGCTGGCGCCGTCGCCCCCTGTTACTGGTCGCCATCGGCGGCTTTGCGCTGGTCAACAGCGTGACCGCGCTTTCCAACCATTATGGGCTGACCCTGGTGGCACGCTTTTTCGCCGGTGTATTTGCCGGACTGCTCTGGGCACTGCTGGCCGGTTATGCCAGCCGGATGGTTGCGCCACACTTGCAAGGGCGGGCGATTGCGGTGGCCATGCTGGGCGCGCCGTTGGCGCTGTCATTGGGTGTGCCTGCAGGCACCTTCCTGGGTGCCGCGGTTGGCTGGCGCCTGAGTTTCGCGATCATGACCGGGCTGACGCTGGTGCTGCTGATCTGGGCGCGCTGGCAGCTTGCGGACTTCCCGGGTGAACCCGCCGGAAAACGCCTCGGGTTGCGGCAAGTCCTGCGCTTGCCGGGCATTCGTCCGGTGCTGTGGGTGACCTTCACCTACGTGCTGGCCCACAACATTCTCTACACCTATATCGCACCGCTGCTGGTGCCGGCGGGCATTGCTGTCGATGTCGACCAGGTCCTGCTGGTGTTCGGCTTCGCCGCCTTGCTGAGCATCTGGCTGGCCGGCGTGCTGATTGATCGCTGGTTGCGCGCACTGCTGCTGATCAGTTGCGCGCTGTTTGGCCTGGTCGCCTTGGCGCTGGCGTTCTGGATGAGCGTGCCGGTGGTCATCTACCTGGCGGTGGCTGTGTGGGGGCTGGCCTTCGGCGGGCTGCCTGCGCTGCTGCAAACGGCGCTGGCCAAATCGGCGGGCGCGTCGGCGGACGCTGCGCAATCGATGCTGGTGACGGTCTGGAACCTGGGCATAGCAGGCGGCGGTCTGGCGGGTGGTGTGTTGCTCCAGGGTTGGGGCGTCAGCGCGTTTGCCTGCGCGGTCGCGCTGCTGATGCTGCTGGCGCTGGCCGGCGCGTTACAGATTGCGCCCCAGCAACTGGCCCGGCCATCCCTCCAGATCGAAGGTTGAAAGGCGCTCATACCCGCAGGACTCGTAAAAACGCACCAGATCCCCCGTGCCGCCGGCGTAGCAGTCCACGCGCAGGCGCGTCACCCTGGCAGCGCGGGCGCGCTCATCGGCGAAGGCCAACAGCCGCCGACCAAGGCCGCGTGCACGCGCCTCTCGCGCAGCGATCAGCAATCGCACATAGACTTCCGGCCCGGTCGCCGCCGGCACGTAAGGCATAGGCTCGCCCAGCACGAGTGCCGCCAGGATCCGCCCTTCCGGTGCCTCGACTACCCACGCATCCGGCATCGCGCAGGCATCCGTCACCTGCGCTACCCGCCGAGGCAAAGCCGACCAGGGCTGCGTGCCCCATTGAGCGTTATTGCCCATGCCGACGAACCAGGCGATCACCCCGTCAAATACCTGCAACACCGCAGGGGCATCCGCCACGGTGGCGCGACGGATCACCCAACCCTCCATGCCTGGCTCGAACACGCGTGAGACTCCTTCATCGGCGACAGTGAATGCCCAGTCTAGCGCAACAAAAAAGCCCCCGGGCTTTTCAGGCCGGGGGCTTTTTTGTTCAGACCGACATCAGTACTTCTTGATGTCAGCCTTGGTTTCCAACTGCTTGCGGTAGGCCGCGAAATCCTGCTGGCCGATACGGGAAGCGAGGAAGCGGCGGTATTGCGCCTTTTCTTCGTCCGTCGGGGCAGCGGCTTCGTTGACACCGTTCAAGCGCACGATCACCAGGCTGCCGTCAGCCAGGGTCACGGTGGTGAAGGTCGGCTTGTCCTTGGCCGCAGGCTTGGGCATGCGGAACAGGGCTTGCAACACGGCAGGGTCGATCGCTTCCTGGCTACGGGTAGCCGCTTCAGTGACCTTCCACGCCTGACCGTCTACCGGCTGGTTGAGCGGGGTCTTGCCATCACGCAGGCTGGCGATCAACTCGTCGGCGTGGGTCTTGGCAGCTGCGCTGGCGCGTTCCTTGGCCATCTGCGTGCGAATCGCCGCGGACACGCTCTCCAGCGGCAGTTGCGCAGGTTTGCGGTGCTCTTTGGCACGCAGCACGATGATGGTTTCCGGGTCCAGCTCGATGGCGCTGCTATTGGCACCCTCATTGAGCACTTCCGGGCTGAACGCAGCAGTGACCACGGCACGGTTGGCCGCAACACCTTCGCCACCTTCACGGCCAAACGGCGCGGAGGTGTGCACGGTCAGCTTCAGGTCGGAGGCCGGCTGGGCCAGGTCGGACGCTTCGAATGCCGCATCTTCCAATTGCTTGGTCGCTTCGACAAAACGCTGCTCGACCTGCTGGGTCTTGAGCTCCTTGGTCAGCTTGTCCTTCAGGCTGGCGAACGTCGGCACTTGCGGTGCTTCAACGCCCAACAGCTTGATCAGGTGCCAACCGAAGGTGCTGCGCACCGGCGCCGAAACCTGGTCCTTGTTCAACGCGTACAAGGCGGTTTCGAAGTCCGGGTCGTACACGCCAGGGCCGGCAAAGCCCAGATCGCCGCCCGTGTTGGCCGAACCTGGATCCTGGGAGAACTCCTTGGCCAGGGCTTCGAACTTCTCGCCCTTGGCCAGGCGCGCCTGGATTTCTTCGATCTTGGCCTTGGCTTGCGCGTCGCTGACCTTGTCGTTGACTTCGATCAGGATGTGCGCCGCGCGACGCTGTTCAGCGAGGTTGGCGGTTTCTTTCTGATAGGCAGCCTGCAGCTCCTCGTCCTTGACGCTGACCTGGTCGAAGAAGGACGACTTCTTCAGTTCCAGGTAGTCGATGACCACTTGATCAGGGGTCATGAACTCTTTGGCGTGCTGGTCGTAGTAAGCCTTGACCTCGTCGTCGGTGAGTTTCACCGCCGCAGGGTTGGCCTTGATGTTGACCGTGGCGAAATCGCGGGTCTGTTTTTCCAGACGGGCGAATGCCAGTACTTCGGCGTCGGTCACGAAACCGCTGCCGGCGATGCCTGCGCGAACCTGGCCGATCAGCATTTCCTGGGTCAGCATCTGACGGAATTGCAGACGGCTGTAGCCCAGTTGACGAATTACCTGGTCAAAGCGTTCGGCGTTGAATTTGCCTTCCACCTGGAATTCCGGCGTCTGCAGGATCACTTGGTCCAGCGCGGCTTCAGAGAAGCCAAACTTGGAATCGGTGGCACCTTGCAGCAGCAGCTTGCGATCGATCAGGCTTTTTAGGGCCGCCTCGCGCAGCAGTTTTTCGTCCAGCAGGGAAGCATCGAAATCCTTGCCCAGCTGTTGCATCAACTGGCGACGTTGCATGTCGACAGCCTGGCTCAGTTCGGTCTGGGTGATTGCCTCACCATTGACCTTGGCCACGTCCTGCTTACTGTTACCCGAAGCCTGGAAAATGGCTTCGATACCGGTGAACGCCATCAATGCGACGATGATCCCGATGATGGTCTTGGCAATCCAGCCTTGTGAATTGTCCCTGATATTTTGCAGCATGCGTCCCCCAGAAACGGTTGAACTTCAAAAATAGGCAACCGTGGAGCGTGGGTAGAGTCCGGATAGAAGAAAGGCGCATCCGAGGATGCGCCTTCTCGTAACTGGCGGAGCGGACGGGGGTTTGAACCCACACCCCCGGCGTGGCGACCCGATGGATACATGGGTCGGCTGCCGCTCCGCTGCCAAGCCGAACCTGCGTTCGACCCGGGTAGGTAAAGGCTTGATCGGAGCTTAGTTAACAGCTTCTTTCAGGGCTTTGCCGGCTTTGAAACCTGGTTTCTTGGCAGCAGCGATTTGCAGTGCTTTGCCAGTCTGTGGGTTACGGCCAGTGCGAGCTGGGCGATCGGTCACAGAGAACGTACCGAAGCCTACCAGTACCACGGAGTCGCCGGCCTTCAGAGCGCCAGTGACGGATTCGATTACTGCATCCAGCGCACGGCCGGCAGCAGCTTTCGGGATATCAGCGGATGCAGCGATAGCATCAATCAGTTCCGACTTGTTCACTCTAAGTCCCCTTATATATCTATTGAGTATAATTCTAAGTTTTTTGGTAAAAGCAAAAACCAGTGCTGAATGGCCTACAGACACTTAAGAGCCGCTTTATAACAAGGGCTCTAAAAAGCTGTCAAGGAAGCCCCCAGGCTTATTCGCATTAATGCGTGCTAATTCTTTCCTTGGAATCAGACTCGCGTTTTTCATCTTTCGCGACAATCTCCGGAGCCACATCCGGCAAGGGCTCCGGCGCGTATTGCAGCGCAATTTGCAGGACCTCGTCAATCCATTTAACCGGTTTAATCTGAAGATCCTGCTTGATATTGTCAGGAATTTCCTTCAAGTCGCGAACATTCTCTTCCGGAATGATCACCGTCTTGATACCGCCACGGTGTGCGGCGAGCAATTTCTCTTTCAGGCCGCCAATCGCCAATACCTGGCCACGCAGGGTAATTTCCCCGGTCATTGCGACATCGGCGCGCACCGGAATGCCGGTCAATGCCGACACCAGGGCCGTGCACATGCCCACGCCGGCGCTGGGGCCGTCTTTGGGCGTCGCGCCTTCCGGCATATGGATGTGGGTGTCGTGCTTCTCGTGGAAGTCCAGGGGAATCCCCAGGCTCCGGGCGCGGCTGCGCACCACCGTCTGCGCGGCGGTGATGGATTCGACCATCACGTCACCCAACGAACCGGTCTTGATCAGTTGGCCTTTGCCTGGGATGACCGCGGCTTCGATGGTCAGCAATTCGCCGCCCACCTGAGTCCACGCCAGCCCTGTCACCTGCCCGACCTGATCCTGCTGTTCGGCCAGCCCGTAGCGGAATTTCTTCACGCCCAGGAAGTGTTCCAGGGAGTCGGCAACCACCTTCACCGAGAAGCGTTTTTCCAGCGAATGCTCCTTGACCGCTTTGCGGCAGATCTTCGCGATCTGGCGCTCCAGGCCCCGTACACCGGCCTCGCGGGTGTAGTAACGGACGATGTCGCGGATCGCTTCGACGTCAATTTCGATCTCGCCCTTCTTCAGACCGTTGGCCGAAATCTGCTTGGGTGCGAGGTACTTGACGGCGATGTTGATCTTCTCGTCTTCGGTGTAACCCGGCAGACGAATCACTTCCATCCGGTCCAGCAACGCCGGCGGGATGTTCATGGAGTTGGAGGTGCACAGGAACATTACATCGGAGAGGTCGTAATCGACTTCCAGGTAATGGTCGTTGAAATTGTGGTTCTGCTCGGGGTCGAGCACTTCGAGCAAGGCCGATGCCGGATCGCCCCGCATGTCGCTGCCCATCTTGTCGATTTCATCGAGCAGGAACAGCGGGTTGCGCACGCCGACTTTGGTCATCTTTTGAATCAATCTTCCTGGCATCGAACCGATGTACGTCCGGCGGTGACCACGAATTTCCGCCTCGTCACGCACGCCACCCAGCGCCATGCGCACGAACTTGCGGTTGGTTGCACTGGCAATCGACTCGGCCAGGGAGGTTTTACCAACGCCAGGCGGACCGACCAGGCACAACACCGGACCGCGAATCTTCTTCACGCGCTTTTGCACAGCGAGGTATTCGAGGATGCGTTCCTTGACCTCTTCAAGACCATAATGGTCGGCATCGAGGATTTCTTCGGCACGGGCCAGGTCCAGGCGCACTTTGGTCTGGGCCTTCCACGGCACCTGCACCAGCCAGTCGATGTAGGAGCGCACCACGGTGGCTTCGGCCGACATCGGCGACATTTGCTTGAGCTTGTTCAGCTCGGCGGTGGCTTTGGCCAGGGCGTCTTTGGGCAGGCCGGCGGCATCGATGCGCTTTTTCAGCTCTTCGATCTCGTTGTGGCCTTCCTCGCTGTCGCCGAGTTCCTTCTGAATGGCCTTCATCTGCTCGTTCAGGTAGTACTCGCGCTGGCTGCGCTCCATTTGTTTCTTCACTCGGCCGCGGATGCGCTTTTCGACCTGCAACAGGTCAATTTCCGCATCCAGCAGCGCCAGCACGTGTTCAACACGCGCAGGCAGATCGATGATCTCGAGGATGTCTTGCTTCTGCTCGATTTTCAGCGCCATGTGCGCCGCCATGGTATCAACCAGGCGACCGGGCTCATCAATGCTGTTGAGGGAAGACAGGACTTCAGCCGGGACCTTCTTGCCCAACTGCACATACTGCTCGAACTGCGAGAGCAGGCTGCGTACAAAGACTTCGGACTCGCGCTCAGGGGCTTCGACTTCGTCGATCAGCGCCACTTCGGCGCGCAGGTGGCCATCCACCTCCATGAAGCGCTCGACCGCACCGCGTTGCTCGCCTTCCACCAGCACCTTGACGGTGCCATCAGGCAGCTTGAGCAGTTGCAGCACGGTGGCAACGGTACCGACGCGATACAGGGCATCTTCGCCTGGATCATCGTCAGCAGGATTTCTCTGGGCCAACAGCAGGATTTGCTTGTCGCCCGTCATCGCGGCCTCGAGGGCTTCGATAGACTTCTCGCGCCCCACGAACAGCGGGATAACCATGTGCGGATAGACGACGACATCACGCAACGGCAGGAGAGGCAATTCAATGGTTGTCTTCATGATTTCGCCTCTATGACAGTTGAAAAATAAACATGAAACCAAGATGGGGGCTGCTTGCGAAAAAAACAAGCTTATTGCCAGCAGTTAAACGCAGTAAACACTCGGGCGTAAAAAACGCCGAAAAAACAAAGGGGCCCTGAAGGCCCCTTGTTTATACCGAACCTGCGAAACGCTTACGCGTCTGGCGCAGCCTTGGCAGCCGGCTCACTGTTTTCGTAGATATACAGTGGCTTGGACTTACCTTCTATGACGCTTTCGTCGATCACCACTTTACTCACCTCGGACTGCGAGGGGATTTCGTACATGGTGTCGAGCAACACGCCTTCAAGGATCGAACGCAGGCCACGTGCACCGGTCTTGCGCTCCAGTGCCCGCTTGGCCACTGACTTGAGTGCATCGGTACGGAACTCGAGGTCCACGCCTTCCATCTCGAACAACTTGGCGTATTGCTTGGTCAGGGCGTTTTTCGGCTCGGTGAGGATCTGGATCAAAGCCGCCTCATCCAGCTCGTCCAACGTGGCCAGGACCGGCAGACGACCGACGAATTCCGGGATCAGACCGAACTTGACCAGATCGTCAGGCTCGACTTCACGCAGGGACTCGCCCACCTTCTTGCCTTCTTCCTTGCTGCGCACTTCCGCACTGAAACCAATGCCGCCGCGCGTCGAGCGCTGCTGGATAACTTTCTCCAGACCGGAGAAGGCGCCACCACAGATAAACAGGATGTTGCGCGTATCGACCTGCAGGAATTCCTGTTGCGGGTGCTTGCGGCCGCCTTGTGGCGGTACGGAAGCCACCGTGCCTTCGATCAGCTTCAACAGGGCTTGCTGCACGCCTTCACCGGAAACGTCCCGGGTGATCGACGGGTTGTCCGACTTGCGCGAGATCTTGTCGATTTCGTCGATGTAGACAATACCCATCTGGGCCTTCTCTACGTCGTAGTCGCATTTCTGCAGCAGTTTCTGAATGATGTTCTCGACATCCTCGCCCACGTAGCCAGCCTCGGTGAGGGTGGTGGCGTCGGCGATGGTGAAGGGAACGTTCAGCAGGCGAGCGAGGGTTTCTGCAAGCAGGGTTTTACCCGAGCCTGTAGGACCGATCAGCAAGATGTTGCTCTTGCCGAGTTCGACTTCGTCGCCTTTCTTGTCACGCTGGTTCAAACGCTTGTAGTGGTTGTACACCGCTACGGCCAGAACCTTCTTTGCACGCTCTTGACCAATCACGTACTGGTCAAGGATGCCGCTGATTTCTTTAGGCGAAGGCAATTTATGCGCGCTGCTTTCGGCCTGGGCTTCCTGCACCTCCTCACGGATGATGTCATTGCACAGGTCGACGCACTCGTCGCAGATAAAGACCGAGGGGCCGGCAATCAACTTGCGTACTTCATGCTGGCTTTTGCCACAGAAGGAGCAATAAAGCAGCTTGCCGTTGTCCTCGCCGTTGCGGGTGTCAGTCATTCGTTCGATCCAAATCCGATAGGCTTGCAACACAAGATGAAGGCTTATGCGGGCTTTTTCAAGCCCGCCAGTGGTCGGACATGCCGACCAGCCCTATTTTGAGCAGCTTATATTAAGCGGGGCGCTGGCTGATTACTGCGTCGATCAACCCGTATTCACGTGCGGCTTCGGCGCTCATGAAGTTGTCGCGGTTGGTATCGCGCTCGATTTCTTCCAGGGTGTGCCCGCTGTGCTTGGCCATCAGCGTGTTGAGGCGCTCGCGAATAAACAGGATTTCCTTGGCGTGGATTTCGATATCCGACGCCTGGCCCTGGAAACCGCCCAGTGGCTGGTGAATCATAACGCGCGAATTCGGCAGGCAGTAACGCTTGCCTTCGGCACCCGCGGTCAGCAGGAACGCGCCCATGCTGCACGCCTGGCCAATGCAGGTCGTCGAAACATTGGGCTTGATGAACTGCATGGTGTCGTAGATCGACATGCCCGCCGTTACCGAACCGCCTGGGGAGTTGATGTAGAGATGGATGTCCTTGTCCGGGTTTTCCGCTTCAAGGAACAGCAGCTGCGCACAGATCAGGTTGGCCATGTAGTCCTCTACCGGGCCCACCAGAAAGATCACTCGCTCCTTGAGCAGGCGCGAGTAGATGTCGTAGGCGCGTTCGCCACGAGCGGACTGCTCGACAACCATCGGGACCAGGCCGCCAGCGGCCTGGATATCAGAGTTCTGCTGAATATAGGAATTACGGAACATGCTCTGCAGTTACTCCCAAATAGTCATGTCTTGAAAACGCATAAGCCAGCGCGAGGCTGGCTTATGGTTGAATTTCCAACGAGTTGGACAATCAGTCGGCTTGTGCTGCTTCCGCCGGCTTGACTGCTTCTTCGTAAGAGACCGCTTTATCGGTCACCTTAGCCTTCTGCAGAACAGTATCCACAACTTGTTCTTCCAGCACAACCGAACGTACTTCGTTCAGCTGCTGGTCGTTCTTGTAGTACCAGGACACGACCTGCTCAGGCTCCTGGTAGGCCGAAGCCATTTCCTGGATCATTTCGCGAACGCGGTCTTCGTCAGGCTTGAGGTCGAACTGCTTGACCACTTCAGCCACGATCAGGCCCAGCACGACGCGGCGCTTGGCTTGCTCTTCGAACAGCTCGGCCGGCAGCTGGTCAGGCTTGATATTGCCACCAAACTGCTGGACCGCTTGGACGCGCAGGCGATCCACTTCGTTGGACAGCAGGGCCTTCGGCACTTCGATCGGGTTGGCGGCCAGCAGACCGTCCATGACCTGGTTCTTGACCTTGGACTTGATGGCCTGGCGCAGCTCGCGCTCCATGTTCTTGCGAACTTCGGTGCGGAAGCCTTCGATCCCGGTTTCCTTGATACCGAATTGAGCGAAGAATTCTTCGTTCAGCTCAGGCAGCTTAGGCTCGGAAACGCTGTTGACGGTCACGGTGAACTCGGCGGCCTTGCCGGCCAGGTCCAGGTTCTGGTAGTCAGCCGGGAATTCCAGGTTCAGAACGCGTTCTTCACCGGCCTTGGCGCCAACCAGGCCGTCTTCGAAGCCCGGGATCATGCGGTTGGAACCCAGCACCAGTTGAGTGCCCTTGGCGGAGCCGCCAGCGAATACTTCGCCGTCAACCTTGCCAACGAAATCGATGTTCAGCTGGTCTTCGTTCTGGGCGGCACGCTCGGCCACTTCGAAACGGGTGTTCTGCTTGCGCAGGATTTCCAGCATGTTGTCCAGGTCCGAATCAGCGACTTCGGCGCTCAGGCGCTCGATTTCGATGCCTTCAAAACCGGCCACTTCAAACTCTGGGAACACTTCGAAGGTTGCAACGTATTCCAGATCCTTGCCCGCTTCCAGGGACTTGGGCTCGATCGACGGCGAACCAGCCGGGTTCAGCTTTTGCTCAACCACTGCTTCGTAGAAAGAAGCCTGGATCACGTCGCCGACAGCTTCCTGGCGCGCATCGGCACCAAAACGACGCTTGATTTCGCTCATCGGCACTTTGCCTGGACGGAAACCAGCGATCTTGGCCTTCTGGGCAGTCTGCTGCAGACGCTTGTTGACCGCAGTCTCGATACGCTCAGCCGGCACGGTGATGCTCAGGCGACGCTCGATAGCAGTAGTATTTTCAACAGAAACTTGCATGGATATTCCTCGTTGCACAGACGTTAGCCGGCCATTTCCGACCCCAATGTCGGGTAGAGATGGGCCATTACTGGCCCACCTCCCCCTAAGAACCGTACGTGCGAGTTTCCCCGCATACGGCTCGGGCCTAATCAAAACCCCCGGTAAGGGGAGCCGGTTTGTTCACTGTCAATCCGCGAGCGTGTAGCCGCTGGTGACAAAGGGGGTGCAATAGTACCCGGTTATTTAGGGAGTCTCCACCGCCTTTTGTGCGGTACAGAATGTGGTGATCATGCCACCCCGTCTCCTTCGTAATCGGTAACTTACATATTGGACACAATCCTTTCTGACTCTGGAAAAGGCTCAAGATTTGCTTACGGTACGCCAGCCTTTTGAGCATCTGTTCCATACGCCTTTTCTCACCCATTTCCTCCATAGAAGGATCGAAGGGGTTGTACTCCCCACTCACCTTCTTGTGTCGTTCGATCGGAGTGCTCGCTAGCGAGTACAACTCGATCGTTCGCATCTCTCCCTTGTCATTCATCGTCGCGGTAGCAAACACCCCTTTCCGCCCCTTCATGGGTTTAAAGTATTTCGCTCCGATCCACTGGAGTGTTTTCTTAGGGTGTCGCCGTTTTGCCCAACGCCATAGAGCCAGAAAGATCATGTAATCCATGCGGCTATACGCTTTCTTGGCTACCACAGGCTGGTGATAGAGCGCCCAGCCACGCAGTATCGGATTCAGCTGTCGGATCAGATCCTCCTGCCTTACCGTTTTGCTGGTACTGATGACCTCCCTTACCTTGCTATAGAACGCTTTCACGTTTTTCTTGCTTGGCTTGATCAGAAGCTTCCCATCGTACTTGCGGAAATTCCAACCTAGAAAGTCAAAGCCTTCCTTTATATGGACGACACGCGTCTTCTCAAGTGACAACTGCAGCCCCCGCACTGCTAGGAACTGCTCTACCCAAGGTCTGACTTCAGTTTCCAGCACCTCTCGCGAGGTTCCGGTTATCACAAAGTCATCCGCATAACGCACCACATTGATTTTCAGCTTCTTGGCCTTGGTCACACCCAGATGTTGCTTAAGTTGTGACTCCAGCCCATCCAGCACCAGATTTGCCAAGCTGGGCGAGACAATCCCGCCCTGTGGCGTACCGGCATCCGTTGCCTGTAGCTGGCCTTTATGAATCACGCCAGCTTTCAACCATTTTCGGAGAACCACCTTATCCGTTGGGACGTTGGTGATAAGCCAGTCATGATTGATATGGTCAAAGCAGCCTTTGATGTCCGCCTCCAAAACCCATTGGGCCGAAACCTTCTTGGATAGGCATACGAACAACTGCCCCATTGCATCCGCCGTAGATCGCTCGATCCTAAAGCCGTAGCTGTTTGGATCGCCGGTGGTTTCTGCAATGGGTGCCAGAGCAAGCAAATACAACGCCTGCATTGCCCTGTCCGTCATGGTCGGAATGCCCAGAGGGCGCTCCTTTCCATTTGACTTCGGAATAAACACACGCCGTAAAGGCCGTGGTTTATAACCGTGGCGCTTCAACCCATTTGCCGCCTTCCATTTGGCATCGGGTGTATCCCAGAGCACGCGGTCGACTCCCGCCGTGCGCTTACCCTGGTTTTCAGTGACTCGCCGTACGGCCAAGTATCTGGCCGAGCGTGAGCGGGTCAGCATCCGCTGCAAGGCTTTCACCCTGCGCCAGTTGCCTTCCCGACAAGCCTTCGCAATCCGTATCTGCATCGCCCGGACATTCCGCTGAACACGCCACCAATCGATGTCATGCCATTGTTGCGGAGCGCCGGAAGGCGCAGACACGGCCAATTGGCTATGTTCTAACATGCTGCCTTCCTCTCAAGTTGCCCCAAGCGAAAGACGCACACATCCCCCTGACGGGAATGGACGCTCCCGCCAGGGTTGGATTAATAGAAGATCCGTTACAGCTGGATCTCTAGGTTTATTGAGACAGGCTCACTCAGAGTTCATGCGACGAAAGACCACGCAGAAGTCTGCCCGGTTTCCCGTGGAGCAATGTTCCAGCCCCTATCCGGGCCATTACAGCCCGGCTTTCGCTTTCTCTGCGATCCCATACCCGCACAGCCAACGGATCACCTTGCGGTTCACCTGCCCGAAGGCAGCCATACGGGCTTACCACGTTCCCTGCCTGTCACACGACTGGGTTAGAGTCTGCCTATTCGCCGGCGACCTTATGTGACGACGTGTTCCGACCCTTGACCAGAACAACCGGTCGCATCACCTTTTTGGTTAATGCCTATCAGCAGATTAGGCACCGTAATGCTGACGACGTTTATTAGCAGTTCACTTGTGTTACCCATACCAGCCAGCCTAGCGCCTCAACCCGGTACTGCTCCGAGCATCTGCGCTCCGCCTCACAGCGAAGACGCACCCATACGGGGGCTACATTGTTGGAAGAGCTTCACACCCCACCGTTACCAGTGACGCATGTCTTCCTAGGCTATCGTTGGTCGCACAACGAGTCCGCTGCCACTCCAAACAGGCAATGGTTGGACAATGACAGACAGAGCTTTCGCTCATGTCTCCGGTTTGATGTGAACAGGAACTGCCGAGGCAGCATGCTCAAAGAATTGTTACCTCCTGTTTCAAAAGCAGGAGGGAACCCCAGCGGGGATTCTCTCCCGCATGGGTTTAGCCCTGAATAGGGCTGATGTGTAGTAGGCACTCCAATACCGGAAATCCAGTACTGCGGTCGAGCCACCGAGCGCTAATCGACCTTGAGTTTGCCACCGCCGCTGCGGCAAGTCCTTGAAGGCATTGGACTTCTGGGAGGGTTTTGTTTCTTGGGATTGGGCACCCAAGCTCTCGGCTCTCTTTCGAAAACCCTTCAAGATGACTCTACACCTCGAAGTTTAGGAGACACGCCACGCGTGTCGCACCAAGGGCATGCATTCTAGTGGGTCAAACTCAAGAAGTCACCCTACTGAAAATACGCCCGAAAACCGCCGGCAATTTATCGGTACGAAGGCACGGATGCACCTCGCCCCGGTGACAAATACTGCCAAGTACGCCAGGGCTCTGCGCCGCCCTTCCCTAATATGAAAGAAGTCGTCATCCAGCACCCTGGCGGCCAACCCCGAACAGGGCCGGCAGGCAACGCGGCATCATCGAGACACATAAATACGACGAAGCGCCCTGCCGTTGCGGCCCAATCACTGCAGCCGCTGGATATTCGAACCGCTGAAACCAAAAAAGGCGCCAGACTGTTAAATCTGGCGCCTTTCGAATATGGGGTGGACGAAGGGGATCGAACCCTCGACAACGGGAGTCACAATCCCGTGCTCTACCAACTGAGCTACGCCCACCATATTGCGTTAACAAAGAAACCAAACCACTTCTTTGTCGAGCCCTGCCCTGCCTTTCGACGGGGCCAAGCTTTATTTGGTGCGGATGAAGAGACTCGAACTCTTACGCCTCGCGGCGCTGGAACCTAAATCCAGTGTGTCTACCAATTCCACCACATCCGCGCTTGAAGCTCTTAAAGCAAAGGCGCCAGACGGTTAATCTGGCGCCTTTCAAATATGGGGTGGACGAAGGGGATCGAACCCTCGACAACGGGAGTCACAATCCCGTGCTCTACCAACTGAGCTACGCCCACCATCTAACGCTACTTGTGCCAAAGCTGCCTAATGGCGCACCCGGCAGGACTCGAACCTGCGACCATCCGCTTAGAAGGCGGATGCTCTATCCAGCTGAGCTACGGGCGCCTTATTAATCTGTACTCTTGGAGGATTACAAACTAAGTGCTTCCAGCCTTGCAGAACAACACTCTATTCTGCTTGACCTTCTCAACCAGTGCTAGGCTGTGCCCGACAAGTGCGACGAATAGTATAGACGCCCTCGAAACCCGTCAAATCTTTTTTAAAAAAAACTGATTTTATTTAAGGGCTTAGGGCAATTTGCGGACCAAGCGCCTTTGCCCTCACGTCCTGGCATGCGAGAATGCGCGCACTTTTCTTCCCCCTCTCGATGGTTAATCACGCGTAATGACTGCACAACTTATCGACGGCAAATCAATCGCCGCCAGCCTGCGCCAGCAGATCGCCAAACGAGTCACCGAGCGCAGCCGGCAAGGCCTGCGCACGCCTGGCCTCGCGGTGATCCTGGTCGGCAGCGATCCTGCCTCTCAGGTTTATGTCTCGCACAAGCGTAAAGACTGTGAAGAGGTCGGCTTTATTTCCAAGGCCTACGACTTGCCTGCCGAGACTACCCAGCAGGCGCTTACCGACCTGATCGACGGCCTCAACGACGACCCGAAGATCGATGGCATCCTGCTGCAACTGCCACTGCCCGAGCACCTGGACGCCTCCAAACTGCTGGAGCGCATCCGCCCCGACAAGGATGTCGACGGCTTCCACCCTTATAACGTCGGCCGCCTGGCCCAGCGTATCCCGCTGCTGCGCCCGTGCACCCCGAAAGGCATCATGACCCTGCTGGAAAGCACCGGCGTCGATTTGTATGGCCTCGATGCGGTGGTGGTCGGCGCCTCCAATATCGTCGGCCGCCCGATGGCGATGGAACTGCTGCTGGCCGGCTGCACCGTGACCGTCACCCACCGCTTCACCAAGGACCTTGCCGGGCACGTTGGCCGCGCCGACCTGGTGGTGGTCGCCGCCGGCAAGCCGGGGCTGGTCAAGGGTGAGTGGATCAAGGAAGGCGCCATCGTCATCGACGTTGGGATCAACCGCCAGGACGACGGCAAACTGGTGGGCGACGTGGTGTACGACACCGCCTTGCCCCGCGCCGGTTGGATCACCCCCGTGCCAGGCGGCGTCGGCCCGATGACCCGCGCCTGCCTGTTGGAAAACACCTTGTACGCCGCAGAGACCCTGCACGGGTAATAACCAGGCGTACTGAAAAAGCCCTGCCTTATCGCAGGGCTTTTTATTGTCGACAATAAAACCTTTTTTCTTAGTTTTTAGTCACTTTCATCGGGTTCCAGAAGAACATTCGACAGTTTCTGATCCATACTCCTAAAATGTAACGGCATTTATCAAAAAACCGTTTCCAAACGGCATTCATTACTTTTTAGCGAGTTCATCCGCGTGAAAATTCGTCTTTCTATTGTCAGCCTGTTTTTTGCTCTCACAGGCACCTTCGCGCACGCCGCCGAAACCACCCAGGCCCCGCGTGACACCTCCAAACTGCAGATCGCTTCCGGCAGTGCCATGCTGGTGGACCTGCAAACCAACAAGGTCATCTATGCCAGCAATCCTGACGTGGTGGTGCCCATCGCCTCGGTGAGCAAATTGATGACCGGCCTCATCGTGCTCGAGGCCAAGCAGAATATGGACGAATACATCGACATCAACATCAGCGACACGCCGGAGATGAAGGGTGTGTTCTCGCGCGTGAAAATCGGCAGCCAGATGCCGCGCAAGGAAATGCTGCTGATCGCCCTGATGTCCTCGGAGAACCGCGCCGCCGCAAGCCTGGCGCATCATTATCCGGGTGGCTACGCGGCCTTTATCGCGGCGATGAACGCCAAGGCCAAGGCGCTGGGCATGACCAGCACCCACTATGTCGAGCCCACCGGCCTGTCGATCCACAACGTGTCCACCGCCCGCGACCTGAGCAAACTGCTGGCCGCCGCGCGCCACTATCCGCTGCTCAGCCAACTGAGCACCACCAAGGAAAAGACTGTGTCGTTCCGCAAGCCCAACTACACCCTGGGCTTCTCCAACACCGATCACCTGATCAACCGCGCCAACTGGGACATCAAACTGACCAAGACCGGTTTCACCAACCAGGCCGGCCACTGCCTGGTGCTGGTGACCAGCATGGGTAACCGCCCGGTGTCGTTGGTGATCCTGGATGCCTTCGGCAAATTCACCCACTTTGCCGATGCCAGCCGTATCCGCAATTGGGTCGAAACCGGCAAGAGCGGCTCGGTGCCGGATGTGGCGTTGCGCTACAAGGCCGACAAAAACCTGAAGAACCGCGCGAACGCTGCAGAAGTTCGTCGCTAAACACGCAACATTATGTGGGAGCGAGCTTGTGTGGGAGCTGGCTTGCCTGCGATAGCATCACCGCGATATCACTGAAACACCTCGGTGCCTGCATCGCGGGCATGCCCGGCTCCCACATTGGATCAGTGTTGTTTCAGCATTTACTTGCGCTCTTCCAACACCTTCAGTGCCTGCGCCGCCGCGCGCTCCTGCCCCGCCTGGGCAGTGGCATTGGCCGAATCGCGCCAGCGTTGCGCATCCACATTGGCCGGTAACTGGCTTGGGCGCTGGGTGAGGATCCCCCAACTCCCGGCGCTTTTCCATTTCGACTCAAAGTCGCTGAAGCTCATCTGCAGGCGGCGGTCCATGCCCGAGCGCAGCAACACGGTGCTTTTCTGCTGATTGAACCCCAGCACGACCACGTAGCGCGCGTCAGACCACATCCCGCCGCCGATCCGCGCCATCACCGGGTAACCCGCCGCCACTTGCCCCAGCACCGCAGTCAGCTTGGCATCCAGCGGATACACCATCAGCCCGTACTCGCGCGCCAGCACTTGCATGTTGCGCTCAAGGTCAGCCTCGGCGCCCGGCAAATGCAGCGGTTTATCCAGCAGCCCCGGTGTCATGACAATGCCTTGTTGCGACAGCATGCTGGCTAAAGACGCGGGACCGCCCTGGTAAGCCTCGCCGCGAAAGGTCGGCACGCCATTGAGTTCGACACGCTCGGGCAAGCCCGCCAGCCTCGATGGGGTGGCGGAACAGGCTGCGAGCCCCAAGGCACAGGCCAGCAATACGGATGTTTTAAGGTTCGACCGTAACCGCAATTTTCTACTCTCTTGATCAACTGCCGGTAAAGGCCTTGATCATAGGGCGCCCCGACATGCGGGTATAGCCTGCAGGCTTACTAAAGGGCGCGGATAGAGCAAAGAAGTTGGACCGACACGACCATTGGTCAATAGCAGGCAACCGCCAGCTGGCTAGACTGTCCATTGAGAAGACTGTGTGTGCCCCCTGCGGGGCGAAAGGAGGCCCGAATGAGCCTTGCAACAACGATTTTCCTGTTGATCTGCGGTTGGTTGTCGGTCGCCGGCGCCATGTTGTGGGGGGTGCTGCGTATTACCCGCCGGCACCACCACCCCCACGTCAAACCCGCTTCGCCCGCCAAGCCCCACAAGGCGGCGGTGCACCACGCCTAGCCAGGCATGCAATTGAAGTCCTGGGTGGCCGCGACTTCCTTGCCGTGGCCATCCTCCAGGGACGCGCGCACGGTGGTACCCAGGCTGGACTCCACCAGGGTGTAATGTTCGCCCGCCTTGAAATGCTTGTACTCGACCCGGCCCTGGCAGTCCTGCTGGTTGTCGTCACCGGGTTCCTCCTCGAATAACGTCACATCCAGGCGATGGTCCCCCGGCGTCACTTCAAAAAAACGTCCGTCATCGACGCGTTTTCCGTCCACCCGCTCAGCCATCAGATCGTTCGGGGCTTCTTCCTTCAAGCCAATCCACGCTTCGCTCGGGTCCGCCTTGGGGATGGGGCCGGCGCACGCCGATAACAGCAGCGCAGCACCGAGGGCGGGAATCAACAACAAGGGTTTGAGTGACATGGCAGGACTCCAAAAAAAGACGATGTGTGCGATGGGCTGCAAGCTTGGTGAGCGAACCGGCGCAGGACAAATGAATCCTTGTGAAACGATCTTCAGGCCCTGCCTAAATGTTCCTTCACCTGGCTGAAAGGTGCGTGTTAGGTGGGTCGCGCAAGACTGCCGGGGTTTGCAACCCTGCACCAAGGAGGTTCACGCATGCTCGGGCTGGTAAAGACCGCACTGCACAAGCCATACACGTTTATCGTGTTGGCCATCTTCATCTGCATCATCGGGCCGATGGCGGCCCTGCGTACCCCTACTGACGTGTTCCCGGATATCGGCATCCCCGTGGTCGCCGTGGTGTGGCAATACAACGGCCTGTCGCCGGACGCCATGGCCGGTCGAGTGATCTACACCTACGAACGCTCCTTGAGCACCACCGTCAACGACATCGAGCACATCGAGTCGCAATCGCTGCCCGGCATGGGCATCGTCAAGATCTTCTTCCAGCCCGGCGTGGATATCCGCACCGCCAACGCCCAAGTCACGGCCGTGTCACAAACCGTGCTCAAGCAGATGCCGCCGGGCATCACGCCGCCGCTGATCCTTAACTACAGCGCTTCCACCGTGCCGATCCTGCAGATGGCGTTTTCCAGCCCGAGCCTGTCGGAAGCCAGGATTCGCGACCTGGTGCAGAACAACATCCGCCTGCCGTTGAGCGCCCTGCCCGGCCTGGCCATGCCGACGCCCATGGGCGGCAAGCAACGCCAGATCACCCTCGACCTCGACCCGCAGGCACTGGCTGCCAAAGGCCTGTCGGCGCAGGATGTGGGCAACGCCCTGGCTCTGCAGAACCAGATCATCCCGGTGGGCACCGCCAAACTGGGTCGCAACGAATACACGATACTGCTCAATAACAGCCCCAAGGCGATCGATGAGCTCAACGACCTGCCGATCAAGACCGTCGATGGTGCGCTGATTACCATCGGCCAAGTCGCCCACGTGCGCGACGGCTCGCCGCCGCAGACCAACATCGTGCGCGTCGACGGCCACCGCGCGGTGCTGATGCCGGCATTGAAAAACGGCAGCATCAGCACCCTGTCGATTATCGACGGCATCCGCGGGATGTTGCCGCGCATCAACGAAACCCTGCCGCCCTCGCTGAAGACCTCGCTGCTGGGCGATGCCTCGGTGTTCGTCAAGCAATCGGTGGGCAGCGTGGCCCAGGAAGGCATCATTGCCGCGCTGCTGACCAGTGCGATGATCCTGCTGTTCCTTGGCAGTTGGCGTTCGACGCTGATCATCGCCGCGTCGATCCCCCTGGCCGTACTCGCGGCCATCGCGCTGCTCGCAGTGTCCGGGCAAACCCTCAACGTGATGACCCTCGGCGGGCTGGCCTTGGCCGTGGGGATCCTGGTGGACGATGCCACGGTGACCATCGAGAACATTAACTGGCATCTTGAACAAGGCAAGGCGGTGAAGACCGCGATCCTCGACGGCGCCGCGCAAATTGTCGGCCCGGCGTTCGTCTCGCTGCTGTGCATCTGCATCGTGTTCGTGCCGATGTTCTTGCTGCAAGGCATCGCCGGCTACCTGTTCCGGCCAATGGCCCTGGCGGTGATCTTTGCCATGGCCAGTTCGTTTGTCCTGTCGCGCACGCTGGTGCCGACCCTGGCGATGTTCCTGCTCAAGCCGCATACGCCGGAGCAAGGCGCCGGGCATCACCCGGAAGATCAATTCATCAATCACCACGAAGGTGAACAGCACCGGAAACCGCGCAACGCCGCACTGCAATCATTGTTGAATTTCCAGCAGGGTTTCGAACGCCGTTTCTCGGCTATCCGCGATACCTATTACGGTCTGCTGACCTTGGCGCTGGGTAATCGCAAGCGCTTTATCCTGGGATTTCTTGCCTGCGTACTCGCCTCCTTCCTGCTGCTGCCGAGCCTGGGGCAGGATTTTTTCCCGCCCACCGACGCCGGCGCCCTGGCCCTGCATGTGCGCTTGCCGCTGGGTACGCGCATCGAGGAAAGCGCCGCCGCCTTCGACCGCATCGAAGCGCGCATTCGTGAAGTGATTCCCGCCGAAGAGCTCGACACCATCGTCGACAATATCGGCATCCCGCTGAGCGGCATTGACATGGCCTACAGCAGCAGCGGCACCATCGGCCCGCAGGATGGCGATATTCAGGTCAGCCTGAAAAAGCACCACGCGCCCACCGCCGACTACGTGAAAAAACTGCGCGAAGCCTTGCCGCAAAGCTTCCCCGGCAGCCACTTTGCGTTCCTGCCCGCTGACATCAGCAGCCAGATCCTCAACTTCGGCGCCCCTGCCCCGCTGGACGTGAAGATCTCCGGGCACAGCGATGAAGAGAACCGCGCCTATGCGGTGGAACTCGAACGCCGCTTGCAACACGTAGCGGGCATCGCCGATCTGCGACTCCAGCAGTCCACCGGCTACCCTTCGTTACAGGTCAACGTCGACCGCATGCGCGCCAATGGCCTGGGCATAACCGAGCGCGACGTGACCAACAGCATGGTTGCCTCACTCGCCGGCAGTTCGCAGACCGCGCCGACTTTCTGGCTCAATCCGGCCAACGGCGTGTCGTACTCCATCGTCGCCGCCACCCCGCAATACCGCCTCGACAGCCTGCCCTCGCTGGAAGCCCTGCCGGTGACCGGCGCCGACGGCCAATCGCAGATCCTTGGCGGCCTGGCCAGCATTTCCCGCGTGCAAAGCCCGGCGGTGGTGACCCACTACAACATCGAACCGACCCTGGACCTGTACGCCAACGTACAAGGCCGCGACCTCGGCGGCGTGGCGCGCGATGTGCAAAAAGTATTGGATGACAGCGCGTCGCTGCGCCCCAAAGGCGCGGTGATCAGCCTGCACGGGCAGATCGATGCGCTGCATGAGGCGTTCAGTGGCTTGAGCCTGGGCCTGCTCGGCGCGGTGGTGCTCATCTATCTGCTGATCGTGGTCAATTTCCAATCCTGGGCTGACCCGTTTGTGATCATCACCGCGCTACCGGCGGCGCTGGCGGGAATCGTGTGGATGCTGTTCCTCAGCGGCACCTCGTTGTCGGTACCGGCGCTGACCGGGGCCATCCTGTGCATGGGCGTGGCCACCGCCAACTCGATCCTGGTGGTGAGCTTCTGCCGCGAACGCCTGGCCGACCATGGCGATGCGTTGAAGGCTGCGCTCGAAGCCGGCTACACGCGCTTTCGTCCGGTGTGCATGACCGCCCTGGCGATGATCATCGGCATGCTGCCCCTGGCGATTTCCGAGGAGCAGAACGCCCCCCTCGGGCGAGCCGTGATCGGTGGTTTGATCTTCGCCACCCTCGCCACGCTGTTGTTTGTTCCCGTGGTCTTCAGCCTGGTCCACGGTCGTCACCCTACTCGCGCAACTGCTGGAGACACGCCTCATGTCGTCTGATCAAAAACCCTCGCGCAAGCGTCTGATGCTCATGGGGGCGGGCGGCCTGACCCTGGCCGCCCTGTTGGTCGCCAACGGCCTGCACGCCCGCACGCTGCACGAACGATCGGTGAGCGCCTGGACCGAAACCGCCGCCGTCGCGCAAGTGATGGTGTTCCAGCCGCAACAGAACGTCGACGGCGATACCCTGCGCTTGCCCGCGCACCTGGAAGCCTGGAGCAAGGCACCGATCCACGCCAGGGTCAGTGGCTATCTGAAGGACTGGAAGGCCGACATCGGCAGCCAGGTCAAGGCCGGGCAGATTCTCGCCGAGATCGACAGCCCCGACCTCGACCAGCAACTGGCCCAGACCCACGCCCGCCTGGTACAGGAGCAAGCCAATGCACGCCTGGCCGAAACCACCGCCACGCGCTGGCAGCACCTGCTGGCCAGCCACTCGGTGTCGCGTCAGGAGGCCGACGAAAAAACCTCCAATGCCGCCGCTGCCAAGGCCAATGCCGAAGCCGCCGCTGCCGACTACGCCAGGCTCACCGCGCTGGAAAGCTACAAGACCCTGCGCGCGCCGTTTGCCGGCACCATCACCGCGCGCAATACCGATATCGGCCAGTTGATCAAGGCCGACAGCGACAGCGATCCAGAGCTGTTCGACCTGGCCGACACCCACCAATTGCGCCTGTATGTACCGGTGCCGCAGAACTACGCCGGTGCCATCCGGCCTGGCCTTGAAGCCGAGCTGAGCGTGCCCGAACATCCCGGCGAACACTTCAAGGCGCGCCTGATCGGCGACTCTACCGCCATCGACCGGCGCTCCGGCACGCTGCTCGCGCAGTTCGTGGCAGACAACCCCAACGGCCAATTGCTGCCCGGCGATTACGCCGAAGCAACCTTGCCGATGCCAGCGGACACCCATGGGGTGAGCATCCCGGCCAGCGCGTTGATATTCCGCGCCCAAGGCACCCAAGTGGCGCTGCTGGACGCGCAGAACCATGTGCACCTGCAAGGCATCCACATCGGCCTGGACCTGGGCGAGCGCCTGGTGGTCGACCAGGGCCTGAAACCCACCGACCGCGTGGTCGACAACCCGCCCGACGCCCTGCGTGAAGGTGACCCAGTGCAACTGGCCAACGCCTCGGGAGGTATGCATGCGCCCGCGGCTTAAACCCATCGCAGCCTTGATGCTGCTGGCGTTGCAAGGCTGCTCGATGGCGCCCGCTTACAAGGCGCCGACGGTTGACCTGCCCACCCACTATCGCGAACAGACCGGCGATGGCCCTTGGCACAGCGCGCAAACGTGCGACCTACTGGCGCCCGAGTGGTGGAAACTCTACAACGACCCGCGCCTGGATGACCTGCAACAGCGACTGCTCAAGGCCAACCCGGACCTGGCAGCGGCACTGGCGCACTTCGATGCGTCCCAGGCGTACGCCAGCCAATTGCGGGCCGGGTTGTTCCCGCAGATCACCGCCAGCGCGCAACCCCTGCGCCAGCGCCAATCAGACTCACGGCCACTGCGCGGGAGTACGCAACCGTCGGTGTATAACAGCGACACCGCCGGTTTTTCGCTGGGCTACGACCTCGACCTGTGGGGCAAAGTCCGCAACCAGGTGGCCGCCGGCGATGCCCAGGCGCAGGCGTCTGGCGATGATTTGGCCGCCGCGCGCCTGAGCCTGCAGCATCAGTTGGCAACCTTGTACGTGCAGCTCAATGGCCTGGACGCACAGGCGCGGATTCTCAACAGTTCGCTGCAGGATTTCAGCCAGGCGCTGCAACTGACCCGCAGCCGCTATGAGGGCCAGATTGCATCGGAGCTGGACCTCACTCGTGCGCAAAACCAGTTGGCCCAGGCCAAGGCACAATGGGATGACGTGCGCGGCCAACGCAACCTTACCGAGCATGCCATCGGAGAATTGGTGGGTGTGGCCGCCAGTGATTTCACATTGGCGCCGAGCCAAGGGTTAATGAAACTGCCGAAGACGCCTGCGCAATTGCCAAGCCATCTGCTGCAACGGCGCCCGGACATCGCGGCGGCGGAACGCCGAGTGTTTGCCGCCAATGCCAATATCGGCGTGGCCAAGGCGGCGTGGTATCCGGATTTCAGCCTGACCGGGCTGATCGGCGGGCAGACGCAAGGCGTCGGCAATCTGCTGTCGGCGAGCAATCGCTACTGGGCGCTGGGGCCGCTGGTCAACATGCCGATCTTTGATGGCGGCCGACTGAGCGCCAATGAGCGCCAAGCCAACGCCGAGTTTGAAGAAGCCTCGGCGCACTACCGTAGCCAGGTACTCAAAGCGGTGCGGGAGGTGGAAGACAACCTGGCGCAACTGCGGGATTTGCAGCAGCAAGCGCAGGATGAACAGGCAGCGGCGGATGCCGCGCAGCACACCCAGTCACTGGCGATGAACAGCTATCAAGCCGGGGCGGTGAGTTACCTGGATGTGGTGACCGCGCAGACAGCGGCGTTGCAGGCACAGCGGACATTGCAGGCTGTACAGACGCGGCAGCTGCAGGCGAGCGTGGGGCTGGTGACTGCCTTGGGTGGCGGTTGGCGGCGCTGACTTGCCTCGATTGACTTGTGTAGTGAGCGGGCTTGTCCCGCGCTGGGTGGCGAAGCCGCCCCAAACCAGGCGATTCGGTTTTAACTGGAACCTTGAGGTGTCTTTGTTGGGGCGGCTTCGCCACCCAGCGCGGGCGGTGCGACGATTCGCCAAGCCCGCTCACTACAAAGGGCTCGGGATTTTCTTCCCGGGCCGGGCGCCAATCAGTTTTGCCTGGCCGTCCTTCTGCTTCCCCGTGCGCGCTTCACTGATCAAGCCCGGGATCAACTTGCCCTCCGGCAGGTTCTTCCAGAAGCGGCTCGGCAAGTGCCCCTCCATCACCTTGGGGTTCAACCGCGCCGGGTTGAAGATGTGGCTGTAGTAGGTCAGCCACATCGCACTGTGCGGGTCCTCGACATTCTGCGCCAGTTGCCGCCATGCCTCGGGGCACTCGCGCTGGTGGATAAACTGCTCACCGTCGTAATACACCCCGTCCAGCGGCGTGGCGATCATCCAGCGATGGCGCCCCATGCGCCCGACAAAATGCTGGCTGGCGGATTTCAGGATGTCGTGCGCCGGTTCGTGCCAAGCCACGTATTCCGGCAAGTCGGGGCCCGCATCCGCGGGTAAGGCGATAAAGCGCACAAACGCATGCAGGTGGTGCGCTTCACGGCTGACCTGCTTGATCCGCCGCTGCAACTCACTGCCCAGCTTGTCCCCCGCCAGCATCGCCGTGCGGTCGCCATGGCTGACGCGCCACAACACTTCATACAACAGGCTCCAGCGCTGGTCGCCGTGGTAACACGCGGCCGATTCCAGCAGTTCCAGCAAGGCCTTGGGCACTCGTGTCTGGAACGGCCCCAGCCCTTCGGGAACGGGCTGGTCAGTGGCAAACAGATCGGGCACTTCGGCTTCACCCCAGCTCACCTGGCTGGGGTCGACCTGATGGCTGAGCAACCAGCGCGCCTGCTCGCGCCAGGTGCTGAACAGGTTGCCGCATTCCAGGCTGATCATCCCCACAATCCCATCTGCTGCGGCGCCGGGCGGTCGCGCAACTGCTCGCGCAGCAACACGCTGGTGCTTTCGGCCTGTTGCGGGTGGTAGTCACTGGTGATGAAGAATGGCTTGGCCTTGGCCAGTACGCAGCGCATGCGTGCCAGGTCTTCGAAGCGGATCTTGCGTTCACGGCGCAGGTCCACCAGGCGCTGGGTGGTGCGCAGGCCAATGCCCGGAATGCGTGCGATCAAGGTGGCTTCGGCGCGGTTCAGGTCCAGGGGGAACACCTCGCGGTGTTCCAGGGCCCAGGCCAGCTTGGGGTCGATATCCAGTGCCAGGTGGCCGGGGCCCTTGAACAGCTCGTTGGCGCTGAAGCCATAGCTGCGCAACAGGAAGTCGGCCTGGTACAGGCGGTGCTCGCGCATCAAAGGCGGTGCCGCCAGGGGAACGCTCTTCGGGCTGTTGGGGATGGGACTGAACGCCGAGTAATACACGCGACGCAGCTTGAAGTTGCCGTACAACGCCTCGGCACCATGCAGGATGGTGCTGTCGTCGGTATCGTCGGCGCCGACGATCATCTGCGTGCTCTGCCCGGCCGGCGCGAAACGCGGCGCACGGGGTTCGTTGAGCACCGTCTGCTCGCCGGTGTAGATGGTCTGCATGGCCTGCTTGATCGAGACGATCTGTTTTTCCGGCGCCAGGGTCTGCAGGCTCGCCTCGGTGGGCAGCTCTATGTTCACGCTCAGGCGGTCGGCATAACGCCCGGCTTCGGCGATCAGCGCCGGGTCCGCGTCGGGAATGGTCTTGAGGTGGATATAACCGCGAAAGTCATGCTCTTCGCGCAACAGTTTGGCGACCCGCACCAACTGCTCCATGGTGTAGTCGGACGAACGGATGATGCCGGAGCTCAGAAACAGCCCGCTGACGCAATTGCGCCGGTAGAAATCCAGGGTCAGGGTGACCACCTCCTCCGGGCTGAAACGCGCGCGGGGCACGTCGCTGGAGCGGCGGTTGACGCAGTATTGGCAGTCGTACAGGCAGAAGTTGGTGAGCAGCACCTTGAGCAACGACACGCAGCGCCCGTCCGGCGTGTAGCTGTGGCAGATGCCCATGCCATCGGTGGAACCCAGCCCCGCCTTGCCCTCGGAGCTGCGCTTGGGCGCGCCGCTGCTGGCGCACGAGGCGTCGTACTTGGCGGCGTCGGCGAGGATGCTGAGTTTTTCGATCAACTGCATGGAAGGTTACCGATACTGGTTTTTTGTACAGTATCAGCCAACCCTCCTGCTCACAAGCGCAGCTGGTCAGCTCGCGGTAGCCAGCAACAAGTCCTGCACCGAGCGGCCCTGGCCACGCCCACGCTCCAGTGTATACAACGAGGCCGCAATTTCATCCGCCCGGATCGGCAGCACCGACAGCAAGGTATCGCTCAAGCCGTGGCTGGCCTGGCTGAAACCCTGGATATAGATACCGGCGTTGCAACGCTCATCGGTGACGATGCGGTAGTCCCGCGCCACTTCAAAGTCGCCCAGGTAGGCTTCCAGCGGCGCCAGCAAGGCGCGGTGCGTCTGGCGCTCGTAGCCGGTCGCCAGGATTACCGCATCATAGTGATTGACGCTGGTTTCGCCGCTGGCATTGTTGCGCAGCGCCAGTTCGATACCCAGCGGGCCGGCGGTGGCCTTTTCGACCACGGTCATGGTACGGAACGCCTGGCGGGCGATGCCGGAGACTTTCTGACGGTAGAAGATGCCGTAGATACGCTCGATCAGATCCAGGTCAACCACCGAATAGTTGGTGTTCTGGTACTCGGCGACCAGGCGCTCGCGCTCGGCGCCCTCCTGCTGGAACACCAGGTCGGTAAAGGCCGGCGAGAACACTTCGTTGACGAACGGGCTGTCATCGGCGGGCTTGAGCGCCGACCCGCGCAGGATCATGTCGACCTGCACCGACGGGAAGCTGTCGTTGAGGTCGATAAACGCCTCGGCCGCGCTCTGGCCTCCACCGATGATGGCGATACGCATGGCCTTGCCCTCGACGCACGGCTGCGCGGCCAGGCGCTCCAGGTATTGCGAATGGTGGAACACGCGGTTATCGCCCTTGAGCGCCTTGAACGCCTCGGGAATGCGTGGCGTGCCGCCGGCGCTGACCACCACCGAACGGGTGGTACGCACATGCTGCTCGCCCAGCGCATCGCGGGAAATCACGCGCAGTGCTTCAACCTGCTGCTGATGCAGGATCGGCTCGATGGCCAGCACTTCCTCGCCATAGCGCGCCTGGGCCTGGAACTGCCCCGCCACCCAGCGCAGGTAGTCGTTGTACTCCATGCGGCACGGGTAGAAGGTGCCCAGGTTGATGAAGTCCACCAGGCGGTCGTGGGCCTTGAGGTAATTGACGAAGGAATACGGGCTGGTGGGGTTGCGCAGGGTCACCAGGTCCTTGAGGAACGAAATCTGCAGTTCGCTCTGGGTCACCAGGGTATTGCCGTGCCAGCGGTAGTCGGCCTGTTTGTCGAGAAACAGCACGTCGAGTTTGCCCTGGGCCTTTTCGCGCTCCTGCAGGGCGATGGCCAGCGCCAGGTTCGAAGGGCCGAAACCGATACCGATCAGGTCGTGAACCGCGGGCGAAGCAATTGCCTGTGTCATTCCAGTGTCCTCTGGATAAGCCCCTTGGCGGTGGGGCGGGAATACCTTCAAGACCTGCACAACAGGTCATGTGTTGATAGGAAACGAGGACAGTGAAATAAAATTTAACTAACAGCGGGTCAGCAGGCTTCCCACTCGCGCATCCGCACCCGGCAGTGCTTCATGGCGTTGACGATGTGTTTCTCCACCAGCGCGCGGGAAATACACAGGCGCTCCGCGATCTGCAGGTGGGTCAGGCCCTCGAGCTTGCGCAGCAGAAAGCTGTCGCGACAGGCCGGCGACAGCTCGGCCAAGGCACGTTCGAGCAGTTCCAGGCGCTGGCCATGGTCGTGCTGGGTGTGCGGCGAGCTGGTGGCGAAGCGTTCTTCGGCGTCAAGCACCTCCAGCGGTTCGACCTGCCGCAAGGCGTTGCGGCGGTGACCGTCGATCACCAAATTGAGGGCGGTGCGGTACAAAAAGGCGCGGGGTTGTTCGATGGGAACCTGGCTGGAACGTTCCAGCACCCGGACATAAGCGTCATGCACCACATCTTCGGCCACCTGACGGTTGCCCAGCTTGGCGTTGAGGAAACACACCAGCTCGCGATAGTAGTTTTCCAACATGACTCCCGACCGCCGGGTGGCGGCATTAGGCCCTTGGGTGCGAAAGAAGACAGCGTTTGTAGGAGCGAGCTTGCTCGCGAAGGTCGTTAACGATAACGCGCACATTCAGGAAGAACGCATAGCCCGGGCGCTCTTCGCGAGCAAGCTCGCTCCTACAAGAAATCAAGCCACTCAGTAATGGCAGATTGGCTACGTGCAATTTATAGTAATTCTCATCTACTTTTAAGCACACTTGCATCAATGGACGATAATTTTTCTTCAAGGGAGCTGTAACCGCTTGTGTAACCGCCTAAATTTGCGTGCAATTCCCTCGTTTACTTGTCAGCTCCCCGCAACCGCGGTCCGAACTTTCCTGGCTGGAACCAAAGCATGAAACGCCCTCGACCTGCCCGACGCGCCTTGCTGGCTATCGCGTGCCTGCTCCCCATCATCGCCATCGCGGCCTGGCAGGTGCTGCCGCCGGGGCGTGACGCGCTCACCACCGTGACCGTCAGCCGCGGCAACATCGAAAACAGCGTGACCGCCCTGGGCACCCTGCAACCACGCCGCTACGTGGACGTCGGCGCCCAGGCATCCGGGCAAATCCGCAAGATCCACGTCGAGGCCGGCGACCAGGTCCAGGAAGGCCAGCTGCTGGTGGAGATCGACCCGTCCACGCAACAGGCCAAGCTCGATGCCAGCCGCTACGCCATCGAAAACCTCAACGCCCAGTTGCAGGAGCAGAGGGCCCAGCACGAGCTGGCGCGCCAGAAGTACCAGCGCCAGCAACGCTTGGCCGCTGGCAACGCCACCCGTGAAGAAGACGTACAAACCGCCAGCGCGGAACTCAAGGCCACCCAGGCCCGGATCGACATGTACCAGGCCCAGATCCGCCAGGCCCGGGCCAGCCTGCGCAGCGACGAGGCGGAACTGGGCTACACGCGCATCTACGCGCCCATGGCCGGCACCGTCGTGGCGGTGGACGCACGGGTCGGCCAGACCCTCAATGCGCAGCAGCAGACCCCGCTGATCCTGCGCATCGCCAAATTGTCGCCGATGACCGTGTGGGCAGAAGTCTCCGAGGCCGATATCGGCCACGTCAAACCCGGCATGACCGCGTATTTCACCACCCTCAGCGGCGGCAACCGACGCTGGACCAGCACCGTGCGGCAGATCCTGCCGATCCCGCCCAAGCCGTTGAACGAAACCCAGGGCAGTGGCAGCCCCAACAGCTCCAATAAAAGCGGCAGTGGCCGCGTGGTGCTGTACACCGTGTTGCTGGACGTGGACAACAGCGACAACGCACTGATGGCGGAGATGACCACCCAGGTGTTTTTCGTCGCCAGCCAGGTCAAGGACGCCCTCACCGCACCCGTTGCCGCGTTGCAAGGCACTTCCAGCACCGACCGGCAGGTCGCGCGGGTCGTGTTGAAAAACGGCCGTATCGAAGAACGTCACGTGCAGCTGGGCATCAGCGACCGCCTGCGCGTCCAGGTGCTCGACGGCCTGGACGAAGGCGATCAACTGCTGATCGGCCCGGCCGACGGCAGCGGGGGTTGAGTTGACCACGCCCCTGATCGAACTCAAGAACATCCGCAAATCCTACGGCGGCGGCGATAGCCCGCAGGTTGACGTATTGCGCGGCATCGACCTGTCGATCCATGCCGGGGAATTCGTCGCCATCGTCGGGGCCTCGGGCTCGGGCAAGTCGACCTTGATGAATATCCTCGGCTGCCTCGACCGCCCCAGCATGGGTGACTACCTGTTCGCCGGGGAAAACGTCGCCCACCTGGACAGCGATGAGCTGGCCTGGCTGCGCCGCGAAGCCTTCGGCTTTGTGTTCCAGGGCTACCACCTGATCCCCTCGGGGTCGGCCCAGGAAAACGTCGAAATGCCGGCGATCTATGCCGGCATCAGCGCCGCCGAGCGCCACGCCCGCGCCAGCGCCCTGCTCACGCGCCTTGGCCTGGCCGAACGCACCGGCAACCGTCCGCACCAGCTTTCCGGTGGTCAGCAGCAGCGGGTGTCCATCGCGCGCGCGTTGATGAACGGCGGTCATATCATCCTGGCCGACGAACCCACCGGCGCCCTCGACAGCCACAGCGGCGCCGAGGTCATGAGCCTGCTGGACGAACTGGCCGGCCAGGGCCACGTGGTGATCCTGATCACCCACGACCGCGAAGTGGCGGCGCGGGCCAACCGCATCATCGAGATTCGCGACGGCTTGATCATCAGCGACTCGGCCGATGGCAGCGATGCCGCACCGGCACTGGCGAACGGTGCGTTGCAAGCCGTGGACCTGCGCCAACGCCTGGCCGACGGCGCCGAGCACAACGGTGCGTGGAAAGCCGAGCTGGTGGACGCGGTACAGGCGGCCTGGCGCGTGATGTGGATCAATCGCTTTCGCACCGCGCTGACCCTGCTGGGCATCATCATCGGCGTGGCGTCGGTGGTGGTGATGCTGGCAGTGGGCGAAGGCAGCAAGCGCCAGGTCATGGCGCAGATGGGCGCGTTCGGTTCCAACATCATCTACCTCAGTGGCTCGTCGCCCAACCCGCGTACGCCGCCGGGTATCGTCACCCTCGAGGACGTCCACGCACTGGCGGCGCTGCCCCAGGTGCAGCGCATCATGCCGGTCAACGGCAGCGAGGCCGGGGTACGGTTCGGCAATGTCGACTACATGGCCTACGTGGGCGGCAATGACACCAACTTCCCGCAGATTTTCAACTGGCCGGTGGTCGAGGGCAATTACTTCACGGCCGAGGACGAGCGCGCCGCGGCCACGGTGGCGGTGATCGGGCATCGGGTGCGCGAGAAGCTGTTCAAGGGCGAAGTCGACCCCATTGGCCAATACATCCTGATTGAGAACGTGCCGTTCCAGGTGATCGGCGTGCTGGCGGAAAAAGGCGCCAGTTCCGGCAACAAGGACAGCGACGACCGCATTGCCATCCCCTACACCGCCGCCAGCGTGCGTCTGTTCGGCAGCTACAACCCCGAATACGTGGTGATCGCGGCGGCCGATGCGCGCAAGGTCCGCGAGGCCGAGCTGGCCATCGACCAGCTTATGCAAAGGTTGCACAACGGCAAGCGTGATTACGAGCTGACCAACAATGCGGCAATGATCCAGGCCGAAGCGCGCACGCAGAACACGCTGTCGCTGATGCTCGGTTCGATTGCGGCGATTTCCCTGTTGGTGGGCGGTATCGGCGTGATGAATATCATGCTGATGACCGTGCGCGAGCGGACCCGTGAAATCGGCATCCGCATGGCCACCGGGGCGCGCCAGCGCGACATCCTGCGCCAATTCCTGACGGAAGCGGTGATGCTGTCGGTGGTCGGCGGCCTGTGCGGCATTGCCCTGGCCCTGCTCGTGGGCGGCGTGCTGGTGCTGGCAGAGGTGGCCGTACAGTTTTCCCTGGTGGCGGTACTGGGCGCATTTGGTTGTGCCCTGGTCACCGGTGTCGTATTCGGCTTCATGCCGGCCCGTAAAGCTGCCCGGCTCGATCCGGTTAAGGCGTTGACCAGTGAATAAACGATCCCTCTGCGTGCCCGGTCTGTGTGTGCTGCTCGGCGCCTGCGCCGGCAACCCGCCCGCTATCGACAGCGGCCTCGCACCGCCGGCCGCCTGGCAATATGCCGAGCGCGACGCCGCGCAAGCCACCAACCGGCAATGGTGGACGCAATTCGGCAGCCCGCAGTTGAACCGTCTGGTCGACCTGGCCCGCCGCGACAGTTTCGACGTGGCCGCCGCCACCGCCCGCGTGCGTCAAGCCCAAGCCAGTGCAGTGATCGCCGGCGCGCCGTTGTTGCCAGAGGTCAAGTTCAACCTCACCACCAGCCATCAGAAATTGCTGAGCGGCCCGGGGGGACCGGATCTGGATGCCTCACAAAGCGACGAAGCCGTCGACAACTTCGGCGCCAATCTCACTGCCAGCTATGAAGTGGATTTCTGGGGTGGTCGCGCCGCTGCGCGCGACAGCGCCCTGCACAGCCTGCGCGCCAGCGAGTTCGACCAGGCGACCGTGGAACTGACCCTGCTCGGCAGCGTGGCCGACCGCTACGCGCAAACCCTGGCCGCCCAGCAGCGCGAGCAGATCGCCGCGCTGAACCTGGCCAACGCGCGCAACGTGCTCGGCCTGGTGCAGACCCGCTATGACGCAGGCTCCGCCACCGCCCTGGAACTGGCCCAGCAAAAAAGCCTGGTGGCCGGCCAGCAGCGCCAACTGCCGCTGATCAAGCAACTGGCCGAAGAGTCGCGGATCACCCTGGCCGCCCTCCTCGGCCAGCCGGTGCAGGCTCTGCAACTCGGTGCCGAGCCCTTCGCGGCGCTGACCTGGCCGACCATCGGCACCGGCGTGCCCAGCCAGTTGCTCAGCCGCCGGCCCGATATCGCCAAGGCCGAGGCGCAACTGGCGGCCGCACAAGCCGACGTTACCGTGGCCCGGGCGGCCATGCTGCCCGCCATCACCCTTGGCGCAACCCTGGGTTCCGACGCCTACAAGGTCGCGGATGTCCTGCGCAGCCCCTACTACACGCTGACCGCCGGCCTGGTCGGCCCTCTCTTCAACAACGGCCGTTTAAGCGCTGAACGCGACAAGGCCCGCGCACGCCAGGATGAGCTGCTGCAAACTTATCGCGGCGCGATCATCAACGGCTTTGCCGATGTGGAAAAAGCCCTCAGCAGCATTACCCGCCTCGACGAGCAACGCCAATGGCAAAGTGAAGAACTGCAACAGGCCCAGAGCGCCTTCCAGATCGCCGAAAGCCGCTACCAGGCGGGCGCCGCAGACCTGCTCACCGTGCTGGAAACCCAACGTACCCTGTACGCGGCCCAGGACCAGAATGTGCAATTGCGCCTGTCACGCCTGCAGGCGAGCATCGCGCTGTACAAGGCGCTGGGTGGCGGTTGGCAGACGCAGATCCGATAAACAAAACTCCAGTTTCGTACGTCAGCTGTCTTCTCACCCTACATTAATCGACCAAAGGTCCTTGGTAAAAAAGCCGCTCTCACCCGGCCGCCCAGGACCTCTCGATGACTGTTGCAAAATACCTGACGTGCGCCTGCCTCTGGGTGACGGCCAGCGCAGCCCAACCGCTGATCCCACCTACCGCCATCGACTGGCTGCTGGACTGCCCCCTGCCCGGCGCGGAACGCCTGGACCCAGAAGTGCTGCAACGCACCCAATGCGGCATCGTCACCGTGCCGCGCAACCACGCCGCGCCCCGACTAGGCAGCCTGCGCCTGTACCTGACCCGCGTCGGCGCCCGTGACCCGCTGAACCGCGAAGGTGTGGTATTTGCCCAGGCCGGCGACGCCGTTAAAAAGAACCAGGCCGGCACCTTTGTCATTCATCTGACCAGCCTCTGGGGCGCCTACTCCAACCCGGCCTATCGCACGCTGGTCAACCGTTACGACGTCATTGAACTGAGCCCTCGCGACCTCAGCAACGAAAACGGCATCGAGCAGGCCGCCCAGGACATGGAGTTCGTCCGTACCCAACTCGGCGACGCCCAACTGCTCTACCTGGGTAACGCCGACGCAGCCCGCCTGGGCAACCATTACGCGGCGCTGTTCCCGGAGCGGGTTGTGCGCATGGTGCTGGTCAACGCGCAACAAGCTGAAACGGCGGCGCCCCATGTGGCGCAACTGCGCCTGAAAGAGCCGGACAAACAGGACGCCAGCGGTTGTATCAACCGCTGGGCCGGTGACTTCCTGGTGTTCGGCAAGCAACCACCACCGTCCACGCGTTGCCTGGATCCAGGCAACGGGGAGTAGCCATCCGTTTGCGACCTTCTGCCATTGAAAACGACACCCAACGTTGACGCTGCGTCGCGATCGTTATTAAGTGCTATTTATCCGCATTAATACGATAAATCGAACCCATGCTAAGCCGCCCGCTGCGACGCAAACGCCAGAAGCTGTCCGATGTGATCGTCGAGTCGGTCAAGCGCTCCATCGTCACCGATGCGTTGAAGCCCGGCGACCGCCTGCCCACCGAACGTGAGCTGATGGAAAGCTTCCAGTGCTCCAAGGGCTCGGCCCGCGAAGCGCTCAAGGCCCTGGAAGTGGAAGGCCTGGTGAGCACGCGCACCGGGCCCAGCGGCGGCGCCTACCTGAACCAGGCCGGCACCGAGCCGGCCAGCCGCGCGTTGCGCAACTACCTGCACTTCCAGCATCTGGATGGCGAACAGGTGTACCAACTGCGCAAAGTCATTGAAGTGGAGCTGGCGGTGTCAGTGCTCGGACGCCTGAGCGAAGACGACTACCAGGCCTTGCAAGACAACGTGGACTTTTGCAGCGCACCGGAAGACAGCGAGGCCGGCCAGCGTGAGCAACGCCTGGCGGAACTGGAGTTCCACAACCTGCTGGCCAAGGCCTGCCCCAACCCGCTGCTGAGTTTCATGGCGCAGTTTCTCAACGACCTGCTGCGCGACCTGGTGGTGCTGAAGAAGGCCTACAAGCCCAAGCGCAAGCAGTTCGACGCGGCCAACCTGGACTACCACAAGCAACTGCTGATCGCGTTTCGCGCCGGGGATGAAAGCGCGGTTCGCAGCCTGATGCATGAGCACATGTGCGATGCCGAACACCATATGACCGCGCTGGAAGGCCAGGTCAGCCCGCATTTTTTGCTGGAGTTCGATCACCGTCCCTGAACACACCAGAGTTTCCCATTTGGAAACCCAACTTGTAGTGAGCGGGCTTGTCCCGCGCTGGGCTGCGAAGCGGCCCCAAACCAGGCGAATTGGGTTTGTCTGAAACTGCGCGGTGTCTTTATTGGGGCGGCTTCGCCACCCAGCGCGGGACGAGCCCGCTCACTACAGGGAGATTTGTCAGCCGTTGAAAGATGTGTCGATACCTATGCGCATCGCAGGCAAGCCAGCTCCCACAGTTGACCGAGTTGATCTGATAAATCGCATCACCCAATAACAGGCCTGCCCACAGGCCCTTGCTCCACCGTATCGCCATTGCCACTCCTGCCAATAACTAAACCAGGGAGTCACCCCATGCAGCGTCGTACGTTGTTGAAAGCCAGCCTCACCGCAGCAGCCGCCCTCAGCCTTCCGCTGGGCATACGCTCTGCATTCGCCGCCGAGCCTTTTACCTTTTACGGCCTCAAGTCCATGTCCGGCGCCTTTGCCAGCTATGGCAAGTTTGCCGACATGGGTTCGCGCCTGGCGGTGGAACAACACCCCGAGATTCTCGGTCGCCCGCTCAACTACAAGGTCATCGACACCGAAGGCAACGCTGGCAAGGCGGTGCGCAAGGTCCAGGAAGCCATCCAGCAGGACGGCGCGCGGTTCTTCCAGGGCTGCACGTTGTCGTCATCGGCCCTGGCGGTGGCCAAGGAAGTCGACAAGGTCGGCGGCGTCTTCATGACCCCGGTGGGTGCCGATGAAGTCACCGGCAAGGACTGCAACCCCGCCACTTTCCGCTGGTCGGTGCCCACCTACGGCGCGATCCGCGAAACCATGGTGCCGCTGATCAAGCTGCTGCCGCAGGCCAAGCGCTGGTACACCATCACCCCGCAATACGTGTTTGGCGAAGCGCTGCTCGAAGGCGCAAAAACCGTGCTCAAGGACAACGGCCTGGAACACGTCGGCAACAGCTACCACTCGTTGCAGGAGCAGGAATTCTCCGGCTATCTCACCAACGCCATCGCCGCCAAACCCGACGTGCTGGTGCTGCTCAACTTCGGCAGCCAGTCGTCCAACACCCTGCGCCAGGCGGTGAACTTCGGCATCAAGGAGCGCATGAAAGTGCTGCTGGTGTGGTCCGCCGGCCTTGATCAATTCCAGGAGCTGGGCAGTGACCTGCTTGAAGGCGTGTACCTCGGCGCGCAGTACTGGCACCAGGTCGACACCCCGCTCAATCGTGAACTGGTCAAGCTGACCCAGGCCAAATACGGCATCAACCCCACCTACCCGCTGGCCGCTGACTACATCAGCACCAAGGTCATGCTCGAAACCATCGTCTCAACCGGCAGCTTCGACGGGAAAACCGTGGCCAAGGCCATGCAGGGCCTGAGTTTCGAAGGCCCCACCGGCAAGGAATCGATCCGCGCCGGCGACCACCAGGTGATCAAGGATTACTACCTGCTGATCGGCAAGGCCAGCGGCGACATGGCAGACAAGGATGACCTGGCCAAAGTGCTCAGCGCCGGCCAGTCGTTCCCGCCGGTGGACGCCACGGGCTGCACGCTGGCCTGATCCTGACCCGTTGCATACGACAGGGTCGCCCGCGCGGCCGCCTGTTCGAGGATTCCTGCATGCTTAATCTGTACCTGTTCCAGATACTCAACGGCCTCGGGCTGGGGATGATCTACTTCCTGATCGCGGTCGGGCTGACGATCATTTTCGGCCTGCTCAACTTCGTCAACTTCGCCCACGGCGCGTTCTTCCTGCTGGGTGCCTACATCTGCTACACCGCCGTGAGCCTCACCGGCAACTTCTGGCTGGCGCTGCTGATTGCGCCGCTGGTGGTGGCCGCGCTGGCCTGGGCCATCGAGCGATTATTGATCCAGCGGATTTACCACTTGCCGCACATGTTCCAGATCCTGGTGACCTTAGGCATAGCGCTGATCATCCAGGAAGCCAGCGTGATGATCTGGGGCCCGGTGGGCAAAAGCGTCGCGGTGCCGGAACTGCTGCGCGGCGTGCTGGTGGTAGGCGACTTCGTCTACCCGTACTACCGCCTGTTCCTCATCGTGTTTTCCGGGCTGGTGGGCCTGGGCCTGTGGCTGCTGCTGGAACGCACACGCTTCGGCGCCTTGGTGCGCGCCGGCAGTGAAAGCACCGAAACCGTGTCGTTGCTGGGCACCAATATCTTCCGTTTGTTTTCGATGACCTTCGCCCTCGGCGTCGCCTTGGCCGGTGTCGCCGGCGTGCTGTTCGCGCCATTGCGCGGCGCCCAGCCCTTTGTCGGCCCCGAGATCCTGGGCATTGCCTTTGTGGTGGTGGTGATCGGCGGCATGGGCTCGTTCAGCGGTGCGCTGGTCGGCGGTTTGCTGGTGGGCGTGGTGCAAAGCCTGATGACCACACTCTGGCCCCAAGGCGCGAGCCTGATGATCTATGGCGCGATGGCCGTGGTGATTCTGGTTCGTCCCTACGGCCTGTTCGGGAGAGCCTGACATGAGCGAGAAAAACCCCCTGCCGTTTGCCAAGACCCAATCGCGCGCGATGCTGCTGTGGGTCCTGGCGGTGCTGATCGGCCTGCCGTTGATACTGCCCTCGGCGACCCTGGCCACCGAGATCCTGATCTTTGCCATGGCTGCGCTGGCCTGCAACCTGTTGCTGGGCTACACCGGACTGTTGTCGTTCGGCCAAGGCATCTTCTTTGGCGCCGGCGCGTATTGCGCGGCGCTGCTGATGATCCACCTGCAACTGGGCCTGTTCACCGCGTTGCTCGGCGCCGCCGTCGCGGGCGGTTTCCTGGCGTTGCTGGTGGGCGCCCTGGCGATCCGCCGCACCGGCATCTACTTCGTGATGCTGACCCTGGCGTTCAGCCAGATGGCCTACTTCGTCGCCTACACCCTCAGCGACTGGACCGGCGGCGACAACGGCCTGCTCAGCGTGCCGCGTCCGGAGATCCGTATCGGTGACACCGTGCTGCTGTCGCTGGTCGACGCCCGCGCCTTCTACGGTTTTGTCGCGGTGCTGTTCCTGCTGATCTTCATCGGTGCACGCCGGGTGATCGCCTCGCCGTTCGGCAGCACCTTGATGGCGATCCGCGAAAACGAAACCCGCGCCTCGGCCATCGGCTACGACACCCGGCACTTCAAGATCCTGGTGTTCGTGCTCTCCGGCGCCGTCACCGGCATCGCCGGCGCGTTGTACGCCATGCTGCTTCACTTTGTGCCGCTGTCGAACATCGACCTGGCGATGTCCGAGAACATCCTGATCATGACCATCGTCGGCGGCACCGGCTCGCTGTTCGGCTCATTGCTGGGCGCCGGTTCCATCGTGCTGCTCGGCGACTTTCTCTCCGACCTGTGGCCGCGCTGGCTGATGCTGCTGGGGGTGATCCTGATCCTGGTGGTGATCTTCATGCGCGGCGGTTTGTGGGGCGGCCTGGCGTCGCTGTTCGACAAGGTGCGCGGCAGCCGCAAAACCGCTGTCGTCGCCAAGGAGCAAGGGCTATGAGCATCCTGCTGGAAACCAAAGACCTGGAACTGGCCTACGGTGCCTTCCATGCGGTGAACGGCGTGAACCTCAAGGTCGAAGCCGGCACCATCCACACCATCATCGGGCCCAACGGCGCGGGCAAGACCAGCCTGTTCCACTGCCTCACCGGTGAACGCCAGGCCACCGCCGGAGAGATTCATTTCGACGGCAAGAACCTGATGCGCAAACCCGCCCACGCTCGCGTCGGCCTGGGCATGGCGCGCTCGTTCCAGCTCACCAGCCTGTTCCAGAACCTCAGCGTACGTGAAAACCTGCGCCTGGCCGCACAGGGCCGTGACGGCGCCCGCGCGCTGAATTTCTGGCGCCGCGTCGACAGCAAACACGAACACCTGGAGATGGCCGACCAGGTGCTGGAGCGCCTGCAACTCAGCGCCCGCGCCGACACCCTGGCCGGCGAGTTGTCCCACGGCCAGCAGCGGGTGCTGGAGGTGGGCATGTCGATCTGCTCCAAGCCCAAACTGTTGATGCTCGACGAGCCCACCTCGGGCATGGGCATCGACGACATTCCGATCATGACCCAACTGATCAGCGACCTCGGTCGCGATCACACGGTGCTGTTGATCGAACACAACATGAGCATTGTCATGTCCATCAGCCAACGCATCACCGTGATGAGCCATGGGCAGATCCTGGTGGAAGGCACGCCGGAATTCGTGCGCGCCGATGAACGTGTGCGCACCGCTTACCTGGGGGAGGCTGCCTGATGCTGATCGTCGAGAATATTCATTCCTACTACGACAAGAGCCACGTGCTCGAAGGCGTGTCGCTGACGGTCAACCCAGGCGAACTGGTGACGCTGCTCGGCCGCAACGGCGCCGGCAAGACCACCACCCTGCGCAGCATCCTCGGGATTATTTGCCCGCGCCAGGGCCAGATCCACTTCAATGGCCAGGCCCTGGTGGGGCAGAAAATCTTTGAGATCGCGCGCCAGGGCCTGGCGCTGGTGCCGGAAAATCGCGGGATTTTCCGCCTGCTCACGGTCGAGGAAAACCTGCGCATCGCCGCACGCAAGACCAGCCGTTGGCAGCTTGAAGACGTCTACATCATGTTCCCGCGCCTCAAGGAACGGCGCAAAAACGCCGGCCACGCACTCTCCGGCGGCGAGCAGCAAATGCTCGCCATCGCCCGCGCGCTGCTCAACGACCCCAAGCTGCTGATCCTCGATGAGCCCACCGAAGGCCTCGCCCCGGTGATCGTCGACGAGTTGGTGAAGATCTTGCGCAAGGTCAAGGACGACGGCCTGCCGGTGCTGCTGGTGGAACAGAACCTGATGGTCTGCGACAAGCTCGCCGACCGCCATTACGTGCTCGAACAAGGCCGCGTGGTCTACGAGGGCAGCGCCGCCGACTTCCGGGCCGACCCGAGCATCAAGAACCGCTATTTGGCCCTGAGTGCCTGACCGGAGAACGCTGATGAATAGTTTTGCGCAACCGCTCCAGAGCAACGCCCCGCTGATCAACCGCGACCGCCTGTGGCAATCGCTGATGGACTTGGCGCAACTGGGCGCCACCGCCAAGGGCGGCGTGTGCCGCCTGGCCCTCACGGACCTGGACCGCCAGGCCCGCGACCTGTTTGTGCAGTGGTGCGAAGCCGCCGGGTGCAGCGTCAGTGTCGACGCCATCGGCAATATCTTCGCACGCCGCGCCGGGCGCAATCCCGCCCTGCCCCCGGTGATGACCGGCAGCCATATCGACACCCAACCCACCGGCGGCAAGTTCGACGGTTGCTACGGCGTGATGGCCGGGCTGGAAGTGATCCGCACGCTCAACGATTTGAACATCGAAACCCAGGCGCCGATTGAAGTGGTGGTGTGGACCAACGAAGAAGGTTCGCGCTTCCCGCCGTGCATGATGGGCTCCGGGGTGTTTGCCGGTCAGTTCGATCTGCAGGACACCCTCGACAAACTCGACGATCAGGGCCTGTCGGTAGGCGCCGAATTGCAGCGCATCGGCTATGCCGGCCCGCGCGCGGTGCTGGGCCATCCGGTCGGCGCGTATTTCGAGGCGCATATCGAGCAAGGCCCGGTACTTGAAGACCAGGCCACCACCATTGGTGTGGTGATGGGCTGCCTGGGCCAGAAATGGTTCGACCTGACCCTCACCGGCGTCGAAGCCCACGCCGGCCCGACGCCGATGCACCTGCGCAAGGACGCCCTGGTGGGCGCCGCCGAAGTCGTCAGCGCGGTCAACCGCATCGCCCATCAGCAGCAGCCCCACGCGTGTGGCACGGTCGGTTGCCTGAGCCTGCATCCGGGGTCGCGTAACGTGATCCCAGGCCAAGTGCAGATGACAATCGACTTGCGCCATCTGCATGCCGACAGGCTGCAAGCCATGGTCGATGAAGTGCGCGGCGTGATCGAAGCCACCGCCGCCCGCCACGGCTTGAGCTTTGAACTGACGCCCACCGCCGATTTCCCGCCGCTGGACTTCCACCCGGCGTGCGTCAACGCCGTGCGCGACGCTGCGAGCGCCTTGGGCCTGAGCCATATGGACATCGTCAGCGGTGCTGGCCACGACGCGATTTTCGTCGCCGAACTGGGCCCGGCCGGGATGATCTTTGTGCCGTGCGAAGGCGGCATCAGCCACAACGAAATCGAAAACGCCGCGCCGGATGACCTGGCGGCGGGCTGCGCGGTATTGCTGCGCGCCATGGTCAAAGCGGCGCAGGGGGATGTGGCATGAGTGAGATTGGCCAACTGACGGCGGTGCAATTGCTGCAGCGCTTTCGCGACAAATCCTTGTCGCCGGTAGAGGTCACCAAAGATGCACTGCTGCGGATTGAGCGCTACAACCCGGTGGTCAATGCCTACTGCCATGTCGACCCGCAAGGCGCACTGCAGGCCGCACGCGCCTCGGAACAGCGCTGGTTCAAGGGCGAGCCCTGCGGTGCGCTGGACGGCGTACCGGCGTCGATCAAAGACCTGACGCTGACCATCGGCATGCCCACCCGCAAGGGCTCGCGCACCACATCCGCCGAAGGACCGTGGGACATCGACGCGCCCTTCTCCGGCTTTATGTGCAAGGCCGGCGCGGTGCTGCTGGGCAAGACCACCACGCCCGAATTCGGCTGGAAAGGCGTCACCGACAACCCCTTGTACGGCATCACCCGCAACCCCTGGGACACCCGCACCACGGCGGGCGGCTCGTCCGGCGGCGCGGGCGCGGCGGCAGCGTTGAACCTGGGCGTGTTGCACCAGGGCAGTGATGCCGGCGGCTCAATTCGGATTCCCTGTGCGTTTACCGGCACCTTCGGGATCAAGCCGACCTTCGGTTATGTCCCGCAATGGCCGGCCAGCTCGATGACGATTCTGTCGCACCTGGGGCCGATGACCCGCACCGTGGAAGACAGCGTGCTGATGCTGCAGGCCGTGGCGCAACCGGATGCGCGGGATGGCTTGATCGGCGCGCCACGCAGCACGCCGTGGCTGACGCCGGGTACTGACCTGAAAGGTTTGCGCGTCGCCTATAGCCCGAACTTCGGTTACGTGGACGTCGACCCGCAAGTGGCCAAGGTGGTCGCGCAGGCGGTGGAAGGGCTGGTGCAACTGGGCGCCCATGTCGAGCAGATCGACCCCGGCTTCAGCGATCCGTTGGAAGTGTTCAGCACCCTGTGGGCAGCCGGCGCCGCACGCCTGACCAGCGCAATGACTGACGCACAAAAACAGCTGCTGGACCCAGGCTTGCTGCGGATCGCACAACGGGGTGAACGGTTGAGCCTGGACGACTTCAACGCCGCCCTCGAAGCGCGCGCAGCCCTGGTGGCGCGCATGGCCGCATTCCATGAGCATTACGACGTGCTGGTGTCGCCGATGCTGCCGATCACGGCGTTCGAGGCCGGGCACGACGTACCGCCCGGATCAGGCCTGGCGCAGTGGACCGAATGGACCCCGTTCACCTACCCCTTCAACCTCACCCAGCAACCGGCGGCATCGGTGCCGTGCGGGTTGGCGGCGAATGGCTTGCCGGTGGGATTGCATGTGGTGGGCGCGCGGTTTGCGGATGATACGGTTTTGCGGGTTTGCCAGGTGTATGCAAAGGCCTTTCCCACCGAGCACCTCCAAGCCCCACGAACCCTGAGCTGAAACGCAATAAAACTGTGGGAGCTGGCTTGCTCGCGAATGCGGTGGGTCAGTTTGATCGTTCCAACGCTCCGCGTGGGAATGCCGCCTGGGACGCTCCGCGTCCCGCCGGTCAACTCAATATGTGCAGGTGACGCAGAGCGTCACGGGATGCATTACCACGCGGAGCGTGGGAACGATCAGCCAGCTCCCACAGTGTTGACTGCATTCCACTACAATGCCCCTCATTCATCTCCCGGGGGGCTTCATGGACATCGAACTGGCACGCACCTTCCTCGAAATCACCCGCTGCGGCAGCCTGGCCGCGGCCGCAGAGAAACTGCACGTCACCCAGACCGCCATCACCGCACGGGTAAAAAACCTGGAAAACCAGCTCGGCAGCACGCTGTTCGTGCGCAACCGCGCAGGCGCCAGGCTGACCGCCGATGGCGAGGCTTTCGTGGTGTACGCCAATCAACTGCTGCAAACCTGGGAAGCCGCCAAGCGTGACCTGCCCTTGCCGGAAGGCTATCGCAATGTGCTGCACATCGGTGGCGAGGTCAGCCTGTGCAACCCGTTGATGCTCGGCTGGGCCCAGGCCCTGCGCCAGCACATCCCCGGGCATGCGCTGCGCACCGAAGTGCGGGAAGGCGACTACCTGCTGCGCCAGCTGGAACTGGGCGTACTCGACGCCGCGCTGGTGTTCCAGCCGCAATACTGGCCGGGCTTGCAAGTGGAGCAGGTGCTGGAAGAAAAACTGATCCTGGTGCAGTTGGTCAGCACGCCGGACCCGTATGTGTATATCGACTGGGGCCCGGGCTTTCGCCAGCAGCATGACGCCGCCCTGCCCGACAAGGCCCGCGCCGCGCTGAGTTTCAACCTCGGCCCGCTGGCGTTGCAATACATCCTGGAAAACGGCGGCGCCGGCTATTTCCGTACCCGTGTGGTGCAGAGCTACCTGGACAGCGGCGTGATGCAGCGCGTGCCCAAGGCGCCGGAATTCAGTTTCCCCACCTACCTGGTGTATTCGCGAGCGCGGGATTCGGCGGTGTTGCAACAGGCACTGGCGTTGCTGCGCGACGTGGTCAAGGCCGAAAGTGACTGGTCGCAGCGCTGGGACCCGTTGATTTGAATCACTCTGCGCCCGCGCGCATGCTAGCCTGCGGGTGTGTCCTTTCGCAGCCCTATCGATGAACAAGAAAAAGCCCGTCACCATCAGCGACATCGCCAAACGCGTCGGCATGACCACCATCACCGTGTCCCGGGCGCTGAGCAAACCCGACCTGGTCAAGCCCGCCACCCTGGCCCGCATCCTCGAAGTCGCACGCGAGCTCGACTACGTGCCCAACGCCTTCGCGCGCGGGCTCAAGCGCAGTGAAAGCCTGATCATCGGCGTGATCACCGCGTCCGTGGACAACCCGTTCTACAGCGAAATGATCAAGGCGATTTCCCGCGAAGCCAAGCAGCACGGCTACACCATCATGCTGGTAGACACCGACGAGCTGGAAGAACTGGAAAGCAAGGCGGTGGACACCCTGCTGGGCTACCGCGTGGCGGGGATCATCCTGTCGCCGGTCTCCGACGAACCGAGCTACCAACCCGACTACCTGGAACGCTTGGGCAACGGCAAGACGCCGGTGGTGCTGCTCGACCGCACGCTGCACGACAGCCCGTTCAGCCGCGTGGTGCTCGACAACTACCACAGCGGCATCCAGGCCGCGCATTACCTGTTGCGCCAGACGCCCGATCTCAAGCGCCTGCTGGTGCTGACCGGGCCCGAGCACTCACGCATCACCGTCGAACGCCTCAAGGGCCTGCGCGAAGTGCTCGCCGAACACCCCCAGGTGCAGGTCGAAGTGCAGGCCGGCGACTACACGCTGATGCCGTCCTACCTGCACACCCTCGACTACCTGGCCGAGCACGCGGCGCCGGACGCGATCATGGGCTTCAACCAATTGATCACCCTCGGCGCGCTGCGCGCGTTGCGCATGCACAATATCCCCCACGACAGCCTGACCATCTGCGGCATCGACCGCCTGCCCTTCGCCGATATCTTCGGAGTGCCCATCGCCTGCGTGGCCCACGATGCGTCGCTGGCCGGCAGCAGCGCGGTGCGCCTGTTGCTCGACCGCCTGCAAGACCCGCACAAACCACGGGACAAGGTAGTCATCGCCGGCCGCCTGGAAAACGGCTAGCGGCTGGTGTAGCCGCCGTCGATGGGCAGGCTGACGCCGCTGATCATGCTGGCGGCGTGGCTCAGCAGGAACAGCACCGGCAAAGCGACTTCCACGGTTTCGGCAAAACGCCCCAATGGGATGGCCGCCAGCGCCGGGTCGCGCTTGGATGGCTCGGACCAGGCCATGGTCGCCATCGGCGTCAGCGTGACCGTGGGGTTGACGCTGTTGACGCGAATTCCGAAGCGCCCCCATTCAGCACATTGCACGCGGGTGATCGCATCAAGCGCGGCCTTGGATGCGCAGTAGCCGAGGTGATCGTCCAGCGCCACCAGCGAGGCCTGGCTGGAGACGTTGACGATACTGCCGGCGATCTGTGCCTCGATCATCTTGGCCGCCACGCGACTGGCGACTTGCGCGGCGGCGCGGGCGTTGACGTTCATCACCTGGTCGAACGCCTCGGCGCTGATCGCCGCCGCCGGCTCCAGCCGCGAAATGCCAGCGCAATTGACCAGGCCGTGCAACGGCGGCAGGTCTTGCAGGGCTGTGTCGAGGGCGGCGCTGTCGGCGATGTCCAGGCACAGGCTGTGGCAGCCGAGCCCGGCCAGGGCCTGCGCGTTGCGGCCAAGGGCAAAGACCTCGGCGCCGCTGGCGATCAGTTGCAGGGCGATTTCACGGCCGATGCCGCTGCTGGCGCCGGTGACGAGGATGCGGTGGTGGGTGAAGTCAAAGGTTGCGTTCATAGATGTAAATCTCAAGAACAATGAAGATCCCCTGTGGGAGCTGGCTTGCCTGCGATAGCGGTGTATCAGTCGCAAATGTGCTGGCTGAATCACCGCTATCGCAGGCAAGCCAGCTCCCACATTTTTTGGACCGTGGTGAATCAGTGGGTTTGCAGGTTGTGCATGATCGGTTTCAAGGCGGGATACAGTTTCAGGTATTCGGCAAACGCCAGGTCATACGCCTCGACGTGTTCCGCCTTGGGCTCAGCCCGCAGCTGCAGCTGCACCCAGCCCTTCTCCATCGCCCCGTCGCTCACCAACCCCACCGTATGCGCAGCCAACAAGGCCGCACCCAACGCTGCTTCCACTTCCTGGACAATGGTGTACACCGGGTACCGCGTCACGTCCGCGATGATCTGCATCCACAGGTCCGAATGGCTGGCGCCGCCCACCACGATCAAACGCGGGTCCAGCGAATGCGCGCCGCGGGTGCCGGCTTCGATGTTATGCCGCAGGGCAAAACTCACCCCTTCGAGCACGGCGCGGTACAAATGGATGCGGCTGTGGTACAGGTTCAGCCCGACAAAGCTGCCACTGGCGCGGTCATCCCACACCGGGCTGCGTTCGCCCATCAGGTACGGCAGGAACAGCAAGCCCTCGCTGCCCGCCGGGATGTTCATCGCGCTCTGTTCCAGCAGTGCCAGGCTGTCCTGGCCGGTGGCCTTGGCCTGTTGCTCCTCGGCCTGGCAGAACTGTTCGCGAAACCAGCTGACCGAAGCGCCGGCCGTGATCGCGCCGCCGAAGATGTACAGGTCGCGGTGGCCGTTGTAGACGTGGGGCATGCTCACCAAGCCGTGATGGGCGTCCACCTGTTGGTTCAGGTAGCCCCAGCACATGCTGGTGCCGATCATCGCCACATGGTTACCCGGCTGCGTAACGCCCGCCGCCAATGTCGCCATGGCGGCGTCGACGCCGCCGGCGAGAATCGGCGTGCCCGCATGCAGGCCCAGGCGCTGCGCCCAAGTCTGGAGCAAACCGCCGACCACCTCGCCGGAATACACCAGGTGCTGCGGCATCATTGCCGGCGGAATTCCCAGGGCATCGAGCATTTCGACAGACCAGCCGCGCGCCTTCACGTCGTAGACACCGCCGATATTGCCGGCGCTGCTGTGGTCCACGGCGAGCTCACCGGTGAGGCACCAGTTGATATAACTGTTGGGCGGCAGCAGGTAACGGGTACGCGCCCACACCTGCGGCCGGTGCTGCTTGAGCCAGAGCATCTTGGTGAACCCGTAGTAGCTGTCCACCGAGTTGCCGGTGACCTCGAACAAGCGCTCCAGGTCCGCGTGTTCGCGCACCCAGGCCACCTGCTCGCCAGCGCGGCGGTCCATCCAGATCAGGCACGGGTGCAGCGGTGTCATCTGCGCATCCACCGCAATCCCCGAACCGCCATACAGGCTGCTGATGCACAGCGCCTTGACCTGGTGCGCCGCCACGCCGGCCTTGGCCATGCACTGCGACACACAGGCTTCGACGGCGTCCAGCCAGACCTGCGGCCATTGCTCGGCCCAGCGCACTCTGGGGGTATCCACGCGATACCCCTGGCTATGCTGGGCGATGATCGCGCCTTGCGCATCGACCAGCAGTGCCTTGGTGCTCTGGGTCCCTATGTCGACACCCATCACGTAGTTCATTGTCAGGCCACCGGCTTCAACAGCACCTTGATCGACTTGGTCGAGTTGGCCAACTCGAACGCTTCGGCGTAGTCATCCAGCGGGAAGTCATGGGTGACGATGCCTTTGGACGTCACCAGGCCGCGCTCGAACAGGTCGATGGCGATCGGGTAGCAGTAGGGCCCGAGATGCGCGCCGCGCACGTCCAGTTCCTTGCGGTCGCCGATGATCGACCAGTCGACGCTGGTCTCGGCGCCGAACACGCTGAACTCGACAAAACGCCCGAGCTTGCGGATCAGATCCAGGCCCTGGGTCACGCCGGCCGGCACGCCGGTGGTTTCGATGTACACGTCACAACCGTAGTTGTCGGTCAGGCCGTTGATGATCTCGCGGGCGTTGTCGCGCGTCGGGTTGATCACCACGTCGGCGCCGAATTTTTTTGCCAGCTCAAGGCGCTCGTCGACCATGTCGATCACCACCAGTTTCTTCGGGGTCTTCAACGCGGCGACCTGGACCATGCACAGGCCGAGGGTGCCGGCACCGGCGATCACCACCACATCGTCGAGCTGGACATCACCGCGGTTGACCGTGTGGATCGAACACGCCATGGGCTCCACCAGCGCCGAGTCTTCCAGCGACACCGATTCGGGAATCTTGTGCACGATGGCCGTCTTGGGAATGCGCATGTACTGGGCCATGCCGCCTTCGGCCACCTCACGCTGGAAGCCGAAGATGTTGTGCACTTCGCACATCCAGTACTTGCCGGATTTACAGAAGCGGCACTTGGCGCACGGCACGATCTGCTCGGCGATCACTTTGTCGCCCACCGCGACCTCGAAGTGCTCTTCGGCGCCCTCGCCCACTTGCTCCACATAGCCAAAAAACTCGTGCCCCGGCACGACGGGCGCCTTGACCCACGGGTTGTCGCCGCCCCAGAACATCGCCGCGCCCGAATGGCACTTGCAGTCACTGGCGCAGATGCCACAGGCGGCGATGCGGATCACCAGTTCATTGGCGCGCGCCTGGGGCTTGCCGATGCGTTCCAGGCGATAGTCTTTGGGGCCGTGGCAGACGACGGCTTGCATTTGGGTGAGCTTGTCCATGATTTCTGACCTGTCTTGAGGAGTTTATTGATGGCGCTGACGGCTGATAAAGATCGCCAGCAAAATGATCCCGCCCTTGATGACGCTCTGGACGTAGGGCGACACGCCGAGCATGTTCAGCCCGTTGTTCAACACGCCCAGCAGCATGGCGCCGAGCAACGTGCCGACAATCACCCCGCGCCCGCCGGCTATCGATGCGCCGCCCAGCACCACGGCGGCAATCGCATCCAGTTCGAACGACACGCCGGCATTCGGCTGGCCGCTCATCAGGCGTGAGGTCAACACCAGCCCGGCAACCGCCGCCGTAAAGCCGCTGATGCCGTACACCAGCAACTTGAAGCGCGCCGCCCGCACGCCAGACAAACGCACCGCTTCTTCATTGCCGCCGATGGCGTAAATGTAGCGGCCGATGCGCGTGTGTTGCAGCAGCACATAGGCGGCCAGGTACGTGATCAGCATGATCAGGATCGGCACCTGGATGCCGAACAGGCTTTCGCGGCCAAAGAACGCAAACCAGTCCGGCAACCCGGAAATCGGGTAGCCGTCGGTGTACATCAGGCCCAGGCCCCGGGCGATGCCCATGGTCGCCAGGGTGACGATGATCGGCGGCATATGCAGGTAGGCCACGAACAGGCCGTTGCCAATGCCGAAGGCCACCCCGACCAGCATTCCCGCGCCAATCGCCACGCCTGGCGGCAAACCGGCGACCATCAAGCCGGCGGTGAGCGTGCCGGACAAGGCCATCACCGGCCCCACCGACAAATCGATGCCGCCGGTGAGAATCACGCAGGTCATGCCCACCGCGATAATTGCGTTGATCGAGACCTGACGGGCGATGTTCGACAGGTTGCTGGCGGTGAGGAAGGTGTCGCTGGCGAGGATCATCACCAGCGTCACTACCACCAGCCCCACAAACGGATAGAACGCCGGCGAGCGCAGCAGCTGCGCCAGGTTCAGGCGTAGCCGGCTGTTATCGCCGCGGCTAATGGACGTATTCACTTGAGCCCCCTGTTGCATGGCGCATGACCTCTTGAGGATTGACGGCAGACGCTTCGAGTACCTTGACGATGGCGCCCTTGTGGAACACCGCGACGCGATCGCACATGCCGATGACTTCCGGCAATTCGGAGGAAATCATGATGATTGCGTAGCCCTGTTCGGTGAGGCTGCGCATCAGCGCATAGATCTGCGCCTTGGCACCGACGTCGATGCCACGGGTGGGTTCATCGAACACCAACACGTCGCAGTGGTGGTTGATCCAGCGTGCGATCACGACCTTTTGCTGGTTGCCGCCGCTGAGGTTGAACACCCGGCTTTCGCTGCTGGGCGCCTTGATCGACAGCTGTTTCATCAGGCCCTCGACGCTGGCGCATTCGCGGCTTTTGTCGATGAGGCCCGAGGCGTTCTGGTATTTGGGCAGGTTGTTCAGCGAGATATTTTCGCGAATGCTGAAGTCGGTGATCAGCCCTTCGCTTTTGCGGCTTTCCGGAAGCAGACCGATGCCGTGGGCGAGCGCTTGCGCCGGGTCGTCAAGGGTGATTTTTTCGCCGCGCAGCCACACGTCTTTGCTCACCGACGGCAGCGCGCCCATCATGCCCAGAGCCAGTTCGGTGCGGCCGGAGCCGACCAATCCGGCAAAGCCGAGGATCTCGCCCTTGTGCAGCTGGAAACTGTTGCGCGGGCCGTTGCGCACCAACTGGATGTGCTTGACCTCCAGCAGCAACGCGCCGCGTTCGGTGGTGGGCTTGGGCGGAAAGCTGCATTCCAGGCGCCGCCCGACCATCATCTCGACCAGGCGGTCGATGTCGCTGTCGGCCACCTCGGTAACGCCCACGTTGCCACCGTCGCGCAACACGCTGATGCGGTCGCACACCTGGAAAATCTCCTCCAGGTGATGGGAGATAAAAATCACCGCCACGCCCTGGCGCTTGAGCTCGCGCATGATCCCGAACAGCAGCTCGGCTTCGCTGGGCGTGAGTGTCGCGGTGGGCTCATCGAGTACCAGCAGGCGCGCATCCAGGGCCAGAGCCTTGGCGATTTCAACGAACTGCTGCTCGGCCACGCTCAGGTGCTTGACCGCACATTGCAGGTTAATGCTGACGCCCAGGCGCTTGAACAACGCCTCGGATTTCTCAACCATTTCGCGCTTGCGCAACAGGCCGAAACGGTTGTTCAACTCGTGGCCGAGAAAGATGTTTTCCACCGCCGTGAGGTAGGGAATCAGGCTGAATTCCTGGAACACGATGCCGATGCCGGCGGCAATCGCGTCGCGGTAAGTCGAGAATTGCTGTACCTGGCCATCGATCAATATGCGGCCTTCGTCCTGATGCTCGACGCCGCCGAGGATCTTCATCAGGGTGGATTTGCCCGCGCCGTTTTCGCCGAGCAAGGCATGGATCTCGCCGCGCTCGACCTGCAGGTTGATGGACTTGAGCGCCTGCACGCCCGGGTAACGCTTACAAATATTTTCCAGCTTCAGAAGACTGCTCATACCGCCGACCTCGTATTCAGAAGGAGACCTCAAGCCCCACGGGTTGCGTGGGGCCTGGGTGACTTACCAGCTGAAATCCTTGGCCTTGGCCTGGTCGATCAGGGTGATGTCCACCGGAACCGTGGCCGGCACGTGCGCGCCCCACTTCCTGGCCAGGGCAATGCCCAGGGCGAGGCGGATCTGATCGCGCGGGTATTGCGCCGAGGTGGCGATAAACTTGCTGCCTGGCTTCTGAATGGCCTTGATGGCCTCCGGCGCGCCGTCGACGCTGACCAGTTTCACGTCCATGCCGCTGGCTTCGATGGCCGACAGCGCGCCGAGCGAGCCGTTGTCATTCACGCTGAAAATGCCCTTGAGGGTAGGCTGGGCCTGCAGCATGTTCTCGGTGACCGTCAGCGCCTGGTCACGTTCCTGCTTACCGTTCTGGATGCTGACAATCTTCATCTCCGGATGCTTGGCCACGGCCTCTTTGCAACCGCGCACGCGCTCCAGGATCGGCACCACGGCAATGCCGTCGAGGATCGCGATATTGCCTTTGCCACCGATGTTTTTGGCCAGGTATTCACAGGCCTGGAAGCCGGCGTCGAAGTTTTTCGAACCGACAAAGGAGTCCAGCGGCCCTTCCGCCTGGGCATCGACCGCCACGACCACCACACCGGCGGCGTGGGCGGATTTGACGGCCGACTGCACACCCACCGAATCGGTGGGGTTGATCAGCAGGATATCGATGCCTTTTTGCAGCATGTCTTCGACGTCACTGACCTGCTTGGACACGTCATGGCGGGCGTCGGTGATGATCACTTTCGCGCCGATGCTCGCCCCGGCTTCTTCCAGGGCGTTTTTCATGGTGACGAAATAGGGGTTGTTGATTTCCTGGAAGGACGCGCCGATGCGGATCGGCTTGGCAGCCTCGGCGAAAGCGGGAGCAGCGGTGCCGAGGGTGATGCTTACAGCCAATAAACACAGGGTTTTCGGAAGCATTTTCATGGCGTAGTTCTCTGTTTTGTTTTTATTTTTAGAGCAAATGTTATCGTTAACATTTTGTCAGAAGCTAGCAAGGAAATGAGGGCTGTGCAAGGGGCCATTGGTCAGTCGGGGTACGAATGTGGGTGGGGTTGGCTACCGTGGCGGCCTTTGGGCCGACCAGGTTGTTGGGTTGGACCTGTATACATATCCGTTATTTGGGTCATGGCGGCTATGGGTTCCGCCCTTACGGCGGGTCACTTTTGGAAAAGAGCCCCAAAAGTAACCAAAGGGCTCTTGCCCCACCACTCGGCACCTCGCCCAGGCTCGGTGTGCCCTCACTCCGGCTTGAATCCGTGGGCCGCCGCAATGGGCCATCCATGGCCCAGTGCGGCTAACCCGGCGTCCTGCCGGGTTACCCACGGATTCAAACCTGCGTTCGGCCAGCGTGGTTGACGGGGCGCCTGAGATCAAGATCAAAAGCCAGATCAAGAGCAGATCAAGAGCAGATCAAGAGCAGATCAAGAGCAGACTGAGGTCTACCTAATGTGTGTAGATCAAACTGTGGGAGCGGGCTTGCTCGCGAATGCGGTGTGTCAGTGACTACATCTGTTACTGATCCACCGCTTTCGCGAGCAAGCCCGCTCCCACAGTTTTAACCGAGTACACCAGCCCCATCACCGGTCGGCTCTAAGGCCGCCGCGCTCTTGCTTTTGATCTCGGATCGCCCCGTCAACCACGCTGGCCGGAATTCGACAGTGATTTGGGGGGTAAACCGGCAGGGATGCCGGTTTAGCCGCCCACGCGCCATGGATGGCGCGTGGGCGGCGGCCCCCAAAATCACTGTCGGATTACGGGCATGCCGAGCCTAGGCGAGGCACCGAGTGGTGGGGCGAGGACCTTTTGGTTACTTTTGGGTCCTTCCAAAAGTGACCCGCTGTAAGAGCGGAACCCTAAGCCGCCGTTACCGCAGCAACGGATATGTACACCGTCAAACCCAACAGCCTGGTCGGCCCGAAAGCCGCCACGGCAGATACCCATCTCACTTTCCCAGCAAAAAGGGGACAGCCCTGTCAGGCTGCCCCCCGGTTTATTTACACCATTGAATCAATGGATGATGTCCTGGGTGCAGATATGCCCAAAGGTCACGTAAGACACGTTATCGCCCCCCACGCCCACACCTGGAAACTCGTCCAGCTCAATACGCCAGCCACCGAAGTTGAAGGTAGTGTCCCAGTTGTAGGAAACGCCCGTGCTGCTATCGGCGAACTGCACCCGGTTTTCGCCGAAGCACTCACCGAGACCGGCGGTGGCCTTGGACGTGCCCGAACTGTCGGTGGTGGCCCTGAAGTCGGTCCAGTTGAAATCGGCCCCTTCGAAGTGCTTGTCGACACGCAATACCGGCGTGACACCCAGCAGCGGTGTACCCGTGGAGTCGGACCAGTTGGTGGACCAGGTCAAGGTCCGTGCGGCCTGGGTCGCCATCCAGTATATCGATGCCGGTACCCGCACGATGTAGTCCCCCTTCACGTCCGAGGTATTCAAACGCGGTGTGGAGCCCAGGCTCAGCTGATAGGCCTTGGTCGGGTCCTGTGCCACGCCAGGATTGGCCCGCACACGCACTTTCACGGTAGTGCCCGGCGTAACGCTTGGGTAAGTCGAGGTGGAGCCGGCCGGCACGGTGACCCAGTTGGCGCCATCGAAACGGTCGAAAATCCACTGCTCACGGCTGCCGTTCTCGTCGCCGGCCAGGTACATGCTCACACTTTGGCCGCGCACCGCCTTGAAGTCGAAGTAATCGACATCGTTGGCGCTGTCGAGGTTGCCAGTGACCTTGTTCATCGAGTCCGGCAGCACAAAGGCTGTCTGCGCGGTGTCGTTGGGCTCGTAGGCATCGATGTTGGCGTCTACCGCCACGCCAAAGCTGAACTGCGAGTTGCTGGCAACCTTGGCCACCATGTACCAGTAGTAATCACCGGCCGGCAACACACCGTCGAGGTATTCATCGGCACTGCCCGCCGCATCCGATGAGCCCACTACGCTGAGGTTACCCTGGCCGTCGTCCTGGAATAGCGTCAGCGACATATCGGTGCCCGCGCTCTGGTTGACCAGCTGCACCTGGATCCGCGCGTTCTGCGGCAGGTTGAAGTGATAGGCGAACTCCTCACCCTGCCCTACGCCGTCAATGGTGTAGAGGGTGTTGATGTCCAGGGTGGGAAACAGCGGCTCGAAGGCAGCGACGGCAGCACTTTTCGGCGCGGCCTGGCTCGGTTTTTTCAACTCGGCGATGACGGTATTGAAAGGCGCGGTCTTAACCGCCTGGGTGACAGCCTTGGACTGGCCGGCCTGGGCTGCCTGAAGTTTTTGCTTGAGGCTGGCCGGGACCTTCGCCGCGTCCAGCTTGCCGCCGGATTTGAGCGCTTTATCCACGGCCTGCCTGACCGCTTCTGCGCTGAGTTTTTGAGGGGTTTGCTCGGCCAGGGCAAAGGCCGAAACGAAGCAGGAGGCCGCCAGGGCCGCGCCCAGCATAAAGGCTTTTTTCGATTTCATTTTTTATCCATCCATAGTTAAAAACTGAAGGTCAGGTGACATCCGGTCACCTGGGATGGAATGTAGGATACAACTGGATGTATGTACAGTATTTTTTGATAATCCAAGAAATAAAGCCTACAGAAACCGCCCTAATACCCGGTCATCTCCAGATACCCCACCCCGCCCTCAAACTGCACCGGCCCCTCCCAGTACGGAATACTCAGGTTCATCCAGGCGTTCGGGTTGACGGCACGGGTAATGATATCCAGCTGTTTGCCCGGAATTTTCAGCGACCAGCGTGTGGGAATCTTGCGGCCGTCGATGTCGGTGGTTTCCAGCGGCGTCAACTGGATGTCGGCGTTGTGCAGGGTTTGGGTACGGCCCTCGCGATCGATCCAGGTGCCGGTCAGGTAGGCCGCCCCGTCGGTTTGGCGCACGCGGAACAGCATCACCTGCTCGCCACGGTCCAGGTGCAGGGAGAACCAGTCCCAACCGGTCTGGTTGGCGGTCAGCGGTTGGCTGCTCCATTCGCGGTCGAGCCAGGCCGGGCCGGTGACCTGATAGACCTTGCCGTTGATGCTGACGCTGCCCTTGGCGTTGAAAAACGGCTGGCTGTAGTAATACGACGCCTGACCCTGGTCGGATTTGCGGCTGTAGCCGTTGTCGCCCTGCAGCACCAACGGGCGTGTGGAAGTCAGGTGCAGGTCGTAGGCGAACTGCGCGCCGCCGGCCTTGAGTTGCATGTCCGACAATGGGCTGGCGGCGCCGGGGCGGGTGGCGAACGTCCAGTCGTCGATCCAGGCGTCGAACGGCACCGCCTGGGCGCCGGCCTGGCCGACGCCACCTCGGGCGAAGCGTTCGGCCGCGTAGTGGCGGGTGGCGGACGTGACGGCGGCGTGGCCAAGCCAGAGGGTTGAATCGCGCCAGCCTGCCTGGGTCGGTCCGGCCTTGAGGGCGTTGCGAAACAGCGTCCATTGCACGCCGAATGCATTGCCTTGCGCATCCTTGAGGTTGGCGGTGACGTACCACCACTCGATGCGATAGCCGGCATGAGGGCCATGGTCTTCAGGAAAGCTGAACACTTTGCCGGGCACCACCTGGACGAAGTCCGCCGCGTCACTGCCCAGGCCGGCAAAGCTTTCCTCGGGGATGGGGGCCTTGTCACAGGCGCTCAGCAACAACAAAACCAACCCTGTAGGAGCGAGCTTGCTCGCGAAGCTCGTCAACGATAACGCGCCCCCCCTGGCTGCACGCGGTGCCTGGAATACCTTCGCGAGCAAGCTCGCTCCTACAGTGAGCAGGGCTCGACACAGGAGGTTAATCTTCATTGGCAAACGTCCTCAACAAATCCGCCGGACGGCTGCGGTACAACTGCCACAACGGCCAGGCCGAGGCCAGCAAAGTCGCGAGCAACGCCAGCCCCAGTAATTGCGCGAGCTGCCATGGAAACACCTGCAACGGCAGGCGCCAACCGAAAGCCTGCACATTGATCACTGCATCCAGGCACCAGGCCAACAGCAGCCCGAGGGGCAAGGCCAGCACCAGCGTCAGTACCGCCAGCAGCCAGGTCTGGCCCAGGTTGAGCAGCATCAATTGCCGCCGGGTAACGCCCAGCGCCCACAGCGGTGCAAGTTGGCCCAGGCGGCTCTGGCTCTGGGTCAACAGGCTGATAAACAGTGCTACGCCGGCAACGCCCAAGGTCAGGCTGTTGAGCGCGGCCGTGGCGGCAAAAGTACGTTCGAACACCTGGCTGGACCAGCCCTTGAGTTGTTGTTGATCGATGATGCGGCTGTCTTGCAGGGCGAACTCGCGTTGCACCTCACGTATCAACGGCGCCACATCCGACGGTGCCACGCGCAGGTTGAAACGCGCCGGCGACAGCCCCGGCCAGTGCGCCAGCAAGTGGTGGGCATTGACCAGGACGTGGCCCTTGGGGTTGCCGTAATCGGCGTAGATGCCCACCAACCTGGGCGCCCATACGCCCTGGGGCGTGGGGATGCTCACGGTATCGCCGAGCTGCACGTCGAGCCTGCGCGCCAGTTGCTCGCTGAGCATCAGCGTGTCGCCTTGCTGCAGCTGGTCCCAGGGGTCGCCTGTCGCCTCGAGCAACGGCCAATGCTGGCGATAGGTCGGGTCGTCGACCACGCCAAACAGGTCCGCCGGCCACCCCTGCAATTGCACCGCGACCTGCCAGGTGGGCAGTACGGCCCGCACCAACGGTTGCTGCGCCAGCCAACCGCCGAGCTGCCGCGCCTGCGCCGGGTCTTGCGGGTTGAGGTACAGCTCGGCGGTGAGACGTTGCTCCAGCCAGTTGTTGAAGGTGTGACGAAACCCCGAGGTCATGGAGCCCGCGCCGATATTCGCGGCCAGGGCCAAGAGCAACGCCATCAGGGCCAGGCTCAGGGCCGGCAGTTGCTGGCGGCAGTCCGCGAGAAACCATTGGCCAAGCACCGAGCGGCTGCGTCCCAATACCGCCTTGAGCAGGCCATTGAGCACCACCGGCAAACCCAGGGCGGCACCCAGCAACAACGCGGCCATCAGCACAAAACCGGCGGCAAGGCTGTCACCCAGCCACAGCGCCAGCACGGCGATCAGCAGCGCTGCAACGGCCACCCAACCTTGACGTCGCAACCAGCGCCCATGCGCCTCATGCCAGGCCTGGGCATTGGCCAGGGCCAGCAACGGCAAGCGGGCCGCCCGCCAAAGGCTGCTGGCACCGGCCAGCAAAGCACCGAACAGGCTCAAGCCAAGCCCCGCCGCCCACCACCACGGGCTCAGATTCAATTGCCCTGGCAGCTCGGCGCCATACAGGCCACGTAGGCTGGCGGCCACATCCGGCAGCAGCAGGCTGGCCAGCAGGTAGCCGCTGGCCACGCCGAGCACGCCCCCCAGCAGGGACAACACACCGAGTTCTACGCTGAGGCTGAGGATCAACATCCGCACACTGACCCCGCAGGCGCGCAACGTACGCAGCAACCCGCGCCGTTGTTCCAGGGCCAGGCCGATGGCGGCGTGCACGATAAACAAACCCACCACAAAGGACAGGAAGCCCAGTGCATCAAGGTTAAGGTGAAAGCTCTCGGTGAGGCGCGCCAGGTTATTGTCCTCGCCCTGTTTGAGTTGCAACCCGGCGGGCGGCGTGGGCTGGCCAGCGGCGAAGGCGTTGTCCAGCAGCAGGCGCGACAGGCGCTCGGGCATGTCCAGCACGGGTTGGGCGAAACCGATGTCGGTGAGCAACAGGCCGGGGGCCATCTGCGCCTGGGCTTGCAGCGGCGGCAGCGAGTGGCCATTCAGGGTGATCGGCTGCTGGCCCTCGTTCAGCCCCAAGGCCTGCAAGGTCTGCGGCGCAATCCAGGTACGCCCGGGCGGGTCAAAAAATGCCAGCATCTGCGCCTGGCTCAAGCGCTGCCCCGCCACCGCGCCACTGCCGGGCAATGACAGCGGGTCGATGCCCATCAATTGCAGCCGTAGGTCTTCCAGCCCCTTGAGCTGCACCCGCCCCTGCACCACCGGGGACACCGGCCACCCGGCGCGGCGCAACTGGGCAAACAGCGCTTGGGGGAAACTGGCACCGTCCGGCGCGCTGAGGCTGGCCTGGGGTTCACCGCCGACCAACTGGCTGGCACGGGCGTAGCTGTCACGCGCCTGGCTGTTAAGGGCTTGCACGCCAATCAGCAGCGCGGTGGCCAGCCACAAGCCGGTGAGTACGCTGAAAAACTGCACGGGGTGGCGGCGCCAGTGGCTGAGCAGCGCGCGCAAGGTCCACTGGAACACGGCCATTTTCAAGCGGCGCCCGCGGGTACGACACGACCGCGGTGCAGCACCACCTGCCGGTCCAGCCGCGCGGCAATGCGCGGGCTGTGGGTGACCATCAACAGGCTGGTGGGGCTGTCGCGCAGCAGGTCCAGCAGCAGTTGCAGCACCTCGTCGCTGGTGGCTTCGTCAAGGTTGCCGGTGGGCTCGTCGGCCAATAACAGGCCGGGCCGCGACGCCAACGCGCGGCCCACGGCCACCCGTTGCTGCTGGCCACCGGAGAGTTGCTCCGGGTAGCGCTTGAGCAGATCGCCCAGGCCCAGGCGCTCCACCAACTGCGCCTGCCATTGCCGGTCAAACCGGCCCGCCAGCCGCGCCTGGAACGCCAGGTTGTCCTCGACCCGCAAACTGCCGATCAGGTTGAACTGCTGAAACACCAAGCCAATTTGCGTACGCCGCCAATGGGCCAGTTGCGCCTCGCTGAGTTGGTCGAGGCGTTGCTCACCGACCTGAATGCTGCCGCCATCCACCCGATCCAGCCCCGCCACCAGGTGTAACAGGGTGCTCTTGCCGCTGCCCGACTCGCCCATCAACGCCAGGCTGCTGCGCTCGGCCAGGTGCAGATCCACACCCGCCAACACCGCCAACGGGCCCTGGGGCGTGGCATAGCTTTTAAACACACCGTGCACCTGCAACATGACAACACTCGCTTGATGGGTGGCTATCGAGAATAACGGCTGTCGCTCAACGCCACGCAAATTTTTCACATGGATTTCACCGGCTGCCCACCCGGCCCACTCTACAGTGCCGGCCATGGTCATTCGCCGGCAACGTGCGGCTATTACGCTTGACCACTTTCAACCGCAACCTGTTCAGCGAAAAGACAGCCCCCCTGTGCCAGCTTCCGGCTCCACTACAGGCATTCGCCAACAGGTTGCGACTCACTGACACGACACTGCCCATGGTGATGATGTGGTTAACCTTACCTTGACCAAACCGCGTTCGCGACGGGCCTTTATCAAGCGCCTGCAACCGCTGTGGCTGGGGACCGCGGTGGTGGGTTTGCTGCTCGCCGGCAACCTGCTCTGGCACGCTTCGCCAACGGACCTGGGCATCGGCAAGCGCCTGCTGACATCCCACGTGCTGCCCCTGTGGCGTGACGGCGACCTGATCGTGCTGGTGCGCCATGAAGAGCGCTGCGACCGCTCGGCCAACCCTTGCCTTGGACCTGTTGAAGGCCTGACCATCAACGGCAGCCAGCAGGCGCAAAACCTGGGAAATGCCTTTAGAGCACTGGGCATGGACGGTAGCGACGTACTCGCCAGCCCGGCCATCCGCACCGCCCAGACCTTGCGTTTCATGTTCGGCAAAAACGAGCTGACCTCCGGCCAGCAAGCCGTCTGTGGCGCGGCCATGGGCGAAGAACTGCTGAGCCACAAAACCCCGGGGCGCAACCTGGTTTTCGTCACCCACAGCGGCTGCATTGCCGACTTCGAAAGCACCCTTGGCTTTCCCCACGCCACGTTTCCCCAATACGGCAGCGCGCTGTTCGTGCAGGTACTGCCCAACGGCACATTCAAGCCCTTGGGTATCGTCAACAACCCGGATTGGCCCACCGCATTGAAGCAACTCTAGCCACGTTCCCGCCGGCCTGTTCAGTAAAAAGACAGCGCTGTTCTGGCATGTTGAGTTGCGCCCTTTATTCAAGGCCGTCATGAATTTCTTCCGTAACCCAGTGAATGCTGTGACCTCTTCTTCCATCAGTTCATTACTTCAACAACCCACCACTAAACGTCAGGGAGCGACGTCTGCATGACTCGATTAAAACCCCTGCCAATCCTGTTGCTGGCCTTTGCCGCGTTTTACCTGCTGCCCCTGGGCTTGCACGGTTTATGGACGCCCGATGAAACCCGCTACGCCCAGATCAGCCAGGAAATGCTCCAGAGCGGCAACTGGATAGCGCCGCATTTCATGGGTATCCGCTACTTCGAAAAACCCGCCGGCGGCTACTGGTTGATCGCCCTGGGCCAGGCGGTGTTCGGCCAGAACCTGTTCGGTGTGCGCATCGCCTCGGCGGTGACAAGCGGCCTGAGCGTGCTGCTCGCCTACCTGATTGCCCGCCGCTTGTGGAATGACCCGCGCAAAAGTTTTGCCTGCGCCCTGCTCTACCTGAGCTTCGGGCTGGTTGCGGGGCAAGCGGGCTATTCCAATCTCGATCCGCCATTCACCCTGTGGGTCAACCTGAGCCTGGTGGCCCTGTGGTTTGCACTCGACAGCGCCACACTGCGTGGCCGTCTAGGGGCCTGGGCGGTCGTGGGCCTGGCCTGCGCCATGGGTTTGCTGACCAAGGGCTTCCTGGCCTGGGTGCTGCCGGTGCTGGTTGCCGTGCCATACATGCTCTGGCAACGCCGCCTGGGCGAATTGCTGCGCTATGGCCCGTTGGCCATGCTGGTGGCGGTGCTGATAAGCCTGCCGTGGATGCTGGCGGTGCATTTGCAGGAACCGGACTTCTGGCGCTTCTTTTTCTGGAATGAACACATTCGCCGCTTCAGCGCCGACAACGCGCAACACGTGCGGCCCTGGTGGTTCTTCCTGCCGATCATCGCGGTGTCGTGCCTGCCTTGGGCAGGACTGCTCCCCGCCACCTTGCGCAAGGCCTGGCAGGAAAAACGCCACCCCGCGATCCTCTTCCTGGCCTTGTGGTTGCTATTGCCCCTGGGTTTGTTCAGCCTGAGCAACGGCAAACTGCCGACCTACATCATGCCGTGCCTGCTGCCCCTGGCATTGCTGATGGGGCATACCCTGGTCGACCTGATCAGCAGCGGCCGCGCCCGCACAATTTGCCTCAACGGCCTGCTCAACTTCGTGATCGGCATGGTCGCCATGATCGGCCTGATCTACCTGCAAATCGCCCGGCCGCTGTACAGCAACAGCCACGCCGAGATGTTCAGCCTGTCCCTGGCCTTTATCGTCTTGCTGGGGTGGGTCCTCAGCAACCTGCTGCAAGCGTTTCGCCCGCTGACGCTGTGGGCGATGCCGGCCCTGGGCATCGGGCTGTTGGTGATACTGCTGCCGGCGAGCATGCCGGGGTGGATCGCAAATAACGAAATGCCCGACCAATTTGTGCTTGAACACCTGCAGGAACTGCAGCAGACCAACGCCCTGCTGAGCAACGAACTCGGCAGCGCCAGCGCCCTGGCCTGGCGCCTGCAGCGTCCGGAAGTGGCGCTGTACGACACCGAGGGTGAGTTGCGCTACGGCCTGCAATACGCCGGCGCGGTGCACCGCAAAGTGGAACTGGAACAGGTCCAGACCTGGCTAAACGACGCGCGCCAGCACGGCTCCGTAGGGGTACTGATGCGCGTCAGCAGCACCAGTGAAATGCGCGAGGCAGGGCAACTGCCGCCTGGCGGCAAGCGATACTACAAGGGCTGTCTGGAACTGATCCTGTATCCGCAGTTGCCCGCTACTCACGCAGGCTCGCCGCCTGAATAAAAGCTTCATCCAGGCTCTTGGCACCGTACGCACTCATAAAGCCTGGTGCGTCGTTGAAGCGATTGAAGCGGCGCTGGCTGAGCATGTAGAAATCATCGCAGTGCGCGACGATCTCATCGACGTTGTGCGATGAAACCAGCACCGCCACACCCTCCGCCGCCGCCCCCTCCAGGCATCGCCAGATGTGATAGCGAAACTCAGGATCGACACCCGCGGTGGGCTCATCGAGTATCACAAGGTCAGCGTTGGCGCAGAGCAGCGACAAGGTGAAAAACCAGCGCTTTTCGCCGTAGCTGCAGAGCGAGGATTTTTTGTTCCAGATTTCACAGTAACGCTGCGCAATGCCAGGGCTCCATTGCTCGATTTTATCCAGCGCATGTGCTTGGGTGACCTGGGTGTCGGCGCAAAAAAGCATGGTCATTTTGAAGATGTCGAACATGCGCAATACGGCGGGCGTGCTGATGACTTGCGACAGATAAAGCAGCTTCGAAAAAGAGTTGGTTATCTCGCCGCCATCCATTTTCTTCAGGCCACAAATCACGTCAAAAAAGGTGGTTTTACCGGAGCCGTTAGGGCCCAGCAGACCGGAGATCGAACCCGCCTTAACTTCGAGCGAGGCGTTATCGAACAAAGTATGGGATGCATATCTGACATCAAGCGAACTTACGATTAGCCGTGCCATCAGTAACGACTCCAAACAGGGTTAACCCGGAGAAAGCGAACCATTAGTAGAAATGTAATCCCAAATAAAACACCCACTATCAGGACAACCCATCCGTGTTCTGCCACCGCAGCCAACATAATATTGTTTGCCCATCCCATCGGATTAAAAAATCGAATGACGGCAAGAGTGGGGTGTGAAGAACTGACACTTACGATACCGAGTGCCAACATTGCCAAGGATAAAATTGAATAAATCGTGCTGGCGTTCTGAAAACCTACGGGGACCAGCGTCAATAAAAGCGAAGGGATGGAGAAGAGGAGGAAACAAATATAGAACCGTCCGATGATGTCGAGGTATTCGGCGACTTGGACAGAGGACTGCCGCGTCAATACGTAGAAAACGGAGCAATACAGTATTGAAACGACCGAATAGGCAAAAAACTGCCCGGCAAGGAAGATGATTTTCGTACGAGGGGTATAGACGAAAGACCGTAGAAAGCCGCTTTCTCTGCGGCCTACGATGTAAAACGCCAAACCGAAGAACGCCACACTTGAAGACACGAAAGCGTAAAACCAGGAAGTGCTGGACATGTAATCGTCGTACGCGCCACTCACTGGCGCCCTCGTGTACGTGATCAGATAGTACGTCACTACCGGAGAAATGACTGTCCAAAACAATGCGACAGGCTCTTTCAATTGTTCTTTGATGAACAATAGCGCTAACAGAATGGGTTTAGACATAGAGTGCAGAGTCATTACTCACCTCATGGAAACGGAACCATTTTTTCTGACCGAGAGCCCAGTATTGAAGACTTAAACCCTCTAGAGTATTTATTTACTGAATTAAAGTTTTTTGAGTTATTCATATGAAGAAATAGATCAGGAGAAACGTATTTAACAAAAATCCCTCCTTTTCCATCAACCCGTTCAATTTTTGAATAAAAATAGCCAAAAACATCCAGTCGCCTTAATACATCTAACAATCGCGGCAGTGTGAAATCCTGCGAGGGCCTGGAACTTCCACACTCCAAAACATCGGTAATGTCCTGATAGGTCTCGTAAGTATTGCAACTTAGAAAATAGCGAATATAAGAATCTTCGAGCATTTCTTGTCTAGAATCAGTCGCAATAAATAAATTCATAAAACGAAAAGTCTGCCATAACTCAAGCAAGGACTTCTCCATTGCCACAGACATATCCAATGCATAAGCCAACCCTGCACAATATTTAACGTGATGACTAACATTGCTTTGCCCAAATACAACCAGCATACAAACCCCGGGAAATCTAACGTCTGAGATATCTAAAAATGTAATTTCTCCTGAAGCTGCAAGAGCGTTATATAGATGCCGAACCTCTTGCCTCTTCAACAGCTCTTTGGCATGCATTGAGGAAATCCGAGTACAGCATTTTTTCGTGAGCCAGAACCTGATAAGAAACTGGCGTTCTAGATACTCCTTCACGGCCCCAAAAAAGGCGATATTTGGGTTCCAATGAAAGCTGCATCCACATGTATCTCGGAGAGGATAGAATAAGCTGTCTTTACCTAATCTATACGATGAAAGCGAAATACAGGCGGTCGGAATAAAACATCTTGAAAAGTCAGAGGCTCTAACAACTTCACTCAAGGAAAATTCATACCCCTCAACCTCCGCACACGACGTTTTTTTTGATGCCGTTTGTACAAGTGCTTTCGAAAAACTACAAACCTCATGGTCTGCTAAGGTTTCACTGAGACACCCGCGCTTTATTGAAACGACCTCTCTGTAAAAATGACGACGCTCAAAATATTCACCTAAGGCGGTTTTGATCGAGTTGGAACCACCCCCAACCCCCGATCCATTTACCGAAAAGGCGTCTGAAACTTCAACAGAGTGAGGTAGAGTGAGAATGCACGCAGGCTGAAAAAGGAGTATTCCCGGCAAATCCGGCTTATGCATTGCATTAATAAGTTTCATGCTGCTTGCCTATAAAATGAACGCACATTGGGAAGAACAGGGCTGGATTTATTCCTAAGGCCTTACAAAGCATCGAGTCTGTGTATGCGGACCAAAGCCGACACGCCAACCCCAAAGATTTAGCTTGAAGTTCGACAAGCATGTAAATTGAGCCAACTTCCATCAGCGCCATCCGGTACCCACGATACCGATATTTGAACAAATTTTTAGGCATATAAACTGCGTAAATTAGCGCGAGGCTGGGCATTCCAATGTCATGAGATAAGGGCAGCAGTGCTGCTTTCAACTCTTCGATGTCCGTCCCAATCTGCATTACTTCGAATTTTCTGGATCCGGGAAGCAAATGGAGAATTTTTCCTACGCAGGGCCAATTAGAATTTTCCTCAGTCAGCGAGCAGAGGAAAATTTCTGCAGGGTAAAGCGCCCCCCCGCTAGGATATCCTCTTTTATATGAGTCACTACTCCGTGAAAGTAGTGGCCACATCAGTTTTTCAACGTCCGAGAAATTCAAAGGCAGAGGTGAAAAATGTTTACAAGACTCATTTCTGTACGATGACTTCTCTCTGTCCTCTTGGGACAGCGTCATCTCCACCGTTAGATTCATATCGGGATAAAAAGTCAGTTCATTCCCGGTCAGTTGGGCAAGATGCTTTTCATCCAAACGATGAAGGCACGTACGGTCTTTAATCGCGTTATGAAAGGTAAAATTCCCCTTACAATGAAAATCAAGTACATCCTCATAGACCGAAGGATCTATGAATCTAAAATAGTAATCATGAGGAATATTTTTCATCCGTCCGCCCTCAAGCAATCACACATATACCAGTGCGAATTAGACTCTTCAAAAACCTGGCCATCAACCAATTGGAGGTAGGAACTGTGCAGGACATTATCTTGGTACTTAAACCCGTCACTATGCTCGGTGAAAAATCTTATTTTTTTGCTAACCGCACCGACAACAATCATTTCCTGATATAGACTTAGTGCATTAGCAGGAATACCTACTTGTCGATTCCTACAGAACGATAGAATGCTTGACCAGTTGTTCTTTGCTGGCATTATCGCCTCATTATTAATAAGTCTATCAACGGCACAGAAATGACAAGGGTTTCCTATTTCTGGTATATAAGGTTGCCCTATGCAAAAAACGCTACCCATTTGCCAGCAAACGCATATAGCGCTTTTAGGTGACGCACGCGCTAGATCAAAATATAGATTCTTGACGCTTTCATAATCATACGAATAGCACAACAAGACGATAAAAAATCTGAACGTCTTATCCGGGTCAACCAGTCCACTTTTGAACGATTTAAATTCCAAACAGCCAGGCAGCTCGCCCCTGAATAACTCTTCTACGTCAACCTTACCTTTCCAGTCATGGATAATGATCGTTTTTTCAAAGTACATTTCTTCAACACATTTGAATGGAATGATTTTTTCCAAAAACTCGAATGCGTCATTTTGAACTAATCCATTTTCCGCGAGTACTTCATCCAACTCTACCTTAGTCATTACATTCGATAATTTTAATTTTCTAAGCACATTGAGCAGAGGCTCTGAATGGATTTTAGAAATTCCGACGTCAGACACGACAAGACTTTCTTTGTCAAGGTTCAGAATTTCATAATTGGGTATTATTATATTCATGGCGCGATATCCCGTAGAGGTTTTCTGGCAAGCCAGAAAACCTCAGTAGGTGAGTGAATACTGAGTCTACTCATCCGCAGCTGGGGGCTCCGTTATCGAATTATGGCAACCGCCACTTCCTCCATTACATCCGCCGCCGCCGCCACATCCTCCGCTACCACCGCACCCGCCTTGGCTCCCAGACGCACCGGCGTTACCTGCATACGGGTTGAATCCAGACTCACTATCAAAACTAAAAACAAACTCTCCAAACTTTTCATTGTTCATTTCGATTCTCCACTTTAGGTACAACTCACTTTTCGCCGCTTAGCAACAAGCGACAAAAATAAATCTAGCCTTTTCGGAAAAAATCGCAATTTATAAAAAAAGGCAATGTAGGAAAGTTACCTACTATCATTAGGAATTTTCACTCACTAATATCGGACGCCCGACGGTTGCGAGATAATATTAAAACTGCTCCGCACCTTGCTTAACAAACTCGTTTTTTTATTAAATTAATGCCTTACGAACGTATTCGCCTATAAGAAGCAGTAAGGTCCAACGCAGAGGTTTTTTGCAGGACAATCGCAATTCCCACAAAGATATAGAAAACAATCCGACAAATGGCACTGTATGGTCCGTTCTCCAATGTTTTTTGAACCTGACTGGACTGCGCTTCGTCGCCAAGCAACGCGTCCGACTTATTGGTTGGCATCCATGCAGCACCTTCCTCTCCTCCCGGCTGCGAATAGGGCCTGCACGAGTAAGAAACGGCACGGTAGCCTGGATTGCAGGCAAAATCGCGGGCAAGGACCAGGACCAGCAGAGCTAACGTTAAGGGTTAGGGCAGTCTGGGAATCCAACATATGGCACCATTTCAATGGTGCACCAACAACCGTCGGACCGCTCTTACACAACTTTCGGGTTGCGTCTGATGAGACTCGCCGCTAACCTTCGCGGGTCGCTGCAAATTCAGCGAATGGGTGTGGTAGCCCAGTTTTTTCATAGACCCCAAAACGCTCAAGGGCGTTTTTTTGTGCGGGCTGCTTTGTGGCGGCTGTGCATGGGAGGCTTCGGCCTGCCGGGTTTCTATGACCGGTCTACCACCCCGTGTACAGTCGCCTCCTGACTTCGTGTGGTAGCGAAATGGAGGTGCTCATTCATAGGAGCTTCGCCATGAAAAAGGTCACACCCAATCCCCCGCCGTCCACATTGGACGACAATCCGCAAACACCTCCCGATGTCATCTTCACCGTTCGTCCCGGTCTCAGTACTGAAGCTGCGTTGAGCAATGCCAGCGAGATGCTTGAGTCAGCCACCGTCTGCGCCTACGACTGCGCCGAGCGCCTTGATAGGCAAAGCCGCAAGCAGGTGCTTGCAGTGGTGCAGATGATCGAGATTGCGCAGTTGTTGGTCGATGAGGCGCTGAACCGGGAATGCCCGGTGGCCTGAACTCAAGAACATAGCCCCTCGAACGAAGCGAAACGCTGTGGGAGTTATCGAGCGTTGGCGCGGCTGCGATGAGGCCTAGTCAGACGGTCAATTCGTCGACTGACCGGACGCCTTCGCAGCCTCGCCAAGGCTCGACAGCTCCACATGAGATTGCGGAGCCTGTGGTATCACCAGCCGAACACTTTCTGCCCATCCACACCGATCAAATGTGGGAGCTGGCTTGCCTGCGAAAGCGGTGTATCAGGTCCCATTTCTTCCAGCAGTGCCGCCGCCTTCGCAGCCTCGCTAAAGCTCGACAGCTCCCACATTTGATCTCCACAGGCTGCGCGAAATGTTGCGTGGCTACCAATGCCCCATCCCCAGACTGAACGGCGAAAATTCCGCAAACACCCACCTCAACGCCAACGCCGCCGGGCGCCGGACCACATATTCCACGGTTACCGTCCACACGCGTTGGGCGCCCTCGAACAGCGCCACTTGCGGGCCGTCGAGGATCAACGATGTGCGTCCGGACAGTTGCAGCACATCGCCCGATGCAAAATCGATGAACAACAACCCCGCCACCGGGTTCACCTGCAGATTACCCAGGGTGTTGAAGAACAGGTTGCCGGCGAAGTCGGGGATGGTCAGTACGTTGCCTTCAACCCGCACAAAGCCGGTGTTGCCGCCCCGGTGAGAAACATCCACCGAGCGCTGGCCGTGCACCTCGATGTAGCTGGCGACGAAGAAGGTGTCGGCGTTGCGGATCAAGGCCTGTGCCGCTTCGTCGAGCCCGTTCAAGCGTTCGACCAGGGTGCCGGGTTTGCGGGCGACGGCGTCGACTGGCCGCAGTTGGATGTACTTGGGGCAGTTGCCGAAGGCCTGCACCACGTCGACCGAAAAGCCCTCATGATCGAGCGCGCCGATACGCCCATTCATGCGGTTGCGGCGGCGGGTGTTGAGGTCGATGCCCAGCAAGCCTACCGATGCGCCGGGCTGCAGTGCGTTACGCGCCGGATCGCCCACCGACGGCAGGCTGTCGATCTGCAACGTCAGCGGGTCCGGCGAGTGGGCGAAACCTGGTGCGCCTTCAATCATCGTGGCCCAGGGAATGCCCTGCTCGTCCACCACCCCCAGCATCAGGTACGGCAACAAGGGATAGAAATCCCGATGTTGTTCCGGCAAGTGATCGCGAATTACCTTGGGCCCGATCATCGCCATCCGGTCGGCCACGCCAACTGCTGCTTGCATCTGCCGTTCGCCGGCATGCCAGGGAGTTTGTTCGATCGGGTTCATGGCACGCACCAGTGGAATCACCAGAATCAACAATCCAGCATTTCACCGGATGAAGCAATCCGGTCGGCGCGTTGGTGAGACAGCCGCACGAAGTTTTCACGAAAAAATTCAAACTATCGCCACCCCTGTCGTTCACACGTTCACGTGCAACGCAAAGTAGGAGGCGACATGCAATACCGACAACTGGGCCATTCCGGCCTGCTGGTATCCGAAATCATTCTGGGCACCGTGCCCTTTGGCGGTCGCGCCGAGTTTGAACAATGCGGATCAGTGGACGTTCCGCAGGCCAAGCGTATGTTCGACATCGCGTTCGACGCGGGTGTGAACATGGTCGACACCGCCGACCTCTATTCCCACGGGTTGGCGGAAGAAGTGGTCGGAAAGGCCCTGGGCGACAAGCGCAACGAGATTCTGCTGGCCACCAAAGGCCGCAGCCCCGTGGACAAGAATCCGAACAACTCCGGCTCATCGCGCTATCACTTGATTCGTGCGTGCGAAGCCAGCTTGAAACGCTTGGGCACCGACCATATCGACCTGTACCAATTGCACAACTGGGACGGCATGACGCCCATCGAGGAAACCCTCGAAGCGCTGCGGCTGCTGGTGGGCTCGGGCAAAATCCGCTATTTCGGCACCAGTAATTTCACCGCCTGGCAAATGATGAAAACCCTGGGCAAGGCCGAGCTGCACGGCATGCTCAAACCCATCACCCAGCAGATCTACTACACCCCGGAATCCCGCGAGGCCGAGTATGAGCTGCTGCCGCTGGCGCTGGACCAGCACGTGGGCACCCTGGTGTGGGGGCCGATGGGCGAAGGCTTGTTGACCGGTTCGACCCGGCGCGGGCACAAGCCGCCCGCCAACACCCGCCAGGGCAGCGGCTGGCCGGAACCCTATGTGCATGACCAGGAGCGCGCGCTGGACATCATCGAGACCCTCGCCGCCGTCGGCGATGAGCACGGTGTCTCGGTTGCCCGCACATGCCTGGCCTGGCTCAAGGATCGACCGGGCATCACCTCGCTGATCATCGGCGCCCGCACCGAAGCGCACCTGCGCGACAACCTGGCGGCCACCGAACTGAAGCTGACCGAGGAACAATTCTCTCGCATTGAAGCGGTGACGCGTCGCCAGCCGTTGTATCCGTATTGGCATCGGTTTACCGCCGGGATCGACCGTTTTGACCCGGCGGAGCAGCCGTTTCTGGCGGAGCATCAGAAGACCATGGATGCGCGTAAGGACAAGTAGCGCAGACACACAGCAGATCAAAAACTGTGGGAGCGCGGTGCGACGATTCGACTTGCTCGCTCCCACATTTGCTCTGTGTGAAACCAGTGATTTGCAAACGAACACGACACCTCCTATATTTCCCGCCTGGCGCTCTCTACGCCACCTTCCGCGGAAAGGGCTGCGCCCAAGACCTTGCAACACCCTCTTTTTCTACGACTCCCCACCTTGAAGCGGAAAAGGTTTGTGCAAGGAGATCGTATGTCCCGTCACTTCAACACCAATGGCCGCCTCAACCTGGAGCAGCAGCGCAAGCGCGCCAAGGAACTGTTGCCGCGCCTCAAAGCCCAGGACCCGAACGCCACCCTGTCCCAGGCTCAGTGGGAGATTGCCAAACAGCTGGGTTTCAGCAGTTGGCCCAAACTCAAGGCGCATGTGGATGCCATCGACTTCGCCAGCCGCCACCCCGACTTCGCAGCCAGCGATGAAGCCCGCACCACGCACTGGCGCTGCGGCAATGATATTGCGCACAGCCTGCAAGTTGCCGGGTTCAAGGGGCAATTCCAGATGCTCAGCGATCCGCTGTGCATGGGCCCGGTTCGCGACTTGCCCGACGACGAATTCCGCGCCATGCGCAGCGCCTTTATCAGCCAGGCCTTTGCCATCGACGCAGCCCAGGTAACCCGCCGCGTCGCCGATGAATACGACCAGCTCGCCACGTTGGGCACCGTCGAGCACAGCGTGCTGTGGTGCGAGGCGGATGCCTACGACCAACTGTTCCTGATTCGCGCGCTCGCCGGGCTGGCGCAGGCGCCGCGCAAGCTGGAGCTGATCGAAGTCGACCGTATCCCGGGTGTCGAACGCTTTATCGGCATCGGCCAGTTGGCCCCTGATGTACTGGCCTGGCTGTGGCCGCAGCGACGGCTGATCGGTGACGACGCGGTGCAATTGGCCAGACAAGCCTGGTCGGCGTATTGCGCACCGTCACCCGAGGCCTTGGCCAAGCTGGCCCACGGCACCCATGCCGCCCTGCCTTTGCTGGCACCCGCGCTGTTGCGCCAGTTGCAGGAATTGCCGGGTATCCGCGATGGCTTATCGCTGACCGAACGCCTGGCCCTGACCTGCATTGCCGAGGCCGGGCCAGTGCCCTTCGGCCGGGTGTTCGCCGAGTTAATGAGCAAGCGCGAGCCGCTGCCCTTCCTGGGGGACATGATGTTTCATGCGCTGTTGCGGCCGTTGATCGACGGCGAGCAGCCCTTGCTCATCGAAACCGAGACGCACCAGGACTGGCCACGACGCCCGCTGGCACTGACCCCATTGGGCCATGACGTGCTCAACGCACAGGCGTATTGGCCCGACCATGCTTCGCACGAGCGTTGGGTGGGCGGCACCTGCATCAGGCCCGGCAAACCTCATTGGACGGTGGATGCATACAATCGTCCGGTGCGGCGTACCCAACCTTCAGTCACATAAGCAAGGGCCTATAAACCGAGGTCGCCTGCCAGGCAGGCGATTTCAATGCCGCAGCAACTTGCGCAGCGGCACGCCGTCCTTGAGCACCGGGGACTTGATCACGATATAGCTGAAGTACTTGGAAATGCCGATGTTCTTGTCCAGCAGGCTTTCGACCACTTCCTGGTAGTGCTGGATGCTGCGGGTCATGAAGCGCACCAGGTAATCGTAGCCGCCGCTGATCAAGTGACATTCGAGCACTTCATCGACCAGGCGGATGTTGGATTCGAACTTGGCGAAGTCTTCACGCTTGTGATCGCTGAGGGTGATCTCGGTAAACACTGTGACCGAATCGGTAATCTTGGCAAGGTTCAAGTGCGCCTTGTAGCTGGAGATATAGCCTGCCGACTCCAATCGCTTGACCCGTTGCAGGCACGGGCTGGCGGACAGGCCCACGGCGTCGGCTAGGCTGACATTGGTCATCCGGCCGTCTTTTTGCAGTTCGACCAGAATGCTGATGTCGATCCGGTCCAGCTTGACTTGCCCTTCCATTGCGTACCTCTTGACTGCCATTTGTAAGACAATCTTCTAGCAAAATCAGCGCCGTAAAGACAGCTGATGCTGCGCCACCAGATCCGCCATGCTGTTGATGCAGTAGTCCGCCGCGCACGGCGAGGGCTGCCGGGCGCGATGGCGGCCGATCAGGCAGCGGTCCAGCGCCACCTGCGTGCCGACCGATGGTCGAGTGATATGCAGCGTCGGCTGCTCCTCTGCGCCTTGGCGATTGAGCCATTGTGGGTCCTCGGCCAGGGAAATGAAGTCTTCCGGTGCAATCCCCAGCCGCTCGCACAACACGCCGCGGTCTTGCGCATCGCGGTCGCCGCGGACCAACAGGCGATAGAACTTGCGCAAGTACAACATCGCGCCCGGCGCATCTTCGAACAATGACCAGTTGCCTGCCGAACGGGCAAAGCTCATGCCCTCCTCCCAACTGGCGTGCTGCCCCCACGTCTCGGCGAGTTGGCGATGGGCGAAACACAACACGCCACTGAAGCCCAGCTCGGCGAAGCGCGGGTAGAGCGTAGCCACCACCTCGTTGAATTCGGCCAGCACCTGTTCCCTGGACGGCTGCCCGCCACGGTTATCGAGCAGCGGTTGCAAGGCCGCCCACACCCCCGAGTCGCGGTCCACCAGCACTTCATCGCAATCGATCAGTAACGCTCGATAATCTGTCAGCCCCATGGTGGGTCAAGCCTCCTTGATGCGTTTGGCCCATAGCGGGCACAGCCTCAGTTCAAGACCCGTGCCAAGGCCGCGTCGAGAATCTGCAACGCTTCGTCAATCTGAGCTTCAGTAGTCACCAGCGGCGCGAGGAAGCGCAGCACGTTGCGGTACACACCGCATTTGATCACCAGCAAGCCACCGGCACGGGCGGCATCGATCACCCGTTGGTTAAGCTCGGCATCCGGGGTGCGCGCCGGGTCATTCTTGATCAGCTCGATGGCCAGCATGAAGCCGGTACCGCGTACATCACCGATAACCGGATAGCGCGCCTGCAAACCGAGCAGGCCCTGGCGCAGGCGTTCGCCCAGCACCTGGCTGCGCGCCAGCAATTGCTCTTGTTCGAACGCATCGATCACCGCCAGCGCCGCCGCGCAGGCCAAGGCATTGCCGCCGTAGGTGCCACCGAGACCGCCGGGCAGCGGTGCGTCCATGATCTGCGCCTTGCCGACCACCCCGGACAACGGCAAGCCGCCGGCCAGGCTCTTGGCCACGGTGACCAGGTCGGGCTGGATACCGGCGTGCTGGAAACCGAACCAGGTACCGGTGCGACCGAAGCCGGTCTGGATCTCGTCGAGGATCAACACGATGCCGTGCTTGTCCGCCAACGTGCGCAGCGCCTGGAGAAACTCCGGCGGCGCGGCGAGGAAACCGCCATCGCCCTGCACCGGCTCGATGAGGATCGCCGCCACGCGTTCCGGCGCCACTTGGGTCGCCAGCAATTCATCGAGGGCCTTGAGTGCGACCTCGCTGGTCACGCCGCGATACGCATTCGGGTAAGGCGTGTGGAACACTTCCGGTGCAAACGGCCCGAAGTTCTGTTTGTAGGGCTGGCTCATGCCCGTGAGCGTGGTGCCCAGCAAGGTACGGCCGTGGAACCCACCGCGAAAGGCGATGACCGCCGAACGATTGGTATGGGCGCGGGCGATTTTCACCGCATTTTCCACCGCCTCGGCACCCGAGGTGAAGAACGCCGCTTTATAGGCCTCCTGCCCGCCGATCATTTCACACAGGCGCTGGGCCAGGTCGAGGTAAGGCTGGTAGGCCACCACTTGGAAACAGGCGTGGGACACCTTCTGCAACTGGGCTTGCACGGCAGCCACCACCTTGGGGTGGTTGTGGCCGATATTGAGCACGCCAATGCCGCCGACGAAATCCAGATAACGCTTGCCATCCACATCCCACAACTCGGCGCCCTGCGCGCGGTCGATCACCAGCGGGTGCGCGGTGACCAGCCCACGCGGCACGAACTGCTCGCGCTGACGGAGCAAATGAGGGGTTTCGTCGACTTTGCTATTCATGGCATTTCCCATCGTGAGTCCGGCAACCGGGAGGTGGTTGCGATGCTCTCCAGATTACGGTGTGCGGGCAACGCACTACGCCGAACTTGCCCCGCAGGACATTCGTATCGACTGTTTTGCCCCCGCGTTTCAACAGATCCTGCGCCGGGCTTTGGGCGATGATGATCGCTACCTTCATCGCGCAGGAAATACCCATGGCCTTGCTCTATAAAGCCGACCCGGTACGTGGCCAACACTGGCAGGCGCTCTTTGCCGAACAGGCGCCGGATATTGCCTGGCGCGCCTGGCCGGACCTCGGCAACCCCGCAGAAATCGAATACCTCGCCGCCTGGACGGCACCGGACGACGTGGCGCAATTGCTGCCCAACCTGAAAGTGTTGTTTGCGCTGTCGGCCGGGGTCGATCAGCTCGACCTTTCGCGTTTGCCGCCTGATTTGCCCGTGGTGCGCCTGCTGGACCCCGGCATTACCCGTGGCATGTGCGAATACGCCAGTTGGGCGGTGCTCAGCCTGCACCGGGATATGTTGCGCTATCGCCAGCAACAGGTTACGCGGTGCTGGCAGGCGCACCTGTTGCAGCCGGCGGCCAACCGCCGCGTGGGCGTGATGGGCTTGGGTGCCCAGGCGCAGCAGATTCTGGCGACACTGGCGCCGCTGGGGTTTGCCTTGTCGGGCTGGGCGCGCAGTGCGCATCAGATCGCGGGGGTGGACTGCTACGCCGGTGAGCAGCAATTGCCGGCATTCCTGAGCCAGTGCGACATTCTGTTGTGTGTGCTGCCGTTGACCGAGCAGACCCAGGGGATTCTCAACCATCGCCTGTTTGACCAACTGCCCCGTGGAGCGGCATTGATCAACATGGGCCGTGGCGGGCATCTGGTGGAAGCGGATTTGCTGGCTGCGCTGGGCAGCGGGCACTTGAGTGGCGCCGTGCTGGATGTGCTGCAGGAAGAGCCGGCACCGGCGAATCATGCGTTCTGGGATCACCCCCAGATTGTGCTCACTCCCCACATTGCAGCGATGACCCAACCGCACAGTGCGTTTGGAGTGTTGCTGGAAAATATCCGACGGTTCGAGCGCGGTGAGGCGATGGTGGGTGAGGTGGATCGATCACTGGGTTACTGATGATCAACATAGGGAGGTTGTCGTCGCAGAGATTACGCTCGCCGGCACAACCTAGCTCCCCCTGAGACAGCCAAGCCCCTGTGGGAGCTGTCGAGCTTTAGCGAGGCTGCGAAAGCGGTGGGTCAGGCAATGAAGATGTCGGCAGTGCCGCCGCCTTCGCAGCCTCGCTGGGGCTCGACAGCTCCCACAGTTGATCTCGGCCGTTGCCGGAATTGCGCTCGCAGGCACAGCCCAACTTCACCTGACACAGCCGAGCCCTTGTGGGAGCTCCCGAGCTTTAGCGAGGCTGCGAAAGCGGTGGGTCAGGCAATGAAGATGTCGGCAGTGCCGCCGCCTTCGCAGCCTCGCTGGGGCTCGACAGCTCCCACAGTCGATCTCTGTTGTTGCTGAGAGTGCGTTAGCAGGTACAACTGAAATCCCGCCGACGAAGCAGATCCCTGTGGGAGCTCCCGAGCTTTAGCGAGGCTGCGATAGCGGTGGGTCAGGCAATGAAAATGCCAGCAGTACCGCCGCCTTCGCAACCTCGCCGGGGCTCGACAGCTCCCACAGTCGATCTCTGTTGTTGCTGAGAGTGCGTTAGCAGGTGCAACTGAAATCCCGCCGACGAAGCAGATCCCTGTGGGAGCTCCCGAGCTTTAGCGAGGCTGCGATAGCGGTGGGTCAGGCGACGAAAATGCCAGCAGTACCATCGCCTTCGCAGCCTCGCCGGGGCTCGACAGCTCTCACATTCGAGCGCCGGTTTTCGACTGCGTCACAGCCTGGCTGCAATCGCCAGCCCTACCTCCTGTGTCGAACCCTTCCCGCCCAAATCCGGTGTAATCGGTCCTTCGGCAATCACCGCCTCGATCGCCCGCAAAATCCCATCATGCGCCGCCCGATAGCGTTCATCGCCATTGCCCAAGAAATCCAGCATCAACGCCCCCGACCAGATCATCGCTATCGGGTTCGCAATGTTCTGCCCGTAGATATCCGGCGCCGAGCCGTGCACCGGTTCAAACAGGGACGGAAACCGCCGCTGCGGGTCCAGGTTCGCCGAGGGCGCAATGCCGATTGTTCCCGCGCACGCCGGTCCCAGGTCCGACAGGATGTCGCCAAACAGATTCGACGCCACCACCACATCAAAGCGATCCGGTTGCAGCACAAACCGCGCGCACAAGATATCAATGTGCTGCTTGTCCCAGGCCACGTCGGGATAATTCGCCGCCATCAGCGCCGTGCGCTCGTCCCAGTACGGCATGCTGATGGATATCCCGTTGGACTTGGTCGCCGCCGTCAAGCGCTTGCGCGGGCGGGCCTGGGCCAGGTCGAAGGCAAACTTGAGGATGCGATCGACACCCCGCCGGGTGAATACCGACTCCTGCAACACGAACTCATGCTCGGTGCCTTCGAACATCTTGCCGCCCACCGATGAATATTCACCCTCGGTGTTTTCGCGGATAACCACAAAGTCGATGTCCCCCGGCTCCCGCCCGGCCAGCGGGCATGGAACGCCGGGAAACAGGCGCACCGGGCGGATATTCACGTACTGGTCAAAGTCACGGCGGAACTTGAGCAGCGAGCCCCACAGGGAAATATGGTCCGGGACTTTGTCCGGCCAGCCCACCGCGCCAAAGTAGATCGCGTCGAAGCCCTTGAGCTGTTCGAACCAGTCCTCGGGCATCATCTGCCCATGCTCCAGGTAGTAGTCACAGTGGGCCCAGTCGAGCACTTCGATGCTCAGGTCCAACTCCCAGACCTTGGCGGCCTGCTCCAATACCCGCAGCCCTTCGGGCAACACTTCCTTGCCAATGCCATCGCCGGCAATCGCCGCGATTCTGAATACCTTGCTCATGGATCACCCCTCATTAACTGTCAGTTCAGGCCGCCGATGTGGAAGGCTTTGACTTCAAGGTACTCATCCAGGCCGTACTTGCTGCCTTCGCGGCCCAACCCGGATTGCTTGATGCCGCCAAACGGTGCAATTTCCATGGAGATGATCCCGGTGTTGAGCCCGACCATGCCGAACTCCAGCGCTTCGCCGAAACGCCATGAGCGCTGCAAATCCTGGGTGAAATAATAGGCGCCCAGGCCGTACGGCGTGGCGTTGGCCAGCGCGAGCGCCTGGGCTTCATCGGTAAAGCGCATCAGCGGCGCCACCGGGCCGAAGGTTTCTTCATTGGCCAGCAGCATTCCGGCGTGGGTGTCGCCGAGCACCGTGGGCTGCACGAACTGGCTGTCGCCGCTGGGGATCGCACCGCAGAGCAGCTTGGCGCCCTGGCCCAGGGCATCGTCGATATGCCGCGCGACTTTGTCGACCGCCGCACGGTTGATCAGCGGGCCGATGGTCACGCCGTCTTCCAGACCGTTGCCGACCTTGAGCTTGCCCACCTCTTGTACCAGGCGTGCGGCGAAACGCTCGTAAATCCCTTCTTGCACCAGGATGCGGTTGGCGCACACGCAGGTTTGCCCGGCGTTGCGGAACTTGCTGATCATCACCCCCGCTACCGCCTGCTCCAGGTCGGCGTCGTCGAACACGATAAACGGCGCGTTACCGCCCAGTTCCAGGCTCAGGCGCTTGATGTGCTCGGCGCTCTGGCGCATCAACAGGCGGCCGACGGCCGTGGAGCCGGTAAAGGAGATCTTGCGCACCGCCGGATTGCCGGTCAGCTCCGCGCCGATGCCGGCGGGCAGCCCGGTGATGACGTTGAACACGCCCGCCGGAATGCCGACGCGGTCAGCCAGCACGGCCAGGGCCAGCGCCGACAGCGGTGTGAGGTCCGACGGCTTGACGATGATCGGGCAGCCGGCGGCCAGCGCAGGCGCGCACTTGCGGGTGATCATTGCGTTGGGGAAGTTCCACGGCGTGATCGCCGCGCACACACCCACCGGTTGTTTCAAGGTCAACAGACGGCGATCGCCACTGGGCGCCTGCATGGTTTCACCGTAGACCCGCCGCGCTTCCTCGGCGAACCATTTGACGAAGCCGGCACCGTAGCGCACCTCGCCCTTCGCTTCGTTCAGGGGCTTGCCCTGTTCGCTGGTCATGATCAGCGCCAGGTCTTCAAGGTTGTCGATCATTGCCTGGAACCAACGCTCCAGCAGCGCCGCACGCTCGGCCGCAGGGCGTGCGCGCCAGGCGGGCCAGGCCTGTTCGGCGGCGTCGATGGCACGCCGGGTGTCCACCGCGTCCATCGCCGGCACCTGCGCGAGCAACCGGCCGTTGGCGGGGTCGCGGATATCCAGGGTGGCACCGCTGTCGGCGGCGATCCACTGGCCATCCACGTAGGCGAGTTCAGCCAGCAGGCTGGGGTCTTGCAAGCGATTCTTGAGCATGGTCGAGTCCTGATCCGAGACAGGTTCCAGTCTAGGGAACCGCCACGGATGAGGATGCCGAAAGCGCGGCTCAAGCAGCGCGGCATGCTGAATTTGCGCGCCGCACGGCAGGCTCTGCTAGGCCGTCAGCGAGCCGAGCAAGCCTTGCAGGAAGCGCTCGCCGGCGTCCATCTGGCTGATCTCGATAAACTCGTCGGGCTTGTGCGCCTGCTCGATGGAACCTGGCCCGCACACCACCACCGGCACTTCCAGGCGCTGCTTGAACAGGCCGCCTTCGGTGCCGAACGAGACCTTGGCAGTCCCCGTACCCGGCGCGGCGAATTGCCTGAGAAAGCGTACCGCCTCGACGCTGGGGTGGGTATCGAGACCGGGGTAGACGTTGACGGTTTCGATCTCGATGGCCGCGACGCTGGAAAGTTTTTGCGCCTCGCGCACGATCACTTCGGCACGCTCGCGCATCTGGTCCAGGAACTGATCCAGGTCGTCGGCCGGCAAGTTGCGCACCTCGAAATCCAGGCTGCACAGGTTAGGCACGATGTTCAGCGCCTTGCCGCCGATAATCTGCCCGACATGCACGGTGCTGTAGGGCACGTCGTAGTCGGTGTCCTGGGCGCCATGTGCTTGCAGTTGCCGCTGGCTTTCACGCAGGGCGGCGATGAAGTCGCAGGCCACATGGATGGCGTTGACCGAACGCGGGGCCAGCGACGAATGCGCTTCCTGGCCACGGCAGAGCGTGCGGTACGAACCCTTGCCCTTATGGCCCAGCACAAACTGCATGTTGGTCGGTTCACCGATCACGCACAAAAACGGCCGCACCGGCGCCAGGTGCAGCACGTCGAGCAAGCGCCGTACGCCGACGCAACCGATCTCCTCGTCATGGGACAGGGCCAGTTGCAGCGGGCGGTTCAGGCTGTGGTCGGCAGCCTCGAGCATGGCGTCGATGGCCAGGGCGATAAAGCCCTTCATGTCGCAACTGCCCCGCCCGTAGATGCGCCCGTCCTGCACGGTGGCGGCGAAGGCGGGAAAAGTCCACGCCTGCCCCGCCGCCGGCACTACGTCAGTGTGCCCGGACAGCAACACCCCGGGTTGATCCTTGGGCCCGGTGCTGGCGAACAGGTTGGCCTTTCTGGCGCTCTGGTCCTTGACGATCAACGACTCGATGCCCTTGGTCAGCAGCAGCTCGCGCACGTAGTCGATCAGGGCCAGGTTCGATTCGGACGACACCGTGTCAAAGGCCATCAGCCGTTTGAGAATCTCGAGGACGCGGGGTTTCATGAGGCCTGGCTCCGTTGTTAGGCCGGTAAGGCGAACCGGGTGATTGAGAACGGCGCGATCGGGGTGCTGGTGCTGCCGGTGCTGAGCAGTTCGGCCATCACATCCCCCACGCCAGGGCCGAGCTGGAAGCCGTGGCCGCAAAAACCGAAGGCATAGAACAGCCCGTCGACGGTGCCACTGGGGCCCATCACCGGCAGCGAGTCCGGCAGGTAGCCTTCGATGCCGCTCCACACACGGATGATGTTCAGGTTACCCACGCCCGGCAGCAGGCGGCGCATCTGGCTCACCTGGTTGAGGATGCTGCGCGGCTCCACATAGGCACGGCGGTTGAGCATGTCCGGCTTGCTGCGGTAACCGCCGCCGATGACGATATTGCCGCGCGGGATCTGGCGAAAGTAGATCACCTCTTCGGGGATTTTGGTGTACACACCAATTACCGTCGGCAAGGCGTAGGGCACCGGCTCCGTGACTGCCATTTGCGGGCCATGGGTATCCAGCGGCACCGGTTCGCCGAACTGCGCCGAGAGTTTCTGGCCCCAGGCGCCTGCTGTGATCAACAGTTGCGCGCTTTGGAACTGGCGGCCGTCGGTGGTGGTGACGTGGAAATCGCCGCCGACCTTCTGCACGTCGGCGACCTCGGTGCGCTCTTCTATCCGTGCGCCCAGACGCGTGGCGGCGCGTGCAAACGCAGGCGCCGCCAGGCGCGGGTTGGCATGCCCGTCGTGTGGCGCGTAGGAGCCGCCTTTGACGTCGGGGCCCAGAAAGCCGAAACGCTGGAGCAGCTCGGCGCCGCGATAGATCCGCAAGTCCAGTTGCGCCGCTTCCGGTGCGGCGGCATAGGCCTCCAGCTCGGCGATTTCGTCTTCGCGGTAACACACGCGCATGTGCCCACTGGGGATGAATTCAAGATCATCGTCGATCAGTTCCGGCAGGCGTTTCCACAGCGCCCACGAACGGTTGGCCAGGGCCAGTTGACCGAGGAAGCGCCCTTGCCGTCGCACGTTGCCGAAGTTGACGCCGCTGGCGTACTGACCGATCTGGTCACGCTCCAGCAGGATCACCGACTGCCCGCGCCGGCGCAGGAAGAACGCCGCCGCCGAGCCCATCAACCCGCCGCCGACAATCACCACATCGGTTTTTTGCACAGTCATGGCGCGACCTCCTCGATCAGCATCGACAACGGTTTGACCGGCGCCTGGCCGCGCTGGCGCCCGACTTCCTGCACCTGCACACCGGCGGCGGCGGCAATCACTTCGGCGCCGGCGTGGGCGCAATAACGCCCCTGGCAACGGCCCATGCCCACGCGGCTGAATGCCTTGGCGCGGTTGACTTCACAGGCACCCTTCTCGTTCACGGTGCGGCGCAGTTCACCGGCACTGATCATTTCGCAGCGGCACACGATGGCGCTGTCGGGCAGCGCCTTGGCCTGCTCGCTCGGCCACGGGAACGCCTGGGCCAGGCCAAGGCGAAATTGATCCATCACCGCCAAGGCTTGCTGGTGCCCGTCTCGCAAAGCGCTGCTCACCGGTTGCTGCAGGTCCTCGAGCAACGCCAACGCCACCAGGCGCCCGGCGTGCTCGGCGGCGTCGGCGCCACGGATCTTCGCGCCGTCACCGGCCGCGTACACGCCCTTTACCGAGGTGCGGCCGGCGTCGTCGGTCGCCAGCCACCACTGGCTCGACGCCTGATCAAACGCCATGGCGCAACCGGCCAGGTCGCCCAACTGGGTCTCGGGCCGCAGGTGATAGCCCAGCGCGACGGCATCGGCCTGCACCGTCGCGGTCCGGCCGCTGCCGGTGGTGAAGCGCACGCCCATTACGCCCTGACTTGCATCGCCAAGTACTTGCAGCGGCTTGATCCCCAGGTGCACCGCCACCTTGGCGCGGTACAGCTGCGCCAGCAGCTTGATCCCGGTGAACAGCACGCCCGGACGCGCCAGCAGCTTGGGCAAGGCCTTCAAACGCAGGCTCAGGGGCGATGTATCGAGCACCGCCGCCACCTCGGCACCGGCTTTGACATATTGGCTGGCAACCAGATACAGCAAGGGCCCGCTGCCCATGAATACCACCCGATGGCCGATGGACACGGCCTGGTTTTTCAAGGCGATCTGCGCGCCGCCCAGGCTGTAGGTGCCCGCCAGATGCCAGCCCTCGATGGGCATCAAGCGATCGGTGGCGCCGGTGCAGAGGATCAGCGCGTCGTAATCCACCGTGCGATGCCGGCCCTGGCTCACGCAGCACAACTGCCCCGGCGTGAGGTTCCACACCAGGGTATCGGGACGGTAGTCGATGGCCTCGCGCAGGCGGTCGAAACTCTGGTGCAGGTCCTGGGCCTTGGCGGCTTCTCTGCCGTACAGCGTGGCGTAGTCGCGGGTGAACCCTTCTGGCTGGCGACGGTAGATCTGCCCGCCGTCGCGGCGATTTTCATCGATCAGGATCGGTTTGATGCCGGCCGCCAGCAAGGTTTCGGCGCAACGCACGCCGGCCGGTCCGGCACCGACGATCACTACCCGTGCAGTGGCCATGTTGCCTCCGGTTGTGTGGTGACAATGTCCAGCCCGTCACGGACTTCATTGGAACAGGCGCGCAGGCGTTCGCCGGCGCGGGTCCACACCCAGCAGTCCTGGCAGGCGCCCATCAGGCAGAAGCCGGCGCGGCGCCCGCTGTCGAATTCGGATTGGCGCAGCGCAGTGCCGTGAGTCAGCAGCGCGACCATCAGCGTGTCGCCCTGCAAGGCCTGGATGGGCGCACCATCCACTGTCAGGCTGACCGCCGGCCGGCCCTGTTCGGCCAGCCTCACAAAACGCCCGTTCATGCATACGCTCCCAAGTTGATGGTGGTGGCGCCCTGCTGCGTGTCGCGCAACCGGGCGCTGTCGTGGTGGCAAAGAATTTCACCGCCGTTGTCCAGGGCGCGACGCTTCGGCGCAGTGCGGTTGCACAGGCCATCGACGCGTACCGGGCAGCGATCGAGAAAGGTGCACAGTTCCTGCACGTTGGCGCGCTCGCCAACCGGCGGCAGCGCGCCGCTGGTGGCGCCGCAGTGCTCCAGCCAACCCTGGCGCAATTCGGGTACCGAGTGGATCAGCAAGTCGGTATACGGATGGAACGGCGCCTCGGCAAACGACTGGCGGCTGCCGGCCTGCACCTTGTGGCCGCTGTACATCACCACAATGTCATCGCACAGCGCGCGCACGGTGGAGATGTCATGGCTGATGAACAGATACGACACGCCGAGTTGCTGGCGCAGGTCGCGCAGCAGTTCAAGGATCGCGGCGCCGACCACCGTATCCAGGGCCGATGTGACTTCGTCGCACAGGATCAGATCCGGTTTGGCCGCCAATGCGCGGGCCAGGTTGACCCGCTGCTTCTGCCCGCCGGACAGTTCGTTGGGGCGCCGTTCGGCGAGCTCGCGGGGCAGGCGCACCAGGTCGAGCAGTTCGCCGATGCGCGATTGCAGCGCCGCGCCTTTGAGGCCGAAGTACATTTTCAGCGGCCGGCTGATAATGCTCGCCACGCTGTGCATGGGGTTGAGCGCGGTGTCGGCGTTCTGGAACACCATCTGGATCCGCCGGAACTGTTCCGGCGTACGCTCTGCGAGGCTGCCGCCCAACGCTTGGCCATCGAAGGTCAAGCCACCCAGGGCCGGCGTCAACAACCCTGCAACCACGCGGGCCAGGGTGGATTTACCCGAACCCGACTCACCGATCACACCGATGGCCTGGCCGCGTCGCACGGTCAGGTCGATGTCTTCCAGCACCCGAATCGACGGCATGCCGTGCATGTTCTTGTTGCCGTACCCGGCGGTGAGGCCGCTGATGGTCAGCAACGGTACGTCCTGGGCGATGCCGCATGGCGGGCGAAGGGTGGTGTCCGGGCGTGCGGCGGCGAGCAGGCTGCGCGTGTATTCGTGGGCCGGGGCCTGGAGCAGCGGCGCCGTGGCGCTTTGCTCAAGGATCTGCCCGCCATTGAGCACCACGATCTGGTCGGCCATTTGCGCGACGACCGCCAGGTCGTGGGACACGTACACCGCCGTCGCGCCACGTTCACGCACCACACGCTTGAAAGCGCGCAGCACGTCGATCTGGGTGGTCACGTCGAGGGCGGTGGTAGGCTCGTCAAGCACCACCAGCAACGGATCGCTGATCAGCGCCATTGCCGCCATCACCCGTTGCAGTTGCCCACCGGAAACCTGGTGCGGGTAGCGTCGAGCGATACGTTCGGGGTCGGGCAGGGCCAGGTCGCGAAACAGCCCGATCGCCTTGGCGTGCAGCTCGGCGCGGGTGCCCAGGCCGTGAATCAACGCGCCTTCCACCACCTGGTCGATCAGCCTCTTGGCCGGGTTGAACGCCGCCGCGGCGCTTTGCGCGATATAGGACACGCGGTTGCCGCGCAGGCCTTGCAGCTGTTTTTCGCTGAGGGCGAGCATGTCGTGTTCGCCGACCTGCACCACTCCGCCGGACAAGCGACAGCCACGCCGGGCATAGCCCAACAACGCCAGGGCGATGGTGGTCTTGCCCGAGCCGGACTCGCCGATCAGCGCCAGCACTTCACCTTTTTCCAGGGAAAAACTCACACCCTTGACGATTTCCACGTCGCCGTGTTCGCCACACGCGACCACGCGCAGGTCTTCGACACGAATCAATTCGGTCATTTCAATGGCCTCCCGTGCGGCGACTACGTCGGGACGACAGGTAGTCGATCAACAGATTCACACCGATGGTCAGCGTGCCGATGGCCAGCGCCGGAATGATGATCGCCAGCGCGCCCTGGTTGAGCCCGCCGATGTTTTCGCGCACCAGCGAGCCAAGGTCAGCGTCCGGTGGTTGCACGCCGAGGCCGAGAAAGCTCATGCCGCTGAGCAACAGCACGATGTAGCCAAAGCGCAGGCCCAAGTCGGTCAAGACCGGGTTGAGCATATTCGGCAGGATCTCCATGCACGCCACATACAGGCGTCGTTCACCCCGGGTTCGCGCCACCTGCACATATTCCAGGGCCTCGATGTTGACGGCCATGCTGCGGGCCACGCGGAACGAACCGGGGATGTAACTGATGACGGCGGTGCAGATCAGCAGCGTGACGGACGAGCCGAAGGCCGAGACCATGATCAGTGCGAGCATTTTGCTCGGGATCGAGATGAAGGCATCCATGATGCGGCTGATGATTTCGTCCAGCCACTTGGGCGAGACCACCGACAACAGCGCACAACCGGTGCCCAGGGTGCTGGCCAGCAATGCCGCGACCAACGCCAGGCCGACCGTGAAGCGCGCTCCCACCAGCACCCGGCTGAGCATGTCGCGGCCCAGGTAATCGGTGCCGAACGGATGGGCAAGGCTGAAGCCTTCGAAGATATTGTCGGACACCACCTCACCCACCGGGTGCGGTGCCAGCCAGGGGCCGAACAGCGCCGCCAGCAGCCAGGCCACGCACACCACGGCGCCCAGCAGCCCAAGCCACGACGGGCCGCTGGAAACCTTGGCGAGTGCCAGGGCCGACGAGACAGGCTTTGACTTCGCAATGAGCGTGTTCATTGGTTTCTCAGCCTCGGGTTGGACAGGATTGCGCACAGGTCGGCGAGCAGCACCAAGGCCAGGTAGGCCGCGCAGAACAACATGGTGCAGGCTTGCACCAGCGCCATGTCACGGTTGGTCACGGCATCGACCATCAAACTGGCGATGCCCGGATAGTTGAAGATGGTTTCGACGATCACTACGCCCCCCAGCAGGTATGACAGGCTCAGGGCAATGGCGTTGGCAATCGGCCCGATCGCATTGGGCAAGGCATGGCGCAACACGATGCGTATCGGGCTGACGCCCTTGAGCCGGGCCATTTCCACGTAGGGGCTGTCGAGCTGGTCGATCACGGCGGCGCGGGTCATGCGCGCCATTTGTGCCACGATCACGCAACACAGGGTCATCACCGGCAAGGCATAGGTGCGCATGAATTGCAGCGGCGAGGTGATGTCGCTGGCGTAGGACAGCGCCGACAGCCAACCGAGGTTGACCGCGAAGATCAGCACCGCCAGGGTAGCCACCAGGAACTCCGGCACTGCGACCATTGCCAGGGTTACGAAGCTCAGGCAACTGTCGATACGCCCGCCGCGGCCCATCGCCGAGCCGATGCCGAGCACCAGCGCCACCGGCACCGACACCAGTGCCGTTGCGCCCGCCAGCATCAGCGTGTTGGGCACCCGCCCCGCCATCAACTCACCCACCGGCATCGCGTTGGACACTGACACGCCCATGTCGCCGGTGAGCAGGCTCATCAACCAGTGCAGGTAGCGCAACACACCGGGCTGGTCCAACCCCAGTTTCAGGCGCAGTGCCGCCACCTGTTCAGGGGTCGCGAACTGGCCGAGGGATTGTTGCGCCGCGTCCCCCGGCAGTACGGCCGTGATCGCAAACACGACCATCGACACGATCAACAGGGTCACGACCCCGGCGCCGAAGCGCCGGCCGATCAACCACAGGGTATTGCTATTCATCGCACTGCCCTCCTCACGCGTCCAGCCACACCTGCTCGGCGAACATGTAGCCCATGAAGCCGCCCAGCGGGTTGGCGTCATAGCCTTTGATGCGCTGGTCGACGCCGTCGATGTTGCTGATGAACACCGGCACGCCGATACCGCAGTGGTCGTGCACCAGGGCCTGCATGTCGCCATACATCCTGGCGCGCTTGGCATCGTCGGTTTCGCCACGGGCCAGCATCAGCAGTTGGTCGAACTGCTCGTTCTGCCAGCCGGACTCGTTCCATGGCGCCTTGGACTGGAAGAACTGCGAGAACATCACGTCGGCGTTCGGCCGTGGGTTGATGTTGCCGAAGCTCAACGGGTGCTTCATCCAGTGGTTGGACCAGTAGCCGTCACTGGGCAGGCGGTTCACGTTCAGGGTGAGCCCGGCCTGTTTGGCCGATTGCTGCAACAGCACGGCGATGTCCACCGAGCCGGTGGCGGCAGGCGACGCCATGACGGGCATGGTGATTTTTTCCATGCCGGCCTTCTTCAGCAGGAACCTGGCTTTTTCCGGGTCGTAGACCGTCTGCGGCAGGTCGGTGTTGAAGTAGCGCGAACCCGGCGCGATCGGATGGTCGTTGCCGACCACGGCAAAGCCACGGAACACCGCGGACTTGACCTGTTCACGGTCCAGCAGCAGCTTCATGGCCTGGGTGAATTCAGGGCTTTTGCCGGGCAACTGGTCCTGGCGGATGATCAAGTCAGTGTAGTTGCCCGACGGTGCATCGACGACGCGGTGTTTGGCACTGGCGGCAATGCGCGTGGTGGAGCGCGGGTTGACCTCGTTGATCATGTGCACATCGCCGGACAACAGCGCATTGACCCGCGACGGCTCGTCGCCGATGGCGATGAATTCGATTTCGTCGAGGTACGGCAGGCCCGGTTTCCAGTAATTCTTGTTGCGCACCGCAATCGAGCGCACACCCGGCTTGAACTCGCCGACCGTGAACGGCCCGGTGCCGATGCCTTTGCTGAAGTCGGTAGTGCCTTCGGGCACGATCAACAGGTGCGACACGGCGAGGATCGACGGCAGCTCGGCGTTGGGCGCGCTGAGACGGATCTGCACTTCGTTCGGGCCGCTGGCCTTGATTTCGGCGAACTGCTCCATCAGCGGCATGACTTTGGAGCCGGTAAGCGGGTCCTTGTGACGGCTGAGGGAGAACACCACGTCGGCTGCGGTGAGGCTCTTGCCGTTGTGGAAGGTCACGTCCTTGCGCAGGGTGATGGTCCACAGCGTGGCGTCGGTGTTGTCGATGCGCTCGGCCAGTTGCAGTTGCGGCACCAAGTGCTTATCGAAACGGGTCAAGCCGTTGTAGAACATGAAGTGACGCACGTAGTCGGTGGACAGCGCGCCCTTGGCCGGGTCGAGGGTATCGGCGGTGGAACTGGACATGCCGGCAACACGGATTCTGCCGCCTGGCTTGCCCTTGCCCGCCGGCGTTGCCTCCTCGGCGAACAGCTTGCCGGCGGCGCCGAACAGGCTGCCTGCGCCGGCCGCGGCGACACCCGCCACGCCGAGCATCTGCAGGGCGTTACGGCGCGACATGCCACGGTTGAGGCTTTCGAATACCCGCAGGCTGTCCTGGCCGGAGATAAGCTCGGGGGTGTTTTTGTTGTCAGTCATATCAAGGCTACCTGTCGATAATCGGAAGAATCGAGTGCTACGGATGTCCGCAGCGTCCTGGAAACACAAACGACGGTGACGCAACAACGGCAAATCAGTGCAAATAGTCCTGAAAGCGGTAATAAGCCCCCACGAAGGGCAGGAACCACGGCTTGCCGAAATGCCCCGGGATCGCCGGCCAGTCCAGTTCGCCCCACGGGTTGGCCGCCGTGTTGCCGGCCATGACCTCGGCCATCACCTGACCCATGTGCACCGACATCTGCACGCCATGGCCGCTGTAGCCCATGGAATGGAACACACCGCCATGCTGGCCGGCGCGGGGCAGGCGATCGGACGTCATGTCCACCAGCCCGCCCCAGCAGTAGTCGATCTTCACGCCGGCCAACTGCGGGAACATGTTCAACATTGCGGCCTGCAGCACCTTGCCGCTCTTGGCGTCGGAGACGCTGTCGGACATGGCAAACCGCGCACGTCCGCCAAACAGCAGGCGGTTGTCCGGGGTCAGGCGAAAGTAGTTGCCGATCATGCGGCTGGTCACATAAGCCCGGTGTTGGGGCAGCAGTTGATCGATCAGCGCTTGGGGCAAGACTTCGGTGGCGATGACAAAGCTGCCCACTGGCACGATTCGTCGGCGGTACCAGCCCAGGTCGCCGTGCTGGCAAGCGCCGGTCGCCAGCAGCACTTGCCCGGCATGCAGCGAACCCTTGGCGGTATTGACCTGGTAACCGCCGGCCTGGGGCTTCCAATCCTTGACCGCGATGTGCTCGTAGATCATTGCGCCGCGTCGCGCCGCCGCTTCGGCCAGGCCGACGCCAAAGCGGCCGACGTGCATCTGCACGCCGTTGCGCTGCAACAAGCCGCCGTGGAACTGCGCCGAATTGACTTCGGCACGGGTCTGCTCGGCGCTGAGCAATTCGACATCGGCATCCACCTCCTGGCGGATCAACTCGCAGGTGCGGGCCAGCCCTTCGTAATGCATCGGCTTGGCCGCCAGCTTCAGCTTGCCGTTGCGTACCAGGTCGCAGGCGATCGCTTCCTGCTCGACCAGCGAAACCACGGTGTGCACCGCACTTTCATAGGCCTGGTAATAGGCGCGTGCCTTGGCCGCACCGAGGCTGGCATGCAGCCCGGCATAGTCTTGGGCCACCCCGGTGTTGCACTGCCCACCGTTGCGCCCCGAGGCCTCACCGATCACCCGCCCGGCGTCCAGCACCACCACGCTGGCGCCCTTGAGCGCCAATGCCCGCGCCGCCGCCAGGCCGGTGAACCCAGCGCCGACGACCGCCACGTCGACCTGCCCGGGCAAGCCGCCCGGTTGGGCACCGGTAAACGCCGGTGCGGTGTCGAGCCAATAGGATTCACTGCCCATGTCGTGCCCTCGAGGTGCGCGTTTACAGACCGACCAACGCCGGCAAGCCACCGATATCGGTGATCTGCTGGTAACCGTAGAACGCATTGCCCGGCACTTCGTGGCCACGGGCAACGAACGCCTTGTTCTTGATCTTCATGTCGTGGGCGGGCATCAGGTCGTAACGGAAACTGGAAGACACATGCAAGATGTCTTCCGGCCCGCAGCCGAGGTTGTCGAGCATGAACTCGAACGCTGCCAGGCGCGGCTTGTAGGCCTGTGCCTGTTCAGCGGTGAACACCTTGTGGAACGGCGCGCCAAGCTTGTCGACGTTGGACATGATCTGGCTGTCGCTGGCGTTGGAGAAAATCACCAGCGGGATCTTGTCGGCAATCTTCGACAGGCCAGCCGGCACATCCGCATGCGGGCCCCAGGTCGGCACGGCGTCGTAATACAACTGGCCTTCTTCGCGATAGTCGATACCCCAGCGCTTGCAGGTACGCGCCAGGGCGGTCTTGAGAATGTCGTCGTAGGGGCGCCAGTCGCCCATGACCTGGTCGAGGCGATAGGCCGAGAAGTCCTTGACGAACTGGTCCATCTGCTCGGGGGTGATGCGGTCGGCGAACAGCTCGCGGGTCATGGTGCCCATGTGGAAGTTGGTCAGCGTACCGTAGCAGTCGAACGTAATGAATTTGGGACGAAGAAAGCTCATGGAGTGCGGTCCTGAAGTCAGTTGAGTGTGGCAAGCGTTCGCTGCCCTGGCGGCGCGTCGGCCTCGTTGCAGCACAGCTTCATTACACCACTGTGAAATCAGCATATGCCGTCTAAAACGACCTGCGCTCAATACAAACCACCGTTTTGGTGGCTGGCCTCAGCAGACTTTGCGGTGCGCGCCAGGCTTGGGCAGGGCCTTTGTTTGTGCGCTTTTAGGGGGCTTTCTGATGGCGGAGGCTTAAGAATGGGGGGTGTGGGCGGCAGAAAGTGTGGCAGATTGCTCGACCTGCCCTGTAGTGAGCGGGCTTGCCCCGCGCTGGGAGGCGAAGCCGCCCCAAACCAGGCGACCCGGATCTATCCTGATACTCGGTGGTGTCCTTATTGGGGCGGCTTCGCCCCCCAGCGCGGGGCAAGCCCGCTCACTACAAAGCATTTGCTGCTGCGCGCCTGCACCAATTAAGTAGCAACTGTGGCCGCGCCTCGCACAGCCCGAGGAATCTACCGAATGCAGGCGCCCCTCTTGCCAGCCTTCAGACCAGATGGGATACAAGCAGCCAGCGACACACAAACCACGCAAAACGGAGGCTCGCCATGTCCGCCCTGCCACACCCCGCTTATACCTACCGCCCAATGACAGTGGCCGACCTGCCCGCCGCCCATGCCTTGTCGGTGCAGCTCAAATGGCCCCATCGCCTGGAAGACTGGGCGATGTTGCAACGGGTCAGCGACGGCTTCGTGGTGATGGACGGCGATCGCCTGATCGGCAGCGCCTTCACCTGCCCACAGGGCGATTACGCGAGCATCGGCCTGGTGATCGTCAGCAATGACTACCAAGGCCAAGGCATCGGTCGCCGTTTGATGGAAAAGGCCCTCGCCGCCTGCGATTCACGCACGCCCCTGCTCAACGCCACGCTCGCCGGCGCGCCGCTGTATGCCAGCCAGGGCTTTGTCGAGTATGGCCGGGTCCAGCAGCATCAAGGCCAGGCGCTGGTGCCCGACCTTGCGGCCTTGGCACCCGTCGAAAGCTGCCGTGCGCTGACCGCCGATGATCACGCCACGCTGCTGGCCCTGGCCAAGGCCGCCAGCGGCCTGGATCGCCGTGAAGTATTGCGCGACCTGCAGGTCGAACACGCGGTCGGCATCGAACGCGACGGCCAGTTACGCGGCTTCGCCCTGCTACGCCCGTTTGGCCGTGGCCGCTGCATCGGCCCGGTGGTGGCCGAGAACCTCAACCAGGCCAAACACCTGATCGCGGCGTTACTGGCGCAGGTCCCCGACACCTTCGTGCGCATCGACATCCCCGTGGCATGCGGCCTCAGCGACTGGCTCGAGCAAGCCGGCTTGAAGAACATCGACACCGTCGCACAGATGGCCCTCGGAACACCGCCCCAGGCCAGCCAGGGCGTGCAGCCTTTTGCCCTGATCACCCAGGCGATCGGCTGACTTCCCTCACGGAGCAATACCCATGTCATTACCCCAGATCCTGCTGTTGGCTCGCGCCGATGGCAGCCGCGTTGCCACGTCCTTCAATAACGCGGCGTTGAGCGCACTTGACCCGTTCGGCGACAATCGCCAGCTCGCCTGGCTTGGCGACGACGGTGTGTCCGCAGGCCGGGTGCGGTTCAGCGGTAACACCGTGATCGAAGACTTCCCCCACAGCGAGACGCTGGTGGTGCACGCCGGCCACGTGGTGCTCAGCAGCGCGGGACAAACGTTGCAACTGGGCGTCGGCGCCAGCGCTGTGATCGGCCGTGGCACCCACCTCAGCGTGCAGGCGAGCGAACAAAGTGAATGGGCGTTCTGCGCCCTGAACCTGTCCGACGCCCCGGCTCGCCCCGGCCTGACCTTTCTCGACCCCTGCACCCTGCTCAACCCCTCGGCCGCCCCGGAACCGGCGATCCTGATCGGCCCCACGCCGCAGTGTCGCGCGCTCAACCTGTTCGACGACGCGACCACCGAGTTGCGCATCGGCATCTGGGACTCAACGCCCTACGCCCGCCACGGCCGCCCGCACAAATTGCACGAACTGATGCACCTGCTCGAAGGCAGCGTCACGTTGCAGGATGACCAGGGTAGCGACCTGACCGTCAACCCCGGCGACACGGTTTTCGTAGCCAAAGGCGCACCGTGCGCCTGGACGAGCACGGTTTATGTACGCAAAGTGTATGCGGTGAAGTGAGCGTCAGATTTTCACGTTCTGCCGGATATTCCATCCAAACTTCACCGGCCCACCGTCCTTGGCGCCATCAGCCTTCTGCGGCTGGTAACTGACCTCGACAGTGGCAAAGTTCAGGGCGATGTTGTCATACAGCACATCGCCGTCGGATTCCGCGCCGGTGCTGTAGGATGCCACCATGACTTCCTTCAAGGCGATCACCAGATACTCCACCGGGTTGGCACCTCCGGCCTTGCGCACCACCAATCGTGCTTCGGGATAATGCTTGCCGCTGGCACAGGCCATCATCAAATTCGGGCTGGATCTGTCCAGCGGTTTCTTCAGGTTCAGGTTGCCAATATCAGCCTTGCCAACGCCACCACCTGTGCCGGAATGCATCGAACCCGTCTGCGACAAGCCCCACACCCAGTGGGTAACGTCAATTTCGTCCCGATGAGCCAGATCCCTTGACTCACCCTTGATATCGCCCAGTTTCAAAAACATATCGACGGCCATGTTTGGTCTCTGTCCTTGTACGCGTCGGTATTGACGCTGTGCGAACTTTTCCTTATTCGGCAGAGTACTCACAAGATGGTAAAGCTGGATCGGGAAGTGTCTGTCTGAAAAACGCGAAACCTCTGACATTAATTTGCGCCACTGCTTCTTTAACCTCTCGACTCCCGAACCCAGGAGTTAAGGAATGACAAGCGCCCTGTTCAAGGATGGCTTTCCCTCAGCCCATCGCACGACCCGCCAACGGTTGGAAAGCAGCATCGACCTGCAGCGATTGTTCTTTGCCATCGACACCGACCCGGCACTGATCGGCGCAGCAGTGGTGTATATCGATGAAGAATTCAGTGTGGTAACACTGCGCGATTTTCAGGCGGTTTGCAGCGTGCAGCCCAAAAAAGTAGTTCAGCGTGGTGATTACGTTTATTGGCCAGGCAGCCATGGCAGTCAGCGTCACTCAGTGTTTTATAGGCATTGGTAGGACCAGCGCAGAATTGATCGCCCCGCAAGCGCTCGACCGTCTCGATGACGAAGCCTGGTACCAGGCAGCAATTGCTGTACTGGACGGCATCGCGTTAGTTGGAATCGGGGCATCGGCCTTGACGGCAGTAAAAGCTATCAATTTCAGTACAAGGATCACGGGCAAATCTCTGCGAGAGGTACTCAGAGGGCTTACCCGACAAGAGCGGGCGAAACTCAATGACGAACTGCTCAAAATAAATGACCCGCGACTGACAACAAAATTGCTCAAACTGAAGCAAGCCGCTGGTACCGCCACCAAACGCATCAGCCCAACACACATGCAACGTGCCACGATCAATTACATAAGAGATGCAATGGCAGGAGCATCAGGGATTACCAGCAGCGCTATGTCTGGGAATGTCAGAACACTCGCTATCGGAATTTACGAAGAACTCAGCCAGTGAAAAAGCAGCGCGCACGAAAGATCCTAAAAGAAAAAGGGTATGCCGACAGCTCCGCTCCTGACGGGAAAACAATGAGTGAAGACGACTTCCATTACTCGATTTTCTACCTGATTGACCCAAGATTGCTGCGAAAACGCTACATCTACGTGATGGGTGGCTGGATACTCGCTGGATGTTTTTCAATTGCCCTGACCGGTTTGCTTGTATTGGATACTTATCTTTGCGGAGCAGCGGAAGATGCAACGTTACGTAACTGGTTTTTTAGCGGAATAGCGATCAGTGCGGTGTTCTGTATTGCACAAGCACAAGTGTTGTACGGCCACATTCATTGGGTCTGGATAAACGTAGGCGTCTATTGCTTCTGTTTTCTGGCCTCGCTGCTTTCAATCACCTACAACCCCGACATTTACCTCTACTTCATGTCTGTCCTCGCGCCCCTGACCGGTCTGCTAATCCTCAACAGCAACCGCTGCCGCGAACTACGCCATCAGATGATAGAAATCCGGCACAAGCGTGAAGCAAGGATTATCACGCTGAAACAACAGGGCAAATGGAAGTGGTGGTGATCCCCTTCACACCCTCAACGCATCCTCCAGAAACGCCACCAACGCCTGCACGCGTGGGCTGCGAAGCTTGCGCGACGGCACCAGCAAGTTGACCGGTGCGCTGTCAAAACGCCAATCGGCCAATACCCGTACCAGGCTGCCGTTGGCAATGGCCTCGCTCACATCCCATTGCGAACGCAGCACCAGCCCCAGGCCTTGCTCGGCCCAGCGCCGGGCGACGCTGCCATCGTTGCTCAACAGGACGCTCGTGGACGGGCTGTTTTATGCGTTTGGCTTCTGCGGCCATGGCTTCCAGCTGGGCCCGGGCGTCGGCGATGTGATGGCCGAACTGCTCAGCACCGGCGGCACCAGCACCGCCATCAGCCCCTTCGATATCCGCCGGTTCACCCAGCCATCGATGGCAGCACAGTTGCCCACCGGTCTTCTCAGTACAGGGAAACTCATATGAACCGGGCCTATGTGTAACGCGTGGCTAACCTGCCGGATTCAGCAGAATATTCCTTGCAGGCTTGAACTACGGCATCTTTCGCCTGGGTGGTTTTGTTAGCGTATCCAGACGCCCGGCCCCGCTGTTCGCAGCGCTTATCACCGCTCCAAGGAGCCCGTTGGATGACCACACACTCTTCGAATAGCGACAGCGTTGATCTGCCAACGTCCCAGCAGTTTTACATCAACGGCCGTTGGACGAACCCTGCCGTCCCGGCCAGTTTGCCGGTGGTCAACCCGGCCACCGAAGAGGTGGTGGCGCAGGTGGCGCGCGGCTCGGCCGAGGATGTGGACCGCGCGGTCGCGGCGGCGCGTGCAGCGTTCCCTGAGTGGTCTGCTCGCTCCGTCGAATCGCGCGCGCACGTCATCGGGAAAATCCATGAGCTGATCCTTGAGCGCAAAGAGGCACTGGCGCAGGCCATTTCGCTTGAGATGGGTGCCGCCATCGGTTTTGCGCGAGCCATGCAGGTGCCGCTGGCGGCCGAACACGTTCGCGTTGCACGTGACCTGTTGTCCAGCTATCGCTTTCGCACGGTCGAGAACGGTACTGCGATTGAACGCGAGCCCATCGGGGTGTGCGGCCTGATCACGCCCTGGAACTGGCCGCTGTACCAAATCACCGCAAAAGTCGCCCCAGCGATCGCCGCCGGGTGCACCGTCATCTTGAAACCCAGTGAACTGTCGCCCCTGAGCGCCCTGCTTTTTGCACAACTGCTGCACGACGCAGGCGTGCCGCCCGGCGTGTTCAACCTGGTCAACGGCAGCGGCCCGGAAGTGGGCGCCGCCATCGCTGCCCACCCGGACATCGATATGATTTCCATCACCGGCTCGAACCGCGCCGGTGCGCTGGTTGCGCAGGCCGCCGCCACGACCGTGAAGCGGGTCACACAGGAGTTGGGCGGCAAGTCGCCGAATGTGCTGTTGCCCGACGCAGACTTCGCCAAGGCCGTGCCGCTGGGCGTGCTGTCGGCGTTTCGCAACGTCGGGCAATCGTGCAGCGCGCCGACCCGGATGATCGTGCCCAGGAACCGCCTGGCAGAGGTCGAAGCCCTGGCGGCGCAGACTGCCAATGCACTGATCGTCGGTGAACCGCAATTGGAGGCGACCCAATTGGGCCCGATAGCCAACGAAGCACAATTCAATCGTGTTCAAGCGATGATCCAGGCAGGTCTGGATGAAGGGGCAAAACTGGTGTGCGGTGGGCCCGGACGTGCGCCGGGTTTTGCAAAGGGGTTCTATGCCCGACCGACTGTGTTCTCTGAAGTGGCCACGGCCATGCGCATCGCCCAAGAGGAAATATTCGGCCCGGTGCTCTGCCTGATTGCGTATGACACGGTCGATGAAGCGGTCGCGATCGCCAATGACACCGTCTACGGGCTGGGCGCCCATGTTCAGGGGCAGGACCTTGACCTTGCACGTGCCGTCGCGTCACGCATCCGGGCCGGGCAAGTACACCTGAACTACCCGGCCTGGAACCCCATGGCGCCCTTCGGTGGCTACAAGCGCTCGGGGAACGGCCGGGAGTACGGTGTCTTTGGTTTTGAGGAATACCTGGAAACCAAAGCCATCATCGGCTTTGACTGATTGCGCTTAACGCCGCGCGCTGACCGCCGAAGCGTCGTTGGACACGATGACTTCCACACGGCGATTCAACTGGCGTGACGGCGCGCTCAGGTTGTCGGCAACCGGGAATTGCTTGCCATAGCCGACCACCGCCATGCGCTCAAACCCCACACCGAGGCGCTGCAGGCCACGGGCGACCGCATGGGCACGCAGCTCGGACAAGCGCTGGTTGTAGGCATCGCCACCGGTGCTGTCGGTGAAGCCCTCTACGCGTACCTGACGTTCCGGGTTCTGCACCAGGAAGTTCGCCAGCCCCTGCAAGTCCCGTTGGCTGCCCGGCTTCAGCTCGGCCTTGCCGGTATCGAACAGCACGTCTCCAAAGGTGACGACCTGGCCACGCTCGGTCGGCTGGGCTTTGATCGCTTGCAGCGCCTTGAGCTGCGCGGTGCGCACGTCGAGCTGCACCTGGGTACGGTCGACCGCGATGTTATCGAGTTGGGCGTCGGTCTTGCGGCTGACGATGATCTGCTCGGCCAGGGCTATTTTCTGCGTCGCCAGGTAGGCGAGCTGGTCGATCTGCGGGTCGGTACGGCTGTGCAGCGACACCTGGTTGGCGCGGTCCAGCGCGTTGGACGCGATGCGCGTTTCGACCGCCGCCAGGGTGTTGGACTCGGGTTTCTCCTGCAGGCTGGAGAACTGGCTGCGCGCTTGCAGCAGTTGGGGATTTTCCGGAGGGGTGGCGCAACCGGCCAGCGCCAGGCCCAGGGCCGAAAGAACGGGAATGACTAAAGTGGCACGCATGGGGGATCCTCAGTGGGTAGTGGCGGGGGCGTCGAGCATTTCCTGCTTGAGCACCTGGATGCCCTCTCGCGCCTGCTTCAAGACCTGTTGCTTACGCACCGCAGTGGCCTTGGCTTCGGCCAGGCTGGCGTCGGCTTCGATCTGGTCGGCCAAGGCGTCGACTTCGACGTAATTCATTTCGCCGATGGCCTGCTCCATGCGCGCCAGTTTGTCCTGGGCGGTCTTCATCTCCAGCGGGGCGAACTGGGTCGCTTGTGCCGCAAGGGCACGTCCTACCGAATCACGGGCCAGGGAGATTTTTACCGCAGGCGGCGGCGTCGCGGCGCAGCCCGCCAAGGCACCGGCGACGATCACGGCCCAGGCCGAGCGGCGCAGGCGTTTGCTCACACTGGTCATCTTCATGTTTTGACTCCTAAGCATTCACTGAGGGCTTTGGGCTGATGGGAACAGCCTTGCCGTCTCGCTTGCATTCAAGCGACCGCGCCATCCTAGGAAGAAAAAAACGGGCAGGAAGAATGAAAAATCCCACTTAGTTGTGGGATTTCTCTCAGAGAAACAGGCTGTGTTCGAGCCGAGCGACAACCCGAAAACCTTGTCGGAAAATTCCGAGACGCGCAAACGCAGAAAGTCAGCCTGGATCATGGTTTTCTGTGGGAGCTGGCTTGCCTGCGATGCAGACACCTCGGTCCCTCAGGCACACCCAGTTTGATCGTTCCCACGCTCCGCGTGGGAATGCATCCCGTGACGCTCTGCGTCACCTGTACACATTGAACTGTCGGCGGGACGCGGAGCGCCCCAGGCGGCATTCCCACGCGGAGCGTGGGAACGATCAACAGAGGTCAAGCTCACTGAGCAGGCCGCAGCAATTGCATCTGCTGGCGATAGTCATCCGTCACCTGCCGCGCCTGGCTGCTGCTGGTGATGACCCTTGGCGTAATCAGCACGATCAATTCGGTGCGATCCTTGGATTTGCTGGTATTGCCAAACAACCAGCGCAACCCGGGAATCTTGCCAAGGTACGGCACCGCACTGACACTGTCGGCATTGTCCTGCTTGATCAAGCCGCCCAATAACACCGTCTGGCCACTCTGCACCGCCACCTGGGTCGATACCGAGCGCGTGGAGATGCGCGGGTTGGTTTGTGGGTCATTGCTGTTGGGCGGGTCCTGGGCATCGCTGACCTGTTGCTGGATGTCCATGTACACCAGGCCGCCCGGATTGATGCGCGGCACCACGTCCAGAATCACGCCGGTCTGCACATATTCGACACTGCTCAACGTCGTGTCGGAGGTGCCGGTGTTGACCGTGGTCTGGCTGATAGGAATGTTGTCGCCCACCTGGATCTGCGCCGGCTGGTTGTTCATCACCACCAGCGACGGCGCCGACAGCACCTGGGTGCGGCCGTTGGTTTCCAGGGCGTGCAAGGCCACTTGCAGGTTGGAGCTGACGAAGGAATAGAACAACGAATCCGCCGCGCCCAAACCTGCGCCGCCTGCGCCAAGCGCACCTTGGCTACCGGCGGTGTTGGCCACGGTGGTGCTGTTGGAATTACCGGCCAGGCGGCCCAGGTACCATTGCACGCCCAGGTCCAGTTCGCCGGTGAGTTTGACCTCAAGGATGCGCGTCTCGATCTGCACTTGCAGCGGTGGGTTGTCGAGGCGCTTGATCGCCGATTCGATCTCTTTCCATTGCACCGGCCGGGTGCGCACCAGCAGTTGGTTACTGCTTTTTTGCGCGGTGATGCGAGTGCCGGCGTCGAGGCTCTTGGCCGGGGCGTCTTCGGTGGTGCCCTGCTCGGGATTGTCCTGCTCGGCTTCGGGCTCCTGCTGCTCCTCCTCGGCGGGCGGCTGGTTGCTGTTCAGGTTGTTACTCAAGCCACCGGGCGTGCTGCCGGAGGTGCTGTTGGTGCCTGGCGAAGACAACGTCGCGGTGCGCAGACCGGGGGCGACCTTGGCCGGGGCATCGTCCTTGATCGCGCCCGTGCCGTAGATTTGCCGCAGGTATTTGGCCAGGTCGGTGGCCTTCATATTGCGCACATCGTAGACGTACATCTGCGGCTCGTTGCCGCCGCCTTCGTCGATGGTGTGGATCCAGTCGCCCACTTCGCTGAGGTATTGCGGCTGTGACGAGATCGCGACGACTGAGTTGGTCCGTTCGATCGGCAGGAACCGCACCATGCCCGCCAGGGGCATGCCGCTGTCGGGGCCGAACATTTTTTGCAGCTCGGGCATCAGCTCGGCCACCGAGGCGCGTTGCAGGCCGAACACGCCCACCGACATGCCCTTGAGCCAGTCCACATCGAAGGTGTCGATGGTGTCCTGGTAGTTGGCCAATTCCTCGGGAGTACCGGCCAGGCTCAGCACATTGCGCGCCGGGTCCACCAGCAGGAATGCATTCTCGCGGGCGAACGGCTTGAGCAGTTTCTGCATCTCGGTGGCCGAGATATAACGCAGTGGAAACAGCCGCGCCGAAAGCCCGCTGGACGGCTGCGACACGCGCATTTCAGGCACCAGCTTGCCCGCCACCGCCTGGTTGGCGGGCAGGATCACATAGCGGTTGCCCTGCTTGATCATCGCGTTGTCAGTCCATGACAACAGCGTTTCCAGAATCGACAATGCCTGCTGCTTGTTCACAGGTTTTGAGGTGGAAAAGCTGACGTTGCCCTTCACGCCCTGGGCGATGCTGTAGTTCTCGTGCAGTAGATCGCCCATCACGCTGTTGATCACCGCCTCGATCGGCTGGTCGGCGAAATTGAACACGATGTCGCCGCTGCCCTCCTCCTTCATCGCCGGCGCCGCTACGGGCGGGCGCACGAACTGCTGGTTACCGCGAATCAGTTGGCGTTGGGGCGGCGTCTTGGCCTGGGGCTGGCCGCTGTCGACCGGCGCCCGTTCGCTGGCCGGGTCTACCGGCGGGCGCTGGGAACCGGTGCCTTGCATCGCTTCGTGCAACAGCGCCTCGTCCGGGTCGAGATGCTCGGGGAATGTCCCGCAGCCACCGAGGGAAACGGCGGTAGCCAGACAAAACACGGTGGTGCGCAAAGCGCCGGGGAAAGTATCGATCAAGGGGCGGACTCGTGAGGAAGGGTAATCGGGGGGGTCGTGGACGGCGCCGGCAGACGCGGCGCGCGCAGGCTCAGGGTCTGCGCGCGGCCGTCGAGGACAAAGCGGGCTTCGCGGGGCGTGAGCTGTTCCAGGCGCCAGCCGTTGGGCAGGGTCTGGTTCTGATGAACCTTCAGCGGCGGGCCGTCCGCGCGTTTGAGCAGCGCAACACGCAGGTCGCCGTCGAGAACGATACCGGTCAGCGTCAGGCTCGACAGGCTGGTGACGGACGCCTGGCCGACCGTACGATCAGGGCTGCGGTCAGGGCTGAATAGCGGGGTTTGCCACGTACCCGCGAGGCTTTCCAGGGTGGCCTCGGGGGCCACTAGCACGGTGGCCGAAGCGTTGGCGCGGGCATCCGGCGCGGGCGCCGGCAACCACTGCGGCGCATCGCCGATGCTGCTGAAGATGCCGACCATCAACAGGCCCAACAGCCCGGCGATGCCAAGCAACAGCCACTCCAGGGGACGCAATGCATTGATCATCGGCGCACCTGCGGCGCGGCGGCCGGCTGCAGGTAGCCGCGCACCAACACATGCACAATCAACTGGCCGGCACCGCCGGTGGCGGGTGCGTTCGGCGGGCGGCGGATGCTCAGTTCGTCGATGAACAGAAAAGGCCGCTGGTATTCCAGCTCATGCAGGATCGCGGTCAAGGGTTCGATGGCGCAGTTGAGGGTCAGGCTGACTTTGACCTGGCGATAGGGCTCGCTGTCGTCCTGTTCCGGGGTGATGGGCATGCGCTGGGTGAGGCTGCAGCCGCCACCAAGGCCGGCGCGGCTGTTGATCAGGTCGGCGATGCGTTGCATCAGGTCCGCCGCGACCGCGCTGGGGTCATCACCGGGCAACAGGCTGGTGCTGCTGGCCGGGTCCTGGCGGGCTTGCTCCAACTGTTGGCGCACGCTATCGCCCTGGCGCAATACGCCGGCATAGCGTTGCTGCTGTTCACGTAACTGCTCGGCCTGCTCATCCATGGCGCGCAAGGGGCCGGCGAACCAACTGTCGACCAGCAGCCAATAACCGGCGCCAAGCACCAGGGCCAGGCCGATCAGGGCTGCGCCACGGCGTTCACGGGGTGTCAGTGGTCGGCGCATCGCCTGTCTCCTGGTGCAAGTGGGCGCGCAAGGAAAACTGATCCTTGCCGGTTTGCGCGTCGGGTTGAATCACCCCTTCGAACTGGGCGTTTTCCAGGCTGTGGCAGGCCTTGATCCGGGTGATCAGGGCACTGGCCTTGGCGCTTTGCCCGGAGAAGGACACGTCGGCGCCGTCGTTGACCTCCAACTGATCGAGCCAGGTATCGGACGGCAGGCAAGCGGTCAGCTCGTTGAGCAGCGCCGCCAACGGCGGCTGGGCGGCCTTGCGGCGGATCAGGTATTGCGCGGCGCCACGGGTATTGAGCAGTTGCTGGCGCAGCGCCTGGACCTCGGCGACCTGGGCTTTTTGCTCGCGTACGCTGTGCTGCATGGCGTCGAGCACACGTTGGCGGTCGTCGAGCCACAGCAGCATCGCCGCAATCAGCAAGGCCCCGCACAGCCACGGCAAACTGCGTTGCAAGCCCTTGCCCTGCGGTCGCTGACGCGGTCGCAACGGTACCGGCAGCAAGTCGATGCCCATGGGCGTGCCTGCGCCTGTGTCTACATCCACCGCATGGGGATGTAAACCCAGGGCCGCGCACTCAGTGAGCATCTGGTCCAGGCGCTCGCGCAGGATCGCGACCAGTGTCACCTGCAAGTGCGTGGGGGTGCGACGCTCCTGCCGCGCGACGAAATACAGCTGGTCGGGATCAAACGGGGTAAAGCGGTCCAGTTCATAGCCCACCACCGTGGACAGGTTGCGCGCGGCGGCCGGGGGCAATTGCAGGGTTTGCATCAGCACCGCGCCGGGCGCCAGCAGCAGCACCTGACGCGCGGGACCAGCGGGTTTTTCCACGGGCGCGGTCAACGGCCAGCGATAGACCTGCTCGGGGAGATCGTCTGGCAGTAACCACACCGGCAGGCAACCACGCAGTTCCTTGAGCCACAGCCGCCAGCCCAGTTGCAGCAGGCTGCCGCGCCAGCGTTGCGTGATGGGCTGCGCCAGCAACTGCAGGCGTGCGGATAACGGTTCGTTCATTCTTGCCAACGTAAGACTCGATAAGGTTGTGCGCTGCCTTGCGCGGGGCTCAATAAGACCGTGGCTTGCACGTGGGCGTGGTAGCCGCCGGGCCGTTGTGCGCGGCTGCCGATGACCAGCACATCACCGGCGTCGGCGCCCACTGCGCTCTGATGCGTCAGGTTCAGCGCGCGGCGCATCAACGGGCTGGCGAATGCCGGATCGGGCCGGTCCAGCCCACTCCACAGGCTGATCTCGGGCACCAGTGCGCTGTATAGCGCCTGGGTCATGCCCGGCAATTGCCGTACTTCTTCCACCACCCGGAACGGCGCCAGGCCCTGGTTGCGGCGCTGTTCCAGGGCCCTGGCGAGTTGATTGGCCTGGGCCTGGGTCGCGCCGCAGGCCAGGGCCAGGCGGGCGAAATCCGCCACCTGGGCGCTATTCAAATACAACTTGCCGCGCTCGCTGTGCAGGCTCACCTGCAGCTGGGCATCGTCGAACACCAAGCGGATTTCTCGCCCGTCAGCCACCCACTGCTTGCGCTGCAACGGGTCGGCCAGTGCCTGCATGGCCAGCGCCACACCCGCCTCGGCGGCCAGCACCGCCTGGGTGTGCTGGCGGTGCCAGGCCGCCTGGCGGGTTTCCAGTTGCACCCAGCCGGCCAGGCCGCCCAGCAACAGACTGAGCAGGGCCAGCACCCACAGCACCAGCAACAGCGCGACACCACGCTGATGCCTGATCATTCCGGTGCCCCGCCCGACAGGTTCAGGCGCAACGCAACCACTTGGGTGACCCACGGCACCGGCCCGTTCACCCGTGCGTCAATACGCACCGCGTAGGGCAGGCGCTTGCTCCACGGCCACTCGTTGATCCAGCCGGTGGCCTGGCCCTTGGGCGACACGCCGCGATAGCTGAACTGCAGATCCTCAACGTTTTTGAGCAACACCTGCGGTTCGCCGCGCGATGCTGGCACGCTGACCTGCGCCTGGGGCTCAAAGCGCGCGAACGCCACCTGCAAATCGCGTTGCGCCTCGGGGCCGGTCAACTGCAGGGTGAAGCGCTGAATCCCGCCACCGAGCACCCCTGGCAAGGTCGCGACAAACTGCATGCGCTGCGCGCTGCCGGCGAAAAAGCCATCGGTCTGACTGTCGTCCTCGGTGACATCCAGGGGCAACGCCTCACTGATGGAAGTGCGCAAAAACTGTTGCGCGGCGCGCATTTCATCCAGGCTCACCGTGTAGCGCTGCGCCTTGAGCACCGCACGATTGGCGCCCAGCAGCGCGCCACCGACCAAGGTCAGTAACACGCCGAGCAGACTCAGCACGATCATGATTTCGAGCAGGGTGAAGCCCTGCTGACGGCACTTCACAAGCCGGCCCCTGCCGCACGCAGTTTCAAGGTGCTGAAACTGGCGTGGCGCGGCCCCTCGCTGACCGTCAGGTCGAGGCGAAACAAGTGTGGCTGACCGATGCGCGTGGGTTGCAGGGCGATGCGCAGTTGCCAGTCGATGCCGTCCAACTGGCCGCTGCGCACACCCGCCGCCAGAGGCCCCGACGCTTCCTGATCCATCACGCTGACGGCGGCATGACTGAGCCGGTCGCTGTGGGCCACCTGCAATAGCGAGCGCGCGCTTTGGCCGAAAGCAACCAGCAGCACGCTGCTGCAAATCGCCATGAGCGTGAGCGCGGCGAGCATCTCCAGCAGCGTGAAACCGCTTTGGCGTTTCATGGCAGCGCCTTGGACTGCACGCTGCCGGTCAGCCAGCCAATATCGATGCGCCAACGCCGGCTGCCATTGGCCAGCAGCAGGTTGCCGCCGGTGGAGCTGCCATCGGCGTAGAACTCAACCGCAGAGCCTGCGTGCTCGGCGGTGTGCAGGGTCACTTGCAGGCCGGCCGGCCAATGTTTCAACGGTCGACCCGGCGCCTGGAAGCTCAGCGCATGCAGGTCAAACAGGGTCCTTTCGGTACGGCCGCTGATGATCGCCCGTGCGCGCGTGCTGCGCAGTGCCTCGACCATCTGCCCGACGGCCTGGCGCTCTGTCGCGGCACGCAAGCCTTGTTGCAGACCAAACCCAACCAACCCGGCCGCGATGCTGATCAAGACGATCACCACCAGCATTTCCAGCAAGGTAAAGCCGCGTTGGGGGTTGATCATGGTCGCGGATTATTCCCAGTTGCCCAGGTCGGCGCTGTAGCCTTCACCGCCGGGCTGGCCGTCCTGGCCGTAGAAGATCAGGTCAAAGGCGCCGTGTTCACCGGGGAAGCGATAGCCAAAGGCATGGCCGAACGGGTCCTTGAGGTCGGACGGCTTGGCGTACGGCCCGGCCCAGCCGGCGCTGTTGCCGGGCTTGTCGACCAGTTGTTGCAGAGTCTTGGGCGGCGAACCAACGTCCAGCCCGTAGCTTTCGATTTTCATGCTCAGGCTGGCCAGTTGCGCCTTGCCCGCGCCGTATTTGCCCTTGTCCACGTTGCCGCCGACCTGACGCACCACGATGGTGGCAACGATGCCCAGCAGTACGATCACCGCGAGCATTTCCAACAGGGTAAAACCGCCCTGGCGGCGGGCGGGCTTGAATCGGGTATGGCGCATAGGTATGGATCCTTGAGGGTTCATATATTGCTGGTCAGGCTCATCAGCGGCAGCATGATCGCCAGCATGATCACCGCCACCAGCACCGCCATGATCACGGTCAGGGACGGCACCAGCGCGGCGAGCAGGCGGTCGATGCCGCGTTTGGCTTCGACGTCGAACACGTCGGCGACCTTGAGCAGCATGCTGTCGAGTTCGCCGGCCTGTTCGCCGACTTCAATCATTTGCAGGGCCAGGTCAGGCAGCAGCGGCTGGGCACCGAAGGCGCTGGCCAGGGTTCCGCCGCCCTTGACGGATTCGGCGGCCTGGGCAACCTGCGCCTGCAGGGCGCGGTTGGTGCAGACCTGCCGGGCGATGACCAAGGCTTGCAGCAGCGCCACGCCGTTGCTGAGCAAGGTGCCCAGGGTGCGCGCCAGACGGGCGGCTTCGACCCGTTGCAGCAGTGGCCCGATGAGGCGAATGCCGAGGAGGCGGCGGTCATGTTTTTCCCGGCGTTGGGGGTCGCGCAGGCGCGCGGCGAGTGCCCAGATCGTCACGATCAGGCCGGCCAGCACGGCCAGACCATAGGCACCGAGGAATTGGCCGAGCGCCAGAATCACCTCGGTGATCAGCGGGATGGGCACGCCCAGGTCCTTGAAGATCGGCACGAACTGCGGCACCACGTAAGCCAGCAACAGGGCCAGCGAACCGAGCACGCCCACCACCAGGAATGCCGGATAGATCAGGGCGTTGATCACTTCGCCCCTGAGTAACTGGCTGCGTTCCAGATAGTCGCTGAGCTGGCGCAGGGTGTCCTCCAGCGCGCCACCCGCTTCGCCGGCACGCACCATGCTCAGGTATAACGGCGAAAACTGGCTGCCTTCCTCTTCCAGCGCCTTGGACAAGGGCTGACCGGCCTTTACGTGTTCGCGAATACGTTCAATCAACGCGCGGGTTTGAGGCTGGCCGGGCTGCTTGAGCAAAATCCCCAGCGAGCGTTCCAGCGGTTGGCCGGCGCCCAGTAACGTTGCCAATTGCTGGGTAAAACTGACCAGCGCCGCGCCGTTCAATTGACCCCGGCCAAAGGCGTTGCGCAACCCTTGGGCGCCCGCTGCATCGATCTGCAATAACAGCAAGCCGCGCTTGTGCAGCGCGGCGACGGCGGCGTCCTGATCCCGGGCTTCCAGGGTGCCGTTTTGCGCTTGGCCCTGGCTGTCGAGCGCGCGGTATTTGAACAGGCTCACGTGCCCTCCCCTCGGGTCACGCGCAGGACTTCCTCCAACGACGTCACGCCGGCGACGGCCTGGCGCAGGCCCTCTTCATGCAAGGTGCGCAGGCCGCCACGGCGGGCGGCAGCTTCCAGGGTGGCGGCATCGGCCTGGCGCATCAGCAGGCTGCGCAGTTCTTCGTTCATCACCAGCAGCTCGGTGATTGCGCTACGGCCATGGTAACCACCGCCCGGTGCATCGGCGCGGGGCCGGTAGAGCATGATCGGACGCTGGTCGGTAAACCGGTCCAGGCCGTGTTCGGCGATCAGTTGCGGCGGCGCTTCAAAGGCTTCGCGGGTGGCCGGGTCAAGGCGCCGCACCAGGCGCTGGGCCAGGATGCCGTTGACCGTCGAGGCGATCAGGTAGCTTTCGACGCCCATATCCAGCAAGCGCGTGATACTCGCTGCCGCGCTGTTGGTGTGCAGGGTCGACAGCACCAGGTGCCCGGTGAGGGATGATTGGATAGCGATGCGGCAGGTTTCCAGGTCGCGGATTTCACCGATCATGATCACGTCCGGGTCCTGGCGCACGATGGAGCGCAGCGCGCCGGCGAAGTCCAGGCCGATGGCCGGCTTGACCTGGATCTGGTTGATGCCTTCCAGTTGATATTCCACCGGGTCTTCAACCGTGATGATCTTGCGCTCGGCGGTATTGAGGCGCGACAACGCGGTGTACAGGGTGGTGGTTTTGCCCGAGCCGGTGGGCCCGGTGACCAGCAGGATGCCATGGGGGCGTTCCAACACTTCAAGAAAGGTTTCCAGGCGCTGGCCGTCAAAGCCCAGGCTCTGGAAGTCGAAGCTCACGGTCTGGCGATCAAGCAAACGCATGACCACCGATTCGCCGAAACTGGTGGGCACCGTGGACACGCGCAAGTCGAGTTCCTTGCCCTGGATGCGCAGCATGATGCGCCCGTCCTGGGGCAAGCGCCGCTCGGCGATGTCCAGGCGCGCCATGATCTTCACCCGCGAAATCACCGCCGCCGACGAGCTGGACGGCGGCGCCTCGGCTTCGTGCAGCACACCGTCGATGCGGTAGCGCACCTTGAGCTGGTTTTCGAACGGCTCGATATGAATGTCCGAGGCGCGATGTTCCACCGCGCGCTGCAGGATCAGGTTGACCAGGCGAATCACCGGGGCTTCGGAGGCCATGTCCTTGAGGTGCTCGATGTCTTCCAGCGCCCCGCCCTGCTCGTCGAGGTTTTCGATCAGGGTGCCCATGGCCGAGCGGCCCTGGCCGTAGTAGCGCTCGATCAGGGTCTCGACTTCATTGCGCGGGCCGATGGCCAGCCACACCGGCACGCCGCAGGCATAGGCGATGGCCTGGAACGGGTACACCAGCGACGGGTTGGCCGCCAACACCCGCAGGCCCCCCTGACTCCAGCCCGCGGGCACTACCTGGTAGTGGCGCATGAAGCGTTCGGTCAGCAGGGGCAAGGGGTCCAGCAACGGTGGCGCGGCATCGGCCAGCAGCAGCGGCGCGCCGAGCAAATCAGCCCAGGCTCGGGCCAGTTCCACTTCGGAGACCAGCCCCAGCCGGGTGAGCAGGCCGAGCAACTCGGTGTCACCGCCTTCCTGGGACAGGCGTCGGGCGCGCTCCAGGTCAACGGTTTTCAAGCCGGCGTGTTGCATCAGCCACGCGCACACCTGTTCGGTGTGCGGGATGTGCAGTTGGCAGGCATCGCGGGGCGTCGAGGGGCTGGGCATGGGTAAAAATCTGAGGGGCGATGTGCCAAGGGTCTGTGGGAAACACTTGTGGGAGCGGGTTTGCTCGCGAAAGCATTGCATCAGCTGCCGCATGTGCAGCTGATACACCGCTATCGCGGGCAAGCCCGCTCCCACAGGGGGACCGCACTTCCCGTTAGTTAGAGGTCTTCGGCGTCGCCTGGCTGCTGTTCAACGGCCGGCCACCCTTGGTGGTTTCGGCCTTCTGCTTTTTAGCCGCCTTGGCATCGTGGGTCTGGGTCAACACCGTGGAATCGGTGGCCCCGGATGTGGCATCAGCGTCCGTGGACTCAGCCGCCATTGCTGCGCCGCTTAGCGCAACGCTCAGTACAAAACCGGCACCCAACAGGGAAATCTTCATCAACATTCTCCAGATCAAAAAACAGCAGATCACTCAGGTGGCGCCTTGAACTCGCTCAAGACCCTACACCAAAGCGTTGTGTATTACAGCCTGTGTAAGGCATGGCACTTTAGAACCACCGAGCAATGCCACTACTTAGCCACGACTCGACAAATTTTCTTAAACCAATCGACTGGTAGGTTTAGAGATAGTTCCAGAACGTAAGAAATTATTTCTTATTTTACGCAAAAATTAGCTTTCGTTTGACTTATACCCGCAAGAATTGCCTTAATTATGCGGTTTTTACGATTTAAAAATGCCATCAAACGATATCAAATAGGCATTACGCACAATAACAATCAATATAATTACTACACTTTTAAAACTGCGAAATTCGCCAAATAGTTGCAATTAGCCATCGGTTAAAAATTGCGATCACGGGCAACTATTGCCCAGAAAAAAGTGACGAGCGCGCACAGAAATTCACACTTCTCGGCGCACCACGTTTACTGAACAGTTGTCGGAGAGACCCATGAATAAACGTAAAATGATCGGTGCCCAGTCGGCATTCGCCCTGTTGGCGCTGGCCGTGTCCCAGGTGCATGCGGCAACCAGTCCCGCTCTGGATGAGGGCCGCGTGAGCCGCGCGGAAAAGGCTGCGGATAAAACCCTGGCGAAGATGACCATGGAGGAGAAACTCGCCTACATCGGCGGCACCGGTGGTTGGGATGTCAAGCCACTGACCCAGTATGGCGTGCCACAGATTCACGGCGCCGACGGCGGCGTGGGCGTGCGCTACACCAGCGAAGGTAACGCGCAGGGCGTGGTGTACCCGTCCGGGCCGAACCTGGCCGCCAGCTGGAACCCGCGCCGCGCCATCGACCTGGGCCGGGCCTTGGGCTATGACACCGCCAGCGGTGGCTATCAGTTCGTCACAGGCCCAGGCGTCAACCTGTATCGCATGCCGTACAGCGGTCGCGCGTTTGAGTATCTGTCCGGTGAAGACCCGTTCCTCGGCGCCAGCCTGGCACCGGCGGTGATCAACGGGATCCAGTCACGCGGGGTGTGGGCCAACGCCAAGCATTTCGCCGCCAACGACCAGGAAAGCAACCGCTTCCACCTTGATGAAATCATCAGCGAGCGCGTGCTGCGCGAGATGACCCTGCCGCCGTTCGAGTCCGCCTCGAAGAACAGCAAGGTCGCGATGATGATGTGCGCGTTCCAGAAGGTGAACGGCGAGTTCGCCTGCCAGAACAAACACCTGATGCGCGACATCCTGAAGACCGAATGGGGCTACCCGGGCTTTGTGCAGAGCGACTACAACGCGGTGGTCAACGGTCTGCCGGCGGCACAGGCCGGCACCGACCTGGACATGATGGGCTACCAGATGAACAGCACGGTGCTCAAGCCGTACCTGGACAGTGGCGAACTGAGCAGCGCGACCATCGATGACAAGGTGCGGCGCATTCTCAAGCAGATCTACCTGTACAAGTTCGACAGCAAGGCGCCGTTGACCAGCCACAACATGAACAGCGCCACCAGCAACCGCGTGGCGCTGAACGCCGCCCGCGAAGGCATCGTGCTGCTGAAAAACCAGAACAACCTGTTGCCGCTGGACGCGAAGAAGGTCAAGCGCATCGCCGTGGTCGGCACCCTGGCCAAGTACGCGCCGCCCACCGGTTTTGGCAGCGCCAACGTGATGGCCGCCAACTACATCAGTGAACTGAGCGGCCTGCAGCAACTGGCGCCGGGCGCCAAGGTCGAGTTCATCGACGGGCTGTCTTTGGACCCGGCCACGTCGAGCTGGACCCATGCAGACAGCAATGGCAATCCTGTCAAAGGCCTGAAGACCGAGTTCTTCAGCAACACCAACTGGTCCGGTGACCCGGCCGCCAGCCGCACCGACGCGCATGTCGACCTCGACTGGTCCACCGACAGCCTGCCGGTGAACGGTGATACCGCCGCCACCTCGATTCGCTACAGCGGCCAGATCACCCCGAGCGTCAGCGGCGAACAGGTATTCAAGGTCCGCGCCGACGGTGCGGTGCGCCTTTACGTCAACGGCCAGAAAGTCCTCGACAACGGCGACGGCAAACCGCTGCCGAACAACAGCATCCCGCCGACCATCCCGGTGTTCGCCAAGGTCAATCTGGAAGCCGGCAAACCCGTCGACATCAAGCTGGAATACTCGCGTCGTAACGGCTACCTCTCGACCATGGGCGGCCTGGTCGGCGTGCAAATGAGCTGGGCTTCGCTGGTTGCGCCACAGGACCTGGCCAAGTACGACGCGGTATTGGTTGCCGCCGGTAACAGCAATGAATACGAAGGCGAAGGCTTCGACCACAGTTTCGACCTGCCGGAGTACCAGAACCTGCTGATCCAGAGTATTGCCAAGGTCAACCCGAACACCGTGGTCACCCTGCACGGCGGCACCGGCTTGAAGATGAGCGACTGGATCGATCAGGTACCGGCCGCGTTGCATGCGTTCTACCCTGGGCAGAACGGCGGCCAGGCCCTGGCGGAAATCCTGTTGGGCAAGGTCAACCCGTCGGCCAAGCTGCCGATCAGCATCGAACGCAACATCGAAGACAACCCGATCTACGCGACCTTCCCGAAATTCGACAACCAGGAAACCCTGGCCGAGATGAGCTACAAGGACGACCTGTTCCTGGGCTACCGCGGCTACGAGAAGAAAGGCATCAAGCCGCTCTACCCGTTCGGGTACGGCTTGTCGTACACCACCTTCGGCTACAGCAACATCAAGGTGAGCCCTGGCGTGGCAGTGGCGGGTGCGCCGATCAAGGTGTCGTTCGACCTGACCAACACCGGCAAGGTGGCGGGCGCCGAAGTGGCCGAGTTGTACGTGGGCCAGGCCAGCCCGAAAGTCGAACGCGCGATCAAGGAGCTCAAGGGCTACAAGAAGGTGTTCCTCAAACCTGGCGAGAGCAAGCGCGTGACCATCGAACTCAACGATCGCTCGCTGGCCTACTACGACGTGGCGAGCAAGCAATGGGTGGTGGATGCGGACAGCTTCAACCTGTCCGTGGGCGCGTCGTCCCAGGATATTCGCCTGAACGCCAAGTTGGTCAACCCGTTCCGCCAGGAACTGTCGACCACCACCAGCAACCCGTTGCCGCGCTCGGCGCTCAATTCGACGCTGCGTGACTCGACGGTGAAGACCGGCGGCGTGCTGCACCAGAATGAAGGTGACAGCGGCACCAGCGACGGTGATGGCTATGACATGAGCGATGACAGCAGCCAGGGCAGTGCTACCGGTAACTAACAGGTAAGAAGAGTGGTTTTTGTGGGAGCGGGCTTGCCCGCGATAGCGGAGTTTCAGTCGGCACATTTGATGCCTGACTCACCGCTATCGCAGGCAAGCCAGCTCCCACATTTGGATCTTCATACATCAGTTGCCTGCAGGGGCAACTCAGGTTCTGATGGCTGCATCGACCCGCGCAATATAACTATCGAACCGCGCCACCAGGTCCACCTGCTCGGGAAAACGCAGCCACTGGATCTGCAGGCCATCCATCATGGCCAGGATTTCCTGCACCAGCCCGGCGATGTCCACGTCACCGCGCACCTCCCCCGCCGCCACCAGGTCGGCAAATTGCGCCTGCATGCGCTGATGAATCGCCGCATACCGTGACTGGAACCACTCCCAGGCCGGATGCGTATCGAGCAGACTTTCCGCATTCAGGATGGTAAAGGCCCGCACTACCCCTGGCGCAGTGGCGTTCGAACGGTTAATCGCCCTCAGGCTGCCCAGCAGGCCGGACAGCGATTTCTCGGCCCGTACCTCATCGGCAATCCGCTGGTTAACCTCGTCGCGACGCTGCAACACGCCCATCAACAAGGAAATCTTGCTGGGAAAGTGATGCAACAGGCCGGCTACCGAAATACCAACAATTGCCGCTACCTGGGCCATCGAGGCACTGCTGTAGCCTTCCAGGGAAAACACCTGCAAGGCCGCATCCAGCAACTCTTCACGGCGTTTTTCACCTTTGGGGGCGCGACGGGTCTTGGGGGCGGGTTCTTTCATGGGGACGTCCTTGTGGGCAAGCTTGCACCGTATCCAAATTGCCCTTGAGCCGCAAATAAAGGATTGAAGACTCCTCAGTGAGCGCGGGTGCTTTTTTCCACCAGGCACATCGGCGTGCCGGCGATCGGCTCCTGCATCACTTGCACCTGAACATCGAACACCTGGCGCATCAACTCGGCACTGATGACTTGCGCCGGCGCACCATCGGCCACCAACTTGCCGCCGTGCATCACCGCCAGATGGTCGGCGTAGCGACAAGCCTGGTTGATATCGTGGAGCACGGTGATCACGGTCTTGCCTTCAGCGGCCAGTTCGCCCATCAGGTCGAGCAGTTCAACTTGGTGACTGATGTCGAGGTAGGTGGTGGGTTCATCAAGCAACACGATCGGCGCGTTCTGCGCCAACACCATCGCCAGCCAGGCGCGCTGGCGCTGGCCGCCGGACAGGTCGGCCAGCGCGCGCTCGGCCAGGTTGTCCAGTTCCAGGCGTTGCATGGCCTGGGTCACGTGGGATTGATCGCTGCCACTCAAACGTCCCCACAGTGAGTTATGCGGGCTGCGGCCATAGGCGACCAACTGGCGCACGCTGACACCCTCCGGCAGCGGCAGCACCTGGGGCAAAAACGCGATCTGCCGCGCCAGTTCGCGCGCGGACAGGCTGGCGTAGGCCTGGCCATCCAGGCTCAATTCGCCCTGGGTCGGCTTGAGGATGCGCGCAAACGCCTTGAGCAAGGTGGATTTGCCGCAGCCATTGGGGCCGATCAACGCAGTGACCTTGCCCGCCGGCGGCGCGAACGACAGGCCCTGCACGATGCGCGTGGCGCCGTAGCCGATGTCGAGTTGCCGTGCGTGGAGAATACTCATGTCATCAGCCCTTGAACCGTGCCAGCAACCAAAGAAAATACGGCGCGCCAATCACCGCCGTGAGCACCCCCGCGGGGATTTCGCTGGGCGCGATCAACGTGCGCCCCAGCGTATCGGCCAGCACCAGCAGCAGCGCGCCGATCAGCATCGCGGCCGGCAGCAGGTACTGGTGATGCCCGCCCACCAAGCGGCGCGCCATGTGTGGCGCGACCAGGCCGATAAAGCCGATCGGCCCGATCACCCCAACGCCCAGGCTGGTGAGCAGCACCGCGCAGGCCATCGCCAGCCAGCGTGTACGGCCCAGCGCGGTGCCGAGGCTGTGGGCCGCTTCGTCACCGAGGGCGATCAGGTTCAGCGGCTTGGCCAGGCACAGGCCCGCAGGGATCAGCACCAGGAAAGGCAGCACCAGCAGCACATGGTGCCAGTTGCGGCTCCACAGACTCCCCGTCAGCGCGAGCAAAGCAGTGTTGATATCCAGCGGATGGGACAGGATCAGAAACTCGGTGACGCTGGACAAGGTCACCGCAATCGCCACCCCGGACAGCGCAAAGCGCACCCCGGAAAAACTCACGCCGGTGTTGTACAGCGCCAGCAGCAACGCGCCGCCGGCCCCGCCCAGGCAGGCCACCAGCGGCAGCCAGGCAACCGGCAAGTGCGGCCAGCCGATGATCGCCACGGTCAGCGCCAGACCGGCGCCCTGGGTTACGCCGAGGATCTCCGGCGAGGCCAGCGGGTTGCGGATCACCCCCTGCACAATCGCCCCGGCCAGGCCGAAGGCCGCACCGGCAAGGATCGCGATCAGGCTGCGTGGCAGACGGTGGTTCCACACCTCGAAGTCCAGCGCGTCGTGGGCCAGCAGGCGGTCGAAGACGGTGCCGGGCGTGAGCCAGAGCGTGCCGGCGCTGAGGCTGATCAACGTCGCCAGCGCCAGCAGGCCCAGCAGCAGCCAGAGGCGCAGCCGTGGGCGGATCATAGGGCGCGCCTGGCAAGAAACAGGAAAAACGGTGCGCCGATCAACGCGGTGACCACACCCGCCGGCGTCTCCACCGGGAAGGCCACGGCGCGGCTGAGCAGGTCGGCGCCCAGCACAATCACAGCGCCCAATGCCGCGCTCAGCGGGACCAGCCAGCGGTAGTCATTGCCCAGGAACTGACGAAGGATATTCGGCGCAATCAAGCCGACAAACCCAATCGGCCCTACCGCACAGACACTCGCCCCCACCAGCAACAAACTGGCGATAAACACCTGCAACCGCAGGCTGGCGATGCCCACGCCCAGGGAGCGCGCGGCGTCTTCGCCGAGGTTGATCAGGTTCAAGCGTGGCGCACACCAAAGTGCCCACAGCCCGCCGATCAGGGTGCAGGGCCAGAGCAGTTGCACCTGCGCGGCGCCGGCATTGGCCAGGGAACCGGCCAGCCAGTTCAGCACGCTTTGCGCCTGGGCCTCGACCAGGATCACCGTGAGCCGGGTCAAGGCCGCGCATAACGCCGCCACCGCAACGCCGGCCAATACCAGGCGCCCCTGGGCCGTGGTCGGCGACCAGGCACCGCCGAGGCTGAACACCGTGACCCAGGCCAGCGCGCCGCCCAGGCACGTCATCAGCAATGCGCCACCGGCAAACGGCGGCGCGACCAGGCCGGTCGAAAACAAGGCCAGCCCCAGCGCCGCGCCTGCGGTCACGCCAAACAGGGAGGGCGAGGCCAGGCGGTTGCGCGTGATGCCCTGCATCAACGCGCCGGCCAGGCCCAGGCAAGCGCCGACCAGCGCGGCACACAGGGCACGTGGCACACGCAGCTGGGCGACGATATACGCCCGGTTACCGCCCACGCTGCCTTGATGAATCAGCCCATTCCAGGCGTCCGTCGCCGTGATCGTGAACGGTGACCAGCTCGACAACGAGAGCCAGAACAACAAGGCGCCCAGCATCACAATGCCTGCCGCCGCGAGACCTCGCCCCATGCCTATTGGCTCAGTACGGCTTTACCGCCCTTGAGAATCGCCAACGCGTCTTCGGCGATCTGCTCCGAGGCCAGCACGCCACGGTTGCGTGCCCAACTGTCGCCATCGACTTCGGCCACGTGCTGGTTACGCACGGCGCCGAGCACTTGCCACAGCGGCTGCTTGCTCCAGCTGTCGACGATGCTCGGGCGGCGGTAATGGCCGACCAACAGCCAGCCCGGGTCGAGGGCGAGCAATTGCTCCAGGCTGACGAATTCGGTAGGCGCGGCATTGGCGCGGACCGACGGGACGTTCAGGCCGATGGCCTGCAACACGCTGCCGGCATAGGAGTCCGGGCCGTGCACGGAGAAACTGTCTTCACGGGCGACGCCGAACAACACGCTGGCGCCCGCGGGAATCTGTTGCGCGATGGCCTTGAGGTTTTCTCGGTTCTGCTGGATACGCGCCTGCATCTGCGCGCTTTTGCCGAGGGCCTTGCCGATCAGCTCGGCGGATTTCAGGCTGCCCTGGTAATCCTCACCCCGCGACGGCAGCAACAGGGTTGGCGCGATACTCGCCAGGTCGTTGTACAACGCCTGATGGCGGTTGAGGTCGGCGACGATCAGGTCGGGCTTGAGCCGGGCGATTTCTTCGATGCTCGGCTGCGAGCGCAGGCCGACGGACGTCCACTGGCCGATGGCTTGGCGCACACGGGGCAGTACGCGGTTGGCATCGCCATCGTCGGCGGCGCCGACCGGGGTGACGTCAACGGCGGCCAGGCTGTCGAGAAACGAGAACTCCAGCACCACGACCCGCTTGGGTGCATCCGGCAGATGCACCGCGTGCTGGCCGTCGTTGAGATCGATGGGCGCGGCGCTCAGCAGGCTTGAAGACAACGCCAGGAGGCAGGCGGCAAGAGTGGGGATGGAGCGCAGCATTCGCATGACAAAGACCTCGGCGTTAAAGCACCCCAGCGGGACAGGCCGGGGAAAACGGCGGGTACTATTCCATATTGAGGCGGCGTGATCAAAAAACATTCTCATTAACGCCGCAAACAAAGTGCGGGCTTGCCTGCGATACACATAGGTATCTACACATCTTTGTAGTGAGCGGGCTTGCCCCGCGCTGGGTGGCGAAGCCGCCCCAATAAAGACACCGCCGAGTTCCAGATAGAACCGAGTCGCCTGGTTTGGGGCCGCTTCGCAGCCCAGCGCGGGGCAAGCCCGCTCACTACAGAGAGATTTTTCAACCTTTGAAAGTTGTGTAGATGCCTATGCTGCGATGCAAGCACCTCGGTATCTCAGGTACACCGAGTTGATGCCATCACCGGCAAGCCAGCTCCCACATTTTTGATCGGTGTAGACCCGTTAGAAATCGACCGTGGCCGACAGCAAGTAGGTACGCGGCGTCGACAAGGTCAACCCCGGCTCGCTGTCATCCGACGCGCCGGCCGAGCTCCAGTAGCGCTTGTCAGCCACGTTCTCCACGTTCGCGCGCAGGGTGATGTGTTTGTCGTCCACCTTGAAGCCATACCGCGCGCCGACGTCGAGGCGGTTCCAGGCGTCGATTTGCTTGACGTTGGACTGGTCCAGGTACTGCGAACTGGAGTAGATGCCACGACTGGTCAACGTCAGGCCTTCAAGGCCTGGCACATCCCATTCGGCGCCGAGGTTGACGTTGTATTTGGGGGTTGCCGGCGCGCGGTTGCCGTCGAAGGCGCCGTTGGTGGTTTCCTTGAGCTGGCTGTCGATGTACATCACCCCGCCGAGCAACCGCAGGCCCTTGAGCGGTTCGCCGAATACGCTGAGTTCCACCCCGTCGTTCTGGCGTTTGCCGTTGGGGCCGAACATGCGCGACGTGGCGTTGGTTTCATAGGCCGGTTGCTTGATACGGAACACGGCGGCGGTCACGGCGAACGCGCCGGCGTCGTACTTGGCGCCCACTTCGACCTGGCGGCTGATGAACGGCGGGAAGATTTCATTCTCGTTTCTTGAGGTGGACGGCGCGATCTTGCCCTGGCTCAGGCCTTCCATGTAGTTGGCGTACAGCGACAACGTGTCGGTGGCCTTGAACAGGAGGCCGCCCGATGGCGAGACCTTTTCTTCGTCATAGGCGGTGCGGCCTTTGACGCCATCGCTCCAGTCGTCCACCTTCACCCGCTGCCAGCGCGCACCCAGGGTGAGCAGCAGGCGATCATCGAAAAAACCCAGGGTGTCGGACAAGGCCACGCCGCTGAATTTGTTTTCGGTGTACACCTCGGGATCAAACCGCGTCGGCCGCGAGGGCGTCGGCGTTTGCACCGGGTTGTAGAGGTTGCTCGTGCCTTGCGCATAACGCGCGCCGCCGTTGGTGAAGTCCATGTAGAAGTAACTGGCGGCCAGGTTGACCTCATGGCTCACAGGCCCGGTATGGAACCAGTTGCGCACGCCTGCGGTGTAGGTGCGCACGTTTTCATCGCGGGTGAAATCCCGTGGCTGCACGCTGAACGCACCGGCCGCATTGGTCACGGACACGGCATGGCGCAGGAAGTCGTGGTTGCTTTTGCGCGCGCCCACACCGCCGTAGAGCATCAGGTTATCGCTGAGGTCGTACTCACCGTTGACCGTACCAAAGGTGTCGTTGGTGCTGGCCTTGCTCCAGGACTGTGCATAGTTGCGCCGCACATCGTTGGCACTGGGCACCGGCGCCGCGGCCGCCACCTGCACGCGTTCCTGCGGCGCGTCGGTGTCGCGTTCGGTGTGGCCGATGTCGGTGGAAAGGCGCACGCGTTCGCCACGGAAATCCAGGCCCAGCACGGCCATTTCGCGGTCGACGCTCTGGTGGTCCCACTCGGTGTCGCCGGATTGCTTCACGCCGTTGAAGCGGATGCCGAACTTGTTGTCTTCGCCAAAGCGTCGGCCCACGTCCACCGCGCCGCCGGCCTGGCTGTCGGAGGCCCAGTTGCCGGTGAACGAGTTGATGTCCTTGTCGGTGGCGCGCTTGGGCACTACGTTGATCCCGCCGCCCACGCTGCCGCGCGGTGAAATGCCGTTGATCAACTGGGTGGGGCCTTTGAAGATGTCGACGCGGTCGGCCATTTCCATGTCAATGGTGTAGGTCGGCAGCACGCCATAGAGGCCGTTGTACGACACATCGCTATTGAACAGGCTGAAGCCGCGGATGGTGAACTGCTCATAACGCCCACCGGCGGGGTTGGTGGCGCGTACCGACGGGTCGCTGGCGATCAGGTCGCCCAGGGTGCGGGCTTGCTGGTTTTTCGCCGCATCGGCGGTGTAGGTGGTCATGCTGAACGGCGTTTCCATGAAGTCCCGCGTGCCCAGCAAACCCTGGGAGCCACGGCGCGCCACTTGGCCACCGGCGTAGGTGTCGCCGTCGTACAGCCCGGTGGTGCCCAGAATCGACGTCGGCGCCAGTTCCAGGCTGCTGCCGTCCGGCGCCGGCACCAGCATATAGGCCTGTTCACCCATGGGTTGCAGTTGCAGGCCGGAGCCTTGCAGCAAGCGGGCAAAGCCCTCCTCCACGCCGTATTCGCCGGACAAACCGCCGCTGCTGCGCCCGCTGACCAGCGCCGGGTCCACCGACAGGTTGACGCCCGCCAGCCCGGCAAACCGGGTAAGCGCCGCGCTCAGGCTGCCGGCCGGCACTTGGTAGCTGCGGCGGGTGGCGGCGTCTTCGGCGACGCTCACGGTGGGGAATAACGGGCTCGCGCTGAGGCTCAGCAGCAGGCTCAACTTCAGCAACGGGCGCAAGCGCAAGGGTCGGACTGCGGACATGGGAGGAAGCTCTCGATTTTGTTCACTTGCCTGGAATGACAGGCGAGGTGAAAAAAGGGGACAGGCTTCGGCCAATTTTTTTCGGTACAGGGGCGGGAGCGGGCTTGCCTGCGATGGACATAGGTCTCTACACAACTTTCAAAGGCTAAAAAATCTCCTTGTAGTGAGCGGGCTTGTCCCGCGCTGGGCTGCGAAGCGGCCCCAAACCAGACGATCTGGTTTCATCTGGAACACTACGGTGTCCTTATTGGGGCCGCTTCGCAGCCCAGCGCGGGACAAGCCCGCTCACTACAATGATATGTAGATACCTATGCTGCGCAGGGGTCGCCAGCGCGCAGTATAGGCCGCTCCGGTTCGTCTCGATGCAGTCATATAGAAGGAACTCAACAGCAAACCTCCGGTCCGCTGATACACATATTTACATTTCACTGGACGGTTGGGCCGGATGAAACAGACATCACTCCTCGGCACTGGACCTGCGGGCCACGCCAAACAGGCTTTCTATACGCCCTTCTCCGGACCATGGCTGTCGACCACACGCCCGCTGGCCGTGCACCCGTTCAATCGCTGCCGGAACACCGAATCAGGCGCCGTATTCATCATTGCCTCCGGCCCTTCGGCCAAGTCGTTTCCCATCGAAAAATTTGCGCACGTGCCGATGATCACGATGAATGGCGCTATTTCGATGTTCAAGGACACTGATATAAAGCCGTACTTTTATGCCTGTACGGACCGAAGCTTTTCGCAGCAACAGCCGGATTTGTTCAAGCATGCCATGGTGGTCAGCCAGCGAGTCGCGCTGTGGGAAGAACAGGCGCGTTCGTCCCGTGTTCGTCCAACAGGAAAGTTCTATCCGTTATCCAAGGCCGAAAGACCCTCGTGGCTGGACTCCGCGCTGGGAAAACGCAGCGCGCTGGTCGTCAATCATTCCTGGCTCCCCACGCGTAAACGGCCGCTGGGGTTCAGCAAAGACATGAGCGAGGGCTTTTTTGATGCGCGAACCGTGGCGTATCTGGCCATACAGTTGGCCTACCACGTGGGGTTCACCCAGGTTTTCCTGGTAGGTGTGGATCTGGATGAGCGCTCAGGAAGGTTTTACGAAACCCCTGAATCCATAAAGTCGCCCTGCGGGCTCGACCAGCACTATTTCACGCGCATATTGCCGTCGTTTGAACTGATGTCGCGCAAAGTCATGGGCGATGACTTCATGGTTTACAACCTGTCCGAGGTGTCGAGAATTCCGGACAGCGTGGTTCCGCGTGTCACGCTTGGACAGGTTGAGGCCATGTTGGCGTAGCGTTGCGCAGACGCCGACCCTGTTGACCGAACAGGGTCGCGCGCAGCCGCCGTCAGCCAGCCCTTGGGGTGTCCTTGGCAAGCATCGGTTACCGATCGCGATGATCATGCCGATGCCTTACGGACGAAAAGGCCTGTCTGCCCTTCTACATCAAAAATCAACCGTGGCAGACAATTGCAGGGTACGCGGGTAACCCGGCGAAAACGCGCCATACGAGGCGACGCCTGACCAGTACTCGCGGTCGAATACGTTCTGCACCGTGGCCCGGAAGGTGGTCGGCCGACCTTCGATCTTCGTCGCATAACGTGCGCCGGCATCGAAACGCGTCCAGGAATCCAGCGCCTGGGTATTGGCCTGGTTGACGTACTGGCTGTCGGTATAAATGGCGCCGCCGGTCAGGGTAAATCCTTCCACCCATGGCGTGTCCCATTCGGCCCACAGGTTGGCCTGGACGTCCGGGACGCCGACCGGTTTGTTGCCGCGGTTGGCGGCCGTGGCCGAATCGGTCAGTTTGCCGTCCAGCAAGGTCACCCCTCCCATCAAGCGCGTACCTGGCGCCACTTCGCCGAACATGCTCAATTCGATCCCGCGGTTGCGTTGCTCGGCTTGTACCGAGAACAGGTTACCGGCGCCGATCTCACCGCTCGGTTTCTCGATCTGGAACAGCGCCAGGCTGGTCATGAACGTGCCGTGTTCATATTTCACACCAAGTTCATGCTGCTTGGATTCGTAAGGCGCAAATGTTTCGCCGGCGTTGGCCGCTGTCCCCGGAGCGATGTCACCTTTGCTTAAGCCTTCTACATAGTTGTAGTAGAGGGAAACGTCTTCCCAGGGCTTGACCACCACGCCAACCAGAGGCGTCGTGGCGTTGTCGTTGTATTTCGAGCTGACCGACCCTGCTGCGTTGTAGTTGCGCGATTCGATCTCCTGCCGACGCACGCCAAGGGTCAACTGGAAGCGGTCATCGAGCATGGACAATGTGTCAGTGAATGCAACGCCGGACAGTTCCGATTCGGAAATACGCAACACTTTCGGCGTGCCGATGTATTGCTTGGGCACATCGATCGGGTGGTAGATGTTCGAACGAATGTCAGTGCCGCTGGTGATCCCGCGGGACAACTCATCCTGATACTGCGTCGCCATCAGCGTAGTGGTATGAGTGATCGGGCCGGTGGCGTACACGCCACGGATACCGACATCGGCAGTCGAGCGATCAACGTTGAATTTGTAATAGCCTGGTGTGTTGCTGGTATCGCCAGCGTCGTTGACGATTTTAGGAACCTGATCGGACAGGCGCTTGACGTCTGACTTGCCGCCACCGGCATGGGCGAACACGGTCACCGTATCGCTCAGGTCATATTCACCGCCGAGCAATGCCGACTGTTCCTTGGTATCCGACCAACCCCATTTCTGCGGGAGGTTGGTGCGGCCATTCGGGGCAGATGGAACATCGACTTTCGGATCGATGGTGAAAGGTCGCGAGGCGCCCTCCCAGCTTTCTTTCTGACTGATGTAATCCAGGTTCAGGCGCAAACGCTCACCGCGATAGTCCAGGGCGATGGCACCGATACCCAGGTCCCGGTGTTGATCATCGACGGCGGTATCGCCGCCTTGCAGGTTGCCGTTGAAGCGCACACCGAACTGGTTCTCCGAGCCGAATCGACGGCTGAGATCGAGGTGAGCGCCGACCTGCGAGTCCGAGGCGTACGTGGTGGTGACCCGCGTCAGGTCTTCGTCGAGCGGACGCTTGGGAACGATGTTGATCACCCCGCCCACGCCGCTGTTGGGCGAAAGGCCATACATCAATGCGCCCGGCCCCTTGAGCACTTCGACACGCTCGGCGTACTCGGTGAAGACCCGGTAGTTGGGCGCGACGCCGTACACGCCGTCGAACGCCAGTTCACCCAGGTTGCCTTCGCCGATCGGGAAGCCTCGAATGAAAAACGAATCAACGATGCCGCCCGTCTGACCGGTCGAGCGCACCGAAGGATCACGCTCCAATGCATCGGCCACCGTTACTGTCTGCAGGTCGGCCAGGGTCTTGGCGGTGTAGCTGGTGACGCTGAACGGGGTGTCCATCACGTCCTTGTTGCCCATCATGCCGAGCCGGGCACCGCGCGCGACCTGGCCGCCGGCCAGTACCTCCGGCAACGCGCTCGGACCGTTGTCGCGGGCGTTGATGTTGGTGGGGTCGAGTGTGAGCGTATCGACGCCGTCATCGGCCGGCTTCGCCGTTGGAATATTCGAGGACTGGTCGGCGGCAACATCCTGCTGCCCTGGGCCGGCAGCCCAGGCGCTGGCGCTTCCTGCGACCAGAACAATATTCAACATGGCGGTGCGAATGGCGAGTGTTAGCACGCGCTCACCGCATGGGCGACTGACAACAGGCATGACGTGAGGATCCTTTTCAACAGGGAAAATGGTAATCACTCCTATTGCCAGTCGATCGGCGAAAAAGTATCACCCTCGATAAAATTATTTTTGGATGGGTCCGGGGGCGCTAGGCGTACAGCTGTTCCAGGGGTATCGCGACCACTGGCAATGCAGGGTCGAACGCATGCCGGGTCGTCTTGTACGGGAAGATTTCTCCCCGGGCGATGGTGGTGAATATCTGCGCCACTTCGAACACCTGCCCTGTCTGCCAATGCCGTACACGCACCCGCGGATCGGTGTAGTCGAGCTGGATGCACGGCACGCGTTTCAAGCCCAGTTGCAGAGCGGCGTTGAGACGGTGATTTCCGTCCATCACGATGCCACGCGAACGTTCGACGATGATCGGCTCCAGCCAATGTCCGGCGCGAGCGATAGCCTCCCGCAACAGCGTCACATTGGCCGGATCGACCTGCTCCGACTGCAGCACCTGGCACAGTGGCCGCAATGCAATCTGATAAACGTATTCCATGGTGATCTCCTGTTTCGCCAAGGGTTCAGCTGGCATCGGCGCGGACAATGGGCGCGTGCAGGCGGGCAAGCTCGAGCAGACGCTGGGCATGCTCAATCAGCGGCAAATCGACCATCTCACCGTCCACCTGCACGGCATGACTGCCCGTCGCCACGGCCCTCATCACCCGATCAGCCCAGGCCAACTGACGCGAGTCCGGCAGGAAAGCGCGCTGCACCGTGGACAGTTGCGAGGGGTGGATGCACAGCTTGGCGCCGAAGCCCAGCGAACGCGCGTAGTGCGAGTCCTGGCCAACGACTGCCAAATCGCTGATCGCCGGCGTGACACCGTCGATTGGCGACGGCAGATCGGCAGTGCGCGAAGCCAGCACGATGCGGCTGCGGGCGAATAGAAATGCCTCGGGTATCTGGGTGCAGTTGATATCGAGGGAAAAATCCAGCGAACCGAATGCCAGCCGCGCCAGGCCCGGGATCGCCGCAATCGACTCGACCTGCTGCAGACCTTTGGCGGTCTCGATGATCGCGACGACCTTCAGCCCCGACCGCCACGCCAGCAAATGTTCGACCGTTCGGCCCAGGGCCTGGGGACATTCGGCCTTGGGCAGGAAAATGCCGTCGCAACGCTCGGGGTAGCGCATGTCATTGAGCCATGTCAGGTCCTGACGGAACAGCGCGCTGCTGACGCTGTTGAGGCGGATGTAACGCTCGCAGGCAACGCTTGGGGTGGCCTCTTGCCAAGCCCAGATGGCAGCTCGGGCGGCGGGTTTGCTATCCGGGTGCACGGCGTCCTCAAGGTCGAGAATGATCGCGTCCGGCCCCGCTTCGACGGCTTTTGTAAAACGCTCGGGACGATTACCCGGTACGAACAGGTAGCTGATCGCGAGTGGGGTTTTGCTGTTGAGTCGATCCAATTGCATGGCATAGCTCCTTGGCGTGAACCATTCGTGATTTCTGAACATTTTCCGGCCCCTTCGCAGGCAGGTTTCTCTGCTCGTTCGGGGCTTCTCGCAACAACCCTTAATTTCTTATTGATCAATGAATTAAGGGAATTTTTTATTTCAGGGCGAACGCTTTCTTGAGCGTGTAAACACACGACCATTGATTCGCCTTCCGAAGGTCTTTATTCGAAAATATTTGAAAACCTTACTTGATAATCGTTCCTGTTCGCAATATTGTTCACGCCACCAAGAGACACTAGCTCCGTTTAAGAGCGGATATTCAGCACAGGGGTAAGTACCTATCAGTGATGGCACTTCAATGCCCACCACTGACCGTTTTTGGCGGATTGGCCATCAACTAGGCGGCCAATCTGAACATTATTAAAAACCTTATGGAATGGGGTTTTCATGCAGTTATTTCGTGAAGTATTTATGACAGGCGGCATGACAGATCCAACTTCAGATATTGCCTGGCATCCGCCTCCTATTGCTGTAAGCCTCGTTTCTAACGCGTAAAACACCTACAACTGTGCGAGAGCGCTCAGTTATATAACATCAATGGCTACGTTATTTTCGACGCCAGGGATCAGCTATGCCTATAACAAATTCACCGACGGCCGAACCTTTAACTGAAGTTCATCAGCCGGCCATGTTAAAGCCGCTTATCGACCCGATAATTTCCAGGCTTATCAATAACTTCCCAGACAAACTTGTAGCGCTTATCAAGCAACATGGCTCACCCTTGAATCTGGTTTGGCCCCATGCGCTTGAGTCAAATACACACGCCTTGCTCGCGGTATTGAAACAGTACAGCGTGCCTCATGCGATCTTCTATGGCGCCAAGGCCAACAAGTCTCAAAGCCTGCTCGTCGCGGCGGCAAATTCGGGGGTTGGCGTCGATGTGTCGAGCGTCCACGAGCTGCAGGCAGCGCTCAGAGCCGGTACACCTGGAGCCAGAATTTGCGCCACCGGACCGGCCAAAACCGCTTTTTTTCATCAGGCACTGGTTAGCTCAGGCTCACTGATCAGCATCGACTCGCTGGAAGAATTCGAACATCTGCAGTATGTGATCGAAGCACAGCCTACTCCGACCAAAGCCAGGGTTTTACTGCGTTACAGGCCGAAAACAAGCCCCCAGAGCCGCTTCGGCATGAGTTCGCAAGACTTGCTCGAAGGCCTCCAACGGCTGACAAAACACACGGATATTTTTCACTTTGAGGGTTTTCATTTCCATCTGGGCGGCTATGGGGTCGAATCCCGCGCACAAGCGTTGCGTGAAATCAGCGGGTTCGTGGAGGCTGCTCGGGAAATGGGCTTGAACCCGCAGATGATCGATATCGGTGGCGGCTTGCCGATACGTTATGTCGAGCCGCAGATATATGCCCGATTCCTACAGAACGATAATAAGCCAAGCCATTATTACAACCAGAAAGTTCCCGAGGCTTATTATCCTTACGGCAGCGACCTGACAGCCCCGCAATGGTTGGCATTATTGCTCGAGGCCGAGCACTCACCCGGAGTGTCCATCGCCACCTATTTAAAGCTGCAGAATATAACGCTGGCCCTGGAGCCCGGTCGGAGTCTTGTCGATCAAGCGGCAATTTCATTGTTTCGCGTCACCCGCACCAAGCAACTCGCCTTCAACAAAACCGTCATTTTTGTTGAAGGCAGTAGTTTCAGTGCATGCGAAACATGGTTCGCCTCTGAGTACCTGCTTGATCCGATCCTGATCAGCTCGCAACAACCACCCTACGCACCGATCCAAGCGTATATCGCCGGCCATAGTTGCTTGGACGACGACGTGATTACTTATCGCCTTATCAATTTTTCAACTGCACCCCGACCAGGCGATATATTGATTTACGTGAATACCGCCGGTTATCAGATGGATTTGCTGGAGAACGAGTTTCATCGCCACCCGCTGCCACGGCGGTTGACGGCGAGTTGTTGTACGCAAGGTCACTACGCATTTTCACCGGACTACTAAAGGGAACCATTGAAATGATCTTGAATAAAGTCTCGGAGCTTATTGGTAATACACCGATGTTGGGCATTGATGTTCCGGATACCAACGCTCGGTTGTTATTGAAAATTGAAAAGAACAATCCCGGTGGCAGTATCAAGGATCGCATGGCGCGCAACATGGTGCTGGCCGCGCTCAAGTCCGGTCGCCTGAAACCCGGTGGGGTGATCGTCGAATCGTCGTCCGGCAATACCGGAATTGGCCTGGCCATGACGGCGGTCGAATTCGGCCTGCATTTTATTGCCGTGGTCGATCATCACGCCGCCCAAGACAAGATCGCCGTGATGAAGGCGCTCGGTGCCGACATTCGCTTTGTCAAAGGCAGCTATCGCGAGGATGAAGTCGCAGTGGTCGAGCGTCAACGAATGGCGGCGGAGCTGGCCAGCGAGATTCCCGGCGCCGTGTTCATGAATCAGTCGGATAACGCGGCCAATGCGGGTGGCTACAGTGATTTCGTGCGCGAAACCATCGCCCAGGCTGAAGGTGTCATCGGTGCCTATGTCGGCTGCGTCGGCACGGGCGGTTCGATGACCGGTATCGCCCGCGGCTTGAAACTGCACGATCCCAACATTGTGACCGTCGCGGTAGAACCGGCCGGCTCGATCGTCTTCGGCCATCCCGGCTACCCCTACTACCAATCGGGCACCGGTACGCCGGCCGGCGACACCGTGGGTCTGGTGCTCGACTACAGCTGCATCGATCTGGGGGTGCAGGTCACCGACTCCCAGGCGTTCGAAACCGCCCGCTATATCGCCAGCCATCTGGCGCTGCTGGTCGGCGGCTCGACCGGCGGTGCCATTTTCAAGGCATTGGAACTGATCCACAAAGGCGTGCTGACCGGCAACGTGGTCGTGCCGATTGCCGACGGCGGCGAAAAATACCTGCATACGGTGTTCAATGATCAATGGCTGCAGGAACGCGACCTGATCGACCCCAGCATCGCACCACAGCTGGAAACCTGGCTGGGCAGGACCCAATGGCTGGAATCCGTCTCCGCGCCGCTTCAACTGAGCGTCGCATGACCCACTCCTCACACAGGAAAGCCTCTCGATGATCTGTTGAAAGTCGCCATTTGTGGTGGTGGCAGGACCGGCCATCTCAACGCCATCCTGTTCAAACAGCTGCCCAATGTTCAGGTTTCGATGCTCACCGGTAATCCGGAGATTATCGAACAGCACGCTCGCCACACGCCGATGCAGGCTTTGTTGCCCGACGGCTCGACCTTGACTGCCCGACTGGACCGGGTGACCGCCGACGCGAAAGCAGCGATTGAAGATGCCGACATTGTCATCATTACCGTGCCCGCCCACGTCCGCCCGCAAACCCTGCAGGCCATCGTGCCGCATCTAAGCGCCAGCAAGCCTGTGTACATCGGCGCCATTCCGGGCTTCTGCGGTTTCGACTGGCTGGCCGAAGCCGCCCTGCCCGATCGCCCGAACCTGGTGATCTGGGGGATGAAAGACGTCCCGCATACCGCATTCGAGCTGACACCGGGACGCTCGATCAAAATGGGCGGCGGCAAGAGCCAGCTGTATGTGGCGACCCATCCTCGCGAGTCGCAGGCATCCGGTCAGCAATTGCAGGGCATCCTGACCCGCTTGTACGACCCGTGCGTGAGGATGCTCGACCACTACCTGGAAATCACCCTGACCCCGGGTAACCCAATCATGCACAGCTCGGTGATCTACGGGCTGATCGGTCCTTATGGCCAGTGGCACCGCAAGATTTTCCCGCAACGCATGTGCTGGTGGTCCGAGTGTCCGGAACTGGGCGCCTACTTTCTGGAACGCATGGATCAGGAAAGTCAGGCTCTGTGCGCGGTGATCAGCCAGCGCCTGGGCATCGGCCTGTCCTCGGTCAAAGCGTTGAAACAGGAAATCGTCGAGGCCTACGGTGACCAGATCCGCGACCAGAGCAGCATGTTGTCGATTCTGCGCACCAATCAGGCCTACAACAATATTCTCGCGCCGATGGTGCCGGCCGCCGACAACCGCGCCGGCTACGTCATCGAGCGCGAGAGCCGCGCCTTCAATGAAGACGTCGCCTATGGGCTGGTGCTGCTTGTGGAAATGGCCAGGCGTTTGGACCTCAAGGTGCCCTACATCGAGGAAGTCTTGCAGTGGAGCATTGCCTACATGCAAGGCCTGCGCGACTCGGCGCTCGACTACTTTCCACGCCACTGGCCACGCGCGGCAAACGCCGCGGCTTGATCTCTTCAATTCAATTTCGACGAGTAGACCGCTGATATGGATGACTTCAAGACACTGATTGCCTACTCCCGCAAAAATGCCATGCGACGCTTGATTCGCTGCCTCTTTGCGGAAAACATTCTCGACCGTTCGGCCCTGAGTTTTGGGGCCGAAGGCAACCAGGCCAGCTACCCACTCAAGGGCAGCCGCGCCCACCTGGTCTTTTCGGACATAGCCAAAGGCCCGGCCGACACCGTGGTCAATGACGGTGACGTGGTACTGGTCACCGATGAAGGTGTCCGCCAGGTCATCACCAGCCATCAGGACATGCTCGATGTGTTGCGTGACAGCTTCGATTTCGCGCCCACTGATGAGGGTATGACCGGGCTCAAGGCCGACATGGAAAACAGTCTGACCAACGACGCACATGCCCGCCAACATCGCCAGCAATGGAACGCCCGGCTGCAAAAAGCCGTCAGGGATCAGGGGCTCGATAGCCTCACCGACTACCTGCGCCAGCATCTCAAGACCAAGGATGCTGCGATCCTCCTCGACCAGTGGGGTTCGCTGGAAGGCCATCCGTATTACCCGACATGGAAGGCGCGCCCCGGCTTGACTGATGAGGAGGTCGAGCAACTCTCACCCGAGTTCAACGCACAGGTCCCCCTGCGTATCGCGGCGTTGCGTGCAGAGCATGCAAAGAGCGAAAGCATGCCGCACGTGAGCGACTACCGCACCTGGTTCGCCGAGAATTTCCCGGCCCAATGGGAGCAATGGAAAGCCTCGCTCAACAGCAAGGGCCTGGATGAAAGCCAGTGGCTGCCATTGCCGATCCATAGCTGGCATTTGCAGGCCTACGTGCTGGAAAACTTCGCGGCGGAAATCGAAAACGGCATCCTGATTACCGACGGACCGGAGATTCCAACCCTGCCGACCATGTCGTATCGCACGATGATGCCGGTGCTGGACGAATGCGCGCCGTTGATCAAACTGCCCATTGCCGTGTGGATGACCAGCGAACTGCGCAGCCTGCAAGCCAAGTCGATTCACATGGGACCGCGCATCAGCACGGTGATCGGAAAAATACTGGAGGCCGAACACGGCTTCGACCAGCGCCTGGAAATCTTTGCGGAAGAGATCGGCGTGCGTTACAAAAACGCAGTCACTCAAGACGATCATCCCGGCCGTCATCTGTCAGTGGTCTATCGCGCCAGTCAGCAAGCGTTCGAACGCAGCGACGATTGCCTGCCGATTACCGTGGCGTCATTGTTCACTCGATTACCGGGTAGCGGTCGGCCGCTATTCACCGACCTGATCGAGCGTGATGGCGTGCGGGCGGATGCCGCACAGGTTGAAAACTGGTTCCGCGACTATGCCAAGGTGGTCACCCACCCGGTGGTGGCGATCTATCTGTTGTATGGCGTTGCACTTGAAGCCCACCAGCAAAACACCATGGTGCTGTTTTCCTCCGATGGCAAAGCACGTAGTCTGCTGATCCGCGATTTTGGCGATGGCCGCACGTATGCGCCACTGCTGGAAGGACGCGGCTACAGCCTGGCGCCGCATGTGCAGCCGGGTATCCTGCCGACGGTGTTCGCAGGCGACATTGAACCGGTGCGCATGTTCGTGCTTGACGCAGCGTTCCTTACCCACCTGCATGAAATCTCGCTGTGGCTGACCAAGGAGTATGGGTTGAACAACACGCGGCTGTGGCAGATATTGCGCGAGGAAACCGACCTTGCGTTCGAAGCCGTGCGCGACCGCGTCGAACCCGCGCTGTGGGAAACCGAGCATAAGGCGTTCGTGGAAGATCCATGGCCGACCCGGTCGTTGTTGCGCATGCATTTGATGCAGTACTCCAACTATCGTTTGCAGCACACCCTGTCCAACCCGCTCGCCAGCGTTTAGCCGAGGTCGTCCCATGTCCCATGCAGGTGTCATCCAGGGTTCGAGCGTACGAATCCTGATTTATCTTCTGTTTGCGATCCAGTTGGTGTCCATGGGCGCAATGGAGATGAGCGGGCCGTTCTGGCCTGTCCATCTGCGTGGGCTGACCTCCTCGGAGTCGGTGTTCAGCTTCGCCAGCATCGCCGTGTACGTCGGGCCGATGCTCGGCATTATTCTGACCAGTGCATTCTGGGGCCGTATCGGCGATCGATATGGCCATAAGTTGATGATGATCCGCGCCCTCGCCGGTTTGTCGTTGACCCAGCTTGGGCTGGCCCTCTTCAGCGACATCTGGGTCATTTTGATCCTGCGTTTTCTGCAAGGCGCGTTCGCCGGCTACATCGCGCCGGCGCAGGCCTACGGCGTCAGTATCGAAGCGCCTTCGCGGCGAGCCCGGCTTTTTGCGATCCTGCAAATTTCGACCAACGTCGGTTCCTTGCTGGGCGCAGTCGTTGGCGGTTTGATCCTCGATTACGCGACGTTCTTCTGGATCAACATCATCGCGTCGGCATTGTGTGCGGTGTGCACCGTGATCGCGGCCGTGACCCTGCCGGATGTACCGCCGGTGAAAAAAACACCGACGGTGGACAAGACGACCCCGGCGCGCCATTCAGGCAATCTCTGGCAAGGTTCCCCGTTATTGTCGCTGCTCGGGGTGATGGGCATTCTGTTGTTGGCGCGAATGCTGCCGCAAACCTCCTTTTCGTTGTACGTCAGCTCGGTATTCGCCGTCAGCAACTCGGTGGTCGGCCTGTGCTACGGCTTGCTGGCGCTGGGTTTCATTCTTTCGGCTACGGCCTGGTCGCGTTACTTCGAACACCGCGGTCAACAGGAAACCCTGCAGCGCATGACCTACGTGGTGATCGGCTGCATCGCTCTCACGGCTGTGGCCGGGGTCACGCGTAATGCTGTGGTATTTGTCGTTGCCTATTTCATATGGGGCGTGCTGTTGGGGGCTACCACGCCGGTGCTGATGGCCCTGATCTCGAAAACCGCCGATAGCTCGCAACAAGGCCATGTATTGGGAATCGCCCAGGGCACCGCGCAATTCGCCTCGATTGCCGGCATCTCGGCCGGCGGTTTGCTTAGCCAGGTCTATGGCTTGCAATACACCTATCTGTTCGTTTGCCTGGCCTACGTGGCGGCGCTGATCCCGATGGTCGCGTTGCGCTACTGGCCTGCGGCTATGCAACCGAGTCATGCCCCACCTGGGGATTGAGTAAGGAGCCTGTCTTTGAACATTGAACAACTGCGCGCCGACACGCCCGCTGTCGCGCAACTGATCCACTTCAACAATGCCGGCGCGGCGCTCATGCCCCAGCCAGTGATCGCCACCATGACCCGCCACATTCAGCTCGAAGCGACACTTGGCGGGTATGAAGCAGCCGGCCAGCAGGCGGCTGAACTGGAAAATGTCTATAGCGCCATCGGTCGCCTGATCAACGCACGGCCCGATGAAATTGCGGTGATCGAAAACGCCACCCGCGCCTGGGACATGGCCTTCTATTCGTTGCCGTTGAAAACCGGCGACGTGGTGCTGACCTCGACCACCGAATACGCCGGCAACTACATTCCCTATCTGCAACTCAAGCACAAGCGTGGCATCGAGATCCGCATCATCCCCAATGATGAACAGGGTCAGGTGTCGCTGTCGGCATTGAAGGACATGCTGGAGGACGATCGCGTTGCGCTGATCTCCCTGCCGGTAATCGCCACCAATGGCGGGCCGGTGCAGCCCGTCGAGCAGATCGGCGCCCTGGCCCGCGCGGCCGGCGTGCTGTTTCTACTCGATGCCTGCCAGGGTGTCGGGCAGATGCCCATCGACGTGAAGAAAATCGGTTGTCACATGCTCGCGGCCACCAGCCGTAAATACTTGCGTGGCCCGCGTGGAATGGGATTTTTGTATGTCGAGAGCGCGCTGTGCCAGAACCTGGAGCCGGCCTTTCTCGACCTGCATGCCGCGTCCCTGCTGACAGCCGACGCATACAGGATCCGCGCGGATGCACGCCGTTTCGAGAATTGGGAATGCAACGTCGCGGCGAAGCTGGGCCTCGGCGCGGCGGTCGAGTATGCCTTGGCACAAGGCATCGAGCCGATGTGGCAACGCATTCAACAATTGGCCGGGTACCTGCGCGGGCAACTGGCGCAGATTCCCGGCATCACTCCATGTGACTTGGGCCTTCAGCAGTCAGGCATCGTGACCTTCACGCATCAGGACAGCAGCGCCGAGCAGGTTCAACAGTGGCTGGCCGGTCAGGAAAAACGCATCAATGTCAGCACCTCTACGGTCCGCTCAACCCTGCTGGACATGCAGAACCGGGGCTTGCTCGAGGTCAGCCGCGCCTCTGTGCATGCTTACAACACCGAGGCGGAAATCGACACGATGATCGCCGCATTACGCCGTTTGCCGAATGCCTGAACAGGACACCAATCTGCGCTTGCGTCGTAGCTGGGTTGTAAACTAGCATTAGGAATACTTCTCAATTGCATGAAAATCTGCAGCCATGAGCGAAACCCTTCCAGCGAATAGCGACAACCACCTGCGCGTGATCGAAGCCCTGTACAGCGGCCATCATGGCTGGCTGTACGCAACGCTGCGAAAAAAACTGGGGAACGCCATGGATGCGGCGGATCTGGCGCAGGACACTTTCACGCGCATCCTTGCCTCTCAGGTCACCGTCATTGAGCAACCGCGTGCCTATTTAACCTGTGTGGCCAAGGGCATTCTGGTCAACTGGTACCAGCGCAAGGCACTGGAACGCGCCTATCTGGACGCGCTCGCCCATTTGCCCGAGCCGCAAGTGCCTTCGCCGGAATCGCGCTTCATGGTGCTGGAAACCCTGCACGAAATCGACGCGATGCTCGACGCCTTGCCGCCGTTGGTCAAAAGGGCCTTTCTGCTGTCGCAGATCAGCGGCTTGAAATACGACGACATCGCCGAGCAGTTGGGCGTTTCGCTGATCACTGTCAAACGCTACATGAAGCAAGCCTTCGTGCAATGCCTGTTGCTGGTGGAGTGAATGCTCACTCGCCGCCATGAGCCGCACCTCGATCATCAGGCCCTGGAAGAAGCAGCCGACTGGTTGATCCGCATGACTGAGGGCGAGCTCAATGAGACCGAACGCGGCGAATGGGAATGCTGGAGACTCAGCACGCCCGAGCGTGGTCGTGCATGGGCGCGCGCGCAGTTATTGCAGACCAAACTAGGCGGACTGCCGCCGTCACTGGCGATGTCGGCACTCGACCGTCCAGGCAGCCCGGAGCGGCGCGCGGCACTGGGTAAGCTGGCGATAATGCTGGCAATCCTGCCGGCCGGATGGGGCAGCTGGAAGCTGGCAGAATCCCAGCAATGGTCGGCCGACTATCGCACCGCAGTGGGCCAGCAACGCGAGCTGACCCTGGCCGACGGTACAAAAATCACCCTGAACACCGACACGTCGATCGACGTGCTGTTTGATACCAACCACCGGCTCATTCACCTGCGCGAAGGCGAAATACTGGTACAGACCGCTCCGGACATTGCCCCTCTGGCTCGGCCTTTTCTGATCAGCACCCGGCAGGGCCGTATGCAGGCGCTGGGCACGCGATTCAGCGTGCGCGAGCTGCAACCGCGCACTCACCTTGCCGTGCTCGAAGGCGCGGTGAAAGTCGAGCTGGCCGAAAATCGCCAGACTACGCCGCTGATCGTCAGGGCCGGTCAGCGCACGGATTTCTCTTCCGACACCTTTGGCCAGGTCACCGCTGCCGACCGCTATGTCGGCACCTGGGCCCAAGGCATGCTGATGGCCGACAACATGCGCCTGGCCGACTTCGTCGCCGAGTTCACGCGCTATCGCCGCGGTTTTGTACGCTTCGATCCGGCGCTCGCCAATCTGCGTATTTCCGGCGCCTATCCGATCAGCGACAGCCAGCGCACCTTGAACATGCTGGCGCAAACCTACCCAATCCTCGTCAGCGGCCACTTGAATGGCTACTGGGTCATGCTTTCCCCCGCCTGAGTCAAAAAAATCACCGTACAGGTGATACTTTTTTAGCGGTCGACTGGCTATTAGGGAGAAGCACCTTACCGTCCTGTTTATAGGTCCATCCATTCATGCTCGCTGCACGCCGCCTGCGCCCGGATCACCACTTCACATCAGCTATTCGCAGTGCGTTGCTAACCCTTGCCCTGATCGGTGCCGCCTGCCCGCTTGCCTCGGCCGCCGGGCCTGTGCAATTGGACTCGGTTGCGATCCGGGCCTACAACATTCCCGCCGGGCCGCTGGGTGCGACCCTGTCGAGCTTTGCCGTGGGCGCCGGTATAGCCCTGTCGTTCCAGCCCTCATTGACCGAAGGCCTGAGCAGTCCCGCGCTGACCGGCAATTACACCACACAGGAAGCGGTCAATCGCTTGCTGGCCGGCAGTGGCCTGGACATGGTGTTGCGCAGCGACGGCACCTACACCCTGGTGCAACGCCGAGTGACGCTGGATGAGACCGCGGTCATCGGCACCGGCAAGCGCCCCGATACCCTGCAAGAGGTGTATGCCGGTGGTCAGGTCGCCAACGGCGGGCGCTTGGGTATTCTCGGCAATACGGACGTGATGGACGCGCCGTTCAGCGTCAGTACCTACACCTCGGCGCTGATCAAGGATCAACAGGCCGTCACTGTCGGCGATGTGCTGGAACGTGATTCATCCGTACGTTCCACCGGCCAGGCCGGAGGGATCGTCGATTCATTCTTCATCCGTGGCTTTCCCGTCGGCGAGGGTAACCTGGGTGAGCTGGCCTTCGACGGTGTGTACGGTGTGGCGCCCAACTACCGGGTTTTTACCGAATACGCCGAGCGCATCGAACTGGTCAAAGGGCCCGGCGCCCTGCTCTATGGCATGTCCCCCAACAACGCGGTTGGTGGCGTGATCAATGTGGTGCCCAAGCGCTCTCTCGACGAAGACCTGACCCGTTTCACCGCCAGTTACGCCATGAACACTCAGCTCGGCGGGCACCTTGATATCAGTCGGCGTTTCGGCGATGAGCGCCGCTTCGGCGTGCGCATCAACGGCAGTACGCAACAGGGCGATACGGTGATCGACGATCAATCGCGTCACGTCGATATCGGTGCGATCTCGCTTGACTATCACGGCGACCGTCTGCGCACCAGCCTCGACTGGCTCAACCAGAAAGAAAGTTTCGACGCCGCTTCGCGCCCCTTTTTGATCGACTCGGGCGTGGACATTCCTGCCGCCGCCAACGGCCGCACCAACGTCAGCCAGGCGTGGGGCTGGTCGCAAACCCGTGACAAATCCGCGCTGTTCAGCGGCGAATACGACCTCAGCGATGCATTGACGGTCTTCGCTCACGCAGGTGGCGGCAAATCCGACGTGGCACGGATGTCCGACCAGACGCCGACCCTCATCAACTCGGCCGGCGATACCTCTTCGACTCCGGGATATTACAAATTCGAAGTCAAGCGCTACACCCTCGACACCGGTGCGCGCCTGAGCTTCGACACCGGGCCAATCAGTCACCGCACCACCGTACAGATCAGTCGTTATCGCGATGAGTTATCGCGCGGGATCATTTCCGGTGCGCCGATCCTGTCGAACATTTATCACCCGGTAGACCGCCAGAAACCTGACATCCCCAAGCCAGATACACCAAAAGTGTCTGAAAGCGAGCTGACCGGCGTGGCGCTGGCAGACACCCTGTCGGTGTTCGATAATCGGATCCAGCTGACCCTCGGCCTGCGCAAACAGAACATCAAATCCGACAATTACAACGCGGCCGGTGCGGTCACCACGTCCTACGACGACGGCCGGACTACCCCGCTGTTCGGTGCAGTGTTCAAACCCTGGGAGCATGTTTCGTTCTACTACAACTACATCGAAGGCTTGAGCAAGGGCGATATTGCGCCCTCGACCGCGTCCAACGCCGGTGAGATCTTCGCCCCTTACGTTTCCCGTCAACACGAACTCGGGGCCAAGGTCGACTACGGCACCTTCACCTCCACCATCAGCCTGTTTCAGATCACCAAGCCCAGCGGTGAACTGGCCTCCGGCATATTTTCGGTGCAGGGCGAACAGCGCAACCGTGGCCTGGAACTGAATGTATTCGGTGAAGTGACTCCCGGCACTCGATTGCTCGGTGGCGTGACCCTGCTCAATGCCGAACTGACCCAATCCGGCGTGGCCGCCAACCGTGGCAATAAACCCGTCGGCGTACCCGAAGTTCAGGCCAACCTGTGGGCCGAATGGGACACCTCATGGCTGGAAGGCCTGACGCTGACCGGTGGTGCAATCCACACCGGCAGCCAATATGTGAACCAGGCCAACACGCAAAAACTGGATGACTGGACCCGCTTCGATGTCGGCGCACGTTACAGCACTCGCATCGATGACCGACCGACCACGTTTCGCGCCACCGTGCAGAACGTGTTCGACCGCCAGTACTGGTCGGGCGTCGCCTCTTATGGCGCGTTCTCGCAAGGCGCACCGCGCACCTTATTACTGTCGGCGACTGTCGACTTCTGAAACGCTCAGCCGGCGAACGGTGTGAGCCGTTGACCGACCTGACTTTTGCAAAGGCTTTGACAATGGTGATTTTCGATCGACGCAGACGCGCTTTTTTTTCTGCGCTGTTACTGGCAGGACTGCTGAGCCTGTTCGCGGTGGCGCCGCACAACGCTCACGCCACCGAGACGGATTCGGCCCGCACTGAAGTGACCGATTTGCTGGGGCGCAAAGTCAAAGTGCATCTGCCCGTCAGGCGGGTCATCCTCGGTGAGGGTCGGCAACTGTATCTGGTCGCCGCGCTGGACACGTCAAACCCGATCGAACGCATCGTCGGCTGGCGCAAGGACCTGATCCAGTCGGATCCGGACACCTACAACGCCTACCTGCGCAAATTTCCCGACATCGCCAAGATCCCTACCTTCGGCGGCTTTGAAGACGGCACCTTTGATATCGAACAAGCGATCTCACAGCGCCCGGACGTGATCGTCCTCAATATCGAGGCGCAACACGCCACCGAAGATGCGCGGTACATCGAAAAACTCGACGCCCTCGGCATCCCGGTGGTGTACGTCGATTTTCGTAACAACCCGATGAAAAATACCGAGCCGACCATGCGCCTGTTCGGCCAGTTGTTCGGCAAGGAACAACGCGCCGAAGCCTTTATAGATTTTCGCAATCAACAGATTCATCGCGTCACCGATGTGATCGAAAAACAACACCCGCCCAGGCCGAACGTGTTCATCGAGCGCATCGGCGGTTATACCGACGATTGCTGCCTGAGTTTCGGCAATGAAAATTTTGGCCTGTTTGTCGATATGGCCGGTGGCAACAATATCGCGCGCCGGATCATTCCAACCACGTTCGGCCAGTTGAACCCCGAGCAAGTCATTGTCGCCAATCCGGAGCATGTCGTGGTCACCACCGCCAACTGGGAAGCCTTTGCTCCCGGTGGACATTGGGTCGGCGTCGGTCCTGGCGCAGACATGGCCGAGGCCCGGAAAAAACTGGCGTGGTATACGCAGCGGCCGGCCTACGCAGGCATCAAGGCTCAGGACAACCAGGCCTTCCACGCCATCTGGCATCAGTTCTATAACAGCCCTTACCAGTTCGTGGCCATTCAGCAATTGGCGAAATGGTTCCACCCCGAGCTGTTTACCGATCTCGATCCGGATGCCTCATTTCGCGAATTGCATGAGCGTTTTCTACCCGTGCCGTATGAGTCGGGCTATTTCGTCAGCCTGCGCAAACCCGAGGTGAAGCCATGAGCACGCTGACCAATGCCGAGGTGCTACCGCGCGAAAACTATCGGCGACTGGTGTTGCGTAAACGCCTGATCCTTGCGGGGCTGGTCGTTCTGCTGTTGTGCAGCGTGCTGCTCGACCTGGCTTTGGGGCCTGCGCGTTACAGCCTCAGTGAAGTGCTCGGCGCGTTGTTTTCGCCGGACACTGCGTCACCACAAGTGCGTGTGGTGATGTGGGATATCCGCTTGCCGGTGGCATTGATGGCCGTTGCCGTTGGCGCGGCATTATCGCTGGCCGGCGCGCAGATGCAGACAATCCTCAATAACCCGCTGGCGAGTCCGTTCACGCTCGGCATTTCCGCCGCCGCCAGTTTCGGTGCGGCGCTGGGCCTGGCATTCGGTGTCGCACTGTTCCCGCTGGCGGCGCAGTTCATGGTGCCACTCAACGCCTTCATCATGGCCATGCTCTCGGCGCTGTTGATCCATTTTCTGAGCATGCGCCGTGGTGTGACCGCCGAAACCATCGTGCTGCTCGGCATTGCGCTGGTGTTCACCTTCAATGCACTGTTGGCGCTGGTACAGTTCTTCGCCACCGAGCAAGCCGTGGCGGCCGTGGTGTTCTGGACCATGGGCAGCCTGACCAAAGCCACCTGGCCGAAACTCGGAGTAGTCTGCCTGGTGATCCTGATCACCCTGCCCGTCTTCGCCAAACGAGCCTGGGCCCTGACCGCCCTGCGCCTGGGCGACGACAAGGCGGCCAGTTTCGGTATCAACGTACGCAGCCTGCGTTTTCAAACGTTGATTATGGTCAGCCTGCTGGCCTCGTTTCCGGTGGCATTCGTCGGCACCATTGGCTTTATCGGGCTGGTCGGCCCGCACATCGCCCGCATGCTGATCGGCGAAGACCAGCGCTTCTTCCTGCCAGCCTCGTTGCTCACGGGCTCGCTGATTCTCTCGGCCAGCTCCGTGGTCAGTAAAACATTGATTCCCGGCGCGATCTTCCCCATCGGCGTGGTCACCTCGCTGATCGGCGTACCGTTCTTCATATCTCTGATACTCGGCGGGAAGAAAAACACATGGTGAAGCTACAACTGGACAACCTCGGCGCCCGTTATGGCCAACGCGAGATTATTCGCGGTGTATCGACGACGATGTTTTTCGGCGGTCAGGTGGTCGCCGTGGTCGGCCCCAATGCGGCGGGCAAATCGACTCTGTTCAAACGCATGGCCGGGCTGATCGATGGCCCCGGCCAAGTGATTTTGCAAGACTCCAAAAAAGGCCCGACGGGCATCAGCTACATGCCCCAAGGCCTGAATGCCAACGCACGATTGACCGTGTACGAGTCGGTGCTGCTGGCGCGCAAACAACTGTCGCCGGGCTGGAGGGTTCACGATGACGAGCTGAAACTGGTAGACGAGATTCTCGAGGCACTGGGCATTACCGACCTGTCGTTGCGCAATCTCGGAGAACTCAGCGGCGGCCAGCAACAGCTGGTTTCCATTGCGCAAACCCTTGTACGCGAGCCCGAAATCCTGCTGATGGACGAACCCACCAGCGCCCTCGACATGCATCGCCAGGTGCAGGTGTTGAACTTCATGCGCACACTGGCCCGGCAACGCGAGGTCATCGTGTTTATCGCGATCCACGATCTGAACCAGGCCCTGCGGTTTGCCGATCAAGTACTGGTTATTGCTGACGGCACCACTCAGGGAAGCGGGCTCAGTGGCGAAGTCATTACCGAACAGATGCTGCGCAACGTTTACAAGGTTCAGGCGCGTATCGAACAGTGCAGCCGTGGACAGCGGCATATACTGATTGACGATGTGAGTTGATGATCAAACAGCCCTAAGGGGTATCGGCTCCAGGCCTGGTGCCCCAATGGCAAGGCATGGCCTACGTGGTCCAAGAGCCAGCAGAACGCGAATTACACCCATAACTACGCTGCATGGTACCCCCTCAGGTAAGTGACCCGGCCCATGATCAGCATCGATTGCCCGCGCCGGGGCCAGGAAGCGATGCAACATCCTGTTATTCTTCACCCCCAGGAATACAAGCCCAGCGCTTTCAAGGACGTAGCAAATGAATTCGCAAAATATCGTGCGTTACTGGCACGCTGTCGAACTGCTGCAACCCCAGGCAGTCCCAAAACTGAATAAGCGCGACAGCGACTATCAGCCGTTTTTCCAAGACATCCCCGCCTCAGGCCAAATCCTGCCATGGATGCCGGCTAACCCTCTGAGCCGGCAGCGCCTGCCGAACAAACGCGTATGGAGCCATACGCTCTACGCACACCTCTATGACAACCTGGACGTTTCTCGCCAATTGGAGGCCCTTTACGGTGCCGACCAAGGCTACAAGGAACCGCAATCCAAGCTTTGCGCCTTGTACGCGCTCAAGTTCAACGATCAAGGCGTGATGGTGGCCAACAGTTTGGTGCTGTCCAGCGAGGCCTGGTTCGTGGGCTGCGCCATCAACCGGCAAGATTGGACGCACGGCTTCGAGGAGACCCAGGACTCCCTTCGCGAACAGGCTAAAAGCTTGCTCGGTGGCGTAGTCAATGCGGCCGACCTGGCACGCCTGACAGACCATATTCGCCAGTCCCTGGGACTCGACCAGTTTTTCGCAGACGGACCGCACGGGCATCGCTTCCGCTCGGCACCGATCAACCCGAACAAACCCGAACAGGAAGACGACCCACTCAACAGCTTCCTGCTGAGCGACCTGGCCGGCATGGCCGAGGCCCTGGCGCGTGGCGAGACAAGCAAGCCCCTGGCCCGCTACCTGAGCCATCACGATGCCAGCCAACGCCTGCACCTCGATGGGCCCGAAGCCGACCTGGCGCTGATCGATCGCCTCGCCCCGTCGCGCTACGCGACCGGCTGCTGGCCCGCCGAAAAGCACTTGGGTCTGGTGCATTCCCAGCAATTGGCGGTCAACAGCCTGCTGCACACCCTCAGCAACGACAGCGGGATAATGGGCATCAACGGTCCACCCGGCACCGGTAAGACAACCCTGCTCCGCGATCTGATCGCGGCAGTGGTGACACAACGCGCCGACGTACTGGCCACGCTGGGCAGGGCCTCGGACGCCTTCATCAAGGACGGACGCGAAACCGCCAACGACGGTGGGCGCGAGCGCTTTGCCTATCAGCTCAGCCCGCGCCTGTTCGGCTTCGAAATGGTGGTGGCCTCCTCCAACAACGGTGCCGTGGAGAACGTAACGCTCGAGTTGCCCCAGCGCGATAAGGTTGATTCATCCTGGCTGCCCGATGCCGAGTACTTCAGCGAACTGGGCGAGCTGACCAGCGGCAAGCCGGCCTGGGCGATGATCTCCGCAGCATTGGGCAGCAAAGCCAAACGCACTCAGTTCGTCGATCGCTTCTTCTATGGCAAGCGTCCGCCCAAGACGAAGACCACCAGCGCGGAACCGGCACCTTCACAGCCCGACGTCGACAACGCTGAGCTGGACGAGGATCTATACGAGGGCGATCCGCTACCCGACGCATCCATGACCAACAGCGCAAACGAAGAGCCAGCCCCCAAGGGCATGCGCGAGTGGCTGAGCGAACACGCCAGCCAAATGAAATTGCTCTCGTCCGCCGAGAAAAACAGTCTCTGGCGCACCGCTGTCGAGCGCTATCAGGGCGCCAAAAACGCCGAAGAGAGGATACGCGCCGAGGTCAGCGACATTCTGGAGCGGGTTCAGACGGTGATCAGCGCCAAGGCTCGGGTGCGTCAGAAGGAACAGGAGCGCCAAGCTCATCTGACTCAACGCCGCGAACTCAATGATGAACAAGCCAAACTGGAAACCCTGCAGCTCGCGCCCGCCCGCGAGCAACTCAAACGCGAGCTTCAGTTCCTTGAAGCACACCTGGCAACAAAGCCGGGGTTACTGACCAACTTAATCAGCCTTTGGGGGGCCCACCGCACATGGGCGGCCCGGCAACGCCTGCTGGATAGCGCACACACCTTGGCCAAGGACGCCTTCGACAGCGCCCAACGCCTAGTGCAGCGACTCGTCGGCCAACTGGCCGAACTCAAACGGCAATTGGCGACCGACGAACTGGAAATCAACGAAGCCGTGGTCCACGCCGCCCTGCAGATCGACAAGGCTCGCCGCATTGCCCGCGCTGGCCAGGCCAAGCATCTGGAGCATTGGCTCGAACAAGGCCAGATCGGCAGAGGCAGCGAGATCGAGCTGCTCGAACCCTGGATAGTCGAGGGCTGGCGCCAGGCGCGGGCGACGGTATTCATTGAGGCGCTCAAGCTGCACCACGTCTTTTTCCAGATCGAAGCCTCGCGTTTGCGCGCTAACCTGGACTTCATCACCAGCACGCTCACCGGCAGTCGCTATGGCGGCGTATCCAAGGCCGTGGTGCGTTCGGCATGGGCCTCGCTGTTCATGGCAGTGCCGGTGCTCAGCAGCACCTTCGCCTCGTTCGCCCGCTCTTTCGGCAGCCTTGGCTGCGGGGAAATTGGCTGGCTGATGGTGGACGAAGCCGGCCAGGCGCCACCCCAGGCCGCTGTAGGTGCCCTATGGCGTGCACAGCGGGCCGTGCTGGTCGGTGACCCGCTGCAACTGGAGCCGATCGTCACCGTATCCGATGCCGTGCTCGAACACATGCGTACGCGCTATCAAGTCGATGCTCACTGGTTGCCCAACCGCCAGTCCGCCCAGAGCCTGGCCGACCAGGCCACGCCTTGGGGTCGCATGGCGGGGCCCAAGGACCAGAAATGCTGGGTCGGCTTGCCCCTGGTGGTGCACCGTCGCTGTGACAAACCGATGTTCGAGCTGGCTAATCGCATCGCCTACGACGGCGCCATGGTCTATGGCACTATTGCGCCCTCACCCGCCAAAGAAACACCGGCCCGCCTACTGACCGGCTGGGTGCACGCGACCGGCCGCTCCTCCGGAAATTGGGTCGACAACGAAGGAAAGGCGCTCGAACAGCTGCTGGCGATGCTGAATGACGACGGCGTGCCGCCCGACAGCATCGCGGTTATCACGCCCTTTCAGGACGTGCGCAATCAGCTCAAGGATCGGTTACACGCCAAGATCGTGCGCGGGACCATTCATACGATGCAGGGTAAAGAAGCGGCAGTCGTCATCCTTATCCTGGGCGGGAACAGCGAAAACGGCGGCGCTCGCGAATGGGCAGTGTCCAAGCCTAACCTGCTCAACGTTGCCGCTACCCGCGCCAAGCGCCGCTTGTATGTCATTGGAGATCGAAATGACTGGAAGCAGCGGAAATTGTTTTGTGACGTTATGGAATTGTTGCCGGTTCAGGATGGTTGGGTCGGTGAAGGCCTATCTCATGCTTGAAATGCCTTGCGTGGCAGTAGACCCATATAATTTAGGCTCTGTATGCGTGACCGCTCCCGTTTTTCCCGTACCGAACAGGTTATGGTACGCAGAGGGTGTCGCCCTCTCAGCGCAATGGAGGCGACGAAGGATGGTTTTATGGAAGACGTTTGCAGCCGTCATCACGATATCGATCAGCGCTGATGCGATGGCGTGGTATGTCGAAAATCCCGTGGAGCGCGCGCTGACCGTCACCACACTGTTTCCGACCATGATCCTCGGCGCAACATCCGCATTTTCAGTTGACGGCCCATCAATGATGAAAAAAGCGAAGGGCGATGCTCTCGCATTCATAGGTTCTGATGGCCAGATTCGCGGAGCTCAGTTTGAGCAAGCGTCTCGCTACTATCGTTCGACCTACAACTCGCCACTGATGTCTGACATGCAACTGGCTCAGGCTATCGCAGTGAAGTATTGAGTCAAAGCTTTCACAAGCTTTTCACAGCGGGTCGATTAGGTTGTCCCAGCTCCTAGTGAACATCCCTTTAAGCCCGCTCTCCCCCTCGCGGGCTTTTCTTTGCCTGCGATTCGCTTTTAACACCAGCCCTTTCAAGGTCTTTTGATTTTAGCGGCCTTAAGCACCCGATCCGTCGACACGTGGGCATTTGCGGCTTTGCCTTCAAGCCACTGTTTGGGCTTGGGCACCTTCGGACCTCGCTTGCTCTTGACGACAGCTTTGGGCTGAATATTTCGAGCGAGTGTAAGCAGATACTGAGCCAGCCCTCCTGCAGGGATCGGGATGGATGAGTCCTCTGCTGGCAGGGCTATCTGCATTCCCTCGTAACCACTGCGCACCTGTACCGTCAGGTGGAAAATCGATGCCTCCCAATCGTCGGGCAGGGTCTGGCGATGAGCCTCCTCAACGCTGCGCTTGAGCACGGCCAAGACGTTGTAAGCCAACACCGCCGACGCAAATCCCAGCAGGGCAGCCTTGGGGCTACCCAGCGTTTCGATTTCGCTGTCCAGAACCGACTCCAGGCGCTGGAACATCCCTTCGATGCTCCAGCGACGGCGGTACAAATCGGCGATTTGTTCGGCACTGATGGAGTCGGGCAAGTTGCTCCAGAACAACAACGTAGTGTCGCCAGAGTCGGTGGGGGTTTGCAGACTCAGTTCGACACGCCGCCACTGGCGTCCACCTTTTAATTCGATGGTCTGCTCACGCACGTGACCTGCCGCGACGGCAATAGGCTCCTGCCAGTCGCTTTCCTTAAGCAGGCGTGGATGTTTGCTCTGTTCGCGAATGATGAACGAGGCTCCAGACTCTTCGCAGGTCTCCATGACCGGGAGCGTGCAATAGAGTCGATCAGCCATCCACAGCTGCCCCGCACAGGCTTTTTCCAGCAACGGCAGAACGCCGACTCGCTCACTGGCGTAGGCATCTTCACAGGGCTGAAGATCGACGACCTGATCCAGGTCGGGGTCGTAAACCACTACCGAAAAACCAGGCCGGGCGGCCCCCCGCTCACGGCGCAAAGCGCCCAAGCGTTTTTCGCTGGAAGGCAGGTGATTGCCGTCGACGACCCGCAGTTGCCAGCCAGGCAAAATGGCTGAGTGCCCCAGTTCTTTTATCGTTGGTGCCAAGCGCTCTGCGCTGCCGGTGACCAGGGCGCGCAGCAGCGCAGGCTCTGTGCGGCTGACCTTGTCATACAGCGCCGCCAAGCTGACGGGGAGATCCTCCATCTGCCGTGCAGCAGCATGTAACGATGGTCGCAAGCCCAATGAAACAAGGGACATCAGTTCAACGATGGTTGAGAACAGAAGCTCACGCGGATATTGCCGCTGACGATGTTCTTCGAACACCTGATCGACCCATTCGCCAGGAACGACCTGCTCCTATCC
>NZ_MNPW01000039.1 GCF_001983175.1 Pseudomonas cedrina subsp. cedrina
TAAATCTATTCCAGTTGTAGGAGGTGTTGTTTGGGCATCAGATGCTGTTTCAGTTGCCCAACACTATATAAATAAAAGTTGGAAAAAGAAGGGAATTAAACGATTTAAAGTTACTTATAAATGGAAATATCAATTAGACCCATTAGCTGATGGAGGAGGAATTCCTAAAGCTAAAGTAATTTCAACATCAACAGTAGCACAATACTGATGATCACATTAAATAAAGAAGGAAGAAGTTAAAATTTTTATTTAACTTCTTCCTTCTTTAAAAAGTATCAATTATAACTAATAGTATTGTTACTAATAAAAAAGAGTACCACCCAAAATCAATAAATTTATTCCCAGTTTTTATATCAAATTCTCTTTTAGATGCAATTGATTCAATTAAAGAATACAAACCACCTAACAAGAAAAAAGCTAACACATTTAATTGATTAGTAAAAAGTAAAATCAAAACAAGAATACAAAATATTAAAGTACGAACAAAAGGTAATCTTAAAATATACATCATTTCCCCCCTAAATCTTTTATTAATCTATATATTTCTTCAATTTCCCACTAATTATTTAAAAAACTCTGTATAATTACGATCAATAATTTTTGTTACAATCTCTGAATCTAATACCGATTCTTTAGCAAAAATATAGAGTGCTTTTTGAATTACATCTGTTTTATTTGTCTTAACTCCTTGCTTTTCAAGTGTTTCTACCATTTGTTCTAATAGCTTATAATGAATTTCATCAAGTCTAATATTAATTTGTTTACTCATGTTTATCACCTTTATTTAAAAAATAATACTTTAGCTCATAATTCATCAAATACTTCTATTTCATATTATAACGGAGTATATACATTTTGTATATACAAAATGTATATACTCCGTTATAATATGAAATAGAAGTATTTGATGAATTATGAGCTAAAGTATTATTTTTTAAATAAAGGTGATAAACATGAGTAAACAAATTAATATTAGACTTGATGAAATTCATTATAAGCTATTAGAACAAATGGTAGAAACACTTGAAAAGCAAGGAGTTAAGACAAATAAAACAGATGTAATTCAAAAAGCACTCTATATTTTTGCTAAAGAATCGGTATTAGATTCAGAGATTGTAACAAAAATTATTGATCGTAATTATACAGAGTTTTTTAAATAATTAGTGGGAAATTGAAGAAATATATAGATTAATAAAAGATTTAGGGGGGAAATGATGTATATTTTAAGATTACCTTTTGTTCGTACTTTAATATTTTGTATTCTTGTTTTGATTTTACTTTTTACTAATCAATTAAATGTGTTAGCTTTTTTCTTGTTAGGTGGTTTGTATTCTTTAATTGAATCAATTGCATCTAAAAGAGAATTTGATATAAAAACTGGGAATAAATTTATTGATTTTGGGTGGTACTCTTTTTTATTAGTAACAATACTATTAGTTATAATTGATACTTTTTAAAGAAGGAAGAAGTTAAATAAAAATTTTAACTTCTTCCTTCTTTATTTAATGTGATCATCAGTATTGTGCTACTGTTGATGTTGAAATTACTTTAGCTTTAGGAATTCCTCCTCCATCAGCTAATGGGTCTAATTGATATTTCCATTTATAAGTAACTTTAAATCGTTTAATTCCCTTCTTTTTCCAACTTTTATTTATATAGTGTTGGGCAACTGAAACAGCATCTGATGCCCAAACAACACCTCCTACAACTGGAATAGATTTA
>NZ_MNPW01000040.1 GCF_001983175.1 Pseudomonas cedrina subsp. cedrina
AAATAATGCAAGAGCGTATGCGATTTTTGTTAATCCTCATGTTATATATAGAGTGAGAAGAGAGAGAGTCTAAAAGGTGTAATAAAGGTTAATATATCAGTAGTTTTAGAGTTTTTCGTCCGTGGTATTTTTACCACACTTTCGTGGTAAAAATACCACGAACAAAAAATACGAACATAATAAAAATCGCAGTTGTCAAATGTAAACAACTGCGATTTGTTTTAAAATAATTTATCAGGTAAATCTTTCATTACGGGCATTTTCATAGCTTTATAAAACATCACTTGTAAAGCATTATTAATATTATCTTTATCTCCTGCATAAATAACATGAGGATTAACAAAAATCGCATACGCTCTTGCATTATTTCCATCTAGGCCACTTTCTGACTTCGCTATAATACCTTTTCTTTTTAATGAATTAATAGTTTTACTTGTATTAGACCGATCAGAACCCAACATTTCAGCAATATCTGTAATATTAGCAGGAACTGGCGTTTTAGCTTTAATATCAATAACAATACAATTACTATCAAAAGCTACTGACGGTACAATATCCAATAAAAAGGTCTTTTCCCTAGTAGTTAAGTATTTATTTTTTCTTAAAAACTCCCAATTATTTTGCATATATTGAGCAAACCTCACTTTAGATTGAGAACTTTTTTTAGTTCCTATGTAAAGTTCCTTCCCAGTACCTTTGCTTAAAGTAGCAAGAGCATTTTCTATTTCTTCTTGTGATATACCAGCATGGCTTAAAGTATATTTTAATCTCTCAATCTCTGAATCTCTTTCTCTAGCTTTCTTTTCTGCTTGGTCGAAATCTACAATTTTTGCCATAAATTAATTCTCTCCCTTTTGATGGAAGGAATTAACCCTAATATGATATAATATAAATAATAATATTGATATGTAAGGGATAATCCCTTCAAAATTTTTGAAAAACCGCCTTGCCGACCAAAGCAATGGGCGGTTTTTCTTTATCTTTATATCTTCTATCCTAGCATAATTTTCCTTTCTTCGAGACATTTTTCATTGTTCAATTTTGGAAATGATTTATAATATATTTAGTTAAAGTGATGTCGCAATTCCTGGAGCGACGAATAAAACAGGAATCGTTATTCCTATTGGCGATTAATAAAAAGGAATCGCAAACCTCGTCTGCGATTAATAAATTCGAGGCCGGAAAGTAATAAGACAGTAAAGGGTCATAGGAAACTATGACCTTTTTTGTTTTGCTTTAAATTTTTTGATAAGAAATGTACCGAATTTTGTAAGATGCACGTTTAAACTTAGTAGAAAGTCTGTTTATAAAATAAATATTGTTTAAAGACAGAATAAAAAAATAAAGGAGTGATCGTGATGGAAATTAAAATAACAATACCTGCAGAATTGATTGGATTATTATTTGTAATTTCGCTTTGGTTATGATTTTTATTTGTAATAGTGACTATATCGCATGAGATATTTTGATATATCTCAAATATAGCTACACTATATCTTTGCTATATCAAAAGATAAAAAAGTGATATCAAGTAAAAAGAGCAAGGAATCCAATAGGCACAGCCTATTTAGACACTTCCCAATGGAAGTGATATCGGATTCCCTTATGCTCTTTCATAAAACGT
>NZ_MNPW01000041.1 GCF_001983175.1 Pseudomonas cedrina subsp. cedrina
GAGCCGTTGATGCGAGGGATGACGGCGCCGCCATTTCGTCCGGAGGCGCCATAGCCCGGGTATTTAGCGTCGATGATCACCACGTTCAACTCGGGCGATGCGGACAGCAATTCATAGGCGGTCCATAATCCGCTGTAACCGGCGCCAACGATGCAGACATCAGCATGAATATCCTCTGTTTGCTGCACCATGGTGGGCCACGCGAGATCCTTGCGATCAATAAGTTCGCTGAACCAGAAGGACACATCTCTCAGATTTTTGTGTGGCTCTTGCATAGTTCTCTCGATAGGAAATTAAGTATGAGCCGGCTTCAGCTTTTTATGGTGCTGAAAAGTATCTGGATAGGCGTCGAATGCAATTTTTCAGAGCGCTACCTTGTCGGATGAGTAACAAGCGGTCCCTACAAGAAGCTTTTTGCATCACTAAATTCAGATGTGAAATTGGCCCGTTTTCGATGGGCTAAAGTTGTAAACAACATCAATTAATAAGGTCAAAAACTTCGGCTCAGGAGAACGTGACGTTGTCCATCTTGCCGTAACGGCGATCGACATAGATCAATGGGTCAGGAGTGCTGTCGGTAAAGACTTGTTCGACCTCTCCGATAAAGATGCCGTGGGTACCGAACTCGACTGCTTTGACGTTTCGACAAACAATCGATGCCTGTGCGCCCTCCAGTCGATGGATACCCGAGGTTGTTTTGATCCAGGTTCCGAATTCAAACCGGGCTTCACCTTTGACCTTGCCCGCACAGGCGACGGAAATATCAGCCTGTTGATGGTGCAGAATGTTGATGATGAAGGGGGCGCCACTCGCCAGTACCGGAAACAGCGAGGCGGATTTGTTGACGCAGATCAGCATGGAGGGCGGCTCCATGGACAGTTCGCTCACGGCAGTGGCGGACATGGCGTAGCGTCCGTTCTGGTCGGCGGTCGTTATCACGACCACGGCTTTGGCCAGGCGCTGCAGGGCTTGCTTCAAGTCTTCCACGGTCGATACTCCTATCTTGTTCTGTGCAAGCCACTTGGCACTTCGTAGCTTTAAGCCCGACTTTACCGCCATTTAAAGAAAGGAAACCTCACCCTGTTGTGTGACATTCCCCTGATGTCTCTATTTAGACCAGAAAGCCCTTGGCGGTCGCACCAAAAACGTGCCGAGCGCATTGGTTTCGAGGTCTTTCGTACTGTTGTGGGGCGGATATGTTTATGTTTTTGGTTTGATTGTTTTATTTAAAAGTTGCTTGGGTTAAGGGTGATGTTTTGCAGGCGGTAGTGTCACCAAATAGGGTGATTGTGGCCCTTGTAATAAATTGTTTCAGTACGCAAAAATAAAAATGACACTCCAGAAAATTAAATTATAAAAATACTGCTTTGACAGATAATTAGATGGGGAAGTTGTATGGCCGTGTATCGATATACTTCAAATGAAAAAAAACCAAATCGCTCTGCAATTGGGCTGGTTCTGGCTGGCACGGCAATGTCGCTGTTTTTCTGCGGATCGCCCAGTGCTGAGGAGACAGTCGCCGCAGTTGATCCCGGTCTGTTTAGTGCAGCGCCGAGCGCTAAGGAAGAGGGAGCCGTATCGGGCTTTAGTGGATTCTACGGTGTC
>NZ_MNPW01000042.1 GCF_001983175.1 Pseudomonas cedrina subsp. cedrina
CAGGCTGTGTGAAAACCTAGCAATTTGCCGCCCGGTTTAAGAAAATGCCCGTATCGCAAGATACGGGCATTTTTCTTATGCGCTATATCCAAGGTGAAGACCGCTCTCAGGGAACCCTATTTCCAGTCTCGCTGGACGAACTCATCCCCGAAGATCATTTGGTTCGGGTAATCGAAGCCTATATTTCTCTGCTCGACCTTGAGCAGCTGGGTTTTGACAAAGCCGTCCCCAAGGCTACCGGCCGCCCTTCATACCACCCGGCTGATCTGCTCAAACTCTACCTCTACGGCTATTTCCAACAGGTTCGTTCCTCGCGTCGGCTGGAAGCTGAATGTCAACGCAACGTCGAGGTTATGTGGCTGCTGGGCCGCTTGGCACCTGACTTTAAAACCATTGCCGATTTTCGACGGGACAACAGCGCAGCCTTCGTTGCCACGTGCCGTGCATTTGTTAGTTTTTGCCGCGGGGCCGGCCTCATTGGCGGCGACCTGATAGCCATTGATGGCAGCAAGTTCCAGGCAGTGGCCTCGAATCGAAAGCACATCACACCCAAGAAGCTCCAGCGGCGCGAAGCGGTTCTGGACAAGCGTATTGCCCACTACCTGGCGCAACTTGACGAGGCTGATCGCGGTGAGCAAGAGCAAGCGATTGATCGCTCAGCAGTACAGACTGCGCTTGAGACGTTGCGCGTAAAAAAGGCCAATAACCAGACCTGCCAAGCGCTGATGCAAGCTCAAGGTCTGGTTCAGCACGTGGTGGGTGAGGCCGATGCGCAAAAAATGCGGACACCTTCAGGCCCGCGTATTGCCTACAACGTTCAGAGCGCGGTGGATGCGAAACACTGTCTGATTGTTCACCACGAAGTGACTCAGGAAGGTACCGACAATCGCCTGCTTGAACCGATGGCCAAGGCGACTCAAGCGGTGCTGGAGCAAGCCAAGCTCAACGTCACCGCTGATGCAGGCTACTCCAACGGCGCGCAATTCCAGGCGTGTGAAGACGCTGGTATCACACCCTTTGTCCCGCCCAACCGGGCGATCAACACCAAAGGTGGCGAAGAGCAATTTTTTGACCGCACGCTCTTCAATTACAGCGAAGAGAGTGACAGCTATGAATGCCCTGATGGCAAGACGCTCACGCTTAAAGCACTTAACAAGGGAGACCGGATTTATCACGCATCAATCAGTGATTGCGGCACTTGCGCACTGAAAAGCCGGTGTACCAAGGCTGAACGCCGTTACGTCACGCGCCATGCCTGTGAATCAGCGTTTGAACGAATGGAACAGCGCATGAAGGCGAATCCCGACATGATGATCAATCGACGATCGATCGTCGAACACCCATTTGGCAACTTGAAGCAATGGGCCTTCGGCAACGCTAGGTTTTTGCTGCGCCAGCTAAAAGGTACACGGACAGAAATGGCACTTGCGATACAGGCCTACAACCTGAAAAGGACCATCAACGTGTTGGGAGTGCCGAAATTGATGGAGTTGATGGGCTGAAAGGCCCTTTTTTTCTTCAAGTCCGCAAAAACAAATGCCCCGACAAGTCGGGGCATTTGTTTTTAGCCGGTGCAGGCTGCGTTTTCACACAGCCTG
>NZ_MNPW01000043.1 GCF_001983175.1 Pseudomonas cedrina subsp. cedrina
TGAAGTGCGCCCCAGAAGTTGGACACCCATCCAACTCCAGGGGCTTTTTCATGAGCAAGTACACTACGCAGTTCAAGCTATCCGCCATCACCGCCTTCCTTGAACGAGGTCGGGGCTTTCGCCGTATCGCGGCTCAATTCAAAATGGACCCTACATTGCTTCGTCGCTGGGTCGAGAGCTATCGATTGCACGGAGAGGCCAGCTTCAACACCATCAAAAAGCGCTACGACGCTTTGTTCAAGTTCTCCGTTCTGCAATGCATGTGGCGTGACTCCCTGTCTCTGCGCCGCACTGCGGCGCTCTTCAACCTGGGCAACTCAAGCCAGGTGGGCAGATGGCAGCAGCAGTATTACAGTGGCGGCATTGAAGCCCTGGAACCAGGGAAAAAGGGATTGAGCGTCGCTATGCCTAAGCCATCTAAACCACGCAAAACTACTACTCCACTCACCGACGTGGAGCTTGCGCATAAGCGCTTGCTTGATGAAGTTCAATACCTGCGCATGGAGAACGCCTACCTAAAAAAGCTTGGAGAGTTAGGCGAGGTGGTGATGAGGCGAGAGAAAATAGCGAAGAAAAAGCCCGAATAGTCACTGAACTGAAGCAGGACTTTCCTTTGAGTCACTTGCTCAAACTGCTGGATCTTGCACGAAGTACGTATTACTACCAACTCAAGGCGATGGGCGTTGCAGACCGGTTCATTTCGATAAAAGCCTCTATCCAGAGCCTTCAGGAAGACCATTTTGGCTGTCTTGGTTACCGGCGGATGACGTTAGAGTTACGTAAAGATCGACCGTTGATCAACGGTAAAACGGTCCGACGACTGATGGCAGAGCTGGGTCTGAAATGCACAGTACGACCGAAAAAATACAGAGCGTACAAAGGGCCGATGGGAGAAGTGTCACCCAATACCTTGGACCGTCAGTTCGAGGCTGAGCAACCAAATCAGAAATGGGTAACGGATGTTACCGAGTTCAAAGTGGCTGGAAAAAAACTGTATCTGTCCCCAGTCCTGGACCTGTACAACGGCGAGATCGTGGCCTACCAGACCGCTGTACGCCCCCAATATGCCTTGGTGGGCGACATGCTGGAAAAAGCTCTTGGGCAATTGCCCGAAGGCGCCAAACCAATGCTGCACTCGGATCAAGGCTGGCACTATCGACACTCAAAGTACCGTGAGCGACTTGAAAAAGCGGGGCTGGAGCAAAGCATGTCACGCCGAGCAAACTGCTACGACAACGCCACAATGGAGAGTTTTTTCGGCACGCTGAAGTCAGAGTTCTACTATCGAGAAAGCTTCGAAAGCGTCGAGCACCTGCAAGCTGGGCTGGATAAATACATCCATTACTACAACCATACGCGAATCAAAGTGAAGCTTGGCGGACTGAGCCCTGTAGAGTACAGAGCTCGATCCGCTGCAGCCTAACCAACAGCTGTCCAACTTTTGGGGCGCACTTCA
>NZ_MNPW01000044.1 GCF_001983175.1 Pseudomonas cedrina subsp. cedrina
GGTTCCGCCCTTACGGCCAGCCCTTTCAAGGTCTTTTGGTTTTAGCGGCCTTGAGCACCCGATCCGTCGACACGTGGGCATTCGCAGCTTTGCCTTCAAGCCACTCTTTGGGTTTAGGTACCTTCGGCCCCCGTTTGCTCTTGGCGACCGCTTTAGGTAGGACGTTTTTTGCCAGTGTCAGTAAGTACGGAGCCAATCCTGCTTCAGGGATTGGGATCGATAAGGGCTCTGGCGGCAAAGCAATCTGCATGCCCTCATATCCGCTGCGTACCTGTACCGTCAGGTGGAAAATCGATGCTTCCCAATCGTCAGGCAGGGTCTGGCGATGAGCCTGCTCAACGCTGCGTTTGAGCACCGCCAAAACGTTGTAAGCCAACACGGCCGACGCAAACCCCAACAGGGCTGCTTTGGGGTTGCCCAAGGTTTCGATTTCACTGTCCAACACCGCTTACAGGCGCTGGAACATCCCTTCGATACTCCAGCGACGGCGGTACAAATCAGCGATTTGCTCGGCACTGATAGAGTCAGGCAAATTGCTCCAGAACAGCAGTGTGGTGTCGCCGGATTCGGTGGTTTTTTGCAGCTTCAGTTCGACTCGCCGCCACTGGCGACCACCTTTTACTTCGATGATTTGCTCGCGCACGCTGCCTGCCGCAACCGCGATAGGCTCCTGCCAATCGCCTTCCTTAAGCAGACGTGGATGTTTGCTCTGTTCGCGGATGATGAACGAGGCCCCGGTATCTTCACAGGCCCCCATGACCGGGAGCGTGCAGTAGAGCCGATCAGCCATCCACAGTTGTCCCGCACTAGCTTTTTCCAGCAATGGCAGCACGCTGACGCGTTCGCTGGCATAGGCATCTTCACAAGGCTGAAGATCGACGACCTGGTCCAGATCGGGGTCGTAAACCACAACGGAAAAACCAGGCCGGGCGGCGCCCCGTTCCCGGCGCAAAGCGCCCAGGCGCTTTTCGCTGGAAGGCAGGTGGTTACCGTCAACGACCCTTAATTGCCAGCCAGGCAAAATGGCTGAGTGCCCCAGCTCTTTTATCGTCGGGGCCAAGCGCTCTGCGCTACCGGTGACCAGGGCGCGCAGCAGCGCAGGCTCTGTGCGGCTGACCTTGTCATACAGCGCCGTCAAGCTGACAGGAAGGTCTTCCATCTGCCGCGCGGCGGCATGCAGAGAAGGTCGCAAGCCCAATGAAACAAGGGACATCAGTTCAACAATGGTTGAAAACAAAAGCTCGCGTGGGTACTGCCGCTGACGATGTTCTTCGAACACCTGATCAACCCATTCAGCAGGAACAGCCTGTTCCAATATCACTTTGGTCATGACACTGGCCGGTGCTTTTTTCTCAAACCGCGCTAGAACTTCTGCCCACATCGCTTTCGTCACCCTGACTGGAGTTTTGAGGGATTTTATCAAAGACCTTGAAAGGGCTGGC
>NZ_MNPW01000045.1 GCF_001983175.1 Pseudomonas cedrina subsp. cedrina
GGTCGATGAGGTGGTGCCTGAGTTGCAGCGTCGCGGTGTGTTCCGCCAGGACTACCAGGGGACGAGCTTTCGTGAGGACCTGGGGATTCCACGTCCGTCGGCGCGTCCGCAATGATGAGGTGACGGGTGGGGTGGCGCGCATTTATATGTTCGATGCGTGCTGCTGCACCAGGAATTCTAATGGTGTTCAAAAGTAAGTTCAGGTCTGCCGCTATCGCCTTGAGCGATACAAAACACCATATCCGTACCCGAAATAGGTGATAGACCTCCGGATCCTCATCTGTTCTCTTACCCATTAAACGATGTGACGGCCGTTCCCGAAAAGCACATTTATTGGGGGCTTCACATAAATGAAAATTCCCGAAGCGGGCTACAACATGATGATAAAAGCGATGCATCAGGTCATTCGCAATGTTCCTTACAAGAGCATCGGAGGACGGAACCTCCACTTGGATCTTCATTTGCCAGATGAGTCCATCCGCCGCCGGGGCGTCGTTGTTTACTTCCATGGCGGAGGCCTCGAGGTCGGTGCCAGGGGTGATTATGAAGACACTCGTGCTTCGATACTGGCGGCAATGGGATATACCGTAGCGACTGTCGAATATCGGTTTATTCAAGAAGCTCTTCTCCCTGCCGCGCTGGAGGATGGTCGGGATGCCGTGGCTTGGCTGAAATTGAACGCGAAGAATGAATATGGTGTTGATGCCTCAACTGTCGGTGCGTGGGGTGCTTCAGCCGGAGGTTATCTGGCCGCTCTGCTGGCGCTCGGCAATCCACTCGCAGGACGCATGCCGGCTGTTGATGCTGCCGCGGTCTGGTTCGCTTCTTTCGACTTGGCAGCAATGGATGCGGCCAGTCCAATGGAGGAGGAGGTCATGGGGCCCTCTGCAGTAGAAGGGCTTCTTGGGGAAAAATTCGACCGGAGTAACGAGCTTCACCTCTCGCTCAATCCCGTCAGTATGATCAGCGCTAATGCCAGTGCAATGTTGTTAGTCACTGGCGACCGTGATCGCGTCATCGAACCCAGTCAGAGTGTTCGGATGCACGACGCCCTGGTACAGGCAAGCGTAACGTCAAGTCTCTACATTGCAGGCGGTGCTGGTCATGAGGATCCAGTCTTCGACCGACCTACCTTCATTGCTGTTGTGAAGGCTTTTTTCGATGAGCATCTTGCGTAGATAGACCTGCCTTATACGCATGGCCATGACACTCACATTTGGACATTGCCGGTAGCAAGGCGCTTACGTTTGACGCTACTGGCAAGCCTGTCCCGGTATCTGCAATAAGGATAAAAAATGACCGACGCACATTTCGAAGGAAGAAACTGGAAGTACTGGACGGTACCCAGGTTCGTCAACGTCGGTGGTCTGGACACGGCCTATCGGCGCTCG
>NZ_MNPW01000046.1 GCF_001983175.1 Pseudomonas cedrina subsp. cedrina
CTAATGAGATGGTCAGCCCGGCGAGAACCTCAGGTCTAAACTACTGGGGTTCTCACTTTTCTTGAGGAGGCTTTCTCATGAACAGCGTAACGCTTCTAGGCATCGACATTGGCAAGAACAGCTTCCACTTGCACGGCCAAGACGCACAAGGCCATCAGGTATTGCGCAAGAAGCTCAATCGCCGACAGTTGCTGCCATTACTTGCACAAATGCCACCCTGCAAAGTTGCCATGGAATCCTGTGGCGGATCACAGTTTCTTGCCAGAGAAATCACCAAGCTCGGTCATCAGGTCCAACTGATTGCGCCGCAGCATGTGAAGGCTTACGTCACCGGCAACAAGAACGACTTCATTGATGCCGAGGCTATTTGCGAAGCCGCATCACGTCCCAGAACGCGATCTGTACAGGTGAAATCAGTTGACCAGCAGGTGCTGTCGACCGTGCATAAACTGCGTAAATCACTGGTGAGTCGACGCACTGGAGTGATCAACCAGGTACACGGGTTCTTACTTGAGTTTGGCGTTATCTTTCCCGCCGGCTATGCCGCGTTGGAGCGGGTTCCTGCATTGATGGAAGAGCACAATCTACCTCTGCGCCTGCGGCAGGCTATTAGTCGGATGCTTGATGACATTCGTCAATTGACTCGCGAAATCAAAGCGCTGGATACCGAGATCAAGCAGCAAGTAAATGGGAGTGACGCCGGCAAAAGATTACAGAGCATCCCCGGCATCGGCCCCCTCATAGCTAGCGCGCTGGTGGCCGATGTCGGGGACGCTTCGATGTATAAATCGTCCCGAGATTTTTCGGCGTCCTTAGGGTTGGTGCCGCGGCAATACTCGACTGGAGGGCAAACCACTCTCCTGGGTATCAGCAAGCGTGGGGACAGGTATTTGCGAACCTTGCTGATGCAGGGCGCCCAAACCCTGCTTTATCGAATCGATAAACGAAACGATGCCCTTGGAGTCTGGGCCAGAAGTCTATTAGCTCGAAAACCGCTCAACAAAGTTGCCTGTGCGCTGGCTAATAAAATGGCCAGGATTGTCTGGGCGCTATTGACCAAAGGTGGCACCTACAACGGGCATGCCACCGCATAATCCGGCTTTACCACCAGCTTTTGCGACGTCAGTAGCTGATGACGATAAACGGCAGACATCCTGGCTGAGAACCTGATAACCAAAGCAGCTTTCGCAGCTGAAGCGCTTTTAAGGACAGGCAGGAGCGAATACTCATCAAGGGCCGAGCGTGTACCCGCGCTCACAAGGAGCCCGGATACATTAGCGCAAGCCTGATTTACCGTTCATCGTGACTGGATAGCAAAAGGTGGGCTGACCATACATTTGGTTACTTT
>NZ_MNPW01000047.1 GCF_001983175.1 Pseudomonas cedrina subsp. cedrina
CGCATCTTCAGGATGGCGACAGAGCCGAGCATGCGCAGTGGCTCGGGCTCCCACTTGCGTGGCAGTTCACGAACCAGCGGCAGTCGCGTGAGTTGGGTCTCACGCCCAAGAATAAGATCGGTCAGGGTGCGCGACGCCAGGTTTGAGGCGGCGAGCCCTTCGCCGACATAACCGCCGATCCAGGCAATGCCGGTCTTTTTGTTGAGGCCAACGGCCGGCGCCCAGTCGCGTCGAGCACCGAATACGCCTTGCCAGGAGTGTTCGATTTTGACGTTGGCCAGGGCCGGGAACAAACGGACGAGTTCCTCGCGGTAGGTGGCAAAGACTTTGTCTTCGGCGGGCCCGTCAGTGCAGGGCACACTGCCGTACTTGTAGGTCAGCCGGTTGTCGTCGCCGCCGATGGTGATGCGTCCGTCGCGGGTTCGCTGCAGGTGCAAAAAGGGATGTTCTGCCAGCACCACTTCGCGGTCGCCCCAGCCTATCTGTGCAAACACTTCTTCAGACAGTTTTTCGGTGACCAGCATTGAGGTATGGACGGGCGTGATCTTGTTTCGTTCGGTGACAATGCTCTGGGTATAGGCTTCGGCAGCGCAGACGATGATGTCCGCATGGACCTTGCCGTGCGTGGTGGTCGCGAGGCAAGACTCAATCGAGGTCACCGGCGTGTTGTAGTAGATCCTTGCGCCTTTCTGGCTGACCGCTTTGGTCAGGCCTAGGACCAGGGCGGCCGGCTGGATGCAGGCTGCGTTTACCGTGAGTTTTGCGCCGATGACGCCTTCTGCTGTAATGCGGCTGGCGGTTTCGCTCTTGGAAAGCATACGGATTTCAGCAGGTCCATGACCGTACCTTCGGTCTTCCTGGAGGGCCTCTACAAGACGCTGAAGTTCGAGGGGCGTGCGGGCCAGTTCCAACATGCCGTTTTTGGTGTAACCGCAATCGATATTTTCCTGGGCAATGACGTGTCCGACATGGTCCACGGCTTCAACCAGTGCCTTTTCCAGCGCCATGGTGCCAGTCTTGCCTTTGATCGAACCCCAGAACTCGCGTGAGCCGTTGATGCGAGGGATGACGGCGCCGCCATTTCGTCCGGAGGCGCCATAGCCCGGGTATTTAGCGTCGATGATCACCACGTTCAACTCGGGCGATGCGGACAGCAATTCATAGGCGGTCCATA
>NZ_MNPW01000048.1 GCF_001983175.1 Pseudomonas cedrina subsp. cedrina
ACTTCACAGCACTTAGAACGCTCTCCTACCATTGTTCGTAAGAACAATCCACAGCTTCGGTGATACGTTTAGCCCCGGTACATTTTCGGCGCAGAGTCACTCGACCAGTGAGCTATTACGCACTCTTTAAACGGTGGCTGCTTCTAAACAAACATCCTGGTTGTCTAAGCACCTCCACATCCTTTTCCACTTAACGTATACTTTGGGACCTTAGCTGGTGGTCTGGGCTGTTTCCCTTTCGACTATGAACCTTATCACCCATAGTCTGACTCCCAAGTTTAAGTATCTGGCATTCGGAGTTTGACTGAATTCGGTAACCCGATGAGGGCCCCTAGTCCAATCAGTGCTCTACCTCCAGTACTCATCATCTTGAGGCTAGCCCTAAAGCTATTTCGGAGAGAACCAGCTATCTCCGTGTTCGATTGGCATTTCACCCCTACCCACACCTCATCCCCGCATTTTTCAACATACGTGGGTTCGGGCCTCCAGTCAGTGTTACCTGACCTTCACCCTGGACATGGGTAGATCACACGGTTTCGGGTCTACGACCGCATACTAAATCGCCCTATTCAGACTCGCTTTCGCTACGGCTCCGTGTCTTCCACTTAACCTTGCATACAATCGTAACTCGCCGGTCCATTCTACAAAAGGTACGCCGTTACGCATGAACGCGCTTCGACTACTTGTAGGCACACGGTTTCAGGTACTCTTTCACTCCCCTCCCGGGGTGCTTTTCACCTTTCCCTCACGGTACTGGTTCACTATCGGTCCCTAGAGAGTATTTAGCCTTGGGAGATGGTCCTCCCGGATTCCGACGGAATTCCACGTGTTCCGCCGTACTCAGGATCCACTCCGGAGGAAATTCTTTTTCGATTACAGGGCTGTTACCCTCTTTGGCTAACCTTTCCAGGTTGATTCATCTAAAGAATTTCTTTGTAACTCCTTGTGGAGTGTCCTACAACCCCAGAGAGCAAGCTCTCTGGTTTGGGCTGTTTCCGTTTCGCTCGCCGCTACTTGGGAAATCGCATTTGCTTTCTCTTCCTCCAGGTACTGAGATGTTTCAGTTCCCTGGGTGTGCCTCTTATGCCCTATGTATTCAGACATAAGTCCTGTTCCATTACGAACAGTGGGTTTCCCCATTCG
>NZ_MNPW01000004.1 GCF_001983175.1 Pseudomonas cedrina subsp. cedrina
CGAACTCAGTAGTGAAACGATGCATCGCCGATGGTAGTGTGGGGTTTCCCCATGTGAGAGTAGGTCATCGTCAAGATTAAATTCCGAAACCCCATTTGCGAAAGCAGATGGGGTTTTGTTTTGGGCGATCGGAAATTCAATCAACCCAACGTGCCCAACAAATCTGCACAGTTATTTCTGAACCAGACCACTAGAATACGCACCTAATCTTTTTTAGAGCCCGAGCCCTACTTATGCCCGATCCGGTTGATGCCCTTGAGGTGTCGGATTTAGCACTGGACGACCTGATGGCATGCCATGAGTGCGACTTGCTGATGCGCAAACCAGTGCTCGCCCTTGGCGAAAAAGCTCAATGCCCGCGTTGCGGCTACGAACTTTACGCACACCGTCATAATGTCGTTGAGCGAAGCCTCGCCTTGGTGTTGGCCGCATTGCTGTTGTACATCCCTGCGAATTTTCTGCCCATCATGCAGCTGAACTTGCTCGGGCAGTCCTCCGAAGACACCGTATGGACCGGCGTAGTCGGTCTGTTCGATACCGGCATGCAGGGTGTTGCAGCCGTGGTGTTCCTGTGCAGTATGGGCATTCCATTGCTCAAGCTGCTGTGCCAACTGGTTGTGTTGCTCAGCATCCGTTGGAACATCGGGCGCAGTTATGGACTGCTGCTATACCGCATCTACCATCACATGAAAGATTGGGGGATGTTGGAGGTGTACCTGATGGGCGTATTGGTGGCGATTGTAAAACTCGCCGACATGGCCTCCATCACAATCGGCCTGGGCCTGGTCTGCTTTGTCAGTCTGCTGATGGTTCAGGTTCTACTTGAGGTGGTGATGTCGCCGCACCAGATCTGGCAAGCGCTGTCAGGAGAGGATGATCATGCGGGCGATTGATGCAGGCATTCTGGTTTGTACCGAATGTCACGAATTGAACAAACAAGACACCGATAGCGATGAGCAGACCTGCACCCGATGTGGCGCGCTGATCCATGCCCGTCGCCCCAACAGCCTCACCCGCACCTGGGCGCTGCTGATCACCGCAGCCATCTTGTACATTCCCGCCAACCTGCTGCCGATCATGACCGTCAACTCACTGGGGCAAGGGGAGCCCAGTACCATCATGGCGGGTGTGATCCAACTGGTTCAGCACGGCATGTTCCCCATCGCAGCCGTGGTGTTCATCGCCAGTATCCTGGTGCCGACGTTCAAGCTGGTGGGCATCGGGCTGCTACTGTTCTCGGTGCAGCGTCACCAACCGCTGTCGGCGCAACAACGCATTGTGATGTACCGCTTTATCGAATTCATCGGCCGCTGGTCCATGCTGGATATCTTCGTGATCGCTATCCTGGTGGCGGTTGTTAACTTTGGGCGACTTGCCAGTGTCGAGGCCAATCTCGGCGCTGCGGCGTTCGCCAGTGTGGTGATCCTGACGATGCTCGCCGCAGTAACTTTTGATCCCCGACTGATTTGGGATAATACGGAGTCGGACGACGACCATGAGTGATTTGCCTAGAGCTAAAACCCGCCCAGCCTCCAATTGGTCGGCCATTTGGGTGTTGCCCCTGATTGCCCTGATCATTGGCGGGTGGCTGGGGTGGCGCGCCTATTCCCAGCAGGGCATCGATATTCAAGTGCGCTTTGAGAGCGGTGAAGGCATCCAGGTCAACAAGACCGAAGTGGTCTACAAAGGCATGCCGGTGGGCAAGGTCAAGGCCCTGGCCCTGGATGACGAAGGTAACAACCGCGGAGTCATCGCCACCATCGAAATGGACAAGGACGTCGAGCAATACCTCAGGACCAACACGCGCTTCTGGCTGGTCAAGCCGAGCGTCACCCTTGCGGGTATCACCGGCCTGGAAACCCTGGTATCGGGTAACTACATCGCCGCCAGCCCCGGCGACGGTGAACCCACGCGCAAGTTCAAGGCGCTCTCCGAAGAGCCACCGTTGTCCGACGCCAAGCCCGGATTGCACCTGACCGTCAAGGCTGACCGCCTTGGTTCGCTCAACCGTGGCAGCCCGGTGTTCTACAAGCAGATCCAGGTGGGCCAGGTTAAAAGCTACCTGCTCTCCGAAGACCAGAGCACCGTCGAGATCAAGCTCTATATCGAACCAACCTACGCCAGCCTGGTGCGCAAACACACGCGTTTCTGGAACGCCAGCGGCATCAGCATCGACGCCAACCTCTCCGGCGTGAAAGTGCGTAGCGAATCACTCTCCAGCATCGTCGCCGGCGGCATCGCGTTCGCCACGCCGGAGAACCGCAAGGACAGTCCGCCGACCGATCCGAGCCTGCCTTTCCGCCTGTACGAAGATTTTGACGCAGCCGCGGCGGGTATCCGGGTCAAGGTCAAACTTACCGACTTCGAGGGCCTGCAGGCCGGCCGCACGCCTGTGATGTACAAAGGCATTCAGGTCGGCAGCCTGAAAACCCTGAAGATCAACCCCGACCTTTCCAGCGCCAACGCAGAGCTTACCCTTGATCCGCTGGCCGAGGATTACCTGGTCCAGGACACTCAATTCTGGGTAGTCAAACCGTCTATTTCCCTGGCCGGCATCACCGGGCTCGAAGCCTTGGTCAAGGGTAACTACATCGCCATTCGTCCCGGCGACAAAGGCACGGCTCCACAACGCGAGTACGTCGCCCGCGCCAAGGCGCCGCCCCTGGACCTGCGCTCCCCAGGCCTGCACATGGTGCTGCTCACCGATAACCTCGGTTCCCTGGACGTTGGCAGCCCCATCCTCTACAAGCAGGTCAAGGTCGGCTCGGTACAGAGTTACCAGTTTTCGCGCAAGAACAAGCAATTGGTAATCGGCGTCCACATCGAGAAGGAGTACGAAAATCTGGTCAACGGCTCGACGCGCTTCTGGAACGCCAGCGGCGTGACCCTGACCGGCGGCCTCACCGGCGGTATCCAGGTAAAGAGTGAATCCCTGGCGAGTCTGATGGCCGGCGGTATCGCCTTTGAAACGCCTGAGCCAAACGTCCCGCTGAAAAAGCGCATCCCGCGTTTCCGCCTGTTTGCCGACCGCGAAGCCGCCAACCAGCACGGCACCTTGGTGACCATCAAAGTCGACCGCGCCGACGGCATGCGTCCTGGCACGCCGGTGCGTTTCAAAGGCCTGGACGTGGGCAAGATTGAACGCGTCGACCTCAGTGCCGACATGCAGTCGGTGCTGCTCAGCGCACGTATCACCCAGGTAGCCGATCGTATTGCACGCGTTGGCAGTCAATTCTGGGTGGTCAAGCCTGAGCTGGGCCTGATGAAAACCTCCAATCTGGAAACCCTGGTCACCGGGCAATACATCGAAGTGCAACCGGCCGCCAAAAGCGCCGGCCCGCAGAAGAGCTTCGTTGCGCTGGATCAGCCCCCTGAGGCCGTCCGCCAGGAAGCAGGCCTGCGCCTGACCCTCAGCGCCGCACGCCGTGGCTCGTTGAAGGAAGGCGTACCCGTCACCTATCGTGAAGTCACCGTGGGCAAAGTGACCGGCTACGAGCTGGGCCAGACCGCCGACCGCGTATTGATCCACATCCTGATCGAGCCCAAGTACGCGCCGTTGGTGCGCAGCGGCAGCCGCTTCTGGAACACCAGCGGCTTTGGCCTCGACTTCGGTCTGTTCAAAGGCGCGACGGTGCGTACCGAGTCCCTGGAAACATTGGTTGCCGGTGGCATCGCCTTCGCCACGCCCGACGGCGAGCGCATGGGCAATGCCGCCCGGCCCCAGCAAACTTTCCCGCTGTTCGACAAGTTTGAAGAGGAATGGCTGACCTGGGCGCCTAAAATCTCACTCGGAAAATAGCCCGAGGCGCGGCCATCGCGGGCAAGCCCAGCTCCCACAGTGGGCATGCGTGTTTCTGACAACGCATTCCAACTGTGGGAGCCGGGCTTGCCCGCGATGAGGCCCTCAATATCACCACAAGTCCCAAGCCTGCAAAAAAGGCCGCGATCCATAAGATCGCGGCCTTTCGCATTTCAGCAGACCAAATCAGACCTCATCCAACTCCGGCTCGCCCGCCTGCACGTTCACCGTGGCCTTCACCCCATCGTGACGACGAATATACTTCCAATCCGCCTCATCGATATAAATCCCGTTCGGCCCGCTGCCGCCTTCCAGGTCGATCGCCACCTGGGCAGATACCTGTGGCTTCACGCTTGCCAGGATCGGCACAAAGCCCAACTGCAGACTGGTTTCCAGCAACGCCGCCTGGTTCTTCTCATCGATGTCCGCCGCCTCATCGAGGTAGTACGGCAAACGCACGCGCCCGGCCTGGTCGCGGTCCATCAAGTGCAGCAACAAGTACATGTTGGTCAGCGCCTTGATGGTCATGGTGGTGCCATTGGACGCGGCACCATCGATGTCGGTATGAATCACCGGCTGGCCATGCACCTTGGTGATCTCGAAGGCCAGCTCGAACAGATCCTTGAGACCCAACTGGTTGTGGTTGGCCGCTACCAGGCGCGCCAGGTATTCCTTGGCCTCTTCGTTCTTGTTGTCCTGCTCGGCGCTCTGGCTGAGGTCGAACACCGACAAGGTCTCGCCTTCTTCATACTGACCGGCACTGTGGATGATCTGGTCGATATGCTTGAGGGCTTCCTTGTTCGGCGCCAGTACGATGCGAAAGCTTTGCAGGTTCGATACCTGACGCTTGTTGATCTCGCGGTTGAACAACGCCAACTGGTGCTCGAGGCTGTCGTAGTCGCTGCGGATATTGCGCAGGGTGCGCGCAATATCGGTGACCGCCGCGCGACGTGCCTTGCCCAGCGTCAACGCTTCATCGGTACGGTGCGCATAGGCATTGATCAGCAACTGCAAGCGCCGTTCGACGTCGTCCTCGCTGTCGAACTTGGCCACGCCCTTGAGGCGCACCTGCGCATACAGTGCTTCGATCTGGCCATCGGCGCGCAGCAAACCTTGCCAGCTGTCCTGATAGTCGTTGAGCAACGGCAGCAGGTTGTCCATGGAATCGTCGACCGGGTCCATGAACGGTGTGCCAAACGGCAAGTCCGCCGGCAATAGCTGACGACGGCGCAGCGCGTCATCCAGCGTACGTTGCTTGGCTTCCATATCGGCAATCTGACGGCCAACCAATTGCAGCTTGGCCGACAGTTGTTGAACACGCTCGGTGAAGGCATCGCTGGAACGCTTCAACTCATCCTGCGCCGCTTCCATCTGCGCCAGGTTTTCCAGTTTCTCGCCTTCTTCGGCACTCAGGGTTTGTGCGCGGCGGAAGTCTTCCAAAGCCTTCTGCGCGTCGAGTACCTGCTGGTACAGCGCTTCGGTCTGGGTCTTGCTCGCGGCGCGGTCGGAGGCTACGGCCTGCTGAGTCTTGAGTTGCTTGAGCTCTTTTTCCAGGCGCTCTTTCTGGTCACGCAACGCCGCGCGATCGGCCAGCGCCTGCAATGCCGGCGGTTCGATATGCGAGAGATCGATGGACAGCCCCGGCACTTCAAAACGCTCGCCCTTGAAGCCATCGAGGATCAGTTCCAGGGATTTTACCCACTGGCCTTCCTCGTCCAGCGTAATGCCCTGTGCGCCCAACGGCAGGCTGAACAACGAACTGTTGAACAGACGCATCAGACGCTCGACGTCCGGCTGTGAGAACTCTTCCCGCAGCTTGGCGTAGCTGTTGTTGTCGGCATGATCGAGCTGCTGCTTGACCGATTTCAGGCGTTTTTCCAGGTCGCGCAGACGCTCGTCGAGGTCCTCGGCGCTGAACTGCCGGGATTGCGCCAGGGCACCGGCCAGCTCATCGTGGGCATCCTTGGCCGCCAGCAGTTGCTGCTCCAGCACCTTCACATCATCGACCAAGGCGAAGCGATGCTTGAGCACCGACAGCTCGCCCAGCCAACGCTGGATGCCGCTGATCTCGCGCTCCAGACGCATCAGCTCCTGGGTACCGCCGCGCTGGTCGTTCTGCAGCGCGTCCTGCTCGTTGCGATAGTGCTCGGCCTGGATCGTCAGTTCTTCCTTGCGCGCACTGGCGTAGTCCGACCAGGTGCCCAGCAGCGAATCCAGCAGCGGTGACAGGCGATGCAGCTTGCCGCGCAAGATATCGCGTTGTTTCACGCCGTTTGCGAGCGCCTCGACCAAAGGCCCGGCGGCCACCAGCGAGTTGTAGTCCTGCTCCATGCGTCGTACATCGCGGAAGGCTTCTTCGCACGCGGCGATGTAATCAACACTGCCGGAACGCAGGCTGTGTTCAAACGCGTCCAGGAACAATTGCTTGAGCTTGGCCGCGGTGATTTCGCGCATGTGCAGCAAGTTGATAAACAGCGCGCGGAAGGTCTTCAGGCTTTGTTCGCTGGTAGAGCGCAGCGGAATCAGCGTCAGGTCCAGCGGGATCGACGTGTGGCCGCCCACCAGCAAGCGCCGCAGTTCATCAGGCTTGAGTTCGTAGGCTTTGAGGCCTTCGCGTTCAAGGTTGGTGAACAGCTCTTTCTGGCGCAGGCACGTGTCGTTTTTCTGGTAATGGGCCAGGTCCAGCTTGCCGGCATAGGCAAAGAACTGGTGACCGAAACCACCGCCCGGGCCGCGCCCGACCACGCCGATGACATGCGGGCCGTGAGGCAGCGAAACTTCCACCAGGATGTAGCTGGTGTCGGTCGCAAAGTAGAAGCGCCGGGATTGCTCCAGGGTGTACTTGCCGAAACTCATGTCCGACATGCGCGCCAGGATCGGGAACTGCAAGGCGTTGATCGACGCGGATTTACCCAGGTTGTTGGCGCCATACACCGACAGCGGTTCTTCCAGCGGGAACAAACCCAGGCTGTAGCCGGCGGTGTTCAATAGGGCGAAGCGGCGGATGCCGTAGCGTTCCTTGCTCATGCGTCGGTCTCCTGTTCTTCGGCAATGGCGCGGGCCATGGCGTCTTCTTCGCTTTCGTCCGCAAAGTCACTCAGATCGAGCGGATCATCGGTCTTGAGCAATTTCTCATCGCTGTCTTCATCGATGATCACCGGCGCAGGCAATGGCAATACGCTGTGTACGCTGGCGGCCAGGTCGCGGTCCTGCTGCACCGACAGGCACACATCGAGGAAACGGTGCATCGGCGGCAGGAAGCGGTAGATGCCGTTGTCTTCGCTGGCGAAACCCAGCTGAGTCATACGGCGCATGATTTTTTCTTCGAGCTCTTCCTGGGTCTGCACCTCGGCCTGGATGAACAGGTCGCGGTACTTCTCCAGCAGGGACGGCAGCTCATCGCGGCCGAGGCTGCCGCCGTCAAGCACGGCGATCGGGTCGCGGCCCTGGTCGGCCAGGTGCTCAACCAGAATGAAGGTGAACAACGCCAGGCGCTGGGCGGTCTTGTTCACCTGCGCGCTGGCAATCGCGGAGTCCGGCACGAAGTAATAGAAGCCACGGGTATCGCACACCAGTTCAAAGCCCAGGGCCTTGAACAGCGTGCGGTACTGGTCCTGGAAGTTTGAGAGCTGCGCGTACAGCTCCGGGTCGCGGCGGCTGACGTGGTAACCCTTGAACAGCTCGCGAAAGATCGGCGCCAGCTGGGACAGTTCGGATAGATCAAGATGCATAGGGGATGCTCGCAGTATTCTCGGCGGCGTCGGTGCTGGCCGGGAGCAGGGCGAATGAGCGCAGGCTGACCTGATGCTCGTGGGTGTGGTAATCGCGGCGTTCCAGGCGTTCGCGCTTGAAGCGTTTTTCGCGCGAGAGGCGCGAGAACCAGTACAGCAATTCGTCGGTGGCGCCGTCCGGTTCCTGCTCCAGCAGCCAGGTCATCAGGTCCGGCATCGGCAGCGCGTCTTCGCAGCGTTCGAGCATTTCCTTGACCGTTCGCGGCGCACGTTGGGCTTCACCCTTGTGGGATTTGTGCGCCTTGGGGAAACGCGCCGGTTTCGGCTCGAAATTCGCCAGGGCATACACGTAGGCTTCCACCTGGCTCGCGCTGCCGAGGAAGGTGCTTTGCGGCCGGGTGAACATCGGCATCGCCGCTTGCGGCACCGCGTCCAGGCCTTTGCGGCGGATAGCCGACAGGGCCAGCGCCGCGCCGCGGGTCACGGCGTTGTGCCGGCGTGCTTCTTCGCGCAACGGCAACAACAGCTCGCGCGCATGACGCAAGGTCAACTGGGCGCTGGTCTGCATTTCGAGGATGCGCGCGTGGGTGCGCAGCAGCATGTCGTCATCCACCAGGTGGCCGAGGCGTTGTTGCTCGGTGAGCATGCGCAGCAGCACATTCTCGACCTTGCGCACGCCTTGCTCGAAGGCGCCGTCGGCATTAACCAGTTGGATCATCGGTTCGACGTATTCGTCCCAGGTCGCCAATACTTCGGCGTAGCGCTGGCGCAACGGGATCTGGCGGTCGCTGGTCTTGGCGCGGTCGGCCACGGCGGCGAGGGCCTGTTCGTCGTTGGCGAGTTTTTTCAGCACGTCGCGCACGCGCATATCCAGTAGGCGCAGTTGGCGGGCCAGGTCGTGGCCATCGCGGATATCGAAGGCATCCTGGATATAACCGGCCAGGCGCTCGAGGTGGCGCAGGTAGGCTTCGATCTCCAGGCACAGGCCAAGCCGGTGCTCCTTGCGAAGGTAAGCCAGGAAGTCGTGGATCTGTGCGTTGAGCTCGAAACGGTTCGGGCTCTTGGCGACAGGCACCAGAATGTCCAAGCGAATCCACACGTCCAGCAGGCTGGTGATGTCCTGTGGCGTGCTGTCCAATTGTTGGGCGGCCAGTTGCGCGCGCAGTTCGCCAAGGCTCAGGGTGCCTTGGTCGAAGTGTTCGCACAGTGGCTCGAGCAAGGCCCAGTGTTCGGCGAGGGCGCGCAGGACGCGCTTGGGTTCGATCATGGGGATGGCCGGCTGGTTGGCGATTAAAAATCGCGATTGTACTGCATCGAGCGCGGGATTTATCCACAGCCGGTCAGTGTGCAGTGGGCGATTGTTGCCGAACAGCGGTAGAATCCCCGCTCTTTAGTTATCCGCAAGTGGCCGAGCTGTGCTTACCGAGTCCCGACGTCGCGCTTACTTGACCGCCATGCAGGTGGTCAACTGGCTGCCCCGCACCGAACTGCCGTTTGCCGCGCCGTCGCGGCCCGAGCTGTTGCAGGCGCTTGAGCCCGATGAGGCGTTCGAGGTGTCGGGCGAGGAAGCGGCCGCGCCGGTCGCGGTGGTCAAGCCTGTGCCCGAGTCGCGCCCTGTGGTCGAGCGGGCCAGGGTCGAAGTCCCGCGCCCATCGCCGGTGACCAAAGCCGTGGTGGTCGAAGAGGTTGCCCCCGTGGTCAAGGCCCCGGTGGTGCCGCCACCGCGTTTCGCCCTGCAATTGCTGCGCGCCGGGCGCTGCCTGCTGCTGGTTGAATTGCCCACCGGCGAACGTTTCCAGACCCGCGACCCCGCCTACATGCTGCTCAAGGACATGCTGCGCGCCGCCGGCTTGCCCGACAGCCCGCAAATCGTCGGTGACCCAGTGCGCTGGCCATTGCTGGTGCGCGGCACCATGGACCAGGGCCCGGAAGCTGCGCGTGATTTTGTGCAAGGCTTTGTGTCGGCGCGCCTGGAAGACGAACCTTGCGTGTGCCTGTGGCTGATCGGCCTGCCCGCCGTGCGGTTTGCCGGCCAAGCGAATGCCGAAGCCTGGTACCGCGAGCTGCAGGTCGAAGGCCTGGGCTCGGTATGGGCCCTGCCGGGCCTGGAATTATTAATGGAAGAGCCACAGCGTAAGGCTGATGTCTGGCAAGCCATGCGCCGGCTGATGGCGCGCTGGAAAACAACCGATGAGTGAGGCTTTATCCTTCCGCCCGATGACCGAGGCCGACCTCGACGCCGTGCTGAAAATCGAATACGCGGCGTTCAGCCACCCGTGGACCCGTGGGATCTTTCTCGACGGGTTGGGCAAATATCAGATCTGGCTGATGTTCGAAGGCGAGCAGCAGGTGGGGCACGGCGTGGTGCAGATCATTCTCGATGAAGCGCATTTGCTGAACATCACCGTGAAGCCGGAAAACCAGGGCAGGGGGCTTGGCCTGGCGCTGTTGGAGCATTTGATGTCCCGCGCTTATGCTGCGAATGCGCGGGAATGCTTCCTGGAAGTGCGTGACAGCAATACCGGGGCGTTCCGTTTGTACGAACGTTATGGTTTCAACGAAATTGGCCGTCGTCGCGACTATTATCCGGCCGTGGGTGGCCGCGAAGATGCGGTTGTCATGGCCTGCACCCTTGTTGATTAAGCATATAAAACCCTTGGACACCCCAGTACCTGTGGGAGCCGGGCTTGCCCGCGATGCAGGCACCTCGGTGTTTCAGTGAGACCGAGGTGATGCAATCGCAGGCAAGCCAGCTCCCACAGGGGCCCTTTTACAATGAGTTCTGCGGTGTGTCAGCGGTTACCGTTTACAGGATCCAGGTCAGCCAGCTCGGCCTCATCCAATCCATTCCCGCCGCCAATGTCATCTTCATCTACAACGCTTAGATCGTAATCCGCCGGACCGTCTTCCCCTTCTTCCCGTGCATCGCGCGCGCCGTCGTCGTGGATCAGCGTCTCGGGGCTCATGTCATCGTCAGTCGATTCATGGTCGGCGACCGACGCGCCGGTCATCCCGGCTTCGCGCACCCGCTCGTCGGGCATCAGCTGCTCGCGCTCACCCGGCGGGATCTCATCGCCGATCTCCGCCGTCTGGTCCTCTTGGTCAAAATCCAGCTCGCGCATCGAACCCATGCGATCTTCGTTGTCATCGATCGGTTCGGGCTGCGTAGCACCGTAGGGACGTCGTGATTCAGTCATGGCCAATCCTCATACTGTGGGGCTTATAGTGTGTGGACCGTTGTGGCGCCTTAAAGATTCAAGCTAATTGCAGCTCGGCGTGACCCGGACGAGGGGTTGTCAGTCACAAAACTGCGCATCATTCCTGAGGCTTTCCCTGATGAACGAATTACAAGACCTGCTTGATAACAATGAACGCTGGGCGGACGCGATCAAACAGGAAGATCCCGAATTCTTCGCCAAGCTCGCCCGCCAGCAAACCCCGGAATACCTGTGGATCGGCTGCTCCGACGCCCGCGTACCGGCCAACGAGATTGTCGGCATGCTGCCGGGTGATCTGTTCGTGCACCGCAACGTGGCCAACGTGGTGCTGCACACCGACCTCAATTGCCTCTCGGTGATCCAGTACGCGGTGGACGTGCTCAAGGTCAAGCACATCCTTGTCACCGGCCACTATGGCTGCGGCGGCGTGCGGGCTTCGATGCAGGACCGTCAGTTCGGCCTGATCGACGGCTGGCTGCGCACCATCCGCGACCTCTATTACGAAAACCGTGACGTACTGGCTCAGCTGCCGACCGAAGAAGAACGCGTCGACCGCATGTGCGAGTTGAACGTGATCCAGCAGGTCGCCAATGTCGGCCACACCAGCATTGTGCAAAACGCCTGGCACCGTGGGCAGAGCCTGTCGATCCACGGCTGCATCTACGGCATCAAGGATGGGCGCTGGAAGAGCTTGAACACCACCATCAGTGGTTTCGAGCAGTTGCCGCCGCAGTATCGCCTGCGTCCGTTGGGTGAAGTCTAAGAGCCGACGCGGCTGCGCTTGTGTTCCAGCAAGCGCAGCCCCTGCCGCTACAGCGCCGGGATCGCCGTGGCTGGAATGGGAGCAGGGTTCTTCAGTTGTTTCAACTGGGTCTTGATCGCAGGCGTGGCGCATTTGGCATTTGCCTCTCCTGGGGGCAGGTTGCGCACCGAGGTATAGAACAACTCGCACGTCTGCTCCTTGCGCGTGACCTGCCAGGTGTTCATGCACGCCTTGAGCGTTACATTCGGGTCGCTCTCGGGTTTTTGCCCCATCCCGGCCTGCCAGCAGGCGGCGCTCAAATCCTGGCCCATCACCTTCAAGCCGGCCTCGTCGGCTTTCTGCTCGTTGCCCTCGTAGGTATCGGGGCTTGCGGCATACCAGATGTAGCTCGGGTGGTTCGCCCCCAGCACTGACACGGTTTTGCCCGTTGTCGGGCTGATCTGCGCCAGGCTCAATACACCCACCGTCTGCCCGTACTGTTGCTTGATCCAACTGCGCGCCGGCGCGCCAAAGGCCACCATCGGCAACGCCCCTTTGTCGGACAGGCTCAGCTCCTGGACCATGCGCGTCTGGTAATCGGTGAAGTAGCTGTAGACGGTTTCCAGGTCCTTGCCCGCGTTGGACGGCGCGGCGATGGGCGCGATATCGATGATGGTCTGGTAAGCCGGGGTTTCAGTGGCAGGCACGCCATTATCCGCGAGCAGGGTTGCCCAGCGGTCGGTGGTGGCCGACTCCAGGTAATCCTGCGCTTGGGTCAGTGAATAATCGGGCGGGAAATGCAGCAACTCGATGCTTTTGCGATTTTCCAGGGCCATGCCCAGCGGCAGGAACAGGTACCAGTTATAGGCCCATTTGCCGTCGCTGTTGAGCCGGCTGGCGCCTTGATAGGCCAGGTCGGCGGTATCGAGCAATCGGGTCAGGGGCTGGCCGTAACTGTCGGGTACACCGCTGAAGGTCGCTGATACCTTGCCGTCCTGAGTCTTGACGCTGACTTTCGCTCGGCTGTACCCGTCCCGTTGCAGGCTCTGGTTCAGATAATGCTCGACAGTCTGTTCCAGCGTCCATGGCCGAAAGCAGATCACATTGCAGTTATTAGGGTAGGCGAACAGTTGGGTTACACGCTGCGTGCTCCCCAGCGGTACCTCGATATCGGCCTGTACGACCGCACTCGCCATCAGTGCGGCCAGGGTGCAACACAGCCTGGTCGGTTTGAACATTGGTTGTTTCCTTGTCAGCGAAAGCCCGTCTGCGCGGGGTGAAAGCCCACCTCCACACAGTAGCGGCTGACCAGCAACGGCGCGTTATAAATCATCAGGCATGTCGTTATTGGATAAGCAAACCTACAGGCTGAACTGCAAGGCGTTGCTCAAGTCGCCCATGGGTTTCTGGCCGCGGGCGATCATCGCGTCATCCCGCTGCTTGAGGCCGTCCAGGGTTTCCAGCTGGAATACGCGGGTGATCAGACGCAGGATTGAAGCCGTGTCATACACCGTATGGTCCACCGTGCCTTTGCGCGCGAACGGCGACACCACCAGCGCCGGAACCCGCGTGCCCGGGCCCCACCGGTCACCTTTGGGCGGTGCGACGTGGTCCCACCAGCCGCCGTTTTCATCGACGGTCACCACCACCACCATGTTTGGCCACTGCGGGCTTTCTTGCAGCACCTTCAAGGCCCGCACGATATGACGGTCGCCCGAGGCGACGTCGGCATAGCCCGCATGCATGTTCAGGTTGCCCTGGGGCTTGTAGAAGGTGACGGCGGGCAACTTGCCGGCCTGGGCGTCGGCAAAGAATGTGTTGGTAACGGCCTCATCACCCAAGCCGCCATCGCGCAGGCGCTTGTCGCGCTCGGCGCGGTTCTGCGGGCCCTGTTGCTTGAAGTAGTTGAACGGCTGGTGGTGATACTGGAAGTTCGGAATTTTCGGAATGCCGCCCGAATCCTTGAATTGGTCCAGTGTCGCTTGCCATGCGCCGGCGTACCACGCCCAGTCGACGTTGTTTTTCGACAATTTGTCGCCGATGTGTTCGTGGGTCTGCGGCACCAGCACGTTGGGCAGGTCCGGTTTGGAGTAGTCCGGGTTTTGCGGGTCGCGAATCCAGGTCGGCCAGTAGGGCGGAGCCAGGGTGTTCACCGCGTAGCCATCCGGCGTCAGGGCGCTGGGGCCGAACTGCGGCGGCCCCGTCATTGCGCTGGCCGGGGACGTGTCCAGCGGTTTGAGGCGCGGGTCGTTGGGGTCATCGCTTTGCAGCGTGGCGATCTGCGCTTTGGCCACCGATTGAGCGGCATTCGGATAAACCGGCGCGGTAGCGCTGATCAGGTACTGGTGATTGAGGAACGAGCCACCAAAGGCCCCCTGGAAGAAGTTGTCGCAGAGCACGAACTCCTTGGCCACGTCCCACAGGCGCAGGGAATAACGACTCTGGGCGTAATGGCCCATCACCAGGCCGCCGGAGTCCGCCCACGCAACAAAACTGTCGTTCTTGCCGCCATTGATCTGCATCTGGTTCTGATAGAACACGTGCCACAAGTCGCGGGTGACCAGGCTCAGGGGCAGGTCTTCGGCGTTGGGGCCCTTGAGGGCGAACGGTGCGTTGGGCAGGTTTTCCTGGAATTGCGCTCCACTGGCATAGGTCACCCCGTCCACCGTCTGCGGGCCGACTTGCAACACCCCACCCCAGACAGGCGGCAGGGTGTTCAGTACGCTGGCGTCACGGTCGCGTTGCTGTGCGTCGGCGGGGGACAGTGCAGACAGCGGTTTCTCCACGCCGGGGAAATCGGCGAACAGATTGTTGAAGCTGCGATTCTCGGCGTAGATCACCACCACGGTTTTCACCTGGTCGCGCAAAGCCTTGTCCAGTTCTTGCGGGGTAAGCGGCCGCGCGTCCGGTTTGCCGGGCGTTTCGCTGGTATTGCCGCAGGCGCTCAAAGTTGCGCCGACCCCCAATACCGCGGCGCCCCCCAGGAAACGCCGGCGACTGGTGTCTACCGGCGGTTGGGCCGCGGCATCGGAGGAAGGGCGGTCTTCGTGATCGTCACTCATTGCGGGGAGTCCCTGGCGAGTTGTTGCAAGATGTTTCGCAGGACGGTAGCAATGGAATGTGACGGATCGAAGACAGCCCAGTGGATGCGCAGGTCAAAAATGTGGAAGCGCTACGGCATCACCGGCGGCAAATACTTCAACGTCGTCCCCAACGCCCACAACAGGAACAACACCAGCGGCGTATGCACCAGCAACTGCACGAACGAAAACCCGATCAAGTCCCGCGCCTTCAAGCCCAATACCCCCAGCAGCGGCAGCATATAGAACGGGTTGATCAGGTTCGGCAGCGCCTCGGCCGCGTTGTAGATCTGCACCGCCCAGCCCAGGTGGTATTGCAGGTCATTGGCGACTTGCATCACATAAGGCGCTTCGATGATCCATTTGCCACCGCCCGAGGGGATAAAGAAACCCAGCACCGCCGAGTACACGCCCATCAGCAGTGCGTAGGTGTCGTGAGAGGCGATGGAGGTGAAGAAGGTCGAAATGTGGTGGGCCAGGGTCTGGCCGTCGCCGCCCTTGACCACGGTCATCAGCGCAGCGATCGACCCGTAGAGCGGGAACTGGATCAGCACGCCGGTGGTGGTTGGTACCGCTCGGGCGACGGCGTCGAGGAAGCTGCGCGGGCGCCAGTGCAGCAGGGCACCCACCATGATGAACAGGAAGTTATAGGTGTTCAGCCCCGAGATCGCGCTGATCGCCGGCTTGGTCGAGAACTCATGGAACAGCCAACCGGCCGCCAGGCAAGCCAGCAGGATGGTCAGCAGCGGGCTGTGTTCCAGCCATTCGCCCGGCCGGGTCGGCGCTTGTATCTTGGGCAGGTTGAACGCCGGATCGACCCCACAGGCCTTGGCGTCGCGCGCGCTGTTCGGGCCGGGCGCGGTGGCGTAGGCGATGATCAGCGACACCACGATCAGCGCCAGCAACAGCACGCCGGATTGCCACAGGAAAATGGTGTCAGTGAACGGGATCACGCCTGTAATCGACAGGATCGACGGCGGCAGGCTGGCGGGGTTGGCCTGCAACTGCGCGGCCGACGACGACAGCCCCAATGCCCACACCGCACCCAGCCCCAGATAGGCCGCGGCACCGGCAGCGCGGTAATCCATGCGCAAATCAGTACGACGCGCCAGCGCCCGCACCAGCAAGCCGCCGAACACCAGGGACAGGCCCCAGTTCAGCAAGGACGCGACCATGGAGATCAGCGCCACCCAGGCCACGGCCGAGCGGCCGTTCTTCGGGATACGCGCCAGGCGATCAATCAGCTTTACCGCTGGCGGCGAGCTGGCGACCACATAACCACCGATCACCACAAACGCCATCTGCATGGTGAAGGGGATCAGGCTCCAGAACCCGTCGCCAAAGGCCTTGGCCGCCTCGGCGGGTGCGGCGCCCATGCCCAGGGTCGCCACGGCGACAATGATCACGGCGAGGGCGGCAAACACCCAGGAGTCTGGAAACCAGCGTTCGGCGAAGTTGGAGCAGCGCAGGGCAAATCGGGCATAGCGGCTTTCTTCGATAGCATCGGCCACGAGTCTTTCCTCTTGTCTTTATTATGGTGTTGGCAGTTTCACGGCATGTTCCGCTACCGCCCTTGATATGGGAATGCAGTTATCTTCATCGATCCATGAGGAAAACAAATATATCTGTCGTGATTGCCATCACTTGTCTCAGCTCATAACCTGCACGCCATTTTGTTTGTCTGCCGAGCCTCCACATGACTGCCACCCTTTCCTCACAGGCGCAGCGTTTTTCCCGCTCCGACTACAAAACCCTGGGCCTGGCCGCCCTGGGCGGTGCCCTGGAAATCTACGACTTCATTATCTTCGTGTTTTTCGCGCTGACCCTGAGCCAACTGTTCTTCCCGCCCGAAATGCCCGAGTGGCTGCGCCTGCTGCAAAGCTTCGGCATCTTCGTCACCGGCTACCTGGCGCGTCCGCTGGGCGGCATCCTGATGGCGCATTTCGCCGATCACCTGGGACGCAAGCGTGTGTTCAGCCTGAGCATCCTGATGATGGCGTTGCCCTGCCTGTTGATCGGGATCATGCCCACCTACGCGCACATCGGCTATTTCGCGCCGCTGATCCTGCTGGCGCTGCGCGTGCTGCAAGGCGCGGCAGTGGGTGGAGAAGTGCCCAGCGCCTGGACCTTCGTTGCCGAACACGCTCCTGCCCATCATCGCGGTTACGCCCTGGGCTTCCTGCAAGCCGGCCTGACGTTCGGCTACCTGCTCGGCGCCCTCACTGCCACCTTGCTGGCGCAAGTCTTTACGCCCGCCGAAATCCTCGACTACGCCTGGCGCTTTCCGTTTCTGCTGGGCGGTGTGTTTGGCGTGATCGGCGTATGGCTGCGACGCTGGCTCAGCGAAACCCCGGTATTCCTCGACATGCAGGCCCGTCGCCAGGCAGCCGCCGAGCTGCCGTTGCGCACCGTATTGCGTGACCACCGCGCCGTGTTGCTGCCGGCGATGATCCTCACCTGCGTACTCACCTCGGCCGTGGTGGTGCTGGTCGTCATTACCCCCACCATGATGCAGAAAACCTTCGGCATGAGCCCCAGCCACACTTTCGCCCTGAGTGCCTTGGGCATCGTGTTCCTGAATATCGGCTGCGTACTCGCCGGGTTGCTGGTCGACCGCATCGGCGCCTGGCGCGCGGTACTCGTATACAGCCTGTTGCTGCCGATGGGGATTGCGGTTCTGTACGCCAGCCTCATCAGCGGCGGCGTATGGCTGGGCGCGGCGTATGCCTTGGCCGGGCTCGGTTGCGGCGTGGTGGGCGCGGTGCCTTCGGTGATGGTCGGATTGTTTCCGGCGCAGGTGCGCGTGTCGGGAATCTCCTTCACCTACAACATCGCCTACGCACTATGGGCCAGCACCACACCGCTGCTGTTGATTGCACTGATGCCGACCAGCCCGTGGATCTGCGTGATTTATTGCGGGGTGATGGGGGCGGTGGGGGTGCTGAGCGTGGCGTTGTTTGGCAAGCGCCACACGTTAAATATCTGAGCGTTGAGTAAGAAGTACAAAGCAGCAACGTACCGGACCCCGCCATGCTCCGATACTCTCGCGACGCGCGCCGGAGTCATCGAGTATCGTAGGATTTATTTTTCTGCGGAGCCTTTTTAGCCATGATCCCAGCCCATCACCGTCGCCCCGTTCCGCTGTCCAAGGCCTACCGCTTGCTCAACCACGGCCCGACCGTGCTGGTGAGCGCCGCCCACAACGGCCGGCGCAACATCATGGCGGCCGCCTGGGCGATGCCGCTGGACTTCGAACCGCCGAAAGTCGCCGTGGTGTTGGACAAGGCCACCTGGACGCGCCAATTGCTGGAAGGCGCCGGCACATTCGTGCTTCAGGTGCCCTGTGCGGCACAGGCGGATCTGGTGCAGACGCTGGGTAATACCACCGGTGCCGAAACCGACAAGTTCGCTGCATACGGCTTACAGACGTTCATCGGTGAACATACCGAGGCGCCCTTGCTGGAAGGTTGCGTGGCCTGGCTGGAGTGTCGTCTGTTGCCCGAGCCTCATACCCAGCAGACCTACGATCTGTTCCTGGGCGAAGTGGTCGCGGCGTATGCCGACGAACGTGTATTCAGCGAAGGCCGTTGGCACTTCGAAGGCCATGATCAACGGCGCACCTTGCACCATGTGGCGGGCGGGCATTTCCTCACAATTGGCCAACCGATTGATGGGCATCAGCTTCCACACTGACGTTCCCCTCCCAGCGGTTTTGTCAACGCCCGAGCATCTTCACCCAACGCGAAGGCGGCATGCCATAAGTACTGCGAAATTGCCGGGTCATATGGCTCTGGTCGGTGAAGCCAGCGGTCAACGCCGCATCAACCAGCGATTGACCCTGAGCCAGCAGGCTGCGCACCAGGTCCAGCCGGCGCATGGTCAGGTAGCGATAGGGGCTGGTGCCGAACAGCACGCGAAAATCCCGCGACAGGGCCCAGCGGTCGCGGCCGGCGTGGTCGGCCATTTCATCCAGGGTGATGCTGCGACCCAGGGCGCCGTGGATGAATTCCCGGGCGCGCTCGGCGGCAACGTAGTCGAAGGTCTTGCGGCTGACGATGCCCCCCGAAACGTTGCTCAGCGCGTGGGCCAGGTCGAACAGTGCGTCCTGCTCCTGCAACGGGTCGAGGGGATTATCCAGGTTTTGCAGCAGCACTTCGCTTGCGCGGAACAGCCTGGGGTCAGTGGATAGGCCATTGGGGATAAACGGCAACGGCTTGCCGCCAAGGATCTGCTGGATCAGCGACGGCTCCACGTAAATCATCCGGTATTTGAAGCCTTCGTCGCTGCCGGCGTGACCGTCATGGGTTTCATCGGGGTGCAGCACCATGGTGGTGCCGGGCAGACTGTGGATCATGGCGCCGCGATAATGAAAACTCTGCACGCCCGTAAGTGTGCGCCCGATGGCGTAAGTGTCATGTCGGTGCGGATCGAAGGCGAAGCCGGCAAAGTACGCCTCGATCCGGTCCAGGCCGCTGGCATGCGGGGCGCGGTGCAGCCAGTCAAGGGTGGCGGTGGGGTTGCCCATGGCGACTTGTCACAAAAATGGAGATGGAAACACGTTAACCCAGTCTGCAGCCCTTGTCTTCGAGGGTCTTGTACGATTGTGCAGGGCGGGTACCAAGCCTATGATCGCCTTTCGTGTCTTGTGCTGATGGAGCTGCCTGCCATGGATTTTTTCGACCCCGCCTACGTGGCGCCCCTGGTTTCGCTGGCTTTGCTGTGGACGGTGGCGGTAGTGACGCCCGGCCCCAACTTTTTCAATACGGCGCAATTGGCCGCGAGCTGTTCGCGCCGCCATGGTGTGGTGGCGTCGGCGGGTGTGGCCACCGGTACAGTCATGTGGGGGCTGGCGGGCGGCCTGGGCATCAAGTCGCTGTTTACCGCGGCACCGATGTTGTACCTGGCGTTCAAGATCATCGGCGGCTGCTACCTGATTTACCTTGGGCTGAGGCTGTTCAAGCGCTCGGCGCCGGCCATGGGCCAGAGTGTGCTGCCGGACCAACCCCGGCGCTCGCTGTTTTCCGCCTGGCGCCTGGGCCTGCTGGGTAACCTCTCCAACCCCAAGGCGGCTCTGTTTGTTGCCACCATCTTCGCCTCCACCATGCCGCCATCACCGTCGCCGATGCTGCTGACCCTGGCGGTGATCACCATGGCTACCTTGTCGTTCAGTTGGTATTCCTGCGTGGCCCTGGTGTTTTCCAGCGAGCGCATGGCCGATTTCTATAGCCGCTCGCGCAAGTGGCTCGACCGTTTTGCCGGGAGTTGCTACATGCTCTTCGGTGCACACCTGGTAGCGAATCGCTGACCGTGCATGGTAGTGAGCGGGCTTGCCCCGCGCTGGGTGGCGTAGCCGCCCCAACCAGGCGACCCGGCTCTACCTGGAGGTCGGCGGTGGCTTAACGGGGCGGCTTCGCCACCCAGCGCGGGGCGAGCCCGCTCACTACGGGAGACCGCGTGTTTATCAAGGGCTGAGCGCAATCCACGAATAGATCAGCGTCTTCATTTCTTCCGGGTGATGCGTCCTGCGACGGTAGCTGGCAAACGCTGGTGAAGTGCAGTAAGTACACATTTCACTCACCTCGATCTGCTCCCGCCGAAGGCCCGCCGCCTGCAGCAACATCACCCCATACCCGCTCAAATCGAACCACGCACTTCCTTCTTGCCTGGCATGGGGCGGTGCTATTTCGGGTGACAGCAGCGGCGTCGGTTGCGCAGTGGTCCACGGCGCTGGGCCATCGCGCCACAAGTGACCCTGGTCCGCCTGGAGCCGGGCAACAAACTCTGCGCTGACTTCATAGCAGCATGGCTTGATCGACGGCCCGACCGCTACTCGCAACTGGTCCGTGGCAATGCCTGCATCGGTAAAGCGCTTGACGGCATTGGCGATTATCCCCGCCTGCAAGCCCTTCCAACCGCCATGCACAGCGGCTACCTTCTCGCCGTTTTGCGACGCAATAAGTATGGGCAAACAATCGGCGGTGATCACCGCGATTGGCTGATGCTCACTCGTAAACACCCCATCCGCTTGTACCGTATTGGGCTGCAGGCCCGCTTGCCATTTAATCACCGAAGCGCTGTGCACCTGTTTGCAGATGAACACCTCTGCCGGGCGCAGCGGATCATTGATCGAACAAAAACCGTGGTCGATGCCAAGGATGGCACCGAGATTATCTGCCTGCTGCACGGGCGCTTTCTCCGTTGGATGAAATGTTCAGTCGCCGAGCGCTTCGCCTTCACGCCTTGGGTCGGCGCCGCCGATCAGCGACACCTTGCCCTGGGCGTCCCGTGTTCGAACGATGGCCTGGATGCCGCTGGTCATCTCGATCTCGTTCAGCGCATGGTCTTTGTCCTTGAGTGCCTGTTTCAACGCAGGGCTGAATAGACCGGTTTCCAATTCGGTTGCGCCGTTGCGGCTGCCGAAGTTGGGTAGGCCTATTGCGGCTTGCGGGTCGAGTTTCCAGTCGAGCATCGCCACCAGGGACTTGCTCACGTACTCGATGATCTGCGAGCCGCCGGGCGAGCCGAGCGTGGCCAGCAACTCGCCGCTCTTGCGGTCGAACACCAGCGTCGGCGCCATGGCCGAACGCGGGCGTTTGCCGGGCTCGACACGGTTGGCCACGGGCTGGCCATCTTCCGCGGGAATGAACGAAAAATCGGTCATCTGGTTGTTGAGCAAGAAGCCCTGAACCATGACATGGGCGCCAAACGCCGCTTCCACTGTCGTGGTCATCGATACGGCGCCGCCCCTGTCATCCACCGCCACCACTTGCGAGGTGGAGATGCGCAGCGGCGAGCGATCCGGCGCGTATGCCACCTGGATGCCCGCAGGCAAGCCCGGCTTGGCGATACCCATGCTGCGCTCGCCGATTAACGCAGCGCGCTTGGCCAGATAGTCCGGGGCGATGAGGCCGGCGACCGGCACCGGGACAAAATCGGCGTCGGCAACGTAGAGCGCGCGATCAGCGAAGGCCAGGCGACCCGCTTCGGCCAGCAGGTGCACGGCGTCGGCTGTCGGCTCAAGGCCGGCCGGCGATGGGCTTTTCACCGGTTGCATCGCGGCGATGGCCAGCGCCGGGTCGCGAGCTTGCAGCGCCTGCAAGGTACCCAGGATTTGCGCGATGGCGACGCCGCCCGATGACGGCGGCGGCATGCCGCAGACTCTCCACTGCCGGTAGTCTGTGCACAGCGGCGTGCGTTCCTTGGCGGTGTAGCCCTTCAAGTCCGCCAGGGACAGGCTGCCCGCGTTGCGATGGCCTTGCACTTTGCGCGCAATTTCATCGGCAATCGGTCCGCGGTACAGCGCATCCGGCCCTTCCTTGGCAATGCGTTTGAACACGTCTGCCAGCGCCGGATTTTTCAACAGCGTACCGGTGGCTTTCGGGGTGCCATCGGCATTCAGGAAGTACGCGGCCATTTCGGGCGATTGCACGATATAGCGATCCGCCGCGATCAGGCTGTGCAGGCGCGCAGAAATGGCGAAACCCTGTTCCGAGAGCCGGATCGCCGGTTCGAACAGCTTGGCCCATTGCAGTCGGCCGGTTTTTTTGTGCGCCAGCTCGAGTGCCCGCAATACGCCAGGCGTGCCGACTGAACGGCCGCCTATCTGGGCCTCGGCAAACGTCACCGGCTTGCCGTCAGCCTGCAGGAACAACCGCTCGGTCGCCCCGGCCGGTGCGGTTTCACGGCCGTCATAGGCGTGCACGTTTGCGCCGTCCCACAGCATGATGAACGCACCGCCGCCGATGCCGGAGGACTGCGGTTCCACCAGGGTCAGCACCGCTTGCATCGCGATCGCCGCATCAATCGCCGAACCGCCCTGGCGCAACATCTCGCGCCCGGCTTCGGCGGCCAGTGGGTTGGCGGCAGCAGCCATATGGCGCTCGGCGTGGCGGGGGGCGAGGTTGGCGCGATAGCCCGAACCCAGCTCCGGTGCCGGCGGTTGCTCAGCGATGGGGGTGTGGCAGCCGACCAGAGCCAGGGCTATGGCAATCATCGGCAGTTGACGGTGGGAAATTGAAAGCACGCGGTGAACTCCGTTCATGTTGAGAATGTTCTGGCCTTTCCATGGGGACTTTACCGCAGCAGAGGATCGGGCGTTCCGGGGTGATTTGTTTTTCTTCACTGGAACCAACGCAATGCAGGTGCCCACAAGTCAACTGTGATCAATCTGATTCCGGAGTCTGTTATGCACAGAAAATTAGACGGTATCAAGTCGCTGCATGACGTTATCGAGCCCTCGTTCAATCCGGTCAAAAACGATAATTCGACTTCCAATCAAGCTGCTGTGCCTGTCATGGCGCAACCCCACTATCAATCGCTGAACGCCGCTTCAATGCTTTGCAATATCCGCCTGGAGGGCGGGCGCCTGGAGCCTGACGGGAGCTTGGTCGGGCGCGATATCGCCAGCCATCTCAACGCGCCAGACAAGCACTATGTGGCTGACGGCAGCCTTGTCGCGGGCAGCAACACATTGCGTTTCAAGGACGAGCGACATCACCTGTTTCATATTCAGCCCACGCCGGCCGTTGCGGGGGTCTTTAAAAGCAGCCTGCCTGACACGGCCGGTGGCGAAGGTTCGGTAGCGTCTTTAAGCACTCCCGGCCGGGCGCACCTGGGGAGCATCAGTGGTGTGCAAACAACCGCAGAGGGCAAACAGTTTCGGCTGGAGGAAGGGCGGCTTTATCGTTTTGAGCCGCTCGCCCTGTCCTGGTTGCCCGACGCCGATAACCAGGCGTACAGCCGTCTCGGGCTGACGCGTGAGGGGCAGTTGTTGAAGACCCCCCAGGGTTCGCTGGACAGCAGCGCAGAGGGGCGCGCCTCGGTCGTGTTGAGTCAGGCACAGGGCGCGTCGGTTGTGCATGTTCATGGCGCAGACTCGGCAGTGGTACGTCCGGTTGATGAAAACGGCGCACCTGTACAGCTCACGCGAATCGGCTTGGCTGGCACTGCGTTGTATGGCGCGACGGTCGACGGTGAACTGCTGCGTGCGGATGTGCGCCTGGCGCGCGACGGCGTGTTAGCGATGACGGGGCAATCGCTCGAATCAATGGAGCAGGCGTTAAAGGGCGCCGTGCGTGTCGAGGGGTTCTTTCATGATGACGCCGGGCAGCTTAACGTTCAGGTTCGCGATGCCCGTCGGCAATTGCACAGCTCGCCATTGGGTGAGGCTAACGGACTGCGCCCGCAGTGGAACCTGAGCGACGTGTGGGTCAAGGGCATCGAGAAAGGCCTGCCCTTGCCCAGCCAGCAGGCGCTGACGACGGCGATTGATCTTGGACAGCGGGGCAAGGTTGCGTTTGATTCCGGCAAATTGTTGAGCTGGGATCCACGAGCGCAACGCTGGGACAACACAGCGCAACAGAACGTGGCTCATCTGGAGCGTGGGCTGGACGGACGTGCCTACGCGCTGCAAGAGGGGCAACTCAAAGCCGTGACGATCCAAAAAGTGCGTGATCCGGTCTTTGAGGGCGCCAGCTATGAATTAAGTACGCTCCCCAAGCCACGTCCCAATGTCTCACTGGTTGAGGTGCTCGCCGGGAACTCCCGGAATCCCGTCAGCGGCTTCGCTGTAGCCGACGGCCGCAATTTTGTAACCGTCAATAAAGACCATCAACTCCAGGTCTGCGTGGATGGGGTGGTCAGCCCATTGCGGCTTTCACCTGCTCTGGCGATAAAAACGCTGGCGCTCGATCATGAAGCCAATCTCTATACGCACACTCAAGACGGTGGGCTATTCAGGTTGGATCGCCAGGCCTGGCAGGGCAGCGACGGCGCCGCACATAACTGGACCAAGCTTAAGTTGCCGGAGCGACAGTCTCTGGAGTCCTTGCGAATGGGAGCCGACAAGCACCTGATTGGCGGCTGGGACAAGCAATTCCATCGATTGGACAAGGCGGCCCCGAATGCACTGGAGTGGGGGCCATTGAGATCGGCGACGCAGGTACCGTTATTGGCCGATACCTTGACGGCCTCTCAAATGCGCAGGCCGGTATCAGACGGCGCGCTGACGGTGGGCAGCAATGTGATGGGGCAAACCCGTGAAGGTGTGCCGCTCAAACGCAGTTTTTTCCAAGGCATCAACGCCCACTTTCACCCCTTGGAGGCCCTTGGTGAGAAAGGCAAATCCATTCAACATTACGTTAAAGGGCGCCGGGGACTGGAGGACGTTTACGCTGCCGATAAGCAACTGCACCAACAGCTCAAACCCCTCTCCAAAACCAGGCCTGTTGCCACTGACCTGAGCGCTCGCCTGATGGCTTTGAGCGAATCCGGACCGCGGCAAGCGTTGGCCAAACAGCTCAGCCAGGCGTTGGCCAGGGTAGAAGACAGCAGTCAGTCAAGCGCCCGCTTGTTGGGGGATGTACATGGACTGACATTTGACCCACAGCCCACGCTGAGTCGAACGATGCCGAGCGCTGAATCGGCGCTGCACCAACTGTATGAAGCATTCAAACGGGTTACGCCTTCGCCGGGAAAATCAACGGCCGCTCTATTGGCCAACTTCGAAGGGCAAGGCTTGATGCTGCCCGAGTGGAAGCCGGAGCGTAAGCGAGATCTCGGTCACCCGTCGGCAATCATCGAGGCCGACCTGATTCACCATGCCGATACGCTAAAGCAACTGGCCGATATCGCCGAGGAGCTCGACAGCGTTTCCGGCAATAGCCCAAGTGCCTTGAAAAGAATTCAAGCGTCGGCGGAGTCGGTGATGAGGGGGTTTGAAGAGAACCCGATCCATAAGCTGTCCAGCCAGAATATCGCCAGTTACGAGCAGGCCGAATCCCTGTATGACAACTTCAAGCTCTTGGCCAAAGACCTTGGAACACCAGGATCGGCCTTGCACTGGCACCTTTCGAGTCTGCTGGGATTGCCCGTCGATGCATCCATCAAGGATGCAATGACCCACCAGGTGCAGCAGCTGGACAGCGGCCAGACCCTCAGCCCCAGCCGGACCCAAGGCAAAAGCCTGGGGTTGATGGTGACCGGAATAAAACCTGTGGCGCCGGTGGAGTTTTTTCTGGGAGCCTCCAAGTCGCATACCCATGGCGTAAGTATCAGCCGTACCGACACCGGCGCGAGGGTGGAGATCAGCACGGACAATATGCGGCGCCTGGCCAGCTCCGTGGGCTGGGGAGCGACGTTGGGCCGAGGGGGCGGTGCCGTGGGGCCAGGCTTGCGGGTTGCGGGTGAGTTGACGGCTGCCGTTGCGAAGAACAAAGGCTCCAGCATCGGCTTTGATGTGAAGGAGGCGGACCTCGGCAAGATGATGTCGATCCTGATGGGGCAGTCTGGTGGTTTGCGCGACTTACTGGCGCTGGGAGAGAAACACGCGGCCGGCGAAAGCTCGAAACTCAGTGCTGACGTTAATCTGGATGTGCTCGCGCAGTTGCGTTTGATGTATAGCCCGCAGGAGGACATTGCCGAATTGGACTCGGTGATACGCGCCGGTATCGGGGTGGTAGGTAACCTTAACGTTGCGCACGCGGACAAGAGCCAATCCACCACGCGCTCTGCAACGGGCACCAGCCACGGCGAGGGAAGCAGTGCGCAATGGCTGAGACAGGGGGGTGTGGGGGCCAACTTCGCGCCGATCAATGCGCTGGCGCTGGGCAGCGCCGAAGCCGGCGGGCCAGCGACGGCCGCTTTTGCTTTGCCGGAAGTATCAGTCATGGTGAAACTTGATCGTGGGCAGTCACAGGCCTTCAGTTTTTCTTTCAAGGCGCCGCAATCGGTGACTCAATCTCAGATCGACGGCATTCAGCACAGCCTGTCACGCTATTCACCACAATTCAGACGGGACTTGGCCGGCACTGATCCGTCGGGTGCGCAGGGATCTGTGGATGAACAACTGGCTACGTTGCAACGTTTTCTTGCGACTCATCCGCCTTTGGCGACAAAGCCGGATGACTATTACGCTATCAGCCAGGCGCTGGACACGTTAATGACCCAACAGGATTTGATGAATGGCGGTCTACGTCAGTTGGCCTCGGTCGAGTCCTCTGTTACACGTGTGGGGTTGCGTGACAATGGGCGGTATGGCTGGCTGGACGATGTCGCGCCGGCGAACAAGACAGCCATCGTAGAGTGGCTTCAGGATGACCCACAGTTTGCCCAGATAATCGAGCAGCTGCAGCGGGGCGACGGCACCTCAGTAAGGCTGGGCATGGAGCTCAAGCCAGAGATTCTGCGTACGATCGAACGTAGCCACCTTGCAGGTGAACGGACCGAGTCCTTGATCAAGCGTGCGCTGAGTGATCCCGGCAACCTGCGGGTCAAAAGCATGAGCATGAGCTACACCGCCAGCCAGTCACATGCCATGTCGGTGCCAGCCGTGACGAATCTCAGTTTTTCCAGCAGCGCTACGCTCAGTCACACTCACAAACATGTCAACGTGGACTTCGAGTACGGGGCGAATGCGGATAAGCCGTTGCGAATGAACTTGAACGACACCTTGAATCCCTTGCCACGTCCTGACCTGACGATTGACTTGGCGGATCAGCGTATAAGGACGCCGAATTCCGTTGCATGAAGGGTTGTTACGGGAGGGGTTGGCAACGGGCATAAAAAAACGGCCTACCTTTCGGTAAGCCGTTTTTAGTACTTGGTGGCTACACAGGGACTTGAACCCCGGACCCCAGCATTATGAATGCTATGCTCTAACCAACTGAGCTATGTAGCCAAGTGGCGCGCATTATTCGCGTAGAACGGGAATGCGTCAAGTATTTATTTTGAATTTTTATCTACGCTTTCAACTGTTTAAGGTAAATCGCCGGACTCGGGCGACGAGTGGCCGGCGATTCACCCTGCCGAGTAGCAAAAAAGCCTGATCGCGTTGGGCAGATATCCCTGCCACCCAACGCGGTGCCTGCCTTTAAGGATACTGCGAGTTATGAGTGGCGCGTTTGAGTTGTTCGCGCGCCCTGGACAGACGCGAACGAACAGTGCCGATAGGAATATCCAGAGCGTCCGCCGTGTCCTGATAGCTGCCGTCGGTTTCCAGCGAGGCGTACAGTGTCTTGCGCATTTCCACCGGCAGATGGTCGATAGCGCTGAGGGTTTTTTCCAGGCGACGGTTGACCTCGAACTCCCAGTCCAGGTTGTGGTTATCGTCCTGCCCATGCCACAAGGCCTCATCGAATTCACAATGCACGGGCTTGGCGTACAAGCGCCTGAAGTGATTGCGGATGAGGTTTTGCGCAATACCGCACATCCAGGTGCTAAGCGTCGCATTGCCGCTGAAACGTTCCCGGTTGCGCCAGGCTTCCAGGTACGTCAACTGCAAAAGGTCATCGGCATCTTCCGGGTTGAGTACGCGCTTGTGAATGAAGCGCCGAAGTTTTTTTTGCTGATCGTCCGTCAGGTGAAGCATGAATTGAGGCGAGCTGCCAACGAGGTGCGCTAAAGCTTCAATAGGGATATTCATGATTATTTCCTTGGAGTAGACGCAGTCGAAAAGGTATCGACGGGAACCCCTTTTGCGCTGGCTATGCCAAGGAAATGAACTCAATAACTATTTGATTTATAATGATAAATATCTAGAAATAAGATGATTTTGTGCAGTGATTGGCATAGAGCCCTGAAGCTCTGTGCAAGTCCTTTCAAATTCGTCGTGGGATCCGACGGGATGGAACCGTTTGAGTGGGTCTTGCCACACAGGGAAACACTCTTCCTGTGCAGGTCTGTTCATGAAAGTCGAATCCTCTTCCGATGTGCAAACGGTCCAACTACTGGATCAACCTGCTGTCATCCAGACCTCTACGCCGGTGCCCGTCAATGGTGTGGATGAACTCGCTCACCTGTTCAATCAGGAAGTGGCAAACAACAGTCAGCCGTTGAGTCAGCGCAAGATGAGCGTGCGCGTGCCGCCGATTGAAAAAATGGCGGAGCTGTATCGCCAGTTGGGGCATCCGGCCAAGAAGACCCTGGCAATGATGTCGTTGCTGGCAAGGGAAGCGTTACGCCAGCGCGCTGACGTTAAAGACTTGCTGGAGCTTTCCGAGGGCGACCCCGCGCGCGCGTTCGTCGTCCTGACGCATGTGGCGGCGCAGGCGGACGCCGAGGTGCGACCCTCCGAAGCGGCCTTGGCGCGGGATGCCATCGCCAAACTGGAGGTCCGTTTCAAAGGGGAGATCCAGGCCGGCCTGAACATCGCTCTGGCGCTGCAAGCGGCCAGTGTCGACCCGCAGGAGCGCCAGGCGCTGCGTACGCTCTACTACGCCAGTGTGGTTACACGACAATCGTTGGCGACGATGATGCAAGCGCTGCTGGGGGTGTACGGAGGCGAGCGGTTTGGCGACGGGCTCAGGGTGATGCGAAAAGCCTTGGCGGACGACATCGCGGCCAAGGTGTCTTCAATGCCGACACCTCTGTTGCGCAGCTTGTTACTGGGCCTGCAGAGCTGTGGACAGTTGAGCGGCGTGTTGGCGGGTTGTCATGCGCTGGTCGAGCGCCTGGGTATAGATCACGACGCAGTGAACCTGCTGCAGCGCATGCTGAGTTTCGCCGGCACCGGCATCACAGCGGCTGAAATCCTGCGGATCGGTGATGAACTGGCAGGCGGCCCTGACGAGCGCAAGTTGGTCTCGCTCAATGCGCTCTACCCATTGGTCCAGCAATTGCCACTGGCGTTGTGGCTCGACAGCCGGGTACGCGAAGAAACCCTTCGTAGTTTCCTGGCGGTGATCGGAGAAATGGACCGTATAACGCGCGGCCCTGCACGTTTTCCAGGTGAGCTGGGGGCCATGGCGTGACTGCGCTTTCGGCCATCAACCGCTTTTTGCTCAAGGTGGCGCAGCGCGCCGAAGTATTGGGCGCCGTGGTGGTGATGGCCATCGTATTCATCTTTATCGTGCCGCTGCCCACCTGGCTGGTGGACATTCTGATCGCGCTCAATATCTGCATCTCGTGCCTGCTGATCGTGCTGGCGCTCTACCTTCCGGGCCCCCTGGCATTTTCGTCGTTCCCGTCGATTCTGCTGTTGACCACCATGTTTCGCCTGGCGCTATCGATTGCGACGACGCGCTTGATCCTGCTGGAGCAGGACGCTGGTGACATCGTCGAGGCGTTCGGCAATTTTGTGGTCGGCGGCAACCTGGCCGTGGGGATGGTGATCTTCCTGATCCTGACCCTGGTCAACTTCCTGGTGATCACCAAGGGCTCGGAGCGGGTGGCCGAAGTGGCGGCGCGTTTCAGCCTGGATGCGATGCCCGGCAAGCAAATGTCCATCGACAGCGACCTGCGTGCCGGCCTGATTGACGGCATGCAGGCACGGGACAAACGCGAGCAGTTGTCTCGTGAGAGTCAATTGTTTGGAGCCATGGATGGCGCCATGAAGTTCGTCAAGGGTGACGCCATTGCGGGTTTGATCATCGTCGTGGTCAACCTGTTGGGGGGCTTCTCCACGGGCATGTTCCAGCACGGCTTGAGCGCTGCCGATTCAATGGCGCTGTATTCGGTGCTGACCATCGGCGATGGCCTGATCGCGCAGATTCCGGCGCTGCTGATCTCCCTTACCGCCGGCATGATCATCACCCGTGTAGCGCCGGACGGGCGCAGGGGCGTCAGCAACATGGGCGCCGAAATTGCCCGGCAAATGACCAGCGAGCCCAAGAGCTGGATGATCGCCTCCGTGGGGATGCTCGCCTTTGCCGCGGTACCTGGCATGCCTACCGGGGTGTTTATTCTCATCGCGCTGATCACCGGCAGCCTGGGGTATTACCTGATGCGCCAGCGCCAACGGCAGGAGCAACCCGAAGCAGAAACCGCCGAAGCGGTGCGCCCCGAAGAGAACGGCCGTGAAGACTTGCGCGGGTTCGATCCGTCCAGGCCCTACCTGTTGCAGTTCTCACCGGTGCTGCGGGGGACCCCTGAAGTGACGGATCTTATTCATTCGATCCGCCAGGCCCGCAATGCGCTGGTCGCCAATATTGGCCTGACACTGCCACCGTTCGAGGTTGAGCTTGATGACTCATTGGCCGACGATGAAATGCGCTTCTGCGTGCATGAAGTGCCGATGGTCAAGGCGTCGGTTGTCAACCATGTGGCGGTTGAGCGCAAGGCCCTGACGGTTGATCCGGAGCGCGGCATACCTGGGCTTGCGGAACGCGATGAGCAGGATTGGCTCTGGCTGGCGCCGGATGATCCGCTGCTCGACGACCCGCAGTTGGAGCGCTTCAGCGCGGCGAGCCTGATCGTTGAGCGCATGAAACAAGCCATGATGCTCAGCGGGCCGCAATTCCTGGGGGTTCAGGAGAGCAAGTCGATCCTCAGCTGGCTGGAGCACAATCAGCCGGAATTGGTTCAGGAACTGCAGCGGATCATGCCGCTGTCGCGCTTTTCGGCGGTGCTGCAACGCCTGGCCAGCGAAGGTGTGCCGTTACGGGCCGTGCGGCTGATTGTCGAGTCGTTGATCGAGTACGGCCAGCATGAACGTGAGCCGGACGCGTTGGCCGATTACGCGCGCATTGCGCTTAAAGCACAGATCTACCACCAGTACAGCGAAGCCGACGGTCTGCATGCCTGGTTACTGTCGCCGCAGACCGAAAACATCCTGCGCGAAGCCCTGCGCCAGACCCAGACCGGGGTGTTCTTCGCCCTGGAGGACGAACATAGCGCGGCGTTGGTCGGGCTGCTCAATCAAGCCTTTTCCGTGCGTCCGAAACTCAAGAGCGTGATGTTGGTGGCGCAGGACTTGCGCAGCCCGCTGCGCACGTTGCTGGTGGAAGAATTCAATCACGTGCCGGTGCTGTCTTTTGCCGAACTGGGCAGCGCCTCCAAGGTCAAGGTGCTGGGACGCTTCGACCTTGGCCAGGATGAGCTGATGCGCGGTGCGGTGGCATGAGGGGCTGGTCATGTCCGGCACGGAAGGTTTGATGATGTTCGAGCTGCGGGTGCTTGATGGGCGCCATCAGGGCGCTGCGCTGCCCTTGTTTGGCGAGCAATGGAGCATCGGCGCCAGCGCCGATTCTGACTTGGTGCTGACCGATCCAGGCATCGCCGAGCAGCATGCGCGGCTGCGACTCATCGATTCGAACTGGTCGGTGCAGGCCGAGGCGGGGTTGTTGCAGGATGCCAATGGTCAGACGTTGGCACAGATCGCACACCTTGCATTGAACGTCACCTTTTCGGTGGGGAGCGTGCGGCTGTGCGTCACCTCGGCTGATGAGCCCTGGCCGCAGGCGCCAGACCCTGCGCCTTCGGTGCCGCCGCAGGTCAACGAGCCGGTGCGAACGCTTAAGTTATCGACCATTTCGCAATCGCAGCAGAAGCGCCTGATCAGCCTGGTGTTGGTGGTCACGGTCATCTTCATCGTAGTGGGCATGGCGTCCACCGGGGAGCCTGGCGCCCAGGCTTCGTTGATGCCGCCCGTGGCGCAGAAACATGAATTGGCCTCGCCCTTTGAGGTGCGCCAGCAGTTGTTGAAGATGCTCAACGAGCGGGAGCTGAGCCAGCGCATCAGCTTGCAAGTGATCAATGGGCAAGTCGCGCTCGGTGGGGACGTGTCACAGGATGACGTGGATCTGGTTGCGCGCATGCTCAGCCGTTTTGGCGAGCAGTTCGACAGCGCGGTGCCAGTGATCAGCCGTGTTCGCGCACGTGATGGGACGCTGCCGTTCAAGATTGTGCAGATCGTGGGCGGGCCCAATGGCCACGTGGTGCTGGAGGAGGGCAGCCGACTGTTTGTCGGGGATGAAGTGGATGGCTTGCGCCTGGTGCTGATCGACAACAGCAAAGTGGTCTTCGATGGCGTTCAACGTTATGAGGTGCGCTGGTGAACGCCGAACTGCAAGCGCGTCTCGACGCCTGGCAGCAGCGCCAGGCCCGGTCGTTGGCCACCTTCGCGCCCGTGACGATGCGCGGTCGAATCCAGCGCGTGAATGGCATGTTGCTGCAGTGCCGGCTGCCTCAGGCGCGTATTGGCGATTTGTGCCAGGTAGAAAAAAAGCCTGGCGACTACATGCTGGCGGAAATCATCGGTTTCGATCAACAGGACGCCGTGCTCAGTGCCTTGGGTAACCTGGAAGGCGTGCAAGTGGGGGCCGGCGTGGAGCGTCTTGGTGTTTCGCATCGGGTGCAGGTCAACGATGCATTGCTGGGCCAGGTGCTGGATGGTTTCGGCCGGCCGATTACGGGGGAAGGCCCCAGTGCGTTTGTCGAGACGCACGTTGCGGATTCCAGCGCGGTGCTGTGCGAGGCGCCTCTGCCCACCGAGCGGCCACGCATCAGCCGCGCGCTCGCCACCGGGGTGCGTTCGATCGACGGCTTGCTCACACTGGGCGAAGGCCAGCGTGTAGGCCTGTTCGCCGGAGCCGGCTGCGGCAAGACCACGTTGTTGGCCGAGATCGCCCGTAACGTTGATTGCGATGTCATCGTGTTCGGCCTGATCGGCGAGCGGGGCCGGGAGCTGCGCGAATTTCTCGATCATGAACTCGACGAACAACTGCGCTCCAAAGCGGTACTGGTGTGTGCAACGTCCGATCGTTCCAGCATGGAACGGGCACGTGCAGCCTTTACCGCCACCGCATTGGCTGAAGGTTTCCGGCGCAAGGGGAAACGGGTATTGCTGCTGATTGACTCCCTGACCCGCTTCGCCCGTGCCCAGCGCGAAATCGGCCTGGCCGCCGGCGAACCCCTGGGCCGCGGCGGCCTGCCGCCTTCGGTGTACAGCCTGTTGCCGCGGCTGGTAGAGCGCGCGGGGTTGACCCGTGAAGGTGTGATCACCGCGATCTACACCGTACTGATCGAGCAAGACTCCATGAATGACCCGGTGGCCGACGAAGTTCGCTCGCTGCTCGACGGCCATATCGTGCTGTCCCGTAAGTTGGCCGAGCGTGGGCACTACCCGGCGGTGGACGTGCTGGCGAGCCTGTCGCGGATCTTGAGCAACGTCGCCGAGCCTGCGGATATCCAGGCGGGTACGGCGTTGCGACGTTTGCTGTCGGCCTACCAGCAGATCGAACTGATGCTCAAGCTGGGGGAATACCAGCCGGGCAGCGACGCGCTGACCGACCTGGCAGTGGACAGTCGCCAGGCTGTCGATGGTTTTTTGCGCCAGGACTTGCGTGAGCCCGCATCGATGGAAACCACGCTGGAACACCTCAAGGAGCTGACGGCCAATGTCCCATTCTGACGTACTGCTCGGTGAGGTCGAGACGCTGCGGCGCCTGCGTCGGCACCGGGCTGACCGGGCCGAACGTGCCCTGCGCGAAGCGAAGCGGGCCCAGCAGGCGCTGCTGGCGCATATCCAGCAGGCCCAGGATGCGCTTGAGCAAACCCGGCAGGAGGAAGCCCTGCAAAGTGCACAGCTGCTCAGCCGGCACCAGGGCCAGGTTCTGAGCATGCAGGCCCTGAAATCCTGGGGAACACAGGAGCGTTCGCTGTCTGCCAACACCCGCCGCGAAATGGGCCAGTTGGAGGCATTGAAGGGACAGCGGGAAGAAAAGCAAACCCGCGTCGGCAGTGCCCAGAAACAAGTCACCGAATGCCTGCGTCAGGTGGAAAAACTTCAAGAACTGTCTCTTTTACTGGCGCAGGAGCCGACATGACCCAGGTTTCAGATAAACCCGCTGAACGTCCACGCCTGCGTGAAGCGCGAGAGGACCGTGAGTCGGGAACCGCGGGCGTGGTGCCGGCGGAATTGACGCGGTTATTCGCGCAGTTGTGGACCGATGACGGGGACGGCTCGGGTGCGCACACTTCGCTGTCGGGTACGAAGGGGGGGGACAGCATTGCCATGATCGAGGCAATTGCCGAACACTTGGCACCTCGTATTCAAGCTGTCTCGCAATGGCCGCTTCAGGCCGTGTTGTACGTGCCTCGTCTGGGGCGGATCAACGCCCGCGTACGCCGCGAGCAGGGCGCCTGGAGTATCGATCTGGAAGCGCAAGAGGATGCGACCGCGCGCTGGCTCAGTGGCGTACGGCAACCCTGTGAGGACCGGCTCGCGGTGGCGCTGGGGCAGCCGGTCAGCCTGCACCTGTCTACTGTCGGCCGCGCATGATATTGCCGCTGCTGAGCTTGCCTGCGGTCAAGGGCGACACGGTTGCCGCGCGTCGTCGACTCGGGCGTGGCCTCTGCCTGCCGTTTCAGGTGGCCGAACAGCGTGGTCAATTACGGCTCGAACCGGGCCGTGCTCCCGCAGCGGGCGAGGCTGTGTGCTTCGAAACCGTGTGCGGTGTGCTGGCGCTTGCTGAGGCCGGGCCGTTGCTCAGCCTGTTGGGTGAATGCCCGGTGACGTTGGCCCCATCCGGCAACGATCCGGACTCCTGGTTCTGGGCGCTGTTCCAGCATCACCTGAGCCCTCAGGTAATAGCGCTGCTGGGCTACGTACGATTGCTGGAGGCCCCGCGACCCAAAGCGTTCGGCTGCCGACTCAGCGTGACTCTGGGGCAATCCCGGGTCGAGGGGTATGTGTGGCTGACCCCCGAAAGCTTCCTGGCGTTGTGCGAAGCCGGGCCATGGCGTGCTACGGCCGCGCCGCTGCCGGCATCGTTTCCACTGGCCATTGCGGTGACCCTTGGGCGCGTGCAGTTACCGATCGCGCAAGCCCGCAGCCTGCGCGCCGGTGACGTGCTGGTGCTCGAGCAGACGTTCTTTCGCGCCCAGGGCAATGGTTACCTGCAGCTGGGCACCCGGCGACTGCACGGGTGCATTGACGATGACAGCGGGCCGTTGTGCCTGACCCTTACTTCAATCGAGGACACGTCTGTGGACGAAGAATTCATAGCCCCCCACTACCCTGGGGATGAGGACGGCGAGCCCGTGGTGGATGTATTCGGTCACGAGCCGTTCGATGAGCTGAGCATGGCGTTGAACGTACGCTGCGGCACGCTGAACCTGACCCTGGGTGAGTTGCGCAACCTCGCGCCCGGTGCGGTGCTGGGCATCGCCGGCTATGCGCCGGGCATGGCCGGGCTTTATTACGGCGACCGGCCCATCGGCCAGGGGCAGTTGGTGGAAGTCGACGGGCGGCTGGGCTTGCAGCTGTCCCGTGTGATGTTCGGACGATGACATTTCAGGGGGTAGACCCTCTCATCCTGGCGCTGTTCGTGGGCGGTTTGTCGCTGATGCCCATGCTGCTGATCATTTGCACATCGTTCTTGAAGATAGTCATTGTGCTGATGATCACCCGCAACGCCATCGGCGTGCAGCAGGTACCGCCGAGCATGGCGGTCAACGGCATCGCGTTGGCAGCCACGCTATTCATCATGGCACCGGTCGGTTTCGAAATCGCCGAGACCGTCAAGGCTGCTCCTCTGGACACAAGCAACGTGACACTGTTTCTGCAGACAGGGAGTGAGGCGATTCAACCGTTGCGCGCATTCATGCTGCGCAATGTGGACCCGGATGTGCTGACGCATCTGCTGGAAAACACTGCGCGCCTGTGGCCGGCGAAAATGGCGCAAGAGGTGCAGCGCGAAGACCTGATCCTATTGGTCCCGGCATTTGTACTGTCGCAACTGCAGGCGGGGTTCGAGATCGGCTTCCTGATCTACATTCCTTTCATTGTCATTGACCTTATTGTTTCCAACCTGTTGCTGGCGTTGGGCATGCAAATGGTCTCGCCGATGACGATCTCCCTACCGCTCAAACTGCTGTTGTTCGTGATGGTGTCCGGTTGGTCGCGTCTGCTCGACAGCCTGTTCCTTTCCTATCTCTGAGTGGCTTATGGAACCGATCGTGCTGTTCAAACAGGGCATGTTGCTGGTGGTGGTGCTGTCGGCACCGCCGTTGATTGTGGCGGTGGTGGTGGGGGTCATGACGTCGCTGGTCCAGGCGCTGATGCAGGTGCAGGACCAAACGTTGCCCTTCGGGATCAAGTTGGTGGCGGTGGGGGTCACGCTGATCATGACCGGACGCTGGATCGGCGTGGAGTTGATCCAACTGATCAACCTGACCTTTGACATGATCGGCCGTTCGGCCCTGAACTGAGGCCTACCCATGCTGCTTTATCTCGAATATCTGCCCAGCTTGCTCATCGGCATGGCGCGTATCTACCCCTGTGGCATCCTAGTGGCGGCGTTCTGTTTTCAACATATTCGCGGCAGGCTTCGCGGCACCATTATGATGGTCATGGCGCTGCTGCCCGCGCCTGGTATTCACGCGGCGATGGAAGGGCTGAACTATTCGGCGCTGATATTCGGCGCTCTGGTGCTCAAGGAGATTGCCCTGGGCTTGTTGCTGGGGGTACTGCTGTCCATGCCGTTCTGGTTGTTCGAGGGAGTGGGAGCGTTGCTGGATAACCAGCGCGGCGCCCTGGCCGGTGGGCAGCTCAACCCTTCGCTGGGGCCGGACGCCACCCCGCTGGGGCATATGTTCAAGCAATTGGCGATTTTTTTACTGATGACCACCCTGGGGCTGGGCGCGTTGACCCAGGTGATCTGGGACAGTTACCTGATCTGGCCTGCTACCGTATGGTTTCCGCTGCCTGCGGCGAATGGCATGAGCCTGTTTGTCGATGTATTGGGCGATACCTTCACACACATGCTGCTCTATGCCGCGCCCTTTATCGCGGTGTTGCTGTTGCTGGAGTTCGGTATTGCGTTGCTGGGGGTCTACAGTCAGCAATTGCAGGTGAGCACGCTGGCGCCCCCGGTCAAATGCCTGGCGGGTATTGGTATCCTGCTGCTGTACTTCGCGCTGCTGCAGGACCTGATCGTCGGGCGCATGGGTTTGCTGGGTGACCTCAAACACTCACTGGGAGTGTTGATCAAGGTCGCTAGCCCATGAGTGATTCAGGCGAAAAAAAGCACCCGGCTTCCGCCAAGAAACTGCGTGACCAACGCAAGAAAGGCCAGGTCGCGCAAAGTCAGGATGTGGCAAAACTGATGGTGCTCACGGCCATCAGCGAGATCGCCCTGGCCACCGCCGAAACCAGCTTGCAGCGCTTCCAGCAGTTGATGCTGTTGCCGATATCGCGCCTGGACCAGCCCTTTGTGCGAGCGCTGGAAGAAGTACTGTTTGAAGGGCTGGGTGTGTTTTTTTCATTCGCGCTGTTGATGGCCGGCGTGGCGATTACCACTAAGCTGATCAGCAGTTGGATGCAGTTCGGACTGTTGTTTGCCCCCGAAACCCTGAAACTGGATTTCAACCGTCTCAACCCCATCAGCCAAATCAAGCAAATGTTCTCGGCCCAGCAGTTGATGAATCTGGTGATGAGTGTGGTGAAAGCCTGTCTTATCGGGTTGATTGTGTATGTGGTCGTCCGCCCGTCCTTGAGTACGCTGATCAACCTGGCCACCAGTGATCTGCAGAGTTACATCCTTGCGCTGATCGCGCTGTTCCGCCACCTGCTGCATGTGTGCCTGGGCATGCTGTTGGTACTGGCCCTCATCGACCTGGTCATGGTGAAACACTTTTTCGCCAAGCGCATGCGCATGACCCAGGTGGAGGTCGTCAAAGAGTACAAGGACATGGAAGGCGACCCCCATGTCAAAGGCCAAAGGCGTTCGCTGGCCTATCAACTGGCCCAGGAAGAACCGAAGGTCAAGCTGCCCAAGCTGGAGGAGTCCGACATGCTGGTGGTCAACCCGACGCACTTTGCGGTCGCCTTGTATTACCGCCCCGGTAAAACGCCGCTGCCGCTGCTGGTGAGCAAAGGCACGGACGACGAAGCGCGCAAATTGATCCGTCGCGCCAAGGCGGCCGATGTGCCGGTGATCCAGTGTGTATGGCTGGCCCGCACGCTCTACACGAAAAAACTGGGGGCCAGTATCCCCCGGGAAACCTTGCAGGCCGTGGCTCTGATCTACCGCACCCTGCGAGAGCTGGATGATGAAGCCAAGCGCGAAACCCTGGAGCTGCCCGAGCTTGAGCAGCGTTGATCAGCGGCTTGTGGGCGAGTCCAGGGTTTGCAGATTGGCCAGCGACAGCATCCGGCTGAGGATCCTGTCGAGCTCACTGGTGTTTGCCGGCATGGCGTGCCAGATCACCAGGGCGTGCTGGGCGTCGAGGTAGACAAAACAGCCGTCGAACGCCAAAGCCTGCTCAAAGCGTCGTTCCAATACACGCTGCAATTGCCCGGCCTGCACGGCTTCGCGAGCCACCTGCAGGGCCAGTCCCGGCCGGTTTCCCGCATGCAATGCGCAGACCTTGATCCCTTGCGCGAGGGGCAGGTGAGCGGCAGTGCCGCTCATCAGGGCGTCCAGGAATACCTGGCGTCGATCGGACATAGGTTGAGGCCTCACCGTTCCAGCGATACCGTCTGGTAATCCGCGCGCTCGCCGGCGGGGCCGGGCTCGACGCGCATCTGCGGCGGCCACCAGATCACCATCTTGTCCTTGGACGATTGCGGGCGTGAGCACGAATCACCCTTGCAGGTGGGAGTACAGCCGGTGATGAGCACCGCTGCGCCGATCAGGGTCATGCACAAGAGTCTGAGTTTCATGGCGTAGCCTTCTGAGCTGGAGTGATCAGGGAAGGGCGCGGCACGCTGAGGTGTTCGTCCTTCACCACGGGACGCATGGCGATAAAGACTTCGGCCTCTTCCCCCGGCTTGAGCCAGGCGCGCGGCCATACGGTGACCGCCAGGGTCTGCGAATTGCTGCATTCCTTTTCGTCGATACGCACATTACGTTTGAACTGGTTGCGCAGCACCACGACCGCCACGTTGTACTCGGGGCCGGCGAACCATTGGCTGCGCTCGGTATTCAACGCCAGCAAGTCACGGGTGCTGCACAAGGTGCTGAGCCCCAGGGGCATCGGCGCCGACTTGAACGCCTTGGGCACTTCCCCACTGACCAGGCGCGCCAGGGTGCTGATGATGTCACTGCGCTTGATCACCGGCTCGTGAGGCGAATAGCGCCTGGCCAGTGGGGTGAGGGCGGCTTGTAATTCGGCTTGGTCGGCCTGTGGCAAGTAGCGCGACGGGTCGTCCTGGTCGCCGATGACCCGTGGTGTAAGGATGAACAAGCGCTCACGCCGATTGTTCTGGCGCTCGGTCGAGGAAAACAGCAATTTGCCCAACAGCGGAATATTCCCCAGCAGGGGGATTTTGTTTTGTTTGTCGGTACTTTGCGTGACATGAAAACCGCCGACGACCAGAGAACGTTTTTCCTCCATCACGGCTTGGGTGCTGACCTTGCCTCGGCGTACATCAAGGTGGTTCGGGTCGGGGTTGCTCTCGTCGAAATTGCCGTCTTCTATATCGACCGCCAGATGGATCTGATGAACGCCGCGGCTGGTGGTAACCCTGGGCACGACTTGAAAACTGGTGCCCACGGTGACCGGCAGAATAGTGGCGTATTCACTGCCGGGCGTCAGGTACTGGGTGCGGTTGAAGTCGATCACCGCCGGTTGGTTTTCCAGGGTGAGCACCGAAGGGTTCGAGACCATGGTCGCCAGCCCCTTGGCTTCCAGCGCGCGGATATCGGCGTTGAAACGGTCACGGCTTCCAATCGACAACTGCGACGAGGTGCCGGGTGCCATGTTGACGCCACCTCGGAAGCGGCTGTTCTGGAAGCCCCACTTCACCCCGAATTCGCGCAATTGCGTGCGTTCGATATCAAGAATGATCGCATCGATCTCGATCAGCTTGCGCGCGACGTCAAGTTGAGTGATCAGCTCCCGGTACATGGCCTGGCGTTCCGGCAAGTCATAGATCAGCACGGCGTTGTTGCGCACATCGGCTTCGACGCGGATGCGGCTGTTGGATACCGGAGCGCGCGGGGTCAGCGCCGGGCCTGGGTCCAACTGCCCCATATTGCCATTCGCACCGAGCATCTGGCCCAGCAGCGGGTTGCCCAGCCGGGGCACGTTCGGCGTGAGGGGGGCCGGTTGGGAGGTGGACCGTTGGTTCAATGCAGAAAGCGACGAGGCGGAACGGGGTTCCAATAGCTGCCGCAAAATGCTGGCGACGCCGGGGACGGTGAGCTTCTCGCCGCGATAGTCCACATGGCGGTCCGCGGCATTGGCAAACTTCAGCGGGTAACTCAGCACGCTCTGCTTTTCATCCGGCGAGCGACGCTGGCTGCTGAACTGCTTGATCTGTTCGATATAGCGCTTGGGACCGGAGACCAGTACCACGCCGTCTTCCGGTAACTCGCCCCAGCCGAAACGGCTGTCGAGCAGGCCGATATCGGTGAGGGCCTGTTTAAGATCGGCAATCGTCTCCGACGAGACTTCCAGGCGCGCGGACTCCTGCTGATCCAGCGTGCTGATGAACAGGGTGTTGTTGTAGAGGTACCACTGAAAACGGTGCTCGACGCCCAGCCTGTCCAGCATGGATTGCGGGGTGTTCGCGCGGATCTTGCCGTTGACGTCCCCCTCCAGCAGCCCCTCGATCTGCAGTTGCGTGCCGAAGGTCTGGGCGAAGTCTTCGAGTACTTCGCGTAAGGGTTTGTGGTCGGCCTCGTAGGCGTAGGCGGTGTTTTTCCATTCTGCGGGGATGGCGGCAAAAGCGCTGTGCACCGGAACGAGCAAACAGGCGAGCGCCATCAGGTACCTCAGGTGGTAACGTCCTGATGAAGTTTCAGGCGGATTAATGCGCAAGCTGTTGCGCTTGTAAATGTTGTTATACATAGGTGTTTCCCTGATTAGTGCAACAACGAACGTAGCGTGGTACGTCTGAATGGCTGGGCCGGCTTGTTCAGGCGCGCAAAAGTGGCACGCCAGGTATCGCGTTGGTTGAGCAGAGATTCGATACAGCGCTGCAGCGGTTCGTCGCAGGGTTTGTGCAGGCAGTGAATAAGCCAGAGTTCACCGCTGGCTGGGCATTGAGCGAGAGCACCCGGAAAGTGAGCCAGGCTGATCCCTCCCAGTCGCATCCAGGTCATCAGCAATGTTTCATTCGGTGGGTGTTGGGTCAGTTGGACACTTAGCTGCAGAGCGTCCGAACAGTGACGCAGGACTACTTCGTCATCGCCCTCGAATAACCTAAACGCTCCGACGCCGCTCCTCAAACACTCGGTAAGTATCTGCTTCACGTTACTGTGCACTGTCCAGGCCTGACTTCATCATCATGAAATTTACGCGGGTTTGTTCATTGACGAGGTATTCGGATTTACGATGTTTTATCAAGAGTTCATAAAATAAGTCCGCGTCTTGCGCTGACCCGGAAAAATCTTCTGCCGCAGAGTCGACTTCGTATTTAACGAATTTTGCTTCTTTGATAAGTCTCTGTTTAAGGCCGTCGAAAAAGTTCATGTGAGGTGCCTTTGTGGGTATGTATCCCTTTATGGCTTTTATTTCGAAATGGTTCCATATGTAGCTGTCTATATGTTATGAAATGTGTCTTGATCGCCTTTTTCCACAAGGCCTTCATCGTCTTTCATGATGGCGTTGACCATGGAGATCCAGTCAATACGAAAATCGCCTTCGTCGGTTTTCAATATCAGCGTTTGAGGCTCAATTGTGTTTTCCGCGTGCAGCGTCCAGTGATGGCCACCGCCGCTGCCAAGGCATTGCCTCACCTTCTCAAGTTCATGTGGATTACAAACCAATGTCGCCTTGATCGCAGGAATGTGGCAGGCCAGCAGTTGTTTGATCAGGGCTCCAATGCGTTGTAGTGGGGGCGTTTCTTCAAGTAACAGGCGAATAGCCTGGTTGGCAATTGAGGTGGCGTATTGTTCGAGGTTGTCATACAGGACTTGGCGCTCGGCCTCCCAGCGTTTGAACTGGGCATCGGCACGCTGCCATATTTCAAGCCCTGCTTTTTCAAGCAGGTGTTCCCGTTGCTCGTGTGCCTCCCTCAGTAATTGTTTGGCCCCAGCCTTTGCTTGTTCTAGCACGTCACCGGCCTGGGTATAACGTGCCAGGATTTCACGGGAGATCAGGCTTCCCGGGAGGGGTGGTGTTGCGCCCTGAGAGCTGATTGTGAGTCGACATAACATCGTTAATCTCCATGTGCCCATGACTCAGAAACGCTGCCGTTGTGGTTCAGTGCGCCTATACGCCACACCACGGCATGCCAGAGGGTATCAAGACGGCTGTGCGAGCCATTGAGCGACGGTGGCTTGTCTTCCAGCTCAAGCACGCGGCGGCGGGGAAAGCGCAGTCTGAGCCGTTGCCAGGTCGCAGGAGAGATCCACGAGCGCAACAACTGCAACGGATCGTTATCGGGTTGCACGAGATCAGGAGGCAGAGCTTTGGACAGGCTGTTACACCACAGCAGATGGTGCGCATCCAATGCTGCTGCATAGGCGGGGCGGCAGATGCCGTCAATCAGTGCGAGACCCAGATCAAGTTGCTCGCCTGACGCAATGGCAAGTTGAAGTAATGCGGGGTCAGGCATTGGCGGCAGGCAGGAGGCAATGTCGTAATGTGTACCCGTTGCTACCTGCCCGCTGCGATGGAGTTCTACAAGTGCCGCATGGGTATTGGTGCTTCTCCAGTCTGCGTGCGCGTATAACCAGGGGGCAGCCCACCATTGGGCCCATGCGAGGTTACTCATTGTTTGAATGAGCGGGCACGTCAGGGGATTGCGCGTGCGTTTGAGTGCGCAAAATGGATTCCTGCATGACTCGCTGCTTTCGCTTTTGCCAGAATATGGCCGCTGAAACCATAAGCACCAAGGCGAGCAGCGAGACCATCACACTGGTTCGCCAGAAACCGAGGTCATCGCCCGGAATCAGAAATGGCCCGAAATAGGCTAAACGTTGTTGCTCCAGATAAGCCGTCGCAGGCACGAATACCACTGTCAGTTTTTGCGGGTTTTCGAGCGCCGTGGCCATGCCTGGTATGCTACTGGCAATCAGTCTGCGTACACGTGCCCTGATATTGTCGGGGTCAAGCCGCGGATCATGTTTGATGAACACCGACGCGGAGGCCGGTTGTACAGGCTCACCCGGAGCCACACGCTCAGGCAGTACCACATGTACTCGGGCGACGACGACCCCATCAATGTTCGATAAAGTGGTTTCCAGTTCCTGGGACAGCGCATAGATGTAGCGTGCTCGTTCTTCCAGCGGCGTCGAGATGACGCCTTCTTTACGAAAGGTGTTGCCCAACGTAGCGCGTGCCGTCCGAGGCAGCCCGACGGCCTCCAGCGTGCGCACGGCGCGCGCAATATCGGTGGCATTGACGACCACGGTAACGCCATCTTTTGCGGGGACTTTAGTGGCGCGAATATGTTTGTCGGCCAGCTCTGCTACAACTTCATTGGCCTCTTGTTCTGTTAATTGCCGATGGAGCTCGACACGTTCACTGCAGGCACTCAGCAGGAGCGTGAAAGAGATTAATACAGTAAACAAGGTGGGAGTCATTTTGACCTACTGGAGGCTGCTGATTTTATCGATGCACTGAGCGGTTTTTCCAACGCACTTCGTCAACATATGCTGAAGCAACAATGCGTCGGAGAGCTGGCTCGGGTATTTTCGAGCCTCGTCAAGTTTGTCCGTGCCCCCCAATGCGCGCAGGCTTCTGGTCATGCGGTTGGTCACGGAGGTCAGTTCGCCTGCCGCCTCTTTCAGCAGGTTCCGTGGCGAGGTCAAGCTAGCTGTAATGTTCGGCAGTGACGATGGAATCATGGCCGAGTTAAAAAGTTTATATCGGCACTCAAGTCAGACGTCTCGTCTGACCAAGAAGAACTTGGAAGCTTTCTTACTTCAGTAGCATTTATGATCTCTGTCATGAAGTAGTCCTGCCACCGAATCATTGAAGTTTTGAGTTTTTTATTTTTGAAAAATAGCCTTCCCGACAGAGTATGCCGGAAAGGCTAGGAATGCTTTCAGGTAGTTATAGTCGCAACGAGTCAACGGCTGATTTAATACCGCTGGTGTTTTCGTTCTCTGCTTTTTTGAACGCGTTTTTTACGCCGTCCGCGCGTTTCTTCGCTTCCGAGGCTTCTATGCCTGCGTCAGCCTCTTGAGAAGTCATACCGCCACTACCGAAACCGCTCCAATAAGGTGAATAGGATGATCCACTAGGAATAGTCATATTGTTTCTCCGTGTATAACGTTAGTTTTACTGGGTTCAGCAATACTTCAAGGTAGATGTGCACAACAGTAGTGCTGTTCCCTGATTTATGTGGTTCAAGAGATTTATACGTTCCATTCCTTTCTATGGGGGATGTTTCAAGAAGTGTATTTACTATGCCAGGAACGTCAGGCAGGGTACTTTCAGCTCAGTGATACTCCTAGGTGCTTCATTCGATGGTAGAGCGTTCTTTTGGCGATACCCAGCTCTGTTGCAACACGGTCTACACAGTAGCTGTTTTGACGAAGAGACTCCTCAATCAGTGATTTTTCCATCTGAAGCAAGCGTGCCTTCAGGCTCAACTCCATTTCCTGGCGTGTTATTACCGTCGCAGGGAGCGGCGGCAAGCCCAATACAAACCGTTTGGCCGTCGAGCGCAACTCGCGAACATTGCCCTGCCAAGGGTGGCACAGCAGTTGCTGCAGCAATTCTCCAGACGGCGACGGTGCAGTGCATTTGAACTGGTCGGCTTCCTCGCGGATCATTATCCGGAACAATGGAATGATAAGTTCGCTTCGGTTCCGCAGAGCCGGAAGCTGGATGTTGACGACATTCAGGCGAAAGTACAGGTCGCGCCTGAAGGTGCCTTGCTCGACCATTTCGTGCAACGAGTGCTGGGCTGATGCTATGACGCGCATGTCCACTGGGATAAAGCGCGTCGAGCCCAGGCGCTCCACGCCGCGCGACTCCAGCACACGCAGCAATTTGGCTTGCAGGCTCAGTGGCATGCTGTCGATCTCGTCCAGATACAGCGTGCCCAAGTGCGCAGCTTCTACAAAGCCGGCGCGTGATTGCATCGCTCCGGTATAGGCGCCGCTGTTGACCCCGAACAACTGGCTTTCCGCGAGGCTTTCCGGGATAGCCGCACAGTTTACGGCGACGAAATTACCCCGTCGGCCGGAGAGGTGATGAATGCGCTGCGCCAAGGTATCCTTGCCAGTGCCGGTTTCCCCTAGCAACAAGATGTCTATGTTGAGCGTAGCAGTGCTGGCCAACATGCTTTCAATATCAGGATCGTCAATCAGGGAGATCTCCGTCTCATTTTCCATGTGGTCGAACGCCGACATCGAATGATTACTCCATAATCACTATTAAGGTGCTGTTTGCAAGCTAACTCCAGTAGATCGAATTTTATAAGGGTTGTCACTTACTCGCGTTGTCGTTATTTGTCCAGTCTGCGTAGGATAAGTTAGATTGTTAGTTGGTGTTTTCGGCGGATGAATAAGTGAGTAAGAAAGATCTGAAGTTGCTCGAGCTTTAGCTGAGGTTTTAACTTTAAAATTGGTAAACATTCGCCCACAAAAAAGCCGATGCATTGCATCGGCTTTTATTTGCGGTGTAAACCGCAGGTAATACTTACACGTTAAAACGGAAATGCATCACATCGCCATCTTTAACGATATATTCCTTACCTTCCAAACGCCACTTACCCGCTTCCTTCGCCCCTGCTTCCCCCTTGTACTGAATGAAGTCGTTGTACGCGATCACTTCGGCACGGATGAAGCCTTTCTCGAAGTCGGTATGGATCACACCAGCCGCCTGCGGCGCGGTGGCGCCGACCTTCACAGTCCAAGCACGCACTTCTTCTACACCCGCAGTGAAGTAAGTCTGCAGGTGCAGCATTTCGTAACCGGCGCGGATCACACGGTTCAGGCCAGGCTCTTCCAGGCCCAGGGCCTCAAGGAACATGTCTTTTTCTTCGCCGTCATCCAGCTCGGCGATTTCCGCTTCGATCTTGTTGCACACCGGTACAACGATCGCGCCTTCTTCGTCGGCGATGGCCTTGACCACATCCAGCAGTGGATTGTTTTCGAAGCCGTCTTCAGCAACGTTGGCAATGTACATAACAGGCTTAGTGGTCAGCAGGTGGAAGCCTTTGATCACGGCTTTCTCGTCGGTGCTCATGTTCTTCATCAGGCTGCGCGCGGGCTTGCCTTCGGTGAAGTGAGCGATCAACTGCTCCAGCAGGCCTTTCTGGACCACTGCATCCTTGTCGCCGCCCTTGGCGTTACGCGCGACTTTCTGCAGTTGCTTCTCGCAGCTGTCGAGGTCGGCAAAGATCAGTTCCAGGTCGATGATCTCGATGTCGCGCTTGGGGTCGACGCTGTTGGAGACGTGGATCACGTTCTCGTCTTCAAAGCAGCGGACCACGTGGGCGATGGCATCGGTTTCACGGATGTTGGCGAGGAACTTGTTGCCCAGGCCTTCACCCTTCGAGGCACCGGCTACCAGGCCGGCGATGTCGACGAATTCCATGGTGGTCGGCAGGATGCGCTTGGGGTTGACGATGGCCGCCAGCGCCGCCAGGCGTGGGTCAGGCATGGCCACGATGCCGCTGTTGGGCTCGATGGTGCAGAAGGGGAAGTTCTCCGCTGCGATACCGGACTTGGTCAAGGCGTTGAACAGGGTGGATTTGCCGACGTTGGGCAGGCCGACGATGCCGCAATTGAATCCCATGGTGTTTCCCCTCGGTAAGTGTCAGGCCTTCTGGCTGTGCAGGTTTTTCATCGCGCGGTTCCATTCACCGGCGAAGATATCCGGCAGCACGCCGAGGGCAAAGTCGATGCTGGCATCGAGTTTTTCCTGTTCGGCGCGTGGCGCACGACCCAGGACGAAATTTGAAACCATACTGGCAACGCCTGGGTGGCCAATGCCGAGCCGCAGACGGTAGAAATTATTCTGATTACCCAGCTGCGCGATGATGTCGCGCAGGCCGTTGTGCCCGCCGTGCCCGCCGCCCAGCTTGAGCTTGGCAACGCCGGGCGGCAGGTCCAGTTCGTCATGGGCCACCAGGATCTCTTCGGGTTTGATCCGGAAGAACCCCGCAAGCGCCGCGACCGCCTGGCCGCTGCGGTTCATGTAGGTGGTGGGTATCAGCAGACGAACATCCTGACCCTGGTGCGAGAAGCGCCCGGTCAGGCCGAAATATTTGCGATCGGCCGCAAGGTTCACACCTTGTGCGTGGGCGATGCGCTCAACAAAAAGGGCCCCCGCGTTATGCCGGGTCTGTTCGTATTCGGCGCCTGGATTTCCCAGGCCAACGATCAGTTTAATGGCAGTCACGACAGGGGCCCTTCCTTTGGAGTTGTGGATAACATCGCCAGACCTGGGTGCGGCGAAAGTGGACGACATTACATCATTTACTCAAGAGTAAACGCCGCGTTATCGCCCGCTTTCTCGCTACGTTTCGGTCCGCGATGTTTCCTCATGCTCCTTCGTTGCAGAGCGTATTACTCTGCAGCGGGTTCGCCAGCTTCATCTTCAGCTACAACACGTGGCGCGTGGACGTTGGCAACAGCCTTGTCGTCGTTGTGAGCCAGTGCAACGAACTCAACGCCTTTAGGGGCCTTGAGGTCGGACAGGTGAATGATGGTGCCGACTTCAGCGTTCGACAAGTCGACTTCGATGAACTCAGGCAGGTCTTTCGGCAGGCAGGTCACTTCCAGCTCGGTGGTGGTGTGGGAAACAACGCCACCTTTCTTGACCGGAGCTTCTTCGCCCACAAAGTGCACAGGCACGATGGCGGTCAGTTTCTGGCCGGCAACAACGCGAACGAAGTCAGCGTGCATGATGAACTGCTTGGACGGGTGACGCTGCATCGCTTTAACGATGACGTTCTGCTTGGTGCCATCGACGTTCAGCTCGATCACGTGGCTGTAGGCAGCTTCGTTTTCGAACAGCTTGGCGATTTCCTTGGACAGGATGGTCACGGATTCAGCAGGCTTGTTACCACCGTATACAACGGCTGGGATGTTGGCGGCGTGACGCAGGCGGCGGCTCGCACCTTTCCCCAGGTCAGTACGCGCTTGGGCGTTCAGAGTAAAATCATTCATGTTGTATCTCCAAAATAGCCATCATCGAGCGGCGTTTGCGACCAGCGCCGGACTCGACATGGGCAAAAAAGCCCCGCCCCAACAGAATGTCGGGGCGGGGCGCTTTTCGTCAGAGGATGTACCGAAGGTTTGACCCTTAACGGAACATCGCGCTGATCGATTCTTCATTGCTGATGCGGCGAACCGCCTCGGCAACAACCGGTGCGATATCCAATTGACGGATACGCGAACAGGCTTGTGCAGCAGCGGACAACGGGATGGTGTTGGTCACCACCAGTTCGTCCAGCATGGAATTTTCGATGTTCTCGATCGCTCGGCCGGACAGCACAGGGTGTGTGCAGTAGGCAAAGACTTTAGCGGCACCGTGCTCTTTCAAGGCTTTGGCCGCGTGGCACAGGGTGCCGGCGGTGTCGACCATGTCATCAACCAGAATACAGGTACGCCCTTCGACATCACCGATGATATGCATCACTTCAGAGTGATTGGCTTTCTCGCGGCGTTTGTCGATGATCCCGAGGTCCACGCCCAGGGATTTGGCAACAGCCCGTGCACGCACGACGCCACCAATGTCCGGGGACACGATCATCAGGTTTTCAAAGCGCTGGTCTTCGATGTCATCCACCAGGACGGGGGAGCCGTAGATGTTATCTACCGGGATATCGAAGAACCCCTGGATTTGGTCAGCGTGCAGGTCAACCGTGAGAACACGATCGATGCCTACCACGGTGAGCATGTCAGCCACGACTTTCGCGCTGATAGCCACACGTGCGGAACGCGGACGGCGATCCTGACGGGCATAACCAAAGTAAGGGATTACAGCTGTGATTCGAGTCGCTGAGGAGCGGCGGAAGGCATCAGCCATCACGACGAGTTCCATCAGGTTATCGTTGGTCGGAGCGCAGGTCGGCTGAATAATGAAGACGTCTTTACCGCGAACGTTTTCATTGATCTCGGCGGTAATTTCGCCGTCGGAGAACTTACCGACAGAGATGTCACCGAGAGGGATATGCAGCTGACGTACGACACGTCGAGCCAGATCGGGGTTGGCGTTCCCCGTAAAGACCATCATCTTGGACACGCGCAGTACCTAGAGGCTGAGGGTAACCTGGATGAGTATGGAAAATGGCAGGGGCGGCTGGATTCGAACCAACGCATGGCAGGATCAAAACCTGCTGCCTTACCGCTTGGCGACGCCCCTGTATCTGTTGCAACGAGTGCCTGGCACTCGATTCCTTTAGAGCAGATTTTGCAGCTTGCGATGCAACATCGAAACGTTGCTTCCCTTTGCTACAAACCCTGTAAGGGTCTCTGTAAGAAGGGCCGAGACTTTATCAGCTTCAGCTTTGCTTGGGAAGCCCCCAAACACACAACTTCCAGTTCCGGTTAATTTTGCTTCGGTAAATTTACCTAACAAATTCAATGCGTTACGTACTTCTGGATAACGCCTTGCTACAACCGGTAAGCAGTCATTTCGACTGTTTCCCTTGGGAACGGGGCGCACTTTAATGGGAGGAGTGTTACGTGTCAACAGCGGATCTGAAAAAATTTCTGCTGTACTTACAGATACTTGCGGAACAAGCACGACGTACCACGGCTCTTCGGGGTATTCAGGGGTCAGTTTTTCGCCCACGCCCTCGGCAAAAGCCGCGTGCCCACGCACGAAAACCGGGACGTCGGCGCCCAGCGTCAGGCCCAGCGCGGCAAGGCGATCATGGTCCCAACCCAGCTGCCACAGGTGGTTCAGGCCGAGCAATGTGGTCGCGGCGTTCGAGCTGCCGCCACCGATGCCGCCGCCCATGGGCAGGATCTTATCGATCCAGATATCAATGCCCAGCTTGCAGCCGGACTGTTCCTGAAGTTTTTTCGCAGCCTTCACAATCAGGTTACTGTCGTGAGGGACGCCTTCGAATTCGGTATGCAGCTTGATCACGCCGTCGTCGCGCACGGCGAAGGTCAGTTCATCGCCGTAGTCGAGAAACTGAAACAGCGTCTGCAATTCGTGGTAGCCGTCGTCGCGGCGACCGAGAATGTGCAGCATCAGATTCAGCTTGGCCGGGGAGGGCAGGGTCAGTGTTTGTCCGGACACGTCATTGCCCCAGCTTGCGCGGCTGCCAGTCCTTGATCACCAGCGTGACGTCCAGGTCGGTGCCATGCAGCTTGATGCGCTCGGGCAGCCAGTAACCGCCTTGCTCCACGTAGCTCAAGTATTCAACCTGCCAGCCATCCTGTTCCAGGCCGGCCAGGCGGCTGTCGCCGTTGAGGGTCAGACGGCTCTTGCTGTCAGGCGCGGGCAGGCCGCGTACCCACCAGACCAGGTGCGACACCGGCAGCTTCCAGCCTATCTGTTCTTCCAGCAGCGCCTCGGGCGAGGTCGCTTCGTAGCGGCCCTGGTTGGCCACCTCGAGGCTGACTTGCCCCGGACGGCCGGTCAGGCGCGCGGCGCCACGGCCCAGCGGGCCCGACAGGCGAATGTCGTAGTAGTCCTGGCGTTGCAGCCAGAACAAGGTGCCGCTGCCGGAGTCCTTCGGTGCGCGCACCCCCACTTTGCCTTCGATCTGCCAGCCATCGATACTGCTGAGCTGGTCCTTGTGCTGCTTCCATTGCGCCGGGTTGCCCTGGCCCTCAACGGATTCGCGGGCGCCAAAACCCGCGCAACCGGCGAGCAGGGCGATGAAGCTGAACATGACAACGTGGCGCAAGAACATAAGCTTAAAGGGTCTCGGATCCGGTCAGGCGCTTGATGGTGCTGCGCAGGATGGGGCTTTCGGGCTGTTCCTTGAGGAATTTTGCCCAGATTTGACGCGCTTCGCGCTGCTTGCCATTGGCCCACAGCACTTCGCCCAGGTGCGCGGCGACTTCGTGGTCGGGGAAGCGCTCCAGCGCCTGGCGCAGCAAGCGTTCGGCTTCGTCCAGGTTGCCCAGGCGGTAGTTCACCCAGCCCAGGCTGTCGAGCACGGCGGGGTCTTCCGGGTTGAGCTTGTGGGCTTGCTCGATAAGTGCCTTGGCTTCGGCGTAGCGCGTGGTGCGGTCGGACAGGGTGTAACCCAAGGCGTTGAGGGCCATGGCGTTGTCCGGGTCGCGCTTGATGATCAGGCGCAGGTCTTTTTCCATCTGCGCCAGGTCATTGCGTTTCTCCGCCTGCATGGCGCGGGTGTAGAGCAGGTTCAAATCGTCGGGGAATTGCAGCAAGGCTTGTTGCAGCACTTTCCAGGCGCGCTCGCCCTGATTGTTGGCCGATAACGTCTCGGCCTGGATCAGGTACAGCTGGATCGCGTAGTCCGGTTCGGCATCGCGGGCCGCGGCCAGGCGTTTTTCCGCCTCGTCGGTGCGCCCGTTGCCCATCAGGATATCGGCCTGGCGCAATTGAGCCGGCAGGTAATCGTTGCCGGGGCCGACCTGGGCGTACTCAAGCAGGGCGGCCTGCGGGTCGTTGCGCTCCTCGGCGATACGGCCAAGGTTCAAGTGCGCCGAGTCCACATGGCTTTCACGCTGGATCAGCTCTTCAAGATAACCCTTGGCCTCATCCCAGGCCTTCGCTTCCAGGCACACTAGTGCCAGGGAATAGCGCAGTTCGTCATCGTCCGGGTATTGCTGGACCAGGCTGGCGAACTGCACCTTGGCGTCCTCCATGCGGTCCTGCTCAACCAGCATGCGCGCGTAGGTCAGGCGCAGGCGTTTGTCATCCGGGTACTTCTTGATGCTTTTTTCCAGCAGCGGAATCGCTTCCTTGCCGCGACTGAGGTTCTGCAACAAACGTGCGCGCAGCAGGATCGGGGCGATTTCGCCTTCTTCCGGCGGGTTCTGTTCCAGCAGCTTGAGCGCCGCGTCGGCTTCGTCGTCCTGCTGCAGCAGCAAGGCCTTGCCGAAAATCAGCTGGCTGTTCTTCGGGTGCTTTTGCAGCAGGCGGTCGAAACTCTTCATCAGGCCGTTGCGCGTGTCCTGGTCGGTGTCGGCGGCCGACAGCGCGAGGAAATCGAAATGCGTGTCGCCCTTGCCCTGCAGGACTTTCTCCATATACACCATGGAGTCGTCATAGCGCCCGGCGCGCGCCAATTGAATGGCCGCCGCCCGCTGTGCTTCCAGATCATCCGGTGCGTTTTTCGCCCAGATCAGCGACGTGTCCAGCGCTGCCTGGTCGGCGCCCAGGTACTCGGCGATGCGAAACGCGCGCTCGGAAATCCCCGGGTCCTGGGTATTGATGGCCTGGGTCACGTAGTTATCCAGCGCAATATCAAAGCGATTGCGCTGGCCGGCCAGCTCCGCGCTCAGCAGGCTGAACACCGTTTCTTCACTGAACGAGGAATAAACCTTGGGCTTTTCAGGGGCGGGGGTGCTGTCTTCCACCGGCGGCGTACCGTCCGGCGACACGGGTGCCATGGCCTGGCAGCCGCTGAGGAAGACAAAAGCAAGGAGCAACGCGGAAGATCTATTCATATAGGAAGAGGACGACTAACCTGCGGTCGGATCATCATGACACAAGCCTTCGGCCAAACATAACCGAGTCTCAATGGATGCCTTTATAGGCACAACGTATAGGGACAATAGACGACGGTGGTTGTTCTGAATCTTTCGAAGTAGGACAATTGTCGGCTTCCCGACATCATCAGCGATATTGAATGGCCTTCCTCGCACTGGGTATCAACCACAAGACTGCCTCCGTAGACGTGCGCGAGCGCGTGGCGTTTACGCCCGAGCAGTTGGTTGAGGCCCTGCAACAGCTCTGCCGGCTCACCGACAGTCGCGAAGCTGCGATCCTTTCGACCTGCAATCGCAGCGAGCTTTATATAGAACAGGAGCATCTCTCGGCGGATGTCGTCCTGCGCTGGCTGGCCGATTATCACCATCTGGACCTCGACGACCTGCGCGCGAGCGCTTATGTGCACGAAGAGGATGCGGCCGTTCGTCACATGATGCGTGTGGCGGCCGGTCTCGATTCGCTGGTGTTGGGCGAGCCGCAGATCCTGGGCCAGATGAAATCCGCCTACGCCGTGGCGCGTGAGGCCGGTACCGTCGGTCCGCTGCTGGGGCGCCTGTTCCAGGCCACGTTCAACTCGGCCAAGCAGGTGCGCACCGACACCGCCATTGGCGAAAACCCGGTGTCCGTGGCCTTTGCCGCGGTCAGCCTGGCCAAACAGATTTTCAGCGACTTGCAACGCAGCCAGGCCCTGTTGATCGGCGCCGGTGAGACCATCACCCTGGTCGCCCGTCATCTGCATGAGCTGGGCGTAAAGCGTATCGTGGTAGCTAACCGCACCCTGGAGCGCGCCAGCATTCTCGCCGAGCAGTTCGGTGCCCATGCCGTGCTGTTGGCGGATATCCCGGCCGAGCTGGTGCGCAGCGACATCGTCATCAGCTCTACCGCCAGCCAGTTGCCGATTTTGGGCAAAGGCGCGGTCGAAAGCGCGTTGAAGCTGCGCAAGCACAAGCCTATCTTTATGGTGGATATCGCCGTTCCTCGGGATATCGAACCCGAAGTCGGCGAGTTGGACGACGTTTACCTGTACAGCGTCGACGACCTGCATGAAGTGGTCGCCGAAAACCTCAAGAGCCGCCAGGGTGCTGCCCAGGCGGCCGAGGAAATGGTCAGCACCGGCGCCGAAGACTTCATGGTGCGTCTTCGCGAATTGGCGGCGGTGGACGTGCTCAAGGCGTATCGTCAGCAAGGCGAACGCCTGCGCGACGAGGAGCTGGTCAAGGCCCAGCGCTTGCTGGCCAACGGCAGCAGCGCTGAAGACGTGCTGATGCAATTGGCCCGCGGCCTCACCAACAAGTTGCTCCACGCGCCCAGCGTACAGCTTAAAAAATTGACTGCCGAAGGCCGCCTCGATGCGCTGGCCATGGCCCAGGAACTCTTTGCCCTCGGTGAGGGCGCGCCAGATAGCTCTTCGGATAAAAAACCGCAATGAAAGCGTCACTGCTCAATAAACTGGACGTGCTCCAGGACCGCTTCGAAGAACTGACCGCCTTGCTCGGCGATGGCGAGGTCATCTCCGATCAAGCCAAATTTCGCGCCTATTCCAAGGAATACGCCGAAGTCGAACCTGTTGTGGCGACGTATAAAAACCTGCTGAAAGTGCAGGCCGACCTTGAAGGCGCCCAGGCGCTGCTCAAGGACAACGACCCGGACATGCGAGAAATGGCCGTGGAAGAAGTCCGCGAAGCCAAGGAAAAACTGGCCGAGCTGGAAGGCGACCTGCAACGCATGCTGCTGCCCAAGGACCCGAATGACGGGCGCAACGTGTTCCTCGAAATCCGTGCCGGTACCGGCGGCGACGAGGCGGCGATCTTCTCGGGCGATCTGTTCCGCATGTATTCGCGTTATGCCGAGCGTCGCGGCTGGCGGGTCGAGATACTGTCTGAAAACGAGGGCGAGCACGGCGGCTATAAAGAAGTTATCGCCCGGGTCGAAGGCGATAACGTCTACGGCAAGCTCAAGTTCGAGTCCGGCGCGCACCGCGTCCAGCGCGTGCCGGCCACAGAATCCCAAGGCCGTATCCATACCTCTGCGTGCACCGTCGCCGTTTTGCCCGAGCCGGACGAACAGGAAGCCATCGAGATCAACCCGGCCGACTTGCGCGTCGACACCTACCGCTCGTCGGGCGCGGGTGGCCAGCACGTCAACAAGACCGATTCGGCGATCCGCATCACTCACTTGCCTTCAGGCATTGTGGTGGAGTGCCAGGAAGAACGTTCCCAGCACAAAAACCGTGCACGGGCCATGTCCTGGCTGTCGGCCAAGCTCAACGACCAGCAGACCAGTGCCGCCGCCAATGCGATCGCCAGCGAGCGCAAGTTGCTGGTGGGCTCGGGCGACCGCTCCGAGCGCATCCGTACCTACAATTTTGCCCAGGGCCGGGTGACCGACCACCGGGTCAACCTCACCCTGTATTCCCTCGACGAGATCCTCGCCGGTGGCGTGGATGCGGTGATCGAGCCGTTGCTCGCCGAGTACCAGGCCGATCAGCTCGCGGCGATAGGCGAATAAACAGGTGAATAAATGACCATCATCGCCAGCCTGCTGCGCGCCGCCGACCTGCCCGATTCGCCGACCGCACGCCTGGACGCCGAATTGTTGCTGGCGGCTGCCTTGGGCAAATCGCGTAGCTACCTGCACACCTGGCCGGAGAAAATCGTCAGCAGCGAAGACGCGCTGACCTTTGCCGGCTACCTGCAGCGCCGTCGTGGTGGTGAACCGGTGGCTTATATCCTGGGGCAGCAGGGGTTCTGGAAGCTGGACCTGGAGGTCGCGCCCCATACGCTGATCCCGCGTCCGGATACCGAATTGCTGGTGGAAGCCGCCCTGCAATTATTGCCGGCCACGCCCGCCAAGGTCCTCGACCTGGGCACCGGCAGCGGCGCCATTGCCTTGGCCCTGGCCAGTGAGCGTCCGGCCTGGCGGGTGACCGCCGTCGACCGCGTGCTGGAAGCCGTGGCCCTGGCCGAACGCAATCGCCAACGCCTGCACCTCAATAACGCCAGCGTACTGAACAGCCATTGGTTCAGCGCCCTGCAAGGCCAGGTCTATGACCTGATCATCAGCAACCCGCCTTACATCGCCGACAACGACCCGCACCTGGCGGCGGGCGATGTGCGCTTTGAACCGGCCAGCGCACTGGTGGCCGGCCGTGACGGCCTGGATGACCTGCGCCACATCATCAAACAAGCGCCGGCCCATCTGAATGCGGGCGGCCGGTTGTTGCTGGAACACGGTTACGACCAGGCTTCGGCGGTGCGCGACCTTCTGTTGAGCGAGGGTTTCGAGGACGTACACAGCCGTATCGACCTCGGCGGCCACGAGCGTATCAGCCTGGGGCGCCGGCCGTGCTGAGCGATCAGGAGCTGTTGCGCTATAGCCGGCAGATTCTGTTGCAGCATGTCGACATCGACGGCCAATTGCGTCTGAAAACCAGCCGCGCGTTGATCGTCGGCCTCGGCGGGCTAGGCGCCCCGGTTGCGCTGTACCTGGCCGCCGCCGGTGTGGGCGAGTTGCATCTGGCGGACTTCGACACCGTCGACCTGACCAACCTGCAGCGCCAGATCATCCACGACACCGACAGCGTCGGGCAGACCAAGGTCGATTCGGCCCTGCGCCGCCTCACCGCCATCAACCCCGAGATCACACTGATCGCCCACCGCGCCGCGCTGGATGCCGACTCCCTGGCGGCGGCGGTAGAGGGGGTGGACGTGGTGCTCGATTGCAGTGACAACTTCTCCACCCGCGAAGCGGTCAACGCGGCCTGTGTCGCCGGCGGCAAGCCTTTGATCAGTGGCGCGGCGATTCGCCTTGAAGGCCAGCTGTCGGTATTCGACCCGCGTCGCGCCGAAAGCCCGTGCTACCACTGTTTATATGGGCACGGCAGCGATACCGAACTCACCTGCAGCGAAGCGGGCGTAGTCGGCCCGCTGGTGGGGCTGGTCGGTAGCCTGCAAGCCTTGGAAGCCTTGAAACTGCTGGCCGGTTTCGGTGAACCCCTGGTCGGGCGCTTGTTGCTCATCGATGCCCTGACCACGCGTTTTCGCGAGTTGCGCGTCAAGCGCGACCCCGGTTGCAGCGTGTGCGGGACCGAGCATGGTTAAGGACGCGCCCATTGGTGTGTTCGATTCCGGTGTCGGCGGCTTGTCGGTATTGGACGAGATCCAGCAGCTACTGCCCCATGAGTCGCTGCTGTATGTGGCCGACTGCGGGCACATCCCCTATGGCGAGAAAACCCCGGCCTTTATTCGTGAGCGTTCGCGGCAAGTCGCGGCGTTTTTTTGCGAGCAGGGCGCCAAGGCGTTTGTAATTGCCTGCAACACCGCAACCGTCGCGGCGGTTGCCGAGCTACGCCAGGACTACCCCGATTGGCCGCTGGTGGGCATGGAGCCTGCCGTCAAACCCGCGGCCGCCGCCACCCGCAGCGGCGTGGTCGGCGTGCTCGCCACCACCGGCACCCTGCAGAGCGCCAAGTTCGCTGCGCTGCTGGACCGCTTTGCCACCGATGTGCGGGTCATCACCCAGCCCTGCCCGGGCCTGGTGGAATTGATTGAAACCGGCGACCTGAACAGCCCCATCCTGCGCCAGATGTTGCAGGGCTACATCGAGCCGCTGCTCAGCGCCGGTTGCGACACCATCATCCTGGGTTGCACCCACTATCCCTTCCTCAAGCCGCTCCTGGCCCAGATGCTGCCCCCCAGCATCATCCTCATCGATACCGGCGCCGCTGTGGCCCGCCAGCTCAAGCGTTTGCTGGGCGAGCGCGACCTGCTGGCCGTTGGCAACCCTGCGCCTGCGCGGTTCTGGACCAGCGGGGATCTGCCTCATTTCAGAAACATCCTACCTACACTATGGAAATTTCCCGGAAATGTGGGTAATTTCGGTTCGTGAAAATTTCGTGAAATAAACACGGTTTTCCACTGAACTTCTGCATTAACGGCGACTTCTATAGCAAGTTAGCCAGTACATAAAATCTTACAACGTCGTTAGAAGGGATGTTTCATATGAAGCGTTTTCTCTGTTTGGCTGCGCTTGCGGCCGCGGTAATGGGACACTCTTTTTCGGCGCAGGCAGCCGGGCTGGAGTTTGGTCTGGGCGCCACCAGTGATTCGACGCTGACTTATCGGTTGGGGTTGACGTCGGACTGGGACAAGAGCTGGATGCAAAGCGACACAGGTCGCCTGACCGGCTACTGGAGCGGCGCCTATACCTATTGGGAAGGTGATGACCGTGCGGGCGCGAGCAGCCTGTCGTTCTCGCCGGTCTTTGTGTATGAGTTTGCCGGGCAGTCGGTCAAGCCTTACATCGAAGCCGGCATCGGCGTGGCGGTGTTCTCTCGCACCAAACTGGAAGACAACAACATCGGCCAGGCTTTCCAGTTCGAAGACCGCCTGGGTTTCGGCCTGCGCTTTACCGGCGGGCATGAAGTGGGCATTCGTGCCACTCACTACTCCAATGCCGGCCTCAGCAGCCACAACGACGGAGTAGAGAGCTACGCGCTGCACTACACCATGCCGCTGTAATCTCCAGAACACAGCAGCCCCCCGTGTGGGAGCTGGCTTGCCTGCGATAGCATCGCCGAGGTGTAACTGACACCCCGAGGTGTTTGCATCGCGGGCAAGCCCGGCTCCCACACAAGCCCGCTCCAACATTCAGACCTGCGCTGATCACAGGATCAGCGATACGCCGTCGCAATCCCCTTGCGCTCTTCCAGGCACTCCGGCGCGCCCATCTCGAACTCCCGGCAAATCAGCGGCCGTCGCTCGTAAATCGTGCACATCATCGTGTCTCGATCCAGCGCCGCGCACCATCCATCGTCCAGGCGCAGCATCACTTCGCCGCCCCAGTCGTCGGTGTCGATATAGCGCTCCGGCACGCCGGTGTCGGTGATCAGCATGACTTCCAACTGGCAGCAACAGGCCGCGCATGTTGAGCAGGTGACGGCGGGTTCGGCGATTTGGGTGTGGGGGATGTGGGTCATGGCGGCAGCTTCAAGCTTTGAGCGGCAAGCTGCAAGTAAAAGTACGGCCGTTTGTCGCTGGGTGGGTGGCGATCTTTACCGGTCGTCCTTTCTCGGCGGCGGGCTGCGTGACATGCGCTTGCCAATAATGAGCTGCGCGCGGTCCGGCAGTTTCGACAGCGGCCAGAGGGTCGCGATAGACAGCGCAGGGAAGGCAATTTCCAGCGGGCGTTTTTCCAGCTTGGCGAAGATATGCTTTGCGGCTTTGTCCGCCGGCCAACTGAGGGGCATGGGAAAGTCATCGCGTTCGGTCAGCGGTGTGGCGTCAAAACCCGGGCTGATTACCGTAACGTCGATATTGTCCGGCGACACGCTGATGCGCAGGGAGTCGAACAGGTAACGCAAGCCGACCTTGGACCCGCCGAGGGCTTCGGCGCGCGGCATCGCCAGGTAGGTCACGGCGCTGGCGACGCCGACCAGGTGCGGCCAGTGCCCGGCGCGCAGCAGCGGCAGGGCGGCTTCGATGCAATAGCTGCTCGCCAGCAGGTTGGTGCGCACCACGTGTTCGATGATCGAGGAATCAAACTGCCGGGCATCCACGTATTCGCAGGTGCCGGCATTGATGATCGTCGTGTCCAGCGCGCCCCAGACACCGCCGATATGTTCACCGATCTCGCGCACAACCTGGCTGTTGGTCAGGTCGCCTGCCACCACCAGCACTTGGCCAGGGAAACGCTGGGCGAGCGCTTCCAGAGGCGCTCTTGTGCGCGAGCTGAGTGCGACTTGGGCGCCGCTGTTGAGCAACTCCACGGCCAGTGCGGCGCCGATGCCATTGCTGGCGCCCGTCAACCAATAACGGCGCGGTGTCAGGCTCATCCGATTCTCCTCTTCAGGTGGCGGTAAACCTTTTCACCCAGGAAATCACTCATGCTCGCCGCCTGCAGCGTGGCGCGACGGCAGGCTGCGGAAAGCGGCCAACGCGCGTTCACGGGATTTTTTCAGGTCGACAATCGAGCGCGGGTAGTCGGCCACGCCAAACAGGCCGCCGACGGCTTCGGGATTATGCACGTCCTTTTTATTCAGCGCTGCCAGTTCCGGCAGCCAGCGCTTGATGAAGAGGCCTTCGCTGTCGAACTTCTCCGACTGGCTCAACGGGCTGAATATGCGGAAGTACGGCGCCGAGTCGGTGCCAGTGGACGAACTCCATTGCCAGCCACCGTTGTTGGCGGCCAGGTCGCCGTCGATCAAGTGGCGCATAAAGAAGCGCTCGCCTTCGCGCCAATCGATCAACAGGTTCTTGGTCAGGAACATCGCCACGACCATGCGCAGGCGGTTGTGCATCCAGCCGGTTTCGAGCAATTGCCGCATGGCGGCGTCGATGATCGGCAGGCCGGTGCGCGCCTGCTGCCAGGCAGCCAGGTCTTCGGGCGCGTTGCGCCAGGCCACGGCCTCGGTTTCGGGGCGGAACGCACGGTGGCGCGATACCCGCGGGTAACCCACCAGAATGTGCTTGTAGAACTCGCGCCACAGCAGTTCGTTGACCCAGGTGATAGCACCCTTGTCGCCGCTTTCGAACTCGCCGCCGTTGGTTTGCAGCGCGGCGTGCAGGCACTGGCGCGGCGAGACCACGCCTGCCGCGAGGTAGGCGGAGAGCTGGCTGGTGCCGGGTTTGGCGGGAAAGTCGCGCTCGTCCTTGTAGTAGCTGATCTGTTGATCGGCGAAGGCATCCAGGCGGCGCCGGGCCTCGTCTTCACCGGCGGGCCAGAGGGCGCGCAACGCATCGCTGGGCGGCGGGAAACCTGCGACTGTCGGCGGGATCGCATCGCTCTTGAGCGGGATCGGCGCCTGCGCGTTTGGCGGCGCAACCATCCGTGGGAGGGCGCTGTGCAGGCGGTTATAGCAGACCTTGCGGAATTGGCTGAACACCTGGAAATAGGTACCGGTTCGGGTCAGCACGCTGCCGGGTTGGAAGAACAATTGGTCCAGGTAGCTGTGGAAAGTGACGCCTTGCCCTTCCAACCGCTTGGCCACGGCCGCATCGCGACGGCTTTCGTGGATGCCGTATTCCTCGTTGACATGCACCGACGCCACCGACAGTTCGCGACACAGCTGGCTCAGCACGCCAGGCGCCTGGTCCCAGGTGGCTGCGGTGCGGATCAGCAGGGGAATGTTCAGTGCGCCCAGCGTTTTGCTCAGCGCTTGCAGGTTGCGCAGCCAGAAGTCGACTTTGCACGGCGCATCATCGTGGGCCAGCCACTGCTCGGGCGTGATCAGGTACACCGCCGCGATCGGGCCCCGGTGGCTCGCGGCGGTCAAGGCGGTATTGTCATGCAGGCGCAGGTCGGTGCGCAGCCAGATCAGATGCATTTAAAGAAGTCCACGCTGGATCAATAGCTGGTGCGCCGACAACAGTTCTTCGGCGACGAACAATTCGGGAATGTCATGGGTTAATACGGCCAGCTCGGCGTGGTGGATGCAGACCGTTGGTCCGACAATCAGCTTCGGGCAATCGATACCGCCCAGCAGCTTTGCGAATGCCGGCAACTGCATTGGCTTGCTTGAATACAGCAGCACCGCGCGCGGTTGCAGGTGTTCCACCGCCAGGGCCAGCTCACCCGCGGGCAGCGGCCAGTCGAACACTTCCACCGGGCAGTCGGCACTGCTGGCCAGCCAGGCGCTGAGCCACAGATGCGGCTCCAGCGGCAGGTCGGATTGATTGACCAGCAACAAAGGCGCGCCGTGCAACTGGCGATTGTTGTGGTAGATGCGTGCACCGAACTTGCTGCGCAGCCAGGACAGGAAAAATACCCGTTCCATCTGCGCGCCGAACTGGCCCTGCCAGCGTTGTTCCAGTTCCTGCAGCAGCGGCACCAACAACTGCTCGCACAAGGTGCGCGGCGGGTAGAGCGCCATGGACTGGTTGAAGACGTCGTCGACGCGGCGTTCCGTCAGTTCGCTGATGGCTTGCACCAGGTTCTGGCGCAAGCCGTGCCATTCATTTTCCACGGCATCCGGCAGGGCCTGGGCCGAGTCGATCAGGCCTTTTACCTGGCTGACCGGCACGCCACGATTGAGCCAGGTGAGAATGGTATGGATGCGTTGCACATGTTCGGCGCTGAACAGCCGATGCCCCTTGGGCGTGCGCTGGGGCACGATCAGGCCGTAGCGGCGTTCCCAGGCGCGCAGGGTCACAGCGTTGACGCCGGTCTGGCGCGCCACTTCGCGAATCGGCAGCCAGCCTTCCTTGAGGGCTTGAGCGATGTCTTCGCCGGGTTCGTCTTGCAGGGCAGCTTTCATGGTCTAGATCGCATTACGTAGGCTGAGGTTTTCCGGGTGCGGCTGCAAGTAAGCCTGCTGCGCGATATAGCGGTCCGGGTGCTGGCGAAAGTGATGTTTGAGCAAGGTCAGCGGCACCACCAGCGGCACGATACCGTGGCGATATTGGTCGATGACGGTTTGCATTTCCTGCTTGTCATCGGCGCTGATGGCCTGCTTGAGGTAGCCGCTGATGTGCTGCAGCACATTGGCGTGGGTGCCACGGGTGGCGCACTTGGTGAGGCCGCTCATCAGGTCGCTGAAGTAGCAACTGGCCAACTCATCCAGGTTGGCATCCTTGGGCATGCTGCCCAGCAGGTGGCCGAGGCTTTTGTAGTGCGCCGGGCTGTGGGCCATCAACAAGTATTTGTAGCGCGAATGAAAGGCCAGCAGGCCGTGGCGGGTCAGGCCTTGCGCGAGCAATTGCTGCCAACTGGCATACACGAAGACGCGGGTCAGGAAGTTTTCCCGCAGCACTGGGTCGTTCAGCCGCCCGTCTTCTTCCACCGGCAGGTTGGGGTGACGCGCGCAAAACGCCTGGGCATAAATGCCGCGCCCGCCGCCGTCTACCGGGGTGCCGTTTTCGCGGTACACCTTGACCCGTTCCAGGCCGCAGGAGGGCGATTTCTGCATAAAGATGTAGCCGCACAGGTCAGTGTGTTCCGAGGCCATCTGCAGGCCATAATCGTCCAGCGGGCGGGTCACGTTCAGCTCGCGATTGACCGTGCCCACGGCCTGCGGCTGGGCGGGGTCGCCGACCAGGCGGATCGGTTCGCGGGGGATGCCCAGGCCAATGGCGACTTCAGGGCACAGCGGCACGAAGTCGAAATAGTCGACGAGGGTCTGGCTGCACAGCAAGGATTGTTTATGACCGCCGTTGAAGCGCACGTTCTCACCCAGCAGGCAGGCGCTGATGGCGATCTTCGGTTTGGTGGTGTCGGACATAAACAACCCCTCGGCAAAATCCTGTACAAGGTTTTTACCTTGTACAACTAAATCTCATCATAGATTCGATGCTGTACAAGTCAATTTTTTTGTATAGGTATTTTCGAGGCAGGTTTATTTCCAGCCGATTTTCCAGGCGTCGGCGTCTTGTAGAACCTGCCAGGTGAGGCGTTCAGCGCGCCGGGTCAGCACAGCTTGCAGCTCGATCTCCAGCACAGTGCCTTCTTCGTCACGAAACAATTCTGTGACCAGAAAGTGTTTTTCTTTGTTCCGTGGGCGTGCTGCTGTCCATTTTGACAGCAGCAATTTGGCGGGATTGATGCGGTTCATTGCAGATGCTCGATCAAACGCCGCGCGGCTTCCTGGCCACTGAGCCATGCGCCCTCGACCCGGCCCGACAGGCACCAGTCGCCACAGACGTACAGCCCCAGGTCGGCGTCGGCAAGCACACCGAATTCGTGGGCACCGGCCGGACGCGCATAGAGCCAGCGGTGCGCCAGGCTGAAGGACGGCGCCGGCATGGCGCTGTGCAGCAGTTCGGCAAACGCGCCGTGCAGGTACTCGATCACGCTTTCCCTGGGCAGGTCCAGGTGCGCCTTGCTCCAGGCGCTGGTGGCATGCAGCACCCAGGTGTCGAGGCTGCTGTCACGCCCGGGCTTGCTGCGGTTTCGCGCGAGCCAATCGAGGGGGCTGTCCTGTACGAAGCAGCCTTCCATCGGCGTGTCCAGCGGATGTTCGAAGGCCAGGGCGACGGCCCAGGTCGGTTCCATCTTCACCGCGGCAGCCACGCTCGCCAGCTTGGGCGCCGCAGCCAGCAGGGCGGTGGCCTGTGGCGCGGGGGTGGCAATGATGACCTGGCTGAACGGGCCGTGGCTGCCGCCGTCGGCATCCAGCAAACTCCAATGCTGTTGGCCTTGGAAAACCTCGGTGATGCGACAGCCGAACTGCACGGGCAAATCATCGAGCAAGGCCCGGGTGATTGCGCTCATGCGCGGCGTGCCGACCCAGCGGATCTGCTCATCGGGGGAAGGCGTGAGTTGGCCGGATTTGAAATGATAGAGCTGCGGTTGCCATTGCTCGGCAACCCCCAGCGCCTGCCAGCGTTGCACCTCGTTGACGAAGCGCCGGTCGCGGGTGGTGAAGTATTGGGCGCCCATGTCCAGCGCGCCGGCATCGCTGCGTTTGCTGGACATGCGACCGCCGCTGCCGCGGCTTTTATCGAAGAGTTGTACAAGGTGCCCGGCCTCTTTCAGTGCTCGGGCGGCGGAAAGTCCGGCGATGCCGGTACCGATAATCGCGATGGGTAGAGTCATGGTGAGCCTCGTTTACCGTTGCATACAGGCTACGCCGACACCAATAGCTGTACAATATTGTTTTTTGGTATAAGTTTTGGCGTACCTGATTGTCTGGCGTGGCCTATGGTTAAAGCTGCGGCTATAACCGAAACCACGCCCGATTACACATTGATCCCTGCTTATAAAATAGACCAGTGATCGGCGGCGAACGTTACATGAGGAGCGTCCCATGCATATTTTGCTGACCGGCGGTACCGGCTTGATCGGTCGCCAACTCTGCCAACACTGGCTTGCCCAAGGGCATCGCCTGACCGTATGGAGCCGTCACCCTGAAGAGGTCGCCGCTTTGTGCGGCGCCCAAGTGTTGGGTGTGGCTCGGCTGGAGGAGGTGATCGGCGCAGTGGACGCGGTCGTCAACCTGGCCGGCGCGCCGATTGCCGATCGTCCCTGGACCCATAAGCGCAAGGCGCTGTTGTGGAGCAGTCGCATCAGCCTCACCGAAACCCTGCTGTCCTGGCTGGAGAGCCATGCGCAAAAACCTGCCGTATTGATTTCCGGATCGGCGGTGGGTTGGTACGGCGATGGCGGCGAGCGCGAACTGAACGAAGCCAGCGGCCCGGTACAGGACGATTTTCCCAGCCAGTTGTGCATCGCCTGGGAAGAAACCGCCCAGCGCGCCGAAGCCCTGGGCATTCGCGTGGTGCTGGTGCGCACCGGCCTGGTGCTGGCCGCCGAGGGCGGCTTTTTGTCGCGCCTGTTGTTGCCGTTCAAACTGGCGCTGGGCGGGCCTATCGGTAACGGTCGACAGTGGATGCCATGGGTGCATATCAAGGATCAAATCGCCCTGATTGATTTTCTTCTGCACAAGCCTGACGCCAGCGGTCCTTATAATGCCTGCGCGCCGCACCCGGTGCGCAATCGCGAGTTTGCCAAGACACTGGGCCAGGTGCTGCACCGCCCGGCGTTCATGCCGATGCCGGCCTTTGCGTTGAAGGTGGGGCTGGGCGAATTGTCCGGGCTGTTGCTGGGCGGTCAGAAGGCGGTACCCGAACGGTTGCTGGCCGCCGGTTTCACTTTCCAGTTCACTGAATTGCGTGCGGCTCTGGACGACGTGTCCAGCCGCCTCTGAAGATAGGATGTTGCATGACGGATCACGCGTTGTTACTGGTCAACCTGGGCTCGCCAAAGTCCACTTCGGTGGCCGATGTGCGCAGCTACCTCAATCAGTTCCTGATGGACCCCTATGTGATCGACCTGCCGTGGCCGGTGCGTCGCTTGCTGGTGTCGCTGATCCTGATCAAGCGGCCCGAGCAGTCGGCCCACGCGTATGCCTCGATCTGGTGGGACGAAGGCTCGCCGCTGGTGGTGCTCAGTCGCCGTCTGCAACAGCAGATGACCACGCAATGGACCCAAGGCCCCGTGGAGTTGGCGATGCGCTACGGCGAGCCGTCCATTGAAACTGTACTCACGCGCCTCGCTGCGCAAGGCATCCGCAAGGTCACCCTGGCGCCGCTGTATCCGCAGTTTGCCGACAGCACCGTGACCACGGTGATTGAAGAGGCCAAGCGGGTCGTGCGTGAGAAGAGGCTGGACGTGCAGTTCTCGATCCTGCAGCCGTTCTACGACCAGCCGGAATACCTTGATGCCCTGGCGGCGAGCGCTCGGTCTTATGTCGAGCAGGATTACGACCACCTGCTGCTGAGTTTCCACGGTCTGCCTGAGCGCCACCTGACCAAGCTCGACCCGACGGGCCAGCATTGCTTCAAGGATGCGGACTGCTGCAAGAACGCCTCTGCCCAGGTGATGAAGACCTGCTATCGCGCGCAATGCTTCAGCGTCGCCCGCGATTTCGCCGAGCGCCTGGGCTTGCCGGATGACAAATGGTCGGTGGCCTTCCAATCGCGGCTGGGCCGCGCCAAGTGGATCGAACCTTACACGGAAGCCCGGCTGGAAGCCCTGGCCAGGCAAGGCGTGAAAAAGCTGCTGGTGATGTGCCCGGCGTTTGTCGCCGATTGCATCGAGACGCTGGAAGAGATCGGCGATCGCGGGCGGGAGCAGTTTCGCGAGGCGGGGGGTGAAGAGCTGGTGCTGGTACCGTGCCTGAATGATGATCCGCAATGGGCGAAGGCGCTTAATACGCTGTGTGAGAGAGCCCCGATTACGCTGTAACCAAGCCTTGTAGTGATCCAATTGTGGGAGCTGGCTTGCCTGCGATAGCGGTCTGTCAGTTAGCTCATCACTGCCTGATACACCGCTATCGCAGGCAAGCCAGCTCCCACATTGTTGATGTCGCTACAGGTTCAAGGTCAGGCTCACCGTGAGGTTGCGCGGCTCACCCGGGTTGATCCAATAGTTGCTATAGGACCGCTCGTAGTACTTTTCATCAAACAGATTGTTGAGGTTCAAGCCCACGGTCACATTCTCCGTGGCCTTGTAGTGGGCCAGCAGATCCACGGTGTGGTACGCCGGCAGCTCGAAACCCGTGCCGGCCTCACCGGAGCGATCGCCCACATAGGTAAACGCCGCGCCCAGGTCTGAACCGCGCAACGCGCCATCCTGGAATTCATACACCCCCAACAGACTGCCGCTGCGCTTGGCCACGCCGAGAATCCGGCTGCCGGCTGGAATGCTTTTATCGCCTTTGGTGACTTCGGCGTCGATGTAGGCAAAGGCACCAATCACCCGTACGGCGTCAGTCACTTGCCCGGTCAGTTGCAGGTCGACGCCCTGACTGCGCGCCTTGCCCACGGCGCGGTTGAGATTGGTGGCCGGGTCCAGCGTGAGCACGTTTTCCTTTTCGATATGGAACGCGGCGAGGGTGGCGCTGAGGCGGTCGTCGAACAGTTCGCTCTTGATCCCCACTTCATAGCCCACACCTTCTTCCGGCTTGAACGGCTTGTTGTCGGCGCCCAGGCCGCTGTTGGGTTTGAACGAGGTGGAGGCGTTGGCGAACACGCCGACTTGCGGCGTGAGCTGATAGAGCAGGCCGGCGCGCTGGGTGAATGCATCGTGGGTCTGCCGGCTTGCAGGTGCGTTGCGTGTGAAGTCATCGATGCTCTGCTCGAAATGCTCGAAGCGCGCACCGACCATGCCGCGCAGGCGATCGGTGAATACGATCTGGTCTTGCAGGTTCAGCGCATGGCTTTTGGTCTGTTCGAAGAAGTCCGTGCCGGAGCGCAGGCCGTTGGGCTTGGCCTGACCGTACACCGGAGTGTAGATGTCGATGGCGTAAGGGCTGCCGCTGATGGCCGTCACACGTTCCTTCTTGCGGTAATCCTCATACTCGGTGCCGACCAGCAGTTCATGCTGCCAACTGCCGATGTCGAACAAACCACGCAGTTCAAGCTGGGTGATGCTGTCGTGCCAACCCATCGAGCGCTCGCGGTAGCGGCGGTTGATCGTCTGGCCATCGGGGTTCAGCGCACGGTTTTCCGAGGCGTCGCCCCACAGGCTGCCTTGTTTGTAGTGGCTGGCCAGGCGCAGTTTCCAGGCGTCGTTGAGGTGGTGCTCAAGCGTGGCCTGGAGGCGGTTGTTATGGTTGTCGATATCGCCATCGTTGGGCTCGCCGAGGAAGGTGGAGCGCGACATACCCGCAGCGTCGACAATGCCACGGTCGAAGGTGGAGCTGTGACGAACGAATTCGCTTTCCACCAACAGGCTGGTGTCCGGGTCCAGTTGCCAGCTGAACGAAGGGGCGACGAATACCCGCTTGCTCTGCACGTGATCGCGAAAGCTGTGGTTGTCTTCCACCGCCAGGTTGACCCGCGACAGCACCTTGCCTTCGCTGTCCAGCGGGGTGTTGACGTCCACGGCGGTGCGGTAGCGGTCCCAACTGCCGGCGCTGGTCTGCAAGGTGGTGAAGGCTTCGGGCTGGGGGTTCTTGGTGACGATATTCACGGTGCCGCCGGGGTCGCCACGCCCGTAGAGGCTGGCGGCGGGGCCCTTGAGCACTTCGATGCGTTCGATATTCGCCGCGTCCGGTGTGCTCGGGTAACCGCGGTTGGCACTGAAACCGTCCTGGTAGAACTCTGACGTGGTGAAACCGCGCACGCTGTATTCGTAGAGGGTGAGGCCACCGAAGTTGTTTTGCTTGGACACACCTCCGGCGAATTCCAGGGCGCGTTCCACGTTGGTGCTGCCCAGATCCTTGAGCACCGTGGCGGGAATCACGCTGATCGATTGTGGGATATCGCGAATGGCCGTGTCGGTTTTTGTCGCGCTGGCGGAACGGGTCGCGCGGTAGCCGGTGACCGGGCCGGTGGCGGATTCATACGCGTCAGTGGTGACACTGATAGCGTCGAGTTCCAGGGTGTTTTCTTCAGCGAAGGCGGGGTCGAGCAGCAAACCCAAGGCCAGGCCAGCCAGGGGGGCAAACTTTCGAGACGGCATGATAGAGCGTTCCAATGTCGATATTGAAACAATATAACATGACCAATGAGAATGAATTGCTTTGAAATATATTCTTACAGGTACCCGCGAACGGGTACCTCGGCCAGACCGCTTATTCTTCTTCCTTGACCGGTGCGGGCGGTGGGCGCAGGCCGATTTCCGCCAGCAACTTGATCTCTTTACCGTTGCGCATCACCTGGATCGCCACTTTGTCGGTCGGCTTGATCCGCGCCACCTGGTTCATCGACTTGCGCCCGTCGCCCGCCGGTTCGCCGTTGATGCTGAGGATCACATCCCCCAGTTGCAGGCCGGCTTTCTGGGCCGGGCCGTCACGAAATATCCCCGCGACCACGATGCCAGGGCGCCCAGTCAAGCCAAACGACTCGGCCAGCTCCTTGGTCAGCGGCTGCACTTCAATCCCCAGCCACCCGCGAATCACCTGGCCGTGTTCGATGATCGACTTCATCACTTCCATCGCCAGCTTTACCGGGATCGCAAAGCCGATGCCCTGTGAACCGCCGGACTTGGAGAAAATCGCGGTATTGATGCCCGTCAGGTTGCCATTGGCATCCACCAGCGCGCCGCCGGAGTTGCCTGGGTTGATCGCGGCGTCGGTCTGGATGAAATCTTCGTAGCTGTTAAGGCCCAACTGGTTACGCCCGGTGGCGCTGATGATGCCCATGGTCACGGTCTGGCCCACCCCGAATGGGTTGCCGATGGCCAGTGCCACGTCACCTACCCGCAAACCGTCAGAGCGGCCCAGGGTGATGGATGGCAGGTTCTTCAAGTCGATCTTCAACACGGCAAGGTCGGTTTCCGGGTCGCTGCCCACCACACGGGCCAGGGTTTCGCGGCCGTCACGCAGGGCCACCACGATCTGGTCGGCGCCGGAGGTCACGTGGTTGTTGGTGAGGATGTAGCCTTCGGGGCTCATGATCACCCCGGAACCCAGGCTGGATTCCATGCGGCGTTGCTTGGGCCCGTTATCGCCGAAATAGCGGCGAAACTGCGGGTCCTCAAATAGCGGATGGGCCGGTTTGTTGATGACCTTGGTGGTATACAGGTTGACCACGGCCGGAGCGGCGATGGTGACCGCATCGGCATACGTGACGGGGCCTTGCACCACCGCGCTGGTCTGCGGCGCCTGTTGCAGGTTCACATCAAGGCTGGGTAGACCCACCAGCCCCGGGAAACGCTGAATAATCAGCATCGCGATCAGCACGCCAGCCAGCAATGGCCATCCAAAAAAACGCAGCGCCTTGAGCATCAAGTAAGTCCTGACAGGTTGCAGGGGGCGGGAGAGCGCCCATAATGTCGCGCATTATACGAGGCTGCGACGCCTGCGAACGGGATATTTAGGAGACTTTTATGGCCGTCCCCCTTACCACCCTCGTCGAGGAAGCGGACCGCTACCTCGGCAGTGCAAAAATTGCCGATTATTGCCCCAACGGCCTGCAGGTCGAGGGGCGCCCGCAGGTGATGCGTATCGTCAGCGGCGTGACCGCAAGCCAAGCCCTGCTGGACGCGGCGGTCGACGCCCAGGCCGATCTGATCCTGGTGCACCACGGCTATTTCTGGAAAGGTGAAAACCCCTGCATCACCGGTATGAAGCAGCGCCGCTTGAAGACGTTGCTCAAGCATGACATCAGCCTGCTGGCCTACCACCTGCCGCTGGACCTGCACCCCGACGTCGGTAATAACGTGCAGCTTGCCAGGCAACTGGACATCACCGTCGAAGGCCCGCTGGACCCGAGCAATCCCAAAGTCGTCGGCCTGGTCGGCTCCCTCGCCGAGCCGCTGTCGCCCCGCGACTTCGCCCGCCGCGTGCAGGAAGTCATGGGCCGCGAACCGCTGCTGATCGAAGGCAGCGAGATGATCCGCCGCGTCGGCTGGTGCACCGGCGGTGGCCAGGGCTATATCGACCAGGCGATTGCCGCCGGCGTCGACCTGTACCTGAGTGGCGAAGCATCAGAGCAAACTTTCCATAGCGCGCGTGAAAACAACATCAGCTTTATCGCCGCCGGCCACCACGCCACCGAGCGTTATGGCGTACAGGCGCTGGGGGATTACCTGGCGCGGCGCTTTGCGCTGGAGCATCTGTTCATTGACTGCCCCAACCCAATCTGATGGCTCTCTCCTGTAGGAGCGAGCTTGCTCGCGAAAAACCCGAGAGCGCCGCGGTCATCCAGAATGCCCGCGTTATCGTTGACAATTTTCGCGAGCAAGCTCGCTCCTACAAGTGTCTGAACGCCCAAACCTGGCGGCATATTCATATACCGTTTCGATCTAGCCCGCGCCCTGATTAGAAGCAGGTGCTGTGCTAGCATGCCCCGCTCGAACACGGCCCGCTGGCCGTCCATAAGATCGTTTTTCCGTGAGTAACCATGGTCGACAAACTGACGCATCTCAAACAGCTGGAGGCGGAAAGCATCCACATCATCCGCGAGGTCGCCGCCGAGTTCGACAACCCGGTGATGCTCTACTCGATCGGTAAAGACTCCGCCGTGATGCTGCACCTGGCACGCAAGGCGTTCTTCCCTGGCAAGCTGCCGTTCCCGGTGATGCACGTCGACACTCGCTGGAAATTCCAGGAAATGTACGCGTTCCGCGACAAAATGGTCGAAGAACTGGGCCTGGACCTGATCACGCACATCAACCCCGATGGCGTGGCGCAGGACATCAACCCGTTCACCCACGGCAGCGCCAAGCACACCGACATCATGAAGACCGAAGGCCTCAAACAGGCCTTGGACATGCATGGTTTCGACGCGGCATTCGGCGGCGCCCGTCGCGATGAAGAGAAATCCCGCGCCAAAGAGCGCGTGTACTCGTTCCGCGACAGCAAGCACCGCTGGGACCCGAAGAACCAACGGCCCGAGCTGTGGAACGTCTACAACGGCAACGTCAACAAGGGCGAGTCGATCCGCGTGTTCCCGCTGTCCAACTGGACCGAGCTGGACATCTGGCAGTACATCTACCTGGAAGGCATTCCGATCGTGCCGTTGTACTTCGCCGCCGAACGCGAGGTGATCGAGAAGAACGGCACGCTGATCATGATTGACGACGAGCGCATCCTCGAGCATCTGTCCGACGAAGACAAAGCCCGCATTGTCAAAAAGAAAGTCCGTTTCCGTACCCTTGGCTGCTACCCGTTGACGGGCGCGGTGGAGTCCGAAGCCGAGACGCTGACGGACATCATTCAGGAAATGCTCCTGACGCGAACTTCCGAGCGCCAGGGCCGTGTCATCGACCACGATGGCGCCGGCTCCATGGAAGATAAAAAACGTCAGGGTTATTTCTAAGGGGTTGTCATGTCGCACGTATCTGATTTGATCAGCGAGGACATCCTCGCCTACCTGGCCCAGCACGAGCGCAAGGAAATGTTGCGCTTCCTGACCTGCGGCAATGTCGACGACGGCAAGAGCACCCTGATCGGGCGTCTGCTGCACGACTCCAAGATGATCTACGAAGATCACCTGGAAGCCATCACCCGCGATTCGAAAAAATCCGGCACCACCGGCGATGACATCGACCTGGCGCTGCTGGTCGACGGCCTGCAGGCCGAGCGTGAGCAGGGCATCACCATCGATGTGGCCTACCGCTACTTCTCCACCGCCAAGCGCAAATTCATCATCGCCGACACCCCCGGCCATGAGCAGTACACCCGCAACATGGCCACCGGTGCATCCACCTGTGACCTGGCGATCATTCTGATCGACGCCCGCTACGGCGTGCAGACCCAGACCCGTCGCCACAGCTTCATCGCCTCGTTGCTGGGCATCAAACACATTGTGGTGGCCGTCAACAAGATGGACATCAATGGTTTTGACCAGAGCGTATTCGAGCAGATCAAGGCCGATTACCTGAAGTTCGCCGACGGTATCGCGTTCAAGCCAAGCACCCTGGCGTTCGTGCCGATGTCGGCGCTCAAAGGCGACAACGTGGTGAACAAGAGCGAGCGTTCGCCCTGGTACACCGGCCAGTCGCTGATGGAGATCCTCGAAACCGTCGAGATCGCCAACGACCGCAACTACACCGACCTGCGCTTCCCGGTGCAGTACGTCAACCGTCCGAACCTGAACTTCCGGGGTTTTGCCGGCACCCTGGCCAGCGGCATCGTGCACAAGGGCGACGAAGTCGTGGTGCTGCCGTCGGGCAAGAGCAGCCGCGTGAAATCCATCGTCACCTTCGAAGGTGAACTGGAGCACGCAGGTCCTGGTCAAGCGGTGACGCTGACCATGGAAGACGAGATCGACATCTCCCGTGGCGACCTGCTGGTACACGCCGACAACGTGCCGCAAGTGACCGACGCGTTCGACGCCATGCTGGTGTGGATGGCCGAAGAGCCGATGCTGCCGGGCAAGAAATACGACATCAAGCGCGCCACCAGCTACGTGCCGGGGTCCATCACCAGCATTGTGCATCGCGTGGATGTGAACACCCTGGCCGAAGGCCCGGCGAGTTCGCTGCAGCTGAACGAGATTGGCCGGGTCAAGGTCAGCCTCGACGCCGCCATCGCCCTGGACGGTTACGACAGCAACCGCACCACCGGCGCGTTCATCGTCATCGACCGCTTGACCAACGGCACCGTGGCCGCCGGCATGATCATCGCCCCGCCGGTCACCCACGGCAGCGCGGCGCAGCATGGCAAGTTGGCCCATGTAGCCACCGAAGAGCGCGCCCTGCGTTTCGGCCAGCAACCGGCGACCGTGCTGTTCAGCGGTTTGTCGGGCGCCGGCAAGAGCACCCTGGCCTACGCGGTCGAACGCAAGTTGTTCGACATGGGCCGTGCGGTGTTCGTGCTCGATGGCCAGAACCTGCGTCACGACCTTAACAAAGGCTTGCCGCAGGATCGTGCCGGTCGCACCGAGAACTGGCGCCGTGCCGCTCACGTGGCGCGCCAGTTCAACGAAGCGGGCCTGTTGACCCTGGCCGCGTTTGTCGCGCCGGATGCCGAAGGCCGCGAACAGGTCAAGGCGCTGATCGGTGCCGAGCGCCTGCTGACGGTCTACGTGCAAGCCTCGCCGCTGGTGTGTGCCGAGCGTGATCCGCAAGGCCTGTACGCCGCCGGTGGGGATAACATTCCGGGCGAGTCCTTCCCGTACGACGTGCCGTTGAATGCCGATCTGGTGATCGACACCCAGGCCCTGTCGCTGGAAGAGAGCGTCAAGCAAGTGCTGGCGTTGTTGCGTCAGCGCGGCGCGATCTAAACCTCGCGGCCACAAAAAAAGCCCGTCACCGAGTCATCGGTGGCGGGCTTTTTCACATCTTCAAGATCGAACTCAATCAATGTGGGAGCTGGCTTGCCTGCGATAGCTGACTTGTCAGTTGATATAGGTGTAACTGACCCACCGCTATCGCAGGCAAGCCAGCTCCCACAGGTTGGTCAGTGTTTGCCTGGGAATTCTGTGTGCAGTCTTTCCAGCAACTGATCCTTCTCTTCCCACAACCGGTTGATCCACCCCTGGAACGCCAACCGATACTCCCCATCCTGCTCATAATTCTTGCCAATGAACTCAGCCGGGATCGGCACTTCCTCAAACTGAACCACGACGTCCTTCACCTTCCCGCACAGCAAATCCCAGTACCCGGGACGCCCGGCAGGGTAGTGAATGGTCACGTTCACCAGCGACTTCAACTGCTCGCCCATGGCGTCCAGCACAAACGCAATCCCGCCAGCCTTGGGTTTGAGCAAATAGCGAAACGGCGAGTTCTGCTGCGCATGTTTGCCGGGTGTGAACCGGGTGCCTTCGGCAAAGTTAAAGATGCCTACCGGATTGTGGCGAAATTTCGCACAGGTTTTGCGCGTGGTTTCCAGGTCCTTGCCTTTCTTCTCCGGGTGTTTCTCCAGGTACGCCTTGGTGTAGCGTTTCATGAACGGAAAACCCAGCGCCCACCAGGCCAGGCCAATCACCGGCACCCAGATCAGCTCCTGCTTGAGAAAGAACTTCAAGGGGCGAATGCGGCGGTTGAGCACGTATTGCAGCACCATGATGTCGACCCAGCTCTGGTGGTTGCTGGTCACCAGGTAGGAGTGTTGATAGTCCAGGCCTTCAAGGCCTTTAAGGTGCCAGCGCGTGCGTTGCACCAGGTTCATCCAGCCCTTGTTGTTGGTCACCCAGGCTTCGTGAGTGTGGTTCATCAGCCATTCGCTGAAGCGCTTGGCAAACGGCAGCGCCTTGAACAGCGCGACGATAAACAGGAACGAACACAGCAGGATCGTGTTCAGCGCCAGCAACAGCGAAGCGATCACCCCGCGCACGGCGGCAGGTAGAAAATCCAGCATTTAGATATCCATAGGTCGGTTGGCGGCTTGGATCGCAGTGAGCGCGATGGTGTACACGATGTCGTCCACCTGGGCACCGCGTGGCAGGTCGTTGACCGGTTTACGCAGGCCCTGCAGCATCGGCCCAAGGCTGACGCAATCGGCGCTGCGCTGTACGGCTTTGTAGGTGGTGTTGCCAGTATTCAGATCCGGGAACACGAATACCGTGGCCTTGCCGGCGACCAGGCTGTCGGGCGCCAGTTGGCGGGCCACGGTTTCGTTGGCGGCGGCGTCGTATTGCAGCGGGCCGTCGATCAGCAGCGAACTTTGCTGTTCGTGGGCGAGCAGGGTGGCTTCGCGGACTTTCTCCACTTCCTCGCCACTGGCCGAATCGCCGCTGGAATAGCTGATCATCGCCACGCGCGGGGTAATGCCGAACGCGGCGGCGGAATCAGCGCTTTGCAGGGCAATTTCCGCCAGCTCCGCGGCGCTCGGGTGCGGGTTCATCACACAGTCGCCGTACACCAGCACCTGCTCCGGGAACAGCATGAAGAACACCGACGACACCAGCGTGCAGCCCGGCGCGGTCTTGATCAACTGCAGGGCGGGGCGGATGGTATTGGCGGTGGAATGAACGACGCCGGAGACCAGGCCGTCCACTTCATCCAAGGCGAGCATCATCGTGGCGATCACCACGGTGTCTTCCAATTGCTGCTCGGCCATCGGCGCGTTAAGGCTCTTGCTCTTGCGCAACGCGACCATCGGTTCGACATAACGCTGGCGGATCAGGTCCGGGTCGAGAATCTCCAGGCCTTCGGGCAGTTCGATGCCTTGGGCGCGGGCGACCGCTTCCACATCCGCCGGCTTGGCCAGTAATACGCAGCGGGCAATGCCACGGGCCTGGCAGATGGCGGCGGCTTGCACGGTCAGCGGCTCGCTGCCCTCGGGCAACACGATGCGCTTGTTGGCGGCCTGGGCGCGCTGGATCAACTGGTAACGGAACACGGCCGGCGACAGGCGCATCTCCCGTGGCGTGCCGCAACGCTGGTGCAGCCAGCGCGCATCGAGGTGGCTGGCGACGAAATCGGTGATGATCTCCGCGCGCTCGCGGTCATCGATGGGGATTTCCTTGTTCAGGCCATTGAGCTGGTTCGCGGTGTCGTAGGAACCGCTGCTCACCGACAGCACCGGCAGCCCGGCCTGGAAAGCGCCTCGGCACAGCTCCATGATGCGCGGGTCGGGCAGGGTGTCGCTGGTCAGCAACAGGCCGGCCAGGGGCACGCCGTTGATCGCGGCCAGGCTGACGGCGAGAATGATATCGTCGCGGTCGCCGGGCGTCACCACCAGCACGCCGGGCTTGAGCAGCTCTACGGTGTTGCGCATGGTGCGCGCGCAGATGATGATCTTGGTCATGCGCCGGGTTTCATAATCGCCGGCGTTGAGAATCTGCGCGCCCATCAGGTCGGCGACATCGCGGGTGCGCGGCGCGTTGAGTTCGGGCTGGTAGGGAATGCAACCGAGCAGGCGGAAATCACCGCTGCGCAACAACGGGGAATGTTCCTTGAGGCGCGCCGAGAAGGCTTCCATGCTCTCGTCGGTGCGCACCTTGTTGAGGATCACGCCGAGCACTTTCGGGTCTTTCGGACCGCCGAACAGTTGAGCCTGCAATTCCACGCGGCCGGAGAGCTCGGTGAGCACTTCGTTTTCCGGGGCCGAGACCAGGATCACTTCTGCATCCAGGCTCTTGGCCAGGTGCAGGTTGACCCGTGCTGCATAGCTGGCGCTGCGGGTTGGCACCATGCCTTCGACGATCAATACGTCCTTGCCCACCGCCGCCTGCTGATACAGCGTGATGATTTCTTCAAGCAGCTCGTCAAGCTGACCGTCGCCAAGCATCCGCTCGACATGAGCCAGCCCCAGGGGTTGCGGCGGCTTCAAGCCGTGGGTGCGCGCGATCAGTTCGGTCGAACGCTCAGGGCCGGTGTCTCCCGGATGCGGCTGGGCAATCGGCTTGAAAAAACCGACTTTCAGGCCAGCTCGCTCAAGGGTGCGCACCAGCCCAAGGCTGATGGAGGTCAGACCCACACCAAAATCGGTGGGCGCGATAAAAAAAGTTTGCATGCGAATTCTCTGGAGTTGCATGGCTTGGGTGGCGCTCTATGGCTGAGCGCCTACCGCGAATCAGGTGCCAAGGTTATCGTTATTCGGGCTCTTGCGCACACCAGCCGCAGGCAAAGGACTGGCCTATTTTTTCAATACGTTGCGCAGGGGCGAGCACCCAGGCGCGCGACTGCCAGGGCGGCTGATGACGCAGGTGCTGGGTGTGGCCGCAGGACAGCTCGGCCACCCAGTGTTGGTCGTCATCCTGGTGGAACCCGATGATGAAGGATGCCGTTGATCGCTTCCGTCCGTCCGGGTTCTGTTCGCTTTCGGGCAAATCCTTGTTTAGACTTGTCCGTTCTTCATTCTTATGCAAAAGGTCTCGCCCCATGACGATCGCCGCTAACAAGGCTGTCTCCATCGACTATACCCTGACCAACGACGCTGGTGAGGTCATCGACAGCTCAGCCGGCGGCGCGCCGCTGGTCTACCTGCAAGGCGCGGGTAACATCATCCCAGGCCTGGAAAAGGCCCTGGAAGGCAAGGCAGTTGGTGATGAACTGACCGTCGCCGTAGAACCTGAAGATGCCTACGGCGAATACTCGGCCGAGCTGGTCAGCACGCTGAGCCGCAGCATGTTCGAAGGCGTCGACGAGCTGGAAGTCGGCATGCAGTTCCACGCCTCCGCGCCGGACGGCCAAATGCAGATCGTCACCATCCGCGACCTGGATGGCGACGACGTGACCGTCGACGGCAACCACCCGTTGGCTGGCCAGCGCCTGAACTTCCAGGTGAAGATCATCGCCATTCGCGACGCTTCCCAGGAAGAAGTGGCCCACGGTCACGTTCATGGTGAAGGCGGTCACCACCATTGATCGATGGTTTGATCAAACGGTAGCAAAAACGCCCCGACTGGTTCGGGGCGTTTTTTTGTGCCCAAAAAATGTGGGAGCTGGCTTGCCTGCGATACAAACAACTCGATACATCAGGCATACCCAGTTGATGCTATCGCAGGCAAGCCAGCTCCCACATTTTATCGACATGCTTCAGATATGAGGTACCAACAAAAATGCCCCATACCTTTCGGTACGGGGCATTTTTTAACTGTTCCACAACCTGGGTTGTGTTGCAGTTGTTACCACTTAGGCTGCAGCAGGAACGCTCAGAGCCTTGATGTGGCCATTCAGGCGGCTCTTATGACGAGCGGCCTTGTTCTTGTGGATGATGCCTTTATCGGCCATACGGTCGATAACCGGCACTGCCAGAACGTAAGCAGCTTGGGCTTTTTCAGCGTCTTTGGTGTCGATGGCTTTAACTACATTCTTGATGTAGGTACGAACCATGGAACGCAGGCTGGCGTTGTGGCTGCGACGCTTCTCAGCCTGTTTTGCACGTTTTTTGGCGGAAGGTGTGTTGGCCACCGTCGAGCTCCTCGAAAGACTTTTTAGGAAATAGCAAACAAAATAGGCCGCGAATCATGCCGATGACTTGACGGGTTGTCAAGGGCGGCTGATGCGAACTGCTGAGTGGTCGATCTGAAGAGGCGGGTGATTTATTTCCGGCGCTTGACCTGTAAACTCGCGAGCTTTGGCTCTGTGCTGTTGCAGGCGCGCAGTATCGCATAAGTGGGCGCTTTGTTCGCCTGCTCTTTATCTATAGGCGCAAACTCTTTCAATGAATCTGCTCAAATCGTTGGCCGCGGTCAGCTCTATCACGATGATCTCCAGGGTTCTGGGGTTTGTGCGTGACACCCTGCTGGCGCGCATTTTTGGCGCCAGCATGGCCACGGATGCCTTCTTTATTGCCTTTAAATTGCCCAACCTGCTGCGGCGGATCTTCGCCGAAGGCGCATTTTCCCAAGCCTTCGTGCCGATCCTGGCCGAATACAAGACCCAGCAGGGCGAGGAGGCGACCCGCACCTTTATCGCCTATGTCTCGGGCCTGTTGACGCTGGTGTTGATGCTGGTGACCATTCTCGGCATGCTCGCCGCCCCCTGGGTGATCTGGGCCACGGCGCCTGGCTTTGCCAATACGCCGGAAAAGTTTGCGCTGACCACTGACCTGCTTCGGGTAACCTTTCCTTATATATTGCTGATCTCCCTTTCGTCATTGGCCGGGGCGATCCTCAATACCTGGAACCGGTTCTCGGTGCCGGCCTTCGTGCCGACCCTGCTGAACGTCAGCATGATCCTCTTCGCGCTGTTCCTCACGCCGTACTTCGATCCGCCGGTGATGGCCCTGGGTTGGGCCGTACTGGCCGGCGGCCTGGCGCAATTGCTCTACCAGCTGCCGCACCTGAAAAAGATCGGCATGCTCGTACTGCCGCGCCTGAATCTGAAGGACACCGGTGTATGGCGCGTGATGCGCAATATGCTGCCGGCGATCCTTGGCGTGTCGGTCAGCCAGATTTCGCTGATCATCAACACCGCGTTCGCTTCGTTGCTGGTGTCCGGCTCGGTGTCATGGATGTACTACGCCGACCGTCTGATGGAATTGCCGTCCGGCGTGTTGGGCGTGGCCCTGGGCACGATCCTGTTGCCGACCCTGGCGCGCACCTACGCCAGCAAGGATCGCCAGGAATATTCGCGCATTCTCGATTGGGGCCTGCGCCTGTGCTTTGTGCTGGTGCTGCCCTGTGCGCTGGCGCTGGGGATCCTGGCCGAGCCGTTGACCGTGTCGCTGTTTCAATACGGCCAATTCGATGCCCATGACGCCCTGATGACGCAGCACGCCCTGGTCGCCTATTCCGTCGGGCTGCTGGGTATTATCGTAATCAAGGTGCTGGCGCCGGGCTTTTATGCCCAGCAGAACATCCGCACACCGGTGAAAATCGCGATTTTCACGCTGATCGTGACCCAATTGCTTAACCTTGTGTTCATCGGCCCGTTGCAACATGCCGGCCTGGCCCTGGCCATCAGTGCCGGTGCGTGCATCAACGCCGGCCTGCTGTATTACCAGTTGCGTAAACAAAAGATGTACCAGCCGCAACCGGGCTGGGGGCTGTTTGCCCTTAAGCTGTTGGTCGCGGTGGCGATGATGTCGGCCGTGTTGCTGGGCCTGATGCACGTTATGCCTGCCTGGAGCGAAGGCGGCATGTTGGAACGCTTCATGCGCCTTGGCGTGCTGGTAGTCGCCGGTGTGCTGGTGTACTTCGCAATGTTGCTGCTGCAAGGCTTTCGCCTGCGCGATTTCAATCGCAAGTCGTTGAGCTAGAGAGTTTGCCGCGATAAACGGTTGTTTTAGCGATTCGATCCATTTGGCCTGCGGTGTTGCCTGTCGTCCGGGGCCGGGTGTGGTTATAATCGACCACTTTATGAGCAAGAAGCGCGTTATGCAGCTGGTTCGAGGTCTCCACAACCTGCGCCCCGAGCATCGGGGCTGCGTCGCCACTATTGGCAACTTTGACGGTGTTCACCGTGGCCACCAGGCTATCCTGGCCCGGCTGCGCGAGCGCGCGGTCGAGTTGGGCGTGCCCAGCTGCGTGGTGATTTTCGAGCCGCAGCCGCGGGAATATTTTACCCCCGAGACTGCGCCGGCCCGTCTGGCCCGCCTGCGTGACAAGCTGCAACTGCTGGCTGAAGAAGGCGTGGACCGCGTCCTCTGCCTGGCCTTCAACCAGCGCTTGCAAAGCCTGAGCGCCGCCGAGTTCGTCGACCGTATCCTGGTCGATGGCCTGGGCGTTGAGCATTTGGAGGTCGGCGACGACTTCCGCTTTGGTTGCGACCGCGTCGGGGATTTCGATTTCCTGCAACAGGCCGGCGTCAACCAGGGGTTTACCGTCGAAGCCGCGCAAACCGTTGAACTCGACGGCCTGCGCGTGAGCAGTACCCAGGTGCGTAACGCCTTGGCCGCCGCCGACTTTGCCTTGGCCGAGCGTTTGCTAGGTCGCCCGTTCCGCATTGCCGGTCGGGTCCTGCACGGCCAGAAGCTGGCGCGCCAATTGGGCACGCCAACCGCCAACGTGCAACTCAAGCGCCGCCGTGTGCCGCTGACCGGGGTTTACCTGGTCAGCGTCGACATCGACGGCCAATCGTGGCCGGGAGTCGCCAACATAGGCGTCAGGCCCACGGTTGCAGGTGATGGCAAGGCCCACCTGGAAGTTCACCTTTTGGATTTTGCCGGTGATTTATACGACCGGCGTTTGACGGTGGTTTTCCACCAGAAGCTGCGTGAAGAGCAGCGTTTCGCCTCCCTCGAGGCGTTGAAAACGGCGATCAATGCGGATGTCGCCGCCGCCCGTGCACTAGCCGCACCTAGCGCCCATCGCTAACCGAAGAGCCTTAAATGACCGACTATAAAGCCACGCTAAACCTTCCGGACACCGCCTTCCCAATGAAGGCCGGCCTGCCACAGCGCGAACCGCAGATCCTGCAGCGCTGGGACAGTATTGGCCTGTACGGAAAGTTGCGCGAAATTGGCAAGGATCGTCCGAAGTTCGTCCTGCACGACGGCCCTCCTTATGCCAACGGCACGATTCACATCGGTCATGCGCTGAACAAGATCCTCAAGGACATGATCCTGCGCTCCAAAACCCTTTCGGGCTTCGACGCGCCGTATGTCCCAGGTTGGGACTGCCACGGCCTGCCGATCGAGCACAAGGTCGAAGTCACCTACGGCAAGAACCTGGGCGCGGACAAGACCCGCGAACTGTGCCGTGCCTATGCCGCCGAGCAGATTGAAGGCCAGAAGTCCGAATTCATCCGCCTGGGCGTGTTGGGCGAGTGGGACAACCCTTACAAGACCATGAGTTTCAAGAACGAGGCCGGTGAAATCCGCGCCTTGGCCGAAATCGTCAAGGGTGGTTTCGTGTTCAAGGGCCTCAAACCCGTGAACTGGTGCTTCGACTGCGGTTCGGCCCTGGCCGAAGCGGAAGTCGAGTACGAAGAAAAGAAATCCTCGACCATCGACGTGGCCTTCCCGGTCGCCGACGAGGCCAAGCTGGCCCAGGCGTTCGGCCTGGCGTCGCTGGCCAAGCCCGCGGCCATCGTGATCTGGACCACGACCCCGTGGACCATCCCGGCCAACCAGGCGCTGAACGTGCACCCGGAATTCACCTACGCTCTGGTGGACGTCGGTGACCGCCTGCTCGTGCTCGCTGAAGAAATGGTCGAGGCCTGCCTGGCCCGCTACGAGCTGCAAGGTTCGGTCATCGCCACCACCACCGGCTCCGCGCTGGAACTGATCAATTTCCGCCACCCGTTTTATGACCGCCTGTCGCCGGTGTACCTGGCTGACTACGTTGAACTGGGCTCGGGTACCGGCATCGTTCACTGCTCGCCTGCCTACGGCGTCGATGACTTCGTGATCTGCAAGCAGTACGGCCTGGTCAACGACGACATCATCAACCCGGTGCAAAGCAACGGCGTGTACGTGCCGTCGCTGGAGTTCTTCGGCGGCCAGTTCATCTTCAAGGCCGATCCGGCGATCATCGAAAAGCTGCGTGAAGTCGGTGCGCTGATGCAAACCGCGACCATCCAGCACAGCTACATGCACTGCTGGCGCCACAAGACCCCGCTGATCTACCGCGCCACCGCGCAGTGGTTTATCGGCATGGACAAAGCGCCGACCAGCGGCGAAACCCTGCGTAACCGCGCGATCGAAGCCATCGGAGACACCAAGTTCGTCCCGGCCTGGGGCCAGGCACGCCTGCATTCGATGATCGCCAACCGTCCGGACTGGTGCATCTCCCGCCAGCGTAACTGGGGCGTGCCGATCCCGTTCTTCCTGAACAAGGAAAGCGGCGAGCTGCACCCGCGCACCGTCGAGCTGATGGAAGTCGTGGCCCAGCGCGTCGAGCAGGAAGGCATCGAAGCCTGGTTCAAAATGGACGCCGCCGAACTGTTGGGCGATGAAGCGCCGCAGTACGACAAGATCAGCGACACCCTCGACGTGTGGTTCGACTCGGGCACCACCCACTGGCACGTGCTGCGCGGTTCCCACCCGATGGGCCACGAGACCGGCCCGCGTGCCGACCTGTACCTGGAAGGTTCGGACCAGCACCGTGGCTGGTTCCACTCGTCGCTGCTGACCGGTTGCGCCATCGACAATCACGCGCCGTACCGGGAACTGCTGACCCACGGCTTCACCGTCGACGAAAACGGCCGCAAGATGTCCAAGTCGTTGAAAAACGTGATCGAGCCGAAAAAGATCAACGACACCCTGGGCGCCGACATCATGCGTCTGTGGGTCGCCTCGACCGATTATTCGGGCGAAATTGCCGTCTCCGAGCAGATCCTGGCCCGTAGCGCCGACGCCTACCGTCGCATCCGCAATACCGCACGCTTCATGCTGTCGAACCTGACCGGCTTCAACCCGGCCACCGACATCCTGCCGGCCGAGGACATGCTCGCCCTCGACCGTTGGGCCATGGACCGCGCGCTGTTGCTGCAGCGCGAGTTGCAGGAAAGCTACGGCGAATACCGTTTCTGGAACGTCTACTCGAAGATCCATAACTTCTGCGTGCAGGAGCTGGGTGGGTTCTACCTCGACATCATCAAGGACCGCCAGTACACCACCGGCGCCAACAGCAAGGCGCGCCGCTCGGCGCAGACCGCGCTGTACCACATCAGCGAGGCGCTGGTGCGCTGGATCGCGCCGATCCTGGCCTTCACCGCCGACGAGCTGTGGGAGTACCTGCCGGGCGAGCGCAACGAGTCCGTGATGCTCAACACCTGGTACGAAGGCCTGACCGAACTGCCGGCCGACTTCGAACTGGGCCGCGAGTACTGGGAAGGCGTGATGGCCGTGAAGGTTGCGGTGAACAAGGAGCTGGAAGTGCAGCGTGCGGCCAAGGCCGTCGGTGGCAACCTGCAAGCCGAAGTCACCCTGTTCGCCGAGGAAGGCCTGAGCGCCGACCTGGCCAAACTGAGCAATGAGCTGCGCTTCGTGTTGATCACCTCCACCGCCAGCCTGGCACCGTTTGCCCAGGCGCCGGTGGACGCTGTCGCCACCGAAGTGCCGGGCCTCAAGCTCAAGGTGGTCAAGTCGGCCTTCCCCAAGTGCGCCCGCTGCTGGCATTGCCGTGAAGACGTTGGCGTGAACCCTGAGCATCCGGAAATCTGCGGTCGTTGCGTCGACAACATCAGCGGTGCCGGCGAGGTTCGCCACTATGCTTAAAACCAGTCGTTTCGGACGTCTGGGCTGGCTCGTGCTGAGCCTGCTGGTGCTGGTCATCGACCAGGTCAGCAAGGCTCATTTCGAAGGCTCCCTGCAGATGTTCCAGCAAATCGTGGTGATCCCGGATTACTTCAGCTGGACCCTGGCCTACAACACGGGTGCTGCCTTCAGCTTTCTGGCTGATGGCGGTGGCTGGCAGCGGTGGCTGTTCGCCGTGATCGCGCTTGTGGTCAGCGCGGTACTGGTGGTGTGGCTCAAGCGCCTGGGGCGCGATGACACCTGGCTGGCGATCGCCTTGGCCCTGGTGCTGGGCGGCGCGCTGGGCAACCTGTACGACCGCATTGCCTTGGGCCATGTGATCGACTTCATCCTGGTGCACTGGCAGAACCGTCATTACTTCCCGGCGTTCAATTTTGCCGACAGCGCCATCACCGTCGGTGCAATCATGCTGGCGCTGGACATGTTCAGAAGCAAGAAAACCGGAGAGACCGTCAATGACTGATCAGGTATTGGCCGGGCAACGCATCGGCCAGAACACGGAAGTCACTTTGCATTTCGCACTGCGCCTGGAGAACGGCGACACGGTCGACAGCACGTTCGACAAAGCTCCCGCCACCTTCAAGGTCGGCGACGGCAACCTGCTGCCGGGTTTCGAAGCGGCCCTGTTCGGCTTCAAGGCCGGCGACAAGCGTACCCTGCAGATCCTGCCGGAAAACGCCTTCGGCCAGCCCAACCCGCAAAACGTACAGATTATCCCGCGCTCGCAGTTCCAGGATATGGAGCTGTCGGAAGGCTTGCTGGTGATCTTCAACGATGCGGCGAATACCGAGCTGCCTGGTGTGGTGAAAACCTTCGATGACGCGCAAGTGACCATCGACTTCAACCACCCGTTGGCCGGTAAAACCTTGACGTTCGACGTTGAAATCATCGACGTTAAAGCGCTCTGACTGAAAAAACCGGTTCCTGTGGGAGCCGGGCTTGTGTGGGAGCTGGCTTGCCTGCGATGCAGGCACCTCGGTACTTTAGCTATACCGAGGTGATGCAATCGCAGGCAAGCCAGCTCCCACAGGAGTCAGTCCCTCAAGGGCTGAGTCGATCCCATTTCTTGCCATGCAAGACACGAGGCACAGCATGCAAATCAAACTCGCCAACCCCCGTGGCTTCTGCGCCGGTGTGGACCGGGCGATCGAAATCGTCAACCGCGCCCTGGAAGTCTTCGGACCGCCGATCTACGTGCGCCACGAAGTCGTCCACAATAAATTCGTGGTCGAAGACCTGCGCGCGCGCGGCGCCATCTTTGTCGAAGAGCTGGACCAGGTGCCGGATGACGTGATCGTCATCTTCAGCGCCCACGGCGTCTCGCAGGCCGTGCGTACCGAAGCGGCGGGCCGTGGCCTGAAAGTCTTTGATGCAACCTGCCCACTGGTGACCAAGGTACACATCGAAGTTGCACGCTACAGCCGTGACGGTCGAGAGTGCATCCTGATCGGCCATGCCGGGCACCCGGAAGTCGAAGGCACCATGGGCCAGTACGACGCTGGCAATGGTGGCGCCATTTACCTGGTTGAAGACGAAAAAGACGTCGCCAACCTGCAGGTGCATAACCCCGAGCGCCTGGCATTCGTGACCCAGACCACCTTGTCCATGGACGACACCAGCCGCGTGATCGACGCGCTGCGCAGTCGCTTCCCGGCCATTGGCGGGCCACGCAAGGACGACATCTGCTACGCCACCCAAAATCGCCAGGACGCGGTCAAGCAATTGGCGGATGAATGCGATGTGGTCCTGGTAGTCGGCAGCCCCAACAGCTCCAACTCCAACCGCCTGCGCGAACTGGCTGAGCGCATGGCAACGCCTGCGTACCTGATCGATGGTGCCGAAGATATGCAGCGCAGCTGGTTCGAGGGCGTCGAGCGTATCGGCATCACGGCGGGCGCTTCGGCGCCGGAAGTGCTGGTGCGTGGTGTCATCCAGCAACTGCACGCCTGGGGTGCCACCGGGGCCGATGAACTGGCTGGCCGCGAGGAGAACATCACCTTCTCCATGCCCAAGGAGCTGCGGGTTCGCTCGCTGCTTTGACTGCCCGGGTGCCGGAGTCGCTCCGGCACAATGCCTGCTCGGCTCTTTCGCTGCGCAGGCTGATGCGCCCGCTGGGCGCCAGGACTACCTGCAACCGGCTCTCTGCCTGGTCCCGGGCACACACATGCACAGTGCCGGCTCGAAACCCTCCCCCTGAAAACACCGGTTCGCCCAACCCGCTGAAGCGCACCTGGTTCTTCAGCGGCCCATTGCCCACGACCGGCACCTGCCCGCTGTCCTGGCGTTCCAGCAGCACTGGATTTGTATCATCCAGATGGCCGCGTCCGCTTAGGTCCACGATTACCCGCCAACCTTGACCCCAGTCTTCATCCAGGGCGTGAATCACCACCGCCTGGTTGCGGGCGATGGCTTCGGTGCGTGCGTAGCGCAGCCCTCCCGCCAGGGACTGTGCCGCGCTATGTCGTTGCTGTGATTCCAGCAGGTTCTTGAAGCCGGGCACGGCCAGGTTGGCCAGGATGCTGCTGATGATCAGTCCGAGCAGCAGTTCTATCAGGGTGAAACCTCGTTGTTGCATGCGCCGTCCCTCCGTGGATTCAGGTCGAGCCTTAGGTATAGCGCCCGGGCTGCGGCGCTGGATGGTGGCCTTTATGTCCAAAGTATTTCCCTTTGTTCCTGGAGCGGCGCCGGCGAAAAACCGGCGCTAGTCTTGGGTCGCACAGCAGACTTGAGCTGCTTTTTTTCGGCCCTCGACACGGAAGACGACGGTAATGCTTGCCTGCCCCCACACCGGTTTTTCCCAGGTTTTGCCTCGCCACCAGGTCGGCATGACGCTGATTGAGGTGCTGATCGCAGTACTGATTCTCGCCGTTGGCCTGCTGGGCTCGGCGGTGATCCAACTAAACGCGCTCAAATACACCGACAGTGCCAGGATGACCAGCCAGGCCAGTTTCATTGCCTATGACATGCTTGATCGCATCCGCGCCAACTCGGCCGCCGACTACACATGGGGGCGGTCCGGGCGTGCCCCGGCGAGCATCGCTGACGCCAGCGTGCGCGATCTGGACCTGCATGATTTCGAGGCGAACATCCTTGGCTTTGCCGGGGATGGCGGCAAAGGCTCGGTGTCGGTCAGCGCAAGTGAAGTGACTGTCAGCATCAGTTGGGATGACAGCCGAGGGGCTAACAGGCCGGGCGCCAGGGAAACGTTCACCCTGACCAGCCGTATCAGTGATGAGCCGGGGGTGGCCCAATGAGGCGGCGTGTTCGAGGTTTCAGCCTGGTGGAGTTGCTGCTGGCGCTGGCAATGGGCTTGGTGCTGGTGCTTGGGGCCAGCCAGGTCGTGATAAGCACCAACGCCACCCACGCCAGCCAGCAGGCCGCCATGCTGCTGCAAGATGATGCGCGGTTCGTGCTAGGCAAGATAACCCAGGATATTCGCCAGGCCGGCATGTTCGGCTGTCTGGCCACGGGGTTTATCGACAACGCCCCGCCAATCTTTGACCAGCCTGTCAGTTGGGCTGCCGGGGCGGGCGCGAAGTCGCTCACGCTGGTGACTGCGCATGTCGATAGTGAGAGTGGCAAGCCGGACTGGACCGTGTTGTCCGACTGCACCGGTAGCGCCCAGGCGTATGCCGCAAGCGGCCCAGCGCCTGCACCCGGTCAGATCCGTTTTGCGTTGCGTCAACTCACCTACACCTTCGAAGCGGGGCAATTGAAGGTCAGCACGCCTGCGGCTCCGGCCAAGGCGGTGTTGGTGGATAACGTGCAGGCATTCGATATCAGCTTTGGCGTATCCGCCAAGCCCTCATCGGTGGAGGTGGTGCGCTACGACGCGAGCCCGGCCGACCTGTCTCTGGTGCGCAGTGTGCGCATCCGGATGACGCTGCAAGACCCGACCGGTCGGGTAAAAGACCAAACCTACAGCGTCGTCGCGGCGCTGCGAAACCGTCTGGGGTAGGGCGACCAATGATGCTCACAGAAGGTTTTCGTTTGCGCCAGGCCGGCATGGTGCTGCTGATCAGCCTGGTGTTCCTGTTGCTGGTGTCGCTGGTGGGTATGACATCGATGCAAGGTGCAATCACCCAGCAAAAGATCAGCGCCAGCCTTTGGCACCGCAATCAGTCGCTGCAAAGTGCCGAAAGCGGTTTGCGGCGCGGAGAGTCTGCCGTACGGCGGTCCTTCGCAGCGCTGCCGTTGTGCCAGTCAGTTGTCTCCTGTGCGCCACCGCAAGCGGCTTTTTCGGTGGTCGGGTCCGGCGTGGACCCTATTTCGGGCATGACGTGGGTGGCGCTGAAGGGCGGCCTGTACGGCATCCAGTTCCTGGGGCCTGCGGTAGGGCTGGCGCATTTACCGCCACACACACAGGCATGGGTTTATCGAGTGACGGCAGTCGGGCTGAGCGGCCAGGTGCGTACGGTGCTGGAGAGCGTCTATGCGCGGGTAGAAGAGGAGAGCGGCGCGCGATTTCGGCGTGTGGCATGGCGGCAACTTCAATAGGGAGCAATGGAATGGGCATGGATAGCCAGGGGTTTACCTTGATCGAGTTACTGATCGCCGTGGCGATCATCGCTGTATTGGCCGGGATCGCTTACCCCGGGTACACCGGCCACATGAAAAAGGTCTATCGCGCCGAGATCGTCGCGTTGTTGATGGAACAGGCTCAGCACCTGGAGCGCTTTTATACGAGGAACGGCACTTTTATTGACGCAGAGGGCCTCAGTGCGGGCAATGATCACTATAGAATCAGCGCTGCATTGAACCCTCGGGATTTCCAGCTGGTGGCCACGCCCGCCGTCGACTCGGTCATGCTCGGCGACCCTTGCGGCGACTTCAGCCTGAGCAGCACCGCTGCGCGGGGAAACCCCGGCGCGGCATCGGGAATGTCGCGCAAGCTGTGCTGGGGGCAATGATGAGGATGCTGGATGATTGGGCGCCGCGTGCGCTTGTTCCTATTTATCGGCTGGATCAAATGATGGCAGAGCAACAGCGGGTAGTGATTGTCGGTGGCGGAGTCATCGGCTTGTTGACGGCGTTCAACCTGGCGACCCAAGGGCAAGCAGTGGTGTTACTGGAGCGCGCGGCTTTGGGGCAGGAGTCCTCCTGGGCGGGCGGTGGCATTGTTTCGCCGCTCTATCCCTGGCGCTACGGCCCGGCCGTCACTGCGCTGGCGCATTGGTCCCAGGATTTTTACCCACAACTGGCGCAGCGTCTGTTTGCCGCGACAGGTGTTGACCCCGAGGTGCATACCACTGGCCTGTATTGGCTGGACCTGGACGACGAAGCCGAAGCCCTGGCCTGGGCTGCACGGGAAGGGCGCCCATTGAGCAAAGTAGACGTCTCGGCGGCCCTTGATGCCGTTCCGGTGCTGGGCGGCGGGTACTCCCAGGCGATCTACATGGCCAATGTCGCCAATGTGCGCAACCCGCGGCTGGTCAAATCCCTCAAGGCGGCGTTGCTGGCGTTGCCTGGCGTGACCATTCATGAGCAGTGTGAAGTGACCGGGTTTGTTCTGGATGCCGGCGATGTGGTGGGCGTGAACACCGCGGAGGGTCCGGTGCTGGGCGATCAGGTCGTGTTGGCGGCAGGTGCGTGGAGCGGTGAGTTGCTCGGCACGCTGGGCCTGTCGTTGCCGGTCGAGCCGGTCAAAGGCCAGATGATCCTGTACAAATGCGCCTCGGACTTCCTGTCGAGCATGGTCCTGGCCAAGGGGCGTTATGCGATCCCTCGGCGTGACGGGCACATCCTGATCGGCAGTACCCTGGAGCATGAAGGGTTCGACAAGACCCCCACCGAAACGGCGCTGGAAAGCCTCAAGGCCTCAGCGGTGGAGTTGATCCCCGCCTTGGCCGACGCCGAAGTGGTGGGGCATTGGGCCGGATTGCGCCCCGGTTCGCCGCAGGGCATCCCGTACATCGGCCGGGTGCCGGGCTTCAACGGGTTGTGGCTCAACTGCGGGCATTACCGCAACGGCCTGGTACTGGCGCCAGCGTCCTGCCAATTGTTTACCGATTTGCTGCTGGCGCGTGCGCCCATCATCGACCCGACGCCGTATGCGCCCGAAGGCCGGCTCAGCGCTGGATAGACTTGGGCCCTTGTTCCAGGTGCGCCTGGGTGCAATACCACTCCTGGCGCGAACTCAAGGCGCGGTCCTGTGGCAGGTGCACGCCGCAGTGGGCGCAGCGCACCATCAGCGCGGCGCCGGGCTCGCTGGCTCGCTGTCGTTTAGCGGCCGGGCTTTTGAATTTGCGCCAGAACCATACCGCGGCGGCAATGACGGCAATCCAGAACAGTAGACGAAGCATGATGGCGGTTTCTCGACAAGGAATGCGCCAGTTTAGCCAAGGACCTGCCAAGCGCACAGCGCAATAATACCGCCCACAAAAAAGGAGCCTCGAAAGGCTCCTTCTTGTATGGCGCGGGGTGCAATCAGTCGAACACACCAAAGGTCATGTAGCTGAACCACGAGCGGTCCTGGTTGTTGCCCAGGGCCTCGGGTTCTTCCTCTTCGATCACGTCGCCGTTCTCGTCATGGGGCTTGAGGTCCGAAGGGATGGCTTCCTTGGCGTCCTGGTACTGCTTGATCACGTCCTGGTTGGCGCGGGTTTCGCCCGGCGGCAGCGGTGGACGGGACTCGATCAGGCCCAGGGTGTATTTGCTCAGCCACGAACGGTTGTCCGCTTCGTCAACCTGAGGCACGAACTGGCCATCTTTCAGGCTTGGGTGATCCGGGTAGTTGAGCTTCAGGGTTTCCAGGCTGGTGCTGGCCAGGTCGTCCAGGTGCAGGCGCTGGTAAGCCTCGGTCATCACGGCCAGGCCGTCACCCACCGATGGGGTTTCCTGGAAGTTCTCCACCACGTAACGGCCACGGTTGGCTGCTGCCACGTAAGCCTGACGGGTCAGGTAGTAGTGAGCCACGTGGATCTCGTAGGACGCCAGCAGGTTGCGCAGGTAGATCATGCGCTGCTTGGCGTCCGGCGCGTAGCGGCTGTTGGGGTAGCGGCTGGTCAGCTGGGCGAACTCGTTGTAGGAGTCGCGGGCGGCGCCCGGGTCACGCTTGGTCATGTCCAGCGGCAGGAAGCGCGCCAGCAGGCCGACGTCCTGGTCGAACGAGGTCAGGCCCTTCATGTAGTAGGCGTAGTCGACGTTCGGGTGCTGCGGATGCAGGCGGATGAAACGCTCGGCGGCGGACTTGGCAGCTTCCGGCTCGGCGTTCTTGTAGTTGGCGTAGATCAGCTCGAGCTGGGCCTGGTCGGCATAGCGCCCGAACGGATAACGCGACTCCAGTGCCTTCAGCTTCGCTGTGGCGCTGGTGTAGCTATTATTGTCCAAGTCTTTCTGAGCCAATTGGTATAGCTCGACTTCGCTCAGGTTTTCGTCGACGACTTCCTTTGTTGACGAGCAAGCAGCAGTCATGGCGAGGATGGCGATCAGCAGCAGGTGTTTCACTTGCATGGCGGCTTGCGTCCCTATGACGGCCGCTGTCTTGGGCGGGGCCGTCCTGTTATGATGAGCGCCCCGTTGAAAGCCTCGGGGCAAAAGACGCCGTATTTAACCACAAGCGCGCAGCCGAAACCAAAGGCTGTGCCACGCCTAGTCTGAGCATGTCCGATAAAATTGAACTTCGCGCAGAGGTGCCGTCCGAATTGGGCGGCCAACGCCTCGATCAAGTCGCCGCACAATTATTCGCTGAGCACTCGCGCTCGCGCCTTTCCGCCTGGATCAAAGACGGCCGCCTGACTGTGGATGGAGCGGTTATCCGCCCGCGAGACATAGTCCATGGCGGTGCGATTCTTGAGCTGACCGCCGAGCAGGAAGCCCAGGGAGAATGGGTCGCCCAGGACATCGAGCTGGACATCGTCTATGAAGACGACGACATCCTGGTCATCAACAAACCCGCAGGCCTGGTGGTTCACCCGGCGGCCGGGCACGCTGATGGCACCCTGCTCAATGCCTTGCTGCACCACGTGCCGGACATCGTCAACGTTCCGCGCTGCGGCATCGTGCACCGTCTGGACAAGGACACCACCGGCTTGATGGTGGTGGCCAAGACCATTCAGGCGCAGACGCAGTTGGTCACACAATTGCAAAGCCGCAGCGTCAGCCGTATCTACGAGTGCATCGTGATCGGCGTGGTGGTGGCCGGTGGCAAGATCAACGCGCCGATCGGTCGTCACGGCCAGCAGCGCCAGCGTATGGCGGTGATGGAGGGCGGCAAGCAGGCCGTCAGCCACTACCGTGTACTCGAGCGTTTCCGCTCCCACACCCATGTGCGGGTCAAACTGGAAACCGGGCGTACCCACCAGATTCGCGTGCACATGGCCCACATCAACTTCCCGTTGGTCGGGGATCCGGCCTACGGCGGCCGCTTCCGCATCCCGCCGGCAGCCAGCCAAACCATGGTTGAATCGCTCAAGACCTTCCCGCGCCAGGCACTGCATGCACGTTTCCTTGAGCTGGACCATCCGACGAGCGGTAAGCGAATGAGCTGGGAATCGCCTCTGCCGGACGATCTGGTCTGGTTGCTGTCGCTGCTCAAGCAGGATCGCGAGGCGTTTATCGGATGAATGACTGGCTGATTCCTGACTGGCCTGCGCCGGCTCGGGTGAAGGCCTGCGTCACCACCCGCTCGGGCGGCGTCAGTCTGGCGCCGTTCGACACCCTCAACCTGGGCGATCACGTCGAGGACAACCTGCAAGCCGTCCTTGAAAATCGCCGTCGTCTTACCGATGCCTTCGCGATCCAGCCGGCCTGGTTGCGTCAGGTCCACGGCGTGACCGTGGTCGAGGCCGACCCGAGCCGTACGGTCGAAGCCGACGGCAGCTGGACCGGTACGCCTGGCATCGCCTGCACCTCAATGACTGCCGATTGCCTGCCCGCGTTGTTCTGCAACCGCGCCGGCACCCGCGTAGCGGCGGCCCATGCCGGCTGGCGTGGCTTGGCGGCGGGCGTGCTGGAAGCAACGGTCGAGCGCCTCGATGCCAGGCCTGAAGACGTGTTGGTCTGGCTCGGCCCGGCAATCGGTCCGCAAGCCTTTGAAGTCGGCCCGGAAGTGCGTGACGCCTTCATGCAGCAACTGCCGGCCACCGCCGAAGCCTTTGTGCCGAGCGGCAATCCCGGCAAGTTCATGGCCGATATCTATCAGCTGGCCCGCCTGCGCCTCGCCGCACGCGGCGTCACTGCTGTATATGGTGGCGGTTTATGCACGGTGACCGACCCGCGTTTCTTTTCGTACCGGCGCAGTTCGCGCACCGGACGTTTTGCCTCCCTTGTCTGGCTTGACCGCTAGACTCTCCTGATCTGGGTCACTACTGATCCATATCACCCGTCGCTCGCTTGAATCCTCCAGAATCCACCCCATCTATAAGGGTATCTGGCAGGTTTCTTCATTCAGGAATGTTTTATAGCTCCGGCCTGCTCAAAAGGAAGGTGACTAATGCGTATTGATCGTTTAACCAGCAAATTACAGTTGGCACTGTCTGACTCCCAATCCTTGGCGGTGGGCCTCGACCACCCGGCCATCGAGCCCGCGCACTTGATGCAAGCGCTCCTGGAACAGCAAGGTGGTTCCATCAAGCCCCTGCTGATGCAGGTGGGTTTCGACGTCAACAGCCTGCGCAAGGAGTTGAGCAAAGAGCTCGACCAACTGCCAAAAATCCAGAACCCGACCGGCGACGTGAACATGTCCCAGGATCTGGCGCGCCTGCTCAACCAGGCAGACCGCCTGGCGCAGCAAAAGGGTGACCAGTTCATCTCCAGCGAACTGGTGCTGCTTGCCGCGATGGACGAAAACAGCAAGCTCGGCAAGTTGTTGCTGGGCCAGGGCGTGAGCAAAAAAGCCCTGGAAAACGCCATCAACAACCTGCGTGGCGGCGATGCCGTCAACGACCCTAACCACGAGGAGTCGCGCCAGGCCCTGGATAAATACACCGTCGACCTGACCAAACGCGCCGAAGAAGGCAAGCTTGACCCGGTGATCGGCCGTGACGATGAAATCCGTCGCACTATCCAGGTCCTGCAGCGCCGCACCAAGAACAACCCGGTGCTGATCGGCGAGCCTGGCGTGGGTAAAACCGCGATCGCCGAAGGCCTGGCCCAGCGCATCATCAATGGCGAGGTGCCGGACGGCCTCAAGGGCAAGCGCCTGCTGTCGCTGGACATGGGGTCGCTGATCGCCGGTGCCAAGTTCCGCGGTGAATTCGAAGAGCGCCTTAAATCCCTGCTCAATGAGCTGTCGAAGCAGGAAGGGCAGATCATTCTGTTCATCGACGAATTGCACACCATGGTCGGCGCCGGCAAAGGCGAAGGCTCGATGGACGCCGGCAATATGCTCAAGCCCGCCTTGGCGCGGGGTGAATTGCACTGCGTGGGTGCCACCACGCTCAACGAGTATCGCCAGTACATCGAAAAGGACGCCGCCCTTGAACGGCGCTTCCAGAAAGTGCTGGTGGAAGAACCGAGCGAAGAAGACACCATCGCGATTCTGCGTGGCCTGAAAGAGCGCTATGAGGTGCACCATAAGGTGGCCATCACTGACGGCGCGATCATTGCGGCGGCCAAATTAAGCCACCGCTACATCACCGACCGCCAGTTGCCCGACAAGGCCATCGACCTGATCGACGAAGCGGCCAGCCGTATCCGCATGGAGATCGACTCCAAGCCGGAAGTGCTCGACCGCCTGGATCGGCGCTTGATTCAATTGAAAGTCGAGTCCCAGGCGCTGAAGAAAGAAGAAGACGAGGCGGCGAAGAAACGCCTGGAAAAACTTCAGGAAGAAATCGTCCGCCTGGAACGCGAGTATTCGGACCTGGAAGAAATCTGGACCTCGGAGAAAGCCGAAGTGCAGGGCTCCGCGCAGATCCAGCAAAAGATCGAGCAGTCGCGACAGGAACTGGAAGCCGCGCGCCGTAAAGGCGACCTGAACCGCATGGCCGAGTTGCAATACGGGGTGATCCCGGATCTGGAACGCAGCCTGCAGATGGTCGATCAGCACGGTAAAAGCGAGAACCAGTTGCTGCGCAGCAAGGTCACCGAGGAAGAAATTGCCGAAGTCGTGTCGAAATGGACCGGCATCCCGGTGTCGAAAATGCTCGAAGGCGAGCGCGACAAGCTGCTGAAAATGGAAAGCCTGTTGCACCAGCGCGTCATCGGCCAGGAAGAGGCGGTGGTCGCGGTCTCCAACGCGGTGCGGCGTTCCCGGGCCGGGCTGTCCGACCCGAACCGTCCGAGCGGCTCGTTCATGTTCCTCGGCCCGACCGGTGTGGGTAAGACCGAGTTGTGCAAGGCCCTGGCCGAGTTCCTCTTCGATACCGAAGAGGCGATGGTGCGGATCGATATGTCCGAGTTCATGGAAAAACACTCGGTGGCTCGCTTGATCGGTGCGCCACCAGGCTACGTGGGCTACGAGGAGGGTGGTTACCTGACCGAAGCCGTGCGGCGCAAGCCTTACTCGGTGATCCTGCTGGATGAGGTCGAGAAGGCGCACCCGGATGTGTTCAACATCCTGCTGCAGGTGTTGGAAGATGGCCGCCTGACGGACAGCCACGGGCGTACCGTGGACTTTCGCAACACGGTGATCGTGATGACCTCCAACCTGGGCTCTTCGCAGATCCAGGAGTTGGTCGGTGATCGCGAAGCCCAGCGCGCCGCGGTGATGGATGCACTGACCAGCCACTTCCGCCCGGAATTCATCAACCGGGTCGACGAAGTGGTGATCTTCGAGCCATTGGCGCGGGATCAGATCGCGGGTATTACCGAGATCCAACTGGGCCGCCTGCGCAGCCGTCTGGCCGAGCGCGAGTTGTCGCTGGAACTGAGCCGCGAGGCATTGGACAAGCTGATCGCGGTGGGTTACGACCCGGTGTATGGCGCACGGCCGTTGAAGCGTGCGATCCAGCGCTGGATCGAAAACCCGCTGGCCCAGCTGATCCTGTCGGGCAGCTTTATGCCGGGCACCAGCGTCGAGGCGACCGTGGAAAACGACGAAATCGTCTTCCACTGAGCCCGGGCTGCAGGCCGATAAGACAAGGCCCCGCATTGCGGGGCCTTTTTTTTCGATAGGGCGTTGAACTGTAAGGCAAAGGCTTGTAAAGTGCGCCCCGCAGCAACGTCAGCCCACGGGTTTCTTCTCCCCAAGAAGAAATCAGAAAGAAGCGCAAATCATTGTCTTAAAAGCAATTTAAAGGGTTGACAGGGGTTTTTAAGATTGTAGAATAGCGCGCCTCAGACACATGAACGTAGCGATACGGGCAAGTCGAAGAGAAGGTTACACCGCTGTAAAGTTGCACTTTGAAATATGTAGTTCCGTGATAGCTCAGTCGGTAGAGCAAATGACTGTTAATCATTGGGTCCCAGGTTCGAGTCCTGGTCACGGAGCCAATTTCAAACCGGGGTATAGCGCAGTCCGGTAGCGCGCCTGCTTTGGGAGCAGGATGTCGGGAGTTCGAATCCCCCTACCCCGACCATATTTGGGTCGTTAGCTCAGTTGGTAGAGCAGTTGGCTTTTAACCAATTGGTCGTAGGTTCGAATCCCACACGACCCACCATTTTTGAGACCAGTTAACGCTGGAATCAGATCTTAAGATCAGAGGCCAAAAGCGCTGATCGAAGAAGGCGACTGAAAGGTCGCCTTTTTTTTACCGGGGTATAGCGCAGTCCGGTAGCGCGCCTGCTTTGGGAGCAGGATGTCAGGAGTTCGAATCCCCTTACCCCGACCATATTAAAAATCCTCGTATCGAAAGATACGGGGATTTTTTTTGCGCGCACAAATCCTGAACTCACCGCAAACAGAATGTGGGAGCGGACTTGCTCGCGAAAGCGGTGGTTCAGTGCCAGATGTACTGGCTGACACACCGCTTTCGCGAGCAAGCCCGCTCCCACATGGGTTTTGTGGTGTTAGTGGAGTTTGAGTCTAGGCTCGGTGCCGCCCCCAATCTTGCTGCCCAACATCAACATCGCCGTACGGAAAACCCCATACAGCGCCATCTGGTGCATGCGGTACAGCGACACATAAAACATCCGCGCCAACCAGCCTTCCAACATCACGCTGCCCGTCAGGTTACCCATCAAGTTACCCACCGCCGAAAACCGCGACAGCGAGATCAGCGAGCCGTAGTCGGTGTACTTGTAGCTTGGCAGTGCCTTGCCTTCGATGCGCAGCTTCAGCGACTTGGCCAGCAGCGAGGCTTGTTGGTGCGCCGCCTGGGCCCGTGGCGGCACATTGCGGTCGGTGCCGACTTGCGGGCAGGCCGCGCAGTCGCCAAAGGCAAAGATGTTTTCGTCGCGGGTGGTTTGCAGTGTCGGCAATACTTGCAGTTGATTGATGCGGTTGGTTTCCAGGCCATCGATGTCCTTGAGGAAGCCCGGTGCGCGAATGCCGGCGGCCCAGACCTTGAGGCTGGCGGGGATGATCTGGCCGCTGCTGGTGATCAGGGCATCGGCCGTCACTTCACTGACCGCCGAGTTTGTCAGTACCGTTACCCCGAGCTTCTCCAGGGTTTTATGCACCGGCACGCCGATACGCTCCGGCAGCGCGGGCAACACCCGTGGGCCGGCCTCGATCAGGGTGATGTGCATGTTTTCCGGCTTGATGCGGTCCAGGCCATAGGCGGCCAGTTCGTGGGCGGCGTTATGCAACTCGGCGGCCAGCTCGACCCCGGTAGCACCGGCGCCGACGATGGCGACGCTGATTTTTTCCACCACGTCGGTCTGCCCGGCGTGGGCGCGCAGGTAGTGGTTGAGCAATTGCTGGTGGAAGCGCTCGGCCTGCTTGCGGGTATCGAGGAACAGGCAATGTTGCGCCGCGCCTTCGGTGCCGAAATCGTTGGTGGTGCTGCCGACCGCGATGACCAGGCTGTCATAGCCCAGCACGCGCGCAGGCACCAGCTCACGGCCTTCTTCATCGAGGGTGGCGGCCAGCTGGATCTTCTTCTGTTCACGGTCAAGCCCGCTCATGCGCCCCAGTTGGAACTCGAAGTGGTTCCATTTGGCCTGGGCGACATAGTTGAGTTCGTCTTCCGACGAGTTCAGCGAGCCGGCCGCCACTTCGTGCAGCAAGGGCTTCCAGATGTGAGTCAGGTTGGTGTCCACCAGTGTGATGCTGGCGGTGCCGCGCTTGCCCAGGGTCTTACCCAGGCGGGTCGCCAACTCCAGGCCGCCGGCGCCGCCGCCGACGATAATAATACGATGGGTCATGGGGATATCTCGCAAGGCTAAAGGAAATCGGAGCAGTTACCCCCGCGAGCGCCAGGCAGCTCATAGCGTCAGGTAACTCAAAAGGCGACTCAGCAGGCCGAGGCCGATCACCACGGCAAGCACTACACCCAGGAGCAGCCACGGCCGGAAAGGCTTGCGCTCGACCTGGTGTTGAGAGAGTTGCAGGTACTCTTCGACATGCTGTTGGTCATCGGGGTTCAGGCGGCTGGTCATAAAGGCCTCGTCAGGTAGACGTTGCAAAAGGGCACCACGTTACAGTCCCGCCGGCATCAGAGGCTGATGCCCACGTCGAATACTACGCTGCGGCCCAGGTTATTGCGCAAGAAGTCCGGCGCGTCCGGGTGAGCGAACAGCACCCGGGCAAAGGTCGGTCCCACCAGCGATAGCGATCGCCAGCCCTGGCGCAGGTATTCCGTGGGCGGTGGGAAGTGGCTGTTCAGGTCGAGCACTTCGCGCTTGAGGCTGGCGAAGGCGACGATATCCAACTCCCCCAGGTCCATGCCGCGTTCTTTGTAGTTATGCGCCTTCTTGCGCAAGGTGGGCGCCAGACGCAATAAAAACTCATGGGCCGGGATGCGTCGCGGCTTGGCTTCGCGCCGCACCAACTGGCTGAGGGAGAAGGCGCTGCGCCGACGCAGCAGTTCGTCGCGCCATTCATCGTTCAGCCGGCGGCCTTCGTCGAGCACGAAAAACACCTCGAAACTGGCATCGCGAAACAACACGTCCGGCGGTTCTTGCCCGGCGGCATGAAACTCTTCGCCCCGGTAGGGCACGTTCAGGCCCTGCAACAGCCGCTGGCAGACCCAACGCTCACGCTCCCATTTGCGGGCATTGGACAAGAACGCATTGGCTTGTTCGGCCGCTACGGTGAGCAGGCGCAAATAATCTGAGTCATCCATGGTTAGCAGCTTAGCGCCCAAATCATGACCGCAGGAAGTCCCGCTATCAAACGTCGGTGTAGACTGACCACTCGACCGAGGGTCCAACAGGGAGAGTGCTGCCGTGATCAGTGCCGCGATGCTGGCGCCGACAACTCTGGGTGTCGGCTGGCTGTTGTTTACGCCCGTGGTGCTGTGGGCGCTCCTGCGCTCACCCTGGGTCGAGTTGTTTGCCGACCGACGGCGCCAGCATTTGCTGTTCGGCACGGTGTTCGCGCTGTTCATGCTGTGGCTGGTACGAAGGGATTTCGATACCGGTGTGTCCTACCACTTTATCGGCATGACCGCCGTGACCTTGCTGCTGGATTGGCCTCTGGCGATTGTCGGCGGCTTTGCCGCGCAGTTGGGTTTAGTCCTGTTGGGGCGCCAGGACCTGGCAGCCGTTGGCGTCAACGGCCTGCTGCTGGTCGTGCTGCCGGTGCTGGTCGCTGAAACGTGCGCGTTGCTGGTCGAGCGCGCGCAACCGCGTAACCCCTTTGTGTATATCTTCTGCTGCGGCTTTTTCGCCGCCGCGCTGTCAGCCTTGCTCTGTCTGTTGGTCGGGCTGGGGCTTTTGTGGTTCGACGGCCGCTTTGCCATGCCCGAATGGCTCGAGGACTTTGTTGGCTACCTGTGGCTGATCATCTTCCCCGAGGCTTTTATCAACGGCATGGTGATCAGCGCCTTGGTGGTGTTCTGTCCGGAATGGCTGGAGACCTTCAACCGTACCCGCTATCTGTCTGCTCCCTGGAAGGATGACGACCCATCGGGTTGATCCAGATCAAATCCCGGGCGGACGCGCAGGATCATGCTTTCCAAAATTTTCAGGAGCACCAATCATGAGTGTGTACGAATGGGCACGGCAGGAGTTGCGCAGAAGCCAGGACGCGGCACAGGAAATCGGTTTTGACCCCGGTTTGACCCTGCGCGCCATGCTGAGCGCGGTCGTGCAGCAGAGCAAGGGTGTGCGCAGCTTTGAAGACCTGGCCGACGAGCTGCAATACCTTGCAGAGAACCTCGACGACCAGCAGGAATACGCCTTTATGCGCCCTTAGTGGCGCGGCGGCAGGTCTTCGGAAAACAACTCGTCCTCGGCATCCGGAGCCACGGGAATCTTGTGTTCCTCAGCGGCCCAGGCGCCCAGGTCGATCAGTTTGCAGCGGTCCGAGCAGAACGGCCGGTTGAGGTTGGTCGCTTTCCATTCCACGGGGGCGCCGCAGGTTGGGCAGTCGACGGTCAAGGGTTGGCTCATGTTCGGCCTCCACGCAAAGTAAGGTAAAAGTGGTGCAGTCGCTCGACCTCGCCGTGCAGCCAGGCAAGGTCCCGGTCATTGACCAGTATGTCGTCGGCATGGTTCAGGCGGTCTTCACGGCTGGACTGGGCCTTGAGAATCGCCTGCACCTGTTGTTCGCTGATGCCGTCGCGCTGCAGGGTACGCTGAATCTGCAGCGATTGCGGCACGTCGATCACCAGGATGCGTTGGGTCATGCTGTACTGGCCTGACTCGATCAGCAGTGGCGACACCAATATTGCGTAAGGCGACTGCGCGCGCGCCAGGTGGCTGCGAATCTCCTCGCCAATCAGCGGATGCAGCAAGGCTTCGAGCCAGCGGCGCTCTTCGGGTACTTCAAAAATCAGCTTGCGCAATGCGCCGCGGTCCAATTGGCCGTCGGGCAGCAGCACGCCGGCACCAAAGTGTTCGGCGATATGCGCCAGTGCCGGCCGGCCAGGCTCGACCACCCAGCGGGCGGCATGGTCGGCGTCCACCAGATCGATACCCAGGTCGATGAAGTGCTGGGCGGCCGCGCTTTTGCCGCTGCCAATGCCGCCGGTGAGCCCGAGAATCCAGGGTGTTGCAACACAAGTGGTCATCTGAAACCGACAGACTGCAAATAGAAGTCGGTTATTTGACCACCCCAGAGCAATGCAATCCAGCCGGCAATCGCCAGATACGGACCAAATGGCATGGGTGTCGACGCCTGGGCCTTGCGCAGGCGCATCAGGACCAACCCCACCACCACCCCGACCAGTGATGACATCAGCAGCGTCATCGGCAGGATCTGCCAGCCCCCCCACGCGCCGAGCAGCGCCAGCAACTTGAAGTCGCCGTGACCCATGCCGTCCTTGCCGGTGGCCAGCTTGAACAGCCAGAACACGCTCCAAAGGCTCATGTACCCGAGCACGGCGCCCCACAGGGCATCGGGCAATGTCGTCAGCAGGTCGAACCCGTTGGCGATGAGTCCCAGCCACAGCAGCGGCATCACCAGCACATCCGGCAACAGTTGACGGTCCGCATCGATCAGGCTCATTGCCAGCAACCCCCAGCTCAGCACCAGCATCGCGCCTGCCTGCCAGCCAAAGCCGAAATGCCAGGCCACCAGGGCCGAGATCAACGCGCAGGCCAGTTCGGTCAGCGGGTAGCGGGCGCTGATCGCCCCCTGGCAATGGGCGCAACGGCCCCAGAGCAACAGGTAACTGAGCAGCGGAATGTTTTCCCAGGGGCGTATCGGATGGTTGCAGTGCGGGCAGCAGGAGTTGGGCTGCATGAGGTTGTAGGTCGGCCCGCCGGGCTCGGCAGGCAGGCCCAGTACTTCATGGGCCTGGGCGCGCCATTCGCGCTCGAGCATTTTCGGCAGGCGCCAGACCACCACGTTGAGGAAGCTGCCGACGATCAGCCCCAACACCGCCGCCATCACGACAAAAGCCCACGGGTATGCAACCAGCAGCAGGCTCAAAACGCGCTCCCCAGTTGGAAGACCGGTAAATACATGGCGATCACCAACGCGCCGACAATGCTCCCCAGAACCACCATGATCAGTGGCTCCATCAGGCTGGTGAGGTTATCGACGAGGTTGTCCACGTCGGCCTCGTAATGGTTGGCGACTTTTTCCAGCATGCGGTCCAGCGTGCCCGATTCTTCGCCGATGGCGGTCATCTGGATCGCCATGGCGGGAAACAGGCCGCTGGCGAGCATGGATTGATTCAACGGCATGCCAGTGGAAACCTCGTGTCGCATCTGTTCGATTGCCTGTTTGAACGGCCCCGAGCCCACGGCGCCGGCGACCGATTCCAGTGCCTGCACCAGTGGAACGCCAGCGGCAAAGGTGGTGGAAAGCGTGCGGGCGTAGCGGGCCACGGCGGATTTGCTCAACAGTTTGCCTGCCAGCGGCGCTTTCAACAAACCGGTGTCGATCCAAAGGCGCAAGGCAGGCAGGGTTCGATAGGCGTGGCGCAGCCCCAGGCCAGCCGCCGAAACGCCGAGTGCAAGGACCCACCAGGCTCGCTGCATGAACTCGGACAGGGCAATCACCTGCAACGTGAAACCGGGCAGCGTGCCGTCGACCCCGGCGAACAGGTTCTGGAACTGCGGCACGACATGGATCAACAGAACGCCGGTGACAAGGCTGGCCACCACCAGCACTGCAATCGGGTAGGTCATGGCTTTTTTGATCCTGGCCCTCAAGTGCTCGCTCTTTTCCCTGTGGATCGCCACGCGTTCCAGCAGCGTTTCAAGCGCACCGGCCTGTTCGCCGGCGGCCACGAGGTTGCAATACAGCGCATCGAAATAGCGCGGCTGTTTGCGCAGCGCTTCAGCCAGGCTGGAGCCTGCGGCGATTGCCTGTTTCAAACCTTGCACCCGTTCACGCACCGCTCGGTTGTCGAAGCCTTCGCTGATGATGTCGAAGGCTTGCAGAAGCGCAATGCCGGCTTTGAGCAACGTGGCCAGTTGGCGCGTGAACAGGGTGATCTCCGTCGATTTGATCGACGGTGCCAGGCTCTGCAGCGATGGGGATTGCTTGCGCACCTGCTCGGGGCTGATGCCTTGTCGGCGCAATTGAGCCTTGACCAGGGCAAGGTTGTGCCCTGTGGTTTGCCCGGACACCCTGCGTCCTTTGCGGTTGATGCCTTCCCAGGCGTACATCGTCGAAGCGTTGTCCATGTCTCGGTTCCGCACAGAGGTCGTTGAAGATTTATAGCGTAGTCAGGTGACGGATTCGGGCAGGCCGACAGCCCTGGATAAAATGTCAGAATATGCGTCTTGTGCGCGATCAAGCGCCTGCGGATGAGTACACTGACGCCGCTGCACAACACGGGGCGCAGGAAGCGCCTTGTCATGCGTTCTATCCTGGAGAGTGACTGTGATACGTCAAAAAGGCTTTACCCTGATCGAGCTGTTGATCGTCGTGGCAATCATCGGCATCTTGGCCACCATCGGCCTGCCGATGTATACCACCCACCAGGCCAAGGCCAAGTTCACCGCCGGCCTGGCTGAAATCACCGCGTTGAAGCCCGGCTATGAAGACACCATCAACCAGGGCACCGTCCCCACCCTGGCCTTGATCGGCGGCACCAGCCCGACCGCCAATTGCAAAATCGACGTGGCAGGCGACGTGGCCACGGGGGCGGGCTCCATCAGTTGCGAAATACTCGATGCGCCGGCGCCGGTGCTGGGCAAGACCATCAGCCTGACGCGCAACGCTACCAGCGGTTGGAAATGCACCACCACCGCCGACGCAAAATATGTCGCCAAGGGTTGCGGCGCCGCCGGCGCATAACTGCTGAACCCTCCACAGGGAAGTCGAGGTGGTCGATGACGTTATCCGTACAGCAACGTGGCGGTGTTTTTCTGGTAGCCGTAGTGTGTCTGCTGGTGTTGGGCATTTGTGCACCGTTCAGCGGGCATGATTGGCAACGGGTGATGCAGATTGCCATCGGGGCTTGTGCGGTGCTCTACGGGCTGTCAGTCGCGCGCGTTGAACGGCTGGTGAATCGGCCTACCGCACAGGGGCTGGCGCTGATTGTCGTGTTGGGCCTGGCGTCCGCAATGCTGGCCCACCAGCCGCTCTGGGCGCTTGCCGAAGTGGCGTTGTTTGTCAGCTGCGGCGCGATTGCCGTGGCCTTCGCCTTGCTGCGTCGCCACGGGGGAGAGCGTCTGGATCGTGCCTTGATCCTGATAGTGGTATTGCTGTGCCTGATCAAGTCGATTCAATACCTGTATGCGGGAACCCTTGCGTTCGCCAGCGCCGAACGGACGCTGGACCCTGACCTGTTGCTTTCGGGCTTTTCCAACAAGCGTTTCTACGGCCAGTTCCAAACGTTTACCCTGCCATTGCTGGCGCTTCCCTTGTTGATCCCTGGGCTTTCCCGCTCACTCAAAGCGTGGGTGTTTGCATTGCTGTGCGTGTGGTGGCTGATCGCGATCGGCGGCGGCACGCGTGGCACCTGGCTTGGCATGGGCGCGGCGGGCATGGTGCTGGCGGTGCTGGGGCCATGGGGGCGGCGCTGGCTGGGTTGGCAATTGGCCGCATTGCTGGGCGGGCTGTTGTTGTATTGGCTGGTGTTTACGGTGCTGGCGGATTACCTGGGGATCGCGGTCGCCAATGGCGCCAGTGATCGCCTCACCACCTCCCTGTCGGGGCGCGGCCCGATCTGGTGGCAGGCGTGGCATATGCTCACCGAGCGGCCCTGGTTGGGCTTCGGGCCGATGCATTTTGCCGATATCGCCAACAAAATTGCGGCCCACCCCCATCAGGCGGTCCTGCAATGGGCCAGTGAATGGGGTGTGCCATCGGCTTTATGCGTCGCGTTGCTGGCGTGGCACGGAGGCTGGGCCACGTTCGGTGTGCTGCGTGAGCGTGCGTTGAGCGCCGAGCGGGCAGACCTGCTGCGGCTGTGCTTGTTTGCCGCCTTGGTCGGCGCGCTGGTGCAGTCCATGGTCGATGGCGTGATTGTGATGCCCAACTCCCAGGTCTGGCTGGCGCTGGTGGTGGGCTGGCTGATGGGACTCCACGTGTGGCGCACACCGCCAACCGTTGAAATGCCCCTGGCCTGGGCTGCCTGGAAAACCCTGGGTGTACTGGCCGTTGGTCTGTTGATTTTTATTGCTGCGCGCGATGTCCCTCACATCAAGCAAGCGCAGCAGCAGTACCTGGACGCCCACGGCGGCTTGCTGCAACCCCGTTTCTGGGCTCAGGGCGTGATCGCCCGCTGACGGCAGTAAGTTGCCGGACGCCCGATGCGGTGCTAGCTTTAGCCCACTGCCCGTGTAGCTCAGCCGGTAGAGCAGCGCACTCGTAACGCGAAGGTCGCAGGTTCGATTCCTGTCTCGGGCACAAAGGCAACAAAGGCAGCACCGTTTTCAAAGGCAATGTTTTCAGATGATCCCAGAATGGTTCTGAAGGCCAGACGAGCCGGCATGTAAGCCCGCTCTTTTGTATCTGCGCAACCTTGATGACCCAGATGCATCCCCATTCCTCGATCTTAAGAGAACGCACATGACCACGACTGAAATGACCCAGCAAGCGCGGCACGAAGAAGCACTCAATAAATACCTTGAGGCCACGCCGCAGCTTAAGGAAGAGATCAAGGACCTGAGCGCCGACGATCAGCGCGACCAGATTCAGTGGGCATTCGAGGACGAGGCCGAGAGCCAGAATCTTCAGCCTTGGGAGCTGACCCTCAAGTACACCTCGACGCCGGAAGAATTCGAAACGGCACGGCTGGCCTTGCACAAAGAGGCGGCCGAGGTGCTGGGCGTCGAATGGGACGAATATTGCGAAATGAATAACCTGGTGGTCTGAGGTTGTAGTGAGCGGGCTCGCCCCGCGCTGGGTGGCGAAGCCGCCCCAAACCAGGCGACCTGATTCTACCTGGAACTCAGCGAAGTCCTTATTGGGGCGGCTTCGCCACCCAGCGCGGGGCAAGCCCGCTCACTACACGAGTTCGATGTTTAGATGCTGAGGCGCATCGACAAATCCACCGCCTTCACATCCTTGGTCATCGCGCCAATGGAGATGTAGTCCACCCCGGTCTCTGCAATAGGCAACAGGGTGCGCTCATTGATCCCGCCGCTGGCCTCCAATTTTGCCTTGCCACCGTTCAGGCGCACGGCTTCGCGCATATCGTCCAGGCTCAACTCGTCGAGCATGATGATATCGGCACCCGCCGCCAGGGCTTCGCGCAGTTCATCCAGGCTCTCCACTTCGATTTCCACTGGCTTGCCAGGCGCGATCCCATGGGCGGCCGTGATTGCCTGGGCAATGCCACCGCAGGCGGCGATATGGTTTTCCTTGATCAGGAACGCGTCATACAAACCGATACGGTGGTTATGGCAGCCGCCGCAGGTGACGGCGTACTTCTGCGCCAGGCGCAGGCCCGGCAGGGTCTTGCGGGTATCCAGTAGTTTGACCTGGGTGCTGGCGACAATATCAGCCAGGAACCGGGCGCGAGTGGCGACGCCGCACAGCAGCTGGAGGAAGTTCAGCGCGCTGCGTTCGCCGCTGAGCAGCGAGCGTGCGGGGCCTTCAAGGTGGAACAGCACCTGGTCGGGGCTGACGCGGTCGCCATCGACCACCTGCCAATGCACGGCGACGCGTGGGTCCAGCTGGCGGAAGACCGCATCCACCCAGGCGGTACCGGCGATCACCGCTGCGTCACGGGTAATGATAGTGGCCGTGGCCAGCCGTTCGGCCGGGATCAATTGCGCAGTGATGTCGCCGCTGCCGATGTCTTCCAGCAGTGCTCGGCGCACGTTGGCTTCGATTTCGGCGGTGAGGTCGGCAAGACGGAGATTCGGCATAACAGGCTCCACAGACAAAGTGCGCCGATTATAGAGGCAGTGTGCGTCCGAACCCAGGCTCACCACTCATTTACCGTGCAACGGCAGAGTTTGCTGGCGCAACCGGTCACATTTGCAAGATAATCTGGCGCCTTGCAATTGGCGTCATAGCTTTGACGTTAAGATTCATACCGCCGTTTCAGGAGGCCAGGATGCACAATGACGGAAAGGTGGTGCCGATCAACCAGGCACACGCTACGCCATCGCCGCTCGCCCGACTGCCGGTGGTGTTGCTGCAGGTCCGCGACAAGGCAGCGCAACAATTGCAGCAAGGGCTGCAGGAGCTGTTCGATAACGCCGACGACACCTTGTTCGAAATGGCCGACAAGTCGCGCAACAATCTCGACCAGCATATTTTCTTTGAGGCCATGCGCGACCTGCGCCTCAAGCGCAAGAACTTCGAGCGCGTGTTCATGGCGCGCCTGTTTGAAGCTTTCGCCCGCCTGGGCCAGGCGGGGCGAGGTGAGGCGCAACTGGTGCCGATGGTTTCCTATGAGGCGGCTCCGGGGGCATCCAAGGACGACCTGGAAAAAACCGTGGCGCTGGAGGCCATGTTGGGCCGGGTGCGCCACCGTGACGGCGTGGCTCTGGGGCAACTCACCGCACGGTTGAGCGCTTTGCTGGGCAACCGCCTGGATGACCGCGAGAACCCGCTGGGGCCCGCGCTGCTGTGTGAGTTTTTCCTGCACGCGGGACGCAGCCTGGGCGTGGAAATCTGCGTCAAACTGATCATGCTCAAGCTCTTTGAAAAATACGTGCTCAGTGACGCCGACCAACTCTACGGCGAAGCCAATCAATTGCTGCTCGCTACGGGCGTGTTGCCTGAACTCAAGGCCGTGCCGTCGCGTCGTCTTGAGGCGCGGGCGGCCCGTGATTACCCGCGCCAGGAAAGCCTGCCCGCCGCCGATCAGCCCGTGGGCGCAAATGATCAGGAGGCCTTTGCCGCGCTCCAGACGTTGCTCACGGCGGTACGCGGTAGCGTTGCGCCAACGCTGGAGCCCAGCGCCGAACCCTCGCCCATTTCTACCCGCGACCTGTTGCGCCTGCTCTCCCACCTGCAGCAGTACGTGCCGGAGCCTGAGGCCGAGGACGATTTCGACCTGCGTAACCAGCTCGAACAGCTACTCACTCGCGTCAGCGTCAAGAGCGGCAAATCGCGGGTGGTGGAAGAGGCGGACGAAGACGTGATCAACCTGATCGCGCTGCTGTTCGAATTCATCCTCAACGACCGCGCGGTGCCCGATGCCTTCAAAGCCTTGATCGGTCGCCTGCAGATCCCGATGCTGAAAGTGGCGCTGCTCGACAAGCGTTTCTTCAGCCGCGCCAGCCACCCGGCGCGGCGCCTGCTCAATGAAATCGCGGCCGCGGCGATCGGCTGCAGCGAGCGTGACCCCCTGTACTTGCGCATCGAGCAAGTGGTGCAGCGCCTGCTCAATGAGTTCGGTGAAGACCCGGTAATATTTTCCCAGCTGCTTTGCGAGTTCAGCGCGTTTACCGCCGATGAGCGGCGGCGCAGTGACCTGCTCGAACAACACACCCGCGATGCCGAAGCAGGGCGCGTGCGCACTGAAGCTGCCCGTCAGCGCGTGGCCGACATACTGAATAAACGGCTGCTGGGCAAAGTCCTGCCGCGTCCGGTCGTGCAGTTCCTGCAACAGGCCTGGAGCCAGGTGCTGCTGCTGGCCAGCCTCAAGCACGGCGAGCAGTCGGTGCAATGGCAAGCGGGGTTGCGCACCATGGACGAGTTGATCTGGAGCGTCAGCCTGCAGCAAGACACCGAAGCCGGGCGCCATCTGGCGGAGCAACTGCCAGGCTTGCTCAAGGCCTTGCGCGACGGTTTGACCAGTGCCGCGTTCGACCCCTTCAGCACCCGCGAATTCTTTTTGCGCCTGCAGGCCCTGCATATCCAGGCGCCTGAAGGGGGCGATGAGTTGATCGAAGTCAATGAGCCGTTTGTGCCGGGCGCGACGTCAGCCGACCCGATCACCCTGTCGGACGATGACCCTGACCTTCACAAGGTTCACCAGCTCAAGGAGGGTAGCTGGGTGGTCTTCGAGCAAGACAATGCCGACGCACTGCGGTGCAAGCTGACGGCGATCATGGCGCCGGCCAACGCTTACATTTTTACCAGCCGCACGGGACTCAAGGTGCTGGAAAAGAGTGCAGGCCAACTGGCGTTGGCCTTCAAGCATGGCGCACTGCAGACCTTGGATGGCGGCCCCTTGTTCGAGCGCGCACTGGCCGCCGTGGTGGGCAAGCTGCGTCAACTCAATCGCGGCAAGTGATCGCAACCAGGGGGCCGAACGCGGCATACTGGTCACCTGTTGTCTCGTTCAAGGAACCCGTATGCAGTTGGACCCCATCAGCGGTTGGTGCCAGGGCATCCGTCATTGCCCTTCACCCAACTTCAACGAGCGCCCCGCAGGCGAAATCTCACTGTTGGTGGTGCATAACATCAGCCTGCCACCGGCGCAGTTCGCCACTGGCAAGGTGCAGGAGTTTTTCCAGAATCGCTTGGATGTCACGGAACATCCCTACTTTGAAGGAATTGCTGACCTACGGGTGTCTGCGCATTTTCTGATTGAGCGTGATGGTGCGGTGACGCAGTTTGTGTCCTGTCTCGACCGCGCCTGGCATGCCGGGGTTTCGCAGTTCGAGGGCCGGGAAACCTGCAATGACTTCTCCCTGGGGGTGGAACTGGAAGGCACTGATGATCAACCGTTCACCGACGCCCAATATGCGGCGCTGATCGACCTGACCCGCCAGTTGCTGGCGGCTTACCCAGGCATCACCGCCCAGCGCATTTGCGGTCACAGCGACATCGCCCCGGGACGCAAGACCGATCCCGGCCCGGCTTTTGATTGGACGCGCTTTCGCAGCGCCCTGCAGGATGGAGGACACGCACGATGAGTTTCCTGGTGTTGGTGCTGGCCGTGTGGATCGAGAAGTTCTCGGCCCTGCGCCAGCGGTTGCAGCGTGACGGCGGTTGGTTGCGCGAACTGGCCAAGCTGGAATCGAGCCCGCGCATGGGCAAGCGGCCCTGGCTGATTCTGGCGTTGCTGGTGTTGCTGCCGGTGGCGTTGCTGGCCTTGTTGTTGCTGGTGCTGGAGCCGGTGGCCTATGGGCTGTTGGCGTTGCCGGTGCACCTGCTGGTGGTGATCTACAGCCTGGGCCGCGGTGATCTGCTCGCCGGCCTCGGTCCCTTCCGCGATGCCTGGCGCCGTGGCGACCTGCAGGCCGCCGAGCATGTGGCCGAACGTGACCTGAGCCTTAACGCCGACGACGGCGAGCAATTGCTTGAACGTGTCCAGGGCCACCTGTTGTGGCAGGCCTACCAGAGCTTTTTCGCGGTGATTTTCTGGTACTTCCTGCTGGGGCCGGTAGCGGCCCTGGCCTATCGCCTGCTTGCCCTGGCCAGTGAGCACAGCAAGAACCCGCTGGTGGCCGAGCGCGCCGGGCAACTGCGCCACGCATTTGACTGGGTGCCGGTACGCCTGCTGGCGGCCAGTTTTGCCCTGGTCGGCAACTTCGTCGCGGTCGGCCGTGTGATGCTGCACGAATTGCTGAACTGGGACATCAGCGCCGCCCAACTGGTGGAAAAAGTCGGCTTGGCTGCCGCTGAAATTCCTCCGCCGGCGCTGGGTCCTGATGGCGTCAACAGCCTGGACAGGCTGTGGGAATTGCTGCTGCGCGCGGCGGTGCTGTGGTATGCAGGGTTTGCTATCTGGACGGTTTTGCCCTAGCCAGGTGCGGCGCCCGAGCTCAACAGCAAAAGCGCGAGCCGTACTCGGTCAAAACTGTGGGAGCGGGCTCGCTCGCGAATGCGGTGCGTCAGTTATAGATGTAATTTTGATCATTCCCACGCTCTGCGTGGGAATGCTGCCTGGGACGCTCCGCGTCCCGCCGACAACGCTATACGTACAGGTGACGCAGAGCGTCACGGGATGCATTACCACGCGGAGCGTGGGAACGATCAAACAAAGCGCGGCGGCCTTAGAGCCGACCGGTATTGATGTCGAACTCGGTTCAAAATGTGGGAGCTGTCGAGCTTTAGCGAGGCTGCGAAGGCGGCGGCACTGCTGGCATTTTTTTCGCCTGACCCACCGCTTTCGCAGCCTCGCTAAAGCTCGACAGCTCCCACAAAAAAGCAGATCTGCAGAGTTCCCCCACCCATTAACCTTAAATTACAAAACTCCCCCTCAAAGTGAGCTATACAGATGCTGGCTAACTGCCGCCCTGTGCCTCAATAAAAATAAAAGAAAAGGGAGTTCACCTGTGAAGAGCTTGCTCTATCCCGCCGTCGCGCTGATGAATCGCCTGAGTTTCGGCATGAAGTTCAGCTTGATCAGTGTGCTGTTCCTGCTGCCGATGCTGGCGACCAACTATTACCTGGTGCGCGATTCCTGGCGTGAATTCCAGGGCACCCGTGTGGAATTGCAAAGCCTCGACCTGCTCGGCAGCAGCCTGGCCCTGCGTCGCGACCTGGAAACCCTTAACAACCAGGTACAAATCAACGCCACCCTCGGCCAGTCCGGCAAGGCTGGCGATCTTGAGGCGCAGATCAACGCATTGGAAAACAGTGTGCTCAGCCGCCTGCAAAGCCTCAGCGCCATGGCCAGCGACCCCGGGCACATTGCTGCGTTTGAGGGCAAGCGCGATGAGTTGATCGCGGCCTTCAAGGCCCAGCAACAGGAAACCTCGCTATTGAGCAAAAGTGCGCTGATCGGCAAGTTGCTCAATAAGGCGCAGATGCTCAGCCAGATCATCGCCAGCCAATCCGGTTTGAGCCGCGACCCCCAGGGCGATCTGCGCCAGCTCAGTGAATTGATCACCAGCGTCACCCCGCAGGTCACCCAAACCCTGGGTGAAGGTCGGGCTATGGGTGCTTATTCGCTTGGCCAGGGGTTTCTCAATTCTTCAGCCAGCACGCGCTTTGATGAGCTGTTGCAGCAATTAGAAAAACTCCAGGCTGAATATGGCTTGAAGTTGCAGGATGCCTTGGGCTCCAGCAACGCCGCGCTCACTGCCCTGGAGAGCCTGGCCACGGCCAGCAACGCCAGCCTGAAGCAAGGCAGTGTGCTGTTTGAAGATCAGGTGGTGATGGCGCAAACCCTGGATGCGCCGTGGCAGGGGTTCTACGACAGCGTCAGCCAGTTGATGGCCAAGACCTACGCGCTGGATGACGCCACCCTGGCATTTCTCGCACAGCAATTGGAGCAACGCCTGGCGCAGAATCGCACGCATATGCTGGTGCTGGTCTGCGCGCTGACGGCGGTGTTCTTGCTGATCTTCTATTTATACGCAGGCTTCTACGCCTCCACCCGCAACACGCTGCGCCGCTTGGGCGCCATGATGGACAAGGTGGCGGCCGGCGACATGACGGTCACCTTTGTGGCCGACAGTCGCGATGAGTTGGGCGACCTGGGCCAGGTGTTCAACGGTACCGTGGCGAAGATCCATGACCTGATCGAACGTGTCGGCCACACCGTCAGCCAGGTGGAGCGCCAGGCCGGCGAGGTGGAAACGGTCTCGGCCCAGAGCAATCAGGCGGTATCCGGGCAGCGTTTCCAGATCGAGCAAGTCGCCACGGCCATGAACCAGATGTCGGCCACTGCCCAGGAAGTCGCACGCAGCGCGGCGGCGGCGGTCAGCAGTGCCCGTAGCGTCAACGACGAAACCGTCGGCGGTCGTGGGCTGGTGCAGTCCCAGCAAGTCAGCATCGCACGGCTGGCTTCGGAGATTGATCAATCGGCGGGGGTGATCAACCAATTGGCCACGGACAGCCAGTCCATCAGCAGTGTGTTGGAGGTGATCAAGAGCATTGCCGAGCAAACCAACCTGCTGGCACTCAATGCCGCCATCGAGGCGGCGCGGGCGGGTGAGCAGGGCCGTGGTTTTGCGGTGGTCGCCGATGAGGTGCGGACCCTGGCCCGGCGCACCCAGGACTCCACCGAGGAAATCGAGCAGATGATCAGCCGCTTGCACAGCGGCGTGGCAGCGGCGGTGAAGGCCATGGGCAGCAGCCATGAAATGGCGAACGGCACGGTTGGGCAGTCCGAAAAGGTGCAGCAGGCCCTGGAAAATATCCTCGGTGCCGTAGGAATGATCGTCGATCAGAACCAACAGATCGCTGCCGCGGTGGAACAGCAAACCGCTGTAGCCCATGACATCGACCAGAATATCGTCGCGATCAATCGCGCCGGTGAGCATGCGGCGCAAGGCGCGCAGCAGACCGAAGCGGCGAGCCGGCAACTGTCGGCGCAAGTGATCGAGTTGAAGCAATTGATCGGTGCGTTTCGCGTGTAGCGCAGGTGCCGGTGCTCACGCCGGCGTTACCAATTGAACAGCTCATAGGCGTTGCGTGTACTCGCCTCTGCCAGCGCTGGCGGGCTGATGCCCATGCGTTCGGCCAGCGCCGCGCAGATAGCCGGCAGATGCTCGGGGCTGTTGCGTTGGCCCGGGTACATGGCGGGCGCCATGTCGGGTGAGTCGGTTTCCAGCACCACCGCGTCCAGCGGCAGCTGCGCCAGCACCTTGTGCATGCGCAGCGCCTGGGGCCAGGTGGCGGCGCCGCCCAGGCCCAGTTTGAAGCCGAGCTTGATGTACTCGCGGGCTTCTTCGTGGCTGCCGGCGAACGCATGGATGATGCCGCCGCAGGGCAGGCGAATGCGCTTGAGGGTCGCGATCACCGCCGCGTGGCTGCGCCGCACATGCAGCAACGCCGGCAGTTGGAAATCCACCGCCAGCTTGAGCTGGGCTTCAAACAGGCTTTGCTGGCGTTCGCGGTCCGGTTGCTCGACAAAGTAATCCAGGCCAATTTCACCGACCGCACACAGTTGCCGATGGCCGTGCAGGCGAGTCAGCCAATCGCCCAGTTCACTCAGGTCAGCGGGGCGATGCTCATCGAGGTACACCGGGTGCAGGCCAAAGGCGGCGAACAATCCCGCGTCCGTTTGCACCAGATCCCACAACCGCTGCCAGTTCCGCTGATACACCCCCAGCACCACCATGCGCCGCACGCCCAACGCACGGCTGTGGGCGAGGACTTCGCGGCGGTCGCTGTCGAAATCCGCGAAGTCCAGGTGGGTGTGGGTGTCGATCAGCTCCACGCTCAGGCCTCGTGAATACGCTGTTTGAAGGTGCGGCCTATGGCGTGTACGCCGGGTTGGTAGTGTTCTTCTTCGATAGCGGCCAGGGCCAGGCGCAGAGCGGTATCGGCGATCAACTGATGCTGCTGGGCCATGGCGTTGACCGGCAGCGGCAGGAAATCCAGCAACTGGGTATCACCAAAGGTGCCCAGGCGCAGCGGGCGCGATTTGAGCGGGAAGTCATGCAACGCATCGAACACACCCTGCAGCAGCACGTAGGAGGTAGTGACCAGCGCGTCAGGCAAATGCCCCAATTGATGCAGAAGCTGCTCCATCAACTGTCGGCCGCAGTCCCGGCTGAAGGCTTCGCCGTGTTCGACGATTACCTCGCCGGTGAAACCCTGGAGGGCTTCACGGAAACCGGCGGCACGCGCCTGGCTGATGCTCAGCTCGGGCCGTGCGCCGATCAGCACGATCTGCTTGGGCAGCGGTTGCAGCAGGCTGCTGGTCAATTGCTGGCACGCTTGGCGGTCGTCGCTGACCACCGAGCAAAACTGATCCGACGCCATCTCCCGGTCGATCGCAATCACCGGCAAACCCTTGGCTTGCAGTTCGCGGTAACTGTCATCGCTGGCCGGCAGGCAACTGGCCACAAACAACGCATCGCAGCGCCGCGCGCGGAACAGTTGCAGCAATTGGCGCTCGCTGCCGGCGTCGTCATCCGAACTGGCGATCAGCAACTGATAGCCGCGCGCCCGTGCGCCTTGCTCCAGGAGCTTGGCGATGCGTGCGTAACTGGGGTTTTCCAGGTCGGGCAGGATAAACCCCAAGGTGCGCGTATGCCGACTGCGCAGCCCGGCGGCCTGGGGGTTGGGGGTAAAGCCATGGGCTTGGACAACAGCACGCACCCGTTCGACGGTGGCATTGCTGATGCGTTGCTGTTCGGCCTTGCCATTGATGACGTAGCTGGCGGTGGTCACGGACACACCGGCCAGGCGTGCGATATCACTGAGTTTCAAACCGGGATTTCCTTGTTTTCTGGAGCTCGCCCCGACATTTTGTCCAATCGTAACCGATTCCTGTACGCGACTTATGTCCTGGCTCAATCGCCGAGTGGTCCTTCAAGGATGCGCAATTAACGCGTAGTCTTCCATAAAATCTAGATTAAACGTTTCAGCCAGCGTATTTTTACGACGTTCGCGACTGAGTGGCTACTGCCCATCGACTGCTCGGTCAGTTATTTTGAACACCCCTTACACTGTTTGTTTAAAACAATACCTAGTGCACGACCGCACTAACTAGGAGAACGGCATGCTTGAGCTCACTGTAGAGCAGATTTCCATGGGCCAGGTGGCTGTGGATAAATCTGCTGCCTTGCACCTGCTCGCTGAAAAACTGGTGGCCGACGGCCTGGTCGCCGAGGGTTACCTGAGCGGCTTGCAAGCCCGTGAAGCCCAAGGCTCGACTTTTCTCGGCCAAGGTATCGCCATCCCCCACGGCACCCCCGAAACCCGCGACCAGGTATTCTCCACCGGCGTGCGCCTGCTGCAGTTCCCCGAAGGGGTGGACTGGGGCGACGGCCAGATCGTGTACCTGGCCATCGGCATTGCCGCCAAATCCGACGAACACCTGCGCCTGCTGCAACTGCTCACCCGTGCACTCGGCGAAACCGACCTGGGCCAGGCACTGCGCCGTGCCGGAACGGCCGAAGCGCTGCTGAAATTGCTGCAGGGCGCGCCGCAGGAACTGGCGCTGGATGCGCAGATGATCAGCCTGGGCGTGTCCGCCGATGACTTCGAAGAGTTGGTATGGCGCGGCGCACGGCTGTTGCGCCAGGCCGATTGTGTGAGCAACGGTTTCGCCGCCGTGTTGCAGCAGGTCGACGCGCTGCCCCTGGGCGATGGCCTGTGGTGGTTGCACAGCGAGCAAACGGTCAAGCGTCCGGGCCTGGCGTTCGTCACCCCGGACAAGCCCATGCGCTACCTCGGCCAGCCGCTCAATGGCCTGTTCTGCCTGGCTAGCCTCGGTGAGGCCCACCAGACGCTGCTGGAACGCCTGTGCGCCTTGCTGATTGAGGGTCGCGGCCAGGAACTCGGCCGCGCCACCAGCAGCCGCGCGGTGCTCGAAGTGCTGGGCGGCGAACTGCCGCCGGATTGGCCCAGCGCGCGCATCACCCTGGCCAACGCCCACGGCCTGCATGCGCGCCCTGCGAAGATCCTGGCGCAATTGGCGAAAAGCTTTGAAGGCGATATCCGCGTGCGCATCGTCGATGGCCCGGTGGGCGCGGTGTCGGTCAAAAGCCTGAGCAAGCTGCTGAGCCTCGGCGCGCGGCGTGGCCAGGTGCTGGAATTTGTCGCCGAGCCGACGATTGCCGATGACGCACTGCCCGCGTTGCTGGCCGCGGTGCAAGAAGGCCTCGGTGAAGACGTCGAGCCGCTGCCGACCCTGAGCGAACAGCCGCAAGTGCTCGATATCGAGCCGCTGCTCAGCGCGCCGCAGGCCGGTAGCCAGGTCCAGGCCATCGCCGCCGCGCCGGGCATTGCCATCGGCCCTGCGCATATCCAGGTTCAGCAAGTCTTCGAATACCCGCTGCGTGGCGAGTCCTCGGCGATTGAACGCCAGCGCCTGCAAAGCGCCCTGGCCGAGGTGCGTCGGGATATCCAGGGCCTGATCGAACGCAACCCCGCCAAGGCCATCCGCGAAATTTTCATCACCCACCAGGAAATGCTCGACGACCCGGAACTCACCGATGAAGTCGACACCCGCCTCAAGCAGGGGGAGAGCGCGCAAGCGGCGTGGATGAGTGTGATCGAAGCGGCCGCCAAGCAACAGGAGTCGCTGCAGGATGCCTTGCTCGCCGAGCGCGCCGCCGACCTGCGGGATATCGGCCGCCGGGTATTGGCGCAACTGTGCGGTGTTGAAACCGCCCCGGAACCCGGCGAGCCTTACATCCTGGTGATGGACGAAGTCGGCCCGTCCGACGTTGCGCGGCTTGATCCCGCGCGCGTGGCCGGCATTCTCACCGCCCGTGGTGGCGCTACCGCCCACAGTGCCATCGTCGCCCGTGCCCTTGGCATTCCGGCCCTGGTCGGCGCCGGCCCGGCGGTCTTGCTGCTGGCCTCCGGCACGCCACTGCTGCTCGACGGCCAGCGCGGCCGCCTGCATGTGGACCCCGACGCCGCCACCCTGCAACGCGCCACGGTCGAGCGCGATACCCGCGAACAACGCCTGCAGGCCGCCGCCAAGCAGCGCCATGAACCGGCGCTGACCCGCGACGGCCACGCCGTGGAAGTGTTCGCCAACATCGGTGAAAGCGCCGGTGTCGCCGGCGCGGTGGAGCAGGGGGCCGAAGGCATTGGCTTGCTGCGCACCGAACTGATTTTCATGGCTCACCCGCAAGCGCCGGACGAAGCCACCCAGGAAGCCGAGTACCGCCGCGTTCTTGACGGCCTTGGCGGTCGTCCGCTGGTGGTGCGCACCCTTGATGTGGGCGGCGATAAACCGCTGCCTTACTGGCCGATTGCCGAGGAGGAAAACCCCTTCCTCGGCGTGCGCGGCATTCGTCTGACCTTGCAACGCCCGCAGATCATGGAAGCGCAATTGCGCGCACTGCTGCGTTCGGCGGACAACCGCCCGCTGCGCATCATGTTCCCCATGGTCGGCAGCGTTGATGAATGGCGTGCGGCCCGCGACATGACCGAGCGCCTGCGCCTGGAAATCCCGGTGGCGGACCTGCAACTGGGCATCATGATCGAGGTACCATCGGCCGCCTTGCTTGCGCCGGTGCTGGCCAAGGAGGTGGACTTCTTCAGCGTCGGCACCAACGACCTGACCCAGTACACCCTGGCCATCGACCGTGGTCACCCGACCTTGTCCGCCCAAGCTGATGGCTTGCACCCGGCGGTCCTGCAACTGATCGACATCACCGTGCGCGCCGCTCACGCCCATGGCAAATGGGTCGGTGTTTGCGGTGAGCTGGCGGCGGACCCGCTGGCGGTGCCGGTGCTGATCGGCCTGGGTGTGGATGAGTTGAGCGTGTCGGCCCGCAGCATTCCCGAAGTGAAGGCGCGCGTGCGCGAATTCAGCCTGAGCCAGGCCCAGGGCCTGGCGCAAAAAGCACTCGCGGTGGGCTCGCCCGCCGAAGTGCGTGCCCTAGTGGAGGCCGTGTAGATGGCACATATCCTGACCCTGACGCTGAACCCGGCGTTGGACCTGACCGTGCGCCTGCCGCACCTTGAACCCGGCGCAGTCAATCGCAGCGAAACCCTGCTGACCCATGCCGCCGGCAAGGGTGTGAACGTGGCGCAGGTCTTGGCAGACCTCGGCCATCACCTGAGCGTGGGCGGTTTTCTCGGTGCGGCGAACCCCGAGGCGTTCGATGCGCTGATCGCCCGTCGCGGCTTTGGCGACGCGTTCATCCGCGTGCCCGGCGAAACCCGCAGCAATATCAAGATTGCCGAACAGGATGGCCGGGTCACCGATATCAATGCGCCAGGGCCGCTGGTGAGTGAGCGGGCACAAAAGGACTTGCTCAAGATGATCGCGAGCATCGGGCCTGAGTTCGATGCGGTGGTGGTCGCCGGCAGCTTGCCGCGCGGCGTCAGTGCGCAGTGGTTTCAAGCAATGCTGCAACAGTTGAAAGACCTCGGCTTGAAAGTCGCCCTGGACACCAGCGGCGAAGCGTTGCGCGCGGGTCTGCTGGCCGGCCCGTGGCTGGTCAAGCCCAACACCGAAGAGCTGGCCGAAGTCCTTGGTAACCCCACCGATGCAATCAATCAACTGCATCAACAGGGCGTGGAACATGTGGTGGTTTCCGACGGTGCCGCGGGCGTGACCTGGTACAGCTCGGGTGCAACGCTGCATGCCACGCCGCCCAAGGTGGAGGTGGCCAGTACCGTAGGCGCCGGCGACTCGCTGCTGGCCGGGATGCTGCACGGTTTGCTCAGTGGCGATACACCGGAGCACACCCTGCGCCGCGCCACGGCGATTGCCGCGATGGCGGTGACGCAGATTGGCTTTGGTATCGGCGATGACGCGCAATTGGCGCGCCTCGAAAGCGGCGTCCAAATACGCACGCTGACAGAACAATAAGAGGGTTTGTGATGAAGTTAGCCATTGTTACCGCCTGCCCGAACGGCATGGTCACCAGTGTGCTGTGCGCCCGCTTGCTGGACGCCGCCGCACAGCGCATGGGCCTGCACACCAGTGTTGAAGTGGTGGATGTGCAGCGCCCGGAACGCCAGCTGTCCCAGGCCACCCTCGACGACGCCGAATGGGTGCTGCTGGTCAGCAGCACGCCGGTAGATATGCAGCGGTTTGTCGGCAAGCGCGTGTTCCAGACTACTCCGGCCCAGGCGTTGGCGGACGTTGACGCAGTGTTGCGTCGCGGCGCCGAAGAGGCGCAGGTGTATGTGGCACCGCAGGAGGCGGCCAAGCAGGCGCCGCGTATCGTTGCGATTACCGCATGCCCTACCGGTGTGGCCCACACGTTCATGGCCGCCGAAGCCTTGCAGCAGACGGCCAAGCGCTTGGGCTACGACTTGCAGGTCGAGACCCAGGGCTCGGTGGGGGCGCGCACGCCGTTGAGCCCGCAAGCCATCGCCGACGCCGACGTGGTGTTGCTGGCGGCCGATATCGAAGTCGCCACCGAGCGCTTTGCCGGCAAGAAGATCTACCGCTGCGGCACCGGCATTGCCCTCAAGCAATCCGAAGCCACGCTCAACAAGGCCCTCGCCGAAGGTGCGGTGGAGAGCGCAGCCGGCGGTGCGGTGGCCAAGAAAGAAAAGACCGGCGTGTACAAGCATTTGCTTACGGGCGTGTCGTTCATGTTGCCGATGGTGGTGGCGGGCGGGTTGTTGATTGCCCTGTCGTTCGTGTTCGGCATCCACGCATTTGAACAGGAAGGCACCCTGGCGGCGGCGCTGAAAACCGTGGGTGACCGCGCATTCATGTTGATGGTGCCGTTGCTGGCGGGTTACATCGCCTACTCGATTGCCGACCGTCCCGGCATTGCGCCCGGCATGATCGGCGGCTTGCTGGCCGGCACCTTGGGGGCGGGGTTTATTGGCGGGATCTTCGCCGGTTTCCTCGCCGGTTACTGCGTCAAGCTGATCACGCGCGCGGTGAAGTTGCCCCAGAGCCTGGAGGCGCTCAAGCCGATCCTGATCATTCCGTTGCTGGCGAGCCTGTTCACGGGCCTGGCGATGATCTATCTGGTGGGCCCGCCTGTGGCGCGCATGCTTACCGGCCTCACCGACTTCCTTGCCACCATGGGCACCACCAACGCAGTGCTGCTGGGTGTTCTGTTGGGCGGCATGATGTGTGTCGACCTGGGCGGGCCGATCAACAAGGCGGCGTATGCGTTTTCCGTCGGGTTGCTGGCGGCGTCCAGTGGCGCGCCGATGGCGGCGACCATGGCGGCCGGCATGGTGCCGCCGATTGGCATGGGCATCGCCACGTTCCTGGCGCGACGCAAGTTCGCCCAGACTGAGCGTGAGGCGGGCAAGGCGGCGATGATCCTCGGCATGTGCTTTATCTCCGAGGGCGCGATTCCGTTTGCCGCCAAGGACCCGCTGCGCGTGATCCCGGCCAGCATTGCCGGCGGCGCCTTGACCGGTGCCCTGTCGATGTACTTCGGCTGCAAACTGGCGGCGCCCCATGGCGGCTTGTTTGTACTGGTGATTCCGAATGCGATGAACCACGCGCTGCTGTACCTGCTGGCGATTGTCGCCGGTAGCCTGCTGACCGGGCTGGTGTATGCGCTGATCAAGCGGCCGGAAGCGGTGGAGCTGGCGGTCACACCCGCGTAAAAATGTGGGAGCTGGCTTGCCTGCGATAGCGGTGGGTCAGCTTGCACATTTGTTACTGATACACCGCTATCGCAGCATGGGTATCTACACATTTTTGTAGTGAGCGGGCTTGGCGAATCGTCGCACCGCCCGCGCTGGGCTGCGAAGCGGCCCCAAACCAGGCGAATTGGGTTTGTCTGAAACCCCGCGGCGTCTTTATTGGGGCGGCTTCGCCACCCAGCGCGGGACAAGCCCGCTCACTACAGGGAAATTTGTCAGCCTTTGAAAGTTGTGTAGATACCTATGGCTATCGCAGGCAAGCCAGCTCCCACAGGGTAGTGTCATCTCTGATTCATGCGCACATGCTTAAGTCTCCCTTTTGATCCTCAAGAGGGCACCCGCATGAGCCACTTCGATCTTGGCCGTCGCCGCGTGATGCAAGCCGTTGGCGCCGGTCTGTTACTGCCGGGCCTGGCGCCGGCGGTGATCGCCTCGGTCAAGGACCGGCCGCAACTCACCGACGGCGTGCAGTCCGGTGACCTGCTCGGCGACCGCGCCATGATCTGGAGCCGCAGCGACCGCCCGGCGCGCATGGTGGTGGAGTGGGACACCCGCAGCGCGTTCAGCAACCCCCGCCGATTCGTCTCGCCCCTGGCCGACAACCGCACTGACTTTACCGCCCGCGTCGAACTCACCGGGCTGCCCACCGACCAGGCGATTTTCTACCGCGTGCACTTCGAAGATGCCCAGACCGGCATCCCCAGCGAACCCTGGTTCGGCCACTTGCGCAGCGTGCCGCAACAGCGCCGCGACATCCGTTTTGTGTGGAGCGGCGACACGGTCGGCCAAGGCTTCGGCATCAACCCGGACATCGGCGGCATGCGCATCTACGAAGCCATGCGCCTGCGCCTGCCGGACTTTTTTATCCACAGCGGCGACACCATCTACGCCGACGGCCCGGTGCCGGCGCAACTGGCCACCGAAGGCGGGCGCATCTGGCGCAATATCACCACCGAAGCCAAGAGCAAAGTCGCGCAGACCCTCGACGACTATCGCGGCAACTACCGCTACAACCTGATGGATGAAAACGTGCGTCGCTTCAACGCCGAAGTGCCGCAGATCTGGCAGTGGGACGACCATGAAGTGGTGAACAACTGGTCGCCGAGCAAGCAGCTCGATGAGCGCTACCAGGTCAAGGACATCAACACCTTGGTGGGCCGCGCGCGCCAGGCGTGGCTGGAGTACTCGCCGATGCGTCGGCAAAGCGCCGACGGCGGCGGGCGGATCTATCGCAAGCTCGGCTATGGCCCGCTGCTGGATGTGTTCGTGCTCGACATGCGCAGCTATCGCGGGCCCAACGATGACAACCTGGGCGCTGAGAAAGCCTTCCTCGGTCGCGAGCAACTGGACTGGCTCAAGCGCGAACTCAAAGCCTCCCAGGCGCAGTGGAAAGTCATCGCCGCCGACATGCCCATCGGCCTTGGCGTGCCCGACGGCGAAGTGAGCCCCGGCGTGCCGCGCTGGGAGGCGATCGCCAACGGCGAGCCGGGTGCGCCGCAAGGCCGTGAGGTGGAAATCGCCGAATTGCTGGGCTTTCTAAGGGCACAACAGGTGCGCAACCATGTGTGGCTGACGGCGGATGTGCACTACTGCGCGGCGCATCATTACCACCCGGACCGCGCGGCCTTCCAGGATTTCGAGCCGTTCTGGGAGTTTGTCGCCGGGCCGCTGAACGCGGGGAGTTTTGGGCCCAATCCGCTGGATAAGACCTTCGGGCCGCAGGTGGTGTTCGAAAAAGCGCCACCGGCGCAGAACAGTTCACCGTTTGCGGGGTTTCAGTTTTTTGGCGAGGTGCAGATTGATGGGCAGACGGCGGAGTTGACCGTGATTTTGCGCGACTTGGATGGCGTCTCGGTGTTCGAGCAAAAACTGCAACCCACCTGATTTGGAATGCGATCAAAACTGTGGGAGCGGGCTTGCTCGCGAATGCGATGGGTCAGTTACATCACAAGTGACTGACACGCCGCATTCGCGAGCAAGCCCGCTCCCACATGGGGTCTTCAGCGCTAACAAAAGTATCAATACACATCCCGGCGATAGCGACCTTGTTCGATCAACCGCTCCACGGCCTCGCTCCCCACTATGTCCACCAGCGCCCGATCCACCCCGGCCGCCATCCCCTGCAAACTCCCGCACACGTAAATCGCCGCGCCTTCGTTGAGCCACTTGCGCAACACCTCGGCTGATTCGCGCAGGCGGTCCTGCACGTAGATTTTCTCCGCCTGATCGCGGGAAAACGCCAGGTCCAGCAACGCCAGATCACCGCTGGCCAACCAGCCTTGCAGCTCGTCCTGGCACAGGAAGTCATGGGCGATATTGCGTTCACCAAACAGCAGCCAATTGCGCTGCTGGCCGTCGGCAATGCGTGCCTTGAGCAAACTGCGCAGGCCGGCCAGGCCGGTGCCGTTGCCCACCAGGATCAGCGGCGCCGGGGCGTCCGGCAGGTGGAAACCACTGTTGCGGCGCAGGCGCAGGCTGATGCTCGAACCCAGGGCGGCGTGCTCGGTGAGCCAGCCGCTGGCCACACCCAGGCTGCCGTCGGGATGGCGTTCCTGGCGTACGATCAGCTCCAGCACGCCTTCGCTTGCGATCGAGGCGATGGAGTATTCGCGCATGCCCAGGGGCACCAGCGCGTTTGCCAGGGCCTGAGCGTGCAGACCCACCAGATGGGCGCGGTTGTCCGGCAGTTGGCGCGTGGCCAGGGCCTGGTCGAGCGTCTGCGGCATGCCGTCGATCAGTACGCCGTCGCTGCCGGCCAGGCCCAGGCCTTCGAGGAAGTGTTCGATGGCCCAGGCGCAATTGCGTGGCAGCACTTCCACCAGGTCGCCAGCGTGCCAACGGTGTGGCGATGGCGAGCTGAGGCCGAGCAGATAGACTGGCGAGCCGCTGCTGCCGGGGTTGAGCAAGCGGCGTTGGCTCAGTGTCCAGTTTTCATACTGTGCAATCGGCCAGGCCGCTGCGGGTGCGTGGCCGGTCAGTTGCCCGAGCTGCTGTTGCCAGTGCAGCAGCGCCGTGGTGTCGCCGCTGTCCACTTCCACGGGGGCGAACAACGGGTTGCCACCCTGGTTGGTCAGCCAGAAACTCAGGCGTCGGGCAAAGCCGCAAAAGTGTTCGTACTGGCGATCGCCCAGTGCCAGCACCGAGTAGTTCAGGCCCTTGAGCGACAGGTCCTGCCCGAGCACGCTGCGCTCAAAACCACGGGCGTTGTCCGGGGCTTCGCCGTCGCCGAAGGTGCTGACCACAAACAGCGCATTTTCCGACTGGCGCAGGTCGTCCTGGCTGACGCTGCCCAAAGGCTGCACCTTCACCGGCAAACCGGCCGCCTGCAATTGGCCGGCGGTCTGCCAGGCCAATTGCTCGGCAAAACCGCTCTGGCTGGCAAAACCGATCAGCCAGGCAGGGGCATCGCAGGTGTGGGGCGTGAGGCCTTTACGCGCATCACGCACCTGGCGTTTTTTGCGCCGACGGTCCAGGTACAGCAACCAGCCGGTGATAAAGAACAAGGGCATCAGCACCGAGCTGAGCGTGAGAATGATCCGCCCCGCGAGGCCAAAGTAACTGCCAGTGTGCAGCGCGTACACGCTGGTCAGCAGCCGGGAACCGAGTGACTTGCTGGCATACCTGTCGTGGGCAGTGACCTCGCCGGTGGCCGGATCCAGATTGATCTGGTTCACGGCGCGATCATGGGGCGAATCTTTCAGCAGGTAGTAGACGGTGGCCGGTTGCCCGGCGACGGCTGGCATGCGGATGTTATAGGCGCTCAAGCCTGGGCCGGCGTTGCTGTAGATGCTGCTCCAGATCGCGTCGTAGTTGGCCACTTGCGCCGCGCCCTCCGGCGTCGGGCCGCGCTTGCGCACCCGTTCGTTCTGTGGCGCGTCGGCGAGCAATCGGATCAGGCCCTGGCTGTACCAATCGTAGGACCAGGTCAGGCCGGTCAGTGCCGACAGCAGGTAGGCCAGCAGGCACCAGGTGCCGAACACCGAGTGCAGGTCCCAGTTGAAGCTGCGGCCCTTCTTACGCCAGTCCACGGCCAACCAGGCTCGCCAACTCGCCACTTGGCGCGGCCAGCGCAGGTACAAGCCGGACAGACAGAAGAACACCAGGATCAGCGTGCAGGCGCCGGTGATCTGCCGGCCGGTTTCGCCCATGACCAGGAAACGATGAAACTGCAGGATAAACTCGAACAGGTCCTGGCCAACGACCTCGCCCACGAAGTTGCCGGTGTAGGGGTCGAAGTAGCGCAACGGGGCGCGCGGCTCACCCGCCGCTGAGGTGAAGAGCACCCGCGCGGCGTTGCCGCTTTCGCTTTCCACCCAGAGCCGTGAGACGGTCTGGCCTGCGCTGGCCTCCAGCTTGCGCACCAGTTCGGCAGGCGGCAGTACCCCGGCTTCGCGTTTCTCCACGCTCAGCACGCTCGGGTTCAGCGCGCGCAGTATTTCATCCTGAAACGAGACCGCAGCCCCGGTGATCCCCATCAAGGCCAGCACCAGTCCGGCGGTAATGCCGAAGAACCAGTGCAACTGGAACAGGGTTTTCTTCAACACGTCTGACGGCCTCGTCTATCTGAATATGTAGGACAGGGCGCGCATTATGCCGTGCCTTGTCGAGAAACATTCCTTTTAAGCACAAAAAAGCCCACGACAGGTCGTGGGCTTTTGCTTGCCGTTGCGTTTATACGTAAAACGACTTCAACGGCGGAAAGCCATTGAACTCAACCGCGCTGTAGCTGGTGGTGTACGCGCCGGTCGACAACCAGTACAAGCGGTCACCGATCGCCAGGTTCAGCGGCAGGCCGTACTTGTAGTTTTCGTACATGATGTCGGCGCTGTCGCAGGTAGGACCGGCGATGACCACTTCTTCCATCTCGCCTTTCTTCTCGGTCCAGATCGGGAACTTGATGGCTTCGTCCATGGTTTCGATCAGGCCGGAGAACTTGCCCACGTCCGTGTATACCCAACGCTCGACGGCAGTACGCGACTTGCGCGCCACCAGCACCACTTCGCTGACCAGGATGCCGGCGTTGGCGATCAACGAACGGCCCGGCTCCAGGATGATTTCCGGCAGGTCGTCGCCGAAGTCTTCCTTGAGGAAACGGATGATCTCCTGGGCGTAGGTTTCCAGGCTGTTGGTACGGGTGATGTAGTTGGCCGGGAAGCCGCCGCCCATGTTGATCAGCTTGAGGTGGATGTTGTCTTCTTCCTTCAAGCGTTCGAAGATCACTTTGACCTTGGCGATCGCCGCGTCCCACACGCTGATGTCGCGCTGTTGCGAACCGACGTGGAACGAAATGCCATACGGCACCAGGCCCAGGTCACGGGCCAGGATCAGCAGGTCCATGGCCATGTCGGTCTGGCAGCCGAACTTGCGCGACAGCGGCCAGTCAGCCGTGGTCGAGCCTTCGGTGAGGATGCGCACATACACTTTCGAACCCGGCGCGGCCTTGGCGATGTTGCGCAGGTCGGCTTCGGAGTCGGTGGAGAACAGGCGCACGCCTTTCTCGTAGAAGTAGCGGATGTCCTTGGATTTCTTGATGGTGTTGCCGTAGCTGATACGGTCGGCGCTGACGCCACGGTCCATGACCTTGTCCAGCTCGTAGATCGAGGCGATGTCGAAGCTCGAACCCTTGTCTTTCAACAGGTCGATGATCTCGACGGCAGGGTTGGCCTTGACCGCGTAATAGACTTTGGCGAATTCGAAACCGGCGCGCAGGTCATCGTAGGCCTGGCTGATCATCGCGGTGTCGATCACCACGAACGGGGTTTCCTGTTTGTCGGCGAACGCCTTCATTTTGTCAAAGGTGGCGCGCGCGAAATAATCTTCGACGTTGATCGACATGCTGGAGACTCCTAAGGGCAAACTGGATTGATCAATGGGTGCAAATGAACGTCCTCCGTATCCCCACTTTGGTTCGCCTACTTCCCAAGGCATGTCGCCGAAAGCAAAAAGGCCATGGGAATGACTGCTTCCCTTGGCCTTGCTGTCTCGTCGTCAGTACTTGAGCCGGATGGATCGTTTCCAGCATGGACGTTCGGCGCGAACTTTAGGGCTTGATGGGCGTGGGATCAACTAAAAATGTCGCGTTTTTGCACGCGTTCGTCGCGCGACCGCGTGCAGCTACTTATGTAACCGACCGGTGTGACGGAATGATGTTCCCCGGGCGGGGCAAATCAGGAGGGTTTGCGCTGGCTTCATCGCAGGCAAGCCAGCCCCCACAGGGGAATGCATTCCAACAGCTAAATGCACTCCAGGGTGGGAGCCGGGCTTGCCCGCGATAGCGGTCTATCAGGCCTGTGCAGTCTCGGCAGGCGAAACAATACTGGTCTTGCCCCCGCGCGACTTACCGGAACTCAGGTACTCGGCAATCGATTCCTGTGTGACTTCCCCGAGGAACACCCGCTCCGCATCCATCACCGGCAACCACGAACGGTTGAATTCATACATGCGCGACAGCAGGATGCGCAAATGCTCGTCATACGCCGCCGTGGCGTTGAACTCGCGCAGGTACTGGCCGCACGTACCGGTCTGACGGTGCAGATCGCGACGTCGTACGTAACCCAGCGCCTTGTTCTCGGCACAGGTGACCACCACGTAGCGACGGTCCAGTTCGTCCATCAGTTCCAGCGCTTCGGCCACCGGGGTTTCCGGGCTCACCGACGGCGCGTTGTCCGCCGCGTCTTCGGCCTTCACCAGCAGCAGGCGCTTGAGCGTGCTGTCCTGGCCCACGAAGTTGCTGACGAATTCATCGGCCGGGTGCGCCAGCAGGGTGTCCGGATGATCGATCTGCAGCAGCTTGCCGGCGCGGAAGATCGCGATCTTGTCGCCCAGCTTGATGGCTTCGTCTATGTCGTGGCTGACCATGATCACGGTCTTGTTCAGCGCGCGTTGCATCTCGAAGAACTCGTTCTGGATCATCTCGCGGTTGATCGGGTCGACCGCGCCGAACGGTTCGTCCATCAGCAGCAGCGGTGCATCCGCCGCCAGCGCACGGATCACGCCGATCCGCTGTTGCTGGCCGCCGGACAGTTCACGCGGATAGCGATGCAGGTACTGCTTGGGTTCCAGCTTGATCATGCTCATCAACTCACGGGCGCGGTCGTGGCATTTCTGCTTGTCCCAGCCCAGCAGCTTGGGCACGACCACGATGTTTTCTTCGATGGTCATGTTGGGGAACAGGCCGATCTGCTGGATCACATAGCCGATGTTACGACGCAGGGTCACTTCGTCGAGGTCGGTGGTGTCTTCGCCGTTGATCAGGATCTTGCCCGAGGTCGGCTTGATCAGGCGGTTGATCATTTTCAGCGTGGTGCTCTTGCCGCAGCCCGAAGGCCCCAGGAATACGCAAATTTCGCCTTCGTTGACGGTCAGGCTTACGTCGTTGACGGCGGACACAGTCTTGCCGTTGCTTTGAAACGTCTTGGTCAGGTTTTGAAGTTCGATCATTTGAGCAATCCTTTTGGAGTCAGCGAGCGTTGCAGCCATTGCAAGAGCAGGTCGGCGAAGATGGCCAGGAGACTGACCAGCACGGCGCCGACGATCAGCATCGACATGTCGCTGCGGCTGATGGAAGCCAGAATAAGTGCACCCAGGCCACCGGCGCCGATGGTGGCGGCGATGGTCATCACACCAATGTTCATCACCACGGCGGTACGTACGCCGGCAAGGATCACCGGCACCGCAATCGGCAGCTCGACCATGCGCAGGCGCTGGCCGAAGGTCATGCCGATGCCTTTGGCGGCTTCGCGAATACCCGGTTCCACGCCGGTGAGGGCCAGGTAGGTGTTACGCATGATCGGCAACAGGGAGTAGAGGAACACGGCGGTGATCGCCGGCATCGGCCCCAGGCCCTGGCCGAACTTTGAGTAGAACGGCAACAGCAGGCCGAACAGGGCGATGGAGGGTACGGTCAGCAACACCGTGGCGCTGGCTTGCAGCGGGCCGGCCAAGGTCGGGAAGCGGGTCATCAGCACGCCCAGGGGCACGCCTGCGAGGATTGCCAGGATGACCGCAATGCCGACCAGCGTAATGTGCTGCCAGGTCAGGTGCAGGACTTGGGCCCAATCAAGATGGGAAAAGGCGTTCAGAAATTCCATGTCTTTTCCTCTTATTGATTGATCGGATGCTGGCGCAGGAAATCGGCGGCAACAGCGGACGGGCTTTCATGGTTGACGTCGACCCGCGCATTCAGCTCGCGCATGGTGTTGTCGTCGAACAGATCGGCCAGCGGCTTGAGTTCAGCCGCCAGTTGCGGATGCTGGTCGAGATAGGCCTGGCGGATCACCGGCGCGGCGGTGTAGTCCGGGAAGTAGTGCTTGTCGTCTTCCAGCAGCTTCAGTTTGAAGGCGTTGAGGCGACCGTCGGTGGTGTAGACCAGGCCGGCAAACACCTGGCCGTTACGCAGCGCGGTGTAAACCAGCCCCGCGTCCATCTGCCGGGTGTTCTTGCGGGTCAGATTCATGTCGTACAGCTTGACCATGCCGCCCATGCCGTCGGAACGGTTGGCGAACTCGGTGTCCAGGGCGACCAGGCGCGTGCCCTTGGTTTTTTCCGCCAGGGCTTGGGTCAGGTCGCTGATGCTGTTGATGTGCGGGAATTCCTTGGCGACGTTATCGGGCAAGGCCAGGGCGTAGGTGTTGCTGAAGCGCGACGGCGAGAGCCAGACCAGGCCTTTTTTCGCGTCGATTTCTTTAACCCGTGCGTAGGACTGTTCGCTGTCGAGTTTCTCGTCGATATGGTTGTAGGCCACCAGAGAAACCCCGGTGTATTCCCAGAGCAGGTCCAATTGCCCGCTTTCCTGGGCGCTACGCGCCAGGTTGCTGCCCAGGCCGCCGGTTATCTGGGCGTCATAGCCCTTGGTGCGCAGGTACTGGGACGTGATCTCGGCGAGCAGGGTCTGTTCGGTGAACACCCGCGCGCCGATGCGGATCACCGGTTTTTCAGCGGCCTGCGCGATGCCTGCAAACAGCAGGACGCAGCCTAATATCAAGCTTAGCTTTTTCATGTGAATTCCTATGCAGGCCTTAAGACGCACGCAACCCGCGTTCCAGCCAGAGGCGGCTGGCCAGGGTCACCAGGCCGTCAAGCAACAAGGCGAGCAGCGCGGTGCACGCGGCGCCGAGCAGCAATTGCGGCTGGTTGTTCAGGGCGATGCCGGGGAAGATCAGGCTGCCCAGGCTGTTGGCGCCAATCAGGAACGCCAGCGGTGCGGTACCGACGTTGATCGCCAGGGCCACGCGCACGCCACCGATGATGATCGGCACGGCGTTGGGCAGTTCCACGCGCAACAGCACCTGGCGCGGCGTCATGCCGATGCCGGTGGCGGCTTCTTTCAGGGAACCCTGGACGTTTTTCAGGCCTTCGTAGGTGTTACGCACGATGGGCAGGAGGGAAGCGAGGAACAGCGCGAAGATCGCCGGGCCGCTGCCGATGCCGAGGACACCGAGGGCGATGGCCAGTACGGCCAGGGGAGGAATGGTGTTGCCGATGTTGAAGATCTGCATGAAGCGTTCTGCGCGCCCGACCATGTTCGGCCGGCTGAGCAGGATACCGGCGGGGATACCCACAACGAGGGCCGCCAGCATGGAGACAAGAACCAGGATCAGATGAGCTTGCAGGTAAAACACTAAATCGTCGCGGTACAGTTCGATCGTATTGATGCCGATCCAGTGGACCAGCAGGGCCAGGAGCGCGACGACAACCGCGCCTCCCATAAGCCCTTTGCCATAGCGAATAGCCACAGGCGGACTCCTTTTTTCTTCTGTCGACGAACACATTCCCGCGTGGCATGCCATGGCTGGCTGTCAGCGGAATATGGTCGCGAAATGCAGCTCGCCAATGCCGTCAAAAGCGGCATGAGTTCGAGCCATAAGCGCTGCCCCGTCAGGCTAACTTGCTGATTTTTCAGCCCCTGTTACGAGTGCGTTGGCAGGGGAATGGACGTCTCCACCTTTTAAAAGGTTCCACACTTGGCCGCATTTAGCCACCCCCAAACGGGTGAACGGTGGTCCGGCACGCCCGGTTTGCGCTATACTCGCCGCCCTTTTTTGACTCACCTGCCAGGCGATTTCCCATGACCCACCAGGCCGCCGAAGTCGCGAAACGCCGCACTTTCGCCATTATTTCCCACCCCGATGCCGGTAAAACCACCATCACCGAGAAGCTGTTGCTGATGGGCAAGGCGATCGCGGTGGCCGGCACGGTGAAGTCGCGCAAATCCGACCGCCATGCCACCTCCGACTGGATGGAGATGGAAAAACAACGGGGTATTTCCATTACCACGTCGGTCATGCAATTCCCGTATCGCGACCACATGGTCAACCTGCTCGACACCCCGGGCCACGAAGACTTCTCCGAAGACACCTACCGCACCCTGACCGCGGTGGACTCGGCGCTGATGGTTCTGGACGGCGGTAAAGGCGTCGAGCCACGCACCATCGCGTTGATGGACGTGTGCCGGCTGCGTGACACGCCCATCGTCAGCTTCATCAACAAACTCGACCGCGACATCCGCGACCCGATCGAGCTGCTGGATGAAATCGAAGCCGTCCTGAAGATCAAGGCCGCGCCGATCACCTGGCCGATCGGTTGCTACCGCGACTTCAAGGGCGTGTACCACCTGGCCGACGACTACATCATTGTCTACACCGCCGGCCATGGCCACGAACGCACCGATGTGAAAATCATCGAAAAGCTCGACTCCGACGAAGCCCGCGCCCACCTGGGTGACGAGTACGACCGCTTCGTCGACCAGTTGGAACTGGTGCAGGGTGCCTGCCATGAATTCAATCAGCAGGAGTTCCTCGACGGTCAACTGACCCCGGTGTTCTTCGGCACTGCATTGGGCAACTTCGGCGTCGACCACGTGCTCGACGCCGTGGTGGATTGGGCACCCAAACCCTTGGCCCGTGTGGCCAACGAGCGCACCGTCGAGCCGATTGAAGAGAAGTTCACCGGTTTCGTGTTCAAGATCCAGGCGAACATGGACCCCAAGCACCGCGACCGCATCGCCTTCATGCGCATCTGCTCCGGCCGCTACGAAAAAGGCATGAAGATGCGCCACGTGCGCACCGGCAAGGACGTGCGCATCGGCGACGCCCTGACGTTCTTCTCCTCCGAGCGTGAACAGCTCGAAGAGGCCTACGCCGGTGACATCATCGGCCTGCACAACCACGGCACCATCCAGATCGGCGACACCTTCACCGAAGGCGAAGCGCTGGGCTTCACCGGTATCCCGCACTTTGCCCCGGAACTGTTCCGCCGCGTACGCCTGCGCGACCCGCTCAAGTCCAAGCAACTGCGCCAAGGCTTGCAGCAGTTGGCGGAAGAGGGCGCCACCCAGGTGTTCTTCCCCGAACGCAGCAACGACATCATCCTCGGCGCCGTCGGTGTGCTGCAGTTCGATGTGGTCGCCAGCCGTTTGAAAGAGGAATACAAGGTCGAATGCTCCTACGAGCCCATCACCGTGTACTCCGCGCGCTGGATCGACTGCAGCGATAAGAAGAAGCTCGAAGAGTTTTCCAACAAGGCCGTGGAAAACCTGGCGATCGACGGCGGTGGGCACTTGACCTACCTGGCGCCGACGCGGGTCAACCTGGCGTTGATGGAAGAGCGTTGGCCGGATGTGAAATTCCGCGCGACGCGTGAGCATCACTAAGGTCTGAGCGATATATGAGAGGGCGAAGCTGTGATGGCTTCGCCCTTTTTCATGGGCGCGCCTCGGTCAGTGTGGGGGCTGGCTTGCCTGCGATAGTCATAGGTATCTACACATTTTTGTAGTGAGCGGGCTTGTCCCGCGCTGGGCTGCGAAGCCGCCCCAACAAAGGCACCGCGCAGTTTCAGAAAAAACCAATTCGCCTGGTTTGGGGCCGCTTCGCAGCCCAGCGCGGGACAAGCCCGCTCACTACAGGGAGATTTGTTTGCCTTTGAAGGTTGTGTAGCTACCTATGCTGCGATAGCGGTCTGGCAGCCAGCCTATGGTGGCTGATCCACCGCTATCGCAGGCAAGCCAGCTCCTACATATTGATCTCCATCAGGTTGGAGATTGGCGCTAACCCGGTATCGGGTCTAGCGTTCATCCATCGACTGTGAAGGAGACCACCGTGCGAAATATTCACTACGCCCTCCACCTGGCTTTGCTTGTGACCTTTGCGCTGACCACCCTTCCAGCGCAGGCAGGCGCAGGAACACCCCAATGGAAAGACACCGGCCCCGTCACCAAGAAAAAGCAGCAAGAGGTCAACTCCGGCAGTTGGAAACCGCAGCCCCAGCCTTCAGACGTCAAGGATCCGGAAAATCCCGTCAACGAAGGCGAAGACAGTGAAACCTTCGACGACGGCGAAACCTGAGGCGCGGCGCCCACCCAAAAAGAAGCCCCTCCCGCCAGGCTGATGCGCAACCTGACGGGAAGGGCTGTAGAACGCTACATCACGCAATGATCGTTCCCACGCTCCGCGTGGGAATGCCGCCTGGGACGCTCTGCGTCCCGTCGTGTGACGCGGAGCGTCACGTGATGCATTCCCACGCAGAGCGTGGGAACGATCTTCAGGCGACGAATTGCTCCGCGTAGTGGCACGCAACCTGGCGGTTATCCAACGGCCGCAACTGCGGTTCCTCGGTGCTGCACCGCGCCGTCGCATACGGGCAGCGCTTGTGAAACGCGCAACCCGATGGCGGGTTCAATGGATTGGGCAACTCGCCGACGATTTTGATCTTCGGCTTGTTCGGATCCGGATGAATGGTCGGGGTGGCCGACAGCAGCGCCTGGGTGTACGGGTGCAGCGGGCGGGCGTAGATGTCTTCCTTGGGGCCGACTTCCACCGGGCGGCCGAGGTACATCACCATCACGTCATCGGCCACATGCTGCACCACGGCCAGGTTGTGGGAGATGAATACGTAGGCGGTGTTGAACTCCTGCTGCAGGTCCATGAACAGGTTGAGCACCTGGGCCTGGATCGATACGTCGAGCGCCGAGGTCGGTTCATCGGCCACCAGCACCTTGGGTTGCAGCATCATCGCGCGGGCCAGGGCGATACGCTGTCGCTGGCCGCCGGAGAACATGTGCGGGTAGCGCTGGTAATGCTCGGGGCGCAGGCCCACTTGCTTCATCATCGCCTGCACTTTCTCGCGGCGCTCGGCGGCGGACAGGTTGGTGTTGATCAGCAGCGGCTCGCCGAGCTGGTCACCGACTTTCTGCCGTGGGTTCAACGAGGCATACGGGCTCTGGAACACCATCTGCACGTCTTTGCGCAATTGCTTGCGCTGGGCCTTGTCGGCGCCGGCGACTTCCTGCCCTGCGATTTTCAGCGAGCCCGAAGACGGCTCTTCGATCAGCGTCAACGCACGCGCCAGGGTGGACTTGCCGCAACCCGACTCGCCGACCACGGCGAGGGTCTTGCCGGCTTCCAGTTCAAACGACACACCATTGAGCGCGCGTACCAGCGCATGGCCCTTGAACAGGCCACGGGACACTTCGTAGTGCCGGGTCAGGTCGCGGGCGGTAAGAACGACGGCCATTACGCCACCTCCTGGTTCAAGGGGTAGAAGCAGCGCGCCAGGCTGTTGGTTTTCGGATCAAGCGCTGGGCGCTCGCTGCGGCAGTTGTCGCGTACGTACGGGCAACGTGGCGACAGCAGGCAACCTTGCGGGCGGTCATAACGGCCGGGAACGATGCCCGGCAGCGTGGCCAGGCGCGTGGCGCCGAGGCTGTGCTCGGGAATCGCCTTGAGCAACGCTTCGCTGTACGGGTGTGCCGGGATGTCGAACAACTGCGGCACCTGGCCGACTTCCACCGCTTGGCCGGCGTACATCACGCACACGCGCTGGGCGGTTTCCGCCACGACCGCGAGGTCGTGGGTGATCAGCACCAGGCCCATGTTCTGTTCTTTCTGCAGGGCCAGCAGCAGTTCCATGATCTGCGCCTGGATGGTCACGTCCAGGGCGGTGGTCGGTTCGTCGGCGATCAGCAACTTCGGCTCGCCGGCAATTGCCATGGCGATTGCCACACGCTGGCTCATACCGCCGGACAGTTGGTGCGGGTAAGCATCCATACGGCTGGCAGCGCCCGGGATCTCGACTTTTTCCAGCAACTCGATGGCACGCTTGCGCGCTTGCTTGCCGGACATTTTCAGGTGCAGGCGCAGCACTTCCTCGATCTGGAATCCCACGGTGTAGCTGGGGTTCAGCGCGGTCATCGGGTCCTGGAACACCATCGCCAGGTCTTTGCCGACGATCTTGCGACGCTGGCGGTTGCTCAGCTTGAGCATGTCCTTGCCGTCGAAGTTCAGCGCGTCGGCGGTGACGATGCCGGGGTGCTCGATCAGGCCCATCAGCGCCATCATGGTCACGGATTTACCCGAGCCCGACTCGCCAACGATCGCCAGGACTTCGCCTTTGTCGACCGAAATGTCGAGGCCATCGACCACCGGCACGGCAGTCTTGTCGCCGAAGCGCACGTTGAGATTCTTGATTTCTAACAGTGACATGGGAATCTCCTCAGGCGGCGTTCTTGAGTTTCGGGTCCAGCGCATCGCGCAAGCCGTCGCCCATCAAGTTGATTGCCAGCACGCTGAGCAAAATGGTCAGACCCGGCAGGCTCACCACCCACCAGGCGCGTTCGATGTAGTCACGGGCCGAAGCCAGCATGGTGCCCCACTCAGGGGTTGGCGGTTGTACCCCAAGGCCCAGGAAGCCCAACGCGGCGGCATCGAGGATCGCCGAAGAAAAGCTCAGGGTGGCCTGGACGATCAGCGGCGCCGTGCAGTTAGGCAGCACGGTGATGAACATCAGGCGCGGCAAACCGGCGCCGGCAAGGCGGGCGGCGGTCACGTAGTCACGGTTCAGTTCGCCCATCACCGCGGCGCGGGTCAGGCGCACGTAGGACGGCAACGACACGATGGCGATGGCGATCACGGTGTTGATCAGGCCAGGGCCGAGGATCGCGACAATGGCCACGGCCAGCAGCAGCGAGGGCAGGGCCAGCATGATGTCCATCAAACGCATGATGGTCGGGCCGAGCAAACGCGGGAAGAACCCGGCGAACAGGCCCAGCAGGATGCCCGGGATCAGCGACATCACCACCGACGACAAACCGATCAGCAGCGACAGGCGCGAACCCTGGATCAGGCGCGAGAGCAAGTCACGGCCCAGTTCGTCGGTACCCAACAGGAACTGGATCTGCCCGCCCTCCAGCCAGGCCGGCGGAGTCAGCAGGAAGTCGCGGTACTGCTCGCTCGGGTTATGCGGTGCAACCCACGGCGCGAAGATCGCGCAGAACACGATCAGCAACATGAACAACAGGCCGGCAACCGCGCCTTTGTTCTTGGAGAAGGCTTGCCAGAATTCTTTGTACGGGGACGGGTACAGCAGGCTTTGATCGACTGCTGACACTTGAGTAGGTGTGGTCATGGTCATGATCTCAGCGCTGGTGACGGATGCGTGGGTTGGCGAAGCCGTAGAGGATATCCACCACGAAATTCACCAGGATCACCAGGCAGGCGATCAGCAGGATGCCGTTTTGCACCACCGGGTAGTCCCGCGCGCCAATGGCTTCGATCAGCCATTTGCCGATGCCGGGCCAGGAGAAGATGGTCTCGGTCAATACCGCACCGGCCAGCAGGGTGCCGACTTGCAGGCCGACCACGGTCAGTACCGGGATCAACGCGTTACGCAGGCCGTGCACGAACACCACCCGCGCCGGCGACAGGCCCTTGGCCTTGGCGGTGCGGATGTAGTCTTCGCGCAGCACTTCGAGCATCGACGAGCGGGTCATGCGCGCGATCACCGCCAGCGGGATGGTGCCGAGCACGATGGCCGGCAGGATCAGGTGGTGCAGTGCGTCCCAGAAGGCGTCCGGCTCGTCAGCCAGCAGGGTGTCGATCAGCATGAAGCCGGTGCGCGGCTCGATGTCGTAGAGCAGGTCGATGCGCCCGGACACCGGGGTCCAGCCCAGGCTGACCGAGAAGAACATGATCAGGATCAGGCCCCACCAGAAGATCGGCATCGAATAGCCCGCCAGGGAGATGCCCATCACCCCGTGGTCGAACAGGGATCCTCGCTTCAAGGCCGCGATCACCCCGGCCAGCAGGCCCAGGATACCGGCGAACAACAGGGCGGCCATGGACAGTTCCAGGGTCGCCGGGAAGAGGGCGGTGAATTCGGTCCACACGCTGGTACGGGTACGCAGCGATTCGCCAAGGTCGCCCTGGGCGAGCTTGCCGACGTAGTCCAGGTATTGCGCATACAACGGCTTGTTAAGGCCAAGGCGCTCCATTGCCTGTGCGTGCATCTCGGGGTCGACGCGGCGTTCGCCCATCATGACTTCTACGGGGTCGCCAGGAATCATGCGTATCAACGCAAACGTCAGCAACGTGATGCCGAAGAACGTGGGGATCAATAACCCCAGTCGGCGGGCAATAAAACTAAACATCTTGTGGTGTACCTCAATCAGCCGGTTAGGCAGGTCCGGCGCCGTCAATAGCGACGGCGCCGAGCGTTTTTCTTATTTACTTCACCTGGGTGGTGGCGAAGTTATTTGTACCCAGAGGGCTTTGGGTGAAGCCTTCTACGTTCTTGCGCATGGCGGTGAACAGTTTCGGGTAAGCCATGGGAAGCCATGGTTGGTCCTTGTCGAAAACGTCCTGTGCCTGTTCATAGAGTGCGGCGCGCTGGCCGGGTTCAGCGATGGCGCGGGCCTTGTCGATCAAGTCTTGAAACTCTTTGTTACACCAGCGTGCGTAGTTTTCGCCGTTTTTCGCAGCATCGCAACTCAGGTTTGGCGTGAGGAAGTTATCCGGGTCGCCGTTATCACCTACCCAGCCGGCCGAAACCATGTCGTGCTCACCGTTTTTAGCACGCTTGAGCATCTCGCCCCATTCCATGACTTTGATATTCACCTTCAGGCCAATCTGCGCCAGATCCGCCTGCATGCGCTGGGCGCCGAGCATCGGGTTCGGGTTGGTCGGGCCGCCGCCGTTACGGGTGAACAGGGTGAACTCGGTGCCTTCCGGTACGCCGGCTTCCTTGAGCAGGGCGCGTGCCTTGTCCAGGTCGCGGGGCGGGTTTTTCAGTTTGTCATTGAAACCCAGCAGGGTCGGCGGATAAGGGCCGGTACCCACCACTGCATTGCCTTTGCCGAACAGGGCTTCGGTATAACCGGCCTTGTCGAACGCGATGTTGATCGCGTGGCGTACCCGCGCATCGCTCATGTATTTGTGGGTGGTGTTCAACGCGGTGTAACTGGTGGTCATCGCCGCCAGTTCATCGACTTTCAGGTTCGGGTCTTTCTTGATACTTGGAATGTCATCCGGCTTGGGGAACAACGCGATCTGGCATTCGTTGGCCTTGAGCTTCTGCAGGCGCACGTTGTTATCGGTGCTGATCGCCAGGATCAGCGGATCGACTGCCGGTTTGCCGCGGAAGTAGTCAGGGTTGGCCTTGAACCGCGCCTGGGCGTCTTTTTGATAACGGATGAAGATGAACGGGCCCGTGCCGATGGGCTTGGCGTTGAGGTCATCGGTCTTGCCGGACTTGAGCAACTGGTCGGCGTATTCCTTCGAATGGATTGAAGAAAATGCCATGCCCAGGTCGGCCAGGAACGGTGCTTCAGGACGGGTCAGGGTGAAAACGACGGTGTGATCGTCCGTCTTTTCTACGCTCTTGAGCAGTTCCTTGAAGCCCATGCTTTCGAAGTACGGGTAGCCCACGAGGGACTTTTTATGCCACGGGTGATTCGGGTCCAGCTGGCGCTGGAAACTCCAAAGCACGTCGTCGGCGTTCAGGTTGCGCGTGGGTTTGAAATAGTCGGTGGTGTGGAACTTGATGTCGTCACGCAGGTGAAAGGTGTAAGTCAGGCCATCGGCGCTGATCTCGGGCAGGGCCTTGGCCAGCGCGGGAACGACTTCGGTGGTGCCGGGCTTGAAGTCCACCAGGCGGTTGAACATGGTTTCAGCAGCGGCGTCAGCGGTCACGGCCGTGGTGTACAGGACCGGGTCAAAACCTTCCGGGCTGGCTTCGGTGCAGACCACCAGTGGTTTGGCCGAAACGCCGATCGCCACGCTCAACAGCGCGGCAGCCATGGCGGCTTGTAGCGGGAGCATTTTCATTCGGAACCCTCTGCAATCGATGGGACCAGTAAAAACGTAGACGGCGGGCTCGTCCTGAGCCCGCCGTTTACCTGGCGCTAATTAAAGAATGTTGAACGGGACAGTGGTAACCAGACGGAACTCTTTGATGCTGCCGTCGGACTGGAACTCGCTGCCACGGTGCTCAACGTATGTTGCGCGCACGGTAGTGGCCTTGAGAGCGCCGCTCTGAATGGCGTAAGAGGCGCCTACACCGTATTCCTGGTGTTTTTCGCCGTCTTGCTTTTGGATGCCGTCGTAGGCGAACTTGGCTCGACCATTGTTGCCGGTGTAGTGGGTGCCATCGATGTCCCAACCACGTGCCGAGTAAACGTTGAACTTCAGGCCTGGCACGCCATATTCGGCCATGTTGATACCGTAGGCGACCTGGAAGGACTTCTCGTTCGGACCATTGAAGTCAGAGGTCAGGGAGTTGGCCAGGTAGATGCCGTTGGTTTCGTGCAGGTAGTCGAAGTACTCGTTACCGTTCACTTGCTGGTAGGAGAAGGTCAGGCTGTGGGCCTGGTGGGCCAGGCCCAGGGACAGGGAGAAGGTATCGTTGTCGATTTCCCCCATCTCTTTTTTGCCTTCATCGACAGTCTTGTAGTAGTTGAAGCCGGTGGTCAGCGCCAGTTGCTGAGCGTCGCCCAACTCATGGGTTGCGCCGAAGTAGTACTGGTTCCAGAAGTCCTTCACGTTGGCGCCGAAGACGCTGACCTTCAGGCTTTTCAGCGGCTGGTAGTTCAGGCCCAGAGTGGACACCTTGTCGGTCTCCTGCGTGCCATTACCGTATTCACTGCGGAATTTCGACAGGCTCTGTTCGGTACGTGGCGAAACGCGGTCAAACACGCCACCCTGGAACGACAGGTTGCTGAACTCTTCGCTGTTGAAGCTCACACCTTCGAAGCTCGATGGCAGTGCACGGTTCCCGATGGTGTCCACGATGCCGCTGCTGAAATTCTGGCGACCGGCGGTCAAAGTGGTGTTCGATACGCGGAACTGCACGTTGGCCAGGCCCAATTTGCTCCATTGACCGACTGCATCACCGTCGGAGTCAGCCAGGGTGCGGTTGGAACCGCCCTTGATGTCACGCTTGCTGCGGTCCAGAACCACGGCGTTATACACCGCCAATTCAGTCTTGACGCCCACGGTGCCCTGAGTGAAACCCGAGCTGGCGTTAATGATGGTGCCCTGTACCCAGTTGGTACGGTTACGGTCGGTCAGGGTCTGGCCGTGCTTCTTGTACTCGAAGTTGCCCCCACGGTACTTGCTTTCATGGGAATACCAGTTACGCGTGGTGCCGCCCAGGCTGAAGTCTTCAATAAAGCCCTTGGCCTCGCTTTGCGCGCTGGTGCCGGCCAGTGTGGTCGGAACGAAGTCCTGGCTGGCGGGTTCAGCGTAGGCGGTGGCCGTGATGCTGCTGATGGCCAGGGCCAGAAGCGCTTTGCTGCTCAGTTTCATGTGTGAAGCTCCTTTGGTTCTCTTTTTAATGCCGGTCTTTTTTGGTGATCCGACTATTGGGTGTGTAACTCTTTTCAAGCTATGCAAACGTTTGCCGTAGGAAAAATCCTAATAAATGGCTGCACGTTTGCTGGAGAGCCAACGTCGCTCTCCTGCAATCCGGTTATTTTCTTATGGGGTAATGCTGACGCCCGAGAACACGTTGCGGCCGAAGGGGCTCACTTTGAAGCCTTCGACTTTGGCGCTTAACGGCTGGTTGACCGTCGAGTGGGCGACTGGCGTGATCGGCACCTGCTGCTTGAGCAATTGCTGCGCCTGTTTGTACAGAACAGTCCGTTGTTCGCGGTCGGTGACGACCTTGGCTTGCTTGATCAGCTTGTCGTACGCCGGGTCACACCACATGGAGTAGTTGTTCCCGCCGATGGCGTCGCAGCTGTAGAGGGTGCCTAGCCAGTTGTCCGGGTCACCGTTGTCGCCGGTCCAGCCGATCAGGCTGATATCGTGCTCACCGTTCTTGGTGCGCTTGATGTATTCGCCCCACTCGTAGCTGACGATCTTGACCTTGAGGCCGATCTTGGCCCAGTCGCTTTGCAGCATCTCGGCCATCAGCTTGGCGTTGGGGTTGTACGGGCGCTGTACCGGCATCGCCCACAGGGTGATTTCGGTGCCTTCCTTTACGCCGGCGGCCTTGAGCAATTCCTTGGCTTTCTCCGGGTTATAGGCCGCGTCCTTGATGCTGTCGTCATAGGACCACTGCGTCGGCGGCATGGCGTTGACCGCCAGTTGCCCCGCGCCCTGGTACACGGCATTCAGGATGCTCTGCTTGTTCACCGCCATGTCCAGCGCCTGGCGCACTTCGAGCTGGTCGAACGGCTTGTGGCGCACGTTGTAGGCGATATAGCCGAGGTTGAAGCCTGGCTTGGTCAGCAGTTGCAGTTTAGGGTCGGCCTTGAGCGCATCGACGTCAGCCGGGCGCGGATGCAGGGTCACCTGGCATTCGCCGGCCTTGAGTTTTTGCACGCGTACCGAGGCGTCGGTGTTGATCGCGAAGATCAACTGGTCGAGCTTGACCCGGCTCGGGTCCCAGTACTGTTTGTTGCCCACGTAACGGATCTGCGAATCTTTCTGATAGCGCTGGAACACGAACGGGCCAGTGCCGATCGGCTTCTGGTTGATGTCGCTCGGCTTGCCGGCCTTGAGCAGCTGCTCGGCGTATTCGGCCGACAGGATCGCGGCAAAGCTCATGGCGATGTTCTGCACGAACGCGGCGTCGACCGTGTTCAGGGTCATGACCACGGTGAGCGGGTCGGTTTTCTCGACCTTGGCGATGTTCTTGTTCAGGCTCATCCCGTTGAAGTACGGAAACTCGGTGGGGTAGGCCTTGCGAAACGGATGGTCGGGGTCAAGCATGCGGTTGAAGGTGAACAGCACATCGTCGGCATTGAAATCCCGCGTTGGCTTGAACTCCTTGTTGCTGTGGAATTTCACCCCTTCGCGCAGGTGAAAGGTGTAGGTCAGGCCGTCGTCGGAAATATCCCATTTGGTTGCCAGCCCAGGCACCACATTGGTTGCACCTTTTTCAAACTCGACCAGGCGGTTGTACAGCGGCTCGGCCGCATCGTTATCGGTGGCGGTGGTGTATTGCGCCGTATCGAAACCGGCCGGGCTGCCTTCGGAGCAGAACACCAGGCTCTGCTTGTCGGCGGCTTGGCCCATCGTGGCCACAGCCAGCAGGCTGGTGCCGAAAATTGCGGATAGAACGGTGGTATGGCGCATGACGATCCCGATCCTTGTTTGTAGTTGTCATCAGCGAGCAACCGCCCTGGCAATCGGCCAGGGCGACATCACTGATCCCACACGCAGCAAGTGCCTTTCCGTAGTAGGTACATCTGCTGTCCTACGACGTTAGGGGTCGCGGACCTGGCAGTAAATGCACCAAATCGGATTGACCTTGTAGGCAACGGAGACACGGATCGCAGTTCGTTGCTGTAGGACGCAACTATTGCGGGCGTGGTCTGTTTCCTACGGGCCAGGCGGATGCAATAACGGCGACGTTATGAAACGTCGCCGCCAGGGCTTCTTACTTGCCGCTTACGCTCACGCCGTAAAAGGAATTCAAGCCAAACGGGCTGATCTTGAAGTCCTGCACGGTGGAGCGCATGGGTTGATACACCGTCGAGTGCGCGATAGGTGTCATCGGGACAGCATCTTTGAGGATATGTTGCGCCTGCTTATACAGCTCGGTGCGTTTGGCGACATCCGATGTGGCCTTGGCTTCTTTCACGATGCCATCGAATTTCTTGTCGCACCATTTGGAGAAGTTATTGCCTTGCAGTGAGTCGCAGCCGAACAGCACGTTCAGCCAGTTGTCCGGATCACCATTGTCGCCGCTCCAGCCAATGATCATCGCCTGGTTTTCGCCACCCTTGGAGCGCTTGATGTACTCGCCCCACTCGTAGCTGGTGATTTTCACGTTGAGACCGATCTTCTTCCAGTCGTTCTGCAGCATTTCAGCCATCAGCTTGGCGTTCGGGTTGTACGGACGCTGAACCGGCATGGCCCACAGAACGATTTCGGTACCTTCCTTGATGCCGGCTTCCTTGAGCAGCGACTTGGCTTTCTCAGGGTCGTACTTGGCATCCTTGATGGTGGTGTCATACGACCACTGGGTCGGCGGCATCGCGTTGACGGCTAACTGACCGGCGCCCTGGTACACGGAGTCGATGATCTGCTGCTTGTTCACCGACATGTCCAGCGCCTGGCGTACGCGCAGGTCGGCCAGCGGGTTTGGCTGGTCGCTGCCCTTGACCTTGTCCATCACGTTGTAGGCGATGTAGCCCAGGTTGAAACCGGCCTGGTGCGGCAGTTTCAGGTCCTTGTCTTCGCCCAGCGCCTTGAGGTCGGCCGGACGCGGGAACAGGGTGATCTGGCATTCGTTTTTCTTGAGCTTCTGGATACGCACCGACGGGTCGGTGGTGATGGCGAAGATCAGGTTGTCGATCTTCACATCTTCAGGTTTCCAGTAGTCCTTGTTGCCGGTGTAGCGAATGTTGGAATCTTTCTGGTAGCTCTTGAACACGAACGGGCCAGTGCCGATCGGCTTCTGGTTGATGTCGGCAGGTTTGCCATCTTTGAGCAGTTGCGCGGCATATTCAGCCGACTGGATCGACGCGAAGCTCATCGCCAGGTTCTGGATGAAAGCGGCGTCCACGGTGCCAAGGGTGAACTTGACCGTGTTGGCGTCGACTTTCTCGATGTTCTTGATGTTGGTGTCCATCCCCATGTCCGTGAAGTACGGGAACTCGGTGGGGTAGGCTTTGCGGAACGGATCGTCCTTGTTGATCATGCGGTTGAACGTGAACAGCACGTCATCGGCATTGAAGGTACGGGTCGGCTTGAAGTACGGCGTGGTGTGGAACTTGACGCCATCACGCAGGTGGAAGGTGTAGGTCAAGCCATCCGGGGACACGTCCCAGCTGGTGGCCAACCCAGGAATCACGGCGGTGCCGCCGCGCTCGAACTGGGTCAGGCGGTTGAACATGGTTTCGGCCGAAGCATCGAAGTCTGTTCCGGTGGTGTACTGGCCTGGATCAAAACCGGCCGGGCTCCCTTCGGAGCAGAACACCAGGTTAGTCGCCGCATGGGCGAAAGGGGCTGCGGCCATAAGGCCAGCGCTAACTAAGAGCGGAAGGACTGCGTGTTTAAGCATGTTGGCCTCATGATTTGTTGTCATTTTTGGTGGTGAGGGCGACCTCGTGAGTCGGCCTGCGGATACTTATGCAGGCGCCATACCCATTGCAAGATGTTGAACCGTTGCCAGGGGCAAACAGTGGTACGAACGTACAGGAATGTCGCAATTATGAAAGTTTTGACATATTTGCGCATATTTCGAGGGTTTTTTCGGTGCACGCTTCGCACCAAAAAGCCCCAGCCGAGGCGTCTAGTGCACTCGGTTGGGGCGTGGCTGTTACTTATCTAGACTCACGCCGTAGAACGGCGTCAGCCCAAACGGACTGATCTTGAAGTCCTTGACTTCCTTGCGCAGCGGCTGGAAAACCGTCGAGTTCGCAATAGGCGTTATAGGTACTTGTTCTTTAAGGATTTGCTGCGCCTGTTGATACCACTTGATGCGCTGCTCGCGGTCGTTGCTGACTTTGGCTTGCTGTACGAGCTTGTCGTAGGCCGGGTTACACCATTTGGCGTAATTGCTGCCCTTGACCGCGGCACAACTGTAGAGCACGCCCAGCCAGTTATCCGGGTCGCCGTTGTCGCCGGTCCAGCCGTAAATCATCGCATCGTGCTCGCCGTTTTTGGCGCGCTTGATGTATTCGCCCCACTCATAGCTGACGATGTTGGCCTTGATGCCCACTTTTTCCCAATCCTGTTGGATCATCTGCGCGGACATGCGCGCGTTCGGGTTGGACGCGCGTTGTACGGTCATCGCCCACAGGTTGATGGTGGTACCGGGTGCAACCCCTGCTTCTTTTAGTAGCGCCCGAGCCTTGGTCGGGTCGTGTGGCGCGTCCTTGATGGTCGGGTCATAAGACCACTGCGCAGGGGGCAGGGCGTTCTGCGCCAATTGCCCGGCGCCCTGGTACACGGCCTTGATGATCGCCGGCTTGTCGATTGCCATGTCCAGCGCCTGGCGCACCTTGAGCTGGTCCAGCGGCGGGTGGGTCACGTTGTAGGCCAGAAAGCCCAGGTTGAAACCGGCTTGCTGCAGCACGCGCAGATTCGGGTCCTGCTTCATCACCTCGATATCGGCGGGGCGCGGGTAGCCGCTGACCTGGCATTCGCCGGCCTTGAGCTTTTGCAGGCGCGATGCGGCATCCGGGGTGATGGCGAACACCAGGTTGTCGAGCTTCACATCCTCGGGTTTCCAGTAGCTTTTATTGGCCACGTACCGGATCTGCGAATCCTTCTGGTAGCGCTTGAACACAAATGGCCCGGTGCCCACCGGCTTCTGGTTGATGTCGGCCGCGGTGCCTTGCTTGAGCAATTGCGCGGCGTATTCGGCCGATTGCACCGAGGCGAAGCTCATGGCCAGGTTTTGCACGAATGACGCATCGACGTTATTGAGGTTGAAGCGCACGGTGTGATCGTCGAGTTTGTCGACATTCTTGATCGTGGTGTTCAAGCCCATATCGGTGAAATACGGCGACTCGGAGGGGTAGGCCTTGCGAAACGGGCTTTGCGCATCGAGCAGGCGATTGAAGGTAAACAGCACGTCATCGGCGTTGAAGTCGCGGGTAGGGGTGAAGTACTCGGTGGTGTGGAACTTGACGCCCTCGCGTAGGTGGAACGTATACGCCAGGCCCTCCTCGGACACTTCCCAGCGCGTCGCCAGGCCAGGTTCGACTTCGGTGCCACCGCGCTTGAACTGGGTCAGGCGGTTGAATACGGTTTCGGCGGACGCGTCAAAATCGGTGCCGCTGGTGTACTGGCTGGGGTCGAACCCGGCGGGGCTGGCTTCGGAGCAGTAGACCAGGGTGCTGGCCGCCTGGGACAGCGGCATGAAGGCCAGGAGGCCGGCGGCGAGGATGAGCGGTTTTAAGGCGATTCTTTCCATAAAGACCCCTGAAGTGGCAGGCATACATAAGCTGCCCAAACGAAAACGGCGCCACCGAGGGTAACGCCGTTCAGGTCTGTCAGGTAGGGGTCACTGCATCAGCACTTCGATCACGCCATCGGCGCTCATGCTGACTTGGCTGGTGCCGGCTTCTACTTCAGGCGTCGGCGCTGAATCCATTTGGGCTTTCATCATCATCGCCCCGCCTCGGGCAAACGGCTGTGGGTAACCATTGGTGTTGAAGTTCAGATTGACGATTTTGTAACCCTTGCCCCCCAACGCATCGGTGGCCAGTTGCGCGCGTGCCTTGAAGGCGGCAACCGCATCCTTGAGCAGCGCATCCTCGCTGGATTTACGCGTGGCGTCGGCAATGGCGAAGTCCATGTTGTCCATCTTCAGGGTGGTCAGCAGTTCGCCGGTGAGCTTGGACAGCGCCGGGAAGTCCGCGCTTTCCAGGCGCAGTTCGGCACGCTCACGCCAGCCGGTGATCTTCTGGTTCTTGTTATCGTAGATCGGGTAGCTGTTGCGGCTGCCTTGGCGCAGGGTCACGGCTTTGACTTCACGGGCCTGGCCGAGGGCCTTGTTCATCGTTTCAGTGATTTGGGCGGCGAGCTTGGCCGGGTCGCTGTCCTGGGACTCGGTGTACAGCGTGACGATCATCTTGTCGCGGGCCACTTCCTGGCTGGCCTCGGCGCGCAGGGAAATCTGGTTGTAATGCAGCTCATCGGCGGCCACGGCGGGAAGGCTGGCCAGGACGCTGGTGCTGAGGGCGATGACGGCTGCGCTGCGAATGAAACGAGGCATGAGAGCTCCTTGGGATGTGAGTGCTGGTTAAGACTGTAGACGGTGGCGTCGGGTTCTTCGGGTTTACACATTACCTACAGCTTGTAGCGTCGCCGACGAACGGTCGTTCGCCGGGCCTGCGGCAAAGAGCCACACGCGCCGTGCCAGCAGGCCGGCTTCGTTTATACTCCTGCCGATCCGCCTGCAGCGCTCACCGGGAGAGCTCATGCTCGCCGCCGTAAAACTGACTTCCGCCACCCGCCAGAACCTCTGGCGCCTGACGTTCATTCGAACCCTGGTCCTGGCCGCACAAGCCGGCTCCGTCGGGCTCGCCTATTGGTTCGACCTGCTGCCCCTGCCGTGGCTGCAACTGGGCGTGACCCTCGGGTTCTCCATCGTGCTTTGCGTGTTCACCGCCATCCGGTTGCGCACCACGTGGCCGGTCACCGAACTGGAATACGCCCTGCAATTGGCCTGCGACCTGTTTATCCACAGTGTGTTGCTGTATTTCTCCGGCGGTTCCACCAATCCGTTTGTTTCTTATTATCTGGTGCCACTGACCATCGCCGCCGTGACCTTGCCGTGGCGTTACTCGGTGGTGCTGTCGGGCATCGCCCTGACCCTGTATACCCTGCTGCTGGCGCAGTTCTATCCGCTGCAAACCTTCCCGATCGCCCGGGAAAACCTGCAGATCTACGGCATGTGGTTGAGCTTTGCGCTGTCTGCCGCCGTGATCACCTTCTTCGCCGCGCGCATGGCCGAAGAGCTGCGCCGCCAGGAAGAACTGCGCGCCATTCGCCGTGAAGAGGGCCTGCGCGACCAACAACTGCTGGCCGTCGCCACCCAGGCCGCCGGCGCCGCCCATGAATTGGGGACGCCGTTGGCCACCATGAGCGTGCTGCTCAAGGAAATGACCCAGGACCATCACGACCCGGCCCTGCAGGATGACCTGGGCGTGTTGCAGGAACAGGTCAAGCAGTGCAAGCAGACCTTGCAGCAACTGGTACGCGCTGCCGAGGCCAATCGCCGCCTGGCCGTCGAGATGCAGGACGTGACCCAGTGGCTCGACGAAGCGCTGAACCGTTGGCACTTGATGCGCCCCGAAGCCAGTTACCGTTTTCATCTGCTGGGCCAGGGCACCGTGCCGCGCATGGCGCCGCCACCGGATCTGACCCAGGCCCTGCTCAACCTGCTGAACAATGCCGCCGACGCCTGCCCCGAGGGCCTTGGCGTAGAGTTGGATTGGGATGCCGAGGACGTGACCATCAGTATTCGTGACCACGGCGCGGGCGTGCCGTTGGCCATCGCCGAGCAAATCGGCAAACCCTTTTTTACCACCAAGGGCAAAGGCTTCGGCCTCGGCCTGTTTTTGAGCAAGGCCAGCGTGACCCGCGCGGGCGGCTCAGTGAAGCTCTATAGTCATGAGGAAGGTGGCACGCTCACCGAGCTGCGCCTGCCCCGTGTCGCACGAGGAGATATCGATGAGTGACGAGATCCAAGTCGAAGGCGAAGAACTGCCGCACCTGTTGCTGGTAGATGACGATGCCACCTTTACCCGCGTGATGGCTCGCGCCATGAGCCGTCGCGGTTTTCGCGTGAGCACCGCAGGGTCTGCCGAGGAAGGCCTGACCATCGCCCAGGCCGACCTGCCGGACTACGCCGCGCTCGACCTGAAAATGGACGGCGACTCCGGCCTGGTGCTGCTGCCCAAATTGCTGGAGCTCGACCCGGAAATGCGCGTGGTCATCCTCACCGGGTACTCGAGCATTGCCACCGCCGTCGAAGCCATCAAGCGGGGCGCCTGCAACTATTTGTGCAAACCGGCGGACGCCGACGACGTACTGGCCGCCTTGCTCTCCGAGCACGCCGACCTCGACACCCTGGTGCCGGAAAACCCGATGTCGGTGGACCGCCTGCAGTGGGAACACATCCAGCGTGTGTTGACCGAGCACGAAGGCAATATCTCCGCCACCGCCCGCGCCCTGGGCATGCACCGCCGTACCTTGCAGCGCAAACTGCAAAAGCGTCCGGTACGACGCTGAACCTAAGCTGAACAGTCTGCTTCAGGCCGTACGGCGCCATGAACCGATCCCCTATGATCGGTTCGAACGCCTGTAAGTTTTCCTACCGAGCCTGAACGATGAATCAGAACGCTGAGTACTCCGCGGTCAACGATGCTGTGCGTGGGCGGTTTTTCCGCCGAACCTGGGCGATGATCACACCGTATTGGCGCAGTGAAGAGAAGGGCAAGGCCTGGTTGTTGCTTGGCACAGTGATCGCCCTGTCACTGTTCAGCGTGGCGATTTCGGTGTGGCTCAACCACTGGTACAAGGATTTCTACAACGCCCTGGAGAAGAAGGACACGGCGGCCTTCTGGCAATTGATCGGCTATTTCTGCGGTATCGCGGCGGTGGCCATTCTTGGCGCGGTGTACCGCCTGTACCTGACGCAGATGCTGACCATTCGCTGGCGCGCCTGGCTTACCGAGAAGCATTTTGCGCGGTGGCTCGACCACAAGAACTTCTACCAGCTGGAGCAGGGCGGTTACACCGATAACCCGGACCAGCGCATTTCCGAAGACCTCAACAGCTTCACCTCAAACACCTTGGGCCTGGGCCTCGGGCTGTTGCGCAATGTCGTCAGCCTGGTGTCGTTCTCCGTGATCCTGTGGGGCGTGTCGGGCAGCATTGACGTATTCGGCATCACCATCCCCGGCTACATGTTCTGGTGCGCATTGCTCTACGCCGGTGTCGGCAGTTGGTTGACCCATCTGATCGGTCGTCGCTTGATCGGGCTGAGCAACCAGCAACAACGGTTTGAAGCGGATCTGCGTTTTTCCATGGTACGGGTGCGGGAGAATGCCGAAAGCATCGCCCTGTACAACGGCGAACCGAACGAAAAGCAGCGTTTGAGCGCGCGGTTCGGCAAGGTCTGGCATAACTACTGGGACATCATGAAAGTGTCCAAGCGCCTGACGTTCTTTACCGCCGGCTACGAACAGATTGCGATCGTCTTCGCCTTTATCGTGGCGGCGCCGCGCTATTTCGCGGGCAAGATCGAATTGGGCGAGCTGATGCAAATCAACTCGGCGTTCGGCAATGTGCAGGGCAACTTCAGTTGGTTCATCAGCGCCTACACCGACCTGGCCGCCTGGCGCGCAACCAGTGATCGCCTGCTCAGCTTCCAGCAGGCCATGAACGACAACGAGCAACGTCCGGCGACTATCGATGTGCACGCGCAGGGCGATCGCCTCGTGGTGCAGGGGCTGGGCTTGAACGTGGCCGATGGTCGTCACCTGCTGACGGACGCCAACATGTGTGTGGAGCCGGGTGAGCGCCTGATGCTCAGTGGGCGTTCCGGCAGCGGTAAAAGCACCTTATTGCGCGCGATGGGCCATTTATGGCCTGCGGGGCACGGCAGCATCCGCTTGCCGGCGGCGCGCTATCTGTTCCTGCCGCAGAAGCCGTATTTGCCGATTGGCACGCTGAAGGCGGTGTTGAGTTATCCACAGGACGAAGACGTCTATCCGGCGGAACGTTATGCACAGGTCCTGCAAACTTGCCGCCTGCCGCATCTGGCGGGTCGGCTGGATGAAGCCAATCACTGGCAACGCATGCTCTCGCCGGGTGAACAGCAACGCCTGGCCTTCGCCCGCGCCTTGCTGTTTGCGCCGCAGTGGCTGTACATGGACGAAGCGACGTCGGCGATGGATGAAGAGGATGAAGCGACGCTGTACCAGGCGCTGATCGATGAGTTGCCGGGGCTGAGCATTGTCAGCGTCGGGCATCGCAGCAGCCTCAAGCGCTTTCATGGGCGGCATGTGCGGATTGATGGTGGGTGGTTGCAGGAACAGCAAATGACTTAAAACCATGCGCGGTTCAATGTGGGAGTCGGGCTTGCCCGCGATGGCGGTGTGTCAGTAGCAGGTGTATCAAGTGGCACACCGCCATCGCAGGCAAGCCAGCTCCCACAATGGATCTAAGGTGTTCTTAAGTACCTGCCCAAAAAAATCCCGGCTGATCATCGATCAGCCGGGCTTTTTGTGTTGCTTGAAGCGCCTTACTTCTTCAAGCCGTAATGCTCATCCAGCATGCCTGGGGCGTTCGGCGTTTTTGGCGCGTAGTCCCGTGGAGGCTCCTGGTTTTCCCGGGGAGGGGTGAGGCGTTCCCGTGGCGCTTGCGGTGCATCGGAATGCAGCGCGGCCAGCAGACGCTGGCGGGTGATGTCGTCGAGCGCCAGGCGGTTGGCGCCATCGGCGAGATGATCCTGTACTTCCTGGTAGCTCTGGGTGAGCTTCTTGACCAGGGTCGCGGTGCTGTTGAAGTGGGTAACAACTTCGTTCTGATAACTGTCAAAACGTTCCTGGATGTCATCCAGCTGACGCTGCGTGCGGTTAGGCGCGGCATTCGGCAGCAGGCGAGCAACCAGGAATCCAATGGCGACACCGGCAACCAGGGCAAGAGTCGGCAACAACCAAACTAAGAGCGAGTGTTCCACGAGTCCTTCCTCTATAAACGGCTTTGCTTTACGTTAACGGCTCGGACCTGCGCTGTATACCGCGATTAACCTCGCAATGATGCCATGCACAGACTTTTAGCTAGACGAGTCGACCCTTTGAGAGGTCACGGAGTTCATCTCTTGCTCATGCGTGAAGCCCCTGTTTTGATCGATGGCCCGGTGGGCCAATTGGAAGCCCTGTACCTGGATCACCCCGAGCCACGTGGCCTGGCGCTGATCTGTCACCCTAACCCGGTGCAGGGTGGGACCATGCTCAATAAAGTGGTCTCGACCCTGCAACGCACCGCCCGCGATGCCGGATTGATTACTTTGCGTTTCAATTATCGTGGCGTCGGCGCGAGTGCCGGTTCCCATGACATGAGTACCGGTGAAGTCGACGATGCCGAAGCCGCCGCCGCCTGGCTACGGGCAAGACACCCCGACCTGCCGATCACCTTGCTCGGCTTTTCCTTTGGCGGTTACGTAGCCGCCAGCCTCGGTGGCCGTCTGGAAGCCAAGGGCGAAAAACTGTCCCATGTGTTCATGATTGCGGCAGCTGTGATGCGTCTGCGCGATACCGACGCGCTTCCCCAGGGCTGCCCGTTGACTCTGATCCAGCCGGAAACCGACGAAGTGGTCGACCCGCAGCTGGTCTACGACTGGTCCGCGGCCTTGAATCGCCCCCATGAGCTGCTGAAAGTGGCAGAATGCGGGCACTTTTTCCATGGCAAGCTCACCGATCTCAAGGATCTGGTGCTGCCGCGCCTCTCGAATTGACAGCAGTCTGATAAGCGATTACCCATGACGACGCGTACCCGTATCCTCACCGGCATCACCACCACCGGCACGCCCCACCTGGGCAACTACGCCGGTGCGATCCGCCCGGCGATCCTTGCCAGCGAAGACGCCAATGCCGACTCCTTCTACTTCCTGGCCGACTACCACGCCCTGATCAAATGCGATGACCCGCAGCGCATCCAGCGCTCGCGCATGGAAATCGCCGCGACCTGGCTGGCCGGTGGCCTGGATGTGAACCGGGTGACGTTCTATCGCCAGTCAGACATCCCCGAGATCCCCGAGCTGACCTGGCTGCTGACCTGTGTGGCCGCCAAGGGCCTGCTCAACCGCGCCCACGCCTACAAGGCCTCGGTGGACAAGAACGTCGAGACCGGCGAAGACCCGGACGCGGGCATCACCATGGGGCTGTACAGCTACCCGGTGCTGATGGCGGCGGACATCCTGATGTTCAACGCGCATAAAGTGCCGGTCGGTCGCGACCAGATCCAGCACGTGGAAATGGCCCGTGATATCGGCCAGCGCTTCAACCACCTGTTTGGCAACGGCAAAGAATTTTTCACCATGCCTGAGGCGTTGATCGAAGAAAGCGTCGCCACCTTGCCGGGCCTGGACGGCCGCAAGATGTCCAAGAGCTACGACAACACCATCCCGTTGTTCACCAGCGCCAAGGACATGAAAGAGGCGATCTCGCGGATCGTCACCGACTCGCGCGCGCCGGGCGAAGCCAAGGACCCGGACAACTCGCACCTGTTCACCCTGTACCAGGCGTTTGCCAGCAAGGCCCAGGAAGAAGAATTCCGTGGCGAACTGCTGCAAGGCCTGGGCTGGGGCGAGGCGAAGAGTCGTCTGTTCCAGCTGCTCGATGGCCAGTTGGGCGAAGCCCGCGAGCGTTATCACCAACTGATGTCGCGCCCATCGGACATGGAAGACCTGCTGCTGGTCGGCGCGAAAAAAGCCCGTGCGGTGGCGGCCCCGTTCCTGGCCGAGCTGCGTGAAGCCGTGGGCCTGCGTTCGTTCGTCAACCAGGCTGCGGCGCCGGTCGCTACCAAGAAGAAAGCCGCGAAAGCTGCGCGCTTCGTGAGTTTCCGTGAAGACGACGGCAGCTTCCGCTTCCGCCTGTTGGCTGCTGACGGCGAGCAATTGCTGCTTTCGCGCAACTTCGCCGACGGCAAAGCGGCGGGCGCGGTGACCAAGCAATTGCAAAGCGGTCATTTGGACATTCGCACCCAAGCCCAGAGCTTCAATGTGTGGCTGGACGATGCCGTTGTGGCCGACAGCGCCGAGTTCGCCGACAGCGCCTCCCGCGATGCCGCCATCGCCGCCTTGCGTATCGCGTTGGCCCCTTCCGAGGATTAACCCGACCAAGGGTTGATTGCCATTATCCGGGGCCGTCGTTACAGTGACGGCCCGTTTTTGTTGCCTTGCTAACGAAATTATGACGCCCCTAGAACGATATCAAGCTGATCTGAAACGCCCTGAATTCTTCCATGACGCTGCCCAGGAAAACGCGGTGCGTCATTTGCAGCGCCTGTACGACGACCTGGTCGCGGCCTCGCAAAGCAAGCCGGGGATGTTCAGCAAGCTGTTTGGCAAGAAAGACCACACGCCGGTCAAGGGCCTTTACTTCTGGGGAGGCGTCGGCCGTGGCAAGACCTACCTGGTCGACACCTTCTTCGAAGCGCTGCCGTTCAAGGAAAAGGTCCGCACCCACTTCCACCGCTTCATGAAGCGCGTGCACGAAGAGATGAAGACCCTGCCGGGCGAGAAAAACCCGCTGACCATCATCGCCAAGCGTTTCTCCGACGAAGCGCGGGTGATTTGCTTCGATGAGTTCTTCGTCTCCGACATCACCGATGCCATGATCCTTGGCACCCTGATGGAAGAGCTGTTCAAGAACGGCGTGACCCTGGTCGCCACCTCGAACATCGTGCCGGACGGCTTGTACAAGGACGGCCTGCAGCGCGCACGCTTCCTGCCGGCGATTGCGCTGATCAAGCAGAACACCGAGATCGTTAACGTCGACAGCGGCGTCGACTACCGCCTGCGTCACCTGGAACAAGCGGAGCTGTTCCACTTCCCGCTCAACGAAGCGGCCCACGAAAGCCTGAAAAAAAGCTTCCGCGCCTTGACGCCCGAGTGCACCCAGGCCGTGGAAAACGACAAATTGATGATCGAGAACCGCGAAATCATCGCGTTGCGCACCTGCGATGACGTGGCCTGGTTCGAATTCCGCCAACTGTGCGACGGCCCGCGCAGCCAGAACGACTACATCGAACTGGGCAAGATCTTCCACGCGGTGATCCTCAGCGGCGTGGAGCAGATGAGCGTCACCACCGACGACATCGCGCGGCGCTTTATCAACATGGTCGACGAGTTCTACGACCGCAACGTCAAGCTGATCATCTCGGCCGAAGTCGAACTCAAGGACCTCTACACGGGGGGGCGTTTGAACTTCGAGTTCCAGCGCACGTTGAGCCGCTTGCTGGAAATGCAGTCCCACGAGTTTCTGTCGCGCGGGCACAAGCCTTAATCACACTCCAGAGCCCTGGAGATCCACTGTGGGAGCCGGGCTTGCCCGCGATGGCGGTGTATCAGTCGACTTATTTGCCGGCTGATACACCGCCATCGCAGGCAAGCCAGCTCCCACAATGCTTTGTGTTTGCCTGAGGTCAGGCCGCCTGCTGGAATTGCTGCCGATACTGGTTCGGCGACAACTCCGTGTGCTGCCTGAACAGCCGCGCAAAAAAGCTCGCGTCGTCGTAACCCACTTCGTAGCTGATGGTCTTGATGCTCTTGCGGCTGCCCGAAAGCAGTCCCTTGGCCGTCTCGATGCGCAGCCGTTGCAGGTAATGCAGCGGCTTGTCGCCGGTGGCGGTCTGGAAGCGGCGCATGAAGTTGCGGATGCTCATGCCGTGTTCCCGGGCGACATCTTCGAAGCGGAATTTGTCGGCGAAATGCTCTTCGAGCCAATGCTGGATCTGCAGGATGATCACATCCTGGTGCAGCTTCTGCCCGCCAAACCCGATGCGCCCCGGCGAATAGCTGCGCTGCACTTCGTAGAGAATGTCGCGGGCCACGGCCTGGGCGATGTTGGCGCCGCAGAAGCGCTCGATCAGGTAGATATAGAGGTCGCATGCCGAGGTGGTGCCGCCGGCGCAATACAGGTTGTCGGCGTCGGTGAGGTGTTTGTCCTGGTTGAGTTGCACCTTGGGGAAGCGTTCGCTGAAGGCGTTGAAGAAGCGCCAATAGGTGGTCGCCTCCTTGCCATCGAGCAAGCCGGCTTCGGCCAGCCAGAACACCCCGGTGGCTTCGCCGCATAACACGGCGCCGCGTGCATGCTGTTCACGCAGCCACGGCAGCACTTGCGGGTAGTGTGTGCACAAGGCATCGAAGTCATCCCAGAACGCCGGCAACACGATGATGTCGGCGTCTTCCAGGCCGCCGTCCACCGGCATGATCACATCGCTGAAACTGCGCACCGACTTTCCGTCGGGGCTGACCAGGCGCGTTTCAAATGCAGGGGTCAGGCCCAGGCCTTGTTGCTTGCCGTAACGCAGGCTGGCGAGGTGGAAGAAATCCTTGGCTTGCATGAGGGTCGAAGCGAATACCCGATCAATGGCCAAAATGCTGACGCGCCGCAGGGGCGTGGAGATTTGGTTAGACATAATTTCATTTATTCTTATAGGGGAAAGTGGTCACCAGACGGCTGGATCGTCTTATTTTTTGTCGCATGTGTCCAGTGTCCTGTGATGCCCTCAGGGCATAGTCTCTGTGGGCTGGTTTTTGTCCGACAATCCACGCAGGTGACCCATGATTCCCAGAACCTTGTTCAGCCCGGAACACGAACTTTTCCGCGAAAGCGTGCGTACCTTTCTCGAAAAAGACGCCGCGCCGTTCCATGCTCAATGGGAGAAACAAGGCCATATCGACCGCAGCTTGTGGAGCAAGGCGGGGGAGGCGGGGATGTTGTGTTCCCACCTGCCGGAAGAATACGGAGGGCTGGACGCGGATTTTTTGTACAGCGCGGTGGTGATCGAAGAGATCAGCCGGCTGGGCCTGACCGGCATCGGTTTTTCCCTGCACTCGGACATTGTGGCGCCCTACCTCCTGCATTACGGCAGCGAGGCGCTGAAGCACCACTACCTGCCCAAGTTGATTTCCGGCGAGATGGTCACGGCCATTGCCATGACCGAACCGGGGGCGGGTTCCGACCTGCAAGGGGTCAAGACGACTGCCGTGCTGGACGGCGACGAGTATGTGATCAACGGCTCCAAGACGTTTATCACCAATGGCTACCTGGCCGACCTGGTGATCGTGGTCGCCAAGACCGATCCCAAGGCGGGCGCGAAGGGCATCAGCCTGTTCCTGGTGGAAGCCGACACGCCCGGCTTCGCCAAGGGCAAGCGCCTGGAGAAGGTGGGCATGAAGGCCCAGGACACGTCGGAACTGTTCTTCCAGGACGTGCGTGTGCCCAGGGAAAACCTGTTGGGCCAGGCGGGCATGGGCTTCGCTTATCTGATGCAGGAGTTGCCCCAGGAACGTTTGACGGTGGCGATTGGCGCCTTGTCATCCGCCGAGGCGGCGCTGCAATGGACCTTGGGATACACCCGTGAGCGCAAGGCGTTCGGCAAGGCGATTGCCGACTTCCAGAACACGCGCTTCAAGTTGGCGGAGATGGCCACCGAGATCCAGATTGGGCGGGTGTTCGTCGACCAGTGCATGGCATTGCACCTGGACGGCAAGCTGGACGTGCCCACGGCGGCGATGGCCAAGTACTGGGCCACCGACCTGCAGTGCAAGGTGCTCGATGAGTGCGTGCAGCTGCACGGCGGCTACGGCTTCATGTGGGAATACCCGATTGCCCGGGCCTGGGCGGATGCGCGGGTGCAGCGCATTTATGCGGGGACCAATGAGATCATGAAGGAGATCATTGCGCGGGCGCTTTGATCTTGTGTGGTTGCTGAGGGCCTCATCGCGGGCAAGCCCGCTCCCACATTTGACCGTATTCACACATCACAATGTGGGAGCTGGCTTGCCTGCGATAGCGATCTAAAAATCAATCAAGGCGCAGGATTCGGATGATCCTTCTGGATCGCCTCAATCCCTTCCAACACCTCTTTCGACAATGTCAGCTCGGCACTGGCAATATTGCTGTCCAACTGCGCAAGCGACGTCGCGCCAATGATATTGCTGGTCACAAACGGCTGCTGCGTGACAAACGCCAACGCCATCTGCGCCGGGTCCAAGCCATGTTCGCGTGCCAGCGCCACGTAACGGCTGCACGCCGCTTCCGACTGCGGGTTGAAGTAGCGGCTGAAGCGGCTGTATTCGGTCAGGCGTGCCTTGGCTGGGCGTGCGCCGCCTTCGTACTTGCCGCTGAGCATGCCGAACGCCAGCGGCGAATAGGCCAGCAGACCGCATTGTTCACGTATTGCGACTTCCGCCAGGCCCACTTCGAAACTGCGGTTGAGCAGGTTGTAGGGGTTCTGGATCGACACCGCGCGGGGCCAGCCACGGGCTTCGGCCAGGGCCAGGAACTTCATGGTGCCCCACGGCGTTTCGTTGGACAGGCCGATATGGCGGATCTTGCCGGCCTTGACCTGCTCATCCAGCGCCTCGAGGGTTTCCTCGAGCGGGGTGAGGTCGTCTTCGTCCTTGTGCTTGTAGCTCAATTGGCCGAAGAAGTTGGTGCTGCGCTCCGGCCAGTGCAGCTGGTAGAGGTCGATCCAGTCGGTCTGCAGGCGCTGGAGGCTGGCGTCGAGTGCCTGGGCGATGTGCTTGCGGTTGTGGCGCAGGTAGCCGTCGCGGATGTAGTCGATGGTGTTGCCGGGGCCGGCGATCTTGCTGGCGAGGATCCAGTCGGCGCGGTCGCCACGGCTCTTGAAGTAATTGCCGATGTAGCGCTCGGTGGTGGCATAGGTGTCGGCCTTGGGCGGCACCGGGTACATTTCGGCCGTGTCGAGGAAGTTGATCCCCGCACCCTTGGCCCGTTCGATCTGCGCGAAGGCCTCTGCCTCGCTGTTCTGTTCACCCCAGGTCATGGTGCCCAGGGCTATCGCGCTCACGTTCAGATCCGTACGGCCCAGCTGTCGATAATCCATCGGGTACTCCTTCAGGGAAAACAATCATAAAAGCAGGTTGAATTTTTTTTCGCAATCTGCATAATTGCCCACCTCTTTCTGCAGTGGAAGTGATGCGCCGCCTGCCGAAGAATCTTGCCGTTGAACGGACGCGCTGACCCGAGCCCCCGATAGCGTCTGTATCCGGCTGCCTTTGACCTTGTCAAAGTAAGCACTATTCAGTAAGATCCGCCGTCTAATTTACAGGGCGGCCCCTGAGGCTATTAAAGAATGACAACTTTTACTGCAAAACCGGAAACAGTTCAGCGCGACTGGTTTGTCGTCGACGCCGCTGGTCAGACCCTGGGTCGTCTGGCCACTGAAGTCGCCAGCCGTCTGCGTGGCAAGCACAAGCCTGAGTACACCCCTCACGTTGACACCGGTGACTACATCGTGATCATCAACGCTGAGCAGGTACGTGTTACCGGCAACAAAGCGCAAGACAAAATGTACTACCGTCACTCCGGTTTCCCAGGCGGTATCAAGTCTTCCAACTTTGAAGGCCTGATCTCCAAGAAGCCTGAAGCCCCGATCGAAATCGCGGTCAAAGGCATGCTGCCTAAGGGCCCACTGGGTCGCGATATGTTTCGCAAGCTGAAAGTCTATGCGGGCGCTGTACACCCTCATGCTGCTCAGCAGCCCCAAGAACTGAAGTTTTAACGGAATAGTTCATTATGTCGGCGACTCAAAATTACGGCACTGGCCGTCGCAAAACCGCAACCGCACGCGTTTTCCTGCGTCCGGGCACTGGTAACATCTCGATCAACAACCGCACTCTGGACAACTTCTTCGGCCGCGAAACTGCCCGCATGGTAGTTCGTCAGCCGCTGGAACTGACCGAGACGGTTGAAAAGTTCGACATCTACGTCACTGTTATCGGTGGCGGTGTAAGTGGTCAAGCTGGCGCAATCCGCCACGGTATCACTCGCGCGCTGATGCAGTACGACGAAACCCTGCGTGGCGCTCTGCGCAAAGCTGGCTTCGTGACTCGTGATGCCCGTGAAGTTGAACGTAAGAAAGTCGGTCTGCGTAAAGCGCGTAAGCGTCCGCAGTACTCGAAGCGTTAATTCGCTTTACGTTCCACAAAAACGCCCAGCCTCCTCATGGAGCTGGGCGTTTTTTATTGCCTGCGATTTATGCATAAAAATCGCCGTGACAACTTGCCACATCCGTAGACCCCCTATACTACAAGGCCTGGGGGCTGAGCGCCGGGCAATTCCCTTGTCATACGTGGGGCTTTTCATTACCATTCGGCAAAATTTTTATAAGCAAAGATTCAATACTTAGTAGACGCCTGATTTAACAGGCCAAAAAGCTGATGGGAGAGGACTGAATGAGCAATGACGGCGTGAATGCAGGCCGGCGTCGCTTCTTGGTAGCAGCCACATCCGTGGTGGGTGCTGCAGGAGCGGTGGGGGCTGCGGTCCCGTTCGTGGGGTCATGGTTTCCCAGTGCCAAGGCGAAAGCCGCAGGTGCACCGGTGAAGGTGAATGTCAGCAAGATCGAGCCAGGCCAGCAGATGATTGCTGAATGGCGCGGCCAGCCGGTGTTCATTGTTCGTCGTACCGAGGAAATCCTGGGGAATCTCAAGAAGATCGAGGGCCAGTTGTCTGACCCCACATCCGAGAAATCCGACCAACCCGCCTACGCCAAGAACGAAGCACGTTCGATCAAGCCGGAGATCCTGCTGCTGGTCGGTCTCTGCACTCACCTGGGTTGCTCGCCTACTTTCCGCCCGGAAGTGGCCCCTGTGGATTTGGGCAAGGATTGGGTCGGCGGCTATTTCTGCCCTTGCCACGGCTCCCACTACGACCTCGCCGGCCGCGTCTACAAGTCCCAGCCTGCGCCTTTGAACTTGCCGGTTCCTCCGCACAACTACGAATCTGACGAGATCATTGTCATTGGTCTCGACAAGGAGAACGCGTGATGAGCAAGTTCATGGATTGGGTGGATGCGCGCTTCCCCGCCACTAAAATGTGGGAAGACCATCTCAGCAAATATTACGCTCCAAAAAACTTCAACTTCTTCTACTTCTTCGGCTCCCTGGCACTGCTGGTGCTGGTCAACCAGATCGTTACCGGTGTCTGGCTGACGATGAGCTACACCCCTTCGGCGGAAGAGGCGTTTGCTTCCGTCGAGTACATCATGCGTGACGTCGAGTACGGCTCGATCCTGCGCCTGCTGCACTCCACGGGCGCGTCGGCGTTCTTTATCGTCGTCTACCTGCACATGTTCCGTGGCTTGCTCTACGGCTCGTACCAGAAGCCCCGCGAACTGGTATGGGTCTTCGGCATGCTGATCTATCTGGCGCTGATGGCCGAAGCCTTCATGGGTTACCTGCTGCCATGGGGCCAGATGTCCTACTGGGGCGCCCAGGTGATCATCTCGCTGTTCGGTGCGATCCCGGTGATCGGCAATGACCTGACCCAGTGGATCCGGGGTGACTACCTGATCTCGGGCATCACCCTGAACCGCTTCTTCGCCTTGCACGTGGTGGCCTTGCCCATCGTGATTCTGGGCCTGGTGGTGTTGCACATCCTGGCGCTGCACGAAGTGGGTTCCAACAACCCGGATGGCGTGGACATCAAGAAGCATAAGGACGAAAACGGCATCCCGCTGGATGGCATTCCCTTCCACCCTTACTACACCGTCAAAGACATCGTCGGCGTAGTGGTGTTCCTGTTCGTGTTCTGCTCGATCGTGTTCTTTTTCCCGGAGATGGGCGGTTATTTCCTGGAGAAGCCCAACTTCGAACAGGCCAACGCCTTCAAGACACCCGAGCACATCGCACCGGTCTGGTACTTCACGCCGTTCTACGCGATCTTGCGGGCGATTCCCGACAAGCTCATGGGCGTAATCGCCATGGGCGCGGCCATTGCGGTGCTGTTCGTGTTGCCTTGGCTCGACCGCAGCCCGGTCAAGTCCATGCGCTACAAAGGCTGGCTGAGCAAGATCTGGCTGTGGGTGTTCTGCATTGCGTTCGTGATCCTGGGCGTGCTGGGCGTACTGGCGCCGACCCCTGAGCGGACATTGCTGTCGCAGGTCTGCACCTTCCTGTACTTCGCCTACTTCATTCTGATGCCGTTCTACACCCGGCTCGAGAAGACCAAACCGGTTCCGGAAAGGGTGACTGGCTGATGAAAAAGTTATTCGTTGCATTGATGCTTGCGGCGCTGCCGCTGCTGTCTTTCGCTGCCGAGCACGGCGCGGAGCTGGAAAAAGTCGATATCGACGTGTCGGACAAAGCCGCCATGCAGGACGGTGCACGCACCTTTGCCAACTATTGCATGGGCTGCCATAGCGCCAAGTTCCAGCGTTACGAGCGTGTGGCCGACGACCTCGGCATCCCGCATGAAATGATGCTGGAGAAACTGGTATTCACCGGCGCCAAGATCGGCGACCACATGAACATCGGCATGAAGCCTGCCGACGCCAAGACCTGGTTCGGCGCGGCACCGCCGGACTTGACCCTGGTGGCGCGTGTGCGCGGCACCGACTGGCTCTATGGCTACCTGAAATCCTTCTACGAAGACCCGGCGCGCCCCTATGGCGTGAACAACCGCGTGTTCCCGAATGTCGGCATGCCTAACGTTCTGGTCGGCCTGCAAGGCAAGCAAGTGGTAGGATGTAAGCAGATCCAGGTCGTTGAAGACGGCAAGAAGCAATACGATCCGCTGACCGGCACGCCTTTGACCCATGAAGCGTGCGATCAACTGAAGATAGAAACCCCAGGTTCGTTGACAGACGAGCAGTTCGACGCGAAGGTCAAGAACCTCGTGACCTTCCTGGCCTACTCGGCCAACCCGGTCAAACTGCAGCACCAGCGCATCGGTACCTATGTGTTGTTGTACCTGGCCTTCTTCTTCGTATTCGCCTACTTGCTCAAACGCGAATACTGGAAGGATGTGCATTGATCCAACCGTAAGCAATTGCTGTTAATCTTGCGCGCCCAGCGGCATCTCTGAATACGTAGCGATCTGGTTGTACCGGATGCTGCAGAGGTGCTCTCTGGGCGCGCTCGTTTTTGAGCTTTCGATAATTTCAACAAGCGAGGAGGACCGCCATGGGCGTGACCAACCGGTTGGCCTGTTACTCCGACCCCGCCGACCACTATTCCCACCGAGTACGCATCGTGCTCGCAGAGAAGGGTGTCAGCGCCGAGATCATCAGTGTGGAGGTGGGTCGTCACCCGCCGAAGCTGATCGAAGTGAACCCTTACGGCAGCTTGCCCACCCTGGTCGATCGTGACCTGGCGTTGTGGGAGTCAACCGTGGTGATGGAATATCTGGATGAGCGTTACCCGCATCCGCCTTTGCTGCCGGTGTACCCGGTGGCACGCGCCAACAGCCGCCTGCTGATCCATCGGATCCAGCGTGACTGGTGCGGGTTGGTGGATTTGATTCTGGATACGCGCAGCAAAGAAGCCGCACGGGTGCAGGCGCGTAAGGAATTGCGCGAAAGCCTGACCGGCGTTTCGCCGTTGTTCGCCGATAAACCTTTTTTCCTCAGTGAGGAACAAAGCTTGGTGGATTGCTGCCTATTACCGATACTCTGGCGCTTGCCGATTCTGGGTATTGAACTGCCGCGGCCGGCCAAGCCGCTGCTTGATTACATGGAGCGCCAGTTTGCGCGTGAGGCTTTCCAGGCGAGTCTGTCTGGCGTCGAACGCGATATGCGCTAAGGCTTAAGGAGCCGCTGATGAACTCCAGTCGACCTTACCTGGTCCGCGCGCTCTATGAGTGGATTGTGGACAACGATTGCACCCCGCACATGCTGGTCAATTCCGAATTTCCTGCGGTTCAGGTACCGCAGGGTTTTGCCAGTGACGGGCAGATTGTATTGAACGTATCGCCCAGCGCCGTGCGCCACCTGCACATGGACAACGAAGCGGTAAGCTTCGAAGGGCGTTTCGGCGGTGTGCCGCACACCCTGTACGTGCCAATTGGCGCTATCCTCGGCATTTACGCCCGGGAAAACGGCCAGGGCATGGTGTTCGATCTGGAGTCACCTTTCGAGGATGACGAAACGGTCGAAAGTACAGACGGCGACGATCTGCCGCCGCCGGACTCCGAGCCACCGCGTCCCAGCGGCCGGCCGAGCCTGAAAGTGGTGAAATAACCGGCGTTCTCCTCGGAGCGGGCCAAAAAAATGCCTCGACCTGTGTCGGGGTATTTTTTTGCGCGCAGGATATGCATGAAAGTCGTGCCTGGACGGTGATCGTACAACAGCCATGGGCTATGATGCGTGCTCAAGTTCGCCGAGAAAAATGGATCACCATGGATAACGCCGCCACCGCCCCTCGTCTTCCCCGCAAGCGCCGCAGCCTTGCCCAGGAATTGGTCACGGTGTTGTCCGAACAGATCCGCGACGGCCAGCTCAAGCGTGGCGACAAACTGCCCACCGAGTCGGCGATCATGGAGGCCCATGGGGTCAGCCGAACCGTGGTGCGTGAAGCCATCTCACGCTTGCAGGCGGCGGGGCAGGTGGAGACGCGGCACGGTATCGGCACCTTTGTGCTGGATACGCCAAGCCCAAGCGGTTTCCGCATCGATCCGGCCACGGTGGTGACCTTGCGGGATGTGCTGGCGATTCTGGAATTGCGGATCAGCCTGGAAGTGGAGTCCGCCGGTTTGGCCGCCTTGCGCCGCAGTGACGAACAACTGGCCGCCATGCGTGCAGCACTCGATGCCCTGAATGAAAGCGCGGCGCACGCAGGCGATGCGGTGGCCTCCGACTTTGCGTTCCACCTGGAAATTGCACTGTCCACCGGCAACCGCTACTTCACCGACATCATGACCCATCTGGGCACCAGCATTATTCCGCGCACCCGCCTGAATTCGGCGCGCCTGGCCCATGATGACCAGCAGCACTACATGGGGCGCCTGAGCCGCGAGCACGAAGAAATTTATGAGGCGATTGCGCGCCAAGATTCGGATGCGGCGCGGGCGGCGATGCGGCTGCATTTGACAAATAGTCGGGAGAGGCTGCGCCATGCCCATGAAGAGGCGGAGGCGCAGCGCTCCTAGAAAAGCTTGTCAGGCTGGATCCAGTTCGAACTCAACACCGGTGACCACATCGTTCTCTGAGTAAAACGTTTTTTTCGTGACGACAAAAAGATGCCCATCTTGGTTGATGTGGTCGCCTTTATTGGGCAGCTCGCTGATGTCGACGTTTGAGGTGCTGTTCTTGTTGGGGCTTTTGAATTTGGCCGCGATTTTAGTCGCCATGATTTAACCTCATTGAGCAGGAAGAAATGTGAGTAAGTACCCGCACGCCTAGTGCGGGCCCAGTCACGTTAGGTCGGCCGCAAATGTGGCGATACTGTCAGAATTCACAGTCCTGACGAACGGCTTAACAGGTCCGCATGTTCCCGCTCGTTCTCCCGACGGATTTCCAGGCTCATACAGACACGACTCAACACCCCCCAAAAGTGAAGACTGACGATTTGCAGTTGACGAATCTTTTTATAGTTGTACGATGACGTACGACATCATCAAACCAACAATAACCTTTCGACAGAAAGTCTTTACCCAGGGTGTTCGAATAATGAATCCACAAGAACTGAAGTCCATCCTTTCCCACGGTCTGCTGTCTTTCCCCGTGACCGATTTCAATGCCCAAGGTGATTTTCACCAGGCGGGCTACATCAAGCGCCTGGAATGGCTGGCCCCGTATGGCGCCACCGCCTTGTTCGCTGCCGGCGGCACCGGTGAGTTTTTCTCCCTCGCCGCCAGCGAATACTCCCAGGTGGTGAAAACCGCCGTCGATACCTGCGCCACCAGCGTGCCGATCCTGGCCGGCGTGGGCGGTGCGACCCGCCAGGCTATCGAGTATGCCCAGGAAGCCGAGCGCCTCGGTGCCAAGGGCCTGCTGTTGCTGCCGCACTACCTGACCGAAGCCAGCCAGGACGGCGTTGCCGCCCATGTTGAAGCCGTGTGCAAGTCGGTCAAGATCGGCGTTGTGGTCTACAACCGCAACGTTTGCCGCCTGACCGCGCCGCTGCTGGAACGCCTGGCCGAGCGCTGCCCGAACCTGATCGGCTACAAGGATGGCCTGGGTGATATCGAGTTGATGGTGTCGATCCGCCGTCGCCTCGGCGACCGTTTCAGCTACCTTGGCGGCCTGCCGACCGCAGAGGTTTACGCCGCTGCCTACAAGGCCTTGGGCGTGCCGGTGTATTCCTCGGCGGTGTTCAACTTCATCCCGAAAACCGCGATGGACTTCTACCACGCGATCGCTCGCGAAGATCACGCCACCGTCGGCAAGATCATCGATGACTTCTTCCTGCCGTACCTGGACATTCGTAACCGCAAGGCCGGGTACGCCGTGAGCATCGTCAAAGCCGGTGCGAAAATCGCAGGTTATGACGCCGGCCCCGTGCGTACGCCGCTGACCGACCTGCTGCCGGAAGAATACGAAGCCCTGGCCGCGCTGATCGACAAGCAAGGCCCGCAATAACTATCTATAAGGCCGCTGAGCAATCAGCGGCCTTTTGCGTCAGGAGAAGATTCGTGTCCCAAGCCCAACGTTTTGAAAACTACATCAACGGCCAATGGGTGGCCGGTGCCGACTACTGCGTCAACCTCAACCCGTCGGAGTTGTCCGATGTCATTGGCGAGTACGCCAAGGCGGATGTTGCTCAGGTCAATGCTGCCATCGACGCTGCGCGTGCCGCATTCCCGGCCTGGTCCACCTCCGGGATCCAGGCGCGTCACGATGCCTTGGATAAAGTCGGCAGTGAAATCCTCGCGCGCCGCGAAGAACTCGGCACCCTGCTGGCCCGTGAAGAAGGCAAGACCCTGCCCGAAGCCATCGGCGAAGTGACCCGCGCCGGTAACATCTTCAAGTTCTTCGCCGGTGAATGCCTGCGCCTGTCGGGCGACTATGTGCCGTCGGTACGTCCGGGCGTCAACGTCGAAGTCACCCGTGAAGCCCTGGGCGTGGTCGGTTTGATCACCCCGTGGAACTTCCCTATCGCCATTCCCGCGTGGAAGATCGCCCCGGCCCTGGCCTACGGCAACTGTGTGGTGATCAAGCCGGCTGAACTGGTGCCTGGCTGCGCCTGGGCCCTGGCGGAAATCATTTCCCGCGCCGGCTTCCCGGCCGGTGTGTTCAACCTGGTGATGGGCAGCGGTCGCGTGGTCGGCGATGTGCTGGTCAACAGCCCGAAGGTCGATGGCATCAGCTTTACCGGTTCCGTCGGTGTCGGTCGCCAGATCGCCGTCAGCTGCGTGTCGCGCCAGGCCAAAGTGCAGTTGGAGATGGGCGGCAAGAATCCGCAGATCATCCTCGACGACGCCGACCTCAAGCAGGCTGTCGAGCTGTCCGTACAGAGCGCGTTCTACTCCACCGGCCAGCGTTGCACCGCCTCCAGCCGCCTGATCGTCACCGCCGGTATCCACGACCAGTTTGTCGCGGCCATGGCTGAGCGCATGAAGTCGATCAAGGTCGGCCACGCGCTCAAAAGCGGCACCGACATCGGCCCGGTGGTTTCCCAGGCCCAGTTGGACCAGGACATGAAGTACATCGAGATCGGCCAAGGCGAAGGCGCGCGGCTGGTCAGCGGTGGCGGCCTGGTGACGTGCGACACCGAGGGCTACTACCTGGCGCCGACGCTGTTTGCCGACAGCGAAGCCGAGATGCGCATCAGCCGCGAAGAAATCTTCGGCCCGGTGGCCAACGTCGTGCGCGTGGCGGACTACGAGGCGGCGCTGGCCATGGCCAATGACACCGAGTTCGGCTTGTCGGCGGGTATCGCCACCACGTCGCTCAAGTACGCCAACCACTTCAAGCGCCACTCCCAGGCCGGGATGGTGATGGTCAACCTGCCCACCGCCGGCGTGGATTATCACGTGCCGTTCGGTGGCCGCAAGGGCTCCTCCTACGGCTCGCGTGAGCAAGGTCGCTATGCGCAAGAGTTCTATACCGTGGTGAAGACCAGCTACATCGGCTCGTAGTACCCGTTTCACTGTAGGAGCGAGCTTGCTCGCGAAGAACGTCAACGATTACGCGAGCATTCAGGATGCCCGCAGTGCTTGTGAGTTTTTCGCGAGCAAGCTCGCTCCTACAGGGGGGGGCACCCAGCAAGACATAAACATTACCCGCAAAAAAAATAATTAGTGGGAGTACTTCTACATGCAAGCGACCAAGCCGACCCATGTCCGCTATTTGATCCTGCTCATGCTTTTTCTGGTGACCACGATCAACTACGCCGACCGGGCTACTATCGCCATCGCGGGCTCCAGCCTGCAAAAAGACCTCGGCATCGACGCGGTCACCCTCGGTTATATCTTCTCCGCATTCGGTTGGGCCTACGTGGCCGGGCAAATTCCCGGTGGCTGGCTGCTGGACCGCTTCGGCTCGAAAAAAGTCTATGCCCTGAGCATCTTCACCTGGTCCCTGTTCACCGTGCTGCAAGGCTATGTGGGTGAATTCGGTATCTCCACCGCCGTGGTTGCGCTGTTCATGCTGCGCTTCATGGTGGGCCTGGCCGAAGCGCCTTCCTTCCCAGGTAACGCACGCATCGTGGCGGCCTGGTTTCCTACCGCCGAGCGCGGCACGGCATCGGCGATCTTCAACTCGGCGCAGTACTTCGCCACCGTGTTGTTCGCACCGTTGATGGGCTGGATCGTCTACCGCTTCGGCTGGCAGCACGTGTTTATCGTGATGGGCGTGATCGGTATCGTGTTTTCGCTGATCTGGCTGAAAGTGATCCACAGCCCGCGCCAGCATCCGATGATCAACGAGGCCGAGTTCAATCACATCGCCGCCAATGGCGCGATGGTCGACATGGACCAGGACAAGGGCAAGGATAAGAAAACCGACGGTCCGAAGTGGGATTACATCCGTCAGTTGCTGACCAACCGCATGATGCTCGGCGTTTACCTGGGCCAGTACTGCATCAACGGCATCACGTATTTCTTCCTGACCTGGTTCCCGGTGTACCTGGTGCAGGACCGTGGCATGACCATCCTCAAGGCCGGCTTCATCGCTTCGCTGCCGGCGATCTGCGGCTTTATCGGCGGGGTGCTCGGCGGTGTGATCTCCGACTATCTGCTGCGCAAGGGGCATTCGCTGACCTTCGCGCGCAAGGCGCCGATCATCGCTGGCCTGCTGGTTTCCAGCAGCATTATTGCGTGTAACTACGTCGACGTTGAATGGATGGTAGTGGGCTTCATGGCGTTGGCCTTCTTCGGCAAAGGCGTTGGCGCACTGGGTTGGGCGGTGGTGTCCGACACGTCGCCAAAACAAATCGCCGGTCTCAGTGGCGGCCTGTTCAACACCTTCGGTAACCTGGCTTCGATCACCACGCCAATCGTGATCGGCTACATCATCAGCACCACCGGCTCGTTCAAGTGGGCCTTGGTATTCGTCGGCGCCAACGCGCTGGTGGCGGTGTTCAGCTACCTGGTCATCGTCGGCCCGATCAAGCGTGTAGTACTCAAAGAGCCGCCAAGCAAGGGGCCAGAGTTGAGCAACCTAACCGAAGCGCATTCCTGAGAGGCACCGTGATGCAGTTGATTGAACATGCCGACTCGCCGCGCTCGATTCGTTTGCACGAGCGCGACAATGTGGTGATCGTGGTCAATGACCAGGGCGTGCCGGCCGGGACCGAGTTCCCGGACGGCCTGGTGACCGTGGATTTCATCCCCCAGAGTCATAAGGTGACCCTGGAAGATATCCCCGAGGGTGGTGAGATTATTCGCTACGGCCAGACCATCGGTTATGCCCTGGCGCCGATTCCGCGCGGCAGTTGGGTACAGGAAGACCAGTTGCGCATGCCCACCGCGCCGCCGCTGGACAGCTTGCCGCTGTCCACCGAAGTGCCGCAGGCCCAGGCGCCGCTGGAAGGGTTCACGTTCGAGGGTTACCGTAATGCCGACGGCACGGTTGGCACGCGCAATATCCTCGGCATCACCACCACGGTGCAGTGTGTGACCGGCGTGCTCGACCATGCGGTCAAGCGCATCAAGGACGAGTTGCTGCCCAAATACCCGCACGTCGATGACGTGGTGGCGTTGACCCACAGCTACGGTTGCGGGGTCGCGATCACTGCGACGGATGCCTACATCCCGATCCGCACCGTGCGCAACCTGGCTCGCAACCCGAACCTGGGCGGCGAAGCGCTGGTGATCAGCCTGGGCTGCGAGAAATTGCAGGCCGGGCAGGTGATGCATGACAACGACAACTCGGTCGACCTGAGCGAGCCGTGGTTGTACCGGTTGCAGGACTCCAGCCACGGCTTTACCGAAATGATCGAGCAGATCATGGAACTGGCCGAGGTGCGCTTGAAGAAGCTCGATCAGCGCCGCCGCGAGACCGTGCCGGCGTCCGAGCTGATCCTTGGCATGCAGTGCGGCGGCAGTGATGCGTTCTCCGGCATCACCGCCAACCCGGCGCTGGGTTATGCCTCGGACTTGCTGCTGCGAGCCGGGGCGACGGTGATGTTCTCCGAAGTCACCGAAGTGCGTGACGCCATCTACTTGCTGACTTCTCGCGCAGAGACGAAGGAAGTTGCCGAAGAGTTGGTGCGGGAAATGGACTGGTACGACCGTTACCTGGCCAAGGGCGAGGCCGATCGCAGCGCCAACACCACGCCGGGCAACAAGAAGGGCGGGTTGTCGAACATCGTCGAGAAGTCCCTGGGCTCCATCGTCAAGTCCGGCAGCAGCGCGATCAACGGCGTACTGGGCCCCGGCGAGCGCTTCAAGGGCAAGGGCCTGATTTTCTGCGCGACACCGGCCAGTGACTTTGTGTGCGGCACCTTGCAACTGGCGGCGGGGATGAACTTGCATGTGTTCACCACCGGGCGTGGCACGCCGTACGGGCTGGCGATGGCGCCAGTGGTGAAGGTGTCGACGCGCACTGAACTGGCGCAACGCTGGCCGGACCTCATCGATATCGACGCCGGGCGCATCGCCACCGGGCGTGCGAGCATCGAGGAACTGGGCTGGGAGTTGTTCCACTTCTACCTGGACGTAGCCAGCGGCAGGAAGCAGACGTGGGCGGAGCATCACAAGCTGCATAACGACATCACCTTGTTCAACCCCGCGCCAATCACCTAGGCCTGTCGTCACGCCAGGAACGCTCGTTCATCAATGTCTGGATGTGAGCGTGAACCTGCCTGGGAGTGTCAGCTCGAAGGATATGCCCGGACATCTCGGGCATTGGTTGCTTCGTGTAATAGTCAGCACAAACAAAACCGTCCACCCAACCGTTGGCATACACCTGATAGTCGGAGCTGGCATCTCCGACTATCAGGGCTCGACCCGTCAGCCGACCTTCCTTGCGCCACTGCTGCACGATTCTGCTCTTGCCTCTGCCGGGGTTTATCAGCGGCGACGGCCTGGGGCACATTGCTCGCGAACCGGCCCAGAAAAGACGGTTGGCGATGACATTTTGGGCTTCGATATTCAGTGAGCGAGCAATGGGGGCGATGCACTCTGCGTAGCCTCCCGAGAGGATGTAAAGGTGCGTGCCCTCTCGTTGCAGGTTGTGCATTGTCTGCTCCAGGGAGGGGTCGAGGCTGCCAATGATCGTGTCGACGTAACGCTGAATATGATGTTTGCGGATATACGGGATCATCTTCATCACAGACAGTATTTCCCAGAGGCTGGCCTTGCCCGAAAAAGCCTTGGCCGTGATGAGTTGCAGTTGCTCCAGCATTGGCTGGGCATTCGGACGTTCACCAATGGCCGACTTGACGATCTCCAGCGTGCTTTCGTGGTTTACCAGGGTCTGGTCGAAGTCGAAAATGACGTGCGTATCGCGGGGCGTTGTCATCGGTGTGCCTGCGCATCTATTCGGCGGTAGTGGTGTTTGTCTTCTCGTGTCCACCGCGTTGCAGCGATGCCCAGGTGTTCGGCGATGCGTGCTTGTATCAGGTCGGAAAATGCTTGGCCGCTTTGGTCTTCCTTGCGTTCGACCTGCTCCAGATAGGTCATTTCGGCGATCATCCAAGGCATGGCCAGCAGGCGCAGGAAGCACGCCAGCCCTGAGGCGTGAAGGGGGCTTGCGACCAGGCCAAAGGGGAGAATCAGGCGTCCAGCCAGTGGTACCACAGGCAATCCGCGGCTCAGCAGCCCGGGGCGGAAGCGATACAAACCACGGCCATTGTTAATAGTTGCTTCGGGATTGGTGTAAAGGGCGGTGCCTTGGCGGCTGGTTCGCAGGTTACGAAGATTGAGCGAAAACGTCTTCTTATCTGCACCGTTCCAGAAGTGACCGCCCGCGCATTTGATCAAAAGGAATGCAGTGAGGCTGATAACCTTGTTGTAGCCGCTGGAGGCCACAAGTGTTGCGCCAGGCATTGCCAGTATGGCGAACGGATCAATAACGCTTACGTGATTGGCGGCCACCACACAACCATCGGTAAGTGTTGCGATTTGTCGCGTTGTAAGTGCGCATCTGATCCTGAGGCCTATTATCCAGAGAATACCTCGGTACATGACGCGCTTGACGGAAAGTGGAAGCGGCCAGGCGATAAGGCTCAGCACAACTATCAGGAAGATGCGAAGGACGGCCAGGGTATAGCCGAAGGGCATGTAAAGTTTCCTGAGGAAACTGGGGTAAGTCCACGTTTCTCGACTACATAGGTCCGCTACGGACTGCAAGGGGCGATCTGGAGCCGGTTGGGTTTTCAAGGGACCGAATACTCAGTGATGGTTTTCGTTAAGCTGACTTGGCGTGTTCAGGTTTTTTCATTCGGCGCGAGAACCGTGTGATGCGTTCAAGATTCGCAGGCGTTATTTCCTGGAATCGCTCACGTGTAAGATCAATTTTCAGGTGGGGACCGTAAGCGGTATCAATCACTTCTCCCGCGACCTCTGGCATATGCAGAAATGCTCTGTTCATTTCCAGCGCACGGTAGTGATTGATATTGGTAAGTGTGTAGATCTGCTCAAACCCCAAGTATTGAAAACCGTATTCGAGTGCCAAGTGAATCGCAATAAAGGGGTAGGGTGTGCCCCAGTACTTTTTCAGGAAGCGGTTGCCGAAGTTGACGCCATAGTCTTTTTTTGCAAATCCTGCATAACCAATGAATGGTCCTTCCAGACCCAGGCTCACAGCCCAGCGTGACCAGTTCTGTTCGGTAAGCTCTTTTGTGAATATTGAAATCTCATTGGCGGCGGCTTCCCTTCCCCGCGTAGTGCCTGCCGAAATGAACTTCATCGTTTCAGGGTCACCGAGCAGATCGGTGTAGCCCTCAATGTCCTGATCGTCCCAGCTCCTGATATGCACGTTGTGCAATTGACTGAAGGATCTACGCATAGTCACCCCTTGTGTTTCGAACACATGATGGTTCGCTGCTGGATTATTAAAATGTTACAGGGGGGATTTTCAGGGGGGATGTCGATGAAACAGAGGCGTAGATTCTTATCGGTGTGTAGGAGCTCGTGTAGAGTTTTGTGGGATGGGCTGAGCTTAGCCAAGAACCCTGAGTTACATCCTACAAATGAATCCAGTTCCCTGTTTTGGTTTTTATTTGCAGACCTATTGTTAAATGAAATGTCAGCCGCGCACCCCAGTGCTCTATTATTACGGCTCCCTGATAACAGGACTCAAGGCTGATACAGCATGCTCGCCATTTTCCTTACGACGCTCACCATCACCGCGCCGGTGTTCGCGATGCTGTTCCTCGGTGTGCTGCTCAAGCGCATCAACTGGATCAACGACAACTTCATTCATACGGCATCGTCCCTGGTGTTCAACGTCACCATGCCGGCGTTGCTGTTTTTGGGCATCCTGCATGCCGACCTGCATTCGGCGCTCAAGCCGGGCCTGCTGATCTACTTTTCCATCGCCACGCTGGTGAGTTTTGCCCTGGCCTGGGGCTGGGCGATTTTTCGCTGCAAGCGCGAAGACCGGGGCATCTACACCCAGGGCGCGTTTCGCGGCAATAATGGCGTGATCGGCCTTGCACTGGCTGCCAGCATGTATGGCGACTACGGTATTTCCCTCGGCGCGATCCTCGCGGCGCTGGTGATTCTGTTCTACAACACGCTATCGACTATCGTGCTGGCGGTGTACAGCCCGGTGATCAAGTCCGATCCGTGGAGCATCTTCAAGAGTGTGGTGGCCAATCCGCTGATCATCAGCGTGTTTCTGGCGGCGCCGTTCGCCTATTTTCAGATCGGCCTGCCGGGCTGGCTGGAAAAATCCATGCAGTACCTCGCCGACACCACCTTGCCGCTGGCATTGATCTGTATTGGCGGCACGTTGTCCCTGGCGGCGCTACGCAAGAGCGGCAAGATGGCGCTGAGCGCGAGCCTGATGAAGATGGTCTGGTTGCCGGTGGTCGCCACGGTGGGCGCTTGGCTGCTAGGGTTCCGTGGGCCGGAGCTGGGGATTCTGTTCCTATATTTCGGTGCGCCGACGGCCGCAGCCAGCTTTGTGATGGCCAGGGCGGCCGAAGGGAATCATGAGCTGGCGGCGGCGATTATTGTGATCACCACGCTGATGGCGGCGGTGACCACCAATATTGGGATCTTCGTGTTGCAGGCCGGTGGCTGGATCTGAGATTTTCAGCGCCCTCAAGGGCCAATCGCAGGCAAGCCAGCTCCCACATTCAGAGTTGTGAACACATTCAAGTGTGGGAGCTGGCTTGCCTGCGATAGCTACCTGACAGTCACTGCAGTTCTGCCTGATACGCCTCAATCACTTCCTGCGCCGCCCGAAACGCATCAATCGCCGCCGGCACGCCCGCATATACCGCGCAATGCAGCAGTGCTTCGCGAATCTCCTCCACCGTACATCCATTGTTCAACGCGCCGCGCACGTGCCCCTTCAGCTCCTGCGGGCACTTGAGCGCGGTCAGGGCGGCGAGGGTGATCAGGCTGCGGGTCTTCAGCGGCAAGCCTTCGCGGTTCCATACGCTGCCCCAGGCATGCTCATTGACGAAATCCTGCAGCGGCTGGGTGAATTCGGTGGCATTGCCCAGGGCGCGGTCGACGAACACATCGCCCATGACTTGGCGACGCATTTCAACCCCGGGCTTTTTCTGATCGGTCATTGCGATTCCCTCTTGTGTTGACGGCGCCAGGCTCGCAGCGTGCTGAACAACAGGAAAGCCACCAGCACTGGCAGTACGTAATACAGCATCAGCTGTTCAAGCTTGTTGGCCAGCGGCATGCCGGTGGTGAAAGCCATCACGTGCAGCCCGTACGCCAGATACAGGCCCAGCAGCACCAGGCCTTCGGCGCGGGTCATGCGGTAGCCGGTGTAGAACACCGGCAGGCACAGCAGTACCACGCCAAGCATCACCGGCAGGTCGAAATCCAGCGCGTTGGGCGAGACCGAGAGTGGCGAGGGCGCAAGCAGCGCGGTCAGTCCCAATACGCCAAGCAGGTTGAACAGGTTGCTGCCGATCACGTTGCCCACGGCAATTTCCCGCTGGCCGCGCAGGGCGGCGATCAACGACGTGGCGAGGCACGGCAGCGACGTGCCGACGCCGATCAGCGTCAGGCCGATCACGCGCTCCGACAGGCCCAGATCGCTCGCCACATCGACCGCCGCGCCCAGCAGCAAATGCCCGGCCAGCACCAGGATCAGCAACCCGCCGAGCATCAGCAGCACGCTGCTCAACCAGGGCGCCCGGGCCACCGTGTCCAGCGTGCGTGGGCGCCGGGAATGGCGAGTCTGGTAGTGCAGCACGCCGAGGTAGGCGACCAAGGCAACCAGCAGCAACAGGCCGTCGACCGGGGTGAGCTCTTCATTGGCGGCAAGAATGAACACCAGCAACCCGGCGAGGATCATCACCGGAATATCCAGGCGCACCAGTTGCCGCGAGACCCGCAGCGGAATGATCAACGCCGACAGGCCCAGCGTTACCAGGATGTTGAAGATGCTGCTGCCGATCACGCTGCCCACGGCGATATCGGTATTGCCGGCCAGGGTGGCCTGCAGGCTGACAGTCATCTGCGGGGCGCTGCTGCCGAAGGCGACGATCGTCAGCCCGATGATCAGCGGCCGCACCTTGAGGCTCGCGGCCAGACGCACGGCGGCGCGCACCAGGATTTCGGCGCCGACGATCAGCAGCAAAAGGCCGCCGGCCAGTTCCAGCAGGCTCCAGGGGGAGAGGGCGGTCAGTCCGAAAATGGCCAGGGCTCCATTGTCAGTTACTCATGGCTTGTACGCGCACGCGTGCCGTACCGCTGCCGATCATACCCAGCTGCTCGGCGGCCTTGCGTGAAAGATCGATCAGGCGCCCACGGGTATGCGGGCCGCGATCATTGATGCGCACCACCACGGATTTGTCGTTGTTCAGGTTGGTGACCTTGACCTGGGTGCCAAAGGGCAAGCGCCGATGGGCGGCGGTCAAGGCGTTCTGGTTGAAGGGTTCACCACTGGCGGTACGTTTGCCATGGTGTCTGGCGCCGTAATAGGAGGCGGTGCCGGTTTCATCGTAGCCGTTGGGGTCGATGACACCGCTGGCGCAGCCGGTCAGCAGGGCGAACAGGGCCAAAAGGCCAAGTAGATGCTTCATGTTCAAGGTGCCCCATAACAAATGTGGGAGCTGGCTTGCCTGCGATGCGGACGACCCGGTGTCTCAGGAGCACCGAGGTGATGCAATCGCAGGCAAGCCAGCTCCCACAGGGTATCCGGGTGGGAAGTGAAATTTCCGCCCGGACCATTCATTGCTATCAGCCTTCGAGCTTGCTTTTCAGCAATTCGTTGACCTGTTGCGGGTTGGCCTTGCCCTTGGAGGCCTTCATCGCCTGGCCGACAAAGAAGCCGAACATCTTGCCGCGCTTGGCTTCGTCCGCCGCGCGGTATTGCTCGACCTGCTCGGCGTTGGCCGCGAGCATTTCATCGAGTACGGCCGAGATCGCGCCGCTGTCGGTGACTTGCTTGAGGCCGCGCTTTTCGATGATCTCGTCCGCGCTGCCTTCGCCGCTGGCCATCGCTTCGAACACCGTCTTGGCGATTTTGCCGGAGATGGTGTTGTCCTTGATGCGCAGCAGCATGCCGCCCAGTTGCTCGGCGGACACCGGGGCCTCGTCGATTTCCAGGCCCTGCTTGTTCAACAGGCTGCCCAGCTCGACCATCACCCAGTTGGCCGCCAGTTTGGCATCACCGGCAATGCTCACGACCTTTTCGAAGTAATTGGCTTGCTCGCGGCTGGAGGCCAGGACGCTGGCATCGTAGACCGACAGGCCGAACTGCGCCTGGAAGCGCTCGCGTTTCTGTTGCGGCAATTCCGGCAGGGTGGCGCGGATGTCGTTGAGGAACGAATCCTCCAGCACCACCGGGAGCAGGTCCGGGTCCGGGAAGTAACGGTAATCATTGGCTTCCTCCTTGCTGCGCATGGCGCGGGTTTCGTCTTTGTTCGGGTCATACAGGCGGGTTTGCTGGATGACCTTGCCGCCGTCTTCGATCAAGTCGATCTGGCGACGCACTTCGCAGTTGATCGCCTTCTCGATGAAGCGGAACGAGTTGACGTTCTTGATCTCGCAGCGCGTGCCGTATTCGGCCTGGCCCTTGGGGCGAATCGACACGTTGCAGTCGCAACGCAGCGAACCTTCGGCCATGTTGCCGTCGCAGATGCCCAGGTAGCGCACCAGGGCGTGGATGGTCTTGACGTAGGCCACGGCTTCCTTGGCGCTGCGCATGTCGGGCTCGGAGACGATCTCCAGCAGCGGCGTGCCGGCACGGTTCAGGTCGATGCCGGTCGCGCCCGGGAATTCTTCGTGCAGGCTCTTGCCGGCGTCTTCCTCAAGGTGCGCGCGGGTGACGCCAACGCGCTTGATGGTGCCGTCTTCCAGGGGGATATCCAGGTAGCCCTTGCCGACGATCGGCAGCTCCATCTGGCTGATCTGGTAGCCCTTGGGCAGGTCCGGGTAGAAGTAGTTCTTGCGCGCGAACACGTTGTGCTGACCGATCTCGGCGTCAATCGCCAGGCCGAACATCACCGCCATGCGCACTGCTTCCTGGTTCAGCACCGGCAGCACGCCGGGCATGCCCAGGTCCACCAGGCTGGCCTGGGTGTTGGGGCCTGCGCCGAACGTGGTGGAACTACCGGAGAAAATCTTCGATTGGGTGGCGAGCTGGGTATGAATCTCCAGCCCGATCACAACTTCCCATTGCATAGTGTTCTCCTCAGAAGCCGGTAGGGATGCGGGTGTGCCAGTCAGTGTTCAACTGGTACTGGTGCGCCACATTGAGCAGGCGGCCTTCCTGGAAATACGGGGCGAGTAATTGCACGCCCACCGGCAGGCCGTCGACGAAACCGGCGGGCATGGACAAGCCCGGCAAGCCCGCGAGGTTGGCGGTGATGGTGTACAGGTCTTCCAGGTACTCGGCGATCGGGTCGCCGGTCTTGGCGCCGATCTTCCAGGCCGGGTTCGGCGTGGTAGGGCCGAGGATCACGTCAACTTCTTCAAAGGCAGCCATGAAGTCGTTCTTGATCAGGCGGCGGATCTTCTGCGCCTTGAGGTAGTAAGCGTCGTAGTAGCCGGCCGAGAGGGCATAGGCACCGACCATGATCCGGCGTTGTACTTCGGCCCCGAAACCTTCGCCACGGGAACGCTTGTACAGGTCGTTGAGGTCTTTGGGGTTTTCACAGCGATAGCCGAAACGCACGCCGTCGAAACGCGACAGGTTGGAAGAGGCTTCCGCCGGCGCGATCACGTAGTAAGCGGGAATCGCGTGCTGGTTGTTCGGCAGGCTGATTTCCTTGATCACGGCACCGAGGCCTTCCAGCGTCTTGACGCTGTTGTGCACCAGTTCGGCGATGCGCGGGTCGAGACCGGCGCTGAAATATTCCTTCGGCACGCCGATGCGCAGGCCCTTGAGCGAGGTGTTCAGGGCTGCGCTGTAGTCCGGCACGGGCTCGTCGATGCTGGTGGAGTCCTGCTTATCGAAACCCGCCATGCCTTGTAACAAAATCGCGCAGTCTTCGGCGGTGCGCGCCAGCGGGCCGCCCTGATCGAGGCTGGAGGCGTAGGCGATCATGCCCCAGCGGGAAACGCGACCGTAGGTCGGCTTCAATCCGGTGAGGTTGGTGAACGCGGCAGGCTGGCGGATCGAGCCGCCGGTGTCCGTGGCGGTGGCGGCCGGCAGGAAGCGCGCGGCCACTGCGGCGGCCGATCCACCGGACGAGCCGCCGGGTACGTGCGCAAGGTTCCACGGGTTTTTCACCGCGCCGTAGTAGCTCGACTCGTTGGCCGAACCCATGGCGAACTCGTCCATGTTGGTCTTGCCCAGGGTCACGGCGCCGGCGGCGGCCAGCTTGGACACCACGGTGGCGTCGTAGGGTGCCTTGAAGTTGTCGAGCATCTTCGAGCCGCAGCTGGTGCGAATGCCCTGGGTGCAGAACAGGTCTTTGTGGGCGATGGGGGCGCCCAGCAGTGCGCCATTTTCACCGTTGGCGCGACGTGCGTCGGCGGCCTTGGCCTGGCTCAAGGCCAGCTCCTCGGTGAGGCTGATGAAGCTGTTGACCTTTGGATCGAGCTCGGCGATGCGCGCAAGCAGGGTCTTGGTCAGCTCTTCGGAAGAAAACTTTTTGTCGGCGAGACCGCGGGCGATCTCGGCCAGAGTCATGTGATGCATTGCAGGCTCTTTCCCTTTAGTCGATGACTTTCGGAACCAGGTACAGGCCGTTTTCGACCGCTGGCGCGATGGACTGGTAGGCCTCGCGATTATTACTTTCGGTCACGACGTCTGCGCGCAGGCGCTGGCTGGCTTCCAGCGGGTGAGCCAGGGGCTCGATGCCGTCGGTATTCACGGCCTGCATCTGGTCGACCAGCCCGAGAATGCTGTTCAGGGCTGCGGTGGTCTGTGGAAGATCGGCATCATTGAGGCCAAGCGAGGCCAGATGCGCGATTTTTTCCACGTCGGAGCGTTCAAGCGTCATGGGAATCTCCAGTGGAAAACAGAACGGAGGCTATCCGTGTGTTAGATTGTCGGAACACTACCGCATTTCTACGGTCTCACGGCCGCGATTGTGGGGTTGGGTGCACAGAAAGTCGGCCAATTTAGCACATTGGCGCCTTGCCCAAAATCCCTGTCGTTGTTAGAGTTTGCCGCACTTTTTTACCCACGCGTTGCCTAGGGTCCCTTTCCCATGTTCAAGAAACTGCGTGGCATGTTTTCCAGCGATCTTTCCATTGACCTGGGCACTGCCAACACCCTTATTTACGTGCGCGAGCGCGGTATCGTCCTGAATGAGCCATCGGTTGTGGCCATTCGGACCCATGGTAATCAGAAAAGTGTCGTTGCCGTCGGCACCGAGGCCAAGCGCATGCTCGGCCGTACACCAGGCAATATTGCTGCCATTCGTCCGATGAAAGACGGCGTGATCGCCGACTTCAGTGTCTGCGAGAAGATGCTGCAGTACTTCATCAACAAGGTTCACGAAAACAGTTTCCTGCAGCCCAGCCCTCGTGTGCTGATCTGCGTTCCCTGCAAGTCCACCCAGGTGGAGCGCCGCGCCATCCGCGAATCGGCCCTCGGTGCCGGTGCCCGTGAAGTGTTCCTGATCGAAGAGCCGATGGCCGCTGCGATCGGTGCCGGCCTGCCGGTTGAAGAAGCACGCGGTTCGATGGTGGTGGATATCGGTGGTGGTACCACTGAGATCGCCCTGATCTCCCTGAACGGTGTGGTGTATGCCGAATCCGTGCGCGTGGGCGGCGACCGCTTCGACGAAGCGATCATCACGTATGTGCGTCGTAACTACGGCAGCCTGATCGGCGAGTCCACCGCCGAGCGCATCAAGCAGGAAATCGGTACCGCCTACCCGGGCGGCGAAGTGCGCGAAGTCGATGTTCGCGGCCGCAACCTGGCCGAAGGCGTGCCACGTGCCTTCACCCTGAACTCCAATGAAGTGCTGGAGGCCCTGCAAGAGTCGCTGGCCACCATCGTTCAGGCGGTGAAGAGCGCCCTGGAGCAATCGCCGCCGGAATTGGCCTCCGACATCGCCGAACGTGGCCTGGTACTGACCGGTGGTGGCGCCTTGCTGCGCGACCTCGACAAGCTGCTGGCCCAGGAAACCGGCCTGCCGGTGATCGTTGCCGAAGACCCGCTGACCTGCGTCGCCCGTGGCGGTGGCCGTGCACTGGAAATGATGGATAAACACACCATGGACCTGCTCTCCAGCGAATAAGTCGTTGCGGGTTTGCCCATGTTTCGCCCGCAGGCAGCACTTTGCAGTGCTGCCTGCTGGCGTTTATCTTCTTCAATCTGCATCCGGGCCGGTTAGATGCCGTATGAATAAAGAGAACATTTGCCTGGGAGGAGCGGCTTATTAAACCGCTTTTCGCCAAAGGCCCCTCATTGGGCGTGCGCCTGTTGGTGCTGGTCGTGCTTTCGGTCGCGCTGATGGTGGTCGATGCCCGCTTTGCGCTGCTCAAGCCGGTGCGCAGCCAGATGTCGCTGGTGCTGATGCAGACTTACTGGATCACCGACCTGCCGCAACGTCTGTACCAGGGCGTGGCCAGCCAATTCGGCAGCCGCACCGAGCTGGTTGCCGAGAACGAAAAACTCAAGACCGAAAACCTGCTGCTGCAGGGGCGCATGCAAAAGCTCGCGGCCCTCACCGAGCAGAACGTTCGCCTGCGCGAGTTGCTCAATTCTTCCGCGCTGGTCAACGAAAAGGTCGAAGTGGCCGAGTTGATCGGCATGGACCCGAACCCCTTTACCCATCGCATCATCATCAACAAGGGTGAGCGCGACGGTGTGGTCCTCGGCCAGCCGGTGCTCGATGCCCGCGGCCTGATGGGCCAGGTGGTCGAGCTGATGCCGTACACCTCGCGGGTATTGCTGCTCACGGACACGACCCACAGCATTCCGGTGCAGGTCAACCGCAACGGCCTGCGCGCGATTGCCAGCGGCACCGGCAACCCAGAGCGCCTGGAATTGCGGCATGTGGCCGATACCGCCGACATCAAGGAAGGCGACCTGTTGGTCAGCTCCGGCCTGGGTCAGCGTTTCCCGGCGGGCTACCCGGTGGCGACGGTGAAGGAAGTGATCCACGATTCCGGTCAGCCGTTCGCCATTGTGCGCGCCGTGCCTACCGCCGCCTTGAACCGCAGCCGCTACCTGCTGCTGGTGTTCAGCGACAACCGCACCCCGGAAGAGCGCGCCAACGACGCCGCCCAGGCCCAGGAAGCGGAAGACAAGAAGAACGGCACTGCGCCGATCATTCCTTCCACTGTACCCAAGCCTGCCCCGGGAACACCGGCCACACCTGCGGTGACCCCGGCAGTGGGCGCGCCTGCCGTGACGCCCGTCAAACCGGCGGCGCACCCCGTCAAACCTGCCGCGACCAAACCTCCCGCGTCGACGCCTGCCACCACCACGCCGGCGGCTAAACCGCCTGCTGCCGCCCCGGCCGCGCGCCCAGCGACCGCCCCGGCAACCACGCGGCAGAGGGAGGAATAATGGCCGGTACTCATTCGCGCAATGGCTGGATCGTCTGGCTGACCTTCGCCGTCGGCCTGCTGCTCAGCGTCTCGCCACTGCCACAATTCATGGAAATCCTGCGCCCGCTCTGGCTGGCCTTGCTGCTGGCCTTCTGGTCGTTGAACCTGCCGCATAAAGTCGGCATGGTCACCGCCATGTTCCTGGGTTTGGCGCAAGACGTGTTGTATGGCACCTTGCTGGGCCAGAACGCGTTGATCCTGACCCTGATTACCTTCCTGGTGCTGTCGTTGCAGCAGCGCCTGCGCATGTTCCCGATGTGGCAGCAGTGCCTGGTGATCCTGGTGATCTTCGGCCTGGCGCAGCTTGTTCAGCTCTGGCTGAGCGCGTTGACCGGTAATCGTCAGCCTACGCTCGCGCTGGTATTGCCGGCCCTGGTCAGCGCCTTGCTGTGGCCATGGATCAGCTTCGGCCTGCGTGGTTTACGTCGTCGCTATAAGATCAATTGAATGGATTGCGAGGCTCTGCCTGGTTATCGAACCCTACAGGGAGAGTCTGCAATGAATTCGCTATACCTGGCCTCGGGCTCCCCGAGGCGGCGTGAACTGCTGACCCAGATCGGTGTGCCCTTCACTGTGGTCAGCGCCGCTATTGATGAAACCCCTCTTACAAACGAATCCGCCGTTTCCTACGTCGAGCGCTTGGCGCGCGGCAAGGCTGCGGCAGGTTTTGCTGCGCTTGAACACACTGTCGGCGCCTGTGTGCTTGGGGCTGATACGGCGGTGATCGTCGATGGCCGGATCCTCGGCAAACCGGTGGACCAGGCCGATGCCCTGGCGATGTTAATGGCGTTAGCCGGGCGTGAGCATGAGGTGCTGACCGCCATTGCCGTCACGGATGGCCAGCGCTGTGAAACCCGATGCGTGAGCAGTCGTGTGTTTTTTCGGGGGATTACTGCCGAGGAAGCGACAACCTACTGGCACAGTGGCGAGCCCCAGGACAAGGCGGGCGGCTATGCTATTCAAGGACTGGGTTCAGTGTTTGTTGCCGGCCTCAATGGCAGTTATTCCGCCGTGGTCGGCCTGCCAGTGTGCGAAACCGCGCAACTGCTCGGCCAATTCGGCATACCCTGTTGGCAAAACCTAACCGTGCGCTGAATGCCTCTACTTAAGCGCCCAGCCTTAAGCGATCGGTCACTATTGTGAAAACGCCTGAACGAGACCCAGCCATGAGTGAAGAGATTCTAATCAATATCACGCCGATGGAATCGCGCGTGGCGGTGGTAGAGAACGGTGTTCTGCAAGAAGTCCACGTGGAGCGCACCCAGAAGCGCGGGATCGTCGGCAACATCTACAAGGGCAAGGTGGTGCGCGTGTTGCCGGGGATGCAGGCTGCCTTCGTCGATATCGGCCTGGACCGAGCCGCGTTTATCCATGCCTCGGAAATTTCCCTGCGCGAAGGCCCGGCGGTCGAAAGCATCAGCGCCCTGGTGCACGAAGGGCAGAGCCTGGTGGTGCAAGTCACCAAGGACCCCATCGGTTCCAAGGGCGCGCGCCTGACCACGCAGCTGTCGATTCCGTCGCGCTACCTGGTCTACATGCCGCGCACCGCCCATGTTGGCATTTCCCTGAAGATCGAAGACGAAGCCGAGCGAGAACGCCTCAAGAAGGTGGTCAGCGATTGCGTAGCCGCCGAAGGCATCAAGGAGGCCGGTGGTTTTATCCTGCGCACCGCCGCGGAGGGCGCGGGCGCCGATGAAATCCTGATGGACATCCGTTACCTGCGCCGGTTGTGGGACCAGATCGACGTGCAGATCAAGACCATCAGCGCGCCAAGCGTCATTTACGAAGACCTGGGCCTGGCCCTGCGCACACTGCGCGACCTGGTCAGCCCGAAGATTGAAAAAATTCGTATCGACTCGCGGGAAACCTTCCAGCGCACCACGCAGTTTGTCGCCGAGCTGATGCCGGAAATTGCCGACCGCCTGGAGCATTACCCTGGCGAACGGCCGATCTTTGACCTGTATGGCGTCGAAGATGAAATCCAGAAAGCCCTGGAACGCAAGGTACCACTCAAGTCCGGCGGCTATCTGGTGGTGGACCCGGCGGAAGCCATGACCACCATTGACGTCAACACGGGCGCGTTCGTCGGTCATCGCAACCTTGAAGAGACGATCTTCAAGACCAACCTCGAAGCGGCTACCGCGATTGCCCGCCAGCTGCGCCTGCGCAACCTGGGCGGCATCATCATCATCGACTTTATCGACATGGAAGACGAAGAGCACCAACGCCAGGTGCTGCGTACTCTCGAAAAGCAGCTGGAACGCGATCACGCCAAGACCAACATCATCGGCATAACCGAGCTGGGCCTGGTGCAGATGACCCGCAAGCGCACCCGCGAAAGCCTCGAACAGGTGCTGTGCGAGCCCTGCAGCAGTTGCCAGGGGCGCGGTAAATTGAAGACGCCGGAAACGGTTTGCTACGAGATTTTCCGTGAAATCCTACGAGAGGCGCGAGCCTATCAGGCCGAAGGTTATAGAGTACTCGCCAACCAGAAAGTGGTGGATCGGCTGCTGGACGAAGAGTCCGGCAACGTTGCCGAGCTGGAGGGGTTTATCGGGCGCACGATTCGCTTCCAGGTCGAAACCATGTATTCCCAGGAACAATACGACGTGGTGCTGCTCTGATCCCCAATCGTTTTCCTTTTACGCGACGGGCAGACCGTGATCTGCCGTCCGACTACCGCCTTGAGGGTCGCCTGACATGGAGCGTCTGATACGCTTTTTTGCCGCTTTGACCCGTTGGGGCCTGGGCCTCTGCGCCTTGCTGCTGGTATTGGCGGCCGTGTATGTGAGCCTGGGTCGTGAATTGACCCCGCTGGTGGCCGAATACCGTGGGGAAGTCGAAGCCAAGGCCCAGGCTGCGGTGGACATGCCCCTGCACATCGGCAGTCTTGAAGGCCGCTGGAGCGGCTTCGCCCCGGTATTGCTCGCCCATGACGTGATGGTGGGCGAGGGCAGCAGTGCCCTGCGCCTGGACCAGGTCGAAGTGGTGCCGGATATCTGGGCCAGCCTCATGGCTCGCGAAGTGCGCATTGCGCATTTGCAAGTCAGTGGCTTGCAGCTCAGCGTCAAGGAAGACAAGGACGGCAAGTGGGCCCTTCAGGGCCTGCCGATGCGCGACGACCAGCCGCTGGACCCGGAGCAGTTGCTCATGCGCATGCAGCGGGTCAAGCGTGTGTCGCTGCTCGACAGCCAAGTCACGTTGCAACCGTTTGACCAGGCACCCGTGACGCTGACGTATGTCGGGCTGAGCCTGCACACCGGCATGACCCGCCAGCGTCTGGACGCGCGCTTGACCCTGCCCGATGGCCAGCCGCTCGCCTTGAGCCTGCGCACGCGTATTCGCGCCAGCCAGTGGCGGGACGGCGAAGTCCAGGCCTACCTGAGCCTGCCGCAAAGCGATTGGGCCAAGTGGATCCCGGCCAAGCTGACCCAGCAGTGGACACTCAGCCAGTTCAAGGCCGGTGGCGAATTCTGGCTGACCTGGGCCAAAGGCACCGTGCAAAGCGCAGTGGTGCGCCTCAACTCGCCTCAGGTCAAAGGCCGTTACGCCGAGCGCAAGCCTGTGCACATCGAAAACCTTGCGCTCACCGCCTACCTGCAGCGCAGCGACACCGGCCTCAAGGTGCTGTTCGACTCCCTGGCGATGAACCTGGGGGAAACCCGTTGGGAATCCCGCCTGCAACTCCAGCAGACCCTGGCTAGCGACAAGGACCAGGAAGTCTGGAAGCTCCAGGCCGACCGCCTGGACCTCACGCCGCTCACGCCACTGCTCAATGCCTTGGCGCCGCTGCCGGAAGGTTTCGCCAAAACCATCGAGCACCTCAAGGCCACCGGCCTGCTGCGTAATGTGCTGGTGGACTTTCGCCCTCAAGACACCACCGATCAAAAAGTCAGCTTCGCCGCCAACCTCGAGCGCATCGGTTTTGATGCCTACTCTGGCGCGCCGGCCGCGCGTAACGTATCGGGCAGTATCAGTGGCGACCTGGGCCATGGCGAGTTGCGCATGGACAGCAAAGACTTCTCCCTGCACCTTGACCCGATCTTCGCCAAGCCCTGGCAGTACCTGCAGGCCAATGCACGCCTGACCTGGAAGCTGGACAAGCAAGGCTTCACCCTGATCGCCCCGTATATCAAGGTGCTGGGCGAGGAGGGCAAGATCGCCGCCGACTTCCTGATTCGCCTGCATTTCGACCATAGCCAGGAAGACTACATGGACCTGCGCGTCGGCATGGTCGATGGCGACGGGCGCTTCACCCCCAAGTACCTGCCGGCGGTGTTGAGCCCGGCACTCGATGAATGGTTGCGCACGGCGATTCTCAAGGGCGCGGTGGACCAGGGCTTCTTCCAGTACCAGGGCTCGCTGAACCACGACGCGTTGCGGGCTTCGCGCAATATCAGCCTGTTTTTCAAGGTGCATGACGCCGAGCTGGCGTTCCAGCCGGGCTGGCCCCATGTGAGCAAGGTCAACGGTGAAGTGTTCGTCGAGGAGAGCGGCGTACGCATCCTGGCGAGCAAGGGCCAGTTGCTCGACACCAAGGTCAAGGACATCTACGTCAATATTCCCCACGCGCCTGCCGGCAAGGACAGCCATCTGTTGCTGACGGGTGGTTTTGCCGGCGGTTTGGGCGATGGCCTGAAGATCCTCCAGGAAGCACCGATCGGCACGGCATCGACCTTTGCCGGCTGGAAGGGCGAGGGCGACCTGCAAGGCAATCTCGACCTGGATATTCCGTTGGCCAAGGGCGCCGAGCCGAAGATCGTGGTGGACTTCAAGACCGATAAGGCGCGCCTGCAACTGGCGGAGCCCACCCTTGACCTGACCCAGCTCAAGGGCGATTTCCGCTTTGACAGCACCAAGGGCCTCAGTGGCCAGAACATCACGGCCCAGGCGTTCGACCGGCCGATCACCGCGCAGATCTTTGCCGACGGCAAGCCGGGCACTGTCAGCACGCGCGTGGTTGCCAAGGGCCAGGTAACGGTCAAGCGGCTGACGGACTGGCTGAACGTCACTCAGCCGTTGCCGGCCTCCGGTGATATTCCCTACCAGTTGCAACTGGACCTGAGCGGCGCCGACAGCCAACTGATGGTCAGCTCGAACCTCAAGGGCGTGGCGGTGGATTTGCCCGCGCCGTTCGGCATGCCAGCCAGCCAGGGCCGTGACAGCGTATTTCGCATGACTCTGCAGGGCGCCGAGCGCCGTTATTGGTTCGATTACGGCGAATTGGCGAATTTTACTTTTGCCGCGCCGCCGGACAAATTCAATGATGGCCGGGGAGAGCTGTTCCTCGGTGATGGCGATGCGGTGCTGCCAGGTGCCAGGGGCTTGCGTATTCGCGGCGTGCTGTCGGAACTGGATATCGATCCCTGGAGAAAGCTCGTCAACCAGTATGCCGGGAACGATCCTGGCGGCAGTGCCAAGCAATTGCTCAGCGGCGCCGATTTCAAGGTGGGCAAGCTGACCGGTTTCGGCACCCAGTTTGATCGGGTGAACTTGCAATTGGACCGTAAGCAGGCGGCGTGGGGCTTGCAGTTCGACAGCCAGCAGGCCAAGGGCACGGTCAACCTGCCGGACGCCAAGGGCGCACCGATTGCGATCAACCTGCAATACGTGAAACTGCCGGCGGTGGACCCGACGGTGCAGGCGGACGAAAACGCTCCGGACCCATTGGCGAGCATCGATCCGAAGGATATTCCGGCGCTGGATATCGCCATTGACCAGTTGTTCCAAGGCCCGGACCTGGTCGGCGCCTGGTCGCTGAAAATCCGCCCGACCGCCAAGGGCCTGGCGTTCACTAACCTGGACCTGGGCCTCAAGGGCATGCAGCTCAAGGGGGCCGGTGGTTGGGAGGGCGCAGCGGGCGCCAGCGGCAGTTGGTACAAGGGCCGCCTGGACGGCAAGAATATTGGTGATGTGCTCAAGGGGTGGGGTTATGCACCGACCGTCACCAGCCAGGATTTCCACCTGGACGTGGATGGTCGCTGGCCGGGTTCGCCGGCCTATGTAGGGCCCAAGCGCTTCTCGGGCAGCCTGGACGCGGCCTTTCGCAACGGTCAGTTCGTGGAGGTGGAAGGCGGTGCCCAGGCCCTGCGGGTGTTCGGCCTGCTGAACTTCAACTCCATCGGGCGACGGTTGCGCCTGGACTTTTCCGACTTGCTCGGCAAGGGCTTGAGCTATGACCGGGTCAAAGGCTTGCTGGCCGCCAGTGACGGTGTGTTCGTGACCCGTGAACCGATCACCATGACCGGGCCATCGACCAACCTGGAGCTCAACGGCACCCTGGACCTGGTCGCCGACCGGGTTGACGCCAAGCTGCTGGTCACCCTGCCGGTCACCAATAACCTGCCGATCGCCGCGCTGATCGTGGGCGCGCCGGCGATTGGCGGTGCGTTGTTCCTGATCGACAAGCTGATCGGTGACCGTGTTGCGCGCTTCGCCAGCGTGCAATACAAGGTGGAAGGCCCATGGAAAGACCCGAAAATCACCTTCGACAAGCCATTTGAAAAGCCAAACTGAGAGCCTGTGGAGTAGCATGGCCACCTATCCTTCAGGGAGTGTCGGCCCATGTCCTTTGCGGTAATTCAAATGGTCAGCCAGAGCGACGTGCTGGCCAACCTGGCCCAGGCCCGCCGTCTGATGGAGCAAGCGGCGGCGGGTGGTGCGAAGTTGGCGGTGCTGCCGGAAAACTTCGCCGCCATGGGCCGTCGCGATGTGGCCGATATCGGCCGCGCCGAAGCGCTGGGCGACGGCCCGATCCTGCCATGGTTGAAACAGACCGCCCGCGACCTCACCTTATGGATAGTCGCCGGTACTTTGCCGTTGCCACCCGAGGATCAACCGCACGCCAAGCCCAATGCCTGCTCGCTGCTGGTTGATGATCGCGGCGAGACCGTTGCCCGTTACGACAAGCTGCATTTGTTCGATGTCGATGTGGCGGACGCTCGAGGTCGCTATCGCGAGTCTGATGACTATGCTTTCGGGGGCAACGTGGTGGTCGCGGATACACCGGTCGGCCGCCTGGGGCTGACGGTATGTTACGACCTGCGCTTCCCCGAGCTCTACAGCGAGTTGCGTGCGGCGGGGGCGCAATTGATTAGCGCACCTTCGGCGTTTACGGCCGTGACCGGCGCCGCGCATTGGGATGTGCTGGTGCGTGCACGGGCCATTGAAACCCAGTGCTACCTGCTGGCGGCCGCCCAGGGCGGTGTGCATCCGGGCCCCCGGGAAACCCATGGGCACGCGGCGATTGTCGACCCGTGGGGGCGCGTGCTGGCACAACAGGACAAAGGCGAAGCGGTGTTGTTGGCCGAGCGCGATAGCAGTGAACAGGCGTCGATTCGGGCGCGCATGCCGGTGGTCAACCATCGGCGCTTTTTCTCGCAGGGCGCACAGCGGCCTGCTTCGGAACGATGAATTTAAGGCCATACCTATGAGCGAGTTGTTGTCCTCAGTCAGTGAACACCTCCTGGCACCCGGTGGCGTGACCATCGAAAGTCTGCAAACCGTGCTCGGCGATCTGGCCGGGCCGGGCATTGACGCGGCCGATCTGTATTTCCAGGGCCAGATCTCCGAGTCCTGGTCGTTGGAAGACGGGATCGTCAAGGAAGGCAGTTTCAATCTCGATCAGGGCGTCGGCGTGCGCGCGCAATCCGGCGAGAAAACCGGCTTCGCCTACAGCAACGCGATCACCCTGGAAGCCTTGGGCTTGGCGGCGCGTGCCGCGCGCTCGATTTCGCGCGCCGGGCAAAACGGCACGGTGCAGGCATTCAGCACCCAGGACGTGGCCCAGCTGTACGCACCGGATAACCCACTGGAAGTGATCAGCCGCGCGGAAAAGGTCGAGCTGCTCAAGCGTGTCGACGCGGCCACCCGTGCCCTGGACCCGCGTATCCAGCAGGTCACCGTGAGCATGGCCGGTGTGTGGGAACGTATCCTGGTGGCGTCCACCGATGGCGGTCTGGCGGCGGATGTACGGCCGCTGGTGCGTTTCAACGTGAGTGTGATCGTTGAACAGAACGGCCATCGCGAGCGCGGCGGCCATGGCGGCGGCGGGCGTACCGACTACCGTTATTTCCTCAGTGATGACCGCGCCATGGGGTATGCCCGTGAAGCGCTGCGCCAGGCGCTGGTCAACCTGGAAGCGATTCCGGCACCGGCGGGTACCCTGCCGGTAGTGCTGGGTTCGGGCTGGTCCGGTGTGCTGCTGCACGAAGCGGTCGGGCATGGCCTGGAAGGGGACTTCAACCGCAAGGGCAGTTCGGCCTACAGCGGGCGCATGGGCGAAATGGTTGCGTCCAAGCTCTGCACTATCGTCGATGACGGCACCCTGGCCGGGCGTCGTGGCTCGCTGAGCGTGGATGATGAGGGGACGCCAACCGAGTGCACCACCCTGATCGAAAACGGCGTGCTCAAGGGCTATATGCAAGACAAGCTCAACGCTCGCCTGATGGGGGTTGCCCGCACCGGTAACGGCCGCCGCGAATCTTATGCGCACCTGCCGATGCCACGCATGACCAATACCTACATGCTCGGTGGCCAAAGCGATCCGGCGGAAATCATCGCTTCGGTAAAGCGCGGCATCTACTGCGCCAACCTCGGTGGCGGCCAGGTGGATATCACCAGCGGCAAGTTCGTGTTTTCCACCAGCGAGGCATACCTGATCGAAGACGGCAAGATTACCGCGCCGGTCAAAGGGGCAACGTTGATCGGTAACGGCCCGGAAGCAATGAGCAAGGTGTCGATGGTCGGCAACGACCTGTCGCTGGACAGCGGCGTGGGCACATGCGGTAAGGATGGGCAGTCGGTGCCGGTGGGTGTCGGCCAGCCAACGCTGAAGATTGATGCGATCACCGTGGGTGGCACGGGCTCGTAAACCGTGGAGCTTCGGGTGGCGAAGACCGCCACCCACGGAAGAGGATCAGCGCAGACCGCGTTGAGTCTCGTCCAGCTCTCGGATGTATTTGAAGATTTTACGGCTGGTGGCCGGCGCTTTGTTATGCGCCTGCTCATGCTGGGCCTGACGGATCAGGGAGCGCAGTTGCTGGCGGTCCGCATCCGGATAGTCCAGCACGAATTTCTCCAGCACGGCGTCATCGCCCTCAATCAGGCGGTCACGCCAACGCTCCAGGTTATGGAAGCGTTCGTTGTACTGGCGAGTGGAGGCATCGGTTTGATCAAGCAAGGCCAGAATGGCGTCAGTGTCCTGATCGCGCATCAGTTTGCCGATAAACATGATGTGCCGTTTACGCGCGATATTCGCGGTGTGCTTGGGCGCATCCGCCAAAGCCCGGCGCATTTCGTCGGTCAACGGCAGTTTTGCAATCAAATCCTTCTTGAGCGTTGTAAGGCGCTCGCCGAGGTCAACCAGAGCATGCAGCTCACGTTTGACCTGGGTTTTGCTTTTCTCCCCATCGAGGGAGTCGTCGTAAGAATCAACCATGGTGGCAGTCCGCAAAGAAACGCCGCCATGATAACCAGTCGGGGGCCGCTTGTCCGGCCCGGTCGCTCGATGGCCTTAACCGAAAGCAGAATTTGAGTGGAGAAAACCATGAGTGCAGCCCAAAGCGTCGGTCCGCAAGCGTTACCGGCACTGCAGGAACAAGTCGAGCAGATCCTTGCCGAGGCCAAGCGCCAGGGGGCCAGCGCCTGTGAAGTGGCGGTGTCGCTGGAGCAAGGGCTGTCGACGTCGGTCCGTCAGCGGGAAGTGGAAACCGTTGAGTTCAATCGCGACCAAGGGTTCGGCATCACCTTGTATGTAGGGCAGCGCAAAGGGTCGGCGAGTACCTCGGCCAGCGGCCCGGAGGCGATCCGCGAAACCGTGGCCGCTGCATTGGCCATCGCCAAGCACACCTCCGAAGATGAAAGCTCAGGCTTGGCCGACAAGGCGCTGATGGCCCAGGACCTGCAGGATTTCGATCTGTTCCACGCTTGGGACATCACGCCAGAGCAGGCCATCGAGCAGGCTTTGGTCTGCGAAGCGGCGGCATTCGACGCCGATGCCCGCATCAAGAACGCTGATGGCACCACGTTGAGTACCCATCAGGGTTGCCGCGTGTACGGCAACAGCCATGGTTTTATCGGCGGTTATGCTTCCACGCGCCATAGCCTGAGCTGTGTAATGATCGCCGAGGCCAATGGTCAGATGCAGCGCGATTACTGGTACGACGTGAACCGCCAGGGCGACCTGCTCGCTGACCCAGTCAGCATTGGCCAGCGTGCCGCGCAACGTGCGGCGAGTCGGCTGGGCGCCCGCCCGGTGCCAACCTGTGAAGTGCCGGTGCTGTTTTCCGCAGAGTTGGCCGGTGGGTTGTTCGGCAGTTTCCTGGGGGCGATTTCCGGTGGCAACCTGTACCGCAAGTCGTCGTTCCTCGAGGGTGCGATCGGCCAGAAACTGTTTCCAGAGTGGCTGACCATTGACGAACGCCCCCACCTGATGCGCGCCATGGGCAGCACATCGTTCGACGGCGATGGCCTGGCGACTTACGCGAAGCCTTTCGTCGAGAACGGCGAGTTGGTTTCCTACGTATTGAGCACCTATTCCGGCCGCAAACTCGGCCTGCCAAGCACTGCCAATTCCGGCGGCGTGCACAACCTGTTCGTCACCCATGGCGAGGAAGACCAGGCCGCCCTGTTGCGGCGCATGGGGCGTGGCCTGCTGGTGACCGAATTGATGGGCCATGGCTTGAACATGGTCACGGGTGATTACTCCCGTGGTGCCGCGGGTTTCTGGGTGGAAAACGGCGAGATTCAGTTTGCCGTCCAGGAGGTGACCATCGCCGGCAACATGCGCGACATGTTCAGGCAGATCGTTGCAGTGGGTAATGACTTGGAACTGCGCAGCAACATTCGCACAGGTTCGGTGTTGATCGAGCGGATGACCGTCGCCGGTAGCTGATCCTTCCAGCGCTTCACCCAAAGGCGCGCCATCTTAAAGATGGCGCGCCTTTCTTTTTGCGTGTGTGACAAGGGATTATCACGCCACCCTTGTTTTGATTCTTAATATCATTTAATAATAAATCTCATTACCGAATGAGTGTGGATCATGAAGCCTGTCCTGCATGAGGATCCTTATCTTGAGAGCTGGCGCTGGATGAGTCGCCAGATTCGTTGCGGCCTCGAGCCCGACGAGCCGCGCCTGATCGAACACTACCTCAGTGAGGGCCGCTACCTGGCGTGTTGCACCGCCACCCATCCGTGGACGATCGCTGAAACCTCGTTCCGTCTGCTACTCGATACCGCCAGCGATATCGCGTTGCCCTGGCATTGGCGTTCCATGTGCCTGGATCAGGCCTGGCGCCCACTGCGCGATCTGGAAAAGCTCTCCCACTGTGCCTGCCGCCTCAAGCGCTGGCAGACCTTCGCCTGGCAATTGGCTACGTGCCAATTGCTGCCTTCCCTTTCCGTTACTGACCTGGTCCAAGGATCCTCCGATGAGTAATACCCGTATCGAACGCGACAGCATGGGCGAACTGCAGGTGCCCGCCGAGGCTTTGTACGGCGCCCAGACCCAGCGCGCGGTAAACAATTTCCCGATCAGTCATCAACCCATGCCGGCGCAATTCATTCGCGCATTGATCCTGGCCAAGGCCGCCGCCGCCAAGGTCAACGTCGACCTCGAGCAAATCAGCGCAGGGCAGGGCAAGGCTATCGTCGATGCCGCCCAAGGTTTGCTCGAAGGTGATTTCATGCGGCACTTCCCGGTGGATATCTTCCAGACCGGTTCCGGCACCAGCTCCAACATGAATGCCAACGAGGTGATTGCGACCCTCGCGACCCGTTTGCTGGGCGAGCCGGTAAACCCCAACGATCACGTGAACTGCGGCCAAAGCAGCAACGACATCATTCCGACCACTATCCACGTCAGTGCCGCGCTGGTGCTGCATGAGCATACGCTGCCGGCCTTGCTGCACCTGGTTCAGGTGATCGAGCAAAAAGCCGAAGAGGTCCACCCGTTCATCAAGACCGGCCGCACGCACCTGATGGACGCCATGCCGGTGCGCATGAGCCAGGTGCTCAACGGCTGGGCGCAGCAGCTCAAGGCCAACATCGGGCACTTGCAGGACCTGCTGCCAAGCCTGCAAGCGCTGGCCCAGGGCGGCACGGCGGTCGGCACCGGAATCAACGCACACCCGCAGTTCGCCGCGCGTTTCAGCCAGCAATTGAGCACCCTGACCGGCGTGACCTTCACCCCAGGCAAGAACCTGTTTGCGCTGATCGGCTCCCAGGACACCGCCGTTGCCGTCTCCGGCCAGTTGAAGGCCACCGCCGTGTCGCTGATGAAGATTGCCAACGATTTGCGCTGGATGAACTCCGGCCCGCTCGCCGGCCTCGGTGAAATCGAACTCGAAGCCCTGCAACCGGGCTCCTCGATCATGCCCGGCAAGGTCAACCCGGTGATCCCGGAAGCGACCGCCATGGTCGCCGCGCAGGTCATCGGCAACGATACGGTGATCACCGTCGCCGGCCAGTCTGGCAATTTCGAGCTGAACGTGATGCTGCCGATCATCGCCCAGAACCTGCTCAGCAGTCTCCAATTGCTGGCCAATGCCAGCCGTTTGCTGGCAGACAAGGCCATTGCCAGTTTCAAGGTCAATGAAGCCAAGCTCAAGGAGGCGTTATCGCGCAACCCGATCCTGGTCACCGCACTCAATCCGATCATCGGTTACCAAAAGGCTGCCGAGATTGCCAAGACGGCCTATCAGCAGGGCCGCCCGGTGATTGATGTCGCCCTCGAGCACACCGACTTGCCGCGCAGCCAACTGGAAATCCTGCTGGATCCGGAAAAGCTCACGGCTGGTGGCGTGTAATCACCGACCCTGCTTTGGAGGCTCACCATGGAGCACTGGAAACGTACGATCGAACGGGCCAATCGCTGTTTTATGGCGGGCGAACTGGTGGATGCTCGCGAGGCCTACTTGCAAGCCCTGGCCCTGGCCCAAGTGTTGTTCGAACGCTGGGCGGACGCCGACGAAGCAGTGGCGGCCTGCGTCATTTCCCATCACAACCTGGCGGATCTGCACCTGCGCCTGAACCAGCCGGAAGAGAGCGCCGAATACCTCTGTGCGATCCACCAGCGCCTGCTGCAAACCATGCAGGACTCGCGGTTGAGCCCGCAATTGCGCGAAGCAGCCCTGCGTCAGAGCAGCAAGACTTACGTCGAGCTGTTGAACTTCATCAGCGATCACGGTGAGTACCCGCGCACCCATCGCTTGCTGGGTGGCGCTGCGGTGCAACCGACCACTTCCCACTACGGAGCACATTGAGATGACTTACACCTTGCCTGCCTTGCCTTACGCCTACGACGCCCTGGAACCGCATATCGATGCGCAGACCATGGAGATCCACTACACCAAGCACCACCAGACCTACATCAACAACCTCAACGCGGCCGTAGAAGGCACCGAGTTTGCGGGCTGGCCGGTGGAGAAGCTGGTGTCCAGCGTGCAGCAGCTGCCGGAAAAAATGCGCGCTGCGGTGATCAACCAAGGTGGCGGCCACGCCAACCATTCGTTGTTCTGGGCGGTGATGTCGCCCAAGGGCGGCGGTAAACCCGAGGGCGAGCTGGGCAAGGCGATCGACGAGCAGTTGGGTGGATTCGACAGCTTCAAGGAAGCATTCACCAAGGCGGCCCTGACCCGTTTCGGCAGCGGCTGGGCGTGGCTGAGCGTCACCCCGCAAAAGACCCTGGTGGTGGAAAGCAGCGGTAACCAGGACAGTCCGCTGATGAACGGTAATACGCCGATCCTCGGCCTGGACGTCTGGGAGCACGCCTACTACCTGCTGTATCAGAACCGCCGCCCCGAATACATCAATGCCTTCTACAGTGTTATCAACTGGCCGGAAGTTGCCGCGCGCTATCAGGCCGCTGTTGCCTGACTTCAACCTCATAACAAGATCTAAGGCCGACTATGGGCACTGAAACACTGGCGATCAGCAGCGGGCGAATGTTTCGTTATGCGTTTGGCTCGCTGCTGCTATTGGCAGGTTCTGCATTGCTGGTGGCCCACGGGCTGGCTTGGCTGGACCTGGAGCCGCGTATTCTGCGCGCCCTGCAGGGCGGGGCCATATGCGCGCTCGGCACGGCGCTCGGTGCCGTTCCGGTGCTGGTCATCCGGCGCATGCCGGTAGCGCTGAGCGATACGTTGCTGGGCTTTGGTGCCGGGGTGATGCTGGCGGCGACGGCGTTCTCGCTGATCGTGCCAGGCATTAGCGCGGCTGAGAGCCTGGGACTGGCGCCCTGGGGCGCCAGTGGCTTGATCTGTTTGGGCATTATGCTCGGAGCATTCGGGCTGTACCTGGTTGACCGCCAGGTCTCCGGTGCCAGCCCGGAAATGCTGGTGGGCACGCCAGACAAACCGGTGATCCCGCCGCGCATCTGGCTGTTCGTGTTTGCCATCATCGCCCACAACATTCCGGAAGGCATGGCGGTGGGCGTCTCCGCCGGTGGCGGAATGCCGGATGCCGATAGCCTGGCGATGGGCATTGCGTTGCAGGATGTGCCTGAAGGCCTGGTGATTGCGCTGGTATTGGCCGGGGCGGGGATGTCACGGGTCAAGGCGTTCCTGATCGGTGCTGCGTCAGGTCTGGTGGAGCCGGTGTTCGCTGTACTCTGCGCGTGGTTGGTAAGCCTGGCCGAGGTGCTGCTGCCTTTGGGCCTGGCCCTTGCCGCAGGTGCGATGCTGCTGGTGGTGACCCATGAAGTCATTCCTGAATCGCGGCGCAATGGTCACGAAAAGCTCGCCAGCCTTGGGCTGTGTATCGGTTTTTGCCTGATGATGGTGATGGATACTGCGCTGGGCTGATTCGTGCTTTTTGTAGGAGCGAGCTTGCTCGCGAAGAACGTAAACGATAACGCGGGCATTCTGGTTTAACCGGGTGCCTGTGCGTTTTTCGCGAGCAAGCTCGCTCCTACAGTAGAGGGTTATTCGCCTTCGTCGAAGTAGTTATTGATCAGCGCCACCAGTGCGGCCATCGCTTCGTCTTCCTGCTCGCCTTCGGTCTTCAAGTGAATCCTGGTGCCCTTGCCGGCCGCCAGCATCATCATGGCCATGATGCTCTTGCCGTCGACCATGGCGTCCGGGGTGCGCCCGGCGCGGATCTGGCAGGGGAACTGGCCGGCGACGCCGACGAACTTGGCCGAGGCCCGGGCGTGCAAACCCAGCTTGTTGATGATTTCAATTTCACGAGCGGGCATCGCGGGTGTGTTCCTTTCAGCTAAGGTCGCGGTGGCGGACCTGGACGTTCTTGAGGGTTTTTTGCAGCACCTGGCCCAGGCGCTCCGTCAGGTAGACGGAGCGGTGGTGACCGCCAGTGCAGCCGATGGCAATGGTGACATAGGCCCGATTACTGGCGGCGAAGCGCGGCAGCCATTTGAGCAAGTAGCTGGAAATGTCCTGGAACATCTCTTCTACATCCGGTTGCGCGGCCAGGTAATCGGCCACCGGCTGGTCCAAACCGGATTGTTCACGCAGCTCCGGCTTCCAGTAGGGGTTTGGCAGGCAGCGCACATCGAATACCAGGTCGGCATCCACCGGCATGCCTCGCTTGAAGCCAAACGACTCCACGAGAAACGCCGTGCCCGGCTCCGGCTGGTTCAACAGGCGCAGCTTTATGGCATCGCGCAACTGGTAAAGGTTAAGGCTGGTGGTGTTGATCTTGAGGTCGGCCAGGTCAATGATCGGCCCCAGCAGCTTGGTTTCGTCCTCAATGGCTTCGGCCAGCGAACGCTGGGCGCTGCTCAGAGGGTGACGCCGGCGGGTCTCGGAGAAGCGCTTGAGCAGGGTCTCTTCGTCGGCGTCCAGGTACAACACGTCACAATGGATGTGTTTGGCGCGCACCTCCTCAAGCAGTTCGGGGAACCGAGAGAGGTGGCTTGGGAGATTGCGGGCGTCAATCGACACCGCGACCAGCGGCTGCGCCAATTCCGTGTGGATCAGCGCGCGCTCGGCCAGTTCCGGCAGCAGGCCGGCGGGCAGGTTGTCGATACAGTAGAAACCGTTGTCCTCAAGGACGTTGAGGGCAGTGCTTTTACCCGAGCCGGAACGGCCGCTGACGATGATCAAACGCATGGTTACTGCCCGTTCTGTTCATCCAGGACAACCTGGTACAGCGCCTCGTTGCTGCTGGCACTGCGCAGCTTGTCGCGTACTTCCTTGCGGTCGAGCATGCTGGCGATCTGCCGAAGCAGTTCCAGGTGTGCATCGGTGGCGGCTTCCGGGACCAGCAGTACGAACAGCAGGTCGACCGGTGCACCATCGATGGCGTCGAAATCGATAGGAGCGTCCAGGTGCAGCAGCGCGCTGACCGGTGTCTCGCAACCTTTGAGGCGGCAGTGAGGAATGGCGATGCCGTTGCCAAAACCGGTGGAACCGAGTTTTTCACGGGCAATCAGGGCCTCGAAGACATCTTGCATCTCCAGTTCAGGCACTTGGCTGCTGATCAGGTTGGCAATTTGTTCGAGGGCGCGCTTTTTACTGCCGCCCGGCACGTTCACAAGGGAACGGCCGGGGGTCAGGATGGTTTCAAGTCGGATCATGGGGGGAGAGTTAACGACCTGTACCTTGCATCAGGTGCAGATTCTTTTCCTTATGCTTTTTGAGTTGGCGGTCAAGCTTGTCGGTGAGCAAGTCGATCGATGCATACATGTCTTCATGCTCGGCGTTAGCAACCACTTCGCCACCGGGAATCTGAAGGGTCGCCTCGATTTTCTGCTGAAGCTTATCGACCTTCATGATGACCTGCACATTGGTGATCTTGTCGAAATGTCCTTCAAGCTTCTTCAGCTTCTGCTCGACGTATTCGCGCATTGGAGGGGTGACTTCTACATGGTGTCCACTGATGTTGACTTGCATACAGCTTCTCCTTCGTTGCCAGTGCATAAAGCGACAGGTAAGGAATACCTGCCACTGGAACGCTGCGGCCCGCCCGTCACATCAAACGCTTACGCTCGCTGGAAGGCGCGATCCCTAGGGACTCGCGGTACTTGGCGACGGTTCGACGGGCGACCTGAATGCCTTGTGCCTCCAGTAAACCAGCGATCTTACTGTCACTCAATGGCTTTTTCTGATTTTCCGCGGCAACCAGTTTCTTGATGATCGCGCGGATCGCCGTGGACGAGCATTCGCCGCCTTCGGAGGTGCTCACATGGCTGGAGAAAAAGTATTTCAGCTCATATATACCCCGTGGGGTATGCATGAATTTTTGCGTTGTTACCCGGGAAATCGTTGATTCGTGCATGCCTACCGCCTCGGCGATGTCATGCAGCACCAGCGGCTTCATCGCTTCGTCGCCGTATTCCAGGAAACCGCGCTGGTGCTCCACGATCTGGGTGGCGACTTTCATCAGGGTTTCGTTGCGGCTCTGCAGGCTCTTGATGAACCAGCGCGCTTCCTGCAGCTGGTTACGCATGAAGGTGTTGTCGGCGCTGGTATCGGCGCGGCGCACGAAACCGGCATATTGCGGATTGACCCGCAGGCGCGGCACCGACTCCTGGTTCAACTCCACCAGCCAGCGCTCGTTGTCCTTGCGCACGATCACGTCGGGGACTACGTATTCGGCCTCGCTGGATTCGATCTGCGAGCCGGGGCGCGGGTTGAGGCTCTGTACCAGCTCGATAACCTGGCGCAGGTCGTCTTCCTTGAGCTTCATGCGGCGCATCAACTGGCTGTAGTCGCGGCTGCCCAGCAGGTCGATATAATCGGTGACCAGACGCTGGGCCTCGGCGAGCCAGGCGGTCTTGGCCGGCAGCTGGCGCAGTTGCAGCAACAGGCATTCGCTGAGATTGCGCGCGCCGATACCGGCGGGCTCGAATTGCTGGATGCGGTGCAGGACGGCTTCGATTTCGTCCAGTTCGATGTCCAGCTCCGGGTCGAACGCCTCGAGGATTTCCTCTAGGGTCTCGTCCAGGTAGCCTTGATTGTTGATGCAGTCGATCAGGGTCACGGCGATCAAGCGATCGGTGTCCGACATCGGTGCAAGGTTCAATTGCCACAGCAGATGGCTCTGCAAGCTCTCGCCAACCGACGTGCGGGTGGTGAAGTCCCACTCGTCATCGTCATTGCTGGGCAGGCTGCTGGCGCTGGTCTGGTAGACGTCTTCCCAGGCGGTATCGACGGGAAGCTCGTTGGGAATGCGTTCGTTCCAGTCGCCTTCCTCAAGGTTGTCCACCGTGGGGGCGGTCTCCTGGTAGGAGGGTTCCTGCACGTCGGAATTGGGTTTTTGCTCGATGTTGTCGGCCAGTGGGTCTGCATTATCGAAGTCGTCGCCTTCTTCCTGGCGTTCGAGCATCGGATTGGACTCCAGGGCCTCCTGGATTTCCTGTTGCAGGTCCAGGGTCGACAATTGGAGCAGGCGGATGGCCTGTTGCAGCTGCGGTGTCATCGTCAGCTGCTGGCCCATTCTCAGGACTAGCGATGGTTTCATGGCAGGGGCTTAACACCTTATTCGCCGGCGCAATGCGCCATCCACGACAGGGCGCGTGAGCGCCAAACATAAGCAAATTATATGCCTGATATCGGGGGCTTTGCCTAGAGCGCGGTAACAATAAAAATCCGGAGGTTTTCATTGACTCCCGCGCACCTTGGCAAACGGCCTTTCACCGCCTTTTTCAGACAGGCCGGCTTACAGGCGGAACTCATGACCCAGGTACACTTCCTTGACCAGTTCGTTGGCCAGGATGGTGGCGGAATCGCCTTCGGCGATCAGCTGGCCATCGTTGACGATATACGCGGTTTCGCAGATATCGAGAGTCTCGCGGACGTTGTGGTCGGTGATCAGCACGCCAATGCCCTTGGCCTTGAGGTGATGGATGATCTGCTTGATATCGCCCACCGAGATCGGGTCGACGCCGGCAAACGGTTCGTCCAGCAGGATGAACTTGGGTGCGGTGGCCAGGGCGCGGGCGATTTCCACACGACGACGCTCACCACCGGAGAGGCTCATGCCGAGGTTGTCGCGAATGTGGTTGATGTGGAATTCCTGCAGCAGGCTTTCCAGCTCCTTGCGGCGGCCGTCACGGTCGAGTTCCTTGCGGGTCTCGAGGATGGCCATGATGTTGTCGGCGACCGACAGTTTGCGAAAGATCGACGCTTCCTGCGGCAGGTAGCCAATACCGGCGCGGGCACGGCCGTGCATCGGCTGGTGGCTCACGTCCAGGTCATCGATCAATACACGACCCTGGTCCGCCTGGACCAGGCCGACGATCATGTAGAAGCAGGTGGTCTTGCCGGCGCCGTTGGGGCCAAGCAAACCGACGATCTGGCCGCTGTCGATCGACAGGCTGACGTCGCGCACGACCTGACGGCTTTTATAGGCCTTGGCCAGATGCTGGGCTTTCAGGGTTGCCATTACTCGGCCTTCTTCTTCGGCTGGATGACCATGTCGATGCGTGGGCGTGGCGCGCTGACCTTGGTGCCGTTGGCGCGGCCCGCCTGCGCAACCTGGGTCTGGGTGTTGTAAACGATCTTCTCCCCTTCGGTGGAGTTACCGTCAGCACTCAGTACCTTGGCCTGGTCGATCAGAACGATGCGATTTTGCTGCGCATGATATTGGATGGTCTTGCCATAGCCCTTCATCGGGCCAGGATCTTCAGCCTTTTGCTTCTGTTCGAAGTAAGCCAGATTGCCTACCGAGGTCACCACGTCGATGTCGCCGGACTGCGTGCGAGTCAGTGTCACCGTGTTGCCGGTGATCTTCATCGAGCCCTGGGTGATGATCACGCCGCCTGTATAGGTGGCGACGCCTTGCTTATCGTCCAGTTGCGCATCGTCAGCCGAAATGTGGATCGGCTGCTGGCTATCGTTCGGCAGAGCCCAGGCGCTCACGCTTCCCAGTGCTGCGCCCAGGCCGAGCAAAATAGGGAGAGTTTTAACGAGCCTCATACTGTCCTCTTACGTTCGATAGCAGGTGTATCCTGCTTTCTTTCAAATACGCTTTCATTCCCTTGCCAGTCGATACACCGCCAGCGCCGTCGATTCTAACGTTTTGCTCGGTCTGCGCATATTGCTTCTGCGGGAATACGGTCATGCGACTGCTGGTAATCACGGTCTCACGTTTTTTATCATCAGTGCGCGCGATGCGCACCGAGTCGATCAGTTCCACCTCGGTACCGTCCGGGTTGACCTCGCCACGCTTGCTGGTGACGTGCCACGGGAACTCGGTGCCGCGGTAAATGTTCATGTCGGGGTTGGTCAGCAGCGTGATTTCACTGGCTTTGACATGCTCGACCTTATCCGAGGTCATTTCGTATTGCACCTTGCCATCGGGCAGGAACTGCACGCTCCTGGCATTAGTGGCGTAATAGTCGATAGCGCCTTCGTCAACCTGCGCGGCAGGCTGGTCGAGAAAGCGCTCCGGGCTGATATTCCAGTAGCCCACCGCCAGGAACAGCGCGGCGATGACCCCGAATAGCAGGAAGTTGCGAATCTTTTTGCTCAGCATAAAACGCTCTATAAGTAGGCGGCGTTGGCCGCTTCAAGGCTGCCCTGGGCACGCAGGATCAGCTCGCAGAACTCGCGGGCGGCGCCTTCACCGCCACGGGCGGTGGTGATGCCATGGGCGTGCTCGCGAACAAACGCCGCCGCATTGGCGACGGCCATGCCCAGGCCCACACGGCGAATCACCGGCAGGTCGGGAAGGTCGTCGCCCAGGTAGGCGACCTGCTCATAGCTTAGGTTGAGTTGGCCAAGAAGCTCGTCCAGGACCACCAGTTTATCCTCGCGGCCCTGATACAGGTGAGCAATTCCCAGGTTTTGTGCGCGGCGTTCCACAACCGGGGTTTTCCGGCCGCTGATAATCGCCGTTTGCACGCCCGCCGCCATCAGCATCTTGATGCCCAGGCCGTCGAGGGTGTTGAAGGTCTTGAATTCGCTGCCGTCCTCGAGAAAATACAGGCGGCCATCGGTCAGCACGCCGTCAACGTCGAAAATCGCCAGCTTGATGTTCTTGCCGCGTTGCAACAGGTCGCTGCTCATCTACATCACTCCCGCACGCAGCAAGTCGTGCATGTTCAGGGCGCCAATCGGACGGTCGTCACTATTGACCACCACCAATGCGCCGATCTTGTGGTCTTCCATGATCTTCAATGCTTCGGCTGCGAGCATTTCAGGGCGAGCGGTCTTGCCGTGGGGCGTCATCACCGCATCAATGGTGGCGGTGTGAATATCGATGGCGCGGTCCAGGGTGCGGCGCAAATCACCGTCGGTGAATACGCCGGCCAGGCGTCCGTCGGCTTCCAGGATTACAGTCATGCCCAGGCCCTTGCGGGTCATTTCCATCAGCGCGTCCTTCAGCAACGTGCCGCGCTGGACATGGGGCAGTTCATCGCCCGAGTGCATGACGTTTTCGACTTTCAACAGCAAACGACGGCCCAGGGCGCCGCCCGGGTGCGAAAACGCGAAGTCCTCAGCGGTAAACCCACGGGCTTCCAGCAGCGCCACGGCCAGGGCATCGCCCATGACCAGCGCGGCGGTGGTGGAGGAGGTCGGCGCCAGGTTCAGCGGGCAGGCCTCGTGGGCCACGTGAACGTTGAGGTTCACTTCGGCGGCCTTGGCCAGCGTCGACTCCGGGTTGCCGGTGACGCTGATCATCTGGATGCCCAGGCGCTTGATCAGCGGCAGCAGGGTCACGATTTCGTTGGTGGTGCCGGAGTTGGACAAGGCCAGGATGATGTCATCCTTGGTGATCATGCCCATGTCGCCGTGGCTGGCCTCGGCCGGGTGCACGAAGAACGCGGTGGTCCCGGTGCTGGCCAGCGTGGCGGCGATCTTGTTGCCGACGTGACCCGACTTGCCCATGCCGACCACGACCACGCGGCCCTTGCTGGCCAGAATCATCTCGCAGGCGCGTACGAAATCTGCGTCGATATGGGCCAGCAAGCCTTCCACGGCTTCAAGCTCGAGGCGGATGGTGCGTTGCGCGGATTGGATAAGGTCGCTGGATTGGCTCATGTCTGGAATCGTATAGCCTGACGAAAAGTCGGCGATTATAACGGTAATGATCAATTCCCTCACGCAAGTTCGTCAGGGTTTATGCGCGATGCGCTTGAGATTCATCTCAAGCAACGTTTTTTCCTTGTCTTCAATCCGAACTAGCGCTGTTCCGGCCTTGGGCGCCTTGTACCAGCAGTGATATAGTTCGCCGCCAGTTCGGTCCGCCCTGCCCATGCGGCAACTAATGCGCAGCTATTGCACAAACGTTGCAAACGTTTGTCGCAAGCGTGGTGTCTGAGTGAGAGGCTGCATCCCAAGGAGTTTAGATGAGTGCCGATAACGCCTACGCGGTCGAGCTGAAGGGACTTTCCTTCAAGCGCGGGACGCGCAGCATCTTCAATAATGTCGATATCCGCATTCCCCGCGGCAAGGTCACGGGCATCATGGGGCCTTCCGGCAGCGGCAAGACCACCCTGTTGCGCCTGATGGGCATGCAATTGCGCCCCAGCGCCGGCGAAGTGTGGGTCAACGGCCAGAACCTGCCGACCCTATCGCGCAGCGATCTGTTCGACGCGCGCAAGCACATGGGTGTGCTCTTTCAGAGTGGCGCACTGTTCACCGACCTCGATGTGTTCGAGAACGTGGCCTTTCCGTTGCGGGTGCATACCCAGCTGCCTGATGAAATGATTCGTGACATTGTGTTGCTGAAATTGCAGGCCGTAGGCCTTCGCGGTGCCATCGACCTGATGCCCGACGAACTGTCCGGCGGCATGAAGCGTCGTGTCGCCCTGGCGCGTGCCATCGCCCTCGACCCGCAGATACTCATGTACGACGAGCCCTTTGTCGGTCAGGATCCCATCGCCATGGGCGTGCTGGTGCGTCTGATCCGGTTGCTCAACGATGCGCTGGGCATTACCAGCATCGTGGTGTCCCATGATCTTGCAGAAACCGCGAGCATTGCCGATTACCTATATGTAGTGGGCGATGGCCAGGTGCTGGGCCAGGGCACGCCCGAGGAACTGATGAACGCCGACAACCCGCGCATTCGCCAATTCATGACCGGCGATCCCGATGGCCCTGTGCCTTTTCACTTTCCGGCAGCGGATTACCGCTCAGATCTTCTGGGGAAGCGCTGATGCGCAAGACATCTCTCATCGAGAAGGTTCGCCTTTTCGGTCGCTCGGGCATCGACGTTGTCGAAGTGCTGGGCCGTTCGACGATTTTCCTGTTTCACGCCTTGCTTGGCCGTGGTGGCATTGGCGGCGGTTTTGGCCTGCTGATCAAGCAGCTGCATTCAGTTGGCGTGATGTCGCTGGTCATTATTGTGGTGTCGGGTATCTTCATCGGCATGGTGCTGGCGTTGCAGGGCTTCAATATCCTTTCCGGCTACGGTTCGGAGCAGGCCGTTGGGCAGATGGTCGCCCTGACGCTGTTGCGCGAACTCGGGCCGGTGGTTACGGCATTGCTGTTTGCGGGTCGCGCCGGTTCTGCGCTGACCGCCGAAATCGGCAACATGAAGTCCACCGAGCAATTGTCCAGCCTGGAAATGATTGGCGTGGACCCGCTCAAGTATATTGTTGCGCCGCGCCTGTGGGCCGGCTTCATTTCCCTGCCTCTGCTGGCGATGATCTTCAGCGTGGTGGGTATCTGGGGCGGTTCGTGGGTGGCGGTTGACTGGTTGGGCGTCTACGACGGCTCCTACTGGGGCAACATGCAAAACAGCGTGACCTTCAGCGGTGACGTGCTCAACGGCATCATAAAGAGCATCGTCTTCGCCTTTGTAGTGACCTGGATCGCCGTATTCCAAGGCTACGACTGTGAACCCACCTCAGAAGGGATCAGTCGCGCCACCACCAAGACCGTTGTGTACGCCTCGCTGGCGGTACTGGGCCTTGACTTCATTTTGACCGCCTTGATGTTTGGAGATTTCTGATGCAAAACCGCACTGTGGAAATCGGTGTCGGCCTTTTCTTGCTGGCTGGCATCCTGGCTTTACTGTTATTGGCCCTGCGAGTCAGCGGCCTGTCGGCCAGCCCCAACGCCGATACTTATAAACTTTACGCGTACTTCGACAATATCGCCGGTTTGACTGTCAGAGCTAAGGTGACCATGGCCGGTGTAACGATCGGCAAGGTCACGGCAATCGATCTGGACCGCGACAGCTTCACCGGTCGAGTGACCATGCAACTGGATAAGAAGGTGGATAACCTGCCGACCGACTCCACTGCATCTATCCTCACCGCGGGTTTGCTGGGCGAGAAATACATCGGTGTCAGCGTGGGCGGGGAAACAGCCCTGCTCAAGGATGGTTCGACAATCCACGACACACAGTCGTCGCTGGTGCTTGAAGACCTGATCGGTAAATTCCTGCTTAATACGGTCAATAAAGACGCCAAATGAGGAATCTGTACATGATCTCTACCTTGCGACGTGGCCTCCTGGTACTGCTTGCAGCGCTGCCTTTGATGGCCAACGCAGCAGGTTCTGCACACGAACTGGTGCAGGACACGACCAACAAGATGTTGGCTGACCTGTCAGCCAACAAGGAAAAGTACAAACAGGATCCAACCCAGTTCTACAACGCGCTCAACACGATTGTTGGCCCGGTGGTCGATGCCGAGGGCATCTCGCGCAGCATCATGACGGTCAAGTATTCGCGCAAGGCAACGCCTGCGCAGATGCAGACCTTCCAGGAAAACTTCAAGAAAGGCCTGTTCCAGTTCTACGGAAACGCGCTGCTTGAGTACAACAACCAGGGCATTACCGTCGCACCCGCCGGCGATGAGTCAGGTGATCGCACCAGCGTGAACATGAGCGTCAAGGGCAACAACGGCGCCGTCTACCCTGTGCAGTACACGCTGGAGAAGGTCAACGGCGAGTGGAAGCTGCGTAACGTGATCATCAACGGCATCAACATTGGCAAGCTGTTCCGTGACCAGTTCGCCGATGCCATGCAGCGCAATGGCAACGACCTGGACAAAACCATCAACGGTTGGGCCGGCGAAGTCGCCAAAGCCAAGGAAGAAACCGATAAAGCTGCCGGGAAGCCCGCGCAATGACCGAGTCGGCCGTTCGTCTCGGCGACGCAGGCGAGCTGTTCATCAGTGGCGTGCTGGATTACCGCACCGGGCCCGGCCTGCGCAAGCAGGGCCAGGCACTGATCAAGACCAGCACTGCGCCTGCGTTGGTGCTGGATTGTTCGGCGGTGACCAAGTCCAGCAGTGTCGGTTTATCGCTGCTACTGTGCTTCATGCGTGACGCGCAAGCAGCCAAAAAACCGGTCAGCATCCGCGCAATGCCGGAAGACATGCGCGAAATTGCCGAGGTTTCCGGCTTGAACGAGTTGTTGATGCATCCTTAATACACATTATTAGAGAAGCCCCCCGTCAGAGTCCTGCCATGCGGGGTTCGCAGGCGCGGGGCTTTTTTGTATGATGTGCGACCCGCGCGCACTGGGCGCCGATAGAGGTTGAGCATGCAGGCCCTAGAAGTTAAGAGCTTTCTTGAAGGAAAGCTGCCGGAAACGACCGTAGAAGTTGAAGGCGAAGGCTGCAACTTCCAGCTGAACGTGATTAGCGATGAACTGGCGGCACTTAGCCCCGTCAAGCGTCAGCAGCAGATCTATGCCCATTTGAACCCGTGGATCACCGATGGCAGCATCCATGCGGTCACTATGAAATTTTTCAGCCGCGCGGCCTGGGCCGAGCGCACCTGAGCCCCCAAGGCGTCGAGAGTTCTTATGGATAAATTGATTATTACCGGCGGTGCCCGCCTTGATGGCGAGATTCGCATCTCCGGTGCAAAAAACTCCGCCTTGCCGATCCTGGCAGCGACCCTGCTGTGTGATGGCCCGGTGACCGTGGCCAACCTGCCGCACCTGCACGACATCACCACCATGATCGAGCTGTTCGGTCGCATGGGCATCGAGCCTGTGATCGACGAAAAGCTCTCGGTTGAAATCGATCCACGCACCATCAAGACCCTGATCGCCCCGTACGAACTGGTGAAAACCATGCGTGCGTCGATCCTGGTGCTCGGCCCGATGGTGGCGCGTTTCGGCGAAGCCGAAGTTGCACTGCCTGGCGGTTGCGCCATCGGCTCGCGTCCGGTGGACCTGCACATTCGTGGCCTGGAAGCCATGGGCGCAGTCATTGACGTCGAAGGCGGCTACATCAAGGCCAAGGCGCCGGAAGGCGGCCTGCGTGGCGCGAGCTTCTTCTTTGATACCGTCAGCGTGACCGGTACCGAGAACATCATGATGGCCGCTGCCCTGGCCAAAGGCCGCAGCGTGCTGCAAAACGCTGCGCGCGAGCCGGAAGTGGTTGACCTGGCCAACTTCCTGAACGCCATGGGCGCGAAGGTTTCCGGTGCCGGCACCGACACCATCACCATCGATGGTGTCGAGCGTCTGCACACCGCAACCTACAAGGTGATGCCCGACCGCATCGAGACCGGTACCTACCTGGTTGCCGCCGCCGTCACCGGTGGCCGCGTCAAGGTCAAGGACACCGATCCGACCATCCTGGAAGCAGTCCTGGAAAAACTGCGCGAAGCCGGTGCCGAAATCACTACCGGTGAAGACTGGATCGAATTGAACATGCACGGCAAGCGGCCTAAGGCCGTTAACGTGCGTACCGCTCCGTACCCGGCGTTCCCGACCGACATGCAGGCACAGTTCATTTCCCTGAACGCAATTGCCGAAGGCACCGGTGCGGTGATCGAAACCATCTTCGAAAACCGCTTCATGCACGTGTATGAACTGCATCGCATGGGCGCGAAGATCCAGGTCGAAGGCAACACCGCCATCGTGACCGGCACCGAAAAACTCAAGGGCGCGCCCGTCATGGCGACCGACCTGCGGGCTTCGGCCAGCCTGGTGATCTCGGCGCTGATTGCCGAAGGCGATACGCTGATCGACCGCATCTACCACATCGACCGTGGTTATGAGTGCATCGAAGAGAAACTGCAGATGCTCGGCGCCAAAATCCGCCGCGTACCGGGCTAGCCGAACACTGTCATTGTAGTGAGCGGGCTTGCCCCGCGCTGGACTGCGCAGCAGTCCCGTTTTGGGGGTCGCTACGCAACCCAGCGCGGGGCAAGCCCGCTCACTACAAGCAACGGGCGGTATGCTGAATTTGTTTCAAATCGAGGCTGTAATGGCCTCGATCTGTGTCTGGCGCCGTATGCGACCAGGCAGCAATAGCCTGATGAAGGATTGACGTTTCCCATGTTGACCATCGCACTGTCCAAGGGCCGCATCCTTGACGACACTTTGCCGCTTCTGGCTGAAGCGGGCATCGTGCCAACCGAGAATCCGGACAAGAGCCGCAAGCTGATCATCCCCACGACCCAGGACGACGTTCGTCTGTTGATCGTACGGGCTACCGACGTGCCGACCTATGTTGAACATGGCGCGGCCGACCTGGGCGTGGCCGGCAAAGACGTATTGATGGAATACGGCGGCCAGGGCCTGTACGAGCCGCTGGACCTGCGTATCGCCCTGTGCAAGCTGATGACCGCCGGCCGTGTCGGCGACGTCGAGCCAAAAGGGCGCCTGCGCGTGGCCACCAAGTTCGTCAACGTTGCCAAGCGCTACTACGCCGAGCAAGGCCGTCAGGTCGACATCATCAAGCTCTACGGCTCGATGGAGCTAGCGCCGCTGATCGGCCTGGCCGACAAGATCATAGACGTGGTCGACACCGGCAACACCCTGCGCGCCAATGGCCTGGAACCCCAGGATTTCATTGCCGACATCAGCTCCCGCCTGATCGTCAACAAAGCTTCGATGAAAATGCAACACGCCCGTATCCAGGCGTTGATCGACACCCTGCGCACCGCAGTAGAGTGTCGACACCGCGGTTGACTCACCCGCGTAGCCCACAAGCTGCGCCCGTCTATCCGCCTCATAGCCAGAATTCTCAGGTGCCCAAGCGGAGCGAACGGTAGTTTAGGGCGCCTGAGTTTTTGCCAATCCTATGAGGCCCTCGCTATGACCACGTCCACTGCAATTGCCCGACTCAACGCTGCCGATCCGGATTTCGCCCATCATCTGGATCATCTGCTGAGCTGGGAAAGCGTGTCCGACGATTCGGTCAACCTGCGCGTACTCGACATCATCAAGGCTGTGCGCGAACGCGGTGACGCGGCGCTGGTGGACTTCACCCGCCAGTTCGACGGCCTGGACGTCCAGTCCATGTCCGACCTGATCCTGCCCCGTGAACGCCTGGAACTGGCGCTGACGCGCATCACTGCGCCGCAGCGCGAAGCCTTGGAAGTGGCGGCCGCGCGAGTGCGCAGCTACCACGAAAAACAGAAACAGGACTCCTGGAGCTACACCGAGGCCGACGGCACCGTACTGGGCCAGAAGGTCACGCCGCTGGACCGTGCGGGCCTGTACGTGCCGGGTGGCAAAGCCTCATACCCCTCGTCGGTGCTGATGAACGCGATCCCGGCCAAAGTGGCGGGCGTGACCGAAGTGGTCATGGTCGTGCCGACCCCGCGCGGTGAAATCAACGAACTGGTGCTCGCGGCTGCCTGCATCGCCGGTGTCGACCGGGTCTTCACCATCGGTGGCGCCCAGGCGGTCGCAGCCCTGGCCTACGGCACCGAAAGCGTGCCGAAGGTCGACAAAGTGGTCGGCCCCGGCAACATCTACGTCGCCACCGCCAAGCGTCACGTGTTTGGCCAAGTTGGGATCGACATGATCGCCGGCCCGTCGGAAATTCTGGTGGTGTGCGATGGCCAGACCGACCCGGACTGGATCGCCATGGACCTGTTTTCCCAGGCCGAGCACGACGAAGACGCCCAGGCGATCCTGGTCAGCCCCGACGCCGAGTTCCTCGACAAGGTGGCCGCCAGCATCGACAAGCTGCTGCCGACCATGGATCGCGCCGAAATCATCGAAAAGTCGATCAATGCCCGTGGCGCGTTGATCCTGGTGCGGGACATGGACCAGGCTATCGAAGTGGCCAACCGTATCGCCCCGGAACACCTGGAATTGTCCGTGGCTGACCCGCAAGCCTGGCTGCCGTCGATTCGTCACGCCGGCGCGATCTTCATGGGTCGTCATACCAGCGAAGCCCTGGGCGACTACTGCGCGGGCCCCAACCACGTGCTGCCGACCTCCGGCACCGCGCGGTTCTCGTCGCCGCTGGGGGTGTATGACTTCCAGAAGCGCTCGTCGATTATCTTCTGCTCGCCACAAGGCGCTTCCGAGCTGGGCAAGACCGCATCGGTCCTGGCCCGCGGCGAGTCCCTGAGCGCCCACGCCCGCAGCGCCGAATACCGCATCCTTGAAGAGGGGAACTGAGACATGAGCAAATTCTGGAGCCCCTTCGTCAAGGATCTCGTGCCTTACGTACCCGGCGAGCAGCCGAAACTGACCAAACTGGTCAAGCTCAACACCAACGAAAACCCCTACGGCCCTTCGCCCAAGGCGTTGGCCGCGATGCGGGCCGAGTTGAACGACAACCTGCGCCTGTACCCTGACCCCAACAGCGACCTGCTCAAGCAGGCGGTGGCCAGGTATTACGGGATCGACGCCGGCAAAGTGTTCCTCGGCAACGGTTCCGACGAGGTCCTCGCGCACATCTTCCACGGCCTGTTCCAGCACGATTTGCCACTGCTGTTTCCGGATATCAGCTACAGCTTCTATCCGGTCTATTGCGGCCTCTACGGCATCACGTCCGACCCGGTGCCGCTGGACGAACAGTTCCAGATCCGCGTGGCAGACTATGCCAAGCCCAACGGCGGGATCATCTTCCCCAACCCGAACGCGCCGACCGGCTGCGTGCTGGCGCTGGACGCGGTGGAGCAGATCCTCAAGGCCAGCCCGGATTCGGTAGTGGTGGTGGATGAAGCCTACATCGACTTCGGTGGCGAGACGGCCATCAGCCTGGTGGACCGCTACCCCAACCTTCTGGTGACCCAGACGCTGTCCAAATCGCGCTCACTGGCCGGTTTGCGCGTAGGCCTGGCCGTGGGCCACCCGGACCTCATCGAGGCGCTGGAGCGGGTCAAGAACAGCTTCAACTCCTATCCGCTGGATCGCCTGGCGATTGCTGGCGCGGCGGCCGCGTTCGACGACCGTGAGTATTTCGAGAAAACGTGCCGGTTGGTTATCGATAGCCGCGACACGCTAGTCGCTCAGCTTGAGGCCAAGGGCTTTGAAGTGTTGCCGTCGGCGGCCAATTTCATCTTCGCGCGTCACCCACGGCACGACGCCGCCGGCCTGGCGGCCAAGTTGCGTGAGCAAGGGGTGATTGTGCGGCACTTCAAGCAGGCGCGGATTGCGCAGTTCCTGCGGATCAGCATCGGTACGCCGGAGCAGAACCAGGCGTTGATCGATGGGCTGGGTGAGCTTTAAAAGACGCCGAAACAAAATGTGGGAGCTGGCTTGCCTGCGATAGCGGTGTATCAAACGACAGATATGTCGCCTGTTACATCGCTATCGCAGGCAAGCCAGCTCCCACACTGATTTGCATTGGGTTAGTTAGAGCAACGGCTCATCCGGCTTCTTGGTCTTCCAGCCATCATTGCCCGGCAGCAGCAGGTTCAACCCGATCGCCACCACCGCACACAGGGCGATGCCCTTGAGGCCGAAATCATCCGGGCCGTCGCCGGTACCGACCAGCACACCGCCAATCCCGAATACCAACGTCACCGACACAATCACCAGGTTGCGCGCCTCGCCGAGGTCGATCCTGTGGCGGATCAGGGTGTTCATGCCCACCGCCGCAATCGAACCGAACAGCAGGCACAGGATCCCGCCCATCACCGGCACCGGAATGCTCTGCAGCAATGCGCCGAACTTGCCGATAAACGCCAGGCTGATGGCAAACACCGCCGCCCAGGTCATGATCTTCGGGTTGTAGTTCTTGGTCAGCATCACCGCACCGGTCACTTCGGCGTAGGTGGTGTTCGGTGGGCCGCCAAACAGGCCGGCGGCCGTGGTGGCAATGCCGTCACCCAGCAGGGTACGGTGCAGGCCGGGCTTCTTCAGGTAGTCGCGACCGGTCACGCTGCCCACCGCAATCACACCGCCAATGTGTTCGATCGCCGGGGCCAGGGCCACCGGGACGATAAACAGGATCGCCTGCCAGTTGAATTCCGGCGCGGTGAAGTGGGGCAGGGCGAACCAGGGCGCGGCGGCGATCTTCGCCGTGTCGACCACGCCAAAGTAGAACGCCATGGCAAAACCCACCAGCACGCCGGAAATGATCGGCACCAGGCGGAAAATGCCCTTGCCGAATACCGCGACGATCAAGGTAGTGAGCAGCGCCGGCATCGAGATCATCATGGCGGTCTGGTAATGAATCAGCTCGGCACCGTCGCCGGACTTGCCCATTGCCATGTTCGCGGCGATCGGCGCCATCGCCAGGCCGATGGAAATGATCACCGGCCCGATCACCACCGGCGGCAGCAGCCGGTCGATAAAACCGGTGCCTTTGATCTTCACCGCCGCGCCGAGGAAGGTGTAGACGAACCCGGCCGCCATCACCCCGCCCATGGTCGCCGCCAGACCGAACTGGTCCTTGGCGAGAATGATCGGGGTAATGAAGGCAAAGCTCGACGCCAGGAAAACCGGCACCTGGCGCCCGGTCACCACCTGGAACAGCAAGGTGCCCAGGCCCGCGGTGAACAGTGCGACGTTTGGATCAAGGCCTGTGATCAGCGGCATCAACACCAGCGCGCCAAATGCCACGAAGAGCATTTGTGCGCCAGACAGGATCTGGCGCCAAAGCGGGTCGTTGAATTCATCCTGCATGCTCAACCGTCCTTCTGCTTGGTGCCGAAGATCTTGTCACCGGCATCGCCAAGGCCTGGGATGATGTAGCCGTGTTCGTTCAAGCGTTCGTCGATGGACGCCGTGTAGATCTGCACGTCCGGGTGGGCTTTCTCGACGGCGGCAATGCCTTCGGGCGCCGCCACCAGCACCATGGCGCGGATGTCCTTGCAGCCGGCTTTTTTCAGCAGGTCGATGGTGGCGACCATGGAACTGCCGGTGGCGAGCATCGGGTCGATGATCATCGCCAGGCGCTCATCGATTTCCGGGACGAGTTTTTCCAGGTAGGTGTGGGCCTGCAAGGTTTGTTCATTGCGGGCCACGCCCACGGCGCTGACCTTGGCGCCCGGGATCAGGCTGAGGACGCCTTCGAGCATGCCGATACCGGCGCGCAGGATAGGCACGACGGTGATCTTCTTACCGGCGATTTTCTCGACCTGGACGGTGCCCGCCCAGCCTTGAATATCGTAGGTTTCCAAGGGCAGATCCTTGGTGGCTTCGTAAGTGAGCAACGCTCCGACTTCCTGAGCAAGCTCACGGAAATTCTTCGTGCTAATGTCGGCGCGGCGCATAAGGCCGAGCTTGTGTCGGATCAGCGGGTGGCGGATCTCGCGAGTGGGCATGGGAAAGGCTCCGGCGGCGGGCAAAAAAACCGGCCTAGATTAATCTATCCGAGGGTGTTGTCCTATAGACATCACCTACGTTAGTCCATAAAGGCTTGCTCGGAGCGCATGAGAAGCGTACCTTCGCCCGCTTTTCTTGCCACAGCACCCCTTGGAGAGCGCCATGTCCGCTGATCTCGAGCATATCCGTCAAATCATGCGCGAGGCTGACTGCCTGTACACCGAAGCGCAAGTCGAAGAAGCGATCGCCAAGGTCGGCGCACACATCACCCGCGAAATGGCGGACACCAACCCAGTGGTTTTCTGTGTGATGAACGGTGGTTTAATTTTCGCCGGTAAATTGCTGACTCATCTGCAATTCCCGCTGGAGGCGTCTTACCTGCACGCCACCCGCTATCGCAACGAAACCACTGGCGGCGACCTGTTCTGGAAAGCCAAGCCGGAAGTCTCGTTCATCGATCGCGACGTGCTGATCATCGACGACATCCTCGACGAAGGCCACACCCTGGGCGCGATCATCGACTTCTGCAAACACGCCGGTGCGCGTAAAGTGCACACCGCCGTGCTGATCGACAAAGACCACGACCGCAAGGCGCGCCCGGACCTGAAGGCCGATTACGTTGGCTTGCCGTGCATTGACCGCTACATCTTCGGTTACGGCATGGACTACAAAGGTTACTGGCGCAACGCCAATGGCATCTTCGCCGTCAAAGGGATGTAAACCATGACCCGCTTTCTTGATCAGACGTTGTTTGCCGAGCTGGCCGAGAAAGCGGCCGCCAGCCCCCGTAGCCGGCATCACCACAATTTCCACCAGATGGACGAGCCGTGCCACCGCCTGGCCGTGGGCCTGCAACCCAGCACCTATGTGCCGCCGCATCGGCACCTGAGCGTGGACAAAGCCGAAACCTTGCTGGTGCTCCAGGGTAGCCTGGGCTTGCTGGTGTTCAGCGAAACCGGCGAAGTGCTCGCCAGGCGCGTGATGCAGGCGGGCGGTGAATGTTCCGGCGTCGATCTGCCGCCCGGTGTGTTTCACGGCCTGGTGGTGCTGGCGCCTGACACCGTGATGTTCGAATGCAAGGCCGGGCCTTATCGTCCGGTAGGCGAGGGTGAATTGGCTGAGTGGGCGCCGCGTGAAGGCGATGCGGGCGTGGCCGAGTATCAACGCTGGATGCTCGCCCAGTTCGATTGAGCTACAGTGCTGGGCTATCTCGCACGGAGCGGCCCATGAACCTGTTTTTGATACGCACCTGCGCCGCCCTGGCGCTGACCCTGAGTTTGCCCCTGGCCGCCGCCCCGGCGCTGATGCACAGCCAGTTCCTGCCGCCCGACGACCTCACCCTGCGTACCGAAACCCCTGACCAGCAGCAATTGCTGCAGGTCACCGAGTACGCGGTGGTGGTGGGCAACCAGCGCCAGTCCAACCAGCAACCGATCCCGGTGACCTCGCCGCTGGTGATCCGCCTCAAGGGCAAGTCCCTGAACAAGGGCGCGACCATCAGCCAGGTTGTGCTCAATTTTGACGCCGAGAGCAAAAGCCTGAAAAAGCCGGTGTACGACGACAAGAGCAAAACCTTGACCTTGTCTTACCCCGTTGCCCAATACCGAGTCATCGTTGATTTGCTGCGCAATGACGCGGTGTATGTACAGTTTCTCAGTTATGCCAATGGGCATATTTGGGCGGACCTGCATACCGGCTCTGTTCGCGCACGGTAGCAAGAACCCAGAATAAGCAAATGTGGGAGCGGGCTTGCTCGCGAATACGGTGTATCAGTTAAAGATAAGTTGGATGACCCACCGCATTCGCGAGCAAGCCCGCTCCCACATGGGGTCTGCGTCGCTTCCGAAGCTTGCGCGCCGCAGGTAAACTGCTGCTCCGTGTAATGTTTGCAGGCTGGAGTCGGTAATGCGTAAAGATAAGAAACAGGTGATTGGCGACGAAATCGGCGACGATCAGATCAAGTTGTTCCTGAACTTCGAGCCGGTCGACGCAACCTCACCTTCCCTGCACAAACTGATCAAGGCCTACCGTGGCCTGCGTATCGACGATTTCGAGCGTTTCCTGGGCTTTTTCAAGGAAGCCGGCCTGGACCTCGACGGCAAGGATGAGCAAGGCCAGACGTTTGTCGACCTGATCAGGGACCAGCGCAACGCCGCTGAGTACATCGAGCTGATCGACAACGCTCGCGGCTGATTCCGCAGCCATAAAAAACGCCCCGTTCTCGCAAGAGTCCGGGGCGTTTCGCTTTCACTGTGGGAGCGAGCTTGCTCGCGAAGAACCTGAGAACAGCGCGTTAAACCAGGCGCGCTGCGTCATCGTTAACGTTTTTCGCGAGCAAGCTCGCTCCTACAAGTTCCAGGCTGATGTTGTTCTGCGTGTTGATCTTGCGATACAGCTCGGCATCCGTCTCCAGGACTTTCTCCCGGGCCGGGAAGATCTCGTGCAGTTTGGCCGCCCATTCACCTGCGGCTTTTTCCGGGAAGCAGCGCTCAATCAGTTCCAGCATGATCGAAACGGTCACCGAAGCACCCGGGGACGCGCCCAGCAGTGCCGCCAGCGAGCCGTCCTTGGCCGCCACCAGTTCGGTGCCGAATTGCAGCACGCCGCCTTTTTTCGGGTCTTTCTTGATGATCTGTACCCGTTGGCCGGCCACTTCCAGGCGCCAATCTTCGGCTTTCGCCTCAGGGTAGAAGCGACGCAGGGATTCCAGGCGCTGTTCCATCGACTGCATCACTTCGCTGACCAGGTACTTGGTCAGGTCCATGTTGTCGCGGGCCACGGCGAGCATGGGGCCGATGTTGCCGGCGCGAACCGACAGCGGCAGGTCCATGAACGAGCCGTGCTTGAGGAACTTGGTGGTGAAACCGGCGTATGGCCCGAACAGCAAGGATTTCTTGCCATCCACCACGCGGGTGTCCAGATGGGGGACGGACATCGGCGGCGAACCCACGGCGGCCTGGCTGTAGACCTTGGCCTGGTGGTGCTTGACCACCTCCGGGTTGTCGCAACGCAGCCATTGTCCGCTGACCGGGAAGCCGCCAAAACCTTTGCTTTCTTCGATGCCCGAGGCTTGCAGCAGCGGCAGCGCCGCCCCACCGGCGCCCAGGAACACGAATTTTGCATCCACTTCACGGCTGTTGCCGCTGTTGACGTCCTTGATGCTGACGGTCCAGCCGGCGCCGTTGCGCTTGAGGCCCGTGACACGCTTGCAGTATTTGACCTGGGCATCGGCCGAGCTGGTCAGGTGGCTGAGCAGCTGAATCGTCAGGGCGCCGAAGTTGACGTCGGTACCGTTCATGACACGGGTGGCGGCGATTTTTTCATCAAGCGGGCGACCCGGCATCATCAGCGGCATCCACTCGGCCATCTCGCTACGGTCTTCGGTGTAGTGCATGTCCGAAAACGCGTGGTGCCGGCTGAGGGTTTCAAAGCGCTTCTTGAGGAAATCCACGCCTTTCTCACCCTGCACGAAGCTCAGGTGCGGCACCGGGCTGATAAAGGACTTGGACGAGCCAAAAGTGCCCTTTTTGGTCAGGTACGCCCAGAACTGCTTCGACACCTCGAACTGGGTGTTGATGTGCACGGCTTTCTTGATGTCGATGGAGCCATCGGCGCCCTGGGGTGTGTAGTTCAGCTCACACAGCCCGGCGTGGCCGGTACCGGCGTTGTTCCACGGGTTGGAACTTTCCGCGGCACCCGAATCCATCAGCTCAACGACTTCCAGCTTGAGGCCGGGGTCGAGCTCTTTGAGCAGTACGGCCAGGGTGGCACTCATGATGCCGGCCCCTACCAGTACGACGTCGACTGCTTCGTTATGCGCCATTTAACGCGTCTCCAAAATCTGCAGCACCAAATTGACGGCATGGCTGCCAGGAGTGACGGGGCGGTTCACGTGTTGCCCCAGGTTACCCATGGCCAGGATCGCCATGTCCGATTCGCAATCTTTGCATGTTCAGCGCACGCTTGCTGCCAGCTAATCTGCCTATGAACGCATTCATGGGCGCCTGTGGCAATTCGACTTATGGTCAAAGCGTGCGATTCATGCAATCAATCCGTAGCGGACAGGCTCAAGCTCCGGTTGTCGAGGCGTACTCGGTCCTGTGGGGTTGGGCTGTTCCAGACGCTGATGGTGCTTGTACAAACGCCAAACTATTCATTTGCTCGCCACACTCTTGTGAAGTTGTGAATACCCGTTTTTTTCACGCTCTTTTGAAGACGTGAACCTCAAAAAAGGGCTGCCCCCGTCTGGCACCTGGCCCGCAACACCTTTGCCGACACGGCAAAACGGGCAAACAACTCAAGTGGCCGAGCGCAATGGCAGCTCTGGCAGATTCGGTAAAGGCGGGTGGTTTGCAAGGAATACAGCAAGCGCGCCAGCTTCACTCGATCTGTGTGGGCGGCTCTCTGTGGGCGATTCTTGGGGTTAATGCCGGGGCATTAACGATGCTGCGAGGCCCGATCAGGAGACGTCCTTATAATCGGGGGGAGATTGTAGCGAAGAACGCCAGGGAAATGGGCGTGTTTTATGACTTTTATTAGGTGTTCGGTCAGGCGGCCAACGGCTGGTGCCGTTGCGACCGCGCAGGGCGTGGGCTGACACGGGCACGGGCCGGCAGCGGATGGTGCATCCAGCTCAAGCGAATTTCATCGATTTCCACCCAGCCCTCGCCTGCGGGAGGTTGGCGGCATTCTTTGAAGGCCTGGCAACGGCCTTGCGCATCGAGCAGGGCGAACTGACGAAGGGCGGGCTTGCGCGCGAACAATGACCAGAGAAAATGCATAGTGATCAGCCTCCTGAAATTAAGGTCAAGCATGCCTGCCCAGCATGACGGGCCCATGTAACGGGTGTGACATATCGGTGACATCGAACCGCTCCCGAGGGAAGGGGTCACAGGTTGTAACTGATGCTGGTTCCCCGCAGTGGCGCCCCGCTATACTGCCGGCCTGTCGGTACCTGATTTCTGGAGAGAAGAGCATGTTGCAACGCCTGTTGTTCGGTTTGATCACTGTGACCAGTTTGACCCTGGTTGGCTGCGCCAACAGCCCGCAACAACTGACCCCGGAGCCGAAGATCACCACGCAACTTGCCCCCGTGGGCCACGGCCAGCCGGTGTCGGTGCGTGTGGTGGATGGTCGTCCATCGCCTACGCTCGGTTCGCGCGGCGGACTGTACCCGGAGACTGCGCTGATTTCGGTGAACGCTCAGGACGTGCTGCCCAAGCTGCAGGCCCAGGCTGAAGCTGCCGTGCGCTTGCTGGGGTTCACGCCCAGCCCCAACGCGCCGGGCGCGCCGCAGTTGACGGTCACCCTGGCCGAATTGAAGTACCAGTCGCCTAAAGAAGGCCTGTACGTGACCGAAGCCTCCATCGGCGCGACCTTCAAATCCGACGTCTCCGCCGGTACCCGCCGTTACAGCGGTCGCTACGCAGCGTCGCTGAACCAGCGTTTCGGCATGTCGCCGAACCAGGACACCAACACCAAGCTGGTCAGCGATGTCCTGAGTGACGCCTTGACCCGTCTGTTCAAGGACCCAAGCATCGGTTCGCTGCTCAGCGCGCAATAATCGATCCTGTAAAAAACCGGGCTCAGTGATGAGCCCGGTTTTTTTTCGCCTGCAGTTTTACGCGGCGGTGTCGATACAGAAATCCAGCAGGCTCACCCCCGTCAACAGATCGGTCTCCGGCAAGTCCGCATGTTGGTGCCCGCCAAGGGCGCAATACACCAGCCAGTGGCGGTCCTGCACGTTGAACGCCAGGCCGCCGATCAGCGCCTCTTGCTCATCGCTCTGGGCGATCAGGTACAACCGATCCTGGTTTTGCGCGTGCAGCATGACAAGCTCCTAAAGCGTCGAAGGGCAACAGAGTGGACTGTTAAGGTGACGTTCAGGTGACGCTGTAAATTACTGGATACAGTTGTCGTCAATGGGGGAGGGAGTGTTTCAGGCGCCGGAGGCCACTATCGTTCAGGTTTGTATCTGAACCGATACCCAGACACTGTGTTACCGAGGTTTGCGATGGCGTTGCCCGCACTGTTGATCAATGTTGTTGCTTTAGCGGTGGCCTGCCCTGGGGCGGCGCTGCTGTTCATTACCCGCCTGCGCGAACAGCGCGCGATGGCCGACCTGAGCGCGCAAAGCGAAGACCGCGCGATCGACCAGCCGATGTTGTTCCTGGATGTGCGCACCGAACGGGCGCATCGCTTGGCTTATCGCGTCGGGTTTGCGTGCCTGGCGCTGGCATTGGCCACTTCCTGGCTTAGCACCCACCTGTAAAAACACTGCTAAACAAATGTGGGAGCAGGCTTCATGTGGGAGCTGGCTTGCCTGCGATGCAGACGCCTCGGTCTATCAGATATACCGAGGTGATGCTATCGCAGGCAAGCCAGCTCCCACACAAGCCCGCTCCCACATTTTTAATCGGTGTTTACAACGGGATTCCGGCTTTAACCCGATATTGATTGCGCACCGGCGTTGCATATTGCACCACCAGGAACGGCCGGTGTTCAGCCGGGCATTCCTCCAGTCGACGCTCCCATTCCGCCTTTGCCTTGGCCAGTTCATCCGCCGGGAATACTTCGGCCGCCGTCGGCACCTGCAATTGCGGGTCGGCATCGCTCCATTGTGCATACGCCAGGTAATGCACCGGGAACAGGCGGTAACCGCCGAGAATCTGCCGGTCCATTTCCACGGCCAACAGCTTGGTGTCTTCGAAACGCTCGGTGATCGGCGGTGCGAAGTTGATGTGAACCCTTCCCTTGTAGCCGGTGATGCCAAGGGCGATGCTCACGTCATCCTCACCCGGTGCCTTGCAATAAGTGCCCGTTGTGGCGCGGATATACAGCTCGCGTGCCTTGGCGGTATCGCAGGGGTCGTACTCGTAGCTGATGGAAACCGGCGTCAGGTTCAACGACTGGATCACCTCGGCGAACGGCTCATCCTTGCGGCTGACGTGGAACATCTTGAGGATCGCCGACTCAGTGCGATCGTCCCCATCCTTGGCGCGCCCTTCGGCCTGGGCGATCCAGATCGATTGGCAATCGTTGCGGATCGAATGGTTGATGTAGGCCGACAGCAGATTGAACGCTGCCATCTTTTCCTTCCGCCCGGTGATCGAGCGGTGCACGATGAAGCTCTTGTTCAGGCGCATCAGGTCGCTGACAAACGGTTTTTGCAGCAGGTTGTCACCGATGGCGATCCTTGGCGTCGGCAGGCCGGCGTGGTACACCGCGTAGTTGACGAAGGCCGGGTCCATCACGATATCGCGGTGGTTGGCCAGGAACAGGTAAGCGGTACCGGACTTGAGCTGCTCGACGCCGGTGTAGGTCACCCCGTCGGTCGCGCGGTCAATGGTGTGATCGACGTAGTATTCGACTTTGTCCTGCAGCGTGGCCACGGTGGTGACGCCGGCGAATTCTCGGCGCAGTTTTCGGGCGATCATCGGCTTGAGCAGCCAGCCCAGGGCGCCGGCAAAGCGCGGGAAGCGGAAGTGGGTCAGGATGTCCAGAAAGGCCTGGTCTCTGAACAGACGTGCCAGCACTGCCGGGACTTCGCTGTCGTTGTAAGGTCGGATGGTATCGAATTCGCCCATCATGCTCTCTTGTTAGAAACGGCTAGGGTAAGTAGAAGTAAATGCCAGGGTGCGCCTGAGTAATGGGCTCAGCCGAACGATAACCCTGTGAATAGACCGGCGATTATACGCACAAGTCACCTTGGAGGCTGCGATGCTGGAAACTGCTACGTACGATTGCCCTTATTGTGGTGAACAGGTCGAAACCACGGTGGATTTGTCTGGTGGGGACCAAGTCTATATAGAAGACTGCCAGGTGTGCTGCCGCCCCATCACGTTCGATCTGCAAGTGCATGGCGAAGAGTGGATGCTCGAAACCCGAAGCGAAAACGAATAACAGGTACGCCGATGCAGCGAATCTACGAACCGGAAAACCTGATGGAGGGCGAGCTGCTGCAACAGATGCTCGCCAGCGAAGGGATCGAGGCGCATCTGGTGGGTCGCCATTTGCTCGGCGGCACCGGCGAGTTGCCCATCTTCGGCCTGCTGGGCCTGGAGGTGGACAACGATCAGGCCGCCTACGCCCGCGAATTGATCACCGCCTACATCGGCGCGCAACCCGTGCCGGGCGATGAACCCGACAGCTTCCCCGACGTGCTGGTCTGTTAGGCTGTCCGTCGGTTTACCCAAGAGTCGTGTTGCCCCATGTGTGGACGTTATGCCCTGTTTCGCTGGAACCCCGCCTTTGCGGCCTTGCCGGGTTTTCCGGCCGATCAGCAGGCCCAGTGGAACATCTCCCCGAATGATTCGGTGCTGATCCAGCGCGCCAGCGACGGCCAGCGCACCCTGGCCCGTGCTCGCTGGGGCCTGACGCCGCCGTGGTTGACGGATCTTTCGCGCACGCCGGCCCACGCCCGCGCCGAAACCCTGGCCGAACAACCGATGTTCCGCGAAGCATTCCGCCAGCGCCGTTGCCTGCTGCCGGCCAACGGCTTCTACGAATGGCGTGGCACCCAGCGCAAACGCCCGTACTGGCTCACACCGGGGGAGGGCTCCACGCTGTTTTTTGCGGCGATCTGGGAAGCGTATCCGGTGCAGGAACAGGTGTGGTTGAGCACGGCGGTGGTGACGCAAGCGGCGCAGAGCCAGCGCCGGCCACTGATTCTGGACGCGGCCGGGCAGCAAGCCTGGCTCGATCCCGAGACGCCGCTGCCGGTGTTGCAAGGCTTGCTGGCCAGCGAGCCTGCTGCGCTGCGCGAGCGGGTCCTGGCCAACATGGTCAATGATCCCAAGCTCAATGGGCCGGAGTGCCTGACACCGGCTTGAATCAATGGGTTTTTCGCTGAGTCGACCGGCCTCATCGCAGGCAAGCCAGCTCCCACCTTTCGATCTGTGAACACGGGTCAAATGTGGGAGCTGGCTTGCCTGCGATAGGCATAGGTATCTACACATCTTTGTAGTGAGCGGGCTTGTCCCGCGCTGGGTGGCGAAGCCGCCCCAATAAGGACACCGCAGTGTTCCAGATGAAACCAGATCGTCTGGTTTGGGGCTGCTTCGCAGCCCAGCGCGGGACAAGCCCGCTCACTACAGGGATACTTTTCAGTCGTTGAAAGTTGTGTAGATACCCATGCTGCGATAGGGCCCTCGGGCAGCCAAAAAAACCGGAGCCTTAGAACAGGTAGATCAATCGCCGCTGCCGTTGCGCCAGTTGATCAGTGAGATGTATCCGAAAATCAGCGTTTAAACATCAGGTGTATCTGGCGCCGATACAAATCTACGCCTACGATACCCGCCATGTTTTCAGGGAGCGTGTTCATGAAGAAGTCATTGGTGATAAGTGGGTTGGTTGCGGCGATGCTGCTGGCCGGGTGTCAGTCGGTCAATACCACCAGCGGCGGCGCCGTTGGGGTCGAGCGCAAGCAGTACATGTTCAGCATGCTGTCGAGTCAGGAAGTCGACCAGATGTATGCACAGTCCTACCAGCAGACCCTGGGCGAAGCCAGCAGCAAGGGCCAGTTGGACAAGACCAGCGCCAACGCCAAGCGCGTGCAGGCCATTGCCAAGCGGCTGATCGCCCAGGCGCCCACCTTCCGCCCCGATGCGGCGCAGTGGAAATGGGAAGTGAACCTGATCAAGAGCGACGAGATGAACGCCAACTGCGGGCCTGGCGGCAAGATCTTCGTGTACAGCGCCTTGATCGATAACCTCAAGCTGACCGATGACGAACTGGCGGCGGTGATGGGCCATGAAATCGCCCACGCCTTGCGTGAACATGGTCGTGAAGCCATGTCCAAGGCGTACGGGATCGAGATGGCCAAGCAGGGTGCCGGCGCGTTGTTCGGCCTCGGCCAGGACAGCCTGGCGCTGGCCGATACCGTGGCCAACTACGGCATGACCTTGCCCAACAGCCGCAGCAACGAAAACGAAGCCGACCTGATCGGCCTGGAGCTGTCGGCCCGCGCCGGCTACAACCCGAACGCGGCGATCACGCTGTGGAACAAGATGGCCAAGGCTTCGGAAGGTTCGCCACCGGAGTTCATGAGCACGCACCCGGCGTCCGACAGCCGGATTGCCTCGTTGCAGGCGGCGATTCCTAAAGTGATGCCGCTGTACCAGCAGGCCAAAAAATCCTGATCCACCGATAAGCACATGGCTGGATTTTTGTAGTGAGCGAGCTTGCCTCGCGCGGGGCAAGCCCGCTCACTACAGAACTGTGCTCATGAGCGCCTTAGATCCACCCGCTGCTTTGCATGGCCTTGTACACCGCTACAACCGCCAGAATGAAAAACGCGGTCGCCGCGAGTCTACGGATCAAGGTCAACGGCAATTTCTCCGCCGCAAAATTCCCCGCCAATACCACCGGCACGTTGGCAATCAACATGCCCACGGTCGTCCCGATAATCACCAGCCACAGCTCTGGGTACTGCGCCGCCAGCATCACGGTGGCAATCTGCGTCTTATCACCGATTTCGGCGAGGAAAAACGCGATCAACGTGGTCAGGAACGGCCCGAATTTGCGGCTGGTACTGGCTTCATCCTCGTCGAGTTTGTCCGGCACCAGGGTCCACAGCGCCGTGGCGCAGAAGCTGGCTGCGAGGATCCAATGCAACACCGCATCCGAGAAGAAGCTTCCGAACCAGGCCCCCACGGCACCGGCGGCCGCATGGTTGGCCAGGGTCGCGGCAACGATGCCGGCGATGATAGGCCAGGGTTTGCGAAAGCGAGCAGCCAGGATGAGCGCGAGCAATTGCGTCTTGTCGCCGATTTCGGCCAAGGCAACGATTGCGGTGGGAACGAGCAGTGAATCCAGCATCAGGTAGGTTTCCAGGGGCGGGTCGACACGGCTATGACACGTACAGCCTTCCCGCCCCGGGTAAGGTGTGCGTGTCATAGGTCTTGTCAAACCCCGGTCCGTCTGTGCGGACTCCTGGGTCGCATACGCCATGGTCTGTTGACCAAGTATGTTGACGTATGCCGGACGAGCGTGGCGCTCGTGGGAGACTACTCCCCTAGGACGGAGCGGATTCTGCCTAGGCAAAACCCGTTCGGCAAGCGTTCTTTTTCAAACGGGCCTCAGCCGCGTTTGGCCCGGTAGATGCGAAAACCGTTGCCTTCTGCCTTGATTGCGCAGATGCCCAAGTGCTCCTCGATCAAGGGCTGGTACTTGAGGAAACTGTTCGCGACCAAGCGCAGTTCGCCGCCTTTTGCCAGGTGTTTGCCGGCTTTTCGCAGAAGATTCTCTGTGGCGAAATAGTCGGTGTGCACGCCCACATGGAACGGTGGGTTGGTCAGAATCGCATTCAGACCCTGCGGTGCTGCGTCAATGCCATCACCGGTCAGCACTTCGGCTTCCAGACCGTTGGCGGCCAGGGTCAGGCGGCTGCTGGCGACGGCGAACGCATCCACATCCAGCATCGTGACGGTGTTGTGCGGGTAGCGCCGCTTGACCGCAGCCCCCAGCACGCCGGCACCGCAACCGAAGTCCAGCAGATGGCCGCTGGGCAGCTTGTCCAGATGCTGCAGCAACAACTCGGTGCCGCGATCCAGACGGCCGTGGCTGAACACGCCCGGCAAGCTCACGACTTTCAAAGGGCCTTCGGCCAGGGGCACTTCGAAGACCTGTGCCAGGCTCTCCAGCTCGACCGCCTGCGGAGCGTTGGCCACGGTAGTCTGCCACAGCTGGCAATGCCGCGCGCTGTCGAGCTTGCGCGGTTTACCCAGCGGGCTCATCTGCTTGGCGGCGCTTTCGATGCCGGCTTTTTTCTCGCCCACCAGGAACAGCTCGGCGCCGGGCAGGCGCGCGGCCACGGCATTGAGCAGGTAGTCGGTGAGGTCCTTGGACTTGGGCAGGAAGATCACCGCCGCGTCAAACTCGCGCTCGGGCACATTCACGCCGAACTGGCTGCGCTCCGGGAAGCGGGCGTCGAGCGCCGCCTGGTCGCCGGCATGCCAGCACCAGCCGCGAGCGTTGGGCAAGCGCCCCAGCAAGTCGTCGGCAGGCAAACCCACCAGCAGCAGCTTGCCCTGAAAAAGTTCGGCCTGGCGAAGCAGTACTTCACTGCGCGGATCCATGGTCTGCTCCTTGAAAAGGGGCGCAGTTTATCAACTCACGACGCGCAGCGGGGCGCCGCTGAAAAAGCCTCGGGCGTTTTCGGCCAGTTGGCCGACGATGCGCTGGCGCGCTTCACGGCTGCCCCAGGCGCTGTGCGGGGTGACGATCAGCCGTGGGATATCGCCGGCCAGCAGCGGGTTGCCGTTGACTGGTGGCTCCACGCTCAATACATCGGTCGCCGCGCCGCCCAAGTGGCCGCTGCGCAACGCATCCGCCAGGGCTTGCTCGTCGATCAAGCCGCCGCGTGCGGTGTTGACCACAAACGCGCCAGGCTTGAGCAGCGCCAGTTCACGGGCGCCGATAAAGCCGCGGGTGTGTTCGTTGAGCGGGCAGTGCAAGGTCAGCGCGTCGACCTGCGCCAGCAGTTCATCCAGCGGCACGCGATCAGCGCGGGCAGGGCGCCCGGGGATCGCGCCGAGCAGCACGCGCATGCCAAAGGCTTCGGCCAGGCGCGCCACGGCGCTGCCCAGCTCACCGTGGCCGAGCAGGCCGAGGGTTTTGCCCTCCAGCTCGACAATCGGGTGGTCCAGCAGGCAGAACTGCTTCGCCTGCTGCCACTTGCCGGCGTTCACATCCCGTTGATAATCCTGCAAGCGCGTTGCCAGGTTGAGCAACAGCATGATCGTGTGCTGTGCCACCGAGGGCGTGCCGTAGCCTTGGCAGTTGCTCACGGTGATGCCATGGGCGCGGGCGGCGTCGAGGTCGATGTTGTTGGTGCCGGTGGCCGACACCAGGATCAGCTTGAGTGCCGGGCAGGCCGCCAGGGTTTCAGCGGTGAGCGGGATTTTGTTGCTGATGACCACTTGGGCGCCTTGAAGGCGTTCGGCCACGTTCTGCGCGGTGGTGTCCGAAAACAACTGCAGCTCGCCGAGGCTGTCGCGCAGCTCGCTGAGGTCAAGGTCCCCCAGGTCCAGGGACGGGTGATCAAGGAAGACGGCGCGGCAATTGTTCGTCATCAACTGTACCTTTTGCGACAGGGGTTCGAAGGCGTAATCTGCCGAGCCTACCAGATGAAATAATCCGTTACGTAATGGGAGTGAGCATGTACGCCGCCGAGTTTTTGACCGTAGCCCTGATTCACCTGTTGGCGGTGGCCAGCCCCGGCCCGGATTTCGCGGTGGTGGTGCGTGAAAGCGTGACCCATGGCCGCCGTGCCGGGACTTGGACCGCGCTGGGGGTGGGCTCGGCGATTTTCCTGCATGTGGGTTACTCGCTGCTCGGCATCGGCTTGATCGTGTCCCAGTCCATCGTGCTGTTCAATGCGTTGAAATGGGCCGCGGCGGCCTACCTGCTCTATATCGGCTTCAAAGCCCTGCGTGCGCAGCCGGCCAAGCCTGCCGCCGAGGGTGAGCTGCATCGCGAAGCAGGCGAACGCACCCCGCGTGGCGCGTTTACCGCAGGCTTCGTGACCAATGGCTTGAACCCCAAGGCCACGTTGTTCTTCCTCTCGCTGTTTACCGTAGTGATCAACCCGCATACGCCGCTGGCGATCCAGGCGGGTTATGGCGTGTATTTAGCGGTGGCGACGGCGCTGTGGTTCTGCCTGGTGGCGATGCTGTTCAGCCAGCAGCGCGTGCGCGCCGGGTTTGCGCGGATGGGGCATTGGTTTGATCGGACGATGGGGGCGGTGTTGATTGCCATTGGTGTAAAGCTGGCCTTCACCAGCATGAAATAAACACCGTAACTGTGGGAGCGGGCTTGCTCGCGAAAGCGGTGGGTCAGTCATTACATCATTGCCAGAACTGCCGCTTTCGCGAGCAAGCCCGCTCCCACAATTGCTCTCTGCAAGGCTTCAATGCTGGCGCAAAGCTAGCATTCACTGCCTCCTACAAATCATTCCTTTGGCTGATTTGACTGAAACATAAGGTCTCTAAAGTGCAGGTCTTCAAGCCAAGACCGTGCAGTCATAAAAGGGATTCGTATGTTGCAGACCCGTGTCATTCCGCCCGCCGAAGGTGCGTATCAATACCCGCTCTTGATCAAGCGCCTGCTGATGTCCGGGACCCGCTACGAGAAGACCCGGGAAATCGTCTACCGCGACAAACTGCGCTACACCTACCCGACCCTGATCGAGCGGGTGGCGCGCCTGGCCAATGTGCTGACCGAGGCCGGGGTCAAGGCCGGTGATACCGTGGCGGTGATGGACTGGGACAGCCATCGCTACCTGGAGTGCATGTTCGCCATCCCGATGATCGGCGCGGTAATCCACACCATCAACGTGCGCCTGTCGCCGGAACAGATCCTGTACACCATGAACCACGCCGAGGACCGCTTCGTGCTGGTCAACAGTGAGTTCGTGGGGCTTTACCAAGCCATCGCCGGGCAGCTCACCACCGTCGACAAGACCCTGCTGCTCACCGACGGCGAGTCCAGGACCGCCGAGTTGCCCGACCTGGTGGGCGAGTACGAAACCCTGCTCGCCGCCGCCAGCCCGAAGTACGACTTCCAGGACTTCGACGAACACTCCGTCGCCACCACCTTCTACACCACCGGTACCACCGGCAACCCCAAGGGCGTGTACTTCACCCACCGCCAACTGGTGCTGCACACCATCGGCGTGGCGACCATCATGGGCAGCGTCGACAGCGTGCGCCTGCTGGGCACCAACGACGTGTACATGCCGATCACGCCGATGTTCCACGTGCATGCCTGGGGCTTGCCATACGTGGCGACCATGCTGGGGCTGAAGCAGGTTTATCCCGGCCGCTACGACCCTGAGTACCTGGTGGAGCTGTGGCGCAAGGAGAAGGTCACCTTTTCCCACTGCGTGCCGACCATCCTGCAAATGGTGCTCAACGCCAAGGCCGCCCAAGGCGTGGATTTCGGCGGCTGGAAAATCGTCATCGGCGGCAGTGCGCTCAACCGTACGCTGTATGAAGCGTCCAAGGCGCGTGGCATTCAGTTGACCGCGGCCTACGGCATGTCCGAAACCGGGCCGCTGGTGTCCTGCGCCCACCTCAACGAGGAGCTGATTGCCGGCACCGAGGATGAACGCACCACTTACCGCATCAAGGCCGGTGTGCCCGGGCCCCTGGTGGAAGCGGCGATCATGGACGGCGAGGGCAACTTCCTGCCCGCCGACGGCGAGTCCCAGGGCGAGCTGGTGCTGCGCGCGCCGTGGCTGACCGAAGGGTATTACCGGGAGCCGCAGAAGGGCGCCGAGTTATGGGCCGGCGGCTGGATGCACACCGGCGACGTCGCGACGCTGGACGCCTTTGGTGTGATCGACATCCGCGACCGCATCAAGGACGTGATCAAGACCGGCGGCGAGTGGATCTCGTCCCTGGCCCTCGAAGACCTGGTCAGCCGTCACCCGGCGGTACGCGAAGTAGCGGTGGTGGGCATCGCCGATCCGCAGTGGGGCGAGCGCCCGTTTGCCCTGCTGGTGGTGCGTGATGGCCATGTGATAGGGGCCCGTGAGCTCAAGGAACACCTCAAGCCGTTCGTGGAGCTGGGCCATTTGAGCAAGTGGGCGATTCCGAGCCAGATCGCGGTTGTTACCGAAATTCCCAAGACCAGTGTCGGCAAGCTCGACAAAAAACGTATCCGCATTGACATCATCGAATGGCAGGCCAACAACAGCACGTTCCTGTCCACCCTCTGACACCCTCGCCGTGCCCATTCGGGCACGGCAATGCTCTATCTCGCAGCTTTACTTGTGATTTGCGAATTTTCAGCCATCCTTCCCGCGTCGGCCTTCGCCGACATGGCGAAAGGGTCGTGGCAGACGGGTCGGTAATGCAAATCACACTTTAGAGGGATCAAGCACTACCCCCTGCTGGCTATAGTCCCTCCCAGAGTTTTTCAAGGATGTTTCGCTTCGGGCCAAGGGGGCCTGGTTGCCGAGCGGCATTGGAATCGTTGTATTCCGGCCGTTACAAGCATCACCGAAAGTACTCACTGCCATAACAATAATGCACATGGAGTAGCGTCGATGACCCAAGTAAACCAGTTCTGGCGCCGGGCGAAATTGCCCCTGGCCGTCAGTCTCGCTTCTACGCTCGCCGGGCCTGCATTCGGCGTCAGTTTCAATATCGGTGAAATCGAAGGGAGCTTTGACTCGTCGCTTTCGGTGGGGGCAAGCTGGTCCACAGCCAAACCCAACCAGGATCTGATTGGCGCCAACAATGGCGGCAACGGTCTTTCCCAGACTTCCGATGACGGCCACCTGAACTTCAAGCGCGGGGAAACCTTCTCGAAGATATTCAAGGGTATCCACGACCTGGAATTGAAATACGGCGACACCGGCGTGTTTGTGCGCGGCAAGTACTGGTATGACTTCGAACTCAAGGATGAGGGCCGCCTGTTCAAGGACATCAGCGACAGCAACCGCAAGGAGGGCGCAAAGTCCTCGGGCGGGCAGATTCTGGATGCGTTCGTCTACCACAACTACTCGATTGCTGATCAGCCGGGCAACGTGCGGTTCGGTAAGCAAGTCGTCAGTTGGGGTGAAAGTACCTTTATCGGTGGTGGTATCAACTCCATCAACCCGATCGACGTGTCCGCGTTCCGTCGTCCGGGGGCTGAGGTCAAGGAAGGCTTGATTCCAGTCAATATGTTCTATGTGTCCCAATCGCTCACCGACAATCTGTCGGCAGAAGCGTTTTATCAGTTGGAATGGGACCAGACGGTTACCGATAACTGCGGCACGTTCTTCTCGCAGCCTGACGTAGTTTCCGATGGTTGCAGCGATAATCTGCGGGTGTTGAACAGCCGTCGCTTCCTGCCCGGGTCCGGGGCCTTTCTACCGGGCTTGGCAGCCAATGGCGTAGACATCAATAACGAGGGCGTCCTCGTTCGCCGCGGTCCCGACCGTGATGCGCGCGACAGCGGCCAATTCGGTGCCGCATTCCATTACAACTATGAGCCGCTGGACACCGAGTTCGGGGCTTACTTCATGAACTACCACAGTCGTTCGCCAATTTTCAGCGCCCAGGGCGCACGGCAATCCGCTTACACCGGAGCAACGCCGGGCGTGCCAGGTGCACTGCGGCCACTGGTGGTTGCGGGTAACTCCAATTACTTCATCGAATACCCTGAGGACATTCGTCTTTATGGCTTGAGCTTCTCCACTACGTTGCCCACGGGGACCGCCTGGAGTGGCGAGCTGAGTTATCGCCCTAACGCCCCTGTCCAATTGAGCACTACCGATATTCTTTTTGCGGGCGTCACGCCAATTCCTGGTTTTGGCAATGCGTCGGTGCTCAAGGGCAGCCCTGGGCAAGATCTGCATGGATATAAGCGCAAGGAAGTCACTCAGTTCCAGACAACCTTCACGCACTTCTTCGATCAAGTGATGGGCGCCAGCCGCTTGACCACGTTGGGTGAGATTGGGGTGACTCACGTGGGCGGCCTCGAGAGCAAATCAGAGGCACGTTATGGCCGCGACCCGGTATTTGGTCCAGGCACGTTGCCCGGTGGTTTCTGCAATACGCTCAATAACTCGACCGCCGTGGGCGGCGGATTGGGCAATGCCAACGGCCTGAACACCAACTGCAACAATGACGGCTTCACCACCGCCACTTCCTGGGGCTACCGCGCTCGGGCGATCTGGGAATACCCGGACGTCTTCGCCGGCGTAAACCTCAAGCCCAACGTGGCGTGGTCCCATGACGTCAAGGGTTACTCCCCTGGTCCTGGCGCCAACTTCGAAGAGGGCCGCAAAGCCGTCAGCCTGGGTCTGGATGCCGAATACCAGAACACCTACACCGCGAGCCTGAACTACACCAACTTCTTCGGTGGCGATTTCAGTACCGTGAATGACCGAGACTTTGTGGCCTTGAGCTTCGGCGCGAACTTCTAAGCACACTCTTTTCAAGTGCATGTATTTTCAGGAAGACCAGAGTATGAAAATAACCAAAAGTCTGTTGCACGTGGGTGTGCTTGGGCTGTCGATCCTGGCGAGCAACGTCATGGCGGCAGTGTCGGCGGACGAAGCCGCCAAGCTGGGCACGACCTTGACGCCGATGGGCGCCGAAATGGCGGGCAATGCGGCCGGCACTATCCCTAAATGGTCGCCGATGCCCACCACTGCCGGAGCCGTGGACGCCAAAGGCTTCCTGGCGAACCCATACGCCAGTGAGCAACCGCAGTTCACCATCACCGCGCAGAACGTAGAGCAGTACAAGGACAAGCTGGCACCGGGGCAGTACGCGATGTTCAAGCGTTACCCGGACTCGTTCAAGATGCCGGTCTATCCGACTCACCGTGGCGCCACGGTGCCTGCCGAGGTGTTTGCCTCCATCAAGAAAAACGCCACCAACACCAACCTGGTGTCCGGCGGCAACGGCCTGGAAAACTTCGAGACGGCCGTGCCGTTCCCGATCCCGAAAACCGGCGTGGAGGTGATCTGGAACCACATCACGCGTTATCGCGGCGGCAGCGTGACCCGTCTGGTGACCCAGGCCACGCCGCAGACCAACGGCTCCTACAGCCTGGTGTACTTCCAGGATCAGTTTGTGTTCCGCGACAAGATGAAGGATTTCGATCCGAAGAATCCGGGCAACGTGCTGTTCTACTTCAAGCAGGAAGTCACCGCGCCGGCGCGCCTGGCCGGTGGCGTATTGCTGGTGCACGAAACCCTGGACCAGGTGAAGGAACCGCGCTCGGCGTGGGTCTACAACGCCGGTCAGCGCCGTGTGCGCCGTGCGCCGCAAGTGTCCTATGACGGGCCGGGCACTGCCGCTGACGGGCTGCGCACCTCCGACAACCTCGATATGTACAACGGTGCGCCGGATCGCTACGACTGGAAGCTGGAAGGCAAGAAAGAGATATACATCGCCTCCAACAGCCACAAGATCGACGATCCGAAGCTCAAGTACGCCGACATCATCAAGGCCGGCCACATCAACCAGGACCTGACGCGCTACGAGTTGCGCCGCGTCTGGCACGTGACCGCTACCTTGAAGGAAGGCCAGCGCCACATCTATGCCAAGCGTGACTTCTACATTGACGAAGACACCTGGCAAGCGGCCGTGATCGATCACTACGACGGCCGTGGCCAACTGTGGCGCGTGGCAGAAGCGCATTCGGAGAACTACTACGACAAACAAGTGCCGTGGTATGCCCTGGAAACGCTCTACGACCTGCAGTCCGGTCGCTACCTGGCCCTGGGCATGAAGAACGAAGAGAAGCGCGCCTATGACTTCGGCTTCACGGCCTCTACCGCCGACTTCTCCCCGGCGGCCCTGCGTCAGGCCGGTGTTCGCTAAGCTGCGTTAACGCGCCAATGTGGCAGCTGGCTCCTGTGGGAGCTGGCTTGCCTGCGATAGCATGGATATCTACACAACTCTCAACGACTGAAAAATCTTCCTGTAGTGAGCGGGCTTGTCCCGCGCTGGGTGGCGAAGCCGCCCCAATAAAGGCATCGCCGAGCTTCAGGTAGAATCCGGTCGCCTGGTTTGGGGCTGCTTCGCCGCCCAGCGCGGGGCAAGCCCGCTCACTACAAAGATCTGTAGATACCTATGCTGCGATAGCATCACCTCGGTATTACTGAATACTGAGGTGAGTAATCTCAGGCAAGCCAGCTCCCACATTTTTTGTCGCAGTCTTTTCAGCAAGATTCAGTAAAAACCTACAAACCTGCCGCTTTTACCGCTAGTCTGCGGACATCTGCAATGCCGACAACAGCCTTCTACAAGAGCCCGGCGATGACTGATCTGTCCCGAATCCAAGGGCCTGCCGGAGTGGTAATCCCAACCCTGGAGGGCCGCTTCTACAGGCCACCCTTGCCTGACGGCTACGTGCTGCGACCTCGCCTGTGCGAACGCCTGGGCGCGGGGCTGCAAGGGCGATTGTTGCTGGTGAGCGCTCCGGCTGGGTTTGGCAAGAGTTCGTTGGCGGTGGAGTTCTGCCAGGGTTTGCCGGCCCATTGGCAAAGCCTGTGGCTGGGCCTGAGCCCGCGAGACAACGACCCCGGCCGTTTCCTCGAGCGCCTGCTCGAGGGTTTGCAGCAATTTTTCCCGCAACTCGGCGCCCAGTCCCTGGGCCTGCTGAAAATGCGCCAGCGTCACCAACCCTTCGCCTTTGAAGAATGGCTGGATGGCCTGCTCGATGAACTGACCGTGCACCTGTCCACCCGCGCGCCGCTGTTGCTGGTGCTGGATGACTATCATCTGGCCCAAGGGCCCGTGCTCGACCGTTGTCTGCAGTTTTTTCTCAACCATTTGCCTGATGGCTTGGTGGTGCTGGTCACCAGTCGCCAACGCCCGGACTGGCATCTGGCGCGGTTGCGTTTGTCGCGTCACTTGCTGGAATTGCACGAACAAGATCTGCGCCTGACGCACAGCGAATCCCTGGCAGTGCTGGATCGCCACAGCAGTTCGTTGCGCGGCGAAGCCCTCGACAATCTTATTCGCCGCAGCGAAGGCTGGGTCGCCGGCCTGCGTTTCTGGTTGCTGGCCGCCTCCGAAGCCGGCGGCGACGGCGCCTTGCCCCAGAGCCTGCACGGCGGCGAAGGGCTGATCCGCGATTATTTGCTTGAAGAAGTGATCGATTGCCTGCCGGCGGAAGTGCAGGCGTTCCTGTACGACACAGCGCCTCAGGACCGTTTTTGCAGCGGGCTCTGCGACGCGGTGCGCGAAGCCCATGACAGCGCCGAAATCCTGCGTTACCTGCAAGCCCATCAGGTGTTCCTGGTGCCCCTGGACGAGCAAGGCCACTGGTACCGTTATCACCACTTGTTTTCCGACCTGCTGCGCACGCGGCGCGCGAGCAGCAATGTGCTGCCGGCGGCCAGCCTGCACCTGCGTGCGTGCCGCTGGTTCAATGCCCAGGGCCTGATCGACGAGGCGGTGGAGCAGGCGTTGCGCGCGGGGCACCTGGATGTGGCGGCCAACCTGGTGCAGAACCTGTCCGAAGAACAACTGCTGGCCGAGCAGAATGTGGGCATGCTGCTGCGCTGGAAAATGGACTTGCCCGACAGCCTGCTGATCAGCACGCCGCGCTTGATCGTGCTGTACAGCTGGGCATTGGGCCTGGCCTGCCAGCTGGACGCGGCGGAAGAACTGTCCAGCTACCTCAGCCGCTTTCTGCCGGCACCGTCGGCCACCGCGCAAAAATCGATGCTGGCCCAGTGGCTGGCGCTGAGCGGGATCATCGCCCGGGGGCGGGGCGATCGCGAACTGACCCTGCGCTATTGCAGCGAGGCGCTGGAAAGCCTGCCGCAACGGCGTTACGGCCAGCGCTTGATGTGCCTTTCGACGCTCTCCAACCTGGCCATTGTCGATGCCGACCTGTGGCGTGCGCGTGGCTTGAATCGCGAATCCCTCGAGCTGGCGCAGCGCGTCGGCAACCCGCTGTTCGAGGCCCTGGCCCATTACGACCGGGCGCGGGTGTTGCAGGCGCGCGGCGAAGTCCTGCGCTCCCTGGACGAAGTGCGCCAGGGCCTGCAACGCCTGCACGGCCTGGCACCGCAGCGGTTGTACGCGGTGCGTGCACGGTTATCGCTCTATGAAGGTTACTTGCTGCTGTTGCGGTTCCAGCCCGAGGCCGGTCTGGCCCGCTTGCGCGCCGGTCTCGCCGAAGCACGCGCTTGCCGCGACATCAGCGTGTTGATCGGGCACTGCGTGATCGCCAGTTTCGAGGGGCGTCGCGGTGACTTCGCCAAAGCCTTCGCCGAACTCGCCGAGGCCGAGCGGCTGATGCACATCTGGGACGTTCCGCCGATCTACTACCTGGCGATGATCACCCTGATCAAATGCGAGTTATGGCTGGCCCAGGGCCGCACCGACCTGGCAGACGCCTGGCTGACCCGCCTGGCGCAAACCTACAACGGCGAACAGGCCGCCGCTGCGCCCGAATTCCACCCGCATCTGCCCCAGCACATCGAGCTGCAGCAAGCGGCGCTGGATGCCATCCGGCATCAACCTGCCGCGGCATTGCAGCGGCTTGAAGCGTTGGCGCAACAGGCCCACAACAGCGGTCGCCAGATGATTGCCCTGATGGCGCTGACCCAGCAGGCGCAATTGCTCCTGGAAAGTGGCCAGGAGGCCAAGGCGCGCCCGGTGCTGGCCCAGGCCCTTGGCGCCGCTGACGGCGGTGCGTTGCAACCCTTCCAGCGCTTGCTGGAAAGTCACCCTGCCTGGATGCGCGAACAACTGCGCAAGGACTCTCACGGTTCGCTCAGCCAAAGTCTGTTGGCGCTGCTGCCTACGGTCGTGACACCTGAGGCCGCGCCGGCTCACGAAACCTTGAGCACGCGAGAGTTGGCGGTGCTGAAACTGATTGCCCAAGGCTGCTCCAACCAGGAAATCAGTAACCAGCTGTTCATCTCACTGCACACCGTGAAAACCCACGCCAGCCACATCAACAGCAAGTTGGGCGTGGAGCGGCGGACCCAGGCGGTCGCCCGTGCCAAGGCGATGGGCCTGCTGGCGTAACCCTGTGCTCTATGGAGCGCTCGGGCACTGGCCCGATGCGCTGTCGACTACCTGGCGAACCTGCGCCGCGAAGCGCTTGAGATTGTTCTGGTGGGCGAGCACCAGGTCGTCAATGCTCGGGCCCGCCGGGGACTGCAAGGTGGTCCGGCAGGTCAGCGGCGCGCGATCACTGGCGGCTGCCGGCCGCAGCCGCCACTTGACGTCGAACAATGCGTACTGGCCGGGCAGGGAGTCAAAGCGCTGAACTTCCAGACGTAACAGCATCGGTTGCCGAGCATGGCTGCTGGCGAATTGGTCCACCAGCGCGCTTCGCAACTCATCCACCAGGCTGGCAGCCCACCACTGGGTATCGAGGATCGTCACGCCACTGTTGCCTTGGCGAATCACGATCTGCGGTCGGTCGACTTGCGGCGGCACGACGATGCTTTCAATACGGATCGCACCCGCGTCGCTTCCCGTGGTGTTGCTCCATTGCGCCGGGGTCAGGGTATGAAAGCTGATGGGGGTGCTGCTGCATGCTCCCAATGCGAGCAATGCGCTGAGCAGGGTGATCTTCAACGGTAACGTCATGGCGCTTGCTCCACGGTTCATTTGCGCGGCGGCCCTTGCAGGTCCAGGGGCGCGGCGTTGTCGGGGCGGCCGCGAATCAAGGATTCCGGGTGTCGACCCAGGTAGTCCGACAGCTCGCGCAAGGAGCGCGACATGCGACCCAATTCATCCAGTGTCTGGGTCAGCTGTTCACGTTGCGGTGAGTCTTCAGCCAGGGTCGAACTGGCCGATTGCAACGTCTTGCTCACGTCCGCCAGGGTGTTCTGGACGCTGGGCAGGGTCTTGGCGTTGAACTGGGTCAGCCCTTTGCGCAATTCCACAAGGTTACTGTCGAGGTTGCCGGCGATGCGCTCGATCGGCAGCTGGTTGATCTTGTTGACGATGTTTTCGAGTTTTTCCTGCAGTTGCTCCAGGTTGCCAGGAATGGTCGGAATGCTGACCGGGCGCAGTTTGGGGTCAAACGCGACCTTCTCGGCTTTCGGGTAGAAATCCAGGGCGATGTACAACTGGCCGGTCAGCAAATTGCCGCTGCGCGCCTGGGCCCTCAGGCCGTTTTCGATAAACGTGCCGATCAGCCGCACTCCGGCGGCTTCGTCATTGGGGTCATGATTCATTGTCTTGAGCAATTTGGTATGGGCCTGGCCAAGCAATTGCGGGTAGATCACGATGCCGACATTGAGCGGAAAGCTGCGTTTTTTCGCGTCGAAATCCAGGTTGATCGACACCACCCGGCCAAACTCGACCCCAAGGAATTCCACCGGTGCGCCGACCTTGAGCCCGCGTAACGCCTGGTCGAAGCGCAGGCTCATGTATTGCCCCTCGCCATTGGGCGGGGCGAGGGCGCTGAGCTGATCGTCGAATAACTCAAAGGTGCGTTCTTCACCGGCCGGCTTGTCGTTGGGGCTATAAGGCGGTGCCAGGAATGCGATACCGCCGACCAGCAGGGAGGACAGCGACTCGGTTTTCAAGGCAAAACCATTGGCGCCGACACTCAGGTCGACCCCACTGGCGTTCCAGAAACGCGTGTTCTCGGTGACGTAGACATCGTTGGGCGCATGCACGAATACCTCGATGTCGACGCCCTTGCCTTCGGCGTCCAGCTTGTAGGCCACCACTTGGCCGACTTCGATTTTGCGGTAATACACCGGCGAGCCGATATCCAGCGAGCCCAGGGCCTGGGTGTGCAAAGTGAAGCGCTTGCCCGGTTCGCCATAGGTGATGGGCGGCGGGTTTTCCAGGCCGATAAACTGTTTGGCGCGGGTCTCGGACTGGCCGATATCGGCGCCGATGTAGTCGCCGGAGAGCAGGGTGTCGATGCCCGACACGCCGCCGGCACCGATGCGCGGGCGCACGACCCAGAACTGCGAGTCGGCGCGGGTGAAACTTTCGGCCTGCTTGGCCAGTTTCACGGTCGCGTTGACGCTTTTCTGGTCATCGCTCAAGGCCACTTCGGTCACTTGGCCAATCACCACGTTGCGGTATTTGACCTCGGTTTTATTCGCCGTCAGGCCGCTGCCGGTCTTGAAATTGAGGGTGATGGTCGGGCCCTGCTGGAGCACGCTGTGGACCACCAGCGAAATCCCCACCAGCACCGCGACGATGGGCACGATCCAGACCAGCGAAACGCTGAAGCGCCGGGTTTTGATGGCAGGCGTGCCTGGTGTTTGCGGCTTGTCAGGGGTGGGCGACGTCATCCGAGGTCTCCTTGTTGGGTGGGGTTTCCCAGATCAGCCTCGGGTCGAAGCTCATGGCGGCCAGCATGGTAAACACCACCACCAGGCCGAAAAACAGAATGCCCAGGCGCGGCTCGATGGTGCCCAGCGCCTGGAACTTGACCAGCGCGGCCACCAGGGCGACCACGATCACATCGAGCATGGACCAATAGCCGATCAGTTCGACAAACCGAAACATTTTTGAGCGCTCCTTGCGCGCCCAGGCGCTATTGCGCTGCACGGTGACCAGCAGCAGCGTCAACGACACGAACTTGATCCCCGGCACTGCGATGCTGGCGATGAAAATGATCAGCGCGATGTCCCACGCGCCATGCTGCCAGAACTCCAGCACCCCACTCATGATGGTGCTGTCCGCACCCGAACCGAGCATGGTGGTGTTCATTACCGGCAGCAGGTTGGCCGGCACATAGAAGGCCAGCGCCGCCAGCATGTAGGCCCAGGTGCGGGCCAGGGAATTGACTTTGCGCGAGTGCAGGGGCGCACCGCAACGCTCGCAATCCGTCGCTCCGTTACTGATGTCGGCAGACAGGCCGCAGCTGTGGCACAGGCACAGGTCAAGCTCGCGGGCAGTCGGCGGTGGGGTCATACGGTGTCCCATAGGTCGCGTACGTCGCGCCCGGCAATACGGATCAGCAACAGGCTGAGCACCGCCAGGGCAAACAGGCCGATGCCGGGCATTACGTCCAGCATGCCGGCCAGCTTGAACACCGCCACCATCGCGCCGAGCAGGCACACCTCCAGCATGCTCCAGGGCCGCAGGGCTTCCAGCCAGCGCATGCACAGCTTGAAGGCGGGCGAGCGTCTGCCCGCGAGGGCGAAGCTCAGCACCCACGTCAGCAGCAATAGTTGGAAAACCGGGGCGATGATGATGGAAATCGCGGCCACCAAGGCGATAAAGGTAATCGGCCCCAGGCTCAGCGCAACCACCGAATCCCAGAGGGTGGCGCTGTTTTTCAGGCCTTGCAGGCTGATACTCATCACCGGATAGAAATTGGCGAAAGTCCACAACACGGCGGCGGTCAGGGTCAAGGCCAGGCGTTGTTGCACCGACAGGCCGTTGTAGCGCTGAAGCACGCCGGCACAACGCACGCATTCGGCTTTTTGATGTTTGGCGAGCGTGACTTTCTCGTACACGCAGTCGCAGTGCTCGCAGATGATCAGTTGATTGGCCATGGGGCTGGCTCCAGCGCGGCATGGTTGCGGTATTGGATTGTTCTGCAATGGCGCCTTGAGAGCTTAGCAGTTGGGATTGGAGGTGTGGCGCCCCCCTTCGGTCTGGCAAATATGCCATAGAGCCTGCGGGAGCACCGCTGAATATTAAGCGCGCCGCCGAAGCCGCTGCGCTTGTGTGGCTAGGTATTGTCTTGGGCGGCAGGTATCACGCCGGGTTTACCCAGGGTCGGGGCATCTCCGATCTGTTCGGGTGAGTGGGCAGTTTTGAAGCGGTGGGTATCCGGGGGCAGGATTTTTTGCGCGATTTCCGGTGACAGGATTTTGCTCGGTTTTTTATCTTCCGAGCTGGCGGTCGTGAGGTTCAAGTCTGAATCGATCCATTCCTGAAGTTTGGCTTCGTAGTCGTCTGGGTACTGGGATTTCGCAACCAAGGGCAGTGCTCGGTAATGGTCGAGGACATTTTGATAGAATCGGGTGCCTTTTCCGGTGCTGCTTTTTTTCTATGTCATATTCTGCAAGGACTTGTTTACGCCAAGCCTGTTCTTGATTGTAATCTTCGTAGAGGACTGCCCGTCTTTCATTGACGGTAAAACTGCCGCTGTCATCGAAGATGATAAGCTCCAATTGGTCTCTTGGCATACCTGCGAAAGGGTTGCTGCCCAAATTGTTTACATAGCGGGTTGCCATGTGTGCACGTTCTAATAGTGTGGGATCACTTGTATTGGGTGTTTCAGTGTCGTGTTGTGTTTTATTGTTGTTGTATTCTCGTCCTGTGAGGCGTTGGAAGTTTTCATGATGCATCGTTTTAAGCTGTTGTTTAGTATGGCTCCCATAACTTGCCTTGGCGCGTAGCGCAGCATCACTCAGTTGGCCCGCAAGCGTGGTGACTGTTGCTCGGTCCTTTGTGCTGTTTTCTGAACCTGCCGGGGTTGTCGCCCGCGTCTCTGCATTCGCATTCACGGTAGCGCTGGATGTCGAATATTCGGGCGAGGTACGAGTGGTGATAAATGAATCGTTCAGGGAAACTGTCATCGCTGTCACTCCTATTTAAGGTGCTATAACCAAGTTAGTAACGTTGCCTCTCAGTTCTATCGAAAGAGTTCTGGCTATTTAGATGCTTATAAGTTTACGAGTGTTGCTCCTGTGGGCAACTTTCGGGGTGCGCCTGTAGTGTCAGGGTTGTGAAAGGCCTTGTATTGGTCAAATGTATTTCTGTTAATAAATATTTTTTTAATCTGTAGGACGAGTTGTCAGGGGTATTTTTATTGGAGGAAAGTGCTGGGGTAGACGCATCGTTGAGCTTTGGATTGATTAAGCTTAGGTGGATTTGCTTGGTCGGCTCTTGAAATTTTACGAAGTTACTTACAGCTAATCCCTACATTGGGTTGTCAGGTAGATCCCTTTTTACGCTAAAGAGGCGCGCCTCCAATTGCCCGTCAGAGTCTGTTCTAATACCGCAGACATTCTGGCGACCTTCGCCGGAAACCCACCTCCACACTCACTCCCGAGGCCCCCCATGGAACCCGCTAAGCCGACGCTCATCCGCGAAACCTTCCCTGTCGGCCCTTTGCAGTGCAACTGCACCATCATCGGCGACCCGATCACTAAAAAGGCCATCGTGGTCGACCCCGGCGGCAACCATGAGCTGATCCTGGCGCGGCTCGATGCGCTGGGCCTGAAGGTGGTCAGCATCATCCACACCCATGCGCATCTGGATCACTTCCTGGCATCCGGCCAGTTGAAGGAAAAAACCGGCGCGACGCTTCACCTGCACAAAGAAGATCAATTCCTCTGGGACAATCTGGAAATGCAATGCCAGATGTTTCGTGTGCCCTATACCCCGGTGCCTTCGCCGGATCGCTGGCTGGAAGATGATGAAGAGCTGGCCTGCGGCTGCGGCGTGGCGCTGCATACGCCGGGGCACACACCGGGTTCGATGAGCTTCTGGTTTGCCGATGCCGGGCTGCTGATTGCTGGCGACACGCTGTTTCGTCGCGGTATCGGGCGTACGGATTTGTGGGGCGGGGACCAGACGACCATCGTGCGTTCGATCAAGCAGCGGTTATACACGCTGGACGAGGGCGCGACGGTGGTGACCGGACACGGCCCGGATACGCGACTGGGTGATGAAATGCGTGAGAACCCGTTTGTGCGAGCGTGAAAAAATCGGTCGCCGGGCAAAGGCTGCTCTGCGACGGGCACGCTTTGCAGCAAAAACTCAGCGGGTGTTCAGCGTGCGTCTGCTACGGTTTCTGTAGTCACGGAATTTTTACCGTTTGTCGCGTTCCAAACTCGGCACAGGTCCATTGCCAATGTCCTTTGCACCTTAGAATGCAAAAGTAGGAGCTCCCTTCATGTTCACTTCGCGTCGTCTGCTGGTTGTCGCTACCGCCGTAGCCTTGTTGTCCGGCTGCGCATCCCCTAACCCCTATGACGGCAGCAGTCAGGGACAGGCGAGCAATGAATCCGGCGGTATGAGCAAGACCGCCAAGTACGGTGGCCTGGGTGCCCTTGCCGGTGCCTTGGCGGGTGCGGCCATTGACCACAACAACCGTGGCAAGGGTGCGCTGATCGGTGCCGTGGTTGCGGGTGCCGGCGCTGCGGGCTATGGCTATTACGCCGATCAGCAAGAGAAGAAACTGCGTGAAAGCATGGCCAATACCGGTGTTGAGGTTCAGCGCCAGGGCGACCAGATCAAGCTGATCATGCCGGGCAACATCACCTTCGCGACCAACTCGGATGCCATTTCCAGCAGCTTCTACCAGCCGCTGAACAACCTGGCCAACTCCCTCAAGCAGTTCAACCAGAACACTATCCAGATCGTCGGCTACACCGACAGCACGGGTAGCCGTCAGTTGAACATGGACCTGTCCCAACGCCGTGCGCAGAGCGTCGCCAATTACCTGACCTCCCAAGGTGTGAGCCCGACCAACCTGAGCGCCCGCGGTGCCGGCCCGGATAACCCGATCGCCAGCAACGCCGACGTCAACGGCCGTGCCCAGAACCGTCGTGTGGAAGTGAACCTCGGCCCGATCCCAGGCCAACAGTACGGCCAGCCAGGTGCGCAACAACAGGCACCCCAGCAGAACAATCAGTTCCAGGGCAACCCGTACTCGCAATACCAGTAAAGGTTCGCCAATAAAAAGGGCGCCGTGCAATCACTGCACGGCGCCCTTTTTTGTGGCTGCCGTTTACGTCAATCGATGTATTCGAAAACCTTGACGATTTTTTGCACGCCGGATACGCCCTGCACCAGGTTGGCGGCGCGAGTCGCTTCCGCCTGGGTGAGCAAGCCCATCAAATAGACGATGCCGTTGTCGGTGACCACCTTGATGCGCGAACCCGGGATCGCGTTATCGGTGAGCATCTGGGCCTTGATCTTGGTGGTCAGCAGGGCATCGTTGCTGATGGCCAGCAGGGTAATCGGGTCCATCACCTGCAGTTCGTTGTGGACTTTTTTCACGCGCTGTACCGCGGCGGCGGCTTGCTCGGCCTGGGCCTTGAGGTCGGCGCGTGGCGTCTGGCCGGCCAGCAGTACGACGCCGTTGAAGCTGGTCACGACAATGCGCGAGGCACCGTTGCCCAGGTCCGGAGCGGCCTTGGCGACGTTGACTTCGACCTTGGTTTCGATCAGCGAGTCATCAATCTTGCTGCCGAAGGTGCGGGTGCCCTTGTCGTCCTGAATAGGGGTGTCACGTGTTGCGGTGATGGCCGTGCTGCAGCCGCTGATAGCGAGGCACAGGGTGATGGCCAAAAGGCTGAGGCGGTTAACGGTCATTCTTCACTCCCAAACAGTTGGCTGTCGATCAGATCACACAGGCAGTGGATCGTCAGCAGGTGGACTTCCTGGATACGTGCGGTGACATTGGCCGGGACGCGAATCTCGACGTCTTCAGGCAAGAGCAGCGAGGCCATGCCGCCGCCATCGCGTCCGGTCAATGCTACGACAATCATTTCGCGATCATGTGCGGCCTGGATCGCTTGAATAATATTCGCCGAGTTGCCGCTGGTAGAAATCGCCAGCAGCACGTCACCTGGTTGGCCCAGGGCGCGGATCTGCTTGGAGAAGATCTCGTTGTAGCTGTAGTCGTTGGCAATCGAGGTGATTGTCGACGAATCGGTGGTCAGGGCGATGGCCGGCAGGCTCGGGCGCTCCCGTTCAAAGCGGTTGAGCAGCTCGGATGAGAAATGCTGGGCGTCGCCGGCCGAACCGCCGTTGCCGCACGAAAGCATTTTGCCCTCGTTGAGCAAGGCATTGACCATGACCTGACTGGCTTGCTCGATGTGCGGTGCAAGTACGTCCATCGCCTGTTGCTTGGTGTCGATGCTGGCCTGGAAAAGCTGGCGAATTCGGGATTGCATGTCCATCTGTGTGACCTTAATTAGCGCGGCTGTTTGGCACAGGAATGTGCAGCCCGCAAAGCAAAGAGCAAAAGTGTGGGGTGAAGATGTCCGGCGAATCAGCTGTCGAAGGCATCTTTGAGCCAGTTCAGTTCAGCGATGCCAGACGGTGTGCTTTCAATGGCAACCACATCGAAACGGCAGGGGGAATCAGCCCAGCGATGCTCTTTTTGCAGGTAAAACTGCGCGGCAAGTATCAGCTTCTGACGCTTTCGCCCGTCGATACTGGCGAGCGCGCCACCCCATTGTGCGTGTTTTCTGTAGCGCACTTCGACGAATACTACTGTATCGCCGTCAAGCATGACCAGATCAAGCTCGCCGCGTTTACACAACCAGTTCTGCGCCAATAGGCGCAGACCCTGCTGTTGCAAGTGCTTCAGCGCTTGAAGTTCGGCGTCCTTGCCGCTTTGTGCGCTGGACCGCTCGGGCATCAGCGCGGGGTGTCCGGCAAGCGCTGGATTTCGCCGCCGACAAACTTGGCCCATGGCATCTGGCGATCAACGCGCTGGTTGGCGCTGATGCCCAGGTTGCCCGAAAGACCGTCGACACGGGTATCCGGCAGTGCCTTGAGCTGCCCGAGACGTGGCGCCAGGCGGTAGGCATCGACACCCATCGCGTACAGGCGGCCGAGGCTGCCATTGGCTTGCGGCCATTGGGCGGCAACCTGGTTGCGCAGCGGATCGGTGGTGTTGAGCAACCAAGGGGTTTCGCAGAACATCACGTTGGTCATGTCCAGGTACTGGTTCTTGTCGCCGCTGGCGCTGAACACATGGGACGTGGCGTACACCGGCACATCACCGGCGTATTGGAAGTTCAGGGTCGGCTTGATCTGCTGGGCCAGTTGCGGCGTCACGGCCAGGAAAATGAACTCGATGTCCTGGCGACGCGATGGCTGCGCTGCAACGTCGGTGCCGACCGTGCTTTGCAGGCTCTTGGCGCGACCTTCGCTTTTACGCAGCTGGAACAGGTCAGCGATCTGCTGGGCGAGGGCGACGGGCTGATCGACATACTCAACGCCCATCACGGTGCCGCCATTGGCTTCCCAATCCTGACGGAAGGCCTTGTACACGCGCTCGCCCCATTCGCCACGCGGCACCATCGCTGCGGCGCGATGCAGGCCATCGGCACGGGCACGGCGCGATACTTCGCGGGCTTCGTCTTCAGCGGCCAGGCCGAACTGGAACAGCTGCGCCGGGCCTTGATCGCCCTCGCTGTAGTTCAGCGCCAGGGTGGTGATTGGCAACTGAGGGCGTGCGCTGAGCTGTTTGACCAAAGGCTTTTCCAGCGGACCGACCACCAGTTGCACGCCGGCGGCCTGGGCCTTGGCGTAAAACTCATCGATGGAAGTCAGGCGCGAGCTGTCATAGAACTCGATCACCGGCGGCTTCTGTCCGGCTTGTTCAGCCTGGTAGTGCGCCGCCATGAAGCCTTCACGCAGTGCCTTGCCGACGGAAGCCAGAGGGCCGTCCTGTGGCAGCAGCAGGGCGATCCTGGTCAGGGGCTGGCTGGCCAGCTCCTTGAGTTTGGTCAGCGGCGTCGGCAGTTGCACGGCAGCCGGGTGGCCGGGGTTCTGCGCGCGCCAGGTGTCGATGGCCGCCTGTTGCTGCTCCAGCGTACCGGCACCCTTGACCGATTGGGCCAGGGTGATCCAGCCGTCCAGCACCGGGTTGCCGCTGGCTTGCAGTTGTTCGGCCGGCAGGGCGGCAATCAGGGTCCAGATGGCTTCGTGATTGCTGTTGGCCGCATCGCCGCTGAGCAGAGGGGCCATGGCGACGCGCTCGCGGGCGGCGGCCAGGGTCTGGCCGTCGGCTTCATAGGCGCGGGCGTGCACGCTGCCGGTACGGATCTGCTGTTCAGGCGGCAGCTCCTTCAAGCTTTGCAGGCTCGGGTGGTTCAGGGCGGTCAACGCCGCCTTGGGCTGGTTGCGCGCCATCGCCAGTTCGGCGGCCAGCGTGCTGGCAAACACTTGCGCGGCGGGCTTGAGAGCATCCAGGGGCACCTGCGCAAGAATCTGCGACGAGCGTCCCGGGTTGTTCTGCTTGTAGGCCAGGTCTGCCGCACTCAGGCGCAGCATCGCGGCCTTTTCCGGCGTGTTGGCGGTCGTGGCCTGTTCGAGCAGTTGCTCGATACTGGCGTCCGGGGTCCGTGGAAGGTCGCCAAGGCTGGACGAGGGCGAGCTGGCGCAAGCGGCCAACAAGGCAGCAAGGCAGAGGGCGGAGAGCAGCCGCAGGCAAGCGATCATGTAAGTGTTCCTGATACCGATCAAATTAGCGTGGAAGTGTACCCAAGCACTGGCCCAGGCGCGATGTTACTGGTGTGAAACCGTCGATTTAGGTCGTGCAAATGTTGCAATTGGCGTTAAACGGCTGAAAGGGCATCGGCAGCGAGGGCATATTTTCAAGGCGCCTACGCGCTACAATGTGGTTTTTGCCAACCATCGAGGTGTGCGTTTTGACTGCTCCAGGTCCTTTGAATTCCACTGCAGGCTCGCTTTTTGTCGTGGCGACGCCCATTGGCAACCTGGACGACATCAGTGCGCGTGCGCTTAAGGTGTTGCGCGACGTCAAATTGATTGCGGCTGAAGACACGCGGCATTCCCAGCGGTTGATGCAGCACTTTGGTATCAGCACGCCACTGGCGGCCTGCCATGAGCACAACGAACGCGAAGAAGGCAGCCGTTTTATCGTGCGCTTGCTGGCTGGCGACGATGTGGCGCTGATCTCCGACGCGGGCACGCCGCTGATTTCCGACCCTGGCTACCACCTGGTGCGCCAGGCGCGGGCGGCAGGTATCAATGTAGTGCCTGTTCCGGGCGCGTGCGCGCTGATCGCAGCGTTATCGGCGGCGGGCCTGCCGTCCGACCGGTTTATCTTCGAAGGCTTCCTGCCGGCCAAGGCCGTTGGGCGTCGTGCGCGCCTGCAAGCGCTGAAGGAAGAGCCGCGCACCTTGATTTTCTATGAAGCCCCGCATCGCATTCTTGAATGCCTTCAGGACATGGAGCTGGTGTTTGGCGCCGAGCGCCTCGCACTGCTGGCCCGTGAGCTGACCAAAACCTTTGAAACCCTCAAGGGCCTGCCGCTGGAAGAACTGCGCGCCTTTGTCGAAGGCGACAGCAACCAGCAGCGCGGCGAGTGCGTGGTGCTGGTGGCGGGCTGGACGGCGCCGGAAAGCGAAGATGCCGTGGGCACCGAGGCCATGCGCGTCCTGGACCTGCTGCTCAAGGAAATGCCGCTCAAGCGCGCGGCGGCCCTGGCCGCGGAAATTACCGGGGTGCGCAAAAATGTGCTGTACCAGGCGGCGCTCGATAAACAGAAAGCCGATTAGTTCCGGGATTGAGCCGGTATTTCGTCTGAAGGTGATGGCAGTTCTGAACTTTTAACACTTGTCCTAAGTCCGCCGTGCCGTTAACCTGCGCGGCGGAGAGTCGATTGGACAGTCGCTGCCCTCTATGAAAATTAGGGGGGGGAGGAAAGTCCGGGCTCCATAGGGCGAAGTGCCAGGTAATGCCTGGGAGGCGTGAGCCTACGGAAAGTGCCACAGAAAATAACCGCCTAAGCACTTCGGTGCCGGTAAGGGTGAAAAGGTGCGGTAAGAGCGCACCGCGCGACTGGCAACAGTTCGTGGCATAGGTAAACCCCACTTGGAGCAAGACCAAATAGGGTCCCAAGGCGTGGCCCGCGCTGGGACCGGGTAGGTTGCTAAAGATGTCCAGTGATGGCCATCGTAGACGAATGACTGTTCACGACAGAACCCGGCTTACAGATCGACTCTCCACCTTTTTCCTTTTGCCCGAGTCTCGGGCAAAAACCCGGTAGTAACGCAAGAATCCCTCCCTGCCAAATCATTGGCAGATGCGTCTTCGTAATACCAAAAAAATCTTACTCTTAATAAATCACTTTAACTTTGAGCTATAGCTCTTTGAGCTGTCTGCGCTTGCTGGGTCAAAAACACCGTCGAACTCTGGTTTCTCCTCCGTTTACGCTCCTAAATCTCCGTTCTGTAAGGCTTTTCCTTGAATCCGCGCCTTGACGGTGTGGTGGGCGCATTCCTATAGTGTGCGCAAGTGGCGGAAAGTGGCACAAAGTGGGTTTTTTGAACGTAAAACGCTAAAATTTGGAGAAACGCATCTGTGTTTCGCGGAGCTAACGCTATCAGTCTCGATGCAAAAGGCCGTCTCGCCATGCCGAGCCGGTATCGTGACGAGCTCATTTCGCGAAGTTCCGGACAGTTGATCATCACCATTGATGCCGTCGACCCTTGTTTATGTGTTTACCCGCTCGATGAGTGGGAGTTGATCGAAACCAAACTGCGCGCCCTGCCTTCATTGCGTGAAGAGAACCGCCGCCTGCAGCGTTTGCTGATCGGCAATGCCGTCGACCTCGAACTCGATGGCAGCGGTCGTTTCCTGGTGCCTCCGCGTTTGCGCGAGTACGCCAAGCTGGATAAGCGCGCAATGCTGGTCGGCCAACTGAACAAGTTCCAATTGTGGGACGAAGATGCCTGGGATGCTGTTTCCGCAGCTGACCTGGCGGCTATTCAACAACCGGGCGCCATGCCTGATGAACTGCGTGATTTGATCCTGTGACTATTGATAGCGGCTTTAACCACATCACCGTACTGCTTGACGAAGCCGTTGAGGCTCTCGCCGTACGCGCGGATGGCTGCTATCTGGATGGCACCTTCGGCAGGGGCGGGCATAGCCGCCTGATACTCAGCCGGCTCGGGCCCGACGGTAAACTCCTCGGGTTCGACAAGGACCCCCAGGCGATTGCCACCGGGCAAGCGCTAGCGGCCGAAGACGGCCGCTTTGTCGTTGTGCAACGCAGCTTTGCCGAGCTGGGCGCCGAAGTCGCCGCGCGTGGCATGGCGGGCAAGGTGGCCGGGGTTTTGCTCGACCTGGGCGTCTCCTCGCCGCAGCTTGACGACCCGGAGCGCGGCTTCAGCTTCATGAATGACGGCCCGCTCGACATGCGCATGGACCCGACCCGTGGCGTCAGCGCCGCACAGTTCATCGCCACCGCGCCGGTGGAAGAAATCGCCCGTGTGTTCAAGGAATACGGTGAAGAACGCTTCGCCGGCCGCATGGCCCGCGCCGTGGTCGAGCGTCGCGAAATCCAGCCGTTCGAGCGCACCGCCGACCTGGCCGAAGTGCTCAAGGTCGCCAACCCAGCGTGGGAAAAGGGCAAGAACCCGGCAACCCGTGCGTTCCAGGGCCTGCGTATTCACGTCAACAACGAATTGGGCGACCTGGAAGCCGGCCTCGAGGCGGCCCTCGAGGCGCTGGAAGTGGGTGGTCGCCTGGTGGTGATCAGCTTCCACTCCCTGGAAGACCGGATCGTCAAACTGTTCATGCGCCGCCTGGTCAAGGGCGAGTCCGACAACCTGCCGCGCAACCTGCCGGTACGTTTCGAAGCCTTTGTGCCGAAAATCAAAATCCATGGCAAAGCGCAGTTCGCCTCCGAAGCCGAACTCAAGGCCAACCCACGTTCCCGTAGCGCCGTCATGCGCGTTGCCGAGAAGTTGCGGTGAGCAAGCTTTTCGCCAAACCCCTCCCGGGCGGCAGCTTCTTCATGATGCTGCTGTACGTTGGCGTGCTGGTGTCCGCGATTGCGGTGTCCTACAGCGCGCACTACAACCGCCAATTGCTCAATACCCTGTATGGGGAATTGAGTGTGCGTGACAAGGCGCAGGCCGAGTGGGGCCGGCTGATCCTGGAGCAAAGTACTTGGACGGCCCATAGCCGTATCGAAGTGCTGGCCACCGAACAGTTGAAAATGCATATTCCGGGCGCGGCCGACGTTCGCATGGTGGCGCCATGATGAAGCTCGAAGGCGCACTCTACCCATGGCGCTTCCGCCTGATGCTGGGTTTGCTCGCATTGATGGTGGGCGCGATCGTCTGGCGCATTGTCGACCTGCAAGTGATCGACCGCGACTTCCTGATCGGCCAGGGCGACGCCCGCAGCCTGCGGCACATCCCGATTCCCGCGCACCGTGGCCTGATCACCGACCGTAACGGCGAGCCTCTGGCTGTCAGTACCCCGGTGACTACGCTGTGGGCCAACGCCAAGGAACTCCAGGTCGCCAAGGACAAGTGGCCGCAGCTGGCGGCTGCCCTCGGCCAGGAGCCCAAGGCCTTGGCCGAACGCCTCGAAGCCCAGGCCAACAAGGAATTCATTTACCTGGTCCGTGGGCTCACCCCCGAACAAGGCCAGCAAGTACTCGACCTTAAAGTCCCCGGTGTCTATGGCATCGAGGAATTTCGTCGTTTCTACCCGGCGGGTGAAACCACCGCGCACATGGTTGGCTTTACCGACATTGACGACCACGGCCGTGAAGGGGTGGAACTGGCCTATGACGAATGGCTCGCCGGGGTTCCCGGCAAACGACAAGTCATCAAGGATCGGCGCGGCAGACTGATCAAGGATGTCCAAGTCACTAAAAACGCCAAGGCCGGCAAGCCCTTGGCGTTGTCGATTGACCTGCGCCTGCAATACCTGGCGAACCGCGAGCTGCGTAACGCGATCATCGAGAACGGCGCCAAGGCCGGCAGCCTGGTGATCATGGACGTGAAGAGCGGCGAGATCCTGGCCATGGTCAACCAGCCGACCTACAACCCGAACAACCGTCGCAACCTGCAGCCGGCGATGATGCGCAACCGCGCGATGATCGACGTGTTCGAGCCGGGTTCGACCATGAAAGCCATCTCCATGAGTGCCGCCCTGGAAACCGGACGCTGGAAGCCCAGCGACAAGGTCGAGGTGTATCCGGGTACCTTGCAGTTGGGCAGGTATACCATCCGCGACGTATCCCGTACCGAAGGTCCGGTGCTGGATCTGACAGGTATCTTGATCAACTCCAGTAACGTGGGCATGAGCAAGGTCGCCTTTGATATCGGCGGCGAGGCCATCTACCGCCTGGCGCAGAAAATCGGCCTGGGTCAACCCACCGGCCTTAACTTTCCGGGCGAGCGCGTAGGCAACCTGCCGAACTACCGCGACTGGAAAAAAGCCGAGACCGCCACGCTTTCCTACGGCTACGGCCTGTCGGTGACCGCGATCCAGCTGGCTCACGCTTTCTCTGTATTGGCGAATAATGGCCGGATGGTTCCACTGAGCCTGATCCACGTCGACGAAGCGCCGCAAGCCACCCAGGTGATCCCGGAAAACGTCGCCAAGACCATGCAAGGCATGCTGCAGCAGGTGATCGAAGCACCGCGCGGCGTCTTCCGTGCCCAGGTGCCGGCGTATCACGTGGCCGGCAAGTCGGGTACCGCACGCAAGACATCGGTGGGCACCAAGGGCTACGCCGAAAACTCCTACCGTTCGTTGTTCGCCGGCTTCGGGCCGATGAGCGACCCACGCTACGCCGTCGTGGTCGTGATCGATGAACCGAGTAAAGCCGGCTACTTCGGTGGCCTGGTATCGGCGCCGGTGTTCAGCAAAGTGATGTCCGGCACCCTGCGCCTGATGAACATCACGCCGGACAACCTGCCGCCGACCCAGCAAGCGAACGCCGGCCCACCGGTCGCTGCGGTAAAAGCCAATGGAGGGCGCGGCTGATGTCTCTTAGCCTGAACAAGATTTTTGCCCACGCCGGTCGCGATCTGTTGATCCGCGAGTTGAGCCTGGACAGCCGTAATGTGCGCGCCGGTGACCTGTTCCTGGCCGTGCCTGGCGGTAAATTCGATGGCCGCGCGCATATCGCGGATGCGTTGCAACGCGGCGCGGCGGCCGTGGCCTATGAAGTGGACGGCGCCACCGTGCTGCCGATCACCGACGTGCCGCTGATTCCGGTCAAAGGCTTGGCCAGGCAATTGTCAGACATCGCCGGGCGTTTCTACGGCGAGCCCAGCCGTCACCTCAACCTGGTCGGCGTTACCGGCACCAACGGCAAGACCAGCGTGACCCAACTGGTTGCCCAGGCCCTCGACCTGCTGGGCCAGCACTGCGGCATTGTCGGCACCCTGGGCACGGGCTTCTATGGCGCGCTGCAAAGCGGCCTGCACACCACGCCGAACCCTATTGCCGTGCAAGCGACCCTGGCCGACCTGAAGAAGGCCGGTGCCAAGGCGGTTGCCATGGAAGTATCGTCCCACGGCCTGGACCAGGGCCGCGTGACCGCGCTGGCGTTCGACGTGGCGGTGATGACCAACCTGTCTCGGGATCATCTGGACTACCACGGCACCATGGAGGCGTACGCCGCCGCCAAGGCCAAGCTGTTTGCCTGGAATGACCTGAAATGCCGGGTGGTTAACCTCGATGACGCGTTCGGTCGCCAACTGGCTGCCGAGCAAAGCGAGTCGCGCCTGATCAGCTATAGCCTGGAAGACTCCAGCGCCTACCTGTATTGCCGCGAAGCGCAGTTCAATGACGAGGGCGTGCGCGCCACCTTGGTCACGCCTCAGGGTGAACACCACCTGCGCAGCACCTTGCTCGGTCGCTTCAACCTGAGCAACGTCCTCGCCGCCGTCGGCGCGTTGCTCGGCCTGGATTACGCGCTGGATGAAATCCTCAAGGTCTTGCCCAAGCTGGAAGGCCCGGCCGGTCGCATGCAGCGCCTGGGTGGCGGCACGCAGCCGCTGGTCGTGGTCGATTACGCACATACCCCGGATGCACTGGAAAAAGTTCTGGTGGCACTGCGTCCACACGCCAAGGGCAAGTTGCTGTGCCTGTTCGGTTGCGGCGGTGATCGCGATCGCGGCAAGCGCCCGTTGATGGCCGAGATCGTCGAGCGCCTGGCCGATGGCGTGCTCGTCACCGACGACAACCCCCGCAGCGAAGACCCGGGCCAGATTTTCGACGACATCCGGACGGGCTTCAACGACGTGTCCAAGGCCGCCTTCGTTTCCGGTCGCGGCGCAGCCATCGCCCAGTTGATCGCCAGCGCCAGCGCGGACGATGTGGTGGTGTTGGCCGGTAAAGGCCACGAGGACTATCAGGAAATCAACGGCGAGCGCCATGCGTTCTCCGACCTGGTCGAGGCTGATCGCGCCTTGGCCGCCTGGGAGGTCGCCCATGCTTAAGGCAATGACATTCAGCGAGCTGGCCCAGGCCCTGTCGGCCCGTGTGTTGTCGAGCGATTGCAGCTTTGACGGCGTCAGTATCGACAGCCGCGCCATCAAGCCGGGTCAACTGTTCGTGGCGTTGGCCGGGCCGCGGTTCGATGGGCATGACTACCTGAACGACGTTGCCGCCAAAGGTGCCGTGGGTGCCTTGGTACAGCGCGCCGTGGCGGACTCCACGCTGCCGCAATTGCTGGTGGCCGACACCCGTCTGGCCCTCGGCCAACTCGGCGCGCTGAACCGCGCCGCCTTTGACAAGCCGGTTGCCGCCATCACCGGCTCCAGCGGCAAGACCACGGTCAAGGAACTGTTGGCGGGTGTGCTGCGCACGCGCGGCCCGGTACTGGCCACCCGTGGCAACCTGAATAATGATTTCGGCGCCCCGCTGACCTTGCTCGAACTGGCCCCGGAACACACGGCGGCCGTGATTGAGTTGGGCGCGTCGCGCATCGGCGAAATTGCCTACACCGTGGCGCTGACCAAACCCCAGGTTGCGGTCATCAATAATGCCGGTACCGCCCATGTCGGCGAGTTCGGCGGCCCGGAGAAAATCGTCCAGGCCAAGGGCGAAATCCTCGAAGGCCTCGATGCAACGGGCACTGCGGTATTGAATCTGGATGACAAAGCCTTCGAGACCTGGCGTGTACGCGCCGCCGGTCGCAAGGTCCTGACGTTCGCCGTGCTCAACGCGGCGGCCGATGTCCACGCCTCCCACCTCAGCGTCGATGCCCGTGGCTGCCCGTCCTTTACCTTGCACACCCCGCAAGGCAGTGAGCACGTGCAGTTGAACCTGCTGGGTAACCATAACGTCGCCAATGCCCTGGCCGCCGCTGCCGCTGCCTACGCCCTGGGCGTGTCGCTGTTCGGTATCGCCACCGGCCTGGGCGCGGTGCAGCCGGTCAAGGGCCGTACCGTGGCGCAACTGGCAACCAACGGCATGCGCGTGATCGATGACACTTACAACGCCAACCCGTCCTCGGTTAACGCGGCAGTCGACCTGCTGAACGGCTTTGCCGGGCGCAAGGTGCTGGTGCTGGGCGATATCGGCGAGCTGGGCGACTGGGCTGAACAAGGCCACCGCGAAGTCGGCGCCTACGCCGTCGGCAAAGCCGACGCGCTCTACGCCGTCGGCCCCAACATGGCCCACGCCGTCAAAGCCTTCGGCCCCGGTGCGCGGCATTTCGCGACCCAGGCTGAGCTGATCCAGGCGCTGACGGCGGCTGAGCAAGACACACACACAACCATTTTGATCAAGGGATCGCGCAGCGCGGTGATGGAAAACGTCGTCGCGGCCTTGTGTGGCTCAAGTACGGAGAAACATTAATGCTGCTGCTGCTGGCTGAGTATCTGCAACAGTTCCACAAAGGCTTCGCGGTCTTTCAGTACCTGACCCTGCGCGGGATCCTGGGTGTGCTGACCGCGCTGTGTTTGTCGCTGTTCCTGGGGCCGTGGATGATCCGCACCCTGCAGAACCTGCAAATTGGTCAATCGGTTCGCAATGACGGCCCGCAGTCGCACCTGTCCAAATCCGGTACGCCGACCATGGGCGGCGCGCTGATCCTGTCGTCCATCGGTATCAGCACCTTGCTGTGGGCTGACCTGCACAACCGCTATGTCTGGACCGTGTTGCTGGTCACCCTGTTATTCGGCGCCATCGGTTGGGTCGACGACTACCGCAAAGTGATCGAGAAGAACTCCAAGGGGCTGCCAAGCCGCTGGAAATATTTCTGGCAGTCGGTGTTCGGCCTCGGCGCCGCGATCTTCCTGTACAGCACCGCGCCGAGCGCCGTGGAAACCACCTTGATCATCCCGATGCTCAAGGACGCCAGCATTCCACTGGGCATCGGCTTCGTGGTGCTGACCTACTTCGTGATCGTCGGCTCCAGCAATGCGGTGAACCTGACCGACGGCCTCGACGGCCTGGCGATCATGCCGACGGTGATGGTGGGCGGCGCGCTCGGCATCTTCTGCTACCTGTCGGGTAACGTGAAATTCGCTGAATACCTGCTGATTCCCTATGTACCGGGCGCGGGTGAACTGATCGTGTTCTGCGGCGCGCTGATCGGTGCCGGCCTGGGGTTCCTTTGGTTCAACACCTACCCGGCACAAGTCTTCATGGGCGACGTCGGCGCGCTCGCGCTGGGCGCGGCCCTGGGCACCATCGCGGTGATCGTGCGCCAGGAAATCGTGTTGTTCATCATGGGCGGTGTGTTCGTGATGGAAACCCTGTCGGTGGTCATCCAGGTGGCCTCCTTCAAATTGACCGGGCGCCGTGTGTTCCGCATGGCGCCGATTCATCACCACTTTGAACTCAAGGGCTGGCCCGAGCCGCGCGTGATTGTCCGTTTCTGGATCATCACCGTGATTCTGGTACTGGTCGGCCTTGCCACCCTGAAACTGAGGTAGAAACGAGTGTCCCTGATCGCTTCAGACCACTTCCGCATCGTTGTCGGCCTCGGCAAGAGCGGCATGTCCCTGGTTCGCTTCCTGGCGAACCGGGGCACGTCGTTTGCTGTGGCCGATACGCGGGAAAATCCACCGGAGCTGGTCACGCTGCGCCGTGACTACCCGCACGTGGAAGTGCGTTGTGGCGAGCTGGATGTCGAGTTTCTGTGCCGCGCCGACGAGCTCTACGTGAGCCCGGGCCTGGCCCTGGCGACACCGGCCCTGCAAGCCGCAGCGGCGCGTGGCGTGAAGCTGTCCGGCGATATCGACCTGTTCGCGCGTAACGCGAAGGCGCCGATCGTGGCGATCAGCGGTTCCAACGCGAAAAGCACCGTCACTACTCTGGTCGGCGAGATGGCGATGGCTGCCGGCAAGCGTGTGGCGGTGGGCGGTAATCTCGGGATGCCCGCACTGGACCTGCTCAGCGATGACGTCGAGCTGTACGTGATGGAGCTGTCGAGCTTCCAGCTGGAAACCACTCACGACCTCGGTGCCGAAGTGGCAACCGTATTGAATGTCAGTGAAGACCACATGGACCGCTACAGCGGCCTGCCGGCCTATCACTTGGCCAAGCACCGGATCTTCCGCGGAGCCAAGCAGTTTGTGGTCAACCGCCAGGATGCCCTGAGCCGTCCGCTGATGGGCGAGGGCATGCCGTGCTGGACCTTCGGCCTGGGCAAACCCGACTTCAAGGCGTTCGGCATTCGTGAAGAGAACGGCGAGAAATACCTGGCCTTCGAATTCCAGAACCTGATGCCGGTGCGCGAGTTGAAAATCCGTGGCGCGCATAACCAGGCCAACGCCCTGGCGGCGTTGGCACTGGGCCACGCCGTGGGCCTGCCGTTCGACGCCATGCTGTCGAGCCTGCGCAGCTTCGGCGGTCTTGAGCATCGCTGCCAGTGGGTGCGCGACCTTAACGGCGTCAGCTACTACAACGACTCCAAGGCCACCAACGTTGGCGCGGCCCTGGCTGCGATCGAAGGTCTGGGCGCCGATATCGACGGCAAGCTGGTGCTGATCGCCGGTGGCGATGGCAAGGGCGCCGACTTCAAGGACCTTAAAGGCCCGGTGGCCGCGCATTGCCGCGCCGTGGTGCTGATCGGCCGCGATGCCGACTTGATCGCCGCCGCCCTGGGCGACGCCGTGCCGCAAGTGCGCGCCACCTCCCTGGACGACGCCATCGCCCAGTGCAAAGCCCTGGCCCAGCCGGGCGATGCGGTGCTGCTGTCGCCTGCGTGTGCGAGTTTCGACATGTTCAAGAACTACGAAGAGCGCGGTCAGCTGTTCGCTCGCGCCGTGGAGGCCTTGGCATGAATATCGACTGGCGTAACATCATCAAGCCGTACCCTTCGCCTATCATTACCGGGCGCGGCATCGACCTGGATTTCCCGATGCTCGCCGGTTGCCTGGCGTTGCTGGGCCTGGGCCTGGTGATGATCACGTCGGCCTCTTCCGAAGTGGCCGCCGTGCAGTCGGGCAACACGCTTTACATGATGATCCGCCACCTGGTTTACCTGGTGATCGGTCTTGGCGCGTGCATCGTCACCATGATGATCCCCATCGCCACCTGGCAGCGCCTGGGTTGGATGATGCTCATCGGCGCGTTCGGCTTGCTGGTCATGGTGATCCTGCCCGGCATCGGCCGCGAGGTGAACGGTTCGATGCGCTGGATCGGCTTTGGTGCGTTCAACGTACAGCCGTCGGAAATCGCCAAGGTGTTCGTGGTGATCTACCTCGCCGGCTATTTGGTGCGGCGTCAGAAAGAAGTGCGCGAAAGCTGGATGGGCTTCTTCAAGCCGTTCATCGTGCTGCTGCCGATGGCCGGCCTGTTGCTGATGGAGCCCGACTTCGGTGCCACGGTAGTGATGATGGGCGCGGCGGCGGTCATGCTGTTCCTGGGCGGCGTTGGTCTTATACGGTTCGCCTTGATGGTCGTGCTGGCGGTGGTTGCCGTTTATCTATTGGTCCTGGCGCAGCCCTACCGGATGGCCCGCCTGATTACCTTTACCGACCCCTGGTCTGATCAGTTCGGCGCGGGTTACCAGTTGACCCAGGCCTTGATTGCCTTTGGTCGAGGCGGGTGGTTTGGCGTAGGGCTGGGGAACAGTGTGCAGAAGCAGTTCTACCTGCCGGAAGCCCACACCGACTTCGTGTTCTCGGTCCTTGCCGAAGAGCTGGGTGTGGTGGGTTCGCTGTGCACCGTTGCGCTGTTTGTATTCGTCTGTGTGCGCGCCATGTACATAGGGCTGTGGGCGGAAAAGGCCAAGCAATTCTTCGCCGCTTACGTTGCCTACGGGTTGGCATTCCTTTGGATCGGCCAATTCCTGATCAATGTCGGGGTAAATGTCGGGCGGCTGCCTACCAAGGGCCTGACGTTGCCGTTCCTCAGCTACGGCGGCAGTTCGTTGGTGATTTGCTGCATCTGTCTTGGCCTGTTGCTGCGCATCGAGTGGGAAAGTCGAACCCACCTGGGCAGCGAAGAGATGGAGTTCAGCGAAAGCGACTTCGCCGAGGAGCCGACCCATGGGCGCTAACGTGCTGATCATGGCCGGCGGCACCGGGGGCCACGTGTTCCCGGCCTTGGCGTGCGCGCGGGAGTTCCAGTCCCGTGGCTACAGCGTCCACTGGCTGGGCACGCCGCGCGGCATCGAGAACGAGCTGGTGCCGAACGCCGGTTTGCCGCTGCACCTGATCAACGTCACGGGCTTGCGGGGCAAGGGCAAGCTATCGCTGCTCAAGGCGCCGTTCGTGTTGCTCAAGGCTGTGTGGCAGGCGCGTCGGGTCATTCGCGAGTTGAAGCCGGTGTGTGTACTCGGCTTTGGCGGTTATGTAACCGGCCCCGGTGGCGTGGCGGCAAAACTCGCCGGTGTGCCGGTGATCGTGCACGAACAGAACGCCGTTGCCGGTACCGCCAACCGCTTGCTGGTGCCGCTGGCCGCGCGGGTGTGTGAAGCCTTCCCGAACACCTTCTCGGCTTCGGACAAACGCCGCACCACCGGCAACCCGGTGCGCACCGAGCTGTTCATGGGCATTGCCCGTGAGGCGCTGGCCGGACGCAAGGCACATCTGCTGATCCTCGGCGGAAGCCTGGGCGCCGAGCCGCTGAACAAACTGCTGCCTGAAGCCGTTGCGCAACTGCCTGAAGCGCTGCGCCCGGAAATCTTCCATCAGGCCGGCAAGCACCACGATGAAGTCACCGCCTCGCGTTATCGCGAGGCCGGTGTAGAGGCGAACGTCCAGCCCTTCATCAAAGACATGGCCCACGCCTATGGCTGGGCCGACCTGGTGGTCTGTCGCGCTGGCGCGCTGACCGTCAGTGAACTGGCTGCTGCCGGTCTGCCGTCCTTGCTGGTGCCTTTGCCCCATGCCATCGACGACCACCAGACCCGCAACGCCGAATATTTGGCCGGGGAGGGCGCTGCCTTCCTACTGCCGCAAAGAACGACTGGCGCCGCCGATTTGGCCGCACGCCTGACCGAGGTTTTGATGCAACCGGAACGACTCAATAGCATGGCGAGCACCGCAAGCCGCCTGGCCAAACCTGACGCAACCCGCACCGTGGTCGATATCTGCCTGGAGGTGGCCCATGGTTGAGAATCAGAAAGCCATGCCGCAGCCGGAAATGCGCCGCATCCGTCGCATTCACTTCGTCGGCATCGGCGGCGTGGGCATGTGCGGGATTGCCGAAGTATTGCTGAACCTGGGCTACCAGGTGTCCGGCTCTGATTTGAAGGAATCGCCGGTCACCGATCGCCTGAAGTCCTTTGGCGCCCAGATCTTTATCGGCCACCGCGCCGAGAACGCCGCCGAGGCTGACGTGCTGGTAGTGTCCAGTGCCGTGAACACCTCCAACCCGGAAGTGGCCACCGCCCTGGAACGCCGCATTCCCGTGGTGCCTCGCGCCGAGATGCTGGCCGAGCTGATGCGTTATCGCCACGGCATCGCCGTCGCCGGTACCCACGGCAAAACCACCACCACCAGCCTGATCGCCTCGGTGTTCGCGGCCGGCGGCCTGGACCCGACGTTCGTCATCGGCGGTCGCCTGAATGCAGCCGGCACCAATGCCCAGCTCGGCACCAGCCGCTACCTGATCGCCGAAGCCGATGAAAGTGACGCGAGCTTCCTGCACCTGCAGCCGTTGGTCGCCGTGGTCACCAACATCGACGCCGACCACATGGCTACCTACGACGGCGACTTCAACAAACTGAAGAAAACCTTCGTCGAGTTCCTGCACAACCTGCCGTTCTATGGCCTGGCGGTGGTGTGCCTGGACGATCCGGTGGTGCGCGAAATCCTGCCGCTGGTCAAGCGTCCGACTGTCACCTATGGCTTCAGCGAAGACGCCGACGTGCGCGCAATCAATGTGCGCCAGGAAGGCATGCAAACCTATTTCACCGTACTGCGCCCCGACCGTGAGCCGCTGGATGTATCGGTGAATATGCCGGGCAACCACAACGTGCTCAACTCCCTGGCGACCATCTGCATCGCCACCGATGAAGGCGTCAGCGATGAAGCCATCGTCGAAGGCCTGTCACGTTTTGCCGGGGTCGGCCGACGCTTCCAGGTCTACGGTCAACTGCCGGTCGAGGGCGGTGACGTGATGCTGGTGGACGACTACGGTCACCACCCCACCGAAGTCGCGGCCGTGATCAAGGCCGTACGCGGTGGCTGGCCGGAGCGCCGCCTGGTGATGGTCTACCAGCCGCACCGTTACAGCCGTACGCGCGATCTGTACGACGATTTTGTCAATGTATTGGCCGATGCCAACGTGCTGCTGCTGATGGAAGTGTACCCGGCCGGTGAAGAGCCGATCCCGGGCGCCGACAGCCGCAAGTTGTGCAACAGCATCCGCCAGCGTGGCCAGCTGGACCCGATCTACATCGAGCGAGGCGTGGACCTGGCGCCCATCGTCAAGCCGCTGCTGCGTGCCGGTGACATCCTGCTGTGCCAGGGCGCCGGTGACATTGGCGGCCTTGCGCCTAAATTGTTGGCGAGTCCGCTGTTTGCCGCGCAGAAGGGGAAGTCGAAATGATCACTGACTACGGCTCCCTGTTCTCGACCATCGCACCGGCTGATTTCGGCCGCGTCGCAGTGTTGTTCGGCGGTAAAAGTGCTGAGCGCGAAGTGTCGCTCAAGTCCGGCAACGCCGTGCTCCAAGCGCTGCAAAGTGCCGGTGTAAACGCATTCGGCATCGACGTGGGCGATGACTTCCTCGCCCGCCTGCTGGCCGAGAAGATCGACCGCGCCTTCATTATTCTGCACGGCCGTGGCGGTGAAGACGGCAGCATGCAGGGCCTGTTGGAGTGCGCCGGCATCCCTTACACCGGCAGCGGCATCCTTGCGTCGGCGCTGGCCATGGACAAGCTGCGCACCAAGCAGGTGTGGCACAGCCTGGGCATTCCGACGCCGCGTCATAGCGTGCTGTGCAGCGAGGACGATTGTATTTCTGCGGCCAAGGAACTGGGCCTGCCTTTGATCGTCAAACCAGCCCATGAAGGCTCCAGTATCGGCATGGCCAAAGTGAACTCGGCCGCCGAATTGATCGACGCATGGAAAGCGGCAAGTACCTACGATTCGCAAGTGTTGGTGGAACAGTGGATCCAGGGTCCCGAGTACACCATCGCCACCCTGCGTGGCCAGGTATTGCCGCCAATCGCATTGGGCACGCCCCACACCTTTTACGACTACGACGCCAAGTACGTGGCTTCCGATACCCAGTACCGGATCCCGTGCGGCCTCGATGCAAGCAAAGAACAGGAATTGATGGACCTCACGGCGAAAGCCTGTGAGGCGCTGGGTATCGCCGGTTGGGGGCGGGCAGACGTGATGCAGGACGACCAGGGGAATTTCTGGTTCCTGGAAGTCAACACTGCGCCGGGCATGACCGACCACAGCCTGGTGCCCATGGCCGCTCGCGCAGCCGGCCTGGATTTCCAGCAGTTGGTGCTGGCGATCCTGGCGGCAAGCGTCGCCGGTGAAGGTGCCGGTGAAGTAAGGAACCGAGGCTAAGACATGAAAGGCGCATCGCTTCGTCATCAGCCCCCACAAGCACCGAGCCGCAAGCCGGTGCCACGGGGTGCCAGCCGAATGGTGGCTAAAGAGCCGATGTCGGCGCGCCTGCCCAAAGCCAACTTTGGTTTTATCAAGGCGCTGTTCTGGCCGGTGATGCTGGTGGTGTTGGGCTTTGGCACTTACGAGGGCGCGCAGCGTCTACTGCCGTATGCCGATCGGCCGATCACCAAGATCAGCGTGCAGGGCGACTTGAGCTACATCAGCCAGCAAGCGGTACAGCAGCGCATCGGGCCTTTCCTGGCGGCGAGCTTCTTTACCATCGACCTGGCCGGCATGCGCGCCGAGCTGGAACAAATGCCCTGGATCGCCCACGCCGAAGTGCGTCGCGTATGGCCGGACCAGGTGACGATCCGCCTGGAAGAGCAACTGCCCGTGGCCCGTTGGGGTGACGAAGCGCTGTTGAACAACCAGGGCCAGGCGTTCACCCCGCGTGAGCTGGCCAACTACGAGCACCTGCCGCAGCTGTTCGGGCCGCAGCGGGCGCAGCAGCAAGTGATGCAGCAGTACCAGGCCTTGAGCCAGATGCTGCGGCCGCTGGGCTTCTCCATTGCACGCCTGGAACTGCGTGAACGGGGCAGCTGGTTTTTGACGACCGGGGCAGGCAGTTCCGGCCCGGGCATCCAGTTGTTGCTGGGACGCGACCGCTTGGTGGAAAAGATGCGCCGCTTCATCGCCATCTATGACAAGACCTTGAAAGAACAGATTACGAACATTGCGAGCGTCGACCTGCGTTACGCCAACGGCCTTGCCGTCGGCTGGCGTGAACCGGCTGCGCCCACGGCAGCGCAACCCGCTGTCGCGAAGAATTAAGAAGAGGCAGGACCCATGGCAAACGTGCAAAGCGGCAAAATGATCGTCGGTCTCGATATCGGCACCTCCAAGGTGGTGGCGCTGGTGGGCGAGGTCGGGGAAGACGGCACGATCGAAATCGTCGGTATTGGCACGCATCCGTCCCGGGGCCTGAAGAAGGGCGTGGTGGTGAACATCGAGTCCACCGTGCAATCGATCCAGCGCGCCATCGAAGAAGCGCAGCTGATGGCCGGTTGCCGGATCCACTCGGCGTTTGTCGGCGTGGCCGGCAACCATATCCGCAGCTTGAACTCCCACGGCATCGTGGCGATCCGCGACCGTGAAGTCAGCTCGGCCGACCTTGAGCGCGTCCTCGACGCCGCCCAGGCCGTGGCGATCCCGGCTGACCAGCGCGTGCTGCACACGCTGCCCCAGGACTATGTGATCGACAACCAGGAAGGCGTTCGCGAGCCGCTGGGCATGTCGGGTGTACGCCTGGAAGCCAAGGTTCACGTGGTGACCTGCGCCGTCAACGCCGCCCAGAACATCGAAAAATGCGTGCGCCGCTGCGGCCTGGAAATCGACGACATCATTCTCGAGCAGTTGGCTTCGGCCTACTCGGTACTGACCGACGACGAAAAAGAACTGGGCGTGTGCCTGGTGGACATCGGCGGCGGCACCACCGACATCGCGATCTTCACCGAGGGTGCGATCCGTCACACCGCGGTGATCCCGATTGCCGGCGACCAGGTCACCAACGACATCGCCATGGCGCTGCGTACACCGACCCAGTACGCCGAAGAAATCAAGATCCGCTACGCCTGCGCCCTGGCCAAGCTGGCCGGTGCCGGCGAGACCATCAAGGTGCCGAGCGTGGGCGACCGTCCACCGCGCGAACTGTCGCGCCAGGCCCTGGCCGAAGTGGTCGAGCCACGCTACGACGAACTGTTCACCCTGATCCAGGCTGAACTGCGCCGCAGCGGCTACGAAGACCTGATCCCGGCCGGCATCGTGCTGACCGGTGGTACCTCGAAGATGGAAGGCGCGGTCGAGTTGGCCGAGGAAATCTTCCACATGCCGGTCCGCCTGGGCGTGCCCCATGGCGTCAAGGGCCTGGGCGACGTGGTGCGCAACCCGATTTATTCCACTGGCGTGGGCTTGCTGTTGTACGGGCTGCAAAAGCAGACCGACGGCATTTCCCTGTCGGGCCCTAGCAACCGTGACAGCTACCGCAGCGACGACGAGGCGAAAGCGCCGTTGTTCGAGCGCCTGCAGGCATGGGTCAAGGGCAACTTCTAACGATTTACCGCGACACCGCAACACGCAACAAAGTAGTAGGCGAAAAAACTAGAGATAACGAAAGGAGAGGGAACATGTTTGAACTCGTAGACAACATCCCCGCTAGCCCGGTCATCAAAGTGATCGGTGTCGGCGGTGGCGGCGGCAACGCTGTCAACCATATGGTCAAGAGCAACATTGAAGGCGTTGAATTCATCTGCGCCAACACTGATGCCCAGGCGCTCAAAAGCATCGGCGCGCGGACCATCCTGCAACTGGGCACAGCCGTGACCAAGGGCCTCGGCGCCGGCGCCAATCCGGAAGTCGGCCGTCAAGCCGCCCTGGAAGACCGCGAGCGAATTGCCGAAGTGCTGCAAGGCACCAACATGGTGTTCATCACCACTGGCATGGGCGGCGGTACCGGTACCGGTGCTGCGCCGATCATTGCCGAAGTGGCCAAGGAAATGGGGATCCTGACGGTTGCGGTCGTGACCCGTCCGTTCCCGTTCGAAGGTCGCAAGCGCATGCAGATCGCCGACGAAGGTATCCGTCTGCTGTCTGAAAGCGTCGACTCGTTGATCACCATTCCCAACGAGAAACTGCTGACCATCCTGGGCAAGGACGCGAGCCTGCTGTCCGCATTCGCCAAGGCTGACGATGTACTGGCCGGTGCCGTTCGCGGTATCTCCGACATCATCAAGCGCCCAGGCATGATCAACGTCGACTTTGCCGACGTCCGTACCGTGATGAGCGAAATGGGCATGGCGATGATGGGCACTGGCTGCGCCAGCGGTCCGAACCGTGCGCGTGAAGCCACCGAAGCGGCCATCCGCAACCCATTGCTGGAAGACGTGAACCTGCAAGGCGCACGCGGCATCCTGGTGAACATCACCGCAGGTCCCGACCTGTCCCTGGGTGAGTACTCGGACGTGGGTAGCATCATCGAAGCCTTCGCTTCCGAGCACGCCATGGTCAAAGTCGGCACCGTGATCGATCCGGACATGCGCGACGAGCTGCACGTGACCGTGGTTGCGACCGGCCTGGGTGCCAAAATCGAGAAGCCTGTGAAGGTTATCGACAACACCCTGCATAACAGCCAGGCCAGCCACGCCAGCCAAGCGGCTGCCGCTCCAGCGCCTTCGCGCCAGGAACTGCCGTCGGTGAACTACCGTGACCTGGACCGTCCGACCGTGATGCGCAACCAGGCGCAAGCCGGTGCTGCGGCGTCCCGTAGCCCGAATCCGCAAGATGATCTGGACTACCTGGATATCCCGGCATTCCTGCGTCGTCAGGCCGATTGATGGAATGTATCAGGGCTATGAAGGTGATTGGTGTTCAGCAAAGGTCTGGTCTGCTATTATCGCCAGCCTTTGTTGATACCAGTTCGCAATTTGCGCTCAAGCGGTCCAAGCCATGATTAAACAACGCACCCTGAAGAATATTATCCGTGCCACAGGTGTAGGTCTGCACTCCGGGGAGAAGGTATACCTGACCCTCAAGCCCGCACCTGTCGACACCGGCATCGTGTTTGTTCGTGCCGACCTGGACCCTGTGGTGCAGATTCCTGCTCGCGCGGAAAACGTTGGCGAAACCACTATGTCGACCACACTGGTCAACGGTGACGTCAAAGTGGACACGGTGGAGCACTTGCTCTCGGCCATGGCCGGTTTGGGCATCGATAACGCCTACGTCGAGCTCTCCGCGTCCGAAGTCCCAATCATGGATGGCAGCGCTGGACCTTTCGTATTCCTGATTCAATCTGCCGGCCTGGAAGAACAGGACGCAGCCAAGAAGTTCATACGCATTCTGCGGGAAGTGACAGTAGAAGACGGCGACAAGCGCGCCACCTTCGTCCCGTTCGAAGGCTTTAAAGTGAGCTTTGAGATCGATTTCGATCACCCGGTATTCCGCGACCGCACCCAAAGTGCAAGCGTGGATTTTTCCAGCACTTCGTTTGTAAAAGAAGTCAGCCGCGCCCGTACCTTTGGTTTCATGAGTGACATCGAGTACCTGCGCAAGCACAACCTCGCACTCGGCGGCAGCGTTGAAAACGCCATTGTGGTCGACGCGGATGGTGTACTGAACGAAGACGGCCTTCGCTATGAAGACGAATTCGTGAAGCACAAGATCCTCGATGCAATCGGTGACCTCTACCTGCTGGGCAATAGCCTGATAGGCGAGTTCAAAGGCTTCAAGTCGGGCCACGCCCTTAACAACCAGCTGCTGCGCAAGTTGATTGAGCAGACAGACGCTTGGGAAGTCGTGACCTTCGAAGATGCCAGCACCGCACCGATCTCTTACATGCGTCCCGTTGCGGCGGTGTAAGTAACAACTCTCTTTCTTTAGTTTTAAAAGGCTGCCTTCGGGTGGCCTTTTTTTATGTGCGCGGTCTTGGTCGCGAAGAAGCTCGGGAGCCCCCACAGGGAGCTCGCTGTGTCAGGTGTATTGGAACGCAATTTCGGCAACGACCGAGCTCAACTGTGGGAGCTGTCGAGCCCCAGCGAGGCTGCGAAGGCGGCGGTACTGCCGGCATTCCCATCGCCTGACACTCCGCTATCGCAGCCTCGCTAAAGCTCGGGAGCTCCCACAGGGGACTTGCTGTGTCAGATGGGTTGGGTTGCACCTGTGGAGCGCAATGTCAGCAACGATCGAGCTCAACTGTGGGAGCTGTCGAGCCCCAGCGAGGCTGCGAAGGCGGCGGTACTGCTGGCATTTTCATCGCCTGACAGTCCGCTATCGCAGCCTCGCTAAAGCTCGGGAGCTCCCACAAGAGGACTTGCTGTGTCAGGTGGATTGGGCTGCACCTGCGAGCGCAATCTCAGCAACGATCGAGCTCAACTGTGGGAGCTGTCGAGCCCCAGCGAGGCTGCGAAGGCGGCGGTACTGCCGGCATTCCCATCGCCTGACACTCCGCTATCGCAGCCTCGCTAAAGCTCGGGAGCTCCCACAAGAGGACTTGCTGTGTCAGGTGAATTGGGCTGCACCTGCGAACACAATCTCGGCAACGACCGAGCTCAACTGTGGGAGCTGTCGAGCCCCAGCGAGGCTGCGAAGGCGGCGGTACTGCCGGCATTTCCATCGCCTGACACTCCGCTATCGCAGCCTCGCTAAAGCTCGGGAGCTCCCACAGGGAACTTGCTGGGTCAGGTGGATTGGGTTGCACCTGCGAGCGCAATCTCAGCAACGATCGAGCTCAACTGTGGGAGCTGTCGAGCCCCAGCGAGGCTGCGAAGGCGGCGGTACTGCCGGCATTTCCATCGCCTGACACTCCGCTATCGCAGCCTCGCTAAAGCTCGGGAGCTCCCACAAGAGGACTTGCTGTGTCAGGTGGATTGGGCTGCACCTGCGAACACAATCTCGGCAACGACTGAGATCAACTGTGGGAGCTGTCGAGCCCCAGCGAGGCTGCGAAGGCGGCGGTACTGCCGGCATTTCCATCGCCTGACACTCCGCTATCGCAGCCTCGCTAAAGCTCGGGAGCTCCCACAGGGAACTTGCTGGGTCAGGTGGATTGGGTTGCACCTGCGAGCGCAATCTCGGCAACGACTGAGATCAACTGTGGGAGCTGTCGAGCCCCAGCGAGGCTGCGAAGGCGGCGGCACTGCTGGCATTTCCATTGCCTGACACTCCGCTATCGCAGCCTCGCTAAAGCTCGGGAGCTCCCACAGGGAACTTGCTGTGTCAGGTGGATGGCTTGCCTCACAGCTCCTGAAGAGTGGCAGCATCCACGATCCGATTGCGTCCACTGTGCTTGGCCTCGTACAACGCCTGGTCGGCACTCAGCAACAATGCTTCCAGCGACTGGCGTTTGCGTTTGTCCCAGGTGCTCAGCCCAATACTCACCGTAATCGGTCGTTCATCGCCCGCCACCCGTGGCAAGTGTTCGACGCTGCTGCGGATGTGCTCGGCGATGACCCAGGCACCCTGGGTGTCGGTATGCGGCAGTACCACCGCAAACTCTTCCCCGCCATACCGCGCGGCCAGGTCGGCAGGTCGACGGATGTTGCTGCCGATCACCTGGGCAACGGTGCGCAATGCTTCGTCGCCGCCTTGATGGCCGTGTCGATCGTTGAAGGCCTTGAAGTGGTCCACATCGATCATCAGCAACGTCAGCGGCTCGGTCGAGCGTTGCGCACGGTCCCATTCCAGGCGCAGGCGTTCGTCCAGGATGCGGCGGTTGGCCAGGCCGGTCAGTGCGTCGATGGCTGCCAGTTCTGACAGCACCCGTTCCGCGCGGAAGCGGCGTCGCAGTTCGCGGCGTAACATCCAGGTGAGCCACAGCAGGCCGACACAGAGGATACCGGTGGCGCTGCTGGTCAACAGCGCGGCGCGCCTCCAGGGCGCGAATACGTCGTCATTGGATAGGGCCACCACCACAATCAGTGGCAGCTCGCCGACGTTGGTGAAGGTGTACAGGCGTTCCTTGCCGTTAATGGCCGAGATGGCCTGGAAGCTGCCACTGCCTTCACGCAATATGCGTTTGAAATTCGGCCGCTCGCTGAGGTCCTTGTCGATCATGTCGCGTTCGAGCAGGGGCTGCTGGGCCAACAGGACGCCACGGTTGTTGAGCAGGTTGACGCTGCTGCTGTTACCGATCGTCAGGGTGCTGAACAGTTGATCGAAATACGCCAGGCGCATGGTCGCCACCGCTACGCCGAGGAACTCGCCATTGGGCCCCGACACGCGCCGGCTGAAAGCAATGCGCCATACCTGTTCGCAGTCGCAATGGATCCTGAATGGCCGGCTGATAAACAAGCCTGCCTGCGGCTCCCTCACATGGACCTGGAAGTAGTCGCGGTTGGCGAAATTACGTGGCGTGGGTTGCAGGGTCGACGAGTCCGCGATCACGGTGCCGTCGGCATCCAGCAGCAACACTTCGCCTTTGAACGGCGCAGCGGTGGATAAATCAAACTGCACAAGGTGCTGGATACTCGGCGTCACCTGGGCCAGGTCTTCACGCTGTTTGGCTGCGATCAGCCCTTTGAGCGCCAGGTCGTATAACTCGACGTTACGCAGCACATCGGCATTGATCAATTGGGCGATGTTGGTGGTTGAACGCTTGGCCGCCTGCAAGGTACTGGCGTGCTCGCGGATCAACAATGCCGCGACGATGATCACGATCAGGGCGACAGTGACGCCGCTGCCGAGCATCAGCAGCAGCTCCGGATGTGCAGGTGAGAGACGGGCGGGGCGTTTGCTCATCGGGCAGACTTCAGCGGTGAGAATGCTGGCAGTTTAGTTCTACCCGATGGAAATTAGCTGCAGGGTTGAAAAGAAATCTTCGTTCGTCAGAACACGTTGATCGGGTAGTCGACGATCACCCGGTACTCATCCACGTCCCTGTCCACCGCCGAGTAGCCGTTGCTGCCGCGGTTGACCGCCCATTGCAGGCGCACCGCCAGGTCCTTGGCCTTGCCGCCCTGAACCACGTATTTCACGTCGATGTCCCGCTCCCAATGCTTGGCATCCTTGCCGTCGGCGCTGTACCAGGCGCTGTAGCCACGGCTTTGCGGGTCGACCTGGCTCAGGTCGGTCTTGCCGCTGATATAGGACACGGCCGAGGTCAGGCCGGGCAAGCCCAGGCCGCCGAAGTTATAGGCGTACTTGAGTTTCCACGAGCGCTCGTTGGGGCCGTTGAAGTCTGAATATTGCTGGGAGTTGTCCAGGTACACGCTGTCGCCTTGGGCGATGTAGTCGAACGGCGTGTTGCCGATAACCCGCTGATAAGCGGCTGTAACGCTGTGATGGCCCGCATTTACGGTGAAATGCAGGCTGTAGGTGTTGTTGTCGATAGCCCCGAGCAGCGACTGACCGGTGTCCTGGGTGTGGTAGTAGTGCAGGCCGGGGTTGAGACTGATCATCTCGTTCAGCGCATAGGTGTAATCCAGGTCGTAATAGTACTGCTGCCACACGTCCTTGAGCTCGGAGGCGTAGAGGTTGCTCGACAGCCCGTCAATACCGCTGAACGACACGCCCGCCCAGTTCATGTGCTGGCTGCCGGCGTCGTTTGCCAGGGCACCGTAGCTGGTGCCGATGCGGCGGTGGCCGCTCTGGTTGTAGAGCTTGGTGAAGCTGGCCTGGCCCCCTTCGAACATCCAGCCGTCGAGGCTGTGGTTGGTCAGGCTTACGCCGCGGAAGGTTTGCGGCAGCATGCGGGTCATGCCGCCGGCGATCACCGGATTGTTAAGGAACAGGTCGCCCGCCTTCAGCTCGGTATCGAACGCGCGCATCTTCAAAGTGCCACCGGCCGTGGAGAACGAACCGGGCGCTTTGCCGCTGCCGCTACCGTACGGAAGGATGCTGGAGCCGTCAGTACCGCCACCGCCGTCCAGCTTGAGCCCGAGCATGGCGTGAGCGTCCAGGCCGAAACCGACGGCGCCTTGGGTGTAGCCGGATTCGAAGGTGCCGATGAAACCTTGGCCCCACTCCTTGCTGTCGTCGGTGTGGAGGTCTCGACGGTCGCGGTTCATGTAGTAGTTGCGGGCGTTGAGGTTGAGGTGGGAACCCTCGACGAAACCGTCGCTGGGGTTGGAGCCTGCCGCGTGGGCGAGGGGGGCAATCGTTGCTGCAATAGCGAGGAATAACGGGGTGAACGTCAGCGAGTTCTTCACCGGTAAAGCTCCTTTGGTCAAACGCAAACGGCCAGTGTCGTGAGGTGTGCCTGGCCTTTTTTATGGCAAAAAAAAGCCGCTGAAGTCAGCGGCTTTAAGACAGATTCCCAGTGTAGAGCCCTGGAAATAAGTCGAGGGAAATTCGGGTAAGCGGAGACTGCCTTTGCCGTCGCGCTCATCGATGCGTCAAATTAACGCAGGCGAGCGGTACGATACAGAGTGTAACAAGATAATGACTGTTGCCCAAATTGCAACAGTGATGGGGATGATTTACCAATGTGGGAGCTGGCTACACGGGCAGGGTAATGCCGAAGGTGTTGCCGCCGTGCTCGCTGCGTACGAACACATCGCCGCCGTGCATCAGCGCAATCGCTTTGACGATGGCCAGGCCCAGCCCGTGGTTTGCTCCGCTATTGCTGCGTGACGCATCCACCCGATAAAAGCGTTCGAACAGGCGCGGCAGATGTTCGCTGGCAATTTCATCGCCGGGGTTGGTCACGCCGATCGCCACCTGATGGTCGTGGACCTCGATGTTCACAGCGATGATCTGCCCGGGCGCGGTGTGTTGCACCGCGTTGCTCAGCAGGTTGATCAGCGCGCGGCGCAGGTGGGCTTTTTCGATGTGTACCGTCGCATCGCCGCGTACCTGTACCTCGACCTGGGCGTCTTCGAGAATGAAATCCAGATAATCGAGGGTCGTCGCCACTTCATCGGCCAGGGAGCTTTCGATCAGCTTGGTGGCCTTGCTGCCCTGATCGGCACTGGCGAGGAACAGCATGTCGTTGATGATCGAGCGCAGGCGCTCCAACTCTTCAAGGTTGGATTGCAGCACCTCGAAATAATGCTCCGCCGAACGCCCACGGGTCAGCGCCACCTGGGTCTGGCCGATCAGGTTGGTCAGCGGTGAGCGCAGTTCGTGGGCCACATCGGCGTTGAACGACTCCAGGCGCGAATAGGCCTGCTCGACGCGGTCCAGGGTGGCGTTGAACGAGTTGACGAACTGGCTCAATTCCGGCGGCAGCGGCGACAGTTGCAGGCGACCGGAGAGCTTCGGCGGTGCGAGTTTCTGCGCCTCATCCGAGAGTTTGCCCAGCGGTTTGAGGCCGATGCGCGCTACCCAGAAACCCAGCAACGACGCCAGCACCACACCCACCAGCGCCAGGCTGATCAATGCCACCAACAGGTGATGCTGGGTAGCACGGAAATTTTCGGTATCGATGGCGATCATGAACCGCAGCGGCGGGCGCTGATCCTTGGCCGGGAACTGGCTCACCAGCACCTTGAGCGGGTATGTACGGCCTGGCACACGCAGGTCGCGCTTACCGGTCGGCCCTTCGGCGAAGGCGCGGATCTGCGCATCGGGGTTGCCATATTCATAGTTCGGGTCGCTGCTCACCACCCAGAAGCGGATGCGCTTGTCTTCCTCACCCAGCAACTTGAGCTTGGCCTGTATTTTCACCCAATGCTCGGGCGTGCCGAAGCGGTTTACCGAAGACTCCAACACGCTGTAGCGCGCATCCAGCTCGGCGCCCGGCAGCAAACCCAGGCTGCGGTCCACCTGCTGATACAGCGCGCCGCCGATCAACAGGAAGATCAGCGCCGCCACCAGGGTGAACATGCCGCTCAGGCGCAGGGCGATGGAGTTAGCCACCACTTGCATGCTCCTGCTGGCGACTCTCCAACACGTAGCCCATGCCGCGAATGGTGTGCAGCAGCTTGGTATCGAATGGCCCGTCGAGTTTGGCGCGCAACCGCTTGATCGCCACCTCCACCACGTTGGCGTCGCTGTCGAAATTGATGTCCCAGACCATTTCCGCAATGGCGGTCTTGGACAGGATCTCGCCCTGGCGTCGCGCCAATACGCTGAGCAGTGAGAACTCCTTGGCGGTCAGGTCCAGGCGTTGGCCATTACGGCTTGCCTTGCGGCTGATCAGGTCGATCCACAGGTCGGCGACGGTCACCTGCACCGGTTCATGCCCGCCGCTGCGGCGGGTAAGGGCTTGCAGGCGGGCCACCAGTTCGAGGAAGGAGAACGGTTTGCCCAGGTAATCATCGGCGCCTTCGCGCAGGCCACGGATGCGGTCTTCCACACGCTCACGGGCTGTGAGCATGATCACCGGCGTCTGTTTGCGCGCACGCAGCGCACGCAATACACCAAAACCGTCGAGGCGGGGCAACATCACGTCGAGCACGATCACCGCGTATTCGTTTTCCAGCGCCAGGTGCAAACCCTCGACGCCTTCACGCGCCACGTCGACGGTGTAGCCTTGTTCCGTCAGGCCGCGGTGCAAGTAGTCCGCGGTTTTCTCTTCATCTTCAATAATCAGGACGCGCATGAGCCTTTGCTCCAGGGCGGGGCCCCAGCCTCAGTGTGTGGTCGCCAACGCTGGCATGAGTTTGGGCCTGTGGAAAAACTTCTCCAGATACAAGTATATGACCGGTGTGGTGAACAGCGTCAGCGCCTGGCTCACCAGCAGCCCGCCGACCACCGAAATGCCCAGTGGCTGGCGCAGTTCCGCACCGGCGCCGTAACCGAGCATCAACGGCAGGGCACCGAGCAGGGCGGCCAGGGAGGTCATGATGATCGGCCGGAAACGCGTGATGCAGGCTTCGAAGATTGCATCATGGGGCGACAGCCCGCGTGTGCGCTGGGCGTCCAGGGCGAAGTCGATGAGCAGGATACCGTTCTTCTTGACGATACCAATCAGCAGCACCAGGCCGATCAGCGCCATGATCGAAAAATCCTGGCCCAGCAGCCACAGCATGACCAACGCACCCAGGCCTGCCGAGGGCAGCGTCGAGATGATCGTCAGCGGGTGCACGAAGCTTTCATACAGCACGCCCAGGATGATGTAGACCGCCACCAGCGCCGCGAGGATCAGCCACGGCTGGCTGGCGAGCGAACTCTGGAACGCCTGCGCCGCGCCCTGGAAATTGCCGATGATCGAGGCCGGCATGCCAATCTCGTTTTTTGCCTGGTTGAGCAGGATCACCGCATCACCCAACGCAACACCGGGCGCCAGGTTGAACGACAGGTTGGCGGCCGGGAACATACCATCGTGGCTGATGGACAGCGGCCCGACCGTGGGCGCGTCGACGCGGGCCAGCGCCGACAGCGGCACCATTTCGTTGGTCAGGGGCGAGCGCAGGTAGAAGTAATTCAGGCTCTCGGCCTTGCCGCGCTGCCGGGTGTCCAGTTCCAGCACCACCTGGTACTGATTGATTTCGGTCTGGAACTCGTTGACCTGGCGTTGGCCGAAGGCGTCGTAGAGCGCCTGGTCGACGTCGGTGGCGGTCAAGCCGAAACGCGCGGCCGCACGGCGATCGATGGAAATGTGGGTGATGCTGCCGCCCAGTTGCAGGTCGTTGGAGATATCACGGAACGCCGGGATGGAACGCAGTTTTTCGGTCAGGCGCTGGGTCCAGGTATTGAGCGTCGCGCCGTCATTACTTTTAAGCACGTATTGATACTGGCTGCGGCTGGGGCCGGAGCTGAGGTTGATGTCCTGGCCGGCGCGCAGGTACAGCACGATGCCCGGCACCTTGGCCAATTTGGAACGGATGCGGTCGATGAATTGGCTGGCGGAAACGTCCCGGTCGCCACGCGGCACGAGGGAAATCCAGAAGCGACCGTTGGCGATGGTCTGGTTGCTGCCGGTCACGCCGACGGAGTGGGAGAACGCCCGCACGGCCGGGTCATCCTTCATGATTTGCGCCAGCGCCTTGTGCTTGGCCACCATGTCCGGGTAAGACACATCCGCCGCCGCCTCGCTGGTACCGAGGATGAAACCGGTGTCCTGGACTGGAAAAAAGCCCTTGGGGATGAACACATAGCCGGCTACGGCAAGCACCAAGGTCAGCATGAAGATGCCGGCCATGGTGCGTTGGTGGGCCAGGGCGCGGCGCAAGGTTTTTTCGTAGGCCGCCAGCAGTCTTTCGCCGAAGCCGGGTTTGTCATGGTGCCTATGGCTGGGCGCGTTCATGAACAAGGCCGCCAGGGTCGGCGCCAGGGTCAGGGACACCACCACGGAAATCAGAATGGTCGAAGTGGCGGTCAGGGCAAACTCCTTGAACAGCCTGCCTACCACGCCTCCCATGAACAGCAGCGGAATGAACGCCGCCACCAGCGACACACTGATGGACACCACGGTGAAGCCAATTTCGCTGGAGCCCTTGAGCGCCGCCTCGCGTTTGTCCAGGCCGGTCTCGAGATGGCGATGGATGTTTTCCACCACCACAATCGCATCGTCCACCACAAAGCCCACGGCCACTACGATCGCAACCAGGGTCAGGTTATTCAGGCTGAAGCCCATCACGTACATCAGGGCGAAACTTGCGATCAACGATACGCCCAGCACGCTCGACACAATGATGGTCGCCGACCATTGGCGCAGGAAAATCGCCATCACCCCGACCACCAGCAATACGGCGATCAGCAGGGTCATTTCCACTTCATGCAGGGAGGCGCGGATGGTGGTGGTGCGGTCCATCAGCACGCTGACCTGCACCGATGCCGGCAACATGGCTTGCAGGCGTGGCAGTTCGGCCTGGATACGCTCCACGGTCTCGACAATGTTGGCGCCGGGTTGGCGCGTAATCACCAGGTTGACGCCGGGCGTGTCCACGGCCCAGGCCTGGACGTAGGCGTTTTCCGAGCCGTGGACGACCTTGGCCACATCACGCAGTTGAACCGGCGCGCCGTCCTTGTAGGAGACGATCAGGTCGCCGTATTCATCCGGTTGGAACAACTGGTCGTTGGTCGCCAGGGTCGACACGCTGTTCTTGCCATACAGCGCACCCTTGGCCAGGTTCAGGCTTGATTGCTGGATCGCCAGGCGAATGTCGGCCAAGGTCAGGCCGATGGCGGCGAGTTTGTCGGCAGACGCCTGCACGCGAATCGCCGGGCGTTGCTGGCCGGTGATGTTGATCTGGCCTACTCCGTCGATCTGGCTGATCTGACGGGCCAGCAGGGTTTCCACCAGATCGCTCAGTTCGGTGCCGGGCATGTCGTGGGAGCTGACACTGACGATCAGCACCGGGCTGTCCGCCGGGTTCACCTTGCGCCAGGTCGGCAGGCTCGGCATATCGCCCGGCAGCTTGCCGGAAGCGGTGTTGATGGCCGCCTGCACTTCCTGCGCGGCGGTATCGATGCTTTTGTCGAGGGTGAATTGCAGGGTCAACAGGGTGGAGCCCAGCGCACTGCTGGAGGTCATCTGCGTCATGCCGGGGATTGCGCTGAACTGCACCTCCAGCGGTGTCGCAATCGAGGAGGCCATGGTGTCGGGGCTGGCTCCGGGCAACTGTGCGGTCACCTGGATAGTGGGAAACTCCGCCTCCGGCAGGGGGGCGATGGGTAATTTGGGGAACGCGATCAACCCGAGCAGCACCAGGGCGAAGGTCAGCAACAGCGTGGCGACCGGGCGATCGATGCACCAGGCGGAAATCGATCCCCGCGCTGTCGTCATGGCTGCACCCTGGCGTCAGCGGTCTGGATCGTTTGCGGCGGATCCTTGAGGATCTCGACCTGAGCGCCAGCCTTGAGCCGCGACTGGCCATCGCTGACCAGTACATCGCCTGCCTGGATGCCCTTGAGGATGTTGCGATCGCTGTCCTGGTACACCACCTGCACCGGCAGAATTTCCACCTTATCACCGTTGACGCGGTACACGAAGTGCGAGTCGAGGCCGCGTTGCACCACGCCTGGCGGGACGGCCAGGGCGTTGCGGTCGAGAGCGGTCTGGACCTTGATCGTCACCAGTTGGCCTGGCCAGAGTTTTTGCGTGCTATTGGGGAATTCGGCCTTGGCGCGGATGGTGCCGGTGGTGCCGCTGATCTGGTTGTCGATCAGGCTCAGGCGGCCCTCGCCCAACAGGTCGGAGTGCTCGCCTTCGGTATCGGCACCCATGTAGGCGTCCACCCGGGCAGGCTCGGAGGCGGCGATCAGGCCCTGCAACGTCGGTAGCATTTGCTGGGGCAGGGAGAACTCGATGGCAATCGGGTCGATCTGGGTGACCGAGAACAGCCCCTGGGCATCGCTCATGCGCAGGAAGTTACCTTCATCCACGTTGCGAATACCGACGCGGCCTGTGACGGGAGAGCGAATCTGCGTGTAGGACAGTTGCACCTGGGCTGCATCAATGGCGGCCTGATTCCCTTGCAGTGTCGCTTTGAGCTGGTTGACCAGCGCCTGTTGCTGGTCGTAGGTCTGCTTGGAAATGCCGTCATCGATGCTCAATGCCTTGTAGCGCTTGAGGTTGACCTGGGCCACTTGCAGTTGCGCCTGGCTCTCGCCCAATTGTGCCCTGGCCTGGTCGAGACTGGCGCGGATCGAGCGGTCGTCGATAGTCGCCAACAAGTCGCCGGCATTGACCCGTTGCCCCTCCTTGACCAGCAATCGAGTGAGGATGCCGTCGATTTGCGGGCGGATCACTACGCTGTGCAGCGACAGCACCGAGCCGATCCCCGTCACGTAACGCGGCAAATCCTGCTCCACCACCGTCATCACCCGTACCGGCACGGCGGCGGAGGCGACCAGCCTGGTCTTGGCGGGGCGGGTCAGCGCCCAGGCGGCAGTCGCCAGAAGGGCAAGGACACCCACGGTCAATACAGTTTTTCTTTTAATGTGCATGCTGTAAGGCGCCCTGGCAGGGATTGGGGGAGAAGGGTGAGTATTTATAGCCTGCCGACCCAGTCAGTAAAGTGACTGCCATCTGACAGCCGTGTCAGTTAGCTCCTGACCATTCGTACGACGCTGGTCAAAGATCGCGGCTGCGCAGGTATACTTCCTACATATAGGGCCCATCACTGGGGTCCGCATCCTTGTCTGCATGCCCCGGAGCGTTCATGAAATCCCCGACACATTCCCCTGTCGAAGCGACCGAACCGGTCGATTCGGCCAACGCCGACGGCGTTGAGAAAGCCGAGATCCCGACGTTCAAGTTTCCTTTCAAGCCGGGTGAACTGGCCGGGGCCAGGCATGACGCCCAGCCCTGGTATAAGAACGGCGCCAAGAACGGCCACACCAAGACCCCGGGCATGGCCCCGCCGGGCACGCGCCGCTCGATGGGTAAACGCTAGGAATAATCAGCAACACCTATTGCAGGATGTTACCTACAGCTCCCGCTGAAATTTCCGCTTGTAGGCCCGCGATCGTTTCTTGAAAGCTTGCACCGCTTGTGTCCCGCCCCGACGTTTCAACGGGGCTGGGCAGAAGGCGCTCTTTCCGGAAAAGGACGTTTCCTGTGGCCCTGATACACCTTTGTGTCGCGCTTGCCCTGTTGCTTGCGGTGGATGCCGTTGCCGGAGTTGATCAACCGCGAAGTGAGCTCCGGTTCGCCGTTGTCGCGCAGTTTCCTCCCTTCCAGAGCCGTAACCCGCAAGGGCAGTTGGTCGGTCTGAATATCGAGCTGGGCAATGCGCTGTGCCAGCAGCTGAATGTGCGCTGTACTTGGGTCGACCAGGTTGTGGTCGAAAACTTCGATGACCTTGAAGCCCGCCAATTCGACGCCATCATGGGCATCGCCCCTACCTCCAGGCGGCGCCGCCGGGTGAGTTTCACCGATATCCTCTATCCCTTCACCACGCGCCTGGTCGCACGCCGCACCTCGGGCCTGATGCCGCTTGCGGCTTCGCTCAAGGGCAAGCGGGTCGGCGTATTGCTGGGCAGCAACCGCGAGGCCTTTGCCCGGTCGCAATGGGCGCGCGAGGGTGTGATCATCAAGAGCTTCTGGCTCAACGACGAGCTGGTCCGCAGCCTGGTGGCAGGCGATATCGATGCGACCCTGCAGGGCACGGTGGAAATTCGCAACGCGCTGCTCGATACCGCCGCAGGCGAGGATTTCGCCTTCCTGGGTCCCGCCGTTTCCGCCGAACTGCTGGGCGAGGGGGTGGCGATCGCGCTGCGCAATACCGATACGGCGTTGCGTACCGAACTCAACCGCGCCCTTGAACAGCTGATGCACAATGGTGAGTACCAGCGGATTCTTGCGCCTTACCGTCTCAACACGCCCTAATCTGCATACATAACCTTGTAGTGAGCGGGCTTGCCCCGCGCTGGGTGGCGAAGCCGCCCCAATAAAGACACCGCCGACCTACAGGTAAATCCGGTTCGCCTGGTTTGGGGCGGCTTCGCCACCCAGCGCGGGGCAAGCCCGCTCACTACAGAGATTCGTCAGCTGTAGAGGGCTTACGCAGCCCGTAGCGAGATAAACGCATAGTTGGCCGGCACCTCGGTTGCAATCTGCGCCCCGGCCTCCAGTACCTGTTCGGCGATGTCCATCCCCGATACATGAAACACCCACTCATTGGCCACGAACGGGCGCTCCGCCGCTCTGTCAATCGCCAGGGCAAATGCGTCCATGTCCGGCAGGTAGGCGGTAAATCCGTCACCTTTGAGCGCCGTGGTCTTGATGCCCAGCAGGGCGCATACCGCTTCCTTGGCCTGTACATCATCGCGGTCCGCCTGGCGCGAGCGGCGGATCAACTCCGCCAGTTCCTGGTCTATCAACTCGCCTCCAACGATCAGCGCCGGCCCCTGTTCCCAGGACTCCGGCGGGCAATCCTTGGCGGCGGGGTTCAGCGGGATATGCGGGTTGATCTCCATCGGGTAGATGCGGCACACCAACGGGCGACGCGCATAGATGCGGCACAGGTTGTCTTCGTCAAGATTCCGGCAGCGGCCGGCGTTGTAGGCGGCAAAGGTGATCGCCACGAACGCCTCGGTGTTGCCACTGGGTACCACCACCGAACGGCGTTCGGCATGTTCGCGTTGCTGCTGGGGCAAGCCCAGGCCATTGCCCAGGAACCCCTCCACCAGAACAATGACAGTACCGCCGTCGGCTGCCCACATCCGGGCTTCCGCGAGGGTCAGGGGCACGTGATGGTCGGAGCAGCATTTGCCGCAACCGACGCAGGAAAAGTGAGTGTTCATGGCAGATCTGTCACCAGGCTAGGTCAGAGAGGCACGCAGGAGCGGTGACGGGTTTTTACCTCTGTTCACCGTTTTGTCTCTCTGGAAGCAAGTTATACGCCAGTGCCGATCAATCCTTGGGCGCTGCGTCGCGTAGGACAAATCTCATACCCGCGCTTTCATACAGTTGCCGTGCGCGCAGGTTGCTCTCGATGACCTTGAGGTCCACATAGGGCTCGCCGCGCTGTTTGAAGACCTGGAAGCTGTGCAGCAGTAGCGCGCGGCCCAATCCCTGGCCTTGGGCGCAAGGGTGAACGCAGAGGTTTTTGATGAACGCGCTGGTCCAGCACTGTGCCACGCCAAGAATGCCCTCGGCGTTACTGGCGACCAGGCACAGCGTGGGGTCGAACTCGGCATCGGTGATGAACTGACGCTGCCAGGTCTGCAGGTTGGGAACGCGGCCGCCGCCCTGGTCCTGGGCCAGGCGCAACACCGCGTGAATCGCCGGGGCCAGGTCGTCGCGGTAATGGTCCAACTGGGTACCCACCGGCCATTGCGGGGCGGGCAGGCTGCCAGTGAGGTCACGGCGCAGCAGTTGGAAATACGCTGTCACTTATTACTGTCCCTGTGCCACGCTCTGCGCCGCCACCACCAGGCACTTGGTCAGCTCGGGCGAGGAGAACTTGGTCAGCACCGCATTGGCGCCGGCCAGGCGGGCTTTTTCGCTGTTCATTGCGCTGTCCAGGGAGGTGTGCAGCAGCACATAGAGGTGCTGGAAGTCGGGGGTCTCGCGCAGGGTGCGGGTAAGGGCGTAGCCGTCCATTTCAGACATTTCGATATCCGATACCACCACATTGATCTGTTCGGCCGTGCCCTGCAGCTCCAGCAGCACATCGATGGCTTCCTTGGCACTGCGCGCGGTGTGGCAGGTGAGGCCGAGGTTGCGCAGGGTGTGCACCGATTGCTGCAGGGCGACCTGGCTGTCGTCCACCACCAGAATGCGCGCATAGCCCAACACTTCGGCTTCATCCATGGTCAGGTCGGTCGGTGCCACTTCGATCGGTGCCGGGGCAATGCCGTGAATGACTTTTTCGATATCCAGCACCTGCACCAGGCCGCCTTCGACCTGGGTGACCCCGGTAATGAATGCGCGGTTACCGCCGGAGCCATAGGGCGGCGGACGAATGTCGGTGGTCAGGCAATGCACGATCTTGCTCACCGCCTGCACATGCAGGCCCTGCTTGGAACGGCTCACATCGGTGACGATCAGGCAGCCGCCGTCCGGGTCCGCCAGCGGCATTTCCCCCAAGGCGCGGCTCAGGTCGATCACCGCCAGCGAGTTGCCGCGCAAGGTGGCGATGCCTTTGACGTGAGGGTGGGACTCCGGCAGCTTGGTCAGCGGCGGGCAGGGGATGATTTCGCTGACTTTCAGCAGGTTGATGGCCATCAGCTTGCCGCTGCGCAAGGTAAAGAGCAGAAGTGAAAGTGAGTCTGCGCGGGCTTTGGTGGTGGACATAAAAACCTTCTGTGGATCAAGGAGGGTGATCTATAGAGGGTTATCGACTTGGGGGCGCCAGGCTTTAACCGGATTTTGTGTCGGGCAGAGCTTGTGTGGGAGCTGGCTTGCCTGCGATAGCATCACCCCGGTGCAACTGAAAGACCGAGGCGCCTGCATCGCAGGCAAGCCAGCTCCCACACAAGCCCATTCTCCAAGGGTGGTGGGTCAGCCCTTCCAGACTTGCGGGTTCACCAGATCCTGGGGACGCTGACCCAGCAGGGCGCTGCGCAGGTTATCCAGGGCGCGGTTGGCCATGGCTTCGCGGGTTTCGTGCGTGGCCGAACCGATATGCGGCAAGGTCACGGCATTGCTCAGTTGGAACAGCGGTGACTCGGCCAGTGGCTCCTGCTCATACACATCCAGCCCGGCACCACGGATGCGCTGGGTTTGCAGGGCTTCGATCAGCGCCGGCTCATCGACCACCGGGCCGCGGGAGATGTTGATCAGGATTGCGCTGGACTTCATTAGTCCCAGCTCGCGGGTGCTGATCAAATGACGGGTCTTTTCGCTCAATGGCACCACCAGGCAGACGAAATCCGCCTCGGCCAGTAACTGGTCCAGGCTGCGAAACTGCGCGCCGAGTTCTTGTTCAAGCGCCGTCTTGCGGCTGTTGCCGCTGTACAGGATCGGCATGTTGAAACCCAGCCGCCCACGCCGGGCCACGGCCGCGCCGATATTGCCCATGCCGACGATGCCCAGCGTCTTGCCATGCACATCGCAACCAAACAACGGTGCGCCGACGCTGGCTTTCCACTGGCCGGCCTTGGTCCAGGCGTCCAGCTCGGCCACCCGGCGCGCGCTGCTCATCAGTAAGGCGAAGGCCAGGTCGGCGGTGCTTTCGGTGAGGACGTCGGGCGTGTTGGTGAGCATGATCCCGCGCTCATTGAAGTACGGCACGTCATAGTTGTCGTAGCCCACCGACACGCTGGACACCACCTCCAGCTTGCCCGCACCCTGCAACTGCTCGCGCCCCAGCTTGCGGCCCACGCCAATCAGGCCGTGGGCGTGGGGCAGTGCTTCATTGAATTGAGCGTTGATATCCCCCAGCTTGGGGTTGGGCGCGATCACCTCGAAATCCTGTTGCAGGCGTTCGATCATTGCCGGGCTGACGCGGCTGAAGGCGAGGACAGTCTTTTTCATGGCAGGCGGGCTCATCGACTACGGAAGAATGCCAGGCACGCTAACATTCCTGTGCACAATTGTCAGGACGCTGCAGACCCGAACTGAACACTGATCAAATGTGGGAGCGGTGTTTGACAAAAATCAGTTCGCCAGGCGAGCGCCGCTCAGGCTGCCACTCAATTCATACGCCACCAACTCCGCCTGGTGCGCCGCCAGAATCTCCGGCAGCGAACCGCGCAGGTATTCGACCCAGGTCTTGATCTTGGCATCCAGGTACTGACGCGACGGGTAGATGGCGTACAGGTTCAGCTCCTGGGACCGGTAGTTGGGCATGACCCGCACCAGGGTGCCGTTGCGCAGCCCCTCGATGGCCGCATACACCGGTAGGAGCCCAATGCCCATGCCGCTGGTGATCGCGGTTTTCATCGCATCGGCCGAGTTCACCAGGAAGGGTGACGTGTTGATGGCCACGCTTTCCTGGCCTTCGGGGCCGTTGAAGGTCCACTTGTCCAGCTGGATCACCGGGCTGACCAGGCGCAGGCACGCGTGGTTGAGCAGGTCATGGGGGCGATGGGCGCAGCCCTTGGTTTTCACGTAATCCGGCGAGGCACAGGCGATGCTGTAGGTGATGCCCAGGCGTTGGGACACGAAACCCGAGTCCGGCAGTTCGCTGGCCAGCACGATGGACACGTCATAGCCCTCATCGAGCAAGTCCGGCACACGGTTGGCCAGGGTCAGGTCGAAGGTCACGTCCGGGTGGGTGCGGCGGTAACGGGCGATGGCGTCGATGACGAAATGCTGGCCGATGCCGGTCATGGTGTGCACTTTCAGCTGCCCGGAAGGGCGCGCGTGTGCGTCGCTGGCTTCCGCTTCAGCTTCTTCGACATAGGCCAGGATCTGCTCGCAGCGCAGCAAATAGCGTTTGCCGGCCTCGGTCAGGGCGATGCGCCGGGTGGTGCGGTTGAGCAAGCGGGTTTGCAGATGGGCCTCAAGGTTAGAGACCGCGCGCGACACATTGGCGGTGGTGGTATCCAGTTGCACCGCGGCTGCGGTGAAGCTGCCGGCTTCGGCCACGCAACTGAAGGCGCGCATGTTTTGCAAAGTGTCCATGGAGTGTTCTCAGGGGAGATAGCAAATTGTGACAGAAAGTTGCGCCGTCCAGTGATCCCTACCAACGGATTATCGCTTGAACGGTAACAAAGATTCACAGGAATGCCCGCTTATCGTCCCTGATGCCGCCGCCTAGAATTGCGCCACCTTCCCGCACCACCACCTCAGGAATTCGCTTGCCGTGCCGCGTCCCATCAGCAGAGAGCTGAAGACTCTCATTAACAGAGGGCTGCAGGCTCTCAGTGTCTGGGCCTTATCATCAGTAATCAGCGGCTGCATCGGAACCGGAGGAATCGCACCCCAAGGCCAGTCCATCGAGGCCAACAACCTGACCATCGACGAAGCTATCCAGAGCGCCGCCAAGGACGCCCACTGGCCCACCGCGCAATGGTGGCAAGCCTACGGCGACCCTCAACTCGATCGTTGGGTCGACCTTGCCACTCAAGGCAGCCCAAGCATGGCCGTGGCCGCCGCACGGGTGCGGGAAGCGCGGGCGATGGCCGGGATGGCCGAGGCCGCAGAGTCGTTGCAGGTCAACAGCGACACCACCCTCAAGCGCCACAATTGGCCGAAGGATCAATTCTATGGTCCCGGCGAGCTGAGCGGTGCCAACACCTGGGACAACAATGCGTCCCTGGGCCTGAGCTATGCCCTGGATCTCTGGGGCCGCGAAAGCAACGCCAGCGAACGTGCCGTCGACCTGGCGCACATGAGCGCTGCGCAAGCGCGCCAGGCCCAGCTCGAATTGCAGAACAATGTGGTGCGCGCCTATATCCAACTGTCGTTGCACTACGCCAACCGCGATATCGTCGCGGCGACCCTGGCGCAACAGCAGCAGATGCTCGACTTGGCCAACAAACGCCTGAATGCCGGGATCGGCACCCAGTTCGATGTCAGCCAGGCCGAAACGCCGTTGCCGGAAACCCATCGCCAACTGGATGCCCTCGACGAAGCAATCGCCCTGAGCCGTAACCAGCTCGCAGCGTTGGCCGGTAAAGGCCCGGGGCAGGGCGCGCTGTTGCAGCGCCCGACCTTGTCCCTCGCGGCTGCGCTGAAGCTGCCGTCGAGCCTGCCTGCGCAATTGCTCGGGCAGCGCCCGGACGTGGTCGCCAGCCGCTGGCAAGTCGCGGCCCAGGCCCGTGGCATCGATGTGGCGCATGCAGGGTTCTATCCCAACGTCGACCTGGTGGGCAGCCTCGGCTACATGGCGACCGGTGGCGGCATGCTCGCGTTTCTGGCGGGCAAGAAATTCAACTACACCGTCGGCCCTGCGATCACGCTGCCGATTTTCGATGGTGGGCGCTTGCGTGCGCAACTGGGTGAAGCCAGCGCCGGTTATGACATCGCTGTGGCCCAGTACAACCAGACCCTGGTCAATGCCCTCAAAGGCATCAGCGACCAATTGATCCGTCGCGAATCGATGGATAAGCAATCATCCTTTGCCGCGCAATCGGTAGCGTCGGCGCGCAAGACTTACGACATCGCAATGATCGCCTACCAGCGCGGCCTCACGGATTACCTCAATGTGCTGAACGCGCAAACATTGCTGTTCCATCAGCAACAGATCGAGCAACAGGTGCAGGCCGCACGCCTGAGCGCCCACGCCGAACTGGTCACCGCCCTGGGCGGCGGCCTCGGTGCCGGCGACGACGTGCCGCAACCCGCCAAGACCCTCCCGAGCAAGGCCCCGGCGGCGCTGGCCGTGTTTGATCACTGAGTAGGATCCGATGACCCCCTTGCCTGCACCGCTGCGCTGGTTGTACGCCCTTGAATGGCGCCGTGGCTTTTTCGACTGGGCGCGCAGTGACGGCGTGACCTGGGTGTATATCTTCAAAGTGCTGATCGCGGCGTTCCTCACGCTGTGGTTGGCGATGCGCCTGGAATTGCCGCAACCGCGCACGGCGATGATCACGGTATTTATCGTGATGCAGCCGCAGAGCGGCCAGGTGTTCGCCAAGAGTTTCTATCGCTTCCTCGGCACCCTGGCAGGGTCGGCGGTGATGGTGTTGCTGATCGCCTTGTTTGCCCAGAACACGGAGTTGTTCCTCGGTGCGCTGGCAATCTGGGTGGGTGTCTGCACAGCGGGTGCGACACGCAATCGCAACTTTCGCGCCTATGGTTTCGTGCTGGCCGGCTATACGGCGGCGATGGTCGGCCTGCCCGCTCTCGCCCATCCGGAGGGCGCCTTTATGGCGGCGGTGTGGCGGGTGCTGGAAATCTCCCTGGGGATTTTGTGCGCCACGCTGGTCAGCGCGGCGATCCTGCCGCAAACCACCAGTGCAGCCATGCGCAACGCCCTGTACCAGCGTTTCGGCGTGTTCGCGCTGTTTGTCACCGATGGCTTGCGCGGGCGCAGCCAGCCTGAAGCGTTCGAGGCCAGCAACGTGCGCTTTATCGCCGAAGCTGTGGGCCTGGAGGGGCTGCGCAGCATCACCGTGTTTGAAGACCCGCATATGCGCCGGCGCAACGGCAGGCTCAGTCGCCTCAACAGCGAATTCATGAGCATCACCACGCGCTTCAATGCCTTGCACCAGCTGCTTGAACGACTGCGCAAGGATGAAGCGGACCATGTTGTTGCGGCAATCAAACCCGGCCTGCAGGTCCTTGCCGAAGTGCTCGATGGTTTCTCGGGCCGCGCGCTCACCAGCCCTGATGCGGTGCGCCTGGTCGACCAACTGAGTGCCTATAAGGACGGCCTGCCCGCCAAGGTCCGCAGCCTGCGCGCCACTTTCCAGGAAGCTGGTCCAAGCGAAGCCGAGCAGTTGGATTTCCACACCGCCTACGAGCTGCTCTATCGCTTCGTCGACGATCTGCACAACTATGCGCAAACCCACGCTTCGCTCGCTGATCACCGCCATGCGCGCGAGCAATGGGACGAAACGTTTATCCCGAAAACCAACTGGCTGGCCTGCGCCGCGTCTGGCATTCGTGCGTCATTTATCCTGATCGTGCTGGGCAGTTATTGGGTGGCCACCGCCTGGCCGAGCGGCGCAACCATGACCCTGATCGCCGCGGCCACCGTCGGCCTGTCCGCCGCGACACCGAACCCCAAGCGCATGGCGTTCCAGATGGCGTGCGGCACGTTGATCGGTGCGTTGGTGGGCTTTGTCGAGATGTTCTTCGTGTTTCCCTGGATCGATGGCTTCCCGCTGCTGTGCGTGATGCTGGCGCCGGTAATCATCTTTGGCGCCTTCCTCGCGTCACGCCCGCAATACGCCGGCGTCGGCGTCGGCTTGCTGATCTTTTTCAGCACCGGGTCAGTGCCGGACAACCTGACGGTCTACAACCCCTACACCTTTATCAACGACTACATCGCCATGGTCATCGGCATGCTGGTGTGCGCGGCGGCGGGGGCGATCATCCTGCCGCCCAACAGCCGCTGGCTCTGGCGGCGGTTGGAGCAGGACCTGCGCGAGCAAGTGGTGTACGCCATCAGCGGCAAGCTCAAGGGGCTGGCATCAAGTTTCGAAAGCCGTACCCGCGATCTCTTGCACCAGGCGTACGGCCTCGCCGTCGGCCAGCCCCAGGTACAGCGCGACCTGCTGCGCTGGATGTTCGTGGTGCTGGAGGTCGGCCACGCGATCATTGAACTGCGCAAGGAACAGGCGATTCTACCGGTGCACCCGGCGTATGCCGAATCCCAGCCATGGCGCCAGGCGATCCGCGTGATGGGGCGCTCGCTGGTGCGGCTGTTCCTGCAACCCAGCGCGAGCAATCTGGAGCGCGGCCTGATCGCTGTCGATCACGCGATCAGCCGCGTGCAGGCCACCGACGAACCCTTCGCCCCGCACTTCGACACCTCGGCCCTGCGGCGGGTGAAAAGCTACCTGCACTTTATCCGCACCTCGTTGCTGGACCCGCAATCACCGCTGGCGGCCCTCAAAGGAATCCCGAATGCCTCGTGAAATCGCATTCCACGGCCTGTACATGCCAACCATGACCCTGATGTTTTTGATCGCCGCCGTGCTGGCCTGGGCGCTGGACCGCTTCGTCGCCGGGTTCGACCTGTACCGTTTTTTCTGGCACCCGGCGTTGCTGCGCCTGAGCCTGTTCGTTTGCCTGTTCGGCGCCCTGGCGCTGACCGTCTACCGTTGAGACTGCCCCGATGAAAAAGTTTTTCAGCCTGCTCGCGACCTTGCTGGTATTGGCTTTGGCGATCTGGATTGGCCGCACGTTGTGGGTGCACTATATGGAAACGCCGTGGACGCGTGATGGCCGTGTACGGGCCGATATCATCAACGTGGCCGCCGACGTCACCGGCGAAGTGGTCGACGTGCCGGTGCGCGATAATCAGCGGGTGAAAAAGGGCGACCTGCTGATGCAGATCGACCCCGAGCACTACCGCATCGCCGTCAAACAGGCGCAATCGCTGGTCGCCTCGCGCAAAGCCACCTGGGAAATGCGCAAGGTCAACGCCCACCGCCGCGCCGATCTCGACGCCCTGGTGATTTCCAGGGAAAACCGCGACGACGCCAGCAACATCGCCGACTCGGCGCTCGCCGATTACCAACACGCGTTGGCCCAGCTGGAAGCGGCCGAGCTCAACCTGAAACGCACCCAGGTCTTGGCGGCGGTGGACGGCTACGTCACCAACCTCAACGTGCACCGCGGCGACTACGCACGCATCGGCGAAGCCAAGATGGCCGTGGTCGACATGAACTCGTTCTGGGTCTACGGCTTCTTCGAAGAAACCAAACTGCCCCATGTGAAAATCGGTGACAAAGCCGATATGCAACTCATGAGCGGCGAGACGTTGAAGGGGCACGTGGAAAGCATCTCGCGCGGCATCTACGACCGTGACAACCCTGAAAGCCGTGAGCTGATCGCCGATGTGAATCCGACGTTCAACTGGGTGCGCCTGGCCCAGCGGGTGCCGGTGCGGATTCATATCGATGAGGTGCCGGAGGGCGTACTGTTGGCGGCAGGCATTACCTGCACTGTAATAGTTGATCAGGCACAAAATTGAAGATGTTTGACTATGGATCAGGCGCACTGTTTCTGACTTTGCGTCGACGCTTGACCCTCAACATGCTGGTGTAGCGTCGATGATTCTTTGAATTGAGGACCAATATGTAGAACAGGGCTGAGAACAGGGGCAATAGGTTGAGCAACGTCGGAGAGTTATTGGCTAGATACGCGATCGACAACAGGGTATTGACGACGACCACAGGTATAAGTACTCGAGGTGCAAGATGGGAACCTTCATACAATAGTGTTTGGCCAACGTAATAGAGTAAGCAGAGTGCCATCCCAGTTGCGAAAGCGTATTCAGTGGGGAGGTGATAGACGTTCGCGTAGTATGACAGGCTATATGCCATGTCGCCGGCAATACTGTTCAAACAAAGTAGCATTGCCCCTCCCCATGCCGGTAAGAACCGGTAGGCATAACGGCGCCAAATTCGATACTCCCGCAGGGGATCAACGCTATATTTCATAGCTGTCGAACTCCTCGTACAGTGCAACAATCAGGTGGCTGACGTTTCCTTAGAGGGTGCTGCCTGTAACAGCCAACGTGGCTCCGATTTGGTCTTTGATCTGTGTCATGATGCTCAGGCGTAGCTGGGAATTACTGAAGCGTCTTGGCAATTGTCCAGACAATTGTCTCAAGCGAATTATCTCGCTGGGATGGCGAGGATTTTTCAGACGCAACACTTCGGTCGTTAACTTTGCGCGTTCTTGGCGACTCATGTGCCTCAAAACGTCTGTTACTTCACGCCCCGTTGAGCGCTTTATCGCCAGCACAGATTTAACCGTGGCAAACGTGGTAGTTCCCGCGCCAACTAATGAGACTCCATCCAAAGCAACCGTCATCGTCTGATACCAGCCTAACGTGTCGTAGTAATCGTTCTGGGAGGGGTTGACCAGCTCATTATAGGTCCGCCATAAACCGTTCAGGCACTGTACCCCACTGGCAGCTGAACCAGCATAAGCGATATAGGATAGGGCAAGACTGGTGCCTGCACTAAGAGGCGCAGCGGCGATTCCAGCTTTCGCAACGATGATGCCAATTACAGCCCCACCGCAGGACGACACGACGCCCGACGCCTCCCGCCATAACTGTGACTCACGAGGCGAACTTGCTGCCAAATTCGCATACTCGCCGCCAGTCCTTACCGGTCCCGCCACCTCCCGCAGAATCACCCGCTTGGGTTTGATACTGCACAGCGGCACAAACTCACGTAGCACCGTCACCTGATAATCACTGCCGATATGCACCACGCCAGCCCCGACAAGGGCCGGGTCGGCATCAATGGTTCGATAGAGTTTGGGCAGGTCCAGCAGGCTGGTCAGTCGCTGGAGGGTCGTGGTGTGCGCATCTGGCACACCGCTTCGTGGGAAGTCGCTGGGCATCCTTTCACCTGTGAGTAAACAGAGGTGAAAGAGCCTGAGGATTGATTCCTTTTAATGATGTCAGGCCGTTCGCTTTTTGCTGTAGGACCTGGCTCCTACATATTAACTGCGTCAGGCCTTGATAAAGGTCTCATGCAAATGGCGCCATAGCAGCGCACCACTGGCTTGTTTTTCGAATACTACCGTGGCGCGGCGATCGGTCTGCGTGCCGCTGTCATCGATCTGATGCTCGCGGTAGGTCACGGTGGCGCCGCGTGCATGGCGATCAATTCCCGCCATCTCGCTCAAGGTGATTTTCAACCCCGGCCGCATCCCGCCCAGGCGCGTGAACAGCGCATTGACGCCGGCCGCATTCACCCGCGTGCCTGTGGCGGGGGCGACCATGCTGAATTCAGGCGAGAAGCGCGCGAGCAAGGTCTGCAAAGTGCCTTCCGGCGCAACCCCGGCAAACCATTGCTCGATCTCGACGTGGGTCTGGATCACTTCTTCGAAAAAGTCGTTGTAGTCGATCATGAGGGTACTCGTTATCAGGCGCTTAACTGGCGAATCACATTCACCAGCACGGGGGCGAAGGGTTTCAGGCGGTTGTTGGCGTCGGGCTGTTCCAGTTCTTCCTTCAATGCCGTTAATAAGTCGATGTCAGCTACTTCAAGGTCATCGCCTTCCATTCCGCTGTTGTAGAGCAGCGTGTCCAGAATCGACTTTCTAGCGCCGAACAGAGCGCGATTGTTTTCGCGAGAGTCTCCAAGGTTCAGGACCTGGATGGAGGTCACGGCTCTAGCGCTCAGCCCCTCCACACGGCCGGAGAGATAAAATTTCAGTTCCGTTTCGCATTCATCCATCAAGGATGTCAGCGGCAAAACCTGATGGGCGTGCGCTCTGCCGCATTGTTTGCTGCGGTTGCAACTCGCGACGATGTTGGCAAAATCCAACGAACGATGTGGGGCGGTTTCTCTGGCCTCAACGTGTTCGTTGTGGGCGCTGTCCGGTGTTATCTCGTGGCAGCAATACGCGCATAAGCCATGTTGCTCTTCGATACAGGCGCGGCGAATGCACGTCCTTTCTTCCGGGGTCAATTCTGAGTAGCGGCCATTCGGGTACGTGCGCTTCCATTTCGTCAGGGCTGCCGGTTCATTTCCTTTGGTGATCTTACGCACTGCGCAACTCCAGCTTGCGGATCAAAAGGGCGGCTTTGGTCAGTTCGATATGGCCGGAAGGCAGGTCTGTGGACAGCTCTTCGAAAAGGGTTTTAGCTGCTTTCAATTTTTTGTCTTGCAGCAGTTCCAATAATTTATCCAGGCGTGCCTGAACTTCACTATTGCGCACGTCCGTGTCCATGACACTGAGCAATACCTGGTTTGCGTCCAGACCGTATAGGCCGTTGCGTTCTTCCAGCTCGCCGTCGTCCAGCACGTAGCACAGGATATCTTTGGTATCGCTGATCACCAGGGGGGAGTGGGTGGTTAGGATGAACTGGCAGTTGGGGAAGGTTTCAGTGAATTGATGGATCAGGCGGCGTTGCCACTTGGGGTGGAGGTGGAGGTCGACTTCGTCGATGAGTACTACGCCTTCGCCATGTAGTGGATTTTTCAGGGAAGGATTCATCATGGCGAGACGACGAGCTATATCGCCAACCAAGGCCATTATGGATTTTTCGCCTTGTGAAAGTTGAGAGACGTCCAGCGTGTTGCCGGATTTATCGATCGCCATATGCAGATGTGGTCGACGTTGCACACGCAGGTTAGTAAACCCTGGCATGAATGCACCAACGGCGGAACGGACGGCTGTTAACTGTCGATCACGGGATGACGCATGTGATTGTTCTAGGAACTTCCATATCTGACTGTCGAGCGTGCCGATAAATTTTTGCACTTCTGCTAGCGCACTGGCTGAAATACCAGTTTCGTTTTCGCTATCCTCCCGTTCCCGGAACCATTCGAAAAAGCGGCGAAAATCAACACCCCTATTTAACGAATTGTCATAGCCATCCAACTGACTGAAGCTGTGACGGGTTTTTATTTTCAAAGGAATTTCAAGTACGGAACGTTCGACTGGATAGTAGGCAATGAGCGGAACAGATGCGTTGCCATCGCGCGTTAGAACGTCCCGATACACACTGGCGAGACTGGACGCATCAACGAGGTCACTGGTGACCTTTGTATTCCGTCCCCGCCTGGACTTTGCCAGGGACCAGTTGAAGTCGATATACAACTCTTCCGTCTCGATTGAGATTGACGCAGCGTTTGAACCGTTGTGTAAAACGCTTTCTTCAATCGGGCTTCCGCTGCCGCCGTCCGATCGAGTTCTTGCAACTAACCAGCTGAGTGAAGTTGCCAACGACTTCAAAATCGTCGTCTTCCCCGCCCCATTATTCCCCACAAACACCGTCACCTTCGATGCATGCTTTTCGGTAGGCGCAAAGGCGACTTCCAAGTCGGTAAAACGACCGACGTTGTTCAGTCGAATTTTTCTAATTTCCATCGCATTACCCTTGTGGGGCCAGTCAGTTTCAAGAGGCAGGCGGCGATTATGGCACTCATCCCAGGTTTTGGCAGGTGGGCTTCACGCTTGCTTACAACACACCGCTCAACCCAAAGCGTTTGTTCAACACCTTCTCCAATAACCCTTTAGGCAATAGCGCCGCCATCAACGGCAACGCTCGGCTGCCATTGCCCGAACGCAGCAGGCGGGGCGGCTTTGGCTGTTGCACGGCCTTGAGCACATCCGCCGCAAATTCGTTGGCCGGGGTCGGCTTGTCCTGGGAGGCTTGGCTGCGTGCGCGGATACCCTCGCGCAACGGCCACCAAGGGGATTTTTCGTTGATCAACAGCTCTGCCTGGGCGCCGGCGTTTTTTGCAAAGCTTGTATCGATGGCGCCTGGCTGAACTTCCATTACCCGTACGCCAAACGGCGCCAGCTCCATGCGCAATGCATCACTCAACGCATGCACTGCGGCCTTGGAGGCGCAGTAGGCGCCGGCAAACGGCGTCACCAGCACACCGGAAACGCTGCCGATGTTCACGACCAGGCCTTTGCTGCGGCGCAGGGCCGGGAACAGCGCCTGGGTCACGCCGACGATGGAGAACACATTGGTCTCGAATTGGCGCTGCATGGCCTCGGTACCGCCGTCGAGCAGCGGGCCCATCGCGCCGTAGCCGGCGTTGTTGACCAGCACATCCAGCTCTGCGAACTGCTCGGCCAGGCGCTGCAAAGCGGCGCTGTCGTTGACGTCCAGTTCGAGCGCATTGAAGCCGGCGGTCGCAAGGGCGGCGACGTCTTCCGGGCGGCGGGCGCTGGCCCATACGTTGTTGCCGGCGGCTTTGAAGGCGTCCGCCAGGGCGCGGCCAATGCCGCTGGAGCAACCGGTGATCAGTACGTTGGGCATGGGTCAGTCCTTGTCAGTCCGAGAAACTGCCTTGCAGGTGCTCGGCACGAAATTCCAGGGTTTGCGGGCGGTAGCCGGGGCGCAGGGGCGGTGTGGGCAGGCAATCGTCCCAGGTCGCGCCGGCCTGCAATTCGCCGGGGCCGCGATAGCGTGGGGCAGCATAGACGTTGTCAGCGAGGTTGACGGTGTCACCCGGTGCATAGGCGGCGACGCGCCAGCGCAGTTCGGTGAGCGGTACATCGTTGCCGTTGTTGAGGGTCAGCTTGAGCGGTCGGTCGGCGGGGCATTCCTGCGGCGCGTAGAGGATGCGCAGTTCCAGGCGCGCCAATTGCGACGCCTCACGGTTATCCAGCCATACCATCCACATCGCCACAAAGCCCAGGCCGACGGCGGCAGCCAACGACACCGGCAAGGCCTTGGCAGGGTAGCGCAGCAGCAGGATCAACCAGGTGAAGATCAGGAGAACGCCGAAAAACATGATGACAACCTCATATGCAGATAAAACATCCTACCTGCGGGTCGGGCCTGGTGCCTATCGCGGGTATCAGTTTTCGCTTGCGAGGGAACCTGACAATTCATTTTTTCCACAAAGCCAGCATAGGGAAATGCCAGATATCCAGGAAAATATTAATCGCAGTCTGATCAAGCGAGACGAACCATGATTGCTTCAGCCCTTCTTGTACCGGCCGTCACCACCGCATTAGCGTCGGCGGTGACCTCTTTTATCACCGCCCAGCGGGCACCCATGCCGAACCCTGCTGACGCGTCGAAGCAAGGTAATGCAGAGGCGGTTAGACACCCCCCTGGTCGTATGCAGGACCAGAAGCTTACAAATCTGGGGCAAACCCTGCTGCAAACGCCTTCAACAGAACTACGCAACAGCGGTATGAACGCCAGGCACGCCAAAGGGCTTGGTATTGCTGTGGGAGGCATGGCAGCCCAAGAGGCGGGACAGAAGATGGCCACCAGCGGTGGTACGTTGTCCAAAGTGATGGGTGCCGCCATGATCGTGGGGGGCAAAGTTGCCCAAGAGTATGGCGCCGATAAATTCGCGGGCGCTGGACGAACCTGACGGCATTGCGACGCGCACAGGTTCACCCGAGGAACCGGTTGGAATTTTTTCCCACATAGGTTGAGCACGGAAATGCACGTTAAGCCATAAAGGAACCCAACCGCAGCCTTACCGAGTGAGATGCCCTATGACCGTTTCAACCATCCTTACCCCTGTTCAGGCTACTTCCGTTGCACCTGCACCTGCACCTGCATCCGCGCCCACCGAGCAAGGTTCCTTCAATCAAGCGGCTAGGAACGAGGTCGACAGGCGCCACTTACCCGCTAGCCGAAACATGGGGCTCACGAACCTTCGGCAAAGAGCTATGCAAGGTTTGAGCGAGCGGGTTAGTTCGCACTTTCCCGTGGCGCTTAACGTTAAAGATGATTCGGGGAGCGAAAAAGCCAAAGGGGCAGCCATCACGATGGCCGGAGCGGCAATGCAGGGAGTTGGCGGGAGAATTGCTGCCAGTGGAGGGTTTGGAGCAAAGGTCTTGGGAGGGGCTATGGTGTGGGGTGGCAGGGCGGCGGAAGAATATGGCAAGGACAGATATGAGCGCGCGGGCGACACCTCAAACAACTCCGGCAATTACAACATTTATGACCCGAATAACTGGGGCGATCGCTGACAGGCTCTGACAGCCATTGCACTAAAAAAGCCCCCGCCCAACCGGCTGCGGATAGGGGACGCAGTCGGCTGGACGGGGGCTTCTTGTACGACTGTTTTACTGCGCGATAGTTTTCACCGACACGCCACGCTCAACCGGCGTCGAGCGACCATAGATATCTTCAAAGCGCTCGATATCGTCTTCGCCCAGGTAGCTGCCCGATTGCACTTCGATGATCTCCAACGGGATCTTGCCCGGGTTGCGCAGGCGGTGCACCGAAGCGATCGGAATGTAGGTGGACTGGTTTTCGGTGAGCAGGAACACGTTCTCGTCGCAGGTCACTTCGGCCGTGCCGCTGACCACGATCCAGTGTTCGGCGCGGTGGTGGTGCATCTGCAGCGACAGGCACGCGCCCGGCTTGACCGAGATGTGCTTGACCTGGAAGCGGCCGCCCATGTCCACCGAGTCGTAGGAGCCCCACGGACGATAGACTTCGCAGTGGTTCTGGGTTTCGCTGCGGCCCTGGTCATTGAGGGTCGAGACCATCTGCTTGACGCCCTGGACCTTGTCCTTGTGGGCAATCATCATCGCGTCCTTGGTTTCCACTACCACGATGTTGTCCAGGCCGATCACCGACACCAGTTTGCCGTTGCCGTGGATCATGCAGTTGCGGCTGTCCTGGATCACCACGTCGCCTTTGCTCACGTTACCGTGGACATCTTTATCGTTGACCGCCCACAGCGACGCCCAGCAGCCCACGTCGCTCCAACCGGCGCTCAGCGGCACCACGCAGGCGCGCTGGGTTTTTTCCATCACGGCGTAGTCGATGGAGTTGTCCGGGCAGCAGGCGAAAGTGGCTTCGTCAAAGGTGACGGTGTCGGCATCCTGCTGGCTGCGCTCAAGGGTCAGCAGGCAGGTGTCGTAGATGTCCGGATCGTGTTTTTTCAGCTCTTCGAGGAAGCGGCTGGCACGGAACAGGAACATGCCGCTGTTCCAGAAGTAACCGCCGCTCTTGACGAACTCGACGGCGCGTTTTTCATCGGGCTTCTCCACGAACTGTTCGACGCGGCTCACGCCCTCGGGCAGCAGCGCATCGTTGGTGGACTTGATGTAGCCATAACCGGTTTCCGGACGGGTCGCCGGCACGCCGAACAGCACCATCTCGCCGCGTTCGGCCGCTACGGTGGCCAGGGCCAGCGCACGTTGCAGGGCTTTCTGGTCGTCGATCACGTGGTCGGCCGGCAGCACCAGCATCAGCTCGTCACGGCCTTCATTGACCAGCATCATCGCGGTGAGGGCCACGGCCGGCGCGGTGTTGCGGCCGAACGGTTCCATCAGGATGCGCTGGCATTCCAGCTTGCGCGCGGCCAGTTGCTCGTTGACGATAAAACGGTGGTCCTTGTTGCAGACCACGATCGGGGAATCCATGCCTTCGAAGACCAGGCGTTCCAGGGTTTGCTGGAACAGGGTGTGCTCGCCGGTCAGGGCCAGGAATTGTTTCGGAAACTGTTTACGGGAAAGCGGCCAAAGACGTGAGCCGCTACCACCGGAAAGGATTACTGGAATCATGGGGGTTTCTCCTTGAATCGATTTGGGTCAGAGCTACGAAGGTTTGTCGTTTCACTCTTGTTTTTGTCTCGGTCCGAACTGACGCCTCGACCCTTGTGGGAGCTGGCTTGCCTGCGATGGCGATGTTGGATTCACTATCGCTATCGCGGGCAAGCCCGGCTCCCACAGGGGGCATAGGTCAGTTCAGGAATTCATTCAGCGGGTCGACACTGGGCGCTTGACCCAGACTGGCGACAGGTTCGAACCGGAACCGGTGACATACAGCACCGCCGCTTCACCGCGCTCCAGGGCAACCGGCTTCACATCGCCGACCTTCTTGTCACCGTCATACAACGCCAGGCTCACCTTCACCGGGTTGATTTCGCGTTCGCCGCGGCTTTTGGCGGCAACCGCCTTGACCACGTCAGTCTTGCCGTCGGCGGTTTTCAGGGTCAGCGCTTTGTCGCTGAGGTTCTGCACACGCACCAGGGACTTCTGCTTGTTCTTGAACGGCGGTTCTTCGATCAGCTGCGGCTGGCCGCTGCCGCTGTTGACCAGGGTGTAGTAGTGATCGGCAGCCAATTTGACCGGCACGGTCTGGCTGCCGACCTTGGCGCTGTAGTCACCGCCAGGCATGAAGCTGAAATCGCTGCTGGCCAGTGGCGCGACTTCGCTCAGGTTGGTGCTGCCAACGGTCGCGCTGACTTCCTGGTTCGAAGCGTTGTAGATACGCACGAAGCTCGAGCCTTTTGGTGCGGTCGGGCCATAGAGGGCGGCGTCACCACCGGCGAAGGCGGACATCGATACGAAGCTCAAGCCGGCAGCGATGGCCAGGGTCTTGGCGAGACGACGCGGAGTAGTAGTGAAAGTCATGTGAGTTACCTCTCTTTCAGTTTTGCGCCCGGTCGGGCGTCTCGGAGTTTTTAGTGTTTAGCTGGTTTTTGGCTGGGGTGTTACTTGCCATGTTTTGTTGGCGCGAACCGGCTTGTTTAAGCTGCGCAACCCATGAAGGGTCTGCATCGCCGATTTCGTTGTTGATAGGCAGATAACGCTCAGGGAACTCCCAGACCAGCACCTGTGGCGGGCTGTTCTTGAAGTCATCGCTCTTGAGGTAGCTGAGCATCGGCAGGATCGGGCCGTGGCCGTCTTCGGCGTAGCTGACCACATCGCGGCCCAGGGCTTGCTTGAGCGCCCCGACGAAGTTCCAGTTGGGGTTGGCGCTGTAGCTGGTGCCCACCAGGGCCACCGGGGTTTCGCTGTCGCTGAACAACGCGTCGTCGCCTTTGGTTTCGGCCAGGTGCGTCACGCGTTTTTCCAGCGGCTCTTTAGGCGGCATCAGGTTTTCGAACAGCGGGTCCAGCGGCAGGAACAAACGCAGGTCGCCTTTATGCGGCACAGTTGTTTCGGCCTCGGTGACAAACTGCTGTGGCTCGCCGCTCAGCGGGGTCTTGTCGGCAATCGCCTTGGCCAACTGCTTGGCCGCGATTTCCGCGCCGTCCGGCGTCCAGTGAGTGTCGGTGCGCAGGAACACTTGCTTGCCGGCGAGCTTGGCCTGTTGCAGCGGGCCTAACAGGTCGGGTGCCGGGATCTTGTCGGCCGCAACGCGGGCATGGAAGTCCTGGTACAGGTTGGCGTGGATACTCGCCGGTTTGACCTCGTCCAAGTGCTCCGGGTACAGGCGAACCTTGGCCGGTACGATCGCCATCACCAGTTGAATGCCTTGGGCCTTGAGCTTCTGGCGCACGCCTTCGACCAGCGCGTAGTTGTCTTGAAGGTTCTGGTCTTCGTTGACGGCGGGGTTGAACTCCTCGTCGCTGTACAACCAGTGATCGCGGCCCAGCACCACGCCAGGGCGGCCTTCATTGAACAGCTTGTAGTCCAGCGCCGCCCACAGGTTGGTGCCCAGGCGCTTGATCGGGAACTCTTCGTCGTAGTGCGTCTCGACGGCTTTGGCCCAGCGGCCGTTGAGCACGGTCGCGTCGGCATTGGTGCTGAAGCCGAAGAAACTGCGCAGCGACCAGGCGCCCAGGGCCAGCAACAGCACCAGGAAAAGGCCGATATAGAGGACGCGTAATGAACGGGTCATGGTCGGCTCCCTCAGAATTGGAAGTAAAGGAACGGCGAGAAACTCTGCGCCGACAGTTTGAGAATCGACGCCACGAACAGCAGCAGCACCGCAGCGCGCATGGCGTAGCGTGGCCAGTCAGCGGTCCAGTAGGCCGGTTGCACGGCGGCGTCACGGCCCACGGTAAAACCGGGCTCGTGGATGCTGCCTGGGTTGTCGCCCGGTACGGCCTTGATCAGGCTCGGGTCGGCCGGCTTGGTCTTCTCGGCGGGGCGATTGGTGTAGAAGTCGCGCAGGCCGAAGAACGCCAGGGTTGCGTAGGCCACCACCAGGGTCGCCACTTGCAGCCCGGTGAGGTTGGCGCGGTTGAGTTCCGACAGCGACCACTCGCCAAAGCTGAACATCGCACCGTACATACGCCCGGCAACGTGCAGGTTCTCGGCGCGGAAGATCACCCAGCCCATCACCACCAGCAGGAAGGTGAAGGCCCAGCGCAGCACATTGAAGCTGCGCGGCGCGGTATTGAGGCCGATGGCTTTTTCAATCGCCAGCCACATGCCGTGCCAGGCACCCCACACGATGTAGGTGATGTTTGCACCGTGCCACAGGCCACCGAGCAGCATGGTCAGGAACAGGTTGCGGTAGGTGGTCAGCGTGCCTTTACGGTTGCCGCCCAGGGTGATGTACAGGTAGTCACGCAGCCAAGTGGAGAGACTGATGTGCCAGCGCCGCCAGAACTCGGTGATCGACTGGCTGATGTAAGGCTGCTTGAAGTTTTCCATGAAGCGGAAACCCATCATCAAGCCCAGGCCGATCGCCATGTCGCTGTAGCCGGAGAAGTCGAAGTACAGCTGCGCGGTGTAGGCCAGCGCGCCGAGCCAGGCATCGCCGGTCGTCGGGTTCTGCAAGGCGAAGCAATGGTCGGCCACCACCGCCAGGGTATCGGCGATGAACACCTTCTTGATGAAACCCTGCATGAACCGCGTGCAGCCCTCGGAGAATTTATCCAGGGTGTGGGTGCGGTTGTTGAACTGGTCGGCCAGGTCGCGAAAGCGCAGCACGGGGCCTGCGATCAAGTGCGGGAAAATCGCCACGAACGCCGCAAAGTCGATGAGGTTGCGGGTCGCCGGGGTATCACCGCGATACACGTCGATGATGTAGCTGATGGACTCGAAGATGTAGAACGAGATCCCGATCGGCAACAGCACGTGGGTGAGGATGAACGGCTCCAGGCCCATCGACTTCATCATCACGTTGATGCTGTCGACGCCGAAGTTGGCGTACTTGAAGTAGCCGAGGATGCACAGGTCGACCGCCACGCCGAGCAGCAGCCAGCGCTGGGCCGGCTTGGTGCGCACGCCGGCCGCACCGACCTTGAGGCCGATCCAGTAGTTCCACAGCGTCACGGCGGCGAACAGCGCCAGGAAGTCCACTCGCCACCAGGCGTAGAACACGTAGCTGGCCAGCAGCAACAGCAGGTTGCGATAGCGTTGCCCGCTCAAATAGTACAAGCCGAGAAAGATCGGCAAGAACAGAAACAGGAACACATTGGACGAGAAAACCATCCCGATCTCTCCATGTTTAAACCAACAGTCAAGGGCCGCAGCCCCCCCAAACCCCCCACGATGTCGGGAGAGGTTGTGATCGTTCCCACGCTCTGCGAGGGAATGCCTCTTGTGACGCTCTGCGTCACGCTTTGGGACGCAGAGCGTCCCGTGCTGCATTCCCACGCAGAGCGTGGGAACGATCAGCGACTAACTGCCTTTGTTGCCTTTTTCATGCGTCGGGTCGTAGACCTTGGTCAGGTCACCCCCCAGACGGAACGTCTTGAACGGCTGCATCCCATGCTTGCGCTCGATCACATCCGGCGCGCAGGTGTAGAGGGTGCAGAAGGGCTCGAGCCAGGCGTATTTCATGTCTTCCTTGAGGTCCTTCATGTCCTGCTCTTTGCCGTTCTTCTTCTCGAAAATCTCCGGGTCTTTCACGCCGGCCAGCACTTTTTCGCCCAGGCGCTTGAGTGCCGCGTTGTTTTCCTGACGCAGATCCACACCGTTGACCAAGGCAAAACTGGCGATCATCGACAGCGGCGGCAGGGCGTAGTTGTGGTACGACAACGCCCGCTGCTGACGCTTCAATTCATTCGGCAAAAAGCCCTGGTCATCGACCTGGTTCACGCCGACCTTGTATTCCTTGACGGCCCAATCAAACAGGTCGCGGCGGTTGGTGGCGATGGATGTCGCCATCACCGACCACGCGGCCCAGTAGGAATGGTTGTTGGTTTTTTCCAGCGGCAGGTTGTCCCAGTCGCTCACCACTTGATCGGCCAGTTTGTTGAACCAGGCTTCGATCAGCTGTGCTTCCTGCTGATGGTTGGCCAGCGGGTGCGACTCGGAGAACTTCAGGCGCACATAGGCCGAAGCCATGCTGCCCAGTGCCCATTTGCGCATCGACTTGCCGGTGTGGTTGAAGTCCTTGGACATCAACGCATCCGCCTTGGCCCACGACACCAGCCAGTTCAGCGTGCATTCGAGCTGTTCCGGGCGACCGTCGCGCATGAACTGCATCACGCGTTTGCTGGTGTCTTTTTCCAGCTTGGTGATGTCGGCGGTGCTGTCGCGAAAGGCCTTTTCCGATTGCACATTCAGGGTCGAACGCGCCTTGTCGGAACCCTCGTACTTGCTGCGAAACTGCAGAGGCCCGGTGTAGGGCGTCGGCATGGTGTCGCAGCTTTCCTTGGCCTCGCCGGTCTTGAATGCTTCGATCGGTGCGAAGTAGCCCTGGGGCGGACGCAGCGGGGCGGCGGCGTTGGCTGCGCCGGCGAAGATCGCCAGGCCCAGTAACGATGGAATCAGTAATTTCTGCATAAGTAACCTCATTGCCCCGTTGAAGCGGTCTGTTGACCGCCGGCGGGGAATACGTTGCGTGTGCAAATTTTCGCTTCGACTTTCTGCGCCGCAGCGCCCGCTTCAGGGCCCTGCACTTCCACAGCCAGCAAGTTCTGCGAGGCCCAGTCTTCATCGGTGCGCAGTTCAAAGGCGAAACGCCCGTCTGTATCGGATGTTTCGGGTTTCTCGATCTTGATGTCCTCGTGGCGCCCGTTCATGTACCAGAGGGTGGCTTGCAGGGTTTTCACCGACGGGTCGGCGAAGCGGATATCAACCTGGTGATTGGCATTACGCAGGTCTTTGTTCGAACTGTTAACCAGCAATTCGTTCTTGCCGGGTTTCAATGTGGTGCTGGCGGTCATCTGCGCGGTCTTGCCTTCGCAACCGTTGTCCAGCAGCGCCATCATCTGGCGGTAGATGGTTTCCTGGTCGAGGCGGTACAGCGGCGAGAATTCCCAGATCAGGATTTTCGGCGGGTTTTTCTGGAATTCTTCGCTGCCCAGGTATTGGATCATCGAACCTTCCAGGCCACCGCCGGGGAAGGCGACGTTGAGAATATCGGCACCGATCTCCTCCTGCAGGAAGCCGGCGAAGTTGTAGTTCTTGCCGCTGTGGCTGGTGCCCACCAGCGTGATCTGCGGGTCGCCCGAATCGCCGAACAGGTCGCCGTCGCCCGCTTCGCCCTTGGGCTCGGTGGTGAACTGGTCCATGTACTGGATCGCGTAGCTGGTGCCGCACAGTTGCCCGGCCATGTTGTGCAGGGTGCCGGTCTTGCCCATGCGCCCGGAGCGCTTGGTTTCGAATTCGCGCTTGGGAATCCCGGCGTACTCAGGCATTTGCTTGATCTTGGCCGCGACGATTTTCGCCGTGCGCTGGGCACCGTAAGGGGTCCAGTGCTGGTCGCCACGGAAGTAGAAGTCGTGGGCCGGCAATTCATCCGGCAGTTGCTCGTTGGTCAACGGCGACAGGTCCGGTACCACGTAGCCCATCTTGGCGAAACGGCCGAGCATGGTCTTGTAGTTGCCCAGCGCCTTGTCGAAGTCGAACTTGGCTTTCTCTTCGGGGTTGAGCTTGTTGCGGTTCACCAGGCCACGGGTCGGCTGGTAGACCACCACCAGTTCCACGCCCTTGCTCTTGAACGCATCGTGCAGCTGTTGCATGCGCTTGTAGCCGGACGGGGTGGTGTCGAATTCGGTGCGCAGGTCTTCCTGGGTACGGAACAGCCAATCGCCCTGGGCTTGCACCAGGGTGGTGAAGTTCTGCTGATAACGCGTGGTGTAGTTCTTCGCGTCATGGGCGGCCGGGCACAGGCTGCAGCAAGGTTCGGCGGTGAAGGTCGGCGCCTTGATTTCGTCGGCGCGCACGCCCTGGCTGGCCGCGAGCAGGCCGAGGGTCAGACCCGAGAGGCTCAGCAGTTTGATCATGTGTGGGTGCATAAGGGTCATCCTCAGTCCTGCAATTCGGTCTGGCGTTCGACAGGGTCGATCAGCACGGCTTTCTGCTGGCGCACCAGCAGGTCGAGAATCTCTTCCTGGCGATCGCCCAGCACGCCGGAGAAGCTGATACCGCTGGTTTTGGTCGGCGCCAGCATCGACACGCGATACAGTTCCACGCTCAACGGCGAGTCGATGGACAGCGGCCCGCTGCCGTTACCCGCCAGTTCACCGCCGACCACGATCAGCGACACCTTGGCGTCGAACGGGTCGAGCGCGATGTCGCGGTCGGTGTCGGTCAGGTCCTTGATGTGACCGTAGAGCCCGGTCAGGCCGTTGGCCATCGAGGTGTTCTCGTACAGCTTGATGTTCACGCTGTTACGCACGCGGATACCGTGGCGACGGTTGGCGATCACCTTGTTGCCCCACAGCAGGTTGTCACCGCTCTCATAGAGGGTGATGCCGTCGGTGTGGTTGCGGTAGAACTCGTTGTCGGCCACCAGGTTGTTGACGCTGTTACGGTCGAGCACCAGGCCCGAGAGCTTGTTGTCGTAGCTGCGGTTGTTGAAGATGAAGCTGTCGTTCACTTCCCGGGAAATGATGATGCCGTGCTTCTTCTTCGTGCCGTAGACGGTGTTGTCCGCAATGATCAGGCCGTGGGAGCGGTCATGCGGGTCGATCCCGTAGACGATGTTGTCTTTGTAGGTGTTGCTCTTGATCACAAAGCCGGTGGTCTCGTAGCAGTAGAAGCCGTACCACATGTCCGAGAACTCGGAATCGATGATCCAGCCGGTCGGCTCCGCACGCTTGAGCACCTTGGCCATGTTCGGCGTGTACTGGGAGATACTCACCCCGTACGACTTACTGTTGGCGTAGCCGAAACTGGCCATCTTGGTGTTGGAGATGTACGTCTCGGTCCCGCCCCATGCCAGCAGGAACGGGCGGAATTCCTTGGGCGACTTGAACAGCGCCGGGCCGTTGGCCTTTTCGCTCCAGCCGGTGACTTTGGTGTCACGCACAAACAGCTGGCCGTCGTTGATCAGGAACGAACCGGCTTCCTGGGACAGGCGCAGCTCTTGGGTGTTTTTGTCGATGTCCAGGATGCCCTTGCGCCCGACCACGATCGGCAGCTTGGCCAGGAACACGCCCGGCGAGGTTTCGCTCAGGTACTGCTTGGGCACTTTGCCCAGCAGGTCCTTGAGGTTCATGTAGCCATCGTCGATGAAGATCGCCTGGGGGATGCCGTGCTGGCGCACCACCCATTCGGCCATCTTGTTGTCACCGCCGATGAAGTCCTTGAGCGCGTCTTCCTGCATCATGCGGCGGATGCTGATCTTGCCTGGTTTGGTGCGCACGATCTTCTTCTCGATCGCCGCCGCGGTGTAGCCCGACAGGTCCGGCAGGGCCGGCTTGGCCATTTCCAGCGGCGCGGTCGGCGGGCTGGAAATGGTGTAGGTCTTGGCCTGCTGCAGCTCTTTGGCGATGGTCGGCGCTTTAGCCTGCGGCGCGACATCGGCCATGGCGGCGCCGCTTGCCAGCAGCATCGCTGCCGCCAGCAGGGCCGAGCCTTTGAGGGCTTGAGGGTTCATTGCGCAGGCTCCCATCAGAATTTCCAGATCACGTCGACGAACGCGCGATGCATGTAGGAGTCGACGTTGCTGCCATAGGCATCACCTGGCTTGAACACACCGGCGCGAAAACGCACCAGGGCCGAAGGCTCGTCGAACGACTGGCTGATTGCTGCCGGCAACAGGCCGGACTTGAAGTACTTGGTGACCACCAAGTCCATTTCCTGGCCCAGGTCCTTTTTACCGTCTGCCAGCGGTAGCGAGGTGCTGGCGACAATGTCACCGGCGGCGTCGGTGGTGTTGTCCAGCGCCGCAATGCCATTGCTGCTGACCGGCTTGTTGCCGTCCACGCGCCAGAACTTGTGGTACACCAGGCTGGCGTCATAGTCCTCGCGCAGCTGCCAGGAACCGAACAGGCTCATGGACTGCATGTTGTTCATCTCGCCACGGAATGCTTCGCCGAAGCGGTGTACCCGCGACTGGGTGCCGGTCCAGTTCGAACGGTTGCTTTGCAGGCCGTTCTGCTCGTAGTTCTCGCTGGCGCGGGCATAGGCCGCACCCACTTGCCACTGCGGGTCCAGACGCAGGCGAACACCGATGTCGGTCGCCCAGCCGTTCACGTCCTGACTGCGCTTGGCCTGGTCCGGGCGTGAGCCGTCGGATTTCAACGCGTTGACGCTGTCACGGTCGCCGCGCATGCCGGTGATGCTGGCCCAGTAGTTCACGGTGTTGGTGTTGCGCCAGTTGTAGGCGTCGCTGTTGGCTTCGATGCCGAGCCAGGTCAGGTCGCCGTTCGAGCGCTTGTCCAACGAGTCGGTGGGCTGGCCCGGTTCCGGGTAATCGAGCTTGCCGTTGTCGTGGGTGTGATGACCGCGCAGGCCGATCCACTGGCCCGGCATCCACTGGTAGGACGCGTCGGCGTAGAGGTGCTGACGGTCCTTGTCCACCGGCGACAGTTCCTTGAGGTCGGTGCGGTATTCGCTGAAACGCTCGGCGACGCCGACATTGGCCTTGAGCAGGGTGGTGTCGAAGGTCCAGTTCAGCGCTTCGATATTGGTGTCGCGCCACTGGCCGTCGTCATTGCGCAGGCGTTGGCGACCCAGCTTGAGGATCTCGCCGGGGTACGGCGTGAAGCCGCTGTAGCCGACCCAGAATTCGCGCATGGCCAAGTAGTTCTTCTTGGTCTTGCGATCATTGTTGGTGGTCTGCTGGTTTTCGTCATTCGCCGACTGTTGCAGGGTGTCGGTCTCGATGATGTCGCTCGACACCACCGCCTGACCCATGGCGTAGGCGCTCCAGGCGCCACTTTCGCCGTAGACCCAGGGGCGCAGGTCGAGGCCGATGCCGTTGACGTCGCCGCCTTTCTGCGTGCCCAGGTCGCGGTCATCTTCGGACTGGGCGGTGGCCTTCACTTCCAGGCCGAAGTTCTTGGCTTCGGTCAGGGCGGCCAGGGTCGGGCACGACCACAGCAGGGCAAAAGTCAGGCCGATGCCGGCCTTGACGAATGGGTTGAGCTTCATAGGGATTCCTCGCCTTCTTCTTCTTCATCCAGGGCGTGCAGTTGCAGCGTGCTCTGGGCCAGGGTGCCGCGGGCGGCCAGTTCCTGCTGCACCAGGCGTTGGCCTTGCGCGCGTTGTTCCGGCGTGAGCGGGGCTTCGAGCTGCGTGGCCAAGTCATTGGCCTCTGGCGTGTCCTGGGCTTTAGCCAACTGGCTGAAGACATAGGCGTTCAATGGGTCGGGCTTGGTGCCCTTGCCTTGGGAAAACAATTGGGCGATGGCGAAATCGGCACTGTTCTGGCCGTTGCGCGCAGCGGTCAGCAAGTGGTCCAGGGCTTTTTGCGGATAGACCTTGCCCAGGTAGCCACGACGGTAGATCTGGCCGAGGTAGTAATCGGCGGCCACTTCCTTGCCGACGGCTTTTTGGAAATGGGCTTCGGCGGCCTTGGCGTCAGCCGGTACCCACTTGCCTTCGTAGTAGAGCTTGCCCAGCAACAGCTCGGCGCGCGGCTGGTCGGCGGCGCGGCCGTTGTCCAGGTATTTCATCATCTGGTCGACGTCGCCCAGTTCCGGGAAGTCGTAGAGCAGTTGCGCCAGGCTGACCCACGATGCCGGGTAGCCAGGGGCGATTTTTTCCAGCAGGGCCTGGGCGGTTTTTTCGTCGGTCTTGCCCAGGGTCGAATCGCCCAACACACGGGCGACGCTGTCCACACGTTGTGCGGTGACGGTGCCACGGCTGTAGCCGGCTTCCATCTGCTTGAGCAGCTCGGCCTGTTTTTCCGGCTCGGCTTTTTTCTGGTAGACCGTGGCCAGCTCGACGTAGCAGATATCGGTGGTGTTCAGCGCCGCTTTGCAGATGCGCTCGACGTCATCCAGATGCTGGTCGTAGGTGTCCTGGGTGCGATACAGCAGCACCTGGGCCAGGCCGGCTTCCGGGTAGCCGGCGGCTTGCCACTGGCTGATCTGTTGCTGGGCGTTGACGTTGGGGAAACTGTGCGGGTATTGCAGGTACAGCATCGCCAGCGGGATCAAGGTGTTGCCTTCACCATTGGCAAAGGCTTTTTTCAGCAGGCCTTCGGCTTCGTGGTGTTCGGCTTCGGTGCTGCCTGGCTTGGCCACCAGCAGGCGGCCGAGACGTGCCTGGGCGCGCGGCGAAGTGTCCGCCGCCGCACGATAGGTGACCTCTGCCTGTTTGATTTGCGCCGGATCGCGGGTGCTCACCTGGATATCGGCCAGGCCCACCTGGGCCTCGCTGTAGCCCAGGTCTGCCAGTTGCTGGTAATTCTGCTGGGCGGTGACGGTGTCACCGCGCTTGAGTGCTTCATTGGCCAGGCGTTGGTCGGGCAGGCCGGCGCAACCGGCAAGGCTGACGGCCAGCGCCAGCGCGCAATACACAGCGGCCGAATGAGCTCTGCTCTGTGTGGGAGCTGGCTTGCCTGCGATAGCATCGCCGCGGTGCAACTGATGCACCGAGTCGTCTGCATCGCGGGCGAGCCCGGCCCCCACAGAAGCTGATGTTGTGATTGAAATACGATTCACAGGCATGTCCTCGCTTACAGACCGTGAGCCATGGCTTTATCGATCAGCCAGTTCAGCGATGGGCCGCGGTCGCTGGTCACTTCCACCGGGCGGCCGGCGTAGGTGCTGTCCAGCGGTGCATCAGGCTTGATCTGCACACGGATATCGGAGGACAGGTCGGCGCTGTTCAGGCTGGTGCTGCTGACGATGGTGCCGGTGCGGGTCTGTTCTTCGTCGGCGACCTGGAAGGTCACCGGCGTGCCTGGGCGCACGTCGCCGAACTGGCGGTAGGAGAAGCGTGCTTCAACGTTGGCCTGGGCACCGCGTGGAACCAGTTGGAAGATCACATCGCCTTTGCTGGCGTACTGACCGTCGGCGACCATTTGCTGGGCAACGATGCAGTCGCACGGCGACGTCAGGGTGCCGGTCATTTGCTTGCCGAACAGCTCTTCAACCTTGGCCGGTTGCAGCTGGTCTTCGTCCAGGTGGCCCTTGAGCACGTCCAGCATGCTGGTGCTGAAGGTTGCCAGTGGCGCGCCTTTGGCCGCGATGGCGTCACCTTTGAGCAGGCTTTGCACGGTGCCGTCGCGTGGCATGGTCACGTTCATGCCCGGTACGCTGACCAGGCCGGCCTGGGCGTGGCTGACGAAATACATGCCGTAGAGGGACTTGAAGACAAAACCGAACGCGGCAAGGCCCACCAGGAAGATCGCCAGGCTGAACGTCACGGCGCGCAGACGGCCAAAGGCGCTCATGTTGCTGCCGCTGTCCTTGTTTTTGCGCGCCTTGGTGAAGTTGTCGCGTTGCAGAGTGGCCAGCACGTCGCCCATGGTCACGATGTCACCGGACAAATGCGAGGTGATCAGGTGGCGCAGGGTGGAAATATCCTGGGCGTCGAGGTTCTGGAACTGGCAACCGGTGCGGCCGGTCTGGCGGTCGTAGGAGCGGATCTGCAACTCCACGTCCATGGCCAGGCCGAGGTTATCGATCACAAACTGCAGGCGGCCCTTGTGCACTTCACCCACGGTCAGCGGCTGCGTGGCGGTGAACGCCAGGCCGCCGGCGGACAGGTCGAGCACGCGTGCTTCGGTCGGCGTGCGGTCAGTGTTGAAGAAGCGCAGCTTGGCCGGGATTTTGACCCGGGCGTGCTGGCGCTGGGCTTCGGATTCGTGGACAACGTTGGCGTTTACTTGGCTATTCATGATGTGTGTAGTTCCTAGTTAATTCAGGCTTGGCAGGTCAGACCATCATCAGCAACACGGCAACGAAGATGCTGCCGGCGGAGAAGGTCATGGTCCGAGACGACCAGGTGTTGAACCAACGTTGAAAGCTGGCCAAATCGCGGGTCAGTTTGGTGTCCTGGCGGGTCCAGGACTGTTGATCAAGGCGGAAGAACACGTAGATCTTCACCAGCGCGCCCATGATCTGGTTGTAATAGAGAATCGCCGGGTACGCGGGGCCGATCTTGTGGCCGGAGCACGACAGCAGCAGGGTCAGGATCAGGCGGGTGATGCCGATCCACAGCAGGTAGACGAGGATGAACGCGCCGCCGTACTTGAAAGTGGCGATCATCGCCACGGTCAGGCCGAGCAGGGAGGTCCACATCGACACGCGCTGGTCGAACAGCACCACGCTGGTGAACAGACCCAGGCGGCGTACACCCAGGCCCAGGGCACGGGAGTTCTGGCGCAGGTTGTTGCCGTACCAGCGGAACATCAGCTTGCGGCTGGCCTTGATAAAGCTCTTTTCCGGCGGGTGTTCCACGGTGTGGATTGCGGCGTCCGGTACGTAGAAGGTGTCGTAGCCCAGGCGCATCAGGCTGAACCAGCTGGACTTGTCATCCCCGGTGAGGAACTTGAAGCGGCCCAGGCGCCAGTGTTGCAGCGAGTCGCTTTCCACGTCGGCGATAAAACCCGGGTCGGTGACGACGCTGGCACGGAACACCGACATGCGACCGGTCATGGTCAGTACGCGCTTGGACAGCGCCATGGAGCACATGTTGATGTGGCGCTGGGCGAAGCGCAGTTTGTGCCACTCGCTCATGATGTAGCCGCCGCGCACTTCACAGAACTCGTTGGTGGTCAGGCCGCCGACATTGCCGAACAGTTGGAACCACGGCACGGTCTTGCGTACTACGCCTTCGGCGAGCACGGTGTCGCCGTCGATCACGGCAACCACTGCACGGTCATCAGGCAGGTGGCGCGATATGGCGCGGAAACCGAAGGCCAGGCCGTCGCGCTTGCCGGTACCGGCGATACGCACGAAGTCGAGCTTCACATGCTCCGGCGGGTTCATGCGTTCCCACAGGCTTTTCACCAGCAGCTCATCGGACATTTCCACCAGCGAACACACGACGGTGGTGGGGAAGCCGCACTCGATGGCTTCGCGGATCACCGAGCTGTAGACCTGGGCGGTGGTCAACGCATCGATACGGAAACTGGTGACCATCAGGAACACATGGGACGGGTCGGCGGTCTTGCCCAGTTTGCGCACTTTGCGGCGCAGGTGCGGGTACACCACATACAGGAACAGCATGCCGCGAAAGAAATGCGTAGCACCCATCGAGTAGCGCCAGATACCGACGGCACCAATCAGGAAAATAAAATTCTTCGACTCGGAGTCGAACGTACTCGCCGGCAGCAGCAGGGCGAGTCCCATCAGCAGGCTCAGGAAGAACAACCAGCCGGCGGATTGAAGGAGTACGTGTTTTAACTTGGACATAAGCGTCATCCGAAGGTGAAGAAGGCTCCAGGCTGCAAGCGCTGGGGATTGGTACGCTTGCAGCCCGGAACTTGCCGTTGCTGTTACCAGCAAATGCCTTCGGTGCGACCGCCCGCACTGGTGGCCTTGGACATGAAGCCCACCAGGTCGATCACTTGCTTGCCGTGCGGTGCGTTCTGCGCCAGGGCACGGAACTTCTCATCACGGTTGCCCAGGATGATCACGTCGGAGTTGTTGATCACGTCGTCGAAGTCCGAGTTGAGCAGGGACGACACGTGCGGGATCTTGCCTTCGATGTAGTCTTTGTTCGCGCCGTGCACACGGGCGTACTCGACGTTGCTGTCGTAGATGCTCAGGTCGTAGCCCTTGCCGATCAGCATTTCGGCCAGCTCGACCAGCGGGCTTTCGCGCAGGTCATCGGTACCGGCCTTGAAGCTCAGGCCCAGCAGCGCGACTTTGCGTTTGTCGTGGCTGGACACGATGTCGAAGGCGTTCTGTACCTGGGACTCGTTGCTGCGCATCAGCGAGTTGAGCAGTGGCGCTTCCACGTCCAGGGAGCTGGCGCGGTAGGTGAGGGCGCGCACGTCTTTTGGCAGGCACGAACCACCGAAGGCGAAGCCTGGGCGCATGTAGTACTGGGACAGGTTGAGGGTCTTGTCCTGGCAAACCACTTCCATCACTTCACGACCGTCGACGCCGACAGCCTTGGCGATGTTGCCGATCTCGTTGGCGAAGGTCACCTTGGTGGCGTGCCACACGTTGCAGGTGTACTTGATCATCTCGGCAACGGCGATGTCCTTGCGGATGATCGGGGCGTCGAGTTCTTCGTACAGCGACTGCAGGACATCGCCGGAGGCTTTGTCGAATTCGCCGATGACGGTCATCGGTGGCAGGTCGTAGTCAGCGATGGCGGTGGATTCACGCAGGAATTCCGGGTTGACCGCAACACCGAAGTCGACGCCGGCTTTTTTGCCGGAGCAGTCTTCAAGGATCGGGATCACCACGTTGGCCACGGTGCCTGGCAGGACGGTGCTGCGCACGACCACGGTGTGGCGGGTGGCTTTGTCACGCAGGACCAGGCCGATCTCGCGGCATACCGCTTCGATGTAGTCGAGTTCCAGGTCGCCGTTTTTCTTGCTCGGCGTACCGACGCAAATCATCGACAGGTCAGTATCGCGAATGGCTTCGGCGAAGTTGGTGGTGCCGCGCAGCCGGCCGGTTTCAATACCCTGGCTCAACAGCTCGCCCAGACCGGGTTCAACGATTGGCGATTTGCCTGCATTGATAAGGTCAATCTTGTCCTTGGAGATGTCTACGCCAACCACTTCGTGGCCGCGGGCAGACAGGCAACCGGCACATACCGCGCCAACGTAACCCAAACCAAATATGCTGATGCGCATCGCATTTACCTCATTGTCATTGAAGACGGTGTTAATCATGCCAAATAGATGGCGAGTTCATTTTTGCAAGCGTCACTGAATGCCACGGAAGTTGAGCGAATAGACGCCGACTTACCGCGTACAGGCATGTTAAGTAGTGAGTGACTAACTATTGCACTCAAGTTGTGCGCAACTTGGCCTTGTTATTGGGGCTTGCTCCTAAATGCAGCCGGCCTTCTTGGGGGAAGGTGCCGACGCCAGTGCCACAAGGTGCAGATAGAGGCTGTGAGCCTTTAAATATCAACACCTTGGGTGTCATCACTGACACATTTGGGTAAGCGCTACCTTGGCCTTTCGGGATAGCAATTGATCCTTATCGCCGCCCTCAACTCATATCAGTCGATGATGTGACCCGTGAGTCAAAGTTGATGGGGCAACTTGGCTGCTTCCTTGGGTCGCTATGTAAGTCATCTCTTACAGAAACAGAGAATTTCGTTACCGGTGGTATGAGCCGTGCGTTCAGACGAAGTTCCTGGCCGCTCATCCTGTTTCCCGAAATTTTTTGAAATATTGGCAGAGATGGCACTAATACTATATTGATAGCACTTGCAATTTGGGCCAGTAGTTACAGGTAGTTGGCGCGAAGAGATAGTTTTGTGCCACTAGTGTTTAAAAAAAGTGGTGCCACTACGAAAAAAACCGACGGATGTCGAGTGAAAGAATTGTTAGATGTGCTTCATGATGTTTTTTGACGCCAAAAGCATGACGTTTTAAGGCGGGAATGCGCTAAAAAATGTGGGAGCTGGCAAGCCAGCTCCCACATTTGAATATCTGTGCGAGCGCGCCTTATTCCGGTGCGTGATCGCGCAGGAACACCAGGTTGTCCGGCTTGGACTGCTGCGCATCGAAGCGATAGCCCTGCGCGTCAAAGGCCTTGAGCTTGGCCGGGTCGTTGATGCGCTCCTGGATGACAAAGCGGCTCATCATGCCCCGCGCCTTTTTGGCGTAGAAGCTGATGATCTTGTACTGGCCGTTCTTGAGGTCCTTGAACTCGGTGTTGATGATCCGTGCGTTAAGCGCCGTGCGCTTGACCGCCGAGAAGTACTCGTTGGACGCCAGATTCAGCAGCACGTCGTCACCCTGTTCGGTCAGCGCTTCGTTCAGCCACTCGCTGATGCGCGTGCCCCAGAACGCGTACAAATCCTTGCCACGGGGGTTGGCGAGCTTGGTGCCCATCTCCAGGCGGTACGGCATCATCAGGTCCAGGGGGCGCAGCAGGCCATAAAGGCCGGAGAGCATGCGCAGGTGGTCCTGGGCGTAGGTGAAATCGGCATCGCTGAAGGTCTCGGCATTCAGGCCGGTGTACACATCACCTTTGAACGCCAACAGCGCCTGCTTGGCATTGGCCGGCGTGAACGCCGGGGTCCAGCTGCCGAAGCGCGCGGCGTTGAGGCCGCCGATCTTGTCGGAGACGTGCATCAAGTCGCTGATCTGCGCCGGGCTCAGTTCGCGCAACTGTTCGATCAGTTCCTGGGAGTGGTCCAGATACTGCGGCTGGGTGAAGCGCTGGGTCGTGGGCGCGGTCTCGAAATCGAGGGTCTTGGCGGGGGAAATCACCATCAGCATGAAGTCGTTTCCTTAAATCGTGGCGTGTAACGTGAGCGCGATTCTAGGGGCTGGGGCGTTTTGACTCCACCTATGATGGCGATAGGCATGATCCGCTATAGTGGCCAACGACTCTGGAGAAGGAGACCCTGTGTGCGAATCGCGCTTTTATTATCGGCATGCCTGCTGTGCCTGAATGCCCAAGCTGCGCCAGTGGACGTGGCCAGCCTCGATCGTGGCACCTGGCCCGAGCAGCTCGGCACGCCAGCGCTGTTCGACGTGGCTTCGCGCGCCGAAATCCTGATGTTCGCCCACAGCCTGCTGGCCAGCGAGTCCTTGGATGACGCGGCGCTCAAACAGCGCCTGGGCTTGAAGATCATCAACCGGGCCGCCATCGACGACCTGCGCCGCCAGCTCTGGCAACGCTTGCTGGAAAACTACAGCTTTGCCCAGGAAAGCTGCGAGGTCGACGCTTCGTTCTGCTATCTGGTCGAAAGCATGGACGACCTGCGTGAGCAGACCGGCAAGTTCGAAGTAAGCGAAGACTCTTTCTATATAGGCTGGGCTGCCCCGAGCCACACGTTTCATGAGCGCTATCTGGACGAGCTGCTGCGCAAGGCCGCGCTGTTCCCGCAGATCAGCAGCGAAGTCGCGCGTTTCGGCGAGCATGAGCGCAAAGGCGACGAATTCAACGACCGCCTGTTCCTCCTGACATTTGACGGCGGTCCCGCGCCGGTCAGCGGCAACACCGACTGGCTCACCGATTACCTGCGCAAGCAAAAGATGAACGCCACGTTCTTTGCCCTCGGCAGCAGCCTGCAAACCCGCGTGGAACGTAGCTCGGTTGCGCAGGTGCAGGCGTTGTACCAGGGCCAGTGCGTGGGCACCCAGGGCTGGCAATATCGCTCCCACAGCCACTGGGTGGATTGGCAGGGCTCCGTCACCCGCAGCGCCGCGCTGGTGCAAAACCTGATGCCGGAGAATTATGTGCCGCTGTTCCGTCCGCCCTACGGCCAGCGCCGCGCCGACAGCCAAGGTTTTTTCCAGGCCCAAGGCTTGCAGGTGGCGCTGTGGGACATCGATTCCCAGGACGAGCCGGGCAAGCTCAAGGCCGCTGAGTCGGCGCAACGGGTGCTGACGTTGATGCTGCTGTGGCGCAAGGGCGTGATTGTGTTTCACGATACCCAGGACAAGGCACGGGTGGCGTTGCCGATGTTGCTGCAAGCGACGGCGCAAAGTGGTCTGGGTTGGCAGGACTGCCGGGAGGCGTTTCGCTGAAATGCCCGGCCCTGTTGGGTGCGGGGGAATTTCGGGGTAATTTTGCGCGACATTTCGATGCAGGCGGACTTCCGACTTTAGCGGGCTGCCTGGCACTCGGCTAGTGCTATTCGTCATCCTGAAAAATAAACTTCAAAAAAACGTCAAAGTGCTTTTTCCTGTCATGGGTTTTGCGGTATTACGAAGTCAGATCGCCGAAACCTGCAACACAGGTGGCGTCTTCCAAGACTCCTGCTGTGGGCAATGCACTTGACGTCACTCAGGTGTGTTCGGTGGTCGATTCGAGGCGCAGCACCGCCCAGGTATTGCGTCGAATGGCTCCCACAAAGGTGACCGAGTATGGATGATCATGGACGTAACCCTTCTTCCGACCAGCCAATCCTTTATGTGCTTGATACCAACGTACTGATCCACGATCCAAACGCACTGCTTAACTTCGAAGAACACCACGTCGCCATCCCCATGATCGTGCTTGAGGAGCTCGACAAACTCAAAAGCGGGCACCACAGCGTGGCTGCCGAATGCCGCCAGGCCATCCGCCTGATCGACAAGACACTGGGCGAAGCATCGCCGGAGGATGTCGAGGTCGGCGTACCGATCCAGCGTGGCAAGAGCGGGCCCAAAGGCTTGCTGTCGATTCTGATGAGCAAGCGCAGCGAGCCCAACAGCCTGCTGCCGGAAAACCTCAACGACAACAAAATCATCAACCAATTGATCGACCTGCACGCGCGCGACAAGGACCTGCGCCTGGTGCTGGTGACCAAAGACATCAATATGCGCCTCAAGGCCCGCGCGTGTGGGATCGCCGCCGAGGACTACAGCACCGACCAACTGGTCGACGACGTCTCGATGCTGTCGCGTGGTTATCACACCGTGACAGGCTCGTTCTGGGACCTGGTCAGCAAGGTGGAAACCCGCCAGGATCATGGCCGCACCTGGCACCAGGTACAACTGATCGACAACCTGCCGGCGGTGCACATCAATGAATTCATCATCGACGAACAAGGCTTCGTCGGCTGGATCAAGGAAATCCAGGTCGACAAGCTGCTGATCCTCGACCTGCATCAGGAACCCCTGTTGCATCAGGAAGCCTGGGGCCTGAAACCGCGTGATATCTACCAGAGCCTGGCGTTGTATGCGCTGCTCGATCCGGACATCCACCTGGTCAACCTGACCGGCGCCGCGGGCTCGGGGAAAACCATCCTCGCCCTGGCCGCCGCCATCGAACAGACCATGGTCACCAAACGCTATCGCCGCATCATCGCCACCCGCAGCGTGCAGGGCCTGGACCAGGAGATCGGCTTTTTGCCCGGTACCGAAGCGGAAAAAATGGAGCCGTGGCTGGGCGCGATCACCGACAACCTCGAAGCGTTGCACATGGATGACGAAAACACCCATGGCAGCGTCGACTACATCCTCAGCAAAGTGCCGTTGCAGTTCAAATCCCTCAACTACATCCGAGGTCGCAGCTTCCAGCAGAGCCTGATCCTGATCGATGAATGCCAGAACCTGACCCCGCACCAGATGAAAACCATCATCACCCGTGCCGGCGCCGGTTCCAAAGTGGTGTGCCTGGGCAACCTGGCACAGATCGACACCCCTTACCTGTCCGCGACCAGCTCCGGGCTGACCTACCTGACGGAACGCTTCAAAGACTTCCCGAACGGCGTGCATATTGCACTGCAAGGGGTACCTCGCTCGATTCTGGCCGAATACGCCGAATCGCATCTGTAGACATGGCTGGCCTGGGAACTGGCTTTATGTGGGAGCTGGCTTGCCTGCGATAGCATCACCGCGGTGTGACTGATACACCGCGGTGCCTGCATCGCAGGCAAGCCAGCTCCCACACAGGTCTGCTGCCACATTTAATCCTGGTTGGGTTTACAATCGCTGCTCCTGATCAGGAGTATCCCTGTGCTGACTCATCTCGATTCCCAAGGTCGCGCCCATATGGTCGACGTCACCGACAAGTCCGTGACGTTCCGTGAGGCGGTGGCCGAAGCGCGGGTGCGCATGTTGCCCGAAACCCTGCAAATGATTGTCGACGGCGCCCACCCCAAGGGCGACGTGTTTGCCGTGGCCCGCATTGCCGGGATCCAGGCGGCGAAAAAAACCAGCGACCTGATTCCCCTGTGCCACCCGCTGATGTTGACCGGCGTCAAGGTCGAACTCCGCGCCGACGGTGCAGACTCGGTGCACATCCTGGCGCGCTGCAAACTCTCCGGCCAGACCGGCGTGGAAATGGAAGCGTTGACCGCCGCCAGCGTCGCGGCCCTGACCATCTATGACATGTGCAAGGCCGTGGACCGTGGCATGACCATCGAAAGCATTCGCCTGCTGGAAAAACTGGGCGGTAAAAGCGGGCACTTCAAGGCGGACCAGGCATGAGCATCAACGTATTGTTTTTTGCGCGTTACAGCGAAGCGATTGGCCTGGACTCCCTCGAGATGGAAGGCGACTTCGCGACCGTCGACGCGGTGCGCCAGGCGTTGGCGAGTGATGAGGGGTTTGAAGTGCTCAAGGAATCCAGCTTGATGTGCGCCCGCAATCAAGAACTCTGTAGCCTTGATGAGCCCTTGCAGGCCGGCGATGAAGTCGCTTTCTTCCCGCCCGTGACCGGAGGCTGAGCATGGCCATCCGTGTGCAGGTCGAAGCGTTTGATCCCGGTGCCGAAGTCAACGCGATGCACGCGGCCAATGTCGGCGTGGGCGCGGTGGTGAGTTTTGTCGGGTATGTGCGCGACTTCAACGAAGGTCGCGACGTGTCGGGGATGTTCCTGGAGCACTATCCCGGCATGACCGAAAAGGCCTTGGCCAAGATCGCCGTGGAAGCCGAGCAGCGTTGGCCGTTGCTCAAGCTGGAAGTGTTGCACCGCATCGGCGCGCTGGAGCCGGGGGAGCCGATTGTGTTTGTTGCGGCCGCCAGTGCACACCGGCAGGCGGCGTTTGATGCCTGCGCGTTTGTGATGGATTACCTGAAGACCAGGGCGCCGTTCTGGAAGAAGGAAAATACCCCTGAAGGCCCACGCTGGGTGGAAGGGCGCGCCAGCGATCATGCGGCAGCGGAGCGCTGGTAATAGCCTGCCAGATGCAGAGCGCAGTGTGGGAGCTGGCTTGCCTGCGATAGCATCACTTCGGTGTAACTGATACACCGCGGTGCCTGTATCGCAGGCAAGCCAGCTCCCACACAAGCCAGCTTCTACATGTTTACTGTGTTTCGGCCTGGGGGCGTTTACGTTCAACCGGGCGCAACAAATGCGTCGACGGCGTCTCGCAACTGATCTTGCGCCCCAGCAACGCCTCGATCGACGGCAACTGATACGAGTCATCCTCCCCAGCAAAACTGATCGACACGCCCGCCGCGCCGGCACGGCCGGTACGGCCAATGCGGTGAACGTAGTCGTCCGGCACTTCCGGCAGGGTGAAGTTGATCACGTGGCTGATGCCGTCGATGTGAATCCCGCGCCCGGCCACGTCGGTGGCCACCAGCACGCGGATCTTGCCTTCGCGAAAGCCTTCCAGGGTCTTGATGCGCTTGTGCTGCGGCACGTCGCCGGACAGTTGCGCGGCGTTCACACCGTCGCGTACCAGGCGCTCTTCGATGCGGCGCACTTCGTCCTTGCGGTTGGCGAACACCATCACGCGTTCCCAGCCGTTGTCGTTGATCAGGTTGTAGAGCAGCTTGTACTTGTCGGCACCGGCCACGGCGTAGATGTGTTGCTCGACGTTTTCGCTGGCGACGTGAAGCGCTTCGATCTCGACGATGGACGGGTCGGTGGTCCATTGCTTGGCCAGGTTCATCACGTCTTCGGTGAAGGTCGCGGAGAACAGCAGGGTCTGGCGCTCGGCTTTTGGCGGGGTCTGGCGGATGATCTGGCGCACTTGCGGGATGAAACCCATGTCGAGCATGCGGTCGGCTTCGTCCAGCACCATCACTTCGACCATGTCCAGGTGCACGTCGCCGCGCTGGTTGAAGTCCAGCAGGCGGCCCGGGGTGGCGACCAGGATGTCGCAGTGGCGGGCTTCGAGGTGCTTTAGCTGCTTGTCGAAGTCCATGCCGCCAACGAAGGTCATCACGTTGAGGCCGGTGTACTTGGTCAGGTCGGCGGCGTCCTTGGCGATCTGCACCACCAGCTCCCGGGTCGGGGCGATGATCAGTGCGCGCGGCTCACCCATGTAGCGTTCTTTCGGCGGCGGCGTCTGCAGCAGTTGGGTGATGATCGAGATCAGGAACGCGGCGGTCTTGCCGGTGCCGGTCTGGGCGCGGCCGATGGCGTCCTTGCCGGCGAGAGTGAAGCCCAGCACCTGCGCCTGGATCGGCGTGCAATACGGGAACCCCAGGTCCTGGATGGCGTGCATCAGTTCCGGGGCCAGGTCGAAGTCGTGGAAGCGGGTCTTGCCTTCCTGGGGCTCGACGACGAAGTCTTCGAGTTTCCACGGGATGACGACCGGCTTTGGGGCCTGTTCGCGGCGCGGCTTTGGCGCGACTGGCGCGGCGGCGATCTCAGCCGGTTTTGCCTGCTCAGGCGCGGTTACCTTCGGCTGGGCAACAGGTGCCGTCCTGGCGGGCTGTTTGCCGTCATTGCGGCTGCCGGTTGGCGGGACAGGAGCACTGGGAACTGGCGCGAGCGGCTCAGCCTCGCTTTTGCCGAACATCTTCTTGAGTGCTTTGAGCACGGTCATCTCATCAATTGGTTAAGGAATATACGCCGGCCAGTGTAATGCAAGAATCGGGCGCGGCGTAGTGCGTCTGTCATACGGCTACAAAAACGCCCGGTTCAGCCCAGGCGCGCGGTCAACCAGGCGCCGATATCCCGTATCTCCTCGGGTAACACTTCGTGGCCCATTGGGTATTCCTGCCATGTCACGGTGACACCACGGCTCTTCAAATGCTCGAAGGCGCTGCGGCCCATGGCGTTCTGAACCACCTCGTCGTAGTGGCCGTGCAGGCACAGCGTCGGAATGCGCTGTTGACTGGCGGATAACTCCAGCTCATCACCGAAGGTGGGCGCATAAGTGGAAAGGGCGATTACGCCACCCAACGGGCCTTCCCAATTCAGGAAGGCGGTGTGGAACACCACGGCGCCGCCTTGGGAAAAACCGGCGAGGAAAATTCGCGAAGCGTCTATTCCGGTTCTCTTCTGCGCATCGATCAGGTCAGTCACCATCTTTGCCGACACTTCCAGCTCTTCCAGGCTGATCGAACGGGCCGGGCTCATGGCCTTGATGTCGTACCAGCTGGGCATCTCGTAGCCGCCATTGATGGTCACGGCACGGGTCGGCGCCTGGGGCAGAACGAAGCGGGTGGTCAGCAAGTTTTCCTGCAGCGCTTCGGCCACCGGCAGGAAGTCGTAGCGATCGGCACCCAGGCCATGCAACCAGATTACGCAGGCGTCTGCGGGCTTGGCGGGCTGAAGAATCAAGGGTTCGGTCATGTCTGCTCCATTAATGTGCGCGCGCTCCGATTGGGTGCGTCGGAACGGTGCGCGACGGGTTGATCTGTTAAGAAGATGTCGCACGGTTGAATCTTTTTCTATTGACCGTGGGCTGAATCGACTCAGCCGGCACTCTGGTACGGGCCTTGCTATGTGTTGAACGATGTCAGCGCTATCTCAGGACGGTAACACTATCAGTGACAGCCGCTCGTGGGATAGCAACTGGAATGACCGCGACAACTTCATGCCGCTTGACCCCAAAAAAAGCCAACACGGGTCGATATCGCCTCATAAGGGTGCGCTGAAGTTCGAGCTCCGACACAACAAGAGCAACTGGAGGTTTGAATGAAGGTATTGAAATCCACCCTGGCCATCGTGACTGCGGCGGCTGTACTGGGTGTCAGTGGTTTCGCCCAAGCTGGCGCCACGCTGGACGCCGTGCAGAAGAAGGGCTTTGTGCAATGTGGCGTGAGTGACGGTCTGCCGGGTTTCTCGGTACCGGATGCCAGCGGCAAGATCCTGGGGATCGACGCTGACGTTTGCCGCGCCGTGGCCGCTGCCGTTTTCGGCGACGCGACCAAGGTCAAATTCAGCCAGTTGAACGCCAAGGAGCGTTTCACCGCGCTTCAATCCGGCGAAGTCGACATTCTGTCCCGCAACACCACCATGACCAGCTCCCGCGATGCCGGCATGGGCCTGAAATTCCCGGGCTTCATCACTTACTACGACGGCATCGGCTTTCTGGTAAACAACAAGCTGGGCGTTAAAAGTGCCAAGGAACTGGACGGTGCAACCATCTGCATCCAGGCCGGTACCACCACCGAGCTGAACGTTTCCGACTACTTCCGCGGCAACAACCTCAAATACACCCCGATCACCTTCGACACTTCCGACGAAAGCGCCAAGTCGCTGGAATCCGGGCGTTGCGACGTACTGACCTCCGACAAATCCCAGCTGTTCGCCCAGCGCAGCAAGCTGGCCGCGCCGAAAGACTACGTGGTGCTGCCGGAAACCATTTCCAAGGAACCACTGGGCCCGGTCGTACGTAACGGCGACGACGAGTGGCTGGCTATCGTGCGCTGGGTGGGCTACGCCATGCTCAACGCTGAAGAAGCCGGTATCACCTCCAAAAACGTCGAAGCTGAAGCCAAGTCCACCAAGAACCCGGACGTGGCTCGTCTGCTCGGCGCCGACGGCGAATACGGCAAAGACCTGAAAGTGAAGAAGGACTGGGTCGTACAGATCGTCAAGCAAGTGGGTAACTACGGTGAAGTGTTCGAGCGCAACCTGGGCAAGAGCACCCCGCTGGAAATCGACCGTGGCCTGAACGCACTGTGGAACAACGGCGGCATTCAATACGCACCGCCTGTGCGCTGATCGCTGATGGTTCTGTCACCCGGTGGGCCAACCGCCGGGTGATGTTCTGTTCCATTCTTTTCGGGGCACTTCATGCAAAATCAAATCGGCGCACCCAAGCAGAAGCTCAGCTTCAGCGATCCCAAAGTGCGTGCGTGGCTCTTCCAGATCATCACGATTGTGGCGGTGGTCTCGCTGGGCTGGTACCTCTTTCACAATACCCAGACCAACATGCAACACCGGGGCATCACCTCGGGTTTCGACTTTCTTGAGCGCAGTGCCGGTTTCGGCATCGCGCAGCACCTGATCGACTACACCGAATCGGACAGCTATGCCCGGGTGTTTGTGATCGGTTTGCTCAACACCCTTTTAGTGACGTTCATCGGCGTGATCCTGGCCACACTGCTCGGGTTCGTGATTGGCGTGGCGCGGTTGTCGCCGAACTGGATGATCAACAAGCTGGCGACCGTGTATGTGGAAGTGTTCCGCAATATCCCGCCGCTGCTGCAAATCCTGTTCTGGTATTTCGCGGTGTTCCTGACCATGCCAGCGACGCGCAACAGCCATAACTTCAACGATACTTTCTTTATGAGCGCCCGGGGCCTGAATATGCCGGCCGCGCTGGCGTCTGACGGCTTCTGGCCGTTTGTGGTCAGTGTGGTCGTTGCTATCGTGGCAATCGTGCTGATGGCACGTTGGGCCAACACGCGCTTCGAAGCCACCGGTGTGCCGTTCCATAAGTTCTGGGCGGGCCTGGCGCTGTTCATCGTGATCCCAACCTTATGCGCCCTGGTTTTCGGCGCGCCGCTGCACTGGGAAATGCCTAAGCTTGCGGGCTTCAACTTCGTCGGCGGCTGGGTGTTGATCCCTGAACTGCTGGCATTGACGCTGGCACTGACTGTTTATACGGCCGCGTTTATCGCCGAGATCGTGCGTTCGGGCATCAATTCCGTCAGCCACGGCCAGACCGAAGCCGCGCGCTCCCTGGGCCTGCGCCCCGGGCCGACGCTGCGCAAGGTCATCATCCCGCAGGCGCTGCGGGTGATCATTCCGCCACTGACCAGCCAATACCTGAACCTGGCGAAAAACTCGTCACTGGCCGCCGGTATCGGTTACCCGGAAATGGTTTCGCTGTTTGCCGGCACGGTGCTCAACCAGACCGGCCAGTCCATCGAAGTCATAGCCATCACCATGAGCGTGTACCTGGCGATCAGCATCAGCATTTCCCTGCTGATGAACTGGTACAACAAGCGCATTGCGCTGATCGAGCGGTGAGGAAACGCCCATGAGTTCACATACTTTCAAACCTGATATGCCGCCGCCGAACAAGGTGTTCGGGCCGATGGCATGGATGCGCGCCAACCTGTTTTCCAGCTGGCTCAATACCCTGCTGACACTGTTGGCGATCTACCTGATCTACCTGGTGGTTCCGCCGATCCTCAGTTGGGCGATCATCGACGCCAACTGGGTCGGCACTACGCGCGCCGATTGCACCAAGGAGGGCGCCTGCTGGGTGTTTGTCCAGCAGCGCTTCGGGCAGTTCATGTATGGCTATTACCCCGCAGACCTGCGCTGGCGCGTAGACCTGACCGTGTGGCTGGCTATTGTTGGCGTGGCGCCGTTGTTCATCTCGCGGTTCCAGCGCAAGGCGGTCTACGGTTTCAGCTTTCTGGTGCTGTATCCGATCATCGCGTTTTTTCTGCTGAGCGGTGGGATCTTCGGCCTGACCACCGTGGAAGCCCACCAATGGGGCGGCCTGATGCTGACCCTGGTGATCGCCACCGTGGGCATCGCCGGCGCCTTGCCGCTGGGCATCGTGCTGGCGCTGGGACGACGTTCGAATATGCCGGCGATTCGCGTGCTGTGTGTGACCTTCATCGAGTTCTGGCGCGGCGTGCCGTTGATCACCGTGCTGTTCATGGCCTCGGTGATGCTGCCGCTATTCCTGCCCGAAGGTATGAACTTCGACAAGCTGCTGCGCGCATTGATCGGCGTAATCCTGTTCCAATCGGCCTACGTGGCCGAAGTGGTGCGCGGTGGCTTGCAGGCGATTCCCAAGGGCCAGTACGAAGCGGCCGCGGCGATGGGCCTGGGTTACTGGCGCAGCATGGGCCTGGTGATCCTGCCGCAGGCGCTGAAGATGGTGATCCCCGGCATCGTCAACACGTTTATCGCGTTGTTCAAGGATACGAGTTTGGTGATCATCATCGGCCTGTTCGACCTGCTCAACAGCGTCAAGCAAGCCGCCGCCGACCCCAAATGGTTGGGCATGGCCACCGAAGGCTACGTGTTCGCCGCCCTGGTGTTCTGGATTTTCTGTTTTGGTATGTCGCGCTATTCCATTCATTTGGAACACAAGCTCGACACAGGCCATAAGCGTTAGGAGTTGTTGTTATGAGCGAAGCGATCAAACAGCCTATGAGCCCTGAAGGCATTATCCAGATGCAGGGCGTCAACAAGTGGTACGGCCAGTTCCACGTGTTGAAAGACATCAACCTCAACGTCAAGCAGGGCGAGCGCATCGTGCTGTGCGGCCCGTCGGGTTCGGGCAAGTCCACCACCATCCGCTGCCTCAACCGTTTGGAAGAGCACCAGCAAGGCCGCATCGTGGTCGATGGCGTGGAACTGACCAACGATTTGAAGCAGATCGAAGCGATCCGCCGTGAAGTCGGCATGGTGTTCCAGCACTTCAACCTGTTCCCGCACCTGACCATCCTGCAAAACTGCACGCTGGCGCCGATGTGGGTGCGCAAGATGCCCAAGCGCAAGGCCGAGGAAATTGCCATGCATTATCTTGAGCGCGTGCGCATTCCGGAGCAGGCGCACAAGTTCCCCGGGCAACTGTCCGGCGGTCAGCAGCAGCGCGTAGCGATTGCCCGTGCCTTGTGCATGAAGCCGAAAATCATGCTGTTCGATGAGCCGACGTCGGCGCTCGATCCGGAGATGGTGAAAGAGGTATTGGACACCATGATCGGCCTGGCCGAAGACGGCATGACCATGTTGTGCGTGACCCACGAGATGGGTTTTGCGCGCACTGTGGCCAACCGGGTCATCTTCATGGACAAGGGCGAGATCGTCGAGCAGGCGGCGCCGAATGACTTCTTCGACAACCCGCAGAATGATCGGACCAAGTTGTTCTTGAGCCAGATTTTGCATTGATTGCAGCTTAAAGAAACCCGGCTTTTACGCCGGGTTTTTTTGCGTCTGTTCTCAAGGTGTTGTCAGGGTTTCGTGTTCTCTATGTACCGTATTCTTGGAGTTACGCAGGTCTGTACCTTCACTCAGGATTTTCGCATCGACAAGCAAATGTGGGTGACGTTCAAGCAAGCGCATCAAGATGACCAGCGATTTGGGGGGTAATACTTCGCCGCGTTCGTAGCGAGAAACCGCGTTGTGCCCGCCACCCGACAACAGTTCTACGGTTTCCTTTTGTGACAGATGCAGTTTGCGGCGTATTCGTTTCAGCTCTGTGCCGATCATTCGCCGGAAGCTGTGGACTATGTCATCGCACAGGTTCGAATAGCGTTCTGCGTCTTGCGGATCGAGGAGCACTTCTCCACACGCCTCGCATTCCCACCCACACAAATTGTCGATACGGCGAAGCAAGCCATTTACTTCCATTGTCTCGCTGCGTCCCGAGAAATGAAGCATCCCGTCCTGCCTTCCGCAACTGCAACATTGTTGTCTTTTCATGTGTTTTTCTCCTTGAAGGAGATCACCGGAGGTCCGTCGCCTGGACGGTAAGTCACCTTTATGTAGATCTCCAAACCGTGCGAGCAAATGTGGTAAACGTCCTGCCAGGCACGATGATCCTCATAACTTGTCATCGACTTGTACAACATCGTTCCTTTCAGCGCGTAGATGACTGCCTGCATCTCTCCTATATCCAGGCCAAGGTCTTTACCGCTCAGCCGTGCGGTCGCGGTAAAGGCTCTGAAGCCAAGCCGCCTGACATCCGCCTTTATCACCGCCAAATCGTAATGAGGTGTGTACTTTTCCATAAGACACCTGAGTCCAATAATTACCCTCTGAGGGTAATTTTACCAATCGAAAATACTGCTCCTTTTGCCGCTTAGAAACCCTAGTGCGTTGCTCTTGTAGGCACGTCCGAATAGGCTGTGGGACTTTTCGTCCATTGATTAGGGCAAACGCCCGTCCCTCTGCTGGCAGTGAGCAATGACCCCCGAAAGCAAACTTGAAGAACTGTTAATTGACGCCGAGGCCGATGACGAAGCGGTGCAACACAGCCATCCGCAGGTGCTTCGCCCGTGGTTGTTGCTGCTGGGCCTGGTGCTGGTGGCGCTGAATTTGCGCCCGGCGCTGTCGAGCTTGTCGCCGCTGCTGAGCGAGGTGTCCGGCAGCCTCGGGCTGTCGGCCGCCAGGGCGGGCTTGCTGACCACCTTGCCGGTGTTGTGCCTGGGTTTGTTCGCGCCGCTGGCGCCGATCCTGGCGCGACGGTTTGGCGCCGAGCGTGTGGTGCTGGGAATTTTGCTGACCCTCGCCGCCGGCATCGTCCTGCGCAGTGCTTTCGGCGAAGCCGGACTGTTCGCCGGCAGCCTGGTCGCCGGCGCGAGCATCGGCATCATCGGCGTGCTGCTGCCGGGCATCGTCAAGCGCGATTTCGCCAGCCAGGCCGGCGCGATGACCGGTGTCTACACCATGGCGCTGTGCCTGGGCGCCGCGTTGGCGGCCGGGGCAACGGTGCCGTTGAGTCATTATTTTGGTGACAGTTGGAATATCGGCCTGGGCTTCTGGATGGTTCCCGCGTTGGTGGCAGCCCTGTTCTGGCTGCCCCAAGTCGGCCAGAAACATGGGGCGCACCAGGTGGCTTATCGGGTGAAAGGGTTGCTGCGCGACCCGCTGGCCTGGCAGGTGACCTTGTACATGGGCTTGCAGTCGTCCCTGGCCTACATCGTGTTTGGCTGGGTACCGTCGATGCTGATCAGCCGTGGCCTGAGTGCCACCGAGGCCGGCCTGGCGCTGTCCGGTTCAATTATCGTGCAGTTGCTCAGTGCGCTGACCGCGCCGTGGCTGGCCACTCGTGGCAAGGATCAGCGGCTGGCGATCGTGGTGGTGATGTTGCTCACTCTCGGCGGGCTGTTCGGTTGCCTGTATGCACCGCTCGACGGGCTGTGGGGCTGGGCGATCCTGCTGGGCCTCGGGCAAGGCGGCACGTTCAGCCTGGCGCTGACCCTGATCGTGCTGCGCTCGCGGGATTCCCACGTCGCCGCCAACCTGTCGGGCATGGCCCAGGGTATCGGTTATACCCTGGCCTCCCTCGGCCCGCTGGCCGTGGGCGTGCTGCATGACTGGACCGGTGGCTGGGGCGCCACCGGTTGGGTATTCGGCGTGATCGGCGTGGGTGCGATCATAACCGGCTGCGGCGCCGGGCGTGCGCTGTACGTCGGCGTCACCAGCGAAAAAGCCTGACCCGCCCCAATACAAATGTGGGAGCGGGCTTGCCCGCGAAGGCGTTGGGTCAGCGAGTAAATCCGGTGGCTGGCACGCCGCTTTCGCAGGCAAGCCAGCTCCCACAGGGGATTGCGGGTGTTCACCCTTTTTGTGCCGGGCACCGAAAAAACTGTGGGAGCGGGCTTGCCCGCGATGGCGGTGGGTCAGTGGATAAATCGGGTGATTGGCGTTACAGGTATTTAACGGTCAGCGTCACCGAGCCGTCGATGGCGACCTCGTTGTCAAGGGTCAGGGTATTGGTGGGCGCGATAAGGCCGCTGATTCGCAGGTCGGCGGTCATCAGTTGAACCGCTATCGGTGCGGCAGCCGTCGTGTTGGCTACCGACAGCAGGTTGTTCGGCATCAGCCAACTGTTGCCAGCCCAACTCGCACCTTGGTCTAGAGACTCAATGGCCCTGACCGGAACACCGTCGGCTACAGGTGAAACCAGCGACAGCTCCATGGAACCGAGCTTCTGCGTGCCATTGATCAGGCCCAGTCCGAAGTTGCCTCTGTTGTCATATTCCGATCCAGGTCGATTGTCTTTGCTTTCCAATGCCATGACCGTGGGCGCATCGCAGGTCACGCTCAGTTGCAGTTTCTGTTCTTTGATTCGGGTCATTCGGTCAACGTTGAGATCCTTGGCCGATAGCTTGCCAATATCAACGAGTCCGCCGTTGGACAGTCCAGGCGTACAGGCGCTGGGCGTAATCATGCCTTTTACACTGAGGTCAACGCTTGAGGCGGCAAACGTGCCGCCGCTGACGGTCAGTAGCAGGGCGCCGGTCAGCGTGGTGAAAGTAATGCGCATGGTGTTGCTCCTTTGACTAGGGAAAGTCGCGGTTGGGAATTACAGGTAAACCACTTCCAGCGTGGCGGAGCCGTCCATCACTACCTCCTGGCTCAGGTCCAGGTTTTGCTTGGCGTTGATCACGGCTTCCAGGATGAAGGTGCTGGTCAGGTTCTGAATCGCCGTGGGCCCGGCGCTGCTGCCGTTCACTTCGGTGAACCCGAGGAGGCTGCGCGAACCCATGTCGATGGGGTTGCTGTTGGAGGTGCGCCAGGCCACGGCATTGGTGGTCGATTCGGTGCCGTAAATCACCGGCAAGGCGTCGGCGACCGTCTGCTTTGGGTCGAATTTCAGTGAATACACACCGATCTTGCCGCCGCTGCCGTCGAGGCCGAAGCCGTAGTAAATCTCGCTGTTGACGTAGGCGGTGCCGTCGCGGTTGTCGCGCATGCGCAAGGCGTAGCGCCCGGCGCTGTTGCAACTGACGGTGAGGGCCATGGTTTTGAGCGGCAACATCGTGGGCCTGGCCTGATTGAGGTCTTGCTGGGAGATCTTGCCGAAATCCACCAGGCCGCCCGCGGAAAATACCGGCGTGCAGGCCATGGGGGTGATCAGGCCGGTGACGGTCAGTTCAGCGGTGGAGGCGGCGTGGGTCGAGCTGGCGATACCCAGGAGGGCAAGACTGGCCAGCGATAGACGAACGGTGTTCATGGACGTGCTCCTAGAGATAATTGATTTCGAGGGTGGCGGCGCCGTCGAGGCGCACTTCGTTGCCCAGGTCCAGTGAGCCAAGAGGCGCGATGAACGCTTCCAGGCTCGCCGTGGCGCTGAGGTGTTGAATCGAAGAGGGGCCGCTGGTGCTGCCGGGAACGGCGCTGAAACCGATGAAGCGATTGCCGCTGATGGCAATCGGGCTGGCGCTGGCACTGCTCCAGGGGCCGGTGTCGGCGGCGGCATCGGTGCGATACAGCGCACCGTAGCTGTCGGCCGTGGCGCGCGTAGGATCGAAGATCAGCCGGTAGCGACCGATCTTGTGCTGGCGCGAATCAAGCCCCAGGCCGTAAGCCGTGTTATCGGCGCCGCCGGTGGCGGAGCCCTGGCGGTTGTCCTGCATGCGCAAGGTGAAGGCGGTTGGCGCATCGCAGGCCACGTTCACCGCCAGGGACCGGGCGGGCAGGGCGGTGTCGCTGTTCTGGCTCAGATCCAGCACCGACAGCTTGCCAAAGTCCACATGCCCGCCGTTGGACAACAATGGCGTGCAGGCAGCCGGGGCGAAACGCGCTTGCAGGCGTAGCTCCCGCGAGCGGCCGCCGGTGACCACGTCGAACAGCCCGCCGCTGTCCCAGGTCACCGCATCGTTTACCCGCGCCGCCGCTTCATCGGCCCAGGCGCTGGCGTCGATTTGCAGCGACAGGCTGCGCCCACGCAGCGTCGCCCCGTCACGCAAGGGCACAACCCCATGCTCCGGGCGCCAGACCAACTGAGCCCCGCTGGCCACCGGTGGCTGACCGCTGCCGGCGAGCAGGCCGAGCTCCACCGCGTGGCCATCGACCACCGCCTCGCTGACTTGCAGGCGATAAGTGCCCTGCTCGGTAAACCGATAGCGCTGCGCAGTTGCGCCCGGCGCCCGGTAAAACAGACTCAGATCCTGGACCTGCGGGCAGTTCAGCGTGAGGCTGATGCGTCGCTCGCCCAGTAGCCGTTCGGGCGCAGGCGCCACGGCGACCGCGCGGTTCATCAGGCCGAAATCCAGGCGTGATTCGCTCAGGTTCAGCCGACATTCGTCGTCGCCCCAGGCGTTGGCGCTCAGCAGCAGAAGCAGCGGCAACAGTGCACTGTTAAAACCCATGGCAATCGTCCTCATGGCTGGCGGCACCGGGCCGCCGTGGTTTCGAAATACACCTGGGGGTCGCCTTTGTCCGGCAACTCGAAGTCCAGGCGGCAGGGCTCGCGGCCGCTGGCCTTGATCCACAGCGGGCGTTGATCGAGCACATTGGGCAGAAACACCTGGCTGCCTTCCTGCACCAAAGTGACGAACTCGCCGTCGCCGGTGCTCACCGCCGCGCCGCGTGGCAACGACGTGCCGTCATCGCGTGTCACGCTGAGCAGCGCACGACGGGTGAGGGCCACGCCGAACTCAACCCTGTCCACCGCGCCACGGCCGGCCGACAGCACCGCCAGGCCGTTGCTGATGTCGGCATTGCGCGGCAGCGAACGGGTTTGCACCTCCACCGGGCTGCGGCCATAGGCACTCAGTTGCGGCACCACCGCCTGGCCCTGCCAGTCGGTCCACACCGGGCCGCTTGGCGTGCTGACCTTGATCCCCGCCATCTCGCCCACCGACATCACGGCAAAGGTGTCGCGCACTGGGTACGGCGAGAAGGTCAGCCCGTCGCCGTGCAGCACCACCCCCCCCCGCGCGCCGCCCTGGTAGCTGGCGCGCTCGGCGTCGGAGCGGGTGTAGTTGAAGTCGAGCTGGCTGTAGTACGGCAGCGCCGAGACGCCGAGGGAGGACTCGACTTCACGGTCGCGGCTGTCGCGTTCCACGCCGACCCGGTAGCTCAGTTGGTCATTGAGTTGCTCGCTCAAGCCTGCGCCGATTCGGTGTTCACCGCCGGCATTGCGGGCCCAGGCACGGGCGCGGCGGTTTTCGCCCAGGGGCAGGCTGATATTCAGGTAGACGCTGTCGTCACTCTGCTTGCGCCCGCCCACTTGCCATTCGGCGCTGGCCGACACCGATACGCGGCCAACACTGGTGCCCCACGACGCCAGGGCGCGGGTGCTGCCGTCGCCGGTATAGGAAGACGAACGCGACACCCCGGCACTGAACGCCCCCAACATGGGGTGCGACCACGACGCCGTGGCGCTTTGCTGATCGCGATAACGCGAGCGCCGTTGCTCGCGGGTGTCGGTGGTGTAGGTCGAGTCTTCCAGCTCGCGGTAACCCAGCGAACGCCACGACGCGGCGGTGGTGATCGCCCAGCTGTCCGACAACCGTTGCGACCAGGACAGGTCGGTCTGCAGGCCCTGATCCTTACCTCGTCGGCTGGCCTGCGCGCCCTGCACGCCGAACTGCAACTGGCTGTCGCGCCACGGCAACCAACCCAGGCTCGCCCCCGCCGCGCGGTAATCTTCGGCGCCCAGGACGCCCGCGCTCAAGCTTACCTGCGGGTGCAGCGCGCCGCTCCAGCCGGCGCTGACCACCCAGGGCTGGGCGCCTTCGCTGTCGCCGATCTTGCGCACTTGCCCGGCGGCCACCGAGTAACCGGGCGCTGGCAGGCCCAGGCCGAGCATCGCCGCGGGCACGGTAAAGCGGCGTTCTTCGCCGTTGGTTTCCTTGACCGTGACTTCAACGTCGGAGCGGCTGTTCAAGCGCCGCACATCGGTCAACGAGAACGGCCCGGCGGGCACTACCGTGGAATGAATCAGCGTGCCGTTCTGGCGAATTTCCACCTGGGCCGGGCTGTTGGCGATACCGTCGATGGTCGCGCCCTGGTTCTGGTCCTGCAGCGCGGTTTCGGTCAGCACCTGGGCGCCGGTGATCTGTGCGCCGGCCAGCACCGGGTTGTAGAGGTTGATCTGCCCGGCCTGGAACACTGCCTGCTGAGCGGCAAAGGTGCGTTGTGCATACGCGTCCAGGTGAGTAGTGCGCGATTGGCCGTCCTGCCAGGTGCGCACCTGGCGGCTGCGCACGATCCAGTCGCCGGCGTTGAAGCCGACTTCGGTGTTGGCCGAGCCGAAGCGGTTGCTGTCGTCGCCATATTCGTTGTACAGCCCGGTCAGGTCGTAGTTGAGCAACGCGGCGAAGCCGCCGGTCTGGTAGCCGGATACATCCTGCACCGCCGGGCGTATGGCATCGGTTGGCACCACCAGGGACAGGCTCAGGCTGGCCGGCTCCTGCTCGATGACCGTCTGCGGATACAGCTCGAGAAAGCCCAGGCACCGCGTATCGACCGACGCCTCGGGCAGTTTCAGGTTGCCGGCATCCAACAGGGCACGGTCGAAACACAGTGCGCCAGTTTGATCGAAGGTGACGTCGACACGGCCCCGGCGCTGCCCGTTGACATTGAGGTTGAGGGCATGGCGCCCCGCGGTGAAACGCGGCGCTTGCAGCAGCAGGTTGGCGAGTGCCGGGTCAATGCCGCGTTGGGACAGGGTCTGCGGGTCGAACGAACCGCCGGTTTCGTCGGCCAGTAACAGGCCCGCCGGCAGCAGTGCCAATGCCAGGCCCGCCAGGAATGGAGGCGCCCGCCATAGCGAAATGCCGGGCACGGCTTCGCCGTCGCGATCAGTCATGACTGTGCTCACACGTCGTACTCAAGTGATGGAAGCGCGCCGCCGATCCCTCGGAGCGGGCGGGCTTCTGGTGACCTTCAATGGGGGGGCACTTCGTTATCAGGGCGCCGGTCTGAGTCCTTCCGGCGCGGGCATCAGAGCGAAACCGGCGCCTCATAAGGCGCCACGGCAAAGCCATAGACGGTGGCCGGCTGCAATTGCACGGTGGTGGCGGTGGCCTGGCTGGCGGCCACGCTCAGGGTTTCGCCGGGCAGCACGTAGGTGCGCGGCAGCAAGGCCGAGCCGTTGCCGGGCAGCAGGCGCAGTTCCTGGGCCAGGCGCACCACATACGGCGACGGGTTATGCACGCTGAGCTGGCTGTTTTTCAGGCTCCATGTCAGGCCGGTCCAGGGCGTGCGGTTCGGCGCCAGGCCCTTGGGATGCAGGATCACCGGCAGGTTCTGGCGCACGGTCACGCCGACCCGCGCATGCCCGGCCTGGGCAGCGGAACGGCCTTGGGGCATGCCCTCGAAAATCACTCGTTTAAAGCGCTGGGTTACCAGCGGTTCCGGCGATTGCAGGATGAAACGGATCAGTTGACTCTTGGACGGCTCCACGCGGGTCAGCGGCGGCGTGACAAACAGCAGCGGCGCCGAGTCTTCGGGAATGTCCTCCAGGGTCACATGCAGCAGGGCCAGCTTGGAATCAGTGTTGGTCACCGACACCGAGGCTTCGCCGTCTGCCTCGTTGACGATCACCACGGACGTGTCCGGCACCATCCCGTCGGCCAGTACCAGGCTCGAACCACCGAGCACCAGGGCCAGGCCGCCGACGTAGACGCACAGGTAGCGCAGGCCGAGAAACACCCGGCCAAAAAAGGAAACACAGGGAGTAAGCAACATGACTACAGGTACCTCAGGTCAAGCACGATTGAACCGTCCAGCGGGACCTCTTGATTGAGGGTCAGGTAGGCGGCAGCGTTGATCGACGTATCGATGTGTAAGGTTGCAGTGATCAACCGATGGGGATCCGGCACCAGCGTGCCGGGATGAGCAAAGCCCATGTAGTTGTCCGGGTAGGCGTTGGACTCGGGAAACCAGGTCAGGCCCTGGTTGCTGGAGGCCAGCACCAACACCGGCTTGCCGTCACCGATGACATCACGCAGGGCCAGGGACACAGAGCCCAGGCGCTCGGTAGGCGCATGGATATTGGTGCCCAAGCCGTAATAAAAACCCGGCCCCACTGACGAGTCGGCGCGATTGTCCACTCCAATCAGCACGTACAGCACCGGCTCGTTGCAGCTCACGCTCAGGTCCAGCGTACGGCTGGGCAAGTCGCTGAATTCGTATTGATTGAGGCTGCGGACCGGCACCCTGCCATGGTCGACGATGCCGTTGTCCGACAGCGTAGGCGTGCAGGCATTCGGGGTGATGGTGCCGGTGACCGTCACCTCGGCGTCCGAAGCGCTGAAGGCGGGCGTCGCCGCCAGGCAGAGAAAACAGAGGGTCACCAGTCGGCTTGAGGGCGTGTTCATGGTCGGGTCTTGGAACCGTGATAAAGGGAACATCTGTGATAACCAGGGCGCGCAACGCCGGGCGTTGCGCACGTCTGCGTTACAGATACTTGACGGTCAGGGTCACGGATCCGTCGATGGCGACTTCGTTGGTCAAGGTCAGGCCGGTGGTGGGTGCGATGATCGGGGACAGGGTCAGATTGGAGGTGAGCGACTGGACCGGAATCGGCGCGATGGTGGTGGTGTTGGCGACCGAAGTGATGCCTGCATTGGTTAAATACATGGACCGGGACCACGTCAAGCCGGCGTCCTTCGAGACGATGGGTCCCACTTCCTGGCCGTCGGCGAGCATCGATGACAGGTTCATCGCGAAAGAGCCTAGTTTTTCGCTGCTGTTGATCAGGCCCAGGCCGAACGTGGCCGGGTCGCTTTCAAAGCTCGAACCAGCGCGGTTGTCCTGCGGCTCTATCGCCATCAGGGTCGCGGCATCGCAGGTCACCGTCAGTTGCAAGGTGTGCTCGGGCAATGCAGTGCTTTTGTCGGCATTCAGGTCCTTGGCGGAAATCTTGCCGATGTCATACGCACCGCCACTGGACAGGGTCGGCTCGCACGCACTTGGCGTGATCAGACCTTTCACGGTCAGATCAACGCTGGAGGCGGCCATGGCACTGCCTGCGCCAGACAGTAGCGCCATGACTAAAAGGCTTTTCAACGAAGTGTTCATAGTGTGGCTCCCAGGGAGGAAAGGCTAAGCAATGGATTACAAATACTTGAGCTGCAGCGTGGCCTGGCCGTCGATGGGCACTTCATCCACCACCGTCAGGTCCTTGGACGGCACGATGATGGTGAAGGCGCGCAACCGTGCGTTCAGGACCTCTATGGCAATCGGTGTATTGGGGCCGTCGGCGGCGGCGAACGAGGTCAACGCCTCATGCCCCAGGTACGGGTTGACGACCCAGTTGGCGCCGCCATTGCGCGAAACGATGGTCTTGACCGCCACCGCGTCGGCTACCGGCTCGAACAGAGCGAACGCGACGCTGCCCAGTTTCTGGTCGTCATTGATCATGCCAAGGCCGTGGTGCGCGGCGTTGATGGCGGAGGTGCCCGCCCGGTTATCGAAGGTGGTCAGGGTAAAAAAGGTCGCCCCTTCACAAATCACTTCAAGCTGCATTTCAGCCGGGTCGAGCAAGGTGGGCCTGACCTTTTCGAGGTCCTTGGCCGTCAACTTGCCGTGGTCGATCACCCCGTCGTTGGACAGGCGCGGCGTGCATGAACTGGGCGTGATGCTCCCCGTCACGCTGAGGTCGGCGCTGCTGGCGGCGGACACGCCGGGTGAGCAGGCCGCCAGCAACAGGGCAAAGGCAGCGCGGGTGATTTTCTCCATGGGCACGATTCCTTGTAATGCAGTGGTGGGGGGCGTGGGTTCAGGCGTGGCGCCGTTTCCCAATCAGCCCTGGTTTTCAAGGGTTTGAAGGCACGCCCTGCTTCCAGGGAAAGCGGGAGGGAATTTATCGCCGGTACCGTCCGGGAGGAATGCAACAAATACGAAAGTGCACGGCCAATGCGCGCCACGTTGGGCGCGCTCGGCTGTTTTGCCGCTACAAGTACTTGACGGTCAGGGTCACGGAGCCGTCGATGGCGACTTCGTTGGTCAGGGTCAGGCTGTTGGCGGGGGCGATCGAGGCGGAAAGGCTCAGGTCTGCCGTGAGCAATTGCACGGGGAGCGGCGCCAGGGTGGTGGTGTCGGCCACTGAGGTGATGGTGTCGTGCGCCAAGCTGGGTTTACGAGCCCAGGTCAGGCCACCGTCTGCCGAGCCAATCGGGCGACCTTCAATCCCGTCGGCCAGCATGGAAGAGAGCCACATTTCCAGGAAGCCGAGCTTTTCGGTGCCGTTGATCAAGCCCAGCCCGAATCGCGTGTTTGCGTCATCGGAGGAGGAGCCTGCGCGGTTATCCTTCGGCTCGATCGCCATCAGGGTCGCGGCGTCGCACGTGACGGTCAGTTGCAAGATGTGTTCGCCCAAGTTGGTGAAGTCGTCGGCGTTGAGGTCTTTGGCCGAAATTTTACCGATGTCATACACGCCGCCGCTGGACAGCGTCGGCTCGCAGGCGCTCGGCGTGATCAAACCGCGCACGCTCAGGTCGACACTGGAGGCGGCCATGGCCGTGCCGGCACTGGTCAGCATCAGGGCGCTCATCAGGGTTTTCAAAGCAGTGTTCATGGGGGCTCCTAGGGGGGGGAAGGGCAGGATTGGGTTACAGGTAAAACAGGTCCACGGTGGCCGACCCGTCCAATGCCACTTCTTCAGTCAGGGTCAGGCCGCTGGCGGGGGCAATTGCGGTGTCCACACGCAGTTCGCTGGTGACGGTCTGCAGCGCGACAGGCGCCGGACGCCCTGACTCGGCATTGCCGAATGCGGTCATTTGCGCCGGGCTCAGCCAGGTCCCGTCGGGGAACTGCCACCAGCTCTGGCCGTCATCGAGGGACATCAATGTGTACAGCGTCAGCCCGGCCGATACCGGCGCATGGACCGTCAGTAAATAACTGCCCAGGCGTTGGTTGCCGTTGATCAGGCCAAGGCCGTATTTTTCGTCGTCATCATTGTGGGCGGTGCCTTCGCGGTTATCCCGACCGCGCAGGGCGAACAGTGTGGGTCCGCTACAGTTCACGCTCAGTCGCAGGGTGACGGTGGGCATCCAGGTTGAGCTGTCGGCATTCAGGTCCTTGGCGGCGAGCCGGCCGTAATCGACTACACCGCCCTGGCTCAAGGTTGGCGTGCAGGCGCTCGGTACAATCAGGCCGGTGACCGTGAGGTCGACGCTGCTGGCGGCAAAGGCGTGTGGCGCCAGCAAAAGCAGGAGACCGCAGGCGTGTCCGCGCAGGTTGAACCGACCCATTACAGGTACCTCACTTCGAGCGTGGCGGAGCCGTCGATGGGGATTTCTTCATGGACCGGCAACCACTTGGTTTGGTAGATGGCCCCCTCGATACTCAAGGACACGCTCAGGTTCTTGGTGGGGATGGGCGCAGCGACGCCCGCGTTTACGTGACCGAAACCGGTGAGTACGTTGGGCTCGAACGCAAAGAAAACCAGGGGAAGCCAAAAATCCCCGCCGATTGACGACATCGCCGTGACGGGCACGCCGTCGGCGAGGTAATTGGAGATATACAGGTAGAAGGCGCCGATCGGTTCGTCGTTGCTTGCGCGCGCAAATCCGAAACCGCCGTGGGAAAGATTCTGCGGACGATTGTCTTCGCCCTGGATAGCGAACAGCGTCGGCGTGTCGCAGTTGACGGCGAAGTTCATGTTGAACTTTTGCAACCAGGTAAGGCCGGCGTAGTTCAGGTCGCGTGCGGCGATCTTTCCGTAGTCGACCACACCGCCTTCGCTCAGGCTGGGTGTGCAGGCGCTGGGGGTAATGGCGCCCTGGACCGCCAGGTCGACACTGCTGGCGGCCACTGCCCAAGGGCAAACGGCGAGCAGCATCGTCCCGGCGAGGGCGGCGAATGAGGCTTTCATAGGCGGATTTATTCCTGTGCAAGGTGTAAGGGACAGATAGGGTGCGCGGGTGAGTTGCCCTTGTTTTAGGGTTTTTAGGGGCACGCGCTGCTTCTAGGGAAAGCGGGGGGAATTTATCGCCGGCACTGACCGCGTGGAATGCAACAAATACGAATTTGGGCAATGACTACACGCTCGGCGAGTTGTTGAGAAAAACCGCGTTGTCGTAGTTGTTGTATCGCGGTGTTTCAATCATTCGGATATTTTTCGCGCTCTTTCAACGCGGTTAATTCACTCAATTGAGTGATCCGCTTTTATAGCGCGCAACCCCTCTAGCGATACCGTGCTCCAAGGCGGGCCTGGAAACATGTTGCTGCGTGCGAGGGGTAGCATGCCGGGCAAATCCAAAAGGCCAGGCACAACACCCAGTGAAGCGTCCTCATCCTCCAACGGTGACGCGCTGATCGGCTGGCGGCAGGCGCGGGTGCTGGTGATTGATGATCATGGCCTGTATCGCGCATTCATGGGGGGCTTGCTCGATGCGTTGGGTGTGCGCCGCGCCCTGTTCAGCGATGCGCACAGTGCGTTGCGCGCGCTGGCAGACGAGCACTTTGACCTGGTCATCAGCGACTGCCGCATGCCGGTGATGGACGGTTACGCGATGACCGCCGAACTTCGGCGCCTGGAGCGCGAAAGCGGGCGAGCGCGAATACCAGTGGTTGCGTTGACCGGGCGCATGGGCCCGGAAGAAATCCGCCGCTGCGTGGAATGCGGGATGGACGGCTGGCTGCTCAAGCCCATCGGCGTTGAGCAGTTGCGCGATGTGCTGTGCGATTGGCTGCCCATGCCGGCACCAGAGCCCGCCTGTTATGTCAATACTTCAACGCCGCGTTCGCCAGGTGTTGCCAGTCGCGAAAGCTTGATCGCCGCGTTTGGCTCTTGGGAGGTGGTAGAGCCAATGTTGTGCAAGTTGATTCAAGAAGCCCACGAGGACCTTGAAGCGCTATGGCGGGCGCAGGCCACTGGTGACGAACAAGCCACCACTCAACATTTGCATCGACTGGTGGGCAGCGTGGCGTTTCTGGGCGCTACAACGCTGGAGCAGCGTGCCGTGCGCTTGATTGACCGTGTGCACCTGAGCGGTGTGGCGGCCAACCGCAGTGCGCTCGATCGCTTCTACCAAGACATTGGAAATTATTTGAACTATTTATATAGACTTTAATTGTTAATTGCTTCTGAAGGAAAACTTTCGTTTGTGTGTAGTACTTTTCTGTATGTTATTTCTTTTAATTTTGTAGGCAATGGTGTAGAGCCCTTAAAACACGGGCTGCGTCGCAAAACAGGTGTTTTATTGCTAGTTGTTACAGAAGGAGTGTCGGGGTATTTTGGTGCTACCTAATTGCCATCATGGAAAATACGATGATTCGCATCATTATTGCCGACGACCACCCTATTGTGCGTGTCGGGCAAAAAGTAGTTATTGAAGCGAGCGGCAAGTGCAAAGTAGTGGGCGAGGCCGACGGCCCCGATCAATTGCTGGCCTTGCTCAAGTGCACACCGTGTGACGTGATCGTGACGGATTTCGCGATGCCGGGCGATCAGCAGGTGGACGGTTATGGCTTGCTGGGTTTATTGCATCGTCAGTACCCCAAGGTGCCGATGATTGTCGTGACCATGTTCGCCAACGTCGCCACGCTCCGCGCGGCCATGGCCCATGGCGCGAAATCGGTACTGGCCAAAAGCGCCTCGGCGCGGGAGTTGCCGCAGGCTATCCACTCTGTGTACCAGGGGCGCACCTTTATCAGTGAGTGCCTGCGCGTGCAGCTGGAGCAGGCCTGCGTGGCGCAGCCAACCCAGGCGCCGCAGCTATCGGGCAAAGAGCAGGAGGTGGTGCGTCTGCTGGCCAGTGGCCTGACGGTAACCGAGATCGCCGCGCGGGCCAATCGCAGCATTTCCACCATCAGCAAGCAGAAGAGTACGGCGATGCAGCGTTTGTGTATTTCCACGGATGTGGATTTGTTTGCGTATGCGCGGGATGTGGGGATGGTGCCATGAAGTGTCGATGAAGTTACGAATTGATAGGAGGAGGCGCGTTAATCAAATTTTTGCGTCACTTTGGAAGTTCGTATTAGTTGTATGTCGGTAGTTGTGTGCACGCTATAGATTATTGAGCTGTTGCTGCTGTTCGCAGTGGTAATGATTAAATATCCCTAGTCTAATTATTCGAATCGAACGCATTGGATTGTTGTCGCTCGCGCGCGGCTGCCCGGTGCGTGCAGATTCAAAGTGAGCATAAACAATGAAGAACTCGATATTCACGGCGGCCTTACTCTTGGCCAGTGTTTCCAATGTACTTGCAGCGTCCAGTATAGACCTGAGCGTCACGGGTGCGATCACGCCGGCGGCCTGTACGCCTGCCCTGTCGGGAGGCGGGGTGGTGGACCACGGCAAGATTTCGTTCAGTGACCTGAATAAGGCTTGGCCCTATCAAACCCAGCTGCCTGTTGCGACCCTGGCGCTGAGCGTCAATTGTTCTGCCGCGACATTGTTTGCGGTGAAAAGCCACGATAACCGTGCTGGAACCGTGAGCGCAGGTTTCGACGTGTCCAGTTTTGGCTTGGGACTGGTCAACGGCGACAAAAAAGTCGGCTGGTATACGTTGAAAATGAGCAATTCATTGGCCGACGGGGTACCGCAATCCGTGATTGAATCCGTGGACGGCAAGACCTGGTTCGATGCGCCTGAAGACTTGCAGGTGTGGCAGCCTGACTGGATGCGCGCATTCAGCGCGGTAATCGGCAGCAACGCCGCGCCGATACCGGTTCAGGCCATGACCACGGATTTGCTGATCCAGACCACAATCGTCGACAAGCGTGAACTGCCGACAGGCCAGGAAGTGCCCTTGGACGGCAGCGCCACCCTCGATATCGTCTACCTGTAGATCCTGTTCCGAGAGGTGAAGCCATGTTTATTATGCGGGTGAATGAACATGGCCTTCTGCGCCCGCGCAGACTATCGTGCAGCCCTACCGATAAAAAACACGGAAACAGCCCGCATGAGTGACGCCCACACCGCCCTGATCACCCGCTTCTACGAAGCATTCCAGCGACTTGACGCCGAAGCCATGGCCGCCTGCTACACCGACGACATAGTGTTCAGCGACCCGGCGTTCGGCGCATTGCGCGGCCGCGACGCCGGTGACATGTGGCGCATGCTCACCACGCGGGCCAAAGACTTCTCGCTGACCTTCGACAACGTGCGCAGCGACGAGCGCACGGGCGGCGCGCATTGGGTGGCGACCTACCTGTTCAGCGCCACCGGCAACACCGTGGTCAACGATATCCAGGCGCGCTTCGTGTTCCGCGATGGCAAGATCTGCGAGCACCACGATCATTTCGACCTGTGGCGCTGGTCGCGTCAGGCCCTGGGTACCAAAGGCCTGCTGCTGGGCTGGACACCGTTGGTAAAAAACGCCGTGCGTGCCCAGGCTAATAAGGGCCTGAAGGCATTTCAGGCCAGTCGTTGATAAACTCGGCGCTTCTTCTGGTTGATTGAATCCTCGCCGTGACTGACCCCGTTGAACCCAAACCCTGGTACGTCTACCTGGTGCGCGCCGCCAATGGCGCGCTGTATTGCGGCATCAGCAACGACCCGGTGCGCCGCTTTGCCTCGCACCAGCGCGGCAAGGGCGCGCGGTTCTTTTTGTCCAGCCCGGCGGTGGCGCTGGTGTACACCGAGCAATGCGCGAGCAAGGGCGAGGCGCTGCGCCAGGAGCGGCTGATCAAAAAACTCAAGAAGAGCGCCAAGGAATGCCTGGCGGCGAGTGGTTCATTGATCTGACTGATAGCTTCCCATCACACCCCCCGAGACGGTTGCGCGCTAAGCTGCAGGTTCATTTTGCCAAGTGGCCCCCCGCATGTCTGAGCTCATCCTGCATCACTACCCTACATCCCCCTTCGCGGAAAAAGCCCGACTGCTGCTGGGTTTCAAAGGCTTGTCCTGGCATTCGGTGCACGTCTCGCCGGTGATGCCCAAGCCGGACCTGACTGCCCTGACCGGCGGCTACCGTAAAACCCCGGTGTTGCAGGTCGGCGCCGATATCTATTGCGACACGGCCCTGATCGCACGCCGCCTGGAACAGGAAAAAGCCGCGCCGGCGCTGTTCCCCTTGGGCCAGGAAATGATCACCCAAACCTTCGCCACCTGGGCCGACAGCGTGGTATTCGCCCATGCGGTGAGCCTGGTGTTCCAGCCGGAGTCGGTGGCGGTGCGCTTCGGCAAACTGCCGCCGGAAGCGATCAAGGCGTTTCTCGCCGACCGTGCTGCGCTGTTCAGCGGCGGCACCGCGAGCAAACTCCCGGTCGAAGTAGCCAAGCACCAATGGCCCGCGATCATGGCGCGGTTGGAGCAGCAGTTGCAGCGTGAGTCGGGGGATTACTTGTTCGGCGAGCCGTCGATTGCCGACTTCGCCATGGCTCACCCGTTGTGGTTTCTCAAGGCGACGCCGGTCACCGCGCCGTTGGTGGATGCGTACCCCGCCGTAGTGGCGTGGCTGGCGCGGGTCCTTGGCTTCGGACATGGCACGGCGAGCCCGATGAGCGCCGAGCAGGCCCTGGCCATTGCGCGCGACGCCACGCCGGCGGCGCTGCCGGATGAACGCTTTGAAGACCTCAATGGCTTCCGGGCCGGCCAGCAGGTGACCATCAGCGCCATCGATTACGGCGTCGATCCGGTCGCCGGGGAACTGCTGTTTGCCGGGCGCGAGGCGCTGATCCTGCGCCGCACCGACCCACGTGCCGGCACCGTACATGTGCATTTCCCGCGTTTCGGTTTCCGCATCCAGGCGCAGTAATCCCAGCCAGTGATCGTTCCCGCGCTCTGCGTGGGAATGCAGCCATGGACGCTCTGCGTCTGCTTCTAAAGCGGGACGCGGAGCGTCCCAATAGGCATTACCACGCGGAGCGTGGGAACGATCTGTGCGATTTGCGAAAATTATTTTGGAAATCAGGTGAGGTAAACCTGCCGCTCACTCGTGTAGTGCTTGAAACTGCGATCAATTCGCATTAACAGCTTTTCTACACGGGTTCTCACAGCATGAAGTCGACGGCGGGCGGTTGGGTTAAACAGTGGTTGGGCGCCTCGGTTTTGGCGGTATCGGGGCTGGCGTTACTGCCCCTGGGCACGGCATGGGCGCAAGAGCAACAAAGCGCCCAGTTCAACTTTGCCTTGGCCGCCAAACCGCTGCCCCAGGCCCTGAGTGATTTCAGCCGCGTGACCGGGATCAGCGTGATCTACACCGATGAAGCACCCTACGGGCTGAACGCGCCTGCGGTCAGCGGCCGGATGAGTGCACCCCAGGCCCTGCAACGCCTGCTCGGCAACAGCGGCTTTACCTTCCGCCAGATCGATGCGCGCACCCTGGCCCTCGAGCCCGTGCCCACCGACGGCGCGGTCAACCTGGGCGCCACCACCATCAGTGGCGTTGGCCAGCAAACCCAGGACACCACCAGCTATCAGCCGCCACCCACCAGTTCGGTGATGCGTTCGCGCGCGCCGCTGCTGGAAACCCCGCAAACCGTCAACGTGGTGCCGGCCCAAGTGCTGCGCGACCAGACCCCGCGCAACCTGGATGACGCCCTGGGCAATATCAGCGGCATCACCCAGGCCAACACCTTGGCCAGTACCCAGGACGCGGTGATGCTGCGCGGCTTTGGCGACAACCGTAACGGCTCGATCATGCGCGACGGCATGCCGGTGGTGCAGGGCCGTGCGCTGAACGCCACCGCCGAGCGCGTCGAGGTGCTCAAAGGCCCGTCGTCGTTGCTGTACGGCATCCAGGATCCGGGCGGCGTGGTGAATATCGTCAGCAAAAAGCCTGAACTGGTGCAGTCCACCGCCCTGACCGTACGCGGCTCCACCTTCGGCGACGGCAAGAACGGCAGCGGCGGCAGCCTCGACACCACCGGCCCGATTGGCGACAGCGGCCTGGCGTACCGGCTGATCGTCGATCATGAAGACGAAGACTACTGGCGCAACTTCGGCACACACCGCGAGACGCTGGTGGCGCCGTCCCTGGCCTGGTTCGGCGACAGCACCCGACTGCTGTTCGCCTACGAGCACCGCGAATTTCTCTCGCCGTTCGACCGGGGCACCGCCATCGACAAGTCCAATCACCCGCTGGACATCCCTTCCACCCGCCGCCTGGATGAACCCTTCAACAACATGGAGGGCCGGTCCGACCTGTACCGCTTCGAAGCCGACCATGACCTGAATGACGACTGGAAGGCCCACTTCGGCTACAGCTGGAACCGCGAAACCTACGACGCCAGCCAAGTGCGCGTCAGTGCCGTGAATACCAACGGCACCCTGACGCGCAGGATGGATGGCACCCAGGGCGCGATCACCACCGACCGCTTCACCACCGCCAGCCTTGAAGGCAAGGTCAATGTGTTCGGCCTGCAGAACGACCTGGTGTTCGGCCTGGACGACGAATACCGCAAAACCTACCGCGCCGACCTGATCCGCCAGAACTCGCGCGGCACCTTCAACTACAACAATCCGGTGTACGGCAACGAAGTCGCGGGCACCACCGTCAGCGCCGCCGACAGCGCCCAGACCGATCTGCTGCGCAGCGACTCGCTGTTCTTCCAGGACGCGATTCACCTCACCGACCAATGGATTTTCGTCGCCGGTGCGCGCTATCAGATGTACGACCAGTACGCCGGCAAGGGCGTGCCGTTCAAGGCCAATACCGACGGCAACGGCCAGGCTTGGGTGCCGCGCGCCGGCCTGGTGTATCGCTACACCGACGAACTGTCGTTCTACGGTAGCTACACCGAGTCGTTCAAACCCAACTCCACGATCGCAGCGCTGAACGACGGCAGCACCTTGACCGGCGACCTCACGCCGGAGGAGTCCAAATCGTGGGAACTGGGGGCCAAGCTCGATATACCAGGGCGCATTACCGCCAGCGCGGCGTTGTTCACGATCAACAAGCGTAACGTGCTGGTGTCGGTGGGTTCCGGCGCAAACACGGTCTACAGCATCGCCGGCCAGGTCCGCTCCCGGGGCCTGGAACTCGACGCCAGCGGCCAGTTGACCGACCAGTGGAGCCTGATCGGCAGCTACGCCTACACCGACGCCGAAGACATCAAGGACAATGACCCAACGCTTGAAGGCAACCGCCTGCAAAACGTCGCCAAGCACACCGGCTCGCTGTCGGTGGCTTATGATTTCGGCAACGTGTTTGGCGGCGATCAATTGCGAGTGGGCACGGGTGCGCGGTATGTCGGCGAACGCGCAGGCGATGCGGCCAACGACTTCAACCTGCCGGGCTACACGGTGGCGGATGCGTTCGCCACCTACGACACCCGGATCGATGGGCAGAAGGTCAAGTTCCAGCTCAACGTGAAGAACCTGTTCGACCGCACCTATTACACCTCGGCGGCGAGCCGGTTTTTTGTGTCGTTGGGCGATGCGCGGCAGGTGTCGCTTTCAAGCACCCTGGAATTCTAACGTTCGATAGACATCCTGTGGCAAGCGGGCTTGTTGTGGCGAGCGGGCTTGCCCCGCGTTGGGGTGCGAAGCGCCCCCAATAAATACGAATGCGGTGTATCAGATACGCCTCTGCGCCTGGTTTGGGGCTGCTTCGCAGCCCAACGCGGGGCAAGCCCGCTCGCCACAAGGGGTAGGAGCTGCTAGCGTTGCAGGCACTGATTGTTTGGCGGAAAAAATATTGATGCACTTTGGACGATGGCTACACCTGCTGTGCTTTAGCTTTTTACTCGGCGGCTGCGCCAGCGTTTCGCAAACCTCCACCCCGGCGATCCTCGATCAGTTGCTGGCCGATCCGGCGCTGCAAGGCGCCACCGTCTCCCTGACGGTGCGCGACGCCCGCACCGGCTACACCCTCTATCAGCACAACCCGAACACGCGCCTGGTTCCCGCGTCCAACCTGAAATTGCTGACCACGGTGGCGGCGATGGATGTGTTGGGCCCGCAGTACCGGTTCTCGACCCAGTTGTTAAGCAACGGTACACAACAAGGCGAGCGCCTGAGCGGCAATCTTTACCTGCGCGGCCTGGGCGACCCGACCACGCAGTTTGCCGATTACCAGGCGCTGGCCGCACAACTGGCCAGCCTGGGCGTGCGCCAGGTGCAAGGCGACCTGGTGTTCGATGACACCTGGTTCGACGCTGAACGCCTGGGGATCGATTGGGCCCAGGACGACGAAAGCACCTACTACGGCGCGCAGATTTCCGCGCTGACCGTGTCGCCCAATACGGATTTCGATGCCGGTACCTTGCTCGTCACCGCCACAGCGCCGGGAGGGCTCGGCCAGCCTGTCAGCGTCCAGCTGTTTCCTTCCACCGATTACGTGCAAATCAACAATCGTGCGGTCAGCGGCCCGGGTGACACCTACAGTGTCACCCGCCAGCACGGCACCAACCTGCTGCAACTCACGGGCGCGCTGGCACCGGGCAAGCAACGCCGGGAGTGGGTCAGCGTGTGGGAACCGACGCAACTGGTGGCCAATCTGTTCGAACAGGCGCTGGTGCAGCAGGGCATCAAAGTGCTGGGCCGGCGCGTAATCGGCGGGACAAGCCCGACCAACGCGACGCTCCTGGCAGAACACCAATCGGCGCCGTTGCAGGCGCTGATCACGCCACTGCTCAAACTCTCCAACAACAACATGTCCGAAGCGCTGCTCAAGGCCATGGGGCGCAAGACCGCCAATGCGGGCACCGCTCAGGCAGGCGTGGCAGCGGTGGCGGCGTTCATGGAACGCCAGGGGCTGGACCCGGCGGCACTGAGCCAGGTGGACGGCTCGGGCCTGTCGCGGCGCAACCTGGTGTCGTCGCAGCACCTGAGCGACCTGCTGCTGGCGACCGCCCGGCAGCCCTGGTTCAACACCTGGTACAACGCCTTGCCGATTGCCGGCAACGCGGACCGCATGACCGGTGGCAGCCTGCGTTATCGCCTGCGCGGGACGGCCGCCGAGAACAACCTGCATGGCAAGACCGGCTCCATGGCCGGCGTGTCATCGTTGAGCGGCTACCTCACCGATGCCGAGGGACGGCGTCTGGTGTTTTCAATGATCAGCAACAATTACCTGGGCGACGCCGCGCCGATCCGAGCCCTGGAAGATCGCGTAGCCCTGACCCTCGCGACCTGGCGCTACTGACTCAGGGCTGATAGCCCATCCGCCAGCTGACGGCCCGGGTGGCTGCCAGCAAACGCTGCGCCGCCGGGCCGTCTTCATCGGCATGGAACAACGAGGTAGGGCCGACCACCGTCATCACGGCGGCCACTTGCCCGATAGCGTTGAATACCGGCGCCGACAGCGCATCCACGCCGGGCATCAACAGGCCATGCACAAAATGCAGGCCACGGGCGCGAATCTGTTCGCACGTGGTGGCGTAGGCCCGGTCGTCCACCAGCGCGTGGGCGGTACCGGCCTGAATCTCGCGCTCCCGCAATTCGACGGTTTCCCGGGTCGGCAGGAAAGCGCTGAACACCAGCCCGGTGGACGAACTGAGCAGCGGCAGCACCGAACCCAACTGCGTCACCACCGTCACCGCGCGCACCGCCGGCTCGATCTGCACGACCGTTGCGCCCTGGTTGCCCCACACCGCCAGAAAGCACGTTTCATTGAGCTCATCGCGCAGCTCCGCCAGGGGCAGGGCGCCGACTTTCAATACGTCCATGCTGCCCAGCGCCGCCAGCCCCACGCGCAAGGCTTCGCGGCCCAGGCCGTAATGGTTGGTGGCGGCGTTCTGCTCGGCAAAGCCTGAGGCAATCAGCGCCTGCAAATACCGGTGCACCTTGCTGGCGGGCATCTGCACATGGTCGGCCAGGCGCGACAGCGACGTGGCGGGCGACAGTTCGGCCAGGGCCTTGAGGATGTCGGTGCCCACTTCGGCCGAGCGGACTTTCTGTTTACCGGTGTCGCGGGGCTTTTCCATGGAGGGGCGAGAATCCGAGAGATGAATGGGCGTCTTTATAGCTTGACGGTGGATAGCGATCAAATTACGTTGTGCGTAACTGGATTACGATAAAAACAACTTCCTTGCAGAGGATGGTCCATGAACCTCGAATACCTGTCGGGCTTCGGCAATGAATTTGCCAGCGAAGCCTTGCCCGGCGCCTTGCCGGTCGGCCAGAACTCACCGCAAAAAGCGCCTTACGGGCTGTACACCGAACTATTCTCCGGCACCGCCTTTACCATGCCGCGCAGCGAAGCCCGCCGGACCTGGCTGTACCGCATCCAGCCGTCGGCCAATCACCCTGCGTTCGTCAAGCTTGAGCGCCAGTTGGCCGGTGGACCGTTGGGGGCCGTGACGCCCAATCGCTTGCGCTGGAATCCACTGGATATTCCCGGCGAGCCGACGGACTTTATCGACGGCCTTGCACGCATGGTTGCCAACGCCGCGTCGGAACACCCCGCAGGCATCAGCATCTACAATTACCGCGCCAACCGTTCGATGCAGCGCGTGTTTTTCAACGCCGATGGCGAACTGCTGATCGTTCCCGAGCAAGGTCGCCTGCGCATTGCCACGGAGTTGGGCGTGCTGGAGGTGGCGCCGCTGGAGATCGTCGTGTTGCCGCGAGGCCTCAAGTTTCGCGTCGAGCTGCTCGATGCCCAGGCGCGTGGTTACGTTGCCGAGAACCATGGTGCGCCATTGCGCCTGCCGGACCTGGGGCCCATCGGTAGCAACGGCTTGGCCAACCCGCGCGACTTTCTCACGCCGGTCGCCCGCTACGAAGACCTGAAGCAACCTACGACGCTGGTGCAGAAATTCCTTGGCGAACTCTGGGCCTGTGAGCTGGACCATTCGCCGCTCAACGTCGTCGCTTGGCACGGTAACAATGTGCCGTACAAATATGACCTGCGTCGTTTCAACACGATTGGCACCGTCAGCTTCGATCACCCGGACCCGTCGATCTTCACCGTGTTGACCTCGCCCACCAGCGTGCACGGCTTGGCCAACCTGGACTTCGTGATCTTCCCGCCGCGCTGGATGGTGGCCGAGAACACCTTCCGCCCGCCGTGGTTCCACCGCAACCTGATGAACGAATACATGGGCCTGATCCAGGGCGCCTACGACGCCAAGGCCGAAGGCTTCCTGCCCGGCGGCGCGTCGCTGCACAGCTGCATGAGCGCCCACGGCCCGGACGGCGAAACCTGCACCAAAGCCATCAATGTCGAGCTGGCGCCGCACAAGATCGATAACACCATGGCCTTCATGTTCGAGACCAGCCAAGTGCTGCGTCCCACGCAGTTCGCCCTGGAATGCGCGCAACTGCAAACCACTTATGACGCGTGCTGGGCCTCGCTGCCTGCCACCTTCAACCCGAACCGGAGATGATCCATGACGCAGCCAACCCTTACCCGCAGCTGGGTAGCCTCCGCCAATGGCCACTCGGATTTCCCCTTGCAGAACCTGCCGCTGGGGGTGTTCAGCATCAACGGGGCGGCACCGCGCAGTGGCGTGGCGATCGGCGATTCGATCCTCGACCTTCATGCGGCTATAGACGCGTTCGAAGGTGACGCGCGGCGCGCTGTCGAAGCGACGGCCGGCGGCCAACTGAACCGCTTTTTCGAACTGGGCCGTGGTCCACGCGTGGCCTTGCGCGAGCGCCTGCTGGAACTGCTGGCCGAAGGCAGCACGTTGCAGACGCGTGAGGCGCAGGTGCTGCACCGCGCCGCCGATTGCCAGATGCACCTGCCGGCAAAGATCAATGACTACACCGACTTCTACGTCGGTATCGAACACGCGCAGAACGTCGGCAAACTGTTTCGCCCCGATAACCCTCTGCTGCCCAACTACAAGTACGTGCCGATTGGCTACCACGGCCGCGCCTCGACCATTCGCCCCTCGGGCACCGATGTGCGTCGCCCCAAAGGCCAGACCCTGCCCGCCGGCCAGTCCGAGCCGACGTTTGGCCCATGCGCGCGCCTGGACTACGAACTGGAACTGGGTATCTGGATCGGCCAGGGCAATGAGATGGGCGATTCGATTGCCATTGGTGACGCGGCCGATCATATCGCCGGTTTCTGCCTGCTCAATGACTGGTCAGCGCGGGATATCCAGGCGTGGGAATACCAACCGCTGGGGCCGTTCCTGTCGAAAAGCTTCATCACCACCATTTCGCCCTGGGTCGTCACCGCTGAAGCCCTGGCGCCGTTTCGCAAGGCGCAACCGCCACGGCCAGACGGTGATCCGCAACCGCTGCCGTACCTGCTGGACCCACGTGACCAGGCCGCCGGTGCCCTGGATATCGAGCTGGAAGTGCTGCTGACCACCGCCGCGATGCGCGAACAGCACCTGCCGGCCCATCGCCTGGCCTTGAGCAACAGCCTGCATATGTACTGGACCGTCGCACAGCTGGTGGCGCACCACAGCGTCAACGGCTGCCAGTTGCAGGCCGGCGATCTGTTTGGCTCGGGCACCTTGTCCGGCCCGCAGATGGGGCAGTTCGGCAGCCTGCTGGAAATGACCGAGGGCGGTAAAAAAGTCGTGGAGTTGCCGTCCGGCGAAGTGCGCAAGTTCCTTGAGGATGGCGACGAAATCATCCTGCGTGCCCGCTGCAGCCGCGAGGGTTTTGCCTCCATTGGCTTCGGCGAATGCCGCGGCACCGTGGTCGCGGCGCGTTAAGAGGGCAGGGCATGGAACTCTATACCTACTACCGTTCCACCGCATCGTACCGGGTGCGCATTGCCCTGGCGCTCAAGGGGCTGGATTTCACCGCCGTGCCGGTCAACCTGCTGGTGCCGGCGGGCGGTGCGAATCGCCAACCCGAGTACCTGGCGATCAACCCGCAGGGCCGTGTGCCGGCGTTGCGCACGGATGAAGGGGCGCTGTTAATTCAGTCGCTGGCGATCATCGAGTACCTGGAGGAGCGTTATCCACAGGTGCCGCTGCTCTCCAGGGACCTGGCGGCCCGCGCCCATGAACGGGCAATCGCGGCGCTCATCGCCTGTGATATTCATCCGCTGCACAACTCCAGTACCCAGAACTTGCTGCGCCAGTGGGGGCACGATGAAGCGCAGGTGCTGGAATGGATCGGCCATTGGGTCAGCCAGGGGCTGGCTGCGGTGGAGCAGTTGATTGACGATGAGGGCTTTTGCCTGGGCGACCGGCCGGGGCTGGCCGATGCGTTTCTTATACCCCAGCTGTATGCGGCGCAGCGTTTCAAGGTGCCGTTGGCCGCGTACCCACGGATTGGGAGGGTGGCGGCATTGGCGGCGCAGCATCCGGCGTTCATTCAGGCGCACCCTGCGAACCAGCCTGATACACCCTGAATCAATGTGGGCTGGCTTCAAAGCCGACAGGTATCGAGCTGGCGAAACGCGGGGGACATGTGGGAGCGGGCTTGCCCGCGATGGCGATAGGTATCTACACATTTTTGTAGTGAGCGGGCTTGTCCCGCGCTGGGCTGCGAAGCGGCCCCAAACCAGGCGAATTGGGTTTGTCTGAAACTGCGCGGTGTCTTTATTGGCGCGGCTTCGCCACCCAGCGCGGGACAAGCCCGCTCACTACAGGGAGATTTTTCAGCCTTTGAACGTTGTGTAGATACCTATGCCGCGATGGTGGTGGACTAGTCACAGATGCGGTGGCAGATACACCGCCTTCGCAGGCAAGCCAGCTCCCACAGCGATCGTGGGTGTTCGCTCTTTTAGCAGCCAATACAAGCCCACACACTTAAATCCCAGCAGGCCAGACAAGCCAGCTGGGTGTCAATGCACCACTGAGTTGGGAGGCAAGTGCCCCAGGCGCTCGGTCAGGCGCAGGCGTTGGATCGGGTCTTCGCTGAGCATCAGCGCGTGTTCCAGGTCGAAGCGTTCGGCGTTGGGGCAGTCCAGGCGCTGGTACAGGCTGGCCCGCGCCAGGTAATCGGCGGCGCTGGCGTTGCCCAGCTCCAGTACGCGTTCGGCATCGACCAGGGCCTGCAGCGGGGCGTCGTTGGAAAGGTGCAGTTGCCGCAGGTTGCGTGACAGCCGTTGCAGGATCGAACGCGGGTTAGCGGTGAGCAGGTGGTCGGCCTGTAGCTTGAGGTTGGGGCCGTACTGGCGCTGCAACAGGTCGCGGCAATCATTGGGGTACAGGCGCCGGCCGCCGCACGGGTCCAGCACGTGATCAGCGCCGGGGACCCGAAGCAGGAAATGGCCGGGGAAGTTAACGCCCACCATCGGAATATCGAGGCGTCGCGCCAGTTCCAGGGCAATCAGCCCCATGGCCAAGGGCTGTCCGCGTTTGCGCTGCAGCACTTTGTCCAGCAGGGCAGCGGCGGGGCGCAGAGGGGTGAATTCATCCTGGGCAAATCCCAGGTCATTCAGGCGCCGCAACAGCGGTTGGCCCAGTTCATGCGCCGGCAGCAAAGGCATGCCCAGGCTGACCTGCTGTTGCAGCGAGATCAGCTCCTGCAGCACCAACAAAGGCTGCACCGTCGGGTCATGCTCGGCAGCGATCCACAATGCGGCTTCAAACACCGCAGGCGGGGAGCGTTCCAGGCAGGCGAAAAAAGCTTTGCGGGGATTCATTGCATTCTCCGGCGGATGCCCCCGTTTTAGCCTTGCTGGGAATTTTCGTCCAGTGGCTTGGAAAATATCTGGCGTGCTTATGTCGCAAATCCTGCCAAAACGGGCTTCTTATTCCAGCGTGCTCCGACAGTTTTTTGCCGCAAGCCTATACTTGGCCCACTACCAGAAGTGATTCGGGAGCTTGACGATGTTTGCTCTCATGCACAGCACCCGCCTTGAATCGCTGCACCTGAGTGTCGACCCGGCCACCGGGCTCAAAGCGGTCATCGCCATCCATAACAGCCGCCTGGGGCCTGCCCTCGGTGGCTGTCGTTATCTTGCCTACCCCGACGACGAAAGTGCCGTGGCCGATGCCGCGCGCCTGGCCCAGGGCATGAGCTACAAGGCTGCCCTGGCCGGTTTGCCCATCGGCGGCGGCACGGCGGTCATCATCCGCCCCGCGCACGTGGAAAACCGCGCCGCGCTGTTTGAAGCCTTCGGCCGCTGCATCGAGCAACTCGACGGCCGCTACATCACCGCCACCGACAGCGGCACCTCGGTGGCCGACATGGACTGCATCGCCCAGCACACCCGCTATGTCACCAGCACCAGCGCCGCCGGCGACCCCTCGTCCCACACCGCCATGGGCGTGTTCACCGGCATCCGCGCCACCGCCATGGCCCGCCTGGGCAGCGACAACCTCGAGGGCCTGCGCGTTGCCATCCAGGGCCTGGGCAATGTCGGCTACGCCTTGGCCGAGCAGCTGCACGCCGCCGGCGCCGAACTGCTGGTGAGCGACATCGACCACGGCAAAGTGCAACTGGCCATGGAGCAACTGGGCGCGCACCCCATCGCCAACGATGCCTTGCTCAGCACGCCATGCGACATCCTCGCACCCTGCGGCCTCGGCGCCGTGCTAAACCGCCAGAGCGTCGGCCAACTGCGCTGCGCCGCCGTGGCCGGGTCCGCCAGTGCGCAACTGACCAACCTGCCGGTCGCCGACCAACTGGAAGGGCGTGGCATCCTCTACGCACCCGACTACGTGATCAACTCCGGCGGCCTGATCTATGTCGCCCTCAAGCACAGCGGGGCCGAACTGCCGACCATCACCGCGCACTTGTCCAACATCGGCACGCGCCTCACCGAAATCTTCGCCCACGCCCAGGCCGAAAAACGCTCACCCGCACGGGTGGCCGATGAACTGGCTGAGCGCCTGCTGTACCGATAACCAGGTATTAAAAAGGCCCTGAATCATGGATTCAGGGCCTGTTCAATTCGGGCTTTTATTCCGCTGGTGCGTTGAGCAACTCGGACAGCGCGTCCGGCTGGCTCTTGAACGCCTTGGCAAACACATCGCGATTCTTCGCCATGTAGATCCCGGCTTCTTCCACCTGCTGTTCGCTCAGGGACGGCACGGCTTTTTGCAACACCTCTGCCAGCAACTCAGCGAGTTCAAGCATCTTGTCATGACGGTCAGCTTCGGCTTTATCCATGAACAAACGCTCCAGATCTCGGCTGCTGCGGTATACCACTTCGACGGCCATTCACCACCTCACATGCCTTCACGATAGTTGTCTATTGCGACTACTGTATTTATATACAGCGAAAAGGGTAAGCCAAACCAGAGCGTTTGGGTAGCAGTTTTTTAATGTAGTCGGGAAATGGGGGTTTGCTACAAGGGAAATTTCTGACGATACGTTGAGGTTGCCGCGTAATCCTACAGTGGCTTACCTTTTCCGGGCCTTGCAAACGCAAGGCCGAGCTTGGCGGCTCGACACGAAAAGGAGAACTTTTTAATGACCACCGGAGCCGCACCATGGAAAGCAATACTCCCCGTTCCGCCGCCGCATTAGATTCAGAGCCGTCTACCACGTTATTCAGCGTCACGCCTGAAGCTGATACAGAAACCTTGCTGGCCAATGCCAGCGAAACCCTGAGCAGCGCCCGTGAAATGGCCAATACGCTGGCATTCGACTTGGAAGGTCCGCCGCGAAGTCTTGTACTAGCCATTCACCAATTGGTAGAGATGAGCGGCTTGTTGGTTGACCGTGCGCTGGAGCAAGTCGCACCTGCGTAAAATCACACCGATGTTTTTGCCGAGCGAGCTTGTTGTGGCGAGCGAGCTTGCTCGCGTTGGGCTGCGAAGCAGCCCCAATTCAGGCGAAGGTGTTCTTCCAGATAAACCTGGGTGACAGGTTTCGGAGGCGCTTCGCACCTCAACGGGAGCAAGCTCCCTCGCCACAGAATAGGTGTACATACCTTATGAAAACTGAATCTTCTGAAATTTCCCATCACCAGGATCCCGATGCGTCCTACGACTTTTGGTTTCGAACCAAGGTGCAAGAAGCCTTGGATGACCCGAGCGCAGGTATCCCCCATGAGCAAGTCATGATCGAAATGCAAGCGTTGATCGAAGCCAAGCGTTCAACCTATCAACCCGATTAAGTGCCTCATGTCACGCGGCCACCATCTCACTTCCCTGGCTGGCCTTTTTTCTGCATGCAGAACAACCGTCACGTCCAACCCGCATTATCCGGTCGAACCGACCTAAGGAAGCAACATCGTGAAAATCAACTGGGCCGACAGGCTACGCCAGCAAGTACATGCTCTGGCCGAGTCCCTGGGTAATCTGTTTGTCGAGTCGTTCCACTACCTGGCGCTGTTCGCCATCGGTGCGGTGACGGCCTGGGCGGCGGTGATGGAGTTTTTGGGGATGCTCGAAAACGGGCACATCAAGATCGACGACATCTTGCTGCTGTTCATCTACCTGGAATTGGGCGCCATGGTCGGGATCTATTTCAAGACCAACCACATGCCCGTGCGCTTCCTGATCTACGTGGCAATCACCGCGCTGACCCGTTTGCTGATCTCCAACGTGTCCCACCACAACCCGCCAGACGTGGGAATCATCTACCTGTGCGGTGGGATTCTGCTGCTGGCATTTGCAATCCTGGTGGTGCGCTACGCATCGTCGGCCTTCCCGTCGGTGAAGGTCGAAGGCCCGCGCCGCAAAGGGCAGGCGAGCCTGGAAACCGAAAAGGGCGAGCTTTAAAGCCCGACGCTGAACGGCAGGGCGCGGGTGGAGGGTTGCGGCGGCACCGTGTGATCGCCATCCGTCATCACCGTCAGGATTTCCATGGCGCTGTGGCCCTGTTCGATGGCGATGCCGAACTGGATACTCTGCACCAGGCGTTTGAGCCGTTTGGGATCGTTGCGCTGTTCGGCGCTGATCATGCGTTTGGCCACCACGCCTTGATCGTTGGAGAGGGTCAGCATGATGCTGCCGTCCAGCCGCTGGATGCTCAGGTTGACACGGTATTGCGGGGTGAATGTGTCGGTGATGATCTGAAAAGGATTGTCCATGGTGCGTTACCGCCTGATAAGAACATGCAGTCATTGACGACCGGTGTCGGGATTAGTTCGCATTGCCTGACCACCGGCCACTTCGTCGCTGAGGGTTCACAAAGTCCGTTTGCCCCATGGCTGTACAGCAAAGGGCGTGCCGTACAACGAGCTATCTGCCAGCGGAATGCCAATGTGGGAGCGGGCTTGCTCGCGAATGCTGTGTGCCGGTCAATGAATACTTGGCTGACACACCGTATTCGCGAGCAAGCCCGCTCCCACATTGTTCTGTGTTGTCTCTGGGTGGGTGTTCCATTTCAGGGCGGTGCGCAGAAAACGATCGCAGACAGCGCAAAGCGGATGGCAGCCATCAACAAGAGGGGGGAATTGCGAGGATTTTGGGGCATAAGAAGATGTAACTAACTCCCCACCCTAACAGCGTTTACGCTTGTCGTCAGGCTTAATTTGTAATGTGGGATTTATCTTTGAAAAGGGGTTGAATTGTTTCAGCAGGTGCTCAATTGTGTAATCAAGAGGTCATGGTTTCACCACCCCGGTGTAGCAGTTGTGACCTCTCGCGAGCTAGCTGAAATAAGGGAAGAACTATGCAAATCCAAGTCAATAGCGATAACCATATTGAAAGCAGCATCCGACTGGAGGAGTGGGTACGAACTACCATTGAGAGCACGCTCGAACGTTACGAAGAAGACCTGACCCGAGTGGAGGTCTACCTGCGGGATGAGAACGGCGACAAGCCAGGTCCCCACGATTTAAGTTGCCGCCTGGAAGCGCGCCCAAAAGGTCATCAAGCGCTGTCGGTCCTGCACAAGGCCGATACCCTGGAACAGGCGATCGACGGTGCGGCCACCAAGCTGGAGCACGCGTTGGAGCATCTATTTGGCAAACTGCAAGGCAAGCCCCGCGCTGCCGGGAAAAGCCAGCCAACCACCAAAGTCAACGAAGATGAGCTTGAGCAGGAGTTTCTGGAAAAAGAACGTGCCGTGTTCAACGGCTGACCGTTTTCTCACGCTTGACTAAAAAACGGGCCTGCATTTGCAGGCCCGTTTTCGTTTAAGGTGGTTTTAGAACGCGATGGAAGTCTGCACATAGACCGTGCGCGGCTCGCCCACGTATTTGCCCTTGTTGTTATCGTCGAACGAACGGGTGAAGTACTGGGTGTTGAAGATGTTTTTCACCCCGACCGCCACATTCAAATCCGACAACTTCGGGCCGAAGTCATACGCCGCGCGGCTGCTGAACAGCATGTAGCCAGGGATGCGTCCGTTGGCACCGTCGGCAGTTTCCCTTTGGGTGTTGGCGTTGTCGGCGAACTGGCTGCTCTGGTAACTGCTGTCCAGGTTGAGCTTCCAGCGGCCTTCGGTATACCCCACGCCCAAGGTGCCTTTGTGCTTGGACGAGAAGGGCACGCGGTTGCCTTTGTTCGGGCCGTCTTCGCGGATGGTGGCGTCGACATAGGCGTAAGTGGCGTACACATCAAAGCCGGCCAGCGCGGGGCTTAAGCCATCGAGTGCGTAGTTGATGCTGGTCTCGATCCCCTGGTGGCGCGTTTCGCCGCGGGCAATCACCGAATCGTTGGTCTGGTTGCTTTCGTACTGGTTGTCGAAGTTGATCAGGAACGCACCGATTTCCGCGCGCAGGGTGCCGTCGTCGTAGCGGGTACCCAGTTCCCAGGTGCGGGCCTTTTCCGGTTTCACTTCGCCGCTGGTCACGCGGTTCGGCATCTGGCTGTACTGCACGCTGCCGAACGAGCCTTCGGTGTTGGCGTAGAGGTTCCAGCTGTCGGTGAGAAGGTAGAGCACGTTCAGCGCAGGCAACGCGGTGTTGTAGTCGCCCTTGTATTTGACGTTAGTCAGGTTGTTGGTCTGTTGCGACTCGATCATCTCGTAGCGAATGCCCGGCGTGATGGTCCACTTGCCGATATCTATCCGGTCGTCGATGAAGAATGCATTGGCTTCGGTGCCGCCACGGGTGTCGCGGTCGTTGCGGCTGTCGGTGCTGGGGATCTGCTGGTTGGCGGCAATCGGCGTGCGGTAGCGCAGCTCGTGGCCCGCCTCGTTGATGTAGCGGTAGCCGACGCCCACTTCGTGGCTGGTCGGGCCCAGGTCAAAGCCTTGGGCGAAGCGGGTCTCGATGCCGCGCACCCAATATTCACGCGGGGACAGTGACAGGAAAGTGCCCTGGTCCAGATAACCGCTGCGCAACGTCTTGGTGAAGAAGCTGTTGATGGTGAATTCGCGACGGTCCTGCTCATAGCGATAGCCGACGTTGAACATCGTGCGGCGGCCCCAGAACTTGTCGTAGGCGCGGGTGGACTGATACGGGTCGGCCTTGTAGTCCGCAACGTTCAAGCCGCCGGGCATATCGGCCTGGCCTTCGTAGTACTGCGCCATGGCGTTGAAGCTGTTGGCGTCGTCGAGCTGGTATTTGCCCTTGAGGATCAGGTCGTCGATACGCGTGCCGCTGTTTTCGCGCCAGTCGCCGCCACGGGTGCCGGAGTACAACAGCGCACCGCCCAGGCCATTGTCGGCGGTGCCACCCGCGAGCAGGTTGCCGGTGGTCTTGAAGCCATCATGGCTGGAGGAAGGGCTGGTCTCGGTCTGCAAGCCGCCTTTGACGGTGGGCGCATCCGGAATCGCGCGGGTCACGAAGTTGACCACGCCGCCGACGTTCTGCGGGCCGTAGCGCACGGCGCCGCCGCCGCGTACGACGTCGACGGCGTCCATGTTGCCCATGCTGATGGGCGCGAATGAAAGCTGCGGCTGGCCATACGGTGCGAAAGGCACCGGGATGCCGTCCATCAGCACCGTGGAACGCGACGCCAGGCGCGGGTTGAGGCCGCGAATGCCGAAGTTCAGCGCCATGTCATGGCTGCCGGTGCCGTTGTTATCCGGGGCGTTGACGCCGGGGATGCGGTTGAGCACATCCTTGGCCTGGGTGGCGCCCTGGCGCTCGAATTCTTCGCGGCGGATCACATCGCGCGCACCGGGGTGTTCGAACACATTGGTCTGCGCCGCGTCGCCGAGCCAGTCGCCGACGACACTGGAGGTGCCCAACTCGATACTGGCCGGTGCCGTGGCCGGCTGCAGGCTGTAGGCATTATCACCCTCGGCGCGCGCCTGCAGGCCGGTGCCTTCCAGCAGTTTCTGCAGGCCATCCGCCGCGCTGTAATTGCCGGACAACCCACGGCTCTGCATGCCCGCCGTGATCTCGGAACCGAAGGAAATCAACACGCCGGCTTCACGCCCGAATTGATTCAGCGCGGCTTCAAGCGAGCTCGGGGCGATGTGATACGGCTTGGCGTCGGCCGCCATCACTGGGGGCAGCACGGTAAGACTGAGGCTGGCGCCGAGCAGGAGTTGGCGCACGGTGCGGGCTAGAAGCGTCGGTTGCTGGGGCATGAAGAGCGGTCCTGAGAAGGAAAGATCAAGGTGGCTTGCCTTCTCTGTCACGCGAGGTGTGGAAAACGGCTCACAAATTTCGAAAAAAATTCAGGCGCTTGCCTGGACCGTCACCCAGTAGCGGGTAAAGCGTCGCACCTTGACCGGCAAGCTCACTTCCAGCAGATCGAGAATGCGCTCGCTGTCGTCCAGCGGGTAGCTGCCGGATATCAGCAGGTCGGCCACCTGTGGATCACAATTGAGCTGGCCGCGGCGGTAGCGGCCGAGTTCGCCGAGGAAATCTTCCAGGCGCATGTGGGCGGCAACCAGCATGCCGTCGGCCCAGGCGCCACTGTTGGTGTCGGTGGGACGCGGGGTGTCCCAGCCTTTGCGCGTGACATTGACCTGGTGCGAGGCCAGGACTGTCAGCGGTAGGCCGCTGTAAATGTTGGGCATCACGTCGACGCGCCCACCTAACACCGCCAGTTGCGTGTGATCGCTGAACTGCCGCACGTTCAAGCGCGCCGCCTGGCTGGTGAGCAGGCCCTGGCCGGTCAGCACCTGCAGCGGTGCGTTGCCGGCGGCGCCGGTCAATAGGATCTCACCTTGAAGCAGGCGGACCAGGCGCTGCTGGCCGTCGAAATGCACATCCACCGCACTGCCGGTGTTGAGCTGCAACTGGCTGCCGTCGGCCAGTTGCACCTTGCGTCGCTGGCCGACCGGGCTGCGGTAATCGGCGCTCAGTGGTGGCAGTAGATGTTGCTGGCGCAGGCTCCAGGCGGCGGCCGAGCCGGCACCCAGGATCAACAGCAGTTTCAGGGCCTTGCGCCGGCTGGTGGACGTCGGCGCGTTCAGGGCCGCGTGGGCCAGCCCGGAGGGCATGCCGCGCAGGCGCTGGTTGACGCGCTGCATGTGGTCCCAGGCGCGCTGGTGGTCGCTGTGGGCGTTCAACCAATGCTGCCAGGCCGCCTGCTGGCGCGGGTTGAGGGCGCCTTGCTGCATTTCCATCAGCCAGTGCACGGCTTGTTCGGCGACTTGAGTAGAAACATTCATAGGGCGAAATAGCAGCGCATGGCCGCTTTGTTCAGGTGGCGTTTGACGGTGGCGATGGAAATGCCCAATTCAGCGCCAATCTGCGCGTAGGTCAGGCCATCGAGTTGAGCCAGCAGGAAGGCGCGCTTGACCTGGGTCGGCAAGCCGTCGAGCAGTTGATCCAGTTCGAGCAGGGTTTGCAGGATGATTGCGCGTTCTTCTTCCGACGGCGCCACGTGTTCGGGCATTTGCGCCAATGCATCGAGGTAGGCGCGCTCCAGGTCCTGGCGGCGATAGAAGTTGAACAGCACGCGCTTGGCGACGGTGGTGAGGAACGCGCGGGGCTCGATCAACGTCGGCGTTTCCCGAGCGGTGAGCACGCGGATGAAGGTATCCTGCGCCAGGTCGGCGGCACTTTCCGGGCAGCCGAGCTTGCGTCGCAACCAGCCGGTGAGCCAGTGGTGGTGGTCGTTGTACAGAACTTCGACGGTGTTGGACGGGCTCAACTGGAACGCTCCGCTGGCATCGGCATGCTTTAGAGAACAAGAATTGTTCTCATTGTAGGGGGCGCGAGGGGCTTCGGCAATCCTGCATCTCATTAAGTGGCGCAGGCGATTCATCCGTTCTGTTTTGCTTATGAGAATATTTATCATTAATATTGTGGGCTGATGAACCTGGCGCCTCCCGCATGAAAAGCAAAACCTTGCCTGTCTCCTATCGCCTCGCCGTTACCTCGCGCGTGCTGGCTGCCGTCATCGGTGGTTATCTGATGGCTTCCCTGGCCAGCATCTGCCTGGCGCTGTGGATGCCCACTTCCCGCGCCGACGCCGTGATCACCGGGATGATGAGTTCATTCGTGTTCTATCTGTTGGCCGTGCTCTGGTGTTTCGCCTGCCGCAGCGCCGTGCGCGCCTGGTTCGGTGTGATGCTGCCGAGCGCGGCATTTGCCACGCTGGCGGGGCTGGGTTTTTGGATGGCGCGCACATGAAAGAGGGCTTTCGCCAGGCCATGGCCTGGTTGCATACCTGGGCCGGGTTGATCTTCGGCTGGCTGCTGTTCGCGATTTTCCTGACGGGCACCCTGGCGTATTTCAAGGATGAAATCAGCCACTGGATGCAGCCGGAAGTGCAGGCCCATCCCCTGGACGATGCGCGCAGCCTGACCGTCGCCCAAACCTATTTGCAGCAAGTGGCGCCCACGGCCGCGCGCTGGTTTATCACCCTGCCGGACAGCCGCGATCCCGGCCTGTCGGTGATGTGGCAAGACAAGGTCGACCCCGGCAAACGCGGCAATTTCGTGCGCAAAACCCTCGACCCGGTTACCGGCCAGGCTGTGGAGGCCCGTGAAAGCATGGGCGGCGAATTTTTCTACCGTTTCCACTTCCAACTGCAAATGCCGCATCCCTGGGGCCGCTGGCTGTCGACCATCGCCGCGATGGTGATGTTTGTCGCGTTGATCAGCGGGATCATCACCCATAAGAAAATCTTCAAGGACTTCTTCACCTTCCGCCCCCGCAAAGGCCAGCGTTCATGGCTCGACGGGCATAACGCGGTGGGCGTGCTGGTGTTGCCGTTTCACTTGATGATCACCTACAGCAGCCTGGTGATTTTCATGAGCATGGTGATGCCGGCGCCGATCCTGGCCTCGTATGGCAACGACACCCGCGCCTTCTTCAGCGAGGTGTTCCCGGCCACCGACAATGCGCCGGCGCTCGGACAGCCTGGGCAGTTGAAGCCGCTGGTGCCAATGTACGAACAGGCGCGCGAGCACTGGGCGGGCGGACACGTCGGGCGGCTGGCGGTGAACAACCCGAGTGATGTGAACGCCTCGGTCAATGTGTTCCGCGCCGGTTCCGACAGCGTCGTGCATGACTTCGGCACTACGGTGTCCTTCAACGGCAACACGGGCGAGCTGCTGCGGGTCAGTGGCGAGCCGTCGCTGCCTGCGGTGATCGGCGGCAGTTTCTACGGGTTGCATATGGGCCATTTCGCCGGTCCGGTGTTGCGCTGGTTGTACTTTATCTGCGGCCTGGCGGGCACGGCGATGATCGGCACCGGGCTGGTGATCTGGCTCGGCAAACGCCAGCTCAAGCACGTCAAAGCCGCGTCGATGCCATTTGAGTTGCGGCTGGTGGAAGTACTGAATATCGCCAGCATGTCCGGGCTGATGATCGCCATTGCGGCGTTTTTCTGGGCCAACCGTTTGTTGCCGGTGAGCTTCGCCGAGCGTTCTGGCTGGGAAGTGCAAAGCTTTTTTATCGCCTGGGGCCTGAGCCTGTTGCACGCCATGTTGCGTCGCGGCCGCCAGGGGTGGGTCGAGCAACTGAGCATCGGCGCGCTGCTGTTTATCGCCATCCCGCTGCTCAATGCGCTGACCACCTCGCATCACTTGGGTGTTTCACTGGCGACCGGCGACTGGGCCATGGCCGGCTTCGACCTGACCTGCCTGGCCAGCGGCGTGTTCCTCGGCTGGGCCGCCTGGAAGATGCAGCATCGCACCGCGCCGCACGCCAAGGCTGAGCGCGCGCGGCCGTTGGCGCTCAAGCAGGGGGTGAACTGAATGCTCCTCGCATTGCTGATGTGTTACGCCGGCTTCGTGGCACTGTGCCTGTCTACCGACCGTCACCATGGCGAACTGCTGCACAGCAAACCGTCGCCGCGTCGGCGCCTGGGCTTGCGTGTGCTGGGATGGTTGCTGCTGACCGTGGCGATCTGGCCGGCAGTCACTGTCGCCGGTTGGGGCCAGGGCTTGGTGCAGTGGTGCGCCGTATTGATGCTCAGCGCATTGCTGCTGGTGCTGCTGCTGCCGTATCGGCCAAGGCTCGCGTTGATCCTGGCGGGCGTCGGCCTGCTGGCCAGTCCCGTTGCGGCCTTCGCTACCCTCTGAGCCACCGATGATGATCAGCACCCCACCCGAATCCCAGGACAGCCAGCACGCTGAGCCGGCAGGTGGGCGTGCGCATTTCCTGCAGGTGTTCCTGTCCCAGCGTTCACAGATGGAAGCCTTGGTGAATCGCCGCGTGGGCTGCCGCGCCACGGCGGCCGACCTGGTGCAGGACTTGTTCCTGCGCTTCTGGCGCCGACCGTTGGTGCAGGTCGAAGAACTCAGCACCTACCTGTTGCGTTGCGCTGGCAATATCGCCATCGACCACCTGCGCAGCGAAGGCGCACGTGTACGTAGCAGCGAAGGCTGGCTGCCCGAACAGCACGGCAATCAGGGCTGCGAACCCCAGGCGGCGCTGGAAGCCGGCAATGATCTGCGCCACGTCGAGGCCGCGTTGCGCAGCTTGCCGGAACGTACGCGGCAGATCTTCCTGCTCAACCGTATCCATGGCCGCAAGTACGCAGAGATCGCCAAGGCCATGGGCCTGTCCCAAAGCGCGGTGGAAAAACATATGATGCGCGCGCTCGAAGCCTGCAAAGCCAGCCTTCGCGAACCATCGACCCCACGCACGCCAGGGAATGCACCGTGAACGTCACCCCCACGCCTGACCAGGAACACGCCGCGCTGGCCTGGCTGAGCCGGCTGCACGACCAACCCAGCAGCGCCGACCAAGCCACCTTCAGCCACTGGCTGCGGGCGGACCCTGCGCATGTCGAGGCTTATTCGCGGGCGCAGGTGCTGTGGGAGCTGAGCGAAGTGCCAGCGCGAACACTGGCGGACGAGGAGGCGCTGGCGCTGCAGGGCTACCTCAAGGCGATGAACACATCGAAGCGCTCACGGACGCTGCGTTGGTCCGGCGCGCTGGCGATGGCGGCCTGCCTGATGCTGATGATCGCCACGGGCGCCGGCTGGCAGCCGTCACGTTGGGTCGATGACTTTGGCGCCGATTACGTGACGGCGCCGGGGGAGGTCAAGACCGTCACACTGGCCGACAACTCCCGGGTCACCCTCGATGCCGACAGCGCCATTGCCGTCAACTTCAGCCAGGGTGAGCGGCATATCCAGCTGCGCCGTGGCGCCGGTTTCTTCAGCGTGGCCCACACCGGTGAGCCTTTCGTCGTGGAGGCCGGCAACGGTGAGGCGCGGGTGCTGGGGACGCAATTCGAAGTGCGCCTGCAACCGGCGGGGGCTCAGGTAACGGTGCTTTCCGGGCGGGTTGGCGTGGCGCCATCCAGGCAGGGCCGGCAGCAAATTCTTACAGCAGGACAGCAAGTGGCTTACGCCGACGGCATCGCCGACCCGCTGCACGCGGTCGACAGCGAAGCCCGCCTGGCCTGGCGCGATGGCTGGCTCAACTATTACAAGGCGCCCCTGGCCGACGTGCTCAAGGACCTCGAGCGTTACTACCCGGGTCGCATCCTGTTGCTCAACGGCGAGTTGGGCGCCCGGCGCGTCAGCGGCAGCTTCCCGAGCAAAGACCCGCAGGCGGTGCTCAATGCCTTGCAGGCTGTGCTGGGGTTCGAGCAGCACAGCTTACTGGGCCGGATGATTGTGCTGCGCTGATTACTCCAGCGCGGCCATGATCTTCTCGGGGCTGTAGTCGCGGATCAAAGTGCCGTTGACCGCCACGAATGGAATCCCGCCACCGCCCAACGCCTCATACGCCTTGCGCGCCTGGGCATCCTTCTCGATATCGAACACTTGGTAGGGGATGCCCTTCTGGTCCAGGAAGCGGCGGATCTGCTTGCAGTAGCCGCACCACTCGGTGGCATACAGCGTCACCCGCGCTGAAGCGCGGATCTGCTGCGAAACCACCTGCGACGGGTTGAATACCCGCTCGATCTTGCCCCAGTTCTGGATCACCACCACGACCAGCAACACCAGCAGGACTTTCTTGAAAACCCCGCCAAGCATCAGTTACGGCGCTTGAGCTGGTCGGTCAGTTGGGTTGGCAGGCCCTTGATGATCAAGGTGCCGGCAGCTTCGTCGTACTCGATCTTGTCGCCCAGCAGGTGCGCTTCAAAGCTGATGGACAAGCCCTCGGCGCGGCCGGTGAAGCGGCGGAACTGGTTGAGCGTGCGTTTATCCGCCGGGATTTCCGGCGACAGGCCGTAATCCTTGTTGCGGATATGGTCGTAGAACGCCTTCGGCCGATCTTCATCGATCAAGCCGGACAGTTCTTCCAGACCCATGGGCTCGCCGAGCTTGGCCTGGCTGCTGGCGTAGTCCACCAGGGTCTTGGTTTTCTCGCGGGCGGATTCATCCGGCAGGTCTTCGCTCTCGACGAAGTCACTGAAGGCCTTGAGCAGGGTGCGGGTCTCGCCCGGGCCGTCGACGCCTTCCTGGCAGCCGATGAAGTCACGGAAGTATTCCGAGACTTTCTTGCCATTCTTGCCTTTGATGAATGAGATGTACTGCTTGGACTGCTTGTTGTTCTGCCACTCGGAGACGTTGATGCGCGCCGCCAGGTGCAACTGGCCCAGGTCCAGGTGGCGCGACGGGGTCACGTCCAGCTCGTCGGTCACCGCCACGCCTTCGCTGTGGTGCAGCAGGGCAATGGCCAGGTAATCGGTCATGCCTTGCTGATAGTGGGCAAACAGCACGTGGCCGCCGACGGAGAGGTTGGATTCTTCCATCAGTTTCTGCAGGTGTTCCACTGCCGTGCGGCTGAAGGTGGTGAAATCCTGCCCGCCGTCGAAGTATTCCTTCAACCAGCCGCTGAACGGGTGCGCGCCGGACTCGGCATGGAAGAAACCCCAGGCCTTGCCTTGTTTGGCGTTATAGCTCTCGTTGAGGTCGGCAAGCATGTTCTCGATGGCGGCCGACTCGGCAAGCTCGGAGTCGCGGGCGTGGAGAACCGCAGGTGTGCCGTCGGGTTTTTTGTCGATCAGGTGGACGATGCAATGACGGATCGGCATAGGCTTCTCGGCTGGTTGAAGGGGAGCGGTGGGCCTCCCCAAAAAGTCGCCCAGTGTACCGCACCCATTGGCCAAGACACGCCTGGAAGGCGGTTTTGGCCGCCGTCCGACGGGCGATATGCCTTTTTTTCACGGTTTAGAGCGATAAAGCTGACCAAATGGGTAGGTAGAAGCGGATATTTCCCCGTCTCTGTGCTAGTTTTGCCCCGTCTTACGCCAAGTCTCGGCGATAAGCGTGCATTCAGCATCTGTCAGGTCGAACCAATCCCCGTTTCAAGCATCTATAACCCCGATCTCCGTGGTTATAGCCGGGGGTGCCAGGCCTTGACGGTCGGGCTCGATGGCTGACACTGCACTCTGCAATCCATATGAATTTGATAGGGAAGGAACACCACAATGGCTATTACTAAAGACCAACTGATCGCTGACCTGGCTGAAGCAGTAGACGCACCGAAAACCACCGTGCGCGCTCTGCTGGACCAACTGAGCCAAGTTGTTGCTGATCAGCTGGAAAACGGCGGCGAAATCACTTTGCCAGGCGTTGGCAAACTGAAAGTGACCGAGCGTCCTGCCCGTACTGGCCGTAACCCTTCGACTGGCGCTGCCATCGAAATCGCTGCCAAGAAAGTTATCAAGCTGGTTGTGGCCAAAGGCCTGACCGACGCTGTTAACAAGTAAGACGCAGCAAAAAAAACCGTGCTCCGGAGCGATCCGGGCACGGTTTTTTGTTGCCTGCGGTTCTGTGATAAAGGGTTAGTCGCGAACCCAGCGCTGACGCCAGATCTGCTGTTCGTTCTTGGTCTGGAAGGTCCAGGCCACAAAGCGGCTTTGCTTCTGGCCCTGGGACATCTCCACCACATGGCTTTCCAGCACGCCGGCTTTTTTCAGGGCGGTCTCGATCACCGGCAAGTTCGATGCCTTTGACACCAGGGTGCTGAACCACAGCACCTTGTGGGCAAAGTGCGCACTCTCGGCGATCAACTGCGTCACAAAGCGCGCTTCACCGCCTGGGCACCAGAGCTCGGCCGACTGGCCACCGAAGTTCAGTACCGGCAATTTGCGTTTCGGGTCAGCCTTGCCCAGGGCGCGCCATTTGCGCTCGCTGCCCTTGGTCGCTTCTTCCATGGACGCGTGGAACGGCGGGTTGCACATGGTCAGGTCAAAGCGTTCACCCGGCTCCATCAGGCCCAACAGGATGTGCTTGGGGTTGGCTTGCAGGCGCAATTGGATGACCTTGCTCAGGTCGTTGGACTGCACGATGGCCTTGGCGGCGGCCACGGCGGTAGGGTCGACTTCCGAGCCGAGGAAGTTCCAGCGGTACTCCATGTAGCCAATCAGCGGGTAGACGCAGTTGGCGCCCATGCCGATGTCCAGCACCTTGACGATCGACCCGCGCGGGATCTTGCCTTCATTGGTGCTGGCCAGCAGGTCGGCGAGGAAGTGCACGTAGTCGGCACGGCCTGGCACCGGCGGGCACAGGTAATCGGCCGGGATGTCCCAATGCTGGATGCCATAGAACGACTTGAGCAACGCCCGGTTGAACACCCGCACCGCATCGGGGCTGGCGAAGTCGATACTTTCCTTGCCGTAGGGGTTGATGATCACGAATTGCGCCAGTTCCGGCGTGGTCTTGATCAGCGCCGGGAAGTCGTAACGGCCTGTGTGGCGGTTGCGCGGGTGCAGGGTGGCCTCTTTGCGCGGTGCGACGGGTTTGGCCGTGGCTGCGGTCTTAGGCTTCTTGCGCGGAGGTTTTGGCGTAGTGGGGGCGGTCATGTTGATTCTGGGTTTGGCTCAAAGTGGTGGGCATTGTCACACATTCTGAGCCCAACTCACTCAACTGTGGGAGCTGGCTTGCTCGCGAAAGCGTTGGGTCAGTCACTGACTCTGTATCTGATACACCGCTTTCGCGAGCAAGCCCGCTCCCACACTGACCGTGTTGCCAGCAGGAAATCGGGAATATCCAGCGAAAAAAAAGAGACCCGAAGGTCTCTTTTTCTACACGGCTTACACCTTACAGGCTGGAAATCCGCGCATGTTGCTCCGCCAGCTTGCCCAGGGCCTGTTCAGCCTCGGCCAGTTTGGCGCGTTCCTTGTCGATGACTTCAGCCGGTGCCTTGTCGACGAATGCCGCGTTGGACAGTTTGCCGCCCACCCGCTGCACTTCGCCTTGCAGGCGCGCAATTTCCTTGTCGAGACGGGCCAGTTCCGCGCCCTTGTTGATCAGGCCGGCCATCGGCACCAGCACTTCCATGTCGCCGACCAGTGCGGTGGCGGACAACGGAGCTTCGGCGCCAGCAGCCAATACGGTGATCGACTCCAGCTTCGCCAGCTTCTTGAGCAGCGCATCGTTTTCAGTGAGACGGCGCTGGTCTTCAGCACTGGCGTTCTTCACGAATACCGCCAACGGCTTGCCCGGCCCGATGTTCATCTCGGCGCGGATGTTGCGCGTGCCGAGCATCAGGGTCTTGAGCCATTCGATATCGCTTTCGGCGGCCTCGTCGATGCGTGCTTCATTGGCCACCGGCCAAGGTTGCAGCATGATGGTCTTGCCTTCGATACCGGCCAGCGGCGCCAGGCGCTGCCAGATTTCTTCGGTGATGAACGGCATGAACGGGTGCGCCAGGCGCAGCGCCACTTCGAGCACGCGCACCAGGGTGCGACGGGTGCCGCGCTGGCGTTCGACCGGCGCGTTTTCGTCCCACAGCACCGGCTTGGACAGTTCCAGGTACCAGTCGCAATACTGGTTCCAGATGAACTCGTACAAAGCCTGTGCGGCCAGGTCGAAACGGAACTGGTCGAGCTGGCGGGTCACTTCGGCTTCGGTGCGCTGCAACTGCGAAATGATCCAGCGGTCGGCCAGGCTCAGTTCGAAGGCTTCGCCGTTCTGGCCGCAGTCCTCGCCCTTGTCCAGCACGTAGCGCGCGGCGTTCCAGATCTTGTTGCAGAAGTTGCGATAGCCTTCGACGCGGCCCATGTCGAACTTGATGTCGCGGCCGGTGGAGGCCAGCGAGCAGAAGGTGAAGCGCAGGGCGTCGGTGCCGTAGCTGGCGATACCATCGGCGAACTCGTCGCGGGTCTGCTTCTCGATCTTCTTCGCCAGTTTCGGCTGCATCAGGCCCGAGGTACGCTTCTGTACCAAGGTTTCCAGGTCGATGCCGTCGATGATGTCCAGCGGGTCCAGGACGTTGCCCTTGGACTTGGACATCTTCTGGCCCTGGCCATCACGCACCAGGCCGTGCACGTACACGGTCTTGAACGGTACCTGTGGCGTGCCGTCTTCGTTCTTCACCAAGTGCATGGTGAGCATGATCATCCGGGCAACCCAGAAGAAAATGATGTCGAAACCGGTGACCAGCACGTCGGTGGAGTGAAACTTCTTCAGGAATTCGGTCTGCTGCGGCCAGCCCAGGGTCGAGAAGGTCCACAGGCCCGAGCTGAACCAGGTGTCCAGCACGTCGTTGTCCTGTTGCAGTGCAACGTCCGCGCCCAGATTGTGCTTGGCGCGCACTTCGGCTTCGTCGCGGCCGACATACACCTTGCCCGACTCGTCATACCAGGCCGGGATGCGGTGGCCCCACCACAGCTGACGGCTGATGCACCAATCCTGGATGTCGCGCATCCACGAGAAGTACATGTTTTCGTACTGCTTGGGCACGAACGCGATGCGGCCATCCTCAACGGCGGCAATCGCAGGTTCGGCTAAAGGCTTGGTGGACACATACCACTGGTCGGTCAGCCACGGCTCGATCACGGTGCCGGAACGGTCGCCCTTCGGCACTTTCAGGCCATGATCATCAACGCTGACCAGCAACCCGGCGGCGTCGAAGGCGGCAACGATTTGCTTGCGCGCTTCAAAACGGTCAAGGCCTGCGTATTCGGCCGGAATCTTGCCGTCGACACTGTCGTTCAGCGTACCGTCCAGATTGAACACCTGGCAGGCCGGCAATACGGCGGCGTTTTTGTCGAAGATGTTCAGCAAGGGCAGGTTATGACGCTTGCCGACTTCATAGTCGTTGAAGTCGTGGGCCGGGGTGATTTTCACGCAGCCGGTGCCGAACGCCGGGTCGCAGTAGTCGTCCGCGATGATCGGGATGCGGCGGCCAACCAGCGGCAGCTCGACGAACTTGCCGATCAGCGCCTGGTAGCGCTCGTCGTTCGGGTTAACCGCGACGGCGGCGTCGCCGAGCATGGTTTCCGGGCGGGTGGTGGCGACGATCAGGTAGTCATTGCCTTCAGCAGTCTTGACGCCGTCGGCCAGCGGGTACTTCAGGTTCCACAGGAAGCCTTTCTCGTCGTGGTTTTCCACTTCAAGGTCGGAAATCGCCGTGTGCAACTTCGTGTCCCAGTTGACCAGGCGCTTGCCGCGGTAGATCAGGCCGTCTTCATGCAGGCGCACGAAGGCTTCTTTCACGGCTTCCGACAGGCCGTCGTCCATGGTGAAGCGCTCGCGGCTCCAATCGACGGACGAGCCCAGACGACGGATCTGACGGCTGATATTGCCGCCGGACTGGTCTTTCCATTCCCAGATTTTTTCCAGGAATTTCTCGCGACCCAGGTCATGACGGTTCTGGCCGGTGGCTTCGAGTTGGCGCTCCACCAGCATCTGCGTGGCGATACCGGCGTGGTCGGTGCCAGGCTGCCACAGGGTGTCTCGACCCTGCATGCGGCGGAAACGGATCAACGCATCCATGATCGCATTGTTGAAGCCATGGCCCATGTGCAGGCTGCCGGTGACGTTCGGCGGCGGGATCATGATGGTGTAGGGATCGCCCGCGCCTTGCGGGGCGAAATAATTCTCGGATTCCCAGGTGTTGTACCAGGAAGTTTCGATAGCGTGCGGCTGGTAGGTCTTATCCATGCGCGGCGGGACCCTAGTTGGCATTTATTCAGGAAAGCCGGCAAGTATAACGGGGGATGGGGGAGAGGGCGAGTTGAAGACGGGTTCGAGCTGTATGCAAAACCATTGTGGGAGCTGGCTTGCCTGCGATAGCGGTGTGTCAGTCAACATCTTCAGTGACTGTTATACCGCCATCGCAGGCAAGCCAGCTCCCACAGGAATCCATGCAGGCCTCAAGACTGATACTGGCTGAGCAACCGCTCCATGCGCGCATCCATCCGTCGCTTGATCTCGGTCTCTATATGCGGGGCAAAGTCGGCGATCACGTCTTGCATGATCAATTGCGCGGCGGCGCGCAGTTCGGCATCCAGGTGCAGCAGCAGGGCGTCCTGGGTTTTTTCGGCGGCAGGCGGTTCGGCCGGCGTGGGAGCAGGCTTGCCGTCGGACATTTCCAGCAACATTGGAATCTGCACCACCTCATTGACCAACTCGGTCAGAAGTGGCGGCTGCAAGCCATCATCACCCAGCAACTGGCGGATCGACTCTAGGTCGTCCAGCAAGTGGTCGTCTTTTTTCAGCGGTTTTGGAGTGTCCATCATGTGCTCAAAGTCGTTGTAGCCGGTGATCTTGCAGAGGATAGCCCTGTTCGCGGTAGAAACGGAAACTCTCCCGCGCGGCCTGACGAATCGCCGGATCTTCCACCACCACTTCGGCCACGCGAGCGAAGCCCTTGGCAAACGGCGGTACTTTCAGGTCCAGGTTGACCAGCAGGTCATGGTGATCGCCGCAATTGTCGCCCAAACCCAGTACCACCAGGCCTTCAGGTTCAGACTCGGCGGGGCCGTGGGGCACGAAGCTTTCGCCCTTGAAGCGCCACAGGCGGGCATCAAGTTCGTCGCGCTGGCTGGCATCGCTGCAATGCAGGTAGATGCGATGGCCCATGCGCCAGGCTTTTTCGGTGAGTTTGCAGGCGAAGTCCAGGCGCGCGAGCGGGTCGGCGCTGGGCAATATATAGAAGTCGACTTGGGTCATTGCGGTTCCTGAGACCGAGACGGCGCGATGACCGTCCCGGAATGTGTAGGAGCGAGCTTGCTCGCGAAAAACGCAAGGTCGCCGCGATCAACCTGGTTTCCCGAGTCATCGTTAACGACCATCGCGAGCAAGCTCGCTCCTACAGGGTTAGGCCTTGGCGCGGTCCAGCAGGTATTGGGTCAGCAGTGGCACCGGACGGCCGGTTGCGCCCTTGTCCTTGCCGCCGCTGGTCCAGGCCGTGCCGGCGATGTCCAGGTGCGCCCAGTTGAAATTCTTGGCAAAGCGCGACAGGAAGCAGGCAGCCGTGATGGTGCCGGCTTTCGGGCCGCCGATGTTGGCGATGTCGGCGAACGGGCTGTCCAGTTGCTCCTGGTACTCATCGAACAGCGGCAGTTGCCAGGCGCGGTCGTCGGCTGCCTTGCCGGCGCTGAGCAGTTGCTCGATCAGCTCGTCGTTGTTGCCCAGCAGGCCCGAAGTGTGGGCGCCCAGGGCCACCACGCAGGCGCCGGTCAGGGTCGCGATGTCGATCACCGCCTGCGGTTTGAAGCGCTCGGCGTAGGTCAGGGCATCGCACAGCACCAGGCGGCCTTCAGCGTCGGTGTTGAGGATTTCGACGGTCTGGCCGCTCAGGGTGGTGACGATGTCGCCCGGACGGGCCGCGCCGCCGCTCGGCATGTTCTCGGCGCAGGCCAGGATGCACACCAGGTTGATCGGCAGCTTGAGCTCCAGTACGGCGCGCAGGGTGCCGAACACGCTGGCGGCGCCGCCCATGTCGTACTTCATCTCGTCCATGCCCAAGCCTGGCTTGAGGCTGATGCCGCCGGTATCGAAGGTGATGCCTTTGCCGACCAGGGCATAGGGCTTCTCGGACTTCTTGGCGCCGTTGTATTGCATCACGATCAGGCGTGGCGGCTGGTCGCTGCCCTGGCCCACGGCATAGAACGAGCCCATGCCCAGTTCCTTGATTTTCTTCTCGTCCAGCACTTCAACCTTCAAGCCCTTGAACTCTTTGCCCAACGCCTTGGCCTGTTCGCCCAGGAAGGTCGGGTGGCAGATGTTCGGCGGCAGGTTGCCCAGATCGCGGGTGAAGGACATGCCGTTGGCGATCGCTGTCGCGTGGGTCACGGCGCGTTCGACTTCAGCCTGGGCCGCCTTGATGGTCAGCAGGGTGATTTTTTTCAGGGCGCGTGGTTCGGCTTTCTGGCTCTTGAACTGGTCGAAGAGGTAACCGCCGTCCACCAGGCTTTCAGCCAGCAGGCGGGTCTTGCCGTAGCTGTCACGGCCTTTGACCACGATTTCATCGAGCGCCAGTGCTGCGTCGCTGCCACCCAGGCCCTTGAGGGTGGTGAGGATGGCGTTGATGATTTTGCGGAACGGGCGGTCGCCGAGTTCGGCATCCTGGCCCACGCCCACCAGCAATACGCGGTCAGCCTTGAGGTTGGGCAGGCTTTGCAGCAGCAGGCTCTGGCCGACTTTGCCGGCCAGGTCGCCGCGCTTGAGCACCGCGCTGATGGCGCCGCCGCTGAGTTCGTCGAGTAGCTTGGCGGCAACGCCGAGCTTGCGGCCTTCGCCGATGGCGACCACGAGGGTGGCGGTTTTCAACGTTTCGGGGCTAACGCTTTTTACAACCAATTCCATTTTCGGGTCCCTTATAAAGGTCGGTTAGCCAGGAGTCTGTACTCCGGCTTTAATACCAGGCGGCTGTGTAAACCGCCGGCGACAAAGGCCGCAGTTTGAACCTCGCCGGCGGAGCCTGACAACCCTTGGCACCGGCTTTATGCATGTGCGTGAGCAAGCTCCGTGACAGGCGCGGTCAATCACAGGATAATGCGCCATCTTTTTAGCCGGCCCTGTGTAGAGGGGCTGACTCGGTATGCTTGCTTGTTTGGCCGCCTTAGCCTGACAACCCTGGAGTGTCTGGTTTGATCGTCTTCCGTTATCTGTCCCGCGAAGTCCTGTTGACCCTGAGTGCCGTGAGTGCGGTCCTGCTGGTCATCATCATGAGTGGTCGTTTCGTCAAATACCTGGCCCAGGCTGCCTCGGGCGCGCTGGACCCAGGCTCGCTGTTCCTGATCATGGGCTTTCGCCTGCCAGGCTTTTTGCAGTTGATCCTGCCGTTGGGCCTGTTCCTGGGGATCCTGCTGGCCTACGGCCGCCTGTACCTGGAAAGCGAAATGACCGTGCTCTCGGCAACCGGCATGAGCCAGCAGCGCCTGCTGGGCATGACCATGATCCCGGCGGCCGGCGTCGCGCTGATCGTGGCCTGGCTGAGCCTGAGCCTGGCGCCCCAGGGCGCCATGCAGTTCCAGCTGGTGCTGAACAAACAGGACGCGATGACCGAGTTCGACACCCTCGAGCCCGGCCGTTTTCAGGCGCTCAATGACGGTTCCCGGGTCACCTACACCGAAACCCTGACCGACGACCGCGCCAACCTGGGCGGGGTGTTCATCTCCGAGAAACGCCTGGGCCAGGACAAGAAGGACCGCGGTATTTCCATACTGGTGGCTGATTCGGGTCGCCAGGAAGTGCGCCCGGACGGCAGCCGCTACCTGATCCTGGAAAACGGCTATCGCTACGACGGCAGCCCGGGCATGGCCGATTACCGCGCCATCCAGTACGACACCTACGGCGTGATGCTGGCGCGTCCGGATATCAGTGATGAAGTCACCGACCGCGACGCCATCCCCACCACCGAACTGTTCGGCAGCAATGAGTTGCGCTCCATCGCCGAGCTGCAATGGCGAATCTCACTGCCGCTGCTGGTATTTATCGTGACCTTGATGGCCGTGCCGCTGTCGCGTGTCAACCCGCGCCAGGGCCGTTTCCTCAAGCTGCTGCCGGCAATCCTGTTGTACATGGCGTACCTGACCATCCTGATCTCCGCCCGTGGCTCCCTGGAAAAAGGCAAGCTGTCGCCGACCCTGGGCCTGTGGTGGGTGCATGGGATCTTCCTGGTGATCGGCCTGGGGCTGCTCTACTGGGAACCGATCCGTTTGAAAATGAAGAGCCGTCGTGGCCAGAAGGAGTTGGCTCGTGGCTAAGCTCGATCGCTACATTGGTAGCAGCGTACTGATCGCCATCCTGGCGGTATTGGGCATCATCCTGGGCCTGGCGTCGTTGTTCGCCTTCATCGATGAAGTGGGCAACGTCAGCGATACCTATACCGTGTGGGACGTGCTGAGCTACGTGGCCCTCACCGCACCGCGTCGCCTCTACGACATGATGCCGATGGCCGCGCTGATCGGCTGCCTGATCGGCCTGGGGAGCCTGGCCAGCAACAGCGAACTGACCATCATGCGCGCCGCCGGCGTGTCCATTGGCCGTATCGTCTGGGCGGTGATGAAGCCCATGCTGCTGCTGATGGCCTGCAGCGTGCTGATCGGCGAATACGTCGCGCCGCCCGCCGAAACCACGGCCCAGGCCAATCGCGCGCTGGCCCAGGGTTCGGGCGATGCGCAAAGCTCCAAGCACGGCCTGTGGCATCGCCAGGGTGACCAATTCATCCACATCAACGCTGTACAACCCGGCGGCCTGTTGATTGGCGTGACGCGCTACAACTTCGACAAGGAACGCCACCTGCTGTCGTCGAGCTTCGCCAAACGTGCGCAATACAGCGATGAAAAATGGCAACTCAGCGACGTCACCACCACCTACTTCCGTAATATCGGCCAAGGCACCAAAGCCAGCACCGAAGTGATCAATGTACCGAGCGAAGAGTGGGACATCGCCCTCAAGCCGGAGCTGCTCAATACCGTTGTGATGATCCCGGAAAGCCTGCCAATCTCCGGGTTGTGGGGTTACATCCACTACCTCAAGGATCAGGGCCTGAACAACGGTCGTTACTGGCTGGCATTTTGGGTCAAGGTGTTGCAACCGGTTGTCACCGCCGCGCTGGTGCTGATGGCCATCTCGTTCATCTTCGGCCCTTTGCGCTCGGTAACCCTCGGCCAGCGCGTGTTTACCGGTGTGCTGGTAGGGTTTACCTTCCGCATCGCCCAGGACCTGCTTGGCCCGTCGAGCCTGGTGTTCGGCTTCTCACCGCTGTTCGCAGTGCTGGTGCCCACGGCCATCTGCGGCCTGGCCGGGTTCTGGCTGTTGCGCCGAGCCGGTTGATACCGCGCTTATGCACAAAAAATGCCCCGCTTGTATAAGCGGGGCATTTTTGTTCTGGTCAGCAAAGATGACGCCTGGCCCGAGCATCAGGTACAATTCCCGGCTATTTTTCAGCGGGCAATCTGCCTGCAGCCTTTTTGAGTGTTGATCCGTGAGTGATTTGAGTCATATCCGCAATTTCTCCATCATCGCCCACATTGACCATGGTAAGTCGACGCTGGCCGATCGATTCATCCAGATGTGCGGCGGCCTTGCCGAGCGTGAAATGGAAGCCCAGGTACTGGATTCCATGGACCTCGAACGCGAGCGCGGGATCACCATCAAGGCCCACAGCGTTACCCTGTACTACACCGCCAAAGACGGTATCAAGTACCAGCTCAACTTCATCGATACCCCGGGCCACGTCGACTTCACCTATGAAGTCAGCCGTTCCCTGGCCGCCTGCGAAGGCGCGCTGCTGGTGGTGGATGCGGGGCAGGGCGTCGAAGCCCAATCCGTGGCCAACTGCTACACGGCCATCGAGCAGGGCCTGGAAGTGATGCCGGTGCTGAACAAGATCGACTTGCCGCAAGCCGATCCGGACCGCGTAAAAGAAGAAATCGAAAAAATCATCGGCATTGACGCCACCGACGCCGTCGAGTGCAGCGCCAAGACCGGCCTGGGCGTCGACGAAGTGCTCGAGCGCCTGGTCAAGACCATCCCCGCGCCCACCGGCAACTACGAAGATCCGCTGCAAGCGTTGATCATCGACTCCTGGTTCGACAATTACCTGGGCGTTGTCTCCCTGGTACGCGTGCGCCATGGCCGCGTGAAGAAGGGCGACAAGATCCTGGTAAAGTCCACCGGCAAGATCCACCTGGTGGACAGCGTCGGTGTATTCAACCCCAAGCACACCGCCACTGTTGACCTGAAGGCCGGTGAAGTCGGCTTTATCATCGCCGGTATCAAGGATATCCACGGTGCACCGGTCGGTGACACCCTGACCTTGAGCTCCACCCCCGACGTCGACGTGCTGCCAGGCTTCAAGCGCATCCAGCCACAGGTCTACGCCGGCCTGTTCCCGGTCAGCTCCGACGACTTCGAAGACTTCCGCGAAGCCCTGCAAAAGCTCACCCTCAACGACTCGTCGTTGCAGTACACCCCGGAAAGCTCCGACGCCCTGGGCTTCGGCTTCCGTTGCGGGTTCCTGGGCATGCTGCACATGGAGATCATCCAGGAGCGCCTCGAGCGCGAATACGACCTGGACCTGATCACCACCGCGCCGACCGTTATTTTCGAGCTGCTGCTGAAAACCGGTGAAACGATTTACGTCGACAACCCGTCCAAGCTTCCAGACCTGTCTTCCATCGAAGACATGCGCGAACCGATCGTGCGCGCCAATATCCTTGTGCCGCAGGAACACCTGGGCAACGTCATTACCCTGTGTATCGAAAAGCGTGGCGTACAGCACGACATGCTGTTCCTCGGTACCCAGGTGCAAGTGACCTACGATTTGCCGATGAACGAAGTGGTGCTGGACTTCTTCGACCGTCTCAAATCCACCAGTCGCGGCTATGCTTCGCTGGACTACCATTTCGACCGTTACCAATCGGCCAACCTGGTGAAGCTGGATGTGTTGATCAACGGCGACAAGGTGGATGCCTTGGCACTGATCGTGCACAAGGACAACGCGCACTACAAAGGTCGCCAGTTGACCGAAAAAATGAAAGAACTGATTCCGCGCCAGATGTTCGACGTCGCGATCCAGGCCGCCATTGGCGGGCAGATCATTGCGCGGACCTCCGTCAAGGCTCTCAGAAAGAACGTATTGGCCAAATGCTACGGCGGTGACGTAAGCCGTAAGCGCAAGCTGCTTGAGAAGCAAAAGGCCGGTAAAAAACGCATGAAGCAAGTGGGCAACGTGGAAATTCCACAAGAAGCCTTCCTTGCGGTGCTCAGGTTGGATAGTTAGGTCCTATGTCGCTAAATTTCCCGCTGTTGCTGGTCATCGCCGTTGCCGTCTGCGGTCTGTTGGCATTGCTCGATCTGGTGTTCTTCGCCCCGCGTCGCCGGGCGGCTATCGCGTCCTATCAGGGCAGCGTCAGCCAGCCCGATGCGGTGGTGGTCGAGAAGCTGAACAAAGAGCCTCTGCTGGTTGAATACGGCAAGTCGTTCTTCCCGGTGCTGTTCATCGTGCTGGTGCTGCGCTCGTTCCTGGTGGAGCCGTTCCAGATCCCGTCGGGGTCGATGAAACCTACCCTGGACGTGGGCGACTTCATCCTGGTGAACAAGTTTTCCTACGGGATCCGTTTGCCGGTGATCGACAAGAAGGTCATCGAGATCGGTGACCCGCAGCGTGGCGATGTGATGGTGTTCCGCTACCCGAGCGACCCGAACGTCAACTACATCAAGCGTGTGGTCGGCCTGCCGGGCGACGTGATTCGCTATACCAGCGACAAGCGCCTGTTCATCAACGGTGAGTCGGTGGCCGAAAAGCTGCTGGGTTCCGAGCCGAACACCCTGGGCAGCGCCGAGCTGTATCAGGAAAAACTCGGTGCGGTCGAGCACCAGATCCGCAAGGAAATGAGCCGCTACCGCGCCACGCCGGACGGCCAGTGGAAAGTGCCGGCCGGGCACTATTTCATGATGGGCGACAACCGTGACAACTCCAATGACAGCCGGTACTGGGATGACCCCAACATTCCCAAGGACCTGCTGGGCATGGTTCCCGACCAGAATATCGTCGGCAAGGCCTTTGCGGTCTGGATGAGCTGGCCGGAACCCAAACTCAGCCACCTGCCGAATTTCTCGCGGGTCGGGCTGATCAAGTAATACAGGCGGCGCTGTGAACACAGCGCCGAATGCTTTTCTGGGGTGGGGACAAATCGGTCCTGCCTCATGCAGCACCAACCAGGATTTGAATTTGAACACTGCGTCAATCGTCGATGGCCGCCGGTGCCACCAAACAGATATGGGTAAACCGTGAGCGTTTCTTTAAGCCGTCTCGAGCGCCAGCTCGGCTACACCTTCAAGGACCAGGAATTGATGGTCCTTGCCCTCACACACCGCAGCTTTGCAGGGCGCAACAACGAACGCCTGGAATTCCTCGGTGATGCCATCCTCAATTTCGCCGCCGGTGAGGCGCTGTTCGAGCGTTTTCCTCAAGCGCGCGAAGGCCAGCTTTCGCGCCTGCGTGCACGCCTTGTGAAAGGCGAGACCCTGGCCGTGCTGGCCCGAGGTTTCGGCCTGGGCGAGTACCTGCGGTTGGGTTCCGGTGAATTGAAGAGCGGCGGTTTCCGTCGCGAGTCGATCCTGGCGGATGCCCTGGAAGCCTTGATCGGCGCCATCTACCTCGATGCGGGGATGGAGATGGCCAAGGAGCGCGTGGTCGCCTGGCTGGCTTCGGAAATCGAAAGCCTCACATTGGTCGACACCAACAAAGACCCCAAGACCCGCCTGCAGGAATACCTGCAGTCCCGTGGTTGCGAACTGCCACGCTACGAAGTGGTGGATATCCAGGGCGAGCCGCATTGCCGCGTGTTCTTCGTGGAATGTGAAATCACCTTACTGAATGAAAAAAGCCGAGGTCAGGGTGTGAGCCGTCGTATTGCCGAACAGGTAGCGGCCGCTGCAGCACTGATTGCCCTGGGCGTGGAGAATGGCCATGACTGATTCAACCGCAACACGCTGTGGCTACGTTGCCATCGTCGGCCGTCCCAACGTGGGCAAGTCCACGCTGCTCAACCACATCCTCGGCCAGAAGCTGGCGATCACGTCGCGCAAGCCGCAGACCACCCGCCACAACATGCTGGGCATCAAGACCGAAGGCAGCGTGCAAGCGGTCTACGTCGACACCCCGGGCATGCACAAAGGCGGCGAGAAAGCCCTCAACCGCTACATGAACAAAACCGCGTCGGCGGCGTTGAAAGACGTCGACGTGGTGATCTTCGTGGTCGACCGCACCAAGTGGACCGATGAGGACCAGATGGTCCTCGAGCGTGTGCAGTACGTCACCGGCCCGTTGATCGTCGCGCTGAACAAGACCGACCGCATCGAAGACAAAGCCGAGCTGATGCCGCACCTGACCTGGCTGCAGGAACAACTGCCCAATGCCCAGATCATGCCGATCTCGGCCCAGCACGGGCATAACCTCGAAGCTCTGGAGCGCGTGATCGCCGGCTACCTGCCGGAGAACGAGCACTTCTTCCCGGAAGACCAGATCACCGACCGCAGCAGCCGTTTCCTCGCCGCCGAACTGGTGCGTGAGAAAATCATGCGCCAGATGGGCGCCGAGCTGCCGTACCAGATCACCGTCGAAATCGAAGAGTTCAAGCAGCAGGGCAAGACTTTGCACATCCATGCGCTGATCCTCGTCGAACGCGATGGCCAGAAGAAGATCATCATTGGCGACAAGGGCGAGCGCATCAAGCGCATCGGCACCGAGGCGCGCAAGGACATGGAATTGCTGTTCGACTCCAAGATCATGCTCAACCTGTGGGTGAAGGTGAAGGGTGGCTGGTCCGATGATGAGCGTGCACTCCGTTCGCTCGGCTACGGCGACCTGTAACCGGTTCAGAGCACACCGCAATACACTGTGGGAGCGGGCTTGCCCGCGATGAAGATGTAACATTCAGCAGAGATGTTGACTGTGATACCGCCATCGCGGGCAAGCCCGCTCCCACATTGGATCGGCGCTGTTTCACGTTCTGCGAAGAGAGCCCCATGTCCGCTTCCCCCCCCAGCCAACTCGCCTACGTCCTGCACAGCCGCGCCTACCGCGAGACCAGCGCCCTGGTGGACTTCCTCACGCCCCAAGGTCGCCTGCGCGCGGTCTTGCGTAGCGCGCGGGGCAAGGCCGGCACGCTGGCGCGGCCCTTCGTGGCCCTGGACGTGGAGTTTCGCGGCAAGGGTGAGTTGAAGAATGTCGGTCGCCTGGAAAGCGTCGGCACCTCCGCCTGGCTCAATGGCGAGGCCCTGTTCAGCGGCCTGTACCTCAACGAACTGCTGATCCGCCTGCTCCCTGCTGAAGACCCCCACCCCGGCGTCTTTGATCACTACGCCGCGACCCTGCTGGCGTTGGCCGAAGGCCGCCCGCTGGAACCACTGCTGCGCGCGTTCGAATGGCGTTTGCTCGACGACCTGGGCTACGGCTTCGAACTGGCCAACGACCTGCATGGTGACCCCATCGCCGCCGACGGCCTCTACCGCCTGCAAGTGGACGCCGGCCTTGAGCGCGTGTACCTGCTGCAACCCGGCCTGTTCCAGGGCGCCGAGTTGCTGGCCATGAGCGAAGCGGATTGGACCGCGCCGGGTGCGCTGTCCGCCGCCAAGCGTCTGATGCGCCAGGCCCTGGCCGTGCACCTGGGCGGGCGGCCGTTGGTCAGTCGCGAGTTGTTTCGAAAGCCCTGACATCCCCGTGTATGCTGTGCACCGATTCTTTCCCTTTTCAGGAGCGCTTCCGTGACCACCAGCAATCGCATTCTTCTTGGCGTCAACATCGACCACGTCGCCACCCTGCGCCAGGCCAGGGGCACCCGCTACCCTGACCCGGTCAAGGCCGCGCTGGACGCCGAAGAAGCGGGCGCCGACGGCATCACCGTGCACCTGCGCGAAGACCGCCGCCACATCCAGGAGCGCGACGTGCTGCTGCTCAAGGACGTGCTGCAAACCCGCATGAACTTCGAGATGGGCGTCACCGAAGCAATGATGCAGTTCGCCGAGCGCATCCGCCCGGCGCATATCTGCCTGGTGCCGGAAACCCGCCAGGAGCTGACCACCGAAGGCGGCCTCGACGTGGCCGGCCAGGAAGCGCGGATCAAGGCCGCGGTGGAGCGCCTGTCGAAGATCGGCAGTGAAGTCTCGCTGTTCATCGACGCCGACGAGCGCCAGATCGAAGCCTCGCGCCGCGTCGGCGCACCGGCGATCGAACTGCACACCGGGCGTTACGCCGACGCCACCACCCCGACCGAAGTGGCCGACGAGCTGCAGCGCATTATTGAGGGCGTGAGCTGCGGTCTCAAGCAGGGCCTGATCGTCAATGCCGGCCATGGCCTGCACTACCACAACGTCGAAGCTGTGGCCGCGATCAAGGGAATCAACGAACTGAACATCGGCCATGCGCTGGTGGCGCATGCGCTGTTCGTCGGCTTCAAAGGTGCCGTGGCCGAGATGAAGGCGCTGATCCTGGCTGCCGCCAAGTCCTGACAAACACCGCCGATCCCTGTGGGAGCTGGCTTGCCTGCGATAGCTATCGGTCAGGCAGCCAATCAGCGACTGATACACCGCTATCGCAGGCAAGCCAGCTCCCACATGTGATCTTCATCGAACATTACAATTGAGCCATGCGGCAATGCGAAGCCTTACTGTTTAGCCGGTGCAGGTGTATCGTATCAGCCCTTCGCGGGCCCCTGGCCTGCCGCCGATACGCGAGGTTGTTGTGTCCCGATCCTTTTCCCGTCGACAAATCCTGGGTGGTCTTGCAGGCCTGGCCGTAGTGGGTGTGGGGGCCGGTGGCGCCTACCGCTATTGGCTGGGGAAAGTTGCCGAGGCCGAGGCCGAGGCTGGGCACGATTACGAGCTGATCGCCGCACCGCTGGACGTGGAACTGGTGCCGGGGCACAAGACCCAAGCCTGGGCGTTCGGCTCCTCGGCGCCCGGCACCGAGTTGCGGGTGCGCCAGGGCGAATGGCTGCGGGTGCGCTTTATCAACCACCTGCCGGTCGCTACCACCATCCATTGGCATGGCATCCGCCTGCCGCTGGAAATGGACGGCGTGCCTTACGTCTCGCAATTGCCGGTGCTGCCTGGCGAATACTTCGACTACAAATTCCGTGTGCCGGACGCCGGCAGCTACTGGTATCACCCCCATGTGAACAGCAGCGAGGAACTCGGCCGTGGCCTGGTGGGCCCGCTGATCATCGAAGAACGCGAGCCCACCGGTTTCAAGCACGAACGTACCCTGAGCCTGAAAAGCTGGCACGTGGACGAAGAGGGCGCGTTCGTCGCCTTCAGTATTCCCCGTGAAGCCGCGCGTGGTGGCACCGCTGGGCGGCTGTCGACGATCAATGGCGTATCCCAGGCGGTGATCGATCTGCCGGCCGGGCAGATCACCCGCGTGCGCCTGCTCAACCTCGATAACACCTTGACCTATCGCCTCAATATTCCGGATGTCGAGGCGCAGATCTACGCCCTGGACGGCAACCCCATCGAACCGCGCCCGATGGGCAAGGAATACTGGCTGGGCCCCGGCATGCGCATCTGCCTGGCGATCAAGGCACCGCCGGCCGGCGAAGAACTGTCGATCCGCAACGGCCCGGTGCGCCTTGGCACGTTCCGTTCGGTGGCCAGCACGGATGCCCCCGCGCAATGGCCGCCCGCGCTGCCCGCCAACCCGATCAGCGAGCCGGACCTGGCCAATGCAGAGAAACTCAACTTCAATTTCGAATGGGTGGGCTCTGTTTCGGTGAATGTCGACAACGGCAAGCCGCCGAGCCTGTGGCAGATCAACGGCAAAGCCTGGGACATCACCGACAAGACCTGCGCCGACCGCCCCATCGCCAAGCTGGAAAAGGGCAAGAGCTACATCTTCGAATTGAAGAACATGACCCAATACCAGCACCCGATCCACCTGCATGGCATGAGCTTCAAAGTGATCGCCTCGAACCGCCACAAGGTCATCCCCTACTTCACCGACACTTATCTGCTGGGTAAAAACGAGCGCGCGCGCGTGGCGTTGGTGGCGGATAACCCAGGGGTATGGATGTTCCATTGCCACGTGATCGACCACATGGAAACCGGCCTGATGGCCGCCATCGAGGTGGCGTGATGCGCCAGTTTCGCCCCACCGCGATCATCGACCGCAGCCGCGACCAGGACTTCATGCGCGAAGCCCTGGCCCTGGCCGCCCAAGGCGCCGCATTGGGCGAAGTGCCGGTGGGCGCGGTGCTGGTGCAGGACGGCGAAATCATCGGCCGTGGCTTCAACTGCCCGATCAGCGGCAACGACCCCAGCGCCCATGCCGAAATGGTCGCCATCCGCGCAGCGGCGCAAGCCATCAGCAACTACCGGCTGGTGGGCAGCACCCTGTATGTAACCCTGGAACCGTGCAGCATGTGCGCAGGTTTGATCGTGCATTCGCGGGTGGCCCGGGTGGTATACGGCGCGTTGGAACCCAAGGCGGGGATTGTGCAAAGCCAGGGGCAGTTTTTTACCCAGGGCTTTTTGAATCATCGGGTGTTGTTTGAAGGGGGGGTGTTGGCAGAGGAATGTGGGACTGTGCTGAGTGAATTCTTCAAGGCTCGACGGGCCAGGCCAGCCTCAATCTGACTTGGTAATCCATTCAATGTGGGAGCTGGCTTGCCTGCGATAGCTGTTTTTCAGTCAACTCATCTGTGACTGATCCACCGCTATCGCAGGCAAGCCAGCTCCCACAGTGTTACTCCATCTATTCAGGGAGATTAGGGGTTATTTCCTGGCGATGATCACCGCCCGCATCGGCGCCGGTAGCCCTTCAATGGTCTTGCTGTGATCCTGCGGATCGAGAAAGTCACTCAACGACTGAAACTTCATCCACGCCGTTCCACGCTGTTCCTCGACCGTGGTCACGCTGACGTCCACACAGCGTACATCGCTGAAGCCCGCGCGACGCAGCCATAGCATCAGCGCCGGCACCGACGGCAGGAACCACACGTTACGCATCTGGGCGTAGCGATCTTCCGGTACCAGCACCTGTTGCTGATCGCCTTCGACCACCAGGGTTTCCAGCACCAGCTCGCCGCCCTTGACCAGGGTGTCTTTGAGCGCCAGCAAGTGCTTGATCGGCGAACGGCGGTGATAGAACACGCCCATGGAAAATACCGTGTCGAAGCCTTCCAGATTCGCCGGCAGGTCTTCAAACGGGAACGGCAAGTGCCAGGCCCTGGGCTCGCACAGGTAGCGCTGCACCGCCTGGAACTGGCAGAAGAACAGCCAGTTCGGGTCGACGCCGATCACACTGTCGGCGCCGGCGCCGAGCATGCGCCACATGTAGTAACCGTTGCCGCAGCCGACATCCAGGATGCGCTTGCCCTTGAGGTCCAGGTGCGGTGCGACGCGGGACCACTTCCAGTCCGAGCGCCATTCGGTGTCCACGTGCACGCCGAACAGATGGAACGGCCCCTTGCGCCATGGGCTCAGCCCCATCAATGCGCTGTGCATTTGCGCGCGGGTGGCGTCGTCGCAGTCGGTATCCAGCACCAGGCCGTTCAGCAAGTCGACTTCGGTCGGCATGATCCTGGGCAACGCATCCAGCGCGCTCTGCCAGCGCTCCAGGTCGCCATGGCCTTTTTCCATCTTGCTATCGAGTTGCGCTTGCAGGCCCTGGGCCCATACGGCCAAGGGAGTGCCGACCAAGTGGCGGGCGAGGGGGGACAGATCAATCATGGCAAGGCAATCAACGAGGCAAAGTTAAGACACTGGAACCACGGCACGACTTTGGAGAACCCCGCCGCCAGCAGGCGTTCGCGGTGTTCGTCGAGGCTGTCGGGCTTCATGACGTTTTCAATGGCGCTGCGCTTCTGGGCAATTTCCAGTTCGCTGTAGCCGTTGGCGCGTTTGAACGCGATGTGCAAATCGGTGAGCAGCGCGTGTTCTTGCGGATCGTTGAAACGCAGCTTCTCCGAAAGAATCAACGCACCGCCCGGCAACAGTGACTGGCGGATGCGCGAGAGCAGCGCCAGGCGTTCATCGGGCGCAATGAATTGCAGGGTGAAGTTCAACGCCACCACCGAAGCCGGCTGGAACTGCAGCGCGAGGATATCGCCCTCGATCACTTCAACCGGCAGCAACTCCTGGAACATCGAGTCCTGGCCATTGAGGTATTCGCGGCAGCGCTCGACCATCGCCGCCGAATTATCCACAGCGATTACCCGGCAGCCATCGGTGCGCACATGACGGCGCAGGGCTTGAGTAACCGCGCCCAGTGAAGAACCGAGGTCGTAGAGCACGCTGCCGGGCTGGGCAAACTGCGCCGCGAGTACGCCGAGGTTCTCGACGATGGTCGGGTAACCGGGCACCGAGCGCTTGATCATGTCGGGGAACACCCGCACCACGTCCTCGTTAAAGGCGAAGTCCGGCACCTGCGGCAGGGGCTGGGCGAATAGGCGATCGGGTTCTTTGCTCACGGCTGTTCCGGCGACGAAGGGGAAAGGCCGGCATTTTAGCCAAGTTATTCGTGGGATGCGCGGGTTGTGTGATAAACCGCGATGTTGCAACCCGTACTGAATTCACCGTCGTTTAGTGCTCGTGTACAGATTAAATTCAGCGTTTACCACAATGGTTTTTGACGTGAAGAGGTCCTTTGCGGTGAATGTGGTCCCGCCTTTGTAGCGGCGTTTTTCATGGGAAAAATCAGCGCGAACATTGCCCTGTTCAGTCAAATAGAGCGAGGGGGCAACGTTCGCAGTGGCTATAAGTGCGTGAATTTGCTGGTTCGGATCGGGGAATTCATGGTCGCCGTTCGTTATACCCGACGCGAGGTGCAATTCGATGAAGCGTATTCGGTCGCCGAGACGTTCGTCTACAGCCACGATAACCAGGCGGCTGTCCCGAGTCACAAAAACCTTGCTTGCTTCGAAATGCTCGGTGTCGTTAACGATTGCGGTAAATGTTCCCGTTGCTTCCTGGCGGGATGTACGGGTGGCCATGATCGAACCCTCGTGCTCCAGCGCCCGCGTGATCGTGCGCGTTGTCGTTGAACGATATAGGTGGCCCCCCCGTTTCGTAACTGTCAGAAATCCCAGTTCTCTAGACGTTTTTCTTCTAGATCAGGCGTATCAATTCACCGTAATCGCACATTCAAATATCTCGGCGGGTTCAGCTTCCGGCTCCCAGGGCTGCTGGGACGTCAGGCGCAAGCGGCCCTGGCCGGCGGCGAAGGCCTGGAAACGCCAGGTCGATTGGCCGCCACCACCGATCACACCGGATTCAGCGCTGCTGTAAACCTCTGGGCCCAACGCGCGCAGCACGCCGCCGGAGGAATCCTGGATGGCCCAGCGGTAGCCGGTGGTGGGGTTGCTCGGTAGGGTGAGGATCAGGTTTTGTCCGTTTTTAAGCGCAAGCGGGCAGGCGTCCTGGTTGTCCACGGTGACGTTTTGCTTCGGGGCACTGGCGCAGGCGGCCAGCAGGGCAAGGCTCAAGGGGAGAAGCAGGCGGGCAGCGGTCATGGAGGCTCCGTTGATGGGCGACGAAGGGCGAGCATAACCGAAGATGGGGCGAGGTGTGACTGGAGGACATTTTGGGGTGGCTGGGCCGGCCTCATCGCGGGCAAGCCCGCTCCCACATTTTGTTCTGTGAACACATTCAAAATGTGGGAGTCGGGCTTGCTCGCGAAGAGGCCCTTACAGACGCTGAAGGCCTATCAGAAAAGCACTTTAGCTACATCCGCAAACCGCTTGGCAAAGTGCACGGTCATGCCTTCCTTCAGATACTCCGGCAACTCCTCGAAACTGCCCCGATTCGGCTCCGGCAGGATCAGCTCATGAATCTTCTGACGCCGCGCCGCGATTACCTTTTCACGCACCCCGCCAATCGGCAGTACATGCCCGGTCAGCGTCAGTTCGCCGGTCATGGCCACGCCTTTTTTCGGCGGCTGGTTGCGGGCCAGCGACAGCAACGCACTGGCCATCGTGACGCCTGCGCTCGGGCCGTCTTTCGGTGTGGCGCCTTCCGGCACATGCAAGTGCACGAAGGCTTCGTCAAAGAACTTCGGATCACCGCCAAACGACTTCAGGTTCGAGCTGATGTAGCTGTAGGCGATCTCGGCGGATTCCTTCATCACTTCACCCAATTGGCCGGTGAGCTTGAAGCCGCGGTTGAGCGTGTGGATACGCGTCGCCTCGATCGGCAAGGTCGCGCCGCCCATGCTGGTCCAGGCCAGGCCGGTGATCACGCCGGTGCCGGACAGCACCTGCTCATTACGAAATACCGGCATGCCCAGTGAGCTTTCCAGGTCCTTGTTGCCGATCTTGATCACCGAGTCCGGCGCATCCAGCAGCTTGACCACCGCCTTGCGCACCAGTTTGCCCAGTTGTTTTTCCAACTGGCGCACCCCGGCCTCGCGGGCATAACCGTCGATCAAGGCGCGCAGGGCGCCGTCGCTGATGGTCAGGGTGTTTTTTGCCACGCCGGCTTTTTGCAACTGCTTGGGCCACAGGTGGCGCTTGGCGATGGCGACTTTTTCTTCGGTGATATAGCCCGACAGGCGAATCACTTCCATGCGGTCCAGCAGGGGGCCGGGGATGGAATCCAGGGTGTTGGCGGTGCACACGAACAGCACTTTGGACAGGTCCAGGCGCAGGTCCAGGTAGTGGTCGAGGAATTCGACGTTCTGCTCCGGGTCCAGGGTTTCCAGGAGCGCCGACGCCGGGTCGCCCTGGAAGCTCTGGCCCATCTTGTCGATCTCGTCGAGCATGATCACCGGGTTCATCACTTCCACATCCTTGAGCGCCTGCACCAACTTGCCGGGCATGGCGCCAATGTAGGTGCGGCGATGACCCTTGATCTCGGCCTCGTCGCGCATGCCGCCGACGCTGAAGCGATAGAACGGCCGGCCCAGGGACTCGGCGATGGATTTGCCCACGCTGGTCTTGCCCACGCCCGGCGGCCCCACCAGCAGCACGATGGAGCCGGCGACTTCGCCTTTATAGGCGCCCACCGCGAGGAACTCGAGGATGCGACTCTTGATGTCATCCAGGCCCGCATGGTGTTTATCCAGGACCTTGCGCGCATGTTTCAGGTCGAGCTTGTCCGCGCCGTACACGCCCCACGGCACTGAGGTGGCCCAGTCCAGGTAATTGCGCGTCACCGCGTATTCCGGCGAACCGGTTTCCAGGATCGACAGTTTGTTCAGTTCTTCGTCAATGCGTTTTTTCGCCTGGGCCGGCAGCGTCTTGCCTTCCAGGCGTTGCTCGAACTGCTCGACATCCGCGCTGCGGTCGTCCTTGGTCAGGCCCAGCTCCTGCTGGATGACCTTGAGTTGTTCCTTGAGGAAGAATTCACGCTGGTGCTCGCCGATCTTGCGGTTCACCTCGGCGGACAGTTCTTTTTGCAGGCGCGCCACTTCCACCTCTTTGCGCAGCATCGGCAGGACTTTTTCCATGCGCTTGAGCATGGGCACGCAGTCCAGCACTTCCTGCAACTCGTTACCGGTGGCCGAGGTGAGGGCGGCGGCGAAATCGGTGAGCGGCGACGGGTCGTTGGGGCTGAAGCGGTTGAGGTAGTTCTTCAGCTCTTCGCTGTACAGCGGGTTGAGCGGCAGCAGTTCCTTGATCGCATTGATCAGCGCCATGCCGTAGGCCTTGACCTCATCGGTCGGCTCGCTTGGCTGGTGCGGGTATTCGACTTCCACCAGGTACGGCGGGCGGTGGTGCTTGAGCCAGGTCTTGATCCGCACGCGGGTCAGGCCCTGGGCGACGAACTGCAGCTTGCCGTTTTCGCGGCTGGCGTGGTGCACCTTCACCAGCGTGCCGTACAGCGGCAGGCTGGAGGTGTCGAAGTGGCGCGGGTCTTCCGGCGGCGTGTCCATGAAGAACAGGGCCAGGGAATGGTGGTCGGACTTGCTCACCAGCTCCAGCGTCTCGGCCCATGGCTCTTCATTGACGATCACCGGCAGCACTTGCGCCGGGAAGAAAGGCCGGTTGTGGATCGGGATGATATAGACCTTGTCCGGCAGGTTTTGCCCAGGCAGGGCCAGGCCGGTGTTGGACGAGGCGGCGTGTTCGGCGTTTTCGGGGTCTGCGTAATCGTTGATGTCGTAATCAGGGGATTCTTGCTGGTCGCTCATGGGGCACCTGCATCAGTAAGTATGGTGCTTAGATGGGGCAGGGTGGTGGTGGTTTCAATAGGGGGGGTGAGATAGCAACATATTGCATGGTATTTGTCGTCACACAGACCCCGTGGCGGCCTTCGGGCCGACCGGTATTGATGTCGAACTCGGTTCAAAATGTGGGAGCTGTCGAGCCCCACAGGGGATGAAGTCAGCCTCTGAAAGTTGTGTAGATACCGATGCTGCAATGGCAGCAACCCGGTGTGCCTGATGTACCGAAGTGACTGCATCGCAGGCAAGCCAGCTCCCACAGAAGAGCAAAGCTGCAGAGTGCCCAAACCCGCTCTTGATCTGCTCTTGATCTGGCTTTTGATTTTGATCTCAGGCGCCCCGTCAACCACGCTGGCCGAACGCAGGCTTGAATCCGTGGGTAACCCGGCAGGACGCCGGGTTAGCCGTCCTGGGCCAAGGATGGCCCATGACGGCGGCCCACGGATTCAAGCCGGAGTGAGGGCATGCCGAGCCTAGGCGAGGCACCGAGTGGTGGGGCAAGAGCCCTTTTGGTTACTGTTGGGGCTCTTTTCCAAAAGTGACCCGCCGTAAGGGCGGAACCATAAGTCGCCGCCACCCAAATAACGGATATGTACACGGTCAACCCCCAGCTACATGGTCGGCCCGAAGGCCGCCAAGGAAGCGCGAGGTCAACTGATTTTGTGCAGATAGGCTGGCAAAGGCTGCTCGGGCAACACCGACAACACCTTCAACCGCTGCAACATCCGCTGCCGAGCCCGCTGCAAATGCTCACGCAAATTCAACGCCGCCGCATCAAACGCCCCATGCAGCAACAGCTCCAAAATCAACCGATGTTCAGCCAACATCGCCGGATCGGCGCCGATCCCCAGCAATCGATAAAAAATCCGGCTGATGATCATCGGGCTCTGCCCCTGACGAATCAGCGCTGCGATCTTGCGATTCTGCAGGCCGGCCAGGCAGCGTTGGTGCAAATCTTCCTCGATCCGCTCGATGGCTTCCAGGCTGCACTGCGGGCTCTCCTGGGCGTCCAGCACGCGTTGCAGCATGGCTTCGAGCAGCTCGCGGTCGAGGTTGGGCGCGCTCTGGCGCAGGGCTTCGGGCTCCAGGCACGCGCGCAGTTCGTAGTCTTCAGTGACTTCTCGCGCGGTCAAAGGCCCCGCCAGCCATTGGGAGTAGGGCTCTTTTTCCACCAGCCCACGATCGCGCAGGCGCATCAGCGCTTCACGCACCACCGCGCGGCTGACGCCGTAGTGGTCGGCGGCGGCTTGCTCGTCCAGGCGGTAATGGCCGAAGGCAATGCAGGTGGACAACGCCGCGCCGATTTCCTCGACAATGCGCTCGCCCAGCGGCCGCGTGTCCACCAACTCGTCCTCACCGTTAAGCCCCAGGTGCGCATGGCTCAAGGGCAGGCGCAGCGGCTCCATGGCCAGGCCTTGCGGGTTGATCAGGTAGCCCCGGCCGTTGAAGCGGCAGATCAAGCCTTCGTCATGCAGCAGGTCCAAGGCCTTGCGCACCGGCACGCGGCTGGTGCCGAACAGTTCCGCCAGCGGCGCTTCCAGCAACACCAGCCCATGGCGGGCGGTGCCGTTGACGATCGCGTCGCGCATCACTTTGTGAATCATCGCGTAACGTGAGGCCGAGGCGGACACTGCTTTCATTGCGTTCTCAGAGGGGTAGGGACGGTTGGCCGGGGATTCTCTCATAGATGTGCCTGTCACTCTGCGCCACGTCAGCGGCACGTTTTTGGGGCCTCGACAGAAAAATTGTTACTTTTCTGCACCAAAATGTACTTATTAATAAAAGATACATTATTTCATTAAAGCCACCGTACAAAGCTCTGCCGAGATTTTTTTCCTCAAACAAAACCATCTACCCCGTAGCTCTGAACGTTAATCCCGGTTTGCGCAAAACCCGTTGAACACAGACTGGCACGAAAGCTGCCTTTGTAAAATGTACATTTTATTAATATGTACGTTTTATGAGGGTAAACCGATGTCAGACGCCACTTCAATGGCCGAGGACTTCGCCAGCGGTCGCAATGACCCGGTGCAAGCCCTCGAACAGGCACTCGATAAGGCGAGCCAGGTCCCGTCGGTATTTATCAGCCTGACGCCCGAGCGCGCCCGCCGTGAAGCCGAAGCCGCCGCCGCGCGTTGGCGCGCCGGCCAGCCGTTGAGCGTGTTCGATGGCGTGCCGCTGGCCTGGAAGGACCTGTTCGACGTGGCCGGCAGCATTACCACGGCGGGCGCCGCCTACCGCCGCCATGCGCCCGTCGCGTTGCTCGATGCGCCCACCGTCGGCCTGTTGTGCCGTGCCGGGATGGTCAGCGTGGGCAAGACCAACCTCAGTGAACTGGCCTATTCCGGCCTGGGCCTGAACCCCCATTTCGGCACGCCGCACAATCCCCATGGCACGGATCAACCGCGCATCCCCGGCGGATCATCTTCGGGCTCGGCCGTGGCCGTGGCCGCTGGCATCGTGCCCATCGCCATGGGCACCGACACGGCCGGTTCCATTCGCATCCCCTCGGCGTTCAACGGCCTGGTGGGTTACCGCGGCAGCAGTCGGCGCTACAGCCGCGACGGCGTGTTTCCACTGGCGCACAGCCTCGACAGCCTCGGCCCGATAAGCCGCAGCGTGCGTGATGCCCTGGCCGTCGACAACTTGCTGCATGGCCGCAGCCACACCCACGTCGCCCGCAGCCTCAAGGGCCAGCGCTTCGTGCTGGCGCAGCAGGATGTCGAACCCGCCGTGCGCAACAACCTGCTGCGCGCGGTGGAGCAGCTCAAGGCCCACGGCGCGCTGGTGGAAGAGCGCGAATGCCCGGCCTTCCAGGCGACGCTGGAACTGATCAAACACCACGGCTGGCTCGGCGCCTTCGAAGCCTTCGCCCTGCACCAAGCGTTGCTCGACAGCCCCGAAGCCGACCAGCTCGACCCACGCGTGCGCCGCCGCCTTGAAGCCGCGCGCTCGCTGCCGGCCAGCCAACTGATCCACCTGACTGATGCGCGCCGCCGCTTGCAACAGCAACTGATCGAAGACCTCGACGGCGCCGTCCTGATCACCCCGACCGTCGCCCACGTCGCCCCGGCGTTGGCGGCGCTTGAAGCCGACGATGACCTGTTCGTCACAACCAACCTCGCCACCCTGCGCCTGACCATGCCCGGCAGTTTGCTCGACATGCCAGGCGTGACCCTGCCCAGCGGCCGCGATGCCCAGGGCCTGCCCACCGGGTTGCTGCTCAGCGCCCCGACGGGAGAAGACGCACGCCTGCTGCGCGCGGCGTTGTCCGTCGAATCCGTAATGACAATTTAAGGAGACACACCATGGCTAAAGACATCCTCTGTGCATTCGGCGTCGACGTTGACGCCGTCGCCGGCTGGCTCGGTTCCTACGGCGGCGAAGACTCGCCGGACGACATCTCCCGCGGTCTGTTCGCCGGTGAAATCGGCGCGCCACGGCTGCTCAAACTGTTCGAACGCTACGGTCTGCGCACCACCTGGTTTATCCCCGGCCACTCGATGGAAACCTTCCCTGAGCAGATGAAGGCCGTGGCCGACGCCGGCCATGAGATCGGCGTGCACGGCTACAGCCACGAAAACCCGATCGCGATGACCGCCGAGCAGGAAGAAATCGTCCTCGACAAATCCATCGAACTGATCACCCAGGTCACCGGCAAGCGCCCCACCGGCTACGTGGCGCCATGGTGGGAATTCAGCAAGGTCACCAATGAGCTGCTGCTGAAAAAAGGCATCAAGTACGACCACAGCCTGATGCACAACGACTTCCACCCCTACTACGTGCGCAAGGGCGATACCTGGACCAAGATCGACTACAGCCAGCACCCCGATACCTGGATGAAGCCCCTGGTGCGCGGCGAAGAAACCGACCTGGTGGAGATCCCGGCCAACTGGTACCTCGACGACCTGCCGCCAATGATGTTCATCAAGAAAGCCCCTAACAGCCACGGCTTCGTCAACCCGCGTCACCTGGAAGAAATGTGGCGCGACCAGTTCGACTGGGTCTACCGCGAACACGAACACGCCGTGTTCACCATGACCATCCACCCCGATGTGTCCGGCCGCCCGCAAGTGCTGCTGATGCTCGAGCGCCTGATCGAACACATCCAGAGCCATGCCGGCGTGCGCTTCGTCACCTTCGACGAAATCGCCGATGACTTCATCCGCCGCCAACCGCGTACCTGAACCTGCGTCACCCTGTAGGAGCGAGCTTGCTCGCGAAGAACCAGAGAGCGTCGCGCGCATCCAGGATGCCCGCGTCATCGTTGACGATTTTCGCGAGCAAGCTCGCTCCTACAGGGTCCACTAATCCCCCTGAGGCGCGATCTATGTCCATCTACAACAAGCTTGACCTGACTGGCTGGAAACCCCGGCAACTGACCTCCCAGGAGGTGCGTTTCGCCACCTGGATCGCGTTTTTCGCCTGGGTGTTTGCGGTGTATGACTTCATCCTGTTCGGCACCTTGCTGCCGGAGATCGGCCGGCATTTTGGCTGGGGTGAAGTGGAGCAAGCTGAAATCGCGACCTGGGTGGCGGTGGGAACCGCCGTGGTCGCCCTGGCCATCGGACCGATCGTGGACAAGCTGGGGCGCCGCAAAGGGATTATTTTCACCGTGGCCGGTTCCGCGCTGTGCTCGGCGCTGACGGCGATTGGTGGAGCGTGGGGCAAGTCGCCGCTGATCCTGATCCGTTCGCTGGGTGGCCTGGGTTATGCCGAGGAAACCGTCAACGCCACCTATTTGACCGAGTTGTACGGCGCCTCCGAAGACCCACGGCTGACCAAGCGTCGCGGCTTCATCTACAGCCTGGTGCAGGGCGGTTGGCCGGTCGGCGCGTTGATCGCCGCCGGGTTGACCGCGCTGTTGCTGCCGATCATCGGTTGGCAGGGCTGCTTCATCTTCGCCGCGATCCCGGCCGTTGTGATCGCGATCATGGCGCGCAAGCTCAAGGAGAGCCCGCAGTTCCAGATCCATGAACGCATCAGCCAACTGCGCAAAAGCGGCGCGGTAAGCGAGGCGCAAAACGTCGCGCAGACCTACGGCGTGGACTACGACGAGCACAGCAAGGCCGGTCTCAAGGCCGCCTTCCGTGGCCCGGCCCGGCGTGCCACGCTGGTGATCGGCGCCGCGCTGTTGCTCAACTGGGCGGCGATCCAGATCTTCAGCGTACTGGGCACGTCGGTGATCGTCAGCGTGCACCATGTCTCGTTCGAGAACTCGCTGATCATCCTCGTGCTGTCGAACCTGGTGGGCTATTGCGGCTACCTGAGCCACGGCTGGATGGGCGACAAGATCGGCCGTCGCAACGTGATCGGCCTGGGTTGGATGCTCGGCGGGTTGTCGTTCGCCGGGATGCTGTTCGGCCCGAGCAACATGGCGATGGTGGTCGGGTTGTACAGCCTGGGCCTGTTCTTCCTGATCGGCCCATATTCGGCGGCGCTGTTTTTTATCAGCGAGAGTTTCCCCACCAGCATCCGTGCCACCGGCGGCGCGATCATCCATGCCATGGGCCCGATCGGTGCGGTGGTCGCAGGTTTTGGTGCGACCCAGGTGTTGTCCGCCGGCAGTGACTGGCAGACCGCCGCGCTGTGGTTCGGCGCCGTGCCGTGCTTTTTGTCCGGCATGTTGATGTTTGCCGCGCGCCATGTGCGTCCGGAAACCGTTCAGTAAGGAGTCAATGATGAGCCGTAAAGTTGCCTTGATTACCGGCGCCGCCAGCGGCATCGGCCAAGCCCTCGCCGTGGCCTATGCGCGCCATGGCGTGGCGGTGGTCGGCGGGTACTACCCGGCTGACCCGCATGACCCGCAGGCCACCGTCAGCCTGGTGCAGGCCGCCGGCGGCGAGTGCCTGATGTTGCCATTGGACGTGGGCGATACCGCCTCGGTGGATGCCCTGGCCGCGCAAGCCGTGCAGCATTTTGGTCGGCTGGATTACGCCGTGGCCAACGCCGGGTTGCTGCGCCGCGCGCCGTTGCTGGAGATGACCGATGCGCTGTGGGATGAGATGCTCAATGTCGATCTCACGGGGGTGATGCGCACCTTCCGCGCGGCGACCCGGCATATGCACGAAGGCGGCGCGCTGGTGGCGATTTCCTCGATTGCCGGTGGCGTGTACGGCTGGCAGGAACATTCGCACTATGCCGCCGCCAAGGCCGGCGTGCCGGGGTTGTGCCGGTCGCTGGCGGTGGAGTTGGCGGCCAAGGGCATCCGCTGCAATGCGGTGATTCCGGGGCTGATCGAAACGCCGCAGTCGCTGGATGCGAAGAACTCGCTGGGGCCGGAGGGCTTGGCGAAAGCGGCGAAAGCGATCCCGCTGGGACGGGTAGGGCGGGCCGATGAAGTGGCGTCGCTGGTGCAGTTCTTGACCAGTGAAGCGTCGAGCTATCTGACTGGCCAGAGCATCGTCATCGACGGCGGATTAACCGTACGCTGGCCCGACTGAATCTACGCGGTCTGAAAATGTGGGAGCTGGCTTGCCTGCGATGGCGGTGGGTCAGCTACCTATAAATCTACTGATACACCGCTATCGCAGGCAAGCCAGCTCCCACAGGGGAACGGTGTTTGCCTCGGGAGAATCTACATGCCTCAACTCACCCACCGCCGTGCCGTCATCACCGGCGCCGGCAGCGGCATCGGTGCCGCCATCGCCCACGCCTACGCCGCAGAAGGCGCGCGCCTGGTGCTGGCCGACCGCAACGCCGCCAGCCTCGCCGAAACCGCGATCACCTGCCGCAACCTCGGCGCCGAGGTGTTTGAGTGCCTGGCCGACGTCGGCACGGTAGAAGGCGCCCAGGCCAGCGTCGACCGTTGCGTCGAGCACTTCGGCGGTATCGATATCCTGGTCAACAACGCGGGCATGCTCACCCAGGCGCGCTGCGTCGACCTGTCCATCGAGATGTGGAACGACATGCTGCGCGTCGACCTCACCAGTGTCTTCGTCGCCAGCCAGCGCGCCTTGCCGCACATGCTCGCGCAGCGTTGGGGGCGGATCATCAATGTCGCCTCGCAACTGGGCATCAAGGGCGGCGCCGAACTGACGCACTACGCCGCCGCCAAGGCCGGGGTGATCGGCTTTACCAAGTCCCTGGCGCTGGAAGTGGCCAAGGACAACGTGCTGGTCAACGCCATCGCTCCCGGCCCCATCGAGACGCCATTGGTCAGTGGCATCAGCGATGACTGGAAGCGCGCCAAGGCCAGGGAACTGCCCCTGGGCCGCTTCGGCCTGGCCGACGAAGTGGCGCCGACGGCGGTGCTGCTGGCCAGCGAGCCGGGCGGCAATCTGTTCGTCGGCCAGACCCTGGGCCCGAACTCTGGCGATGTCATGCCATGAGCGGGGTGTAGCCATGTGCGGACTCTGCGGGTTGCTCGGCGAAGACCTGCACTGGAGCGACCCCCTGGGCGACGAGCTGCCCAGGCGTCGCGAACGCCTGCGCCGGATCGCGGCGATCAACCAGGTGCTGGCGGTGTTCCGGCTCAAGGTCGAAGACTTCCAGGGTGCGTCCTATCTGTTGTTGGGCGCGACCGGCAAACAGGCCCTGGCCAGCGGCCTGGATCAGCTGTGGCAGGCGGCGCAGGAGATGCTCGGTCGTCCGTTGGACCCCCTCGACCCCAAACTGCTCGACCATTTGGAATACAACCCACTGTAGGAGCGGGCTTGCCCGCGAAAAACGTCAACGATAACGCGTGCATCCTGGATAAGCGCGGTGTCCCTGAGCTCTTCGCGAGCAAGCTCGCTCCTACAAGGGGCGGAGGTATAAAAAATGAGCATCGCCCTCAACGTCATTACCGGCTTTCTCGGCAGCGGCAAGACCACCTTGCTCAAGCGCCTGCTGCAGGGTGAAAGCCTGGGCGACACGGCGTTGCTGATCAACGAATTCGGCGATGTCGGCATCGACCATCTGCTGGTCGAAGAAGTCGCGCCGGACACGGTGCTGCTGCCCAGCGGCTGCGTGTGCTGCTCGATCCGTGGCGAGCTGAAGGAGGCGTTGCTGACCTTGCTGCAACGTCGCGAGCGCGGTGAAATCCCGGCATTCAAGCGGGTGATCCTGGAAACCACCGGCCTGGCCGACCCGGCGCCGATCCTGGCCACGTTGAATAACGACGTGCAACTGCGCGGGCGTTTTCATATCGGCCTGGTGATTACCTTGGTGGACGCCAGCCACGCCGCCCTGCAGGAGCGCCTGCACCCGGAATGGCTGGCCCAGGTGGCGGCGGCGGATCGCTTGCTGTTGAGCAAGACCGACCTGGCGGGCGACTGCGCACCACTGCGTGCGCACTTGCGCGCGCTGAATGCCGGCACGCCGATCCTGGATACCCATGCCATTCACAGCGGCGACCAATTGCTGCTGGGCGAAGGCCTGCGCAGTGCCGAGCCCGCCGTTGAAGTCAGCCGCTGGCAGCTGCATCAAACCACCACGGCCACTCACGGCGCCGCGCAAGTGTGCAGCCTGACCTTCGACCAGCCTTTGGACTGGGTCGGTTTCGGGGTGTGGCTGTCGATGCTGTTAAGATGCCACGGCGAACGAATCCTGCGTGTCAAAGGACTGCTCAACGTGAACGCCAGTAACGCCCCCATCGTCATTCATGGCGTGCAGCATTGCCTGCACGCGCCGGTGCATCTGCCTGCGTGGCCGGGCAGCGACCGTCAATCGCGCCTGGTGTTTATCCTGCGCGGCCTCGACCCTGCGCTGTTGCGCCGCTCCTTTGATGTGTTCTCGCGACGGTTCGCCGCATGATCACCTTAAGGGTCCTCGGCACTTCGGTCACCTTGCTTGAATGCCTGCGCGTGCGGGCCGAGCAGGAACTGGGCATTCGCCTCGTGTACCAAGTGCATGACGTCGAACAGGCGCAGCGCATCGCCGTGATGCAGCCCGACAGCTACGACCTGTACGACCAGTGGTTTCACAACGTCGATTTCGTGTGGCCGGCCCGGGCGATCCAACCCATCGACACCCGGCGCATCGCGTTGTGGCATGAGATCAATGACCTGCCCAAGCGCGGGCGCCTGTCGCCCGATGATCGCCTGGGCAGTGGCAGCGTGCCCAGCGAGCGCTTGTTCGTGCAACACGATGGCAGCCTGGGCAGCACGGTCACCGAGCGCATCAGTATGTTGCCCCTGACCCACAACGCCGACAGCTTTGCCTATCGTCCGGAGCGGTTGCCCGACGGTTTCTGCCACGGCAACGAAAGCTGGGGCTGGCTGCTCGACCCCGCGTGGCGTGCACGCACGGCCTTGCAAAGCGACGCCGCCATCGGCGCCCTGGATGCCGCGCTGGCGGTGCAGGGGGCGGGGCTGGCCAGCTTCAGCGACATCGGCAACATGAGCATCGAAGAGATCGATGTGCTGGCCGATATCCTGGTGCGTAAGCAGAAGGAAGGGCACTTTGCGGCGTTCTGGTCCGATGATGAAGAAGCGGCGCAATTGATGCTCAGCCCGAGCATCGATATCCAGAGCCTATGGTCGCCGACCTTGATGCGCCTGCACCGCGCCGGCGTGAAATACCGCCTGGCGGTGCCACGTGAAGGCTACCGGGCCTGGTTTGGGGGCTTGTCGTTGTCGCGCCATGCCAAGGGGCCGGTGCTGGATGCGGCTTATGCGTATTTGAATTGGTGGCTGTCGGGCTGGCCCGGTGCGGTGATGGCGCGGCAGGGGTATTACATCGGTAACCCGGCCCGTAGCCGCGATCACTTGAGCCGTGCGGAGTGGGATTACTGGTACGCGGGCAAACCTGCGCGGGAAGAACTGCTCGGCAGCGATGGCCTGCCGCTGATCGACATCGGCGAAGTGCGCGACGGCGGCTCCTATGAACAGCGCATGGGGCATATTGCGGTGTGGAATTCGGTCATGGATGAACACAACTACCTGGTGCGACGCTGGGGGGATTTCATGCGGGCCCGGGGCGTTTGATGAAGTCAACCTTGCGCCGCCAATAAATCGCCGCTAAACCCCCTGTATTTATTGGGTGCACTTACCCTAAGTCCCAGCTAATCTCCTCAAACTCAATATCCATAAGAAATGGATATTTTTTTGACGCCAGGTCACCCCTCGCAGGGAATGCACATGACACCGGGACGCAGCGGCACGGAAAGGCGAAGGCGGCCGGGGAGCGCCGCAACGAGGTGGCGCCATACGTTCCAAACCCGCATCGCCGGGGTACTGGCACTGTTGCTGCTGGTCGTGGTCGCCGCCACCTATTTTGCCGTCAGGACCGCCACCACCCGCGCCGTGGAAAACCAGGCGCAAGTCCAACTGCGCACCGGCCGACAGGTATTCGAGCGCCTGCTCGACCTGCGCGGGCAGCGCCTGCAATACGGCCTCGACTGGCTGACCGCCGATCTCCCTTTCAAACACGCCGTGGCCGCAGGGCAGACCGCGCCGATACTTGCCGCCCTGCGTCGCCACGGCACGGGGATCCGTGCCAGCGAAGTCTTCGTGTTGGACCTGGCCGGCAAGGTCATGGTCAGCACCTTGCCGGTGCTCACCCGTGGTCAGCTGTTCCCCTATGACCAGGCCCTGCGCCATGCGCGGCGCAAAGGCTTGCAGAGGCTGATCGTGGCCATGGACGGTCGGCCCTATTTGCTGGTGCAGGATGAAGTGCTCGACCCGCTGCCCATCGCGCGCATCGTCATGGGCTTTCCCATGGACGCACAGTTCGCCAATGAACTGCGCTCCATGAGCAAGCTGGACGTGTCGTTCCTCAGTGTGCACAACGGCAAGCCGGGCCTCTTGCTCAGTACCCAGCCGCAGGCTTACCAGGCCGCTACCCTTGACCTGTTGCGCGACGGGCCTGTCGACCCCGAGCCGAAGATCCATGTGTTCCACGGCCAGCGCGTATTGAGCCAGGTGCTGCCGCTGGCCAATACCGGTAATGGCGACGACGTGCGGGTGTTGTTGCAAAGCCCGCTGGACCACGCGCTGGAATCCTTTGCGCCACTGGACCGGCAGTTCCTCGGGATTGCCCTGGCGGTGCTGGTGGTGTCGCTGGCCGGAGCGTTGTTCCTGGCCCGGCGTGTGTCACGCCCGCTCAATGCCTTGGTGCAGGCGGCCGAGCGTATTGGCGACGGTCATTACCAGACCCCGGTGCGGGTGCGCAGCAACGATGAGTTCGGCCTGTTGGCCCGCGCCTTCAACGCCATGCAAAGCGGCATCGCGGTGCGCGAGCGGCAACTGGCGCACAACGCCCTGCACGACCCGCTGACCGGCCTGCCGAATCGCGCCTTGGCCATGGAGCGCCTGGGCAGTGCGATCAGTGCGCGGCGGCCAGTGGTGTTGCTGTACCTGGGGATCGAAAACTACCGGGTCATCAACGAAGGTTTTGGCCCCGAAGGCGTTGAAGAAATGCTGCGCGAGGCCAGCCGCTGCCTGTCCATGAGCCTGCTGCCCAGTGACACGGCGGCGCGCATTGCCGGCAGTGAGTTCTTGCTGTTGCTGGAAAACACCCAGGTCGATCGCGCCGTGGCCCGTGCCGACCGCCTGTACGCGCTGCTCACCGAACCGCAACGCATCGGCCATGATGAGCTGCGCCACGAAGTGAGCATCGGCATCGCCGCTTACCCCGCCGACGGCCAGCAGGTCGAAGAATTGATCAGCCGCGCCGCCATCGCGCGGCATGACGCCGCGAGCCTGCCGGGGCATTTGCAGGTCTACCAACAGGACCGCGACCTGGCCCATCAACGCCAGATCACCCTGATCCGTGACCTGCGCCGTGCCGCCCCCGAAGGCGAATTGTTCCTGTGCTACCAGCCCAAGCTCGATCTCAAGCATGGCCATGTAGGCCAGGCCGAAGCCCTGTTGCGCTGGCAGCACCCGACCCTGGGGCAAGTGTCGCCCGCTGAATTCATCCCCCTGGCCGAACGCACCGGCAGCATGAACAGCCTGACCCTGTGGGTGATTGAAGAAGCCATCCGCCAGATCGGCGAATGGGCGCGGCGCGGCATGCTGGTCCAGCTGTCGGTGAATATCTCGGTGGACGATCTGGCCGATGATGACCTGGCGATTCGCGTCACCGCGTTGCTGATGCAGTACCGGGTCGAGGCCGCGCAATTGATTTTCGAAATCACCGAAAGCGCGATCATGCACAACCCGCAGCAGGCCCTCAGTGTGCTCGAGCAACTGCGCGGCTGCGGCATCAGCCTTTCGGTGGATGACTTCGGCACTGGCTACTCGTCGCTGGCGCAATTGCAGCGCCTGCCGGTGCAGGAGTTGAAGATCGACCAGTCGTTCGTGCGCAACCTCAACAGCACCAGCGGCGACGGGGTGATCGTGCGTTCCACCATCGAAATGAGCCACAACCTGGGGCTCAAGGTGGTGGCCGAAGGCGTGGAATTCGCCCCCAGCCTCAGGCTGCTCAAACAGTGGAACTGCGATACCGCCCAGGGCTACCTGATCAGCCGGCCGTTGAACGCGATGGCCTTCGAAATGTGGATGCGCCGCGCGCGGCTGCAGATCTAGAAAAGCCTTTGCAGCCACCTACAGATATTTTGCGCAGAGTCGATAACTTCTATAACGACTGACGGGTTGCACAGGTTTTTAGCGACTGGCGGCCACGTTTTGCTGCATACTCGGTGATGGCAAATGGCCTTATTTGCGCCATCATGCATGCACATCTACGCTTCCGTGCCAAGGCTGGCCGCTTTTTAGCCCATTTCTGCGGATCGACCATGGCTCGGATTTTCCACGTGTTACCCCTTGCGGCGCTGTTGTTGGCTGCTCTCGGCTCGGCGTCGGCGGCGACGCTCGAGGTGTTGGCTTACCATGCCGACGGCCGACCGGTCGCCGATGCGGTGGTGACGCTGCAGGGCCCGGCCGGTACGCCGCAGGGTGCGCTCAAGGCCGATATGGACCAGCGTGACCAGCGCTTCGCCCCCCATGTGCTGGCGGTGCATACCGGTACGCAGGTGCGCTTCCCCAACAGCGACAACATTCGTCATCAGGTGTATTCGTTCTCCACGGCCAAGCGCTTCGAGTTGCGTCTGTACGAGGGCACGTCGGCCGCCCCCTTGCTGTTCGACAAGCCCGGGGTGGTGGTGCTGGGTTGCAATATCCATGACTGGATGCTCGGTTATATCTACGTGACCGATGACCCGCGTTTCGGTGTCAGCGACGACCAGGGCCGGGTGCGCCTGCCAGACCTGCCGGCCGGTGAGTACCGCCTGACCCTGTGGCACCCGCAACTGGCGGGTATGCAGCCGTTGGACGGCGGCACCGTGCGTGTCCCGGCTGCCGGCCTCAGCCACCGTGTGGCGTTGACGCTTGCGCCTGCGCCGGCGGATTTGCCACCTACACCCAGCGCCTTTGGCGATGCCTTCGATCGAGCCGCCCGTGAACCTGCGCAGTAGTTTCCAGGCGCGGGTCGCCGGCGTACTGATCCTGCTCTCGCTGGTGGTGATCGGTGCGTTGTATTTCAGCGTCAAGGCCGCGACCAGCTCGGCGGTACACCGTCAGGCCCTGGCTCAGTTGGAGGTGGGCACGCGGGTGTTCGAGCGCTTGCTCGACGTTCGTGGCCGGCGCCTGGCCGATGGCGTGCAGCTGCTGGCGGCCGATTTCGGTTTTCGCGACGCCGTGGCCAGTGGCGATTCGGCAACGATGCGCTCGGTGCTGCTCAACCACGGCAAGCGCATCAACGCCAGCGACATGATCCTGCTGGGCATGGACGGCAAAGTCCTGGCCAGCACCCTCAAGGAAGTCGCCGAGGGCTCGACCTTCCGCTATGACCTGGCCTTGCGCGAGGCACGGCAGAATCACCAGGCGACGCTGATGGTGCCGTTGCAAGGCAAGCCGCACCTGCTGGTGGAGGCCTCGGTGCTGGCGCCGTTGCCGATCGCTCGGGTGGTGATGGGGTTCAGCATGGACGGTGCGTTCGCCGATGAGTTGCGCTCGCTGAGCAACCTGGAAGTCTCATTCCTGACGATTGAGCAGGACCTGCCTGGCGAACTGGTCAGCACCCAGCCGCAGGGGTTGCGCGACAGTATCCGCGCGCTGATGCAAGGCGACTCGGCGCGCCGTGGCGTGTCCACCACCGATCACCTTGAGCAACGCTTCCTCAGCCAGTCGCTGGTGCTGGCCAGTGATGAAAACGGCAAAGTCCTGGCCCTGCTGCAAAGCCCGCTGGACGCGGCGATGCAGGCGTTTGCGCCGCTGGATGAAAAGATCCTCGGTATCGCCCTGATCGCCCTGATTGCTTCGTTGATCGGTGCCTTGCTGCTGGCCCGCTCAGTCTCACGCCCGGTGCAGGCGCTGGCGCAGGCGGCCGAACGTATCGGCAGCGGCGATTACCAGACCCCGGTCGTGCTGGCGCGCAGTGATGAACTGGGGCGCTTGGCGCTGGCGGTCAATGCCATGCAGAGCGGCATTGCCGAGCGCGAACAACAGCTGGCGCACAACGCCCTGCATGATCGTCTTACCGGCCTGCCCAACCGCACGTTGGCGATGGAGCGCCTGGGCAGTGCGATTGCCCTGCAACGGCCGATGGCGTTGATCTACCTGGGCATCGACAATCTGCGCACTGCCAGCGAAACGGTCGGGCCCGAAGCGGTGGACCAGTTGCTCCTGACCGTGAGCCAGCGCCTGCAAGCGGCGTTACGCCCGGGCGATACCCTGGCGCACCTGATCGCCGATGAATTCCTGCTGTTGCTTGAAGGCGCGGGCAGCGACGAAGCCGTGGGCCTGGCCGACAAACTGCAGCAGCTGTTACTGCGGCCCCAGCGCATCAACGGTCATGATCTGGCGTTGGACTGCCGCCTGGGCATCGCGGCGTACCCGGCGGATGGCGAAAGCCCCCAGACCCTGCTGGAGCGCGCGGCCATCGCCATGAAGGACGCCGCGCAAATGCCTGACCGCTTGCAGGTCTACGAGCACGGCCGCGACCTTGCGCACCGTCGCCAGATCAGCCTGATCCGCGACTTGCGCCACGCCCCCGGCCATGGCCAATTGTTGCTGCACTACCAGCCCAAGCTGGATATTCGCCAGGGCATCGTGCGCCAGGCCGAAGCCCTGTTGCGCTGGCAACACCCGCAGTTCGGCCTGGTGTCGCCGGCGGAATTCATCCCCCTGGCCGAGCGCTCGGGCAGCATCCGCTTGTTGACCCAATGGGTAATCGAAGAGGGCATTCGCCAGTTGTGCGAATGGAACCGGCGCGGCCTGGCCTTGCAGTTGTCGCTGAACATCTCGGCGGACGACCTGCTTGATGACGAACTGGCCCATCGCGTGTCGGCCTTGCTGTGTCGCTATGGCTTGCCGGCGGAGCAACTGCTGTTCGAGATCACCGAGAGCGCTGTGATGCGCGAACCGGAAAAAGCCCTCAAGGTGCTCCACCTGCTGCGTGATTGCGGCATCGGCCTGTCGGTGGATGACTTCGGCACCGGTTACTCGTCATTGGCGCACCTCAAGCGCCTGCCGGTGCAAGAGCTGAAGATCGACCAATCCTTCGTGCGCAACCTCGATGAAACCAGTGAAGACGCGGTGATCGTGCGTTCCACCATCGAGATGAGCCATAACCTGGGCCTCAAAGTGGTCGCCGAGGGCGTTGAATATGCCCATAGCCTGCGCCTGCTGGAGCGTTGGCAGTGCGACACGGCCCAGGGCTACCTGATCAGCCGGCCGTTGAGTGCCGACGCTTTCGAAGCCTGGGTGGCCTTGCCCCTCAGTGCGCAAACTTCCCTGGCTCATTGAGTGGAATGACAGTGCGGGTTTCTTTCCTGATCGGGTGCCTCGGCGCACTGACCCTGCCAACGGCGCTGGCCGATAATGGCCGCCTGATCGCGACCGGTGGTGCCAGCAGTATCGAAGGCACGGCGGGGGGCGGTCTTACACCGTGGGCCGTGCTGGCCGGTTATGGCGAACGGCACGAGTGGGGCGCCACGGCGTTCGCCACCACGGTCAACCTGCCCGATTACCGGCTGGACGTGGCCGGTGTGGCGCTGGCGTACGACAACCGCATCGAACTGTCTTTCGCCCGCCAGCGCTTCGACCTCGGCAGCCTGGTGCATAAGCTCAACCTGCCCGAAGACTCCCTGGGGCAAGACGTACTGGGCCTCAAAGTGCGGCTGTTCGGCGACGTGATCTACGACACGCTGCCCCAGGTCTCGCTGGGCCTGGAATATAAGCATCAGACTGGCTTCGAGATTCCCCGCCTGGTGGGCGCCAAGCGTGACAGCGACGTCGAAGGCTACCTCGCCGCCAGCCGTCTGTTTATGGGCGCGGCGTTCGGCTACAACGTGCTGGTCAACGGCAGTCTGCGCTACAGCCGCGCCAACGAGACCGGCCTGCTCGGTTTTGGCGGTGACCGTCGCGACAGCCGCAGCCTGCTCAAGGAAGGCGCGCTGGCGCTGCTGCTCAACCCGCGTTGGGCGGTGGGCGTGGAGTACCGCGAGAAACCCGACAACCTGTCGTTTGCGGGAGAGAGTGATTGGGCTGATGTGTTCGTAGGCTATTTCCCCAACAAGCATGTGTCGTTCGTCTTGGCCTACGCACGCCTGGGGGAAATCGCCACGCTGGACCACCAGAATGGCACGTACTTGTCTGTGCAAGGGAGTTTCTGATGCGCTGGTTACCGGTTTGCCTGCTGCTGTTGCTCAGTGCCTGCGCCCAACAGCCACCCAAGGACGACAGCCTCTATCGCGACCTCGGCGCGCTGCCGGGCATCACCCGTATCGTCGAAGGCATGTTGCTCAACATTGCCCGGGACGCGCGCATCGTCGAACGCTTCCGGCGCGTCGATATCCAGCGCCTGCGCAACAAGCTGATTGAACAGTTCTGTGTCGAGGCGGGTGGGCCGTGCACTTATACCGGCGACAGCATGGCCGAGAGCCATAAGGGCCAGAGGGTGAGCCGCAGTGACTTCAATGCGCTGGTGGAAGACTTGATTGCCTCAATGGACAAGGAAGGCATCGCCGTGCCCGTGCAGAACCGCCTGATCGCCCGGTTGGCGGCGATGCGCGGTGAAGTGATCGAACACTGATGTGGGAGCTGGCTTGCCTGCGATAGCGGTGGGTCAGGCCATACTGTTTTGGCTGATACTCCGCTATCGCAGGCAAGCCAGCTCCCACAGGTAGATTTTTCTTGCTCATGAAAAAGGCGGCTACCTTTGGAGGGTAGCCGCCTTACTTACCGCCGATGAAGATCAATCCGGCAGTTTGAACGCCATCACATAGTCACCCTGCTTGGTGCCCAGGGAACCGTGACCGCCCGCCATGACCAGCACGTATTGCTTGCCGTCCTTGCCGGTGTAGGTCATCGGTGTGGTTTGCGCGCCTGCCGGCAGGCGGCCTTCCCACAGTTGCTTGCCGTTTTTCACGTCATAGGCACGCAGGTACTGGTCGAGGGTGCCGCTGAGGAAGGACACGCCGCCGGCCGTGGTGAACGTGCCGCCCAGGCTCGGTACGCCCATGCTCAACGGGATCGGAACCGGCGAGCTGTCACGCACGGTGCCGTTCTTGTGCATCCAGATGGTCTTGTGAGTGGTCAGGTCGACCGCCGCCACGTAGCCCCAGGCCGGTGCCTGGCACGGCAGGCCCATGGGCGACAGCATGGCTTCGAGGATCACGCCATACGGCGCGCCTTTGTTTGGCTGTACGCCTTCGGTTTCGCTGACGCGCGGGCCTTGCTTGGCGATGTCGGCGGCCGGGATCAGCTTGGACTTGAATGCCATGTAGCTCGGGTTCACGAAGGCGATCTGGCGCACCGGGTCGACGGAAATGCCACCCCAGTCGAACACGCCGAAGTTACCTGGGTAAACAATCGAACCCTGCAGCGAAGGTGGGGTGAACGGGCCGTCGTAGCGCAGGGATTTGAAGTCGATACGGCACAGCATCTGGTCGAACGGCGTCACGCCCCACATGTCGCGCTCTTTGAGCGGCGGCGGCATGAAGTTCAGCTCCGACTTGGGTTGGGTAGGGGAGGTGCGGTCGCCCGCCACTGCGCCCTGCGGCACCGCCACTTCGTGGATCGGCACCACCGGCTGGCCGGTCGCGCGGTCCAGTACGTAGATGCTGCCTTGCTTGGTCGACGCCATGACGGCTTGCTTCACGCCGGCTTCAGTCTTGATATCGATCAGCGACGGTTGGCCGCCCACGTCCATGTCCCACAGGTCGTGATGGGTGAACTGGAAGGTCCACTTCACGTGGCCGCTGTTGATGTCTAGGGCGGTCAGGCCGGCGGCGTATTTTTCGGAATCGTCGGTACGGTCGCCGCCGTACTGGTCAGGCATCTGGTTGCCCATCGGCAGGTACAGCATGCCGAGTTTTTCATCCACGGCGAACATGGACCACATGTTCGGCGAGTTACGCGTGTAGGTCTTGCCCTCGGCCAACGGCGTGGTGTCGTCGGGGTTGCCGCTGTCCCAGTTCCATACCAGTTTGCCGGTGTGCACGTCGAACGCGCGGATCACGCCGCTGGGTTCGTCGACGGAGACGTTGTCGGTCACGTGGCCGCCAATCACCACCAGGTCCTTGGTCACGGCCGGTGGCGAGGTGGAGTAGTAACCGCCTGGGGCGAAGCTGCCGATATTGGCACGCAGGTCGACCTGGCCTTTGTCACCGAAGTCTTCGCACATCTTGCCGGTGTCGGCGTTGAGGGCGATCAGACGGGTGTCGGCGGTCGGTACGAAAATGCGTTTCGGGCAGGCGGTCGGCGCGGCCGCCGGGCTGGCGCTGCCGGTCGGGCTTTGTTCGGAAGCATAGACGGCGTCATCGTGATACGACACGCCACGGCAGGTCATGTGCGCCCAACCCTTGAAGTTCTCGGCGCCCTGGCTGCTGATCTTCGGATCGAAGCGCCAGATTTCCTTGCCAGTGTCCGGGTCCAGGGCAATCACCTGGCTGTGCGGCGTGCACACGTAGAGCATGCCGTTGACTTTCAACGGGGTGTTTTCCGCAGTGGTCTCGCCCGGATCGTTCGGGCCAGGGATGTCACCGGTACGGTAGGTCCACGCCGGCACCAGCTTGTGCGCGTTTTCCGGGGTGATCTGCGCCAGTGGCGAGTAGCGATCGCCGTAGGCCGAGCGACCGTAGGAGTTCCAGTCGCCATCCGCCTGGGCTGGCGCTGCATTGGCCATGCCCGGCACCGCGTCGCGGTCCAGCTGGCCTTTGATCTCGCCCGGGTTGGTGAATTGGCTGGCAATGGCAGCGGCGCCCGCCAGCACCACGGCCACGCTCAGTGCGCCAGTGCCCAGCGGGGCAGGCTGGCCGCGCAGCAACGGACGGCGAAACCACGGAAGCAGCATGACGATGCCGAGGGCAAACAGCAGTGCCAGGCGCGGCACCAACTGCCACCAGTCCAGGCCCACTTCCCACAGGGCCCACAGGGTACTGGCGAACAGCACCAATGCGTACAGGCCCAGCGCGGCGCGGCGGGTGGCCAGCAGCAGAACGCCGGTCAGAGTGATGCCGATACCGGCCAGCAGGTAGTACAGCGACCCGCCGAGCATCGTCAGCTTGATACCCCCGGCCAGCAAGGCCAGGCCCATGATCAGCAGCAAGACACCTAGCAGCCTGGGCAGCAGGCGGCTTGGGCTCGAAGCACCGTCAGCGCTCATAGTTGTATTTCTCCGTTACGTTGGAATTGTGTCCCCGTGTTTCTTCACTGTAGATGACGATTCGACAGGGGCATGGTTCAGTGCAAATTCGGGTTTTCTGAGGACTAGCAGGGTTATCCACAGGCGGGCGATTTATCCCCAGGCGCGGGTCTGGAAAAGACAGCGCTGTCTTGAGGACGGGGGAAATTCGGCAAGATGGGGTCGACCGCGGAAGTGAAACGTTTCAGTTTGTTGCGGGCAAGGATAAAGGGAGTGGGCGTCCAGAGAAAGCGCAAATCGCAAGATGCATCATTTCAGAATTGGTAACAGTGACTAAATGTCGCTGCAAAAGGCGATGGGAACTGGTGTGTGTGGGAGCTGGCTTGCCTGCGATTGCATCGCCTCGGTGCAACTGGAATACCGAGGTGTCTGTATCGCGGGCAAGCCCGGCTCCCACATGGATTGGGGAGGTTTAGAAGGTTGTGCGCACGCCAAACTCCACGCTTCTGCCTGGCGCCGGTGCGATGTCCCGCAAGATCGAGCTGGCGTAGCGCACCGTCTGGTTGGTCAGGTTTTCACCATTGACGAACGCCAACCATTGGCTGCCGCCCATGTTGAAGCGATACCCCGCGCTCGCGCCCAGGGTGGTGTAGCCATCGGTGCCGCTTTCGTTATCCGGCACGCGGCCCTGGCCGGCCGCGTGTTCCACGTCGATGCGTGCCTGCCAGCGGTCCAGTTCCCACAGCAAGCCGCTGTTCAAGCGCAGCGGAGCGATACGTGGCAGGGCTTCGCCGGTGTCCAGGTTGGTGGCGCGGGTGTAGTCGCCCGACAGTTCCAGTGCGAACTTTCCGTAGGCACTTTCGCCAAGCTTCCAGTGATCCTGGGCTTCAAAACCGGCGAAACGTGCACGCACGCCGGAGTATTTGTATTCAGGAATGCCGCCTGCGTCTTCCTCGCCGTCATCGTTGAGCGTACGACCGCTGCCCAGCAAGCCGATGTAATTGGAGAAACGGCTGTAGAACACGCCGAAGCTGCCTTTGTGCGTGCCATTGTCAAAGCGCAGGGCCAGGTCGCTGGACACGGCTTTTTCTTTCTTCAGGTTTGCGTCGCCCAGTTCATAGGTGCCGGTGGCGACGTGGGCGCCGTTTGCATACAGCTCATAAAACGTGGGCGCGCGTTCGGTGTAGCCCAGGGTCGCGGCCAGGGACCAGATGGGCGTAAGCGTGTAGACCGCCCCCGATGACAGGCTGCCGGCGGTGAACTCATTGCTGTTGTCGGCCCCGGCAAAGCGCGCGTTGCCCTTGGCGTCCGGGTCGACGCTGGTGTGCTCCAGGCGCCCGCCGAGGCTGAGTTTCAGGCGCTCGGTGGCTTGCAGTTGTTCGAGGATAAACAGCGCGCCGGCATTGGTGTCGGTCTGCGGCACGAAGGCTTCTTCACCCAAGGCCGAGAACTCGTTGCGGGTCACCTGGGCGCCGACGACGCCGTCGAACGGGCCGATGGGCTGGTGACGCGCCTCCACACGCGCTTCATAGCCCTTGTTCTTGAACACCGTGCCGGTTTCGCCGCCTTCGATTTCGCGGTGTTCGTAGTCGGTGTAGCCGGCGTCGATTTTCACCGAGGTAAAGGGGCCTTGCAGGTTGCGGATTTCCGACGCGAAGGCGTAGTGATCCTGTTTCATGCGGATGCGTACATCCTGCTCGGCCGGAGAACCATAGTTCGCGTCATAGCTGCTGTAGGACACGCCGGCGTAACCGTCATCCCAGGTGTAGGAACCGCCCAGCGCACCGCCGTCCTGACGTCCGTCGCTGTTGCCCAGGCGGCCGTTCTTGCCGGGGGCGTCGTCGGTGGCCGGGGCGTGGCGGCTGCGTGCCTGGCCTGGGATTTTCAGGTCGTTGAACTCCCGTGCATTCGCATCCAGGTGCAAGGCAAAGGTGCCGTTGCCGGCTTCCAGCCTGCCGGCGCTGCTGCGCGTGGTGTCGGCGCCGCCGTAGCGCAATTCACCGGCACCGTGGATGCCTTCGATGGCTTCGGTGGGGATGCGGTTGTCGAAGGTGTTGACCACGCCACCGATGGCGCTGCCGCCGTACAACAAGGCAGCCGGGCCACGCACGATTTCAATGCGATCGACGTTGACCGGGTCCAGCGGCACCGCATGGTCGTAGGACAGCGACGACGCATCCAGCGCGCCCACGCCGTTGCGCAGGATGCGAATGCGGTCGCCATCCTGGCCACGAATGATCGGCCGGCTCGCGCCTGGGCCGAAGTACGAAGACGACACGCCAGGCTGCTTGTTCAGGGTTTCACCCAGGCTGCCTTTTTGTTGCAGGGTCAGGTCATCGCCTTCCAGTACGGTGGTCGGCGAGGCGAGCTGTTCGTTGCCCAGCGGGTTGCCGGTGATGATTTGGGGTTGCAGCTCAAGGGCATGGGCTTCGGAGCAGAGCAGCGCGGCGGCAAGCGGGGTCAAGCGCCACAGAGAGGAGAGGGACATCGGACATTCCTTGGCAAAACGACGAAAAGATTTGAGATCTATAGTTACAATATAACATCTCTTTTTCGCTGGGAACGGGAACTTTTATCGATCGTGCTAAAGTGCGCAGCTGTGTTTTCCATTTGGTAAAAGGCCCGGCATGACCGCGACAAGCAACGACCCGCTCCACGGCGTGACCCTGCAGCACGTCCTCACCACCCTGGTTGAACACTACGAATGGGCGGGCCTGGCCGAGCGCATTGATGTGCGCTGTTTCAAGAGCGACCCGAGCATCAAGTCAAGCCTGACCTTCCTGCGCAAAACCCCTTGGGCGCGGGAGAAAGTCGAGGGTTTGTACGTCAAGCTGATGCGCACCAAACGCCCGCTGGACTGATCCCATGAAGCGGTTTACAGCGGCAGCCGCCCTGGCCGGTTGGGCGGGGTTGGTGATTCAGCAATACCTGATTTTCTATTCGCGCTGGGAGTCCGGCGCCAGCCTGCTGGGCGGGTTGGTCAACTTTTTCAGTTTCTTCACCGTGCTCACCAACACCCTGGCGGCGGTGGTATTGAGTTATGCGTGGGTGGCGCGCGACAGTGCGGCGAAACGGTTTTTCGCTGGGCCGGTCATCAGCAGTGGCATCGCCGTCAGCATCCTGGTGGTCGGCCTGGCCTACAACCTGCTGCTGCGTCATTTGTGGCAACCCGAAGGCTTCCAATTCATTGCCGACGAGTTGCTGCACGACGTGATGCCGGTGCTGTTTTTTATCTATTGGTGGCGGTGCGTACCCAAGGGCCACTTGCGGCTCAAGCACATTGCCGGCTGGGTGGTTTACCCGCTGGTGTACTTCGGTTATGCGCTGTTGCGTGGGGATTTGCTCGGACAGTATCAGTACCCGTTCATCGATGTCCTGACGCTGGGTTATCCACAAGTGTTCGTGAATGCCGGAGGGATTCTGGCGGGGTTTGTGGTGATTGCATTAATGGTGGTGGGCCTGGACAGTTTTCTAAAGCGGGCACGGTAGTTGTGGGAGCTGGCTTGCCTGCGATAGCGGTGGGTCAGGTACAGGTTTTTGTCTGATACACCGCTATCGCAGGCAAGCCAGCTCCCACAGTTGATCTTCAGCGTCTTCGAGGGCTCACTCTTCTTCGCTGCCCTCGGCCCGCCAGTAACCCACCGCCTTTAGGTATTGCTCATCGACCTTATGCGTGTCCAGCAGCACGCGACGTACCTGGCGCGACAGTTTGGTTTCGGTCGCCACGAAGCTGTACAACATGCCGCCTGGCGGCGTCAGGTTGCGCACCGTTTCGAGCAGGTCATCCTGGCCGCGTATCACCCAGATCACTTGCACATCGGCGGCACTGTGCAGCGTTTGCTGCTCCGCCGCATTGGCGATTTCAATCACCGCCAGCACCTTGCGCCCGGCCGGCAGTTCTTCCAGGCGGCGACCGATGGCCGGCAGCGCGGTTTCATCGCCGATCAGCCAGTAGCTGTCGAATATATCCGGCACGATCATCGAGCCGCGTGGCCCGCCGATGTACAGGTGCTGACCGACCTGCACCTGCTCGGCCCAGGTGGACGCGGGGCCATCGCCGTGCAGCACGAAGTCGATGTCCAACTCGCCGCTGCTTGGGTCGTAGCGGCGCGGCGTGTAGTCACGCATGGCCGGCTGCGGGCCATCGCCTTTGATGCTGAAGGTCGGGCTTTCCAGCGCGGCCTGCTCAGCGGCGTTCTGCGGGAACAGCAGCTTGACGTGATCGTCGCTGCCCAGGCTGATAAACCCCGCCAGCTCCGGCCCGCCCAGGGTGACGCGGCGCATGCGCGGCGTGATATCCATCACCCGCAGCACTTCCAGGCGGCGACGTTTGATTTCGTGGGTGACGCGGTGGATGGTTTGCGTATTCATTGGTCTCTCCCGTCGGCAATGGCTTGAGCGGTGCGATTGAGCAGCGTGGCGACACGCGCGATTTCTTCCGGGCTCCAGCGCCCGTGGTGCGCGTGCAGGGCGTGACGCAGGTTGTGCACCGCCTCGTGAATTTCGGGCGGGCGGTCCTGGCCGCGCAGCGAGCGCTTGCTCACGTCGATGCGCATGCGCACGCCGTCCACGGCAACTGCCTGTTCGCTCAAGAAGAGACGACCGGCATCGGTGATTGTGTAGCGTTTTTTTCCGCCGTCGGTGTCGCCGGTGATCAGTTCGCTCTCTTCAAGAAACGTCAGCGTCGGGTAGATCACACCGGGGCTGGGGCTGTAGGCGCCGTCGAACAGGCTTTCGATGCGGCGGATCAGATCGTAGCCATGGCACGGCTGTTCGGCGATCAGCGCGGGCAGCAGCAATTTCAGATCGCCCGGTGCGAACACACGGGGGCCACGGCCGCCGCGTTCGCGGCCTGGGCGTTTTTCGAAGCCGTCGCGGCCGTCGTGGTGGGGGTGGTGCTCTCTCATTTCTCTGCGCTCCGTCTTGGTTAGATACAACGTAAGATATATCTTATTCGGCGCGCAATTTTCCCCGACCAACGGTCGTGCGCCGTGTCAGGTTATTTAATGTCGAGGTGGAAGTTGCCGATATAGCAACTAGAGTAAATGCTCAAGTTGCTCGAATGGCGTAATTGCCGGGCTATTGCTGAATATGTAATCCGCTTCGTACAGATCTTATTCATGCTAAATTATTCTTGTTTGAAGTCACGTAGTCCGATTCTTACGGATAACTTTAAAGTTTTGGCAAAAAGCCATAATTTTCTTATAAGTTGCATCGCGCTTTAACTACGCAACTAAGCGAATCGGACGGCATACGTCTTTTGGATCGGTCTTGATACTTGCCTGGCGTTGAGGGTCCTACGACTTTCAATGCAATTAGTTGGAGAAAAAACAGTTTTTTCCAGCTGTTCTAAGAACCCCCTGATTTTTAGATAACAGGTAATAACCATGTTCAAGAAGCTTGCTTTCGCCGTGCCGTTCGTTGCTGCCGCCCTGAGTTCCTCGGTAGCCTATGCCGTTGACGACGCGCGTTCAGCCATCAATATCAAGGCCGACATCCCTACCAAGCAGTTCCATGCTCAGCCACGGGATCCGAACTTTGGTAAAGATGAAACCATGAACTACAACACCGTCAGCGGTGAGTTGAGTTCCCTGCGCGCCACCTTCGATGTGAAAAACACCGACGGTTCGGTGCATGCCTACATTGAAGGTGGCCCGACCGCCGCTTCGTTGTACAACGGCACCGACAGCATCCCGCTGACCAACACCTTCAACGGCGTCGTACTCACCGCCACTCCGCAGGAAGTGGTCGATGACCCCCAGTCCACCCCTGGTACCCAGGCTGACCTGGTGATCAGCGCCGCTAAGCCCGCCGACACCCAGAACGGCCTTTACACCGCCAGCTACACCGTGATCTTCGACGCCGTACCGCGCTGATAGAAAACCTGTGGGGATCAGGATGAACCCCAGTGTGTGTGCAAAGGGTCGGTGGCCGTTCTGGCCGCCGACTTTCCTGACTGTCCGTACTGACGAGTATTCCGTTGATGTTTGCGAAGACGCCGATTGCGGCCGCGCTTGCGCTGTTGCTGTGGGGCAACGCTTTTGCCGCGCCGACCGCGCCTGGTACCACGCCGGGCAGCCTGCTGTCCCAGTCCGAGGGCTTGCCCAAGGATTTCGAAGCGCACTTTTTTGATGTGCCACTGGCGGTACGTGTCGAACTCGACCAGCAGTTTCTCGGCGAAGCCATGATTGTACTGGGGCGTGACGACCGCATTACCTTATTGGAATTCACCGACATCGGTGACAGCAACTTCACTGCTTCCGAACGCGACACCTGGCAGCACCTGCTGCAACAGGGTATGCCCCTGGGCGGATGTGAAAGCAGTTGCCCGGCGCAACTGTTGGCCATTCATTACAGCCTGGAAAATTCATTGGTTTCGATCCTGACCGAGAACATCGAACGCAATGCCGATGTAAAACGCTTCTACGATCAGCCCGAAAGCGGCAGCCACGGGTTGATCATAAATAACCAATTGAACCTCACGGGTGGCGAGAACGAAGAAGTGGGCGGCCGTTATGGCCTGGAGGCCAGTTCCAGCATCGGCAACTGGACCCAGGCGTTCAACTTGCAAGTGTCACGCTTCGGCGGCACCGACACCACGCTTTACCACGCGGTGCACGAGCTTTATACCCAGCGCGAACTGGAAGGCAACTTCGTGCGCCTGGGTTATTTCACCCCCGGTTCCGATGGCCTGACGCGGCAGATCCGTTCTTTCGGCGCCAGCCCCGACACTGCGGTGGGCGTGATGTACGGCAGCTCCGACAGCCTGCTGATCAACAATCCCAAGCCGAGCGTCTACCCGATCTACGTCACCGCCAGCCGGCAGGCCGCCGTGGAAATCTACCGCAATGGCCTGTTGATCAACACCCAACCGGTCGCCGCCGGTTTGCAGACCCTCGACACACGCACCTTGCCTGGCGGCATTTACGAGGTCGAAGTGCGCCTGATCGAAGATGGCGTGACCACCTCGACCAGCCAGGAATTGGTGTACAAGCCCAACAACTGGCGCAACCCCGACGAGCGCTGGCGCTACAGCACCTTTGTCGGGCGCGAGACCAAGCTGCTCAGCAATTGGGAAGAGCAGCGCACCGGCGCCATGACTTACGGTGCGGGCGTCAACTACCTGGCTCACCCGCGCTTGATCCTGGGTATGTCGACCCGCAAGGTGCGGGAAATGATGCAATACGGCACGTCCATCGACTGGACCCTGGCCAGCAGCACCAGCCTCTACGCCAATATCTATCAGACCCAGGACCACGGCACCGGCCTGGACCTGCAAGGCATGTACAGCTATGGCCACGGCAGCATCGTGCTCAGCCACAACCGCAGCTGGCTCGACACCACGCGCACCTTTGAAATCCTGCCTGACGGCACCCGCTTGCGCACGCGCAACGTGTTTGTCGGGCGCACCAGCAACTCCTCGCTGTCGATCAACCATCGCTTGAGCAACAAAAGTTCGATCAGCTCGCGGCTGTCCCACAGCCAGGGCAATATCGAAGGCGTCGGCCTGGACCTTGGCTGGAACCAGCGCAGCACCTTATTCGGCAGTGACGCCAACTGGCGCCTGTCGGTGTTCGATCGCCCTGCCACTTCCAGCACCGGCGACAGGCGCAACCGTGGCGTCGACCTCAGCGTCAGCCTGGCCCTGGGTTCGCCCGGCGAGCAATGGTCGGCCAGTATCGGCACGCGCACCGCGCGCGATGGCACCCGCGACAACAATGGCTCGCTGACCTACCAGAAGACCCTCGACGACCACCTGCTGCAGAGCGTCTCGGCCACCGCCATCGCCGATACCTACGGCGTCGGCCTGTCCGGGCGCGCCAGCTTCCAGAACGACGCAGTCTACGGTGACACCTTCGTGCAGCGTTCCTCCTACAACGAACGCCTCACCGGCGGCCTCAACCTCAGCAGCACCGTGGCCGTGGGCGCACAGAAAGCCGTGCTCAGCAGCCAGCACCAGGGCAGCGGCGCGGGCATGATCGTCGATATCGAAACCGACCTCGATGACATCACCCTGCGCGCCGACGACCTGACCGGGGGCAGCGTCGCCCTGCGTCCGGGCCGCAATTTCGTACCCATCACCGCCTACAAGAACAGCGCCTTGAGCTTCGACTTCGAGGGCAACCATCCACCGGCCGCGAGCATCGTCCCGAACCGCACCCGCTACCACCTGAACAAGGGCGGAGTGGACTACCGCAAGATCAGCGTGATGAAAACCGTCACCGTGCTCGGGCGCCTGGTGGATGCACGCGGCAAACCGCTCAAGGGTCACCACGTGATCAACCACGCCAGCCGCGCGGTCAGCGAAGTCGATGGGTTCTTCTCGATGGAAATGATCGCCGGCTCGCCGACGCTTGAAGTGCGCTACGCCAATAACCTGCTGTGCCAGTTCCGCCTCGATCCGAGCAAGGCGCGTCAGGAGAGCGATGTGTTGTTGATTGGTGATTTGCGTTGCACGCCGGACACCTTGGCGGATGTGGCGATCAATGAACGGGCGGCAGGCTGACCTATGAGAACTCTACCTATGAAATTCATCGCCAGCGGTTTGCTGTGCCTGCTCGGCGCTATCGTTGCACGGCCTGCAATCGCCGAATCGGTGGACATCACCGCCGTATTCAGACCGGACGGATCCGCACCGCAGAAAAACCAGTTCGTCAACACCACGCCGGAGAGCGGTTACTGCTTGATCTATAAGCCAGACTGCACGGCCCTGAGAATTTTCAGCATTCGTCTCCCGCTGCGAATTGACTCTGCCCGGCCGATGCGGCCGTCTTCCGAGCCTCGCGACAATGCGATGTTCCAGGTGCCGTCCCAATGGCGCGCTGTGGATGTAACGAACACGGTATCCGGAGAGACCGCTCGGGTGGAGGTACGTATTGCAGGTATTGGCTCAACTTACTTTCTAAGCGATACGGTCCAGAGTTTGACCGGAGCTGCCACTGCTGTTGCCGGGCATCACGCGTTATGGGGCAGCAGTTGGCTGGGTGCGCCATCCCCCTGTTTGGGGACTTACGTTGGTTTCTATGGCAGTACCTCTTATGGTTTTTTCTGGCGCACCCCGGTTCAATCGGCGTGCGTCAAAACTGCTCGATTCACTATTCCGAGCATGTACTACCAATATTTGGACTTTGCTTATGAGCTTCGAACCCCCAACCCTCTGAGCATGACTGCCGGTATCTACACGGGGTCCTTTACCTACTCACTGGGACCAGGTGCTGACTTCGACTTCGGCGACGTCATGCTGCCTCAGGACAACCAACTGACCTTCAATTTCAACCTCGATGTCGACCACAACCTGAAAGTCCAGGTCCCTCCCGGCGGCCACCGCATCCAGCTCGAACCCCAGGGCGGCTGGCAAGCCTGGCTGAACGACGGGCGCAAACCGCGCCGGCTGTTCCGCGACCAGACCGTCAACCTGTGGACCAGCTCGCCCTTCAAGATGACCCTCGAATGCGGCGAGCCATTGGGCAACACCTGCAGCGTGCGCAACGGCGCCGGCCACCAAGTGCCGCTGGATGTGGCCGTGAGCCTGCCGTTCGGCCTCACCGACGGCAGCGGCAACGCTGTCAACCGCAGGCCGTTGCGCCTGGACGGCAGCGGTACCGAGCTGTTCAAACCGTCGCTCTACATCGACCGCAAGCCGAGCACCCTGCATTTCGAGATCAAGGCCGATGCTGTCGAGCAGATGCTGGAGCAGGCAGGCAGCACGTACTCGGGCACCGTCACGGTGGTGTGGGATTCGCAGGTTTGAAGCGCGGCTGGCCGTATTTTCCTAATGAGGTTGTGTGATGAAACGTTTGTTAATGGCGTGCAGCGTCTGTCTGTTTTCCCTGATGGCCAATGCCGGCCCGCAGATCAACGTGGGGGTGGTCTATGACTACCTCAGTGGCGACAAGAGCACCTACATGAAGCGGGTGTTCAACGGCGGTACATCCACCGCGTTCGTCAAGGTCAACATCCTGGAGATGATCTATGACGATGACGGCAACTACCGCGAAGTGCCGCTCAAGGATCAGCACGACAGCACCGCCCGCGACGGCCTGATGGCCAGCCCCGCGCGGCTGATCGTGCCGGCCAACGGCACCCAGGGCACGCGCCTGTTGTTCATGGGCAACCGCGACAAGGAGCGTTACTTCCGCGTGCGCTTCGTGCCGGTGGTGCCCCAGAGCGACGATGAATTCGCCGTCACCGACGAAGAGCGCGCCGAATACAAGGACAGCCTCGCCGCCGGGGTCAAGGTGCTGGCCGGCTACGGCACGGTGTTTTTCGTGCGGCCCAAAGCCACGCGTTTCGACACCGCGATCCAGGACGACGGCAAGCGCTATACCTTGCGTAACAACGGCAACAGCGTGGTCGTGATCGATGAGTTCAAGGACTGCGTCGCCGGCTCGCCGCGCGATTGCCGGCCGACCCTGCGCCACCACATCCGCGCCGGACGCTCCTACGGATTCGACAAGGAACCGGGGCGTGAGTACCGCTTCAGCCTGATCGAAGGCGACGACAGCAAACCCATCGAGGTCAAGGGTTGAGCCCTGGCCTTTTGCAACAGGTGAAAAGCATGTTCAAGAAAGCAGGGTGCATGGTGCTTGGCCTTGGTCTGGTCTGGCCTGCGGCCCAGGCCGCCGTCGAGCGCGAAACCTTTGAAGTCTCGGTGACCATTCCCACCGCCGATTTCTATGTGTTGCCGGTCGACCCGCAACTGGTACAGACAGAGCAAGTGCTGGCCTACAACCCGGTGTCGTCGCAACTGGCAACGTTGCGTGCGCCGTTCGAGGTGAAAAACGTCGGCGGCGCGATTGGTGCACGGCTGGATCAGCAGCCCTTTATTTACAACGGCACTGACCGCGTCGACCTGCGCGTGACCTTCAACCAGGTGGAACTGGGCCTGGCGCAGAGCCAGGTCGTCTCCAGCGCCGATGCCCGCCCCGGCAAGCGCGTGATGCTGGAAATTGCCGCGATCAAGCCCGATGACGATTACAAGCCGGGGCGTTACTACGGCACCGTGCACATGGTGTTCGACGCCATCGCGCCGTGACCGATCCCCACAGGGATTGGGGGTGTTCACCCTTTTTAGCATCCGACACAAGCCCCCTGTGGGAGCGGGCTTGCTCGCGAAAGCGGCAGGTCAGCCACAGATGCACTGGCAGATACACCGCCTTCGCAGGCAAGCCAGCTCCCACAGGGATTGGGGGTGTTCACCCTTTTTAGCATCCGACACAAGCCCCTGTGGGAGCGGGCTTGCTCGCGAAAGCGGCAGGTCAGTCACAGATGCAGTGGCAGACACACCGCCTTCGCAGGCAAGCCAGCTCCCACAGGGATTGGGGGTGTTCACCCTTTTTAGCATCCGACACAAGCCCCCTGTGGGAGCGGGCTTGCTCGCGAAGGCGGAGTATCAGCCACCGAACAGGTCGGCTGGATCACTGCCACAGCTTCAAACCGCGTGCGCCGTGTCTTGTTCCTCCAGTCGATCTAAAGCCTCACGCGTCAGCCGCCGGGCCAGGTCCTGATCGCTGGCGTGAGCGCCGGCCAGGATCCGTTCGTAGGTCTGCGGTGTCATCGGCGCGCCGGTCAGCACGTCTTCGTGGGGCACATTCAGTGCGTCGGCCAGTTGCAGCAGCGCCTGTTTGGCTTCCTCGCTGCGCTCGGTGGCGGCCGCCCAGGCATTTTGCGCAAACATCAGGTCGTCCAACGGGTCAAGTATCTGGTTGGCCCGCTCGGTACTGGCCTGGAATACCTCGGCATGGGCAGTGCGCAAATAACTGTCCCAGAAGCCCTGGGCGAGCATGCCGTCCGCCAGGCCATCACCGGCTTCCAGGGCCAGCACGCTGCCATGGGCTGCGTCGAGCATGGCCGGGCTCACTTGGGCCGTGGCGCGGTAAGCCATGTGTTCCGACACCCAGGGCAACGACAACCGCTGCTTGAGCGCGCTTTGATACGCCAGGTACACCTCGACTTCATCCACCGTGCCAGGCTCGCCATCGACCACTTGCGTGCTGAAGCGCAAACCTTGCCCGCCTTCGTCCACGGGGGCAATGCGCTGGCGGATGTCGGCTTGCGCCACCTGGTTGAGCCGTTCCAGCCGCGCCTTGCCCTTGGCCAACCACGCCAGCTGGCGTTCCTGCTCGGCGCCGTTGAGGTGGAGTGCGTCATTGAGCTGCAATTCCACGCCCAGCGCATTGAACACATGCAGGCCGGCATCGGCGCAAGTCACCGGATTGCTGGCTATCAAGAACATTCGCGTGCGCAGCGCTTCGTCGCCCTGCATCGCAATCAGCATTTGCCACACCTTGCCCGCCAGGTCGCGATAGCCGATTTCGTAGCGCAGTCGGTCGCGCGGGTCTTCGAACACTTCCGGTGGTTCAAGGCTTTTAAGCACTTCAAAAAATCCCTGTGAGCCGTGTTCCGCTTCAACCTCGTCCCACAGCTGCTGGAGCCAGGGGCTATGCTCGGCCCGTCCTAGCGCCAGCCAGAAACCCGCGTCACCGCGGGGTGGATACGTGCGGTACGGGTCAAGGCCGGCGGCCATGCGATAGCTGACCAGTGTGCGCTCCGCCTGCGCGCTCAGGCGGTTGCGGTCGAGGCGGGTACGCGCCACCAGCTCGGCTTGCGGTTGCCAGGGCAAAAACTGCGGCACGTGATCGATCAATGTGTTTTGCAGGTCGAGTGCGAAGTCGTCCGGCCGCTGCCGTGCGAAGAGGCCCTCTGGCCAGTCGCTTATGCCGGTGCCGCGTAGCGACAACGAGCGCAGGAACGGCATGCCACTGATGTCCGGCGCGACCGTCAGCAGGCGGTTACCGCCCAGCGACAAACGCCACAGCCAGGGCAGGTGCCTGAACTGCGCCAGGCTCGCCGCATCCCATTGCACCCGGTTGTTATCCAGCGCCAGTTCGCGCAGGCCGATCATTCGGGTCACGGGTTGCGGCAGGCGCGTCAACCCATTGCTTTGCAAGTCGAGGCTGACCAGTCGCGGGAAATTTTCCAGGAACGGCATATCGCTATCCAGCAAGTCGGCTTCGATGAGTTCCAGGTGCTGCACATGCTTGAAGCTGGCCTTGAGCCGAAGGTTACCCAGCAAGCCCCTCAAGGCCGGGCCGTTTTGGGTCAGGGTGATGCCATGCGGGTTGGGTTTGAAATTGAGCTCCCAGGCGTGGATCAAGGACCGCGATAAGTTCCGGCGCACCGCATCCAGGTTCGGATCTTCACCGGGGGCCGCGAGGTTTATCCAGTGGCTCAGCTCGGTTTGCAATTCAAGCTTTTCCGCTTCCCGGGCTTCAAAATCCAGCAGATTCGCGGGGTCGTCAAGGCTGGGTAAAAACCCATCGATATCGGCCTGTTCCACATAGGGGTAGAGCGCCTTGACCCGCTCTTCAAGCGTCGGTGCAAACAGCGCCGAACACCATTGTCGTACGCGATGCATGGGCTTTTGCGTGAGCACCTGTGCATCCGGCGTCGGCTCGGGGCCGATGCCGGGGCTGTCGAGCAGCACGCGTCGTTGCTCGGGAGCCGTGACCTTGCTGATCATCCAGGCCCTGAAACCCTCGCTCTCTCCAGAAGTAAAGCCCAGCGCGGCCTGGCGGTCGAGGGGCAGGGCCGCCAGGATGGCTTCGAAGAATGCGCCATCGCGCAGCAATACACGCTGTTGCCCATCATGAATGACATGCTCGGCGGCGTCGTGCCTGACCAGCACACGCACCCTGCGCGCGTCGGCCGCGCCTGCCGAGGCACGCAAGGGGCCGGTTGGGCTGTGCAGGCGAATTTCCAGGCGCGTGTCACGCAGGGCATCGCTGTGCAGGCGCAGGGTATTGAGGGCCATCTGTTCGCCGTCGGCGTTCAGCCGCGCCGGATCGAAAAAACCCTCGAACCCATGGACGCCACGGGCCTGCAGTTGCAGCTCGCGGGCGAGATTACGCAGGCGCAGCGGCACATGCCGTTCGATGTTCGCAAGCTCGGCGGGGCGGGCCTGTGCAATCACCTGCCGCGCCAGCGTTTTGGGCAGCTCACCGACGGCCTGGCGCACGCGCAAGGCGGCTGTGTCCAGACCTTCTTCGCTATGCCGATATAGATAATCGAACACGGCCGCCCGGCGCCCGGCGAGGTTGTCGGCCAGGCGGTTGCGCAGGGCGTCGACCGGGTCGTCTTCGCCGATTTCGCCGAGCACTTCCTGCAACTGCGTGTCATCAAGAAAACCCACCAGGCGTTCCGGCAGTTGGCCCAGGTTCAGGTCCTGATGACTGATCTTCAACACATGCTCGGCGGCGTCCTCGCCATAACGCAGGCAGTCACCGTTCATCTCGGGGCTGTCATACACTTCGATCGCGCGGTTGGTCGGCCAACCCGGTAGCTCGCGGGCCATGTGCGGGCTCCAATAGGTGTCCTCGTCGACTGCCTGACCGCCGCGCAGGCGCTCGGGCAAGTGGTGCGCCTGTTGGTTGAGGTTAAAGCGCTTGACGCTGTGCTCCACCAGCGCCGGCGTGGTGTTGTCGGCGCGGGCGGCGCGCAGCACGCCGTAGTCGGTGCCGCTGATGGCGAGGATTTGCTCGGACTGGGCTTGGCTGAAGTCGCCCAGGCTGCGCAATAGCTGGCGGTCGCTCCAGGCGCGTGGGTTGTCGTTGTAGAGCAGCGGCGGTGCGTACGCGTCGGCGCGCAGCGGATGGCGGATGCGGTAACTGTCGGCTGCCGGGTCGTGCTCCACGGCATAGTAATGTTCGTCGACGGGCAGCAGGGTTTGCCCTTGGTGAGTGTGCAGGCCGCGCTCGTCCGGGGTCGATCCCGGCGCCAGGTTCACCTCCGGCTGGCGGTAGGGACGAGGGTCCGGGTTCCACAGGCGCGTGCGACCTTGCATGTCCACCGCCTTGAGTTGATCGACAAACGCCGAGCGAGCCAGCTGCCCACCCAGGCCGAACGCGCCCAACTGCACCACGTCTTCGACCACCTCGACCAGGTGCCGCGCCGCCTCCAGCGCGTGGCCCTGGGCCAGGTCCACCACACCCTCGACCACCTCGTCGAGCAATTGGTAAGCGGTGTAGGCCAGGGTCAGTTCACCCAGAAACGGCACGAACGGCGTGGCCACGAACAGCGCGGCGTCAAAGATCTGCGTCACTATGCGGCTGAAATTGTCCCACCAGGCCCAGAATTCGCGCTTGTCGGCCAACTGCGTGGGCACCGCCAGTTCCTGGGCGTCGTTCAGGATTTTATCCAGGCTGCGTTGGTACAGGTACGGCCAGAGGTCGGCGTCGATACGTTCTGCCGCAAAGGGCGTGGGCATCGCCCGGGCGCTGAAAAAATGGCCGCGCTGGGATTGGTCGACAAACTGGCTGAAAAACCGTTGATAGTCGGCATCGCGCAGTTTTTCATTCAGCGCGTTCATGAAGGCGTGGCTGTCGGCATAGTGCTTGAGCGCACCCTGGGGGTCGTTGGGGATATACGCCAGGATCGGCACCGGCGTGCTGGCGCTCTCCAGGTTCGCCGCGATCAGCAGGATCCCGGTCAGCAAGGCGCCGCGCAGACTGAGTCGGTAACAGTGCATGACCACGGGTTTGCCCTGCAGGATCAGTTGCACCAGGGCGAAGGTCGGCGCGTCGATGTCGCGCTTGAGCAGCGCCAGGTGTGCGGCGCGATCCAGGGCGGCCTGCTGGCTGGCGATCACCTCGGCCTGCAGCGCTTGCCGGGCGAGTGCGTCAGTGGGCAGCAGGTGTTGTTTGAGCAGTGTCTGGTAACGGCCGCCCAGGTCCAGTTCGCGACACAACTGCGCGAATTGCGCGATGCTCATGCGGCCTTTGAGCGGCTCGATCATGAAATGCCCGCGTGCATCGGGTTTGCTGATATAGCTGGAGCTGTCGGTGTGCTTCTGATGGCGGCCAAAGTTATGCAGCGCGGCACCCAGCAGTGACACCGTGTGGCTGCTGGTGCCTTTGAGGATCAGGCCCCGCTCGGTGTGCAGGAACAGGTGCACGGCATCGACGTCGAGGTCCAGGCCATGGCGCTCCTTGATGGTCTGGGTCAGCAGAGGCCGCGCAAAGGCGCGCAGGTCTTGCAGGTCCTTGAGGCGCAGGTCGACGCTGTTTTGCGTGGCCCAGGCCCGTGCATTGGCAAGTTTGAGCGGGGCCTGGGGACCCGCGCCGATGAACTCGGGCAGTCGGGTCAGCGGCGTGCGGCTCAGCGCCCGCGCCCTGGGCCAGTGTGCGGCACGCAGCCAGTCGGGCAGGCTGCGTTGGATCAAGGGGTAATGAGGGCCTTTGGACATGGTAATGACCTTGCGAGGTAGACAAGGGCACCAGCCTAGGCAGCGTTGCAAATGAACGAGAGGTAACTGTCTAGTGCCGGTGACCGGCGCGTGGGGCGTAGCGTTTTCGGTTTAATGAGCGAGAGCCTGTCTATGCCTGCTTCACCGCGCCAGATCCCTATCGAACAGATTCAAACCGTGTTCAGCGAGCCGCCGACCTTGGAGACGGTGGCGCAGGACAGCGCCCAGGCCTGGCTGGATCAGTACCTGCCGGCCTATCACTTCAACGCCGCGCATACACTGCTGGTCGTCGAAGAACGTTATCGATCGTTGGCCGAGCTGGTGGTAGACCGCCTGGCCTCAGCCAAACCCACACTGCTGGTCGTGGGCTATCACGTGGTTGTGCAGCGCAGCCGCGAAACCTATACACAGGGTGGCCCGAGCCTGGAGGACGCGGAACGCTTGATCAATAACTGTGGCACACGCTTGCTCAAGCTGTTCTGCGAACGCCTGCAGGCCTGGTGGCGCGAGGCGTTGCCGGTGAATATGACGCGCTGGGGCTACCTGGCCGACCAATTGCTGGCGCTGCTCTACGATTCACCCGCGCCGCCGGGCATGAACCCACAGCGCTTTGGCGAAGTGTTTCCCAAGTCGAGCCTGCACGCGACACGGCCGGACAGGCTTTGGCGCCTTGGGTTGCCGGTGTACAGCGTGCATCTGCGCAATGCGGCCGATACACAGACACTGCCGCTGCTGCTGATCAGCCATGTGCCGTACACCCTGCTGTTCAGCCCCGCCAGCGGCGTGCACCTGTTGGACAACCTCGATGCCGTGCAGCCGTTGCTGTCGGACTATGCCAGCCCTCTGCTGGCGAGCCCGGTCGGCCAGTGGTTTACCCAGCGGGTCCAAGGCGACCCTTTCGATGCCCTGGCGGCGGCGTATCTGGCGCGCCAGCTGCAGGAAATCGCCAGCCTTGATATCCGTGTGCCGCGCCCGGTGCAGGAATACCACCAGTTGCTCGGTTACATTCTCGATACCAAGCGCTGGTTCGTGCCGGCCCTGAGTGCCGCACAAAAAGCCCTGCGCCCCGCGCTGCCGTTGTGGCTGGCCGCCGCCGACAGCGACGACAGTTTCGCCGGCGCGACGTTACTCCACGGCCTGGTGCTGGCCGCGCAGCAAGACGGCAGCCAGGACTTTCTCGAGGGTATCGAGCCCCTGCAAGTCTACGCCGCGAGCCGTTTGCGCGAATGTTTGAAACAAGAGGAACCGCGTGCGGCAAACCTTGAACCCGGCGAGATCAGCCTGCGCTTTACGCGGGTGATCGCCGCGCCCGTGCCGGTGCCCGGTGGTTTTATCGCCGGTGAAGTGCAAACAGTCACCCTCGCCCTGACGGAACTGGCGCTGGAAAACCTCGGTGGTTTGCCCCATGCGCCCAAGTCGATTCACCTCAAAGGCGCCGCCGCGCCCGACTGGCTGACCTACGACCTACTCAAAACCTGCGTAACCCGCGTGGATATCGGCCAGGCTTACCCGGCGCTGTTAAAGAAACACCTGATCGACGACGCCGTCGATGCCGCCCGCCGCCAAGGCCTGTTCAGCCGCCAATGGCGCGCGCAACTGCCGTTGCAGGCATTGCAATGGAAAATCCAGGGCCTGCATGGGCTGACGCGCATGGGCTTTCGTCGGCTCAATGCCGCCGTGCAGGCGGACAAAACGCGGCGTGTGGTGCAGGGGCAGGCCGTGGCGCTGTGGCCACTGGCGTTCAAGGCTCGGCCCGGCGACTCGGCGGACATTGTCGAAGGGCACTTCGTGATTGGCCCGCACCATGGCGAAGAGGGCCCGCACTTGCTCTATCGACCCTTGTTCAACCCGGCCTTGCTCGAATACCCGTCGCAGCAGGCCTTGTTCGCCGCGATCCAGGCCAAGGGCGACTTGCAGGACACGGTACTCGCCTGGCTCGCCCCACGGCGCCAGTCGGTGTATGCCAACGATGGTTTCCGTCAGCCGCATATTCGCTACTTCTTGCAGGGCGACGAATTCACCACCTACACCACGCCCCAGCCAGTGCAACTGAGCCGACAGATCAGCGACGTCGACCCAGCGCAGCAAGTGTTTGCCGCCACGGCCAGGGCACTGGTGACCCTGGCCGACCGGCAAACCGTGTCCAATGCCGAGCAGCGCTGGGCCAGCCTCAAGCAGGCTGGTTGGCTGCTGTTCAACAGTCTCATGCCTTTAATCAGTGGCCCGTTGATGCTGGGCGGTTGGTTGCTGCAAGTGATGGACAGCGCACGCAACGACCTGCCCGCGCTGGCCAGTACCGATGAGCAGGCTCGCAGTGCCGCCGTGCTCGATCTGCTGGTGAACCTGATGGCGATCCTGGCGCACCAGGCCGCGCCCCATGATGCCCATGCATCGCTGGAGCTGGAGCATCCGGTGTTCGCGCCCCTGGCGCTGCCCGAACCCGTGCCTGCTGAATCGACACGCATCACCGCGCCGGTGAACTTCGAGGCTCCGGCCAGTTGGGCGAACGCCCGCGATACCCTGACCGCATCCATGCAAACGCGGCTGGATGCGCTGAGCCTCAAAACCCTGGCCAAACCCTGGCCCAAGGCACTGCCCGATGCCGAGCGCAGCGGCCCTTGGCAAGGGCTGCGCCGCGACACCGCGCACACGCCGCCGCAATGGCAGGCACTGGTGCGCGGCCAGCTATTTCGCGTTCGTATCGAGCAAGGCCGCGTACGCGTGATCAGCGCCGACGGCAGCCGCACGGGGCCTTGGCTCAAGTTGCTGGGGCAGGGCGCTTGGGATTTCGATCTGCAACTGCGCCTGCGCGGTGGCGCCGACGGCAATGAGCCACCGCCGTCGTATCGCCAGACGCTGGAGCTAGAATATAAAAAAGCCGGACTGGATCGCACCAAGGCCCAGCTCGCCATGGAAATAGCGCGCAAATTGGTGGACAAGCCCGAGGGTGTGCTTGACGCGCAACAACGCAGCCGCGCCTGGTTCAGCTACCTCAACGCGATCAAGGACAAAGTGCGCGCGGCCCAGGAGGAGGTGCGTCTGCTCAAGCGCCTGCGCGAGCTGGCGCCGCGCCCGCGCTATGAAGAGGAGCTGTGCCAGGGGCTGGAGACCATTATCCTCTCGGCACAGTTGATGGATGCCCATAACCGCACGCAACTGCGCGAGCTCAATGAGCGGTTGCGCCCACTGCTCAATGCCAACAGCGACGACATCGACGCGCAGGCGCACGCCGAGTTGGGCAAGGGCATGCGCGAGGTGGCGGATAACCATGACAGCAGCATTTACTGGCGCTCGCTGGAGCAACGCTATGTGGAAGAACTTCAGGCCGTGCCCCGGCTCGGCCGTGACAAGGCCCGTGCGTTGACCGAAGGCATCCCGGCGCGCCCTTCGATTCTCGATCTGCAGGCGTTGCAGGTCACCACGTTGTGGAGCATTGCCATCGACGTACCGGGAGAGGTGCTGGACGATGACTTTTTTGCGGGTATGAGCGCCACCGTTAACCGGGCGCGCTGGGCCAGTTGCTCCCTGGCCGACATGCAGCAGTTGCAGAGCAGCGACGCCGAACGCATTGAATTGCTCGACAGCATTGACCATGTGTACGCGCAAACCGATGACCGCATCGAGTATTGGCGCGCCATGGCACCGGATCAGTTCAACCTGCCTTACTTGCAACGCTTGCAGGAATTGCTGGCGACCTTGCATCGCCGGGTCGAGCAGGACTTGAGCGCGTTATTGCAACCGCCGTCCGAACCTGCGCCTGCGCCCATGCCGGCTTCGGCGGGACGCCGTAAAAAAATCATTCGTACCCGCAACCGCGACATCTACGTAGCGCAAATGGGCGACACCGACGCCGAATTGCGTGATTCAGGCGGCCAGGTGATTGGCGCGTTCACCGAGGCCGACGATGGCGTGTGGGACCTCAAGACCCCGCCTGAGCCGGTACGGCCCGACCCTGAGCTGGGCGCCCTGTTGAAAAAAGCCGATGGCTTGCTGCGCGATGTCGACAAGGCCATCGCCAGTGTCGAGGCGATGGTTGCGCGCGCGAATGATCCGGCGTCGCTTCAAGGGTCGCTGCAATATGAGGCCCGTCGCCGAACAATGGCTGCCGAGGCTATCGCGGGCAAATTGCGCGGCCTGGACAACGCGCGATTGGCGGCGGCGCAAATGGCCAAGGCTCGGCTCAAGGAAAGCGAGTTGCGCACAGCGGCGCTGCGTCTGGACGCGGCGGGCTTGAATGCGCGTATACGCGCCTCGCGCGGCAAGGTACTGACCCAGGACGACGTCGAGTTTCTGTTTGCCAACCACGCAGTGAGCATCCATCGCCAAGGCGAGCGAGTGGCGCTCAGAGGGCGCCGCGATGACTATCTGCAAGTGTATGTAGTGGCGCAAGTGAGCACGGGCCAGCCACTGTGTTTTGCACATTTTCACTATGCACGGCGTAACGGCCCGGACGACCACTTCAGCGCCGCGCACCTGAAAACGCCCGAGCAGGAACGCCTGGGACGCCAGGCCCAGGCCGACGTCGAGGCCCAGGCTTTTGCGCGCATACGCCAGGGCCAGACCGGGCGGGTGCCGTCCCTCGAGATCCACCGCTCGCAAATCCAGCTACCCCTGGCGCGGCGGTTGTTTTTCAGTGCCGACTGAGCCATCAGAAACCTGAAAATCCCCGTAGTGAGCGGGCTTGCCCCGCGCTGGGTGGCGAAGCCGCCCCAAAACCAGGCGCCTGGGTTCTGTCTGGCAGAATGAGTTGGCCGGATTGGGGCCGCTTCGCAGCCCAGCGCGGGGCAAGCCCGCTCACTACAATGCTTGTGTCATTGGTTAAAAACACAACGTGTGGCTGCCCGGTTGGAGGTAGGGCATCAGGATCGGCGCCATGCCCTTGAGCACTTGCACCGGCAGGGCCGAGGTGAAGGTGAAGTGCTCCGCCGAGCGCCCCGGCACGTAGGCCGTGAGCGTGCCGAAATGCTGTTCGCCCAGGTAAAACACAAAGGTCGCCGTGCGGTTCAGCGATTTGGAACTCAGCACGCGTCCGCCCGCGCCGATGGCCTCGATGCGGTTGTCACCCGTGCCAGTCTTGCCGCCCATGGCCAGCGGCGTGCCGTCGGCCAGTTTGAAACTGCCGGCCACGCGTTTCGCCGTGCCGGCGTCCACCACTTGCGACAGGGCACCGCGCAAGGCCCGGGCAACTTCGGCCGGCATTACCCGTTTGCCGGCGGCGGGGTCGCTGACCAGGCGGGTTTCGTACGGGGTATCGGCGGCAAAGTGCAGGCTGTCGATGCGCAGCACTTTGCCGCGCACGCCGTCGTTGAGGAGGATGCCCATCAGTTCCGCCAGTGCCGCCGGGCGGTCACCGGAGCTGCCGATCGCGGTGGCCAGGGACGGCACGAGGTGATCGAAGGGGTAGCCCACCGCCTGCCAGCGCTGGTGGATATCCAGGAACGCTTCGACCTCCAGCATGGTGCGGATGCGACTGTCGCGGGCGCTCTGGTGGCGACTCTTGAACAGCCAGCTGTACACCTCCTGACGCTCGAATTCGCTGGCCTTGACGATCTCGCTCCAGGTCGCCTCGGGATGGTTGAGCAGGTAGCCCAGCAGCCACAGGTCCAGCGGGTGCACCTTGGCGATGTAGCCTTGGTCGGGCAGGTCATACGCGCCTGGGCCATAAGCGGCATAGAGTTTCTGCAGGCGCGCGTCGCTGAGTTTTTCCGTGGCCAGGTGCGAGCGCACAAAACGGTTGAAGCTGTCCTGGCTGGCGTCAGGCAACAAGTAACGGTGCACCGCCGCCAGGCGAATCGGTGTCGGGCGGATGCTGTCGAGAAAGGTGTCGAGGCGCGCCTGCGTGTCTTTCTTGCGGTACTTCTTCCAGAACTTCTGCAGAAACGCCGTACCTTCGCGGTCGGCGAACCTGGCCAGGTATTCCTGGCGCCGTGGGTCTTTGTCGTCCTTGAGCAACTGCGCGCTGTTACTGGCCCCACCATAGGTGCTGTAGCGCACCAGGTCGCGCATCAGGCGAATGAACGGCAGGTTGATCGACTCGCGCAAGGCGTCGCGCAGGGTCGGGTTGCGGCCGTCGTCCTGGCGGCGAAAGTTATGGAAGCGATGCACGCCACCGCCGGTGAAAAAGGCCTCGCCGGGGCTGGCCGAATACGTGCGGTCGAGGGCGGCGTCGAGCATTTTTTCCAGGGACCGGTCGGTGTTCTGCCGCAGGTAATCAACGGCCCAGCGGCTGAGCCGGTCCTGATCGTCGACCGCGACTTTGGTCAAGGCGCTGGCGTTGAGAGCGCCGAGGCGCTCATGCAACTCGGCGATGACTTGAAGGTAGGTGGTGAGCACGCGCAATTTGGCGGTGGAGCCCAGTTCCAGCTTGCTGCCTTCGTTGATGTCGAAGGGTTGGTCGGTGTTGTCGGTTTGCACGCGTACCCGCGCGCCATCCGCGGTCAGCTCGAACAGGGTGAAGCTGTAACGCACTTGCGGTGTGGTGGCCGGGGTGAGCAGGCGTTCGCCGAGCAGGCCGGTCTGGCGGGCGAAGTCGGGGTCGGCCAATTGCTTGAGGTAGGCGCTGGCCTGGCCTTGCAACTGCGCTTGCAGAGTGGACGTGGCCGACAGATCAAGGCGGTCCAGGTCGTACAACGGCCGGTTGAGCAGGCTGGCCAGGCGGCTGCGGGCGACGCTGATGCCCTTGTTGGTTTCAATCGGTTGCACGGTGGGTTGTTGCAACCAGTCGCGATAGATCAGGGGCGCCTTGAGCGCGGCTTGCAGCAGTGCGGCGTCGATCACGCCATTGCTTGCCAGCAAGCGTAGGTGGCTGTCGGTCAGTTGCCCGAGTTCCGCGCGGCCCTTGAGCAGGTAGTAGGAGGGGCGGCGCTGGGCGATGATCAGCGCCAATACCTGGCGCAGGGCCAGGCCGCGCTCTGCGACGTTGCTCTGCGTGGCCGCGAGGGCGTGGTTGACTTGGTTGAAGTCTGCGCCGAACCACACGCGCAAACCTTCGGCCAGCCCATGCACTTCACCGTGGCCGGGCACGGCGGACAGCGGCACGCTGTTGAGGTAGTCACGCACGATGGCCTGGCGCGCCGCCAGGGTCTGGGGGCCGTCGCGGTAGGCGCGTACGCTGGCGGACATCATTTGGCGGATTTTTTCAGCGCCAGACAACGTGAGTCCATCGGGCGAGTGCCGGTATTTTTCCAGTTGGGTCGCCAGGGTACTGCCGCCCGCGCTCTGCCCCGGCAGATGCAGCAGCTTGGCGGCTTGCGACCACGCGGCCATGGCAAAGCGCGGCCAGTCCACGGCCGGGTTTATGTGCGGGTGTGCGGGGTCGAGCAAGTCGCGGTTTTCGATGAACAGCAGGCTGTCGACCACCACCGGCGGGATCGCGGCAAAGGTGTCGTACAACTGCTGAGGGTAGCGGTACTGATACAGCGGCACGGCGCGACAGTCGGTGATGGACAGGCCCGCCTGGATTTTCTCGGCATAGGGCACAAAAAAACCGTCGTCGACGAAATCCATCAACGCTCCGGAAAAACGCGCCTGGGTCTGGATCACATAGCCGCGCTTGACCAGCCGTTCGGTGAAGACGCCCAGGTCGCTGTAGCCCAGGCGCCGGTCAAACGGCCCCTGGCCGGGATAAAGGATAGCGTTGCTGGGGCCGGGTTCGACGTGGTACGTCAAGTCACGCGCCAGGCTGCTCAATTGGCGCGCCTGCCAGTTGGACGTACGTGTTTCGTCGGCCACGACCAAGCCCAGGGTGATCAAACCGATCAGCAGCGTCAGCCAGAACAGACGCCGGGCCAGACGGGCTATCGGGTTTCTCGCGGGCAACGGCGCCGGGGTCTCGCTGTGGTCGGGTTCCACAGGCTGGGTCGAAGCGGTTTGCCACAGTGCGCCCATCGTCGATTGATCCATTCACGCAGATTGATCGGACTTGTCTGAAGCTTAGACGGTGGGCGTCGGTCGCGAGGAAATTGTGCAGCGTTGCGCGCGCTGGCTTTTGTCCGCACGCATTGCGCTGTGTAATACTCGGCGCCCGCGAAAACAGGTGATACACACCTGTTTTATCGCATGATTTTGAATCTTTTCACTGAATTGTCCGGTTTATATGGTGAAAGACCCTCTGTGAGCCTTTTTATACTGCACGTCCCGTTGATCTTGCCTGGCAAGACGGCCCCGTCCATGAGGCGGCCCGGTTTCGACTGTGCGCCAGGCTTACCCGCCCAGGCATTGGAAACTCAAGGGACATTCCAATAACAAGATGAGGTTGTACCCCTATGCCCGTTGGCAAACCCCTGCCCCATGACGACACCGCTCAAGGCGGCCCGCTCAAGCGCGAACTCGGTGAACGCCATATTCGCCTCATGGCCCTTGGCGCCTGTATTGGCGTCGGCCTGTTTCTCGGCTCGGCCAAGGCCATCGAAATGGCCGGCCCGGCGATCATGCTGTCGTACATCATTGGCGGCCTGGCGATCCTGGTGATCATGCGCGCCCTCGGCGAAATGGCCGTGCACAACCCGGTCGCCGGTTCGTTCAGCCGTTACGCCCAGGACTACCTCGGCCCCTTGGCGGGCTTTCTCACCGGCTGGAACTACTGGTTCCTGTGGCTGGTGACCTGCGTCGCGGAAATCACCGCCGTGGCGGTGTACATGGGCGTGTGGTTCCCGGACACGCCGCGCTGGATCTGGGCCCTGGCGGCTTTGATCAGCATGGGCACGATCAACCTGATCGCCGTAAAGGCCTTTGGTGAATTCGAATTCTGGTTCGCGCTGATCAAGATCGTCACGATCATTGCGATGGTCATCGGCGGCGTCGGCATCATCGCGTTCGGCTTTGGCAATGACGGCGTGGCCCTGGGCATTTCCAACCTGTGGGCCCACGGCGGCTTCATGCCCAATGGCGTGACCGGCGTGCTGATGTCGTTGCAGATGGTGATGTTCGCCTACCTCGGCGTGGAGATGATCGGCCTCACCGCCGGTGAAGCACGCAACCCGCAGAAGACCATCCCCAGCGCCATCGGCTCGGTGTTCTGGCGCATCCTGTTGTTCTACGTCGGCGCGCTGTTCGTGATCCTGTCGATCTACCCGTGGAACGAAATCGGCACCCAGGGTAGCCCGTTCGTGATGACCTTCGAGCGCCTGGGCATCAAGACCGCCGCGGGCATTATCAATTTCGTGGTGATCACCGCCGCGCTGTCGTCGTGCAACGGCGGCATCTTCAGCACCGGGCGCATGCTCTACAGCCTGGCGCAGAACGGCCAGGCGCCGGCCGCTTTCGGTACCACCTCCAGCAACGGCGTACCGCGCAAGGCACTGCTGTTGTCGATCTTCGCCTTGCTCCTGGGTGTATTGCTCAACTACCTGGTGCCGGAAAAAGTCTTCGTCTGGGTGACCTCGATTGCCACCTTCGGCGCGATCTGGACCTGGGCCATGATCCTGCTGGCCCAGCTCAGGTTCCGCAACGGCCTGAGCCCCGCCGAGCGGGCCGGGCTCAAGTACCGCATGTGGCTGTTCCCGGTCAGCTCGTACCTGGCGCTGGCGTTCCTGGTACTGGTGGTCGGGCTGATGGCGTACTTCCCGGACACCCGCGTGGCGCTGTATGTGGGGCCGGCGTTCCTGGTGCTGCTGACTGTGCTGTTCTACGTGTTCAAGCTGCAACCGACCGATACCGTTGCGACTGCCCGTCAATCGGCCTGAGGGTTATCGGCCCGTTGCGTCCCGCTTTGGGCCGCACGGGTCAATTGGTCGACCAGGCGCTCATGTTCGGCGGCCGTGACCTCCCTGATGGACTGGCGACGTTCCTGATACTCCAGCGACAGGGTATCGGGGATTTCCAGCTTCAACGCGTCAAGTTTGGCGCGCGCCGTATCCTCGATAGTGGCGAAGGGTTGCGGGACATTGCGCGCCAGGTACTTGATCCAGAATGGCTCCTTGCGCACTGAACTCTCCACTTCGTTGGAGGCTTTCACTTGCTCCATAGTGCCTCGGATATCCGCCAAGTCCTGCTCGGTCAGCGCGCTACCCGGGCTGTACAGGCGATTTTCCTCGAGTATCGGCAGGTTGAAGTCCTCAGCGAAGTGCAGGCGCAGGTACAGCTTGACCTCTGCGTCATCGGGCCTGCTGCCGGCGAAGCGCAGCCTGCGCAAATGGTCTTCGGCCAATTGGTCGAGCTTGCGCAAGTAGAACAGTCCGTGGGCCAGGGCGAGCAACTCGCGGTCGGCCTGATGGGTGCTCGGTTGGGCCATGGCCTGGTATTGCCTGTGGCGCAATTCCATATCGATAAATACCAGGATTGCACCATCACCGCAGGTGCCGGAGACATAGGTGTTGAGGAAGATATCTTCGCGAAGCTCATGGGATTCGGCCATGCCCTGGAGCAGGCGCCACACGCGGGCGACAAAGGCCTGGGTGTTGTGCTGGTAATCGTAGGCCTTCACCAAGTCCCGCAATACCTGGAACGCATCGTTGGGGCTGGCGCCTTCATGGTTGCGCAGTTGCTCCCAGACGGTTCTACGTTGTGCATGGTCGACCGTGGGCACGCCCAGCAACCACTTGTCGACGTCGTCAGGGGACGCGGGCGTATGCAAGGTGCCAGGTAACAGGCCACCGAGCGACACGCGGGTTCGCAGGTTGTATTCCGTCAACCGGTTCAGGCTGGCGGCGTTCAAGGGATTTTCATGCAGTACGGTGCCACGGTTGGCCTGATGCATGTCGGGATCGGTGAACAGCGCTTCGGGCACATGGGTGATCTCGTTGTCCTGTAGCAACAGGCTGTGCAAGTGCGTCATGCGCTCGGCACCGCTGGGCCATTGGCTGATGCCGGTTCGTTGCAGTTCCAGGTTGCGTAGCGCGTGCATGCCCGAGACGTCCGGCGTCAATCCCAGGGGATTGCCGTCCAGGTTCAGCACTTCCAGGTGCGTCAGCCCGTTGAGGCGCCGCCGTGAGTCTTCGGTGAGGACGATCAGGTTGTCGCTCAGTTCCAGGTGTTCCAGTTGGGTCATGGCGGTGATGCTGTCAGGCAGGTGAGTGAGCATGCAGTCCAGGGTCAGTGCCTTGAGATGGGAGAATTTACCGAGGAAGGCGTCTGCGTTGGCCGGAAAGCCGTTGCCGGAAATTTTCAAATACTCAATGTGTTCGAAGCCACGGGCGTTCAGGATGAAGTCTGCGTCCGGCCAGGGGTTGCCGTTGAATTGCAACTCCAGGCTGTGGGCATCGAACAAGCCGTTGGCAATGACCCGACGTGTCTCCCGGCGCCAGGCGCGCAGGATGTTCTGCGCGGCCAAGCGTCGGTGTCCGAGGTACAGGCCCTCAGGGTCGTTGGCGTGCTCGGCGGTTGCCCAGCGTTCCAGGCCGAATTCAAGCGCCTGGTATTGCGCCTTGCGCCGCTCCAGTTCCAGCAGCGCCGCCGGTTCGCTCATGCCCAGGGAATCGATGAATTGCTGGGCGGTGAAGCGGTCCATTTGTGGGAACAGTTCGCGCGCCTTGCTCACCAGGTCTATCGCCTGGCCGCCGCCGAACGGCCACAGATTGCGCAGGCTGAAGGGGTAGGCGACAAATGAACTGTGAACCTGCATCGGCGGTTGCAGCCAATAAGGGATGTGCGGCAAGCCGAGCAGGCTTTTGATCGCGATACGCTGATTCAGCGCCCAATCGGCAATTGACTCACGCAGGGCTGTCACGTCTGCGCTGTCGTCCAGGCCCAGGGCTTTACGTTGAGGGTCACTCAATACGCGCCAGAGGGCGGTGAGCAGGTCAGTGGCGGGGGCGCCCAGGTCACTGATCAGCAGGCCTTCGGCGTCGTAGGCGCGGTACCGCCCGTCCACTCGCGCAAGCCGCTTGCGCTCGCTGCCCGCCAGCACCCCGGCGCTTTCCAGCAGTGGCCCGGCGGCGCTGCCCTGGTGAATGTCCAGGCGCACCTCGGCTGGCCAGGCGGCAAGATGCTTGAGTGCATGCAGCATGATTTTTTCGCTGTCGGGGTTGTACAGGGTCGTCAGGTACAGGCCTTCGAAGGCGCGGTTCAGGCGCGTGTCATTGGCGGTCAGCCGTGCCTGTTCCTTGAGGCGTAGCGGTACGCGGTCCTTGTCCTGCAACTCCTTGAGTTCGGCGGGGCTGGCGTGGTCGAGCAGGGCCTGGATCGCACTGGCGGGCAACTGCGGATGGTGCTGGCGTAAGCGGTTGTGCAGGTCGTTAGCGCTGCGTTCGCTCTGGGTGTAGAGCATGTCGAACAATTGGGTGCGCTCGTGGTCGGCGTGTTCGGCGATTTTTTGCGCCAGCTTGAACAGGCGCTCGGCCTGGCCTTCGGGCAGTTCGCCGAGCAGGGCTTGGGTCAGTGCATCGTCGCGCACCAGAGAGAGCAGCGGTTCGAGGCTGCGGCTTTGCGCTTGCGACAGCCGCACCTTGTGCACCGCGTCGGCATTGGCCGACGGGTAATGCGACACCGTGCGGCCGCTGTCGTCGTGGATTTGCAGCACATGGCTTCGCGGCCATTGCGGCAGGGCGCACGCCAGCAGCAATTGCAGCGATGGCCGTGCCGTGCGGCCGGCCGAGTAGGTGCTCATGGCCTGGATAAAGTGCAGGATCTGCCGCTCGATCGCAAAGCGCTTGCTGCTGTCTTTGAGCAGCGGGGGCGGCGCCAGGTTGGCGCAATGCACTTCCCGCAAGGCGCGGGCCGGAGTGTCGGTGAGCTTGAGGATGCGCTCGGCTGTTGTCTGGTCGACGTTGAAGTCGGCGCTGCCCAGGCGCGAGAACAGGTGGTGATCGTCCCAGGCCAACGGGTTTTCGCTCTCCAGGCGCCAGGCGCCGTGGCGGTTGTGGGTCAGGCGCGGGGTGTCGACGCCGACCTTCTGCGGGTGTTTGAGGCGCCACTTGCCCACCTCCGGGTCGTGAACCGCCGGGTAAAAGGCGCCGTATAACGGTAGCAACAGGCTGCCTTGCCATTCGTACAGACCTTCGGGGTTGGCGTGCAGATCGCCGGGCAGCAGCGGGTTCTGCTGGTATTGCCCCAGCGATTCATCGAGCAGGCGCACCAACCCGGCTGGGCTGCGGCGTTCGCTCATCACGTCGCCAAGGGTCGTGCGCAGACCTTGCGCGTCCGTGGCGCTGGTCATGCCCAGCAGGGTGCGTTCATGGGGTTGCAGCACCGAAGCGATGGCCAGGTAGAAACTGTCCACCGGCGGCGCCACCGGAATCGGCCCGGCGTTGCGCATGTCGTAGGCTTCGTAGCGACCGTCGCCGTAGTGCAGCAGTTCGACGGTGGTGTCGTCGGGGCCGCTGCTCTGGTAGCGATTGCTTGGCGGCCCGTCCGCCATTTCGGTGACCACGACGTGGCGATCCAGGCGCTCGAGCAGCAGGCTGCGGGTAAATTCCCGCGCCCACAGGTCGGTGTCGTGGTTGAACGCACGGGCATGGTACAGGCCGTCGATCACTGCATCGATGCGCAGTGCCGTGCGATGTTGTTCGAAGTATTCGCGCACCGAGCGGGGCAGTTGCGCCTGCTTGAGGTAAGTCGCTTGCTGCGACTCGCTCAGCGGCTTCTGCTCCAGTAACCGTTTAAGGTTGGCGTGGGTCAAAGGCGCGAATTCGGCGTGCAGTTTGCTCAGCAATGGCGTGACTTCGACGCTGTCGAACGCCGCCTTGAGCGGCACGAATACGCGCGCCGGCTCATCCGCTGGCACCTGATGCCGCCCATAGCCGGCGTAACGCGTCAGGGCCGTGAACAGCCGGATACGCTCGCGGTTGGCCAACGCGCTGATTTGCACACGCAGGCGCGAGATACGCTGGGATTCGGTGAGCTGCGGGCTGCCTTCTCTGCCGAGGGTCGAGGTGGGCGGTTGCTGGCGCAGGATCAATTCGAACAGCGATTCCTGTGTGGCTACGCTTGTGTCCGGTGCGTCCAGGGCGATGTAGCTGCCGTCGGCCTTGCGCTTGAGGTTGATCGGTTGTTGGGCGCTGTCGTGCGCGGCATGGCTTTGCAGCAGGTTGGCGCTGGTGTCATACACGTGGATGACCGCCTTGGCCGGCCATGTAGGGAGCTGGGTCAACAGGCTCAATACGGCGCTGTCGGCATGGGCAGGCAGCGCGCCGCCGCGATGGAAACCACGGCCCAGTTGCTCGATCATTCGGTCGACCTGCACGCGCCAGCTCGCTTCGATCAGGTTGACTGGCGGTGGCTCGCCCGCCCAGATGCGCTCAAGGGTATTGCGCGACACGCTGGTGCTGCGCAACAGGCTGTGCAGATGCGTGTCGGGCACAGGGGCGTCACCCTCGGGCAATAGCTGCGAGAGCAACTGGGCGTCGGACAGTTGGCCGGTACCATGCAGGTCCAACACCCATGCCTGGTGTTTGGGTTCGAACACAATCGGTGCCGCGAAGCCGTTGCCATCTTTGGTCTTGAGCACAAAGCCCATGGTCTTGGGGTCGGGGCGCACGCTGGCGACAATCTGTTGCCCGCCTTGCTGGATACGTGCGTAGTGTTCTGCGTTGACCAGGTACAGGCCCTGGGCATTGGGCATGCGGCCATCGAGCAGGCGCTGGTCGGCAATGGCATAGGGGTGGATATCGGGCTTCCAGAGCTTCTCGGTGCCGTCGGCATGCAGCACTTTGCGCGGGTCGCCCAGGCGCTGCATCAGGCTCTCGATACGTCGGCGGTGCACGCGCCCGGCGGTGGAGATCAGCAGGCCATTGATCGCAAGGTCCGCGACATCGGCCATGGCGGCGGCGAAATCACTGGCCTGGCCCTTGGCCGCTTCGCTGGCGCCGATGATCAGGCTGTACGCAAGGTTGCCGAACACCACCGCCTGCATCACTCGGTTCAAGCCGCTGACGCCACCGGGCATTGGCGTCATCAGCAGTTCCATGATCTCGTTGGCGATCGACGCGGTACCGTCGATCACGCCTTGCAGGTCGCGCTCCGAGCGCTGGGTGGCGAGCATGCCCAGGTTGGCCTGGTATTGCTGGATATGGCGATAACCGAGCGCTTGCACCAGGGTTGGCGTGCGGGCGGGCTTCGGGTCTTTGACAAAGTGCAGGTGATCCAGGGTTTTTGCGGGGAACAGCGCATGGAAGGCGTCGTAGAGGTAACCCGCCACCAGGCTCAGGCCTTGCGGGCGAGGTTCCTGGTGCAGCAGGCGCTTGAACTGGTTGATTTCGGTGACCGGCAATTGCCGCGAAAACCAGCCCAGGTCGCCATCGCGATAACTGGCCTTGAGGTCGGCAACGAAGTGCGCACCGGCTGTTTTGGCGTCGTGGTGATAACGCAAGGCGCCAGTAGGACGAAATGGGAAATACGACACCACGCCCAGGCTGCCCACCTCGATCAGCAACAGCGGCACCGCGACCCGGTTGCCCGAGGGCGTGAACGGCACGGCGGGCAGGATCGTCAAGTCCAGGTCCATGCTCAGGGTGTCGAACGCCAAGGCGGTGCCGCTGCCGTCGATGGCGCCCACCAGGGATTCGTATAGGTGTTGGTCCACGCCTGTGTTGGCGCGGTTGCGATACGCCCCCAATGCTTCGAATAACAGGTGCTGGCGTGCGCTGGTTTCAATCAGGCCGGCCATTTTGCCGCCGACGCCCAAAGCCTCGGTCAACGTCGTGTGCAGTTGGCCGCCGAGGTCGAGTTCGCGGCTGATGGCGATGAATTGGCTGACGCTCAGCTGTTTTTCATCCACGCCGGTGAGGTAGGACGCATCCACAAAGCTGTGTCCCGAGGCCTGGGGAGTGCCGGTATCGAAATCGAAATTCAGGCACGCGGCGTCCCACAGCGAGAGCCTGGATACGTGGGTGCGATAGTGCCATTCGTCGACGGCGCGGCGAAAGCGCGGTGCGCGCGCCAACTCGTTACCGGCGCTGCCGCGGGGCTCCCAGGGCAACGGTGCCTCGAGTTTTTCCAGGTAGCGGGTGTTGAGGAAGACCGCCTGGGGGTCGAGGCCGCCGAGCTTGTTGCGCAATTGAGCCAGGCCACGGGTCGTGAACCCTTCAACCAGGGCGGTGTTTTCGGCTTGCACCGCGTGGTGTGCGGCGAGGGCCTCGCGTTGCAGCCGCACATACTCGTGCTGTTGCGCGAGCGTCAGGGTACTGAGGTTCTGCGTGAGGTTCTGGCGCAGCATTTCCAGGGCCTGTTGCCGGCCCCAGGATTCGCTGGACTGCAAGTGGCCGGTCAGGCCGTTGACGGGAGATGGGTCGGGCATGTGCCGCTTCCTTTCACTGGAAAATGTGGAAGGAAATGGAAGCACCTGCCCGTGTGCGTCGGGCGCTAGCTATGTAGCGCGGGGCAGGCTCAGGCGTTTATTGAACTCCAGCCAGGCGCCCAGCGCAGCCATCAGCATCACCCCCACCCAAGCGGTGAGCAGTTGCATCGCCAGCGCATCGCCGGCCATGGCATTGAGCATGTCGGCCAGCGGCGCAAGCAGCACGCCCAGGCAGAAGATTTCCAGGGAATAACGCCCCATGCGGCACACCTGCGCGGCCAGCGGGTTGTGCGTCCAGGCGTCGCCGGGCAACAGCTTGGCGGTGACATAGGCCAGGGCGAGGAAGTGCAGCAGGCGCACGGGCGACAGGTCGGTCTTGCTGATCGGGTAGATCAGGTCGCTTATCAGGCTTGGCATCACTGCGTCATGCAGGTGCGGCCAGCGCCACGACAGGGTGATGATGCCGGTCACCAGCACGTACATCACCGCAGCCATGAACAGCGGCTGGCGCGGCAAGTGCCGGGTGTCGAGCGGCCTCGGTTGCCCGCTGCGAATGGCCGCCGCGCCGCCCAGCACAAACAGCAATTGCCAGGTCACCGGGTTGAAATACCACACGCCATCTTCGATCGCCCGAAGGTTCCAGCCCATCCAGGGCGCCAGCAGGTACACCGCCAATGACACCGCCACCACCGCCCAGGGTTTACGCAGCATCAACGGCAACACCAGCGTCAGGCTGGCCAGCAACACGATGTACAGCGGCAACGGGTCCATCAGGTTGGGCTTGAAGCGCAGCAGCAGTTCATCGAGCAGGGCTTGCTGCGGATGCGTGATGAAATGGGTCATGCCCATCTCTTGCACCAGGTCGCGGGTTTCTACATGGCTGTTGGCGAAAAACACGATGCCCATCAGCATCGCCAGCAAAAAGATGTGCACCACGTAGAGCACCCAGGTGCGCCGCAGGATTTTCAGGCAGGCCATCCAGTAGCCCTCGCGTTGCAGCACTTTGCCGTAGGCCATCACCGAGGCAAAACCGGCAAGGAACACAAACACCTCCGCCGCATCGCTGAAACCGAGGTTGCGCAAGGTGATCTGGCCGAGGGGGTTGTGGGGCACGTGATCCCAGAAAATGAAGATCAACGCCAGGCCCCGAAAAAAATCGATGCGCGGGTCGCGTCCGTTCAGCATGGCAGCGGGCTCTTGAACAAAAGGTTTATTGATGACAACGGGGCGTGGCTGATTTAAACGCCACGCTTGGGCGGGCGCAGGTTGGCGGTATTTTTAAACAATTGCAAAAGGCTGGGTATTTCTGAATGTCTCGATTGCCTGCCCAAAGCGGGCAGGCTGAGTAGGGCCTGGATCAGGCCGCCACGACTTCCTGCGGCTCAAAACTATCCGCCCGCGCCATCTGCCACATGCGCGAATAAAACGCGCCGTTCACTTCCCCGGTCAGCAGCTCCCCAGGCTTTAAGAACACATGCAACTGCGAGAACAACTTGATCTCGCTCGCCGACATGCGCCGCACCAAATGCTTGGCCGACAGCTGTGACGGATGATCGAGACCGGCAGCGGCGAGCATTTCCGCCAATGCCTTGAGGGTGTTGCGGTGGAAATTGAACACGCGCTGGGCCTTGTCCGGCACTACCAAGGCGCGCTGGCGCAACGGGTCCTGGGTGGCGACGCCGGTCGGGCATTTGTTGGTGTGGCAGCTTTGCGACTGGATGCAGCCGATGGCAAACATGAAGCCGCGCGCCGAGTTGGCCCAGTCGGCGCCGATGGCCAGGACGCTGGCGATGTCGAACGCGCTGACGATCTTGCCGCTGGCGCCGAGCTTGATCTTGTCACGCAGGTTCAGGCCCACCAGGGTGTTGTGCACGAACAGCAGCCCTTCGCGCAGCGGCACGCCGATATGGTCGGTGAACTCCACCGGCGCGGCGCCGGTGCCGCCTTCCTTGCCGTCGACCACGATAAAATCCGGGAGGATGCCGGTTTCGAGCATAGCCTTGGCGATGCCCATGAACTCCCACGGGTGGCCCAGGCAGAACTTGAAACCCACCGGTTTGCCGCCGGACAGTTCGCGCAGTTTGGCGATGAACTGCATCAGCTCGAGCGGGGTGGAAAACGCACTGTGGCGCGAGGGCGAGATGCAGTCTTCGCCCATCATGATGCCGCGGGTGTCGGCGATTTCCCGGGTGACCTTGTGCTTGGGCAGGATCCCGCCATGCCCGGGTTTGGCCCCCTGGCTCATCTTGATTTCGATCATGCGCACCTGCGGGTCCCGCGCTTGCACGGCGAAGCGTTCCGGGTCGAAACGGCCGTCGCTGGTGCGGCAGCCGAAGTAGCCGCTGCCCAGTTCCCAGGTCAGGTCGCCGCCATGTTCACGGTGGTAGGGGCTGATGCTGCCTTCGCCGGTGTCATGGGCGAAATTGCCCAGCTTGGCGCCCTGGTTCAACGCGCGAATCGCGTTGGCGCTCAGCGAGCCGAAGCTCATCGCCGAGATATTGAACACCGACGCCGAATACGGCTGCGTGCACTGCGGCCCGCCGACGATCACGCGGAAGGCGCTCGGGTCGCTGAGCGGCGCGGGGCGCATGGAGTGGCCGATGAACTCGAAGCCGGACTGGTACACGTCGATCAGGGTGCCGAAGGGTTTGTCGGCGGTTTCATTCTTGGCGCGCGAATAGACCAGCGAGCGCTGGGCCCGGGAGAAGGGCAGGGCGTCGCTGTCGGATTCGAGCAGGTATTGGCGGATTTCCGGGCGGATGGCTTCGACCAGGTAGCGGATATTGCCCAGGATCGGGTAGTTGCGGCGCACCGCATGAGGGCTTTGCAGCAGGTCGAAAATGCCGATCAGGCTCAGTACGCCGGTGATCAGGGTGAAGGGCCACAGCCATTCATGCCCGATGAAGGGAAGGCTGGCGAGGGTAAAGATGACGCACACAGCAAAGAAGGCGTAACGGCTCAGTAAAGACAGGCTCATACGGGGTTCCTGGGTTCGGACTCATCGGCTAGGCGTTTTGCGCCTGTAGAAAGATCGAGAACAGCTCTGACTGGGATTTGATCCCCAGCTTGCTGTACATGTGTTTCTTATGGACTTTCACGGTTTCAACGGAGATTTCCAGCTTGCGCGCGATTTCCTTGCTGGAGCAGCCGCTGAGCATCAAGCGCCCCACATCCAGCTCGCGCGCTGTGAGCTGCGCGCCCCAGCCATCATTCTGGATCGGCGGCTGCGGGGCGCTGACCTGGTTCAATTCATAGGGCAGGCGCTGGCGCAACAGGCCCAGCACCCAGGGCTGGATCAGCGACAGCAGGGCGATTTGCGCCGGGTCGAAACGCTGCCTGGAGCCCAGGGACAGGCACAGGGTACGCCCATCCGGCAGGTGGCAATTGAACTGGATTTCATCGGCCACCACGTTCAGGCGGAAATAACGCTGGTAGTACTCGGTGAGTTCGAAGTGCTCCGGCGCCACCTCGGCCAGGCGAAACAGCCCGGTGCGCGTGTGTTCGCGGCTGGCGATATAGAAGGGGTCAAGCAGGTACAGGCCGTTCAGATAGTCCTGGAACAGGTGGTCGGGCGCGCCGTCGGCGCCTGGGCATTCTGCGAATACCAGCGGGCGATGTTGGCTTGCGAACAGCAACACCACCCAACTGTCGAACGGCACGTACTGGTCCAGCAAGCGCACAAGCTGGGTCCAGAAATTGGGCTGGTCCAGGGCGTCTATCATTTGCCCCACCGAACGGTGCCAGGCGATGTCCTGCAGCGACATGGTCATTGATCTACCCCTATCGGGTTACCCCCGCCGCGTGATTCCCTGGCCGGTTGCGCCTGCGCATACTGCGGCACGTACACAGAACAAGGAATACCCATGAAGGTCGAATTTGCCCAGTTGGCGGGCCGTGATAACGGTACAGCTTACAACCTTGAGCGGGCCTTGGCGGCGATCGCTGCCGCGGCGGCCGATACGCAACTGATCGTCTTCCCGGAAACCCACTTGATGGGCTTCCCGTCGGCGGAGACCGTCGCCGACGTCGCCGAGCCGCTGGATGGCTCCACCGTGCAGGCCGTGATCGACGCCGCCCGCGCACGCAATATCGCGGTGGTGATCGGCACGGCTGAGCGCGATGACGGGCAATTCTACAACACCACCTTGCTGATCACGCCCGAAGGGATTGCCCTGCGTTATCGCAAGACCCACCTGTGGGCCTCTGATCGCGGGGTCTTCAGCCCAGGCGATCGCTATGCCACCTGCCTCTGGAATGGCGTACGCGTCGGCCTGTTGATCTGCTACGACATCGAGTTCCCGGAAAGCGCCCGCGCCAATGCGCAGTTGGGCGCCGAGCTGCTGATCGTCACCAACGGCAACATGGACCCGTACGGCCCCACACACCGCACCGCGATCATGGCTCGCGCCCAGGAAAACCAGGCGTTTGCGCTGATGGTCAACCGCGTGGAAGAGGGCGATGGCGGGTTGTTGTTCGCCGGTGGCAGTGCCTTGGTCGACCCGTTCGGCACGCTGCTGTTCGAGGCCGGGCGTGAGGAAGGGCAATTCACGGTTGAACTGGATCTTGACCAACTGGCGGCGGCGCGCCAGGACTATCGCTACCTGGACGACCAGCGCTTGAAATTGCCGGGTGAGGTGATCGAGCGCAGCGATGGGACGCGCGAGCTGCTGATCCCCAAATGAATGGCTGATCTTGACCCTGTAGTGAGCGGGCTTGTCCCGCGCTGGGTGGCGAAGCCGCCCCATCTCAGGCACTGAGCTTTTCCAGTGAGAACTACGGTGTCCGGGTTTGGGGCGGCTTCGCCACCCAGCGCGGGCGGTGCGACGATTCGACAAGCCCGCTCACTACAGACCATAAAAACAACGACAGACGCTTCATCAACTTCAGTTCTGCCATAAATCTAATAATCGCGCGGAGAATTACCCATGGCTCGTTTGCAACGCACCCTGTCATTAGGGTCGGTGGTGCTGTTCGGCATCGCTTATATGACGCCGATCATAGTGCTCGGCACTTTCGGCATCCTGGCGCAATCCACGGCGGGCATGGTGCCCGCCGCTTACCTGGCGGCGCTGGTGGCGATGTTTTTCACCGCCATGAGCTACGGGCGCATGGCCTCGGCCTTTCCAGTGGCCGGTTCCGCCTACACCTACGTGCGCAAGGCCATCAGCCCCAAGCTGGGGTTTATTGCCGGTTGGGCGGTATTGCTCGACTACCTGTTCCTGCCCATGGCCATCTGGCTGATCGGCGCGGCGTACCTCAATTCGGCATTCCCGACGGTGCCGCAGTGGGTCTGGGTATTGGCGTTCATCGGCGTCACCAGCGCCATCAATATCGTCGGCCTCAAGCTGGCCAATGGCATCAATGCCTTGCTGATGCTGGTGCAGTTCCTGGTATTGATCGCCTTCGTGGCGCTGTGCATCCACTACATCGGCGGCGATCCGAGCAAGCCACTGTGGACCATCACGCCGTTCTTCAACGGTCAGATGCACATGCCATTGATCATGAGCGGCGCGGCCATCGCCTGCTATTCGTTCCTGGGCTTTGACGCGGTCAGTACCCTCACCGAAGAAACCCGCGACCCGCGCCGCACCATCCCCCGGGCGATCATGTTGATTACCCTCATCGGCGGGCTGATCTTCGTGGCGGTGTCCTACTTTGTGCAGGTCGCGCATCCGTCGTTCGAGTTCACTAACGTGGATTCGGCCGCATATGAAATCGCGCGCAACATCGGTGGCGACTTGTTTGTGTCGGTCTTCCTTATCGGCCTGATCGTTGGCCAGTTCGCATCGGGGCTGTCGGCCCAGGCCAGTGGTTCGCGCCTGTTGTTTGCCATGGGCCGCGACGGCGTGTTGCCCAAGTCGTTCTTCGGCACCTTGCATGCGCGCTTCGGCACGCCGGTCAACAGCATCCTGTTGTGTGCGGTCGTGGCGCTGCTGGCGTTGAAGCTGGATGTGACCACGTCCACGTCGTTCATCAACTTCGGTGCGTTCCTGGCGTTCAGCCTGGTGAACCTGTCGGTGATCTTTCACTACTGGATCGGCGCCAAGCAGCGCGGCGTACGTGAGTTGATCCTGTTCCTGGTATTCCCGGCCATCGGCCTGCTGGCGGACCTGTGGCTGATGATCAGCCTTGATCACCTGGCCATGTATCTCGGCCTGGGTTGGCTGGCGATCGGCCTGGTTTACCTGGGCGTACTCACCCGTGGCTTCTCGCAGCAGCCACCGGAGATGGACTTCCAGGAAGCCGCCTAGGCCCACGCGCTCTATGCTTATTGCAATCGGTTCTCGTTTGGGTGCATGATTTGTGTTACTGTATAACACATCAAATGCACCCAGACGCCCCGGAGGCTTTATGAAAGCTGGTATCCATCCCGACTACCGTACCGTGCTGTTCCACGACACCGCCGCCGACGTGTTCTTCCTGATCGGCTCCACCGCCGACAGCGATCGCACCCACACACACAGTGACGGCAACACCTACCCGTACATTCCACTCGACGTGTCCAGCGCCTCGCATCCCGTTTACACCGGACAGCAGCGCAAGACCCAGGCCGAAGGCCGGATCGCGGGGTTCAACAAGCGGTTTGCTTCGTTTGGGTCGAGCCCCAAAAAAGCCGAGGAGTGACGCTTGTAGGATTCAGTCGAAGGCCTCTCTGGTTTCTAGAGCGGCTTTTTATGTGTACCAACCACTCGTCATTACATACCTGTGTCTTTCAACTGCCTATTGAATATCTTAGAAACCCCTGTACAGTCTGTTTAACGAATAACGTTAAGCATTAAGCGATGATAAGAAGCTTCAAATGCACCCATACCAAGACTCTTTTTGAAACCGGTCGAACCCGGCGCTGGTCTGCCATTGTTTCGGTGGTGGAGCGAAAGCTGAGCATGCTTGACGCAGCCGTTGAACTTGCTGACTTGCGGTCACCGCCAGGTAACAGGCTGGAGCAGTTGTGCGGTGACAGAGAGGGGCAATACAGTATCCGAATCAATGGTCAATTCCGGATCTGTTTCATTTGGGGCCTAACGGTCCGGAAAACGTTGAAATTGTGGATTACCACTGAGGTGAATCATGTTGAAGAACGGAATGCGACCTGTGCACCCCGGAGAAATTCTCAAGGAAGAATACTTGGAGCCATTGGGCATCACTGCCGCCGCTCTGGCGCGGGCGCTGCATGTTTCCGCGCCGACAGTGAACGACATCGTATTGATGCGTCGCAGTATCAGCGCGGACGTCGCTCTACGTTTGGCCGTTGCATTGGAAACATCCGCGCAGTTCTGGCTCAACTTGCAGACCGCTTATGATCTGCGTACTGCCGAAATTGCCAAAGGTGCGCAGATTTTCAAGGAAGTCGAACGAATTGCGCATTGCGCGTGAGTTTATGTGAATCGATTTGGACCCGGTGAACACCGGTTTTTTTTGTGTCCTACGCCGCCGTCTGCCGAATCGGCAACACCACCCGAAACGTCGTGCCCTTGCCCGGTTCGCTGCTGACGGCGATCGTGCCGCCGTGTTTCTTGACGATACCGTAAGACAGCGACAGCCCCAGCCCCGTGCCTTCGCCCACCGGTTTGGTGGTGAAGAACGGGTCGAAGATTTTCTGCAGCGCTTCAGGGGCGATCCCGCAGCCGTTGTCCGCCACTTCCAGCCAAATGTTCTCGCCTTCCACGCCGTTGCTGATGGTAATGATGCCGCGCTCCGGGCCCATGGCTTGCGCCGCGTTGATCACCAGGTTCATCACCACCTGGTTGAGTTGTGAGGCGAGGCATTCGATTTCCGGCAGTGGTTGGTAGTTCTTGACTACATCGGCCTTGTATTTGAGCTCGCTGGCGACGATGTTCAGCGTCGAGTCGATGCCCTGTTGCAGGTTCGCAAATTGCCAGGTCTGGTCGTTGTCCACCCGTGAGAAGTTCTTCAGGTCCTTGACGATCTGCACCACCCGACCGATGCCTTCCTTGGATTCCCTGATCAGGATCGGAATGTCTTCCGTGAGGAAATCCAGTTCGAGGTCGGTACGCAGCGCCTTGAGCTGGTCGCGCTGCTCCGGCGCCGCGATCAGTGGCTCGGCGTCTTGATAGGCTTGCAGTATCTGTTGCAACTGCGTGAAGTAGCCGTCCAGTGTGCTGAGGTTGGAAGAAATGAAGCCCACCGGGTTGTTGATCTCATGGGCGACACCCGCCGCGAGCTGCCCCAGCGACGCGAGTTTTTCCGACTGCACCAGTTGGCTTTCCAGGTGCTTGCGCTCGTCGATTTCCAGTTGCAGCGCTTGTGTGCGTTGCTCCACCAAATGCTCCAGGTGGGCCGTTTGCAGCGAAGCGCGGCGAGCCATGTCCCATTTATTGGCCAGGGTGTTGGCCATCTGCTGGACTTCAATGTTGTCGAAGGGTTTTTTCAGGATCAGCAGGCGATCATGGCCGTGCAGGCGTTCCAGCAGGTCTTCCCAGGCATAGTCCGAGTACGCGGTGCACACGACTACTTGCAGGTCGCGGTCGACTTTCCACAGCTCTTCGATGGTGCGGGCGCCGTCCCAGCCCTGGGGCATGCGCATGTCGACAAAGGCCAGCGCGTAGGGGCATTTCTGCGTCATGGCGGTGGTCAGCAGGCCAAGGCCTTCTTCGCCGCCATAGGCCGAGTGCAATTCGAAAACCTGGGCCTGGGCCTTGGCCGTATCGCCGAACAGCGCCGATTCCATGTCATCCAGGAGTTGGTTCGCTTCAGCGGTCGGCATCAGGATCTTGCGAAAATCATCATGGATCGAGGGCGTGTCGTCGATCAACAGGATGCGCCGGTTCGGAGGTTGGTTCATGTCGGGCTTCCGGCAAGAGTAAGAGGGATCGTCAAGGTAAACACCGCGCCTTGGCCCGGCCCGTCGCTGTGGGCGCTGAGCTGGCCATGCATTTCCACGGCGGCCAGGGCGCAGCTGTGCAGGCCGAAGCCATGGCCTTCCTTGCGGGTGGTGAAGCCGTGCGTGAAGATGCGGGTCATGTTTTCTATGGGTATGCCTTCACCCTCGTCCTTCACGCTGATCTGCAAGGTGCCGTCATCCAGTGGCAGGACCTTGAGGGTCATTTGCCGTGGCCGGTCGGAAAGGCTGGACATGGCCTGTTTGGCGTTGCTGATCAGGTTGACCATGATCAGCAGCAAGCGGTGTTTGTCTGCAAGGATCTCTGGCACCTCGGCGTAATGCTTGACCACCGTGACATTGTGCCGGCTCAGCGACCCTTCGTTCATGCGCAAGGCGTCGTCCATCAGCGCGCCGATATGCAGCGCTTCCTTTAGCGTGGCCGCGCCAGCATAGGATTGTTGGGTGGAGACGATGTCTTTGATGTGGTCGATGCTTTTGCTCAATTGCGCCAGTTCCTCGGCCATCCCTTGCTGCTCGACGGCGATCGCCTCGACCAACTGGTTCAAGTAACCGGGCAGCAGCTTGCCCTTTTCATCCTCGGTGAAAAAGCGGCCCAGGTCACCCTGGTGTTCGTTGATCAACTGCATGGCTTTGCCCAGGCCCAACGCCTTGCTGCTGCGCAGCTTGCGCGTGACCAGGTCGGCGGAGATATTCACGCTGTTGAGCACGTTGCCCACGTTGTGCAGCACGTTGGTGGCGATCTCCGCCATGCCGGCCTGGCGAGCGCTGTCCAGCAGTTCGCTTTGCGCATCCTTGAGCTGCTGCGTGCGTCGCTCCACGCGCTGCTCCAGGGTTTCATTGGCCGCATGCAAGGCGCGGTTGACCCGGTTGATTTCGGCGAAACTGCGCAGCAGGCGTACCGCCAGGTAAAGCAACAGCGCCACCAGCAGGGTCGAGAAGACCAGCAGGTAACGGTGGTATTGGTGGTCGATAAGGTCAGCCGCCTGCTGGTCCTGGTCGAGATGCGTGGTCAGCTCGTCCAGGCGCTCGGCCACCGGGACCGCGGCTATGCGCTCCAGCAAGCCGTTAACCACCGGTTGTTCGCGCAGGATCAACGAAATATGGTTGCTCAGAATCTCCACGGGCGCCTGGAAATCGGCGGGCAAACGCTCCTTGTTGATCGCCAGTTTGCCCAGGCCCACCAGGATATCGGCGGCGCGCTCGTCGCTGGTGACCTGGGCGAACTCCAGGCTACTGAGCAGCAGGTCGTAGGTATCGGTGGCCACGCCCTGCAGTTGCAGGCGGTCGTGCTCATTGAAGCGGTTGAACTGCGCCTGGATGTCATCTTCGGCGGTCGGTAAAAAAGCCAGCGAATTGCGCAGCACTGCGTTGTGGGACTTGAACTGGTCGACCAACCGGGCCTTTTCCTGGATGGCCGTCTGATACGCGTCCCGGCTGGCCTGCCAGCGGGTCAGGTCCTTGGGGCTGTGATAGGTCTCACGTTTTTCCAGGTCGTCCCATAGCCCGGTCATTTGCGCGAGCGGCGCGACCAGCGGGTCGTAGTTGTGGGTCAGCGCGATCCGCGCCTTGAGCACTTCGCTGTCCCACTGCGCATTGAGCTGTTGGAGCTGGCGGATCAAATCCCGCGAATGGGTATAGGTGGCCGTCTGGTCGCGGGACGACTTGATGTACAGGTACACCAGCGTCGAGGCCAGCAACAGGGTGACCAGGCCCAGCAATACCTGGGTAATGCGGCGGCGAGACAGGGTCATGTCGGTGTGCTCATAGCGGCTTGCCTGCCCATTCGCCGGTCAGGGTCCTGAGAAACAGGACGATCAGGTCCTTGTCTTCCTGGGACGGATTGCGCCCCAACTGGTACCTGAACATCACGTCCACTGCTTCCTCCAGGGTCTTGGCCGACGCATCATGGAAATACGGTGCGGTGACCGCGACGTTGCGCAGGCTCGGCACCTTGAACACATGGCGGTCCTCCTCATCCTGGGTCAGCAGGTAACGGCCCAGGTCCGATTCGACCGGGTTGCCGCGCGCCTTGAAGTAATCGCCCATGACGCCGAATTTCTGGAACATGTTGCCGCCGATGTTGACGCCCTGGTGGCAAGCGATGCAACCGTAGTCCTTGAAGCGTTGGTAGCCGTATTTTTCCTGGATCGTGAGGATCTCGGTATCGCCCAGCAGGTACTGGTCGAACCGCGAATGGGGGGTCAACAGCGTGCGTTCATAGGTGGCCAGGGCGTTTTGCACATTGGCGGCGGTGAGGCCATCGGGGTAGGCCTGTTTGAACGCGGCCTGGTAGGCGGGCAGGGCGGAGAGGTTGTGCACCACGGTGTTCCAGTCGCTGCCCATTTCCACGGGGCTGATGACGACGTGTGCCACCTGTGCCTCCAGCGTGTCGACGCGGCCATTCCAGAACTGCTTGAAGTTAAGGCTGGCGTTGAAGACGGATGGCGTGTTGGTGTCTACCGGCTTGCCGTCGAAGCCGATGGAGAACGGCTTGTTGTCGGCGCCTCCGGATTCCAGGCGATGGCAACTGGCGCAGGACAGGGTGTTATTCACCGACAGGCGCGGCTCGTTGAACAGCTGGCGGCCCAGCTCGACCTTGGCCGGGTCCAGCGCTGGCACCGCGGGCAAGGGTTTGAGCGCTTCATCCAACGGCGCGGCCATCAGCGGCATGCCCAAGCATAGCCACAGGCTCAGTATGAGGCCGGGACGGTAGGGTGAGACGTCGCTCAAGCGAGCACTCCTTGCAAGCGTGGGGGGTATTGATCGGGCGCCAGTGCTGCAGCAGCTTGACTGAACAGGTAGCCTTGGCCTTCCCTGGCTGCACCGCTGACCTGCTGTGACAGCATAGTCGAACTGCCTTGATATCGACGGCCAGTTGGCGTCAAATCAACCGCGCGCGTCAAGCGAGGAAAACGTCTTGGCGCACAGGTCCGGTTCGGCTCAATTTTTCAGTTAATTCGAAGGCGCAGTAGGCATGGATGAACAACTCGCTACGCTCCCCAACGCACATCCCACCGTTTTACTGGTCGACGATGAAGAGTCGATCCTCAACAGCCTGCGTCGCCTGCTGCGCGGCCAGCCCTTTGAGGTCGTGCTGGCCGGCAGTGGCGCCCAGGCCCTGGAAATAATGGCGGCGCGGCCCGTTGACCTGGTCATGAGCGACGCGCGCATGCCGGGCATGGACGGCGCGCAGTTGCTGGCCGAGGTCCATCGGTTGTATCCCGCCACCAGCCGTATCCTGCTCACCGGCTACGCCGACGTGCCGACGATCATCAAGGCGATCAACGAAGGGCAGATCCACCGTTATATCGCCAAGCCCTGGAACGACGATGAGCTGAAGCTGATCCTGCAGCAGGCCCTGGAACATCAGCGGCTTGAGCGCCTGACCCAGGTGCAGAACGAACAGCTCAAGGCGCTGAACGCGACCCTGGAAAAACGCGTGGTATCGCGCACCTCGGAATTGCAGCAGACCGCCGACATGCTCGACCTGGCCTACGAAGAACTCAAGCGCAGCTACGCGACGGGCACCGAGGTGTTTTCGTTGCTGGCCAACTTGCGCTTGCCCAGGGACAAGCAGACCAACCGCCCGTTGATCGAGCTGGTGCGCCTCTACTGCAAGGCCCAGGGCATGGATGAAGCCAGCACGCGCGACCTGACCATGGCGGCCGCGCTCTACAACATCGGCAAGCTGAGCTGGAACGACAGCATGCTGGTCGCCCCGTCCGACAAGCTGCACAGCACCGACCGCGAGCAATATCGCGGTTACCCGACCCAGAGCGAGTCGCTGCTGATGACCCTGGAGCCGATGAAGGACGCGGCACGCATCATCCGTCACCACCAGGAACGCTGGGACGGCAGCGGTTTCCCCGACCACCTCAAGGGCGATGCGATCCCGTTCGGTTCGCGCCTGCTGAAGCTGGCGGTGGACTTCATCGAGCTGCAAAAGGGCCTGATCCTCGAGCGGCAGATGAACAGTGACGAAGCGCTGCTGTACATCCGCAAATATGCCGGGCGCCTGTATGACCCGGAGCTGATCGAGGACTTCGTCCTGGCCTGTGCCGCGTTCCTGAGTGACGTGACGCTGGGCGACCCGGCGGTCAAGGTGCTGACCACCCGCGAGCTGGAAGCCGGCATGGTCCTGGCGCGCAACCTCAACGCCGACAACGGCATGCTGCTGCTCAACGCAGGCAAGGTGCTGAACCTGCCGCTGGTGGACAAGCTGATTGCCTTCGAGGCGATGGAGGGCGCGAAGTACAGCGTATTTATCAAACTACCCGAAGAGACCGCTGACCTGTGACGAACATTTCGCTTATCCGCATCGCCGCCGCCGTCCTGATCGGCAGCGACGGCCAGACCCTGCTGGTGCGCAAGCGCGGCACCCAGGCCTTCATGCAGCCCGGCGGCAAGATCGACGCGGGCGAGCAGCCCGCCGAGGCGCTGGCCCGTGAGCTGCACGAAGAGCTGAACCTGCGCATTGCGCCGGGCGACGCACGCTACCTTGGCCGGTTTTCGGCGCCGGCGGCCAACGAGCCGGGGTTTACCGTACAAGCCGAGTTGTTCCTGGTGCGGATCGACGGACCGGTCACGCCCGCAGCCGAGATTGAAGAGGTGCGCTGGATCGACCCTACCGGCGACGGCGGCTTGCTGCTGGCGCCCCTGACACGTGACCTGATCCTGCCGTTTTATCGCCAGTCGCTGACAGCGTGATCATTCGCGCCTTGGTGGCCAGCGATGCCCAGGCGTATCGAGCCTTGATGCTGCAAGCGTATGACGCCTATCCCCAGGCATTCACGTCCAGCGTGGCCGAACGTGCGGCCATGCCGTTGAGCTGGTGGGAAAAACGCCTGGGCGGCGCGCTGGACCGGCTGCTCGGCGCTTTTGTCGAGAACGAACTGGCCGGCATTGTCGGCCTGGCGTTCGAACCGCGCGAAAAGGCGCGGCACAAAGTCACCCTGTTCGGCATGTACGTGAACGCCGCCCACCAGCAACAGGGCCTGGGCCGCCAGTTGGTCGAGGCGGCGCTGGAAGAAGCACGCCGGCAGCCCGGCCTCAAGCTGATCCAGTTGACCGTCACCGCCGGCAATGACGCCGCCTTCGCCCTGTACCAGCGCTGCGGCTTCATCCAGTACGGCCTGGAGCCCTTGGCGGTGCGGGTGGGGGTCGACTACTTCGACAAGATCCATATGTGGCGCGAGTTGCAGGCCGATTGATATCTAAATTTGGAAATCCTATCCAATGTGGGAGCGGGCTTGCTCGCGAAAGCGGTGTGTAGTGAGCGGGCTTGCCCCGCGCTGGGTGGCGAAGCCGCCCCAAACCAGGCGACTCGGTTCTACCTGGAGGTCGGCAGTGTTTTTATTGGGGCCGCTTCGCAGCCCAGCGCGGGGCAAGCCCGCTCACTACACACCGCATTCGCAGGCAAGCCAGCTCCCACAGATGACCTGCGCTGTTTTCGAGATCGCCTCTAGCGCACCGCACTCACCCCATCCAACGTCGAAAACGACGTGTCCTTGGCCGTCAGCAAAAAGTCGCGCATATACGGCGCATCCAGCATGTCCGCGCGAATTCCCGCATACAGCGTGGCAAACAAGCCTTTCTCGCCCAGGCGCTTGGCCTTCACGTAACCGCGCGAGCTGTATTCATGCAGCGCCCAGTGGGGCATGCCGCACACGCCGCGGCCGCTGGCCACCAGTTGCATCATCATTACCGTCAATTCCGAGGTGCGCACCTGGGCCGGCTCCACGTCGGCCGGTTCCAGGAAGCGGGTGAAGATGTCCAGGCGGTCGCGTTCGACCGGGTAGGTGATCAGGGTTTCGCTCAGCAGGTCTTCGGGCACGATGTACGCCTTGTTCGCCAGCGCGTGCTGGTTGGCCACGGCCAGCATGGCTTCGTAGGTGAACAGCGGCACATAGGTGATGCCCGGCAGTTCCAGCGGATCGGAGGTCACCACCAGGTCCAGGTCGCCGCGGGCCAGGGCCGGCAGCGGCGCGAAGGCGAAACCGGACGCCAGGTCCAGCTCGACTTCCGGCCATGCATCACGGAACTGGTCGATGGTCGGCATCAGCCATTGGAAGCAACTGTGGCATTCGATGGCCATGTGCAAGCGCCCGGCCGTGCCGCCGGCCAGCCGCGCAATATCGCGCTCGGCGCCGCGCAGCAGCGGCAGGGTGGCGTCGGCCAGTTGCAGCAGGCGCAGGCCGGCGCTGGTGAAGCGCAGCGGCTTGGTCTTGCGCACGAACAGCTGCATCCCCAGGCGCTCTTCCAGCTCCTTGAACTGATGGGACAGCGCCGACTGCGTCAGGTGCAGACGCTCGGCGGCTTCCACCAGGCTGTCAGCTTCGCGCAGGGCGTGCAGGGTCTTGAGGTGACGGATCTCGAGCACGGGGCTCTCCATGAAAACAATTTGTGATAATAGCGGATTGCGTGAGTTTGTCTCATGTTGCAAGTTGTGTCGACCTCGACCGCTGGGCACTCTTCATCAAACTGTCATGCAAGTGTGGCAGCGCGCTTGAACAAACTTCATCAGACTCGCGCTCTACTGGGGTTCTGCGTTTCGGTGTTTTTCATGCGCGTGTTGTGTTTACTGGCCGCCTTATTGTTCGGCCTGCCGTCTTTTGCGGCTTCTCGATGTGACGTCAATGTCCCGACCCAAACGGTCGACCTGGCTCAGGTGAGCATCGCTTACCAAAGCGTTGGTCGTGCGTCCGACCCTGCCTTGCTGCTGGTAATGGGCCTGGGCGGGCAGTTGATCCACTGGCCCGACGAAGTGGTCGTCGCCCTGTGCCAGCAGGGTTTTCGGGTGATCCGCTATGACAACCGCGACGTCGGCCTGTCGACCTGGAGCCAGGCTCCGGCCAATGCCAACCTGACCTTTGAAGTGTTGCGCTACAAGCTCGGCCTGCCCGTGGCGGCGCCGTATACCTTGAGCGACATGAGCGACGACGCCCTCGGCTTGATGGATGCCTTGCAGATCGAGCAATTCCACGTGCTGGGCGTGAGCATGGGCGGCATGATTGCCCAGCACCTGGCCGCCATGGCGCCGCAACGGGTGGAAAGCCTGACCTTGATCATGACCAGCTCCGGCGCCGAAGGCCTGCCGGCGCCGAATGCGGCGCTGGTGCAATTGTTGTCACGCCGCAGCGCGCCCAATCGTGAAGTGGCGCTGGAACAGCAGGCCGATTTGCTCGCGGCGCTGGGCAGCCCGAACGTGAAGGATGATCGCCAGGCGCTGTTGCACCAGGCGGCGCTGTCCTACGACCGCGCCTTCAACCCTGAAGGCGTGAAGCGCCAGATCATGGCGATCCTCGCCGAACCGAGCCGCGTGCCGTTGCTCAACCAATTGCGCGTGCCGACGCTGGTGGTGCACGGCACCGCCGACCCGTTGTTGCCGGTGATGCATGGCGTGCACCTGGCCGCGCATATCCAGGGCAGCCAACTGAAACTGATTCCCGGCATGGCCCATCGTTTCCAGGAGGCGTTCAAGGCGCCGCTGCTGACGGCAGTGTTGCCGTACCTGCAAGCCCATCGCGAAGATGCGGCGCACTGGGCGCAGATTGATCCGGTGGCGCCTGCGAAGCTGCTGTGACATTGGTGTATCGTGCAACCTTTGCGGCACATTCAAGCAGCGAGGTTGCCTACCGTGAGTACTCCCCTGAAAATCGATTTCGTCAGCGACGTGTCCTGCCCCTGGTGCGTCATCGGCCTGCGCGGCCTGACCGAAGCCCTCGACCAGCTTGGCCCCGAGGTGCAGGCCGAGATCCGTTTCCAGCCGTTCGAACTGAACCCGAACATGCCCGCCGAGGGGCAGAACATCGTCGAGCACATCACCGAAAAATACGGCTCCAGCGCTGAAGAATCCCAAGCCAACCGCGCGCGCATCCGCGACATGGGCGCCGAGTTGGGCTTTGCTTTTCGCACCGATGGCCAGAGTCGTATCTACAACACCTTCGATGCGCACCGCCTGTTGCATTGGGCTGGGCTGGAAGGCTTGCAGTACAACCTCAAGGAAGCGCTGTTCAAGGCGTATTTCAGCGATGGGCAGGACCCGTCCGACCACGCGACCCTGGCGATCATCGCCGAGAGCGTCGGCCTGGACATCAAACGGACGGCCGAGATTCTTGCGTCCGACGAGTACGCCGCCGAGGTGCGCGAACAAGAGCAGCTGTGGGTTTCCCGTGGGGTGACCTCGGTGCCGACCATCGTCTTCAATGACCAGTACGCCGTCAGCGGCGGGCAGCCGGCCGAGGCGTTTGTGGGGGCGATTCGCCAGATCATCAGCGAAGCGAAAAACTAAAGCCGAACACAGTTCAAACTGTGGGAGCTGGCTTGCCTGCGATAGCGGTGTATCAGTAAATACATTTTGGGCTGACCCACCGCCATCGCAGGCAAGCCAGCTCCCACATTTTGATCTGTGTTGTTCCCGAAACAGGCACTGGCCCGCCCCTTGCATTGACCCCTGAAGCCTTAGGGGGAACACTGCCTTGAACATTCTTGACCTCGACCACAGCCTCACCAGCCAGGCGCCGATTGCCCGGCGTTTGGCCAGCGGCCGTGCCACGCGCATCGACCTGCTGGACCTGGGCCCGAAACTGCGCCTGTGGTCCACCGAAAAAACCTGGAAGCGCTTCACCCAGCGCCTGGCCCAAAGGCCCCGGCCCACGGATGCGCGGCCGGAAATCCTGTTTGTCGGCTCCGGCGACTATCACCACCTCACGCCCGCATTTCTCGCCGACTTGAAAGAACCCATCAGCCTGATCCACTTCGACAACCACCCCGACTGGGTACGTTTTGCGCCCAAGCGTCACTGTGGCTCGTGGGTCAACCGCGCATTGAAAATGCCGGCGATCAAACGCATCGTCACCCTTGGCCCGTGCAGCGATGACCTGCATAACCCGCAATTGCGCGGCGGCAACCTCGGTGCCCTCAAGCGCGGGCAGTTGCAGCTGTTTCCCTGGCAGCATCCGCCCTCGAAAGTATGGGGGCGGGTAGGGGACGGCGCGGGCCATCAACAACAGGAAAACCACCTGCACTGGCGCAACCTGGCCGAGCTGGACTGGGCTGCGTTCCTTGAGCAAATGATCGCCAGCCTGCCCACCGAGGCGATCTGGATCACCCTTGACAAAGACGTGCTCGCCAGCGAAGACGCGGCCACCAACTGGGACCAAGGCGGCATGCGCCTGGCGCACTTGCTGCAAGCCCTGCGGGCCTTGGCCGCGCGCAAACGCATCATCGGCATCGACGTGTGCGGCGAGTTCGCTACGCCGGTGTTCAGCAATGCCTTCAAGCGCTGGGAAGCCAAGTCCGACCAGCCGCCGGTCGAGCGCTGGAGCCCGGAGGATCTGCAGCGCAACGCCGTGACCAATGAAGCCCTGATCGACCTGTTTGAGGAGCTGTTCCCGTGACATTGACCGTGGTGTGGCTGGTGGCGTTTTCCATCGTGCTCGATGTGATCGGCCAGTTGTGTTTCAAACTCGGCCTGGACCGTTTGCCCGAGTTGGATGGCGGTTTTCGCCTGAATGCGTTCTGGGGCCAAGTGTTCAATGCGCCGCTGTTGTGGGCCGGAATCGGCGCGTATGTAATCGAATTTTTCGTCTGGCTTGAAGCCTTGTCCCGCGCGCCGTTGAGTCTGCTGTTTCCGGCAGCCGCGCTGGCATATTGCGGGGTGGTGCTGGCGGGCAAGGTGGTGCTGGACGAAACCGTCAGCCGCCGCCGTTGGCTGGGCACGCTGGTGATTACCTTGGGGGTGATGCTGGTGGCGATTGCCGGGAGTCAGGCATGAATGCGCATACGTGGCTGCATGGGCGTTTCGGCACGCTGGTGCTGTGGGCGTTATTGATCTGTACCGAAAGCGCCGGGCAATTGTTCACCAAAGTGGCCGGGGACCAACTGGGGCAGATGGATTTCAACTGGCAGTGGCTGGGCGAGGTGGCCCGCAACCCAGGGATCCTGGCGGCGATTGCCTGCTACATCGGCGCATTTTTCGTGTGGATGCTGATCCTGCGGCGAAGCAGCTTGTCCCTGGCGTTTCCGCTGAGTTCGCTGGTGTTCGTGGCGGTGCTGCTCGGCTCGTGGCTGGGGCTGGGGGAACATATCAGCCCGTTGCATTGGGTGGGGGTGGGGGTGATTATCGCCGGGATCGCGCTGCTGGCCGAGGGCGAAGAGCACTGAAGATCTCGCTATGAAATACCTATCTACTGTGGGAGCTGGCTTGCCTGCGATGGCGGCGCATCAGTCAATGCATCTGGGGCTGACACACCGTCATCGCAGGCAAGCCAGCTCCCACATTTTGCTCCCAGATGATTCAGTTGAAGGTGTAACTGATCGCCGTCTGCACCTGACCCTGGTTCACATCACCGGTCTGCCTGACAATACTGCTGTCCGCCGCCGAGCCCACCAGGTGCACCCAACTCGCACTGGTCAACAGTGACCAGTTGGGCGCCAGCGGGAACTGGAAGCTCTGGCTCAACGTGACGTTCTGGAAACCGCCGCTGGCGTTGTAGGCCTTGAATCCGGTGGCTGCGGCTTCGCTGTCATCCACCCCGAAATACGTCTGGGTCTGGCGCGCATCGGCGAAATGCGCCACCAGGCCGCTGCTGCCGATAACCCCGCCGCCCAGCGGGTAACCCAGCTCACCCCCGACCTTGCCAAGCGCGCCACTTTGCGAATGCCCGCCGCCCACGGCCTGGCCCAGTTGCGCGTAGACCCGCCAGAAATCAGCCGGCGCGTATTGCACAAAGCCGCCTATCTCAGCCATGTCCGACACATTGCGCAGCCCCTGCAGCGATCCGTTGGAGGTGCGCCCCTGCAAGTAATTGATGTAAGGGCCGGCGCTGAAGCCGTGGGTGTGCAAGGCGCTCCAGGTCAAGCCGTCGTCGGTGCCCAGGCTGACATCGCCCCAGTCCAGGTCGAGATACGGCACGGGCCGGGTTTCGTAGCGGCTGCCGGTCGGGTCATGGGGCTGGTAGCTGACGCCTGCGCCGACGTCACCGGTGATGCCTGTGGCGTGCGCGCTGAGGCTGAGTAAACCGGCGAATGCAGCGCATGTGATCCTGGACATGGTCACGGCTCCTGAAAATGAATGCACGCGCATGAACGCGCAGACCGGCATGCCCACGCAAGCACTCATCTTGTTTGTAGCAAGCTACAAAAATTGTAGCTTGCGCCCCACACATACGGCCGCACGCCCAGCCCCGCTGGGCGTTGGCCAATTGGCACAGTCCCTGCTCTAACCCCTGGTGCAAGCGCAGACAGCGCGCTCCATCAAGGTAACCACAATGATTGACTGGCATATCGTGTGCGACTTCGACGGGACCATTACCCCCACCGATGTCATCGACAACGTCCTCCAGCGTTTCGCCGGGCCCGAATGGGAAACCATCGAACAGCAATGGCTGGATGGGCACATCGGTTCACGCGAATGCCTGAGCCGCCAACTGGCGCTGATCAAGGCCACCCCCTCCGAACTGCTGGCGTATTTCGACAGCGTCGAGATCGACCCGGACTTCCCGGACTTCGTCGATCACGTGATGGGCCTGGGCGCGTCCATCGAAGTGGTCAGCGATGGCATCGAGCAGGGCATCGCGCGGATCCTGTCACGCCACTACGTGACCTTGCTGCCGATCCTCGCCAACCGCCTGCGCCAGGTCGACCAGAACAGTTGGCGCATCGATTTCCCCTATGCCAGCGCCGCCTGCCGCGCCGCCTCCGGCAACTGCAAGTGCAAATCCACCCCGCATGACAAGCGGGTGCTGGTGATCGGCGACGGCAAGTCCGACATGTGCGTGGCGTCCACCGCCGATTTCGTGTTCGCCAAGGGCAGCCTCGCCGACTACTGCGTTGCCCACCAGATTCCCCACGCGCGTTTCGACAGTTTTGCCCAAGTGCCCGCATTGCTTGCGCAACTGCCCCAAGGCATCGCTGCCAACGCCGCCTCCTTTGTTGAACATCAGGAACTCTTCCACAATGTCTGATATCCGAATCGCTACCGCCGAAGACCAGGTCCTCCTGGATAAAGAAGCCAAATACTGCTCCTACGGCGACACCGTCCATTACATCGAGCCGCCGCGCATTTTCAGCCGGTGCGAAGGCTCCTATGTGTGGGACACCGAAGACCAGGCCTACCTCGACCTGCAAATGTGGTACTCGGCCGTCAACTTCGGCTACGCCAACCCGCGCCTGAACAACGCGCTGAAACAGCAGATCGATACCCTGCCGCAGATCGCCAGCCAGTACCTGCACAAGGGCAAGATCGAGCTGTCGGAAATGATCGCGGTCGACGCCAAGAACAAGTTCGGTCTCGACGGTCGCGTGCACTTCAACGTCGGCGGTTCGCAATCCATCGAAGACTCCCTGAAAGTGGTGCGTAACGCCACCAACGGCAAGAGCCTGATGTTCGCCTTCGAAGGCGGCTACCACGGTCGTACGCTCGGCGCCTCGTCGATCACTTCCAGCTACCGCTACCGTCGCCGCTACGGCCATTTCGGCGAGCGCGCGCAGTTCATCCCGTTCCCGTATCACTTCCGTGGCCCCAAAGGCATGACCAAGGAAGAGTACGGCAGCCATTGCGTGCAGCAATTCGCGCGCCTGTTCGAAACCGAATACAACGGGGTGTGGGACCCGAAGGTCGGCCAGAGCGAGTATGCCGCGTTCTACGTCGAACCGATCCAGGGCACCGGCGGCTACGTGATCCCGCCGATGAACTTCTACCGCGAACTCAAGCACGTGCTGGACCAGCACGGCATTTTGATGGTCAGCGACGAAATCCAGATGGGCTTCTACCGCACCGGCAAACTGTGGTCGATCGAGCACTTTGACGTGCAGCCGGACGTGATCGTGTTCGGCAAGGCGCTGACCAACGGCCTCAACCCATTGGGCGGCATCTGGGCGCGCGAAGAGCTGATCAATCCGAAAATTTTCCCGCCAGGCTCGACCCACTCCACCTTCGCCTCCAACCCGTTGGGCACGGCGGTGGGCCTGGAAATGTTCAAGATGACCAACGAAGTCGACTACGGCGCGATGGTCATGGCCAAGGGCAAGTTCTTCCTCGAAGGCCTGCAAGACTTGCAGAAACGTTTCCCGATCATCGGCGACGTCGACGGCCTGGGCCTGGCCCTGCGCTGCGAAATCTGCGGCCCGGACGGCTTCACCCCGGACAAGGCGACCCTGGACTACATGGTCGAGGAAGGCATGAAGGGCGATATGGTGGTGGATGGACGCAAACTCGGCCTGATCCTCGACGTGGGCGGTTACTACAAGAACGTGATCACCCTGGCGCCGTCCCTGGAAATCAGCTACCCGGAAATCGAGCTGGGCTTGAAGCTGCTCGAGCAACTGCTGGTACGGGCGACCCAGCGGTGAAACCGGCAGAGATCGACCTCGGTGAAGGTGACGCCGGCTTCGTTCTCGGTGACGGGCCGGTCGGGATTTTGTTGATCCATGGCCTGACCGGCACCCCGACGGAATTGCGCCAGGTCGCCCGGGGCCTGGCCAAGGCGGGCAACTGCACGGTGTACGTGCCCACCCTGGCCGGGCACTGCGGGGACAACAGCGACCTGCAGGCCACCGGCTGGCGCGACTGGTACGAAGGCGTTCGCAAGACCTTCGTGGGCGTCAAGCAGCGCCACGCGCAGGTGTTTGTCGGCGGCTTGTCCATGGGCGCGGTGATGTCGATGTACCTGGCGTCGGAGCATCCGGGGCAGGTCGCCGGCTTGCTGATGTATTCCACCACGCTCAAGTACGACGGCTGGAGCATCAGCAAAATGGCGTTCATCACGCCCCTGTTGATCCGCATTCCGTTTGGCGTGCGCCTGTTCCGCTTCACCGAAAAACCGCCCTACGGCATCAAGAACGAACGCCTGCGCGCCATCGTTGAACGGCAGATGAAACAAGGCGAAAGCAGCGAAGCGGGCTTGTTGACGATGAAGGGCGTGACCGTGCGGGAATTGCATTGGATGAACGCCGAGGTCAAGAAACGCATGCCTTCGATCAACGTACCGGCGCTGGTGCTGCACGCCATTGAGGACGACATCACCAGCCGCTGGAACGCCGACTACGTGGAACGCCACCTCGGCGGGCCGGTGACCAAGATCCTGCTGGACAATTGCTATCACATGATCACGGTCGACCTGCAATACCGCCGGGTGATCGAGCTAAGCGCCCAATTCATCGAACAACACGCAACGCAGGTCGATGTGGGAGCTGGCTTGCCTGCGATAGCGTCGCTGCGGTCTGCCTGATAGACCGAGGTGTTTGCATCGCAGGCAAGCCAGCTCCCACATTTGACAGCGTTCGCCAAAGGCTAAGGAAAACTCTGTGATCACTACCCAAGCCTTCCCGACCATCCGGGCCATCCAGCGCAGCGCCTGGAACGACTGTTTCCCGGGGGCGCTAGAAGACTGGGACTATTACGTCGCCGTGGAAAACGCCGCCATCGCTGATTTCCAGTGGCGCTACCTGGCGGTCTACAAGGAGGGAACGCTGGTGGCGGTGGCCGCCGCTTTCATCACCCATTATCGTCTCGATACCACGGTGTCGGGCGCTGGCAAGCGCTTGACCGAGGGTGTCGAACGGCTGTGGCCGGGGTTGCTGCAACTTGGCTTGTACGCGCTCGGTTCCCCGGTGGCCGAACGTTGCGATGCCGGTTTCGCCAGTGGCGTGCCACAGACACTGCGCCCGCAGTTGCTCAAGCACCTGCTGGAAGCCGCACGCCGGGACGCCGACGACTTTGGTATCGGCCTGCTGGCGGTCAAGGACGCGCCAAGCAAAGACCCGCATTGGCGCCAGAGTTGCCGGGCGGCGGGCTTGCAAAGCATGCCGAGCTTGCCCACGGGCGTATTGCCGCTGCCTTATGGCTCGGTAGACGCCTACCTGGGCTCGCTGGGCAAATCCACCCGCAAGGACCTGCGCCGCAAACTGCGTGCGCCGGGGCCGCGGGTGGAGTGGCGGCGCACGATCGACGATGTGCTGCCCGAGGTCATGCGCCTGTACGAAGCCACGCTGGCACGCGCCGAATTGCAGTTCGAGCGGCTGCCCGCCGGCTACTTCACCGGGGTGCTCGAACGCCTCGATGAGCGCGCGGTCTGTGTGCTCTACTGGGTGGGCGAGCGGTTGGTGGCGTTCAATCTGGTGCTGGTCGACGAGCACCGGCTGGTGGACAAGTTTTTCGGGCATGACGTGGAATTCAGCCGCGACTACAACCTCTACTTTCGCAGCTGGCTGACCAACGTCGACTATTGTATTCAACACAATATCGCGCGGTATGAGTGCGGGCAGGCCGGGTATGCCAGTAAGCTGCGCCTGGGCTGCGAGTTCCAGGGCAACAGTGTGTTTTTCCGCCATCGCAACCGGCTGGTCAACGGCCTGCTCATGCTTGTAAAACTGTTTATCCGACCGGATCGTTCCGACCCTGCCATGGCTGCTGCGATAAGCGAAACCTGATGATCACCAAGACCCGCCAGAAAGCCCGCCCCTTTGCCATTTCGCGCTGGAGCGTCCAGCGCAAGCTGGTGCTGGCGTTCTGGTTGGTCAGCGTGATCCCCACCATGATCGCCGCGGAACTGGCCGCCACCACGCTGTCGCAGATCTTCGACAGCAACGTGCGCATCTGGCTGCAGGAGTCGACCAAGATCGTCAAGGATGAGATCGGCGACATCCTTCACGACAACGCGCGCATGGCCAAACTGTTCCTGCGCTACACCAGCCCGCCTTCGAGCCGGCAAGCCGCGAGGCACGACCGGTTGACCGCCGACATTGCCGACGCCACCGATATCGACGTGGTGGCGCTGATCCGCGTCAGTGACCACAAACTGGTGTTCAGCACCGCCGCCGATGACATCGTCAAGCAGATCAGCCTGGCCAAGAACACGGTATTGCAGACGGTGCAGGTGGGTGGCGCGTCCACCGGCATTGTGGTCTCGACCTTCGAAACCAGCCAGGACGGCGTCGATTACCTGCTGCTGGTGGGGACTTACCTCGACAGCAGTTTCCTCACCAGTGTGGCGGATGTGCATTCCCTGGACCTGCGCCTGTACCTGGCCAACCCCGACGGGTTCTCCGAGATATTCTCGACGCAGCGCTTCGAGGACCACCCTTCGCGCATCCCCAAGAACGTCGAAACCGCGATGCGCAGCACCAAGCAGCCCAGCGAGCAGTTCACCAACAACTACAGCGGTTTGTACTGGCCGATCTTCAACGATGCGGGCGAGCTGCAAGGCGTGATTTTCAGCGGCCTGCTGCGCCACACCAGCCTGGTAGGGCTGGTGAACCAGAGCAATCTGTTCGTGCTGATCTTTCTGCTCAGCTCGGCGCTGTCGCTGGCGGCGGGGGTATGGGTGTCGCGGCGCCTGACCAAGCCGCTGCGGGATCTTTCCCAAGGCGTCGGCGCGGTGATTTCCGGCGACTACGCGCACCGCGTGGTGGTCAGCGGTGGCGACGAGCTGGCGCAATTGAGCAGCACCTTCAACCATATGACCGAGCGCCTGGGCGAGTTGCATCAGCTTGAAGCGCAGTTGCGTCGGCGTGATCGCCTGCACGCCCTGGGTGAAGTCGCCATGGGCCTGGCCCACGAAATCCGCAACCCGCTGGGGATCATCAAGACTGCGACCCAGTTGCTGCACCGCCGGGCCGACCTGGCGGACACCGACAAGCGTCACCTGGAATACGTGATCAGTGAGGTCAGCCGCATCAACGACCTGATCACCGAATTCCTCGACTTCGCCAAGCCCAACCCGCCGTTGCGCGTGGTGCTGCCTGCGCGCCCCCTGGTGGAGGAAATTCTTGGCTTCTGCGGCCCGGAACTGGCCTCCCATAACATCGATGCACAGATCGATGACCAGGCGCCGGGCGCGACCCTTTATGCGGATGCCAAGCAGCTCAAGCAGGCGTGCCTCAACCTGATTCTCAACGCCATCGACGCGATGCCCGAAGGCGGGCGCCTGACGCTGGGCATTCGCACGGCGGGCGAGCATACGGTGATCAGCATTGCCGACACCGGCCAGGGTATCGAGGCGCAAATGATCGAGCGTATCTTCACGCCCTTCGTCACCACCAAGGCTTCCGGCACCGGCCTGGGCCTGGCCAAAGTCTATTCGATCATGGAAAGTCACGACGCCAGCATCGAATGCGCCAGTGAGAAGGATGCCGGCGCCACGTTCAGCCTGTACATTCCGGCGATGGGCGAAGACGACGAGGACAGTCATGACGCATAACATTCTGGTGGTCGACGACGAACCCAAGCTCTGCGACCTGCTGGCGTCGGCCCTGGGTCAGAACGATGTGCAGGTGTTTATCGCCGGCAATGGTCTGCATGCGCTCAAGGTGCTGGAAGGGGAAGACATCGACCTGGTCATCAGTGACTGGCGCATGCCGGGCATGGACGGGCCGGCGCTGCTGGCCGAGATCAAGCTGCGCTACCCGCACGTGCCGGTGATCGTGATGACCGCCTACAGCACGGTGAAAAACGCCGTGCAGTCGATGCGCAACGGTGCCTACGACTACATCGCCAAGCCGTTCGACATCGACGAACTGGACATCACCGTGGCCAAGGCCCTGCAGTTTCGCGACATCATGCGCGACAACGCACGCCTGCGTGCCGAGCTGGATGAACACGCGCAATTCGACAGCCTGGTCGGCGACAGCCCGGCGTTTCGCAAAGTGCTGCAAGCGGTGGAATCGGTGCGCGACAGCAGCGCGACCATTCTGCTGACCGGCGAAAGCGGCACCGGCAAGGAAATGGTCGCCCGCGCCATCCACAAGCACGGCAGCCGTGCCGACAAGCCGTTCGTGGCGGTCAACTGCGCGGCCATCCCCGAAGGGTTGCTGGAAAGCGAAATGTTCGGCCATCGCAAAGGCGCGTTTACCGGCGCCGTGGCCGACCGGGTAGGGCGCTTCCAGCAGGCCGACAAGGGCACGTTGTTTCTCGATGAAGTGGGCGATATGCCGCTGGCCCTGCAAGCCAAGATTTTGCGGGCGTTGCAGGAACGCGTGATCGAACCGGTGGGCGACCCGCGCGAGCGCAAGGTGGACGTGCGGGTGATCGCGGCCACCAACAAGAATCTATTGGAGGCGGTGGCCAACAAGGAATTTCGCGAAGACCTGTATTACCGCCTCAATGTGTTCCCGATCCCGCTGCCGGCGTTGCGTGAACGCGTTGAAGACATCGCGCCCCTGGCCCGGCACTTCGCCCACACGCTGAGCGCCACTGCCGGCAAACGCATTACCGGGTTCAGTGCCGAAGCGTTGCAGGCCATGGCGGCGTATCACTGGCCGGGCAATATCCGCGAACTGCAGAACTGCGTGGAGCGCGCGACCATCGTGGCGGCTTCGCCGGTTATCGAGGATATCGACTTGCCGGGGTATCTGTTTGCATCAAAACCCAGCGTAGGCGGCGTGGCAACGATCCTCAGCGACGGCCCGGGCATTCCCCAGGATCTGGATGCGGCATTGGCGGAAGTGGAGAAGGCCTACATACTCGCGGCGTTGCAGGAGAGCAATGGGGTGCAGGCCGCTGCAGCGGCGAAGATCGGGATTTCCGAGCGCAGCTTCTGGTATCGCCTGAAGAAGCTGGGCATCCAGGTCGACAAGATTGTCCGCTGACCTCTCTGGCACGCCTCAATTCAACTGTGGGAGCTGGCTTGCCTGCGATAGCGGTGTATCAGCCAACTCATCTGGCACAGACATACCGCAATCGCAGGCAAGCCAGCTCCCACAGTTTGATCGAGTTGTGTCAGGTATGAACGCGTACCCAGATGCTTACCAGCACGGTCGCAGCCATCAACCAGGCTACCGCCGCCACGGCTAACGACGCCTCCAAGCGCATCCGATCCACCACCACATACAACGTCGCCAGATACACGAAATACGGAATGATCGACCACATCCCGAACAGTATCGTGGTCTTAAGATCCTCCACCGAACGGCCCTTGCCGACGATGTAGTGGGCGATCAACGCAAAGGTCGGAAACAGCGGCACCAACCCCGCGATGTAGTAGTTTTTGGTCTTGGCCAGCGCCGCCAGAATCAATACCACGGCGGCGCCCAGGGCGGCCTTCAAGAAAAGATCCATCAGTGACTCAACCCGTATTTTTTGACTTTGTCGAACAAGGTGGTCTTGGCCATGCCCAGTTCCTGGCTGGCCTGGGTCAGGTTGCCGCCGCTGCGTTGCAGGGCGTCATTGAGCAGGTTGCGTTCGAAAGCCTCAACCGCCTCGGTGAAGGCCAGGCCTTGATTGCCACTGCTGGCGCCGCTTTTCTTGAAGGCCGGCAGGCCGAGGGCGAAGCGTTCGGCCACGTTGCGCAACTCACGCACGTTGCCCGGCCAGTCGTGGCTCATCAGGCTCGACAGGGTCTGGTTGTCCAGCTCCGGCACCGCCCGGTCGAAGCGCAGGGATGACTGCTGCAGGAAGTGTTCGAACAATTGCAGGATGTCTTCGCGGCGCTCGCGCAGGGGCGGCAATTCCAGGGTCACCACGTTGAGGCGGTAGTACAGGTCGCTGCGGAACTGACTGGCGCGGCTCAGTTCGTCGAGGTCGGACTTGGTGGCGGCGATCACGCGGCAATCCACCGCCACGCTCTGGTTCGATCCCAGGCGTTCCAGGGTGCGCTCCTGCAAGACGCGCAGCAATTTGATCTGTAGGTTGATCGGCATGCTTTCCACTTCATCGAGAAACAGCGTGCCTTCGTGGGCGTGTTCGATCTTGCCGATGCGACGCTTGCCGGCGCCGGTGAAGGCGTTGGCTTCATGGCCGAAAATCTCGCTTTCGAACAGGTTTTCCGGCAGGCCGCCGCAGTTCAGCGCGACGAACTGGTGGGCATGACGGCGGCTGAAATCATGCAGGCAGCGCGCAACCAGTTCCTTGCCGGTGCCGGTCTCGCCTTCGATCAATACGTTGGCCGAGGTGTCGGCGACGTTGGCGATCAACTCGCGCAGGTGCTGCATGGCCGGCGAGCGGCCGATGATGCGGCCTTCCAGGGAATCGCGCTCGGCCAGTTGGCGGCGCAGCGACCAGACTTCCCGCGCCAGCCCGCGCTGCTCCAGGGCGCGGCGCGCGACGTCCACCAGGCGCTCGGGAGAGAAGGGTTTTTCCATGAAATCGTAGGCGCCATTGCGCATCGCACCGACCGCCATGGAGATATCGCCATGCCCGGTGATCAGCACCACCGGCAGGCTTTTATCCAGGGCCTTGAGACGGTTGAGCAGCTCCAGGCCGTCGATGCCCGGCAGGCGAATGTCGCTGATCACAATGCCGGCGAAGTTCTCGCCGATGCGCTGCAACGCCTCTTCGGCACTGCCGACGCCGACGCTGGGAATATCTTCCAGGGCCAGGGCTTGTTGGCAACCGAGCAACACGTGGGGGTCGTCTTCGACGATCAGTACGGTGAGGTCGTCTTTAAGGGCTGTAGCGTCTGTATTCATGTCGACTCAGCTTTTTGAACGCCCGCCAAGGGCAGGCACAGGACAAAGGCCGTTCCGCCACTGGCCGGGTGTTCCACGACGAGGTTGCCGCCGGTGGCCGCCGCCAGGCTGGCGGATAGGGTAAGGCCCAGGCCCAGGCCTTGCTCGCCGGGTTTGGTGGTGAAGAACGGTTCGAACAAATGTTTGCGTGCCTCGGGGTCGATGCCGTGACCATTGTCGCGCACCTGCAGGCGGTATTTACCGTCGGCGCTGCTGCCGTCCAGCCACAGCTCGGGGGCCGGCTGGGCTTGCATGGCGTCAAGGGCATTGCCGATCAGGTTGACCAGGATCTGCTCCAGGCGCGTCTGGTCAATCTGCAATTGGGCGTTGGTGAAGCCACGGTGCAGGGTCAGCGGCAGGCTGTCCAGGCGTGCGCCGAGTACCTGGAACGCGGCGTCCACGGCCTTGGCGAGGCTGGCTTCGCCCTGGTCGTCGCCGCGCCTTGCAAAGGAGCGCAGGCTGGCGGTGATGCGGCCCATGCGGTCGATCAGTTCGTTGATGGTCTTGAGGTTGGCGCTGGCGGTGTCCAGCGCGCCGCGCTCCAGGAAGCGCACGGTATTGCCGGACAAGGTGCGCAGTGCCGCCAGCGGCTGGTTCAGTTCGTGAGCGATGCTGGTGGACATCTGGCCGATGGCCGCCAGCTTGCCGGCCTGCACCAGTTCATCCTGGGCGCGGCGCAGGGTTTCTTCGGCCTGGCGCCGCTCGCGGATCTGGCCTTTGAGCCGTTCGTTGCTGGCGCGCAGGTCGGCGGTGCGTTCGGCGATCCGTCGCTCCAGCTGGCTGTTGGCTTCCTGCAGGGCTTCCCGTGCGGCAAGGCGGGTGGCGATGACCTTGCGCCTTTCGTTCCAGGCAATCAGCAAAAACGCCACCAGGCCAAACGCCACCGCCACCAGGATGCCCTGGTTGATGGCGGCGCGGCGCAGGTCGTTGAGCGGGGTGAGCAGGGTGAAATTCCACGGTGTGTCGTTGAGCGGGCGGGTTTGCGCCAGGTAACTGACGGCGTGCTCGTCATTGACCACTTCGCTATTGGCCGGGAAGGTCAGTTTCTCGGTGCCTTCGTTGAGGCGTTCGCGGGCCAGGGGCTCCAGCGCGTTCAGCGTCGCCCAGTAATATTGCAGGCTGTGGGCCAGGCGGTCCTTGGTTTCATCGCTCAGCGGGCGCACGGCCTTGAGGCGGCGGGCCGGGTCGCTGGAGAGGATGATGATGCCGTTCTCGTCGCTGACGAAGGCTTCGAGGCGCGCGCGTTGCCAGCGTTCTTCCAGAGCTTCGAGGCGCACTTTGACCACGGCGACACCGATGATTTTGCCGTGTTCTTCCAGGCCATGGGCCAGGTAGTAGCCGGGTTCGCCATTGGTGCTGCCGATGCCGTAGAAACGTCCGGGCTGGCCGCGCACGGCGTTCTGGAAATAGGCGCGAAAGGACAGGTCTTCGCCTTGGTAACTGTCGGCATCGCGCCAGTTACTGGTGGCGAGTACGCGGCCGGTGGTGTCCATCACGTAGATGGCGCGGCTGCGACTGCGTCGGTTGAGGCCTTCGAGGTAATCGTTGACGGTTTTGCGGGTTTCCTGGTTGGGGTCGGCCAACAGCGTGGATACGCTGGATTCAAGTTCCAGCAGGCTGGGCAGGTAGGTGTATTTGCTCAGTTCACTTTCGACGGTACGGGCGTGCAACTCCAGCTGGCGTTCGCCGGTGTCGCTGAGGGTGCGAATGCCGTAGTACTCGCTGATCCAGAAGCCGATGTAACCCAGGCCGATCATCAGGGCGATGATCAACGGTGGCAGGAACAGTTGGCGAATCAGGCGTGGTTTCACGGCAAGTGATGGCGGTGCGGCGCGAAATTGGTTGGGGTCGCATTTCATCACAGATGCCTTGGGTCAACCAGTTGTGCTGATGGTGCTTGTCCAGTGGCGAGCGGGGTTATTGTGGCGAGCGGGCTTGCCCCGCGTTGGGCTGCGTAGCGGCCCCAGTAATGAGGAATGCAGTGTGTCAGGCAATCCTCGGTCGCTGGTTTTGGGGCCGCTGCGCAGCCCAACGCGGGGCAAGCCCGCTCGCCACAGCAAGCCCGCTCCCACAATGGATCCGGTTTCTACAGTGGAAGCGCTGTAGTACTTAGTGCTGCAGGATTTTCTCAAGGAAGTGCTGCGCGCGTTCGGAGCGGGCGCTGATGTCGCCGAAGAACTCTTCTTTCGGGCAGTCTTCGATGATCTTGCCGGCGTCCATGAAGATCACGCGGTCGGCCACTTTGCGGGCGAAGCCCATTTCGTGGGTCACGCACATCATGGTCATGCCTTCCTGAGCCAGCTGCACCATCACGTCCAGTACTTCGTTGACCATTTCCGGGTCGAGCGCCGAGGTCGGTTCGTCGAACAGCATGACGATCGGGTCCATGGCCAGGGCGCGGGCGATTGCCACACGCTGTTGCTGGCCGCCGGAGAGCTGGCCCGGGTGCTTGTGGGCGTGCGCCGACAGGCCCACGCGCTCGAGCAGTTGCAGGCCCTTCTTGGTGGCTTCTTCCTTGCTGCGGCCGAGCACCTTGATCTGCGCGATGGTCAGGTTTTCGGTGATGGTCAGGTGCGGGAACAGTTCGAAGTGCTGGAACACCATGCCCACGCGTGAACGCAGTTGCGGCAGGTTGGTCTTCGGGTCGGCAATCGAGGTGCCGTCCACGATAACGTCGCCCTTCTGGAACGGTTCCAGTGCGTTGACGCATTTGATCAGGGTGGATTTGCCCGAGCCGGACGGCCCGCACACCACGATCACTTCGCCTTTTTTAACCTCGGTGCTGCAATCGGTCAGCACCTGGAAGTCGCCATACCATTTGTTGATGTTCTTGATAGAGATCATACGGCAAACCTTTTTTGCAGACGCTTGACCAGCAGCGAGGCGGAAAAGCTGATGATGAAGTAGACGACACCGGCGAAGATCAGGAACTCGTTGGAGCGGCCGATGATGTCGCCGTTGGAACGGGCGGAGTTGAGGAAGTCCACCAGGCCCACGGTGTAAACCAGCGAGGTGTCCTGGAACAGGATGATCGACTGCTGCAGCAGCAACGGCGTCATCTTGCGGAACGCCTGGGGCAGGATGATCAGGCGCATGGTCTGGCCGTAGGTCATGCCCATGGCCTGTGCCGCCGCCATCTGGCCCTTGGGGATCGACTGCACGCCGGCCCGCACGATTTCGCAGAAGTACGCGGCTTCGAACATCATGAAGGCCACGACGCAGGAGGTGAACGCACCGATCGGGGTGTCTTCGCCTGTGATCCAGCGCAGCACGAACGGTACCGCCAGGTAGAACCAGGTGATCACCAGCAGCAGCGGGATCGAGCGGAAGTAGTTCACGTAGGCGCCGGCCACGCGCGACAGCAGCTTGTTGGACGACAGGCGCATCAGCGCGAGAATCGTGCCCAGGATGATGCCGCCGACCACGCCCATGACCATCAACTGCAGGGTCATGACCATGCCGTTCCACAGGCCGGGGATGGCGGGGATGATGCCGCTGAAATCGAATTCCATTATTTACCCCCCAGGGAGATCAGGCCGGGCACCGCGACTTTCTTCTCGACCATGCGCATCAGCAGCATCAGGCTCATGTTCAGGGTGAAGTAGATCAGCGTGGCCAGGGTGAAGGCCTCGAACAGGTTGGCCGAGAACTCGGCGGTCTGCTTGGTTTGCGCCAGCAGTTCCATCAGGCCGATCAGGGACGCCACGGAGGAGTTCTTGAAGACGTTGAGGAATTCCGAGGTGAGCGGCGGAATGATGATCCGGTAGGCCTGGGGCAGCAGCACGTTCCAGTAGATCTGCGGCAGCTTGAAGCCCATGGCGCGCGCGGCGGCTTCCTGGCCGGTTGGCAGCGCCTGGATGCCGGTGCGCACCTGTTCGCAGACGCGGGCGGCGGTGAACAGGCCCAGGCACACGACAACGCTCAGGTAGGCGGACGTCGTCGGGTTCAGGTCCTGTTTGTACCAGTCTTGCAGGCCTTGGGGCAGCAGGTCGGGTATCAGGAAGTACCAGATGAACAGCTGAACCAGCAGCGGCACATTGCGAAACAGTTCGACGTAGCAGGTCGCGATGCCCGCCACGAGGCGGTTCGGCACCGTGCGCATGACGCCCAGGACGGACCCCAGCAGCAAGGCGATGATCCACGCCACGACAGCGATGGCGATAGTCCAGCCCAAACCGGCGATGTACCAGTCGAGATACGTCTCGCTGCCAACGCCGGTGGACTTGAAGAATACGCCCCAGTCCCAGTTGTAATTCATTAGGGTCTCCCCCGAAATCGATCGATGTACAAGCACCCGCTTGGGGAAAGTCCATTCCCGCCCGGCGATGAACGCCAGGCACACGCGATCGGCTCGAAAACCGCCAGGTCGAGTGTTCCAAAATAAAACCAGCAGGTAGTAACAGACGCCTGAGGGAGGTTTGGCTCCCTCAGGCGATAAGCTTAGTCAGGTATCAGATTTTTACGTCAGGCGCTGGTTTGTCGCTTGGGTTGGCGATCAGCTCCTTCACCTTTTCACTCATCGGGAAGTTCAGGTTCAGGCCTTTTGGCGGGATCGGGCTTTCGAACCATTTGGCGTAGATCTTGTTGATCTCGCCGGACTTGTACAGACCGACGATGGCGTTATCCACGGCTTTCTTGAAGTCCGGATCGCCTTTGCGAACCATGCAGGCATAGGCTTCGAAGGACTGCGGCGTACCGGTGATGACCCAATCGTCCGGCTTCTTGGCCTTGGCTTCTTCACCGGCGAGCAGGGCGTCATCCATCATGAAGGCAACCGCGCGGCCGCTTTCGAGCATCTGGAAGGATTCGCCGTGGTCTTTGGCGGAGATGACGTTCATGCCCATCTGCTTGTCGGCGTTCATCGCCTTGATGATGCGCTCGGACGTGGTGCCGGCGGTGGTCACGACGTTCTTGCCTTTGAGGTCGGCGAAGTCGGCGTAGGACGGCTTGCCTTCCTTGTCTTTCTTGACCAGCAGGCGAGTGCCGATTTCGAAGATGTTGGTGGTGAAGTCGACTTGCTGGGCGCGTTCGGCATTGTTGGTGGTGGAGCCGCACTCGAGGTCCGCGGTGCCGTTCTGGATCAGCGGAATACGGGTTTGCGAGGTGACCAGGTTGTACTTGGTCTTCAGGTCGGGTTTGTTCAGGTCTTTTTTCAGGGCTTCAACGATAGCCAGCTGAATGTCATGGGAGTAGCCCACGGGTTTGCCCGAACCGTCCGCGATGTAGGAAAACGGGATGGAGCTGTCGCGGTGAGCGAGAGTGATGGTGCCGGAGTCGTTGATCTTCTTCAGGGTGCCGGTGAGTTCAGCGGCGAACACTGGAGTGGTGATCAGAGCGGCAGCGATAGCTGCGCCCAGAATATGGGGAACGATGCGCATCAATACTTCCTCGACATTTGTTTTTTTTATGAAGCCAGCTAAACGGCTCTCTTGTACAGCGAATGCCCGTGACGGCTCCTGAGGCGTCCCAGGCAATCGTCCAAGAGTGTAGAGCATGAGTCGTGCCATACCAGCAGTAAAAGATTAACTGCATGATTTAGTTGGGGATTAAGTTTATATGACGAGTTATTTTTAAGCCTTGGGTCCGGCAAACCGAATAGGTTGTCGTGTGGCGTTCGGAAAACCGAATGGGCCTGTAGGAGCGAGCTTGCTCGCGAAAAACGCAAAACGCCGCGTTCATGCTGAATAAACGCGGCGTTCTCAGGTTTTTCGCGAGCAAGCTCGCTCCTACAGGATTACGGGTGTGTCAGGCAGCCTGGGTCTTGCTGCGGTTCTGCTCGACCTTGGACAGGTAACGTTGCACGCTTTCCTGCTCCTGCGCGGTGGTGAACAGGCCGAGCTTGGTGCGGCGCCACAGCACGTCCTGAGCTTGGGTCGCCCACTCTTCGGCGCACAGGTAGTCGACTTCGCGGGTGTACAGGCCACCACCCAGGTGCTCGCCCAGGTCGGCCAGGGATTGCACGCCTTCCAGCAGGCGCCAGGTGCGGCTGCCGTAGGTGGTGGACCAACGGCGGGCGATCTCGCTCGGCACCCAGTCGAATTTGCTGCGAATGGCTTCGGCCAGGGCTTCTGGCGTCGTCATGTCTTCGCCGCCCGGCAGGCTGGCCTTGGCGGTCCAGCTCGGGCGCATCTGGGTGAAGTACGGCGCCAGTTGCGCCATGGCCGATTCGGCAAGCTTGCGGTACGTGGTCAACTTGCCGCCGAACACCGACAGGATCGGCGCCTCGCCCGTGCCGCCCGACAAGGCCAGGGTGTAGTCGCGGGTAATGGCCGACGGGTTGTCCGACTCGTCATTGCACAACGGGCGCACACCGGAGTAGGTGTGGACGATGTCGTCGCGACTCACTTGTTTCTTGAAATGCGCATTGACCACTTTGAGCATGTAGTCGGTTTCGCCTTCGGTGATCGCAACTGCAGCCGGGTCGCCGGTGTACTCGCGGTCGGTGGTGCCGATGATGGTCAAGTGGTTCAGGTACGGAATGGTGAAAACGATGCGCTGGTCTTCGTTCTGCAGGATGTGCGCATGCGCACCTTCGTAAAGTTTGGGCACGATCAGGTGGCTGCCCTGGATCAGGCGGATGCCGTAGGGCGAGTCCAGCTTCAGGTCGTCCTTGATGAATTTGGCGACCCACGGGCCTGCGGCGTTTACCAGCGCACGGGCACGGATCGAGAACAGGCTGCCATCGGCGCGTTCCATGTTCATTTCCCACAGGCCTTTGCTGCGGTGGGCACTGACGCAACGGGTCTGGGTGTGGATGTGTGCGCCTTTTTCGCGGGCGGCCATGGCGTTCAATACGACGAGGCGGGCGTCATCGACCCAGCAATCGGAATATTCGAAGCCTTTGGTGATTTCGCTTTTCAACGGGCTGTCCGGGCCGAACTTGAGGCTTTTCGAACCGGCCAGCTTTTCGCGCTTGCCCAGGTTGTCATACAGGAACAGGCCGGCGCGGATCATCCAGGCCGGACGCAGGTGCGGGCGGTGCGGCAGGACGAAGCGCATCTGCTTGACGATATGCGGCGCCTTGGCCAGCAACACTTCACGTTCAGCCAGCGCTTCACGCACCAGGCGGAATTCGTAGTGTTCAAGGTAGCGCAGGCCGCCGTGAATCAGTTTGCTACTGGCGGAAGACGTGTGGCTGGCCAGGTCGTCCTTTTCGCAAAGGAATACCGACAAACCGCGCCCGGCTGCGTCTGCTGCAATGCCGACGCCGTTGATCCCGCCGCCGATTACGGCAACGTCATAGACTTCGGCAAGCGGTGGAGCAGGCAAGGTAGAAGGGTTCATCGGCTGGCCTCTCGATCTTTTCGTATTGGAATTCGAACATTAATGTTCATTTGCGAAAATGGTAGCTGATAAACGCGGGCACAGCCAGTCGAGTTCGATTGAAAAAACTCATCGAAGGAGGGGGAAAGGAAAATTTGTGAACGTGAGCCTGGGCCAGGCTCGAGAGAATGAGTGCTGGATGGATCGCCTTCGCGGGCAAGCCCGCTCCCACAGGTGGCCGCATTCCCATGCCGGAACTCGATCAAATGTGGGAGCGGGCTTGCCCGCGATGGCGGCGGTGCAGACGCTAGACGACCTCCAGCCTCACCTTATGCTCACTCAACAACTGCACCAACGCCGGCACCGGCTGCTGATCGGTCACCAGGCAGTCCACCAGGCTGATCGGCCCGAGGCGGATCATGGCATTGCGCCCGAATTTGCTGGAGTCCGCGGCCAGGATCACCTTGCGCGCATTGGCGATGATCGCCTGGGAAACCCGCACTTCCTGGTAATCAAAGTCCAGCAGGCTGCCGTCTTCGTCGATCCCGCTGATACCCACCAGGGCAAAATCGACCTTGAACTGGTTGATGAAGTCGACACTCGCCTGGCCCACCACACCGCCGTCGCGTCGCACATTACCGCCTGTGAGCAGCACGTCGAAGTCGTCCTTGGCGCTGAGCATGGTAGCCACGTTGAGGTTGTTGGTGATGATTTTCAGGTGGTTGTGATTGAGCAACGCACGCGCGATGGATTCGGTGGTGGTGCCGATATTGATGAACAGCGAGGCGTGATCGGGGATCTGCGCGGCGATGGCTTCGCCGATGCGCTGTTTTTCGTCGCGCATCTGGTCGGCACGCATGGCGTACGCGGTGTTTTCGACACTGGAGTCATAGGCCGCGCCGCCGTGGTAGCGGCGCAGCAGATTGGCGTCCGCCAACTGGTTGATATCGCGGCGGATGGTTTGCGGGGTGACAACGAACAGCTGCGCCATTTCCTCGATACTGACATAGCCGCGTTCGCGGACCAGCTCGAGGATTTGTTGTTGGCGGGGAGGCAGATTCATGGGGCGTCCTTTGGGCTGCCATACAAAAGTGGCCCATGATGACGCAGGAATCCGCTCCCTGCCAGTTACAACCCCATATGGGTTGTGACGCCTGGCTTATTCAGCGCCTTCGTGGGGCTCCCAGTCACGGGTACGGCTCACCGCTTTTTGCCAGCCGGCGTAGAGCTTCTCCTTGGCGACTTCGTCCAACTGCGGTTCGAATTCGCGCTCGATCACCGCCTTGCCGCGCAATTCGTCCAGGCTGCTCCAGAAACCGCAGGCCAGGCCCGCCAGGTACGCCGCGCCCAATGCCGTGGTCTCGCGCATTTGCGGGCGCTCGACCTGTGTGCCGAGGATATCGGCCTGGAATTGCATCAGGAAGTTGTTGGCCACCGCGCCGCCGTCCACACGCAGCGACTTGAGGCGTTCGCCCGAGTCCTGTTGCATGGCGTCGAGCACGTCGCGGGTCTGGTAGGCAATCGACTCCAGGGCTGCACGAATGATGTGGTCCACGCGTACGCCACGGGTCAGGCCGAACAGCGCGCCACGGGCATACGGGTCCCAGTAAGGCGCGCCCAGGCCGGTGAAGGCTGGCACCAGGTAGACGCCGTTGCTGTCCTTGACCTTGCCGGCGAAGTATTCGGTGTCGTGGGCGTCATTGATGATTTTCAGCTCATCGCGCAGCCATTGCACGGTGGAACCGCCGTTGAACACGGCGCCTTCCAGGGCGTAGGCCACTTCGCCACGCGGGCCGCAGGCGATGGTGGTGAGCATGCCGTGCTTGGATTTCACCGCCTTGTCGCCGGTGTTCATCAACAGGAAACAGCCGGTGCCGTAGGTATTTTTTGCCTGGCCGGCTTCGACGCACATCTGGCCGAACAGCGCAGCCTGTTGGTCGCCGGCGATACCACCGATGGCAATGCCGCTCTTGGTGCGGCCGTAGATTTCCGAGGAGGACTTCACTTCGGGCAGCATTTCGCGCGGCACGTCGAGGATCTCCAGCATCTTCGCATCCCACTCCAGGGTGTGGATGTTGAAGAGCATGGTGCGCGAGGCGTTGGTGTAGTCGGTGACGTGGGTCTTGCCGCCGGTAAATTTCCAGATCAGCCAGCTGTCGATGGTGCCGAACAGCAACTCGCCGTTTCGCGCACGCTCGCGGCTGCCTTCGACGTGATCGAGGATCCACTTGAGCTTGGTCCCGGAAAAGTACGGGTCGGTCACCAGGCCAGTGCTGTCGTTGATGTATTGCTCGTGGCCGTCGCGCTTGAGCTGCTGGCAGATCTCGGTGCTGCGTCGGCATTGCCAGACGATCGCATTGTAGATCGGTCGGCCCGTGACCTTGTCCCAAACCACCGTGGTTTCGCGCTGGTTGGTAATGCCGATGGCGGCAACCTGGTCATGGTGCAGGCCAGCTTGGGCCAGTGCCTCGACCATCACTGCGCTCTGGGTGGCAAAGATTTCCATCGGGTCATGCTCGACCCAGCCGGCTTGCGGGTAATGCTGGGTGAATTCACGCTGGGCGGTGCAGACCACGTTGGCGTCACGGTCGAAGATGATCGCGCGCGAACTGGTGGTGCCCTGGTCAAGGGCAATGATGTAGTTCTTATTCTGAAGGTCGGTCATGTCGATTGCCTTGCATGAAAATAAGGAAGTCAGAAATCAGCCTGGGCCGCGAAGGGCAGGGGACCAGGCTGGCGTTTTCAGGAAATACGCGTCTTGCCGTTGACAGCCGTGTCAGGTGTTTCTTCAGCTATAGCAGGTGCGGCGCTCGGCAGGTGGCGGGCAATCAACCCACGATAGGCCGCAGCACCCAGGCATGCGCCGACGATCGGCGCGAAAATCGGTACCAGGAAGTAGGGAATATCGCGGCCACCGGTAAAGGCCATTTCACCCCAACCCGCGAAAAAGGTCATCAGCTTGGGGCCGAAATCCCGCGCCGGGTTCATCGCAAAGCCGGTCAGCGGGCCCATGGCGCTGCCGATCACCGCGATCAGCAGGCCGATCAGCAGCGGGGCCAGCGGGCCGCGTGGCAGGCCGTTGTTGTCATCGGTGAGGGCCATGATCACACCCATCAGGATCGCGGTGATGACCATTTCCACCAGGAACGCCTGGGCAGTGCTCAGCAGCGCATGGGGGTAGGTGGAGAACACCGACGCCAGCTCCAGGCTTGCCTGGGAGCCGCGCACCATATGGTGGGTTTGTTCGTAATCGAAAAAAAGATTGCTGTAGAGCGTGTAGACCAGCGCGGCCGAGCAGAAGGCGCCGGCGATCTGGGCGAGGATATAGAAGGGTAGTTTGCGTTTGTCGAAGTCGGCGAAAAGACACAGGGCGATGCTGACGGCCGGGTTGAGGTGAGCCCCGGAAATGCCGGCGCTCAGGTAGATCGCCATGCTGACGCCGACGCCCCAGATGATACTGATTTCCCACAAGCCAAAGCTGGCACCCGCGACCTTGAGCGCAGCAACGCATCCCGTACCGAAGAAGATCAATAGCGCAGTCCCCAGAAACTCGGCCATGCATTGGCTCGAAAGTGAAGGCTGTTGAAGAGCAGTTGTCATGGAAAACCTCAGTTGTTGTTCTTGTCTGGCGCACGGCCTCAACGGGCTGTTGCGCGATTTTCACCGTGGCGAGGATCCCCATCCCGGACGCGGCTTACTGCTGGAGCGCTGTAGGTCTATTCCTACAGTATTCGGAAACGAAAAAATATAGACAAGAATGACGGCTGTCAAAGGTCGAAAGTGAACTGCCAGTCACTTTCAAACTATTGGTCTCGTGAATGATCACATTTGTCATGCTGCGCGTGCACCTTGAAAGTGGGCGAACTAGAGCGTTTTACGCGGGCTTGGCCTAGAATCGGCCATCTGTTTGCCACGCCCGGAGACGTCATGACCCCTGCATTGGACTTGTTGAAAAAAGTTCGCGCCGAACATCGCATCCACAGTTACGAACATGACCCGAAGGCGGCGTCGTATGGGCTGGAGGCCGCGGAAAAATTGGCGCTTGACCCGGCGCAGGTATTCAAGACCTTGCTGGCCAGCAGCGAGAAAGGCGAATTATTGGTGGCGGTGGTGCCGGTCGTCGGAAGTCTGGACTTGAAGGCTCTGGCACAGGCCGCGGGGGTGAAAAAAGTCGAGATGGCCGACCCGGCAGCGGCGCAGCGCTCGACCGGCTACCTGCTGGGCGGCATCAGCCCGTTGGGGCAGAAGAAGCGCCTGCGCACGTTTATCGATGTGACGGCGCAGCCGTTTGCGACGATTTTTGTGAGTGCGGGGAGGAGGGGGTTGGAAGTCGAGTTGCCGGCGGCGGTGCTGGCGGAGCATACCCAGGCCAAGTTTGCACCGATTGGTCGGGCGTGAGCCTCACTTTCGAAGCCAAAGAAGTTCCAATGTGAGAGCAGGCAAGCCAGCTCCCACATTCTGATTGGGTTTCGTCAGTGAGCTGGACTGTAACGCCGCACGCCTGATTCGGCCTGCGGGATTTGCGCCGCCATGCTGCCCGACGCCTGGAACAACACCAGATGTTCCGCTGCAACCCGAATCCCCACCTGGGCCCCGACCTGATGGTCTGCATGGCTGGGAAAAATCGACTCCAGCTGGGCGCCCGTCGGCAATTGCAGGCGGTACAAGGTCGACGCACCGAGGAATGTCTTGCCGACAATCCGTGCTTTCAACGCGCTGTCCGGCGCGTAGACGATGTCGTCAGGGCGCAGCAGCACGTCCACCGCGCCACCCGTCGGCCAGGTATAGGCGCGGTTGCCGCGCAGCTCACCCAGTTCGGTGCTGACCGATTCAGGCGAGCTCAATTGCCCGCGGATGAAGTAGCCCTGGCCGATAAAGCTGGCGACGTAAGGCGTCTGCGGTTCGTGATAGAGATTGTAGGGCGTGTCCCACTGTTCAAGCCGGCCCTCCTTGAAAACACCGACCTGGTCGCTGACTGCGAAGGCTTCTTCCTGGTCATGGGTCACCAGGATAGCGCTGGTGCCCCGTGCCTTGAGGATATCGCGTACTTCGTGGCTGAGCTTGCGGCGCAACTCGCCGTCCAGGTTGGAAAACGGTTCATCCAGCAGCAACAGCGCAGGCTCGGGCGCCAAGGCGCGGGCGAGGGCGACGCGTTGTTGCTGGCCGCCGGAGAGTTCATGGGGGAAGCGTTTGCCCAGGCTGTTCAGGTTCACCAGCTCGAGCAATTCTGCAACCACACGGTTTTTTTGCGGGTGCTTGCGAATACCGAACGCAATGTTGTCGGCCACGCTCAAGTGCGGAAACAGCGCGTAGTCCTGGAACACCATGCCTATGCGGCGTTTCTCGGGTGCCAAGGTGAATCCGGCACTGGAGATCACTTCACCGGCCAGGCTTATTTCACCTTCGTGCACCGGTTCGAACCCGGCAATTGCCCGGAGTGTGGTGGTCTTGCCGCAGCCGGAAGAGCCGAGCAGGCAGCCGATGTCGCCGGCATTGAGGTGCAGGTTGAGGTTCTGCACCACTCGCTGGTCTTGATAGCCGCATGCCAGGTTGCGCAGGTTCAGCAGTAGTGGCTGGCTCATGCGTGGTGGTACGACGGTGGAACGAGGAATTCAAGCAGCGCTTTCTGCGCGTGCAGGCGGTTTTCAGCCTGATCCCACGCGACCGAACGTGGGTCGTCCAGCAGGTCGAGGCTGATTTCTTCGCCGCGGTGCGCCGGCAGGCAATGCATGAACAACACATCCGGGGCGGCCAGGTCGAGCAGCGCGCGATTCACCTGATAGGGCGCGAACCGGGCCAGGCGCGTGGCGGTCTCCTCTTCCTGGCCCATGGAGGTCCAGACGTCGGTGCTCACCAGATGCGCGCCGACCACTGCGTCTTTCGGATCGCGCAGCAGTTGCACGCGGCCGTCCGCCTTGGCCAGGAATTCAGCATTGGGTTCGAAGCCTTCGGGGCAGGCGATGCGCAAATGGAAGTCGAACTGGATCGCCGCTTCTATATAGCTGTTGCACATGTTGTTGCCGTCGCCGATCCAGGCCACGGTCTTGCCCTGGATCGAACCACGGTGCTCAAGGAAGGTTTGCATGTCGGCCAGCAACTGGCACGGGTGCAGGTCATCGGACAGGCCGTTGATCACCGGTACCCTGGAATTGGCGGAAAATTCGGTCACGGTGCTGTGGGCGAAGGTTCGGATCATCACCGCATCGAGCATGCTCGACATCACCTTGGCGCTGTCGGCGATCGGTTCACCACGGCCCAGCTGGGTGTCGCGCGAGGACAGGAAGATGGCTTGGCCACCCAGCTGGATCATGCCGGCCTCGAAAGACACGCGGGTGCGGGTCGAGGACTTCTCGAAAATCATCCCGAGTACGCGGTTTTTCAAAGGCTCGAACAGTACGCCGCGGTTACGCAGGTCTTTAAGCTCAATGCCTCGACGGATCACGCTGACCAGCTCTTCGGGCGTGCAATCCATCAGGGAGAGAAAGTGCCTTGCGCTCATCATTAACTACCTTTTGCAACAGACCGCAGATACTCAAAGCCTTGTTTATTGTGACAACGGGCGAGACCTGCGGCGAAAGCCGCACGGGGCGACGAAATAGGGGAAGGCGCGATATTGACATTAAATGTCGCGTGTTTCCAATAGGCTACGGTTTTTAAGGGTGTTCAAGGAGGGCGCCGGAGCGCGTTTGAAGACGATTTCCAGACAGCAACGGGCCATTTGTACACTGGCGCTGAGACCTTTTGCAATGCGTCGGGGCGCCAGCAGGCCAGGCTGCGTCGGTTTTGCGGGGGGAGGGTGGTTTTCTGAAACATTTACTCACGCTTGGCCATGGCCTGGCCTGATGCCCATCGATTCACGGCGCGAACGTTGGTGGCGCCGTGGCTGGCCGCGGCCCATAGTGGGACCAAAGCCCAATAAAGAGACTGGCCATGACCAAGACTCTCCACCACCGTGCCTGCCATCTGTGTGAAGCCATCTGCGGCCTGACCCTGGAAACTACCAGGGCCGAAGACGGCAGCCTGGCGATTACCTCGATCAAAGGCGACGCTCTGGACAGTTTCAGCCGAGGGCACATCTGCCCCAAGGCCGTCGCGCTGCAGGACATCCAGAACGATCCCGGCCGCCTGCATCAGCCGATGTTGCGGGTTGGCAATGAATGGCAGCCCATCGCATGGGACGAGGCCTTTGCGCTGGTGGCCGAACGGCTGGCGGGTATCCAGGCACGCCATGGGCAGAATGCGGTGGCGGTGTACCAGGGCAACCCCAGCGTGCACAACTACGGGTTGATGACCCACAGCAATTACTTCCTGGGTTTGCTCAAGACGCGCAATCGCTTTTCCGCGACCTCGGTAGACCAATTGCCTCACCATCTCACCAGCCACCTGATGTACGGCCATGGCCTGCTGCTGCCAATCCCGGACATCGACCACACCGACTTCATGTTGATCCTGGGCGGCAACCCGCTGGCATCCAACGGCAGCATCATGACCGTGCCCGATGTGGAGAAGCGCCTCAAGGCGATCCAGGCCCGCGGCGGTAAGGTGGTGGTGGTCGACCCACGGCGCAGCGAGACCGCGGCAATGGCCGACCAGCACCTGTTCGTGCGCCCTGGCGGCGATGCGGCCCTGTTGTTCGGGGTGCTCAACACCCTATTCACGGAGAACCTGACCCGCGATAGCCACCTGCCGGTTGAAGGCCTGGATGATGTCCGCCGCGCCATCGCCGGATTCAGCGCCGAGGCCATGAGTCGCCAGTGTGCGGTGCCTGCCGAGCAAATCCGCCAGTTGGCGCGGGACTTCGCTGCCGCCGATAAAGCTGTGTGTTACGGCCGCATGGGCGTATCGACCCAGGCGTTCGGCACGCTGTGCCATTGGCTGGTGCAATTGATCAACCTGGTGAGCGGTAATCTGGACCGTGTTGGCGGTGCGCTGTGCACCACACCGGCCGTGGACTTGGTGGCGTCGACCGGCGGTGGACATTTCAATCGCTGGCAGAGCCGGGTTTCCGGGCGCCCGGAGTACGGCGGGGAGTTGCCTGTGTCGGCCCTGGCTGAGGAAATGCTCACCGGGGGCGAAGGGCAAATCCGCGCATTGGTCACGGTCGCGGGCAATCCAGTGTTGTCGACGCCTAATGGCCGGCAACTGGAGCAAGCCCTGGATGGCCTGGAGTTCATGGTCAGCATCGATCTCTATATCAACGAGACGACGCGGTATGCCGACCTTATCCTGCCGTCCACCTCAGCGCTGGAAAACGATCACTACGACACCACCTTCAATATGTTCGCGGTGCGGAACGTCACCCGGTTCAATCGGGCGATATTGCCCAAGCCCGAGGGAGCGCTGCATGACTGGGAGATCTTCGTCGGCCTGGCCACTGCGTTTGCGGCGCAGACCGGTGTTGCGCTCAAACCGACCATGCCCCCGGCGCAGATGATTGATTTCGGACTGCGCGCCGGTACCTACGGTGATGCATCCAGCCATAAACTCTCAGTGGCGAAGTTGGCGGACTACCCTCACGGCCTGGACCTGGGGCCGCTGCGGCCCAACCTGGCGGCGCGTTTGAAAACCGCTGATGGCAAGGTGCAAGCGGCGCCGGCGGTGATCCTCGCCGATCTGGTACGTTTTGCGGCGCAGCCGGTGCCGATGGCTGATGAACTGCTGCTGATCGGACGTCGCCATGTGCGCAGCAATAATTCGTGGATGCATAACTATCACCGGCTGGTGAAGGGCAAGCCACGGCATCAATTGCTGATGCATCCCGATGATCTGGCTAGCCGCCAGTTGAGCGATGGCCAGCGCGTGCGTGTCAGTTCGCGCATCGGCATGATCGAGGTAGAGGTGGTCGCCAGCCTGGAGATGATGCCTGGCGTCGTCAGCCTGCCCCATGGTTGGGGGCATGGCCGCCCAGGCGTGCGGATGACGATTGCCAGCGAACAGCCAGGCGCCAGTGCCAATGACTTGACCGACGAGCGGCAATTGGACGAGTTGTCGGGCAACGCCGCATTGAACGGCGTTCCCGTACAGGTAGCAGCCGCCTGAGCACCCGGCTGGAATTTTGCGTTACAATGCGCCACCGTGCCGACCTGTGAGTCGCAAAGTTCCAGCCGAGGTGTTCCATGGATATCATCGAAACGATCAAAGAGCAGATTGCCAACAACACCATTCTGCTTTACATGAAAGGCGCGCCAAACGCTCCTCAGTGCGGTTTCTCCGCGAAGGCTTCCCAGGCTGTGATGCAGTGTGGCGAGAAGTTCGCTTATGTGGATATCCTGCAAAACCCTGAGATCCGCGCCAATCTGCCGAAATACGCCAACTGGCCAACGTTCCCGCAACTGTGGGTAGCGGGCGAGCTGGTCGGCGGTAGCGACATCATCACTGAAATGGCCGCTGATGGTTCGTTGCAGGCGCTGATCAAAGATGCAGCGGTGAAAGCGGCAGCCAAGACTGACGCGTGATCCGAATGCAATAAAAAGCCCCGCTCCTCGTAAGAGGGCGGGGCTTTTTTGTACCTGTTGCCTGAGAGTTATTCGCCCATCTGTGACTGCAGGTAGTTTTCCAGGCTGATCTTGTCGATCAGGCCCAACTGGGTTTCCAGCCAGTCGATATGTTCTTCCTGGTCTTCCAGGATATCTTCCAGCAGTTCACGGCTGCCAAAGTCCTTGGTCACTTCGCAGTGAGCAATGGCGGCCTTGAGGTCGCTGTGGCTCTTGCGCTCAAAACCCAGGTCGCTGCTGAGCATTTCCTGGGTGTGCTCGCCGATGTTCAGCTTGCCCAGGTCCTGCACATTCGGCAGGCCTTCCAGGAACAGGATGCGCTTGATCAGCGCGTCAGCATCCTTCATGGCCTTGATGGATTCTTTGTATTCGCGCTTGCCGAGCTTTTCCAGGCCCCAATCGTCGTACATGCGCGCATGCAAAAAGTACTGATTGATCGCGACCAGTTCATTGGCAAGGATTTTATTGAGTTGCTGGATGACTGAGATGTCGCCTTTCATGACTGGGGTCCTGCCCTGTAATCGCTGTGTATAAGGCGGAGTTTGAGCGGCGAAATCCTTAGTGTCAAACCTAAGTTATTGAATAATAAATGAAAATTAATCGGAATAAGAATGTTTGTGTTCCGCGTCTTGACGCTAACTAATTGAATTTCAGGCATAAAAAAACCGGACACCCAGTCCGGTTCTTTAAAACACACGAATCAGGCGTGCGTAAATTCTGTTGAATAGGGGAGCGCGGCCTGGGCTGTCTGCAGCTGCGTCAGGGTTTCCCGTACCACTTGTTTGGCCAGGCAAGCACATTTACCGCACTGGCTGGCAACGCCGGTGGTTTCACGTACTTCCTTGTAGCTGCAGCAACCTTCGTAGATTGCTTCGCGGATTTGTCCGTCGGTGACGCCGGTACACAGGCACACATACATAGGGAGAACCGTCGCGGTTTAAGGCTTGAGTGCGTTGGATCTTAATGTTAACGAGAATGATTGTCAAAGTAGATTCGCAAGGTATTCGCTGGCAAAGCGCCCGCACTGACGAACGGTTTTTTCAGTGTATGATGGTCGATCTTCACGAAGCGTGACTGCGTCACAGGGCTGTCGCTTATAAACGGCAGACTCGGGGCCGGTCCTTTTACTTCAATCGTCACCCCTGCATCAGGAGATACCCAATGAGCGTACTCGTCGGCAAACAAGCCCCGGATTTCGATGTACCCGCCGTTCTCGGCAATGGCGAAATCGTTGACAGCTTCAAACTGTCCGAAGCCATCAAAGGCAAATACGGCCTGGTGTTCTTCTACCCGCTGGACTTCACCTTCGTCTGCCCTTCGGAGCTGATCGCTCTGGACCACCGCATGGACGATTTCAAGGCGCGCAACGTCGAAGTGGTCGCCGTTTCCATCGACTCCCATTTCACCCATAACGCCTGGCGCAACACCGCCATCAATGATGGCGGCATCGGCAAAGTCAAATACACCATGGCGGCCGACATGAAGCACGACATCGCCAAGGCCTACGACGTTGAGTCCGAAGGCGGCGTGGCGTTCCGTGGCGCGTTCCTGATCGACGACAAGGGCGTGGTTCGCTCCCAGATCATCAACGACCTGCCACTGGGTCGTAACATGGAAGAGCTGATCCGTCTGGTCGACGCCCTGCAATTCCACGAAGAGCACGGCGAAGTCTGCCCTGCCAACTGGAAAAAAGGCGACAAGGGCATGACCGCTTCCACCGAAGGTGTTGCGGCCTACCTGACCGAGAACGCCGGCAAGCTGTAAGCCGAATTCGAGGCATAAAAAACCCGGCGCTGAGCCGGGTTTTTTATGCCTGGGATTTCAGTCGTTGAAATCTTCCCAGCCGCCCATCTGCTTCCAGCGATTGACGATGCCGCAGAACAGCTCGGCGGTCTTCTCGGTGTCGTAGCGGGCCGAGTGGGCTTCACGACCGTCGAAGTCGATCCCGGCCGCCTGGCAGGCTTTCGCCAGCACGGTCTGGCCATACGCCAGGCCGGCGAGGGTGGCGGTGTCGAAGCTGGAGAACGGATGAAACGGGTTGCGCTTCATGTCCAGCCGCGCCACGGCGGCATTCAGGAAGCCAAGGTCGAAACTGCTGTTGTGGCCGACCAGGATCGCGCGTTTGCAGCCATTGGCCTTCAACGCCTTGCGCACACCCCGGAAGATATCGGTCAGCGCCGCTTCTTCACTCACCGCCATGCGCAGGGGGTGATCGAGCTTGATCCCGGTGAACTCCAGGGCGGCCGCTTCGATGTTGGCGCCTTCGAACGGCTCGACGCGGAAGAAGTGGGTGTGTTCCGGGAACACGAAACCTTGTTCGTCCATGCCGATGGTGGTCGCGGCGATTTCCAGCAGCGCGTCGGTGGCGCAATTGAAACCACCGGTTTCTACGTCGATGACAACCGGCAGATAACCGCGAAATCGCTCGGCCATCGGGTGACGGGAACCGCCACCGTTATGCTCTTGTTCGTCGTCGTAATGGTCTTCACTCACTTGCTTTCCTCCAGCAGGCGCCAGCGCAGTGTTTCACCGGCGCGCAGCGGGATAACGGTCAGCTCGCCAAAGGGCAGGCTGGCGGGGGCGGTCCAGTCTTCACGAACCAGGGTGATGCGGTCGGTGTTCGCCGGCAGGCCATAGAAACGCGGGCCGTTGAGGCTGGCGAAACCCTCGAGCTTGTCCAGGGCGTTACGCTGTTCGAACGCTTCGGCATACAGCTCGATCGCCGCAAAGGCGGTGTAGCAGCCGGCGCAGCCACACGCGGCTTCCTTGGCGTGTTGGGCGTGGGGCGCGGAGTCGGTGCCGAGGAAGAATTTCGGATTGCCGCTGGTCGCGGCCTCCAGCAACGCCACCTGGTGGGTGTTGCGCTTGAGGATTGGCAGGCAATAGAAGTGCGGCCGAATCCCGCCCACCAGCATGTGGTTGCGGTTGTACAACAGGTGATGCGCGGTGATGGTCGCACCGACGTTGGCCGAGGCCTCGGTCACGAACTGCACGGCATCGGCCGTGGTGATGTGCTCGAATACCACCTTGAGGGCCGGGAACAACTCGACCAACCGGCGCATATGTTCGTCGATGAAAAGCTTCTCGCGATCGAACACGTCGACATCGCCACGGGTGACTTCACCGTGGATCAGCAGCGGCATGCCGACGTCGGCCATGGCTTCGATGGCCGGCAGGATCTTGTCGATACTGGTCACGCCGGAGTCGGAGTTGGTGGTCGCGCCGGCCGGGTACAGCTTGGCGGCATGCACGAAGCCGCTGGCCTTGGCCTCGCGAATCTCCGAAGGCTGGGTGCGGTCGGTGAGGTAGAGCACCATCAGCGGTTCGAAGCGGCTGCCGGCCGGTCGTGCAGCGAGGATCCGCTGGCGATAGGCATCGGCTTGCTCGGCGTTACGCACCGGAGGTACCAGGTTTGGCATGATGATGGCGCGGCCAAAGGTGCGCGCGACATCGGCCACGGTGTGGGGTAACGCAGCACCATCGCGAAGATGAATATGCCAGTCGTCGGGACGCAGCAGGGTCAGGCGGTCGGACATTGGGGATTCCAGGCGGGTCAATCTGGTGGGAATGCTACCGGAAAAGACTCTTGCAGGCACTCGCTATCAAGTTTTGCAGGATACGACCGATAGCAGGGGGTATGCCTTATCGATGTATGACGCTTTGAAGTGTTGTAGCAACCAGTGGAGCCTCCCGTGCGCCAGCATTATCTAGCCCTGCTCAGTGTGTTCGCCAGCCTGCCTGCGATGGCCCTCACGTTCCAGACACGTCTGGAGAATATTGAGTGGAAGGTGGAAGGCGACCAGTTCGAGTGCCGCCTGACCCAGCCGATCACCGACTTCGGTTCGGGTGAGTTCGTGCGCCGGGCCGGTGAGCAGGCGACGTTTCGTCTCAAAGCCTATAACGGCTCGCTGGGTACAGGCTCGGCCACCTTGCTGGCCGCCGCCGCCCCTTGGCAGCCGGGCCGAGGTGATATCAACCTCGGCGCCGTGCGCGCCGGCAGTGGCGACGTCTTGTTCAACAGCTCCCAGGCCCAGGCCGGGCGGCTGTTCATGGGGCTGTTGGAAGGGCGTAGCCCAACCGTCCGACACTACGGGCGTGAAGGGGGCTACTCGGAAATCCGCCTGTTGCCGGTCAAATTCAACAAGGCTTACAACGACTACCAACAGTGCACCACCAAGCTGCTGCCGATGAATTACGACCAGGTCAAACAGACCGAGGTCGGTTTCCCGGGGGGCGGTATCGAGCTGGACGCCGCAGCCAAGAAGAAACTGGATGTGATCGTGGCGTTCATGAAAGCCGATCCCACCGTCAACCATATCGAACTCAATGGCCATTCAGACAATAGCGGCAACCGCCTGAGCAATCGCGATGTCTCGCGGCGCCGTGCGTTGGCGGTGATGGACTACTTCAAGGCCAACGGCATCCAGGAATCCCAGGTCACCCTGCGCTTTCATGGCGAGAGCTATCCGCTGGCGCCCAACACCAACGCGGCCAACCGGGCGCGCAACCGTCGCGTAAACATTCAGCTTGAACGCGTGGCAGCCCCCGAGAAACCGGCGCCTCAGGCTGCCGGCCCAAGCAACCCCGCGCATACGTCATAACCGGCGCGCACCGGTCGCTCGCTTGACATAATCTGTCGCTTTATCTTCATTTGCTGTCGCGCCCCTGTAAATTCACGGTTTTGGTCGGTAGAATCGACGGCTTTCCGTACAACCCCGTGGAGTGATGGCATGGCCGACGTAAACAAGGTCGTTCTCGCGTATTCCGGCGGCCTGGACACTTCGGTGATCCTCAAGTGGCTGCAGGATACTTATAACTGTGAAGTGGTGACCTTCACCGCTGACCTGGGTCAGGGCGAAGAGGTCGAACCTGCACGTGCCAAGGCGCAAGCCATGGGCGTGAAAGAGATCTACATTGACGACCTGCGCGAAGAATTCGTCCGCGATTTCGTTTTCCCGATGTTTCGCGCCAACACCGTCTACGAAGGCGAGTACCTGCTGGGTACCTCCATCGCACGTCCGCTGATCGCCAAGCGCCTGATCGAAATCGCCAACGAAACCGGCGCCGACGCCATTTCCCATGGCGCCACCGGCAAGGGCAACGACCAGGTGCGTTTCGAACTGGGTGCCTACGCGCTCAAACCCGGCGTGAAAGTGATTGCCCCCTGGCGTGAATGGGACCTGCTGTCCCGTGAAAAGCTGATGGACTACGCTGAAAAGCACGCCATCCCGATCGAGCGCCACGGCAAGAAGAAGTCCCCGTACTCGATGGACGCCAACTTGCTGCACATCTCCTATGAAGGCGGCGTGCTGGAAGACACCTGGACCGAGCACGAAGAAGACATGTGGAAATGGACCGTCTCCCCGGAGAACGCTCCCGACAAGCCGCAGTATCTTGAACTGACCTACCGCAACGGTGACATCGTCGCGCTGGACGGCGTCGAAATGACCCCGGCCACCGTGCTGGCGACCCTGAACCGCATCGGTGGCGAACACGGTATCGGCCGCCTCGACATCGTCGAGAACCGTTACGTGGGCATGAAGTCCCGCGGCTGCTACGAAACCCCGGGCGGCACCATCATGCTGCGCGCCCACCGCGCAATCGAGTCCATCACTCTGGACCGCGAAGTGGCTCACCTCAAGGATGAGCTGATGCCCAAGTACGCCAGCCTGATCTACACCGGCTACTGGTGGAGCCCTGAGCGTCTCATGCTGCAGCAGATGATCGACGCCTCGCAGGCTCACGTGAACGGCGTTGTGCGGCTCAAGCTGTACAAGGGCAATGTGATCGTGACCGGTCGCAAGTCCGATGACTCGCTGTTCGATGCCAACATCGCCACCTTCGAAGAAGACGGCGGCGCCTACAACCAGGCGGACGCAGCAGGCTTTATCAAGTTGAACGCGTTGCGCATGCGCATCGCGGCCAACAAAGGCCGCTCGTTGTTCTAAGTTTCAGCCTGCGGTAAAGAATGGCCCCTTTTCGAAGGGGCCTTTTTTTTGCACGGTTTTCAGCGGTTAGCGATGTTTATTGCGCTTAAACATGCGTTGATGTTTTTTCAAGACCTTATCAACAGCTGGATTTGAATGAATTGTTGATAAAAGTTTGTAGGGGGAATGAATTTTTTACATCTATGTAGGAACTGGTCTTACAGAAAATTCACTCTTGCAAGTGCAGCGAATATATAAATAGCTGAACCGTCTGTAGGAATTAAGGATGTAATTGAATATGTTTAATGGAACTGAAGCAAACGGATTTCCCTTATCGGTTTTCTCGGCCGGACACCTGAGGCAAGGGGCATTTCCTGAGAGTTATGTGCGGCACGTTTACCCAGCCCCTCCTGTGCCTGGGATATTTCACTCAAAATATGTAAGCCCCCGGAAAGGTCTGAAAGGATCCATAAAAAGGAATACTTCCGGGATGGCGTTTTTTTGTAGGGCATTTCCTTTATCGCTGTGGGGTGGGTCTCTGCTTGCTGTTGCTTGGGGGGGAACGCTATGCCAACTAGGAAACGACTAGGCTATTGTGCTTGCTCTAAATAATTCGAACAGCGAAATTGGACTTTCTCATGAATAAAGTGCTGATCGTGGATGATCATCCCGTCATTCGTCTTGCTGTGCGTATGCTAATGGAACGTCATGGTTATGAGGTCGTTGCCGAGACCGATAACGGTGTCGATGCGTTGCAACTTGCACGGGAGCATATGCCGGACATTGTCATACTGGATATCGGGATTCCCAAACTTGATGGCCTGGAAGTTATTTGCCGGCTGTCTTCCACCAAACAACCCGCGCCGTTCAAGGTGCTGGTGCTTACCTCCCAGGCGCCTGGTCATTTTTCCATGCGTTGCATGCAGGCGGGCGCGGCGGGCTACGTGTGCAAGCAACAGGACCTGACCGAGCTGCTGAGCGCGATCAAGGCCGTCCTGTCGGGGTACAGTTACTTCCCGAACCAGGCGCTCAATTCGGTACGCTCCACCATGGGCAATGCCAGCGAGGCCGATATGGTCGAGCGTCTATCAGGTCGGGAAATGATGGTATTGCAGCAATTGGCTCGGGGCAGGACCAACAAGGAGATCGCCGACGGCATGTTCCTCAGCAACAAGACCGTCAGTACCTACAAGACGCGCCTGCTGCTCAAGCTCAACGCCCGCTCTCTCGTAGACCTGATTGAATTGGCCCAGCGTAACGGCTTGGTATAGACGAGGTCCTGCACCGCGCAATGCCTGCATGACCGGCAGAAAAAAGCCTCCGTGAGGGAGGCTTCCGGCCGTCGACCGCTCGAATCAGAGATCGAAGTCGTAATCGGCCAGTTGTTTTTGCAAGCGTCGTTCTTCCAGCAGATTGTCGATGGTGCGGCGTTTGCTCAGATTGGTCTTGGCGACCTCTACCACGGGGGCCTCGACCACATCGTCGTCCGACTCGACGAGGTCGTCTTCCACTTCCAGTTGTTCCTTGCCAGTGCTCATAAGGTTCACTCCGGGCTAAGACTGCCGTTGGCGCCCCTTATAACGATAATCCATGATCTGGTAAAAAAGATTTTTTCAATCGGTAGATCGAAAAAACCAATGCTTCCTCAATCGTCGGAGGTCTTGTCCTTGTATTCGCACAGATCTTCGATGCGACAGCTGCCGCAACGCGGCTTGCGTGCCTGGCAAACGTAGCGCCCGTGAAGGATCAGCCAGTGGTGGGAATCGAGCAGGTAGGGCTTGGGTACGAACTTCATCAGCTGCTTCTCCACCTCTACCACGTTCTTGCCACGGGCAATGCCGGTGCGGTTGCTTACCCGGAAGATGTGGGTGTCCACGGCCATGGTCAATTGCCGGAACGCGGTGTTGAGCACCACGTTGGCGGTTTTACGTCCAACGCCCGGCAGCGCTTCCAGGGCTTCACGGGTTTGCGGCACCTCGCTGCCATGCAGTTCGATCAGCAGACGACAGGTTTCGATAACGTTCTTGGCCTTGCTGTTATACAGGCCGATGGTCTTGATATATTCCGACAGCCCTTCCACACCCAGGGCATAGATTGCTTCGGGCGTGTTCGCCACCGGATACAGCTTCGCCGTGGCCTTGTTGACGCCGACGTCTGTGGACTGGGCCGAGAGGATCACCGCAATCAGCAACTCGAACGGCGAGGAATAAGCCAGTTCGGTCTTGGGTTCCGGATTGTCTTCGTGAAATCTGCGGAAAATTTCCAGGCGTTTTGCGGCGTTCATCGGGCGGTCGGTTCCTTGCACAAGCGGTCAGCTTGAATGCGAATTCAGCGGGTATTCAGGGTTGTGGAGTCATGGGCATCGACCAGGCGCAGGGCTTCGTCAAGCCTGTGTTGCGCTTGCGCCAATTGCTGCGGGGCGGCCTGTTGATCCTGGGCTTTTTTCAGTTCGGCTCGGCGCATCGCCAACTGGATTTTTGCGCGCTTGAGGTCGCCGCTGGTACCGGGCGACAGCGGTACTGCCGGTGCGCTGTTCACTTCCAGCGCCGCCAGCGCCTGCTCCGCTGCCTCGAATAGTTGTTGCAGTAGGATTAATTGCGACTGTTGCTCGAAAGTCGGTGGATGCCCAAACGCTTTCAGTGACTTGTGCAATTGCGCACGGCTCATTGCCACAGTGACCTTGGCTTTTTTGACTGCTGCATCCTGGTCTGCTTGCGCCGCGTCCAGGTGGATCGGTGCCGCCGGCACCGAACGTTGGGCGCGGGCCAGGCGTTCGGCGAGTTTGTGCGCGTCTTCACGCTGCAGGCGCGCGTTGCGCTGCTCGAAACGCCGCCGTGCACGGTCGCGCTTGACGCCACGCTCATGGCGCTCGCGGTCGTTGCTCGCCAGGCCGCCGACGATCGGGATAATAGTCGCCAGTGGGCGCATCTCTATGCAGTCCACCGGGCACGGCGCGACGCACAGGTCGCAGCCGGTGCACTCGTCCATGATCACCGTGTGCATCAACTTGGCGGCACCAACGATGGCATCCACCGGGCACGCCTGGATGCACTTGGTGCAGCCGATGCATTCGGCTTCACGAATATAGGCCACCTGCGCGGGCGCTTCGCCACGGGACGTGTCCAACTCAAGCACCGGCAGGCGCAGCAGTTGCGCCAGGCTGGCGATGGTTTCCTGCCCGCCGGGCGGGCATTTGTTGATGGCCTCGCCTTGGGCAATGCCTTCGGCGTATGGCTTGCAGCCCGGGTGCCCGCACTTGCCGCACTGGGTCTGCGGCAGGAGCGCGTCGATGCGTTGAATCAGGTTCATGAAGTGATCATGGCATGCCGGTTAAATAAACAGGGCCTAAATGTGGCGAACGGGCTTCTTATGGCAAGCGGTCTTCTGTGGCAAATGGGCTTCTGTGGCGAGCGGGCTTGCCCCGCGTTGGGCTGCGGAGCAGCCCCAGTAAGTATTTTTCAGGTCAACCGCGGACTCTAGGTTCCAGGCCGCTTCGCGACCCAACGCGGGGCAAGCCCGCTCGCCACAAGAAGCCCGCTCGCCACAACCACAACCACAACCACAGACCTTGCAGGTTACTTGATACGTTGACCCGGCTTGGCGCCGCTGTCAGGGCTCAGCAGGTAGATCTCTTCGCCGCCCGGCCCGGCCGCCATGACCATGCCTTCGGAAATACCGAATTTCATTTTCCGTGGCTTAAGGTTGGCGATCATCATGGTCAGGCGACCATCGAGCTTGGACGGGTCCGGATAAGCGCTCTTGATCCCGGAGAACACGTTGCGTTGCTCATCACCGATGTCGAGTGTCAGGCGCAGCAACTTGTCGGCGCCCTCGACGGCTTCGGCCTTGACGATCAGCGCCACGCGCAGGTCCACGGCGGCAAACGCATCAAAGTCGATCTCCGGGGAGATCGGATCCTTGGCCAGCTCACCATTGCCCGCCGGCGCAGCCGAGCCGGTATCGGTCTGGCTGGCAATCAGGTCTTCTTTCGAAGCGTCGGTCATGGCCTGGACATTTACCGGGTCGATACGGGTCATCAGCGGCTTGAACGCGTTCAGTTGATGGTTGCCGAGCAAGCTGGCGTGATCGTTCCAGGTCAGCGGCGCGACATTGAGGAATGCCTCGGCATCGGCGGCCAGCAACGGCAGTACCGGCTTGAGAAAGATCACCAATTGACGGAACAGGTTGATACCCGTGGCGCAGATCGCCTGCACTTCGTCCTGCTTGCCTTCCTGCTTGTTCAGCGACCACGGGGCCTTGTCGGCGATCCAGGCGTTGGCGCGGTCGGCCAGGCCCATGATCTCGCGCATGGCGCGGGCGAAGTCGCGGGCTTCATAGGCGTCTGCGATGCTTGGCGCGGCGGCCAGGAAAGCGTCGGTCAGTTCCGGCGCGGCGTTTTCGGCCACCAGTACACCGGCGTTGCCCTTGTGGATAAACCCGGCGCAACGGCTGGCGATGTTGACGACTTTGCCGACCAGGTCCGAGTTGACCTTCTGTACGAAGTCTTCCAGGTTCAGGTCGAGGTCGTCGACGCCACGGCCCAGCTTGGAGGCGTAGTAATAGCGCAGGTATTCCGGCGACAGGTGGTCCAGGTAAGTGCGCGCCTTGATAAAGGTGCCACGGGACTTGGACATCTTCTGGCCGTTGACCGTCAGGTAACCGTGCACGGCGATGGCGGTTGGCTTGCGGTAGCCTGAACCTTCGAGCATCGCCGGCCAGAACAAGGCGTGGAAGTTGACGATGTCCTTGCCGATGAAGTGATACAGCTCGGCGCTGGAGTCTTTGCCCCAGAACGCGTCGAAGTCCAGGTCCGGCGTGCGATCGCACAGGTTCTTGAAGCTGGCCATGTAGCCGATCGGCGCATCCAGCCACACATAGAAATACTTGCCCGGCTCGCCCGGGATCTCGAAGCCGAAATATGGCGCATCACGGGAGATATCCCACTGCTGCAGGCCACTGTCGAGCCATTCGGCGAGTTTGTTGGCCACGGCGTCCTGCAAGGTGCCGCTGCGCGTCCAGGTTTGCAGCATTTGCTGGAAATCCGGGAGCTTGAAGAAGAAGTGCTGCGAGTCCTTCAGCACCGGAGTGGCGCCGGAGATCGCCGACTTCGGGTCCTTCAAGTCGGTCGGGGCGTAGGTCGCGCCGCATTTTTCGCAGTTGTCGCCGTACTGGTCTTCGGTGCCGCATTTGGGGCAGGTGCCCTTGATGAAGCGGTCGGCCAGGAACATCTTCTTTTCCGGGTCGAAATACTGGGTCACCGAACGCTGGTCGATGTGCCCGGCTTCTTTCAACCGCAGGTAGATCTGGCTCGACAGCTCGCGGTTTTCGTCGGAGTGGGTGGAGTGGAAGTTGTCGAACTCCACCAGGAACTCGGCGAAGTCGGCGCTGTGTTCAGCCTGCACATTGGCGATCAGTTGTTCCGGAGTGATGCCTTCCTTTTCGGCGCGCAACATGATGGCCGAACCGTGGGCGTCGTCCGCGCAGACATAAATGCATTGATTGCCGCGATGCTTCTGGAAGCGCACCCACATATCGGTCTGGATGTACTCAAGCATATGGCCAAGATGGATGGAACCATTGGCATAGGGCAGGGCGCTGGTGACGAGGATCTTGCGTGGCTCGGACATGGGGCTCGGCTACTTGATGAAACGGAGGTCGGCCACTATAAAGCGCCAGCGGATATATTTCACCCCGTGGCGCTGTTTCCGAATCTTCCGAACCTGCGAAAGCATGCCTTTGGACCGCTGGAACGGTTAGGATAGCCGCCTGTTTCAGTCAGTCTTTTTTCGGGAGTAGCCCATGAGCGCCGTCACTCGCGCAGCGGTGGAAGCCGTTCTTCGCCAATACACCGACCCTTATTTGAACCAGGACCCGGTCAGTGCCGGCTGTGTGCGCGCCATCGAAGTCCAGGGCGACCAGGTCTCGGTCCAGCTGGAGCTGGGCTACGCCGCCGGTCTGTTCAAGAACGGTTGGGCGCAGATGCTGCAAATGGCCATCGAAGGCCTCGACGGCGTCGGGGCGGCCAAGGTCGACATCCACTGCGTGATCGCCGCGCACAAGGCCCAGGCGCAGATCCCTGGCCTGGCCAACGTCAAGAACGTGGTGGCGGTTGCGTCCGGCAAGGGCGGCGTCGGCAAGTCCACCACCGCGGCCAACCTGGCCCTGGCCCTGGCCCGCGAGGGCGCGCGCGTGGGCATTCTCGACGCCGATATCTACGGCCCGAGCCAAGGCGTGATGTTCGGCATCGCCGAGGGCACACGGCCGAAGATCAAGGACCAGAAGTGGTTCGTGCCTATCGAGTCCCTGGGCGTGGAAGTGATGTCGATGGCCTTCCTCACCGATGAAAACACGCCGATGGTCTGGCGCGGGCCGATGGTTTCCGGCGCCTTGCTGCAACTGGTTACCCAGACCGCCTGGGGCGACCTGGATTACCTGGTGATCGACATGCCGCCGGGCACCGGTGATATCCAGCTGACCCTGGCGCAGAAAGTCCCGGTAGCCGGCTCGGTGATCGTGACCACACCACAGGACCTGGCACTGCTCGACGCCAAAAAAGGCGTGGAGATGTTCCGCAAGGTCAACATCCCGGTGTTGGGCGTGGTCGAGAACATGGCGGTGCATATCTGCTCCAATTGCGGGCATGCCGAGCATCTGTTCGGCGAGGGCGGCGGCGAAAAGCTGGCAACCCAATACGGTGTTGAGGTGTTGGCGTCTTTACCGTTGTCGATGTCGATTCGTGAGCAGGCCGACAGCGGCAAGCCGACCGTGGCGGCAGAGCCCGATGGTCAGATCGCCATGGTGTACCAGGAACTGGCCCGCCACGTGGGCGCGCGGATCGTACTTCAGGAAGCTGCCGCACCGGCAATGCCGACCATTACTGTCAGCGACGACTGAGGGCCGTGCAGGGAAAGCGCCTCGACTAAGTCGGGGCTTTTTCATACCTGGAAGACGGCCAAAGGGCAGGCGTGACGCGATTGCGCAGTTAGTCGTGTAAGCATTCGCTTACTTTATCGTAAGCGATCGGTTTTTTTACCCGCCAGGGACGTCCCGATTTATTGGGAGAGTTTTCTATCCTTTTGAAATATAACAATTAATTAATGCGCTTATAGCGGGAAAGCTTGTCAGTCGCCAAGTTGGATCCCGTTGTACTTCCCATGGAACTCTCTAACATCAGCCCTGTGTCCACGGATTGACACGGCCATCACGGAACGATGGTTCAAGGAATATCGCGGGATGCGATTCATCAGGACGATGAAAAGGAACAAAGGGACTAGGGAAAAAATGTGGGCGGGTCAAACCGCCCCTTTTTTTTGCCTGTAGAAAAGTGAACGCCTGCCCCAGAAATGCAAAAAAGCCCGCAAGGGGCTTTTTTGAGGGCTGCGATGCTGTCAGCGCTCGAGGTGCGCGATCTTGCCTGGCTTGCCGTCCCACTCTGCCGCATCCGGCAACGGGTCTTTCTTTTCCGTGATGTTCGGCCAGATCTCCGCCAGCTCGACGTTCAACTGAATGAACTGCTCCATGCCCGCAGGCACTTCGTCCTCGGAAAAAATCGCAACGGCCGGGCATTCTGGTTCACACAGGGCGCAGTCGATGCACTCATCCGGGTGGATAACCAGGAAATTCGGGCCTTCGTAGAAGCAGTCCACCGGACACACTTCTACGCAGTCGGTGTACTTGCACTTGATGCAGTTGTCGGTGACGACGAAGGTCATTTCTAATTTTCTCCTCAGGCGGCGGCAGCGAAACCCTTTGTGGCAGGGCTCGCGAGGTTCGGGAGCGATAGTCTGCAGGCCAGGCTAAAAGCCCGCAGCATCCCAAACCGCGCGAGAGTCTACCAGCTTGCAAGCGTCTGCGTTATATCCGAGTCTTCAGTGCATATAACATTTCGAGCGCTTTGCGCGGTGTCAAGTCGTCCAGGTCAAGCTTTGCCAACTCATCCAGCACCGGGTGGGGCAGGCTGGCGAACATATCGCTCTGATGCGGCGCGGCGGGTTTGTTGCTGGCTTTCTTCGGGCTGGCGACCACGGTTTCGTGGGGCAGGGCGGTGGTTTCCAGGCGGCTCAGGTGCTCGCGTGCACGCAGGATCACGTCGTTCGGCACACCGGCCAGTTGCGCCACGGCCAGGCCGTAACTCTGGCTCGCGGGCCCCGGCAGCACGTGGTGCAGGAACACGATGCGCTCGTTGTGCTCGGTGGCGTTGAGGTGCACGTTGGCCACCAGGGGCTCGCTCTCCGGCAGCACGGTCAGCTCGAAGTAGTGGGTTGCGAACAGCGTATAGGCACGCAAGTGCGCCAGACGCTCCGCCGCCGCCCAAGCCAGGGAGAGGCCGTCGAAGGTGCTGGTGCCACGGCCCACTTCGTCCATCAGCACCAGGCTGCGCTCGGTGGCGTTGTGCAGAATATTGGCGGTTTCGCTCATTTCCACCATAAAGGTGGAGCGGCCACCGGCCAGGTCATCGCTGGAGCCGATCCGGGTAAAAATGCGGTCCACCAGCGACAGCTCGCAACTGGCCGCCGGCACGAAGCTGCCGATATGCGCCAGCAACACAATCAAAGCGGTTTGACGCATGTAAGTGGATTTACCGCCCATGTTGGGACCGGTGATCACCAGCATGCGGGTATCGTCGTCCAGCGACAGGTCGTTGGCGACGAACGACGTGGTCAGCACCTGCTCCACGACGGGGTGACGACCCTGCACGATGCGCATGCACGGCTCGCTGACAAAGCGTGGGCAGTTCAGGTCCAGGTTCAGCGCGCGTTCGGCCAGGTTGCTCAGCACGTCCAGTTCGGCCAGGGCCGCGGCGGTGTCCTGCAACGGCGCCAGGCGGCTGATCAGGCCCTCGAGCAAGGCCTCGTAGAGCATCTTCTCCCGCGCCAGGGCGCGGCTCTTGGCCGACAGCGCCTTGTCTTCAAATGCCTTGAGCTCCGGCGTGATAAAACGCTCGGCGCCCTTGAGCGTCTGGCGACGTTGATAGTCGACAGGCGCCGACTCGGCCTGCTTGCTCGGCAACTCGATAAAGTAGCCATGCACGCGGTTGTAGCCGACTTTCAGGTTAGCAAGGCCGGTACGGGCTTTTTCGCGGGCTTCCAGATCAATCAGGAACTGCCCGGCGTTTTCGCTCAGCGATTGCAGTTCATCCAGTTCACTGTCATAGCCTGTCTTTAATACACCACCGTCACGGATGATCGCTGGCGGGTTGTCGATGATGGCTTTTTCCAGCAGCGCCGCCAGTTCCGGGTAAGTGCCGGCCGTGACAGCGAGCTGTTGCAGGTGCGGCGTGTCCAGCTCGGTCATCGCTACTTGCAGCTGCGGCAAGGCGCCAAGGGCATCGCGCAGACGCGCCAGGTCACGCGGGCGCGCGTTACGCAAGCCGATCCGCGCCAGGATGCGCTCGATATCGCCGATTTCCTTGAGCTGTGGCTGCAGCTTTTCAAAGCGATAGCCGTCCAGCAGGCAGGTAATGGAAGTCTGGCGCGCTTGCAGTACCGTCAAGTCTCGCAAAGGACGGTTCAGCCAACGCGTCAGCAAGCGGCTGCCCATGGCGGTCTGGCAACGGTCGACCACCGACTGCAGGGTGTTGTCGCGCCCGCCCGCCAGGTTGGTATCCAGCTCCAGATTGCGACGGCTGGCACCATCGAGCACCACCGTATCGTCCAGACGTTCATGCCGCAGGCTGCGCAAATGCGGCAGAGCGGTGCGCTGTGTCTCTTTCGCATAGGCGAGCAGGCAACCGGCGGCGCCGATGGCCAGGGTCAGGGTTTCGCAACCGAAACCCTTCAGGTCTTGCACCGAGAACTGCTGGCACAGACTCTTCAACGCCGAGTCACGCTCGAAATCCCACGGCGCACGACGCTTGGTCCCACGGCGTTTCTCTGCCGGCAAATCCTTCGGCCAATCATCCGGAATCAACAACTCCACCGGGTTGATGCGCTCCAGCTCCGCCAGCAGATTCTCCCAGCCCTTGATCTCCAGCACGCTGAAATTACCACTGGTGATATCCAGCACCGAAAGCCCGAACAAACGCTCATCGCCCAACACCGCAGCGATCAGGTTATCGCGACGCTCATCCAGCAGCGCCTCATCACTCACCGTCCCCGGCGTAATGATGCGCACCACCTGACGTTCCACCGGCCCTTTGCTCGTCGCCGGATCGCCGATCTGCTCACAGATCACCACCGACTCGCCCAGCTTCACCAGCTTGACCAGGTAACCTTCCAGCGAGTGGTAAGGAATCCCACACATCGGAATCGACTGCCCCGCCGACTGCCCCCGCGCTGTCAGGGTGATGTCCAGCAACTTGGCGGCCTTCTTCGCGTCCTCATAGAAGATCTCGTAGAAGTCGCCCATGCGATAGAACATCAACTGATCAGGGTGCTGGTTCTTGAGGCGCCAGTACTGCTGCATCATTGGCGTATGGGAGGACAGATCGGAGGTGTTTTTACTCATTGGATAGTAGGCAAATTCGTTGAAAGTGATGGGGCAAAGGGGGCGCTTGGCCCAGCATTTTTTGCGATGGCGGCAAGGTTAACACGCGAGGTCGGGGCTTCGCAGGTCGCAGATGGCCAGCTAAAACACAAAAGTGGTGCCGCCCGAATACCAATCACTTAAGGAAGAGCACCGTAACTGTGGCGAGGGAGCTTGCTCCCGCTGGGGCGCGCAGCGGCCCCAAAAAATGGGTCTGCTACGCAGCCCAACGGGAGCAAGCTCCCTCGCCACAGGTTTGCGGTCGCCTGCTCTTTTTACCTTCGCGGATTACTGAGTGTTACCGGGCGAATCCAACACCTTCACCACATCATCAACCACCGCCTTGACCATCTCCTGCAAGTAATGCGATGCCCAGGCGTAGCGATCCGTCTCTTTGGTCATCGCCGCGTCTTCTGCGAGTTGCTTGGCGACGTGCAGGAGGTCGGAGGCGTGATGCAGGGCTTCGTGCAGGGAAACGCCGCCGTTGACGCGGAACAGAGGTTGGTCGGAGTGAAAGGAGAAGGGGGTGACGCCGAGGGTGGTTAAGTCTTGCGCATCATTCATACAACACCTCCGAATACGGAGGAAACGAACCAAGACCGGTGATCCCGTTTGGTGCGGTGAACGTAGAAGCACATAAGTGAAAGCTCCTTGATTTGAGGAACTGCCACGAACCTTCTCACAGGTTTGGGTGGCAGCTGTGCGCAGGGTGAGAAACCGGCAATCAAGGCAACCGGTAGACCCGAAGGTCTCCCACGCACAGCCGCCATAAAACGATATCGCAGACGAAAAAAAACGCCGCGATAGGGTTCTTGGGCGCTTTGCGCCTTGATTTGCTCGGGTTCTCACACCCGGCCGCTGAATTTGCAGCGACCGGGGGAGGTTAGCGTGATGGTGGGATGGGTGCAACCGAGGAAATAGGCATATCGATCGTTCCCACGCTCCGCGTGGTAACGCATCCTGTGACGCTCTGCGTCACTTGTAAGTCCTCAGCTGCACGGCGGGACGCGGAGCGTTCCTGGCTGCATTCCCACGCGGAGCGTGGGAACGATCTAATGACCGGGATTTGTGTAGATATCTATGCCCAGCAATGCACACCCGAGCATAAATGGGCCTACCAAATGCATAAATATGCAAATCAGCATTTGCCAACCCGCAAATCTCCCGTCACTATCCACATTATGCAAAAACGCAATGTTTCTATCGTCTTAAGAGAACTGCTGGACCGCGACCGGATCTCCCCAACGGAGCTTCACCGGCGTACCGGCGTGCCTCAATCCACGCTGTCCCGGATCCTCAGCGGCAAGATCGTTGATCCGTCGGACAAGCACATCTCCCGCATTGCCGAGTACTTTCGCGTAAGCACCGACCAACTGCGCGGGCGCGTGGTGGTGGGCGCTTTGAGGGATGACGGTCGCGACCCGATGCATTCGGAGCTCAAGGACATAAGCCTGTGGGACGACGACACCCCCGTGAATGACGACGAGGTGTCGATCCCCTTTCTGCGTGAGGTTGAATTGGCTGCTGGATCAGGAAGATTCGTCATCGAGGAAAGCGAGAAGGCCAGCCTGCGTTTTGGAAAGCGCAGCCTGCGGCATAACGGGGTGCAGTTCGACCAGGCCAAGTGTGTGACGGTACGCGGCAATAGCATGTTGCCGGTGCTGCGCGATGGCGCAACCGTCGGCGTGAATGCGGGTAAGAGTGCGATCGGTGACATCGTTGATGGCGATTTGTATGCGATCAATCACAATGGCCAGTTGCGCGTGAAACAGCTCTATCGCCTGCCCTCCGGGATTCGCCTGCGCAGTTTCAACCGCGAAGAGCACCCGGATGAGGACTACAGCTTCCAGGATATCCAGGATGAGCAGATCAGCATTCTTGGCCATGTGTTCTGGTGGGGCATGTACGCGCGTTAACCTTTTTCTGTAAGACAAAGCCTGCCAACGAGCAGGCTTTTTTTCGTCTGTAAGAACCTCAACCCCGCGGCTGAAACGCTAAAATTGCACGGGTGCATTTATTTTCTGAAATAAATGCATTTATGCATTGACTGTATGTTTATACAGTCCTATTCTCCATCTCAAGCCAGCCAACAAGGCCTGGTGGAGGCGGCAAGGATGCTGCCAGGGAAGACAAGGAAGGCACGCAATATCGGCATGGACGCCATCGAAGCGATGGCAAGGATGCCAAGGCAACACCGGCAAGGACGCCGACGCTCTTTAGTTGTACCGCGTTAAAAACAGGCAGCGATGAACCGGCCTCAACGGTTCAGAGGGTTGGCAACTGACCCGGGTGTGCAGCGTAAAGCACCAGAAGCAGTTATCCGGCAGACAGGGATCGTGGTCGGAAAAACATCAAGGAAAGGTCCATACCGCGCCAGTAGCGCCGAAAGACCGAGGACATCATTACTGAAAAGCCCGGGCTACCGGGCTTTTTGGAATGCCTACCTATCGAAGTGTGTGTAATTGAAAAACGGACTATTCAGTGCTCAGCCAGGAGGCGTGACATGACAAACGAACAACAAGCGTTAGCGGAAATGCCTATCTGGCTGGTCATCATATTGGCTTTGATTGGCGGAGTTTCCGGCGAGATGTGGCGCGCCGACAAGGAGGGGGCCCGTGGCTGGTCGCTGATTCGGCGCCTGGCGCTCAGGTCTGGGGCGTGCATGGTCTGCGGGGTTTCGGCCCTGATGCTGTGTTACGCCGCCGGCATGTCGATCTGGACCGCCGGCGCCATTGGTTGCCTGACCGCCATGGCCGGCGCCGACGTGGCCATCGGCCTTTATGAACGCTGGGCGGCCAAGCGCGTCGGGGTCAACGAGGCCCCAACCTCCCGCCCGGATCAGCAGTAACCGCTGCAAGGATGCAAGCAAATGACACTTCTCGAAAAACCTTCGCAACTGCCGATGGCTATTGGGGTTGCACTGAAGAGCGCGTTCCCGCAACTGCGGGTGGGCAATCACCAGGACTTTTCCAGCACGGCGGATAACACCGGCATTTTGATCAGCGTTGAGCGCAACGGTCCGGGCGTTCGCTCCCTCGCAGGGCGCAAGGCACATGCGTTGTCGGTCTCGCTCAGGGCCATGGTCGCCAGGGCGTCGGCACCGTTTGACGCCTGCGACCTGGCCAGCCAATTGATGGACTTGGCCCTGGATAACCGCTGGGGTCTGCCACCTGACCAATGCGACGTGCCCACCGCGATTGTTGCGGCACCCTTCGGCCTCATCGGCGCGGAAACGGACTACGACACCTGGACCGTTTCCTTCACCCAAAACCTCTACCTCGGCCCGTCACTGCTCGACGATCCCACCGGCAAACCGCTGTTTGCCCGCAGCTGGGAAGTCACGAACATCGACGATCCAGACCAATACCGCCCGTTGCAGGAGTAGGCAATGCATTGCTACGGGATAGCCTCGGCCTGGTCTCGATACTGCCAGATCGCAACAGTAGCTTCCAAGCCAGCCAAGGCCCCCACTGCTCCCACGAGCGGGAGGGAGCTTGGCAGATAAATAAACGGACTTGCAGATGTTGAAAGAATTCAGATGCGGTAACTGCAAAAGACTTCTCGCCCGTACGGGTGGGTTTACAGAGCTCCAGATCAAATGCTCCCGATGCGGGACGCTGAATCATGTGAAGGACAAGATCCTCGAGCAATCGCCTTTGAGCGACATGAAAGCGGAATCCTCCGCGACAATTCATTCGACTCAATAGGTGAAAACATGGACATCCAAACCATCGGCAAGACATTTGTAAACGTAAGCGTTAACGGTGCCTTTGGCCCGCATAAGCTTGTAGGCCCCGAACAAAATGTACATGGATTGATTCTGCGTACCGTGAATTTTAACGCCGCTTACACTGTGGTGGTGAGTGCGACACCGCCAGCGGATACCTTCGATAACAGCAAAACTATCGCATTCATTGCGACGAGTCGGACCGAGCCTTTCATGGTCCCGGCAGGGCTTGGGGTTTATCTTCTGTTGGGTAATGACTACAACCGCAAGATCAATGTCACTTGGGACTATCTCAACGCTGATGGCACAGTTGCCTAAGCCGCGCTGAAGAGATCCGGCTCTGCGTAAACGCAGACTTTCAAGCAACAACGCGCGGCGTAGGCCGCGCACTTATTCAGGGCCTTGCCATTGTGCGGGGCCTTTTCGTTTTCGTCTCCACCACACCCATTGCTCCGAGCTGGGAGTGCTGCTGGAGCTGGCTTATCTGCACAGGTCGTACCTCGGCCACTTTTTCTCTATGAAGTGACGATGGATCCTAACGACCTGGCCCTTGGCGTGTTCGCGTGGCTTGGTGGTACCGGCACTGTGTTGCTTGGTGGTCTCTGGTGTTGCTCCACGGCCACGCAGATGCACACACCCACCAGATGGTGTGCCAATGACGACCATTGCCTACAAAGATGGCGTGATCACCAAGAGTCAAACCCATGCTCATGACGCTCCCCCAACTGCTTCAGGTGATGCCTGGCGCCCACGCGCGCGGGCATTTTTTTAACCGCCCTGAATACAGCGTTCGTTCGCTACGAGATCGACCGCCCGATACGCATCGCCGCCTTCCTCGCCCAAGTCGGCCACGAATCCGCCGAGTTGCGCCATGTGCGCGAACTGGGCAGTGATGCGTACCTGAGCAGGTACGACACCGGCCCGTTGGCCGCGCGCCTGGGGAATACCCCGCAAGCCGACGGCGACGGCCAGGCATACCGGGGCAGGGGGCTGATCCAGATTACCGGTAGTCACAATTATCTGGCCTGCAGCCGGGCACTGTTCGGCGATGATCGTTTGTTGCGCGAGCCGATGCTGCTCGAGCTGCCCCAATGGGCCGCCGCGTCGGCTGGCTGGTTCTGGCAGAGCAATGGCCTGAACGAGCTGGCCGACAAGGGGCAGTTCACTGCCATTACGCGGCGCATCAACGGTGGGCTCAATGGGCTGGAGGATCGCCTGCGGCTGTGGGCGCGGGCGAAGGCGGTGTTATGCGTTTCCTAGGTGTGTGCCGGCTGATCGGCATAGGCCTGCTGGTGGCGGTTGTCTGGCAGGTGCAGGCATGGCGGTACTCGGCGCGGATTGAACATTTGTCGGTAACACAGATCCAGGCCGCTCTGCATCAGCAACAGTTCGCGCAAGACCAACGGCTGGCCCTTGAGCAACAGCTCACTGCCAGCGACATACGACATGCCCGGGAGTTGATCGATGCCCAACGTCATCAAGCGGCTCTGCGCGACCGCCTGGCCACTGCTGATGTACGGCTGTCAGTCCTTCTCGACGCCTCCAGTGGCTGTGCAGTGCCAGCCGCCACCGGCGCCGGCAGCGTGGTTCATGCAGCCGCGCGAGCCCGACTTGACCCGGCGCATGCTCAGCGAATTATCCGCATCACCGACGACGGTGATAACGCCTTGATCGCGTTGCGGGCCTGCCAGGCCTATGTGCACGCCGTCGCTCGCTAGCTTCTTGAGACACTCCGTCACTTGCACGTGTGATTGGCTCCTGTAGGGTAGGCAAAACCCGCCCCCTCTCTGGAGATGACCGTGAAGGAAATCACTCAACTGGCCGCTGACCTGGGCCGCCGTCTACAGGTGCTCAACGCCCATGTCACCACTGCCGAGTCCTGCACCGGCGGCGGTATCGCAGAAGCGATCACACAGATTCCAGGGAGTTCGGCGTGGTTCGAGGCGGGCTATGTGACCTATTCCAATCGGCAGAAAACCTGGCAGTTGAATGTGCCGGAAACATTGTTTTCAAAGGTGGGCGCCGTCAGCCGTGAAGTGGTGGAGGCAATGGTCCGTGGCGCGCAGAAAAAAAGCCTGGCCCGCTTCGCCGTGGCCGTCAGCGGTATCGCCGGGCCTGACGGCGGTTCGCCCGACAAGCCGGTGGGCACCGTATGGCTGGCTTTTGGCGTGGGCGATGAGGTCACTGCCGAGCTTGCGCACTTTCCCGGCAACCGCGACGAGGTCCGCCGACGAACGGTAAAGGCCGCGCTGGAGGGCTTGTTGCGACGAGCTGCAGCAGAAATAGACAATCAGGGGTAGGCGATCTCCGTTCTTTGTGGAACAATACTGTCTACTTATACAGGTGTTGGCCGTCAGGCCTTATTGATTACGTGAGGACTTTAATGGACGACAACAAGAAGAAAGCCTTGGCTGCGGCCCTGGGTCAGATCGAACGTCAATTCGGCAAGGGTGCCGTAATGCGTATGGGCGATCACGACCGTCAGGCGATCCCGGCTATTTCCACTGGCTCTCTGGGTCTGGACATCGCGCTCGGCATTGGCGGCTTGCCAAAAGGCCGTATCGTTGAAATCTATGGTCCTGAATCTTCCGGTAAAACTACCCTGACCCTGTCGGTGATCGCCCAGGCGCAGAAAATGGGCGCCACCTGTGCGTTCGTCGACGCCGAGCACGCCCTGGACCCAGAGTACGCCGGCAAACTGGGCGTCAACGTTGACGACCTGCTGGTTTCCCAGCCGGACACCGGCGAGCAAGCCCTGGAGATCACCGACATGCTGGTGCGCTCCAACGCCATCGACGTGATTGTGGTTGACTCCGTGGCAGCCCTGGTACCCAAGGCTGAAATCGAAGGCGAAATGGGCGACATGCACGTTGGCCTGCAAGCCCGTTTGATGTCCCAGGCGCTGCGTAAAATCACCGGTAACATCAAGAACGCCAACTGCCTGGTGATCTTCATCAACCAGATTCGTATGAAGATCGGCGTGATGTTCGGCAGCCCGGAAACCACCACCGGTGGTAACGCGCTCAAGTTCTACGCTTCGGTCCGTCTGGATATCCGCCGTACCGGCGCGGTGAAGGAAGGTGACGAGGTTGTGGGTAGCGAAACCCGCGTCAAAGTCGTGAAGAACAAAGTGGCCCCGCCTTTCCGTCAGGCCGAGTTCCAGATTCTCTACGGCAAGGGTATCTACCTGAACGGCGAGATGATCGACCTGGGTGTTTTGCACGGTTTTGTCGAGAAATCCGGTGCCTGGTATGCCTATAACGGCAGCAAGATCGGTCAAGGCAAGGCCAACTCGGCCAAGTTCCTGGCGGACAACCCGGACATCGCTGCCACGCTTGAAAAGCAGATTCGCGACAAGCTGCTGACCCCGGCGCCAGACGTGAAAGCTGCCGCCAACCGCGAGCCGGTTGAAGAAGTGGAAGAAGCCGACACTGACATCTGAAGCAAACGATGACAGTTGTACTCGATACACTCGTCGCCGTTCGGCGCACCGCGATGGACCTGCTCGCTCGACGCGAGCATGGTCGAGTCGAGCTGACGCGTAAACTGCGTCAGCGCGGCGCGGAGCCCGAGATGATTGAAGCTGCCCTCGACCGTTTGACGGAAGAGGGGTTGCTCTCCGAATCGCGCTACCTCGAAAGTTTTGTCTCCTACCGAGCACGTTCCGGCTACGGCCCTGCGCGCATTCGTGAAGAACTGAGCCAGCGCGGCCTGCAGCGTGCTGACATCGACCTTGCCTTGCGCGAGTGCGGTATCAGCTGGCAGGCGCAGTTGGAAGACACCTGGCGGCGCAAGTTTTCCGGCCATCTTCCGATAGATGCCAGGGAGCGTGCAAAGCAAGGGCGTTTCCTGAGCTATCGCGGTTTTTCAATGGAGATGATCAGCCGCTTATTGAGCGGTCGAGATATGGACGATTGAACGCAGTTGCTGGCTGTATGACCGGCTTGCATCGCGTTGGGCTGCTGTAGTGAGCGGGCTTGCCCCGCGCCGGGCTGCTGTAGTGAGCGGGCTTGTCCCGCGCTGGGCTGCGCAGCAGCCCCAATTGCATCCCCACACCGCACCTGGCACACCACCAAAAAAGGGCCCGCTATGAAAATAGCGGGCCCTTTTTGCGTTTTATGGTTTCACGCCGGCTCCTTCGCCACCCGCTGCTGCGTCTTTCCCTGAGCCTGCGCCCAGTTCTCCGGCAAATTGATGTAGTCCACCAACTCCCGCAGACGGCCCTGATCGCGCCCATTGAAATTGAACACCAGCCGCGTCAAATGGCTGAACCTCGGCTCGTCATGTTCTTCGCCGGTATAGGCAAGCTGCTGGAATTCGCCACTCAAGCGCAGGCTGGCAAACTCATCCTGTAAATGGGCCAGCGCTCGATCACTGAGCGGATGATTCATGCGCACCACAAACTCACGCTTCAACCAGCGGGTGGAGTGGAAATTGGCATAAAACTGGTTGATCTCCTCCACCGCCTCTTCGGCGCTGTAGACCAGGCGTACCAGCTTGAGGTCGGTGGGCAAGATGTAGCGGTTGGCTTCCAACTGGCTGCGGATAAAGTCCAGGGCGCCTTGCCAGAACCCGCCGCCGGGTGCATCCAGCAGTACCACTGGCACCAGCGGGCTCTTGCCGGTCTGGATTAGGGTCAGCACTTCCAGTGCCTCATCAAGGGTACCGAAACCGCCTGGGCACAGCACCAGCGCGTCGGCTTCCTTGACGAAGAACAACTTGCGGGTAAAGAAGAAATGGAAGGACAGCAGGTTCTCGGTACCATCGATGGTCGGGTTGGCGTGCTGTTCAAATGGCAGGGTGATGTTGAACCCCAGGCTGTGTTCCAGGCCGGCGCCTTCGTGGGCCGCGGCCATGATGCCGCCACCACCGCCGGTGATCACCATCAGGTCCGAGCGTGCCAGCGCCGCGCCGACTTCACGGGCCAGCGAGTACAGCGGGCTTTCCATCGGGGTGCGTGCAGAGCCGAACACCGTCACTTTGCGGCGGCCCTTGAATTGTTCGAGCACGCGGAAGGCGTGGTCCAGTTCGCGGATGGCTCGCAGGGTAATCTTGGCGTTCCAGCGGTCGCGGTCGTCCTGCGCCATGCGGAACACGGTGAGGATCATGTCGCGATACAAGGGGATATTCGGGCTGTTGGGCGCGATCAGTTGGAGTTGCGCTTCGACCTGCTGTGTGAGGTCGGCGCCGTTTTCTTCAAAATGTCGAAGCAGGTGGTCATTCGGTTCGTAAGGCATTCACTTCTCCTTCTTGCAGGGCCCGGGTGGCCGGCCAGAGGTTCGCCGGAGGCTACGACACTGCATGTGTCGCTGCTTGCCGCAGGGGCAACCTTCTTTTGCCCTGGAAATGTTACAGAACAGCGTAAAAAGCGCTGGGAATGAAGGGTTGGGATAACTGGATGATGGGCCGAAAAACCCTTGGCTGGCAACCGCTTATTGGTCGTTCATCAAGGAGCTTAGCCGCGGCTGGACGTTGAAGCGGGGGAGTGCGCGCCACCGGACAGTAGCGCGTGAAGGTCAACCTATTACTTTTTCTTTTTCACAGGAGCCGGGCAATCCGCTTCCACGAACTTCACCGAGGCCACAGGGCGGTTGGTCTTGTTTTCGGTGATTTCGTAACGCATGACCGCACCCTTGGCCATCAGCTCGCGATAGCCCGGGTTGGTGCATACGCTACGGCCCAGTTGGAAGTAGACAGCCTTCGGATTGGCGCGCATCTGTTCGGCGCGGTCGGGCAGCACGCTCAGGTGATCGATCAGTTGCATGCCCTCGACGGTGTAGGCCACTTCCAAGGTCTTTTCATCGATTTCCCGGGGCAGGTCTTTGTTGCTTTCCGCCGCAACGCTTTGCAGTTTCCGGTTCATTTGGGCCTCCAGCAGCGAGGCCGCCTGGGCGCACACGGGCAATACCAGCGCGAGGGCGACGGATGGGGCGACAAAACGCAGCATGGAACGCAGCATGAAACTCTCCTGATTCGGTTACTGGTGCATAGACCAGCCACTGCGCTGTGCGTTCAGTGGCGCGCAATTATAGGTGAGCCCTGGCCACTACAGCCAGGCGTATCGCTGGTAAACTGCCGCCACTTCAGCCTTCCACGAGTTTTAACCGTGTCGATTTACCCGTCCCACCGGCGCATCCAATGAGCCACGCCGTTTCCCGCCTGCGCACCCAGCGTCTGGCCCGCGCCGTGCGGCCGTTCCTCAATCGTGGTTCGCGTGCCGAGCGCTGCCCGGGCTGCCGGGTGATTCCCGAGTACTGCCTGTGTGCCTGGCGGCCCAAGGTCGCCGCAACCTCGGCGATGTGCCTGCTGATGCATGACGTGGAACCGATGAAGCCCAGCAACACCGGCTGGCTGATCGCCGATGTGATTGACGACACCACGGCGTTTGCCTGGTCGCGCACCGAGGTTGATCCAGAACTGCTCGACGTGTTGGCCGACCCGCAATGGCAGCCCTACATCGTGTTTCCCGGTGAATTCGTCGCACCCGAGCGCGTTGTCAGTCAAGTGCTGGTGGAGGAAGGCAAGCGCCCGTTGTTCATCCTGCTGGATGGCACCTGGAGTGAAGCGCGCAAGATGTTTCGCAAAAGCCCCTATCTGGAGCATTTGCCGGTACTCAGCCTGGCGCCGGAACAGCTGTCGCGTTACAAACTGCGCCGATCCAAGCGTGATGATCACTTCTGCACGGCCGAGGTCGCCGCCCTGTGCCTTGAATTGGCCGGTGACCAGGCGGCCTGCGAAGTGTTGGATGCCTACCTCGACGTGTTCAGCACCCATTACCTGGCGGCCAAATTCCAGTTGCCCCTGGACCCGACCGACATCGTCCATACTCGCCTTGCACCCTATATACCGGCGGTATAGCCAGGCGACATTCGCATGATGGCACCTTAAACCCGCACGCCGCTGAAACGCCGCTGGGCGTAGTGCTTGACCCCCCAGGCTACGCTGGGCATGCTGGGCGCCGATTGGGCTGCAACCGTGAATTTTCGACGTCGTTCCAGGTGCCTTTGACGTCGAGCGCGCCCTGTGGCGATCGCTGCCTGGCGTTCGCCTTGTGTACTGGCGAACCCTGAACCCATCAGGGTTCCCATAAAAAACAGGATCATTTAATCAATGGCCACATACGAAATCCTGATAGCCGATGACCATCCGCTGTTTCGCAGTGCGTTGCACCAGGCCGTGACCCTGGGCCTCGGCCCGGACGTGCGCCTCGTCGAAGTGGCCAGCATTGCCGAACTGGAAGCCCGCCTCACCGAAAAATCCGACTGGGACCTGGTGCTGCTCGACCTGAACATGCCCGGCGCCTACGGTTTTTCCGGGCTGGTACTGTTGCGCGGGCAATATCCGCAAATTCCGGTGGTGATGGTCTCGGCCCAGGAAGAAGCCGATGTAGTGGTGCGCTCCAAGGAGTTTGGCGCCAGCGGTTTCATTCCCAAGTCCAGCGCCATGGAAGACATCCAGAAAGCCGTGCGCACTGTGCTGGACGGTGATGTGTCCTGGCCACCGCAGGCCTTTGAAGAAATCAACGTGTCCGACGAAGCCAAGGCCGCCCGTGATGGCCTGGCCAGCCTGACACCGCAGCAGTTCCGGGTGCTGACCATGGTCTGCGAAGGTCTGTTGAACAAGCAGATAGCCTATGAGCTGAGCGTGTCTGAAGCGACGATCAAGGCCCACGTGACAGCGATCTTTCGCAAGCTGGGCGTGCGTACGCGTACCCAGGCGGCACTGCTGTTGCAACAACTTGAGTCAATTTCGCAGCATTAAGCTGTCATCGATTCACGCTTTTTTGACTGTGCGTGATCTAGTTTCCCCACTCCTTTGGTTCAGTTGCCTACGTCTATGTCGCCTTTCAAGGGTCAAACCGGTATCAAACGTATCTTCAATGCTGGGGGTTATTCCCTGGATGGCCTGCGCGCGGCATTCACCGGCGAGGCGGCTTTTCGCCAACTGGTGTTGCTGAATGTGATCCTGATCCCGCTGAGCTTCTTCCTGAATGTCAGCCGGGTCGAGCGTGCGTTGCTGATCGCCGTGTGCCTGCTGGCGTTGATCGTCGAGTTGCTCAACTCGGCGGTGGAGGCGGCGATCGACCGCATCTCCCTGGATCGTCACCCTTTGTCGAAAAACGCCAAGGACATGGGCAGCGCCGCGCAGGCCGTCGCGCTGACCATGATCACCCTAGTGTGGGCCGTGATCCTGATCTAAGGCTCAGGCAATGCTCGGCAGCACGATCTCGTCGCTGCGCTGAACTCCGGCGGTGAAAGCGCGGCACAGCTCGAGAAATTCGCGCATGGCCGAAGTCTGGTACTTCTGTTTGTGCCAGATGAAGTAGAACTGCCGGGCCAGGTCCAGATCCGGTGTTTCCACCGGCACCAGGCTGCCGCGGCGGAACGCGTCGCGCAGCGCCAACCGCGAAATGCAGCCAATCCCCAGCCCCGACTCCACCGCGCGCTTGATGGCTTCGGTATGTTCCAACTCCAGGCGGATATTCAGCGCGCTACGGTGATGGCGCATGGCTTGGTCGAAGGTCAGGCGCGTGCCCGAACCTTGTTCCCGCAGGATCCATGCCTCGTGGGTCAGCTCGTCCATCGTTGCCACGCCGCGCTTGGCCAGGTGATGTTGCGGCGCGCAAAACACCACCAACTCATCCTCAACCCAGGTTTGCACTTCGATATCCGGGTGGCTGCAGTCACCTTCGATTAGACCCAGGTCAATTTCATAGTGCGCAACCTGGTGCACGATATGGGCAGTGTTCTGCACATGCAGCTTTACCTGGCTCTCGGGGTGCTGCTGCATGAAGCTGCCGATCAGCAGGGTCGCCAGGTAATTGCCGATGGTGAGGGTGGCGCCCACCGCCAGCGAGCCAAAGCCAGACTTGCCGTTGAGCAGGTCCTCGATTTCCTTGGCCTGGTCCAGCAGCGCTACCGCCTGGGGCAACAGTTGACGGCCAAGGGCGTTAAGGCTCAGGCGTTTGCCGGCGCGGTCGAACAATTGGCAGCTGGATTGGCGCTCCAGCTCGGTAATCGAGGTGCTGGCGGCGGATTGAGATAAGGCCAGAAGGCCAGCAGCGCGGGAAACGCTTTCCTGCTGGGCGACGGCGACGAATACTTGCAGTTGACGGAGAGTAAATCGCATATCGATATAACCGATAACCCTTATCTTAATAATCCAGTTAACAGATATTGTCGCCGCGATTAGAATGCGGTGCAATTACGCGCCTGAATACAGCGCAGACCTATTTCCAGGAGTTTCCCGTACATGAGCAACATGAACCACGAGCGTGTCCTCAGTGTTCATCACTGGAACGACACTCTGTTCAGCTTCAAGTGCACCCGTGACCCGGGCCTGCGCTTCGAGAACGGTCAGTTCGTGATGATCGGCCTGCAGCAGCCCAACGGCCGCCCGCTCATGCGCGCCTACTCCATCGCCAGCCCGAACTGGGAAGAGCATCTGGAGTTCTTCAGCATCAAGGTGCCGGATGGCCCGCTGACTTCCCAGTTGCAGCATTTGAAGGAAGGCGACGAGATCATCATCAGTAAAAAACCGACAGGCACCCTGGTGCTTGACGATTTGAAGCCGGGCAAACACCTGTACCTGCTCAGCACCGGTACTGGACTTGCGCCGTTCATGAGCGTGATCCAGGACCCGGAAACCTACGAGCGTTTCGAAAAAGTGATCCTGTGCCACGGCGTGCGTTACGTCAACGAAGTCGCGTACCGCGAATTCATCACCGAGCACCTGCCGCAGAACGAATTCTTCGGCGAGGCCCTGCGTGAAAAGCTGATTTATTACCCAACCGTTACCCGCGAGCCGTTCGAAAACGAAGGCCGCCTGACCGACCTGATGCGCAGCGGCAAGCTGTTCAGTGACATCGGCCTGCCACCGATCAACCCCGAGGACGACCGCGCCATGCTGTGCGGCAGCCCAAGCATGTTGGACGAAACCAGCGAAGTGCTGAACAGCTTTGGCCTGAAAGTCTCGCCGCGCATGCGTGAGCCGGGTGATTACTTGATCGAGCGCGCGTTCGTCGAGAAGTGACTTCGAGTCACTTCTAGGAGCGAGCTTGCTCGCGAAGAACGTCAACGATAACGCTGGCATCTTGACTCAACGCGGTGCCTGTTCGTTTTTCGCGAGCAAGTTCGCTCCTACGGTTGAATGTGTTTACAAAGAAAAGCCCGCGTTGCCTGTGAAGGCAGCGCGGGCTTTTTCGTGTGTGCGATTTACTGCGCCGTAAGCACTTCCAGCACACAAATCACCCCGGCCTCGGGATAGTGCCAACGCACATCCACATCCCAGAACTGCGCGCCATACTCACGTTCAGGCCCGGGCATCTGATACGCCGGCCGTGGATCCTGTGCCAGACATTGATCGATCAGCTCCACCAACGGCTCATCCAACCGCTGGGCATGGCTCTGTGCCTGATGCAGGGCCGTCTTCAGCCACTGCACCGGTATCAACTGCGGCGCGCCGCTGGCCATGTCGTTGGTGGCCCCATGGACAATGTCGGCATAGGGCACATACGGTTTGATATCCAGCACCGGCGTGCCATCCAGCAGATCAATCCCGGAAATCCACAAACGGCCCGGCTCGACCTTGTCCAGCTTAACCACCGACTGTCCAATGCCATTGGGCCGGTGAGTCGCACGGGTGGCAAATACGCCCATGGACGTATTGCCGCCCAGGCGCGGTGGGCGCACTTTCAGGCGCGGTTTGTCCTCCAGCGCCTGATGGAACAGGAACAGCAGCCACACATGGCTCACCTGTTCCAGGCCCTGCACCGCTTCACCGCCGTCGAACGGCGCCACCAGCTCCAGCACGCCACGGGCGGCGGGTGCCAACTGCGGTTGGCGTGGGATGGCAAATTTCTCCTTGAAACAGGAGCGCACGAAGCCGACGGGCGAAACGCTGTAGCTCATGGCTCAGGCACGCACCCGCAGGGTGAGGCCTTTAAGGAAATTACGCAGCAACTGGTCGCCGCACGTGCGGTAGTTGGTATGACCGAATTTGCGGAACAGCGCGCTCAGCTCGGGCTTGGACACCGGGAATTCGGCTGCCTTGAGGATGGCGTGCATGTCATCTTCCTTCAGCTCGAAGGCCACGCGCAGTTTCTTGAGGATGATGTTGTTGGTCACCGGGGTCTCGATCGGCTGAGGCGGGCGGCTCTCGTCCTTGCCACGCTTGAAGACCACCAAGCCATCGAGGAAGTGCGCCATCACGTCATCCGGGCAGAACACGAAGCCTTCTTCCTCGTCCTTCTTGAGGTAGGTCAGCAGGTCGTCCTTGGTCACGTCCATGCCGCCGAGCTTGATGATCTCGACCATCTTGTTGTCGCTGATGTCGAGCATGTAGCGCACGCTGCGTAGTACGTCGTTGTGAATCATGGTGGGCAATCCTGATATTCAACTGAGGACACCGCCGCAATGGGCGGTGTCGCGAAAAGGGGAGCGGCTTAGAACTTCTCTTTGCCGGACAGGTAACGCCATTGACCAACGGGCACTTTGCCGATGGACACGCCGCCGATGCGGATACGGCGGATGGCGATGACTTTGAGGCCGACCGCTTCGCAAAACAGCGCGATCACGCCGGGTTGCGGGTTTTTCAGCGCAAAACGCAGGCGGTTTTCGTTCTGCCAGCTGGCCTTGACGGCCGGTAGCTCTTTGCCTTTGTAGGTCAGGCCGTGGTTGAGGCGGTTGAGGCCGTGGGCAACCATGTCGCCTTCGACTTCCACCACGTATTCCTGCTCGATCTTGGCTGCATCGGCGGTCAACTTGCGCAAAATCTTCCAATCCTGGGTAAACACCAGCAGGCCGCTGGCCTTGGCTTGCAGGTCGGCACTGGCGGTCAGGCGCAGGAAATGGCCCTTGAGCGGGCGCTTGCCGAAGCGGTGTTCCGGCGAGAGTGTTTCGGCGCTGATCGACGCCATGGCCGTTTCGGCATCCACGCCGGCAGGGGCGTGCATCAGGATGGTCACCGGCTCCGGCGCGGTGGCCTTGGCCTGCGGGTCGAGTTCGACCTTTTGGGTGGTGACCTTGAACTGCGGCTCGTCGATTACTTCACCGTCCACCGAGACCCAGCCGCCTTCAATGAACAGCTCAGCCTCCCGGCGGGAGCAACCGACCAGTTCGATAAGGCGTTTGGAGAGGCGTATGGGGTCAGTCATGACAAGGGCCGTAACAAAAGGGGGCGGCTATTGTACCTGCCTGGAGCCGGTTAATCCCGGCTCCATTTCAGCTCGGTGCTTTTTGTGGGAGCTGGCTTGTTCTGCGTTTCGTCAGCCACTGCATATTTGCTGCTGGCGCAAACGCATACGCAGCAATGGATACGGCTGGCCCAGGCCATCGTGCTCGGTGCGTCCGATCACCTCGAACCCCTGTTTGAGGTAAAAGCCCAGCGCCTGTGGATTCTGCTCGTTCACTTCCAGCTCATCGGCATTCATATGCTCGATTGCATAGCGCAGCAATTGACTGCCCAGGCCCTGGCCATGGTGCTTGGGGTCGATAAACAGCATTTCGATCTTGCCTGCGGCCACACCGGCAAATCCGGTAATGTGCTGATGCGCGTCCCTGGTGCAGATCAGCATCACCGTGTCCAGATAGTGCGTCAGCACCAGACTCCTCAGCCGTTCGATGTAGCTATCCGGCAAGAAATCATGGGTGGCCCGCACTGCATTCTCCCAGATGTCTGTCAGTGTTTGATAGTCGCTGGTTTTGGGTGTGTGGATGATTGAATGCCGACGCATATTTCTGCCCCTGCCGAGAATGGGTAATGGGCAAACGATAGACCTAAAAAAGCCCCGCATCTTGATCAGATGCAGGGCTTTTTACACAGCTGGTGATCAGTCGCGCTTTTCAGCCCACAGGTCGTATTCGTCGGCATCGGTCACGGTGCACCAGACCTTGTCGCCCGGCTTCAAGCCGCTGGCATCGTCGATAAACACGTTACCGTCGATTTCCGGCGCATCGAAGAAGCAACGGCCGACCGCGCCTTGTTCGTCGACTTCGTCGATCAGCACTTCGATTTCCTTGCCGATGCGCAGTTGCAGGCGCGCCGAGCTGATGGCTTGCTGGTGCGCCATGAAGCGCTCCCAACGGTCCTGCTTGACCTCGTCCGGCACCACGGCCAGGTCCAGCAGGTTGGCCGGGGCGCCTTCCACCGGCGAGTACTGGAAGCAGCCGACGCGGTCCAGCTGGGCTTCAGTCAGCCAGTCCAGCAGGTACTGGAAGTCTTCTTCGGTTTCGCCGGGGAAGCCGACGATGAAGGTCGAGCGGATGATCAGGTCCGGGCAGATCTCGCGCCAGTTCTTGATGCGCGCCAGGGTCTTGTCTTCGAACGCCGGGCGCTTCATGGCCTTGAGCACTTTCGGGCTGGCGTGCTGGAACGGGATGTCCAGGTACGGCAGGATCTTGCCGGCGGCCATCAGCGGGATCAGTTCATCCACGTGTGGGTACGGGTAAACGTAGTGCAGGCGCACCCACACACCCAGGCTGCTCAAGGCTTCGCAGAGTTCGGTCATGCGGGTTTTCACCGGCGCGCCGTTCCAGAAACCGGTGCGGTATTTCACGTCGACGCCATAGGCGCTGGTGTCCTGGGAGATCACCAACAGCTCTTTCACGCCGGATTTGACCAGGCGCTGGGCCTCGTCCAGGACGTCGCCCACCGGACGGCTGACCAGCTTGCCGCGCATCGAGGGGATGATGCAGAAACTGCAGCTGTGGTTGCAGCCTTCGGAAATCTTCAGGTACGCGTAGTGGCGTGGTGTCAGCTTGATGCCTTGCGGCGGCACCAGGTCGATCAGCGGGTTGTGGTCCTGGCGCGGTGGCACCACGGCGTGCACGGCATTGACCACCTGCTCGTACTGCTGCGGCCCGGTCACCGCCAGCACGCTTGGGTGCACATTGCGGATATTGCCTTCTTCCACGCCCATGCAGCCGGTCACGATGACCTTGCCGTTTTCCTTGATGGCTTCGCCGATCACTTCCAGCGACTCAGCCTTGGCCGAGTCAATGAAGCCGCAGGTGTTGACCACCACCACGTCAGCGTCCTGGTAAGTGGACACAACGTCATAGCCTTCCATGCGCAGTTGCGTGAGGATGCGCTCGGAGTCGACCAGAGCCTTCGGGCAACCCAGGGAAACAAAGCCAACCTTGGGGTTGGCTTTTGCGACGGTGGTGGACATGTCTAACCTCGGTATTGAATGACGCGGCCAGTCGGGCACGACAGGGCGGCGGATGGGCACTTGGTGTGCCTCTGATCAAAAAGTGCGCAATTCTAGCGACGGGCAGCGCACTTGACCAGCTTTATGCGGGGAAATGCGACGAGTGCTGCGCTATTCAATACCCGATGCCTAAGCAAATAATTCAGCGTGGCTCCCCAAGTCCACAAAAGTGATCAGGTCAGCCCGCGATTGCTCATAAATCAGCAGGAGATCACCACCTATATGGCATCGGCGTCCCTTAGCATGTCATCGATCGAGTCAAATTGGCGACGGATAGCATGCGCTTGCTTCATGGCGCGAGCGGTTTTCTCCGAAGGGACGCGTACCTCAAAAGGCAGCCCCTGCGTTGTCACTACCTGGCGGAGGAAAAGACGCAGGGCGTCACTGAGGCTAAGCCCGCAGGCATTGAGCACAGCAGTGGCGCGCTCTTTCAAATCCTCGTCGATGCGGCAACGCACGTCAGTGGTTTTCAATAATGTGGACATATCACGACTCCTTCTAAAGATTGTAGCTACGTTGTGGCTACAGCTGGGGTATGGATCAACCCGTCAAAGCTGATCAACGCTTTTTGTTCCAGGGATGGCGCCAAGTGACCCATACGTCGGAATCGTGGTGTCTGTAAAAAAACGAAAACGTAGCGTTGGTGTTGAGTGGCGTCAATGCAGGCAAAAAGACGCCTGCGTTATGCAAGGAAATGCAAAGCCTGCTGCGCTATGCTTCGCGCCGTTGCGTGTAGGTAAAATCCTAAGGTCAACAAAACGTCTGTTACGAGAAGTAAAACAGCGCATGCTAGGGGTCGCTTAGAAGCGTTGTTAATAAAGACCGCAGGTCAAAGGGCAGGAGTGGTTGATGGGTCACGCGAGTAATCAGGCAGCAGGTGCCGAACAGTCAAATACCAAGCCGATTGGCATGCTGGTGGCAGCGGTCGGGGTGGTTTACGGCGATATCGGGACCAGCCCGCTCTACACCCTTAAAGAGGTGTTCAACGGCGGTTATGGAGTGCAGGTCAACCATGACGGTGTGCTGGGGATCCTGGCGCTGATCTTCTGGTCGCTGATCTGGGTCGTCTCGATCAAGTACATGCTGTTCGTCCTGCGCGCCGACAACCAGGGCGAGGGCGGCATCATGGCGCTCACGGCACTGGCGCGACGGGCGGCGGGGAAGCGCAGGAAGTTGCGCAGTTTCCTGGTGGTCTGTGGCCTGTGCGGCGCTGCGCTGTTCTACGGCGACAGCATGATCACCCCGGCGATCTCCGTGCTATCGGCGGTTGAAGGCCTGGAGCTGGCGTTCGACGGCCTGGAACAATGGGTCGTGCCGATCGCCTTGGTGGTGCTGGTAGCCTTGTTCCTGATCCAGAAGCACGGCACTGACCGCATCGGCAAGCTGTTCGGGCCGGTGATGGTCACCTGGTTCCTGGTGCTCGGCGGCCTGGGCGTGTATGGCATCACCCTGCACCCTGAAGTGCTGAGCGCCGTGAATCCGATGTGGGCCGTGCGTTTCTTCGAGGCGCATCCCGGCATTGGCGTGGCAATCCTCGGCGCGGTGGTACTGGCACTGACCGGTGCCGAAGCGCTGTATGCCGACATGGGCCACTTCGGCCGCAAACCCATCGCACGCGCCTGGTTCATCCTGGTGCTGCCGGCGTTGGTGCTCAATTATTTCGGCCAGGGCGCCATGCTGCTGGGCGACCCGGAAGCCGCACGCAACCCGTTCTACCTGTTGGCCCCAAGCTGGGCGCTGATCCCATTGGTGGTGTTGTCCACCCTGGCCACGGTGATTGCCTCCCAGGCGGTCATCTCCGGTGCGTTCTCCTTGACGCGCCAGGCAATCCAGTTGGGCTACATCCCGCGCATGCATATCCAGCACACCTCCAGTGCCGAACAGGGCCAGATCTACATCGGCGCGGTGAACTGGTCGCTGATGGTTGGCGTGATCCTGCTGGTGCTGGGCTTCGAGTCGTCCAATGCTCTGGCATCGGCCTACGGCGTGGCGGTGACCGGCACCATGCTGATGACCACCATCCTGGTGTCGGCGGTGATGTTGCTGCTGTGGAAATGGCCGCCGATACTGGCTGTGCCCGTGCTGGTCTGCTGCCTGTTGGTCGACGGGCTCTACTTTGCCGCCAACGTCCCGAAGATCATCCAGGGCGGCGCCTTCCCGGTATTGGCGGGGATCGTACTGTTCGTGCTGATGACCACCTGGAAGCGCGGCAAGCAATTGCTGGTGGAGCGCCTCGACGAAGGCGGGCTGCCGCTGCCTATCTTTATCAGCAGTATCCGCGTGCAGCCGCCCCATCGGGTGCAGGGCACCGCCGTGTTCCTCACGGCGCGTCCGGACGCCGTGCCCCATGCGCTGTTGCACAACCTGCTGCATAACCAGGTGCTGCATGAGCAAGTGGTGTTGCTGACGGTGGTCTACGAAGACATTCCTCGCGTGCCGGCTGCGCGGCGCTTCGAGGTGGACGCCTACGGTGAAGGCTTCTTCCGCGTGATCCTGCACTTTGGCTTTACCGATGAGCCGGATGTGCCCGAAGCATTGAAGCTGTGCCACTTGGAAGACCTGGATTTCAGCCCGATGCGTACCACCTACTTCCTCAGCCGCGAAACGGTGATTGCCTCGAAACTCGAAGGCATGGCGCGCTGGCGTGAAGGGTTGTTCGCCTTCATGTTGAAGAACGCCAACGGCAACCTGCGTTTCTTCAAACTCCCGGTCAACCGGGTGATCGAGCTGGGCACTCAGGTCGAAATGTAAGCGTTTGCAGCGCGGGAGCCGGCAATCGGCTCCCGCGTTCCTTTCTGAACCCTGTGCAATCCACCGTTGTCGACTAGGCTCTGTAGGAGCGAGCTTGCTCGCGAAGGTCGTTAACGATCACGCGGGAAATCTGACTCAGCGCGGCGCTCTCGGGTTCTTCGCGAGCAAGCTCGCTCCTACAGGAGTGCCCATAGAACCCAGAAGAGGTGCGCCATGAGTCAGCTGCTAGAACCCTACACCCTGCGCCAATTGACCCTGCTCAACCGTATCGCGGTCTCGCCGATGTGCCAGTACTCCAGTGAGGATGGCCTGGCCAATGACTGGCACCTGGTGCACCTCGGCAGCCGGGCCGTCGGCGGCGCCGGGCTGATTTTCACCGAAGCCACCGCCGTGACCGCGGATGGCCGCATCACCGCCCAAGACCTGGGCCTGTGGAACGACCAACAGATCGAACCGCTGCAACGGATCACGCGTTTTATCGCGGCCCAGGGCGCGGTGGCCGGCATCCAACTGGCCCACGCAGGGCGCAAGGCCAGCACCCATCGGCCATGGATCGGCAAGCATGGCAGCGTCAAGCCGGACGAGGGCGGGTGGGTGCCGGTAGGTCCGTCGCCGATTGCCTTCGACCCGCAACACACCCAGCCCAAACCGTTGGATGAAGAGCAGATCCGGCAAGTAACCGCCGACTTTGTCGCCGCCGCCAAGCGCGCCTTGACCGCGGGTTTCGAGGTGGTGGAAATCCACGCCGCCCACGGTTACCTGCTGCACCAGTTCCTCTCGCCCATCAGCAACCAACGTCAGGACCAGTACGGTGGCTCCTTCGAAAACCGTATCCGCCTGGTGCTTGAAGTGACCAGGGCCGTGCGCGAGGTCTGGCCCCAGGAGCTGCCGCTGTTTGTGCGGGTCTCGGCCACCGACTGGGTGGAAGATGGCTGGAACCCCGATGAAACCGTCGAACTGGCGCGCCGCCTCAAGGACTTGGGGGTCGACCTGATCGACGTCTCCTCCGGTGGCACCGCCGCGAACGCCGAGATCCCCACCGGCCCGGGCTACCAGACGCGCTTTGCCGAGCGCGTGCGCAAGGAGTCGGGCATCGCCACCGGCACCGTCGGCATGATCACCGAGCCGGCCCAGGCCGAGCACATCCTGCGCACTTGCCAGGCCGATATCATTTTTCTGGCCAGGGAACTGCTGCGTGACCCGTACTGGCCGTTGCATGCCGACGACGATCTGGGCGGGCGCAAGGCAATCTGGCCGGCGCAGTATCAGCGCGCCACGCACCGTGACCAGCCGATTCATGAGTCCGATTTACGCGACTGATAAGTCGTTTAGTATTCAAAGAAACCCACCTTGATCCGGTGGGTTTTTTTCTTACTGTAAGCGTGGGAAAAGTCTGTAGGTATTTGTTACCCAAGCCATTTATTTAAGTGAATACTCTAAAAAAATCCCACACGAGACGAGATTTTTTCTACCCTTAGGATACGCCTGAGTTCTGGCCCAGGAAGTCAGCGGGTGTGTTCACCCAGGCATTGCGCTTCATGCGAGGCGGGTGATGGGCAACAGGAGTTTTTGATGGATATCAGGAGAAACAGTCCATGGCCAAGTCCTATGGTGTAGCGGGTGTGGTGGTGTCTTTTCTGACGCGCAGGATGTGTCTGCGCGGACGAAAATTGAACTCGGACGAAGCCCAATTGCTGGCGCATTACCGCGCCTTGACCGAGAGCGATCAGGTGGCGATGCGCTATTTGATGGGGGCGATGAAAAGTGTGTCGCGGTTCTGAGCATTGTATTGAACCCTATGGGAGCCGTTCAGGCCGGCTCCCATAGAGGAGGAACATCCTGATCAGGTGTACTTGCGCTGCTCCGGTGCCGGCGGGAAGTACTGATACAACCAGGTTTCGCTCAAGGTGCGGTCCTGGGTACGAATAAACAGGCGCAGTTCCACCGGCTCCACGCTGTCGCTGGTCGGGTACCAATCGAACAGGATGCGGTAGCCCTTGATGTTGTCCAGCACCAGCACGCTGAAGTCTTTGACTTCGCCATGGGAGCAGGTCACCACCGGCTCGATCCCGGTGCCTGGTGGCAGGCGATCCAGGCCGCCCCCCTTGAAGTCCACCGCAAAGCGGCGTGCCCACACCTCGGGATAGTGTTCGCCCGGTGCCCAGCCTTCGGTAAAGCCACCCATGCCTGAGCGGGTCGCGTCGACTTGTGCCAACGGCGTACTCACCGGTGGCAGGGCGCTCCAGTACAGTTTGTAGCCATAGTTCAGCGAGTCGCCGGCCGCCACGGGGTTTTTCGGGGTCCAGAAGGCCACGATGTTATCGAGGGTCTCGCCGGTGGTGGGGATTTCCAGCAGGTCGATCGAGCCTTCGCCCCAGGCGGTGGTGGGTTCGACCCACAGGCTCGGGCGCTTGCTATACCAGTCCACCGTGTCCTGGTAACTGGCAAATTCATGGTCGGTCTGCACCAGGCCGAAGCCTTTCGGGTCTTTGTCGGCAAACGCGTTGAACTGCAACTTGGCCGGGTTGTTCAACGGGCGGCAGATCCACTCGCCGTTGCCACGCCACATGGCCAGGCGGTCTGAATCGTGGATTTGCGGATGGATGGTGTCGCACATCCGGCGCTCATGGGTGCCGCAGCTGAACATGCTGGTCATCGGCGCGATGCCCAGTTGCTCAATGGCGGTACGCGCATTGATGTGCGCGTCGATGGCCATCACCACTTGATTGGCCTGGCAGTCGATATCGAAGCGGTAGGCGCCGGTGGCGCTCGGCGAATCAAGCAGGGCGTAGACCACGAAGCGGGTGGCGTTCTTGTCCGGGGTTTCAAACCAGAACTGTGTGAAGTCAGGGAATTCTTCGCGTTTTTTCGCGTAGGTGTCGATGGCCAGGCCACGGGCGGAGAGGCCGTACTGGCCGGTGGAGTCCACCGCGCGGAAGTAGCTGGCACCGAGAAACGACAGCACGTCATGGCGGTCCAGCTCCGGGGCCTTGAACAGCTTGAAGCCGGAAAAACCCAAATCCCCGGTCAGTTGTTTGGTGTCCACCGTGGTTTTTTCATAATTGAACAGCGAAGGGCGGAAATGCACCTCGCGCGCTTCGCGGGTCTTGGGGTCGACGCTGTGCATGCGCACCGGTGTCTTGAAGCCCATGCCGACGTGGAAGAACTGCACGTCCAGTTGGCCGTTCAATTCCTTCCACAGCGAATGCTTGCCGTCGTAACCGATGGCGTTGAAATTCTGCGGTGTCATGGTCGCCAATGTCGGCGGCAGCACCTGTTTGGTGTCTTTGTAAGCGGTCCCGGCCAGCTGTTTGGCCTGGGCTTTGAGCGCTTCGAAATCGAACGCCACGGCCTTGCCGTCGGCGGCACGGTTCCCGGCCCAGGCCTGGGCGGCAAGCAGGCCACTGGCCGACAAACCGGTGTAGGCCGCAATGGCCATGGACGCTTTGAGCAAATTCCTGCGGTGCATAGAGACAACCTGTCGTGAGCAAATCCCGCGCCGTTCCTGGCACGTAGCGGATCAGAAATTACGGTTCGGACATGCCTTCGGCCAAACACAACGGACATTAAACAGACGCCGGATAGCTTAAGCGGTTCGATGACGTAGGAAAATTGATTGATAGCGGGGTGATGGCATTGCAAATGCGACAAGACATTTCCGGCTCTACTTGCGAACACATAACCTAAGAACAAATTCCAATGTGGGAGCTGGCTTGACTGCGATGGCGGTAATTCAGTCACTACAATATTGGCTGATAGGCCGCCATCGCAGGCAAGCCAGCTCCCACAAGTGTTCATTGCTGGCCTTAAAGCCTTATTCTCAGGCTACTTCCCCCACCGCCCTGAACGCTTCATCTATCGCCGCATGCGCATACGCACTCCACGCGGCATCCGAGTTGGCGATGCTCACGTGCCCCACCGGTTTTTTCGCCAGGTTCATCCACGCTTCGCTCTCATCGGCGTCATCAAACAGACTGTTGGAAAAGCTCGCATAACCATGTGACCAGCGGTTGACAGTGATCGCCAGGATATCGGTCTGATGGTTGAACCCACCAGGGCCGAGCATGCGTTGCAATTGCTCGCGCAACTGCGCTTCCAGTTGCTCGAATGTCTGGCCATACAATTTGCCCCGCCCGGCGCGCGCCTGGTCACGGGCGTTCATGCCGCTGTTGGGGCTGGTGGGCACGTAGACCATGTGCAAGCCAATGGGCTGCGTCGGGTCGCGCGGGTGGTCGTAGCCGCCCATGCTGACTGGGTAATCCAGCTTGATCCGGCTGTAGGGCTGGGTCGCCGCGTAAATTTCATGCACGCCCAACTTCTGGAATGACTGCCAGTTGCGGATCACCACTTTGGTGTACACCAGCGGGTATTTCACATTCTGACTCAGGGCATGGGCTTGAGGCGCCGGCAGATCCTTCAACAGGTACGGGATCATCATGTTGTAGCAGGCCAGGATGCAGCGCTTGCCGCGCACTTGTGCGAGTTGTCCGCCACGGCTGTAGCCGATATGCACATGGTTCCCGACGTTACGCACGCTGACCGCGGTACTGTTGAGGCGCAACCGCACTGCAGCCTGGGGCTGATCGAGCTTGGCGTAGTCAAACGCCGCCAGCACGATATCGTCCATGGTGTGCCCCGGCGCCACGCCAGGGATCAAACCGCGCACCAGCAACCGCGCCACCGAAGCATTGCCATCCGGGAAGTGGTAGATGTAGGGCTCTTCCATTTCCGCTGCGGCCTCTTCGCTGATCGGCGCCAGGTTCATCCCGGCAAAACCTGGGAAACCCACGCTATAGGCGTCGGCCGAGGCCACTGCATCGATGCTCAGGGCCATGAAGTCGTTGGTCCGGCTTTGGAAGTACTTCACCGCGCCTTCCGATAGGCCTACATCCTTGAGCAAGAAATCGCGGTAGCTGGTGGCGGCCAGGTAGTCGGCTTTTTCCTCGGCGGTCTTGCCCGGCAGGTAGTCCCTGGGCACCGTGTGCAGTTCGATCAGGGCCTGGCGGTCTGCCTGCGGCAGCGGAAAGTCATTGATGAAATCGCCAATGGCGCGCGCATTCAACTGATCCGGCGCGATGTCGTCGGCCACCATCGGCGTGGGGTCGCCGGTGACCAGCTTGTCTTCGCCGAAGTTTTCCCTGTCGAAAAACACCCCGCGCGACAGGCCGAGGTTCGGGTAGAACTGGCGATCGAAGGCGGTCTCGAAGCGCTTGATATTCACCCCGAGCTTGTTCAACAGCCCGTTCACTTCCTTGCTGTACAGGTGGCTGGGCGACTGGAACGCCTCGCTGCCACCGTAGCCAATGATCATGCGGCCACCGGCCTGGAATTCATTGCGCTTGGCGTGGCCGCCGAAGTCGTCGTGGTTTTCCAGGATCAGGATCTTCGCCTTGGGGTGCTTCTCGCGGTAGAACCACGCCGCCGACAAACCACTCAAGCCACCCCCGACCACCACCAGGTCATAGTCTTCGGCGATCGGCAGTTTGTCGGTGTCGAACGCTTTCTTTTCCCAGCCCATCTGGTGTGCCACTTTGAATGAGCCGACATGGCTGCCGCGCAGGCCGGTGAGCGCTGGTGGGTAGTAGCGACCATCGGGAGCGGCCTGCAGCAATTGCAGTGGGGTCATGCCGGCGGCAATCGTGACAGCGACGCCGTTGAGGAAGTCGCGGCGGGTGATATCCATGGGAACCTACGAATTATTTATTGTTATAAGGAGATCCCCTGTGGGAGCGGGCTTGCTCGCGAATACGGTGTGTCAGTCGACACATGTGTGCCGGATGTACCGCATTCGCGAGCAAGCCCGCTCCCACAGGGGGCACAGCATTAGTGCTTGAACATCACATGGCGCACAGTGGTGTAGTCCTCCAGCCCATACATGGACATATCCTTGCCGTAGCCGGACAGTTTCTGACCACCGTGGGGCATTTCACTGACCAGCATGAAGTGGGTATTCACCCAGGTGCAGCCGTACTGCAAGCGTGCGGCCAGGCGATGGGCGCGTCCTACATCGGCGGTCCACACCGACGACGCCAGGCCGTAGTCCGAATCGTTGGCCCAGGCCAGCACCTGCGCTTCATCGGTGAACTTGGTCACCGACACCACCGGCCCGAACACCTCGCGGCGCACGATCTCGTCGTCCTGTTGCGCGTCGGCCAGCACCGTCGGCTCAAAAAAGAAGCCGTTGCCTTCCACCGCCTTGCCACCGGTGACCAGACGGATGTGCGACTGCGCCACCGCACGCTCGACGAACCCGACGACACGGTCGCGGTGCTGTGCGGTAATCAACGGGCCCAACTCGGTGGCCGGATCATCCTGCAAGCCGTATTTGATGCTGGCGACCGCCGCGCCGAGCTTTTCGACAAACGCATCGTAGATATCCGCCTGGGCATAAATCCGGCACGCCGCGGTGCAATCCTGACCGGCGTTGTAGAAGCCGAAGGTACGAATGCCTTCCACGGCGGCGTCGATATCCGCGTCATTGAAGATGATCACCGGCGCCTTGCCGCCCAGCTCCATGTGCATGCGCTTAACGCTGTCGGCGGTGCTTGCGATGATATTCGCGCCCGTGGCGATGGAACCGGTCAGCGACACCATGCGCACTTTGGGGTGAGTCACCAGCGGGCTACCGACGGTCGGCCCACGGCCGAACACCAGGTTGAGCACACCGGCCGGGAAGATGTCAGCGGCCAGTTCGACCATGCGCAGGGCGGTCAGCGGGGTTTGTTCCGACGGCTTGAGCACCACGGTATTACCGGCGGCGAGGGCCGGGGCGATTTTCCAGGCGACCATCATCAAGGGGTAGTTCCACGGCGCGATGGAGGCAACCACGCCCACCGGGTCGCGGCGGATCATCGAGGTGTGCCCGGGCAGGTATTCGCCCGCCGCCGAACCGCTCATGCAACGGCTGGCGCCGGCAAAGAAACGGAACACGTCGGCAATCGCCGGGATTTCGTCGTTCAGCGCGGCGCTGTAGGGCTTGCCGCAGTTGTCCGATTCCAGCTTGGCCAGCTCTTCGCCGTGGGCTTCGATCGCGTCAGCCAGTTTCAGCAGCAACAGCGAGCGGTCCTTGGGCGCGGTTTGCGACCAGCCGTCGAAGGCTGCGTCGGCGGCGCGCACGGCGGCGTCGACCTGGGCTTCGCTGGCTTCGTTGATTTCCACCAGCACACGGCCCAGCGACGGGTTGAATACGGCCTGGGCCGGGCCTTCGCCTTGTACCAGTTGGCCGTTGATCAAGAGTTTGGTTTGCATGATTCAATCCTCCTCAAATGACGGTTTTCTCTCTGAAGAAACACGATTCAACTGTGGGAGCTGGCTTGCCTGCGATAGCGGTGTATCAGCCAGCCAATTCATCAACTGACCCACCGCAATCGCAGGCAAGCCAGCTCCCACATTGACCGTGTTTCTCCCGAAGCAGGTTGTTGTGGTTTATTTACCGCCACTACCCGCCACGCTTTCACCACCACGCGTCAGGTAATAAGCCCCGAGAATCGGGAACATCGTCACCAGCATCACCAGCATCGCCACCACGTTGGTCACCGGCACATCGCGCGGGCGGCTCAGTTGGTTGAGCAGCCACAGCGGCAAGGTGCGTTCGTGGCCGGCGGTGAAGGTGGTGACGATGATTTCGTCGAACGACAGCGCAAAGGCAAGCATGCCCCCCGCCAGCAAGGCCGAGCCCAGATTGGGCATGATGATGTAGCGAAAGGTCTGCCAGCCGTCGGCGCCCAGGTCCATCGAGGCCTCGATCAGGCTGTGGGACGTACGGCGCAACCGTGCGATGACGTTGTTGTAGACGATCACCACGCAAAAGGTCGCGTGGCCGACGATGATGGTGAACATCCCCGGCTCGATGCCCAACGTCTTGAACGTCGCCAGCAGTGCGATGCCGGTGATGATCCCCGGCAATGCAATCGGCAGGATCAGCATCAGCGACACACCCTGCTTGCCGAAAAACTCACGGCGATACAACGCCGCCGACGCGAGGGTGCCAAGCACCATGGCGATCAGGGTGGCGATGGCAGCAATTTGCAAGGACAACTTGATCGACTCCAGCACATCCGGCCGCGCGAAGGCCACGCTGAACCACTTCAGGGTAAAGCCCTGGGGCGGAAAGCTGAACGCGGCTTCCTCGGTGTTGAAGGCATAGAGGAAGATGATCAGGATCGGGAAGTGCAAAAACACCAGGCCGCCCCAGGCTGCGATCTTCAAGCCCAGTGATGATTTGTCAGAGTGCATCGAAGGCCCCCAGGCGTTTGACGATGGACAGGTAAACCGCGATCAGCACGATGGGCACCAGGGTGAACGCCGCGGCCATGGGCATATTGCCGATGGCGCCTTGCTGTGCGTAGACCATGCCGCCGACGAAGTAACCCGGCGGGCCCACCAGCTGCGGCACGATGAAATCGCCCAGGGTCAGCGAGAACGTGAAGATGGAACCTGCGGCAATCCCCGGCACCGACAGCGGCAGGATCACCTGCATGAAGGTCTGGCGCGGCTTGGCGCCAAGGTCGGCCGATGCCTGCAGCAGCGACGGCGGCAGGCGCTCGAGCGACGCCTGGATCGGCAGGATCATGAACGGCAGCCAGATATACACAAACACCATGAACCGCCCCAAGTGAGAGGTACTCAAGGTGCTGCCGCCCACGCCGGGAATGCCCAGCACGAACTGCAACACCGGCTCCAGCCCCAGGTGCTGCACGAACCATTGCGCCACGCCGCCCTTGGCCAGCAGCAGCGTCCAGGCATAAGCCTTGACGATATAGCTGGCCCACATCGGCATCATCACGGCGATGTAGAAAAACGCCTTGGTCTTGCCCGTGGTGTAGCGGGCCATGTAATAGGCAATCGGGAACGCGACCACCGCGCTGGCGATCGACACTACGATTGCCATGCTCAGGGTGCGCAGGATGATGTCGAAGTTCGACGGCTGGAACAGCGCGGCGAAGTTGGCCAGGGTCAGGTCCGGCGTGACCGCCATGGTGAAGTCGTCGAAGGTATAAAAGCCTTGCCACAGCAGGGTCAGCAGGGACCCCAGGTAGATCGCGCCGAACCATATCAACGGCGGTATCAGCAGCATCGCCAGGTACAGGTTGGGCTTGCGGTACAGCAGGTTGGAAAACCTGCGCATCGGTGGATGGGAAACGGCCAGGCTCATGTCACACCTCGCCTGTGCTGTCGGTCAGCGGCGTCATGGCTTCCCGCGCCCAGCGGGCGGTGATGGACTGGCCGACCTGATGGCCGCTGCTGATATCCAGCCACTGGTTGTTGGCCTGGCTGATATTCAACGCCTGGCCGTTTTCCAGTTTCAGTTCATAGCGCGTGGCGCTGCCCTGGTACTGGATGTCATGCAGCAGGCCGCTGACCTCCACTTCGCCGGCGCCCAGCGGGCCCTCGGCAAAACGCACATGTTCCGGACGAATCGAGAACGGCTGCGCACTGCCGCCGAGGCGCTGGGCCAGCTCGCCGCGAATCACATTAGAGGTGCCGACAAACTCGGCGACAAAGGCAGTGGCCGGCTTCATATACAGGTTGCGCGGGGTGTCGACCTGTTCGATGCGGCCCTTGTTGAACACTGCCACGCGGTCAGACATAGACAGCGCTTCGGTCTGGTCATGGGTCACGAAAATAAAGGTGATGCCCAGTTGGCGTTGCAGCTTTTTCAGCTCGCTCTGCATCTGTTCGCGCAGCTTGAGGTCGAGCGCGCCCAGCGGCTCATCCAGCAGCAGCACGCGCGGGCGATTGACCAATGCGCGGGCCAGGGCGACGCGCTGGCGCTGGCCGCCGGAAAGCTGCACCGGTTTGCGCTCGCCATAACCGCCAAGCGCCACCATGGCCAATGCCTCCTCGGCACGCATGAGGCGCTCGGCCTTGCCCACGCCCTTGACCTTGAGGCCATAGGCCACGTTGTCGCGCACATTCATATGGGGGAACAGCGCGTAATCCTGGAACACGGTGTTGACATCGCGTTGATACGGCGGCAAGCCGGCAGCTTCCTCGCCGTGGATACGAATCGAGCCCGCGCTCGGCTGCTCAAACCCGGCGATCAGGCGCAGGCAGGTGGTCTTGCCGGAACCGGAAGGGCCGAGCATGGAAAAGAACTCGCCGTCCTGGATATCGATGGAAACCCGGTCGACGGCTTTCACTTCGCCGAACTGACGGGAAACATGGGTGAATTGGACTGCAAGCGTCATGGTGCGGTGCTCCGAAAAAGCATGGGCCGTCGCAGCGGCCCGGTTTGGACTTCTGGAAAACAAAGGAGTCGGTGTGCACGGTCGTAAGGTCTGGCGCGGTCCAATGTGGGAGCTGGCTTGCCTGCGAAAGCGGTGTGTCAGTTTGCACATCTCTGACTGATACACCGCTATCGCGGGCAAGCCCGGCTCCCACAAGAGATCTCCATTAACTGGGGGCCTTACCGCCCGCCCATGATCGCAATGTAGTCCTGGGTCCAGCGGCTGTACGGCACGAACTTGCCGCCCTCAGCCTGCGGGGTTTTCCAGAAAGCGATCTTCTCGAACTGGTCGAACCCGTTGGTCTTGCAGCCTTCGGCGCCGAGCAGTTCACTTTCCTTGCAGGCCGCAGGCACGGCCGGCAGCGAGCCGAACCAGGCGGCGACATCGCCCTGGACCTTCGGCTGCAGCGACCAGTCCATCCACTTGTAGGCACAGTTCGGGTGCTTGGCTTCGGTGTGCAGCATGGTGGTGTCGGCCCAGCCTGTAGCGCCTTCTTTCGGGATGGTCGAGGCAATCGGCTGCTTCTCGTTCTGCAGGCCGTTGACCTGATACGGCCAGGCGCTGGAGGCCACCACGCCTTCGTTCTTGAAGTCACTCATTTGCACAGTAGTGTCGTGCCAGTAACGGTGGATCAGGGGTTGCTGGGCGCGCAACAGCTCGAGCACGGCCTTGTACTGGGTTTCGGTCAGTTCGTAAGGGCTCTGAATGCCCAGCTCGGGTTTGGTCGACTTGAGGTACAACGCCGCATCGGCGATGTAGATCGGGCCGTCATAGGCCTGAACGCGGCCTTTGTTGGGCTTGCCGTCCGGCAGGGTTTGCGTGTCGAACAACACGCTCCAACTGGTGGGCGCGGTCTTGAACACGTTGGTGTTGTACATCAATACGTTCGGGCCCCATTGGTACGGGGTGCCGTAGGTTTGCTGGCCGACCACGTACCAGGGCGCATCCTTGAGACGCGGGTCGATGTGCTTCCAGTTGGGAATCAGCGCGGTATTGATCGGTTGCACGCGTTTGCCGACGATCAGGCGCAGCGACGCATCGCCCGACGCGGTGACCAGGTCGTACCCACCCTTGGCCATCAGGCTGACCATTTCGTCAGAGGTGGCAGCGGTTTTCACGTTGACCTTGCAGCCGGTTTCCTTCTCGAAACCGCTGACCCAGTCGTAGGCCTTGTCGCTTTCGCCACGTTCGATATAACCGGGCCAGGCGACGATATCCAGCTGGCCTTCGCCAGGGCCAACCACCTTGAGCGGTTCGGCGGCCTGGAGGCTGGCGCTGGCCAGCAGCGCGGTGGTCAAGGCACTGAGCAGTGCGGTCTTATGCGCGGACATGGGGTTCCCTCTTCTTTAATTATGGTCGGGGCAGTGTGTGCAACGGTGACGCATGAGCTTAGTTGTTGTTTTAAAGATGCTGGCCGTGGCGCGCCATGATATGGCGCACCACGCTGTAGTCCTGTAGCGAATCGCTGGACAGATCTTTCCCATACCCCGAGCGCTTCAAGCCGCCATGGGGCATTTCGCTGACCAGCATGAAATGGCTGTTGATCCAGGTGCAGCCGTATTGCAGGCGCGCCGCCACCTGCATCGCCTTGTCCAGGTTCTGGGTCCACACCGACGAGGCCAGGCCGTATTCGGAGTCGTTGGCCCAATCCACCGCCTGTTCCAGCGTGTCGAAGCGGGTCACGGTGACCACCGGGCCGAACACTTCTCGCTGCACGATTTCATCATTTTGTTTACAGCCGGCGAGCAGGGTGGGCTGGTAATAGAAGCCCGCCCCGGAATGCACGGCGGCGCCGGTGATGCGTTCGATGTGCGGTTGGCCGAGGGCGCGTTCGACAAAGCTGGCCACACGGTCGCGCTGGCGCGTGCTGATCAGCGGGCCCAGTTCATTGTCGGCGTCGCGTTTACCGGCAAAGCGCAGGCTGCTGACCGCCGCGCCCAGTTCGGCAACCAGCTTGTCGTGGATGCCGGCCTGGGCGTAGATGCGGCATGCGGCGGTGCAGTCCTGGCCTGCGTTGTAGTAACCATAGGCGCGCACGCCCTCGACCACGGCTGCCAGATCGGCGTCGTCGCACACGATCACTGGGGCTTTGCCGCCCAGTTCCAGGTGCGTGCGCTTGAGGGTTTTGGAGGCGGCCTGCAGGATTTTCTGCCCCGTGACGATATCGCCGGTCAGCGAAACCATGCGCACCTTGGGGTGGCTGACCAGATGGCTGCCGACGCCTTCGCCGCCGCCACACACAATGTTGATCACGCCGCGCGGCAGTAACTGGTTGAGCGCAGGCGCCAGGGCGAGGATCGACAGCGGCGTGTGTTCCGATGGCTTGAACACCAACGTATTACCGGCGGCCAGGGCCGGGGCGATCTTCCAGGCGGCCATCATCAGCGGGTAATTCCACGGCGCAATCGAAGCCACGACCCCGATGGGATCGCGGCGCACCATGCTGGTGTAGCCCGGCAGGTACTCGCCGCTCAGTTGCCCGGTCTGGCAGCGCACGGCCCCGGCGAAAAAGCGGAACACATCGACGGTGGCGCTCAAGTCGTCCTGGCGCGCCAGGTGCAACGGCTTGCCGCAGTTCAGCGATTCCAGGCGGGCCAGGTGGTCGGCTTGTTTCTCGATGGCGTCGGCGATGCCCAGCAGAGTATTGGAGCGTTGCTGCGGCGTGGTGCGCGACCAGCCGGCAAAGGCGCGGTGGGCGGCAAGGATCGCGGCCTCCACTTGCTCGGTGCTGGCTTCGGCGATCTGGGTGAGTACTTCGCCGGTGGCCGGATTGAGAATCGGCTCGACGAAGCCCTGGCCCTGGACCAGTTCGCCGTCGATCAGCAACGCGGTGAGCAGCGGGGTGGGCGCGCCGGACATTTTTCGCGGTCTCTTTTCTTGTGCGGCCATGGGCGTTCTCTTATAAGTCGCCCGACCTTTCTCTTATGGATGTACAGAGACTAGAGGCCAGACGCGAGGTCAACAAATACTAAATACTGAAAGCAGCATTCGATTAAATAGATGGCTTGCGTGGGTGCGGTTGTTCACGGGCGACGGTCAGGAACGGATCCACCAGCGCCGGACGTGCCGTGCCCCGACGCCATGCCAGGCCGATGTCGAGGGTCTGGCTGAGGTCGGCAATCGGCCGCGCTTCGATGATGTCGCCCTCCAGCGACCAGGGCCGGTAGGTCATGTCCGGCTGGATCGACACGCCAAGGCCCGCCGCCACCAGGCTGCGCACCGCTTCGGTGGAGGCGGTACGCAGGCTTACGCGCGGTTGCAGGCCTGCACCGGTCCACATGCGCTGGGCGTTGTGGCCCATTTCGTCGACGTTCAGCTGAATCAACGGCTCGCGCGCCACATCGGCCAGGTTGATGCTGTCGTGTTCCAGCAACGGATGCTGCGCCGGTAGCCACAAGCGGTGCGGCGAATGAGTGAGGACCTCGGTCTGCAGGGCGTGGCGGTCTTCCAGGTTGGAAAGGATCAGCACGCCCACGTCGATTTCGCCGCTGACCAGCAGATGCTCGATATACGGGCGCTCATCTTCCATCACGCGGATTTCGACATTGGGGTAGGCGCGCTGGAAGCGCGTCAGCAGGTCTGCGAGGTAATAGCCGGCGACCAGGCTGGTCACGCCGACGATCAACTGGCCGGCGACCTGGTCGGTGCTCTGTTGCAGGCTGCGCTTGGCGTTATCGACGGTGGCGAGAATCAGGTGCGCCTGGCGCAGGAATTGATGGCCCTGGTGCGTGAGGGTCATGCCCTTGGCATGGCGGTTGAACAGGTTGACGCCGATTTCCTGTTCCAGTTGCTGGATCGCCAGGGTCAGGGTGGACTGGGAAATGAAGGCGGTTTGCGCGGCGGCGGAGATCGAACCCGTTTCGGCCACGGCAATAAAGTGCCTGATTTGACGCAAGGTCATCATGCTGGAATCACCAGTGAGGTGTTTTTATAGATGCGCTTGAGTGTATATCGATTTAAGCGAGGGGTAGCCGCGTTACATCTGGAAGCACTCTAGATAAGGCCTTTTTGGCACTTAGTTTTACGCTGGCGGCCTATTGGTCCTATGAACCCAAGTGTCTGGAGGCTGCGAATGAATACCCGTGGATTGCTCGATCAGTTGCTCAAGTCCGGCCAGGACATGTTGCAAAACAAGGCTGGCGGCCAACGTAAGCAGGACGACAAAGGCGCACTGGGCGGTCTGCTCGGTGGCGGAGGCCTGGGCAGTTTGCTCGGTGGCGCGGGCGGCGGCGCCCTGGCAGCCGGCGCCATGGGCTTGCTGATGGGCAATAAAAAAGCGCGCAAATTCGGCGGCAAGGCCCTGACTTACGGCGGTTTGGCGGCCTTGGGCGTCATCGCCTACAAGGCCTACGGCAATTGGCAGGCGCAGCAGGCCAGCGCGCCTCAGGGCGAGCCGCAGACCATCGACCGCCTGCCGCCGGCCCAGGTCGAGCAGCATAGCCAGGGCATCCTCAAGGCGCTGGTCGCCGCAGCCAAGGCCGACGGCCATGTGGATGAGCGCGAACGCGCGCTGATCGAAGGCGAATTCACCAAGCTGGATAACGACCGCGAGTTGCAAAGCTGGCTGCACGCCGAGCTGAACAAACCCCTGGACCCGGCGGACGTTGCGCGGGCCGCGGGCACGCCTGAAATGGCCGCCGAGATGTACATCGCCAGCGTGATGCTGGTGGATGAGGAAAACTTCATGGAAAAGGCCTACCTGGACGAACTGGCCCGCCAACTGAAACTCGAGCCAGGGTTGAAGGCTGAATTGGAAAAACAAGTGCGGCTAAGTTAATACCTGTCCTACACCGATAAAAATGTGGGAGCGGGCTTGCTCGCGAAAGCGGCCTGTAGTGAGCGGGCTTGCCCCGCGCTGGGTGGCGAAGCCGCCCCAAACCAGGCGACTCGGTTCTACCTGGAGAGGTCGGCGGTGTTTTTATTGGGGCCGCTTCGCAGCCCAGCGCGGGGCAAGCCCGCTCACTACAGGCCGCGAGCAATCCCGCTCCCACATTTGTTTTGCGTGAACGTTATTGACACGCGAAACCATTGATTTAATAAGGCCAATGCTCGGCTATACTCCCCCGCATTTGATCGGCACTTCGAGGAAACACTGTGAAGAATTGGACCTTGCGCCAACGGATTCTGGCGAGCTTTGCGGTCATTATCGCGATCATGCTGTTGATGGTCGTGGTGTCCTACTCACGGTTGCTGCAGATCGAAACCAGCCAGGAATCGGTACGCGATGACGCGGTGCCGGGGGTTTATCTCAGTTCGATGATCCGCAGCGCGTGGGTCGACAGCTACCTCGAAACCATCGATATCATTGGTCTACGGGACGATAAAGCGTTCACCAATGCCGACAGGGCGGACTACAAGTCCTTCGAAGCGCGTATCGAACAGCAGATGGCCAATTACGAAAAAACCGTTCATAGCCAGGCCGACCGCATGGAGTTCGACAACTTCAAGGCCGCGCATATCAACTACAACAAGGTGTTGGCCCAAGTGCTGGAACGCGTGGAAGCCAAGGACCTGGCGGGGGCGAACGTGCTGCTCGAGGAGCAGTTGACGCCGATCTGGACCGAAGGGCGCATGAAGCTCAACGACATCATCACTGAAAACAAGAATGTGTCTGATCGCGCCACTGCGGCGATCGACGAGTCAGTCCTGTCGGCCAAGATCAGCATGGCCGTGTCGCTGGTCATCGCCATCCTCGCCGCCGGCCTGTGCGGGCTGCTGCTGATGCGCGCGATCATGTCGCCGATGCAGCGCATCGTCGATATCCTCGGAACCATGCGCGACGGCGACCTGAGCAAGCGCTTGAACCTTGCGCGCAAGGATGAATTCAACGCCGTCGAAACCGGCTTCAACGACATGATGACCGAGCTTACGGCCCTGGTGTCCCAGGCGCAGCGCTCGTCGGTGCAGGTGACGACCTCGGTGACCGAGATTGCCGCCACCTCCAAGCAGCAACAGGCGACCGCGACTGAAACGGCCGCGACCACCACCGAGATCGGCGCCACGTCCCGCGAAATCGCGGCCACGTCCAAGGACCTGGTGCGCACCATGACCGAGGTCTCCACCGCCGCCGACCAGGCTTCGGTCGCCGCCGGTTCCGGTCAGCAAGGCCTGGCGCGCATGGAAGAAACCATGCACTCGGTGATGGGCGCCGCCGACCTGGTCAACGCCAAGCTGGCGATCCTCAATGAGAAGGCCGGCAACATCAACCAGGTGGTGGTCACCATCGTCAAGGTCGCCGACCAGACCAACCTGCTGTCGCTCAACGCCGCTATCGAGGCCGAGAAGGCTGGTGAATACGGCCGCGGTTTTGCCGTGGTCGCCACCGAAGTACGCCGTCTCGCCGACCAGACCGCCGTGGCGACCTACGACATCGAGCAGATGGTGCGAGAAATCCAATCGGCCGTTTCCGCCGGCGTGATGGGCATGGACAAGTTTTCCGAAGAGGTGCGTCGCGGCATGTTTGAAGTGCAGCAAGTCGGCGAGCAACTGTCGCAGATCATCCATCAGGTCCAAGCCTTGGCGCCGCGGGTGTTGATGGTCAACGAAGGCATGCAGGCCCAGGCCACCGGCGCCGAGCAGATCAACCACGCGCTGGTGCAACTGGGCGATGCCAGCAGCCAGACGGTGGAGTCCCTGCGCCAGGCCAGCTTTGCCATCGATGAACTGAGCCAGGTTGCGGTCGGTCTGCGCAGCGGCGTGTCGCGTTTCAAAGTCTGATGAGCGACCTCGCGGCTAAACGCGGCGCTGTCCCGGCAGCGAAAAAAGCGTTGTTCCTGGTGTTTAACATCGGCAGCGAGCGTTATGCCCTCAAGGCCACCGAAGTGGCCGAGGTGCTGCCGCGCCTGCCTTTGAAGCCGATCGCCCATGCGCCGGCATGGGTGGCGGGCATCTTCGCCCATCGCGGCGCGTTGGTGCCGGTGATCGACCTCAGCGCCCTGACCTTCGGCAAACCGGCCCAGGCCCGTACCAGCACGCGCCTGGTACTGGTCAATTACCAGCCGCAGCCTTGGGCCCAGCCACGCTGGCTGGGGCTGATCCTGGAACAAGCCACCGACACCCTGCGATGCGACCTTGGCGAGTTCAAGCCTTATGGCCTGGACAACCGCGAGGCGCCTTACCTGGGGCCGGTGCGTGAGGACGCCCTTGGCTTGATGCAGTGGATCAGCGTCAATGAATTGCTCACCGATGATGTGCGCGCCGTGCTGTTTTCTACCGAGCTGAGCGTATGAGCGACGACCCGCGTTTCTTTGCTTTCCTCAAAGAGCGCATCGGCCTGGACGTTGCGTCGGTCGGCGAAGCAATCATCGAGCGCGCGGTGCGCCAGCGCACCCAGGCGGTCAATGCGCAAACACCCTGCGAATATTGGCAACACCTGCAGAGTTCCGAGCATGAACAGCAGGCGCTGATCGAAGCGGTGATCGTCCCCGAAACCTGGTTTTTCCGTTACCCCGAATCCTTTGCGACCCTGGCCCGCCTGGCTGCCGCGCGCCTGGCCGAGATCAAGCAGATGCGCGCACTGCGCATCCTCAGTTTGCCGTGTTCCACGGGTGAAGAGCCCTATTCGATTGCCATGGCGCTGTTGGATGCGGGCCTGGCGCCGCACCAGTTCAAGGTGCAGGGCCTGGATGTCAGCCCGCTGTCGGTGGAGCGCGCGCGACGTGGGGTGTATGGCAGGAACTCGTTTCGCGGCGGTGACCTGGCTTTTCGCGACCGGCACTTCATCGAGCATGGCGACGGCTACCACATCGCCGACCGCGTGCGCGAACAAGTGCGCCTGCAAGTCGGTAACCTGCTCGACCCTGCGCTGCTGGCCAATGAGGCGAGCTATGACTTTGTGTTCTGCCGCAACCTGCTGATCTACTTCGATCAGCCGACCCAGCAGCAGGTGTTCGAGGTGCTCAAGGGCCTGACGCATATGGACGGCGTGCTGTTTATCGGCCCGGCCGAGGGCGGTCTGCTGGGGCGCCATGGCATGCGTTCGATTGGGGTGCCGCAGTCCTTCGCGTTCAGTCGGCATGCCGAGCCGGTCAAGCCGGAACCACGGCCGGTGTTCATGTCCATGTCGGTGCCGATCCCGGCGCCTATGCCTCAGCGCAGCGCGGCATCGATTCCGACCAGGCCACGGCCGTTCAGCACGCTCAGCGCCCCGATACTGCCGGCCAAAGCGCCGCACTCCGACGCGGCCGACCTGCTCAGCCGCATCGCCACCCTGGCCAACGAAGGCAAAAGCTTTGATGCCCGCGCCGCTTCAGGCTGTGTGAAAACGCAGCCTGCACCGGCTAAAAACAAATGCCCCGACTTGTCGGGGCATTTGTTTTTGCGGACTTGAAGAAAAAAAGGGCCTTTCAGCCCATCAACTCCATCAATTTCGGCACT
>NZ_MNPW01000049.1 GCF_001983175.1 Pseudomonas cedrina subsp. cedrina
GAAGGTTGGCGCGCAAGGAAAGCGAACTGGCGAACGTCCATGTCAGGTCTCGATGCCCGAAGGCGGTAAAAATTTAAAGGAAGAAATCCAGGCGGAAATAAACCGGCGCTTCACGTTCAGTGATCGGCCCCGGTCGTTCCAAAGAGTGTGCAAAGGTCACTGTGGCGGCGACGTTCTGGCCGCGTGCGAACAGGTCCACGGAATTGCTGGTCATGCGCCCGTGCTGTTCGGCGTTGTAGCGGTCGCCGCGGATCACGCCCTGGTCGTAACCGAGGCTGGTGCCGTATTCGGTGAACAGCGGTTGCAGCCAGCCCCAGGTCACCGGTCGGCTCCAGCGCAGGTCGTTGCGCCAGTAGCCGCCGCTGTCGCCGGACAGGCTTTGGTCCCGGTAGCCGCGAATCGACGACTGCCCGCCCAGGCTCATGCGCTGGGGGCTGAACAGCACGTCTTCGCTGCGCTGGCCGGTCATGAGGCTGCTGAAACTGAACGACTCGCCCCACAGCTTGAACGGGTACAGGTAGCTCAAGGTGGCGGTGTATTTGCGGTAGCGCGCATCGGCCTGGCCCGGCCTTGGATTGTGGTTGGCCTGGGCGTCGAAGGCGCCGATGCCGTCCTGCATGCCCAGGTCGATGTTGAGGAACGAGCCGCCGATGCGGCGGCCATGGTTGATGCCGAACTGGGCTTCGCTGAGGCGGTTGCTGCTCAGGGCGAGCTTGCTGTCTTCGATGAAGTTGTTGGTGCGCAGGGTGGCCACGCCGGTGCTGAGCGAAGTTTTGCTCAGGGCGTCGCGGTGAATCACGCGTTCCAGGCGCAGTTGGTGGTTCTGGCTGTCGCCCGATTGCTTAAAGTTGAAACCGCTGGCCTGGGCCAGGGAACGGTATTCGGTTTCGCTGTAGCTGTAATTGAGGTTCCACCAGCCGAAGGGCAGGTTGTAATTGAGCATCGAGTT
>NZ_MNPW01000050.1 GCF_001983175.1 Pseudomonas cedrina subsp. cedrina
GGCGCTCTATCATAAATGTATGCTTAGCCGGCATATACATTAGAAAGAGGCCTTTTCATGAATACAATTATATCAAAAATCAGCGAATTATTAAAGGATACAAATGATTTAATTGACTTTGAGGAACATGTTCAAATTTATGTATATGATCTCCTTACTAAACTGATGGGGAGCGTATTTACACAACTTAATCAAACGATAAAAAGAAGAATGCAAAGTAAGGGTTGGACGGTTGAACGAGAAGATGAAAAGACAATTCAGTTTATTTTTGGGGCGGTTCGCTTTACTCATACCTTGATGCGCGATGTGAATAGAAAGGCGCATTATCCTTTTGATGAGTGGGTTGGATTTAGAAAATATCAGCGACATAGTCCTTTAGTTGAAGTAAAAGTGGCGGAGTTGGCTAGTGAGAGTACGTACCGAGAAACGGCACGCATATTAGGTGAATGGACCGCAGTAACTCTTAGTCATACAACTGTGGGAAGTATTGTGAAACGTGTTGGGAAGGCACAAGCGCGAGCTGATGAAGAAATGTTAGCGGAATTAGAGGAAGCTGCCTATTTACCAAAGGGGAAAGAATTGGAATTTTTATTTGCCGAGGCAGATGGTGTATTTGTGCGTGGGACTAAGGAAAAAACAAGCCATGAAGTCCATCATGCGATCATTCATGAAGGTTGGAGTAAAAACGGAAAGCGTATTTCCCTAAGAAATCCACAAGTTATTATGACAACCAAACCAACAAATGATTTTTGGAAAGAAGTCCAGGCGTTTACAGCTAGTCATTATTCCTTAGAAAATACACAAGTTGTCACCAATAGTGATGGTGGTCCCGGTTATACGGCAGAACGTTTTCAAGAGGCTTTCTCACAGTCTAGTT
>NZ_MNPW01000051.1 GCF_001983175.1 Pseudomonas cedrina subsp. cedrina
CCCAGTGTGGCCGATCACCCTCTCAGGTCGGCTACGCATCGTTGCCTTGGTGAGCCTTTACCTCACCAACTAGCTAATGCGCCGCGGGCCCATCTATAAGTGACAGCTTACGCCGCCTTTCAAACTTCTTATTATGCAATAAAAAGTATTATACGGTATTAGCTCACGTTTCCGCGAGTTATCCCAGTCTAATAGGTAGGTTGCCCACGTGTTACTCACCCGTCCGACGCTCTTTCCACTAATTTCATCCCGAAGGGATGAAATTAGCTTCCAGCGCTCGACTTGCATGTATTAGGCACGCCGCCAGCGTTCGTCCTCAGCCAAGACCAAACTCTCCACAAAAGTTTGGTTAGAATGATCAAAAGTCATTTGAAGTTCTTAGCTTTTAGAGGAAAAACCTCTATTTTTTAAAAATAAAAACGAGTTTCTTTTTCTTGACATACTGGTTGTTTTGTTCAGTTTTCAAAGAGCAAATTAAAAGTTGGTGGAGCCTAGCGGGATCGAACCGCTGACCTCCTGCGTGCAAAGCAGGCGCTCTCCCAGCTGAGCTAAGGCCCCTTGTAATTAATATAGAGAAATTACTCTCTCAAAACTGAACAAACAACACAATATGCTTCATCCAAATTAGGATGTTCCGTAATAATCCTTAGAAAGGAGGTGATCCAGCCGCACCTTCCGATACGGCTACCTTGTTACGACTTCACCCCAATCATTGGTCCCACCTTCGGCGGCTGGCTCCAAAAGGTTACCTCACCGACTTCGGGTGTTACCAACTCTCGTGGTGTGACGGGCGGTGTGTACAAGACCCGGGAACGTATTCACCGCGGCATGCTGATC
>NZ_MNPW01000052.1 GCF_001983175.1 Pseudomonas cedrina subsp. cedrina
GTGGGAGCTGTCGAGCTTCAGCGAGGCTGCGAAAGCGGTGGGTCAGGCGCAGAAAATGCCTGCAATGCCGCCGCCTTCGCAGCCTCGCCGGGGCTCGACAGCTCCCACATTTGATCTTCGTCGCGCCGGAGATTACGCCAGCCGCGACAACGCAAGTCCAACCAACAAAAGCCGATCCCCTGTGGGAGCTGTCGAGCTTCAGCGAGGCTGCGATAGGGGTGGGTCAGGCGCAGAAAATGCCAGCAATGCCGCCGCCTTCGCTGCCTCGCCGGGGCTCGACAGCTCCCACAGTTGATCTTCGTCACGGCTGGGATTACGCCAGCCGCGACAACGCAAATCCAACCGACAAAGCCGATCCCCTGTGGGAGCTGTCGAGCTTCAGCGAGGCTGCGAAAGCGGTGGGTCAGGCGCAGAAAATGCCAGCAATGCCGCCGCCTTCGCTGCCTCGCCGGGGCTCGACAGCTCCCACATTTGATCTTCGTCGCGCCGGAGATTACGTCAGCCGCGCCAACGCAAATCCAACCAACAAAAGCCGATCCCCTGTGGGAGTTGTCGAGCTTTAGCGAGGCTGCGATAGCGGTGGGTCAGGCGCAGAAAATGCCAGCAATGCCGCCGCCTTCGCTGCCTCGCCGGGGCTCGACAGCTCCCACATTTGATCTTCGTCGCGCCTGAGATTACGCCAGCCGCGCCAACGCAAATCCAACCAACAAAAGCCGATCCCCTGTGGGAGCTGTCGAGCTTCAGCGAGGCTGCGAAAGCGGTGGGTCAGGCGCAGAAAATGCCAGCAATGCCGCCGCCTTCGCAGCCTCGCCGGGGCTCGACAGC
>NZ_MNPW01000053.1 GCF_001983175.1 Pseudomonas cedrina subsp. cedrina
GTATTGGGGCAATGTTGTTAGTCTTTATGCTATTTGCTTTAATTATGACGATTGGTAGTGACTTTATGAATTTTCTACATGTAGATACATTGCAGAATGCTATAGCAAGCAAAATAAAAGCGTCTGAAGACTTTATGACGTTTGTTTGGTTTATCGCTTATGGTTTACCTTATATATTCGCTATAGGGCTATTNATTGGGTTGTATGAATGGATTAGAGCAAAGTTCCATGATTAAAAATTAATGTGATAAAGTTTGTTAAAAAAGGAGGTATTAATTTGATATTTATATATATAATATTTTCGGCTATTTTACTTTATTACGCTTTAAAATATGGAATTAGACATTGTTTTGTTGTACTTGTAGCGAATAAAGACGGTTTAGTTTACTATAAAAAAAGTGCGAGTTTGCTTGAAGAGATAGGAAATATTTATAGTAGAGTTTCTACGTCTAAATCTAAAGAAGCGAAAGCTATCTATAATGAGGCTTTTGACATATTGCTTTCTGAAAAAAAGCCGAAGATTATATTTAAAGAATTAACTGAGAAGAAAGAAGAAATTTTTAAATTAAGTATAGACGATTAACTAGTTTTAAATGACGCATTTATGCCGAGAAAATTTATTGTGCGTTGAGAAGAACCCTTAACTAAACTTGTAGACGAATGTCGGCATAGCGTGAGCTATTAAGCCGACCATTCGACAAGTTTTGGGATTGTTAAGGGTTCCGAGGCTCAACGTCAATAAAGCAATTGGAATAAAGCAATTAGTTTTAGTAATCTAATAAAAAAGGGAGGGGTTTTATGGGTAATT
>NZ_MNPW01000054.1 GCF_001983175.1 Pseudomonas cedrina subsp. cedrina
AATCCAATGATGCAGCTTAGAGAACAAAGGCGGAAGCGCCCGTTTAGCGACGTACGGACTGGACTGAGCCGAAGGAGATAAAGGAAACACGATGAACGAAGTGAATCGATGTTGACTTATCGTACGGAGGTGAAGGAAGTTTGCTAGTCGCTGGGTGCTGCAGCTGGACATTACGGAACATCCTAATTTGGATGAAACATACTGTGTTGTTTGGTTCAGTTTTGAGAGAGCAAATCTCTCTGAAACTTTGTACCTTGAAAACTAAATAAGAGTAAATCAAGACATTGAAGGAATTTAGTTAAGTCCTCGATCGATTAGTATTTGTCAGCTCCACGTGTCGCCACGCTTCCACCTCAAACCTATTAACCTCATCGTCTCTGAGGGATCTTACTCATTTAAAATGATGGGAAGTCTCATCTTGAGGGGGGCTTCATGCTTAGATGCTTTCAGCACTTATCCTTTCCATACGTAGCTACCCAGCTATGCTCCTGGCGGAACAACTGGTACACCAGCGGTATGTCCATCCCGGTCCTCTCGTACTAAGGACAGCTCCTCTCAAACTTCCAACGCCCACGACGGATAGGGACCGAACTGTCTCACGACGTTCTGAACCCAGCTCGCGTACCGCTTTAATGGGCGAACAGCCCAACCCTTGGGACCGACTACAGCCCCAGGATGCGATGAGCCGACATCGAGGTGCCAAACACC
>NZ_MNPW01000055.1 GCF_001983175.1 Pseudomonas cedrina subsp. cedrina
GTGAAATAGAATGCTTCTTTGAAAATGCAAAGAATGTATTTGAAGTTCAAAATGCGGCAAACCAATATATCCATTACTTTAATCATAATCGAATCAACACAAAATTACAAACAAGTCCCGTAAAATACATCAAGCGTTATGCCAGTTAAAAATGCATGCAGGGAGCCACAGCGGAGCTGCTTGCCCTTGCCAGGCATGCCTCTTCTTGGCGATTCGTTGTGTTGGGGATAGGGGCCCCGACCAACGAGAGCTTAGAAGAGATGGTTCGTGGTACGCTGTGTGTGCGAATAGGGAGCTTTAATAGCTTTATTTTTCCCGATTCGCCACTTTATTCACCACCACGAACCCAAATGCCTGGCAAGGGTGGTGGATATGATAAGAGCTCAAATATTTGGTAAGACAATGTATTGAGTAAAAATTTAGAGACACTTCAGTACTGTCTACTTGACAGAACCAGGTGCACTCCCTCACGGACATTTCAAATTTTTTTGAATGCAGTTCTGTCCTTGATACCCTTCCCACAGACAAAGCTGCTACTTTAGCGCATAACAAAAAACAGGTGAAGAATCTAGATTCTCCACCTGTTTTTCCGAAAGTATACTTTTTCATCATGAAACGGTTACGCCGTTTACTTTTTCCTCCAGTTGAATCATTGCCTGTATAACTGTGTCGCTTGTAATCGCTCCATGTAGTACGTTGA
>NZ_MNPW01000056.1 GCF_001983175.1 Pseudomonas cedrina subsp. cedrina
AAAGGGTATTTATACAGGAACATCTACCTTTAACTATAAAATTGGGCCACTTAAAGGTCTCAGTGTTCAAATAGGAACATATAATATTCAAGTAAAGGGTAATCACAAAGGTAAAACCAGTGGTAAAGGTTGGACAAGTTCGTAATAAATTCCTATATTAAACATTTAGGAGAATGTTAGAATGACTAAAAAAACTAAAAAAACATTATTATGGATTAGCATAACTATAATTGTTCTAATAGTTATCTTTAGTATAATTGGTGCTAGTACATTCTTAAATATTTAAGATCAATTTCAGAAAATAGTCTAAAAAAAGAGGCTAAAACAAAAGTATTTTAACCAATGAAAACCCAAACTATTACACGAAATTCTAATTTAGAGTTTCCTAATAGTTTGTTTTTTTATTATATTGCTTCATTAAATTAGAAAATATTCAGCTTTATGAATAGCAATTTAGGGGTACAGCCAACATTTCGGAAATTTTGTAGGCTAAGCAAATTTTGACACAAAAAAAGCCAAATACCTGTACGTTAAGGAATTTGGCTTCAGATACAGATTAAATTTTTTTTAAGGGTCTTAGCATATTAGCTGGTAACCTATTTGAATCAAACTTATATTCGCCAAGAAGATTAATATGTTCCCAACCTAGAGGTGAAATATGTGGGAGTAAT
>NZ_MNPW01000057.1 GCF_001983175.1 Pseudomonas cedrina subsp. cedrina
CTGTTTTCCAAATTTGGTCCATGATGTGGGGGAAATTAGATCCAATTAACCAAATGGCCATTCATTTGGTATTTATATTAGGTTTAACCTTTTTAGTTTATGGTTATTCAAAAGGAACAAAATCATTAACTAATCATGTACCTAAATGGATCGATTATCTTTTTGTGTTACTCGCATTCGGTGCAGGAATCTATTTTACAGTTCATGCCGAACGGATAGCAAGTAGAATTCCAATAATGGAACCATTGACTGCTTTAGACATCTTTTTTGGCCTTATTTTAGTTATCTTAACGATAGAGGCTACACGAAGAACAATTGGAATTCCAATTGTTCTTCGTGTAGCCTCTATCGTTAAGATAACTAAAATAAGGCCAAAAAAGATGTCTAAAGCAGTCAATGGTTCCATTATTGGAATTCTACTTGCTATCCGTTCGGCATGAACTGTAAAATAGATTCCTGCACCGAATGCGAGTAACACAAAAAGATAATCGATCCATTTAGGTACATGATTAGTTAATGATTTTGTTCCTTTTGAATAACCATAAACTAAAAAGGTTAAACCTAATATAAATACCAAATGAATGGCCATTTGGTTAATTGGATCTAATTTCCCCCACATCATGGACCAAATTTGGAAAACAG
>NZ_MNPW01000005.1 GCF_001983175.1 Pseudomonas cedrina subsp. cedrina
GACCATAGAGCATTGGAACCACCTGATCCCATCCCGAACTCAGTAGTGAAACGATGCATCGCCGATGGTAGTGTGGGGTTTCCCCATGTGAGAGTAGGTCATCGTCAAGATTAAATTCCAGAACCCCTGTTTGCTAATGCAAACAGGGGTTTTGTTTTTGTAGAAGTCCATGAATTTTCACCGGCACGTTGTTCACACAACGGTCTGGTATACAGAATTTCTTGACGACCATAGAGCATTGGAACCACCTGATCCCATCCCGAACTCAGCAGTGAAACGATGCATCGCCGATGGTAGTGTGGGGTTTCCCCATGTGAGAGTAGGTCATCGTCAAGATCAAATTCCAGAACCCCTGTCTGCTAACGCAGACAGGGGTTTTGTCGTTTAGATCGGCGAAATCGCCGGTAATGGGCCTCTGGGTTAATACTTACTGTTAACCCGTTGTAGCGCAATGCCCCACAAGGCATTTGCCCCCGCAAAGCGGATTCTTGTACGACAACCACCGGTCGGTTTCCTACGCAAAAACGCCATATGTCCTACAAATCCCTAAGTTTTGCCAACCTTTGGCCGAAAGCCTGAAGAGCCATGCGTGCACCGAAATAGAGCGGCCAAAGAAGCTGCCTATACCCTTACATGGAATGTTCCTCTCGGCACGCTCACCCCCTTTGGCAAAAAGAAGTCGATGATATGAATCTCAAGTTCAGCCATAAAATCCTGTTGGCCGCGTCAGGCGTCGTGGTGTTGGCCTTCGCGTTATTTACCCTTTACAACGACTACCTGCAGCGCAGCACCATCAAGCAGAACCTGGAGTCGTCCATCCAGCAATCCGGTGAACTCACCGCCAGCAGTGTCCAGAACTGGCTCAGTGGTCGAATACTGGTACTCGAAAGTCTCACCCAAAACGTCGCCCACCAAGGTAGTGGTGCCGACCTCCCAGGCCTGGTTGACCAATCCGCGTTCACCTCGAACTTTCAGTTCACCTATGTGGGCCAGACCAACGGTGTGTTCACGCAACGTCCAGACGCAAAGATGCCCGACGGTTATGACCCCCGTCAGCGCCCCTGGTACAAGCAAGCTGTAGCTGCAGACAAGCCCATGCTCACGCCACCTTATATGGCCGCAGTGGGTGGGCAGATCGTGACCATCGCGATGCCGGTGAAAAAGAACGGTGAACTGCTCGGCGTAGTTGGCGGTGACCTGAGCCTGCAGACCTTGGTGAAGATCATCAACTCGGTGGACTTCGGCGGCATCGGCCATGCGTTCCTGGTCAGCGGCGACGGCCAGGTCATCGTCAGTCCTGATGAAGACCAGGTGATGAAAAACCTCAAGGACATCTACCCCGGCACCCAGTTAAAAATCGAAAGGGTCAATCAGGACGTCGTTCTCAATGGTCAGGACCGCATCCTGTCATTCACGCCTATCAGCGGCTTGCCTGGCGCAGATTGGTATATCGGTCTTTCAATTGATAAAGACAAAGCCTACGCACCGCTGGGCAAGTTTCGCACTTCCGCATTAATCGCTATGTTAATCGCCGTGGTCGCGATTGCCGTACTCCTGAGCCTGCTGATCCAAGTCTTGCTGCGCCCCCTGACCACCATGGGCGTGGCCATGCAGGATATCGCCCAGGGCGAGGGCGACCTGACCCGCCGTCTGGCTGTCACCAGCAAGGACGAGTTCGGTGAAGTTGGCAGCGCGTTCAATCAATTCGTTGAGCGCATCCACGCTTCGATTTCCGAGGTGTCCTCGGCTACACGCCAAGTGCATGATTTGTCCCAGCGTGTGATGGCCTCGTCCAATGCTTCTATCATTGGTTCGGACGAGCAGAGCGCGCGCACCAACAGCGTGGCTGCAGCGATCAACGAACTGGGCGCCGCTACTCAGGAGATCGCTCGTAACGCTGCCGATGCTTCACAGCACGCCAGTGGTGCCAGCGAGCAGGCCGACGATGGACGCAAAGTGGTGGAGCAAACCATTCTCGCAATGTCGGCGCTGTCGCAGAAAATCAGCCTGTCCTGCACCCAGATCGAGACCCTGAACGCCAGCACTGACAATATTGGTCACATCCTTGATGTGATCAAAGGTATCTCCCAGCAAACCAACCTGCTGGCGCTCAACGCAGCCATCGAAGCGGCACGCGCCGGCGAGGCCGGTCGCGGTTTTGCGGTGGTTGCCGACGAAGTGCGCAACCTGGCTCACCGTACCCAGGAGTCTGCCGAAGAGATCCACAAAATGATCACGTCGCTGCAAGTGGGCTCGCGTGAAGCGGTCACCACCATGAATGCCAGCCAGGTCTCCAGCGAAGAAAGCGTAGAGGTCGCAAACCAGGCCGGTGAGCGCCTGGTCAGCGTGACGCAGCGGATCGTGGAGATCGATGGCATGAACCAGTCCGTCGCAGCGGCAACCGAAGAACAGACCGCCGTGGTGGAAACCCTCAACGTTGATATCAACCAGATAAACCTGCTGAACCAGCAGGGCGTGGCCAATCTCAACGAAACCCTGAAAGATTGCGATGCGCTGTCTCAACAGGCCAATCGGTTGAAGCAACTGGTCGATAGTTTCAAGATCTGACCCGCTGATTGATCAGGCAGGAGCGATTCATGTTGCTCCTGCCCGCTTAGCCAAGCATCCGGCGAACGTTGTCCAACGCGCTATCGACGAAGCCTTGCACAAACTGTCTAAACCCTGTGTTCGCGTCATCTGTGGGTTCCGCGATAATCGTCCAGGTCACCTGGGAACATTGCGCTCCAAGCGATTTCACCTGGATCGCCGCCCATAACCTGGCCACGCCCAGCGTGTTATAGATAGTGGTCCAGGTCATGTGCATGGCTTGCTCGTCCCGGCTATTGAGCTGCTCCACCACGCGGTTGCCATCGCGGAAAAACTTCGTACGCAAGGCGCCCACACCTGTGCCCGTCATCTCGATGTGCGTCAGGTCAGGAATGAACACATCGAAGCCTGCAAATTGCCCCACCATGTTCCACAGCCGCGTCGCATGACAGTCGACCACGACAGACGCCACTATTGGCAGACCGTTCGGGTTGCGAATTAACGTATCGGGTTGCAGCGGTTTCATGAAGTTGTCCTGAGGCATTCAAAAAAAGCCAATGGTCTTGAGGTAGTCGCAGCCTTTGCTCAACAGCGCCGGATCTTTTTCAGGATAACGTGCGCCCATCTGCCGGACCCCCTGTCGCGCGTTTTCATGGCGAATCTTCGACGTGTCACCAATATCTTCATCCAGGCGGCCGAGATAAAAGCCCAACACGCCAAACAGGGCGTTGTCCTGGCCGACCGTTCGTAGCGCCTGTTGCCACCGCGCGATACTTACCCGCTTGAAGCGGTGGCCGGCTCGGCTGAAAGCATCCAGATAGCGGGCCCAGCTCAGAGGTTGTGGGTTGTGCAAGTTGAATACACTGTTGTCGGCTTGAAAGCGGGCGCAGTGGAACGCAATGAACCGAGCCAGAAAGTCCACCGGCATCAGGTCGAAGTTTAGTGCCAGTCGCGGTAGCAGACCCAGTTGCAATGATCCCTTGAGCATCAGCATCAAGCGATTTTTTTGCGGTTGGCACACACCCGTTACGCTGTTGAAACTGACATTGCCCGGGCGGAGGATGTTCACCCAGCCCCCGCGCTCCACCGCACGGCCCAATTGCCGTTCGGCGACCCACTTGGACAGGTTGTAGCCATTCTTGATGTACAGCGGCAACGTGGCGGCGGCGGGTGCTTCGAGGACATAGCCCTGTGTGTCGATACTGCTTGCAGCGGACAGCGTCGAGATAAAGTTGAAGACCTTTTTGCAGTGTGTCTCGCACAGGCGCAGGCACTCGAGCATGGGATCGACGTTGTCCCTGGCCAATGCCGCGTAGTCCATCACGTGATTGACCTGAGCGGCATTGTGTATCAGCACGCCGAAGTCTTTGGCGAGCGTGTCATAAGCGTCGCAGGCCAAACCCAATCGATGCAGGCTGATATCGGCGCTGAATACCTGCACCCGGCTCAGGTCCAGATGCTCCAGGCGATACTCGCACAGCGCCTGTGTAAAGCGTTCCGTCGCCGAATATCCTGGTTCCGCGCGTACCAGGCAGGCCACCTGGGTTGCGCCACCGGCGAGCAACGCCTCGACGATATGGACACCGACAAAACTGTTGGCCCCCGTCACGATCACTCGGTGCGGATCGCCGGCGCGTTCATCCGCCAGCGTGTTGTACACCCACTCCCGTTGAGCATCGCGAGCGGCCTGGCTGAAGCGCGCATCGGGTCGTTCGCCGTCCTCCACCAAGGTTGCCAGGGTACGAATCGTCGGCCCCTCAATGAAGTGGCTAAGCGCGAAGCTACGGCCGAATTGCTCGCGAACGCGCAGCAAAAGGGTCGACAGCAAAATCGAATGGCCGCCGAGATCGAAGAAGCTTTCGTCGATAGATATTTTTGCCGCAGGCAATGCCAGCAGTTCGCTCCACAAACAGGTCAGCCGCACGTGAAGCGGGGTTTGTGCCGCGCAGCAGTCAGCCTGCGCAGTAGGCGAGAGCGGCAGTGCCAGCAACGCCCCGCGATCGACTTTGCCGTTGCCGGAACACGGCATGCAGGGCAGTAAATTCCAGAATCCGGGTCTCATGTAGTCCGGCAGCCACTGCCGCGCGTGTTGCTGCAGGGCCGCCACAGTGGCCCCCGGTTCAGGTTGGGCGACATAGCCTCGGATCCTGAATTCGCGATCGATCACCACCGCCACCTGGCGATACAGCCGACTGTTACGCAAACACTGTTCAATCTCTTGCGGCTCAACCCGAAACCCTCGGATCTTCACTTGATCATCTCGCCGCCCCCCCAGTACGATCCCGTCGGCGGTCCACTTTGCCAAATCGCCGCTGCGGTAAGCCCGCAAGCCCCGGCCGCCTGGCACGGCCAGCTCCACGAACGCAGGGGCGGACTGTTGCGCAGCGTTTACATACCCCAGGCTCACCCCCGGCCCGACGATATAAAGCTCACCCATCACCTCTTCATCCACCGGCTGCAGGTCATCGTCGAGAATCAGCACTTGGCTGTTGGCGATGGGGTAGCCGAGGTTGCGGTTGCTATCAGCGGGGTTCAACGTCCGATGGGTAACCAGCACAGTCGCCTCCGTGGGCCCATAGAGGTTATGAAACCGGCACTGCTTCGCCAGGTGTTCGATCACATGGGGCTCGCACACATCACCGCCGGTCAGCAGATGCTTCAGGCCCAGTGGTTCTCCTGGTGGCAGAATGTTCAGCAGGGCTGGCGGTAGAAAGGCATGGGTGACGCGTTGCCGGTGGAGCAGACCCAGTAGCTGCCGAGGATCTTGTCGTTGCTCCGCATCAGGAACGATCAATTCGGCGCCTGCTATCAGCGCGGGGAAAATGTCGATCAGCGACGAGTCAAAGCTCACCGGCGAAAATTGCAGGACGCGGGCCTGCTCATCCAGCTCCATACAGGCCCTGAACCAAGCCGCAAAATGTGCAAGGTTAGCCTGGCTGAGCAACACTCCCTTGGGGTGGCCGGTGGTGCCCGAGGTGTAGAACGTCATGCAGGGAGCATCAGCCGCGGGCCGGTGGCGCATCAGTGGGCGCGTCAAGTCGGCGCCGCGCAGGTCAACACTTCTGACATCCAAGGTAATGAAACACTCCCGCAAGGGATGCCGACCGGCGTCAAGCAATACCCGCGCATCAGCATGTTCAAGCATGACCAAATGGCGCTGAGGAGGATGGTCCGGCGCTAGCGGCAGATACACCGCTGCGCAGCCCAGTACCGCAAGAATACTGGCGTACAACTCGGTGGATTTTTCCAGGCATACGCCGACCACTGCTGACGTCTGCGCAGTCTCCAGCAATGGTTGCAGCCGCTGCTGGATCGCGATGGCGTGAAGCTGCAATTGACGATAAAGCACTTGGTTGCCGGCGATGTTCAGCGCCGGCCGGTCAGCGAAGGTTTGAAGGCTGGCCTGCAACCGTTCGATTACAGGCACCTGGGCTTCCTGCATGGCAGCAGGGTCTTCAGTGCGGTTGAAGCGATGCACAAAAGCCAGCGCGTCAAGCTCGCCCAAACCCTGCTCGGGCCATTCATTGGCCGCGGCGCTCATGCAGAAATATTCAGGATCCCGCGAAAACCCACTGACGTGCAGCGCGACCCACTCCACCAACGCCTGTGTGACCTGCCGGCGCAGGCGCTGGCCATTGCCGTTGCGCTCGTCCGCGACGTCCAGTACCGCTGACAGCTGCCGTCCAGGCCCATATGCGCGTAGTTGCAGCGCGGGCAGCCCGCAGTCGGCTACCGGGCCGACACCCAGGCGCAGGCTTAGTCGTGGAATTGGGCCGGTGTGATCCAGCGCTCCGTGGCTGCCGTCATCGATACAAAGGTCGATGCCCTCGTCACCCGAGGCATGACCATACTGTTCCAGTTCCTGCCTGATGGCGCCCAAGGCGCTGCTGGCGCCGGCAAATCCGATGGTCAGTCGCCGCATGTCGCCCTCCGGGACACTGGCAGGTAAGCGTCCAGCGCTTGCACCACGCTCGGCGTTTGCAGCAAACCGCTGTGTTGCAGGAAGCTGAGGATATTGCCCATCAATGGGTGCTGCCGGGTGATGGGAAAGGCCAGCGCCGCGGCTTCATCGCGTAGTGCGCCGCGCAAGCTGGCGCTGATGTCGAGGTGTTCGATCAAGTGCAGGTCGAAGCTTTTATGCAGATCGTTCGTCAGGTAGTGGGCCAGGAAAATAGGCAGTACCTGGGCGATGCTATCGCGGTCGTCGTTGCTCGCAGTTTGCCAATACAAACGTACGAGCCGTGTCCAGAACCGGGCGTGGCGGCCTTCATCAAACAGGTGGTCGGCCATCAAGCCACGGATGGAGGCCTTGACGCTGGCGTCCTTGGAAAACGCCGCCACATCGTGGGTCACGGTGTTTTCGGCAATGGCCACGCCAATCAGCGCTATTGCATCACGCAAGCGCGCTGGCGCCTGTGCCTGCGCCGCCGGCAGCGCGCGGCTCAATTCGATTTCCCGCGGCGGCTCCAACGGTTGTATGCCGGTCATGGCGACGGTTTGCTGCAGGAAATCCAGCGCAACCAGCGCGTGGTAGTCCTCGTCCACGACGACGGTCATCGCGTCAACGCGACAGGCAAGCGGGAAGGGGACCGAGAACTGATTCTTGGCAATGCTGCGCGCGGTCTTGTCGACGATCTCGGTCTCGAATATCACGACGTCATTGATGAATTTGTAGAAGCTTTGCACCAGCACGAAATCGCGCCATTGCGGGCAGTGTTCCAGGAATGTCCCACAGAGCACCAAGGGTTGGCGGCACAACGGATAGATCAGCTTGTCATCGTCCTCCAGTAAGCGACGAGGACGTGTGCGGATGGTTGCGCGGCGCTCCCAGTCATTGGCAATAGCTTGGTAGTCGGCGGCGTTCATAGGTGCACCGCTTGCAGCGAGGCCCGAACTTCATCCCAGAACGCGATACGCCCCTCCACAGCCGCCAGGGCGGCGTCGTTGGCCTGTTGCGGGTACGCCGGGTCCGCACTGGCGAGGCGCTGCAGCAACTGTTCGGCTGCCGGCCCATGGTCCTGGGCGTCCAATTCGATGTGCCGCTTGAGGTAGGCACACAAGGTAGGTGCCTGGCGACGGACCCATTCATCAGCGTTCAGGAGGCGCGTGAACATCGTCGGGATGACATGCTCGCGACTGTGCAGAAAGGCTGCCGCCACGCAATGGGGCGGCGCGTTCAGCGCAAGGTGCAAGGTGCCGCTGACGAAGCAGGCTACGCCGGGAAGCACCTCGATCTCCTGTAAGGCGGCAGTTGCTTCTACGCCCTGGCGTTGTAGCGCGACAAAGCGGTTGATAGGCAAGGTGCTGGCGCCCACTTCAGTCATGGCCTCCAGGTAAAGTTCGAAGTGGCTGCAATAGCCTTCCCCCGGATGCAGGTCTGACTCCTCAGCCAGCACGATCTCGTTGATCAGGCGTGCGGCTTGCGGGTCGGCAGGTGGCAGCCAGGGCAGGCGAGTGCAGGTCAAGTCCTGCTGCAGGCGTTTGGCGAGGGTCATGAAGTCCCAGACGGCAAATATGTGGCTCTCCATAAAAAGTTGTAACTTGCGCAGGGAAGTTATTTCTGAAAATAACGGATGGCTGCATAACTGCAGTTTTGCTGTTTCAAGTAATGGTTGATGCATGGTTGGTGCCTTAATTGTTGCGTTTGCTGTGAGCGCAGCGATAAGTGTTTTGTTGGCAAGAAGTGAGTGGGTATCAACCAGCCGCCGACGCGCAGGGTCGCTCCATAAAAGGACTGCAACGTCGAGTGAAGTGTCTGGTTCAGGAGTAAAAGATAATAAGCGGGTTAAACAAGTTGGCGAGCATACAAATGTGTTAGAAGTTTTTCTAAATAATATGCGCTGTAAGTTACTTTCTTGGTTGTCGGTGGGAAGTTTCCACGGGGCGGCGCGCTAATACTTAGCCAGGCAGCCCCGCAACAGCGATGTTCGAAATAGCAGCGGTGTGTTTTATTGCGTGCGTTTAATGTTGTCGACATCCAAGCCATTGAGGTACGCCGTGATCACCTCCATGCCTCGCATCAAATGATTGCGCAGCGTCAGGATGCTTTGCGCGGTTTTCTTTTGCGCCACCAGGCTCAGCAGTTCGCGGTGATCTTCCTGGGAAGTCTCACCCAGGCCCATCGCTTCGAGGTTGTAACGCAGGAAACGTTCTTCCTCGTTCAAACCGTGTTCCACCAATTTGAGCAGCCGCTGGTTCGGGGCCTTGCCATACAGCGTCATGTGGAACAGCCGGTTGAGGCGACCGATCTCGCGGTAGTCTTTTTCCTGTTCCAAAGCGTCGATGATGGCGTTCGCCTCGACGATATCTGCCTCGGTGAGCAAAGGAATCGACAGGCGCAGCGCTTCAGATTCCAGCAGCATCCGCAGTTCATAGGTTTCGGCCGAGTTATCCTCGATCAACGGTGCAACGACGGCACCCTTGTGGGTCACCACATGCAGCAGTGACTGGGCTTCGAGCTGGCGTAAGGCTTCACGCACCGGCATCCGACTGACCCCGAACAAGCTGGCCAATTCCTGTTGGCGCATGGCGGTACCGCAGGGCAACCGACCATCCAGGATGGCGTTGCGCAAGGTTTCTTCAATCACGGAGCGAGCGAGATGCGCGGGAATAGGTCCGCTGATCTTGATGCTGTTCAAAGGGGTCGGCTTATGCGTCACGGTTACGCTACGCTCCTTATTATAATGGGGTGGCTAATTGGATCCAAAGGCACACTAGGGGCTGCCCATAAGCTTGTCAAACCCGCACGGTTTCGGCTTGTAAGCGGCTCAACATGGCGCTCCGAGCACCCACAGCCAGGTTTATCGAGTCTTACGCAGCCACGTTCAACTTGCCTGCCTCCGAGGCGGCGATGGCGATGACACCCGAATATCAAGCCAGCGCAGTATGAGCCCTGGACGCCTAGCCGCGAGGGATCGCGCCAGAACATTTCCTGTCTATCGTTATTCGCTAACGGTATTTAAATTGCTGTTCTTATATCTATAAAGTCAACATCCTGTCTGACCGGGAGTGACCTTATGTCCGCCATCTCTACTGTTCCAACAGCGACCGCCACCACCCAAACCTTTGATATCCGTCCGTTGCCCGGCAGTGTCGGCGCCGAGATCATTGGCCTGAATTTGTCGCAACCGGTCAATGACCAGGATTTCGCACGCATCCATCGCGCGCATCTGGAGCATCACGTCGTGGTGTTCCGAGACCAACGCATCACCCCTGAGCAACAGATCGCCTTCAGCCGCCGCTTCGGCGTGCTGCAGATCCACGTGCTCAAACAGTTCTTGCTGGCCCACCACCCGGAAATCCTGATCGTTTCTAACATCATTGAAAATGGCCAATCCATTGGGCTGGGTGACGCGGGCAAGTTCTGGCATTCGGACCTGTCCTATAAGGAGCTGCCAAGCCTGGGCTCGATGCTGCACGCCCAGGAGCTGCCCAGTGAAGGCGGCGACACGTTGTTCGCCGATATGCACAAAGCCTGGGACCAACTACCCGAGCACCTGCGCAAAGCTGTTGAGGGGCGCAGCGCGGCGCATTCCTACACCGCGCGTTACAGCGAAACCAAATTCGAAGGCAACTGGCGGCCCACGTTGACGCCCGAGCAGCTTGCCCAGGTCGCTGAAGTGGTGCACCCCGTTGTGCGCACCCACCCGGAAAGCGGCCGCAAGGCGCTGTTCGTCAGTGAGGGCTTCACCACCCGCATCGTCGGCCTGCCGGAGGACGAGAGTCGCGATCTATTGACCCAGCTCTACGCCCACAGCGTGTTGCCACACAACATCTACCGCCACCACTGGCAGCCCCACGACCTGGTGTTCTGGGACAACCGCTCGCTGATCCACCTGGCTGCCGGCTGCCCGAGCCATCTGCGCCGCAAGCTGTACCGCACCACCATCCAGGGCGACGCGCCTTTCTGATTCGGAGCATGACCATGTCCAGGAAAATTCCATATGCACGCCTGGCCGCGACCGTCGGCCTGGGCCTCAGCCTGCTGGCCGGCAGCCTTGTTGCGCCAGCGGCCGCGCAGGCAGAAGGGGAGATTCGCATTGCTGAACAGTTCGGCATCGTCTACCTGCTCCTCAATGTCGTGCGCGACCAGCACCTGATCGAGAAGTACGGCAAGCAGGAGGGCATTGACATCAAGGTCGACTGGACCCAGCTGTCCGGCGGCGCAGCGGTCAATGACGCGTTGCTTTCAGGCTCCATCGACATCGCCGGTGCCGGCGTCGGCCCGCTGTTGACCATCTGGGACCGCACTTATGGCAAGCAGAACGTCAAGGCCGTGGCATCACTGGGCAACTTCCCGTACTACCTGGTGAGCAACAATCCCAAGGTCAAGACCATCGCCGATTTCACCGAGAACGATCGCATCGCGGTACCGGCGGTGGGCGTGTCTGTGCAGTCGCGCTTCCTGCAATATGCTGCGGCCAAGCAGTGGGGCGACAACGCATTCAACCGCCTCGACAAATACACCATTGCCGTCCCGCATCCGGATGCCACCGCCGCCCTGATTGCCGGCGGCACCGAGCTGACCGGGCACTTTTCCAACCCGCCGTTCCAGGATCAGGCCCTGGAGAACCCCAACGTGCATGTGGTGCTCAACACCTACGACCTGCTCGGTCCGAACTCACCCACGGTGCTGTTCGCCACCGAAAAATTCCGCAATGACAACCCGAAAACCTACAAGGCGTTCGTTGACGCATTGACCGAAGCGGCGCAGTTCGCCCAGAACGATAAAGGCGCCGCGGCCGACACTTACCTGCGCGTGACCAAGGCCAGGATCGACCGCGCCGCACTGTTGAAAATCATCGATAACCCGCAGTTCGAATTCAGCGTCACGCCCAAGAACACCTATCCGCTGGCGGAATTCCTCTACCGCGTCGGCGCCATCAAACACAAGCCTGAATCATGGAAGGACTACTTCTTCCAGGACGCCAAGCCCCTGCAAGGAAGTTGAGATGAACGCACCCTTGCAAGGCCACACGGCCAGCAACCTGCACACCGCCGCGCCGTTGCTGGCGGTGGATAACGTCAGCCTGGAATACCGCACCCCCGAGCGCGTCGTACGGGCCACGCACCAGGTGAGTTTCGAGATCGACCCGGCCGACCGCTACGTACTGCTCGGCCCGTCGGGCTGCGGCAAGTCCACCTTGCTCAAATCCATCGCCGGGTTTATCAAACCCTGCGAAGGCGAGATCCGCTTGCTGGGGCAAATGGTCGAACAGCCGGGGCCGGACCGCATCGTGGTGTTCCAGGAATTCGACCAATTGCCGCCGTGGAAAACCGTCAAACAGAACGTGATGTTCCCGCTGCTGGCCTCGAAGACCTTAAAGCGTGTCGAGGCCGAAGAACGCGCGCTGCATTACCTCGACAAAGTCGGCCTCAGCGCTTTCGCCGACGCCTACCCGCACACGCTTTCCGGCGGCATGAAAGCCCGCGTGGCGATTGCGCGGGCGTTGGCCATGCAACCGAAAATCCTGTTGATGGACGAGCCCTTCGCCGCCCTCGACGCGCTGACCCGGCGCAAGATGCAGGAAGAACTGCTGCTGCTCTGGGAAGAGGTGCGTTTTACCCTGTTGTTCGTCACCCACTCCATTGAAGAGGCGCTGGTGGTCGGCAATCGTATCCTGCTGTTGTCGCCCCATCCCGGACGGGTGCGCGCGGAAATCCACAGCCATCAATTTGACCTGCACAGCCTCGGTGGCGTGGCGTTCCAGGCGTCGGCGCGGCGGATTCATCGCCTGCTGTTCGATGAAGCACCCCAGGCCGAACGTGAGTTGGGTTTTGCCGACATCCGCATCGCTTATTGAAGGGCTGACCCCATGCGCCAGGAATACGAAATCACCCTCGAGCCGCTGCTCAGCGTTCCTGTGGAACGCGAGCTGCCCCTGCGCCAGCGTCTGTGGCAACAAGGCTGGCTGCGCAAGGGCCTGATCCTGATCGTGCTCGCGATCCTCTGGGAAGCCATCGCGCGCTACCAGAACAATGACTTGTTGCTGCCCAGTTTTCTCCAGACCGCTCACGCCCTTTACGACGGCTTGTTCAGCGGCGAACTGTTGAGCAAGGTGAATATCTCGCTGGTCGTACTGATCAAGGGCTACCTGATCGGCATCGTGCTGGCGTTTGCCTTGACCACCTTGGCGGTTTCGACCCAACTGGGCCGCGACCTGCTGAGCACCCTGACGTCCATGTTCAACCCGCTGCCGGCCATCGCGCTGTTGCCGCTGGCGCTGTTGTGGTTTGGCCTGGGGCAGAACAGCCTGATCTTCGTGCTGGTGCATTCGGTGCTCTGGGCACTGGCGCTCAATACCTACTCGGGGTTCCTGGGGGTGTCCGAAACCCTGCGCATGGCTGGCCGCAACTATGGCCTCAAGGGCATGCGTTTCGTGCTGTTCATCCTGATTCCGGCGGCGCTGCCGTCGATCCTTGCCGGCCTCAAGATCGGCTGGGCATTTGCCTGGCGCACGCTGATCGCCGCCGAGCTGGTGTTCGGCGCCACCAGCGGCAAGGGTGGCCTGGGGTGGTACATCTTCCAGAACCGCAACGAGCTGTATACCGACAAAGTGTTCGCCGGGCTGGCCGTGGTGATCCTGATCGGCCTGCTGGTGGAGAACCTGGTGTTTGACACGTTCGAGCGGCTCACAGTGAAACGCTGGGGCATGCAGCGCTGAATACGCTACGATTGCGCCGAGTTCACTCCCCACCGAACACGAGTGCCTGGCATGCAACTACCGGACATGAACCTGCTGGTCGCCCTCGACGCCTTGCTGGATGAGGGCAGCGTGGTCGGCGCGGCGCGCCGCATGAACCTCAGCCCGGCGGCCATGAGCCGCACCCTCACGCGCATCCGCGAAGCCGTGGGCGATCCGATCCTGGTGCGTGCCGGTCGCGGCCTGGTGCCGACGCCCAAGGCGCTGCAGTTGCAGGGCCAGGTGCGCAACGTGGTTGAGCAGGCAGCGTTGCTGTTTCGCTCGGCGGATCAGGTGGACCTGAGCACGTTGCGCCGCCGCTTCAGCGTGCGCGCCAATGACTTTTTCATTGGCGTGTATGGCGGTCGCCTGTTCGACACCATGGAGCGCATGGCGCCGCTGTGCGAGCTGTGCTTCGTGCCCGAAGGCGACACCGACGACGAAGCCCTGCGCGAAGGGCGGCTGGATTTGCGGGTGAGCAACACCCTGCCGGCAAGCCCTGAGGTGAAGGTGCAGAACCTGTTTTCCACTACCTTCGTCGGCCTGGCGCGGGAAGACCATCCGTTGTTCGATGAAGAAATTACCGCCGCCCGTTTTGCCAGCTATTCCCATATCAGCATCTCGCGGCGCGGCATTGCCCGTGGGCCGATCGACACCGCACTGAATGCCCAGGGCCTGGAGCGCCGCGTGGCGATGATCGCCCCAGGCTTTCACGGCGCCATGTTCATGCTGCCCGATTCCGACCTGCTCCTGCCGGTGCCCAAGGAAGCGCTCCTGAGCGCCAAACGCCTCAAACTGCCGCTGCGCGCGTTTGCCTTGCCGATCTCCCTGCCGACGCTGGTATTGGCCCAGTTCTGGCACCCGCGTTTCGACAAAGACCCCGCCCATAAATGGCTGCGTGAAACCATGCGCGAGAGCTGCCATGCCACATGGCTGGAAGCACAACCGGCTTAAAGTGAATGCGGTCTATGTGGGAGCTGGCTTGCCTGCGATAGCGGTGGGCCAAATAACCAATCTGTATCAGACAGTCCGCCATCGCAGGCAAGCCAGCTCCCACAGGCATCAACACTGGATTTTAGAGTTGCGTCTGACGCACTTATAACCTTCCAATAAGTAACTTTTTGTCATGGATGTACCTGATTAAACTGCTCGGGTATTGACCATTCCGAGTTACCTGTTCATGACTTCCCTCGCTGCACCCGCCCTTGAGGCCGCAGCCAAACCCACCGCCATCACTCCTCCCGTCTTCGGCCCGCGCATTATCATCGGCCTGGTCGGCGTGTTGCTGGCGGTGCTGGTTTCGGGCCTCAACGAGATGGTCACCAAGGTCGCGCTCGCGGATATTCGCGGTGCGCTGTCCATCGGTTTTGACGAAGGCACCTGGCTGGTTGCGGCCTATACCGCCACCTCGGTGTCCGCCATGGCCTTCGCGCCCTGGTGCTCGGTGACCTTTTCGCTGCGCCGCTTCACCTTGTGCGCCATCGGCCTGTTCACGCTGCTCGGCATCCTGTGCCCGTTCGCGCCGAACTACGAAAGTCTGCTGGTGCTGCGCACCGTGCAAGGCCTGGCGGGTGGCGCGTTGCCGCCGATGCTGATGACCGTCGCGCTGCGCTTCCTGCCGGCCAGCGTCAAGCTCTACGGCCTGGCCGGCTATGCACTCACCGCCACCTTCGGCCCAAGCCTGGGCACGCCGCTGGCTGCGCTGTGGACCGAGTACGTCGGCTGGCAGTGGGCGTTCTGGCAAATCGTCGCGCCTTGCCTGCTGGCGATGGCCGCCGTGGCCTACGGGCTGCCCCAGGACCCGCTGCGCCTGGAGCGCTTCAAGCAGTTCAACTGGCGTGGCCTGCTGCTGGGCTTTCCGGCGATCTGCATGCTGGTGATCGGCATCCTGCAAGGCAATCGCCTGGACTGGTTCGAATCGGGGCTGATCACCTTTCTGCTGTGGGGCGGCAGCGCGTTGCTGGTGCTGTTCATGCTCAATGAGTGGTCGCACCCCATGCCGTTTTTCAAGCTGCAGATGCTCGGCCTGCGCAACCTCTCGTTTGCCTTGATTGTGCTGGCGGGCGTGTTGATGGTGCTGACCTCGGTGATCATCATCCCGTCCAGTTTCCTGGCCCAGGTCCAAGGTTATCGGCCGCTGCAAACGGCGCCAGTGATGTTGCTGATGGCGCTGCCGCAATTGATCGCGCTGCCGCTGGTGGCGGCGCTGTGCAACCTGCGCTGGGTCGATTGCCGCTGGGTATTGGGGATCGGGCTGGGCATGCTGGTGCTGTGTTGCGTGGGCAGTTCGCAGCTGACCTCGGCGTGGATTCGCGACGATTTCTACGGGCTGTACCTGCTGCAGATTCTGGGGCAGCCGATGGCCGTGCTGCCGCTGCTGATGCTGTCCACCGGCAGCATCCAGCCAACGGACGGCCCGTTCGCCTCCGCCTGGTTCAACACCATCAAGGGACTGGCCGCCGTGATCGCCACGGGCGTGCTCGATACCTTGACCACCCAGCGCCTGCACTTTCACTCGACCCGGTTGGTGGACCGCCTGGGCAACTCGCCCCTGGTCGACGGCGACGCGCCGGGCTTGGCGCACCGTCTGCACGAGCAGGCCGTGGTGCTGACTTCTTCGGATCTCTACTACGTCATGGCCGCGGTCGCGGCGGCGTTGATCCTGCTGATTTTCTGGATGCCCACGCGGATCTTCCCGCCTCGCGCACCGACTTGATTGAAGGACTGTTCATGAAACGCAAAGATAAAATTGCCGTCTCCGTTATCGCCGTATTGGCGGTTGGCGTAATCGTGTACCTGGCCGCGCCGGGTCTGCTGGGTAGCAAGCGCCAGACCACCAACGACGCGTTCGTCGCCGCAGACTTCACCCTGGTGGCGCCGCGTGTGGCGGGCTTCATCAAGGAAGTGCTGGTGGAGGACAACCAGCGCGTCAAGGCCGGCCAGCTGCTGGCGCTGATCGACGACCGCGATTTCCGTGCCGCCGCCCAGGCAGCCGACGCCGATGCCCTGGTTGCCCAGGCCCAGCTGAAAAACGCTGCCGCGACCCTTGAACGCCAGAGCTCGGTGATCGCCCAGGCGCAGGCCACTGTCGCGGCGGATCGTGCCGAAGTGGCCTTCGCTGAACACGAATTGAACCGCTACAACCACCTCGCCGGTGTGGGCGCGGGCACCGTGCAGAACGCCCAGCAAGCCAAGACCCGCATCGACCAGGCCACTGCGCGCCTGGCCAACGCCACGGCGGTGCTGGCGGCCGAACGCAAGCAAGTGGAGATCCTCACCGCCCAGCGCAATGCCGCCGAAGGTGGGCTCAAGCGCGCCCAGGCAGCGTTGGAGATGGCCAGTTATCAGCTGTCGTACACGCGCATCGTCGCCCCGGTGGACGGCATGGTCGGCGAGCGTGCGGTGCGGGTTGGCGCTTATGTGACGCCAGGCAGCAAGATCCTCGCCGTAGTGCCACTGGGGGAGGCTTATGTGGTGGCCAACTTCCAGGAAACCCAGCTCTCCCATATGCATGCCGGCCAGGCTGTGCAGGTGCGCGTCGATAGCCTGGACGGTGAGCTGCTCAACGGGCATCTGGAAAGCCTGGCACCCGCCACCGGGGTGACCTTCGCTTCGATCAAACCGGATAACGCCACCGGCAACTTCACCAAGGTCGTGCAGCGCATTCCGGTGAAAATCGTCCTCGAACCCAACCAGGCGCTGACCGAACGCCTGCGGGTCGGCATGTCGGTAGAAGCCACCGTCGACACCCAGCCGACCGCGCAGCAGCATGAGGTGGCCCAGCAATGAAACAGATTGCCTGGCTTACCTTGAGCCTCATCAGCCTGAGCGCCTGCACCGTTGGCCCGGACTTCCACAAACCCGACAGCCCACAACTGACGCAATGGAGCCAACCCCAGGGGCGCCAGGCGGCCAGCCGTGCCGTCAGCGACCCGTTGCAGGAGCGCTGGTGGGGCGTGTTCCACGACGAGCAGCTCTCGGCGCTCACGCGTCGTGCGCTCACCGGCAACCTCGACTTGAAACTGGCCAGCAGCCGCCTGGAACAGAGCCGCGCCGTACGTCAGGTAGCCACCGCCGAGCGCTACCCCGATGTCGACGCCACGGGGGCCTACCAGCGCAAGCGCAACAGCGGCAAAGGCTTGAACGACCCGTCCGGTGAAAACGGCCGTTCGGCGTTCAACCAATGGGGCACGGGCTTCTCCGCATCCTGGGAGCTGGACTTCTGGGGTCGCGTCAAGCGCGAAACCGAAGCCGCCGACGCCACCCTGCACGTCGCCGAAAACGACCGCCGCGCGGTGCTGCTGTCAGTCCTGGCCGAGACCGCCCAGGACTACATCCAACTGCGCGGTGTACAGAACACTCGCGCCGTCACCGAGCAAAACCTCGACGTTGCCCGCCATAGCCTCAAGCTGTCGCAGTTGCGTTTGGCCGACGGCGTGGCGACCGACCTGGACGTCGCCGAGGCCGCCGCTCAAGTCGCCGCCATCGAGGCACGCCTGCCGGATCTGCAACAACGCCAGGACCAATTGATCAACGCCCTCAGCCTGTTGATGGGCGAGCCGCCCCAGGCCTTGCATGCGCAGTTGTCCAAGGACGCCGCCGTACCGCAAACCCAGCGCCAGGTTGCCATTGGCCTGCCGTCGGAACTGGCCGAGCGTCGCCCGGATATTCGCCAGGCCGAAGCCCGGCTGCACGCCGCCACTGCGAACATTGGCGTGGCAAAAGGTGACTTCTACCCACGCATTACCCTGTCGGGTAATCTTGGCTCCCAGGCCATGCAACTGTCGGATTTCGGTTCCTGGGGCTCGCGCGCCTTTGCCTTCGGCCCGCAGTTCAGCGTGCCGCTGTTCAACGGCGGACGACTGCAGGGCATGTTGAATCTGCGTGAAGCCCAGCAACAGGAAGCGGCGCTGGCGTACCAGCAAACCGTGCTGCGGGCCTGGCATGAAATCGACGACCAACTGACCCGCTACAACGCCAGCCAACTGCGCCGCGACAGTCTCGCCGAAGCCGTGCGCCAGAACCGGATCGCCCTGCGCACCGCGCAGCAGCAGTACGTGGAAGGCGTGGTGGATTTCGTCAACGTACTTACCGTGCAAAGCGCGCTGCTGGCGACGCAGGAGCAGTGGGTGGAAAGCTCGACGGGTGTGTCCCTGGCGATGGTTGGTTTATACAAAGCGCTGGGCGGAGGGTGGGAATCGGTGTATCCGCTGCAAACCGCCAGTGATCTGGGTGCCATTACGGCGAAGGACGCACGGTAGTGTCGAGCCTCACCTACGACTGGTAGGCAATCGGTTGTAGGACACGTCCTGATTGAGTCGTGGGTGAACCCTAAACGTCTCGCGAGCGTTAGCTTTTCATTGGCTAACCTCGCGAGAACTGCCTATGTCCATCGCCGAAAATCCTTACGCCACGCCGCAGTCCCGTCTGAGCTGGATGCCGGTTCGCCAACCCGTGTTTTTGGTCGTGGCTCCGCGCAAATTTCTCTCCATGGTGTTGCTGACGCTGGGCGGCTACTTTGTTTACTGGCTCTACCGCCAATGGACGCTTTATCAGCAAGCTAGCGGCAAACGGCTGTGGCCCTGGGTTCGGGTGCTGTTCCCGGCGTGCTACTTCTGCTCGCTCATTCTTCGCGTGATGCAGGAACTGGAACAGGGTGAATCCGCCTATTACTGGTGGCCGCGTTGCCTGGCGGTGATGATCTTTGTGTGTGGGTGTTTGCCCCTCACGGTGTTGTGGCTGCTCTCACCGTTTGCGGCACTTGCTGTAGCGGCCTGCATCGCCGTGTTGCAAGTGGCGCTCGCATTGCAGTTGCAGTGTGCGATCAATCACTTGGAACGCGATCCGGAGGGAGAGGGAAACGCGGGCCTGACGCGTGCCAATTGGCTTGGAATAGCGGCTGGGCTATTGGGGTGGGGGTTGCTTGTTATAGCAGGTGTCTGGGGCGCCGGATGAGGGGCCCACGTTTCAAGGGTTTTGCAAAAACACCACATACCCTCGAAACCACTCACTCCCTTGCAGATACTTCGGTTCCTCCCACGTCCCACCCTGAATCAAGCCGATCTTGAACGCCAGCCCCAGGCGATTCATGCGTGGCAGGTACGCCGCGTAATCCGGGATGCTGTGGCGCCCCTGATAGGTCTGCACCACCACTTCATCCACCACGCCCTTGAGCTGGGCGATGGCGGCGGGGTCGGCGTTGCTGCTCCAGTCCATCAGGCCGGTGATGCTCAGGCGCAGGTCGCTGGGAAGGCGCTGGCGCAGGTCGCGCAGGAAGTGGGCGTATTCGTGCAGGTACTGGGTGCGGGCGTCGAAATCGATCTGAATGCCGACTACCGGGTTGCCTGCGTCGCGCCAGCGTTGCACCTGGCCGAACAATTGGCGGTACACCTGCTCGGGCCAGTGCAGGGTGTGGGCGCGGTAGACGATCCAGATGTCGCCCTGGGTCAGGCGCGGCACGCTGATGCCTTGGGCGATCATCTGCACCCCACGCTGCGGGGCGCGGCGGGTGGAGTTGATCTGGCCCTGGAGGATATACAGCGTTTTGGCCTGCTTGAGCACCGGTTGTGGCGTGACGCCGCTCCACAGCCAGAAGGCATCATAGTCGCGGGCGTCAACGGCGCCGAAAGCCGGGCTTGCCAGCAACAGCAAGCCTAGCCAGAGGTGCTTCACCAGTAGTACTGCAGCGATTTGCCCCACTGGGTGTCGGCGTGGCTGCTTTTGAGCTGACGGAACCAGGCTTTGCGCACTGCCGGCGTGACATCCTGGCCGCCACAGCTGTTGTAGCCGGAAGGCGCATAGCAGTTGATGGCGCGGAACAGCGCGTAGGCCCTGTCATTCTTCGGCGCCTTGGCGTTACCAATCACCTGTTTGTAGCCGTCCAGGCGCGAGAACGTTTCACCCTTGAAGTCCGACGCGCTGCTGCCCAGGCTGCCGGCAGCGCGTGCCTGTTCCAACGGCATGCCGTCCAGGCCGTTGCGCAGGATGAACTCGCCCATGCAATTGAGGCCCTGTGGGTTTTTGGCATCGCCCTGCAAGGTCGCGGCGGTTTGCGCGATGCTTGGGCAGGCATAGCCGGACTCGGCCTTGTCGCCGTTCCACTGGAACAGCTTCAAGGTCTGGCTGGCGCCGTAGACGTAGCCCAGGCTGGTGCCCAGTTTGTCTTCCGGAGCAGCGGCCGGCAGTTGCTTGAGGTCGTCGGCGAAGGTGGCGTACTGGCCGCGCAGCAGGTCTTTGTAGAGCAGCACGAACTGCGCCGTCTGGCGCTCCACCGGATCGCTCGCCTGGCCGATCTGCTGGCGCAGCAGCTCGGGGCCCGCCACGTTGCGCAACAGGATATAGCGCACTTGCCTGGCGCTGATCGGTGAGTCGGCGGCGAAGACCTTGGCCAACTGGCCACTGCGCTCATAATTCATGGCCAGGGCCAATTCCAACTGGTCGCGTTGCAATGGCAGTTTCGCCAGGGGCAGCAGTTGCAGCCAGAGCGCTTCGGCGCCTTTCCAGTCTTGCTTGGCTTCCAGGGCCAGGGCGCGCAGGGTCTGCTGGCTGAAGGCGAAGTAGTCCAGGCTCGTCGGCACGCTCTGCGGCAAGTGTTTCAACGCGGCGTCCGGCTGATGTTCGGTATACAACGCATGCGTCGCCAGCAGGTAGTCGTACAGTTGCGGCGCGCCGACGAACGCGGCTTTTTGCTTCTCCAGGTCGGCGCGGGAAAGGGCGGGTTGGTTGCCACCGCGCATCACCATCAGGTCGCTGACGAGTTGGATCATTGGCGTAGTGACGGTCTGGCTATTGACCATCAACAGCTTGAGGTCAGCTTCTTCCACCAGTTCATCCACGGACACATTGCGCTGCGCGTTCGTTGCCGCGGTCATCGCCCAGGCGTAGGCCTCGGCGAGTTTGGTGTTGTCCCCCGCCAGCCAATACACGCGGCGCAACAGGCCGCGGGCAGAGGCCACGTAGTCGCCTTGTGGATATTGTTTCAGGTAATTGAGAAAGCCCTGTTCGGCATCGCTCAGCGCCGACTTGTCCACCTGCTCCAGGCGCGGCATGCCGTACTCGTCGAAGGCTTCAGCCTGGGCCTGGTTCAAGGAGGTGCGCGCGGTCATGTACAGCGCAGTCTGCTGCAGCCAAGGCAGATTGCTCGTGCTGGCGGCGGCAAAACCGCGTTCGGCGTAACCAAAGCGACCGCTGTAAAAGTCGGCGGCGGCTTGCAGGTAAGTGCGCAACCGTTGTCCTTCGCTCGACTGGATCTGCTGGGCGTCCGCCACCTGGCCGTCCCAGGAGCAGGCGGTGAGCAGTTTCAGGCGTGCCTTTACCAGCAACTCGCGTTCGGTCGCCGGTATATCGGCCTTGATCACCTGGCTGATAAACGCAGTGGCGCTGTCATCGTCGTTGCTGCGGCAGCGGCTGCCTTCACCGCTGAGGAACGCTTCGCCTGCGGTTTTGTAGTCGTCGCGCTTAATGCCCAACGGTTGGAGCAACGTGTCGAGTTCAGCGGTGCGCGAATCATCCGGCGCGCTGTCGGGTTCGTCGTTCGTTGCGGGCACGGGCGCCAGGCGATAGACCGGGAAGGGCACCGGGCCAAAGCCCTGGGCCAGGTCATCTTCGCTCAAGGCGTTGGGCGTCAGGGGCGCAGCATTTTTGTCCGCCAGCAACAGGCGCAGGTTGACGCGGCTGTCGTTGCCCGGGCTGAGGAAGGGTTGGTTGCTGCATGAGTCGAGGCTGTCACGCGCGACCCGCCAATCGGGGTAGCACGAGTCATCGGAACTGGCCTGGGCCTGTTGGGAAATTCCGGCGAGCAGTGCCAGTGCCAGGGGTGACAGAAAACCGATGCGCATGACGTGTCCTTGAGCCTGAGTCCGTGGAGGAGGGCAATAGTAGCGTGTTCCTACCACCGCTTCGGAGAAGCCCTGCACAAATTGTCGAATTGTCGGTCTATGAGGGCGAAGCAAGGGCTTTTGCCCTAGAGTGGCGGTGTTTGCATTCAGGCAATCAAGGGTTGGGGAATCAAGGTGCGTCGGTCTGTGCTAGAGCGAAACGAAAAGGTCGGGACATTCCCCGCACTCAACCGCCTCACTTGGGAAGGTGCCGGTTGGATCAGCCGACTCTGGTGGGTACCGATCCTGGCACTGGCTATCGCGCTGCGATTCTACAACCTGACGGCAGCGGCCATTTGGGGCGATGAAGGCTCCAGCCTGTTGCTCAGCGAATACGCGTTGGCCGATTTGTGGTTCCACGCGGCGCACGACGTGCACCCTCCGCTGTACTTTTTCCTGTTGCGCGGCTGGATCGAGCTGTTCGGCGACAGTATCTGGTCGATTCGCGGCATGAGCGCCATTCCCGGTGTGATTGCCGTAGGGCTGGGCGTCTGGCTGACACGGCAATTGTCCACTCGGCGTGCGGCGGTGCTGGCGGGGATCCTGCTGGCGCTGCTGCCGACGGCGGTGCGCTACAGCCAGGAAGTGCGCATGTATTCGCTGCTGGCCGTGTGGTTGCTGGGCGCCACGCTGGCGCTGGTGTACTGGGTGCGGCAACCCGAGCGCACGCGCTATCTGGCGGCGTATGTCGTGTTGATGAGCGCTGGTTTCTATACCCATTACTTCACCGCGCTGTGCGTGCTGGTGCATTGGAGCTACCTAAGCGTGCTGGGTGTCACAACGGCGCGTGAACAGCGCCTGATCACGCGCCCGGCATGGTGGGTGGCCAACGCCACGATTGTGCTGTTGTTCCTGCCGTGGCTACCGAACCTGCTGGATCTGGTGCAGCACGTCGAACAACTCAAGGTGGGTGGCGACATCGGCTGGGAAGAGCCGGTCAACCTGCTCTCGCTGCCGTCGATGATCTGGCAGTTCATGCTGCAGGATGAAGGCATTGGGTTCTGGGCACCGTTGTTCTGGCTGTTTCCATTGCTGCTGGTGGCTGTTGTCCTGACTGCCGCTTGGCGTGACCGCGAACGCTACCGTCCGGCCAGCCTGTTGGCGCTGTTTTTCCTGTTGCCGCTGTTGTTGGTGTACGGGGTGTCTTTTATTTCCCCGGTATTTATCGAGCGTTACCTGACGGTGTACGCCTTGGGTTTGCCGATCCTTTTCGCGATCGCAATCGACCGCTTGCCTTCACGCTTTTCTCTGCTGGGGGCGGCACTGTTTGTGCTGTTCGTTGGCGTGGAACTGGTCGGGTTGAAAAACAATTTCGCGGTGGATGAGCATGATCAATTCAACGTGCCGGTGGAATTCGTCAACCGCAATTACCAGGAAGGCGACCGCATCGTCCTCAGCGACATGATGTGGTACTTGAGCTACGTGTATTACGACCAGACCGACGCTCAATTGCAGCTGTATACCCCGCCCAAACCCGACGGCACGCCAACCCGGCCCAACGCTTATGGTTTCGGCACTCTGGTGGACCAGGACGGCGGCCGCATCTACCTCGACCACCTGTCGGCGCTGCCCGCGGAGGCCCGTCGCGTGTGGCTGATCAGCAGCGTTGAGGCGCCAGATGAATTCGCCCCATTGCCCCCTGGCTGGCGCGAACTCAGTCGCCAGGAGGGCGGCGGCGCCAGGGCGCGATTGTTCTTGTTGTGCAATGTTGCGTCGGCGCAACCCGAAGGCTGCCGCTAGACTGAAATAATTCTTTGCGCTCAGGAGTCCCATTATGGAATCAAGCATGCATAGCCTGCCGTCACTGTTCAAACAGCTTGGGCTACCGGATGACCCGGTGAGCATCGAGAAATTCGTGACGGTTCACTCGCCGCTCAAGCCGGAGTTGAAACTGGCGGATGCGTTCTTCTGGACAGATAGCCAGAGAGCGTTTTTGCGCGAGGAGATTCTGGACGATGCGGATTGGGCGGTGGTGGTGGATGAGTTGAATCTGATGCTGCGGGGCGGGCGAGGGGTTTGAAAGTGTTAGTCGTGGTCTATAAACCCGATTTTCAGAGTTGCCGGCTTGCACAAAAATAGACCAGAATAAAGACCTTATTGAGGTCTTAATTATGCAAAATGTTCTGGCCGACATGGCCGTCAGTGTTTCCGAACTTAAAAAAAACCCCTCTGCTGTGATGAATGGCGCCCATGGTGGGCCGGTTGCCGTGCTCAATCACAATCGTGTGATGGGCTATATGGTTCCTGCCCACGTCTTTGAAGCGATGATGGAACGTCTGGATGACTTGGAATTGGCGGAACTTGTCCGCTCGCGCAGCCATGAGACGCCTGTACCGGTAAATCTGGATGACCTATAAGCTCGAATTCCTGCCCTCCGCTCGCAAGGAGTGGGACAAGCTTGGGCACACTGTACGCGAGCAGTTCAAAAAGAAACTGGTGGAGCGTCTTACGCTACCCCGCGTCCCCCCGGACGCCCTGCATGGGATGCCCGACTGTTACAAAATCAAACTGAAGGCCTCTGGGTACCGTTTGGTTTATCAGGTGATTGACGCGCGAGTCGTGGTTTCGGTTGTTGCGGTAGGCAAGCGTGAGCGTAGCGATGTTTATGATCGCGCGAAAAAGCGTTGAGGCCGCAGAGTTGGGCACGGTTGGCGTTATTTGCATTGAGTGGCCAGGGGTGCAAAAAAATTAACAAAAGTGGGGAAAATTGAAAAAAACTTATGAGCGTTGAAAAAATCTGGGCTTTAATCGCGTATGTGAACTTTTTCTGAGGCTTCGCGATGTCTCTGGTTGGTTATGCTCATCTCCATCAATCGCTCGGGCTGAAAGCCATCGCTCCTATGCGTGTTGCGATGATCAAGCCTGTCACTCGGATTTCGATGATTGGTGATTGCCTGGCGGTTCCGCACGCCGTTGCCCCTTCGGCTGGCTCGGTACTCGACCATATTCTTTTCGCCCTCAAGCATGAAGGCGTCAACCTCGGCATCCTGGCTCAGGCGCTTGAAGCCGTCACGGCAGACCAACTGCTGCGGGAACTGGAAAAAGCCCCTAACGGCGTGTTCATTCGCAAGGTCTGTTATCTATGGGAAGGCATGATCCTACGGCGTCTGGATTACAGCAAACCGATCAACAGCCGTGTTGCTCCACTGTTCGACCCGCAGCGCTATGTGACGGGCCCTTCGACGCGAAATTCCCGTTGGCGCATCGACTTCAATGGTTTGGGGTCTTTGGCTTATTGCGCGACGGTCGAGCGTACGCCAGAAATCGACACTCTGCTTGGCCTCGACATCCTCGGCCGCGCCAAATCCTTCATGGCCACCCTGCCGCCCGAAATGATGGACCGCGCGATCCAGTGGGCCTACCTGCATGAAACCCGCGACTCGTTTGCCATCGAAAAAGAGCAGCCCAGCGAAGAAAAGTCCCGACGTTTCGTTCAACTGCTGCGCCAAGCCCACGAAGGGCGCCTGCTTACCGAGGACTATCTGGTCGAGCTGCAAAACAGCACCGTCTCCAACCCCTTCGACAAAGCGGTCGCATTTCGCCACGAACAAAATCACCTGCACAACGGCCTGCGTGGCGCAGCGGGCGTCAGCTATGTGCCGCCGCCCCCTGCGTTGTGCCACGAGTTGATGGAAGAGCTGATGGCTTTTGCCAATCAACCTGTGCGCGAGGTCGACCCTTTGATAGTGGCGGCGGTTACCGCGTTCGGCTTTGTGTTCCTGCATCCATTCATGGATGGAAATGGTCGCCTGTCGCGCTTCCTGATCCACCAGACCTTATGCCACCAGGGCGCATTGGAAAATGGCCTGCTGTTGCCGGTTTCCGTCGCCATGAAGCATGAAGAACAAGCCTACCTGCAAGCCTTGAAAACCTTCTCCCAACCAACGCGAGAATTCTGGAACGTTACCTGGCTGGACGCCGACCACATGGCGTTCGACTTCATCGGCCACCCCTCGATCTACCGCTACTGGAACGCCACCCACTGCGTCGAATTCACATTGCAAATGGCCCGCCGCGCGCTGGAAGTGGAACTGCGCGAAGAGACCGAATTTCTCGACCGCTATGACCGGGTGATCAAGGCGGTAAACCAGCGCTTTGACGTGCGCGGCAGTGATCTGTCGAAGCTGGTGATGATGTGCCTGGATAACGAGGGCAAGGTGTCGAAGCATCGGCGCAAGCAGTTCCAGTACAGCGTGCCGGAGGAGGTGTTTGAGTTTATTGAGGAGGAGACCCTGAGGTTGATGGGGGAGTAAGAGGGCAATTCCGATATTCCGTGGAAAATATCGGAAACGTCCTATTTCTTTAGGGGAAACGGACGATAGCTAGCGCAGACGCTTTTTCTTATCAAAGGATTACTTCCTATTGATAAGTGATACTACATGCAAAAGCTGATTCCGCGCGGAACATTACAGAGTCTTGACCCCTCGACGATTGAGTTTGTAAGTCCTTTTTTTGCGACGTCAATTGTTGAGTCTCATCTTTCCTATACTTCCAGTTTGCCTGGTTTGGCTGAGCTCATCCGTGAGTGTGGTATACGTTTGAGTTCGTGTGTAGCGTGGAATGAACGAAGTGGGGTACTTGAAAAAATTAAAAAAGGAGAGTGGTTGCTTATCTCAGAGCGGGCGGGTGCTTTAAATGACATGAAAGCCAGGCGATGTATCCCAGTAGGATTTTCTTCCGGGCAGCGTGATAGCGAGGAGGTGGTAGGGCCGGGCAAATGGGCATTTTTTAGCATTGATTACGACGGAGTGAAAAACACCGCAATTATAGCCGCCAATCGATTAAGTTCTATGGGTGATCAAGGCCGAGTATTTGGTTCTGACGGCAAAGATTTAGCAAATACGACCAGGACACTTATACAGCACTGGGTACCACTGAATGATTTCGAAGAGCACCGCATCGCTGACTCTGCCATACGTCGATATGGTGAGCTCCGGCATACGCCACAACGGTTTTTGGAAGGCGAGGACAAGTGGCAGGTCGGGGGGAAATCCTGGCATTGGCAGCCAGTAACGCCAGATGAGGCTTATGAAACAAAGGGTGGTACAAAATGAGCCATCGCAAAATTTGGTTGTTGTGGGGGGCGATGGATGCGATATATCTCATTTGGTACTCAATCAATAGTTTTTTTAATAATAGAATTCCGTATTTGAATGACTTGATAAGCGCTTCACAGGTTTTGCAGGAGCACAGTGCCGTGCAAGTGTATTTTTTTGTGTTCGCGTTAGTTTTACACGTATCACTATTCGCATCGTGTGCGATGTTTTTTCTTCAAAAAAATTCAGTCCGGTGGCTTGTCGTTTTTCAAACGCCTTTACGGCTTGTGCTCGTTATTCCATCCATTTCACTCCTGTTAATAGGCGCTCGAATCTTCCCGCATTACAGCGTGCTGCTAATGGCTGGATTGATCGGCGCGTCGGAGATTCTAAAAGTCTGGAGCGTGTGGCGATGGAGCAGAAAATGCTGACGCTTTAAGCTTCGCCTGGATGGTCAGACCGAGCAGCAAACCTGAAATCAATGCAGATCTAAATGTGGGAGCGGGCTTGCTCGCGAATGCGGTGATTCAGTCAACGAATGCAGTGACTGACACACTGCATTCGCGAGCAAGCCCGCTCCCACACTGGATTCTGTGGTGTTGCGGCTATCGCTGAAAATTCAGCACCTGCACTCAAATGCGCTTTACTTATCACACCTCCCACCACCGATCCGCTAAATTGTTTCAAAACTTGACGCGTTTGCATCACTCCATCATATTGATAGTTAGCAAACTAACTGTATGCGAACGATCCAGTGCCTCATTCTCTCGAACAACTCCAGATGAACCTCAGCAGCAGCATGGTGGTAGGCGCCCGTAACTGGCGCAAAATCTGCCAGAGCACGCTGGTGAGCTATGGCATCTCCGAAGCCTGCGCCGTGCCGTTGCTGATGATCGGCCGCTTGGGCGACGGTGTGCACCAAGTAAAAGTCGCCCAGGCCTCGGGCATGGAAAGCCCGTCGCTGGTGCGCCTGCTCGACCGGCTGTGTACCGACGGCTACGTGTGCCGCACCGAAGACATCCATGATCGCCGCGCCAAGTCATTGAGCCTTACCGAGCGTGGCCGCGAACTGGTACGCGCGGTGGAAGTGCAACTGGTGCGCCTGCGCAAGGACGTCCTGGTGAATATCGCGCCCGACGATCTGGAGGCCGCGCTGCGTGTGTTGCGCGCTTTCGAGGCGGCGACGCCGTGAAGGGTTTCTTCACCGGCATGCCGCCTGCCAAAGACTGGTTCTACGGGGTTCGTACCTTCGCCGCGTCGATGATCGCCTTGTACATCGCCATGCTCATGCAAATGCCGCGTCCGTACTGGGCGATGGCCACGGTGTATATCGTGTCGAGCCCGTTTGTCGGCCCTACCAGTTCCAAAGCGCTGTACCGCGCCATCGGCACCTTCATGGGCGCGGCGGCGGCGGTGATTTTCGTGCCGATGTTTGTGCAGTCGCCGTACCTGTTGGTGGTGGTGATTGCGCTGTGGACGGGCACGCTGTTGTTTCTGTCGATGCACCTGCGTACCGCCAACAATTACGCCCTGATGCTCGCTGGCTATACCTTGCCGCTGATCGCCCTGCCGGTGGTGGATAACCCGCTGGCGGTGTGGGACGTGGCCGAGGCGCGCACCGAAGAGATCTTCCTCGGCATCGCCGTGGCGGCGGTGGTGGGCGCGATGTTCTGGCCGCGCCGGCTGATGCCGGTGTTCGACGGCTCGGTGGCCAAGTGGTTTGCCGACGCGAAGGTCTACAGCCGGCGCTTCCTCACGCGCACGGTTGAGCCTGAAGAAATCAGCACCCTGCGCGGCGGCATGGTCGCCACCTTCAACACCCTCGAATTGATGATCGGCCAGTTGCCCCACGAAGGCGCCCGGCCGCAGACGGTGCGTAATACCAAGGAGTTGCGTGGGCGGATGATTCACCTGCTGCCGGTGATCGACGCCCTGGACGACGCGATCTACGCCATCGAACACCGTGCACCGGAGTTTCTCGATCAGTTCACGCCGCTGCTGGGAGCCGCCAGTGCCTGGCTGGAAAGCACTACAGAAAACGCCCCCGTCGAACGCTGGCGCGTGCTGCGCGACAAGATCGACGCCGCCCAACCCCAGGGCGAAGCGCTGGATGACCGCCACACGCTGCTCTTCTCCAACGCCCTTTACCGGTTGGCTGAATGGATCGACCTGTGGCAGGACTGCCGTAGCCTGCAAGCTGCCATCCAGTGCGAAAGCCAGGACACCTGGCGCGCCGTCTATCGCCACTGGCGCCTGGGCCGGCTCACGCCGTTCCTCGACCGTGGGCTGATGTTCTACTCGGCGTTTTCCACCGTCACTGCGATCATCGTCGCCTCGGTGCTGTGGATTTTGCTCGGCTGGACCGACGGCGGCAGCGCGGTGATCCTGGCCGCCGTCGCCTGCAGTTTTTTCGCCTCGATGGACGACCCGGCGCCGCAGATCTACCGGTTCTTTTTCTGGACGGCCATGTCGGTGCTGTTCGCCAGCCTCTATCTGTTCCTGGTACTGCCCAACCTGCACGATTTCCCGATGCTGGTGCTGGCGTTTGCCGTGCCGTTTATCTGCATCGGCACGCTCACCGTGCAGCCGCGCTTTTACCTGGGCATGTTGCTGACGCTGGTGAACACCTCGTCATTTATCAGCATCCAGGGCGCCTATGACGCCGACTTCCTCAACTTCGCCAACGTCAACCTGGCCGGTCCCGTGGGCCTGCTGTTTGCCTTTGTGTGGACGCTGATCGCGCGGCCCTTCGGTGCCGAGCTGGCGGCCAAGCGCCTGACCCGTTTCAGCTGGCGCGACATCGTCAGCCTCACCGAGCCGGCGACCCTCGCCGAACACCGGCACATGGCCGCGCAAATGCTCGACCGCCTGATGCAGCACCTGCCGCGCCTGGCGCTGATCAACCAGGACACCGGCACCGCCCTGCGCGATTTGCGCGTGGCGCTGAACCTGCTTGACCTGTTGGCCTATTCGCCGCGCGTGCTCGGTGTGCCACGGGTGCTGCTCAACCAAGTGGTGGAAGGCGTGGGCGGCTATTTCAAGGCCTGCCTCAAGGCCGGTGAACGCCTGCCGGCGCCCAGCGGTCTGCTGATGACGCTGGACCGCACGCGTCGCGCCCTCAACGGGCAAGGCCTGCAAGACGAAGACGACACCCGCCTGCACTTACTGCACGCGCTGGCCGGTTTGCGCCTGGCGCTGTTGCCGGGCGTGGAATTCATTGGCGGCGCCGAGCTGCAAGCGCCGCTGCCTGATGGAGCGCCTTTATGATCGGTGATCTGGATATCAGTGGGGTGTTCCTGCCCACGCTGCTGGTGCTGATGGGCATTACGTACGTGTTGTTCCTGGTGGTGCACGGGCTGTTGACCCGCGTCCACTTCTATCGCCTGGTCTGGCACCGGGCATTGTTCAATGTGGGGCTATACGCGCTGTTGCTGGGCGCGGTGGACTCACTCAGTCGATACCTGATGACATGAAAAAACCTTTTTTGACCATCGGCCGTGTGGTCCTCACGCTATTGATCGTGACGTTTGCGGTCGTCGTTGTGTGGCGCATGGTCATGTACTACATGTTCGCGCCCTGGACCCGTGACGGCCACATCCGCGCCGACATCGTGCAGATCGCCCCGGACGTGTCCGGGCTGATCCAGCGCGTCGACGTGCGCGACAACCAGTTGGTGACCAAAGGCCAGGTGCTGTTCGCCGTCGACCAGGACCGTTTCAAGCTGGCCCTGCGCCAGGCCCAGGCCGCCGTCGCCGACCGCCAGGAAACCCTGGCCCAGGCCCAGCGCGAGTACAAGCGTAACCTTGGCCTGGGCAACCTGGTGCCCAGCGAGCAGTTGGAAGAAAGCCAGTCGCGCGTCGCCCGTGCCCAATCGGCCCTGGCCGAGGCCCAGGTAACGGTGGATTCGGCCCAGCTCAACCTCGACCGCTCGGTAATCCGCAGCCCCGTCGACGGCTACGTCAACGACCGGGCGCCGCGCACCCAGGAATTCGTCACCGCCGGGCGTCCGGTGTTGTCGGTGGTGGACAGCAACTCGTTCCATATCGACGGCTACTTCGAAGAGACCAAGCTCGACGGCATCCATGTCGGCATGGACGTGGACATCCGCGTGATCGGCGACAACGCCCGCCTGCGCGGCCATGTGCAGAGCATCGTCGCCGGTATCGAAGACCGCGACCGCAGCAGCGGCTCCAACCTGTTGCCCAACGTCAACCCGGCGTTCAGCTGGGTGCGCCTGGCCCAGCGGATTCCGGTGCGCATCGCGTTTGACGAGGTGCCGCCGGACTTCCGCATGATCGCCGGGCGAACCGCGACCGTCTCGATCATTGGCGATAAGGTTAAAGACGGAGGCACGCCATGAAGCAGCTGCTGGCAAGCGCCGCGCTGGGTTTGCTGCTGACGGCCTGCCAAGCGGTGGGCCCGGACTACCAATTGCCGGACAAGGCCGCCATCAACCGGAGTGACCTGCAAGGAGAGTTGGCAGGCAAGGGCGGCAATGTAGTGTCGGCGCCGGTGCCGGTGGACTGGTGGAAACTGTACAAGGACCCGCGCCTGGATGAGCTGGTGCGCCAGGCCATGGCGTCCAACACCGACCTGCGCGTGGCCGCCGCCAACCTGCAGCGGGCGCGCTTTCAGACCCAGCAAGCGCAATCGGCGGGTGGCTGGAGCGCCGGCGCCAAGGCAGAAGCCCAGCGCCTGCAGGAGTCCGGCGAAGCGTTTTTGCTGGCTGACAAAGTCCCGGTGGATAACATCGGCAGCGTTGGTATCACCACGTCGTATCAATTCGACCTGTTCGGCACCTTGCAACGCGGCATCGAAAGCGCCCAGGCCAGCGCCGATGCCGCGCAGGCCGCCGCCGATATCGCGCGCATCACGTTGGTGGCGGACGTTGTGCGGTCCTACACCCAAGTGTGCGCGGCGAACGAAGAGCTGGCGATCGCTAACCAATCCCTTGAGCTGCAAGCCCAGAGCACGAAACTGACCCAGCGCCTGCGGGACGCCGGGCGCGGCGATGAAACCCAGGTGACGCGCTCGCAAACCCAATACAAATCCCTGCGCGCCGACATGCCGCGCTACCAGGCGTTGCGCCAGGCCGGGCTGTTTCGCCTGTCGATGCTGCTGGCCAAGCCGGTGGACCAATTGCCAGCGGGCACCAACACCTGCGCCGAACTGCCCCACATCGCCCAGCTGCTGCCGGTAGGTGACGGCGCGACGCTGCTCAAGCGCCGCCCGGATGTGCGCCAGGCCGAACGCCAACTCGCCGCGGCCACCGCGCGCATCGGCGTGGCCACCGGCGCGCTTTACCCGGACATCAGCATCGGCGCCACGGTGGGCACCGTGGGTCTGCTCGACAACCTTGGCCAACCGGCGACCAACCGCTGGGGTTTTGGCCCGATGATCAGCTGGACGGTGCCGACCAATGGCGCCCGGGCGCGCATCCACGAAGCCGAGGCCGCGACCCAGGGCGCCCTGGCGCACTTTGACGGCGTGGTGCTCAACGCCATCCGTGAAACCCAGACGGGCCTTGCGCAATACACCGCGCAACTGCAACGTCGCGACGCCCTCAGCGACGCAGGCGAGTCGGCCAAGGAAGCGGCGGCCCAGACCCATCGCTTCTTCCAGGCCGGCCGCGCATCGTTCCTGGCCGACCTGCAAGCCACCCGCACCTACACCGATGTGCGCGCGCAACTGGCAGCGGCCAACACCCAGGTTGCCATGAGCCAGATCGATCTGTTCCTGGCCCTGGGCGGCGGTTGGGAAAGCGGACGAACGCAAGCCTCACAGCCCGGCAAACCCTGAGCAGGTAGCTATGCTTTGACAGGTGGATCGCCTTGGTTTTATCAATGGCGGCCATCTGACACTGCTCGCGTTTGCTCATGGGGATTCCAATAATGAAAAACCCTTATGCTCCCGCTTTCTGGTGCGTGCTGTTCGCACTGGTGCTGTTATCGGCCGCGTATTTCTATGGCGTCATGCTTGCCCACCAACTCGACAAGGCCATGGTGTTTCTCGACAGCGCCTGCCTGGTCATCGGCACCCTGTCCATCGGCGTGGTGGCCTGGGCCTCCTACCAGAACCAACGGGTCAAGAAAAAGCTCCTCGAGCAAGGCAAGACCCGTGTGGTGATCTGGGACACCAAGGTCGCGCTGCGCCGGGTCGAAACCGTGTTCGACCGCTATTTCTGGGGCAGCTATTGGCAGCCGGGGCGGACCTTCCAGGAAGTCATGGGTGACCTCACCGGCACGCCGCTGGAAAAAAGCCTCGAAGTCCTGAAAAAACAGTGCGTGGCCCTCGACCGGCAAGTTGCCGAAGGTAGGCACTGGCTGAATAACGCGCGGGAATTGTCCGACGTTGCAACGCAAATGGCCCGCGAGCGCTACCAGCTGGACTTCTGCGACCCCAAGTCCGACACCCCCGCAAACGCCGTGATACACCGCGAGTTCGAGGTGCTGGTATACACCTGGACGGCGCGCCTGAAGAGCTTCGACCACCAGCTCGATGAAATTGAGCTGGAGTACTCCTGAACTCCTGCTGAATCGATCCCTCTGAAAAGCTGGGCCGTTCGCGCCCGCCAGTGCTAATCTTCCCCCGTTTTCGGCGGGCTTGAGCCAACCCCCTCAGGGTTCAAGGAAGACAGCCCACTTCTCACAGGATTTGATCAGGTCACTTCATGAATAAGCCAGCCGTTGTTCTTTTGGGTTTCGTTGTCGCCGTGGGCGTCGTCAGTGCAGGCGGTGCCTGGTATACCGGCAAGCAGTTGGAGCCGGTGCTGCAGACGGCCGTGCAGGACGCCAACAAGGAACTGCAACGTTCCATGGCCGGCGTCGACGGCACCGTTGCCCTGGAGCTGGTGTCCCTGGACCGTGGCCTGTTCAGCAGCACCGCGCACTATCGCCTCACGGGCCAGGGCTCGTTTTTCGGCGAGCAGAACCCGAACCCCGAGCTGTTGATCGTCGACCACATCGAACACGGCCCACTGCCATTCTCGCGCCTGGTCTCGCTCAAATGGCTACCGGTCATGGCCACCAGTCACTATGAACTGGAAAAGAACGCCACCACCGAGAAATGGTTCGCCGCCGCCAAAGACAAATCGCCGCTCAAAGGCGTGGCCAATATCGGCTACAGCCGTTCGGTGAGTGGCAATCTCGAATTGCTGCCCCTGGACTTCAAGGACCCGACGTCCTCGGTGAGCTTCTCCGGCCTGAACCTGGATTTTGACAGCACCGCCGAAGGCAAGAAGGTCAAGGTTGATGGCTACATCAATAGCCTCAAGCTGGCGGTGGTTGACGCCAATGGCGCGCCGTTCGAAGCCGAGTTCGCCGGCCTGACCGTGGCCAGCAACCTGGAGAAATCCACCTTTGGCTTCTATACCGGCCAGAACACCATCGAACTGACCGATACCAAGCTCACCTTCGGCCCGCAGAAAGCCGTACTGACCCTCAAGGGCTTCGAGCAGAAAGACAGCAGCGAAGTCAACGACAACATCATGGCCGGCCGCGTCGACTACAAGATCGACGAGATCGGTTACCAGGGCAAACCCGTCGGCTCCGCCGCCATGGCCCTGAGCCTGAAGAACATCGATGTGCCATCGAGCCTGCTGCTGACCAAGCTGTATCAGGACAAGATGCAGCCTGTGCAAGCCGCCGCCGCCGCGGGCCAGCCAGTGCCGGAGTTGCAACTGACCGAGGCCGAGCAAGCCCTGGCCGAAGCCAACGTCAACCAGTTGCTGGCCGCCAAGCCGCACCTGGCGCTGGAAAACCTGTCGCTGAAAACCACCCACGGTGAGAGCAAATTCAACCTGGTGCTGGACCTGGCCAAGCCGGCCTCCATGGAACTGCCACCGGTTGAACTGGGCAAGCAAATCGTTGCGCTGCTGGACGCCAACCTGACCCTGTCCAAGCCGATGATCGCCGACGTTGCCGCCCTGCAGGCGCAGGTGGGCGGTGTGACCGACCCTAAAGCCATCGAGCAGCAATCCCAGATGGCCAGCGAAATGGTCAGCGGCATGGCCGTTGGCACGCAACTGGCGACCCTGGTGGGCAGCGACGTGGTGTCCAAGCTGCATTACGCCAACAATGAAGTGACCTTCAACGGCCAGAAGATGACCGTCGAGCAGTTCATTGGCTTCGTGATGTCCAAGGTCGGCTCGGTGAGCGGCGCTCAATAAGCCCTCGGGGCCGCGCAAAGCGGCCCGATTGAAATGCAATCAAACTGTGGGAGCTGGCTTGCCTGCGATAGCCATAGCTATCTACACAATTTTTAAAGGCTGAAAAATCTCCCTGTAGTGAGCGGGCTTGTCCCGCGCTGGGCTGCGAAGCGGCCCCAAACCAGACGAATTGGGTTTGCCTGAAACTGCGCATTGTCTTTATTGGGGCGGCTTCGCCACCCAGCGCGGGCGGTGCGACGATTCGACAAGCCCGCTCACTACAAAGATGTGTAGATACCCATGCTGTGTAGCGGTGGTTCAGCAACAGAGATGCCGGCTGACCTGACGCCATCGCAGGCAAGCCAGCTCCCACACTGGTTTTTGTGCCCTTGCACGCATTGCAGTGCAACCTTGAGCAATTCTGAACAATTGTTCTGAATCTCCCTCCCCCTTTCTCCGCTAAGGGATAGTTCCCCCAGGAAAGCTAGGTCGGGTCACGAGACGCCGACACCCTGATGCGCACCGCTCAGGCTCACCCATCGTTACAGCTTTCCTTGTAAGGAAGCCGACGATATGTTGCCAAACCCACCACTCAGTGCATCAGGCCGGTTGCGACTGCTCATCGGAGCAGCCTTGTGCAGCCAGTTGCTAATGCCCACCTTTGCGATGGCCGACCCGGCCTATGACGCCCTGATCATCCAGGCGCGCAACGGCAACTTCACGCCCGCCCTTACTCAACTGCGCCAACTGCCCGCCGAGCGCCAGACGCCAGGCCAGATCAGCGACCACCTGGTGATCGCCGGCTGGGCCGGCCAGGATGCCGAAGTGCTGAAGGTGTACGAGGCGCAGGGCCAGAATCGCAATTTGAACGCCCAGGCGCTGGCCACCGTCGCGCGTGCCTACCGCGACCAACAAAAGTGGGCGCAGGCCGAGACGGTCTACCGCAAGGCGCTGCTGCGTGAACCGAACAATCTCGACCTGCAACTGGGCCTGGCCCTTACCCAGGCCGATTCAGGCAAAGCCACTGAAGCCGTACAGCGCACCCGCGCGCTGGTCGCCGCCAAGCCCGATGACCCGAACCGGCGCATGGCCCTGGGCTACGCCCTGACCCGTGCGGGTTCGAACTATGACGCCCTGTTTGAGTTCGACCAGGCCTTTATCCGCGCCGGCGACAAGCCCGAAGTTGCCCGCGAATACCTCGTTGCCCTGCAAAAGGCCCGCCTGCCGGAAGCCGCCTTGCGCCTGTCGGCCCAGCGCCCGGGGCTGATCGATGCCGTCACCCAGCGTCGCCTCGAAGGCGACCTGGCCGCCGAGCGCGTGCGCATGGCCGAGTTCGCCACGCGTACCGAGAAAGAACGCTTTGTGATCGCTGACCGCGCGCTCGCGGACTACGACCGACTGCTCGCCCGCTGGACCCCGGACGCCAGCGCCCAGGGCGACGTGATGATCTGGCGCATCGACCGCCTCGGCGCGCTCAAGGCGCGTGCGCGCACCGTTGAGGTGATTCGCGAGTACGAAGCCCTCAAGGCCGAAGGCGTGCAATTGCCGACCTACGCCGTGCGCTGGGTCGCTGCCGCCTACCTCGACCAGCGCTTGCCGGAAAAAGCCGCCCCGCTGTATCGCCAGGCGGTGACCGCTGCGGATGCCGACCCGGGCGATCATGTCAAAGACAGCTCCGCCCTGTTCTACGCCTTGCTGGAAAACGACCAGGTGGCCGAGGCGCGCGCGGTCGCCGATAACCTGGCCCGCACCGAGAAGCCCCGGGTTGAGCTCAAGGGCCTGCCCATCGGCAACCCCAACGACGAGTGGATGGACGCCCAGCAGTTGGCGGCCCAGGCCGGAACCTATGGCGATGACCTGGAGACCAGCGAAGAAAGCCTGGAAACCCTGGGCAACAAAGCCCCAGGCAGCATCGGCGTGCGTTTGGCGCAGGCCGAGATGTACCGTGCCCGCGAATGGCCAAGACGCGCCGAAGCGTCACTCAAGGAAACCGAAAACCAGAGCCCGCGCGACATCGGCGTGGAAATGTCCCAAGGCTTCACCGCTTTGGACCTGCAGGAGTGGCGTCAACTCGACCTGCTCGCCGATGACGTGGTCGCCCGCGCCCCGGAAAACCGCCAGGTCCAGCGCCTCGATCGCCTGCGCAAAGTGCACGACATGGCTGAAGTCCGCGTCGAGGCCTACACCGGCAAAAGCTTCGGCGGCAGCAATAACGAGGAGAGCGGCGCAATAACCGGCAGCCGTGACTGGGGCATTGAAAGCGTGATCTACACGCCGCCCATCGACGAAGACTGGCGCCTGTTCGCCGGCGCCGGCTACGGCACCGCCGAGTTTGCCGAAGGCACCGGTCATCACCGTTGGCAGCGCGTGGGCGTGGAACGGCGAACCCGTGACATGACCCTCGAAGCCGAGGTCTCCAACCATTCCTACGGCTTTGGCGCCAAGCAAGGCGCGCGCGTGTCGATTGCCCGCGACATCAACGACCACTGGCAATACGGCGGCAGCCTCGACTACCTCGCGGCGACCACCCCGTTGCGCGCGCTGAATGCTGACGTCACGGCCAACGGCGGCAGCGGTTTTATCCGCTGGCGCGCCAATGAAAGCCGTGAGTGGAGACTGGCCGTGAGCCCGTCCCATTTCAGCGACGGCAACGACCGCGTCGAAGCCTTGCTCACCGGCCGCGAGGGCATCTACAGCTCGCCCAAGGTGCAAGTGGAACTGGGCCTTGAGGTCAGCGCCAGCCGCAACAGCAAAGAAGACACGGCTTATTTCAACCCGAAGTCGGACTTCGGCGTGATGCCCACCGTCAACGTCAACCATGTGCTTTATCACCGCTACGAGACCCAGTGGAGTCAGCAGTTCCAGGTCGGTGCGGGGACTTATCGCCAGCAGGATTACTCCAGCGGCGGTGTCGGCTTGATCGGCTACGGCCAGCGTATTCGCTGGAACGACGTACTCGAAGCCGGCGCCAACCTGAGCCTGGTCAGCCGCACGTATGACGGCGATCGCGAACGCGATCTGCGCCTGCTCGTCGACCTCACTTACCGTTTTTAAAAGAGCCTGATCATGACCCTTCTCAGCCGTTGTCTGCTGGTCCTGGGCGTATTGCTGGCCAGCGCTTGCGCCCAGCAACCCGCGCCATTCACGCCACCCGCCGAGCGCCCGATACAGGCCAACGAAGCGCCGTGGCCGAAAAATCATTTCCTGGGCATCGCCTACCACGATGTCAGTGATAACGACCCCGACCAGGCGGTGGTGGCGGTGCGCACCGAGCGTTTGATCGAACAGTTGGCCTGGCTGCGGGAGAACGGCTATCAGGCGGTCAGCGTGGACCAGATCCTCGCCGCGCGCCGGGGTGGGCCGCCGCTGCCGCCCAAGGCTGTGATGCTCAGCTTCGACGACGGTTATTCGAGTTTCTACACCCGCGTGATGCCGATTCTGCGCGCCTATAACTGGCCGGCCGTGCTCGCGCCGGTCGGTTCCTGGATCGACACGCCGCTGAACCAGCCGGTGGACTTCGCCGGCATGCCGCGGCCACGGGGCGAGTTCCTCACCTGGCAGCAGATCCGTGAAGTGTCGCGCTCCGGCCTGGTGGAAATTGCCGCCCACACCGACGCCAATCACAAGGGCATCCTGGCCAACCCCCAGGGCAACCTGGAGCCGGCCGCCACCACGCGCCGCTTCGATCCGGCGACCAATAGCTATGAAACCGAGGCGCAGTTCCAGGCGCGGATGCGCGCTGACGTGGTCGCGATCTCAAACAAGATCCGCGCCGTCACCGGCAAGGCGCCCCGCGTGTGGGTATGGCCGTATGGCGCGGCCGACGGCACTTCCCTGGCCGTGGTGGGTGAGCAGGGCTATGAAATGGCGCTGACTCTGGACGACGGCCTCGACGACTCGAACAAGTTGATGAACAGCCCGCGCTTCCTGGTGGACTCCGATCCGGACGGCGAGCACTTCGCCAGTAGCATCGTCTCGGTGCAGGCCAAGGCGCCGATGCGCGTCATCCATGTGGACCTGGACCACGTCTACGACGCCGACCCGGCGCAACAAGCGCGCAACCTCGACGTGCTGGTGCAGCGTGTGGTGGACATGGGCTCGCCGACGGTGTTCCTGCAAGCCTACGCCGACCCCACGGGTGATGGCCTGGTGCGTTCGCTGTACTTCCCCAACCGTCACCTGCCGATGCGCGCCGACCTGTTCAACCGAGTCGCCTGGCAATTGCATACCCGGGCCCGTGCCAGCGTATTTGCGTGGATGCCGGTGCTGAGTTTCGACCTCGACCGCACATTGCCGCGCGTAACACGCTGGGACCCGCAAACCGGCAAGGTGGGCACCGATCCGGATGATTACAAGCGCCTGTCGCCGTTCGATCCGAAAGTGCGGCAGATGATCGGCGAGATCTACCAGGACCTGGCGAGCTCCGGTAACAGTGGTGTCGACGGCGTGCTGTACCACGATGATGCCAAGCTGAGCGACTTTGAAGACGCCAGCCCCGCTGCACTCAAGGCCTACGCCGCCCAGGGCCTGCCGGACAACATCGCCGCCCTGCGTGCCGACCCTGCCGTGATGCAGCGCTGGACCCGCTTCAAGAGCCGCTACCTGATCGACTTCACCAAGGAGTTGACCGCCAAGTTCCGCGCCATCCGTGGCCCGCAAATACTCACGGCACGCAATCTCTTCGCCGAGCCGATGCTCAACCCCGGCAGCGAAGCCTGGTTCGCGCAGAACCTTGACGATTTCCTCCAGACCTACGACTGGACCGCGCCAATGGCCATGCCGTTGATGGAGGGCCAGGCATTGGCCAACTCCGACGCCTGGCTGGAAAAACTCGTGGCCACGGTCAAACAGCGCCCCGGCGCGCTGGAACGCACGGTGTTCGAACTGCAAGCCAAAGACTGGCGCACCAAGGCCGCGCCCGATATCAGCGGTGCGCAGTTGGCGCAATGGATGAACGTGCTCAAGCGCCAGGGGGTTACGAGTTTTGGTTATTACCCGGACAACTTCCTGGAAAACTCCCCGGACCTGAAGACTGTGCGTCCGGCCCTTTCCAACCAATGGAACCCTTGACCATGTTCGACAGAATCCTGGCTATATGCGTGCTGGCACTGGTATTGGGCGTGCCCCTGGGCCTGATCTTCCTGGTCACCGGGCAGTTCCTGATGGACTTCGTCTTCTTCTACCCGCTGTTCATGTCGGGGTTGTGGATCGCAGGCGGCTTGTACTTCTGGCTGCACTGGGAGCGCCACTGGCCCTGGGAAGAAGACACGCCGGCGCCGACCCTGGCCGGCAACCCGCTGATCTCGATCATCATCCCTTGCTACAACGAAGGGGATAACGTCGCCGACACCATGGAGGCCGCGCTGGCCCAGGTGTACCCGAACATCGAAGTGATCGCTGTCAACGACGGCTCCTCCGATAACACGGCGGCCGTCCTCGATGCCCTGGCTTTGCAGCACCCGCGTCTGCGCGTGCTGCACCTGGCGCAGAACCAGGGCAAGGCAGTCGCCTTGCGCATGGGCGCCGTGGCCGCGCGCAGCGAATACCTGGTGTGCATCGACGGTGATGCGCTGCTGGATAAAAACGCCGCGGCCTACATGGTGGCGCCGATGCTCGACAACCCGCGCCTGGGCGCCGTGACCGGCAACCCACGCATTCGCACGCGCTCGACCCTGATCGGTCGGGTGCAGGTCGGCGAGTTCTCGTCGATCATCGGCCTGATCAAGCGCACTCAGCGGGTCGTCGGGCGGATCTTCACGGTGTCCGGTGTGGTGGTGGCGTTCCGTAAAAAGGCGCTGGATCGCATCGACTACTGGAGCACCGACATGATCACCGAAGACATCGATGTCAGTTGGAAGCTGCAGCTCGATCACTGGAGCATCTTCTACGAGCCGCGCGCCCTGTGCTGGATCCTCATGCCCGAAACCGTCGCAGGCCTGTGGAAGCAGCGTTTGCGCTGGGCCCAGGGCGGCGCCGAAGTGCTGTTCAAGAACATCCGCGGTATCTGGCAATGGCGTCATCGCTACCTGTGGCCGCTCTTGTTCGAATACTGCCTGTCCACCGGCTGGGCCTTCACCTTCATGCTGTCGGTGATCTTCTGGGGCGTGGGCAAATTCGTCCCGCTGCCACAAGCGATTGCCGTCGACTCGCTGATGCCGCCGGCCTTTACCGGGTTGGTATTGGCGATGGTCTGCCTGTTGCAGTTTGCGGTGAGCATCCTGATCGACCGCCGCTACGAAAAAGACCTGTGGAAAACCCTGTTCTGGACGGTGTGGTACCCCATGGTGTTCTGGCTGGTCAGCCTGTTTACCACGCTGGTCAGTTTTCCCAAGGTGTTGTTCAACCAACACCAGAAGCGCGCACGCTGGGTCAGCCCGGATCGCGGAATCAAACCGCTCAGTGAGGAGGCGTGATCATGAAACTGGTCAGAACTCGCCAACGTTCCGTGATGTGGGTCATCGATGTGCTGTTGACCCTGATGGCCTGGGCCGGCTTGATCTGGTTGCTGGCGCGCGGGATCAACTCGATATTGCAGACCCACGGTGGCCCTCGATTCGAGGCGCCTATTTTCGCCGCGCTCAACACCCTGCAGATCTACCTGTGGATCGCGGTGTTCAACGCCATCATCCTGATCAGCTGGGCGCGCTACCAGCAACGTCGTGGTCGCAAGTTTGCCCAGCGCCGCGCCGAGGCCAAGGCGCTCAGCGACCAGCACCTGAGCGAGAGCTTCAGCCTCGCTGACGGTGACCTTGAGCAGTTGCGCCGGCCGGGTGTGCTGGTGATCCATAACGACGATGAGGGCGGTGTGGCGCAAGTGACGTCCCATGTCTCGCGCGATGTGGAAAAACCGGGGCTCACCCTGGTGCCGGGCAACGTCCAGAACAAAGACGCCAGCTAAGGAACAGCACTGGAAGATCGTTCCCATGCAATGTGGGAATGATCTTGTTCAATCCGGTAAATGCGACCCAATTCACAAAACCCTCGCGAACTTTTCTGCTTTTTTCGGTACTAACTTATCTCAGCAAGAACTTGATGGCCAAATAATGGCAAATTATAAGTTCTATGATGAATACCGATCAACAGTGCTGCCGCTTGTCGGAAGAATACTTCCAATGACAGGCCGAGTATCTTCTTGGTTGTTTTTATTCATTATTAATCAATGGGTTACACGAGTATCTAGTGCGAGAATCCAACTAACTCTGTTTTTTGAGTTATCGGAAGTTCGATGCTAGTTTGCCGGCCCCTGATCTTCGATGGATCGAATATGTCTTTTTTATTGCCACGGACCCGGTACCTGCTGTGCACTTTCATGCTCGCTTATATGAGCCTGAACAGCGCCACGGCCGCCCCTACGCCTGGGGATCAGGACCTGATTCGCGACCGCCAGAACCGCCTCCTGGAAGAGCAGCGGCGGCGTCTGGACGAACTCCAGGACTTGCCCGGCAAAGGCGATCAGTCCCAGGCCCCGGCCACACCCGCCGACACCCGTTGCTTCCCGATCAAAGACATCGAACTCAAGGGCGCCGACAGTCTGTCCGCCGGCGACCGCACCCTGCTGCTCAAACCTTATATCGGCCAGTGCCTGGGCGTTCCACAGCTCAATGAGCTGCTCAAGGTCATCACCGACTATTACATCGCCAAGGGCCATGTCACCAGTCGTGCCTATTTGCCGCAGCAAGACCTTTCCAGCGGCCACCTGCAGGTGCTGGTGGTGGAAGGCAAGCTCGAAGGCTTGAAGGGCGCGCAAGGCAGCAACCTGACCGACCGCGAGCTGGCCATGGCGTTTCCCGGCGACGTCGGCGGAGCGCTTAACCTGCGGGAAATCGAGCAATTGGTCGACCAGCTCAGCCGTTTGCCTTCCAAGCAGGCGCAAATGGAGCTGACCCCTGGCAGCCAGATCGGCGGCAGTGAAGTACGGGTCAAGAACGTGCCGCAAAAGCCCTGGCGCGCCAGCCTGTCACGCAACAACGACGGCCAGAAGAGCACCGGCGAACAACAATGGGGCGCGGGCCTGGAGTGGGACAGCCCGCTGGGCCTGGCCGATCAGCTGATTTTGCGCGGTGGCCACGACGCCATCAGCGACCATCAGAAAACCTCCAACAGCAGCATGTTCTATTACAACCTGCCGTGGGGCTGGTGGAATTTCAGTTACACCTACAGCGAGAGCGAATACCGCACCTTCCTCATGCTGGACGACCTAAAGGTCAAGCAGAATGGCGACAGCCAGAACCATCAACTGCGGGCCGAGCGGGTGATCCATCGCGACGAGGTGAGCAAGACGTCGGTCAACGTCGGCCTGACTCACCTGCGCACCAACAACTACCTGCTCGACTCGCGGCTGGCGACCAGCAGCAACCGCCTCAGTGAATTTCAGGTCGGCATCACCCACGGTCGACGCATCGGCAATGCCTTCGTCAACCTGGACGTGGGCATGCAAAACGGCATTGGCGCCTTTGACGCGCAAAGCGACCAGCAGGTGCGGGATGCCAACGGCAACCTCACGGCGACCCCGCGCTATCGCAAATACACCGCCACGATGAGCTACCTGCAGCCCTTCACGTTGTGGGGCGAGTCGCTGAGTTTTTCCAGCCTCGCCACCGGGCAGCGCAGTGAAGACGTGCTGTACCCCGCGCAACGCATGAGCCTGGGTGGCTCTTACTCGGTGCGCGGCTTCAAGGACCAGCAACTGAACGGCGACAGCGGCGGCTACTGGCGCAACGAAGTGCGCTGGGCGCGCCCGGTAACCCTCGACTGGATGCGCCCGGCCTTCGCCGAATACGGCGCCAGCGTCGGTTATGACCAAGGCGTGATCAGCAACGATCGCTACAACGATGACCAGCATGGTCGCGTGTCGAGTAACTCCCTGGAGTTGTTCGCGCGCGGTAAAAACGTCAGCACCAGCGTGACCTTTGCCCATTCCCTGGAGCGACCTGGCGTGGTGACCGAGCGCGAAGCGCCGATCTATTTCCGCCTGGATTTCTTCCTGTAATCAACACCGCTGCCCTGAGATCTTGAATATGGACGCTCGCCCTGCAACCGCCCTGAAAAGCCTGACCCAACGCGGCCTCGCCCTGATCCTGGCCAACGCACTGTTCTGGCAGCCGCTGCTGGCCCAGGCCGACGGTATTGCGGTCAGCGGCCCGGGCACCACGCTCGGCCAGGCAGGCAACGGCGTGCCGGTGGTGAACATCGCAACGCCCAATGGCAGCGGCCTGTCCCATAACCAGTTCAAGGACTACAACGTCGGCCCCAATGGCGTGATCCTCAACAACGCCACGGGCGCGGTGCAGAGCACCCAACTGGGCGGGATCATCGTCGGCAACCCGAACCTCAAGGGCGGCGCGGCGAACGTCATCCTCAACGAAGTCAACGGTGGCAGCCCCAGCCAGTTGCGCGGCTACACCGAAGTGGCGGGGCAGTCGGCCAAAGTCATCGTGGCCAACCCTTACGGCATCAGTTGCAACGGCTGTGGGTTCATCAACACGCCGAATGTCACCCTGACCACCGGTAAACCGGTCATCGACAAAGTCGGCCGCCTCGACCACTACCAAGTGGATGGCGGCGCGGTAACCATCGACGGCCAGGGCTTGAACGCCAGCAACGTCGACCGTTTCGAAATCATCACGCGTACCGCCAAGATCAACGCCAAGATCAACGCGCGTCAGCTCACCGTGATTGCCGGGCGCAATGACGTCGATGCCCAAAGCCTGAAAACCACCGTGCGCGCCGACGACGGCAGCGCCAAGCCGGAACTGGCCATCGACTCCTCGGCCCTGGGCGGCATGTACGCCGGCGCGATCAAACTGGTGGGCACCGAAGCCGGCGTGGGCGTGAAGCTCGACGGCACCTTGGCGGCCAGTGGCGGCGATATCCAGCTCGACGCCAACGGCCACTTGAGCATGGCCCAGGCGGCCGCCAGCGGCGCGGTGGATATCAAGGCCGCGAGCCTGGAAACCAAGGGCGCGGTTTACGCCGGCACGCGCCTCAAGGCGCAGACGACCAAGGGCACGCTGAAGAACAGCAAGACCCTCGCCGCGCGCGACAGCATCACCCTGGCCAGCAACGGCCAACTGACCAACACCGGCATCATCGAAGCCGGGGTCAACGCCGACAACACGCGCAACGCCGTTGGCGACGTGCAACTGGACGGCCAGAACATCAGCAACACCGGCACCGTGATCGCCAATCGCACCCTCACCGCCACCGCCACCCAAGTGGATAACCAGGGCGGCACACTGAGCGCCAGGCAGGCGCTGAACATCACCGCCGACAACGTCGACAACCGCAACAAAGGCCAACTGCTCAGCGACGGTGCGCAAACCCTCACGGTCAGCGGCCTGCTGGACAACAGCCAGGGCGGCATCATCGACAGCACCGGCGCGTTTACCCTGCACGGCAACCGCCTCGACAACAGCGCCGGCAACCTCACCGGTGGCGGCTCGATCACCCTGGACCTGCTCGGCGACCTGATCAACCGCAACGGCAAGCTGGCGAGTGTCGGGCCGCTGCTGGTGCAACGCGCCGCCCACATCGACAACCAGGGCGGCAAGCTCGCCAGCCAGGGCCTGCTGACACTGTTCGCCAACAGCATCGATAACCAGAACAAAGGCACCCTGGCCGCCAACGGTGGGCTGGCAATCACCACGACGGGCCTGCTGCAAAACGGCGCCGACGGCTTGATCCACAGCGAGCAGGGCGGCCTGAACATCACCGCCGGTACCCTCGATAACAACGGTGGGCGCATCGCCGCCAAAGCCGGTAACGCAGTGGTTGACGCGATCAACTTCAATAACGGCAACGGCGCACTGTTCGCCGGCAGCGGCGTGAGCCTTACCGGGGTCAATGTCGATAACGGCGGCGAGATCGCCGGCAACCGCATCGACGTCAACCTGCGCGGCACCCTGACCAACCGTGGCCTGATCGAAAGCGCCACGACCCTCGATGTCGAGAGCGCCGGCCTGACCAACAGCGGCCAGATGCGCGCCCTGGGCACCACAGGCAAGACCCGCTACGCCATCGGCGGCGTGCTGAACAACAGCGGTAGCCTGGACACCGCCAACGACCAGCTGAGCCTCGCCGCAAACACCTTCCAGAACACCGGCGGCAAGGTGTTGCACGTGGGCACCGGCGTGCTCGACCTGAGCGGCATCAGCCTGGATGACGTGGGCGGCAGCCTGGTCACCAACGGCGACCTGACCCTCGACAAAACCAACTGGACCAACAGCACCGCGATCCAGGCCGGGCGCCTGACTGTCAACGTCGACAACCTGAAACAGACCGCCACCGGCCAATTGCTCGGCACCCGTAGCCTGGTCGGCAAAGGCCTGGACTGGAGCGTTGGCGGTGCTGTCGCCAGCCAGGGCAGCCTCGACCTGACCGTAGACAACCTGCTCAACGACCACGGCCTGATCTTCAGCGGCGGCGACATGAACCTGCGCGTGGACCGCCTGAAAAACCTCGGCGCCACGCTCTACGCCATGGGCAACCTGCGCGTCGACCGCGACGGCCAGGGCACGGCGGCCACCAGCATCATCAACAGCTCGGGCACGATCGAAAGCGAGCGCAACCTGATCCTGGCCGCCAGCACGATCCAGAATATCCGTACTGTGCTCAACACCGAGTCCGGGATCTACAGCGCGTCCATCACCCCCACGGCCTGTATCAAGTACGTGACCGGTGGCGACTGCGACGGCGGCAAGCAGAACCATCCGTTCCAGATCACCGTGCGTGATCACTTTATCGTCAGCGACGCCACGCCCGCTTCCAGCATCACCTCGGGCGGCGACATGCTGCTGAGCGGCGGTGATCTGCTCAACAGCAGCAGTAGCATTGCCGCCGGCGGCGCCATGACCGTGCGCGTCAACCAACTGAGCAACGTCGGCCTGGTGACCCACGACACCCAGTACGACCGTATCTTTACCTCGGCGCGTGAGCGCAAGCCGGGCGGCTGGTACCGCGAGGCGGCGGCGTTCACCCAGCGCTATGCGGCGGGCCAGAACATGGACGGTGTCGAAGCCGGCCTGGCTTCGTTCATCGGCAAGATGGAAAGCGAAAAGACTGACCTGAGCAAAACCACTCAACTGATGGTGCCGGACCAGAGCTACGCCGCCGTGATTCAGGCCGGCGGTGCCGTGGACGTACACGCCCAGAACGGCATCGATAACAGTGTCGTGAACCGTGGCTACACCTACGTCGGCAGTGGCGCCAACACCACCAAGCCGGGCTTCTCGACCGAGGTCAAACTCAACTCGCAATTGCCACCCGACCTCACCCAGCAACAGGTCAACCCACTGAGCCTGCCTGGCTTCGACCTGCCCACCGGGCAGAACAGCCTGTTCCACCTCAACGATGGCAAGGGTGCCACCGGCCTGCCCACCAGCCAGTTCGCGGCCAGCCCGCACAAATACCTGATCGAAACCAACCCGCTGTTCACCGACATGCGCCAGTTCCTCGGCTCGGACTACATGCTGACCCGGCTCGGCTACGACCCCGAGACCGCACAACGTCGTCTCGGTGATGGCTTCTACGAACAGCGCCTGATCCAGCAAGCCGTGCTCGCCCGTACCGGCCAGCGCTTCATCGATGGCCAGACCAGCGACGCCGACCTGTTCAAGCACCTGATGGACAACGCCATCAGCAGCAAAACCGCACTCAACCTGTCGGTGGGCGTCAGCCTCACCGCCGAACAAGTCGCGGCCCTGACCCACGACATCGTGTGGCTGGAAAACGCCACCGTCGCCGGGCAGGAGGTGCTGGTACCGGTGCTGTACCTGGCCCAGGCAAACAACCGCCTGGCACCGAATGGTGCGCTGATTACCGGCAGCGACGTCAACCTGATCACCGGCAGTAACCTGAATAACGCCGGCACCTTGCGCGCCACCGGCAGCCTGTTGGCCAACGTCGGCGGCAACCTGGCCAATAGCGGTTTGATGCAAGCCGGCGGCCGCCTCGATGTACTGGCTGGCGACAACCTCAGCAACCGCGCGGGCGGTGTGATCAGCGCGGGCAACGTCAACCTCGCGGCCGGCGCCGACCTGCTCAACGAACGCAGCGTCACCACCCACGAAAGCGCCAGCAGCTACCGCACCGAGCGCAGCGACTTCGTCGACAGCGCCGCGCGCATCGAATCGGCCAACGACCTGGCGCTGAAAGCTGGCGGCAACTTCAACAACGTCGGCGGCGTGCTCAAAAGTGGCGCCGATATGGCCGTCCAAGCCAAAGGCGACGTCAACATCACCGCCTCGAAGAGCCTCGACAGCGGCGCCATCGGCACCCGCTCGAACTTCACCACCATCGCCCAGCAAGGCTCCGTGGTCGAGGCCGGCCGCGACCTGCACGTGGTTGGCGGGCGCGACATCAGCGCCGTGGCCAGCCAGGTCGAGGCCAAACGCGACGTCAACCTGATTGCCACCCGCGACCTCAACGCCATCGCGGCAGCCAACGAGCAGCATTCGACGTCCAACTCGAAAAAGGTCAAGAGCATCGAGGACCACGTGCAGCAAGTCTCCAGCGTGATCAAGGCCGGCGGCGACGCCACCCTGAGCGCCGGGCAGAACCTGCAATTGGTTGCCAGCCAGGTCAACGCCGGCAACGAAGCGTACCTGGTATCCGGCAAAAACCTCGACCTCAAGGCCGCTGCAAACCAGGACTACAGCTTCTACAGCAAGACCAAGAAAACCTCCCAGGGCAAGAAATTCCGCCTCGACGAAACCAGCGCCGTTAACAACGTCGGCAGCCTCGTCAGCGCCGGCACAAACAGCACCGTCGTGGCCGGTGAAAACCTGCTGCTGGCCGGCAGCGCCGTCACCGCCGAAAAAGGCGCCACGCAACTGGCGGCCGGCCAGGACGTGAGCATCCTCGCCGTCACTAACTCCGACAGCGCCCGCCACGAACGCAAGGAAAGCAAAAGCAGCTGGGGCGGCCTCAAGTCGAGCAAAGTCCAGGACAAAGTCGACGAAAAACGCACCACCGCCCTGGGCAGCATGGTCTCCGGCGAAACCGTCACCGTCGCCGCCAAGCGCGACGCCACGGTCACCGGTTCCAACCTGGTCAGCACCGGCGACCTCGCCGTGCAAGCCGGCCGCGACCTGACCATCGACGCGGCGCAAAACACCTTCGCCCGCACCGACATGCACAAGGAGAAGAACCGCGACCTCACCGGCGTGCTGACCGGCAACAAGCTCGGTCTGGACGACATGACCGGCAACCAGAAGCTCTACATCAACAGCTCCAAACACAACGGCACGGCCAATGAAATGACCTTGACCGGCAGCACCATTGGCTCCAGCGCGGGCAACGTGTCGCTGACGGCGGGGCGTGAGTTGAAGGTGGTGGCCAGTGATTTGGTGAGCACCAAGAACATGGAGTTGAGCGGGGCTGATGTCACCGTTACTTCAGGGATGGAGACGGCCAGTCAGACCAGTAAGGACAGTTCCAAGAGCTTGGCGGTTGGGCGTGTAGTGGGTGGCATGATCGTCGACACCGCCACCAGCATGCGCGATGCAGCCAAGGCGTCACGCAGTGCCGACGACCCACGGTTGAAGGCCGTGAAGATCGCCCAGGCGGCATTGGCGGCCTACAACCTTAATAATCAGATGGGCGACCTTGCTAATAAAATCAACGGCAATGACGACACCAGTGGTGGTTCCTCCGGTTCGATGATCAAGATTGGCACCGAGCTGGCCAACACCCGCACCAAAAGCAGCAACGAGTATGCGGCGCAAACCGCCCACCAGAGCAGCCTGAACGCCGGCGGGAAACTGTCGATCATCGCGGCGGGCGATGCGCCGGGTACCGCAGGGGATCTGTTGATCACCGGCAGTACGCTGAAAGCAGGCGACACCCTGCTGTCCGCGAAAAACAACATCCTGATGCAAAGCGCACAGAACACCACTGATCGCAAAAACGACGGCTCGCGCAACAGGACGGCCATCGGCGTCAGTTTCAATATCGGTGAGCAAAACGGCTTCACTCTCGACTTGGGCGCGCAAATCGCCAAAAACCTGGGTTCGGGTAGCTCCGTCACCCAGGTCAACACCACCCTGGACACCGGCTCGCTGGTACTGCGCAGCGGCCAGGACACCAGCCTGATCGGGGCCCAGGTGCGTGCTGATCGCATTGATGCCGACATCGGCGGCAACCTCAACATCCTGTCGCGCCAGGACTCCGAGACGTCCAAGAGCAAGCAGAACAGCGCCGGTTTTGGCGCGAGCATCTGTATTCCTCCGTTCTGCCTAGGCTCCACCGTCTCCGCGTCCGCGAACCTGGCGGCGTCGAAAATGAACAGCGACTACCAGGCGGTGACCGACCAGAGCGGTTTCTTTGCCGGTAAAGACGGCTACGACATCAATGTCGGCAAGACCACCACCCTGCAAGGCGCGGTGATTGCCAGTGAAGCCAGCGCTGACAAGAACCGCCTCAGCACGGATCGCCTGCTGGTCAGCGACATCAAGAACAAGAGCGAGATCAAGAGCCAATCGGCAGGCGTGAGCGTCTCCGGTTCTTACGGTGGTGGGGTGGGGACACTCAAGCCAGGTCCCTTGTATGGCATGGCGCTCAACGACTCGGACCACAGCCACACACGCAGTGCGGTAAGCGAAGGCACAATCGTAGTGCGCAACCCTGCTGGCGCCAGTGATCTGGTCGGTCTGAACCGCGACACCGCCAACGCCAACCAGCGCCTCGACAAGCCAGATGAAAAGGCCATGCAAGAGCGCATGGACCTGCTCAAAAGCTCGATGGAGCTGACCAAGGGCATTGGCGATGCCATTGCCGATGCCAGGATCAAGGCCGCAAACGACCCCAACAGCGACGTCAACAAAGCCACGCGGCAGAAGCTGATTGAAGACGGTATCGCCAACCCGACACAGGCTCAGATCAGCCAGCGTGCCCAACAGGATTACGGCGTAGGCAGCAGCTTCCAAAAAGCCAGCCAGGCGGTGACAGCCGTGGTGCAAGCGGCGATGGGTGGCAGCGTTGGTGGTGCGTTGGCGGGGGCGGCGGCGCCGTATCTGGCGCAGACGGTCAAGAAGATGACCGATGACGACCCCGACGCCAACCTGATGGCTCACGCCGTGTTGGGTGCCGTTCTAGCCAAAGCTGGCGGTAACTCAGCGCTCTCGGGTGCAGTGGGTGCTGTCGCTGCGGAGGGAACCGCGCGGCTGATCAAGGAAAGCATGTATGGCGATGTCAGTAACGAAAACCTGTCTGAAGGGCAAAAGCAGACAATCTCTAGTCTCGCGACGTTGGCAGGTGGTCTTTCCGGATCGTTGTCCGGCAAGGGCGCATTGGATGCGGTGGCAGCGGCTCAGGTTGGGAAGAACGCTGTTGAAAATAACCAACTGAGTATTCTGGAAAGGCCGTTACTCGATAAAAAGCAGCAGCAATATAAGGCCAACTGTAGTGGTGATGCTGCTGCAACAGCAAATTGTATGGGGCTGGCCGACGATATTGATGCGCTGAGGAAAAAAGGCAGCAGCGTCCTGCAGAACGACCGTTTTGAAGCGACTGATTTCATCCCTACGATAGAAGACGTAGTCAGCCCAGGCAAAGTTGTGTCGTGTGCCGTCTCGGGCAATGGATATTGCGTTGTCACGAACAAGGTCATCAAAACTGACCTAGGTGATGAATGGGCCCTGCAACCGGCTACTAACGCACAAGCCATCGCGGGCGGCGCCGATCAGACCGCATCGGATAAAGAGACGACACGCCTCCTCAAAGCAAGATCGGACGAGCTGGTTGCCGCTGGATGCGGCGGAATGGGGCCTATCAGTATCGGCTGCCAGACCTACACGGCTTTCGGTGGAACGCGTCTGTTGGGCGAGCAAACCACCGAGCAGCGTGTGCTGTGGGGCTCGCAAGCTATCTTGAACAGCCTGGGTCTGGTCGGCGTGGTTTTCAGTTCTGCGGGCAAAACAGTCATTGCCGAAGCGGAGAAAGCCACTTCGGGTTCGAAAAGCTTAAAAACTGAGCTGACGCTCGTCCCTGAGCAGAACTTCACGCTCAGGGGTGGCGCGCAATTTGTTGAAAGCCCGGTTATCCAACCTAACACCACCGTTCGACTCACGGGTGATGTCACGCTGAAAACCGGTGTGATCGTACCGAAGGGTAGCGTAGTGACGGTCAGCGATGACGTCATGAAGGTGGTTGAGCCAGGTGGTGCCAGTTCAATCAGGTCTTATGACAAAAATGTCAGCCAGCCACTCTTGCTGACGGACAGTCCGGCGAAATCATTCACATTGGACGATGTTCGTAATCTGACTGGGCGGGAAAAATGGGAGGCCGGAGAGACGTATATCCAGCAACTTTACGGTTCAACAGGCCAGCGTTACTATCCTGTGCCTGGTACGGGCGGGCGTTATGTCGATGCGCCTGTCGATATGCAGAACAGTATTATTTCCGCTAATGAGGTGAAAACATACCAGCGAGGTATAACTGCTACAGGAAAATTGAATGAAGTACCGTTGACAGGAAAACTCTACGATCAGATTGAGAAAGATCTTTATCTTCGAGATGTTGTGAAGGGTTATCAACCCAGATGGATATTTTTAGAAGCACCACCAGCAGAAAATCTTTCGAGAATTCTGAAGCTGAACAAAATTGACGTAATTATTCATAATTAATTATTGAGGTAGGCAATGGCAAACACTGGCGATACGCCCGACATGCTGCTGGACCGACGCGCTGCTGGATTTGCGGCATTTAAATCAGAGCGTATGCCAGTGCTGCATAAATTCTGTGAAAGTTTAGGATTTGATCAGCCGCATGAAGTATTGATTGAGCCAAAAAAGTTTTTACCTCTACTGGATGATGGATTTCAACACGCTGTTATCAGTGAGGAAAATAGGGTGTGGTTTGTTACTCGTATCGGATATTACATCGGCGAGTACTTGATTTCCCTGTTTGATGGCTGCTGGTTACTTGATGATGATCCATTGTCGCCGTCTTTTGCCAAATACGTAGTCGGCGATTTTTCAATTGAAGGGGTTAAAGCAAAAGTTGTCGACCCTTTTGAAATCGCACAGCGTTATGCAATTACGCCGGCTCCGCGCTTTTTAAGACAAGAGATCGAAACGGCTTTGGACTAAATTGAGCTGGATAAAGGGGGCGGGGTTCAGGTGCAGACCACTTTTTTGTTTGAGTAAACAGCGGGCTAGAAAGTACTGGAAGTATTACGCTCTTTAAAAACTAGATTTTTATTTCAGCTGTTTAAAATTTTTAGCAAGGCGTTGGGAATGCAGAGAAGACAAGACTCTCCCCTTCAAAGGCAACGACATTGCTAGACGTGTTTGGTAAATACTTCCCCCTTTTTTCCATTGTGCTGAGTCTGCAAAAATTAGCTATGACATATAAAGGGGACGGATTTATTTAGTGTGACGCTGATCGGTAGGCGATTAAACAAATCTGGTCCCTTTAATTTTTTATTGTAAATCCTGGTTTCGTGCAAAAAATGCGCGATAGAACCAATCAGTGAATCCACAGCACGGGCCAAGCATCAGGCAGGTAAGTCATATACCGCTCTAATTGTATTAGGATTTGTATTGGGCTTTAGTAAGGAAGTTTAAGTGACGTACATACACTGAAAAGAGTAAAAAGGTAGTTGGGCTCAGGCAGCGTTCTTGTTTGGGTGTCAGTGGAGCTGATCTGGCAATGTTGCGCTCTTTAAAAATTAGTTTATTATTTTCACTTATTGAGGCTAAAGAGTTTAACTCTTATCAGTCGGATTGTTGGAAGTTGTGGGCTCGGAGCCGGGAGTAATTAGCCGTGGATTATTCAAGAATAATTAATCTTATTAAAGAGTCGGATTTCGTTGAATTTGCCGATTATGGTGACGGTATTGCTAATGAGTGGATTCATAAAGCTGAAACTCGTCTCGGGTTGAAATTGCCTGATAGCTATAAATGGTGGCTGAAGTATTATTCTGGCGGGGAAATATCTGGGGAGGAGATTTATAGTATCTCCGAAATGAATTTTGATAGTGTAAGGGGTGGCGATATCGTTTATATGTCAATCGTCAACGGTCGAAATGGGTTGTGTGGGAAGGAGAGGCTGTTTATCTGTGAGCCGCCGGGTGCAGGGGAATCATTTTGTTTTGCCACGGATGATGGACTTAATGATGGGGAGTATCCTGTTTATAGACTTAATCTTTCTAATCAAATTTCTAGTTTGTATGCGAAAAATTTTATCGATTTCTTAGAGAAAAGAATAATTTCTCTCAGTTGAATAATAATTATGCGTTTAAAAAGGTTGAGAAAGACCTGGGGCAAAAGCGACTGGTGCAGTTGAAGTGCCGGCTACATCTGCAACTGCGCGGGTTAGTTGGTGTAAAGAAAAAGAGGGCGGATCTTTTTAAGTGTTTCGCTTGACGGTAAACTATTAATAGATCTATCTCCGTTAATGAGTGACTCTGTATTTTTAGGATTTTCAATAGTGGAGCTGATTTCTATTTGAAGAAGAAGGCAGCAATGAAAAAAAATGAAACTTGGTGGGTCGCTATTTATTTTCCTTGTGCCTGCGCGTTCGGTCTTTTGTTTATGTGTGTGTTCTTTCAGATTGCCGGGTATTGGCTGAGTGGTGGCGAGGACTTTATTGTGCTTATAAAAGAAAATGTGCCGCTTTATTTAAAAATGGCTGGTGCCGGAATTGTTCTAGGTTTCGTTTTATGGTTTTTTAATATCCGTTGATTTTTCATTTAATAAAAGTAGTTAAGCTTTTGTATAGGGACGGATTTTATTTAAATGTGACGCTGATCAGTAGGTAATTAGATAGATCTGCCCCTTTTAATTCGGGAACATTAAGGCCAAATGAGTTCGCTGAACATTTAAGTTCTAATGGAAAAGCGGAACCGCTAACAAGACCGGCTATCAAGAATTTACCGATTACTTTGTTAATAAGTTTGGGGCGCAAGGGAAAGGACGGCTAAATGGTCAAGTCATCGAAAGCGCTACAACAGTCTATGTGCCGTGACGGTGGTAAATATGAAGCTCGAAGCCGAAAACAGTCCTGTAATAGTTGGTGCTAGCCAAGCGCAGCTTATAAAAACGCTGAAAAAATTAAAAAGCTATGGCCCTAGCTCTTTCGCATGCATCACTGACGATGACGGAAACTATGTACAAGTGGCTGGAGGCAGATTTACTTGTTTTATAGAAAGGTATGACGCTAAAAGTAAAAAGCTGTTTAGAGGTTATCATTCAAGTTCCAGTACTAACTTTGAAGATGGAGCCTTGCTGTCGTTTAGTGCAGGCCGTGTTCCACTAAAAAAAGATGAGTGGTTTAATATTGATGATGTGATTGAAGTTTTTTCCATGTTTAATCAACGTCAGGCTTTACCAGGGAGTATTTACTGGCGCGAGATAAATGTTCTGAATCAAAGCGGTAGTTGAGGGGAATCGGGGTCAGGCCACGCTTTCATTCGGAAAATGATAATGGGAAACGCACTTAAAATTCTCGAACTCATCAACCATATCAGGTCTGCTGAACGTTATGAGGGTGATTACGGGAGTTGCTTGACTGATCGTGAACCCATATTGAGTGGGGTCGATGCAGCTGACCGCGACAGCGTCCCCGCTGACTATCTGGCGTTTCTAGGCACCTTCGGGTTTGGCGATTTAGACAGCGCGCTTTATATAGAAGACGGTCCAGATAAATACGCGGCCATCGCCGGATGTGAGGTGGATGCGTATAGTCGGATGTATGTTTTTGCTGGTACTTCCGATGGTGTACTTTATGCTTTTGATGCAGGCAATAACTGGTCGATAGTAGAGATTGATTCGGAGATCGATGAGGTCAGGGTGCTGGCCGATAACTTCTCAAGCTTCATCCTCAATCAATTAATTGAGGTAAAAGGTTATGTCGATTGGCGTGCGGAGCAAGAGTAATCGGGGTCAGACAAGGTTTTTCTTTGAATGAGTGTATGTGGGATAAAGGGATAAAGGGGGCGGATTTGTTTAAGTGTGACGCTAATCGGTAGGCTATTAATAAATCTGTCCCCTTTAATTGTTGAGCAAATCTTCAAAAAGCCGTTCCTGATGCGGCTAACTTTGATCGTAGGCTTGTTGTGGATGATAAGCCGTTAGGCCGTCCGATCGCGAAGGATAGACAAGAGATAATTAGGTTTATTGAGGCGTTTAGGCAAAGAGAGGGGGTTTTGCCGCAAACAATAGGTATACAGCGATATGACCCTAAAACTGGCGTGGCTGTAAGAACAGATTTACACTCGCCAAATGAATTTTTGCCATAAAATCAGAGAGCCTAAATTATGAGTTATGAGCATAAAGCATTTATTTTTGATATTGATGGCTTTGGTCGTGAGCTTAAGCCGTTGTTGGAGCGCTGTTTGCTCTCGGGAGAAGTCGATCAATTGCGGGATTTTATTATTTCTAATAAACGATCATTAGTTGACCCGTACGAGGGCGTTGCCTTAGATGATAGTTGGGAAGATATGATTGAGATCAATGATGTTCATCAGTATGGGGATTTTGCACTTACAAAGTACTATTCGCCTGCTGATGACCGAGGATTGGGTTCATGGTGGAGTATTATTCAAGAACTACTTTCTGATAAAGATAAATTAAGCTCCTCACCCTTTTTAGGCGTTCCGATAGGCTCGGAGGATGTATTCTTTGATCCTGGAAAAATGGGTTCTTATTTTCAATCTGAAAATGAAGTGGGTGTAAGTCTCAGTAAAGTTTTAGAGATTGAAGAAAAAGTCCCATATGATGCGCTTGAAGTTCTTAGAGAGTTTAAAAGAATGCTTGAGCAGGCCATAGACGAAAATAAAGGGGTTTATGTAACCTTTTGAAAGAAAAGTAAAATCGGCTCTAGGTCGCGGGGGGGTTATTTATATAAAAGGGGACGGATTTATTTATATAAAAAGGGACGGATTTATTTAGGTATGACGCTGATCGGTAGGCTATTAATAATATGTTCCCTTTAATGCTTTTGGTGCCAAACCGGTGATGGCATGAACGTCAAAGCGGCCTTAGAAGCACTGGGCTTACCCGACACGCTGGTAGCATGCGCCGATGGAAGCATCGGCACGCCCATCTGCACGCTGCAAGCCCCTGCCGAGTGGTATGTGTTTCCACCTGCGTTGATCCCGATATGGAGTGACGGATCTTGGCCTACCTATATCGGGTACTGGAAGCACTGGTTTGTTGATCGTGAACCCACCTTCGTAAAAATGTCCGTTGGCAGCGACGGAATGACCGTAGAGATCGCCTGCACGCCTGCGCAACTGATGGGCGTGCTCGCGATGATGTCGATGAGTCTTGAGGAGGGCGTCACGCCCGAACTTGAGCAGTTCGCCAAGGCGGTGGGGCTTGGTTGCCTGGACGCATTGGATGCGCAGTCGTTGAAAAGTGGTGACGATTCCAAAGGCTTCGCCAACGTCGAACCGTTCAAGACGTTGACGCCACTGGCTAGTATTTCTGACGGTGCAAACCGTTACACCGGAAACTTTCCGAACCCGTTCGACCCAGCTCCTGGCTGGTGGGAAAGCAGCTGCTATTTTGAAGTGGTCGACAAGCACATGCCGGTGCCGAAAGGCGTGGAATTGCCCGCTTGGTTTGATCCTGAACGCGAAAAAAAGCCGTTGTTCGAGGATTTCATGCAAGCGGGACGCCTTGACTGCGCATGGCTGACCTTGAACTCCACCGGCTGGTCCATCGCCGATGCACGGCAGGCACTGGTTGCGTTGCAGGAACGCGCCGATGATAAGGCGTTTGACGCGGTTGTCGCCTACTGGTTGTCCATTGCGGATTTGGATGCTGGGGCATATTAAAAATGAAGGGAAATCGGGGTTAAGGGATCAGGATAAAGCTGACTGATTTATTTAGGTGTAGCGTTGGTCGGTAAGCTATTAAATAAATCTGTCCCCTCTTTGATGAATTAATGCAAGAGATGAAGATTGATACTGTAAGTGTGGTAATTAAAAATGACCAAAGAGTTCCTGTTGGCTCTAGCTCGGTAGAGGTTGAAATGTCTGATTTCAAATGTATTTTTCTAGATCATGATGTCGATGCAAATCCAGACCTGCAGTTTTATGCTGGCTTTTTTTAAACTATCAACCTTCGATGTGGCAGAAGGGGTGCGGCGATGGAGTTTTTAGCTTTATCAATGACAAAGACGACAAGTCTGAGCTGGCCGTTTTGGAGAACAAAGAGCTCGGCATTTCTGTAAGATACAACTTCAGGGCTGCTGGTGGACGCAGAGGGGCAGAATATTACTCAGTAGGCGATCAACAAAAAATGAATCAGGTTAAAGACTTTGGGGAGGACCAATTTGTTCCTGCTGGTTCTTTTATACAGCCGAAAATAGCATGGTTAGCGGTTGAAGATTTTTTTAAAAATCCTCTAGTTAAATCACATCGAATAGCATGGTTAAACTCTAACGATATTTCTTGGCCAAACGACTGATAATATGATGGGTTGCCACCAGTTCGCTATAACAGCAACGACAGCCGCTTCATGGGCCAAGTCGCGGTTGAGGATGTGGTGGGCAAGGTCACCGGCATCTGGTTCTCGAATGAGCGAGCGCGCATTGGGACGACTTTCCCATAAGGCTTTCAAGCAGCGCTGGCGCAGGTACTCCCGGCCAGCGGTCAGTACAGAAATAAAATTGAAAAGGCAGGGAGCCGATCTGCGCCCAGTCAAAAACAGGCATAAACCTTTTGAGCTGGAGCAATACCGCATGGATGCAAACAACGCCGCAAAACGCCCGACAATCCTGGCCAGTATCGGCCGGCGCCTGGCCGCTCGGCTCATCGACTGCGCCATCGCAGCTCTTATCTTTTTCATCGTCAAATTCTGCGTCGGCGTGTTGTCTGCCTACGTGCCGGCGGTGACGCCCAAGGCTGGCTTTCTCGCCGCGTTTTTTGCGGCGTTTGCCTACTTCCTGCTGGCCGATGCGCTGCCCAACGGCCAGAGCCTGGGCAAGCGCCTGTTGAGCATTGCAACCGTGGATCGCAAAACCCGTAAAGGTTGCAGCATCTCCCAGTCATTCACCCGCAATGCCGGGGCGCTGGTGATTATCGATTGGGTGTGGATATTCATGGAGTCGCGGACGCGTCTGGGGGATATGTTCGCCAAGACCATTGTGATCCAGACCGGCAATTTGACGGGCGTTCGCAGCCTTGCGGATATTTATGACAACGGCAGGGGATAAGTACGTTATGAACGATTCAGTATCGGCTACACAAAACTGGGACCTTGCCAGCCCGTTCAGGCGGCTGTTCGGCTATTTCATCGATATGGTCGTGGTGTTTTTTTTGCTGTTTTTGAGCTACATGCCGGGCTACGCCTATGTGTATTTGCACTCGGTGGCAGGCCGTGGTTTTTTTTATGGCCTCCACTATGTGCTGTTGTTTCTGGCCTTCGGGTACTACCTGTTCTGCGATGCCTTGCCCAATGGCCAGAGCCTGGGTAAGCGGGTATGCCGCACGGCTGTGGTGGGTTATCCGTACCCCACGAACTGCACGTTGTTCCAGTCGTTACTGCGCAATTTTCCGAAGATGCTCTTCAGTGTGCTGGACGGTTTTTTCGTGCTGTTCGGGTTGCGTCGTCGCCTGGGCGATATGTTGGCCAAGACGATTGTGATCAACACATGAGCAGGGCGGCCTGACAGGGCCGCCCGGTGTAACTCACGACGGGTTGGTATTCAGCCGGCGGCTGATGGCATTCAACAAATCGCAGCCATCACGCAATGGAATCGCCAGCAGATGGGCGAAGTCCTGCAGCACTACGGCATCGCTGCTGAGTTGTTCGCGGAAGGCCAGGTTTTCCAGGAGTTGGGTGACGGCTTGGATGCGGTGCACGGCGGCGTCGTGGAGGACGTCGAGGGGCGCCTGGGTGTCGATGAGCAGGGCGGGGATGGTGCAGTCGTGGCCGGTTAGGGGCATGTAGCGGTTCATAATCAAAAGCTCTCTGTTAATCGTTGAGGGCTCGTTCTTCGGGTCGCCAAACCCGGTCGCCATTGGACGACGGCCGGACTATAAGCCCCCCATCCAAAACCATGCAAGGCGTCCGTCCAGGCTGTAACAATTCTGCGTGTCACCGCCGATCAATGTGGGAGCGGGCTTGCTCGCGAAAGCGGTGTGTCAGAGACAGATTGGCTGACTGACGCTCCGTATTCGCGAGCAAGCCCGCTCCCACATGTTTGATCGAGGTGTATCAGCTGGATAGCGGTTGGTTCTCTAATTTTGAGCAACGGCCGGACTACACGCCCTCACCCAAAATCGCGCAAAGCATCAGAGTGATGGCATAATGCCTTATGTTATGCCATCCATTGCCGACACACTGGCGATGGCTAGAGGCATTAAAAATCCGAACCGGCCTTCGCCAGTATTTTCCAGACCGCTGCACCGCTACCCACAAGGAAGAAATACATGATCAAGTTGTCCTGCAAAGCCGCTGTCGTTCTGTCCCTGGCCACGCTGTTCGGCTGTTCTTCGACCCCTTCGGTCGAGAAGATGCAGGCCGACGTGGCGAGCTATTCACTGCCCAAGGCTGCCGTGGCCGATAAAGGCCTGGTGTACTTCGTTCGCCCTAGCAACGTCGGGATGCTGGTACGGTTCAACGTGTTCCTGGATGACAAGGAAGCCAACTCGGAGATGGGTTACAACCGCGGTAACCAGTACATCTATTTTTTCGTGACGCCGGGCAAGCACGTAATCAGCTCCAAGGCTGAAAACTGGGCGGATATGCCAATCGACGTCAAGGCCGGTGAAGTGGTTTACCTCAAGCAGGAAGTCGAAATGGGCTTCGCCGTGGCGCGCAACAGCCTCAAAGTGCTGAGTGATCTGGAAGGCCGTTATCTGGTCAAGGATGCGTCCCTGGGCACCATTGCCAAAGAAAGCAAATGAGTTAACGCGTTTGTTGCCGGCGGGACCGAGGCTCTGCCGGCAATGACTGGTCAACTGCAAACATTAAAGGACTGATGTGAAAAACCTCCTCTTCATCCTCCTCACCACCCTTGCCTCGGCGGTTGCGTCAGCCATCCCCTGACGCCCGAAAACCGCGCGCAGATCAAGACCGTAAAAGTCCTGCCCGTAAAGTGGGAAAAGAACATGGTGTACTTCGGCCAGCAACAAGCCTGGGGCGCGGCCCTGGGGGCTGGGCTTGGCGCGGGCGTTGGCATGGCCAGCGGTGCATCCAAGGTGGGCACCGCGGCGTTGAGCGGCGCTGGCTTTGCGGGCGGCATGAAGCTCGGGCAGTTGGCCGAGATGCCGACGCCCGTGGCCATTCTGACACTGATGGAGGCGGAAAAAATTGACGTAGGCGTGTTGCTCAAGCAAGGCTTTATCGATGCGCTGGGCAAGACCTCAACGCTTAAGGTGGTCGGTGACGACGAGCCCGCCGATGCGCAGATCCAGTTGACCGTGGCCGAGTGGGGCTTTCGGCTCACGCAAGGTTTCAGCAGCGTGATTTATCCCACGCTCAACGTGCTGGCGCAGATGAATCGAGGCGATGAAATGATCTGGCGCACCAGTGAGGCGGTTACGCCTTTCAATGGCGAAAATGTCTACGGCTACACGCCGCTCACCTATCGCACAGACCCCGAGGCCTTGCGCCGGGCGCTCACCGGTATCACGCAGATTTCCGGGCGTTATCTGGTGCAGGAACTCAAGTAGGCTGCGCCCCTTGGGGTGTATGCGTTTCATGTTCGTCATTACGACCAAGCTGAGCTCCGCTTTCCGTAGGAGCGAGCTTGCTCGCGAAGCGCGTTCAGCTGACGCGGGTTTCCTGGATGCCCGCGGCGCTCTCGGGTTTTTCGCGCGCAAGCTCGCGCCTGCAAGGGGCTGTGTTGAAAGTGGTTTAACCCAAGGAGTTTCCCGATGAAATTGCACCGTCTGTTTATCTCAATTGCCGCACTTGTCACCTGCACCAGCAGTTTTGCCGCGGCGCCTGCCCTGCAGGGTTTTCTCGCCTGCGACCAACGCTCTCTGGCGGTCCTGGACCAGCCAGGGCTCAAGGAGCGTGTCTCCCATGCGGTAGAAAACGGCAGAATTACTTTCAGCGGCGGTACAAAAACCGACATGGGTCAGCGCTGGATGTTCGATAAGCCGTTGACCCTCGACGGCCTGACCTTGACCGGCTTCTTTGCCGAAGACCTGGACCTGATGGGCTCGCGCATCATCGGTTGGGGGTTCTACACCGAGCAGGCCCCCGACGCGCTTTACGCCCAGTTGAGCAAAGTGCCGGGTACCGAATTGGAGCAAGCCAATGGTATCTACGCCCGCGCGCAGATCTGGTCGCACAAGCAATCGGCCTGGGTGCCGGAGGGCGGCGGCGACAACGCAGGCAAGCTGGTCACTGACACGGCCGAACGCATATTGATGGTTGAGCCTGCACCCGCAGACTTGGCCAAGACCAGCAAGGGCATGGTCACCTGCTCGGTTCAGGGTGCGGTGAGCGCGGCAATGCTCAAGACCACTCGACCTGATCTGATCAAGTGAGCTGAGGCAACGCTGGCGTACTCAGTATTCTTGAGGCACGCAGGCCAAATGGGGAGGGGGCTTGCCCCGATAGCAGTGTGTCAGCCAATGCATGCATGACTGATACACCGCTATCGGGGGCAAGCCCCCTCCCACATTTGGATGTGCATTCTGGCAGGCGACAAGGCGCCGGTTCAGAGCAACTTGCGCTGCACCGCCTCATCCAGCGTGCTGCGCGTCAGCGCTTCGACCACGTCCTTCGTATCCGCCTGGAACGGGATGCCCACGATCAGCACCAACTGCATCCAGGTGCGCACCGATTCGCTCTTTTTCACGCGGCCCAGTTCCTTGCCGTCTTTATCCTTGAACACCGTTTCCAGCGTGAAGATGTTCTTCGCGGTGGTCGGGATGATGAAGAACGTAAAGCCGGTGATGAACGCCGACACCGGGCTGTACTCTTCGTTGTTGTGCAGCGTGGCGTCCACGTAGAGGTCCGAGTCGACCTTGTCGGTGCTCACCCGCGAAAAACGGTTGGAAGCGCGATACGAGTCGGCCACGGCTTTTTCCCACAGCACCACCGGGGCGCCGACTGCCGCGTTGCCCGGGCCGCCGTTGACGTGGTTCTGCGCGGTGGTGCGCACGTACACCGTGGGCTTTTGCGCGGGCGCGTTGGCGGTCGGCGGCCAGGTTTGTACGGCCGGCAGTTCGTGCTGCGAGTAAGACACGCAACCGGTCAGCAAGACGGCGGCGAGTACCAGGCTGTGTTTGATCAATCCTTTCATGCAGTGCTCCTTGAGAATTACGGTTTGGCCAGGTTGGCGGTCGCGGTGTCGAGCAGTTGCCCGACCAGTTTGGTCAGTTGTTGGCCGCCCATCGAAGGCGCCCAGTATTGGCCGCTGTACAGGCCCACGTTGTGTTCGAACGTGATCGAGTCTCTGGCCTTGGCCAGTTCCTTGCCGTTGCGGTCGACGATCACCAGGTCGCCGGCCACGTCGAAGCTGTCGACGTAGATCGGGCCGTTGACCCAGATCCAAATGGTCAGCGTCAGCAGCGCGCCGGGTACGTACGCCGGGTGCGGCGCGCGGTGGCCCTTGAGGGAGGTCATGTTGAATTTGAGGGTGACGTCCTGCTCGCCCAGGCGCACCGGGTACTCAGTGACCTGCTTGAAGTAGCCTGCGCTGCGCACGTACTGGCTGATCTGGGCCGTGAGGGACTGGCTGATGGCGGTCTTGTTGGCCTCGTTGACGTCGGCGGCGCTCACCGTCACATCGGCAATTTGCGCACTGCGCGGGCTGCTGACAGACACCTGGTGGAGCGGGGCGGCGATAGGGCCGGTGACGGTGTAGGACACGCAGCCGGTCATCGACAGCGCGGCGAGCAGGGCGGTAGCCCGAAGCAAAATGTTAAACATGCAATATCCCTATAAGTGAACAAGCAAGTTACTGTCTCGACCTTGATGGGCATAACTTGAGCAGGCTTTTTTTGGACAAATAAGGTGGTGGGTGAAGGCATATAGCCATCTTTTTTTCGTTTCCCAGACAAGGCCTTAGCGTCGCTCGCTCTGTACACAGGCACAAATGCCAGTAAAGCGGCGGCCCTTTGGCGTCAAAACAGCTTGAGAACGTGTTTCAACTCCGTAAAATGCCGCGATTGTTTAAAGCTCGATACTTTTCAGGGACGAATTCACACATGCGCGTGTTTGCCGCCTTCCTTGCGGTCTGCCTATTAGCGGGCTGCGCCTCCAAGCCGCAGTACTACATCTCGCCGGCACCGGTCACGATTCCCAAGACAGCTACCTATTGGGTCGACACCTTCGACGTTGAGGTGGGCGGCAAAAGCAAACATTTCATGGCCGACGACAATGTCCGCAAGGCGCTCGGTGTCGATCTGGTCGAGCGTTTGCTCAAGGCCAAGCGTTACGCCACCAGCAAGGAAACCGCCGATTACTTGCTCGACGTGGATATCGTCTACGTGCGCCATATCGTCGACACCCAGGGCGGGCTGTCCAACCTGCTGATCGACGACGGCACCATCCTGCAAAGCATCGATTTCGGCTACAAGGTCAAGGTCAAGAAAGCCGGCTCCGAGGTGCTGCACTTCGCCCAGAATCGGCCTGGCCTGGTCCCCAACAATTGGCGGGGCCAGGCGCAGCAATGGAGAACCCTTGGCGGCGTCATTACCAATACCGGCAATGCCAGTGTCGAGCGGTATTTCACGGGTGGCTTGAGCCATTACATCATCGATGACCTGCAGGATATTCCTTCCCGATAGCGGCTTTGCGCAATCGTCCCTGGATTTCCCCACTTAGGAGCAACTCTTGAAAACACTCTGCAAAATCCTGCTGTCGGGCCTCACCGCCGCAGCGCTGCTGACCGTGGCCGGTTGCGCCACCGAGAGCAACCACGCGATGCCGGTGGAACAGGTCGCCAGCGCCAGCGTGGCCTATTCCGGCGTGCGCGTACCGATTGCCGTGGGCAAGTTCGACAACCGCTCCAGCTACATGCGCGGCATTTTCTCCGACGGCGTTGACCGCCTCGGTGGCCAGGCCAAGACCATCCTCATCACCCACCTGCAGCAGACCAACCGCTTCAGCGTGCTGGACCGCGACAACATGGGCGAAATCTCCCAGGAAGCCAAAATCAAAGGCACCGCGCAGAAGCTCAAGGGCGCTGACTACGTGGTGACGGGTGACGTGACCGAGTTCGGCCGCAAGGAAACCGGCGACCGCCAGTTGTTCGGCATCCTCGGCCGTGGCAAGACCCAAGTGGCCTACGCCAAAGTCGCGCTGAATATCGTCAACATCAGCACCTCCGAAGTGGTGTATTCCACCCAGGGCGCCGGTGAGTACGCGCTGTCCAACCGTGAAGTAATCGGCTTCGGCGGCACCGCCAGCTACGACTCCACCCTTAATGGCAAGGTCCTCGACCTGGCCATGCGCGAAGCCATCAACCGCCTCGTCGACGGCATCAACGCCGGCGCCTGGAACCCGCGCAACTGATCAGCAGCACCTCAAGGAGCAGTACACGGATGAGCAAGGCAGTTAAGTTGGCGCTGATGCTGACAGCAATCGCGGTAGTCACGGGGTGCCAGACGGCGCCCCAGCCCCTGTATCAATGGGAAAGCTACCAGCCGCAGGTTTACGAGTACTTCAAGGGCGAGCCCAAGGAAGCGCAGGTCGAGGCACTGGAGCGCGACCTGCAGAAGATCAACGCCAGCGGCCGCAAGGCGCCGCCGGGTTACCACGCCCACCTGGGCATGCTGTACCTGAGCATGGGCAAGGATGACCAGATGGTGCAGGAATTCCGTACCGAAAAGGCACTGTTCCCCGAGTCCGCCGCTTACATGGACTTTCTGCTGAAAAACGCCAAGACCGGAGTCGCCACTAAATGAGCCTGTTAAAACTCACTGGCGCCTTGCTGGCTCTGGCCTTGCTCGGCGGTTGCGCGGCACCCAAGACGATTGATTACACGGCATACAAGCAGGCGCGGCCCAAGTCGATCCTGGTGCTGCCGCCGATCAATGAATCGCCGGAAGTGCAGGCGTCCTACAGCCTGGTCTCGCAAGTGACCTACCCGTTGGCCGAAGCCGGCTACTACGTGTTGCCGATTGCCCTGGTGGACGAAACCTTCCGCCAGAACGGCCTCACCACCGCCAACGATATCCAGGGCGTGGCACCGGCCAAGCTGCATGACATCTTCGGCGCGGACGCGGCGTTGTACATCACGGTCACCGAGTACGGCACCAAGTACATGCTGATCTCCAGCGACACCTCGGTGACCGCCTCGGCCAAACTGGTGGACCTGCGCACCGGCACCACCCTGTGGACCGGCTCGGCGCATGCGTCCAGCGAGGAAGGCAACAACAACAGCGGCGGTCTGGTCGGCATGCTGATCACCGCGGCGGTCAAGCAAGTGATCAACAGCTCCACCGACGCGGCACACCCGATCGCCGGTATCACCAGTGCACGGTTGTTGTCGCCGGGCCAGCGCGCGGGGATTTTGTACGGGCCGCGTAACCCCAAGTACGGCACGGACTGATCCCAGGTTCTGAACACACCACACATCCAATGTGGGCACCGGCCCATGTGGGAGCTGGCTTGCCTGCGATAGCATCACCTCGGTTTAACTGAAAAACCGAGGCGCTTGCATCGCAGGCAAGCCAGCTCCCACACAAAGCCTGCTCCCACAGTAGATGGGTGGTGTTATTCCGAATCAGGTTTAACCCGAACCCTCCACACCTTGCGTCTGACCTTGTGAACGGATCATTCATTCACGAGGTTCAGCCCATGTCCCGTCCTCTGCTCTTCCTGCGTCCTGCTGCCCAGGGCTTCGCCGTTACCCTGCTGGTAACGCTGGCCGGGTGTGGGCTGTCTTCATCCCCTGACCTGGCCAAATCGGCTGAACCCGCCGTCGAGCTGCAACGCGCGTCTACTCAAGGTGCCCTGGTCAAACGCATGGCCATGCCGGCACCGATGCAGATGCGCGAATCGGTCAACCTGGACTACCGCAGCGAACCCCGCGAGCAATACGCCAACCTGCCGGACAACCCGGTGCACCGCGTGGCCGAAACCCCCGTCTCCACATTCAGCGTCGACGTCGACACCGGCAGCTACGCCAACGTACGACGTTTCCTCAACCAGGGCAGCCTGCCGCCCGAAGGTGCTGTGCGATTGGAGGAAATGGTCAACTACTTCCCCTACAACTACGCGCTGCCCACCGACGGCTCGCCCTTCGGCGTAACCACCGAAGTCGCCGCCACGCCGTGGAACCCGCACACCCGATTGCTGCGCATCGGCATCAAGGCGTCCGACCGTGCCGTGGCAGAACTGGCACCGGCCAACCTGGTGTTCCTGGTCGACGTATCCGGCTCCATGGACCGTCGCGAAGGCTTGCCCTTGGTGCAAAGCACCCTGAAATTGCTGGTGGATCAACTGCGCGATCAAGACCGCGTTTCACTGGTTGTCTACGCAGGTGAATCCCGTGTAGTGCTCCCGCCCACCTCGGGCCGCGACAAGGCCAGGATCCGCAACGCCATCGACCAACTCACCGCCGGCGGCGCCACGGCGGGCGCATCGGGCATCGAACTGGCCTACCAGATGGCCCGCGAAGGCTTTATCGGCAACGGCATCAACCGCATCCTGCTCGCCACCGACGGCGACTTCAATGTGGGCATCAGCGACTTCGACAGCCTCAAGCAAATGGCCACCCGGCAGCGCAAAAGCGGCGTGTCGCTCACCACCTTGGGTTTCGGTGTGAATAACTACAACGAACACCTTATGGAGCAACTGGCCGACGCCGGCGACGGTAACTATGCCTACATCGACAACCTGCGCGAGGCGCGTAAGGTGCTGGTCGACCAACTTAGCTCGACCTTGGCGATAGTCGCTCGGGATGTGAAATTGCAAGTGGAATTCAACCCGGCGCAGGTCAGCGAATATCGCCTGCTGGGCTATGAAAACCGCGCCCTGAAGCGTGAGGATTTCAACAACGACAAGGTCGACGCAGGTGAAATCGGCGCAGGCCACACGATGACGGCGCTGTACGAAATTGTACCGAAGGGCGAGAAGGGCTGGCTGGAGCCGTTGCGCTACGCCGCCGCGCCGACAGCCGAGGGTAAATCCTCCGAACTGGCGATGCTGCGCGTGCGCTACAAGCCGGCGCCGGGCGGCAACAGCCAGTTGATCGAGCGACCCATCAGTAATGCTTCGAGCAAGCCCAGCGATGACCTGCGCTTTGCGGCTGCCGTGGCCGCCTTCGCCCAACAGCTCAAGGGCGATGGCCGCTACACTGGCACCATGAGCCTGCAGGACACCGCCACACTGGCCCGCTCCGCCCGAGGCGATGACCCCTTCGGCCTGCGCAACGAATTCGTGCAATTGGTAGAACTGGCCCAAAGCCTCAAGCACTGACCCCGAACACACCACTAATCCAATGTGGAAAACTGGCTTATGTGGGAGCTGGCTTGCCTGCGATAGCGGTATATCAGGCACCATCCATGGCCCAGGCCCACCGCCATCGCAGGCAAGCCAGCTCCCACCCGAACAGCGTCAACTTTACGAAAGGAGTCCGCCCCCCACATGGCCGTACCCGATGACCCACCCAGCGACGAATCCCTGCTGGCCCGCTACCGCACTGGCGACGCCGCCGCGTTCGAAGCCTTGTACGTGCGCCATCGCCAGGGCCTGCACCGCTTCCTCGTGTCCCTAAGCAACAAAGCCGAACTGGCCGAGGAAATCTACCAGGACACCTGGCTCAGCCTGATCCGCAGCAACACCCAGCCACAAGGCCGGGCGAGTTTTCGTACATGGCTGTTCCAGATTGCCCGCAACCGCCTGATCGACCACTGGCGCAAACACGGCATCCACACCCCGCTGCACGACAGCTACGACGAACAACTGCACGCCCAGGCCGACGACAGCGCCGGCCCCGAACAGCAACTGAGCCTGAGCCGCGACCAGGCGCGCCTCGACGCTGCGCTGCAAGGCTTGCCCGAAGACCAGCGTGAAGTCTTCCTGCTGCGCCTGCACGGCGACCTCGAGGTGCCGCAGATCGCCGCCCTCACCAACGCCCCGCTGGAAACCGTAAAAAGCCGCCTGCGTTACGCCCAGCAGAAACTGCGCCGCCTGCTGGCCGAGGAGATACCCGCATGACCGACTCCCGACACACCCCGGACCCCGACGACCTGCCGCTCCAGCATTACCGTCAACACAGCACCGGCGAGCCGCCCGCGTCCCTCGACGCCTTCATCCTCGCCACCGCCCGCCGCGAAGCGCCTACGCCGCAACCGAACCTGTGGCAACGCTGGCTGCAAGCCTGCCAACGCCCGCGCTGGCAAATGGCATTCGCCACCGTGGCCGGCCTGGCGCTGATGGTCGGCGTGGTGATGCGCGAGCCCGTACCGCAAGCCGAAATCTCCACCGCAACCTTCTCCGCCTTGCACGAAGACGCCGCCCGGCCGGCCCCTCAAGCGGCCCCCGCGCCGATGGCCCGAATCGCCCCCGCGCCCAAAGCCGAACGTGCCCCCGTCCAGGCTGAAATCGCCGGCGCGATGGCGGCTCAATCCACGGCAAAACTGAGCAAGCGCGCGCCGGTTGCATTGCCTTCATTGGAAGAAGGATTGCAGGAGATTGTGCGGCTGCGTGAGGCGGGCCAGAGCAAGGCAGCGGATGAAAAACTGCTGGCCCTGCACAAGCGCTTTCCCGATGAAGATTTACCCGCGCGCCTCGAAGCGTTGCAACAGCGATAACGCGGGTCGTTGAAGACCTAGGTCATGGCAGGCCGTGAGACGCAACGTCTCACGGTCTCGACGCGATCTCCTGCGGCCCGGCACCGCGCGTCTCACGGGCGCGCGATACCGGGCAACTCCCGGCGTTGACCGCAGCGCTCTAAAAAAGGCGTGTCCGGGGGTTATGGCCAACCTGGCACCGGCCTTGCTCCAGCACTGACAGCCAGCCCGACTGGCGACCCAATAATAAAAAGTGCTGCCCGATATCCCGCCCCGCGATAGGGCCCGGACATCGCGCAACCGTACCGACGCCCCTGGCGCCCGTACCCACCGTTCAAGGAGATTTCGCCATGACCCTCCCGATCAATCCACAAGGCAGCATGCGTGCCGCCGTCTGGCACGGCCGTAACGATATCCGCGTCGAAGACGTCCCGCTGCCGGTGTCGCCCCCCGCAGGCTGGGTGCAGATCCGCGTGCAGTGGTGCGGCATCTGCGGGTCCGATCTGCATGAATACGTGGCCGGCCCGGTGTTCATCCCGGTTGACGCCCCCCACCCGCTCACCGGCATCAAAGGCCAGTGCATCCTCGGTCATGAATTTTGCGGCGAGATCGTCGAACTCGGCGCGGGCGTGCAAGGCTTCAGCGTCGGCGAACCGGTAGCGGCCGACGCGTGCCAACATTGCGGCACCTGCTACTACTGCACCCACGGCCTGTACAACATTTGCGAAAACCTGGCCTTCACCGGGCTGATGAACAACGGCGCCTTCGCCGAACTCGTCAACGTACCGGCCAACCTGCTGTACAAACTGCCGGCGAACTTCCCGGCCGAAGCCGGCGCACTCATCGAACCGCTCGCGGTCGGCATGCACGCCGTGAAAAAAGCCGGAAGCCTGCTCGGGCAAAACGTCGTGGTGGTCGGTGCCGGCACCATCGGCCTGTGCACCATCATGTGCGCCAAGGCCGCGGGCGCCGCGCAAGTCATCGCCCTCGAAATGTCCAGCGCACGCAAGGCCAAGGCCCTCGAAGTCGGCGCCACCCACGTACTCGACCCCAACCAATGCGACGCCCTCGCCGAAGTACGCCGCCTCACCGCCGGCCTCGGCGCCGACGTCAGCTTCGAATGCATCGGCAACAAACACACCGCCAAACTCGCCATCGACCTGATCCGCAAGGCCGGCAAATGCGTATTGGTGGGCATCTTCGAAGAGCCCAGCGAATTCAACTTTTTCGAATTGGTGGCTACGGAAAAACAGGTGCTGGGTGCGCTGGCCTATAACGGCGAGTTCGCGGATGTGATCGCGTTTATTGCTGATGGGCGGCTGGATATTACGCCGCTGGTGACGGGGCGGATTCAGTTGGAGCAGATCGTGGGGCAGGGGTTTGAGGAGTTGGTGAAGAACAAGGAGCATAACGTGAAGATTATTGTGTCGCCGGCTCGGGTTTGAGGTGAGGGGGTGGGGGGGATTGTTCCATACCGCGCCCACAAAAAGCCCCAGGTCTTTCGGCCTGGGGCTTTTTCATTTCTATATGGCCTTGAGCACCTACGCCGTGGGTGAATACTTTGAGAGGCTCTGGCCGAAATGCTACCGAAGCGCCTACCGCTGGCTGAGACTCAAGCCCGCTGTGCTGAAGCTCCAAGAGGATCATCGTTCTTCGTCTGTTCACGAAATATCAGATTGATACCGCACGAGGCGTGATTCTGGATGTGGTACTCACGCAGCTAAAAAGGCGCAAAGCCCAACAAAGGTCCGGAAAAAGTTCAGTGGTGAATAGGTTCTGCGATGGCAGTCGTCCTAAAGTCAGGTGTTTGGAAATCTGCCCTTGTTCTACAGTCGTGGTCAATAGAGACCATTTGCTGGCTACGATCCTAGGCCGTTCATAAACCTTGCAGATTGTCGCCAATCCAGATTCCCCTTTGGGCACAAGGAAAGTAAGATGAGGGAATCGCATGATGGCTTTTTGTTATCGCTGCGCCAGCGAGCAGGGGCGTCATGAGATGTAAATATCTAGAAGTAAAAATAAACTCATGAACAGGATGTCTATGTCTAGGTTAATTGCGGTGAAATCTCACTCTCATTTTCAAGGGAACACTGGAGTAGTGATACCTCTGATAATTGAAGAAGATGGGAGGGCTCCTAGAGAGGTATATCCAGAAGAATTCGAACATGGGAATAAGATTTTCATTGCAGATGAATACCAGGCAAAAATTGACGATAGCTACAGAGAGGATGAGTTATTTGTAATAACTGCATGGAGTGAAACAGATAAGGATGACTGGAAGACTAATACTAGCAAACAAAGATACATATCATTCAGCAACTTGATTAGGCCGCTTGAAAAAAGTGCATATCTACCGATTGTTGATATGGAAATGCCTGACATAAGCACGGGGTCAGTGGAGTCAATTCCAAACTCGGGGCTTAGCAATACCCACTTTATGATTCGAAATGGAGGCTTCATAAGTGGTCCGTTTACCGCGCAACACAATGGTTCAGCATGGAGCGTATCACCAGTCCTAGTTAATACACCACTTTCATTGCAAACACATAATATTGCGCAATTTACAGAAGAGGATTTATCTTCAAGTGGGCTGCTAATAACAACAAATTTAAATGGTATTACACACTGTTACCTATCCTCCCTAGAGCGCGCGAAGCATGTTGAGCACGATGTGCAAGACTACATTTCAGACTCGGGACTTATTACTTACTATACAAAGAACGGTTTTGGGAAAAACGATAAAAATAGTTTATCTAGAACAGAGGCAGGTAAGCTCAAGGCTGCCGTAGAAGCTTACAAGAAGACTAATAAGGCAGTAGAGAATAACGATAGGCTTAATCGCCTTAAAGAAATTTTAGATAGTTACTTAAACTCTGAGGGGGTCGGCCTCGAAATTATTGATGGCTATTTAAATAATACGCAGAATGGGCGAGACTTCTTAGAGAGCTTTGTCAGGCAAAATAGAGATATTCTATTAAAGGATAAAGCTGAAGAGCTAAGGAAGAGGTTGGAGGAACAAAAGGAAAGGAATGATCTCGAGCTCTCAAAGCTTTCTTCTGAAATTGAGCAAAGAAAGCAAGAATTAAAGCAAGAAGAAAACAAAGTTTTAAATCAACGAAAGATATCGGAGCAAGAAATTGAAGAGATCAAGAAAAAAACAGCTGCTCAGATCAAAGAGGATTCACTTAAGGGGCAAGAGGATCTAAAGGAAGAAATTAGGCAGTTAGAAAAATTAAAAGAAGATTTGCAGGGGGAAGTGGAAGCAATTAATCTGGATTTTTCACAGCTCACTGAAAAGTTGAAGTTGCCAAAAGAAATACAACATATTCAGTTCACACTGGAAGATAGAAAAAGACAAATATCTGAACTTGAACGTACGAATTACGATCTCGAAAAGCTAGTCGAAAGGCAGATGGCGAAGCTTTCATCTCCTGACTTAAGCATAGTTATGCTAGAGCACAAAACCATCAGCCAAATTCTAAGTGGGCAAAAAACCACTTACAACCCAAAAATAAAACCATATTTTCCTAAAAGGTCTGCTAAAGAATTAGAGGATAATACTCGAGGGGATTATATTGAAGGGCTGAAAAAGCAACTTGAAGGTGAGGATGGTCGGCAGTTTAATTATGATGAGGTTGGCAATCTAGTAGTCACGATGATGCAGTCTTTTCTAACTGTTCTGGCTGGCCCTCCCGGAACTGGAAAGACATCTACAGTTACTAGATTGGCAAAGCATATGGGACTTATAAATCCCGATAGTTCTGATGCCGATCAAATAAATAGATTTCTCAATATCCCTGTTGGGAAGGGTTGGGTATCTAACCGAGATTTGATTGGATTCTGGAACGGTTTAAAAAATATATATCAGCCTTCTCGCTCTGGATTGTATGAGTTTATGCGTGCAGCGGAAATTGAGAGCAGTGAATTTTCTAATGATTTACTCAATTTGGTACTGCTTGATGAAGCCAACCTTTCGAGTATCGAACATTATTGGAGCGACTTCCTAACATTGAGTGATACATTTAACAATGACGGTAATAAAATAAATCTCGGAATTCAAGGTTCAGAACATCAATACTTAACAATACCTAAAAGCTTACGTTTCATTGCTACAATTAACAGCGATGAAACTACTGAGCGTCTATCTCCGAGATTGCTTGATAGAGCCCCGGTTATATCTTTAACTCACTGTCAGTTTTCTCTGCCTACTGTTAACGATTTCGAGTCGTTGTTTGGTGGGGCATTACCGTATAGTTCTCTTCACAAAGCTTTCAACCCAAATGATATTACATTTGCATTGAGTGATGCAGAAGACAATAACTTAAAGTCTATAATTACAACGCTTTCGTCTGGGCATAATCGAACAGCGCCAATCCATATAAGTCCACGAAAAATTCAGTCGATTCATAAATATTGTAAAACTGCGAACGAGCTATTATTTCAAAGATATCAGACAATGGATTTTGCTATTGCGCAGCATATACTCCCAGTGATAAATGGCTATGGTAAGGGGTATAGAGATAAATTGGTGCAGCTTCATCAGAAGCTAGGGGATTATAATTATGAAATTTCGCGTAATCTTCTCGGCAATATTATCGAGCAAGGTGATGAGCTGACAGAATCATACTCGTTTTTTTGAGGACTTTGATCATGCTTAAACTCGAATTCCTGTCTGGTGCCCGAAAGGGTGAACAAGCTATATTGAACATAGCCTCAGACGAGGCCACTTCACGTCCGCAAATACGCGAAGATGACGTTATAAAATTTACAGCGACTCTTGATCGAGAGGCTAGGGTTAAGCTTGTTCTGCATGAAATACAAATGTACGCTACAAGCCGAAAGCAAGTCGGTGATAGTTGGATATATGAGTGGTCGCCAGGTCTAGGGGAGTATAGGCATCATTGCTTTTTTCAAAACTACTATGGTCTTGCATCATTAGATCTTCTTATTGAGGATTTTGAACCTTCTAATTTAACTCTTGAATATGTCCCCGTCTCACCTTCAAGTAGTAAAATACTCATTGAGTATCAGGAGATAGAAGTTCTGGCGAAGAGTGAGAATGCATCGCGAGTGGATGCCATGATCAACTTTCTAAGTTCCCAGGACTCCAATCTCATTGCAAGCGTCTTCCGTGTAACTCGACTTAGAGCCGGATTTATCGGTGATGAAGGTCGTTCAGATAGCCAGTATTTAGACAGAATTGAGAAGAATACTAGAGAGCTGGAGAGAGTGACCAGAGCGCTCTTCAGGAACCCGATCCTAAAATCTAGAGCGCAAACTCGCCTGGTCGTTCCAAACGAACACTCGGTCCCTGATGATTCAACAATTTCTTGGATTAACGATAATACCAGTGAGATTTATCAAACAGATGATCAGTTCTCTTCTTTCTTTGAGATTGACGACGTTCACTTTAATGCAAATAAAATTTTAGAGACGTATGTGGCTACAAGTAGTGACTGCTACGAGAACAGAGTTATTCACGGGTATGTGGTTTTATTAAAGCGAGCAGTGAAATCAATTCTCGATTCAATGAAGTCAAGAAAGCTTGTTCAAGAAAAAGAGCCGCCGAAAGGTTATGCTTCCTTTTTTACCCAGATCAATAAATATTCTACAATAATTAACAAAAACAAAATTCAACGTTGTTCAGATCTTGATCTTCGCTTAGGCGCTATATTGGCAAAGCTGAAAAATCTGATACCTGTCAGTAATCTCCATCTTGGGGTTCCGCAACTAACACCAAAGGCGAAGTCTAATCCAATTTATAGGGAAATATTTGTGCGCATGATTGAATTCATGCGTTTTGGGAAGCCAAGCTGGGATGTAAATGATGAACTATTGTCAATCACCTCAGTGCCTAAGCTATTTGAGTACTATTGTCTGTTTATTGTTAGGGAGAAGATAGAAAACTTTATTGCAAAGGAAACCCCAGCTCATCGTGCGGAGAATGAGGCTACAGAGAATATTTCGAAATTTAGCTATGCGTTTCGGGAGCTAACCATAAATTTGCTCTACGAACCGTCTTACTGGACTCACGGTCATCACAATGCAAAAAGTGCGCACCTCATAAACAGCGAAGGGTGGACTCGCTCCAAACTCGAAAAATTTAAATACAGCTCTGATCCACTTATCGATTTCAGTGTTGGTAAACGAGGTACTACTGGCCCGCATGCTCGCCGTAGTCCAGACTTGGTTGTTCAAGTAGAAGCACCTGGTCGTCAAACTTTATCAATAATTATTGATGCCAAATACACAGGGAATGAAAAAGCATTTTTAGATTATCTTCCCGATTTGACAATGAAATATATTCATGGGATTCATGACAAGGCTACGGGTCACCAGCAAACTGTAGCATTAATCGTCATTAATCCAACTAGCGATCTTGAAGAGCGAACTCGACACTTTCACTCGGAAAGCTATTCAATTCACGGTAGCTCACCGGTGATTCCTGCGCTGCTTGTCAGCTCTTTGGACTTTACGACGGCTGAACTACAGGCGTCAGATTTTCACAGCAATATCATCAAAGTGCTTGAGTTGGTTACAAATATGCAAAACATCAACGAAAAGGAGAAAGTAAAACTATCCATCGTGGCGTGATTGGTCTGAATTAAAAACACGTCTAAAATCCTCTTGTTTTTAGTAGGTGCCAATATGAATATGATGTTTGCAAATTTTTCGTCATAGATATCCCCTTAGGGTTCTGGTGTAATTTATTGCTTGCGATTATTCATGCTGTGCAAAGTCATCATGAGGTGATCTATTACCACTGAAGTGTCTATAAGCCAAAACTTCGAAATACTGACTATCAGGATTCTGTCCAAAAAAGCGGAAGCGGCTGAGGCTTCCGCTACCTCATCAGCCGCCCTATCTTTTGAGTTGAAGGACAATGAAATCAAGCTCTGCCTTGATTGCTTCGACCGTCAAAGTCTCGACTTTACTAACTTTGTTGTCTTTATTGTTTAGGGGCAAATGGGGGGCAAATGGGGACAGATTTATTTATGTTCTGATCGAAGGCCCATTCGTCGCATGGCACCACGCCTCATTAGGGATTGCAGGCTAGGAGCGCAGCCAACTGTCGGCCTGAGACACAAGAGCCCATATCAGATGCAACCATCCGGAAACTCCAGGCAGTTGAGTCCCACGGCTTGTAAAAATCACCCACAAAAAAGCCCCAGCTCTTCCGACCTGGGGCTTTTTCATCTCTATCTGGTGCACCCGGCGGGATTCGAACCCACGACCCCTGCCTTCGGAGGGCAGTACTCTATCCAGCTGAGCTACGGATGCTTGTGCGGGCGACATCATACCCATGTCGACCTTGGGCGTCCATGCTGGTCTTCGGGCGTTTGCGCGTAGGAACCTGCCGCCCGGAGGCCCTAACCCAGGCACCACCGATCAGTGCGCTGAAACCAAGGCCAACTACGCTGATCAGAAAGTTCAGGCAAACGCGCCGGTTTCGTTCTTTTTTTCGAACAGGCTATTGCCCTGTACCCCCATTGATCCTAGGATTCGTTTGAGATTTCAAACGCTCTGCCTCTCTTGCGCTATCTATTCACTGTGGCGCGTTGAGGCCGATTTCCCTGACGGCAGCCCACAAGGCGCCTTTCAACAACTCTAATTCGCTCCGCGTGCGCGCGGTGCTGTTAAGGAAAGCCGACATGCAGCTCAAAGACACCCAGTTGTTCCGCCAGCAAGCCTTTATCGATGGCGCTTGGGTCGATGCGGACAACGGTCAGACGATCAAGGTCAACAACCCTGCCACGGGCGAGATTCTCGGTACCGTGCCGAAGATGGGCGCCGCGGAAACCCGCCGGGCCATCGAGGCCGCCGACAAGGCGTTGCCGGCCTGGCGTGCGCTCACCGCCAAGGAGCGCGCCAATAAGCTGCGCCGTTGGTTCGAGCTGTTGATCGAGAACCAGGATGACCTCGGTCGCTTGATGACCCTCGAGCAAGGCAAGCCGCTGGCTGAAGCCAAGGGCGAAATCGTCTACGCCGCTTCCTTTATCGAGTGGTTCGCCGAAGAAGCCAAGCGCATCTATGGCGACGTGATCCCCGGCCACCAGCCCGACAAGCGTCTGATCGTGATCAAGCAGCCGATCGGTGTGACCGCTGCGATCACGCCGTGGAACTTCCCGGCCGCGATGATCACCCGTAAAGCCGGCCCTGCCCTGGCCGCTGGTTGCACCATGGTGATCAAGCCGGCGTCGCAAACGCCGTTCTCGGCCCTGGCGCTGGTTGAGCTGGCGCACCGTGCCGGTATCCCGAAAGGCGTGTTGAGCGTGGTCACCGGCAGCGCCGGCGACATCGGCGGCGAGCTGACCAGCAACCCGATCGTGCGTAAGTTGTCCTTCACCGGCTCGACTGAAATCGGTCGCCAGTTGATGGCCGAATGCGCCAAGGACATCAAGAAGGTTTCCCTGGAGCTGGGCGGTAACGCGCCGTTCATCGTGTTCGACGACGCGGACCTGGATAAGGCCGTCGAAGGCGCGATCATTTCCAAATACCGCAACAACGGCCAGACCTGCGTCTGCGCCAACCGTCTGTATATCCAGGACTCGGTCTACGATGCGTTCGCCGAAAAACTCAAGGTGGCCGTGGCCAAGCTCAAGATCGGCAACGGCCTGGAAGAAGGCACCACCACGGGTCCGCTGATCGATGAAAAAGCCGTGGCCAAGGTCCAGGAACACATTGCCGATGCCCTGAGCAAAGGCGCGACGCTGCTGGCCGGTGGCAAGGCGATGGAAGGCAACTTCTTCGAGCCGACCATCCTCACCAACGTGTCGAAAGACGCCGCCGTGGCCAAGGAAGAAACCTTCGGCCCGTTGGCTCCGCTGTTCCGCTTCAAAGACGAAGCCGAAGTGATCGCGATGGCCAACGACACCGAGTTCGGCCTGGCTTCTTACTTCTATGCGCGTGACCTGGGCCGTGTGTTCCGTGTGGCTGAAGCCCTGGAATACGGCATGGTCGGCGTCAACACCGGGTTGATCTCCAACGAAGTGGCGCCGTTCGGCGGCATCAAGGCGTCGGGCCTGGGCCGTGAGGGCTCCAAGTACGGGATCGAGGATTACCTGGAAATCAAATACCTCTGCCTGGGCATCTAAGCTCGGTAAAGGATCGCTGCAAACGCAAAGGGCACGAGAGCGCTGACCCTTTGCGTGTTTGACCCCGTTATTCGCAGTGGCCGGGAAAGCTGTGGCAGTCGATCATCGCATGCTGCCGTAGTTGCCTCCCCGCCACCTATCCTTGAGCCACGCCGCCCGATGAGCGGCGAATGAGGACTTTATGAGCAAGACCAACGCTTCCCTGATGAAACGCCGCGAAGCCGCTGTACCGCGCGGTGTTGGCCAGATTCACCCGATCTTCGCCGAATCGGCGAAGAACGCCACCGTGACCGACGTTGAAGGTCGCGAGTTCATCGACTTCGCCGGCGGTATCGCCGTGCTGAACACCGGCCACGTGCATCCGAAAATCATCGCCGCCGTGACCGAGCAGTTGAACAAGCTGACGCACACCTGCTTCCAGGTCCTGGCCTACGAGCCTTACGTGGAACTGTGCGAAAAAATCAACGCCAAGGTCCCAGGCGATTTCGCCAAGAAAACCCTGCTGGTCACCACCGGTTCTGAAGCCGTGGAAAACGCGGTGAAGATCGCCCGCGCCGCTACCGGCCGTGCCGGCGTGATCGCGTTCACCGGTGCCTACCATGGCCGCACCATGATGACCCTGGGCCTCACCGGTAAAGTCGTGCCGTACTCGGCCGGCATGGGCTTGATGCCTGGCGGCGTGTTCCGTGCGCTGTTCCCGAATGAGCTGCACGGCGTGAGCGACGACGATGCCATCGCCAGCATCGAACGCATCTTCAAAAACGATGCCGAGCCGCGTGATATCGCTGCGATCATCATCGAACCGGTGCAGGGCGAGGGCGGTTTCTACGTCGCGCCCAAGTCCTTCATGAAGCGCCTGCGCGAGCTGTGCGACAAGCACGGCATCCTGCTGATCGCCGACGAAGTGCAAACCGGTGCCGGCCGTACCGGTACCTTCTTCGCCATGGAGCAGATGGGCGTTGCCGCCGACCTGACCACCTTCGCCAAATCCATCGCCGGCGGTTTCCCGCTGGCCGGTGTGTGCGGCAAGGCCGAATACATGGACGCCATCGCCCCAGGCGGCTTGGGCGGCACCTACGCCGGTAGCCCGATCGCTTGCGCGGCCGCGCTGGCGGTGATGGAGGTGTTTGAAGAAGAGCAACTGCTGGACCGCTGCAAGGCGGTGGGCGAGCGTCTGGTGACTGGCCTCAAGGCGATCCAGGCCAAGTACCCGGTCATCGGCGAAGTGCGTGCCCTGGGCGCGATGATCGCGGTCGAGCTGTTTGAGAACGGCGACAGCCACAAGCCAAACGCGGCGGCGGTTGCCTCGGTGGTGGCCAAGGCGCGTGACAAGGGGCTGATCCTGTTGTCCTGCGGTACCTACGGCAACGTGCTGCGCGTACTGGTGCCGCTGACCTCGCCGGACGAGCAGTTGGACAAAGGCTTGGCGATCATTGAAGAGTGCTTCTCCGAGCTGTAGGCGGATGCTGAGCTGATCGACAAAAAAAACCCGCTTCGGCGGGTTTTTTTGTGTCTGGAATAAATCCTGAGAGTTGCACGATCCCCTGTGGGAGCTGGCTTGCCTGCGATAGCGGCAGACCACACAGCACAGTGCTAGCTGACAGACCGCTATCGCAGGCAAGCCAGCTCCCACAGGAAAAGGGTGTCTCCCACAGTGGAAGAGGGTCTAGCCCGCCACCACGCGGTTCTTGCCCAAACGCTTGGCCTCGTACATGGCGGTATCGGCCCGGGCGAACAAATTGTCCAGCGTCGAGTCTTGTTCGGTGAGGCTGGCAAGGCCCTGGCTGATGGTCACGCTGAAGGCCTGGCCCGCATAACTGAAGCTCAGCGCCTGGATCTCCTTGCCCAGCCGCTCGGCGACTTGCAGGGCCATTTCCGGCGAGCAACCGGGTAGCACGGCTGCAAATTCTTCGCCGCCGATGCGTCCGAACAGGTCGCCACGGCGCAATACGCTGCGACCGCTCTCGGCGATACGGCGCAATACCTGGTCACCTTCTAGGTGGCCGTAGGTGTCGTTGACGTCCTTGAAGTCATCGATGTCCAGCAGCAGGAAGGCCAGCGGCGCGCCTTGGGCGCAGGCGCTGTCGAAGGCCTGGTTGGCGCATTCGAAGAAATGTCGGCGGTTGCTGCTCTGGGTCAGCACGTCGGTAGTGGCCAGACGGTGCAGCTCCAGTTCCATCTGTTTCTTTTCGGTGATGTCTTCGGCCATGCCCACCACCACCAGCGGTTCGTCGGGGTCGGCCTGCTGGTTGATGTAACACTTGTCGCTCAGCCAGCGGATCTGCCCGTCGGCGGTGATGATGCGGTACTCGCGGTCCTCCACGGTGCCGGTTTCCAGCACGCGGGCCAGGCTGTGTTCGGCGTAGTCGAGGTCTTCGGGGTGGATGCTGTTGCGCCATTCCCGATAGTCGGCAAGCAGCAGGCCGGCGGAGCGTCCGAATATGCGCTCATAGGCGGGGCTCACGTAGAGTACGCGGCGGGTCTCCCAGTCGATGGCCCACAGCACCGCATTGACGCTGACCAGCAGCGAACTCAGCAGTTGTTCGCGTTCACTCAAGCGCTCGACCTCACCCTGTGCATGCACCAGCGCCAGCAGGGTTGAAGCCGCAGCCGGACGCGGGTGTTCAGCGACGGGTGGATCAGGCAAACAAGGCTTTTCGTGAACCATCGGCACAACTCTCTCTGGGCGCGCCGCAAGGTGGAGCAGCGGTCACAACAAGGGGCCACCATGATGGCGAAGTGTTCATTGAGAGAGGCGAATTGCAGTGAAGTTCCGTCAACAGGACCGATTGCCGGTGACCGAGAAATGACGCCAAAAAGCTGCGGGGTGGGAGGGAACGCCCTCCCACCGTACCCTCATACGGTTACAGGGCGCAGCGAATAGGTCTTCAATTGATGGGCAAAGTCCCGCAGGGACTGGATACCGCTGGCCTCGGCTTCGTGCACCCATTCCTTGATGGCGGCGAGCATATCGTGGCCGTTTGAACTGGTCTTCAGCCAGATCTGCTGCAGCGCCAGGCGCTTTTCGTAGATCACTTTCAGGGCTTGGCTGTGTTCCAGCATGCCCTGGATGCGCAGGTGATGGCGGTCGTCCAGCAAGCTGGTTTCCCGCGACAGCAGGCGTTTGGCGCGGTGGAACTGGTGGCGCACCGAGTGATCGACCTTTTCCAGCTCCTGCTTGACCAGCGGGCCGATCACCAACTTGCGGTACTGGGCCATGATCTGGAAGCGGTTGTTGAGGATCGCCATGGCGGTGTCCATGTCCAGGTGGCCCTTGCCTTCCACGCGATGGGCGATAGGGGCGACGCGTTGCACCTTGGCCAGGCGCAGGAAGCTGAATACCTTGATCCACGCCCAGCCCAGGTCGAACTCCCATTTTTTCACCGACAGCTTGGCGGAGTTGGGGTAGGTGTGATGGTTGTTATGCAGCTCTTCGCCACCCACGATAATGCCCCATGGCACCAGGTTGGTCGCCGCGTCACGGCATTCGAAGTTGCGATAGCCCACGGCATGGCCCAGGCCATTGATCACACCGGCGGCCCAGAAGGGAATCCACATCATCTGGATCGCCCAGATCGTGATGCCGATGGTGCCGAACAGCAGCAGGTCGATCACGCCCATGATCGCCACGCCCAGCAGCGGATAGCGCGTGTAGACCTTGCGCTCGATCCAGTCGTCCGGGCAGTTCTTGCCGTAGATGCGTAGGGTCTCGGGGTTCTCAGCCTCGCTGCGGTACAGCTCGGCGCCTTTGCGCAGCACGGTCGACAGGCCTTTGATCACCGGGCTGTGCGGGTCGTCGACGGTTTCGCACTTGGCGTGATGCTTGCGGTGGATGGCGGTCCACTCGCGGGTGTTCTGCGCCGTGGTCAACCACAGCCAGAAGCGGAAGAAGTGTTTCAGGCCGGCATTGAGCTCCAGGGAGCGATGGGCTGAATAACGATGCAGATAGACCGTGACCGCAATAATGGTCACGTGGGTCATCAACAGAGTGACCGCCACCAGTTGCCAGGCTGACAGGTCAAGAAAACCGTTGTACCACATAGGCTGTATGGCCCTCAGATAAAGAAAAGAACAGCTCACGCATTATCACTAAGCCTACACAGAAAACCAGCCGCCCTTTCAGATAGGAGTGACTGGATGTTTCTTATTCTATAATCCGCAGCCTTTGTAGGGCGATTCTGTTTTTGGGTAAGGATTACTGACCATATGCTGTTTTCATACCGAGGTGCCCTGCGTGCGGGGCTGGTCTACCTGCTGGTTTCCGTGCTGTGGATAAGCCTCACGCCCGCGATATTGATCGAATTTCTCGATAACCCGAGTGAGCTGACCCATTGGCTGCAGGTTCGCGGCTATGTGTGGGTGGCCCTCAGTGCCGTGGCGATTTCCCTGCTTTGCGCCCGGTTTGCCCGTGCCAGCCAGTTGCTGCAACCCCTCAAGGAAAACCGCGAGCGCCTGCGCCAGGCCGCTGCGGTGTTCGACTGCACCCGCGAAGGCGTGCTGGTGACCGACGCGCAGGGCCTGATTGTCCACGTTAATCGGGCCTTTATGGCGATCACCGGCTACCAGCGCGAAGACGTCATGGGCCAGCAGCCGAGCCTGTTCAAGTCTGGGCGCCATTCGTCGAATTTTTACCAGCAGATGTTCCAGAGCCTGGCGCGCACCGGCGAATGGAGCGGGGAAATCTGGAACCGACGCAAAAGCGGGGAGATTTATCCACAGTGGCAAACCATTCGGGTGATCTTCGATGACCAAGGCCAGGTCTCGCATTACGTCGCGGTGTTTTCCGACATCAGCGCCATCAAGGACTCCGAGCACGAACTGGCCCACCTTGCGCACCACGACCCGCTGACCGACCTGCCCAACCGCCTGCTGTTCACCGACCGCGCCGAGCAGGCGCTGGCTTCGGCGCAACTGCACAAGCGCGGTTGCGCCCTGCTGTTGCTGGACCTGGACCACTTCAAGATCATCAACGACAGCCTGGGCCATAACGTCGGTGACCAGTTGCTCAAACTGGTGGGCGAACGGCTCACGGCGCTGCTCGGCCCGGGTGTGACCCTGGCGCGCCTGGGCGGTGATGAGTTCGCCGTGCTGGCGGAAAGTTGTCCACAGCTGGCCCAGGCCGGCGGCCTGGCGCAACGTATCTTGCAGACGATGAAACAACCGTTCATCTTCGATGACCACCAGCTGTTTATCAGCGCCAGTATCGGTATCAGCCTGTTCCCCAACGACGCCCTGAGCGCTGAACAACTGCTGCGTAACGCCGATTCCGCGCTGTTCAAGGCCAAGAGCGCCGGCCGCGAAGGCTATGCGTTGTACACCGAAGAACTCACCGCTCACGCGCAGAACCGTGTGGAAATCGCCAGCGAATTGCGCCGCGCCCTTGAGCGGCAGGAGCTCTGCGTCTATTACCAACCGGTGCATGAGCTGCACGGCGGCCGCTTGATCGGCGTCGAGGCGTTGGTGCGCTGGCAGCACCCGGAGCGGGGCCTGGTGCCCCCGGTCGAGTTCATCCCCATTGCCGAACGCACCGGGTTGATCGCCGAGATCGATGCCTGGGTCATGCACCAGGCCTGCCGGCAAATGTGCCAATGGTTGTCCCAAGGGGCGCCCTTGAGTTTCATCGCCGTCAACGTGTCCAGCCGCCTGTTTGCGCGGCGCGAGCTGTATGCGCAGGTCGCCCAGGTGCTGCATGAAACCGGCCTGGACCCGGCGTTTCTTGAACTGGAGGTTACTGAAAGCGCCGTGATGCAAGACCCGGAGGTCGCCCTGGAGCAGATGCACCGCCTGCGCGAGCTGGGCCTGCGCCTGGCCATCGATGACTTTGGCACCGGCTATTCCTCATTGCTGCGCCTCAAGCGCCTGCCGGTACAGAAACTCAAGATCGACCAGGGTTTTGTCGCCGGGCTGCCGTGGGACGAAGATGACGCCGCGATTGTGCGCGTGGTGATCGCCCTGGCCAAAAGCATGGGCATGCAGGTGCATGCCGAGGGGATCGAGCAGGCGGAGCAGGCGCGGTTTCTGCTCGACCAGCAGTGCGATATGGGCCAGGGATATTGGTTTGGGCGGCCGGTGCCGGCAGAAGAGATAGATTGGATGAAGGCGCCAACCATCCGGATTTGAAATGCCTTCAACCTGTGGTAGCTGGCTGGCCTGCGATGGGCATGGGTATCTACACATCTTTGTAGTGAGCGGGCTTGTCCCGCGCTGGGTGGCGAAGCAGCCCCAAACCAGGCGACCGGATTCTACCTGAAGCTCGGCGATGCCTTTATTGGGGCGGCTTCGCCACCCAGCGCGGGACAAGCCCGCTCACTACAGAGAGATTTGTCAGCCTTTGAGGGTTGTGTAGATACCTATGCTGCGATGGGGGCCGACCAGTTGCTGCATTCGGTGACTGACACACCGCTATCGCAGGCAAGCCAGCTCCCACAGTTGGATTTGCATCAAGCTGACTCAGTACTCGGCTCCAAAACCTGCATCTAACCCCACGCCCCAATAGGAAATTATTTTTGGTTATATAAACATTCTTAAATAGTCTTTTTAAGAATATCCGCGCTTATTTACTATCGCCCTCACGCCACAAGCAGTGCCACCACTGCGCAGGCATCTTCATTTCAGGAGCGAGACCATGAGCGCATCTCTACGTAGCGTTGACGGCCAGGACGAAGCAGCCATTTTGCGCGAGATCCAGAGCGCCCTGCGCGATCTGCGGTTTGGCGCGGTGGAAATCACGGTGCACAACGCGCAAGTCGTGCAGATTGAACGCAAAGAAAAATTCCGCCTGCAGAACCCGGGTAACAAGCCCGCCTAAGCAACAACTATAAGAATAAGCCCCTGTAGGAGCGAGCTTGCTCGCGAAAACCTTTAACGATGACGCAGCGCTATCAGGTAACTCGCGTCGGCCTCAGGTTTTTCGCGAGCAAGCTCGCTCCTACAGGGGCGGCCAACACCCCAGAATTTCAGGAGCTTCTATGTCGTCGATTCGCCGTTATGCCCTGGCCGCCCTGGCCAGCGCCGTGTTTGCAGGTTCCGCGGTTGCCAAGGACTACGAGTTGCTCAACGTCTCGTACGACCCTACGCGTGAGCTGTACCAGGACTACAACGCTGAGTTCACCAGCTTCTGGAAACAGTCCCACCCCGGCGACACCGTCAAGATCCAGCAATCCCACGGTGGTTCGGGCAAGCAGGCCCGGGCTGTGATCGATGGCCTGCGCGCCGACGTGGTCACCCTGGCCCTGGCCGGTGACATCGACGAAGTTGCCAAGCTGGGCAAGACGCTCCCGGAAAATTGGCAGACCCGCCTGCCGGATGCCAGCACCCCGTACACCTCGACCATCGTGTTTTTGGTGCGCAAGGGCAACCCCAAAGGCATCAAGGATTGGGGTGACCTGATCAAGAAAGACGTGTCGGTGATCACGCCGAACCCGAAAACCTCCGGCGGCGCCCGCTGGAACTTCCTCGCCGCCTGGGCCTACGGCCTGAAAGCCGGTGGCAGCGAAGCCAAGGCCCAGGAATACGTCAAGGAGCTGTTCAAGCACGTGCCGGTGCTGGACACCGGCGCGCGCGGTTCAACCATCACCTTCGTCAACAACGGCCAGGGCGACGTGTTGCTGGCCTGGGAAAACGAAGCCTTCCTGGCCCTGAAAGAAGACGGCGGCGCCGACAAGTTCGATATCGTCGTGCCTTCGCTGTCGATCCTCGCGGAGCCGCCAGTGGCCGTGGTCGACAAGAACGCCGAGAAAAAGGGCAACACCGAAATCGCCACCGAATACCTCAAGCACCTGTACAGCCCGGCTGGCCAGGAAATTGCGGCGAAAAACTTCTACCGCCCACGCGATGAGAAAGTCGCCGCCAAATACGCCCAGCAGTTCCCGAAACTGGACCTGGTGACTATCGACAAAGACTTCGGCGGCTGGAAAACTGCCCAACCGAAATTCTTTAACGACGGTGGCGTGTTCGACCAGATCTACACGGCGCAGTAAGCCAAAGTATCTATAGGGATCCGCTTTTCTGTGGGAGCTGGCTTGCCTGCGATGGCATCACCGAGGTGTGACTGATACACCGAGGTGCCTGCATCGCGGGCAAGCCCGGCTCCCACACAAGCCAGTGTCCACAGAAACGTGCAGTGGTGTTTACCCTTTAACCAAGGACTCTTATGTCGCGTCGTACCTCCCCCGTCATACCCGGCTTCGGGCTGACGCTGGGCTACACCGTCGTGTACCTCAGCCTGATCGTACTCATCCCGCTGGCGGCGATGTTTGTCCACGCCGCCCAACTCACCTGGGATCAGTTCTGGGCCATCATTTCCGCACCGCGCGTGCTGGCGGCATTGAAACTGAGCTTCAGCACCGCGTTGTATGCCGCGCTGATCAACGGCGTGATCGGCACGCTGCTGGCCTGGGTGCTGGTGCGCTACACCTTCCCCGGCCGCAAAATCATCGATGCGATGATCGACCTGCCGTTCGCCCTGCCCACCGCCGTGGCCGGTATCGCGCTGACGGCCTTGTATGCGCCGAACGGCTTTGTCGGCCAGTTCGCCGCCGACCTGGGCTTCAAGATCGCCTACACCCCCTTGGGCATCACCCTGGCGCTGACCTTCGTCACGTTGCCGTTCGTAGTGCGCACGGTGCAGCCGGTACTGGCCGACATCCCCCGGGAAGTCGAAGAAGCCGCCGCCTGCCTGGGCGCCAAGCCGCTGCAGGTGTTCCGCTACATCCTGGTGCCTGCGTTGCTGCCGGCTTGGTTGACCGGTTTCGCCCTGGCGTTTGCCCGTGGCGTCGGTGAGTACGGTTCGGTGATCTTCATCGCCGGCAACATGCCGATGAAAACCGAGATCCTGCCGCTGCTGATCATGGTCAAGCTCGACCAATACGACTATCGCGGCGCCACGTCCATCGGCGTGCTGATGCTGGTGGTTTCCTTTGTATTGCTGCTGCTGATCAACTTGTTGCAGCGGCGCATCGAACGTCCATAAGGAGGCGCGGAACATGTCCCAATCGTCTATTTCCGCCGCGTCCTCGGCCAACGCCGCCCGCCGTGGCAGCGCTGTGTCGCGACGTATCCTGATCGGCCTTGGCTGGCTGGTGTTCGTCCTGTTTCTGCTGTTGCCGCTGCTGATCGTGGTGACCCAGGGCCTGAAAAACGGCCTTGGCGCGTTCTTTACCGCCATCCTCGAACCCGACGCGTTGTCGGCGCTGAAACTCACGGTGATCGCCGTGCTGATTTCGGTGCCGCTCAATGTGGTATTCGGCGTCAGCGCCGCCTGGTGCGTGAGCAAGTACTCGTTCCGTGGCAAAAGCATCCTGGTGACGCTGATCGACCTGCCGTTCTCGGTGTCGCCGGTGATTGCGGGCCTGGTCTACGTACTGATGTTCGGCGCCCAGGGCTTCTTCGGCCCGTGGTTGCAGGACCACGACATCCAGATCGTATTCGCCTTGCCCGGTATCGTACTGGCGACCATCTTCGTCACCGTGCCCTTCGTGGCCCGTGAGCTGATCCCGCTGATGCAGGAGCAGGGCACCCAGGAAGAAGAGGCCGCGCGCCTGCTGGGCGCCAATGGCTGGCAGATGTTCTGGCATGTCACCGTGCCGAATATCAAGTGGGGCCTGATCTACGGCGTGGTGCTGTGTACCGCGCGGGCCATGGGTGAGTTCGGCGCGGTGTCGGTGGTGTCCGGCCACATTCGCGGCGTCACCAACACCCTGCCGCTGCATGTCGAGATTCTCTACAACGAATACAACCACGTCGCCGCGTTTGCGGTGGCCAGCCTGTTGCTGATCCTGGCGCTCTTCATCCTGCTGCTCAAGCAGTGGAGCGAGAACCGTATCAACCGCCTGCGCAACAGCGCTGGTGAGGAATAAGTCATGTCGATCGAAGTCCGTAATGTCAGCAAGAATTTCAACGCCTTCAAGGCCCTCAACAGCATCAATCTGGACATCCAGAGTGGCGAGCTGGTGGCGTTGCTGGGCCCGTCCGGCTGTGGCAAGACCACCTTGCTGCGCATCATTGCAGGCCTCGAAACCCCGGATGACGGCAGCATCGTGTTCCACGGCGAAGACGTCTCCGGCCACGATGTGCGTGATCGCAACGTCGGGTTTGTGTTCCAGCACTATGCGTTGTTCCGCCACATGAGCGTGTTCGACAACGTGGCGTTCGGCCTGCGCATGAAACCGAAAAACCAGCGCCCGAGCGAAAGCCAGATCGCGGTCAAGGTGCATGAACTGCTGAACATGGTGCAGTTGGATTGGCTGTCGGACCGCTACCCGGAACAACTCTCCGGTGGCCAGCGCCAGCGTATCGCCCTGGCCCGCGCCCTGGCGGTGGAACCCAAAGTGCTGCTGCTGGACGAGCCGTTCGGCGCCCTCGACGCCAAGGTGCGCAAAGAGCTGCGCCGCTGGCTGGCGCGCCTGCACGAAGACATCAACCTGACCTCGGTGTTCGTGACCCACGACCAGGAAGAGGCCATGGAGGTTGCCGACCGCATCGTGGTGATGAACAAGGGCGTGATCGAGCAGATCGGCTCACCGGGTGAGGTCTACGAAAACCCGGCCAGCGATTTCGTCTACCACTTCCTCGGCGACTCCAACCGCCTGCATTTGGGTGAAGACAAACACCTGCTGTTCCGTCCGCACGAAGTGTCGTTGTCGCGGCATGAGCTGGAGGATCACCATGCTGCTGAGGTGCGTGATATTCGCCCGTTGGGCGCGACCACGCGGGTGACGCTGAAGGTTGAAGGCCAGCCCGAGCTGATCGAAGCTGAAGTGGTGAAAGACCATGACAGCCTGACCGGCCTGGCCCGTGGCGAGACCCTGTTCTTCAAGCCCAAGGTCTGGCAAAAAGCCTGATCACACCGCAACACCCAATGTGGGAGCGGGCTTCTGTGGGAGCTGGCTTGTCGGGTCGCCGCATCGCTGCGATGGCATCACCGCGGTGTATCAGATACACCGAGGTGATGCCATCGCGGGCAAGCCCGGCTCCCACATTTAGACCGAAAGCAGCAGGACCGGCCCGGAGCGCTGCTCGATCTGCTGCTTCAACCCCTGCCGCAACCCCAGCAAAAACGCCAACTCCGCCACCACAAACAGCGGCCCCACGATCAGCCCCGACACATCATCGATAAACGCCGGCTTCTTGCCTTCGTAGTAATGCCCGACAAACTGAATCACCCAGCCCACCACAAACATCCCGACGCCACTGCCCAGCCACACCAGCGTGCTCTGCGCCGCCAGCGCGTGCCCGGCCCATACCGACAACCCCATCAGCAACGTCATCAATACGCCCAACGCCAGTTCCAGGCGCAGGTAAAACCACGCCGACAACAGCGCGACAATCACGGCCGGTGAAATCCACAGGCCAGCCACTGTCCATTCGGGGCGCGACAGCAGCACGGCGACCGCGACCACGATCAGCGGAATGCCGATAAAGTGGCTGGCGATATTGCGCGGGTCGCGGTGGTAGGCGGCGTATTGGCTGAGGTGGTCGACGAGGCTTTTCATTGTTATTCCTCCTGTAGGATGCTTGATCATGCCCTGTCAGCCTGTGGTGAACTGTCAACTGGGCGACAATCTTCGGAGTTCCCATGGATGCACAGAAATGGCACGCCCGTCTGGCCAGCGGGCACTGGTTCAGCCATCTGCCTGTCGAGCTACAGCGTAGCCTGCTGGCGGCCGCGCGGTTGCGCTCGCTGACGGCGGGGCAGTCGCTGTTCAAGCGCGGCGATCCGCCGTGTGGGCTGTATGCGGTGCTGGACGGCGCGGTGCGCATCAGCGCGGTGAATGCCCAGGGCAAGGAGGCGGTCTTGAGCCTGGTGGAAACGCCTTACTGGTTCGGCGAAATCTGCCTGTTCGATAACCTGCCGCGCACCCACGATGCCCTGGCGATGGGCCCGTGCACCCTGTTGCAGGTACCGCAGGCGTCGATGCTCGACATCCTTGCCAGGCAGCCGGTGTATTGGCGCGACGTGGCCTTGTTGATGAGCCACAAATTGCGCCTGTCGTTGATCAACATCGAGCAGATGAGCCTGATGCCCGCGTCGGCGCGCCTGGCCCATCGGCTGCTGATGATCGCCGAAGGCTACGGCGAGATCGACCCGGCGCGCCGCACACTGCAACTGCCCCAGGAGGATCTGGCAGCGATGCTGGGCTTGTCGCGCCAGACCACCAACAGTCTGCTCAAGGCGCTGGAACAACAGGGCATCATCGGCCTGAGTTACGCTGCGATTGAGGTGCTGGACTTGCAGGGCCTGCGGCAGGCCGCGGGCCTGTGAACTAAGAGCCGCGATAGGTGGAAAAGCCGTAAGGGCTGAGCAACAGCGGAATGTGGTAATGCTGGTCGGCCTGCTTGACCTGGAAGATCACCGGCACCTCGGGAAAGAACGTCTCGCGATTGGCTTTTTTGTAATAATCGCCGGTCTTGAATACCACGCGGTACTCGCCGGGTTGCATGGCCTGGTTGGCCGGGAAGAGTTCGGCGATACGCCCCTGCTGGTTGGTGACGCCGTTGGACAGCGACTGCCAGTGATCGCCCACGTGCTGCTCCAGGGTGACGCCGACACCGGCGGATGGCAGGCCGTTTTCCAGGTTCAGCACATGCACGCTCAGCGGGTTGCCGGCCGCCAGCGCCAGGCCGCTCAGGCCGCTCAGGCTGAGGGCGGCAAGGGTCATGTTCAACGTTTTCATCATTGTTTCCTCAAGGGGTGATATTCAAGCCAAGTTGATTGGCCGCGTTGACCGCGCAGGCTTCGTCCTGCTCGGCGCCGCCGGCACCGGCGATGCCCAGCGCGCCCACCAATTCGTTGTCGGCAAACAGCGGCACGCCGCCGCCGAGCAACAGCAACTCGGGCAAGCTGTTAAGGTTGGCGGCTTCGGGGTTGTTGCGGGCACGCTCGGCGAACAGTCGGGTCGGGGTTTTCGACGACAGTGCGGTATACGCCTTACGCTGGCTGGCCACACTGTTGTGCGGGCCAACGCCGTCGGCGCGCAGGCTGAGCAACAGGTTGGCGCCGCGATCCACTACGGTGATGGCCGCGGTGCAGTGCGCCAGGCTGGCGTCCGCCAATTGGCGGGCGGTGGCCAGATCGAGGTCGGCGTGACGCGGCAGTGATGGCGCTGCCACGACGCTGGCGCTGATGGCGATACTCAAGAACAAGGCGGTGCGGTACATGGGAACGGCTCCAGAAAGCAGGCCGCCACCTTAGCCAGCGGACGGGGTCAAAAGCCGAACAATTTGATGACAGGTTTGTAATGAACCCAAGAGGTAGGCATGCAGGTGTTGTTAGTGGAAGACCAGCCGCAACTGGCGCAACGCATGGCCCAGGGCCTGAGCGAGGCAGGTTTTGCCGTGGAAGTCGCGGCCAACGGCATGGCCGCCCAGCGGTTTGTGGAAAGCACCGAGTACGACTTGGTGATCCTGGACGTGATGTTGCCGGGGCTCAATGCCTGGAAGCTGCAGCAGGCGATTCGGCAGAAGGGCCAGACGCCGGTGCTGTTCCTGACCACGCCGGGCGGGATTGAAGATCGTCTGCGCGGGCTGGAATTGCATGAGGATGATTACTTGCTCAAGCCGTTTGAGGACAAGGCGTTGGTGGTGCGGGTCAAGAAGTTGTTGCGTCGCGGGCGTTGATTCATCTGGAAGCTGCAGCGCCTGTTCCGGTGCTTTCGCGAGCAAGCCCGCTCCCACAGTTGACCGATTTCCAGCTTTGGAATGCGGTCAACTGTGGGAGCGGGCTTGCTCGCGAAGAGGTCCTTAAAAACACCACAAGCCTATCTACCGCAACCCATCCCTGAACTGCCCCGGCGTCATCCCCGTCCAGCGCTTGAACGCCCGGTTGAAGCTGCTGGTGTCGGCAAACCCCAATAAATGACTGACCTCGGCCAATGAGCACTGCGGATCGCGCAAATGAAGTAACGCCAGGTTCTCCCGGCATTGATCGTTCCCACGCTCCGCGTGGTAATGCATCCCGTGACGCTCTGCGTCACCTTATGCATTGAGTTGTCGGCGGGACGCGGAGCGTCCCAGGCGGCATTCCCACGCGGAGCGTGGGAACGAGCAATTGCCTGCGCGGGCTGGAGCTGCATGAGGATGATTACTTGCTCAAGCCGTTTGAGGACAAGGCGTTGGTGGTGCGGGTGAAGAAATTACTGCGCCGTGATCGCGGGCGTTGATCGGTCCTAATAAGCAACGCCTGGGCCGGCGTCATCGCAGGCAAACCAGCTCCCACATTTCGAAATGCATTCCCCTGTGGGAGCCGGGCTTGCCCGCGATGAGGCCCTCACAGGCACTACAAACCTATCTACCGCAACCCATCCCTGAACTGCCCCGGCGTCATCCCCGTCCAGCGCTTGAACGCCCGGTTGAAGCTGCTGGTGTCGGCAAACCCCAATAAATGACTGACCTCGGCCAATGAGCACTGCGGATCGCGCAAATGCAGTAACGCCAGGTTCTCCCGGCATTCATTGAGCAACGCATCAAACCGGCAGCCTTCATCGGCGAGATGCCGCTGCAAGCTGCGCAGGCTCAGGTGCAAGGCCTGGGCGATGCGCTCGGCGCCGGGCTCGCCCTCCGGCAGTTGCGCCTCGATGGCCGCGCGCACCTTGCGTTCCCAGGTCAGCGGTTGCAGCTGGGCGAGGGTGCGCTTGAGCACGGTTTCGTTGTGCTCGGCCAGTTCCGGGTTGGCATCGTCCAGGTGGCTGTCGAAATCCTGGGCGGCGAACTCCAATCGGTCTTCCTCGGCGCCGAAGAATACCGGCGCGCGAAACACCCTGTGCCATGGCTGGGGATCGGCCGGCTGCGGCCGTCGCAGGTACACCGCCAGCGGCGCGTAGTCGCGTCCCAGGCGGTTGCGGCAAGTGCGCACATAAATCGCCGCGAACGCATCGATGGCTTCAAATGCCGGTGCCGGGCTGCCCGGCGGCTGCAACAGGCGAAAGCGGTAACGCTCACCTTCAAGGCTCAGCTCCAGGGTCAGTGCATCGCTGACCACCTGGTAATAACGCACGATGCGCTCGAACACTTCACGCAAGCTGCCGCTGGCGACCAAGGCATACCCCAACGCGTGAAACGTGGTGGGGCTGACAAACCGCGACACCCGCAAGCCGATGGCCGGATCGCCGCTGGCCTGCACCGCCAGCGCCCACAGGCGCGTGGTGGCCGACAGCGGATAACGTGCGTTGGGGTCGTCCATGCGCTGCGGGTCGAGCCCGGCCTGCGTGCACAGCGCGGCACTGTCGAGGCCCAGGGCGTCGAGCTGCTTGCGCAGGGCGCGGGTCCAGCTGGCGAGGGAGGTGGGTTCGGTCATGGCGATTGGCGCTTGCGGTCAACAGGTTGGCGTGCGGGGCTAGCATCCTGCCTGATCGCTTGGGGCAGGATGTGAGCATCAACAGACCAGAGGATGGAAGCATGGACGGTACTTCTGCAAGCCCCCAGCGGATGAATGCACAACAGCGCGCGGCGCATATCCGTGAAGTGGTGCTGGCCGAGGGCGTGCGACTGCGTCGGCAACATCCCTGGTTGCTGCATCAGGATGCGCTGGGGGCGGGGATCCTGGCGTTTGCGCTGGTGGGCATGATCGGCTCGGCGGCGCTCTACATCATGGGGTACATGGCGTGGTGGGCGTGCCTGCTGCTCAATGCGTTCTTCGCCTCGCTGACCCATGAGCTGGAACATGACCTGATCCACAGCATGTATTTTCGCAAGCAGCGCCTGGCGCACAACCTGATGATGGGCCTGGTATGGCTGGCGCGGCCGAGCACGATCAACCCGTGGATTCGCCGGCACTTGCACCTCAACCATCACAAGGTCTCCGGCACCGAGGCCGATATGGAGGAGCGCGCGATCACCAACGGCGAGCCCTGGGGCATCCCACGGTTGCTGATGGTGGGCGACAACATGATGTCGGCCCTGATTCGCCTGTTGCGCGCCAAGACCTGGCGGCACAGGTTCAGCATCCTCAAGCGTGTATTGCTGGTGTATGCACCGCTGGCGCTGCTGCATTGGGGCGCGTGGTATGTGTTCCTCGGCTTTCACGCCGCCAACGGCATCGCCAGCCTGTTGGGCGCGCCCATCGAATGGTCAGCGGGCACTTTGCAGATGATGCAGGTGATCGACATCGCCGCCGTGGTGATCATCGGCCCCAATGTGCTGCGCACGTTTTGCCTGCACTTCGTCAGCTCCAACATGCACTACTACGGCGATGTGGAGCTGGGCAATGTGATCCAGCAGACCCAAGTGCTGAGCCCCTGGTGGATGTGGCCGCTGCAAGCGTTCTGCTTCAATTTCGGCAGCACCCATGGCATCCACCATTTTGTGGTGAAGGAGCCGTTCTACATCCGCCAGCTCACCGCCAGGGTGGCGCATGAAGTCATGGCTGAGATGGGGGTGCGTTTCAATGACTTCGGGACGTTTGCGCGGGCAAATCGGCTTGAACCACTGGCGCGGGCGCAGGGCGGTAAGTCGCCGGGCTGAATACCCGCGTTACCACCAGCATCGCGACCGCCGTCGCGGTCAGCACGATCCAGGCACTGACAAAGCTACCGGTGACTTCGCGCAACCAGCCGGTCAGCCACGGCGAAACCGCATTGATCAAAAAGCCCACGCCCTGTACGAACGCCGCCAGTTGACCGGCTTGTCGCGGGTCGCGGTGATGGTCCAGGGTCAGCAGCAGGCTGAGGGCGAAACACGCTCCCAGGCCGAAACCGCACAGCGCCACCCACACATGGGGAAACTGCAACGGTGCAATCAACAGGCCGAGGTAGCCAAGGGTCTGGGCCAGCAGGCTGACCCACAGCAGGGGCCGGCGGTCGACCCCGCGTTGCGCTAGCACCGGCATCAATAGCGCCGCGATCACCTGGAAGATCGTCATGAAGGCCAGCAGTGATCCGCTGGGCAGTACACCCCAACCCAGTTGCTGATAGTAGGCGGGCAGCCACGCCACCAGGCTCATGTAGCCGCAGTTCACCAAGCCGAAATACAGCGCCAGCAGCCAGGCGCGACGATTGCGCAGGCCCTGGAATGCTGGCGCCACCCGCGGGTTTTTCGCAGCGCCCAGCGGCAACCAGGCCCACAACAGCAACGCCGCCAGCGCTGGCAACAACCACACGCCGAGCCCGGCCTGCCAGTGCTGGAAATGGTTGGCCACCACCGGGCTGAGCAGCGCCGCCAGCCCGCCACCGGCCATCAACGACGCGGAATACACCCCCATCGCCACCGGCACGCGGTAATGGAACTCGCGCTTGATCATTGCCGGCACCAACGCCTGGATCAGCGCCACGCCGGCACCGCCGAGCAAGGCCGTGACCAGCAGCGCCGAGCCCTGGCCCATCAACCAGCGGGCCAGGCACGCCAGCAGGATCATCATCAGGCCCAAGGCGATGCCGCGCCGCTCACCCAGCTTTGCTTCAACGCGCACACCCACCAGCGCCACCAGGCCCATGCACACCACCGGCAGGCTGGTAAGCAGGGCGCTGCTCTGGAAACTCAGGCCGGTGGCCTGGCGAATCTCGCCGAGCAATGGGCTGATCGAGCTGAGGATCGGCCGCAGGTTCAGGCCGAGCACCACCAGCAGGGCCGAGCCGGCGAAAGATTTATTGAGGGTCATGCGTGCTCGTGCATTGGGTGGATGAGGCGTGAGTATGGCCAGCGCCCAAGGTATTCTGAAATTAAATATAACCATGCCATCCAGTGGCAAAGGGAATGACCATGTTCGATCCCGTGTTGCTACGCAGTTTTGTCGCGGTCGTCGATTGCGCCAGCTTCACCCGGGCGGCTGAGCGCCTGCATTTGACCCAGTCGACCGTGAGCCAGCAGATCCGCCGCCTGGAAGAGGCGGTGGCGTGCCAGTTGCTGGACCGTGACCAGCGCCGTGTGGTTGCCACCGTCGAGGGCGAGCGCTTGCTGGCCTATGCGCGGCGCATCCTGGCGCTGCACGAGGAGGCCGCCGATGTGTTGATCGGCCAACAAAGCGACGGCGTGCTGCGTCTTGGCGTACCGGAAGACTTTGCCGCTGAGCGCTTGATGCCATTGCTGTCTTCGTTTGTGCTGGCCTATCCCCGGGTGCGCCTGGAAGTCGCCAGCGGGCTTGGCCCGCAGTTGCAGCGCCAGTACCGCAGTGGTGAGTTCGACGTCTTGCTGGTCAAACAAATGGGCGACAGCGACGACTGCCTGGCCTCTTGGCCAGAACCGTTGTGCTGGGTTGATAGCCGCAGCACGCCGTCCCTGCACCGCGACCCATTGCCGCTGGTGGCGTTCCCCGTGGGCGGCCTGTATCGCAATGAAATGCTGCAACATCTGGAGGTGGGCGGCTGGCGCTGGCGCATTGGCTATTCCAGTGCCAGCCTGGCCAGCGTGTGCTCGGCGGTGGCGGCGGGGCTGGGCATCAGCCTGCTGCCGGAGCGCGTGGTGCAACCAGGGCATCGCATCCTGGGCGCCGACAGTGGTTTGCCGGCTGTGCAGGGGGTGCGCCTGGCATTGTACGGCCGCGGCGGCCTGGGGGCGGCAGGGCAGACACTGCTGCGTCAGTTACTCGAGTTATGCGCGCATCACACCCCCTAGGTTTTCCGAGATCCACGTCACCCTCTCCGCAGTACCTTCGCTGGGGCGGGTGCACTCAAGATCAGGCCCGCTCGGCGCGCTGCGTGTTGAGCAACTCACCGATGAGTTGCGTGGCGGCACCTTGCCCGAAAAGATGACCGGCGTCCTGGCGGGGACCGACGACCGATTGGCCATCCTGGCCGGTATAGGCCAGCGTCCCCCCCAGTACTTCCACGGCGCTGTGATAACCGTTACTGATCAGGAAGGCCGCTGTGCCAGCGGCGCGTGCATAGCGTGCGTCGCGCTCCGCCGGGGGCAACTGGGCCATGGGGTCGTTTGCAAGGTCCGGACGCTCATTGAGTCCGTCCATGACTCGGGTATAAGGCCTTTGTTCCCCGCGTAGCATGTCCCAGACCGCCAAGGTCTCTGCCTGGGTGCCGGACATATGGGCGATCAGCGGTTCCGCGGTATTGTCCACGCGCTCTTTCTTGAGCTGTGCCACGTCCCACCGGCTGGGAAGCAGCCGATTCGATTTTATTCCCAGCAGATCATCTGCTTCCTTGCCCAGGTTGTGGACGCCGGTACGAAGCGGTTGGGCATTGGGTGGTTTGATCCGTTCCTGCTTTTTGGCCGGCCCTATGGTGCCCGAGCCTCCCAGCGCGCTGGTGGGCGCGATGGATTGCGCTGCCGAATAAGGCAGGCCCAGCAAGCCGGGAATGGCTTCCCGTAGCCGCTTATCCTGCCCTGGTGTGCGCTCCACGCCTGTGGTTGTGCTGCTCAGGATTGCGCCGATGTCACCCATGAGCGCGATCATTATCGAGCGGTCTTTTGCTGTGGCGCTGTTGCTGCCGGCAGGGACGTCGTCCATCAGGCGTTGGAGCGTGCGGAGCAATGCTTGAGGTTTTTCGCCCGGCATCAGTCCTTCAGGCCCGAAAAGGTGCCCACCCAGTGGCGCCTGCAGGTCGCCTAGCCGGCTGATCATGTCGTGTGCCTTGCCTGCCGCCAACCCCAGTTCACTGCGCAATGTGTCACCTGGGTGGTACAGAAGATCCCTGGCTGCGACGGTCTGTTGCAGGGCCAATGCCCGTGTGCGTCCCCCTGCCTCGGTGCGACTGGCCGGATCCACGAATTGCGCTGCTTGATCCTTGGCGCGCGCCTGGGAAGCGGTAGCGGTCGACGGTGAAAGTTGCAGCGTGGGCGAAGGGGCTGTGCCGCGCGGACCGTTGTCTATCAAGGACTGGGTGTGGCTGGGGGGCAAAACGTTTAGAGGTTGGTGGACGAGCATAATTTTTCACCTTTGATGTCGGGGCATTTTTCTGTGGCTCGTTACAGGCCGACGGTTCCGGTGCCCAGTTTTCGAGTCTTCTTCTTATCAGGGGGGGGCGGCCTTTTTTGCCGGGAACGTGGATCAAAGTCGATCTTCTCTGGTATTGAAGTTTTGGTTATTAATAAATAGCTTCTTATTCCTTAACGAATATAAATCCCGTCCCTATACTGATCAGCAACGCTAAACGCTGCAGGAGGGCACACCCATGCACAGCGAGTCGATTCGTTACCTGATCGTGCCGGGCTGGCAAGGATCGCCAGAAGATCATTGGCAAACCCATTGGCAGCAGAGCCTGCCCAACAGCGCCCGGGTGGAGCAGGCCGATTGGGTGACGCCGCGTCGCGAAGACTGGGTCGCGGCGCTGGCCGAGGCCATCGCGGCCGACAGCACGCCGGTGATCCTGATCGCTCATAGCCTGGGCTGCATTACGGTGGCGCATTGGGCGGCCACCGCACCGGTGCACTACCTGCGGCAAGTACGCGGTGCCCTGCTGGTGGCCCCAGCCGACGTCGAACGCCCTGCGTGTGCACCGGCGTTGCGCAACTTCGCGCCTATTCCCACCGACCTGTTGCCGTTTCCCAGCCAGGTGGTCAGTTCCGACAACGACAGTGCCGTCAGCGCCCCTCGGGCGGTGGAGCTGGCCCGCAACTGGGGCGCCGAGGCCGGCATTTTGTCCGGCGCCGGCCATATCAATGTGAAGTCCGGCCACCAGCGTTGGGAACAGGGTTTCGCCTACCTATATCGCCTGCAGAGCCGCCTCGAGCATCACGCCCGGCGCACTGCCTGAACATTTTTCAACGCCCTGTCCCTGAGTGGAATGGGGGCGGGAGTCTGCCATGAGTCTGCATGAAACCTACGGCCAGCCCTTGCTGACCTTTCCCGACGCCGAAAAAAGCCCGCTGAGTATCCGCGCCAAGGCGTTGGTGTTTGTCGATCCGCGTTCACGGCAACTGCGCGAAGAACTGGAAAGCCTCGCGCCGCGCGCCTTGCCCGTGTTGATTCGCGGCGAGACGGGCAGCGGTAAAGAGCTGCTGGCGCGGCATATTCACCGTGGCAGCGATCGTGCCGGGTTGTTTGTCTCGGTCAATTGCGGCGCGATCAGCCCCACCTACGCCGACGCGGAATTGTTCGGTTATGCCGCCGGCGCCCACAGCGGTGCGGCCAGCAGCCGGGCGGGTTGGTTCGGTTCGGCCAATGGCGGCACTTTGTATCTGGACGAGATCGGCGACTTGCCGCTGCCGATCCAAGTGAAACTGCTGGCGGCCCTGGAAAACCATGAAGTCACCCGTGTCGGTGCCCATCAGCCGAGCCCGGTGGACGTTCGCCTCGTCGCCGCCACCAGCATCGACCTGGCGCAGGCCGTGGCAGCCGGCAAGTTCCATGAGCGCCTGTTCCATTACCTGAGCGAAGGCCGACTGGACTTGCCGGCGCTGCGCGAGCGGGTCGGCGATATCCTGTCCCTGGCTGAATACTTTCTGGGTATTTACAGCCAGCGCCTGGGCCTTCCAGTACCGTTGATCAGCGATGCCGCCCAGCGTGTGCTGGAGCATCACAGCTGGCCGGGCAATACCCGCGAGCTGGAAAACGTTATCCACTTTGCATTGCTGGTCAGCAGCGGCGATGAAATTTTGCCCGAGCATTTGAATTTGCCCGTCACCGGTTCGCCGCTGGAACAAGTGAGGCGGATTTTCGCGAGCGCCAGTCCCGCAGAGCAGGAAACGTTGCGTAAATTCCTGCATGAGCAAAATGGAATATCAAAGTGAATAAAAGATATTGTTCGGGAATAAAAAATATAGGTATTGTCCGTTCCATGCCGCGATAGCACTTCGCTGGCACCTCACATAGAAAACGGTCGTTAGAAGGACATTGCATGAAAAAGGTTCTGTTGTTTACCGCACTGGCGGCTGCCCTGACTGCTGGCTTCGCCCAGGCCAACGAGAAACTGGTGGTGGCCGCCACCCCGGTGCCGCACGCCGAGATCCTGGAGCTGATCAAGCCGACCCTGGCCAAAGAAGGCGTGGACCTGCAGATCAAAGTCTTCACCGACTACGTGCAGCCGAACGTGCAAGTCGCTGAGAAACGCCTGGACGCCAACTACTTCCAGACCCTGCCGTACCTGGAAAACTTCAACAAGGGCAAGGGCACCAACCTGGTCACCGTGATCGGCGTGCACGTCGAGCCGTTCGGTGGCTACTCGAAAAAGATCAAGAATATTTCCGAGCTCAAGGACGGCGCCACCGTTGCCATCCCGAACGAAGGCTCCAACAGCGGCCGTGCCCTGTTGCTGCTGCAGAAAGCCGGTGTGATCACCCTGAAAGACCCGACCAACGCCCTGTCCACGCCGAAAGACATTGCCAGCAACCCGAAAAACCTGAAATTCAAAGAGCTGGAATCCGCCCTGCTGCCACGCGTGCTGGACCAGGTTGACCTGGACATGATCAACACGAACTACGCATTGGAAGCCGGCCTCAACCCGGCCAAGGACGCGCTGATCATCGAAGACGCCAAATCGCCGTACGTTAACTTCCTGGTCGCGCGCCCGGACAACAAGGACAGCGATGCGATCCAGAAGTTGGCCAAGGCCCTGACCAGCCCGGAAGTCAAAGCCTTCATCGAGAAGAAGTACAACGGCGCGGTGTTGCCGGCGTTCTGATGTAAGCCAAAACCCCCTTCAAGGTTTAAACGCCGACGGCTACTACAGCGTCGGCGTTTTTTTTGCCTGCAATCTGGAACACGGCCAACACTGTGGGAGCTGGTGTTTCAGACGGTGCGGCTATTGATCGCCCTGCGCAACGCTACCAACCATTTCACCAGCTCCTGCGGATCCAGGGGCTTCGCTTTCTTTTTCATGTTCATTCCCTCGAAATACAGACCCACCAACCATAGCCTTCACCCGCCAAACCCGCGAACCCGACGGTTATCTTTTTGGGTGATATCAATATGCTATTTTGGTATTTAAATTTTGCTTTTTATACCTTTAAAGTTCGTGCTACCCGGCGTTACCCACACCGGCTCGGATTGCGCTCGCTGCATTACCCATGCGGCGTCATGGACTGGAAATGACCTTCGATTTCGCTTTTATCCTCAGCACCCTGCCGGCGTTTCTAAAGGCCGTGGGCGTGACGCTGCAAGTGGGCCTGATCGCCATCGCCACCTCGTTGCTGGTGGCGCTGATCAACGCGGCATTGCTGGTGTTTCGCACGCCGTACCTGTCGCGCCTGGTCGGGCTCTATGTGGAGTTGGCGCGTAACACGCCGCTGCTGATCCAACTGTTCTTCGTGTACTTCGCGCTGCCGGCCCTGGGCTTGAATATTTCCGGCTTCTGGGCGGCGATCATCACCATGACCTTCCTCGGCGGCGCCTACCTCACCGAAGTGCTGCGCGCCGGCGTCGAAGCGGTGCCGCTGGCGCAGATCGAGTCGGGCAAGTCCATCGGCCTGTCCGACTGGCAATTGCTGCGTCACGTGATCCTGCCCCAGGCCGGCATCCTCAGCCTGCCGGCGCTGTTCGCCAATTTCATCTTCCTGCTCAAGGAGACCACCGTGGTCTCCGCCGTGGCGGTGCCGGAGATTCTCTACACCACCAAGAGCTACATCGCCCTTTACTACAAGACTTACGAAATGCTCGCGGTGCTGACGCTGATTTGCGTGCTGCTGTTCCTGCCGCTGTCGCTGCTGCTCAGCCGCCTGGAAAGGAGGCTCCAGCATGGCCAGTTCGGGTCTTGAGTTGTTATGGGTGTCGTTGCCGCAACTGGGCAAGGGCGCGGCGCAAACCTTGTCGATTTCATTCTTGAGCATCGCGTTCAGCACGGTTGGTGGCGTGTTGTACGGCGTGCTGCGCACCTTGAACAACAGGCTGATCAACGCGCTGCTGCGGGTTTACCTGGAGCTGTTTCGCGCGATTCCGGTGTTGGTGTGGTTGTACCTGTTGTTTTTCGGCCTGCCGATTTTCTTCGGCCTGAGCATCCCGAGTTTCTGGTGCGCGGTGCTGGTGCTGTCGCTGTGGGGCGCCAGCGAAGTGGGCGAAGTGGTGCGCGGTGCCTTGCATTCGCTGCCCCGTGGCCAGCGTGAAGCGGGGTTGTCGATTGGTCTCTCCGATCCGCAGCTCTACGGCTACGTGCTGCTGCCCCAGGCCCTCAAGCGCATGACGCCGCCGACCATCAACGTTTACACGCGCATCATCAAGACCAGTTCCCTGGCGGTGCTGATCGGCGTGGTGGACGTGATTAAGGTCGGCCAGCAAATCATCGAACGCACCTACGAGTCCGTGTTGATCTACGGCGTGCTGTTCCTGTTTTTCTTCTTTATCTGCTACCCGTTGTCGGCGGCCTCCAAGGTGCTGGAACGGCGCTGGGCCCAAGCATGAGCGCATTGATCGAGTTCCAGGGTTTCAATAAATACTTCGGCGACACGCACGTGCTCAAGGGCATCGACCTGAGCGTGCAAAGCGGCGAAGTGGTGGTGATCCTCGGCCCCAGTGGCTGCGGCAAAAGTACCTTGCTGCGTTGCCTCAACGGCCTGGAAGTGGCGCACAGCGGCAGCCTGCGTTTTGCCGGCCGAGAGCTTATGGAAAAAAGCACCGACTGGCGCCAGGTGCGCCAGGACATCGGCATGGTGTTCCAGAGTTACCACCTGTTCCCGCACATGAGCGTGCTCGACAACATCCTGCTCGGCCCGTTGAAGGTGCAAAAACGCGACCCCCGCGAAGCCCGCGAACAGGCCGAGCAATTGCTGGCGCGTGTGGGCCTTGCCGACAAGCGCGATGCTTACCCGCGCCAGCTCTCCGGCGGTCAACAGCAACGCATCGCCATCGTCCGCTCGCTGTGCATGAACCCTCAGGTCATGTTGTTTGACGAGGTTACCGCGGCCCTTGACCCGGAAATGGTCAAGGAAGTGCTGGAAGTGATCCAGGGCCTGGCGCGCGATGGCATGACCCTGCTGATCGTCACTCACGAAATGGCCTTCGCCCGCGCTGTCGCTGACCGCGTGGTGTTTATGGAGGCCGGTCGCATCCTCGAACACAACACCCCCGAGGCATTCTTTACGAACCCGCAAACCGCACGCGCGCAGCAGTTCCTGGAGAACTTCTCCTTTGTTTCAACACTGCCCAAAAAGATCAAGGAACTGGAACTGATATGAAAAAGTTACTGCTGCCACTGTTTGCCGTCGCCTTGCTGGCCGGCTGCGATAAAAAGGCCGAAGAGCCTGCAAAACCGGGCGTCGCCGTGAGCTACATCGACAAGATCAAGGCGCGCGACAAGCTGATCGTCGGGGTCTTTACCGACAAACCTCCCTTCGGCTTTGTCAACGAAGCCGGCCGCTACGTGGGCTTCGATACCGATATCGGTCGCCAATTCGCCAAGGACCTGTTGGGCGACGAGAACAAAGTCGAATTTGTTGCCGTCGAGCCGGCCAGCCGCATTCCGTTCCTGCAAAGCGACAAGGTCGACTTGATCCTCGCCAACATGACAGTGACGCCGGAGCGCAAGGAAGCGGTGGACTTCACCAACCCCAACCTGAAAGTCGCGGTGCAGGCCCTGGTGCCCAAGGACAGCGCAGTGAAGAACCTGAATGACCTGGCCACCCGTACCACTATCGTGACCACCGGTACCACCGCCGATATCTGGCTGACCAAAAACCACCCGGACTGGAAACTGCTCAAGTTCGAAAAGAACTCCGAGTCGCTGCAAGCCCTGTCGGCCGGGCGTGGCGATGCGTACGCGCAAGACAACCTGGTGCTGTTCAGTTGGGCCAAGCAGAACCCGGGCTACCGCGTGCTGGAGGAAAAACTCGGTGATGAAGCGCCGATTGCCCCAGCGGTGAAGAAGGGCAATATCGAACTGCGTGACTGGGTAAATGCCGAGTTGGCGAAGTTGGGTGAAGAGAAGTTCTTGCTCAAGCTGTATGACCAGTATGTGCGTAAAGAGCTGAGCGATGACACCAAGCCTGAGAGTGTGATTGTTGAAGGTGGGAAGTGGCAGGGCTGAAACCTGGTTTTTGTGCTGACTGTACCGGCCTCATCGGGGCATAGGTATCTACACATTTTTGTAGTGAGCGGGCTTGACGAATCGTCGCACCGCCCGCGCTGGGCTGCGAAGCGGCCCCAAACCAGGCGAATTGGGTTTTTCTGAAACTGCGCGGTGTCTTTATTGGGGCGGCTTCGCCACCCAGCGCGGGACAAGCCCGCTCATTACAGGGAGATTTGTCAGCCTTTGAACGTTGTGTAGATACCTATGCTCATCGGGGGCTTGCTCCCGATGAGGCCGGTACAGCCGCCACCTACTCCGGCCAATGCCAAGCCGGCGCATCCAACATTCCCTGTCCAACGATTTGGGTCGCTCCCAGCACCTTCTCCAACACAATCGAGTTACACCCCTCGTCCTGCTCCAACGCTGCAATCAAACGACTGGCGTGGGACACCACCCACACCTGGCACTGCCGGGACGCCTGGATAATCAAGCGCGCCAATGCGGGCAACAAATCAGGATGCAGGCTGGTCTCCGGCTCGTTCAGCACCATCATGGTCGGCGGCCGTGGCGTCAGCAGCGCAGCGATCAGCAACAGGTAGCGCAAGGTGCCGTCCGACAGCTCCGCCGCCGACAACGGCCGCAGTAACCCTTCCTGGTAAAACTCAATCGCAAAGCGCCCGCCTTGCAACGGCTCAACACTCAAGCGCGCCCCTGGGAATGCATCGCTCACCGCCCGCTCCAGCGCTTCACGGTCACCGATCTCGCGAATCGTCTGCAATGCTGCCGCCAGATCCCGTCCATCGTGATGCAACACCGGGGTACGTGTGCCCAGTTGGGGTTGGCGTACCGGTGCATCGACATCGCTGCGAAAGTGGTCATAAAAGCGCCAGCCACGAATGCTCTCCCGCAGCAGCAACACCTCAGGCGAGCCACGCAGGCTGCCGACTTGATCGAACAGGCTGTGGTAATTGGGCGTGTGATGCGCCAGTACATCCCAGTTGCGCCCATCGCGGGCACGCACCATCGGTCCGGAACGTTGCACCAGCAGGCTGGCCGGACGGTACACCGGACCTGCCCAAATGCACTCCTTCTTTACTTCCGGGTCCAGTGCGAACGATGACAGTGACAGCTCCGGCAACCCGAGGGAGATCGCATAGCTGAAATCCTCTGCGGCAAACCCCAGGCGCAGGCGCTTGACGCTTTGGCGCGTAGTGGCCTGGATCGGCACTTCACCGTTGCGCATCCGCCGGCTGAGCGTCTCTGGCCCGGCCCAGAAGGTGGAATCGAGCCCGCCCTCACGGGCCAGCGCATTGATCACGCCACCCTGGGCGGTTTCCGCCAGCAGGCGCAGGGCCCGGTACAAGTTGGACTTGCCGCTGCCGTTGGGCCCGGTGATCAGGTTCAGCCGGTCCAGGGGCACTACCAATTGGTTGATCGAGCGGTAATTGGACACCGCGAGGGTCTTGAGCATGGGCATTCATTCGGCTTGGGAACCATTGGAGTATGGGAGTCTCCATGCAGATAAGGAACCCTGAACTAAGCTCACAGTCGCATGCACACTGGCAAGTCGGCATCACGCAAAAGGAGCCTGCATGGGCGGTCGTATTTCCACCTGTATTTTTGGTCTTGGCCTACTGACGCTGCTGAGCGGCTGTGGCGAAGAAAAGGCTGAACCCAAGGCGCATTCACGGGTGTTTGTACAGACCGTGCAGCCGGCGGATTTTGCCGCGGCGGTGACGCTGACGGGCGATATCCAGGCGCGGGTGCAGACGGACCTGTCCTTTCGTGTCGGCGGCAAGATCATCCAGCGCATGGTGGATGTCGGCGATCGCGTGAGCGCCAGGCAAGTCCTGGCCAAGCTCGATCCCAAGGACCTGCAGACCAACGTCGACTCCGCCCAGGCCCAGGTCGTGGCCGAACAGGCGCGGGTCAAGCAGACTGCAGCCGCCTTCGTGCGCCAGGAAAAACTCTTGCCCAAGGGCTACACCAGCCGTAGCGAATATGATTCCGCCCAGGCCGCGCTGCGCAGCAGCCAGAGCGCCCTGGCTGCTGCCCAGGCCCAACTGGCCAACGCCCGTGAACAACTGGGCTACACCGCGCTGCTCGCCGATGCGCCTGGCGTGATTACCGCGCGCCAGGCCGAAGTCGGCCAGGTGGTGCAGGCCACGGTGCCGATCTTCAGCCTGGCGCGCGATGGCGAGCGCGATGCCGTGTTCAACGTGTATGAATCGCTGCTGGTGGAGCCGGCGCCGGACGCGCCCATCACCATCAGCTTATTGGATAACCCAAGCATCAAGGCCGTGGGCAAGGTCCGTGAAGTCACCCCGGCCGTGGCCGCCAATACGGGCACCGTGCAGGTGAAAATCGCCCTGCAGGCGCTGCCCAAAGGCATGGATCTGGGTTCGGTGGTGAGCGCCACCGCCAATGGCCCGGCCAAGGCAAGCATCGAACTGCCGTGGGCCGCATTGACCAAAGACCTCAGCGAACCCGCGGTATGGCTGGTCGACGGCGACGGCAAGGCGCAACTGCATAAGGTCAGCGTGGCGCGTTACCTTACCGGCAAAGTCATCATTGGCGACGGCCTCAAAGGTGGCGAGAAGGTCGTGGTGGCCGGCGGGCAATTGCTGCACCCCGGCATGACGGTCGAGATCGCCCAGCCAGGAGCCCAGCCATGAAGCCTCTGACGCTGCTGCTCGGCGCCTGCCTGTTGCTGGTCGCCTGTTCGAAGCAAGAACCGCCGCCCGAGCCCGTGCGCCCGGTGCTGTCCATGGAAGTGAAGGCCGAAGACCAGCAAAGCCTCGGTCGTTTCGCCGGTACCATCCAGGCGCGCTATGAAAGCAACCTGGGCTTTCGCGTGCCTGGCCGTATCGCTCGCCGCGCGGTGGACGTGGGCGCCGAGGTGGACAAAGGCGCCTTGCTCGCCGTCCTTGACCCCACCGACCAGCAGAACCAACTGCGCGCGGCCCAGGGTGACCTCGCGCGGGTGCAGGCCCAGTTCATCAATGCCCAGGCCAATGCCCGTCGCCAGCAGGAGTTGTTCAACCGTGGCGTCGGCGCCCAGGCCCAGTTGGACGTGGCCCAGACTGACCTGAAGACCACCCAGGCTACCCTCGACCAGGCCCGCGCGTCGGTCGATCAAGCCAAGGACCAGCTCAACTACGCCGAACTGCGCACTGACCACCCTGGCATTGTCACCGCCTGGAACGCCGAGGCCGGCCAGGTCGTCACGGCCGGCCAGCAAGTGGTGACCCTGGCGCGCCCGGACATCAAGGAAGCGGTGATCGACCTGCCCGCCGGCCTGGCCGAGCGCCTGCCGCCGGATGTGGTGTTTCTGGTCGCCGCACAACTCGACCCGAGCGTGCAGACCACCGCCATCGTGCGCGAGATAGAACCCCAGGCCCAAAGCGCCACGCGCACCCGTCGCGCCCGCCTGAGCCTCACCGAAACACCGCCTGCATTTCGCCTCGGCACGGCGATCAGCGTGACCTTGAGCACCGCCATCGCGCCACGCATCGAGCTGCCTTTGAGCGCCCTGCAGGAGGTCGACGGCAAGACCCGCATCTGGCTGCTCGACACCCAGAACCAGACCGTGCAACCGCGCGATATCACCGTGCTCAGCCGTGACGCCGACAGCGCCCTGATCGACGGCGGCGTCACACCCGGCGAGCGCATCGTCACCGCCGGCGTGAACAGCCTGAAACCAGGGCAAAAAGTCAAAATCGACGAGGACAGCCCGCGATGAAAGGGAGCTTCAACTTATCCGACTGGGCGCTCAAGCATCAGTCCTTCGTCTGGTACCTGATGTTCGTCGCGCTGTTGATGGGCGTATTTTCCTACATGAACCTGGGGCGCGAGGAAGATCCTTCGTTCACCATCAAGACCATGGTGATCCAGACCCGCTGGCCGGGTGCGACCCAGGAAGAAACCCTCAAGCAGGTCACTGACCGCATCGAGAAAAAACTCGAAGAACTCGACTCACTCGACTACGTGAAAAGCTACACTCGGCCGGGCGAGTCCACAGTGTTCGTGTTCCTCAAGGACACCACCAGCGCCAAGGCCATCCCGGAGATCTGGTACCAGGTGCGCAAGAAGATCGACGATATCCGCGGCAGCTTCCCCCAGGGGTTGCAGGGGCCGTCGTTCAACGACGAGTTCGGTGATGTGTTCGGCTCGGTGTATGCGTTTACCGGCGACGGCCTGTCGATGCGCCAGTTGCGCGACTACGTTGAGCAGGTGCGCGCCGAGATCCGTTCGGTGCCGGGGCTGGGCAAGGTCGAGATGATCGGCCAGCAGGACGAAGTGATTTACCTGAACTTCTCCACGCGCAAACTGGCGGCGCTGGGGGTTGACCAGCGCCAGGTGGTGCAAAGCCTGCAATCGCAGAACGCGGTGACGCCGGCCGGGGTGATCGAGGCCGGGCCGGAGCGGATTTCGGTGCGCACCTCCGGGCAGTTCGCCTCGGAAAAGGACCTAGCCAACGTCAACCTGCGGCTCAACGACCGTTTCTATCGCCTGGCGGATATCGCTGAAATCACGCGCGGCTACGTCGACCCGGCGCGGCCGATGTTCCGTTTCAACGGCAAACCGGCGATCGGCTTGGCCATCGCCATGCAGAAGGGCGGCAATATCCAGTCGTTCGGCAAGGCGCTGCACGGACGCATGGACGAGCTGACCGCCGACCTGCCGGTGGGCGTCGGCGTGCACAAGGTTTCCGACCAGGCGGAAGTGGTGGAGGAGGCCGTAGGCGGCTTTACCAGCGCGCTGTTCGAAGCGGTGATCATCGTGCTGGTGGTGAGCTTTATCAGCCTGGGCATGCGCGCGGGGCTGGTGGTGGCGTGCTCGATTCCGCTGGTGCTGGCGCTGGTGTTCGTGTTCATGGAATACAGCGGTATCACCATGCAGCGCGTCTCGTTGGGCGCGTTGATTATCGCGCTCGGCCTGCTGGTGGACGACGCGATGATTACCGTCGAGATGATGATCACGCGCCTGGAAAAAGGCGAAACCAAGGAGCAGGCGGCGACCTATGCCTACACCTCCACGGCGTTCCCGATGCTTACCGGTACGTTGGTGACGGTCGCAGGTTTTGTCCCGATTGGCCTCAACGCCAGTTCGGCGGGCGAGTACACCTTCACCCTGTTCGCGGTGATTGCCGTGGCGATGCTGGTGTCGTGGGTGGTGGCGGTGCTGTTTGCGCCAGTGATTGGCGTGCATATCCTCAGCGCCAACGTGAAACCCCACAATGCCGAGCCAGGGCGGATCGGCCGCGCGTTCAACGGCGGCATGCTCTGGGCCATGCGCAACCGCTGGTGGGCAATCGGCATCACCTTGGCGCTGTTCGTCGCCTCGGTGTTTTCCATGCAGTTCGTGCAGAACCAGTTCTTCCCGTCGTCGGACCGTCCTGAAATCCTGGTCGACCTGAACCTGCCGCAAAACGCGTCGATCAACGAAACGCGCAAGGCCGTCGACCGTCTGGAAGCGATCATCAAGGACGACCCGGATATTGCGCGCTGGAGCACTTATATCGGCCAGGGCGCGATCCGTTTCTACCTGCCTCTCGACCAGCAACTGGAAAACCCCTATTACGCGCAGCTGGTGATCGTGAGCAAAGGCCTGGAAGAGCGTGGCGAGTTGATCACACGCCTGCAAAAGCGTTTGCGCGATGACTTCGTGGGCATCGGCAGCTTCGTGCAGCCGCTGGAAATGGGTCCGCCGGTGGGCAGGCCGATTCAGTATCGCGTGTCCGGCAAAGACACCGACCAGGTGCGCAAGCACGCCATCGAATTGGCGACCCTGCTGGATGAAAACACCCACCTGGGCGAGATCATCTACGACTGGAACGAGCCGGGCAAAGTGCTGCGCATCGACATCGCCCAGGATAAGGCGCGGCAGCTGGGGTTGTCCTCGGAAGACGTGGCGCAGCTGCTCAACAGCGTGGTCAGTGGCGCCTCGGTGACCCAGGTGAATGACGATATTTACCTGATCAACGTGGTCGGCCGTGCCGAAGACGCCGAACGCGGCACGCCGGAAACCCTGCAAAACCTGCAGATCGTCACCCCCAACGGCACCTCGATTCCGCTGCTGGCCTTCGCCACCGTGCGCTACGAGTTGGAACAGCCGCTGGTATGGCGCCGCGACCGCAAGCCGACCATCACCATCAAGGCGGCGGTGCGCGATGAGATGCAGCCAACGGACCTGGTGAAGCAACTCAAGCCGCAGATCGATAAATTCAGCGCCGGTCTGCCGGTGGGTTACAAAGTCGCCACCGGCGGCACCGTGGAAGAAAGCGGCAAGGCCCAGGGCCCGATTGCCAGCGTGGTGCCGTTGATGCTGTTCCTGATGGCGACCTTCCTGATGATCCAGCTGCACAGCGTGCAGAAGATGTTCCTGGTCGCCAGTGTCGCGCCGCTGGGCCTGATCGGCGTGGTGCTGGCGCTGATTCCCACAGGCACGCCCATGGGCTTCGTGGCGATCCTGGGGATCCTGGCGCTGATCGGCATCATCATCCGCAACTCGGTGATCCTGGTGACGCAGATTCACGAATATGAGCTGGCCGGCTATACGCCTTGGGATGCGGTGGTGGAGGCCACCGAGCATCGGCGCCGGCCGATCCTGTTGACGGCGGCGGCAGCGAGCCTGGGCATGATCCCGATTGCGCGGGAAGTGTTCTGGGGGCCAATGGCGTACGCCATGATCGGCGGGATCATCATCGCCACATTGCTGACGCTGCTGTTTTTGCCGGCGCTGTATGTGGCCTGGTACAAGATCCGCGAGCCGGAACCGGAGCATCAGCAAGAACGCGGTTAAAAATGTGGGAGCCTACACAATCTTGTAGTGAGCGGGCTTGCCCCGCGCTGGGTGGCGAAGCCGCCCCAAAACCAAGCGACTCGGGTCAATCAGGTATGCCCCAGTGACCCTATCGGAGCGGCTTCGCCACCCAACGCGGGGCAAGCCCGCTCACTACAGGTTGCTTCTGTGCCCTTACATATCTGTAGATTCTTATGCCCAGTGGACTTTTGAACTGTGGGAAGCTTCTGCAAATGACAGGCGTCGCCCCGGCGAACCATTGAGTGTCTTACCCTCCGGCTTCCACTTCTCAACGGTCGCCTGCCATGAGTTCCATGCGTCATACCTTGCTGATCTTCTGCCTTTTCATGTCACCCCTCGCCTTCGCCAGTACCGTGTTGGAAAACCCCCTGTGGCGGGTCGAACTCGACGCCGCGACCCTCGCCATTCGTGCTACACCCAGCGGTCAGCCGGCGGTACAAGTGTCCAGTGGCGTACCGGCCCGTGCCGTGAGCCAACTTGCACACAGTGATCAACAGGCCGATTGGCAGTGGGATGACGGCGCCTTTCGCGTAAGCGCCACCCTCAAGCAGCGCGACCTGGTATTGACTATCCAAGCGCGTGAACCCGGCGAACTACCCATCCTGCAACAACCGGCCAGTGCCATGGGCAAGGGGCTGATCTGGCCGCTGGCCGAAGGGCATTACGTCCCCGCCGGCAATGCCGTGTGGAACGCTTTTTTGCTTGAACAAGGCGACATCAACACCACCCAGGACCTCAGCCTGCCACTGTGGGGTGTCGATCACGGCACGTTTACCCTCAACTGGTTGCTGACCAACCCCTACAACAACCGCCTGCGCTGGCAGGCGGACCAGGCCCTGTCCCTGGCCCATGAATTCACCGCGCTCGATCCTGGCGCGCCCATGACCCTGCTGCTGCATCTGGGCGATGCCGACCCGTTGGCCGGTGCCAAGCGCTATCGCCAATGGCGGGTGGAGCAGGGTCTTTATGAACCCTTGGCCGACAAGCTGCGCCAGACACCCGAGGCCGAGAAACTGCTGGGTGCCAGTCACGTCTACCTGTGGGGCAATGACCTACTGGCGCCGAAGGATGTGCGGGACTGGCCGCTGTTGCTCAAGCGCTTGCGCGGCCATGAAATCAAAAGCCTGCTGGACAAGGAGGCCAGCAAGATACTGGCGCAGCGCTCTCCCTTGAATCGCTATGAACAGACGTTGTTGCTGCGCGGCCTAAACGCGGCGATCAACACCAAGGCTCGACAGAGCTGGCAACGTGAAGAACCGGATATGACCCGGCTCGCGGCGCGCTACGGTGAATTGCGCGGCGAGTTGGCCGTGGACTTTGCCGGTGCCTTGAGCGATTCCCCGGCAACCTGGGGCAGCCAGACGATCCAATCGTTGCGCGACTCAGGCCTGCCGCGGCTGCTGCTGACCCTGGGCGAGGGCTGGGAAGGCGGCCTCTGGCATCCCGAGGCGATTCGCGCCGGTGTCGAGGCGGGTTACCTGATGGCGCCCTACGACTCCTATGAAACCGCATTGTCCGCCACGGAAAACCCTGACTGGACCACCGCCCACCTCGGCGCCAAGGCCTACCGCGACTGCGCGATTGTATTGAAGGGCGGCAAGCTCAAGACCGGTTTCCAGCAATCGGGCCACTACACCGACCCACGTTGCGTGCGGCCCTTGCTGGAGGCACGCGTGAAGGCTGTGCAGGCCAAAGCCGGTTTCAACGCCTGGTTCCTCGACGCCTACGCCACCAGCATGGTGTTCGACAGCTACCGCGACGGCGCCCGCATGACCCAGGCGCAGAACGCCGAGGGCAACATCGATGCCTGCCGCTGGCTGAATACCGTACGCCAGTTGCCCACCGGTTCCGAAGACGGCAACGCCGTCACTGCCCAGGGCATCCTGTTCGCCCATGGCATGCAGACGCCCGTGATCGGCTGGGGTGATCAAGCCATGACCAAGGACAAGCAATCGCCCTACTACGTCGGTAACTGGTACCCACCCGAGCAACCAACGGTGTTTTTCAAGCCGGTGCCATTGAGGGAGCCGTTTCGCACGGTGCATGTCGAGCCGAGCATGCGCCTGCCGCTGTATCAGGCTGTGTTCCACGGTTCGGTGATCACCACCCACCACTGGCTGTTCGACAGCCTCAAGTTGAGCAATGTGCAGGCTGAAAATGAGCTGATGCAGTTGCTCTATAACGTGCCGCCGCTGTATCACTTGAGTGCTGCGACCTTGAAGCAACGACTCCCGTTGATCCAGCGCCAGGACGCCTTTTTCCGCCCGCTTCACCAACGCTTGGCCACGCAGGAAATGACCGGGTTCAGATGGCTGACAGCGGATCGGTTGGTACAGGAAACCACGTTTGCCGATGGGACGCGGTTGGTGGCGAATTTCACTGATCGGGAGAAAGAAGGGTATGCCGGGCGTAGCGTGACAGCCTTGGTGGTGGGTGAGGAACCAAGGGTGTATCAGGTGCAGCAGCGGAGCCCTTGAGTCCGTCATCGCGGGCAAGCCCAGCTCCCACAGGGGAATGCACTTTCCTGTGGGAGCTGGCTTGCCTGCGATGAGGTTGGCCCAGGCGATGACGCTCTAGAGTTTGCGCCACACGCTGGCCAACCAAGGCTGCTGCTCCCGAGGCAACCCGGTCGGTCGATAGTAATGCTCCAACTCCACAAATCCCGCCTCCGTCAACAGCGCCTGCCACGCCGCGAGGTCGTGATACGAGCCATACCTCGGCCCGTTCCAGCCTTCCTGGTTGTCCCCGCGCGGATTGGAGCTGAACAGCACGCCCCCAGGTTTCAACGCCTCATTGAGCTGCTTGAGCACGCGCGGCAGTTCCTGCCTGGGAATATGAAACAGCACCGCATTGGCAAAGATCCCGTCAAAGCGTTCGGCGGGCAGATCGAGCTTGAGGAAGTCCTGCTGCAACACCTCACAACCACTGTCTTCGCGCGCCATCTGCGCAAACCGCTCCGAACCGTCCAGGCCCACGGCGATATGCCCCATGCGCGTGAATGTCTGTAAATCGCGGCCTGGCCCGCAACCGAAATCCAGCACCGTAAACGGCGCCTTGCTTTGGATATGCCGCAGCAGCGCGTCGATGTTCTGGCTCACATCGTGATCGCGAGTGCCTTCGCGAAAGTCCTCGGCCACTTTGTTGTAGTGGCCGAGGGTGGTGGATGTGATCTGGTCGAGGTCGTCGGGCTTGAGGGGCATGGTGCTGAATACCTGGATGCTTCGATGGCCCGACTATACCTCACCTCTTGTTGAGCACCCGCGCCAACCGATCACCCCCCAACTGAATCACCGCCACCAGCACCACCAGCAGCACGATCACCGTGAGCATGATCTGCGTATCAAAGCGCTGGTAGCCGTAGCGGTAGGCGATGTCGCCCAAGCCGCCCGCGCCAATCGCCCCGGCCATGGCGGACGAATTGATCATGGTCACCAAGGTGATGGTGAATCCGCCGACGATCCCCGGCAGCGCTTCGGGCAACAGCACATGCCAGACGATGTGCCAGCGCCGGCAGCCCATGGCCTGCGCGGCTTCGATCAGGCCGTGGTCGACTTCGCGCAGGCTCACTTCGGCGATGCGCGCAAAAAACGGCGTGGCGGCAATGGTCAGGGGGACCACGGCGGCCCAAACGCCATACGTTGTGCCGACGATCAGCCGGGTAAAAGGGATCAGTGCCACCATCAGGATCAGGAACGGAATCGAGCGGAACAGATTGACGAACGCGCCCAGCACACGGTTCAACGCCGGTGCCTGGTAAATGCCGCCCTTGTCGCTGGTGACCAGGAACACTGCCAGCGGAATTCCCACCAGCAACGCGATCAGCGACGACACGCCGACCATCAACAACGTGTCGATGGCGCCCTGCACTAAACGATCAAACCACATAGCCCAGCACCTCCGCCTGTTGCGCCCAGTTGCCGGCACGGCTGCGCAGTTCTTCGGCGCCGTGGGGCGAGCCACTCACCGCCAGCAGCAGTTGTCCCAGGGCATGCCCCTGGATGCGTTCCACGCCGCCTTGGAGCAAGCGCACGCGGCCGCCGAGCGCACTGAACAGTGCCGCCAGGTCCGGCTCTTCGGTATCGCTGCCGGTAAATTGCAGGCGCAACACCACTGCCGCCTCGGGCGACAACGGTGTGGGCTGCAACCGGCTTTGCAGCTCATCGGGCAGCCCGTGTTGCAACGGTGCCAGCAGGGTTTTGCTGACCACGTGCCGGGGGTTGCCAAACACCTGCCACACCGGGCCTTGCTCGACGATGCACCCGTGTTCCAGCACTACCACGCGGTCGCAGATTTCGCGAATCACCGCCATCTCGTGGGTGATCAGCACGATGGTCAGGCCCAGGCGTTTGTTGATCTCGCGCAGCAGGCCGAGGATCGACTGCGTGGTCTCCGGGTCCAGCGCCGAAGTGGCCTCGTCGCACAGCAGAATCTGTGGGTCGTGCACCAGCGAACGCGCGATACCCACGCGTTGTTTCTGGCCGCCGGAAAGCTGCGCCGGGTAGGCCTTGTGCTTGTCTTGCAGCCCGACCAGTTCCAGCAGTTCACGCACCTTTTGCTCACGCTGCGGTTTGGGCACGCCGGCGACCTTGAGCGGCAACTCGACGTTCTGCCACACGGTCTTGGCCGACATCAGGTTGAAGTGCTGGAAGATCATGCCGATGCGCCGTCGCAGCGCCACCAGGTGGTCCTCGTCGTACTCGCCGATGTCCACCTGATCGATCAGCACCCGGCCGCTGCTGGGCTGTTCCAGGCGGTTGATGGTGCGGATCAGCGACGACTTGCCGGCGCCGCTGCGGCCAATGATGCCGAACACTTCGCCGCGCTGGATCGCCAGGTCGATACCTTGCAGGGCGTGCACGCGGCCGTCGTAGGTCTTGCCCAGGTTGATAAAGCGCACATGGGCGCGGTTCAAGTCAGGGTGCAGCTCAGTCTGGTCGGCGCCCCTGGGCGGTGAGCCCACGTCGCGCACTTGGGCATTGGTGGCGCTCATTGTTTAGCTTCCCAGCCGACTTGGTAGAGCTTGCCGAGGGATTTATCCAGTGCGGCGCGCACCACGGGCGAGTGCTGGTAGATATCGACGAACTTGATCACCCGTGGGTCGGTTTTACTTTTCGGCTGGATCACGAACTGAATCACGTATTCCGGGTGATCGAGGCCGTCGAACAGCAGCGCGGACTCGGCGTCGAAGGTCTTGGACAGGCGGATATACGCCGGGTAGCCCTGCACCAGGTCGGCATCGTCATAGGCGCGCACCAGCTGCACGGCCTCCACTTGCAGGATCTTGATCTTCTTCGGGTTGCTGACGATGTCTTCTTCGGTGGCCTTGTAGCCCACGCCCGGCTTGAGCGTGATCAGCCCGGCCTTGGCCAGCAACTGCAGGCCGCGACCGCTGTTGATCGGGTCATTGGCGATTGCTGCGCTGGCGCCCTGGGGCAGGTCATCGATGCGCTTGTACCGCTTGGAATACAAGCCCACGTTGTTGATGATGCCTGGCGCGTACGGCACCAGGTCAAAGCCGGCGGCGGCCTTGGCGTTTTCCAGGAACGGGATGTGCTGGAAGTAGTTCACGTCGATATCACCGGCGGCCAGGCTGACGTTGGGCGCGATCCAGTCGGAGAACTCCACCAGTTCGACCTTCAGGCCTTGTTTGCCGGCCTCTTCCACGGCGGCTTCCAAAGGGATGGCGAAGGCGGCGGTGGTGCCGATTTTTAGCGGCGCATCGGCGGCGAATACCGCCGAGCTGAACAACCCGAAGGCCAGGGCCAGTGCTTTGACTGGGTGAGTGAGCAGTGTTTTTTTCATAAGAGATTTCCAGTCATAAGGTGTCGGCATGAACAATGAGTTCAACTGTGGGAGCTGGCTTGCCTGCGATGGCGGTGGGTCAGCAATACAAATGTTTCTGGCAGACCGCTATCGCAGGCAAGCCAGCTCCCACATTTTGATCAGTGTCGGTAGGTAGAGCCTGTGTGCTGTTCGGGCAGGCGTGCGGAGCCATGAAAGACCTTTTCGCGCAACGTGCCCTGTGCATATTCAGTCTTGTAGGAACCACGCTTCTGCAGCTCCGGCACCACCAGCTCAATGAAATCCACATAACTCTCCGGCGTCACGATCCGCGTCAGATTGAAACCATCCAGCCTCGTTTCGCTGATCCACGCTTCCAGCTCATCGGCCACCTGCTCGGGCGAGCCGACCAGGGTGATGTAGCGCCCGCCCAAAGCGTGTTGCTCAAGCAATTTGCGCCGGGTCCAGTCGTTGTTCTGCAGGTTCCGGGTGGCCGACTGGATAGCGTTGCTTTTCACGTACTGGATCGGTTCGTCCAGTTCGTACTGGGCAAAATCGATCGCCGTGGACGCCGAAAAATGTGCCACGCCGGCTTCCGCGCTGGCGTAACTCAGGTACTCGGCATGCTTGGCCCAGGCCAGTGCTTCGGTGGCGCCAACGATCACGTTGAGGCCCATGAACACCTTGATGTCATCCGGATTGCGCCCGGCCTCGACCGCACTGGCGCGCACCTTGTCGACTTGCACCTTGGTCGCGGCCTTGTTCTGCCCGCTGATGAACACACATTCGGCGTGGCGTCCGGCGAACAGCAGGCCACGGTCCGAACTTCCGGCCTGGAACAGCACCGGCGTACGCTGCGGCGATGGCTCGCACAGGTGATAACCCTCCACCTGATAGAACTCGCCACGGTGCTCGACCTTGTGCACCTTGCCCGGCTGCGCGTAGACCCGCGCCTGCGGATCGTTGAGCACCGCGTCGTCTTCCCAGCTGCCTTCCCAGAGTTTGTAGAGCACCTCCAGGTATTCGTCGGCCTGGTCGTAGCGGCGGTCATGCTCGACCTGTTCGGTGAGGCCCATGGCTTTGGCGGCGCTGTCGAGGTAGCCGGTGACGATGTTCCAACCCACCCGGCCACGGCTCAGATGGTCCAGCGTGGACATGCGCCGGGCAAACAGATACGGCGGCTCATAGGTGAGGTTTGCGGTGAGGCCGAAGCCGAGGTGCCGGGTAACGGCGGCCATGGCCGAGACCAGCAGCAACGGGTCGTTGACCGGCAGTTGGATCGATTCTTTGAGCGGCACGTCGATGGAGTTTTGATAGACGTCATACACGCCGACGATGTCGGCGATGAATAGCCCATCGAACAGCCCGCGTTCAAGGGTTTGCGCCAAGTCGGTCCAGTACTCCAAAGTCTTGTACTGGGTGGAGGTGTCCCGTGGATGAGTCCACAGGCCATGGTTGATATGCCCAATGCAATTCATGTTGAAAGCGTTAAGCAGGATTTTCTTTTTGCCCATCAGATCGTCCCCCGCAGCGGCGGGTTTGCATCGTTGAGGTAGTAATTGCCCACCGCGTGATACTTCCAGCGCACCGGGTCGTGCAGCGTATGCACGCGGGCGTTGCGCCAGTGGCGGTCCAGCCCATGCTCGGCCAGGGTCGCCTGGCTGCCGGCGAGTTCAAACAGGGTGCTGCCGGCGGCCAGGGAAATCTCGGTGCTCAGGGCGCGCACTTCTGCCACGGCGATTGAGGCGGCGGCGACGCTTTCGGCGTTGCTGTCGGCCTGGGCACGGTCGAGGAAGACACCGGCGCGCTCAAGCAAGGCTTCGGCGGCGTGCAGGCGGATGCTCAGGTGGCCGAAGCTTTTCAGGGTGAGCGGGTCTTCGCTGGCCTTGTCGCTGCCGGCATCGATCCACGGGCGGGTCCTGGTGCGCACGAAATGCAGCGCATCTTCGAAGGCGGCGCGGGCGATACCGGTGTCGATGGCGGCGTGAAGGATCTGCGCCAGCGGGCCGACGGTGGTCGGGCGTTCGAAGGCGCTCTGGAACGGGATCACGTCCTGCGGCGCGACCCACACGTTGTCGAATACCACCGAGCCGCTGCCGGTAGTGCGCTGGCCGAAGCCGCTCCAATCGTCAATGACCGCCAGGCCTTGGCTGTCGCGCGGGACGAAGGCCAACTGCTGTACGCCGTGTTCATCCACCACTGAAGTGGGGATGCGCTGGGCATAGAGCGCGCCGGTCGAGTAGAACTTGCGGCCATTGATACGCAAGCCGTCACCGTCGCGGGTGAGGGACGTCACGCGGTCATGGGCGGTCTTGGTGCCCAGTTCAGCCAGGGCGTTGCCGAAGCGTTGGCCGGCCAGGACTTCGGCGTAGAGGCGCGCTTGCTGCGCCGGGTTGCCGTTCAGGCGCAGCACTTCAAGGGCGTAGAAATGGTTCTGCGGAATCTGTCCCAGGGACGCATCGGCCTGGGCGATCAGCGCGATGACCTTGGCCAGGGTGACATTGGACACGCCAGCGCCACCGTAGGCTTTCGGCACGCTGATGCCCCACAGGCCGGAGCGCGAGAACGCGTCCAGCTCGGGGAGGGGCAGGCGGCGCTCGCGGTCGCGCTGGGCGCTGTCGCGGCGAAAGTCTTCGGCCAGGTCGCTGGCGACAATCAGGGCCTGTTCGTCACTGGTGATAACCGCGACGGGGTGAGAAAGGGGCATGCGTGTTTCTCCATAAGCGCTTGGGCGTGTGCTGGTCGGTCAGATCCAGGAATGGCGAGCCGGCAACGTGCCGTTCAAGCGATAGGCGCCCACAGCGTGATATTTCCAGCGCACCGGGTCGTGCAGGGTGTGTACCCGCGCGTTGCGCCAATGCCGGTCGAGGTTGAACTCGGCAAGGGTCGCGCGGCTGCCGGCCAGTTCCAGCAGCTTTTCGCTGGCCAGCAGCGCCACTTCGGTGGTCAACACCTTGGCCTCGGCCACCGCGATCGATGCGCGGGCCGCGGACTGCGCAGTGATCGGCGCGGCGCTGACCTGGTCCAGCACGTGGCCGGCCTTGCGCAGCAGGGCTTCGGCGGCGTGCAGTTCGATCTTGAGTTTGCCGATGTCGGCGATCACATACAGGTCATCACTGGCCCGCTCGACCTTGGCGTCGATCCAAGGGCGCGAACGTTCACGCACAAAAGCGATGGTGTCATCGAGTGCCCCGCGCGCGATGCCGGCGTCGATAGCCGCCTGAATCAGTTGCGAGACAGCGCCCTGGAGGGTCGGGCTTTCGCCGATGCGCCAGTTGTCGACGACCAGCTCGGCGTCCACCGCCACCTGGTCCAGCAGCACCGTGCCGCTGGCAGTGGTGCGTTGGCCGAAGCCCGACCAATCATCCACGATGCGCAGCCCTTCGGTGCCACGGCGCACGAACGCCATGACTTGCTTGCCGTCGTCGTTCAGTGCCTTGATTGCCACCCAATGGGCAAACAGCGCGCCGGTGGAGTAGAACTTATGGCCGCTGATGACGTAACCGTCGCCCTGGGCGGTGATGCGCGCCTTGAGTTCCAGGGTGTTGCGCGTGCCGCGTTCCGGGCCGCCATTGCCGATGCGCCAGCCGTCGAGCACGCTCTGGAACAGCTGCTTTTTCTGACGCTCGGTGCCCGCGCCCTGCACCAAATGCAGGATGCCGAAGTGGTTCTGCGGGATCTGCCCGAGGGCCGGGTCTGCCGCGCTGATGATTGCGAACACGTCGGCCAGGGTCACGAAAGACACCTGCGGGCCGCCGTACTCGCGGGGAATGGAAATGCTGCCCAGTCCACTGCGGGTGAACTGCTCGATCTGCGCCCACGGCAACTCGCGATCCCTGTCGCGCCTGGCGGCTTGCAGGCGCGCGGCCTGGGCCAGCTCATGGGCAGCGTTAAGCGCCTGCGCATCGTTGCGCAGCACAGCGGCCGGCAACAGCAGGGGGGCTACGTCCCGTTCACGCTGGGGGGGTGTTAGAGCCAAGTTAGACATCAGCGCCGCTCCTTGGCTGCACGTAATGCCCTGGCGTTGTGCACCGGGGTAATCCTGACCATACCGACCTCGCATTCAATGAAATAAAAACAGAAGATTCAGAGATGTCCGGTGGTCCGGTGCATATACCCTAAGCGTGTTAAATATTTAAATAAACTAACTTTTGGGAATATGCATAGAAGGGCTGTCACCCTGGTTCGCACGGTGATCCCGATGGGCGCGGCTGGTAGATCAGTGCAGCCCCCGCTGCGCGGCACTGGGCTTGGGCGGCGATGCGCAAGGTACGGGTGGGCGCCCAGCGGGAATTGTTGCCGACGCGGTCGAGAATGCAGTAGGTCACCTCCAGTCGGCAGTCGTCGCCGGCTTCGATGATCACCGTCGAAGGCACCCACAGGTGCATCGCTCGGCCGACGTTCTGGGCCTGGACCTTCGGCAGATCCAGGCGCACATCGCCCCAGCGCAAGGTAATTGCATCGCCGCGGGTCATGTTCAGGTAGGGCTCGATGGTTAAGGGAATACCGCGCCGTACCTGGCGGGCGTTAACGCCGTAGCGGCGGATAGTCTCGGGCAGGCTCACGGGAGCAAGATTCTGGTTTTCGTCGCAGTACAGGGGCGAGGGCTCACCGCCCGGGTAGAGGGTTTTTACCTGTACTCGCGTCACAGCTGAGCGGGCAGGGGCGTGACCGACTTGCATGACCTGGTAATGCACCTGGGTCGAGCCATCCAGCACGAAACTTTCCGGCACGCGCAGGTGGGTAAACGCGCCGACCTTGCACGCGGTTACCCGTCGGGAAGCGGCAAAACAGTTGTTCCAGAACAGCTCGATCAGGTCGCCTTCATCCATGCCGGGATACGGCGCGATGTCGACCTGCAAATGGGTGGCGGCCAGGGCGTTGATGCCATTGCCAATGGCCTGGGGCAGCGTCGGGGCGGTGAGCAGGGGGCGCGTCATAAATAATCTCCTTGATGCAGCCAGCAGCAATCGTTCCGGACCTTTGGGCGCGGGTGCGCGGGGGGACCGAAATGAACGATTCAATGAGTAGCCGGGATAGGATCCAATCCTCTGGACGCTAGATAAGAGGGTTGGCCGAGGGGCGTCAATGGAGGCAAAGGGCTAAACGGCGGGTTTGGAGATATTCAGAAGGGTCTGACTGACATGGGGATTTTCAGGCGCATGCGCAGGGATGTTTTACAGAATGGAGCGAGGACTTCCTGTAGGAACGCGTTTGTGTGGGAGTTTGGTTGCTTGCGCCGCAGTGTTGCTAGCGCAGCATCCATGTCAACACAACTCCCGAAGGCTGACTAATCTCTCTGTAGTGAGCGGGCTTGTCCCGCGCTGGGCTGCGAAGCGGCCCCAAACCAGGCGAATTGGGTTTTCTGAAACTGCGCGGTGTCTTTATTGGGGCGGCTTCGCCACCCAGCGCGGGACAAGCCCGCTCACTACAAAGATGTGTGGATATCCAGGGCTATCGCCGGCAAGCTCGCTCCTACAGGGGGCCTCAGTGGGCGAGGAATTTGCTCAGGAACTGCCTTGTGCGTTCTTCCTTGGGGTTGGCGAACAGCGCCTTGGCTTCGCCTTGTTCGACGATCACGCCCTTGTCGAAGAAGATCACCCGGTTGGCAACATCGCGCGCAAAGCTCATCTCGTGAGTGACGATGACCATGGTGCGGTTTTCTTCAGCCAGGCTGCGGATGGTCGCCAGCACTTCGCCTACCAGTTCCGGATCGAGCGCCGAGGTGGGTTCGTCGAACAGGATCACCTCCGGCTCCATGGCCAACGCGCGCGCAATCGCCACGCGCTGTTGCTGGCCGCCGGACAGGCGCCGTGGGTAGGCGTCTTCCTTGCCTTCCAGGCCCACCCTGGCGAGCAACTTGCGCCCCAGGGCAACAGCGGCGTCGCGCGGCATCTTCTTGACCACGGTGGGGCCTTCGATGACGTTTTCCAGCGCGGTGCGGTGGGGGAACAGGTTGAAGCTCTGGAACACGAAACCCACGTGCTGTCGCAAGCGCCGTACCAGGTTTTGCTGCTGGTTGGCGGGCTTGCTGGTGTCGATCTCGATATCGCCTACCTTGATGCGGCCGCTGGTGGGCTGTTCGAGGAAATTCAGGCAGCGCAGAAAGGTGGTCTTGCCGGAACCGCTGGGACCGATGATGGCGATGACTTCGCCCGCCTTGACCTCAAGGTCGATGCCGTTGAGCACCACCTGATCCTTGAATTGCTTGGTCAGTTTTTCAACCACGATCATGCTTCAAGACTCCAGGTCATGCCGGTTGACCCGGTCTTCCAGACGATTTTGCAAATGCGCCAGGAGGCTCGCCAGGATCCAGTAGATCAGGGCGGCGGACAGGTACATGGTGAAGATTTCGAAGGTTCGCGCAGACACCAGTTGTGCCTGGCGGAACAGCTCGGGCACCTGGATGGTGGCGGCCAGCGCCGTGTCCTTGACCAGCGAGATAAAGCTGTTGCCCAGCGGCGGCAGGGCCGTGCGCATGGCCTGCGGCAGGATGGCCCGGCGCAGGGTTTGCGCACGGGTCATGCCGATGCTGGCTGCCGCTTCCCATTGGCCGCGCTCGATCGAAGCGATGGCGGCGCGCAGGATTTCACAGGCGTAGGCGGCCATGTTCAGCGAAAAGCCGATCATGGCCGCCGGAATCGGATCCAGCTCGACGCCCACCTGCGGCAAGCCGTAATAGATCAGAAACAGCTGTACCAGCAAGGGCGTGCCGCGAAAGAACGACACGTAGACCCTGGCGAGCCAACTCACCAGCTTGAAGCGCGACAAGCGCATCAAGGCCAGGCCGAAGCCCAGCAGCAAGCCGAAAAACATCCCGCCCAGGCTGAGGATCACCGTGTAGTACGCGCCCTTGAGCAGAAAGGGCGCGGAGTCCAGCGCGAGTTGGAAACCTGCTTCCATTATTGAGTGACGTCAGCGTTGAAGTACTTCTCGGACAGCTTCTTCAGGGTGCCGTCGGCGCGCAGTTTGTCCAGGGCCTTGTTCACCGCATCGAGCAGTTCAGGCTCACCTTTGCGCAGGGCGATACCGGATTCCTGGCGGGAGAACGCATCGCCCGCAGCGGCGGTGTCAGGCGCTTTCTTGGCGTATTCCAGCGCGGCCAGACGGTCGATCAGGATGGCGTCGATGCGGCCGATGCGCAGGTCCTGGAACTTGGTCGGGTCGTCGTTGTAAGTCTTGATGATGGCTTTAGGCTGGTTGTCCTTGAGCCACTGTTCGTAGTTGGTGCCAAGGCCCACCCCGACTTTCTTGCCGGCCAGGTCGTCGGCGGTCTTGATGTTGTCGACGTTCTTCTTCAGCACCAGCGCTTGAATACCGGAGACGGTGTAAGGCTTGGAGAAATCGTATTTCTTCTTGCGCTCGTCGGAGATGGTCACCTGGTTGACCACGGCGTCCAGGCGCTTGGATTCCAGGGCGGCGAGGATGCCGTCCCATGGCGTGGCTTGCAGCTTGACCTTGACCCCCAGCTCCTTGGCCAGGGCTTCGGACAGCTCCACTTCGAAGCCTGTGAGCTTGCCGCTTTCATCGACGAAACTGAACGGCGGGTAGGTGCCTTCCAGGCCGATCTTGATCTCGCCCGCTTTCTTGATGTTGCCCAGTTGCTCGCCGGCGATTGCCTGACCCACCAGGCCAGCCCCGAGTGCCAGGCCCAAAGTGCCAACCAGCAACGTACGACGCAATACGGAAATAGTCATGAAGAGCCCCTGTGTTTTTATGTTGAGCGAAGCAGGTGACGCGATAGTCGTATCCTGCCTTAAAGCGCGTAGCGCGTCTTCGCCTACGGCGCGACTATAAAGCCGGTTTCTAAGACTTGAAAATAATATAAATCCAAATTTATATTCTATTTTTGAATATGTATTCATTTTTATGTGGGAGCTGGCTTGCCTGCGATAGCGGCCGATCAGTCAACATCTGCTTAACTTCAGACCGCTATCGCAGGCAAGCCAGCTCCCACATTTTTTAATCCGTGTTCAGTTAGCTGAACATGGAGTCATAAGCAAACAACGCCGGGGCACCACCGGTATGCAGGAAAATGATCGGCCCGTCTTCAAACCGGTTACGCCCGATACCGTCCAGCAAGCCGGCCATGGCCTTGCCCGTGTAGACCGGGTCCAGCAGCAGGCCTTCCTGGCTCGCCAATAACTTGACCGCCGAAAGGGTGCCGGCGTTCGGTTCGCCGTACCTCGGGCCGAAATATTCGTCCCACAGGATCACCTTGAAAGCTTCGGGAACCCGCACACCCAGCAACTCGGCGGTGCGCTCGGCCAGGCCCTGTACTTTCGGGCGCTGGGCTTCGTCGGTGCGGGAGACGGTCACGCCGATCACGGGCAGGTCCGGCAGCGCTTCGCTCAAGGCCAGGGCGAGGCCACTGTGAGTCCCCGCGCTGCCGGACGCCAGCACCACGGCGGCAAACTTGAGGCCGCTGTCTTCGATCTGTCCCGCCAGTTCCAGCCCGGCGCGTACGTAGCCCAGGGCGCCAAGGGCGTTGGAGCCGCCGATAGGCACAAGGTAGGGCTTCTTGCCGTTGCTGCGCAGGCGATCGGCAAGGGCCTTGAGTTGGTCGTCGGCGTTGTCGAGGTTCTCGACCAATTCCACCTTGGCGTCAAACAGGTCCAGCAGCAGGCGGTTGCCGTTGCCCAGGTAGTTGGGGTCTTCGGTGCCGGTGGGGTTTTCCAGCAGGGCGACGCAGCCCAGGCCGAGCTTGGCGGCCAGTGCGGCGGTCTGGCGCACGTGATTGGACTGCAGGGCGCCGGCGGTCACCAGGGTGTCCGCGCCCTGGGCGATGGCGTCGGCGGCGAGGTATTCGAGTTTGCGCAGCTTGTTGCCGCCCATCGCCAGCGGCGTGGTGTCGTCGCGCTTGACGTAGACGTCCCTGCCCAACCAGGCCGACAGCCGCTCGAGTTTTTCCAGGGCAGTGGCGCCGCCCAGCAGATCCAGGCGGTTAAAACGTTCGAGCTGTTGTTTGATCATGGCTGCGCACGGTTGAGGAATACAGGGCGACTATAGGCAGGCACTTTTCATCGGGCAACCGTCAATCGCTTATTCCAGCGAGTTCTTGCGGTCACACCATTGGTTCTTAAGGGCGGCCGGGGTGCATGCCGTAAAGTGATGGGCATTTCGTCAGGAGTGAATACCGTGAGTGAACGTTCCAGCCATTGGCAATTGCAGACCATCGTCAGCCAGCTGCGCGGCGCCCGGGACCAGTGGCGAACACGCAATGGCCGCTTGAGTGGCGAGCATGGCGGCCGCGAGTTGCCGTCCCGCGAGGCCGTGGCGCAGATTCTCGAAGCGCTGTGCGGTGCGCTGTTCCCCATGCGCCTGGGGCCGGTTGACTTGCGTGAGGAAAGTGAAGATTTCTACGTGGGCCACACCCTCGACGTCGCCTTGAATGCCTTGCTGGCCCAGGCCCGCCTGGAGCTGCGTTACGCCGCGCGCCAGGGCGCCAAGGATGACAGCGAAGTCGACGCGCTGGCCATCCGGCTGATCCAGGATTTCGCCCTGGCCCTGCCGTCCCTGCGCACTGTGTTGGACACCGACGTACTCGCCGCCTATCACGGCGACCCGGCGGCGCGCAGCGTGGACGAAGTGCTGCTTTGCTACCCGGGCATCCTGGCGGTGATTCACCACCGCCTGGCCCATCACCTGTATCGCGCGGGCTTGCCGCTGCTGGCGCGGATCAGCGCCGAAATCGCTCACTCCGCCACCGGCATCGACATCCACCCCGGCGCGCAGATCGGCCCGAGCTTTTTCATCGACCACGGGACCGGCGTGGTGATCGGCGAAACCGCGATCATCGGCGAGCGCGTGCGCATCTACCAGGCGGTGACCCTGGGCGCCAAGCGGTTCCCGGCGGATGAAGACGGGCAACTGCAAAAGGGCCATCCACGCCATCCAATTGTCGAGGATGATGTGGTGATCTATGCCGGCGCCACGATTCTGGGGCGCATCACCATCGGCAAAGGTTCAACCATCGGCGGTAACGTCTGGCTGACCCGCAGCGTGCCGGCGGGGGCGAATATCACCCAGGCGAACGTGCAGCTTGAGGATGGGGCGCGGTGAGCGTTTCAGTCATCAAGCCTGCCCAGTGAAAGGCGGGTTTGTTCGCGCAACCATTCGTTGCGCCGGGCCGCCAGGTCGTTGTAGACCTGCTCGTACAGCGTGTTGGACATGACTTGGTCGGGGACGACCCGGTCTTCTATTTGCAGCTGCTCCACGATGCTGCTCAACGCTTGGCGCTTTTCGGCTTTTTGCTCTTCATTGAGATCCTGGGCTTGGGCAAACGCTTTTTGCTCGCTGTCCAGATCGCCGAAAAGCGTCAGCTGTTGCCCGATGTTTTCTTCATTCGCCGCGTAATCCTGCGCGTAGTGCTCCTTGAGGAAGGCCTCCCAGTAGGGTTCCTTCAGCATCCGGTCGACCAGCCCGTCGCCTTCACTCAGGGTCTGCACGGCCGTGAGCGCGTGAGTGATGCTGGATTGCGGCACATTGGCGGTGTGGCGGTACACCATGTTGTCGCTGATCCAGGGTAATTCGAGCTGTCGGGACAGGCGCGTCTGGTAGGCCAGGTAGACGCCGACTTCGTCGACAGTGCCGGGTTCGCCATCGACCACCTCACTGGTCAGTCGCAAACCTTGCCCGCCTTGGTGGAGAGGTTTGAGGCGGTCGGCGATGTCCGCGCGAATGACGTGGTTCAACAGCTTGAGCCTGGCGCTGCCCCTGGCCAGCCTGACGAGCCCTTCTTCGCGTTCGGCGGGGGTTTTGCTGTAGAGCTCAACCCCACGGGCTGCCACCTTGATCCCCATTTCGGTGAAAATCTGGCTGCCTGCATCCGCGCATAATCCTGGATAGCTGGACATTCGGAACAGCGTCTCGCGCAGCTCAGGGTCGTCGTGCATGCTCGACAGCATGTACCGCACATGGGCGGTCAAAGTGGGCGTGTTATGTGCGTAGCGCAGCTCATCTTCCGGGTCTTCAAAAAACTCGGGAGATTCCAGCTTCTTGATGACTTCGAAAAAGCCTTGTGAGCCGCGCTCCTCTTCCAGGTCGTTCCAGATAGATTCGAATTTGAGCTTGTTGTAATCGTCCAGCTCGTCCACCCAGAAGTCGACGTCACCTTGAGGTTCGTAGGTGCGATGAGGGTCATACCCGACAGAGCGTCTATGCTCCTCCCAGAGCGTTTTGGCTTCAGCGCTCAGGGTCGAATAGTCCAGCCGAGTTGTGGCGATGATAAAAGACTCGTCGCCAGCGGTGGCGACGTCCGGAATCGTGGTAATAGGGTTGCCCTGAAGCCGCAGCAGAAACAGCGCGTCTCGCTCCTGCGCGAACAAGCCGGTCGGCCATTCGCTGACGCCTGTGCGTCTGAGATCAAGCTCCATCAAGTCGGGCATTCTGCTGATATCCGGCACTTGGCCCAGCGGGTTATTGGAAAGGTACAAACCTCGTAGAGATGTGAGATCGCGCAACTGCGCGACGCTACCGGGGTCGAGGGTAAGCTGGTTTTTGCTCAGGTCGAGGGTGGTCAGCGAGCGCATCCGCGCAATGGCCGCGGGCAGCCGGTCCAGGCTGTTGTCTGACAGGTCCAGCACGAGCAGATCGGGAAAATGCCGCAAGAATTCGGCGTGGTTCGTAGAAAAATGACAGTCGTTGAGTATGAGGCGTTTGACCAGCCTGAAATCGTCCGGCAACAACGGGACATTATCGGGCCAGGGGGTTTCGCTGAGGTCCAGTGAAACCAGTTTGTCTCGTGGGAAGTTCGGGTCATGCAATTGCGTGTAGCCCTCGCGCCAGGCGTCTTTTAACTGCGAGGCAAACCGGGCTCTTGAGCGTCGGGTGACGGCTTCCAGTCGGCTGCCCGCCGGCCCTTGGGTGGGGGACTGGATGTAAGCGTCCAACGCAGCCTCAAGGGCTTTCCCCTCGTGCTCCATTTGCTCCAGTTTAGCGACGCCTTCAGCGCTTTCTGCGAGTTGGGCAAGCTGTTTTACCCCTTGTTCGGACATCTCCGGCAGCCACTGCTTGATACGTCCTTGCACGGTCACTGGCCTGGCCTGTACCTCTACGCCGCGCATCGTGCTGGAGTTGCCGCCCCCGAGCAATTTGAGCGTTTCGCGCTCCGCCCGTGCGCGGATCGGCGGCTGCGTCAGCGTTAAACGCCGCTCGACGGGGGAGGTGGTGGTCTTGACCAGCCATGACCGCAGGTGGTCACCGTCGACGAAGCGCGTGTCGGCGGGCATAGCCTGGAACACCGCGCTGTAAAAATCAGTGGCACCGTGGATCAATTTGTCTTGTGCATCGAACACCCGGTACTGGCCTTTTCGATTGCGCACCAGGATGCGAACGTGTCCTGCGTCCTCTGCGCCGACCTGGCTTCGCAGCTCGCCGGTGGTTGTTCTTTCACGGATTTGAATGCGCAGGTTCGCCAGCCCATCGGAGTGAATCCTGAGGGTATTGAGCACCAGGTTTTCGGTTTGCGCCGTCGGTGCATCGGCTTGCAGGATCTGCTCGAACATCCGTGAACTGCAGGTTTCGAAATCCAGTTCGCGCGCCTGGTTTTTAATGTCCAGCGGCACCCGGTTCTGTTCCTCCATCACACGCAGGTGGCGGCGACGGGCATGGCTGACCAGCCGTTGGGTAACGCTCAGCGGCAACTCGGGGTATTGGCTGCGAAGCAATTGGATATGCGGGTCGCTGCTGGTTTCCTGGCGGGCATAGAGCTCCTGGGCGAGCGTTTCGCTCATGGTGTCGACATAGGCAGCCAGTTGCTCGCGCAGGGCCTGTGCCCGTTCCTCCTCGGGGATTACCTCGCCAAGCACGGCAGCGAGTTGTTGTTCATCCAGGAGCGCAACCACTTTTTCCGCCAACTTGCCCGACATCACCTCGGTGATACTGACGGACAAGACATTTTCACCTTGCGCTGTCGCATCGCCATAGCGACGCGGTACGCCTGACATATCCGCGTGCGGGTAAACCAGCAGGGCTTTGTCCCGAGGCCAGCCTTCAAGCTCGGTGACCATTTGTTCGAACCAGTCGGCGGACGGGTCCAGCGCCCGTCCCTGGCGGATGTTGTCCACGCTCAGGCTGACCTGCCGCTCGTTGTTAAAGCGCTTGAGGGTGTCGGCCAGCAACGGCGGGGTGGGCTCATTGTGGACGTACATATGGCGTAGCGCGCCGAAGTCGACGCCGCTGATAAGGCGAATCTGCTCCAGTTCGCCGGCGCTCAGGCCGTGGGTCTGCGGCCCCAGGCGCCTGAGCAGGCGCGTGTTGCTCCAGGCCCGCGGCTGTTCACCCTCGAACACACAGGCGCCGCTGCCGTTAAGCGCTACGGGTGGCCGGTAAGCGCTGGCGCGCCTGGGGTTAGTGAGGTGGTAAGTTTCAGTGATGGGGTCCTGCAGGACTTCATAACGATGGTTTTCCACATGGACGATTTGTTTGCCCTGATGGTGATACAAGCCATTTTCGCCAGGTACCAGATCGCCCGGCAGGTGCATATTGCGATGCTGGTAAGGCGTCAGGTCAGGGTTCCATAAGCGTGTTTCGCCGGAGGGCATTTGCACGGGGCGCAGCCGCTCGACAAAGGCCGACACTTTCACCTTGGCGACTTCGCCGATCCTGGCACCCGCATGAAACAACGCCAGTTGCATCACGTTTTGCGCGACCGACAGCAGGTGTTCCCAGCCCTCGCGCTGGCGCCCCTCGGCCCAGTCGACGATCCCTTCGAACACGTCGTCGAGCATCTGGTAGGCGGTATAGGCCAGCATCAATTCGCCCAGGAACGGCACGAATGGGGTGATCACCAAAAGCGCGGCGTTGAAGAGGTCCGAGAGCATTTTTTCCAGGTTGTCCCACCATGCCCAGCGGGCCATGCGGTCGGCGTAGGCCGTTGAAATGGCGATTTCCCTGGCGTCGTTGACTATTTTGTTCAGCTTGGCCTGGTAGAGGTAGTGCCAGAGATCATTGTGCAGCGGGTCGCTGACACGGTTTTGTGTGTCATCGCGCAGGGGCAGGGTGCGAAACCGCAGGTTTGGCGCCTCCACCGGATCCGGCCGCCAGTTCGGGCGGCTGTCACCGCGCTCCCGCGCATGCCAGCGAACGGTCGACAGCAGATTATTGAGTTCGTGGAAAAAGCGGCCGCGTTGTTCGTGGGCCACGAACTGGCTGAAGAACTGTTGATAACTGATGCTGGAAGAACCAGCCGTGGAGGTGCGATCACGTAGCTGGCCGGTCAGCTCTTTGACGAAATCCCGAGATGAAGCGTATTCCTTGAGCGGGTGAGCGGGATCATCGGGAACGTGCACCACTATCCTGCCGATACCTGCATCTGTGCGTGTCGGCGCGACCACCAGGATGCCCGTCAAGCGTGTATCCAGCAGGTCCAAGGTGTACAGATCAACCTGTTGCCCGCCCAGGCTCAGGGGGCCGTCTCTTTGGAGCAGGTTCTGGATGAGTGTGTACGCGTCTTGCGAAATGTCTTTTCTGGCAAGCGCCATATGCGCTGCGCTGTTGAGGCCGGCCTTGAGGTTATCGATGATGCTGGCGCGCAATTGGCGGGCGAGCGCATCGTTATCAAACCCGAGTTGCGTTGTGATGTGGCGCAGGTATCTGGCGCCAATATCCAGCTCCCGACAGATCGCTTTAAAGGCGTTGGCAGTCAACGGCTGCCCGGTCGACCGGTGGGTAAAGCTGATTGAATCGCGCCGCCCCTGAGCGTCTTCCTGCGACAGGAACGCGAAATCGACAAAGGTTTCCGAGGCCGAGAAGTTATGCAGCGCCGCCTCCAGCAGCGTTGTCGTCCGGGTGGTGACGCCGGGCAGTTGATTGATTGCCCACCAAGGCAGTTTGGCCGGCGCATACAGACGGATCGACGTGTGCAGCACGTCAATCGGGCCGTAATCGCTCAGGGCTTGTTTGAGCAGCGGTTCAGCGAACGCTTTGATATCGCTCAGTTGCGCGAGCTTTTTATCCACGGCATTTTGCGCTGACCAATGGCTGCCCAGCGCCTTCTTGAAAGGCAGACGCTGTGCCGCAGCCGGTGCGTTGCGATGGATTGCGGCGATATCGGGTTGGTGTTGCATCAATGCAGTCCAGCGTTGCGGGGAGGTATCGAGCAGCCAGCCAGGCAGTTGCTGTTTTATGAGGTCAAAATGAAACGGTTTGGGTTCGGTGATCGGGGTTGCGGGCATAGAGGAATGACCTTCGAAGGTATCAGGATCATTCGAGTGTGTTGGGGTTGGCGCGCTCGGAGGCGGCGCATATTGCTTGGCTCGGTTTGATCTGTACGTAGTGTGGGCACTGAACGTTTTGTCATCCTCATCCGTCATACCAATCCTTGAGCTAGTGTAGGAATTGTCTACCACTCAGCCCTGCGATTAGTCCCCAAGCGCCTGTCCATGTTTAAATTGAATGCTCGTTCAAGTTAAACCCGGTGGTTCGCTGCCCGCTCACAACAGGAGGCTTACCTTTGCTGAGTCCGTTATTTACAGCCACATCCCATACTCCCGGGGTGCATCGTCCATGAGTGCATCGTCCACCCCATCCAGCGGCCTGGTGCGCATGAATGCGCCGGTGTTCTACTTTGCCGCCACCTTCATCCTGCTCTTCGGCATCACGGTCATCGCTATCCCGCAACAGGCGGGCGCCTGGCTGCTGGCCGCGCAAAACTGGGCGGCCAATACGGTCGGCTGGTACTACATGCTGGCGATGACGCTGTATCTGGTCTTCGTGGTGGTCACCGCGCTATCGGGCTACGGCAAGATAAAACTCGGTGCCGACCACGACGAGCCCGAATTCAGCTACCTGTCCTGGGCCGGCATGCTGTTCGCCGCGGGCATCAGCATTACGCTGTTCTTCTTCTGTGTGTCCGAGCCGCTGACGCATCTGGTGCAACCGCCCCAGGGCGCGCCGATGAACGCCGATGCCGCGCGCCAGGCCATGCAGATCCTGTTTCTGCACTGGGGCTTGCACGGCTGGGGGGTGTTTGCGTTCGTGGGCATGGCCCTGGCGTACTTCGCCTACCGGCACAACCTGCCGCTGGCGCTGCGTTCGGCGCTATACCCGCTGATCGGCAAGCGCATCAATGGCCCCATCGGTTACGCGGTGGATGGCTTCGGCATTATTGCCACGGTGTTCGGCCTCGGCGCCGACATGGGCTTTGGCGTACTGCACCTCAACGCCGGTCTCGACTACCTGTTTGGCATTGCCCATACCCAGTGGATCCAGGTCGGCTTGATCACCCTGATGATGGGCGCGGCGATCCTGGTCGCCGTGGCCGGCGTCGACAAAGGCGTGCGGGTGATGTCCGACATCAACATGCTGCTGGCCTGTGCGCTGCTGCTCTTCGTCTTGTTCGCCGGGCCCACCCAGCACTTGCTCAACACCTTGATCCAGAACATCGGCGACTACCTGGGCGCCTTGCCGACCAAGAGTTTCGACGTGTACGCCTACGACAAGCCCAGCGACTGGCTGGGCGGTTGGACAGTGTTCTACTGGGCCTGGTGGATTGCATGGTCGCCGTTCGTGGGCCTGTTCATCGCGCGTATTTCCCGTGGCCGTACCATCCGCGAATTCGTGTTCGGCGTGCTGCTGATCCCGTTGGGTTTCACCCTGGCGTGGATGTCGATCTTCGGCAACAGCGCCATCGACCAGGTGCTCAACCACGGCATGACCGCGCTCGGTCAGTCGGCGATCGATGATCCGTCGATGAGCCTCTACCTGCTGCTGGAAACCTACCCGTGGAGCAAAACCGTGATCGCGGTCACGGTATTTATCAGCTTTGTGTTCTTCGTCACCTCGGCTGACTCGGGCACGGTGGTGCTGTCGACGCTGTCGTCCAAGGGCGGCAACGCCGACGAAGACGGGCCGAAATGGCTGCGGGTGTTCTGGGGCGCGATGACGGCGCTGGTCACCAGTGCCTTGCTGTTCGCCGGCAGTATCGATTCGCTCAAATCGGCGGTGGTGCTGACGTCGTTGCCGTTCTCGATGATTTTGCTGCTGATGATGTGGGGGCTGCACAAGGCCTTCTACCTCGAGTCGCAGAAGCAGATCGCCCAACTGCACTCGCTGGCGCCGATCTCGGCATCACGCAAGGGGCGCGGCGGTTGGCGTCAGCGCTTGAGCCAGGCGGTGCATTTTCCGTCGCGCGATGAGGTGTATCGCTTCCTTGAGTCGACGGTGCGCCCGGCGATCGAAGAAGTGACGGCGGTGTTCGTCGAGAAGGGCCTGAGCGTGGTCACCCAGCCCGACCCGTCCAACGACAGCGTCAGCCTGGAAATCGGCCACGGCGAAGAGCATCCCTTCATCTACCAGGTGCAAATGCGCGGTTACTTCACGCCGTCGTTCGCACGGGGCGGCATGGGCTCCAAGGAAATCAACAACCGTCGCTACTATCGAGCGGAAGTGCACCTGAGCGAAGGCAGCCAGGACTACGACCTGGTGGGCTACACCAAGGAGCAGATCATCAACGACATCCTCGACCAGTACGAGCGGCATTTGCAGTTCCTGCATTTGGTTCGCTGAGTGCCGGGGACCATCGGGTGGGACACCAGAGGCTGCCTGGCAGCGGTCACTGGTGTGGTGTGCATGCTCAGAGTTCCTTGCTCAGAGCGTTGTCCAAGGAATAGCGGCCCGCGCCGTGAAACGCCAGGTACAACGATAGCAGTGCCATGAGCACCGGATACTCGATACCCCGGTCGATCCACGGCCAGGTAGGGCCCAGCAAATAGGCGATGGTCAGCATCTGCACCGTCATCATTGCCGCGACCAGCCGCGTGCCCAGGCCCAGGATCAGCAGCAACCCACCGACCGCTTCGAGCAAGGCCACCAGCAGGCCGATCAGGTCTGGCTGCGGCAGGTGCAGTCGGTTTTCGATCAGGTAGATCGACGCAGCCATCGGATCTGCCATCGAACCGTGGGCATCGCCCAGTAACTTGGGCAGGCCATGGGTCAGCATGATGACACCGAAGCCTGCGCGCAGCAGTGCGTAGGCCAAGGGCTCGGCGAAGCGGTAAAGTGGGGCGAGGGCTGGGATGAGCAACGTCATGTTGAGCCTCTGTGTTTCAAAGAGTGATGGGATTGAGCAATTCGCAGCCCTGCCTCAAGGGTGGGTTTGGGCGTTGCGTGTGAAGCGTTGCTGGACGGCGTGTGAGAACCAGCCCGCAAAAGCGCCGAGGCTGCTGGCGCCGCCTAGTTGCGCAAAGCTTTCCAGCGATGGCTCAAGGTGAGCGGCGAAGTAGGTGATCAGGCCGAGGAAATAGCTGACGAGGTTGTTCATCACCGGCACGGCGCGTAGCGAAACCACGACCATTGCCACAATGAATACCGTGGTCGGCAGCGCCCATACACCAAGGGCGGGGCTCAAGGCGGCAATGCTCTGGGCGGCCACCATGCCGAAGACAATACCCAACAGCACACAGCCGAGGTTGATCAGGCCGTCGCGCAGGGTCAGGCCACGGCTGAAGAACGCAACCCAGCCGACGAACATCGCCCACACCGGCAACATCAACAGACCGCTGGTGCCTGCTGCCATGGCCGCCGTAACGGCAGCGATGGCGGTGACCAGGGTAAACATCCACATGGATTGGCTGCGAGGGTGGGCAGCGCGGGATTGTGGGTTCATGAACGCAACTCCTTCGGATGATCAGGTATGAATTAAACGAGGCCGCCATTGGCCCGCAGTATTTGCCCATTCACCCAGCTACCGGCCGGGCTCACCAAAAACGACACCACACGGGCGATGTCTTCCGGCTGGCCAAGGCGTTCCAGCGGCGCCATCTTGGCCAAGCCCTGCACCTGCTCTTCGCTCTTGCCGTGCAGGAACAGCTCAGTGGCGACTGGCCCTGGCGCTACGGCGTTGACGGTGATGCGGCGGCCGCGCATTTCCTTGGCGAACACTTGGGTCAGAGATTCCACGGCGGCCTTGCTGGCGATATACACCGCGTAGCCTTGGAAGTTAAGGCCGACCGTACTGCTGGAAAAGTTGACGATGCGCCCGCCGTCATTCAGGCGGGTGGCGGCTTCGCGCAGGGCGTTGAAAGTGCCACGGGTATGGATGTCGAAGTTCTGGTTGTAGAGTTCATCGCTGTGCTGGGCCAGAGGCAGCACCTTGAGGATGCCGGCGTTGTTGATCAACACGTCGACCTTGCCCAATTGCGTTTCGGTTTGGTCAAACAGGCGCTTGATATCGTCAGCCTTGGACACGTCGCCTTGAATCGCTATGGCCTGGTGGCCCGCTTGACGCAACTCGACCACCAGCCTGGAGGCTTCGGTGGCGCTGCTGGCGTAATTAATGGCCACGGCGTAACCGTCGGCGGCCAATTGTTTGGCGACCACGGCGCCGATACCACGGGAGGCGCCGGTAATAATCGCGACCTGAGTTGTCATGTTCGGATTCCTGGAAGAGGGTGCGAAAGCACATTCACATGTTTACGCTGGCTGATAAATGCCTGAGAGTTGCCTTGACTGTTCAATAATCGCCAACAATCAGCATCAGGGAGTGACGTGTGGACCAAGTCAAAGCGATGAAGGTGTTTGTGCGTATCTACGAGCGCTCAAGCTTCACACTTGCAGCCGATGACTTGAATTTGCCGCGCGCGACCCTGACCCACACCCTCAACCAATTCGAAGCCTGGCTAGGCACGCGCCTGCTTGAACGCAGCACCCGCCGGGTGCGCCCAACGCTGGATGGCGAAGCCTATTACCAACGCTGCGTGCAATTGCTGGCTGAACTGGAAGAGGCGGAACTGGCCTTTCGGTCCGTAGCGCCTCAAGGCCGTCTACGCGTGGACCTGCACGGAACGCTGGCCAAGTACTTTGTGATCCCGGCGCTGCCGCAGTTCATGGAGCGTTACCCGCAGATCGAGCTGTCCATCAGCGAAGCCGATCGCTTTGTCGACCTGATCACCGAGGGCGTCGATTGCGTGTTGCGTGCTGGCACCCTGACGGACTCGGCGTTGATCGGTCGGCGCGTGGCGACCCTGCGCCAAGTCACCTGTGCGAGTCCTGCGTACCTGCGTAAATACGGTGAGCCGAAGGGCCTGGCCGAGTTGGGCGGGCACCGTGCGGTGAACTACGTTTCGCGCACCACGGCCAAGCTGTTTCCGTTCGAATTCATGGTCGACGGCCAGTTGCAGGAAGTGAGCATCGAGGGAGCGTTATCGGTGTTTGGCGCCGAGATTTATTCCGCCAGCGCGGTAGCCGGGTTGGGGATTATCCAGTGCCCGCACTACCGCATGGCTGAGCTGATCGAGCGGGGCGTGATGCGTGAAATTCTCACCGACACCCCGCCGCCGCCGATGCCTGTGTCGGTGCTTTACCCGCACAACCGGCATACGTCACCGAGGGTGCGGGTGTTCGTCGACTGGCTTGCTGAAATATTCGAAAATGCTCGTTAAGCCAATTAATGTGGCAGTAAATTGCTGTAAAACAGACAGGCAGACTTAAGCGATTCAGCTGGTTAAAAGGCCGCGGAATAACCTTATTCCTGCGCTTATTTGCCTACGTCCAAGAGAGGATTCGATGACTTACATTGCTGCCGAAAACCGCTATGAATCTATCCCGTATCGCCGCGTAGGCCGCAGTGGGCTGGTGCTGCCGGCACTGTCCCTGGGCCTGTGGCACAACTTTGGCGACAGCACCCCGATCGACACCCAGCGCGCGCTGTTGCGCACCGCGTTTGACCTTGGGATCAACCACTTCGACCTGGCCAACAACTACGGCCCGCCCTACGGCAGCGCCGAAATCAACTTTGGCCGTTTGCTGCGCGAAGACTTCAAGCAGTACCGCGACGAACTGATCATCTCCAGCAAGGCCGGTTGGGACATGTGGCCCGGTCCGTACGGCCAGGGCGGCGGCTCGCGCAAATATGTACTGGCGAGCCTCGACCAGAGCCTGCAACGCCTGGGCGTCGACTATGTGGATATCTTCTACTCCCACCGTTTTGACGCCGACACCCCACTGGAAGAAACCGCCAGCGCCCTGGCCACCGCCGTGCAACAGGGCAAGGCCTTGTACATCGGCATCTCGTCCTACTCCGGCGTGAAAACCCGTGAAATGGCGGCGCTGCTCAAAGAGTGGAAAGTGCCGTTGCTGATCCACCAGCCGGCCTACAACCTGCTCAACCGCTGGGTGGAAAAAGACCTGCTCGACACCACTGAAGAACTCGGCGCCGGGGTGATTGCTTTCACACCGCTGGCCCAAGGGCTGCTGACCGACAAATACCTCAATGGCGTGCCGGCTGATGCGCGCGTGAATCGCCCAGGTGGTGGTTCGTTGCAGGCCAAGCACCTGTCCGAGGCCAACATCGCCCACGTGCGTGCCCTGAATGAAATCGCCCAGCGCCGTGGCCAGAGCCTCGCGCAACTCGCCCTGGCGTGGACGCTGCGTGATCCCCGGGTGACCAGCGCGCTGATCGGCGCGAGCCGGCCGGAGCAGATTATCGAGAACGTCGGCGCGTTGAAGAACTTGAGCTTCAGCATGGAAGAACTGGCGGAGATCGATCGGTTTGCGCAGGAAGGCGGGATTAACCTGTGGGAAAAGCCCTCCACCGCCGAATAGCATAATGGCCAATCCCGTCTGGTAGGTGGGATTGGCTTGGCAGGCATCAGTAATTACTTTCTGGGGAAATCTAAAATTTTAGAGTTCGTTGAATGAATTCGTGACGTACGTGGGACGTTAGTGCGAAGTCTGATATCGACAACTTGAGCGTTACTCCCGTTAAAAAAATAGCCTTTCTCAACCCCACATAACTCTTCAAGTTTTTCTCTCGGTATACCAAGAATCCCTTGCAAAGAGCTTTTGGAGAGTATTGAATTTTCTACCAGCATACGCAAGCTTCGAGATAATATCTTTGGTCGCTCAAACTCGAATGTATCGTCCAATGGTTCTTTTTTTACCCATCCTCTAGCCGATCGACCTTTCCAGAGACGTGTGGCTGAATTGCTGTCAACAATCTCTAGGTCTTGGCAGCGTTTGATCATCGCAGCAATTGAGACTTTCCATCTGTTTTTTAAAGCCAGAAATCCATCAAGGGTTGGCCACTTTATTTCGAGGGGAAAAGATTCAGATGGCATGAGAAATGCACTTGCGAAACGATGGGCTTGTGCTTCCAGCAAGTGATAGTCGGTTTTCGCCTGATCTAGGTTCACATGTCGGTGTAAGACCAAGTGGCCCAGCTCATGGGCCGCGTCAAATCGATTTCTAATAGGACTAGCTTTGTCCTCGGCGATAAGAACATAGGGTCTGTCATCTACCCCCGACCACCGTGAGACTCCATCCATCTTCAGGTAGCCGAGATGACATTTGGCGGTCACTACGCCGGCATTTTCCAGCGTTTGTAACATATCTGTTATGGGGCCATAACCAATTCCCCACATTTTGCGGCATTCATCAGCCAGTTGCTCAATTTCCTCGTCGCTGAGAAGTCTTATGTCACCAGAATAGGCTGGAATGCGGACTGCGGGGAATTCTAGACTCTCCTGCAGTTTATAAGAGATTTCTTCAAGCCAATCCAGTCTTGCGTTAGCTACATCCCAGGATACTTTAGAGGTGGAAACCTGTGATCTGAAAAAACTAGGGGCGGAACCACTTGAGTTAATAGGCGCTTCCAGTAGCCAATGTTCAGATACATCAAAAAAAGTACATAGTTTTTGAAAGCTTGGTGCTGTTGGGAATGCACTACCTTTTTCCCACTTTGAAATATTTCCCGACGAGCAGCCGATAAGTTCTGCCAAGTGCTCTTGTGTGAGCCCAGATGCAGACCTTAGTTGTTTTAGACGTTCAGGCTGAAAGCCCAGTATTCCGGATCTCATTTTTATCTCACAACTCTTCGCCATAAAAGTCTTCAAGACCTTCATCGCGACGCATTTGTTTGCGAATGACTGGCCATGCCAAGTCGACACTCTCATCGAGTTCGCTTTCGTACCCGATCAGGAATTTATTTAGGCTACACCACACGTGATAGTCAACGCAGCTGTTGAAATAAGGTACTGCAAGGATGATGTCTAAAGGTGCATCTTGATTCATATGCCGAGGTGGAGAAAGGGGGATAATGATTGCATTGAGCGTATGGTCGGCTGAAATGTTGATTCGGCTGGCTTCGCCTAGCTGGAGCTGAGGCGACATTAAAAAGCTGTTCAGCTTTGAATTATTTAGACGATATTTAGCTGGGCGGAGTGTTTTTTTCCAGGGTTTGACAGCAGCGGTCAGCCTCACATCGGCTGTTGTCATCAAGGTGTAAAACTCACCTTCCGGATTTGTTGAAACAACCTGCGAAGACCACGCTTGCTGAAGCCCTGCAAGTCCATCTTGAATATAGGTATAGCGATCTTGTGCGCGTTTTCGGTCTTTGGGGATATGAACAATATCGTTCCCCGCTTCGAAAGCTTTTCGAAACGCAACAGGAACGATATTTTTGATTTCTTCGAAATGGCTGCGTGGAACCCTTCGACGCAGATAGTTGAGAATTTCTTCTTGTGTGTTCATGATGCCTTCCGAGGTTTTTCCTAAAGCAGACTTTAGACTGTTTTTCCTTCTTTTTGAATGTGTGAATGACCAGTGGGCCGGTTTTTTACATTTCGAGTCCGGCTAGGCGTATGGGTACATGACTAAGCGGCTCTCTAGAAGGGCACATCCCCCAAAATCGTCGCCCGATGCATCACCCGCCGCTGCGGCCGGTAGTCATCAACTGCGTAATGCTGGGTCACGCGGTTGTCCCAGAACGCCACATCATTTTCCTGCCAGCGCCAACGAATGGTGAACTCCGGGCGCGTCGCGTGGGCGAACAGCAGTTTGAGAATCGCCTCGCTTTCCGCCGGTTCCAGTTCGTTGATCCGAGTGGTGAAGCCGTCACTGACAAACAGCGATTTACGCCCGCTTACAGGATGTGTGCGCACCACCGGGTGTGACAGCGGTGGGTTCTTCTTGCGCGCCTCTTCCCAGCGCGCCAGGTCTTCGGTGCTGGTGCCGAAGCGCTCAAGCGGGAAGGATTTGGTGAAGTCATGGGTAGCGGTCAGTCCGTCGAGCAACCGCTTCAACGGCTCGGACAACGCTTCATACGCCGCAATCCCGCTGGCCCACAGCGTATCGCCACCAAACGCCGGCAGCAGCTTGGCACTGAGTACCGCACCGAGCGCCGGGGTGGGCAGGAAGGTCACGTCGGTGTGCCACACGGCGTTGTCACGCACGTCGGTGACGGCCGTATCGAGGATCAGCACTTCGGGCTGTTCCGGCACGTTGGGGTAGATCGGGTGAATGTGCAGGTCGCCGAAGTTCGCCGCAAACCGCGCCTGTTGCCGCGGGTTGATCGGCTGGTCGCGGAAGAACAGCACCGAGTGCCTGAGCAATGCCTGTTCGATGGCGTCGCGCTGTTCGGGGGCCAGCGGCTGGGTGATGTCGACGCCGCTGATCTGGGCGCCCAAGGCAATGCTTAATGGCGTAACGGTCAGGCTGTTCATGCGGTTCTCACTTAATGTGCCTGGCCATGCCATGGCACCAGTTTGCGCTGCAGGGCACGCAGGCCCATTTCCATGGCGAAGGCGATCAGGGCGATGACCAGGATCCCCAGCACCACCACATCGGTGACCAGGAACTGAGCCGCCGACTGCACCATGAAACCCAGGCCACTGGTGGCCGCAATCAATTCAGCGGCGACCAGGGTGGACCAACCCACGCCTAGCCCGATGCGCACACCGGTAAGGATGTCGGGCAAGGCGCTTGGCAGGATCACATGGCGAATCAGCTGCGCGCGGGTGGCGCCCAAAGACTGCGCCGCGCGCACTTTGGCCGGGTCGACCGTGCGCACGCCGGTCGCGGTGGCGATGGCGATGGGGGCGAAGATCGCCAGGTAAATCAGCAACACCTTGGACAGTTCACCAATGCCGCACCAGATCACGATCAACGGCAGATAGGCCAGCGGTGGGATCGGCCGATAGAACTCGATCAGCGGGTCGAGAATGCCGCGCGCGATACGGTTGGAGCCGATGGCAATGCCCACCGGCACGGCGCTCAATACCGCGAAGCCCAGGCCCAGACCGATACGGCTGAGGCTCGCGCCCAAGTGCTGCCACAGGGTTGAGTCCATGTAGCCGGTGGTTGCCAGCAGCCAGCCCTTTTGCAGCACGGCCGCGGGCGGCGGCAGGAACAAGGGTTCGATCAGGCCGGTAGCGGTCACGACCCACCATATCGCCAGCAGTACGACCAGCGTCAACAGGCTGATCCAGCGTGTGCTCAGGTTGCGACGTAGCGGGATGACCGCATGCGCCACCGGCTGGGTGGCGGTGGCGGGGAGTTCGTAGCTGCTCATGCGGACACCTGACGTTGGGAGAACACTTTGCCCAGTACGTGTTCGCGGGTTTCGATAAAGCGCGGGTCGGACTTGATCGCCCGCGCCGATTCACCGGCGGCGTAGCGTTGGCCAAAGTCCAGGCTCAGGCGCTCGACGATCTGGCCGGGGTTGGGTGCCAGCAGGATCAAGTCGGTGGCGAGGAACACGGCTTCTTCAATGTCGTGGGTAATCAGGAACACCGGTTTGGCCGTGCGCCGCCAGACTTGCAGCAGCAGTTCCTGCATCTGCTCGCGAGTGAAAGCGTCGAGGGCGCCGAAGGGTTCATCCATCAGCAATACGCGAGGGTCGGCAGCCAGGGCGCGGGCCAGGCCGACGCGTTGCTTCTGGCCTCCGGAGAGCTGCCAGACGCGGCGGCTGTCGAAACCGGCCAGGTCCACCAGAGCGAGCATTTCACGGGCGCGCGCTTCACGTTGCGCCTTGGGCACGCCGGCCAACGCCAGGCCGAAGCCGACGTTGGCCAGCACATCCTGCCAGGGCAGCAGGGCATCGTCCTGGAACACCACGCCGCGCTCGGCGCTCGGGCCCCTCACCGGCACGCCGTCGAGGGTGATACGCCCGCCGGAGGGTTCGACAAACCCGGCAATCAAGTTCAGCAGCGACGTCTTGCCACTGCCGGACGGGCCGAGGGCCACCAGCAATTGCCGAGGGCCCAGCTCCAGTGAAATGTCCGACAGTACCGGTGCTGTGGCGCCTGGGTACTGTGCGCTGATGCGCTCCAGCTGTAGCAAGGCCATCGCCATGAACTCCTGATCAGTGGGTAATGAATTGGGCGCTGACGTAAGGGGCGTAGTCCGGCAGCACGGCGTCGACCTTGCCTTGCTCCTTGAGGAACGCAGCGGTGTCGGTCACGGCCTTGGTGGTGGGCGCGCCCAGCAGGGTTATCTGGTCAGCGGCCAGCGGGTAGACGTTGCCTTGCAGCAGCAAGGGGATGTCGCTGGCCTTGGCGCCGGAGAGTTTCACCAGCTTGTCGACGTTGGTTTTGTCGGCAAGCCAGGCTTGTGGGTCTTTGCGGTAGGCGGCGTAGGCATCCAGGGTGACTTTGGCGAAAGCCGTGACGATTTCCGGGTGCTTCTGGGCAAAATCCTTACGCACAATCCACGCATCGAAGGTTGGCGCGCCGAACTTGGCCAGCTCGCCGGAGGTGATCAGCACCTTGCCGTTTTCCTTGGCCACGCCCAGGGCAGGGTCCCACACGTAAGTGGCATCGATATCACCGCGCTTCCAGGCGGCGATGATCGCCGGCGGCGCGAGGTTGAGGATGGTCACTTTGGACGGGTCGATGTTCCAGTGCTTCAGCGCGGCGAGCAGGCTGTAATGCCCCGTGGACACGAACGGCACCGCGATCTTTTTACCGATCAGGTCCTGGGGACCGTTGATCCCGGACCCATCGCGCGCTACCAGGGCTTCGGCGCCGCCGATCTGGGTGGCGACGAGGAACGTTTCCACCGGCACTTTGCGCGTGATCGCAGCGGTCAGCGGGCTGGAACCGAGGTAGCCGATCTGCACGTCGCCGGAAGCGATGGCGGCGATGATGTCGGCGCCATTGTCGAACTTGCGCCAGTCGATTTTGGCGTTGGTGGCTTTTTCATATGCGCCGTCGGCTTGGGCGACTTTGGCCGGGTCCACGGTGGTCTGGTAAGCGATGGTCACATCCGCCGCCTGGGCAAACAGGCTGGCACCGGCCAGGGACAATGCGGCCAAAAGGCGCAGAGGGGTCAGCAGTTTCAAGGGGAAGCTCCTCAATCAGGCGGCCGAGGGTCGGCGTGTGAGGAGACTAAATGATCTAAGAATACGAAAATAAATAACTTTTTCGAATTAGCTTATGGAGATATGACTGCAACACACATCAAATGTGGGAGCTGGCTTGCCTGCGATGGCCAATAGATATCTACACATTTCTGTAGTGAGCGGGCTTGTCCCGCGCTGGGCTGCGAAGCGGCCCCAATAAAGACACCGCGCAGTTTCAGATAAACGCAAGTCGCCTGGTTTGGGGCGGCTTCGCCACCCAGCGCGGGACAAGCCCGCTCACTACAGGGAGATTTTTCAGCCTTTGAAAGTTGTGTAGATACCTATGCTGCGATGGCATCACCGGGGTATCACCGATACACCGAGTCGTCTGCATCGCAGGCAAGCCAGCTCCCACACAAGCCAGCTCCCCCAAAAGGCGGCGTACGGCTTTAGTTGCTGATGGCGAGAATACTGGCTTGGTACGACCCGACAAACACATCGAAATCGCCCACTTCGTTCTGCTCCAGCTCCGCCTGCTGCGCCAGCGACGAACGCGCCAGTTCTTCAAAGCGTGCCTGTTCCTCGGCCGGCAGCGCTTCCCGGCGGAAGTACTCGGCGTGAACCTCACTCTGGTGCAGAGAGAACTGCGCAAAACTCTCTTTGCGCTCGGCCATTGCCGCCAGCACCTGGGCCGACGGCGTCAGGGACGGGTCCTGGACCTTGGCCAGTTGAGCGTCCAGCGCCTGGCTGTGCTCGGTGATGCCATGGCTCTCATCGAGCAAAGCGGCCAGCGGTGCGATTTTCTCCAACAGCTCGGCAGCCCATTCCTTCATGTCCACGGCTTGGCCGTTGCGCTGCAATTGCAGGCCCGGACGGCGACCTTCCTTGACCACGCTGAGGAAGTTGGAAGTGGCGTTGCCACATTCGTTATTGGCGAACAATGGGCTGTCGTTCAGCGCGCAATACAGCAGGAACGCATCGAGAAAGCGCGATTCCTGAAGGTCGATACCCAGCGGCAGGAACGGATTGATGTCCAGGCAGCGCACTTCGATGTACTGGATGCCACGGGCCATCAGCGCCTGGATCGGCCGCTCGCCGGTGTAGGTCACGCGCTTGGGACGAATGTTGGAGTAGTACTCGTTTTCGATCTGCAGGATGTTGGTGTTGAGCTGAACCCACTCACCGTCCTTGTGCGTGCCGATTTCGACGTACGGCGCGTAGGGCGTTGCGACCGCTTCGCGCAGGCTGTCGGTGTAGCTGACCAGGTCGTTGTAGCACGGCGTGAGGCCGGCCTGGGCGTTGCTCTGGTAACCCAGGTCGCTCATGCGCAGGCTCGTGGCATACGGCAGGTACAGGGTATCGGCGTCGAGCACTTGCAACTGGTGCGAACGACCGCGCAGGAAGCCGGCGTCCAGGGCCGGGGACGCACCGAACAGGTACATCAACAGCCAGCTGTAGCGACGGAAATTGCGGATCAGCGCGATATAGGCGTTGGACTGGTAGTCTCGGTCAGTGCCGACGAACCCTTCAGTCTCCTTGAGCAGCGGCCACAACTGTTCCGGCAGCGAAAAGTTGTAGTGGATACCGGCGATGCACTGCATGGTCTTGCCGTAACGCAGGGCCAGGCCCTTGCGGTACACGTACTTGAGCTGGCCGATATTGGAGGTGCCGTAGTAGGCAATCGGAATATCTTCCTCGGCCGGCAACGGGCACGGCATCGAGGGGCTCCACAGGTATTCGCTGCCGAGCTTGGTGTAGGCAAAGCGGTGGATCTTGTCCAGGCTGCTCAGGGTATCGGCCGGGTTGGGCAGGGCTGGGGTGATGAACTCCAGCAGCGATTCCGAGTAGTCGGTGGTAATCAATTCGTTGGTCAACGCGGCGCCCAGGGCTTCGGGGTGCGGCGTTTGCGCCAGGCGACCCTCGCTGGTGACGCGCAGGCATTCACGCTCGATGCCGTGCAAGCACTGCTCTAGCAGGGAGAGGTGTTCGCGCTTGCCGAGCAGGGCCAGGCGGCGGTTGAGAAGTTCGCTCAAGTTGGATTCCTTCACGCGTCAGTCGCCCCAATATGGGGGTGGGCAGGACGGTCTACAAGGGTGAAGTTAAAACTGGCGTGATCGCCTGGTTTAGAGTCGATGGGACCCGTTCTGAAAATGCCGGCTTCACTCCATGAATTTGGCTACAGCGCAGCGAGAAAATTCCGACGCTACTATCGCAGCGCCGAAATTACCTCAAATCGGGGGTGGGGAGCTATAGGACAGCGAAGGTGCCCTGTGCTTTTGCGACAAGTCTTTCGCCCTGATACACATCCGCCTCGACCACCAATGTGCGTCGACCGGCATGGACCACCCGGCTGGTGCACAGCACGTCGCCGTCTTCCACCGCGCGGATATAGTTGATCTTGCATTCGATGGTCGCGCTCTGCTGGTCGAAACCGTGGGTGCTGGAACACGCCAGCCCCATCGTAATGTCCACCAGGCTGAAGATCGCCCCGCCATGGAGCTTGCCCGCGCGGTTGCGCAGGTGCGGCTCCAGGGTCAGGGCCACCTCGGCAACGCCTTCCTCAAGGCGTTGCAGGCGGCAGCCGAGCAGTTCGCTGAACGCGCTCTGGGTCAAGCCGGCCGGGATTTGCATCAACGCTTCTTCAACTGTTTGGCGTTGGCGAACAGCGAAGCCATGGCGTTATTGCTCGGCGCTGCCGTGGCGGTCTCCTTGCGCGGTGCAGCGTTTTCGGAGCGGTTCTGCGACGAACGAGGTGCGGAGCCAGGACGCGCGCCACGGGCACCGTCGATTTTCTCGCCGGGCGTGTCGCTCATGCGCATCGACAAACCGACGCGTTTGCGCGGGATATCGACTTCCATGACCTTGACCTTGACCACGTCACCGGCTTTCACCGCTTCGCGCGGATCCTTGATGAACTTCTCCGACAGCGCGGAGATATGCACCAAGCCGTCCTGATGCACGCCGATGTCCACGAAGGCACCGAAATTGGTCACGTTGGTCACCACACCTTCCAGGATCATGCCCAGTTGCAGGTCCTTGAGGTCTTCGACGCCGTCCTGGAACTCGGCGGTCTTGAACTCCGGGCGCGGGTCGCGGCCAGGTTTTTCCAGCTCTTGCAGGATGTCGGTGATGGTTGGCACACCGAAGGTTTCATCGGTGTACTTCTTTGGGTCCAGGCGCTTGAGGAACGCGGCGTCACCGATCAGCGAGCGGATATCGCGGTCGGTTTCGGCGGCGATGCGTTGCACCAGCGGGTAGGCTTCCGGGTGCACCGCAGAGGAATCCAGCGGGTTGTCGCCATTCATTACGCGTAGGAAACCAGCAGCCTGTTCAAAGGTTTTTTCACCCAGGCGCGCGACTTTTTTCAGCGCGGCGCGGGTTTTGAACGCGCCGTTTTCGTCACGGTGAGTCACGATATTCTGCGCCAGGGTAGCGTTGAGGCCCGAAATACGCGCCAGCAGCGCCACGGAAGCGGTGTTCACATCCACGCCCACGGCGTTTACGCAGTCTTCCACCACCGCATCCAGGCCGCGCGCCAGTTTCAACTGCGACACGTCGTGCTGGTACTGGCCGACACCGATGGATTTAGGGTCGATCTTCACCAGCTCGGCCAGCGGGTCCTGCAGGCGGCGGGCGATGGACACCGCGCCACGGATCGACACGTCGAGGTCCGGGAATTCCTTGGAGGCCAGTTCCGATGCCGAGTACACCGACGCGCCGGCCTCGGAAACCATGACCTTGGTCATCTTCATGGCAGGGTATTTCTTGATCAGCTCGGCAGCCAGCTTGTCGGTCTCGCGGCTGGCGGTGCCGTTGCCGATGGCGATCAGGTCCACCGCGTGCTTGGCGCACAGAGCCGCCAGGATCGCGAGGGTCTGGTCCCATTTGTTGTGTGGCACGTGCGGATACACCGTGGCGTGGTCGAGCAGCTTGCCGGTGGCGTCGACCACGGCGACCTTGCAGCCGGTGCGCAAGCCCGGGTCGAGGCCCAGGGTTGCGCGCGGCCCGGCCGGCGCGGCCAGCAGCAGGTCGTGCAGGTTGTGGGCGAAGACGTTGATCGCCTCGGTTTCGGCGCTGTCGCGCAACTCGCCGAGCAGGTCGGTTTCGAGGTGGGTGTAGAGCTTGACCTTCCAGGTCCAGCGCACGACTTCACCGAGCCACTTGTCTGCGGGACGGTTCTGATTCTGGATGCCGAATTGTTGACCGATCATGCCTTCGCACGGATGCATGGTGCCGGGCAACTCATCGCCAACCTTCAGCGCAGAACTGAGGATGCCTTCGTTGCGGCCCCGGAAAATGGCGAGTGCACGGTGGGACGGCATGCTCTTGAGCGGTTCGTCGTGTTCGAAGTAATCGCGGAACTTGGCGCCTTCTTCCTCTTTACCGGCGATGACGCGGGCACTCAGGATGGCTTCCTGCTTGAGGTAAGTGCGCAGTTTTTCCAGCAGGCTGGCGTCTTCGGCGAAGCGCTCCATGAGGATGTACTTGGCACCTTCGAGGGCGGCCTTGACGTCGGCGACACCTTTTTCGCTGTCGACGAAACGTGCGGCTTCGGCCTCCGGGTTCAGCGTCGGGTCGTTGAACAGGCCGTCCGCCAGCTCGCCCAGGCCGGCTTCCAGGGCGATCTGGCCCTTGGTGCGACGCTTCTGCTTGTACGGCAGGTAGAGGTCTTCGAGGCGGGTCTTGGTGTCGGCGAGCTTGATGTCGCGCTCCAGCTGTGGGGTCAACTTGCCCTGTTCCCCGATGCTGGCAAGGATGCTGATACGCCGTTCGTCGAGTTCTCGCAGATAGCGCAGCCGCTCTTCCAGGTGACGCAGTTGGATATCGTCGAGGCTGCCGGTCACTTCTTTACGGTAACGGGCGATGAAGGGCACCGTGGAGCCTTCATCCAGTAGAGCGACGGCCGCTTCGACCTGTTGTGGGCGTACGCCGAGTTCCTCGGCGATGCGGCTGTTGATGCTGTCCATAAAACCACCTGAAATTCTGAAAAGCAGCTCGCAGGCCCGGAAAACAAGGCCTTGGAAGACTGGTTGAGCGGCCCGACCGGCGCCGCTGCCTGGGTCAAGAGGAAGCCTATTGACCCTCGAAATTGAAAAAATCACGACACTCGGGTGAAAAAAGCCGAGGCATTAAACGGTAACGATCTGACGTTGCCCAACACGACGGCGCCGCATTATAACCAGCGTTCCGCGCTTGGGGGTGATTGCGCCAACGGTTGTGGGGCGCGGGTTCGCTCGCAGTAGAGGAAAAATCTGCTAACAATGCACACGGTGCGTATAACGGCAGCTAGGCCATAATGCGCGCCGAGATAAGAGGAGCATCCAATGAGCAGCACTGCACAAACTGCTGAAGGCGAAAAAATTCTCATCGTTGACGACGATCCAGGGCTGAGCAGCCTGCTGGAGCGTTTCTTCAACTCCAAGGGCTACCGTGCCCGTGCGGTGCCGAACACCGAGCAGATGGACCGTCTGCTGGGGCGTGAAGTCTTCAACCTGGTCGTCCTCGACCTGATGCTGCCCGGCGAAGACGGCCTCACCGCCTGCAAGCGCCTGCGTGGCGCAAATAACCAGATCCCAATCATCATGCTGACCGCCAAGGGCGATGAGCTGAGCCGCATCAAAGGCCTTGAACTGGGCGCTGACGACTACCTGGCCAAGCCATTCAACCCTGACGAGCTGATGGCGCGGGTCAAGGCGGTGTTGCGACGCCAGGCCGCACCGGTGCCGGGCGCACCGGGCAGCGAAGACGAAAGCGTCACCTTTGGCGACTACGAACTGTCGCTGGCGACCCGTGAGCTCAAGCGTGGCGATGAAGTGCACATGTTGACCACCGGCGAATTCGCCGTGCTCAAGGCCCTGGTGATGAACGCGCGCCAGCCGCTGACGCGCGACAAGCTGATGAACCTGGCCCGTGGCCGGGAGTGGGACGCCCTGGAGCGCTCCATCGACGTGCAGATCTCCCGTCTGCGCCGGATGATCGAGCCTGATCCGTCCAAGCCACGGTACATCCAGACGGTATGGGGTGTGGGTTATGTGTTCGTGCCGGATGGCAATAAAACCAGTTGACCGGTGATTTGCACGGCGGGCATCCCGGCGTCTGACTCCATAAGGGTCGACGGGATGCCCGGCGTCTGCAATTCTGCGAGCGCCGCTCGTTTCTCAAGGTATCTAGCTGTCCTCATGAAAACCCCGCTGTGGTTCCCGCAAAGTTTCTTCTCCCGCACCCTTTGGCTGGTGCTGATCGTCGTTCTGTTTTCCAAGGCACTCACGCTGGTTTATCTGTTAATGAACGAAGATGTGCTGGTGGATCGGCAGTACAGCCACGGTGTTGCCCTGACACTGCGTGCCTACTGGGCCGTTGACGAGGAAAATCGCGAGAAAGTGGCGAAAGCCTCCACCCTGATTCGGGTCGATGGCGCCGGAGTGCCCGAGGGCGAGCAGCACTGGCCCTACAGCGAGATCTACCAGCGCCAGATGCAGGCAGAGCTCGGGGAGGACACCGAAGTCCGCTTGCGCATGCATGTTTCGCCTGCGTTGTGGGTGAGGGCGCCGAGCCTGGGCGATGCCTGGATCAAGGTGCCGCTGTATCCCCATCCGTTGCGTGGGCAGAAGATCTGGAACGTGCTGGGCTGGTTCCTGGCCATCGGCTTGCTTTCCACCGCTTCCGCCTGGATTTTCGTGCGTCAACTCAACCAGCCGCTTAAACGTCTGGTCTTTGCCGCCCGCCAGCTAGGCCAGGGCCGTAGTGTGCGCCTGCCGGTCAGCGATACACCCAGCGAGATGACCGAGGTGTACGGTGCGTTCAACCAGATGGCGGAGGATGTCGAACAGGCCGGTCGCGAACGCGAGCTGATGCTGGCGGGGGTCTCCCACGACTTGCGCACACCCTTGACGCGACTGCGTCTGTCACTGGAGTTGATGGGCAACCATACCGACCTCACCGATGACATGGTCCGCGACATCGAGGACATGGACGCTATCCTCGACCAGTTCCTGGCGTTCATCCGCGATGGCCGTGATGAAGTGGTGGAAGAGGTCGACCTGACGGACCTGGTACGTGAGGTGGTGGCGCCCTACAACCAGAACGGTGAGCAGGTGCGCATGCGCCTGGAGCCGATCCAACCGTTTGCGTTGCGTCGGGTGTCGATGAAGCGCCTGTTGAACAACCTGATTGGTAACGCCTTGCATCACGCGGGGTCCGATGTGGAAGTGGCGGCGTATGTGTCCGGCGACAGTGCCGCGCCCTATGTGGTGCTGAGCGTGATGGACCGTGGCGCGGGTATCGACCCGGACGAGCTGGAAGGCATCTTCAACCCCTTCACCCGTGGCGACCGTGCCCGGGGAGGCAAGGGCACTGGCCTGGGCCTGGCCATCGTGCGGCGGATTGCTTCGATGCATGGCGGCAATGTCGAGCTGCGCAACCGCGAGGAAGGTGGCCTGGAGGCGCGGGTGAGGTTGCCGCTGGGCTTGATGTTGCCTAGAGACGCGGTCTAACAACCCCCAATGATGCAACTGTGGGAGCTGGCTTGCCTGCGATAGCGGTGGCACATTCAACATCACTGTTGACTGAACCACCGCTATCGCAGGCAAGCCAGCTCCCACGAGTGTTTTGCGGTGTTAACCCTTGCCCTTGGTCCGCGTCATATTCGGTCCGCCATTCTTTTCCAGATGCTGAATGATGATCCCCGCGACATCCTTGCCGGTGGTGGTCTCGATCCCTTCCAGGCCCGGCGACGAATTCACTTCCATCACCAGCGGCCCGTGATTGGAGCGCAGGATATCCACACCCGCCACGGCCAGGCCCATCACCTTGGCCGCCCGCAGTGCGGTCATGCGTTCTTCCGGGGTAATCTTGATCAGGCTGGCGCTGCCGCCGCGGTGCAGGTTGGAGCGGAACTCCCCTGGCTTGGCCTGGCGCTTCATTGCTGCGATTACCTTGTCCCCCACCACGAAGCAGCGAATATCCGCACCGCCGGCTTCCTTGATGTATTCCTGCACCATGATGTTCTGCTTGAGGCCCATGAACGCCTCGATCACGGATTCCGCGGCCGTCGCGGTTTCACACAGCACCACGCCGATGCCCTGGGTGCCTTCCAGCACCTTGATCACCAGCGGCGCGCCGTTGACCATCTCGATCAGGTCGGGGATGTCGTCGGGGGAGTGGGCGAAGCCGGTCACTGGCAGGCCGATACCCCGACGCGACAGCAACTGCAGCGAGCGCAGCTTGTCCCGTGAGCGGGCAATCGCCACCGACTCATTGAGGGGGAATACCCCCATCATTTCAAACTGGCGCAACACCGCGCAGCCATAAAATGTCACCGAAGCGCCGATGCGCGGGATTACGGCATCAAACCCCTCCAGCGGCTTGCCCCGGTAGTGAATCTGCGGCTTGTGGCTGGCAATGTTCATATAGGCACGCAACGTGTCGATCACCACCATTTCGTGGCCACGTTCAGTGCCGGCCTCAACCAGGCGGCGGGTGGAATACAGACGCGGGTTTCGCGACAGCACAGCAATCTTCATGCAGCACCTGGGGCAGAAATAGTAGAGACCGGGAACACCGGCTTGTCTTGAACGTACTTGATACCGGGATTGACCACCAATTGGCCGTCAATCAACGCCTTGGAACCCAGCAACAGGCGGTAGCGCATGGCCTTGCGGCAGGCCAGGGTGAACTCCACCCGCCATACCCGGTCGCCCAAGGCCAGCGTGGTGCTGATGACATAGCGCACCTGCGCATGGCCGTTGGAGCTCTTGATGGTTTTCATGGTCACCAGGGGCGCTTCGCAGCGGCGGTGGCGCAACTGCACGACGCTGCCCAGGTGCGCGGTGAAGCGCACCCACTTTTCGCCATCGCGCTCAAAGGGCTCGATGTCGGTGGCGTGCAGGCTTGAGGTGCTGGCACCCGTGTCGATCTTTGCGCGCAGGCCTGCGACTCCCAAGTCGGGAAGTGCCACCCACTCACGCAGACCCACGACGGTCAAATGGTCAAATGTCTTCAATATGGATAACCGGTCAGTTCGCCCAAGCTGTTGGTGTCACGTCGGCCAGGGCTTTGAATGCAGGCTTGGCGAACCAGTAGCCCTGCATCAGAAATATTCCGCAGTCGGAGAGGAAGTCGCGCTCGCCGGCACTTTCGATGCCTTCGGCGATGACAGTAACCCCCAACTGCTCACAGATTGTGACAATCCCTCGAACGATGACCTGGCGGACGCGATCCTGATCGACATCGCGTATCAGCGCCATGTCGAGCTTGATCAAGTCAGGCTGGAAATCGGCCAGCAGGTTCAGCCCCGAATAGCCCGCGCCGAAATCGTCGATGGCGGTCTTGAAGCCGAATTCGCGGTATTCACGCAGAATATTCGTCAAATGGCGATAGTTATCTACATGCTCGGTTTCGAGCGTCTCGAAAATCAGCCGGTCCAGCGGAAAGTTATGCGCACGCGCCGCCTCCAGGGTGCTGCGGATACACAGCTCCGGGCGGTACACCGCATTGGGCATGAAGTTGATGGACAGATGGGTTTGCATCCCAAGGGCCGCGGCGCCGGCAATCGCCTGGGTGCGACAGCGCTGGTCGAAGCGGTAGCGATTGCTTGAAGTCACCTGCTGCAGCACCGACATTGCGCCTTCGCCGCCGACGCCGCGCACCAAGGCTTCATTGGCAAAGATCGACCGGTCCCGAAGGTCTACGATAGGCTGGTACGCGAAGGCAAAATCGAACCCCAGGGGCTCGCTTTGCTGGCAACCCACGCAACGCTGTTCAGGCGAGGTGAGTGAAACGGGAAAGTCGGTCACAGCGTATCCTCGCGAAAAACAGGGTGCTACCTGGCGTATCTTAGGTGAGCCTTGGGGTTTATGCGTCGAAGGGGTTCAACGGTAAAGTTGCGACATTTTTCAGAGCGAGGAATTCAAGTGGCTCAAAAGCAGCAAGAGGAAGAAAAGGTCCGTCTGGACAAGTGGCTATGGGCGGCGCGTTTCTATAAAACCCGTGCCCTGGCGAAGGCCGCGATCGAGAGTGGCAAGGTGCATCATCGTGGCGAGCGCTGCAAGCCGGGCAAAGAGCCGCGTATCGGCGATGAGTTTCAGATTCGTACAGGTTTTGACGAAAAGACCATTGTGGTCCAGGCACTTTCCATTGTTCGTCGCGGCGCGCCCGAAGCGCAGGCGCTCTATACAGAGACCGAGGCCAGTATCGCCAAGCGCGAAAACGCGGCCGCCATGCGCAAGGCGGGCGCCACGGGCATGACCACCGATGGCAAGCCGAGCAAGAAGCAACGCCGCGATTTGTTCAAGTTTCGCGGCAGTGGCAATGATGAATGAGTGCCACCAATCTCCAGCCAAAAGCAGATCAAATGTGGGAGCGGGCTTGCTCGCGAAGGCGGTGTATCAGTCAACACATGTGCTGACTGACACACCGCCTTCGCGAGCAAGTCGAATCGTCGCACCGCCGCTCCCACATTGAACCTTCGGCGTTAGGTGCTAATGCGCACGACACTCAAACGCCCAACCAACGGCAACTTCCCCAGCAACCCAAACACCGGCGCCGTCACCCGCAATAACCCCTGCGACACCCTCGCCGCAAACGGCGTGTAATACCCCCACCCCAGCGCCAACAGCGCCAGCAGCACACCGCCGATATAATCGTCCTGCCCCCAGTGAGCCCCAGCCACCAGGCGCGGCATCATGAACAACAGTGCCAGCCCCCAGATCACCAGCACCTGGCCGATGCGCGTGGCGAACACCGACATGAACATACCCCAGATCAGCAATACCGAAGCGTGATCGCCAGGAAAGCTCTGACTCGAACGGTCCTTCAATTCCCAGGTTTTCTCCAGCCCGGGGAAGTAGTCGCTCATCTGGACCGCGCCACTGATCATCATCGACGGGCTACTGTGTTGCCAGCCCATGTGCGCCGCGAATTTGGAAAACAGCATGCGGATGAATAGCAGCAGCAACAGAATGCCGACAAAACCTAACAGCGCCGGGCGCACTTGAACGGCCTTGAATACCCAGTCGCCGCGGATCAACAGCGTCAGCAAAATCACACCGACCACCGCGTCAAACGGCCGCAAACTGGCCACAGCCCACACATGTAGCCATGTGGAGTTGCTCGCCAGCGGGTCATTGAGCAGATGAAACAGCCACTCGTCGAAAATCACACAAAGCATCTGGCCCGTGGGCCACAGCCAAAAACACAGCAGCCCGATAGCGAGTAGATTGCAAAAGGCCCATCCCCCGAGGTTCCACTTGGCTTGGAACAAACCCGGATTGTTCATAAACTGTCTCCACTGCTTTAGAAAACCGCACCAAAAAGGTGCTAAAGCGTTTAATTCTATAAACCTTGTAATCATTTTGTCATCAATTCAGATACCCAGACCTATGACTGATCTACCGGACACCGACTTCACCCAACGCTTCATCTTCGACGAGAACGACGCCCGCGGCGAACTCGTCTCCCTGGAGCGCAGCTACGCCGAAGTCCTCGCCAAGCACGCCTATCCGGAACCGGTCGCGCAACTGCTCGGTGAGTTGATGGCGGCGGCTGCGTTGCTGGTAGGCACGATGAAATTCGACGGTTTGCTGATCCTGCAGGCACGGTCCGAAGGCCCGGTGCCGATGCTGATGATCGAGTGCTCCAGCGAGCGTGAAATCCGTGGCCTGGCCCGTTACGACGCCGAGCGGATCGCGCCTGACGCTACCCTGGCCGACCTGATGGCCGACGGTGTGCTGGCAATCACCGTCGACCCGACGGAAGGCCAGCGCTACCAGGGCATCGTCGATCTCGACGGCGAGACCCTGTCGGACTGCTTCACCAACTATTTCGTGATGTCCCAGCAAGTCGGCACCAAGTTCTGGCTCAACGCCGACGGCAAGCGCGCCCGCGGCCTGCTGTTGCAGCAATTGCCGGCCGACCGCATCAAGGACGACGATGAGCGCACCGACAGTTGGCGCAAGCTGACGGCCCTGGCCGGTACCCTGACCGCCGAAGAACTGCTGGGCCTGGACAACGAAACCATCCTGCATCGCCTGTACCACGAAGAGGCCGTGCGTCTGTTTGACGAACAGGGCCTGCGCTTCAATTGCAGTTGCTCGCGCGAGCGTTCCGCCAATGCCCTGGTCAGCCTGGGCCTGGAAGATGCGCAGGAATTGGTCGTGGAACATGGTGGGCATATCGAGATTGACTGCCAGTTCTGCAACCAGCGTTACCTGTTCGATGCGGCCGATGTAGCCCAATTATTCGCCGGCGCAGGCATCGACACCCCTTCCGACACCCGCCACTAAAACGTTTAAGCACAGGTAAATCACCTGCCAAATGCCGGATTAGAGGCGTTCTGACGGGAGGGCCCTACTCTTTTTGGGCTTTTCTGGCATAATCCGGCCCACTTTTTTCGCGGTAGTAGTGCGCAACTTTCTACTACAAAACGTTTGGAGCAACTCGGCCACAGGCCGACGGGGAACCTCATGACGCAAGCCAATAACGCCGTATACACCGATCTGAGTGTTGACGATCTGGTCAAAGAAGCCCTGCAGCGCGGTGAAGGCGTGCTTGCCGATACTGGCGCGCTGGTCGTAGAAACCGGTCACCGCACCGGCCGTTCGCCGGTCGACCGCTTCATCGTCGAAGAGCCGACTACCCAGGATGCAATCGCCTGGGGCCCGATCAACCGCAAGTTCCCGGCCGACAAGTTCGATGCCCTGTGGAACCGCGTAGAAGCCTTCAACAACGCGCAAGAGCACTTCGTTTCCCACGTTCACGTAGGGGCTTCCGAAGACCACTACCTGGCCGTGAAAATGACCACCCAGACCGCCTGGCAGAACCTGTTCGGTCGCTGCCTGTTCATCAACCCGGCCCAGTACAACCCGGCCGGTCGTGAAGAGTGGCAAGTGCTGAACGTGGCCAACTTCGAATGCGTGCCAGAGCGTGACGGCACCAATTCCGACGGTTGCGTGATCCTCAACTTCGCACAGAAAAAAGTGCTGATCGCCGGCATGCGTTACGCCGGTGAGATGAAGAAAGCCATGTTCTCGGTGCAGAATTTCCTGTTGCCGGCCTCCGACGTACTGCCGATGCACTGCGCCGCCAACATCGGCGAAGCCGGCGACGTGACCCTGTTCTTCGGCCTGTCGGGCACCGGTAAAACCACCCTGTCCGCTGACGAAAGCCGCTACCTGATCGGTGACGACGAACACGGCTGGGGCGAAGGCGTGGTGTTCAACATCGAAGGCGGTTGCTATGCCAAGTGCATCGACCTGTCCGAGAAGAACGAACCGGTCATCTGGAAGGCCATCAAGCACGGCGCCGTGCTGGAGAACGTCGTCATCGACGAGGCCGGGCACGCCGACTACACCAATGTCAGCCTGACCCAGAACAGCCGCGCCGCCTACCCGCTGGAACACGTTGCCAAGCGTTCCGAGAAGAACCTGGGCGGCGAGCCAAACGCGGTGATCTTCCTGACCTGCGACCTGACTGGCGTACTGCCGCCCGTGTCGATCCTCAGCGAAGAACAAGCGGCCTACCACTTCCTGTCCGGCTACACCGCACTGGTGGGCTCGACCGAAATGGGTTCCGGCGGCGGCATCAAGTCGACCTTCTCCACCTGCTTCGGCGCACCGTTCTTCCCACGCCCGGCTGGTGAATACGCTGAGCTGCTGATCAAGCGCATTCGCGGCTTCGGCTCCAAGGTCTACCTGGTCAACACCGGCTGGACCGGCGGCGGCTACGGCGTCGGCAAACGCTTCAACATCCCGACTACTCGCGGCGTGATCGCAGCGATCCAGAGCGGCGCGTTGATCGGTGCTGAAACCGAACACCTCGACACCATCAACCTCGACGTGCCATTGGCTGTGCCGGGTGTTGAGACGGGCCTGTTGAACCCACGTAACACCTGGGCCGACAAGGCTGCCTACGATGAAGCGGCGAAGGCGCTGGCCGGGTTGTTCGTTGAGAACTTCAAGAAGTTTGAAGTGAGTGAGGCGATCAAGGCAGCTGGGCCTAAGTTGTAAGGTTCGAGCGTTGTAAAAAAGCCGCCTCTTGCAGGCGGCTTTTTTGTGCGCGACGGCTTAATGGGCGACGTGTAAGACCACGGCGCCGACCAGTACCAGCACAACCCCCAGCACTTGCACCGCCGACAAGCGCTCCTTGAAAAACACAAACCCCAGGATCGCTGCAATCCCGCCCGACAGCGTACTGATCACCGTCACCACCGCCACCGACCCTGTCATGGCCCCCCAAGAAAACGCCGAAAACCCGCCCAGGTTCATCAAGCTGGCGCTCGTCAGTGTTGCGCAGTTTTTCAGCGGCGGGATTTTCAGGCCGTCCTTGATCTTCAACACCATCACCACCAGCACGCACAGGCCCACCAGGTAACCCAACCACAGCATGGTAATCGGCCCCAGCGCCGGCAGGGTGTAGCGCCCTTGCAGCCAGAAGCTGGTGCCATAAAGCAGCGAGGCGAGCATGGCGTAGGCGATGGACAGGCGTGGGTTGTTGTGACGTACGCCGTTGTCCTTGTGGAGGCTGGATAGGATCACGCCAATCACGCACAGGGCGATGCAGCCCAGTTGGGTCAAACTGATGTGTTCTCCGCTGGCCCAGGACAGCAATGTGGTGACTACGCCGTAGGACGTCACCAGCGGCGCAACAATAGCGGCTTTGCCGAGGGCGAAGGCCTTGGACAGGGCGAGGGCGCCGGAGACGGTGAGCAGGGCGGCAGCGATGCCCAGCAGCCATACGCTCAGCGGCGCGTCGAGGGATTTGAACAGGAAACTGGGGAGGATGACCAGCAGCAGGGTCATGATCAGGAAGCCGAGCGCCTGGCCGAAGTAAACGGCGCGTTTAACGCCCACGGCGCGGGCGTTGAGGCCCACTAGAAAGTCCGTGCCGCCCCAGAGCAGCGCGGCCAGCAAGCCCATTGTTACGTCCATGTCAGTCCTTATTGTGTACGCGACTGGCCAGGTTAGCGCAGCTTCAAAATGTGGGAGCGGGCTTGCTCGCGAAGGCGGAGTGTCAGTCGCCGAAAAGGTTGGCTGATGCACCGCTTTCGCGAGCAAGCCCGCTCCCACATTTGGCCTTCAGTGAGTTCGAAAACTGTATTCGCTCAGCTCAGGTTTTCCAGCGTCTGCGTATCCCAGCTGTGCGTCTTGATTGCCAGGTAGAGCATTCCAATGGTCAGCGGCACTTTTTCGCCGCGCCCCTTTGCCCTGCGTTTGAGAAACACATCAAACACCGGCGGGTTGAAGTAACGATAAGTGTCGAAGTCGCCCAGGTCGAGTGCAAATTCCTGTTCCAGCGCTTCCATCAGCTGCTTGGCTTCAGCGCCATCGCACCCGAGGTCGAAGTTCAGCGAGGTTTGCAGGCGAATGGTCTTGTGTTTCGGCAGGCCGATTTCTTCGTGCAGCAGTTGCAGGAGTTGCTGCATGACGGGGTCTTCGGGGAAGTTGGGGGCGAGGTTCATGGTGGGGGCACGCAGGAGTGGGCGAATGGGGGCGTCACGGTATTTCTGCCGAGACGGTTGAGAGAGCGCTATTTTCATTCAGCTACGCGTTACTACTGTAGAGGGTTGAGCGTGTATTTGAAGCAATTTGGGAAGAGGATGTCGCAGCGTTTGGAGATTTCTTACAGTGATCTCCGGCATTTATGGATTGGCAGCGACTCAACAGTAATATTGGTCAAATGTGGGAGCCGGGCTTGCCCGCGATGACGGTGGATCAGGTATGAAGATGTCGCCTGACGCTCCGCTATCGCAGGCAAGCCAGCTCCCACAGGGTTAGCTGTGTATCTGGTTAGTTTGTGTTGGATGGTCGGCCGTCGGTTGCAGCTGAACCTGTTGCGCGGCTTCCAGCAAATCACAGCCGTCCTGAACGTGCAGGTACAGGGCATTGATGATGTGGGAAATGTCTTTGAGGTCGGCGTGTTCAAAGGTCAGGCAGGAGAAAGTTTCGAGCAAGTCCGTGGCTGCGCGGATGCGTTGATGGGCGGCGGACTGGATGTCTTCGGCTTTGGCTTCAGTGTCGATGACAAGTGGTTGGGTGTCGGTGAAGTGGGTGCGCAGTAGGCGGTAGCGGTCCATCGTTTCAGGTATTTGCATGTGAAGGTACTCGGTTTGCTGTTAGGTAACCGACATCACCGTGGCCAAACGGTGGGTGGCGGACTGTGCGCGGGTTGGCCAGCCGGAAACAGCACTCCGACACGTCCGAAGACGTCCCCCACACAGCCGCCATAGCACTGCGACACGAGACGATAGACGTTCGCGGAACAAATAATGGCACTTATGTGTGCTGTTTTTCGGGTGACCAAACCCGGTCGCTGATTTGGCAGCGACGGAACGAACCTTAGAAGTGAGTTTCTTCTCGGACAATAAACAGATGGTTTAACTGCGATCAGTGCTACCTAATAACCACGTCACATTCCTTATAAAAAATCCGCCAGCGCGCTGAATTCAAGGTATGTTTCACCGCAAAATCTTATAGGGCGATTCCGCCCAATACTTAAAGGGAGTTGAGCATGGGTTTGCTGCGTGTTGCTTCGGCGATGTCATTGTGTGCGGTGGCTTTTTCGGTCCAGGCCGAGCAATTGCCGATCGAAGTGCTCAGTGCTGTGGTCAAGGACCAGAAAATCGCCGACGCCGAAGTGCTGTTGCAACGTAACGGCGCACAGAACGTAGTGGGCCGCACCAATGCCCAGGGCCAGGTGACCCTCACCAGCGAAGCCGCGGATGATGCCAGCAGCCTGCTGATCATCAAGAAGCCCGGCTACTCCAACCTGGTGGTGAAGTGCCCGTGCAAAGGCATGACCTACGCCATCAGCCCGGTGATGGAAAACCTCGACGGCCTGCGCGTGGTGCTGAGCTGGGGCAAAAACCCGGCAGACCTCGACTCCCATATGATTTTCCCCGGTAACAACATCTACTTCGATAGTCAAAAGGGCGACGACGCCGAGCTGGACGTGGATGACACCGACAGCTACGGCCCGGAAACCATCACCCTGCAGAAGAAGCACTACGGCGAAAGCTACGTCTACGCCGTGCATGACTACAGCAACAGTGATAATCCAGGTTCGCGTCAACTGTCCAACAGCGAAGCCAAGGTGTTCGTGTACATGGGCCAGTCCCTGGTGCGTACCTACTACGTGCCGAAAAACCGCAGCGGTAACCTGTGGACCGTGTTCCGCATGACCGGCAGCGGCGACTTCCAGGACATCAACACCTTCAACGGCGTGACGGTGGATGCCGCGAATGTGCTCAATGAAGTCAAACCGTTACTGGATGACAGTGTTGCGGTGACGGCTGTCGCGGTCAGTTCTTCGGCCCAAACCGATGCCAAGCGTCTGAACGTTCAAGGCGAAGCGGCCTATCAGGCGGGGAACCTTGACCAGGCCATCGACCTGTTCCGCCAGGCCATCGAGCTGGACAATGGCTTCGGCAAGGCCTACGGCAACCTGGGCCTGGCGTATCAGAAGGCAGGCAATACCGCCGAGTCGATCTGGGCCAACCGCAAGGCCATCGCCTTGGCGACCGGCGCGAATGCCGCGACCGTACGGGCCGGCGCCTACTACAACATCGCGCGCATCTACGAAGCGGCCGGGCAGTTCGCCGATGCGTTGCGTCACTACCAGTTGGCCAAGGAGCAGAAGGCCAATCCGGTGTATGACACGGCAATTGAGCGGGTACGGAACCGCTGATAGACAGTGGCAAACGTCCTACCGACAACGCGCCCCAGTGGCGCGTTGTCTGTTTGGTGGATGGCTACCGGCGCGAAGCCGCGTCCAGGTCCATCAAGCCTCGCCCATAGGCTTCGCTGTTAGCATAGATCCCCGTTCGATTAGCCGTGCTGAGCAGGCGTTCACGCACTTGTTGCGGCGTCATTTCGGGAAAGCGACTCTGTAACGCAGCCAGGGCACCACTGACCAACGCGGCGGCTGGCGAGGTGCCGGCTGTGGGCCCGTAGCTGCCGTCCTTGTTGGTCGTCAACAACCCCGCCCCACCGTCGCCGCCGGGTACCGCGATGCACCAGCGTGCCGCGAGGCCGCAATAATTGGATTTGAGATTGATGGCGGTACCGTCGTTCTTGAGCGCCATGACGGCTATCCAGCCTTTCTCCAGTTCGGGCACCAACGCGGGAAGGCCAGGTTCGGCAAGGGGTTCACGCTTGACTTCATTGCCAGTGGAAAAGACGAATACGGAACCTTCGGCCACCAGTTTTTTGGCCACCTCCAATGAGTCGCCCATCAAGCGTTCATAAATGGAAACTTCGTTGGTATTGGCTTCAATGGGGTTGGCCCATGAATTGCTGAAGATGCGTGCACCTTTGGCGTATGCAAGGTTCCATGCCTGGGCGATTTCACTGTCGAAGTAAAAGGGCTCCTTATCGTCTCCGAAACGCATGGGAATGAGTTGGGCATTGAAGGCAATGCCGTGGATGCCCTGATCGTTTTTGTTCGCGGCGAGGATACCGGCCATCTGGGTGCCATGACCTTTGATATCAACGGTGCCCTGCATTTGTCTCACGAAGTCGTAGCCCGGATCGGCCACACGCCCGTAGAACTCCGGCAGGCTGTGGTTGAGACCCGAGTCGATGAGCGCCACGCTCACGCCCTGGCCCGTGCCTCCCCGTGCGTATACAGAGGAAGCTTTGACGATGGGCAGGGCTTTTTGCGCGAGGTATTCAGGGGTTTCAAACCGGCGTGTGTCTGGTTCGGTAGAGGTAGGGACCGGGGCGGTGGCACAGCCCAGTAATAACCACGGCAATAAGAAAACCATGAGGCGTTGCAGTGAAAACAGCGGGCATCGAGGCATGCACGACTCCTTGTCGGGGTAAGTGATCAAGCGTGCTACTGTCTCCGTTTTTGCGCGGGCATGCTGGTTTTCTCTGTATCAGTTTGTAGCGTTTATCCACGACCTTTTCTCGATCGCTGATCTATGGTTTTCATTCCTTCAGCGGTCAACGGAGTGACAGCCTATGCACGACACCCTCCAGCAGGTCTTTGGTTATCCACAGTTTCGTTTGGGCCAGGAACAAACGGTCAGCGCCGTGCTGGCCGGTCGTTCGGCGGCGGCCATTTTTCCGACCGGGTCGGGTAAGTCCCTGTGTTATCAACTTTCCGCCGTGCTGTTGCCGCACCTGACGCTGGTGGTGTCGCCGCTGTTGGCGTTGATGCAGGACCAGCTTGGCTTTTTGCAGCGTCATGGTATTTGCGCAGGCAGTATCGATTCGGCCCAGAGCCGCGAGGACGCCAATGACGTGATGGCGCGCGCGCGTTCCGGTGAGCTGAAAATCCTGATGATTTCGGTGGAGCGCTTGAAGAACGAGCGCTTTCGAAACTTCCTGCAAAGCGTGCAGATCTCGTTGCTGGTGGTGGACGAGGCGCACTGTATTTCCGAGTGGGGCCACAACTTCCGCCCGGACTACCTGAAGCTGCCGGACTACCAACGCCAGTTCAATATCCCGCAGGCGTTGCTGTTGACGGCTACGGCGACACCGAAGGTAATTGCCGACATGCAGGCGAAGTTCGCCATTGCGCCGGACGATGTGGTCACCACGGGCTTTTACCGGCCCAACCTGAACCTGTTGGTCGAGCCGGTCAGCGGTGTGGACAAGCGCCGACGTCTGGTCCAGTGGATGAACGAGCGAGCCAACCAGCCCAGCATCGTCTATGTCACCCTGCAGAAAACCGCCGAGCAGATTGCCGAACACCTGAACCGCAATGGCATCCAGGCCGAGGCCTATCACGCCGGGCTGCCCCACGATAAACGCGAGGGTATCCAGCAGCGCTTCATGAGTGGGCGCTCCAATTGCATCGTGGCCACCATCGCGTTTGGCATGGGCATCGATAAAAGTGACATCCGCAATGTGGTGCACTTCGACCTGCCCAAATCCATCGAAAACTATAGCCAGGAAATCGGCCGTGCGGGACGGGATGGGCAGCCGTCTGACTGTCTGGTGCTGGCCAATCGCGACAGCCTCAATGTGCTGGAAAACTTCGTCTACGGCGATACGCCGGAGCAGGAGGGCATCCGGCGGGTGCTGGAAGAGTTGCAAGCTGCGCGGAGCGAGGGCCAGTGGGAGTTTTTGCTCAGGTCTTTGTCGGACCACAGCAATATTCGCGAACTGCCGTTGAAAACGCTGCTGGTGCAGTTGGAGCTCAAGGGCGTGATCGCGCCGCGCTATGCGTTTTACGCTGAGTACCGCTTCAAGTATCTGGTCGAACCCGAGGCCTTGCTCGCCCGTTTCTCCGGCGAGCGGCAGCAATTTGTCGCGGCGATCATCCAGGTGTGCAAGCGTGCAAAAACCTGGGCAACGGTGGATTTCGACGCGCTGTATCAGCAGCACAATGCCGAGCGCAACCGAGTGGTAAAAGCGCTGGATTACTTCCAGGAACAGGGCCTGATCGAACTGGAAAGCAAGCAAATGACCGAGGTCTACAGCCTGCTGAATACCGACTTCGATGCGCAGGTGCTGAGCACCGAGTTATACACAGGCTTCAAGCAACATGAGGTGACCGAGGTGGCGCGCATTCACGCCATGCTCGATCTGTTCGCCACCGAGCATTGCCTGGGGCAACGCCTTGCGCAGTATTTTGGCGATGAAAACGCCCCCCAGCGTTGCGGACATTGCTCGGTGTGCCATGGGCAAGTGGCGCGCTTGCCGGCGCCGCCGAGCTTGCCGCCGCTTGTGGATAAAAACTTCATGGGGCTGTGCGGTGATTTTATCCACAGGCATCATGAGCATAACGGCGAGCTGCCCGGCGCCGAACGCTTGACGCGGTTTCTGGGCGGTATCAGCGTGCCTTTGTTCACCAAGTTGAAGGCGCGGAGCATTCCCGGTTTCGCTGCGCTGGAAGACTACCCCTACGCCGAGGTGCGCGAGTGGGCCGAGGCCCATTTGAATGATCTGTAAACCCACTTTCACCCGAGGTGCCCATGCCTGATTCAGTGCCACAACGTGCCGATTACCCTCACTTCCAGCCGATCATCACGCGCTGGCACGATAACGACGTGTATGGCCACGTGAACAACGTAACCTACTACAGCTTCTTTGATACGGCGGTGAATACCTACCTGATCGAACAAGGCGGGTTGGATATTCATGACGGTGAAGTGGTGGGGTTTGTGGTGAGTTCGGCGTGCGATTATTTTGCGTCGATCGCTTTCCCCGAGCGCATCGAAATCGGCCTGCGGGTGGGCAAGTTGGGCAACAGTTCAGTGCAGTATGAATTGGCGGTGTTCAAGGCCGGCGAGGAAGAGGCCTGCGCGGCGGGGCGTTTTGTGCATGTGTTTGTGGACAGGGCAACGAACCAGCCGGTGACGATTCCGGGGATGTTGCGCGAGGCGTTGCAGCGGTTGGCGGTGTGACCCGTAATTTGCAAGCAATGCAAATCAATGTGGGAGCTGGCTTGCCTGCGATAGCGGTAGATCAGGTTGGAAAAGTATCGCCTGACAGTATGCTATCGCGGGCAAGCCCGCTCCCACATGAGGGGTGAGGGGGCTTTAGAGCTTACCGGTGACGGTAGTGGTGCTTGTTCTTGCGATGCCCATAGGCATGCCCGCGGCCTGGGTGATCATCGCGGTAGTAGCGGCGGTCGTCGCGGCCACGATAACGGCGATCATCGTCATCGCTCTTGTTGCCCATGTAGTTGCCCAGCGCGCCACCCGCACCGCCGCCGGCGGCTGCGCCGATCAGGCTGCCGGTGTTGCCGCCCATGCTGCGGCCTACCACGTTGCCGCCCGCCGCGCCCAATGCGCCGCCAATGGCGGCTTCGCCGCGGCTGCGTTTGTCCGCACCCACCGCGCTGCCGCCCGCGCCGCCCAGGGCTGCGCCGATGGCCGAGCCGGTGTTGCCGCCGATCTGCTGGCCGACAACCGAGCCCAGAACCCCGCCCAATGCGCCGCCTACACCGGCTTCGGTGGTGCCACCGGCCATGGCTGCGCCACTGACCAGGCCAAGGGACAACAAGAGAATCGAGGAGAACTTCATTAAGGGAAACCTCAAGGGATGACGGCGCGATCCTGAGGCTGTGTCGAGATTGTGACAATAGAAATCCGACCAGTAGCACGACTTGTACACAATTCGCTAACTTACTGTTTTAGCTAAGGAACTTAAGTCGATTTCGCCAGTCTTTAGCTACTTCGGAACGGCCGCTTTTATGCAAAAGCGGCCTTTTTTGTGCCCGGACTTCCGTCAGGCTGAACGGGCCATGATCAAGCCATTGTCGCTCGCCGCTTCCAGGCGAATCGCCACGAACTTCGACGTCGGCGTATGGCTGCCATCTCCGGTGCTTTCCAGCGGCACCAGCGGGTTCACTTCCGGGTAATAAGCCGCAGCCTGCCCTGCCGGAATATCAAACGCCAGCAAGGTAAAGCCTTTCACCCGGCGCTCACGCCCGTCTTCCCACAGCGACACGATGTCGGCCTTCTGCCCCGGCTTGAAGCCCAGGCGGATAATGTCTGCTTCATTGACGAACAGCACGTCACGCTGGCCCTTGACCCCGCGGTAGCGGTCGTCCAAGCCATAAATGGTGGTGTTGTACTGATCGTGGGAGCGCATCGATTGCATGATCAGGTCCGGAACGCGGCCTGTGGCGTGGGTGCGTTCGTGGATCAAGTCCTTGGGCAGGATATTGGGGCGGAAGTTGGCGCGGCCCGACGGCGTATTCCAACGGCGCGCACCTGCGGAGTTGCCCAGGTAGAAGCCGCCTGGATTTTTGATTTTTTCGTTGAAGTCCTTGAAGCCCGGGATGGTATCGGCGATCAGGTCGCGAATGCGCCCGTAGTCGGCCACCAGCCAGTGCCAATCCACCGGTTTGCTGCCCAGGGTCGCGGCGGCGATGCCGGCCAGGATCGCAGGCTCGGATTTCATCAGCTTCGACAGCGGCTGCAGTTGGCCGTTGGAACCGTGGACCATGCTGAACGAGTCTTCCACCGTCACCGCTTGCGGGCCGTCGGCCTGGATATCGATGTCGGTACGGCCCAGGCACGGCAGGATCAGCGCGTCTTTGCCGTGCATCAAGTGGCTGCGGTTGAGCTTGGTGCTGATCTGCACGGTCAGGTCGCAGTTGCGCAGTGCTTCGAAGGTGCGCGTGCTGTCCGGCGTGGCTTGGGCGAAGTTGCCGCCCAGGCCGATAAACACCTTGGAGCGGCCCTCGAGCATGGCGTGAATCGCTTCGACCACGTTGTGGCCGTTGGTGCGCGGCACCTGGAACTGGAAGCGACGCTCCAGGGAGTCGAGGAAGGCCACCGGTGGGCGTTCGTTGATGCCCATGGTGCGGTCGCCCTGCACGTTACTGTGGCCACGCACCGGGCACAGGCCGGCGCCCGGGCGGCCGATGTTGCCGCGCAGCAGCATCAGGTTGGCGATTTCCTGGATGGTCGGCACCGAGTGACGATGCTGGGTGATGCCCATCGCCCAGCACATGATTACGTTCTTGCCTTTGGCGTACATGCGCGCCGCTTGCTCGATCTCGACCAGGGTCAGGCCGGACTGCGCGACGATTTCATCCCACGAGGTGTCGTCGATCTGGCCCAGGTAGTCGAGGACGTTGACGGTGTGTTCATTGAGGAAGTCGTGGTCGAACACGGCCTCTTTGCCTTCGGCCTGGGCCTGGCGTTCCCACAGCAGCAGGAACTTGGCCATACCGCGCAGGATGGCCATGTCGCCACCCAGTGCCGGGCGGAAGTACGCGGTGTTGGTCGGCTTGTCACCGTTGGTGAGCATTTCCAGCGGATGCTGCGGATGCTGGAAACGTTCCAGGCCGCGCTCCTTCAGCGGGTTGATGCATACCACCTGGGCGCCACGCTTGACGGCTTCGCGCAGCGGTTCGAGCATGCGCGGGTGGTTGGTGCCGGGGTTCTGGCCCCAGACGAAAATCGCGTCGGCATGTTCGAAGTCATCAAAGGTCACGGTGCCTTTGCCGACGCCTACGCTTTGCGCCAGGGCGACGCCGCTGGCCTCGTGGCACATGTTCGAGCAGTCCGGGAAATTGTTGGTGCCGTAGGCGCGCACGAACAGCTGATACAGGTACGCCGCTTCGTTGCTGGCGCGGCCAGAGGTGTAGAACTCGGCCATGTCCGGGCTGGGCAGGGCGTTGAGGTGCTTGCCGATCAGGTCGAACGCCGCATCCCAGCTGATGGGCGTGTAGTGGTCGGTTTCGGCGTCGTAGCGCATTGGCTGGGTCAGGCGACCCTGGTATTCCAGCCAATAGTCGCTCTGTGCAATCAGGGCGGTGACGCTGTGTTTGGCGAAGAACGCCGCATCCACGCGGCGCTTGGTGGCTTCCCAGTTCACCGCCTTCGCGCCGTTTTCGCAGAACTTGACCATGCCGCTTTCCGGCGAGTCGCCCCAGGCGCAGCCCGGGCAGTCGAAGCCACCGTTCTGGTTGGTCTTGAGCATCATGCGCAGGTTCTTCAGCGCGTTGTCACTGGTCAGCCAGGCTTGCGCCACGCTGATCAGCGCGCCCCAGCCGCCAGCCGGGCCTTTGTAGGGCTTGTAGCGCGGGGTCGGGGTTTGGTCGGCTTGATGATGATTGCTCACGGCTGGTTCTCCATCGCAGGGCTGTAGACCCGCGGCGCACTTTTCTGCGGCAGGTGGATGAGATTGAGGTTATGCCGGCGCGCCCATTGCAGGGCCAGGCCGGTGGGCGACGACAGGCTGACCAGGGTCTGGATGCCTGCGCGCAGGACTTTCTGGATCAATTCGAGGCTGCAACGGCTGGTGACAATCGCCAGGCCGCCTTTGGTCGGAATCTGTTGGCGGATCAATGCGCCGATCAATTTATCCAAGGCGTTGTGCCGACCGATGTCTTCGCGGCCCAGTAATAATTCCCCCTGACCGTTCATAAAGACGGCCGCATGCACGGCGCCGCTGTGCTGGCCCAGGGGTTGGAACGCGCTGATGCGCTGGCGCAGACCGTCCAGCCATTGCGCCGGAGGCAACGGAGCACCGGGCAATACCTCGAGGTCTGGCAACGCTTGCTCCACCGCTTCCACGCCGCACAGGCCGCAACCACTGGTGCCGGCCAGTTGGCGGCGTTGCTGCTTGAGGTTCCAGAATGCACGGCTGGAAATCTGCACGTGGGCGTACTGGGCAGAGCCCGCGCCACTGAGTTGGAGATCATAGATGTCGCTGACGTCGGCAATAATCCCGCTGCCGAGGCTGAAACCGACAATAAAATCTTCAAGGTCCGTCGGCGTCACCAACATCACCGCCTGGCTGATGTCGTTATAGGCAATCGCCAACGCCACTTCTTCCGCCAGGGCTGTGCTGGCGGATTCTGAATGATCGAGACTGCAATATTGGTAGCTCTGGCTGGCGGCGGGCGCAGGCGTTTCAACAGCGGGCGCCGCGCAGGTTGGGCGCTTGGCGTTCATGGGGCAATACCACCGACGGATTGATCAGTGTTTAGACTAGGCGCGACAAAGCGTCGCGTCTAATTGCCAGTACTGATCTACCGATAGATGACGTCGATCAAGGTGCGCTTTGCAATTTCTGGTACAGCGCAAAACAGGCTTCCGCCAGCGCCGATCGCGGAGCGCTGCGACGCATGATCAGCCCCAGGCGGGCAAGGGTCTGGGCGTTTTCAATCGGCTGCAGGCGCAAGTGCTCGGTGAGCGCATCCAGGCCTCCATCCAGCGGCATCACCGCGCAGCAAAGCCCGCCATGCACGGCTTGTAATAACTGATGGACGGCATCGGTCTGCAGCAGCGGCTGCGGGTTGAGCCCGCGGCTGTGGAAGTTATGGTCGATGGATTGGCGAAAGTGCATGCCGCTGGTAAGCATGCCCAGGGGCAATTCGATCAACGCTTCCCAGCTCAGCGGCTTGTCACCGAAGCTGAAGAAACGCTGGTCGTAGAGCAGGCCCATGCGCGTTTCGCCCAGGGCCAGCGAGTCGAAGCGCTCGCTGTCCAGGCGTTCCAGATAGGACACGCCCAGGTCCAGGCGATTGCTCGCCAGCTGCTCCAGAATCTGCTCGGAACTGAGGGCCGACAGTTCGAAACGCAGGCTGGGGTGCTCTTTATGCAGCTGCTGCATCAGCGCCAAAGGATCGAAACTCGACAGCGGCACCACGCCCAGGCGCAACGTACCTACCAGATTGCCACGACACGCCGCCGCCTCGGCCTGCAGGCCGTCATAGGCCGCCAGCACCGTACGTGCCCACGCCAGTACCCGTTCGCCGGGCGCGGTAAAGCCTTCAAAGCGCTGGCCGCGATTGACCAAGGGAAGATCAAGTTCTTCTTCAAGGCTGCGCAGGCGCATGGATAGCGTGGGCTGGGTGATATGGCAACGCGCCGCCGCCTGGCCGAAGTGACGGGTTTCGTCGAGGGCGATGAGGAATTTCAGCTGTTTGATGTCCATCTTCGCTCCAGGGCTTATTCCAATGGCGGGGGGATTCTAGCGCGTTTGGGTCTTTGGCCGGGCTGGAACCCAAGTTGACAAGACTGGTCTAGTCTTGGGCAACTGGAAATCAACTACTAAGGAGAGCGCACCATGAGTCTTTTAAGCTTTGTTAAGGAAGCCGGCGAGAAATTGATCGACCTGCTGACGCCGGGCAATGCGAACGCCAGTGAGCAGTTGAAGGAACACGTGGCCAAAGTGGGTCTGGGTAATCCGAATGTGCAGACCACGGTGGAGGGCGACAAGGTGACCGTGACCGGTGAAGTCGCCACCCAGGAAGAGAAAGAGAAGATCCTGCTGGCGTTGGGCAATATTGCCGGTGTGGCCAGTGTGGATGACCAGATCACCGTATCCGGCCCTGCCATTGCCGCTGCCCGTTTCGTCGTAGTGAAAAAGGGCGATACCTTGAGCGCGATTTCTTTGGCGGTGTATGGCAACGCCAACCAGTACAACAAGATCTTCGAGGCCAACAAGCCGATGTTGTCGCATCCGGACAAGATCTACCCAGGGCAGACTTTGCGTATTCCTGAATAAACCCGAAGCAAAAAAATGTGGGAGCTTTTTGTGGGAGCCGGGCTTGCCCGCGATGCAGGCACTGCGGTGTTTCAGTTACACCGCAGTGATGCTATCGCAGGCAAGCCAGCTCCCACAAAAGCCCGCTCCCACATGGGGTTCAGAGCCCGGCAATGAGATCGCGGTAGTCCTCGACCGCGGCAAACTCGGCCGTGTCCTTCGGCCCTTTGCGACTATCCGGCTCTTTCACCGCCAGCAAATGCCCCACGCCAAAATCCCGCGCACTGCGCAGGATCGGCAAGGTGTCGTCGATAAACAGACTGCGCACCGGGTCGAAGCCGATGTCGGCTTGCAGGGCATCCCAGAACTGCGGGCTTTCCTTGGCAAAACCGTAATCGTGGGAGCTGATCAATCGTTCGAAATACGGCGCCAGTTCAATGCGTTCCAGCTTCAATGACAGCGAGTCACGATGAGCGTTGGTGATCAGGATCACGCGCTTGCCGGCGCGTTTGATCGCCGCCAGAAACGTATCGGCGTCCGGGCGCAGGGCGATCAGGTGGGCGGTCTCCAGCTTGAGTTCGCGCACCGGGATGTTCAGTTCCGTGCTCCAGAAATCCAGGCAATACCATTGCAACTGTCCGGCGTTACGCTCGAACAGCGGTTGCAACTCCAGCTCCGCCATGGCGCGGCTGACCCCGTGCAACTCGGCGTAACGCTGGGGCAGGTGTTCCATCCAGAAATGGTTGTCGTAATGCAGGTCGAGCAGGGTGCCGTCCATGTCCAGCAGGACGGTATCGATGGCGTGCCAGGGCAAAGAGGGCATGGGGTGTTCTCATGTAAGTAAAGATATCCGACACAGACAATCGGAAAAGCCACGGTATAGTAACCCGATCACGCCAAGGAGCCGCTTATGCGCCAGAAACCCACCGTCCTCGCCCGCGAAATAGTCGCCAGTAGCCGTTTGTTCCGCGTGGAGCAAGTGCAACTGCGCTTTTCCAATGGCGTTGAACGGACCTACGAGCGCCTGGTGGGCCGCGGTGCCGGCTACGGCGCGGTGATGATCGTGGCGATGATCGATGCGGACCATGCGTTGCTGGTGGAAGAGTACTGCGGCGGTACCGACGAATATGAAGTGTCCTTGCCCAAGGGCCTGATCGAACCTGGCGAGGACGTGCTGGCGGCGGCAAACCGCGAACTCAAGGAAGAAGCCGGCTACGGCGCGCGGCAGTTGGAACACCTCACTGAGCTTTCGCTGTCGCCTGGCTACATGAGCCAGAAAATCCAGGTGGTACTGGCCACCGACCTCTACGAAGAGCGCCTTGAAGGCGATGAGCCTGAGCCGATGCGTGTGGAGCGGGTGAACCTGCGCGAGCTGTCGATGCTCGCGCAAAACGCGCAATTCAGCGAAGGCCGCGCCCTGGCCGCGCTGTACCTGGTACGAGACCTGTTGATCCAGCGAGGAGCGTTTAGCGCATGAGCGAACTGTTTCTGGGCCACCCGTTTATAGCCCCCGTGATCGAACTGGCACGCCAGGCCGGCGAAGCAATATTGCCGTACTGGCGCGCCGACGTGGGCGTGACCTCCAAGGCGGACGATTCGCCGGTGACGGCGGCCGACCTGGCCGCGCATCACCTGATCCTGGCGGGCCTGACCGCGCTGGACCCGAGCATTCCGGTGCTGTCCGAGGAAGACGCCGACATTGACCAGAGCGTGCGCGCCGGCTGGCAACGCTGGTGGCTGGTGGACCCGTTGGACGGCACCAAGGAATTTATCGCCGGCAGTGAAGAATTTACCGTCAACATCGCCCTGATCGAGCAGGGCCGCGTGGTGTTCGGCGTGGTCTCGATACCCACCAGTGGCCGCTGCTATTTCGGTGGCGCGGGCCTGGGTGCCTGGCGCTCCGATGTGAATGAAGCGCCCAAGCAGATTCAAGTGCGCGAAGCGCCCGCCGCCGGCGAGTCGTTTACCGTGGTGGCCAGTCGTCGGCATACCAGCCCCGAGCAGGAACGTTTGCTCGATGGCCTGAGCGAGGGCCTGGGCGAGCTGAAGCTGGCCAATATCGGCAGCTCCTTAAAGTTCTGCCTGTTGGCCGAGGGCAGTGCGGATTGTTATCCGCGTCTGGCGCCGACGTCACAATGGGACACGGCAGCCGCCCAGGGCGTGCTGGAAGGGGCGGGCGGCGAAGTGCTGGAGTTGAGCGGCGAGCCGTTCAGCTACCCGGCGCGGGAATCGCTGTTGAATCCGTTCTTTTTGGCGTTGCCGGCGAAGGCGGTGTGGCGTGAAAGGTTGCTGAGCTTGGCGCGATCCTGAGCCCGACATAAACTTCCTGTGGGAGCTGGCTTGCCTGCGATAGCGGTGGCTCAGTCGCTGAAATGGTGACTGTCAGACCGCTATCGCAGGCAAGCCAGCTCCCACAATGGTTTTTGTGTGGTGGCGGCTAGCGGTGCAGGACGTACTGGCCGGTAAACGTCACCGCTCGTTCCTCACTGTCCTCATTCACAACCCATGTCTCCAGCATCAATCGCGCACGGCCATAGCGTTTGTAGGTCGCCACGAACCGCTTCCACACCTTTTCTTCCGGCGCCTGGCATACCACCGTGGCATCCCGCGTCACCGGCAGCGGATAACTGATCTGCCCCTCCTGAATCACGATATGCCCGTCTTCAACCCCCTCTTCGCGCAACTGCAAATGCAGCCAGCCCCAACCGGCCAGCACCGCGCCGCAATACAGGCTGCCGCCGAACATGGTGCTCTTGTGGTTGATATTGGCCTGCAACGGCAGGTGCAACTGCAATTGGCCGTGGTGCCAGCCAAGCACTTTGAGGCCCATTTCCCGGGTGAGGGGGATGTCGTGGTGCAGGATGGATTCCAAGTAGCGGCTGTCGCGGCTCATGGTGGCCTCTTGGCGGGTGGGAGCGGTCATTCGTCGTCACCGCTTTGGTTGGCGAAGTTCAGGCCGTGCTTGCGCAGTTTGTCGTGCAGCGTCTTGCGCGGTACGCCCAAGGCTTCGGCCAGGCTGCGCATGGAACTGTGGGGGCGGGTCAGCTCGGCGGCGATCAGGCTCTTTTCGAACTGCTCGACCTGTTCGCTCAGACCGCCCGGCGTGGACGTCAGCACACCCGCCGACGGATTATCCGGCGTAGCATCCAAGGCCAGTTCCAGGCCCAGGGCGAAGCGTTCGGCGGCGTTCTGCAATTCGCGCACATTGCCCGGCCAGCTGTGGCGCAGCAGCAGCGCGCGCTGGCCCGGTTGCAGTTCATGCAGCGTCAGGCCGTGGCGGCTGCTGGCTTCATCGGCGAAATGCTGGAACAGCATCAGCGCATCCTCGCCGCGCTCGCGCAGCGGTGGAATGCGCAACGGTGCGACGTTGAGGCGGTAATACAAGTCGGCGCGGAAGCGGCCCTGGTCGGCTGCCTGGCGCAAGTCTTCCTTGGTCGCGGCGATGATGCGGATATCCAGCGGGATCAACTGATTGCCGCCCAGGCGCTCCACCACGCGCTCCTGCAACAGACGTAACAGCTTGACCTGTACATCCAGGCTCATGCTTTCGATTTCATCCAGGAACAGCGTGCCACCGTTGGCGAACTCGAACTTGCCGATACGGCGTTTCTGCGCGCCGGTAAACGCGCCCGGCTCGTGGCCGAACAGCTCGCTTTCGACCACGGATTCGGCCAACGCCCCGGCGTTGATCGCCACGAAAGGCCCGCTGCGCCGGCTCGACAAATCATGCAGAGCACGGGCGACAACCTCTTTGCCGGCGCCAGTTTCGCCGAGGATCAGCACATCGGCGCGGGTCGCGGCCAGGGCTCCGATCTGTTCGCGCAGGCGCAGCATCTGTGGCGAGTGGCCCACCAGCCGTGTGCTCAATTGCTGGCGGTCGCTGAGTGCCAGGCGCAGGCTGCGGTTGTCCAGCACCAGGCGGCGCAGGGCCAGGGCGCGGCGCACGCTGTCGAGCAGGGCGTCGCTGGCGAACGGTTTTTCCAGGAAGTCATAGGCCCCGGCGCGCATGGCCTGCACCGCCAGTGGCACGTCGCCGTGGCCGGTGATCAGCAGCACCGGCAGGTCCGGGTCCTGACCATGCAGTTCGGCCAGCAGCTCCAGGCCGTCCATGCCGGGCATGCGAATGTCGCTGACCACCACGCCCGGCCAATCCCGCGACAGGCGCGCGGTCAGGCCGCTGGCTTCGCCCAGGGTGAGGACTTTCAGCCCGGCCAGGTCCAGGGTCTGGCACAGGGCCTGACGCAAGTGCGGATCGTCGTCGATCAACACCACCTGAATGTGGTTATCGATACTCATACACTGCGGTCCTCGGACGGTTGCAGACTGACGCCCGGCGAGCCGGCACGCAATTTCAAGGTTAACAGCGCGCCACCTTCCTTGTGGTTGGCAAACAGCAATTCACCGCCAAACGCGCGCATCAGGGTCTCACAGATCGCCAGCCCCAGCCCCAGGCCCTGGGTGCGGGTCTTGGTGGTGTAGAACGGCTCGCTGGCGCGACCCAGGGCTTCCATGCAAAAGCCCGGGCCGTTATCGCGAATGTACAGGTTGACGCCCTGCTCGGTGGTTTGGGCACTCAGCCAGAGTTTACGCGGCGGGCCTTTTTCGGTACGCGCGTCGAGGGCGTTGGCCAGCAGGTTGCCGAGTACCTGGCGCAAGCGGGTTTCGCCGGCCTGTACCCACAGGGTCGCCTCGGGCAAGTCGCGGATCAGCTCCACCTCCATTGACCGGCGTCGCTTGGCCAGCAACGCCAGCGCATCGTCCAGCGCCGGTTGCAGGGCCACGCTCTCCGGCGCATGCCGATCGCGGCGAGCGAAGGCGCGCAGGTGGGCGATGATCGAGGCCATGCGCCCGGTCAGCTCGCTGATCAGCTTGAGGTTGCCCCGGGCATCCGTGGTGCGCTCGTGGTCGAGCAGGATCTCGGCATTTTCCGCATAGCTGCGAATCGCCGCCAGCGGCTGGTTGAGTTCGTGGCTGATACTCGCCGACATGGTGCCCAGCGCCGACAATTTGCCCGCCTGCACCAGGTCGTCCTGGGCGCGTACCAGTTCCTGCTGGGCGTGTTCGCGTTCCAACACTTCCTGTTTCAGGCGCCGGTTGAGGCCTTCCAAGTCACTGGTCCGCTCGATCACCCGTGCTTCCAACTCGCGGCGCGCCTTGGCTTCGAAGGCGATACGGTCAAGGTAATGGCGGCGGCGTTGCATCATCAAGCCCAGCAACAGCATCAACACCAACAGGGTGGCGCCGCCCACGGCAACCACCGTGCGCACCGGGCGGTTGATCAGCGAGCGCGGCGCGAGGATCTCCACATTCCAGCCGGTCTCGGCGATGGCCGTGGATTGGCGCAGCCAGGCGCTGCTGCTCAGGCTCAGGGGTTGCGGGTCGCGGGTCGGGTAGGGCTGGATGGCAATGATGGCGCGGCGTTCTTCGGCGGTCAGCGGCCGGGTGGCGCGGAAGCGCCATTGCGGGCGTGAGGTGAGAATCACCACGCCGTTATGGTCGGTGACCAATAGTTGTTCCGGGGTGTTGCCCCACAGGCTTTCGGTGTGGTCCAGGTCGACTTTGACCACCAGCACGCCGATGATCGTATCGCCATCGCGCACGGCGGCGGCAAAGAAATAGCCACGCTTGGCCGAGGTGGTGCCCAACCCGAAAAACCGCCCCAGGCGCCCGGCCATGGCTTCGCTGAAATAAGGCCGGAACGAGAAATTGCGCCCGACGAAGCTGTCTTGTTTATCCCAATTGGACGCGGCGAGGGTCTTGCCATGGGTGTCCATCAGGTACATCACCTCAACCCCGGCCTGGGCAGCGACGTCCTTGAGCAGCAGGTTGGCGTTGACCAGGTTGGTGCTGACCTGAGGCGCATCCAGTGCGGTGCGCAGGGCCGGCAAGTCGCCGAGGATTTGCGGCAACACTTCATAGCGGTGCAAGGTGCCGAGCAGGTTGGCGACGTACAGGTCGAGGGTCTGGCGGTTCTGGCCGGCCAGTTCACTGCGGTAATAGCGCTCGGCCAGGTGCTCCAGCGGCCACAGCAGCGGTGCCAGGCACAACGCCAACAGGGCGAGGCTGCGCCAGCGGGGTCTACGCGGAAGGGGTGGAGTCATGGGAGTCGGGCGCCTGTGGGTACAGGCGCATTATGCCTAGTGCTGCCCGGCAAGACACTCGCGCAATGCGTCTTGCCACTGCGGTTGGCTGACGTGCCATTGCTGCTGCAGGCGACTGCAATCGAGGCGCGAGTTCAGTGGGCGCTTGGCGGGCGTCGGGTAGGCGCTGGAGGGGATCGGCTCCAACTCGGCGCAGGCTTTGCCCTGCTGGCGCAGATGCTCGCCGATGGCCGTGGCAAACCCGAACCACGAGGTTTCGCCTTGGGCGGTCAGGTGATAGACACCCCATGGCCCCGGCTCGCCGGCGCGCCAGCGCTCGATCAACCCACGCGTGCTGTCAGCGATGCTGCCGGCCCAGGTCGGCGCGCCGATCTGGTCGGCGACGATGCGCATCTGCGGCTTTTCCTGCAGCAGACGTTGCATGGTCAGCAGGAAGTTCTTGCCGTGGCTGGCGTAGACCCAACTGGTGCGCAGGATCAAGTACTTGCCGCCCACGGCCGCAATCGCCTGCTCGCCCGCCAGTTTGCTCTGGCCATAGACGCCTAGCGGGTTCGGCGCGTCGGCTTCGGTGTAGGGCGCCGGCTTGCTGCCGTCGAACACGTAGTCGGTGGAGTAGTGGATCAACGGAATACCCAGGGCCCTGGCTTCTTCCGCGAGCACGCCGGGGCCAATGGCGTTGATCGCAAACGCCAGGTCCGGCTCGCTTTCGGCTTGATCGACCGCGGTGTGGGCGGCGGCGTTGATGATCAGGTCGGGGCGATGGGAGCGAACGCGCTGGCGGATCTGGTCGAGGTCGGCCAGGTCGAGTCGGTCGCGGCCCAATACGATGAGTTCACCCAGGCCTTGGAGGCGTTGTTGCAGTTCGCGGGAGAGTTGGCCGTGTTGGCCGGCGATGAGGATTTTCATGGGAACACGTCGGCCTCCGTCAGAGGTTTGCCGGCCTGATCCTTGGCGGACAACTGCGGTGCCTCGCTCAGCTCCCAGTCAATGGCTAACGTTGGATCATTCCACAGGATGCTGCGTTCAGCGCTGGGCTGGTAGTAGTCGGTGGTCTTGTACAGAAACTCGGCGTAATCGCTCAGCACCACGAAACCATGGGCGAACCCCTCCGGCACCCACAGTTGGCGGTGGTTCTGTGCCGACAGTCGTATGCCCACCCACTGGCCGAAATTCGGCGAGCTGCGGCGGATATCCACGGCTACGTCCAGCACTTCACCGGCGGTGACACGCACCAATTTGCCCTGGGTGTGTTCGAGTTGGTAATGCAGGCCACGCAACACGCCCTTCTGCGAGCGCGAGTGGTTGTCCTGGACAAAGTTGCGCTTGAGGCCTGTTGCCTGTTCAAAGGCCCGGGCGTTGAAGCTTTCGTAGAAGAAACCGCGTTCGTCACCGAACACCGTGGGTTCGATGATCAGTACGCCGGGCAGTGAAGTTTGGGTGACATTCACGCGTTGTCCCCAGCCAATGAGTAGAGGTATTGACCATAGCTGGTCTTGCCGAAGTACTTGGCGCGCTCAAGCAGATGGTCGCGATCGATCCAGTCGTTGCTGTAGGCGATTTCTTCAAGGCATGCCACTTTGAGACCCTGCCGGCGCTCGATGGTCTGCACGTACTGCGAGGCGTCCAACAAGCTGTCATGGGTGCCGGTATCGAGCCAGGCGAACCCGCGGCCGAAGCGTTCCACCTGCAGGTCTCCCCGTTTCAGGTAGGCGTTGTTGACGTCGGTGATTTCCAATTCGCCACGGGCGGAAGGCTTCACCGCCTTGGCGATTTGGATGACATCGTTGTCGTAAAAATACAGACCGGTGACCGCGTAGCTGGATTTGGGCGCCGTCGGTTTTTCTTCGATGGACAGGGCGCGGCCTTCGCTGTCGAAGTCGATCACGCCGAAGCGCTCCGGGTCTTTGACCCAGTAGCCGAACACCGTAGCGCCTTTGCCACGTTTTACCGCTGCGTGCAACTGCGCACTGAAGCTTTGGCCGTGGAAAATGTTATCGCCGAGGATCAGGCACACCGGATCGCTGCCGATGAATTGCTCGCCAATCAGAAAGGCCTGCGCCAGGCCGTCCGGTTTCGGTTGCTCGGCATAGCTGAACGTCACTCCGAATTGGCTGCCGTCGCCCAGCAGGTTGCGGTATTGCGGTAGGTCCGCCGGAGTGGAAATCACCAGGATTTCCTTGATGCCCGCCAGCATCAGCACCGAGATCGGGTAGTAGATCATCGGCTTGTCATAAACGGGCAGCAGTTGCTTGGACACGCCCAAAGTAATGGGGTGAAGACGAGTGCCGGAGCCGCCGGCCAATACGATTCCTTTCATCATGCAATCAGATCCCTCATGTCGGTGTCGCCCAATCGTTGGCCCTGGTAACTGCCATCCTGGACCCTGCGGCACCAGTCCAGGTTATCCAGATACCATTGCAGGGTTTTGCGAAGCCCGGTTTCAAAGGTTTCCTGGGGCATCCAGCCCAGTTCGCGTTCAATTTTGCTGGCGTCAATGGCATAGCGTAGATCATGGCCAGGACGGTCTTTGACGAAGGTGATCAGGTCGGCATAGTTCTGTACGCCAGCGGGATGCTGCGGTGCCAGCTCTTCCAGCAGGGTGCAGATACTGCGCACCACATCGATGTTCTTTTGCTCGTTGTGGCCGCCGATGTTGTAGGTCTCGCCCACCACTCCGTCCGTTACCACCTTGAGCAGTGCCCTGGCGTGATCTTCTACGAACAGCCAGTCGCGCACCTGCAAACCATTACCATAGACCGGCAACGGCTTGCCCGCGAGCGCGTTGAGAATGACCAGGGGGATGAGCTTTTCGGGGAAGTGGAACGGCCCGTAGTTGTTCGAGCAATTGGTCAGCAGCACCGGCAGGCCGTAGGTGCGCTGCCAGGCGCGAACCAGATGGTCGGACGCCGCCTTGCTGGCGGAGTAGGGCGAACTGGGCGCATAGGGTGTGGTTTCGGTGAACAGGTCGTCCACACCGTGCAGGTCGCCATATACCTCATCGGTCGAAATATGGTGGAACCGGAACGCGCCTCTCTGCGGATCGGCGAGGGTTTGCCAGTAGCCACGAGCGGCTTCCAGCAAACTGTAGGTGCCGACGATATTGGTCTGGATAAAATCCGACGGGCCGTCAATCGAACGGTCGACATGGGACTCGGCCGCCAGATGCATGATCGCCTGGGGTTCGAAGCGCGCCAGCACAGCGCTGACGGTAGCCTGGTCGATGATATCAGCCTGGACGAACTCATAGCGGCTGTTGGAGGCGATGCTGGCCAGCGACTCCAGGTTGCCAGCGTAGGTGAGTTTGTCGAGGTTGAGCACTTCGTGCTCGGTGTGCTGGATTAGGTGACGTACCAAAGCAGAACCGATAAAACCGGCGCCACCGGTAATGAGAATGCGCATGTCGGGGGCCCTTTTCCTTAAACGGACGATTAGCGAGCATAGCCTGTGTTGTGACGCCGCGAAGGTCGATATGCCGCGGGGGTTGCGTAACCCCCCAGAACAATGGCGATATACACCCCTAAAAAAAACCGAGGCCACCTTCCATGTTGCTCGCCACCCTGATCCATCGCGCCAGTCTACCCTGCCCGCAATTAGGTCCCGATCAGGCGGCTCAGTTGCTTGAGCAGCATTACGGCCTCACTGGCGCCTTGCAATCGTTGGGCAGCCAGCAAGACCTCAATTACAAAGTCGACAATTCGCGCGGCAGCTTTGTCCTGAAAATCTGCCGGGGCGACTACGCGGCTGTCGAATTGCAGGCCCAGCATGCGGCGCTCAATGCCTTGCAGGCCCACGCCGGGGTGCGCGTGCCACGGGTGATCAAGGCCTTGAGCGGTGAGGAGCTGCTGACCCTGACCGTCGGAGGTCAAACCCTGCACGTGCGGCTGCTGGACTATATCGACGGTCAGCCGTTGACCCATTTGCCTCACTTGAGCCGCGAGGTGATCGCAGGGTTTGGCGACCTGTGCGGGTGGATGAGCCAGGCGCTGGCGCGGTTCGAGCATCCGGGGCTTGCGCGCACCCTGCAATGGGACCCGCGCCATGCCGGGGAACTGATTACCCATCTGCTGGCAAACCTGGAAAACCTGCCCCATCGCGAGGCGCTGGAGCACGCGGCCGAGCAGGTCGACAAGCGTATTCGCCCCCTGGCCGAACGCCTGCCGTGGCAGGCGGTGCACATGGACATCACCGATGACAACGTCGTGTGGCAGCGCGATGCGCAGCGTCACTGGCAAATTCAGGGTGTGATCGATTTTGGCGATCTGGTGCACACCTGGCGCATTGCCGACCTCTCGGTGACCTGCGCCGCGTTGCTGCACCATGCCGAGGGCGATCCGTTTGCCATCTTGCCCGCGATCCAGGCCTGTCACGCGGTGACACCGTTGCAACACGAAGAACTGCTGGCGCTGTGGCCACTGATCGTCGCTCGTGCAGCGGTGCTGGTGTTGAGCAGCGAGCAGCAGCAACGCCTGGACCCGGATAACAGCTACCTGCTGAAAAACGCCAAGCATGAGTGGGAAATTTTCCATGTAGCGACGTCAGTGCCGTTCGAGTTGATGGAGGCGGCGATTCTAGGCAGCGTCGGACAAGCGCCGGCAGCAGTGACCGGTCCAGGTTTCGCGCCGTTGATGCCGGGGCTGGTGGGCCGTGAGTTCGCGCTGATCGACCTGGGTGTGCTCAGCCCGCATTTCGAGGCCGGTAACTGGGAGCAGCTGGGTATCGACCAGCGTTTGTTGCAGGAGGCCGCCGCGGTGCATGGCCTGGCGGCCAGTCGCTATGGACAGTACCGGTTGTCGCGGACCCGGCCTGACAGTTTCGATGAACCTGAGACCTTCCCGTTGCATGTCGAACTGCATGTGCCACAGGGCACCAGCATCGAATCTCCGTTTGCGGGCATCGTACGCCCCGGCGTCAATGGCGAGTTGCATGTGCACGGCAGCGATGCCGACGTGCGGTTGTGGGGCGTCAAGACGCTGCTGCAGCCAGGCGCCGCCGTGCTCAAGCACCAGGTGATTGCTACGGTCGAAGGCCCGCTGACGGTGCAACTGTGCCGAACCGACCTGCCGGCCCCCCTGTTCTGCACGCCTTCCCGAGCCCAGGCCTGGCAGGCGCTGTGCCCCTCACCGGCGGCGCTGCTGGGGCTGGCCTGCGACGCCGAACCGGAGCTGGACCCCAAGGCGCTGCTGGCCCGCCGCGACGCCAGTTTCGCGCGTTCGCAAAAGCACTATTACGTCGACCCGCCGCGCATCGAACGCGGCTGGCGCAACCATCTGATCGACATGCAGGGTCGCTCGTACCTGGACATGCTCAACAACGTGGCGGTGCTGGGGCATGGTCACCCGCGCATGGCGTCCGAGGCGGCGAGGCAGTGGTCGCTGCTCAATACCAATTCGCGCTTTCACTACGCCGCGATTGCCGAATTTTCCGAGCGTCTGCTGGCGCTGGCGCCGGAAGGCATGGACCGGGTGTTCCTGGTCAACAGCGGCACCGAAGCCAATGACTTGGCGATCCGCCTGGCCTGGGCCTACAGCGGCGGGCGCGACATGCTCAGTGTGCTGGAGGCCTACCACGGCTGGTCGGTGGCGGCGGATGCGGTGTCCACGTCGATCGCCGACAACCCCCAGGCATTGAGCAGCCGCCCGGACTGGGTGCACCCGGTAACGGCGCCCAATACCTATCGAGGCGAATTCCGTGGGCAGGACAGTGCGCCTGACTACGTACGAAGCGTTGAACACAACCTGGCGAAAATTGCCGCGAGCAAACGCCAGCTGGCAGGCTTCATTTGCGAGCCGGTGTACGGCAACGCCGGTGGGATCTCATTGCCGCCGGGCTATTTGCAGCAGGTGTATGCGCTTGTGCGCGCCCGGGGCGGCGTGTGCATCGCCGACGAAGTGCAGGTGGGATACGGCCGTATGGGGCATTTCTTCTGGGGCTTCGAAGAGCAGGGCGTGATGCCCGATATCATCACCATGGCCAAGGGCATGGGCAACGGGCAGCCGCTGGGCGCGGTGATCACCCGACGTGAAATCGCCGAAGCGCTGGAGGCTGAGGGGTATTTCTTCTCATCGTCGGGAGGCAGTCCGGTGAGTTGCCGGATCGGCATGGCGGTGCTGGATGTCATGGAAGAAGAAAAGCTGTGGGAAAACGCCCAGGTGGTTGGCGGGCATTTCAAGGCCAGGTTGCAAGCCCTGATCGACCGTCATCCGCTGGTGGGTGCCGTGCATGGTTCCGGTTTTTACCTGGGCCTGGAGTTGGTTCGCAACCGGCAAACCCTGGAGCCGGCCACCGAAGAAACTGCCTTGCTGTGTGATCGCTTGCGGGAGTTGGGGATTTTCATGCAGCCCACGGGTGATTATTTGAACATCCTCAAGATCAAGCCGCCGATGGTCACCTCCAGACGCAGCGTGGATTTCTTCGTCGACATGCTGTCGAAGGTGCTGGATGAACAACTGTAGCTGACCGATTATTATCGGTTATTCACTGTGATATTCGTCGGTTAAGATATTTTTACGCTGTTAAAGCCGATTTTTATCCGTTATAAAGTCGGCCATACCCTCATCGGAGCCTTGATCGCCATGACCACCCTGCACAGCACCCCTCGCGCCGATGGCTTCCACATGCCCGCCGAGTGGGCGCCACAGACTCAAACCTGGATGATCTGGCCCGAGCGCCCCGACAACTGGCGCCTGGGCGGCAAGCCGGCACAGGCTGCCCATGTGGCAGTGGCCAAGGCCATTGCACGTTTCGAACCGGTGACCGTGGCGGTATCCGCCGGACAATACGAAAATGCCCGCGCGCGCCTGGATGTGCCGAACATCCGCGTGGTGGAAATGTCCAGCGACGACGCCTGGGTGCGGGACACCGGCCCGACTTTCGTGATCAACAACAGCGGCGAAGTGCGCGGCGTGAACTGGGACTTCAACGCCTGGGGCGGTTTTGACGGCGGCCTGTATTCGCCGTGGAACCGCGACGCGCAAGTGGGCGGCAAGATCCTCGAAATCGAACGCGCCCAGCGGTATCGCACCGAAGGCTTCGTGCTGGAAGGCGGTTCGATTCACGTCGATGGCGAGGGCACCCTGATCACCACCGAAGAGTGCCTGCTCAACCGCAATCGCAACCCGCATCTGGATCGCGCCGCGATTGAGGCCGTGCTGAGTGCCAACCTGGCGGTGGATAAGATCATCTGGTTGCCGGATGGCCTGTTCAACGATGAGACCGACGGCCATGTGGATAATTTCTGTTGCTACGTGCGCCCTGGCGAAGTCCTGCTGGCCTGGACCGACGATCCGCAAGACCCTAACTACGCGCGCTGCCACGCCGCCATGGACGTACTGCAAAGCAGCACCGACGCCCAGGGCCGCTCGTTCATAGTGCATAAAATGCCGATTCCGGGGCCGCTGTATGCCACCGAAGAGGAGTGCGCCGGTGTCGACCCGGTTGACGGCACTCAGGAACGTAATCCTGCCGCGCGGTTGGCGGGTTCCTACGTCAACTTTCTGATCGTCAACGGCGGCATCATCGCGCCGAGCTTCGACGATCCGCTGGACAGCCAGGCCAAGGCGATCCTGCAGGACCTGTTCCCGCAGCACGAAGTGGTCATGGTGCCAGGCCGCGAACTGTTACTGGGTGGCGGTAATATCCACTGTCTGACCCAACAGCAGCCAGCACCGAACAAAAACTGAGTGCAGTTGTAACAGCGTCGTGACGGTAGCCGGGTGTCACCTGGTTTCACCTGCGGCGATAAGCCAGCAGCCAGCCCGCAGCCCAGCAAGGCCGCGGGCTTTTTTGTGCGCGCAGGCCTATGAAGGCAAGACATTGGCATAGCTCTTGTATCGGTGTTGTCACAGTGGCCCAGGGGTGATGACTGCGCGGTTCTGTCATAAACCTTGAGTAAGTTAGCCGCTCACGCAGTAGGAGAGAGCGCTGAAATGAACGCCGATATCAACCCGATGTACACACGCACGTGCCACCCTTTGCGGGTCAACGGCGACGAGATCCATGCGCTGGCGCTCTGGTTGAAGGAAAACGGCTCGCGACAAATCCGGCGGCAGCCGGACCTGCGCAGCGTGATGACCGAACGTTACCCGGTGGGGTTGTTCAGTGAGGACGAAGTGCACGCGTTGTGCGACCTGTTGAAGAACTAAAAAGAACAACATAGCTATCTACACAACTGTAGTGAGCGGGCTTGCCCCGCGCCGGGGGGCAAGCCCGCTCACTACAGCTATCGCAGGTAGCCGGTTATAAGCTGTACGTGCCTGTCACCACCAGGCTACGCGGGTCTCCCGGCTGTATCTGCGCCACACTGGTCGCCGAGGCGTAGTAGGTTTTATCCGCGATATTGTTCAACGCCGCGCTGACGTTCCATTCCTGCTGACGGAACCCGGCCAGCGCGTCCCAACGGCCATAGCCCGGCAGCACCACGGTGTTGAGGCTGTCGGCATAACGATCGCCCACCAGGGTCAAACCGGTTTCAGCGTACCAGCCCATCTCCGGTTTCCAGGTGATGAACAGGCTGGCATTGCGCTTGGCCACGTCGCTGACGCGTTTGCCTTCGAAACCGTTGTTGTCTTTCTCAACCTTGGCATCCTGCAGGCCGACGCCGCCGCGTACATACCAGTTGCCAATGATCTTGCCGGTGGCGGTCAGCTCTATGCCGCGTGAGCGCTGCAGGCCGCTGAGCAGGGTGATGGTGCGGTCCAGCGGGTCGCTGGTGCGACGGTTGTAGAGTTCCAGTTCGTACACCGCCAGGGTGGTGCTCAGGCGGTCGTCGAACCAGTCGCTCTTGACCCCGATTTCTTTCTGTTTGGTCAACTCGGGGCTCAGGTCGTTGACGCTGCCGGCAGCGTTCGGGGTGATGCCGATCAAGCCGCCGCCTGCCGGGGAGAAGGTCTTGCTCCACGATGCATAAAACGAATGATGCTCCAGCGGCGTCCACACCAGGCCCAAGCGCGGGCTGGTGCTGTGGCTTTTGACGGCCTGGCGGGTGTCGAGCAGGTTGTTCGTGGTGTCGACCTCGAAGCGGTCGTAACGCAGGCCGGCGAGCACTTGCCACTGATCATTCAGGCGCAATTGGTCCTGCACATAAAGCGCACGGCTTTCGACTTCGGTGTGGTTATCGCTCGACACACTCATCCGCCCTGTGTGGCTCAGGTGGCGGTTGGGTTGGTTGAGGTCCAGGCTCGGCACGGCCTGGCCGCCACGGTTGACCGCAGTGGCGGTGTACAGCTTCGGATCGCGGCGCTGGCTGCCCAGTTCAAGGCCAGTGAGCAGGCGGTGTTCCAGGCCGAAGGTGCTGAAGCCACCTTCCAGCTCGACATTATTGAAGATATTGAGCGTGGTCAGGTCCTGCTGCCAGCGTTGACGCGTGACGCGGTTGGTCGCCGGGGTGTAGCCGGTGAGGTAGGTGTTGTCGAAGTCGCTGTCCAGCTTGAACACGCCCAGGGTTTGGCGCAGTTGCCAGTTGTCGTTGAGCTCGTAGGCCAGCTTGGAGCGCAGCGACTGGGTTTTGTCGTCGATGTAATCGCGGCTGTCGCCGTAGGTGGTGCTGCGGCTCACGTCGGCCGGGCGGCCGTTGACGCCGGGAATGCCACGGTCCGGCGTGCGGTTGTAGCGGCTGTATTCGTATTGCACCAGCCAGTTAAGGTCGGGCGTGAGCTGCCAGCTCATGGACGGTGCAAAGAGCTGGCGATTGCCGCTGACGCCATCACGAAAGCTGTTGTTGTCCTGGTTGCCCAGGTTCAAGCGCAGGCTGATGTCATCGCTGGGGTCGGTGCTGAGGTCGGCATACAGGCTGCGCAAATCGTTGCTGCCGCCCTGGGCTTCGATGCTGGACTTGCGACCGGCGGCCGGCAGTTTGCTTACGCGGTTGACGATCCCTCCCTGGCCGCCTCGCCCGTAAAGTACGGCTGCCGGCCCTTTGAGCACTTCAATGCGCTCGATGTTATGCAGGTCGCGAATGTACTGGCTGTCATCGCGAATGCCGTCGAGGTAGAAGTCGTTGCTCGCGTCGAAACCACGGATGCGCAAGCTGTCGAAGCGCGTGTCGGCGCCGCTGCTTACGTTCGGAATGCCGCTTAACGCCTGGCCCAGGTCATTGGTGCCGTAGGCGCGCAGGCTTTCGGTCTTCACTGAGTCGATGGCCTGCGGCACATAACGCACGGGTGTAGCGGTGCGGGTGGCCGTGTTGGTTTCCTTGACGCGCGGGTCGTCTTCGTCAGCTTCGGCGCTGATCGACGTTTCGGGCAGCGTCGTAGCGCCATAGGCAAAACCGGCAGACAGCAGAACGCAAAGCCCAAGGTTGATGGGCGTCAGGCGAAAGGCAGGCATGGATAAATGTGTCCGAATTGATAGGAGGGAAAATGCGCGCGAATAGTAATGCTTTGCATTTGCGTGCGTTATCTATTCCCAAACGTATCAATACATAAATATGTTACTGGATGTGTTTTTTGTACTTTTGCCTGCGGTTTATTGTCGCTTTCAGAACAGCCATAAGCCGTTCCTTAGAATTATTTCGCCTAAATACAGACGATTCACGAAATTGACACATAGTTCAACGCGCGACTAGGATTGCCCCAACGCCTGTGGCTAACCGCCATGACTCATCCAATAAAAAGAAGGCCCGCGGCCTGTTTAAGTCGTCCGCGGGCCTTCTTTTGTCCGGAACCAGTCGACACCAGAAACGACATGGAGCCTGGTGTCACAGCGCGTACTCAACCAGAAATAAGGAATACAAAAAAATGTTGAAGCAACGGATGAGTCTGATCGCTCTGGGGATTTTGAGCGCATCGACAGCCATGGCAAACGACCAGGATCAATCCAAGGGTTTTGTCGAAGACAGTCACCTGAACATCGCCGCACGCAACGCCTATATCAGCCGTGACTACAAGAACGGCCAGCGAGACAAAGCCGAATGGGGCCAGGGCTTCATCGGCAAGCTGGAGTCCGGTTTCACCCAAGGCACCGTCGGTGTGGGTGTGGACGTGATCGGCCAGTACGCTATCCGTCTGGACGGTGGTAAAGGTCGCGCCGGCGCCGGCGGTATCGACTTCTTCAAGCAGGGCAACGGCACGCCCAACAACCCTGGCTCGGCGCCACACGACCTGGCCAAAGGCGGCGCAGCCGTGAAATTGCGCGTTTCCAACACGGTGCTCAAGTACGGTGATCAATTCCCGGCCGTGCCTGTGTTGCAGTACGACAACTCCCGTCTGTTGTCGGAAACCTACACCGGTACGTCGATCGTCTCCAAAGAGATTGCCGGCCTGCAACTGGACGCGGGTCACTTCACCAAAGAAGCGCGCAAGAGCATGGAAGGCACCGACAGCGGTGGCCTGAAAAGCATCGACTACATCGGCGGCAGCTACAAATTCACCGAGAGCCTGTCGGCAGCCTTGTACGCCTCCGACATGGAAGACGTGCTGAAGAAGCAATACGTCAACGTCAACTACGTGCTGGCCCTGCCCGAGAAGCAGTCGCTGACATTTGACTTCAACGGCTACAAAACCAAGTTGGACAAGCGCTTCGCCCTGGAAAACCAGAAGGACGAAGACGCCCGTGACAACAAAATCTGGAGCCTGGGCGCCACGTGGGCCGTCGGCCCGCACAGCTTCACCGTCGCTCACCAGCGCAGCACCGGTGACACCGGCTACCTGTACGGCGGCTACCGCAACGCCGGCGGCATTGGCGACGGTGGCAACACCATCCTGCTGGCCAACTCCTACTGGTCCGACTTCAACGGCAAGGACGAGCGTTCGTGGCAGCTTGGCTACGGCATCGATTTCGCCACCTTCGGCGTACCGGGCCTGACCTACAACGTGGCCTACGTGCGCGGTACCAACATCGACGACGGTACCAACCGTGGCGATGGCACCGAGCGTGAAATCTGGAACCAGTTCAAGTACGTGGTCCAGAGCGGCCCGGCCAAAGACCTGAGCCTGCGTGCCCGTGCCTCGTGGCTGCGCGTTTCCAGCAATGCTGACCAGTACAACGTCGGCGGTAATGAAATCCGTCTGTTCGCTGACTACCCGATCAATGTTTTCTGATTGATTGCAGGTCGCGCCTGATGCCAGGCGATAAAAAACCCCGACTGGTTCGGGGTTTTTTTATGTGGTGCGCCAGGCATGGCGCGTAGCGCCGTGACTGGCGCTGTTTCGCTCACTGTGGTGGTGAGCCAAACGACTTGGAGGTGAAAGTCCTCTACACACCCGGCAAGGGGAAGTGTTAGCCAGAGGCAAGGGTGTCGCGGGTGACTGCGAATCTGAAGGAAGCCCGAGGCAAAATGCTGGCCTGACGAACAGGAAGCGGATGAGGCGGCACAGCGGGGTAAGACGGCCACAATCGTCAAAGCCCGATACTTGCACGGAACGCTGTGACGTAGATCCGACAGGCATAAGCAGGAAGGTCGCGCGAATTACCCTGGGAGATCTGTTTAGCCTGCCATGTGCTACCGGCGTCGCGAGATGACGGGATGGGCGAACAGAAGTCAGCCGAGGCCGTAGTAGTTGCTCGAACCGGAGTAATGAAGGGCTGAACCTGCCATGAGTGGACAGTCGGGTGTGATCTCTGTTGGAGCGTAAAGCAGAAACTCCGCGTAGCGGGGGTCGAGACCATCAGGAGGTAGGAGCCGGAAGCTCCGAGGGCCGGTCTGGGCGCTTAGATACCGCAGGCGACACATCAACGGAACCAAACTCGCTGACGTTATTTGTCAGTAGGCAGGAACCGCCGTATACGGAACCGTACGTACGGTGGTGTGAGAGGACGGCGGCTGTGAGGCCGCCTCCTACTCGATCGCCGGGCACGCCGAAAGCGGTTATGCGCAGCTCGGGCCATACCTTTCAAGGCAAAGAGGAAAAAACGGTGTTCAGGATATTGGGCACTGACAGGGATAATGCCGGAGGCGCAAATTAGGCCTCCTCCAAACCCAATCTGTTGAATGTGCTCAGCACCGGCTCTGGTGGGGGATATCGAACGATGGGGAGCATTGCCCTATTTTGAGACGGCTGCGATGGGAGACGTGGCGATAGCGCGATGGAGGCGGCGCGATTTTGGTGTGATTGTGCAGAGCGCGAGTAAAACGGGGTCAGACTCTGAGGGGGCCCAAGGCCATCATCCGAGGCGCCAGCGCACATATCGCAAGGATCACGCGATGAGCGGTGGGAAGTTCAGTTTCAATTTTGCCAAGCGGAGGAGCGCCAGGTGCAGTCGATTTTTTCAGCCGATTCTCGGGAAAGACGCGTTCTTATACGCACGCCCTAACTTCCCTCAATCAACGCTCGCTCCTCCAGCCAAATTTCCTGAACAAACTGATCCGTAATCGCATAAATCCCATGCCCGCGCCGCATGATGATGTTTTCCGCAACCAGCGCAATCACCACCGGTTGGATCTCTTCAACCCGCACCTCGCGACCTACCGTCTTCGAATATTCTGCTGCTGCGTCGGTAGAGAAAATTCCCTGGGCATCTCCTTCTGCAGACGCAATCTTGTTGAAAATCGCCTGAGCCAGACTGCCCAGCTGTTCGACTTTTTCCAGCTCAATACTTGCCGCTGCCGAACGTAAAGTACTCGCAATCACAGGCAGGAAAAGATCCGGATTACCGTTCTGCTGCAAGAGCTGGCGCAGGGCTTTGAGCATTTCCTCTGGTCGATTCCCCAAGGTGTTGAACGCTTCGGTGGCGGCTTGAAGAGAGGGGAGCTTTTCTTTCTTAACCGTCATCGCCACAAGGTTGAGCAGGAACTCAACGTAATCATCCTTTAGCAGTGGATACGCAGCTGATGTCGCGCCGGAAAACGCCTGGTTACGTTTGGCCGTCAGCTCGCTCACTTGTGCTCTGTGGGAACCGGTGCCGATAAATAGAAAGTAGCCCGGAGTATTGGGACGCGGATTGATTGCGTCACGGGCAGCCTTGAGGGCCAGGAGCAACTGATTGCCATCATCCGAGGAAATAGCGTGTTGCACTTCATCGATGATCAGCACGAGAGCGGTCTTCGCTTGATCGACGACTTCTGTGAGTGCCTGCGCGAGCGTTGGGCGGTCAGTGTTGCCGATGCTGTCGAATTCGAAGCCGAATTTGAATCCGGCTGCGCCGACGTCAATATTGCTGACGCGCTTGAGTGTTTTCAGGACGGACGAGCCCGGTGTTTGCAGCTCTTTTAGGGATTTGTAGATGGCGTTGTGTATGAGCGTCGCGGGGTTGGCCAGCGTGTCGCTCCAGAGGTCGACGTAGATCACCAGCGCGCCTGCTGCTTCCAGGGCAGGGATGAGATCGTTTCTCAGAAATGTCGTTTTGCCTGTGCGACGCAGGCCAGACAGAAACAGGCCGGAGCGCAAGCCCTCATCGAGTACGCCCGGGTTGAGAAGCTGATTGGCCATCGATTCAGCCAGTTCAGGACGCTGAAATATGCTGCTCATGCAATTATCCCTTTTTATGGATAGACCATAATTATTGCTGGTACATAATTGAGCATAAAGGTCGGAACGTGAAAGCCGGGCGCAGAGAAGGTGTTTTCAGGGGAAGGAAGGCGAGGGGGGATAGGATTCTGGGTAGAGGGAAGGATGAATACCCCAGAAACAACAAAGCCCTCACATTTCTGTGAGGGCCTTGTTTTGTATGGTGCCGGCACCAGGAGTCGAACCCGGGACCTACTGATTACAAGTCAGTTGCTCTACCAACTGAGCTATACCGGCGTGTTAGGGCGACGATTATAGCGATTGGCAAGCTTCTGTAAACCCCTGAATTCTGACTATTTTTGCAGAACCCAGGCTTTTTTCACCCGCGCCCCTTTTTCCGACAGGCAGGGGTAGGATTCATCCCTTGACGCTGAACGTCTATCTGGCGCAATCACAGCCTTTATCCCTACCAAAGGAAGCCCACATGAAGCGGACTCTCTCCCTGTCTCTCATTTTCCTCACTGCCGCCCTCAGCGCGTGCTCCACCAGCAAGACGACCCACGACCCGGCCTTGGTAGGGACCTGGAAAGGCCTGCGCGCCGAGACGGGCAAATGCCAGTTTTTGTCGTGGACCAACCATCTCAAGCCTGACGGTCGCTTTGTCATTACCTTTTACCGCAATGCGCAGCAGACCCAGGTGATTCAGACCGAGCAGGGTTCGTGGTTGGCGGCCGATGGCAGGAATGAGTTGCGTACAGATGGGGTGCGTATGCCGGATGTGTACACCTATAAGCTGCTGGACGCAGACACGGTGCATTACGTGAGCGTGGCGTCGGACCCTACCAGTGATTGCCAGGGTGATTATGAGTTTACCGAGCGGCGTATCCGCTGATCAGCAACTACCTGCCGATCGACCGGGTGATCAGGTGCCCGGTTGACGCAACGCTCAGCTTCCCCTGCACACTTCTCATCCGCGACGTGGTTCTACGCAGCGACCCACGGACGGGGCCTTTGCTGGCAATTTTTTGGTTCGACCGCTCAGCCGGTTTTTCCTTGCGTCCGGCAAGGGGCTGAGTATTCTGTTGCGCGATATAAATGAGCGGTTTAATTGCGGATTGGTATAGGCAAATTTTTAAGACATCCAACGACAAACATTCTTTTGTTCACAAGTGTGTCAGTCTCGTGTCGTACTTGTCTGTTCGAACAGCTAAGTCTGCCAGATAACAACGCAAGCTTATGTTCTTAAAACGAATGTGATTTCCCTCAAAAAATAGTCATAAAAATGGCGCCAGACCGTTCGTCGGATAACAATGAACTAAAAGCATCAAAATACTGACACCATCACTTTGATATCACAGAATGCGCCCACACCACATAACTAGAAAAATAAAAGGTCAGCCTGTTGCTGGCCTTTTTATCGCCTTTAAAGCGCAGACCAAGTGGGAGGGGCAGTGAGTGAGTCGTGCAGATGACATTTCAAAACTATTCAACAAGCTGGGTGCCAACCCAAGTGGCTACCGCGAGATCAATTTTGTCCATGAGTACATCGAGGACGATGTAGACGTCCTGGAAAGCCCGGTGGTCATTGAAGCGCTGCCTATGCTTGAAGCCCCGTCGGCACCTTTGCTGCGCCTGTTGGAAGAGTTGAACCAAGGCGAAGTCGAGCATCTGCAACCGCCTGAAATGGTAGAGGGGCGGGAGGGCGAAGTGTATTCGGAGCAGTCCACCCCCCACGTCGTAGTGGTGGTCTCGGTCAAGGGCGGCGTTGGCCGCAGCACCCTTACCGCCGCGATTGCCAGTGGCTTGCAGCGCCAGGGGCGCCCGGCGCTTGCTCTGGACTTGGACCCGCAAAACGCGCTGCGCCATCACTTGTGCCTGGGCCTCGATATTCCTGGCATTGGCGCCACCAGCCTGCTCAACGGAAGCTGGGAAGGCCTGCCGGAACGTGGTTTTGCCGGTTGCCGCCTGGTGGCGTTCGGCGATACCGACCACGAGCAGCAGAAGAGTCTGAATCGCTGGCTCGGGCAAGATACCGAATGGCTGGGCAAACGATTGGCCAGTCTCAAATTGAACGGCCAGGACACCGTGATCATTGACGTCCCGCCCGGCAATACCGCGTACCTCAGCCAAGCAATGTCGGTCGCCGACACCGTGTTGGTCGTGGTACAGCCGGATGTGGCGTCGTTTGGCGCCCTGGCCCAGATGGACAACATGCTTGCGCCGTACCTTCAGCGCGAAAAACCGCCACAACGCTTCTACGTGATTAATCAGTTGGACGCTGCTCACCGTTTCAGTCTGGACATGGCCGAGGTATTCAAAACGCGCCTGGGTCATGCCCTGCTGGGGTTGGTACACCGCGATCCTGCGTTCAGCGAGGCCCAGGCCTACGGGCATGACCCCCTCGACCCAACCGTCAACAGTATCGGCAGCCAGGACGTCCACGCCCTGTGCCGTACCTTGCTCGAACGAATCGACTCGGACCTTCCATGACCGACAATACGTCCTCCACGCCCTTCGTCGAAGGGCGCGCTGAACAGCGCCTGAATGCCGCCATTGCACGCTTCAATCGCTGGCCTGCGGTTCTGCGTACGGTGCTGGTTATTGCCAGTAGCGTGCTCGGTGGCTTGCTGCTGCTAGCCATCATTTGCGCGCCGCTGGACTTGTTCACCCAATGCCTGTTTGCCGCCATTTGCTTCGCGGTGGTGCTGGTGCTGCGCAAGATTCCGGGGCGCCTGGCGATACTCGCGCTGGTGGTGCTGTCGCTGGTGGCGTCGTTACGCTACATGTTCTGGCGGCTCACCTCGACCCTGGGTTTCGAAACCTGGGTTGATATGCTCTTCGGCTACGGCCTGGTGGCCGCCGAGTTCTACGCCCTCATTGTGCTCATCTTTGGCTACGTGCAAACCGCCTGGCCATTGCGTCGCACGCCAGTATGGCTCAAGACCGAGCCGGAAGAGTGGCCGACGGTCGACGTGTTTATCCCCACCTATAACGAAGCCCTGAGCATCGTAAAGCTGACCATCTTTGCCGCCCAGGCGATGGACTGGCCCAAGGACAAACTGCGCGTCCACGTGCTGGATGACGGCCGCCGTGACGACTTCCGCGACTTCTGCCGCAAGGTCGGCGTGAACTACATCCGCCGCGACAACAACCTCCACGCCAAAGCCGGTAATCTCAACGAAGCGTTGAAAGTCACCGACGGCGAATACGTCGCCCTGTTTGACGCCGACCACGTGCCCACGCGCTCCTTCCTGCAGGTGAGCCTGGGCTGGTTCCTGAAAGATCCGAAGCTGGCGATGCTGCAAACGCCGCACTTCTTCTTCTCGCCGGATCCGTTCGAGAAGAACCTCGACACCTTCCGCGCCGTGCCCAACGAGGGCGAGCTGTTCTACGGCCTGGTGCAGGACGGCAACGACCTGTGGAACGCCACTTTCTTCTGTGGTTCGTGTGCAGTGATCCGCCGCAAGCCGCTCCTGGAAATCGGCGGCGTGGCCGTCGAGACTGTGACCGAAGACGCCCACACCGCGCTCAAGCTCAACCGCCTGGGCTACAACACCGCTTATCTGGCGATCCCGCAAGCGGCCGGCCTGGCGACGGAAAGCCTGTCGCGCCACATCAACCAGCGCATTCGTTGGGCGCGGGGCATGGCACAGATTTTCCGCACCGACAACCCGCTGCTTGGCAAAGGCCTGAAGTGGGGCCAGCGCATATGCTACGCCAACGCCATGCTGCACTTTTTCTACGGTCTGCCGCGCCTGGTCTTCCTCACCGCGCCGTTGGCCTACCTGATTTTCGGCGCCGAGATATTCCACGCGTCAGCATTGATGATCGTTGCTTATGTGTTGCCGCACTTGGTGCATTCAAGCCTGACCAACTCGCGTATCCAGGGGCGTTTCCGTCACTCGTTCTGGAACGAGGTGTATGAAACGGTACTGGCCTGGTACATCCTGCCGCCGGTGCTGGTCGCACTAATCAACCCCAAGGCGGGTGGCTTCAACGTCACCGACAAGGGCGGCATCATCGACAAGCAATTCTTCGATTGGAAACTGGCGCGCCCGTACCTGGTGTTGTTGCTGGTGAACCTGGTCGGCCTGGGCTTCGGTATCCATCAGTTGGTCTGGGGTGATGAGTCCACCGCTGTCACCGTTGCCATCAACATGACCTGGACCCTCTATAACCTGATCATCACCAGCGCCGCCGTGGCGGTCGCCTCCGAGACACGTCAGGTGCGCTCCGAACCGCGTGTGAGTGCCAAGCTGCCGGTGAGCGTGATCTGCGCCGACGGGCGTGTGCTTGACGGCATCACCCAGGATTTTTCGCAGAACGGCTTTGGCCTGATCCTCGCCGATGGCCACTCCATCAGCCAGGGCGAACGGGTGCAGTTGGTGCTGTCGCGCAACGGTGAGGACAACCTGTTCCAGGCGCGGGTCGCGTTCAGCAAAGGTACACAGATTGGTGCGCAGTTCGAATCGCTGACCCTGCGCGAGCAAAGCGAACTGGTGCGCCTGACCTTCTCTCGCGCCGATACCTGGGCCGCCAGTTGGGGAGCCGGCCAGCCGGACACGCCGCTGGCGGCCCTGCGCGAAGTCGGCGGTATTGGCATTGGCGGGTTGTTCACTTTGTGCCGCGCCACCGTTCATGAATTACGTATGGCCCTGCGCCGCACTCCCTCACAACCGCTTGATACGCTGATGGACAAGCCATGACCCTCACACCCTTTTTCGCGCGCGCTCACTCGCGTGCTGCACTTGTGTTGATGATCGCTTCGTTGCTGGGCCTGGGCCCGGTGGCGCAAGCGGCCGACAAGCTGTCGATTGCTCCTGCTGCCGTGCAAGGTGCCGAGGACGGCTACAGCCTCACCCTCAAGCAGCTGGGTCGTCGCGATTCCATGAACCTGCAGGGTGTGGAATCGTCCGACAGCGTCAACTTCGATATCCGCGCCGACCAAGTGGTGACGGGCGCGCAACTGTTGCTCAACTACAGCTACTCGCCGGCGTTGCTCGCGGAGCTCTCGCAGATTAACGTGCTGGTCAATGACGAAGTCGCCGCCAGCCTGCCGTTGCCCAAGGAAGGCGCAGGCACTGTGCAGCAGACGCTGGTGCAGATCCCGCCGCACCTGATCACCGAATTCAACCGCTTGCGGCTGCAGTTCATCGGTCACTACACCATGTCCTGCGAAGACCCGCTGCACAGCAGCCTATGGGCCAAAATCAGCAACACCAGCGAACTCAAAGTTCAGATCTCGCCGATCCTGTTGAAGGACGACCTGTCGCTGTTGCCCCTGCCATTTTTCGACAAGCGCGATGCCCGTCAGGTCAGCCTGCCGTTCGTGTTTGCCACGGCACCGGACAACGCCACCCTGGAAGCCGCAGCCATCTTGTCGTCATGGTTCGGCGCGCTGGCCAGCTACCGGGGCGCAACCTTCCCGGCCACCCTGGGCGCCATCCCAGCCAAGGGCAATGCCATTGTGTTGGTCGTGAGCCCAGGCCCGATTGACGTGAACGGTTTGAAGGTAGCGCAAGCCACCGGCCCGAGCCTCAAGCTGATTGCCAATCCTAATGACCCGAACGGCAAGTTGCTGATTGTGTCGGGCCGCGATGGTGCCGAACTCAAGCGTGCCGCCACCGCCGTAGCGCTGGGCAGCCCGGTGTTGGCCGGCAACAGCGTGGTCATCGACCAGCTCGAAAGCCTCGCCCCGCGCCGTCCGTACGATGCGCCGAACTGGGTGCCAAGTGATCGTCCAGTGCGCCTGGGTGAGCTGGTCGATGTGAAAAAACTCAACGTGTCGGGCTACAACCCAGGCCCCATCAGCGTCGATTTCCGCCTGCCGCCCGACCTGTTCAACTGGCGTGAAGAGGGCGTGCCGCTGCACCTGAAATACCGCTACACGCCGCAACAGCAGTCGACCAATTCGTCGCTGCTGGTGGGCCTTGATGACCAGTTCATGAAAACCATGCCGCTGCCGTCTATCACCAGCCTGGCAGACGGCAATAACCTGCTGACCCTGATGGCCAAGGACAACACCCTGCCGCGTGAAGCCACCACGTTGCTGCCGATCAGTTCGGCCTCGCCCAAATCCAAGCTGCAGTTGCGCTTCATGTACGACTACATCAAGGAAGGCGAATGCCGGGACATCATCGTCGACAACATGCGTGGTGCGATCGACCCGGATTCGACCCTGGACATCAGCCAGTACCAGCACTTCATCGCCATGCCTAACCTGGGCGTGTTCAACGACGCCGGTTTCCCGTTCACACGCCTGGCCGACCTCTCCGAATCGGCCGTCGTAATGCCTGACAATTTCGGCACTGAAGCGTTGAGCGCTTACCTCACTGTACTGGGCCGCTTCGGTGAATCAACCGGCTACCCGGCCACCGCGGTCAAAGTGGTGCAGGCCAAAGACGTGCAAAGCGTTGCCGACAAAGACCTGCTGGTATTGTCCTCGGGCAATGACCAGCCGTTACTCAAGCAGTGGCAACAGTACTTGCCGGCCACCGCCAATGGCCCGCAGCAGCACTTCAAGCTCTCTGATCTGCCGCGCTACGTTAGCAAATGGGTAAGCCCGGACGCTGAAGCCAACAAGCATTCCGCCAATGCGGCCGTCACCTTTAACAGTACGAGCACCAACACCTGGTTCGCCGGCTTCGAGTCGCCGCTCAAGGCGGGCCGCAGCGTCGTATTGGTCGCCAGCAGCAAGCCGGAGGGGCTCAAGGCCGCGACGGCGGTGTTGATCGGTGGCGACGACTACGAGGACTCTATCCAGGGCAGCCTCGCGGTGGTGCAGGGCAAGCAGGTCAGTTCCCTGGTGGCTGACCAGCAGTACTATGTCGGCAAGCTCGGCGTGTTCAAGTATGTGCAGTGGCAGTTGTCGCAGAACCTGGGCTGGATGCTGGTCATTACCTTCCTCGGTCTGGCGATCGTGACGTGCCTGGTGTACCTGTCGCTGCGTGCCCGTGCAAAACGGCGGTTGGCATGATGCGTCCAGCCGCTTGGGTTGTGGTGGGCGCCGCGTTGTTCGCGGGTGCGGCCCAGGCCCAGACGTGCGACGCGCAATGGCCGTTGTGGCAGAACTACGCCACGCGCTTTGTGCAGGATGACGGGCGAGTGCTGAACTCGTCCCTCAACCCCAGCGAAAGCAATTCCGAAGGTCAGTCCTACGCCATGTTCTTTGCCTTGGTGGGCAATGACCGTGCGCGCTTCGACAAGCTGTGGACCTGGACCAAGTCCAACATGGCCGGCAATGACATCGGCCATTACTTGTTCGGTTGGCTGTGGGGCAAGACCAAGGGCGGCGAGTGGGGCGTGATCGATGCCAACTCTGCCAGCGATGCCGACCTGTGGATCGCCTACGCGCTGCTTGAAGCTGCGCGTATCTGGAACGTGCCGCAGTACCGCAGCGACGCGCAGTTGGTGTTGGCTAACGTTGAAAAGACCCTGATCGTGCGCGTGCCGGGCCTGGGCAAGATGCTCTTGCCAGGGCCGGTGGGCTACGCCTACCCAGGCGGGTTGTGGCGTTTCAATCCCAGCTATCAAGTGCTGGCGCAGCTGCGACGCTTCCACAAAGAGCGTCCGAACGGCGGCTGGAATGAAGTGGCCGACAGCAACGCGAAGATGCTGGCCGACCCGCACAGTAATCCCCATGGCTTTGCCGCCAACTGGGTCGGTTACCGCGCCACCAGCGCCAACACCGGCGTGTTTGTGGTCGATCCGTACTCCGACGACCTGGGCAGCTACGACGCGATCCGCACTTACCTCTGGGCCGGGATGACCGCCAAGGGCGATCCGCTCGCGGCGCCGATGCTCAAGGCGTTGGCGGGTATGTCACGTGCGACGGCGGCATCGGCCAATGGCCTGCCGCCGGAAAAAGTCCATGTACTGACCGGCGAAGTCGAGAAGAACAATGGCTATTCACCGCTGGGGTTCTCGGCGTCGGCCATGGTGTTTTTCCAGGCCAGGGGCGAGACCGCCCTGGCGCAGTTGCAAAAGCAGAAGCTCGACGACGTGCTGGGCAAGGCCATGGCCACCTCCGCGCCCGACACCGCGCAGCCGCTCTATTACGACTACATGCTTAGCCTGTTCGGCAAAGGTTTTGCCGATCAAAAATACCGCTTCGAACAGGACGGTACGGTCAAATTATTCTGGGAGGGCGCATGCGCCGCCACACGCTAGCCCTTGCGATATTGGCCACCCTGGCGTCCAGCGCCAGCCTGGCTGCATCCAGCGACCCACGAGCCTTGCTGATCGAGCAGGGCAACTATTGGCAGTCGAAGAAGAACCCCGAGCGGGCTCTGGAAAGCTGGCAAAAATTGCTCAGCATGAGCCCCGAACAGCCGGATGCGCTGTACGGTATCGGTCTGGTCCAAGTGCAACAACAGCACCCTGAAGAAGCGCAAAAATACCTGGCCCGCCTGCGCGCGATTTCGCCGCTGCCGCGCCAAGCCTTGCAGCTTGAGCAAGACATCGCCATCAACACGCCGGCCAATGCCCGATTGCTGGAGCAGGCCCGGGAGCTGGGCGAGCCGGTGGAAGAACGTGAAAAGGCCGTGGCGCTGTACCGCCAGATTTTTCAGGGGCGCCAGCCTCAGGGCCTGATCGCCCGCGAGTATTACAACGTCCTGGCGTTTACGCCCAAAGGCACGGACGAAGGTATCTCCGGCCTGCAACGCGTGACGCGGGAGCGTCCGGATGACGCTATCGCCGCGCTGTTCCTGGCCCGTCACCTGACGCGTAACCCGTCGTCTCGTGTCGAAGGCATCCGCGCAATGGCGCGCCTGTCAACCGACAACGACGTGGGCGGCGCCGCCGACGAGGGCTGGCGCTTCGCGCTGGTCTGGCTGGGAGCGCCGAAGAGCGACCAGGTGCCGCTGTTCCAGCAGTTTCTGGCCAAGCACCCGGATGACACCGAGATCCGCGCGCTGATGAACAAAGGCATCGCCCAGGACAAGGGCGTTAGCGGCTGGCAGCGCGATCCGAAGTTGGTCAAGGCGTTCAACGCGCTGGACGAGGGCGACCTGAAAACCGCCGAGCCTCTGCTGGCGGCGCGCCTGGCGGAAAAATCCAATGATATGGATGCTCTCGGCGGCATGGGTGTGTTGCGTCAACAGCAGCAGCGTTTCAGCGAGGCCGAGAACTACTTGGCCCAGGCGACGCGCCTGCCTGGCGGTACGGCTTGGCAAAAGGCCCTGAGCGACGTGCGTTACTGGCGCTTGCTTAACGAGGCGCGCGACGCACAGGCCGCTGGCCGCAGTAGCCAGGCGCTTGACCTGGCAGCCCAGGCCGAGCGCCTGAACCCAGGCAGAGCCGACGCCACCGTGGCCTTGGCTGGCTTCCAGGCCCAGGACAATCAACTCGACGCTTCCGAAGCCACCTACCGCAAAGTCCTGGCCCGCAACCCAGGCGACCCTGATGCGCTGAGTGGCTTGATCGGTGTGCTGTCCCAATCGGGCCGCCCGGATGAAGCGTTGAAGCTGATCGATTCGGTACCCCCGGCCGATCGCGCCAAGTTTTCTTCGACCGCGAAAATCAAAGCCATGCGTGCCACCCAATTGGGCAAGCTGGCAGATCAGCGTGGCGATTTGAAAGCGGCTCAGGCGGCTTACCAGCAGGCCCTCGACGCCGACCCGGAAAATCCCTGGACGCGTTTCGCCCTGGCGCGGGTTTACCTGCGCGACGGACAAATTCGCAACGCCCGCGCCTTGCTTGACGGCCTGCTCAAGAGCCAGCCCAATCAGCCGGACGCGCTGTACACCAGCACGTTGCTGTCGGTCGAACTGGATGAGTGGAAGGCGGCCGATGCTACCTTGTCGCGCATCCCGGCCGGTCAACGCACCCCCGACATGAATGAGCTGGCGAACGATATCGCCTTGCACAAGCAAACCGAAATCGCGATTGAGACCGCCCGCCGTGGCCAGCGTCCTGAAGCGCTGGCCTTGCTGGGCCGCAGCGCAACGCTCGCCGGCAAAAAGCTCGAGCGCCTGGCGGTGTTGGCGTCGGCTTATGTGGATGTGGGCGCGCCGGAGGAAGGCCTGCAGATCATGCAGGACGTGCTGCAAAAGACTTCGACCCCGACCGCTGACCAGAAGCTGCTTTATGCCAGCGTACTGCTCAAGGCCAACCATTACACCGAAGCCGGCGAAATCCTGCGTGACCTGCAGGGTCAGCCCTTAAATGAAGCCGGTCGCCAGCGCTACGAAGACCTGATTTTCCAATACCGGGTCAAGCAGGCCGATGCGCTGCGTGAGAAGAACGATCTGGTCGCGGCGTACGACATGCTCTCACCGGCCCTGGTCCAACGCCCCCACGATACGTCGGCCATTGGCGCACTGGCACGCATGTACGCGGCAGGTGGAGACGGCAAAAAAGCCATGGAGCTTTACCGTCCGCTGGTCCAGCAAAACCCCGACAACGCACGCCTGCAACTGGGCCTGGCGGATATTGCTTTGAAGGGCGGTGATCGCAACCTCGCACAATCGGCCGTGGACAAGGCGCTGACGCTGGAACCAGGCAGTGCCGAGGTGCTGACCTCGGCGGCGGGTATCTACCGTGGGCTGGGTCGCAACAACGAAGCCACCGAATTGCTGCGCCGCGCGCTGGCCATCGAGAACGCGCAGCGCGTGCAGGCGCGTTCGGCCCTGGCAGACGCTCAGGGCGTGACCTACAACCCGTTCGTGGGCTTGCCTGGCCAGCGTCGGCAGATCACCGACCTGGCGGTCGATCGCGGGACTGTGCCGCCGCCGATCGATGCACCGGCCAGCGTGATGCCTGGGCCTGTCGCGCCAGGCATTGCGGCAACTGCCGTGGCAGGCAACGACTACGCGCCGTCGAACGGCTTGAGTGGCCCGTTTGTGCCGCCAACTCGCATCGCAGCGCTGGACAACCCGACCTTGAGCCCGGCGCAACGTGCTCTGGACTCGATGTTGCGTGACCGTAGTGGTTATCTCGTGCAGGGCCTGAGCGTGCGCAGCAACAACGGCGAAAGCGGGTTGAGCCGCATGACCGATGTGGAGACGCCGTTTGAGGCGCGCATGCCGGTGGGTGATTACAATGTGGCGTTGCGTGTAACGCCGGTGAGTTTGAGTTCTGGCTCCGTCAAGGCCGTTTCAGACACTCGCTTTGGCACAGGCAGCACAGGAGGTGCCGGTTCTCAGCGCGAAAATGGCGTGGGCCTGGCTGTGGCGGTGGAAAATCCGGGCGAAGGCCTCAAGGCCGACATCGGTGTCAGCCCGTTGGGCTTTACCTATGACACCGTCGTTGGTGGTGCGAGTGTGTCGCGACCATTCACCGAAGGCGGTAATTTGCGCTATGGCGTCAATGTTTCCCGGCGCCCAGTCACCGATAGCGTCACCTCTTTTGCCGGCTCCGAAGACAAGGCCACGGGCCGCAAGTGGGGCGGTGTGACCGCCAACGGCGGCCGTGGCGAGTTGAGCTACGACAACCAGGAAGTGGGCGCTTACGGCTATGCGTCGCTGCACCAGTTGCTGGGCAACAACGTCGAAGCCAACACGCGCATGGAGTTGGGCAGCGGTGTCTACTGGTACCTGCGCAACACGCCCACCGACACTCTCACATTGGGCGTCAGCGGCATGGCCATGGGCTTCAAGGACAACCAGGGGTTCTACACCTACGGCAATGGGGGCTACTTCAGCCCGCAACGCTTTTTCTCACTGGCTGTTCCGGTGCGCTGGGCGCAGAGCTTCGACCGTTTCAGCTATGAGTTGAAAAGTTCTGTGGGCGTGCAGCATATCGCGCAAGATGGCGCCGATTACTTCCCGACGGACAGTCGCCTGCAAGCCAATGCACCAACCCAAAGATACGACAGCAGCAGCAAGACCGGCATCGGCTACAGCCTCAACGCGGCCGCCGAATACCGTCTTACGTCACGCTTTTATCTGGGTGGCGAAGTCGGTGTCGACAACGCCCAGGATTATCGCCAGTACGTCGGCAACGCGTACCTGCGCTACCTGTTTGAAGACCTGAGCGGGCCAATGCCTCTGCCGGTCAGCCCTTACCGCTCGCCTTATTCGAATTGATTGATAGGAGTCATCCATGCCTGTTTCCGCAATTGCCGGCCTGACCCTGCTGGTACTGGGCGAAAGCCATTTGAGCTTTCCCGACCACCTGCTTGACCCGTTGCAAACCAACCTGACGGCGCAAGGTGCCAAGGTTCACTCCATTGGTGCATGCGGTGCCGGGGCGGCCGACTGGATTGTACCGAAGAAGCTCGATTGCGGCGCCGAAAACCTGCCGGGCGCCAAGCCGCAAGTGTTCGGCAAGAACGCCATGAGCACCACCCCGGTCAAGGACCTGATCGCCAAAGACAAGCCGGACCTCGTCGTGATCATCATCGGCGACACCATGGCCTCCTACCCGGACCCGCAGTTCCCCAAAGTCTGGGCATGGAAAAGCGTGACCTCGCTGACTAAGGCCATCAGCGAAACCGGCACCAAGTGCGTTTGGGTCGGCCCGGCCTGGGGCAAGGTCGGCAGCCTGTACAAGAAGGATGACGCGCGTACCAAGCTGATGTCGCAGTTCCTCGCCTCCAACGTGGCGCCGTGCACCTACATCGATTCGCTGACCTTCTCCAAGCCAGGCCAGTGGGTCACCACCGACGGCCAGCACTTCACCATCGACGGCTATCAGAAGTGGGCCAAGGCCATCGGCGGTGCACTGGCGGCATTGCCTGCAGACGCTGTGAAGGGAGCCAAATGATGAAGCGTATCTCGCTGGGCCTGGCGACGTTGCTGGCCTGCGCCAGCACGTACAGCGCGGATATACCGCTGTATCCCACCGGCCCGGAAAAGGACTCGGCGTTTCTGCGGTTTGCCAACGGCACGCGCAGCGAACTGAAACTGGTAGCCGAAGGCTCCAAGGCCAGCCTGGTATTGGGTGGCGACAAGCTCGTCTCCGATTACCTGCCCGTGTCGGGCGGCAGTGCGCCGGTCAAGGGTGTGCTGAGCCTGGAGGGCCAACATTCTGACCTGGCGGTGACCGTGGCCCCGGGCGAATTCGTCACCGTGGTGGCGTTGGCGGATGCCAAGGGCGGTATTCGCCAAGTGGTGATTCATGAGCAGCCGGACGACTTCAATGCCTTGAAGGCCTCCCTGGCCTTCATCAACGTCGATGCCACCTGCGCCGACGCCAGCCTGGAAGCCGTGGCGCAACAAGCCGAGCTGTTCAAGAAGGTCGCCGAAGGCGCGGTGCAGCGCCGCATGATCAACCCAGTGCAATTGTCGGTGCAGCTCAAGTGTGCCGGCGCGCCGGTCGGCCAGCCGCTGAGCTTCGGCCTCAAGGCGGGCGAGCGCTACAGTGTGTTCGCCTTGCCATCCGCGACGGGCTCGCGGTTGTTGTTCGCACCCGATTCGCTCGCTAACTGATCGGGCCCGACACCACCATGGTCTTTGCCTCACTCGAGTTTCTCACGCTGTTCCTGCCGGCTTTCCTGTTGATCTATGCGCTGGCTCGTCCGAGCTGGCGCAACGTCATCCTGTTGATCGGCAGCTGGTTGTTCTACGGCTGGTTGAGCCCGCTGTTCCTGTTGCTGCACATGCTGTTGACGGTGGTGGCATGGATCGGCGGCTTGCTGGTGGACCGCTCCCGTGAGGACGGCAAAGGCCGGGTGCGCCTGTTGATCGCGTTGATCGTGTTCAACACGGCAGTGCTGTGTTGGTACAAGTACGCCAACATCGTCGCCGGCACCGTGAGCGAGGTGATCACCTGGTACGGCGCCATGCCGCTGGACTGGCAGCGCGTGGCCTTGCCGGCAGGCTTATCGTTCATCGTGCTGCAGGCGATTTCCTACCTGGTGGATGTGCACCGTCATACGGTGCCGGTGGAGCGTAGCTTCATCAATTACGCCACTTATATCTCGATGTTCGGACACTCGATCGCGGGCCCGATCATCCGTTACGACTGGGTCCGCCGTGAGTTGAGCCAGCGTTATTTCAACTGGGCGAATTTTTCTCTGGGCGCGCGGCGCTTCATGATCGGCATGGGCATGAAAGTGCTGGTGGCCGACACGCTGTCGCCGCTGGTGGACATCGCCTTCCACCTGGAAAACCCAAGCCTGGTGGACGCCTGGATCGGTTGCCTGGCGTATTCGCTGCAACTGTTCTTCGACTTCGCCGGCTACAGCGCGATGGCCATCGGCCTGGGCCTGATGCTGGGCTTCCACTTCCCGGAAAACTTCAACCGGCCCTACCTGGCCAGCAGCATCCAGGATTTCTGGCGGCGTTGGCACCTGTCGTTGTCCAGTTGGTTGCGCGACTACCTGTACATCGCGTTGGGCGGCAACCGCGGCGGCGCTTGGCGCACCTATCGCAACCTGTTCCTGACCATGGCGATTGCCGGGCTGTGGCACGGCGGCGACAGCTGGAACTACCTGCTGTGGGGGGCGGCCCACGGTGTGGCGTTGTGCGTTGACCGCGCGTGGTCGCGGTCGAACCTGCCGAGTATTTCGCCGGTGTTGGCGCACATCCTCACACTGTTGTTTGTGTGCCTGGCCTGGACCTTGTTCCGCGCACCGGACTTCCATTCGGCACTGACGATGTACGCCGGTCAGTTCGGCCTGCACGGCATGGGCCTGGGCGACGCGCTGGCCGTGGCGATGCGCCCGGCTCATGGCATGGCGGTCGTGCTGGGCCTGGTGTGCATAATCGCGCCTATCTGGCAGGTACGCTGCGAACAGCGTTTTGGCACCCGGCCCTGGTTCGTGGCAGCGGCATCGCTGTGGCCGGTGGCCGGGTTTGTGTTGTCGTTTGCGCTGATTGCCAGCCGCGACGCCGTACCGTTTCTGTACTTTCAGTTCTAAGGACGCCTGACCATGCCTGCTCCTACTGCGCCGACTCCACCGAGCGACTTGGCCGTTCGTACCAGCCCCCTCGCGGCCTGGGTGCTGGTGCCCTTCTTTGCGGCGGGGTTGTTGTCCTGCGTCTGGCTGATGGTAAAGGGACCGATAAGTTATGTGCCGGCCAAGGTCAACACGGACATGCTGCTGCATGGCGACCTGACTCACCGTTTTGCCAAAGAACTGGCCAAGGCGCCGATGGCAATCCAGGCCGCCAATATTGAACGCGCCGGCAGCTGGCTGGCGTTTGGCGATACTGGGCCTCGCGTCCGCCCGGGTTGCCCCGGCTGGCTGTTTATCAGTGATGAACTGCGCATCAACCGTTACGCCCAGAGCAATGCCCAGACCAAGGCCAAGGCAGTGATCGACCTGCAAAAACAACTCGGGCAAAAAGGCATCGACCTGCAAGTTGTGGTGGTACCGGACAAGAGCCGCATCGCCGCTGCGCAGCGCTGTGGCCTGTACCGCCCGTCGGTACTGGATAGCCGGGTCCGGGAGTGGACCGCCGCATTGCAGGCCGCCGGCGTGTCCGCTTTGGACCTGACCGAGACGCTCAAGCCGCTGGGCGCGGAAGCCTACCTGCGCACTGACACACACTGGAGCGAAATAGGCTCGAATGCCGGCGCCCAGGCCTTGGCGCAGCGGATCCAGCAGCGTGGCATCAAGGCCACGCCGGAGCAAACCTTCGACATCACCCAGGCGCCGCTTGCCGTGCGCCCCGGCGATTTGGTGCGCCTGGCCGGTCTCGACTGGTTGCCGCCCAAGCTGCAACCACCAGGAGAGTCGGTCGCGGCCAGTACAGTCCATGAATCCGGCGGGGCAACCAGCAATGCCGACGACCTGTTTGGCGATGCGGGTCTGCCCAATGTGGCGCTGATCGGCACTTCATTCTCGCGCAACTCCAACTTTGTTGGCTTCCTGCAAAAGGCCCTGAACGCGCCAGTGGGTAATTTCAGCAAGGATGGCGGTGAGTTCTCCGGTGCGGCGAAGGCTTATTTCGAGAGCCCGGCATTTAAACACACTCCGCCTAAGTTATTGATTTGGGAAATCCCAGAGCGGGATCTGCAAACACCCTACGACGTAATCACGATGGGTCAGTAATTTGACGATTGGCCGTTTGTCTAGAAATAGACAGCCTCTCCTTCAAAATAATGACACTTTTGCGAGCTTGAAGCAGACTGCTTGCACTAGGGCGACCACGAAAAGACCTGCGGTAAGCAGTCGTATCAGCTGACCTTTTCACGTCTTTAAGTTTCGTCGTGATGAGGAATTCGCTATGAGCTTTACCGATGCTCTTCTCGTTCTGCTTGGCAAAGACGTCATTCGCGACGCCGAAGGGCTGAATGCGCGGCTGCATTTTTTCGGCGGCATCCCCGTGGATGACGGCACCCAGTTTTCCCCTCAAACCCCCAATTCGGATGCAGAGTCCCAGCCGCTGGATAAGGCTGCGCGGCGCCCCTGCGTGGTGGCGCTGGTATCGGTCAATGGCGGTGTGGGGCGCAGTTCTCTGGTCATGGCATTGAGCAGCGCTATGCAGCGCCAAGGCGAGTCGGTGCTGGCCCTGGATCTGGATCCGCAGAACGCTTTGTTTCACCACCTCGGCCTCGACTCGAGTGTGCCCGGCATCGGCCGCGCCAGCTTGCAGAATACGCAGTGGGCGCATTGTCGGCAGGCGGGTTTTGCCGGGGCCCAGGTGATTCCGTTCGGCGATACCGATACCCAGCAGCAGGAAACCCTGCAGGGCTGGCTCAAGCGCGAGCCGGATTGGCTGGCGCAACAATTGGCAGGGTTGCGCCTGGGTGAGCACCAAACGGTGATCATCGATACACCTGCCGGTAATAACGTCTACTTCCATCAGGCGTTGAACCTGGCCGACGGTGTGCTGGTTATTGCGCGGGCCGATGCCGCGTCACTGGCCACGTTGGATCAACTGGACGGCCTGCTGGCGCCTTACCTTGAGCGCGAGACTGCACCTGCTGTGCATTTTGTGATCAACCATTTGGATGAGGGCAATGCTATCCAACTGGATATGGTCGAAGCGTTCAAGCAGCGTCTGGGGACCGTGCCGCTGGAAGTGCACGGCGATACGGCCTTCAGCGAAGCCCAGGCTTGCAGCGCAGACCCGCTGGATGTTCGCGGGATCAGCTTGGTGGTGGACGATATCAACGACTTGAGCCGGGTAGTCAAGGCGTTGGAAAAACGCTGCTGAGGCGCGGTTTAAGCGCACACCGCCAAATGCTTATGCACAATCGGTTGGATGAGATGTCACGAAACAACCATTTTGTGGAGCTGTTCTCATCCCGGCGCAACTGCCTGTTTTACGTGCCTTTTATTTTATGAACAAAAAATGACCAGCCTGGCTTTTGGCCTGGAATCCACGTGCCTTCAGGTTCCGTAGAGAATTCATCAACAGAGTTATCCACAGGCTGCGGTGCGGCAATTTTGCCCTTTAATCGCGCTCGGCAAGCACCATCAAGTTGCGCGGCGTCAATGCGCAATCGCAGAAGCTGCCTACTTCAACCCTGTAGCCGTTTTCGCCAAGAAACAACGCCCGATCCAGTACCAGCCACACCTCCAGCGGGCGCCGAAACAGCCCACGCACCAATTCCAGATTCCTGACCTCGGCCAGGCGCTGCCAGCCGTATGCCTCCAGCGCTGACCAATTCTGCTCGCCTGTGGATAAGCCTTTGAGGTTCGCCAGTTCACGGCAGTAGTCGGCGAAGGGCATGCCCAGCCAACTGGCGGGCAGGGACGGCGTGGGCAGGTACTCGTCGAGGCCGCGCAGTTCGCGTTGCAGGTGGTCGAAGCCGAGGCGCCTGGCCATGGAGATGTCCCGCTGCTGGCGCACCCGCTTGCCGGCGGTGACGGTTTCGCTCAGCGGCAGGCCCAGGTCATCGATCGACAACTGCAAGTGCGATGCGCGCCCGGCGTTGGACAGCGGTTGGTAAGTGTCGGCGTTGATGCGGTTATAGCAGCAGGGCGCCAGCGCCAGCTGTTTGCAGCCAACCGCGCTGGCCAGTTGCAGCAGGCGCACGTGCAGGTCGCCGCAGGCATGCAGCGCTACGGGCGTATGTTCGTCGGTCATAGCCACGTCGGCCGTCACGTCTTGCAGGCGATGGGTGACGGGCAGGCCGTGGTGTTCGCTCAAGGCTCGGCCTGTGGCGATCAGCGCGGGGTCATATTCCAGGCAGGTCAGCGTTTGACCGGCTTGCAGCAGGCGGCGACCCAGGTGGCCCTTGCCGGCGCACCAGTCCAGCCAATGCGTGGGAGTTTGCGCAAATTGCAGCGCGGCACCGAAGGCTTCGATCTGCTGCCATTTGCGGCCGGGCACATCAACGTTCAGGCGATGGCGCGCGGGTGCCAGCGGTTGCGTCGGCAATTTATCCACAGCGCTGAGTTGTCTGGCTTGGGCGGCAAGTTGTGGAAAAGGAGCGGGTGCCGGCAGGTCATGGGGTTGGTTGTGGCTGGTCTCGGCATCGGCCAACGAACGTTGGCGCAGCCAGGCGGCGAGGTCGGGATGTTCGGTTTCCCAGGGTAGATGCCGATGAGTAAAGGGCCGTGGTTTCCACAGCCCCTGATGCTCGATCAGAAACGCATCCAGCGCCTGGAAGCGTGCCTCAACGTCCCTGGCATTCATCGACGCGCAGCCAACGTTCCAGCAGTTTGAAGCCGCGCACCAAAATGTAGGCCATCAACAGGTAGAACAGGCCGGCCGCGAAGAAGATCTCCACGGGCAAGTAAGTGCGCGCGATGATCGTGCGCGCCATGCCGGTCAGTTCCAGCAGGGTCACGGTACTGGCCAGGGCGCTGGCCTTGAGCATCAGGATCACTTCGTTGCTGTACGCCGGCAGGCCGATGCGCGAGGCGCGCGGCAGGATGATGTAGAACAGCGTCTTGGGCTTGGACATACCCAGGGCACGCGCCGCTTCGATCTCGCCGGGCGGAATGGCCTGGATCGCGCCGCGCAGGATCTCGGCGATGTAGGCGGCGGTGTGCAGGGTCATGGTGGCGGTCGCGCACCAGAACGGATTGCGCAGGTACGGCCACAGGAAGCTCTCGCGTACGGCATCGAATTGCGCGAGTCCGTAGTACACCAGAAACAACTGCACCAGTAGCGGCGTGCCACGGAAGAAGAAGATGTAGGCGTAGGGCAAGGCGCTGACGTACCAGCGGCGCGAAGAGCGGGCGATGCCCAGGGGAATCGCCAGCAGCAAACCGGCGATCACTGCGATGGCCACCAGCTCCAGGGTCAACGTCGCGCCCTGGGCCAGCTTGGGCAGCCACTTGATGATCACAGCCCAGTTAAGGCCCAGGTCGAAATGCGCCAGCCAGCTGTAGTCGCCGCTCATTGGGTGCTCCTTGCAAAGCCGCGGGCGGCGCGTTTTTCCAGAAAGTGCATGCCGGTCATGGCCAGTACCGTGAGCCCCAGGTACATGAACGCGGCGACCATGAAGAAGGTGAACGGCTGCTTGGTCACGGTCACGCCGATCTGCGCGTGGCGCATGATTTCTTCCAGGCCGATCACCGACACCAGCGCGGTGTCCTTCATCAGGATCATGAACAGGTTGCCCAGGCCGGGCAGGGCGATGCGCCACATCTGCGGCATGATCAAGCGGGTAAAAATCCGCACCTTCGACAGCCCCAGCGCCACACCGGCTTCGCGGTGGCCCTTGGGAATGGCGAGGATCGCACCACGAAACACTTCCGTGGCGTAGGCGCCAAAGCACAGGCCCAGGGCGATCACCCCGGCGGCGAAGGCGCTGAGGGAAAGGTCGGGGTAGCCGAAGAACTCACCGAGGGCGCGCATCAGGTTGACGGTGCCGAAGTAAATCAGCAGCACCCACAGCAATTCGGGAATGCCGCGAACAAGGGTCGAGTAAGCTCCGCCCAACCATTGCAACGGCTTGTAAGGCGACGTCTTGGCCAAGGCCCCGGCCAGGCCGAGCACCAGCCCCAGGCACAACGCCGTGAGCGCCAGTTTGACGGTCATCAGCGCACCAGCGGCAAGCGCCGGGCCGAATCCGTAGAGATCGAAATTCATGGTGGTTTCATATCGCGGCAGGCAGTGCAAAAAGCCGGCGCGCCCCAGTGAGCGCGCCGGGCATGCCGTTCAGATCATTCGATGCTGAACGGGAAGTACTTGTCGTTGATCTTTTTGTAGGTGCCGTCTGCCTTGATCTCTGCCAGGGCTTTGTTCAGGCGCTCGCGCAGTGGGTCGCCCTTGCGCACGGCGATACCGATCTTGTCGCTTTCTACAACCGGGTCGCCCTTGAACTCGTAGGCCGAACCGTCTTTGCTCTTGAGCCATTCGTACTGCACGTACTTGTCGGCCAGGATGCCGTCGAGGCGACCGGAGGTCAGGTCGAGGTAGGCGTTTTCCTGGGTGTCGTACAGCTTGGCTTCGGTGTCCGGCAGTTTGTCTTCCAAGTAGCTACCGGCCAGGGTCGCACGTTGTGCACCGATGACTTTGCCCTTCAGGTAGTCCGCGTCGGGTTTGAAGTCGGCGGTGGCCTTGGGCGCGATGAACTGCAGCTTGTTGGAGTAGTACGGGTCGGTGAAGTCGACGGCCTGCTTGCGCTCATCGGTGATCGACAGCGAGGAAATCAGGAAGTCGAACTTCTTGGCATTCAGGGCCGGGATGATGCCGTCCCAGTCGGACACGTACACTTCGCACTTCTCGACTTTCATCTTGGCGCACAGGGCGTCGCCGATGTCTTTGTCGAAGCCGACCACGTTGCCGCTGGCGTCTTTGTTGTTGAAGGGCGGGTAGGCCGCTTCAATCCCCATTTTCAAGGTTTCTGCCATGGCCGTGGCGCTGAACGCCATCGAGACGGCCGCGGCCAGAAGGAATTTTTTATAGTTCTGCATGCATGTTGCTCCGTTAGCGGTTGCTGGACATGAATTGTTTGCAGCGCGCCGAAAGCGGGTTTTCAAACACCTGCTGTGGCGATCCTTGCTCTTCGACCAGGCCCTGGTGCAGGAACACCACTTCGCTGGACACCTGACGGGCGAAGCCCATTTCGTGGGTGACCAGCAGCATGGTGCGGCCTTCTTCGGCCAGCGCGCGGATCACATTAAGTACTTCCTGGACCATTTCCGGGTCAAGCGCCGAAGTGGGTTCGTCGAACAGGATGACCTTGGGCTGCATCGCCAGGGTGCGCGCGATGGCCGCCCGTTGTTGCTGGCCGCCGGAGAGCTGCGCAGGGTAGGCGTGGCGCTTGTCGCCGATGCCGACCTTGGCCAGCAGGGCTTCGGCCACTTCGATGGCTTCGGCTTTACTCTGGCCGAGCACGCGGCGCGGGGCCTCGATGATGTTGTCGAGGATGCTCATGTGCGGCCACAGGTTAAAGTTTTGAAACACAAAACCGATTTCGCTGCGCAGGCGGTTGATCTGCTTGCCGTCGGCGGCCATCAGCTCGCCGTTTTTCGCGGCCTTGAGCTTGAGTTCTTCGCCGGCCACCAGGATCTGGCCCTGGTGCGGGTTTTCCAGCAGGTTGATGCAGCGCAAAAAGGTGGACTTGCCGGAACCGGAGGAACCCAGGATCGAGATCACGTCGCCGTCGCGAGCGGTCAGCGAGATACCTTTGAGTACCTCCAGCTCACCGTAGCGTTTGTGCAAGTTGCGGATTTCAAGCGCGGGCGTGGCCTGGGCCATGTGCGGTCCTCATTGTGTTCGTTGCGATCTTCGCTGTTGGTCCGCCTTCCTGGCGAGGCGCCAAGCTAGCATAGCGTCCGGATGGCAGCCAACAGCGCGGCCGGCGGTAAACAGGTGGTGTGCGGCGGGGTGTCGCATCGGCACAGCAGCGTGTCGCGCCATCAACAACCGAACAACCGTTTGAACCTGGAAAACCGCCGGCTTCGCGTAAAAAAGGGCGCGATGGTGCCAGCTTTGGCCGGGTGTTGGAAGGGTTAACCGGGCAAACGGTGCGTATCAGCCCTTTTATGGAGCGTCACGTACTTTTTGTGTGTGTTTATGGTGCGTTTATTCGTCTTGAAAGTGGGGAGGACGGTAACGCTATAGCGGAATGCCATTATTATCAAAGAGTTGCGATGTGTGCCGAAACGTCCTACAGCCCACGCCCATTGGGACTTTGAAACATTTTGGCGCAAATCTTGCGTAAAAAATAAAGAACGCCCTGTTGGTTTCTTTTCACGAGAAAGCTTCCAAGCCGGGCGAACCGTTTTCGCAATTCCTCGTAAAGGTGTGTCAATGAGTAGTACGCAAAGCTCCAATGACCTCGAACAGGGGCTCAAACCGCGTCACGTCACCATGCTGTCGATTGCCGGCGTTATCGGTACCGGTTTGTTCGTCGGCTCCGGCCACGCGATTGCTGCCGCTGGCCCGGCCGTGCTGCTGGCGTATGCCGCTGCCGGCACGCTGGTGGTATTGGTGATGCGCATGCTGGCCGAAATGGCCGTGGCGTCGCCGGACACCGGTTCGTTCTCCACCTACGCCGACCGTGCGATCGGTCACTGGGCCGGTTTCACCATCGGCTGGTTGTACTGGTGGTTCTGGGTTCTGGTGATCCCGTTGGAAGCCAACGCCGCCGCGACCATCCTGCATGCCTGGTTCCCGGATGTGGCCATCTGGGCCTTTACCCTGATCATCACGTTGCTGCTGACGGCGACCAACCTGTTCAGCGTGAAGAACTACGGCGAGTTCGAGTTCTGGTTTGCGCTGATCAAGGTCGTGGCGATCGTAGGGTTCGTGATCCTCGGCCTGGCTGCGATTTTCGGTTTCCTGCCGACCAGCCAGGTCAGCGGCGTCTCGCACCTGTTCGACACCCAAGGCTTTATGCCCAACGGCATGGGCGCCGTATTGGCTGCGATCCTGACCACCATGTTCTCCTTCATGGGCACCGAGATCGTCACCATCGCCGCCGCCGAATCGAAGAACCCCGGCCAGCAGATCACCAAGGCCACCAACTCGGTGATCTGGCGGATTGGTTTGTTCTACCTGCTGTCGATCTTCATCGTGGTGTCCCTGGTGCCTTGGAACGATCCGACGCTGGCGGCCGTAGGTTCCTACCAGACCGTGCTGGAACGCATGGGCATCCCGAACGCGAAGCTGATCGTCGACCTGGTGGTGTTGGTTGCCGTGACCAGTTGCCTGAACTCGGCGCTGTACACCGCTTCGCGCATGCTGTTCTCCCTGGGCCGTCGCGGTGATGCACCGTCCGTGGCCAAGCGCACCAACAAGAGCGGCACGCCTTACTGGGCGGTGTTGCTGTCCACTGGCGCGGCATTCCTGGCGGTGTTTGCCAACTACGTGGCGCCGGCGGCGGTGTTCGAATTCCTGCTGGCCAGCTCCGGCGCTATCGCGTTGCTCGTGTACCTGGTCATCGCGGTGTCGCAACTGCGTATGCGCCAGAAGCGTGTGGCGGCGGGCGAGAAGATCGTCTTCAAGATGTGGCTGTTCCCCGGCCTGACCTATGCGGTGATGGTGTTCATCGTGGGGACGTTGACGATCATGCTGTTCCAGGAAGCGCACCGGGTCGAGATTATTGCGACTGGGGTGCTGAGCTTGCTGGTGGTGCTGGCGGGGTTGTTTGTATCCAGTCGGCGCAAGGCCCAGAGGGTGGGCGCTGCAGTACTGAACTGATGGAATGAAATGCGGTGCTTGATGCGCCGCAGTTCAAATGTGGGAGCGGGCTTGCTCGCGAAGGCGGTGTATCAGTCAGTATGTCTGGCGACTGACACTCCGTATTCGCGAGCAAGCCCGCTCCACATTTGGTTTCGCGTCAATCTTGAACGCTTGCCAACGCCTGAGACGCCGCAACGTAGTCCGCTTGAAACTCCGGCGATTCAATCCACGCCAGCGCCGCCGCTTCGTCCTCGGTATCCGTGGCCCACTGCCGATACTCGATCAACGCCGCCAGGATAAAGTCGGTGGCTTCCTCTTCGCCTTCCTGCTCCAGCACCAGCGCCAGCAACGGGTGGGCCAGGAACACGGCGCACAGGGCCTGCTGGCTGATCTCGCCTGCGCTGCGCATCTGCACGAACAGCTCGGTCAAATCCACTGACTCAAGGTCAATGCGGCTGTCATCGCCGGCAAACGCATCCGGTTTGGCCGCCACGGCGCGCTGGGTACGGTTCTGCTTGGCCTTGGCCTTTGCCCGGTGGGCGCGTTTTTGCTGCTTGTTCGGCGAAGCCATGGGCTTGAGGTCCTGGGTTCTGGATCTGGGTGGGGTATTGAAGCGCAGGTTGGTGGAAATCCCAAGGGAATCTGTGCAAGAGCCCATTCGCCAAACGTTACCGCGATTCATCATTATTGAGTCTGCACCGTATGTTTTTCCTGGTAACACTTCGCTAATTTGCCAGTACTTGTAGCGGCTTCAACTGGCGATCTAATCTTCGGCGCCATACATCCGAGAGAAACGACAGCGAACCATGGACAGATTAGACTGGCAGGCACCTATTACGGAGGTCTCTATGAGCATCCCCCTTTCTCCCATCGTTTCAGAGTTTGAAACAGAAGAGCAGGCTGCCAGCTATGACCGTTGGTTTCGCGCCAAGGTGCAGGCTTCAATTGATGATCCTCGGCCCAGTATTCCGCATGATGAAGCCATGGCCGAAGTCGAGAGAATGCTAGAAGAGAGGCGTCAAGCTCGTCGTGCTGCTCGTTAAATGGCGACCTGAGGCTATTAGCGCCCTGACCGAATTCAAGCAAGGGAGGTTGTCAGGCACTCGGGAAATGGTTGTTCATCCGAACTATTTGGTGGTCTATCGAGTGATTGAGCAGGTTGAAATCCTGACGGTGTTGCATACGCGCCAGGAATTTCCCTCGACTTTGACCGCACCGTTCCACTCGACCTCGTGCCAGTAGATACATAGGCTTGCACCTTTGCGGCCTACTAGAGTGCCTTCATGACCCGCGACACCCTCGAGCACAACCAAATTCCCATCTATTTCTGCGCCGTCATCCTGGCTGCCGCCTTGGGCCTGCTCGCGCCTTTCTTTGCTCACCACCTCAGCGCATTGATCACGCCCTCCATCGCGGTGCTGATGTATGCCATGTTCCTGCAAATTCCGTTTCTGCACTTGCGCCAGGGCTTGAGCAACAAGCGCTTTGTATCAGCATTGCTGCTGGCCAATTTCATCCTGGTGCCGTTGCTGGTGTGGGTCTTGACCCGTGGCCTTGCGGAGCGTCCCGCGTTGCTGGTGGGGGCGTTGCTGGTGTTGCTGACGCCGTGCATCGACTACGTGGTGGTGTTTACCCATATCGGCAAGGGTGATTCGCGCTTGATGTTGGCGGCAACGCCCGTGCTATTGCTGCTGCAGTTGGCGCTGTTGCCGGTCTATCTGAGCGTTATGCTCGGTGCGCAATCCGAGGTGGTGGTGGAGGCTGGGCCTTTTGTTGAGGCGTTCCTTTTGTTGATCGTGATACCGATGATCCTGGCGGTGGTCACGACTGCCTTGGCGCGGCGGTCATCGCTCGTCAGTGTTTGGAATGACGCTTGGGCGTGGCTGCCGGTGCCGGCGATGGCGCTGGTGTTGTTCGTGGTAATCGGCTCGCAGATCACGTCGGTGGTACGGGATACCAACCTGCTGCTACCGGTGATCCCGGTGTACGTCGGCTTTCTGTTGCTGGCGCCGTTGATGGGTGCGCTGGCCTCGCGGTTGTTTGCGCTCCCGGCGGCAACGGCGCGAGCGGTAACGTTCAGCGCGTCCACACGCAATTCACTGGTGGTGCTGCCGCTGGCATTGGCGCTGCCTGAGGATGTGCGAGAGTTGGCGGCCACGGCGGTGATCCTGCAAACCCTGGTCGAGTTGGTGGGCGAGTTGATTTACGTTCGGTTGATCCCGCGGTGGATATGGCCCGCAGGTCGCTGAACCTGGGAATCTTCAGTTCCGTTCAGTCGCCATACAGGAGGGTGGTCGGCACCATATGCCGGCGTCCCCTACCTGGCAGGCCAACCGATGGATCACCGCAACCGTTTTCGCCTGGAATCCCTAGGGATTTTCCTGTTTGCCCTGTTGCTGTTCACATTGGGGATATGGAATCAGCAGCCCGAAGGGTTTGACGGGCGCTGGGCGCTGTTCCTGCAAGAAATGTTTCGCCACGGTGCGAGCTTTTTTCCTACCACTTACGGCCAGCCCTATGCCGACTATCCGGGCGCCGCAACGTTTCTCAGCTATGTATTTGCCCGGCTGTTCGGCGCCCCCAACCACCTGGCGAATGTGCTGCCCACCGCCTTGGCCTCCGCCGGGGTTGTTGCCCTGATCTATCGCTTGCTGGTTCCCGCAAATCGCCAGTGGGCGTTGCTCACCGTGCTGCTGACCTTGCTGACCACTCAACTGCTGGAAAAATCTCGCTCGGTGTGCCTGGACCAGATGGTGGCGTTGCTCTGTGTGGGCAGTTTTTACCTGCTGCACAGTGGCAGGCGCTTGAAGCGGCTTGCGGTGTTCCCGTTGTTCGTCCTGGGCTTTGCGATACGCGGGCCATTGGGGCTGATCGAGGTCTGCGGGGTAGTGTGCGTTTATTGGGCGCTGGGCAAGCCTGGAGAGCGGGTCAAGCAAGTGTTGACTCACGGCATCATCGGTCTGGTGTTGCTGGCGGCCTGCTGGTGGCTGCTGGTGAAACTGGCGCGTATCAGTGGGGGTGATGCATTCGCCGATGAGGTGTTCAAGATGCAGGTAGGCGGGCGCCTCGATGAAACCGGCGAGCCGTTCTATTTCTACTTCCAGTTGAGTTTGTACCGCTACTTTCCCGTGGTGCCCTTGGCGCTGGCCACGATGGTTGCGCTTCGTCATCGCTGGCCCGAGCGGTTCGAGGGCGATGTGCAATTGCTGGCGCGCCTCGGTGCCTGCGGCTTGATGATTTTTCTCGGGCTGTCGGTGCCGCACTTCAAGCGCGCCTACTACATCCTGCCGATGGTGCCGATGTTTGCGGCTGTCGCGGCCTATGGGCTGCTTCAGGCGCAAGGCAGGTTCGCGGGCGTGCGCCGTTGCTACGAAATGCTTGTCGCTGCGCTGCCGGCGTTGTGTGCGGTTGCACTGCTGGTCAGTCGGCACGGTTGGCAGAAGCACGGTTACTGGCCTGACGTTTCGCTGCCGCTGCTGATGGGCGTGCTGCTGGTGCTGCAAGTGGCTGCGCTGATCGCCTGGCGTCAGGCGGCGCGGTTGGTATGGCTCAGCCTGATCGCCTTGTTGGCGCAATGGTTACTGCTGGTGACGGTTGTGGAGCCGGCCAAGGATCTGCAATTCGATACCCGGCAGTTTGTCGGCCAGGTAGAAGCACTGCGTTGCGCCACGCCTGGGCCGTTGGTGTTTGTCGACTTGGGCCGGGATACCTGGGCGGTGCGCTACATGATGAACCTGGATCATGATGAGCAGCCGGTGTTTGTCGGCACTGCAGAGGTTGAGCGTTTGAATTCGTTGCCGCGCCCGTCGTGGGTCATTGTGGCGCGCAAGGATGGGGAATTGCTGAGGGGGACACCTCTTGAGCAACTGACTCCACGCTTTGAGGGGCGGTTGAACGACAATCCATTGAGGGTGTTTTTGCTGAACTGATCGAGCGCTCTCGACATGGAGTCAGGGCGGTATGCCAGTCGGACGTTCTCGTCATAGGTAGGGCTTATCCAGTTGCTCAGGGATAAAGCCCTCGTCGCGCAGTGACTTGATCACGCCTCTGATCAGGTAGTTGTTTGAGAATCCAATCGTGTATTGCCGCGCACCTGTACTGATGGGAAGCAGCATGCCTTGATCGACCAGTTTTTTGATCTGGTAGGTTCTCTGTGGTGCGGACAGCTTTGGCAGGACGTCGGCGATATCGCTTGATTTGACTACTTTCAGGTGAATAACCGTCGTCAGGATTTTCTCTTCCAAGGGTGTTATCCATTCGCGCTCTCTCGCCAATGAAACGGTCGGGACGAGGATATGCCTAGTCAAGTAATCGTAGTCGGTAAGCCGGCTTACTTTCTCCAGTTCATCCCTGATACCTGCAAGGACATACGTGCACCAGGCTTCAAGGCCTTCTTTGGTGCCCGTATCAGCAGTGGAAAGCATTGCGTAATATTTTTCACGATCGATGCAAAACACTGCCGTGGGGTTGAGTACCCGGCCTCCTGTACTGACATTGAAACCGTATTTCATCAGCAGGGCATAGGTTAGAAGGCGTACGACACGACCGTTGCCGTTGCCGAATGGATGGATCCAACCGAATCGATGATGGGCCAGGGCGACCTTCATCAAATCATATTTAGGCGCATCTTGTTTGTTCACAAAGGCGACCAGCTCCTGCATGTAGGCCGGTACCATCACTGCATCAGGCGGCAGGTGGACTGACTGCGCAATACGCACGCCCGACTCGCGATAAGCCCCTGGGGTGCGGTCACCCTCGCGTTGAAGGCCTTGAACGGTGATTGAGTGAAGCTCTCGAATGGCAAATTCGGTGAGGTCCTCGCCTGGTTGTACGATGCTTTCAACGTAGTCCATGGCTTTTTCGATATTCGCGATTTCTCGCAACTGATCAGACCCCTCTGCTGTTCCGTCAACCTTGCTTTCGATGTAGTCGGCAAGCGTTGTATGGTTGCCTTCAATGCGAGCGGAGCCCAGGCTTTCCAGTGTATGAAAAAGCTCTTTTAGCTGGAGGAAAACAGCTGGCGGCGTATCGCCACCTAGCTGAAGGCGGCGCAGGTGTTCCAGTTCGCTCAGGATATCAACCAGGCCCGAGTCGAATGAGGGGTTCAAAAGCTCCAGATCGTGGTGAAAAAACTCGGCCATGTCGAAAAATATCTCTAAGCGATTTTTTGATTATCTCAAATAGAGGGTGCTCTGATGCCCGTAAATCGGGCATTGAGGGACTATTCAGGGCCTACACTATCTCAAAATAGCCGTTCAGATAAGTCAAAAGCATCTCAAATGGAACTGCATTCAGTCTTAAGGAGGGGGCGCCGTATGGGCAATCTGCTTTGCGTACTGCCACTTCACCTTCGATCCCGATAAAGAAAGTATTCAGTGAGACGTTGGGCTACTGTCAGTTGCGCAAAATACGCTGACGCACTTTTTCAAGGATTGAAATGAAAGCCACATTGCTAATCTTATCCGCCTTCGTCCTGCTCTACGGCTGCGCCACGCCGCTAACCTCCAACATGTCCAGCCCGTCAATTGCCGAGACCAAAACGGTGGTGTTCGGCGCCAAGACGTTCGTCCTGAAATTCCAAAAGCCGGGCTTGTGGGAGTATTTCCCGGCAGAGGAAAGCATGGATGCCTGGAATGAAATGGTGGACTTTACCGTCGTGCCTTCCGAGATGAACCGCTTCAAGCCCCTCGACGTCGCCAAACGCGCCATTCAGCTTCATCAACAGGAAAACCCGAACATGCCGGCGGTCCTGCTGACCGACAATAGAACCGGGATCGATTACGCGATGATGTTTTATCCCAAGTCACTGCGCAAAGACGGGCAATTCTCGGAGATCAGCTATTTCAAGTACTACAAGGATGGCGCCACCGGCCAGGCCATCATCTTTCACTTCGCCAGGAATATTCCCAAGCCGAGCAACCCCTCTGACAGCGCAGCAGAGATAGGCCAGGAGATACCGCCGCTGATGGAAGCATTCCCGCTTTACCGGCCGTAATGTCGCTGAGCGGACAGCGCGGCGAATCGTTGCGAGTCGCCTGCATGAGGCTTCGAAGCGAACCTTCATGCACCCTTCATCATTCGGTTTGGAGGTCCAGAAACGAAAAAACCCCTGAGACCTTTCGGAATCAGGGGTTTCGGTATTAGTGGTGCCCAGAGACGGAATCGAACCGCCGACACGGGGATTTTCAATCCCCTGCTCTACCGACTGAGCTATCTGGGCAACGGGGCGCATTAAACGGGTTTTTCAGGGGGTCGTCAAGCAAGTTTTCAAAAAATATTTAATTATTACCGTCGCTTACGTGCCGACCCTGGTTTTTGCTCAATTATTGAGCAGGCGGCACGTAGCCGTCGGCCTTGGCGTAATCTTCGCCGGAAAAGAACTTGTCCATCTCGCCCTGCAGGTATTTGCGATCTTCGGCATTCATCATATTCAGGCGTTTTTCGTTGATCAGCAGGGTCTGGTGTTTTTGCCAGTCGCCCCACGCCTTGGCGGAAACATTGTCGTAAATGTCCTGGCCCTTGGCACCCGGAAACGGCGCTTTTTCCAATCCGGACAGTTCTTCTTTGTACTTGCGGCACATTACGGTGCGGGTCATGACGACACTCCTGCATTCAATACGTCGGCCGCGCGCTTGAGCAGTTTCTTGACCGGGGCGGCAAGGCCCAGGCGCGGCGGGGTGGCGAGGTTATACCAGAGCCAGTCGGCCTCGGCCACGTGATGGGCCGATTCCTCGACCTGGACCAGCCAGGGTTCGATGGCCAACTGAAAGTGGCTGAAAGTGTGGATCAGCCCCGGCAGTTCCTGTTGCTTGCCCAGTGCCAGCGCGTGCTGGTGGGCCAAGTGTTCGAGGTCTGTCAGGTCGTCCAGTTCCGGCAAGCTCCACAGGCCGCCCCACAGGCCCGTCGAGGGGCGGCGATAAAGCAGAATCGCGCCTTCGGCATTGGCCAGCAGCGGCATCAGCGTGCGCTTCTGTGGGATGGTCTTGCGTGGCTTGGGGATCGGGTAGCGCGTTTCCAGGCCGAGCATGTGGGCTTCGCAGCCTTTTTCCAGCGGGCACAGCAGGCAGCTGGGTTTGCTGCGGGTGCAGAGGGTGGCGCCCATGTCCATCATTGCCTGGGTGTAGGCGTTGACCCGATCGTGCGGCGTGAAGCGTTCCGCGGTGGCCCACAGCTGCTTGGCCACCTTGGGTTCGCCCGGGTAGCCCTCCTGCGCGGTGAAGCGTGCCAGCACGCGTTTGACGTTGCCGTCGAGGATCGGCGCGCGCAGGCCCATGCTCAGGCTGGCGATCGCACCGGCGGTGGACAGGCCTATGCCGGGCAGCTCGGTGAGCTTCTCGACATCCTTGGGAAACTCGCCGCCGTACTCGGCCACGATAATTCTGGCGGTCTTTTGCAGGTTGCGCGCCCGGGTGTAGTAACCCAGGCCGGTCCACAAGTGCAGCACTTCATCTTCCGGCGCGGCGGCCAGGGCTTCGACCGTCGGCAGCGAGGCCATGAACCGGTCGAAGTAATTGAGCACGGTACTCACCTGGGTCTGTTGCAACATGATCTCCGAGACCCACACTCGGTAAGGCGTGATGCCCTGTTGCCAGGGCAGGTCATGGCGGCCGTGGCGGTCGTACCAGGTGAGCACCGCCTCTGAAAATTGCTCGTTTCTCATCGGTTGAACAGGCCTTTGAGTGCGTCTTTGAGCTTCGGATTGACCTTGTCGAGCTTCTCTTCCAGCTTCTCGTTGAGGCGGTTGCCCGCCGCCTTGATCGCGACCTGGCCCAAGCCATCCTTGTCCAGGCGGCACGCCTTGGCGCCCAGTTCCAGCGGGCCACGGCAGCGTAGCGGCACTTCGATGCCCTGGAAATTGGAGCCTACTTCACAGGCCGGGTCCGGCACTTCGCGCTGATCGCCTTCGACGATGATGCCGACGCGATAATCCATGCCCAGTACACGCAAGTCGATGTCGCCGTTGCCGTTGACCGCCAGGCCCGGAATGCGCACTTTCAGATCCGGGTTGTTGGCCACGCCGTTACGGAAGGTCAGGTTGCCCTTGAGTTCCTGGAAGGGGGTGTCCTTGCCCCGTGGTTCGCTGGCCAGGGTCTTGCGGTTGAGCAGGGCGATGCCGGTGCACAGTTGCTGTTCAAGGTTGGCGTTGAGCAACACACCGTTATTGATCACGAAACTGGCGGTGCCGTTGAGGCTGTCGATCAGGGCTTTCTGGCTATTGCCGCGGCCGGTGAGGTTGCTGTCCAGGGTGACCTGGCCTTTCACCGGAGGGTTCTGCCCCTGGGCTTGCAGGATGCGTTCGATCGGCACTTGCTTGATCCGGCTTTGCAGCGCCAGCAGCGGAATGTCCTGGCGCACATCAAGGCTGCCGTTGGCCTGGAATGTGCCGTTGTAGAGGCCGCCACTGAGGGTTTCGAGCTTGAGCTGGCCGTCGATGCCGGAAGCCTTGAGCGCGGCATTCTGGATCGGCAGTTGGCTCAGGGTCAGTTGGCCGAACGCAAGGTCGGCGTCCACATCCAGCGTGCGCAGGCGGGTCAATGGCAACAGTTTGTCGGTGCTCCAGGCGCCTTTGGTCGGCGTCTCCGGCAGCGGTGTGGTGCCGCCGGCAGCCATGGCCCCGGCTTCGCCGTTCTGCACTTCAGCCTGGCGCGCGGCGGTCGCGCCTTTGGCGGATTCAGACTTGGCCGGCAGGTAATTGTCGGCGTTGAAGGTATCGCCCTTGAGCTGAACGCGCAGCGATTGCTTGGCGAAATCGTCGACGGCCACGCGACCGGTGAAGGTGCTGCCGTCGAGTTTCAGGTTCAGGTCTTCCAGCGCCACGCTGCTCGGTGTGCCCTTGAGACGGCTGACCAGTTCGACCTTGCTCAGGCTGCCCTCGGCCATAGGCGGCAACGGGTGGCCGACACTGTCGAGGAACTTGGCCAGGTCAAACTGGGCGATGGACAGGGCGCCGCTCAGTTGCGGTGTCTTGTCCAGGTCGTTGACCTTCAGTTCGCCCAAGGCGCGCAACTGATTGGCCGACAGCTTCATGTTGGTCCATTCGGCGATGTTGGCCGCCTGGTCGACCAGCAGTTGGCCCTGGGTCGAAAAGGTCACGGTCTTGCCTTGCAGCGGCTCGCCAGTGGCTTCGCCGGTGACTTTGAGGTCTTCAAGCTGGTAGCGCTTGAGCGCACGCTGGATGCGCAGGTTGCCGTTGAGCTCGGTCTTGACCCGCATCACCGGCTGGTTGCTGCCGAAGAAAGCGGTGAGTTTCACCGGAATGCTCGCGCCTTCGTGCACGGCGCCGGCGCTGAGCTGGATGCTCTCGGCGCTGAACTGCTTGCCGGTCTGCTCATCGTTGTATTCGATGCGGGCGTTGTTGACCGTCAGGCTGTCGATGTCCAGGCGGATCGGCTGGGTCGGCTTCTCCGGTTTGGCCTCGGGCGCAGGTGTAGACGGGGCAGGGGTGTCGGCGCCAGCCACCGGGGCGTTCTTGCCGATGTCTTCCCAGTTGCCATGGCCTTGCTTGTCGCGGTTGAGGCGCAGGTTCAGACCCTCGACACGCACATCGCTCATCTGCACTTCGCGGCGCAGCAGCGGCAGCACGCGCACCGACAGGCCGAGCATCTGCAAGTCAGCAAAAGGTTGAGTCGGGTTGGTCAGGGTTGCCACGCTGGCTTCGTGCAGTTCAAGGCCGAGCCAGGGGAACAGGCTCCAGCCGATATCGCCATTGAGTGTCAGCTCGATGTGGGCCTTGTCGCGGGCAATCTGGCGAATCTCGTCTTTATAGTCGTTGGGATCGAAGAGATGGGTCAGGGCAAAGCCTAGAGCCACAATGATCAGCAACAGCCCGAGGAGTACCAGACCCAGGATTTTGCCGAACGCTTTCATGGGCGAGTCCTTGTATGTCGATTTGAAAATTCAGCCGCAGAGTATAACGCCCGACGGCCTGCGTCAGTTCACCGATCGTTACATTGTATCCGCGGGCAGCGGAACGGGATTCTGGCGCCAGAAAAACAAAAATCGCAAAAAGATGATGTCATTTTGGTTTTTCTGGCACTCACTGATGCTAATCTTCGCCCCGTTCGTTCGCCTTCTGCGACGTATCGTCGCGCGTAAATGGAGCTTCACTCAACAAAAACGGCCACGCTTTGCGTGCAAGGCCGAGGGAGAGAGCGCCTGACGGACACATACTAACAACTGGGGGAAACACCAATGAGCACTAGCACTGCGGCAGCTTCAACTGCTGCGAAGCCTGCGTTCCTGTCCAAGGAACGCATTATCGCCAAGCCCGGCTTCAACCGCTGGCTGGTTCCACCGGCCGCCCTGGCGATCCATCTGTGCATCGGCATGGCCTACGGGTTCTCGGTGTTCTGGCTGCCGCTGTCCAAGGCGCTGGGTATCACCAAACCGGTTGCCTGCGCACCGGACATGAGTTTTATCGCCCAAGTCTTCTCGTCCCAATGTGACTGGCCCATCTCCATGCTGGGCTGGATCTACACCCTGTTCTTCATCTTCCTGGGCTGCTCGGCAGCGATCTGGGGCGGCTGGCTGGAACATGCCGGGCCACGCAAGGCCGGCGTTGTATCGGCCCTGTGCTGGTGTGGCGGCCTGCTGATCTCGTCGCTGGGTATCTATACCCACCAGATCTGGCTGATGTGGATCGGCTCCGGGGTCATCGGCGGTATCGGCCTGGGCCTGGGTTATATCTCGCCCGTGTCGACCCTGATCAAATGGTTCCCGGACAAGCGCGGCATGGCCACCGGCATGGCGATCATGGGCTTCGGCGGCGGCGCGATGGTAGGTGCACCCCTTGCCGCGGCACTGATGGGCCACTTTGCGTCGCCGACCAGTGTTGGCGTCTGGCAGAGCTTCCTGGTGATGGCCGCGATCTACTTCGTGTTCATGATCGGCGGCGCGCTGTCCTATCGCGTTCCGCCGACCGGCTGGAAACCTGAGGGCTGGACCGCGCCGGCGAAAAAAGCCAGCAATGCGATGATCACCCACCGTCACGTGCATGTGAACGTGGCGTGGAAAACCCCGCAGTTCCGCCTGGTGTGGCTGGTGCTGTGCCTGAACGTATCCGCCGGCATCGGCATCCTCGGCATGGCTTCGCCACTGCTGCAGGAAGTGTTCGGCGGCAAGCTGTTGGGCGTGGACGTGCCGTTCGGCCAACTGGACGCGGGGCAATTGGCGTCCATTGCGGCCATTGCGGCAGGTTTCACCGGTCTGTTGAGCTTGTTCAACATCGGTGGCCGGTTCTTCTGGGCATCGTTCTCCGACTACCTGGGCCGTAAAAACACCTACTTCGTGTTCTTCGCCCTGGGCTTTGCCCTGTACGCGCTGATCCCGAACCTGGGCCACCTGGGTAACGTAGCGCTGTTCGTGGCGGCGTTCTGCATCATCCTGTCGATGTACGGCGGCGGGTTTGCGACCGTTCCGGCCTACCTGGCGGATCTGTTCGGTACGCAGATGGTCGGCGCGATCCACGGTCGCCTGCTGACGGCCTGGGCTGCCGCAGGCGTATTGGGCCCGGTGCTGGTGAACTACCTGCGTGAGTATCAGCTGAGCATCGGCGTTGAACGCGCCGCAGCTTACGACATCACGTTGTACATCCTCGCCGGTTTGCTCGTGCTGGGTTTCATCTGCAACCTGCTGGTTCGCCCAGTGGCCGACAAGTACTTCATGACCGACGCGGAACTTGCCGCCGAACAGGCGCTGGGCCATGACAAAGGTGCGGATGCCACCACTTCCCTGGAGTGGAAAGCAGCCTCCGGCACCGTGCCGCTGGCGATCGCAGCGTGGCTGGTGGTGGGTATTCCGCTGGCGTGGGGTGTGTGGGTGACCCTGCAGAAGACGGCGGTGCTGTTCCACTAAACACCGCAAGACGCTTGTGGGCCCGCTTCCTGTGGGAGCTGGCTTGCCTGCGATGCACATAGGTATCCACACAGCTTTCAAAGGCTGACAAATCTCCCTGTAGTGAGCGGGCTTGTCCCGCGCTGGGCTGCGAAGCGGCCCCAAACCAGGCGGATTGGGTTTGTCTGAAACTGCGCGGTGTCTCTATTGGGGCGGCTTCGCCACCCAGCGCGGGACAAGCCCGCTCACTACAAAAATGTGTAGATACCTATGCTGCGATGCAGGCACCTCGGTCATTCAGACACACCGAGGTGATGCCATCGCGGGCAAGCCCGGCTCCCACAGGGACCGGCTCCCATGCCCTGTAAGCTGGCGTTGGCTTGTATGCACATGTCTATCCCCGACACTCCATCAGTCTTATCCCCTCCGATGTTTCTGTTTAGCGCCCGCGCCCCTATAATGGCTGCCTTTTTCGCCCAATGATTTGCGGAGCTGGTGATGGTCGAACGTATGGCGTCCGTCGAGCGCGACACTCTGGAAACCCAGATCAAAGCCTCGATCAACCTGGATGGCACCGGAAAGGCCCGATTCGATATCGGTGTACCTTTTCTTGAGCACATGCTGGACCAGATCGCCCGTCACGGGCTGATCGACCTGGATATCGTCAGCAAGGGCGACCTGCATATCGACGACCACCACACGGTGGAAGACGTAGGTATCACCCTCGGCCAGGCATTTGCCAAGGCCATCGGCGACAAAAAAGGCATCCGTCGCTACGGCCATGCCTATGTCCCGCTGGACGAAGCGCTGTCGCGCGTAGTCATCGACTTCTCCGGCCGCCCTGGCCTGCAGATGCACGTGCCCTACACCCGCGCCACGGTGGGCGGCTTCGATGTCGACCTGTTCCAGGAATTCTTCCAGGGTTTCGTCAACCACGCCCTGGTCAGCCTGCACATCGACAACCTGCGCGGCACCAACACCCACCACCAGATCGAAACCGTGTTCAAGGCATTCGGCCGCGCGCTGCGCATGGCCGTCGAGCTGGATGACCGCATGGCCGGGCAAATGCCGTCGACCAAAGGCGTCCTGTAATGCAGACGGTCGCGGTTATCGATTACGGCATGGGTAACCTGCACTCGGTGGCCAAGGCCCTCGAGCACGTAGGTGCCGGCAAGGTGCTGATCACCAGCGATGCCAACGTGATTCGCGAAGCCGACCGGGTCGTGTTTCCCGGCGTGGGCGCGATTCGCGATTGCATGGCCGAGATCCGCCGCCTGGGCTTTGACAGCCTGGTGCGCGAAGTCAGCCAGGACCGCCCGTTCCTCGGCATCTGTGTGGGCATGCAAGCTTTGCTCGACAGCAGTGAAGAGAACGACGGCGTTGACTGCATCGGCCTGTTTCCGGGCCAGGTGAAGTTCTTCGGCAAGGACCTGCATGAAGACGGCGCTCACTTGAAGGTCCCGCATATGGGCTGGAACGAAGTGCGCCAGTGCGTGGATCACCCGCTGTGGCACGAAGTGCCGGACATGGCGCGTTTCTATTTTGTGCACAGCTACTACATCGCCGCAGGTTTACCGGAGCAGGTGGTGGGGGGCGGTCACTACGGCGTCGACTTCGCCGCGGCATTGGCCGACGGTTCGCGGTTTGCGGTGCAGTTTCACCCGGAGAAGAGCCATACCCATGGCCTGCAATTGCTGCAGAACTTCGCCGCGTGGGACGGTCGTTGGTAATGGCCAAGAAGCCGAAGCCGCCGATCTTGAACCTCACGCCCGACCAGGAACGTGAGGCCACCCACAAGATCAAGCTGTTCATGGAAGACCGCTTCGAGCTCAAGTTGGGCTCGTTCGAGGTCGCCGAGATTCTCGAGCTGTTCACCAACGAAGTGGCGCCGCACTATTACAACAGGGCGATTTTCGATACGCAGACGCTCCTCAAAGAAAGGTTCGAAAGCATCGAAAGCGACTTGTGGTCGCTTGAGAAACCCTGATTTCCCAAGCATTGCTGAATATCGAATAAGGTTTGCCAGATGCTGATTATCCCCGCTATCGATCTCAAGGACGGCGCCTGCGTCCGTCTGCGCCAAGGCCGCATGGAAGATTCCACCGTTTTTTCCGATGACCCGGTGAGCATGGCTGCCAAATGGGTGGAAGGAGGCTGCCGTCGTCTGCATCTGGTGGACCTGAACGGCGCCTTCGAAGGCCAGCCGGTCAACGGCGAAGTGGTGACCGCCATCGCCAGGCGCTACCCGAACCTGCCGATCCAGATCGGCGGCGGTATCCGTTCCCTGGAAACCATCGAGCACTACGTCAAAGCGGGTGTGAGCTACGTGATCATCGGCACCAAGGCGGTAAAAGACCCGGCGTTCGTTGCCGAAGCCTGCCGCGCCTTCCCAGGCAAAGTGATCGTCGGCCTGGATGCCAAGGACGGCTTCGTCGCCACCGACGGCTGGGCCGAAATCAGCACCGTGCAAGTGATCGACCTGGCCAAGCAGTTCGAAGCCGACGGCGTGTCCGCCATCGTTTATACCGACATCGCCAAAGACGGCATGATGCAGGGCTGCAACGTACCGTTCACCGCCGCGCTGGCCGCTGCGACGAAGATTCCGGTGATCGCTTCCGGCGGCATTCACAACCTGGGCGACATCAAGTCGCTGCTGGACGCCAAGGCCCCCGGCATCATCGGCGCCATCACCGGCCGCGCGATCTACGAAGGTACCCTGGATGTCGCCGAAGCCCAGGCTTACTGCGATGCCTACAACGGCTGAGGACTGACCATGGCGCTGGCCAAACGCATCATCCCTTGCCTGGACGTCGACAACGGTCGCGTGGTCAAGGGCGTCAAGTTCGAGAACATCCGTGACGCCGGCGACCCGGTGGAAATCGCCCGTCGCTACGATGAGCAGGGTGCCGACGAAATCACCTTTCTCGACATCACCGCCAGCGTCGACGGCCGCGACACCACCTTGCATACCGTCGAACGCATGGCCAGCCAGGTGTTCATCCCGCTGACCGTGGGCGGTGGCGTGCGCACCGTGCAAGACATACGCAACCTGCTCAACGCCGGCGCGGACAAGGTCTCGATCAACACGGCGGCGGTGTTCAATCCGGAGTTCGTCGGCGAAGCCGCGCAGCACTTCGGCTCGCAATGCATCGTGGTCGCCATCGACGCCAAGAAAGTCTCCGGCCCCGGCGAAACCCCGCGCTGGGAGATCTTCACCCACGGCGGTCGCAAGCCGACGGGCCTGGACGCGGTGGAGTGGGCGATGAAGATGGAAGGCCTGGGCGCCGGTGAAATCCTGCTGACCAGCATGGACCAGGACGGCATGAAAAACGGCTTCGACCTGGGCGTAACCCGTGCCATCAGTGATGCGCTGGGCATTCCGGTGATTGCATCCGGCGGTGTCGGCAACCTGCAGCACTTGGCCGACGGCGTGATCGAAGGCCACGCCAGTGCGGTGCTGGCGGCGAGTATTTTTCACTTCGGCGAATACACCGTTCCCGAGGCCAAGGCGTACATGGCGGCGCGCGGTATCGTTGTGCGCTGAAGGGGCTGGACAGCATGGCAAGTGCGCGGCACTCTCTGCGCTTGCCATGGATTCCGGTAACTTTCATGTTCAAGCACCTGCTGCTCGCCCTCGCCAGTACGTCCGTCCTTCTGGCTGGCCCAAGTCACGCCGATGAGCCATCCGGTGGCTCCCTGGTGCTGCTGACCGAGAATTTCCCGCCCTACAACATGGCGAAAAACGGCAAGAACTTCGCCAAGGACGAGAACATCGAAGGCATTGCCGCAGACATCGTGCGCGAGGCCTTCAAGCGTGCGGGTATTTCCTACAACCTGACCCTGCGTTTCCCTTGGGAGCGAATCTACAAACTCGCCTTGGAAAAGCCTGGCTACGGTGTGTTCGTGATGGCCCGCCTGCCGGACCGCGAAGCGCTGTTCAAATGGGTCGGCCCCCTGGGCCCGGATGACTGGGTGCTGCTGGCCAAGGCCGACAGCAAGATCCAACTGGCCGACCTTGAGCACGCTCGCCGCTACAAAGTCGGCGCCTACAAGGGCGATGCCATTGCCGAGACCCTGGAGAAACAGGGGCTCAACCCGATTGTTGCGCTGCGCGACCAGGACAACGCGCAAAAGCTGGTGGATGGGCAGATAGACCTGTGGGCCACGGGTGATCCGGCGGGCCGTTACCTGGCCCGCCAGGTCGGGGTGACCCAACTCAAGACTGTGTTGCGCTTTAACAGCGCCCAGCTTTATCTGGCGCTGAACAAAGAAGTGCCGGATGACGTGGTGGCCAGGCTGCAAGCGGCCCTCGATCAGTTACGGAGTGAGGGTGTCGTCGATCAAATCATGGCCCGTTACCTCTAGATCCGGCTGCGCTTGCGGGGTTTCTACCGTTGGGATTGCCTCATCCGGCAGCGGCTCGATGTCGGGTGACTCGCTCATATAAACGTGATCGCCATTGGTGTAGCTGACGGTCGTTGAAACCTGGCTGCCATCCTGACGCAGCAGGCAGTATTCACTGTGCAACAGGTAAGCCGCGACGGCCTTCCTCGGCGGCACATAAGTGATGATTTCCAGGGGCGAGGAATGACTCCAGCCTTTCGCGGAGCGTTGGGTATGGGTGAAATCACGATCCAGCTGCGCCGAAAAATTCAACTCAAACGCCTGTGGATGCGCAGACCACTCTTTGCTCAAGTCGACGCTGGTGTTGAATGCCAACGCCCTGGCATTCCCGCCCAGTTCGCCCTTGGCAGCCGTCCACATGAACGGCTGAGGGGTCGCCCCGGTGTTGTGTCCGAAGCCGCCGAGGCGGTGCCGGTCCGTGCGTTCGAGTCGATAGGTGGGCGAGGACTGAAGCTGTTCGACGGCGCTCAGTTCCGGGTCTTTTACACAAAACCACGGCAGCTCGCAGACTTGCAGCGTGGCGCTGCTTTCATCAGCGGGTGGGCTTTCATACCCGCTGAGCGCGGGAGGTGGCGGCAAGTCGCTCAACTGCGCGGTCAACGCCAGGCGCAGCGAGTAGGTCTCGATACCTGGCTTGGCATAAGTGTCATGGCCCAGAAAGGTACCGGGCGCCAGGTAAGCTTCACCGGCGGGCGCATCGGGAGGAGTGACCGACCAGATGCTTAAATCGTTGGCGCAGCCGCTGCCTTTATCGTTCCAGATCAGCTCGCCCACTCGCGCCGTCACGACCAGGTCTTCTCGCACACAGCGCACGGCATGGCGCGAGGGTTTGTCGTAGCCGACGCCACACACCAGCCCCATCGTGACGTAGCCCTGCGGGGCAAGCGGGCGCCAGATGGAAAAGTTGGCATGCGCTCCAGTCCCTTCATCGTGCCACACCAGATGATAGTCAACGGGCGGACGCAGCGCCGTGCCGTCGACCTTGTTCGCGTCGCTCACGACGGCGACGATCCTGCCTTGATTGATATTGCGATAGTGACCGACCGCAATATCACCCAAGGCGTAAAACGGGCTCAGTACATCCGACGTTGTGCTCGGCCGCCAGAAGCCGACGGCCTTGTGCGCGTTGGATCCCTTGTCGTTCCACAGCGGCAGGAACTCGCTGGTAAAGCTGATGAGCAGGTCGTTGAATTGCAGAGGTTTCATGGAAATCGCTCCAGTTGATTGGAGCATCAACTGTCGAGCAGTGAGCGCGTGGGCGGGCTGTATCTATCTATGCGCAGGAAGGTAGGTGCCGTTTTTGCCGTGACCCGCCATCGCCTGGTTGCTGCGCACACTGATCATCAACCTGATATCGATCCACTCCACGCCCTGGGCCTTGAGTTTGGGCAACTCGCGCTCCAGGACCGCAAGGGTTTGCGGGTAAGGGTGGCCGATCATCACCGCCGAGCCCTGTTTGTGGGCCAGCTTGATTGCGGTTTGCAGTTGGGTGGTGATCGCCGCTTCGGTGCGTTCGTCATCCAGGAATACATCCCGCGAAACATGGGCCAGACCAATCTTCTGTGCCTCTGCCGCCGCGACGGTTTGCGCGCTGGTGCGGCTGTCGACAAAGAACTTGTTGCGTCGTTGCAGCTCGCTCATCAACCAGGCCATGGCTTGTGGTTGCGCGGTCATGCGGCTGCCCATGTGGTTGTTGATGCCGGCGGTGAAGGGCACGGCCTGGAATGCAGCGTCCAGGCGCTTGCCGAGTTCTTCGATGGGAAGCTCGGGGTGCCAGGCGAACGGGCCGGTGGCCGGGTCCATGGGCATGTGCAGGATCACGATCTTGCCGGCCTTGTGCGCCTCGCGGGCAAATTCGGCGGCGTGGGGCGTGTCGGGCATGATTGCCGCGGTCACCGGCCCCGGCAGGGCCAGCACGCGACGATCCCGGGGCAGGTTTTGCCCGAGGTCGTCGATAATCAGGGTCAGGTAGGCTTTGTGCGGCGCTTCGGCCGTCGTCGCATGGGCGACGCCGGCCAGGCTGCACAGCAAGGCGATGATCAGGGCCGCGCGCATATCAACGGCTGCGCGTGATGCTCAGGCCCTTGAGCAGGCTCAGCGCCTGGGCCAATTGGTAGTCATCGTCCTGTGGCATCGGCTTGGCTTTTTTGCCGCTGCCGGTCGGTTGATCGGCGCCGCCGTTGCCATTGCCCAGATGACCTTGCAGGTCCGCCTCCTTGTAGTACTCGCTGTCGATCTCGTTGGTGATCTTGGCCTTGCGCACCTCGATGTCCGGCACGATGCCCTGGGCCTGGATCGAGCGGCCGTTCGGCGTGTAGTACAAGGCCGTGGTGATCTTCAGCGCACGCTCGTTGTTCAGCGGCAGCACGGTTTGCACCGAGCCTTTGCCGAAGCTGGTGGTGCCCATCAGTACACCGCGTTTCTGGTCTTGCAGGGCGCCGGCAACGATCTCCGAAGCCGAGGCACTGCCGCCGTTGATCAGCACCGCCAGCGGCACGTTCTCGCTCAGGTCGTTGCCGGTGGCCGAGAAGCGCAGCTCGGAGTTGGCGATGCGGCCTTTGGTGTAGACAATCAGGCCCTTGGTGATGAAGTGGTCGACCACTTCCACCGCCGACTGCAGCACGCCGCCTGGGTTGTTACGCAGGTCGAGCACGATGCCGTTGAGCTTCTTGCCGTTGTCTTTGCGCAGCTTGGCGAGGGCCTTGGCCACTTCGTCGCCGGTCTTGACCTGGAACTGGGTGATGCGGATGTAACCGTAGCCCGCCTCCAGCAACTGGCTCTTCACGCTCTTGACCACGATGGTCGCGCGGGTCAGCGTCACGTCGAACGGGTTGCCGCCGTCGCGCACCAGGGTCAGGGTGATCTTTTGGCCGATCTTGCCGCGCATCTTGTCGACGGCTTCGGTCATGGTCTGGCCACGGGTCGGCTGGCCGTTGATCTTGACGATAAAGTCACCGGCCTGGATGCCGGCCTTGGACGCCGGCGTGTCGTCGATCGGCGACACCACCTTGATGTTGCCGTCTTCGGCGCCGACTTCGATGCCCAGGCCACCGAATTCACCGCTGGTGCTTTCCTGCAGCTCGGCGAAATCTTCCGGGCCCAGGTAGGCGGAGTGCGGGTCGAGGTTGCTGAGCATGCCCTTGATGGCATTTTCCAGCAGGGTCTTGTCGTCTACGGGTTCGACATAGGCTGCCTTGATCCGGTCCATGACCTCGGCAAAGGTGCGCAGCTCGTCCAGCGGCAACGGCGCCCTAGTGGTCGCGGCAGAGGTCGCGGCCGTGGCGGCGGGTGCGGACGGTGCGGCCTGATCGGCGAAAGCCAGGGGCGCGCCGATCACCAGGGCGATCGTCAGGGCCAGCGAAGTGAGGCGGGACAAATGCAGCATGTCGAACGAACTCCTAATGTAGATGCGATCCTATCCTTGGGAACGGCACCATTGTGCGGGATCGCTCGGGCGACCCTGCTGACGAATAGCGAAGTACAGCGCCGGAGTTTCCTGGCCACCACTGTTACCGACAGTGGAGATGGACTCACCGGCTTTTACAACATCACCTGCCGACTTGAGTAATGTCTGATTGTGGCCATAAAGGCTCAAATAGCCATTACCGTGGTCGAGAATTACCAACAAACCGGCGCCGCGCAGCCAATCGGCAAACACCACACGGCCACCATGCACGGCGTGGACCGCGCTGCCGGCCGAGGCGCTGATCATCACCCCATCCCATTTCGCGCGGGTGTCGTCGCCACGGGTTTCACCAAAGCGTGCCAGTAATCGACCATCAACCGGCCATGGAAGTTTGCCGCGTGCTGAAGCAAAAGGACCGCCGAACGACTCACCGGCACTTGAAACCAGTGGGCCAGGGGCTGCATGCGCCGGTTTGCGCGGTGCCGGGGCGTCCGAGGTGGCTGCCAGCTCGGCCTCACGCTGGCGCTTTTTTTCGGCTTCCTGCTGGGCGATCAGCGCTTTCTGCCGCGCTTCCTCCGCCTCGCGTGCCTGGCGCGCCAGGGTTTCCTCGATGGTCTTGAGTACTTTGGCCAGGTCGGCCTGGTCCTGCTCGCGGGCCTGCAGCTTGGCATCGCGGGCCTTTACGTCGTCATTGAGCTTGGCCAGGGCCAGCTGGCGCTCCTTGCGCACTTTGTCCAATTCGTTGCGCTGGGTGTCGAGGGCGCTCTTCTGGTCTTGCAACTGCGACTGCTGGTTGGCGATTTCCTGCTCGACGTTGACCAACTGGCGCAGCGTCTCGTTGAAGCTTTTGAGTTGCTCCAGGCGAGCTTTGCTCAGGTAGTCGTAGTAGGTCAGGGTACGTGCGAATTTCTCGGGGTTCTGCTGGTTGAGCAGCAGCTTGAGGTATTCCTGGCGGCCGTTCTGGTAGGCGGCACGGGCCTGGATCGCGATCAAGCGTTGCTGTTCAACGCGTGCGCTCTGGAGTTTTTTTTTCTCAGCGTCGAGTCGCTCCAGTTCCGACTCGCTCTTCTTTAGTTCTTTTTGCAGCTCCTGGACCTGCTTCTCCAGCTTGCCCATTTCGGTTTCCGTGCCGCGCAGGTCTTTCTGCACCCCGGACTTTTCTTCCTGGAGCTTGCCGAGCAGCTTTTTCAGCTCGGTAATGTCCTGACGCGTAGCGTCCAACTGTTGTTGGGTTTGTGCACGCTCATCGGCAAACGCCGGTTGGAGCAGGCAGACAAGAGCAAGGGTAATCAAGGCGCGAAGCATAGAGGCGGGCGACACCAGGGAAAGGGACGGTCTAGTATGCCCGGCCCACGCTGCAAAAAAAACGCCTCAAAGCCAACTGCTTTGAGGCGTTCGTCATAAAAAGCTGTTTATGGCGATTTAATCGAGCGGTTTAGTGGTTAAACCGTCATCGAAGAAACGCTTTGAAATGCTCCGCTTGAACGGGTTGTTGCGTCCGGGAATAGACTCTCGGGCCCACTGGTCAGGTAGTTGGCACCACCGGCAATGTCCCGTATTCATGAGTTGAAAGGCCAGCAAACATGGTTGGATTATGGTTTGCCCGATCTGCGTAGCCTCGACCGGGCTCTTCGCTCCTCTGCGCTTGAGGAAATGGCTGCGGGTGAGGGAATTACCGATGCACTGCAAATTTTGGCTTCGAACCTGGGGCTCACCGATGCGGCCTGCTCTCAGGTTCATATTACTTCTCCATTGGGAGATATTTTGATCCAGCGGTCATCTCTACGGCATATCGTTGAAAAACGGCAGGATGCCAGAGAGCGATATGTAAGATTTGCTGTGGATACGTTGACAGGGCCTTTGGAAATTTGGCGCGTTGCGTACAGCAATGGATCGGCTCGGCTGGCGTTCATCGGCGCCTATGAAACCAAGCGACAAATGCTGGTGGTCGTGAATATCCAGGCAGGCAGTGTGTTATGGAATTTCATGCAGACCGATGCGAAGGCATTGAACAAGCACCGTCATGGCGAGCTGCTCTACAAGCGCTATCAGCTTTTATAACGGCCAAAGAAAAGGGCAGTTCTCTCGAACTGCCCTAAGGTACCTGCTTGATATTCATATACACACCCTCAAGCGGGGGTGTGGAGGTCTCACCCTACGCTGATGTCCAGCCATCAACGGGGTTCCTACGCCAGTTATTGCCGCTGGAGGCAACTGGTTTCGCGCTCGGGTCCATTATTGACGGGCCACTCGCTTTGAGCAACCCCCGAAATATTCAGACCAGAATCGACGTCCCCGTCATCTCCACCGGCTTCTCCAGCCCCAGCAACATCAGCATAGTCGGCGCCACATCCGCCAGCACCCCGCCTTCGCGCACCTTGAAATCACGCTTGCCGACGTAGATGAACGGCACCGGTTCGGTGGTGTGGGCGGTGTGGGCCTGGCCGGTGGATTCGTCGGACATTTGCTCGCAGTTACCGTGGTCAGCAGTGATCAACGCTTCGCCGCCAACTTTTTCCAGGGCTTCAACGATACGGCCGACGCACAGGTCCAGGCATTCCACTGCCTTGGTCGCGGCTTCCAGGTTGCCGCTGTGGCCGACCATGTCGCCGTTGGCGTAGTTGACCACGATGACGTCGAAGCGCTGGTGCTCGATGGCGTCGACGATCTTGTCGGTGACTTCCGGCGCGCTCATTTCCGGTTGCAAATCGTAGGTGGCGACTTTCGGCGACGGGATCAGGATGCGCTCTTCGCCCGGGAACGGCTCTTCGCGCCCGCCGGAGAAGAAGAAGGTCACGTGGGCGTATTTCTCGGTTTCGGCGATGCGCAGTTGGGTCTTGCCGTTTTTCGCCAGGTAGTCGCCCAGCACGTTGTCCAGGCTGCCGGCTGCAAACGCGGCCGGGGCCGGAATGCTGGCGGCGTACTGGGTCAGGCCGACGTACTGCACCTTCGGCTGGCGCGCACGTTCGAATTCCTTGAAGCCGTCTTCCACGAACACACGGCTCAGCTCGCGGGCACGGTCGGCGCGGAAGTTCATGAACACCACGGCGTCGCCGTCTTCAACCTTCACCGGCTCGCCGATGGTGGTGGCTTTGACGAACTCGTCGCTCTCGCCACGGGCGTAAGCGGCTTCCAGGCCCTCCTGGGCGGTGGCGGCGTTGAATTCGGCCTGGCCGTCGACGATCAGGTTGTAGGCCTGGGATACGCGGTCCCAGCGATTGTCGCGGTCCATGGCGAAGTAACGCCCCACGATGCTGGCGATGCGGCCCTTGCCCAGGGCGGCGAAGGTGGTATCGAGCAGTTCGATGGACGATTGCGCGCTTTTCGGCGGGGTGTCGCGGCCGTCGAGGAAGGCGTGCAGGTAGATCTTGTCGGCGCCGCGCTTGAACGCCAGTTCGGCCATGGCCACCAGGTGGTCCTGATGGCTGTGCACGCCGCCGTCGGACAACAGGCCCATGAAGTGCACGGCCTTGCCGGCCGCCACTGCTTTATCTACCGCCGCGCAGATGGTCGGGTTCTCGAAGAACTCGCCATCGCGGATCGCTTTGGTCACGCGGGTGAAGTCCTGATAGACCACTCGTCCGGCGCCCAGATTCATGTGGCCGACTTCCGAGTTGCCCATCTGGCCGTCCGGCAAGCCCACGTCCATGCCGGAGCCGGAGATCAGGCCGTTGGGAACGGTGGCGGTCAGGCGGTCCAGCACGGGCTTGCGCGCCGCGTATACCGCGTTGTCGTGGTGGCTTTCACTGTGTCCGAAGCCATCGAGAATTATCAGGACCAAAGGTTTAGGCGTGGTAGTCATAGATCCTCTCGCGGCGGTAATAAAGGAAGACAATTGAAAAGGGAGTGGCAGTTTAAAGCGAAGTTCCGACCACGTCACCGCTTTACGGGGGTTGGCCCCCCCTGGCGGCTGTGTATACTTACCGCCATTTTAACGCCCTGGAACCTCCTTGATGGTTGATCACCTGATTGCATTTGCCACTGCCCACTACCTGCTTGTGGGTGCCTTCGTCATCCTGCTCGCGCTGCTGATCGCTCATGAAATGAGCCGTGGTGGCCGCAGCCTGAGCACGGCGGAGCTGACCGCGCTGGTCAACAAGGATGAAGCCGTTGTCGTCGACATCCGCCCGGCCAAGGATTTTGCCACCGGCCATATCGTCGGTGCCCTGAATATTCCGCAGGACAAGCTGATCGCGCGCCTGGCCGAGCTGGAAAAGCACAAGGCCAAGACCATCATCCTGGTCGACGCCCAGGGCCAGCACGCCGGCACTCACGCCCGCGAGATGCTCAAGACCGGCTTCACCGCCGCCAAGCTGTCCGGTGGTATCAGCAGCTGGCGCGCCGATAATCTGCCTTTGGTGAAGTGATATGAGCCAGGTTGTCGTGTATTCCAGCGATTGGTGCCCTTACTGCATGCGGGCCAAGGCCCTGCTTGAGAAGAAGGGCGTTGCCTTCGAAGAAATCAAGGTCGACGGCAAACCCCAGGTGCGTGCCGAAATGGCCCAGAAAGCCGGCCGCACGTCGGTCCCGCAAATCTGGATCGGCGACAAGCATGTCGGTGGCTGCGATGACCTGTTTGCTTTGGAGCGCGCCGGTAAACTCGATGCGCTGCTCGCCTGAAGCCCAACCCTTATAGACCCCAAGATAGACAAGGATCTGCGATGACTGACCAACAGAATACCGAAGCAGCAGAAGCTCAAGGCCCACAGTTTTCGCTGCAGCGCATCTACGTGCGTGACCTGTCGTTCGAAGCGCCGAAAAGCCCGGCCATCTTTCGCCAGGAATGGACCCCAAGCGTTGCGCTGGACCTGAACACCCGCCAGAAAGCCCTGGAAGGCGACTTCCACGAAGTCGTGCTGACCCTGTCGGTCACCGTCAAGAACGGCGAAGAAGTGGCCTTCATCGCTGAAGTGCAACAGGCCGGTATCTTCCTGATCCAAGGTCTGGACGAAGCGTCCATGAGCCACACCCTGGGCGCGTTCTGCCCGAACATCCTGTTCCCGTATGCCCGCGAGACCCTGGACAGCCTGGTCACCCGTGGCTCGTTCCCGGCGTTGATGCTGGCTCCGGTGAACTTCGATGCTCTGTATGCGCAAGAGCTGCAGCGCATGCAAAGTGAAGGTTCGTCGACCGTTCAGTAATCTCGAACCCGACGCAGAACTAAATGTGGGAGCGGGCTTGTGTGGGAGCTGGCTTGCCTGCGATAGCATCACCGAGGTGTGCCTGACACACCGAGGTGCCTGCATCGCGGGCAAGCCCGGCTCCCACACAAGCCCGCTCCCACATTTGTTATGCGGTGTTATTTAAAACCGAGTTGGCGCCAGCCTTCATAGACGGCAACGGCTACGGTGTTCGATAAGTTCAAGCTGCGGCAACCCTCGCGCATCGGCAAGCGCAGGCGATGCCCATCAGGCAATGCATCAAGCACCTCGGCCGGCAAGCCGCGACTTTCCGGGCCAAACAGAAACGCGTCGCCCTCGGCAAAGCTGGCATCATGGAACGGCCGCGAACCCTTGGTGGTGAATGCGAACAAGCGTGGGTGCCCCAGGCTTTCCAGGCAGCTGGCCAAATCGGCATGGCGCTTGAGGGTGGCGTACTCGTGGTAGTCCAGCCCGGCGCGGCGCAGGCGCTTGTCGTCCATGTCGAAGCCCAGGGGCTCGATCAAATGCAGGTGGCAGCCACTGTTGGCGCACAGCCTGATAACGTTGCCGGTGTTCGGCGGAATTTCTGGTTGAAAAAGGATGACGTGAAACATGCACGGCTCCGAAGGCAAAGATGCGCTGCATTCTACCCCTGAAGAAGACCCGAGGCCGAAGCTATTGCCGAGGGTCATGGGTTCATTGGCGATTGTCGGCCTCATGGTCGGCCTGATGATCGGCCGCCTGACCACCCCCGACCCGGTCGAGCTGCAACAGGTCGAAACCGCAGCGGACGGCGTGGTGGTGTGGTTCAACAGCGAGCCCAAGCTGCACGGCGAGCACATCGACGGCACCGTGGCGCTGCTGTTCGACGCGCAAGGCCAGGCTGCCGGTGGGCAACTCAAGGTCAATGAAAAGGACGTGAACTGGCGTGTGCGCAAGACCGATGCGGGCCTGTTGCTGAACCTGGTGGCGGCTCGGCCCTTGCACGGAGTGTGGAGTGGGGAGGCGGTCGATGGCCGCTGGCGGTTGGAGATCCATCTCCAGGAGCAATAAAAGAGGGAGTTCCCGGCCTGCCTGTACCAGGGCTCCCAAAACGGGGTGAAGCCTTAAGGCTTCGGTGTTAAAGAGGGGATTCTCGGCCTGCCTGTACCAAGGTCCCCGAAACTGGGTGGTACTGGGGTTATTGCAGGGTGCGTGCCAGAGTTGTTGGATCGTCCCAAAAGAATCTTGCAGAAAGCACTAAGCCCCGGAATACGGGGCTTTGGTGGTTTTGGCTTTAAGGTTTTTCTGGGCGAAGCTCAGGTTTCAGGCCTTGGACCCGTGCCCAATGCCGGTTCATGGTGCATTGAAGCGGTGCATATTCTTCGTCCCGGAACAAAACCAAATGTGGGAGCTGGCTTGCCTGCGAAAGCGGTGGGTCAGCTACACATCGGGTGACTGACACTTCGCCATCGCGGGCAAGCCCGGCTCCCACATTGGATCTTCAGTGGATCAAGGGTTGGGAATCAGCCCTCAGCCCTCATCCCCCTCATCATCATCCCCACCATCAACCTTCATCCCCAACTCCTTGATCTTGCGCGTCAGGGTATTGCGGCCCCAGCCCAGCAGCACGGCGGCATCGCGGCGGCGCCCGGCGGTGTGCTTGAGGGCGGTTTCGATCATGATCCGCTCGAACGCCGGCACGGCGCTGTCCAAAAGGCTCGACTGGCCGCGTGCCAGGGCCTGGTCAGCCCATTGGCGCAGCGCCTGCTCCCAGTTGGTCACCGGTGCCGAGTCTTGTGGCAGGCTCAACAGCTCCGGCGGCAGATCGCTGATGTGCACTTCGCGCCCGGAGGCCATCACGGTAATCCAGCGGCAGGTGTTTTCCAGCTGACGCACGTTACCCGGCCATGGCAGGTTCTTGAGGTATTCCTCGGTCTCACTCTTGAGCAGCTTAGGCTCCACGGCCAGCTCCAGAGCGGCGCGGCTGAGGAAGTGGCGGGCGAGGGTCGGGATGTCTTCGCGGCGGTCCGACATACGCGGAATATGGATGCGGATCACGTTGAGACGGTGGAACAAGTCCTCACGGAACTTGCCCGCGTGCACCAGGGTTTCCAGGTTCTGGTGGGTCGCCGCGATGATGCGCACGTCGACCTTGACCGGCGTATGCCCGCCCACGCGGTAGAACTCGCCGTCCGCCAGCACCCGCAGCAGGCGCGTCTGGGTGTCGGCCGGCATGTCGCCGATTTCATCGAGGAACAGCGTGCCACCGTCGGCCTGCTCAAAGCGGCCGCGACGCAGGTTGGCCGCGCCGGTGAACGCGCCTTTTTCATGGCCGAACAGCTCGGACTCCATCAAGTCCTTCGGAATCGCCGCCATGTTCAGTGCAATGAACGGCGAGGCCGCCCGTGGACTGTGACGGTGCAGGGCGTGAGCGACCAGTTCTTTGCCGGTGCCCGACTCGCCGTTGATCAGCACCGTGATGTTGGAATGGCTCAAACGCCCGATGGCGCGAAACACTTCCTGCATCGCCGGCGCTTCACCGATGATTTCCGGCGTGCGGGTCAGTGCCGGTGGGGCTTGCTGGTTCTGCTGTTCCTGGGCGTGCTGGTTGGCGCGCTTGACCAGCGCCACCGCCTCGTCCACGTCGAACGGCTTGGGCAGGTACTCAAAGGCCCCGCCCTGATAGGACGCGACAGCGCTGTCCAGGTCCGAGTGCGCGGTCATGATGATCACCGGCAGGCGCGGGTGCTGCTCACGGATCCGCGCCAACAGGTCGAGGCCGCTGGCGCCGGGCATGCGGATGTCGGAGATGATCACGTCGGGCTGCTGGCGCGCCAGGCGGCTCATCACCCCGTCGGCGCTGTCGAAGCTCTGGGTGGTCATGCCTTCCTGTTGCAAGGCTTTCTCCAGGACCCAGCGGATAGAACGGTCGTCGTCAACGATCCAGACAGTTTCACTACGGCTCATGTCGAGGGGGCTCCTTGTTCCAATGGCAGGAAGATCGAGAACGTGGTGTGGCCAGGGTGGCTCTCACATTCGATCAGGCCCTGATGCTGGCTGATGATGTTCTGGGTAATGGCCAGGCCCAGCCCGGTACCGTCCGGGCGGCCGCTGACCATGGGAAAGAAAATGGTTTCCTGCAGTTCCGCAGGAATGCCGGGGCCGTTGTCGATGATCTCGACCTTGGTCACCAGGCGATGGCGCACATGGCCAATGGTGAATTGGCGCAGGGCGCGGGTGCGCAGGCTGATGCGGCCCAGGCGCAGCTCGTTCTGGCTGCTGATGGCCTGCATGGCGTTGCGCACGATATTGAGCACCGCCTGGATCATCTGCTCGCGGTCGATCAACACGTCGGGAATGCTCGGGTCGTAATCGCGCACCAGGGTGATGCAACCCTGGCTTTCAGCCTCGACCAGTTGACAAACACGCTCCAGCACCTCGTGAACGTTGGTCATCGCCAGGGACGGCAGCTTGTTGGAGCCGAGCATGCGGTCCACCAGGTTACGCAGGCGGTCGGCCTCTTCGATGATGACGTTGGTGTAGTCCTTGAGGTGCTCTTCCGGCAGCTCGCGGGCCAGCAACTGCGCCGCGCCACGAATGCCGCCCAGCGGGTTCTTGATCTCATGGGCCAGGCCGCGCACCAGCATCTTGCTGGTTTCCTGCTTGGACAGCTGCGCCTCTTCCTTGGTGATGCGCAGCAGGCGGTCGCGGGGATGCACTTCGAGCAGCAGCAGGGTCGCGCCATTGCTCAGGATCGGGGTCACGGCGTAGTCGACGGTCAGCGTCTGGCCGGTGAGGGCGGTGAGCATCGCTTCGCGCTTGGTGAACGGGTGAGCCTGCTCCACGGCCTGGCGCAAGGAACTCAAGGCCTCGGCCGACTCGGTGAACAATTCGCTGATGAACTGCCCATGGCTGCGCTGGCCGCTGATGGCCAGGAGCATCTCCGCCGCCGGGTTCATGTACTCAAGGCGCAGGTCGTCGTTGAGCAGGATGGTCGCGGTGGTCAGGTTGTCGAGTAACAAACGGTGCAGTGCATCGCTGATGGTCATCAGGACCTCTTTTGGAGCAAGGCGCGGGCTTGAGGCACACGCTGATACAAGGAAAATGCAAAAACCAAACCAAGGCTCCGAAAAGAAGCGCAAAGGCGCTGAAATAGGGGTTTTAAGCGCGAAACTGTGGCGTTCTGCCAGCCTTGGCGGGAAGTTTCGAACCAAAATGGTGTGAGTCGGTGGGAAGGGTGCAGGCTTGCGCACCAATATAGTGCTTTTTTTTGAGGGGCGTTCAGGAAGCAAGAATTGCATTGAATCGCCAGGAAGGTTGCGGTCAGTGTGGGAGCTGGCTTGCCTGCGATAGCGGCGGCACGTTCAAAGCCGCTATCGCAGGCAAGCCAGCTCCCACAGTGTTTGATCGGGTTTGCAGATTTAGCCTTTGAAGATGCAGAGTTCGGCCGTGGCGCGGATCATCGCCAACTGCCGCAGCGGGTCATTCAGCGGTTCATGCACCGCTTCGGCCAGCCACTTGGGGCATTGCGGGTCGGTGCGCTGCGGGGTGAAGTCCGCCAGTTGCTGCAGCAGGCTTTTTTGCAGTTGGTCCAGTTGCGGACGAATCTGCTTCACCAGGTCCGGGCGCGGATCATCAGGCGCCTTGCCCTGGAACTGCCAGTCGGACAGATGGGTGTACTGCACCAGTTTGTTCGCCTCGATCTGCGCCGAAAAAAACTGCTCGGCGGCGGCGGGGTCCAGTTTGTAGCTCGGTGCCTGGGCAACGACACTGGCGATCACCTCCTGCTCGCGCTTCTTGTCCTCTACGGGCTTGTGGCTGTCCCATTTGCTCAGGGCAACCTGGTCGGCGATCTCCAGGCGTTCGGCGATGCTGTTGAGCAGCGGCTCAAGGGTGGGCGGCGCAGCGCTCGCACTGGCGCTGACAAATAACAAAGCGAACACAAGTCGATGTTTCAAAGCGGATCTCCTGTGGGAGCTGGCTTGCCTGCGATGCAGGCAACTCGGTACATCAGGTATACCCAGCTGATGCCATCGCAGGCAAGCCAGCTCCCACATTTTTGATTGGGTTTGCAGATTGGGCAGTGTGTCAGTCAGAGGCTACCTTAACTTGCGTGCTTGCCTACAGGTGCGCCAGAATCCGCCGGCTTGTACGGCTGGCTTGTCGTCTCTAAGGTTGCTCGGTCGCTGCTCATCAGCGATCAGGTTTAGTAGCCTGAGGGTCAAGTTAAGCGTGTACCGCACCGTTCTTTATGGCGGCTGTGTGCAGGGCATCTTCGGATGCGCCGGTTTTTGCTTAACTTCCCCGGTCTACTAACCTGCGGACAGCTGCCACCTAATCGTTTAGTAGCGAGTCGATGGCGGCCTCATTCGAGGAAGTTAAGACATGTTCAAGCCAACCCCAAATCCACCCCCATCCGTCTTCACCATCGCCGCCGATATCGACGACGAAGCCCTGATGATCAACAGCTTCGAAACCTTCTCCTCGGTCAGCACCCTGTTGCTGGGCCTGTCCGAAGACCTGGACGGCAAGCACCGCGATGTCGCGCTGGCCATTCACCAATTGAGCGCCATGGGCACGCTGATGGTCAGCCGCATGCTCGACCGCCAAGCAGCCACCTGACAATTCCCAGGCAAAAAAAGACCTCCCGAGGGAGGTCTTTTCGCATCACGCCACCTTAAGCAGCGCTACCGGATCAGCAGCTGTAGTACAGCTCGTATTCCAGTGGGTGTACGAAAGTGCGAACCTTGATTTCTTCTGCGCTTTTCAGCTCGATGTAGGCATCGATGAAGTCGTCGCTGAACACGCCGCCTTTGGTCAGGAACGCACGGCCCTTGTCCAGCTCTTCCAGGGCTTCTTTCAGGCTGCCGCACACTTGTGGGATCTCTTTGGCCTCTTCAGGCGGCAGGTCGTACAAGTTTTTGTCGGCGGCGTCGCCTGGGTGGATCTTGTTCTGGATGCCGTCCAGGCCGGCCATGACCAGGGCAGCGAAGGCCAGGTATGGGTTGGCCGCCGGGTCCGGGAAGCGTGCTTCGATACGGCGAGCGCGCGGGCTGGACACGTAAGGAATACGGATCGAGGCAGAGCGGTTGCGCGCCGAGTAGGCCAGCATTACCGGCGCTTCGAAACCTGGGACCAGACGCTTGTAGGAGTTGGTCGACGGGTTGGTGAAGCCGTTCAGGGCCTTACCGTGCTTGATGATGCCGCCGATGAAGTACAGGGCGGTGTCGGACAGGCCGGCATAACCTTCGCCGGCGAAGGTGTTCTTGCCATCTTTGGCGATGGACAGGTGAACGTGCATACCCGAGCCGTTATCGCCGTACAGTGGCTTAGGCATGAAGGTCGCGGTACGGCCGTAGGCAACGGCAGTGTTGTGTACGCAGTACTTCAGGGTCTGGACTTCGTCAGCCTTGGCGACCAGGGTGTTGAACTTCACACCGATTTCGTTCTGGCCGGCAGTCGCCACTTCGTGGTGATGCACTTCGATGACCAGGCCCATGTCTTCCATGGCGTTGCACATGGAGGTACGGATTTCGTGGTCATGGTCGAACGGTGGAACCGGGAAGTAGCCGCCTTTGATACCTGGACGGTGGCCATGGTTGCCGCCTTCCACGTCCTGATCGGACATCCACGAACCTTGTTCGGAGTAGATCTTGAACATGGAGCCGGAGATGTCGGACTTGAACTTCACCTGGTCAAAAATGAAGAACTCTGGCTCCGGGCCTACGAATACGGTGTCGCCGATACCGGTCGACTTCAGGTATTCCTCGGCACGCTTGGCGATCGCACGTGGGTCGCGGTCGTAGCCTTGCATGGTCGACGGCTCGATGACGTCGCACACCAGGATCAGGGTCGGCTCTTCGGTGAACGGGTCCAGCACGGCAGTGCTGTCGTCCGGCATCAGGATCATGTCGGAGGCTTCGATGCCTTTCCAGCCGGCAATGGAGGAACCGTCGAACATTTTGCCTTCTTCGAAGAACGCATCATCCAGCGCATCGCGAGCCGGCATGGTCACGTGGTGCTGAGTGCCTTTGGTGTCCGTGAAGCGCAGATCAATCCATTTGACGTCATGATCTTTGATGAGTTGAACCGACTTCGACATAGTGTCCTCCGGGTGGCTTCGGGCTGGGGTAGTGGAGTTAGCCCTTAGAATTTGGGTGATGCCGGCGCGGATAGTCCGCCATGGCAACCTGCCTCACAAGAGAGCAAATTGCATGCCAGTGCGCCAACATGGGTTTTGTGCTCCAAAAGCGACCCTATAAAGGTGCATTGCGACAAAAGCCAAAAAATAGCGCACTGCAATGTGGCGCGACTACCTGCAAATGCACTGCTTTAGTGCGCGATGGTTGCTGTGCATATTAACTGGTTAAACCTTGAGCGATTTCCGCTATAATCCGCGCCCCCCTTTTTCGGCAGGTCCGGCACGCGCTGTTTCCATGAAATTAATCGTTAAAGTCTTCCCCGAAATCACCATCAAGAGCCGACCGGTACGGATGCGTTTCATCCGTCAGTTGGCCAAGAACATCCGTGCCGTGCTCCGCGATCTGGACCCGGCTGTGGTGGTGAATGGCGTGTGGGACAACCTCGAGCTGGAAACCCGCCTGACCGACGTCAAAGCCTTGAAGGACATGACCGAGCGCCTGAGCTGCATGCCGGGTATCGCGCATTTCCTGCAAGTAGACGAGTACCCGCTGGGTGACTTCGACGACATCACCGAAAAGTGTAAACAGCACTTCGGTAATGAGCTGGAAGGGAAGATTTTTTCAGTGCGCTGCAAGCGCGCCGGCAAGCACCCGTTCAGCTCCATGGATGTGGAGAAATACGTCGGCAGCAAGCTGCGTCGCGAATGCGGTGCCGCCGGAATTTCCCTGAAAGCGCCGCAAATTGAAGTGCGCATGGAAATTCGCGACCAACGGTTGTTTGTGATCCACAGCCAGCACAACAGCATCGGCGGCTACCCGCTGGGCGCCCTGGAACAGACCCTGGTCTTGATGTCCGGCGGTTTCGATTCCACGGTCGCGGCCTACCAGATCATGCGGCGTGGCCTGATGAGCCACTTCTGCTTCTTCAACCTGGGCGGGCGTGCACACGAATTGGGCGTGATGGAAGTGGCGCACTTTATCTGGAAGAAGTACGGCAGCTCCCAACGCGTGTTATTTGTAAGCGTACCGTTCGAAGAAGTGCTGGGCGAAATTCTCGGCAAAGTCGATAACAGTCATATGGGCGTGGTATTGAAGCGTATGATGTTGCGCGCCGCGTCCCGGATCGCCGACCAACTGCAGATCGATGCGCTGGTGACCGGTGAAGCGATCTCCCAGGTGTCCAGCCAGACGCTGCCGAACCTGTCGCTGATCGACTGCGTGACCGAAAAACTGGTGCTGCGCCCACTGATCGCCAGCCATAAACAGGACATCATCGACCTGGCAGAAGAAATCGGCACCGCCGACTTTGCCAAGCACATGCCTGAATATTGCGGGGTCATTTCGGTGAACCCCAAGACCCACGCCAAGCGCAACCGCGTGGAGTACGAAGAACAACAGTTCGACATGGCGATTCTGGAGCGTGCGCTCGAGAACGCCAAACTGGTCCCGATCGATCGTGTCATCGACGAGCTGGGCCAGGATGTGCAGATCGAAGAAGTCAGCGAAGCCCTGGCCGGCCAGATCATCATCGACATCCGTCACCCGGATGCCGCTGAAGACGAGCCGCTGGAAATTCCTGGCATCGACGTACAAACGCTGCCGTTCTATGCATTGAACGCGCGTTTCAAGGAACTGGATGACAGCCGTCAGTACCTGCTGTATTGCGACAAAGGCGTGATGAGTCGCCTGCATGCCCACCATTTGCTCAGTGAGGGGCATGCCAATGTGCGCGTTTATCGACCGAGCTAAGAGCCCGGGGCTGTTTGCCTGTGGCCTGCGTCACCGGCCCCCCGACTCTGCCGTAAAGCTGTAACGGCAAGGCCTGACTCTACTGTAAATCGCTGCCACGACCTGTCAGCACACCGAATCCTCTGATCGAGATACACAAGTGATCGAAAATCTACGTAACATCGCCATCATTGCTCACGTTGACCATGGTAAAACCACCCTGGTAGACAAACTCCTGCGTCAATCCGGCACCCTGGAGCGCAACGAGCTCAACGACGAGCGCGTGATGGACTCCAACGACCAGGAAAAAGAGCGCGGCATTACCATCCTGGCCAAGAACACCGCTATCAACTGGAACGGCTACCACATCAACATCGTGGACACCCCGGGCCACGCCGACTTCGGCGGCGAAGTAGAGCGCGTAATGTCGATGGTTGACTCCGTTCTGCTGCTGGTTGACGCTCAAGACGGCCCTATGCCGCAAACCCGTTTCGTGACCAAGAAGGCTTTCGAAGCCGGCCTGCGTCCGATCGTGTGCATCAACAAGGTTGACCGTCCAGGCGCGCGTCCGGACTGGGTTCTGGACCAGATCTTCGACCTGTTCGACAACCTCGGCGCCACTGAAGAGCAACTTGATTTCCAGGTGATCTACGCCTCGGCCCTGAACGGCATTGCCGGTCTGGAACACACCGCCATGGCGGAAGACATGACCCCGCTGTACCAGGCGATCGTTGACCACGTTCCACCACCGAAGGTTGACCGTGAAGGCCCGTTCCAGATGCAAATCTCGGCACTGGACTACAACAGCTTCCTGGGTGTTATCGGCGTTGGCCGTATTGCCCGTGGCAGCGTCAAGCCGAACACCCCGGTTGTCGCCATTGGCGCCGACGGCAAGAAGCGCAACGGTCGTATCCTGAAGCTGATGGGTCACCACGGTCTGCACCGCATCGACGTTGAAGAAGCTTTCGCCGGCGACATCGTGTGCGTGAGCGGTATGGACTCGCTGTTCATCTCCGACACCCTGTGCCAGCCGGACACCGTCGAGGCGATGAAGCCTCTGACCGTCGACGAGCCGACCGTTTCCATGACCTTCCAGGTAAACGACTCGCCATTCTGCGGTAAAGAAGGCAAGTTCGTGACTTCCCGTAACATCAAGGAACGTCTGGACAAAGAGCTGCTGTACAACGTTGCCCTGCGCGTTGAAGAAGGCGATACCGCCGACAAGTTCAAGGTCTCCGGCCGTGGTGAGCTGCACCTCTCGGTACTGATCGAAACCATGCGTCGCGAAGGCTTCGAAATGGGCGTTGGTCGTCCGGAAGTGATCATCCGTCAGGTTGACGGCGTGAAGCAGGAACCGTTTGAAGACGTGACCATCGACACCCCGGAAGAATCCCAGGGCAAGGTCATGGAAGAAATGGGCCTGCGTCGCGGCGACCTGACCAACATGGTGCCGGATGGCAAAGGCCGTGTACGTCTGGAATACAACATCCCTGCTCGCGGTCTGATCGGTTTCCGTAACCAGTTCCTGACCCTGACCAACGGTGCTGGCATCCTGACCTCGATCTTCGATCGCTACGACACCATGAAGTCCGGCGACATGTCCGGCCGTCAGAACGGTGTTCTGGTCTCGGTAGAAACCGGCAAGGCGCTGACCTACTCCCTGGAAACCCTCCAGGCGCGTGGCAAGCTGTTCGTTGAGCACGGTCAAGAGATCTACAACGGTCAGATCGTTGGCTTGAACAGCCGTGACAACGACATGGGTGTGAACCCAACCAAAGGCAAGAAGCTCGACAACATGCGTGCTTCGGGCAAAGACGAAACCATCGCTCTGGTTCCACCGGTGAAGTTCACCCTGGAACAAGCCCTGGAATTCATCCAGGACGACGAGCTGTGCGAAGTTACGCCTAAGTCGATCCGCCTGCGTAAGAAGATCCTGGACGAAGGCGAGCGTACCCGCGCTGCCAAGAAAGCCAAGAACTGAGTTAACTCAGGCTGAATGAAAAACGCCCCCGGTCGAAAGGCCGGGGGCGTTTTTTTATGCCTGCAGGATTTGTAGTGACTGTGCTGGCTCCATCGCGGGCAAGCCCGGCTCCCACAGGGGAATGCATTCCAACTGTGGGAGCTGGCTTGCCTGCGATAGGGCCCTCAAGAACCCTGCAAAAATCTGGATCAGAACTTATCGAGCGTCTTGAACTTGGTCTCGCGCACCACTTCCTTGGGCTTATACGCGCAATACCCCGGCCGCGGCCCGATCTTCGGGTGATTGCGGCAAGTATCCGGGCGCTTGTCGTAAATGGTGCAGAAGCGCGTCTTGCGATCCAGGTACAAGCAGTCGTTGTTGCTCATGCGCTGCAGAGTAAAAATCTCGGACTTGGAATTGTAGCGCTCGACGATGCCTTCCTTCTGCAAGCGCTTGGCGATGTTCTTCGGCGGGTCGCCGCGCTCGAACTCATCAACGATGCCAATGCGGATCAGGTCCTTGATCTTCACTTCGACCGGCAGCGTGCAGCAGCTGGACACGCAGCCGCCGCACATGTGGGCGGAATATTTCTGCCAGGTCTCGAGACGGTCGAGTTCCGCGGCGGCGATCAATTGAGGCTTCATCAGGGTTCCAGGGTGGGGCGGTGTCCGGGCGCGCGATCATACCGGGATTGATGATTTTTTGAACAATATTTTCAAGATTTCATCTTTGCCGGAGATCGGGCACGACCCCTGCATCTAATCCTTTCAACAGTGAATGAGTTAAAAAACTGACGAACCAGCGCCTACGCCGTGTGTCAGAGCGTCTAGGCTCTAGCAACTCCTTCTATCTCGCCCGAGGTCGCATTTGATGTCTCAGGAACCACTTGCACGAGAAGCAGAGGTAGCCGCGTTCCGCGATGCCGTCTTGACCAAGCTCACCTATGCGGTGGGCAAGGACCCGGATCACGCCTTCGACCATGACTGGTTCGAAGCCATTGCCTTGGCCGCCCGCGACCAGATGGTCGACCACTGGATGGACCATACGCGGCGTATTTACCGCAAAGGCCAGAAACGGGTCTATTACCTTTCCCTGGAATTCCTCATCGGCCGCCTGCTCTATGACAGCCTGAGCAATCTCGGCGTGCTCGAGATCGCACGCGACGCGCTGTCCGAGTTGGGCGTGGACCTTGAGCGCATCCGCCTGCTGGAGCCCGATGCGGCGCTTGGCAACGGTGGCCTGGGGCGCTTGGCTGCCTGCTTTATGGAAAGCATGTCGACACTGGGCATTGCCGGTCACGGCTACGGCATTCGGTATGAGCACGGCTTGTTCCGCCAGGCGATTGTCGATGGCTGGCAACAGGAGCAGACCGAACGCTGGCTGGATTTCGGCAACCCGTGGGAGTTCGAGCGGGCCGAAGTGATTTACCCGATCGGTTTTGGCGGCAGCGTCGAAACCCTGCCGGACGCTTCCGGCAAGCTGATCCAGGTGTGGACGCCCAGCGAAACGGTACGTGCCGTTGCCTACGACACCCCGGTGGTCGGCTGGCGCGGCGCCAGCGTCAATACCTTGCGCCTGTGGCGCGCACGGGCGGTCGAAGACCTGCACCTGGAACGCTTCAACGCCGGTGACCACCTGGGCGCCGTCGCCGAAGTGGCGCGCGCCGAGAGCATCTCGCGCGTGCTGTACCCGGCTGACAGCACGGAAGCGGGGCAGGAACTGCGCCTGCGCCAGGAATACTTCTTCGTCGCGGCCTCCCTGCAAGATCTGCTGCGTCGCCACAAGAACATGCACGGCTCGGTGCTGAGCCTGGGCGAACACGCGGCGATCCAGCTCAACGACACCCACCCGTCCATCGCGGTGGCCGAGCTGATGCGTCAATTGGTTGACCTGCACGACATCCCGTGGGAAGCCGCATGGGACGTCACCGTCGAAACGCTTTCCTACACCAACCACACCCTGTTGCCCGAAGCCCTGGAAACCTGGCCGGTCGGGCTGATGGAGCGCATGTTGCCGCGGCACATGCAGATCATCTACCTGATCAACGCCCAGCACATCGACTCGCTGCGCGCCAAGGGTGTGCACGATTTCGACGTACTGCGCGCGGTATCGCTGATCGAAGAAGACAACGGCCGTCGCGTGCGTATGGGCAACCTGGCGTTCCTCGGTTCCCACAGCGTCAACGGCGTGTCCGGTCTGCACACCCAGCTGATGCGCAGCACGGTGTTCTCCGAATTGCACAAGCTGTACCCGGAGCGCATCAACAACAAAACCAACGGCATCACCTTCCGTCGCTGGTTGTACCAGGCCAACCCCAAGCTCACCTCGATGCTGGTGGAGGCATTGGGCCCGGACATCCTCGACACCATGGAAACCCGCCTGAGCGAGCTGGAAACCTTTGCCGAGAAGCAAACGTTCCGCAAAGCCTTCGCCGATCAGCGCCTGCACAGCAAACGCGCGCTGGCCGAGATCATCCACGAGCGCCTGGGCATTTCGGTGAACCCGGCGGCGATGTTCGACGTGCAGGTCAAGCGGATCCACGAATACAAGCGCCAGTTGCTCAACTTGCTGCACACCGTGGCGCTGTACCAGGCGATCCGTGCCGAGCCTGAGGTCGACTGGGTGCCGCGCGTGAAGATCTTCGCCGGCAAGGCGGCGGCGAGTTATCACCAGGCCAAGCTGATCATCAAGCTGACCAACGATATCGCGCGCACCGTCAACAACGACCCGACCGTGCGTGGTTTGCTCAAGGTGGTGTTCCTGCCCAACTACAACGTCAGCCTGGCGGAAAGCATCATTCCGGCGGCGGACTTGTCGGAGCAGATCTCCACCGCCGGCTTTGAAGCGTCGGGCACCAGCAACATGAAGTTCGGCCTCAACGGCGCGCTGACCATCGGCACCATGGACGGCGCCAACGTGGAAATGCACGAGCGTGTCGGCGCCGAGCACATGTTTATCTTCGGCCTGAGCGCGCAGCAGGTGGAAGCCCGCAAACAGGCCGGTGAGTTCAGTGCCGGGCCGGATATCGCGGCGTCGCATCGCCTCAACGATGTGCTGCAAGCGATCCGTGGCGGGGTGTTCTCGCCGGATGATCCGGGTCGCTACGTGGGGTTGATCGACGGGCTGATCGACTACGACCGGTTCCTGGTGTGTGCCGACTTCGATTCGTACTGGGACGCCCAGGCCAAGGTCGAAGCGCATTGGCATGACTCCAAGGCCTGGTGGCGCTCGGCGGTGCTGAATACGGCGCGGATGGGCTGGTTCAGCTCGGACCGGACAATCCGCGAATACGCCACCGAGATCTGGAAAGCTCTCGACTAAACACTGCAATACCCCTCTGTGGGAGCGGGCTTGCCCGCGATGGCGGCGTGTCAGTTTGCAAATATGTCGACTGATACACTGCAATCGCGGGCAAGCCCGCTCCCACATTGGTTTCGCGTCGATATACTGAGCGCCGGTTTGCTCAGGGAATATCGACCATGCAATGGATTTTCATGCTGCTGGGCCTGGTGCTCGGTTGGACGCTCGATGAGTCGTTCAGCGATGCGGGTATCGGTGCGCTGTTGGGGCTCGGCATCGGCCAGGCAATCCGCCTGGCCAAGCTGTCGGCCCAGGCGGATCAGCAAGCGCTTGCGTTGGAAACCACCCAGAAGGCCCTGATCGCGCTGGGCGAGCGTCTGCGACAACTGGAAGTGCCTGCGCCGTCGAGCAACTTCGTTGTCGAAGCATCCACCCCTGAACTTACCCCTGAACCCGTACCTGTCGCTGAGGCGCCCGACCTTGTCTGGGAGCTGCCTGCCGCATTGGCGCCCGTCGCGATGGTCGCCGAACCGAGCCAGCCGTTACCGGACGACGTCTGGACACCTGCTCCAACCCCCCGCCCACCGCAAGAACCAGCCATCCCGCGCGGCCCCAACCTGATCGAACGTGCCATCAGCGGCGCGCGCAATTGGCTGTTCGGCGGCAACACGGTGCTGCGCGTCGGTGTGGTGCTGTTGTTCCTCGGCCTGGCCTTCCTGCTGCGCTACGCCACCGAAGGCATGGTGGTGCCGATCGAGGTGCGTTACGCAGGCGTAGCCGCAGCCGCCCTCGGCCTGCTGGGCCTGGGCTGGTGGCTGCGGCTGCGCAACAGCAACTACGGTTTGATGCTGCAAGGCACCGGCATTGCGGTGTTATACCTGACGGTATTCGCCGCGATGCGCCTGCATCCGCTGATCGACCCGAGTGCGGCCCTGGGCCTGCTGGTGGCGGTCACGGTGTTTTCGGCGATCCTGGCGATTACCCAGGACGCGCTGGGGTTGGCTTGCGCGGCGGCATTGGGCGGTTTTGCCGCGCCGATACTTACGTCCACCGGCGCCGGCAACCATGTGGCGCTGTTCAGTTATTTCGCCTTGCTCAATACCGGCATCCTCGCCATCGCCTGGTTCAAGGCCTGGCGCTTGCTCAACCTGATCGGTTTTGTCGGCACGTTCGGCATCGGCTTCGCGTGGGGCATGCGTTCCTACACGCCGGAACTGCTGTGGAGCACCGAGCCGTTCCTGATCCTGTTCTTCCTGATGTACCTGGCGATCGGCCTGCTGTTCGCCCGGCGCAAGCTGGTGGAAATGGGTGATGCCCCCGAAGGGCGTGATGCGTTGCTGCGTTGGTCGGCGGCCAAAGGTGATTACGTCGACGGCAGTATGCTGTTCGGCCCGCCGCTGGTGGGCTTTGGTTTGCAGTTCGCACTGGTGCAACACTTGGAGTTCGCCGCAGCGTTCAGTGCACTGGGCCTGGGCATTATCTACATGGGCCTGGCGCGGTTGCTGAGCGGCGGTCGTGCCTTGCTGCTGGCGGAAACCTGCCTGGCCCTGGGCGTGATCTTTGCCAGCCTGGCGATTCCATTGGGCCTCGATGCGCGCTGGACCGCTGCGGCGTGGGCGGTGGAAGGCGCCGGGATCTTCTGGCTGGGCCTGCGTCAACAGCGGCCACTGGCGCGGGCCTTCGGCTTGCTGCTGCAAGTGGGCTCGGCGCTGGCGTTCCTCAGCGAGCTGCGCCTTGGCGAGCACACCTTGCTCGATGGCGCCCCATTGGGTGCGCTGATGCTGGGCGCGGCGTTGCTGTTCAGCTTTGATCAGTTGCGCAAAGCGTCCCCTGAACAGGCGACGGCGTCGGAGCGCAAAGGCCTGCCGATATTGGCGAGCCTTGGCTTGAGCTTTTTGTACCTGCTTGCCCCCATGCTGCTCGATACCCAGGGCACGGCGGTCAGTTGGGCGCTCGCGGGCCTGGCGACGCTGTTCGTCGGCCTGCGCATCGGTTCGCGTACGTTCCTGTTCACGGCGTTTGGCGTGCAGTTGCTCGGCGGTGCGTTGTTCCTGCTGCGCCTGCAAGGTGGCGACGGGACGGCCGTGTTCAATGCCGGTTGGAGTGGCTTGCTCACGGCCTCGCTGATCGGCCTGGCCTTGATCGGCGGCATGCTGATGGCGGCGCGCGATGACCAGGTGCGCGGCGATGTGCGCCTGTTGCGCGGCTTGTCGGTGGTGCTGCTTGCGGGCCTCGTCCTGATCAATCTCGCCGTGCTGTTCGTGCTGCCTTGGCAAAGCGCCAGCGGTGTGTGGGCGGCCAGCGGTTTGTTGATCATCTGGCTGAGCCTGTACCTGCAGCAGCGCGTCAGCTTTGTGTTCGGCTTGCTGCTGCAACTGATTGGCGGCGGCTCATTCCTGCTGTCGGTACCGGAGCTGCTTGGGCCGTTGACCGGTGAAGGATTACGCCCGTTGGCCCACAGTGGTTTCTGGACACCGATGGTGCTGGGCCTGGCCGCATTGGTCGGTGCCTGGCGCCTGCAGCGTGAACCTCATGCGCCCGTGTTTGCCGTGCTGAAGCTGCAACGCTTGTCCGACCTGCTGCTGGTGTGGGGGGCGGCGTGGTGGACGATGGCGCTGGCCGGCGAAGTGCTGCAGTTTGTTCCCGGTGAACTGCGCGGTGCTTTCCTGCTCGGCATCGCGGCCGCCAGCGTGGCGATCTGGACGCTGTTGGCGGCACGCCTGCGTTGGGCGTCGCTGGGCATGCTTTGCACCATGCTGATGCCGGCGGCGGGCTTGGTGCTGCTGGTCTCGGCGCACACCTATTACCACCCGGCGGCGCAGTACGGCTGGCTGGCGTGGCCGGCCGTGTTCCTGGTGCATTTCGTCTCCCTGCGGCGCTTGGCAACGGTGGTGGCGAGCAGGGCGCTGGGCATCGCCCATGTGCTGGGCTGCTGGATGTTGATCGGCCTGCTGGCGCTGGAATTGCGCTATGGCCTGCTGCGTTTCTCGGCCGAATACAACGCCTGGCGCTGGTTGGGCTGGGCAATTCTGCCAAGTCTCTACCTGGTACTGGCCGCCGCGCCGCGCAACTGGCCGTGGCCGGTGTCGGCCTATCCGCGCGAGTATCGAGTGGTCGCGGCACTGCCATTGGCCGTGCTGATGCTCGGTTGGTTCTGGCTGGCGAACAGCTTCAGCGACGGCACGGCCGACCCGTTGCCCTATGTGCCGTTGCTAAACCCGCTGGACCTGGGCCTGTTGTTCGCGTTGCTGGGGGTGTACGTGTGGTCGCGCAGCGTGGCGCCGCAACGCGGGCCACGGGCCGAGTTGCTCGCCCAGGGCGTGGCGGGGCTTTCACTGTTCGCGTTCTTCACCGCACTGGTGATGCGCACCGCGCACCATTGGGGCGGGGTGCCGTTTGCGCTGGACGCCTTGCTCGAATCGATGCTGGTGCAAGCCGGCCTGTCGATCATATGGACCTTGATCGCCCTGGGCCTGATGATCGGCGGCCACCTGCGCCATCGTCGCGAGGTGTGGTTGATCGGCGCGGCGCTGATTGCGGTGGTGGTGGCCAAGTTGTTCTTTGTCGAACTGAGCAATCGTGGCGGCCTGGCGCGGATCGTGTCGTTTATTGGCGTCGGCGGCTTGTTGCTGGTGGTGGGCTATTTTGCGCCGCTGCCGCCCAAGCGTGCCGAACCTGTGCTGGAAACTGAAGGAGCAGCCTCTTGATCGGTAAGTTGAGCGTGGCCCTGTTGGGCGTGTGTGCGATGTGGTCGGCGTGGGCCCAGGAACGCCCGGCGGATTTCGCCAGCCAGGTGCCACTGAGCATCAGCGGCAACGGCCCGTGGTATCGCCTGGAATTGCCGTTGGACGTGCAATTGAATGCGCGTCAGGCCGACCTGAGCGATGTGCGTGTCTTCAACGCGGCCGGGGAACCCCAGGCGTATGCGTTGTCGCGCCAGTCGTCCCAGCGCACAGAAAGCCGCAACGTCACGGACGTGAAGTGGTTCCCGCTGTACGCTGCCGACACCCGGCAGGCCTTGCCCGGCGTGGTGATGAAAACCACCCGCGAAGGCACCCTGGTGGAAATCAAGCCGGGCACGGCCGCGAAGACCGGCAAGCAGGTCCTGCGCGGCTGGGTGCTGGACGCCAGCGCGATCAAGGCGCCGTTGCAGCAACTGAGCCTCGACTGGAGCGGCGAGCAAGATGGCTTCCAGCGTTTCAGCATTGAAGCCAGCGACGACTTGCAGCACTGGCAATCCTGGGGCGATGGGCAAGTGGCGCGCTTGTCGTTTGCCGACGAGCGGGTCGAGCAGCATGACGTCAGCCTGCCGGGGCAATCGGCGCGGTACCTGCGCCTCGTCTGGCAAGGCCAGGCCGCGCCGCTGCTGTCCTCCGCCAAACTGGCAAGCGCCACCAGCAGCAGCCTGCCGGCACCGCTGGTGTGGTCGCAGCCATTGGCCGGCACGCGGCTCAAGGCCGGCGAATACAGCTGGCAGTTGCCCATGGGGCTGAATATGGAGCGCGTGCGTATCGAGCTGAAGCAACCCAACACGCTGGCGCCGGTGACGGTGTCGGGGCGCAGTGATGCCAAGCAAGCGTGGCAGCCCTTGAGCAATGGGTTGTTGTACCGCCTGTCCCAGAACGGCCAGGACCTGGTGCAGGATGAGTTGCAGTTGCCGGGCCAGGTCGTCAGCCAGCTCAGGGTGCAGGTGGACGAGCGCGGCGGTGGCCTGGGCGCGCAAGCGCCGGCCTTGCGTTTCGCGGTACGCACAACCCAGTTGGTGTTCCTGGCGCGGGGAGAGCCGCCGTTCAGCCTGGCATTGGGGAGTGCCTCGGTGAAGGCCGCCAACCTGCCGCTGTCGACGCTGATCCCGAACTACAGCGCCGAGCGCCTCAAGGCGCTCGGGCAGGCCAGCATTGCGGGGGCGGTCGCCGTCACATCGCCTGCGGTTGTGGCGCCTGTCGAGAGCGGGCCGAACTGGAAAAAACTCGGCCTGTGGGCCGTATTATTGCTGGGCGTGGCCGCGCTGGGCGCCATGGCCTACAGTTTGCTGCGCAAGCCGCCGGCGGCAGGTTAAATAAAGTCCATGAACTCTATTGGGTTTAAATCCTCTGATAGGAGGAAATACGCCCAGACTCGCGCTAAACTGCGCGGGTTTTCAAGCCCCCTATTGTCCGGAGCCTTACATGTCCCGCGTTACCTTGAGTCGCTATTTGATCGAGCAGACCCGCAGCAACAACACGCCTGCCGATCTGCGCTTCCTTATCGAAGTGGTGGCGCGTGCCTGCAAGGAAATCAGCCACGCCGTGTCCAAAGGCGCACTGGGTGGTGTCCTGGGCAGCATGGGCACTGAAAACGTGCAGGGCGAAGTGCAGAAGAAACTCGACGTGATCTCCAACGAGATCCTGCTCGAAGCCAACGAATGGGGCGGTCACCTGGCCGGCATGGCGTCCGAAGAAATGGACAATGCCTACCAGATCCCGGGCAAATACCCCAAAGGCGCCTACCTGCTGGTGTTCGACCCACTGGACGGCTCGTCCAACATCGACATCAACGCCCCGGTCGGCACCATTTTCTCGGTACTGCGTTGCCCGAACGAATACCTGAGTCAGAACGAAGCCCTCAACGAAAAGGCCTTTTTGCAGCCAGGCACCGAGCAGGTCGCTGCCGGCTACGCGATCTACGGCCCGCAGACCATGCTGGTGCTGACCCTGGGCGACGGCGTCAAGGGCTTCACCCTGGACCGTGAAATGGGCAGCTTCGTGTTGACCCACGAAGACATCACCATTCCTGCGTCCACCCAGGAATTCGCGATCAACATGTCCAACCAGCGCCACTGGGAAGAACCTGTCACCCGCTACGTGGGCGAACTGATGGCCGGCGAAGAAGGCCCGTTGAAGAAAAACTTCAACATGCGCTGGGTCGCCGCGATGGTGGCCGACGTGCACCGCATCCTGACCCGTGGTGGCTTGTTCATGTACCCACGCGACAGCCGCGAGCCGTCCAAGCCGGGCAAGCTGCGCCTGATGTACGAAGCCAACCCGATGTCCTTCCTGGTCGAACAGGCCGGCGGCGCATCCACCGACGGCCACCAGCGCATCCTTGACATCCAGCCCGAAGGCCTGCACCAGCGTGTGGCAGTGTTCCTGGGTTCCAAGGAGGAAGTTGAGCGTGTGACGGGTTACCACAAGAAGTAAAACTTTGTGGCGAGGGAGCTTGCTCCCGCTCGGGTGCGCAGCGCCCGCAAGCTTTTGGGGCTGCTTCGCAGCCCGGCGGGAGCAAGCTCCCTCGCCACATAAGCGTTCAGACCTGAAGGTTTGAACCACAAGAAGCCCCGAAACGTTTCAGCGTTTCGGGGCTTCTTTATTTTTGCGGGTATAGGCGGTTTGGCTCTGGTCAAGTTCTTTGAATACCTCGTCAAGGTCCTGATAATGCCCCAACTCGATTTCCCGACCGCCTGAAGCAAGTAGTTCCAACATCGCTTTGGTTTCCGGAGCGTAAAGCTCGGATTTGTTTTTTTCACTCATAAGCTTGGGTCCTCATCCAAGTGCGAACATTGCTATTTTTGCAGGACAGCGCAGTCCTTGCGCAGAAAAAATAAATACCACCCCTCGTCGGGAACCAGACACCTCTTTTCCCTTCTAAGCTTCTGGCAGATACCCACGCTGCTTCGTCCCTCCAGGAGTTTTTCCATGTCGTTACGCCGTCTCGCTCTGCTGGCTTTTTGCGTGCTGTTGGCCGCTTGCAGCAAGGTCAATCAAGAAAACTACGAAAAATTGTCGGCTGGCATGGCCAAGGCTGAGGTGGAGTCGTTGTTGGGCAAGCCGACCGATTGTTCCGGCGCACTGGGCATGTCCAGCTGCACCTGGGGCGATAAAAACAGCTTTATCAGCGTTCAATATGCCGGTGACAAGGTTCTGATGTTTTCCGGGCAAGGCCTGAAGTAAACCGGGGCGAGAGCCTGCGGGAGAAGAAGAATGATGCGTTTTGTTTTGTTCCTTTGCGCCAGCCTGTTTTTGGCGGGCTGCGCCAGCCATTCTGGCGATGATCTGCAACCCAAGACCGCGACCAACGTCAACCTCAAGCGTTACCAGGGCACCTGGTATGAGTTGGCGCGATTGCCGATGTACTTCCAGCGCAACTGCGCGCAGTCCGAAGCCCGCTACACGCTGTTGCCCGATGGCGACATGTCGGTGTTCAACCGCTGCCTGACGACTGAGTGGAAGTGGGAAGAAGCCAAGGGTACCGCCACGCCGCAAGTGCCGGGTAAGACCGATAAGCTCTGGGTGGAATTCAACAACTGGTTTACCGCGTTGTTGCCGGGCGTCGCCAAGGGCGATTACTGGGTGCTGTATGTGAGCGACGACTACAAGACCGCGCTTGTCGGCAGCCCGAGCCGACGCTACATGTGGATCTTGTCGCGCACGCCGACGGTGAGCGCCGATACTCGCGAAGACTTGCTGAGCAGGGCGCGGCAGCAGGGGTATGACACTACGCGATTGATCTGGCGTACGTCGGACAAGCAGATGGCGAAGACTTCGCAATAATCGGAAAACACTGCCGTTCAAATGTGGGAGCTGGCTTGCCTGCGATAGCATCACCTTGGTGTGACAGACACACCGCGGTGCCTGCATCGCAGGCAAGCCAGCTCCCACATGTGTTTTAGGCTGTTCTTAACTCAGCAAATCTCTCAGGACCTGGGTAAACGCTCGGCTGCTTTCTTCCTCGCCGGCATGCCGCCCATCGCGCACCACCCACTTGCCGTTCACCAGCACATCACGCACTTGCCGATCACCGCCGGCAAACAGCCAACGATTGAGAATCCCGTCTTCCGTTGCCGTCGCCAGGTACGGATCGTTGCCGTCCAGCACAATCCAATCCGCACGTTTACCCACTTCCAATCGACCCACCGGCTGCCCTAACGCCTGGGCTCCACCGTCCAGCGCGGCATCGAATAGCGTACGGCCAACCATCGGCTGATCATTGCGATACAGGCGATTGCGCCGTTGATCGCGCAGGCGCTGGCCATATTCGAGCCAGCGCAGTTCTTCCACCACACTCAATGACACATGGCTGTCGGACCCGATGCCCATGCGCCCGCCCTGTGCGAGAAAATCCACCGCCGGGAAAATCCCGTCTCCCAAATTGGCCTCGGTGGTCAGGCACAACCCTGCAATCGCGTGGCTCCTGGCCATGCGCGTGACTTCATCGGCATCGGCGTGAGTGGCATGCACCAGGCACCAGCGTTCATCCACGTCGACATTGTCATATAGCCATTGCAGCGGGCGCTTGCCGCTCCAGGCCAGGCAATCGTCGACTTCTTTCTGCTGCTCGGCGATGTGGATATGCACCGGGCAGGCTTTATCGCTGGCGGCCAGCACATGATTGATCTGTTCGGGCGTGACCGCACGCAACGAGTGAAAGCACAGGCCTAACTGCTGGGCCGGCTGGGCGGCAAGGATCGGCTTCAGGCGCGCCTGCAGGTCCAGGTAATGCTCAGTACTGTTGATGAACCGCCGCTGGCCTTCATTCGGCGCCTGGCCACCGAACCCCGAGTGGGTATAGAGCACCGGCAGCAGCGTCAGGCCGATGCCGCTGCCGGCCGCCGCCTGGCTGATCTGTCGCGACAGCTCAGTGCCATCGGCATACGGCTGGCCGTCGGTATCGTGGTGCACATAGTGGAATTCAGCCACCGAGGTATAGCCGGCCTTGAGCATCTCGATGTACAGCTGACGCGCGATGACCTGCAATTGCTCCGGGCTGATCTGGCCGACCATGCGGTACATCAAGTCGCGCCACGTCCAAAAGCTGTCATTCGGGTTACCGGCCACTTCGGCCAAACCGGCCATGGCACGCTGGAATGCATGGGAATGCAGGTTCGGCATGCCCGCCAGCACCGGGCCTCTGAGCCGTTCGGCGGCATCAGAGCTGGCATTGGCTTCGACCTTTGTCAGCAGGCCTTCGGCACTGACTTCAAGGCGTACATCATTGGCCCATCCACTAGGCAGCAGCGCGCGCTCGGCGAAAAAAGCGGACATGATCAGAACACTCCGGTCGTGTGTTTATTTGTATATACATATACAGACGTTTGCCTGCTCGGTAAACTCCGGCAATCTATGCATCTTTTTCCCCTTGCAAGGATTCCCTGTGCCGACTCCGCCCGCCAAGTCTTCGCTGGCTGCCCACATGGACGAAAGTCCGGCGCCCTTGTATGCCCGCGTCAAACAGATGATCAGCCAGCAGATCCTCAGCGGCAACTGGCCACCCCATTACCGTGTACCGTCCGAGAGCGAATTGGTCAGCCAGCTGGGTTTCAGCCGCATGACCATCAACCGCGCCCTGCGCGAGCTCACCGCTGAAGGTCTGCTGGTGCGCATGCAGGGCGTCGGCACCTTCGTCGCCGAGCCCAAGAGCCAGTCGGCGTTGTTCGAAGTGCACAACATTGCCGATGAGATCGCTTCGCGCGGTCACCGGCATACCTGCCAGGTCATCCACCTGGGCGAGGAGGCTGCCGGCTCCGAGCGCGCGGTCGCCCTGGAGATGCGCGAAGGCGGGCGGGTGTTTCATTCGTTGATCGTGCACTTCGAAAACGATATCCCCGTGCAAATCGAGGACCGTTTCGTCAACGCCCTGGTCGCCCCAGAATACCTGCAACAGGATTTCACCCAGCAAACGCCGTACGCCTACTTGAACCAGGTTGCACCGCTGACCGAAGGCGAGCACGTGGTCGAAGCCATTCTCGCCGATGCGGCCGAGTGCAAGCTGTTGCAGATCGAGCCCACCGAACCGTGCCTGTTGATCCGCAGGCGTACCTGGTCGGGCCGTCAGCCGGTGACTGCCGCGCGTTTGATCCACCCCGGTTCCCGCCACAGCCTGGAAGGACGGTTCAGTAAATGAGTACGCTAAACATCTGGCGCGCAGCCGACTACGTGCGCATGCCGTGGAAAAACGGCGGCGGCAGCACCGAAGAAATCACCCGCGATGCCGGCGATGGCCTTGAGGGCTTTGGCTGGCGCCTGTCGATCGCCGACATCGCCGAGTCGGGCGGTTTCTCCACCTTCGCTGGTTACCAGCGCGTCATCACCGTGATCAAGGGCGCGGGCATGGTCCTGACCGTGGATGGCGAAGAGCAGCGCGGCTTGTTGCCGTTGCAGCCCTTTGCATTCAAGGGGGACAGCCAGGTGTCATGCCGCTTGATTACCGGGCCGATCCGCGATTTCAACCTGATCTATTCGCCACAGCGCTACCACGCGCGCTTGCAGTGGGTGGATGGCGTGCAGCAGTTTTTCAGCACGGCGCAGACGGTGCTGGTGTTCAGTGTGGCGGATGAGGTGAAGGTGTTGGACCAGACGTTGGGTCATCACGACTGCCTTCAAATTGACGATAACACCGGCTTGCTCGATATCTCTGTCAGCGGCCGCTGCTGCATCATCGAACTGACCGCACGCGGTTAAAAATGTGGGAGCGGGCTTGCTCGCGAATGCGGTGTATCAGTAGCAGATAAGCTGGCTGACCCACCGCATTCGCGAGCAAGCCCGCTCCCACATTGGGTTCTACATCGCTCTCACGTCCTGTTTCCAGTGCGCACCATTTTGTTACCGAATGCCCCAGCGTGGCGCAAACCCGCGCTGACGTGACAAGCCTCCCCTCCAGCAAAACTCCTCCGCAAGAAATTTCATCCAGCCTCAAAGCCCTGACTTCCAAGGCTCGCACGCACTTTCCCAAAAAATCCTCTCCGCTCCCCGCAAAAGTTGGCCGCTTGATTGCATATGCTTGTATGTACAAGTAAAGGTGTGTGCGTAAGAGTCGTCTTCGCACCAAAGCATGCGCATCGATCGAGGAGTTTTTGTTGTGACCAAGCCTATTAAGTACCGTGATGTCGAAATCCGCGCCGCCCACGGTAACAAGCTCACCGCCAAAAGCTGGCTGACCGAAGCGCCGCTGCGCATGCTGATGAACAACCTCGACCCGCAAGTGGCCGAGAACCCCAAGGAACTGGTGGTATATGGCGGTATCGGCCGGGCCGCGCGTAACTGGGAATGCTACGACCAGATCGTCGAGAGCCTCACGAACCTGAACGACGACGAAACCCTGCTGGTGCAATCCGGCAAACCGGTCGGGGTGTTCAAGACCCACAGCAACGCCCCGCGTGTGCTGATCGCCAACTCCAACCTGGTACCGCACTGGGCCAGTTGGGAGCACTTCAACGAACTGGATGCCAAGGGCCTGGCCATGTATGGCCAGATGACCGCCGGCAGCTGGATCTACATCGGCAGCCAGGGCATCGTCCAAGGCACTTACGAAACCTTCGTCGAAGCCGGTCGCCAGCATTACGACAGCAACCTCAAAGGCCGTTGGGTGTTGACCGCGGGTTTGGGCGGCATGGGCGGCGCACAACCGTTGGCCGCCACCCTGGCCGGCGCGTGCTCGCTGAACATCGAGTGCCAACAGGTCAGCATCGATTTCCGCTTGAACAGCCGCTATGTCGACGAGCAAGCCACCGACCTCGACGACGCCCTGGCGCGCATCGCCAAGTACACTCAGGAAGGCAAGGCCATCTCCATCGCCCTGCTGGGTAATGCGGCTGAAATCCTGCCGGAACTGGTCAAGCGCGGTGTGCGCCCGGACATGGTCACCGACCAGACCAGCGCCCACGACCCACTTAACGGCTACCTGCCGGCCGGTTGGACCTGGGACGAGTACCGCGCCCGCGCCAAGACCGAACCGGCAGCCGTGATCAAGGCCGCCAAGCAGTCGATGGCGGTGCACGTCCAAGCCATGCTGGACTTCCAGAAGCAAGGCATCCCGACCTTCGACTACGGCAACAACATCCGCCAGATGGCCCAGGAAGAAGGGGTGCAGAACGCCTTCGACTTCCCTGGCTTCGTACCGGCCTACATCCGCCCGTTGTTCTGCCGTGGCATCGGCCCGTTCCGTTGGGCGGCGCTGTCCGGCGACCCGCAAGACATCTACAAGACCGACGCCAAGGTTAAAGAGCTGATCCCGGACGACGCCCACCTGCACAACTGGCTGGACATGGCCCGCGAGCGCATCAGCTTCCAGGGCTTGCCGGCGCGGATCTGCTGGGTCGGCCTGGGCCAGCGCGCCAAGCTGGGCCTGGCCTTCAACGAAATGGTACGCAGCGGCGAATTGTCGGCGCCGGTAGTGATCGGCCGTGACCACCTCGACTCCGGCTCGGTCGCCAGCCCCAACCGCGAAACCGAAGCCATGCAGGACGGCTCCGACGCCGTGTCCGACTGGCCGCTGCTCAACGCCTTGCTCAACACCGCCAGCGGCGCGACCTGGGTCTCGCTGCACCACGGCGGCGGCGTGGGCATGGGCTTCTCCCAGCATTCGGGCATGGTCATCGTTTGTGATGGGACCGACGATGCGGCTGAACGAATTGCCCGTGTGCTGCACAACGACCCGGCGACCGGGGTGATGCGCCACGCGGATGCCGGTTACCAGATCGCGATCGACTGCGCCAAGGAGCAGGGCCTCAATCTCCCGATGATCAAATAACTCACCTTTGATCTGCTGTGAACCAGAAAACAATCCACCAGAGGTTGAACACACATGGCTGCAAACGACACCACCCCGTTGATCGAAAGGCGTTCGATCGACTACATCCCGGAAGCGGAAAGACACGGTCGTCTCTTGAGCCAGTTCACCCTGTGGATGGGCGCCAACCTGCAGATCACCGCGATTGTCACCGGGGCCCTGGCCGTGGTGCTGGGCGGTGATGTGTTCTGGTCGTTGATCGGTCTGTTGATCGGCCAACTGATCGGCGGCGGGGTCATGGCGTTGCACGCCGCGCAAGGGCCCAAGCTTGGCCTGCCGCAGATGATCTCCAGCCGCGTGCAGTTTGGTGTGTATGGCGCGGCTATTCCGATCGTGCTGGTGTGCCTGATGTATCTCGGCTTCACCGCCACCGGCACCGTATTGTCCGGCCAGGCGCTGGGCCAGTTGTTCGGGGTCAGCGACAGCGTGGGTATCCTGATCTTCGCCAGCGTCATCGTGCTGGTCACGGTGCTCGGTTACCGGGTGATCCATTTCATTGGTCGTGTCGCCAGCATCATTGGTGTGATTGCCTTTGTTTATCTGTTCAGCCGTCTGATCAGCCAGACCGACGTTGGCGCACTCCTGCAAATCCGTCACTTCAGTTGGAGCAGCTTTCTGCTGGCGGTATCGCTCGCGGCCTCCTGGCAAATCGCCTTCGGTCCTTATGTGGCGGACTATTCACGCTACCTGCCGAGTAATACGTCCTCGGTCAAAACCTTTCTCGCCGCCGGCGCGGGTTCGGTCATTGGCGCGCAGGTGGCGATGGTGCTCGGCGTGTTTGCCGCGGCCATGTCCAACGGCCAATTCGCCGGTCATGAAGTGGCCTACATCGTCGGCCTGAGTGGCACGGGGGCAACCGCTGCGCTGCTGTATTTCAGCATTGCGTTCGGCAAGGTCACCATCTCGACGCTGAATTCCTACGGCAGCTTCATGTGCATCGCGACCATCATCAGCGGCTTTCGCGGACGGCTGGAGGTCACACGGTTGCAGCGCCTGGTGTTCGTGCTGGCCATCGTCGGTACGGCGACCCTGATCGCGTTGCTCGGCCAGCACTCGTTCCTCGGTGCGTTCAAGTCGTTCATTCTGTTTCTGCTGGCGTTCTTCACGCCCTGGAGCGCGATCAACCTGGTCGACTACTACTGCATTACCCGCGAGCGCTATGACGTGCCGGCGCTGGCCGACCCGAACGGTCGCTATGGCCGCTGGAACCTGCTGGGTATCGGCGTGTACGTCTTCGGTGTGCTGGTGCAGTTGCCGTTCATCTCCACCAAGTTCTACACAGGCCCCCTGGTGGCCGCGCTGGGTGACGTGGATATCTCCTGGATCATCGGCCTGGTGCTTCCCGCCGCCGTGTATTACCTGTGCGCGAAAAAATGGCACAGCGCTGTACCCGATCAACTGATCCTGCCGCCAGAGCAGGGCGCTACACCCATAAAAGCCGGGCTGGCCGTACAAGCCTGATGGGACGTGGACAGGGCAGGACGCCTACTGACTGCCGTAATCCATTTCAAGATTGGGAGCGTCACAACAATGAAAATGACTAAGACCCTGTTGGCCACACTGTTCGCTACGGGCTTGCTGGCCTCTGCGGGCGCCCAGGCGGCCGGTTGGTGCGAATCGGGCAAGCCGGTGAAATTTGCGGGCTTGAACTGGGAAAGCGGCATGTTGCTCACCGACATCCTGCAGACCGTGCTGGAAAAAGGCTACGACTGCAAAACCGACAGCCTGCCGGGTAATTCCATCACCATGGAGAACGCCCTGAGCAGCAACGACATCCAGGTGTTTGCCGAAGAATGGGTCGGCCGCAGTGAAGTCTGGAACAAGGCCGAGAAGGCCGGCAAGGTCGTCGGCGTCGGCGCCCCGATTGTTGGCGCGATCGAAGGCTGGTACGTACCGCGCTATGTGATCGAAGGCGACGCCAAGCGCAAGCTTGCGCCTAAGGCACCTGACCTGAAAAACATCGCAGACCTGGCCAAGTACGCCTCGGTGTTCAAGGACCAGGAAGAGCCATCCAAGGGCCGCTTCTATAACTGCCCGGCCGGCTGGACCTGCGAGCTGGACAACAGCGAAATGCTCAAAAGCTACGGCCTGGAAAGCACTTACACCAATTTCCGCCCAGGCACCGGCCCGGCGCTGGATGCGGCGGTGCTGTCGAGCTACAAGCGTGGCGAGCCGATCCTGTTCTACTACTGGTCGCCCACGCCGCTGATGGGCCAGGTCGACCTGGTCAAGCTGGAAGAAAAACCCGGCGTGGATAAAACCGTGAGCATCAAGGTCGGCCTGTCCAAGACCTTCCACGAGCAGGCCCCGGAACTGGTGGCCGTGCTGGAAAAAGTCAACCTGCCGATCGACCTGCTCAACCAGAACCTGGGGCGCATGGCCAAGGAGCGCATCGAATCGCCGAAACTGGCGAAGATCTTCCTCAAGGAACATCCTGAAGTCTGGCACGCCTGGGTCAGTGAAGACGCCGCCAGGAAAATCGACGCGGCCTTGTAGGTAGAGTGCGTCCGGCTACCCTCAGGGGTGGCCGGGCGACTGGCCGCACCCCACTGGATCGAGAGCACGCTATGTTCCCTGAGAGTTTTACGTTTTCCATCGCCGACTGGGTCAACGGTTGGGTGGACTCGCTGGTCACCAACTACGGTGATGTGTTCCGGCATATCTCCGACACCCTGCTATGGGCCATCGTCAACCTGGAAGGCCTGCTGCGCGCAGCGCCCTGGTGGCTGATGCTCGCCATCGTCGGTGCCGTGGCCTGGCATGCCACGCGCAAGGTGGTGACCACGGCGGTGATCGTCGGTCTGCTGTTCCTGGTCGGCGCGGTCGGCCTGTGGGACAAGCTGATGCAGACCCTGGCCTTGATGCTGGTCGCCACGGTGATCTCGGTGCTGATCGGCATTCCGCTGGGCATCCTGTCGGCGCGCAGCAATCGCCTGCGTTCGGTGCTGATGCCGCTGCTGGACATCATGCAAACCATGCCCAGTTTCGTGTACCTGATCCCGGTGCTGATGCTGTTCGGCCTGGGCAAGGTCCCGGCGATCTTCGCCACGGTGATCTACGCCGCGCCGCCGCTGATCCGCCTCACCGACCTGGGCATTCGCCAAGTCGACGGCGAAGTCATGGAAGCTATAAACGCCTTCGGTGCCAACCGCTGGCAGCAACTGTTCGGTGTGCAACTGCCGCTGGCGCTGCCGAGCATCATGGCCGGCATCAACCAGACCACCATGATGGCGTTGTCGATGGTGGTGATCGCCTCGATGATCGGCGCCCGTGGCCTCGGTGAAGATGTACTGGTCGGCATCCAGACCCTCAACGTTGGCCGTGGCCTCGAAGCCGGGCTTGCGATCGTGATTCTCGCTGTGGTCATCGACCGCATTACCCAGGCCTATGGTCGTCCACGGCACGAGGCGAACAAATGACTACTGTCAGCAAAATCGAAGTCAAGAACGTCTTCAAGATCTTCGGCAACCGCGCCAAGGATGCGCTGGCCCTGATTGGTCAGGGCAAGACCAAGGACCAGGTGCTGGCCGAGACCGGTTGCGTGGTCGGCGTCAACGACCTGTCGCTGAGCATCGCCACCGGAGAGATCTTCGTGATCATGGGCTTGTCGGGCTCCGGCAAGTCGACCCTGGTGCGCCACTTCAACCGGCTGATCGACCCCACCAGCGGCGCGATCCTGGTGGACGGCGAAGATATCCTGCAATTGGACATGGAAGCCCTGCGCCAATTCCGTCGGCACAAGATCAGCATGGTGTTCCAGAGCTTCGGCCTGCTGCCCCACAAGAGCGTGCTCGACAACGTCGCCTACGGCCTCAAGGTGCGCGGCGAGACCAAGCAGGTGTGCGCCGAGCGCGCATTGCACTGGGTCGAAACCGTGGGCCTCAAGGGCTACGAAAACAAGTACCCGCACCAGCTATCCGGCGGCATGCGCCAGCGCGTCGGCCTGGCCCGCGCGTTGGCGGCGGATACCGACATCATCCTGATGGACGAGGCCTTCAGTGCCCTCGACCCGTTGATTCGCGCCGAGATGCAGGACCAGTTGCTGGAGCTGCAAAAGACCTTGCACAAGACCATCGTGTTCATCACCCACGACCTCGACGAAGCGGTGCGCATCGGTAACCGCATTGCGATCCTCAAGGACGGCAAGCTGATCCAGGTCGGCACCCCGCGCGAGATCCTGCATTCGCCGGCGGATGAGTATGTGGATCGGTTTGTCCAGCGGCGGGCGGCGGTGGTCTGACCCGGTTTTTGTGGTGAACCGGCTGGCGCCATCGCGGGCAAGCCCGGCTCCCACAGTTGAACTGTGTGAACCCGATCAAATGTGGGAGCTGGCTTGCCTGCGAAGAGGCCGGTAAGGCTGCACAAGAACTGAAGAAGGTACGAAGATGCCCCAGGCAACAACAATCACCATCGCCGACGCCCGGCTACATTGGCAGGACGTGGTCGCCGTCGCCCGCCACGGTGCATTGCTCGAACTCTCGGGCCAGGCTTGGGCGCGTATCGACAATGCCCAGGCCATCGTGCAACGCATCGTCACCAGCGGCGAGCGCGCCTATGGCGTGAACACCGGCCTGGGCGCGCTGTGCAATGTGTCGCTGCAAGGCGAGCAACTCAGCCAACTGTCGCGCAATACCCTGCTCAGCCATGCCTGCGGCGTCGGGCCGGTGCTCAGTGATGAGCAGACCCGCGCGATCATCTGCGCCGCCATCATCAACTACAGCCACGGCAAATCCGGGCTGCATCCGCAGGTGGTGCACGCGCTGCTGGCGCTGCTCAACCATGGCATCACGCCACAGGTGCCGTCCCAGGGGTCGGTGGGGTATCTGACCCATATGGCCCACGTTGGCGTGGCACTGCTCGGCGTCGGCAATGCCAGCTATCGCGGCCAGGTGGTGACAGCGCAAGCGGCATTGGCCGCCGAAGGTTTGCAGCCGGTGGTCCTGGGCGCCAAGGACGGCCTGTGCCTGGTCAACGGCACGCCGTGCATGACCGGCCTGAGCTGCCTGGCCCTGGCTGACGCGCATCACCTGCTGCAATGGGCCGACGTGATCGGCGCCATGAGTTTCGAAGCCCTGCGCGGTCAGATCGATGCCTTCGATGCAGAAATCATCGCGCTCAAGCCGCACCCTGGCATGCAACAAGTGGGCGCCAATTTGCGCGCCTTGCTCGATGGCAGCGAAGTGATCGCCAGCAGCAAAGGCATCCGCACCCAGGACGCCCTGAGCCTGCGCTCGATCCCGCAGATCCACGGCGCGGCCCGCGATCAGGTTGAACACGCGACCCGCCAGATCGAGACCGAACTCAATAGCGCTACCGACAACCCGTTGTTGCTCGGCACGCCGGAGCATTACCGCGTCGTGTCCCAGGCCAACCCCCACGGGCAGTCCGTGGCGCTGGCGGCCGACCTGCTGGCGATCGCCATGGCCGAAATCGGCTCGGTGGCCGAACGGCGCCTTGACCGCCTGATCAACCCGCACGTCAGCGGCTTGCCGGCGTTCCTGGTCAGCAACCCTGGGGTCAATTCCGGGATGATGATCGTGCAGTACGTCGCCGCTTCGCTGTGCGCGCAGAACCGCCAGTTGGCGCAACCGGCGGTGCTCGACAACTTCGTCACCTCGGGCCTGCAGGAAGACCACCTGAGCATGGGCACCAATGCTGCGCTCAAGCTGCACCAACTGCTGGCCAACGTTACGCAGATCCTCGCTATCGAGTACTTGCTGGCGGCCCAGGCGTTCGAGTTCCTCAAGGACCAGCGCTTCGGCGCCGGCACCGACCGCGCCTGGCGCTTGCTGCGTGAAGGGGTCCCCGCTTACGAACAGGACCGCTGGCTGGCGCCGGATATTGCCAGCGCCGCCGACGTGATCAAAAACACCGCACTGCCGGATGTGCACTGAACGCTGATTTATTCAAAAGAAGTATTCACAAGAACAATTCACAAGGAGAACGAATGTGACTGCGCTAAACCTGATTCCAGGCCAACTGAGCCTCGCCCAACTGCGTGCCATCTACCAGCAGCCGGTAACCCTCAGCCTGGACGACAGCGCCACGGCGCAGATCGACGCCAGTGTTGCCTGCGTAGAACAGATTCTCGCCGAGAACCGCACCGCCTACGGCATCAACACCGGTTTCGGCCTGCTGGCCTCGACCCGCATTGCCAGCGCCGACCTGGAAAACCTCCAGCGTTCGCTGGTGCTGTCCCATGCCGCCGGCGTCGGTGAGCCGATCAGCGACGCGCTGGTGCGCCTGGTCATGGTGCTCAAGGTCAACAGCCTGAGCCGTGGCTTCTCCGGGATTCGCCGCCAGGTGATCGACGCGCTGATCGCACTGATCAACGCCGAGGTCTACCCGCACATTCCGTTGAAAGGGTCGGTCGGTGCATCCGGCGACCTGGCGCCGTTGGCGCACATGTCCCTGGTGCTGCTGGGCGAAGGCAAGGCGCGCTACAAAGGTGAGTGGCTGGAGGCGCCCGAAGCGCTGAAAGTCGCCGGCCTCACGCCGCTGACCCTCGCCGCCAAGGAAGGCCTGGCGCTGCTCAACGGCACCCAGGTGTCGACTGCCTATGCCTTGCGTGGCCTGTTTGAAGGCGAAGATTTGTTCGCCGGCGCTTTGGTGTGCGGCGGCCTCACCGTCGAAGCCGTGCTGGGTTCGCGCTCGCCATTCGATGCGCGTATCCATGCCGCTCGCGGCCAGCGCGGGCAGATCGATTCCGCGGCGGCCTATCGCGAGCTGCTGGGCGAAAGCAGCCAGGTTTCCCAATCGCACCAGAACTGCGACAAGGTGCAGGACCCTTACTCCCTGCGCTGCCAGCCCCAAGTCATGGGCGCCTGCCTGACCCAGTTCCGCCAGGCCGCCGAGGTGCTGGTGGTGGAAGCCAACGCCGTGTCGGACAACCCGCTGGTCTTCGCGGCCGAAGGTGATGTGATCTCCGGCGGCAACTTCCACGCCGAACCGGTGGCCATGGCCGCCGATAACATGGCGTTGGCGATCGCTGAGATCGGTTCGCTGAGCGAGCGGCGTATCTCGCTGATGATGGACAAGCACATGTCACAACTGCCGCCGTTCCTGGTCGGCAATGGCGGGGTCAACTCCGGTTTCATGATCGCTCAGGTGACGGCCGCCGCGCTCGCCAGCGAGAACAAGGCGCTGGCCCACCCCCATAGTGTCGACAGCCTGCCGACGTCCGCCAACCAGGAAGACCACGTGTCCATGGCCCCGGCGGCCGGCAAGCGCTTGTGGGAAATGGCCGAGAACACCCGTGGCGTTCTGGCGGTTGAATGGCTGTCAGCCTGCCAGGGCCTGGACCTGCGCGACGGCCTGAAAACCTCGCCGGTGCTTGAACAGGCACGCGGCATCCTGCGCAACAAAGTGGCGTTCTACGACAAGGACCGTTTCTTCGCCCCGGACATCATCGCCGCCAGCGAACTGCTCGCCAGCCGCTGTCTGAATGAACTGGTGCCGGCCAAGTTGCTGCCAAGCCTGTAACCCCTGTGGGAGCTGGCTTGCCTGCGATAGCTATCTGTCAGTTGAAACATGTGTGACTGATACACCGCCATCGCAGGCAAGCCAGCTCCCACATTTGATCTTCTGCGGACTCAGTTTTTCTCGGGATAAAAATAACTAGGGAAGAGAAATGCACCAGCAAGAAAAGGGTTTGAAACGTGGCCTGAGCGCCCGACATATTCGCTTCATGGCCCTCGGTTCCGCCATCGGCACCGGGCTGTTCTACGGCTCCGCCTCCGCCATCCAGATGGCCGGTCCCGCCGTGCTGCTGGCCTACCTGATCGGCGGCGCGGCGGTGTTCATGGTGATGCGCGCCCTCGGCGAGATGGCCGTGCACAACCCGGTAGCGGGTTCCTTTGGCCAGTACGCCAGCACCTACCTGGGGCCCATGGCCGGTTTTATCCTCGGTTGGACCTATGCCTTTGAAATGATCATCGTCTGCCTGGCCGATGTCACCGCCTTTGGCATCTACATGGGCTTCTGGTTTCCCGAGGTCGCCCGCTGGGTCTGGGTGCTCGGCATCGTGTTTTTGATCGGCGGCCTGAACCTGTGCAACGTCAAAGTGTTTGGCGAGATGGAGTTCTGGCTGTCGCTGCTCAAGGTCGGCGCGATTGTGGCGATGATCCTCGGTGGCTTCGGCATCATGCTGTTCGGCATTCATTCGGCGGGGGAAACCCAAGCCAGCGGCCTCAGCAACCTGTGGGCCCACGGCGGCTTCATGCCCAACGGCATCGGCGGCCTGATCGCCTCGTTCGCGGTGGTGATGTTCGCGTTTGGCGGCATCGAAATCATCGGCATCACCGCCGGCGAAGCCAAGGACCCGCAGCGTGTGATCCCCAAGGCGATCAATGCGGTGCCGCTGCGTATCCTTTTGTTCTATGTGCTGACCCTGTTTGTGCTCATGGCCATTTATCCGTGGCCGCAGATCGGCAGCCAGGGCAGCCCGTTCGTGCAAATCTTCAGCAACCTGGGCATAGGCTCGGCGGCGACCATTCTCAATATCGTGGTGATCTCGGCGGCGGTCTCGGCCATCAACAGCGACATCTTCGGCGCTGGCCGCATGATGTACGGCCTGGCCCAGCAAGGGCAGGCACCCAAGGGCTTTGCACAGTTGTCCAGACACGGCGTGCCGTGGATGACCGTGCTGGTGATGGGCGCGGCGTTGCTGGGCGGCGTGGTGCTCAACTACCTGATCCCGGAAAACGTATTCCTGCTGATCGCCTCGATTGCCACCTTCGCCACCGTGTGGGTGTGGCTGATGATCCTGTTCACCCAGGTTGCCATGCGCCGCTCCATGACCAGGGAACAGGTGGCCGAGCTGAAATTCCCGGTACCGTTCTGGCCCTATGCGCCTGCGGCCGCCATCGTATTCATGCTGTTCGTATTTGGCGTGCTGGGTTACTTCCCGGATACCCAGGCCGCCTTGCTGGTCGGTGCCGTGTGGATCGTGCTGCTGGTCGTTGCTTACCTGTTGTGGGTCAAACCCGCTGCCGGGCAAGCGGCCAAGGTTCATTACGATTCGGCTTTGTCTCATCAATAATTTTGGGAGGTGTTGATGAACACCCTTTGGCAACACTGCCACGTCGCAACCATGGCCCACGGCAACTACTCGATTATCGAGGACGCCGCCATGGTGACCGCCGGTTCGCTCATCGAGTGGATCGGCCCCCGCAGCCAGCTACCCACGGCGGATTACGCCCAGGTGCATGACCTGCAAGGCGCGTGGGTCACGCCCGGGCTGATCGACTGCCACACGCACACGGTGTTTGGCGGTAACCGCAGCGGCGAATTCGAGCAGCGTCTGCAAGGCGTGAGCTACGCCGAAATCGCGGCCAAGGGCGGCGGTATCGCCAGCACCGTGCGTGCAACCCGTGCCGCGACTGAAGATGAGCTGTTCGTCAGTGCTGAAAAACGCTTGCGCAGTCTGTTGCGCGATGGCGTTACTACCGTGGAGATCAAGTCCGGCTACGGCCTGGACCTGGTCAATGAGCGCAAGATGCTGCGGGTAGCGCGGCGTCTCGGCGAAGCGCTGCCGGTCAGCGTGCGCGCCACGTGCCTGGCGGCCCACGCGTTGCCGCCGGAGTACAAGGATCGCGCCGACGACTACATCGAGCACATTTGCGCCGAGATGCTGCCCGCATTGGCAGCAGAAGGGCTGGTGGACGCGGTGGATGCCTTCTGCGAATACCTGGCTTTTTCCACCGAGCAGGTGGAGCGCGTGTTCAAGGTGGCCCGGCAACTGGGCCTGCCGGTGAAGCTGCACGCCGAGCAACTCTCATCGCTGCACGGCTCCAGCCTGGCCGCGCGCTACCACGCGTTGTCGGCGGATCACCTGGAATTCATGACCGAGGAAGACGCCATCGCCATGGCCGCCGCCGGCACCGTCGCGGTATTGCTGCCGGGCGCGTTCTACTTCCTGCGTGAAACTCAAGTGCCGCCGATGGAGGCCCTGCGCAAGCACGGGGTGAAGATCGCCATCGCCAGCGACCTCAACCCCGGCACCTCGCCGGCCTTGTCGGTGCGCCTGATGCTCAACATGGCCTGCACCCTGTTCCGCATGACCCCGGAAGAAGCCCTGGCCGGCGCCACGCAACATGCGGCTACCGCGCTGGGCATGGGCGACACCCATGGCTCCCTGGAAGCCGGCAAGGTCGCAGATTTCGTGGCCTGGCAGATTGATCGCCCCGCCGACCTGGCTTACTGGCTGGGTGGCGAGCTGGATAAACGCGTCGTGCGCCACGGCGTCGACGTCACTGTTTAAACTGCCTTGTGAATAAGGAGACTGTTGTGGATAAGGTCCTGAATTTCCAACAAGGCCGCGTGCCGCTGCTGATCAGCATGCCCCACGCCGGCCTGAGTCTCACGCCCGCGGTCGAGGCCGGGCTGATCGCCGAGGCGCAAAGCCTGCCGGACACCGACTGGCACATCCCCACGCTGTATGACTTTGCCCAAGGGCTGGGCGCCAGCACCCTGGCGGCGGAGTACTCGCGGTTCGTCATCGACCTGAACCGGCCGTCCGATAACAAGCCGCTCTACGCGGGGGCCACCACCGGCCTGTACCCGGAGACGCTGTTCGACGGCGTGCCGTTGTTTCGTGAGGGGCATACCCCGAGCGAGACCGAACGCGCCAGTTACCTGCAGAAGATCTGGGGCCCGTATCACCGCACGCTGCAGGAAGAACTCGCCCGCCTCAAGGCCGAGTTCGGTTATGCGCTGCTGTTCGATGCGCACTCGATCCGCTCGGTGATCCCGCACCTGTTCGACGGCAAGCTGCCGGACTTCAACCTCGGTACCTTTAATGGCGCGGCGTGTGATCCTGAACTGGCCAGTCAATTGGAAAACATCTGCGCCGCGCATCCGCAGTACACCCATGTATTGAACGGGCGCTTCAAGGGCGGCCATATCACTCGGCACTATGGTGATCCTGCGCAGGATATCCACGCGGTGCAGCTGGAGTTGTGCCAGAGCACTTACATGGAAGAGGTTGAGCCATTTCGCTATCGCCCGGATCTGGCCGAGCCGACGCAGGTGGTGTTGAAGCAGTTGCTGGAAGGGTTGCTGGCCTGGGGCCGGAAGCACTACCGGTAGTCTTTGGTGCTGCTGCAATAGCTTTCGCGAGCAAGCCCGCTCCCACATTGACCGCGTTCAACCATGAGAATGCGGTCAAATGTGGGAGCGGGCTTGCTCGCGAAGACGGCCTCACAGTCGCCGCAGTGCAACTGCCGGTCGCCACAGGTCGTGTTGCCCAAGGCCTCACTGGGTAAGGTTGTGAACTGAAAACCGCCGAGTGAGCCGCCACCCATGAGAAAACTGTTGTTGACCCTCACCGGCGCCGCACTGTTCAGTGCGCAAGCCATGGCCGCCGAACCGGCCTCTTGCAAGAACATCCGCATGGGCGTGGTCAGCTGGACTGACGTAGTCGCCACTTCCGGCATGGCCGACGTGCTGCTCAATGGCCTGGGTTACAACAGCAAACAGACCAGCGCCGTGCAGCAAATCATCTTTGCCGGCATCCGCGACAAGCGCCTGGATATCTTCCTCGGCTACTGGAAACCGGCGATGGACAACAACATCGCGCCGTTCCTGGCGGCCAGGCAGGTCAAGGTATTAGCCGCCCCGAGCCTCGCCGACGCCCAGGCCACCCTGGCCGTTCCGCAGTACGTGGCCGATGCGGGCTTGAGGACCTTTGCCGACATTGCCCGTTTCAGGGACAAATTGGGCGGCAAGCTCTATGGCATCGAGCCTGGCAGCGGCGCCAACACCGATATCCAGAACATGATCGACACCAACCGCTTCGGCCTTGGCGGCTTCAAGTTGGTAGCCTCGGGCGAAGCAGGGATGCTGGCCGCTGTGCAGCGAGCGGTGAACCGCAAGGAGTTCGTGGTGTTCGTTGGCTGGACCCCGCACCCGATGAACATCAACATGAAAATGGCCTATCTCACCGGCAGTGAAGGCGTGTTCGGCCCTGACGAAGGCCGGGCCACCGTCTCCACCGTCACCGCGCCGGACTTTGCCGAGCGCTGCCCCAATGCCAACCGCTTGCTGGAAAACCTCACCTTCACCGCTGCCCAGGAAAGCCAGTTGATGGTACCGATCATGGAGCGTGAATCGCCCCAGGACGTGGCCAGGCAATGGTTGCGCGATCATCCCGGGGATTTGCAGCGTTGGCTCAAAGGCGTAACGGCGTTCAACGGCGAGGACGGCATGGCAGCCGTGCAGGCCAGCCTCGAACTCTGAGCCGAACGTTCCAGCCAGAACAACACTGGATACCTGTGGGAGTCGGGCTTGCCCGCGATGGCGGTGGGCCAATCACCGGACATGTCGGCTGAAAGGCCGCTATCGCAGGCAAGCCAGCTCCCACATTGAATCCCGGCGCTCAGGAGATTCGTGCATGTACCCGATTTCTGCGCAACTTGCCGCCTTCGTCGCCCAAACCGAGTCTTTCATCGGTGATGATTCCTCCCTGGCCGGCCTGCGCCAGAACTACAACCGCATGTGCCAGGCCTTCACCCCGCCCATGCCTGGGGGCGTGCGCGTGTCGGACTTTTCACTTGCCGGCGTGGATGTGCGTAGTTATCTCCCCGAGGGCCCCGCCCCGACGGCGGGCTGGCCATGCCTTCTCTATATACACGGCGGCGGCTGGGTCGTTGGCGGCCTGGAATCCCACGACTTCATCTGCTTCGAGCTGGCCGCTGCGTTGCACATACTGGTCATCGCCGTCGATTACCGGCTGGCTCCCGAACACCCGTTTCCGGCCGCCTATCAGGATTGTCGCGCCGTATGGCAGGCCATCCACGCCGGGCATGGGCCACATGCCATCAACCTGCAGCGCCTGTTGGTGGCGGGCGACAGCGCGGGCGGCAATCTGGCGGCGGCGTTGTGCCTGGGCTTGCGCGACGACGGGCAACCGCAGCCTCGGGCCCAGGTTTTGATTTACCCCGCGTTGGGCGGCCCCTGCGACTTGCCGTCGCGGCGTGACTGCAGGGACGCGCCATTGCTCAGCAGCGCTGACAGCGACGCTTACCTGGCGCTGTACCTGTCGGGTAGCGGCGAGCCGTCGCCCTACGCCATGCCACTGCTGGCCGAAAATTTCAGCGGCTTGCCCAAGGCCTTCATCGCCGTGGCCCAGTTCGACCCGCTGCGCGACGACGGCATGCTCTACGCTGAACGCCTGCAAGCATCTGGCGTGGCCACCGTGTTGCACCCCGGCAAGGGCCTGGTCCACGGCTGCCTGCGGGCGAGGCACCAGGTGCCCGAGGTGGACCGGCTCTATGATGACCTGTTGAATTACCTGAGGAACGAAGGGCTGACACAGGTCTAAGCGCTCAAGAACATGCTCATTGCACAATTCGGGTTTATAGTGCCAAACGGCAAAATAAAAGACGTCCCCCCAGGGATGAACCCGACCCCCTACGGAGCGCGCAATGCAGACTTGGTACCCGCAGATCAAACCCTACGCCCGGCATGATCTGGCAGTCGATGACACCCACACGCTGTACGTCGATGAAAGTGGCTCCCCCGAAGGCTTGCCCGTCGTATTCATCCATGGTGGTCCTGGCTCCGGTTGTGATGCCCAGAGCCGCTGCTATTTCGACCCGAACCTGTACCACATCGTCACGTTCGACCAGCGTGGCTGCGGACGCTCCACCCCCCGCGCCAGCCTGGAAAACAACACCACCTGGGACCTGGTCGCCGACCTTGAGCGCATCCGCGAGCACCTGGGCATCGAGAAATGGGTGCTGTTCGGCGGTTCCTGGGGCTCGACCCTGGCCCTGGCCTATGCGCAAACCCACCCGGAGCGCGTGCACGGCCTGATCGTGCGCGGTATTTTCCTGGCGCGCCCGCAGGATATCGAATGGTTCTACCAGTGCGGCGCGAGCCGCCTGTTCCCGGATTACTGGCAGGACTACATCGCGCCGATCCCTGTCGAGGAGCGCCACGACATGATCGCGGCCTACCACAAGCGCCTCACCGGAAACGACCAGATCGCCCAGATGCACGCGGCCAAGGCCTGGTCGGGCTGGGAAGGGCGCATGCTCGGCCTGTGCCCGAGCCCGCAGCACGTGGAGCGGTTTTCCGAGCCGCAGCGCGCCCTGTCCATCGCGCGGATCGAGTGCCACTACTTCACCAACAACTCTTTCCTGGAGCCCAACCAGCTGATTCGCGACATGCACAAGATCGCCCATCTGCCTGGCGTCATCATTCATGGGCGCTACGATATGATCTGCCCGCTGGACAACGCCTGGGAGTTGCACCAGGCCTGGCCCAACAGCGAGCTGCAGGTGATTCGCGAAGCCGGCCATGCGGCGTCCGAACCCGGCATCACCGATGCCCTGGTGCGTGCGACCAGCGAAATGGCGCGGCGCTTGCTCGACCTGCCGCCAGAAGAAGCATGAAGGGCCTGTTGCAACGGGTGCGAGGCGCCCGGGTCGAGGTGGCGGGCGAAATCGTCGGGGCGATCGACCAGGGATTGCTGGTGCTGGTGGCCGTCGAGCCTTCAGATACGCCCGAGAGCGCCGACAAACTGTTGCACAAGCTGCTGAATTACCGGGTTTTCAGCGACGACGAAGGCAAGATGAACCTGTCGTTGAAGGACATTGACGGCGGTTTGTTGCTGGTCTCGCAGTTCACGCTGGCGGCGGACACCAAAAGCGGGCTGCGGCCGAGCTTCTCCACAGCGGCCCCGCCGGCCCTGGGAGCGGCGCTTTTTGATCACTTGCTGTTACAAGCGCAACAATTGCATGGCAAGGTGGCGTCGGGGCGTTTTGGCGCCGATATGCAGGTGCATTTGGTCAATGACGGGCCTGTCACCTTCCTCCTACAGACGTGAATGTATTGAAAACGACTTTAAATGCCTAAAAACGCAGGGTTTCGCTACAAATACTTCGTTATCCCTGATGCGTTGTTTCGCGGGCTACTAGATAATCGCGCGCTACGGTGATCAGCGTTGTTTGGTCCATTTTTGACTTAGGTAGAGACTTGTCCGACGACCGATGGGGAATCATTTTGCCCCGCAAGAGTCGGAACAATGCTCGCCAACCTGGCATATAGATAGCTGGCCGTTGGTTTTTTGATCTGTTTTCGGCGAGGGTTGCTCGTGATTGTTAGTCCCTGTAATGCACCAAAATTGTCTGCCAAACGGTTACGAAACGCACTGGTGACGGGCTCTGCCCTGTTTTGCCTGTTCGGCGCGGGTCAACTGTGGGCATTCAGTCTGGATGATGTGTCGGCCAAGGCGAAAGAGCTGGCCGGGCAGAAATACGAAGCTCCGCGCAGCAATCTGCCGAACGAATTCCGCGAAATGAAATTCGCGGACTACCAGAAGATTCGTTTCCGCAACGAAAAAGCCGAGTGGGCCGATCAGAACACGCCGTTCAAGCTGTCCTTCTATCACCAGGGTATGCATTTCGATACGCCGGTGAAAATCAACGAAGTGACCGCCGACAGCGTCCAGGAAATCAAATACGACCCGTCGCGTTTCGATTTCGGCGACGTGAAGTTTGATCCAAAAGCCACCGAACAGCTGGGTTATGCCGGTTTCCGTGTGCTGTACCCGATCAACAAGGGCGACAAGCAAGACGAAATCATGACCATGCTCGGCGCCAGCTATTTCCGCGTCGTCGGCAAAGACCAGGTCTATGGCCTGTCCGCCCGTGGCATGGCGATCGATACCGCGCTGCCGTCCGGTGAAGAATTCCCGCGGTTCACCGAGTTCTGGATCGAACGTCCAAAGCCGGGTGACAAGCACCTGGTGATCTTCGCCCTGTTGGACTCGCCGCGCGCTACCGGTGCTTATCGCCTGATCCTGCGCCCGGGCACCGACACGGTCGTCGACGTAAAATCCCAGATGTTCCTGCGCGACAAGGTCAGCAAGCTGGGCGTTGCCCCGCTGACCAGCATGTTCTTGTTCGGCGCCAACCAGCCGTCCAAGGTCCTCAACTACCGTCGCGAACTGCACGACTCCAGCGGCTTGTCGATCCATGCCGGTAACGGTGAGTGGATCTGGCGCCCACTGAACAACCCTAAACATCTGTCGGTCAGCAATTTCAGCGTCGAAAACCCGCGCGGTTTCGGCCTGCTGCAACGTGGCCGCAACTTCAGCCACTACGAAGACCTGGACGACAACTACGACAAGCGCCCAAGCGCCTGGATCGAGCCTGAAGGCGATTGGGGCAAGGGTTCCGTCGATCTCGTCGAAATTCCGACCGCCGATGAAACCAACGACAACATCGTTGCCTTCTGGAGCCCGGAAAAACTGCCGGAAGTCGGCCAGCCACTGGACGTAGCCTACCGCCTGCACTGGACCCTGGATGACGCCGCGTTCCATTCGCCGGACAGTGCCTGGGTCAAGCAGACCCTGCGCTCCACCGGTGACGTCAAGCAGTCCAACCTGATCCGTCAGCCGGATGGCAGCGTCGCGTACCTGGTGGACTTCGAGGGCCCGTCCCTGAAAAAACTGCTGCCGGACGCTCCGGTGCGCAGCCAGGTGAGTGTCGGTGACAATGCTGAACTCGTTGAAAACAGCGTGCGTTACAACGAACACACCAAAGGCTGGCGCCTGACCCTGCGCATGAAGATCAAGGACGCAGGCAAGCCGACCGAGATGCGTGCCGCGCTGGTGCAGGATATTCCTCAGTCCGAGCCTGAAAGCGCCTCGACCCATGTGCTCAAGGCTGACAAAGTCCTGGCCAAACAGCACGAGAAACAGGCCAAGAAAGACGCCAAGGACAAGGAAGCCAAGCAGCCAGAAGCTGTCCCAGCCACGCCGGAGCCGATCAAGACCGAACAAGTCCTGACCGAGACCTGGAGCTATCAGTTGCCTGCCGATGAGTAACTCTCAAGTAACGCCCGAGACTCTGTCCGAGTATCTGGCGCATCTTCCGATGACCGCTGAGCAGCGCGCCGAACTGGCGGGCTGCTCATCCTTCAGCGAATTGCACGAGCGCTTGTCGTCGAAGGCATTCGACGCACCTGCCGATGCCGCCCAGGCCTCGGTGGGCCGGCGCTTGACCCTCAACACCGCCGAAGAGCTGCAAGACGCCGAAATGCTGGCGCTCGACGCCAGTGGCCGTGTGTGCCTCAAGGCCACGCCGCCGATTCGGCGTACCCGCGTGGTACCGGAGCCGTGGCGCACCAATATCCTGGTGCGCGGCTGGCGCCGTATTACCGGGCGCAGCAACCCGCCGAAACCGCCGAAGGATGAACGGGTATTGCCGGCTGCGCGCTGGCGCACCGTCGGTTCGATCCGCCGTTACATACTGCTGGTGCTGATGCTTGGCCAGACCATCGTGGCCGGCTGGTACATGAAAGGCATCATGCCGTACCAGGGCTGGTCGCTGGTCGACTTCGACGAGATCCGCAACCAGACCCTGCTGCAAACCGCGACCCAGGTACTGCCCTACGCCCTGCAAACCAGCATCCTGATCATGTTCGGGATCTTGTTCTGCTGGGTGTCGGCGGGTTTCTGGACCGCGTTGATGGGCTTCCTGGAGTTGCTCACCGGTCACGATAAATACCGGATTTCCGGTAAAAGTGCCGGCGACGAGCCGATTCCGAAAGACGCCCGCACCGCGCTGGTGATGCCGATCTGCAACGAAGACGTGCCCCGGGTATTCGCCGGTCTGCGCGCCACGTTCGAATCGGTGGCCGCCACCGGTGACCTGGATCGCTTCGACTTCTTCGTGCTCAGCGACAGTAATGACGCCGATATCTGCATCGCCGAACAGCAAGCCTGGCTCGACGTGTGCCGTGAAGCCGGTGGTTTCGGCAAGATCTTCTATCGCCGTCGTCGCCGTCGCGTAAAGCGCAAGAGCGGCAACCTCGACGACTTCTGCCGTCGCTGGGGCGGCGACTACAAATACATGGTCGTGCTCGACGCCGACAGCGTCATGAGCGGCGAGTGCCTGACCAGCCTGGTGCGCCTGATGGAAGCCACGCCGGACGCCGGGATTATCCAGACCGCGCCACGTGCGTCGGGCATGGACACCCTGTATGCGCGCATGCAGCAGTTCGCCACGCGCGTGTATGGCCCGCTGTTCACCGCCGGCCTGCACTTCTGGCAGTTGGGTGAATCCCACTACTGGGGTCACAACGCGATCATCCGCATGAAGCCGTTTATCGAGCATTGCGCTCTGGCGCCATTGCCGGGTAAAGGCGCGTTTGCCGGCTCCATCCTGTCCCACGACTTCGTTGAAGCAGCGCTGATGCGCCGTGCCGGCTGGGGCGTATGGATTGCCTACGACTTGCCGGGCAGCTACGAAGAGTTGCCGCCGAACCTGCTGGACGAACTCAAGCGTGACCGTCGCTGGTGCCACGGCAACCTGATGAACTTCCGCCTGTTCCTGGTCAAGGGCATGCACCCGGTGCACCGCGCGGTGTTCCTGACCGGCGTGATGTCCTACCTGTCGGCGCCGTTGTGGTTCCTGTTCCTTGTACTATCCACGGCCTTGCTGGCGGTGAACACGCTGATGGAACCGCAGTACTTCATGGCCCCGCGCCAGTTGTACCCGCTGTGGCCGCAATGGCATCCGGACAAGGCGGTGGCGCTGTTCTCCACCACCATCGTGCTGCTGTTCCTGCCCAAACTGCTGAGCATCATCCTGATCTGGGCCAAGGGCGCGAAAGAGTTCGGCGGCAAGTTCAAGGTGACGATGTCGATGCTGCTGGAGATGCTGTTCTCCATGCTGCTGGCGCCGGTGCGGATGATTTTCCACACCCGCTTCGTGCTCGCGGCGTTCCTTGGCTGGGCCGCCACCTGGAACTCGCCCAAGCGTGACGACGACTCGACCACCTGGGGCGAAGCGTTCAAGCGTCACGGCACCCAGACCCTGCTTGGCTTCCTGTGGGCGCTGCTGGTGGTGTGGTTGAACCCGAGCTTCCTGTGGTGGCTGGTGCCAATCGTCGGTTCGCTGATGCTGTCGATCCCGGTATCGGTGATTTCCAGCCGCGTGAACCTGGGCCTGAAGTCGCGCGACGCGAGCCTGTTCCTCATCCCTGAGGAATACAACCCGCCGCAGGCGTTGCTGTCCACCGACAAGTACACCCACGAAAACCGTTGGCACGCGCTGCACGACGGCTTTGTGCGCTCGGTGGTCGACCCGCAGCAGAACGCCCTGGCCTGTGCCCTGGCGACTTCGCGTCACGGTAAAGCCGAGCCGATCGAGTACCTGCGTGCCGAGCGCGTGCGCCATGCGTTGAAAGTCGGCCCTGCCGGCCTTAACAATGCCGAGCGCGTAGCCTTGCTCAGCGATCCGGTCGCCCTGGCCCGTCTGCATGAGCAGGTCTGGAGCGAAGGTCACCCCGAGTGGCTTGCCGCCTGGCGCGACTCGATCAAGGCTGACCCGCACGCGCCGTTGCTGCCGCTGCAACCGCAATTGGCCCTGGCCCAACCAGCCTGATTCAGACACCCCCGAGGGCTCACCTCGGGGGTGTTTGACGCCGCGTTCCTACAGCGTCCCCTGCGCTTTCCGCGCCGCCCTAACCCCTTGTTATTTCGAAACAAAAGACCCTCGCCCGAGGTGTATTGCCGTGCCTGCCGCTGAGTTAGCATCGCCCCGAATTTGACTTGGCCACGGGGATATTCATGAGCAAGGGCTTTTGTTCGGCGCTGCTGATAAGCGCTGTCGCATTGATTCACATGGGCCTCGCGCAGGCGGGCGCGATTGACGACGCCGTTCGGCGTGGCGTGCTGAAAGTCGGCACCACGCCCACCTACGTTCCTTTCGAAATGACGGATAAACAGGGGCACATCGTCGGCTTTGAAATTGACCTGCTCAAGGTCATGAGCCAAGCGCTCGGGGTGGAGCTGGAGTTGGTCGCGGTGCCTTACACCGAGTTGGTGGCGGGGTTGCTGGCGAAAAAATTCGACCTGATCGGCAGCGGCATGACCGTCACCCAAGAGCGCAACCTCAAGCTGAACTTCAGCGATTCGTTCATCGTGGTCGGCCAGTCGGTGCTGTTGCACCCGCGCCTTGCGGGCAAGGTCAGCAGTGTCGAAGACCTGGACGACGCCACCTACCGGATCGCAACCACCGAAGGCACCACCGGTGAGTCAGCCGCGCGACGGTTCCTGGGCGCGGCCCGGCTCAGCACCTTTGCAACGCCGGAGGAGGGCGTGCGCCAAGTGGTGCTGGGCCAGGCCGATGCCTTCATTCATGACGCGCCCTATAACCTGATCGCCTTGAGCCGCCCGGAAAACGGCGCGCTGCTGGCGCTCGAGCAACCCTTCACCTTTGAGCCGCTGGCCTTCGGCTTGAAGAAAGGCGATTTCGACAGCCTCAACTGGATCAACCATTTTCTCAATCAGGTCGCCCAGGACGGGACCTACGATCACCTTCACGACAAGTGGTTCAGGGACACCGCCTGGATGAAAGAAATCGATTGAAAGTCATAACTGCTTACACATCAATCCGTTGCGGCCGCCCTTGGCGCGCGCGTCTACGCCTGCGTTCTGCCGCACCTTTGTGGGGCTTTCCGACATACGCTGATAACAAATAGCCGTGAAACCTTTGTGGCACGAGACGAGTGGGTTAGGATCGCACCCCGAAATGGTGCAGCCCTTTTTGCGCGCCGACCTTACAAGAATCGTTCAGGGGACTTGATGATGAAAAAGTATCTTTCGATGCTGCTGCTTGGCGTCACCGCGCTGGTCGCAGCCAACGCGGCCCAGGCCGGTGCGATCGATGATGCGGTCAAGCGCGGCACGCTCAAGGTCGGCATGGATCCGACTTACATGCCGTTCGAAATGACCGACAAACGCGGTGAAATCATCGGCTTTGAAGTGGACATCCTCAAGGCCATGGCCAAGTCTATGGGCGTCAAGCTGGAGCTGGTGTCCACCGGCTACGACGGCATCATCCCGGCCTTCCTGACGGGCAAGTTCGACATGATCGGCAGCGGCATGACCCTGACCCAGGAACGCAACCTGCGCCTGAACTTCAGCGAACCCTTCATCGTGGTCGGCCAGACCCTGCTGATTCGCAAGGAGCTGGAAGGCACCATCAAGTCCTATAAAGACCTGAACGACGAGAAATACCGCCTCACCTCCAAGCTCGGCACCACCGGTGAGATGGTCGCCAAGAAGCTGATCTCCAAAGCCAAGTACCATGGCTACGACAACGAGCAGGAAGGCGTGCTGGACGTGGTCAACGGCAAGGCCGATGCCTTTGTGTATGACGCGCCGTACAACGTGGTGGCCGAGAAGAAAGTCGGCAACGGCAAGCTGGTGTTCCTGGAAGAACCCTTCACCTTCGAACCCTTGGCGTTCGGCCTGAAGAAAGGCGACTACGACAGCGTCAACTTCATCAACAACTTCCTGCACCAGATCAAGAACGACGGCACCTACGATCGTATCCATGACAAGTGGTTCAAGAGCTCCGAGTGGCTCAAGGACATGGAATAAAGGCTGACACCCTGATCGTTCCTACGCTCCGCGTGGGAATGCAGCCCGTGACGCTCCGCGTCACAAAGCGGACGCAGAGCGTCCAGTGATGCATTCCCACGCAGAGCGTGGGAACGATCTCAGATCCCGGAACTTGAAATGAAACAGAAAAAAGCCCAATGGCCCTGGCACCTGCTGACCGTGGTCGTGCTGGTCGGCCTGGCGGGCGCCTTGTACTACGCCACGTCGATGATGTCCTACGAATGGCGCTGGAACCGCGTCCCGCAGTATTTCGCCTATCAGGCTGAAGAAGCCCAGCGGGCGGCGGATATCTCGACCGTGATCGAGCTGGTGCGCAAAGGTGACGTGGCCGAAGTCACCCTGCGCAACGACGCGGGCGCCGAGCAAAAGGTGACGGTCGCCGACAACAGCCTGCAAGTGGCGCGCGGCGATGACGTGGCCGAAGGCGATGTGATCGGCGTCAACCGGCACTGGGCGCTGGGCCCGCTGATGTGGGGCTTGTGGACCACGCTGTGGCTGTCGGTGGTGTCCGGCATCCTTGGCCTGGCGATCGGCTTGGCGACCGGCCTGTGCCGTTTGTCGAGCAACCCGACCCTGCGCGATCTGTCGACGATCTACGTCGAACTGGTGCGGGGCACGCCGCTATTGGTGCAGATCTTCATTTTCTATTTCTTCATCGGCACGGTGCTCAACCTGTCCCGGGAGTTCGCCGGGATCGCCGCGCTGTCGCTGTTCACCGGCGCGTATGTGGCGGAGATCGTGCGCGCTGGGGTGCAATCCATCACCCGTGGCCAGGACGAGGCCGCCCGTTCCCTGGGCTTGAGCGCCAGCCAATCGATGCGCCATGTGGTGCTGCCGCAGGCGTTCAAGCGCGTGCTGCCGCCGCTGGCCGGGCAATTCATCAGCCTGGTGAAAGACACCTCGCTGGTCTCGGTGATTGCGATCACCGAACTGCTCAAAAGCGGACGCGAAGTGATCACCACCTCGTTTTCGCCGTTTGAGATCCTGTTCTGTGTGGCAGGCCTGTACCTGCTGATCAACCTGCCGCTGTCGAAAATGGCCAGCCGGCTTGAGCGGAGGCTCGCGCAAAGTGATTGAAGTCCGCGATCTGGTAAAAGTCTTCGATACCCGTGGCCATGTGGTCCGCGCGGTCGACCACGTCAGCACCAGGGTGGCGAAGGGCGAAGTGCTGGTAGTGATCGGCCCGTCCGGCTCCGGCAAATCTACGTTCCTGCGTTGCCTCAATGGGCTGGAGGAATTCGACTCAGGGTCGGTGAGCATCGACGGTCTGCAACTGGCTGACCCTAAGACCGACGTCAACGCTTATCGCCGTGAAGTCGGCATGGTGTTCCAGCATTTCAACCTGTTCCCCCACATGACCGTGCTGGAAAACCTGTGCCTGGCGCAAAAGGTCGTGCGCAAGCGCGGCAAGCAAGAGCGCGAAGCCAAGGCCCTGGCGCTGCTGGAGAAGGTCGGCATTGCGCAGAAGGCCAACGAATTTCCTTCACGCCTGTCCGGCGGCCAGCAGCAGCGTGTCGCGATTGCCCGCGCATTGGCGATGGAGCCCAAGGTGATGCTGTTTGACGAGCCCACCTCGGCGCTGGACCCGGAAATGGTCGGCGAAGTGCTGGATGTGATGAAGACCCTGGCCCTGGAAGGCATGACCATGGTCTGCGTCACCCACGAGATGGGCTTTGCCCGTGAGGTGGCCGACCGCGTGCTGTTCTTCGACCATGGCAAATTGCTGGAAGATGCGGCGCCGGCCGCGTTCTTCGCGGCACCGAAAGACCCGCGGGCCCAGGCCTTCCTGCGTCAGGTCCTATAGCCTGAACTTGCCGACCAGGGCCTGCAGATCCAGGCTCAACTTCGTCAACTGAACGCTGGCGGCCGCGGTTTCCTCACTGGCGGTCGCGGTCATTTGCGACACATCCCGCACCTTCATGACGCTGCGATTGATTTCCTCGGCCACGGCACATTGCTGCTCGGCGGCCGCGGCAATCTGCGGGTTCATTTCCTGGATGATCGAGACCCTGAGGATAATCGCCGCCAATGCATCGCCCACGTCGCGGCTCAGGTCGACGCTGTAGTCGGTCAAGGCGCGGCTGCCGTCCATGATATCTGCCACCTGCTGGGTGCCGGTGTGCAGCCCGCTGATCAGTCCCTCGATTTCTTCCGCCGATTCCTGAGTGCGCTGGGCAAGGCTGCGTACTTCATCGGCGACCACGGCAAACCCTTCGCCTGCGGCCCCTGCACGCGCAGCTTCAATGGCGGCGTTCAGCGCCAGCAGGTTGGTCTGTTGGGACACCGACTTGATCACGTCCAGCACGCCGCCGATTTTTTGGCTCTCGTGTTGCAAGGCAATCATTGCCTGGCTGGCGCGCGCCATTTCGTGGGCCAGATGGCCAATTTGCTCTACGGCTTGCCCCACGACCTGGTCGCCGGCGGTGGCCTGTTGATCGGCCTCATCTGCCGCCTTTGAGGCTTCTTCGGCATGTCGCGCGACCTCCTGGGCGGTGGCGAGCATTTCGTTCATCGCGGTCGCTACCTGGTCGGTTTCATCCTTCTGGTTGCTGATGCCCGCGCGGGTCTGCTCTGTGACGCTCGACAGCTGTGTGGCGGCGCTGGCGATCTGCCGGGCGCTGTCACCGATGCCGCTGATCAGCCTGCGCAGGTTGCGGGTCATGTCGCCGATGGTTTGCTGCAATTGGCCTAGCTCGTCTTTGCGCTCAACCTGTATGTCGTGGCTGAGATCGCCCTGCGCGATACGGTTGGCCCAGGCCAGCACTTGGCGCAGCGGCATCGCGATCTGCCGGGCGATCCACCAGGCCGCCAGGGTGCCGAGCAACAGGGCTGCGGCTGTGACGCTGATCAGCAGGGTCCGGGTCTGGTGGGCTTCCCTGTCGCGCTTGAGGGTCTGGCCCTGGCTCACGGTTTCGCTGTGTTCAAGCAGTTGGTTGAGTTGCTGCTCAAACCGGTTCTGCGCGGTTTCGGTGTTGAGCTGAGCTTCCTTGAGCGTTACCAACTGTGCGCGATAGTTCGCCAAGTCGGTTTTTAGTAAGGTTGAGTCGGCGGGCAGGCTGGTCACGGCGGCCTGGGCGACGTCCAGGGCGTCGAGGGCATTGCCGACCGCTTCGGCATAGGCTTGCAACGACTCGGCGCCCCAGGCAGGGCTTTGGGCCTTATCCTCGGCTTGCTCCATGGCTTGGCGCAGGTTTTCGATGGCATCCAGTGCCTGCTGGTCTTGTTGGTCAGGCAATTCGCTGGCCAGCTGTGCAAGGGTGTCACTGGCCTGCAGTGCGGTTGCATGAAGTGGCGGGCGAATGCTGTCGCGCTGTTCGATCAACGGCGGCAACTCGACGAGCACCGCTTTGAAACCCTCGACAAGGCGTTCCGCCGCTTGAATGCGCTGCAGGTCGCCCGGGTCTTTCAGGTGGGTGGCCAGATAGCCCAGATGCTGGTCGATGGTTTCGATCTGCCGGGTCATCTTGCCCAGGCTGGCGGCGTCGGTGAGGGTGCGGTAAACGATGCGGTCGGCGCGCATAGCCTCCGCGACCGCCGTCAATTGGCCCAGGGCCGACAGGTTGCTTGAGCGAAAAATTACCTGGTTCAAGGCCTGCCAGCCGGTCACGGCAATGACCAGACTGAGGATCAGCACCTGACCGAAGCCCAAGGCGAGTTTGAGGCGGACGCTGGCGTTGGCCAGCAAGCGGGTCAGCCGAGGAAACATGGGGAACCTCCAGATCTGAAAAAGCGTGTCGACTAACGCTAAATCGATTCGGAGTGATGGCGGGCTGATAACTACGTAGGAAATTTCACAAGTTGCGGCGGCCTCGAGTGGCCGCCGCGTAGGAGGAGTCAGATACGGAAGCGCCCGACCAAGGTCTGCAGGTAGATGCCCAGGCGCGCCAGCTCAGCGCTGGAGGCGGCGGTTTCTTCACTGGCCGCCGAGGTTTGCTCCGACACATCGCGCACGTTCAGCACGCTGCGGTTGATCTCTTCGGCCACCGCGCTTTGCTGTTCGGCGGCGGTGGCGATCTGCGAGTTCATCGCCTGGATGGTCGAGACCGTGCGGGTGATGTTCGCCAGTGCGCTGCCGGCACGGCGGGTCAGCTCGACGCTGCTGTCGGTCAGGCCACGGCTGTTGTCCATGATGGTTGCGACCTGCTGGGTGCCATTTTGCAGGCCGACGATCAGCTCTGCGATCTCCTCGGTGGACTTCTGCGTACGCTGGGCCAGGCTGCGCACTTCATCGGCCACCACGGCGAAGCCACGCCCGGCTTCACCGGCACGCGCGGCTTCAATGGCGGCGTTGAGGGCCAGCAGGTTGGTTTGCTGGGCCACCGACTTGATCACGTCGAGCACGCTGCCGATCTTGTCGCTTTCGCGCTTGAGGTCGCCCATGGCAACCGTGGAGTTGCCCACTTCGGTGGCCAGGCGTTCGATCTGGGCGATGGCTTCGCCGACCACCTTGTCGCCCTCCCGAGCCTGCTGGTCGGCAGCAACGGCGGCTTCGGAGGCTTCCTCGGCATTGCGCGCCACTTCCTGCACGGTGGCGGCCATTTCGTTCATGGCGGTGGCGACCTGGTCGGTCTCGATCTTCTGGTTGTTGACCCCGGCGCTGGTCTGCTCGGTGACGGCGGATAATTGCTCGGCGGCGCTGGCGATCTGAGTGACGCCTTCGCTGATGCCGCCGATCAGCTCACGCAGGCCGACCGTCATGTTTTGCATGGCGCGTTGCAACTGGCCCAGTTCGTCCTGGCGCTCGGAGATCAGGTTGTGGCTCAGGTCGCCCGAGGCGACCCGCTCGGCCACGTTGAGCGTCTGCGCCAGCGGCACGATGATCTGCCGGGTGATGACCCAGGCGGCAACCAGGCCGAAAATCAGCGCCAGTACCGCAGCCAGGAGCAACAGTTGCTTGGCGTTTGCAGCGTCCGCGTCACGCACCACGGTTTGCGAAAGGGTCAACTTGTTACTGCGGTCCAGCAGTAGGTCGCCTTGGGTGCCCATGATTTTCAACGCTGCGGCGCTGGCCACCTGAGAGTCGCGGTATTGGCTGACCGCCGCGCGATAGGCTTGCAGCGACACGCTGGCCTGTTGCAGGTTGGTCGAATATTGTTCAGGGAGTTGACCGTTGAGGCCGGTGATTTTCTTCAGGGCGTTATCGATGGCGTCCAGCGCGGGTTGTTCGGCCTCGACCTTGCCGCTGTAGGTATAGCCGCGTACCTGGAACCGGGCTTGCTGGATCAGTTTGCTCAGGTCGACGACGCTGTTGAACTGGCTGACACTGTCGCCCTGCAGCAAAGCCTTTTCGACTTCGCCGACTTTTTGCACCGCGTTGTCGGCGGTATCGCCCAATTTGCTGCGAGCGTTTTCTCGATTGGCCCCGGCCTGGACCATGGCGTCAAACGCGCGCTTGTACTGGTCGACTGCGGCCAGTTGGTCGTCGATCAAGGCAATATCGGCGGGCTGCTCAATCAGTGTACGGGCTGTCTTCAGGCCGCTGTCCAGCTTGCCCAAGTAGTCATTGACCGCCGCTGGGCCCTGTTCGCCACGACGCATTTCGAAGTCCAGGCGCGCAATGCGCAAGTCCTTGCTCAGGTCGTTGAGGCTGGCGATATAGCCCAGCTTGTCGCCGCGACTGATCACGCCGGAGAGTCCGGTCCAGCCGGTGAAGGTGATCATCAGCGTGAGCAGCAACACCAGGCCAAAGCCTACGCCCAGCTTGGTTTTGACGCTGACATTCCCCAGCTTTTCGGCTAACCAACGATACATGCTGCAAACTCCCTTGGAACAAGGTTTGGACTTATTGAAGGGCTATCGGCACGAGCGCAGGATTCTATAGCGACACAAATCCAATGTGGGAGCTGGCTTGCCTGCGATAGCGGTGGTGAATTCACCACCGCTATCGCAGGCAAGCCAGCTCCCACAGGTGATGGGGCGTTTTTCAGATTGGGTTAGAACAGCCGGGCGAGTAGGGCGGTGACGGCGGTTTCGACCCGCAGGATGCGCGCGCCGAGTTGTACCGGTTGCAGGCCGGCCTTGGTCAGCAGGTCCACTTCGTAGGGAATCCAGCCGCCTTCCGGGCCAATCGCCAGGGTGACCGGCTCGTCCAGCCCGCGTGGGCAGGCCGGGTAATCGCCCGGATGACCGATGAGCCCCAAGGTGCCTTCGGCCAGCGCCGGCAGGCGGTCTTCGACGAACGGCTTGAAGCGCTTTTCGATGACGATCTCGGGCAGCACCGTATCCCGCGCCTGTTCCAGGCCCAGGATCAATTGCTCGCGAATCGCCGCGGGTTCCAGGAACGGGGTTTGCCAGAAGCTCTTTTCGACGCGATAGCTGTTCACCAGCACCACCTTGGGCACGCCCATGGCGGCCACCGTCTGCAACACCCGGCGCAGCATTTTCGGACGCGGCAGGGCCAGCAGCAGGGTCAGTGGCAGTTTGGCCGGCGCTGGCTGGTCGAAGCCTACTTGCAGTTCGGCTTCGCCGGCCTCCAGGCGCAGCAGTTGGGCATTGCCCATCAGCCCGCCGATACGACCGACGCGCAGGCTGTCGCCTACGGCAGCGCGGTGTACTTCCTGCATATGCACCAGGCGCCGATCACGCAGCACCACGCGGTCGGCCGCGATAAAGTCGGCCTCCTCAAGCAGCAGCAGGTTCACGGCTGGGTCGCTGGCGGCTGGTCGTCGTCGGCGGGTTGGTCATCCGGGTGCTCGCCACGCTTGCTGATCAGGCCGCTGAACAGAATGCCGATCTCGAACAGCATCCACATCGGCACCGCCAGCAGGGTCTGGGAGAAAATGTCCGGCGGCGTAAGGATCATGCCGACCACGAAGCAGCCGATGATCACGTACGGGCGGATCTTCTTCAGGTACGCCACGTTGACCACGCCGATCCACACCAGCAGCACCACGGCCACCGGGATTTCGAAGGCCACGCCAAAGGCGAAGAACAGCGTCATCACGAAGTCGAGGTAGCTGGTGATGTCGGTCATCATCTCCACGCCGGCCGGGGTGGCGGCGGCGAAGAACTTGAAGATCAGCGGGAACACCAGGAAGTAGGCGAACGCCATGCCGGTGTAGAACAGCAGAATGCTCGACACCAGCAACGGCACCGCGATGCGCTTTTCGTGCTTGTACAGGCCCGGCGCGATAAAGCCCCAGATCTGGTGCAGGATCACCGGGATCGCCAGGAACAGCGAGACCATCATGGTCAGCTTCAACGGCGTGAGGAACGGCGATGACACATCGGTGGCAATCATCGTCGCACCCGCCGGCAGGTACTGGCGCAGCGGCGTCGAGACGAAGGTGTAGATCTGCTGGGTAAAGGCGAACAACCCGGCAAAGATGATGAAGATCGCCGCTACGCAACGCAGCAGGCGGGTACGCAACTCGGTGAGGTGCGAGACCAGCGGCATATGCTGGTCGTTTTCCGGTTTATCAGCGCTCATGGGGCTCGCGGCGGCAATGTAGGGTCATGGGGCGCGGGCGACGCAACGGGCGTCGGCGCAGGCTCGGTCGGTGCGGGTGCGGCGGGCTTCGTGTCGGCGGGCGCAGGGGCGATGCTCTGCTCGGCCATGGGCTCAACGGGTTTGGCCGGCTCCTGCACCGGTGAAAGAATCTTCCGCGCTTCCTGCTCCAACGACAAAATGTGCTCGTTGTGCAGCTGCCGGCGAATCTCGTCGGCGCCGATTTCGCGTTCAACTTCCTGTTTGATCGCGTTGAAACTGCGTTTCAGGCGCCCTATCCACAGGCCGGCCGTGCGCGCGGCACCGGGCAGGCGTTCCGGCCCCAATACCAGCAAGGCTACGAGGCCGACGAGTAGCAGTTCAGAGAAGCTGATACCAAACATTAGTCAGTGCTCACGAGTCTTTGCGGGTCGGCTCTTCGACTTTCTCAGCCTGCACGTCGAAGGTGCGACGCTCGGTGATCGGCTGGGCGGCCTGCGGGTGCACCGGCTGTGCGGGCGGCACTGGATTGGCGGCCGGGTCAGCCGGTTTTTCGTCGTCATTCATGGCTTTGCGAAAGCCCTTGATCGACTCGCCGACATCGGTGCCCAGGTTCTTGAGTTTCTTGGTGCCAAACACCAATACCACCACTACCAGAATGACGATCCAGTGTTTCCAGTCAAAAATGCCCATGCTGCAAATCCTCTAGTCTTAGTTATTCAAGCGGGCGGGCGCGAAGCCTTCTCGGCATGCCCGGACAAGCCGAAGCGACGGTCCAGTTCATCGAGCACGGCCTGCGGATGCTGCCCCAGTTGGGCGAGCATGACCAGGCTGTGGAACCACAGGTCGGCGGTTTCGTAGATCACATCGCTGCAGTCGCCGCTGATTTGCGCGTCCTTGGCGGCGATGATGGTCTCGACGGACTCTTCGCCGAGTTTTTCCAGAATCTTGTTCAAGCCCTTGTGGTACAGGCTGGCGACGTAGGAGCTGTCGGCGTCCGCGCCTTTGCGGTCTTCCAGCACCTGGGCCACGCGGTTCAGGGTATCGCTCATGTCAGTGTCCTGCCGAATAGATGGCGTGCGGGTCTTTGAGCACCGGCTCCACGATCTTCCACTCGCCGTTCTCGAACACGCGATAGAAGCAGCTGTGACGGCCGGTGTGGCAAGCGATGCCGCCGATCTGTTCGACCATCAGGATCACCACGTCGGCGTCGCAGTCCAGGCGCATCTCGTGCAGGGTCTGCACATGCCCGGACTCTTCGCCCTTGCGCCACAGTTTGCCACGCGAACGTGACCAGTAAATGGCGCGCTGCTCAGTGGCGGTGAGGCTCAGGGCCTCGCGGTTCATCCAGGCCATCATCAGTACGCGCCCGGTCTTGTAGTCCTGGGCAATGGCCGGCACCAGGCCGTCACTGTCCCACTTGATCTCGTCCAGCCAGTCTTTCATGTTCGGCTCCGGCAATTTGCGACAGTGTATAACCGGATTGGCTATCGACGCACGATCAGATAAACACCCACGGCAACCATGGCGCCCGCCGGCCAGTGGCCCAGTTGGTTCAACGGGCCGCCGATGGCCAGCATCACCCCGCCCACCAGGTGCGCGGCGCCCAGCAGGCGCAGGAACCAGTCGTCCTTGCGTTTGCGCCACGGTGGCTCCGGGTCCTTGGCATGGGGCTGGGACATGCGTTCCAGCAAGTCGCGGGTCATGTTGGCCAGGTGCGGCAGCTGTTCCATCTGGCTGTGCAGGTTGCCCAGCATGGTTTTCGGGCTCATCCGTTCACGCATCCAACGTTCCAGGAACGGTTGGGCGGTGCTCCAGAGGTCGAGGTCCGGGTACAACTGGCGGCCCAGACCCTCGATGTTCAGCAGGGTTTTTTGCAACAGCACCAACTGCGGCTGCACTTCCATGTTGAAGCGCCGTGCGGTCTGGAACAGGCGCATTAGCACCTGGCCGAAGGAAATATCCTTTAACGGTTTTTCAAAGATCGGCTCGCACACCGTGCGGATCGCCGCTTCGAATTCGTTGAGTTTGGTTTCCGCCGGCACCCAGCCTGAATCGATGTGCAACTGCGCCACGCGGCGATAGTCACGCTTGAAGAAGGCGAACAGGTTGCGTGCCAGGTAGTCCTGGTCTTCCGGCGTCAGGCTGCCGACGATGCCGCAGTCGATCGCAATGTACTGCGGGCTCCACGGGTTGACGGTGCTGACGAAGATGTTGCCCGGGTGCATGTCGGCGTGGAAGAAGCTGTCACGGAACACTTGGGTGAAGAAGATCTCCACGCCACGCTCGGCCAGCATCTTCATGTCGGTGCGCTGGTCGGCGAGGGTCGCCAGGTCAGTGACCTGCACCCCGTAGATGCGCTCCATCACCAACACTTTGGGGCGGCACCAGTCCCAATACACCTGTGGCACGTACAGCAGTTGCGAGCCTTCGAAGTTGCGCTTGAGCTGGCTGGCATTGGCGGCTTCGCGCAGCAGGTCGAGTTCGTCGTAGATGGTTTTTTCGTAGTCGGCGACCACGTCCACCGGGTGCAGCAGGCGCGCATCGGCCGAGAAGCGCTCAGCGGCGCGGGCCAGGATGAACAACCACGCCAGGTCCTGGCCGATGATCGGCTTGAGGCCTGGGCGAATCACCTTCACCACCACTTCTTCGCCGGTCTTGAGCTGCGCCGCGTGCACCTGTGCGACCGAGGCCGAGGCCAGCGGCTCGACGTCGAAACGGCTGAATACGTCGCTGATCTTCTTGCCCAACTGCGCTTCGATGAGGTTCATCGATTGCTGGGAGTCGAAAGGCGGCACGCGATCCTGCAGCAGCATCAGCTCATCGGCGATGTCTTCGGGCAACAAGTCGCGGCGGGTCGAGAGGATCTGCCCGAACTTGATGAAGATCGGCCCCAGATCCTGCAAGGCCAGGCGCAGGCGCGCACCACGGCTGAGCTCGAGCTTTTTGCGCGGCAGCCAGCGCCACGGCAGCACATAACGCACCGCCAGCAGGAACCACGGCAAGGGCAGGGCGAACAGCAAGTCATCGAGGCGGTAGCGGATTACGACGCGCTGGATACGAAACAAACGGCGGACGGCGAGCAGCTTCATGCGTTATCGCTTGGATCAAGGGAACGGCTCAGGCGCTCGAAGCGGGCCTCGAGGCGTTCCAGGTCGATTTTGGCCTTGTCGAGTTCACGAAAGCGCGCTTGCGCTTCCCGTTCTCCGACCAGGGTGCGCGATTCTTCGCTCAGGTATTCGGCGAGGTTCTGGCTGAGGCTGGCGAACCCTTGCTGGTACCAGCGCGATCGACTGCGCAGGTGCCCGCTGAGCAACTGGGTGGCCACCGGGCCGATCCAGCGCGACAGCTCGTATTCCCAGTCCAGTTCCAGGTCTTGCAGCACCGCGGCCAGGTCCATCAGCACCGCGCTGTCGCCTTCCAGCTCCACCTCGGCGCTGTGCAGAATCGCGGTTTTGTTGCGGCTCAAGGCCAGGTGCACCAGGCTCGAGGCCGGCGCACGCAGGGTGCAGTCGGCGTCGGCGGCCCATTGGGTCGCCAGCGTCAGGCCTTCATCGCTGGGCAGGATAAACAGCTGCAACGCGGGGCTGCGGCAGTCGACGGCGATGATTTTGCCGTTCAGGTGCGCCAGCCGCGCCAGGGCGGTGCTGTCCAGGCGCAGCACACGGTTGAGGCCGTGTTCCGCGCTTGCGAGAAGACCTTGGAGCAACATCAGGGCTTGATGCCGCGGTGCAGGGCGACGATACCCGAGGTCATGTTGTGGTAGGTCACACGGTCGAAACCGGCCTCTACCATCATCGACTTGAGGGTTTCCTGGTCGGGGTGCATGCGGATCGATTCGGCCAGGTAGCGATAGCTTTCGGCATCATTGGTGATCAGCTTGCCCATCAGCGGCATGAAGGCGAACGAGTAGGTGTCGTAGACCTTGGACATCAGCGCGTTGGTCGGCTTGGAGAACTCCAGCACCAACAGGCGGCCGCCCGGCTTGAGCACACGCAGCATCGAGCGGATCGCGTCTTCCTTGTGGGTGACGTTGCGCAGGCCGAAGGCGATGGTCACGCAGTCGAAATGGTTGTCGGGGAACGGCAGTTTTTCCGCGTCGGCCTGCACGAATTCGATATTGCCGGCCACGCCTTTATCCAGCAGGCGGTCGCGGCCGACCTTGAGCATCGAACCGTTGATGTCCGCCAATACCACCTGGCCGGTCGGGCCTACGAGCTTGGAGAATTTGGCCGCCAGATCGCCGGTGCCGCCGGCGATGTCCAGCACGCGGTTACCGGTGCGCACGCCGGACAGCTCGATAGTGAAGCGCTTCCACAGACGGTGCATGCCGCCCGACAGCACGTCGTTCATCAGGTCGTACTTGGCGGCTACGGAGTGGAACACCTCAGCGACTTTTTCCGCTTTTTGGCTTTCCGGTACGTTCTTGAAGCCGAAGTGAGTGGTGGGTTCGGCATCGCTGCCTTTGCGCTGATCAGTCATATCGCTGTCACCAGAAGAGAATGCGGCACATGATAATCCCCAAGGCCTGCTTTGTCTTGGCAAGGCTGCAGGTAAGATAGGTCATCTCAGAGACCTTTTGCCGCACGGAAGGTTTTACCACTGGCTATAAAGAGGAGTCATGGCAATGGCCCGTATTACCGTTGAGCGCGCACATAACCTGGGTAAAGAAGCCGCACGGGCAAAGGCCGAACAGTTGGCAAGCAAACTTCAGGAACGTTATGGCCTGGAGTCGTCGTGGTCCGGTGATACGTTGAACCTCAGGCGTTCGGGGGTTAAGGGCACTGTGTTAGTCGCCGATGATTCGTTGCGCATCGATGTGGAACTGGGCCTGTTGATGTCGGCCATGAGCGGCACCATCAAATCCGAAATCGAGAAAGCCCTGGACAAGGCGTTGTCTTGATCAACCTGTTGTTAGGGTGCCGATTCTAATTATTCCTCCTACTTTGTGCCCAAGCCCGCAACCCGTGTGGGCCGTTCCTCCCCCCTATCCTGTGTGAGGCGAACCATGGCCAACGTTATCCTGAAGAAAAAAATCGACGCCCGGACCACTGCCCCAAGCGACGGCAAGTCCTACGCCCGCAGGATCTGGCTGGCGGGGCTGGGTGCCTACGCCAAGGTTGGAAGTGAGGGCGCAGAATACTTCAAGGAACTGGTTAAAACGGGTCAACATATTGAAAATAAAGGCAAAAAAGTTGCAGTTGAACAACTTGAGGCTGCCAACAGTCAGATGGACCAAGTAAAGAGTAATGTCTCAACCCTCAAAGGTCTGGTAGAAGTTCAGCTGGATAAAGTTGAAAAAGCTTTTGATACTCGTGTTGCAAGTGCCTTGAATCGAATCGGCATTGCGTCTAGACATGACGTTGAGACACTCTCTGCTAAGCTCGAAGAGCTGACGACATTGCTAGAACGTGTCGCGCGTAAACACTAAGGAGACATCCGGATGGCTGTTAAAAAGACTACTCAGAAAGAAGGCAGCTCGTGGGTCGGGGAAGTTGAAAAATATTCCCGTAAGATCTGGCTTGCTGGTTTAGGCGTGTACTCGAAGGTTAGCAGTGACGGTGGCAAATACTTCGAGACTCTGGTCAAGGACGGCGAAAAGGCCGAGAAGTTGACCAAAACCACGGTGGGTAAAAAAGTTGATGCGGCCAAGACAACTGCCGGTTCCGCCAAGTCGAGCATTTCCGACACGTGGGGCAAGTTGGAAGAAACCTTCGACAAGCGCCTCAACAGTGCCATTTCGCGACTGGGCGTGCCGAGCAAGGCAGAGCTGAAGACGCTGCACAGCAAGGTCGATACCCTGACCAAGCAAATCGAAAAACTGACCGGCGCGAAAGTGGCTCCCGTAAAAGCGGCCGCTGCCAAACCTGCAGCCAAGCCGGTGGCTAAAACCGCAGCGGCCAAACCCGTCGCGAAAACCACGGCCAAGCCTGCGGTAAAAGTCGCCGCTAAACCGACCGCGAAGCCTGCGGCCAAGGCACCGGCCAAAGCTGTCGCAAAACCTGCGGCGAAAACCGCAGCTGCCAAGCCGGCCGCCAAGCCAGCGGCAAAACCGGTTGCCGCTAAACCTGCTGCCAAACCTGCTGCCAAGTCCGCCGCGAAACCCGCCGCCAAGCCGGCAGCTAAACCTGCGGCTGCTAAACCTGCGGCTGCTAAACCTGCCGCCAAACCAGCAGCAGCCAAGCCAGCGGCAAAACCAGCCGTCGCGAAGAAGCCAGCGGTAGCGAAAAAACCCGCGTCCAAGCCCGCTGTTGCGGCCAAGCCTGCGGCGACCACCGCGTCCACCGCCAACTCGGTGTCGGCACCGACCCCTGCGGTAAACCCGACTGCAACGCCGGCAACCCCGACGCCATCCAGTCAGTCCTGATTTTTCCGGGACACAAAAAACGTCCGGCCTCTAAAGGGTCGGACGTTTTTTTTGCTCACGCCACAGGCGCGTTTCTCAGTTATAGGTGATCGACACGGTAACGGCGCTGGCCAGGCTGCCTTTGGTGATCGCTTCGCCTGTTTTTCGGTATGACGCATTCATGGGTAACACCGCTTTAGAGTTGCTGACCGTGAGCTGGCGGGTGCGCTGGTCGACCGTTCCGTTGGCAGGGATGTACGCGACATTTCGGTGGGAAAGCGAAAGCGCCGTGCCGCCCGAGGTTCCCGTATTGGCGAATAGTTCGCCGTTTCCGGCGGACGGCGTTCCCGTAAACAGGAAGAACACATTTTTAATGTCCGATTCACAGTCGGCGGTGATGTCGAAGTTCGTCGTCCCCGCTTGTGCGGATGAATCGAAATCCGACACTTTGACCGGAGGCAGTGTGATCGTGCGGTTCACATCACCGGCCGCCAGGTTGCACGTGCCTGCGTCGACTTGTCCGGTAAAACGCAAAGTGCCGGTAGTGGCGGCGTGCAGGGAGCTGGCGGCGATACAGCCGCTGATCGCCAATACTGCCGAAAGAGCGTTGAGCTTCATAAGGGGCCTGTGTGGTTTCAGTTATAGGTAATCGACACCGTGGCCGTGCTGGCGAAGGTGCCCTGGCCAACCGTACCGGTCTTGAAGTACGCCGCGCCGAGCGGCAGCACCGCGCGGTTGTTGGAGACCGTGACGGTGCGCGAGCTGTCGGTGCCGCTTGGCGTAATGGTGGTGTTATTGCTGCGCGCATACAGCCACAGGGCCAGGCCGCCCGCGCTGCCGGTGTTGGCAAAGCGCGAGGCATCGCCGGACGCGGCGGTGCCGGAAAAGCGGAAGGTCACGTTCGAGGCGTTGCTGCAATTGGCTGACAGATCGAACGGCGTGGCGCCGGCGCTGGTGGCCGTGCGAAAGTCACCCACCCGCACGGTGGGCAGCGCCACCGTGCGGTTGACGTCGCCAGCCGCCAGGTCGCAGGTGGCGGTGGGTTTGACGAAGCGCGTGGAGGTGACGAGCGACAGCGAAAAATAGCCCTGATTGGTTGCCCACCTTTCGTACAGCCAGTTGGTCGCATGCAATGTCGCGCTTTCCACAGGCGCGACTTTGTAGAAGATCGCCTCTGCGCTCACGTTGCTGTAATGCGTACTTCCGGCAGGCATCACTTGGCTGGCGCTTGCCAGCGAGTGGGGATAAACCAATCCGCTTGCATCCCTGACCATCACATTGACGGCCACGCCTGGAACATAGGTGAGATGGGCGGATATACCTGCGCCGGGAACGGCTACCAGTTCGTACCAATGCCCGGCGAATTGTCTCAAGGTTGCCGTGGGGCAGGTGATGGTAAAGCCCGGTGCAACTCCGTCGAAGGCCTTGCGCAGAATGATGCTGCCCACGGGCAGGCTATCGGGCACTTCGATGACGGACGGAAGCGAGAGGCTGTGCGTGGACATCGGATAGCGGTCGCACGCCGCTTGAGCCGTGATCGAGAGGCCACAGGCCAGGAGTGCCAATAAGAGTTGCGTGGAATATTTCATGTTCAGCTTCGCAAAAATGGATAGAGCGCCCTGTTATCGGGGCGGACGTGTTTTTGCGCACCTCCTGTGCCGGCTCCTGCGCTTGCGCGAGCCCGTTTCAATCGTAGGTAATCGACAAGGTCGCGGCACTGACCAAGGTGCCCCGGCCAACGGCTGCGTCGTTTTTGTGATAGGCCGCAGACGCATCCAGCACCGCTCTGCTGGCCGATGTGGCAACCGTACGACTGCGTTCAAGCTCGGTGCCATTGGCCGGAATCGTGGTGCCTGTGGCACCGGCCTTGAGCCAGATACCCAGGCCGGTTGCGCTGCCGGTATTGTTGAACAGCATCCCGTTGCCGCTGTCCGCCGTACCGGTGAACAGAAAGGTGACGTTGCGAATGTCCGACTCGCATTCGGCGGTGACCTGGAAGGGCGTTTCCCCGACGGACACCGCGTTGTCGAAATCCGCCACCTTGACCGTCGGCAAGGTGATGGTGCGGCTCACGTCGCCAGCGGCCAGGTTGCAGGTGCCGCTGTCGACCTGGCCGGCAAACCCCAGCGAGCCGGTCGTGGCGGCGTTTGTCGGGCCGGCCGCGATAGCGGCGCTGACGGCCAGAATGAGGGGTAACGTTTGAGTTTTCATCTAAGGGTCCTTGTGGTGTTGCAATTAAAGGTATTCGTCACGCGGGCTCGCGCCGGGGCGGTCCTGTGCAACCAGGCTGGTGTTGGCCGCGCAGGTACCGGCATCCAGGTGACGCAAGCGGTCGTGGCTTTCCCCGCCGGGCGCCGGGTTGAGCTGGTAACTCAATTGGCACGTGCTGGCGGCAGTGGCGCCCCACTTGACGATCAACAGATTCGCGTCGCGAGGCACCCGCACAAAAGCTTTGCCGCTCTGGCCGACCATGCCGACAATGGCGCCGCTCGCATCCATCACATCGGCACCGAACGGCAACGGGCTGCCGTCTTCGCGCAAAGCCGTGATCAACATGGCCTGGCCGCTGACGCTCTCGAATTCCAGCATCACTACCGAGCCTGCGCGGGGCGCGACGTTTTGCGCGGCGGTCTTGAGCTCTACGTCCACGGACAGGTCCTTGGGGTCCAGCTCGACCATGTTCTTGCGGTACGGCGTCAGGTGCGGTACCACGGCGTAGCCGCTTTTGCTCACCTGTGAACTGTGGTTGCCGTTGACCCGTGCGCCGGCTGCGCCTGCGGCCTGCACGATGCCGATGGTGTCGCCCAGCTCCGGGGCCAGCGTCAGGCCGCCGGCGTGCGCGACGACGCCCCCGGTCAAGCCCAGCGACAGTGAGCGGTAATCCGAGCTGCGGCCAACGCCGGCCGAGAGCACGCCCTGGCTGGTCTGGTATTTGATGTCGGCGCTGGCCGCGTTGCCGCTGCCTGAAGTGCGCGTCGTGCTCAGGCCGTAGCTGACCTCGTTGAGCTCGCCGAGGCTGCCGCCCAGGCTGGCGCGTTCACCGCTGCTGCGGTCGCCGCGATACACCGAGGTGGAGAGGGTCGGTTTGCGCGACCCGCTGCCCAGCGGCAGGCTCAAGGTAAAGTCGATCTGCTTGTCCACCCGGTCACTCAGCAGGTCGCGGGTGCGCTGGGCGCTGACGGTGTAGTGCAGGCCTTTCCAGGTATTGCTGTAGCCAGTGGAGAACGTCAGGTTGCGGCTCTGGCGGTTCCAGTATTGCTGCGAGGAACCGGTCAGGTAGAAGGAGCCAGTGCCCACGCTCTGGTTGAGACTGACGTCCATGCGGTCGCGCAGGCGCGAGACGCTGTCGACGTTGAGCCCGTCCATGGCCAGGCCACGCACGCGCGCCGCATCGCGCACGTTGAGGAAGCCTTCGGTGGAGTAGCGGTAGGCGCCCAGCGCGAAATGCGTTCCGGTGTCGGTGAAATTCTTGCTGTAGCGCAGTTGCACGCTTTGACCATTGCGCGAAGCGTGGCCGGGCACCCGGGCGTCGGAGTTGGTCACGTCCAGCGACAGGGCACCCAGCGGCGTGTTGAACGCCGCGCCGATGAGCTGGGAGAAGTAATCCTCGCCGACCACCGTGCCCGTATAGCCGGTCAACAGGTTGCTCAAGCCGCGCTGGTACGTGGCCTGCGCCAGGGTTGGCGCGTGCCGCACGCCAATCTCATCCAGTTGGCCGACGCTCAGCGAATAGCGGCGCGCGTCCGGGCGCAGCAAGTTGGCGTTGGCGGCGAACGGCACGATGAATTCGCGTACGCGCCCATCGGCTTCGGTGACGGTGACGTTGAGGTCGCCGCCGAATCCGGTGGGGTACAGGTCGTCAAGCATGAACGGGCCGGGCGCGACGCTGACTTCATCGAGCAGGATGCCGCGCTGGCGTACGCTGACCCGCGCGTTGGTTTCGGCGACGCCGCGCACCACCGGGGCAAACCCGGTCATGGAGTCGGGCAGCATGCGGTCATCGCTGAACACGCTGATGCCATTGATGCGCACGCTGTCGAACAATTCGCCGGGGGTAAAGATCTCGCCGAGCATCAGTTGCGATTGCAGGCCGGTCAACTCGCGTTGCAGGTAGGTGGCGCTGCTCTGGTAGCCGGAAGAACCGTCCGACTGGCTGAAGCTGCCGTTGTGCCGAAAATGCCAGTCGCCGAGGTTCAGACCGGTGTTCAAGCCCAAGTAGGTGGAGTTAAGCGAGCGCCCCGCGGTCTTGGTGGCAAAGGTGTTGAAGTTGTAGCGCGCAAAACCTGCGTTGATGCCGCTGTCCCATTGTTGCGGGCTCACGTAGCCACGCGCCTGGCGCGCCAGGTAAAGCTGCGGCACCTGCAATTGCAGCTTGTTGTCGGTCGGGTCGAAGCTGACGCTGGCGCCTGGAATGAACGCGCCGATATCGCCGCACACCGGGAATGCCGGCGCGGCTGCCTGCCCTGTCGCGCCATGGTGTTCGGCGACAGCGTCCAGGTCCACGCCGAAGGCGAGCAAGGTGTCGCGCCCCAGGCACAACTGCGCGGAGTTCTGCCCTTCAACGGCGTTGAAAGTCAGGTTTTCACGGCCGAACCATTGGCCATTGAGGTAAACGTCGGCGCGGTAGCTGCCGGGCAACACGACGTTGCCCTGGTTGAATTTGGTGATGTCGACCTGCAAGCCCGCCTTGCCCTGCGGGAAGAAGGCCGGGTTGAAAGCCACATACTCGACGCCGTGGGCGAGCATCGCATGCGTGCTGCCGAGCAGTACCAGGCTGCGGGCGGTCAGCTTGAGTCGATGGCGTGACAAGGGCCAGTTGATTGCGCTGGCAGGCGTGTTCGAACGCATGGTTACCGTTTCCAAAAAATAGGTTCTGCCCGAAAATCGGCATGGCGAGTCCCAGCCCCGGTCGAGGGGGCAAATCCGAGGGTATGTTTCAGGGCCGGCGGCGCTGGTGCGGCCGGGCCGGTGCCTAAGGTCGGGAGGTCATCGCCGGATATCCGCCGTGTGGGAAACCCGCACGCCATAGTCATCGAGGGTCTGGAACTCGACGGTCAGGGCGCTGGCCGGTGCCGACTTCAACCCTGGCAGGACGAAGCGGTTGCGACCGCCGGGGACCACCATATTGCTGTCACCCGATGCGCTGGTTTCGCGCGAATGGCGTTGGCCGCCGGTGACCAGTTCAATCGTGTCGAAGCTCACGTGGTAGGGCGTCGGGTTGAAGACTTCCAGCGCCTGGCCCTGCTCGGTCGCAAGGTATTTCCACTGCAGTTTGGCGGGGGCTTCTTCGACGTCGTAGGGCAGTGTTGCCGGGCGGTAGAACAGCTTGATCCGCGAGCGGAACGCCAATTGCAGTTGGTTGTTCTGCTCGCTGTTCAGCGCTTGGGAAGGCACTTCCAGCAGATTGAACCAGAACAGGCTTTCGCGCTCCGCCGGCAGCGGTTCGCCGGTGTGGGCCAGGCGAATGATCTGTTGCTGCTGCGGTTCCATGCGGAAAATCGGCGGCGTGGCCACAAACGGTATCCCGGACTCATCCGGGGTAGAGTGTTCGTTGCCGTCGTCCAGCCATACCTGGAGCAATGTCGGTTTCTGGTTTTTGCTATCGAGCCGTACCGTCACCTCCTTGTCTTTTTGCAGATAAACGATACGAGTGCTGCCGATGACCACGCTGGCCTGTACCGCCGTGGCGGCGAGCAGGGCAACGAGTACCAGCGTGGCCTTCGGAAGAAGGCGAGAAACCAATGACGCGTTCATGCGGTGGGTTATCCGTCGTACTTAAAAGGTTGGGCTGGCGGAATACCGCACGCGGGCGCCGAAATCGCTGACGGCGGTGAACTCGACCTGCGCCGCCCCCTTGGGCTGGGCCTTGAGCCCTGGCAGGGCAAACAGCTTGGTATCGCCGTGGGGCATCAACAGGCTGTCGGTGGCCGTCTGGTTGGCCGCTTTGCTGTAGCGTCGGCCATCGCTGGCCAGGTCGATGCTGGCGAGCGAGACGTGATAGGGCGTCGGGTTGGTGGCTTGCAGGGCATACCCCTGACCATGGGGCACCAGCTTCCATTGCACCTGTGCGGGCGCGCGTTCGGCCGGCAACGGCAGCGCCTGCGGCCTGAGGAACACCCGCAGGCGGGTACGGAACGACAGCTGGATCTGGTTTTTCTGCGCCGCATCCTGCGTGCTTGGCGGCACTTCCAATACGTTCAGCCAGTACAGGCTCTCGCGGTCCGTGGGCACGGGTTCGCCGGTGTAGCGCAAGCGCACCGCCTGTTGCTGGTTGGGCTCGATACGAAAGATCGGTGGCGACAGCGTAAACGGGGTTCGCGCCGTCGCCGGTGTCGATTGCCGATCGCCGGCATCCAGCCACACCTGCACCAGCGCCGGGCGATCGCCTTTGTTTTCCAGGCGCACGATCAACTCCTGTTGTTCGACGGGGTAAACCACACGTGTGCCATGGACGATGACGCTTGCATGGGCGAGTGGCGTCAGCAATGACATGAATACAAGCGCACAGGCGACAAGCGCGAGGCGGGCCATGCGTTTCATCGTTCGGGTTCTCTTCTCAGGCATGGGATCAAAAATGCGGCTTTCGGGCGAACTGGAATCGCTTCAGTGTGGGAGCGGGCTTGCCCGCGAATGTGGTGGGTCGGTCATGCGATACAGCGCTATCGCGAGCAAGCCCGCTCCTACAGTGGGATCGAAGCGTTCAGGCCTTACTCGGCGTACTCGACCAAAAAGCCCACGCGCGTGTTGACCGTACCTTCGGTGGCGGCACCGGTGGCATACATCTGCGCGGCCATCGGGATGATTGCCTGGTTGTCGGCGATCACCACGCCTTCGGATTTCTCGGTGTAGACGTTGAGCGGGCTGCCGTCACGGTTGGTGACTTCGACCTGTACGTTCTTGGCGGTGGTGGTGTCGGACGGATCGTCATGACCATCAATGTTCAAACGGCCGGTTGCCACGTCGATGGCCGGGCTGGTGGGATCGAACGCCACCATGGCGGTGCGTCCGTTGGTGCAGCTGCCCTGGCCCGGGCCGCCAACCCGAATGCTGAAACCGGTAAGGTTGGCGCGTTGACCGGCAGCCGCCAGGCGTGACCCGGAAACACCGCCCAGGTTCACGTCCTTGACCGCGGCGCCAGTACCCGGCGCCGCGCCTTCGACGGTGCAGGTCACGTCGGTGACCAGGCCACTGAAGTTGATAACGCCATCGTTGGCATGGGCCGATTGAGACGCTGCTGCGGCCAGGGCAAACGCGGCGGCAACGGTGGAGAGAGCGTTGGCTTTCATAAGTATTTCCAGACCTTAGTAATATATATGCCCCGTCAACATCATCGAGATCGAGTCGCCCTCGAAAGACGGGAAACATAATGTGTCCCGAAAACAGAAAGTTGCCCATAGAGGAGTCGCGAGTTTTATCTCGAAAATATTCGAAATTCCAAAAGGTCAATACAAGATTTTTCAAAGTTGAATGCGTAAGAGTTTTCTGAAGGGAATGCCTGAAAGAGTAAGTTTCGTTGTAGTCCCGCATTGAAACCTGTGGGCGGGTGAGCTATACGGTGTTTTAAAAAATCCAAGTATTTGTATTGCGCTGTTAACCTTGCGGGTTTTTTTTGATGCCTAGTTCAATGTTCAAGACCGTCACGGTGATGTTGCTGGATAACCATGCGATGGTTCGGCAAGGGATCGAGCTGGGCTTGGGCAAGGAGGCCGACCTGCATCTGGTTGGCTCCTTCGGCACGGGCAGGGAGCTACTCGATGCGCTTGCCCTGCGGACGGCGGACGTGGTGGTGATGGACTTTGCCCTGGGCCCCGACGACATCGACGGCCTCAATCTCATCCGCATCCTGGCCAGGCGTTTCAGCCGCTGCAAGCCGGTGGTCGTGTCGTCGCATTACACCCCGGCCACGGTTTCCCTGGCCTTGAAGGCCGGCAGTTGGGGGGTAGTGGGCAAAATCCAGAACCTGGCCGAATTGATAACAGCCATCCGCACCGTCGCCGAGGGCCGGATATACCTGCAACCCTGTATGGTGCCGGCGCTGCAGGTGGGGCGTTCATTGGTGGGCGCAGTAAATGCGAGGTCTGGCGTGGAGGGTTCAACACCGTTTCGCCTGAGTGACTGTCTGACACCCAAAGAACAGGAAGTGTTGCGCTGCTTTATGGATGGGATGACCGTCAATTCCATCGCTGCAAAGTTTTCGCGCAGTGCGAGTACGATCAGTACGCAAAAACAATCGGCTTATCGAAAATTGGGCATCAAGAGCGACAGTGAATTGTTTAAAGTGCGGCGGCAATTCGGTGAGTCGTAACTAAGAGGTATCTGTAAGAATTATGCCTATTGTGTGTGGCTTAGTTGGAGTCTTCCAGGTAACGCAGCGCCAATCGCTCGGTGGCCTGCCGTATCGGCAATAACAAATGGGGCGCCACCAGCATCATGATTTGATACACCACCACGCGGACCTCGCCTTCACGATCCAGAACCCGCTGATAGTCCAGGGAAAACAGCAGGGTCAGGGTGATCTGTTCCACCAGTTGCCCAAGCGCCTGGGTATCGCTGACCAATTGCCCGGCCGTCTTGAGTCGGGCGAGCAATGACGCGAGGGTGCGCTTGAGCGACGTGAGCAGGTTGCGAATGCCCTTGGCCAGCTTCGGCAGGCGCCCGGCGAGGTTCGACAGGTCCTGGAACAGGAAGCGGTAGTGGGCCATACGCTCGACGATCAGGTGCAGGAACAGCCAGTAATCCTCGGGCTTCAATTGCGCATCGGCCGGTGGGTCGAGCAGCGGTGCCAGTTCAGCTTGAAAGCGTTCGAACAGACCGAGTACCAGCGGTTCCTTGCCATGAAAATGGTAGTAGAGGTTGCCGGGGCTGATCCCCATTTCATTGGCCACCTCCATGGTCGAGACATTGGGTTCGCCCTTCTGGTTGAACAATTGCAAGGCACATTCAAGGATACGGTCGCGGGTCTTCATCCAGGCTTCTTAAGGAGAGGGTTGAACTCAACGCACGCGCACATAAGTGCCTGGCGCCGCTTCCATCGGTGGGTAATTCTGGTTGCCCAGGGCAGTGTGGGTTTCTCGTTGTACGCCCGAGCGCTGCTGGATCCATGTCAGCCACTGCGGCCACCAACTGCCTTCGACGTGGCTGGCGTCGTAGTACCAGGCGCGCGGGTCGCTGCTCAGCTTTGGGTTCTCGACGTAATTGGCCTTGGGGTTGCCCGGCGGGTTCAGGATGCTTTGGATATGCCCGCTGTTGGACAGCACGAAGCGCCGCTCGCCGCCCAGCAATTGGGTGGAGCGGTACACCGCGTCCCACGGCGTGATGTGGTCGTTGATGCCGGCCACGCTGAAGCTGTCCACGGTGACCTTCTGCAGATCGATGGGGGTGCCGCACACTTCCAGTCCACCGGGGTGGCTGAGCGGGTTGTGCTTGAAGAAGTCCAGCAGGTCGCCGTGCAGCGCGGCGGGCAAGCGCGTGTTGTCGTTGTTCCAGTACAGGATGTCGAAGGCCGGCGGCTCCTTGCCCAGCAGGTAGTTGTTGATCCAGTAGTTCCAGATCAGGTCATTGGGGCGCATCCAGGCGAACACTTTGGCCATGTCACGGCCGTCCAGCACGCCTTGCTGATAGGAACGGCGCTTGGCGGCCTCCAGGGTCTGCTCGTCGGCGAACAGTGTGGCGGGGCTGTCGATCTGGCTGTCCAGCAGGCTCACCAGGTAGCTCGCGCTGGAGATGCGGCGCAGTTGGCGCTTGGCCTGCAGGTGGCCTTGCAGCGCCGCGATGGTCAAGCCACCGGCGCAGGCGCCCATCAGGTTGACCTCGCGGGCTTTGGTGATCGCCCTGCATGCGTTGAGCGCCTCCTCCAGCGCGGCGACGTAGGTGGAAAGCCCCCATTCGCGATGGCGCACATCCGGGTTGCGCCAGCTGACCATGAACGTCTGCAGGCCGTTTTTTAACGCGTACTGCACAAAGCTGTTGCCTGGGCTCAGGTCGAAAATGTAGTACTTGTTGATTTGCGGCGGCACGATCAGCAGCGGCTTGGCGTACTGTTTTTCGCTCATGGGTTTGTACTGGATCAGCTCCAGCAGCTCATTGCGAAAGACCACCGAGCCGGGTGTGGTGGCGACCGTCTTGCCCACCTCGAACGCATGCTTGCTCACCTGGCGCGGTAGGCCGTTGTTGTGCAGCAGGTCTTCGAACAGGTGGCTCGCGCCGCGCACCACGCTGTGACCGCCGGAGTTGAGCAGTTCCTTGATCGCCAGCGGGTTGAGCAAGGTGTTGGAAGGCGAAACCGCATCATTGAGCAGCGAAAAGGCGAAGTGCGCACGGGCTCGGTCATCGGCGCCCAGGGCGCTGTCATCGATCCAGTGGCGCGTCTGCTTCTGCCAGCTCAGGTAGGCCTGCAAGCTGCGCCGGTACAGAGGGTTGAGTGTCCAGGTGGGGTCGGTGAAGCGGCTGTCATTGGGGTTGGGTTCGTGCATGGTTTCACCGAGCAGCACGCGGCCCAGTTGACCGCTCAACGCCAGGGCATGACGAGCCGTATGCAGCGGGTTGCGCAAGCCATGGGCGGCTACGCTGCGCAGGGTCGACAGCAGGTCGCGGCCGCGCAGCCCGGTGATCGCACTTTGCGCATTGATGAACGCAGCAGGGGTGGGTGCCGGGTCCGTCACGGGTCTTTCTCGCATGAGCCAACACTCCTTCGTCAAGCCATCAAACAGGCACGCCAATCCAGAACCATAGTCGGTTTCTGGCGGGTTGCGCGGCGGTGTGGTCCTTACACCGCCGGTCGCGGATGAATCACTGCACGCATGCGCTCCTCTTGCAGGAATTTCATGATGATCGGCGCCACGGCCTCGGCCCGAGTGATCAGGAACAGGTGGCCATCATCGATGATGTGCAGTTGGGCATTGGGGATGCGCCAGGCCAGCATGCGCATGTTGATCAGTGGGATCAGCGGGTCGTCGTCGCCCGCCAGCACCAGGGTGGGCTGGCGGATCTTGTGCAGCCAGTGGATGCTGGTCCAGCCCAGCCCCGCGAACAGTTGCCAGTAGTAGCCCAGCTTGCCGGCCGAGCGCACTTTGCTTGCGTGTTCGGCGGCCAGTTTTGCATCGCGGCGGAACGAGCCGCCGTAGATCATCGGCGCGATGCGCACCACATGGGACGGCTGGATGTAACGGCGTGGGCTGGCCATCAGCCATAGCACTTTGGGTTTGCCCGGCACCATCACCGCACCCGCCGCCGTGGCCGCCAGGATCAACTTTTTGCAACGCTCCGGGTAGTCGTAGGCAAATTGCTGCGCCAGCGCCCCGCCCCAGGACACGCCCACCGCGTTCACCTGGCCGTAGTCGAGGTAATCGAGCATGCGCGCGGTGAGCTTGGCCAGGCCGGGAAAACGGTAGGGCCGGTTGGGCGTCGACGAACCGCCCACGCCGGGCACATCGAAGGCGATCACTTCCAGGTCCGGGTCCAGCGCATGGACGAACGGAAACACCAGCTCAAGGTTGGCGCCGATGCCATTGAAGATCAGCAGCGGCGTCAAGTGAGGCTTGCCCGGGCGCACCGCCGTGCGGATGGCCTGGCCATCCAGGTCGATGGTACGAAAGATGAACGGTTGCGGCATGCTCAAGCCCTGTGAAGTGGCGCAATTTATCTGTAGGAACCCGGTCAATGTGGGAGCTGGCTTGCCTGCGATTGCATTCTGTCAGTCACCCTTCAACTGGCTGACCCACCGCAATCGCAGGCAAGCCAGCTCCCACATTGACCCCATTTCAACTGCATAATTTACTTATCGTTCATGCACGTAGGTACCCGGCGCAGCCTCGGCGGCGGCGTAGGTTTTATTACCCAAACTCACCGGCGCTTTTTTCAACTTGCCCGCCCGCTCCGCCTGCCACGCTTGCCAATGCAGCCACCACGAATCGGTGTGCTTGGTGGCATTTTCCTGCCACTCCAACGGTTTCGCCGCCAGGCTGTCGCTGGTCTGATACCGCGCCTTGGGGTTGCCCGGCGGGTTGAGAATGCTCTGGATGTGACCGCTGCTGGACAATACGAATTCAACCTTGCCGCCGAACAGTTGCGCCGATTTGTAGCAGGACTGCCACGGCGTGATGTGATCGTTGGTGCCGGCCAGAGAGTAAATATCGGCGGTGATTTGCTTGAGGTCGATCGGCGTACCACACACTTCCAGGGCGTTGGCGCGTACCAGCGGGTTGTTCTTGAACAGTTCGATCAGATCGCCGTGAAACGCCGCCGGCAGGCGCGTGGTGTCGTTGTTCCAGAACAGGATGTCGAATACGGGCGGCTCGTTGCCCAGCAGGTAGTTGTTGACCCAATAGTTCCAGATCAGGTCATTGGGGCGCATCCAGGCGAACACCTTGGCCATGTCGCGGCCTTCCAGCACGCCGGCCTGGTAGGAATGGCGCTTGGCCGCTTCCAGGGTCTGCTCGTCGACGAACAGCGCCACCTGGGTGTCCAGCGTGGTGTCCAGCACACTCACCAGCAGCGTCAGGGCGTTGACCTTCTTCTCCCCCAGCGCCGCATAGTGACCGAGCAGCGCGGTGCAGGTGATGCCACCGGAGCAGGCGCCGAGCATATTGATGTCCTTGCTGCCGGTAATCGCCGTGACCACATCGACCGCCTCCTTGAGCGCCTCGATATAGGTCGAAAGCCCCCACTCGCGCTGGGCCTTGGTCGGGTTGCGCCAACTGACGATGAAGGTTTGCTGGTTATTGCGCAGGCAAAAGCGCGCCAGGCTCTTTTCCGGGCTCAGGTCGAATACATAGAATTTGTTGATCTGCGGCGGCACCACCAACAGCGGTCGCTCGTGCACCTGTTCGGTAATCGGCTTGTACTGGATCAGCTCCAGCACGTCGTTGCGAAACACCACCGCGCCTTCGGTGGTGCCCAGGCTCTTGCCCACTTCAAAGGCGCCCATGTTGACCTGGCTCGGCATGCCGCCGTTGTGCACCATGTCCTTGGCCAAGTGGGACAAGCCATCGAGCAGGCTTTTGCCGCCGGTTTCAAAGAAGCGCTTGACCGCCGCCGGGTTGGCCGCGCTGTTGGTGGGGGCCATGGCTTCGGTCATCAGGTTGATCACGAAATGGCCGCGGCTGATGTCCTGTTCGGACAGGTTGCTGTCGCCGATCCAGTCGTGCAGTTCCTTGCGCCACGCCAGGTAGGTCTGCAAATAACGTTTGTAGAGCGGGTTCTGGCTCCAGGCAGGGTCATGGAAACGACGGTCGTCGCTTTCGGGCACCAACTGCGACTTGCCGAACATCACATTCTTGAGTTCCACGCCAAAATGCGCGACGTGCTTGACGCTGTGCAACGGTTGCTTGATGGCTTGGGTCAGCACCATCTTCGCCGAGGCGAGCAAGTCCTTTTTGCGTAACGCGATGATCGGGTTGAGCCCCAGGGTGTTTTCCGAGGCCTGGCGTTTCAAGTCATCGTTATTCTTGTTACTCATCTACGACGCTCCATTGTCCGAAAGACGAGTACCGGCGGTGGCGATGCATCCAGATTGCGATCCACAACACACGCCAGGTACTGCGACTCGGGTGACCGTTGATACCGCATCGTCAAATGCAGGGAACTTGCCAGCTCCATTGGTTACCCGAGTTTAATTTTTTTCGCAAGCGGACCCATCGTTGGTCCCGCGACAGGGCATTCAAGCAGATGAAATTAGAAAATGCCCTCTAAAGAGCAAGACGCCTGGGCTAGAGCATCAGCCGCACGACCGATTCACTCGGATCGCGGGTTTTGCCGGCCGCCTTGAGTTCAGCGAGGTAGTCGGCCCACAGCGCGTCCTGACGCACGGCTAACTGGTAGAGGTAGTCCCAGGTAAACAGTCCGCTGTCATGCCCGTCGTCGAAGGTCAGTTTCAGTGCGTACTGGCCGGCCGGTTCGATCTTGGTCAGCCGGACGTTGAGCTTGCCGAATTGCAGGATGGGTTTGCCGTGGCCCTGGACCTCGGCGGACGGCGAGTGCACCCGCAGGAATTCGGCGGGCAATTGGTAGGTTTCATCGGGGGCGTAGGTAAGGCCGAGGGTGTTTGAGGTTTTGTGCAGGTTTACAGCAGTGGGGAATTTCGACATTGGAGAGCCGCTCGAAGATAGTCCTGAAGGAACCGGCTTTAAACTGTGGGAGCCGGGCTTGCCCGCGATACAGGCGCCTCGGTGTTTCTCTGACACCGAGGCGATTCTATCGCAGGCAAGCCAGCTCCCACAGTAAAGCAAAGCGGTCCTGAGTGAGGCTTACAGGATATAACGCGACAGATCTTCGTTCTGCGCCAATTCGCCCAGGTGGCTGTTGACGTACTCGGCATCGATCTTGATCGCTTCGCCATTCTGCGCACCGGCCATGTCGCCGGCGCTGAAGGACACTTCCTCAAGCAAACGCTCAAGCAAGGTGTGCAGGCGACGCGCACCGATGTTCTCGGTCTTCTCGTTGACCTGCCAGGCGATTTCCGCCAGGCGCTTGATGCCATCGGCCTGGAACTCGATCCCCAGGCCTTCGGTTTTCAGCAGCTCGCGGTACTGCTCGGTGAGCGACGCGTGCGGTTCGCTGAGAATGCGTTCGAAGTCACCCGGGGTCAGCGCCTTGAGTTCCACGCGAATCGGCAGGCGGCCTTGCAGCTCCGGCACCAGGTCGCTTGGCTTGCTCAAGTGGAACGCACCAGAGGCGATAAACAGGATGTGGTCGGTCTTGACCATGCCCAGCTTGGTGTTCACGGTGCAGCCTTCGATCAGCGGCAGCAGGTCGCGCTGCACGCCTTCGCGGGATACATCGACGCCGCCGGAGTTGCCGCGCTTGGCCACTTTGTCGATTTCATCGATAAACACGATCCCGTGCTGCTCGACCGCTTCGAGGGCCTTGGCCTTGAGTTCTTCCTCGTTGACCAGGCGTCCGGCTTCTTCGTCGCGCACCAGTTTGAGCGCATCCTTGACCTTGAGCTTGCGGCTTTTCTTCTTGCCCTTGCCCATGTTGGCGAACAGGTTCTGCAACTGGCTGGTCATTTCTTCCATGCCAGGCGGCGCGGAGATGTCGATACCGGAGACTTCGGCGACTTCGATCTCGATTTCCTTGTCATCCAGCTGGCCTTCACGCAGGCGCTTGCGGAACAGCTGGCGGGTGTTGGAATCCGAAGCCGGTGCGGCGTCTTCGTTGAAACCCATGCGTGCCGGCGGCAGCAGGGCATCGAGGATGCGCTCTTCGGCGGCATCTTCGGCGCGGTGGCTGACCTTGGTCACTTCCTGTTCGCGCAGCATTTTCAGGGCGGCGTCGGCCAGGTCGCGGATGATCGACTCGACGTCGCGGCCCACGTAGCCCACTTCGGTGAACTTGGTGGCTTCAACCTTGATGAAAGGCGCATTGGCCAGTTTGGCCAGGCGCCGGGCGATCTCGGTTTTACCCACGCCCGTCGGACCGATCATCAGAATGTTCTTGGGCGTTACTTCAACGCGCAGTTCTTCGGGCAGCTGCATCCGGCGCCAGCGGTTACGCAGCGCGATCGCGACGGCGCGCTTGGCATCGTCCTGGCCGATGATATGGCGGTTGAGTTCATGGACGATTTCACGGGGAGTCATGGACATAGTGTTTGGCGGCCTCAAGCGGAATAAGCCTACGGCTTACTCGGCGAGGTCCTGCTCCTCAATGGTCTGGTTGTGGTTGGTGAACACGCAGATATCACCGGCGATGCCCAGGGCGGTCTCGACGATTTCGCGGGCCGACAGGTCGGTTTTCTTCAACAGTGCGCTGGCTGCCGCTTGGGCGTAGCCACCGCCGGAACCCATGGCAATCAGGCCATGTTCAGGCTCAACCACATCGCCGTTACCGGTGATGATCAGGGACGCGTCTTTGTTGGCGACGGCCAACATGGCTTCCAGGCGGCTGAGGGAGCGGTCGGTGCGCCATTCTTTGGCGAGTTCGACGGCGGCGCGCACCAAATGGCCCTGATGTTTCTCAAGCTGGCCTTCGAAACGCTCGAACAGGGTGAAGGCGTCGGCGGTAGCGCCGGCAAAGCCCGCGAGAACCTGGCCGTGGTACAGGCGACGCACTTTCTTGGCGTTGCCTTTCATCACGGTGTTGCCCAGGGAAACCTGGCCGTCGCCGCCCATGACAACTTTGCCGTGGCGACGTACTGAAACGATGGTGGTCAAGGGGAGAGTCTCCACGCAGCGGGGCGAAAATGCCCTGATGGAAACTGATATGGGGGTGGTGGGAGGGATTTCAACCGCAGGGCGCTGGGGCGGACGAGTGGCGTCTATCGGTCTGACACACTCCTCGGAACACCACAAAACCACTGTGGGAGCTGGCTTGCCTGCGATGGCGGTGGTTCAGTCAGTGAAATATTGACTGTTACACCGCCATCGCAGGCAAGCCAGCTCCCACATTTGAACCGTGTCGGCTGTTAGTCAGCGGCTCTGGCGCTGTTGTAACAACAGGTTGCTAAAGCCCGCGCCGGCCAGTTGTTTCTGCGCCACGGTCAACTGTTCACGGTTGCTGAACGGCCCCACCAGCACGCGATACCAGGTCGCGTCCTTCACCGTGCCCGACTCCACCGTCACCGTCTGGCCCAGCAGAATGATCTGCGCGCGCACGCGATCGGCATCCGCCTGTTTCGGGAACGAGCCCGCTTGCAGGAAGAACTTGGTGACCGGCGCGGCCTTGGTCTCGGCAACCGGCGGTGCCGGCGGCGGGGTGATCCCGGCCAGCGCGGCCTGAGCACGCGCCGTGTCGATTTTCGCCGCTTCCGCCGGGGTGACCGGGGTGGTCGGCACTTGCGGCGTCGGCAGGGTTTTCTCCGGCACGGCGTCGGGCGGCACGATCACTTCCGATTCCGGCAGCAGCGTGTAGAAGTCGTACTTGGGCTTCACGGGTGCGGTCGGGCTCGGCGCAGTCTTGTTGGCTTCGGCCATTTTCGTGGCCTTCTGCTGCTCCTGTTTGACGCGTTTGACGTCGTCGCCCTGGCCTGGGTCCAGCTTCATCAGGAACACGATAAACGCGCCGACGGTGAGGCCGATCGCCATCCACAGCCAGCCGGGGATCGGCTTCTTCGCCGGGGCCTGGTAGCGGCTGGCGCCGCGCTTGGGTGCAGGTTTTTTCTTGGCGGCCAACTTACATACGCTCCAGGGTTTCCAGGCCCAACAGTTCCAGGCCTTGCTTGAGGGTGCGTCCAGCCAGCGCGGCGAGGCGCAGGCGGCTTTGCTTCTGGGCTTCGTCGTCGGCGGTCAGGATCGGGCAGTTCTCGTAGAAGCTGGAGAACAGCCCCGCGACTTCGTACAGGTAAGTGCACAGAATGTGCGGGGTGCCTTTCTCGCCGACGCTGTTCAGCACTTCGCCGAATTGCGCCAGTTTGGCGGCCAATTCCTGTTCGTGTGGCGCTTCCAGCACGATCCGGCCTTCGACTTCGCTGAAATCCTTGCCCAGCTTGCGAAACACACCCGCCACACGGGTGTAGGCGTACAGCAGGTAGGGCGCGGTATTGCCTTCAAAGTTGAGCATCAGCTCGAAGTTGAAGCTGTAGTCGCTGGTGCGGTGCTTGGACAGGTCGGCGTATTTCACCGCGCCAATGCCCACCACGCGGGCGATGTTGCGCAGGTCGGCCTCGGCCAGTTCCGGGTTTTTTTCCTTCACCAGGTTGTAGGCACGTTCCTGGGCTTCGGTCAGCAGGTCGATCAGCTTCACGGTGCCGCCGTCGCGGGTCTTGAACGGACGGCCATCGGCGCCGTTCATGGTGCCGAAGCCCATGTGTTCCATGTGCATCGGGTGGGTGACGAAACCCGCCTTGCGCGCCACCGCGAACACTTGCTGGAAGTGCAGGGCCTGGCGCTGATCGACAAAGTACAGGGCGCGGTCGGCCTTGAGGGTGCCACTGCGGTAGCGTATGGCGGCCAGGTCGGTGGTGGCGTAGAGGTAGCCGCCATCGGCCTTGACGATAATCACCGGCAGCGGCTCGCCTTCGGCATTCTTGAATTCGTCGAGGAACACGCACTGCGCGCCGTTGCTCTCGACCAGCATGCCGGCGGCCTTCAGGTCGTTGACCACGTTGACCAGGTCATCGTTGTAGGCGCTTTCGCCCATCACGTCGGCCATGGTCAGCTTGACGTTGAGTAGCTCGTAGATCTTTTGGCAGTGCGACAGCGAGATGTCCTTGAACTTGGTCCACAGCGCCAGGCATTCGGCATCACCGGCTTGCAGCTTGACCACCAGCCCGCGGGCGCGGTCGGCGAATTCCGTGGACTCGTCAAAGCGCTTCTTGGCCGCGCGGTAGAAGTTTTCCAGGTCCGACAGTTCGTCGCTGGTGATCGGGTTTTCCTGCAGGTAGGCCATCAGCATGCCGAACTGGGTGCCCCAGTCGCCGACATGGTTCTGACGGATGACTTCATCACCCAGGAACTCCAGGACCCTCGCCACGCCGTCGCCGATGATGGTCGAGCGCAGGTGGCCGACGTGCATCTCCTTGGCCAGGTTAGGCGCCGACAGGTCGACCACGGTGCGCTGGGCCGGGCTGGCTTTGCGCGCGCCCACGTGAGCGTCGGCCAAGGCCGCGTCGAGCCGATTGGCCAGGGCCTGGGTGTTCTGGAAGAAGTTGATGAAGCCGGGGCCGGCGATTTCGGCCTTGGTGACACTCTCGTCGGCAGGCAGCGCGGCAATGATCTTCTCGGCCAGGTCGCGCGGCTTCATGCCGGCGGGCTTGGACAGCATCATCGCGATATTGCTGGCGAAATCGCCGTGGGTCTTGTCGCGGGTGTTTTCCACCTGGATCGCCGGCGACAGGCCTTCAGGCAACACACCTTCGTTGACGAGTTGGGTGATGGCTTGTTGGATCAGCTGGCGAATGGTGTCTTTCATGGTGTTCTCTTTCGACCGCAAGCGGCGGCGCGCGATGCGCAGGTGGAAAAACTCGGCATTATCCGTGGCGAGGGCGGGCTTGCCAACCGTTCAGAGTGGGTGGCGGACCTGCGGGCTCCAATCGCGGGCAAGCCCGCTCCCACATTTAACGCTGTTCACATTTCAAAATGTGGGAGCTGGCTTGCCTGCGATAGGTCCATCTATCAATACAAATCCACCGGGTCCACATCCAGCGACCATCGCACCTGACGGCCGCCGGGCATTTGCTCCAGGGCAAGTAACCAGCTGCTTAATAGCCGATGCAGCGGCGCGCGGGAGGTGGCTTGCAAGAGTAACTGCGCACGATAACGCCCGGCGCGGCGTTCCATGGGCGCGGGCACCGGGCCGAGCAGTTCGATGCCGGTCAGACCCAGTTCGCCGAGCAAACGTTCGGCGGCGCTGCACGCTTCATCCAGGAAACCTTCGGCCTGGCCCGGTTTATGGGCTTCGGCGCGCAGCAGCGCCAAGTGGGAAAAAGGCGGCAGGCCGGCGGCGCGGCGTTCGCTCAGCGCCTGCTCGGCGAAGGCAAAGTAGCCTTGTTCTGTGAGCTGGATCAGCAGCGGGTGGTCGGCCAGGTGCGTCTGGATAATCACTCTGCCTGGCTCTTCGGCACGCCCCGCGCGGCCGGCAACCTGTACGATCAACTGCGCCATGCGTTCGCTGGCGCGGAAGTCCCCGGAGAACAGCCCGCCGTCAGCATCCAGGATCGACACCAGGGTCACCCGTGGAAAGTGATGCCCTTTGGCAAGCATCTGCGTGCCGATCAAGATGCACGGCTGGCCTTTCTGGATGGTGGCGAACAACTGGTTCATCGCGTCCTTGCGCGAGGTGCTGTCGCGGTCGACCCGTAGCACCGGGAAGTCCGGGAACAGAATGCCCAGGCGCTCTTCGGCCCGCTCGGTCCCTGCGCCGACCGGGCGCAGGTCGACCTTGCCGCACTGCGGGCAGTGCCGTGGTACGCGTTCCACATGGCCGCAGTGGTGGCAGCGCAGCTCGCCGTGGCGCTGGTGCACGGTCATGCGCGCGTCACAGCGCTCGCACTCGGACATCCAGCCGCAGTCGTGGCACAGCAGGGTCGGTGCAAAGCCCCGGCGGTTGAGAAACACCAGGACCTGTTGGCCGGCGGCCAGTGTTTGGCCGATGGCTTGCTGCATCGGGCCGGAAATACCGCTGTCCAGCGGCCGGCTTTTGACGTCCAGGCGTAGGAAGCGTGGCTGCTTGGCGCCGCCGGCGCGCTCGTTGAGGCGCAGCAGGCCGTAGCGGCCGGTGTAGGCGTTGTGCAAACTCTCAAGGGACGGCGTGGCCGAGCCCAGCACTATCGGAATGTCTTCCTGGCGTGCGCGTACCAGCGCCAGGTCGCGGGCATGGTAGCGCAGGCCTTCTTGCTGTTTGTAGGACCCGTCGTGCTCCTCGTCGATGATGATCAGCCCGGGGTTTTTCATCGGCGTGAACAGCGCCGAGCGGGTGCCGATAATAATGTCGGCTTCGCCATCGCGCGCCGCCAGCCAGGATTCCAGGCGTTCACGGTCGTTGACCGCCGAGTGCACCAAAGCGATGCGCGCGTTGAAGCGTTGTTCGAAACGCGCCAGGGTTTGCGGGCCCAGGTTGATCTCGGGGATCAGCACCAGGGCCTGTTTGCCGGCCTGCAGGGTTTCGCGGATCAACTGCAAATAGACTTCGGTCTTGCCACTGCCGGTGACGCCGGCCAGCAGGAAAGCGTGGAAACTGTCGAAACCGGCGCGAATCGCTTCATACGCGGCACGTTGTTCGGGGTTCAGCGGCAATTCCGGCTGGGCCAGCCAATGTTCGTGGCGCGGGTCGGGGGCGTGCTTGCGGATTTCCACCTGCACCAGGCCTTTGGCCAGCAGCAGGTCAAGGCTGTCCTTGCTCAGCATCAGCTTGCTCAAGAGCTGATGCGCCACGCCGTGCGGGTGCTGGGCCAGGGTCGCCAGGGCTTCACGCTGGCGCGGCGCACGGGCGATGCGTGGGTCGTCGAGGCGCGCGCCGGGCACCGTCGACCAGAAGCGTTCCTGGCGCGCCTCGGCCAGCTCGCCCTGGCGCAACAGCACCGGCAGCGCCCAGCTCAAGGTGTCGCCCAGGCTGTGCTGATAATACTGCGCGGTCCACAGGCACAGCTTGAACAGTGCGGGCGGCAGCGGCGGGGTGGCATCGAGCATGGCCAGGGCGGGCTTGAGTTTGTCTGCGGGCACTTCGCTATGGTCGGCGACTTCCACCAGGATGCCGATCATTTCCCGGCGCCCGAACGGCACGCGCACGCGCATGCCTGGCTGCAACTGCGCGCGCAGCACGCCGGCCGGGGCCCGGTAATCGAACAGGCGGCGCAGGGGCGAGGGCAGGGCTAGGCGCAAAATGGCGTCGGGCACACGAAGTCTCATCTATAAAGGCAGGCGGTGTTGCAGGGGCGCGAGCCTAGCAGACCGGCGGTGGAGGTGTCCTGTCTGTGGTGTGGGAATGACACTGCCGGGATACGGCGCAGTTCCTGTGGGAGCCGGGCTTGCCCGCGATGGCGGCGCATCAGTCGCCAGAGAGGTTGATGGCCCACCGCCATCGCGGGCAAGCCCGCTCCCACAGGGACTATGGTGTGCCAAGATTTTCTGATGAAAGGATGTCTTGGGCCATCCCCGCCGCTTGCGCGTTTAAAAAGGTCTGGTAGAATCCGCGGCCTAATTACGTGCGGTATTCGACAATAGTGTCGAGTGGCGGCACGCTAGCCCGAGGAAGTGCCATGAAAGCCGATATCCATCCAGCGTACGAAACCATCGAAGTCACCTGCAGCTGCGGTAACAAGTTCGAAACCCGTTCGAACCTGTGCAAGCCACTGGGTACTGACGTATGCAACGAGTGCCACCCGTTCTACACCGGTAAGCAGAAAACTCTGGACACCGGCGGCCGTGTACAGCGCTTCGCAGATCGCTTTGGTGCTTTCGGCAAAAAGCCTGCTACTCCAGCAGAGTAAGGCTCAAAAGCCTCATGGGCTTTTGCCAGCTGTTGAAAAAGGCGTCCCTTGCGGGCGCCTTTTTTGTGCCTGGGATTTGGCTGACGACCGCCTACGCCGAGGTATTTTGCCCAGCGCCGGCGTCTGTGGCCAGCGTCGAGGTTCAGCGGGTGGTGGATGGCGACACGCTGCGCCTCAAGGATGGCCGCAGCGTGCGGATGATCGGCCTCAACGCCCCGGAGACCGGCAAGCGAGGCCGTCCTGACGAGCCCTACGCCATCGCTGCCCGCCAGCGTTTGCAAGCGTTGGTGGAGGCCAGTGACGGTCGCGTCGGCCTGGTGCCGGGGCGCGAGAGCAAGGACCGCTACGGCCGCACGCTGGCCCACCTCTACGCTGCCAACGGCGAGAACCTTGAAGCGCAACTGCTGGCCGAAGGCCTGGGCTATCAGGTGGGCGTTGCGCCCAATGTCGACCTCGTCGCCTGCCAGCGGGCCGCTGAAAACAGCGCCCGGCAGGCGCGGTTGGGCCTCTGGCGGCAATCTCCGGTGATGGGCGTGGCGCAACTCAAGCAGCCCGGCTTCGCCCTGGTCAGCGGCCGTGTGAGCAAGATCGAACGCAATCGAGGTGGGGTCTGGATCCAATTGCAGGGCTCACTGGTATTACGCATTTCACCCGAACTCACCCGCCACTTCGACTCCGCACTGCTCAATGGTCTGCCCGGCAAGACGATCGAGGCGCGCGGCTGGGTGCAGGATCGTGCCCGGCGTGGCAGCCGAAAAAACGATCAGGCGCGCTGGTTGCTCCCATTGACCGACCCCAGCATGCTCAAATCGACTTTTTAATAAAAAATTGTAGACATTTTTTTAGCTGATTGTGAACAGTTTAGCCCTTGTATCCCGTGGCCTTAGACCAAAGTACGGCGCTTTGGGGTCTTGACACCCGTGACTGCCCAGTCTTGTGGGGACTTTGCGACACGCGTATCCTCGGCGGTCCGTCGACCAACAGTAAAAGCGGAATGCCGATATGTCTGATTTGAAAACTGCCGCTCTCGAATATCATGCCCATCCTCGTCCAGGAAAGCTGAGTGTAGAGCTCACCAAGGCCACTGCCACCGCCCGCGACCTGTCGCTGGCCTACAGCCCTGGTGTTGCCGAGCCCGTACGTGAAATCGCCCGCGACCCCGAACTGGCGTACAAGTACACCGGCAAAGGCAACCTGGTTGCAGTGATTTCCGATGGCACCGCGATTCTGGGCCTGGGTAACCTCGGCCCATTGGCTTCCAAGCCGGTCATGGAAGGTAAAGGCGTGCTGTTCAAGCGCTTCGCCGGCATCGACGTTTTCGACATCGAAGTCGACTCCGAAAGCCCGCAGGCCTTCATCGACACGGTCAAACGCATTTCCATCACCTTCGGTGGCATCAACCTGGAAGACATCAAGGCACCTGAGTGCTTCGAGATCGAAAAGGCCCTGATCGAACAGTGCGACATTCCGGTATTCCACGATGACCAGCACGGCACCGCGATCGTTACCGCGGCCGGCATGATCAACGCCCTGGAAATCGCCGGCAAGACCCTGGCTGACGCCAAGATCGTCTGCCTGGGCGCCGGTGCCGCGGCTATCTCCTGCATGAAGCTGATCGTGAGCATGGGCGCCAAGCTGGAAAATATCTACATGGTCGACAGCAAGGGCGTCATCCAGTCCGAGCGTACCGACCTGAACCAGTACAAGGCGATGTTTGCCCACCCTTCGTCCAAGCGCACCCTGGCTGATGCCCTTGACGGTGCAGACGTATTCGTCGGCCTGTCCGGCCCGAACCTGCTGAGCGCCGAAGGCCTCAAGTCCATGGCGGCCAACCCGATCGTCTTCGCCTGCTCCAACCCGGACCCGGAGATCTCGCCGGAACTGGCGCACGCCACGCGCAACGACGTGATCATGGCCACTGGCCGTTCGGACTACCCTAACCAGGTCAACAACGTATTGGGCTTCCCGTTCATCTTCCGTGGCGCCCTGGACGTTCGCGCCAAGCGCATCAACGAAGAGATGAAAGTCGCTGCCGCCAACGCCCTGCGTGAACTGGCCAAGCTGCCGGTGCCTCAGGACGTGTGCGATGCCTACGGTGGCGCCAAGCTGGAATTTGGTCGTGAGTACATCATTCCCAAGCCAATGGATAAGCGCCTGATCACCCTGATCTCCGATGCCGTGGCCAAAGCCGCCATCGAGACGGGCGTGGCGACCCTGCCGTATCCGAAGAACTACCCGCTGCAAAGCGTGGATGATGTGTTCAACGGCTAAGCCTGCGTAGCGCACCAACAAAAAGCCCCGGCTCTCGCGAGTCGGGGCTTTTTTGTGGCGATTCACTTGAGCCCTGTGGAGATCCAAGTGTGGGAGCGGGCTTGCCCGCGATAGCGATGGGTCACTCAGCTCATGTGGCGCCTGACACACTGCAATCGCGGGCAAGCCCGCTCCCACATTGGTTCTGTTTCAGGCCATAAATCTTATTAGAACAGATCGATCGGCGCCGCCTCATCCGCCGGCAGCGGGCTGCCCGGCGCAACCCCATTGCCCAACTCGTTGACCGACGGCGGCGTGTCTTCGCTCTTGAACAGCTCGAAGTACGCATTCGGCGTGCTGGGCGATGCCGCGCGGCCACTGATCGGGTCGATGCGCAGGCTGAGGATACCTTCCGGCTCCGGTTGAGTGTGCAACGGCTTGTCCTTCAAGGCAGCGCCCATGTAGCTCATCCAGATCGGCAGTGCGACGGTGCCGCCGAACTCGCGGCGGCCCAGGCTTTCCGGCTGGTCGTAGCCGGTCCATACGGTCGTCACATAGTCGGCGTTGTAACCGGAGAACCAGGCATCCTTGGATTCGTTGGTGGTACCGGTCTTGCCGGCGATATCCGCGCGGCCAAGGGCCAGGGCGCGGCGGCCGGTGCCCTTCTTGATCACGTCTTCCAGGATACTGTTGAGGATGTAGGTGGTACGGCCATCCACGATGCGCTCGGCCACGGCGGGTGCCTGTGGTTCGGTAGCGGCGGCGTTGGCGGCGGCGTTGGCGGCCGGCGCAGCGCCCGGGGTTGGCTCGATGGTGATACCGCCGTTGCTCGGTGCCGCCAGGCCATCGGTTGCCGCCACGCCGTTGACCACGTCGCCCGGCACGCGTGGCGGGTTGGCGGTGAACAGGGTGTCACCGTTGCGGCTTTCAATCTTGTCGATCAGGTACGGCGCGATCTTGTAGCCGCCGTTGGCAAAGGTGCTCCAGCCGGTGGCGATTTCCATCGGCGTGAGGGTCGCGGTGCCCAGTGCCAGGGACAGGTTGGGCGGCAGGTCCGATTTGGCAAAGCCAAAACGCGTCATGTAATCGATGGTCTTGCCCACGCCCATCGCCTGCAGCAGGCGGATCGACACCAGGTTGCGCGACTTGTACAGCGCCTCGCGGATGCGGATCGGGCCGAGGAAGGTGTTGGTGTCGTTCTTCGGACGCCAGACCTTGTCCAGGTACTCGTCGACAAACACGATCGGTGCATCGTTGACCAGGCTGGCGGCGGTGTAGCCGTTATCCAGCGCGGCGCTGTAGATGAACGGCTTGAAGCTCGAGCCGGGCTGGCGCTTGGCCTGGATGGCACGGTTGTAGTTGCTTTGCTCGAACGCGAAACCGCCGACCAGCGCGCGGATTGCACCGTTCTGCGGGTCCAGGGACACAAGCGCGCCCTGGGCCAGCGGTACCTGGCTGAACTTGAGGCTGTCATCCTTCTGGCGTTGCACGCGGATCAAGTCACCCACCTGCGCCACGTCCGCTGGCTGCTTGGGCATCGGGCCCATGCTGTTGGTGTTCAGGAAGGGGCGTGCCCATTTCATGCTGTCCCACGCCACATGGGCTTCGCCGGTGCGGGTCAGCACCTGCAGGCCGTCTTTCTTCACTTGGGTGACGATGGCCGGCTCCAGGCCGCTGATGGTGCGTTGCTTGCCCAGCTCGGTGGTCCAGGCGCTCAGGGTCTTGCCCGGCAGGCGCGATTCAGGGCCGCGGTAGCCGTGGCGCTGGTCATAGGTGATCAGGCCGGAATGCACCGCTTCGTTGGCGATTTCCTGCAGGTCGCTGGGCACGGTGGTGGTGACACGAAAGCCCTCGGTGTAGGCCTCGCTGCCGTAGCGGCCGACCATCTCGGCGCGCGCCATTTCAGCGATGTAGGGGGCGTTCACTTCCGGCGTCGGCACGTGGTAGCTGGCGTTCAGCGGTTCGGCAACGGCGCTTTCGTAAGCGGCCTGGTCGATCTTGCCCAGCTTGTACATGCGCCCCAGGATCCAGTCGCGGCGTTCTTTACTGCGTGCCGGGTTGGCCAGCGGGTTGAAGCGTGAAGGGGCCTTGGGCAGGCCGGCGATCATGGCCATTTGCGCCAGGCTGGCGTCACGAATGGACTTGCCGTAGTAGACCTGTGACGCCGCTTCGATCCCGTAGGCACGGTTGCCCAGGTAGATCTTGTTGACGTACAGCTCGAGGATTTCATCCTTGGTCAGTTGGCGCTCGATCTGCAGAGCCAGGAGGATTTCGGTGGCCTTGCGTGAAAAACTGCGCTCGCTGGTGAGGAAAAAGTTCTTCGCCACCTGCATGGTGATGGTGCTGCCGCCGGACTGAATGTGTCCGCTTTTTACCAACTGCGTGGCCGCCCGCACCAGGCTGCTGGGGTCGACGCCATAGTGGTTGGCAAAATTATCGTCTTCGGCCGAGAGCAGGGCGCTGATGAAATTGGGTGGAATGTCGGCAAAACGGATCGGTGTGCGGCGCATTTCGCCGAACTCCGCGATCAGTTTTTCATCGCTGCTGTAGACCCGCAAAGGAATCTGCAACTGGATACTTCTAAGGGCCTCTACGGAGGGCAAACCCGGACTAAGGTAGAGGTAGGCCCCGCTGAACACGAGCAGCAGCCCGCAAACGATGGCGACAATGGAGTACCCGAAAAACTTCAGCAGACGAATCAAGGCTTTTGGATTTCCAGAGAAAAGAATGGGTTAGGCGTCGGGGCGTGCATGACAAACGATGGATCGACCCGAGCTGCAGATGAAAAGCGGGAAAAAACGCTGGGCATTAAAGCATTTTTCGACTTCGGGCGTCATGGGCGCCTGCTCAACAAGTCGACCGAATGCATGGCGCGCAGCGGCAATCAGGCGGTATGACAGGCAAAGTTTTAGGGAGTTTTATGAGAAAGGGATTTTTCACCCGAAAAGTCGACACCCTGCTGGGCGTCGACATCAATGACACGACAATCCGGATGGTCGAGCTCGGCTGTTCAGGCGGCGACTACACCATTGAGGGTTACGTCACCCAGGCGTTGCCCAGCCACGCGGTGGTCGACGGCACATTCCTCGACCTCGAAGGCGTAGGGCGTGCGTTGCGCAGTGCCTTGGCGCGGTTTTCGACATCGGTCCGTGGCGCTGCCGCTGCAGTGGCCGGGCCGTCGGTGATCACGCGGATGGTCGAGATGGAGGCGGGGCTCACTGATGATGAGATGACCTGGAGGATCCAGATGGAGGCAGACCAATACATTCCTTATCCGCTTGATGACGTGGCCATCGACTTTCAAGTGCGCGGGCCGACGGCACTCGACCCAGGCCGTGTCGAGGTACTGCTCGCCGCGTGCCTGAAGGAACATGTGGAGGCACGCGAAGCGGTTCTGGCCCTGGCCGGGCTGGTGCCGAAGGTGGTCGATGTCGAAGCGTTTGCATTGGCGCGCGCTTGCGGTCAGGATTTCGCCAGCTTCACGCCGAGCCATCGAGTCGATGGTGCATAATGGGCCGTGGATGCCCAGGGGATGGGAATTGCTTGCGGGTTGGCCCTGAGGAGTTTCGCTTGAAGACACGAATCAACCTATTGCCTTGGCGCCAGGCGCTGGCAGAGCGTCGGCGCAAGTATCTACTGGCGTGTTTGCTCGCATTCGTCAGCGCGGCGCTCGCGGCTGTGTGGCTGGCGGACCAGGTGATCGACAAGGCCATCGACCGGCAGGTGACCCGCAATGACCATCTGGGCAAGGACGTCAGCGGTCTTGACGCACGCATCAGGACCATCGACGACCTGCAGGAGCAAAGCCAGCAATTGGCGCAACGCATGAAAGTCGTGCAAGACCTGCACGATGCCCGCTCGTCCGGTGCACAACTGTTGGATCAATTGGCGCGCGCCGTCCCCGACGGCGTCCACCTGCATGAAGTGGTCGCGAAGGGCGATACGGTGAGTATCAGTGGCAGCGCTGAATCCAGCCAGGATATCGCCCAGTTGATGCGCCGCCTGGAAGCCGCGCAAGGCCCCCATTCCACGCGGTTGCAACACGTGCAAGCGGAGGGCGCGCGCGGCAACAATGAGTTCCAGTTGATGGTGCGTCAGGGAGAGTCTTCCGAGGCTCAGCCATGAGCCTGTTGCCAAGGCTCAACTTTTCCGCGCTCACTCACAACGCTGCAAAATGGCCACTGCCCGGCAAAGCCCTGTTGGGCTGTGCGCTGGCTGGCCTGGTAGGGGTGGCGGGTGAGCTTGTATACCTGGGCCCGTCGCGGCAGCGCTTGCACCAGGTCGAGGCGCAGGAAGTGGCCCTGCAGCAGCAAATCGCCCGCAAGACAGCCCTGGCGGCCAGCCTTGAGGCGCGCAGCCGCCAGCTTGAGCTTATGCAGGCGAAGGCCGACGAGCTTTTACAGGCGTTGCCGGGCGAGTCCCAAATGCCTGGCTTGCTGGAAGACATCGCGCGCCTGGCGCTGGCCAATGGCCTGCTGGTCGAGAGCGTTACCCCGTTGGATGAACAACCCTTTGCGTTCTTCCACGAGCAGCCTGTGCGGGTTGGGGTGACAGGGGTCTATCACGACCTGGCGATGTTCCTCAGCAGCCTTGGCGGCCTGTCGCGAATCGCTACGGTGCATGACGTTGCCCTGCGGCGTGATGGCAAGCTGCTGCGCCTTGATCTGTTGGCCAAGACCTACTGGCATGCGCAGGCTGGCTGGCGGGGCGGACCGGTCGCGCAAGGGCAGCCTTTTGTCTACGACTCATCCGGGCTGCGCGATCCTTTTCAACTGCTTGCGGTTCAGGTCGACTACTTGCCGGGTCGCCCTTCCCGTGCGCCGGATCTCACTCGGCCGCGTGGAATCCTGGAAGGGCTTGCGCTGGATCAGTTCGAAATGGTCGGCACGCTGTCCCGCGGGCTGCAGGCGTTCGCCCTGCTGCGGGCCTCCTCCAGGGTGCATCGCCTGGCAATTGGCGATTATCTGGGGCCGGACCATGGCCGCATCACCGCCATCCATGAGCGCTCCATAGAACTGATGGAGCTGTTTCCCGATGGCCAGGGCGCGTGGCTGGAGCGTCCGCGCACACTGCTGTTAAACGTCAACTCATAACGGAATCAAACAATGAAAAGGACTTTTTCGTCCTTCGGTGTGGCGCTATGGATAGCGTTCACGGCACCGATGGCTGCTGCTGTGCCCAATCGTATGGACCTGATCCAGTTGCCGCCCCCCGGCAACGCCGCGTCAAATGCCTACACGGGCGATAGGCTCAACCTCAACTTCCAAAGCATCGAGTTGCGCACCGCGTTGCAGCAAATTGCCGATGTGGCGGGCCTCAACCTTGTTGCCAGCGACGATGTGCAGGGCTCGATCACCTTGCGCCTCAAGGATGTGCCCTGGGACCAGGCGTTGGACCTTGTGCTGCAGGCCAAAGGCTTGGACAAGCGCCTGAAGGCTGGCGTATTGCTGGTAGCCCCTGCCGAGGAACTGGCCGCGCGCGAGCTGCTCACGCTGGAGTCGCGCAAGCAAATGGCCGAACTGGCGCCGCTGCGCCGGGAACTGCTGCAAGTCAACTACGCCAAGGCGGCGGACCTGGCCAAGTTGTTCCAGTCGGTCACGGGCCTTGAAGGCGTTACCGATGAACGTGGCTCGGTGGCAGTCGATGATCGCACCAACAACATCATTGCCTACCAGACCGGGGAGCGGCTGGAGGAGCTGCGTCGCATCGTGGCACAGCTGGATATTCCGGTGCGCCAGGTAATGATCGAGGCGCGGATCGTCGAGGCCAATGTCGATTACGACAAAAGCTTGGGCGCACGCTGGGGAGGGCGGCTCAATCGCGGCAACTGGGGCGCGGGCGGCATCGCGAAACCTCAGCCTGAAGGCGCCGAGCCGCCGCCAAACCCACCCAGTTCGCCCTTTGTGGACCTTGGCTCGCTCACCGGTACCTCGGGCCTGGGGATCGCCTTTATCACCGACAACCTGCTGCTGGACCTGGAACTCACCGCCATGGAAAAAACCGGCAACGGTGAAATCGTCTCGCAACCCAAGGTGGTCACTTCCGACAAGGAAACCGCACGCATCCTCAAGGGCACCGAGATCCCCTACCAGGAATCCAGCTCCAGTGGCGCTACCTCGGTGTCGTTCAAGGAGGCCTCGCTGTCCCTGGAGGTTACCCCGCAAATCACACCCGATGACCGCGTGATCATGGAGGTCAAGGTGACCAAGGATGAGCCTGACTACCTGAACAAGCTCAACGATGTGCCGCCGATCAAGAAGAACGAGGTCAACGCCAAGGTATTGGTCAAGGACGGCGAGACCATCGTCATCGGCGGGGTTTTCTCCAATACCCAAAGCAAAGTGGTAGATAAAGTGCCATTTTTAGGCGATGTGCCGTATCTTGGCCGCCTTTTCCGGCGCGATGTGCTGGCGGAGAAAAAATCCGAGCTGCTGGTATTCCTGACTCCGCGTATTATGAATAACCAGGCGATTGCTGTGAGTCGTTGATTCTGTGCGAAATTTGATTCTTGTAGGACCGATGGGGGCTGGAAAAAGCACCATCGGCCGTTTGCTGGCCAAAGAGCTGCGCCTGCCATTCAAAGATTCCGACAAGGAAATTGAATTGCGCACGGGTGCCAATATCCCATGGATCTTCGATAAGGAAGGCGAACTGGGCTTTCGTGACCGCGAGCAGGCGATGATTGCCGAACTGTGCGGCTGCGACGGCGTGGTATTGGCCACGGGCGGCGGCGCAGTGATGCGTGACGAGAACCGCCGCGCGCTGCATGCCGGTGGTCGCGTGGTTTACCTGCATGCGTCGGTCGAGCAGCAGGTGGGCCGCACCGCCCGCGATCGCAATCGCCCGTTGCTGCGCACGGCCAACCCGGAAAAAACCTTGCGGGATCTGCTTGCGCTGCGTGATCCGCTGTACCGGGAAATTGCCGATCTGGTGGTGGAAACCGATGAGCGGCCACCTCGGATGGTGGTTCTCGACATTTTAGAGCGCCTGCAACGGCTGCAACCCCGTTAAAGCCAGGCCCGAAATGCGCTATTCTCGGCGGCGCGCTATCACCCTGTGGGGTGTGGCGTAGAGCCATCAGGCAGCGTCGTAACTCGACGTTACCGGTCGTCAATACATCTCTAACGCGGGGACACATGCAGACACTTAAGGTCGATCTAGGCGAGCGCAGCTACCCGATCCATATTGGCGAAGGTCTGCTGGACCAGCCCGAGTTGCTTGCCCCGCATATTGCCGGTCGGCAAGTGGCGATAATCTCCAACGAAACGGTCGCGCCGCTGTATCTGGAGCGTCTGAGCCGCAGCCTGGCGGCCTACTCGGTGATCTCGGTGATCCTGCCGGACGGCGAAGCCCACAAGAACTGGCAGACCCTGCAACTGATCTTTGATGGCCTGCTCACCGCACGCCACGACCGCCGCACCACCGTGATCGCCCTGGGCGGCGGTGTGATCGGCGACATGGCCGGCTTCGCCGCCGCCTGCTACCAGCGCGGCGTGGACTTTATCCAGGTGCCGACGACCTTGCTGTCCCAGGTTGATTCGTCGGTGGGCGGCAAGACCGGTATCAACCACCCGCTGGGCAAGAACATGGTCGGCGCGTTCTACCAGCCCCAAGCCGTGCTGATCGACACCGCGACCCTCAACACCTTGCCGCCGCGCGAGTTGTCGGCGGGCCTGGCGGAAGTCATCAAGTATGGGCTGATCTGCGACGAGCCGTTCCTGGCCTGGCTCGAAGAACATGTGGACGCGCTGCGCAACCTTGACCAGGTGGTACTCACCGAAGCGATTTCGCGCTCCTGCGCCGCCAAGGCGCTGGTGGTAAATGCCGACGAACGGGAGTCCGGCGTGCGGGCTACGTTGAACCTGGGTCACACCTTCGGCCATGCGATCGAAACCCATATGGGCTATGGTGTGTGGTTGCATGGGGAGGCCGTAGCGGCTGGCACGGTGATGGCATTGGAGATGTCGCAACGCCTGGGCTGGATCAGTGCCCAGGAGCGAGATCGCGGCATCCGCCTGTTCCAGCGGGCCGGGTTGCCGGTCGTCCCGCCGGAGGAGATGACTGAGGCGGACTTCCTCGAACATATGGCGATAGACAAGAAAGTGATCGACGGTCGACTGCGACTGGTGCTGCTGCGCCACATGGGCGAAGCGGTGGTAACCGACGATTATCCGAAAGAGATTCTACAGGCCACGCTGGGAGCGGATTACCGCGCCCTGGCCCAGCTTAAAGGTTAACAAGACCCCGATGACTAGTTTGCATGCCGACGAGGCGTTCCTCGGCCATTACCAGTTAAGCCACGACCCCTTTGCTCCACGGGTGCCTGGTTTCAAATTTTTCCCGGCCCAGCGCAAACCAGTGCTCGGCCAGTTGCACCACCTCGCGCGCTACAGCCAGTTGTTGCTGGTCGTGACCGGGCCGTTGGGCAGCGGCAAGACCCTGCTGCGTCAGGCGTTGGTGGCCAGTACCAACAAGCAGTCGGTGCAGAGCGTGGTGGTCTCGGCCCGTGGCGCCGGTGATGCGGCTGGCGTGTTGCGCCAGGTTGCACAGGCGTTGGACGTGGCCACTGCCGAGCCGAATGCAATCCTCAAGCAGGTTGTGCAACTGGGCCTGACCGGCCAGGAAGTCTACCTGCTGGTGGATGACGCCGAGCAGCTCGACGAGTCCGCCCTCGAAGCGCTGCTGGCGCTGGCGGCAGGCACTCCGGAAGGCCGTCCGCATGTATTCCTGTTTGGCGAGTCGTCGTTGATCGCCGAGCTGGAGCAAATCAGCGGTGACCAGGAGTTGTTCCACGTCATCGAGCTGCAGCCGTACGAAGAGGAAGAAACCCGCGAATACCTGGCTCAACGCCTGGAAGGCGCAGGGGCGGGTATCGAACTTTTCTCCGCTCAACAGATCTCTGATATTCACGAAAGCGCAGGCGGCTGGCCTGGCACCATCAATCAGGTTGCCCGCGATGCACTGATCGAAGCCATGATTGCCAGCCGCACCGCGGTCAAGCGTCCAAAGATGGGGTTCACCATGCCTAAGAAACACGTATTGGCCATTTCCGCCGTTGTGGTGGTGGCCGTCGCCGCTGCCTGGTTGATCCCCGGCCGCAGCAAGGCACCGACGACCGCCGGCGCGCCAACCGAACAGGCGCAGTTGCCACTGGGCAAGCCCACGCCAAACGTCGAATTCGCCAACTCCGGCCAGCCGACCAACCTGCCGATGGTCGGCCAGCCGGTCATGCGCGGCCCACTCGCCGAAGAAGCCGGTGGTATCTCCGAAGGCGATGACGGCGTGCCGGTGGAAGGCTCCAGCGCCACACCGCCGACCGTGACCACCACCGCGCCGCCTGCGGGCGTGCCGGCCGGTCAACCGGCTGCCAAGCCGACCCCTGCGCCGACAGTCGCCACCGCCAAGCCTGCGCCGGTGACCAAGCCGGTCGCGCCTGCCCCTGCTGCCAAGCCGACCCCGGCCCCGGCCGCCAAGCCTGCTGAAAAACCGGCCGCCACCGTGGCCAAGGCCGGCGCCGCCGGCGGCAGCTGGTACGCCAGCCAGCCAACCGGCAACTTCGTGGTACAGATCCTTGGCACCAGCTCCGAAGCCAATGCCCAGGCGTTCGTGAAAGAGCAGGGCGGCGAGTACCGCTACTTCAAGAAAGTGCTCAACGGCAAGCCTCTCTACGTGATCACCTACGGCAACTTCGCAAGCCGTGCCGCAGCCGATTCCGCCATCAAGGCCTTGCCAGCGAAGGTTCAGGCTGGTAAACCTTGGCCTCGCACTGTTGCCAGCGTTCAACAAGAACTCGCAACTGCTCGCTGAAGATCCGGCGGCCTTACCCAGGCCGCCCTCCCGGCACCTCAAAAATACAAACCGCAAGTGCGTGCAGCTTCCTGGAAGCCGCGCGCCTTGCGGTGTCTGCGTCACAGTTGCTTTTGAGTCGTAGCGGTCAGAATTAAAAAAGTTTTGACTAGCACAGCATATCGCTTTAAACCTTTCATAAATGCGACATAGATTTGCGACATTTCGTCGCTAAATTTGTGAGCGTCTGTGTCGGTGTGTACAATGACCTCCCTTTTGCCCCCGCTAAGCCGGCGTACGTTCGGCGTGGAAGGTAACCGGTTGAATTGAAAAGAAATTTGCCTCGATATAAGAGGCAGCCTGGTGAGAAAGTGTCTATGAAAGCAGGTCTGTACCAACCCGATGAATTCAAGGATAACTGTGGTTTCGGCCTGATAGCCCACATGCAGGGCGAGCCCAGTCATACCCTTTTGCAAACGGCCATCGAGGCCCTGACCTGCATGACCCACCGCGGTGGGATCAACGCCGACGGCAAGACCGGCGACGGTTGCGGCTTGCTGATTCAAAAGCCCGACCAGTTTCTGCGCGCCGTCGCCAAAGAGCACTTTGCGGTGGACCTGCCCAAGCAGTACGCCGTGGGCATGGTGTTTTTCAACCAGGACCCGGTAAAAGCCGAGGCCGCTCGCGAGCACATGAACCGCGAAATTCTGGCCGCCGGCCTGCAACTCGTCGGCTGGCGCAAAGTGCCGATCGACACCAGCGTGCTCGGCCGCCTGGCCCTGGAGCGCCTGCCGCAGATCGAACAGGTGTTCATCGCAGGCGACGGCCTGAGCGATCAGGACATGGCGATCAAGCTGTTCACCTCCCGTCGTCGTTCGTCGGTGTCCAATGCCGCCGACACCGAACACTACATCTGCAGCTTTTCCCACAAGACCATCATTTATAAAGGCCTGATGATGCCGGCGGACCTCACCGCCTTCTATCCGGACCTGAGCGATGAGCGCCTGCAAACCGCAATCTGCGTGTTCCACCAGCGCTTTTCCACCAATACCTTGCCGAAATGGCCGCTGGCCCAGCCATTCCGCTTCCTCGCCCACAACGGCGAGATCAACACCATTACCGGCAACCGCAACTGGGCCGTGGCCCGTCGCACCAAGTTCGCCAACGACCTGATGGACCTCGAAGAGCTCGGCCCGCTGGTCAACCGCGTAGGCTCCGACTCCTCAAGCATGGACAACATGCTCGAACTGATGGTCACCGGCGGTATCGACCTGTTCCGTGGCGTGCGCATGATCATTCCGCCTGCGTGGCAGAACGTCGAGACCATGGACCCGGATCTGCGTGCGTTCTACGAGTACAACTCGATGCACATGGAGCCGTGGGACGGCCCGGCCGGCGTGGTCATGACCGACGGTCGCTACGCCGTGTGCCTGCTCGACCGTAACGGCCTGCGCCCGGCGCGCTGGGTCACCACCACCAACGGTTTCATCACCCTGGCGTCGGAAATCGGCGTGTGGAACTACCAGCCTGAAAACGTCATCGCCAAAGGCCGCGTGGGCCCTGGGCAGATACTCGCCGTGGACACCGAAACCGGGCAGATCCTCGACACCGACGCCATCGACAACCGCCTGAAGTCGCGTCACCCGTACAAGCAATGGCTGCGCAAGAACGCCCTGCGCATCCAGGCGACCATGGAAGACAACGACCACGGTTCGGCTTTCTACGACGTCGACCAGCTCAAGCAGTACATGAAGATGTATCAGGTCACGTTCGAAGAGCGCGACCAGGTGCTGCGTCCGCTCGGCGAGCAAGGCTACGAGGCGGTCGGTTCCATGGGCGATGACACGCCCATGGCCGTGCTGTCCCAGCGCGTGCGCACGCCGTACGACTATTTCCGCCAGCAGTTCGCCCAGGTGACCAACCCGCCGATCGACCCGCTGCGCGAAGCCATCGTGATGTCGTTGGAAGTGTGCCTCGGTGCCGAGCGCAACATTTTCCAGGAATCGCCTGAGCACGCTTCCCGCGTGATCCTCAGCTCGCCGGTCATTTCCCCGGCCAAGTGGCGCTCGTTGATGACCCTGGAGCGTCCAGGCTTCGAACGCCAGATCATCGACCTGAACTACGACGAGAGCCTCGGCCTGGAAGCCGCCGTGCGCAACGTCGCCGACCAGGCCGAAGAAGCCGTGCGCGCCGGTCGTACCCAGATCGTGCTGACCGACCGCCACATTGCCCCCGGCAAGCTGCCGATCCACGCCTCGCTTGCCACCGGCGCGGTACACCACCGCCTGACCGAAAAAGGCCTGCGTTGCGACTCCAACATCCTCGTGGAAACCGCCACGGCCCGCGACCCGCATCACTTCGCGGTGCTGATCGGTTTCGGCGCCTCGGCGGTCTATCCGTTCCTGGCCTACGAAGTGCTGGGTGACCTGATCCGTACCGGTGAAGTCCTGGGCGACCTCTACGAGGTGTTCAAGAACTACCGTAAGGGCATCACCAAGGGCTTGCTCAAGATCCTGTCGAAGATGGGCATCTCCACCGTTACGTCGTATCGCGGCGCTCAATTGTTCGAAGCCATCGGCCTGTCCGAAGAAGTTTGCGATTTGAGCTTTCGTGGCGTGCCAAGCCGCATCAAGGGCGCGCGTTTCGTCGACATCGAAGCCGAGCAGAAAGCCCTGGCGGCCGAAGCCTGGAGCGCGCGCAAGCCGATCCAGCAAGGCGGCCTGCTCAAGTTCGTGCACGGTGGCGAATACCACGCCTACAACCCGGACGTGGTCAGCACCCTGCAAGCCGCCGTGCAGCAGGGCGATTACGCCAAGTTCAAGCTCTACACCGCGCTGGTGGACAACCGCCCGGTGTCAATGATCCGCGACCTGTTCAAGGTGAAAACCCTGGACACACCGTTGGCGATCAGCGAAATCGAGCCGCTGGAGTCGATCCTCAAGCGCTTCGACTCTGCCGGTATCTCTTTGGGCGCCTTGTCGCCCGAGGCTCACGAAGCCCTGGCCGAAGCCATGAACCGCCTGGGTGCGCGTTCCAACTCCGGCGAAGGCGGCGAAGACCCGGCGCGCTACGGCACCATCAAGAGCTCGAAGATCAAGCAGGTTGCGACGGGCCGTTTCGGTGTGACGCCGGAATACCTGGTCAACGCCGAAGTGCTGCAGATCAAGGTGGCCCAGGGCGCCAAGCCCGGCGAAGGCGGCCAGCTGCCAGGCGGCAAGGTCAACGGCCTGATCGCCAAGCTGCGTTACGCAGTGCCGGGCGTGACTCTGATTTCACCGCCGCCGCACCATGACATCTATTCGATCGAAGACTTGTCGCAGCTGATTTTCGACCTTAAACAAGTCAACCCGCAGGCCCTGGTCTCGGTGAAACTGGTCGCGGAAGCCGGCGTGGGCACCATCGCCGCCGGTGTGGCCAAGGCCTATGCCGACCTGATCACCATCTCCGGCTACGACGGTGGTACCGGTGCCTCGCCGCTGACCTCCATCAAGTACGCCGGCGCGCCGTGGGAACTGGGCCTGGCCGAAACTCACCAGACCCTGCGCGGCAACGACCTGCGCGGCAAGGTCCGGGTGCAGACCGACGGCGGCCTGAAAACCGGCCTCGACGTGATCAAGGCCGCGATCCTCGGCGCCGAAAGCTTCGGCTTCGGCACCGCGCCGATGATCGCCCTGGGCTGCAAATACTTGCGCATCTGCCACCTGAACAACTGCGCCACCGGCGTCGCTACTCAGAACGAAAAGCTGCGCAAGGATCACTACATCGGCACCGTCGACATGGTGGTGAATTTCTTCACCTACGTCGCCGAAGAGACCCGAGAGTGGCTGGCCAAGTTGGGTGTCCGTTCGTTGGAAGAGCTGATCGGGCGTACCGATCTGCTGGAAATCCTCGAAGGCCAGACCGCCAAACAGCAGCATTTGGACCTGACGCCACTGTTGGGCAGCGATCACATCCCGGCCGACAAGCCGCAGTTCTGCCAGGTGGACCGCAACCCGCCGTTCGACAAAGGCTTGCTGGCCGAGAAGATGGTGGACATCGCAGGTTCGTCGATCAACGACGCCAGCGGTGGCGAATTCGCCCTGGATATCTGCAACTGCGACCGTTCCATCGGCGCCCGCGTCTCCGGCGAAATCGCGCGCAAGCACGGCAACCAGGGCATGGCGAAAGCGCCGATCACCTTCCGCTTCAAGGGCACTGCCGGCCAGAGCTTCGGCGTGTGGAACGCCGGCGGCCTGCACATGTACCTCGAAGGCGACGCCAACGACTACGTGGGCAAGGGCATGACCGGCGGCAAGCTGGTGATCGTTCCGCCTGCCGGCAGCGTCTACAAGAGCCAGGACAGTGCCATCATCGGCAACACCTGCTTGTACGGCGCCACCGGCGGCAAGCTGTTCGCTGCAGGCACTGCCGGTGAGCGTTTCGCCGTGCGTAACTCCGGTGCCCACACCGTGGTTGAAGGCACTGGCGATCACTGCTGCGAGTACATGACCGGTGGATTTGTCGCGGTACTGGGCAAGACCGGTTACAACTTCGGCTCGGGCATGACCGGCGGTTTCGCCTACGTGCTCGACCAGGACAACACCTTCGTCGACAAGGTCAACCACGAGTTGGTCGAGATCCAGCGGATCAGCGGCGAAGCCATGGAATCCTACCGCAACCACTTGCAGCATGTGCTGGACGAGTACGTCGAGGAAACCGGCAGCGAATGGGGGCGTAACCTCGCCGAGAACCTGGATGATTACCTGCGTCGTTTCTGGCTGGTCAAGCCCAAGGCGGCCAACCTGAAATCGTTGCTTTCCAGCATCCGTGCCAACCCGCAGTGATATGCGCCTGAAGAGTTTGATGAGGTTTTAACATGGCTGAACGTCTGAATAACGACTTCCAGTTCATCGATGTCGGGCGCAAAGATCCGAAGAAGAAACTGTTGCGTCAACGCAAGAAAGAGTTCGTGGAAATCTACGAACCCTTCAAACCCCAGCACTCGGCCGACCAGGCCCACCGCTGCCTGGGGTGCGGTAACCCGTATTGCGAATGGAAGTGCCCGGTGCACAACTTCATTCCCAACTGGCTCAAGCTGGTGGCCGAGGGCAACATCCTCGCCGCCGCCGAGCTGTCGCACCAGACCAACACCCTGCCGGAAGTCTGCGGCCGGGTGTGCCCACAGGACCGTCTGTGCGAGGGTGCGTGCACCCTTAACGACGGTTTCGGCGCGGTGACCATCGGTTCGGTGGAGAAGTACATCACCGACACCGCGTTCGCCATGGGCTGGCGTCCGGACATGTCCAAGGTCAAGCCGACCGGCAAGCGCGTCGCCATCATCGGTGCGGGCCCTGCCGGCCTGGGCTGTGCCGATGTACTGGTGCGCGGCGGCGTGACCCCGGTGGTGTTCGACAAGAACCCGGAAATCGGTGGCCTGCTGACCTTCGGCATTCCTGAGTTCAAGCTGGAAAAAACCGTACTGAGCAACCGTCGCGAAGTGTTTACCGGCATGGGTATCGAGTTCCGCCTCAATACCGAAATCGGCAAAGACATCACCATGGAACAACTGCTCGCCGAATACGACGCTGTGTTCATGGGCATGGGTACCTACACGTATATGAAGGGCGGCTTTGCCGGTGAGGACCTGCCGGGTGTGTACGACGCTTTGGATTTCCTGATCGCCAACGTCAACCGCAACCTGGGCTTTGAAAAGTCGCCGGAAGATTTCGTCGACATGAAAGGCAAGAAAGTCGTGGTGCTCGGCGGTGGCGACACCGCGATGGACTGCAACCGCACGTCGATCCGCCAGGGCGCCAAGTCGGTGACCTGTGCGTACCGTCGTGACGAAGCCAACATGCCCGGCTCGCGCAAAGAGGTGAAGAACGCCAAGGAAGAAGGCGTGAAATTCCTCTACAACCGCCAGCCGATCGCCATTGTCGGTGAAGACCGTGTCGAAGGCGTGAAGGTGGTCGAGACCCGTCTCGGCGAACCGGACGCCCGTGGCCGTCGCAGCCCCGAGCCGATCCCGGGCTCCGAAGAGATCATCCCGGCCGACGCCGTGGTCATCGCCTTCGGTTTCCGCCCAAGCCCGGCGCCGTGGTTCGAGCAGTTCCAGATCCAGACCGACAGCCAGGGCCGCGTCGTCGCCCCGGAACAAGGCCAGTACAAGCACCAGACCAGCAACCCGAAGATCTTCGCCGGTGGCGATATGGTGCGCGGTTCGGACCTGGTGGTAACGGCGATCTTCGAAGGGCGCAACGCCGCTGAAGGGATCCTGGATTACCTGCAAGTCTGATTTGAAATACGGTCAACTGTGGGAGCTGGCTTGCCTGCGATAGCGGTGTAACAGTCAATGGATGTATCGACTGGACCACCGCAATCGCAGGCAAGCCAGCTCCCACATAAACCTCATTCCACATTGAGGTTTATGAGTACAGCCATTGCGACAAATTGACCCGATAGACAAAAGGCACGGCTCACTCCGTGCCTTTTGCGTCGCGCTCTGAGAAAATGCCCGCACTTTTTTTGCGGATGCCGACATGACTGCCCTCAAGAACGACCGTTTCCTGCGTGCCCTGCTCAAGCAACCCGTGGACGTCACCCCCGTGTGGATGATGCGCCAGGCCGGTCGCTACCTGCCGGAATACCGCGCCAGCCGCGCCCACGCCGGCGACTTCATGAGCCTGTGCATGAACCCGGAGTTCGCCTGCGAAGTCACCCTGCAGCCGCTGGACCGCTACCCACAACTGGACGCGGCCATCCTCTTCTCCGATATCCTCACCATTCCTGATGCCATGGGCCAAGGCCTGTACTTCGAAACCGGCGAAGGCCCGCGTTTCAAGAAAGTGGTCAGCACCCTGGCCGACATCGAAGCCCTGCCGATCCCTGATCCGCACAAAGACCTCGGTTACGTGATGGACGCCGTGAGCACCATCCGCCGCGAACTCAATGGCCGCGTGCCGCTGATCGGTTTCTCCGGCAGCCCCTGGACCCTGGCCACCTACATGGTTGAAGGCGGCTCGTCGAAAGACTTCCGCAAGACCAAGGCCATGCTCTACGACAATCCGCAAGCCATGCACCTGCTGCTCGACAAGCTGGCACAGTCGGTCACCTCGTACCTCAATGGCCAGATCATGGCCGGCGCGCAAGCGGTGCAGATCTTCGACACCTGGGGTGGCAACCTCTCGGCGGCGGCGTACCAGGAATTCTCCCTGGCCTACATGCGCAAGATCGTCAGCGGCCTGATCCGTGAACACGAAGGCCGCAAGGTCCCGGTGATCATGTTCACCAAGGGCGGCGGCCTGTGGCTGGAAAGCATCGCCGACGCCGGTGCTGACGCACTGGGCCTGGACTGGACCTGCGACATCGGCCAAGCCCGCCAGCGCGTCGGCAACCGCGTTGCACTGCAAGGCAACATGGACCCGACCGTGCTGTACGCCAAGCCGGAAGCGATCCGCACCGAAGTCGGGCGCATCCTCGCCAGCTACGGCAAGGGCACCGGGCACGTGTTCAACCTCGGCCACGGCATCACCCCGGAAGTGAACCCGGAGCATGCCGGCGCGTTCCTGCGCGCGGTGCATGAGCTGTCGGCGCAGTATCACGAGTGATCGGCGCGCAATAGAAAACGCCCGGTTTATGCCGGGCGTTTTTGTTTGATACAGCAGACATAAGGCGCTTGCAATGTCCGTTATTACGGACATACTGATGTTTTTAGTCATTAAAGTCCGTTATGGGTGACATTATGTTACTGGTCAATCCACCCGAGTTGGGTGACAGAATCCGACAGCTGCGTCGCGCCAAAGGCTATAGCCAGGCGCAACTGGCGGAGCGGGCCAAGTGCAACCGCAAGACCATAATGGATCTTGAAGCAGGTGAAAACGTCGCGATGTACACGGTGTTCCGGGTAATTTCTGCGCTGGGAATGGCCCTGGACGTTGTCGATAAACGCATTGATCTCAAATCCCTGGCCGATCTGGTGGAGCATGATGAGTAGAGTCAAATTACTCAACGTCGTCACCCCCCATGGACATTCAGGCGAACTGTCCAAGGGCTCGCAGTTCTCGTTCGCTTATTCATCCGCCGATGCCGAGCGCGAGGCGTCGCTGGTCATGCCCTACGACCCGACCCCCTCGGTCAGTAACGTACTGCATCCAATCTTTGATATGAACGTGCCGGAGGGTTTTCTGGCCGATCAGATCAAGCGCCGGATGGCTAAGCACATGCAGGTGGATGAAATGCGCTTGCTATCGGTAATCGGCGGGAACCAGATTGGGCGTCTCACTTATCAGAACCCTGTCGAGGCCTCTGTTCCGGTACACGCTCAGGTGGGGCTTCAGCAAATACTCTCGGCAGATACTTCCCAGGGCGTATTCGAATTTTTGGTGGAGACGTATTTCGAGTCGGGTATCTCCGGTGTGCAGCCCAAGGTGCTGGTGCCTGACCTGGACAAGCTGGCTGGCAATCGCAAAACCATGCTCAGTTCTGACCTGATCGTGAAATCGGGCGCCGACGAGTATGCCCACCTGGCCCAGAACGAGTTTCTTTGCATGGAGGCTGCCCGCATTGCGGGTATGCAGACGCCACCATTCTGGCTGTCCGACTCGGGTGACCTGTTCGTCATGGAACGTTTTGACCTGACCCCGTCCGGCCGGCTTGGCTTTGAAGACATGGCCGTTCTGTTGGGGCTCAACAAAGATCCCCATGACAATTACAAGTATTCCCAGAGCTATGAAACACTCGCCGCGGTTATCAATCATGTGTGCGCGCAGGGTGATCCGTTACGTGAGCTCGAAAGGTTTTTTTCTTCGGTTTGCCTGTCGGTCATGGTGCGCAATGGTGATGCTCACCTGAAGAATTTTGGGGTGATCTATACCCATCCCGGCGCCCGCGAAACGGTGCAGCTTGCCCCTGTATTCGATGTCACCACCACGACCGTGTATGAGAATTACAATCCCAAGTCCGGTCGTTCCCTGATTGATCGCACGCTGGCAATCAAACTGAACAAGACCAAGGCGTATCCGGATCGTCAGCAACTGATGGAGTTTGGCCGAAAGCACTGTGCGGTGGAAAAGCCTGGAGTGATCATCGAGGGAATCGCAGAGGCGATGTCCGCAGCGCTCACCGCGCATCAGGCTCGCATCGACGTCGAGCTGTTTTCGGCGATGCAAACGGAGTGGGACGGGGGACGCGCCATGGCGCTCCATGACTCGGTCGGCACTGGAATGAGGCGAAAGCCCGTTGCGAAAAAACCGCTTTAAAGCGGTTTTTTTGAGCCCGCATCAGGTCGCTGTTCGCCCCAACGGCGGCAACTTCGCCAACCTCAACGCCACCAGCAACGCGCCAATCAACAACGCCACGATAAACGCCCCAATCCCGTTCCACCCGCCGAAGTGCCAGAAGAACCCGCCCGCCGTCCCGGCAATGCTCGATCCTGCGTAATAGCAGAACAGGTACAACGACGACGCCTGCCCCTTGGCTTTTACGGCGCGGCGGCCGATCCAGCTGCTGGCCACCGAGTGGGCGCCGAAGAAGCCGAAGGTGAAGACCAGCATGCCTGGCACCACCAGCCAAAGTGGGGTGAACAGGGTCATGGCCATGCCGGCGAGCATCAGCGCGATAGTGGCCCAGAGCACGCGACGGCGGCCCAGGCGGTCGGCCAGGGCGCCGATTTTCGCCGAGCTGTAGATGCCCGAGAGGTACACCAGCGACAGCAGGCCGACCACGGCTTGGCTGAGGTCATAAGGGTCAGCCAGCAGGCGGTAGCCGATGTAGTTGAACAGGGTCACGAACGCACCCATCAGCAGGAAGGCTTCGAGGAACAACCACGGCAGGCCCGCGTCCTTGAAGTGCATGACAAAGCCGTCCAGCAGGCTGCGCGGCTTGAGGCTGGTGGCGCGGAAGTTGCGCGACTGGGGCAGGATTTTCCAGAACACCGTGGCGGCGACCAGCGCCAAGGCGCCGATGATCAGCATTGCGGTGTGCCAGCTGACGAAGTCGATCAGTACGCCGATGATCAGGCGTCCACTCATGCCGCCAATCGCGTTGCCACCGATGTAGAGGCCCATGGCCAGGCCGATGTGCTGCGGGTGAATTTCTTCGCTCAAGTAGGTCATGGCCACGGCGGCCAGCCCGCTCAGCGACAGGCCCACCAGCGCACGCATCAGCAGGATGCCTTCCCAATTGGGCATCAAGCCGCTGGCAATGGTCGCCAGTGCCGCGCAGAACAATGCGCAGACCATCACCGGCTTGCGTCCTAGCCGGTCGGAAATCGGCCCGGTGATCAGCAAGCCGAACGCGAGCATCGCGGTAGCCACAGACAGGATCAGGCTGCTCTGCGCCGCATTGATGGAAAATTCATGGGACAACGCCGGCATCATCGGCTGCACGCAATACAGCAGGGCGAAGGTGGCAAAACCGCCGCAGAACAGCGCCAGCACCGTGCGCATGAACATCGGCGTGCCTTTTTCGATATACGCGTCATTGAGCTGGGCCACCACTTCATCCAGTGCGGTGGGTGGGCGTTCTTGAGCGAGTGGAGCGACAGCAGCTTTCACGGGTACCTCGGGGCATAAGAGCTTGCCAGGAGCGGCAATGCAAAAAAGAATATAGCTGGCTAATGATTCTTTCCAATATATTGTTCGACCTGTTTGATAGCTTTAACGACCTAATGAGGTGTGCATGGAATTGCGTCACTTGCGGTATTTCATCGCGGTTGCCGAAGAGCTGCATTTCGGCCGCGCCGCGCAGGTGCTGGGCATCTCGCAGCCGCCGCTGAGCCAGCAGATCCAGGCGCTGGAACAGCAAGTGGGTGCGCGGTTGTTTGAGCGTACCAATCGTCGGGTCGAGCTGAGCGAAGCGGGCCGGCTATTCCTGCACGAGGCACGGCTGGTGCTGGCCCAGGTCGACAAGGCGGCGGATGTGGCGCGTCGTGCGCAGCTGGGTGAGCTGGGCGAGTTGAAGATCGGCTTCACCTCATCGGCGCCATTCAATGCCAGCATTCCCCAGGCGATCTTCGCGTTTCGCCAGGCGTTCCCGGCGGTGCACCTCAATCTTCAGGAGATGAGCAGCACGGAAGTGGCCGAGTCGCTGGTGGATGAGTCGATCCAGGTGGGGCTGATGCGACCGCTGCCGTTGCCGGACTCGCTGAGCGTGGTCGAGCTGATGCGCGAGCCGCTGGTAGCCGTGTTGAATGCCGACCACCCGCTGGCAGAGGGCAGCGAGCGTGGCGTGCACCTGGCGCAACTGGCGCAGGAACCGTTCGTGTTTTTCCCGCGCGCCTACGGCAGCGGCCTGTATGCGCAGTTGCTCAGCCTGTGCCGTGACGCCGGCTTCAGCCCCCACATCGCCCAGGAGGCGGGGGAGGCGATGACCATCATCGGTCTGGTGGCGGCGGGATTGGGCGTATCGGTATTGCCGGCGTCATACCAACGCATCCGGATCGATGGCGTGGTGTATCGCACGCTGCTGGACCCCGAGGCGGTGACAGCGGTGTGGCTGGTGCAACGCAAGGGCGCGCAGACGCCGATGGCGAAGGCGTTTGTGGAGTTGTTGACGCGTAAGGCAGTGCTGTAGCGCGGACACATATCAGGTAACGCAACCGGCTTAGTTATTCGCCGAAAAGTTACGCAGAATCGCTTTTTCTCAAGCGAGTGATATGGATGGCACTTCTCTATCAGCCCAAGGCGGGCAGCGTGTTGATGTGTGATTTTCGAGGCTATGAGGTCCCGGAAATCATAAAGATCCGACCGGTCATCGTGGTACGCAAGCACCGAACCAATAAGTTGCTGGTGACGGTTGTGCCACTGAGCACCACTGCGCCGCAGACGGTCTTGGAGCACCACTTGCAACTCGATAGCCATCTTCAAGGAGCAAGCCCTGTCTGCTGGGCAAAATGTGACATTGTGGCGACTGTCAGCCTGGGCAGGCTCGACCGGATCAAAAGCAAAGATCGTCACGGCAAACGAACTTACAAAATCGCTGAACTCACCTATGATCAATTCTTAGCAATAAAGGCGGCGGTGCGCAGTGCGCTGGGGCTGCATTGAGGGATGAACGGCATTTTGCCACGGGTTGCCGTTAAGCTGTTTTCAGGCATACTGCCCACGTTCCCGAAAGGGGCTTGTGAGACTCTGAGGATCCTGGGCAACCAGCCATCGCAGAGCCGGGCAGGACGAGGCGATGACAAGCCAACCTGTTTGTGAAGAGGGCGCCGAGAGGCGCCCTTTGTCGTTTCTGAATCCTGAGTGCCTCAGTCTTACTTGATAGTCCCGGTCTGCTCAACAACTGCGCCGCCGACCCCGCCTCACCACTCACACCATTGCTGCGCAAGCCAGCCCTGATGTCGCTATTCAGATTATTCACCCAGCGTTTGTAGTTGCGATGGTAAGGAAGACATTCCGTATTCTCCAATCGATTAAAAAGTCAGGCCAGCGGCGGAAGATCAGCGAGGTGTTGACGCCGCCAAAGACAAAGATGTTGTTCATCACGTAGTCGTGGTGCATCTCGCGAAACTCACCTCCCGATCGTTCCCACGCTCCGCGTGGTAATGCATCCCGTGACGCTCCGCGTCACCTACTCGCAGGGCATGAGCCTTGCACCCACGGCGGGACGCAGCGCGTTCCTGGCGACGTTATCGCGCGCAGCCTGGGAACGATCCACTGGACCCCGAGGCGCTGACGGCGGTGTGGCCGGTGCAACGCAAGGGCGAGCAGACTCCGATGGTTCAGGCGTTCGTGGATTTGTTGACGCGTAAGGCGGTGGAGTAGCAGAGCGGGGGCCTTTCTTTATAGCCAAGTATTCTTGATAACTGTCAGTTGTTACAGGTGTTCGAGATGGAGTCAGTGGTTACCTTATTGCAATTGCAATTCGGACTCCTTGTTAACCAGCGCGTCAGAGACAGAGAGGTTAAAGATGGTCATTACACCAAGTCCACCAAGTCCACCATTTGGGCCTGCTGGAACCACCATGGTAGATGCTTTCGATCCTCTGGCTTTCCCGCCCCTTCCTCCGTCCCCTCCAGCTCCCGCTCCTGGCTGGCCCTGGATGAGGAGCGTGGCGCCGACGCTAACGCAACCGATGGGACCAAACTACTTTGAACTGGCCTATCTTCTACCTCGGAGCACTCGAATCGACGATGTGCTGGAGTATTTACTGATTGACGTGCTTTTTCCCTTCCCCATATCGATTGCTCGCTTTGTGCTTGATGACTACACGATTTTTAACGCGCTGCGACGAAACGCAGGTGTTGTCCGGTGGGGTGAAAGAAGCGTGCGCAGCCTGGTCACCCAGGGTGTTACACCGGGCACCTATGACCTGCAATGTGTTCAGTACGGCATTCCTATGCCCTCCCCACCTTGGCCGTTTCCGCCAGGCCCACAGACGCCGCTTCAGACGGTCGCCGTCAGCTTCGTCAACACTTATGTGATTACCTGACGGGAAGAACCTGCAGAAGCGAGCGTACCCGTGAAAAACGCAAGGCAGGCAGTTGGTCTTGAGAGGGGCGCTTATGATGATCGGGAGCACCACAGAGGACCGTTCACAGACATCAGTCAGTGTGACGACTGCGTTCTACTTGGTACTGCCCGTCTGCTCAAACAACTGCGCCGCCGACCCCGCCTCTCCACTCACACCATTGCTGCGCAAGCCCGCCATGATGTCGCGATCCAGGTTGTTCACCCAGCGGTTGTAGTTGCGATGGATCTTGCCGTCCTTGTAGCCCAGCTCGCGGCTGTCGCGGTAGGTGATGGCGTAGCTGTTGCGGGTGTAGCGGATGTCGATGGCGGCGTAATACTGGTTGCGCACATTGATCTCGGCCTGCACCAGTTGCGGGCTCAACCGCTGCACCGTCCAATTGCGTGTTTGCAGGGCGTTGACGATCACCGTTTTCATTTTTTCTTCACTGACCTGAGCGTTGGCCGGCAGGTCGTGCTGGGTATTGAGGATCGGTTTGCTGGTGCAACCGGCTGTGGTCAGCAGGGCCAGGGTGATCAGGGTCGCGCGTAGCAAGGAAGACATTCCGTTTTCTCCAATCGATTAAAAAGTCAGGACCAGCGGCGGAAGATCAGCGAGGTGTTGACGCCGCCGAAGGCAAAGTTGTTGTTCATCACGTAGTCGTGGTGCATCTCGCGGAATTCACCTTGCACGTAGTCCAGTTCGCCGCATTGCGGGTCGACCGAATCCAGGTTGAAGGTGTGCACGTACTGGTTGCGGTTCATCATCTCGATGCTGAACCACGACTCCAGCGCACCGCAGGCGCCCAAGGTATGGCCCAGAAAGCTCTTCTGCGAACTGATCGGCATGCGGCTGCCGAACAGGCTGCTGGTGGCCAGCGTTTCGGCGATATCGCCCTGGTCGGTGGCGGTGCCATGACCATTCACGTAGCCGATTGCGCCAGGCTCAAGCCCGGCATCTTCCAGGGCCAGCTCCATCGCGCGGCGCATGGTTTTCTGTTCCGGACGCGTGGTGTGCTGGCCGTCGGCGTTGCTGCCGAAGCCGACCAGCTCGGCGTGGATATGCGCACCGCGCGCCAGGGCGTGTTCCAGTTCTTCGAGCACCAGCATGCCGCCGCCTTCGCCGATCACCAGGCCATCGCGGCCGCTGTCATAGGGGCGTGGGCTGGTTTGCGGGGCATCGTTCTTCAGGCTGGTGGCGTAGAGCGCGTCGAACACCATGGCTTCGGTAGGGCACAGCTCTTCGGCGCCACCGGCCAGCATCAACGGCAGGCGGCCGAACTTGATCGCTTCATAGGCATAGCCGATGCCCTGGCTGCCGCTGGTGCAGGCGCTGGACGTGGGGATCAGCCGCCCGGTGAGCCCGAAAAAGATGCTGATATTCGCCGCCGTGGTGTGCGGCATCATGCGCACATAGGAGTTGGCATTCAGCCCCTCGGCCACCGAATTGAGCAACATGTTGCCGAACGCCTTGATCTCGTCGGTGCTGCCGGTGGACGAGCCGCAGGCCACGCCCATGCGTCCGTCCTTGATCGACTCGTCGCCGAGCAGGCCGGCGTCCTGTAACGCCTGTTCAGCCGCCCACACCGCCAGGCGTGAGACGCGGCCCATGCTGCGCAGTTGCTTGCGCGTCCAATGGGCGGGCACGACAAAGTCGTCGATCGGCCCGGCCAGGCGCGTGTTCAATTCGGTAAAACGGTCCCACTCGTCCATGCGCCGGATGCCGCTGCGGTTGGCGCGGAAGTTGGCGCAAATGGTGTCCCAATCACCGCCCAGGGAGGTCATGCCGGCCATGCCGGTGACGACGACGCGCTTCATCAGCACAATCCCCCGTTCACCGCCAAGACCTGGCGCGTGATATAGCCCGCCTCGGCCGACATCAGGAAATTCACCGCGCCCGCCACTTCTTCCGGGGTGCCCATGCGTTGTGCCGGGATCATTTTCATCAACTCTTCGACCGGCACGTTTTCATCCAGCATGGCGGTGTCGATCAGGCCGGGGGCGACGCAGTTGACGGTGATCTTGCGCTTGCCCAACTCGATGGCCAGGGCCTTGGCCGCGCCGATCAGGCCGGCTTTCGAGGCGCTGTAGTTGACCTGGCCGCGATTGCCGATCAACCCGGAAACCGAGGTGATACACACGATGCGCCCGGCCGCCCTGCGACGAATCATCGGCATCATCACCGGGTGCAGCACGTTATAGAAACCGTCGAGATTGGTGCGCATCACCACGTCCCAGTCATCTTCGGACAAGGCCGGGAAGGCACCGTCACGGGTCAGGCCGGCGTTGAGCACCACGCCGTAATAGGCGCCATGTTGCTCCACATCGGCCTCAAGAATTTGCCTGCACAGCGCGCGATCCGCCACGTCGAATTGCAGTACCCGCGCCTGGCGGCCCAACGCTTGAACCTCGGCTTGCACCGCGTCAGCTTCGGCACGGCCACTGCGGCAGTGCAGCACGATGTCATGCCCGGCCTGGGCCAGGCGCAGCGCGATGGCGCGGCCGATGCCACGGCTGGAGCCGGTGACCAGTACGGATTCAGTCATGACGTTTCGTCCTTCGATTCAGCTAAATAGTTGGCCGCCTGGGGCGGTCGAAATACATTCAAGCGGGCGCTGGCCTGGATACCGTTGCCGGTCAGGTGGCATTCGAACACACCCATGCCGTTGTCGTCTTCCAGGGAACGCAGGCCGTGGATCGTCAGTTCGGCGCCGGCGGGAAAGTGCTCCACGTTGCACTCGAATTTACGTGTCCCGAGCAGGAAGCCCAGTTCCACGGCTTCGCCTTTCTGGCGCGCGCGGCAACCGGCATAGGCGGCGACGCTTTGCGCCATCAATTCGATGCCGACCCAGGCCGGCAGGCTGCCGTCCGCGCGGTTGAACAGGCCGCCGGGCTGGACGGTGGTTCGGGTATGGATCTGCTCCTCGTCAAACGACAGTACCTGGTCGATGAGGATCATGTCGCCGGCATGGGGCAGCAGTTCGGCGAGTGGCCAATTGATCATGGGGCCTCTGCGATAATCAGGCTGACATTGTTGCCGCCGAAGGCAAACGAGTTGCTCATCAGGCAGCGTTTTTCCAGGCCGGCTCCAGCCTGCGCCCACTGCAAGGCAGGCAGCAGCGGGTCGGCCTGGCCGTCCCAGACATGCGGCGGCACGCGGTTGTGAACCAGGCTCAACCAGCAGAACGCCGCTTCCAGCGCGCCGGCTGCGCCCAGGGTATGGCCGCTCATGGGTTTGGTCGACGAGCAAGCCACGCCTTGCGGGAACAGGCTGGCGACGGCCAGGCTTTCCATGGCGTCGTTATGCTGGGTGGCGGTGCCGTGCAGGTTCAGGTAGCCGATCGCTTCGGGCTGCAGCCTGGCACTGGCGAGCGCCTTGCGCATCGACTGCAACGCACCCTTGCCGGTGGGTTCAGGCGCGGAGATATGGTGCGCATCGCAACTGGCGCCGCTGCCCAGCAGGGCGATGGGCGCGGGCTCCTTGGTCATCAGGAACAGCACGGCCGCCTCGCCGATGTTAATGCCGTCGCGGTTCACCGAAAACGGGTTGCAGCGCTGGTTCGACACGGCTTCCAATGCGCTGAAGCCATTGAGGGTGAGCTTGCACAGGCTGTCGACCCCGCCGCAAATGACCGCATCGCACAGGCCCAGGTCCAACAGGCGTTGGGCGCTCATCAGCGCGCGGGCGCTGGAGGTGCAGGCCGTGGAGATTACATAGGCCGGGCCGCTCAGTTGTAGCCAGTCCGCCAGGAAGTTGGCCGGGGCGCTGAGTTCCTGTTGCTGGTAGTCGTAGTCGCCTGGGAACCGGTGTTCCCGCAGGTACTGGGCCATCCCGCGACTGGCTTCGTCGATGCCCGACGTACTGGTACCGAGCACGACGCCGACCCGTGAAGCGCCGTAAGTCTGGATGGCGCGGCGGATCTCACCCTCGATCTGCAACGCCGCTTCCAGCAGCAGTTGGTTATTGCGGCTGCGTTGCTGGCCCAATTGCGCCGGGATGGCCGCCAATTCGCCGTGCACACCGGCAACCGGCAACTCGCGCTCCGGCACCCAACCGCTCTCGGCGCGCATGCCCGAGCAGTCACCGGCAAACAGGCGGCGGCTGACTTCAGCCTGGCCACGGCCAAGGGCGCAGATGATGCCCAGGGCGTTGAGGTAGGCGGTCATCGCGCAGCACCGAGCGGCGTGACGCGGTAGCTCAACGGCTGCCCGGTCATGTTCACGCTGAAGACTTCGGAAGACTGATACACGATCTGCCAATGGCCCGGCAGGGTGCGCGTCAAGTCCCTGGCCTGGGCGCTGGGATACAGCGCGCGCACGTCATCGGCCGAGGTCAACGCAAACAGCAACGCCGCAAACAGCTCGCGCGCCTGGGGGTTGGGCGGCAGCAGGCCATCGGCCTGCCACTGGCCATCGATCAGTTTTTGCCGGGCCTGGGGGATGCCCAGCGGGTCCATCATCGACCAGCGAATGCCGCCGCCTTCGCGCTGGATCACCAGCAGCCAGTCCTGGCTTTGGCCGCCGGCCAGGCGTTGCACGTGCAGTTGCAGCGGCAACGCCAGGGCTGGGGTTTTGCCGGGCAGCGGTGGCTGGCTGGCGCAGGCGCTCAGCAGCATCAGGCAGCCGATCAACAGCATGCGCATCATGGCGCGGCACTCGCCAAAGGTTTGCGTGCCACGCAGTTGACCAGGGTCTCTTCGCGCTGGCCCACCGGTGGCGCCTTGCGCAGGCCCCAGCGTTCCAACAGGCCGAAGTCGCTGGAGCGGCTCCACCACAGATACGGGTACGAGACGTTCTGCGTGCCGAATTCAAAGCCCTGCTCGCGGAGCATCTGCAAGTATTGCTCGGCGCTTTTCTGCACGTGCATCGGGTGGCGGAACAGCCAACGGATCACCCAGGTATCGATATAGGCTTCGGTGGACTCGGCAAACAGCAAGTAACCCCCCGGCTTGAGCACACGGTAGAACTCCTTGAGTGCGCGATGCTGTTCAACCAGATGGTGGAAGGTCTGGTGGCAGAACAGGATATCGACACTGGCGTCCGGCACTTGCAACGTGGCGCAGTCGCTGCCGATCAACTCGACGGCCAGGCCCTGGCGCGCGGCTTCTTCGCGGCTCAACTCCAGGCTGTGCAGATCGGCGTCCAGGCCGATCAGCCGCCCTGGCGCGAACACTTGATGCAACAGCGTGAAGGATTTGCCCTGGCCGCAACCGGCGTCCAGCAGCACCGGCGCCTGGGGCAGCGGCTCGGTAAACAGGCTGCGCAGGTCATTGATCGCTACGCGCAACACGCGGTGCTGCCAGGTGTGGCTGCGCAGGAACCAGAAGCCGAACCGGGTTTCTTCGACGTAGTTGCTGCTCAAGCAGGTTTTTTCCAGCGGCGCGCTGCTCATACCGGCTCACTCGCACAGATTTCTGACAACATCCGCAACCGTCGCTTGGGCTCGCTCACGAACGGGTTGCGCTCATCCCATGCGTACCCGGCAAGGATCGCGCTGATCATGCGCCGAATCTCCGGCGAGCTGCCGGGATGGAAAATCACATCCTGGAAGGTTCCGGCGTACCAGCCCTCGACGTAGCAGCGGAAGGTTTCGACGCCGCGCTTCAAGGGCTCGGCGAACTCGGTTTGCCAGTCCACGGTTTCGCCTTTGAGCTGACGATGCAACACGCCGGCCGCCATGCTCGCCGAGCGCATGGCAATGGTCACGCCGGACGAAAACACCGGGTCGAGAAATTCCGCGGCGTTGCCCAGCAGCGCAAAACCCGGGCCGTGCAGGGTTTTGACATTGGCCGCGTAGCCGCCGATGGTCCGCGCCGGGGTATCCCACACGGCGTTGTCCAGCACGCCGGACAGGCTTGGGGTTTCGTCGATAAAACTGCGCAGGCAGGCGTCGAGGTCAGTGTCACGGCCTTCGAAATGCGCCTTGGCCGCGACCACGCCGACCGAGCAGCGGCCGTTACTGAACGGAATGGTCCAGAACCAGATATCGCGCTGGGTCGGGTGAGTCGTGACCAGGATCTTGGTGCGGTCGAAGCCTGGGTGTTCGATCCGGTCTTCAACGTGGGTGAACACCGCCTGGCGCACCGGGAAGTCCGACGGCACGTCCAGGTCGAGCAGGCGCGGCAGCACACGGCCGTAGCCGCTGGCGTCGAGCACGAATTTGGCCTTGAGATGGTACTCGCTGCCGTTCTCACGGCGAACGTGCAGGTAGCGGCACTCGCCCTTGAAATCGACGCCGACGATGGTTTCGCCGTAGCGAATCTCCACGCCCTGCAGCGCGGCCTGATCGGCCAGCAACTTGTCGAACTCGCCACGCTGCACCTGGAAGGTGGTGGGCTTGCCGTGGCTGAAGGTGTCGCCGAAATCAAACGCGCTGTAGCGCTCGCCCCAGGCGAACGCGGCGCCGGTTTTCAGTTGGAAACCCGCGGCCTGCACGGCCTCGAGCATGCCGGCTTCTTCGATAAAGTCGATGCAGTGGGACAGCAGGCTTTCGCCAATCGAGAACCGTGGGAAATGCTGGCGCTCGATGATCAATACATCATGCCCCTTGCGCTTGAGCAGCGCGGCGGCGATGGCCCCGGATGGACCGGCACCGATCACCACCACCTGGCGACGTTCCATTTCAACTGTGGGCACGAGGGCTCCTTGCCGTTCTGGCGATAATCACATTCATGAGGCGTGTTTCTGTTGTCCGGCCCAGGGTGCCAGCATAAAGCTGAATGCCAGGCCCAGGCTGACCGATAAGCCGAAATTACTCACCGCCGGCGTGCTGGACACCGCCAGCAGGCCAAAGGATAACCAGGTCGTCAGCGCCGCCAGCAAGGTTCCCAACAGGCTGACCGCGGGGCCGCCGATCTGCTCGCGCATCAGGATCGCATAATCGACGCTGATAGCCGTGACCAGCAGCAAGCCGAACAGGCTGAACAACGTCAGCGGCTGCCCCAGCCAGCCGAGGCTGGCCAGGCTGCACAGCGCCGCCAGCAGCGGCAGGGCGACGATGCGCAAGGCGCCGCCAAAACCGAAAGGCAGGATCAGCAGCAGTACGATCAAAACACAGGACATCAGTTTCAATTCGGCGGCGCTGATTTGCGTGTCGGCGAACACCCGGTTCAAATCGCCCAGGCGGTCCACCAACTGCACACCCGGTAAGTCCAATGCTTGCACCCGCAGCAAGGCCGGGTTGTTCAAACCTTGCAGGCTGACCATGGCCGCCACGCCGCCTTCAACCGGGCCAAGCCACAGGGTGCGCCACGGTTCGGCCAGCGGGCCTGCCAGCGCGGCATCGATGTCCTGGGTGGGCAGCGCTTGCAGTTGCGCAACTTCGGCCTGCAGCGCACTGGCGGGCACGCCGAGATCGAGCAGCGGCTGCCAGTGTTGCGGCAGTTGGTTCAGCGCATCGCGCAATTGTTGTTGCTCTGCGGGCAGGCTGACCAATTGATTGAGCGCCAGGTAGCCCTTGAGTTTGTCCATGTTCACCAGTGGGTCCAGGCGCTGCGCCAACGCAGCCTGGCGCTCCAGCAGTTGCTGCTGGGTGTCTGCGCGCACCAGGAAGAACTGGCTGGTGGGCTGGAACCCGGTAATGCGCGCCACGGCCTGGGCTTCCTGCAGCAATTGCGGCGGCGCGCCGATCCATTGGCGAATATCGTTTTTGCTATTCAAGTGCCATAAGCCACCTGCGCAAAACAGCAGCAGCGCCCCCAGCAATACCGGGCTCGGCACGCGCTTGAGCAAGGATGCGCGCGCGCGCCACATCCCTTCGGCGATGCGCAGCGGCCATTGCGCCGGGCGCAGCTCTGCGCCGTTTAGCAGTGCCGGCAGCAGGCACACGGCGCACAAGTAGGCGCCGACCAAACCCGCGGCAGAGAACACCGCGATTTGCGTCAAGGCCGGAAACGGCGTCCAGGCCAGCGCCAGATACCCGATGCAACTGGTCGCCAGGCTCAGGCTCAAGCCTGGCAGCGTGAGGCGCAACGCCGGCCAACTGCGCCAAGGCCGCAGGCTCCAACTTTTCGACAAGTAATGCAGCGGGTAGTCCACCGCCACGCCGATCAGGCTGGAGCCCAGTACCAGCGTCATCACATGCATATGGTCAAACAGCGCAACACAGGCCACCGCGCCAAACAGCATGCCCACCAGCACCGGCACAAAGGCCAGCAGCACGCGCCAGCGCCGGAACGCCAGCAACAGCAGTAACAGGATGCCGACGGTCGCGCCGCCGCCGACCCATGTGATTTCCCGGGTGGCCTGCTGCTGACCATTGGCGGCGTAGAGCAAGCCGCTGGCGGCGAGCAATTGGGCGCCGTGCCCGGCGGCCTGCTCGCGGCTGGCCTGGAGCAGATCCGCCACCTGCAGCGGCAGTTTCATATCGAAGGCATTGCCGGTGGTGCGCGCGCGCAGCAACACCCAGCTTTTGCCGTCGGCATCGGCGATCAGCGCGCCGCTGCCGATATCCAGCTGCACGGCGCCGCGCTGCGGCTGGCTGTTCTGGATGCGCCCGGTCAGGCCCAGCCAGTCGTCCTGGCTGGGCACCAGGCTGAAACCGGTAAAGGGGTCGAACAATGCCTGTACGCGCTGTTGGATAAACGCGTCAGGGTGCTCGATCAGCTGCTCACGGTCCTTGGCCGAGAGCATGGCCAGGCGCCCGCGCAGCAATTGCTCGCGCAGTGCCGGCAAGTCGGCTTGCAGGTTCCATTGCACCTTTTCAAACAACCCGCTGGCCTGCCAGCGCTCGCCCAATTGTTGGGCCACGGCCACGGCTTGCTGGCGGTCGGCATGCCCGACCAGCACCAGCATTTCGCGGTTCAGCGGTTCTTGCATGCGTTGTTCGGCCTGCTGTTCCAGCGCATCCGGCGTGCTGCCCGGCACCAGCTCCATCAGGTTGGCCGACAACGGCGCGCCGTGACGCCACTGCCAGCCGGCCAGGGCCAGCATGGCGACCAGCAGGATCAGGAACAGGCGCGGCAGCAGGCGCTCACTGGGCAAAGTCGTGTTGCTCCGCGTCAGTCAAGGGTTGGCTCGCCGTGCTGTCCTGCATGCGCAGCAGGGTGCTGTCGCCCTGGGTTTCCAGCAATTCGATTTTCTGCACCAGTTCGCCACCGTCGATATTGATTTGGGTGAAGACTTGCTTGAGCAGCAGCGAGCGCGGCACCAGGGTCAATTTCCACTGCTTGGCCTCGCCTTGCAGTTGCAGGTCGAAGTCACGCTGCAGGCCGCTGCTGTCGCCCTGGAGCACGGCGAGGAACAGGCGGTTCTGTTCGGCGCCGGCGCTCTTGTTCGGCAGCAGTTGCCAGCCATTGGCGTCACGCCGGGCGATGCCCCGGGCGCTGATGCGGTAGTCCTGTTGCAGCGGGGTTTTGAGCAGCCACAGCAGGCCATGGTCCTTGGCCAGGACGAAGGTGCCTTTGCTGACGAGGGGCTGGGGCAGGGCGCGCAGGTGTTTTTCCTGGGTGAAGTTGCCGTGGATGACGGTGGGTTTGGCTAACTGATCGCTTAGTTGCTGCAAGTCGAAAGCCTGGGCCAGGCCCGGAATACTTAATAGCAGGATTAACGCGATCCCTGTGGGAGCGGGCTTGCCCGCGAAGAACCTGAGAGCGCCGCGTAGCATCAGGCGACCCGCGTTATCGTTAACGTCCATCGCGAGCAAGCCCGCTCCCACAGGAGATCTCATTCCAGGGCCCTTTCTACGGCGTCGGTGAATATTTTTGGGGAGGCAAGCTGCATCTCGCGGGTCGCGACTTCCACCGCCACCTGCACAGTGCTGGCACGGGTCAAGCGCTCGCCGCTGGCCACATCGGTAATCAGGTAATTGACCTTCAAGCGGTTCTCCCATTCCACCAGGCTGGCGCGTACGTTGATGGTCTGGCCGAACACCGCGCCGCGCACGTAGCGCAGTTGCATGTCGATCACCGGCCAGGCATAGCCGGACTCGAGCATCGCCGTGTAGTTGTGGCCGATCTTGTCCAGTAGCGCGCAGCGCGCCACTTCCAGGTATTTCACGTAATGCCCGTGCCAGACGACGTTCATGGTGTCGACGTCAAAAAACGGCACGAGGATTTCAGTGTCGCAATGCAGCACGCCCTGGCTACGCATGCAGCCTCCAGTGTTGCTCGGCGATGCGTTGCAGGCACAGGCGCAGTTCGCCTTCCAGCGCACGGTCTTCGATGACCGGCGGGAAGTCTTTGGCGAGTGCATCGTGCATCGCCGCCAGCGCTGGTGGCAACGGCCGCGCATCCTCGGCCTGGGTACGCAGCCACACGCCCTGGTTGGCGGCAAGCAAGGTCGCGGCGGCGACTTGCTCGGTCAGCTCCAGCACGCGGATCGCATCGCGGGCAGCAATGGTGCCCATGCTGACCTTGTCCTGGTTATGGCACTCGGTGGAGCGCGAGAACACGCTGGCCGGCATGGTGTTTTTCAGCGCTTCGGCGGTCCAGGCGCTGGTGCCGATCTGCACGGCCTTGAAGCCATGGTTGATCATCGCGCGCTCCGCCGGGGCTCCGGACAGGTTGCTCGGCAGGCCATGGTTGTAGCGCACGTCCACCAGCAGTGCGAGCTGGCGGTCGAGCAGGTCGGCGACGTTGGCGACCAGGGTCTTGAGGCTGTCCATGGCAAAGGCGATGTGCCCGCCGTAGAAGTGCCCACCGTGGAGCACGCGCTCTTCTTCGGCGTCGATGATCGGGTTGTCATTGGCGCTGTTCAGCTCGATCTCGATGAAGGAACGCAGCCAGTTCAGGCTGTCGGCCAACACGCCGAGTACATGGGGCGCGCAACGCAGCGAGTAACGGTCCTGCAGGCGATGCAGCGGCGCGGCCGGCGCGTCGATCGCCAGGTCCTTGCGCAGCCACGCGGCAACTTGCATCTGCCCGGGGTGCGGCTTGGCGGCGAACAGACGCTCGTCGAAATGTTCCGGGTTGCCTTGCAGCGCCACCACGTTCATCGCGGTGATGCGCGTGGCCAGTTGCAGCAAGTAGTCGGCACGGGCGAAGGCCAGGCAGGCCAGGCCGGTCATCACGGCGGTGCCGTTCATCAGCGCCAGGGCTTCCTTGGGACGCAGCACCAGCGGCTCCCAGCCCAGTTCACGATGTACATCGGCGGCCTGGCGGCGTTCGCCACGGAACATCACCTCGCGCTCGCCGGAGAGGGTCGCGGCTACGTAGGACAGCGGCGTCAAGTCACCGCTGGCGCCTACCGAGCCTTCTTCCGGGATCAGCGGCAACACGTCGTGTTCGAGGAACGCATGCAGGCGCTCAAGCAGTTCCACGCGCACCCCGGACACGCCGTGGCACAGCGACTGCAACCGCGCGGCCAGCACTGCCCGGGTGGCTTGGGCATCGAGCAACTTGCCCAGGCCGCACCCATGAAAGGTGTACAGATGACGCGGCAAGGCCTCGACGTGCTGCAACGGCACGGCAACCACGCAGGAGTCGCCATAGCCGGTGGTCACGCCATAAATCACGCCTTCCTTGTCCAGCAGCGAATCGAGAAACTGCGCGCCCTTGGCGATGCGCTGGCGATAGGCGGCATCGCCCTGCAATTGGGTCGGCGCCTGACGGTTGGCCAAAGCCAGCACGTCTTCGATGCGCAAGGCGCGTTCGCCAAAGGTTACCGGCTCAAGATGCGTGGTCATCGGTTTTCCAGAAAGGGTAAAAGTTGAACCATTGTTGGGGCGCTTCCAGGCAGAACTGGCCCAGGCGTGCGGCATAGCGCGCGGTCCATAGGGCAATGACCTGCTCGCGGGTGCTGCGTTTCCATTCGATCAACTCGGCGAAAGGCTCGATGCTCAGGCGATAGCGCCGCCCGTGCTTGAGGCACATCAGCAGGTTCACCGGGCATTTGAGCAGGCCGGCCAGCAGCCACGGCCCCTGCGGGAAGGCGGCGTCATGGCCGAGGAAGTCTACGCGCACCGTGCGCCCGCCGTGCAGCGGCACGCGGTCGCCGGCAATCGCCAGCCACTCACCGTCGTCCAGGCGCTGGCTGAGCTGCAGCATGGTGGCCGGGTCCAGTTCGCTGACCTGGATCAGGCGCAAGTGGGTTGCCCCGGCTTCGCCCAGCAGGCGGTTGAATTGTTCGGCATGCTTGGTGTGCACCAGCACGTTCATGGTGACTTGCTCACCGATCTCGGCGAGGGCGCGGCACACTTCCAGGTTGCCCAGGTGCGCGCCCACCAGCATCTGCCCGCGGTCACCACGCAGTTGCCCGCGCAATTGCGCCGGGTCGTTGATCTCGATCTGTTCCAGGCGCAGCTTGCCGTTCCACACGTCGAGCTTGTCGAGCAGCGAGTCGGCAAAGGCCATGAACTGGCCGAAGACCTTCCAGTGCGTTGGGCGCAAGGCTTCACGCCCGCTCCAGTCGGCCAGGCGCTGTTGGTACTGCCAGGCGCTGCGGCGCGCGGTGCGGCCGAACAGGAAAAAGTACAACACGATGCCGTACAGCACCGGGCTCAGCACTCGGCGGCCGAGGACCTTGGCGGCGAACGCGGTGAATTTCATCAGCCAGTAGCTGCCGCGTTCTTCGCGGTCGGCCCAGTGTTTGGTGCTGTCGCTCATGCCTGCCACCGGCGCCACAGGATCATCGGCGCACGCACCAGCATGCCGAAGAACAGGCGGGTGTGCATCGCCGAGATGCGCACGTTGTCGTGGAACAGGCGAAAGTGCGACAGGCCGTCGGCCGGGTAATGCACCTGGGTCGGCAGCCAGCGCATCGGCTGGTTGCGCCAGGCCAGGCGCACCAGGATGTCGGAGTCAAAATCCATGCGCGTGCCGATGTAGGCCGAGTCCATCAGTGCCAGCACCGGTGCCAGCGGGTACACGCGAAAGCCGCACATCGAGTCGCGAATCTGCAGCGACAGGGTGTTGATCCACACCCACACGTGGGTCAGGTAGCGCGCGTACAGGCGGCCTTTGGGCACGCTGTCGTCGTATTCGGGGTAGCCGCAGATCACCGCGTCGGGGTGCCTGCGCGAGAGGTCGAGGAACGTCTCGACTTCGCGCAGGTCGTGCTGGCCGTCGGCGTCCACTTGCAGGGTGTGGGTGTAACCCAGGCGTGCGGCTTCGCGGAAACCAGCCATCACCGCGCCGCCTTTGCCCTGGTTGCTGGGCAGGGTCAGCAGGGTGACGTTGTCGAGCGTCGCCAGTTGCGCCAATACCGCTGCGCAGGCCGGGCTGCTGCCGTCGTCGACCAACAGGCAGGGCAAGCCATTGTTCAACAGGCGGTGGACCACGGCGGGCACGGCGGTTTCGTGGTTGTAGACCGGGATCAGGGCGCAGGGGTTATGCATGGAGGAGGGCTCCTGATACACCGCGTCGACTGCATCGCAGGCAAGCCAGCTCCCACATTTGAACGGCTGTGTACATAAGACGTGTGGCTGGCGCAGGTCCAGTGTGGGAGCTGGCTTGCCTGCGATTGAGCGCGAAGCGCTCACTTGGCTTACGCATCGACACTCTCCAGCACTATCCGGCCGCTGGAACAGGCCGCGACCCCATTGCGATAGGCGAAATACAACTTGCTGCGTTCCGGGTCAAAGCGCAGGTGCAATTCGATGTGATCACCCGGGCGCACCAATTGCTGAAACTTGAGCACTTCCATGCCGGCAAACGTCGCCGGCAAATCGAGCAGTTGCTGGCCCAGGCTGAATGCCCATTCCACCTGCACCACCCCCGGCAGCACCGGCGTGACCGGGAAGTGCCCGCTGAAGTAGGCGAGGTCCGGCGGGACGCTCAGTTGCAAGGTCCATTCGCCGTCGGCTTCGGCTTGTTCCAGTACGTCGGGCGTTTTCGGCCTGGGGGCCAGCAGCAGCGCCTCGACGTCGGCCTGAGGCAGCTTGCCTTGGCTGTTCAGCGGCAGTTGCCGCAGCAAACGCCAGCGCCGCGGCAGCGCCAGGGCTTCGCAATGTTGGCTCAAATGTTGGCGCAGCGTCTGGGTGAGTGCGCGCCGACCCTGATTGCGCAGGGCATGCAAGCCCTCGGCGCTCAGCACCACCAGGGCGCCGAGGGAGGCGCGGTTTTCCTGCACCACCCCCAGACGGGTTTCCGCGACCCATGAGTGGGCCACCAGTGCCTGCTCCAGCATGGGCAGGGAGATGCGTTTTTCTTCCAGCTTGACGATTCGGTCCAGACGCCCGAGCAGCTCGAAACGGCCATCGGCATGGATGCGCGCGGCGTCGGCGGTGTGTTCGATATGCCCGGCGGGCAAGTAGGGCGAAGCGATGCGCAGGGCGCCGTCGGCGTCCTGGCTCAGTTGCACATCGGCGAACGGCTGCCAGGGCTGCGCGCCTTGGCGCCAGGCGATGCCACCGGTTTCCGAGCTGCCGAGGATTTCGGTCGGCCATTGCTGCAAACGATCGTACAGGCTGCCGGCGGCTTCCACGGGCAACGCGCCGCCGGACGAAAACACCCGCGACACCTGGCTCAGCGCGGGCCAGTCGAGGTTGTCGCCCATGCGCTTGAGCAGCGCCGGGCTGGCGACCCAGGCAAAGCGTGCGTGCTCACGGCTGGCGCGCTGCAAATCCTCGGGGAAGGCCAGTTGCTTGCGCACAAACGTACGACCGGCGCACAGCGGCCATAGCACGCGGAACAGCAAGCCGTAGATATGCTGGGTGGCGACGCTGCCAATGATGCAGGCGTCTTTAAGGTCCGCGCCCCACAGCGTTTCCAGGGCTTCGACTTCGTTGGCCAGCTGGCGCAGGGTCTTGTCGATGCGCTTGGGTTCGCCACTGGAGCCGGAGGTGCACAGGCTCAGTTGGCAGGCATCCAGGTCGAGCACGGCAGCGCTCAGCGGTGCTTGATACAGCGCGTCCAGGTGAGCCGCTTCGGTCAGCCAGGCATCGACTACCGCGTCCCAGCGTTGGCGGGTCTGGGGTTGCAAATCGGCGGGCAGCAGCACGCTGACCCCGGCCCGCCAGGCGCCCAGCAGGGCAATCGCCAGCAGGCCCGCATCTTCCAGATGCACGGCCAGGCGCCGAATACCCCGCGCCTGCAGCCCCGCCGCCAGGCTCAGGGCCTGCTCCCACAGCTGTGCGTGGCTCATTTGAGGTGCGGTGGTCACCCAACGCTGTTGCAGCGGCTCAAGCAGCAAGTGCTCAAGTTTCAACCCATTCATACGCGGCCTCGAACCCTTTGTCGTACCAGCCATTCCACGGCAAACAACAGCCCCATCAACCCATAGGCGATCAGGCCGTTGTACAACGTCCACCAGCTCAGCGGCGCCCACAGGGTGAGGGCGGCCGCGAGCAGGCCATTACACAAAAAAAACACGCTCCACACCACGGTCACCTGGCGGGTATACACCACGGCGTGGGGCGGCAACACCGGATCGGTCATGCGCGCCAGGCGCTCGACCATCGGCGGGCCGTACCTGAGGCTCAAGCCAAACACCGCCAACATGAATGCACTGACCAGGCTCGGGTACCAGCGCAGCAGGTGCGGGCTGTCGAACCAGGCCAGCGCCAGGCAGAACACGATTACCGCCGATGCCATCCAACGGCTGCCGGGGCGTCGTGCAGCGGTCAGCGCCCGCAACAGCCACAGGCTGCCCAACAGCAGGCCGAACTGCCACGGCGCAAAGTGCTCGGTGCCGAAATACACCGCAAAGGGGTACAGCAGCCCCGCCAGCAACAGACCAAGGCCAATCAGCCGGCTCATGCGGCCGGTTGGACCAGACGGTACACCGCCTCAACCACGTCGTTCACGGTACGCACTGCCTTGAATTCTTCGGCGGCGATCTTCTTGCCGGTCTGGCGCTTGATATGGTCGATCAAGTCCACCGCGTCGATGCTGTCGATTTCCAGGTCCTGGTACAGGTTGGCGTCAAGGGTGACGCGTGCAGGCTCCAGTTCAAACAGTTCCACCAAGGCGTCGCGCAGGGTGTTGAAAATATCGTCACGAGTTTGCATGGTCCGGTCTCAAGCTGCCTGTCTGGCTGTGACGAACGCCGCAAGGCAGGCCACGTTGGTGAAGTGATTGCGGGTGTCCTTGGCGTCGGCATCGATTTTGATGCCGTACTTTTTCTGGATCGCCAGGCCCAGTTCCAGGGCGTCTACCGAATCCAGGCCGAGGCCTTCGCCGAACAGGGTTTGCTCGCTGTCGATGTCGTCGACACTGATGTCTTCCAGGCCCAGGGCCTCGATGATCAGCATCTTTATGTCGTGCTCAAGGCGGTGTTGGTCGCTCATCTTCGGCGAGCTCCTTAATAAAATAGTCATGCAGGTAATCGTTGAGCTTGCGTGAGGCCTGGGGCGCGGGTCCCCGTGTTGCGAACGCCTGTGGTTCTATATCGGCACCTACGCGCAAACTGAAGTGAAAACGGCGTTTGGGGATGCGATACCAGGGTTCGGCCTTGGTCAAGGTGGTGGGGCTGACCTTGATCACCACGGGGGTGATGATTGTCGCACCCCGCAGCGCAATGGCGGCGCCACCGCGATGAAAGGCGGGTGTGGCGCCGGGCGTGGTGCGGGTGCCTTCGGGAAAGATGATCAGGGTCTGGCCCGCGCGCAGGGCGTCGGCGGCGGCGTCGAGCATGTCCGCGCTGCCGTCATTGCTGATGTAGCCGGCATCCCGTACCGGGCCTCGGGTGAACGGGTTTTGAAACAGGCTCTGCTTGACCACGCAGTTGGTTTGACGCATCAGGCCGATCAGGAACACCACGTCGATCAACGAGGGGTGGTTGGCGACAATCATCTGGCCGGGGCGGCCGAGGTTTTCGGCGCCTTCGACACTGTAGGTCAGCACGCCGGCGCGCTGCATCAGGCGGATAAAGAACCAGAACAGTTTACTGATGGTATGACGGGCGCGGCGCTGGTGTTTTTCGGCGCTGCCCGGCAGGCAACTAAGCAACGGAAATACCAGCAGGCGCAGGCACAGCCCGCCGACGCCGAACAGCGTGAAGCTGGCGGCGGTGGCGAACAGGCGCCAGTAATAGGCGTCCCGTGGTTTGTCGGTCACGACTTGCGTTGCCAGTTCCATACGCGGTTCTTCCAGGCATGTTGGCAGGCGACCTGTTCGGTGAGCAGGGTGCGCAGCAGGTTCAGGGCGTGAGGCCACTGGGTTTGAGTGAGTTGGACCGCGCCGTCGGTTAGTTCCAGTTGCCACTCGTCGCCAGGTGTGAGCAGCAGGCCGACGGCGTAGGGGAAGGGCACATCAACGATCCAGCTGGCATAGGCGTCGGGCGCCTGTTCTTCGGTGATCACCAGCAAGACCGCCGCAGCCCCTTCGTTGAGCAGCGCGGCGGCTTCGAGCATGCCGTGTTCCAGGCCATCGCCGGCGGCCGCGAGGGCGGTCATTTCGCTGGTTTCATTGCGCAGGATCGACCACAAGCCAATCACCGCGTTGTGCACCGACAGGCTGAACTGGGTTGGCGAAAGTGGCTGGTCGTTGGCCAGGTCGCTGAGGATATCGAGGGTGCGCGGGGTTTCGCCGTGCCGGGACACAAACACCAGGGGCAGGTCCTCAAGACCTTCGGCCAACGGCCAGCCTACGCTGAACGCCATGCGCGCCAGGCGGCTCAGGCGGCGGCGCTGCATGGCCGGCAGGAACGACACGTCGGGGCATGCCTGGCTTACGGGCAGCAACACCGGGGCGTGGCACCAGGCATGCCAGTCGTCCACGCTATCGAGCCCTGGGGCCCAGGCGCGCCATTGCGCGATATTGAAAGTGATCACTGAGAAGGTATCCCGCCCCTGCGGGCTTCCATGTGCAGCCATTGGCCCCCGAGGCAGGGGCAGGGAACGATGGCCGAATGGCGCGCATTATCCCGGTGCCGTGGGGTTCTAGCAAACATTGGTAATGAATTGTGCACGGCCAATTACAAAATAGTCGGAAGAATTCACAGATTGTCCTTTACGTCGCGCTGGATGGGTTGTCGGACCGTTCTTTTTGCCTCGTCGGCTGCGTATGACACTCAGGTCGCCAATGGTTCCGTGATGCTGTAATGCATGGACGAACGAGGTAGCTAACAGTCGCTTTTGCCCTCTACACTCGGACATTCATTGATACACGGAGGTTTTTCCATGCGGCGTGTGGTGTTCAATCAGAAAGGCGGCGTCGGCAAGTCCAGCATCGCCTGCAACCTGGCGGCAGTCAGCGCCAGCGAAGGCTATCGAACCCTGTTGGTGGACCTCGATGCACAAGCCAACTCAACCCAGTACCTCACCGGGCTGACCGGCGACGATATCCCCATGGGGATCGCGGATTTTTTCAAGCAGACCCTGTCTTCCGGGCCGTTTTCGAAGAAGAACAAGGTGGATATCTACGAAACGCCGTTCGACAACCTGCATGTCATTACCGCAACCGCCGAACTGGCGGACCTGCAGCCTAAGTTGGAAGCCAAGCACAAGATCAACAAGCTGCGAAAACTGCTGGATGAGTTGAGCGAAGATTACGACCGGATCTACCTGGATACACCGCCGGCGCTGAATTTTTACGCGGTTTCAGCGTTGATCGCGGCTGATCGCGTGCTGATTCCGTTCGATTGCGACAGCTTCTCGCGCCAGGCATTGTATGGTTTGCTGGCTGAAATCGAAGAGCTCAAGGAAGACCACAACGAAGGCCTGGAAGTCGAAGGCATCGTGGTCAACCAGTTCCAGGCGCGGGCGAGTTTGCCGCAGCAGATGCTTGATGAGTTGATTGCCGAAGGCTTGCCGGTATTGCCGGTGTACCTGGCCAGTTCCGTGCGCATGCGCGAGTCGCACCAACAGAACAAACCGCTGATCCACCTCGACCCACGGCACAAGTTGACGCAACAGTTTGTGGAGTTGCATAACCTGCTGGAAAACGCGTGACCCTGCAGACGCCACAGAACCTGAATGTGAAATGCAGTCCAGTGGGAGCTGGCTTGCCTGCGATAGCATCACCTCGGTGTGCCAGGCAGACCGGGCCGCCTGCATCGCAGGCAAGCCAGCTCCCACATGTTGTTCTGCATTTTGGCAGATGGATTTGTCCCACAGAGGCTGTAGGACGGGTCTGGCAATGCGGCCTGTGCCTTGTAACGTTGCCTACAGCTAAGCCAGAATCGCCCGGCTTGTGCGTCTGGATGGGCTTCTCTTAAGGTTCACGGGCCGCTGAATGTTCAGTGGTCGGGTTTAGTAGCCCGTGGTGAGACGTACAGCAAATCGTCGGTCAGGACCTTCCTGATTTGATGGTGGCTGTACGGAGGGCGCTTCCGAGCGCGCCGGTTGCGTCTCCCCGGTCTACTAACCTGCGTACAGCTGCCACCCTCCGTTTAGTAGCGGCTGGTTGCGGCTCCTACTCGGAGACGATCCATGCCTAACCTTTATACCGTTGCACCCAACCTCCCCACCGAAACCCTCGTCCTCAAGAGCTACGAAACCTTCTCTTCCGTCCGTACCTTGCTACTCAACCTGTCCAACGACCTCACCGGCGAGCACCGCGACGTGGCTTTGGCCATCCACCAATTGAGCGAACTCGGCGTACTGCTGGTCGGCCAGATGATGGACCGCGAGGCTCCACTAACCTCACTCTGAAATGCAATCAATGTGGGAGCTGGCTTGCCTGCGATGCAGGCACCTCGGTGTATCAGGCGCACCGAGTTGGCGCCATCGCAGCGGTGCGGCGATCCGACAAGCCAGCTCCCACATTTTGACCGAGTTACACGCCTTGGCTACGCAACCAGTTCATCAACTGCGGCAGCGGGAACGCCCCGCTCTGGCGCGCCACTTCCCGGCCATTCTTGAACAGGATCAAACTGGGAATCGAGCGAATCCCCAACTGCGCCGACAACTGCTGGTTGGCCTCGCTGTCCAGCTTGGCCAGCCGGCACTTGCCCTCCAATTGCCCGGCCGCCTGCTCAAACACCGGCGCGAACGATTTGCACGGCCCGCACCAATCGGCCCACACATCCACCAGCAACGGCAGGTCGCCCTTGATCTGGCTGGCGTAGTCGCCCTGTTTCAATTCAAAGGGTTTGTTCAACAAAACCGGCTGCTTGCAACGCCCGCACTTGGGCGCGTCACCCAGGCGCTCAGCGGGGATCCGGTTGAGGCCGTTGCAATGCGGGCAGGGTATTACAAGAGGTTCGGACATCGGGGGCTCCTAAGGCGTGGCCAATGGGTTCAATCTGGAGCCGGCAATGCGGTTTATCAAGATCAGATAGAAGGACAACCTATGAACGACGATCTGAAACTCACGATTGAGCACTGGCCGTTTGTCTCATCGCTACTGACCAAGCCTCAATCCGAGGCGGACTATGACGTCCTGGCCGCGGCGCTCAATGAACTGCTGGATATCGTTGGAGAAGACGAAACTCACCCGCTTATAGGGCTGGTGGACATCATTGGTGACTGGATCGAAGCCTACGATCATGAGCATCACCCAATGCCAGTGGCCGGTAGCGTCGATGTGCTGCGCTACATGATGCGTGAACATAATCTCACTCAGAGCGACCTGCCGGGCGTTGGTGCCCAATCGGTCGTCTCTGAGGTTTTGAGCGGAAAGCGCCAACTCAATATACGGCAAATTCGGTGGCTGGCTGAACGCTTCGGTGTTTCGGTAGAGACCTTTATCTGAGGCTTACGACGAACAACTAATCTCCAAATGCTTGCCCCAATCCGGCGGCCGCTGTGCGTACTGCTCCATTCCTACCTGTTCTTCAAACGGCTTGGAAAGCACCCCATGCAACCGCCGCACCTCGCTGTAATCCCCTGATTCAGCCGCAGTGATGGCGTTCTGCGCCAAGTAGTTGCGCAAGATATACAGCGGATTCACCGCGTGCATCCGCTCACGGCGCTGTTCCTCGCTGTAATCCCCGTCCCGCGCAACGCGCGCCTTGTACAGCTCGGCCCAGGCATCAAACCCTGCCAGGTCGACAAAATCATCGCGCAGCTTCGCTACCGCCAGTGCCGCCGATTCATCCCCCAGGCGGCGGAAGAACAGCGTGTAATCCACGCCGCTGTTCTGCATCAGCTTCAGCAGCCGTTCCACCAGCTTCTGGTCGTCGTCCTCGGCGCTGGTCAACCCCAGTCGTCGGCGCATCAAATCCAGATAGTTCGCCTGATACAGTGGCAGGTACAGGCCCAGCGCTTCCGTCAGGGCTTCAACACTGATAAACGGCGTCAGCGCCTGTGCCAGCGCGCTGAGGTTCCACTGCCCGATCGGCACCTGGTTGCTGAAGGAGTAACGCCCTTCATGATCCGAGTGGTTGCAGATGAAGTGCGCGTCAAAGTCATCGAGGAACGCAAACGGCCCGAAGTCGAAGGTGATGCCCAGGATCGACATGTTGTCGGTATTCATCACGCCGTGGCAGAAACCATAGGCCTGCCACTTGGCGATCAGTTCGGCGTTGCGCTCCACGATTACACGGAACATCGCCAGGTAGGGCTCGGGCTGTTCCCGGCATTCGGGGTAGTGCAGTGAAAGCACATGCTCGGCCAGCGCCTTCTGCTGCTCGGGTTTCTTGGTGTAGTAGAAATACTCGAAATGCCCGAAGCGAATATGGCTGCGGGCCATGCGCAACACCATTGCGCCGCGTTCCTGCTTCTCGCGCCACACCGGGGTATCGGAGCCGATAACGCACAACGCGCGGCTGCTGGGGATGCCCAGCGCATGCAGCGATTCGGAGGCCAGAAACTCGCGGATCGAAGAGCGCAACACCGCGCGGCCATCGCCCATGCGCGAATAAGGCGTTTGCCCGGCGCCCTTGAGGTGCAGGTCCCAGTGTTCGCCGGCCTGGTTATACACCTCGCCCAGTAACAACCCGCGGCCGTCGCCCAGTTGCGGGGTGTAGCCGCCGAATTGATGGCCGGAATAGACCATCGCCCGCGGTTCTGCCTCGGCCCACAGCTTGTGGCCACCGAAAATGTCGGCAAACAGCGGTGTTTCGGCCACCGCCGGGTCGAGGTCGAGCAACGCCATGGCGGCGTTGCTGGCGACCACCAGGCGCGGGTTGTCGAGGGGTTCTGGCAATACGTGGGTTGAGAACGCGTCACCCAAACGGGCGAAGCGGTTGTCGAAAATCAGTTCGTCGAGGGCTTTCACCGGCCACCTCCAGCGGGATGCCCCCAGCAGTTTTGCTGGGGGTAAGTGCGTTAGTCGAGTTTGCTCGGCGGGGGTTCCGGCGCATCTTCGACTTTACCGGCAGGCGGCTCTGGCGCGTCCTGTTCGGGCGCGGGCGCGGCGACGATGGTCTTGCGCTCGTCTTCCACCGGCACCAGCTTGTACTCCTGGCCGTGCATGTTCTTGAGGTACACCTCCATCTGTCGGAACGAGATGTTGATGTGCTGCTTCTTGAACTCACGGTTGATGTAGCGGTTGACCTCGTCCAGCACCGGGTTACGGTCGCCCAGGTCGCGCACGTGCATGCGCAGTTCGTGGTCGAGGGTGCTTTCGCCGAAGTTGAGGAAATACACCAATGGCTCCGGTTCCTTCAATACCCGAGGGTTTTCCCTGGCGGCCTTGAGCAGCAATTCCTTCACCAGGTCCAGGTCGGAGCCGTAGTCCACGCCCAGTTTCAGGGTGACGCGGGTGACCGTGTCGGTCAGAGACCAGTTGATCAGTTGCCCCGTGATGAACGTCTTGTTCGGGACGATGATGTCCTTGCGATCAAAATCCGTGATCGTGGTGGCACGGATGCGGATCTTGCTCACCGTGCCCGACAGGTTGCCGATGGTGATGGTGTCGCCGATACGCACCGGGCGTTCGAACAGGATCATGATGCCGGAGATAAAGTTGGCGAAGATCTCCTGCATGCCGAAGCCCAGGCCCACCGACAGCGCCGCCACCAGCCATTGCAACTTGTCCCAGCTCACGCCGAGGGTGGACAGGGTCGAAACAAAGCCGACGCCGGCGATCACATACGACAGCAACGTGGTGGTCGCATAGGCGCTGCCCTGGGCCAGCTCCAGCTTGGACAACACCAGCACTTCGAGCAGGCCCGGCAGGTTGCGCGCCAGGGCGAAGGTGATGCCGACGATGATCAACGCACCGAGGAAATCGCCGATGCTGATCGGCACCATGCTCACGTTCGCACCGGTACCGCTGGTGTATTCGTACAGGGTGACGTTATCCAAGTAGGAAAATACCGAGATCAGGTCGGACCACACCCAGTACAGCGCCGCAATGAAGCCGCCGAGCAAGGCCAGGCGGATCAGGCGCAAGGATTGTTCGTTGACCTTTTCGATGTCCAGGGTCGGCTCTTCGACCACCGCTTCGCCTTCGCCGGCTTCCTTGGCGGCCTGGCGCTTGGCCAAGGCGCGGGCATAGGCCAGGCGCCGCGCGGCGACGCTCAGCCAGCGCACGAAGGTGGCTTCGATCACCAGCCAGAACATCAGCAGGTACAGGGTGTTGATCAGCCGGTCGCTGAGCTTGAGCGCGGTGTAGTAATAACCAAACAGCACCGCGATAAACAAGGCGACCGGCAGCGCGGTAAACAGCAGGCCTATGGCCTTGCGAAACAGCGAGGCTTTTTCGTGGGTCGGGCTGTTGAGCAGCAGGCGACCCAGCAGCCAAGCCATCAGTGCATAGCACGTGAGCACAACGCCGATGCCCAGCACATCGTCGGCCAGTGCCGCCGGCTGATGCTCGGCGATCGCCACCACCGCCACCAGGGCCAGCACCACCAACCCCAGCTTGCGCACCCAGCCTTGCAGGAATTCGACCTGGGGTTTTTCCCAGCGGAAATGCAACTCCGCCACGCCGCCCGGCGCCAGGATGCGGTAAGCGGTGTAGAACACCAGCCAGGCCTGGGCGATCTGCAGCAGGGCGGCGCCCAGGTTGGCGTTCTGCCCACGGGCGTCGATCTGCAGTGCATAGCCGCACAGCGCCAAGGCCAGGGACACCGGCATCGCCAGCAGGATATTGATCAGGATGGCCTGCGGTGTATGCCATTGGCTGTCGCGCTTGAAGTGGCCAATGTCCAGGTGGACCTTGTTCAGGCGCTGGTACAAAGCTTTGCGCCGCCACAGCAGGGCGCCGATCAACAGCAACAGCGGCAGGAACAGCAGCGGGCGCTGGGTCAGGCCGTCATACAGTTCGCTGACGCTGGAGGCCCAGGGCAGGGTGGCGATCTGCTTGCTCAGGTGCGCCGGGACCGTTTCCAGCCACTCGGTATCCAGCGGCTTGTTGCTGGGGATCCAGAACATCTGCTCGTCCAGCGTCGCGCGCAGGGTTGTGGCGGTGCTCAGCAGTTGTTTCTGGTTCAGTTGCAGGGTGATGGATTCGTTAAGCAGCGCACTCAGCTCACGGCTCAGGCGCTCCAGCAAGTCGCTACGGGTGATCGCAAGTTCCAGCAAGGTGCGGCGCAATTGCGGGGTCACGTCTTCTGGCGCCTGGTTTGCCAGCAGGTTATCCACATAGGCGCTGGGGGAGCTGATCAGCTCGCGCTGCTGGTTGACCTCGAACTGGTACAGGCGAATGTTGGCGATGTCGTCCGCCAGGTCGCGGTCCACTGTCAGGCGCGGCAAGGCCTGCTTCTGCTTGTAAAGGATCTTGGACAGCAACAGGCTGCCCTTGAGTACGTTGATTTGCTCGTCCAGGGCCGAATCGCTCTGGGTCACGGTGTCCAGTTGCTGCTTGGTCTGCAGGTTTTTCTGGGTCAGGTCATTGAGGCGGTCGGTGCTTTTGAGCAGGTAGTCGGACAGCTTCAGGTTGGCCGCGCTTTCCGTGGCCAGCAGGCTGCTGCCCCCGGCTTTCTGCGCTTCGATGGACTGCTGGGTCACGGTCTGCTGGGACTGGGCCAGGCGCTTCTGGTTGATCAGGGTTTGCAGGTCCTGGATCTCTTGTTCCAGGCGCGCGGTCTTCTCCATCACCAGGTCGTGCTGGCTGTTGCCCAGGTCTTGCAGTTGGCTGTTGCCGGCCAGTTCTTGGCGGCGCAAGGGGATCAAGGCGTTCAGGGCCGCGAGTTCGGCGTTGAGCTGGTTGCGCTGGTCGCCGCTGAGGACTTTGCCGTTGTCCTTGCCGGCCTTGAGGATCGAGTTGATCTGCAGGATGCGCGTCTGGCTGCTGCTGATTTCGGTCTGCGCCCGCTCGGGGCGGGTCTGGGCGGCGATGGACAGGCTGTTGGCGTCGGCCAGTTCTTTTTGCAGGTCGCCTTGCTGGGTGCTGCGCTGCACCAGCAGTTGCTCAAGCTGCGGCACCGGCAAGGTGGCGTAGCGCTGGGCGACCGGGATGATTTTGGTGGCTTTGAGCCGGATCAGCTCACGCTGGTTTTCGGCGGTCTTGCGCGGTGCGTCTTCCAACTGGCGCTTGAGGTCGACCAGGCGCTGCTCGTAATCCTGCTGGTTGCCCAGGTAAGTCAGGGTCTGTTGCAGGAGAGTCTGCAGCGCCTTCATGTCGGCGTCGGGCAGCTTGCGGTCGGGCAGCTTGTCCAGGGTTTGCTGGATGGCGTCGGCGCTGGGCGGGTCGGCGGCGTGAACGGTGCCGACGCAAAGGGTCAGGCCCAGCAGGGCAGTGGCGAGAAAAGTGCGCAGGGTTGGCATAGAGACCGGTCTTGCAAGGTGAAGAATCGGGGCGTCGTTGCCCCGCAGTTTAGAGGAAGAGCCCGGGGCCCGGGCGACTTCCTTCGGGGAATCTGACGCCGACTTTGCCGATCTTGTTCCCGTCCATGACCGCGACGGTCCAGATGGTGTTGTTCCATTCCACCTGGTCGCCGACGATGGGGGCGCCGCCGACTTTCTGGGTGATGAAACTGCTCAGCGGCATGTCCGGGTCGATGCCATCGAGCTTCAGGCCGTACAGGGCGGAAACCGCGCCCAGCTGGGCGTCGCCTTCCAGTACGAAGTCGCCGAAGAAGCGCAGGTCCAGGCCGCGTTGCGGCGCCTGGCTGAACAGTTTACCCAGGGCCGGCAAGTTGTGTTCGTGGCCGATCACGCAGAGCAGATCGCCGACTTCCAGCACCGTACTACCCGACGGATGGAGCAGTTGCTGGCCACGGAACAGGGCGGCGATCCGCGTGCCCTCAGGCATTTTCAACTCGCGCAGCGCGGCGCCGATGCACCATTTTTCGGCGCCCAGGCGGTAGACGAACAGCTCCCACTCACTGGTGACGTGTACTTCCAGAGCGGCGCGGGAGATGGGCGCCGGGTCCGGCGGTACGGTGACTTTGAGCAGCTTGGCCACCCACGGCAGGCTCGTGCCTTGCACCAGCAGCGAGACCAGCACGATAAAGAACGCCAGGTTGAAGTACAGCTGCGCATGGGGCAGGCCGGCCATCAGCGGGAACACCGCGAGGATGATCGGGACCGCGCCGCGCAGGCCGACCCAGGCGATAAAGGCCTTTTCGCGATCATGGAACGCCTTGAACGGCAGCAGGCCGACCATCACCGACAGCGGCCGCGCGAACAGGATCATCCACAGCGCCAGGCCCAGGGCCGGCAGCGCGATCGGCAGCAAATCATGAGGCGTGACCAGCAGGCCCAGCACCAGGAACATGCCGATCTGCGCCAGCCAGGCCATGCCATCGAGCATGTGCAAAATGCCATGGCGGCTGCGCACCGGACGGTTGCCGATCACCAGGCCGCACAGGTACACGGCGAGGAAGCCGCTGCCGTGCAGGGCGTTGGTCAGGGCGAAGACGAAGAGGCCGCCGGCGATCACCAGGATCGGGTACAGGCCGTTGGCCAGGTTGATGCGGTTGACCATCTGCAGCATCAGCCAGCCGCCGCCGAGGCCGACGATACCGCCGATGCCGAATTCGCGGATCAGATGGGTCAACAGGCTCCAGTGCAGACCGGTCTGGCCGCTGGCGAGCATGTCGATCAGGGTGACCGTGAGAAACACCGCCATCGGGTCGTTACTGCCGGATTCGATTTCCAGGCTGGCGGAGACCCGTTCGTTCAGGCCCTTGCCGCCGAGCAGCGAAAATACCGCCGCCGCGTCCGTCGAGCCGACAATCGCGCCGATCAATAAGCCCTGGATGATATTGAGGTCAAACAGCCAGGCCGCGGCCATGCCGGTGAGGCCGGTGGTGATCAACACCCCGACCGTGGCCAGCGACAACGCCGGCCACAGCGCCACGCGGAAACTGGCCACCCGTGTGCGCAACCCACCATCGAGCAGGATCACCGCCAGGGCGAGGTTGCCCACCAGGTAGGCGGTCGGGTAGTTGTCGAAGATGATGCCGCCGCCATCGACGCCGGCGATCATGCCCACGGCCAGGATGATCACCAGGATCGGAATCCCTAAGCGGGACGAAAGAGAACTCACCAGAATGCTCGCACTCACCAGCAACGCGCCGATCAAGAACAGGCTGTTGATGGTCGTCGCATTCAAAGGCAGTACTCCATGGCAAACAAGACGGGGCGCAAACTGACCATGCAGTCTGCGTGCCAGCGATTCTAACCTGTTGAATTGCTGCGCTGTCAAAAAGCTTTTTCTGATTCGCGCATAACTAAATGTGGGAGCGGGCTTGTGTGGGAGCTGGCTTGCCTGCGATGGCATCACCTCGGTTTTCCAGGTGGGCCGAGGTGATGCCATCGCAGGCAAGCCAGCTCCCACAGGGGATCGGCTTCTGCCTTGCAGGCTTTATTTCAAAGGCGGAAGCGGCCGACCATCCCGTTCAAATCCACCGCCAGGCGCGACAGTTCACTGCTCGCCGCGCTGGTCTGGCTGGCGCCGGTCGCCGATTGCACCGACAGGTCGCGGATATTCACCAGGTTGCGGTCCACTTCGCGTGCGACCTGGGCCTGCTCTTCCGCCGCGCTGGCGATCACCAGGTTGCGTTCGTTGATCTCGACAATCGCCGTGTTGATGGTATCCAGCGACATCCCCGCGCCTTTGGCGATATTCAACGTCGATTCCGCGCGTTCAGTGCTATTGCGCATCGAATCCACCGCATGTTCGGTCCCGGCCTGAATGCTGCCGATCATCCGCTCGATTTCGCTGGTCGATTGCTGGGTGCGGTGGGCCAGGGCGCGCACTTCGTCGGCGACCACTGCAAAGCCGCGGCCGGCTTCACCGGCGCGTGCCGCTTCGATCGCCGCGTTCAGGGCCAGCAGGTTGGTCTGGTCGGCCAGGCCGCGAATCACGTCCAGCACCTTGCCGATGTCACGCGACTCATTGGCCAACTCGCCAATCAGCGTGGCCGTGGCCTGCACGTCGCCGCTCATGCGCTCGATGGCGCTGACGGTTTCCTGCACCAGGTCGCGGCCATCACCGGCGGACATGGTGGCGTTGCGCGAAGCTTCGGAGGTGCTGACCGCATTGCGTGCAACTTCTTCGACGGCACTGGTCATCTCGTTGACGGCCGTGGCGGCTTGTTCGATTTCGTTGTTTTGCCGGGTCAGGCCACGCGCGCTTTCGTCGGTCACGGCGTTGAGCTCTTCGGCCGCCGATGCCAACTGGGTGGCCGAGCCGGCGATGCGCTGCAGGGTGTCGCGCAACTTGTCCTGCATCTTGGCCATGGCGGCCAGCAGGCGCCCGGCTTCGTCGTTGCCGTCGACCTTGATCGGCCGCGTCAGATTGCCTTCGGCCACTTCTTCGGCGGCTTCCAGTGCCTGGGAAATCGGCAAGGTGATGCTGCGGGTCAGCAGCCAGGCAAACAACAGGGTCAGCAGCGTGGCGATCACCAGAAGGCTCACGACCATGTTGAAGGCCATGTCGTATTGGTCCTCGGCCTCCTGGTTGGTGGCCAGGGCCATCTCGTTGTTGATGTCCAGCAGGCGCGTGAGCACGGCGTTGACTTGTTCGGAGTTGCTGAGCAAGTCGGTGTTGAGCAGGCGGCGCAGTTCTTCCACTTGGTTGGCCCGCGACAGGCTCTTCATGCGCTCTTCGATCTGGTGGTACTGGCCGAGCAGGCGCACGTATTCGTCGTAGGCCGCGCGTTCTTCGCGGCTCTCGATCAGTTTTTCGTAGATGCCCTGCGCCGTACGAATCTGTTGGTTGCGCAGTTCAAAGGCTTCCAGGGTTTTTTGCTGGACTTCCGGCTCACGGTTGGTCAGCAGGCGGTACGACAGCACCCGCAGGCGCAGGGTCAGTTGGGTGAATTCATCGAGGGCGCGGATGCTCGGCACGCTGGACAACGTGATGTCTTCGGTGGCGCCACGGATCTTGCTCATCTGGTTCAGGGCGAACACGCCGAGAAACAACATCAACGCGCCGATAAACGCGAAGCCGAGGAAGGCCCTCGGAGCGATATTCATATTACGAAGCGACATGCGGGAAATCCTGAGGGGAAGCGCAATCCATGCGGCCATGAAACAGGGTGTGCTTCTCTATCGGGCCTGCGACTAAAGTCTAAAGGGAGGTGTGCGTTTTTGTCGCATCTGACGAGGGGTTTGGCCGATTCAGGAACCAGATCGGGTAAATGCAGTCACTAAGGCTCGAAAGTGCGGCCCGGCCCTTAAAAAACGGGCTGCGCGCCGGGGATAACCCTGGCATCCGAGGTGAATTTTCTTTATCGTCACCGCCCTTTGAAAAAGCCCGAGAAATCAAAATGTTAGAAGCATCCCTCAGCCAACTGGAACAACTGGTCAGCGACCTGGTACAGCAAAACCAGGCTCTACTGGGCACCAACGAATCCCTCAAGGCAGAACTGGCCCGCGTCAAGGATGAGAACGACAGCCTGCAACTGAACCTGATGGAACAGGAAGAAAAGCACGGCGCCACCGCCGCCCGTATCCAGGCGCTGGTTGAGCGCGTGAGTGCAGGTCCTGTCAGCGCATGAGCGAAGGGATAAAGGTCGTTTCGATTCTCGGAGAGGATTACTCGATCAAGGCACCGGCCGGGGAAGACAAGACCCTGATGCACGCCGTGACAATGCTCAAGGCGTCCCTTGCCACCACCAAGAAAAAGTACCCGACCCTGATCGGTGACAAATTACTGGTGCTGGCGGCGCTGAACCTGTGCGCCGAGCAGATCGAAATGCAGCAGGCTCACCAGCAGGAACTCGACCGTTACCAAGAGCAAGTCAGCGCCACGGTCGATGTCATCTCCAAGGCGATTGGCCAGCCCTGAGGGCTTAGAACCACTCGTCCTGCATACCGAGGCACGTATCATCGCGTGCCTCGAGAATGGCCAGTTCATGATGGCAGCTCGGGACTTCCCAGGTCAGGAAGTACCGGGCCGCCTGGAGCTTGCCTTTATAGAAGGCCACATCCGCCGCATTGCCCCGGGCCAGCCCTTCTTCGGCGCGAATCGCCTGTTCCAGCCAGCGCCAGCCAATCACCGTATGCCCGAACACCTTCAGGTACAGCGCCGAATTCGCCAGGCTGCTGTTGACCTTGCCTTGGGCGAGGTCCGTCAACAGTCCGATAGTCACGCTTTGCAGGCGGTTGACCAACTGCTCCAGCGGCTCCCTTAGCAGGGTGAGGCTTGGGTATGCCTGCGCACGGGCACCGGTTTCGGCCATCAGTCTTATTAATTGCTTCAAGCCCGCACCACCGTTCTGCCCCAGTTTGCGCCCCAGCAAATCCAGGGACTGGATGCCATGGGTGCCTTCATGGATCGGGTTCAGGCGGTTATCGCGGTAATACTGCTCTACCGGGTATTCGCGGGTGTAGCCGTGGCCGCCGAGAATCTGGATCGCCAGTTCGTTGGCCTTGAGGCAGAACTCCGAGGGCCAGGATTTGACGATAGGCGTGAGCAGGTCCAGCAGTTCGTGGGCGTTCTTGCGCTCGGCGTCGGTCTGCAGGGTGGTGGTGTCGTCGAACAGCCGCGCGGCGTAGAGGCCGAGGTCGAAGGCGCCTTCGACGTAGGCTTTTTGCGTCAGCAGCATGCGCTTGATGTCAGCGTGCTGGATGATCGAGACCGGCGCCGTTGCCGGGTCTTTGCTGTCAGGCAAGCGGCCCTGCGGGCGTTCGCGCGCATATTCCAGCGAGTAGAGGTAGCCCGCGTAACCGAGCATCACCGCGCCCATGCCCACGCCGATGCGCGCCTCGTTCATCATCTGGAACATGCAGCTCAACCCCTGGTGCGGCTTGCCCACCAAGTAGCCGACGCAGTGGCCGTTATCGCCAAAGTTGAGCGCGGTGGATGTGGTGCCGCGCCAGCCCATCTTGTGAAACAGTCCGGCCAGCAGCACGTCGTTGCGCTCGCCCAGGCTGCCATCGTCGTTGACCAGGAACTTGGGCACGATAAACAGCGAAATGCCCTTCACCCCAGCCGGCGCATCCGGCAGCTTGGCCAGCACCATGTGCACGATGTTTTCCGACAGCGGGTGGTCGCCGCCGGAGATGAAGATTTTATTGCCCTTGAGTCGATAGCTGCCATCGGCCGCTGGCTCTGCGCGGGTACGAATATCCGACAGCGAGGAGCCGGCATGGGGTTCGGTCAGGGCCATGGTGCCGAAGAAGCGGCCGTCGATCATCGGTTGCAGGAAGCGTTGTTTCTGCTCCTGCGTGCCGAAACTTTCAATGAGGTTGGCGGCGCCCATGGTCAGGAACGGGTAGGACGTGGAAGCGGCGTTGGCGGATTGGAAGTGGGCGAAGCAGGCCTGGGACAATAATGTCGGGAGCTGCATGCCGCCGGCTTCAAAACTGCGGGACGCGTTGAGGAAGCCGGCCTCGAGGAAGGCATCCACTGCCGGTTTCACTTCCGGAATCAGGATGGCTTGGCCGTCTTCGTAGCGCGGTTCGTTTTCGTCGTTTTTGCGGTTATGCGGCGCGAAGTACTTTTCGGCGATGCTGCGTGCGGTGCTGATCGCGGCATCGAAGGTCTCGCGGTTGTGTTCGGCAAACCGCTCGCGCTGGGTCAGGCCCTCGGCATCGAGGACTTCGTACAGCTCGAAAGCCAGATTGCGGGAACTGAGCAGCGTCTCGGACATGGCGGCTTACCTATGTGGGAATAGGGCCGAGTCTAAGTGCGCAAATGAAGGGTGGATAGCAAGATTGATCTGGGTGATGGAGAGGCAGAACGAACACGGTCCATGTGGGAGCTGGCTTGCCTGCGATGAGGCAGTGTCAGTCGACATCTCTGTCGCTGACCCACCGCTATCGCAGGCAAGCCAGCTCCCACAGGGTTTACCGCGTTTTGCCAGTTAACCGATGGTCATCAGGCTGGCGTTACCACCCGCCGCTGCGGTGTTGACACTCAACGCACGCTCTATCACCAGGCGCTCCAGCGCAATCGCCGTTTCACCCTGCGACAAACCATGCACCCCGACAATCGCGCCGCCACGCTGGGCCACTTGCTGGCACACCGCACGCAGTTGGTCGGAATCACCGTGATGCAGGACCGCGTCGAACACCACCTCGTCCTTGGTCCAGTCGGCCACGCGCTTGACCTTCGCCTGAATCTCCTTCGGCAAGCGTGGGAACAGCGCCTTGGTCAGCTCGGTTTCCGGCCATACCGCCGAGCCACCCACCGCCAATACCGCCGCCAGTTGCGTCAGCAGATCGCCTTCCACGTCCGCCAGGCATAGCACGTGCTCGCGGGGCAGGATGGCGTAGCTGTTGCGCTCGCCGGTCGGGCCGGCCAGTTGGCGGGTGATACCGCTTTGGGACTGCGCGGCGAACTGGCTGCACAGGGCGCTCAGTTCGCTGAACTGATTGCTGTCGGCCCAGGCTTTCAGGGAGGTGAGCGGTTGGCTCATGGCGTCGCGCAGACGTACGTCCGGTGCGGCCAATGCGTCGCCGCGTACGAAGGATTGCTCGATTGCATCGGTAGGACGAGTCGACAGCAGGCGGTACAGGTACAGCGGGCCACCGGCTTTCGGGCCGGTGCCCGACAGGCCTTCGCCGCCGAACGGTTGTACGCCGACCACGGCGCCGACAATGTTGCGGTTCACATACACGTTACCGGCATTGACGTTGTCGATCACCTTGGCGATGGTCTCGTCGATGCGGGTGTGTACGCCCAGGGTCAGGCCGTAGCCGGACGCATTGATCTGGCCGATCAGTTGGTCGATCTCTTTGCGCTTGTAACGCACCACGTGCAGCACCGGGCCAAAGATTTCGCGTTGCAGTTCGTCGAAGCTTTCCAGTTCGATCAGGGTTGGCATCACGAAGGTGCCGCGCTTGATCTCTTCGCCATCAGCGATAGCCACCTGGTACACAGTGCGGCCTTTGTCGCGCATGGCCTGGATGTGTTTCTCGATGCCGGCCTTGGCTTCGGCGTCGATTACCGGGCCGATGTCGACGGACAGGCGCTCCGGGTTGCCCAGGCGGCATTCGGCCATGGCGCCCTTGAGCATTTCGATTACGCGGTCGGCCGAATCTTCCTGCAGGCACAGTACGCGCAGTGCGGAGCAGCGCTGGCCGGCACTGTCGAAGGCCGAGGACACTACGTCGATGACCACTTGTTCGGTCAGTGCCGAGGAGTCGACGATCATCGCGTTCTGGCCGCCGGTTTCGGCGATCAGCGGGATCGGACGGCCCTGGGCGTCCAGGCGGCCGGCGACATTGCGCTGCAGCAGGCGCGCCACTTCGGTGGAGCCGGTGAACATCACGCCCTTGACGCGATCATCACCCACCAGGCGCGCGCCGACGGTTTCACCTTGGCCCGGCAGCAGTTGCAGCACGCCTTCGGGAATGCCGGCTTCGAGCAGGATGCGCACGGCTTGCGCGGCGACCAGCGGGGTCTGCTCGGCAGGCTTGGCCAATACCGGGTTACCGGCGGCCAGCGCAGCGGCGACTTGACCGCTGAAGATCGCCAGCGGGAAGTTCCACGGGCTGATGCACACTACCGGGCCCAGTGGGCGGTGGGCGTCATTGGTGAAATCGTTGCGCGCCTGTACGGCGTAGTAACGCAGGAAGTCCACGGCCTCGCGCACTTCGGCGATGGCGTTGGCGAACGTCTTGCCGGCCTCGCGAGCCAGCAGGCCCATCAGCGGCTGGATCTCGCCTTCCATCAGGTCGGCGGCGCGCTCCAGGATCGCGGCGCGTTCGGCGGGCGGGGTGGCCTGCCAGATCGGACCGGCGCTGATGGCGCACTGAATGGCGTTGTCGACGTCTTCGACAGTGGCTTCCTGCACATGACCGACCACATCACGCAGGTCGGACGGGTTCAGTACCGGTGCCGCCACTTCATTGCTGGAGGCGCAACCGAGCATCGGCGCCGCTTTCCAGTGGTTGTGCGCGGTGGCCAGCAGAGCGCAGGACAGCGACGCCAGGCGGTGTTCGTTGGCCAGGTCGATACCCGCCGAGTTGGCGCGGTCGCTGCCATACAGGTCGCGCGGCAATGGAATACGCGGGTGCGGCAAGCCGAAGCCGCCTTCCTGCGTCGCCATTTGCTCGATGTTGGCCACTGGATCGGCCACCAGTTCCTGAATCGAGATGGTGTGGTCGGCGATGCGGTTGACGAACGAGGTGTTCGCGCCGTTCTCCAGCAGGCGACGCACCAGGTAAGCCAGCAATGTCTCGTGGGTGCCGACCGGCGCGTACACACGGCACGGACGGTTCAGCTTGCCCTCGGAAACCTTGCCGACAACCTGCTCGTACAAGGGCTCGCCCATGCCGTGCAGGCACTGGAACTCGTACTGGCCGGGGTAATAGTTCTGACCGGCGATATGGTAGATGGCCGACAGCGTGTGGGCGTTGTGCGTGGCGAACTGCGGGTAGATGACTTCCGGCACCGACAGCAGTTTGCGTGCACAGGCAATGTAGGAAACGTCGGTGTACACCTTGCGGGTGTACACCGGGTAGCCTTCCAGTCCCTCGACCTGGGCGCGCTTGATTTCGCTGTCCCAGTACGCGCCTTTTACCAGGCGGATCATCAGGCGATGGCGGCTGCGGCGTGCCAGGTCGATTACGTAGTCGATCACGTAAGGACAACGCTTCTGGTATGCCTGGATCACGAAACCGATACCGTTCCAGCCGGTCAGTTGCGGCTCGAAGCACAGGCGTTCGAGCAGGTCCAGTGACAGCTCCAGGCGGTCGGCTTCTTCGGCATCGATATTCAGGCCGATGTCGTATTGCTTGGCCAGCAGGGTCAAGGACAGCAGGCGCGGATACAGCTCATCCATCACCCGCTCGTACTGCGCCCGGCTGTAACGCGGGTGCAATGCCGACAGCTTGATGGAGATGCCCGGGCCTTCATAAATCCCACGGCCGTTGGAGGCTTTGCCGATCGAATGAATGGCTTGTTCGTACGAGGCCAGGTACTTCTGCGCATCGTGTTCAGTCAGCGCCGCTTCACCGAGCATGTCGTAGGAGTAGCGGAAACCCTTGGCTTCGAACTTGCTCGCATTGGCCAGGGCTTCGGCGATGGTTTCGCCGGTGACGAACTGCTCGCCCATCAGGCGCATGGCCATGTCGACGCCCTTGCGGATCATCGGCTCGCCGCTTTTGCCGATGATGCGGCTCAGGGACGAGGTCAAGCCCGCTTCGTTGTGCGTGGCGACCAGCTTGCCGGTCAGCAGCAGGCCCCAGGTGGCCGCATTGACGAACAACGACGGGCTGTTGCCCAGGTGCGGGTGCCAGTTGCCGGTGCTGATCTTGTCGCGGATCAGCGCGTCGCGGGTGCCTTTGTCCGGGATGCGCAGCAGCGCTTCGGCCAGGCACATCAGCGCCACGCCTTCCTGGGACGACAGGGAAAATTCCTGCAGCAGGCCCTGAACGATACCGGCACGGCCACCGGCACTTTTCTGGTTACGCAGTTTTTCGGCAATCGAGGCCGCCAGCTTGTTGGTGGCTTCGGCCATCGCTGCCGGCAGGCGCGCCTGTTCGATCAGCATCGGCACCACTTCCGGCTCTGGGCGGCGGTAGGCGGCGGTGATGGAGGCGCGCAAAACGGACTGCGGCAGGATGCTTTCGGCGAATTCGAGGAAGCACTGGTGGGCGTGGTCGGCCTGGACTTCGCCAGCGTCTTCAGCGCTGCTGCTGCTCAGGCCATTGAGTTCGGTCAGGGTTGCACCACCCTCCAGTTTCTCCAGGTAATTGAAGATCGCTTGTTTGATCAGCCAGTGTGGCGTGCGATCAATGGAGGTCGCGGCGGCCTTGAGGCGCTCGCGGGTCGGGTCGTCAAGTTTGACCCCAAGGGTGGTCGTAGCCATTTTCTTATCCTCATGGGTGCCACTACCGAGTGGCATCAGCTGGCGCCAAGATTAGCTTTGCGCATGCGCAGGTGCAACCGGGTGCAACCCATTTTCTTCAGGAATTTTTTGCTCGTGGTCGGGAAAAAAACACATCGCCGACCGATTGCGCTTCTGCTTGGTGCGTTTGCTTCTGAGTCGGGCTGTTCTTGCTCCGAAAAGGAGCAAAAACGAGGTGTTTTCCGAGTTTTACATCAAGGTGCAACTTATTCTCGCGAAACTGGTTGCACCTTATTTGCTTTGTTGAATAGCATTCGCGCCCAAGGTGCAACCACTCAGCGAGTCGGTTCATCGGCTGGCGGCTTTCCTGGGGAAACGCCAGTCATAAATGCGCGGCACGCAGCTACGTCTTCCTACTTGCAGTAGGTGGCCGTCTGACAGACCGCCGCTACATAAAAACAAAGCCAGGGCGTCACTCTTATGAGCGTTAGTAATCCAACCCTGATCACCTTCGTGATCTACATCGCAGCAATGGTGCTGATCGGCTTCATGGCCTATCGCTCCACCAACAACCTTTCCGATTACATCCTTGGCGGTCGCAGCCTCGGTAGCGTGGTGACAGCCTTGTCCGCCGGCGCCTCCGATATGAGTGGCTGGTTGCTGATGGGCCTGCCCGGCGCGATCTACATGTCTGGCTTGTCGGAAAGCTGGATTGCCATCGGCCTGATCGTCGGTGCCTACCTCAACTGGCTGTTCGTCGCCGGTCGCCTGCGGGTACAAACCGAGCACAACGGTGACGCGCTGACGCTGCCGGATTACTTCTCCAGCCGTTTCGAAGATAAAAGCGGCCTGCTGCGGATCATCTCCGCGGTCGTGATCCTGGTGTTCTTCACCATCTACTGCGCTTCCGGCATCGTGGCCGGTGCCCGCCTGTTCGAAAGCACCTTCGGCATGTCCTACGAGACGGCACTGTGGGCCGGTGCCGCAGCGACCATTGCCTACACCTTCGTCGGTGGATTCCTGGCGGTGAGCTGGACAGACACCGTACAAGCCACGCTGATGATCTTCGCGCTTATCCTTACGCCGATCATCGTGCTGCTGGCCACCGGTGGTGTCGACACCACTTTCCTGGCCATTGAAGCCAAGGACCCGACCAACTTCGACATGCTCAAGAACACCACCTTCATCGGCATCATCTCGCTGATGGGCTGGGGCCTGGGTTACTTCGGCCAGCCGCACATCCTCGCGCGTTTCATGGCCGCCGATTCGGTGAAGTCGATCGCCAAGGCGCGTCGCATCTCCATGACCTGGATGATCCTGTGCCTGGGCGGCACCGTGGCGGTGGGCTTCTTTGGGATCGCCTACTTCTCGGCGCATCCTGAAGTGGCAGGTGCAGTGACCGAAAACCCTGAGCGTGTGTTTATCGAACTGGCAAAACTCCTGTTCAACCCATGGATTGCCGGTATCTTGCTGTCGGCCATTCTCGCCGCCGTCATGAGCACCCTGAGCTGCCAACTGCTGGTGTGCTCCAGCGCGCTGACCGAAGACTTCTACAAGACCTTCCTGCGCAAAAACGCCTCCCAGCTCGAGCTGGTGTGGGTCGGTCGCCTGATGGTGCTGCTGGTCGCCTTGATCGCCATCGCCATGGCCGCCAACCCGGAAAACCGCGTACTGGGCCTGGTGAGCTACGCCTGGGCCGGCTTCGGCGCTGCGTTCGGCCCTGTGGTGCTGATCTCGGTGATCTGGAAACAGATGACCCGCAACGGCGCACTGGCCGGCATCCTGGTCGGCGCGGTCACGGTGATCGTGTGGAAACACTTCGAGCTGCTGGGCCTGTACGAGATCATCCCAGGCTTCATCTTCGCCAGCCTGGCGATCTACTTCGTGAGCAAGATGGGCGCACCGACCGCGGGTATGGTCGAACGCTTTGATGCGGCAGAAAAAGACTACAACCTCAATAAGTAATTCGGCGGGCGTTAAGCGCCCTACGAATTGAAAAAAAGGCTCGCGTCCTACGGATTGCGGGCCTTTTTTGCGTGTGTGCTTTGCGCCGGTCCGAAGAAAAATCGGACGTGTGCGTGTAGGGCTTTACTGTTTTTCCAGAGGTGTGCTCGGCAGAGCGCAGCGCTGATGCAGAATCCGCTACCCACCCCTCGCAGAGAAACACCGGATGTTCGCTCCTGCCAATCAAAGTGCCTTTACCCTGACCCTCGACGGGGAGCCCAGTGAACTCAAGGTGTTCGAGTTCAGTGGAGTTGAAGCCATCAGCCAGCCCTACCGTTTTGATCTGGAACTGGTCGCCGAGCGGCCCGATCTCGATTTGGAAAGCCTGCTGCATCACCCGGTGTACCTCGGGTTTGATGATCAGGGCCATGGCGTGCATGGTCTGGTCTACCGGGTGGCGCAGGGCGATTCCGGGCGGCGGCTGACGCGTTACCAGATCAGCCTGGTGCCACAGCTGGCGTATCTGGCGCACAGCCGCCACCAGAGGATCTTTCAACATCAGACGGTGCCGCAGATTATCGCCCGGGTTCTGGAAGGGCAGGGCATTCACAGCGACCGTTTCGAGTTCCGGCTGAGCGGCACCTACCCCGAGCGCGAGTACTGCGTGCAGTTTGGCGAGACGGACCTGGCTTTCATCCAGCGGCTTTGCGCAGAGTTGGGCATTCATTATCACTTCCAGCATTCGGCCGAAGGGCATGGGCTGGTATTCGGCGACGACCAGACGGTCTTTGCTCAGGCGGATCAGCCGACGCCCTACACCCCAGGCTCCGGGATGGTGGCGCAAACCCCGGCGATCAAGCGGTTTGCGCTGCAGGTGCAAGCCCGCACCACGGCGGTGAACCTGCGTGATTACGACTTTTGCAAGCCACGCCTGTCGCTGGAAAGCGCGGTGTCCGGCGAGCAGCTGCCCAAGCTCGACGTGCAGGATTACCCCGGCCGCTTCAGCGATCGCGCCCATGGCAAATACCTCGCGCAGCGCAGCCTGGAGCGCCACCGCAGTGACTATCGCATCGCTCACGGCAGCGGGGATGAGCCCGCTTTGGCCAGCGGCCGGTTCCTCAAGCTGGCCGGCCACCCACGCGACGACTGGAACGGCCTGTGGCTGGTCACGCAAGTGACCCATGCAGGCAAGCAGCCCCAGGTGCTGGAAGAACTCGTCACCGAAGTGGCAGGCGGGGATATGCGCCAGGGGTATCGCAACGAATTTACCGCCACACCCTGGGATGCGGTCTTTCGTCCAGCCTTGCCTGAGCAGCCTAGGCCGACCATTGCCGGCTACCAGAGCGCAGTGGTCACCGGCCCCGCCGACAGCGAAATCCATTGTGATGAATATGGCCGGGTCAAAGTGCAGCTGGCGTGGGATCGCGCCGGGGAGCATAACGAACATTCCAGCTGCTGGCTGCGGGTGGCCAGTGCCTGGGCGCATGATCGCTATGGTTCGGTATTGATTCCACGGGTTGGCATGGAAGTGCTGGTGGGTTTCGTCAATGGCGACATGGACATGCCGCTGGTGATGGGCTGCCTGGCCAACGCGGCCACGCAGGTGCCGCTCGATTTGCCGGCGGACAAGACCCGCAGCATCTTGCGCAGCCAGAGCAGCCCCGGTGGGGGCGGCTATAGCGAGCTGCGCATCGAAGATCGCAAGGGTGCCGAAGAAATCTACCTGCGTGCACAGCGGGATTGGACGCAGCATGTGCTGCATGACCACCGCGTGACAGTGGGCGGTGAGTCGCACCACGAACTGCAAGGCGAAGAACAGCGCATCACTCACGGCAACCGCCTGACCGATCTCAAGCAGGATGACCACTTGGTGGTCGGCGGTTCGCAACAGGTGCGTGCAGGGCAATCCATCCGGATTGGGGCAGGGCAAAGCGTCGTCATCGATGCGGGCGCGACTGTCACGATTCAGGCTGGCGGGCAGTCGATCACGCTGTCTGCGGGCGGAATTTTCAGCAGTGTGCCGATCCAGCTCGGTAGCGCGCCCGTTGCCGCGTCCGCGCCGTTGGTCCCAGGAGCGAAGGCGACGCTGCTGGCCGTGCTTGCAGCACCGCTGAGCCGCGTGCAAGTCGCCAGCCTGAAGCGCAGTGCGCCATTTTGTGAAGAGTGTGAGCGGTGCAAGAACGGCCAGTGCGATCTTCCCCGGCACAGCCATGGGATCCAACCTTGAAGGAGCTTTATGTCGATGCATCCACCTATGCCTGGTGAACAGATCTTTGCGGTATTGGGCGCCGCCAGCGACGCCAAGCCCTTGGAGGCTTGGCGGGCACTTGCCGCCGCGGCCGCGCCGCGACCTGTCTGGGCAGGCACGCCTTATGCGGCATGGGATGAGGTGATGCCCTATGTGGGCATCGTCGAACCGGGCAGCCCTTTCCTTGAATGGGCCGCCTCCACTGAAGCAACGGACTGGGGTTGGCTGGGCATGTCTACCAGCTCGTTGGAGGTGGTGGTCGCACACCTGCAAAGCCTGACCAAGGTGATCTTGCCCGATGGCCAGGAAGTGTTTCTGCGTTTCTGGGACGGCGCACAGATGTTGCCGATCCTGCAGCAGCTGGGTGATGACATGGGCGAGGTGTTGCCGGTATTCCAGCGTTATGTGATCAATGGCCAGGCGCTGACCGTTGCGCCCCGCCCGGTCACTCCCGCCAAGGCAAGCCCATGGTGGCGCGTGCCTGCAGCGTTACTGGAACACCTGGCCGAGCAATCGCCACAGACCCTTGTCGGCAACCTGTTGCAATGGCTCGAAGAACAGCGCCCCGACCTGTATACCGCCTTCCCGTCGGCGACCTTGCGGCACAAGGTCGCCTACTTCGTGGTTAGCCGGGAAATCAGCCATCAGGCGCTGGCCGACTACCTGGGCCCGGAGTTGGGGTGAGCCACGTGAGCACCGCCCGGCACGCCGGCCTGCACCTTTGCTCGCGCAGCAGGTAAACTTCGCCCCCTGCGCAGGAGCAACCATGAATTATCGTCACGCCTTTCACGCCGGCAACCACGCCGATGTCTTCAAACACCTGACCTTGACCCGCCTCATCGCCTTGATGTCGCGCAAGGAGCAGCCGTTCGCCTACCTGGACACCCACGCCGGCATCGGCCTGTATGACTTGCAGGGCGACCAGGCCAACCGCACCGGTGAATACCTGGAAGGCATCGCGCGGCTGTGGGGCCAAAGCGACCTGCCTCCGCTGACCGCCGATTACATGCGTGTGCTGCATGAGATGAACCCGGATGGCGAGTTGCGCTACTACCCCGGCTCGCCGGAATTGGCGCGACGCCTTACCCGCCCGCAGGATCGTGTGCTGCTCAATGAAAAGCACCCGGAAGACGGTGTGCTGCTCAAGGACAACATGAAGGGCGATCGTCGCGTCAAAGTGCACCTGGGCGAAGGCTGGCATGTGCCGCGTGCCTTGCTGCCGGTGCCGGAAAAGCGCGCGCTGATGCTGATCGATCCACCGTTCGAAAAGCTCGACGAGATGCAACGCTGCGCGGCGTCTCTCAAAGAGGCGGTTAGCCGGATGCGCCAGACCGTCGCGGCCATCTGGTACCCGGTAAAGGATCAGCGCCTGTTGCGCCGTTTCTACCAGGACCTGGCCGGCACCGGTGCGCCTAAGTTGCTGCGTGTGGAATTGCTGGTACACCCGCTGGACACGCCCAACACCCTGACCGGCTCGGGCCTGGCGATCGCCAACCCGCCGTGGGGCCTGGAAGAGGAATTGCGCGAGCTGCTGCCGTGGTTGTCCAAGAAGCTTGGCCAGACCCAGGGTGGCTGGCAGATGGATTGGCTTATAGCTGAATAGTTAGATAGCGAGCCATACACAAAACCAAATGTGGGAGCGGGCTTGCCCGCGATGCAGGCACCTCGGTGTGTCAGTCACACCTCGGTGATGCTATCGCAGGCAAGCCAGCTCCCACACAAGCCAACTCCCACATTACTGATTCCTGTCGGCCTTCAGATCGGGCAGGTCACGCCCGTGCCGCCGATCCCGCAATACCCCTGCGGATTCTTCGCCAGGTACTGCTGGTGATACGTCTCGGCGAAGTACACCGTCGGCGCTTCGTCGATTTCGGTGGTGATCTGGCCCAGGCCGGCCTTGGACAGTTGCGCCTGATAGGCGTCGGCGCTGGCTTTGGCGGCTTCCAGTTGCTCCGGCGTGGTCGCGTAGATCACCGAGCGGTACTGGCTGCCAATATCGTTGCCCTGGCGCATGCCCTGGGTCGGGTTGTGCAGTTCCCAGAACATCTTCAGCAAATCTTCGTATTTCACCTTGGCCTGGTCGTACACCACCAGCACCACTTCGCTATGGCCGGTCAGGCCCGAGCAGACTTCTTCATAGGTCGGGTTTGGCGTGTAGCCGCCGGCATAACCCACCACGGTGCTGACCACGCCGTCGCGTTCCCAGAACTTGCGTTCCGCGCCCCAGAAGCAACCCAGGCCGAAGATGGCGAAGCCGACGTCGTCGATAAAAGGGCCCAGCAACGGGTTGCCGTTGACGAAGTGAGTCTCTGGCAACGCCATTGGTGTTTCACGGCCAGGCAACGCTTGTTCTTGAGTAGGCAGCACGTTTTTGTTCACCAGAATTTCCGAGCGCAAGACCATGATCAGTCCTCCCAGTCAGAGTTGAGTTAGGTATGGAATCCGACCGCCAGTGTGCCCGAGTGTTGCCGCGCTGTCAGGCGATTGGCCCGCGCGGGTAGCGTTTAAGCTTCTCGAGCAGCTCCGCGCCGGGGATTGGCCGGTCGAACAGGTAGCCCTGGCCCACGTCGCAACGGTGCCGGCGCAGAAAGGCCAGTTGCTCGGCGGTCTCGATGCCTTCGGCCACGACCTTGAGCTTGAGGTTGTGGGCCATGGCGATCACGGCCGAGGTGATTTCCATGTCGTCCTGGTTATCCGGGATTTCGTGGATGAAGCTGCGGTCGATCTTGATGATGTCGATGGGAAATTTTTTCAAATAGCTCAGCGACGAGTAACCGGTGCCGAAGTCATCCATGGCCAGGGTCAGGCCAAAGCTCTTCAGTTGATCCAGTTGCAGGCGCGTGTCCTCGGTGGCTTCCAGCAGCAAGCCTTCGGTCAGTTCCAGCTCCAGCAGGTTGGCCGGCAGTTGTTCTTCCTTGAGGATGGTGGCAATCGAGGCCACCAGGTCCGGGTCGGAGAACTGTTTGGGTGACAGGTTGATCGCCACCTGCAAGTTGCCCATGCCGCCGGCGCTCAGTCGCTTGCTCATACGGCAGGCCTGGCGCGCGATCCATTTGCCGATGGGGATGATCAGGCCGGTTTCTTCAGCCACGCTGATGAACTGGTCGGGACGGATCATGCCCTTTTCCGGGTGGTTCCAGCGCAGCAGCGCTTCCATGCCCAGCAGGCGGCCGCTGCGCAGGCACAGCTTGGGCTGGTAGAACACGTCCAGCTCGTTCTGGGTGAGGGCGCGGCGCAGGTTGTTCTCGACGAACAGCTTGTAGCTGGCCTCGGCATTCAGCGCCTCGGTAAACACTTGTACCTGGTGTTTGCCGTTGGCCTTGGCCTTGTGCAGGGCCAGTCCGGCGTTGCGCATCAGGGTCTGCGGGTCGCGGCCATGCAGCGGCGCGCAGGCAAGGCCCACGGAGCCGGTGACGCTGATCAACTGGTTGTCGACGAACATCGGTTTGTCGAGGGTCGCCAGCAACTGGCTGGCCACCTGCTGGCCGCTTTCCAGGTCGGTGTCATCAAGCAATACCGCGAATTCGTTACTGGCGAACCGCGCCAGGCTGCCACCGGTGCTCAGGCTGTTACGCAGGCGGCGGGCCAGGCTGATCAGCAGCTTGTCGCCGGTCTGGTGGCCCAGGCTGTCGTTGATGCGCTTGAAGTTGTCGATGTCCACCAGCAACAAACTGATAGGGCTGTCGCTGTCACGGGCAAAGCGCTCATCGAGGTTGCGGATGAAGGCCGGGCGGTTGCCCAGGTTGGTCAGGTTGTCGGTATAGGCCAGGCGCTCGATGCGCTGCTGGGCCAGCTTGGCCTGGGTGATGTCTTCGTAGATGCCGATGTAGTGCGTCAGCTCACGGTTGTCGCCATACACCTTGGAAATCGACAACTGGCCCCAGTAGGGTTCCAGGTTTTTGCGTCGACTCTTGAATTCGCCTTGCCAGCTGTTGCTCTTGGCCAGTGCCGACGGCGCGTCGAACAGCAACTCGCTGAGGTTCTCCAGGGCCGGCAGTTGCGCCAGGCGGTGGCCGTGGACTTCTTCGGCGCTGTACTGGGTGATGGCGGTAAAGCTCGGGTTGACGTACTCCACCACGCCGTCACAGTTGACCAGCAGAAAGGCGTTGGCGCTTTGTTCCACGGCCCGCTGGAACAGGTGCAAGGCGCTGGTGGCGGTGCGCCGGTTGTGGTTGTTGATAACCTGCGCGAACTGGTCGGCCAGCTCGCCGGCAAAGGCGATTTCGTCGGCCTGCCAGGCGCGCGTACTGCCGCTTTGCTCCAGGCACAGCACACCGACGACCTGGCCGTCGACGCGGATGCTCGCGTCGAGTATGGCGTGGATGTCTTTGTTCTCGGCCATTTCGCGGGTGCGCGGGTCGCGCAAGGCGTTGGTGGCGTCGATGGCCCGGCTGGTGTGCAAGGCTTCCAGGTAATCGGGAAAGCAGCTGGCGTCAATGGGCTCGGGCATGTGGTGTTGCTGATCGTCACGGTGATAGGCCGAGATCGGCACCAGGCGCTGACCCTCAAGGTTCCAGATGCTCGCGCAATCGATCTGGTAGACATCGCAGGCGCTGCGGGTGATCAGCTCGGCGGCTTCCTGCAGCGAATTGTTGATGGTGTAGCGCTGGCGGGCCAGCAGCAGGATCAACTCCTGCTGGGCGCGCACCCGCTCCAGGTGCTGCAATTGTTCCTGCTGTGCGCGCTGGTTGAGTTCCAGGGCGATTTGCAGGCGGCTGTTCTGGTTTTCCAGGTCTTGCGTGGGCACGGCCGCGGGAATTTCGCTGAACAGGCCATCGACCACCATCAGGTAGCCGCGCAGCAGGTGGCGATTGTGCTGTTTGTAGGCTTCGCCCATTTCCAGCAGGCTCAGCGGGCCGTCGTTGGTGTGCAACGTGTAGCGCACCAGGTAATGGGGGCTCAGGGCCAGTTGCTGCTGGATGGTGTCGTGCAGTTGATAACGCGCCTGGGGTTCCATCAGGCTGGCGTAGGGCGTACCTAGCAGGGCGCACAGCTCGACCGCCGGCAGGCCGAATTGGCGCTCGCAATTGGGGTCAAGGTAGAGGAGGGCCCAGCTTGCCTCATTAAGCCGCTCGAAACGCAGCATACCGAGGCGCGAAGGCACCGGTAACTGCGTCACTACCTCGGCCGCCATTCGGGCGACATCGGGTTGGCTTTTCATGGGTCGGACTCACTTGAAATTACGCGCACGGCGCCGGGCTCACGCCCTCTTTTCTGTTGCCTGCGGCAAGGTTGCATCATGCGGCGCGGGCTGACAAGAGAGGATGAAGGCTAAGTGCTATAAGGGGTGTATCGGCCGCGAAAGGAATTTCTACAGTCGAGAGGTGGAAGGTGTACAAACCTGTCCTGTATGTCCAGCTTTGTGCCCGAAAACCGGCAAAAAAAAGCCCGGCCAAGTGGCCGGGTTGAGGTACGAGCGTGGCGCTCGGAAATCGGTGCAACCAGGCCTCCCCGGTCAAAAGGAGGCCTGTTGGTGCTTACAGCAGGATGGTGCGGATGTCGTTCAGCAGCTGGCTCAGACGCTGGGTGAAGCGAGCGGCAGCGGCACCGTTGATCACGCGGTGATCGTAGGACAACGACAGCGGCAGCATCAGCTTCGGTTGGAACGCTTTACCGTCCCACACAGGCTGGATGGTTGCCTTGGATACGCCCAGGATCGCCACTTCCGGCGCGTTGACGATTGGCGTAAAGCCAGTGCCGCCAATGTGGCCGAGGCTGGAGATGGTGAAGCACGCACCTTGCATATCGTCTGCGGTGAGCTTCTTGTCACGGGCCTTGGCAGCCAATGCAGCCGCTTCGGCAGCAAGTTGCAGCAGGCTTTTCTGGTCGACGTTCTTGATGACCGGTACCAGCAGGCCATCCGGAGTGTCGACGGCAAAGCCGATGTGTACGTATTTCTTGCGGATGATCGCCTTGCCGCTCGGCGCCAGCGAACTGTTGAAGTCCGGCAGTTCCTTGAGCAGGTGCGCACAGGCCTTGAGCAACAGTGGCAGCACGGTCAGTTTCACGCCGGCCTTCTCGGCCACGGCTTTCTGCGCAACGCGGAAAGCTTCCAGGTCGGTAATGTCGGCCTGGTCGAACTGGGTCACGTGCGGAATGTTCAGCCAGCTGCGGTGCAGGCTCGACGCGCCGATTTGCATCAGGCGGGTCATCGGCACTTCTTCGGTTTCGCCGAAGCGGCTGAAGTCCACGACCGGGATCGGCGGAATGCCCGAACCACCGGTAGCCGCGCCGCCAGCCGGTGCTTCCTTGGCCTTCTGCATCATGGCTTTGACGTAGACCTGCACGTCTTCCTTCAGCACCCGACCGTGCGGGCCGGTGGCCGACACAGCGTTGAGCTCGACACCAAATTCACGGGCCAGCTGGCGTACGGCCGGGCCTGCGTGAACCTTGGCACCGCTTGGCGCTGGCGCGGCAGCCGCCGGGGCCGGTGCGGCCTCGGTTTTTGCAGCAGCAGGTGCAGGGGCGGCAGCGGCCGGAGCGGCTTCAGCCTTGGCGGCAGGGGCAGTAGTCGGAGCTGGCGCAGCGGCCGGTGCAGCGCCTTGTACTTTCAGCTTGAGGATGAAGTCACCGGTGCCGACTTCGTCTTCCAGCTTGACCGCGATGCTCTCCACCACGCCGGCAGCCGGCGACGGGATTTCCATGGAGGCCTTGTCGGACTCCAGGGTAATCAGCGACTGGTCGGCTTCGACGGTGTCGCCGACCTTGACCAGCAACTCGATGATCTTGGCCTTGCCCGACGAGCCGATGTCCGGGACGTGAATGTCCTGGACCGTGGCGGCGGCAGGTGCGGCAGCCGGGGCTGGAGCAGCCTCGGCAGCAGCAGGCTTTTCAGCAGCCGGCGCCGGTGCGTCAGCGGCGGCAGGAGCCGCCTTTGGTGCCGCATCGGCGGCACCTTCGATTTCCAGCTCAAGCAGTTCGTCGCCTTCTTTCAGACGGTCGCCCAGCTTTACTTTCAGGCTCTTGACCACGCCGGCCTTGGGAGCAGGGATTTCCATGCTCGCCTTGTCCGACTCAAGGGTCAGGATGCTCTGGTCGGCTTCGACGGTGTCGCCGACCTTCACAAACAGCTCGATTACTTCACCTTCACCGCTGCCGATGTCAGGTACGCGAATGAGTTCGCTCACAAAAAGTCTCCTCAGCAGTCCAGTGGGTTGCGTTTTTCCGGGTTGATCCCGAACTTGACGATGGCATCGGCCACCACCTTGGGTTCGATCTCACCACGGTCAGCCAAGGCTTCCAGGGCTGCCAACACCACGAAGTGACGGTCGACTTCGAAGAAGTGACGCAGCTTCTTGCGGCTGTCACTGCGGCCGAAACCGTCGGTGCCCAGGACTTTGAATTCCTTGGACGGGACCCACTGGCGAATTTGTTCAGCAAACAGCTTCATGTAGTCGGTGGAGGCAATGACCGGACCTTTACGGCCGTTCAGGCACTCTTCGACATAGCTCAGTTGTGGCTTCTGGCCTGGGTGCAGGCGGTTGTTGCGCTCTACGGCCAGGCCGTCGCGACGCAGTTCGTTGAAGCTGGTGACGCTCCACACGTCGGCGCCGACGTTGAACTCGTCACGCAGGATCTTCGCCGCTTCACGCACTTCGCGCAGGATGGTGCCGGAGCCCATCAGCTGTACGTGGTGCGCCGCTTCCTTGGTGTCTTCTTCGAGCAGGTACATGCCCTTGATGATGCCTTCTTCCACGCCGGCCGGCATGGCTGGCTGCTGGTAGGACTCGTTCATCACGGTGATGTAGTAGAAAACGTCCTGCTGCTCTTCGGTCATCTTCTTCATGCCGTCCTGGATGATCACCGCCAGCTCGTAGCCGTAGGTTGGATCAAAGGTGCGGCAGTTCGGGATGGTGGCAGCCAGGATGTGGCTGTGACCGTCTTCGTGTTGCAGGCCTTCGCCGTTCAGCGTGGTGCGCCCGGCGGTACCGCCGATCAGGAAACCACGGGTACGGCTGTCGCCGGCGGCCCATGCCAGGTCGCCAATGCGCTGGAAGCCGAACATCGAGTAGAAGATGTAGAACGGCAGCATCGGCTGGTTGTGGCTGGAGTACGACGTACCGGCAGCGATGAAGGAGCTCATGGCGCCCGCTTCGTTGATGCCTTCTTCGAGGATCTGGCCTTTCTTGTCTTCCTTGTAGAACATCACCTGGTCTTTATCGACTGGCTCGTAGAGCTGGCCGACGGAGGAGTAGATGCCCAACTGACGGAACATGCCTTCCATACCGAAGGTACGGGCTTCGTCCGGGATGATCGGTACGATGCGCGAACCGATTTCCTTGTCCTTGACCAGCTGCGCGAGGATCCGCACGAAGGCCATGGTGGTGGAGATTTCACGGTCGCCCGAGCCGTCCAGGATAGCCTTGAGGGTATCGAGTGGCGGGGTCGGGATGCTCACGCTCTTGGCGCGGCGCTGCGGCACGAAACCGCCCAGTGCGGTGCGACGCTCGCTGAGGTAGCGGGCTTCGGCGCTGTTCGGCTCCGGCTTGAAGAACGGCAGGTTCTCCAGCTCTTCGTCCTTGACCGGGATGTCGAAGCGGTCGCGGAACAACTTCAGGCTGTCGACATCGACTTTCTTGGTGTTGTGCGCGGTGTTTTTCGCTTCGCCGGCACCGGTGCCATAACCCTTGATGGTCTTGGCCAGGATGACGGTCGGCTGTTCCTTGTGGTTGACCGCTTCGTGGTACGCCGCGTAGACCTTGTACGGGTCGTGGCCGCCACGGTTGAGCTTCCAGATCTCGTCGTCGGACAGGTCGGCAACCATCGCCTTGAGTTCAGGCGTGTTGAAGAAGTGCTCACGCACGAATGCGCCGTCCTTGGCCTTGTAGTTCTGGTACTCGCCGTCGATGACTGCGTCCATGCGACGTTGCAGGATACCGTCGACGTCCTTGGCCAGCAGTGGGTCCCAGAAGCGGCCCCAGATGACCTTGGTCACGTTCCAGTGAGCGCCGCGGAACACGCCTTCGAGTTCCTGGATGATCTTGCCGTTGCCGCGAACCGGGCCGTCGAGGCGCTGCAGGTTGCAGTTGATGACGAAGATCAGGTTGTCCAGCTTCTCGCGGCCGGCCAGGGAGATGGCGCCCAGGGATTCCGGCTCGTCACACTCGCCGTCGCCCAGGAAACACCAGACTTTCTGCTTGCCTTCAGGGATGAAGCCGCGGGCTTCCAGGTACTTCATGAAGCGTGCCTGGTAGATCGCTTGAATAGGGCCCAGACCCATGGAAACGGTCGGGAACTGCCAGAAATCAGGCATCAGCCAAGGGTGCGGGTAGGACGAGAGGCCCTGACCGTCGACTTCCTGACGGAAGTTGTTCATTTGCTCTTCGGTGATGCGGCCTTCCATGAACGCACGGGCGTAGACGCCTGGCGAGGTGTGGCCCTGGAAGTAGATCAGGTCGCCGCCGTGTTCGTCGGTCGGGGCCTGGAAGAAGTAGTTGAAGCCGATGTCATACAGGGTTGCGCTGGAAGCGAAGCTGGAGATGTGACCGCCCAGGTCAGAATCTTTCAAGTTCGTGCGCATTACCATCGCCATGGCGTTCCAACGTACCAGCGAGCGAATGCGGCGTTCCATGAACAGGTCGCCAGGCATGCGTGCTTCGTGGGTAACGGGGATGGTGTTGCGGTATGGCGTAGTGATGGCGTAGGGCAGTTGCGAGCCGCTGCGGGTCGCGAGTTCGCCCATACGGGTCATCAGGTAGTGAGCACGGTCTTCGCCTTCTTTGTCGAGAACCGATTCCAGGGCGTCCAGCCATTCCTGGGTTTCGACGGGATCGAGGTCTTGCATGGCTTGCTCCAGGGCGGAAAGGCTACCAGAATCGGTTGCCTGAAGTTTGCGACTGGCCTTGTGGGCAGACGACATAAATTCTTGGATGGCCGAAGGTTGCTTCGGCGTCCTGTAGTTTTACTACAAATCGTCGGCCATTTCAGCCTTTCGAATGTATATACGAGTAGTAAAACTACACAAGACTGAGCGTATGGCTCGGTCTGGCTGGTGAGCATAATCGTTATTGTTGATCTTTTGCGAACAAGAAAAGGTAGATGTTTAATGTTCCCTGCCAACAACTTTGATTTTTCAGCTATTTATAACCTTTGTTCGACAGTCCTGCATGTAGCGTCGGTATCACGTCCACGGCAACAAGCCATTTACGCGCCGATCAAGGATAGACCATGAGCCTGCCAACATTGGCCGAATTGCCAGCCATTCTCTTGCCAAAAGCCCAGCGGGCCGAGCAGTCATTTCGTGACGCCGTGGCCGCGCTGGAAGACGATCATGGACTTTCTGCGTGGACGTCGCAACGGTGGGCCGACTTTGCCCGTGTGTGCGCCGCCAGTGATTTCGTCATTGAACAGAGCCTTCGTGACCCTTTGATGTTGCTTGAGCTGGTGGCCTCGGGCGAGCTGGACCGGGGTTTCGCGCCTGGTGAGCTGTGCGGGCAGCTGGCTGGCGCCGTGCAACAAGCCGAAACAGAAGACGAACTGGGCCGTGCGCTGCGTCGCCAGCGTACCCGCCAGCAAGTGCGCATTATCTGGCGCGACCTGACCCGCCAGGCGGACCTGGTGCAAACCTGCCGCGATCTGTCCGACATGGCCGACGCCAGCATCGACCAGGCCTACCAGTGGCTGTACCAGCGCCACTGCGCGCAGTTCGGCACGCCTACCGGCCGACGCAGCGGCGAGCCGCAGCACATGGTGATCCTCGGCATGGGCAAGCTCGGTGCGGTGGAGCTGAACCTATCGTCGGATATCGACCTGATCTTCGCCTACCCCGAAGGCGGCGAGACGGTCGGCGTGAAACGGTCCCTGGACAACCAAGAGTTTTTTATCCGCCTTGGTCAAAAACTGATCAAGGCTCTTGACCCGATGACCGTCGACGGCTTCGTGTTCCGCGTCGACATGCGCCTGCGCCCCTACGGTTCGGCCGGTGCGCTGGTGCTCAGCTTCAACGCGCTGGAGCAGTATTACCAGGACCAGGGCCGTGACTGGGAACGCTACGCCATGATCAAGGCGCGGGTGGTGGCGGGCGACCAGGTGGCGGGCGCGCAGTTGCTCGACATGCTGCGACCGTTCGTCTACCGCCGCTACCTGGACTTCTCCGCCATTGAAGCGCTGCGCACCATGAAGCAGTTGATCCAGCAGGAAGTGCGGCGCAAGGGCATGGCCGACAATATCAAGCTGGGTTCGGGCGGCATCCGCGAAGTGGAATTTATCGCCCAGGCATTCCAGCTGATCCACGGCGGCCGCGACCTGAGCCTGCAGCAGCGGCCGCTGCTCAAGGTGCTCGGCACCCTGGAAGGCCAGGGCTACCTGCCGCCGGCGGTGATTGCCGAACTGCGCAATGGTTATGAATTCCTGCGCTACACCGAACACGCGATCCAGGCGATTGCCGACCGCCAGACGCAAATGCTCCCGGACAGCCCGGAAGACCAGGCGCGCATTGCCTTTATGCTCGGTTTTGCCGACTGGGCCGCGTTCCATGAGCGCCTGATGCACTGGCGCGGCCGGGTGGATTGGCACTTCCGCCAGGTGATCGCCGATCCGGATGAAGAAGAAGGCGAAGAAAGCGAATTGGTCGTAGGCGGTGAATGGTTACCGCTGTGGGAAGAATCCCAAGATGACGAGGCGGCCTGCCGCCAACTGGCCGAAGGGGGCTTCACCGACGCAACCAAGGCCCTCAAGGCGTTGGCCGGCCTGCGCAACAGCCCGCAACTGCGTGCCATGCAGCGCCTGGGCCGCGAACGCCTGGACGCGTTTATCCCGCGTCTGCTCGCCCAGGCGGTCGAACACGCAAACCCCGACCTGGTGCTGGAGCGCGTGTTGCCGCTGGTTGAAGCCGTCGCCCGACGGTCCGCCTACCTGGTACTGCTCACGGAAAACCCCGACGCCCTGCGCCGGCTGTTGACCCTGTGCGCTGCCAGCCCGTGGATCGCCGAGCAGATCACGCGCTTTCCACTGTTGCTCGACGAACTGCTCAACGAAGGCCGCCTGTTCAAGCCACCCTTGGCGCCTGAGCTGGCGGCCGAGCTACGCGAGCGCCTGACACGCATTCCCGAGGACGACCTTGAGCAGCAGATGGAAGCCTTGCGTCATTTCAAGCTGGCCCACCGCCTGCGCGTGGCGGCTTCGGAAATCGCCGGCAGCCTGCCGTTGATGAAAGTCAGCGACTACCTTACCTGGCTCGCTGAAGCGATTCTCGAACAGGTGCTGGCCCTGGCCTGGCGCCAGACCGTAGCGCGGCATGGCTCGCCACAACGCCTGGACGGCACCCTGTGCGATCCCGGGTTCATCATTGTCGGCTACGGAAAGGTCGGCGGGATCGAACTGGGGCATGGTTCGGACCTGGACCTGGTGTTTATCCACGACGGCGACCCGCAGGCCGAAACCGACGGCGCCAAGCCGATCGATGGCGCGCAGTTCTTCACGCGTCTGGGCCAGCGCATCATCCACCTGCTGACCACCCAGACCAACTCCGGCCAGCTGTACGAAGTCGACATGCGCCTGCGGCCTTCCGGCGCCTCCGGGCTGCTGGTCAGTTCGCTCGGGGCGTTCGACCGCTATCAAAAAAATGAAGCCTGGACCTGGGAACATCAGGCCTTGGTTCGCGCCCGGGTGCTGGTGGGCAGCCAGGATGTGGGCCAGGCGTTCGAGCAAGTGCGCGCCAACGTGCTGGGGCAGGAACGGGACCTGGCGAAGCTGCGCCAGGAAGTCAGCGAGATGCGCGCCAAGATGCGTGACAACCTGGGTACCAAGGGCACGGCGGCCGGTACCGGCGCCAATGCCTTCGAAGCCACGGCGGCGTTCGACCTCAAGCAGGACGCCGGAGGTATCGTCGATATTGAATTTATGGTGCAATACGCAGCTTTGGCGTGGTCTGCACAACATCCATCGTTGCTGCGCTACACCGACAATATCCGCATTCTTGAAGGCCTGGAGCAGGTGGGGTTGATGCCCGCCGCCGATGCTCATCTGCTGCGCGAGGTGTACAAGGCCTATCGATCCGCCGCGCACCGCCAGGCCCTGCAGAACGAGGCCGGTACGGTGACGGGGGATCAGTTTGCCGACGAGCGGCGGCAGGTGATGCGAATCTGGAAGGAACTGGGTTTAAGCTGAAACTTGATTGCAAGGGAAGTGGGCTTGTGTGGGAGCCGGGCTTGCCCGCGATGCAGACGCCTCGGCATTCAGTCGTACCGAGGTGATGCCATCGCAGGCAAGCCAGCTCCCTCACAAGCCTGCTCCCACATAGCCGGTATTCAAATAAGCCCGCTCCTACAGTAATCATCGAGGCGGGGAGGCATAAGCCTCCCCGCATCGTTTGTGGAAACTACATGAATATTCTGATCGTTGGGCCCAGTTGGGTCGGTGACATGGTAATGGCGCAAACACTGTTTCAGTGCCTGCGCATGCGCCACCCAGACTGCCAGATCGACGTGCTCGCCCCCGAGTGGAGCCGACCGATCCTTGAACGCATGCCCGAAGTTCGCCAGGCCTTGAGCTTCCCGCTCGGCCACGGTGCCCTCGAGCTGGCGACCCGCCGGCGCATCGGCAAATCCCTGGCCGGCCAGTACGACCAGGCGATCCTGTTGCCCAACTCGCTCAAGTCAGCGCTGGTGCCGTATTTTGCCGGCATCCCCAAGCGCACCGGCTGGCGTGGCGAGTTCCGCTACGTGCTGCTCAATGACGTGCGCACCCTGGACAAGGCCCGCTATCGGCTGATGATCGAGCGTTTCATGGCCCTGGCCTATGAGCCGGGCGCCGAGCTGCCCAAGCCATATCCACGCCCGAGCCTGCGGATCGACCCGGTCAGCCGCGACGCCGCGCTGGCCAAGTTTGGCCTGGCGCTCGACCGCCCGGTCCTGGCGCTGTGCCCGGGGGCTGAGTTCGGCGAGTCCAAGCGTTGGCCGGCGGAGCACTATGCCCAGGTGGCCGAGGCCAGGATCCGCGAAGGCTGGCAGGTGTGGTTGTTTGGTTCGAAGAAGGACCATCCGGTGGGTGAAGATATTCGTCAGCGCCTGATTCCCGGCCTGCGCGAAGAAGCGGTCAACCTCAGCGGCGATACGTCGCTTGCCGAGGCCATCGACCTGCTGTCCTGTGCCGATTCGGTGGTCTCCAACGACTCCGGCCTGATGCACGTCGCCGCTGCCCTGAACCGTCCATTGGTGGCGGTGTACGGCTCGACGTCGCCTGGGTTCACGCCGCCATTGGCCGACCAGGTCGAAGTGGTGCGCCTGGGCCTGGACTGCAGCCCGTGTTTCGATCGCACCTGCCGGTTCGGTCACTACAACTGCATGCGCCAGTTGCTGCCGCAGCCGGTGAACGAAGCCTTGCAGCGGTTGCAAGGCTCCGTGGTCGAGGTCCGTTAGTTTGCGCGTCCTGGTAATCAAGACCTCATCCCTGGGCGACGTGATCCATGCCTTGCCGGCACTGACCGATGCGGCGCGGGCGATCCCCGGCATTCAATTCGACTGGGTGGTGGAAGAGGGCTTCGCCGAAATCCCCACCTGGCACCCGGCGGTGGACAAGGTGATCCCGGTGGCGATCCGGCGCTGGCGCAAAAACCTTTGGCAAACCCTCAAGAGCGGCGAGTGGCGACGCTTCAAGCAGCGCATCCAGTCGACCAAATATGACTTGGTGATCGATGCCCAGGGCCTGCTGAAAAGCGCCTGGCTGACCCGCTATGTGCGTGCCCCCATTGCCGGTTTTGACAAAAGCTCGGCGCGTGAACCGATCGCCGCGCGTTTCTACTCGCGGCGCCTGGCCGTGGCGCGCGGGCAGCATGCGGTGGAGCGCTTGCGCCAACTGTTCGCCGTGGCGCTGGGTTATGACTTGCCCAAAGGCCTGGGCGACTACGGCCTGAGCGTCGAGAAGCTGCTTGGCCTGCCGCCAAAAAAACCTTTCGTGCTGCTGCTGCACGGCACCACCTGGGACACCAAGCATTGGCCCGAAGCCTACTGGCGCGAGCTGGCCGAACGCATGGGGCGCCTGGGCGTGGAGGTGAAATTGCCGTGGGGCAATGCCGACGAAAAAGCCCGCGCCGAACGCCTGGCCCAAGGCCTGCCACACGCCGAAGTGCTGCCCAAGCTGAACCTGGCCGGTGTCGCCCGTGTACTGGCCGGCGCCCGTGCCTGCGTGGCGGTGGACACCGGGCTTGGTCACCTGGCCGCGGCGCTGGATGTGCCGACCATTTCCCTGTTCGGCCCGACCAACCCCGGCCTCACCGGTGCCTACGGCAAGGGCCAGATCCACCTGGCCAGCGACTGGCCCTGCGCGCCATGCCTGCAGAAACACTGTACCTATCAACCGACGGCCGACGACCTGCGTCGGTTCGACGTCAAGCGCGAGTCGCCCCTGTGCTTCACGCGCCTGAACCCTGAGCGTGTGGCAAGCCGACTGAGCACGTTGTTACTGGCTGAGGAGCTGCACTGATGCAACTGGCTTTCGTGTTGTACAAATACTTCCCCTTCGGTGGTCTGCAGCGTGACTTCATGCGCATCGCCCTGGAATGCCAGCAGCGCGGTCATCGGATTCGTGTCTATACGCTGATCTGGGAAGGCGACATCCCGCCCGGTTTCGAAGTGCTGGTGGCGCCGGTCAAGGCGTTCTTCAACCACCGGCGCAACGAGAAACTCAGCGCCTGGATGGAGGCTGACCTTGCCAAGCGCCCGGTGGACCGCCTGATCGGATTCAACAAAATGCCCGGCCTGGACGTGTACTACGCCGCCGACGGCTGTTTTGAAGACAAGGCGCAAAACCTGCGGCACTCGCTGTACAAAAGCTTTGGCCGCTATCGCCACTTTGCCGAGTACGAGCGCGCGGTTTTCGCCAAGGACGCCAAGACCGAAATCCTGATGATCTCCGAAGTGCAGCAGCCGTTGTTCATCAAGCACTACGACACACCGCTGCAACGCTTCCACCTGCTGCCGCCGGGCATTGCCCAGGACCGTCGCGCGCCGCCGAATGCGGCCGAGATTCGCCAGGGTTTCCGCAAGGAATTCAACCTCGGCGATGACGACCTGCTACTGGTGCAAATCGGCTCCGGCTTCAAGACCAAAGGCGTCGACCGCAGCCTCAAAGCCGTGGCGGCATTGCCGGCTGAACTCAAGAAACGCACACGCCTGTTTGTAATCGGCCAGGACGACCCCAAGGTATTCCAATTGCAAAGCGCCACGCTGGGCCTGGGGGATAACGTGCAGTTCCTCAAAGGGCGCAGCGATATCCCGCGTTTCCTGTTGGGCGCCGACCTGTTGATCCACCCGGCGTATAACGAAAACACTGGCACCGTATTGCTCGAAGCCTTGGTGGCCGGGTTACCGGTGCTGGTCTCGGCCGTATGTGGTTATGCCCATTACATCGCCGAGGCTGACAGCGGCCTGGTGCTGGATGAGCCGTTTGAACAAGCGCAGCTCAACGGCTACCTGGCGAATATGCTCACCGACACTGCACAGCGCGCGGCCTGGAGCCGCAATGGGTTGGCCTTCGCCGAGACGGCCGACCTCTACAGCATGCCGCAGCACGCGGCGGATGTGATTCTGGCGGAGCCAAAACGATGAAGTTGATTCTTGCCGAACCGTTCAAGACGTTATGGGCCGGGCTTGATGCCTTTGCCGAAGTCGAGAAACTGCAAGGCCAGGTATTCCGCGAACTGGCGGCACGTCGCACGTTGCGCACCGAGGTCGCTGGCCGTCCGTATTTCGTGAAGATCCACCGCGGCATCGGTTGGGCGGAAATTTTCAAGAACCTGATCACCGCCAAGCTGCCGGTGCTGGGCGCCGGCCTCGAATGGGATGCCATCCACCGCTTGCAGGAACTGGGCGTGCCCACCATGACCGGCGTGGCCTTCGGCGAGAAGGGCAGCAACCCGGCGGACCAGCATTCGTTCATCATCACCGAAGAACTGGCGCCGACCATCAGCCTGGAAGACCTGACCGTCAACTGGGTGGCCGAACCGCCTGCGCCCGCGCTGCGCCACGCCCTCACGGCCGAGTTGGCGCGCATGGTCGGCGACATGCACCGAGGTGGCGTGAACCACCGCGATTGCTACCTGTGCCACTTCCTGCTGGACACCGCCAAGCCCATCGACGCCAGCGACATCAAGCTGTCGGTGATCGACCTGCACCGTGCCCAGTTGCGTGCGCATCTGCCGCTGCGCTGGCGCGACAAGGACCTCTCGGCGCTGTATTACTCGGCGCTGGATATCGGCTTGACCCGTCGCGACAAGCTGCGTTTTCTCAAGGGCTACTTCCGCCAGCCGCTGCGCCAGATCCTGGCCGAGCAGTCGGCGTCGTTGAGCCTGATGCAGCGCAAGGCCGACAAGCTCTACGCGCGCAAGCAACGCTACGGGGATGCGATCTGATGGCGGGTTGGAACCTGGAACCTGCGTACGCGAACCTGGCGGATGATTTTGGCAGCCTTGAGGCGGTCTTCGCCCTGCAAGGCGAGCGGCTGACCCGCGACCCGCTGTCGGAAGTGATCCGGGTGGAGCGCGGCGGGGTCAATTACTACGTCAAGCGCTACGTCGGCGCCGGCAAGGGTTTGCGGCGTTACCTGGGCAAGCCGCGGGTGAAGTCCGAATGGCAGAACCTCAAGCGTTTCGCCAAATGGGGCATTCCCACGGCCGACGTGGTTGCCTGGGGCCTGGAGCGCAAGGGCCTGGCCTATGACCGTGGCGCGATGATCACCCGCGAGTTGCCCAGGACAGAAGACCTTTCGGTGCTGGCCGAGCGTCACGATGCACGCCTGCGCGACCCCAAGTGGGTCAATGCGGTGAGCCGCCAGCTCGCCGAATACACGCGCACGATGCACGATCATCGTTTTACCCATAACGACTTGAAGTGGCGCAACCTGCTCATCGATGATCAGGCGACGCTGTACCTGATCGATTGCCCCAATGGCGATTTCTGGCGCGGTTTCTGGCTCAAGTACCGCATCACCAAGGATCTGGCTTGCCTGGACAAGGTGGCCAAATATCACTTGTCCGCCACCCAGCGCCTGCGTTTCTACATGCAGTACCGTCAGCGCCGGCACCTCAGTGCAGCAGACAAACAGCGTATTCGCCATGTGGTGAAGTTTTTCGAGGGACGTGAATGAGTGATGATTTCCTGGCGTCTGAAGACCGTGCGCTGCTGGAGCGCAACGGCCTGGCGACGTTCGACGCCCTGTGGGCCAGGCAACTGGATGCGGTCGACGAGCCCAATACCAGTCGCGGCGGCTGGAGCAGTGTGTTTCGCCTGGAGCTCGACGGCCACGGTTACTACCTCAAGCGCCAGAGCAATTACCTGACGCGCAGCCTGCACCGGCCTTTTGGCGAGCCGAGTTTCTCCCGCGAATTTCGTAACATTAGCCGCTATCGCAAGCTCGGTGTCCCGGCGTTGCAAGCGGTGTTCTACGGCGAGCGCAAAGTCGCGGGTGAACACCGCGCGATGCTGCTCACGCGCGCGCTGGACGGCTGGAACGACCTGGATTCGCTGCTGGAACAATGGCCTTCGCTGAGCGATGCCCAGCACCGTGCGATCCTGCTGGCCTGCGGTCAACTTGCCCGTCGGTTGCACAGCGTCGGCCAGGTGCATGGCTGTTTTTACCCCAAGCATATTTTCCTGCAGGCGACCGGCGACGGTTATGCCGCGCAGTTGATCGACCTGGAAAAAACCCGCCCGCTGCTGTTCGGCTGGCGGGACCGGGTCAAGGATCTGGAGCCGTTGTTGCGTCGCGCGCCCCAATGGTCCGACGTGCAGGTACGCCAGCTGTTGGCGGCGTATCTGCAGCAGCCGGCGGACGGTACGCTGGTCGATACGTGGTTCCAGCGCCTGAATACCCGTCGTAGCCACAAGGAAAACCGCTGATGCGTTTGTCTGAGCTGAAAACCGCCGGTCGCACTCCGGATCTGCCCCTGACCCTTGAGCTGGCCGATGCGGCGGGCCCAGGTCAATTGCAACTGCTGAGCCTGCTGCGCGTACTGCCGGGCGAGCGCTACGTAGGCGCTGCGGTATGGCGCGGGCGTCCGGTGCTGGCCAAATTGCTGGTAGGCAGCAGGGCGGCGAGACAGTTTCAGCGTGAGCTCAGCGGTGTGCGCCTGCTCGCCGAGCAAGGCCTGACCACGCCGTTGCTGTTGGCCGATGGCTTGCAGGAAGGCGAGGGCGGCTGGCTGCTGTTCGAATTTATCGAAGGCGCCGAAAGCCTGGCCGATGCCTGGCATGCCGTCGAAAACCTGCCGCCTTTGGCCGATGAGCAAACGGCGGTGCTTGCCGAAGCGCTGGGCGCGATTGCCCGGATGCACGCCAAAGGCCTGTGGCAGGAAGACCTGCACCTGGACAACCTGCTGCGTCAGGACGGCAAACTGTACTTGATCGACGGCGCCGGGATTCGTGTGGAAGAGGCGGGCAAGCCACTGTCGCGCAACCGCGTGCTGGAAAACCTCGGGGTATTTTTCGCCCAGTTGCCGAAGAACCTCGAACCGTTCAACGAAGAGCTGCTGGTGTATTACCTGCTCGGCAACGGCGAACACGCCCTGCCGATGCAAGCGTTGGAAAAGCAGGTGCGCAAAGTCAGTGCCTGGCGCCTGAAGGATTTTCTCAACAAGGTCGGCCGTGAATGCACGCTGTTCAGTGTCCTGCGCGGGCCGTTTGCACTGCGTGCCATCCGTCGCGAGGAAGAAGCCGCGATGCTGCCGGTGCTGGAACAGGCTGACGCGTTGCTCAGCCAGGGCCATCTCTTCAAGACCGGTGGTGCCGCCACGGTGGCCAAGGCCGAAGTGGCAGGGCGCTCATTGGTGATCAAACGCTACAACATCAAGGGGATCGCCCATTGGCTCAAACGCTTCTGGCGCCCGAGCCGCGCCTGGCATTCCTGGCGCGAAGGCAATCGCCTGATTTTTCTTGGCATCGCCACGCCCAAGCCACTGGCGGTGCTGGAAAAGCGCTTTTGCTGGCTGCGCGGCCGCGCCTATCTGGTGACCGAACTCATCACCGGGCCGGACATCATCGAACGCTTCGCGCCCTATGTTGAAAAGGGTGATGCGCCGGAAGACGAACTGCTGGCCCTGGACCATCTGTTTGCCGAGCTGATCCGCGAACGCATCAGTCATGGTGATTTCAAGGGGCACAACCTGTTCTGGGACAAGGATCGCTGGTCGCTGATCGACCTCGACGCCATGCGCCAGCACAGCTCCGACGCCAGCTTCGCCCCGGCGTTTGCCAAGGACCGGGCGCGGTTCATGCGCAACTGGCCGCAGGACAGCGCGCTGTATCAGTTGATCGATGAGCGCTTGCCGAAAGGGCTTCAAGTTGGTGGCTCCCTGTAGCGGCGCGGCTTACGGCTACGGATATACCGGTTTGTCGCCGATCAAGCCAATATATCAGTGGGTTCGATTTTTCCGTTCACGGTGATCAAACAATCGTCTTTTCGGTCTCCGTTAATGTCGAAACGCAATAACGTGAGGTTGTGGCTTGCAAAGTAATCAATCGTGACTTCGCCGCCTCGTCCGGTGTATTGATTCACCACTTTTAAATCGGAACGGCCACTGGCGGCGCGAAGAGCAGACACACCCAGGCGATCCCTGCCGCTCATAAAGTCCTTTATTTCGGTGTTTTCAATCTGGGCTTCAGGGGCGCTTGCACCAATGACGAAGGTGTTTTGGCCTGGGCCACCCCATAACTTATTGTAACCAGAGTTCGCCGCTACATAGAGCATGTCGTCACCGCCGCCACCCAGCAGTTCATTATTCTTTTCATTACCGATAAGAATGTCGTCGCCCTCGCCACCAATGGCGCGCTCAATGGTTACGCCTTGCGCAATGGAAACATTGCCCACACCGCCGCCCACATTTGAAAAACTACCCGGCGTCAGATTGATGACTTGATCTTCCTTGTATTTCGAAAAATCAAAGGTGTCTTTGCCTCCGCCGTCCCATACACAAAATACTGGAAGTTCAGCGTCAGACGTTAACTTGAACACTTCACGATCAGCGTTCGAATTAAACCCGTACACGGTGTCCGTTGAACGTGTCTCGTGATTCGCGCCGTATTTTTTTTGAAGGAGGGAAATGTCATCCATCATCGGTGTGCTTGAATATTGATTGTCCAGGTGCCCCTTCCCAAATCGGAAGTCTGATCGTCCTTCCGAATAAGGGCTCCTCAGTGTATGAGCAAGTGTGTTTTCCGCGTATTTTTTTTCACGTGTCACGTCATCGGTGGATGGGAGTCCGAGTTTGAATGCCAAGGCCTTGGCGATGATGTGGTTCGCGTAGTTATTTGGCTTTTCAAGGTCGTTTGCGTGGCGCTGCAACAGCGGGACGTCAGAATGCCCATCTGTCGAATTTATGTAGTAAGGATCCTTCCAATCGAAATTCGCGTTATCGATTTTTATCTGCACATGGTTGGATGAGGCCATGGCGGACTCTTTGAATTTTACTTTTGCAGCGTCACTGAAGTGCTCGAAAGTTTCGCGGATTCTGTTTTTTTGCGCATCTGAGAACTCGCCAGGCTCGGTATGGGCTGGTGTGACTGATTGCGACGTATCGCCCAAGGTGTAGGTGACCTGTGTACCCTCCTCAGGGCGCAAAGCGTTTGAATGGCTGCCGGCGCGTTGGGAGGCCTCTACAACATGGTCGAGGGATAAAGAAGGCAGTCCAGACTTCAGGCCTTCGCCACGCTGATTTTTATGGATGATACCGGCAATATTTTGATGTTGTTGGCTGGTAAGCCGACTATGGGCAAGGTTGATGTTCAGGTTATTCATGTTGCTCCTCGGGGACCTTCAGCGATAGACGATTCAACTGACAACTGACAGACGTTTTTCTTGTGGCCGTTGTGCCAAATTCAGTTCCGCAGAATCGCTGGCGAGAGCAGTTTGGGTGTATTTCGCAGATCTGCTTTTCTGGCTTGTCTGCGATGGGCATGGGTAACTACAGGTGTTGTGTGGGCAACAGTGATTGGGCAGTTATGCCTGGGAACGACAGTCTGTTTTCGTCGATGGTTTGTATCTTGCTGATTTAAATGGATAAAAATCCTGGCATGAGCTCTGCATTGCCACTGGGTGAACCCTTTCACCGGTGGCTCAGGAGCCCTGTATGCCTTCCACGCTTTCCCGTTTGATCTGCCTCGGCGCCGCTCTGTTGCTGGGCGGCACAACCCACGCCGCCGACGACGACGATGCCGTGCCGTCCCTGGTCGGCAAACGCATCGCTGTGAGCATGACCGGTACCAGTCATTATTTCGATATCAAGGCGTTCCAGGCCCAGGTCGATGAGATCAAGCGCCTCGGCGGTACACCCATCACCCTTGATGCGGGTCGTAATGACAAGAATTTGGTCACCCAGCTGCAAACCGTGGTCACTCAGAAGCCCGATGCGGTGATCCAGACCCTTGGCACCCTCAGCGTGATCGACCCCTGGCTCAAGCGCATCAGCAAAGCCGGCATTCCGTTGTTCACCATCGATGCACCGTCGCAATACAGTCTCAACAACACCACCTCGGATAACGTCGCCACCGGCAAGGCACTGGCCGATCAGCTGATCAAGGATGCCGGCGGCAAGGGCAAGATCCTGGTGTTCAACGGTTTCTATGGCGTACCGGTGTGTGCGATCCGTTATGACCAGTTGAAGCTGGCGCTCAAGGATTACCCACAGCTGGAAATTATCCAGCCCGAGCTGCGCGACGTGATCCCCAATACCGTGCAGGACGCCTACTCCCAGGTCTCGGCACTGCTCAATAAATACCCGGCGGGCAGCGTCTCGGCAATCTGGTCGGCGTGGGACATTCCGCAATTGGGCGCGAGCAAGGCATTGATCGATGCCAAACGCACCGAAATCAAAACCTATGGCGTCGACGGCACCCCTGAAGTGCTGGCCCTGATCAGTCAGGCGAACTCACCGGTCGGCGCAGTAGTCGCGCAACAACCGGCACTGATCGGCAAGACCGCCGTGCAGAACGTTGCGCGCTACTTGGCTGGGCAACGTGACTTGCCCAGGGAAACCCATGTGGCCACGTTGCTGACCACCGCCGGCAACCTGGCGCAGGTCCAGCAATTGCGGGGTGACTGATGACGGCGTTGCACCTGCAGAACCTGCATAAGCGCTTTGGCGCCACGTTGGCGCTGGATGATGCGAGCCTCAAGGTCGAGCGTGGCACCATCCACGGGTTGGTGGGCGAGAACGGCGCCGGTAAATCGACCTTGATCAAGGTGCTGGCCGGCATCCACAAGGCCGACGCCGGGCAAGTGAGTATCGACGGTCAAGCGTATGGCGCGTTGTCACCGCGCCAGGTCGACGCATTGGGGGTGCAGTTCATCCACCAGGAGCGCCTGTTGCCGGCGAGTTTTACTGTGGGTGAGGCGCTGTTTTTTGGTCATGAATTACGCCGAGGCCCGTTTGTGGACCGGCGTCGGCAGCAGCGCGAGGCGCAGCGTTTGCTGGGGGAGTACTTTGACCTGCAGCTGCCGGCCGGTGCGCTGGTGGGCGAATTGAACAGCGCCGAACGCCAGGTGCTGCAGATCACGCGGGCGTTGATCCGCCAGCCCAAGATCCTGGTATTCGACGAACCCAGCGTGGCGTTGGTCAAGCGTGAGGTCGACCAGTTGCTGCGCATCGTCAAGCGCCTGCGCGACCAGGGCTTGTCGATTTTGTACATCTCCCATTACCTGCAGGAAATCGACAGCCTGTGCGATGAAGTCACCGTGTTGCGCAATGGTCGGGACGTGGCGGTGGTGCAGCCACGGCATACCTCCAGTGCCGACATTGCGCGGCTGATGGTTAATCGCGACGTGCAGGACATGTACCCCAAGGCCAAAGTCGAGCTGGGCGAGCCTTTGCTGCAAGTGCGCGGGTTGAGCCTGGCGCGGGGCTATCGGCAGATCGACCTGCACGTGCGGCGCGGGGAAATCGTCGGTCTCACCGGGTTGGTGGGTTCGGGCGCCAAGGAGTTACTCAAGACACTGTTCGGCGTCGAGCAGGCCGACAGCGGCAGCATTCATCTGAACGGGCGTTTGCTGCGCCTGCATTCGCCGGGCCAGGCGATTGCCGCAGGGGTTGCGCTGGTGCCGGAAGAGCGGCGCAGCCAGGGGATTTCGCCGCTGTTGTCGGTGTTGGAAAACCTCACGCTGGCGAGCCTTGGCAGGTTCACTCGCTGGGGCCTGTTGAGTCGCGCCAGGGAGCAGGCGGAAACTGTGCGGCTGATCGATGAGCTGGCGATCAAGACGCCTGGTTCTCAGGCGGCGGTCAGCCAACTCAGTGGCGGCAACCAGCAGAAAGTCGCCCTGGGCAAGTGGCTCAGTCGCCGTTCAGCTGTGTACCTGCTGGATGAACCCTGCGTGGGGGTGGATGTGGGGGCCAAGGTCGAGATTTATCGGGTGATCGGGCGCCTGGTGGAGCAGGGCGCGGCGGTGTTGGTGCTGTCTTCGGATCTGCCTGAGCTGCTGGGCATCAGCGATCGAATCCTGGTGCTGCATCGCGGTGAGATCGCCGGTGAGTTTCGGGCTGGCGAGGCTGACAGTGATCAGTTGCTGGCGTGTGCCACCGGGGCAGTACCGGTGGCGGCTACGTCGGCGCGGGAGGTTGAACATGCTTGAAGCACTGCTGCGGCGTGGGTCGGTGGGCGTATTTCTGGCGATCCTGCTGGGGTTCGCTGTGGCGGCGCCGAATTTCTTGTCGCTGGGCAACCTGGCCAATGTGTTCAGCCAGTCGGCGATCCTGGGGGTGCTGGCTTTTGGGTTGACCTGCGTGATTATCGGCGGTGGTTCGAATGTCGTCGCCGGTGGGCTCGATCTGTCGTTGGCGGCCAACCTGGGGTTGTGTGCGGCGGTGTTCAGCCGTCTCAACAATGCCGGCCTGGAGCTGTGGGTATCGCTGTTGCTGACCCTGGCATGCGGCCTGGGGGTCGGCCTGCTCAATGGGCTGGCCGTGGTGGTGCTGCGTTTGCCGCCGTTGTTGGCGACCCTGGCGAGCATGAACGTGCTGGCCGGGTTGGAACTGGTGCTGACCGAAAACACAGTGGTCTCCACTGACTCGCCGTTGCTGGACCTGCTCAGCGGCGGCGCGTGGCTGGGCGTGCCGGCCCTGGCATGGGTGCTGCTGGTGATGGCGGGGCTGCTGACCTTGCTGATCCAGCATTCGCCCTACGGGTTGCGCTTGCACGCGGTCGGAGAGTACCCCCAGGCTGCCGAGGCGGCGGGTATTCGCGTGCCCCGCTATGTGTTGTCGAGCTATCTACTGTCGGGTCTGTCTGCCGCAGTGGCCGCGCTGTGTTCGGCGGCTTTTTTCAGCGGCAGCACCACGGGTTCGGGCGATATGCTGTTGTCGGTGGTGGCGATTGCCTTTCTCGGTGTGGTGTTTTCCCGGCGCCTGGTGGCGAGCATTCCGGGCACCTTGCTGGCGGCGCTGTTGATCGGGTTTTTGATCAATGGCTTTCAATTGCTTAACGTCTCGAGCTTTTGGGTCAACGGCGTGCAGGGCGTCTTGATCCTGCTGGTTGTCGCGGCGTCCAGTGCATTGAATCGGGGGGCGACGGCATGAGCGCACGCGCATTATTGCCGCTGACATTGCCACTGGTGTTCACGCTGATCGTCGTGGTGTTTGCGCTGCAGGCGCCGGGCTTTCTCAGTGTCGGCAACCTGCAAAGCCTGGTGCTGAATAATTTCGTGCTGCTGGCGATTGTCGCCATCGGCATGACGTACGCCGTGGCGGCCGGCGGTATTGATCTGTCGGTGGGCACGTCGCTGGATTTCGCCAGTTTCAGCTTTGTGGTGCTGCTCAATGCGGGTCATGGTTGGACGTTCGCTGCGACAGGCGCGCTGATCGCGGCGCTACTGGTGGGCGTGGTGAATGCCGGTCTCATCGCCGGGCTGCGCATCAGTCCGTTCCTTGCCACCCTGGGCACGTTGTTTATCGGCACCAGCGTCCAGCAATTGCTTTCGGACGGCGGCCAGCCGATCTACATCGCCCAAGGCTTGAAGCCCGAGCTGACGGGCCTTACCCCGTTGCTGATGGTCTTGGGGCTGGGGCTGTTGTACGGGCTGGCGCTCGCGCGCGGACGCCTGGGGCGTGAGTTGCTGGCTCAGGGCACCCAGCCGCTGCTGGCGTATTACTCAGGGTTGTCGGTGCGCCGTATCGTCACTGTCGTGGCGTTGGCGACTGCCTTGGCGTGCGGGGTCGCAGGTGTGCTGCTCAGCTCGACGGTCAGCGCCTATGTGCCGTTGTCTGGTAACGCGTTCTTGCTCAACGCGATTGGCGCGGTTTTCATCGGCACTACGTTGAGCCGACAGGGCCGGGCGAATATTCCCGGGACCCTGCTGGGCGTGCTGTTCATCAACGTCATCGCCAACGGGCTACTGCTGATTGGCTGGAATTTCTACTGGCAGCAAGTGGCGACCGGCGTGCTGATCTTTGCAGTGTTGACCTTCAGCTTTGCCAGTCGGCGCCTGCTGGAGCGCTATTAGTCGAGGCTATTGTGCGTTGACCAGTGTCGTACGGGTTTTGTATTTGCCTTGGATGACGTCCTGGGTGGTAAAGAAGTACCCGTACTCCTGCAGGTACATGACGGTGCTGGTGGCCTGGTAGTTATCACCCGTGGCTATGCAGTTGAGCGCCTTCGCATTGCCACTCAGCGCCGAGTTGATGCTGCTGGCCGGCAATTCGCGCGCCACGACGCAGGTCGAATCGCGGGACAGCACGCGATCCTCTTCGGCGGTGTTGCGATTGAGCTCCTTGAGTTTGAACCCCAGCGTTGCGCCGATCGGCATCTGCTTCCAGTCGCCGGTAAAGCTCAGTTGCTCGACATTGCTGGCGGCCGAAACTTTCATCCCGTGCAGTTCGAAATCGCTTTGGAAGGTCAGGCTGAACAATCCTCGGAATGTGGTGATGCGGGTGCTTGAAAATTGGGTGGCCCGGCGGATTTTAAGCGGGCCGTTCCCAGCCGCAGGCTCAATGAATACGTCAGTGCGCAAGCTGGAAGAACCCAAGTCACGCTTTTCCAAAAGGTGGCGCAGAGGCTTGGCTGCCACGGGCATACCCAATGCGGCGATCGCCTCTGTCACCGCTGCCGGGACAGAGGCGGGTGTCAGGGATTGCTGAAGCTTGGTACGCGCAACGGCGACCGGCAACTGCGCGGTTGTCGGTGAGCACGCGGCCTTGAGCAGGGTCTGTGTATCCGCCTCGGCGCCGCTGAAGGGCTGGGCTACGGGGATGGCGACTACGTTGCCGAAGGTCACCGTGTTTTTCGGGGTGAGGCTGAAGGCGGCCAGGGTGCGATAGGTCTGGCGGCTGCAACTGACCTCCCAGTGCATGCGCGTCTGGGCATAGGGCATCTTCTTGAGTTTGTTGATCAGGATGAGCGGCTCATCGTAGGCGCCCCAGAACTCGACTTTGTCGCCCACGGTCTTGAGGCTGGCACGGTCGATCAACAATTGGCGTTGGGTGCCCGTAGTGCTGACGAGGCGCCAGTCCGGGCGCGGCGTGCGGGCGCAGGCGTCGGTAAAGCTGGCGTTCTGTTGCAGCTCGCCAACCACGGCCGGCGTCAGGTTGCGCATGACGGTAATGCGCGTAGGTTGGCCATCGGGCTGCGGGGCACCTGGGGCTTCCATGAACAGCAGGCTCCCGCTGGGGGTGGTGCAGGACGCTTGAATTTGCGCGATATCCGGCACGGCGGCATTGGCGGTCAGCGTGACTTGAACCTGGTAACTGAGGTCGTCGCCATCGCGCATGATCGAGTCGGTCATCAGCGGCTTCTTGAGCATGTCTTTATACGGGGCGTCGCCCTTGATGCCTTGCACGCCGCAACCACTGAGCAAGCCCAGGGCTGCGATAACCGCGATGTGTTTCATGTGCGTTCCTTGCAGACTGGAAGTTTGATCAGGCCTTTGGACCGCCCTCATCAGGTTTTGTGCGAGGCACGCTGATCAGAATGTGTACTGCGCGCCTGCGCCTGCATACCACGAGCGCCCTGGCGCTGCTTCGTAATAGCGGTTGTTGCCGTCGCCGACGATGACCGAGCCGACGTACTGGCGGTCGAGCAGGTTGTCCAGGCGCAAGGTCTGGTGAAAGGTCCAGTGTTCAACGTTCTGCTCGAAGCGCGCACGCCAGTTGAACACGCTGTAGGCGGGTGCGGCGTGTTGGCTGTTGGTGTCCTCGACGTAGACCTTGCTCCGGTAAATCCCTTCGATGGCGGTGCTGATCCAGTCGCGGGGTTTCCAGTTCAGTTCGGCAAACACTGTGGTTTGCGGCACGCCGGGCAGGTAGTTGCCCTTGTCGACGGAGGTTGCGCCGCCGCTGACAAAGTCACTGTCGTAGGTGGCCTGCAGGCGGGTGAAGGCGAGGTTGGAGGTCCAGTGTTCGCTGAGCTGGCTCTCGATGCCCAGTTCGAAGCCGCGGCGCAGGGTGCGGCCGGCGTTTTGATAGCTGGTGCGGCCGCCCAGGGATTGATAAACCACCAATTCATCCTCGGTGGTGATCTGGAAAACCGCGGCGTTGATTCGCGTGTTGTCGAGCTGGGCCTTGAGTCCCACCTCGTACTGGGTGCTCTGCGAGGGTTTCAGGCCAAAGTTGAAGCCCTCGACACTGCCCGGCGCATAGGCCAGTTCGGCCTGGGTCGGTGTTTCGAAGCCTTTGCCGGCGCTGACATAACCATGCAGCTGCGGCGTGAAGGCGTACATCAGGCTCATCGATGGGGTGTTTTTTTGGTAGGTCTTGTTGCCGCTGGAGTCGCCGTTGCTGAGGAATTGATCGTCCACCGCCAATTCCATGGTGCTGTGGCGAATGCCGGCTTGCAAAGTCCAGCGGTCCAAGGCCCAGTTGGCTTGGATGTAAGGGTCGAGGCTGCGCGCGGTGTCAATTTCATCACGACGTAGCTGGCCTTTTACGCCAAGGGTGTTGCCGCTGTAATTCTGGTAGCCGTGGCGACTGTCTTCGCTCTGGTCGAAGTCCAGGCCGGTGATGATCATCAACTCGCCCGGCGCGCTTTCTACGGGCTGCATCCAGCGCACGCTGGCGCCGTAGAACTTGCGGTCGAATTGCACCACGCCGCCGCCGCGTTCGTTAGCGGGGGTGCCTTTGGGTATCGACAAGTACTGGATCACACTCCGGCGCCCTGTATACGCATTCACCTGCAGCGTCGCATCGCCGATGTAGCGCTCGTAATTCATCCCCACTTGCTGATGATCGATGCTCTTGCGCGTGTTGTAGGTCAGCGCATTCGCACTCACCGAGCGTGGGTCGGCCTTGTACGCCGCCCAGGTCTGCCCCAGCGGGTCCTGCGTGCCGTTTTGCTCCAGGCTGCTGTAGATCAGCGCCAGCTTGCTGTCGTCATCCGGCTGGACGTTGAGCTTGGCGAAGGTCTGGTCGCGGCGCGCGCTGCTGTGGTCGCGGTAGCCGTTGGTGTCCATGCGTGAGGCGTCGAGCACGAAGCCTGCGCCCTTCGCTGCGCCCTCGGCGGTCAAGTGGTGCTTGCTCAAACCGTCGTTGCCCACCAGGGTTTCGGCGCCGATGCGCGGCGGGCCTTCGCCCTCGCGGGAGAACATCTGGATTACCCCGCCGGCATTGCTGCCATACAGCGTGGCGGCCGGGCCGCGCAGCACTTCAATGCGCTCGGCGGTGTCGAGGTTGAAGGTGGCCGCCTGGCCTTGGCCGTCCGGGGTGCTGGCGGGAATGCCATCGGCAATCAGCTTGATGCCGCGCACGCCGAAGGCAGAACGGGCGCCAAAGCCACGGGAAGAAATCTGCAGGTCCTGGGCATAGTTCTGGCGGTTCTGCACCACCAGGCCGGGTACACGGGCCAGGGCTTCGGAAGCGTTGATGCCCAATTGACCCTCACTGATCTGCTCGCGGCTGATGCCGTCGACCGAGTAGGGCAGGTCGAAGGTCGGGCTGGCGCTGCGCGAGCCTGTGACCACGCTGGGGTCGAGGACCAGCGGTGCATCATCGGCCAGTGCGGTGCTGCTCAGGCCCAGCAGCAGGGCAAGGCAAGTGGGTGCGGATGTGTTCATCAAGAAGCCGGTTCTGAGGCGCTACGCGAGTGATAGCGTCTACGCAAAAAAACCGAGTTTAACGGCTCATCCCTTCTTTTGCCGAATAAGAACCCTCCTACGCTTTTTTGGGCTGCGGGCGTCTGCCAGCGGTCGCGCTTGGTGGTAGGTTTTCAGTTTTGCGAAGAGATGACGATGAAAGCCAAAAAAATGCTGAGGTGGCTGGCCGTGATGGGAGGTGTTCTGGCTCTGGGCGGCTGCGGTACTGTGACCACCGTCTTGCGTGAGGATAGCGCCACGGTTCACTCACTCAAGGCGAAAAAAACCTATTGCCAGTCTGTTCCGCGTATTTACAGTGGAGTGGCCTATGACCTTTGCGTACTGCATGGGCCGCCGAATTCCGGCAGCGGGGTATCGTTGAACGACGTTCCATGGGCGTTTATCGATGTTCCAATCTCCGGTGTTCTGGATACGCTCGTCTTGCCCTACACGATCTACCAGCAAAGCGTCAACGGCAGCATCGAGCTTCTCTAGTCCCTTGCCGCTAGCAGCTTCCTCCTGCTTTTAAGCTATAATCCCGCCCTTTAGCTGTTTCCTGCCCAGGCGGGAAGCACACTTTTTTCAGGCGCAACCCGCCTGCATGCAGACTAAAAGAGGCTAGACCCCTGTGGCATTGACGATTCTTGGCCTGTCCGGCGCCCTTAGCCATGATCCTTCCGCAGCCTTGTATATCGACGGCAAGCTGATCGCGGCCGCCGAAGAAGAACGCTTCGTACGCGACAAACATGCAAAGAACCGCATGCCCTACGAATCGGCGAAGTTCTGCCTGGAACAGGCCGGCATCAAGCCTTCCGACGTTGACGTGGTCGCGATCCCTTTCGCGCCGATCAGCCTGTTCGGCGAGGCGCGCTGGCACTACGCCAAGCGCTACTGGTACGCCCCGGACCGCGCCCTCGACGCGATCCTGATGGGCAACCGTCGCTACAAACGTTATCGCAACAAGATCGTCTGGTGCCTGGAGCAACTGGGCTTCGATCCGAAGAAAATCAAGATCGAACCGGTTGAACACCACCTGGCCCACGCTTCCAGCGCCTATCACTGCTCCGGGTTCCAGGAGAAAACCGCGATCCTGGGCATCGACGGTAAAGGCGAGTACGCCACCACGTTCTTCGGCTACGGCGAAAACGGCAAGATCCACAAGATCAAGGAATTCTACGATCCGGACTCCCTCGGCGGCCTGTATGGCGCGATCACCGAGTTCCTCGGTTTCGAGATGCTCGACGGTGAGTTCAAGGTCATGGGCATGGCGCCGTACGGCGATGCCAGCAAGTACGATTTCTCGCGCCTGGCCTCTTTCGAGAACGGCGAGTTGGTGATCAACACCGACTACGCCAACGTGATCGGCCTGCGCCGTTATAAAGAGAAGGGCAAGGGTTTCTACTTCTCGCCCAAACTGATCGAGTGGCTGGGGCCCAAGCGCGAAGGCGACATCGCCGACGAGCCATACATCCACTACGCCGCCAGCATGCAGGCGCTGTTCGAAAAGTTGGCCCTGCAGATGATCGACCACTACCTGGGCGACATCCTCAAGGACACCGGCAAGCTGGCCTTCGCCGGCGGTTGCGCGCTGAATGTGAAGCTGAACCAGAAGATCATTGCCCGTGACGACGTCAAGGAGCTGTTCGTGCAGCCGGCGTCCGGCGATGCCGGTACCGCGGTCGGTGCGGCGGCCTACGTGTCTCACGCCCGTGGGGTGCCGGTCGAGAAGATGGAGCACGTCTACCTCGGCCCGTCCTACAGCAACGAAGACGTGATCGCCGCCTGCGCCAGACATGAGAGCAAGCCGAACTGGCGCAAGATCGAAAACATGCCTCAGCGCATCGCCAAGATCATGGTCGACGGCAACCCGGTGGCCTGGTTCCAGGGCCGCATGGAGTTTGGCCCGCGTGCCCTGGGCGGTCGTTCGATCATCGGTTGCCCAAGCGCGACCGGCGTGGCGGACCGCATCAACCACCAGATCAAGTTCCGTGAGCGCTGGAGGCCTTTCTGCCCGTCGATGCTCGACACCGTCGCCCCACAGATGATCAAGGTCGATCACCCGGCGCCGTTCATGACCTTCACCTTTGAAGTGTCCGAAGAGTGGAAGACCCGCGTGCCGGAAGTGGTGCATGAAGACGGCACTTCCCGCGCCCAGGTGCTCAAGCGCGAATACAACCCGCGCTACTACGACATGATGAAAGAACTCGAAGTGCTCACCGGCAACGGCGTGTCCCTGAACACCTCGCTCAACCGCCGTGGCGAAGCGATGATCTGCTCGCCGACCGACGCGTTGAACATGTTCTTCGGTTCCGACCTGCAGTACCTGATCATGGAAGACATCCTGGTCGTCAAAGACGGCGTGGACCCTTATGACGCGCTCGGCTGACCGCCACGTCCTGCAGTTCTGCCACGGCTATGACGGTCCGTTTCTCGATTGTGCGCGGCAGTACGCCAGCCTGTTCGCGGGCTCGGGCTACAAGGTGACCACGGTGTTCCTCACCGGGGTCGCCGACCCTGAGGTGGCGGCCGGTTGCGCCAGTGATGAAGTGTTGTTCATGGAGTACAGCTCGAAGGCCATTCGTGGCCTCAAGCTGGGCGCCATCGCCGAGATGCGCAAGATTGCCGCCTCGCGCCATTTCAGTTTCTGCATCGCGCACCGCGCCAAGCCGATCTACATCGCGCTGCTCGCCACGCGGTTGCAAGTGATTGGGGTGCATCACGCCTTTGGCGACTACCAGCGCCGTGGCCGCCGGCTGTTTGCCTCGATTTTCCACAAGCGCCTGAGCTTGCTGGCGGTTTCCGACGCCGTGCGTGACGACATCCGGCGCTGCCTGCCGAAATGGCCGCAGGCGCGTATCCAGACTTTGTATAACCGCATCGATGTCGAGGCCCTGCAAGCGCTGCAGGTTTCCAGGGATGAAGCGCGCGACGCCCTTGGGTTGTCACCGGATGAATGGGTGGTCGGCAATGTCGGCCGCCTGCACCCGGACAAGGACCAGGCCACGCTGCTCAAGGGCTTTGCCCTGGCATTGAAGCAGTTGCCGACTGAAAGCCGTTTGGCGATCCTCGGCACCGGGCGCCTGGAGCAGGACCTGAAGACACTGGCCCACGAGCTGGGGGTTGCCGACAAGGTGCTGTTCCTTGGCCAGGTGCCGGATGCGCGCCGCTATTTCCGCGCGTTTGATGTGTTTGCATTGAGCTCCGACCACGAGCCCTTCGGCATGGTGCTGCTTGAAGCGATGGCGGCCGGCGTCCCCTTGCTCGCCACCGCCTGTGGCGGCGCGCGCGAAGTGGTCGAAGGCGTGGGCATCCTGTTTCCCTTGGGCGACGCCGAGCACCTGGCCCAAGGGCTGGGACACCTGGCCGCGATGGATCAGCAGCAGCGACGCCAGTGTGCCGAGCTGATGCTGGAGCGCCTGCATGCACGATTCTCGGATCAGGCGGTACGCGCTGCCTTCTGGCAATTGCCGCCTGCCGTTGAACTGACTGCGAGGGCTTGATGCTCAATCGATTCCAAGGCTGGCGCGAGCGCGGCTGGTCCGTCGTCGATGCGCCGGCTTACAGCGAGGCCTGGCAACGTTTTGGCGGCAGCGTCGCGACGCATCCGCAGGTGATCGAGCGCCTGGCCGGCCTGGCGCAGATTCCGGTGCGTTACCTGGCCTGGGAGCAGGCCGGTGAACTCAAGGCGTGCATCGCCACCTGGGGGCGCGACTTGGCGTTGTCCAAGGATGTGCTCAAGCGAAGCGGCAAGAAAGGCCTGTTCGACCTCGGCAACGCCGAGCTGATCCTGCCGGCCGCCGCCGATGCGCAGGCGCCGCTGCGCCAGCGTGCGCGCTACCTGTCGGCGTTGAACGAGGGCCGTTTCAGTGGCCTGAAGCTTCAGGCCGAGCAGTTGGCCATGGCGCGTACCCCCGAAGAACTGTCGAAAAAGTTTCGCTACAACCAGCGCCGCGAACTGCGCTTGCTGGAAGAAGCGGGCGGCCTGGTGCGGCCTGTCAGTGAGTTTTCCAGCGTGGAGTTGGCGTCCATCTACTGCGACCTGTTCCTGCGCCGCTGGGGCTTCACCGCCACGGGCGCCGAGCGCATGGCCGAGGTGATTGAACTGATGCGTGAATGGTTGATCGGATCGGTGATTTTTCTCAACGACGCGCCCATCGCCATTCAATTGGTGTACCGGGTCGAGTCGCCGCAGTGGATCAGCGTGGAGTACGTCAACGGTGGGGTTGACCCCGAAACCCGCGCCTTCAGCCCAGGCAGTGTGTTGAGTTTTATCAACACCCAGAGCGCCTGGGAGCAGGCACGCGAAGCCGGCAAGCCACTGCGTTTCTCCTTTGGCCGCGCCGACCGCGAATACAAGGACCGTTGGTGCAACCCCGTGCAGGTATTCAGCGTATGACCCGCAAGCAGCAATTGCTCAAGCGTCACCGGCGCAACAAGCGCACGGCGTTGATGGTCGGTGTGTTGCTGCTGGTGGTGGTCGGCATCCTGGTCGCCTGGTGGCTGCCGTTGCTGTTGGCAGTGCTGGCCTGGGTCGCCCATGAAGCCTGGTTTGCCGATCACCTGTTCTACGCGCCCAACGAAGATTATCAATACCGTTTTTCGGCAGAGGCCGAGCTGGCAGGTGTGCGCCTTGATGGCGACCGCTTGCTGCTCGATCAGCCGTTGGCGCTGGAGGCAGGCGCGACGCTGGTGCTGGCGATCAAGGTCAAGAGCACCTGGTTGGGGCGTTTTCTCGACCCTTGCGTCGAACTGGCAGACGACCGGCAAACCTTCGAACGCGGGGTCAACGGCGTTCGGTACCTGAACCTCAGCGGTCTGGCGCCGACGTTGGCGGCAGGCGAGTTGCGTCTGCGCGGGCGGCATTGCCGGTTGCTCGGCGCGCCCCGCCTGTGGGCCTGGGCCCATCCGGATTACAGCGCACAACGGGTGATGGTCATCGCCCCGCATGCCGACGACGCCGAATTGGCCGCCTTCGGCCTGTACAGCCAGGCTGAAAAAACCTGGATTGTCACCCTGACGGCGGGGGAAATCGAAGCCGAACATTATGAGCGGATGGGCCTGGATGCGGTCGAGGCCTCGCGCATCAAGGGCCGCCTGCGCGCCTGGGACAGCATCGCCGTGCCGCTTTGGGCCGGTGTGCCGCAGGCTCACTGCGTGCAATTGGGCTACTTCTGCCTGCAATTGCAGGCGATGCAGGCCGCGCCGGACCTGCCGTTCGCCTCCCGTGAAGCAGAGCTGACGGACGTTCGACCCTTCCGCCGGTTCAATCCGTTCCCCTTACCGTCGGACAGCGACGGCCTGCCCACCTGGAACAATGTGCTGGCCGATCTGCGCCACGTGCTGTTGATGGCGCGCCCGGAAGTGATCGTGTTGCCTCATGCAGTGCTGGACCCGCACCCCGATCATGTCTGTGCGCAACAAGCGGTGCTGCAAGCCTTGCAGGGCCTGGAGTGGCAGCCGACCACCGTGTTGGGCTACGCCAATCACCTGCATGACAACGACCGCTGGCCCATGGGCGACGCGGGTGCCGGCATTGCATTGCCGCCTGTGTTCGACGCCACTGAAGAGTTGCTCCCGTGCAGCCTTCCACTGACCTTGGCGCAGCAGCGCGACAAGGCCATGGCGCTGGGCATGATGCATGACCTGCAACCGGCGGCGCCGTTCAAGCGCCGTGTACGGCGTTGGCTGCAGCGAATGTTGGCGGGGCGTGCGCGGTCGCCTTATGGTGAGAACGAGTTTTTCCGCAAGGCCGTACGACGGCATGAGTTGTTCTGGCGTTTGTGAATGCATTGGTTAAAGGGAATGTAATGAAAGTCTTGTTTCTGGTGCAGAAAGAACAGCGCGCTATTCTGGATCGCTTGTACGAAGGTGTGGCCGAACACTGCGACTGTGACATTCGTTGGTTGAGCAGCGATGAGCAGCGCAACCTGCGCGGTTACTTCCGGCGCGAGGTCGACGTGACCCGTTACGAGCGCATTGTGTTTTTCCTGCGCTTCAAGCAAGAGATCCGCCAGGCCGGGTTTATCCGCACCCTGCCGAACCTGGTGATTCTCGAGCACGACGCTTACCAGAACTACATTCCCTGCAAATACACCGGCAAGTTCAGCGCCCATTACCGTCGGCTGCCCTGGGCGCGGGTAATCAGCTCGGGCTTCATGGTGACCGAACGCCTGCGCGCCGAAGGCTTTGATGCGGTATTCGTGCCCAAAGGCTATGACCAGTCCCTGTTGCAGCCCCAGGACCGTGAGCGGGATATCGAACTGGCGTTTGTCGGCAGTACCAACAGCGTGGCCTATAGTGGTCGCAAGGCATTGCTCGATGAGCTGGCACGGGTTGAACCTTTGGTGGTGACACGCACCAAATCCGGTGAGGAATATTGTGCGACCCTCAACCGGATTCGTTTTTTCGTCAGCGCCGATGTGGGCATGGGCGAGTACATGATCAAGAACTTTGAAGCCATGGCGTGTGGCTGTGTATTGCTGGCGTTCGATCAGGGGGCCGAGGAAAACGCGGCCTTGGGGTTCGAGGACATGGTCAATGTGGTGTTCTACAAGGACATCCCGCAGTTGCAGGAAAAACTCGCCGTGCTGCGGTCCAACCCGCAACTGGCGGCAGATATCGCGCATTGTGGGCAGGCGCTCGCGGTCAGCCAGTTCAGCTTTGCGCGTATCGGCCAGCGCATTGTCGAAGCCCTCAAGGCGCCGCTGCGGCCCCGTGCTCCCTTGAGTATGTTGGAAAGGTTGCGTCTGAAGCTGGGCGTTTGATGTCGGCTAAATGGCCATGGATGATGGCTATATGATATTATCGAGGCGTTAATGCAATTCTCCGATCAAAGCGACATAACGCTCGTGGTGACCAGTTGCGGTCGCTTCGATTTGTTGAAACGCACGCTCGAGAGCTTCGATCTGTTCAATACGGCGGCGATACGTGAAGTCTTCATTACCGAAGACTCCGGCGACGACGCCGTGCGCCATGCGGTTCCGGAGCACTGGCACAGTCATTGCACTTTCCTGATCAACCGCCCGAAACTTGGGCAGTTGGCGTCCATCGACCTGGCTTACGAGTCGGTCAAGACCCCCTACATATTCCATTGCGAGGATGACTGGGCGTTTTATCGACCGGGCTTTGTCGAGGACTCCAAGACGGTGCTGGAGCAGCGGCCCGATATTTTGCAGGTGTGGCTGCGCAACTATGTTTATGACTTGCAGGTGCACAGCCCCTATATCCATTTGGGGCCGCGTGAAGTGATTGGCGGGGTGCCGTGTTATCCCCTGCTGTCCGACAAGCCTGAGTGGCAGGGGTTTTCGCTGAACCCCGGGTTGCGACGCATCAAGGAATATCGCTTGTGCGCGCCCTATGCCGGGTTCGGAGGAGAGAAGGGGTTATCCAAGCGTTACGCGCAGCTGAACCTGGCGGCCGTGACTCTGGAAGGCGATGCGGTTTTGCATACCGGTTTCGGTTTGCATGTGGCGACGGCGGAAGAGCGCTTGACCAAGGCGCGGCGCAAGCGGCGAGAGCGGATCAAGCTGGCGGCCATGCTGGTACTGGGTGTCGGTATCGGCTGGCTGATCCATTAAGTAACTACGACAAGCCACCACAACGCCGCAAAAGGTCATTTTTTCGATGAGTATCCTCAATATCATGTGGGCCGGTGGTTCTGCATTCTCCTCAGTGCAGAAGGTCCACCAGCAGATACTTTCCCACGCGGTTTGCCGTGCACCGATCACTACCTGGTTGCTTCAAGGCCGCTCGCAGGAGAGTGAGCCGGCAGTGGAGTGGAACCTCTCTTCCGCCCGACTCAAGGGCAGGCATCTTTGGAAGTTATTGATGCCCTGGATGCGCGCGCGTTTCCAGAAGGCGTTGCCGGACGATCTTGAAGTTGTCTTACTCGACGGCGTAGGCGTGGCCCGGGTGATGTTGCCGGTGCTCAAGCACTTGCCACATGTGCGCGCCGTGGTTGTGTTTCATGGCGTCACGCGCATGCGCCGGGCGGACCAGAAGCTGTTTGCGCAGTTTCCGGCGGCGCAACTGACCCTGGCGGCCGTGTCGCAAACCTTGGCTCACTCGATCGAGCGTTTCCTGCAACGGCCCGTGACGGTGCTGCGCAGTGCGTTTGATCCGGTGGCGTTTCGTGCCGCCGCGCTATCGCGGGCGCAGGCGCGCGCTCGCCTGGGCCTGCCGTTGGAAGGCTCGCCCGTGCTCGGGGCGGTTGGCCGATTGGTCGACGGCAAGGGGTTTGGTTGTTTGCTGGACGCGTTCGCCGCTGTGTCGGTGGATCAACCGGACGCGCGCCTGGTCATTATCGGCGAAGGAGACGCGCGGCCTGCGCTTGAGGCGCGTATCGCACAGCTTGGCTTGCAGGACAAAGTTTCGCTGCCGGGTCATCTGCCGGACGCGGCGACGCTGTACCGGGCTTTTGATTGGGTGGCCATTCCGTCGACGCAAGAAGGTTTGGGGTTGATCCTGCAAGAGGCGGTAATGGCCGGGGTTCCGGTGCTGACCAGCGAATTGGCCGTGTTCCGCGAGCAGTTGGCGGACGCCGGCTGGTACGCCCCTTCCGATGATGCGCAGGCTTGGGGTCGCCTGATGGAGCGTGCGTTCGCCACGTCTGTCGAGGGCGTGCTCGAGGCTCAGTCACGCGCATTGGCGCCGGAGCAAGCCTGGAAGGACTTCAGTGAAACCTCCCAGCGCCTGTTTTCATGCCGCTAGCAGCGCTTGCTCCAGTGCTTGCATTGGAAAGCGTTCGTTCAGCTTCTCGCGCGCAATATAACGTGCGAAATGTTGCAAGTTACGCCGTGCGAGCTCCGGGTTAAGCGGTGCGCGCAAAAAGCGCATGTCCGCGACGTCAATCAGCCCCATTTCGTTATCAGGTGTGACAACGATATTGCCCAGGTGCAGGGAGCGGAAGTAAATTCCCGCGCCATGCAGGCGGCGGATCAGCGCCACCAGCGGGTCGAGGTTCGATAGCCAGTCAAAGCCTTCCTGGTTGGAAATCTGGCGCAGTGTTTCGCCCGGCAGCGGGCGATACAGCACGGCAGTCATACCGGGCGCAGCCAGTTGAAAGAACGCGAGGACGGTCAAGGTGGGAATGCCGCGCTGTTGCAGTTGCGCCACGTTGTCGATGAAACGCTTGGAGTAGGGGCGAAACAGCGCCGACGAGAACAGGCGCTTGCGGCGAAACAGTTTGAGGATATTCCCGTCGGCCAGCAGGTAGACTTTGGGGCCGTAGCTGTCCTTTTCGAGGATTCGGGCACCTTCAATCATCGCGTTTAAATCGGCTTGGGGAAGCCTTGAACATTGCATCGTCGGAAAGCCTTGTGGGGAGTCGCGGGCACAGTGATCGGTAATAATGCCGAAAGTTTTGGGTTTTAACCATGCCGGGTTGGCAGGTTGAACGTATTCAGGAGCGGGTGATGCAAGCAAGTCGTTGGGCGCAGGTATGGATGATTTTCGGGTTACTTTGGTTTTTGCTGGCAATTGCCTTCGCGCCGACCAACAAGATTTATCAACAAGGCTTGACCCTGTTTCTGTGGTTGCCGGCCATGGTGTTTGCCTGGTCGGCCCGTGAACGCCTCAAGGAAGTCTGGCGTGAGCAGCGCTGGATCTGCCTGATGGTGGCGGCGTTGGCCATCTGGGGCGCAATCAGCCTGCTGTGGACCAATGCCCAAGACCCGTCGCGCGAGGCCAAGCGCCTGCTGTATATCGGCGTGTTCCTGCTGTTTTTTCCGGTGTTTGCTTGCGGGCGCACCGAGCAAGTCATCCGTGTGATGCAGTGGGGTGGTTTCGGCCTGGCCCTGTCTTCGCTGGTGACGATCATCAAGTTCTATGGCCTTGAGCATAACGCCTGGAATGCGCGCATCGAGGGCTTGGGGCAGTTGTCCCATCCGATCCTGGGCGCCTATGTGATTGGCCTGGCCGCCGTCTGGTTGCTGCACTGGCTGCCGCGTGGGCGCTGGATGCAGGTGGTGTGGGCGGTGTCCATCGCGCTGCTCGGGCTCTTTGTGGTGCTCAGCCAAAGCCGCGGTGCCGCATTGGCCTTGCTGCTGACCGTCGTGGCGATGCCGGCCTGGTGCCGCGACCGACGTACCGCAGTGATCGCGATCGGGGCGGTGATTGCCGCGCTGGCAGTGTTCTTCGCCATGCAATCGCTGGTCATGTCTCGGGGTGTCTCTTACCGACCGCAGATCTTCATGGCGGCCGTCCAGATGATTTCCGAGCGCCCGTGGACCGGCTTGGGCCTGGGTGGCGACTACAAGGTGTTTGCCGACGGCCTGAATTTCGATCACGCCCACAACCTGTTCTCCCACGTCGCGATCGAGCTGGGCCTGCCCGGCCTGCTGTTGTGGTGCGGGCTTTGGTTCGGCGTGTTGTGGCAAGCCTGGAAGGCCCGCGACACGCTCTACGGCAAGGGCGTCATCGGTATGTGGGTGTTTTCGTTCCTGGCCATGCAGTTCGACGCGGCCAGCCTCACGGGCACCCCTCGGGCCGAGTGGTTTATCTCGTGGCTGCCGATTGCGCTGGCCAGTGTCTTGGTCTGGGCTCGGGTCAACCCCGACGCATGTGATAAAGTTCGCGTCCTACCCAATCAGTGAGCTCGACACATGAGTGACGCACCGCCCAAAGCGGACCAGGAATCCAGCCTTAAAATCTATTTGAGGCTGCTGGGCTATGTGAAACCGTACATCGGCATGTTCATGCTGAGTATCGTGGGCTTCGTGATCTTTGCTTCCACCCAGCCGATGCTCGCCGGGATCCTCAAGTACTTCGTGGATGGCTTGAGCAACCCCGACGTGGTGTTCCTGCCCAACATACCCTTGTTCAAGGACCTGAAGCTGCTGATGGCCGTGCCGCTGCTGATCATCCTGATCGCCGCGTGGCAGGGCCTCGGCTCGTTCCTTGGCAACTATTACTTGGCCAAGGTTTCCCTGGGCCTGGTGCATGATCTGCGCGTGCAGTTGTTCAACAAGCTGCTGGTACTGCCCAACCGTTATTTCGACACGCACAATTCCGGGCACCTTATTTCCCGCATCACCTTCAACGTGACCATGGTCACCGGCGCCGCCACGGATGCGATCAAGGTCGTGATCCGCGAAGGCCTGACGGTGGTGTTCCTGTTCGGCTACTTGCTGTGGATGAATTGGAAGTTGACCCTGGTGATGCTGGCCATCCTGCCGCTGATCGCCGTGATGGTTGGCAGCACCAGCAAGAAATTCCGCAAGCAGAGCAAGAAGATCCAGGTGGCAATGGGCGACGTCACCCACGTGGCCTCGGAAACGATCCAGGGTTATCGCGTGGTCCGCAGCTTCGGCGGCGAAAGCTATGAGGAACGCCGTTTCGCCGCGGCCAGCCAGAGCAACACCGAAAAACAGATGCGCATGACCAAGACCGGTGCGGTTTACACGCCAATGCTGCAGTTGGTGATCTACACCGCAATGGCCGCGCTGATGTTCCTGGTGCTGTTTTTGCGCGGTGACGCGACGGCTGGCGACCTGGTGGCCTACATCACCGCTGCGGGCCTGTTGCCAAAGCCGATCCGCCAGTTGTCGGAAGTCAGCTCGACCATCCAGAAAGGCGTCGCCGGTGCCGAGAGCATCTTCGAACAGCTCGACGAAGAGCCGGAAGTCGACAGTGGCACCGTGGAGCGTGATCGCGTCAGCGGTCGCCTGGATGTGCGCAACCTGAGCTTCACTTACCCGGGTACCGAGCGCGAAGTGCTGAAGAACATCAGCTTCACGGCCGAGCCTGGGCAGATGATCGCCCTGGTCGGGCGCTCAGGCAGCGGCAAGTCCACGCTGGCCAGCCTGATCCCGCGTTTCTACCATCACGAAACTGGCGACATCCTGCTCGATGAAGTGGAGATCGAAGACTACCGCCTGCGCAACCTGCGCCGGCATGTGGCCCAGGTCACGCAGCACGTCACGCTGTTCAACGACACCGTGGCCAACAACATCGCCTACGGCGACCTGGCGGATGCCCCGCGCGCAGACATCGAGAAAGCCGCCACCGATGCCTACGCCATGGACTTCATCGCCGAACTGCCCCATGGCCTGGACACTGAAGTCGGTGAAAACGGCGTGCTGCTGTCCGGCGGCCAGCGCCAGCGCTTGGCCATTGCCCGCGCACTGCTCAAGAATGCCCCGCTGCTGATCCTGGATGAAGCGACTTCGGCGCTCGACACCGAGTCCGAGCGCCATATCCAGGCCGCGCTGGACAAAGTCATGAAGGGCCGCACCACCCTGGTGATCGCGCACCGACTGTCGACCATCGAGAAAGCCGACATGATTCTGGTGATGGACCACGGTGAAATTGTCGAGCGTGGTACACACGTGCAACTGCTGGCCATGGGCGGCTATTACTCGCGCCTGCACGCCATGGGCCTCGATGAGCCGGTAACGGCCAACATCACCTGATGGGCCGGGGCGCGCAAAGTGCCCCGGATTTTGTATCAAGCCCCTTACAGGCTTGACCAAAGCCAAATAATTCCCAGCCTGGCGTTTGTTATGTTGGCCTTCTCGATTCGAATGACGAACGAGAGGGCTAACCTTCTTGCGTGGGTAATGGAATGCTGCAACGTCTGTTCTGGAAACTGCTTCCCAAACCCCAACGGGTGTTTCTGCTGGGGCGATTGCCCGTGGTGGATCGCCAGGCGGTGAATAAATCCCTGTCTGGCGTGATCGCGCTGCCCCGTGCGTTCGAACGGCACCAATGCGTATTCATTCACGTGCCAAAATGCGCCGGCAGCAGCGTCTGCGCGGCGTTGCTCGATGGGCGCTGGCCGGGCCACCTGCCGTATTACTGGTACCAGCAGCAATTTCCCGAACACTGCGCACGCAGCTTCAAGTTTGCCTTCGTGCGTGACCCGCTGGAGCGCGCTTACTCGGCCTATACCTACTTGCGCAGCAACAACATGGGCGCCCGCGACCTGCACGCCCAGGCATTGGTGTGCAGCTACCGCGACTTCGATCATTTCGTCGCGGGCTGGTTGCACTCGGACAACCTGCGCCGCCAGCTGCACTTTGCTCCCCAGACCGACTTCCTGGTTGATCACATGGGCGCCATGGCCATGGATTTCCTGGGCCGCCAGGAATCCCTGGCGCAAGACTTCGCACGGTTGTGCGAACGCCTCGGCGTGACGTCGTCGCTGCCCCATCTCAACGTTTCACTCGGGCGGCGCAGCGAGCCGGTCATAAACTTCTGCACCCTGCGTACGCGTCGCCTGGTCCGGCGTGCCTATCAGCGTGACTACGAGGTCCTGGGTTATGAATAATCCGTCGCTCTCCCAGGCTGGCGCGTCCATTCGGCCCTTTGCCCTATCGCTGTCCGTGGCCGCGCGGGCGGCGCTCAAGCACCAGCAGCCTTGCTGCCTGTGGCTGACGGGGTTGTCCGGGTCCGGCAAGTCGACCCTGGCCAATGCACTGGAAGTGCAGCTCAATGAGCAGGGCAGGCACACCTTCGTGCTCGATGGCGATAACGTGCGCACAGGGTTGTGCAACGACCTGGGCATGAGCGATGCGGCACGCAAGGAAAACATCCGGCGTATCGGCGAAGTGGCGCGGCTGATGGTCGACGCGGGATTGATCGTGATCGTCTCGGCGATTTCTCCGTTCAGCGCCGACCGCGCGACGGCCAAGGCATTGTTCGCTGAAGGACAGTTTCTTGAGGTTTACATCAGCACCCCGTTGGATGTGTGTGCGCGGCGCGATCCCAAGGGCTTGTACCGCGCGGCGCTGGACGGACGCATCAAGGCCTTCACCGGGCTCGACAGCCCCTACCAGGCGCCGCTTGCAGCCGACTGCGTGATCAACACCGATGAGGTCGAGCTGGCGGACGCAGTGGCGCATGTCTTGAGGGCTCTGTTCAAAAAATGAGCAGATTTTTCGCCTGATGCATCCCGGATAAAGCTCTCGAACTAGGCGGCGCTCACCCTGTGCTAATATCGCGCCCCTGTTCATTTTGTATGTGGGTTGCTCCATGAAGTTGTCCATGCCGCGATTCGATCAAGCCCCTGTCTTGGTGGTCGGCGATGTCATGCTCGACCGTTACTGGCATGGTGGTACCTCACGGATTTCCCCTGAGGCGCCGGTACCGGTAGTCAAGGTCGAGCAAATCGAAGACCGTCCAGGTGGCGCTGCCAACGTTGCCCTCAATATTGCCGCCCTCGGCGCCCCGGCCTCACTGGTCGGCGTGACCGGCGACGACGAAGCCGCCGACAGCCTGGCCAACAGCCTGCGCGGTGCCGGCGTGCGCGCGCTGTTCCAGCGCATTGCCCATCAGCCGACCATCGTCAAGCTGCGGGTCATGAGCCGTCACCAGCAATTGCTGCGTATCGATTTCGAAGAACCCTTCGCCACCGACGCCCTGGCCCTGAGCGGCCAGGTCGACGAGTTGCTCGAAGGCATCAAGGTGCTGGTGTTGTCCGACTACGGCAAAGGCGCTTTGAAGAATCACCAGATGCTGATCCAGGCCGCCAAGGCTCGCAACATTCCGGTATTGGCCGATCCCAAGGGCAAGGACTTCTCGATTTATCGTGGCGCCAGCCTGATCACGCCGAATCTCAGCGAGTTCGAAGCCATCGTCGGCGGTTGCGCCGATGAGCACGACCTGGTGACCAAGGGCGCCGTGCTCATGGCCGACCTCGACCTCGGCGCCTTGCTGGTAACCCGTGGCGAACACGGCATGACCCTGCTGCGCCCTGGCCACCCGGCAATGCACTTGCCGGCACGTGCGCGCGAAGTGTTCGACGTCACCGGCGCCGGTGACACGGTGATTTCCACCCTGGCCGCTTCGATTGCGGCCGGCGAAGAACTGCCCCACGCCGTGGCCCTGGCCAACCTGGCGGCGGGCATCGTGGTGGGCAAGCTGGGGACCGCGGCCATTAGCGCGCCCGAGTTGCGCCGTGCGATCCAGCGCTCCGAAGGCTCGGAACGCGGCGTGCTGACCATCGAGCAATTGCTGCTGGCGATTGACGATGCTCGCGCCCATGGTGAAAGCATTGTGTTTACCAATGGTTGCTTCGACATCCTGCACGCCGGCCACGTGACGTATCTGGAGCAGGCCAGCGCCCAGGGCGATCGCTTGATCGTGGCGGTCAACGACGACGCCTCGGTCAGCCGCCTGAAAGGCCCCGGCCGCCCCATCAACAGTGTCGACCGGCGCATGGCGGTGCTGGCGGGCCTGGGCGCGGTGGACTGGGTGATCAGCTTTTCTGAAGCGACCCCGGAAAACCTGCTGGCCCAGGTCAAGCCGGACGTGCTGGTCAAGGGTGGCGATTATTCCGTCGACCAGGTCGTCGGCGCGGACATCGTCAGCGCCTACGGCGGCAAGGTCAAAGTCCTGGGGCTGGTCGAGAACAGCTCGACCACCGCCATTGTCGAGAAGATCCGCAACCATGAGTAAATGGGTGCTGATCACTGGCGGCGCGGGCTTTATCGGCTCGCACCTGGTCGATGCGCTACTCGCCAAGGGCTACGGCGTACGGGTGCTGGATAACCTGTCCACCGGCAAGCGCAGCAACCTGGCGTTGGACAACCCGCGGGTCGAGCTGCTGGAAGGTGATGTGGCCGATGCGGCACTGGTGGCCCGTGCCGCCGTGGGTGCAACGGCGGTGGTGCATCTGGCGGCGGTGGCTTCGGTGCAGGCCTCGGTGGATGACCCGGTCAGCACGCACCTGAGCAATTTCGTGGGCACCTTGAATGTCTGCGAAGCCATGCGCAAAGCCGGCGTCAAACGCGTGGTGTACGCCTCCAGCGCAGCGGTGTATGGCAACAATGGCGAGGGCGCTTCGATTGATGAAGAGACCGTCAAGGCACCGTTGACGCCTTATGCGTCCGACAAATTGGCCGGTGAGTATTACCTCGACTTCTACCGCCGCCAGCATGGCCTGGAGCCGGTGGTCTTCCGCTTCTTCAATATCTTCGGGCCGCGCCAGGATCCCTCATCGCCGTATTCCGGCGTGATCAGTATCTTCAGCGCGCGCGCGCAGCAGGGCATGCCGATTGCCGTGTTTGGCGATGGCGAGCAAACCCGTGATTTCATGTACGTGGAAGATCTGGTGGATGTGTTGGTGCAGGCTATTGAAGCGCCAGCGGCGCCAGTGGGCGCAATCAATGTAGGCTGGAACCGTACCACCACGCTCAAGCAAGTGCTGAAGGCGTTGGAAGAGATAGTTGGCACGTTGCCGGCGGTGAGCTATGGGCCGGCGCGCTCTGGGGATATCCGGCATTCGCGGGCGAACAACCAGCGGTTGCTTGCCAGCTTTACGCTGCCCGAGCCTACTCCGTTGAAAGTCGGTCTGGAACGCTTGCTTAACGGCTGAAGCGGTCGACTGTGGGAGCTGGCTTGCCTGCGATAAAATCACCTCGGTGTGCCTGATACAGTGAGGTGTCTGCATCGCAGGCAAGCCAGCTCCCACATAACCCAGCTTCGCCATCAGATTCAGGTCAGGCCTTGGCTTTTTTCTTCGGCACGATCTTGCGCAGCACCCGTTGTGCCAGGCGCTTGAGTTTCGATTCCTTCTCCGGCACTGCCAAACCTTGCTGGCGCAGCCAATCCTTCCAGCGAATCCGCTCCTCCCGCACCAGCCAGCCTTCCTGCCGGGCGAAGCTTTCCGCCAGGTACAAACCCCGTGTGCTCGCCGGGTAGAGCTGGTCTTTCTTGACGGTGTACAGCTCGGCCACGGGTTGGCCGTCTTTGAGCGGCATCAGGTACAGGTCCGGGCGCTGGCGGTCCAGGCGCGCGACCAGTTGGTCACCCTCCAGGCGCTCGTCCACATGGAACAGGCTCAGGGATTTGGCTTCCTTGGGCACTTCCAGGCGCAGATCGTAGATCAATTGCAGCGATGCGGTAGGCAGGTGCACATAGGCGCGTGGGCGTTCAATCAACTGCGTGGTGGCGCATCGCACCGGGCGGGCCGCACCCGACAAGGGGCTCAGGCGAAAGGGCAGGGCTTCGCGGTAGTGCAGCGCGGCGGAGTAGGGCGCCGGCAGCCAGGTGTCGTTGAAGCGCCCGCTGAGCCAGCCTTCCGGGGTTTCCAGCAGGCACTCTTCGGCGATTTCCTGGATGGCGGTGTGCAGCGGCAGGTTCAGTTCATGGGCGGGCACATAGCCGGAGATCAGCTTGAGCACCACATCGCCACGGTCCTGGCGGCGCTGGCGGACCAGCACCCAGTAATCGCGGTTCTGCCAATGCAGGGTCAGTCGCACCGACACCCCGAGGTTGGCCAGTTCCAGGGCGAAACGCTCGGGATCGGCGACGTCCACCGGCTTACGCCGTTGCAGGGTCTGGGCAAAATTGAGCGGCATGCCGACGCTCTGGTAACTCAGGCCTTCCGGGGTGGCTTCGACGTGCAGCGGCAGTGTCTTGAAGTTGCTGGGGTTCTTTCTTATGAGCGTTCGCGGCATGTCGGCTCCTTTTTGCGACGGGGTCGGCCGCGTCGGCGGCATCAGAGTTGACGGATGACCTTGGCAGCGGTCGCCACGTTATGGGCCAGGTGCAGCGGATTAATGGTCCCGACAATAGCACTGGCGACGCCCGTTTGCGCAAACAACAACATGAAACTGGCTCGAATTGGATCCACTCCGGGTTCCAGGCAAACGTGACCGCTGGCCAGGGCTTTTTTCACCAGGATGCCCTTGCCATGCGCCGCCGCATAATCAATGACGGCTTTCTCGGTCTGTTCGTTCAAATTGTAGGTAACCATCGCGCAGTCGCCTTGTTCCAGGGCCTTCAGCCCGCCTTCGACGGTCTTGCCGGAAAAGCCGAAGCCGCGGATCTTGCCTTCCTGTTTCAACTCGGCCAGGGTCTGGTAGACCTCGCAGTCGTCAAGGATATGCAGGTCGTTGCCGTCGGAGTGCACCAGCACCAGGTCGATAAAATCAGTTTCAAGTCGTTTCAAGCTGCGTTCGATCGACAGGCGGGTGTGTGCCGCGCTGAAGTCGTGGCGGGACACGCCGTCTTCGAACTCTTCACCGACCTTGCTGACAATCACCCAATCCTTGCGCTGGCCACGCAGCAGTGGCCCCAGGCGTTCCTCGCTCATGCCATAGGCCGGCGCGGTATCGATCAGGTTGATGCCCAGTTCGCGGGCCTGGCGCAGCAGCATGCGGGCTTCGTCGTCACCGGGAATCTGGAAACCGCTGGGGTACTTCACCCCCTGGTCGCGGCCCAGCTTGACAGTGCCCAGGCCCAGTGGCGAAACGCGCAGGCCGGTGCTGCCCAAATCGCGATGCAGGTCGTGCAGGGTGGGCAGGCTCATGGCAGCAATTGCTCCCAGGCAGGTACGCCGAGGGCGGGTTTTGGCAAGTCCGGCAGTGGCCCGCTGGCGCTTGGGCGGATACCGTCACGTTCCAGGCTGTTGATCACCCGATCGGCGAAATCCGGCGCCAGCGCCAGCTTGGTCGGCCAACCTACCAACAGGCGGCCCTGCTCGGCGATAAAGGCGTTGTCGGGGCGGCTAAGGCCCGATTGCAGGGGCTCGGCGCGGTCGACACGCAGGGTGGCCCACCGGGTCTGGCGCATGTCGATCCACGGCAGCAATTGCGCCAGCTCTTTCTGGGCAGTGGCGATCTGTTCTTCAGGTGTGCGCGCCACGCCATCGGCTTCGGCGATGTCGCCGCCCATGTACCAGACCCAGTTGCCATCGGCCGCAGGGTGAGTGGTGACGGTGATGCGCGGCTTGGTGCCGCCGCCCAGGCAGTGAGCATACAGCGGCTTCAAGCCGGGGCCTTTGGCGATGATCATGTGCAATGGACGCTTTTGCATGGCCGGCTGGCTCAGGCCCAGCGCGCTCAACAGGTCGGCCGTCCCTGCGCCGGCACTCAACACGATGCGCTGGGCGCGGATCTCGCGACCGTCCACCTTCAAGCCCACCAACGCGTCGCCTTCGCGCAGCGGTTCGATCTGCTGCCCGGCGAGCAAACCATCGCCGGCCAGTTGCGCCAGGCGTTCGATCAGGCTTGGTACATCGACGACCAATTCCGCCAGGCGATAGACCTTGCCCTTGAAGCGACGGTCTTGCAGCGCCGGGGGCAGGTCATCGCCCTTGACCTGATCGACGCGGCCGCGCACGGCCTTGCTGGCAAAGAAGCTGGTGAGGTTGCCGGCGAGGGTACCGGGCGACCACAGGTAATGGGCCTCGGACAGTAGACGTACGCCGGACAGATCCAACTCGCCCTGACCCGCCAGCGCTTCACGCCAGCGGCGCGGCATGTCGGCAATGGCTTCGGAGGCGCCGGTGAGCGCGCCGTGCAGGGCGTATTTCGCACCGCCGTGAATGATGCCCTGGGATTTTACGCTTTGCCCGCCACCCAGGCTGGCGCTTTCCACCAGCACCGTGGAGAACCCCTGGCGGCGCAGGCGCGCATTCAGCCAGAGGCCGGCAACCCCGGCGCCGACAATCAGAACGTCGGTGGAAATAACGGATGGCATGGGCGACCTCAGTGTTCAAGACAAGGGGCGCAGTATACAGCCTGTTGACGGGTGGTCAGTGCCCGGCGGTTTTCGAGAACAATTGGATCACCACCACGCCCAGCACAATCAGGCCCATGCCCAGCATCGCCGGAACATCCAGTTTCTGCCCGTAGATGAACAACGCCGCGATGCTCACCATCACAATGCCCATACCGGCCCACACCGCGTAGGCCACGCCGACCGGCACGGTGCGCACCACCAGCGTCAGCATCCAGAACGCGATGCCGTAGCCGACGATCACCAGCAGCAGCGGGATCGGTGTGCTCCAGCCCTTGATGGCTTTCATGGAAACGGTGGCGATCACTTCCGAGCAGATGGCGATAGCCAGGTAGCAGTAGGCGGCGTTCATGGGTGAATCCTCGGGATAAAAGCAATCAGATAAGGCCTGCATTCTAGAGTTCTCTGAGATGCGGTAAAGTCATTACCTATCCGAATCAGAGATAGGTTGAGCCATGAGCGTGCAATGGGATCTGGAGCAGATGCGCTTGTTTGTCAGCGTGGCCGAGCAGCGCTCGTTTTCGGCGGTGGCGCGCCAGCAGCGCAAGGCCCAATCGGCGGTCAGCAATGCGATAGCCCTGCTGGAGGCGGACCTGGGCGTGAGCCTGTTCGAGCGCAGCAGCGGCCGCCAGCCTCGGCTGACCGAAGCCGGCAGCGTGTTGCTCGAAGAGGCACGCGAAGTACTGCGCCAGTGTGAACGGCTCAATGGTCGGGCGCTGTCGCTGACGCGCGGCGAAGAGGCTTGCCTGCGCCTGGCCCAGGATGAAGCGATGCTGTTCCAGCCGGTACTCGATAGCCTTGAGGCGCTGGCGGTGCAGTACCCGCTGCTGGAAGTGCAGTTATCCAGCGCCGCCCAGGGCGATGTGGCGCGCAAGCTGGTGGAGCGCAAGGCGGACCTGGGCCTGTTGTTCTATCACGACCAGATCCCCGAAGCCCTGGAGCGGCGGGTGGTCGGTAGCGTGGAGATGGTCACGGTATGCGGTGTCAATCACCCGCTGGCCAGGGAAACCTACGTGACGTGCCAGCACCTGGCGCAGTTTCGCCAGTTGCTGATGTCGACCCAGACCAGTGTCTACCCCGGCAGTGAAGCCGCCAGCCCGCTGGTGTGGCGCGCCGACAGTTTCTACGTGTTGGCCGAATGGTTGATGAGTGGCCTGGGCTGGGCCTGGCTGCCCCGGCATATCGTGCAGTACCCGACCTACCAGCAACAAATGGTCGAATTGCGCAGCGAGTGGACGCCGCCGGCCCTGGTGGTCGAGCTGGTCTGGCGGCGCGACGAGCACTTGGGGCCTGCCGCGCGGTTCCTGGCCAAACGATTTGCCGAGTGCCTGCAGGCGATCGACTGAAAAAGCCGATAAACTCCGCCGCCATGAATAGAACTCTCTACAGCTGTCTGTTTTACCTGGCGCTGCCGCTGGTGGCTTTACGTTTGTGGCTGCGCGCGCGCAAGGCGCCGGCCTATGCCCAGCGCGTCGGCGAGCGCTTCTCCTATGGCTTGCCGGCGATGCAGCCAGGCGGAATCTGGGTGCATGCGGTGTCCGTGGGCGAAAGCATCGCTGCCGCGCCGATGGTGCGCGCGCTGTTGGAGCGCTATCCGCAGTTGCCGATCACCGTCACCTGCATGACCCCCACCGGTTCGGAGCGCATCCAGGCCTTGTTCGCCCATGAGCCGCGCATCCAGCACTGCTATCTGCCCTATGACTTACCGTGCGCGGCCAGGCGTTTCCTTGATCGCGTGCAGCCCAGACTGGCGGTGATCATGGAGACCGAGCTGTGGCCCAACCATATTCACGCCTGCGCCCAGCGCGGTATTCCAGTGGCGCTGGCCAACGCGCGGCTGTCGGCGCGCTCCGCCAAGGGGTATGCACGCTTCGCCAGGCTGACCGCGCCGATGCTGGCGCAGATGAGCCTGTTCGCCGTACAGACGCAAACCGAGGCCCAGCGCTTCCTGAGCCTGGGGGCCCGGCCCGAAACCGTCGACGTCACCGGTTCGATCAAGTTCGACCTGACCATCGACCCGCAACTGCCCGCGCGCGCGGCCGCGTTGCGCGCGCAGTGGGGCGCCAGCGAGCGGCCGGTCTGGATCGCCGCCAGCACCCACGAAGGCGAAGATGAAGTGGTACTGGCGGCCCATCGCCAGTTGCTCGAAAGCTATCCCAATGCGCTGCTGATTCTGGTGCCGCGCCATCAGGAGCGCTTCGGGCCGATGTTCGAACTGTGTGAGCAGCAAGGCTTTGCCACGGTGCGGCGTTCCAGCGGCATGCCCGTCAGCACGCAAACCAACGTGCTGCTCGGCGATACCATGGGTGAGCTGCTGTTTCTCTACGCCTTGGCCGACAGCGCCTTCGTTGGCGGCAGCCTGGTCGCGACCGGTGGGCATAACCCGTTGGAGCCGGCGGCGTTGGCCCTGCCGGTGATCATGGGGCCGCATGTGTTCAACTTTCTTGAGATCACCGCGATGATGCGCGAAGCCGGGGCGTTGCGACAGATCGATGACGCCGAGGGGCTGGCCGAAGCCGTGCGCCAGTTGTTCGAACTGCCACAGGATGCACGCCGGATGGCACAGGCGGGGCTGAAGGTGATGCAGGCCAATCAGGGGGCTTTGAAGCGCTTGCTGGAGGGGCTGAACAAACTGCTCAACCACTGAATCAACACGGACGAAAATGTGGGAGCTGGCTTGCCTGCGATGCAGACGCCTCGGTACATCAGATGCACCGAGGTGATGCTATCGCAGGCAAGCCAGCTCCCACATTAGCTCGTGGTGAACTCAGTTATTCGAGCGGGCCTTGAGTTGCTCGGCGGCGGCCTTGGCCAGGTCCGGCGGCAGGAAGTCGCGGTCCGGGTTGTAGTCGGCCTTGAGGTAACGCGCCAGGTCCTGCAAATCCCCTGGGTTCAGGGTGCCGGCCGCCTGCTTCAGGCGCAGGTTGTCGAGGATGTAGTCGTAGCGGCTGTTGTTGTAGTTGCGCACCGAGGCATAGAGCTGGCGCTGTGAGTCGAGCACGTCGACGATATTGCGCGTACCCACCTGATAACCGATTTCCGTGGCCTCCACCGCGCTCTGGTTGGAGATGATCGACTGGCGGCGCGCCTGTACCTGCTCCACATCGGTGTTCACCGCGCGGTGCAGGTTGCGCGTGTTTTCCACCACCTGGCGGCGCAGGCCTTCGCGTTGCTGCTCGGTCTGGCCCAGGCGCGAGTAGGATTCACGCACCTGCGAGCTGGTCAGCCCGCCGCTGTAGAGCGGGATGTTCAGGCGCAGGCCGATGGTGCGTTGTTCCACGTCGCCCCGATAAGGCGTGCCGAAGGCATTCGGGTTGCTGAAGCCGAGGGCATCGTTGTCACCTTTTTCGTACTGCGCCACGGCGTCCAGAGTCGGCGCATGCCCGGCCTTGCGCTGCCTGAGGGTTTCTTCGGCGGCAGTGACGGCGTAGTTGCTGGCGAGCAGGTTCAGGTTCTGGCGGCCGGCGGTTTCAACCCAGGCCTTGGCGTCGTTCGGCAATGGCGGTAATACGGGCAGTGTGTGCACGATGCCCTGGATTGAATTGTACTGGCGGTTGGTCAGGGTGATCAGCGCCTCGAACGCGTCTTCCACCTGACGCTGCGCCAGGATCCGGTTGGCGCGGGCGGTGTCGTAGCTGGCCTGGGACTGCAGCACGTCGGTCTTGTCCGACAGGCCAACGTCGAAGCGCTCGTTGGATTGGTCCAGTTGGCGCTTGAAGGCGTTTTCTTCGGCCTTGGTCGACGCCAGGTTGTCCTGGGCGCGCAGCACGGCGAAGTAGCTTTCGGCGCTTTGCAGGATCAGGTTCTGTTCGGTGGCCGACAGTTGCAGCGCGGCCTGCTCGTTGGTGGCTTCGGCCGCCTGCAACTGGAACCAGCGGTCGGCGCGGAACAACGGCTGGCTCAAGGTCGCGCGCCAGGAGTGGGCATCGCGGTTGGCGGTGGCCGCCGGCGTGTCGATCTGGGTGCGCACGTTATTGATATCGGCACCACCCGACAGGTTAGGCAGCAGCCCGGCTCGGGCCTGGGGCACCACTTCCTTTTGCGCACCGTATTGGGCGCGGGCGGCCGCCAGGTCGGCATTGTTGTCCACGGCTTCCTGGTAGACGCTGACCAGGTCGGTTCTGGCGGACAAGGGCGCTTCAGCTGCCCAGACCAGTCCGTTGGTCGCACAAGACACGGCAACAGCCAGTGAGAGTTTGCGCAGCATGAGGCGATCCCTGAATTAATATTACGGCTATAATTTATTGGTCAAGGCTACGGTGACGGATTAAGAGCGTCAAGCCTTGAGGCAGCTCCGGAGTGTAGTGGCGCTTATCCCGCGCAACAATCCTGTAATCACGCCATTCATCACGCTGAATGCACCGCTATTGGCAATTTGCCCGCGCCATGGTCTAGACTGGCCATGTTCTTGTCGGGGTGCCTTGTTGGAAGGCTGAGATCGGTAAATACCGGATCCCGTTGAACCTGATCAGGTTAGCGCCTGCGTAGGGAACAAGATTTCTCGTCACCCGGCGAGTCCTCTTGTGCTTCGTCCGGGATGCTGTTCGACCATCGAACAGCCCTCGTGCACCGAGCACAGCACTGGTTCCAGTGCGTCCATCCGTCCCAGGTTCGCTCCGACAAAAATCCACCGCCTGGATAGTTGGAGAGCCCGTGATGAGCACAGAACTAAAAAATACAAAGCTGAAAAACACCGTGCACCTGAGTGAATCGGCCAAGGTCGACGCAGGCTCCGTGCAGCCCTTCACCCGTTCGCAGAAAATTTATGTGCAGGGCACCCGCCCGGACATCCGCGTGCCGATGCGTGAAGTCAGCCTGGACGTGACGCCCACCGATTTCGGCGGTGAGATCAACGCCCCCGTGGTGGTCTACGACACTTCCGGGCCGTACACCGACCCCAACGTAACCATCGATGTGCGCCAAGGCCTGGGCGATGTGCGCTCGCCGTGGATCGAGTCCCGTGGCGACACCGAGCGCCTGTCCGGCCTCAGTTCGCACTTCGGCCAACAGCGTCTGAGCGACGCCGAACTGACCGCCCTGCGCTTTGCCCACGTGAAGAACCCGCGCCGCGCCAAGGCCGGCGCCAACGTCACGCAGATGCACTACGCGCGCAAAGGCATCATCACCGCCGAGATGGAATACGTCGCCATCCGCGAAAACATGAAGCTCGAAGAGGCCCGCGCCAGTGGCCTGCTCGACCAGCAACACGCCGGCCACAGCTTCGGCGCCAGCGTGCCGAAAATCATTACCCCGGAATTTGTGCGCGAAGAAATCGCCCGTGGTCGCGCGATCATTCCGGCCAACATCAACCACACCGAACTGGAACCGATGATCATCGGCCGCAACTTCCTGGTGAAGATCAACGGCAACATCGGCAACAGCGCCCTGGGTTCGTCCATCGAAGAAGAAGTGGCGAAACTCACCTGGGGCATTCGCTGGGGTTCGGACACGGTCATGGACCTGTCCACCGGCAAACACATTCACGAAACCCGTGAGTGGATCATCCGCAACTCGCCCGTGCCGATCGGCACCGTACCGATCTACCAGGCCCTGGAAAAAGTCGGTGGCGCCGCCGAGGACCTGACTTGGGAGTTGTTCCGTGACACCTTGATCGAGCAGGCCGAGCAGGGCGTCGACTACTTCACCATCCACGCCGGCGTGCTGCTGCGTTACGTACCGCTGACCGTCAAGCGTGTGACCGGCATCGTATCCCGTGGCGGCTCGATCATGGCCAAGTGGTGCCTGGCGCACCACAAAGAGAACTTCACCTACACGCATTTCGACGAAATCTGCGAAATCATGAAGGCCTACGACGTCAGCTTCTCCCTCGGCGATGGCCTGCGCCCGGGTTCGATTGCCGACGCCAACGACGCCGCACAGTTCGGCGAGCTGGAAACCCTCGGCGAACTGACCAAGATCGCCTGGAAGCACGACGTGCAAACCATGATCGAAGGCCCTGGCCACGTGCCGATGCAGTTGATCAAGGAGAACATGGACAAGCAGCTCGAATGCTGCGACGAAGCGCCGTTCTACACCCTTGGCCCGCTGACCACCGACATTGCGCCGGGCTACGACCACATCACCTCCGGCATCGGCGCGGCGATGATCGGCTGGTTCGGTTGCGCGATGCTGTGCTACGTCACGCCCAAGGAGCACCTGGGCTTGCCGAACAAAGATGACGTGAAGACCGGGATCATCACCTACAAGATCGCCGCGCACGCCGCCGACCTTGCCAAAGGCCATCCCGGCGCGCAGATCCGCGACAACGCCCTGAGCAAGGCGCGTTTCGAGTTCCGCTGGGAAGACCAGTTCAACCTCGGCCTGGACCCGGACACCGCGCGGTCGTATCACGACGAAACCTTGCCGAAGGACTCGGCCAAGGTCGCGCATTTCTGCTCGATGTGCGGGCCCAAGTTCTGCTCGATGAAGATCACCCAGGAAGTGCGCGAGTACGCGGCCAACCAGCGGATTGACGCGGTGGACGTGGACGTGGCCAAGGGCCTGGCCGAGCAGGCGGAGCGGTTCAAGCAGGAGGGGAGTCAGCTTTACAAGAAAGTCTGATCCCATGATCGTTCCCACGCTCCGCGTGGGAATGCATCTCGTGACGCTCCGCGTCACAAAGGCGGACGCAGAGCGTCCAAAGCGGCATTCCCACGCGGAGCGTGGGAACGATCAGCTCCTCAGAGATATCTCCCTTGAGCATTCAACCCAGCACCTATTCCCCTGACATCGCGGTACCCGCCGACAAACGCGTCTTCGGCGCCCGCGATCTGTTTTCCCTGTGGTTCTCCCTCGGCATCGGCCTGATGGTCCTGCAAACCGGTGCTTTGCTCGCGCCCGGCCTTGGCCTGTCCGGCTCATTGCTGGCGATCTTCCTCGGCACCCTGGTCGGCGTACTGCTGCTGGCGGCCGTCGGCGTGATCGGCAGCGACACCGGCTTGTCCGCCATGGCCGCCCTGAAGCTCAGCCTCGGCGCTAAAGGCGCGAGCCTGCCGGCGCTGTTGAACCTGCTGCAACTGATCGGCTGGGGCTCATTCGAGATCATCGTGATGCGCGATGCAGCCAGCCTGTTGGGCTCGCGGGCATTCGGCGAAGGCAGCCTGCTGACCAGCCCATTGCTGTGGACCCTGTTCTTCGGTGGCCTGGCGACCCTGCTTGCCGTCAGCGGCCCATTGACCTTCGTGCGCCAGATCCTGCGCAAATGGGGCATCTGGCTGCTGCTCGCCGCCTGCCTGTGGCTCACCTGGAACCTGTTTGCCAAAGCCGACCTCGCCGCACTCTGGGCCCAGGCGGGTGACGGTTCGATGCCGTTCGCGGTGGGTTTCGATATCGCCATTGCCATGCCGCTCTCGTGGCTGCCGCTGATCGCGGACTACTCGCGCTTCGGCAAACGCGCAAAAAGCGTGTTCGGCGGTACTGCGCTCGGGTTCTTTATCGGTAATTTCTGGCTGATGAGCCTGGGCGTGGCCTACACCCTGGCATTTGCGCCGAGTGGTGAAGTGAACGCGCTGCTGCTGGCGCTGGCCGGCGCCGGCCTGGGAATTCCGCTGCTATTGATCCTGCTGGACGAGTCGGAAAACGCCTTTGCCGATATTCACTCGGCGGCGGTCTCCAGCGGGATATTGTTGCGCTTGAAGGTCGAGCACCTGGCATTGGCGATCGGCGTGATCTGCACCCTGATCGCCTGCTTTGCGCCGTTGGCCCAGTACCAGAACTTCCTGTTGCTGATCGGCTCGGTGTTTGCGCCGCTGTTTGGCGTGGTGCTGGTGGATCACTTCATCCTGCGCCGCCGTGGCCAGGGTGTGATCGCCAACCTGCGTTGGCCGGCGTTGTTGGCCTGGCTGGGCGGCATCGCCACCTATCATCTGCTGGCCACTCTGTATCCGGATGTCGGCGCAACCCTGCCGGCACTGGTGCTGGCAGGGCTGCTGCAGTTTATCCTCGGCCGGGCCTTCAGCGGCGCGCGGGCACCAGTTCAGGCTTGAGGATGCCGTCGAGGCGCGAGTAGGGAATCTGCAACTCGACGTGGCCCAGGGCGTATGGCGCGATGGTGCTGGTGGGGTACTTGAGGATCACTGCGCCGTAGGTCAGCGCCACGTTCGGGGTTTTCTGGAAGGGGTAGGTTTTCACAAACTCCGGTTCCAGGCTCAGGCGGGTGCTGATCAGCCAGCTGTTGTGGGCCACCTGGGCGGCTTTCCAGAACGCATCTTCCTTGCCGGGCAGGAGCATGTCGGTCAGCGACAAGGCCTTTTGCTGCTGGCGCGAATAGTTGATGAACGCGCGGCCCGGCTCGCCGTGGGTGGCGCCCTGGTCGAGGTAGCTGGACAGTTCGATGATCACCAAGCCGTCATGCTGCTCGCGTACCTTGGCCTGCAAGTACATGCTATTGCGTGGCGCGGCGGTGCGCAGGAACTGCTCGCTGTAGCTCGCAAGGCTGGTCGGCAGCGGGTCGCTCGGGGAGGTCTGGGTCATTTCCAGCAGGCGCTGTTCGATCAAGGCGTCCAGCTTGGGTTCCTTGGCGAAATGCACGGTGTCGATATTCACCAACGGGCAATCGGCGCTGGCGCAGCCCGGCTTGCTTTGCTCGGTGGCATCGCGGGTGGCTTCCAGCGGCGTGCGCCAGTTGGGTTGGAACAGGCTTTGGCAGGCACCGAGGGTCAAGGCGATGCAGGCCACGGAGGCAATTTTTAACAGCGACATGGATGTCCTTCGTCTAACGATAAGAGCGAAATTGTGCAGCTTCGACTACCGGCAAGGCAGTCAGTTCGCCACTAAGCTCATTAGAGTGAGTTTGAGGTCCGCCGTCTATCCCGGCAACCGGAAAGAGGCTGCATTAACGGGCATGAGCGCGTTAGGATGGCGCGAAATGCGCAGGCTCAACGAGGACAGGATATGACGGACTTTGCAAGATCGACGCCGGGCAAGATCGAAATTGTGCAGCGCGACAATGCCTATACGGGCTTCTACAAGCTGGATCGCGTGCAACTGCGCCACGAAAAATTCGATGGTGGCATGAGCCGGGTGATCAACCGCGAAGTCTTTGTACGTCATGATGCCGTATGCGTGCTGCCCTACGATCCGCAGCGCGATGAAGTGGTGTTGAACGAACAGTTTCGCGTGGGCGCCATGGGCCGCACCGACAACCCGTGGCTGATCGAGATGGTCGCCGGCCTTATCGACAAGGACGAGCAACCCGAGGAGGTTGCACACCGCGAAGCCGAAGAGGAAGCTGGGCTGACGTTCTCCGCGCTGTGGCCGATAACCAAATATTTCCCGTCGCCCGGCGGCAGTACCGAATACGTGCACTTGTACCTGGGCCGTTGCGACAGCGCCGGCGTGGGTGGCGTCCATGGATTGGAAGAAGAAGCTGAAGATATCCGCGTCACCGTCTGGGCGTTCGAAGATGCCCTGCAAGCGGTGCGTGACGGCAAGATTTCCAACGCAGCCAGCATCATCGCCCTGCAATGGCTTGCGCTTAATCGCGCGGAAGTGAGGGGGTTATGGCAGTAAGGGCACGGGAACGTTATCGAGTCGACTTGATCGGACTGCAAGCGGCCTGCGAGGCCAACTATGCGCGGCTGATGCGCCTGCTGCCCGACATGCGTCACGCCCCCGAGGCGCGGCGCATCGGTGTGACCCATGGCGACCAGATGCTCGGCGTGCTGGCGCTGGAAGTCATCGTCAACTGCCCGTACACCACCACCTTGCGTGTGCGCCAGGAGCACAGCCTGCCCTGGCTGCCGGTGCCGCAACTGGAAGTACAGGTGTACCACGACGCGCGCATGGCCGAAGTGATCAGCGCCGAACATGCACGCCGCTTTCGCAGCATCTATCCTTACCCCAACGTGTTCATGCACCAGCCCGATGAGAAAGCACAACTCAATGTGTTCCTCGGCGAATGGTTAAGCCACTGCCTGGCCCTGGGTCACGAGTTCGAAGCTGTTCGGTAGATGTGAACTGCGTCGGGTTCCTGGGTTTCCTCTTTGTGTCCTGCCCCAGCATAATCACGCCAAACATCCATTCCTGTGATTGCTTTGGGAGAGCGCCTTGCCGAGCGTATCCACCGTGAGCCCCGATGCACCGGTATTGCTGGTGCAACTGTCCGACAGCCATTTGTTTGCCGAGGCCGATGGCGCGCTGCTGGGCATGAATACCCGCGAAAGCCTGCAACAGGTAATCGAGTTGGTGCGCGCGCAGCAGCCCTGGATCGACCTGGTACTGGCCACGGGTGATCTGTCCCAGGACGGCACGCTTGAGTCGTACCGGCAATTTCGCGACATGACTACGCCCCTGGGGGCTGCGACGCGCTGGATTCCGGGTAATCATGACGAGCCGCCGATCATGGCCCGGGCCGCCGCGCACAGTGATCTGCTGGAACCGGTGGTCGATATCGGCCACTGGCGTGTCACCCTGCTTGACTCCGCCGTTCCCGGTTCCGTGCCGGGTTACCTGCAAGACCAGCAACTGCAATTGCTGGCCCAGGCCTTGAGCGAAGCGCCGAACCGTCACCACCTGGTGTGTTTTCACCACCATCCGGTCCCCATCGGTTGTGCCTGGATGGAGCCCATCGGCCTGCGCAACCCCGACGCCCTGTTTGCCGTGCTCGACCGTTTCCCGCAGGTGAGGGCGGTGCTCTGGGGGCATGTGCACCAGGAGATCGACCGCGAACGCAACGGCGTGCGCCTGCTGGCGTCGCCCTCCACCTGCATCCAGTTCGCGCCGGGCAGCGAGGATTTCAAGGTCAGCGAGCAGGCGCCGGGTTATCGCTGGCTGCGGTTGCATGCCGACGGGCGGTTGGAGACAGGTGTGGAGCGGGTGCAGGATTTTGCATTTACGCCGGATTACGCCAGCAGCGGCTATTAAAAGCTGCAAACACGGTTTGAAAAGGTGGGAGCTGGCTTGCCTGCGATGGCGGTATGCCAGTTAACACCTCTGTGACTGAAACACCGCCATCGCAGGCAAGCCAGCTCCCACACAAGTTATTCAGTGTCTGGTGGTCCGGGGAACTCACACACGCCCCCGATCCCTGTAAACTGCGCCCCTTTGGCAGAGTCACGGAGAGCCTGGCATGTCGGCTTCGATCCTGTATATCCACGGTTTCAACAGCGCGCCGGCGTCCAACAAGGCCAGCCAGTTGATCAGCGTGATGGACAACCTCGGCCTGGCCGACCGCCTGCAGGTCCCGGCGTTGCATCACCATCCCCGTCAGGCGATTCCTCAACTGGAGGAGGCCATTGCAGAACTGGGTCGGCCACTGCTGGTCGGCAGCTCACTCGGCGGCTACTATGCAACCCACCTTGCCGAACGCCATGGCCTCAAGGCGCTGCTGGTGAACCCGGCGGTCAGCCCTCATCGGATGTTCGACGGTTATCTGGGCACCCAGAAGAACCTCTACACCGACGAAACCTGGGAACTGACCCACGATCACGTCACGGCGCTGGCCGAGCTGGAAGTACCGGCGCCCCAGGATGCCGCGCGTTATCAGGTGTGGTTGCAGACCGGGGATGAAACCCTGGATTATCGCCTCGCCCAGCACTACTACCGGGCCTGTGCCTTGCGCATCCAGGCCGGTGGCGACCATGGTTACCAGGGTTTTGCCCGCCAACTGCCGGCGTTGTTGAGCTTTGCCGGCTTTGGCGCAGATCAGTACCAATCCTTCGATTTTGCAGCACTGTAAACATCGCAGGTTACTTTTTAATCGAACGACTCACGACGAGACACCATGGCCACTCCCAGCGCTAGCTCTTATAACGCCGACGCCATCGAAGTCCTCTCGGGCCTCGACCCGGTGCGCAAACGCCCCGGCATGTACACCGACACCAGTCGGCCGAACCACCTTGCCCAGGAAGTCATCGACAACAGCGTCGACGAAGCCTTGGCCGGGCATGCCAAATCGGTGCATGTCATTCTTCATGCGGACCATTCCCTTGAAGTGTCCGACGACGGGCGCGGCATGCCGGTGGACATTCACCCTGAAGAAGGCGTGTCGGGCGTCGAGCTGATCCTCACCAAGCTGCACGCCGGCGGCAAGTTCTCCAATAAGAACTACCAGTTCTCCGGCGGCCTGCACGGTGTGGGTATTTCGGTGGTCAACGCGCTGTCGAACCATGTACGGGTGAAGGTCAAGCGCGACGGCAACGAGTACGAGATGACCTTCGCCGATGGCTACAAAGCCACCGACCTGCAAGTGATCGGCACCGTTGGCAAGCGCAACACCGGCACCAGCGTGTATTTCGCGCCGGACCCCAAATACTTCGATTCGCCGAAATTCTCTATCAGCCGCCTCAAGCACGTGCTCAAGGCCAAGGCCGTGCTGTGTCCGGGCCTGCTGGTCACCTTTGAAGACAAAGGCACCGGCGAGAAGGTCGAGTGGCATTACGAAGACGGCCTGCGCTCCTACCTGGAAGATTCCGTCAGCGACTTCGAACGCCTGCCCAACGCGCCGTTCTGCGGCAGCCTGGCCGGTAATAAAGAAGCCGTCGACTGGGCACTGCTGTGGTTGCCGGAAGGCGGCGACAGCGTGCAGGAAAGCTACGTCAACCTGATCCCGACCGCCCAGGGCGGTACCCACGTCAACGGTTTGCGCCAGGGTTTGCTGGATGCCATGCGCGAGTTCTGCGAATACCGCAGCCTGCTGCCGCGCGGCGTCAAGCTGGCGCCGGAAGACGTGTGGGAGCGCATTGCGTTCGTGCTGTCGATGAAGATGCAGGAGCCGCAGTTCTCCGGCCAGACCAAAGAGCGCCTGTCGTCGCGCGAAGCGGCGGCGTTTGTCTCCGGCGTGGTCAAGGACGCGTTCAGCCTGTGGCTCAACGAGCATCCCGAGCTGGGCCTGGCCTTGGCCGAGTTGGCGATCAACAACGCCGGCCGTCGTTTGAAGGCCAGCAAGAAGGTGGAGCGCAAGCGCATTACCCAGGGCCCGGCACTGCCCGGCAAGCTGGCTGACTGCGCCGGGCAGGACCCGATGCGTTCCGAACTGTTCCTGGTCGAAGGTGATTCCGCCGGCGGTTCCGCCAAACAGGCACGGGACAAGGAATTCCAGGCGATCCTGCCGTTGCGCGGCAAGATCCTCAATACCTGGGAAGTCGATGGCAGCGAAGTCCTCGCCAGCCAGGAAGTGCACAACATCGCCGTGGCCATCGGCGTCGACCCCGGCGCGGCGGACATGAGCCAACTGCGCTACGGCAAGATCTGCATCCTCGCCGACGCCGACTCCGACGGCCTGCACATCGCCACGCTGCTGTGCGCGCTGTTCGTCCAGCACTTCCGCCCGTTGGTGGATGCCGGTCACGTCTACGTCGCCATGCCGCCGCTGTACCGTATCGACCTGGGCAAGGAGATTTTCTATGCCCTGGACGAAGCCGAGCGCGATGGCATCCTCGACCGCCTGGTGGCCGAGAAAAAACGCGGCAAGCCACAGGTCACTCGATTCAAGGGCCTGGGCGAAATGAACCCGCCGCAACTGCGCGAAACCACCATGGACCCGAACACCCGGCGCCTGGTGCAGTTGACCCTGGAAGACTACGCCGCCACCTCTGAAATGATGGACATGCTGCTGGCGAAGAAACGCGCGCCGGACCGCAAGTCCTGGCTGGAGTCCAAAGGCAACCTGGCCGAGGTGCTGGGCTGATGCGCACAGGTTTCGCCCTGGCGATCCTGATGTTGTGCGGGTTGCCGGCCACCCAGGTGGCTGCCGCGCCCGTGGCTGAGCTCAAGCTGATCTCCGAGCACCCGGTGGGCGGCATGCGCGGCGGTAACCTGTCGGGCCTGGCCGTGTGCGGTAACGCGTTGTGGACGGTTTCCGACCGCGACGACGACCAGATCTACCGCCTGGATACGCATGCGCCGACCTGGCAAGCCGAGGTGGTCAGGATCGACGTGCCGCCGGTGCCCGAATCCGGGTTGCCGTGGGGGCTGCGTTCGCGCACCAAGGCTGCCTCGTTCATTCGCGGTGGCGACCTGGATTTTGAAGGCATCGCCTGCGATGCCGCCGGCAACCGCTACATTGTCAGCGAAGCCCACGCCGCAGTGCTGCAAGTGCCGCTGGCGGGTGCGCCGCAATGGTTGAATATTGCCCCGGCGATGGTGCGTGAAGCGCGGGCCGGCGGCATGTTGCTGCACTTCAACGCGTTGTTTGAAGGCCTGGCGATCAGCCCCGAGGGCAACCAGATCTGGCTGGCTGCCGAGCGTGAGCGGCGCGGGCTGGTTTCGATCAAGTCTGCGCAGGGCCTGTGGGGCTGTGATGGGCCCTGTGTGCTGATGAGCGAGGCGGGCCGGCAAGTGCAGCCGGCCAAGTTCACCGATGCCAAGGCTGTGTCCAAGGATTTCGCCGACCTGGCGCTGTTCAGCGGCAAGCTGTTTACACTGGAGCGCAATGCGTTCCAGATTTGCCGACGCGATCCCTTCACGGCCCAGGTGGAGTTGTGCTGGTCGTTTGCCGACGAAACCCTGACGCCCGAACGACGTTACCCCCAGCCCTACGGCCTGGCTGAGGCCCTGGTGGTGGACGCCGAAGGCGCCTGGCTGGGCATCGACAACAATTTCGGCCCGCGTGCCGATGGTGAAAAGCGCCCCATGGTCTATCGTTTCGCCGCCCCTGCCGGTGGCTGGAGCGCCCAGCCATGAGCCCCTGTTTTTTTGACTTGACCCGGTGCAGCGGCAGTTCCGCTGCGCCTTACCCGACCATGATGAGGCCCGCATGAGTGACATCCTCGCAGACAGCTTAGACGGCGTAGAGCGCCGGTCGCTGGCTGACTTCACCGAAAATGCCTACCTCAACTACTCCATGTACGTGATCATGGACCGTGCCTTGCCGCATATCGGCGACGGCCTGAAACCCGTGCAACGGCGCATCATCTACGCCATGAGTGAGTTGGGCCTGGATGCCGATTCCAAGCACAAGAAGTCGGCGCGTACCGTCGGTGACGTGCTCGGCAAGTTCCACCCCCACGGTGACTCGGCGTGCTACGAAGCCATGGTGCTGATGGCCCAGCCGTTCAGCTACCGCTACACGCTGGTGGACGGCCAGGGCAACTGGGGTGCGCCGGATGATCCCAAGTCTTTCGCCGCCATGCGATACACCGAGGCGCGCCTGTCGCGTTACTCCGAAGTACTGCTGAGTGAGCTGGGGCAGGGCACGGCGGACTGGGGGCCGAACTTCGACGGTACACTCGACGAGCCGCTGGTGTTGCCGGCACGTTTGCCGAATATCCTGCTTAACGGCACTACGGGCATTGCGGTCGGCATGGCCACCGACGTGCCGCCGCACAACCTGCGCGAAGTCGCCACGGCCTGTGTGCGTTTGCTCGACGAGCCGAAAGCCACGGTCGAACAGCTCTGTGAGCATATCCAGGGGCCGGATTACCCGACCGAAGCGGAAATCATCACGCCGCGCGCCGATTTGCTGAAGATGTACGAAACCGGCAAGGGCTCGGTGCGCATGCGCGCCGTGTACCACATCGAGGATGGCGACATTATCGTCACGGCGCTGCCGCACCAGGTGTCCGGCGCCAAGGTGCTGGAGCAGATCGCTGCGCTGATGCAGGCCAAACCGTCGAAATTGCCGCAAGTGGCCGACCTGCGTGACGAGTCCGACCACGAAAACCCATGCCGCATCGTGATTATCCCGACCAACAGCCGGGTCGACCACGAAGTACTGATGCAGCACCTGTTTGCGAGCACGGAGCTGGAGTCCAGCTACCGGGTCAACATCAATATCATCGGCCTGGACGGCAAGCCGCAGCTGAAAAACCTGCGCAACCTGCTGGTGGAGTGGCTGGAGTTCCGGGTGAACACCGTGCGCCGCCGCCTGCAGTTCCGTCTGGATAAGGTCGAGCGCCGCCTGCACCTGTTGGACGGCTTGCTGATCGCTTACCTCAACCTGGATGAAGTGATCCACATCATCCGCACCGCCGAGCACCCGAAAGCCGAGCTGATCGCGCGTTTCGAGCTGAGCGAGATCCAGGCTGACTACATCCTCGACACCCGCTTGCGCCAATTGGCGCGTTTGGAAGAAATGAAGCTGCGCGACGAACAGGACGCGCTGCTCAAGGAACAAGCCAAGCTGCAAGCCTTGCTGGGCAGCGAAGCCAAGCTGAAGAAGCTGGTACGCACTGAGCTGATCAAGGACGCTGAAACCTATGGCGACGACCGTCGCTCGCCGATCGTCCAGCGTGCCGAAGCGAAAGCTCTGACAGAAACAGAGCTGCTGCCAAATGAGAAAATTACCGTCGTTTTGTCGGAAAAGGGTTGGGTTCGCTCCGCCAAAGGGCATGATATTGATGCAACCGGGCTGTCGTACAAGGCTGGCGACGGGTTCAAGACCGCCGCGGCCGGGCGTTCCAACCAGTTTGCGGTGTTTATCGATTCCACCGGGCGCAGTTATTCGGTACCGGCCCACACCTTGCCGTCCGCACGGGGGCAGGGCGAGCCGTTGACGGGGCGCCTTACGCCGCCGCCGGGTGCGAATTTTGAATGTGTGCTGCTGCCGGACGACGACGCGCTGTACGTGATCGCCTCCGACGCGGGCTACGGTTTCGTGGTCAAGGGTGAAGACCTGCAGGCCAAGAACAAGGCGGGCAAAGCGCTGCTGAGCCTGCCGAATAACGCCAAGGTGATCCTGCCGCGGCCGGTGGATGACCGCGAGAGCAATTGGCTGGCGTCGGTGACCACCGAAGGGCGCTTGCTGGTGTTCAAGATCAGCGACCTGCCGCAGTTGGGCAAAGGCAAGGGCAACAAGATTATCGGTATTCCAGGGGAGCGCGTGGCCAGTCGCGAAGAGTACGTGACCGACATTGCGGTAATCCCGGAAGGTTCTACCCTGGTGCTCCAGGCCGGCAAGCGCACGTTGTCATTGCGCCCTGACGACCTTGAACACTACAAGGGCGAGCGTGGTCGACGCGGTAACAAACTGCCTCGGGGCTTCCAGCGGGTGGATGCTTTGTTGGTGGAAACGCCTGCGTAAGGCGTATTAGAGCCCTCGATCTACGATTTAACGCGTAGATCGACGCTTTGGCGCTGGAGTCATGGCGCATATTCACGGATGATATGGCCTTTCCAGCGCCGGCGTGGCCGAGCGTGTTTAGGTTATTTTTAAGTATTACATTGTGGTTTGCCTTGTGGCAGCCACCTGGATGGGATGATGACTGCTCCACGCCTTCCTTTTATTTTCGTGCTCGCTGGCCTTTTGGGGCTGGCGGGTTGCAGCACGCACCAGCCGGTGTCGCTGTACCAGCTGGACAGCGGAAGTCCGGCTCAACCCGCTCAGACCGCCGGCATGGCCGTCTTGTTGGGCCCGGTGGTCGTAGCCGACTACCTGCAACGCGAAACCCTGCTGCAACGTCAGAACGACGGGAGCCTGCAAGGTTCCACCGATGGTCGTTGGGCGGGCAGCTTGTCCTCTGACATCAACCAGCTGATGTTGCGCCAAGTGGCGGGTCACCTGGACAGCCAGCGCGTCGTGCTCGCACCCGCACCCACCGGCTTTACCCCGGATGTGCAGGTGTTGTTGACCATTACCCGGCTCGATTCGGGTAAATCGCAACCGGCGATCCTCGATGCACAGTGGCGCTTGATCGACCGCCGTGGCCAGGTGCGCGATAACCGCATCGTGCATTTGCAGGAAGAGCACGCCGGCACCACCGCCTCCCAGGTCCAGGCCCAGGGCGTGTTGTTGCAGCACCTGGCGCAACAGTTGTCGGTGGCCCTCAAGCCATTGGCCAACCAACCGCCGATTGCCGAATCGCCACGCAAGCAAAGCGCCCCGGTGCAGGCCAAACCGACCGAGCCGCAGAAGCCAAAAATGCCGATGGCGACGCCGATCCGTACGGATATGGAAGTGTTCAGGTTCTGATCTGAATAACACGCAAACAAAAGGCCCGCTGACTCAGCGGGCCTTTTTTGTAGCGATTTGAATAACACTGAAGATCCCCTGTGGGAGCGGGCTTGCCCGCGATTGCGGTGTATCAGTCGACACATCATTGACTGAACCGCCGGCATCGCGGGCAAGCCCGCTCCCACAGGGTCCTGCATTGTTCATCAGGGCTTGGCGCGGGTCTCATGCATCCGCGCCAACTGCCGCTCCAGCATCGACGGGTACGGCTCCATCAAGCGCTCCACACAACTGGCGCCTTCCGGGCTGGCAATCGGGCGAATACGTGCGCGCTGACGGATCAGCGTATCTTCGCTGATCTTGCGCTCCACCAGCAGCAGGTTGCGGCTGTGTTGGGACAGGGCCAAGGCATCCTGGGCAATCTCGGTCAGCAACAGGTCGATCTGGCTCATGCCAAAGAGATCGTCGCCTACCGTCAGGCCCAGCTGCAATTGCAGGGTGATGCCGCTGTCGGCCACTTCGATCTGCAATTCATGGCCCAGGGCGCGCAGCAACTCGCCGCAGCAGATGGCGTTGGTCAGGTAGTCTTCGCCGCTGTCTTCGCTGTGGAACAACATCAGGGTGCTGCCATCGTTCAGGGTATGCAGTTCGCTCTGGTACAGCGACGCGGCCTGGTCGAGGCAGTCACGGTAGCGTTCCAGCAGTTCGGTCAGGCGCGCGCGCGGCAGGCGACGCAATTGGTCCTGGGCGCCCAGCTGCACCGCGAGTACGGCACTGTACTGGGGTTCGGTGCTTCTGAGCTGGGCCGGTTTCGGGGCGACGGCCGGGGTGCCGTCCGAAGTGTCGCGCAGGTCGGCGAAAGGGTCTTCGTCGTCCAGTTCGTCTTCTTCGGCGATGAACGCCTTGCGGGTCGCAGGCTTCAAGCCGGCCACCGGCGCTTCTTGCACGGCAAATTCCGGTTCGTCGTCGTAGTCGGTGTCGTCGAACTCAGGCTCGGGCTCGGCTTCGTGCACCACCGGTTCCGGGGCGAAGCTGGCGTGCAGTTGGCGGGCGAGGTCGCCGATTTCATCCTGGCGGTCGGTGGCCGGGGTGTGCTCGTCAATGTCGCGCAGCCAGATGCGCAGTTGCATCAACGGCGTGGAGATATGCCGGCCCAGGCGCAGGCTCAAGGCCAGGGCCAGCGCCAGCAGGATCGCGCTCAAGATGCCCATGCTTTGCAGGCTGATGGTCATCGGCTGCTGGAATTGCTGCATATCCAGGCTGATGCGCAGTTGGCCGGCCTTCACATCCTGAAACGTGATATTGCTCTGGTACAGGCCTTCGGCTTCGCCCAACAGGCCGTTTTTCGGGCGCTGCCCGGCTTCGGCCATGATCCGGTTGTCCACGCTATAGATGGCGGCGTGGGCCACCAGCGGGTTTTTGGTCAGGTTGTTGAGCAGCACGTTGAGGCTGAGGATGTCGTTGGACACCAGCAGCTCGGTCGCCGAAGTGGCGGTCTGGGTGGTCAGGCTTTCGCCCAGGGCGTCGGCCTGCTCGTGCATGGCCTGCTTGAACTGCAAACCCATCACGCAGGCGTAGATCACCAGTGCCAGGGCGACCAGGATCACGTTATGGCTGGCGATGCGTAATGCGATCGGTACACGGCGGTGGCGCAGTGCCCGGAAGATCAGCAGGAAGAAGTTGTCGGTTTTTACTGGCGTAGGCCGGTTCACTTGAGCTCGGCTCTTGGTCCGTGAAGTTGACGCGCAGTATAGCGACAGCCCTAGAACCGGCAAAGCGCTGGCTGTGCCCGATGGTCACTGAAAGTGGGTAGAATGCGGTTTTTTTCCAGCCTGGGGGTGCGCCTTGCGCGAAATTGTCCTGATAAACATCACTGGTGTTGACCGACCGGGTCTCACCGCAGCCATTACCGGTGTTCTGGCCCAGGGTGGTGTAAACATTCTCGACATCGGCCAGGCGGTGATCCACGACACGCTGTCGTTCGGCATTCTGGTGGAGATCCCGAGCACTGAACAGGCGTCCTCGGTGCTCAAGGACATCCTGTTTACGGCGTATAAGCTGGACCAGCAGGTGCGTTTCACACCCGTGTCCGAAGCCGATTATCAGCATTGGGTCGCCGGCCAGGGCAAGAAACGCCACATCGTGACGCTGCTGACCCGCAAGGTAACCGCCGAGCAGTTGCAGCGCGTCAGCTCGATCACCGCGAAGTATGGCTTGAACATCGACCACATTGACCGTTTGTCGGGTCGCATGCCGCTGGATACCCCCGCCGACAAGGGTAAAGGCTGCATCGAGTTTTCCGTGCGCGGCGAGCCGGCCGACCCGCAAGCCCTGCGCGCCGAGTTCCTCAGCGTGGCCCAGGAGCTGAACGTCGATATCGCCTTCCAGGAAGACTCGCTGTTCCGCCGCAACCGCCGCCTGGCGGTGTTCGATATGGATTCGACGCTGATCGAAGCCGAAGTCATCGACGAATTGGCCAAGGCCGCGGGTGTAGGCGAGCAGGTTTCGGCGATTACCGAGCGTGCCATGGCCGGCGAACTGGATTTCCGTGCGAGCTTTAAAGAGCGCCTGGCGCTGCTTAAAGGCCTGGACGTGAGCGTGCTGGACTCCATCGGCGCATCGCTGCGCCTGACCGAAGGCGCCGAGACCTTGTTCGCCGAGCTCAAGCGCCTGGGCTACAAGACCGCGATCCTGTCCGGTGGCTTCACCTATTTTGCCAAGCAGTTGCAGGCCAAGCTGGGCATCGACTATGTATTCGCCAACGAGCTGGAAGTGGTGGGCGGCAAGGTCACCGGCGTGGCCGTGGAGCCGATTGTCGACGCACAGCGCAAGGCGGATCTGCTCAAGGAATTGGCGCACAAGGAAGGTTTGCGCCTGGAGCAGACCATTGCGGTCGGCGACGGCGCCAATGACTTGCCGATGCTGGCGATTGCCGGGCTGGGCGTTGCGTTCCGTGCCAAGCCGTTGGTGAAGCAGTCGGCCAAGCAGGCGATTTCGACGTTGGGGCTTGATGGTGTGTTGTATCTGCTGGGCTTGCGCGACCGCGACGGGCAGCTCTAACCCCCTGCTAAAACACTGTAGGAGCGAGCTTGCTCGCGAGGAGCTTGAGAACACTGCGGGCAGTCAGAAAGCCCGCGTTATCGTTAGCGTCCTTCGCGAGCAAGCTCGCTCCTACAGAGGATCTACATCAGGCTTTGGGTAAACCGATGCCTTGCCCCATCTGTACCGGCGAACCCGCCACCAGTTCTTCAGCCCACTTCACCTGATCCGGCCCGAACAGCACGATCGCCGTCGAGCCCAGCTTGAAGCGGCCCAATTCCGCACCTTTTTCCAGGTGGATCGGCGCCCGCGCCGCTTCGTCGTAGCGGAATGTCTTCAGCTCACGCTTGGGCGGCGTTACCAGGCCGGCCCACACGGTTTCAATCGAGGCCACAATCATCGCGCCCACCAATACCACAGCCATCGGGCCGCGTTCGGTGTCGAACAGGCAGACAACGCGCTCGTTACGCGCAAACAGTTCCGGCACGTTTTCGGCGGTGGTCTGGTTCACCGAGAAGATCCGGCCGGGCACGTAGACCATCTCGCGCAAGGTGCCGGCCAGCGGCATGTGCACGCGATGGTAGTCCTTGGGCGACAGGTAGATGGTGGCGAAGTCGCCGCCCATGAACGGCGCCGCTGCGGCTGCATCGCCGCCGAGCAGTTCCAGCACGCTGAAGCTGTGGCCCTTGGCCTGGAACACCCGACCATGCTCGATCGGACCGAGCTGGCTGACCGCGCCATCGGCTGGGCTCAAGACAGCGCCTGGGGTTTGATCCAGCGGGCGAGCGCCGTCCTTGAGGGCCCGGGTGAAGAAGGCGTTGAAGTGCTCATAGGCGGTCACGTCTTCGACCAGGGCCTGGGACATGTCCACTTGATAGCGCTTGGCGAACCAGGTGGTGAAGGCATTCTTGAACCAGTGCACGCGGCACTCGGCAATGCAGCCGGCCAGGCGCGACAGCAAGTGGTGCGGCAGCAAGTACTGGCTGAGGATAAACAACTGCTTTTTCATAACTGTCCTTAAACCTTAAATCTCGACGGGGGTGTCGGGGTGGTTGCCCCATTCGCCCCAGGAACCGGCATAACCTTTGACCCGCGGATAACCGAGCGCCTTGGCCACCAGGTAGGTGAAGCCAGAGCGGTGGTGGGTCTGGCAATGGGTGATGATTTCTTTGTCTTTGGTCAGCCCCAGGCCTTCGAGGATTTGCGGCATGTCGCGGCGGATGCGCAGGTTGCGCGCCTGGTCCATGCCGGCGGTCCACTCGAAATTCACGGCGCCGGGAATGTGCCCACCTTTGGCGGCGAGCACCTTTTCACCGGAGTACTCCAGCGGACCCCGCGCATCCCAGATGCCCAGGTCGGCCGCGCCCAGGCGGCTTTGCAGGTATTCGCGGGTGGCGGTGGGGCCGTCGTGCAGCGTCAGGCTGACCGGGCCGCCGACGGGCGCGGGCACATCGGTGGAGACAGGGTGTTTTTCTGCCAGCCAGGCCAGCAGGCCGCCGTCCAGGTAGTGGTATTTCTGGTGGCCGATCACGTCGAGCAGCCAGATGAAGCGCCCGGCCCAGCCGCCGCCTTCGTCGTCGTAGACCACGTAGGTCGCGTCCGGAGTGTGGCCCAGTTCACCGAACAGGGTTTCCAGGTCGGCTTTGGCCGGCAGCAGCCCAGGAGCAGGCGCCTGGCCCCATTGGGTGCGCTTGGGGTCAACGAAATGCGCGCCGGGGATATGCCCTTCGGCGTAGCGGACGGCACTGGTAAGGTCCACCAGGATCAGGTGTTCGGCCTCCAGGCGACCGAGCAGGTCGCTGGGTTCGATCACCAGCGGCAAGCCAGAGAAGTCAGGCATGTGAGGTCTCCTGGGCACAAAGGTTGGCGATAAAAGAGGGGCGATTGTAGCGCAAGCATCAGGTGCTGCGGTTGGTAAAGCAGTGCAGGGCCTTCTCGATACATTGGGCGGTTTTGCCGAAGGCTTGCACCGTGGTTTCCGAGAACGGCCCGCCGCCCTGGTCTGCCACCATCAGCATCACCACCTTGCCGTTGCAGCTCAGCGAGCGCAGCAGCAGGTGTTCGCCGGTAAACAGGCGACGCAGGATCGGCGGCAGCAAGGCCGAGAACTGCGCATGGTTGTCTGGATTGAGGCGCACCTGGGCGGACTTTTCCAATAGACGCTGCAGCAGCGTGCTGTTGGTCACGTCCAGGCTGAGGTTGGCGGCGTCCTTGGGCAGGCCGTCGACCTGATGCACGCGCAAGGTGCTCTGGGCACGATCGGTCATCAGCAGCATGACCCGCTGCATGCCACTGGCCACCAGGGCCTCCTTGGCGCAGGTGGTCAGGTGCATGGCGTTGGCAAAGCGGCTCGGCTCCACCAGCAGCTCGGTGCAGCGCTTGCGCCACAGGGCCAGGGACTCGGCGGTGGGCGGCGGCGCCGGCAGCAGGCCGCGATGGATCTTCTGCACGTGCCACGGCCAGATCAGCGACAGCGCCGGGTGCCACAGGTCGGGCATCAACGTGGTGCGGGCGTTGGTGACGGCTTGTTGGTGGACCTGTTGCTGAACGTCGCCCAAGGGTTGTTGCAGGTACAGCGCAGTCAGGTACTGCCAACGCTCGGTGTGCGGGCAGGTCCAGGACTCCTGAGCCGACATCGCCAGGCCGTTGGCCAGCAACACGGTGTTGGCCGGCTGGTTCAACCAGCGGCGCAGGTTGGGTTCGGCGTCAAGCAGCTGTTGATGACGCAGCGGGTCATCTTCGCGGGCGATATGCAGTGCCTTGACCAGCAGGCGTTGTTCGCTCAGCAGCAATTTATAGCCTTGGGATACCCAGATCGGCAGGTGCCAGGCTTCAGTCAGGCCGACGCACAGATCCAGCAGGCGCACGCCGAACAATTGCTGCTCGACCTCGCGGGCCGGCTGGTTCTTGTGGATAACCCGCAGCTCCCATTCTTCCAGGAGTTTGGGGTAGGCAACCGCCATCGGCCACATGGGTGAAAGAAACAGCAGGCTGCCCCAATGAATATCCTGCCACAGCCGCGCCAGGCGGCTGCCAAACAAGCCGTTGGCTTGCTGCGAAGCGTGCTGGCTCACCAGCAGCAATTGGCGCAACGCCACCGGAATCTCGTGGGCCGGTACCGCAGGCAGGCGCGCCAGCAGTTCTTCGGCGCGCTTGAGGCCCAGGCGGTTAAGCGCCACTTCGAGGTTTTCCGCCGGTTCCGCCAGGCTGCCATGGGTGTGGCTGTTGGCCTCGCGCATTACGCTGAGCACGAGGGCCGGGCTGTCTTGCATCAGCTCGGCAATATCTCGCAACGAGCTGCGGCTGTCGCGGATGCCTTTGCACACACGGTCGTGGCTGGCCTGGGGAACAGGCAGCAGCACCTCATCCAGGCGCTTGATCCAAGCGGCGAGAGAAGTGGGTTTTGCAGTTGGGACTGTCGTTTCATTGGCCATGGTTGGGGCGCGATCATCACTTGCTGTCAACACGCCCGGAGCGGGCCGAACTGGCTTTTCGCCTTAACGGCCTATAGTCTGGCGCAGTTTTGCCGATAAGAGGAACAAGAGTTTTCAGTTCCTCCCAATATGTCCATGAACCCGACGGCGCAAGTACTCATCTCCTATGGCTAAAATTATCGGCATCATCGTCGTCATCGCAAGCGTGCTTGGTGGCTACGTCCTGTCCCACGGTAAAATTGCTGCGCTGATCCAGCCCTTCGAAGTGCTGATCATCGGTGGTGCGGCGTTCGGCGCTTTCTTGCAGGCGAACCCTGGCTACATGACCATGCACGTGGTCAAGAAGTCGCTGGGTATGTTCGGTTCGCGCTTCACCCACACCTTCTACCTGGAGGTGCTGGGCCTGGTCTACGAGATCCTCAACAAGAGCCGCCGCGAAGGCATGATGGCCATCGAGGCCGACATCGAAGACGCCGCTGCCAGCCCGATCTTCGCCAAGTACCCGGCCGTGCTCAAGGATGAGCGCATGACCGCCTATATCTGTGACTACCTGCGCATCATGTCCTCCGGCAACATGGCCCCCCATGAACTGGAAGGCCTGTTCGACATGGAACTGTTCAGCCTTAAAGAAGAGCTGGAACACCCTTCCCACGCCGTAACCGGTATCGCCGACGGCATGCCCGGCTTCGGTATCGTAGCGGCGGTACTCGGTATCGTGGTGACCATGGCGTCGCTGGGCGAGGGCGACCAGGCCGCGATCGGCATGCACGTGGGTGCGGCGTTGGTGGGTACCTTCTTCGGTATTCTCGCGGCCTACGGTTTCTTCGGGCCCCTGGCGACCTCCCTGGCCCATGACGCCAAGGAAGAAATCAACCTGTACGAGTCGATCAAGGCCAGCCTGGTCGCTTCGGCTTCCGGCATGCCGCCATCGCTGGCGGTGGAGTTCGGTCGCAAGGTGTTGTACCCCAAGCACCGCCCAAGCTTCGCCGAGCTGGAACAAGCGGTTCGCGGTCGCTAAGCCATGGAAAACAACCAGCCGATAATCATCAAGCGCGTCAAGCGCTTCGCTGCGGGGCACCACGGCGGCGCCTGGAAAATCGCCTTCGCCGACTTTGCGACGGCGATGATGGCGTTCTTCCTGGTGCTGTGGCTGATGTCCACCGCCACGCCGGAACAGAAGATCGCCATCGCCGGCTACTTCAAAGACCCGATTGGCTTTTCGGAAAGCGGCACGCCCTTCGTAATCGATCTGGGCGGTTCGCCGCAATTGGCGCCGGAGCGCACCATCAATCCGGAAGTGCAGACCGAATCGCCGCAGGAAAAAATCCCGATCGAGCGCGATACTGTGGAAGCGATGGCCGAGCAGGTCGAGCAGGAACGCCTTGAACTGTTGCTGCAGGAACTGCAGAACAAGGTCGAGGAAAACCCGCAACTGCTGAAGTTCAAGGATCAGATTTCGTTCGAAATCACTCCGGATGGCTTGCGCATCCAGATTACCGACGCCGCCAACCGCCCGATGTTCGACTCCGGCAGCGCGCGCTTGAAGCCGTACTTCGAAGACATCCTGCTGGCCATGGCCGACACCATCAAGGCGGTGCCGAACAAGATCAGCATCAGCGGCCATACCGACGCCAAGCCCTACTCGGGCCAGGGCGACTTCGGCAACTGGGAACTCTCGGCCAACCGCGCCAACGCCGCACGCCGTGCGCTGGTGGCCGGCAGCTACCCGGACCCGCAAGTGGCGCGGGTGGTGGGGTTTGCGTCTTCGCAGCTGTTTGACGCGAAGGACCCGTTCAACCCGATCAATCGGCGTATCGACATCGTGGTACTGACCAAGAAAGCCCAGCGTGCGATTGAAGGTGACCAGCCGCCGCCACCGCAGCCGACCCCAGGCGCGGGCGCGCCAGGCGAAGTGCCCGCCGACCCGAACGCCATTCCCCCAGGGCAACAGCCGTTGCCGGCGCATGAGCTGCGTCAGAAGCTGAATCTGTTTGATGATGGCGGGGTGAAGGATCCTACGGTGCCTGGTACGGGGTCGTAGAACACTAGCGACAATCTCAACTGAAAACGCCCCGACTCATCGGGGCGTTTTCAGTTCTGGCTAGGGCGGGAGGTAGGCTTTGACACCACTGATCACTCCTCGCATGTCGTCGGTACACAGGCGTGGTACGAAATATTCTCGCCCTTTGGATCGGCTTTTTCTATGGAGCTTGTCGAGGCGCTCGAAGCTTACGGTGTAAATCATGTCGCACTTCACCCACAGTTCCTTGTAGCCATCAGATTGAAGTGGGTTAGTACGTAATAAGTGGTGCCAGTCGTGCTGTACCTCAGGTGCGGTAGAGGAGATCGGCACCACCGTGCAGAGCTTGCGATTGTGCGTAGCGGTAGGAGATATCACCACGACTTTGCGGATTTTGAGCATTTCTGGTGCGACGAAACCTCGCGTGAAGTCGCAGAGGAGCACGTCGCCCTGTTTGGGGTGATAGTAAAGAGCCAATCGTTAATGCCCCACAAAAAGCAAAGCCGCCCGAAGGCGGCTTCATTCGACACGCAGTGGAGCTTGCTTCGCCCCTTCTGCGCCGCTGGATCAACCCCGAAGAGGATCCAGACTCCTGCCAGCTTGCGCTGGTGACGGAGAGATTATGAGCATCAGACGTTTCGAATTCAAGCTGGCTTGCGTCGACGCGCCACCCAGTTGTGCCGAATTCTTGATGCCGGCGCCCGTTAAATCAATGGATAAGGGCGCTTTGCGATGCCATTTATATGTATCAGGAAATGGCCGCTCAGTAACTGCTCTCCGGCAAACTCGCAATAATCGACCGATAGCTGTTCATCCGCTGCTGCTGCACGCGGCCGTCTTCCAGCGCCTTGAGCAACGCACAGCCCGGCTCGCGGTCGTGCTTGCAGTCGCGGAAGCGGCAGGTGCCGATCAGGTCGTTGAACTCGATGAAGCCCGCTTCCACATCGCTGCGGCTGACGTGGCCCAGGCCGAATTCACGGATGCCGGGGGAGTCGATCAGTTCACCGCCGCCGGGGAAGTGGAACAACCGCGCGGTGGTGGTGGTGTGGGTGCCCTGGCCGGACAGCTCCGACAGCGGGCCCACGCGGGTGTCGACTTCCGGCAGCAGGCTGTTGACCAGCGAGGATTTACCCACGCCCGACTGGCCGACAAACACGCTGATGCGCCCGTCCAACTGCTGTTGCAGCTGTTCCATGCCGTTGCCGTGGTGCGCCGAGACTTCCAGCACCGGGTAACCGAGGGTGCGGTACACCGCGAGCAAGGCGTTGAGCGCCGGGGCGTTCTGCTCGTCGATCAGGTCGAACTTGTTCAGCAGCAACAGCGGGCGAATGCCGGCATGCTCGGCCGCGACCAGGTAGCGGTCGATCAGGTTGGCATGCGGCTCGGGCAGCGGCGCGAACACGATCACGATCATGTCGACGTTGGCCGCCACCGGCTTGAGCTGCCCGCGACTGTCGGGGCGGCGCAGTTCGGTGGTGCGCGGCAACTGGGCGACGATCACGCCGATGCCCTGGTTGCCGGCACGCCAGACGACTTTGTCGCCGGTGACCAGCGCCGGCAGGTTGGCGCGCAAGTGGCAACGAGACACCGAACCCGCGAGTTCGCCTTCAAGTGCCTCGACTTCGACCTGCACACCGAAGTGCGCGATCACCAGGCCCGTTTGTTCGGGGCCCAGGTCACCGCCCTCGAGCGCTTCCACGGCGGAGGACTCACGTTTGGCGGCGCGCGCGGCGCGCTCACCCTGAATCTTTTCGATGCGCCAGTTTTGGCGACGATTGAGCTGGCGTTTGGCCATTGGTGTTCCGTGTCGATAATGCAAAGGTTTAGATGAAACGGTCGCGAGTCTAGCACGGCCCTGCCTGCTAAACTGCGCAGCTACGCCAAGGTGCCAAGAGAATCAAGCCATGCAAAACCCACAGAACCTGATTTGGATCGATCTGGAAATGACCGGTCTGAACCCCGACACCGACGTCATCATCGAGATGGCGACCATTGTCACCGACAGCAACCTCAATACCTTGGCCGAAGGTCCGGTGATCGCGATCCATCACAGTGATGAAGTGCTGGCGACCATGGATGAATGGAACACTCGCACCCACGGTAACTCCGGCCTGACCCAGCGCGTGCGCGACAGCCGCATCAGCATGGCCGAAGCCGAAGCCGAAACCATCGCCTTCCTGGAAAAATGGGTGCCGAAGGGCAAGTCGCCGATCTGCGGCAACAGCATCTGCCAGGACCGCCGCTTTCTCTACACCCACATGAAGGCGCTGGAAAGTTACTTCCACTATCGCAACCTGGACGTTTCGACGCTGAAGGAGCTGGCTGCACGCTGGGCGCCAGAGGTCAAAGACAGCTTTCATAAAGGCAGCACGCATTTGGCGCTGGATGATATTCGCGAGTCTATTGCCGAATTGCAGCATTATCGCAAGCATTTCATCAAGGCGTGATTCAGTGGCGCCTGAACTGGCGCTATCGCAGGCAAGCCAGCTCCCACATTGGACCGAGTTGTCATGACGAGCGCGGAACAAATGTGGGAGCGGGCTTGCTCGCGAAGGGCGCGACTCGATCTTTCGCCGAACGCCCCCAAATAATTAGACAGCCAGCCCAATCGCAAGGATCGCCCTCATGCTGCTGATGCTCTACCTCATCGCCATTACCGCCGAAGCCATGACCGGCGCCCTGTCGGCCGGGCGGCGTGGCATGGATTGGTTTGGCGTGGTGCTGATCGCCTGCGTGACGGCGTTGGGCGGCGGTTCGGTGCGCGACGTGCTGCTGGGGCATTACCCGCTGACCTGGGTCAAGCACCCGGAATATCTGGTGCTGACCTCCATCGCTGCGCTGGTGACGATCTTCGCCGCGCCGCTGATGCGGCATCTGCGCTCACTCTTTCTGGCGCTGGACGCCGTTGGCCTGGTGGCCTTCACGCTGATCGGCTGCATGACCGCCCTGGAAATGGGCCACGGCATGTTGGTGGCGTCGGTCAGTGGTGTGATCACCGGCGTATTTGGCGGCATCCTGCGGGATATCTTCTGCAACGACATCCCGCTGATTTTCCGCCGCGAGCTGTACGCCAGCGTGTCGTTCCTCGCCGCCTGGTTCTATTTGTTGTGCCTGTACCTGGAACTGCCTGGCGAACAAGCCATCCTGCTGACTCTGTTCAGCGGCTTTCTCCTGCGTCTGCTGGCGATCCGGTTTCACTGGGAAATGCCCAAGTTCGTCTACAACGACGACGTTCACTGACGCTCGGCGTGCTGTTTGAGCGCCCATTCCACATGCTCGCGCACCAGCTCCGAGGGGTAATCCCGGCGCGCCTTCAAGGCCTCCAGCACGGGGATGCTTGACGGTGCATTGCCCAGGCCCACCGCCAGGTTACGCAGCCAGCGCTCAAAACCGGCGCGACGCAGGGGCGAGCCTTCAGTGCTGCTGAGGAATTTATCCTCGTCCCACATGAACAGCTCGGCCAGTTGCGCGTTGTCCAGATTGTGCCTTGGCTTGAAATCGCCTTCGGCGGTGGATCGGGCGAAACGATTCCACGGGCAAACGATCTGACAGTCATCGCAACCGAACACGCGGTTACCGATCAATGGGCGCAGGTCCTCGGGGATCGCGCTCTTGAGCTCGATGGTCAGGTAGGAAATGCAGCGCCGCGCATCCAGCACATAAGGGCCGACGAAGGCATTGGTGGGGCAGATGTCCAGGCAGGCGGTGCAGCGCCCGCAATGTTCGGTGCCGTGGGGCGGGTCGACCGGCAACGGCAAGTCGACAAACAGTTCGCTGAGGAAAAAATAACTGCCGGCCTTGCGATTGAGTACCAAGGTGTTTTTACCGATCCAGCCCAGGCCGGCTTGTTCGGCAATGGCTTTTTCCAGTACCGGCGCGCTGTCGACAAAGGCGCGAAAGCCAAAGGGGCCGATCTGGGCCTGGATGCGATCCGCCAGTTGCTGCACGCGCTTGCGGATCAGCTTGTGGTAGTCGCGGCCCAGGGCATAGCGCGAGATGTAGGCTTTTTCCGGCTGGGCCAGCCGTTGCGCCATGTGTGTGTCGCCGGGCAGGTAATCCATGCGCAGCGAGACCACGCGCAACGTGCCCGGCACCAGCTCATCGGGGTGGGAGCGTTTGCTGCCATGGGCGCCCATGTAGTCCATTTCGCCGTGGTAACCCGCGTCGAGCCAGCGTTGCAGGTGCTGTTCGTGCTCGGCCAGGTCCAGGCCGCTGATGCCGACTTGTTGAAAGCCCAGCTCGCGGCCCCAGTCTTTGATCGATTGGGCGAGGGCGGGCAGATCGGTGGTGATGGCAGGCATGAGACAAGGGAAACCGCAGGTTAGATAGGTATAATTCTGCCAGACATCGGAGCTTGAAGACGCATGCCGCAGACAAAACACGCAATAACCGACGTACAGCGCCTTTTACACGGCCATTTGCCGCAACTGCCTGCACGTTCCCCGGATGCTCATAAAGGCCAGTTCGGCCACCTGCTGGTCATTGGCGGTGACCGTGGTACCGGCGGCGCTGCGCTGTTGAGCGCCGAAAGCGCCTTGCGCAGTGGCGCGGGCGTGGTATCGCTGGCAACGCGCATTGAGCATCTTCCCGCTGCGCTGGCGCGTTTGCCGGAAGTCATGAGCGTGGGGGTGAGTTCGGCCAATCAAATGATGGGCTTGCTGGAAAAGATCTCGGTCATTGTGATCGGGCCCGGCCTGGGTGACGCGTCCTGGGGTAAAAGCTTGCTGTCCGTCGCCGCCAACGCGCAACAACCGCAAGTCTGGGACGCCGACGCCTTGAACCAACTGGCCACCGGCAGCGTCAGCCTGCCGCCCAACTGCGTGATCACCCCGCACCCAGGCGAAGCCGCGCGCTTGTTGGGCATCTCGACAGCCGAGGTTCAGGCCGATCGCCTTAAGGTGGCGCGCGCGTTGAGCCAGACCTTCAACGCAGTGGCTATCCTCAAGGGGGCTGGCAGTTTGATCGCCAGCCCGGACGGACGTGTTTCACGATGTGACCAAGGCCATCCGGCGATGGCGACGGCCGGGCTGGGCGACGTGTTGGCCGGGCTGGTAGGCGCACTGCTGGCCCAGGGCATGCCCGCCTATGAAGCAAGCTGCCTGGCCGTGTGGTTGCACGCCACGGCGGGGGATCGCCAGGGCACCTTTGGTCGAGGCCTGGCCGCCAGCGACCTGATACCGGCCATTCGTCAATTGTTGGAGGAACAGTCCCCGTGCCTGAAGTAATTCTTTTCCTGGCCGATGAAGAAGCCATGGTCAGCTTCGGCCAGCGCATTGCCCAGGTCACGGCCGGGGCGGGGCTGATCTTCCTCGAAGGCGATCTGGGGGCGGGCAAGACCACGCTGTCGAGGGGGATCATTCGCGGGTTGGGCCATGCCGGGGCGGTAAAAAGTCCGACGTTCACCTTGGTGGAACCCTACGAGATTGGCAACGTGCGAGCGTTCCATTTCGACCTCTATCGCCTGGTGGACCCCGAAGAGCTCGAGTACATGGGCATCCGGGATTACTTCGATGAAGATGCGTTGTGCCTGATCGAATGGCCAGATAAAGGCACAGGCTTTTTGCCAAAGCCGGACCTGACCATTACCATTACGCCGCATGAGCACGGACGTCGGTTGAAGTTGTTGCCCCAGAGCGCGCGCGGCCAGTCGTGGTGCGCCGCTTTGGCATTGGAATTCAAATAATTGGTGGGGTTAGGTATGCGCTTTCGCGCGTTGGTTGCTGTCGTGGGGGTGTTGCTTGCGGCAATGACTGTCAATGCTCTGGCTGCTTCACAGGTGAAAAGTGTTCGCCTGTGGCGGGCGCCGGATAACACGCGACTGGTGTTCGACCTGTCTGGCCCGGTCCAGCACAGTGTCTTTACCCTGACGGCGCCCGATCGCCTGGTGATCGACATCAACGGTGCAACGCTGGGCGGGCCGTTGAACGTGTCCACCGCCAACACTCCAATTACCGCGATGCGCTCGGCCCAGCGTACGCCGACCGACCTGCGCGTGGTGATCGACCTGAAAAAGGTCGTGACCCCAAAAAGCTTCTCCCTGGCGCCAAACGCCCAGTACGGCAACCGACTGGTGGTCGACCTGTTCGACAACGCCGCCGATGCCGCGCCGCCGCCTGCGCCAACGCCGAGCGTGGCAACTGTGCCGGCCGTTCCGGTCAACCCGTCGCAGCCACAGGTCAAGCTGCCACCACCGCCGCCGGCTCCGGCCGGCAAGCGCGACATTATTGTAGTGATCGACGCCGGTCACGGTGGTGAAGACCCTGGCGCGTCCGGCTCGCGTGGCCAGCATGAGAAAGACGTGGTACTGGCCATCGCCCGCGAGCTGCAGCGCCAGGTCAACGGCATGAAAGGCTACCGCGCCGAGTTGACCCGTACCGGCGATTACTTCATTCCGTTGCGTGGCCGTACCGAAATCGCGCGCAAGAAGGGCGCCGACCTGTTCGTATCGATCCACGCCGACGCCGCGCCGTCTACGGCTGCCTTCGGGGCGTCGGTGTTTGCCCTGTCGGATCGCGGCGCCACGTCCGAAACCGCACGCTGGCTGGCCGACAGTGAAAACCGTTCCGACTTGATCGGCGGGGCCGGCAACGTGTCCCTGGATGACAAGGACAAAATGCTCGCCGGCGTGCTGCTCGACCTGTCGATGACCGCTTCGCTGACGTCCAGCTTGAACGTGGGCCAGAAGGTCCTGAGCAATATCGGCCGGGTCACCTCGCTGCACAAGCAGCGCGTGGAGCAAGCGGGGTTCATGGTGTTGAAGTCGCCGGATATCCCGTCGATTCTGGTAGAAACCGGGTTTATCTCCAACGCCAACGAAGCCTCGAAGCTGGCCAGCGCCAGCCACCAGCAAGCCCTGGCGCGCTCGATCAGTGCCGGTGTTCGCCAGTTCTTCCAGCAGAACCCGCCGCCGGGCACGTATATCGCCTGGCTGCGTGATTCCGGCAAGATCGCCCAGGGCCCGCGTGACCATCGCGTGCAGCCCGGCGACACCCTGGCCATGCTGGCGGTGCGTTTCCAGGTCTCGGCGGCGACCTTGCGCAGCGCCAACAACCTGCGCACGGATGAGTTGAAAGTCGGCCAGGTGTTGACCATCCCCGGCACTGAATTGGCGGCGCAGTAATGAGCGAAACCCTCTTGAACAGCGGCTCGCGTATCGAGCTGCTTAGCCCACGCCTCGCCAACCAGATCGCTGCGGGCGAGGTGGTCGAGCGCCCGGCATCGGTGATCAAGGAACTGCTGGAAAACAGCATCGACTCCGGCGCCAAGCGTATCGATGTCGATGTGGAGCAGGGCGGTGTCAAGCTGCTGCGGGTGCGTGACGATGGCAGCGGCATTTCCGCCGATGACCTGCCGCTGGCCCTGGCGCGTCACGCCACCAGCAAGATCCGCGACCTGGAAGATCTTGAGCGCGTGATGAGCCTGGGCTTTCGTGGCGAAGCGCTGGCGTCCATAAGCTCCGTCGCGCGCTTGACCCTGACGTCGCGCACCCGCAGCGCCGAACAGGCCTGGCAAGTGGAAACCGAAGGCCGCGACATGGCGCCTCGGGTCCAGCCGGCAGCCCACCCGGTGGGCACGTCGGTGGAAGTGCGCGACCTGTTCTTCAACACCCCGGCGCGGCGTAAATTCCTCAAGGCCGAAAAAACCGAATTCGATCACCTGCAGGAAGTCATCAAGCGCCTGGCCCTGGCCCGTTTCGACGTGGCGTTTCACTTGCGCCACAACGGCAAGACCATTCTCAGCCTGCACGAAGCCCATGACGACGCCGCGCGTGCGCGCCGAGTGTCGGCGATTTGCGGCGCAGGGTTCCTGGAGCAGGCGCTGCCGATTGAAATCGAACGCAATGGCCTGCGCCTGTGGGGCTGGGTCGGGCTGCCGACCTTCTCCCGTAGCCAGGCGGACTTGCAGTATTTCTTCGTGAACGGCCGCGCGGTGCGCGACAAACTGGTGGCCCACGCGGTGCGCCAGGCGTATCGCGATGTGCTGTTCAACGGGCGGCACCCGACGTTTGTGCTGTTCTTCGAGGTCGACCCGTCGGTGGTGGACGTCAATGTGCACCCTACCAAGCACGAAGTGCGCTTCCGTGACGGACGCATGGTGCACGACTTCCTCTATGGCACCTTGCACCGCACCCTGGGCGATGTGCGCCCGGACGATCAGCTGTCGGCGCCGATCGTGACGGCGATGGTCCGGCCGAGCGGGCCGGAAGCCGGCGAGTTCGGACCCCAGGGCGAAATGAGCCTGGCGGGCAACCTGCTGCAATCGCCGCAACCGCAACCTTCCTATGCCGCACCAGGTTCTGGCGCGGGCTCGGGTTATCAGTACCAATACACGCCACGCCCGCAATCGACGGTGCCGGTGGCCGAGGCCCAGGCTGCGTATCGCGAATTTTTTGCGCCGTTGCCAGGTGCCGAGCCGGGCGCTGCGGTCGCCTTGCCCGAAGGCGGTGGCGACATTCCACCGCTGGGTTATGCGCTGGCGCAGCTCAAGGGCATCTATATCCTCGCGGAAAACGCCCACGGGCTGGTGCTGGTGGACATGCACGCCGCCCATGAGCGGATCATGTACGAGCGCCTCAAGATTGCCATGGCCAGTGAAGGCCTCAGCGGCCAGCCGCTGCTGGTGCCGGAATCCCTGGCGGTCAGCCAGCGTGAAGCCGATTGCGCCGAAGAGCACCACGCGGTGTTCCAGCGGCTGGGCTTTGAACTGCAACGCCTGGGTCCGGAAACCCTGGCTATCCGCCAGATTCCCGCGCTGCTCAAGCAGGCCGAGGCCAATCGTCTGGTCGCCGACGTATTGGCTGACTTGATGGAATACGGCACCAGCGACCGTATCCAGGCGCACATCAACGAACTGCTGGGCACCATGGCCTGCCATGGCGCCATCCGCGCCAATCGCCGTCTGGCCCTGCCGGAAATGAACGGCCTGCTGCGCGACATGGAAAACACCGAGCGCAGCGGGCAATGCAACCATGGCCGACCGACCTGGACCCAAATGGGCCTGGACGATCTGGACAAACTGTTCCTGCGCGGCCGTTGATGAGTGCCTTGCCCCCTGCGATCTTCCTGATGGGCCCCACGGCCGCCGGCAAGACCGACCTGGCCATCGAGCTGAGCAAGGTGCTGCCATGCGAGCTGATCAGTGTCGACTCCGCGCTGGTCTACCGAGGCATGGACATCGGAACCGCCAAGCCTTCAAAGGAATTGCTGGCCCAGTATCCGCACCGTTTGATCGACATCATCGACCCCGCAATGAGCTACTCGGCGGCGGATTTTCGTACCGATGCCCTCGCGGCCATGGCTGAAATCACCGCGCGCGGCAACATTCCGCTGCTGGTGGGCGGCACGATGCTCTATTACAAGGCTTTGCAGGAAGGCCTGGCGGACATGCCGCCGGCGGATCTCCAGGTGCGCGCTGAGCTTGAAGACGAGGCTGCACGCCTTGGCTGGCAGGCCCTGCACGACCAATTGGCGGCGGTAGACCCCGTGTCGGCCGCGCGCATTCACCCCAATGACCCCCAGCGCCTGAGTCGCGCCCTGGAAGTCTGGCGTGTCAGTGGGCAGACCATGACCGAGCATCGGCAGCGACAATCTGCGCAAAGTGCTGACGCAGGCGCATCTGGACACTCACAATTGCCCTATACTGTGGCCAATCTGGCCATCGCTCCGGCAAATCGCCAGGTGCTGCATGAACGAATTGCACAAAGATTCACAAATATGTTGGAACAGGGGTTTGTGGACGAGGTCGTAGCTTTGCGTTCCAGAGGTGACCTGCATCCAGGGTTGCCTTCGATACGTGCCGTAGGCTACCGCCAAGTCTGGGATCATCTGGATGGCAAGCTGACGTCAGCCGAAATGCAGGAGCGTGGCATCATTGCCACACGCCAATTGGCGAAGCGACAGTTCACCTGGTTGCGCAGCTGGAGCGATTTGCACTGGCTGGACAGCCTGGACAGCGACAATCTGTCACGCGCCTTGAAATACCTGGGAACGGTCTCCATATTGAGCTGAGTCCTTGCAATTGCCGTCTATCCTTGGGGGTGTGACGGCCTTGAGCTATCTATTTTCCGATTTTTTATTATTGATCCTTAAAGGAGTGCGGCACATGTCAAAAGGGCATTCGCTACAAGACCCTTACTTGAATACTTTACGTAAAGAGAAAGTGGGGGTTTCCATCTACCTGGTCAACGGCATCAAGCTGCAAGGCACGATCGAGTCGTTCGACCAGTTCGTGATCCTGCTGAAAAATACCGTCAGCCAAATGGTTTACAAACACGCTATCTCGACCGTCGTCCCTGTTCGTCCGATCCGTCTGCCTAGCGCAGCAGGTGATGAAGCAGCTGACGCTGAGCCAGGTAACGCCTGATAGGAGTCTCCTTTGTTCTTTGAGCGCCACGGTGGTGGTGAGCGAGTCATCCTCGTTCACTTGGATGGACAGGACCCTGAGGCGCGCGAAGATCCGCAGGAGTTTCAGGAGTTGGCAAATTCGGCCGGCGCCGAGACCGTTGCGTTTTTTAACGTGCCGCGTCATCGGCCAACCGCCAAATACTTGATTGGCAGCGGCAAGGTCGAGGAACTGCGCGACCTGGTCCACGCCGAAGAAGCCGATCTGGTGATCTTCAATCACACCCTCACGCCCAGTCAGGAACGTAACCTCGAACGTGTCTTCGAGTGCCGCGTGATCGACCGTACCGGCCTGATTCTCGATATTTTCGCCCAGCGCGCGCGTACCCATGAAGGCAAGCTCCAGGTCGAACTGGCCCAGCTTGACCACATGAGCACGCGGCTGGTCCGCGGCTGGACTCACCTTGAGCGCCAGGGCGGCGGTATCGGCATGCGCGGCCCGGGTGAAACCCAACTTGAAACGGACCGACGCCTGCTGCGGGTTCGCCTGCGCCAGATCAAGGGCCGTCTCGAGAAAGTGCGCAGCCAGCGCGAGCAGTCGCGACGTGGCCGCTCGCGCGCGGATATCCCTACCGTGTCCCTGGTGGGCTATACCAACGCCGGTAAATCCACGCTGTTTAACAATGTGACGAAGTCCGATGTGTATGCGGCCGACCAATTGTTCGCCACCCTCGACCCGACCCTGCGCCGTCTGGATCTGGACGACCTGGGGCCGATTGTCCTGGCTGACACGGTGGGCTTCATTCGTCACTTGCCGCACAAGCTGGTCGAGGCATTTCGGTCTACGCTCGAAGAGTCGAGCAATTCCGACCTGCTGTTGCACGTGATCGATGCGGCCGAACCGGATCGCATGTTGCAGATTGAACAGGTGATGCTGGTGCTGGGCGAGATTGGCGCCCAGGACTTGCCGATCCTGGAGGTCTATAACAAACTCGATTTGCTTGAAGGCGTTGAGCCACAAATCCAGCGCGATGAGAATGGCAAGCCCCAGCGGGTCTGGCTGTCGGCGCGTGATGGCAGTGGTCTTGAGTTGCTTGAACAAGCCATCGCCGAGTTGCTCGGCGGCGATTTGTTCATTGGCACCTTGCGCTTGCCGCAGCGTTTTGCTCGACTGCGTGCACAGTTTTTCGAGCTGGGCTCGGTACAGAAAGAAGAACACGACGAAGAAGGGGTCAGCTTGCTGGCCGTTCGATTGCCGCGCTCGGAACTGAATCGGCTGGTCAGCCGTGAAGGTGTTGTTCCGGCGGAGTTTCTCGAACAACACACTTTGCAATAAAAGCCTCCTAAAGCGGTTGTGCCGCAGTGGCAGGCATTCTGTAGCATTGGTCGGCGCGCCGTGGGTGCGTCTTTGCTTTATCAGATGGAGAGCGCTATGGCTTGGAATGAGCCGGGTGGCAACTCGAATAATCAGGATCCTTGGGGTGGTAAACGCCGCAATAATGGCGACCGCAAGGGGCCACCGGATCTCGACGAGGCCTTCCGAAAGCTGCAGGAAAGCCTGAATGGGTTGTTCGGTGGTGGAAAAAAACGTGGTGGTGACGGTGGCGGTCGTACAAGCAAGGGCGGTGGCTATGGCCTGCTGGGCCTGGGTCTTGTCGTGCTGGCGGCCGTGTGGCTGTACAGCGCCGTTTACGTGGTGGACGAGCAGGAGCAAGCCGTGGTGCTGCGCTTCGGCAAGTACTACGAAACCGTCGGCCCGGGCTTGAACATCTACTTCCCGCCGATCGACAAGAAGTACATGGAGAACGTCACGCGTGAGCGTGCCTACACCAAGCAGGGCCAGATGCTGACCGAAGACGAGAACATCGTCGAAGTGCCGCTGACCGTGCAGTACAAGATCAGCAACCTGCAGGACTTCGTGCTGAACGTCGACCAGCCGGAAATCAGCCTGCAGCACGCCACCGAAAGTGCCCTGCGCCACGTCGTCGGTTCTACCGCGATGGACCAGGTGCTGACCGAAGGTCGTGAGCTGATGGCCAGCGAAATCAAGGAGCGCCTGCAGCGGTTCCTCGATACCTATCGCACCGGTATCACCGTGACCCAGGTGAACGTACAGAGCGCAGCCGCACCGCGTGAAGTGCAGGAAGCCTTCGACGACGTGATCCGTGCCCGTGAAGACGAGCAGCGTTCGCGCAACCAGGCTGAAACCTACGCCAACGGCGTCGTGCCGGAAGCCCGTGGTCAGGCCCAGCGTATCCTCGAGGATGCCAACGGTTACCGCGACGAAGTGGTCTCCCGCGCCAAGGGTGAGGCGGACCGCTTCACCAAGCTGGTCGCCGAGTACCGCAAGGCACCCGAGGTTACCCGCGAGCGTCTGTACCTGGACACCATGCAGGAAGTCTTCAGCAACACCAGCAAGGTTCTCGTGACCGGCAGCAAAGGTGGGCAGAACAACCTGCTGTACCTGCCGCTGGACAAGATGATCGAAGGTGGTCGTAGCAGCACCGGCGCACCGTCCACCGGTTCCAATGCCGCTGCCAACGAAGCGAGCGCCCGTGCGGCCGCTGACTTGCTGCAACAGCAAACACGTACCAGGGAGAGTCGTTGATGAGCAATAAATCGCTGACCGCCCTGATTGTGGGCGTCGTCGTGGTCATCGCTGCCTGGAACTGCTTCTACATCGTCGCTCAGACCGAGCGTGCGGTGCTGCTGCAATTCGGTCGCGTGGTCCAGGCGGATGTCCAGCCGGGCCTGCATGTGAAAGTCCCCTACGTCAACCAGGTGCGCAAGTTCGACGCGCGCCTGATGACCCTGGATGCACCGACACAGCGCTTCCTGACCCTGGAAAAGAAAGCCGTGATGGTTGACGCCTACGCCAAGTGGCGCGTCAAGGATGCCGAGCGCTTCTACACCGCGACCTCCGGCCTCAAGCAGATTGCCGACGAGCGTTTGTCGCGCCGTCTGGAATCGGGCCTGCGCGACCAGTTTGGTAAGCGCACCCTGCACGAGGTGGTATCCGGTGAGCGTGATGCGCTGATGGCTGACATCACGCGTTCGCTGAACACGATGGCGGAAAAAGAGCTGGGCATCGAAGTGGTCGATGTTCGGGTCAAGGCGATCGACCTGCCCAAGGAAGTGAACCGCAGCGTGTTCGAGCGCATGAGCACCGAGCGTGAGCGTGAAGCCCGTGAGCACCGCGCCAAGGGTAACGAGCTGGCCGAAGGGATCCGTGCGGATGCCGACCGTCAGCGCCGTGTACTGTTGGCAGAGGCCTATCGCGAGTCTGAAGAGGCCCGTGGTGATGGTGATGCGCAAGCAGCGTCGATCTACGCCAAGGCCTACGGCCAGGACCAGGAGTTCTACGCGTTCTACCGTAGCCTGCGTGCCTACCGTGAAAGCTTCGCGAACAAGACCGACGTGCTGGTGCTGGACCCAAGCAGCGACTTCTTCCGCTACCTGGAAAAGTCCAAGTAACAGGCCTGTGATCCGATAGGACCCCTCCGTCGGGCGGCTAAAATGCCTGGCGGGGTGATCCTTTCAGAAAACGGGTGTATGATGCGGCAGCCGGGAAATTCCCGGCTTTTTTGCGTCTGCATGTTTGATTTGGCAGGCGTGACAGGTTTTTCGAGGAAAGTGCCCGACGAGGCCGGTTACAGGCCGTTCGTCACGTCGCTCTTGCGCGTGGTTTATGCAAGGGGGCGGGTATTTTCTGCTCTACTCAAGGCTCGGCCTAGGGCTGGCCGCCCGGATCAAAGGGGAATGGCGTAATGGCAACGGTAGACCGCTGGCTGCTGCCAGATGGCATCGAAGAAGTACTGCCACCAGAAGCTGCGCGCATTGAAGTAGCGCGTCGCCAGGTGTTGGATCTGTTCCAGAGCTGGGGCTACGAGTTTGTCGTGACCCCCCATATCGAGTACCTGGAATCCCTGCTGACCGGCGCGGGCCAGGACCTGGATCTGCGCACCTTCAAGGTCATCGACCCGCAATCGGGCCGGCAAATGGGCTTCCGTGCCGACATCACGCCGCAAGTGGCGCGCATCGATGCGCACACCCTGCGCCGCGAAGGCCCGAGCCGCCTGTGCTATGCCGGCAGCGTGCTGCATGCGCAACCGCGTGCACTGTCGTCTTCCCGTAGTCCGATCCAGTTGGGCGCCGAGCTGTACGGCGATGCCAGCCCGAGCAGCGACGTTGAAGTGATCAGCCTGATGCTGGCCATGCTGCAACTGGCTGACGTACCGGATGTCCACATGGACCTGGGCCACGTCGGTATCTACCGTGGCCTGGCCCGCGCGGCCGGTTTGTCCGGCGAAGCGGAGCAACAGTTGTTCGATGCCCTGCAACGCAAGGCTATCGATGAAGTGATCGCCCTGACCGAAGGCGTGCCTGCGGACCTCGCCGGCATGCTGCGTGCGCTGGTCAATCTGTGCGGTGGCCGTGAAGTGCTGGTGGCTGCGCGCGAACGCCTGGCCAATGCGCCGGCGCCGGTGCTGGCGGCTCTGAACGATTTGCTGGCGATTGCCGAGCAGTTGTCCGCGCGCTTCCCGCAGTTGCCGTTGTATTTTGACCTGGGCGAGTTGCGCGGCTACCACTACCACACCGGTGTGGTGTTCGCGGTGTTTGTACCGGGTGTTGGCCAAGCCATCGCCCAAGGCGGTCGTTATGACGATATCGGCGCCGACTTCGGTCGTGCACGTCCGGCAACCGGCTTTTCCACCGACTTGAAAACCCTGGTGACCCTGGGGCGTGCTGAGGTCGAGCTGCCGTCTGGTGGCATCTGGATGCCCGACAGTACGGACGCAGCACTCTGGCAGCAGGTTTGCCAGTTGCGCAGTGAGGGTCAGCGTGTCGTCCAGGCCTTGCCTGGGCAACCATTGGCCGCCGCCCGTGAAGCGGACTGCGACCGGCAATTGATTCTGCAGAACGGGCTTTGGCAAGTAACGCCACTGGCTTCTTGAGTTTTCCTGCCGGCCATCGCCGGCACCAAGTTTGCGCGAATGAGGACAAGTGTTATGGGTAAGAATGTCGTAGTCCTGGGCACCCAATGGGGTGATGAGGGCAAAGGCAAGATCGTTGATCTGCTGACCGAACATGCTGCCGCCGTAGTGCGCTACCAAGGTGGCCACAACGCTGGCCACACCCTGGTCATCGATGGCGAAAAAACCGTATTGCACCTGATCCCGTCGGGTGTGCTGCGCGAAGGCGTGCAGTGCCTGATCGGTAACGGCGTGGTGGTTGCACCGGACGCCCTGTTGCGTGAGATCACCAAGCTGGAAGAGAAAGGCGTACCGGTGCGTGAGCGCCTGCGTATCAGCCCGTCCTGCCCGCTGATCCTGTCCTTCCACGTTGCGCTGGACCAGGCCCGTGAAAAGGCCCGTGGCGAGCTGAAGATCGGCACCACCGGTCGTGGCATCGGCCCGGCCTACGAAGACAAGGTGGCGCGTCGTGGCCTGCGTGTGGGCGACCTGCTCAACATGCCGCGCTTCGAAGACAAGCTGCGTGAACTGGTGGATTACCACAACTTCATGCTGGTGGGTTACTACAAAGAGCCGGCCATCGAGTTTGAAAAGACCTTGGCCGAGTGCAAGGAATACGCCGAGCTGCTCAAGCCGTTGATGCTGGACGTGACCGCCGAGCTGCACGACCTGCGTCGCGCCGGCAAGGACATCATGTTCGAAGGCGCCCAGGGTTCCCTGCTCGACATCGACCACGGCACCTACCCTTACGTGACCAGCTCCAACACCACCGCTGGCGGCGTTGCGACCGGTTCGGGCGTTGGCCCGATGTTCCTGGACTACATCCTGGGCATCACCAAGGCCTACACCACACGCGTAGGTTCGGGCCCGTTCCCGACTGAGCTGTTCGACGCAGTCGGCGCGCACCTGGCCAAGCAAGGTCATGAGTTCGGCGCGACCACCGGCCGTGCTCGTCGTTGTGGCTGGTTCGACGCCGTTATCCTGCGTCGCGCTATCGACGTGAACAGCATCTCGGGCATCTGCCTGACCAAGCTGGACGTGCTCGACGGTCTGGAAGCGATCAACATCTGCACCGGTTACAAGAATGCAGAAGGCAATGACGTTGCCCCGACTGACGCTGACAGCTACGTAGGCCTGCAGCCTGTGTACGAAGAAGTGCCGGGCTGGACCGAATCGACCGTGGGCGCCAAGACCCTGGAAGAGTTGCCGGCCAACGCCCGTGCCTACATCAAGCGTGTAGAAGAACTGATCGGCGCACCGATTGACATTATTTCGACGGGCCCGGACCGCAACGAAACCATCGTTCTGCGTCACCCGTTCGCTTAATAAGCTGTTGATGTAAAAAGCAAAGGGCTCCTCAGGGAGCCCTTTGTCGTATCAGTTCTCCAAGCGGCACGACCCTTGCTATGTTTCTCTCTTTCGCGGTGCTATCAAATTAATGGCACCCGTGGTGGAGGGATTCCCGATGTCTGCCGTTCTCTCATTGTTACAAAGCCGTCTGTTGCGGCCGGTGTTCGTTACCCTAGGTATCGCTCTTTTGGTGCAAGTGCTGGTAGCCGTCGCTCTCACACGAAGCACGGTCACGGCGCTGGAAGCTGATCTGGGCAATCGCCTGGGCATCGACAGCCAGAAACTGTCCGGCGAGCTGGCGCAGGCTGGCCAGGAAGTCACGTCCAGCCTCGATAGCTTGTCCACCAGTACCCGGCAGCGTTTGACTGCCGGGCTGTCGACGCGCCTGCAGGAAGAGCAGAAGCAACTGCGTGCGACCCTGGAAAAAGACCTGAAAGACTCCGCCAATGATATGGCGCAACTGCTGGCCTCGGTGGCGCCTCGCGCCATGTGGGATAACGATGTGCCGACGCTGTCGGAATTTGCTCGGCGCGCGCAGCGCAATCCCAACGTGCTGTTCGTGGTGTATGACGACGCGGCGGGTGAGCATTTGACCCGCTACCTGAATCGTGAGAATCCGATCAACCAGGCGCTGCTGGCCAAGGGCGCGGGTGATCGCGCGTTGGACAAAGTGTTGGATGCGGCCAGGAGCGACCCTTCCGTGTACTACGTCGAGGCCTCCATCAGCCCCAACGGGGTGGAGATCGGCAAAGTCCGCATGGGCGTGTCGACCGCGTCGGTCGAGGCCGACCTGCAGGCACTGGACAAGCGTTTCGCCGCGCTGATTGCCAGCGGTGATCAACTGGTTGGCGACAGCCTCAAAGGCGCAGCGGCCGACAGCGCTGCCGCCATGGGCGCGCGCCTGCAATCGGCGCAAGCCACGGCCACCCAGATGACCGCCAACACCACCAGCGCGGTTCAGGACGCTGCTGGCACCTTGCGCTGGCGCATCGGCATGGGCCTGGCGCTGGTCGGTCTTGGCGTATTGCTGCTGATCGCCATTGTGCTCGGTCGCCGTGTGGTCAACCGCCTGAAGCTGTTGATCGCCGCCATGGATGACCTGGCGGCGGGCGAGGGCGATCTCACCAAGCGCGTGCAGATCAGCAGCAAGGACGAGATTGGCGCCATGGCGTCTGCGGTCAATCGCTTTGTGGATAAGTTGCAGCCCATCGTGCGCGAGGCGGGCGATGTGGCCCAGCGTACCGGCGTAGAAATCGGCGCCATGACCTTGCGCAACGCCGGGGCCGATGCTGCGGCAGGCTTGCAGCGCGATGAGGTGGCCGAGAGCCTGCGCGCGCTGTCGCAGATGGCCGATGAGGCGCAGGCCGAAAGCCATGCGATGCAGGCGGCGTTGCAGCAGGTGGTGGATATCCGCCAGGCCACGGATGAGAACTCGCGCACGTCAACCGAAGTGGGCGGCTTGATCGAGGCGTTGGCGGGCCAGGTGCAGGCAGGTTCCCAAGTCATCGAGCGGTTGGCGCAGCAAAGCGAGCAGATAGAAGTGGTGTTGACCGTGATTCATGGAATCGCCGAGCAAACCAATCTGCTGGCGCTCAATGCCGCAATCGAAGCGGCCCGTGCCGGCGAAACCGGGCGTGGCTTTGCCGTGGTCGCAGACGAGGTGCGTGCGCTGGCGAGCAAGACCCAAAGCTCCACCGGAGATATCCAGGCACATATCGTCGCGTTGCAGCAGGGGGCTCGGGAGGCGGTGGAAACCATCGGCAAGGCCGGGCGCCAGGCCGACGAAGGCTTGCGGGTGCTGCGCGACAGCGTGCGCTTGCAGCAGACGGTGCAGGCTTCGGTGGAGCAGGTGCATGCGGCGATTGGCTTGGCGACGCGCGCTGCCGAGCATCAGGCCCAGGGCGCCCATGCGGTGCGCGGGCGGGTCGAGGTGATCCATGCCCAGGCCGAGCGTGCCGCGCAGGCGGTGGTGGAGACGACGGCCAGTGGCAAGGTGCTGGATGGGTTGGCGGCGCAGTTGAAGGCGAGTTTGGGGCAGTTTCGGGCCTAGCGTGGTCAGTTCGGGCCCTTTCGCGAGCAAGCCCGCTCCCACATTTGATCGGGTTCCAACTTTGGAATGCATTCCAATGTGGGAGCTGGCTTGTCGGACCGCCGCACCGCTGCGATAACGGTCTCAGCGGCTCAGATACATCCGAGTCGTCAGCAAATAAACCGGCAGCCCCGACACCAGAATCAACAGCGCCGCATAAGGCGCCGCTGCCGCAAACTCCACATTCGAGGTATGCGCCCACACCGCTGTCGCCAAGGTATTAAGCCCGGTCGGACTGAGCAGCAACGTCGCCGTCAATTCCTTCATCGCATCCAGAAACACCAGCGCAAACGCCGCGCCCAGCGCCGGGAAGATAATCGGCAAGGTCACCCGGCAAAACGCACTGAACGATGACGCTCCCAGTGTCCGCGCAGCCTCTTCCAACTGCGGTGCGGCCTTGTTCAGTGCCGTGCGAATCGGCGCCTGGGCCAGCGGCAAAAACAGCAGTGCATACGCAATCAACAGTAACGCCGATGTCTGGTACAGCGCCGGCACGTAATGCAGGGCGAAATACACCAGGGTCAGTGCGATCACCAGGCCAGGCAGGGCGTGGAGCAGGTACGGCAGGCGCTCGGCCCAGATCGCCAGTTGGCCTTTATAGCGCACCACCAGCAATCCCACCGGCACCGCCAGCACCAGGCACAGCGCTGCGCCGCCCAGAGACAGTGCCAATGAAGACAGCAGCGCCTCACTGATCTGCGCCACCGGGAATGCGGCGGAGGAACCCACCGCCAGCCAATAGCCGAGCATCCCCAGCGGAATGCCGCTGCCGATGATCGCCAGCGCCAGGCAGTACACCTGGCCCAGCGCTGCCCACTTGCCCAGCCGGACCTGCTCGGCATGCCGCGCCGCGCCCTGGCCGATACGCACGTGTCGGCCCTTGCCGCGCACGCGCAGCTCCAGCCACAGCAGCGTCAGGCACATCACCAGCAGCACCGCCGAAAGCATCGCGGCATTCGCGTTGCTGAATTCCAGTTCGAACTGTTGGTAGATTGCCGTGGTGAACGTCTGCAACCCGATGATCGACAGCGCGCCGAATTCCACCAGCATATGCAGCGCAATCAACAGCGCCCCAGCCAGCAGCGATGGCCACAACAACGGCAAAGTGATGTGAAAGAATACGCCCCAGCGATTCAACCCCAGGGTGCGGGCTGACTCTTCCAGCGCGGGATCAAGATTGCGCAGCGTCGCCGCCACCGGCAGGAACACCAGCGGGTACTTCGACAGGCTCATCACCAGGATGGCGCCGGCCAGCCCTTCGAAATTGGCGCTCAGCGACACCCAGGTAAAACTGCTGACAAACGCCGGCACCGCAAACGGCAGGCACAGGACCACGCCCCAGATGCGCCGCCCCGGCAGATTGCTGCGCTCCAGCAGCCAGGCCAGGGAAAGCCCGACAACGGCGCAGGCCAAGGTCACTCCAATCATCAGCGCCAGGGTATTGCGCAGCAGTCCGAAGACATACGGACGCCACAGCAGATGTACCGCCTGCGCCCAGCCGGCCTGCCAGGCCTTGAGCCCGACATACGCCAGTGGCAGCAGGCTCAAGCCAACCAGAAGCAGCACGGGCAGCAGCAGCCAGATCGAAGGGCGTTTGCGCCGAGGGCTGAACCCCGCAGCGCTTAGCGATGGGTTCATCAGTTCAAGCCAACGTCGCGTTCCAGGTCCAGGGCTTCTTCGGCGTTGCCCAGGTCGGCGGGGGTGACTTTCGGCGGTTGCAGCTCGCTGAAAGGCTTGAGCCCGCGATTGGACTCCATGCCTTTGCGCAGTGGGTACTCGGCTGAGGTATTGGTGATGACGCGCTGGCCTTCTTCACTGGCCATGAACGCCAGCAGTTGCTGGGCTTCCTTGGGGTGCTTGCTGGATTTGAGTGCCGCGGCCGAAGACACGGTGATCAGCCCGCCAGCGTCGCCGTTGGTGAAGTAGTGCAGTTGCGAATCCAGGTTGGTTTTTTCTTTCTTCAGGGCAAACCAGTAGTAGTTGTTCACCAGGACGGTGGCCACTTCGCCGTTTTCCACTGCTTTAAGGGCGACCATATTATTGCTGTACACCTTGCCGAAGGCGCGCAGGCCGGTCAGCCATTCTTCGGCGGCTTCGCGACCGTGCAGCTTGATGATCGCCACGGCCTGTTCCTGGAACGCGCCGCTGGTGGGCACGAAACCGACTTTGCCTTGCCACTCGGGGCCGGCGAAATCCAATACCGATTCCGGCAGGTCTTTTTCAGCGATCAATTTGGGGTTGAAGGCCACGACGCGCGTGCGTGCGGTGACGCCCATCCAGTCGCCGTTGGTGCCGACGTAATCCTTGGGCAGCACGTCGAGGGTGCTGGCGTCGATCTTGGTCAGCAGGCCTTGCTCGCCGAGTTTGTTCAGCGGCGGAGACTCTTCGGTGTAGATCACGTCGGCAGGCGAGCGGTCGCCTTCTTCCACGACTTGGCTGGCCAGCTGGTTGCTGCTGCCTTTGCGCACGTTGACGTGAATGCCGGTCTTGGCCTCGAAGGCCTTGGCGAGCTCATCGCCGACTTCTTTGTGCTGGCCGTTGTAGAGGGTCAGGGAAATCTTGTCGGCGCAATAGGCGGTGGGCGAGAGCAGGGTCAGGCCGAGCAGGGTGAGGGTCAGGCCACGCAGAAGGGATGTTGTGAGTCGGTTATCGCGGATCATCATCCGAAGTGTTCCTCGCTTATATGCAACAAATCATTGCAAGGATAAACGATAAAACTTCTCAAGTGCGGCGCAGGGAGGTATCGGGGGTGGAGTTTTTTAGCCCCCGGAAACGAAAAAACCCGCTTTCGCGGGTTTGATCTGAATTTGGTGCCCAGGAGAAGACTCGAACTTCCACGACCTTGCGATCACCAGCACCTGAAGCTGGCGTGTCTACCAATTTCACCACCTGGGCATTTATCAGCAGCGCTTGCGCCGTTGATGGGACGAACTATACGGAGGGCTTTTTGATCTGTAAACCCCTGATTCGAAAATATAAATCAAGTTTTTCCGTTGAAAATCAAAGGCCTGAAACGAAAAAACCCGCTTTCGCGGGTTTGATCTGAATTTGGTGCCCAGGAGAAGACTCGAACTTCCACGACCTTGCGATCACCAGCACCTGAAGCTGGCGTGTCTACCAATTTCACCACCTGGGCAGCATCAACAACGTTGCCGTCGTCGATGGCGCGCACTATACGCAGCGTACTTTTGGCTGTAAACCCCTGCCATGAAAAAAGCCTGGAAAATTTCGCCAATGGTCGTGCAAGGTGCTTCCCAGGGGCTGCAAAGGGCTTTAAAAGGCTTGATGACGTCTGAAATTTCCCGTTTCAATACGCGTATGCCAAACTAACCCGCATATAGACAAGGTGAAAACTCTCTAATGGCCGATTGGCAGTCCCTCGATCCCGAGGCCGCTCGTGAAGCGGAAAAATATGAAAACCCTATTCCTAGCCGCGAACTGATCCTGGCGCACCTCGCCGATCGAGGTTCGCCTGCTAGCCGCGAGCAGTTGGTTGAAGAATTCGGTCTGACCACCGAAGACCAGCTCGAAGCCCTGCGCCGCCGTTTGCGTGCCATGGAGCGCGACGCCCAACTGATCTACACCCGCCGTGGTACTTACGCGCCGGTGGATAAGCTCGACCTGATCCTGGGCCGCATCGCCGGCCATCGTGATGGTTTCGGCTTCCTGATCCCGGACGACGGCAGCGATGACCTGTTCATGAGCCCGGCGCAAATGCGCCTGGTGTTCGATGGCGACCGTGCCCTGGCGCGCGTTTCCGGCCTGGACCGTCGCGGTCGCCGTGAAGGTGTGATCGTGGAAGTGGTGTCCCGTGCCCATGAGTCCATTGTCGGCCGTTACTTCGAAGAAGGCGGTATCGGCTTTGTGGTGCCGGATAACCCGAAGGTCCAGCAGGAAGTGCTGATCACCCCAGGTCGCAATGGCGCCGCCAAGGTCGGCCAGTTCGTCGAGGTGAAGATCACCCACTGGCCAACCGCGCGCTTCCAGCCGCAGGGCGATATCGTTGAAGTGGTCGGCAACTACATGGCGCCGGGCATGGAAATCGACGTTGCGTTGCGCACCTACGATATTCCTCACGTCTGGCCTGAGGCTGTGCTCAAAGAAGCCGCCAAGCTCAAGCCTGAAGTCGAAGACAAAGACAAAGAAAAACGCATCGACCTGCGTCATCTGCCGTTCGTCACCATTGACGGCGAAGATGCCCGCGACTTCGATGATGCGGTCTACTGCGAGGCCAAGCCGGGCAAGCTGCGCCTGTTCTCCGGCGGCTGGAAGCTGTTTGTCGCGATTGCCGACGTGTCCAGCTACGTGAAGATCGGTTCGGCACTGGACAACGAAGCCCAGGTGCGCGGCAACTCCGTGTACTTCCCTGAGCGCGTGATCCCCATGCTGCCCGAGCAGCTGTCCAACGGCCTGTGCTCGCTGAACCCGAAAGTCGACCGCTTGGCCATGGTGTGCGAGATGACCATCTCGAAAACCGGCGAAATGACCGACTACCAGTTCTATGAGGCGGTGATTCACTCCCAGGCGCGCCTGACCTACAACAAGGTCAGCACCATCCTGGAAACGCCGAAGACCAGCGAAGCCAAGGCCCTGCGCAGCGAATATGCCGATGTGGTCCCGCACCTCAAGCAGCTTTACTCGCTGTACAAAGTGCTGCTGGGCGCCCGTCACACCCGTGGCGCGATCGATTTTGAAACCCAGGAAACCCGGATTGTCTTCGGTTCCGAGCGCAAAATCGCCGCGATCACCCCGACGACGCGTAACGATGCTCACAAGCTGATTGAAGAATGCATGCTGGCGGCCAACGTGGCCACTGCAGAGTTCCTCAAGAAACACGAGATCCCTGCCCTGTACCGGGTGCACGACGGCCCGCCGCCGGAGCGTCTGGAAAAACTGCGCGCCTTCCTCGGTGAGCTCGGTCTGTCCCTGCACAAAGGCAAGGATGGCCCGACGCCGAAGGACTACCAGGCATTGCTCGCGAGCATCAAGGACCGTCCGGATTACCACGTGATCCAGACCGTCATGCTGCGCTCCTTGAGCCAGGCGGTGTACAGCGCGGATAACCAGGGCCACTTCGGCCTGAATTACGAGGCGTATACCCACTTCACCTCGCCGATTCGTCGTTACCCGGACCTGCTCACGCACCGCGCGATCCGCAGCGTGATCCACTCCAAGCAGAACACCCCGCACGTCAAGCGCGCCGGTGCCATGACCATTCCGAAAGCGCGGATCTATCCGTACGACGAAGCGGCCTTGGAGCAGTTGGGCGAACAGTGCTCCATGAGCGAGCGCCGTGCCGACGAGGCCACGCGCGACGTGGTGAACTGGCTCAAGTGCGAGTTCATGAAGGACCGCGTGGGCGAGTCGTTCCCAGGCGTGATCACCGCCGTGACCGGCTTTGGTCTGTTTGTCGAGCTGACCGACATCTATGTCGAAGGCCTGGTGCACGTCACCGCCTTGCCGGGCGACTACTACCACTTCGACCCTGTGCATCACCGCCTGGCGGGCGAGCGCACCGGTCGCAGCTTCCGCTTGGGCGACACCGTGGAAGTGCAAGTCATGCGCGTCGACCTCGATGAGCGCAAGATCGACTTCGGCATGCCTGATAAGCCCGCGGAAGCGCCGGGCAGTCGTAAAAAACGTGGCAGCGAAGCGACTCCGGCCAGCAAAGGCAAGGGTGCTCCAGCGAAAGCTAAACCTGCGGCCACCGAGCCTGCGCCAGCCAAGCCCGGCCGTCGCTCGTCGACCAAGGAAAAGGCCCCTGAGGCCTATCGCCCAAGCGATGCGGCGGCGAAAAACGCCGAACTGCGCAAGAGCCGTGAGTTGAAGCAGCAGTTGCTCAGCGAAGCCAAAAGCGGTGGTAAAGCGGCGTCTGGGGGAAAGTCCCAAGGGGCGGAAAAACCGTCGAGCAAGCCGAGTAAACACCGTAAAGGCCCGCCCAAGGCGGGTTCGGCTCCCGCCAAGAGCGGCGGGTCGCGCAAACCTAAGGCCAAGCCATGAGTCTGGAAAAAATCTACGGCGTCCACGCCGTAGAAGCACTGCTGCGTCACCACCCTAAACGCGTCAAGCAAGTGTGGTTGGCAGAGGGCCGCAGCGAGCCGCGCGTACAAGCGCTGGTCGAGTTGGCCACGCAAAACAAGGTTGCCATCGGCCAGGCCGAGCGTCGTGAAATGGACGTGTGGGTGGAAGGTGTGCACCAGGGCGTGGTTGCGGACGTCAGTCCGAGCCAGGTCTGGGGTGAAGCCATGCTCGACGAGCTGCTGGACCGTACCGAAGGCGCGCCGCTGCTGCTGGTACTGGACGGCGTGACCGACCCGCACAACCTCGGTGCCTGCCTGCGTTCGGCGGATGCAGCCGGCGCGCTGGCGGTGATCGTGCCCAAGGACAAGTCGGCCACCCTCACGCCGGTCGTGCGTAAAGTGGCCTGTGGCGCGGCGGAAGTCATTCCGCTGGTGGCCGTGACCAACCTGGCGCGCACCCTGGAAAAACTCCAGCAGCGCGGCCTGTGGATCGTGGGCACGGCAGGCGAGGCCGAGGTCAGTATTTATGACCAGGACCTCACCGGCCCGACCATCCTCATCATGGGCGCCGAAGGCAAGGGCATGCGTCGCCTGACCCGCGAGCATTGCGATTACCTGGTGCACTTGCCGATGGCCGGCAGCGTCAGCAGCCTGAACGTGTCGGTTGCGACGGGTGTGTGCTTGTTCGAGGCTCGGCGTCAGCGTGGCGCAAAGGCTAAAGCCAAGAAGTAATCTCATTGCATGCGCCGGCTTCTGTGGGAGCTGGCTTGCCTGCGATGGCATCACTTCGGTTTAACTGAAAGACCGAGGTGCCTGCATCGCGGGCAAGCCCAGCTCCCACAGTTGTTTTGAGGTGTTTGGGAGATTGTTCAAATAATCACCAATTGCCTTGCGCGCTTTCTCCCCCTTCTCTACAATTGCGCCCCTTGCCTTCCTGGCAGGCACGCATGTGCCTCTCTGCGGCAGGATCCATAAGTGTCATTCACTCCTTGTCTGACCGTTTTTGAGCGGCAGGCTACAACCCGTAAGGAGCATTCATGCGTCATTACGAAATCATCTTTTTGGTCCACCCGGATCAAAGCGAGCAAGTCGGCGGCATGGTTGAGCGTTACACCAAGCTGATCGAAGAAGACGGCGGCAAAATCCACCGTCTGGAAGATTGGGGCCGTCGTCAACTGGCCTACGCAATCAACAATGTTCACAAGGCTCACTACGTGATGCTGAACGTTGAGTGCACCGGCAAGGCCCTGGCCGAGCTGGAAGACAACTTCCGCTACAACGATGCAGTGATCCGTAACCTGGTCATCCGTCGCGAAGAAGCCGTTACCGGCCAATCCGAGATGCTCAAGGCTGAAGAAAACCGCAGTGAGCGCCGTGAGCGTCGCGACCGTCCTGAGCACGAAGGCGCTGATAGCGCTGATAGTGATGACAGCGACAACAGCGATAACGCTGACGAGTAATCCACGGACCTTTTAAGGAGCCTATCAAATGGCACGTTTCTTCCGTCGTCGTAAATTCTGCCGCTTCACCGCTGAAGACGTGAAGGAGATCGATTACAAAGATCTCAACACTCTGAAAGCCTACGTATCCGAGACCGGCAAAATCGTTCCAAGCCGTATCACCGGTACCAAAGCACGTTATCAGCGTCAGCTGGCCACCGCTATCAAGCGCGCCCGCTTCCTGGCCCTGCTGGCCTACACCGACAGCCACGGCCGCTGAGACCGGGCAGTCGACAAGTAGTAAGGGATTGAATGCATGCGCGCCTTAGCTGAGTTCATCATGCGCGGTCGTGTGCAGGCCACTCTGGTAGTGGCTGGATGCGCAGCATTGCCGTTGTTGTATTGGTTGGGTGCCGCCGCTGGATGCCTCGTGCTTCTGCGGCGCGGTTTGCAGGATGCCATTGGCGTCCTGGCCCTGGGAGTGTTGGCCGCCTTGATCTGGTGGCTGCAACTGGGCGAACCCAAGGTACTTCTGGTACTGCTGGGGTCGTCGAGCCTTGCGTTGGTTTTGCGCGCAAGTGAGTCCTGGGTCCGCACGCTGCTGGCCAGCGTGGCATTGGGGTTGGTGTTTTCGGTGTTGATTGACGCGGCTTTCCGCCCGCAAATCGAGGCGCTGGCGCAAGAGATCGTCAAGATCCTGCCGCTGGCCTTCGGGGAACTCTACCAGCAGTTTTCGGTAGATGAGCGAGCGCGACTGGCAACACTGATTGCACCGGCCCTGATCGGCCTGATGGCGGTAATGATGCAGATCGTCAGCGTGCTGAGCCTGATGCTTGGGCGATATTGGCAGGCGTTGTTGTACAACCCGGGTGGTTTTGGTCGCGAGTTTCGCAGTATCAGAATCCCCGTGGGCCCGGCGATGTTGCTGCTGGCACTCATGGTCATCGGACCGAACCTCGGTTCACAGATGGCCCTGATGGTGCTGTTTTGCAGCGTACCGCTGGTGTTTTCCGGGCTGGCCCTGATTCATGGGCTGGTCGCGCGCAAGCGCCTGGCCAAGTTCTGGCTGGTGGGGATGTACGTGACAATGTTGTTGTTCATGCAGCTGATCTATCCGTTACTCGTGGTTTTGGCCATTGTCGACGGCCTGATTGATTTTCGCGGACGTCTGGCATCGAAAGATGTCGATAGCGCGAACGGTGAAGGTTAAAAGTTAGAGGATTTTCACATGCAACTGATCCTTCTGGAAAAAGTCGCCAACCTGGGCAACCTGGGCGACAAAGTGAACGTTAAGGCCGGCTACGGTCGTAACTACCTGCTGCCTTACGGCAAAGCCACCGCTGCAACCGCTGCCAACCTGGCTGCGTTTGAAGAGCGCCGTGCGGAGCTTGAAAAAGCCGCAGCAGACAAAAAAGCTTCGGCTGAAACGCGCGCTGCCCAACTGGCTGAGCTGGAAGTGACTATCACTGCCACCGCCGGTGACGAAGGCAAGCTGTTCGGTTCGATCGGCACCCACGACATCGCTGATGCACTGACCGCCTCCGGCGTTGAAGTGCAGAAGAGCGAAGTTCGTCTGCCGAACGGCACCATCCGCAACGTAGGCGAATTCGACGTAGCCGTGCACCTGCACGCCGAAGTTGAAGCCACCGTACGCGTTGTCGTGGTAGCAGCTTAAGCAGCACCTGACTGGGTGGCACCTCGCGTGCCAGCCGGTTAACATCGGGCACGATCCTGTTTACAGGTCGTGCCTTTTGTTTTTCTACACACCCCTAATTCCAAGTGGCCATGAACGATATTTCAGCTCCCGAGCAATACGATCTGCAAACCGCTGCCCTGAAGGTGCCGCCGCATTCCATCGAGGCCGAACAGGCCGTGCTCGGTGGTTTGATGCTGGACAACAACGCCTGGGAGCGCGTGCTGGATCAAGTCTCGGACGGTGACTTCTATCGGCATGACCACCGCCTGATCTTCCGCGCCATCGCCAAGCTGGCCGACCAGAACTCACCGATCGACGTGGTGACCCTGGCCGAGCAGTTGGACAAGGAAGGCCAGACCTCCCAGGTCGGCGGCCTGGGCTACCTCGGTGAGCTGGCGAAAAACACGCCGTCCGTCGCCAACATCAAGGCCTATGCCCAGATCGTCCGCGAGCGGGCCACGCTGCGCCAGTTGATCGGCATCAGCACCGAAATCGCCGACAGCGCTTTCAACCCCGAAGGCCGCACTGCCGCCGAGATTCTCGATGAGGCCGAGCGGCAGATCTTCCAGATCGCCGAGGCCCGCCCGAAAACCGGCGGTCCGGTCAGCGTCAACGACCTGCTGACCAAGGCCATCGACCGTATCGACACCCTGTTCAATACCGATGCGGCCATTACCGGGATCTCCACCGGTTATACCGATCTGGACGAGAAAACCAGCGGCCTTCAGCCGTCCGACCTGATCATCGTCGCCGGCCGTCCGTCCATGGGTAAAACCACCTTTGCGATGAACCTGGTGGAAAACGCCGTGTTGCGCAGCGATAAGGCGGTGCTGGTGTACTCCCTGGAGATGCCAGGCGAATCGCTGATCATGCGGATGCTCTCGTCCCTGGGGCGCATCGACCAGACCAAAGTGCGTTCCGGCCAACTGGAAGACGACGATTGGCCGCGCCTGACCTCGGCGGTCAACCTGCTCAATGACCGCAAACTGTTCATCGATGACACCGCCGGCATCAGCCCTTCGGAGATGCGCGCCCGTACCCGCCGACTGGTGCGTGAGCACGGTGATATCGCGCTGATCATGATCGACTACCTGCAGCTCATGCAGATCCCGGGCTCCAGCGGCGACAGCCGGACCAACGAGATTTCCGAAATCTCCCGGTCCCTGAAAGCCCTGGCCAAGGAATTTAACTGCCCGGTGGTGGCGCTGTCCCAGCTCAACCGTTCCTTGGAACAACGTCCCAACAAGCGCCCGGTGAACTCCGACTTGCGTGAATCCGGAGCGATCGAGCAGGATGCCGACGTGATCATGTTCGTGTACCGCGACGAGGTGTATCACCCCGAGACGGAACACAAGGGCATTGCCGAGATCATCATCGGCAAGCAACGGAACGGCCCCATCGGCTTTATCCGCCTGGCGTTCATCGGCAAGTACACGCGCTTCGAGAACCTGGCGCCGGGCAGCTATAACTTCGATGACGACGAGTAGTTTCAAGCGCCTGTAAGGGCCTCATCGCAGGCAAGCCAGCTCCCACAATGATTTGTGGATACAGGCAAATGTTGGGGCTGGCTCGCCTGCGATGGCGTCACCACAATTCCGACCATTACCGTCGGAATTGGTCAAATTTTGTGCTATATTCCGCGCCCGCGATTTTTCATCTCAACACCGGTCACCGTCATGCAAACAGCCAAGCCGTTATTTGACTATCCCAAGTACTGGGCCGAATGTTTCGGTCCTGCGCCATTCCTGCCGATGAGCAGGGAGGAGATGGATCAGCTTGGCTGGGATTCGTGCGACATCATCATCGTTACCGGTGATGCCTACGTGGACCATCCGTCGTTCGGCATGGCGATCATTGGCCGGCTGCTGGAGTCCCAGGGCTTTCGCGTCGGGATCATTGCGCAGCCGAACTGGCAGTCCAAAGACGACTTCATGAAGCTCGGCGAGCCGAACCTGTTCTTCGGCGTCGCGGCCGGCAACATGGACTCGATGATCAACCGCTACACCGCCGACAAGAAAATCCGCTCCGACGACGCCTACACCCCCGGCGGCATGGCCGGCAAACGCCCGGACCGCGCGAGCCTGGTGTACAGCCAGCGCTGCAAGGAAGCCTACAAGAACGTGCCGATCGTACTCGGCGGCATCGAAGCCTCCCTGCGCCGCATCGCCCACTACGACTACTGGCAGGACCGGGTGCGCAACTCGATCCTGATCGACGCCACCGCCGATATCCTGCTGTATGGCAACGCCGAGCGCGCCATCGTCGAAGTCGCCCAACGCCTGTCGTGGGGCCACAAGATCGAAGACATCACCGACGTGCGCGGCACGGCGTTCATTCGCCGTGATACGCCGGCGGGCTGGTACGAAGTGGACTCCACGCGCATCGACCGGCCGGGCAAGGTCGACAAGATCATCAACCCGTACGTGAATACCCAGGACACCCAAGCCTGCGCCATCGAGCAGGAGAAAGGGCCGGTGGATGATCCGGACGAGGCCAAGGTGGTGCAGATCCTGGCCAGCCCGCGCATGACCCGCGACAAGACCGTGATCCGCCTGCCCTCGGTGGAAAAGGTCCGTGGCGATGCGGTGCTCTATGCCCACGCCAACCGCGTGCTGCACCTGGAAACCAACCCAGGCAACGCCCGCGCCCTGGTGCAGAAGCACGGCGAAGTGGACGTGTGGTTCAACCCGCCGCCCATTCCGATGACCACCGAAGAAATGGACTACGTATTCGGCATGCCTTACGCACGTGTCCCGCACCCGGCGTACGGCAAGGAGAAAATCCCGGCCTACGACATGATCCGCTTCTCGGTGAACATCATGCGTGGCTGCTTCGGCGGCTGCACCTTCTGCTCGATCACCGAACACGAAGGCCGCATCATCCAGAACCGCTCCGAAGAGTCGATCATTCGCGAGATCGAAGAGATCCGCGACAAGGTTCCGGGCTTTACCGGCGTGATTTCCGACCTCGGGGGCCCGACCGCGAACATGTATCGCATCGCCTGCAAGAGCCCGGAAATCGAATCCGCGTGCCGCAAGCCGTCGTGCGTGTTCCCTGGTATCTGCCCGAACCTGAACACCGACCACTCGTCGTTGATCCAGCTGTACCGTAGCGCCCGTGCCTTGCCGGGGGTGAAGAAAATCCTGATCGCCTCCGGCCTGCGCTACGACCTCGCCGTGGAATCGCCGGAATACGTCAAGGAGCTCGTCACCCACCACGTCGGCGGCTACCTGAAGATCGCCCCGGAACACACCGAGGAAGGTCCGCTCAACCAGATGATGAAGCCGGGCATTGGCAGCTATGACAAGTTCAAGCGCATGTTCGAGAAGTACACCAAGGAAGCGGGCAAGGAGCAGTACCTGATCCCGTACTTCATCGCCGCCCACCCCGGCACCACCGATGAAGACATGATGAACCTGGCCCTGTGGCTCAAGGGCAACGGCTTCCGCGCCGACCAGGTGCAGGCGTTCTACCCGTCGCCGATGGCCACTGCCACCGCCATGTACCACTCGGGCAAGAACCCGCTGCGCAAGGTCACCTACAAGAGCGACGCGGTAACCATCGTCAAGAGCGAAGAGCAACGCCGCCTGCACAAGGCGTTCCTGCGCTACCACGACCCGAAAGGCTGGCCGATGCTGCGTGAAGCGCTGACCCGCATGGGCCGCGCCGACCTGATCGGGCCGGGCAAGGACCAGTTGATCCCGTTGCACCAGCCGAGCACCGACAGCTACCAGAGCGCCCGTCGCAAGAACTCGACGCCGGCCGGCAGCCACAAGGTCGCCAAGGAAACCACCACCAAGATCCTCACCCAGCACACCGGCCTGCCGCCTCGCGGCAGCGACGGCAGCAACCCGTGGGACAAGCGCGAACAAGCCAAGGCCGCGGCGCAGGCGCGCAATAAGCAGGCGGCCAAGGAACGCACCGATGCGGCCAAGGGCAAAGGCGGCAAGCCTACCCGCAAGCCGGTGGTGCCGCGTTGATTGCAACCTGAACAAACAGAACGCCAGCCTCAGTGCTGGCGTTTTGCTTTCTGGCAGGCGGGTAGCCTGTTTGTTAAGGTGGCGCCCATTAGATTGCTATCGCAGGCAAGCCAGCTCCCACCCTTGACCTCGTTCCCGCATGAGCATGCGGTCAACATGTGGGAGCTGGCTTGCCTGCGATAGCGTCAGTCCAATCACCACCCCTTTCAAGGAAGAACCTCTCCATGGGCAACCCCCTGGCCGGCATCGGCATGGACTCCAACCGCTCCCAGTTCATGGCGCGCCAGCGCATTGAAAGCCAGATCAACCTGCCGCGCCTGTTTGCGGCCATCGACGCCGACCCCGGGATTGTCGGCGCGGGTGTGGTGTATATCGATGCCGACTTCAACATCGTCACCCTGCGTGAATTCAAGCCCATCTGCAGCATCCAGCCCAAGCGCATCATCCTGCGGGAGGCGCAAAACTACGTTGCGCCGACACAGTTCGCTCAACATGTGGCGAGCAATCCGAGAGAGTCCAGGCTGATCGGCGAGGCGGTGAACACCGGGATCTCGTGCCTGGGCGCGGTCATCAGTTGGGCTGCGATTGCCAGCGGTACCCTGCTGGTGCCGTTCAGCGCGGGCGCCAGTTCCGTCGTTGTGGTGATAGGCTACGCGGCGGCGGGCGCGAGTTCACTGCAGTGCATCAATGGCCTTGCCCGCACGACGCTCGAGGTGGCCAAGCCCGAGGTCAACGATTGGCTCGACAGCGAAGGCTGGTACCAGAATGCTTCCATCGTGCTCGACGCAGCGTCGCTGGTCGGCGTGGGCGCTTCGACCCTGACGACGGTCAAGCTGGTCAGGGCCGCCAAAGCCTCGACGGGCAAGAGCCTGCGTGAAGTGCTGCGCGGTTTGAATCGCCAGGAAAGAGCCAAGCTGACCAAAGAACTGTTGAGCATCAACGATCCCAAATTGACCTCGAAGCTACTCAAGCTCAAGCAAGCGTCGGGTGAGCTCACCAAGCGTTTCACCCCCACGCAGCTCAAGCACGGCACAACGACCCAGATCAAGGACGCCCTGAGCGCAGTCATAGGGTTCGGCGGGAGCGCCTACTCCGGAAATGTCAAAACAATCGCGATCGGGCTGTACGAGGAAGCCAAAGAATGGGCGAATTGATGACGCTGCGAGACTTTTTCAAGCATTACTTTCTGACGTTTCTGAGCGGCGTATTTGCGGCGTATTTTTCATTGGCGTTGGCCATGGCGTTGGCGTTCGTCACCTATTTTGATGATGCACCCCTTGCTCAAGTGGGGCTCAAGATCATGCTGGCTGGGGCAGTGCTCACGCTGCTCACGGTGCACAGCAACTTTATGATTCTACGGGGCAAGCCCGGTTGGGCATGGGTGATGGTCGGTCTCTACGCCGCCTGCCTGCTGTTTGTGTTGCCGATGATCCAATACGGCCCTCACCGGGTTCTTTATGGGTTGGCGCTGGTTTTTCCACTGTTCGGGCTGCTGATACTCAACAGTAAGGGGCAGCGCGAGATGCGCGCCAGACTCGTGGAAATCCGCCACCTGCGTCAAGCCCTCGGCGCCCGGCACAAGGCCCGGTGACTGGGTAGATTCACCACCTCCTTTCACACGTTCGCCACAAATATGTGCGGCACTTGCACCATGGCGTCACCGCTGGCGCCGTTTTGGTGCTGTACTGCACCGGGTCTTACGATAAAGCGCAACGACGGCTGCTCTGGCATAAGTCTTGCGCACGTTGTGTCCATGCCCTGGCTCGCAGGAGGCCGCCGTGTCGATTCATGTCGCGTTGCACCACGTCACGCATTACCGCTACGACCGCGCTGTCGAACTCGGCCCGCAAATTGTGCGTTTGCGCCCGACGCCCCACAGCCGTACGCGGATTCTGTCCTACGCGCTGAAAGTGCTGCCCGAGCAGCATTTCATCAATTGGCAACAAGACCCTCAGGGCAATTACCTGGCGCGATTGGTGTTCCCGGAAAAAACCGCTGAACTGCGCATCGAAGTCGACCTGGTCGCCGAGATGGTGGTGTTCAACCCGTTCGACTTTTTCCTTGAGCCCTACGCCGAAAAAATCCCCTTCAGCTACGCGGCCGATGAACAGCGCGAGTTGGCGCCGTACCTGGAAACCTTGCCGCTGACGCCGAAGTTTGCTGCCTACCTGGCCGGCATCGACCGCACGCCATTGCCGGCCGTGGACTTTCTGGTGGGCCTCAACCAGCGTCTTGCCGCCGATATCGGCTACCTGATCCGCATGGAACCAGGCGTGCAAACCCCGGAATTCACCCTGCAAAATGCCTCCGGCTCCTGTCGCGACTCCGCCTGGCTGCTGGTGCAATTACTGCGCAACCTCGGCTTGGCGGCGCGGTTTGTGTCTGGCTACCTGATCCAGCTCACCGCCGACGTCAAGGCACTCGACGGGCCCTCCGGCACCGAAGTGGACTTCACCGACCTGCACGCCTGGTGCGAAGTGTATTTGCCCGGCGCCGGCTGGATCGGCCTGGACGCCACCTCCGGGTTGTTCGCCGGTGAAGGGCATATCCCGTTGGCCTGTAGTCCCGATCCATCCTCGGCGGCACCGATCAGTGGGCTGGTGGAACCGTGCGAGTGCCAATTCACCCACGAAATGTCGGTGGAGCGGATCTGGGAAGCCTCTCGGGTCACCAAGCCTTACACCGAGGAGCAATGGCTGGCGATCCAGGCCCTGGGCCGGCAGATCGATGGCGACCTGCTCAAGCACGACGTGCGCCTGACCATGGGCGGCGAGCCGACCTTTGTCTCCATCGACGACCCCGACGGTGCCGAGTGGAACACCGCTGCGCTCGGGCCGGACAAGCGTCGTCTGTCCGCCGAGCTGTTCCAGCGCATGCGCGCACATTACGCGCCTCAAGGCCTGGTGCACTTCGGGCAGGGCAAGTGGTACCCCGGCGAGCAATTGCCGCGTTGGTCGCTCAATTGCTACTGGCGCCGTGACGGCGTGCCGATCTGGCACAACAGCGCATTGATCGCCGATGAGCAACAGCACTACGGCGCCGACGGCGCCATGGCCGGGCGTTTCCTGGCCAGCGTCGCCGAACGCCTCAAACTGCCTGCGCGCTTTGTATTCCCGGCCTTTGAAGATAATTTCTACTACCTGTGGCGCGAAGGCGCGTTGCCGCAGAACGTCACCGCCCAGGACCCGCGCCTGAGCGACGACCTGGAGCGCGAGCGCCTGCGCAAAGTGTTCGCCCAAGGGCTGGATAAAATCATCGGCCAAGTGCTGCCACTGGCGCGTACGGCGGCCAATGACCGCTGGCAGAGCGGGCGCTGGTACCTGCGCGACAACCATTGCCGCCTGGTGCCGGGCGATTCGCCGCTGGGCTACCGCCTGCCCCTGGCCTCGCAACCTTGGGTCACGGCGGCCGAGTATCCGTTTGTGCATCCGACCGATCCTAACCAGGACCAGCCGGAGCTGCCGGGTACCGCTCAACTGCAAAACCATGGCCAACCCGCACCGAACGATGAGCGTGTGCCAAAAATCGATGAGTCCGCCGATTGGCTGACCCGCACCGCCCTCTGCGCCGAGGCACGGGAAGGGCGCCTGTATCTGTTCATGCCGCCCTTGGAGCGCGTCGAAGACTATCTGGAACTGGTGGCCGCCATCGAGGCGACCGCCCAAGAGCTGCAGTGCCCAGTGTTGCTCGAAGGCTACGAGCCGCCGGCCGATACGCGCCTGAGCAACTTTCGCGTCACGCCGGACCCGGGTGTCATCGAGGTCAACGTACAGCCTTCGGCCACTTGGGATGAGTTGGTGGAGCGCACTGAATTCCTCTACGAAGAGGCGCGGCAAACCCGTCTCACCACCGAGAAATTCATGATCGACGGACGCCACACCGGCACCGGCGGCGGTAACCATTTTGTATTGGGTGGCGCGACGCCCAAGGACTCTCCCTTCCTGCGCCGGCCCGATCTGCTGCGCAGCCTGATCAGCTATTGGCATAACCATCCCTCGCTGTCTTATCTGTTCTCCGGCCTGTTCATCGGCCCGACCTCCCAGGCGCCGCGGGTGGATGAAGCGCGCAACGATGCGCTGTACGAGCTGGAAATCGCCTTTGCGCAAATGCCCGAGCCCGGCGAAGAGTGCCCGCCATGGCTGGTGGATCGCCTGCTGCGCAACCTGCTGATCGACGTGACCGGCAATACCCACCGCGCCGAATTCTGCATCGACAAGCTCTACTCGCCGGACGGTGCCACCGGCCGCCTGGGCCTGCTGGAGCTGCGTGCGTTTGAAATGCCGCCGCACGCGCGCATGAGTCTGACCCAGCAACTGTTGCTGCGTGCCTTGGTCGCGCGGTTCTGGCGCGAACCCTATGCACCGCCGAAACTGGCACGCTGGGGCACCGAACTGCATGACCGCTTCCTGTTGCCGCACTTTATCGAGCAGGATTTCGCCGACGTGATCGCCGAGCTCAACGCCGCCGGCTACCCGCTGCGCGCCGAATGGTTTGCCGCGCACCTGGAGTTCCGTTTCCCCAAGGTCGGCGACTACGCCGTCAATGGCATCGAACTGGAGCTGCGCCAGGCCCTGGAACCCTGGCATGTGCTGGGCGAGGAGGGCGCGGTGGGCGGCACGGTGCGGTATGTGGACTCGTCCCTCGAGCGCCTCCAGGTCAAATTGACCGGGCTGCCACCGCAGCGCTACCTGCTGACCTGCAATGGCATCCCGGTACCGTTGCAGCCCACCGGGCGAGTCGGAGAGTTCGTCGCCGGCGTGCGCTACCGCGCCTGGCAACCGGCCAACTGCCTGCAACCGACCATCGCGGTGCATGCGCCGTTGGTGTTCGATTTGCTGGATACCTGGATGCAACGCTCGTTGGGCGGCTGCCAGTATCATGTGGCGCATCCGGGCGGGCGCAATTACGACAGCCTGCCGGTGAACGCCAATGAGGCGGAGAGCCGCAGGATGGCGAGGTTTTTCCGGTTGGGACATAGTCCTGGAAAGCTTCCGGTGCCTGGCGTGACGATTAATGACGAATTACCGATGACCCTCGATTTACGGCGTCACCCCAATAAAAATGACTGAACGCAATTCAAAATGTGGGAGCGGGCCGGTGTGGGAGCTGGCTTGCCTGCGATAGCATCACCTCGGTTTGCCTGGCACACCGAGGTGCCTGGATCGCAGGCAAGCCAGCTCCCACACAAGTCACACACACTGGATCGCAATGAATTTGAGTTAACCTGAGCCCCCTTGCCCCTGCCGAGCGTTCCATGTCCGATTTGCTCGACCGTTACCCGCTGACCGCGGGCACTTATCACGAACTGCTGGACCACGGCGGCGCGGTGCGTGCCCATTGGCGGCGCCTGCTCGACCACCTGCAACGCAGCACGCCCGCGCAACTGGCCCAGCGCCAGGCGCTGCTGACCCGGCAGATCCAGGAAAACGGCGTGACGTACAACGTTTACGCCGACCCCAAGGGCGCCGACCGCCCGTGGGAGCTCGACCTGCTGCCCCACGTGCTGGCCGCTGATGAATGGCAGCACCTGTCAGCCGGTATCGCCCAGCGCGCGCGCCTGCTCAATGCGGTGCTGGCGGATCTGTATGGCCCGCAACGCCTGATCAAGGAAGGCTTGCTGCCGGCCGAGCTGGTGTTCGGTCACAACAATTTTTTATGGCCGTGCCAGGGCATCCGGCCGCCGGATGGGGCTTTCCTGCACCTCTATGCGGTCGACCTGGCGCGTACGCCGGACGGTCGCTGGTGGGTCACCGCCGACCGCACCCAGGCGCCTTCGGGGGCGGGGTACGCGTTGGAAAACCGCACCATCGTGTCCCGCGCGTTTCCGGACCTGTACCGCGACCTGCAGGTGCAGCACCTCACCGGGTTCTTCCGAACCCTGCAGGAAACCCTGGCCCGCCAGGCGCCCGGTGATGACCAGCCGCCGCTGATCGTGCTGCTTACGCCTGGGCGCTTCAACGAAAGCTATTTCGAACACCTCTACCTCGCCCGCCAGCTTGGCTACCCCCTGGTGGAAGGCGGCGACCTCACCGTGCGCGACAGCACCGTGTTCCTCAAGACCCTCAGCGGCCTGCGCCGGGTGCACGCGATCATGCGCCGCCTCGACGATGACTTCTGCGACCCTCTGGAGCTGCGCACCGACTCGGCCCTCGGCGTGCCCGGCCTGCTCGATGCCGTGCGCCAAGGCAATGTGCTGGTGGCCAATGCCCTGGGCAGCGGCGTGCTGGAGTCGCCTGGTTTGCTGGGATTCCTGCCGAAGATCAACCAATTCCTGTTTGGTGAAGAATTGATCCTGCCGTCCATCGCGACCTGGTGGTGCGGCGAGGCGCCGGTACTTGCCCAGGCGCTGGAGAAACTTCCCGAGCTGCTGATCAAGCCTGCATTTGCATCGCAAAGTTTCGCCCCGGTGTTTGGCCGTGACCTGGACGACGCGCAACGCGAGGCCTTGGCTGAACGCATGCGCGCACGGCCCTACGCCTACGTGGCCCAGGAGTTGGCGCAATTGTCCCAGGCACCGGTGTGGCACACCGTGGATGACCACCTGCAACACCGCGCCATCGGCATGCGCGTCTACGCCGTGGCGAGCGATGACGGCTATCGCGTGCTGCCGGGCGGGCTCACGCGAGTGGCCGCCGAGGCCGATGCCGAGGTGGTGTCGATGCAACGCGGCGGCGCCAGCAAGGACACCTGGGTACTCGGCGAGCGCGCAGCCGGTGCCGAACATTGGCGTGCACAACGTGCAATCGGTGCCCATGACCTGGTGCGCCGCGACCCGTATCTACCGTCCCGCGTCGTGGAAAACCTGTTCTGGTTCGGCCGTTACTGCGAGCGCTGCGATGACAGCGCGCGCTGGCTGCGCATCGTGCTGGCGCGTTATGTGGATGGCGACGATCCATTGGCCTTGCAAGCAGCCGTGGCGCTTGGTGAAAACCTGCGCCTGCTGCCGGAAGAGGGCGAGCTGCCCGAGCGCCTGCTCGCCGCCTTGCTCGGTGATGACTGGCCATCGAGCCTGCGCGCCAACCTGCAACGCTTGCAGTGGGCGGCGTCCCAGGTGCGCGGCAAGTTGTCCCGGGAAAACTGGCAGGCCCTGGTGGAACTGCAGCGCGAAGCCCTGGAGCTGGAAAGCGAGGCGCCGGACTTTGGCGAACTGCTGGATTTTCTCAACCGTCTGGTGATGTCCCTGGCGGCGCTGTCCGGGTTCGCCCTGGACGACATGACCCGCGACGAAGGCTGGCGCTTTTTGATGATGGGCCGTCGCATCGAACGCCTGCAATTTCTCAGCAGCAGCCTGGCGGCATTCCTGCGTGGCGTGGCGGTGTTCGATCAGGCCGGGCTGGAGTGGTTGCTGGAATTGGGCAACAGCAGCATCACCTATCGCTCGCGCTACCTGGCGGTGCCCCAGTTGATCCCGGTGCTCGACCTGCTGCTGCTCGACGAGCAGAACCCCCACGCGGTGTTGTTTCAGCTCAAGCTGGTGAGCCGCACCCTGCGGCGTCTCAACGATGACTTTGGCGTGCCTCGGGAAACCGGCCTCGGGCCGTTGGTGGAGCGCCTGGCGCGCTTCGACCTGGGCTGCCTGGAGAACCCGCTGTTTGGCGAGTCCAGCGTGCGTGCCGCGTTGGACGGTCTGGCCGACCTGTTGCAGGCGGTCGCCGATGAGAGTGGGCAAGTGTCGGACCGCCTGGCGTTGCGCCATTTCGCCCATGTGGATGCGGTCAGCCAGCAAACGGTGTCGGTATGACGAGTGCGCGCTACCAGATTTTCCACGATACCCACTACCACTACGACAGCCCGGTGTCCCTGGCCCAGCAGCTGGCGCACCTGTGGCCACGGCCGTGCGCCTGGCAACGTTGCAGTTCGCAGCAATTGGATATCGTCCCGGAACCGACTTCGCGTCGCGATGAGCTGGATGTGTTCGGCAATCCCATCACGCGGCTGGCGTTCGAACGGCCCCACGACGAACTGCTGGTGAACGCCGGGCTGACCGTGGAGGTGCTGGCGCGGCCGACGCTGGATTTCCAGCAATCGCCGGCCTGGGACCAGACCCGCGACAGCCTGACCTACAGCAGCCAGGCCATGTCCCTTGAGCTGATCGAAGCCTGCCGCTTCCGTTTCGAATCACCCTACGTGCACCTGAAACAAACCTTCGTCGAGTTCTCCGAAAGCTGTTTTCCCGCCGGCACGCCGCTGCTGCTGGGCGTGCAAGCGCTGATGGAAAAGATATTCAGCGAATTCACCTTTGATGCCGAAGCCACTCAGGTCGCTACGCCACTGGTGGAAGTGCTGGAGCGCCGCCGTGGCGTGTGCCAGGACTTCGCCCACCTGATGCTCGCCTGCCTGCGCTCACGCGGCCTGGCGGCGCGTTACATCAGCGGCTACCTGCTCACCCAGCCGCCGCCCGGGCAGGCACGGATGATCGGCGCGGATGCGTCCCATGCGTGGGTCTCGGTGTATTGCCCGATCTCGGGTTGGGTGGATTTTGATCCGACGAATAACGTGCAGCCAGCACTGGAGCACATCACCCTGGCCTGGGGCCGGGACTTTTCCGATGTGTCGCCGTTGCGCGGGGTGATTCTGGGAGGAGGCAGCCATGACCCGGAGGTGCGGGTGACGGTGATGCCGCTGCAATAGCAGGTTGTGACGCTGGCTTGTGTGGGAGCTGGCTTGCCTGCGATGGCAGCGCCCCGGTGTAACCGATAGACCGAGTCGCCTGCATCGCGGGCAAGCCCGGCTCCCACATTAAGCCGGGTTCAGCAGGTACTGCGCTGTTGCTCAGGCCTGAGGCGGTGTTTCAGCTTCGTCACTCGCCACTTCGCCTTCCGCTTCCGGGTTCAGTGCAGCGGCCTCTTCTTCTGCGGTGGCTTTCTTGCGTTGCAGTTTTTCCTCTTTCTTCTGTTCCTTGGCCAAGTCTCTCTGACGTTTGGCGAAGGAGTAATTAGGTTTGGCCATGAGCGGTCCTCTAGGGTCGAAGGTGAGGGTGGCGGCGCGCAGCTGCCTTTGGGCTGCCATGGTAGCAGCTTAGCAGCGTGCTTTGCTTTCACTTACCGCAGGCGTACGCAGCCAGCAGGCCGTTGAACAGTTGATTGAGGTGCATGGCGCGGACTCCGATGGGTGGTGCGCCGATCATAGGCAGGTGGCGGTACTTTGGCTGGTAGATTGTGTTGATAAGTCTGATAGCCTAAAGTTGTATACAATCTGTTGATTCAGATCATAAGAATTTCTGCCTGCTTCAGGCACCCTTTGTCGCAATACGCGTTTTTTAAACCCTGCCTTGGAGATTCACATGTTTGCCAAACTCGTTGCTGTTTCCCTGCTGACTCTGGCGAGCGGCCAGTTGCTTGCCGCAGAGTGCAAGGTCACCGTCGACTCCACTGACCAGATGTCCTTCAACACTAAAGCCATCGAAATCGACAAGAGCTGCAAGCAGTTCACCGTTGAGCTGACTCACTCCGGCAACCTGCCGAAAAACGTGATGGGCCATAACTGGGTGCTGACCAGCGCCGCCAACATGCAACCCGTCGCCACCGACGGCATGGCCGCCGGCATCGACAAGGATTATTTGAAGCCAGGTGATGACCGCATCATTGCCCACACCAAGATCATCGGTGCAGGCGAGAAAGATTCGGTGACTTTTGACGTGTCGAAGCTGGCCGCCGGGACTGACTATGCGTTTTTCTGCTCGTTCCCGGGCCACATCTCGATGATGAAGGGCACTGTGACCGTCAAGTAAGACCGCGTTATCGTTCATCGCAGGCAAGCCAGCTCCCACAGTTGACCGGATTCCAGCATGAGAATGCGGTCGAAATGTGGGAGCGGGCTTGCCTGCGAAAGCGGTGTGGCAGTCAAAGCAAAACTTCCTGACTCACCTCACGGCGCAAACGGCATCACCCGCTTGTGCTCGGTCTTGCGATACGTCTCGCTAATGATCCGGAACGCTTCCTCCCGCACCGGCTCACCGTGCAGGAACGCATCGATCTCGGCATAGGTCACGCCATGTGACGCCTCGTCCGGCTTGCCCGGTGACAGGTCTTCCAGATCCGCCGTCGGCACTTTCTCCACCAGCGACTCCGGCGCGCCAAAGTGCCGCGCAATCGCCCGCACCTGGTTTTTCACCAAGCCGCTCAACGGCGCCAGGTCGCATGCGCCATCACCGAACTTGGTGAAAAAGCCCATCACCGCTTCCGCCGCATGGTCGGTACCGATCACCAGGCCACCGGCCGCGCCGGCGATGGTGTACTGCGCCACCATGCGCATCCGCGCCTTGGTGTTGCCCAGCACGAAATCGCGGGACACCGCCGCCTTGCCTTCAAACGCTGACACTTCATTGGCCAGGGCTTTCACCGCCGGGCCGATGTTCACGGTGTGGCGCTCATCCGGCTCGATAAAGTCCACCGAGGCCTGGGCGTCGAGTTCATCGAACTGGGTTTCATAAGGCAGGCGCACGGCGATAAAGCGGTAGGCCTCATCACCGGTGCTGGCGCGCAGTTCCTGCATCGCACGTTGGGCGAGCAGGCCTGCGGTCAGGGAGTCGACGCCTCCGCTGATGCCCAGCACCAACGCTTTGAGCCCGGAATTTCGCAGGCAATCCTGGATAAAACGCACGCGCCGGGCAACCTCGGCCTCAAGGGCGGCCTGGTCTTTGAACGGCGCCTGGACCTTGAGCTGCTGCGCAATCTCACGCTGTACGGCTTGCATGATTCACTCCTTGCTGGATAGGGCAGGTACTTTGAAAACGTGACGCAAATAGGCGACGAAATTCGGGTCGGTGCAGTGGGTCTTGCCCGCTTCATCGGAAATCTTCGCGACGGGCTGGCCATTGCAGGCGGTCATTTTAAGCACGATGCTCATCGGCTCGACACCTGGAATATCGCAGGTCAGGTTGGTGCCGATACCAAAACTCACGTTGATGCGGCCACGCAGCGCACGGAAAATCTCCAGGGCCTTGGGCAGCGTCAGGCTGTCGGAGAACACCAGGGTCTTGCTCATCGGCTCGATGCCAAGCTTGTGATAGTGGGCGATGGCTTTTTCCGCCCACTGCACAGGGTCGCCGGAGTCATGGCGCAAACCGTCGAACAGCTTGGCGAAGTACAAGTCGAAGTCGCCCAGGAACGCGTCGGTAGTGATGCAATCGGTCAGGGCAATGCCAAGCAGGCCACGGTATTCGCGGACCCAGCAATCCAGCGCGGCGATCTGGCTGTCGATCAGGCGCGGGCCGAGTTGCTGGTGCGCCATGATCCATTCATGGGCCATGGTGCCCAGCGGTTTCATGTCGAATTCACGGGCCAGGTGCACGTTGCTGGTGCCGACAAAACGCCCGGGGAAGTCATGCTTGAGCACGCTGACCACTTCTTCCTGCACCCGGTACGAGAAGCGCCGGCGCGTGCCGAAGTCGGCCACTTGCAGTTCCGACAGCTCGTCGCTGCCGGCGTTGGCGGTCAGCCAGTCGAACTTGCGGTACAGCTGCTCGCGGGCCTGTTCGAGGATCACGGTCTGGTAGCGGTAGCGGTTACGCACTTCGCTGACGATGGCCAGCATCGGCACTTCAAACAGGATCACATGCAGCCACGGTCCGCGCAGGCGGATAAACAGCTCACCGTTTTCGATACCGGTCTGCACGTAGCGCAGGTTGAAGCGGAACAGCCCGAGGAAGCGCAAGAAGTCCGGCTTCATGAAGCTGATGCGTTCCAGGAAACCCAACTGGTCCGGGCTCAGGCTCAGCTCGGCGAGGCGTTCGATCTGGTAGCGGATCTCCGCCAGGTAAGGGCGCAGGTCTTCGCTGTTACGGCAACGGAACTCCCATTCAACTTCCACGTTGGGGTAGTTGTGCAGCACCGCCTGCATCATGGTCAGCTTGTAGAAGTCGGTGTCGAGCAAGTTCTGCACGATGCGATCGGCAAACACACTCTCGCTCATAACGGGAATCTCCAGACGGGTCGACGACGGGCGCCGGCCTTTACGCACAATTGAGGAAGGGAGCTAGTGGCGCATAGACCTGTGTTGTTTTGCCAGTGATTTTTTCAGTGAATCCACTGCCGCCATCGCAGGCAAGCCAACTCCCACAGGTGAATGCATTCCACGTGTGGGAGCTGGCTTGCCTGCGATGGCGGTGGTGCAGGCAAAAAAGAGCTAAACCTGCTCCATCATCCACTTCACAAACTCGCGCACTTTGGGCACTTCCGCCGAATGCTCCGGGTAGGCCAGGTAATACGCATCCTGGCTTGGCATTGCGTGCTGCCAC
>NZ_MNPW01000058.1 GCF_001983175.1 Pseudomonas cedrina subsp. cedrina
ATAACTTGGTCTAATAGGAATAAGTTATTTTTGTCTACTAAATTATTTAGTCCTCTATAACTTTTTAAATCAATGATCATAAAAATACAATCAAAATATACAAGTTTTAATAAAACAGGAAAAGATTAATACTTAATTCGTTTCAATTAAATATTCTCAGGGTATACATTATAAATAATACTTAAAAAAGGAGACTACATCATGGGATTTATTATTATGATAATTGTCGGAGGACTAATTGGTTGGCTCGCAGGAGCTATCCTTGGTAAAGATGTCCCATTCGGCATAATCGGAAATATAATTGCAGGTTTAATTGGTTCTGCAATTGGTAGTAAACTTTTAGGACAATGGGGTCCAATATTAGGTGGAGTTCCAATTTTACCAGCTCTAATTGGATCAATTATTTTAATATTAATTGTTTCATTTATTACAAAAGCTATAAATAAATAATCAAGTAACCAGCTATGTATAGTTGGTTACTTTTTTGCTTTATTCCAATTCCTCTATTTGTCGACGATTCTGCGCTCCTTAATAATCCTAAAGCTGTCCATCGGTCGATTTAATAGCTAACGCTATTGACCGCTGGCGCGTGAAGTCTAATTAAGGGCTCTCATCGACAAATAGATTTTCTCGGCATA
>NZ_MNPW01000059.1 GCF_001983175.1 Pseudomonas cedrina subsp. cedrina
AAGATCAAACAAGGGATTCTAAATAAAACATTACGATCCGTCTATTTGAGAGACCAAAGGCGAAGTGTAAGAAAACAACGAGACGTGAAAAAAGTGGTTCGTATGACTGAATTTCTACGCCAGGAAACCCAGCCGTCAATTGGAGCAAAACAAGGTAAAATAAGCCTAAATACAGCTCATTCATCAGCTATTGGACAGTTAATAAAAAGTTTTAGATAACACCCTGATTTTTAGGTAAGGTTCTTGGTTTTTAGAACGTTACCTAAAAATTGGGGACAGCAAGCGACAAGGGTCGCGCGGTAGCCGAAAAAGTGTACAAAAATAGAGTGCCGGAAATATTGGTGTGAAAGACACACCGAGAAAAACTTGACACATACCTGTAATAAACATCCCTTGTCTTTTTGTAACTTGAGGTGTAAAGTGATAGTAACGAATGGGAGTGATTACGGTGAGAAAAAATACACTAGGTGTACTGCTCTGGTTGCGTATCGCGCGGTTTACGCATCAAAGTAATTTATTATCGAATGAATTCTTAAAGCAATTTGGCATTACCGCAGCACAGTTTGATGTTCTTACTCAGATTTCTAATTATCAACCTATCGTG
>NZ_MNPW01000060.1 GCF_001983175.1 Pseudomonas cedrina subsp. cedrina
AGAAATTCATTTTGTCACCTCCATCTTAAAATACGTAAAAATGTTATTGACACTTAATTTTAGACGTGTTAGTCTATTCATTGTGCTTATTCAAGTTAAGCGATTTTTTTATCTCTAAAAAAGGTCCGCCTGGATGTGTGGACTTAAAACAATTTTACGAAAGGAGGACTTTTTAGATGCCTACAATTAACCAATTAGTAAGAAAAGGTCGTAAATCTAGAAGTTCTAAATCAAAGTCCCCAGCTCTTGGCTTCGGATATAACAGTTACAAAAAGAAACATACACAAAATGCTTCACCACAAAAACGTGGGGTTGCAACTCGTGTTGGTACTATGACTCCTAAAAAGCCTAACTCAGCATTACGTAAGTATGCTCGTGTTCGTCTTTCAAACTTGTATGCAGTTACTGCATACATTCCAGGAATTGGACATAACTTGCAAGAACATAGTGTTGTTTTAATTCGTGGTGGTCGTGTTAAGGATTTACCTGGAGTTAGATATCATGTTATCCGTGGTGCCTTAGATACTGCCGGTGTTCAAGATCGTCGTCAAGGATGTTCAAAATACGGTACTAAGAG
>NZ_MNPW01000061.1 GCF_001983175.1 Pseudomonas cedrina subsp. cedrina
AAACGTCTTGATTTTATTATGTATGGCCGCGTTAATATAATGAAATTACCCAACCTGGATTTTTTGAGACTTTAACTGTATATCATTGTACCATAAATGTATATATGTTAATATATTCATATAAGGATAATCAATTTATAATTATATTCTGTATGAGATGATGCAAGGGGGTTAGGGAATAAAATGGAGGAATTTGGAAATGAAAATGGTCTTACTCAAGATTTAGATAGCGAAACAATATTTATCGTATCACAAACTTTTAAAGCATTAGGGGATCCTACAAGAATCCGAATTCTTAATTTACTTTTTAAAAAGGAATGTTCTGTAAACGAAATTGCAGATACTTTAGATATCCGACAATCTACCGTATCTCATCAATTACGGTTTTTGAAGAACTTACGGCTTGTGAAATACCGCCGCGAAGGAACAACACTTTACTATTCCCACGATGATGCTCACGTTATGCTTATTTTGCAACAAATGATAGACCACGCTTGTCACAGTTAGTTTTGACATTTATATAATTAAGTAAGTGGCAAGCGATGTAAAATATATTGTTATATGCAT
>NZ_MNPW01000062.1 GCF_001983175.1 Pseudomonas cedrina subsp. cedrina
TTTTTTAACTGATGTTCAGCCAAACAGATTATGCATTCAAATGCTATTGTAGATAACATAATGAAACAACCAGCAAATGCTTTAACGATTCAAGGTATTGCTGATTGTTTAAATACTTCACGAACAAAAATTAGTAGAGTAGTAAATGCTTTAATTAGAAAAGGTATTCTTGCTAAAGCTGTTTCAGGTGATACTAGAGATGTAAATCAAGCAAAAGATTATGTACTTTTTATTAACCCTAATATTATTTATGTGGGCGATAAAGATGATGTAGATGAGCATTTAGTATTAATGTTTCAAAAACAAATGAAAGATAATCCTACACTAAAAAAATTACCTCAAAGATTATTTTAACTAAAAGAGCCAATAAGGCTCTTTTTTTATTTTTTAACCGTATTAAAAGTAATACGGTACCGTATCACTTTTAATACGGTCTTGAATCTCCAAAACTATTGATATATCAACCTTTTTTAAACTTTTAATAGGTTCTATACTCTCACTCTATATATAAGGGCTTTTCTCCATGCAAGGTTCGGGTAGTATTTTTTTGA
>NZ_MNPW01000063.1 GCF_001983175.1 Pseudomonas cedrina subsp. cedrina
CAAGCACAAGCTATCCGTCATGGTATTGCACGTGCTTTATTAGAAGCAGATCCTGAATATAGAGGTTCATTAAAACGCGCTGGATTACTTACACGTGACCCACGTATGAAAGAACGTAAAAAACCAGGTCTTAAAAAAGCTCGTCGTTCACCACAATTCTCAAATCGTTAATTTCCCAAATGTTGTTGCGAATATTTTTCGCTCACAGATTTGGTACATTAATTGCTTAGGTAATTGATGTCTAACAGAAGAAACGTTTCAAACTTCCCATATTAATATGGGAAGTTTGAAACGTTTCTTCTGTTAGACATCAATTACCTAAGCAATTAATGTACCAAATCTGTGAGCGAAAAATATTCGCAACAACATTTGGGAAATTAACGATTTGAGAATTGTGGTGAACGACGAGCTTTTTTAAGACCTGGTTTTTTACGTTCTTTCATACGTGGGTCACGTGTAAGTAATCCAGCGCGTTTTAATGAACCTCTATATTCAGGATCTGCTTCTAATAAAGCACGTGCAATACCATGACGGATAGCTTGTGCTTG
>NZ_MNPW01000064.1 GCF_001983175.1 Pseudomonas cedrina subsp. cedrina
ACGGATATGATAATGCACAATTGCAAAGGGTTCCTTTGATGTTCAATTCCCCTGCAATTAATAATGGTTATGTTGACCATACTTATGGTGGAGAAATTGATGTTCTTCCAACATTAATGCACTTATTAGGTATGAATTCCAAAAAATATATTCAGTTTGGAACTGACTTATTCTCTTCAAAACATGATCAAGTTGTGGCATTTCGTAATCGTGATTGGGTTTCTCCTAAATATACATCTATTAGTGGAACCATTTACGATACTAAAACTGGCAAAATAATTCATCCGAATGCTAAATTAAGTAAAAAAATCGAAAAGATGCAACGCAAAGTTAATACAGAAATAAGTCTTTCTGATATTTTAAACCAGCAAAACTTACTACGTTTTTATCATCCTAAAGGATTTAAGACCGTCAATCCTTCTGATTATAATTATTCTAATGGCTTAAGTCGTGAAGAAAAAATTGAAAAACAATTAGGCGATAAATCAACCAGTTTATTTGATGAAAATGGACATAATGATACA
>NZ_MNPW01000065.1 GCF_001983175.1 Pseudomonas cedrina subsp. cedrina
TGACTGGGGTGAAGTCGTAACAAGGTAGCCGTAGGGGAACCTGCGGCTGGATCACCTCCTTAATCGACGACATCAGCTGCTCCATAAGTTCCCACACGAATTGCTTGATTCATTGAAGAAGACGATAGAAGCAGCTTTAAGCTCCAAGCTGATAGCTCAAAGCTAATCAGTTGCGCTCGAAATTGGGTCTGTAGCTCAGTTGGTTAGAGCGCACCCCTGATAAGGGTGAGGTCGGCAGTTCGAATCTGCCCAGACCCACCAATTTTGTTATGGGGCCATAGCTCAGCTGGGAGAGCGCCTGCCTTGCACGCAGGAGGTCAACGGTTCGATCCCGTTTGGCTCCACCATTAACTGCTTCTGCTGTTAGAGTTTAGAAATGAATATTCGCAAATGAATATTGATTTCTAGTCTTTGATTAGATCGTTCTTTAAAAATTTGGGTATGTGATAGAAAGATAGACTGAACGTTACTTTCACTGGTAACGGCTCAGGCTAAGGTAAAATTTGTGAGTTCTCTTAAACGAG
>NZ_MNPW01000066.1 GCF_001983175.1 Pseudomonas cedrina subsp. cedrina
GCCGTAAAAAAAGAATAGCTAAAGGATCCGGAACTACCGTATCGCAAGTTAATCGTCTTTTAAAACAGTTCAATGAAATGAAGAAAATGATGAAACAAATGACCAACATGCAAAAAGGCAAAAAAGGCAAAGGATTTAACCTTCCGTTTATGTAAAAAAAGCATATGCCGACGTTGGCCGGGAAAGGTCGCATTTAGTTGGCCTTACTTTATTACTTTGAGTCGATGTTGACTTTCACCACAAGGGTATAAGTACGACTAAGCCTATGGTTTCACCATCGGCAAGTCTTCTTTATCGTCCGGAGGTGAGGGAAGTCTCGCTAGTCGCTGGGCGCTGGAGCTGGACGTGGACTTCCCTATGACAAGATTTATAAGCTAAATTCTTATACTTTCACTTATCTTATCAAATAAATGTTTCTTCTTCCCAATATGTTTATTAACAAAGTATACAACAAGCAAAATAATTCCTGCTCCAATGACCCCCATTAACCCCCAAGGATTCGCTAAAAAGGATTGAATATTT
>NZ_MNPW01000067.1 GCF_001983175.1 Pseudomonas cedrina subsp. cedrina
CTCGTTTAAGAGAACTCACAAATTTTACCTTAGCCTGAGCCGTTACCAGTGAAAGTAACGTTCAGTCTATCTTTCTATCACATACCCAAATTTTTAAAGAACGATCTAATCAAAGACTAGAAATCAACATTCACCATCACCAGGATGGAATGCTCATTTCTAAGCTTTCATAACGTCAGAAGCAGTAGTGGTGGAGCCAAACGGGATCGAACCGTTGACCTCCTGCGTGCAAGGCAGGCGCTCTCCCAGCTGAGCTATGGCCCCGTATTTCTACAGGCGTTTCCCACACAAAATTGGTGGGTCTGGGCAGATTCGAACTGCCGACCTCACCCTTATCAGGGGTGCGCTCTAACCAACTGAGCTACAGACCCAATTTCGGGCTGCTTCTTATCGTCTTCTTCAATGAATCAAGCAATTCGTGTGGGAACTTATGGAGCAGCTGATGTCGTCGATTAAGGAGGTGATCCAGCCGCAGGTTCCCCTACGGCTACCTTGTTACGACTTCACCCCAGTCA
>NZ_MNPW01000006.1 GCF_001983175.1 Pseudomonas cedrina subsp. cedrina
TAAATACATCCATTACTACAACCATACGCGAATCAAAGTGAAGCTTGGCGGACTGAGCCCTGTAGAGTACAGAGCTCGATCCGCTGCAGCCTAACCAACAGCTGTCCAACTTTTGGGGCGCACTTCAGTGGGTCAGTCGATATCTATGGTGACTGACACTCAGCATTCGCGAGCAAGCCCGCTCCCACATTTTAACGGCGTACATCCGTGGTTACTGAATGTCCTCAGGCTTGACGATCACCCAGTTCTTGTCCGCCGTCACCGCCTGCCCTTCCTTGGCCTGCGCCGCCGCGTGCTTGGCGATCATGCCGTTAAGCTGCGTCATGTATTTGTCCTTGCGGTTGATCCACAGGTGGATGCCGCCCTTGGCCACGTCCACATCATGGAACAGCATATAACCATCGCTGGTCGGGGTATCGCCGCCTACCAGTACCGGTTTTTTCCATTCGTCGATGTAGGTCAGGATCGCCGCGTGCTTGCCGGCCATCCAGGTGGCCGGGGTCCACAGGTAAGGCGTGAGTTCCAGGCCGAGGTTGGCCTTCTCGTCATACGTGCCGGCGGTGATCTGTTTGCGTGCGGTGGTCAGCTCGCCGGTTTTGCGGTCCTTGAGCAAGGTGGTCACGCCGATCACGTTCTGGGGCTTGACGTTGTAGCCATACTTCGGATCGGCGGCGACCATGCGCACCAGCTCTTCCGAAGCGGCGGTCATCACGTACACCTCGATGCCGTTTTCCATCAGCTTGTTGTACAGCTCGGCCTGGCCGGTGAAGACTTTTGGCGGTTGCACCTCAGACTTTTTCACCACGTCGCCTTCGAAGTAGCTGACCGGCACGGGCTTGCCGGAGGCCATCAGCTCATCGACCTGCACCTTGAGCTCCTTGAGGGTGAAACCCGAGAACACTTGGGCGACCCACGGGTAGCAAACCATGTCGTCCACTTCGCAGAGGCGATAGTAGTAACTGAACAGGCTCTCCTTATGGTCGGCGGTGTCTTTGAACGGCATCAGCTTGAGCGACGGGTCAAGGCTGTCGCGGGTGATCAGGCCTTTGTTTTCCATGTAGGGCAACAGCGACTCTTCCAGGTCGTAGCGGTAGCTGGTGTTGTCCATGTCGAACACCGCGAAATTACCCTTGTTGGCGTTGGCGGCGATCATTTCGTTCAGTTGCTTGGCGGCAGGCGCGGGCCAGTGTTTCAACTCGGTGGCGGCGAACGCCTGGCTGGCGAGTCCCAGGCAAAGTGCGGCGGCTAGTAGTTTCGGCGCGAGCTTCATAGGCGTTGTCTCCCTGAGTGAAAGACATCGACGCTAACAAATCCCTGTGACAGTTACCGCCCGAGCGCGACCGCTTGCATCGTGATCGCGCCAGCGGCATGTGCCTGAGCGCCAAATGCTTATTCCAAAAACGACAGTCTTCATTCCACATTGATATTAAATCAATATATTTCAAAGTGTTAGGCTGCCCGGCTCGCAATCGCAGGCTCACGCGATTGGCTGCCCTTTCAACGGAGCTTCAATGAATCTGCCCCTGATTCTCAACTTATTGGTGTTCGTGGCCCTGTTGCTGGGCCTGGCACAAACCCGTCGCACGAACTGGAGCCTGGCCAAGAAGGTGCTATTCGCCCTCGTCCTTGGCGTGGTGTTCGGTGCGGTTCTGCACACGATCTACGGCGACGGCCATCCGGTGCTCAAAGCCTCCATCGGCTGGTTCGACCTCGTGGGTAACGGCTACGTCCAATTGCTGCAGATGATCGTTATCCCGCTGGTGTTCGCCTCGATCCTCAGCGCCGTGGCGCGCCTGCATAACGCCTCGTCACTGGGCAAGATCAGCTTCCTGACCATCAGCACGTTGCTGTTCACCACCGCCATCGCGGCGCTGGTCGGTATCGCCCTGACCAACCTGTTCGGCCTTACCGCCGAAGGCCTGGTGGCCGGCACCCAGGAAATGGCGCGCCTGCAAGTGATCCAGAGCGATTACGCCGGCAAGGTGGCCAACCTGAATGTCCCGCAACTGCTGCTGTCGTTCGTGCCGGCCAACCCGTTCGCCGACCTGGCGCGGGCGAAGCCGACCTCGATCATCAGCGTGGTGATTTTCGCCGCCTTCCTGGGAGTTGCCGCGCTGCAACTGCTCAAGGATGACGTGGAAAAAGGCCAGAAAGTGCTCAACGCCATCGACACCTTGCAAGCTTGGGTGATGCGCCTGGTACGCCTGGTGATGAAGCTCACGCCCTACGGTGTGCTGGCGCTGATGACCAAAGTGGTCGCCGGTTCCAACCTGCAGGACATCATCAAGCTCGGCAGTTTTGTGGTGGTGTCTTACCTGGCCCTGGGCCTGATGTTCATGGTGCACGGCCTGCTGCTGTCCCTGGCCGGGATCAACCCGCTGCGCTTTTTCCGCAAGGTATGGCCGGTGCTGACCTTTGCCTTCACCAGCCGCTCCAGCGCGGCGGCGATCCCGCTGAGCATCGAAGCGCAGACCCGCCGCCTGGGCATCCCGCAATCCATCGCCGGGTTTGCCGCCTCGTTTGGCGCGACGATTGGCCAGAACGGCTGCGCCGGTCTGTACCCTGCGATGTTGGCAGTGATGGTCGCCCCGACGGTGGGCATCAACCCGCTGGACCCGCTGTGGATCGCGACCCTGGTGGCGATAGTGACCCTGAGTTCGGCCGGCGTTGCCGGGGTGGGCGGCGGAGCGACCTTCGCCGCGCTGATCGTACTGCCGGCCATGGGCCTGCCGGTGTCGCTGGTGGCGCTGCTGATTTCCGTCGAACCGCTGATCGACATGGGCCGCACGGCGTTGAACGTCAACGGCTCGATGACGGCCGGGGCGATTACCAGCCAGGTCATGGGGCAGACGGATAAAGCGTTACTGGATGCCGATGAGCATGCGGAGTTGGCGCAGGTTTAACGAAATCGGCTAGCAGGGATTTTGCTCCCTGCTAGCTCAATCGATCGCCAGCCTTTCGGTAAGCTTCTTCACGCTCACGCTTGTCGACAGCAACGACAAATACCGTGATCTCCTGCTCAATCACTTGATACACCAACCGATAACCGCTGCTGCGAAGCTTGATCTTGTAGCAATCGGGCAAACCATGCAGGCGGCTGGCCTCAATACGTGGATTGATCAAAATCTGAGCCAGCTTCTTTTTAAACTGTTGGCGCACGGTAGCGCCGAGTTTGTGCCATTCCTTTAAAGCGCGTGCATCGAAATCGAGTTCATAGGTCATCCAGTGAGACCTTCACCCGCTGAGGCGCAGACAGCCGTTCCCGAACTGTTGCCAACAATGCCTCATCGTCTTCGGTCATGAGGACAGGCTTGAACGGTAACTGGCCGCGCTCTGCCACATACTGCAAGGCTTGGCGCATTAATTCAGATGGAGTGACGCCGAGTTTTTCCAGCTCGTGATAAGCACGAGCCTTAAGGTCGTCGTCGATACGTACGTTGATAGAGGCCATTGGGCAGCCCTCACTGTAAAGACATTGGTCATTACAGTGGCGCATAAAGGTTCCTTTTGCAAGCCTGACTAATCGGGTGCCAGTCAGGCCTTTTATGATCGTTCCCACGCTCCGCGTGGTAATGCAGCCCTGGACGCTCTGCGTCCGCTCTTGAGAGCGGGACGCGGAGCGTCCCAAGAGGCGTTCCCACGCGGAGCGTGGGGACGATCTTAAGTTAGATTTTTTCCCACATTTCGAAGCTGTATGCCGGCTTGTCACCTTCGGCCGCATTCTCGACATTCGACACTAGCTTCCACTGGCTCCGATCAAACTCCGGAAACCACGCGTCCCCTTCCGGGCTCAACGCGACCCGCGTCAAATACAGGCGATCCGCGTGTTCCAACCCCTGCGCATATAGCTGCGCACCGCCGATCAGCATCAGCTCGTCCACGCCCTGCTCCAGCGCCCAGGCCTCGGCGCGCTGCACTGCGGCATCCAGTGACGGAAAAACTTCCGCACCTTCCAGCACCAGGCCGGTCTGACGGCTGACCACCAGGTTCAAGCGCCCCGGCAACGGTCGGCCCAGGGAATCCCAGGTCTTGCGCCCCATGATGATCGGCTTGCCGAGCGTGGTGGCCTTGAAATATTTGAAATCCCCCGGCAAATGCCAGGGCATGCTGTTGTCGACGCCGATCACGCGGTTTTCACCGAGGGCTGCGATCAGGCTGAGAGGGAGAGTTTTTTTCATGCCGACGAGAATACCAGAGCCACGACCCAGCGGTTATGCTCCAACCTCATTGACTCAACAGGAAGGCGCGTGACTGCACTGACTCCTCTGCACACACTGTGGCTGACAGAAACCGTGCGCCTGCGCGAAGAACACGCAGGCAACCTGGAAGACCTGGAAGCCAACCGCCTGGCCCGCGCGGCCGGTGGCGACTTGCCCACGCGCATCCAGCACCGCGCCCTGCACCTGGCCGAGCGCGACGGCCTGACAGGCGCCCTCACCCGCTGGCTGCAAGGCGCGCGCCTGGCGCTGGTGCTGCTGGCGATCGTCGCGGTGATCAGCGGCGCCGGACTGGCCTTTGCCGCGATGGGCAATGGCCTGACGCCAGTGAATGTGTTCTGGGCCTTGGGCAGCCTGCTCGGTTTGAATCTGCTCTTGTTGATCAGTTGGGCCCTGGGCCTGCTGTTTGCCGGCGAACACAGCGCCAGCCTCGGGCGCCTGTGGCTGTGGCTCAGCGAAAAACTCGCGCGTGACGCCAAGGCCGCGCAATTGGCCCCGGCGTTGTTACTGCTGTTGCAGCGCCAGAAGCTCAACCGCTGGGCCGTGGGCGTGCTGGTCAACAGCCTGTGGTTGCTGGCGCTGCTCAGCGCCATGGTAATTCTTCTTACGTTGCTTGCCACCCGCCGCTACGGCTTCGTGTGGGAAACCACCATTCTTGGCGCCGATACCTTCGTTGCCGTGACCCAGGCGCTCGGCACCCTGCCGGCGTTGCTGGGCTTTAACGTGCCGACCGTCGACATGATCCGCGCCAGCGGCGATTCCGCGCTGAACATCGAGAGCGCGCGCCAGGCCTGGGCCGCCTGGTTGGTCGGCGTGCTGCTGGTGTATGGCCTGCTGCCGCGCCTGATCCTCGCCCTGCTGTGCCTGTGGCGCTGGAAACGCGGGCGCGCCGCCCTGCGCCTGGACTTGAACCTGCCCGGCTACAGCCAACTGCGCGAACGCCTGATGCCGAGCAGTGAACGCCTGGGCGTCAACGATGCCGCGCCGCAACAACTGCATCAGGTCAGCGGTGGCGTCAACGAACTGGAAAGCGAAGGCGCCCTGGTGGTCGCCATCGAACTGGACGACCAGCACACCTGGCCACCCAAACTGCCCGCCGGCGTAAAAAACGCCGGCATCCTAGACAGCCGCGAATCGCGCCACACACTGCTGGAACAACTGACGCGCTTTCCGCCCGCACGCCTGGCCATCGCCTGCGACCCGCGCCGCTCGCCGGATCGCGGCAGCCTGGCGCTGATCACCGAACTCGCGCGCAGCGCCACCGCCACCCGCGTATGGCTGCTGCAAGCGCCGCCAGGCCAGGCGCTGGACGCCGAGCGGCTGGGCGATTGGCACGCCGCGCTGCAACAACTGGAACTGCCCTTCGCCGATTGCGCGCCGCTGAACTGGCTGGAGACCGGTCATGACTAAACCGCTGAAGCTCGCCGTGGTCGGCCACACCAATGTGGGCAAGACTTCGCTGTTGCGCACGCTGACCCGTGATGTCGGCTTCGGCGAGGTGTCCCATCGCCCCAGCACGACGCGGCATGTCGAAGGCGCGCGGTTATCGGTGGAGGGCGAAGCCTTATTGGAGCTGTACGACACGCCCGGCCTGGAAGACGCCATCGCCCTGCTCGATTATCTGGAGCGCCTCGACCGCCCCGGCGAACGCCTCGACGGCCCGGCTCGCCTGACACGCTTCCTCGAGGGCAGCGAAGCACGCCAGCGTTTCGAACAGGAAGCCAAGGTGCTGCGCCAACTGCTGGCGTCCGATGCGGGGCTGTATGTGATCGACGCCCGCGAACCAGTGCTGGCCAAGTACCGCGATGAGCTGCAAGTGCTGGCCAGCTGCGGCAAGCCGTTGCTGCCGGTGCTCAACTTCGTCAGCAGCAACGACCACCGCGAGCCCGACTGGCGCGAAGCCCTGGCCCGCCTGGGCCTGCATGCGCTGGTGCGCTTCGACAGCGTGGCGCCGCCGGAAGACGGCGAGCGGCGGCTGTATGAAAGCCTGGCCCTGCTGCTGGAAACCGCGCGACCGCAATTGGAGCGCTTGATTCTTGACCAGGACGCGCAACGCCAGGCCCGTCAGCAAAGCGCTGCACGGCTGATCGCGGAACTGCTGATCGACTGCGCCGCCTGCCGACGCAGCGTGGTCACCGAAGATGAACCGCAAGCCATTGGTGAGCTGCGCAAAGCCGTGCGCCAACGGGAACAAAAGTGTGTCGAAGCGCTGCTCAAGCTGTTCGGCTTCCGCCCCCAGGACGCCGCCGCCAGCGACTTGCCGCTGTTGGACGGGCGCTGGGGCGATGACCTGTTCAACCCCGAAACCCTCAAGCAGCTCGGCGTGCGCGTCGGTGGCGGAATCGCCGCAGGCGCGGCGGCAGGTGCCGGGGTGGATTTACTGGTCGGCGGGCTGACACTGGGCGCCGCTGCCCTGGCCGGCGCGATTGCCGGTGGCGCGCTGCAAACCGCGCGCAGCTACGGCGGGCGCCTGCTGGGCAAGATCAAGGGCCAGCGCGAACTGACCGTCGACGACAGCGTTTTGCGCCTGCTGGCCCTGCGCCAACGCCAGTTGCTCAAGGCCCTGAATCTGCGCGGGCATGCGGCGATGCACAGCATCAAGGTCGACACGCCCCAGGACAAGACCTGGCGCGAAGGCAAATTGCCCGACGCCTTGCACAAAGCTCGCGCCCATCCGCAATGGTCGTCCCTCAACCCCTACGCCAAGCTGAGCCAGGCCGAGCGTCAGGAACAGGTCGAAGCCCTGGCCCGGCGCCTGGACGAAACCTAAGCCGCCAGCACTTGCCGAGCCTTGGCCTTGAGCAGTTCAAGGTCGAGTACAGGCACGTGCGTTTGCTTGGCCTGTTCGTCCCAATGACGCAGGCGCAGGCTGATCGCGTAGAGCGGGTCCTGCTCGAAGGCCTTGGCTTCTTCGGCACTCATCACCCCGCCTTGGTACGCCAGTGTGCGACGGCTGGCTTCGCTCAGGCGAGCGTAGTAGTCCGGCTGGCTGAAGGTGAGGTAGCGCTTGGCCAGCACGTGGTACTCCACCAGTCTGGCCAGGCGTTCGCTGAACCCTGCATGACGCAAATAATCCGCGCCCAAGCGCTCATGGCTGACCACGCCGTAACCGCCCATGTTTTCGCCGCCCTGCCCGCATAAATGCCCGATGTCGTGAAAAAACGCCGCCAATATCACTTCGTCATCAACGCCTTCGGCCATGGCCAACTGCGCCGCCTGGGACATGTGTTCGAGTTGCGACACCGGCTCGCCGATGTAATCCGCCGCGCCGTGCCGCTCGTACAAGCCGAAGACGTCGGCAATCGCCTGTTCCGGGCTCATCATGCCGGGCCCCACAAAGCGCGGATATTTCGCTCGGCCAGTGCGGGCCCCACGCTCATGCCCACGCCGGTGTGCATCAATGCCGCGCTCACGCCGGGCGCTGCCCGCAGGAACGAAAACGGCCCCGGCCCGCGCGAGCCGTAAACACCCTGCCAACGCTCCACCACCTGAACCGCGCAGCCGAGGGTCTGCTCGGCCAGTTCGATCATCCAGTCATCGACCTGCTCGGCGTTGAAGGGCGACGCATCGCGGCCGTAATCATGGGAGTCGCCGATGATCAGCTCGCCATGGGGCGTCGGGCTGATCAACAAGTGAATGCCGTGTTCCTGCAGGTGCGGTGCCTCACGCAGGATCTGCGCCTGTACCGGCGCCGCTTCCGGCAGGTCGGCAAAAGCGCCGTAATGCACGCAACTCAGGCCGGTGAGCAAGGCGTGTTGCAGGTTCAGGTTCACCGCCGGCCGCGCGCGCAGCATTTGCAGGCGGCAGACACTCGGGTTGAGCTCGGCGAGCGCTTCGGCCAGCAGGGTCTGATAGTCGTGGCCGGAGCAGACGATGATCTGCTCGCCGCGAAAACTTCCCGCCGTGCTGTGGACCTGGCCTGGTTCGACGTCGCGCACCAAGGTGGAGAAGTGAAATTCGACGTTCAGCTCAGTGCGCAGGTAATTAATCAACGCCGGGATCGCTTCGCGCGAATACAGCTGCTGATCGTCCTTGCCATGCAGCGCGGCGCGGTGATGGCGGAACTGGCCGCCGTACAGGGCCTTCATTGCCGGACCTTGCAGCAGGTCGACGTTGTAGCCGTGTTCTTTCGCACGACCGCTGCAAAAAGCTTCGAGTAAGTGCTCTTCGGCTTCGGTGCGGGCGAACAGGTACGAACCGTTGCGCTTGAGTTGCAGGCCCGCGGCCTGGGCCCAGTGGCCCCAGATGCCACGGCTTTCTCGTGCCAAGTCGAGCATCGGCCCCGGTGGTTGGCCGGTCACCAGTGCCTGACCGAAGTTGCGTACCGAGGCGCCAAGCGGTGTGGCGCTGCGTTCGAAGACTTTGACCTTGAGGCCGCGTTTGGCGGCGGCGAAGGCATGGGAAAGGCCGAGGATGCCGGCGCCGATGATCAGCAAGTCGCTGTGGTGTGTCATGAAGTGGTGTCCTGAATTCGAGGCCGCCATCGCAGGCAAGCCAGCTCCCACCTTTGGAATGCATTCCCCTGTGGGAGCCGGGCTTGCCCGCGATGAGGCCATCAGCCCAAACCGAGCATTTACTGACCGGCGACCTTCTCCGACTTACCGTCATAGCGCTTGCGCCACTCAGCCAGAATGCTGTCGCGGTTCTTCGAGGCCCAGGCAAAGTCGTTCTTGATCAGACGCTGTTCATAGTCAGCCGGCAATTCGGTCTGCGGCTTGGCGATACCCGGCTGGGCGAGGACGGCAAAGTTGTCCTTGTACAGGTCCATCGCGGCGGGGCTGGCGGAGAAGTCGGCGAGTTTTTTCGCGGCATCGGCGTGGGCCGTGCCCTTGATCACGGCCGTGGCTTCGATGTCCCAACCCAGGCCTTCCTTGGGCAGGATGATGTCCAGTGGCGCGCCCTGGCGTTTCAACTGCACGGCCGGGTACTCGAAGGATATGCCGATCGGGAACTCGCCCGACGCCGCCAGCTTGCACGGTTTGGAGCCGGAGTGAACGTACTGGCCGATGTTCTGGTGCAGGTCATCCATGTACTGCCAGCCCTGCTTTTCGCCAAAGGTCTGCAGCCAGGCGCTGACGTCCAGGAAACCGGTGCCGGACGAGGCCGGGTTGGGCATGACGATCTTGCCCTTGTACTCAGGCTTGGTCAGGTCTTGCCAGCTCACGGGCTTGGTCAGGCCCTGCTTTTCGGCTTCGACGGTGTTGAAGCAGATGGTCGCGGCCCATACGTCCATGCCGACCCAGGCCGGCGGGTTGGCGGCGTCGCGGTAGTTTTTGCCGATCTTGTCCAGGTCCTTCGGTGCGTAGCTATCGAGCATGCCCTGCTGGTCGAGGATCGCCAGGCTGGAGGCGGCCAGGCCCCACACTACGTCGGCCTGGGGGCGGTCTTTTTCGGCCAGCAGCTTGGCGGTAATAATGCCGGTGGAGTCGCGCACCCATTTGATCTCGATATCCGGGTTGGCCTGTTCGAAGGCCTTTTTGTAGGTCTTCAGTTGCTCGGCTTCAAGGGCCGTGTACACGGTGAGTTCGGTCTTGGCGAAGGCATTCAGGCTGAATGCGGTGAGTACGGCAGCGACCAGCGCCAGGGGCTTGAACATGGAGCACCTCCTTCGGGATGTTTATTGACCGGGCGCCGTCTGGCGCCAGGCTTGGGAGCGACGCAGCGCGCCACGTGAGGCCCACGCCAGCAGCAGCGAAACGCTGGCTGAGGTGAACAGGATCAAGGTGGACATGGCCGCCGCGCCGCCCACGTTGCCGGCGTCGTCCATGTTCAAGACGGCGACGGCCGCGAGGATGGTGTCGGGGCTGTAGAGGAAAATCGCGGCGGAAACGGTGGTCATCGCCGACACAAACAGGTAACGCAGGATATCCAGCAGCGCCGGCAGGCAGATCGGCACGGTGACGCGCAAATAGTGGCGGTACAGCGGCGCTTTCAGGGACAACGCAGCGGCTTCGAACTCGGCGTCCAGCTGGCGCAATGCGGTGGTCGCGGTCATCTGCGCGGTGGTCAAATAGTGCGCAATGGTGCACACCACCAGCAGGGTCATGGTCCCGTAGAACACATGCAGCGGGTTGCCGCTGAGGTTGAAAAAGAACACGTAGCCCAGGCCAAGCACCAGCCCCGGCACTGCCATCGGCACAAAAGTGAGCATGCGCAGCGCCAGGTTCAGGCCCTTCTGGCCCTTGGTTTTCTCCATCAGGTAGGCGCCGGTGAAGATCAGCACGCTGCCGATCAATGCCGTGCACAACGCCAGGGTCAGGCTGTTGCGATAGGCCAACCAGCCGCCGCCCGCCGTGTCCTCGAACTGGTAATGCTTGAGCGACAGCGACAAGTTATACGGCCAGAATTTCACCAGCGAGGAATACACCGCCATGCCGAACACCAGCAGCAACACGGCGCAAACCAGCAGCACGATCACCAGGTAACAACCGTCTCGCAACCTGGATGGCGCCGGTTGGAACACCTGGGCGCGGCCACTCATGGAATCGCCCTGACGACGGCGCAGCCAGGCATCCACACCAAAGCTGAACAGCGCCGGCAGCAGCAACACCATGCCGATCAGGGCGCCGCGACCGAACTGCTGCTGGCCGACCACCGCCTTGTAGGCTTCCAGCGCCAGCACCTGATAATCGCCACCCACCACCACAGGCACGCCGAAGTCGGTGATGGTCAGGGTGAACACCAGGCAAAACGCGGCGAACACCGCCTGGCGCGTGGCCGGCCACGTGATGCTGCGAAACGCCCGGGCCGGGCTGGCACCCATGCTTGAGGCAGCGTCAAACAGGCGCGCATCCGCCAGGGACAGCGCCGACAGCAAAATCATCAAGGCATGTGGGAAGGTGTAGATCACCTCACCCAGCACAATGCCCCAGAAGCCGTAGATATTCTCCGAGAGTAATCCGCGCAGCAGGCCCTGGTTGCCGAACAGATAGACCAACGCAATGCCCGGCAGCATCGACGGCGCCATCAGCGGCAGCAATGACAGACCGCGCCAGATCGCCTTGCCGGGAATCAAGGTGCGTTGCAGGGCGTAGGCAAACAGATAAGCCAGCGGTACGACAATGGCCGCCACGCTGAGGGAAACTTTAAGGCTATTGCCCAACAGCCAGTGGAAGTTGGCGCTGGTGATCAATGCTTGCGCAGCGACCAGGCCACCGCCCTGCCCGGCTTCGCTGCTGAAACCACGCCAGAAGATCGCCAGCAATGGCAGCAACACCGCCACCGCCAGCAGGCACAGCCACAGCCATTTGCCGCCGACCACGAAAATACGATCACCCAGCTCGGCACGGGACACCTGCCGTGGCGCGGGCAATGTCATGACAGCGGCCATCTCAGGCAAACACCTGCAGGCTGCTCGGCGGCAAAGCGACCCAGATGTCCTGGGCGCCCAGGCGCGGCAAGGCGTGCGGAGCCACCTCGGCCAGCAATGGATGGCCGGGCAATTGCTCCAGCTCAAAGCTCATGCGGCAGCGGTTGCCGAGAAAGGTGATCTCACGGACCTTGGCCGGGAACAGGTTTTCTTCGTGCACCGGCGGGTTGACGTTGATGGCCTCCGGGCGGCAGAACAGACGGCCGGACGTGGCCACGCCGGCATCGTTGGCCAGGCGCACGTTCATTCCGCCGACTTGGGCGTGGCTGGCGCTGTTGCGGCTGAACGGCAGCCAGTTGCCCTGGCCGACAAATTCCGCCACGAACGGCGTCGCCGGGCGGTCGTAGATCTCCTGGGGCGTAGCGTATTGCTCGACCCTGCCGTTGTTCATCACGGCAATGCGGTCGGCCATCAGCATGGCTTCGTCCTGGTTGTGAGTGACCATCAGTGTGGTGACGCCCAGGCGCCGTTGCAGCTGGCGCAATTCGGTGCATAGATGTTCGCGCACGCGGGCGTCGAGGGCCGACATCGGCTCATCCAGCAACAGCAATGAGGGCGCCGGCGCCAGCGCGCGGGCCAGCGCCACGCGTTGCTGCTGGCCGCCGGACAGTTGGCCGGGGTATTTCTTTTCGCTGCCGAGCAGGCCGACCAGTTCAAGCATCTGCCCGACGCGCTTGCGCATTTCGTCGCGGCCGCTGCCGGTGAGGCCATAGGCGATGTTTGCTTCGACGGTGAGGTTGGGAAACAACGCGTAGGACTGGAACAGAATGCCGTAGTCCCGCGCCTGTGGCGGCAGCAGGGAAATGTCACGGCTGCCCAGGTAAAGTTCGCCGCTGTCCTGGCGCTCCAGGCCGGCGATGCAGCGCAGCAAGGTGGTCTTGCCGCAACCAGACGGGCCCAGCAGGCACACCAGCTCGCCGGCGGCGATGTCCAGGGAGACGTTATCCAGCGCGGTAAAGGCGCCGAAGCGTTTCTGGATACTGCGCACCTTCATGGGCGCGCCGGGTTGGGTCAGGGCTGTGTTCATGGGGGCACCTCATCAAACGGATGAGGGCCATGCTAGGCAGGCAATGCGTCGCTGGTGTGGCAGGAAGGCAAAAGGGGGTGATAGTGGTATTGGTGGATTTGGGTAGGACCTTTGGAATGGGTTGCCTGAGCTGACGCCATCGCGGGCAAGCCCGGCTCCCACAGTTTTGATCTGTGAATACATTCAAAGGTGGGAGCTGGCTTGCCTGCGATGGCGATTCAAAGGCCACCCCACAACTTCAGAGCGGCGACATTTCCTGCGCCAACCCCAAAAACGCCGCCGGCAGCCGCGCACTTTTTCTTTCCTTGAGGCAGTACAAATACTCCGGAATCTGCGGCGCATTCTCCAGGGTAAGCACCCGCAACTGTGGATCATGCGGCACTTCCTGGCGCGCAATGATGCTGATCCCGATGTTGCGCAGCACCGCTTCGCGGATCGACTCGCGGCTGCCGATTTCCAGCAACGGGCCGAAGCTCACACCTGCATCTTTCAACATGTCTTCAGTCAAGCGTCGCGTGGTGGACCCCACTTCGCGCATCAACAACGTATGCCCGGCGAGCGCGCTCAGCGGCACATGATCGAGCTTGGCCAGGGGATGGTTGCGATGCACCGCCAGCACCAGCGGGTCGGTGCCCAGCACGCGGCGAACCAGGCGCGGGTCTTCCAGCAGTTGCGACGAGGCCGCGACATCGACGCGGTAATCGTCCAACGCTTCGAGCACCTGCTGGGAGTTGCCGATCTCTACCGACACCTCCACCTGCGGCAGGCGTTCGCGGAAGGCTTTGACCAGGTCAAGGATGTAATACGGCGCCGTCGCGGCGATCCGCAATGCCCCCTGGACCTGGCCATTGTTGCGCAGGAAGAATTCGATATCCGCTTCCTGCTGCAGCAGCGCCTTGACCATCGGCAGCAGGCGCGCACCGTCGTCGCTGACGGTGAGGCGGCGACCGCCTCGGTAGAACAGCTCCACGCCGTACTGGCTTTCCAGGTTACGGATCTGGGTGGTGACCGTGGGCTGGCTCAGGCCGAGTTTCTTCGCCGCCTGGGTAATGCTGCCCAGGCGGGCGACCATGAAAAACGCCTTCAGCTCAGCACTCAGCACACCACCCTCTCATCGGTTATTTGCGCAACAGGCGCAGGCCATTGAACACCACCAGCAGGGCCACGCCCATGTCGGCGAAGACTGCCATCCACATGGTCGCCAGCCCCAGGAAGGTGACCACCAGGAAAATCGCCTTGATCACCAACGCCAGGGCGATGTTCTGCTTGAGGATACTCGACGTTTGCCGGGAGAGCCGAATGAAAGCCGGGATCTTGCGCAAATCATCGTCCATCAGCGCCACGTCGGCGGTTTCGATGGCGGTGTCGGTACCGGCGGCGGCCATGGCAAAACCGATTTCGGCGCGGGCCAGTGCCGGGGCGTCGTTGATGCCGTCGCCGACCATGCCTACGCGGCGGCCTTGACTGTACAGGGCCTCGATGGCGTGCAGTTTGTCGGTGGGCAACAAGTCGCCCTGGGCCTGATCGATGCCGACTTGAGCCGCAATGGCCTGGGCGGTGTGGGTGTTGTCGCCGGTGAGCATCAGGGTCTTGATGCCCAGTTCGTGCAGTTGCTGGATGGCTTCACGGCTGCTGTCCTTGACCGTGTCGGCCACGGCGAACAGCGCCAGCGGGCCGGACTTGTCGAGCAACAGCACCACGGACTTGCCTTGTTTTTCCAAGGCAAAGAGTTTTTCCTCCAGCGCCGGCGAGCACAGGCCCAGGTCTTCCACCAGGCGGTGGTTACCCAAGTGATAGGTTTCGCCGTTGATGTCGCCGCGCACGCCGCGTCCGGGCAGGGCCTCGAAGTTATCCACAACGTGGCCCGGCAGGTTTTTATCCACAGCCGCATTGGCGATGGCCAGGGACACCGGATGGTCGGAGCGCCCGGCCAGGCTGGCGGCCAGGGCCGGCGCGCTGTCTTGCACATTCGGGAACAGCGCCAGGTAATCGGTTTGCACCGGCTTGCCGTGGGTGAGGGTGCCGGTCTTGTCCAGGGCCAGGTAGTCGAGCTTGTAACCGCCCTCCAGGTACACGCCGCCCTTGATCAGGATGCCTTTGCGCGCCGCCGCCGCCAGGCCGCTGACAATGGTCACCGGGGTGGAAATCACCAGGGCGCAGGGGCATGCGACCACCAGCAGCACCAGGGCGCGGTAGATCCAGTCGAACCAGGCGCCCGCCATGAACAGGGGTGGAATCAGCGCCACGCCCAATGCGAACAGGAACACGGCCGGGGTGTAAATCTTCGAGAAACTGTCGACGAAACGCTGGGTCGGCGCCCGCGCGCCTTGGGCCTGTTCCACGGCATGAATGATGCGCGCCAGGGTGGAGTTGTTGGCGGCCGCGGTGACTTTATATTTCAGGGCGCCGGCCTGGTTGATGGTACCGGCGAAGACTTTATCGCCCACGGTCTTTTCAATCGGCAGGCTTTCACCGGTGATCGGCGCCTGGTCGATGGTGGACTGGCCGGCGGTGACCTCGCCGTCCAGGCCGATGCGTTCGCCGGGCCTTACCCGCACAATCGCGCCGAGATCAATGCCTTTGACCTCTTTTTCAACCCAAGAACCGTCCGCCTGTTGCACGGTGGCCTGTTCCGGGGTCATCTGCATCAAGCCACTGATGGCGTTGCGCGCACGGTCCAGGGACTTGGCTTCGATCAATTCGGCGACGGTGAACAGGAACATCACCATGGCCGCTTCCGGCCACTGGCCGATCAGGATTGCGCCGGTCACGGCGATGCTCATCAGGGCATTGATGTTCAGGTTGAAGTTTTTCAGGGCAATCCAGCCCTTTTTATAGGTGGTGAGGCCGCCGCTGAAAATCGACACCAGCGCGACGACTGCGATCACCCAGGTGGGCGCGGCGTTGGTGAAGTGCAGCACTTCGGCACCCAGTGCGCCGACGCCGGACAACGCCAGCGGCCACCAATGTTTCTTGGCGACAGGCGCGGCGGCGGGCGCGCCCTCTTCAAGCGGATCGGCTTGCATGCCCAAGGATTTGATGGCGTCGATGATCGGCGCGGTGCTCGGCAAGTCATGAGTGACGCCGAGGATGCGGTTGATCAGGTTGAATTCCAGCTGGTGCACACCGGCGAGCTTGCCCAGTTTGTGCTGGATCAGCGTCTGCTCGGTGGGGCAGTCCATGGCTTCGATGCGGAACGTGCTCAGGCGCGCGCCGGCGGTGGGCGCCTCGCTCAGTTGCACCACCGCAGGAGCCGGGGTGCTGGAGCAGCACGAGCCGCTGTGGCCGTGGTTCTGGGCAGGATTATGCGCAGGCGTCAGCTTCTTCTCGCCGTGGTCATGGTCATGTTTGTGCGGGGTGTGGATCGAATCGCTCATCAGGTCGCGTCCGTAAAGGTGCCTGTTGCCAAGTAAAGACCCTGTAGCCACTATAGGGTCAAGCACCCATTTGGAGATTGCTGCGATGAAGATCGGCGAACTGGCCAAACTCACCGACTGCCCGGTGGAAACCATCCGTTACTACGAGAAGGAAGCCCTGCTGCCGCCGCCGGCGCGCACCGACGCCAACTACCGCGTATACACCCAGGCACACACCGAGCGGCTGATCTTCATCCGCAACTGCCGCAGCCTGGACATGACCCTGGAGGAAATCCGCAGCCTGCTCGGGCTACGCGACAGCCCCCAGGACCAGTGCGAAAGCGTGAATGCGTTGATCGATGAGCATATCCACCATGTAAAAGCGCGGATCGACGGGCTGCTGGCGTTGCAGGAGCAATTGCTGGACCTGCGCCAGCGCTGTGGTGGCGGGGATCATTGCGGGATTCTGCAGCGGCTGGAGGTCAGCGGGAGTGTCCAGGCCAGTGAAGCTGAGCCGTCACATGTGGGCCGAAGCCACGGTCACTGATCTGGCGTGAAATGCAGTCCAAATGTGGGAGCTGGCTTGCCTGCGATAGCGGTGTGTCAGCGCCTGATATGTGTCTGATACACCGCTATCGCAGGCAAGCCAGCTCCCACAGTTCTAACCGAGTTAGCCTTTAGATCGCCACGTCAGCCTTGATGCTTGGATCGGCGTCGTAGCCCACGATCTCGAAGTCTTCGAACTTATAGTCGTAGATCGAAGCAGGCTTACGCTTGATCACCAGTTCCGGCAGCTTCTTCGGCGTACGCGCCAGTTGGGTACGGATCTGTTCCATATGGTTGCTGTAGGCGTGGGTGTCGCCGGTGGTGACGATGATCTCGTGGGGGACCAGGTCGCATTGCTGGGCCAGCATGTGGGTGAGCAACGCCAGCGCGGCCGTGTTGTACGGCAAGCCGAGGAACACATCCGAGCTGCGGATGTACAGCTGCATCGACAGATGACCGTCATGCACGAACGCCTGGTACAGCAGATGGCACGGCGGCAAGGCCTGCTTGCCGTTGCGTGCGTTTTCCTGCGGGCTTTTGGTTTCGTCCGGCAGGTACTCGACGTTCCAGCCGTGGAACAGGATGCGGCGGCTGTTGGGGTTGGTCTTGAGCGTGTGCACCATGTAATCGATCTGGTTGATCGTGCCGCCGTCCTTGGTCGGCCAGGCGGTCCACTGCTCGCCGTACACCGGGCCCAGGTCGCCGTCTTCGGTGGCCCATTCGTCCCAGATTTTTACGCCGTTTTCGTTGAGCCACTTGATGTTGGTATTGCCACTCAACATCCAGATCAGCTCGTTGGCGATGCTTTTGAAGTGAAGCTTCTTGGTGGTCAGCAGCGGGAAGCCGTCGGCCAGGTTATGCCGGTACTGACGGGCGAACACGGCCTTGGTGCCGGTGCCGGTGCGATCGCCCTTGGTCAGCCCGTTGGTCACGACGTCGTTCAAGAGTTCGAGATATTGCTTCATGTGTGTACCCGTATCGTTGAAGCCGAGGCTCTGGAGCAAAAGCCTCGGCATTCGAATTTAAAGCGCGGTGTTCTTGATCGGTTGCGGGCGATTGTACGCCCACCACAACAGGCCCAGGCCGCCAAGGATCATCGGCAGGCTGAGGATTTGGCCCATGGTCACCCAACCGAACGCCAGGTAGCCCAACTGCGCATCCGGCACGCGCACGAACTCGACGACAAAGCGGAAGATCCCGTAGAACAACGCGAACATGCCCGACACCGCCATGGTGGGCCGTGGCTTGCGCGAAAAGAGATACAGGATAAGGAACAGGGCCACGCCTTCCAACGCGAACTGATAGAGCTGCGACGGATGGCGTGGCAGTTGCGCCGGGTCGCTGAACGGCGGGAATACCATGGCCCATGGCACGTCGGTCGGCTTGCCCCACAGTTCGGCATTGATGAAGTTGCCGATACGCCCGGCGCCCAGGCCGATCGGCACCATCGGTGCGATGAAGTCCATCAACTGGAAGAACGACTTGCCATTGCGTCGGCCGAACCACCAGGCGGCGATCATCACGCCAATAAAGCCGCCGTGGAACGCCATGCCGCCCTTCCACACTTCGAAGATCAGCGTCGGGTTGGCGATATAGGCGGAAAGATCGTAAAACAGCACATACCCCAGGCGCCCGCCGACAATCACGCCCATCGACAGCCAGAAAATCAGGTCGGAGAGTTTCTCCTTGGTCCAGGTCGGGTCGAAACGGTTCAGGCGTCGGGAGGCCAGAAACCAGGCACCGCCGATGCCGACCAGGTACATCAGCCCGTACCAGTGGATTTTCAGCGGACCGATGGCCAGGGCCACCGGGTCGATCTGCGGGTAAGGCAGCATTGCGACTCCTCGTTAATCATTCGTTATAGCGACCGGACCTTGCCCGGGCGCGATTAAGCCTGCATTACTCAGGTTGTTTAAAGCAAAAAGTTGATGCCGACACAGAACAGCAGCCCGGCGAACAACCGCTTGAGCAAGCGCGGCGACAACCGGTGTGCCAGGCGTGCGCCGAAGCGGGCAAACACCATGCTGGTCAGGGCAATGCCCAACAGCGCCGGCAAATACACGAACCCTAGACTATGAGCGGGCAACAACGGGTCATGCCAGCCCAGAATCATGAAACTCAATGCGCTGGCCAGCGCGATCGGCAGGCCACAGGCGGATGAAGTGGCCACGGCCTGCTGCATCGGCACGCTGCGCCAGGTCAGGAACGGCACGGTCAGCGAGCCGCCGCCAATCCCGAAGATCGCCGAGGCCCAGCCAATAAACGTACCCGCCAGGGTCAGGCCGACCTTGCCCGGCACCGTTCGGCTGGGGCTGGGCTTGACCTCCAGCGCAAGCTGCACGGCCACCAGCAAGGCGAATACACCGATGATTTTTTGCAGGTGAGGGCCGGAAATCGCCTCGGCGGTCAGCGCGCCAAAGCCTGCGCCGATCAGGATACCCACGGTCATCCACACAAATATCGGCCAACGCACCGCGCCACGCCGGTGATGCTCGCGCACGGCATTCACCGAGGTAAAGATGATCGTCGCAAGTGAAGTGCCGACGGCCAGGTGGGTCAGCACCTGCGGGTCGAAGCCCTGCAAGGTGAAGCTGAACACCAGCACCGGCACGATGATGATCCCGCCGCCCACGCCAAACAGTCCGGCAAGCACACCCGCACAGGCGCCGAGCAGCAAATACAGCAGAAATTCCATGGGAGCCCCCGAACCAAGTCCGGCATGTTAACGGATGGAAGGCGCGCAACCCAACTGGAGACGATGGAACGCCTGTGCCTGAGTGGGTAAAGTGGCAAAAACACAAAGGGAAATCGCCTGATGTGCCTGATTGTATTCGCCTGGCGGCCGGGCCACGCCCAGCCGCTGATCGTTGCGGCCAACCGCGATGAGTTCTACGCCCGCCCCAGCCTGCCGCTGGCCCAGTGGCCGGATGCGCCGCACGTGTATGCCGGCCGCGATCAGGAAGCGGGCGGCACCTGGCTGGGGGTGAGTGCCGACGGACGCTTCGCCGCCTTGACCAACATCCGCGACCCGCACCAGCCGCCGACACGCAAATCACGCGGTGAGTTGGTGGCGCGGTTTCTCAGTGGTTCGCTGCCGATCGAGGATTATTTGGCCGATGTTAACGGCCGTTCGATTGAATATGCCGGGTTCAACCTTCTGGTGGGCACGCGGGATGAGCTGTGGCACTACAACGCCAATCAGACCGAACCCACGCGCTTGGAAGCCGGGGTGTATGGGCTGTCCAATGCCGGGCTGGATACGCCTTGGCCCAAGCTGCTCAAGGCCAGGGCGGCGTTGAGCGAAGTACTGGAAGATCCACAACCTGAGGCGTTGCTGGCGATTTTGAGTGATCCGCAGACGGCAGCGTTTGCCGAACTGCCGGATACCGGTGTGGGCTTGGCGACGGAAAGCCTGCTGTCGAGCGTGTTTATCGCCAGCCCGAGTTACGGGACGCGGGCAAGTACAGTGTTGATTGTGAATGCCGACGGGACGCGGCGGATGGTGGAGCGCAGTTTTGGGCCGCAGGGTGGCAGGCTGGGTGAGGTAGAGCTGAGGATTTGATGGCGCCTGGACTGGCGCCATCGCAGGCAAGCCAGCTCCCACATTTGGAACGCATTCCCCTGTGGGAGCTGGCTTGCCTGCGATGGCCGCGACGCGGTCTAGAGGGTTTTCGCCGACGCCGGGTTGATCATGCGCGTCAGCCCGAGGTTCTTCAGCGCCAATTGCAACGAGCTGTGGATAACTTGCGGGTTGTTGATGGTCATCAGCTCCGCCAGCAGATCCTTGGCCATGCTCAATTCAACCTGGCGCAACATCTTGTGAATGCCGACGGGACGCGGCGGATGGTGGAACGCAGTTTTGGGCCGCAGGGTGGCAGGCTGGGTGAGGTAGAGCTGAGGATTTGATGGCGCCTGGACTGGCGCCATCGCAGGCAAGCCAGCTCCCACATTTGGAATGCATTCCCCTGTGGGAGCTGGCTTGCCTGCGATGGCCGCGACGCGGTCTAGAGGGTTTTCGCCGAGGCCGGGTTGATCATCCGCGTCAGTCCGAGGTTCTTCAGCGCCAATTGCAACGAGCTGTGGATAACTTGCGGGTTGTCGATGGTCATCAGCTCCGCCAGCAGGTCCTTGGCCATGCTCAATTCAACCTGGCGCAACATCCACTTCACCTTTGGCAAGTTGGTGGCGTTCATCGACAGGCTGTCAAAGCCCATCGCCATCAACAGCACCGCCGCCGCCGGGTCGCCGGCCATTTCACCGCAGATGCTTACCGGCTTGCCTTCGGCATGGGCGTCGCGCACTACGTGTTGCAAGGCTTGCAGCACCGCCGGGTGCAGGTAGTCGTAAAGGTCGGCCACCCGTGGGTTGTTGCGGTCCACGGCCAGCAGGTATTGGGTGAGGTCGTTGGAGCCCACCGACAGGAAGTCCACCTGCCGCGCCAGCTCCTTGGCCTGGTATACCGCCGCCGGAATTTCGATCATCACGCCAATTGGCGGCATCGGCACATCGGCGCCTTCGTCGCGCACTTCGCCCCAGGCACGGTGGATCAGGTGCAGCGCCTCTTCCAGCTCATGGGTGCCGGAGATCATCGGCAGCAGGATGCGCAGGTTGTTCAGGCCTTCGCTGGCCTTGAGCATGGCGCGGGTCTGCACGAGGAATATTTCGGGGTGGTCGAGGGTCACGCGAATGCCGCGCCAGCCAAGGAAGGGGTTGTCTTCCTTGATCGGGAAATACGACAGTGACTTGTCGCCGCCGATGTCCAGGCTGCGCATGGTCACCGGCAACGGGTGGAAGGCTTGCAATTGCTCGCGATAAATCGCCAGCTGCTCCTTCTCGCTCGGGAAACGCTGGTTGATCATGAACGGCACTTCGGTGCGGTACAGCCCCACCCCTTCGGCGCCGCGCTGTTGCGCGCGGGCCACATCGGCGAGCAGGCCGGTGTTGACCAGCAGCGGCACACGGTGGCCATCGGTGGTCACGCACGGCAGCTCGCGCAATGAGTCCAGGCCCAGCGCCAGCTGTTTCTCTTCTTCCACTACTTCGGCGTACTGCTTGCGCAGCAGCTCGCTGGGGTTGGTGAAGACTTCGCCACGATGGCCGTCGACGATCATGTCGATGCCGTCGACCTTGGAGTACGGCAGGTCCACCAGGCCCATCACCGTCGGGATGCCCATGGCCCGGGCCAGGATCGCGACGTGGGAGTTGCCCGAACCGAGTACCGACACCAGGCCCACCAGTTTGCCTTCCGGCACTTCGCCGAGCATGGTGGCGGTCAGCTCTTCGCTGATAAGGATGGTGTTGTCGGGGTAGACCAGGTTGGTGGTGCGGTCTTCCTGCAGGTAGGCCAGCAGACGGCGGCCGAGGTCGCGCACGTCCGAGGCGCGCTCGCGCAGGTAGGCGTCGTCCATCAATTCGAAACGGTTGACGTGATCGGTCACCACCTGGCGCAGCGCGCCCTGGGCCCACTGGCCGGTCTTGATCACGGTCTTGACTTCGTTACCCAGGGAGGCGTCGTCGAGCATCATCTGGTACACGTCGAACAACGCGCGCTCTTCAGGACGCAACTGGGTCGCCAGCTTGGTCGACAGGTTGCGCATGTCGGCGCGCACGCCTTCCAGGGCGGTCTTGAACAGTTTGATTTCGGCGTCGATGTCTTTGACGGTCTTGTCCGGCACTACGTCCAGGTCCGCCGGCGGCAACATAACCACCGCCGTACCGACCGCAGCGCCCGGCGAACCCGGCACGCCCACGAACTTGGCTTCCTGGATGCCCTTGCCCTCGCGGCCCAGGCCACGGATCGAGCCCGTCGCTTCGGCGTGGGCGATAACCCCGGCCAATTGCGCGCTCATGGTCACCAGGAAGGCTTCTTCACCTTCGTCGAACTGGCGCCGCTCTTTTTGCTGGATGACCAACACGCCGACAACGCGACGGTGGTGAATGATCGGGGCGCCGAGAAACGAGGCGTAACGCTCTTCGCCGGTTTCGGCAAAGTAGCGGTAACGCGGGTGATCGGCCGCGTGTTCAAGGTTCAGGGGTTCTTCACGCGTCCCCACCAGGCCCACCAGACCCTCGTTGGGCGCCATGCTGACCTTGCCGATAGAGCGTTTGTTCAGGCCCTCGGTGGCCATCAGCACAAAACGGTTGGTCTCGGGGTCCAGCAGGTAAACCGAGCAGACCTGGCTGCCCATGGCTTCCTTGACGCGCAACACAATAATCCCCAACGCCGCCTTGAGATCCTTGGCGGAGTTAACTTCCTGGACGATCTTGCGCAGCGTATTGAGCATGGCTCGGGGTCGAACTCCGTCGTCAGTCGCGCGCTAAAAGGCGCGGGGCAAGCTCTTTGAGCGCGCGACGATAAACCTCGCGCTTGAATGTCACCACCTGGCCCAACGGATACCAATAACTGACCCAACGCCAGCCATCGAACTCCGGTTTACCGGTCAAATCCATCCGCACCCGCTGCTCGTTGGAGATCAGGCGCAGGAGAAACCATTTCTGCTTCTGGCCGATGCACAGCGGTTGGCTGTGGGTACGCACCAGGCGTTGCGGCAAACGATAACGCAACCAGCCACGGGTACAGGCCAGAATTTGCACATCTTCACGCTCAAGGCCGACTTCTTCATTCAACTCACGGTACAAGGCGTCTTCAGGGGTTTCGTCGGGGTTGATTCCGCCTTGAGGAAACTGCCAGGCATCTTGGTTGATTCGGCGAGCCCATAGCACCTGTCCGGCATCATTCGTAAGAATAATCCCGACATTAGGACGGAAACCATCGGGGTCGATCACGGCAACAACCTCGCAAACGCATGTCGCCGCATTGTTCCACAAAGGTTGTTCCAGCGGCAACGAGGCTTCTTACCTTATGTGCACTCTTGTGAAAAGACCGTATTCTGGACGCCTTTTTACAGACTTTTCAGCGAGTAACTGCAATGCGCCTGGCTTTATTCGACTTGGACAACACCCTTCTGGGCGGTGACAGTGACCACGCCTGGGGCGATTACCTGTGCGAACGCGGGATTCTCGACCCGGTGGCCTATAAAGCCCGCAACGATGAGTTCTACCAGGATTACCTCGCCGGCAAGCTGGATAACGCCGCCTACCTGAACTTTTGCCTGGAAATCCTCGGCCGCACCGAGATGGCCCAGCTCGATGAGTGGCACAACGACTATATGCGCGACTGCATCGAACCGATCATGTTGCCGCGGGCTGTGGAACTGCTGGCCAAGCACCGCGCCGCCGGTGACAAGCTGGTGATCATCACCGCCACCAACCGTTTCGTCACCGCGCCAATTGCCGCACGCCTGGGCGTGGACACCCTGATCGCTACCGAGTGCGAGATGGAAAACGGCCGCTATACCGGGCGCAGCACTGATGTGCCGTGCTTTCGTGAGGGCAAGGTGACGCGGTTGAACCGTTGGCTGGAAGAAACCGGCTTCAGTCTGGAAGACAGCTATTTCTACAGCGACTCGATGAATGACCTGCCGCTGCTGGAGCAGGTGACTCATCCGGTGGCGGTGGATCCGGACCCGAATCTGCGGGCTGAGGCCGAGAAGCGCGGCTGGCCGGTGATTACGCTGCGTAGCTGATGGCCTTATCGCGGGCAAGCCCGCTCCCACATTCGACCGCGTTGCCCTTGAAGAAACCGGATCAACTGTGGGAGCTGGCTTGCCTGCGATGCAGTCGACTCGGTCCAATGCCTTACATGGGCTTGGCCACCATCAAATAGAAAATCACCATGAATGCCAGGAACGCCGGCCACCCCAGGCCAAACCACCAGCGCATATAGGTCGCCGCCTTGAGCGGCATCGCCGTGCCTTCCCTCAGCGCCTGCTCCGCCATTTTGTGCACACGAATCTGCAACCACACCACCGGCAGCCAGCAGATCCCCGCCAGCACGTACAACCCGAACGTCCATTGCAGCCAACTCTGCTGCAACGACCACCCCGCCAGGTGCATCAAGCCGATGCCGCTCAACGGCTGGAACACCGCCGTGGTCGCGGTAAACGCCCAGTCGGCGAACACCAGGTGCTTGAAGGTCACGGCGATGACTTCCACCTTGCCGCTGCGCCAGGCGCGCAGCGCGTAATAAGCCGAGCCAGCGCCCAGGCCGAACAGGACGGTGGATGACAGGATATGCAGGGTTTTCAACAGCAGGTAAGCGCTCATCGACGGGGCTCAGTCCAAAATAACCATAAAGTGGCCACCATCAACACCAGGTTCTTGGCGACGGCGGCATAGGGGTCGAACCAGTAGTGGGGCAAAATCACGCTGATACACAGGGTGTAGCCGGTCATCAGCAGCAGTTGCAACATCAGGGCTGGGCGCCGCCAGCGCCGGACCAGCAGCCCCAGGCCCAGCAGAGCATCGCACAGCGCACCGCCGATCACGGCCAGCATCGCCCAGGCACCGTGCACGCCGGCTTGCGCCATGATGCGCAAGCCCCAGTCGTATCCCGGCCCCAGGCACACGGCTGCGGTGCCCAGCCAGATCAGCACCAGCACCGCCAGCATCAGGGGCCGGATCGTGAGCTGGCTGCTCACGGCCGCTGTCGGCCAGCCCTGCAAACGCGAGGACAACGGCGCCGCCGAATAGCCGCAGACCGAAGCCAGCACCTCGGGGTCGGCCACGTTGCCCTGTTGCGCCAGGGTGATACTTTGTCTGTTGAGCGCGCGCCAACCCAGGCGGTCGCCCATCCAGCCGCCCAATTTCAGCAACGGGGCTTGCACGTATCGACCCGGCCCCCAGCCTTGGGCGGCGCGCAAATGATCGATGACCTGGCTCAGCCGCATCGGTTCAGGCCCCACCAAGGGCAATACCATCGATTCGGCAGGCCAGCGCCGCAGCAGCGCCAGCACGGCACCGACCACGTCATCGATGTGCACCGGTTGCAGGTGGGCCTTGAGGTCCAGCAGCGGGATCAGCGGCCAGGGCGAAAGCGCAGCGAGCCAGGCGCTGCTGGCGCCGCCCTCACCCACCACCAATGAGGGGCGCAGCACCACTGAATGGATGTTCAGGCCGAGCAGGTAATCGTCAGCTACGCCTTTACTGGCAAGAAAAGGCACGTCGGCCTGCGTTGAGGCGCCCAAGGCCGATATCTGCAGGACCCGAACGCCACGCCGCGCCGCCAGATCAAACAACGCGCAAGTGCCCCGATCCTGCACCCGGCTTAATTCGGCCGCATCCACGCTCAGCAGACCGGCTGCATTGATCAATACATCAACGGACCCGGGAAAGTTGAAAGCTTCGGGGTCAGTAGCCAGCAGGCCCAGATCCAGCGAGCGCCACTGCACCCCAGGCCAATCCTGGCTTCGAGGCTCGCGACAGGTTGCAACCACGCAGTGCCCCGCTTGCTGCAAGGCCCACAACAGGTGGCGCCCGACAAACCCGGTGGCGCCAACCAGAAGAATGTTCATGAAACTCCTTTAGACCGGTTTGGCACCCATCAACCCGGCAATCGCCACAAAACCCACCAGGCTGACCACCGCCAGCACGAGGGTGAAATTCAGGCTGCCACCCTCGCCCTTGCGCAGCCGATTGAGCCGCGCCACCAGCCAGAACCACGCCAGCGCCGCTACGGTGTAAAGGATGCTGGACCCCAGGATCCAGGTCTGCCCCAACGGCCAGCCAACAAGGTGCACCAGCCACCAGCCGGTGAACGGCATGCTGACCAGGCAAACGCCCATCAATAACCAGATGAAGGCCCACGGCCGCTGCACCATCACCGCCGGACCGGCGCTGCGTTTGCGCCAGGCCAGCAACGCCAGGCCAAGGCCACTGAGCAGCAACAACACGGTGGCCGCGATGTGGATAACTTTCAGGGTGGTCAGGGTTTCCATGTCATCTTTCCTTAAAGGCCGTCCCCACCAGCGTAGCCGCTCAGCCGAGGAACAGGGTGTAGGCCGGGTTATCGCTTTCATCCCAGTAAGGGTAGCCAATCGCTTCCAGCGCGGCCGGTACCAGGTGACGCTCGTTCGCCGGCACTTGCAGGCCGGCGACCACACGGCCATCGGCTGCGCCGTGGTTGCGATAGTGGAACATCGAGATGTTCCAGCGCCCGCCCAATTTGTTAAGAAAGTTGAACAAGGCACCCGGGCGCTCCGGGAATTCGAAGCGAAACACCACCTCATCGCTGACCTTGGCCGCGTGCCCGCCGACCATATGACGGATGTGCAACTTGGCCAGTTCATTTTCAGTCAGGTCCAGCACCGGGAAACCCTGGCTGGTAAGGCTGGCGATCAGCGCGCTGCGTGGGTCGTTTTCCGGGTGCGTCTGCACGCCGACGAAAATGTGCGCCTCGCTGCCGGTGTGGTAGCGGTAGTTGAATTCGGTGATCTGGCGCTTGCCCACGGCCTCGCAGAAGGCCTTGAAGCTGCCGGGTTTCTCGGGGATGGTCACGGCGATGATGGCTTCGCGCCCTTCACCCAGCTCGGCGCGCTCGGCCACATGGCGCAGGCGGTCGAAGTTGACGTTGGCACCGGAGTCGATGGCCACCAGCGTCTGCCCCGTAACGCCGCGGGTCTCGACGTACTTCTTGATACCGGCCACACCCAATGCCCCTGCCGGCTCAGTGATGGAACGGGTGTCGTCGTAGATGTCCTTGATCGCCGCACAGATTTCATCGGTGCTCACGGTGATCACTTCATCGACATAGTCTTTGCAGATTTCAAAGGTGTAATGGCCGATCTGCGCCACTGCCACGCCATCCGCAAACAGGCCCACGGTCGGCAATACCACGCGCTCACCCGCCGCCATGGCGAGCTGCAGGCAGTTGGAATCGTCCGGCTCGACGCCGATGATCTTGATCTCCGGGCGCAGGTATTTCACATACGCCGCGATACCGGCGATCAGCCCGCCGCCGCCCACCGGCACGAAGATCGCATCCAGCGGCCCTGGGTGCTGGCGCAGGATTTCCATCGCCACGGTGCCCTGCCCGGCAATGGTGTGCGGATCATCGTAGGGGTGAATGTAGACGTAGCCTTTTTCGTCGACCAGCTTCAGCGAATAGGCCAAGGCTTCCGGGAAGGAATCGCCATGCAGCACCACTTTGCCGCCACGGGAGCGCACGCCTTCGACCTTGATCTCCGGCGTGGTCTTGGGCATCACGATGGTAGCTTTGACCCCCAGCACTTTGGCCGCCAGGGCCAGGCCCTGGGCGTGGTTGCCGGCCGAGGCCGTGACCACGCCGCGCGCACGCTCTTCACCGGTCAGTTGGGTCAGCTTGTTGTAGGCACCGCGAATCTTGAACGAGAACACCGGCTGCAAGTCTTCACGCTTGAGCCAGACCTTGTTGCCCAGCCGCTCGGAAAGCTGGCGGGCGGTCTGCAAAGGGGTTTCTACGGCAACGTCGTAAACGCGCGAGGTAAGGATCTTTTTGACGTAGTGTTCAAGCATCGGCGCAGGTTCACTTGGGCGGGTTGGACAGGGCCAGGGAGTCTAACCCAGCGTTTGGCCGGGCGACCACACGAATCCCGAGGTTTTGTTGGGTTATACTCGCGCCCCCCTTTAGTTCCCGCCCGTTCCGGAGCCCGCATGACCCAGGATCAACTCAAACAGGCAGTGGCCCAGGCCGCTGTCGATTTAATCCTTCCCAAACTCGACGACAAGAGCATCGTCGGCGTCGGCACCGGCTCCACCGCCAACTGCTTCATCGATGCGCTGGCCAAACACAAAGGCGCGTTCGACGGCGCCGTGGCCAGCTCCGAAGCCACCGCCGCGCGCCTCAAGGGTCATGGCATTCCGGTGTACGAGCTCAACACCGTGAGCGACCTGGAGTTCTACGTCGACGGCGCCGATGAAAGCGACGAACACCTGAACCTGATCAAGGGCGGCGGCGCGGCCCTGACCCGCGAGAAGATCGTCGCAGCCGTGGCCAAGACCTTTATCTGCATCGCCGACGCCAGCAAGCTGGTGCCGGTACTCGGCGCGTTCCCGCTGCCGGTGGAAGTGATCCCGATGGCCCGCAGCCACGTAGCTCGCGAGCTGGTCAAACTGGGCGGCGACCCGGTGTACCGCGAAGACGTGTTGACCGACAACGGCAACATCATCCTCGACGTGTTCAACATGCAGATCACCGATCCGGTGAAGCTGGAGACGCAGATCAACGCGATCGTCGGCGTGGTCACCAACGGTCTGTTTGCCGCGCGCCCGGCGGATGTGTTGCTGCTGGGCACCTCCGAAGGTGTCAAAACCCTCAAGGCCTGATGCAAATCGGCTGTGCTTTTTGTGGGAGCTGGCTTGCCTGCGATGGCATCGACCCGGTTTGACTGACAGACCGAGGTGGCTGCATCGCAGGCAAGCCAGCTCCCACAGGGGTTCAGCAGCGTGCTCAGGAATCCGGTTTTTTGAAGACGTAGAACAGGTTCGGCTCGCTGGTCAGGTACAAGTTACCGTCATCGTCCATCGCGATCCCTTCCGCCTGGGGCACGCGCTTTTTCAGGCCATGGCGCCCGTTGAGCAGTGACAGACTGCTCAGCGGGCGACCGTCGATATCCAGCTCCAATACCAGGAACGACTCATCCGACAGCGCCAGCAAATGGCCGCTGCGCTCATCGTATTGCAGGCTCGACAGGTCACGCACAAACAATCCTGCGTCGCGCTTGGGGTTGTTGATCACATGCACCGAGTAGGTTTTTTCCGGTTTGAAATGGGGGAAGCCGTGGACCTCGTAGATCAGCATCGGGTCGCGCTCCTTGGCCACGAACAGGCGCTTGCCTACCGAGTCATAGGCCAGGCCTTCAAAGCCTTTATTGCCGCCAACGTGCAGGCCCAGGGTCATTTGCTCCGCATCGGCGGCGTCGAGAAACTGCGTGTCGTCATCCACATGCACCTTGATCAGGCGCTGCTGGCGTTCATCGCTGATGACATAGATGTTGTCGCTGATAAATTCCACCGCTTCCGCATCGCCAAACCCCACCAAGGGGATGCGTCGCAGGATTTTGCCCTCCAAGGACAGTTCAATCAGCTCGGCATTTTTATTGGTGACGGTAAACAGGCTTTTGCGCACAGGGTCGTAGGTCAGGGCCGAAACATCGTCATTGAGCCCTTCGATTACCTGAGCCTCGATGGCCACACGGTAATCCGCCAGGCCAATGGAGCGCTCATTGGCCGGCTGGCGCCACGCTTGCCAGTTGAACCAGGCGCGCTCGAACAGGCGAAAGTGCTGCGCAACGGCCCCGGCGCTGACCAGAGCGATCAGCGCAAGAAGAAAGAAGATAGATTTGGGGCGGACTAGTCGTCGCATTGGGCGGGCTCAAAATCAAAAGTGGCGAATGAATATCACGCCTGTCTGAATTTAAACTTAAACGCACCACGGTGTCTGGCCAATGCCGCTTTTAGAGAAATATCCGACGTGATTTATCTGCTATTTCTGCTTTTCGAAGCGATAGAACAGATTTGGCTCACTGACCATGTAGAGCGTGCCGTCCTCGTCCATGGTCACCCCTTCCGCGCGTGGAATGGTGTTTTTGAGGCCGTTAAACCCGCCGAGCAAAGTCATGAAGCTGACCTGCCCGCCCTTCTCGTCCAACTCCAGCAACAGATGGGAATCGGCCGATAGCATCAGCAGATGGCCCGTGCGAGGGTCGACGGCCAGGGCAGAGAGGTTACGCATGTCCAGTTCGGAACTGGCCCGCTTTTGCTTGTCGCCGGCCAACGTCTGGCTGCCGTCGCTTTTCCAGGTAAACAGCGCCGGCGGGCGCTCTTCGCCCAATATCAGCTGTTGGTTGCGCTTGTCCCAGGTAACGGCTTCAAACGCTTTGTTCTGGTCCTTGGACGGGCCCAGGTCATACGTTGGGAAGTCAGCCTTGTTCAATTGCTGGGTGGCGGCGTCGACCTTGACGATGGACAGGCTGTGCTGGCGCTCGTCGACTACGGCGATCAGGCCATTTTCCATCACCGCCACGCCTTCCGGGTTATCCCAGCCGTTGAGCGGCATCTTGCGCAGCACCTCGCCTTGCAGGCTCAACTCGACGAGGAACGGGTTCTTGCCCATCACTGCAAACAGGGTTTTGGTCTGAGGGTTGTAGGCGATGTCGGACGCTTCGTCCTTCTCCATCCCCAGTAAAAGCTTGCCGTCGATGACCGCATGGTAGTCCGGCAGCCACACGCTTTCCTGGCGCTCGGCGGAAGTTTCGAAGCCTTCAAGCACCCACAGCACACCGCGATCATCCCAGTGCATGATCCAGGCAACGCCGTACACGATCACGCCGGTCAGCAGCAGCCAGGAGTACCAGCGCAGGGCAAAACGAGAACGCGGCTTGGGTGTGGCGGAGGGCAGAGGCACGGCCATTGGGCGCTTTTTCCGGAAAGTCAGCATTAGGGGGGATAGCACAAGGCCAAGGATTATCCGGATGGCGTGTGAAAAAAATGCAAAACCTTGGATTTTGCGGCTCACACAAACCCTTGTGGGAGCCGGGCTTGCCCGCGATGCAGGCGACTCGGTGTGTCAGTCACACTGAGGCGATGCTATCGCAGGCAAGCCAGCTCCCACATGTAGACTGCATTCAACTATCAGCGAACGCTGCTTTCGAAGCGATTCACACCCGACAACTCCAGCACCAGCTCATCACCCACATTCAGCGGACCCACGCCAGCCGGGGTGCCGGTGAGGATCACGTCGCCCGCTTGCAGCGAGAAGCAGCCGGCCATGTGCTGGATCATCGGGATGATCGGGTTGAGCATTTGCGAGCTGTTGCCGTTCTGACGCACTTGGCCATTGATGCTCAGGCGAATGCCGATGTCGGTCACGTCCGCAAAGGTACTGCTGACCACAAACGGTGCAATCACCGCCGCGCCGTCGAAGGACTTGGCGATTTCCCACGGCAGGCCCTTGGCCTTCAGCTCGGCCTGCTTGTCGCGCAAGGTCAGGTCCAGGGCCGGAGCGAAGCCGGAGATGGCATCCAGCACTTCTTCACGGCTTGGCTTGTTCGACAGAGGCTTGCCGATCAGTACCGCGATTTCCGCTTCGTAGTGCACCGAACCGCGCTCGGTCGGGATGCTGAAACCGCCTTCCAACGGCACCACGCAACTGCCCGGTTTGATGAACAACAACGGCTCGGTCGGTACCGGGTTGTCCAGTTCCTTGGCATGTTCGGCGTAGTTACGCCCGATACACACCACTTTGCCGACCGGAAAGTGGATGTTGGTGCCGTCGACGTACTTGTGCTGGTAGCTCATGAAACGACTCCTTCAGGGGCGGTTAAACAGCGAAGATCTTGCCAGGGTTCATGATCCCGTTGGGGTCGAACACGGCTTTCACTGCTTTCATGTATTCGATTTCAACCGGCGAACGGCTGTAGGTCAGGTAATCGCGCTTGGTCATGCCCACGCCGTGCTCGGCGGAGATCGAACCGTTGTACTTCGCAACTGTTTCAAATACCCACTTGTTCACGGTGGCGCACTTGGTGAAGAACTCATCCTTGCTCAGGGTTTCCGGCTTGAGGATGTTCAGGTGCAGGTTGCCGTCGCCGATGTGGCCGAACCAGACGATTTCGAAGTCCGGGTAGTGTTCACCGACAATCGCATCGATTTCCTGCAAGAACGCCGGCACTTTGGAGACGGTGACCGAAATGTCGTTCTTGTACGGTGTCCAGTGGGAAATGGTCTCGGAGATGTACTCGCGCAGCTTCCACAGGTTGTGCAACTGGGTTTCGCTCTGGCTCATCACGCCGTCCAGCACCCAGCCCTGCTCGACGCAGTGCTCGAAGGTTTCCAGGGCATGGTTGGCGACTTCTTCAGTGGTGGCTTCGAATTCCAGCAGCGCATAGAACGGGCACTCGGTTTCGAACGGCGCTGGCACGTCGCCACGGCCGAGGACTTTGGCCAAGGCCTTGTCCGAAAAGAACTCAAAGGCGGTCAGGTCGAGCTTGCTCTGGAACGCGTGCAATACCGGCATGATCGAGTCGAAGTCGGTGGTACCCAGCACCATCGCGGTAAGGTTTTTCGGTGCACGGTCCAGGCGCATGGTGGCCTCGACCACGAAGCCCAGGGTACCTTCGGCGCCGATGAACAGCTGGCGCATGTCGTAGCCGGTGGCGTTCTTGATCAGGTCGCGGTTCAGTTCCAGCACATCGCCCTTGCCGGTGACGACCTTCATGCCCGCCACCCAGTTGCGGGTCATGCCGTAGCGAATCACCTTGATGCCGCCGGCATTGGTGCCAATGTTGCCGCCAATCTGGCTGGAACCGGAGGACGCGAAATCCACCGGGTAGTACAGGCCGTTTTCTTCGGCGACGTTCTGCAATTGCTTGGTGACCACGCCCGGCTGGCACACGGCGGTGCGGTCGGTGAGGTTCACGTCGAGGATCTGGTTCATGTAGTCGAACGACACCACCACTTCGCCATTCGCCGCCACGGCGGCTGCCGACAGGCCGGTACGCCCGCCGGAGGGCACCAGCGCTACCTTGTGCGCATTGGCCCAACGCACGATGGCCTGTACCTGCTCGGTGGTCTTGGGGAAGACAATGGCGGTCGGCGCGGGTGCGAAGTGCTTGGTCCAATCCTTGCCGTAAGCCTCCAGGGAGTCGGCGTCGGTCAGCACTTTGCCGGGCTCAACCAGGGTCTTCAGCTCATCAATCAGGGCAGGATGGGTCATCGACAGAACTCTCGAACAATTCATGGTCATCCTGAGAACGCTTCACGTCGCAGGAATAGGTGTTTAGCGGGGCGCGTATGCTAGCATACCGCCCCCGCAGGACAGACCCAAAGGGCGTTTCTGCGGTGACGGCTTTCCTGCCGTCCGGGTCAGCTTACGTGATCCGATTCCCTGCCATTTTTCTCCGGGATACAGGTTTACGCAGATGAGCAAGACTTCTCTCGATAAGAGCAAGATCAAGTTCCTTCTTCTGGAAGGCGTCCACCCATCGGCTGTCGACGTTCTGAAAGCCGCCGGGTACACCAGCATTGAGTACATCACCAGTTCTCTGCCGGAAGCCCAGCTCAAGGAAAAGATCGCCGACGCGCACTTTATCGGCATTCGCTCACGCACTCAGCTGACCGAAGAGATCTTCGACCACGCCAAGAAGCTCGTGGCGGTTGGCTGTTTCTGCATCGGCACCAACCAGGTCGACCTCAACGCAGCGCGCGAGCGTGGCATCGCGGTGTTCAACGCACCGTACTCCAACACCCGTTCCGTTGCGGAGCTGGTGCTGGCCGAGGCGATCCTGCTGCTGCGCGGTATCCCCGAGAAGAACGCTTCCTGCCACCGTGGCGGCTGGATCAAAAGCGCGGCCAACTCCTTCGAAATCCGCGGCAAGAAGCTGGGCATCGTCGGTTACGGCTCGATCGGTACGCAGCTGTCGGTACTGGCAGAAGGCTTGGGGATGCAGGTGTTCTTCTACGACACCCTGACCAAGCTGCCGCTGGGCAACGCCACGCAAGTGTCGAGCCTGACCGAGCTGCTGGGCATGTCCGACATCGTCACCCTGCACGTTCCGGAAACCGCTGAAACCCAGTGGATGATCGGCGAGAAGGAGATCCGCGCCATCAAGAAAGGCGGGATCCTGATCAACGCCGCACGCGGCACCGTGGTCGAGCTGGACGCCCTGGCCGACGCGATCAAGGACAAGCACCTGATCGGCGCCGCCATCGACGTGTTCCCGGTGGAGCCACGCTCCAACGACGACATCTTCGAAAGCCCGCTGCGTGGCTTGGACAACGTGATCCTGACCCCGCACATCGGCGGCTCCACCGCTGAAGCCCAAGCCAACATCGGCCTGGAAGTCTCGGAAAAGCTGGTCAAGTACAGCGACAACGGTACCTCGGTATCGTCCGTCAACTTCCCGGAAGTGGCCCTGCCGGCTCACCCTGGCAAGCACCGCCTGCTGCACATCCACCAGAACATTCCTGGCGTAATGATGGAGATCAACAAGGTCTTCGCGGAAAACGGCATCAACATCTCCGGTCAGTTCCTGCAGACCAACGAGAAGGTCGGCTATGTGGTGATCGACGTCGATGCCGAGTATTCGGACCTGGCGCAAGAGAAGCTGCAGCACATCACCGGCACGATTCGTAGCCGCGTGTTGTTCTAACGTTTCAAACGCCGCATAAAAAATGGGAGACCCGCAGGGGTCTCCCATTTTTTTGTCTGAACAACGCTTACTTAACGTTAACCGTGATGACTTTCGAGGCGACAGTGGGCTCGAATTGGCGATGCACGTTATCGCCAGCCACCAGTTGCAAGGTGTGCTTGCCTGGGCTCAGGGTCAGTTCGGTTTCGGTTTGCGCCTTGCCGAAATGAATCGAAGTAGCAGTGGCCGGGATGGCTTCGTCCGCCTTAAGCGCCTTCACATCCTGATCCACCAGCAGGTGGTGGTGGCCGGCGCCCGGCACCTGCTTGTCGATCGGCTCCAGGTCCAGACCCTTGACGCCAAATTTGACGGTGAAGGTTTTGTCGACGGTAGCGCCGTCTTTAGGCGAGACGATAAACACCTCGGCCCCTTTGGGGGCAGGCGTACGAGGAACATCAGCGGCATTGGCCAACATCGAGGCGCCCAGCAACACGCTGGCCAGGGTTGCACGTGACAAAAGGGCTTTCATTCGCTTCTCCAGTTTTTCTGTGAAATCTGTAGGGGGATGACAACTTCGTGACAAATTGCTGTCCAAGGCACTCGACACCATAGCAAAGCGATGCTGAACGGCGCCTCGCACATCTGAATTTTCTAGGAGTGACCATGCGCTTTTCGCCTGGCCTGTTACTGCTGCTTCCTCTTCTGAGCCCATTGGCCCATGCCGAATTGATCGACGACGTCAATGACCGTGGCGAATTGCGCATCGCCGTTGAAGCCAACACACCGCCGTTCAATTTCAAGGAAGGCGACAAACTCACCGGCTTCGAAGTGGAGCTGGGTGAGCAACTGGCCAAGGAGATGGACGTGCGCCCCTCGTTTATCACCACCGATGACACCGACCTGCTGCCGGGGGTGGAAACCGGCAAGTACGACGTGGCCATCAACCATATCGCTATGACTGCCGCGCTGCAGGATCGTTTCGATTTCAGTGCGCCTTACAACGAGAAGCCTGAGCTGGCGATACCGTTTCAGAAGGGTAATCCAGCGTTCAAGGTAAGTCTGGACGGGGCGTTGAAGCGGGTGAAGGACGACGGGCGATTGAAGGCACTGGCGCAGAAATGGTTGGAAGGCGACACACCAGTAGTCAAGGCACAGTAGATCCATTGTGGGAGCTGGCTTGCCTGCGATAGCCATAGGTATCTACACAACGTTCAAAGGCTGACAAATCTCCCTGTAGTGAGCGGGCTTGTCCCGCGCTGGGTGGCGAAGCCGCCCCAGTAAAGACACCGCGCAGTTTCAGAAAAACCCAATTCGCCTGGTTTGGGGCCGCTTCGCAGCCCAGCGCGGGCGGTGCGACGATTCGTCAAGCCCGCTCACTACAAAATGTGTAGATACCGATCCGCCATCGCAGGCAAGCCAGCTACCACATTTGACCTATCATGGCTTCACAGAGCTGGGCAGGCTCAAAACGGCTCGTTGCCCCGCCGGCGAAACCAGCCGGTGAGGGACAGGCGTTCACGCGTGGCGGGCATGACTTCGTGCGGCACTTCGCCCGAGAGGAACACCACCAGGCAACCGCCGATGGGCACCACGTCGTATTCGACGCCGTCCTTGAGGTACATGCGCAACTGGCCGCCATGCTCGGGCAGCCAGGCGTCGTTCAAATAGATGACCGCCGAGACCATGCGCCGGTCATCGTCGCGGAAACGGTCCAGGTGCTTGAGGTAAAACGCTCCCGGCGGGTACATCGCAAAGTGGCTTTCGAAATCTTCCAGGCCAAGGAAAAGGCCGCGGTTCATCGCTAGGCGCAGGCTGTCCATGATCGTCATGTAACTCTCGCAGACTGGCGCATCGCCCTCTTCCAGCCACTGGATATGGTCACCGCGAATGCCCTCGCGGATTTCCTGGGCCGGGCCGCGTCCAACCGCCGCCGGGGCCAGTTCACCCTCGGCCGCACGTTTACGGCACTCGGCCGCCAGTTCCAGGGTCAGAGCCTGGGGCAGGAAGCCGTCCTGCCGGGACCAGCCCTTTCCGGCCAGGTCGTCGACAATGCGTTGCAGCAAGGGGTGATCGAGGGGTATTTGCATGGCGCGCATAGTATCCATACGCCTGTGAATCCGACAGAGCCGCCGAGCGTCTGAATACACTTTAGTCAGGTGACTGATAGGACTTCTCGACAAATCCTACGCCCGACACGGACAATAGTGGCCGACTGACAGGAGTCCATATGCGTCGTTTGTTTTTTTCCTTGTTGATGTTCTGCGTTTTGCCCGCTTGGGCAGACGGCCATGACCAGTTGTACACGGTCGCCGGCTGGGCCGAACAACGTGCGCATTTCAATGACGCCCTCAGTGCCGCCCAGCAGCGCTACCGCAACAGCCTGCCGCCGGCGGTGTACCAGGCGCTGGTGGACAACAGCAATAAGCGGTTTGCCGCCCAGGCCATGGACCAGCGTGCCGAAGCGCAATTGCGCAAGCACTTGGCGGACCCCAAACCCGCCTTGGCGTTTTTTCAATCGCCCTTGGGCCGCAAGATTGTGGCCGCCGAGTTGCAGGCCACCCGCCGCGACCAATTGGCGAAAAACGCCCAGGGATTGCCGAAAATCGAAGCCGACGCCACCCGCAGCCTCATCATCGGCCACCTGGCCCAGGCGCTGCCGGCCCGTGAAGCCGGCGCCGAAGTCAGCCTGGCGATTGCCGGTGTGGCGGCCGATAGCCTGAGCCAGATGATCCCCGGCCTGTTGGGCGGCGGTCAGGCACAGGGCATGTTGAACGGCCAGCGTGAGCGGTTGATGCAGCAGATCGACAAGGACCTGAACAACACCCTGTTGTATGTCTATCGGGATTTGTCTGACCCGGAGCTGGAAGAATTCGCGACCTTTGCCGAATCGCCGGAGGGCAAGGCGTATTACCAGGCGGCGTTAGCGGCCATACGTGCCGGGCTTGCTGTCGGCCAGAGTACCTCCAGCCTGGCGCAGTAACCTGTGGGAGCTGGCTTGCCTGCGATGGCGGTGGTGACTGACACACCGCTATCGCAGCATAGGTATCTACACAACTTTCAAAGGCTGAAAAATCTCCCTGTAGTGAGCGGGCTTGTCCCGCGCTGGGTGGCGAAGCCGCCCCAATAAAGGCATCGCCGAGCTTCAGGTAGAATCCGGTCGCCTGGTTTGGGGCTGCTTCGCAGCCCAGCGCGGGACAAGCCCGCTCACTACAAAGATGTGTAGATACCTATGCCCATCGCAGGCAAGCCAGCTCCCACAGTTGGATCGTGTTACTTCAGGTGGTCCGTCAAATACTTAAAGTACTCCTCGCGAATCTGCGCAATCTCATTCGCCAAATGATGCCTGCCACGCGCCAGCATCAACACCTCGGGCTGGTCGAACTTGCTGCGCAGCACCTGCAGGTTGTGCTGCCAGTCCACCGTCATGTCCTCCTCGCCCTGCACAATCACCGGCCGCCTCGGGCTGCGCGGCGCGGCTTCGATGCGTTTGATCCAGCGCGCCAATGCGCCCACCCAGGCAGTCGGCAGTTGGCGTGGCTGCAGCGGGTCGGCTTCAAGGAAAGGTTTGAACGCGGGATCGTGGGTGTTCTCGCTGAACCGCCGCGCGATGCCGTTGACGAACGGCCGCAGCAGGTAATAGCTGAGTTGCGACCAGCCCCAGGCACGTGGCCGCACCAACGGCGACAGCAGGAAGGTCTTGCCCTGGGCCGGGCTGCCAGCGCCATGGTTGAGCAGGTGATCCACCACCACCGCCCCGCCGGTGCTTTGCCCGAACAAGTGCCAGGGCTGCGGCAGTTGCAGTGCCTCGGCCTGGCTGAACAGGGCCTGCACCACGTCCTGATACACCGAAAATTCATCGATGCTGGCGCGCGGGCCGCTGGATAAACCATGGCCGGGCAGGTCGCAGGCGATCACCACGAACCCCTGGTCCAGCGCCCAGTCCACCACATGTCGGTACAACCCCATGTGGTCGTAGAAGCCGTGGAACAGGAACATCGTCGCCACCGGCACTGGCGGCCACCACACCTGGGCGACCACCTCAAAGCCATCCACCCCGAAACGCCCCAGCCGGCTCACCACCGGGACGGTGCGTGCAGCCAGATCCAGCCCATAGAAACGCTGGTAGACCCGCGCCTCGGCCGAAAGCGGTTGCGCATCCACCAGGGGCCGCAGGCTTTCGCGCAGATGATCGGGGTCAAAGGTCACAGGCATAAAGGGTTCCAGACTGACGGCAGAGATGAATTTCAAGCTGCGATATTCATCTGTCAGGACAAGCATGGCAAGCTACGCGACCTTCGAGGATACATCTGAATGCGACAGCCCCACCGCACCGCCTTGTTCGCCAGCCTGATCCTGGTTATCTGCGCCGGCGTGCTGTGGGTGGCCTATGACTGGTTCCAGGGCCGCTACCTGCGCGCCTTCAGCGAACACACGGCGGTCTTCTCCGGTGACCCGCTGAGGCTGCCGGCCGAGCTGGCGGGCCCGGGTCCGATCCGCCTGGTGCACTTCTGGGACCCGGCCTGCCCCTGCAACGTTGGCAACCAACAGCATCTGGGCGAGTTGATCGAGCAATACGCGCCCAAAGGCGTCGAGTTCTACGCCCTGCAAAAACCCGGCAGCCACGGCCAACTGCCCGAGAACCTGCGCAGGATGAAAATTCTCGATGCCCTGCCCGGCGCTGATCAAGTGCCGGCCAGCCCAGCCGTGGGCATCTGGGATCGCAGCGGCAAGCTGGCCTATTTCGGGCCCTACAGCGAAGGCCTCACGTGCAATTCCAGCAACAGCTTCATCGAACCGATCCTGCAGGCCCTTGAAGCGGGGCGCGCGGTGAATGCCACGCACACCCTGGCGGTGGGCTGCTATTGTTCGTGGCCAAAAGGCTCGTAGCTGCCACCAACTCTCCATAAGGAATGCCCATGAAGCGCGTCTTGAGGACCCTCGCGGTGCTTGCGGTACTGATCGCCCTCGGCGCCGGCTGGTACGTGTACAGCAAGCAGCCCACGCGCCAGGGCACAGTGACGCTGGCCAACCTGCAGGGCGCGGTCACCGTGCGTTACGACGACCGCGGCGTGCCGCACATTCGTGCCCAGAACGAAACCGACCTGTATCGCGCCCTGGGTTATGTGCACGCCCAGGACCGGCTGTTCCAGATGGAAATCATGCGGCGCCTGGCCCGTGGCGAGCTGGCCGAGGTGCTGGGGCCCAAGGTGCTGGAGACCGACAAGCTGTTTCGCAGCCTGCGCATTCGCGAGCGCGCCGACACCTATGTGGCGCAGCTCGATCATACCTCGGCCCACTGGAAGGCCTTGCAAGCCTACCTGGACGGGATCAACCAGTATCAGGACAGCCACGCGCGGCCGATGGAGTTCGACGTACTGGGCATCCCCAAGCGGCCGTTTACCGCCGAGGACAGCATCAGCGTCGCCGGGTATATGGCCTACAGCTTTGCTGCTGCGTTTCGCACCGAGCCCCTGCTGACTTACGTACGCGATCAATTGGGCAGCGATTACCTGAAAATCTTCGATCTCGACTGGCAGCCCCAAGGCGCCCTCAACCTCGTCGCCAGTGACTGGCAAGCCCTGGGCGCCATCGCCGCCCTGAGCGAACAGGCGCTGGCCGACAACGGCTTGCCGCAGTTCGAAGGCAGCAACGCCTGGGCCATCAGCGGTAACCGCACCAAGAGCGGCAAGCCGTTGCTGGCCGGTGATCCGCACATTCGTTTTTCGGTGCCGTCGGTATGGTACGAGGCGCAGCTGTCGGCGCCGGGTTTCGAGTTGTACGGTTATCACAACGCACTGGTGCCGTTCGCGTTCCTGGGGCACAACCTGGATTTCGGCTGGAGCCTGACGATGTTCCAGAACGATGACCTCGACCTGATCGCCGAGAAGCTCAACCCAGACAACCCCAACCAGATCTGGTACCACGACCAATGGGTGGACATGACCCGCACAGAGCAGCAGATTGCGGTGAAAGGCCAAGCGCCGGTGACCTTGACGCTACGCCAATCCCCCCATGGGCCGATCATCAATGACGTGCTGGGCGAGAGCGCCGGCAAGACCCCGATCGCCATGTGGTGGGCATTCCTGGACACCCAGAACCCGATCCTCGAAGGCTTCTACCAGCTCAACCGCGCCGATACCCTGGCCAAGGCACGCGCGGCGGCGTCGAAGGTGTCCGCGCCGGGCCTGAATATCGTGTGGGCCAATGCCAAGGGCGATATCGGCTGGTGGGCGGCGGCGCAGTTGCCGATTCGCCCGGCTGGAACCCACCCTGGTTTTATCCTCGACGGCAGCACCGCCCAGGCTGACAAGCTGGGCTTTTATCCCTTCAGCGCGAACCCACAGGAAGAGAACCCGGCGCGCGGTTATGTAGTCTCGGCCAATGCCCAGCCGATTTCACCGACCGGCATGGAGATCCCCGGCTATTACAATTTGGCCGACCGTGGCCAGCAATTGAACCTGCAACTGAGCGATAACCGGGTGAAGTGGGATGTCGACAACAGCCAGGCCTTGCAGCTGGGCACCACCACCGCCTTCGGCCCGCGCCTGCTGACGCCGCTGTTGCCGGTGCTGCGCGAAGTGGTCAAGGACCCGGCGCAGTTGCAACAGGTGGAGCAACTGGCCGCCTGGAAAGGCGATTACCCGCTCGATTCCACCAGCGCCACGTTGTTCAACCAGTTCCTGTTCAACCTGGCTGACGCGGCCTTGCGCCCGAAGCTCGGCGACGCCATGTTCAAGACCCTGCTCAGCACCCGTGTAGTCGACGCCGCCCTGCCACGCCTGGCCGCCACGCCGGATTCGCCGTGGTGGGACGGCAAGCGCGCCGACACCGTCAAGCTCGCCTGGGACAACAGCCTCGCGCATCTGAAGGCCACCTTCGGCGATGACCCGAGCCAATGGCAATGGGGCAAGGCGCACACCCTGACCCACGGCCACCCGCTGGGCTCGCAGAAGCCGCTGGACCTGATCGTCAATGTCGGCCCGTTCCCGGCGCCTGGTAGCCACGAAGTGCCGAACAACCAGTCGGCCAACATCGGCCCGGCGCCTTGGCCCGTCACCTATGGGCCATCCACCCGCCGCCTGATCGACTTCGCCGACGCGGCCCACGCACTGACCATCAACCCGGTGGGTCAAAGCGGTGTGCCGTTTGACCGGCACTACGGCGACCAGGCGCAAACCTACATCGAAGGCGGCTACGAACAGGCGCACTTTAGCGATGAGGAAGTGACGGCGAATACGCGCGGTACGCTCAAGCTGCTACCTGCCAGATGACCGCAATCAATGTGGGAGCTGGCTTGCCTGCGATGCAAACGCCTCGGTTTTTCAGTTAAACCGACGTGATGCTATCGCAGGCAAGCCAGCTCCCACACTGAATCTAAGCTGCGACTGTTATTTTGCCCGCAACCGCCCCGGCGCCTCGCCGTAGGTCTCCTTGAATTTCTTGCTGAACGCCGCCTGGGACTGGTAACCCACCTGGGCGGCGATATCCAGCAGGCTCAGGCGCGACTGACGCAGCAGGTTGAATGCCCGTTCCATGCGCAACTGGGTCAGCAGCACCCAGGGCGACACGCCCGCCACTTTGACGAATGCACGCATGAAAGTGGCGCGCGACATGGTTGCGGCAGCCGCCAGGCTGTCGATGGTCCACGCATGCCCAGGATCGCTCAGCATCGCCTGCCAGCTCTTGCTCAAGCGCTTGTCGGCGAGCAGGGCAAAGGTGCCGGCGACCGGCGCCTGCAGGTTCAGCCAGGTGCGAAGAATCAGGGTGAACAGGGCTGACGACAACGCGTCGATAAAGGCGCGCGCGCCCACCTGCTGGCCGTCCGCTTCACTGCGCAACAAGGCGATCAAGGCCGCAAGCTGCCCATCGGCCTGCCATTGCCGGCTGGACACCACGAGGTATTCGGGCAACGCGCCGAACAACAGTGACTGGCGGTTGTAATGAAAGCTGCCGCAGAGCATGTCCAGGTCAGGCCGGTCGCCCCCCAATTGGTGCACCGTAAGCACACCGCCTTCGATCACCTTGGGTTGCATCGGCTTGATCCGCGCGCCCTGGCTGCGCAACAGGTGAGTGGCGCCGCCAGGCATCAACAGGATATCGCCCTCCTCCAGGGTCACGTGCTGCCCGCCCGACAACTCGGCACGGCAGGTACCGCTGAGCACGATGTGATAAGGCGCTACGCCCAGGTTTTCCGGGGCGTGGTCCAGGGCCCACTCGCCTTGGAACTGGCAGCGCAAATCCAGGCTGCCGCGCAGGTTGGCCAATGCGATAAGGGTGTCGATCGAGTTCATTTGCGAGCATCGGTCAAAAAGATGAGCGGATTGAACAATAACGCCGCGCCCGAACGGAACAGACTAGCTTTACACCACCCACCCGTTCAGGAGTTACCGCAATGTTCAATAACTGGTCCGACTTGCTGCCTACCGTGAAGAAAGCCTTTGGCACGCTGGGCAAGAGCAACCCGAAGATGGTCAAAGCGTACATGGCGCTGGGCGAAGCTGCCGAGGAAAACAATGTACTCGACGCCAAGACCCGCGAGCTGATTTCCATCGCCGTGGCCATCACCACACGCTGCGACGGTTGCATCGGCGTGCATGCCGACGCTGCGATCAAGGCCGGCGCCACCCGCGAGGAAGTCGCCGCCACGCTGGCCACGGCGATCTCGCTGAATGCCGGCGCGGCGTATATCTACTCGCTGCGCGCGCTGGAAGCCTACGACACGCTCAAACCGGCGCCGCAAAGTTAAGCCGGAACTGTTGCGGCGTCACGCCCAGCCGGCGGTTGAACACACTGCGCATGTGCTGGGCATCACGAAACCCGCATCGGTAGGCCACGGTCTTGAGCGGCGCGCAGCTGCTTTCGAGCATCACCCGCGCCGCGTCCACCCGCGCGCGCTCGACAAACTCCGCGGGCGTTATCCGCGCCTCACGGGCAAACACCCGGGAGAAATTGCGCGCGCTCATATTGGCCGCCCTGGCCAGGTCGGCGATGGCCAAATCCCCCGTCAGGTTCGCCAGTACGTAAAGCTGCACCTGCGCTACCGCTGACGTTGTTTCGGCGTGCGGCGTGAGGAACGGGCTGAACTGCGACTGCCCGCCTGCGCGCTGGGTGAATACAACCAGTCGCTTGGCCACGCTCAGCGCGACTTCCGGGCCGTAGTCCTGGGCCAGCAGATACAACGACAAATCGATACCCGCCGTCACCCCGGCCGAGGTGTAGAGGTTACCGTCCTGAACATAAAGGCGGTCGGCTTCGACCTGGGCCGTGGGGCACAGGCGCGCCAGCTCGGCGGCATCGTTCCAATGGGTGGTGACGGTTTTGCCGTCCAGCAACCCGGCACGGGCCAGCATGAAAGCGCCGTTGCAGATCGAACCGAAGCGCCGCGCACGCGCGGTGGCTCCGCGAAGCCAATCATCGAACTCGGCACCGAAATCTTCAAAGGGCAACTGCGGGCCACCGGCGACCAGCAGCAGGTCGTAGGCCTGCAGGGCTTCGCTGTAATGCCGGTGGGCCTGCAACGACAGGCCGTTGGAAGCCGCCATATTGCCGTGGCCGAAACCGATGACCTCCAACTGATAGTGCTCCTGCGGCGGCAAAAACCGGTTGGCCTCGCAGAACACATCCATGGGGCCGGTCACGTCCAATGACTGGACGCCGGGGAAGATCAGGATGGCGACGGTTTTGCCCATGCACGACACACCTTTATCTAACTGGAGAAACACAAATCCCTGTGGGAGCTGGCTTGCCTGCGATGCAGACGCCCCGGTCCATCAGGTATACCGAGTAGATGCTATCGCAGGCAAGCCAGCTCCCACATTTGAACGGGTACACCCTTGGCGCGATGTGAAGGCACATTGGCCGACATCGCTCCCCCGCCAAGGTAGCTGCCTCACGGACACGCGACCAGACTGGAACCCTTTCCAGAGGAGAACCACCATGCGCAACACCATCGCCGGCATCCAGATCCCCGATAGCGCCCTGGCCAGGGCCACCACCGAATACATCCGCGATGTCGAATCCGACCTGCTCTATCACCACTCCCGCCGGGTGTTCCTGTTCGGCGCGTTGAGCGGTGAGCGCCAACAGTTCGCCTACAACCCGGAGCTGCTTTATGTCGGCGCGATGTTCCATGACCTGGGCCTGGTCGAAGGCCACCGCAGCGACGACCAGCGGTTTGAAGTCGACGGCGCCAACGCGGCCGCAGCCTTCCTCAAGCCTTACGGGCTGAGCGATGACGATATCGAGCAAGTGTGGCTGTCCATCGCGCTGCACACCACGCCAGGCGTGCCGCAGCATCTGCGGCCGACCGTGGCGCTGGTGACTGCCGGGGTGGAGATGGATGTGCTGGGCATGGACTACGCTGCGTTTTCCAGCGTGCAGCGCGAAGCCGTGGTGCATGCGCATCCACGCGGTGAAGGGTTCAAGGAGTGCATAATCTGCGCCTTCGCCGACGGCTTGCGCCATCGCCCGCAGACCACGTTTGGCAACGTGAAGACCGATGTGCTGGTGGATCAGGAGCCGGGGTTCAAGCCGATGAACTTTGTGGAGGTGATTCGCAAGTCGCCGTGGGCGGCTTAACTGACGTTAATCGTTCCCACGCTCTGCGTGAGAATGCAGCCCAGGACGCTCCGCGTCCGCTTCTAAAAGCGTGACGCAGAGCGTCACAGGAGGCGTTACCACGCGGAGCGTGGGAACGATCAACCCTGCTTCATCAGTTAGACCGGTGCAGGCGCGCGGCGCTTGTCCGGCTGCTGCCAACCGTCGGCAGCCGCTTCTTCGATCGCTTGCTGGATGGCCTTCTTGCGGTGTTCCTCGGCACGGCGGCTGAAGAACCACACCAGGAAGGTCACCAACGACACCGCCAGCAGGATCAGGCTGGCCACGGCGTTGATCTCGGGTTTAACCCCAAGGCGCACCGCCGAGAACACTTCCATCGGCAACGTCGTCGACCCCGGCCCCGAGACGAAACTGGCCAGTACCAGGTCGTCCAGGGACAGCGCGAACGACATCATGCCGCCCGCCGCCAATGACGGTGCGATCATCGGAATGGTGATCAGGAAGAACACCTTCCACGGCCGCGCGCCCAGGTCCATCGCCGCTTCTTCGATCGACAGGTCCAGCTCACGCAGGCGCGCCGACACCACCACCGCCACATAGGCCGCACAGAACGTCGTGTGGGCGATCCAGATGGTGACGATGCCACGCTCCTGGGGCCAGCCGATCATCTGCGCCATGGCCACGAACAGCAGCAACAGCGACAGACCGGTGATCACTTCCGGCATCACCAGCGGCGCCGTCACCAGGCCCCCGAACAGCGTGCGGCCCTTGAACTGGCTGATGCGCGTCAACACGAATGCCGCCAGCGTACCCAGGGCGACCGCGGCCACCGCCGTGTAGCAGGCGATTTCCAGCGAACGCGCCACCGAGCCCATCAACTGGGTGTTGTCCAGCAGGCCCACGTACCACTTGATCGACCAGCCGCCCCACACCGTCACCAGCTTGGACTCGTTGAACGAGTAGATCACCAGGATCAGCATCGGCAAGTAGATGAACAACAACCCCACGACCAGCATGAAGCTGGAGAAACGAAAGCGTTTCATATCTTGCCCTCCAGCTCTTTGGCCTGGCTGCGGTTGAACAGGATGATCGGCACGATCAGGATCGCCAGCATCACCACCGCCAGGGCGGACGCCACCGGCCAGTCACGGTTGTTGAAGAATTCCTGCCACAACACTTTACCGATCATCAGGGTTTCCGGGCCGCCGAGCAGTTCCGGGATCACGAACTCGCCCACTACCGGGATGAAGACCAGCATGCACCCGGCGATGATGCCGTTCTTGGACAGCGGCACGGTGATCTTCCAGAAGCTGTTGAAGGTGCTCGAGCCCAGGTCGGAAGCGGCCTCCAGCAGGCTTTGGTCGTGCTTCACCAGGTTGGCGTACAGCGGCAGGATCATGAACGGCAGGTACGAATAGACCACGCCGATATACACCGCAATATTGGTGTTGAGGATCTGCAGCGGTTCGTTGATCAGCCCCATGGACATCAGGAAGCCATTGAGCAGACCGTTGTTGCTCAGGATGCCCATCCACGCATAGACGCGGATCAGGATCGCGGTCCAGGTCGGCATCATGATCAGCAGCACCAGCACGGTCTGCATCTCTTTGCGCGCAGTAGCAATGGCGTAGGCCATCGGGTAGCCGATCAGCAGGCACAACAGCGTGCTGAAGAACGCCATCTTCAGCGAGCCCAGGTACGCGGAGATGTACAGGTCGTCGCCGGCCAGCAGTTGGTAGTTGGCCAGGTTCAGCACCAGTTGCAGCTTTTGCTCAACGTAGGTGTAGATCTCGGTGTAGGGCGGAATCGCCACATCGGCTTCGGCAAAGCTGATTTTCAGCACGATGAAAAACGGCAGTGCGAAAAATAGGAACAGCCACAGGAACGGAATCCCGATGACCACCTGCTTGCCGGTGGGGACGATGCGATCCAAGCGCCGCTTGAACTTCTTCATGTTCATGAGCGAAGTACCACGCCGCTGTCGTCTTCCCACCACACGTAGACCTGGTCACCCCAGGTCGGACGCTGGCCACGGCGCTCGGCGTTGGCGACGAAGGACTGCACCAGCTTGCCGCTCGGCAGCTCCACGTAGAACACCGAGTGGCCGCCCAGGTACGCGATGTCATGCACCTTGCCGCTGGACCAGTTGTGCTCGCAGGTCGGCATTTGGGTGGTGACCAGCAGCTTTTCCGGGCGAATCGCGTAGGTCACCGACTTGTCTTCCACCGCGGTGGCGATGCCGTAGCCGACGTAGATGTCGCGGTCCAGGTCCGGGCACTTGAGCACCGCATGGCCTTCGGCGTCATCCACCACTTGGGTGTCGAAAATATTGACGTTGCCGATGAACTCGCACACCAGGCGGCTGGTGGGTGTTTCGTAGATATCGACCGGGCTGCCGATCTGCGCGATCCAGCCCAGGTGCATGATCGCGATGCGCTCGGCCATGGTCATGGCCTCTTCCTGGTCGTGGGTCACCATCACGCAGGTCACGCCGACGCGTTCGATGATCTCCACCAGCTCAAGCTGCATCTGCGAACGCAGTTTCTTGTCGAGGGCGCCCATCGGCTCATCGAGCAGCAGCAGTTTCGGGCGCTTGGCCAGAGAGCGGGCCAGGGCCACACGCTGGCGCTGGCCGCCGGACAACTGGTGCGGCTTGCGCTTGGCGTACTGACTCATCTGCACCAGCTTGAGCATCTCGGCCACACGGGCGTCGACCTCGGCCTTGGGGATCTTGTCCTGTTGCAGGCCGAAGGCGATGTTCTGCGCCACGGTCATGTGCGGGAACAAGGCGTAGGACTGGAACATCATGTTGATCGGCCGCTCGTAGGGCGGCATATCGGTGATGTCCACCCCGTCTAGGTAGATGCGGCCTTCAGTCGGGCGCTCGAAGCCTGCGAGCATACGCAGCAAGGTGGACTTGCCCGAACCCGAACCGCCGAGCAGGGCGAAGATTTCGCCTTTCTTGATTTCCAGGGACACGTCGTCCACGGCAATCGTCTCGTCGAACTTCTTCGTGACCCGGTCGATTTTGACCAGCACCTTTTTCGGTGTCTGGTCGCCCTCGAGGGCTTTCTTATAGGCGCCGGAGGCAACTGCCATTTACGAAACTCCCAACAAATTTGCAGTCCGCCCCAGGTGAGCGAACTTGGATAGTTTGAGCCTTACTTGCCCGTCTTGACCTTGGTCCAGCTGCGGGTCATTAAACGCTGCACCTTGGGGGGCAACTCGAAGTTGACGAATGTCCTGTCGAGCACCGCCTGCGGTGGGTAAACCGCTTCGTCGGTGCGTATCGATTGCTCCATCAGTTTGTCCGCCCCAGGGTTGGGGTTGGCGTAACCGACATAATCACTGACCTGGGCGATCACCTCAGGTTGCAGTAAATAGTTGATGAACGCGTGGGCCTCCTTGACGTTGGTCGCATCCTTGGGGATGGCCAGCACGTCAAACCACAGGTTGCCGCCTTCCTTGGGAATCACGTAGGCAATGTTCACGCCTTTGCCCGCCTCGCTTGCGCGGGCCTTGGCCTGGAACACATCGCCGGAGAAACCTGCCGCTACGCAAATGTTGCCGTTGGCCAGGTCCGAGATGTACTTGGAAGAATGGAAGTAGGTCACGTAAGGACGCACTTTGAGCAGCTTGGCTTCGGCCTTCTTGTAGTCTTCCGGGTTGCTGCTGTTGGGATCCAGGCCCATGTAGTTGAGCACCGCCGGCAGCATTTCATCCGCCGAGTCCATGAACGATACGCCGCACGAGGCCAGCTTCTTCATGTTTTCCGGCTCGAACAGCACGGCCCAGGAATCGATATGGTCGACGCCCAGCACTTCCTTCACTTTATCGACGTTGTAGCCGATGCCGTTGGTGCCCCACAGGTACGGCACGGCGTACTGGTTGCCCGGGTCGTTCTTTTCCAGGCGTTTGAGCAACGCCGGGTCGAGGTTGGCGTAGTTCGTCAGCAGTGACTTGTCGAGCTTCTGGAACGCCCCGGCCTTGATCTGCTTGCCGAGAAAGTGGTTGGACGGCACGACCACGTCGTAGCCGGTACGCCCGGCCAGCAGCTTGCCCTCCAGGGTTTCGTTGGAGTCGAAGACGTCATACACGGGCTTGATGCCGCTGGCTTTTTCGAAGTTGGCCAGGGTGTCGGTACCGATGTAGTCCGACCAGTTATAAATATGCACCGTGGGTGCGGCCTGCACGCTGACAGCCAGCGTGATACCTGCACCCACCAGCAAGGCTTTGCGAAATAAAGAAATTGGCAAGTGGAGGTCCTCTAAAATAGTTGGGCCTTAAAGTTGTTGCCCGGCAACAAAACCGGCGCGCAACTTACCCTCGATAAACCGATCCGGCAAAACTTTCTGTCATTTAATTGTAGGAGCGAGCTTGCTCGCGAAGGTCGTCAACGATCATGCGGGGCATCAGGCACCCCGCAGCGCTCTTGAATTTTTCGCGAGCAAGCTCGCTCCTACAGGTTTTTTGCGTTACTTGCCGGATTTGATCTTGGTCCAGCTGCGTGTCATTTCACGCTGGGTTGCAGCCGGCAAATCAGCAATGGCGTAGAGCTTGGCCTGCACATCCGCTGGCGGGTAGATGCCCGGGTCGCTGGTGATGTCTTTGTCGACCAGTGCGGTAGCCTTCTCGTTACCGTTCGGGAAACGCACGCTGTCGGTGATCGAAGCCATCACTTCTGGCTTGAGCAGGTAGTTCATGAACGTGTAGGCGGCGTCGACGTTTTCGGCATCTTTAGGGATGGCGACCATGTCGAAGAAGCTACCGGCGCCTTCTTTCGGAATGTCGTAGGCCACTTTCACCTTGCCGCCGGCTTCAGCCGCGCGGGACTTGGCCTGCTGGATGTCACCCGAGTAACCCACGGCTACGCAGATGTTGCCGTTGGCCAGGTCGGAGATGTACTTGGACGAGTGGAAGTAACCGATCGAAGGACGGATCTTGAGGAACAACGCCTCGGCTTGCTTCAAGTCGTCTTTTTTCTGGCTGTCGGTTGGCAGGCCGAGGTAATGCAAGGCGATCGGCAGCATTTCGGTGGGCGAATCGAGGAAGCTCACGCCGCAGCTCTTGAGCTTGGCGATGTTCTCCGGCTTGAGCAGCACGTCCCACGAATCGATCTTGTCCACGCCCAGCGCGGCCTTGACCTTCTCCGGGTTGTAGCCGATGCCGATCGAACCCCACATGTACGGGAAGGCATGCTTATTGTCCGGGTCGCTGACCGACACGGCTTTAAGCAGGGACTTGTTCAGGTTGCCATAGTTGGACAGCTTGGACTTGTCCAGCTCCTGGTAGACGCCGGCCTTGATCTGCTTGGCCAGAAAGTTGTTCGACGGCACGACGATGTCGTAGCCGGACTTGCCCGCCAGCAGCTTGGCTTCCAGGGTTTCGTTGCTGTCGAAAACGTCATACACCACCTTGATGCCCGACTCTTTCTCAAAGTTGGCGATGGTGTCCGGTGCGATGTAGTCGGACCAGTTGTACACATGCAGCACTTTATCGTCTGCCTGCACCGCGCCCGCCATTGCGCCCATCAGGGACAAGGCGAGGAGGGTCTTGCCGGCGTTCTTCAAACCTGATGCCTTCATTTGGTGATGCTCCAATTTTTTCTTTATTAGCCACAGCCTGCGTTATTTGCCGCAGGCGCAGACTAGCACTTAGCCCTGCAATGCCGCCAAGGTCAGGTCCAGGCATGTACGCGCCTTGGTCACCAACTCGTCGATTTCGGTCTTGCTGATCACCAGTGGCGGCGAAATGATCATGGTGTCGCCCACCGCGCGCATGATCAGGCCGTTATTGAAGCAGAAATTGCGGCAAATCATACCCACGCCTTTGCCGTCATAACGCTTGCGCGTGGCTTTGTCCTGCACCAGTTCAATCGCCCCGAGCATACCCACGCCGCGCACTTCGCCCACCAGTGGATGATCCGCCAGTTCCCTCAGACGCTTCTGCAAATACGGTGCCGTTTCGTCGTGAACGCGGCTGATGATCTTTTCATCGCGCATGATGCGGATGTTTTCCAGCGCCACCGCAGCGGCCACCGGGTGGCCGGAGTAGGTGAAGCCGTGGTTGAAATCACCGCCTTCGTTCAGTACGGCCACCACTTCATCGCGCACGATCAGGCCACCCATGGGGATGTAACCCGAGGTCAGGCCCTTGGCGATGGTCATCATGTGGGGCTTGAGGTCGTAGAAATCGCTACCGAACCACTCACCGGTGCGGCCGAAACCGCAGATCACTTCATCGGCGACAAACAGAATGTCGTACTTGGCGAGGATTTCCTTGATGCGCGGCCAGTAGGTCGCAGGCGGAACGATCACGCCACCGGCGCCCTGGATCGGCTCGGCAATAAAGGCACCGACGCTGTCCACGCCCAGTTCCAGGATCTTTTCTTCCAACTGGTTGGCCGCCCAGATGCCGAACTCGTCGGGGCTCATGTCGCCGCCTTCGCCAAACCAGTACGGCTGGGCGATGTGGCAGATGCCCGGGATCGGCAGGTCGCCCTGCTCATGCATGTAGGTCATGCCGCCCAGGCTGGCGCCGGCCACGGTGGAGCCGTGGTAGCCGTTCTTGCGGCTGATGATGGTTTTCTTGTCGGGCTGGCCCTTGATCGCCCAGTAGTGGCGGACCATGCGCAACATCGTGTCGTTGCCTTCGGAGCCGGAACCGGTGAAAAACACGTGGTTCATGCCGGCAGGCGCGATATCGGAAATGGCCTTGGCCAGTTCCAGCACCGGCGGGTGAGCGGTCTGGAAGAACAGGTTGTAATACGGCAGTTCTTTCATCTGTTTGGCGGCGGCGTCAGCCAGTTCATCGCGACCGTAACCGATCGCCACACACCACAGGCCGGCCATGCCGTCGAGGATCTTGTTGCCTTCGCTGTCCCACAGGTAAACGCCGTGGGCTTTGGTAATGATGCGTGGACCTTTCTCCTTCAATTGCTTGAAGTCGCTGAACGGCGCCAGGTGGTGATCGCTGCTCAAGGCTTGCCATTCACGGGTTTGCGGGTTGTTGCTGGACATACCAATCTCCTAGACTTTTCAGTGAAGGACGCGCTGTTCCCACAGCGCGCCCGGCGCATCAGACGGCGAAGAGCAGGAATTCCCGCTCCCACGAACTGATCACGCGCTTGAAGTTTTCATGCTCGGCCCGCTTGACCGCGACGTAGCCTGTGATGAACTTCTGACCCAGGTATTTCTCGATGGTCTTGCTGTTTTCCATGCGCTCCAGAGCGTCTTCGATGGTCAACGGCAGGCGCAGGTTGCGGCGCTCGTAACCACGGCCCACCACCGGCGCGCTCGGGTTATGGCCTTCGACCATGCCGATGTAGCCGCACAGCAGGCTGGCGGCAATCGCCAGGTACGGGTTGGCGTCAGCGCCCGGCAGGCGATTTTCCACCCGGCGGTTCTGCGGGCCGGCATCCGGTACGCGCAGGCCGACGGTGCGGTTTTCTTCGCCCCACTCCACGTTCACCGGCGCCGAGGTGTCAGGCAGGAAGCGGCGGAACGAGTTCACGTTGGGGGCAAACAACGGCAGCAATTCGGGAATGAATTTCTGCAGGCCGCCAATGTGGTTGAGGAACAGCTGGCTCATGCTCCCGTCTTCGTTGGAGAACACGTTCTTGCCGGTGGTGATGTCGATGATGCTCTGGTGCAAGTGCATCGCGCTGCCAGGCTCGCCGGTCATGGGCTTGGCCATGAAGGTGGCGGCCACGTTGTGCTTGAGCGCGGCTTCACGCATGGTGCGCTTGAACACCAGGATCTGGTCGGCCAGGGACAAGGCATCGCCGTGACGGAAGTTGATTTCCATCTGCGCGGTGCCGTCTTCATGAATCAGGGTATCGAGGTCCAGTTCCTGCAGTTCGCACCAGTCGTAGACGTCTTCGAACAAAGGGTCGAATTCGTTGGCCGCTTCTATAGAGAAGGATTGGCGACCGGTCTCCGGGCGACCGGAACGGCCAATTGGCGGTTGCAGCGGAAAGTCCGGGTCTTCGCAGCGCTTGGTCAGGTAGAACTCCATCTCCGGCGCGACGATGGGCTGCCAGCCGCGATCAGCGTAGAGCTTGAGGACTTTCTTGAGCACGTTGCGCGGCGACAGCTCGATCGGGTTGCCTTGCTTGTCGTAGGTGTCGTGGATCACCTGGGCGGTCGGCTCGATGGCCCAGGGCACCAGGAACACCGCGTTCTGGTCGGGGCGGCAGATCATGTCGATGTCCGCCGGGTCGAGCAATTCGTAATAGATGTCGTCTTCGACATAGTCCCCGGTCACGGTCTGCAACAGAACGCTCTCGGGCAGGCGCATGCCTTTTTCGGCGATGAACTTGTTGGTCGGCGAGATCTTGCCCCGGGTGATACCGGTGAGGTCGCCAATCATGCATTCGACTTCTGTGATCTTGTGGTCTTTCAACCAATCGGTGAGCTGGTCGAGGTTGTTACTCATAAATGCCTCTGGGCTGGGTTTCCTGGCATCCATTAAAGGCCAGGCGTTGGTTGACGCAGCATCCGCGTCGTTTTTTCATTCAGGGTAGGAGCTTACCTGCCATTTGCTGCAACGTTGCATTCCTCACGCCAACGTTGTGCGTAATTTTGAGCAGCGTAGTGGGCTCAGGCGGTTCGGCGCAGAATGAGGAGGTAAAAAGAAGGTCGGCCCGGGCGTCAAGAATATTGGCCGGTTCGCGGGCATTTACGCGGGAAGGATGAACGGGTGACACAGCCTGTCTGGAGCAGGCCAAGACGCCAGGCGGCGGCAGGAGAAACATGAAACACCCCGGTATTATTGCTGTTATGGGTTTGAATCGAGCTTAGCCTTGTTCATTTTTTTACACAACACCCCCGTAAAAAATACAACACGGGCCGCTCAAGCCTGCGAGTCCCAAGACCTTCAAACCCAAAAAACCGCCCCAAAAAGCCCCAAAAAAGCCTTCGTGGCGCTTTTTTAGGGCAAAAAAGCCCTCGCTTGACTTCGGCATGCCGTTCGGGTTGACTGAAACCAGAAAAGATCAATGATTGATATTTTTAACAACAAAGGTGTTGCATCATGTCGGTACCCCCGCGTGCCGTTCAGCTTAACGAAGCGAACGCGTTCCTTAAGGATCATCCTGAGGTTCTGTACGTAGACCTTCTAATTGCGGATATGAATGGTGTGGTGCGCGGCAAGCGCATCGAACGCACCAGCCTCCACAAGGTTTACGAGAAGGGCATTAACCTGCCTGCCTCTTTATTTGCCCTGGATATCAACGGCTCTACGGTGGAAAGCACCGGCCTGGGCCTGGACATCGGTGATGCTGACCGAATCTGTTATCCAATCCCCGACACCCTGTGCAATGAGCCTTGGCAAAAGCGCCCTACCGCGCAACTGCTGATGACCATGCACGAACTGGAAGGTGAACCCTTCTTCGCCGATCCGCGCGAAGTGCTCCGCCAAGTCGTCAGCAAGTTCGACGACATGGGCCTGACCATCTGCGCTGCCTTCGAACTCGAGTTCTACCTGATCGATCAGGAGAACGTGAATGGCCGCCCACAACCGCCGCGCTCGCCGATCTCGGGCAAACGCCCGCACTCGACACAGGTCTACCTGATCGACGACCTCGACGAATACGTCGACTGCCTCCAGGACATTCTGGAAGGCGCCAAGGAACAAGGCATCCCGGCCGACGCCATCGTCAAGGAAAGTGCCCCGGCGCAGTTCGAAGTGAACCTGCACCACGTGGCCGACCCGATCAAGGCCTGCGACTACGCCGTACTGCTCAAGCGCCTGATCAAGAACATCGCCTACGACCATGAGATGGACACCACCTTCATGGCCAAGCCTTACCCGGGCCAGGCAGGCAACGGTTTGCACGTACACATCTCCATTCTGGACAAGGACGGCAAGAATATCTTTGCCAGCGAGGATCCCGAGCAGAACGCCGCATTGCGTCACGCGATCGGCGGTGTGCTCGAGACCCTGCCCGCCCAGATGGCGTTCCTGTGCCCTAACGTGAACTCCTACCGTCGTTTCGGCGCACAGTTCTACGTGCCGAACTCGCCGTGCTGGGGCCTGGATAACCGTACCGTGGCGATTCGCGTACCGACCGGCTCGTCCGATGCCGTACGTATCGAACACCGCGTGGCCGGCGCCGATGCCAACCCTTACCTGCTGATGGCCTCGGTCCTGGCAGGCGTGCACCACGGTTTGACCAACAAGATCGAACCTGGCGCACCGGTGGAAGGCAACAGCTACGAGCAGAACGAACAAAGCCTGCCGAACAACCTGCGTGATGCACTGCGCGAGCTGGACGACAGCGAGGTGATGGCCAAGTACATCGATCCTAAATACATCGATATCTTTGTGGCCTGTAAGGAAAGTGAGCTGGAGGAGTTCGAACACTCCATCTCCGACCTTGAGTACAACTGGTACCTGCATACCGTGTAAGCGGTTGCAGCAGTAGAGGAACGCCGCTGACTTGGGTCAGCGGCGTTTTTTTATAGGTTTCTTCCGGTAGACCGCAGTGGCTTCATCGCAGGCAAGCCAGCTCCCACATTTGATTTGTGAATGCATTCAAGTGTGGGAGCTGGCTTGCCTGCGATGGCGTCCTGGCAGACAACACCAGCTCCTGCTCATACAATGCCCGCTGCCTTGTAGGAGACTTCCATGACCACCCGCCCCGCCCCTCGCAAACCCCGCGCCCGCAGCCAGGCGCGGATCGACGCGATCCTCGACGCGGCCCGCACCTTGCTGGCCACCGAAGGCGTGGCGAGTTTGTCGATCTACAGCGTGGCCGAGCGGGCGCAGATTCCGCCGTCGTCGGTGTATCATTTTTTCGCCGGCGTTCCGGCGCTCCTGGAAGCGCTGACCGCCGATGTGCACGCCGCTTTCCGTGCCGCGATCCAGGCGCCCATCAAGCATGATTCACTCAAGCACTGGCGCGATTTATCCTGCATCGTCGAGCAGCGCATGCTCGTCATCTACGACCAGGACGCCGCCGCACGCCAGTTGATCCTGGCGCAGCACGGGCTCACCGAGGTAACCCAGGCCGACCGCCAGCATGACCTGGAGTTGGGGGATTTGATGCTGGAGGTGTTCAACCGTCACTTCGAAGTGCCAACGCTACCGAGCGATGTGGATGTGTTTGCCCTGGCGCTGGAATTGAGCGACCGCGTCTATGCGCGCTCGGTGCATCAGCACGGCCTGATCACGCCGCGCATGGCGGAGGAAGGGATGCGGGTGTTTGATGCGTATGTGGGGCTTTATTTGCCGGCGTATTTGCCTAAGCGCTGAGCCTTGTACTGTCTGGGCTGGCCTCTTCGCAGGCAAGCCAGCTCCCACATCGACCGAGTTTCACCTTTGAAATGCGGTCAATGTGGGAGCCGGGCTTGCCCACGATAAGGGCTTCAAGATCGATACAAATCACAACTTGGCAATCGACACCTCAGTGGATTTCACAAAGGCAATCACCTCACTGCCAATCACCAGCTCCAGCTCCTTGACCGAGCGGGTAGTGATCACGGACGTGACGATGCCGGACGCAGTCTGCACGTCGATTTCCGACAGTACGTCGCCTTCGACGATTTCCTTGATGGTGCCCTTGAACTGGTTGCGTACGTTGATGGCTTTGATAGTCATGGTGTTTTCCTGTGTGGGTTATTGAGCCCAACGCAATTGCGTCGGCAGCGGTGAAACAGGTTCAGGTTCCGGCGGCGTGCCGGGCAAAGACAGCACACGGTTGAGCACTTCGGCTTCCAGCGCGGCCAGGCGGTGCGAGCCGCGGGCCCGTGGGCGTGGCAGGTCGACGATGAGGTCGAGGCCGATTTCGCCGTCTTCGATCAGGATTACGCGGTCGGCAATCGCCACCGCTTCGCTGACGTCGTGGGTCACCAGCAACACGGTGAAACCGTGCTTGCGCCAGAGGTTTTCGATCAGTTGCTGCATCTCGATACGGGTCAGGGCATCCAGCGCGCCCAACGGCTCATCGAGCAACAGCAGGCGCGGTTGGTGGATCAAGGCGCGGGCCAGGGCCACGCGTTGCTTCTGCCCACCGGACAGCGCCGCCGGCCACTCATTGGCCCGCTCGGCCAGGCCGACCGCTTCCAGGGCTTCCAGGGCTTTAGGCCGCCAGTTGCCTTTAAGGCCCAGGCCGACGTTGTCGATGATCTTTTTCCACGGCAGCAGGCGCGCCTCCTGGAACATCAACCGCGTGTCGGCGATTGCCTCGGCCAGCGGCGCGGAACCGGCCAGCAGCTCACCGCCGCTGGCTTTGTCCAGGCCGGCCAGCAGGCGCAGCAAGGTACTCTTACCGCAACCGCTGCGCCCGACCACCGCCACGAACTGGCCGGCAGGAATGTGCAGGTCGATGTCCTTGAGCACTTCGCGCGCGCCAAAGGCCTTGCGCAATTTGCGGACCGCCAGGGGAATGCCCTTGAGCAGGCGCGGGGGTTGTTGAGCTGTCATGCCGCACCTCCTTTGTTGCCTTGATAAGCCGGATGCCAGCGCAGCCACACGCGTTCCAGACCGCGCGCCGCCAGGTCGGCGAGCTTGCCGAGGATGGCGTACATCACGATGGCCAGCACCACCACGTCGGTTTGCAGGAATTCACGCGCGTTCATCGCCAGGTAACCGATGCCCGAGCTGGCGGAGATGGTTTCCGCCACGATCAGCGTCAGCCACATGAAGCCCAGCGCAAACCGCACGCCCACCAGGATCGACGGCAGCGCGCCCGGCAGGATCACTTGCCAGAACAGGCTGAAGCCGGACAAGCCATAACTGCGCGACATTTCCACCAGCGCCGGGTCGACGTTGCGGATGCCGTGGTAGGTATTCAGGTAAATCGGGAACAGCGTGCCGAGCGCGACCAGGAAAACCTTCGCCGTCTCGTCGATGCCGAACCACAGGATCACCAGGGGAATCAGCGCCAGGTGCGGCACGTTGCGGATCATCTGCACCGAGCTGTCCAACAAGCGTTCGCCCCATGTCGACAGGCCGGTGATAAAACCCAAGGCCAGGCCGATGCTGCCGCCGATTACAAAACCCAGGCCCGCGCGCCAGCCGCTGATGGCCAGGTGCGTCCAGATCTCACCGCTGGCTATCAGGTTGACGCCCGCTTCAATCACCGCGCTGGGTGCCGGCAGGATGCGTGTCGACAACCAGCCCGCCGACACCGACAACTGCCAAACCGCCAGCAATAGAATCGGCAGGACCCAAGGCGCCACACGATGGCTTAGTTTTTCAACATTCATGGCGCTGCCTCAGCTCTGCGACGCAGCTTTTGGAAGGATATCGTTGGCCACCATTTCACCGAACGGACTCACATACCCGGCGCCCTTTGGCAACTCGGGACGTTCGACATCCAGGTGTGGGAATAGCAGCTCGGCGACCCGATACGACTCTTCCAAGTGTGGATAACCAGAGAAAATAAACGTGTCGATGCCCAACGCCGCGTACTCATTGACCCGAGCCGCTACGGTTGGGCCATCACCTACTAGCGCGGTACCCGCACCGCCGCGTACCAGGCCGACACCGGCCCACAGGTTGGGGCTGACTTCCAGGTTGTCGCGGCTACCGCCATGCAGGGCGGCCATGCGTTGCTGGCCCACCGAGTCAAAGCGCGACAGCGACGCCTGGGCGCGGGCGATGGTCTCATCGTCCACATGGGAAATCAGCTTGTCCGCGGCTTGCCAGGCTTCGGCGTTGGTTTCGCGCACGATCACATGCAGACGAATACCGAAGCGCACCGTGCGCCCAAGCTTCGCGGCCTTGGCCCGCACCTGGGCGATTTTTTCCGCGACGGCGGCCGGTGGCTCGCCCCAGGTCAGCACCATCTCAACCTGTTCGGCGGCCAGGTCCTGGGCCGCTTCGGAGGAACCGCCGAAGTAGAGCGGCGGACGGGGCTGCTGGATCGGCGGGTAGAGCAGCTTGGCGCCTTTGACGCTGATGTGCTCGCCATCATAGTCAACGGTTTCGCCTTCGAGCACACGGCGCCAGATGCGGGTGAACTCCACCGAGGCCTGGTAGCGCTCTTCATGGTTGAGGAACAAACCGTCGCCGGCCAGCTCTTCCGGATCGCCGCCGGTGACCAGGTTGAACAACGCACGGCCACCGGACAACCGGTCCAGGGTCGCGGCCTGGCGCGCGGCCACCGTCGGGGAAATGATGCCGGGGCGCAGCGCGACGAGGAATTTCAAACGCTGGGTCACCGGGATCAGCGACGCAGCCACCAGCCACGAGTCTTCGCAGGAGCGCCCGGTGGGGATCAGCACCCCGCCGAAGCCCAGGCGGTCGGCGGCCTGGGCCACTTGCTGCAGGTAACCGTGATCGACGGCGCGAGCGCCTTCGGCGGTGCCGAGGTAATGGCCGTCGCCGTGGGTAGGCAGGAACCAGAAAATATTGAGGCTCATGGAGTTGTCTCCTGAAAAAGTCGGATTACGGCGCTTTAGCCACGGCGGCGGCGGGCGGTGTCCAGATCACGTCCTTGATGCTCAAGGGCTTGGGGATCAATTTGAGTTGGTAGAAGGTGTCGGCGATTTTCTGCTGGGCGGCCACCACTTCCGGAGTCAGGAACACCGCACCGAAGCCTTGGCGCTTCATTGAGGTCAAGGTGACATCGGCGGGCAGCCCCAGCAGCGGCGCTACCTGCGCGGTGACTTGTTCGGGGTTGGCCTTGGCCCATTCGCCCACGGCGCGCACTTCTTCCACCAGCGCCGCGATGATTTCAGGGTGCTGCTCTGCATAGGGCTTGGTTGCCAGGTAGAACTGATGGTTATCGGCGATGCCGGTGCCATCGCGCAGGGTGCGCGCCTGCAGTTGTTTCTCGGCGGCAGCCTGGTACGGGTCCCAGATGACCCAGGCGTCGACGCTGCCACGCTCGAACGCGGCACGCGCATCGGCGGGCGGCAGGAACACGGTGTGCACGTCGGTGTACTTGAGGCCGGCGTCTTCCAGCGCACGCACCAGCAGGTAGTGCACGTTGGAGCCTTTGTTGAGCACGACTTTCTTGCCCTTGAGCTCGGCCACGGACTTGATGGGCGAATCCTTGGGCACCAGGATCGCCTCGCTGGTGGGCGCGGGTGGCTCGTAGGCGACGTAGAGCAGGTCGGCACCGGCCGCCTGGGCGAAGACCGGCGGCGTTTCGCCGGTCACGCCAAAGTCGATGGAGCCGACGTTCAGGCCTTCAAGCAATTGCGGGCCGCCAGGAAACTCGGTCCATTGCACATTCACGCCCTGGGCGGCCAGGCGTTTTTCCAGGGTGCCCTTGGCCTTGAGCAGCACCAGCGTGCCGTACTTTTGATAACCGATACGCAGGGTCTCGGCCGCTTGAGCTTGAACAATGACGCCGAAGGACACAGCCGCAGCAAACAGTGCGACCAGACCACGACGCAAGATGACAGTGCGCATGGCGCTCTCTCCAAAAATGCGATGAGGGTTTTGGCTGCACCTGCTTGGCCGTTGGCGGCTGAGTAAGGTGAGGGTTTTCCAGGTTTCGGGGTAAGGCTTAAATGCTCCAGCGAGCAGTCAATAAACGGTCATTCAACACATTCGGGTCCAGCGGTTGCGGGCGGCGGGCCATGGCGCTGTAGAGCGTTTCCAATGCCTCGTGCAAACGCTGTTCGAGCACCGGGACCAACTGCGCCTGGACGCTGCCTTCGCTATAGGCGATCTGGCTGTCTTCGGCAAAAATACCGTGGAGCAACTCCTGGGCTTTCAGCGCCGACAGCACCGGCTTCAAGGCGTAGTCCACCGCCAGCATGTGGGCGATGCTGCCGCCGGTCGCCATCGGCAACACGATCTTGTGGGCCAGGGCGCGTTCGGGCAGCAGGTCGAGCACGGTCTTCAGTGCGCCGGAAAACGAGGCCTTGTACACCGGCGTGGCGATCACCAGGCCATCGGCGTTCGCCACCTGTTGCAGCAGGTCGACGACTTTGGGGCTGTCGAAGCGCGCGTGCAGCAGGTCTTCAGCCGGAAAGTCGCGTATCTGGTAACTCACCACCTCTACGCCTTTGTCTTGCAACCACTGACGGGTTTTTTCCAGCAGCACCCCGGAGCGGGAACGCTGGCTGGGACTGCCTCCAAGTGTTACGACCAACATGCAGGAATTCCTTGAGCGGGTGTCGGCGGTTCGCTGTGTGGCGATGGCGCCAAGATGGAACAGACCATATCAGCAGATTTATATATCTATAAATCTTATTTTTTCATTTGGTTATTCTTTAAATGCATATAAGTTCTGTGAATCTTCGGGCGAAAAAAAAGGCCGTCGAAACGGCCTGAAAACCCCTGCTATGTGATCCGGTTTCAATTCAAATGCTTTGGTGCATGTACCGGCGCTATCGCGGGCAAGCCCGGCTCCCACAGGGGAATGCGGTCACCTGTGGGAGCCGGGCTTGCCCGCGATGGCGATCTGAGCCTCAACGATTAGGTTGGGGGGTGAGGCGCAGGTACGGCTTCACGGCGCGATACCCCTTCGGAAAGCGTCGCTTGATCTCTTCCTCGTCCTTGAGCGACGGCACGATCACCACTTCATCGCCGTCCTGCCAGTTGGCGGGGGTGGCGACCTTGTGGTTGTCGGTCAGCTGCAACGAATCGATCACCCGCAGGATCTCGTGGAAGTTGCGGCCCGTGCTGGCCGGATAGGTGATGGTCAGGCGGATCTTCTTGTTCGGGTCGATCACGAACAGGGAGCGTACGGTGAGGGTGTCACTGGCGTTCGGGTGGATCAGGTCGTACAGGTCGGACACCTTGCGGTCGGCGTCTGCCAGGATCGGGAAGTTGACCACGGTATGCTGGGTTTCATTGATGTCTTCGATCCACTTGTGGTGCGAGTCCACCGGGTCGACTGACAGCGCGATGGCCTTGACGCCACGCTTGGCGAACTCGTCCTTGAGCTTGGCGGTAAAGCCAAGCTCAGTGGTGCACACCGGGGTGAAGTCCGCCGGGTGGGAAAACAACACACCCCAGCTATCGCCCAGCCATTCGTGGAAACGAATCTTGCCGGCGCTGGAATCCTGTTCGAAGTCGGGGGCGATATCGCCCAGTCTTAGGCTCATGGTGTGGCTCCTGATGAGTGCTTATGGAGCCCACTGTGCATGCAACGGGGATTATTTAAAAAGAATAAATATCGATTTATCTAGACGATAAAGGAATATTAAAGATCTGTTCATTGGACGCAGGCAAAGGCGCGGCGCACCATCGGCTTCAAGGTTTGAGAAGGCCTTGATACGTTGTACAGAGGGGTTCAGGAAGGGCTTGCGGGGGTTTAGCCCGACTTGAAGGCAAGACACCTTGCCCGGTGTTGCACCGGGCAAGGTTTTATACAGTTACAACCGCTTCACGCTACTAGAACAGTGGCAGCGAGTAGCTGACGATCAGACGGTTTTCGTCCTGGGAACGGGTGTTCGCCAAGTCGGTACGCCACATTGCGTTTTTCCAGGCGACGCCGAGGTTTTTCAGCGGGCCTTCTGGAATCACGTAGGCAACGGTGATGTCGCGTTCCCACTCGGATTGGCCGGTGATTTCGGTGCGCGTAGGGTTCGCGCCGACAGTGTCGATGTCGGTACCTTTGAGGTAGACAACACCGGCGGTCAGGCCAGGAACGCCAACCTTGGCGAAATCATAAGCGTAGCGAGCCTGCCAGGTACGCTCGCCTGCACGGGCGAACTTCTGGATCTGCATGTCGGTAGTGATGTAAGCCGACGAGCCATCGCCTTGGTTCAGAAATGGGAAGTCGCTGCTACCGTTGCTGACCTGATAACCACCACCGAAGGTGTGACCGGCGACGGTGTACAGGAACAAACCGCTGTACAGGTTGTTGTCGACCTTACCTTTACCGTTGTTGAAACCATTGTAGTTACCGTTGGTGTAGTAAGCAGAATCGTGACCGTTAGCACCGTCATCGGAGCTGTTGAAGTAACGCAGGTCAGACTTCAAAACGCCTGGGCCGATCGACCAGTTGTGGGTCAAACCGAGGAAGTGTTGCTTGTAGAAATCTTCCAAGTTGCCGTAGTAGTACTGGGCGGTCAGGTCCTTCGTGAGTTTGTAATCACCACCGGCGTAGTAGAACTTGTTGCTGTCACGCCAAGTGACACCACGGGTGTTGGCACCGGCGAGCGACAACTGATCGCTATCAGTGGAATTACGACCCTTGGCCTTTTCGATTTGACCAGCAACCAGGGTCAAATCCTTGATGTCGCTGGTAGTGATCTGGCCACCTTGGAAGGTCTGCGGCAGCAGACGACCATCGTTGGTCACGATAACTGGCAACTTAGGCTGCAGGGTGCCCAGCTTCAGTTCTGTTTGGGAGATCTTGACCTTGCCGGTCACGCCCAGGCTGGCGTAATCGTGGACAGCCTTGTTGCCATCGCTTGGAAACACAGTACCGCCAGACGCGGTGCCGTTGTAGTTACCGTGCTCAGCACGGCTCGAATCCAAACGCACGCCGTACAGGCCGATCGCATCAACGCCGAACTGAACGGTACCTTGGGTGTAGCCCGAGATGAAACGCAGGTCGAAGCCTTGGCCCCATTCAGCATTTTTGCTACGCGTATTAGAGGCGCTACCAGTAGCAGGTGCATGCCCATCACGGTTATCCGTGTTGATGTAGAAGTTACGCAGACCCAGAGTGGCCTTACTGTCTTCGATAAAACCGGCAGCGCCTGCTTGCTGGGCGATTGCGCCCAAAGCTACAGCCAAAGCCAAGGTGGACTTATTCATGTACCGCTCCTCTCGTTTCTAATTTTTGTATTTCTTTGGTCTCGGGTCTGACGCCCTCGATCCACAGATGCGCGATTAGCACGGATAGTGACCACCAAGTCAATCGTAACCTTGTGTGTCTACTACCTTCGTCTAACTGCAGTTGATTTGGTCCCTGCAGGGTAATGAGTTTTTCATACACCCAAAAAGAATTGTTTCTTTCTTTTTCATACCCTTTAGGAATAAGGATTTCCATGACGCAAGTCAGTCAGCCTAGACGAACCACGCCAAAAGCTAATTCCTAAAAGGTATTTTTTATTTTTTGAGTCGCCCAGTGTGGCGGTGCTGCGTACATCACCCAAGGTCCGGAAGGCGACGCATCATCGCGAAACACATATCCTCCCGTCAATTTGTTACAGTTTTTATGTCACTAATAGTTTCTTTTGGTGTCAAAGCCGTCCAGTTCAGCAGCGGCCAGCCGAATCCCCTCTCGCCCTGCCCATCGTATCGGCCTGGATCAATAGTTCTAAAGCATGGGTGGGAAGCCTTGGGCCGAAAATCGCGGAATAAATGCGATTCCCTGTGGGAGCTGGCTTGCCTGCGATGCAGACGCCTCGGTTTTTCAGTTCGACCGAGGTGACGCTATCGCAGGCAAGCCAGCTCCCACACAGGCCAGGCCTGGGCCCTTAGAGGGCCTTTTCGAAAATCTTCGAATTACGCTGGTAGTTGTACAGCGACGCCCGCGCCGATGGCAGACGATCCACACTGCTCGGCTCAAACCCACGCTCACGGAACCAGTGGGCGGTGCGGGTGGTGAGCACGAACAAGGTCTTCAAACCCTGCGCCCGGGCACGGGTCTGGATACGTTCGAGCAACGCATCGCCACGTGCGCCGTGCCGGTATTCCGGGTTCACCGCCAGGCACGCCAGCTCACCCGCGTCCGAATCCGCGATCTGATACAGCGCCGCACACGCGATGATCATGCCTTCGCGCTCCACCACGCTGAATTGCTCAATCTCACGCTCCAGCACCTCTCGCGAGCGGCGCACCAGGATGCCCTGCTCTTCCAGCGGGCTGATCAGGTCGAGCAAACCGCCCACGTCCTCGATCGCCGCTTCGCGCACCATTTCGAATTGTTCCTGGGCCACCAGCGTGCCGCCGCCGTCACGGGTAAACAGCTCGGTGAGCAAGGCGCCGTCTTCGGCGTAGCTGACGATATGACTGCGCCCTACTCCACCGCGGCAAGCCTGCGCGGCGGCGTCGAGCAATTCGGCCTGATAGTTGCTGCCCAAGCGTTGCAGGTGTGCCGGCACTTGTTGCGGGCGCAGTTCGCGCACCAAGCGACCGTTTTCGTCGATCAGGCCAAGATCAGCGCCGAACAGCAGCAATTTGTCGGCGCCAAGGTCGATGGCGGCGCGCGTGGCGACGTCTTCGCAGGCCAGGTTGAAGATCTCACCCGTGGGCGAGTAGCCCAGCGGTGACAGCAAAACGATGGAACGCTCGTCCAGCAGGCGGTTGATGCCCTTACGGTCTACCCGGCGCACTTCGCCGGTGTGGTGGTAGTCCACTCCGTCCAATACGCCGATGGGCCGTGCGGTCACGAAGTTGCCGCTGGTCACGCGCAGGCGCGAACCCTGCATCGGCGACGAGGCCATGTCCATCGACAGGCGCGCCTCAATGGCGATACGCAGGTGGCCGACCGCGTCGATCACACACTCCAGCGTCGCCGCATCGGTGATGCGCATGCCTTCGTGGTAAGTCGGAGTGAGGTCGCGCGCCTCGAGGCGCACTTCGATTTGCGGGCGCGAACCGTGCACCAGCACCAGCCGCACGCCGAGGCTGTGGAGCAGCACCAGGTCGTGGACGATATTGCCGAAGTTGGGGTGTTCCACACCGTCGCCGGGCAGCATGACGACAAAGGTGCAGTCGCGGTGGGCGTTGATGTAAGGGGACGCGTGACGAAGCCAATTAACGTAGTCGGGCATAGAACCTGGGCCTGTAATAAAAAGCAGCCGAAAAAGGATGAATCGTGAAAGCGCACGGCGGGCTGATGGTTATCGTCGGAACAGGCTTGGCGACACGCTCACTCTCCTTATGTACGAATGGGCAGGGGTTAATTTATGCGGGTTTCAGGCAGTAATGTTCGATCAGTTCCCGCAATAGACGCACTGTAGGCGTCAAGCGTGACATTTCGAGGTACTCGCCCGGCTGGTGCGCGCAGGCAATGTCGCCAGGCCCGAGAACCAGGGTTTCACACCCAAGGCGCTGAAGATAAGGCGCTTCGGTGCCGAACGCTACTGCTTCGGCACGATGGCCGGTCAAACGTTCCGCCACCCGCACCAGCTCGGCATCTTCAGCCTGCTCGAACGGTGGCACTTCGGGGAACAACGGCGCGTAATCAATCTTGACCTGATGGCGCTCGGCCAAGGGCACGAGCTTCTGCCGGATGGCCGCGCGCAGCGCCTCGGGGTCCATGCCCGGCAGGGGGCGCAGGTCGAACTCCAGGGAGCACTGGCCACAGATGCGGTTGGGATTGTCACCGCCATGGATGCAGCCGAAATTCAGGGTCGGCTGCGGCACGCTGAATTGCGGGTTGCGGTACTCGCGCTGCCAGGCCAGACGCAGGCCGCGCAGTTCGCCAATGGCGTCGTGCATGGCTTCAAGGGCGCTGTGACCCAGACGCGGGTCTGACGAATGGCCACTCTGGCCGAGGATGTCGATGCGCTCCATCATGACGCCTTTGTGCAGGCGAATCGGCTTGAGCCCGGTCGGCTCGCCAATCACGGCAGCGCGGCCCAACGGGCGCCCAGCGTCGGCCAACGCACGGGCGCCGGCCATGGAGCTTTCTTCATCACAGGTCGCGAGAATCAGCAGCGGCTGCTTGAACGGCTGGTCCAGCAGCGGCAGCACGGCTTCAATGACCAATGCGAAAAAACCCTTCATGTCGCAGCTGCCCAGTCCTACCCAGCGGCCGTCGACTTCCGTCAGCTTGAGCGGATCGGTCTTCCACAGTGCGGCGTCGTAGGGGACGGTATCGCTATGGCCCGCCAGCACCAGCCCACCGGGCCCGCTGCCGAAACTGGCGAGCAAGTTGAACTTGCCGGGGCTGACCTGCTGGATGTCGATGGCGAACCCCAGGTCCCCCAACCAACCGGCGAGCAAGTCGATGACGGGGCGGTTGCTCTGGTCGAGAGACGCTTGGGTGCAACTGACCGACGGCGCGGCAATCAGTGCGGCGAACTGCTCTTGCATAGACGGTAACGGCATGCGCGGTCTCCCTGGTTCCCGGATGAAGCCCACTATAGAACCATCTGCACGCCACAATAAACCGTTGCGGCGCGTTGCCGGGCTCAGTCCTGTACACTGCACGACCTTGGCAGCCACACTTTTCCCCGGCTGCGCTCCCGATCCTGGATTTTCCGGCCATGCATAAAGAAACCGAAATAAAGCTGCGCGTCAGCCGCGAAACACTCGCCGCGCTGCGTGAGCACCCGCTACTGAAAAAACGCAACAAAAGTGGCTGGGAACGCCGTGAGTTGATGAACCAATATTTCGACACCCCCGAGCGCGACCTGGCCCAGGCCAAAGTCGCCCTGCGCCTGCGCAAGGACGGTGACGATATCATCCAGACCCTCAAGACCCGCGGCCAGAGCGTTGCCGGTTTGTCGGAACGTAACGAATACAACTGGGAACTGCCCAAAGCCAAGCTCGATGTGAAGAAACTCGACGGCGAATGCTGGCCCGAGCAACTGGCCGAGCTGGACAAAAAGACCCTCAAGCCGATCTTCACCACCGATTTTGTGCGTGAACGCGCCGAAATCGCCTGGGGCCGTGGCAAGGCCAAGGTCGTGATCGAAGCCGCCCTGGACCTGGGCCACGTGGTGGTCGGCAAGCAGAAAGAAGAAATCTGCGAGCTGGAACTGGAGCTGCGCGAAGGCGAGCCGGCTGCTCTGCTGGAACTGGCCGCCGAACTGGCCGCGACCCTGGCACTGATGCCATGTGACATCAGCAAGGCCGAGCGCGGCTATCGCCTGTACGACGCCGATAGCTACTCGCTGAGCCTGCCGGCGCCGCAGATCCACGCCGAGATGCCGCTGGACGACGCCTTCGCTGCGATCATGTGGCACCTGCTGGGCAGCAGCCAGCGCCTGGCCGAGCAATACCGTTTCAATGGCCACTGGCGCCTGCTGCAAGACTGGGTCGACACCCTCGGCGAACTGCGCGCCCTGATAGGCAGCCTCGGCCAGGCGGCACCGCGCCAATCCACCAGCGAACTGCGCAGCGCCCTCGATGCCCTGCTGGAAGACTGGCGCCCACTGGTACAAGCCGGTGACGATGACGAAGACATTCGCAAAGCCGCGCCGGAACAGTTCGTCGAAGAGCTGGATGATGTGCGCTGGGGCCTGTTCTCGCTGAACGCGTCGCGCTGGCTGCTGGCCCGTGCCTGGACCGCCGAGCGCACTGTGCGCGGCAACCGCCAGGGCGCCGCACAAATCACCAACTGGCTGCCGCGCCTGCTGGCCGACGATGCTGTCGCCCTGCAATTGCCGCGCTACCAGCAACAGCCCGAAGACCTGGCCGAGCAACTGCCGCGCATCGAACGCATCCAGGCATGGCTGCACCATGCGCGTCAGGTGGTCGACATTCCGGAACTGGACCGCCTCTACGGCGAACTGAACAAGTTGGCGCTCCTGGCCAACCAGCCGATCACCGATGAGGCGCTGGATGCGCGGATGCACCAGGCGATTGCGGTGTATCAGAATCGTGCCTGGAAGACCTTGCTGCGCCTGTAATCCAAAGGGCACCTCGATCAACGTGTGGGAGCGGGCTTGCTCGCGAAAGTGTCGTGTCAGTCGGGACATCTGTGACGGATAGACCGCTTTCGCGAGCAAGCCCGCTCCCACAGGGTCCGCGCAATACTGGCAAACAGTGGTGGCAATCGTTCGGTAAAAACCTGCAATACACGCTGGGAGGAGGATATTCAGGGGTTGGCTAGTCTGGGATTTACGCCCACTGCCACCCAGGAACACCTTAAATGCCCGCTGATCAACGCTTGGAACTGCATCAACTGCTACCGGCCCTGGTCGACGGGAAACTCATCACCCCCGAGCTCGCGCAGCGCTTGTCGGCGCTGCCGGCCAGCAATACCCAGCACCCCCTGGAACGCATCGCCGCCCTTGGGCCCGACCTGGAAACCCTGACCGAATGGCTTGCCCGGCATGCCGGGCAACCCTACCTGCGTATCGACCCATTGAAGATCGACGTCGCGACGGTGGTGCCGTTGATGTCCCACGCATTCGCCCAACGCCACGCCATCCTGGCGGTGGCGGTGGATGCGCAGACCGTCACCGTCGCCAGCGCCCAGCCCTACATCACCTGTTGGGAGGCCGGGTTGGCGCAGGTGCTCAAGCGTTCGATCAAGCGCGTAGTCGCCAACCCCCAGGACATAACACGCTGTATCGGCGAGTTTTACCGACTGGCGAAGTGCGTCAGCGGCGCCGATCAAAAGGGCGCGGCGCCTGGCAATGTCGAATTGCTCAACCTCGGCGCCAGCGACCAGGAGCCGGATGCCAACGACGCGCATATCGTCAATATCGTCGACTGGCTGTTGCAATACGCCTTCGCCCAGCGCGCCAGTGATATCCACATTGAGCCGTGCCGAGAACAGGGCCGTGTGCGCTTTCGCATCGACGGGCTGCTGCATGACGTCTATCAGTTTCCACCCCAGGTCACGATGGCTGTGGTGAGCCGCCTGAAAAGCCTGGGCCGCATGAATGTCGCGGAGAAACGCAGGCCCCAGGATGGCCGGGTCAAGACCAAAAGCCCGGCAGGGGTGGAAGTCGAGCTGCGCCTTTGCACGCTGCCCACCGCATTTGGCGAAAAACTGGTGATGCGGATTTTCGATCCACAGGTGCTGCTCAAGGGCTTTGATCAGTTGGGCCTGTCCGTTGATGACCAACACCGCTGGCACGCCATGACGGGCCAGGCCAACGGCATCATCCTGGTCACCGGCCCGACCGGCTCCGGCAAGACCAGCACGCTCTATACCACGCTCAGGCAACTGGCGACCCGGGAGGTCAACCTGTGCACGGTGGAAGACCCGATCGAGATGGTCGAGCCGGCATTCAACCAGATGCAGGTGCAGCACAACATCGACCTGACCTTTGCCAGCGGCATCCGCGCCCTGCTGCGCCAGGATCCGGACATCATCATGATCGGCGAGATCCGCGACCAGGAGACCGCCGAAATGGCGATCCAGGCCGCATTGACCGGGCACCTGGTGCTGTCGACCCTGCACACCAACGATGCCCCCAGCGCCATCAGCCGCCTGCAGGAGCTGGGCATTGCTCATTATTTGATCAAAGCCACGTTACTGGGCGTCATGGCGCAGCGGTTGGTGCGGGTGCTGTGCCCGCACTGCAAGCGCGCACGGGGTGAGGCCCACGAGGCTGTCGGGTGCGTTGAATGTCGAAACAGTGGTTATCGGGGACGGGCCGGCGTTTACGAAATCATGGTATTGAACGAAGCACTCAAAGCGCTGATCACGCCCGGCGCCGACGTGCAGGCCCTGCGCCAGGCCGCGGTGGCGCAAGGCATGTGCAGCCTGCGCATGGCCGGCCTGCAAAAAGTCGAAGCGGGGCTGACCACGATGGCGGAAGTGCTGCGGGTGACCCCAGGGGATTCAGTAACAAATCCTTTGTTTGTTACACGGTGAAAACGTTCTTATCGGTGGCAACGCCGTTACAATCGGCCGAACGTCGTTTTACTGACATCTCCAGATAGGGAATCGCTATGCAGATCGGAACCGTACTGCTTCTTTTCGTGGGTTTGGCTATCGCCATTCTCTTCATGGGTTTCAAGGTCGTCCCACAGGGTTACCAGTGGACGGTCGAGCGCTTCGGGCGCTACACCAATACCCTCAAGCCTGGCCTGAACATCATCATTCCGGTCATGGACCGCATCGGTCGCAAGATCAACGTGATGGAAAGCGTGCTGGATATCCCGCCCCAGGAAGTCATCACCGCCGACAACGCCACCGTGCAAATCGATGCCGTGTGCTTCTTCCAGGTGGTCAATACCGCCCAGGCCGCCTACGAGGTCAACAACCTCGAGCACGCCATCCGCAACCTGCTGCAAACCAATATCCGTACCGTGCTCGGCTCCATGGAACTGGACGCCATGCTCAGCCAACGCGACGGTATCAACGAAAAGCTGCTGAGGACCGTGGACGAAGCCACCGCGCCTTGGGGCATCAAGATCACCCGTATCGAAATCAAGGACATCAGCCCGCCCGCCGACTTGATGGCCGCCATGTCGGGCCAGATGAAAGCCGAGCGGATCAAGCGTGCCCAGATCCTGGAGGCCGAGGGCCTGCGGGCGTCGGCGATCCTGACCGCTGAAGGCAAGAAACAAGCACAGATTCTCGAGGCCGAAGGTGGGCGCCAAGCGGCGTTCCTGGAGTCTGAAGCCCGCGAGCGTCAGGCTGAAGCCGAGGCTCGAGCGACCCAAGTCGTTTCCGAAGCGATCGCCACCGGAAACGTGCAGGCCATAAACTACTTCGTCGCGCAAAAATACATCGACGCCCTGGGCAAGCTGGCATCGGCCAACAACAGCAAGGTCATCCTGATGCCGCTGGAGGCCAGCCAGGTGATCGGTGCGGTCGGCGGTATCGGCGAGATCGTCAAGGCTACGTTCGACAACAAGAAAGGCTGAGGCCAGCGCCATGTGGGATTTCCTGCAGCATCTGTCGTTTTGGGATTGGCTCGCGCTGGGCACGGTACTGCTGATACTGGAAGTGTTCGGCGCCGGTGGGTACCTGTTGTGGATGGGTATCGCAGCGGCGGCCGTGGGGGTGATCAAGTTTCTGGTGCCGCCCCTGGGGCTGGAGTGGCAACTGCTGTTGTTTGCCGTGTTGTCGATTGTCACGGCGGTGTACTGGTGGAGGCGCCAGCGCAGCAGCGCCAAGGCCAGTGACCAGCCGGGGCTGAACGAGCGTGGCTCGGAGCTTATCGGCCGCACGTTCGTGGTGCATCAGGCGATCGTTGACGGCCGGGGCAAGGTAAAGGTTGGCGATGGCGTATGGATGGTGGCCGGCCCGGACAGCCCTGTAGGGGCTCAAGTACGGGTGGTTAGCCAGGAAGGCGTGGTGTTAAAGGTTGTAACTGTTTAGTCAGTGATGGAACTCGCCTGGGCTATCTACAATCATAAAGTACAGATAACCCACCCGGAGTCACCCATCATGCGTCTCAAATATGCTGTCGCAACCCTCGCTGTGCTTTCCCTCCCTGTCGGCTCAGCCATGGCCGACAGTTTCTGGCGCAATGTCATCTCGTCGGGCGCCACCACCGGCTCGACGTACCTGACCTTCAAGGACCACAAGCTGGTGGTCGCCGCACAAGACGACGCCGGCAGCTTTGTCGCCAGCGACGGCGGCATCCGTGGCCCATACCTTGAAGCTGCCATGCAGAAAGTCCGCGCCGACAACCCTGGCCTGCAGGCCACGGACATGGAACTGGCCAACGCCATCCTGGCGAAAAACGCAGTCACCGAATAACACTCGCTCCAGAAAAATGCCGCTTTTTAAAGCGGCATTTTTTTGTCTTCAGTTCGTACAATCTTCGCCGCAAAGTACTACGTCAGCCCTTGAATTTTCCCAACTGAATGCAGAAAAATCCTGTCGAGCCTCATCTTGCCAGGCAACACGCTAAGGGTTCCTTTCAAACAAAGCGAACCACAGCTCATGCGAAAAATTGCCTACGTGCTGCTGCTCCCTGCATTCGCGACTTTCCACGCCCAGGCAGAAAACTGGTACGGCTCAGCTAAATTCAACAACGCTCGCCAGAACCTTTCCAGTTCGCTGCTGACTAGCCCCCGAGTGACTGGAAGGGTGGACGCCCCGGACAGCAGCAAGTCCTTCGTGGCCTCTTTCGCGGCAGGCTATGCCTTTGACGACGGCTGGCGCCTTGAGGGGGAATACACGATGCCGAACAATTCGACCTTCAAATCCTATTGGGCTCCCTTCAACGCCAATGTCAACAGCCTGCATGTGCACAGCCAACGTTTGATGCTCAACGGCTATAAAGACATCCCGATCACCTCATGGTTGTCGTTTTACGCTATGGCCGGGGTGGGCGTCGCACGGATTGAAGCCGAAGGCTATCAAACCAATGAGGCCCGTCGTTTTGCCAGCAACCGCCAGCATCACCTCGCCTATAGCGTAGGCATGGGGCTGGAAGCCAAGGTCAGCCAACAACTCAGTCTGGGGGCTGGCTATCGCTACATCGACATGGGTGATGTAGAGACCGGCTACAACACCTTCGCAAACCGGGTAAATGCGCGGGATGAGCAGTTAAAAGGCAAGCTCAAGGAACAGAATGTGTTTCTGGAAGCGCGCTTTTCCTTCTGAAACACAGAGCGCAATGCCGCTGTATAGCGGCATTTTTTTGCCCGAACGGTGACGATTCATTCACAGGCGACAGGCTATATTCAGTCACGCCGTGCAACCATGCCGGCAGTGATACCTCGTTCACTTATCGCCCACCCGAAATGGATGCTTCCGTCGTCATGAGCCAACAGCCCTTCCTGCCGTTTTCCAAACCCACCATCGATGAAGCGACCATCTCGGCGGTTGGCGATGTGTTGCGCTCGGGCTGGATCACCAGCGGGCCGAAAGTGCAGGCCTTCGAGGCACAATTGTCGCAATACTTTGGCGGCAGGCCGGTGCGCACGTTCAATTCGGGCACCTGCACCATGGAGATTGCCTTGCGCATTGCCGGTATCGGGCCGGGTGATGAAGTCATCACCACGCCGATCTCCTGGGTTGCCACGGCCAATGTGATCCTTGAAGTGGGCGCCACGCCGGTGTTTGCCGATATAGACCCGGTCACCCGCAATATCGACCTGGCCCAGCTGGAAGCGGCGATTACGCCGCGCACCAAGGCGATCATCCCGGTGTACCTGGCCGGCCTGCCCGTGGATATGCCGATGCTGTATGCGCTGGCCAACAAGTACAACCTGCGCATCATCGAGGACGCCGCCCAGGCGCTGGGCTCCAGCTGGGATGGCGAGCGGATCGGCGCCACTGGGGATTTTGTGTCGTTCAGCTTCCAGGCCAACAAGAACATCACCTCCTCCGAGGGCGGTTGCCTGGTATTGAACAATGCCGAAGAAGCCCGGCTGGCAGAAAAGTACCGCTTGCAGGGGGTTACCCGCACAGGCTTCGACGGCCTGGACGTGGATGTGCTGGGTGGCAAGTTCAACATGACCGACATCGCCGCAGCCATCGGCCTGGGGCAATTCGCCCATATCGAGAAGATCACCGCTCACCGCCGGAACCTGGCGCAGCATTATTTCAAATGCTTTGGCCATGACTTTGAAGAAAAGTACGCTGCACAGCTGCCGCCGGCCGACTTCGAAAACAGCAACTGGCACCTGTTCCAACTGGTGCTGCCGGAGCGTCAGGACGGTCTGCCGGCTCGTGCTACGTTCATGGAGCAAATGCAGGCTCATGGCGTAGGCATTGGCTATCACTACCCGCCGATTCACCTGCTCAGCCTTTATCGGGCGCAGGGTTTCAAGGAAGGCATGTTCCCGGTGGCGGAGAAGGTCGGGCGCTTGATCGTGTCGTTGCCGATGTTTACGGCGATGACAGAGGCGGATGTGGAGCGATCGGTGACGGCAGTAAAAGCGGTATTGAAAGCGAACTGAAAAAATCTGGCTCGCCACAAACAAATGTGGGAGCTGGCTTGCCTGCGATGCAGACACCTCGGAGTATCAGTGATACCCAGGTGATGCTATCGCAGGCAAGCCAGCTCCCACAGTTGTTTGTGCTGACGTTTTATTCGCCGATGGCAGCTTTGTAGCCCGCGGCATCCAGCAGTTTGTCCAGATCAGCCGCGTTGCTTGGCTTGAGCTTGAAGATCCACGCACCGTAAGGATCGGAATTCAGCAACTCAGGGCTACCACTGAGCTCCTCGTTGACGGCAATCACTTCGCCTGCAACCGGCGCGTAGATATCCGATGCCGCTTTCACCGACTCGACCACGCCAGCCTGGCCCTGAGCCTCGAACGTGGCGCCGACTTCGGCCAGCTCAACAAATACCACATCACCCAAGGCTTCCTGGGCATGGTCGGAGATCCCGACGGTCACGGTGCCGTCAGCTTCCAGGCGGGCCCATTCGTGGCTTTCGGCAAAACGCAGGTCGGCAGGGATATCGCTCATAGTCTGTGTCCTCAAGAAAAAGTGTCAGCGGCCATTGGCCTGCCGGAAAGGTTAGATCAAGGTTTTTCCATGGCGCACGAAGGTCGGTTTGACCACTCGAACCGGGTACCACTTGCCGCGGATTTCCACTTCGGCCCGATCGGCGGTTGCCGTCGGTACACGCGCCAGGGCGATGGATTTGCTCAGCGTAGGAGAGAAACTACCACTGGTGATCTCCCCTTCGCCAATATTGGCGATACGAACCACTTGGTGAGCGCGTAAAACCCCGCGTTCTTCCAGCACCAGCCCGACCAGTTTGAATTGCACACCCGCCGTTTTTTCCGCTTCCAGCGCAGCGCGCCCAATGAAATCACGTTCGGCAGGCTCCCAGGCGATGCTCCAGGCCATGTTTGAAGCCAAGGGCGAAACCTCTTGGTGGATATCCTGGCCGTACAGGTTCATACCCGCTTCCAGGCGCAAGGTATCGCGGGCGCCGAGGCCGATGGGGGAAATACCGGCGCCCACCAGGTCGTTGAAAAACCCCGGCGCCTGGTCGGCCGGCAAGACAATCTCCAGGCCATCTTCGCCGGTGTAACCCGTGCGCGCGATAAACCAATCGCCATCAGCCTGGCCTTCGAAGGGTTTGAGCTGATGAATCAGCGTGCCTCGGGACTGGGTGACCAGCTCGGCGATCTTCTGCCGGGCATGGGGACCTTGAATGGCCAACATGGCCAACTCGGACCGTTCCTGCAGTTGCACCTGGTAGGTGCCCAATTGCGCATGCATCCAGGCCATGTCCTGGTCGCGGGTGGCGGCATTGACCACCAGGCGATAAGCGGCCTCGGTGCGGTAGACGATCATGTCGTCCACTACGCCGCCCTTTTCATTGAGCATTGCGCTGTACAGCGCACGGCCGCAGTCTTGCAGGCGCTCGACATCATTGGCCAGCAGGCGCTGTAGCCATTCCTTGGCCTGGGGGCCGGTGACATCGATCACGGTCATATGGGATACATCAAACACCCCGCAGTCGCGTCGCACCTGATGGTGCTCTTCAACTTGCGAGCCGTAGTGCAGAGGCATATCCCAACCGCCAAAATCGACCATTTTCGCGCCGAGGGCGAGATGCAGGTCATACAGAGGCGTACGCTGTCCCATGGGTTTCTCCTTCCGGGCGTGGCGAAGGTGCGCAGCATGCCGTTCGTGCCAAACGCCTGAATAACAAGGCCCGCAGCTACGCCCAGCGACTCGATCCGAACGACGGACCGCACCGAATGCCGCGCATTGTAGCCGCAAGCCGTAGGACTGGCACCTAACCGATTGGCCTGGCGGAGCGTCGGATCAGCCCGACCACCGGCAACAGGCCCACCAACACCAGGGTCAACGCCGGCAAGGAAGCCCGTGCCCACTCGCCTTCGCTGGTCATTTCAAAGATCCGCACCGCCAGCGTGTCCCACCCGAACGGGCGCATCAGCAAGGTGGCCGGCATTTCCTTGAGCACATCGACAAACACCAGCAGTGCTGCGCTCAAGGTCCCAGGCAGCAGCAACGGCAGATACACTTTGCAAAACAGTCGCGGACCGCTTACGCCGAGACTGCGCGCAGCTTCCGGCAAGGACGGACGAATGCGCGCCAGGCTGTTTTCCAATGGCCCATAGGCCACCGCCAGGAAACGCACCAGGTACGCCAGCACCAACGCCGACAGGCTGCCCAGCAGCAAGGGCTTGCCCGCACCGCCGAGCCAGCCGGACAGCGGCACGACCAGTTCACGGTCCAGGTAGCTGAAGGCCAGCATGATTGACACGGCGAGCACCGAGCCCGGCAAGGCGTAACCCACGTTAGCCAGGCTGATGCCGGAGCGGATCGCGCGTGTCGGCGCCAGGCGGTTGGCGAAGGCCAGTACCAGCGCGACGCTGACGGTGATCAAGGCTGCGATGCCGCCGAGGTACAGGGTGTGGATGATCAGGCCGCAATAACGCTCATCCAGATCGAAGCGGCCGCGCTGCCAGAACCAGGCAATCAGTTGCAGCACCGGAATGACGAAGGCACAGGCGAATACCAACCCACACCAACTGCTGGCCGCTGCCGCCTTGAACCCGCGCAGGTGGTACAGCGCTGTGCCACGCGGCCGCTCGTTGCTCGGTCGGCTGGCGCCCCGGGCGCGTCGCTCGCCATACAACACCAGCATCACCACCAGTAGCAGCAAGCTGGCCAACTGGGCTGCGCTGGACAGACTGAAGAAGCCGTACCAGGTTTTGTAAATGGCGGTGGTAAAGGTATCGAAGTTGAACACCGAGACCGCACCAAAATCCGCCAAGGTCTCCATCAATGCCAAGGCCACCCCGGCCCCAATCGCCGGCCGCGCCATGGGCAGGGCCACGTGCCAGAACGCCCGCCATGGCGATTGTCCCAGCACCCGTGCCGCTTCCATCAAGCCTTTGCCCTGGGCCAGGAACGCCGTGCGCGCCAATAGATAAACATAGGGATAGAACACCAACACCAACACGATGATCACGCCGCTGGTGGAACGCACCCGGGGCAGCCTCAAGCCGGTGCCGAACCATTCACGCAACAAGGTCTGTACGGGCCCTGCGAAGTCCAGCAGGCCGACAAACACAAACGCCAGCACGTAGGCTGGAATCGCGAACGGCAACATCAACGCCCAGTCCAGCCAGCGCCGGCCGGGAAATTCGCAAAGGCTGGTCAGCCAGGCCAGGCTGACGCCCAATAAGGTCACACCGGCACCGACGCCCAACATCAGGGTCAGGGTATTGCCCAGCAGGCGCGGCATCTGGGTTTCCCACAGGTGGGACCAGATTTGCACGTCGATGGTTTGCCAGGACAGCAACAGCACGCTCAGCGGCAGCAGCACCAAGGCAGCGACGGTGAAGACCGGCAGGTACCAGCGGCGTTGGGCGGGGTGGGCCAAGGAAAAGCTCTCAGAAAAATAAGGATTTTGAAGCCATCGCTACCCAATGTGGGAGCTGGCTTGCCTGCGATACAGACACCTCGGTGTATCAGTGATACCCAGGTGATGCTATCGCAGGCAAGCCAGCTCCCACATTTGATCTGCTGTGCTGTTGAGACCGAGCTTAGTTCCAGCCCGCACGATCCATCAAGCGAATCGCCTCAGCCTGGCGCTTGCCCGCCACTTCCACCGGTAAGGTGTCCGCCACGAACTTGCCCCAGGTCGCCACTTCGGCCGAGGGCGCTACCGCCGGGTTGGCCGGGAATTCCTGGTTCACATCGGCAAAGATCTTCTGCGCCTCAGGCGTGGTCATCCACTCCACCAGCGCCTTGGCCGCTTCCGGATGCGGCGCGTGCTTGGTCAGGCCGATGCCCGACAGGTTCACGTGCACGCCACGGTCGCCCTGGTTCGGCCAGAACAGCTTCACCGGCAGGTCCGGCTTCTGCTTGTGCAGGCGTCCGTAGTAGTAGGTGTTGACGATGCCCACGTCGCACTGCCCGGCATTGATGGCTTCAAGCACGGCCACGTCATCCGAGAACACGTCGGTGGACAGGTTGTTGACCCAACCCTTGACGATTTCTTCGGTCCTGGCAGCGCCATGGGTTTCGATCAGGGTGGCGGTCAGCGACTGGTTGTAGACTTTTTTCGCCGTGCGCAGGCACAGGCGGCCTTCCCACTGCTTGTCGGCCAGGGCTTCGTAAGTCGTGAGGTCGCCCGGTTTTACCCGCTCGGTGGAATAGGCGATGGTCCGCGCGCGCAGGCTCAGGCCGGTCCAGGCATGCTTTGAGGAGCGATATTGCAGGGGGATGTTCTTGTCGATGACTGCGGAGGTGAACGGCTGCAGGATGCCCATTTGCTCCGCCTGCCAGAGGTTGCCGGCGTCAACGGTGAGCAGCAGGTCGGCGGTGGCGTTTTCGCCCTCGGCCTTGATGCGCTGCATCAGCGGGGCTTCCTTGTCGGTGATGAACTTCACCTGCACGCCGGTCTTTTGGGTATAGGCGTCGAATACCGGCTTGATCAGTTCGTCGATGCGTGAGGAGTAGACCACCACTTCGTCGGCGGCCTGCACGGTGGTGCTGCCGATCAGGGTAAGTGCCAGGACAGTCAGGAGGCGCTTGGGTGCCAACATGGGTGCGGTCTCTCATTTGCAAAGTGAGCGCAAATGATAGGGACTCACATTTGGTAACGCTTGCTGGAGGCGTTACCAGATGTTGCACGACAATTGGACAGGCGACAATTTCCCATGTGGGAGCGGGCTTGCTCGCGAAAGCGTCGTGTCAGTCGATACATCTTCGGCTGATAAACCGCTTTCGCGAGCAAGCCCGCTCCCACAGGGAACCATATTTCAAGTCAGGGCTTGGCGAGTTCCGGGAGGTCGCCGGTCAGGCCCAGCGCCTGGCGCACGAACACGGCCTTGGCTTCGGGCATCTGGTCGACCATTTTCAGGCCGGCATTGCGCAACCAGCGCAGCGGCAATGGGTCGGCCTGGAACAGCCGCTCGAAACCTTCCATCGCCGCCATCAGCGCCAGGTTGTGCGGCATGCGTCGGCGTTCGTAGCGGCTCAGCACTTTCAAATCCGCCAGGCGCTCACCGCGCTCGGTCGCGGCCAGCAGCACTTCGGCCAGCACCGCAGCATCGAGGAACCCCAGGTTCACGCCCTGCCCCGCCAAGGGATGGATGACGTGAGCCGCGTCGCCGATCAACGCCAGACCTTCGGCCACGTAGCGTTTGGCGTGACGCTGGCGCAACGGTACACAGACGCGTGGGTCGGCGCTTAGCACCGTACCGAGCCGCCCTTCGAAGGCGCGCTCCAGTTCACGGCAGAAGTGTTCGTCCTCCAGCGCCATCAGGCGTTCGGACTCGGCGGGGGTGGTCGACCAGACAATCGAGCACCAATCTTCCTGCCCGTCCCGCACCAGCGGCAAAAAGGCCAGCGGGCCGGTGTCGGTAAAACGTTGCCATGCCGTGCGCTGGTGCGGCTGGCTAGTGCGTACGCTGGTGACAATGGCGTTATGCAGATAATCCCATTCGCGGGTCGCGGTGCCGGTCAGGCGGCGCACGGCGGAGTGGGCGCCATCGGCAGCCACTACCAGCGGTGCGCGTAACTTGCGGCCATCGGCCAAGGTCAGCAGCCATTCATCGCCGGAACGGCGCATCTGCTCCAGGCGTGCGTTGGCCAGAAGGCCCAGATCGCAATCGTGCAAGCGCTCAAGCAGGGCATCCTGGACCACACGATTCTCGACGATATGCCCCAGCACTTCTGCATGCACGCTGGCCGCCGAAAAGTGGATCTGCCCAGTGCCGCTGCCGTCCCACACCTGCATCTGGCCGTAAGGGCTGGCGCGGCGCGCCACGATGCCGTCCCACACGCCCAGGCGTTCGAGGATGCGCTGGCTGGCGGCCGACAAGGCGCTAACCCGTGGTTCAAAGGCGCCATCGCGGTCGTACGGCGCGACACTCAGCGGGCTGCCGTCGAGCAGCAGCACCTGCAGGCCGCTGCCCTGCAACGCCAGCGCCAGGGCGCTTCCGACCATTCCGGCCCCGACAATCAGCACATCTGCGCGCATGTCCATGCTTTTAAGCCTGTCTCACTGGCGGCTTGCGCCGCACGTAAAGGGTTTTGTCGACCCGCGCCACCAAGGTGCCGGAGCCGTCATGGATCTGGACCTCAAGATGAGGCAAATATTTGTCGCCCCCTTCGGTCTGTCGACGCACCTCATCGAGCAAGGCCTCGTCGATGAAAAATTCGGCGAACACCGGGCCCTTGCCCGGCGAGATGAAGTCGATACTCGCCGCCTTGTCCCACACGATGTAGTCGCGGCCCAGGTTCTCCATCAGCATCAGCATGTAGAACGGGTCGACCATTGAATACAGGCTGCCACCGAACTGCGTGCCGACATAATTGCGGTTGTACCAGCCCAGGCCCATGCGCACCTTGACGTGGCGAAAGTCGGCGCTCATGTGCTGCACGCTGACCCCCGCGCCCAGGTACGGCGGGTACAGGGTCATGACCCAACGCAACAACCGCGCCTTGCCCAGGCGCTCGATCAGCCACTTACGCATCGGGACGCGTGCCCAGGCCCATGGCCTGACGAGCGAACCAGCGTTTGGCCGGCGGCAGCAGGTCCAGGCCCAGCAGGCCCATGTTGCGGCCCATCGCGACCAACGGTTGCGCACTGCCGAACAGGCGTGTGACCTGGTCGGAAAACCCCACGGTCAGCTTTTGGTCCATGCGCTGGCGCTCCCGATAGGCCTGCAAGGTCGCCAGGTCGCCGGGCACCGTCGGCCCGGCCAGCAAGGCTTCGGCCAAGGCATTCGCATCGCGCAGGGACAAATTGAAGCCCTGCCCGGCAATCGGGTGCAGGCTGTGGGCCGCATTGCCCAGGATCGCCAGGTGCGAGCGCACTTGCTCCTCGGCTTGCACCAAGGTCAGCGGATACAGGTGACGGGCGCCGACTTGCTTCAGGGTGCCCAGGCGGTAACCGAACACGTCCTGCAATTCCTTCAAGAAGCTACGTTCATCCAGGTTGGCCAGGCGCTGGGCGTCCATGCCGATGCGCGTCCACACCAGCGCGCAGCGGTTGTCCGGCAGCGGCAGCAAGGCCATCGGGCCCTCATCGGTGAAACGCTCGAACGCTTCGCCGTTATGGGCTTCGCTCGGGGTGATGTTGGCGATCAACGCGCTCTGGTTATACGGGCGGGTCTTCACGCCAATGCCCAGTTGTTCGCGCAGGCCGGAGCGGCCGCCGTCGGCCAGCACCGCGAGGTCGCAGTCCAGCACGGTTTCATCGTTGAGCGTGAGGCGGTAGCCATCCGGCAGCGGCTCCATGCGCGTGACTTCCGCCGGGCAGCGCCAACTGACCACGTCCCTGTCCAGGCCTTGCCACAGGCATTGGCCCAGCCAGGCGTTTTCCACTACATAACCGAGGGCCGGCACGCCCTCCTCCATGGCAGACAGACGCGCGGTGGAGAAACGCCCACGGTCGGACACGTGGATTTGCTTGATCGGCTCGGCGCGGCGGGAAATATCCTGCCACAGGCCCAGGCGCTGATAGATCTGCCGGGCACCAAAGGACAGCGCCGAAGAGCGCGCATCGTAGCTCGGCTGGTAGCTGTCGCCCGGTGCAAAGGGTTCGATCAGCATGATCTTCCAGCCCCGCGCCTTGGCCCCTGCCTGCAACGCCAGCGCCAGGCTGGCGCCCACCAGGCCGCCACCGATGATCGCCAGGTTGACCCGGCTCATCGGGCAGCCGCCATGAGAGCTTCGATCTCGGCGACGGTCTTGGGCACGCCGCCGGTCAGGATTTCACAGCCTTGCTTGGTCACCACCACGTCGTCCTCGATGCGTACGCCAATGCCACGCCATTTCTTTGCCACGTTCAGGTTGTCCGGCGAGATGTAGATGCCCGGCTCCACGGTCAACGCCATGCCGACTTCCAGCACACGCCATTCACCGCCCACTTTGTAGTCGCCCACATCATGCACGTCCATGCCCAGCCAGTGCCCGGCGCGGTGCATATAGAAGGTTTTATAGGCTTCGCTGGCGACCAGCTCATCGACGTCACCTTGCAGCAGCCCAAGTCTCACCAACCCGGCGGTGATGACTTGCACGGTCGCTTCATGGGCCTGGTTCCAGTGCTTGCCGGGGCCGATCTGGGCAAAGGCGGCTTCCTGGGAAGCCAGCACGATTTCATAGATCGCCTTCTGTTCGGGCGAAAATTTGCCATTCACCGGCCAGGTGCGAGTGATGTCGCTGGCGTAACAGTCGATTTCGCAACCGGCGTCGATCAGCACCAGGTCACCGTCCTTGAGCAGCGCGTCATTGCGCTGGTAATGCAGGATGCAGCTGTTGCGCCCCGCCGCGACGATCGAACCATAGGCCGGCATTTTAGCGCCGCCTTTACGGAACTCGTAATCCAGCTCGGCTTCCAGGCTGAATTCGTGCAAACCGACGCGGCTGGCCTGCATCGCCCGTACATGGGCAGCGCAAGAGATCCGCGCGGCCTCGCGCATTACCTTCAGCTCCGCCGCCGATTTATACAGGCGCATGTCGTGGAGCAGATGATCCAGGGCAACGAATTCGTTGGGCGGCTGCGCACCCAGGTGCGCTTTGGAGCGGATCACGTTGATCCATTCCATCAGGTGCCGATCGAACTCCGCGTTGCTGCCCATGGCCGAATACACCCGGTCGCGGCCTTCGATCAGGCCGGGCAGGATGTCGTCGATATCGGTGATGGGGAAGGCATCGTCGGCGCCAAAGTCACGCACTGCGCCTTCGGTGCCGGCGCGCAGGCCGTCCCACAGTTCGCGTTCGGCATTGCGCTCGCGGCAGAACAGCACGTACTCGCCGTGCTGGCGACCGGGCATCAGCACGATCACCGCCGAGGGCTCGGGGAAACCGCTCAGGTACTGGAAATCGCTGTCCTGGCGGTACACATGCTCGACGTCACGGTTGCGGATCGCCACGGCGGCGGCCGGCAGGATCGCGATGCTGTTGGGTTCCATCTGCGCCATCAGCGCCTTGCGGCGCCGCGTGTATTCCGCTCTGGGGATATGGATCATGGGCAGACGGGCTTCCTTTTTCAGTGCAGCGACGGCTTGGGCGCAGCAGGTTCAGCGGACTTGCGGGTCTCGGTGAACAGCAGCAACGGCGCGACGCGCAGGTATTCCATTACTTCCATGTAGTCGCCTTCGCCGTCTTCGGATTCTTCCAGGGCATCCTGCACCTGGGAGATGGCGGCCAGGTCCTGCAACACTTCCTTGGCGTCGGTGCTCAGTTCCAGGCCGCCGGCGTTGACGCCAAAACCGTGGAGAAAGCCTTGGCACCATTGGCCCAGGGCCGCGGCACGCTCGGTGAGCGGGGCGTCGTCGGTGGGCAGCAGCAGGACCACGGTGACGTCATCACCTGTGAGCTCGCCTTTGACCATTTCCTGCAGGCCGATCAGCGCATTACGCACGTTTTCGGTGGGTTCGGTCTCCAGCAGCTCGGCCACGTCGGCCAGCCAATTGTCGGCATCAAAGCCAACGCCGGTGCAGCTGCGGCCCAGCAACACGCCGTGCAGTTCGGCAGGCGAGCAAGGGTGGCCGCTGGTGCTCAGCAGTTTGGAAAAAGCGTCGTACGGGGAGTTCTGAATAGGCATGGTGAGCTAGGCGCCAGACGGCGCAATGTCTAGAATGGAGCGCTGTATCCTAGCACCGGCAGACGTACCAAGACTATCAAGGGCGTCAGATCGTTTATCCTGCAGTTGCCATTCATCAGACAAATCCAGTGGAACCCAATGGAAGACACCGACCTGCAAGCGCTGATGGCCAGACTCGAATTGCTAATTACCCGGGTCGAGCAACTAAAGAGTCAAAACGGACTCCTATTAGCTCAGGAAAAGACCTGGCGCGAGGAACGCGCTCACCTCATTGAAAAAAACGAAATCGCCCGGCGTAAGGTCGAATCGATGATTTCGCGCCTGAAGGCCCTGGAGCAAGACTCATGAGTTCAAGCAATAGCGTCACCGTGCAGATCCTCGATAAAGAGTATTCGATCATCTGCCCCCAGGAAGAGCGCAGCAACCTGGTGAGCGCCGCCCGCTACCTGGATGGCAAGATGCGTGAAATCCGCAGCAGCGGCAAAGTAATCGGCGCCGACCGCATCGCCGTGATGGCCGCACTGAATATTACCCACGACCTGCTGCATAAGCAGGAACGCCCTGACGTGCAGGCCAGCGGCTCGACGCGTGAGCAAGTGCGTGACCTGCTTGAGCGGGTTGATCTGGTGCTTTCCAGCGATTCGGACGCACCCAAGGGCTGATTGCCGCGACTGTTTAAGGTATACTCGCCTCACTCCCTGGCGTGCTTGCCAGTCGGCGATGTCCCGGAGCCGATTCGCACTACCCTGGAAGTTGCACGTTGGGCTGGTGTGCATGTCCGCTAGACGGAAAGCCTTAAAGCCTACTGCTTCTTCCACCTTGAACTTTCGGGTTCAAGGGCTAAGTCGACAGCGGTTCTGTCGGGGAGCCTGAATTCCCAAACTCAATGCCAGTCCTCGGACTGGCATTGTTTTATGAGCCAAAACCATGACCGAACCTGCGCCGCTCTCCCGTCCGCAACTTCGACGCATGTTGCGCAACGCCCGCCGCGCCCTCACGCCGAGCGAGCAGCGCAAGGCCTCTCAAGGCCTGTACCGGCAACTGGCACAGCACCCGCTGTTTCGCCGGGCCAAACATATTTCCTTGTATCTGCCGACGGACGGTGAAATCGATCCGCGCCTGCTGCTGCGCGCCGCCCAGCGCCGTGGCAAGGCCACCTACCTGCCGGTACTCAGCGCCTGGCCACGGACCAAGATGGTGTTCCAACGCGTAAGGCCTGGGGAAAAGCTGCTGCCCAACCGCTTTCGCATCCTGGAGCCTCGGGTGAATATCAGCCGCCAACGCAAGGTGTGGGCGCTGGACCTGGTGCTGCTGCCGTTGGTGGGGTTCGACGATGCCGGTGGACGGCTGGGCATGGGCGGCGGGTTTTACGATCGCAGCCTGGCTTACCTGGCGCGCCGCCGGAGCTGGCGCAAGCCGACGCTGCTGGGCCTGGCCCATGAATGCCAGAAGGTCGAGCGACTGGTGCAGGCAAGTTGGGATGTGCCGCTGGCTGGCACCGTCACGGATAAGCAGTGGTATATCGCAGAAACGCCACTGGAATCAGCGGCGCCTTGAAGCCGTGTCAGCGCTTGAATTGCTGTTGCACGGGTGACAGTTCTACAGGCGCATCGGCCTTATTGGACCACAAGCTTTGCGCATACCCGGTGGTCACGACGCCCAGACCAAACAAAATAACCAAAATCCATAGTAAATCCGGTTTACGTTGCATCGATTGCCCCCCTTCAGGCACCTCGTACACGATGACAACAACGTTCCAATGTAGTCCGTTGCAGCTGCGTCAAGCTTTAAAAGCCGGCATTCTGCGGTAACGTGAACCAACACGCAAACCTTGGCGCCAACCGACTGTCGGTTTGTCATCATATTGCCCGACAACTTGCCCACTGCCTTTTTCAGGAGCCCGAAAATGGCCTACTGGCTGATGAAATCCGAGCCCGACGAGCTCTCGATCAACGACCTTGAAAAGCTGGGCGAGGCCCGCTGGGACGGGGTGCGCAACTATCAGGCGCGCAACTTTCTAAGGGCCATGGCGGTAGGGGATGAATTCTTCTTCTACCACTCCAGTTGCCCCGAGCCAGGTATTGCCGGCATCGGCAAAATCATCGAGGCGGCCTATCCGGATCCCACCGCTCTGGAACCGGACAGCCACTACTTCGATGCCAAGGCCACGCCGGAAAAGAATCCGTGGAGCGCGATCAACGTCGTACACGTGCAAACCTTTTCCAAAGTGCTGGGCCTGGGCTACCTGAAGCAGCAAACTGCACTCGCCGAGATGCCTCTGATGCAAAAAGGCAGCCGGCTATCAGTTATGCGCGTTACAGCCGACCAGTGGTCGGCGATCATCGGCCTTCTTTAACTTGGTGTGACCTCCAATAGTGGCGCGGAGCGGAAAGAGCCTTGCACCTGAGACAAGTGGTTGAAACCCACAGCGATAAAGACATTAAAAATCCGGAAAAAATAATATAAAGCCCTGTCAGCTATCACAGTAGTAGCTTTACTTGTCACGAGGTCTACTGACGACACAGCACGTTGCCAAGGAAATATGAGGAACCTGGCAACTTATCGTCAACATAAAGGAGACTCGTCATGACTGAAATTCCAGAACCGGATCAAAACATGGTTGAAACCACTGACGACATTATCGCACCCCCCCAACCACCACGCCGACTAAAATTGTGGTAGAAGGCCCGTACCCAGCATGGGGATACACAGGCCGCATGGAATGCGAGTATTTTTTTACTGCTCCTGGATCCCCGCTCGTCTTATTCAGAACCTTAAGATACTACCTTCAGGCAAGTTATAAACCCGAGTCGTCGCGATTCCAAATTACGGTACCTGACTTGTCACCCCTAGTCGTATTCCCGGCAGCGATAAACCAATGGATGCGTTGGGATTCAAGCGTCGAATCGACTTCAAGATCCTATACCTGTGATTTCATATTCCAATACTTGCCGAACGGACCGAGTGTAGTAGTTCGAAAAGTTGTCACCCTACCTATTAAATGAAACACTATTTCCTGCGGCTGGGCGACCCAGCCGCAGGCTTCGTCAAACTGCATTTACTGAATAATTAAGTTATTGAACAACAAGTCTTCCACCACCGGCTTGCCGGTCTCGTCATTCATAACTTGCTGAGTCTGCTTGAGGGCTTCCTGACGCAGTTTCTCCTTCCCTTCGACAGTGCTCATCGCCTCGCTGGTCTGCTGGGTGAACAGCGCCACCAGCTGGTTACGGATCAACGCGTCGTTGGCTTTGACCGCGGCGGCGGCTTCGGTGCCGGTCACGCGCAGGGCGATGTCGGCCTTGAATACCTTTAGTTTTGCCGTGCCATCCAGGCCATAGTTACCCACGAACGGCGGGCTCAGGCTGATATAGCTGACCTTCGGCGCCTCGCCCTCTTTGGCTTCTTCGGCCTGGGCTGCCATCGGCAAGGTCAGGGCCAGCATCAACAGGATCCACGCTTTCACAGTTCATTCCTCACATTCGGTTGCCGGGTAGCATAACGCTAGCAAGGCAGAGCACAAGCTTATGGCGGCTTATCAGGCCTGGGCATGCTCGTTGACCCACGGCCTGGCCCTCCTACACTTATCGGCCACGACGCCAAAAGGAATAGTCCGATGAAAGCTGTGCTGTGCAAAGCCTTCGGCCCCGCCGAAACCCTGGTGCTGGAAGAGATCGCGAGCCCTACGATCAAGAAGAATGAAATCCTGCTGGACGTGCATGCCGCCGGCGTCAACTTCCCGGACACCTTGATTATCGAGGGCAAATACCAGTTCAAGCCGCCCTTCCCGTTTTCACCGGGTGGCGAAGCGGCAGGCGTGGTCAGTGAAGTGGGTGAGAAGGTCAGCCACCTGAAAGTCGGTGACCGGGTCATGGCACTGACCGGTTGGGGCAGCTTTGCCGAGCAGGTGGCGGTGCCGGGCTACAACGTGCTGCCGATCCCGCCGAGCATGGACTTCAATACCGCTGCCGCATTCAGCATGACCTACGGCACGTCCATGCACGCGCTGAAACAGCGAGCCAACCTGCAACCCGGCGAAACCCTGCTGGTACTCGGCGCCTCCGGTGGCGTGGGCCTGGCCGCGGTGGAAATCGGCAAAGCCATGGGCGCGCGAGTGATTGCGGCCGCCAGCAGTGCCGACAAGCTTGCAGTGGCCAAGGCCGCCGGCGCGGATGAGCTGATCAACTACAGCGAAGCCAGCCTGAAAGACGAGATCAAGCGACTCACCGACGGCAACGGTGCCGATGTAATCTACGACCCGGTGGGCGGCGACTTGTTTGACCAGGCCGTGCGCGCCATCGCCTGGAACGGCCGCCTGCTGGTGGTGGGGTTCGCCAGCGGGCGCATTCCCGAGCTGCCGGTGAACTTGGCGCTGCTCAAGGGCGCGGCGGTGGTTGGGGTGTTCTGGGGATCATTTGCCCAGCGTCAGCCGCAGGACAATGCGGCGAATTTTCAGCAGTTGTTTGGCTGGTATGCCGACGGCAAGCTCAAGCCGTTGGTGTCGCAGGTGTATCCGCTGGAGCAGGCGGCCCAGGCGATCAATGACCTCGGCCAGCGCAAGGCTGTCGGTAAGGTGGTCGTCCAAATCCGCTAGTTGATTTTGAAATACGGACAGTGTGGGAGCTGGCTTGCCTGCGATAGCGGTCTATCAGCGCCATGTGTGTTGGCTGACCCACCGCTATCGCAGGCAAGCCAGCTCCCACATTGATCTTTTAGCGATCCTGAGCTTCAGTCACGACCACTATTTATCTATCCGCGACATGTTCATTAAAGAACATGCAATTGCGCTCATTTCCTGTGTTTGCAGATAAGGGGCGATGCTATTTTCGGTAACGAAACTGTAACATTCGCATCCGCAGTCAAAACAAGAAATCTGGAGCTCTTGAATGTTTGCTTTCTTTCGTCCTGCCGCCCACCAGGCGCCCCTGCCTGAAGAAAAAATAGACAGCACCTACCGACGCCTGCGCTGGCAGATCTTCGCCGGTATCTTCTTCGGTTACGCCGGGTACTACCTGCTGCGCAAGAACTTCTCCCTGGCCATGCCCTACCTGATCGACGAGGGGTACACCCGCGGCGAACTGGGCCTGGCGATGTCGGCCATCGCGATTGCCTACGGCCTGTCCAAGTTCCTCATGGGCCTGGTGTCCGACCGCTCCAACCCACGCTACTTCCTGCCCTTCGGCCTGCTGGTGTCCGCCGGGGTGATGTTCATTTTCGGTTTCGCACCCTGGGCGACGTCCAGCGTGACCATGATGTTCATTTTGCTGTTCATCAACGGCTGGGCCCAAGGCATGGGCTGGCCGCCGAGCGGGCGGACCATGGTGCACTGGTGGTCGCAGAAAGAACGCGGCGGCGTGGTGTCGGTGTGGAACGTGGCGCACAACGTCGGCGGCGGCCTGATCGGCCCGCTGTTCCTGCTGGGCATGGCCTGGTTCAACGACTGGCATGCAGCGTTCTATGTGCCGGCCACGGTGGCGTTGGCGGTCGCGGCGTTTGCCTTCATCACCATGCGCGATACCCCGCAATCGGTCGGCCTGCCGCCGATCGAGAAATACAAGAACGATTATCCGGAAGGCTACGACGCCAGCCACGAAGACGAATTCAGCGCCAAGGAAATCTTCGTCAAGTATGTACTGCATAACAAAATGCTGTGGTACATCGCCTTCGCCAACGTGTTCGTCTACCTGCTGCGCTACGGCGTGCTGGACTGGGCACCGACCTACTTGAAAGAAGCCAAGCATTTCACGGTCGACAAGTCGTCCTGGGCTTACTTCTTTTATGAATGGGCAGGCATCCCGGGCACGCTGCTGTGCGGCTGGATGTCGGACAAGATTTTCCGTGGCAACCGTGGCCTGACCGGCATCGTGTTCATGGCCCTGGTGACCGTGGCGACGCTGGTGTACTGGCTCAATCCGCCGGGCAACCCGATGGTCGACATGATCGCGCTGGTTTCCATCGGTTTCCTGATCTACGGCCCGGTGATGCTGATTGGCCTGCAGGCGCTGGAATTGGCACCGAAGAAAGCCGCCGGCACTGCCGCGGGTTTCACCGGTCTGTTCGGTTATCTGGGTGGTTCTGTGGCAGCCAGCGCGGCCATGGGCTACACCGTGGACCATTTCGGCTGGGACGGCGGTTTTGTGCTGCTGATTGGCGCGTGCGTACTGGCAATCGCTTTCCTGATCCCAACGCTGTGGCACACCAACAGCGTCAGCTCGGCGCGTTAATCCCTGCGCAACCCTTTGCACAACGCTTGAGCCGCGCCTCCAGGTTTTTATCTGGCATGGCGTGGCTACGCAGGGCGTTGACGGTCTGCTCGACATAATCGCGGGTAGTGCCGTAACGCCCGCAAGCACTTTGCAACACATGGTTGAGCACGATATCGGGCAAGTTACCGGCGTAGCTGGGCAAGTGCCGCTCTAATACAAACCCCAACGCCTGCACCGTAGTGCCATCTTCCAGACGGCAACTGAGCCAGTGCGGCCGGTAGGACGGATACGGCATTTCGCGCTGCCACAAAGCGTAGAGCGACGCTTCCAACTGGTCTTCAGGCAAACGGTAGGCAAACCCGCTGCACGAGCCGCCGCGATCCAGGCCGAAGACCAGACCCGGAATTTCCGGCGTGCCCCGATGCTCATGGGACCACAGGTAAAGCCCCCGGTGATAGCCATGAACCCGCCCCCGCACCCGCTCGGTTGACGAACATTCGGGGCGCCAGATCAGTGAACCATACGCAAATAGCCAGACCGGCCCACCCTTATGCCGAGCCATGGTGGCTTGCATTGAGCTCATCAATTGTTCGTGCGTGAGTTGCGGCCCCAGATCGAGGCGCGGAGGGTAAGCCAATTGCAGAAGATCGGTTTCAATGGCGGTCATGGCGAAAAGCGGTGCGCCTCCTGTGTTACCCGTGTAAGCAAACTTTATCGTCGTCAAACCAGCAGCAATAAGCTGGCCATTTCGGATATAGCTTAAGGACATTTGGCTGAAGGGCTAAATACCGTAAGCGAATAAGGCCGGATATAAGCCCAACGACCATTTCTGCTGTGCGCAGATACAATGTGGGAGCTGGCTTGCCTGCGATAGCGGTGGGTCAGTACAACCTTTGTCGACTGGCCCACCGCTATCGCAGGCAAGCCAGCTCCCACAGTCAGTGCAAAGCTTCAGGGCCTGGGGGCGTAGGCGAACACATCCGCACGCATCTGGTGCGCATCCATGCCCGCATCGACCAGGGCGTCCAGGGTGCCGTAGATCATTGCCGGCGAACCGCTGGCATAGACATGCACCGACTTGAGGTCGGCGATGTCTTCGCACACCGCTTCATGCAACAACCCGCAGCGCCCTTCCCAGCCGCACACATCGCTGACGACTTTGTGCAGGAACAGGTTGGGCAATTGCAGCCACTGGTCCCAGTGTTCGATCTGGTAGAAATCATCCGGGCGACGCACGCCCCAGTACAAGTGCACCGGGTGCTTGAAGCCGCTGGCACGGCAATGTTCGATCAGGCTGTGCATCTGCGCCATGCCCGTACCGGCGGCGATCAACACCAACGGCCCATCCGGCAACTCGGCCAAGTGGGTGTCGCCGAACGGCAGCTCGACGCGGGCCATCCGGTTGCGTTGCAGTTGCTCCAGCAAAGTGCGCGCACTGTCTTCGCGCACCAGCACGTGCAGCTCCAACTCGCGCCCGGCGTGAGGCGCCGACGCCAGGGAGAATGCCGATTTCTCGCCATTCTCCCGTTCGATCATCAGGTATTGCCCGGCGTGGTAACGCACCGCCTTGCCCGCTGGCGCCAGCAAGCGCACGCGCCACACATCGCCACCGACTTCCACGCATTCACTCAATTGACACGCCAGCTTGCGCAACGGCAACTCTCCCGGCGCCAGCACGCCATCCCACAACACAATGCAATCCTCCAGCGGCTCGGCGATACAGGTGTAGAACTCGCCATGGTCGCGCACTTCGCCGCCTTGGCGCACCCGCCCTTCCACCAGCAGCGCGGCGCATACGTGGCACACGCCGTTGCGACAGGCCTGGGGGCATTCGTAGCCAAGGCGACGCGCGCCTTCGAGGATTCGCTCGCCGGGGACCAGCTCCAGCACGGCGCCGGAAGGTTGCAGGGTTACACGCATCAATCTATTCCCAATTCTTTCCAGATCGCATCGACACGGGCGGTGACGGCTTCATCCTTGACGATCACCCGGCCCCATTCACGGGTGGTTTCACCCGGCCATTTGTGGGTGGCGTCCAGGCCCATCTTCGAACCCAGGCCCGACACCGGCGAGGCGAAGTCGAGGTAGTCGATTGGTGTGTTGTCGATCATCACCGTGTCGCGCTTGGGGTCCATGCGCGTGGTGATGGCCCAGATCACGTCGTTCCAGTCGCGGGCATTGATGTCATCGTCGGTGACAATAACGAACTTGGTGTACATGAACTGTCGCAAAAACGACCACACGCCGAGCATTACCCGCTTGGCATGGCCTGGATACGACTTCTTCATGGTGACGATGGCCATGCGGTACGAGCAGCCTTCCGGCGGCAGGTAGAAGTCGGTGATCTCCGGGAATTGCTTCTGCAGGATCGGCACGAATACTTCGTTGAGCGCCACGCCCAGGATCGCCGGCTCATCTGGCGGACGCCCGGTGTAGGTGCTGTGATAAATCGGCTTGACCCGGTGGGTGATGCGCTCGACGGTGAACACCGGGAAGCTGTCGACTTCGTTGTAGTAGCCGGTGTGGTCGCCGTACGGGCCTTCATCAGCCATTTCGCCGGGATGAATCACCCCTTCGAGAATGATCTCGGCGGTGGCCGGCACCTGCAGCTCGTTGCCACGGCACTTCACCAGCTCGGTGCGGTTACCGCGCAGCAGCCCGGCGAAGGCGTATTCGGACAAGCTGTCCGGCACCGGCGTGACAGCGCCGAGGATGGTGGCCGGGTCGGCGCCCAGGGCCACGGAAACCGGGAACGGCTTGCCGGGGTGTTTTTCGCACCACTCGCGGTAATCCAGGGCGCCGCCACGGTGGCTCAGCCAGCGCATGATCACCTTGTTGCGGCCGATCACTTGCTGGCGATAGATACCGAGGTTCTGCCGGTCCTTGTTCGGCCCCTTGGTGACCGTCAGGCCCCAGGTGATCAGCGGGCCGACGTCGCCGGGCCAGCAGGTCTGCACCGGCAGCATGGCCAGGTCGACGTCATCGCCTTCGATGACCACTTCCTGGCACGCCGCGTCCTTGACCACTTTGGGGGCCATGGCAATGATCTTGCGGAAGATCGGCAGCTTCGACCAGGCATCCTTGAGCCCCTTGGGCGGCTCGGGTTCCTTGAGGAAGGCCAGCAGCTTGCCGATCTCGCGCAGCTCGCTGACCGACTCGGCGCCCATGCCAAAGGCGACCCGATCGGGAGTGCCGAACAGGTTACCGAGCACCGGAATGTCATAGCCGGTCGGGTTTTCGAACAGCAGCGCCGGGCCCTTGTTGCGCAGGGTGCGGTCGCAAATCTCAGTCATTTCCAGCACCGGCGAGATCGGCATCTGGATACGTTTCAACTCTCCGCGCTGCTCAAGTTGCTGCACGAAATCCCGAAGATCCTTGAATTTCATTAACCATGCCACCCGTAAAATAGACGTACATCCTACCTGCTATGACCGCGACTGGCAGCCTGTCGCGATGCATTTGGGTACGCAGAACGCTTAAAAAACCGACGCAAAAAAAATGGCGCCCCTGGGGGCGCCATTCTTTCGGACCTGAAACGTCGTATTACTTGCGTTTCATCGACAGGAAGAACTCGTCGTTGGTCTTGGTGGTTTTCAGCTTGTCGATCAGGAACTCGATGGCAGCGACTTCATCCATCGGGTGCAGCAGCTTGCGCAGGATCCACATGCGCTGCAGTTCGTCGTCGGCGGTCAGCAACTCTTCGCGGCGGGTGCCGGAACGGTTGATGTTGATCGCCGGGAACACGCGTTTTTCCGCGATGCGACGGTCCAGGGGCAGTTCCATGTTGCCGGTACCCTTGAACTCTTCGTAGATCACTTCGTCCATCTTCGAGCCGGTTTCAACCAGCGCGGTGGCGATGATGGTCAGCGAACCGCCTTCTTCGATGTTGCGCGCGGCGCCGAAGAAACGCTTCGGCTTCTCCAGGGCGTGGGCATCGACACCACCGGTCAATACCTTGCCGGAGCTCGGGATCACGGTGTTGTAGGCACGCGCCAGACGGGTGATGGAGTCGAGCAGGATCACCACGTCCTTCTTGTGTTCGACCAGGCGCTTGGCCTTCTCGATCACCATTTCGGCAACCTGCACGTGGCGGGTTGGCGGCTCATCGAACGTCGAGGCAACCACTTCGCCGCGCACGGTGCGCTGCATTTCGGTCACTTCTTCCGGACGCTCATCGATCAGCAGCACGATCAGGTGAACTTCAGGATTGTTACGCGCGATGTTGGCTGCAATGTTCTGCAGCATGATCGTTTTACCGGCTTTCGGCGGTGCGACGATCAGGCCACGCTGGCCCTTGCCGATCGGAGCGCACAGGTCGATCACACGACCGGTCAAGTCTTCGGTGGAACCGTTGCCGGCTTCCATCTTCATGCGCACGGTCGGGAACAGCGGCGTCAGGTTCTCGAAGAGAATCTTGTTTTTCGCGTTCTCGGGACGATCGAAGTTGATCGTGTCGACCTTGAGCAGGGCGAAATAACGCTCGCCTTCCTTCGGTGGACGGATCTTGCCAACGATAGTGTCACCAGTGCGCAAGTTGAAGCGACGGATCTGGCTCGGCGAGACGTAGATATCGTCTGGGCCGGCAAGATAGGAGGCGTCTGCGGAGCGGAGGAAGCCGAAGCCGTCCTGGAGAATCTCCAGCACGCCATCACCGGAGATTTCCTCGCCGCTTTTCGCGTGCTTCTTGAGCAGGGAGAAAATCACGTCCTGCTTGCGCGAACGGGCCATATTTTCTATGCCCATTTCTTCGGCCAGCTGGAGCAGGTCGGTAATCGGCTTTTGCTTGAGTTCAGTCAGATTCATATAGGAATGACGTAATCATTTATGGAGGGGGGAAATTAAGCTTTTGGCTTAATGAGGCCGCGCCGCAGAGAAGGCGACAGGATCGCGTACTATCGAAAAGGAATGCGTCGGCGACGGCTTGCAGGGGGCAATGGAGAAACCAGTGCGGGGCCGAATGTACCACCTGAGTTTCGGAGCGTCTAGCCCTGTTTAACGAAAAAGCCCCGCGATTTGCGGGGCCTTTTTCACGACACTTAGATGTTGGCGTCGAGGAAAGCTTGCAACTGGGACTTCGACAGCGCGCCCACTTTAGTGGCTTCGACGTTGCCGTTCTTGAACAGCATCAGCGTTGGAATACCACGCACGCCGTGTTTGGCAGGGGTTTCCTGGTTGTCGTCGATGTTCAGCTTGGCAATGGTCAGCTTGCCTTCGTAGGTGGTTGCAATGTCGTCCAGGACTGGAGCGATCATTTTGCAAGGGCCGCACCATTCAGCCCAGTAGTCAACCAGCACCGGGCCTTGAGCCTTGAGTACTTCGGCCTCAAAGGTCGCGTCGGTGACGTGCTTGATAAGATCGTTGCTCATGGATGTCTCCGGATTGTAAGCAAAAAAAACGTGACCCATCATAGCCGCCCTTCCCCCGTTCAGGAAGCCGCCTCTGATTGAGTCTTGCTATGGTGGTGCATGAGTTTGGGTATGGCCCGACTCAGGGCGACACGGGAGTCACAAACGCGATACCCGTACGCAATGCTGCATTACGTACATGTTCCTGCATGGTTTTCTGCGCCGTCGCACTCGCGCGCCGGGCCAGGGCGCGCAGGATTCTGCGATGTTCCTGCCAGGTTTCCATGGCCCGCTCCGGCCGGATGAACGGTAGTTTCTGGCTCTCCAGGAACACCTCGGCACTCGCGCTCAGGATACTGACCATCGCCTGGTTGCCGCTGGCCAGGAGGATGCGCTGGTGGAATTCGAAGTCCAGCCGCGCCGCCGCTTCGAAATCGCCGGCCTTGAGCATTTTGCGCATGGCCTCGACGTTATCTTCCAGGCGGTCCAGCTCATCGATGCTCAGCGTCACCGCCGCCAACCCCGCCGCAAAACCCTCGAGGGCATAACGCAACTGGAAGATATCCAGCGGCGTGGCCTGCGCCGCGAAGGGCCAGACAAACCCCGGCGATTCCTCGGCGGCCTGCACGAACACGCCCTTGCCCGGCTGCACACTGACCACGCCCAGCGCACTCAGGGACGACAACGCTTCGCGCAATGACGCACGGCTCACGCCTAACTGCACCGCCAGATCGCGCTGGGACGGCAACGCATCGCCCGGCCCGAAGCCTTGCTGCTTGATCAGTTTACGGATGGCCTGCAAGGCCGCTTCCGGTACGGCTTGGGCGATGGAATTCATAAAAAACTCAAGATTGCAGTCAACTGAACGGCTAGTTGTAAAGCTATTCTCGGCCGGCGGCAAGCCACGCCCCAAAGGGGCTCGCGTGGTTTTCAGGGTGCTCGAAAAGGGTGCGAAAAGAATCGCTACTGTTCAGACCAGTAAGACCACCGCGACCCACTAAATGCCTGGCCTGCAGAGGTTCCCAGGAGTGATGGCATGGGCTGTGCAATCACGGCATGCACCCCATTCAGAAAATTCCTTCGCCCTTTCGGAGAGTTGCCATGACCAAGCGCTACAGCGCCCTGCTCACAGCCTTGTTTGCCAGCCTGATGCTGAGCCAGGCACCCGCCCAGGCCAACGGTCTGGATGACATCGTTGCGCGTGGCACCCTAAAGGTCGCCGTGCCTCAGGACTTTCCGCCGTTCGGCTCGGTCGGCCCCGACATGAAGCCGCGCGGCCTGGACATCGACACCGCCAAGCTGCTGGCCGACCAGCTCAAGGTCAAGTTGGAACTGACCCCGGTCAACAGCACCAACCGCATCCCATTCCTCACCACCGGCAAGGTCGACCTGGTGATCTCCAGCCTGGGCAAGAACCCCGAGCGGGAAAAGGTCATCGACTTCTCCAAGGCGTATGCGCCGTTCTACCTGGCCGTGTTCGGACCGCCTGATGCCGCAATCGCCACCCTCGACGACCTCAAGGGCAAGACCATCAGCGTGACCCGTGGCGCCATCGAAGACATCGAGCTGACCGCCGTGGCGCCCAAGGAAGCCACAATCAAACGCTTCGAAGACAACAACTCGACCATCGCCGCCTACCTGGCCGGCCAGGTCGACCTCATCGCCAGCGGCAACGTGGTGATGGTGGCGATCAGCGAACGCAACCCCAAACGCGTGCCGGCGCTGAAAGTGAAGCTCAAGGACTCGCCGGTGTACGTGGGCGTGAACAAGAACGAGCCGGCACTGCTGGAAAAGGTCAACCAGATCCTGGTCGCGGCCAAGGCCGACGGCAGCCTGGAAAAGAACGCTATGCAATGGCTCAAAGAGCCGCTGCCCGCAGACCTCTGAAGCGACGGAGCCTGACTCATGGCGTATCAATTTGACTTTGTGCCGGTGCTGGCCAATACCGACCTGCTGTTGCGCGGCGCGCTGTTCACCCTTGAGCTGACGGCCATCGGCGCCATCCTCGGCGTGGCCCTGGGTACCGTCGGCGCCGTGGTGCGGGCTTGGAAGATCCAGCCGTTCGCCTGGTTCTTCGGTGTGTATGTCGAGTTGATCCGCAACACACCGTTCCTGGTGCAGTTGTTTTTCATCTTTTTCGGCCTGCCGTCCCTGGGGCTGAAGATCACCGAGTGGCAAGCCGCCGTACTGGCGATGGTGATCAACCTGGGTGCCTATTCCACCGAGATCATCCGCGCCGGCATCCAGGCTATCCCCAAAGGACAATTGGAAGCCGCCGCCGCGCTGGCGATGACGCGCTTCGAAGCGTTCCGTCACGTGGTGCTGCTGCCGGCGCTGGGCAAGGTATGGCCCGCACTGAGCAGCCAGATCATCATCGTGATGCTCGGTTCGGCGGTGTGTTCGCAGATCGCCACCGAAGAGCTGAGCTTTGCCGCCAACTTCATTCAGTCGCGCAACTTCCGCGCATTCGAGACCTATGCCCTGACCACCCTGGTGTACCTGTGCATGGCGCTGATGATTCGCCAATTGCTCAATTGGATCGGTCGGCGGTTTGTGATGAGGAACAGCTGATGAGTGATTTCTCCTTCTGGGACATCGTGCGCAACCTGCTCACGGGCCTGCAATGGACGCTGCTGCTGTCGCTGGTGGCGTTTGTCGGCGGGGGCCTGATCGGTTTGCTGGTGATGGTCCTGCGCATCAGCAGCAAGGCCTTCCCACGCAACGTTGCGCGTACCTATATCGAACTGTTCCAGGGCACACCCCTGCTGATGCAGCTGTTCCTGGTGTTCTTCGGCGTTGCCCTGCTCGGTGTGGATATCTCGCCGTGGCTGGCCGCGGCGATCGCCCTGACCCTGTTTACCAGCGCCTACCTCGCTGAAATCTGGCGCGGCTGCGTGGACTCCATCGCCCACGGGCAATGGGAAGCCTCCGCCAGCCTGGCGCTGAACCCTCTTGAGCAACTGCGCTACGTGATCCTGCCCCAGGCCCTGCGAATAGCCGTGGCGCCGACTGTGGGATTCTCGGTGCAGGTGGTCAAAGGCACCGCCGTGACCTCGATCATCGGCTTCACCGAACTGACCAAGACCGGCGGCATGCTCGCCAACGCGACGTTCGAACCCTTCATGGTCTACGGCCTGGTGGCGCTTGGTTACTTTTTGCTCTGCTACCCCCTGTCCCTCAGTGCGCGCTACCTGGAAAGGAGACTGCATGCCTCTGCTTAGAATTTCCGCCCTGCATAAGTATTACGGCGATCACCACGTGCTCAAGGGCATCGACCTGACGGTTGAAGAAGGCCAGGTGGTGGCGATCATTGGCCGCAGCGGCTCGGGCAAATCCACGTTGCTGCGGACCCTAAACGGCCTGGAATCCATCAACGACGGCGTGATCGAAGTCGATGGCGAGTACCTCGACGCCGCCCGCGCCGACCTGCGCAGCCTGCGACAGAAAGTCGGCATGGTGTTCCAGCAATTCAACCTGTTCCCCCACTTGACCGTGGGTGAAAACGTCATGCTCGCGCCGCAGGTGGTACAGAAAGTGCCCAAGGCCAAGGCCGCCCAATTGGCCAGACAAATGCTGGAGCGCGTCGGGCTGGGGGAAAAGTTCGACGCCTTCCCCGATCGCTTGTCCGGCGGCCAACAGCAGCGTGTGGCGATTGCCCGGGCCCTGGCGATGTCACCCAAGGTGCTGCTGTGCGATGAAATCACCTCGGCCCTCGACCCGGAACTGGTCAATGAAGTGCTCAGCGTGGTGCGCCAGCTGGCCCGGGACGGCATGACCCTGATCATGGTGACCCACGAGATGCGCTTTGCCAGGGAAGTCGGCGATAAACTGGTGTTCATGCACCAGGGCAAGGTGCATGAAGTGGGCGACCCGAAACGCCTGTTCGCGCACCCGCAAACCGCCGAACTGGCCAATTTCATTGGTTCTACGGAACAGCCGGACTGACCAGCTCAAACCGGCCGTGCCCTTCCAGCAGCGTCTCTCGGCGCACCGCAAGGGCGTCGGCCGGCAGTTGAACGTCGATCTCCACCTGAGCTGTCAACCGCAGGCCCGTGACGGGGGCACCGGCTACGTTCGCATACAACGCACGACCGGGGAGCAGCCGCCCGCCGGCAGCTTCGTCGGGCTGCCAGGTGACCGGCCGGCCATCGACCTGAGCCTGCTTCAGGCTCAAGGTGAAACGCCCTTGACGCCCGAATTGAAAGCCTTGCGCATCGGCCGCTGCACCGCTGAAGCGCAGCGCCATCGCGGCGGGGTTTGCGCAAAGCACACTCAAGTGCAGCGTACGCTGCGTATCGAGTCCCACGGCATCCCTTCCGGCTGACGCTTGCGTGGGACGAATCACCCCGTAGTCGACCCTCGGCTCGCTCAGGGTCATCCGGCAGTCATCGGCACGCACCTGGCTTGCCATGAGGGCAACCCACACCAGGCACAGGCCGCAGACAAGCGGGCCGCTCATCCGCTCAGCGAGCATGGCATACCACGGGTGCGGTTTCGTAAAGTTGGTCATCGTCAGGCTCTTGCTCAGGGTTGATGTGCAGCAGGCAGGACGCCGAGTCCGGCAATGAAACCCTCAGGGTTTGCTGCCCATCGATGTTGCTGAGGAAAATCATGCCTTCGCCTACCACGCTGGTCACAAAGTTGTTGTCCTGGCCAAACACCGCGGCCCCTTGAGGCAAGGGACGGCCCTGTTCGTCCTGGGCTTCAAGCAACAGGCGCCGAACTTTCACCACATCAAAGTCCAGGATGTTGACTGAACCACGGCCGGCTGCGAGCACCTGGGTGCCGTTCTTCAGGTCGACGCGTTTGGGCAGCGACTGGGTCTGTACTTGCAAATGGTTGTTGCCGTAGGCCTGCAGTCCGGGAATGACCGCCTGGCCGCTGAAGTCGGTCCATACCGGCCCTTGGGGCGTCGAAACCTTCGCCCCGCCGATATCGCCCACCGAGACAATGCCGAAGGTGTCCTGCACCGCGTACGGCGAGAACGTCACCCCGTGCTCATGGGCCACGATGCCGCCTTGCAACTGACCGGAATAGTGGGTGTTCGAGGGATCACGGCTGACGCCCAGGCTGACGCGGGTATACAGCGGCAACAGGTCTACGCGGCCGCGCACGCGCTGTTCGCGCTCGTTCACGTCTCGATCAACGCCGACTTCATAGTCCACATAGTCGTTGACCCGCTCGCTGAGGGCCGTGCCGGCATCCAGGCGATCGCCTCGGCGACTGACGTAGCTGCTCACGCGGCGATCACCGCCCAGGGGCAGGGTTACCTGCAGCCTGAGGGAGGTATCTTCGTCCAGCCTTTCATCGCGGCGCCCCCCCTCTGTTCGGTCCAGGCGTCGAGGCCTGGACCCACCGACCTGTGCGTCTGCGATCAACGCCACGTCAACGCCATTGAACGATTTGTTCCATGACGCAAAGAGGTGATCGGTGGATCGCCCGTCAAATTGCGAACTACGGGTGAAACTGAGGGAAAAGCCCCCCATGAACGGATCCGCCCAGTTCAGCCCCGCCGTGTACTGGCGCTTGAAACGCGCATCGAGGTCGTACCCCCGTGAGGCCTGGCCTGCGTCCAGCACTTCCCGATAGCCTTTGTTCTGTGTCGAGGCGCTCAGGTTCATGTCGAGGTTGGCGAACAACGGGCTGCCCAGAGACAGCGTGCTGCGCGCGCCCCCTACTCCGTCGAGCCCATCACGGGACAGGTTATGGCGTAAGTCCACTGTAACCTGATGAAAAAACACGCTGCTCAGGGTACCGCCTGCCGATTGGTACTCGTCGGTACTGAGCAAACCGAAACCCACCGATGAGCGCTGTCCCAGCCCCCAGGTTCCACTGCCCATGGCGACCACGGGCGAGTCCGGTTCCCGGCTGTCGATGGACGTCTCGCGCACTTTACCGAGAGAGAAGTAGTAGCCCGGCGTTACGGGAACCCCGCCGCGAAAAGACGCAGCGGGCACGACGAAGCTGCGCTTTACGCCCCGCACGTCTATCACGCTCACATCCAGGTCGCTGGTGCTGTTGAGCAACGGCAGACCGGTCAGCCTGAACGGCCCTTCGGGTACCAGCGTGGAATGGATCAACGCGCCCGACTGGCGCACTTCGACCCGTGACTGGCTTTGGGCCAGGCCTTCAACCACCACCTCACTGCTGCCCGCTCCCCCGCGCTGCTGGCCATCCGGGAAGAACTGCAAGCCGGTCAGCTGTACGCCACCAAATATCGGGTTGTTACTGGAAATCTGCCCCGCTTGGAAGGTCGACTGTAACGCCGCAATATCACGCTGGGCGTAGGCATCCACCTGCTCGGTCCGCGCCCGGCCATTGTCGGAAACATAGAACTGACGGCTGCGGACAATCCAGTTACCCAGGTTGAACCCAGCCTCGGTATAGGCCGATACAAAGCGACTCGGCCCACTTCGCGAATGGGTGTCGTAACCCAACACGGTGTAATTGAAGATAGCCGCCGCGCCGCCCTGGGAAAAATTCCCGGCCTCCCACTCCGGCGCACGCAGCGACTGGGTTGGTACCACCAGGGTCACCTCATCACTGCTGGGGCGCAGGCGCACCATGGTCGCCGGGTATTGCCCAACGAAATCATGGCAGGTCTGGTCGGGGCTGATGCCTTCGCGCAGCACCCTGGACGGCGTGACCAGACCGGCTTTGGCCAGTAGCGCCGGGGTGAAGCACAGCTGGCCCTGGTAATCAAAACGTGCGTCAACCAACCCCAGCGGGGTGCCATTGACGCGTAGCCCGACCACATGCACGCCTTCGCGAAAGCGGGCCGCGCTGCGAAAGTACTCCGACACCTGGGGATCAATGCCCAGCGATGTCAACGCGGCCAGGTCAAAGCCTTCCCCCAGGCCCACAGCCGCGCTGGAACCTGGCAAGCCACACAGCGTCGCGAGACCCAGCAGGACCCTGGAGCGCGCCTGCAAGCCGTTACTGGCCTCACGTTTGGCCGCGCGACTTGGATGCCTGATCTTTTTCATAGGTCAGTCAATCCGCGCCAGCCACAACAGGGGCGCGGTAGCTGTCCACCGTGAACCCATAGACCGTGGCCGGTTGAAACTCCACCGCAACCACGCCCGCCACTGAACCGGCCGACGCGACCGTCAGCACTTCGCCCGGCAGGATGTAAGTGCGCGGCAACGTCCCCGCCTGTGCCTGCGGATGCAGTTGCACTTCCAGCGACATGCGCACGACGTAGGCGCTGTCGTTGTGAACCTTTAATTGCCCCCCTTCACGCGTCCATGTCAGCAACTGCCAGGGCGCGTCGTGCCTGGGCAACCCTTTGGGATGCAGGATCAATGGCAGGTTCTGCCGCAGGGTGATACCAATGGTCGCACCGCCGGGCGTGCGCGCCTGGGGGATGCCTTCAAAGGAAACCCGCTTCAGGCGCTGGGTCTTGAGCGGGGCCTTCAGCGTACTGATGAAACGCACAAGTTGGGTGTCGCCCGCTTCGACCCGTGTAATAGGCGGCGTGACGATCAATAAGGGTTCCTGGTCCTCCGGTATGTTTTCTATGACCGAATGAAGCAATGCCGGCCCAGGGTCGGTATTTTTAATATTAAGCGTTGCCTCGCCGTCTTCTTCATTCAGAATCACGACTGTTGTTTCAGGCTGCATGCCGTCGGCTACCGCGATACCACACAAGCAAAAACACAAACTTATAAATCGCAGCAACGACATCATTATTGTTGATAGACCATTCACCGAATTTACCCGCAGCTATAAAGCCGACAATTAACGAACGCCCACGTAAAACAGCCGGCACTAAACAGAGACGTGAAGCTGCCTGTGCATTAATGTCGGCTGTTGATGACGTATTTAGATGTAAGTCAATTCCAGCGTGGCGCGACCATCCAGCGTTACATCGCGGGTCAGGTCCAGGTCCTGAGTGCGGTTGATAACGGCTTTCACTTCAAGCGTGCCATTGAGTTGGGTGATGGACGCGGGTACCAGGCTGGTTCCGTTGCGCCACGAGTACTGGCTAGGCTTTTGGGCGACCTTGCCGTCGCTGGACTGCCAGGAGCCGGTGGTGCCCACACGCATGAGCGGGCTAAGGTTCCCGGTGGATGAGCGCAGATCCTTGAGGGTAACCGAGTAGCCGCCGGTACGCTTGCCGCTGACAGCGCCCAGCCCGTAGTTCTGCGCTTCGGTGAACCCGGTACCAAGAATCCCCGGAACCTTGCTGCCCGATTGCAGATCAGTCAGCGCCAGGCCGAACTTCGCTGGCGTTTGGCCGCAACTGACGGACAGGCTCACGGATTTCGGCGCGAGAGGATTGAACTGCGTTGCAGACAAACTACCGGAGGGAATGACCTGGTAATCGACGATGCCACCACCGGCGAGGCTCAGGTTGCAAGCCAGCGGCTTGATAGTCCCGCGGACAATCAGCTCGGCAGCCGTTGTTGCATGAGCACCGATACTCGCTACCAGACAAAGAGTACCTATTGTCAAACCAAGCATATTTTTCTTCATGTTTAACCTGTCATCTGGAATGGGAGGTATTTTTACGATGGCCGGGCTTCCATCATCCGTCAGTTATTCTTCCTTGTAACAATCGACCATAAATAAATAACACCACGGCAAAATTGCCGACTGACAGTCTGTCGCTTTGGTACCCGATTAAAGAATCAGAGAACACGATAGAAATTGTAGGAGCCGTAAAAATTATAAGTGAGCCAAGCCTACTCATTGGGTAGGCCCAAGTACGAAACCAATAAATTATTACCGGCGTGCTTGTAGGCAAAGTCACAAGCGGCATAATTACAGTAAGAGGTTAATAGCTCCTACAACTACAAAACCTCATTCGCAGAAAGCTTGGAACGCCCCCTTACATTTCCCACAAGAATTGCTCACAGACACCCATGGACAAATTACCCAAGCAGTACGCGTTGGCACCACAGGTCGATCGTGGCACGATGGCTGGGTTATCGACCGAGACCCCCTTACCATGCCGCAATCCCAAGCCAAGAATCTGTCCCTGATCGCCGCCATCGACCTGGGCTCCAACAGCTTTCACATGGTCGTGGCCAAGGCCCAGAACGGCGAAATCCGCATCCTCGAGCGGCTCGGCGAAAAAGTTCAACTGGCCGCCGGCATCGACGACGAGCGCAAACTCAACGAAGAGTCCATGCAGCGCGGCCTCGATTGCCTCAAGCGGTTTGCCCAGTTGATCAACGGCATGCCCCTGGGCGCCGTGCGAATCGTCGGCACCAATGCGTTGCGTGAGGCCCGTAACCGTGGCGAATTCATCCGCCGCGCCGAAGAGATCCTTGGGCACCCGGTAGAAGTCATCTCCGGCCGTGAAGAAGCGCGGCTGATCTACCTCGGCGTGTCCCATACCCTGGCCGATACCCCCGGCAAGCGCCTGGTCGCCGACATCGGCGGCGGCAGTACCGAATTCATCATTGGCCAGCGCTTCGAGCCGCTGCTGCGCGAAAGCCTGCAGATGGGTTGCGTCAGCTACACCCAACGCTATTTCAAGGATGGCAAGATCACCCCGGCGCGCTACGCCCAGGCCTACACGGCAGCGCGGCTGGAGATCATGAGCATCGAGCACGCCCTGCACCGCCTGACCTGGGATGAAGCCATCGGCTCGTCCGGCACCATCCGTGCCATCGGCCTGGCCTTGAAAGCCGGCGGCCACGGCACCGGCGAGGTGAATGCCGAAGGCTTGGCGTGGCTCAAGCGCAAGCTGTTCAAGCTGGGGGATGCCGAGAAAATCGACTTCGACGGCATCAAGCCCGACCGTCGCACCATCTTCCCGGCCGGCCTGGCGATTCTCGAAGCGATCTTCGACGCCCTCGAACTGCAGCGCATGGACCACTGTGACGGCGCGCTACGCGAAGGCGTGCTCTACGACCTGCTGGGCCGTCATCATCACGAAGATGTGCGCGAGCGCACGCTGACCTCGCTGATGGAGCGCTATCACGTCGACCAGGAACAAGCCGCTCGCGTGGAGCGCAAAGCCCTGCATGCCTTCGACCAAGTAGCCGAGGACTGGGACCTGCAAGACGGCGTCTGGCGCGAACTGCTGGGCTGGGCCGCCAAGGTGCATGAAGTGGGCCTGGACATCGCTCACTACCATTACCACAAGCACGGCGCGTACCTGATCGAGCACTCCGACCTGGCGGGCTTCTCCCGGGAAGACCAGCAAATGCTCGCCCTGCTGGTGCGTGGCCATCGCCGTAACATCCCCAAGGACAAATTCGCCGAGTTCGGCGACGACGGCATCAAGCTGATTCGCCTGTGCGTGCTGCTGCGCTTTGCAATCCTGTTCCACCATATCCGTGGCACGCAGGAAATGCCTCAGGTGGCCCTGCGTGCCGACGGCGACAGCCTGGACGTGGTGTTCCCGAACGGGTGGCTGGATGAGAACCAACTGACCCAGGCGGACTTTGCCCAGGAAGCGGAATGGCTGACACGGGTCGGGTTCAGCCTGAACCTGCATTAAAGAACACCGAAAAACAAATGTGGGAGCGGGCTTGTGTGGGAGCCGGGCTTGCCCGCGATGCAAGCACCTCGGTGTGTCAGTCACACCGAGGTGATGCTATCGCAGGCAAGCCAGCTCCCACATTGGGTTATGCAGGTTTTAATTCACCGTCAGAATCGGGCTGCCCAATTTCTCCAACAACGTCGCCTGCGCACTGCGCGGGTTCTGGTTGCCGGTCGGCGTGTTGCGAATATAGCGGCCGTCCGATTGCAGGCTCCAGCTGTGGGTGTTGTCGGTGAGGTAGCTTTCCAGCTCCTTCTTGACCCGCATGATCAGCTTCTTGCCTTCTACCGGGAAGCACGTTTCGACGCGCTTATCGAGGTTGCGCTCCATCCAGTCGGCACTGGAAAGGAACATCTGCTCCTCGCCGCCGTTGAGGAAGTAGAACACCCGCGTGTGTTCCAGGAAGCGACCGATGATCGAGCGCACATGAATGTTGTGCGACACCCCGACAATGCCCGGACGCAGGCAGCACATGCCACGCACCACCAGGTCGATGCGCACGCCGGACTGGCTGGCCTTATACAGCGCGCGGATGATCTTCGGATCGGTCAGCGAATTGAACTTGGCGATGATGTGCGCCGGTTTGCCTTCAAGCGCGAACTGGGTCTCGCGGGCAATCATGTCGAGCATGCCCTTCTTGAGCGTGAATGGCGCGTGCAGCAGCTTCTTCATGCGCAAGGTCTTGCCCATGCCGATCAGCTGGCTGAACAACTTGCCGACGTCTTCGCACAGCGCGTCGTCGGAGGTCAGCAGGCTGTAGTCGGTGTAGAGCTTGGCGTTGCCGGCGTGGTAGTTGCCGGTGCCCAAGTGCGCGTAACGCACGATCTCACCGGCTTCACGGCGCAGGATCAGCATCATCTTGGCGTGGGTCTTGAAGCCGACCACGCCGTAGATCACCACCGCACCGGCCGCTTGCAGGCGGCTGGCCAGTTGCAGGTTGGACTCTTCGTCGAACCGCGCACGCAATTCGATCACCGCGGTGACTTCCTTGCCGTTACGCGCGGCGTCCACCAATGCATCTACGATTTCCGAGTTGGCGCCGGAACGGTAAAGGGTCTGGCGCACGGCCAATACATGCGGGTCCTTGGCGGCCTGGCGCAGCAAGTCGACCACCGGGGTGAAGGACTCGAACGGGTGCAGCAGCAGGATGTCCTGCTTGCTCACCACACTGAAAATGTTCTCGCTGTTTTGCAGCAGTTTCGGGATCTGCGGGGTGAACGGCGTGTATTGCAGCTCCGGATGGCTGTCCAGGCCGGTGATGCTGAACAGGCGCGTCAGGTTCACCGGACCGTTGACCTGATACAGCTCGGATTCGGCCAGGTTGAACTGCTTGAGCAGGTAGTCCGACAGGTGTTTCGGACAGGTGTCGGCGACCTCCAGGCGCACCGCATCACCGTAGCGCCGCGAGAACAGCTCGCCGCGCAGGGCTCGGGCCAAGTCTTCGACGTCTTCGGAATCCAGCGCCAGGTCAGCGTTACGGGTCAGGCGGAACTGGTAGCAGCCTTTTACCTTCATGCCCTGGAACAGGTCATCGGCGTGCGCGTGGATCATCGACGACAGGAATACATAGTTATCGCCAGCGCCCCCTACCTCTTCCGGTACCTTGATGATCCGTGGCAACAGGCGTGGCGCCGGGATGATCGCCAGGCCCGAGTCGCGACCAAAGGCGTCGATACCTTCCAGCTCGACGATAAAGTTGAGGCTCTTGTTCACCAGCAACGGGAACGGGTGCGTCGGGTCGAGGCCGATCGGAGTGATGATCGGTGAAATCTCGTCACGGAAATAGCGACGCACCCAGGTTTTGATCTTGGTGGTCCAGTGGCGGCGACGGATGAAGCGGACCTGATGTTTCTCAAGTTCCGGCAACAGGATGTCGTTGAGGATCGCGTATTGGCGGTCCACATGGCCGTGCACCAACTCGCTGATGCGCGCCAGGGCCTGGTGCGGCTGCAGGCCGTCGGCGCCGGCTTGTTCGCGGGCGAAGGTGATTTGCTTCTTGAGGCCGGCGACGCGGATCTCGAAGAACTCGTCCAGGTTGCTGGAGAAGATCAGCAGGAATTTCAGCCGCTCCAGCAACGGATAGGACTCATCCAGTGCCTGCTCGAGCACGCGGATGTTGAATTGCAGTTGTGACAGCTCGCGGTGGATGTACAGGCTGCTGTCATCCAGGTTGGTCACGGTGACCACCGGGGCCGGCACGGGCGGCTCGACTACCACGGCAGGCGCGGCGGGCTCATGCTCCGGCGGCGTCTCGGTGGCTTGTTCAACCACCGGGTGAGCGTCTTTTACGGCAACGTCTGTGAGTCCTTCGGTATTCATGGAATGTTCCTGTGAGGGCTAGTGTTGCTCTCTAAGCAATTGGGCGGCGCGGGCGGCGAAATAGGTCAGGATGCCATCAGCCCCGGCGCGTTTAAAGGCTGTCAGGGATTCAAGGATCACCCCTTCACTCAGCCATCCGTTCTGTATTGCAGCCATGTGCATCGCGTATTCGCCGCTGACCTGATACACAAAGGTCGGCACCTTGAATTCATCTTTGACCCGATAAAGGATGTCCAAGTACGGCATCCCCGGCTTGACCATGACCATGTCGGCGCCTTCGGCCAGGTCGGCCGCCACTTCGTGCAGGGCTTCATGGCTGTTGGCCGGGTCCATCTGGTACGAAGCCTTGTCGGCCTTGCCCAGGTTGAGGGCCGAGCCCACCGCATCGCGGAACGGGCCGTAATACGCGCTGGCGTACTTGGCCGAATAGGCCATGATCCGCACATTGACGTGGCCGGCCAGCTCCAGGGCCTCGCGGATCGCCTGGATGCGGCCGTCCATCATGTCCGAAGGTGCAACCACCTGGGCACCGGCCTCCGCGTGGGACAGCGCTTGCTTGACCAACGCACCGACGGTGATGTCGTTTTGAACATAGCCGCCCTCGTCCAGAATGCCATCCTGGCCGTGGGTGGTGAAGGGGTCCAACGCCACGTCGGTGATCACCCCGAGCTCGGGGAAACGCTCGCGCAGGGCACGCGTGGCACGCTGGGCGATCCCTTCCGGGTTCCAGGCCTGCGCGGCGTCCAGGGACTTGAGCTCGGACGGCGTGACCGGAAACAGCGCCAATGCCGGAATCCCCAACTCAACCCAACCGGCCGCTTCTTCAAGCAGCAGATCAATGCTCAAGCGCTCCACACCCGGCATCGAAGCCACCGCTTCCCGACGGTTCTCACCGTCCAGCACAAAGACCGGCAGGATCAGATCGTTCACCGTCAGTACATTTTCACGTACCAGGCGGCGAGAAAAATCATCACGACGGTTGCGACGCAGGCGGGTGGCGGGGAACAGCCGGTTGGCAGGGGTAAAGCTCACGACAGACTCCTGAGCCCGGGCATACGGGCGAGCGTTGCAGTTATAAGCGGCCATTATGACGAAGGTATGACAGTTGTGCTTAAGGATGCGACCTGTAGTCGCATTCGCCTTCTACGTAGGAATTGTTCACTTCGTGACACATCTCGATACTTTCATGAATCTTCGTGAAGGCGTAGGCTGCGCGTTCATTTCGCCAGCACCCAGACCATGCTTCAACAATTTCTGCATGACTTCGGCTACTTTGCCCTCTTCCTGGGCACCTTCTTTGAAGGCGAGACCATACTGGTCCTCGCAGGCTTCCTGGCGTTCCGTGGATACATGGATATCAACCTGGTGGTGGTCGTAGCCTTTTTCGGCAGCTACGCCGGCGATCAGCTTTGGTATTACATGGGCCGCAAGCACGGCCGCAAGCTGTTGGCGCGCAAGCCGCGCTGGCAGTTGATGGGCGACAAGGCGCTGGAGCACATCCGCAAACACCCGGATATCTGGGTGCTGAGCTTCCGCTTCGTCTACGGGCTGCGCACGGTCATGCCGGTGGCGATTGGTCTTTCCGGTTACCCACCGTTGCGCTACCTGATCCTTAACGGTATTGGTGCCGCAATCTGGGCGGCGGCGTTGGGCGCAGCGGCCTATCACTTTGGCGCGGTGCTGGAGGGCATGCTGGGTAGCGTGAAGAAATATGAGCTATGGGTATTGGGCGCGTTGCTGCTGCTGGGCCTTGGCCTCTGGCTGCGCCGTCGCTTCAAGAACGCTCGTATCGCTCGCCAGGCCTGTGCTGATGAAAAGGCCCGGCTTGCCGCCGAGCCCGCGCGGATCGAAGCACCCAAGACGCCAGTCGAGTAAATCGGCCACTGCAGCAGTAGAGGCCGATCACGCTGAGCAGACTGCAAGTCAGCAAGCCTGGCCAGCCCAGGACCATCGCTGCCGTGGGCAGACCTTCGCCAACATTCATCAAATAACTGCCAAAGCCCACATAGGCCGCGAACTGCAAGGCGATGTAGACCTGTGCCGAAAATCACCGGCTCGCTGTCGTCCCCCTCCTGGTAGGTGCCTGACCACCGGCCTCAAAGAATGAACACCCCGCCGTAGTTGCGATCCATGTAGAGGTTGATGGTATCGCGCTCGCCGCCCCAGCGGTCGGCACGCGGTTCCACCATGATCAAGGCGATGACCGCGTAAGGCACAAAGTCCAGGGTCTGGTCCGGTCTATTTTTGTTACATCAAGAGTAGGTGCAGTGACGCGAGTTCCCATTGGCAACAGATGACAAATTAGTAGACATTTAACGCCAAGACTCCAGGAGAAATGCCCATGAGCAAAAAGATTGCAGTGATCCTTTCCGGCTGTGGCGTGTACGACGGCGCAGAGATCCACGAAAGTGTGATCACCCTGCTGCGCCTGGACCAGCGCGGCGCTCAGGTTCAATGCTTTGCCCCGGACATAGCGCAACTGCACGTGATCAACCACCTCACCGGCGAAGAAATGCCCGAGTCGCGCAATGTACTGGTGGAGTCGGCGCGGATCGCCCGAGGCGCGGTGCAGGACATCGCTGAGGCCGACGTCACGCAATTCGATGCGCTGATCGTGCCAGGCGGTTTCGGCGCGGCCAAGAACCTGTCGAACTTTGCCGTGGAGGGCGCCGGCTGCAGCGTCAACCCACAGGTTTTGGCGCTGGCCGAGGCCTTTGCGGAAGCGGGCAAGCCCGTTGGGCTGATCTGTATCTCACCGGCCCTGGCGGCGAAGATCTATGGCCCGGGCGTGACCTGCACCATCGGCAACTGTGCAGACACCGCGGCCGCGCTGGACAAGATGGGCGCGACCCATCAGGAATGCACGGTGGAAGATATCGTCGAAGACAAGGCACGCAAACTGGTGAGCACACCGGCCTACATGCTCGGCAAGAACATCAGCGAGGTCGCCTCGGGGATCAACAAGCTGGTGGACCGCGTGTTGGAGCTGACCCACGAGAACGACTGATCGTGATGAACGGGCTTGTGGCGAGCGGGCTTGTCGAATCGTCGCACCGCCCGCGTTGGGTGGCGAAGCCGCCCCCGTTCAGCCCTGGCGTATCAATCGAGTGAGAATGCGGTCCAACGCGTTGGCGAACGCCTGCTTGTCCTTCTCACCATGGGGCGGTGGCCCGCCGCCCATCTGGCCTTGCTCACGCAGGTCAGTAAACAGGTTACGCACCGCCAGCCGTTCACTCATGTTCGCCGGGCTGAACTCCTTGCCGCGTGGGTCGAGGGCGGTAACGCCCTTTTTCACCAAACGGTCGGCCAGGGGCACATCGCTGCAGATCACCAGCTCACCGGCCACTGCGTGCTCCACCAGGTAATCATCGGCCGCATCCGGGCCGCTCGGCACCACGATCAGCTTCACACACGAAAAACTCGGCTTGATCTGGCTTTGCCCGGCCACCAGCACCACTTCGAACTGGCGCTTGAGGGCAAACTTCACCACCTGGTCCTTGGCCGCCCGAGGGCAGGCGTCTGCATCGATCCACACGCGCATTTTCAATTCTCCATAAGCCCGCTCCCACACGCTCAGGCAACAGCGCGGCGCTTCTCGGCCAACCGACTGCGGCCATACAGGATCACAATCGCCAGGATCGCCACCGCTTGCGCGCTCAAGGAGTACGCATCGGCGTGGATGCCCAGCCAGTCGAAGTCGAAGAAGGCCACCGGCCGCGTGCCGAAGATGCCCGCTTCCTGCAACGCCTTCACGCCATGCCCGGCAAATACCACTGACAGCGCACACAGCAGTGCCGCGTTGATCCCGAAAAACAGCGCCAACGGCAGCTTCGCCGAACCGCGCAGGATCACCCACGCCAGGCCCACCAGCAGCACCAGCGCCGTGGCGCCACCCGCCAGTACCGCGTTGTGCCCGGCCGGGCCGGCTTGCAGCCACAGGGTTTCGTAGAACAGGATCACCTCGAACAGCTCGCGATAGACCGAGAAGAACGCCAGCATCGCAAAGCCGAAACGCCCGCCGCCGCCCACCAGGCTGCTCTTGATGTAATCCTGCCAGGCGGCTGCGTGGCGTCGGTCGTGCATCCAAACGCCAAGCCACAGCACCATCACGCTGGCGAACAGTGCCGTGCAGCCTTCAAGCAACTCACGCTGGGCGCCGCTGACGTCAATCACATACGCGGCCAACGCCCAGGTCGCCAGGCCGGCCAACAGCGCTAGACCCCACCCCACGTTGACGCTGCGTACCGCCGATTGCTGGCCGGTGTTGCGCAGGAACGCGAGGATCGCGGCCAACACCAGAATCGCTTCCAGACCTTCACGCAGCAGGATCAACAACCCGGAGATGTAGCTCAACGACCAGCTCAGGCCGTCGCTGCCCAGCAAGCCGGCGGACTCGCTGAGCTTGCCCTTGGCCACGTCCAGACGTTGCTGCACCTGCTCGACCGGCAAACCGTCCTGCAACGACTGTCGATAAGCCATCAGCGCCTTCTCAGTGTCCTTGCGCACGTTGGCGTCGACGTTATCCAGTGAGCTTTCCACCAGTTCGAAGCCTTCCAGGTAGGCAGCCACCGACAGGTCGTAGGCCTGTTCGTGATCACCCTTCTGGAACGCGGCCAGGCTCTTGTCCAGTGTGGTGGCGGTGTAGTCGAGCAACTGCGCCGGGCCACGCTTGACCTGCGGCGGTTGCGCGCGCTGGGCGCGGAACGTCGCCGCGGCAGCCGGGCCATTTGCGGCCAGCACTTCATCAGGCGTCTGGCGGGCCAGCTCGGCGAGATTGAACGGCTGCTCGCTGTGGGCGGCGGCCGGGTCGGCGGTGAAGCCGGCGATGTAGGTGGCCAGGTCCCAGCGTTGGCGGTCGTCGAGCTGGTCGGCGAAGGACGGCATATCGGTGCCTTCGACGCCCAGGCCAAGGGTGTTGTAGATCGCGTAGAGGCTCAGACGGTCCAGGCGCCCGGCGTCGCGCAGGTTGGCGGGTGCTGGCGTCATGCCAACGCTGGCCGGGCCGTCACCCGCGCCCGATGCTCCGTGGCAAACCGAGCAATGCTGGGCGTAGAGCGGTGCGCCGCGCGTTGGATCAGGCGTGATCGCCGGGGCCTGGCTAACCTCATAGGCCACTGCCAGTTGGGCACCCAGTTGACGGGCTTGGCGAGCGACCGCCGCGCCGTCCTGATGCGCAGTTACAGCTGCTGACAGTTCATCGACGCCTTTGGTCAAGGCCGCGCGTTCCGGGCGCTGTGGCAGTTCTGCCACCAGCCCCTGCAACACTCCGAGAAACTCTAGCTGTTCGCGGTATTCGGATTCGTCGATAACCTTGCCCGCCTCCACCGTCTGTGGATAGTCAGCGCCAATGTAATCCAGCAGATGCAAGGCTTGTTGGGCGCCCTCGGCAGTCGCGGCGAACAGGTTGAAGCTGCACGACATCAACGCCGGCAGCAGCAGCCCGGCGAGAAAACGGAAAGGGGCGGTCATGAACGAATCTCAAATGGAAATACGAAGTAACACATTGTCAAACCTTAAGGGGTTTGACTCAAGGCGTAAGTGATTTGAGGCAGGCACTTTCAAGAGCGGGATGGTGGCATCTTTGTCAATTCACGCTGCAAAAAGCCACTGTTTTGCCATTAATGGTGCTTATAATGCCGCGCCCTGTTAGTGCAAAAGGGAATTTGGTTCCTGGTTTTTATAAGGAATTCCGATGATTGATACTTTCAGGGAAGACATCTGCATGGCATTTCGCGCCCTACCTTCGCTTGCGCTTGTGGCGGTTACCTTGTTATCCGGCTGTTCGATGTTTCGCAGTTATGACACCGAACTGCAGGCGACCAACCAGCAATTGGCCACTGGCAATGTCGACGCCGCACTGACGCTACTGGAAAAGAACAACACCGGCGACGACAAGGACCTGCTCTATTTCTTCGAAAAGGGCGAGTTGCTGCGTGCCAAGGGCGATCTGACCGGCAGCCAGACCGCCTGGCGCAGCGCTGACCTGCAAGTCTACAAGTGGGAAGAGTCGGTCAAGTTCGACAGCGCCAGGTACCTGGCCCAGTTCGGCAGCTTCCTGACCAATGACAAAGTGCGCCGCTACGAAGGTTATGACTACGAAAAGGTCATGCTGACCACGCAGATGGCCCTCAACCTGCTCGCCCTGAACGACTTCGACGGCGCGCGCACCGAAATCAAGAAGACCCACGAACGCGAGGCTGTGATCGCCGACCTGCGGGACAAGGAATACCTCAAGCGCGAAGATGAAGCCCAGCGCGAAGGCGTGACCACCCAGCTGAAAGACCTGCGCGGCTACCCGGTGCAAGCCCTGGACGCGCCGGAAGTGGTCGGCCTGAAAAACAGCTACCAGAGCGCGTTCAGCCATTACCTCGCCGGTTTCGTCTACGAAGCCCTGGGCGAAAAAGACCTGGCGGCACCCGGCTACCGCAAGGCCGCCGAGTTGCGCCCCAATACCCCGTTGCTGGAACAGGCCCTGCTGAACCTGGACAAATCCAAGGTCGGTGCCGACGAAACCGACGTGCTGATCGTAGTGCAGAGCGGCCTGGCTCCAGCCCGCGACTCGATTCGCCTGCCGCTGCCGATCCCGATCAACGGCAACCTGGTAATTACCCCGCTGTCGTTCCCGGTGATCAAGGCCGATACCTCTACCGCGACCTTTGCCCAGATCGGTGTCGACGGCCAGCAACAGAACCTCACCGCACTCAACAGCACCACGGCCATGTCCCGCCGCGCCCTGCGCGATGACATGCCGGGCATCATCCTGCGCACGACCGTGCGTGCGGTTACCCGTGGCGTGGCGCAGAACAACCTGAACAAGACCAACCCCATGGCAGGCCTGGTGCTGGGTATCGCGTCGGCCGTCACCGAAGGCGCCGACACCCGCACCTGGCGCACCCTGCCGGACATGACCCAAGTGGCCCGCCTGCGCCTCAAGCACGGCGAGCATCAGGTCAGCCTGCCCAACGCCTTCGGCGGCACGCTGGTGACGGTCAAGGCGGACCAGCGCTACCAGGTCATTACACTGCGCGTGGTCGGCAACCAGGTATTCGCCGGTGGCCTGGCCGCCCATGTGGTGCCGAGCACAACCACCCAGGCCATCGCCCTCAAACAACCTTAAGGAGCACGCTATGCGTCATTTCATCCTCGGCGCCCTGGCGCTGGTCCTGCTCGCCGGCTGCGCCACCCCGCCGCCGCCGGAGCCCGGCAGCGCCGCGAGCAAAATCGTGGTGATGGGCAAGTTCAAGGGCATCGCCGTCGGTGCCATCCGCGTTGCGCGCGAGAACGGTTTTCTGACCGCCAAAGTGCAGTTGAGCAATATCACCAGCAGCAACCAGATGATGTATTACCGCTTTGCGTGGCTGGGTGCCGACGGCTTTCCGGTGGGCGACGAAGAAACCTGGAAAGTGCTGAACCTGTACGCCAACCAGGCGACCTTCCTGCCGGCGATTGCCAATCTGCCGCAGGCAGCCGACTTCCGTCTTGAAGTGAAAACCCCTTGAACCGTCCCTCCTTATTGCTGCTGAGAGAATTCCCCATGTTTGCACGCTTCACGATCCTTGCCGCCGTGGTCGTCCTGGCCAGCGGCTGCGCCAATACCTCCCCGGTCCTGGGTGGCAAGAACATCAGCTACGGTGATACCAAGGCTGTGGAACTGGTCACCAACGAGTTCGGCTCCACCGACCTGCAAATGATCGCCGAAAGCATGACCCGCTCCCTGGCCCAGTCCGGCATCCTGCAAGGCCGCCCGGTGGTGCAGGTGTATGACGTGAAGAACAAGACCAGCGAGTACATCGATACCCGCGAGATCACTACATCGATCAAGACCCAGCTTATGAAAACGGGTACCGCACGCTTCGCCAGTGATAACACCGACATGCAGAGCCAGGTCGACCAACTCAAGTTGCAGAACCAGAGCGGGCTCTACAAGAAGTCCACTGTCAGCAAGACCGGCAACATGGTCGCCGCCAAGTACCGCCTGGAAGGCTCCATCAGCTCCATCGTCAAGCGCAGCTCGGACTACAAGGACGTGTTCTACAAATTCAGCCTGCAGTTGATCGACGTCGAGAGCGGCCTGGCGGAATGGATGGACGAAAAAGAAATCCGCAAGACCACGGAGCGCTGAACAATGCGTGCATGGATCGGCATGATCGGCCTGCTGTGCGCCTTCGGCGCCTCGGCCGCCCCGAAGATCGCGGTGACCGACCTGGCCTACGAGGCACGGGTCGAGGAATACATCCACCAGGTTTCGGCCAGCAATAACTTCCAGGCAAGCGGCTACCACGCCAGCGGCGCGTCGACCTACAGCGAGTACGAAAGCCGTAACAGCTACATCGAACAGACCGAGCTGCGTAAATTCAGCGGTGATATCAAGGGCGAGATCCTCAAGTCCCGCCAGTTCCAGCTGGTGCAAGGCACGCCCTATACCGCCGATGCCAAAGGTGATGTCTACGACGTCATCAAGCGCATCAAGGCCGGCAACTTCAAGGGGGCGGACTATGTGCTGTTCGGCACGCTGTCAGACATCGACTTTACCCAGGACATCAACGCCCTGGACCACACCAACAGCTACTCGGCGGTGCTGGGCCTGACGTTGGTGGCGGATTTCAGCCTGATCAATACGCGCACCTATGAGATAACCTCGGCGTTTACCGCCATGGGTGAAGGCCAGGACACCAAGCTGGTGAACAGCCGTGACGTGCGCGTGAGCCTGAACCGGCCGCGTGTGGTGAAGGAGGTGTCGAAAGCCCTGGGTGAGGATGTGGCGCGGCAGTTGGCGGAGCAGTTGGGCGGCGGGTATCAAGACCCGGGCCAGCCGCCGTTGCGCAATAACCTGCCAAGGGATGAAGCGCCGAAAATTCTGCGCTGAACCGCTATTGCACAAGCACCACAAAACAAATGTGGGAGCTGGCTGGCCTGCGATGCGGACACCACGGTGTTTCAGAAACACCGAGGTGCCTGCATCGCAGGCAAGCCAGCTCCCACACTTTGATGCGGTTTTGTCAGTTATGCCGTTGCACGATGCAAGCTGGCAAGAAACCCCGCCGCCCCCACGAACAACCCGGCAAACGTACGGTTCATGCGTTTCTGCTGTTTAGGCGTACGCAGCAGGCGCAATACCTTCGACGCCAGCCCCGTATACCCCGCCATCACCACCATATCGACGCTGATCATCGTCGCACCGATGATCAGGTACTGGCTCAGCAACGGCGCCTGCGGGTTCACGAACTGCGGCAACACCGCCAGCATGAACACCAGCGCCTTGGGGTTGCTGGCGTTGACCAAAAAGCCCCGGAACATCATGGCGATCGGCTTGCCGATCGGGCGCACGGCAGCGTCGTCGGTCATGTCCATGGGCAAGGCGCGCCATTGCTTGATGGCCAGGTAAACCAGGTACGCCACGCCAAACCATTTGATCGCATAGAAGGCAGTGGACGACGTCGCCAGGATTGCACCCAAGCCGAAAGCAACGACCGCAATCTGCATTGCCAGGCCCAGCTGCAGGCCAATGGCGTTCCAGTAACCGCGCAGGAAACCGTATTGCAGGCCACTGGACATCGAGGCGATGGCGCCGGCGCCGGGGGAAAGGGAGATGATCCAACTGGCCAGGAAAAAGGCCAGCCACGTGTCGAGTGCCATTACACACCTCAATCGGGAGTTTGCTGTTGTGCCTTAAGCTAACTCCGCCGACCAAAGACTGGCTATAGATTTTTACAAGATGTGAATACTAGCGGTCACCCGGGAACACGTGGGTGCCGGGCCAACGTCGCACCGAGCGCTGAAAGAACAGGCTGTTGGGCACTTGCACCATCGCACTGTCGGTGCCGGCTTCCGCCACTTCGACCAGCGTGGTGTAGAGCAGGTTGATCGCCACGACGCGGCCCTTTACGCCGGGCTTGTCGACAGTATCCACCAGCTCGACAATGTCACCGAGGCGAAACGGCCCGACCGTAAAGATGAGGATGGCGCACAACAGGTTCGACAGCACCGACCACATGGCGAAAAACGCCACGGCGGCGACCGCCACGAACCCCGACAATGCCGTCCACAACACCGTCGCGGAAACGCCCAGCCGGCCCAAGACGAAGATCAGCGCACTGCCCATGATCAACCAGCGCAAGCCACCGCGCAGCGGCATCAACAGCTGCGGAGGGAACGGATAGCGCTCACCCAGGCGAGTCAGGCCTTTGCCGACAAAACGCTGGGCGAGGTAACCGGCCAGCAGGATCAACAGAATTTGCACGCCGATCCATACGGGTTCGACCCACTGCGCCGGTAACGCCAACTGCAACGCTTCCATCAAGACAGCGCCTCCAGCTCCGCTTGCAAGGATTCGAGCAGTTCGAGGGCTTCCATCCAGGTTTCCTCCAATTGTCCCTCGCGTACCTTGAGCCTGGCTTGCTCAGCCAGCAAGTCGCGCAACTCGTCCTTGCGGGCGGCTTCGTAGACGGCGCTGTCGCCCAGGCTGGCCTCGATACTGGCCAGGCGCTCATGCACCTTGCCCAGCTCGGCTTCCAATTTGTCCGCTTCACGCTTGTGCGGCGCCAACTGCTGACGCAGTGCAGCGGCGGCCTGACGCTGGGCTTTCTTGTCGGTTTTGTCCGGGTTGACCGGGGTGTTGCTGGCCGGCGCGTTGCGTAGGCGGTAATCCGTCAGCCAGCGTGCGTAATCGTCCAGATCGCCGTCGAACTCTTCGACTTTGCCGTCCGCCACCAGCAGGAAATTATCGGTGGTGCTCTTGAGCAAGTGACGATCGTGAGACACCACCAGCACCGCACCGCTGAACTCCTGCAGGGCCATGGTCAGCGCCAGGCGCATTTCCAGGTCCAGGTGGTTGGTCGGTTCATCGAGCAGCAGCAGGTTCGGGCGGTCCCAGGCGATCAACGCCAACGCCAGGCGGGCTTTTTCGCCGCCGGAGAAGTTCAGCACCGGCTCATCGATACGCGCGCCACGGAAGTCGAAACCTCCAAGAAAGTCGCGCAGGGGCTGCTCGCGCTCGGTCGGTGCCAGGCGCTGCAGGTGCAGCAACGGGCTGGCCTTGGCGTCGAGCGAGTCCAACTGATGCTGGGCGAAGTAGCCCACCACCAGGTTCTCGCCGCGCGTCAGGCGGCCGGCCAACGGTTGCAGCTCACCCGACAGGTTTTTGATCAGCGTCGATTTGCCCGCGCCGTTAGGCCCGAGCAAACCGATGCGCGCGCCCGGCGTGAGCTGCAGCTTCACTTTTTCGAGGATGGTTTTATCGCCATAACCCAGGCGTGCGTCAGAAAGATCCAGCAACGGGCTGGAGATCTTCACCGATTCGCGGAACACAAAGTCGAATGGCGAATCGACGTGGGCCGCCGAGAGCTCTTCCATGCGCTCCAGGGCCTTGATTCGGCTCTGGGCCTGACGGGCCTTGGTGGCCTGGGCCTTGAACCGGGCAATGTAGCTTTCCATGTGCGCACGCTGCGCCTGTTGCTTCTCGAACGCTTGCTGCTGCTGGGCCAGGCGCTCGGCACGGGCACGTTCGAACGCGGTGTAGCCGCCCCGGTAGAGGGTGATTTTCTTCTGTTCGACGTGGGCGATGTTGTCGACCACGGCGTCGAGGAAGTCCCGGTCGTGGGAAATCAGCAGCAAGGTACCCTGGTAGTTCTTGAGGAAGTCCTCCAGCCACAGGATCGCATCGAGGTCCAAGTGGTTGGTCGGTTCGTCGAGCAGCAGCAGGTCCGACGGGCACATCAACGCCTGGGCCAGGTTCAGGCGCATGCGCCAGCCACCGGAGAAGTCGGCGACCGGGCGATCCATCTGTTCGTTGGTAAAGCCAAGGCCGGCCAGCATCTTGCGGGCGCGGGCGTCGGCGGTGTAGCCGTCGGCGCTGTCGAGTTCCGAATGCAGGCGCGCCTGTGCGGCGCCGTCCTGGGCTTTCTCGGCCTCGGCCAGGTCGTGTTGCACCTGGCGCAGGCGCAGGTCGCCATCGAGCACGTAGTCGATCGCAATGCGGTCCAAGGTGTCGATCTCCTGGCGCATATGGGCGATGCGCCAGTCGGCCGGCAGCAGGCAGTCCCCGGAGTCCGGGGTCAGCTCACCGAGCAACAGGGCGAACAACGTGGATTTGCCGGCGCCATTGGCACCGATCAGGCCGGCTTTGTGACCGGCGTGCAGGGTCAGCTCGGCGTCTTCGAGAAGACGTTGCGGGCCACGCTGTAATGTTAGGCTTTGAAGTCGGATCATAATGGCGGCGGAGTCTACCAGCTTCGTTGCCCGCTGGCTTGGGTGTGAATATGTGCGCTGACCTGTGGAGCTTTTCTCTCTCGACTTACGCCCACCCGGGCGTCGAAGCGGCGTGCCTGCGTTTGCAGGCGCAAGGTGCGGATGTGTGCCTGTTGCTCTGCGGCGCGTGGCTGGAGCAACGCGCTGTTACCGTGACCGCCGAGCGTATACAGGCGCTGAAACAGCTCGCCGGACCTTGGCAAACGCAGGTAATCGAGCCATTACGACAGGTGCGCAGGCAGTGGCGCGAAACGGCGCAGCACGATGAAAATCTGGCGGGGTTACGCGAGCGGGTCAAGGCCCTGGAGCTGGATGCCGAACGACAGCTGCTGACGCGCCTGGAAGCACTGGCGCACTTATGGCCGACGGGTGATGCAACGGCTCAGCAACGGTGGCTGGAAGGACTGGCGGCTGAGGATGCCGCCAACCTTGACCACGACGCGCTGCAAGCGCTGCGCGTCGCGGCCACCAGCGCTTAGGAAGCGCTGGTTGGGGTGGCGCTTGGCGCTGCCGGTGCAGGCGTGCTGCTGGCCGGTGTAGTTGGAGCGGTGGACGCTACCGGAGCGACAGCAGGCGTCGGCTTGGCTGCGGCTGGTTTGGCGGTTGGCTTCGCAGCAGCAGGTTTGGCAGCTGGCTTGGCGGCCGGTTTCGCGGCAGCAGGTTTGGCAGCTGGCTTGGCGGCTGGTTTCGCGGCAGCAGGTTTAGCAACTGGCTTAGCGGCTGGTTTCGCGGCAGGAGTTTTAGCGGCTGGCTTGGCAGCCGGTTTCGCAGCGGCGGTTTTGGCAGCTGGCTTGGCGGCCGGTTTTGCAGCAGCGGTTTTGGCAGCTGGCTTGGCGGCCGGTTTCGCGGCAGCAGTTTTAACAACTGGCTTGGCGGCCGGTTTCGCGGCAGCAGTTTTAGCAACTGGCTTGGCGGCTGGTTTCGCGGCAGCAGTTTTAGCAACTGGCTTGGCGGCCGGTTTCGCAGCAGCGGTTTTGGCAACTGGCTTGGCGGCCGGCTTCGCGGCAGCAGTTTTAACCGCTGGCTTGGCAGCCAGTTTCGCGGCAGGGGATTTAGCGACTGGCTTGGCCACAGGTTTTGCGGCCGCTTTGGCAGGCGCCTTCTCTGCAACAACCTTGGCAGGCGTACGAGTGCTCAGCGCCTTAGCTACGGCTTCCTTAACGCGGCCAATGCCCTGGGCCAATTTCAGGCTTTCCTGGGCATCTTTCTTGAGTTGGGAAATGTAAGTGCGGGTTTCAGCCTGGCGATCCTTGAGGGCGTCCAGCAGGTCCTCGAGTTCTTTGACAGCGTCCTTGGCTTTGGCTTGAGCCTTGGCCTTGCCGGCAGTGGCGGCGTCTTGCAGTTTGGTGCGGGATTTGTGCAGCTTTTCTTGCGCTTTACCGCGTTGTTTTTCCAGCTTGGCGAGCAGTTTTTCTGCATCGGCCAAGGCTTGGGAACAAGCGCTTTCCAGATGTTCGAGCAGGCTGCCCGAAAGTTGTTGGAGTAAGTGCAACGGGGTATTAACAGGCTTCTGTTTGGCCGACATGGTTTACCTCCTGGCTGACGTGGGTGCGGCTCATACTAGCCCTCTGCTCTTACCGCCGCTAGGGCATGTTGACAGTATCGTTTGGCTTGCGTTGCAGCCGGCGAAAATTCTTATGGATATAACGAAAATACGCGGCACTTTTTAGCCTTTCACACTGGCATAATCCGTCCCACTTTCGGCGGGAGAAAACCCATGTCGCGTTACGTTTTTCTTGTACTTGGCTTGGCGATTTCGGTAGCCAATGCAAGTGATGGATCGCCTGCAAAAAACGTTGATCAGAACCAGCACGACCTCGCCTACAGCCTGGGTGCCAGCCTCGGTGAACGCCTGCGCCAGGAAGTGCCCGACTTGCAGATCCAGGCTTTGATCGACGGCCTCAAGCAAGCCTATCAGGGCAAACCGCTGGCCTTGGACAATGCACGCATCGAGCAGATTCTTGCCCAGCATGAAGCACGAAACGAAGCCGACACACAGGCCCCCCAAAGCGAAAAAGCGCTGGCGGCCGAAGAACTGTTCCTGAGCAAGGAAAAAGCCGCGAAGGGCGTACGTGAACTGGCGGACGGGATTCTGCTCACCGAACTCACTCCCGGCACCGGTGAAAAACCGAAGGCCAGCGACCAGGTTCAAGTGAAATATGTGGGCCGGCTGCCCGATGGGACGGTATTTGACCAGAGCACGCAGCCCCAATGGTTTCGTCTGGACAGCGTGATCAGTGGTTGGAGCAGTGCGCTGCTACAGATGCCGGTCGGTGCAAAATGGCGCCTGGTGATTCCATCGGCCCAGGCTTATGGCACCGACGGTGCCGGCGAGTTGATCCCGCCCTACACACCGTTGGTATTTGAGATCGAATTGCTCGGCATCCGCCACTGACTATCTATAAAAAACGGCGCGCCATGCGCACCGTTTTTTTGTGACGTTACCTAGGATCAAGCCTGGGTCGCGGACTCTTCCTTGTGAGCGTTGTGCAGCACTTCGATCAAGCAGTCTTCCAGTTCGAAACGCTCGTGCAGCAATGCGCCCAACTCTTTGAATTTTTCTGCAACACATTTCCCGGCATCACACAGGTCGGTGAACGCCAACAGCTTCTCGGTGATAACGTCGATACGCGGGTAAATCGTCTCGGCCAATTCCAAGCCACGCTGATCGTCGAAGGCTTGTGCCTCTTTGGTCAGTTGCTCGTAGACGCCAAAATGACCGGCGGACACGTAGTCAACCAATACGCCGCAGAAATCCTGTAACGACTCACGATTCTCAGCCAGTGCCTCTGGCTTGGCGCCGAGAGCATCAAAGGCCCGAACCAGTTCGTGACGCGCCTTCAGCCAGCTATCGATCAGCTTGTGCACCCCACCCCAGCGTTCCTGAGCATTCTGACAACTTTCCAGCATGATGATCTCTCTTCCCTATAGGGGGCGCTGCCGCCTGGTGCCCGCGCAACACTTCAAGGTAAAGCCGCAGCCGGACAGGGCCGCATCTGACAAATGGTTTCAATAACGCATGCGGGCCAGATTATGCCCGCATGCCTATGGCTTCAAGGTACGCAGGACACAAAGTTCATACAAGTGTTTAATCCCGCCCTGCAAACTGAACACGGGGTTCACTGCCTCGCGGGGCGCGAAGGCTGGCGCAGAAACAGCGGTGAAAACTGCATCACGCCCACTACCAATATCCCGACGAAGAACAACAGGCTCCACTCGGGAGGGCTCAGGTCAAACAGCGTCCAGTTGGTTTCCACGCAATCGACAGTGCCTTTGACGGTCAATTGCAGGGCCTGCCAGAACGACAAGTTTTCAATCATGTAATGCAGGCTGGGCCAGCAATCGGCGGCCTGGTCCGGCGCGGCATTTTGTAGCAGCACCTGGCGCACGGCTGTCAGGGCGCCGAGCAATGCGAAGCCGATGCTGGCCAGCCTGTATAAGTGCAGAGCCACACGCTTGGGATCATGGAGGGCGGCAACCAGATTGATCAAGGTGACAGCGGCCAGGAACCCCCGCTGCATCTGGCAAAGGAAACACGGCCGCAACGACACGCCGAACTCGAGGTAAAAGGACGCGCCCAATGTCAGCGCACCCGCCAGGAACGCAAGGAAAAACAAGGAGCGTGAAGGGGCCAAAGACATGCTTTATCCGCATCGCGAAAGATAGGTCGCTACGGTAGAGGAAAGGCCTGACCCCTTTCAATACGTGCCAGAGCAGACAATTCCGCGAGAAGGTACGGACTTTCCGCCAGAAGATGGAAGACCTTGGAAAACTGAGCGTCGGACTTTGCCTACAATCGCTCAACTCCCGGCTTTGAGGGCCTAATGCGGGGTCGGCTGCCAGATATATCTGAACCGACCCTCGCCAACTTGCCTACATCAGGCTCGAGCCGGTACCGGCAACGGCGACGCCAGCAGTCGGTTATCCAACAATCCCAGGCCTTCCTGGAACAACTGGTTACTGCGTTCGGTGTCACCCAGCTGGGCCAACAAACGCGCCAGCTCGGCACAGGCCTCGGGATTGCGTTGTACTTGAAGGCTGCTTTCCAGGTAATCGCGCGCCTTGCCCCACAGGCTGTTTTGCAGGCACAGGCGGCCCAGCGTCAGCAGCAGGCTGGCATCACTTGGATGGTCCTTGAGCCAGCCTTCGGCAAACTTCAATTGCCGGGCCGGGTCACTGCCGCGCAACAGGCCGTACAGCCGGATCAGGTGGCTGTCGTAGCCGCGCTTGATGGCGCCACGCAGCGCTTCCTCGGCCTTCGCATCGGCACCCAGTTGGCGCAATTGCTCGGCGTACGCCAGAACCAGTTGCGGCTCCTGGCGCTGGGGGGAAGTCAGTTGCTGCCAGGCCCGCTCAAGGGACTGCAAACCGGCCTCACCCTCCTCTTCGCGCCGGGCCGCCAGACTCAGGTTCTCACCCCAGGCGCGGCGCTCGAGCTCGGCCAATTCACTGGCCGGCAGCACTTTGTCCTTGCGCAGTTCGGGCAACAGGCGGATCACCGACGACCAATCGCCCCGCTGCTGATGCAGGCGCTGCAATTGACGCAAGAGCTGGGCGTTATGGGGATGACGTTCGTGCATCGCCTGCAGCGTGGTCAACGCACCGTCCGTGTCGCCACGGTCCAGTTGCAACTGCGCATGGCTCAAGGCAACCGCGAGCTCGGCCTGAGGCTGACGCTCAAGCGCGCGCTCCAGCAAACCGTCGGACTCTTCGTAACGCCCTTGTTCATTTGCGGCACGGGCCGCGCCGAGGTAGTACAGCAAAGGCTGGCGCTCGGCTTCGGCGGCGCGGTGCAGGTGACGTTCAGCGCTGGCCCAGCGGCCCTCGGCGAGGTCCATCTGGCCTTGCTCAATGGCGATCTGCACGCGGCGGCTGCGGTTGCGCCGCGACCAGGGGTTGACCACGCCACCGGAGGTGGTGACCAGGCTCAACAGCACGCGGAGCAGGTAGATCGCCAAACCAATGGCAACCACCGCCACCAAAGTCGCCCACAGGCTCGACTCGTAATGCAGCACATGAGGGTAGGTAATCAGCACGTAGCCGGTGTGTTTCGAAATGCCCACCGCCAGCGCCAGCGCGATGGCAATCGCCAGCACCAGGATCACATAGAAACGTTTCATCGGCTCTACTCCTGCTTCGCCGACGGGGCCGCCGGCGTCGCTGCCGCCTTGGCTTCGTCGGCAGACAGATGACGACGCTCAAGGTAGGCCTGCACGGCAGCCAGGCTCGCGGCCAGGTCCGGCGTCACCACCGACACCGCCTTGGGCTCAAGCTCGGCAATACGCGCCAGCATCGCCTTGCTCTGCGGGTTGTCCTGGTTGAAGTTGTCCTGCAACACGCTGCGCGCCTCGCCGAGTGAGCGGCTATACACCGCCGACTCGCCGTTGAGCGCCGCCCATTGCGCCTGCTCCAGGGCCAGGCTCAAGGCCAGGCGAACCTGGTTCAGGCCCTGGCCGGCCAGCAGAGGGCGAATGTTGTCGTCCGGGTTGAAGTCAATGCGGAAGTACCGGGAAATCTGCTCCCACCACTGACTCCAACGGCTGTCCGTGTCGGTGGTCGAACGCCCTTGGGAAGCGGGCTCGGTCAGTTGATACTCCGGGGCAATGGCTGCCAGTTGCACAACCTGATCGCGCAAGGCCGCCAATTGCAGGTACAGCCCGGTGCGGTCAGGCTGCTCGGTACTGCGCAGCGCGACGAGGCTCTTGGCCAATTGCTCGCGGGCAGCGTAGGCGCCCGGATCGCTCTGTTCGCGAAGAATCTCGTCGGCGCCCTGGACCAGCGCCTGGGCGCTGTTGATATCTTGCAAGGCCGACAGGCGCAGGCTTGCCAGGCGAATCAGGTGTTCGGCCTCGGCCAAGCGCCAGTCCTTGCGGCTGGAACCCAGCACGGTTTCCAGGCGCTGGCTCAGGCGCTGCTGATCACCCTGCAACTGGGCCACCAGGCGACGACGCTCCTCCAGCTCATCCGCGGCGGGCAACTGCGCCAGCCGTGCAGCCAATTGTTGCTGGCTTTGCTTGAGGGACTGGGATTGCTCATCGAGGGTCTGCACCTGACCCAACTGCTGCTGGCTGCTGGCTTGCAGGGCGCGGACCTGCCAGATCCCCCAACCGCCGGCGGCAACGCCGGCAGCGCCCAGCAGCAGGGCGACGATTGCCAGGCCATTGCCACGGCGCGGCGCGGGGGCCGGTGCAACCTGCGCATCAAGTGCGGGTTGAGCTTCATCTTTAGGCAAGGCTGTTTCGCTCACGTATCCGTCCTTTGCGTATCAGAGAGTGGGAACGGTATAGCTCCGTATCGCCACTAACAAAGCCGCGGCACTCGCACCGCGACAATCCACAACTTTTTCTGCGCCGGCGGCCCGCGCCATCTCTTGGACTCGCGGGCTCGGCACGAACAACGGCAGCTGTGCCAACTGTGGCCAATCGGCTCCGGCCAGGGCTCGCAAGTGTAAAAAACCTTGCCCACTGCTGACCACCAGGCCGTTCAAGCGTTCCAACTGGATGCGTCGCATCAGTACCCCGGCGTCGTAGGCCGGCAGGAACCGACGATACAGCTCCAGATAGTCGACACTAGCACCTCTCTCGCGCAAACGCTCCGCCAGCAGCTCGCGGCCGCCCTCGCCGCGCAGAATCAGCACTCGGGGATCGGCGCATGCGATAGCCTCGCGCAGTGCAGGCAATTGAAGCAAGGCCTCGCTGTCGTCGCCAGTAGGGGGATGCTTAACTTCCAGACCGTGCTCGGCCAGTACGTGCGCGGTGGCGGCGCCGACGCTGAACCATCGCAACTGCGGCCATGCTCGATCCAGCTGTTGCACGGCCAGGCGCGCAGCAGGCTTGCTGACAACGATGACCGCACAGTAGCGACCCAGGTCATGAAAGACCGCCTGCTGTTGAGCGGTAACGGGCAGTGGCTCGATATCCAGCAAAGGCAAGCTGCTGCTGAAGATGCCAACTTCGGACAACGACGCCGCCAGGGCCGTCGATTCCTCGGCAGGCCGCGTCAGCAGCACACGCCATTGGGTCACTGCGGGCCGGCCTCGCCGTAGACTTTTTGCAGAATGGCGCCGGCGCCCTTCTCCAGCAGCGCTTCAGCCACCTGGACACCCAGCGCCGTGGCGTCACGCTGCGGGCCACGCACCTCGGCGGTCAACAGCGTGCCGCCGTTGGGGTCGCCCACCAGGCCGCGCAGCCACAGGTTTTCACCTTCGAGCACGGCGTAGCAGGCGATCGGCACCTGGCAGCCGCCATTAAGGTGCTTGTTCAGGGCGCGTTCGGCCGTGACGCGCACTTCGGTGTCATGGTGATCCAGCGGTTTGAGCAGGGCATGGATTTCGCTGTCGGCGGTACGGCACTCGATGCCAACGGCGCCCTGGCCACCGGCTGGCAGGCTGTCCTCGACGCTGATGGCCGAGGTGATACGGTCTTCGAAACCCAGGCGGATCAGGCCGGCCGCCGCAAGAATGATCGCGTCATATTCACCGGCGTCCAGCTTTGCCAGGCGGGTGTTGACGTTGCCACGCAGGAAGCGGATCTGCAGGTCCGGGCGACGGGTCAGCAACTGCGCCTGACGGCGCAGGCTGGACGTGCCGACAATGCTGCCCAAAGGCAACTCATCAAGGGACGCGTACGTGTTGGAAACGAACGCATCACGCGGGTCTTCGCGCTCGCAGATGCAAAACAGGCCCAGGCCTTCGGGGAAGTCCATGGGCACGTCTTTCATCGAATGCACGGCGATGTCGGCTTGGTTTTCCAGCAGCGCGGTTTCCAGTTCCTTGACGAACAAACCCTTGCCGCCGATCTTCGACAGTGGCGAGTCGAGCAGCTTGTCGCCGCGACTGACCATGGGTACCAGGGACACCTTGAGGCCTGGATGCGCCAGCTCCAGGCGTGCTTTGACGTATTCGGCCTGCCACAAGGCCAGGGCGCTTTTACGGGTGGCGATGCGAATTTCGCGAGAGGACATGGAACAATCCGTACTGAATAGATACGGCAGATAATAACAGCTCAGGCAAATACGCTTTGATTTGAATCAGCAAGTGCGAGGCCTCCCTGGCCACGTCGCACCGGGATAAGGACTGCAGGCCTCTGCACAGCCCTCGGGCTAAAGCTGCTGCATCATCTTGCGCACACCGGCGACATGCCGCCGGCTGACGATCAACGCGTCGCCGTTAAGGCCTTTCAGAAACAACTGAAAGTGCCCCAGAGGCGTACGCTGCAGGCGCTCGATTCGCTCGCGGGCTACCAACGCATTGCGATGGATACGCACAAAGCGATCGCCGAATTCATCCTCAAGCGCCTTGAGCGGCTCATCGAGCAGCACTTCACCGCCTTGATGGCGCAGGGTCACATACTTGTGATCAGCGATAAAGTAGACCACCTCGCCCAGAGGGATCAGCTCAATGCCTTTGCGTGTGCGCGCGCTGATATGGCTGCGCGGCCCGTTGCCACTTTGAGCCGCGGGCTGGGTCAGCGCGGCGAGCTGGACGCGGGTTGGGCGCTCGGCTTTTTTCAAGGCCTTGAGCAAGGCATCACCGGCCACCGGCTTGGTGAGGAAGCTGACACCGCTGGCTTCCAGCGTCGGCGCGGGAAACTCGTCGCTCGCGGCACAAAACACCACGGCCGGAGGCGACTCTCGCTCGCTCAGTCGGGCGGCAACCTGGAGGCCATCAAGGCCAGGCATACGGATATCGAGCAACACCACATCCGGCTTGAGGCTGTCGATCAACGTCAACGCCTCTTCGCCCGTGGTGGCGCTTGGCTCCAGTACGGTATAACCCTCGATTTCACTGACTGAACGACTCAGTCGCTCGCGGGCTTGGGGTTCGTCATCAACGATCAGGACATTCATATAGCGCTGGATTCCTGCGTGAGTCTCGCACAAGGATAGCGTAGACAGGTGCGGTGACTTGCGTCACAGCGATCCACGCTAAGACTAGCGCGAGCGGCAAAAAGTGCCCTGGGAGTGGCACCCATATTTACCCGGACCTGTTCAATAGCGCCCAAGACCTGGTGCCTGCGGGCATCGTCGTAGGGTTTGTTGATACACAATCCGAATCCCCCCTTCTTTAATGGATAGTCTGGGCTCTGACCGCGTCACCCGACTTTGGTGCATTCCACGCACGGTCAGTCCAACTGTAGACGCTCACCGAGACGACATTGCTCAATCGATAAATATGGTTTCAAAAGCACCTGCGCCCAGTCTCGTCCTGGACGCGGTCGGCGGCAAGGCACTTAGCCATCCTTTGCGCAAATAAAATGCCGACAACCCACAGCACCGCCTCAACAGGCAACCCTGTTATTATCGCCGGCACACTTTCCTGTCTCTTATTAAGCAGATCACGAGCGAATCCATGAGCACCGACAAGACCAACCAGTCCTGGGGCGGCCGCTTCAGTGAACCCGTCGACGCCTTCGTCGCCCGCTTCACCGCCTCCGTCACCTTCGACCAGCGCCTGTACCGCCACGACATCATGGGCTCCATCGCCCACGCGACGATGCTGGCCAAGGTCGGCGTGCTGACCGACGCCGAGCGTGACAGCATCATCGACGGCCTGACCACTATCCGTGGCGAGATCGAAGCCGGCACCTTCGACTGGCGCGTCGACCTGGAAGACGTGCACATGAACATCGAAGCCCGCCTCACCGACCGCATCGGTGTGACCGGCAAGAAACTGCACACCGGCCGTAGCCGTAACGACCAGGTGGCCACCGATATCCGCCTGTGGCTGCGTGACGAAATCGACCTGATCCTGTCCGAAATCACCCGCCTGCAAAAAGGCCTGCTGGAACAGGCAGAGCGTGAGTCAGACACTATCATGCCTGGCTTCACTCACCTGCAGACCGCGCAGCCTGTGACGTTCGGCCACCATTTGCTGGCCTGGTTCGAAATGCTCAGCCGCGACTACGAGCGCCTGGTGGACTGCCGCAAGCGCGCCAACCGCATGCCGCTGGGCAGCGCCGCGCTGGCCGGCACCACCTACCCGATCGACCGCGAATACACCGCGCAACTGCTGGGCTTTGACGCCGTCGGCGGCAACTCGCTGGACGGTGTGTCGGACCGTGACTTCGCCATCGAATTCTGCGCCGCCGCCAGTATCGCGATGATGCACCTGTCGCGCTTCTCGGAGGAGTTGGTGCTGTGGACCAGCGCGCAGTTCCAGTTCATCGACTTGCCGGACCGTTTCTGCACGGGCAGCTCGATCATGCCGCAAAAGAAAAACCCCGACGTGCCTGAGCTGGTACGTGGCAAGAGCGGCCGTGTGTTCGGCGCGCTGATGGGCCTGCTGACCCTGATGAAAGGCCAACCGCTGGCCTACAACAAGGACAATCAGGAAGACAAGGAGCCGCTGTTCGACGCCGCCGACACCCTGCGCGACTCGCTGCGTGCGTTTGCCGACATGATCCCGGCGATCAAGCCCAAACACGCGATCATGCGTGAAGCGGCGCTGCGTGGGTTCTCCACCGCGACGGACCTGGCGGACTATCTCGTGCGCCGTGGCCTGCCATTCCGCGACTGCCACGAAATCGTCGGTCATGCCGTGAAGTATGGCGTGGACACCGGCAAGGACCTGGCGGAGATGAGCCTGGAGGAATTGCGCAGGTTCAGCGACCAGATTGAGCAGGATGTGTTTGCGGTACTGACCCTGGAAGGCTCGGTGAATGCCCGTAATCACATCGGCGGCACTGCGCCGGCGCAGGTGAAGGCCGCTGTTGTGCGTGGCCAAGCGCTGCTCGCCAGCCGCTAAAAGCATCGCAGGCAAGCCAGCTCCCACAGGAGACCGGGTATCTCCAGACACTTCGGCCAACTGTGGGAGCCGGGCTTGCCCGCGATGGCGCCCTCACAGGCGCCGTAAATCTACTTTCTAGCGGCAATCTTCGCCATAAAACCCGGCATCGCCGCCAGCCTGTCCGCTTCCACCTTCTGCGCATTGGGCATCTCATTCAAACGCCCCAGCAATGCCTTGGCCTTTGGCAACTCAGCCAACAGATCCAGCCCAAACAGCTTCTCGCCCACCCCCAAGGCCAGGTTCAGGCTGTACATGAAATACAGATCGGCAAGGGTGAAGCTGTCTCCCGCCACGTACGGCGTGAACTTGCCGTGCCTTGCCAGCGAACCGATTCCGAGCAGTAACTCCGCCCTGGTTTTTTCCTTGATCGCCTCCGGCACCGTCATGCCAAAAAACGCTTCGGCGAAACACGCACGCGCAGGCAACTCGATGTACAGCTCGATCTCCCTGCACAACGCCAACACCTGAGCACGCTCGAACGGCTCGGCGGGCAGCAGCGCGGGCCCTTGCTGGGTCTGCTCGATATACTCGAGGATCACACTGGTTTCGTTGATGAACCCCTGCTCGACGCCCAGCACCGGCACCTTGCCGCGCGGGCTTATGGCCAGCGCTTCGGGCGTTTGCCCGGCATAAAAAGGCACCTCTTCGAACGGCAGTCCTTTCTCCAAGAGGGCCAGTTTCACCATGTTGTAGTAGTTACTGACCGAAAATCCGTAAAGCTTGAGCATCGCAAAGCCTCCAGGCCGTGTGCGGGGTTGGCTGCAAGCGTTATAGATGCCCTGACGCGTCCTGACCAGCAGCATCACCTGCCTGAATGGCGGTAGACTGATGCCCTTTTCCTTGAGGAGCCTGCCATGAGCGAGCCGACCGATATCGACAACGACGAAGAAGAATTCACCGAAAGCACGCTGGTCCAGGCCATCGAGAACCAGATCGAAAGCGACAACCCGCCGGCGGCCAAGGCCACGTTCAACAAGCTGACGCTGGTGGGCTACGAGCGCGAAGAGATATTGAACCTGATGGCCCACGTGCTGGCCTTCGAGATCGACGCGATGCTGGATGAGGACCGGGCGTTCGATACCCAATGGTATGAAACCGCGCTGCGAGCACTGCCGGAGCTGCCGCCCGAAAAGGAATAATCCAGCCGCGCTGCAACACGCTGGACAGTTCGGCAAAGTGCGTTCACCTTATGGCCTGCTAGCCTCTAATAAATTTTAGAAAGTCTGGAGTCCTTATGTCGTATACCCCTGAGTTGGTTGCCGAACTGGAAATCCTTGTACTCTTCCCCTTGGACAGCACCAAGGAAGGTCTGAAAGTCCACCAGACCGCCGCCCCCACTGCTATCGCCGCCGCCAAACGCCTCCACGCGAAAGGATTGATCGACCAGCCGGACGGAGGCTACCTGACCAGCCTTGGCCGGGACGCCGCAGAGCAAGCCCAAACCTTGCTGACTATCTTGACCACCGCCTCGACCAAAGAAGCCGCCTGACACCTGATATGCCCATGGGGTCCGCCCTGTGCGGACTCCGAGGGCTTTGCCGTGCAACAGCGAAAATTCTGACGTCTAAATCCATTTCCCGCTAAAACTCCTACGCTACTGGCTGTAAACTCCTACACGGCCGCCCACGTCGGGCCCTGCGAGCCACCGAGTTCGACATGACCCGCACCCATGAAATCCGCCCCGACCTGGACGAAGGCATCGACCGCAAGGTGCTGGCCCAATTGCGCGCGCGTTTCATGGCCCTCAACGATGGGCGCATGGCCCGGGCGATCGAAGGGCTGACGCCGCGCCAGCAAAGCGTGCTGACCCTGCTGCCGCTGTTTTTCCACGTCAACCATCCACTGCTGCCCGGCTATGTGTCGGGCAGTACACCAGCCGGCCTGTCGAATTTCGAACCCGACACCCAGGCCCTGGCCGAAGCCCAGCGCCTGACCCGCTCGTTCTCCTACAAGCCACGCCGCGGCAATCCGCCAACGCCCATCCACGGCCTGTTCCTGATGGGCAGCCTTGGGACATTGGCCCAGGCCGACCAGAGCGATATGGACGTCTGGGTCTGCCACGCCGCCGACCTGAGCGAGAATGAACTGGCCGAGCTGCGCAAGAAATGCCAGTTGCTGGAAGCCTGGGCCCTGAGCATGGGCGCAGAGGCGCATTTCTTCCTCATCGAGCCGACACGCTTCGTGCTCGGCGAGCGCGACACCCAGCTCAGTTCGGATGACTGCGGCACCACCCAGCATTACCTGCTGCTGGACGAGTTCTACCGCACCGCCATCTGGCTGGCCGGGCGTACGCCGATCTGGTGGCTGGTGCCGGTGTATGAGGAAACCCGCTATGCCGAGTTCACCCACACGCTGATCAGCAAGCGCTTCATCCGCGCCGATGAAACCCTCGACCTTGGTCACCTGGCGCACATCCCTCCCGGCGAATTCATCGGCGCCGGGCTGTGGCAACTGTTCAAAGGCATCGAGTCACCCTACAAGTCGGTGCTCAAATTGCTGCTGACCGAGGTCTACGCCAGCGAACACCCGCATGTGCAGTGCCTGAGCCTGCGCTTCAAGCGGGCGGTGTTTGCCAACCAGATGGACCTGGACGAGCTGGACCCGTACATCGTGGTGTACCGCCGCATAGAGGAATACCTCAAGGCCCGCAACGAGCCCGAACGCCTGGAGCTGGTGCGTCGTGCGCTGTACCTGAAGGTCAACCGCAAGCTCAGCGCCGGCCAGCGCACCACCAGTTGGCAACGGCTGTTACTGGAGCGCCTGGCCCATGAGTGGGGCTGGAACCAGCGTCAGCTGGCGCTGCTGGACAGTCGCAGCCAATGGAAAGTGCGCCAGGTCGCCTCGGAGCGCCGGGCGCTGGTCAATGAGCTCAATTACAGCTACCGCTTCCTGACCCAGTTCGCGCGCACCGAGCAAACCGTCAGCCTGATCAACAAGCGCGACCTCAACGTGCTGGGCCGGCGCTTGTACGCCGCCTTCGAACGCAAGGCCGGCAAAGTCGAATTCATCAACCCCGGCATCGCCCCGGATTTGGCCGAAGACACCCTGACGCTGGTTCAGTCGCCCAATCGCAAGGAGCCGGGCCAGCACCACTGGGGCCTGTACAACGGCAACCTCACCGCCCTGGAATGGGAACATTTCGCGCCGATCAAGCGCAGCCGCGACCTGCTGGAAATGCTCACCTGGTGCCATCGCAACGGCGTGATCGACAGCAGCACCCGTTTGGCGCTGCATCCGGGCACCAGCGACATGACCGAATTCGAGCTGTTCAACCTGCTGGGTAGCCTGCAACAGACCGTCGCCCTGCCCTTGGCCACCGTTGATGAGGAGCGCCTGCTGCGTTCGGCGGTGCCCGAAGCGGTATTGCTGCTGATCAATGTCGGCGTCGACCCGCTCAAGCATCACCGCGACCTGAATATCCTGATGACCACCGAGCGCACGGACTCGCTGAGTTATGCCGGCGTGCGCGACAACTTGGTACTCACGTTGGACCAGGTCACGCTCAACAGTTGGAACGAGGTGATGGTTAACCGCTATGACGGCCCCCACGCCTTGCTTGACTGCCTGCGCGATTACCTCAACCAGTTGCCGCCGGATCACTTGCCACGGCTGCGGGTGCGCTGCTTCTGTCACAACCGTGCGCAGTTCATCGCGCAGCGCGTGGAAGAAATCTTCGACACGGCGCAGAACCTGCTGCTGGGTCAGTCCAACCATCGCTACCTGTTGCAGGTGCAACAGCACTATCACGTGATGGAATTGATGCCGGGCCAGGCCACCCATGTGTCGCTGCCGACCCAGGATGCACTGATCGCCTACCTCAGCGAAGAACTGGCCAGCTACAGCCCGCTGCACCTGGATGCCATGGCCCTGGAAGATCACGATCTGGCGTTGCTGCTGCCGATGGGCTTGGCCGATTGCGTGCAGGTGTTCTATCGGGTCAACGAAGGTTTCGCCGAGCTGTATGTGCTGGATGAATTCAACGCGCTCTGGCAGCAACGCCTGCCATTCCATGATGAGCAAAGCCTGCTGGCACCATTGCAGCGTTTTCTGCAATCGATCATCTATCGCCGGGAGGCGCTGTCGCCGCTGGACCCGCAGCAACCGCTGGGCGCAGTGCAAACCCTGTTTTACCAGCTAGTGCCGTCGGGCAGTGGCCGCGCTCGCAGCATCGAACCGCGCCCGGTGCCGATGAACCCGGCGAACAAACCGTTTTATGACGTGCAGGCGATTATCGGCAAGGCCGCGCCTGGCCAGGTGGGCATTACCCTGTATTGCGATCAGCGCGAATTTTCCGAACTGGAATTTGGCGACCAACTGTTTGCAGTGGTCGCCCGGGAAATCGTCGGGCAACGCCGGGAAACCGAACGTTACCGCTGCTACATCACCGACCTGGACCTGTCCGGACTGATCGGTGATGTGCAGAGCCCGAGTAACCTGTACCTGCGTTACAAGGCCGAGCTGGAGCTGTCGCTGAACGAGGCGTTGAGCCAGCTGTAGAGAACATGTGTATCTACGCATGTGTAGTGAGCGGGCTTGCCCCGCGCTGGGCTGCGCAGCGGCCCCAAACCAGGCGACCTGGTTCTATCTGGAGATCGGCGGTGCCTTTAGTGGGGCCGCTACGCAGCCCGGCGCGGGGCAAGCCCGCTCACTACAGGTATGTCGATTTATAGAGGGAACGCGCCGCCATCCTTAGGCTGGCCTTCGACGCTGAGCAGTTCCAACTTGAGGGTCTTGCCGCCCGGGGCCGGCCAGTCGATATGCTGGCCTACCTGCAGGCCGAGCAGTGCGCTGCCCACCGGGGCCAGGATCGAAATCTTGCCTTCGTCGGCGTTGGCGTCCTTGGGGTAAACCAGGGTCAGATGATAGTCCTTGCCGCTACCTTGCTCGCGGCAATGCACGCTGGAGTTCATGGTCACGACACTTGCAGGCACTTCATCGTGGCCAACCACTTCTTCGGCGCGGTCGAGTTCGTGTTGCAACGCTTCGACGCCGGGAAACTCGTCGCCCAGGCGGTCGATCAGTTGCTCCAGACGCTGCACGTCAAGACGGGTGAGGATGATGGACGGTGCGGTGGTCATGATTCAGGCAGACTCCTTTTTTCTGCACAAAAAAGCAAAACCCCGCCAGGAAAAGGCGGGGTTCTCACGGGCCTCGATGAGTTGAGGCGTACCCGGACACTACCACAGCGTCACAAATAAACAAGACGACTTCAGGCGTGGGCCCGGCGCTGCTGGGCCTGGGCACAGATCACGCGACGCCGCTCATCGTCGGCAGAGCGCCATTCGCGGATATCTTCCACATGGCGGAAGCAGCCGAGACAGACTTTCTGCTCATCCAGGCGACACAAACTGATACAAGGTGACGGCACCGCCGGGCTGACATTACTGAACAGCGGCTTGGGCGGGCGTACGGGTGCAGGCTGGGTCACGGTCAAATCTCGTCGAAGTCCAGCTCTTCGCCGGTATATTCCTGGACCAGGCGCGCAAGCATCTCGCCCAGCAACTCTTCACTCTTGTCGCACTGCCATTTGCCGCTTTCTTCGTCGTAGTCGAAGTGAACGCCACCGGAGCGCGCAGCCAGCCACAGCTGACGCAATGGCTCCTGGCGACTGAAGATCAGTTGCTGGCCGCTCTCGAACTTGACGGTCAGCACGCCAGCCGAGTTTTCCAGGTCCACGTCCAGGCCGCTGTCGTCGAAAATATCTTCCAGCGCCTGCTGGGTCGCATCCACCAGGTCGTGAAAACGGGCTTCGGTCAAACTCATTGTGGCAACCTCAAAAGTGTCTGGTTTTGCTCAAGCGCCGCACGATACGGGCGAGCCCCGCCGATTGCAAAGGATACCGATTTCAACACGATTGACGGTGTGAAATATCCTCAAGCAGCGTAGTCCGCTTCTCGGCTATCTCAGCAAACCCCCGCCGGACGGGTATTCCAGCGCATAGGCAAGCTGACGGGGGGTCGGTATACTCGGGCGCAATTAATGCATATTCAAGGATTTCGCCATGAAGCGCCTGATCTCTTCCCTTGCTGCGCTCGTCGCGGTCGCTTGCCTCGTTAGTGCCTGTGGTCAAAAAGGCCCGTTGTACCTGCCCGATGACAGCAAAGACCCGAATGAGCAGGCGCAATCGTCGCAAAAGCCGTCAAAAGCGCATAAGCACGATACCTACGAATAAGGGAACTCCATGGACGCTTTTAACTACCGGGACGGCGAGCTGTTCGCGGAAGGCGTGGCGTTGTCCGCGATTGCCGAGCGCTTTGGTACCCCGACCTATGTGTATTCCCGTGCACATATCGAAGCCCAATACCGTTCCTTCACCGACCCATTGGACGGCGTGCCGCACCTGGTGTGCTACGCGGTCAAGGCCAACTCCAACCTCGGTGTACTGAATGTCCTGGCGCGCCTGGGCGCCGGTTTCGACATCGTGTCCCGTGGCGAGCTGGAACGTGTACTGGCTGCCGGCGGCAAGGCTGACAAGATCGTTTTCTCCGGCGTCGGCAAGAGTCGCGATGACATGCGCCGCGCCCTCGAAGTGGGCGTGCATTGCTTCAATGTCGAGTCCACCGACGAGCTGGAGCGCTTGCAGGTCGTGGCCGCCGAGATGGGCGTTCGCGCGCCGATCTCGCTGCGCGTCAACCCGGACGTCGATGCTGGCACCCACCCGTACATTTCCACCGGTCTCAAAGAGAACAAGTTCGGCATCGCCATTGCCGACGCGGAGGACGTGTACATCCGCGCCGCGCAGTTGCCGAACCTTGAAGTACTGGGCGTCGACTGTCATATCGGCTCGCAACTGACCAGCCTGCCGCCCTTCCTCGATGCGCTCGACCGCCTGCTGGCGTTGACCGACCGCCTCGGCGAGTGTGGCATCTACCTGCAGCATATCGACCTGGGTGGCGGTGTGGGCGTGCAGTATCGCGACGAAGAGCCGCCGCTGATCGCCGATTACATCCGGGCCGTGCGCGAGCGTACCGAAGGCCGCGGCCTGGCGCTGATGTTCGAGCCGGGCCGCTATATAGTCGCCAACGCCGGCGTACTGCTGACCCAGGTCGAGTACCTCAAGCACACCGAATACAAGGATTTCGCCATCGTCGATGCGGCGATGAACGACCTGATCCGCCCGGCGCTGTACCAGGCCTGGATGAACGTCACCGCCGTGACGCCTCGCGACAGCGAAGCGCGCACCTATGACATCGTCGGCCCGATCTGCGAGACCGGCGACTTCCTGGCCAAGGAGCGTCAGCTTGCGCTGGAGGAAGGTGACCTGCTGGCCGTGCATTCGGCCGGTGCCTATGGGTTTGTCATGAGTTCCAACTACAACACCCGCGGGCGTGCCGCCGAGGTGCTGGTGGACGGTGATCAAGCGATTGAAGTGCGTCGCCGCGAGACGGTAGCCGAGTTGTATGCTGGCGAAAGCCTGCTGCCGGAGTAAGCCATGCTGCTGCGTTTTACCAAGATGCACGGGCTGGGCAATGATTTCATGGTCCTCGACCTGGTCAGCCAGCACGCGCACATCCTGCCCAAACACGCTAAACAGTGGGGCGACCGTCATACCGGCATCGGTTTCGACCAATTGCTGCTGGTGGAAGCGCCGACCAACCCGGAGGTGGATTTCCGTTACCGGATCTTCAACTCCGACGGCTCCGAAGTGGAACAGTGCGGCAACGGTGCGCGCTGCTTCGCACGCTTTGTGCTGGACAAGCGCCTGACCGCCAAACGGCAGATTCGCGTCGAGACCAAGGGCGGCGTGATCGAACTGGACATCCGCAGTGACGGCCAGATCAGCGTCAACATGGGCGCGCCACGCCTGGTGCCAGCGGACATTCCGTTCCAGGCGCCCGAGCAGGCCCTCAGTTATGCGCTGGACGTGGACGGCAAGACCGTGGATATCGCCGCCGTGTCCATGGGCAACCCCCACGCCGTGCTGCGGGTCCACGACATCAACAACGCGCCCGTGCATGAACTGGGGCCGAAGATCGAACACCACCCGCGCTTTCCGGCACGAGTCAATGTGGGCTTCCTGCAGGTGATCGACCGTTCCCGCGCGCAATTGCGTGTGTGGGAACGCGGCGCCGGCGAAACCCAGGCCTGCGGTACCGGTGCCTGCGCCGCTGCCGTAGCCGCGATCAGCCAGGGCTGGATGGATTCGCCGCTGCTGATCGACCTGCCCGGCGGACGCTTGTCCATCGAGTGGGCAGGCCCTGGCCACCCAGTGATGATGACTGGGCCGGCCTCGCGCGTATACGAAGGACAGGTCCGTCTATGAGTGAGTCAAGCCAATGACCGATAAGCCTCTAGTACCCGCACATGCCAACCCGAGCGACAGCCTGGAGGCCGCTGCCGTCGCGGCGTACCTTGAGGCTAATCCGGACTTCTTCGTCGAACACGAAGAGCTGCTGGCGGCCCTGCGCATTCCGCACCAGCGCGGCGACACCGTGTCGCTGGTGGAGCGGCAGATGAAGATCCTGCGCGAGCGCAATATCGAGATGCGCCACAAGCTCTCGCACCTGATGGATGTCGCCCGCGACAACGACCGCCTGTTCGACAAGACCCGCCGACTGATCCTGACCCTGATGGACGCCAGCAGCCTGGAAGAAACGGTCATCGCCGTGGAAGACAGCCTGCGTCAGGATTTCCAGGTGCCCTTTGTCAGCCTGATCCTGTTCAGCGACAACCCGATGCCGGTGGGTCGCTGGGTCAGCGGCAGCGACGCGCAGACTGCCATCGGTGGTTTGCTGTCCGAGGGCAAGACCATCAGCGGCACCTTGCGCGAGCATGAACTGGACTTCCTGTTTGGCGCCGAACAGTGCAAGCAGATCGGCTCAACCGCCGTGGTCGCCCTCAGCCATCAAGGCCTGCATGGCGTGCTGGCCATCGCCAGCCGCGATCCCGCGCACTACAAGAGCTCGGTGGGCACGTTGTTCCTGACCTATATCGCCGAAGTACTCGGCCGCGTATTGCCGCGTTTCACCACTGCCCTGCGCGCGGTGCGCTAGCCATGGAACGGCAACTGGACGCTTACTGCGCTCACCTGCGCAACGAGCGCCAGGTGTCGCCCCACACCCTGGAAGCCTACCGCCGGGACTTGAACAAGGTCCTGGCGTTCTGCGAGAAACACCAGATCACCAGCTGGAAAGCCCTGGATATCCAGAGCCTGCGCAGCCTGGTCGCGCGCCTGCACCAGGCGGGCCAGTCCTCGCGCAGCCTGTCGCGCCTGCTCTCGGCGGTACGTGGGCTCTATCATTACCTGAACCGTGAAGGCCTGTGCGACCACGACCCGGCCAACGGCCTGTCGCCGCCCAAGGGCGAGCGGCGCCTGCCCAAGACCCTGGACACCGACCGCGCCCTGCAATTGCTGGATGGCGCCGTCGAGGATGACTTCCTGGCCCAGCGTGACCAGGCGATCCTGGAACTGTTCTATTCTTCGGGCCTGCGCCTGTCGGAGCTGACCGGCCTGAACCTGGATCAATTGGACCTGGCGGACGGCCTGGTGCAAGTGCTCGGCAAAGGCAGCAAGACCCGCGTGCTGCCGGTTGGCCGCAAGGCGCAGGAAGCCTTGCAGCGCTGGCTACCGCTGCGATTGCTGGCCAACCCGGCGGATGACGCGGTATTTGTCAGCCAGCAAGGCCGGCGCCTGGGGCCACGGGCGATTCAGATGCGCGTCAAGGCAGCCGGCGAGCGCGAATTGGGGCAGAACCTGCACCCGCACATGCTGCGACACTCGTTTGCCAGTCATTTGCTGGAATCGTCCCAGGACTTGCGCGCGGTGCAGGAGTTGCTCGGCCACTCGGACATCAAGACCACACAGATCTACACCCACCTGGATTTCCAACACCTGGCGACGGTGTACGACAGCGCCCATCCACGGGCCAAACGCATCAAGGGCGGCGACTCATGAGTATCAAGCTGATCACCTTCGACCTGGACGACACACTCTGGGACAACGTACCCGTCATCATCAGCGCCGAAGCGTCGATGCGCGAATGGCTGGCAGTCCACGCCACCAAGGTGGGCGACCTGCCTCTGGAGCATTTCGCCAGCTTGCGTCAGCAGGTGCTGGAGCGTCATCCCGAGCTGAAGCATCGCATCAGCCTGCTGCGCCACAGGGTGTTGATGCATGCGTTTGAAGAGGCCGGTTATCCACAGCCTGAAGCCACGCAAATGGCGGATGTGTGCTACGAAGCGTTCATTCATGCGCGGCATCAACTCACTGTATTTCCTGAAGCCGAGCCGATGTTGAAGGCCCTGCGCCAGCACTTTTTGCTGGGCGTGATCACCAATGGCAATGCCGATGTGCAGCGCGTGGGCCTGGCGGACTATTTCCACTTTGCCCTGCGTGCCGAAGATATCGGCATCGCCAAACCGGATGCGCGCTTGTTTCAGGAGGCGTTGCAACGCGGTGGGGTGGACGCCGGTGCCGCGGTGCATGTGGGCGACCATCCCGGGGATGACATTGCCGGAGCGCAGCAGGCCGGGCTGCGGGCGGTGTGGTTCAACCCGACGGGCAAGGCGTGGGAAGGGGATAAAGCCCCAGATGCGCAGATTCGCAGTTTGACTGAGTTGCCGCCGTTGCTGAGTAGCTGGAATCAACGCTGAGCCCATGCTGGAGCTGGCTTGCCTGCGATTGCGGAGTATCTGCTAGCCCTTTGTTGTCTGGCCCATCGCTATCGCAGGCAAGCCAGCTCCCACAGGAATTGGGGCAAGCCAGCAGTTTTGCACCAGCCATGAAAAAGCCCGCAGCGACGGCGGGCCTTTTCGGCAAGCGGGAGGCAAACCTTAAATAGGTCGGCTGCCGTACTTGTTGTCCGGCTTCTTCGGTGGATCCGCAACCACATTGGGCTCGACTTCGACCACTTTGCCGCCTTTGGCGAGGAATTCTTCCATCGCACGGGCCAGGGCATCGCGCTCTTTGTTCTTGGCCTCAACGCTGGGCAGTTCGTCTACCGAAACGGCAGCCTTGGCTTTGCCTTTGGCTTTGGGAGCCGCATCATCGCCAGCACTGTCATCGAGGTCTTCAGCAACGTCCTCAGCCGCCACTTCAAGACTTTCTTCAGTGTCCTCTTCGTCACCTACTTCAAGGTCGTCGTTTTCCAGATCATCGTCGCTCATGTTCTACCTCATGACTTGCGAAAAGCAGATTAGTTATAGCCCAGCTTCACCCTCTGTCGAGGCAGCCGGAAAAAAATCAACGTCCACAGGATTCCCAGTGGCTTATGCCCCATCACCGTGCAAGGTGGCGAGGACTTTACGGGCACCGCCATGATCGCGGTGCTCGCCCAGATAAACACCTTGCCAGGTCCCCATCGCCAAGCGGCCGGCCTTGACCGGCAAACTCAGCTGGCAGCCCAGGAGACTGGCCTTGAAGTGCGCCGGCAGATCATCCGGACCTTCGTCGTTGTGTTCGAACCCTGCACGCCCTTGCGGCACCAGCGAGTTGAAAAAACGCTCGAAGTCACGGCGAACCGCCGGGTCGGCATTCTCGTTGATCGTCAACGAGGCCGAGGTGTGCTGCAGCCATAGATGCAACAGACCCACGCGACACGCCTTTAATTCAGGCAGGCCGGCCAGCAACTCATCGGTCACCAGGTGAAAGCCCCGAGGCTTGGCCCGCAGGGTAATCAGGGTCTGTTGCCACATACAGTTCTCCGCCCATCGGCGCGCATTCTAGCGCGCTCTGGGAAAAAACAAAGTGCCGAATACGCCTACATGCCTGTAAGACATTCGCACCCTTGAAAGTGCCGTATGCATCCCATCACAAATGCGGCGCAAAACCGGCACGGATTGTTATGACTGACAAACGCCAGGCAAAAAAATGCCCGGCAAGCCGGGCATTTTTTTTCGCGTACTTACAAGTTGTAGCCGCGCTCGTTGTGTTGCGCCAGGTCGAGGCCGACAGCCTCTTCCTCTTCGGTTACCCGCAGGCCCATGACCATGTCCAGTACCTTGAGGATGACGTAGGTCACGATCGCTGTGTAGAGCACAGTGAAGCCCACGCCTTTGCACTGGATCCAGACCTGTGCGGCGACGTCCGTCACCGTGCCGAAGCCGCCCAATGCAGGCGCTGCGAACACACCGGTGAGGATCGCACCGACGATACCGCCGATACCGTGCACGCCGAATGCGTCCAGGGAATCATCGTAGCCCAGCTTGCGCTTGAGGCTGGTCGCGCAGAAGAAGCAGATCACACCGGCGACCAGACCGATCACCAGGGCGCCCATCGGGCCCACGGTGCCAGCGGCCGGAGTGATTGCAACCAGGCCGGCCACTACGCCCGAGGCGATGCCCAGTGCGCTTGGCTTACCGTGGGTGATCCACTCGGCAAACATCCAGCCCAGCGCTGCGGCAGCGGTCGCAATCTGGGTGACGAGCATCGCCATGCCGGCAGTGCCGTTGGCCGCGGCAGCGGAACCGGCGTTGAAGCCGAACCAGCCGATCCACAGCATGGCCGCACCGATCAGGGTGTAACCGAGGTTGTGCGGCGCCATCGGGGTGGTCGGGAAGCCTTTACGCTTGCCGAGCACGATGCACGCTACCAGGCCAGCCACACCGGCGTTGATGTGCACCACGGTGCCACCGGCGAAGTCCAACACGCCCCAGTCCCACATCAAGCCGCCGTTACCGCTCCACACCATGTGCGCGATTGGCGCATAGACCAGGGTGAACCAGATAGCCATGAAGATCAGCATCGCGGAGAACTTCATGCGTTCGGCGAACGCACCAACGATGAGTGCCGGGGTGATGATGGCGAAGGTCATCTGGAAGGTGATGAACACCGCTTCCGGGAACAGCGCCGCAGGCCCGGTGATGCTGGCCGGGGTAACGCCCGCCAGGAACGCCTTGCCCATGCCACCGAAGAAGGAATTGAAGTTGACCACACCCTGTTCCATACCGGTGGTATCGAACGCGATGCTGTAGCCGTAGACAACCCACAGGATGCTGATCAGGCCGGTGATGGCAAAACATTGCATCATCACCGACAGAATATTCTTGGAGCGAACCATGCCGCCGTAGAACAGCGCCAGGCCGGGGATGGTCATGAACAGCACCAAAGCGGTGGCGGTCAGCATCCACGCGGTGTCGCCGGAATTGAGGACTGGAGCAGCCACTTCGTCTGCCGCCATGGCCAGGCTTGGCATTACGATGGACAACAGGGCTCCGAGCCCTGCGAATTTACGCAGAGTCATATTGTTTTCTCCTGGGGCGTTGGGGTTTGGCGGCTTAGATTGCGTCGGTATCGGTTTCGCCGGTACGGATGCGAATAGCCTGTTCCAGATTGACCACGAAGATCTTGCCGTCACCGATCTTGCCGGTGTTGGCGGCCTTGGTTATCGCCTCGATAACCCGGTCAAGATCCTTGTCGTCAATGGCGACATCAATCTTCACCTTCGGCAGGAAATCGACCACGTATTCCGCGCCGCGATACAGCTCGGTATGACCCTTCTGCCGACCGAAGCCCTTGACCTCAGTAACGGTAATGCCCTGCACGCCGATCTCGGACAACGACTCGCGTACATCGTCCAACTTGAACGGCTTGATGATGGCAGTGACTAGCTTCATGAAAACTCTCTCCCGAATTGGTGGACTTGCCCCAGGAAAACAAACCCGTCTCAAGTCTAAGCGCAGTGCCTGGCTTTGTAACGCATCGTCGCCTCGGCATTTGCCTTTGCGACGCCAGCGAACCACTGGTGACGAAACCTGTACCCCTGATCCGTCGGCGCACTGCATTCGTCACAGCGACTGCATCAGTGCATGGGTCATGATCGTCTAAGCAGAAACCTTGCCAGCTCCGTAAAAACCACTGAAATCAGTCCTTTGCTCACTTATGCCCACCCTCGAAGCTTTCCGGCGGCGCCAATGCGCACAAAAACAGTGCGCCTGCGCCCGGCACCCTGCGCGAAAACCGTGCGCTCACCACCGTGAAAAGACTATAGACGCTGCGTGATACACTGCCCGCCAACAGTTATTCCGGAATATTTCCCATGCTCGCGCCCAAAGACCTCCTCGACGCCCTGAGCGGCCACGCCTCTCGCTTGTTCAGCGGTGAAACCCAATTGCCTCGCAATGAAATCGAAAGCCAGTTCAAGGCGCTGCTGCAAAGCGGCTTCAGCAAACTCGACCTGGTGAGCCGCGAAGAGTTTGATAGCCAGATGGTGGTGCTTGCGCGCACCCGTGCACGGTTGGAGAACCTGGAGGCGAAGGTGGCCGAGCTGGAAGCCAAACTGACGCAACCTACTGAATAAACGCGCTAAATGTGGGAGCGGGCTTGCTCGCTCCCACAGGTGTTCTGTGTGTTCTCTGGATACGTTCTGTAAAACCTCCCCCGCAGCGCTTTCCCCCACCTCGTCTACCCTTGAAAAACCGCAGGAAGCGGCCTCCCCTTTCAAGGAACGAGCATGTCCCTCGCCATCGTCCATAGCCGCGCCCAGATCGGCGTCGAAGCCCCCGCCGTCACCGTCGAAGTGCACATGGCCAATGGTTTGCCGTCCCTGACACTCGTGGGCCTGCCGGAAACGGCGGTCAAGGAAAGCAAGGACCGCGTGCGCAGCGCCATCCTCAACTCGGCCCTGCAATACCCGGCCCGCCGCATCACGCTCAACCTCGCGCCCGCCGACCTGCCCAAGGACGGCGGGCGTTTTGATTTGGCGATTGCCCTGGGGATCCTGGCGGCCAGCGTCCAGGTGCCGGCGTTGATGCTTGATGATGTGGAATGCCTGGGTGAGTTGGCGCTGTCCGGCGAGGTGCGGGCAGTCAAGGGTGTGTTGCCTGCCGCGCTGGCGGCGCGCAAGGCCGGGCGCACCGTGATAGTGCCTCGGGCGAATGCCGAGGAAGCGTGCCTGGCGTCGGGGTTGAAGGTGATTGCCGTGGATCACTTGCTGCAGGTCGTGGCACACCTGAACGGGCATGTGCCGATTGAGCCCTACAAGTCCGATGGCTTGCTGTATCTGAATAAACCTTACCCGGATCTGAGTGAGGTCCAGGGCCAACTGGCGGCCAAGCGCGCATTACTGATCGCCGCGGCGGGTGCGCATAACCTGTTGTTCAGCGGGCCGCCCGGCACCGGCAAGACCTTGCTCGCCAGCCGGCTGCCCGGCCTGCTGCCACCGTTGAGTGAGCAGGAAGCCCTGGAAGTCGCCGCGATACAGTCGGTGGTCAGTCTTGCGCCGCTGAGCCATTGGCCGCACCGGCCGTTTCGCCAGCCACACCACTCGGCATCAGGGCCGGCGCTGGTGGGCGGTGGATCAAAGCCGCAACCGGGGGAAATTACCCTGGCCCATCACGGCGTACTGTTTCTGGATGAATTGCCGGAGTTTGATCGCAAGGTGTTGGAAGTGCTGCGCGAGCCTTTGGAATCGGGGCATATCGTGATTTCCCGCGCCCGTGACCGCGTGAGCTTTCCGGCACGCTTCCAACTGGTGGCCGCCATGAACCCCTGCCCTTGCGGCTACCTGGGCGAACCCAGCGGGCGTTGTCGCTGTACACCGGAGCAGATTCAGCGCTACCGCAACAAACTGTCCGGGCCGTTGATGGATCGTATCGACCTGCATCTGACCGTCGCACGGGAAGCCACTGCGTTGAATCCAACCCAACAGGCTGGTGATAACACGGCAAAGGCGGCGGCAGAGGTGGCCAAGGCCCGGGAACGCCAGGAGCGGCGTCAGGGTTGTGCGAATGCCTTCCTTGATCTGCCCGGGCTGCGCAAGCACTGCAAGCTGGTAAAGGTGGATGAAGGCTGGCTCGAGACCGCCTGCGAGCGACTGACGTTGTCGTTGCGCGCGGCCCATCGCCTGCTCAAGGTGGCACGTACCCTGGCGGATCTGGATCAGGTGGATGCCATCACCCGAGACCATCTCAAGGAGGCTTTGCAATACCGCCCGGCGGCGATCACGTGAGCCTTACACAGTCCCCAATGTGGGAGCGGGCTTGCTCGCGAATGCGGTGTGTCAGTCGCCGGATTAATTGACTGATCCACCGCCTTCGCGAGCAAGCCCGCTCCCACACTGAACGGCAGTATTTCAGCGGAAGCGGTCTACCTCATGCCGCAAGCCCGCCGCCAACGTTTCAAGCTCCTTCGCCGTAATCGCCAAGTTCGACACCACCTCACGCTGTTCGCTGTTGGCCAGCGCAATGCTCTGCAGGTTGCTGCTGAGCAAGGTCGCGGTGCTGCTCTGTTCCTGGGTGGCGGTGGTGATCGCAGCGAATTGCTCACCGGCCGAGCGGCTTTGCTCGTCGATGCGCGCCAGCGCCGAAGCGACATCGGCATTGCGCGACAGGCCTTCCTGCATCAGCGCATTACCCTGCTCCATGGTGCTGATGGCGTTGCCGGTTTCCTGCTGGATACTCTGGATCATCCCGGAAATTTCATCGGTGGCCTGGCGTGTGCGCGAAGCCAGGTTGCGCACTTCGTCGGCGACCACGGCAAAACCACGCCCCTGCTCACCCGCCCGCGCGGCTTCGATGGCGGCGTTGAGCGCCAGCAGGTTGGTCTGTTCGGCAATCGACGTGATCACCCCGACGATGCCGCCGATTTCCTGGGAGCGTTGGCCCAGGGTATTGATCACCGCAGCGGTGCTGTTCAGGGCGGCGGCGATGTGTTCCAGGGACGACGAGGCCTCTTGCATCGAGTTACGTCCGATGCGGGTTTGCTGGGCGTTCTCCTGGGCCAGACGCTCGGTGGCGCCCATGTTGTCGGCGATGTTCAGCGAGGTGGCGCTGAACTCTTCCACCGCGCCGGCCATGCTGGTGATTTCGCCGGACTGCTGCTCCATGCCTTCATAGGCGCCGCCAGACAAGCCGGACAATGCCTGGGCGCGGCTGTTGACCTGTTCGGCCGCCGTACGAATGTGCGAGACCATGGTCGACAACGCTTCACCCATCTGGTTGAAACTGCGCGCCAGTTGGCCGATTTCGTCATGGCTGGACACGTTCAGGCGTGCGCTCAAGTCACCCGCGCCCAAGGCTTCGGCCTGGCGCACCAGATCGCTCAACGGTGCCAGCTTGCTGCGCAGCAGCCACACCGTGGCGCCGACCGCCAACAGCATCGCCAGCACGCTGCCGATCACCAGGCGAAGGCCTACATCCCAGGTCACCGAGCGAATCTCGGCCTTGGGCATACTGGCTACCACGGCCCAGGGTCCGCCTTCGAAAGGGACCGAGACGCTATAAAAGTCTTCGCTTTTGTCGGCCCAGAAGCGGCCCACACCCGGGGTCTTGGCCAAGTCCAGCATCACTGGAACCGCCTGGTCAGGCGTCTGCACGCCGGCGGGCGGCACCAGCCAGCGTTTTTGCTCATCCAGCAGCGCCAGAGAACCGGTCTGGCCGATCCTGAAACGCTTGAGGTTTTCGAACTGCGTGTTCTGAGCGTCGGTGTAGTCGAAACCGATGAACAACACCGCAATCACTTTGCCGCCGGCGTCGCGCACCGGGCTGTATTGAGTCATGTAGGAGCGGTCGAACAATACCGCGCGACCGATATAGGTCTGCCCGCTGGAAACACGCGGATACGCCGGCCCATTGCGATCGAGCACGGTGCCGATGGCGCGATTGCCATCCTGCTTGGTCAGGGAGGTGCTGACGCGGATGAAGTCGTCGCCGCTGCGCACGAACACCGTGGCCACGCCGCCCGACATCTGCTTGAACTCGTCGACTTTGTCGAAGTTGTTATTCAGGACCTCGCTGCCCAGGTACAGGCTCGGCGTCTGTACACCGGCGACCGCGACTGGCTGGTCCGCCCGCACGCTCAAGCCGGCGCTGAAGCGCTTCTCGAACAGCCCCGTCAGACGCTCGGTACTCTCGCGCAGCGTACTGTGGAACGTATTGAGCTGGTCAGCGAGCAGTCGCGCCTCGCTGGCCAAGTGCTCCTCACGCGTAGCGAGGTTGGCGGCGTCCAGCGAACGCAGGGCAAAAACGGTGCTGCCACCAATGGCGACAGCCAGGATCACGGCGAGCGCGATACCTAATTGAGAGGCGATCCGAGCGCGAGGTTGAGACATGACAGCTCCTGGCCGAGGCCAGGATCATCCTGATCTCATCGCTACTCGGCTAATTATCTAGTGAGGAATCGTTGGTGCACGACTGTTCCAACACACCTTCTTCGGCTGGCAGAGACAATACTTGAGCGCGTCACAGGGATATCTCGCAAACGATTGCGTTACGGTATTGCCCGCACCTGGTCGAGGCGTTCCACCTGAGGCAAATCCATGGCGTTGACTTCCGCCTGAAGAAACTCCGCCAGCCGCCGCAAACGCTCGCCGCCGGGGCGGGTTTTCGGCCAGACCAGGTAGTAGCTTTCGCCACTGGCCACGGCGGTTGGCCATGGCAGGCTGAGCCGGCCCTGGGCCACGTCTTCGGCCACCATCAGCAAGTCCCCCATGGACACGCCGTAGCCTCGGGCCGCGGCGATCATGCCGAGCTCGAGAGTATCGAATACCTGACCACCCTTGAGCGACACCTGGGACGACAGCCCCATGCGCTCCAGCCAATTGCGCCAATCGCGACGGTCGGGCGTGGGGTGCAGCAATTCGGCAGTGGCCAGGCGGGCCGCGTCCCAGGGGCCATCCTCCAACAGGTTCGGCGCGCCCACGGGAATCAGCAGCTCCGGGAACAGATAACAAGCCTCCCAGTCCGCCGGAAAATGCCCGAAGCTCAACAGTACCGCGCAATCGAAGGGTTCCTGGTTGAAGTCCACTTCGTCAATGCTCATCCAGGCGCTGGTCAGTTGCACCTCATTGCCCGGCTGCAAGGCCCGGAAGCGACTGAGCCGCGCCAATAGCCAGCGCATGGTCAAGGTCGACGGCGCCTTCATGCGCAGGATGTCATCTTCTGCGTTCAGGGTATGGCAGGCGCGCTCCAGTGCGGCGAAGCCTTCGCGCACGCCCGGCAACAACAGGCGCGCCGCTTCAGTGAGCTGCAAGGTTCGACCGTTGCGCTGGAACAGGCGGCAAGCGAAGTGCTCCTCCAGCGTGCGGACATGTCGGCTCACCGCACTTTGCGTAATGGACAATTCCTCCGCCGCGCGGGTAAAGGAGTTATGCCGAGAAGCGGCTTCGAAGGCACGCAAGGCATAAAGCGGAGGAAGACGACGCGACATATGGAAACCTCCCACAAGGCAATTCCGCACACTAGCATGAGTTTAAGTCATGTGAACGATCGCATTTATCCCTTTGTGCAATGGGCTGGGAGCGCCGAGAATCAACCCTTCCTTAACCCTCCGACTTTTCGAGCGTGATGATCATGCAGCATCCGGCACGTACCGAACTCTGGGCAATCCTGCGGCTGTCAGGGCCGTTGATTGCCTCACAGTTGGCGCACATGCTGATGGTGCTGACCGACACCTTGATGATGGCCCGCCTTAGCCCCGAAGCCTTGGCCGGTGGCGGCCTGGGCGCGGCGAGCTACTCGTTCGTGTCGATTTTCTGCATTGGTGTGATTGCCGCCGTGGGCACGCTGGTTGCCATTCGTCACGGCGCGGGTGATATCGAAGGCGCCACTCGCCTGACCCAGGCCGGGTTGTGGCTGGCTTGGCTGATGGCCTTGGCGGCCGGCCTGCTGCTGTGGAACCTCGAACCACTGCTGCTGATGTTTGGCCAGACCGAAACCAACGTGCACTCGGCAGGGCAGTTCCTGACGATCTTGCCGTTCGCCCTGCCCGGCTACTTGAGTTTCATGGCCCTGCGCGGCTTCACCAGCGCCATCGGCAAGGCGACGCCCGTGATGGTGATCAGCCTCGGTGGCACGGTGCTCAATTATCTGCTCAACCACGCGCTGATCGAGGGCATGTTCGGCCTGCCCAAACTTGGCCTGATGGGCATCGGCCTGGTCACCGCCATCGTCGCCAACGGCATGGCGCTGGCGCTGATGTGGTACATCCGCAGTAACCGCAGCTACGCCGCTTACCCACTGAGCGCCGGTTTGCTGCGCCTCGACACTCGGTATCTGCGCGAGCTGTGGCGCCTCGGCCTGCCGATTGGCGGCACCTACGCAGTGGAAGTCGGCCTGTTTGCCTTTGCGGCGCTGTGCATGGGCACCATGGGCAGCACGCAGTTGGCGGCGCATCAGATCGCGCTGCAGATCGTTTCGGTGGCCTTTATGGTGCCGGCGGGGATGTCCTACGCGGTCACCATGCGCATCGGCCAGCATTACGGTGCCGGGCAGCTGTTGCAGGCACGTATGGCCGGGCGCGTCGGCATTGGTTTTGGCGCAACGGTGATGCTGGGATTTGCCGCCGTGCTGTGGCTTTATTCCGATCCGCTGATCGGCCTGCTCATCGACCACAACGACCCGGCGTTTCATGACGTGATCGTCCTGGCCGTCAGCCTGCTCGCCGTTGCCGCCTGGTTCGAACTGTTCGACGGCGTGCAAACCATCGCCATGGGTTGTATTCGCGGGCTCAAGGACGCCAAGACCACCTTCCTGATCGGCGCGGGTTGCTATTGGCTGATCGGCGCGCCGTCGGCCTGGCTGATGGCCTTCACCCTGGGCTGGGGACCGACCGGCGTGTGGTGGGGCTTGGCCCTGGGCCTGGCGTGCGCGGCGGTCAGCCTGACCTGGGCGTTCGAGGCGAAGATGAAGCGGATGATTCGGCGCGAGCCCGAAACCTACGGCACCTTACAGGCTGCCCAGCCGGACTGAAGGATGCACGCGGTCAGTGTGGGAGCTGGCTTGCCTGCGATTGCAGTGTGTCAGCCAAGAATTTGCTGGCTGGCCCACCGCTATCGCAGGCAAGCCAGCTCCCACATATGATCGGGTTTGCAACTTAGCCCAGCAGCGCCTGTTGGCCCTTCGCGAACGTCAGGTAATCGACCAATTCCGGCAACGGCAGTGGCTTGCTGATCAAATAACCCTGGGCCTGGTCACACCCGAACAAGCGTAACAACGCAAGCTGCTCAGGGGTTTCCACACCTTCGGCAACCACTTCCAGATTGAGGTTGTGGGCCAGGTTGATCATGGCGTGCACCAACTTGCGGTTCTCTTCGCGCTCTTCCATTCCGCCAACAAAGCTCTTGTCGATCTTCAACAAGGCAATCGGCAGGCTGTTGAGGTGCACGAACGACGAGAAGCCGGTGCCGAAATCATCCAGGGAAAACCGCACACCGAGACGGCCGAGGGCGTCCATGGTCTGCTTGACCAGGTCGCTGCGGCGCATCACGGCGGTTTCGGTGAGCTCGAACTCGAGCCATTGTGCCTCCACGCCACGCTCGGCAATCAGCCGGCTGAGGGTCGAGAGCAACTGACTGTCCTGAAACTGTCGGAACGACAGGTTGACCGCCATGTGCAAAGGCGGCAGGCCCCGTTCGCGCAGATCCTGCATGTCGCGCAGGGCGCGGGAAATGACCCAGTAGCCCAAAGGGACGATCAGGCCGCTTTGCTCGGCCAAGGGCACGAATTCGCTCGGCGGCAACAGGCCACGCTCGCCATGGCGCCAGCGCACCAAGGCTTCCAGGCCGACGATATGCCCGTCGTCCAGGTCCAGCCGTGGCTGGTAATGCAGCTCCAGCTCGTCACGACGCAAGGCGCGGCGCAGCTCGCTTTCCAGGTCGGCAAGGCTGCGCGCGTTGCGGTTGATACGCTCGTTGAATATATGAAAGGTGCAGCCCTGTGTGCTTTTGGCTTGTTGCATGGCGATATGGGCGTGCCACATCAACGGGTCGGCGCCAGCACGGGCGCGGGCATGCGCAACGCCCAGGCTGCAACCGATCAGCAGGCTTTCGCCATCCACCCAATAGGCTTCGGCCATGACTTCGGTGATGCGCTCGGCCATCCACTCGGCACGCTGGGGCGCACGACGGGTGTCGATCAACAGGGCGAATTCGTCGCTGCCCAGGCGCGCCAGTTGGTCCCCGGCTTCGAGCTGGCTCTTGAGCCGCGAGACCACTTGCAGGATCAACCGGTCGCCAGCCTGGTGGCCAAGAGCGTCGTTGGCATGCCGGAAGTTGTCGAGGTCCAGGTGACCAAGGGCCAGGCCGCGGCCTTCGTTCTCGGCCAGGCGCGCGGTCAGCAGGGTCTGGAAGCCCTGGCGATTGGCGATGCCGGTGAGCGGGTCCTGTTCAGCCAGGCGCTGCAGGGTGTTTTCCAGCAGCCCGCGCTCGCGCACGTGGCGCAGGCAGCGGCGCAGCGTATCGGCGTTCAATCCATCACGGACCAGCCAATCGCTGACGCCAAGGGGTGCTACCAGCGGTTCCTGCTCGAGCAGCAACACGCACGGCAAGCTGCAACGACCAGGGCCGGGTTGCAGGCTGGGCGTGGTCAATAGCACGGCGCTGTGGTCGTCATCGAACAGACGACTCACGGACGCCCAGTTTGGCGCGCTGATCAGCACAGCCCCATCGCCCATCGGCGCCAGGCACTCGCGCAACAACGCTGCCCACGCTGGCTCATCGGCCAGCAGCAGCAAACGCAAGGGTTCGACAGGCGTAGACAAGCTAGCTCCCTAGACTCTGCAAGATTTCGTTGGCGGCGGGCATTATGACCTGCGCCCCGATAATCACCAATGATAGGGCTTACCAAACACGCGGACTGTAAAGATTAGTCTCACATAACCCCCACATCCTGCGGCAAAGTAGCAAAACCGGCAAATTTAGATCGAGTGGTACGTCACACTGTCGTTCTGACAGGGCAGAATCCTGCCAGCCTGTTAAAATGCCCGCCCTTTTGAATAACGACTCCCTGAACTGCGTATGTCCCGACTCAACCCCCGGCAGCAAGAAGCCGTGAACTACGTCGGCGGCCCTCTATTGGTGCTCGCCGGTGCAGGCTCCGGCAAGACCAGCGTGATCACCCGCAAGATCGCGCACCTGATCCAGAACTGCGGCATCCGCGCCCAGTACATCGTCGCCATGACCTTTACCAACAAGGCGGCGCGCGAGATGAAAGAGCGCGTCGGCACCCTGCTCAAGGGTGGCGAAGGCCGTGGCCTCACCGTGTGCACGTTTCACAACCTGGGCCTGAACATTATCCGCAAGGAGCATGCGCGGCTGGGCTACAAGCCGGGCTTCTCGATCTTCGACGAGACCGACGTCAAGGCCCTGATGACCGATATCATGCAGAAGGAATACGCGGGCGACGACGGCGTCGACGAGATCAAGAACATGATCGGCGCCTGGAAAAACGACCTGATCCTGCCCGCCCAGGCCCTGGAAAACGCACGCAACCCCAAGGAGCAGACCGCCGCCATCGTCTATACCCACTACCAGCGCACGCTTAAAGCGTTCAACGCAGTGGATTTCGACGACCTGATCCTGCAGCCGGTCAAGCTGTTCCAGGAACACGCCGACATCCTTGAGAAGTGGCAGAACAAGGTGCGCTACCTGCTGGTGGACGAATACCAGGACACCAACGCCAGCCAGTATCTGCTGGTGAAGCTGCTGATCGGCACGCGCAACCAGTTCACCGTGGTGGGCGATGACGACCAGTCGATCTACGCCTGGCGCGGCGCCCGCCCGGAAAACCTGATGCTGCTCAAGGTCGACTACCCGTCCTTGAAAGTAGTGATGCTGGAGCAGAACTACCGCTCCACCAGCCGCATCCTGCGCTGCGCCAACGTGCTGATCTCCAACAACCCCCACGAATTCGAAAAACAACTGTGGAGCGAGATGGGCCACGGCGATGAGATCCGCGTGATCCGCTGCCGCAACGAAGACGCCGAAGCCGAGCGCGTGGCCGTGGAAATCCTCAGCCTGCACCTGCGCACCGACCGGCCCTACAGCGATTTCGCCATCCTGTACCGCGGCAACTACCAGGCCAAGCTGATCGAATTGAAGCTGCAGCATCACCAGATTCCGTATCGCCTGTCGGGTGGCAACAGCTTTTTCGGACGCCAGGAAGTCAAGGACCTGATGGCCTACTTCCGCCTGATCGTGAACCCGGACGACGACAACGCCTTCCTGCGCGTGATCAACGTGCCCCGTCGGGAAATCGGCTCCACGACCTTGGAAAAGCTCGGTAACTACGCCACCGAACGCAAGATCTCGATGTATGCCGCCACCGACGAAATCGGCCTGGGCGAACACCTGGACACGCGTTTCACCGATCGCCTGTCGCGCTTCAAGCGCTTTATGGACAAAGTGCGCGAGCAATGCGCCGGCGAAGACCCGATCAGCGCCCTGCGCAGTATGGTCATGGACATCGACTACGAGAACTGGCTGCGCACCAACAGCTCCAGCGACAAGGCCGCGGACTACCGCATGGGCAACGTCTGGTTCCTGATCGAAGCCTTGAAGAACACCCTGGAAAAAGACGAAGACGGCGAAATGACCGTCGAAGACGCCATCGGCAAGCTGGTACTGCGCGACATGCTCGAGCGCCAGCAAGAAGAGGAAGACGGCGCCGAGGGCGTGCAGATGATGACCTTGCATGCGTCCAAGGGCCTGGAATTTCCCTACGTGTTCATCATGGGCATGGAAGAGGAAATTCTCCCGCACCGCTCCAGCATCGAGGCCGACACCATTGAAGAAGAACGGCGCCTGGCCTACGTGGGTATTACCCGCGCGCGTCAGACCCTGGCCTTCACCTTTGCCGCCAAGCGCAAGCAATACGGCGAAATCATCGACTGTGCCCCCAGCCGCTTCCTCGATGAGCTGCCGCCGGACGACCTCGCCTGGGAAGGCAATGACGACACGCCCACCGAGGTGAAGGCCGTTCGCGGCAACACCGCCCTGGCGGATATACGCGCCATGTTAAAGCGCTAGAATCGACTACTTTTTAATCTACTTTCGGCGCACACCCGCCATTAGAGGAAGCTTTCCGTGGAAGCACTGCATAAGAAAATTCGCGAAGAAGGCATCGTGCTTTCCGATCAGGTACTCAAGGTCGACGCCTTTCTGAACCACCAGATCGATCCGGCGCTGATGAAGCTGATCGGCGACGAATTCGCTGCGCGGTTCAAGGATTCGGGCATCACCAAGATCGTCACCATCGAGGCCTCGGGCATTGCGCCGGCGATCATGACGGGCCTGAACCTTGGCGTGCCGGTGATCTTCGCGCGCAAGCAGCAATCCCTGACCCTGACGGAAAACCTGCTGTCGGCGACGGTGTATTCCTTCACCAAGAAGGTCGAAAGCACAGTGGCGATTTCCCCGCGCCACCTGACCAGCAGCGACCGCGTGTTGGTGATTGATGACTTTCTGGCCAACGGCAAGGCGTCCCAGGCGTTGATTTCGATCATCAAGCAGGCGGGCGCGACGGTCGCGGGCCTGGGGATCGTGATCGAGAAGTCGTTCCAGGGTGGCCGCGCGGAGCTGGATGCGCAGGGTTATCGGGTTGAGTCGCTGGCGCGGGTTAAATCACTGGCGGGTGGCGTCGTCACCTTCATCGAATAACTTGATAACACCGCAATTAAATGTGGGAGCTGGCTTGCCTGCGATAAGGGCCTGTCAGTCGACATTGTTGTCGTCTGACACTCCGCTATCGCAGGCAAGCCAGCTCCCACATTTGCTATGTGCGGCCTGTCAGTGCGCAGTGGCCTGCAGGCCGGCGAGCAGCAAGCGCTGATACAGGTCCTCTTTCAAACCCTGCGGCTTATCCAACTGCATCCGCTTCAAATGCCCAGGAAACACCTCCGGCTCCGGTGCATCCAGCGCCGCCTTGCCCAACTCCAGGATCTCCGTCAGCTTGAACTTGCTCTTTAGCCAGTTCAGCGCGCGCAACAGGTCCCGCTCCTCATCCGTGAAATCACTGCCCAGCGGATACTCCGTAAACAACCGACGATGGCGCGCTTGAATAGCCAGTAGCCGTTCGGGGGTGTTGTCGGCAAAGCGCGGATCCAGTTGAAAATCCTTGGGCAACTTGCCGGCCTTCTGTGCCTGCTCGATCAAATCATCCTGGAAGCGTGAGTCGGTGATGTTGAGCAACGCCTCGATCACCTTGGCATCCGTCTGCCCACGCAGATCGGCGATGCCGTACTCGGTGATGACAATATCGCGCAGGTGCCGAGGAATCGTGCAGTGACCATAATCCCAGACGATATTGGAACTGACCTCCCCCGCCGACTCGCGCCAGCTGCGCAGGATCAGGATCGATCGCGCGCCTTCCAGCGCATGACCCTGGGCAACGAAGTTGTACTGCCCGCCCACCCCGCTGAGCACCCGTCCATCTTCCAACTGGTCAGCCACGCCCGCGCCGAGCAGCGTCACCATGATCGCGCTGTTGATAAACCGCGCATCCAGGCGTTGCAGGCGCTTGAGCTCTTCCTGGCCGTAGAGCTCGTTGATGTAACTGATGCGGGTCATGTTGAATTCGAGACGCTTGGCGTGGGTCATTTCCTGCAAGCGCTGGTAAAAACTGCGCGGGCCGAGAAAGAAACCGCCGTGGATCGAGATGCCGTCAGGCTGTGCCGCATCGTCGAGGGTGCCGGCGTTGGCCTGCGCCTGGGTCGCCACGTCGGGGTAGACTTTGCGGCGGATAATTCCCGCGTCCGCCAGCACCAACAGGCCGTTGACGAACATCTCGCTGCAACCATAAAGACCGCGGGCGAAGGGGTCGACCCCACCTTCACGGCTGATCAGCGGCGCCCATTGGTACACGTCGAGGTCGGTGAGCAGCAATCGATAGGCTTCGTTGTCGGCCTGGCGCGCCAATAGCGCGGCGGTCAGCGCATCGCCCATGGAGCCAATGCCGATCTGCAAGGTGCCGCCGTCGCGCACCAGGGTGCTGGCATGCAGGCCGATAAAGTGGTCCTGGAAGCCCACCGGCATGTTCGGCGTGGAGAACAGCGTGGTGCTGTCTTTTTCGTCGATCAGGTAATCGAAGGCATCCATGCCCAGCTCGGCATCCCCGGGCATGTAGGGCAAATCGCTGTGGACTTGGCCGACGATCAGCACGGTTTCCCCGGCGTCACGGCGTTTGGCGATCATCGGCAGCAGATCGAGGGTGATGTCCGGGTTGCAGCTCAAGCTCAGGCGATCAGGATGGTCGGTGCTGCTCGCCACCAATTGCGCCACCAGGTTCAGCCCTGCGGCATTGATATCGCGGGCAGCGTGGCTGTAATTGCTGCTGACGTAATCCTGCTGGGCCGACTCGCTGTGGAGCAGGCTACCGGGCTGCATGAAGAACTGCTGCACGTGGATGTTTTTCGGGAGACGGTCTTTGTGCAGGTCGGCGAGGAAATCCAGTTCGGGATAATCGCCAAATACGCGTTCGATAAAAGGCTCGAGAAAGCGTTTCTGCAAGCCGTCGCCCAGCGTGGGTCGGCCCAGGCTCAACGCGGTATAGATCGTCAACGACCGTTCCGGCAACTTGGCGACACGGCGGTACAGCGCGTTGGCAAACAGGTTGGGCTTGCCCAGGCCAAGCGGCATGCCCATGTGGATATGCGCCGGCAAGCGCGCCAGTACGTCGTCAACTGCTTGCTCGATTGAACACAACTGCACCATCCGACCCTCCTGAACATTCCATGATTGGGGCTTGGACAGAGCGTGGCGGGTCTTTGCTGCAAAGAACAGCCTGGAAACATAAATTAAGCGCACAAAAAAGCCGCTGATCAGCGGCTTTTTTACGAAGGTCGGTTTATTTCAGACCCGACATCTTCTGGATTGCACCCTTGAGTTCTTCATCCGTGCAATCCGCACACGTGCCCTTGGGCGGCATGGCGTTGATACCCGTGATGGCCTTGGCCAGGATGCCATCGAGGCCGCCCTGGTGGTCGGCGCGTTCTTTCCAGGCCGCGGTATCGCCGATTTTCGGGGCATTCAGCAGGCCAGTGCCATGGCACGCGTTGCAGTGCTTGGCGATCACTTCGTCCGGGGTCTTGGCCCCCCCGCCACCGCCCGCCGCCACCGCGACTTCCATCCCCTTGCATTCCTGGCCCTGTACGCACACCTGGCCCACAGGCTCCAGGCGCTTGGCAATGTCATCATTGGTCGCAGCTTGAGCGCTGACAGCCCATAGGGCCAGTACGGTTGCTGGTGCAGCCAGCATTTTCATAATTAGGTTCACGCGTTCACCCTCATGGTGGCTATTCACGCCTGCGGCCACGGTTTCGCAGGCGGCGAAAGTATAACGGTTAGCCCGCCCGGCCGAAACAACCCTATTAAATAAAGGGAGATTCCGTCTCGCGGATACTGCACGGGAGTCTCTGCAACGCTGGCAGGACGCCTCTTTTGTTAAAAGTTCGCGGGGGTGGCTGCGCTGATTAGTCGCGCCGGCACGTCGAACGGATTGCGAAAACGATGGGGCTTGGTACTTTCAAAGTAGTAGCTATCGCCGGCTTCGAGCACAAAAGTTTCGAGACCGACCACCAACTCCAGACGGCCCTCCACCAGAATCCCGGTTTCCTCGCCTTCATGGGTGAGCATTTCTTCGCCCGTATCGGCGCCCGGCGGGTAGATTTCGTTGAGAAACGCGATCGCCCGACTAGGGTGTGCCCGTCCGACCAGTTTCATGGTCACGGCACCGTCGGAGATATCGATCAGCTCATTGGCTTTATAGACGATCTGCGTCGGTATTTCCTGGAGGATCTCCTCGGAAAAGAACTCGACCATCGACATGGGGATGCCGCCCAGCACCTTGCGCAAGGAGCTGATCGAGGGGCTGACGCTGTTTTTTTCGATCATCGAAATGGTGCTGTTGGTGACACCCGCGCGCTTGGCGAGCTCGCGCTGGGAAAGACCCTTCAGTTTACGGATGGATTGCAGTCGTTCGCCGACGTCCAATGCAGGTGCCTCCTAGGATTCAGGCTTTGTTGTAATTGAGCGTTATCATGGCGACAGCGTTCAGTATTTACAACACTTGGGCCTAAATCCTGGGCAGTGGCGTTCGTGCATGGCGCTCAAGCGCCGTAATAGAGCCTTGGCACGCGGCGCAGGTTGCAGAACAGCTGGTAGGGAATGGTATCGGCGGCGACCGCGATGTCACTGGCGAGGATCTGTTTGCCCCACAGCTCCACCGTGGAACCGAGGCCGGCCTGCGGCACGTCGGTCAGGTCGATGCATAGCATGTCCATGGACACGCGCCCCAGCAACTGGCTGCGTTGCCCGGCCACCCACACCGGCGTGCCCGTCGGTGCATGGCGCGGGTAGCCGTCGGCGTAACCCATGGCCACTACACCGATGCGCATCGGTTTTGGCGTGATGAATTTGGCACCGTAACCCACCGGCTCGCCGGACGGCAGTTCTCGTACGCAGATAACCTTGGATTCCAGGGTCATCACCGGTTGCAGACGCGAAGCCACCGCCTGCTCTTCGCCAAACGGTGTGGCGCCGTAGAGCATGATGCCGGGGCGCACCCAATCACTGGACACCTTCGGCCAGCCCATCACCGACGGCGAATTGCGCAGGCTGACCTCGGCCGACAAGCCCTGGCGCGCCGCCTCAAACACCGCCACCTGTTCATCACTGCGTACGCAGTCGAGCTCATCGGCGCGGGCAAAGTGGCTCATCAATACAATCTTGGCCACTTTCCCGCTGGCCAGCAGGCGCTGGTAAGCCTCGTGGTAGTCCTTGGGGTGCAGGCCAACGCGGTGCATGCCCGAGTCGAGCTTGAGCCAGACGGTCAGCGGTTTGCCCAGCCTGGCCTGTTCGATGGCCTCCAGTTGCCACAACGAATGCACCACGCACCACAAGTCATGCTCGATGATCAGCGGCAGCTCGTCAGCTTCGAAAAAACCTTCCAACAGCAACACCGGCGCGCGAATGCCAGCGGCGCGCAGCTCCAGGGCTTCCTCGATGCAGGCCACGGCAAACCCATCTGCCTCAGCCTCCAGCGCCTGGGCCACGCGCACGGCGCCATGGCCGTAGGCATCGGCCTTGATCACGGCAAGGGCCTTGGCCCCAGTGACTTCGCGAGCCAGTTGGTAGTTGTGGCGCAGGGCCTTAAGGTCGATGAGGGCACGGGCTGGACGCATGGCGGCGGGCTTCTAGGCGGCAGAGTGAAAAAATCGGCACCGACAGATTGCGTCAGCACCGGGAGAGGGATCTTTATTAAGAGTTAAGGCATGGCCGCCACGACGGACAGCTCTACCAGGATTTGCGGTTCGCACAGTTTGGCTTCAACGGTGGCGCGAGCCGGAGCGACGCCTTTGGGCAGCCACTCGTCCCACACTCGGTTCATGCCGACAAAATCGGTATCGATGTCTTTGAGGTAGATCGTCACCGACAGCAGCCGGGTCTTGTCGGTACCGGCCAGGTCCAGCAGACGCTCGATGTTGGCCAGGGTCTCCCGGGTCTGCTGTTCAATCCCGGCACTCATGTCGTCGCCGACCTGCCCGGCCAGGTACACGGTACCGCTGTGGACAACGATCTGGCTCATGCGCTCATTGGTGAGCTGGCGCTGGATTGACATGTTTTGCGGACTCCTGGTGGTTGCCATAACGGGAAATATCGAGGCCTGCGGCGCTGATCTGCGGCGTCTTCTTCGCCATCAGGTCGGCCAGCAAGCGCCCGGAACCACAGGCCATGGTCCAGCCAAGCGTGCCATGACCGGTGTTCAGGAACAGGTTCTTGAACGGGGTGGCTCCGACAATCGGCGTGCCGTCGGGTGTGGTCGGGCGCAGGCCGGTCCAGAACGAAGCTTGGGTCAAATCGCCGCCCTGAGGATAAAGGTCGTTGACGATCATCTCCAGGGTTTCGCGCCGGCGCGGGTTGAGCGACAGGTCAAAACCGGCTATTTCAGCCATGCCGCCGACGCGGATGCGGTTGTCGAAACGGGTGATCGCGACCTTGTAGGTCTCGTCCAGAATGGTGGAAGTCGGTGCCATCGCCGGGTTGGTGATCGGCACGGTCAGCGAGTAACCCTTGAGCGGGTAGACCGGCGCCTTGATCCCCAGCGGCTTGAGCAATTTCGGCGAATAACTGCCGAGGGCCAGCACGTAGCGGTCGGCGGTTTCCAGCTTGCCGTCGATCCACACACCGTTGATGCGGTCGCCAGCGTAATCGAGGCGCTGGATATCCTGCTCGAAACGAAATTGCACACCCAATTGCTTGCACATGTCGGCCAGGCGGGTCGTGAACATCTGGCAGTCGCCCGTCTGGTCGTTCGGCAGGCGCAGGGCTCCGGCGAGGATATCCGTGACACTGGCCAGGGCCGGCTCGATGCGGGCGATGCCGGCGCGGTCGAGCAGTTCGAACGGCACGCCGGACTCCTTCAACACCGCAATGTCTTTGGCCGCGCCATCGAGCTGGGCCTGTGTGCGGAACAATTGGGTAGTCCCAAGGCTGCGGCCTTCGTAGGCAATGCCGGTCTCGGCGCGCAGTTCATCGAGGCAATCGCGACTGTACTCGGACAGACGCACCATGCGCTCCTTGTTCACCGCGTAACGGCTGGCGGTGCAGTTGCGCAGCATCTGCGCCATCCACAGGTATTGATCGATATCGGCGGTGGCCTTGATCGCCAGCGGTGCGTGGCGCTGCAACAGCCATTTGATGGCCTTGAGCGGCACACCCGGCGCGGCCCATGGCGACGCATACCCTGGGGACACCTGGCCGGCGTTGGCGAAACTGGTTTCCATGGCCGCGGCGGGCTGGCGGTCGACTACGACCACGTCAAAGCCGGACCGCGCCAAATAGTAGGCACTGGTCACACCAATGACGCCGCTACCCAAGACCAGAACGCGCATTTTATATCCTCATCGCGGGCAAGGCCGCTGACGTGTGTTATTCGAGCAATGATGAGCGCAGTGTAAAAAACTATAGCCAGTGCAATTCACTATATAAGTGCCTATATTTGGCGACAATTCTCGGCAAAAACCCTTTTCACAGAGGCGTATCCCCTATGCGTACCAACACCCAGACCAAGCGGGAGCTGGACAAGATCGACCGCAATATCCTGCGCATCCTGCAAACCGACGGGCGTATTTCGTTCACGGAGCTGGGAGAAAAGGTTGGGCTGTCGACCACGCCGTGCACCGAGCGGGTGCGCCGGCTGGAGCGCGAGGGGATCATCATGGGCTACAACGCGCGGCTCAACCCCCAGCATTTAAAGGGCAGCTTGCTGGTATTTGTCGAGATCAGCCTTGATTACAAGTCCGGCGACACCTTTGAGGAATTCCGCCGCGCCGTGTTGAAACTGCCCCATGTACTGGAGTGCCACCTGGTGTCGGGGGACTTTGATTACCTGGTGAAAGCGCGAATTTCCGAGATGGCGTCTTACCGCAAACTGCTGGGTGATATCCTGCTCAAACTGCCCCATGTGCGGGAATCCAAGAGCTATATCGTGATGGAAGAGGTGAAGGAGAGCCTGAACCTGCCGATCCCTGACTGACCCACTGACACAACCCGCTCCCACATTTTGAACGCGTACACCCGTTACACCAACACTTGCCGCGTGCTCGCCATGTACTCATGAATCTGCTTTTCCACCCGCGGGTGAATCAGCTCAACCGGCCCCCGCCCATTGGGGCACGGCAAGCTCTTGGTGGTGCCGAACAGCCGGCAGATCAGCGGCCTTTCGTCGTACACCGTGCAGCCATTGGGGCCCAGGTGCACGCAGTTCAGCTCATCCATGGCGGCATCCTGCTCGGCGGCGGTCTTACGGGGCAGGCGTGACATCTCCTCGGGCGAGGTGGTCACCGGCCCGCAGCAATCGTGACAACCGGGGACGCATTCGAACGACGGTATCTGCCGACGCAGCGCGCTGATCTTCTGACTGTTGCAACTCATCGAAACCCATACCGAACGGCGAATAAGCGTGGAGTCTGCCGCAAAATGAGCTGCGCAGACAGCTTCGTCCGACCGTTGTATCCTGCGTCAAATTTTCCAAACAGGCATGCCCCATGACCGCCAGCGCCCAGCACACCGCTTCCTACTACGCCGCAAGCAGCCTGCCGCAGCCCGACTACCCGGCGCTGAGGGGCGAAGTGACGGCCGACGTGTGCGTGGTCGGCGGGGGTTTCTCCGGGCTCAACACGGCGCTGGAGCTGGCCGAACGCGGTTTCAGCGTGGTGTTGCTCGAAGCGCGCAAGATCGCCTGGGGCGCCAGCGGACGCAATGGCGGCCAATTGATTCGCGGTGTCGGCCATGGCCTGGACCAGTTCGCCAATGTGCTCGGCACCGACGGCGTACGCCAGATGAAGCTGATGGGCCTGGAAGCCGTGGAGATTGTGCGTGAGCGCGTCGAGCGCTTTCGCATCCCCTGCGACCTGACCTGGGGTTACTGCGACCTCGCCAACAAACCGCGTGACCTGCGGGGTTTGGCCGAAGACGCTGAAGAACTGCGCAGCCTGGGTTACCGGCATGCAGTACGCCTGCTGCAAGCCAGCGAAATGGGCAGCGTGATCGGTTCCGAGCGTTATGTAGGCGGCATGATCGATATGGGCTCCGGCCACTTGCACCCGCTGAACCTGGCCCTGGGTGAAGCCGCCGCGGCGCAGCAACTGGGCGTGAAGCTGTTCGAACAGTCCGAAGTCACGCGCATCGACTACGGTGCTGAAGTCAACGTGCACACCGCCCGGGGCAACGTGCGCGCCAAGACCCTGGTGCTGGCGTGCAATGCCTACCTCAATGGCCTCAACCCTCACCTGAGCGGCAAAGTGTTGCCTGCCGGCAGCTACATCATCGCCACCGAGCCATTGAGCGAAACCCAGGCTACCAGCCTGTTGCCGCAGAACATGGCGGTGTGCGACCAGCGTGTCACGGTGGACTACTTCCGGCTGTCCGCCGACCGCCGCCTGCTGTTCGGCGGTGCTTGCCACTATTCCGGCCGTGATCCCCAGGACATCGGCGCCTATATGCGTCCAAAAATGCTGCGCGTGTTCCCGCAACTGGCCGAGGTGAAGATCGATTTCCAATGGGGCGGCATGATCGGCATCGGGGCGAACCGCCTACCGCAGATTGGCCGACTGGCCGACCAACCCAACGTGTATTACGCCCAGGCCTACGCCGGCCACGGCCTCAACGCCACCCATCTGGCGGGCAAGTTGTTGGCCGAAGCGATCAGCGGCCAGCAACAAGGCCGCTTTGACCTGTTCGCCCAAGTGCCGCACATGACCTTCCCCGGCGGCAAGCACCTGCGCTCGCCGCTGCTGGCCCTGGGAATGCTCTGGCACCGCCTCAAAGAGCTGGTGTAAGTCAGCTGCGCCAGAAGGGCTTCAAACCTTCCTGGCGTGCCTGTTCGGCGCTCAGCCCGACGTCGCGAAGTTGCTCGCGGCTCAGGTGCAGCAAGGCTTTGCGCGTGTGACGACGCTGCCAGAACAGACGCCAGCCGCTGTTATGGCGCGGCGCCGTCGCCTGTTCCTGTCCAGCCTCCAGCTCCTGGCTGTGTAACGTCAGCCGCACATCGCTCATTCCGTTCATCTTTGTTGCCCCTCATCTGCCGTGTTGCCATGAGAGACCAGCATGGGCGCGCGGCAAAAACCATTACAGATTCAACCCAACTCTATTAAATCCATACAGATGCTGCCTATGAGCGGCTGAATCCTGTATTTTGCGCTTATCTGTACTGGTGCTCCGGGAGCAACCGCCATGACCCTCTATGTAAACCTCGCCGAATTACTGGGCACGCGTATCGAACAGGGCTTCTACCGCCCCGGTGATCGCTTGCCTTCTGTACGGGCCTTGAGCGTGGAGCACGGGGTCAGCCTGAGCACCGTGCAGCAGGCCTACCGTTTGCTGGAAGACAATGGATTGGCGATGCCCAAGCCGAAATCCGGCTACTTCGTACCGGTCGGTCGCCAGCTGCCCGCGCTGCCCGAGGTTGGCCGCCCGGCTCAACGGCCGGTGGAGATTTCCCAGTGGGACCAGGTGCTGGAGTTGATCCGCGCGGTCCCGCGCAAAGATGTCATACAGCTGGGTCGCGGCATGCCGGATGTATTGTCGCCCACCCTCAAGCCCCTGCTGCGCAGCCTGGCGCGGGTGAGTCGCCGCCAGGACTTGCCCGGTCTGTATTACGACAACATCCTCGGCTGTATGGAATTGCGCGAGCAAATTGCGCGACTGTCACTGGATTCCGGCTGCCAGCTGACAGCCGAGGATATTGTGATCACCACCGGCTGCCATGAAGCGCTGTCGGCCAGCATTCACGCTATCTGTGAACCTGGCGATATCGTCGCGGTGGACTCGCCGAGCTTCCATGGCGCCATGCAGACCCTCAAGGGCCTGGGCATGAAAGCCCTGGAAATTCCCACCGACCCGATCACCGGCATCAGCCTTGAAGCCCTGGAATTGGCCCTGGAGCAGTGGCCGATCAAAATCATCCAGCTGACGCCCAACTGCAACAACCCGCTGGGCTACATCATGCCGGAGGCGCGCAAACGTGCGTTGCTGACCCTGGCCCAGCGCTTTGACGTGGCGATTATCGAAGACGATGTATACGGCGAACTGGCCTACAGCTACCCGCGCCCACGCACCATCAAGTCCTTCGACGAAGACGGCCGTGTCTTGCTGTGCAGTTCCTTCTCGAAAACCCTGGCGCCGGGCTTGCGCATCGGGTGGGTCGCGCCCGGCCGATACCTGGAACGGGTGCTGCACATGAAGTACATCAGCACCGGCTGCACCGCCACGCAGCCACAGATCGCGATCGCCGAATTTCTCAAGGGTGGGCATTTTGAGCCCCATTTGCGCCGGATGCGCAGCCAATACCAGCGCAACCGCGACCTGATGCTCGATTGGGTCAGCCGTTATTTCCCTGCGGGCACCCGCGCCAGCCGCCCCCAAGGCAGCTTCATGCTGTGGATAGAACTGGCCGAAGGCTTCGACACCCTCAAGCTCAACCGGATGCTGGTGGAGCAAGGCGTACAGATCGCGGTGGGCAGCATCTTTTCCGCGTCGGGCAAATACCGCAACTGCCTGCGCATGAACTACGCTGCCAAGCCAACCGCTCAAATCGAAGAAGCCGTGCGCAAGGTCGGTGCGGCCGCGAGCAAATTGATGGCCGAAGCGGTCGACTGACCTTTCCTGGGAAATAGCCGTCATATACCGACAACCGCCCTGATCTGGAAGCAACTCCCTTGATGATTCAACGGCTATTTCCGTTTTTCCTGTTGGGAGCCCTGGCCCTGGGCGGCTGCGCCACAGTGCACGCACCGCGAATCCCCAGCGACGCCCTGCCCGCCGGGCAATCGTCGTTCGGCCGCTCGATCCAGGCCCAGGCTGCGCCGTACCAGGGCCGCTCGGGTTTTCGCCTGCTGCCCAACAGCAGCGAGGCGTTCATGGCCCGCGCCGAGTTGATCCGCAACGCCCAGACCAGCCTCGACCTGCAGTATTACATCGTGCATGACGGTATCAGCACCCGCATGCTGGTGGACGAACTGCTCAAGGCTGCCGACCGTGGCGTGCGCGTGCGCATCCTGCTGGACGACACCACCAGCGACGGCCTCGACCAGGTCATCGCCACCCTCGCTACCCATCCCAGCATCGAGATCCGCCTGTTCAACCCCTTGCACCTGGGGCGCAGCACCGGCGTGACGCGGGCCATGGGCCGTCTGTTCAACCTGTCGCTGCAACATCGGCGCATGCACAATAAGTTGTGGCTGGCGGACAACAGCGTGGCCATCGTCGGCGGACGCAACCTGGGGGACGAATATTTCGATGCAGAGCCCAACCTGAACTTCACTGATATCGACATGCTCAGCGTGGGGCCGGTGGCCGAGCAACTGGGACACAGTTTCGACCAGTACTGGAACAGCGCGCTGAGCAAGCCGATTGATGACTTCGTCTCCATTACGCCGTCCAGAGGCGACCTGGCCGCTGCGCGCGTGCGCCTGGAAGCCTCCCTGGCCGAGTCGCGCCAGCAGAACCACGCGCTGTACAACCGCTTGCGCACCTACCAGACCCAACCGCGCATGGACACTTGGCGCCGGGAGCTGATCTGGGCCTGGAACCAGGCGCTGTGGGACGCACCGAGCAAAGTGCTGGCCAAGGCCGACCCGGATCCTCGGTTGTTACTCACCACGCAACTGGCGCCGGAACTGGACGGGGTCACGCATGAATTGATGATGATCTCGGCGTATTTCGTGCCGGGTCAACCGGGGCTGGTGTACCTGACCGGGCGCGCCGATGCCGGCGTGTCGGTCAGCCTGCTGACCAACTCCCTGGAAGCCACTGACGTACCGGCCGTGCACGGTGGTTATGCGCCCTATCGCAAGGCACTGCTGGAACACGGGGTCAAACTCTATGAACTGCGCCGCCAGCCGGGCGACCCCAGCGCGGGCAGCGGGCCGCACCTGTTTCGACGCGGCTCGTTTCGTGGCTCGGATTCCAGCCTGCACAGCAAGGCGATAATCTTCGATCGCACGAAGTCGTTTATCGGGTCGTTCAACTTCGATCCACGTTCAGTGCTGTGGAACACCGAAGTCGGCGTGCTGGTGGACAGTCCCGAGTTGGCGGAACACGTGCGCAACCTGGCGCTGCAAGGCATGGCGCCGGCGTTGAGCTATGAAGCGAAATTGCAGGATGGGCAAGTGGTGTGGGTGACCGAAGATAACGGCCAATTGCATACCCTGACCGATGAGCCAGGCAGTTGGTGGCGCAGGTTTAATGCCTGGTTCGCTACCTCTGTCGGGCTGGAACGCATGCTCTAAAGCCAAAAAAGGTCACTGTGGGAGCCGGGCTTGCCCGCGATAGCGCAGTGTCAGGCAACGGATGAGCTGGCTGAGCCACCGCTATCGCAGGCAAGCCCGCTCCCACATTCGGCCGCATTTCAAGTTGAGGCAGGCTGTGTTGCGCCAAATGCACCCTGACGCAATAACAGCAGCACCAACCCCAACGCACCGGCCGCCATCAACAGCGCCAGCGCATGCCCGTTGATCCACTGGCTGCCAGCACCGGCCACCAGCGGGCCGATCAGGCACCCGATCCCCCACAACTGCGCAATGTGGGCATTGGCGCGCACCAGTGCATCGTCGCGGTAACGCTCGCCAATCAGGATCAACGACAGGGTGAACAGCCCGCCGGCGCTGGCGCCGAACACCACCCATACCGGCCAGATCAGCGGTGTATGCATCAACAACGGGACGGCCAGGCTCGACACCAGCAACAGCACCGCACAACTGAGGAACAGCGTGCGCCGTGGCAGGTAGTCGGCCAGCGCGCCAATCGGCAGCTGCAGCAGCGCATCGCCGACCACCACGGTGCTGACCATCGCCAAGGCGACCTCGGCAGTGAAACCTTGTTGCAGGCAATACACCGGCAGCAACGTCAGAATCATCGCCTCAAATGCAGCGAACAAAGCTACCGCCCAGGCGATGGCCGGCAGGCTCAGACAGAAGCGCCACAAGTCGGCGAAGGTCACGCTGAAGGCCTCGGCGGTCGGCGCGCCGGAACGGCCCAGCAGCAGCAGGGGCGCCACCATCAACAGGCCGACGCCGACCCAGAACCCGTAGTCATGGTCGGTGCCGATCAGTCCCAGCAACAAGGGGCCCGACAGTTGGCTCAAGGCATAACTGCAGCCATACAGCGCCACCAGCCGGCCACGCCACTGCTCCACCACCAACTGGTTGATCCAGCTTTCGCCGAGGATAAACACGATGGTCAGGATCACCCCGATCATCAACCGCAGCACCAGCCACACCGGGTAGTTGGGCAGGATGGCCAGCAAGCCGATGGACATCGCCCCAGCCCACAGGCACAGGCGCATTAGGTTGGCGGTACCGAGCCATGACGCCATGCGACTGGACACCTTCGCGCCGAGCAGCACACCAAAGGCCGGCATCGCCGCCATCACCCCGATGGCGAAACTGCCGTAGCCCCAGCTTTCAAGGCGCAGGGACACCAGCGGCATGCTGACGCCCAGGGCCAGGCCAACGCTGAGTACCGAGGCCAGCACGGCGAAATAAGTCGCCCAACGCATTCCATGCTCCTGTCGGCAATGTTCAAGTTCACACAAAACAGTGTGGGAGCGGGCTTATGTGGGAGCCGGGCTTGCCCGCGATGGAGACACCTTGGTTTTCAGTTGCACCGAGGTAATGCTATCGCAGGCAAGCCAGCTCCCACACAAGCCCGCTCCCACATTTTTGAACTGCGGTGCTGCTTACAGCTTGATCCAGGTCGCCTTGAGTTCGGTGTACTTGTCGAACGCATGCAGCGACTTGTCGCGACCGTTGCCCGACTGCTTGAAGCCACCAAACGGCGCGGTCATGTCACCGCCATCGTATTGGTTGACCCATACGCTGCCGGCACGCAGCGCCTTGGCGGTGAGGTGCGCCTTAGAGATATCGGCGGTCCACACCGCTGCGGCCAGGCCATAGACCGTGTCGTTGGCGATCTTGATCGCCTCTTCGGCGCTGTCGAAGGTGATCACCGACAGGACCGGGCCAAAAATCTCTTCCTGGGCGATTTTCATCGCGTTGGTCACACCGTCGAAAATCGTCGGTTCCACATAGGTGCCACCGGTTTCTTCCAGGGTGCGCTTGCCACCGGCGACCAACTTGGCGCCATCGGCATGCCCGGCTTCAATGTACGAGAGCACGGTATTCATCTGCTGGGTGTCCACCAGCGCGCCCACGTTGGTGGCCGGATCAAGCGGGTTGCCGGGTTTCCAGCCCTTGAGGGCCTCGATCACCAGCGGCAGGAAGGTGTCCTTGATGGAGCGTTCCACCAGCAGGCGCGAACCGGCGGTGCAGACTTCGCCCTGGTTGAAGGCGATGGCACCGGCGGCGGATTCGGCGGCGGCTTGCAGGTCCGGCGCATCGGCAAACACGATGTTCGGGCTCTTGCCACCCGCTTCCAGCCACACGCGCTTCATGTTCGACTCGCCGGAGCGGATCAACAGTTGCTTGGCGATCTTGGTCGAACCGGTGAACACCAGGGTATCGACGTCCATGTGCAGCGCCAGCGCATTGCCCACGGTGTGACCGTAGCCCGGCAGCACGTTGAACACGCCTTTGGGAATACCGGCTTCAACCGCCAGGGCCGCGATGCGGATGGCCGTCAGCGGGGATTTCTCGGACGGCTTGAGGATCACCGAGTTACCGGTCGACAACGCAGGCCCCAGTTTCCAGCAGGCCATCATCAGCGGGAAGTTCCACGGCACGATAGCGCCGACAACACCGACAGGCTCGCGCGTCACCAGACCAAGCTGGTCATGCGGGGTCGCGGCGACTTCGTCGTAGATCTTGTCGATGGCCTCGCCGCTCCAGCTCAGGGCATTCGCCGCGCCGGGTACGTCGATGTTCAGGGAGTCACTGATCGGCTTGCCCATGTCCAGGGTTTCGAGCAGCGCCAGCTCTTCGGCATTGGCCTTGAGCAACGCGGCGAAACGGAGCATGGCGGATTTACGCTTGGCCGGCGCCAGGCGCGACCAGACGCCGGAATTGAAGGTGGCGCGGGCGTTTTCCACGGCGCGCTGGGCGTCGTCGGCGTCACAGCTGGCAATAGTGGCCAGCAGGCGGCCATCGACCGGGCTGATGCATTCGAACGTGTCACCGGAAACGGCGGCGGTGTACTCGCCATTGATGTAGGCGCGGCCTTCGATCTTCAGGTCCTTGGCGCGTTGTTCCCAGTCGGCACGGGTCAGGGTGGTCATGCGAGTGTCCTCCTCTTATTGAATGCGAGGGCCAGGCGATGTGCCCCGGCAGCCTCAAGAATGCTTTGCCCCGCCAGCCAGCTGTTAGGCTCAAGGCAGCTGCCACCCTAAACCAGCGGCTGGGGATGTTTCAATATATTTGACACAGCGCCGGCAAACGCTCTTGCGGTGTGCATTTTAATAAACATAGACTTTGGGCTCTCCAATCGCAGGCCAGACGGGACACGCACATGAGCATCCAGGATATCGTCGACTTCAGCCAAGCCAACACCGCCCCCGAACGCTACCGCCCTGATGCCGGAAAAATCCTCAAGGGCGATCCCGAGCAAACCGTCTACAACCACTACAACAGTCCGTGCGGTCAGATGAATGCCGGCGTCTGGGAAGGTGAGGTCGGGCAATGGACGGTCAACTACACCGAGCATGAGTACTGCGAGATTGTCCAAGGCGTGTCCGTGCTACGCGATGCCGACGGCAATGCCAAGACCTTGCGCGCCGGCGACCGCTTCGTGATCCCCGCCGGCTTCAGCGGCACCTGGGAAGTGCTGGAGCCCTGCCGCAAGATCTACGTAGTGTTCGAACAGAAAGGCTGAGGTTACAGCGGGACGCAGAGCGTCCGGGGCGGGGTTACCGCGCAGAGCGTGGGAACCATCAGACAAAAAAAAGCCCGGATCGTGAGAACCGGGCTTTTTTTCACAAGGAAGAAAATCAATTACTTGATTTTGCCTTCTTTGTAGATCACGTGCTTGCGAACGCGCGGGTCGAACATTTTCTTTTCGAGCTTGTCCGGGGTAGTACGCTTGTTCTTGTCGGTAGTGTAGAAGTGACCAGTACCGGCGCTAGAGATCATTCGAATCAATTCACGCATGATAGAGCTCCTTAGATCTTGCCAGCGGCACGAATTTCGGCCAGCACGACAGTGATGCCACGCTTGTCGATAATACGCATGCCTTTGGCAGATACACGCAGGCGAACAAAACGTTTCTCTTCTTCAACCCAGAAGCGGTGATGCTGCAGGTTCGGCAGGAAACGACGACGGGTTTTGTTATTTGCGTGGGAAATGTTATTCCCAGTCACCGGACCCTTACCGGTAACTTGACAGACTCTCGACATGCCTCAGCCCTCTAAAACCACATGCCCAACCCGGCATGGGTTGGCCGCTTAATCTCTCAGTCATTTGGCGCCAGGCGCCGCGTTTCTTTAGGGTCTTACCGGCTACACCTACAAGCGAAGGAACCGGGCCCCTAGAAAAGAGCGCTGCTTTATACCAGAAAGACCCAGGTGCAACAACAGCCCGTGTGTTTTTACTGGCGTAAATCTTGGCGATAGACGCCTGAGCCGTTGCCAGGAGGGGCCGCTGTCGCAGCCGACCGCTCGTCGCACAGAATGATTTACAGCGCCCGCGTGCACGGTGAAGTGCTCGACGAAACGCGCTGAGGCGCCATCAAAACAGCATTTGAGGCAAAAGCACAGGCAAAAATGGGCTAGTCATTTAGCAATCAGACCACTACGGTAGGACTTTTCCAGACTGCACTCGCAGATGGGCCTTCGATCTGCAAAGGAAACCGAATATGCGCCTCGCTGCCCTACCGCTCTTGCTTGCCCCTCTATTTATCGCTCCGGCGGCGTTTGCGGCCACCAACCTGAGCGTTTGCACCGAGGCCAGCCCGGAAGGGTTCGATGTGGTGCAATACAACTCGCTGACCACCACCAACGCCTCCGCCGATGTGCTGATGAATCGCCTGGTGGACTATGACGCAGCCAGCGGCAAGCTGGTGCCAAGCCTGGCCGACAGCTGGGAAGTCTCGCCGGATGGCCTGACCTATACCTTCAAGCTGCACGCGGATGTGAAATTCCACCGCACCGACTACTTCACGCCAAGCCGTACCCTCACCGCCGAAGACGTGCGCTTCAGCTTCGAACGCATGCTCGACCCCGCCAACCCGTGGCACAAAATCGCCCAGAGCGGTTTCCCTCACGCCCAGTCCCTGCAGCTGCCCACCCTGGTCAAGAAAATAGACGCCCTTGACCCGCTGACCGTGCGCTTCACCCTGGACCACGCCGACTCTACCTTCCTCGCGGCCCTGAGCATGGGCTTTGCCTCGATCTATCCCGCGGAATACGCCGACAAACTGCTCAAGGCCGACACACCGGAGAAGCTCAACAGCCAGCCGATCGGCACCGGGCCGTTCATTTTCAGTCGCTTTCAGAAAGATGCCGTGGTGCGCTACAAAGCCAACCCGGACTATTTCGCCGGCAAACCGGCTGTGGATAACTTAATCTTCGCCATCACTCCGGATGCCAACGTGCGCCTGCAGAAGTTGCACCGCAACGAATGCCAGATCGCCCTGTCGCCCAAGCCGCTGGATGTGGGCGCGGCCGAAAAGGACCCGGCGCTCAAGGTGGAAGAAACCGCCGCGTTCATGACGGCCTTCGTGGCCATCAACAGCCAGCACCCGCCCCTGGACAAGCCCGAAGTGCGCCAGGCGATCAACCTGGCCTTCGACAAAGGCAGCTACCTCAAGGCCGTATTCGAAGGGACTGCCGAAGCGGCCAACGGGCCGTTCCCGCCCAACACCTGGAGCTACGCCAAGGACCTGCCGGGTTACCCACAGGACATCGCCAAGGCCAAGGCACTGCTCGACCGTGCCGGCTTCAAGGAGGGATTCAAGACCACTATCTGGACCCGCCCCACCGGCAGCCTGCTGAACCCCAACCCGAACCTGGGCGCACAACTGCTGCAGGCTGACCTGGCCAAGGTCGGCATCCAGGCCGAGATTCGCGTGATCGAATGGGGCGAGCTGATCCGCCGCGCCAAGGCCGGCGAACACGACCTGCTGTTCATGGGCTGGGCCGGCGATAACGGCGACCCGGATAACTTCCTCACCCCGCAATTCTCGTGCGCGGCGGTGAAGTCCGGCACCAACTTTGCCCGTTACTGCGACCCGGCCCTGGACAAGCTGATCAGCGCCGGCAAGACCACTAGCGAGCAAGGGGTACGCAGCAAGCTGTATCAACAGGCCCAGGCACAGATCCAGCAGCAGGCGCTGTGGCTGCCGTTGGCGCACCCAACGGCGTTTGCCCTGGCGCGCAAGAGTGTCCAGGGCTATCAGGTGAGCCCGTTCGGGCGCCAGGACTTTTCGAAAGTCAGCGTCAAGCCCTGAGCACCAGGCCCGCCTTCGGGGCGGGCCTACATCCAGCCATATTCCGCCATCGACAACGGGTCGCCATCCCCTACGATAATGTGATCCAGCACCCGCACATCCACCACTTCCAAGGCCTTCTGCAGCACCTTGGTCAATTTTCGATCCGCTGCACTGGGCTCGGCGCTGCCGGAAGGATGGTTGTGGCACAGGATCAACGCCGCCGCGTTATACGCCAGGGCACGCTTGACCACCTGCCGGGGATAGACCACGGCGGCGTCGATGGTGCCTTGGGACAACGCCTCGAAACCCAGCACCCGATGCTTTGAATCAAGAAACAGGCAACCGAAGATCTCATGGGGCTCATGGCGCAGCAGTGCCTTGAGGTAATCGCGCACGGCCACCGGGCTTTCCAACACCGAATCGGTGCGCAGGCGTTCGGCCATATGGCGCCGGGACATTTCCAGCACCGCCTGCAACTGGGCAAACTTCGCCGGCCCCAGCCCCAATTGCTGGCTGAACAGCGTCTGGCTGGCCTCCAGCAGCGGGCGTAAACCGCCAAATTGCGCCAACAGGTGACGCGCCAGGTCCACCGCGCTCCTGCCAGAAACCCCCGTGCGCAGGAAAATCGCCAGCAACTCGGCATCCGACAGACTTGCCGCTCCCCACTCCAAAAGTTTCTCTCGCGGCCGCTCTGCCACCGGCCAATCGCGAATACTCATCCTGACTCCCTCTCCCTATGCGCCACGTGCAGCGCTGTTGCCTCACGGACGCTGTGTTATCGTAGGCCCTCTTTTTTGCATGTGATTTCCCCTGGGGAGGGGGCATCGCAGGCGTCACTGAACCGGCATCACTGAACTGGAAAGGCAAACCAATGCAGCGTCTGTATCGGAAACGCATCGTTCTCGGCGTTGGCGGCGGCATTGCCGCCTACAAGAGCGCAGAGCTGGTCCGCAGGCTCCTCGACCACGGCGCCGAGGTGCGCGTGGTCATGACTCGCGGCGGCAGTGAGTTCATCACGCCACTGACCATGCAGGCCTTGTCCGGGCACCCGGTTCACCTGGACCTGCTGGACCCGGCAGCCGAAGCCGCGATGGGCCATATCGAACTGGCCAAATGGGCCGACCTGGTGCTGATCGCACCGGCCACCGCCGACCTGATCGCGCGTCTGGCACAGGGCATCGCCGACGACCTGCTGACCACCCTGGTACTTGCCACCGACGCCACCGTCGCCATTGCCCCGGCCATGAACCAGGCCATGTGGCGCGATCCGGCCACCCAGGCCAACACGCAACTGCTGCAAAGTCGTGGCCTGAAGGTGTTCGGCCCGGCGTCCGGCAGCCAGGCCTGCGGCGATGTCGGCATGGGCCGCATGCTCGAAGCCACCGACCTGGCGCTGTGCGCCGCCGAATGCTTCCAGCACCTGGCCCTGACCGGCAAGCACGTGCTGATCACGGCGGGCCCGACCCAGGAGAACATCGACCCGGTGCGCTACATCACCAACCATAGCTCAGGGAAAATGGGCTTCGCCCTGGCCGAAGCGGCGGTCGAGGCAGGCGCACGCGTGACCCTGATCACCGGCCCGGTGCATTTGCCGACCCCGGACCGGGTCACGCGAATCGACGTAGTCAGCGCCCGCGACATGCTGGCGGCCTGTGAGGCGGCCATTCCGTGCGACCTCTTTATCGCCTCGGCAGCGGTTGCGGACTACCGACCTGAAGTTGTCGCCCCGCACAAACTCAAGAAAGACCCTACAAGCGGTGACGGCCTGCTCCTGCAAATGGTGCGCAACCCGGACATCCTGGCCACCATCGCCACGCGTCCGGACCGTCCGTTCAGTGTCGGTTTCGCTGCCGAGACCGAGCATTTGCTGGACTACGCGGCACGCAAATTGAAAGACAAAAACCTCGACCTGATCGTTGCCAATGATGTCGCCAACCCGAGCATCGGCTTCAACAGCGAGGAAAACGCCTGCAGCGTGATCGACCGCGAGCTGCACGCCACCCTTTTCGCCCAGACCAGCAAAGGCAAGATTGCCCGCCAACTGATCTCTTTTATCGCCCAACGGCTGAACCAGGTTTAATCTCCATGCACGCTTTGCAAGCCAAGATCCTCGACCCCCGCATCGGTACCGAATTCCCGCTGCCCGCCTACGCCACTCCAGGCTCCGCCGGCCTCGACCTGCGCGCCATGCTCAAGGCAGACACCGTCCTTGAACCGGGCCAGACCCTGCTGATTCCGACCGGCCTGTCGATCTACGTGGGCGACCCTGGCCTCGCGGCGCTGATTTTGCCGCGCTCCGGCCTGGGCCATAAGCATGGCATCGTGCTGGGCAACCTGGTGGGCCTGATCGACTCGGACTACCAGGGCGAGCTGATGGTGTCGTGCTGGAACCGTGGCCAGACCGCGTTCAACATCGCCGTGGGTGAACGTATCGCCCAGTTGGTGCTGGTGCCGGTGGTGCAGGCGCGCTTCGAATTGGTGCAGGAATTCGATGAAACCCAACGCGGCACCGGCGGCTTCGGGCATTCCGGCAGCCACTGACTAAGCTGAGTCAGGCCGGGCGACGTCGCCCGGCCTGACGCCACCTCCAGGCGTTTCAGGACGAAGAATGCGTGGATTTTATCAGTGATGTTTTCCGATAAAAATCAAAGCGTTACGCAATCAACAAGAAGAAGCCCGTGCTCCGATGGCATTTTTGCACCACGAACTCTCTGCCGAAAACACCGTCATACCCTTCAGTTTGAGCCTGCCGGTCAGTCATTAAGGCCAGCCTTGCCCCCTTCAGATGGAGTTTCCCCCCGCGATGAGTACCGCAGCCCGAGTAGCCCCGACATTCCCCGACAGCATCTTTCGCGCCTATGACATTCGTGGCGTGGTGCCCAAGACGCTGACCGCCGAAACCGCCTACTGGATTGGCCGCGCCATCGGCTCCCAGAGCCTGGCCCAGGGCGAGCCCAACGTCTCGGTCGGCCGTGACGGTCGCCTTTCCGGCCCCGAGCTGGTGGAACAACTGATCCAGGGCCTGGCCGACAGCGGCTGCCATGTCAGCGACGTGGGCCTGGTGCCTACCCCGGCGCTGTACTACGCCGCCAACGTACTGGCCGGCAAATCCGGGGTGATGCTCACCGGCAGCCATAACCCGTCGGACTACAACGGTTTCAAGATCGTCATCGCGGGCGACACCCTGGCCAATGAACAGATCCAGGCCCTGCACACGCGCCTCAAAACCAACGACCTGACCAGCGGCCAGGGCACCGTCACGAAAGTTGACATCCTGCAGCGTTACTCTGACGAAATCACCCGCGACGTCAAACTCGCGCGCCGCCTCAAGGTGGTGGTCGATTGCGGCAACGGGGCGGCCGGCGTAATCGCCCCGCAGTTGCTTGAGGCCCTGAACTGCGAAGTGATCCCCTTGTTCTGCGACGTCGACGGCAATTTCCCCAACCACCACCCGGACCCGGGCAAGCCTGAAAACCTGGTGGACCTGATCGCCAAGGTCAAGGAAACCGGGGCTGACGTCGGCCTGGCCTTCGACGGCGACGGCGACCGCGTGGGCGTGGTGACCGAGACCGGCGAGATCGTGTTCCCGGACCGCCTGCTGATGCTGTTCGCCCGTGACGTGGTGGCGCGCAATCCCAACGCCGAGATCATCTTCGACGTGAAATGCACCCGCCGCCTGACGCCTCTGATCAAGGAGTATGGCGGTCGTCCGCTGATGTGGAAGACCGGTCACTCGTTGATCAAAAAGAAAATGAAGGAAACCGGCGCCCTGTTGGCCGGCGAAATGAGCGGCCACGTGTTCTTCAAGGAGCGCTGGTTCGGCTTTGATGACGGTATTTACAGCGCCGCGCGCCTGCTGGAGATCCTCAGCAAGGAAAAGTCGACGTGCGAGGAGCTGTTCCAGACCTTCCCGAACGATATTTCCACGCCAGAGATCAATATCCATGTGACCGAAGAGAGCAAATTCAGCATCATTGACGCACTGCACGATGCGCAATGGGGCGAAGGCGCCGAGCTGACTTCCATTGATGGTGTGCGAGTCGATTACGCCAAAGGCTGGGGCCTGGTTCGCGCGTCCAACACCACACCGGTGCTGGTCCTGCGTTTCGAGGCGGATACCGAGGCCGAGTTGCAGCGCATCAAGGACGTGTTCCACGCCCAGTTGAAACGTGTTGCCCCTGATCTCCAATTACCGTTCTGATTTTCTACCGGAGCCCTGAATGACCCTCGAACGCGAAGCCGCTGCCAACACCGCCAAGGTCCTGTCCGAAGCGTTGCCTTACATTCGACGCTACGTCGGCAAGACGCTGGTGATCAAGTACGGCGGCAATGCCATGGAAAGCGAGGAGCTGAAAACCGGCTTCGCACGCGACATCGTGATGATGAAAGCCGTGGGCATCAACCCGGTCGTCGTGCATGGCGGCGGCCCGCAGATCGGCGACTTGCTCAAGCGATTGTCGATCGAGAGTCATTTCATCGATGGCATGCGCGTCACCGACGCGCAGACCATGGACGTGGTGGAGATGGTCCTCGGCGGCCAAGTCAACAAGGACATCGTCAACCTGATCAACCGCCACGGCGGCAGCGCCATCGGCCTGACCGGTAAAGACGCCGAGCTGATTCGCGCGAAAAAAATGACTGTGACCCGCCAGACGCCGGAGATGACACAGCCGGAAATCATTGACATCGGCCAAGTGGGTGAAGTGATCGGCATCAACACCGACCTGCTGAACCTGCTGGTCAAGGGCGACTTCATCCCGGTGATCGCGCCGATCGGCGTGGGCGCCAACGGCGAGTCCTATAACATCAACGCCGACCTGGTGGCGGGCAAAGTGGCCGAGGCACTGAAAGCTGAAAAGCTGATGCTGCTGACCAACATCGCCGGCCTGATGGACAAGGAAGGCAAGGTACTGACGGGCTTGACCACTCAACAGGTGGACGATCTGATCGCCGACGGCACCATCTACGGCGGCATGCTGCCGAAGATCCGTTGCGCGCTCGAAGCGGTGCAAGGCGGCGTCGGCAGCTCGCTGATCATCGACGGCCGGGTACCGAACGCGGTACTGCTGGAAATCTTCACGGATACCGGCATGGGCACGCTGATCAGTAACCGCAAGCGTCCTTAACCGCTGCAATCGAAAAGCCCCGCTCAATCAGATTGAGCGGGGCTTTTTTTTGCGTACGCTGATTTTTTCAGAAAAGTGGAGATCCCCTGTGGGAGCGGGCTTGCTCGCGAAAGCGAGTGTCAGTTAGCGCATATATCACTGAATGGAAGCCTTCGCGAGCAAGCCCGCTCCCACACAAGCCCACTCCTGCAAAAGTTGTTGTATCAGACGCCGAATTGCTCGCGGTACGCACGCACAGCCGGCAGATGCTGCTTGAGCTGTGGATCATCTTCCAGGAACTGCAGCACCTGGTTCAGCGAGACGATGCTCACCACCGGAATGCCGAAATCGCGCTCCACTTCCTGGATGGCCGACAACTCACCATTGCCGCGCTCCTGGCGGTTCAGGGCGATCAGCACACCGGCGGCCTTGGCACCGTCCTGGGAGGCGATGATCTGCATCACTTCGCGAATGGCGGTGCCGGCGGTGATCACGTCGTCGATGATCAGCACGTCGCCAGTGAGCGGCGCGCCCACCAGGCTGCCGCCTTCGCCATGGGCCTTGGCTTCCTTGCGGTTGAAGCACCACGGCAGGTCCTTCCCGTGGTGCTCGGCCAGGGCCACGGCAGTCGCGGCGGCCAGGGGAATGCCCTTGTAGGCCGGGCCGAACAGAACGTCGAAGGAAATACCGCTTTCAACAATGGCGGCCGCGTAGAAACGACCCAGCTGAGCCAGGGCCGAACCCGAGTTGAACAAGCCTGCATTGAAGAAGTACGGGCTGGTGCGCCCGGACTTGAGGGTGAACTCACCGAAGCGCAAAACCCCGCGATCGATGGCGAAACGAATGAAATCGCGTTGATACGCCTGCATGAAAAAAGCCTCAGATACCACGGATTTAGCTAATTAGGTGGACGGCGTGTATCATACACGCACGCGATTTTTGGGGCCATTTATGCGGATCATCAGTGTGAACGTTAATGGTATTCAGGCTGCAGTCGAGCGTGGTTTGCTCAGTTGGCTGCAAGCCCAGAATGCCGACGTCATCTGCCTGCAGGATACCCGCGCCTCCGCCTTTGAACTGGACGACCCAGCCTTCCAACTGGATGGCTACTTCCTTTATGCCTGCGATGCCGAAGTACCCGCCCAAGGTGGCGTGGCTTTGTATTCGCGGTTGCAACCCAAGGCGGTCATCAGCGGCCTCGGCTTCGAGACAGCCGACCGCTACGGGCGCTACCTGCAAGCCGATTTCGACAAGGTCAGCATCGCGACCTTGCTGCTTCCTTCGGGGCAGAACGGCGATGAAGACTTGAACCAGAAGTTCAAGCTAATGGACGATTTCGCCCGTTACCTGGATAAACAGCGACGCAAACGTCGCGAGTACATTTATTGTGGCTCGCTGTACGTGGCGCAACAGAAGCTGGATATCAAGAACTGGCGCGACAGCCAACAATCCCCGGGCTTCCTGGCGCCTGAACGGGCCTGGATGGACGAGATTGTCGGCAACATGGGTTATGTGGATGCCCTGCGCGAAGTCAGCCGCGAAGGCGACCAGTACAGCTGGTGGCCGGACAACGAACAGGCGGAGATGCTCAACCTGGGCTGGCGTTTCGACTACCAGTTGCTGACCCCCGGGCTGCGCCGGTTCGTTCGCAGCGCACGCCTGCCGCGCCAGCCGCGCTTCTCGCAGCACGCGCCGCTGATCGTGGACTACGACTGGACACTGACCATCTGAGGTCTTTTTCCAGGCACAAAAAAACCGACATCGCTGTCGGTTTTTTTGTGGGTGCTCTTTACTTGATCACTCGCCAGGTCAAGGGATAGCGATAGGCGATTCCCTTGTTGGCCTTGATGCTGCCAATGATGGTCAGCACCACCGTGGCGATCGCCAGGGCAAACATCAGGAAAAACCCGACCACCGCAAACGCCAGCACGATGCAAACGATCCAGGCGATGGCCACGGTGATCTGGAAATTCACCGCCTCCTTGCCCTGATCATCAATGAACGCATCCTTTTCCTTCTTCATCTGCCACAGGATCAACGGCCCTACGACGCTGCCGAAGGGAAATACAAAGCCCAGGAACGCCGCGAGATGGCACAACATCGCCCCCTGGCGCACTTCGTAGGAAGGCGTAGGCACCGGCATCTGGCTGTCATTCATGGCGTTTCTCCTTGGGTGGGGCTCAGTCAGCCAGAGCGGCGTTCTGCAGTGCGAAGATTTCGGTCATGCCCTTCTGGGCCAGGGCGAGCATGGCGTTGAGCTCGGCCGGCTGGAACGGCGCACCTTCGGCGGTGCCCTGCACTTCGATGAAGCCGCCGGTGCTGGTCATGACCACGTTCAGGTCGGTCTCGGCGGCAGAGTCTTCCAGATAGTCCAGGTCCAGCACGGGCTCGCCCTGGTACATGCCGACCGAGACGGCGGCGATCATTTGCTTGAGCGGGTCACCACCCTTGAGGCCGCCGCGTTTCTTGATCACCTTGAGCGCGTCAACCAGGGCCACCATGGCGCCAGTGATGGACGCGGTGCGGGTGCCGCCGTCGGCCTGGATCACGTCGCAGTCGACATACAGGGTTACGTCGCCCAGCTTGGACATGTCCAGCGCCGCGCGCAGGGAGCGGCCGATCAGGCGCTGGATTTCCAGGGTGCGGCCGCCTTGCTTGCCACGGCTGGCTTCACGCTGGTTACGCTCGCCGGTGGCGCGCGGCAGCATGCCGTACTCGGCGGTCAGCCAACCCTGGCCCTGGCCCTTGAGGAAGCGCGGTACGCCGTTTTCGACGCTGACGGTGCAGATCACCTTGGTATCGCCAAACTCGACCAGTACAGACCCCTCGGCGTGTTTGGTGTAGTTGCGGGTGATGCGGATCGAGCGGAGCTGATCGGCAGCGCGACCACTTGGACGTTTCATAGGGAGACACCTGTACTGAGGACGAAAAACTGCCGAGCATTATAGAGCCGTGGACCGATTCGGGGCACTGCTAAAAAATTCGGTTACGAATGCTCCCGTTTGGGCGTGCTCGCCCCACTGCGCTACAATCGCGCGCCTTCTTAACCATCAGCCCGTGATTGACGGGCTGCAACGCGAGGTACCTCCATGGTGCACAGCATGACCGCCTTCGCCCGCGTCGAAAAAGCCGGCGTACAAGGCACCCTGAGCTGGGAATTGCGCTCGGTCAACAGCCGCTACCTGGAGCCGCATCTGCGCCTGCCGGAGTCGTTCCGCGACCTTGAAGGCGCCGTGCGTGAAGCGCTGCGCCAGGGCATCTCCCGGGGCAAACTGGAGTGCACCCTGCGCTTTACCGAAGAAACCACCGGCAAACCGCTGCAGGTCGATCGCGACCGTGCGGCGCAACTGGTCGCCGCCGCCGAGACCATCGCCGGGCTCATCAAACAGCCTGCCGCGCTCAACCCGTTGGAAGTGCTGGCCTGGCCTGGCGTGCTGGTGGCCGACGCCACCGACCCGCAGGCCCTCAACGCGCAAGCCCTCGCCTTGTTCAACCAGGGCTTGAAGGAACTCAAGGCCGGCCGCGAGCGCGAAGGCGCCGAACTGGCGCGCCTTATCAGCGAGCGCCTGACCTCCATTGAAGAAGACGTGGTCACCCTGCGCGAGCTGGTGCCGCAGATGCTCGCCACCCAGCGCCAGAAGGTGCTCGACCGCTTCACCGACATGAAAGCCGACCTCGACCCCACGCGCCTGGAACAGGAAATGGTGTTGCTGGCGCAGAAGAGCGACGTTGCCGAAGAGCTCGACCGCCTGAGCACGCACATCCTTGAAGTACGCCGCGTGCTCAAGTCGGGCGGTGCCGCCGGTCGGCGCCTGGACTTCCTGATGCAGGAACTCAACCGCGAAGCCAATACACTCGGCTCCAAAGCGTTCGATCCGCGCAGCACCACGGCGGCGGTCAACCTCAAAGTGTTGATCGAGCAGATGCGCGAACAAGTACAGAATATTGAGTAAGGCAACCTCCATGACCCATAGCACCGGCACCCTTTACATCATTTCCGCCCCTTCGGGCGCGGGCAAGAGCAGCCTGGTCAAGGCCCTCACCGACGCTGACGAGCACATCCGCATCTCGGTCTCCCACACCACCCGTGCCATGCGTCCGGGTGAGGTGGACGGCGTGCACTACCACTTCGTCGAGCGCACCGAGTTCGTCAAGATGATCGAGCACGGTGACTTCCTCGAACGCGCCGAAGTGTTCGGCAACCTCTATGGCACCTCGCAAAGCCACCTGCAGCAGACCCTGGATGAAGGCCACGACCTGATCCTGGAAATCGACTGGCAGGGCGCCGAGCAAGTGCGCCAATTGATGCCCAAGGCGCGCTCGATCTTCATCCTGCCGCCCTCCCTGGAAGCCTTGCACCAGCGCCTGACCAACCGTGGCCAGGACAGTGACGAGATCATCGAAGGCCGTATGCGCGAAGCCGTCAGCGAAATGAGCCACTACGTCGACTACGACTACCTGATCATCAATGACGACTTTGCCCACGCACTGGATGATTTGAAGGCGATTTTCCGCGCCAACCAGCTTCAGCAGAAGCGCCAGCAGCAGCGTTTCGGCAAATTATTGGCCGAACTGCTCGGCTGATTGGCTCTTCCCAAAACCGCTGCAAGCGCTTTACATTGGCACTTGCAGCGCTTTTGCCAGGGCCCGCGCAAAATCAGCGCTTCCCTTAACGCTGGTGTTTTTTTAAACTGCTCAGTCCGCTCGCCCAACCGGGCAGCGCGCATCTTGCATTCGCTCCGAGGAATACCATGGCCCGCGTAACCGTTGAAGACTGCCTAGAACACGTGGATAACCGCTTTGAGCTGGTCATGCTCTCTACCAAGCGTGCCCGTCAACTGGCCACTGGCGGCAAAGAGCCCCTGGTCCAGTGGGAAAACGACAAGCCTACCGTTGTGGCCCTGCGTGAAATCGCCGAAGGCCTGATGAGCTACGAGTTCATCGCCAACGCTGAAATCGTTGAAGACGAACCGCTGTTTGCAGCGTTCGAGGACGAGTCCAACGAGGCCGTCTAAGCCTATGCCTGGTCGACGTAGCACGGCGCGGGGTCACAGCCAACGGCAGGAGTTCATCCTTTGCCGAGCATAGACGCCCTCGCCGATCGCTTATCGGCCTACCTCGGCCCAGACCAGGTCAACCTGGTCCGCCGAGCGTATTTCTACGCCGAACAAGCCCACGACGGCCAACGCCGCCGCAGTGGCGAGGCGTATGTCACCCATCCTCTTGCGGTGGCAAACATTCTTGCCGACATGCACATGGACCATCAGAGCCTGATGGCCGCGATGCTGCATGACGTGATCGAAGACACCGGCATCGCCAAGGAAGCGCTCAGCGCGCAATTTGGCGAAACCGTGGCCGAGCTGGTCGACGGGGTCAGCAAACTGACCCAGATGAATTTCGAGACCAAGGCCGAGGCCCAGGCGGAAAATTTCCAGAAAATGGCCATGGCCATGGCGCGCGATATTCGCGTGATCCTGGTCAAGCTCGCCGACCGGCTGCACAACATGCGTACGCTGGAAGTGCTCTCCGGCGAAAAGCGCCGGCGCATCGCCAAGGAAACCCTGGAAATCTACGCGCCCATCGCCAACCGGCTGGGCATGCACGCCATTCGTATCGAATTCGAAGACCTCGGCTTCAAGGCCATGCACCCGATGCGTTCGGCGCGCATCTACCAGGCGGTCAAGCGCGCCCGGGGCAATCGCAAGGAAATCGTCAACAAGATTGAAGAGTCGCTGAGCCATTGCCTGGCGATCGACGAGATCGAGGGCGAAGTCAGCGGCCGGCAAAAGCACATCTACGGCATCTACAAGAAGATGCGCGGCAAGCGTCGGGCCTTCAACGAAATCATGGACGTGTACGCGTTCCGGATCATCGTCGACAAGGTCGATACCTGCTACCGCGTGCTAGGCGCTGTACATAATTTGTACAAACCCTTGCCTGGGCGCTTCAAGGATTACATTGCCATTCCCAAGGCCAACGGCTATCAGTCGCTGCATACCACGCTGTTCGGTATGCATGGCGTGCCGATCGAGATCCAGATCCGTACCCAGGAAATGGAAGAGATGGCCAACAATGGCATCGCCGCCCATTGGCTGTACAAATCCAGCGGCGACGAGCAGCCCAAGGGCACCCATGCCCGCGCCCGCCAGTGGGTCAAGGGCGTGCTGGAAATGCAGCAACGTGCGGGTAACTCCCTCGAATTCATCGAAAGCGTAAAGATCGACCTGTTCCCCGACGAGGTCTACGTGTTCACGCCCAAGGGCCGGATCATGGAGCTGCCCAAGGGCTCCACGGCCGTCGACTTTGCCTACGCGGTGCATACCGACGTGGGCAACAGCTGCATTGCCTGTCGGATCAATCGTCGTCTCGCGCCGCTGTCCGAACCGCTGCAGAGCGGCTCCACGGTCGAGATCGTCAGCGCTCCGGGCGCGCGCCCCAACCCGGCCTGGCTCAACTTCGTGGTCACTGGCAAGGCGCGCACGCACATCCGTCACGCCCTGAAATTGCAGCGCCGCTCCGAGTCCATCAGCCTCGGCGAACGCTTGCTCAATAAAGTGCTCAATGGTTTCGACAGTGCCCTGGACAAGGTTCCCACAGAGCGCGTGCAGGCGATGCTCCACGAGTATCGCCAGGAAACCATCGAAGATCTGCTGGAAGACATCGGCCTGGGCAACCGCATGGCCTACGTGGTCGCCCGCCGCCTGTTGGGCGAAGGCGAACAGCTGCCAAGCCCGGAAGGCCCCCTGGCGATTCGCGGTACCGAGGGCTTGGTGCTGAGCTACGCCAAATGTTGCACGCCAATCCCGGGCGATCCGATTGTCGGCCACCTGTCCGCCGGCAAGGGCATGGTCGTGCACTTGGACAACTGCCGCAACATCACCGAAATCCGTCACAACCCGGAAAAATGCATCCAGCTTTCATGGGCCAAGGATGTCACCGGCGAATTCAACGTCGAGCTGCGGGTGGAGCTCGAGCACCAGCGAGGCCTGATCGCCCTGCTCGCCAGCAGCGTCAACGCGGCCGACGGCAATATCGAGAAAATCAGCATGGACGAGCGCGATGGTCGCATCAGCGTGGTCCAACTGGTAGTCAGTGTGCACGACCGCGTGCACCTGGCCCGTGTGATCAAGAAGCTACGCGCCTTGACCGGTGTGATCCGCATCACCCGCATGCGGGCATAGCCCTTCAAATACGTCATCACCTCTTACAAGGAGTCATAAATGACCAAGACCGTTATCACCAGCGACAAAGCCCCGGCCGCCATCGGCACTTACTCCCAGGCGATCAAGGCGGGCAACACCGTCTACATGTCCGGCCAGATCCCGCTGGACCCAAAGACCATGGAACTGGTTGAAGGCTTTGAAGCACAGACCGTCCAGGTCTTCGAAAACCTCAAGTCGGTTGCCGAGGCCGCCGGCGGTTCGTTCAAAGACATCGTCAAGCTAAACATCTTCCTCACCGACCTGAGCCACTTCGCCAAGGTCAACGAGATCATGGGCAAGTACTTCGAACAGCCGTACCCGGCCCGCGCCGCCATCGGCGTTGCTGCCCTGCCAAAGGGCGCACAGGTTGAAATGGACGCGATTCTGGTCATCGAGTAAAACACCCGGCGCAGCCCCCCATAGGCTGCGCCGAATTCGTTTTAAAAGGATTTCATGATGCGCAAAGCGCTTGTAGCCTCATCCATGCTCGCCCTGTTGCTCGGCGGCTGCGCCAGCAACCCTGCCGACCTGGATGTGAGCGGCACCTGGATCAACCAGGTCGCCATCGATGCGGCAGCCAAGGGCGGCCCTTTGCGCGAAGCCCTGCAGAGCTATGGCCCGAACCTCGAGTGGGAGGTCAATACCAAGGCCTCGCAGGCGCGCTACTACAACGGCTTTGAAGTAGCGGAAGGCAAGTTGCTGGGTGGAAAATCCGACGCCTGGAGCGTGGATTTCTACGGCAGCTCCGCCACCGAACTCAAGCGCAAAGGCAAACAACTGCTGCAAGTGGCCAACGACAACGAGCCTGAGCAGCTGTTTGCCCGTTCCAAAGACCCGGCTCCGGAAGGCGCGCCATTGGGTGCCAACTTCGAGCGGGCGCTTTATGCGGCTTACATGGGCGGCGACTGGAAGATCACCGACGGCTTTGGTAACGGCGCCATCGTGCAGTTCCAGGCCGACGGCAAAGTGGTCGGCCTGCCCAGGGTTGATCGGTATTCCCTATGCCTGGCGGGCGATTGCGCCTCCATGAGCGGCGGCTATGACAGCATCTGGCTGCAACTGAATGGCCAGGGCAACCCTTGGATTTTTACGCGCAAGGGCAAGCAGCTGGAAATCTTCCAGGCGATCAATACGGCGCAGACGGATGAGGTGCCTCAGTTCACCCCAGGCCCGCGCCAATGGCTGCTTGAAAAGCAATAACCAGCCTCGCCCAAATCCAAATGTGGGAGCTGGCTTGCCTGCGATAGCCATAGGTATCTACACAACTTTCAAAGGCTGACAAATCTCCGTGTAGTGAGCGGGCTTGTCCCGCGCTGGGCTGCGAAGCGGCCCCAACCCAGGCGACCTTGTTCTATCTGAAACTCTGCGGTGTCTTTATTGGGGCGGCTTCGCCACCCAGCGCGGGACAAGCCCGCTCACTACAAAAATGTGTAGATACCTATGCTGCGATAGCGGTTTATCCGTCACCATCCTTGCTCGATGTGACGCCACCATCGCAGGCAAGCCAGCTCCCACATTTTTTAACCGCGTTTCAGCCTTTGAGAATAGCGGCATATCCTTCGCGGTAAGTCGGATAGGTCGGTGCCCAGCCCAGCGCCTTGATGCGCGCGTTGCTGCACTGTTTACTGCCGGCACGCCGCACGCTGGCATCCTCGGCCCACTCTGTTACACCCAGGTACTCACGCAACCACGCCACCACTTCTGCCAGCGGCGCGGGCGCATCGTCGACGCCGATGTAGACCTTGTCCAGCGAACCGCCCTTTTCCACATGCCGCAACAAAAAGGCCAGCAAGCCCGCTGCGTCGTCCGCATGAATCCGGTTGCCATATAAAGGTGGATCGACTGCTACACGGTAGCCTTGGCGCACTTGAGTCAGCAGCCATTCGCGGCCCGGTCCATAAATACCGGTCAGGCGCGCGATGCTGGCCGGGATGCCGCTATTGAGGGCCACTTGCTCAGCCTCCAGCATCACCTGCCCGGAATACCCCTTCGCCTGAGTCGGCGACGTTTCGTCGACCCATTCGCCATTCTGCTGCCCGTAGACGCTGCTGCTGGACACAAACAGCAGGTGTTTCGGCTCCTGGCCATAGTCGCCGAGCCATTCCAGCACATGTTTCAACCCTTGGACGTAAGCCGCGCGATAGCCGGCCTCGTCGTGGTCTGTCGCGGCGGCGCAGTACACCAGGTAATCCACCCCGCCGATGGGCCAGGTGTCGGGGCAATCCTTGCTGAACAGGTCGCCGGCAATGCCGATCACCCCGTCGGGCAGCCGTGAAATATCACGCCGCAGGCCATGAACCTCCCATCCAGAGACGAGCAATTGGCTAGCCAGCCGGCTACCCACATCGCCACAACCGGCAATCACAACAGAAGGCGCTGACATCACAAAACTCCGTACTGAAAGGTCTAGATTAGCGGTCACAGCAGACCGGCGGCCATAAAAAGCACAAATAAAGTTACTGTATTACTTTAGTTAACAAGAATTACTTGCAATAATAACCGCCCATTTGTCCTCGACCCCCAGGGTCTGGAAGGACGATCACTCATTTTTTTACTCAGGTCCGGCCAGCATGACACGTATGACAAACCCCGCTTCGCCAACCAAGCTTCACAGCCCATCCCGCGCCTGGCGCGCGATTGCTGCGCTGCTGTTCAGCGTTTTGCTGGCACCGACCGCCGCCTTCGCGGATGCCACGGCACCCGCCGCTCCGGCCGCCGCCGAGCAGAATGCAGCCACACCTGCCGCGCCCGCCGCCACCCCGGCCGCGCCTGCCACTGCCGATGACACCGGCGTAGTGCTGGAAGAAGACAACACACTGGGCATGGCCCATGACCTGTCGCCATGGGGCATGTATCAGAACGCTGACGTAGTGGTAAAAGCCGTCATGATCGGCCTGGCCATCGCCTCGATCATCACCTGGACCATCTGGATCGCCAAGGGCTTCGAGCTGCTGGGCGCCAAGCGCCGCCTGCGTAACGAAATCGTCCACCTGAAAAAAGCCACCACCCTCAAGGAAGCCAGCGAGAGCGCGACCAAGAAAGGCACCCTGGCCAATACCCTGGTGCACGACGCGCTGGAAGAAATGCGCCTATCGGCCAACGCCCGCGAAAAAGAAGGCATCAAGGAACGTGTTGCCTTCCGCCTGGAGCGCCTGGTAGCGGCCTGCGGTCGCAACATGAGCAGCGGCACCGGCGTGCTAGCGACCATTGGTTCAACTGCGCCGTTCGTCGGCCTGTTCGGTACCGTGTGGGGCATCATGAACAGCTTCATCGGCATCGCCAAAACCCAGACCACCAACCTCGCCGTCGTTGCCCCAGGCATCGCCGAAGCCCTGCTGGCGACAGCCTTGGGCCTGGTTGCGGCGATTCCTGCGGTGGTGATCTACAACGTCTTCGCCCGTTCGATCGCCGGCTACAAGGCCCAGGTATCGGACGCGTCGGCGGAAGTCCTGCTGCTGGTCAGCCGCGACCTCGATCACCTGCCTACCGAGCGCAGCTCGCAACCGCACATGGTGAAAGTGGGGTAATCGGCCATGGGCCTGCATTTGAATCAAGGCGACGACGAACTCGTCGAGAACCACGAAATCAACGTCACGCCGTTTATCGACGTGATGCTGGTGCTGCTGATCATCTTCATGGTGGCGGCGCCGCTGGCGACCGTGGACATCAAGGTCGACCTGCCCGCGTCCAGCGCCAAGCCGGCGCCGCGGCCGGAGAAACCGATCTTCCTCAGCGTCAAGGCGGATCAACGCCTGTTCTTGGGCGAAGAAGAAGTCAAGGCTGAAACCCTGGGCCCGGTGCTGGACGCCAAGACCCAAGGCAAGAAAGACACGACGATCTTCTTCCAGGCCGACAAGGGCGTGGACTACGGCGACCTGATGAGCGTAATGGATGCCCTGCGGGCAGCCGGCTACCTCAAGGTAGGCCTGGTCGGACTTGAGACGGCAGCCAAGAAATGATCACGACGCGCCACAAACTGACGCGTTATGGCACCAGCCTCGCCGTCGTGCTGGGCGTGCATGCCGTCGCGATCGCGATCGCGCTTCATTGGTCGGCGCCGCGCACGGTGCAGTTGCCCCCGGCTGCCATGGTCATCGACCTGGCACCGATGCCAGCACCACCGCCGCCGGCACCGCCCAAGGTCGTAACGCCGCCGCAACCGCCTGCACCGGTGGAAGAGCTGCCCCTGCCGAAACTGGCCGAGGCACCCAAGCCGACTATCCAGGTGCCCAAGCCGGTCAAGCCAAAGCCCAAACCGCAGCCGCCCAAGCCTGTGGAGAAAAAGATCGAGCCGCCCAAGGAGAAGCCGTCCGAGGACCCGCCGAGCGAAACACCACCGACCCAGGCGCCTGCTGAAAAATCGGCCCAGCCCGTTCCTGGCCCGTCGCCACAACAAATCGCCGCCAAGGCGTCCTGGGAAGGCACGCTGCTGGCGCACTTGCAGAAGTACAAGAAGTACCCGCCAGGTGCCCAGGCCCGTGGCAAGGAAGGGTTGAACCGCCTGAAGTTCGTGGTGGATGCCGACGGCAACGTGCTGTCCTACGAGTTGGTGGGCCGTTCCGGCAACGCCGACCTGGACCGCGCCACACTGGACATGATCCGTCGTGCCCAGCCGCTGCCCAAGCCTCCGGCCGACATGCTCAAAGGTGGCAGCATCGAAATCGTTGCACCGTTCGTGTACAACATCGAGAAGCGCCGCCGCTAACCACTGTGGGAGCTGGCTTGCCTGCGATAGCATCACCTCGAACTGCCTGATACACCGAGGTGTCTGCATCGCAGGCAAGCCAGCTCCCACAACATCGCTTCAGTAAAATCCCCGGAATTCGCCGCTCAATCCCCACCCAACTTCTGATAACGTGCGTCTATCGATTGCAGCCGGTATGCTTGGCCCGCAACCTCATGGACGCCCGCTATGACTCTTACAGAATTACGCTACATCGTTACCCTCGCCCAAGAGCAGCACTTCGGCCACGCGGCCGAGCGTTGCCACGTCAGTCAGCCGACGCTGTCGGTGGGCGTGAAGAAACTTGAAGACGAACTCGGTGTGCTGATTTTCGAGCGCAGCAAGAGCGCCGTGCGCCTGACCCCGGTGGGCGAAGGCATCGTGGCCCAGGCCCAAAAGGTGCTGGAGCAAGCGCAGAGCATTCGCGAACTGGCCCAGGCCGGCAAGAACCAACTGACCGCACCGCTGAAGGTCGGCGCCATCTACACCGTCGGGCCGTACCTGTTCCCGCACTTGATCCCGCAACTGCACCGCGTCGCGCCGCAGATGCCGCTGTATATCGAAGAAAACTTCACCCACGTGCTGCGCGACAAACTGCGCAACGGCGAGCTGGACGCGATCATCATCGCCCTGCCGTTCAATGAGGCAGACGTACTGACCCTGCCGCTCTATGACGAGCCTTTCTACGTACTGATGCCCGCTTCCCACCCCTGGACGCAAAAAGCCACCATCGACGCCGGCCTGCTCAACGACAAGAGCCTGCTGCTGCTCGGCGAAGGCCACTGCTTCCGCGACCAGGTGCTGGAAGCCTGCCCGACCCTGACCAAGGGCAACGACGGCGCCAAGCACACCACCGTGGAGTCCAGCTCTCTGGAAACCATTCGTCACATGGTCGCTTCGGGCCTGGGCATATCGATCCTGCCGTTGTCGGCTGTAGACAGCCATCACTACGCCCCCGGCGTGATCGAAGTGCGCCCACTGACGCCACCGGTGCCGTTCCGCACCGTCGCGATCGCCTGGCGCGCCAGCTTCCCACGGCCCAAAGCGATTGAAATCCTCGCCGACTCGATCCGACTCTGCTCGGTGGCCAAGCCGACTGCTGCGAGCTGAGCCAGGGTATGACTGAGCTGTCGCAGGTGTCGGTAACGGCACTCAAGGGTGTCGGTGAAGCCATGGCCGAGAAACTGGCCAAGGTCGGGTTGGAGAACCTCCAGGACGTGCTGTTCCACCTGCCCCTGCGCTACCAGGACCGAACCCGCGTGGTGCCCATCGGCCAGTTGCGCCCAGGGCAGGACGCGGTGGTCGAGGGCACCGTCAGTGGCGCCGATGTGGTGATGGGCAAGCGCCGCAGCCTGGTGGTGCGCCTGCAGGACGGCACCGGCGGCCTGAGCCTGCGCTTCTATCACTTCAGCAACGCGCAAAAGGAAGGCCTCAAACGTGGCACCCGCGTGCGCTGCTACGGCGAAGCGCGGCCCGGTGCATCGGGCCTGGAGATCTATCACCCGGAATACCGCGCCATCACTGGCGACGAACCGCCGCCGGTCGACACCACGCTCACACCGATCTACCCGCTCACCGAAGGCCTGACCCAGCAACGCCTGCGCCAACTGTGCATGCAGACCCTGGCCCTGCTGGGCCCGAAAAGCCTGCCCGACTGGTTGCCCCTGGAACTAGCCCGCGACTATCAATTGGCGCCGCTGGACGATGCGATTCGCTACCTGCATCACCCGCCGGCCGATGCCGATGTCGACGAACTGGCACTGGGTCATCACTGGGCCCAGCACCGCCTGGCCTTTGAAGAACTGCTGACTCACCAACTGTCCCAGCAACGCCTGCGCGAAAGCATGCGTTCCCTGCGTGCGCCGGCGATGCCCAAGGCCACGCGCTTGCCTGCTCAATACCTGGCCAACCTGGGCTTTGCGCCGACAGGCGCCCAGCAGCGCGTCGGCAATGAAATCGCCTACGACCTCAGCCAGAACGAACCGATGCTGCGGCTGATCCAGGGCGACGTCGGCGCAGGCAAAACCGTGGTCGCCGCCCTCGCCGCCCTGCAGGCCTTGGAAGCCGGTTACCAGGTGGCGCTGATGGCGCCCACCGAAATCCTTGCCGAGCAGCATTTCATCACCTTCAAGCGCTGGCTCGAACCGCTGGGCCTGGAGGTCGCGTGGCTGGCCGGCAAACTCAAGGGCAAGGTCCGCGCGGCGGCACTGGAACAGATCGCCGGCGGTGCACCGATGGTGGTGGGCACCCACGCGCTGTTCCAGGATGAAGTACAGTTCAAGAACCTCGCCCTGGTGATCATCGACGAACAGCACCGCTTCGGCGTGCAACAGCGCCTGGCCCTGCGCCAGAAAGGGGTGGGCGGACGCATGAACCCGCACCAACTGATCATGACGGCCACGCCGATCCCACGGACCCTGGCGATGAGTGCCTACGCCGACCTCGACACCTCGATTCTCGACGAACTGCCGCCAGGCCGCACGCCGGTCAACACCGTGCTGGTCACCGACACCCGGCGTGTCGAGGTGATCGAGCGCGTGCGCGGCGCCTGCGCCGAAGGCCGCCAGGCGTACTGGGTGTGCACGCTGATCGAGGAATCCGAAGAACTGACCTGCCAGGCGGCCGAAACCACCTTTGAAGACCTCACCAGCGCCCTCGGTGAACTCAAGGTCGGGCTGATCCACGGCCGCATGAAACCTGCGGAAAAGGCGGCGGTGATGGCCGAATTCAAGGCGGGTAACCTGCAATTACTCGTGGCCACCACGGTGATCGAGGTGGGGGTGGACGTGCCCAACGCCAGCCTGATGATCATCGAAAACCCGGAGCGCCTGGGCCTCGCGCAACTGCACCAGTTGCGCGGTCGTGTCGGCCGGGGCAGCGCGGCCAGCCATTGCGTGCTGCTCTACCACCCGCCGTTGTCACAGATCGGCCGTCAGCGCCTGGGCATCATGCGTGAAACCAACGACGGTTTTGTCATCGCCGAAAAAGACCTCGAGCTGCGCGGCCCCGGCGAAATGCTCGGCACTCGCCAGACCGGCCTGCTGCAATTCAAGGTGGCCGACCTGATGCGCGACGCCGACTTGCTCCCCGCCGTGCGCGATGCGGCGCAAGCGTTGATGGAGCGCTGGCCGGAACATGTCAGCCCGTTGCTGGATCGCTGGCTCAGGCACGGGCAGCAATACGGTCAAGTGTGACGCCCCGACGCACTTAACCGACCTACAGGTGTGTCAAGCTGGTTATACTTCGACGACTGTACGAAATTGGATCAGGCCATGTCAGAAGTCGCCCTCGCCACAGCCCCACTGACCGCCCCGCCGGTCATTCGGGCTCTGCTCGCAAAACTCGCCGTCCCCTACGCGGAAGTCGCCGATCTACCGGGCCTGAATCCTGCACGAAAGGTCCAGGCCGTTTTGCTGGAAGACGCGGTGGGTGCGCTGATGGTGCTATTTCCGCAGAGCCAGTTGCTCGACCTCAACCGCCTCACCGAGCTCACCGGGCGCCGCCTCACGGCCGTGTCGCCGGATCGCGTCAGGCGCATGTTGGACAAGCATGACCTGAGCCTGCTGCCGGGCCTGCCGCCCCTCACCAGTTCGCCGTGCCTGTACGAAGGCAGCCTGCTCGACGAGCCGAGCCTGCTGGTGCACTCGGGCGAAGCCGGGTTACTGCTGGACATCCCCAGCGACGCCTTCAAGACCATGCTCACCAAGGCCAGCGCCGCGCATTTTGGCGAGCCGCTGAGCAACATTCGTCCCAACCTCGACCGTCCGAACGACGACCGCGAGGAAATCACCCAGGCGATGCAGGCGTTCACCGCGCGCCGTATCCAGCAGCGCCTGGAAGCGACGATCGAGATCCCACCGCTGGCGGACACTGCGCAAAAGATCATCAAGCTGCGCGTCGACCCCAACGCCACCATCGATGACATCACCAGCGTGGTGGAAACCGACCCCGCGCTGGCCGCGCAGGTCGTGAGCTGGGCGGCGTCGCCGTACTACGCGTCGCCGGGCAAGATCCGCTCGGTGGAAGACGCGATCGTGCGCGTGCTGGGTTTTGACCTGGTGATCAACCTGGCGCTGGGCCTGGCCTTGGGCAAGACCCTGAGCCTGCCCAAGGACCACCCGCACCAGGCCACGCCGTACTGGCACCAATCCATCTACACCGCCGCCGTGATCGAAGGCCTGACCCGCGCCATGCCCCGCGCCCAGCGCCCGGAAGCCGGCCTGACCTACCTGGCCGGCTTGCTGCACAACTTCGGTTATCTGCTGCTGGCCCACGTGTTCCCGCCGCACTTCTCGCTGATCTGCCGGCACCTGGAGGTCAACCCGCACCTGTGCCACAGCTACGTCGAGCAACACTTGCTGGGCATCAGCCGCGAACAGATCGGTGCCTGGCTGATGCGTTACTGGGACATGCCGGACGAACTGTCCACCGCCCTGCGCTTCCAGCACGACCCGACGTACGACGGCCAATATGCCGAGTACCCGAACCTGGTGTGCCTGGCCGTGCGCCTGTTGCGCAGCCGCGGCATCGGCTCGGGGCCGGATGAAGCGATTCCGGATGCATTGCTGGAGCGGTTGGGGTTGAGCCGTGACAAGGCTGAGGAAGTGGTGGGCAAGGTGTTGGATGCAGAGGTGTTGTTGCGGGAGTTGGCGTCCCAGTTCAGCCAGGGCTGAATCCGTCGCCTGTCGGACCGCTATCGCAGGCAAGCCAGCTCCCACAATTAACCGCATTCCAAAGTTGGAACTCGGTCACCTGTGGGAGCTGGCTTGCCTGCGATGAATTCAACTCGGTCTGACTGAAGCCCCTCAGCCCTATTTACTGCGCAGCTGGTTTACCTGGCTCTACCGCCAGAAGCAGATCATCAAGAATCGCTTTGCCCATTTCGCACAGATAATGCGCGGCGAACGCGAACCTCTCCGCCCGGGGATCCATGGCGGCCTCAAGCGAGAGCATCTGCGCCAGGCCAAGCACATGCGCGGCGTGTTCGACAGCTTCCCGAAGCGGGACGCCTGCGTTTACACGGAAGAGCTTTAAATCGCTTTTGTTCTCGCCACAGTCTGCGAAGGTGGCGGCGCCAATGGTTTTTGTTGAGGTGAGGGTAAAAGGTGTTTCGTAAGGCATAACTAACTCCCTTTGCATGAACAAAAAGAGCTGCCCCGAACGTTTCCAGGCGAAAGGTGGCAGCTGTACGCGGGCTGGAAACCGAGGCAAAAGGAACCCGGCAGACCCGAGGGTCTCCCACGCACAGCCGCCAAAAAGCACAAACATCAGGCATAAAAAAAGCGCCTGCTGATTGTTTGACGACGCTGTAGCGTCCTTAAGCATCGGGTTTCCAGGCCCGGTCGCTGATGAGCAGCGACGCGAGGGAGGTTAGCGCGATGGGCTTTGGGCTGCAACTTGTAGAGTGAGTAGGATCTTTCTGGTTGATGCGAAGGCGGTGAGCCAGGGACAACTCTGTTGCTTGTTACACCGCTATCGCAGGCAAGCCAGCTCCCACAATTGACCGCATTCCAAAGTTGGAACACCGCCACCTGTGGGAGCTGGCTTGCCTGCGATGAAGTCACCTCGGCCTGACTGAAGCCCTACTTCTTTTTCTTCGGCTTCAAATACTTGGTCAACCCCTGGAACCAGATCACCAGCGCCGGGTTGCCCTTGATCTGGATCGATTTGTCCTGGATTCCCGTCATGAACGCCAGTTGCTTGTTCTTCGCCTGCAGCGTGGCGAAGCCATAGGCGGCATCCTTGAAGGCAATAGCAAACGCCGGCGCAGGGTGGACACCCGAGCGGCTGGTGATGCGCTGGTCTTTGACGATGAAGTGGCGGGCAACCTTGCCGTCGAGGGTCTGCAGCTGGAAGGCCAGGTCTTTGTCACCCAGTTGCTGCTGGAAGGCAGGATTGGTGCGGCTGGCTTTGCCCATCATCAGGCCCAGCACCCACAACAGAAGACGAAATTTCATGCACACGGCCTCGGTGTAATTATTGAGTGGCCGCAGCAGTTTAACGATTTGCTAAAAGAACGCCACCGATCTTGCGCATTAGCGGAAGATCGGCTGGCGTTTGACGCTTATAGCAGCATGTTACTTAAACGTTAGGGCACGGCACTGGCGCCCAGTCGGCCAGGTTTGGATTGGTGCAGTTGAGTTTGAGCTGCGAATCACCCGCGCTGGCAACCTGTTTGCTTTCAGCTTGCTTGGCCTGCACGGTCTGGAGGCTCTTCTCGGTGGTCACTGCTTCTTGTGGCACCACTGGCAATTCTTTCTTTTTCGCCGGTTTGACGATTTTCTTGCCTTTGGCCGGCGGAGTCACCGATGTGGTGTCGGCGGTGGCGACGGTGACCACGTCGGCACGTTGTACGCCGACCTGCTGCAGGTCTTTCTCGTATGCCTGGGTGTAGTTGTTGAGGTCTTCGGCGGCTTTGCCGTTGACCGCGACGATCAGGTCATTGGACTCTTTCAGGCCCGAAACGATTTCCGCCAGGCGCTTGCGGCCTTCGCTGTCGTTGACAGTCTTGGCCTTGCGGTCGGCCACCAGCTTGGTGAACGCGTTCTGATAGCACTGCTGCGACGCCTTGGCGTAAGCGGTGCTGCGGTCGATGTCGGAGGCGCGTTTGTTGACGTCAGTCGCGTAGGACGCAATGCGTTGATTGTCATCGGCGATCTGCTTCTGACGCTCGGTGTAGTAACCCGCAGCGCCGCCCGCCAGGGCGCCGCCGGCGGCACCGATGGCCGCGTTACGACCGCGTTTTTCTTTGTCGCCGGTCAATGCACCGAGCAATGCACCGCCCGCCGCGCCGATGGCCGCGCCGGTCACGACCGACTGGGTCATGTTCGAATCGGTCGCACGCAAGTGCTGCACCGGCTCGTAGCAGTTGGGGTAGTACTCGACCTTGGTGCTCGACGCGACCTTGGAGGCCGGCGACGTGGCGCAACCGGTCAGCACAGTGCTGAAACCGGCCGCGATCAGCAGCAAGTGACGCTTGGAAACCGCCTTACGGGAAAAAAGCATAGGTGTGTTCTCGTTTAAGTTTGACTTGCCCAGCACGGCCCACCGCCGCCTGAGTCCCTTCCAAGCTCGCCATACAGCCAGCGATCATCGCTGACCGCTCGCTGCGAGCAATTCCTTCAAGATCGTTGCCGGGTCGGCCCGCTGTTGCTTGCGGTAGTCGCCGACATGGCGAACGAACAGTGTTGCGCGCGTTACCAGGCTCTTGCCGAGCACAGGCTTGCGATCCAACTCTTCCTTGATCCGTTGAAACTGCGCCTGGATCACCGCATCGGTGTAGCGCGTGCCGGTGGCCAGGTTGTCGATATAGATCGCCACCGCGCCGTCGAGGGCGCTGCGGCCATTGGCAAGGGCTATGTCAAACAGCTTCGCGCTGGGCTCATCCTTGGCGTCGATGGCCTGCTGTCGGCTCTTTTGCAGGTTGGCCAGGCGGATGTTGTAGTTGGCGATGGTCTCCGCCACCAGGGCGGCCGACTGAATCAGGTTGCCCGCCGCTTCCTCGCGTTGCTGGGCGATCAGCGAGACGTTGCGCTTGAGCTCTTCGTTGACCAGCCCCAACTCGGCTTGCAGCTTGGGGTCGACGCTGGCGGCGATAATGCTGTCCAGGCGCTTGGTCGGGTCCTGGGCGTCATCGATGGCATCGGTCAGCGACGCCAGGCGGCCCTCTTTCTGCCACTGGGCGAACAGCTCCTTGTAGCGCGAACGCGGCGCCGACAGCGCGCCAATCGCCACCCGGAAGCCGGTGGTCTCGTTGCTTTGCTCGGTGCCGTCGGCAGCGAACAATGGGTATTCGCGGCGCATGCCGGTGAACAACGTGCCCTCGCCTTCCAGGTAATTGCCGCCCTTGACCACAAAGCCGCCATAGGTGCCCTGGCGACGCCCGGCGTGCACCAGTTGGAACGACTCCTGGACCATTTCCGCCGCGTTGCCGATCACATCGAACAGGCCGATCGGGTTGGGCAATTTGGTGCCGATGGGCATCAGGCGCGCGGCCTGGCCGGTGCCGCCGGCGACCTGATTGAACACGGCGTAATCGCCGAGCGGGCCGTCGCTTTCGCTGCCTTCGACGCGGCGCGGGAACAGCCGCCCTTCCAGGTCCTGACGGCTCACGGCCTGGCCACCGCGTGCGGCGAATTCCCATTCCACTTCGGTAGGCAGGCGCACGAAACCCAGGCCGCCGTCTTCGGCCGACGAACCGCGTCCACTCACCGGCAACAGCTCGCGGTGGTATTTCATCAACCAGGCGCTGTATACCGCCGAGAAACGCTCGGCTTCAAAGCGCGACAGCTTCACCTTGGGTAAACGCCCAGCCATGCCAGTGGGTGCATCGCACGCCGGCGCCGGCTCGCCGCTGGCCAGGGACTGCGCCTGGGACATGACCTGGGCGTACTGGCGCGCAGTCACTTCGTACTTGCCGATGAAGTACAGCATGGGCTTGAGCGGGGTCTTGGCGTCGGTCTTCGGCATCAGCGGCGCGACGACTTTATTCCAGTCCTTGGGCAAGTCCTTGAGGGTGAACTGGCCGTTGATGAAATCGCGGCGGTAACCGGAAATAAACGACTGCTGATAGCCCGCCTCACCTTCGGAAAACGGGTAGCCGAGGCTGATCTCGCGGTCGTCCAGGGTGCCCTGGGCCAATACGTAGGCATAGCGGAACACCATATTGCCTTCGCACGGCAGCGGCAGGCTCACGTCATCCGGCAACGGCTTGGGGTTGTCGAGCTTGTCGCTCGCTTCATCGGCCCAGGCCATCGAAGCCAGGGTCAGCGCCACACAGGCGCCCAGTAACTTATACATCTCTGATTCCTTCAGAAGCCTGGATACGCGCCACTCGCCAACCGCCACAGGCCGCCGCCACGGCGCTGACGCCGAGGACTGCAACCAGGGCCAGGCCGTAATGATGCGCCAGCAGGCGGCTGGCGTGTTCGCCCGGCACCTGCACGAATAATTTATTCAAACCCGCCTCGGCCAGGCCATACAGCCCGGCGCTGAGCACGGCGGCAAAGCCTGCGCTATAGAGCGCCTGCAGCACCACAAACAACAACAGCCCACCGGTGGAAAACCCCAACAGGCGCAACACCGACAATTCCCGCCGCTTGCGCGCCACCGCTGCCAGCGCGCCAGCAAAGATCGCCGCGAATGCCCCGGCCAGCGCCAGCCCACAGATTACCCAAAACACAATCGACAGATTGCGGCTCAACGACTGCACCTGCGCGATGGTCTGCGCCTGGGTCGACACCAGCAGATTCTGCCCGGCGAAAAACACGCGCAGCGGCTCCACGTCGGTGAGGCTGCGCGCATACAGGCGAAACGCCGGATACACACGCTGCTCGCTCACACCCACCTCATCGCCGGCCCACCCCAATGTCGGTACTGCACGGCCATCGCGGTAATCTTCAACGGCTTCCAGCAGCCGCAAATCGGCAAACAACCCGTCACGGGCAAAGGCTTCCAACGGCAGTACCGCCAGCACCTGCACGCCTGTGCGCTGGGCCTCCACGCGCCCCGCCACTTGCCGCGCAAAGCTGGCTTGCAGCCAATCCCCAGGCCGCGCGGCCAGCTTCTCGGCGGCGGTGTGGCTCAATACGATCTGGTCCAGGCCCCTTGGCACCGGTAGGCCGGCGAGCAATGGGTCACCGGTCGCGGTCGGCAGCATTTCCAGGGCCAACGTCCCCACCTGCGCCGTCGCCGCAATCTGCCGCGTACGCGGTAACGCAAACGCCACATCAGTGCGCTGGCCGAGTTGCTCGATAAAGACGCTGCTGAATCGACCACCGCCCAGCGGAATAATTTCACGGGTGGCGGGGTCGGTCTGCAAACGTTCGGTCAAACTGCTAACCAGTCCAAACTTCAGGCCGAATAACACCAGCAACGGCGCGATGACGGCGACCAGCGCCAGTACCGAACAGGCGGACAGCCAGGCATCGTTGCGATAGTCCTGCCAGGCCAGCGACGTCACCAGACCGATGCGCATCAGCACGCCTCCCCGAGGGTGGCGGTGACGCCGCCGTCGGTGTCGCGACGGCAACTGATGCGCCGCACCTGCAAGCCACTGGCGCGGGCGAGCGGCTCGTCATGGGTGGCGATCACACAGGCGGCACGGTGCTCGCGGGCCTGGGCCAGCAAGGCGTGCATCACACGCTCGGCGTTCAAGGGGTCGAGTGAGGCCGTCGGTTCGTCCGCCAGCACCAGTTGCGGCGCATGGGCCAACGCACGGGCACAGCTGACCCGCTGGCGTTGGCCCACCGAAAGCGCAGCCGGCTTCTTGGCCAACTGATCGCCGATCTCCAATTGCTCGGCCAGGCGCGCCACGCTGCCATCGTCCGTCAAGCCCAGCAGTTGCCGGGACAGCGCGATATTGCCGCGCACATCGAGAAAACCCAGCAAGCCGCCGGTTTGCAGCACATAGCCCAAATGCTCGCTGCGCAGCGCGGCTAAGTTGGATTGCTTATCCGCCCGCCACAACCCGGCGATGTCCTGCCGGTTGAATTCAAATTGCCCGACCTGATCCGGCGCCAGTACCAACGCCAACAGGTCCAGCAAGGTGCTCTTGCCACAGCCGCTCGGCCCGACAATCGCCACTTGCTCACCCGCGCGCAGCGCCAGCGCCGGGATCACCAGGCTGTAGCGCTGGCTACCGACGCCCCGGCTCTTGTGCACCGCGCTCAGGTTCAACATCACGGCAGCGTCGACAACGGCACGCGGTACAACGCATCGCCCGGTTCGGCGTCGCCGAAACGGACCCAGTTGGCCAGGTCGTTATGGAAGGTTTCATACAGGCGGATTTTCGAATCCAGCTCGTCGATGAAGTCTTCCTGCTCGGCCACGCTCAACGACAACCACAGGTCCTGGGTCATGTTCAACGACTTGCTGCGGTACGGCAGGCCTTCCAGGTATTCGCCAAGAATGCCGCCGTCGGCCAGGTTGCCGCCCTTGCGCAGGGCTTGTGGATCGCGGCTCATGTAGGCCGAAGCGCTGGCGATTTCCTGGAAGAAACCCTTGGGTGACGTCTGGGTCTTGCGCGCGGCATCGACGATCAGCTTCAGCGACTGCTGCAGGTCGTTGAGCTGCAATTTGGTCAGCATCACGCACACCTGGAACGCCGGCAGCGCCGGGTTGGTCAGGTCGCGGTCGGCGGTCCAGGCGCTGACCAGTTGCGGCGCCTGGCTCGCGCTTTTGCGACCGAGAAAGTCCATGTGCATGGCATAACCGACCGCCGCGGATTTATCCGCAAGGCTAGGCGCGCTGTTCAGCAACGGCACCGGCTGCGGCGTATTGCTGCGCACCTGGTGCACGAGGTTGGCGAATACCGTGCCGACTTCATCCACGCGTTCCCCCAACTTGCGTACATCGCCACCGGGCACCGGCGTGTAGAGGTCGCCGATCTGCGGGTTGGCGTCGGCGGTGAGGATGCGGTATTGGCTCTCGGCACCGGCATGGGTTTTCTTGCCGGCGTCGGTGCGCAGATGCAGGGCATAGATCTTGATCTGCTTGCCCAGCGCAGCCTGGCGCACTTCGGCTTCGTTCATTTGGGTCGTGGCAAACGGGTCGTTCTTGCGCAGTGCACCGGCATCAGTGACCAGCAGGATGATGCGCCCGCCGTAACCGGACCAATCCATGCCGTTCACCGCTTGCATCACCCCGGCGAACGCGTCTTCGTTGAACGAATGGCTCGACACGCTGGACGCTTTGACCTGGCGCGCCATGTCAAGGAAGCGTTGCGGGTCGCGGCCCTGGTCGAGGGTGATCAGGGTCTTGGCCACGTACTCCAGGCCTGGGGTCTTCTTGATGCTGTTGCGAAAACCCACCATGCCGAAGCTGACGCTGTCCAACTCGCCGCGCTCGCCGATGCGGGTTTGCAGCTCGTGCACCACGTCGCGGATCTGGTCGATGTAAGGTTGCATCGACACGGTGGTGTCGACCACCAAAACAACGGCCGTGCGGAACGCATCGGCATTTGCATTGATCACCGGCGTGGACGGTTTGGCGGCGCTGCTGCCAGGATCGATGGAGGCCACATTGAGCAACTGGACCGGCTGGCCGTTCTCGTCGAAGCTCTCTTTGGAATCGAAAATCGGCAGCAGGTAGAACTGGTTCTGCGGCACCGCGCTGGCGGTCGGTTCCAGGGCGAGGATCTGGCTATTGTCTTCGCTGTTCTTCTGCGCCTTGGCCAATGCACCTTTGGCCGCCGCAGGATCGGCCAGCAGTTTTTCCACCTCGCTGGGTTGGCGCAGGAACATCACCGGCGCCCGGCCCGAGCGTTCGGTGAACTTCAGTACCAGGCTCTGTTTCCAGTCGCTGACCTGGGCCGCCGGCAGCCAACCATCGCTGCGCCCGTCGGTGGCAGCACCGACACGCACCCACGGGCTGCCGTCGACGTCTTTGCGCTGGTAAACGTAGAGCACCGAGAACGCCGGCAGGGCTTTGCCGGCGGCGCTGCCCGCTTCATTCGAGAGCTTGGCCCCCGGTTTGCTGAGGACGCGTTGAAACAGGGTTTTCTTGCCCGCCATCAACAGCGGGCGCTGACCGCCGTCGACTTCAGCGACCGCAGGCGGTGGTGGCGTCACCTTCGGCAGCACCGCAGCGGGCGGCTTGGCAGGCTCATCGCCGGCGCTCAACCACCAATAACTGGCGCCACCAATGGCCAACGCCACCGCCACTGCAACGGCGGCCAACGCCAACACCGGTCCACGGCGCTGCTCGGACACTGCAGGGTGCTGCGTCGGCGTCACCACCTGCTGGCGCGCCGCCTGGGGTTTGTCGGTGGGTATCTCGATGGATTGCGGGGTGATGCCGGCCAAATCAAAACTCATCGGGATCGGCAGCGGTCGTACCAGCGTGGCCTCCGGCGACTCCCCCGGCAGGTTATCCAGAGCCCGCAGCAACGCCGCCGCATCCGCGAAACGCTCCGCCGGGTCCTTGGCCAGCAACTTGCGCAGCACCTCCTGGTAGCGGCCGTGGTGCACCGGCAATTCCGGCAACGGCTCAGTCAGGTGCGCGAGTGCCGTCGAAAGCGCATCGGTGCCACGGTAAGGCAGCTCGCCGACCAGAATCTCGTAGAGCACCACGCCCAGCGCATACAGGTCCGCGCGGCCATCGATCTCCTGGCCGCGCGCCTGTTCAGGGCTCATATAACTCGGCGTGCCCACGGCGAACCCGGCCTGGGTAAATTGGGTGCGATCATCCAGCGACTTGGCGATGCCGAAGTCCGACAGCACTGCCGTGCCATCGGCGCGGAACAGAATGTTCGCCGGTTTCACATCGCGGTGCACCAGGCCTTGGGCATGGGCATAGCCCAGCGCCGAGGCAATCTGGCGGATCAGCGTCACACCCTGTTCCGGCGTCAGGCCGGCGGCAATGCGCTCCTTGAGCGTGCCGTTGGGCAGGTATTCCATGGCCATGTAATACAGCTCACCGACGTTGCCGATGTCATGGATGGTCACGGTGTGCGGGTGCGACAGGCGCGCGAGGGTCTTGCCCTCGCGCAGGAAACGCTCGCAAAAGGTCGGGTCGGCGGCCAGTGCCGCCGCCATGATCTTGAGCGCCACTTTGCGCTCCAGCGAACGCTGGGTCGCCAGGTAGACGCTGGCCATGGCGCCTTCGCCGATCTCGCCTTCGATGTCATAACCAGGGATGACAATGTTCATGACGATACCTTCACGACGATGGCGGTGATGTTGTCCGGCGCGCCTCGGTTGAGCCCCAGGTGCACCAGGCTGCGCACGATTTCATCCGGCGCATCATGGCTGAGGACTTCGCGGATCTCATGGTCTTCAATGGTCTTGTTCAGGCCGTCGCTGCACAGCAGGTAACTGTCACCGGGGGCGATCAACAGGTCGAGCACCGCCACTTCAAGCTGGGCTTCCACACCGACGGCGCGGGTGACGATATTGGCGCGCGGATGGCTGCGGGCGTCGGCCTCGCTGAGTAGGCCGCTGTCTTGCAGGTCCTGCACATAACTGTGATCGCGCGAAAGGCTCTCCAACACCCCGTCGCGCAGGCGGTACAGGCGACTATCACCTGCCCACAGGCACACGCCGCGCAAGCCCCGGGCGGCCAGCAGCACCACGGTGCTGCCCATCATGGTCACGCCACGGTTGGCGGTTTCTTCGCGCACGGCGGCGTTGATGCGGATCAGGTCATTGCGCAACGCCGCCGAGTATTCCTCCAAAGAACGCCCCAGCGGCACACTGCGCAGGCTGTCGACGATCAGGCTGCTGACGTAATCGCCCGCCGCGTGTCCGCCCATGCCGTCAGCCACCACCCACAGGCGGTTCTCCGGCAGGTCCAGGCAAGCGTCTTCATTCACCTGGCGCACCATGCCCACATGGCTTTTGCTCGCCGATTTGTACGTCGCGCCCATCTACACCACACCTTCTTGTCCGAGCAAAAACTGCGCAAAATCGCCGGCGGCAGGCAGGCCCTGACACCGCAATAAACCGGGGGAAATACGCTGCGAACCACGGCCCCACCACAAGCTCGCACCCTCGCAGGCCTGCTCCGCCAGCGCGGCCAGGCGCTGATGCGGCTCGGTAGCGGCCATGCGTTGCAGGCCGGCGAAGCGGCTGTCTACCGCACGTGGTTCAGTGGCCGGCAGGCCCAAGTGATCGAGGCCGTCATTGAACCGTTCGAAGGTCGCGCCAGCATCCAACGTACTGAGCAGCAACGCTTCGGCCTGTTCGAACCAAGTATCGGGCCCGCCCACCAAGGATGCCGGGTTGGTGTCGTGATCGAGCAACGCCACCACCGCCAGCGGGAAGTAGCGTCCGACCCGGTCGATGCTCGGCATCACCACGCCCGCCGCCGCGTCCGGCCCGCACACGCCCGGCGCCAGCACGAAGCGCCACAACGGGCTGACCAGATACACGTTAAGCCACTCGCCGCCCAGGCTGTCCTGGCTGGCGAGCAACCCCGCCGCCAGCCAGTTGTCCCACGGGCCGACGAAACTCTGGGGCAAGGCACGGCTGACGAAATCCCCACGACTGGCCAACTTGCCGTAGAAACCCAGCGTCGTCATAGCCGCTCCGGCAGGCTGAAGCCGCTGAGCACGCGGCTCTTGAACGGGTTGAAGGCGCTGTTGGCGCGCAGCTCGTAGGCGATGCTCGCACCGTCGACGCGCAGGCGCAGGTTGAAGCGGTCCGGCGAATTACCGGCGGTGAGGTCCGATTGCTCCAGCAGGCGGAACCAGGCCCACGGCCCGTCCAGGGTCACGCCGGAGCGGCCGCTGGCCGAGGGCGGCATGATCGAAATGCGCACCACGCCAATGCTGCCGGGGTTCGGCCACTGCATCGCCACCGGGCGACTCGGGCCGTGGTCGTAGCTCAATTGCTGGCCGTCCAGGTCCAGCAGGAACTGGGTGATGGTCGGGTCCATCGACACGGGCTTGAGTTCGAAACGCACGATGGGCTGGGTGCCCCCCGACCTGAAGAACGCGTCACGAATCGTCGCGGCACGCTGGAAGGTTTGCAGCACACCCGGTGCAATCCCCAGCTTCTGCGCCGCGCCCGGTTGCCAGCGCCAGGTCTGCGCCGAAGTATCCACGTAGGGCTGCAGGTACTTGCGGAAGTAATTGTCCATCACCCCGCCGACTCCGAAGAACTGGCCGAAGTCATCCAGGGTGGCGTCACGGGCACTGCCCGGCGACATCGGGTAACGCCCCGCCAGGGACTGGCGATACACGTTGACCACTTCGCTGACCCAGGCTGCGTTCAGCTGGTTGCGTACCCCGCCCATCATGCTGTTGGTGGTGGAGTTGACCACTGACTTGACCAGGCCCTGTACCAGCGGCGGCTGGCGTTCGGCATTCAGGCTGACCCGTGTCGCCGCAGCCGCCGCCTGGTTCTTCGCCTCGCCGAGCAAGGCATCGCCGCTGGCACCGACCATGGCGCTGACCTGCACATACAGCGCGTTCATATCGGTGAGCAGACCGTCGATGGCCGCCGGTTCGCCTTCGTTCTTGCTGACAATGCTGTTGAGTTCGGCAAAGTGCGCCGTCACCGGGTCATCCGTGGCGGCAGGTGCGTTGGCGCTCGGTTGTTCCTGGCCGAGCAGGCTGCCGAGGCGCTCCTTGAGCTTGTCGACGCCGCCTTCCACCGGCACGCCTTTGGCGACCAATTGGCGTTCTTCAGCTTGCAGGTCGGTTTCCTTCGCCACGGCCACCAGCAGTTTTTTCAGCGGGGACGTGGGGCCGGAAATCACCCGCAGCACATCGGCCGCCTGGGCCACGCTGGTGATCGGCACAAAGTCGATATCCGCCAGCAAGGCATCCCACTGGCGCTGGTAATCCTGGAAATACAAACGACGCACATCGGCGGCCAGGCTGGCTACGTTCTGCTGGTCGGCCTGCTCGTGGCCAAGTACCCATTGCTCTTCAGCCAGGGTGCCGGTCTGGTTCAGGCTGCTCAACAGGAACGCCTGGCGATAGCCCTTGGCGGTGAAGAACCCACTCAGCGGTTCGCCCAACGGCTTGCCGCTCTTGCGGCTGAACACCAGTGCCGCATCACGGCCGGCGGCTTCGTTGATGCGAAAATCCGGAATGCCTTCCGGCAGTTTCTGGCGTTTGACCCGGTCGTAGACGCGTTGCGCCACCGGCAGCTGTTGCAGCTGGCGGCGCAGATCGTCGATCAGGCGCGGGTCGAGGCGCGCACTCGGCGGGTGGCGTTCGAACAGGGCTTGCAGGTGCCCGGCCAAGGCTTGGCGCTGATCGGCCGGTAGGTCGCGCGGCAGGTTGCGGTCCCAGTCGAGGGCGATCCAGGCCTTGATGAAGTCCGGGTCATAATGCTCGGTGTCGGCGAGCATCAAGTAGGCTTTGAGGCCTTCATAGAGGAAGTCGGAATTGCCGCCGCCGTGCAGTTGTTCTTCGATGCGGGTCACCAGGCGTGGCGCAAACACGGCAATCAACAGCTTGCGGTAGACACTGGCCGACTCGGCTTCAAGCATGTCGCCCTGATACAGGCCGAGGCCTTCGGACCAGCTTGGCGAGTCGCCCGCCAGGTTCTTCACCGCGTTGAGCAATGGCAGCACCGCGAGCACTTCACGCTGCGCCGGGCTCAGGTTCTGCACGGCCTGGCCCAGCGGCGCGACCTTCTGGTCGACTTGCGCGATATACGCCTGGTTGGCGCGGTAACTCACCCACCACAGGCCGCTGACCACCACGACCAATGCCACGGTGGCGGCCAGCACACCGCGCGCAATCCATTTGCGGCGCCGTTCGACCTTGGGGTTCACCCCCACCAAGCCGCGTTCGGCAAACGCCACGGCGGTGAACAGCTTTTCGATGAAATAGCTGCGCCCGGTGCCGCTCTGGCGCGCCAGATGCTGACGGTCCAGGTTCATGCTCTGGGCCATGGCGCCGATCAGGCGGTCGATCGGGCTGCCTTCCTGGGTGCCGCTGGTGAAGTACACACCGCGCAGCAACACGCGCTCTTCAAAGGCATTGGGCTTGAACACGCCTTCAAGGAAGCTTTGCAGGCAATCCTTCAATGCGCCGAACTGCTGCGGGAAGCCGTAGATCAGGTCGCGCCGCGCCGGGTCGCGCTCCTGTTGCAGGCGTTCCACCAGGCGTTCGTTGAGGCGCTGTTCCAGGCCGGCGAATTCGCTTTGCAGGTGCGCCAACGGGCTGTCGCTGTTTTTGCCGTCGTCCAGGGCAAAGGTCATGCCCCACACCTGGGCGCGGTCTTCCTTGCTCAGGTTGTCGAAGAACTCCATGAAGCCCGGCACCAGGTCGAGCTTGGTCAGCATCAGGTAGATCGGGAAACGCACGCCCAGTTGGGTGTACAGCTCCTGGATGCGCAGGCGGATCGCCGCGGCGTGGGCGGCGCGCTCGGCGTCGGTGCCGAGCAGCAAGTCCGAGAGGCTGATAGCAATGAATGCACCGTCGATGGGCCGTCGCGAGCGCTGCTTTTTCAGCAGGTCGAGAAAGCCCAGCCACGCGGCTTTATCCACCGTGGAGTTGCTGTCCTGGGTGGTATAGCGGCCTGCCGTGTCGAGCAATACGGCTTGATCGGTAAACCACCAGTCGCAGTTGCGCGTACCACCCACGCCACGCACGGCGCCTGCGCCCAATTGCGCGGCCAGCGGGAAATGCAGCCCCGAATTGACCAGCGCCGTGGTCTTGCCCGAGCCCGGTGGGCCGATGATTACGTACCACGGCAGCTCATAAAGGTTGCGGCGCTCATCGCCACCGAGCTTGGCCTTTTTCAGCAGCGCCAGAGCCTCGTCCATACGCTGGCGCAGCGTGGTGAGTTCTTCGGCCGTGGCGACGCTGTTCGGGTCTGCGGGGGTTTCGGCGGCCAGGCTGCGCATCACTTCGGCGGCCTGACGCTGCGCCTGGACGATGCGCAACACCCGGTAGGCGATCCACAGCGCAAACACCAGGACGATCAGCGCCCAGCGGCGTCCTTCCGGCACCAGCACATCGAGCAACGGCCCGACGAACCAGATGATCAGGCTCAGGGCGATCAGGCCCAGCACGGGGATCACCCAGCGAATCATGAAACTGAACAACGCCTTCACTCGACGCCCTCCGCCAATACGGTGATTTCAACCCGACGATTGCGGGCACGGCCTTCGGCTGTTGCGTTGGTCGCCAATGGCTCGGTGTCGCTGCGGCCCTCGGCACTGAAGCGATCGGCCTGGCCGGTCTTGGCCGCCAGAATCTCCAGCACCGACTTGGCCCGTGCTTCGGACAAGGCCCAGTTGGACGGAAAGCGCAGCGTGGCAATCGGGCGGTTGTCGCTGTGCCCGGTAACGCGCACCTGGCCCTTGACCTTGCGGATAGCGTCGGCAATGCGCAGCATCAGTGGCTGATAATCGTCGACGATGCTGGCGCTGGCGGAGGCGAACAGTTCATCGCCACGAATGGTCACCACCGAGCGGTCGACCTTATCTTCCACGGCGACGCGGCCGGCCTTGATTTCTTCAGCAAGGAAGCCCGCCAGGCGCGGCCGTTCGATGACTTTGGGCTGCGCCACCGGGCGGTCGATGGCCTGCACCGGGATTTCGCCCAGCGCATGGATATTCTTGAACACCGGCTCGGCGTCAGCCGCCAGCAACATGCGCAAGACGAACAACAGCGCCAACAGCAGCGCCAAGCCGATGGCCACGGCGATCCAGGGCGGCATGAACTGCGCCAGGCGATCGCGCGCCACGGTCACGCCGCCCCAGTGCGGCGACAGTTCGCGCTCGTGTTCGCCACGGGCGCTGCGAATGGCCGCGGCGGTGCGTTCGCGCAGGGCCTCCAGCTGGCTGCGACCGTCGTTCATCACGCGATAGCGGCCTTCGAAACCCAGGCACATGCACAGGTACAACAGCTCCAGCAGGTAGAGGCGTTCGCGCGGGCTTTGCAGGCAGTGCTCAAGCAGCTGGAAGACCTTTTCGCCGCCCCAGGCTTCGTTGTGCACGGTGATCAGCAGGCTTTGCTTACCCCAATCACTGGTGCTGCCCCAGGGTGTGCTCAACACGGCTTCATCCAGCGCGGTGCACAGCGCGTAGCGCGCCAGCAGCACTTCGTTGCGGGCGATGCCGGCGGCTTCGGCGCGCTCTTCGAACTGGCGCAGGTAGGCCAGCAACTGCGCACGCAGGCTGGCCGGCGCCGGATGGGCGATGGTGTTGCGCAGGCGCGTCAGCAAGGCAAGCAGCGGGCCGGCGGCGCTTTCCAGCGGGTTCAGGCCGTGGCTCTTGCCGGTGAGCATTGGCGCGGCCGGCATCGCCAAAGGCGCAGGCTCGGCACGCGCAGGTTCCGGCGCCCGGCCACCCGGACGCGGCATGAACTGGGTGCGGTCATCATCGTTGGGGTGCATCGCGGATTATCCTCGGATCGCCCAGAAGGCCAGGTTCAAGCCCGGGAACTGCCCGGCGATGTGGAAAGCGAAACCGCCGGAATTGCTCAGCTGTTGCCAGTGCTCGCTGCCACGATCGAGCTCGTAATAGGTCGAGCCCGCGTGGTACGGCAGTTGGCGTGGCGCCACCGGCAACGGCAACAGGCTGATGCCCGGCAGTTGCAGGTTGACCAGGTCGCGGATGTGCTCCACCGAGCCGACTTTGCTCTGCTGGCCGAAACGCGCGCGCAGGGTTTCGCCGGGCACATCGGCACGCACCACCAGAATGAAGCTGGCGCTGTCGAGCAAGGTTTTGTCGGCCAACATTGCCACGTGGACACCGTAGGCTTTCTCGACAATCGGGATCGGCGTGGCCTTGCTGTCGATCAGCATCGACAGCGCTTCGCGCAATGCCGCCATCACCGGGGCGAAGCTCAGGGCCAGGTCGTCGTGCTGGTACTGCGGGTATTCCTGGGGGCGGCGGCCCGAGGTCGAAAAGGTCGAGAACTCGCCGGCCAGGCTGACCAGTTCGCTGTAGAAGCGCTCGGGGTGCAACGGGCTCAGTTGGCTCAAATGCTGGACTAGCGGTTGCGCACGGTTGACCAATTGCAGCAGCATGAAATCGGCAATCTCCGACGCACCACCGGCGCCCGACGCAACCACGCGGCCGGCCAGGGCTTCGCCGCGCTGGTGCAGCAGGCCGAGCAATTCACTGCGAAACGCGGTAAGCGGCTTGCTCGCGGCCACGTCGAGTACGGGCGCAATGTAAGTGTCGTCGAGCACCAGCGCGCGGTCGGCGCGTTTTTCCTTGATGCGCACCAGGCCCACGGCGGCGTAGTCGCTGATGCCATCCTGGGCGGTCAGCAAGCGCAGGGCACGTGAACCGACGGCCACTGGGGCGCGGTTTTCGAACGGCGCGTTATCGTCACGCACTTCGCGTACCTGGCTCACGTAACGCGCGGCTTCCAGGGCTTCGCCTTGCTCCACGGTATCGCGGGCGCCAGCGCGCTTGAGCGGCAGGGCCAGGTACACCAGGCCGTCGCGCAGGTTGTCGTCGATATTCAGCGGGCTCGGCGCCAGGTCATCCTGGGGAATATTGAACGGCGTGCCGTCGGGCAAAAGGCCGCGTGCCGAGACAATTGCCAGCTTGCCCTGGGCCAGCAGGCCCTGGTCGATCAGCAACTCGGAAAAACCCCAGGCGCCTGCGCACAGCGGACGGCTGCGGGCGTCGATCAGGTTTTCCAGGTAACGGTCATGCTGCTGGAAGTGCTGCGTTCCGATGAACATGCCTTCCGACCAGACCACGCGATTGTTCCAGGACATGGGAGCTCCGATTGCTTCTTATTGGGCAGGGCTGGATGGGGAGGCCACGACGTCGGCGCGCACGGCACGCACATCGAGGCTGATCTGGTATTCGGTGTATTGGCGCGCGGGCACGTTGATGACCGTGCGCCATTGCGCGCGGTCCAACTCTCGATAACCCACCAACAGCCCGATCTGGCGCGTGGACGGGTCGAGGTCGCGCTGGATGCTCAGTTGCGCGCCGGGCTGCACCACCACTTCGTCCTGGTCCAGCAGGTCCAGGCCCAGGGTCGATTGCGCGCGGTCCGCCAGGGCGAAGTAATCGGAACGGGCGAACGTGGCGGCGTTTTTCAGCTCGAAAATGCGCACCCGCACCGGCGCGGCCTGGCCGTCGGCACCGGGGTTAAGCCCGCTGATCGCGTGGAAATGCAGCTCGACGGCGGCCGTGTCTGCTTCAGCTTCTGCTTCGGCAGGCGCTTCGGGTTTGGCGGCGTCTTTGGCACACGCCGTCAGCAGAAGCAGTGTGGCAACTGCGAGTAAAAACCTGGGAATCATCCTGCGTCCTCAATGACGTACTTGGCTATCCGTTAATCCATGTATTGCGGCGCGGTTTACCGACGCTGTCGGGCGCTGTGTTCTTCGTAGGCCCGGCTGAATTCGCGGCCGAACAGGTCCTGGAAATCTTCCTGGGCCTCACGGGAAATATTGCTGTAGAGCTCGGTGAACTGCTGCCAGTACTGGGCCTGGCGCGAGCCGTTGAAGAGGCTCGACAGCCCGCCGGGCTTGCCCATGCGCTCTTCCAGTTGCGCCGGTTCGAAGCGGCTGAGCAGGTGTTTGATCGCCGCTTCCACGCCGGCCATCACCGCCAACTGGTGCGCGCGCAGGTCGTTGAAACTGTCGCGCACGGCGAGGTCCGGCGCCATAAACGCCTGGTTGCCGTGGCGTAGTAGCAGCAGTAACGCTTCGTCGGCATTCGGGGCGAATTTCAACGGATTGTTTTCGGCAGGCTGGATCATCGTCTGCTGCATGCGGAACTCACCCTTGAGGCTGGCGCGGGCACGCAACACGTCGATCAGGCCTTCGACCATCAAGCGGTAGCTGCGGCCGATGCTCTCCATCTGGGCCTCAGCCTGAGCCTTGTCCAGGCGCAGTTGATCAAGGCCCGCGCCGCGCAGGAAGGCTTGCAGAAGGTCGGGTTGCTGGTTGTCCGCCACGGGGAGCACGGGCTCGACCACGGGTGGCGGCAGGATGACTGGCGCTGATGGTATTGGTGGTGGTGCACTGGTCACCGGAGCAGGCGCGTCGCCAAACAGGTCCCAATCCTCGGGGATCACCGCGCCTGACGCCACAGGCGCCTGTTCCACCGGCACGCTGACCGGCGTTGGCGGGCGGAAATCGTGTTGCTCGCTGGGCACGTGGTCCGCCACGGTGGGTGGCGGCACGGTGGTGGGGCTGAGGAATTCAAACAGATCCGGCAGCGTATCCATCGAGGACGCACCCTGGAACTGCGGCGCTATCACCGGCACAGGCGTGGGCGGGCTCACCACGGCGCCCATCAGCGCTTCAAAGCTGTTGGGTGATTCGCCGGCAAACGGCTGGCTTGCAACAGCCTGTACGTTGAAATCGATACGCGCCTGGATCTCGTAATCGCCGATACGGATCAACTCGCCATCCTGCAACGGCTCGCTGTTGCCCCGACGCATACGAACACCGGCTTTTACCAACTCCACACCATTAGTACTGTTATCGGTCAGGTAATAACGACCGTCTTTGTATTGAATAACGCAATGTTGCGAGGAGACCAGGCGCTCTGGGTCAGGCAGTACCCAATCATTATCCGAGCTGCGGCCGATAGCCATCGAGCCCTGATTGATGGACTTTTCGGAGCACTGCCCAGGGGTAATCTTGTGATAACTAGTGATAGTCAAACACAGCGACATCTTGCCTCCTTGCTGATACTTCGCGCGCGGTCGATTCCCGGGACAGCGCTTCCCGGGATATCCCCATCCGGTCGAGCAGTCGACCGTCCAAACCTGCCAATGCCAGCATGATCGCTGATCTTAACTGGCCTCTATGACAAAAATCCTGTCCCGGTGCGTCGTTCGACCCGTCAGTCGCACAGGTTGTTAAGCACCGCACATCTGTCACACAGGGCGAATAGCTTACCTTGACAAGGCGTAAGTACTACACCAAAAATGCACAACTTCTTGCATTCCAATGATGGCACATTAATGGCGCCTTGTTTATATGACCAAGAAAACATGCAAAGTTCCTCACGCAACTAATGCATGAACCGCCCGCCATCTAACGGGCCGATAGGGAGATCGATTTCAGTGGATGTGCCGTTGCTGCTCAGCCCCGTTTCCGCGAGTTCGCCCTGTGGCGAAGACATGGAATATGACGCGCAATTTCTGCAATTGGAGCGGGACGCCAAGGGCCAGCCCGAACGCAGCATGGGCGACTCCATCCTGCCCGCCGAACCGCCGGAATGGCGCAGCATCCAGCAGCAAAGCCTGGACTTGCTGGCGCGCAGCAAAGACCTGCGCATCACCCATTTCCTGCTGCAAAGCTCCCTCGCACTCCAAGGCGTGGCCGGCCTGGCCGAAGTCCTCACGTTGATCAATGCGTTGCTGCGCGACTACTGGGCCGACCTGCACCCGCGCCTGGACGCCGACGACGATAACGACCCCACCGTGCGTATCAACGCGCTCACGGGTATGACCTGCGATACCAATATTCGCCTGCTGCGCGAGAGCATCCTCACGCGCTCGCGCACCTTCGGCCCCGTGAGCCTGCGCGCGGCGCTCAATGCCAGTGGCCTGCTGAGTTTCCCCGATGAGCAACTCGGCGCCCAGCAACTCAACGCCGCGTTCCTCGACAGCGACCCCGAGCAACTGCAAGCCACCCGCGACGCCTTGAGTGCAGCGCGTGCGGCGTGCGAAGCCATCGAGCAACAGGTCAACGAGCAGGTCGGTTCCGCCCAGGGCGTAGACCTCAGTGCCTTGAAGCAACCGCTCAAGCAGGCATTGCACATCCTCAACCAGGCGGTGCCGGGCAGCGACAGCAGCGGCGAACCCGAGGCGGTCAGTGACGACCATGCCCCCTCGGCCGATTTCGCCGCCGCCGCCGCCGCACCACGCCCGGCCGGTGATATCGCCAGCCGCGATGACGTGCTGCGCAGCCTCGACAAGATCCTTGCGTACTACACCCGGCACGAGCCCTCGAGCCCGCTGCCGGTGCTGTTGAACCGGGCGAAAAATCTGGTGCACGCCGACTTCGCGGCCATCGTGCGCAATCTGATTCCCGACGGCATGTCCCAATTTGAAAACCTGCGCGGCCCGGACGGCGAGTAAACCGCCCGACCGTGCAGTAACAACACCGTCGCTCAAGCGACCAGGAGCAGCAACGTGGCGAAGCAAAGTTCTCAGAAATTCATCGCGCGCAACCGCGCGCCTCGAGTGCAGATCGAGTACGACGTCGAGCTTTACGGCGCCGAAAAAAAGGTCCAGCTGCCCTTCGTGATGGGTGTGATGGCCGACCTCGCCGGCAAGCCTGCCGAGCCGTTGGCGCCGGTGGCCGACCGCAAGTTCCTTGAAGTGGACGTCGACAACTTCGACTCGCGCCTCAAGGCCATGCAGCCACGCGTGGCGTTCCACGTACCCAACGAGCTGACCGGCGAAGGCAACCTGAGCCTGGACATCACCTTCGAAAGCATGGACGACTTCAGCCCGGCCGCCGTGGCTCGCAAAGTCGACTCGCTGAACCAGTTGCTCGAAGCCCGCACCCAGTTGGCCAACCTGCTGACCTACATGGACGGCAAGACCGGCGCTGAAGAAATCATCATGAAGGCGATCAAGGACCCGGCACTGCTTCAGGCACTTGCCAGCGCGCCCAAGCCTGCAGGGGACCAGTAATCATGACCGACAATACCGTTCGCGAAGGCGCGCTGAACCTGGGCGCCACCGAAGAAACCAGTGAGTTCGCATCCTTGCTGATGCAAGAATTCAAACCCAAGACCGAGCGTGCCCGCGAAGCCGTGGAAACCGCTGTGCGCACCCTGGCCGAACAGGCTCTGGCGCAGACCGACCTGGTGTCCAATGACGCGATCAAGTCGATCGAATCGATCATCGCCGCCATCGACGCCAAGCTGACCGCCCAGGTCAACCAGATCATCCATCACCCGGATTTCCAGCAACTGGAAAGCGCCTGGCGTGGCCTGCACTACTTGGTCAACAACACCGAGAGCGATGAGCAACTCAAGATCCGCGTGCTCAACATCGCCAAGCCGGAGCTGCACAAGACCCTGAAGAAATTCAAGGGCACCGCGTGGGACCAGAGCCCGATCTTCAAGAAGATGTACGAAGAAGAATACGGCCAGTTCGGCGGCGAACCCTACGGCTGCCTGGTAGGCGACTACTACTTCGACCAGTCGCCACCCGACGTGGAACTGCTGGGCGAGCTGTCGAAAGTCTGCGCCGCCATGCACTCCCCGTTCATCGCCGCGGCCTCGCCGACCGTGATGGGCATGGGCTCGTGGCAGGAACTGTCGAACCCGCGCGACCTGACCAAGATCTTCACCACCCCGGAATACGCCGGCTGGCGTTCGCTGCGTGAATCGGAAGACGCGCGCTACATCGGCCTGACCATGCCGCGCTTCCTGGCGCGCCTGCCGTACGGCGCCAAGACTGACCCGGTGGAAGCCTTCGCCTTCGAAGAAAACACCGACGGCGCCGACAGCTCCAAGTACACCTGGGCCAACGCCGCGTACGCGATGGCGGTGAACATCAACCGCTCGTTCAAGCACTACGGCTGGTGCTCGCGCATCCGCGGCATCGAGTCCGGCGGCGAAGTGGAAAACCTGCCGGCGCACACGTTCCCTACCGACGACGGTGGCGTGGACATGAAGTGCCCGACCGAAATCGCCATCAGCGACCGCCGTGAAGCGGAACTGGCGAAAAACGGTTTCATGCCGCTGCTGCACAAGAAAAACACCGACTTCGCCGCGTTCATCGGTGCGCAGTCGTTGCAGAAGCCAGCCGAATACGACGACCCGGACGCCACCGCCAACGCCAACCTGGCCGCGCGCCTGCCGTACCTGTTCGCCACGTGCCGTTTCGCGCACTACTTGAAGTGCATCGTGCGCGACAAGATCGGTTCTTTCAAAGAGAAGGACGAGATGCAGCGCTGGTTGCAGGACTGGATCCTCAACTATGTCGATGGCGACCCTGCGCACTCCACCGAGACCACCAAGGCCCAGCATCCATTGGCGGCTGCCGAGGTGATCGTGGAAGAAGTGGAAGGCAACCCGGGTTACTACAACTCCAAGTTCTACCTGCGCCCGCACTACCAGCTTGAAGGGCTGACGGTGTCGCTGCGCCTGGTATCGAAGTTGCCTTCCGCCAAAGGCGCATAAATAACGTTTGAACCGGCTCTTTGCTCGCTCGTTCCCACGCTCCGCGTGGGAATGCCGCCCGGGACGCTCCGCGTCCCAATGACGCAGAGCGTCACAGGATGCGTTACCACGCAGAGCGTGGGAACGATCACCAAATTTCGTGGCCCGTGCCACACAGGGAGAAATCATGGCTGTTGATATTTTCATCAAGATCGGCGACATCAAGGGCGAGTCCATGGACAAGGCCCACAAGGACGAAATCGACGTACTGAGCTGGAGCTGGGGCATGGCCCAGTCCGGCAACATGCACGTCGGCGGTGGCGGTGGCGCGGGCAAGGTGAATATCCAGGACCTGTCGCTGACCAAGTACGTCGACAAGGCTTCGCCCAACCTGATGATGCACTGCGCCAGCGGCAAGCACATCGACAAGGTCAAGCTGACCGTGCGCAAGGCCGGTGGCGAAAGCCAGGTCGAATACATGGTGATCAACCTGGAAGAAGTACTGGTCACGTCCCTGAGCACCGGCGGTTCGGGCGGCGAAGATCGCCTGACCGAGAACGTCACCCTGAACTTTGCCCAAGTGATGGTCGACTACCAGCCGCAAAAAGCCGACGGCACCAAAGACGGCGGCCCGATCAAGTTTGGCTGGAACATCCGTTCCAACACCAAGCGCTGATAACTCTGGTGGCCGTGGCTGCGCGCCACGGCCCCAGGGATTCTGTTCCTCTCGCAACCCGTCCGTGGAGCTGCTTTGGTGGTAACTGAAATCGCTTCCCGCGACCGTCTGCAACCGTCCCTGCTGGACCGGTTGACCGACGACGACCCAACCAATCCCAAGGAAAGCGCCGACAAACGCGTGCTGTCCCTGACCCAATTGAAAGCCTCGGTCCTGCGCGACCTGGCGTGGCTGCTCAACACCACGTCATTGCTCGATGCCGATACGACGCTGCACACCCCGGCCGGCACCTCGGTGGTCAATTACGGCCTGCCGGCGCTGGCGGGCAACAGCGTTTCCAGTGTGGATATCAAGGCGCTTGAAGCGCTGATCTACCAGGCTATCGCCACCTTCGAACCGCGCATCCTGCGCCATACCCTGCGGGTCAAGGCCCGTGTCGGCCAAGGCGAGATGAACCACAACGCCTTGAGTTTCGAGATTGAAGGCGACCTGTGGGCGCAGCCGGTGCCGTTGCGCCTGTTGCTGCAAACCGACCTGGACCTGGAGTCCGGCCACGTACGCGTGGTGAATGCCGACCAGCGGAGGCGCCCATGAACCCGCGCCTGCTGGAGCTGTACAACCAGGAACTGCACCATGTGCGCGAAAGCGCCGCCGAGTTCGCCAAGGAATACCCGAAGATCGCCAGTCGGCTGACCCTGTCCGGCATGGACTGCGCCGACCCCTACGTCGAACGTTTGCTTGAGGGCTTTGCCTACCTGACGGCCCGCGTGCAGCTCAAGCTCGACGCCGAGTACCCGACCTTCACCCACAACTTGCTGGAAATCGCCTACCCGCACTACCTGGCGCCCACCCCGTCGATGACGGTGGTGCAATTGCAGACCGATCCGGACGAAGGCTCGCTGAGCAGCGGCTTTCCCCTGCCCCGCGACACGGTATTGCGTGCTGCATTGGTCCGCGAAACCCAGACCTGCTGCGAGTACCGCACCGCGCACCCGGTGACGTTGTGGCCGTTGCAGGTCAGCAATGCCGACTACTTCGGCAACCCCGCCGCCGTGCTCGGCCGCCTGGCCGCCAGCGAGCCAAAAGCCAAGGCCGGCCTGCGCCTGACCCTGCGCACCGGCGCCGAACTGCCGTTCAACAGCCTCGACCTGGACAACCTGCCGCTGTACCTCAGCGGCGCGGACGAACAACCGTTTCGCCTCTACGAACAATTGCTCGGCAATGCCTGCGCGGTGTTTGCGCGCAAGCCCGGCGGTGATTGGGTTGAGCGCTTGCCGCCGGACGCGCTGCGCTCGCGCGGTTTCGACGACGCGGATGCAGCCATGCCGGTGGTAGCGCGGGCGTTCCAGGGCTATCGCCTGTTGCAGGAATACTTCGCCCTGCCCCACCGCTTCCTGTTCGTGGAGTTCGCCGAGCTGAGCCGCGCGGTCAAACGCTGCGACGGCCAGGAGCTGGAATTGATCGTGCTGTTCGACCGCCACGAGCCGAGCCTGGAGGGAAGCGTTGGCGCGGCGCAGTTCTTGCCGTTCTGCACCCCGGCGATCAACCTGTTCCCCAAGCGCGTGGACCGCATCCATTTGTCCGACCGGGTCAACGAACACCACGTGATCGCCGACCGCACGCGGCCGATGGATTTCGAGATCCATTCCCTGACCGGCCTCACCGGCCACGGCACCGGGCCCGAGCAGCCGTTTTTGCCGTTCTATGCGGTGCGCGATCCGTCGCGCTACGGCCGCGACCGCGCCTATTACACGGTGCGCCGCGAACCACGTGTGCTGTCCAGCGACCAGCGCCGCAACGGGCCGCGCTCGACGTATGTGGGCAGCGAGACCTTTGTCAGCCTGGTGGACAGCGCGCAAGCACCGTACCGCCATGACCTGCGCCAGCTCGGCGCGACCGCGCTGTGCACCAACCGCGACTTGCCGTTGTTCATGACCGTGGGCAATGGCAAGACCGATTTCACCCTGGCCGACAGTGCGCCAGTATTGGCCGTGCGCTGTGTGGCAGGCCCAAGCCGTCCGCGCCCCAGCCATGCCCATGATGCCAAGGCCTGGCGCCTGATCAGCCAGCTTTCGCTTAATTACCTGTCCCTGAGCGAACAGGGCCAGGGCGCCGGCGCCTTGCGCGAACTGCTGCGCCTGTACGGCGACAGCAACGACGCCGCCCTGCAATTGCAGATCGAAGGCCTGCGCGAAGTCAGCAGCAAGGCCGTGACCCGGCGCCTGCCGATGCCCGGCCCGATCGTGTTTGGACGCGGCCTGGAGATCACCCTGGAATTCGATGAAAACGCGTTTCGCGGCACCGGCGTGTTCCTGCTCGGTGCCGTACTGGAACGCTTCCTGGCACGCTACGTGTCGATCAACAGTTTTACCGAGACGGTGATCCGTACCACCGAACGCGGCGAGATCAAGCGATGGAAAGCCAAGCCCGGACGTCGTCCGACCCTGTGAGTACCCTGGATGCGATGCACCAGGCGCCCTGGGAATACGATTTCTTCCAGGCGCTGCGGCGTATCGAATGCGAAGCGCCGCTACTGCCGCGCCTGGGCCATTCCCTGCGCCTGGCGGATGACCCGCTGCGCCTGGGCCAGCAGGCCGATTGCACCTTCGCGCCGGCCACCCTGGCCTCGGTCGCCCCCGGCGGCGACGGCAAGCCGGCGCGGCTGGAACAATTCTTTTTCGGCCTCGGCGGCCCCAACGGCCCGCTGCCGCTGCATATCACCGAGTACGTGCGCGAGCGCCAGCGCAACCATGCCGACAGCACCAGCAAACAGTTCCTGGACGTGTTCCATCATCGCCTGCTCAGCCTGTTCTACCGGGCCTGGGCCGAAGCGCGGCCGACGGTCAGCCATGACCGCCCGGACGATGACTACTGGTCCGCACGCCTCGCCGCCTTGAGTGGCCGCGGGATGCCGAGCCTGCTCAACCAGGGGCTCATCCCGGACACGGCGAAGCTGCATTACAGCGGCCACCTGTCGGCGCAAACCCGCTACCCGGACGGTTTGAAGGCCATCCTCAGCGAGTACTTCGGCCTGCCGGTGGAGATCGAAGAGTACGTCGGCCAATGGCTGGAGCTGCCCGAGCGCAGCCGCGTCGGCGTGAGCGCCAACCGCCTGGGCATGGACTTTTGCCTGGGCAGCTTCGTGTGGGACCGCCAGCACAAATTCCGCATCCGCCTGGGGCCGCTCAAGCTGGATGACTACATGAGCATGCTGCCCGGCCACCAGCCGTTCAACGAGCTGGTGGCGTGGGTGGCGGAGTACCTGGGCCATGAATTGGACTGGGACCTGAACCTGGTCCTGCAACAACCCGAAGTCCCGGCGCTGCAACTCAACGGCCAGTTCCGCCTGGGCTTCAACACCTGGCTCGGCCAACCCGCGCATGACGCCAACGACCTAATCCTGGCCCGGCACTACGCCGATCAAGCCACCACCTCAAGGAATCCAGAGCATGGGTGAAATCAGTCGCGCCGCACTGTTCGGCAAACTCAACAGCGTGGCCTACAAGGCCATCGAAGCCGCCACCGTGTTCTGCAAACTGCGGGGCAACCCGTATGTGGAACTGGCTCACTGGTTCCACCAGTTGCTGCAACTGCAGGACTCGGACCTGCACCGCCTGATCCGCCAGTTCAACCTGGAACCGGCGCGCCTGGCTCGCGATTTGACCGAAGCCCTGGACCGCCTGCCGCGCGGCTCGACCTCGATCACCGACCTGTCCTCCCACGTGGAAGAAGCGGTGGAGCGCGGCTGGGTGTATGGCAGCCTGATGTTTGGCGAAAGCCAGGTGCGAACCGGTTACCTGGTGCTCGGTATCCTCAAGACGCCGAGCCTGCGCCATGCGCTGCTGGGCTTGTCTTCAGAGTTCGACAAGATCAAGGCCGAAGCCCTGAGCGAGCGGTTTGACGAATATGTCGGCGACTCGCCGGAAAACGCCCTGAGCGCCAGCGATGGTTTCAATGCCGGTGCGGTGCCGGGTGAAGCCAGTGGTGCGATGGCGCCGAGTGCGATGGGCAAGCAGGAAGCGCTCAAGCGTTTTACCGTCGACCTGACCGAGCAAGCCCGCAGCGGCAAGCTCGACCCGATCGTGGGCCGTGACGAAGAGATCCGCCAACTGGTGGATATCCTCATGCGTCGTCGCCAGAACAACCCGATCCTCACCGGTGAAGCCGGCGTGGGCAAGACCGCCGTGGTCGAAGGTTTTGCCTTGCGCATCGTCGCCGGTGACGTGCCGCCCGCGCTCAAAGACGTGGAATTGCGCAGCCTTGACGTAGGCCTGCTGCAAGCCGGCGCCAGCATGAAGGGCGAGTTCGAACAACGCCTGCGCCAGGTGATTGAAGACGTGCAGGCCTCGCCCAAGCCGATCATCCTGTTTATCGACGAAGCCCACACACTGGTGGGTGCCGGCGGTGCCGCCGGCACGGGCGATGCGGCCAACCTGCTCAAGCCCGCCCTCGCCCGTGGCACCTTGCGAACCGTGGCCGCCACCACCTGGGCCGAGTACAAGAAGCACATCGAAAAAGACCCGGCGCTGACCCGCCGTTTCCAGGTGGTGCAGGTTGCCGAGCCGTCGGAGGACAAGGCGCTGCTGATGATGCGCGGCGTGGCCTCGACCATGGAAAAACACCACCAGGTGCAGATTCTCGACGAAGCGCTGGAAGCCTCGGTGAAGCTGTCCCACCGCTACATTCCGGCGCGCCAGTTGCCGGACAAATCCGTAAGCCTGCTGGACACCGCCTGCGCCCGCGTCGCCATCAGCCTGCACGCGGTGCCGGCTGAAGTGGACGACAGCCGTCGCCGTATCGAAGCGCTGGAAACCGAGCTGCAGATCATCGCCCGCGAACATGCCATCGGCATTGCGATTGGCGCGCGTCAAACCAACAGCGAAGCATTGCTGACGGCCGAGCGCGAGCGTCTGGCCACGTTGGAAAGCCGTTGGGCTGAAGAAAAAGCCCTGGTGGATGAGCTGCTCGCCACCCGTGCGACCTTGCGTGAAAAAGCCGGCGTGGTGGACAGCGGCAGCGATGCATTGCGCACGCAACTGGTCGACCTGCAACAACGCCTCACCGCGCTTCAGGGCGAAACGCCGCTGATCCTGCCCACCGTGGATTACCAGGCCGTGGCCTCGGTGGTCGCCGACTGGACCGGCATTCCGGTCGGCCGCATGGCGCGCAATGAACTGGAGACGGTGCTCAACCTCGACCAGCACCTGAAAAAACGCATCATCGGCCAGGACCATGCCTTGCAGATGATCGCCAAGCGCATCCAGACCTCCCGCGCCGGCCTCGACAACCCGAGCAAGCCGATTGGCGTGTTCATGCTGGCCGGCACATCCGGCGTGGGCAAGACCGAAACCGCCCTGGCGCTGGCCGAAGCCATGTATGGCGGCGAGCAGAACGTCATCACCATCAACATGAGCGAGTTCCAGGAAGCTCACACCGTGTCCACCCTCAAGGGCGCGCCGCCGGGTTATATCGGCTACGGCGAAGGCGGCGTGCTGACCGAGGCGGTGCGGCGTAAACCCTACAGCGTGGTGCTGCTGGACGAGGTGGAAAAAGCTCACCCGGACGTGCATGAAATCTTCTTCCAGGTGTTCGACAAAGGCGTGATGGAAGACGGCGAAGGCCGGGTGATCGACTTCAAGAACACCCTGATCCTGCTCACCACCAACGCCGGCACCGAGCTGATTTCCAAGGTCTGCAAAGACCCGGCGAACATCCCGGAGCCGGAAGAAATCGCCAAGGCCCTGCGTCAGCCGCTGCTGGAGATCTTCCCGCCGGCGCTGCTCGGCCGCTTGGTGACCATTCCGTACTACCCGCTGAGCGACGAGATGCTCAAGGCGATCACCCGCCTGCAGCTGAACCGCATCAAGAAGCGCGTGGAGAATACCCACAAGGTTGCCTTCGACTACGACGACGCGGTGGTCGAGCTGATCGTCTCGCGTTGCACCGAGACCGAAAGCGGCGGACGCATGATCGACACCATCCTCACCAACAGCCTGCTGCCGGACATGAGCCGTGAATTCCTCACGCGCATGCTGGAAGGCAAGGCGCTGGCGGGGGTGCGCATCAGCAGCCGGGATAATGAATTGCACTACCAGTTCAACGATTGACCTGACGCAATGCGGTTCAAATGTGGGAGCGGGCTTGTGTGGGAGCTGGCTTGCCTGCGATAGCATCACCTCGGTGAACCTGACACCCCGAGGTGCCTGCATCGCGGGCGAGCCCGGCTCCCACACAGTCTTGCTCCTGCATTTGGATTCGGTTCCTCCAGTTATTACGCAATTTACGGGTTAACCGATGCTATTCAACCAAGCCTCACGCCTGGCCAAGATCACCAGCCCACTCGGGCCGGATGTGCTGTTGCTCAATGAAATGGGCGGCGGTGAAGAGCTGGGCCGGCTGTTCAACTACGAGCTGCAACTGACGTCCCTGGACGCCAACATCGACCTCAACCAGTTGCTCGGCAAGCCCATGAGCGTGGGCCTGCAATTGGCGGACGGCGGTGAACGGCACTTCCACGGCATCGTCGCGCGCTGCAGCCAGAACATCGACCAGGGCCAGTTCGCCAGTTACCAGGTGACGCTGCGCCCGTGGTTGTGGCTGCTGAGCCGCACCTCGGACTGCCGGATTTTCCAGAACCTGAGCATCCCGCAGATCATCAAGCAGGTGTTCCGCGACCTGGGCTTTTCCGACTTCGAAGACGCGCTGAGCCGCCCGTACCGCGAGTGGGAATATTGCGTGCAGTACCGCGAGACCAGCTTCGATTTCGTCAGCCGGCTGATGGAACAGGAAGGCATCTACTACTTCTTCCGCCATGAGCAGGACCGCCATGTGCTGGTACTGGCCGACGCCTATGGCGCCCACACCACCGTGCCGGGCTACGCGTCGATCCCGTATTACCCCAAGGACGAGCAGCAGCGCGAACGCGACCACATGCACAACTGGCACCTGGCGCAGGAAGTGCAGCCGGGCTCGCTGGAGCTCAACGACTATGACTTCCAGCGCCCCAGCGCCAGCATCGACGTGCGTTCGGCCATGCCGCGCCCGCACACCGCCGGCGACTACCCGCTGTACGACTACCCCGGCACCTACGTGCAAAGCGAGGACGGCGAACACTATGCGCGCACCCGCATCGAGGCCCTGCAAACCCTGCACGAACAGATCGAGTTCGCCGGCAATGCGCGGGGCCTGGGCTCGGGCCACCTGTTCAGCCTGACCGGCTTCAGTCGCCAGGATCAGAACCGCGAGTACCTGATCGTTGGCTGCCGCTACTACATCGTCCAGGAAAGCCTGGAAACCGGCGGCGGCTCGGGTTCGGCGCAGTTCGAAAGCAGCCTCACCTGCATCGACGCCCAGCAAAGCTTCCGCCCGCTGCCCAGCACGCACCGGCCTATCGTCAAAGGCCCGCAGACGGCGCTGGTGGTCGGCCCCAAAGGCGAAGAAATCTGGACCGACCAGTACGGCCGCGTGAAAGTGCACTTCTACTGGGACCGCCACGATCAATCCAACGAGAACAGTTCGTGCTGGATCCGCGTATCGCAATCCTGGGCCGGCAAGAACTGGGGCTCGATGCAGATCCCACGGATCGGCCAGGAAGTGATTGTGAGCTTCCTTGAGGGTGACCCCGACCGGCCGATCATCACCGGCCGGGTCTACAACGCCGAGCAGACAGTGCCTTACGACCTGCCGGAAAACGCGACCCAGAGCGGCATGAAGAGCCGCTCGAGCAAAGGCGGCACGCCGGCCAACTTCAATGAAATCCGCATGGAGGACAAGAAGGGGTTGGAGCAGTTGTATATCCATGCCGAGCGCAATCAGGACATCGTCGTGGAGGTGGATGAGAGCCATTCGGTCGGGCATGACCGCAACAAGAGCATTGGGCACAACGAGACGGTGACGATCGGCAACAACCGCCTGCGCATCGTCAAGCAGGAAGACATTCTCTCGGTAGGCCAGCGCAAGACCGACAGCATCAGCCAGAGCTACGTGATCGAAGTGGGCGAGAACCTGCGCCTGGTCTGCGGTGAGAGCATCCTGGAGCTGAACGCCAGCGGTCAGATCAACCTCACCGGCGTGCAGATCAGCTTCTATGCCAGCGGCGACGCCGAGTTCAATACCGGCGGTGTACTGCACCTGAACAACGGTGGCGGCGCTGGCGCCACGCCTGATGGCCAGGGCGTGAAAGCCAGCATCGACGCCAATATCAAAGCTGCGTTCCCCACGCCTAAAAGCTCCTGACGAGACCTGTTTGCCATGACGTATCGAATCAACGAATTCCAGTTTAAATTGCCTGCCGGCGAGCTGCAGGACGCGACCATCAACATCCTCAAGTTCCCCGAGCTGGGCACGTCCCTGATCGTCAGCCGCAGCCTGCTCGCCGAGGGCGAAACCCTGCACAGCAACTTCAATGACCAGCTCCAGCGCCTGGAGAAACAGGTGCAGGAGTTGCGCTACCAACCCGGTGTGGACGTGCGTTTGGGCGCGGCGCAGGAAGTGGAAGGCATCGAGTTGCGCAGCCAGTTCAACAAGGGCAATGACAAGGTGTTCCAGTACCAGCTGGCGTTGGTGATACCGGGTACGCGCAAGATGCTTGCGTTGAGTTATGTGAAGGCGGACAAGCTTGGGGATGCCGAGGCGGCGCATTGGGCGTTGATAAAAAATTCGCTGTCGTTTGACGCTATTTCTTGATGAGCTGCTTGTATGTCTGACGCTCTATGGGCTGCCCGGATGGGCGATGCGCTCTCCCACACGTCGATGATGGCCGACATCCTCGGCGGTGTGCTGGAGGTGGCGGCCAATATCGCGATCACGGCGGTGGCGACCGCTGCCGTGGTCGCGGCCACCGGCATTACCGTTGCCACCGGCGGGCTCGGCTGCTTCCTGCTGGGCGCGGTAGTGGGCACGATTGTCGGGCTGGCCATGAGCAAGACCGGGGCGGACAAAGGCCTGACGAAGTTATGCGATAGCTTCAGCAACGCGCTGTTCCCGCCCACGGTGCAGGCCAATATTCTCACCGGTTCCACCGATACCCTGACCAACAACATCCCCGCCGCCCGCGCCGCCGGGGCGATCAGCTCCCATGTCGCGCCGGCCGGCACCGAGCTGGAAGAGCCTGCACCGGCGCCCGAAGCCAGCTATCTGGACATGGCCGAGAGCTTCTTCTCGCAGATGTGGCGTCCGACCGTCGCGACACCGGCGCCCGGTGCCGTGCCCAAGCCGCTGGACCTGGTGGTGTGCATGAAGCACCCGCCGATGCCGCCGCAGTTTCTCGCCGAAGGTTCGGACAAGGTCACGATCAACGGCCAGCCGGCGGTGCGCAGCGGTGATCGCAGCACCTGTGATGCGACGGTGGTTTCGTCCGGGTTGATTTCATCCAACGTGACCGTCGGCGGCGGCTCGGTGGTGGTGCGTGAGATTCGCAGCGGCAAGACGCCGGGCGTCGGGCTGGCGGTGACGGCGTTGTTGATGCTCAAGGGCGGCAAGGGCAAGTTCTTCAGCAAGTTGCCGTGCATGCTGATCGGCGGCGCCACGTCGATGGCCGTCAGCAGTGCGATGGGGGCGATGGCGAATGCTGCCATGGGCTCGTCGAACCCGGTGCATGCAGCGACGGGCGCGAAGATATTGGGCGATGTCGATGAGCTGGATTTCGCGCTGCCCGGCATTTTGCCGATTGACTGGCAACGTTTCTATAACAGCCGCGACGAACGCACCGGCAGTCTGTTTGGCGCGGGTTGGAGCGTGACGTATGAGGTCTGCGTCGAAGTCCGACCTCATCCCGACGGCGGCGAGACGCTGGTCTACACCGACGAGCAAGGGCGCCCTATCGACATGGGCTCGATTCCCCTGGGCGGCGCGGTGTTCAGCGCCGGTGAAGGGCTCGCCGTGCGGCGGCACCTCAATGGGCAGTTGCTGATTGAAAGCGATGATGGCCTGTACCGTTTATTCGAACCCACGCCGACCAATGCATCGTTGTTACGCCTGATGCAACTCGGTGACCGCAACGACAACCGCATCTTTATTGACTATGACGAGGCAGGACGCCTGGTACGGTTGCGCGATACCTTCGACCTGGTGCAGGTTGAGCTGATTCGCGACCGCGAACAGGTGGTCCAGATCGAGCGCCTGTATCCCGATCAGCGCCGCGAAGTACTCGTCAGTTATGGCTACGACGCCGCCGGCAGCCTGGCAGAAGTACGCGATGCCACAGGCCAGGTGCAGCGGCGCTTCAGCTACGACAGCGGTCGGCGTATGGTGGAACATCAGTTGCCGACCGGGTTGCGATGTTTCTATGAGTGGGCTTTGGTTGAAGGCCTGGAATGGAGGGTTGTCCGGCACTGGACCGATGAGGGCGACACTTACCAGTTCGACTATCACTTGAGCGCAGGCCTCACCCGCATTACCGACGGTTTGCAACGCGTCAGCACCCGACACTGGAACACGCAGCACCAGATCATTCGGTACAGCGACAACCTCGGCCAGACCTGGCTGTTCGACTGGAACGACGAGCGCCAATTACTCAGCGCCACCGACCCTCAGGGCGGGCGCTTTGAATACAGCTACGACGAATCCGGCAACCTGATCGGCGAAACCGACCCACTGGGCCGCAGCGATTCGACCTTGTGGCTGGAGCATTGGGCACTGCCGCTGGTAGAGACCGACGCAGCCGACAACAGCTGGCAGTATCGCTACGATCCGCGCGGCAATTGCATCGCCGAAACCGATCCGCTGGGCTACGTCACCCGTTACCGCTATGACGCCCACGGCCAGGTCGTGGAGATCATCGACGCCACCGGCAAAAGCAAGAAGCTGCGCTGGAACCCGTTCGGGCAACTGGTCGAGCATATCGATTGTTCGGGTTACCCGACGCGTTTCAGCTACGACGAGCGCGGTTATCTGCATGTCATCACCGATGCGCTGGGTGAGCGCACACAATTCAGCTACGACGCCCAGGGGCGCTTGCTAAGCACTCAGTTGCCGGATGGCCGTATCGAGCAGTACCAGCGCGACATCAGCGGTCAACTGCTGGGCTATACCGACCCGGCCGGGCACACCACGCTCTACCAGCACAACCGTCGCGGCCAGGTCAGCCAGCGCACCGATGCCCATGGCCGGCAGGTGCAGTTCGGCTACGACAGCTACGGGCGCCTGCAAGCACTGATCAACGAGAACGGTGAGCGCTATCGGTTTGCCTGGGATGCCGCCGACCGCCTGGCCGAGCAGCAGGACCTGGACGGCAGCGCCAAGCGCTACGACTACGACCCGCTGGACAACATCACCACGGTAACGGCCATTGCGGCGCCCTATGGCAACGGCCTGGCGGTAGTCCCCGAGGCACCGCCCGCCCCCATCGTTCATCGACTGGAGCGCGACGCGGTCGGCAGGCTGGTTGCGAAAATCACCGACGATGGCCGCACCGAGTACAGCTACGATGCCGTGGACCAGCTCACGGCGGTGACTTTCACCGACCTGCAAGGCAATGCCCAGGCTCTGGGCTTCGCCTACGACGCTCTCGGCCGGTTGCTCGGCGAACAGAGTGCGGCCGGCACCCTGCAACACCACTACGACGAACTCGGCAACCTGATCCAGACCCAACTGCCCGATGGCCGTTGGCTCAACCGCCTGTACTACGGCAGCGGCCATCTGCATCAGATCAACCTCGACGGCCAGGTGATCAGCGACTTCGAACGCGACCGCCTGCACCGCGAAGTGCTGCGCACCCAGGGCCAGCTCAGCACTCGCAGCGAATACGACCGCAGCGGCCGCCTGCGTTCGCGCCAACGCCGCCTTGCCAGTCAGCCATCGTTGATGCCCGCAGCCGCGCAAAAACAGTTCGAGTACGACCCCGCCGACAACCTGATCGGCAAACTCGACCAACAACCCGCCGCACAACACCGTCAACTGCTGCACTACGACACCACCGGCCGCATCATCGCCAGCCAGGACAGCCTGCACGGCCAGCGCGAAACCTTCGCCTACGACGCCGCCGCCAACCTGCTCGACGGCCCACAGGCGGGCGCAGGGCTGGTGGTGCATAACAAGCTGCTGACGTATCAGGACAAGCGTTATCACTATGACGCGTTTGGACGGATGATTGAAAAGCGCAGTGCCAAGCGGGGTGTGCAGCGGTTTGCGTATGACGCTGAAAGCCGGTTGGTTGAAGTGCGCAATGAGAACGGCAGCGTGGTCAGAATGGCGTATGACCCGCTGGGGCGCCGGATTGAAAAAACCGAGCATGGCAGCGATGGGTATCTGCTGGGGGAAACGCGGTTTACCTGGGATGGGTTGCGCTTGTTGCAGGAGCATAAACATAGCCAGACCAGTCTTTATGTTTACGAAGATGAAGGCTACGAACCTCTGGCGCGGGTCGATGGCACTGGGCCGCTGCAAAAAATTCGTTATTACCACAATGACCTGAACGGCCTGCCGGAACAACTCACCGAAGACGACGGCCACAGCGTCTGGCAGGCGACCTACCGGGTGTGGGGCAATACGCTGGAGGAAGTGCGCGAGCCTTATTACATTGAAGAGCAGAACCTGCGGTTCCAGGGGCAGTATCTGGATCGGGAGACGGGGCTGCATTTCAATACGTTCAGGTTTTATGATCCGGATGTTGGACGGTTTACTACTCCGGACCCCATCGGGCTAGCCGGGGGTCACAACTTCTATCAATATGGACCGAACCCGGTCTCATGGATCGACCCTTGGGGATGGGCCAGCTCAAATCCCGGGGTCTATGACGTATCGTACGAAGCACACATCAACAAAGAAATCTGGCGCTCAAAGGACTCCGTACATTTCGCCGAATCCAACAGACAACTACATTACGCAATGAAGAACGATCCCGCATTGCAAGCTACTGTCGAAGCAAAACACCCAGGCATCTCAAAATGGGTTGCGCCGAAGAAAAATGGCAAGTTCAGAACAACAGCAATGAAAGGCTCGACCTGGCATCACCACCCTGTAGTAGGTGGCAATTTGCAGTTGGTCAGTCACGAGGACCATAAAAACCGTCACGGCGATTACCACCCGAAAGGCCGTAACGGAAAACGAGTAGGCGGCAGAAAAACCTGGGGTGGCGGGTCATCTTGTAGAAAATGAGGAGTCACTGATGAAAAAGATGCAAGGCATCACTAACCTGTTCAGCACCGTCAACTCCCATACCGATAACGACTGGGTCTATACCAACTTGGATAAATGGGAAGAAGAACCAAGGAATGCAATTTTCTACCTCATTTCCGAGGAGGAAATTGACGATCTCGAGGAAGACGATAAAACAGTCGAGAATTCTGCCGGCGAGCTTATCCCCAAGTCCCTGGGAAAAGAAAACGTCGAAACCTGGTTGGATGTGCAAACTCTACAAGCCATATTTGAAGTCATTCAAAAGAAGGTTAATGCGCCAGATAATGATATTTTGATCCGAGCAATCAATCACTATCGGGAATACGACGACTTCATGGAAGGCTGATTCCTATCCAACAAAAATGGGCACCCAACCCAGTCGGCGTGCCCATTCTTCCTACCTCCCCGCCCCCTTCGAGGCGGTAACGCCATCACGCGTTAACAGTATCCTTCAGCGATTTACCCGGCTTGAACGCAACGGTATTGCTCGCCTTGATCTTCACCGGCTCACCGGTTTGCGGGTTCTTGCCGGTGCGGGCGCCGCGATGGCGCTGCAGGAAGGTGCCGAAGCCTACGAGGGTGACGCTGTCCTTGCGGTGCAGGGCGCCGGTGATTTCTTCGAGAACGGCGTTGAGCACGCGGTTGGCCTGCTCTTTGGTGAGATCCGCTTTTTCAGCGATGGCGGCTGCGAGTTCTGGTTTACGCATAAGTGAAGCCTCTTTGACGGTTTTTTGTTGTTATGTCCGTGCCGCTCTCTGACGGAGCGGCGCCCAAAGCGCCGCAGGCTCTACTCTGCGGCAGACGGGAGTGAGGATGGCATGCCGCCGAACGCCGCGCCAGTCTCGCGGCGACCTTTCTAGGGGGAAAAATGTGCTTATTGCGACAGAACGGCCAGTATTTACGCCAACAACGGCGGAAGTTCCTTATTGAGCGCCAGTTTTTCCATCACGGCGCTGCCGGTCAATGCATAACCCAGCAAGCGGCCGCTGCTGTCGCGGCACAGGGCTTTAATGTCGGCGCCCTCGCCCTCAACGCTCCAAACCCCTTCGGTGCCGCGTGGCGGGGGCGAAACCACCAGCGGGCAGACCGGCGTCTTGACGGTCACCGGCATGGGGCCGTAGCTGACGGCGGTGGCGTTGCCGGCCAGGGTCTGGGCCAGGGCGCGGGCGCAGGTCATCAGGGGCATGACGTATAGCAGGTTCAAGCCGTCGACCTCAGCGCAGTCGCCCAAGGCATAGATGTTGGCGTGGGAGGTCTTGAGGTGGCGGTCCACCATGATCCCACGATTGGTCTGCAGACCGGCGGCGGCGGCCAGGTCGACACGCGGGCGCAGGCCGATGGCCGAGACCACCAGGTCGCAGGGGATCACTTCACCGTCCGACAGATGGGCTTCCAGGCCGTCCGCCGTGCGCTGCAGGCGATTGAGCACCGGGCCCAAGTGGAAGCGCGCGCCGAGGCCTTCCAATCCGGCCTGTACCGCGGCGGCGGCGGCCGGGTGCAGCAGGGTCGGCATGACTTGCTCGCACGGCGCCACCAGGTCGATCTCGTAGCAGCCAAGGATCAGGTCGTTGGCAAATTCACAGCCGATCAACCCGGCACCGAGCAACAGCACACGGCGCTTGCCCGCGGCAGCGGCACGAAAGCGCGCGTAGTCTTCAAGGTCGTTGATCGGAAAAATCAGCTCAGCCGCATCGCCTTCAACCGGTACACGCACGGTTTCCGCGCCCCAGGCCAGAATCAGGTCGCGGTAGGCCACGGCTTCCTCGCCGATCCACAGGCGTTTGTGGCCGGGGTCGATGCCGCTGACACGGGTGTGGGTAAGCACTTGGGCCTTGAGTTGCTCGGCCATGGCGCCAGGTTCGGCCATGCTCAGGCCATCGGCTTCCTTGTTCTTGCCGAAACCGGTGGAGAGCATGGGCTTGGAGTAGGAGCGCCCGTCATCCGCGGTGATCAGCAGCAACGGGGTCTCGCTGTCGAGCTTGCGAAACTCGCGGGCCACGTTGTAGCCGGCCAGTCCTGTGCCGATGATCACGACAGGTGCGTTCATTCCTTTCTCCTTGTAGTACGTGTCTGAAAACCGAAAATCAGCCGATTTCGATCATTTCGAAATCCATTTTGCCCACGCCGCAGTCAGGGCACAGCCAGTCTTCCGGAACATCCTGCCACAGGGTGCCCGGCGCGATTCCGTCATCCGGCCAGCCGTCTTTCTCGTCATAGATCAGGCCGCAGACTACACATTGCCACTTCTTCATTACTTGCTTCCTCAGGTTTCCAGGCGTCTTGGCCGACGGTCGATAGACCCGCGTTGCCGTACGGCTCAGGGCGTTTTGTACTGATCAGGGCCGGCAGATGCAAGCATGATCGACGCAAACAGTCGGTTCGGCCCGGCAAAAACCCGGAACGCCATGGTAAGCTCGCCGCCTCTTTTGCTGCCAATACTGACCCGCCGTGCCGCACTCAATCGTCCTTCCCGATGCTTGCCAATGGCTGCCCCAGAGCCTTCTGACCCCTGCGCCTGCGCCCTTGACCCTCAACTGGCTGTTCAACGAAGACTCGCTGACGCGACGGCTGACGTGGCTGTCCAACGATGGCTTCAGCGTAACGCCGTTGTTCGAGGGCTGGCAGCCGTTGCGCGATGATGAATGCGCCGCTCTGGCCTTGGCGCCGGCCAGTATCGGCTGGGTGCGCGAGGTGTATTTGCGTGGGCACGGCCAGCCCTGGGTGTTCGCCCGCAGTGTAGCGGCGCGCAGTGCCTTGCAGGGCGACGGCTTGCACATGGATGAATTGGGCAGCCGCTCGCTGGGCGAGTTGCTGTTCTGCGACCAGGCGTTCACCCGCCAGGCCATCGAGGTGTGCCATTACCCACGACAATGGTTGCCCCCGGCCAATCAGGTCGACGGCCTGTGGGCCCGCCGCTCACGTTTCGATCGCGGCCCCCTGAGCGTGCTGGTCGCGGAGATCTTTTTGCCAAGCTTTTGGCACGCGCTGCACGCTCACCCGGAGAACTGCTGATGTACCAGCGTTTGCTCAAATCCCTGAACCGCCTGAACCCCAGGGCCTGGGATTTCATTCAATTGACCCGCATGGACAAACCCATCGGCATCTACCTGCTGCTGTGGCCGACGTTGTGGGCGCTGTGGATCGCGGGCAAAGGCTCGCCCTCCTTGATCAATATCGCGGTGTTCGTGCTGGGCGTGGTGCTGACCCGCGCCGGTGGGTGCGTGATCAATGACTGGGCCGATCGCAAGGTCGACGGCCATGTGAAGCGTACCGAACAGCGTCCGTTGGTGAGCGGCAAGATCAGTTCGAAAGAGGCGCTGGTGTTTTTTTCGGTGCTGATGGGGATCAGTTTCCTGCTGGTGCTGCTGACCAATGCCACCACCATCCTCCTGTCCCTCGGCGGTTTGGCCCTGGCGGCGAGCTATCCGTTCATGAAGCGCTACACCTATTACCCGCAGGTGGTGCTGGGGGCGGCGTTTTCGTGGGGCATGCCGATGGCATTTACCGCCGAAACCGGCAGCCTGCCCGCAGCCGCATGGCTGTTGTATATCGCCAACCTGCTGTGGACGGTGGGCTACGACACGTATTACGCGATGACTGACCGTGACGATGATGTGAAGATTGGGGTGAAATCCACCGCCATTCTGTTTGGCGATGCCGACCGGGTGATCATTCTCACCCTGCAAGGCCTGGCGCTGGTGTGCCTGTTATTGGCTGGTGCGCGGTTCGAGCTGGGAGGGTGGTTTCACCTGGGATTGCTGGCGGCGGCGGGTTGTTTTGCCTGGGAGTTCTGGTACACCCGAGACAGGGACCGCATGAAGTGCTTCAAGGCGTTTTTGCACAACCACTGGGCCGGGTTGGCGATATTTGTGGGGATTGTGGTGGATTACGCGTTGCGCTAGGCACCGTTTTTTGTGGTGGTTGGGCCGACGCCTTCGCGAGCAAGCCCGCTCCCACATTCGAACGCATTTCAAGGCTGAAACCTGGTCGAATGTGGGAGCGGGCTTGCTCGCGAAGGTCTCAAAGCCGCCGCTTAGTCAGGGCTTGATCACATGCCACGCGCCACCCTTGCCATCACCGGTCTTGTCGCCAGCCTTCTTATCATCCTTGTAGGTATAGACCGGCTTACCGCCATAGGCCCATTGGCTGGTCTGGTCATCGCGGGTGATGACCGTCCACTTGCCCGTCGACGTGTCGGTGGACTCAGCCTTCAGCGGCGGCCAGTTGGTCGCGCACTGGTCCCTGCACACTGACTTGCCGTCGGCGTCCTTGTCGAAGGTGTAGAGGGTCATGCCCTTGTGGTCCACCAGCATCCCGTCTTTAGTCATCGCCGGCTCCGCCGCGAACGCCAGGCCTGGCAGCGTCAACGCCGCCATTACCAGCAGGGCTTTCCAGGAAATCGAGCTGTAAGTCATCGGAACCTTCCTTTTGTGGTTGTCAGGATTCGGACCCCTAGCGTAGTCCAGAGAGGCGCAGAATGCTCTAGCGACTAAATTACTGTCACACGACTGCAATAATTCCGTTATCTAATGCGGCGCAAGACAGTTAAATGACAAGAGGATTCAGGCAATGGTTGGCAGGAGCATTCTGATTGTTGACGACGAAGCGCCCATCCGCGAGATGATCGCCGTTGCGTTGGAAATGGCCGGCTATGACTGCCTGGAGGCGGAGAACTCCCAGCAGGCCCATGCCATCATTGTCGACCGCAAGCCGGACCTGATCCTGCTGGACTGGATGCTGCCCGGCACCTCCGGCATCGAGCTGGCCCGCCGCCTCAAGCGTGACGAGCTGACCGGAGATATCCCGATCATCATGCTCACCGCCAAGGGCGAAGAGGACAACAAGATCCAGGGCCTGGAAGTCGGTGCCGACGACTACATCACCAAACCTTTTTCCCCACGGGAACTGGTCGCTCGTCTGAAGGCTGTACTGCGCCGCGCCGGTCCGACCGATGGCGAAGCACCCATCGAAGTCGGCGGCCTGCTGCTGGACCCGATCAGCCACCGCGTGACCATCGACGGCACACCCGCCGAGATGGGCCCTACCGAATATCGCTTGCTGCAATTTTTCATGACCCACCAGGAACGCGCCTACACCCGTGGCCAGCTGCTCGACCAGGTGTGGGGCGGCAACGTGTACGTGGAAGAGCGTACCGTGGACGTGCATATCCGCCGCCTGCGCAAAGCCTTGGGCGAGGCCTATGAGAATCTGGTACAAACCGTGCGCGGCACCGGTTATCGGTTTTCAACCAAAGGCTGAGCCAGCCGATTTGTGCACGTAAGCGCCTGACTTAACAGCTGACAAGGACGCATGTTCAAGTGAATCAAAACTGGCACGGCACCCTGATCCGCCACATGCTTTTGCTGATCACCGGCTGCCTGTTGGTGGGCCTGGTCAGCGGTTATTACGGCTGGAGCCTGGCGGTCGGCATTGGCTTGTACCTGGGCTGGACCCTCAAGCAATTGCTGCGCCTGCATGAATGGCTGCGCCAACACAAACCCGACGAAGCGCCGCCCGACGGCTACGGCCTGTGGGGCGAAGTGTTCGACAGCATCTACCATCTGCAACGCCGCGACCAACGGGTGCGCGGACGCCTGCAAGCGGTGATCGACCGGGTGCAGGAGTCCACCGCCGCGCTCAAGGACGCGGTGATCATGCTCGACAGCGACGGCAACCTGGAATGGTGGAACCGCGCCGCCGAGACCCTGCTGGGCCTCAAGACGCCTCAGGACAGCGGTCAACCGGTGACCAACCTGGTGCGCCACCCGCGCTTCAAGGAGTACTTCGAGCAGGATAACTACGAAGAAGCCTTGGAAATCCCCTCGCCCACCAATGACCGCGTGCGCATCCAGTTGTACCTGACGCGCTACGGCAACAACGAACACTTGATGCTGGTGCGCGACGTCACCCGCATCCACCAGTTGGAACAGATGCGTAAAGATTTCGTCGCCAACGTCTCCCATGAACTGCGCACACCACTGACGGTGATCTGCGGTTACCTGGAAACGCTGCTGGATAACGTCGACGAGATCAACCCGCGCTGGAGCCGCGCCCTGCAGCAGATGCAGCAACAAGGTTCACGCATGCAAACGCTGCTCAACGACCTGCTGCTGCTGGCCAAGCTGGAAGCGACCGATTACCCGTCGGACAACCATCCGGTGGCCGTGCAGAGCCTGCTGCAGACCATCAAGAACGATGCCCAGGCATTGTCCGGCCAGCGCGAGCAACAGATCAGCCTGGAAGCCGACCCGGCCGTACTGCTCAAAGGCAGCGAAGGTGAGTTGCGCAGTGCGTTTTCCAACCTGGTGTTCAACGCCGTGAAATACACCCAGGACAAAGGCAATATCCGCATCCGCTGGTGGGCCGACGAACAGGGCGCACACTTGAGCGTGCAGGATTCCGGCATCGGCATCGATGCCAAGCACCTGCCACGCCTGACCGAACGGTTCTACCGCGTAGATTCCAGCCGCAACTCCAACACCGGCGGCACCGGGCTGGGCCTGGCGATCGTCAAGCATGTGCTGTTGCGCCACCGTGCACGGTTGGAAATCAGCAGCGTGCTGGGGCATGGCAGTACGTTTACCTGCCATTTTCCCGCGACGCAGGTGAGCCGTTCGCGACTCGTCGAGAAGGACGAATAAATCGCAGAGACGACGCTTTGATGTGGGAGCTGGCTTGCCTGCGATAGCGCCAGCACAGCCACTACAGATGTCGCCTGACACGACGCCATCGCAGGCAAGCCAGCTCCCACACCGGTTCTGTGACACCACAATCAGCTCCCCGCCCGGCAGCAGGCACTAGGCAAGCGCCCCGTCAGCCGCTACATTGGCCGACTTGCGCCTGCCTTCCAGGCCCACCCGTCCCCTTTATTGAACACACGGAACCTGCAAAACCCCATCATGGACCCTTCCCCTGGTATCACCCTCGCTACGCTCTTTGCCGACTTCGGCATGATCCTTTTTGCACTGGTCCTGGTACTGCTCAACGGTTTCTTCGTTGCGGCGGAATTTGCCATGGTCAAACTGCGCTCGACGCGGGTCGAGGCCATCGCCCACACCAATGGCTGGCGCGGGCAGATCCTGCGGACCGTACACAGCCAGCTCGACGCCTACCTGTCGGCCTGCCAGTTGGGTATTACCCTGGCTTCCCTGGGCCTGGGCTGGGTCGGTGAACCGGCGTTTGCACATATCCTCGAGCCGCTGCTGGGCGCGATGGGCGTCGAATCGCCGGAAGTGATCAAGGGCGTGTCGTTCTTTGCCGCCTTCTTCGTGATCTCCTACCTGCACATCGTGGTCGGTGAGCTGGCACCCAAATCCTGGGCCATTCGCAAACCCGAGCTGCTGTCGCTGTGGACGGCGGTACCGCTGTACCTGTTCTACTGGGCCATGTATCCGGCGATCTACCTGCTCAATGCCAGCGCCAACGCTATCCTGCGCATCGCCGGCCAAGGCGAGCCTGGCCCGCATCACGAGCACCATTACAGCCGCGAAGAGCTCAAGCTGATCCTGCACTCCAGCCGTGGCCAGGACCCCAGCGACCAGGGCATGCGCGTACTGGCCTCTGCCGTGGAAATGGGCGAGCTGGAAGTAGTGGACTGGGCCAATTCCCGGGAAGACCTGGTCACCCTGGATTTCAACGCCCCGCTCAAGGAAATCCTCGCGCTGTTCCGCCGCCATAAATTCAGCCGTTACCCGGTGTATGACGCGGTGCGTAACGAGTTCGTGGGCCTGTTGCACATCAAGGACCTGTTGCTGGAGCTGGCGGCCCTGGACCACATTCCCGAGTCGTTCAACCTGGCCGAATTGACCCGCCCGTTGGAGCGCGTGTCGCGGCATATGCCGTTGTCGCAGTTGCTGGAACAGTTCCGTAAAGGCGGCGCGCACTTCGCCCTGGTAGAAGAAGCCGACGGCAAGATCATCGGCTACCTCACCATGGAAGACGTGCTGGAAGTGCTGGTGGGTGATATCCAGGACGAACACCGCAAGGCCGAGCGCGGCATCCTGGCCTATCAGCCGGGCAAGCTGCTGGTGCGTGGCGATACGCCGCTGTTCAAGGTCGAGCGCCTGCTGGGCGTCGACCTGGACCACATCGAGGCCGAAACCCTGGCCGGGCTGATCTACGACACTCTCAAGCGGGTGCCGGAAGAGGAAGAAGTGCTGGAGGTCGAAGGCTTGCGCATCATCATCAAGAAGATGAAAGGGCCGAAGATCGTGCTGGCCAAGGTCCTGCTGCTGGACTGACCGTCAATTGCCCAATGCAAAATTGGGCAATGTGCCGACCGGCTGGTTGAACTCGTAAGGGATCGACACCAGCCCGGCCTCGGTGCTCTGCTGCACCACAAAGTGCAGGTGCGGCCCGCTGCTGTTGCCGGTATTGCCCGACAACGCCAGCGGGCTTCCCATCGCCACGCGCTGCCCTGCCCGGACACTCACCGAACCTTGCTTGAGGTGCAGGTACACACCCTCGGTGCCGTCGTCATGACGCACCCTGACGAAATTCCCCGACGCATCATTGCCCCGCCCGACCTGTGCATTTTCGGTCCTGACCACCACACCGCTGCGTGCCGCAATGATCGGCGTGCCTTCGGGCATGGCAATGTCCATGGCGTAGCGGCTCTTGGCGTCGGTATGGCTGAAACTGCCGTTGGGGCCTTGGCTCAGGCGGAACGGCCCACCACGCCAGGGCAAGGGATAACGGTAGGCTTGCTGCGGGTAACGGCGTTCAGGCACCAGGCGCACTGCAGGCTTGACCCGCTCGGCACGGCGTTCCTGGATCACAAACGCCTGGGCACCGGGGGTTTGCCGGTCGCTGAAAAACACCACGCCATTGGCATCGGTGGATTTGTAGAGGGTCATGGCCTGGGTCGACATGGCGACCGTGGCCAGCCCGCAGCACAGCAAAAAGCGCATGAGCATGGCGTGATCCTGCCGGGACGACTGAGCGGCAGGTTAGCAAGGGATCATGACAACTTTGTATAGAGCGCTGATATCAACTGTGGGAGCTGGCTTGCCTGCGATGACAGGGTGTCACGCACAGATCATGTATCTGGCACACCGCTATCGCGGCATAGGTATCTACACAACTTTGTAGTGAGCGGGCTTGTCCCGCGCTGGGTGGCGAAGCCGCCCCAATAAAGACGCCGTCGAGTCCCAGATAAATCCAAGTCGCCTGGTCTGGGGCCGCTTCGCAGCCCAGCGCGGGACAAGCCCGCTCACTACAGATGCTCGCACGCCCTCAAAAAAGATGTGTAGATACCTATGGCTATGGCGGGCAAGCCCGCAGGGGTTAGTGGTTGCTCCAGGATCAAGCACCCGGCACAAAGTGCTTCTGCGCGGTGCCGCGTGCGATCAGGCGGGAGATGTAGTCGAGCTTCTGCGCGTCCTGGTCGATAAACCGGAAGGTCAGTTGCAGCCAGTCGCTGTCGGGCTTGGGTTCGAAGGCGACGATGGCGTGCAGGTAGCCGTTGAGACGGGCCACTTCGGCGTTGTCGCCTTGCTCCAGGTCGAGTACGGCGCTTTCCAGCACCTGGGGCAGGATTTCGCCACGACGCACCACCAGCAGCGCTTCCTTGATGCTCAGCGCTTTGATCACGCATTGCTGGGTGCCGCTGGACAGGCGCAGTTGGCCTTGCCCCCGACCGCCGGCCGGAGACGCAGCGGCAGGCGCCTGAAGCGACGGGCTATTGAGCAGGCCTCGACTCGGCGCGGGTGCAGCCGCCGCCACAGGCGCCGACTTGACCGCTTCGGGCTTGCCGCCGGTCAGAGCGCTCAGGGAATCGTTGCCAAAAGCCGAGTTCATTTTGGTCGGTGCGCTGGCAACCAGCGCGTCGAGGCGGCCGATCTTGTGCAGGGCCTGCTTGACCTTGCTCAGCAACTGTTCGTTGGTGAACGGCTTGCTGACGTAGCCGGAAACGCCGGCCTGGATGGCCTGGACCACGTTTTCCTTGTCGCCACGGCTGGTCACCATCACGAAAGGCATGGCTTTGAGGTGCGGCTGCTCGCGGCACCAGGTCAGCAGTTCAAGGCCCGACATCTCCGGCATTTCCCAGTCGCACAACACCAGGTCGAAGGTCTCGCGCATCAGGATGGCCTGGGCCTTTTTGCCGTTTACCGCATCTTCAAGCTTGATACCCGGGAAGTAGTTGCGCAGGCACTTCTTCACCAGATCGCGGATAAACGAGGCGTCATCCACCACCAATACACTGACTTTACTCATCGACCCTTCATCCTATTAACACTTCGGCACGCAACACGCCTGACTGATGGCATTTTGCCAAAACTCGGTAGTCACAGCAGAACTTATTGTGCCTGCTGTGCAAAAAATTCATCCGCCGCAAACGAAAACGCCCGGCCAAAGGCCGGGCGTTAATTTCTCGGGCAACCTTACTTATCGTCAGTTTCGCCCGGAACATTAGGTATTTGATCGACTGAACCTTCAACTTCGGCCTTCATGCGCTTGAGGCCCATGTGCCGTACGTCGGTTCCGCGCACCAAGTAGATCACCAGCTCCGAGATGTTGCGCGCATGGTCGCCGATACGCTCCAACGAGCGCAGCACCCAAATAATGCTCAAGACCCGCGAGATAGAGCGCGGGTCTTCCATCATGTAGGTAGCCAGCTCACGCAGGGCGGTCTTGTATTCGCGGTCGATGACTTTGTCGTACTGGGCCACCGACAGCGCGAGTTCGGCGTCGAAGCGCGCAAATGCGTCGAGGGCGTCGCGCACCATGTTGCGCACCTGGTCGCCGATATGCCGCACTTCCACGTAGCCGCGCGGTGCTTCGCCCTCTTCGCACAGCTGGATGGCGCGGCGGGCGATCTTGGTGGCTTCGTCGCCGATGCGCTCCAGGTCGATCACCGACTTGGAGATGCTGATGATCAAACGCAGGTCGGACGCCGCCGGTTGGCGACGGGCAAGAATGCGCAGGCATTCTTCGTCGATGTTGCGCTCCATCTGGTTGATCTGGTCATCGATCTCACGCACCTGCTGGGCCAGCCCCGAGTCGGCCTCGATCAGCGCGGTCACCGCGTCATTGACTTGCTTTTCCACCAGCCCGCCCATCGCCAGGAGGTGGCTGCGCACTTCCTCAAGCTCGGCGTTGAACTGCGCGGAGATGTGGTGGGTAAGGCCTTCTTTGCTAATCATGTTGGCGTCCTTGGAGCGTCCGGTAGGGTGCGGAGAACCGCAGCGTCAATGCAATCAGAACCACGGCTTCCTAGCCGTAGCGACCGGTGATGTAGTCTTCGGTCTGCTTCTTCGCCGGATTGGTGAACAGGGTATCGGTGTCGCCGAATTCCACCAGCTTGCCCATGTACATGAACGCGGTGTAGTCGGAAACCCGCGCCGCCTGTTGCATGTTGTGGGTCACGATGACGATGGTGAACTTGGACTTGAGCTCGTAGATCAGCTCTTCGACTTTCAGCGTCGAAATCGGGTCGAGTGCCGAGCAGGGTTCATCGAGCAGCAACACTTCCGGTTCCACGGCGATGGTGCGCGCGATGACCAGGCGCTGCTGCTGGCCGCCGGACAGGCCGAGCGCCGATTCGTGCAGGCGGTCCTTGACCTCGTCCCACAACGCCGCGCCTTTCAAGGCCCACTCGACGGCTTCATCCAGGATGCGCTTTTTGTTGATGCCCTGGATGCGCAGGCCGTAGACCACGTTTTCGTAGATGGTCTTGGGAAACGGGTTGGGTTTCTGGAACACCATGCCCACGCGGCGACGCAGCTCGGCCACGTCCTCGCCCTTGCGGTAGATGTTGGTGCCGTAGAGGTTGATGGCACCGTCCACGCGGCAACCGTCAACCAGGTCGTTCATGCGGTTGAAGGTGCGCAGCAGCGTGGACTTGCCGCAGCCGGACGGGCCGATGAAGGCCGTCACGCGCTGCTTGGGGATGTTCATGCTGACGTCGAACAGCGCCTGCTTGTCGCCGTAATAGAGGCTCAGGCCCGGCACTTCGATGGCCACGGTTTCCTGGGCCAGGCTCAGGCTCTGCTTGTCGCGACCCAGGGCAGACATGTTGATGCCGTGGGGTTGGTTTTCGTGTTGCATGGGATGCTCCCTGTGCTACCAATTCGTTGTGTGGGAGCGGGCTTGCTCGCGAAGGCGTCGTTTCAGTCGCCAGGTGTGTTGAATGACACACCGCATTCGCGAGCAAGCCCGCTCCCACATTGAGTCCGCGCTCACTTCAATTAACTGTCCAGCGCTTTGTACTTCTCGCGCAGGTGGTTACGTATCCACACCGCCGACAGGTTGAGCGTGGCAATCACCATCACCAGCAACAGCGCAGTGGCGTACACCAGCGGCCGTGCGGCTTCGACGTTGGGGCTCTGGAAACCCACGTCATAAATATGGAAGCCCAGGTGCATGATCTTCTGGTCCAGGTGCAGGTACGGGTAGTTGCCGTCCAGCGGCAGCGACGGCGCCAACTTCACCACGCCTACCAGCATCAGCGGCGCCACTTCGCCGGCGGCGCGGGCCACGGCGAGGATCATGCCGGTCATCATCGCCGGGCTGGCCATCGGCAGCACGATCTTCCACAGCGTTTCCGCCTTGGTCGCGCCCAGGGCCAGGGAGCCTTCACGCACGGTACGCGGAATCCGCGCCAGGCCTTCTTCGGTGGCCACGATCACCACCGGCACCGCCAGCAGCGCCAGGGTCAGCGAGGCCCACAGCAGGCCCGGCGTACCAAAGGTCGGGGCCGGCAGGGCTTCGGCGAAGAACAGGCGGTCGACCGAGCCACCCAATACATACACGAAGAAACCCAGGCCGAACACGCCGTAGACGATGGCCGGTACGCCGGCCAGGTTGTTCACGGCGATGCGGATGATGCGGGTCAGGGTGTTCTGTTTGGCGTACTCACGCAGGTACACGGCCGCCAGCACGCCGAACGGGGTCACGATCATCGCCATGATCAGGGTCATCATCACGGTGCCGAAGATGGCCGGGAAAATCCCGCCTTCGGTGTTGGCTTCCCGTGGGTCATCGCTGAGGAATTCCCAGACCTTGCTGAAGTAGAAGCCGATCTTGGTCATCGTGCCCATGGCGTTCGGCTGGTAGGCGTGCACCACTTTGCCAATGCCGATTTCGACTTCCTTGCCGTTGCCGTCGCGGGCGGTCAGCGCGTCGCGGTTGAACTGGGCGTGCAGGTCGGCCAGGCGCGCTTCGATGTCCTGGTAGCGGGCGTTCAATTCGGCGCGGTCAGCGTCCATGTCGGCCTGGGCGGTGGCGTCAAGCTTGCCCTCCAGCTCCAGTTTGCGACCGTGCAGGCGGATGCGTTCGAGCCCGGCGTTGATCGCGCCGATATCGGACTTTTCAAGGGTCTTGAGCTGGGCGGCCAGCGCGTTCACGCGCTCGACACGGGCTTGCAGCTCAGGCCATGCGGCTTCGCCTTCGGCGATGACCTTGCCATCCTGCTTGACGTTGACCAGCGTGCCGTAGAAGTTGCCCCACTCACGCCGCTCGATGGTCATCAGGTTTTTCGGCGTGGCCTGGTCTTTCAACCACTCGCCGACGATCCAGGTGAAGTCGTTGCCGTTCAGGTCACGGTTGCCGACCTTGATCAGCTCACGGGTCATGAATTCCGGGCCTGCGTCGGGCACCGGCAGTCCGGCGCTTTTCAAACGCTCGCGCGGCACCTCTTCCTTCTGCACCACTTCGCCGATGACGATATGGTTGGCCTGGCCCGGTACGTTGTAGTTGGCCTGGATCAGGTCGGCCGGCCAGAAGTGGCCCAGACCGCGCACCGCAATCACCGCCAGCAAACCAATGGTCATGATGACCGCGATGGACACCGCGCCACCGCTGATCCAGACGCCGGGGGCGCCGCTCTTGAACCATCCATTCAGGGAGTTCTGTTTCACAGACTTCTACCTTTCTTAAAGCGACGAGTATTTCTTGCGCAGACGCTGACGAATCAGCTCGGCGAGGGTGTTCATGATGAAGGTGAACAACAGCAGCACCAGCGCCGAGAGGAACAGCACGCGGTAATGACTGCCGCCGACTTCCGACTCGGGCATTTCCACCGCGACGTTGGCCGCGAGTGTGCGCAGGCCTTCGAAGAGGTTCATCTCCATCACCGGGGTATTACCGGTGGCCATCAGCACGATCATGGTCTCGCCGACAGCGCGGCCCATGCCGATCATCAGCGCCGAGAAGATGCCTGGGCTGGCGGTCAGGATCACCACGCGAGTCATGGTCTGCCAGGGCGTGGCGCCCAGGGCCAGGGAGCCCAGGGTCAGGCCGCGCGGCACGCTGAACACGGCGTCTTCGGCGATGGAGTAAATGTTCGGGATCACTGCAAAACCCATGGCCAGACCGACCACCAGGGCGTTGCGCTGGTCGTAGGTAATCCCCAGGTCGTGGGAAATCCACATGCGCATGTCACCGCCGAAGAACCAGGTCTCCAGGTAGGGGCTCATGTACAGCGAGAGCCAACCGACAAACAGGATCACCGGGATCAGGATCGCGCTTTCCCAGCCATCGGGAACCCGCAGGCGGATTGATTCAGGCAGGCGGCTGAAGACAAAACCGGCGACCAGGATGCCAATCGGCAACAACATCAACAGGCTGAAAATCCCCGGTAGATGGCCTTCCACATACGGCGCCAGGAACAGGCCGGCGAAGAAGCCGAGGATCACTGTCGGCATGGCTTCCATCAGCTCGATTACCGGCTTGACCTTGCGGCGCAGGCTCGGCGCCATGAAGTAAGCGGTATAGATTGCAGCGGCAACCGCCAATGGCGCGGCCAGCAGCATGGCGTAGAACGCCGCCTTCAAGGTACCGAAGGTCAGCGGAGCCAGGCTCATTTTGGGTTCGAAATCGGTGTTGGCGGCGGTCGACTGCCAGACGTATTTAGGCTCGTCGTAGTTTTCGTACCAGACCTTGCTCCACAACGCGCTCCAGGATACTTCGGGGTGCGGGTTGTCCAGCAGCAGCGGTTGCAGTTTGCCGCCGGCCTCCACGATGACGCGGTTCGCGCGCGGCGACAGGCCGAACACGCCTTGGCCGTCGACGACCGGGTCGACCAGCAGGGTGCGGTGCGCGGTGCTATGGAACACACCGAACTGGCCGGAAGCGTCGAGGGCGGTAAAGCCCTTGCGGCGCTCTTCGGCGGCAATTTCGATGATCGGCGTGGTGCCCATCTGGAACGTGCGGATCTGCTTGAAACGCTGCTCCCCATCCGGATCGCGGGCCATGAACCATTGGGCCAGGCCGCCCTTGGAGTTGCCGATGATCAGCGAAATACCGCCCACCAGCTGGGTGCTGGCAGTGATTTCAGCGTTGGCATCGTCCAGCAGTTTGTAGCGACCGTTGAGGCTTTTGTCGCGCAGGCTGAAGACGTCGGCAAGGGCGCGGCCGTTGATCACGTACAGCCATTGCTGGCGTGGGTCGATGAAGATCGCCTTCACCGGTTCGGTCATTTGCGGCAGCTCGATACGCTTCTGCTCGCTGGTGACTTCGCCGGTCATCATGTTTTCTTCGCGGCTCAGGGACAGCACGTTCAAATACGAACCCGCCGAACCTGCGATCACCAGCGTGGTATCCGTGGCGTTGAGCGCTACATGTTCCAGCGGGCGACCCGCATCATCCAGGACGATCGGGGTTTCGCCGTAAGGGTATTCGATCGCCGGGCTGATGGTCTTCTTGCCGTCGGGGTAAGACACCTTATAGGTGTGGCGGAACACCATGGACTGGCCATTGGACAACCCGAGGATCACCAGCGGGCTGCCGGGCTGGTCTTCACCGATGGACGCGACGCTGGTCCCGGCCGGAAGCGGCAGGTCGACGCGTTTGAGCTCGGCGCCAGTCTCTAGATTAAAGAACAGCGCCTGGCCCTTGTCGGAAACCCGCATGGCGACCTGGTTCTGTTCTTCGAGGGAGATCATCAGCGGCTTGCCGGCGTCCTGGATCCAAGCGGGGGTCAGTGCGTCTTCCTTGGTCAATGAAGCACCCTGGAACAAGGGCGCGACGACATAGGCCAGAAAAAAGAAGATCAAGGTAATGGCGCCGAGAACGGCGAGACCGCCGACCAGCACGTACCAGCGGGTCAGGCGATCCTTGAGCGCGCGAATGCGGCGCTTGCGTTGCAGCTCAGGCGTATTGAAATCAATGCGCTTGGGAGGAGAAGTCGTCGTCATGGTGGAGTTGGCCAGATCATTCATGCGCACACCCTAGCGGTCCTGTATGACAGAAAGATGACAATGCGGTGACGCACCAAATCCGCCGCGAGGCAAGGCTGGCAGCGGACAAAAAAGATGGGATGAAGCCGGGCCTTTGTGGGGCCCGGTCTTACATCGGGTATTACAGGCTTAGTTGCCTTCTTTCAGACCCAAGTCAGCCAGCGCTTTGGCAGCGACTTTGGCGGGCAGCGGGATGTAGCCGTCTTTGACTACAACTTCCTGGCCCTGTTTGGACAGCACCAGCTTCACGAACTCGGCTTCCAGCGGGGCCAGAGGCTTGTTCGGCGCTTTGTTGACGTAAACGTAGAGGAAGCGCGACAGCGGGTATTTGCCGTTCAGGGCGTTTTCTTCACTGTCTTCGATGTAGTCAGTGCTGCCTTTCTTGGCCAGGGCCACGGTTTTCACGCTGGCGGTCTTGTAGCCGATGCCCGAGTAGCCGATGCCGTTCAGCGACGAGCTGATCGACTGCACGACCGAAGCCGAGCCGGGTTGTTCGTTCACGTTTGGCTTGTAGTCACCTTTGCACAGGGCCTCTTCCTTGAAGTAGCCGTAGGTGCCGGACACCGAGTTACGACCAAACAACTGCACCGGCTTGTTGGCCAGGTCGCCGGTCACACCCAGGTCACCCCAGGTTTTCACGTCGGTCTTGGCGCCGCACAGACGCGTCGAAGAGAAGATCGCGTCGACCTGTTCCATGGTCAGGTGCTGGATGGGGTTGTCCTTGTGTACAAATACAGCCAGGGCATCCACGGCAACCGGGATGGCGGTTGGCTTGTAGCCGTATTTCTGCTCGAAGGCCGCCAGTTCGGTGTCCTTCATCTTGCGGCTCATCGGGCCCAGGTTGGAGGTGCCTTCGGTCAGCGCAGGAGGCGCGGTAGCCGAGCCGGCCGCTTGGATCTGGATGTTGACGTTCGGGTATTCTTTTTTGTAACCCTCGGCCCACAGGGTCATCAGGTTTGCCAGGGTATCGGAACCGACGCTGGACAAGTTGCCCGACACACCAGTGGTCTTGACGTAAGCCGGGATCGCCGGGTCAACGCCAGCAGCCACCGCGTTGGCGGTCGCGACGCCAGCAGCGACAAACGTCATTGCCGCCATCAAACGTTTCAGTTTCATGCCTTGCTCCTAGCAGATAGGGATAATTGGATCGGGCCAAGTATCGGCAGGCCGTGTGACTACTCTATGTCTGGAATGTGACAGTTGGATGAAAGGCCAGCATTGGAAGGGATCTTACCTTGGCATCAAAATAGTCTGAGTGGGCTGCCCGCAACGTCGCCTGGAATTTTCCGACAAGTCTTTAGGGTTGTGGCTCGGAAGCGGGAACACTAACTTACCCCGGCGTCCAGGCACGCCCGCATGCGGCTCATCTTAGGTTGACAAATAAAACACCATGGACAAACTTGTCAACCTAAGGAGAACTCCCATGATCAATGACCGCATTCGCCGCGCAAGATTATTGCGCGGCATGTCCCTAGCAGCGCTGGCACAGCGTCTGGGCGACATAAGCAAGCAGGGCCTTAGCAAATATGAAAAAGGATCGAGCGTCCCGAACTCCCAGCGCCTCCTGCAATTGGCCAAGGCCTTGGAAGTAAACCCAGAGTATTTTTTCCGCCCTGAAGCCTTGCCCCTCGCCCCGCTGGAGTTTCGCAAACTGGCCAAAATGCCTCATTACCGTCAAGTACAGGTCGAGGAACAGGTCCGAGAGCACTTGGAACGCTACATTGCCCTTGAGGAATGCTTCGAGCCGTTGGATATTCAGACTGCTAGAACTCCAATGCACTTATTGCCGGCTTCCTGCGCTGCAGATGCCGAGCGAGCCGCAGAGGAACTGCGGGAGTATTGGGGCATGGGAGGCAACCCAATCGCACACCTGACCGAACAACTGGAGGAACATGGCATCAAGGTAGTGATGCTTGATGGCCCGGATGATTTCGACGGTGCTTGCGTAGCTACCCGTGACGGCGAACATGTACTGATCGCCTTGAATGCCCAGCGTCCAGGTGAACGCATTCGTTTCACTGCCGCTCACGAGCTGGGACATTGGGTGATGCAACTTCCCGAAGACATGTCTGAGCGTGACAAGGAAAACTGCTGTCACCGTTTCGCTGGAGCGTTTCTTTATCCAGCCAAGGCCGTTATCCGCGACTTCGGCAGCCGACCGCGCTCTAGGATTCATACTCAGGAACTGCTCATTGCCAAACGTCAGTACGGGCTATCAATGCACGCTGCGCTACGCCGCCTCAAAGATCTCAGCCTGGTAGGCGACACCGGCTACAAATTACTCACCATTCAATTCAGCACTAATGGCTGGCGTAAGGCTGAACCCGAACCCCTACCCTGCAAACCGCCAGCACGTTTCGAGTCTTTAGTGTTCTGGGCGTTGGCGGAGGAATTGATCACTAGATCCCGGGCCGCGGAATTGCTGCGAAGACCCTTGAAGGCACTGGAGAGTGAATGAGCCTGATCTATATCAGCGACACGAATATCTGGATCGACTTCAGAAATGCCGGACTGCTGGAACAAGATGTTCAGATTGCCTTTCACCCTTTGCTGTACAGATTTTGTTCTCTATGAACTGGCCGACTTCCCCCACGACGAATTACTAGCCCAAGGATTGTTGGTCGAGTCGTTTGATGACGCGGGAGTACAAAAACTACTCAAAATGAAACGCGAGCATGGCAACAGTTCAATGGCCGACGTGTCCTGCTATTTATTGGCCCATACAACCGGCAGGCCATTGCTTACGGGAGATGGAAAATTACGCCGACAAGCACAGAAGGACGGCCTCCAAGTAAGAGGGGCCCTCTGGCTGCTGGACCTTATGGTTGAACACCACACGATCACATCATCGGTCGCCGCGCAGGCCCTGGAGAATATGCTTTGGCATGGTGCCCGATTACCAGGCACCGAATGCTCAACAAGGCTCTCGCAATGGCGAGAGCCTAATTGAACCTCAACGCCCTCGCTTCCACAGATACCCGCCCACCACCATCCCCATCACACACAGCGCGGCTACGTAGTAGGACGGGCCCATCGGGCTTTCCTTCATCAGCAGCGATACCGCCAGCGGCGTCAGCCCGCCGAACACGGCATAGGCCACGTTGTAGGAGAACGACAAACCACTGAAACGCACCACGGGCGGGAACGCTTTGACCATCACGTAGGGCACTACCCCGATGACGCCTACAAACAAACCGGTCAGAGCGTATAGCGGGAACAGCCAGTCCGGGTGGGCCATCAGGCTGTGATACAGCGTCCAGGAAGTAGCCAGCAACAGCGCACAACCGCAGATGAGCACGCGGCCGGCGCCGAAGCGGTCAGCCAAAGCGCCGGAGGCGATGCAGCCCAGGCTCAAGGTGACGATGGCCAGGCTGTTGGCCTGCAGCGCAACGGTCGGGCTGAAGTGGTAAATGGTCTGAAGCACGGTCGGGGTCATCAGGATGACCACCACAACGCCGGCCGACAACAGCCAGGTCAGCAGCATCGACAAGACGATGGCGCCACGGTGGTCGCGCAGTACGGCGCGCAAGGGCAACTCGGCGGCCAGGGCCTTGCGCTGCTGCATCTCGGCGAAGATCGGCGTTTCGTGCAGCCAGCGGCGCAGGTACACCGACAGCAGGCCGAACACGCCGCCAAGCAGGAACGGGATGCGCCAGGCGTAATCCGACACCTGCTCCGGGCTATAAAGCGTATTGATCGCGGTGGCCACCAGCGAACCCAGCAGGATCCCGGCGGTGAGACCGCTGGTCAGTGTGCCGCAGGCGTAGCCGATATGGCGTGGTGGCACGTGTTCAGAGACAAACACCCAGGCACCTGGCACCTCACCGCCAATCGCCGCGCCCTGGATGATGCGCATCAGCAGCAGCAGGACCGGCGCCCACAGGCCGATTTGTGCGTAGGTTGGCAGCAGGCCCATGATCAGGGTCGGCACGGCCATCATGAAGATGCTCAGGGTGAACATTTTCTTGCGGCCCAGCAAGTCACCGAAGTGCGCCATGATGATGCCGCCCAGGGGGCGCGCCAGGTAACCTGCGGCGAAGATGCCGAAGGTCTGCATCATGCGCAGCCATTCGGGCATGTCGACCGGGAAAAAGAGTTTCCCGACCACGGTGGCGAAAAACACGAAAATGATGAAATCATAAAACTCCAGCGCCCCGCCCAAGGCAGACAGCGACAGGGTTTTGTAGTCGTTGCGGGTCAGCGGGCGCGAAGGTTGCGCACTGCTTGCGGGCACGGAGGACATGGCAAGGCTTCTCTTATTAGTCAGAACGGCAAGCCCGAGGTGTTGGCCGGGCCGGAACGGGTTCGGCAAGATAGCAAATCGCCCGGAAAAGCACATCAGAAGCACAGTTGCGGCAAAAAGCCCCCGTACAGCCGCCATTTGCCGACCAAATGAGCGCCCAGAGGTCGTCGTGGCGCCAGGGTCTCGATATACTCGGCCCTTGCAAGCGCAAGACCCGCTGTCTTGAGGGGCTGCTGTGCCAAAACGTCGTTGGGTGCCGTCCAGCCGATTTGGCAGAGTTTCCCTTTAGTACGCCTTACGAGAAACGCATCACGCGGTGTATGTTGGTGCTGAAACGTTTTTTTCGAAGACGGCTATCCACTTGAAATACCCATGAAGCGTTACGGGTCAGAGGCCCTTGGCATGATCGAACTCGAACAAGAAGATCCAATTCCGCAAGGCGATCTCGCCCTGCAAATCACCGCGCTACCGCGTGAAACCAACGGTTTTGGCGATATTTTCGGCGGCTGGCTGGTCGCGCAAATGGACCTGGCCGGTACCGCCATGGCCAGCAAGGTTGCAGGTGGGCGCGTGGCCACCGTGGCCATTGATCGCATGGCATTCCTGGTGCCGGTCGCCGTGGGCGCGCAGCTTTCCTTCTACACCCAGGCCCTGGAAATCGGCCGCAGCTCGATCCAGATGATGGTCGAAGTGTGGAGTGACGACCCGTTGTCCAGCGAATGGCGCAAGGTCACCGAGGCGGTGTTCGTGTTCGTCGCCATCGACGGCAGCGGGCGCACCCGTTCGGTGCCGTCGCGCGCGCGTTAAACATCGCCGGGTTTTGACGGTCAATTGCCCCATTGCCTGCCATTGAAGAGTGTTGCTATGCCTACGCCCCACGTTGAAAGCCTGAAAATCGACGAGCTGGACTGCTGGCGCATCCGCCACAACGGCGCCGAACTGATGATGGCCCAGCAGGGCGCGCACATTTTCAGTTACGGGCGCGTCGGCGAGCAGCCGCTGATCTGGCCCAACCCTGAAGCGGTGTTCAAGCAGGGCAAAGGTATTCGTACCGGTGTGCCCGTGTGCTGGCCGTGGTTTGGCGTTTTTGACCGCAACCCGCTAAGCGTCAAGTCGATGCGCCAGAGCGATCAGCCGGCCGGCGCTCATGGCTTTGCGCGCACGGCACTGTGGGAGTTGGCAGCAACCGAATTTGAAGGCGACGCATTGCGCATCGATCTGGTGTTGCCGGTGCCCGCAGGCGGGTTTCCCGGCTGGCCCCACAAGGTAGGCCTGAAGCTCAGCCTGTTGCTGGACGACCAGCTGCATATCCGGCTGACCAGCCATAACCATGACACTGACACTGTCACCTTCAGTCAGGCGCTGCACACCTACTTCGCCGTGAGCGATGTGCGCAACGTGCAGGTCGAAGGCGTGGACGGGTCGACGTATATCGATACGGCCGATGGCTGGACGCAGAAGCAGCAGTCCGGCCTGCTGCACTTCACCGCCGAGACTGACCGCATTTATCTCGACACCCCAGCCCAGCTGGCTATTGTCGACAAAGACTGGCAACGCCGCATTCAGCTCACGGCCGAGGGTTCGAAGTCGACCGTGATCTGGAACCCCTGGACCGAGCGCGCCAAGGCGTTTGATGACATGGCCGATGATGGTTGGCCGGGGATGCTGTGCATCGAAACGGCGAATGTGCTGGATGATGTGGTAAGCCTGGCGCCCGGCGAAAGCCATACCCTGGGCGTGAGCATCAGCGCTATTGCCCTGTAGACGCCGATCAGAATGTGGGAGCTGGCTTGCCTGCGATACAGGCGACTCGGTGCGTCAGTTGCACCGAGCTGATGCTATCGCAGGCAAGCCAGCTCCCACATTGGCCGGTGTTGCGGCTTAGAGATCGGATTCCTTTACGACCCGCACCTTCCCCGCATCCAGCGCATAGGCTGCATCGGCCAAATCGTTATTCACCTTCTCGACCTTGAGCGTGCCAGTGACCCACAACGGCGTGTAGATATCATCCAGCTTCAACCCCTTGGGATAACGCACCAGCACCAATTGGTTCGGCGGCGGCGGCGGCACGTGGATACATGCGCCCGGATACGGCACGAGGAAAAACAGCGTGCTGCGCCCCTTGGCGTCGGTTTCCAACGGCACCGGATAGCCGCCAATGCGGATGTCCTTGCCGTTCATGGCCGCCACGGTCTTGGTGGAATACATCACCGCCGGCAACCCCTTGCTCTGCTTCAAGCCACCTTTATCGGTAAAGGTGCCCTGGGCTTCGGGGGAGTTGTGGTCGATCTCGGGCATGGCTTCGAGGGCTTTTTGATCCGACAGTGGCATCAGGTCAAGCCAGTCGGTTTCCGGCAATTCGCCGGCGTGCGCCAGGCCAGGGCCCAGCAAGAGGAGAGTCAACAGAAGACGGCGCATGGAGAAACTCGGCAAGTACAAGTGCCGAACATTCTAGCCCTCTGCGCCTGCGCAGCGCAGAGGACTTTTTCGGCTGATTACTTTCTTTTGATCAGGCCGTAGATCACCAGCAGCACGATCGCGCCCACCAAGGCACCAAGGAAGCCTGCGCCTTGGCCAGCCTGGTAGATACCCAGCGCCTGACCACCGTAGGTCGCGGCCAGGGAGCCGGCGATACCCAGCAGGATGGTCATGATCCAGCCCATGCTGTCGTCGCCTGGCTTGAGGAAACGCGCGAGCAGACCGACGATCAAGCCGATGAAGATGGTTCCGATGATACCCATGGCATTTCCCTCTGATTGAAGTGAACTATGCCAAAGCCTAGTCAGGCTTTGGCATCCTGCAATCAGAGGATAACAGGCGCCGAATGGTTCCCGCCGTTTCCAGGCTTATTGCTCGGCGAGCAAAGCCTCGACCTTGAGGATCTGTGCCTGCAGGGTCGCACGGTCCTTGCAGCGCAGGTTGGCGTGGCCGACCTTGCGCCCGGCCTTGAAGGCCTTGGCGTAGTGATGCAGATGGCAGTCCTCGATCGCGACTACCCGCTCAACCGGCGGCACCGAGCCGATGAAGTTGAGCATGGCGCTCTCGCCGATCTTGGCCGTGGAACCCAGCGGCAGGCCGGCGACGGCGCGCAGGTGGTTCTCGAACTGGCTGCATTCGGCGCCTTCGGTGGTCCAGTGCCCGGAGTTGTGCACGCGCGGGGCGATTTCATTGGCCTTGAGGCCGCCGTCGACTTCGAAGAACTCGAATGCCATCACACCGACATAATCCAGCTGCTTGAGCACGCGGCTGGAATAGTCTTCGGCCAGTGCCTGCAGCGGGTGATCGCTGCTGGCCACGGACAGCTTGAGGATGCCGTTGACGTGGGTGTTGTGCACCAACGGATAGAAACGGATCTCGCCATCACGGGCGCGCACGGCGATCAATGACACCTCGCCGGTGAACGTCACGAAGCCTTCCAGCAGGCAGGGCACGCTGCCCAGCTCGGCAAAGGTGCCGGCCACATCGGCTTCGCTGCGCAGGACTTTCTGGCCCTTGCCGTCATAACCCAGGGTGCGGGTCTTGAGCACGGCCGGCAGGCCGATGCTGGCGACGGCGGCGTCCAGGTCCGCCTGGGACTGGATGTCGGCGAAGGCCGGGGTGGGAATACCCAGGTCCTTGAACATGCTTTTCTCGAACCAGCGGTCACGGGCGATGCGCAGGGCTTCGGCGCTCGGGTACACCGGCACGAACTGCGACAGGAAGGCCACGGTTTCGGCCGGGACGCTTTCGAACTCGAAGGTCACCAGGTCGACTTCGTCGGCCAGCTGGCGCAGGTGGTCCAGGTCGCTGTAGTCAGCGCGCAAGTGTTCACCCAGGGCTGCCGCACAGGCGTCCGGCGCCGGGTCGAGGAAAGCGAAATTCATCCCCAGCGGGGTACCCGCCAGAGCCAGCATGCGGCCCAATTGGCCGCCACCGATTACACCGATTTTCATCAATCAATAACCTCAGGCGATACGTGGGTCTGGATTGTCCAGCACGCTGTCTGTCTGCTCGGCACGGAATTTCTTCAGCACCGCGTGGAACTGCGGGTGCTTGGCGCCCAGGATGCTGGCGGACAGCAGGGCTGCGTTGATCGCGCCGGCCTTGCCGATCGCGAGCGTCGCCACCGGAATACCGGCCGGCATCTGCACGATGGACAACAGCGAGTCCACGCCCGAGAGCATCGCCGACTGCACCGGCACGCCGAGCACCGGCAGGTGAGTCTTGGCCGCACACATGCCCGGCAGGTGCGCCGCACCGCCGGCACCGGCGATGATCACCTCGATGCCACGGGATTCTGCTTCATCGGCATACTGGAAGAGCAAATCCGGGGTGCGGTGGGCGGAGACCACCTTCACTTCATACGGAATGCCGAGTTTTTCCAGCATATCGGCGGTGTGGCTAAGGGTGGACCAATCGGACTTGGAGCCCATGATCACGCCAACCAATGCACTCATCGTCGTGCCTCTTCTCTCTGGGCGCCCGCAGGCGCGTCAAAAAACAACAAGCCACGCGGGAAATCCAGCGTGGCTTGTTGTACGAATTTTGGCCGATTGGACCGGCCGAAGGCCGCGCAGTATACCGTAATAATCCAGATAAACAGCCCCTGGGATGACCATCTGTCTTGCCGGCCAAAGCGGCGGTTTTATTGACTCACAGGTCAGCGAAAACACCCCGAACCCTGTGGGAGCTGGCTTGCCTGCGATAGCGGTGGACCAGTGACTGAAATGTCGTCTGATACACCGCAATCGCAGGCAAGCCAGCTCCCACATTTTGATCTTCATCGTTTTCAAGTGCCTTGCGCCGCGCCACCTTCCAGCTTGCGCCACAACAACCGCACATTCGCCTTGCGCACCAACGCACAGCGATACAGGCGGATCTCCAACGGCACATGCCATTGCGGCCCGCCGCACACCACCAGCTCGCCACGGGCCAATTCGGCCCGCACGCTCAACTGTGGCACCCAGGCGATGCCCAGCCCTTCCAACGCCATGCTCTTGAGGCTGTCGGCCATGGCGGTTTCATACACGGTGGTAAAGCGCAGTGCACGTTGGCGCAGCAATAGGTTCACCGAGCGGCCCAGGAACGCACCCGCGCTGTAGGCCAGCAGCGGCACACTGCCCTCGCCTTCCAGGTCGAACAGCGGCTTGCCATCGGCATCGGCCGCGCACACCGGGAGCATTTCGGTGTTACCCAAGTGCAGCGACGGGAAGATCTCGGCGTCCATCTGCATGGCCGCATCCGGGTCGTAGAACGCCAGCATCAGGTCGCAGCCGCCTTCACGCAAGGCGTGCACGGCGTCGCCCACGTTAGTGGCGACCAGCCGCGTGGCGATGTTCAAACCTTCGTTGCGCAATTGCGCGATCCAACGGGGGAAGAAGCCCAGCGCCAGGGAGTGGGCGGCCGCGACTTGCATGACCTCGCCCTGCCCGCCTTCCAGATGATGCAAATGGCGCAGCACTTCACCGAGCTGTTCGACCACGGTGCGTGCAGTGACCAGGAACAATTGCCCCGCTGCGGTCAATTCCACCGGAGTACGCGAGCGGTTGACCAGCGTCAGACCCAACGCGGCTTCAAGGCTGCGGATGCGTCGGCTGAACGCTGGCTGGGTAACAAAGCGCCGCTCCGCCGCCTGGGAAAAGCTGCGTGTGGCCGCCAGGGCGCTGAAGTCTTCCAGCCATTTGCTCTCAAGGTTCATCACATCCTCCCAAGGGTACGCACCATTTTGGCACACACGCCCGCCATCATAGCTGGGTCACACCTGCATTATGCCGTTTGTGCATAGGCCAGTGCTTAACAGCATTGGCCCAAAAACTTCCACACGCCTAGCATTCGCAGCGTTCCGGCCAGTTCCGGGTCCTTATCGAGATGATTTCCGTCATGTCCTCCGCTGCATCATTCCGTACCGAAAAAGACCTGCTTGGCGTACTCGAAGTACCTGCCCAAGCGTATTACGGCATCCAGACCCTGCGAGCGGTGAATAACTTCCGTCTCTCGGGCGTTCCGATTTCGCATTACCCGAAATTGGTGGTCGGTCTGGCAATGGTCAAGCAAGCGGCGGCTGACGCCAACCGCGAGCTGGGCCAGCTCAGCGAAGCCAAGCACGCTGCCATCAGCGAAGCCTGTGCCCGCCTGATCCGCGGCGATTTCCACGAAGAGTTCGTGGTGGACATGATTCAAGGCGGCGCCGGCACTTCAACCAACATGAATGCCAACGAAGTCATCGCCAATATCGCGCTGGAGGCCATGGGCCATCAGAAGGGCGAATACCAGTACCTGCACCCCAACAACGACGTGAACATGGCGCAGTCGACCAACGACGCCTACCCGACCGCGATCCGCCTGGGTCTGCTGCTGGGCCATGACGCGCTGCTGGCCAGCCTCGACAGCCTGATCCAGGCCTTCGCCGCCAAGGGCGTCGAGTTCGGCCATGTGTTGAAAATGGGCCGCACCCAACTGCAGGACGCCGTGCCGATGACCCTCGGCCAGGAATTCCGCGCCTTCGCCACCACCCTGAGCGAAGACCTGGCACGCCTGAAAACCCTCGCACCGGAGTTGCTCACCGAAGTGAACCTGGGCGGCACCGCCATCGGCACCGGCATCAACGCCGACCCGCGTTACCAGGCCCTGGCCGTACAACGCCTGGCCACCATCAGCGGCCAGCCGCTGGTACCGGCGGCCGACCTGATCGAAGCCACCTCCGACATGGGTGCGTTCGTGCTGTTCTCCGGCATGCTCAAGCGTACCGCGGTGAAGCTGTCGAAGATCTGCAACGACCTGCGCCTGCTGTCCAGCGGCCCACGCACCGGGATCAACGAGATCAACCTGCCGGCGCGTCAGCCAGGCAGCTCGATCATGCCCGGCAAGGTCAACCCGGTGATTCCGGAAGCGGTCAACCAGGTGGCGTTCCAGATCATCGGTAACGACCTGGCGCTGACCATCGCTGCCGAAGGTGGCCAGTTGCAACTGAACGTGATGGAGCCGCTGATCGCCTACAAGATCTTTGACTCGATCCGCCTGCTGCAACGCGCCATGGACATGCTGCGCGAACACTGCATCGTCGGCATCACCGCCAACGAAGCGCGCTGCCGCGAACTGGTGGAACACTCCATCGGCCTGGTGACCGCCCTGAACCCGTACATCGGCTATGAAAACGCCACCCGCATCGCGCGGATCGCCCTTGAAAGCGGCCGCGGCGTGCTGGAACTGGTGCGCGAAGAAGGCTTGCTCGACGACGCCATGCTCGACGACATCCTGCGCCCCGAAAACATGATTGCCCCACGCTTGGTCCCGCTGAAGGCCTAAGTGTTTGTTGCACCGCTCACCAGGCTGAGGGACTAGACACCTCTCACCTTTTGAGGGCCTGAAGGCTCGTTCTTCAGGCCCTTTTTTTTAACTTGGAAACACGCTCGACCGAACACTGCAAAACGCTGTGGGAGCCGGGCTTGCCCGCGATGGCGGTGGGTCAGCGACAGCATTGTTGCCTGTCACACCGCCATCGCGGGCAAGCCCGGCTCCCACAGTCAACGGGTGTAGCCATAAGACTTTGGTGAAACCTTTAATCAGCCCGGGAAGACGGATGACGTTCGCCTAGGTATAGTGCCGCCCCTCTTCGCGTGCGCGGCCGTCGGTAACGAGGCCCGGGATACAACGCGAAACCGCATGAATAACAACCCGCAAAAGGATTGGGGTCGAACTGTCGCGCACTGCCTGGTGCGATGCGACGGAGCCGAACCCGCCTGCGTTTGCCATTAGAAAAATCAGCGAGGAACACTCCATGCTCGAAGTCATCAACGACTTCCTCTCAGGGAAAGTACTGATCGTGCTCATTGTCGGGCTCGGCGGTTATTTCACGATTCGCTCGCGTTTCGTTCAATTGCGTCACTTTTTCCACATGTTCTCGGTGTTTAAAGACAGCCTGAAAAGCAGCTCCGGTCAACTCAGCTCGTTCCAGGCGTTGATGCTCAGCCTGGCCGGCCGCGTCGGTGCCGGCAACATTGCCGGTGTCGGCATCGCCGTGACTCTGGGTGGCCCGGGCGCCGTGTTCTGGATGTGGGTCACCGCATTGGTGGGCATGTCGTCGAGCTTTATCGAATGTTCCCTTGGCCAGCTGTACAAGCGCACTGACGCCGAGGGCACCTACCGCGGCGGTCCGGCCTATTACATCCAGCACGGCCTGCACAAGCGCTGGCTGGGCATGGTGATGGCGTTCCTGCTGCTGGTGACCTTCGGCTTTGCCTTCAACGGCCTGCAAGCCCACGCCGTCACCCACTCGTTGAACAACGCCTTTGGCCTGGACACCACCTACACGGGCCTTGCGCTGGCGGTGCTGCTGGGCCTGGTGTTCATCGGCGGGATCAAGCGCATCGCCTCGATCGCCGACCTGCTGGTGCCGGTCAAGACCCTGGTCTATATCGCCGTGACCCTGTACGTGATCGTGCTGCAATTCGACCACGTGCCGGCCATGCTCGCGACCATCGTCAAGAGCGCGTTCGGCCTTGATCAGGCCTTCGGCGGCCTGGTGGGCAGCGCGATCATCATGGGTGTGAAGCGCGGCGTGTTCGCTAACGAAGCCGGCCTGGGCAGCGCGCCCAACGTGGCGGCCGTGGCGTCGGTGGAACATCCGATCGCCCAAGGCGTGGTGCAAGCGTTCAGCGTGTTCCTCGACACCTTCGTGATCTGCACCTGCACCGCGTTGCTGATCCTGCTCTCCGGTTTCTATACGCCGGGTTTTGAAGGCGACGGCATTGCCCTGACCCAGAATTCCCTGGCCGCCGTGGTCGGTGACTGGGGCCGCATGTTCATCTCTGTGGCCCTGGCGTTGTTCGTGTTCACCTCGATCATGTACAACTACTACTTGGGCGAGAGCAACCTGCGCTTTTTGGTCGGCAACAACCGCAAGGTGCTGATGGGCTACCGCGCACTGGTGCTGGTGCTGATCTTCTGGGGTTCGATCGAGAACCTGAGCACTGTGTTCGCCTTCGCCGACATCACCATGACCCTGCTGGCGTTCGTCAACCTGTTCGCCCTGGCGTTCCTGTTCAAGATCGCCATGCGCATCCTGAACGACTACGACAACCAGCGTGCGGCGGGCATCAAGACCCCGGTGTTCGACTCCAGCCAGTTCCCCGACCTGGACCTGGACCGCACGGCCTGGCCAGCCAACCCGGTGAAACCGGACACCGTTGCAACCGCTGAGCTGAGCCCTCAAGTGCAACGCTAAGCGCAGTTAGATGACACGCCGCACGACCTTGGGCATGCTCGGGGCCGTGCGGCGTTTTTCGTTCAGGAGATTTCGATGCAATCAGCCAACAACGTCATGGTGCTCTACACCGGCGGCACCATCGGCATGCAGGCCAGCGCCAACGGCCTGGCCCCCGCGTCCGGCTTCGAGGCACGCATGCGCGAACAGCTGGCCGACCAGCCAGTGCCGGCGTGGCGCTTCCAGGAAATGGCCCCACTGATCGACAGCGCCAACATGACTCCGGCCTATTGGCAGCGCCTGCACGCGGCGGTGATCGATGCGGTGGACCAAGGCTGCGACGGCGTGCTGATCCTGCACGGCACCGACACCCTGGCCTACAGCGCGGCGGCCATGAGTTTCCAACTGCTGGGCCTGCCGGCGCCGGTGGTGTTCACAGGTTCCATGTTGCCGGCCGGCGTACCCGACAGCGATGCCTGGGAAAACGTCAGTGGTGCGCTGACCGCGCTGGGCGAAGGCCTGGTCTCGGGCGTGCAGCTGTACTTCCATGGCGCGCTGATGGCGCCGACCCGCTGCGCGAAGATCCGCAGTTTCGGTCGCCACCCGTTTGCGGCGTTGCAGCGCAATGGCGGCGTGAACCAGGCCGACCTGATCCCGGCGGCCCTGCACTACCGTCAGCCCAAGGGCCTGGCGAATGTCGGCGTGCTGCCCCTGGTACCCGGCTTCGATGCCGGGCTGCTGGACGCATTGCTCGACAATGGCCTCCAGGCGCTGATCCTTGAATGTTTCGGCAGCGGCACCGGGCCAAGCGACAACCCCGCGTTCCTCGCCAGCCTGCAACGGGCGCAGGCGCTGGGCGTGGTGGTGCTCGCCATTACCCAATGCCATGAAGGCGGCGTTGAGCTGGACGTCTACGAAGCCGGCAGCCGCTTGCGTGGTGTCGGCGTGTTGTCCGGCGGCGGCATGACCCGTGAAGCGGCGTTCGGCAAGCTCCACGCCCTGCTCGGCGCCGGGCTCGACACCGATGAAGTCCGTCGCCTGGTCGAACTGGACCTGTGCGGCGAGCTGCGCTGACGCCTATATATAAGCACCGCCCCGGCGGCGACGCGCTTTCTAGGATGGCAACACTTGGGACGTTACCCGGGTCGTTGCCATTTTTTATGCCCGTCAGGATTGCTTATGCCCTCATCGACGTCACAACACTCCCCTCAGGTCAGCCTTACCTCGGCACTGATCACTCAAATGGCCAGCGGCCCCGCTTTTCGCGAAGTCGCCGCTGGACTGCTGCGTGAAGAGCTGCTGGAACGTTATCCACACCTGGATATCGACCCCAATATCGCCATGCTCGGGACGCCTGTCTGGGAGATTGTCGAGGATCAGGTGGTGAGCCGGCCTGCGCATTTCCAGGCACTCACCGATATCCTGGCGGTACAGGCGGTGCTGGCGGTGCCGGCCCTGTACATCGAGGGCGAACATTTCCTCACGCAACTGCCGATTACCGACCCGCCCGTACACTTGCCGGTGAGCATTCTCGACATCGCCGGCATGCTCAACACGCTGGCACCGGTGATGCTGCGCGGGTACCAGCAAAGCCAGCTCGACTTCTGGAACCAGCTCGGCGGCGACAGCGGCCCGCGCTGGCAGGTATTTTCCAGCGTGCTACGTGACTACTGGAACGTGCAGCATGTCGAAGGTTGGACGCAGGAGGACTGCCGCATGGCGCGCCAGTTGTATCAGGCGCCTGATCCTCTTGACCGACGCGTCAACGACCCTTATGGCACGCGTGCCTACTTGGTCGATATCGATCAAGTTGACGCCGGGGGCCGTGCGGAGCACCTCAACGATCGTCTGGTCAGCGTACTGATCGGCAAGCAGGACGGGCGCAAAGTCATCCTGGTGCACTCGTTGCTGCTGGGTTACAGGAAGTACGCCAGCCTGGAGCAGTTGGGCAACGATGTGTCGCTGCTGGTCTACACCGCGACGCCGCACCAAACGATTCAGTGGCGCCTGCTGGAGCCCGAAGGCGATTTCTTCGACCAACTGGCCTGCACCATGATCAGCATCCAGATCGCGGCCATCGGCAGCATGGACTTTTCCGACCTGCGCGAGAGCGGTAACCCCATCGCCCTGGCCATGCCACCGACCCCTAAGGCCCTGGACAATGGCCGCGAGTTGCAGTGGTATCAAGACGCCCTGCCCGACTGGCTGAGCGACGGCGCGCCCGCTGACCTGAATGCTTACGCTCGACATCTGAAGGACTTGGCCGCGCTGCACAATCAGAATCAGAGCAGTGGCTTCCAGGATGGCATCAAGCCCATCCAGCCGTTCGCCCTGGAGCGCCTGCGCGCCGAAATGCTCAAGGAGCATCCCGAGGCTGAGCCGGGCACGCTCGATGGGCTTGAGATTGAAATTCAAAGCCCGGTGGTATGGGGCGCCTTCGCAGTGACCGGGCAAATCGAAACCACGGTGTTCAGCCTCCCGGATCTGGCCCTGCAAAACCTGATCGCGCTGCCCTTGGGCATTGAGTCACTGCGCAAGAAAACCACCCAGGCGTTGCCGGACTGGCTCACCGTCGACTACCTGAAATCCCTGATTACACGTGTCGACATCGGTACAACCTACCCCGCCCTGATCAAACGGACACTGCTCGACGACCCGCAGGAATTGGCGCGGCGCCAGCAGCTGTACACCCAGCATTTGCGTATCCAGTTGCCCTTGCTGGCACTGCAACACAAAATCCGTCATGAAGCCGGGATCGACGAACGCGGCTACCGTTTTGTGAAGGCCGCGCTCGAAGTCGAGCCGGCCGACCGCCAAGTGGACGGCCACGCCATTGTCATCCGCCGCCTGGCCTTCGTGCCCACACGGCGACTGGATGGGGCGCCGGATGTGGTCGACAACATGTTTGTGATCGGCCCCCAGACCATGAACGCCGGGCCCTGCCTGTTGTATCGCCCCTTGCTCGACCAACCACTGACCCAATACCCCTCGCCCGCCAACCTGCTGTATGCCATCCAGCAATCGAGCAGCCTGCGCGACTCCGTACTGGCCTGGTTGCCCGACAACACCCGCGATGACTATGAGCGCTACGTGTTCCCCGGCCCGCTGCCGTCGCCCTGGGTAGCGGTGGACTTTCTGGTGGACCCGCTCAAGTTGATCACCTTGAGCGGGCCCCTGGCGCTGGGCACCGCCGCCCTGGAAGACGACATACTGGCCAGCCTGTACAAAGCCAATGCCGACGCACTGGTCAAGCTGGCCGACCGCCAATCGGTGTCGAATGCCGAGGCACGTTGGGCCACGTTCAAGCGCGCCGGTTGGCTGATTTTCAATGCCGCGCTGCCGTTTCTCGGGCGCACGGCGGGGGTTGCGGCCTGGATCTGGCAAATCATGGACGACCTGCAGCAACTGGCCAAGGCCGAACAACACCCAGACCAACAGTCGTCCCAGTCGGCGCTCGCCGACCTGCTCTTGAACCTGGGGATGGCCATCGCCCTGCATAGCGCGGCCCGTAGCGCACCGCGCCGTCAGGGGGGCGCCGAGCCGGCGCGAAAGCCTGTGCCGCGCCCACCTGCCGCCGCCAGACCGGTGCTGCGCAAAGTCGCGGACATCACCAGCGCGACGCTACCGTCAGACCACGGCCAGCCGCTGCACTCCATCGGCGCCACCAGCAGCACGCCCGTGCGCCTGTCGATGGTGCTGGACCGCTTCAAAATCGAAAAACCCGCGGAGCTCGGCGAGGCCATTGCCACCGAAGGCGCCCATCAGTACCTCTACCGCAGTGGCGAACATTATTACGCCCCGGTGGGCGAGCGCTGGTTTCAGGTCCAGGTGGATGAAAATGAGGCGGTAATAATCGTGGACGCCACCAGACCGGAACGCACTGGCCCATTGCTGATTCACAACCGCGAAGGCCAGTGGTTCATCGACACGCGCCTGCGCCTGCGCGGCGGCGGCCCCAAGTTCCTCGCTAAAAAGGCACGCGAACTGGCACAAAAGCGCGCGCAGGAATTACGCAAAGAACTCAGCGAGTTCGAAAGTGAGAAAAAAACCGCCCAACAGCAATTGCAGCATGCGCAGCAAGCCGCCGCCGCTGGCCCGTCCACGTCGGCGCAAGCCGCTTACTCGCAGACCCTGCGCGAGCAGTGCGCGGACTATGAAGGCGCCCTGCAAAAGCTCAAGTCGTTGAGCGTGCAGGCACCCACGCCGGACTACCCGCAAAAGTCCCTCGCCTATCTCAAGGCCCAGACTGAACTGACCCAGGCCGGCATCCGGCAAACGCTTGTCGAATTCACCCCGCTGTTGCGCGCGGGTCTGGAGCAGATTGAACGTCAGGCCCAGACACCACGCCAGCGCAACATCGAAAACACGCGGCAACTGAACACGCTGAACAAGGAGATGATCAAGCATCTGACCTACATGCAAACGCGCGTCGACGAGCTGCGCAAACTGGGCAATGACGGCGCACGCCTGATCAGCAGCACCCAAGGCGCGTTGCCGGTTTACAGCAGTGAAGATCTCAAGGCCTTGCAAGTGGCCATGGCGCGCAATCTGTGCCTGCCGGAAAGCACCCTCGTCACCCAGCCCTGGGCATGGACCGCTATCGACCAGATCGTGACCACCGGGGAAATTGCCATCCAGTGCCTGCGTGAAACCCTACTCGATCAGAACGAGTCGCGCCTGGACGACCGCATCGACACGTTGAACAGCCTGGTGGAGCAATTTCAGTTGCTGGATGAACGCTTGCAGGATTTCCCTGCGCAGTTTTCCGAGCAGGCCATCGACACTCAGCTTCAGGAACTGCGCGACCATCTCAAGGCCTTCCGCTATCGCGCCGCCGCCCAACTGGGCTTGCTCAGCGCCGAGCGCGCCATTGTCAGAGCACGCCCCACGCCGCCGCCCACTCCACCGAGCCCGGCACGCAAGTTCATCAAGACCCGCTACCATGGGCAATTGATTGGCGAACCACGTCTGGAGGATCTGGCGACGCAAACCTGGCTGGTAGAGATTCGTTCGCCACTCACCCACCAGGTGGTCGCCACCTTCCACGAAAAACCCAAGGGGGTTTGGGTGGAGCGCGTCAGGACCCCGACACCGAGCACTACGCCGGTTGACCTGCAAGCGTGCATCGCCGACGGCCAGGCCTTGCTCGACCAACTGCCGGCCTTCGTGGAACGCGCCTCGACCCGCGCCGACCTGCCGGAACGCACGCCCTTGGGCATTGAGCTGCTCTACCATCAGCATGCCAGCCGGCTGGAACAGGCCGTCGCCGCCATCGAGAGCGCCCTGACCCACCGCAACGTCTCCGACACGCCCGCGGCGAGCGAGGTCCGCACGGCGTTGAGCCAGGCCGTTACCGAGCTCTACCAGCGCGCCAACCAGTACGTGTCGACCGCGCTTAAACAGCACCCGCCGACCGTGGCCGGCGTGGAGTGGCTGAAAAACCACGACGCAATCACGATCAAGAAAACGATCAACCGGCGCCGCCTGAAAAGCCCTACCCCCGATTATCTGGACGAGTACACCCTCAGCGACCGCCAGACCCAGGAAGTACTCTGGTACGCGCATTTCCACTACAGCACCGATTGGACACCGGCCAAGGCGTACCTCTCGGCACGCTTGAAAACCCCGGTAGAACGCAGCTTGGGGGCAGCGGCCGATACGCCCAAAGGGTTGACCACCGCGCAGCAAGTCGCGTTTTACCGCAGTGAAATCAGCCTCAGACAAGCCCAGACGTTGTTTTTCGAAAAATCCAAGACTCGATCGGGGAGCTGATCAGCATTGCCACGCCTGGCGCAACCGCGCCAGCGCTGCGCCAATAGCAACTTCAGGCACGGCGGCGAAACCCAGCACCAGCCCGGCGCGCTGATCCATCGGTGTGGTTGAATCCGTCAGCCAGTAACTACTCAAGCCGTTGATCTCTACATCCGCCGCGTGGGCCTGTGCAAGCAACTGCCGCTCACGGGCCAGGCTGCTCACACGTACGGTCAAATGCAGCCCGGCCGCAACATTGGGCAGTTCGCCCACCTCTTCCAGCCCGCGCGGCCAACCGTCCAGCAGCGCGTTGCGCCGGCTCAAGGCGGCACGGCGCATGCGGCGGATGTGCCGCTGGAAATGTCCGCTGGCCATGAACTCGGCCATCACCGCCTGGGTACTCACTTCGGAGTGCCGCATGTCAACCGCGCGGCGCCGGGCGAAGGCGCCCACCAGCCCGGGCGGCAGCACCAGGTAGCCCAGGCGCAACGCCGGAAAGGCCACCTTGCCGAAGGTGCCGACGTAGAGCACGCGCCCGTTGCGATCCAGCGCGGCCAGCGGTGACAGAGGCGCGCCACTGTAGCGGTACTCTCCGTCGTAATCGTCTTCGATGATCCAACCCTGCGTGCGCTCGGCCCAGACCAGCAATTCCAGGCGCCGCGCCAGGCTCATCACTACACCCAACGGGTATTGATGCGAAGGCGTAACGTAGGCCACACGGCAATCCTGCAGGCTATTGAGCACGTGGCAATCAAGGCCCTCGGCGTCCACCGGCACACCGTGCAATCGCCCGCCCGCCAGCGCGAACGCATGGCCGGCGGCGCGGTAGCCGGGATTTTCCACCGCCACGCCCTCGCCGGGCTCCACCAGCAGCTGTGCACAAAGGCTGATTGCCTGCTGCGCGCCGCTGGTGATCACAATTTGCTCAGCCGAACACTGCATGCCGCGCGAGCTGCGCAGGTAGGCGGCGATCAGGCCGCGCAAGCGATCGTCTCCCGCCGGGTCGCCGTAACAGAGCTTTGCCAGGTCGGGTTTACGCCAGAAAGCCCCATTGAGCTTGGCCCATACCTCAAACGGGAAGAGATCGAACGCCGGTACACCGACTCGAAACGCCCGTGGTGGCCCGTGCGGCGGCGCAGGCAGATGGTTAGTTTCCAGGCGGCCCAAGGCCGGGCTGTGGATAACTTCGTCTGGCGATTTGACCGGTAAATCCAGCCAATTTGTGGATAAGGCTGGGGATAAGCCTGTTGAAAACCCTGTGGATACTTTTGTGGATAGTTTTTTTGCGTCGGGTAACTTGGCTACGTAAGTGCCATCGCCCACCCGGCTTTCGATAAACCCTTCCGCGTAAAGCTGATCGTAGGCGCGCACGACGCTGTTGCGCGAAATCGACAAGGTAGCCGCCAAATCGCGGCTGGCGGGCAAGCGCGTGCCGCTCACCAGCCGCCCATCCAGCACGCGCTGGCGTAGGGCGTGATACAGCTGGCGCGTCAGGCCCTGACGGCGATCCAGCTCAATACCGGCGGGGTTGAAGGAGAGTGGCGGCGACACGGGCGGCATATTGGACCTATCGAATTGGAGCCAGGTGGCTCTTACAACGGACCATTAGCCTGCCTAGGATGCAGGCATTCGCCAAGGACTATTTCCATGTACATACCCCGCGCTTTCGCCCTCGATGATTTGGCTCAGTTGCAGCAACTGATCCAGCACACTCGCCTGGCGCAGCTGGTCACCCTGGGTGAGCAAGGCTTGCAAGCGAGCCATCTGCCGTTGCTGCTCAACGCCGATGAAGGCCCTAACGGCACACTTTATGGGCATTTGGCCAAGGCCAATCCGCAGTGGAAGGACCTGCAAGATGGCAGCGAGGCCTTGGTGATCTTTGCCGGTGCCGAGGCTTACATCAGCCCGGCGCTCTACCCGGCCAAGGCCGAGCACGGCAAAGTGGTGCCGACCTGGAATTACATCGCTGTGCACGCCTACGGCAAGGCCGAGGTATTCAGCGACGCCGAGCGGTTGCTCGGCGTGGTCACCGCGCTGACCGACCGCCATGAAGGCAACCGCGCGCAGCCCTGGAAAGTCAGCGACGCCCCGGCGGACTACATTGAAGGCATGCTCAAGGCCATCGTCGGCTTCGCCCTGCCGATCGAGCGCCTGCTCGGCAAACGCAAACTCAGCCAGAACCGCAGCCCGGCCGATATCGCCGGCGTGCGCGAAGGCCTGGCCGCCAGCACCGATACGCGCGACCAGGCCCTCGCGCGCCTTATTCCTCCAGGAGCGTCAGCATGAGCCAGATCGAGATCCGCCCAGTCACCGCCACCGACCATGCCGCCTGGTTGCCGCTGTGGCAGGCGTACCTGAAGTTCTACAATACCGAGTTGCCGGACGCCGTGAGCCAAAGCACCTGGCAGCGCCTGATCGATGCCAATGAGCCAACCCATTCGGCGCTGGCCTGGCAGGACGGCAAGGCGGTGGGCATGGTCAATTTCATCTACCACCGCTCCAACTGGAGCATCGAGAACTCCTGTTATCTGCAGGATCTGTTGGTGGATGCGTCCCAGCGCGGCACGGGCGTTGGGCGAAAATTGATCGAATTCGTCTACACCACCGCCAAAACCGATGGGTGCTGCAAAGTCCACTGGCTGACCCACGAAACCAACGCCACCGCGATTCAACTCTACGAGCGCATCGCCGAACGCCCAGGTTTCATCCAATTTCGCAAAGGTCTTTAAGGAGCGCAGCATGCCCACTTCCCCCACCGACTGGAAAGGCGCCCCGGCGCCGACTGTTGAACTGCTTGAAGGGCGTTTTATCCGCCTGGAAAAACTCGACCCCGCGCGCCACGCCGATGGCCTGTGGCAAGCCCTCGAAGGCCCCGGCGCCGACGCCAAGCTGTGGGACTACTTGCCTTACGGACCCTTTGCCGAGCGCGCCGCGTTCGACGCGTGGCTGAACAACCACGCCACCCATAGCGACCCGTACTTCTTCAGCGTGATCGACCGCGCCAGCGGCGACGTGCAAGGTATCCTCAGCCTGATGTCCATCGTCCCGGCCCAAGGCCGTATCGAGATCGGCCACGTCACCTTCGGCGCGCCCATGCAGCGTTCGCCCAAAAGCACCGAAGCGGTGTACCTGCTGGCCAAGTATGCGTTCGACCAGGGCTATCGCCGGTTGGAGTGGAAGTGCAACAACGGCAACGCCCGTTCCCGGTATGCGGCCGAGCGGTTGGGGTTCAGTTTTGAGGGGGTGTTCCGTCAGCACATGGTGGTGAAGGGGCAGAACCGGGATACGGCGTGGTATTCGATCATCGACGGCGAATGGCCAGCGATTGAAGCGGGATTCGAACAGTGGCTGTCGGAGTCGAACCAGACAGCGTCGGGCCAGTTGAAAACCCTGGCCGAGTGCCGGGCCTGATCCTCCCAGACACCACAAAACCCCTGTGGGAGCTGGCTTGCCTGCGATAGCGTCAGGTCAGCCAGCCTCTGTGCTGCAGGCCCACCGCTATCGCAGGCAAGCCAGCTCCCACATTTAGATCGGTGTGGTTCAACTACCTCAGCTTCTGGGCCAACACCGCAATATGCTCCGGCCCGATCCCGCAGCATCCGCCCAGGTGGCTGGCGCCGCGCGCCTGCCAGTCCGCCGCCCAGTGCAAGTAACCCGGCGGGTCCAGATCTTCACGCAAGGGGTCCAGACCATCGTTAGCCGTGGCTTCCTCGGGCTGCGGCGGAAAGGCGTTGGCGTAGGCGCCCACGTCAATCTGTACGCCCAGGCGCTCGAACGTCTGGCGCGCGGCATCAATGGCATCACCGATCACTTCCGGCTGGCTGCAGTTAAATAGCAGCACTTGCACACCCAACCGAGCCGCCGCTTCGGCCGCGTCCGCCACCGGTTCACCGGAGCGCAGGCGAGGCACTTCGTCGGTGTCTTCGTCCTTGAGGGTAAACGACAGCCAGAACGGCTTGCCGTCCTGTGGTAAACCGGCGTGGATCGCACGCGCTTCGGCAATCGAACTCTGGGTTTCGGCCAGCCACAGGTCGACAAACGGTGCGAGGCCTTGCACCAGAGGAGTCAACAATTCGTTGACGCGCTGTGGCTCGAACAGATCGGGCCGATACGAACCGAACAGCGGCGGCAGTGAGCCCGCCACACGCACCGCCTTGCCGGATGCGTCCACCGCCCGTCGCGCCAGCTCGCCGGCCAGCGCCGCCAATGCCTGGCCTTCTGCAGCGAAGCGTTCTTCGCCGATATGGAAAGGCACCACCGCGTAGCTATTGCTGGTGATGACATTGGCGCCGCTGTCGATGTACGCCGCATGCACCGCTTCCACCGCTTGCGGCGCTTCGCTCAAGGCTAACGCCGACCATTCCGGCTGCCGGAACGGCGCACCACGGCGTTGCAGTTCACGGCCCATGCCGCCATCGAGAATCACTGTTGCTGTGGCCATATGCTTTTTACTCATAAGCTTATGAAAATAACTCACTATGAGAGTCGTTCTTATAACTATTTAATACGTTGAATTCTGTTTATAACAACTCTTTTTTCAAAGGTGTCTCTTCGTGAAACTTAAACCGCTGCTGGCCCTGGGCCTGACGATCCTGGCTGCTTCGACACAAGCCTTCGGCGGTGCCACGCTGGACCGGGTCGAGAAAAACAAAGAACTGGTCGGCGTGCTGATGGAAAGCTACCCACCGTTCTCGTTTCTGAACGACCAGAACCAGCTCGACGGTTTCGACGTGGATGTGGCCAAGGCCGTGGCGCAGAAACTGGGTGTGAAACTGCGCCTGGAAACCCCTTCCTGGGACGTGATCGCGGCCGGCCGCTGGAGCGGCCGCTATGACATCTGCATCTGCTCCATGACCCCGAGCAAGGCCCGCGCCGAAGTGTTCGATTTCCCGGTGGAGTACTACGCCTCGCCGGCGGTGATCGTGGTCAACGCCAAGGATGATCGCATCCACGGCGCCAAGGACCTGAGCGGCAAGAAAGTCGGTCTCACCAGCGCCTCCAGCTATGAGAGCTACCTGAACAAGAACCTGGTGATCGAAGGTGCTGAAGACACACAGTTGCAGTACCCCTTCGAAGAGGTGCAGATCGCCCCGTACGACACCGACAACGTGGCCTTCCAGGATCTCGGCCTGGGCGCCGGCGTGCGCCTGGATGCCATCCTCACCAACCTGGTCACCGCCCAACCGCGCCTGACACAGGACAAGCGCTTCAAGCTGGCCGGCGAGCCGCTGTATTCGGAACCCAACTCAGTGGCCATCGAAAAAGGCGACCCGCAGTGGGACAGCAAGGTGCGTGAAGTCTTCGCCGAGTTGAAACAGGACGGCACCCTGAGCAAGCTGTCGCAAAAATGGATCGGCGCCGACATCAGCCAATGACTGCATTCCCCGCACCGCCCAAACCGCCGGTCAGTGAGTCGCGATGGCAGCGGCTCTTCGGTTTCCGGACCCGCCTGTACCTGACCTGGGCCGCGCTGTTCTGCCTGTTCGCCAGCTTCTTCCTGAGCTTTGACCTGAAGTTCTCGATCATTCTGGACAAGCTGCCCAACCTGATGGGCCTGCACCTGGCACCCAACGGTTTCCTGCAAGGCGCGGCGCTGACGCTGTTTTTGTGCCTGTGTTCGATCGGGATTTCTTCGGTGCTGGGGTTTGTCACGGCGCTGGGACGCCTGTCGAAAAGCGCGGTGGCGTTCGGGATCGCGAGTTTCTACGCGTCATTCTTTCGCGGCACGCCGCTGCTGATCCAGATCCTGCTGATCTACCTCGGCCTGCCCCAACTGGGCCTGGTGCCGGGCGCCATCGTCGCCGGGATCATCGCGCTCTCGCTGAACTACGGCGCCTACTTGAGTGAAATCTTCCGCGCCGGCATCCTCGGCGTCGCCCACGGTCAGCGCGAAGCCGCACTGGCCTTGGGCATGCGCGACAGCGCGATCTTCTGGCATGTCACCCTGCCCCAGGCGATGCGCACCATCATCCCGCCCGCCACCAACCAGTTCATCTCAATGCTCAAGGATTCGTCGCTGATCTCGGTGATGGGTGTCTGGGAAGTGATGTTCCTGGCCCAGTCCTATGGCCGTTCCAGCTACCGCTATATCGAAATGCTGACCACTGCGGCGATTATCTACTGGGTGTTGTCGCTGGGCCTGGAGCTGATCCAGGCTCGGATGGAGCGGCATTATGGCAAGGGGTACGTGCGTCGCAGTTGAGTTCAGCGGCGCAGCTTGACGACGCCCATTTGCATGCCGAACGGTTTGAACACGGCATTGAGCGACTTCAAGGTCTGATTGCCCTCGCCATGTTCGATATGCACCAGGGTGCGCACGGAAATTTTGCACATCCTGGCGAACTGGGTTTGTTGGAGGCCGGTGACTTCGGTGCGCAGACGCCGCACCGCGGCCGCGATATCCAGCGTGCCATCGGCCAATGCCGCCTGGATGCTGTCGATCAGTTGGGTGCGCTCTTCAAGGGTCAGGCTCATTTCAATCCCCAGTCTTTCAGGCGTTGCGGCAGGTTTTTCAACGCTATGCCGGGGTGGTTCATCGTCACGGCAGGCAAGCCGCTGGTGCTGAGGATGTCGGGTAACGCTGAAAGCTGCTGCGCGGCGTCCCTGAGCCCTTCGTAGAGGGCCTGACTGTCGACGAGATCGCTCAGCAAATCACATACGCCGCGCCAGTCCACTTCGCCCGCACGTTCAAGTTCCCTGGGCCATTTCGTGGTGCGGGTGATGCCTTCGTCATCCATCACCATGGGCGCCAGGTCGTAGATCGGGGCCAGGCGCAAGGCGTTGGTTTGACGAATAATCGAGGTATTGCGCCCGTGGTTGTCCGAGTTGCCCAGGATCTTGTTCAACAGGTCACGCTTGAGGTACTCCGCGACCAGCGCCGGCACGTCAGGTGCTTGTCCTGCCCCCTGCCATAACCTCACCAACTGCTCGATAACCGCACGATGCCCCATGGCACTTCCAGGGACAGTCACGCCAGCCATTGAGTAGATGGATTCCACGGCATAACGCTCGACGCCTTCGCGGCCAACGTGCCTGTCAAAACGCTGCATCCACAGGCTCGGCTTGCTGGCCTCTTCCAAAGCCAGTCCTTGCGCCGCGACCGTGTCGATGCCCAATGTCTGAAGGGCCTGGTAGTAGTGGTATTCGCTGCGCAGAATGTCCTGGTCAAGCTGCGTGCCTTTGTTGCGGGCGAACTTCACGAACCAGTGCTGCCGGACGTGTTCGTCATCGAGCACGGCATCCGGGAACAGCAGGCCTTGCTGGTTTTCGGTCAGCAACAGCTTCGGTGCTTCGCCTCCGGCACCCGTGGCGCCACCGATGGCCGCCCCCTGCTCATAGGCGTATTCGAGAAAACTATTATCGCGCTGGATGACTTCCTGACGCGTAAAGCCCATGGGTGGGCGACTGTCCATCGCGGCAACCGACTCTTTGATGCGCATATGACCGATAGGCGCAGGTGTGCTGCGCATGAGTAAGAAAAGGTCTGCGCTGATGTCATCCGGTTTGTCCTGACCAAGATGTGCCAGCAGAAAACGCTTGGCGGCCCCTGCCGGTGCGATGTCATGAAGAAAAGCCGGGGCACCCTGCGTTCGGCACGCCTCCCACAGCAAAGGAAACCTGACACTCACTGACTTTACAAAAGGCGTGGCGAGGTCATCGAGGTGGTCCACCAGATAGCACTGGTCATAACCAAAGCTGCAGCGACTTTCGAAGCCCTCTTGCGGGGTATCAAAGGTCAGCAGCATGGCGTCCTGCCATTTTCCTTCGGTGAAGAGTTGTAGGGTCAGCTTGAGCATGAGTGCACCTGCAATTTAATGCGTTTACGCGACATACAGGAGATGAGTTAACGCAATATAGTGCAGATAAAGCCGTTAATCACCCCCAATAACTGCATTAAAATGCACATAAGCGCCGTATGGTCGCTTTCTTACGCAATAAAATGCATAAACGTTAATCACGCCCCGATAGAGACAACTCCTGCAAATCGGAAGTCTACGGCCTGACAGTTATCCCCGCCCCGCCTCGCTAAATTCCCGCCCTCATCCACAAGAGGTCGGGAATTCATGCCCATTACCCCCCGTAGAATCGTATTTGCCATCGGCCTTTTAGCCGTCGCCAGCCTTCAACATGCACACGCGCGTGGGGATATCGAGTACACGCCGTACTGGTATCAGCCCTACGACGCGCTGCCTTTTGAGTACTACGCTATTCCCGAAGTAAAAAACCCAGCCCTCGACGGCTATTTGCTCGGGCAAGCCACCACCCACAATGGCCGGCAGGTGGCGAAAGTGCTGGATCCCGCGCTGACTCGCCTGCTGCAGTCGGGCGAATTGAGTTCGGAACAGGTCAAGGCCCTGGAAAAATTCAACGCTGAACTCGCGCAAAAACCGGGCGCGTTCGGTGCGGCCCTTGAGCAACTGGCCGGCAGCCAGAACGCGAGCCTGGCGGCGGCTACCCAGAGCACCACCCAGCAGTTGAGCAGCCGAGTGCTCTCGACCCTGCGTGAATTGCCCACCGACACCGACGGCCACTTCTGGGTAAAAAACCTCGGCAGCGAAGGCGGCCTCGACAGTCAGCGCGGTACTGCCGGCCTGGATACGGCCAACCAAGGCGTGCTATTGGGCGCCGACTGGGCAGTTGACCACGCCTGGCGAGTCGGTGTGCTGGGTGCAAAATCCAGCAGCCGCCTGGATACTCAACGCTTCAGCGCCGACCTGGACAGCTGGCACCTGGGCGGTTACGCCGTGCGTCAGGACGGGCCGCTGGCCTTGCGCCTGGGGGCGATCTACAGCAGCCATGCCGGCCAGAATCAACGCAAGGTTGACGTCCTGGGTTACAAGGATGCGCTCAAGGGCCGCTACGACGCCAACAGCCAGACTGTCTTCGGCGAGGCGGGTTACCAACTGGGCGATGCCGACATCAGCATCGAACCCTTTGCCGGGCTTGGCTACCAACGCTACAGCCGTGACAGCTTCAGGGAACAAGGCGGGCCGGCCGCGCTGAACGTCGATGCGCAAACCCAGCAAAACCTGAGCAGCACCCTTGGCCTGCGCCTGGCCAAACCGTTTCGGTTCGACAACCAGATGACCCTCACGCCACACCTGAGCACAAGCTGGAAACACCTGTATGGCAACGTCGACAGCCAGGTGCGCCAGTCCTTTCGCCAGGGCGGCATTGAGGGGTTCACCATCCAGGGCGCGTCCCTCGATCGCAACAGCCTCAACCTGCAGGCCGGGCTGGATCTGGCGCTCTCGGCAAACCATACCCTCGGCCTGGCCTACAGCGCTGAAAAAGGCACCCACAGCAGCAACCAAGGCCTGATAGCCCAGTGGCGGATGGGTTTCTGACCCAATTGCAGGCGAAAAAAAAGGGGAGCACCTGCCCCCCCGAGGATTAAACGGTAGTGTCGAAGGCTGTATCAGCCTTCGATCTCAATCAGGATTTCGCCAGGGTTCACCCGGTCGCCCTTGGCCACATGAACAGCGGTCACCTTGCCGGCAATGGCGGCCTGCACTTCGGTCTCCATCTTCATGGCTTCGGTAATCAGCACGGCCTGGCCGGCCTTGACCACGTCACCTTCCTTGACCAGCACGTCGACGATATTGCCCGGCATTGCCGTGCTGACGTGACCCGGCTCGGTGGCCTGCTTGCGCTTGCTGCCGCCGCCGCTGACAAACTCGTTGAGCGGCTCGAACACCACTTCTTCCGGCATGCCGTCGATGGACAGATAGAAGTGGCGCTTGCCTTCGGCCTTCACGCCGACGCCGGTGATGTCCACGCGGTAGCTTTCGCCGTGTACATCGATGACGAACTCGGTCGGCACGCCTTCGCCACCGGCGCGCGCAACGCCGCCGGCTTCTGGAATCGGCAGCAGCACTTCCGGCGCGAGGGTGCCGGCGTCGCGTTCTTCGAGGAATTTGCGGCCGATGTCCGGGAACATGGCGTAGGTCAACACGTCTTCTTCGGACTTGGCCAACGCGCCGATTTCACCGCGCAGCTTGGTCATTTCCGGCTTGAGCAGGTCGGCCGGGCGCACGTCGATAACCTCTTCGCTGCCGATGGCCTGGCGACGCAACTTCTCGTTCACGGTGCCCGGCGCCTTGCCGTAGCCGCCTTGCAGATAGAGTTTCACTTCGTTGGTGATGGTCTTGTAGCGCTCACCGGCCAGCACGTTGAAGAACGCCTGGGTACCGACGATCTGCGACGTCGGCGTCACCAGCGGCGGGAAGCCAAGGTCTTCCCGCACGCGCGGGATCTCGGCCAGCACTTCGCTCATGCGATTGAGCGCGCCCTGCTCTTTGAGCTGGTTAGCCAGGTTGGAAATCATCCCGCCCGGCACCTGGTTGACTTGCACGCGGGTGTCGACGGCGGTGAATTCGCTCTCGAACTGGTGATACTTCTTACGCACCGCATAGAAGTACAGGCCGATCTCCTGCAGCAGTTCAAGGCTGAGACCGGTGTCGAATTCGCTGCCTTTAAGGGCGGCGACCATCGACTCAGTGCCGGGGTGGCTGGTGCCCCAGGCGAAGCTGGAGATGGCGGTGTCGATGTGATCGGCACCGTTTTCGATGGCCTTGAGTTGGCACATCGCGGCCAGGCCAGCGGTGTCGTGGGAGTGGATAAAGATCGGCAGGTTCTGCTCGGCTTTCAGCGCCTTGACCAGTTCGCCGGTGGCGTAAGGGGTCAACAGGCCGGCCATGTCCTTGATTGCGATCGAGTCGCAGCCCATGGACTCCAGCTGCTTGGCCTGGGCCACAAACGCTTCGACGGTGTGCACCGGGCTGGTGGTGTAGGCAATGGTGCCCTGGGCATGTTTGCCCGCAGCTTTCACCGCTTCGATGGCCACACGCAAGTTACGCACATCGTTCATGGCGTCGAAGATGCGGAACACGTCGATGCCATTCACTGCGGCCTTGGCGACGAAGGCTTTTACGACATCATCGCTGTAATGGCGGTAGCCCAGCAGGTTCTGGCCGCGCAGCAACATTTGCAGACGCGTGTTGGGCAACGCGGCGCGCAGTTGGCGCAGGCGCTCCCACGGATCTTCTTTCAAAAAACGTACGCAGGCGTCGAAGGTCGCGCCGCCCCAGACCTCCAGGGACCAGTAGCCGACTTTGTCGAGCTTGTCGCAGATCGGCAGCATGTCGTCGGTGCGCATGCGGGTCGCGAGCAACGATTGGTGAGCGTCGCGCAGGATGGTGTCGGTTACGAAAATCTTCTTGGACATTGTTGTATTCCTCACAGGCCTGCGTGGGCGGCGATGGCGGCGGCGATGGCCAGGGCCAGCTCTTCGGGTTTGCGCTTGATCGAGTAGTTGGTCAGCTCAGGATGGCTTTCCACGAAACTGGTGTTGAACTGACCGCTGCGGAATTCCGGGTTGCGCAGGATTTCCTGGTAGTAGGCGGCAGTGGTCTTCACGCCTTGCAGGCGCATGTCGTCCAGGGCACGCAGGCCGCGGTCCATGGCTTCTTCCCAGGTCAACGCCCACACCACCAGTTTCAGGCACATGGAGTCGTAGAACGGCGGGATGGTGTAGCCGGTATAAATCGCCGTGTCGGTACGCACGCCGGGGCCGCCGGGCGCGTAATAACGGGTGATCTTGCCGAAGCTGGGCAGGAAGTTGTTCTTCGGGTCTTCGGCGTTGATACGGAACTGCAACGCGAAACCACGGTGCTGGATGTCTTCCTGTTTCACCGACAGCGGCAAGCCCGAGGCGATGCGGATCTGCTCGCGGACAATGTCGATCCCGGTGATTTCTTCGGTGATGGTGTGTTCCACCTGCACTCGGGTGTTCATCTCCATGAAGTACACCTCGCCCTCGGCGAGCAGGAACTCCACGGTGCCGGCGTTCTCGTAGCCCACGGCCTTGGCGGCGCGTACCGACAGGTCGCCGATGTAGGCGCGCTGTTCAGGGGTGAGCTGCGGGCTGGGGGCAATTTCGATGAGCTTCTGGTTGCGGCGCTGGATCGAACAATCGCGCTCGAACAGGTGCACCACATTGCCAAAGGTGTCACCGAGGATCTGCGCCTCGATGTGCTTGGGGTTGACGATGCATTTTTCCAGGAACACTTCCGCCGAACCGAAGGCCTTGGTGGCTTCGGAAATCACGCGGGGGAAGGCTTGTTCAAGTTCTTCGCGACTGTTGCAACGGCGGATACCACGACCGCCACCGCCGGAAGTGGCCTTGAGCATCACCGGGTAACCTATGCGGTTGCCTTCGGTCAGGGCTTCGGCGATGTCGGCGACGTTGCCCTCGGTGCCCGGCGTGACCGGCACACCGGCCTTGATCATGCTGCGGCGCGCTTCGGTCTTGTCGCCCATGCGGCGGATCACCTCAGCGGACGGGCCGATGAACTTGATCCCGCGTTCGGCGCAGATGTCCGCCAGTTCCGCGTTTTCCGACAGGAAGCCGTAGCCAGGGTGCAGCGCATCACAACCGGTTTCCACGGCCAGGTTCACCAGCTTGCGCGGGTTCAGGTAGCCGGCCAGTGGCTCGGCACCAATGCTGTGGGCTTCGTCGGCACGCTTGACGTGCAACGCGTGGCGGTCGGCGTCGGAATAGACCGCGACCGAGCGAATGCCCATCTCGGCGCAGGCACGCACGATTCGTACGGCAATTTCACCACGGTTGGCGATCAGGATCTTTTTTATCACTTGGAAATTCCCTTGAGCCGATTGCTGCGTTCTTCGACCCGCTGGAGCCGGGTCGACGCGTGACCAAATGTTTCATGACAGTCGCGAGACACACACTAAGCCTGCAGGAGGATTAACAAAAATCAATAATTATTGGGTTGCGCATAAGTAAAGACTTATAGTTGGCCGGAAGGCCTGCAGCGAAAGGATTGAAGTATGCGTAAGTCATTGATGCGGCTGACATTGCGTCAGTTGCAGATTTTCCATGAGGTGTGCGACTTACGCTCTTACAGCCGCGCCGCCGAGGAAATGTCTCTCACCCAACCGGCCGTCAGCCTGCAAATTCGTCAGCTCGAAGAGCTGATCGGCCAGCCGCTGTTCGATTACGTCGGCAAAAAACTCTACATGACCGAGGCCGCCGAGGCCCTGCAGCGGGCCAGTCGGGATATTTTCGGGCGCCTGGAAAACCTCGACATGCAGCTGTCGGACATGCAGGGCTCGCTGCAGGGCCAGTTGAAACTGGCGATTGAATCCAGCGCCAAGTATTTCGTGCCGCACCTGTTCGCCGCGTTCAAGCGCCAGCATCCGGAAGTGCAGTTGCACCTCACGGTGGTGAACCGCGCCCAGGTGATCCGTCGGCTTTCGGACAACCGGGACGACCTGGTGATCATGTCCATGGTGCCTCAGGACATGGGGCTGGAGTTCCTGCCGTTCCTCAACAACCCGATTGTCGCCGTCGCGCCACCCGACCACCCCCTGAGCCTGCAAGGCCCACTGCGCCTGCAGGACCTGGAGCCTTACACACTGCTGATCCGCGAACCGGGTTCCGGTACGCGGCTGGCGTGCGAAGAGTATTTCAAGGAGAAACGCGTGCACTTCACCCAGACGGTGGAAGTGGCCTCGGCCGAGGCGCAACGTGAGTGCGTCTGCGCAGGGCTGGGTGTGGCCCTGTTGACGCGGCATGCGGTGAACATGGAGTTGGCCACCGGCGGGCTCAAGGAGCTGCCGGTGGAAGAGCTGCCGCTGTACCGCAGTTGGTGCCTGGTGCAGGCCAAGGCCAAGCGCCTGTCACCGGTGGCCCATGCGTTCCTGGGCTTTATTCGCAGCGAACGGGTGCAGATCAGCGCCCTGGCTGAGCGCTTCGCTGGGCAGCCGCGGGTGCCTGCCAATGCAGTTCCGGGTAGTCACTGATGCTCTGGAGCAGTTGGCGCTCCTCGCAACGGTCTTCGATTGCGCGACGGAACGCCATGCGGCGTTGGTCTTCCTGCTGACGACGGGTCTTTACGGTGCTGTTGCTGTCTTCGTAGGGCCGGGCCATTTGGAGTCTCCCAATGCGAGTGCGGGGAGTTCAGGATGGTCCTGGGGGATGACGGTTTGGCGGCGTGGGGGTTACAGGATGATGAATCTTGCGGAATTGACACACATCCATGTGGGAGCTGGCTTGCCTGCGATGGCGATCCGTCAGCTGCCACATTCATTGATTGACCCACCGCCATCGCAGGCAAGCCAGCTCCCACAATTTGACCGAGTGTGGCGTTGGATCAGTCGTCCAGGGCTTTGACGGACTTGGGCGACAACCGCAGGCTGCGCAAGCTGCGTTTGACGCTCTTGAGGTGGTTGACCAGGCTCGGCCCCCGCGCCATGGCCACGCCCATCGCCAGCACGTCGATGACCACCAAATGGGCAATACGCGAGGTCAGCGGCGTGTAGATCTCGGTGTCTTCGTGCACGTCGATCGCCAGGTTGACTGTGGACAGCTCCGCCAACGGCGTCTGGCTCGGGCACAGGGTGATCAACGAAGCGCCGCTCTCACGCACCAGGTTGGCGGTGATCAGCAGGTCTTTGGAACGTCCCGACTGGGAAATGCAAATGGCGACGTCGGTGGGCTTCAAGGTCACCGCCGACATGGCCTGCATGTGCGGATCGCTGTAGGCCGCTGCGGTGAGCAGCAAGCGGAAGAATTTGTGCTGGGCGTCGGCGGCAACGGCACCGGAGGCACCAAAGCCGTAGAACTCGACACGCTGGGCCTGGGACATGGCCGTCACGGCCTTTTGCAACTCCACCGGGTCGAGCTTCTCGCGCACTTCCATCAGGGTGTGCAGGGTGGTGTCGAAGATTTTCAGGCTGTAGTCGGCGACGGAGTCGTCTTCGTGAATCGCGAATTGCCCAAAGCTGGCACCGGCGGCCAGGCTTTGGGCCAGCTTGAGCTTCAAGTCCTGGAACCCGGAGCAACCGATGGCGCGGCAAAAGCGCACGATGGTCGGCTCGCTGATGCCCACGCTATGAGCCAGGTCGGCCATGGAACTGTGCATCACAGCCGCAGGGTCAAGCAGCACATGGTCGGCAACCTTGAGTTCCGATTTGCGTAACAGGTGGCGCGACTGGGCGATATGTTGCAACAGGTTCAAAGGGCTGGACTCTTTGTTATGGGCAGGGCCGAGGATGTAGCAAGCTTGTAGTTATACTACAGGAATTGCCGTTTTGCCCGTCCGGCGCATCACTAAATCGTCCTGTTCCCCTTTATCTCTGCGGGCGACGCACATGTAGCCACAGGGGCGGTGTCGCCATCACTAAGGAAAATCTGCATTTTCCCGTAACAAATCTGCCAGCGCTTGGGCCTCTATCGGCCGGCTGATCAAATAGCCCTGCACTTCGTCGCAGCGCTCTGCGCGCAGGAAGTCCAATTGCTGCTGGTCCTCCACCCCTTCAGCCACCACCTTGAGCGCCAAACCGTGGGCCATGGCGATGATGGCTCGGGTGATGGCGGCATCTTCACGACCCTGGCCAAGCCCGCGAATGAAGGTTTGGTCGATCTTCACGTAATCCACGGGAATGCGCTTGAGGTAGCTGAGGGATGAATAACCGGTACCAAAATCGTCGATGGCCAGCTTCACGCCCAGGTCGCGAAGTTGCTGGAAGGTGGCAATGATGTGCTCGACGCTATCGAGCAATTGGCTTTCGGTCAGCTCCAGCTCCAGGTATTGCGGGTCCAGACCGGTTTCTTCGAGCACCTGACGCACCAGGCTGACCAACTTGCCCTGGCGCAACTGATGCACCGACAGGTTCACCGACACCCGGATCGGCGCCAACCCCTGGCGCTGCCATTCACAGGCTTGCCGGCAGGCCTCGCGCAGCACGAACTCGCCCAGCGGCACGATCAGGCCGGTCTCTTCGGCCAGGCCGATAAAGTCCCCCGGCGGCACCATGCCCCACTGTGGATGCTCCCAGCGGATCAAGGCTTCAGCAGCGTTCAGCTTGCCGGTGGCCAGGCACAGTTTGGGTTGATAGAACACCGCGAGCTGGCGCTCTTCAATGGCCTTGCGCAGGTGATTCTCCAGTTGCAAGCGCTCCAGCGTGCTGGCTTGCAGACTGTCGGTGTAGAACTGGAAATTGTTGCCGCCCAGGTGTTTGGCGTGCTGCATGGCCATGTTCGATTGGCTGACCAGCGCAGAAATTTCCCGCGCATTGTCCGGCAACAGGCTGACGCCCATTGATGCACTGACCACCAGTTCATGCCCTTCTACCGTCACCGGCACCCGCAGTTTGGCCAGCAACCGCGTCGCCACCCGCGCCAGGCTCGACAGGTTGCCGTAGGCGTCGAACAGCACGGCGAATTCGTCCCCGGAAAGGCGTGCAATGGTGTCGGCCTCGGGCAGGGCATTGATCAAGCGCCGCGCCATTTTCTGCAGCAACTGATCGGCAACCTCGTGGCCCAGGCTGTCATTGAGCAGCTTGAAGCGGTCCAGGTTGATATGCAGCAACGCCAGGCTGCGCCCGCCCTGGCGTACACGCTGGTGGGCTTCGCGCAGCCGTTCGCGGAACAAGGAGCGGTTGGCCAGGCCGGTCAGCTCGTCATAATGGGTGAGGTAGCGCATGCGCTCTTCGGACTCACGCCGCGCCGATAGATCGGCGAAGAAGCCCACGATATGGCTGACTTTCCCGCGGATATCGCGCACCACATTCAATTGCAGCCACTGCGGGTAGAGCTCGCCGTTCTTGCGCGTCTCCACCAGCTCGCCCTGCCAGGTACCGTGACTGAGCAAGGCCTGGCGGATCACCGGGAAGTGGCGGCGAGCATCACGGCTGCTGGGCAGCTCCACCACGTTGCGACCGAGCATGTCGTCGATTTCAAAGCCGGTGACACGGCTGAAAGCCTGGTTGACCGCGATCAGTTTGTAACTCGGATCCAGGATTACAATGCCTTCGCTGGCCGCTTCAAATACGGTCGACGCCAGACGCTGTTGTTCCTCCAGGGCCTTGCCGGCGCTGATATCACGGCGAGTGCCGAGCATGCGCGTGACCCGGCCGCTGGGCGCACGCTCCACGGCGCGGCCTCGGTCTTCGATCCACACCCAGTGCCCATCGCCATGGCGTACGCGGTATTCGACCTGATAATCCTCGCTACGACCCTTCAAGTGTTCCACCAAGGCGCGCTTGAGCAGTGGCAGGTCGTCGGGGTGCAGGCGCGGCTTGAGGTGGCCGAGCATCGCCGTGACGTACTCCGGTTCCAGGCCAAACAGCTCCTTGAGCTGGGTGTGATGGACTTCGTCAGTTTGCAGGTTCCAGTCCCATAGCCCCAACTCACTGGCCTGCAGCGCCATGGCCAGGCGCGCTTCGCTTTTATTCAACGCCAGGCTGGCGGCGTCCAGCTCCTGGCTGCGCTGCGCCACGCGATCCTGCAGGCCGATCTGGGCTTCGCGCAGTTCCTGTTCGACCTGGCGGCGCTGCTCGACTTCGCGCACCAACTCCTGGTTGAGCTGCTCGCTGCGCTGCTGTGCCTGCTGGAGATGCTCGATCAATGCCTGGTTCTGGAAGCGGCGCAGCAGGCCGCGCTGGATCAGGCGATTGACCTGCCACGCCACTAGGCTCAAGGACGCGAGCAGGATCAGGCCTAATACGCCCCAGCCGCGCTGCTGCGGGTCGCCGCTCCAGAACAGGTAAATGATGGCCGGCACCAGACAGGGCACGGCGAACGACAGGAACGCCGGCAGGCTCACGGCATAGGCCACGCTGGCCGACAGCGTCGCCGCGCCAATCAGGCCGAACACCCAGGCCTGTTGCATGAAACTGTCCACCGGCACCAGGGCAATGGCGGCAGTGGCCAGGGTCAAGCCGCTGACCGCCGAGCCGAGCATGAACATGCGTCGCCACACCGGCTGGGCCTGGCGGCTGGGCATGGCCGAATCAAACGCCGCCACTTGGATCACGCGCATCGCCACCAGGGCCAGCAGCCAGACCAGCCAGATGCTGTCCAGCAGGTATTGCTTGGGGTTCCAGAGCAGCCAGGCGCACACCAGGCCATTGACCAGCATCAACAGGGTCGGCAGCAGCGAGCCCTGATACAACAGGCGCGTACGTTCGACCGCCATCTCGGTGGCGTAGTGTTTGCGAAGAACCTGCGCGGGCGCCGTCGAGTGGCCGAGCAGATCGGTGCTGAGGGTCATAGGCAGTATTCTTATAATGGTGAGCCCGAAACGTCGACGGAGCATACACAAGCAAACGCTTGGGCCAAACTGCTCCACGTCATAAAAACTGCGCGGGCATGGCCCGCAAACTCCGGGGCCAGACGGCTTGAGCGAGACACGGCGGGGGCTGCGACCCTTGACCGACCAGTCATCACCCCGGATGTTTTGCGTCGACCACCCGGCATTGGTATTTGCCCCACTCCCCCGGGGGCCATAGAATGCGTCGATGCGCGATGATCTCTCCCTTTTGCTGAATTCCCTCAACGATGCCCAACGCCAGGCCGTAGCGGCCCCCGTTGGCCGTCAGTTGGTCCTGGCCGGTGCTGGCTCCGGTAAAACCCGAGTGCTGGTGCACCGTATCGCCTGGTTGATCCAGGTCGAAAACGCCTCCCCGCATTCCATCCTGTCGGTGACCTTCACCAACAAGGCTGCCGCCGAGATGCGCCACCGCATCGAGCAGTTGATGGGCATCAGCCCGGCCGGCATGTGGGTCGGCACCTTTCACGGCCTGGCGCACCGCCTGTTGCGCGCGCACTGGCAAGAAGCGGGGCTGGCCCAGACCTTCCAGATCCTCGACAGCGATGACCAGCAACGCCTGGTCAAGCGGGTGATCCGCGAGCTGGGCCTGGACGAGCAACGTTGGCCGGCGCGCCAGGCGCAATGGTTTATCAACGGTCAGAAAGACGAGGGCCTGCGCCCTCAGCATATCCAGGCCAGCGGCGACCTGTTCCTGGCCACCATGCGCAGCATTTATGAAGCCTACGAGGCCGCCTGCGCGCGCGCCGGGGTCATCGACTTCTCCGAACTGCTGCTGCGCGCGCTCGACCTGTGGCGCGACAACCCGGGCTTGCTGGCCCATTACCAGAAGCGCTTCCGGCACATCCTGGTGGACGAGTTCCAGGACACCAACGCCGTGCAGTACGCCTGGTTGCGCCTGCTGGCCAAAGGCGGCGACAGCCTGATGGTCGTGGGCGACGACGACCAGTCGATCTACGGCTGGCGTGGCGCGAAAATCGAGAACATCTACCAGTATTCCGAAGACTTCCCGGACGCGGTCACCATCCGCCTCGAGCAGAACTACCGCTCCACCGCCGGCATCCTCAAGGCCGCCAACGCCCTGATCGCCAACAACACCGGGCGCCTGGGTAAAGAATTGTGGACCGACGGCGGCGAAGGCGAAGCGATCAACCTGTACGCGGCGTTCAACGAGCACGATGAAGCGCGCTACGTGGTGGAAACCATCGAAAGCGCGCTGAAGACCGGTTTGGCGCGCAGCGACATCGCAATTCTGTACCGCTCCAACGCCCAGTCGCGGGTATTGGAAGAAGCCCTGTTGCGCGAGCGCATCCCCTACCGCATCTACGGCGGCCAGCGCTTCTTCGAGCGCGCGGAAATCAAGAACGCCATGGCCTACCTGCGCTTGCTGGAAGGCCGCGGCAACGATGCGGCGCTGGAGCGGGTGATCAACATCCCGGCCCGTGGCATCGGCGAGAAAACCGTCGAAGCTATTCGCGACCACGCGCGCCACGCCCATGTGTCGATGTGGGAAGCCATGCGCTTGCTGATCGCCAACAAAGGCCTGACCGGCCGCGCGGCGGGGGCGCTGGGTGTGTTTGTCGAGCTGATCGAGAACCTGGCGGCCAAGTGCGCCGAAATGCCCCTGCACCTGATGACCCAGACCGTGATCGAACAGTCCGGGCTGATCGCCTACCACGAAGCGGAAAAAGGCGAGAAAGGCCAGGCCCGGGTAGAAAACCTTGAGGAATTGGTGAGCGCCGCCCGCGCGTTCGAAAACGCCGAGAACGAAGAGGACCTCACACCACTCGCCGCCTTCCTTGGCCATGCTTCGCTGGAGGCCGGCGACGCCCAGGCTGACGAACATGAAGACAGCGTCCAACTGATGACCTTGCACAGCGCCAAGGGCCTGGAATTCCCTTACGTATTCCTGGTAGGGATGGAAGAAGGCTTGTTCCCGCACAAGATGAGCCTGGAAGAACCCGGCCGTCTTGAGGAGGAGCGCCGCCTGGCGTACGTGGGCATCACCCGGGCGATGCAGAACCTGGTGATGACCTACGCCGAAACCCGACGCTTGTACGGCAGCGAGACCTACAACAAGGTGTCGCGCTTCGTACGGGAGGTGCCGAAGGGCCTGATCCAGGAGGTGCGCCTGTCCAACAGCGTCAGCCGCCCATTCGGCGGTGGCCAGCAGCAGAACTCCAGCAATATGTTCGCCGGCTCTGAAATTCCGGAAACCCAATTCAGCCTTGGCCAACAGGTCAGGCATTCGGTGTTCGGCGAAGGCGTGATCCTCAACTTCGAAGGCGCCGGCGCCCAGGCGCGGGTGCAGGTGAATTTCTCAGAAGGCAGCAAGTGGCTGATGATGGGTTACGCGAAGCTCGAAGCGATCTGAGGACCTACCCCCCTGTCACTGATCGTTCCTACGCTCTGCGTAGGAATGCCGCCTGGGACGCTCCGCGTCCTGCTTTAAAGTCGCGACGCGGAGCGTCACCGGATGCATTACCACGCAGAGCGTGGGAATGATCAGTGAGCCGCCCTTGTTTTTAACGAGTGCGGGCCAATATGTGTAATAAGTCCTACAGACCACTCTGAATCGGTCCTACGCAAAAGCCCGAAACATTATGTCGCTAGCCACTGTCTCTACACCTGTGCAACATGGCGCGCGTGCAATCCACAAATGGGAATTCCCTTTATGAAACGTTTTCTTAGCATCGCCATGGCGTTGTGCATCGGCCTGACGATGAGCATCGACGCCAACGCCAAACGCTTCGGTGGCGGCAAAAGTTCAGGTGCGGCACCGACTCACCAGACCAGCCAAATGGCTCCATCCGCCGGTGCCGGCGGTGCTGCGGCTACCGCAGGCGCAGCCGGTGCTGCCGGCGCCGCTGCCAAGGCCGGCGGTGCTTCGCGCTGGCTGGGCCCTCTGGCCGGTATCGCAGCCGGCGGCCTGCTCGCTTCCATGTTCATGGGCGGCGGCTTCCAGGGCATGCAGATCTTCGACATCCTGATCCTGGCGGTCATCGCCTTCGTGATCTTCCGCTTTATCGCCGCCCGTCGCCGCAAGCAGCAGGAGCACCTGGCTCCGGCCGGCGCGCCGATGCAGCGTGAAGTGTTCGAGCAGAAACCAGCCATGGGTTCGATCTTCGGCGGTTCGGCGGCACCTGCTGCCGCCCGTCCGGTGATCAACGCGCCGGCCTGGTTCAACGAAGAGCGTTTCGTCGAAGCGGCCCGCAGCCACTTCCAGTCCCTGCAGCAGCACTGGGACGCCAACGAAATGGACAAGATCGCCGAGTTCGTGACCCCGCAACTGCTGGAGTTCCTCAAGCGCGAACGCGCTGATCTGGGCGACGCTTTCCAGTCAACCTATATCGACGACCTGCGCGTACAACTGGAAGGTGTGGATGATCGCGCCGACAAGACCATTGCCACCCTGACCTTCAGCGGTGTGTCGAAGACCTCGCGTTTCGACCAGGGCGAAGTGTTCAGCGAAAGCTGGAACATGGAACGTCCACAAGGCGAGAACCAGCCTTGGCTGGTTGCTGGTATCCGCCAGAACGGCTGATCGCATAGCGCCTTGAGCGTGCTGTAAACAGCCCCGGCTGTGTATCGCCTGAAAAGGAAATACGCAGCCGGGGTATTTTTTTGCCCGTCAAAAAGCACTGCATGGTTTTGCTGGATTAATGAGAACTGTTCTCACTATACTCGAATCCTCTCCCGGTTCTGCCCGAGCATAGGAACGTGCCGCCGTGCTGGAAAAACTGTTCAACCAACATGCATCTGCGCTGCACCGTTATCTGTTGCGCAAAAAATGCTCGCCCAGCCTGGCATCGGATCTGGTGCAGGACACGTTCCTGCGCATCGCCCAGCTGGAGAACCTGGAGCGCATCCTTTGCGCGCCGTCCTATCTGTTTCGGGTAGCGCACAATCTCATGATTGATCATCATCGGCGCTACGGTGAAAAGCGCTTCGATAACGACGCCGCAGCGTATTTCGCGACCCTGGTGGATGAGGCCAGCGGCCCTGAGGCACAGGCTTTCGACGCCTTGGCCATGGAGCAGTTGGAAAGCCTGCTGGAACGGATGCCGGAGCGCACCCGTGATATCTTCATGCTTTGCCGCGTCGAAGGCATGACGCACAAAGAAACCGCCCGCTATTTACGGATATCCACAAGCTCTGTACAAAAACACATGGCGATGGCACTGGCCAGGATCGGCAAGGCACTCGATCCCGACCCAGAGGATTAAAGCCTTGGATATTCCAGGAAGCACGAAGGTAACCAGTCAGAACCGTGAACGATTCCCCTCAGTCTATCGACCCGGTAGAGCGCAACGCGGCCGACTGGGTGATGCGTCACCGCCAAGGACAGCTTTCACCACGTGAGCTGGAGGCTTTCCGGCGCTGGCAGGCGGCCGACCCCCGGCACGCCGCCGCCGCACGCCAGGCGGATCGCGCCTGGCAGGCAACCGCAATGCTCAAGCGTCGTGCGGGCTACATCAAACCCTCACGCCCACCCCGTGCCCGCTGGATACGCCGGCCACTGCCGGCCAGTGGCGCCATAGCCGCCCTGGCACTGGGTTGCTGGCTGTTGCTCGCCCCGCCATTCTGGCTGGAAGCCTTGAACAGCGACTATCACACAGGTTTTGGTGAAACCCGCCAGATCACACTGGCGGACGGCAGCCACGTGGAGTTGGGTAGCCATAGCCTGCTGAATATCGCTTACGACGACCAAACCCGCCTCGTACGCCTGAGCCAGGGCGAGGCGGTCTTCACGCCCGCCCCGGTCAATGAGCAGGAGCGACGCCCTTTTACGGTACGCGCGCCCGGAGCCGATATCACGGCTCGCGGCACGCGCTACGTGGTCGGTGTGGGCAACGACCGCGAAGGCTGGGTCGGGGTGTTGCAGCATCAGGTCGAAGTCAATCTGACGCCTCAGCAACGCGATGACGCGGCCGGCTCTGCGCAACTTGAGCAAGGCAACAGCCTGGGCTTCAGCCCCAAAGCCGGCATCGTGCCGCTCTCTGCCCGTCCCGATGAGCTGGCCAGCTGGCAGCAGGGACAGTTAGTGTTCCAGCGCGAACGCCTGGGTGAAGTCGTGGCGCGCATTAATCGCTATCGGCCGGGCCTGGTGATGGTCAAGGGCGACGCGCTGCGTGATGTGCGTATCAGCGCTGTCACGCGGCTGGACAACCTCAACGACGCGCTCAAGCGCATCGCAGCCCAAGCCAATGGGCGCCTGCTCGACCTGCCGGGCTTGACGTTGATCTATTGAAGATCGGCCGCGCAGCGCAGCAACCCTAAATATCCATATAAAACCTCACGCCTAGATCATATCGATCTATCGCGTTTTCATTGTTGGCGCGTTTCTACTACATGTGAATAACTCTTATTTGCTTTAGTGAGGCCGGTTTTGCAAATGCAACAGCACAACAAGAAGCGTAAGGCGATAAACCGCACTCGACTGAGCCTGGGGATACAGTTGGCCGTTTTCGCACTGTGTGCCAACGCCGCAGATCTCAGCCCTGCTAACAGCAACACCGCGCAAAGCTCCACTCACGCTCAAACCCGAGGCGGTTATCACGAATTCGATGTACCCGCCTTGTCACTGGATGCGGGGCTCGTGCTGCTGGCACGTCAGGCCGGGGTCGAACTTTACCTGGGCAGCAACGACCTGACCGGTCGCAACGCCAACCCGGTCAAGGGCCGACTCTCCCTGGACGCGGCGCTCCAGCAATTGCTGGCCAACCAGGCCGTGACCTACAACCTGGTCGGCGAACCTGAAAGGCCCGTCATCCAGGTGCAATCCGCGCAGGGCACCAGCGGCATCCAGCAAGGTGACCTGGCGCCCATCTATGTACTCGGCATGGAGGGCAAGGAGTCCCGCGACGAAAAGGGCTACAACGATATCTACGATCAGGACACCTCTTCCGTCTACGCCGGCAAGGAACAGATCGAACGCTACAAAGGCGCCGCCCCCGCCGATATGTTCAAAGGCATGCTCAACGTCTACAGCGGCGACGGCCGCAACAGTGGCGCGCTGGACCCAAACGTGCGCGGCATTCAGGGCCCCGGCCGCGTGCCGCTGACCATCGATGGCACCGAACAGGCGCTGACCGTATATCGCGGTTACATGGGCGCCAACAACCGTAACTACATCGATCCCAACCTGATCGGCAGCATCAAGGTGCTCAAGGGGCCGAACCTGGAGCGCAACGTCTACAGCGGCGTGGGGGGCGCGGTGGTCGCCAACACGTTGAACGTGGATGACATCCTCAAGGAAGGCCAGGCGTTCGGCGGCGAGCTGAAAATCGAAGGCAGCAACAACTCGGTGTCGCCCAAGCTGCCGACGCTGATGACCGGGCAAAGCCCGCCAGCCGACTATCAATACATCCCGGTGTATTCCTACTATGACCCGTCGCTGTACAAACACCCGCGCACCGGTCGCGACAACAACCTGATCTCCGGTGACGACTCGGCTTATCGCCTGGCCCTCGGCACCCGCCAGGAAAAATTCGAACTGCTCGCCGCCTACGCCTACCGCGAAAAAGGCAACCACTACGCGGGCAAGAACAAAACCGGTTTTTATTCCACCGGCAAACAGATCAATGGCCAGTTCGACTACATCCCCAACCTGGCCAACATATATAAGCCCGGCGACGAAGTGCCCAACACCTCCAGCAAGATGGAGTCCTGGCTGGCCAAAGCCAAACTCAAGATCGATGACGACCAGTCCCTGGAATTCGGCTACCGCGATACCGATTCGCTGTACGGCGAGATCATGCCGTCGCGCATTTCGTTCTTCCGCCCCGGCGATCAGTTCGACGCCCAAACCAGCGGCGTGCCGCAATGGCCCCTGAGCCATGTGCAAAGCAAAGCCTACAACCTGGAATACAATCTCAAGCCTCAGGACAACCCATGGGTGGACTTCTATTCCAACCTCTGGACCACCAATACCCAAAGCGACACCTACTCCAGCGGCGGCGTGCCCAATGCCACCAGCGCGGCCAACCCGGTCTTTCGCAACACGGCGGTGGCCAACGCCCAGCATGATCGCGCCGGGGTGACCCTCAGCAACAAATTCAAGATGCTCGACAGCCTGGACCTGACGTTGGGCGCCAGTTATCAGCATGAGAAATTGAGTTCGAAGGATGATTACAACGATCCCATCATCTTCGACACATTGCGCATGAATCCGCGAGCGGGGCGCCGTGACGAAAGGGAGTACAACTTCAACTTCGATTGGCGCCCGGTGACCTTTGCCAAGTTCACGGCTGGGGCGCGGTACTCGTCGTATTGGGCATTTGACGATTATTTGAAGGGAACCCAAGACAAAACGGGGGTTACCACGCAGTTCGTGGAAAGCGGCCGGACCGTCAGTTATACCACCCGAAAAACACTGAGCAACGCCGAGTGGCAAGCCAATGTCGATCAGAAAGTGGCAAATAACCAGTTCTTCTGGGACATGTTTGGCATTCCACAGGCGCAGCGTCTGGCCGAAATAGAACAAATCAAAAAAGACACCGCCCTTATTGAGGACACTCAACATCAGGCCAATTGGGCTAGCGACGGAAAAGGCAAGTATTCACGCGCCAACAACCCGTGCATCAACGGCCTGAGTGCCGGTGAAGCGATCATTGCGTGCAGTGCCTCAGCCAGCACCACGGGTTATCAGAAAGATGTCAGCGCCAAACATCAGAAAGACAGTGCTTGGGCGCCTAACTTGTCAGCCACTTTCTATACCTCGGAGAATGGCCGGTTTTATTTGCGCTACAGCGAAGCTATCCGTTACCCCAGCCTGTTTGAAAGCACGCTTGGTTTCTCCTCATCGGTCAATCCCTGGGGGCTGGAGCCGGAACATGCCTATAACTATGAAGCCGCCTATATCCACAACTTGGCCGGCTGGGGCGGCAGCGAGCGCGCCGATATCAAACTGACGTATTACCACAACACCATCAAAAACGTAATTGAACGCAGCCCGGAGTTGCGCTTCAGCAACTTGGAGAAACAGATAACTTCCGGCGTGGAATTCCAGGGCCGTTACGACAACGGGAGGGTGTTTACCGACCTGAGCATCGCCCATGTACTGAAAAACAAAGTCTGCGACGAAGACTCCGCCGTCGCGATCAGCACCAATGGCAGTACCCCCAATTGTGTGGACGATGGCTTCGTGGGGGGTTACCTGGTGAGCATGGCCCAGCCGGAATGGTCAGCCAACCTGGGCGCCGGTGCACGTTTCTTCAATCGCAAACTGGAAGTCGGCGCACGTGCCATCTACTACCGCCAGCATCAGAGCAAGTTCTATAGCAACTATCCAGACAGCGCGATGGTGAGCTATTACATCAATACGCCCATGTCGTGGGACAAGATCATTACTTATGACGCGTACGTAAACTACAAGTTGACCGACGATGCATCCATCGAATTAACCGGCACCAACCTGAGCAATCTCTATTACATCGACCCGCTGACACGCTCCGCGATGCCCGCACCAGGTCGAACATTGAAAATCGGCTTTACCACTACGTTCTAACTTGTGAGGTGAGCTATGGGAGGCTAAGAGCACTTGGCAGCTGCTTGACGTGTTGACTTAATTAAAGTTACTTAATGGATGATAAAAAATGAAAACTTTCAACTACACAGTATTGGCAGTAGCGCTTCTTGGTTTGGCCGGCGTTGTTCAAGCGGACGTTTCGTCGGGGCAAAGTTATACCGGCACTATCGTCGTTGAAGGCACCGGCGGCACGGGCACCGTGAACCACCCTGGCACGCCAGGCCAGCCGGCCGTGGGCGTCCTGGCATTTTACGGCGGTGCAAAAGTCGGGTTCGCCGGCCTCAAAGGCATGGTTGCCACCGACGCCAACGGCGTTACCACCATCACACCGGCCATGATGCCTGCCTCCCACGCCGCGCTGGGCAACTTCGACTTCAAACAAGTCGCCAGCCAGCAGGTGTACTACGGCGAGTGGTCGCAGAACGGCACCAATAATGACCCGACCCGCGTCGTCTACTACTCCGGCGACACTACCGGCCGCGTGCTGCCGACGGCCAGCGTGACCTACGCGGTACAGGGCATCAACAACTACTCCGGGGCCAACGTGCTGTCCGGCGACCTGACCGCCTCCTTCGGCACAGCCTCGCCGACCCTGACCGGTTCGATCGCCAACGCCAACCTGCGCGTGGCGGTGAACGCCAACATCAACACCACCACCGCCGGCTTCAGTGGCACCGCAGCCGCCCTGAACCCAGCTACCAACGGCTTGCTGTCCACGGGTACCACCCAAGGCAGCTTCTTCGGCGCAGGCTCCACCGCGTCGCTGGCCGGTATCGCCAAGTTCGACAACCGCAACTACGACACCGCTTTCGGTGGCGTCGCCAAGTAACCGCGGCTTGAACTGACGTAGCACCGCGAAGCAAGTGCCTGACGGTCGGGCACTTGCTTTTTGGCGTTTTGAAGCGATTCCGAGAGCCCGGTAATGCCCCAGCCCTACTGCAAGCGACCCTTCACGCTCCACGTTTTGCCTGTTTCTTTGCTGCTGTTCATGCCTGCAACGGCGTTTTGCGCCGACCAGGACACCACCCTGCGCCTGAACCAGACCATCGAGTACCGCGCCAACCAGCAAGAGCGCAAGCTGCTCAAGGACGAACTGTCCGGCGATGGGGCCGCGCCGCTGTTGAATGTCGACGGCCAAATCTACAGTGTCGGCAACAACCTCGATGAACTGGGCCGCGCGGTGTACTTGTCCGTCGAGCGCCAGCAATGGCCGCAGGCCCGCGACTACCTCAGGCGCTACAACGCCCTGCCCGGTCACGACCCGATGCTCACCGCCTATGCCAATGGCGGCCTGGCCCGCGCCGACGGCGATCTGGAAAAAGCAGAAGGCTATTACCGCGACTTGCTGGCCATCCAGCCGGATTTCCTGCCCGGTCGCCTTGAGTTGGCGCGGGTGCAGTTCGAAAACCGTAAGGATGGCGATTCGAAAGTGGCGTTCGAGCAGATCAGCAGCGGCCTCAGCCCGTCGGATGCGCAGGCTATGGGCCTGGGCAAGACCGTCGACAGCTTCGTCCAGGCCCTGGACCACCGCGAAGACTGGCAAGGTTCCTTCGCCATCGGCCCGACCTGGAGCGACAACCTCAACCAGTCTTCCGAAAGCACGGTGACCTACCGCTTTGTCACCGACCAGGAAACCATTCTGGTCAAGCGCTCCCTGCCCAAGGCCGTGTCAGCCCATGGCCAGGACTACGAGGCCACGCTCAACAAGCGCATGGCTGTCAGCGGTCATCACGGGCTGTTTGTGCGTTCGTTGTTGTACGGCCAGGCCTACGAAAAGGAGAGCATGTACAACGAGGGCACCGTGATCAATAACGCCGGCTACAGTTACCACGACGCCCGCAACCAGTACGCATTCGGGCCGTCGTACGAGTTCAACACCATCGGCGACAATGCCATGTACAGCGCCTGGGGGCTGCATGGCGAGTGGATCCATAACCTGTCCGCCACGCGCATGTTCAAGCTTGAAGGCGATTACAAGGACATGGCCTACAAGCACGAGATCAACAGCAACCTCGACGGCGGTCTCAGCACAGTGTCCGCTACCCTGTTCCAGGTGCTGCCGCAACAATGGACGCTGTTCGGCGGTGTCGATATCGCCGATCGCAACACTCGCGACCGCACCGCCGCCTACCTGCAAAAAGGCCTGCGCCTGGGGGTCGCCAAAGACTTTGACATCGGCGTAAGCGCAGTTGTTTTCGCCTCGTACCGCCAGCGTCAGTACGATGCCTACAGCGCAATCCTCGATGATCGACGCTATGACGAGGAACAAAGCTACATCGTCATCCTGCGGGCGCCGCGCCTGGCGGTGTACGGCATCGTTCCCAGCCTCACGGTCAAATACAACAAGGTGCAAAGCAATATCGACTGGCTTTATTCCTACGACAAAAACAGCATTAGCCTAAAACTGGAGAAACAGTTCTAGCCCCCTCGTTACTACAGACGATGTGCGGGCGCCGGGATTTCTATTTCACGGTTGCACTTATAGCGAGCTACTGTATAAAACGCCCCTATAAACCGCGCCATCAGCAAGAGGATCCCGGCCGTGGAAGAAATCATCGAACAACTGCGTGAAGCCAACGAACCGGTCCCGGTTCCGCTGGAGCTGCCTGACGAAGACCAACTGGTGGAAATCGAGGAACAGCTGTTCATCGACATCCCGTTTGTCTTTCGTGAATTCCTGCTGACCGTCAGCGACGTGGTGTACGGCAGCCTGGAGCCGGTGACCGTCACCGACCCGCAATCCCACACCTACCTGCCCGACGTGGCCGCCAACGCCTGGGATGCCGGTGTTGATCGCAGCATGATCCCGATCTGCCAGGACGGCGACGACTACTACTGCGTCGAAGAAGACGGCACCGTGGTGCTGTGGTCCGGCGAAGAAGAACTCGTCACCGAAGAGACCTGGGAATCGGTGTGGCACTGGGCGCGGGACGTCTGGCTCGAAAGCTGATCGCGAAGGCTGTAGTGAGCGAGCTTGCTCGCGCTGGGCTGCAACGCAGCCCCCACTGCCCGTCAGTGCTCCGGCGTGTCCTTGTGGTTATCCAGTGTCTCCAGCAAGGCGACCTGCATCCGCGTATGCACGCGGATGAACCACCGCCAGAGCACGGCCGCCACCGCCGCCGCGACCACCGCGACCAGCACCAGCAACTTGTTGGTCGGCAGAATACTGGCCGACAAGGCTGCCAATAGCACGAAGATCAACAGCAGCGAGAGAATCGGGATCAGCTCGGAAATTACCCGCCGCACGCGCTGGGTATGCCGCCCGGCCATTTCCGGTTTCACGCTCATCTCCGCCAGCAGCATCGACAGCGCCTTGAGCTTGCGATACGCCGCGATCAAAAACGGCAGAGAAACCAACAGCGCCCCGCCCCAGATCAACGCCTTCTGCCAGCTCGGGTCGCTGATCCAGCCTTCCAGATACCCGCCAATGCGTGCCGCAAAATAACTACCGGCAAAGAAGATCGCCACCACCAGCGCCAGGTTCACCCCCACTTGCAGGATGATTTTGCGGATCATCGACGCCAGCATCGCGCCTTCGCCCTGGGGCTGAATGCTGCGCAGCCACTCGCCATACATGCCGAACACCCGGCTCATGCGCTTGGGCATGACCGCCGCGATCTTCAATGACAGCGGGTCCGCGCCACGAATCAGGTAAGGCGTGAGTAAGGTGGTAATCGCCGACACCGCCACCGCGACGGGATAAAGAAAATCGCTGGTCACCTGCAACGTCATCCCCAACGCCGCGATGATGAAGGAAAACTCACCAATCTGTGACAGCCCCATGCCCACGCGCAGTGAGGTGCGGCCATCATTGCCGGCGATGAAAGCGCCAAGGCCGCAGGACAGCATTTTGCCCAGCACCACGGCCACGGTGATCACTGCAATCGGCCAGGCGTACTGCAGCAGGATCTGCGGGTCGATCATCAAGCCAATCGCCACAAAGAAGATGGCGCTGAACATGTCGCGCACCGGCTCGATCAAGCGCTCGATCTTAATCAACTGCCGGGATTCGGCCATGATCGCGCCGATCAGGAACGCGCCCAGCACCATGCTGTATTCCAGCTTGACCACCAGCAGGCAGAAGCCGAAACACAGGCCCAGTACGGTGATCAGCAGCATTTCGTTACTTTCGAACTTGGCCACGTAGGCCAGTAGACGGGGCACCAGCAAAATGCCGATGACCAACGCAACGATCATGAACAGCGAAAGCTTGCCGACCGTGGAAAACACCTCGCCGGAACTGACCGTGCCGCTCACCGCAATGCTCGACAGCAAGGCGATGATGCCGATACCGAGGATGTCTTCCACGATCAGCACGCCAAAAATAAGCTGGGCGAAGCGCTGGTTTTTCATCTTCAGGTCATTGAGCGCCTTGACGATGATGGTGGTGGAAGAAATCGCCAGGATCGCCCCGAGAAACAGCGAGTCCATGGTGTTCCAGTCGAACCACTGGCCGATCTCGTAACCGATCCAGATCATCAGGATGATTTCCAGGAAGGCCGCGATAAACGCCGTGGCGCCCACCTTGAACAGCTTGCGCAGGCTGAACTCCAGGCCCAGGCAGAACATCAGGAAGATCACCCCCAGCTCAGCGAGGGTCTTGATGGTGTCTTCGTCGTGGATCAGGCCGAACGGCGGGGTGTGGGGGCCGATGATAAAGCCGGCGACGATATAGCCCAGCACGACCGGCTGCTTCAACCGGTGAAATAGGACAGTGACAACCCCTGCCACCAGCATGATCACGGCCAAGTCCTGGATAAAGCTGATGGCGTGCATGGCGAGGGGCTCCTTGAGGGTACCGGCGCTTTTCCCACTTCCGCCCGCGCCGTTGAAATATCGCTAAGTTCGGAAGGAAAAGTCTGCCTAAATCGTAAGAAATGCCCTGAGATGGGCTTTTGAAGGTTAACACCGCGACTTCCGACAGAAAGCCGGTGCAATATATGGAAACAGATCGGTAGAAGCGTGACGGCAAGCTGCCCAGTGGCGTCCCGTTAGGGATGGCGCTGCAAAGATTCCAGCACCCACAGAGGTGCCTCCCCAACCAATGCCTACAACCCGTGAGTGTGCTATGGAACCCGGAAACGCCCAGCTGTCGATGACGGTATTGATGACCCCAGATATGGCCAACTTCTCAGGCAATGTGCATGGCGGCACGCTGCTCAAGTACCTCGACGAAGTGGCCTACGCCTGCGCGAGCCGTTATGCCGGCCGCTATGTCGTCACGCTGTCGGTGGACCAGGTGATTTTCCGCGAGCCGATCCATGTCGGCGAACTGGTGACGTTCCTCGCGTCGGTCAACTACACCGGCAACACCTCGATGGAGGTGGGCATCAAGGTGGTGACCGAGAACATCCGCGAGCGCTCGGTGCGCCATACCAACAGCTGCTTCTTCACCATGGTGGCCGTGGACGACCAGCGCAAACCGGCCCCCGTTCCGCCGCTGCAACCGCATAACAGCGAAGACAAGCGCCGCTTCGTGCAGGCCCAGCAGCGCCGGCAGATCCGCCAGGAGCTGGAAAAGCGCTACCAAGAGATCAAGGCTGACGCGCTGTAAATTCCAAGCTGTAAACCCAATCAAAATGTGGGAGCGGGCTTGTGTGGGAGCCGGGCTTGCCCGCGATGCAGGCGCCTCGGTATTTCAGTTACACCGAAGTGATCCTATCGCAGGCAAGCCAGCTCCCACACAAGCCCGCTCCCACATTTTTGATCTGTGTCGTTACAAACCGATCGGCGTTGCCTCGAACCGCACACGAGGATGGGCAATACGGTCCTGGGCGCGCACCAGTTCCAGCTCATAACTGGCGCAGGCCTGGGTTTCCAGCAGTACTTCATGCACCGCTGCGGCGGTGAACTCAAAGGCTGCCAGCAGGCTATCACCCAAGAGTACGCGTGCCAGGAACAGGCCCGACGTCAGGTCGCCCACGCCCACCGGCTGGCGCGCAAATGCCAGCAGCGGGCGGCGCAGGTGCCAGCTGCCTTCGGCTGTCACCAGCAGCATCTCGAAACCGTCCGGCAGCTTGCCGGGGTAATCCAGATGTTTAACCAGCACGGCCTTAGGCCCGCGCGCCAGCAACGCCTTGGCCATGGCCAGGCAGTCGAACAGCGATTGCGGCTTGCGCCCGGCAAAACTGTCCAGTTCCAATTGGTTAGGGCACAGGAAATCAGCCATGGCCGCGGCTTCATCCAGCAGGAAATCGCTGACGTCCTGGGGCACGATGCAGCCTTTTTCCGGGTGGCCCATCACCGGGTCGCACAGGTAAAGCGCCCTGGGGTTGATGGCCTTGATGCGCGCCACTCCGGTCAAAATGGCCCGGCCCTGGGCCGCACTGCCCAGGTAGCCGGAGAGCACGGCGTCGCAGTTACCCAGCTCGCCGATTGCGGCAATGCCTTCCACCAGCGCCGGAATTTGCTGCGGCGCCAACACTTCGCCTGCCCATTGACCATACTGGGTGTGGTTGGAGAACTGCACCGTGTTCAACGGCCAGACGTTCACCCCGACCCGCTGCATTGGGAACACGGCGGCGCTGTTTCCCGCGTGGCCAAAAACCACATGAGACTGGATCGCAAGCAGATGAGGTGTGCGTTTCATGCGGGAGATTTCCGTAAAGCCGTTGAAATTCTGGCCGCGCAGTATGCGACTAAACGCAGCCTGTACGACAGACCGGCGACACAGTTAAGCTGCTCTCACTTTGTTGGAGTCTTTTCGCATGCTGACCCTGGGAAACATGTTCGTGTTGATGCTGCTGGCGACCGGCGCCGCGTGGGTATGGCACAACCACGGCCTGCGCGAGCGGGCGCTGGAGCGGGTCAAGCAGCACTGCGCCAAGCTCGACATCGAACTGCTGGACGGCGCGGTCGCACTCAAGCGCATCGGCTTTGTGAAGGACGCCAATGGCCGGCGGCGCCTGGCGCGCATCTACAACTTCGAGTTCACCGTGACCGGCGAAGCCCGTCATGCGGGGACCATCACCCAGTTCGGCGCCCACAGTGCGCAGATTGAACTGGCGCCCTACCCGTTCGAGATCAAGACGCCGCTGCCCAGCGCCGACGTGATCGAGCTGAGCCAGTGGCGCCAGGACCACGGCACCAAGAAACGTCAGTAACGGCAGGCCGCCAGCGCGGCCTGCAAGGCGCCCACGTCCTGTGGGGTGCTGAAGATCAATTCGATGCGTGAATCGCGGCGCCACTCGCTGGGCTGCCAGGTGAGCACGTCGTTATCCACAGCGTTGGCGCTGATCCAGCCTTCGACGCTGTGGATAACCAGTTTGGCGCGGCGCCAGTCAAGGCTTGCCAGCCAGTGACGCAGGCGTCGAGTATCGAACTGCTGGCTCGGGTGCCAGCGCCAGCCGATACTCCAGCCGCCTTCCTGGGCCTGGTTCAAGCAAATAGGCCGCGACGGATCGCTCCAGATCGCCGGCATTTGCGCGAGCCCGTTGGGCACAACAAAGTTATCCATAGCCGTGCGTGCCTGTGCGTTCAAGCCAGGCAACTGCTCCAGCGGCAACTGGGCCTGGCGCGTCCAGTACAGTGGACAATTGGGTAATTGCCGGTCGATGGCCTGGCGCTGTACCGCGTCCAGCGCTTCATCCTTGTTCAATACCAATAGACCCGCACTTGCCAGCGCTTGCTGTTGGGCTTGCGGTAAAGGTTTGCCGGCTGCCAGGGCTTGCGCATCCAGCACCATCACGCAAGGTTGCACGGCCAGCACGGTCTGCCACGGCGTCTCCCGCAACTGCCTGAGCAACTGTGCCGGATGGCCCAGCCCCGACGGTTCGATAAACAACCGGTCGGGCTTGGTCTTACGCAACAGCCGCCCAAGTCCCACCTGGAACGGTGCGCCATTCACACAGCACAGGCAGCCGCCAGCGACTTCACCCAGGGCAATGCCGTCGTCATCTTGCGTGAGCAAGGCGGCGTCCAGGCCGATCTGCCCGAACTCGTTGATCAGCACGGCCCAGCGCTCGTCTGCCGGACGCTGGGCGAGCAGGTGCTTGATGAGGCTGGTCTTGCCGGCGCCCAAGGGGCCGGCGATCACGTGGGTGGGAATGTTCTGCAGCATGGGGAGCATCATTCAGGCCGTGTAGAGCGTTTGATCCTACGCGGTTATGCGAGCCAATCCAGTGTCAGGATCAAGCGGCGTTCAGCCGCCTTGAGGGCTGGCGAGCGGTGAATCAGACCGTGGCCTTCGTTGCCATGCCATTTGGTGCCCTTGAGCAGGGCGACTTCGCCGCACTGGATCTGCTCGATACGGTCGGTGGGCTCGGCGTCCGGCTGACCGAGCGTGCGACGGTCCATGACGCCCTCACGCAACCATTGGCTGCCGATTCCGGCATAGGTGGTGATCAGCCGCACCGGCACGTGGTCGACGTGAAAACGCGGGCACATGGCCTTATCCAGCAGCCGCAGGCGCACGCCGATACGCTTGGCACCCAGCAAGCAGGCAAACGCGCTGATCAGCCACGACACATCGGCGATAAACCCCTCGTATCCTTCAAGATCGCGACAATGACGCGCCAAACCTCGCAAGTCGGGCACTGCGTCTTCGCGGTCAAGTTCGATGACCATTGAATCGGCCAACGGCTCATTGAGCGCCACCAGCAAGGCGCCAAACTCCGCGATATGCAGTGGTAATTGGCGCTGCCACAACGCCAGGTTGACGCCGTCTTCGAGGATATCGGACAGCGCCAGCGGAGTTTCCCCACGCGTCTGGCGAATCACGGGGCGCAGGGTAATCACCGGGGCCAGCATCAGGCTGCCTCTTCAAACCAAGGGCCAAAGGGATCGGCCAGCAGGCACCAGCCTTCGACGCCCAGGGCCATTTCTTCATCGCTGAGCAAGCAGGCGTCCAACTCGGCACGCATCTGCGTGAAGTCGATGTTTTGCCCGATAAATACCAGTTCCTGGCGGCAGTCGCCGGTGCTCAATTGCCAATTGCCCATGATCGCCGCGACGCTTTCCTCGTCCTGGGGCCACTGGCTTTTCGGTACAAAGCGCCACCAGCGCCCGGCAAACCCATGGCGCATCAAGCCACCGGCCTGGGACCAACTGCCCGCGTCCTGGTGCTTGCTGGCCAGCCAGAAAAAGCCCTTGGAGCGCAGCAGTTTGCCGTTGACCCAAGGCCGGTCGATGAAATCGAAAAAACGCTGGGGATGAAAGGGACGCCGAGCACGGTAAGCGGTGGAAGCAATGCCGTATTCCTCGGTTTCCGGCACATGTTCGCCGCGCAATTCCTGCAACCAGCCTGGGGCCTGGGCGGCGCGTTCGAAGTCGAAGCGCCCGGTGTTGAGGATCTTGTCCAGCGGCACTTCGCCCATGACCATCGGGATGATCTGTGCCTGGGCATTCAGGCGCTCAAGGATCGCGGTCAGCTCTTCGCGTTCGCGGCTGCTGATCAGGTCGATCTTGCTGATGAGGATCACATCGGCGAATTCGATCTGCTCGATCAGCAAGTCGGTGATGGAGCGTTCGTCTTCTTCGCCGAGGGTTTCGCCGCGTGAGGCCAGGCTGTCCGCAGCCTGGTAGTCGAGCAGGAAGTTCATGCCATCGACCACGGTGACCATAGTGTCCAGGCGCGCGATATCGGCCAGGCTTTGGTCGTTTTCATCACGAAAGGTGAACGTTTCGGCCACCGGCAAGGGTTCGGAAATGCCGGTGGACTCGATCAGCAGGTAATCGAAGCGGCCTTCCTTGGCGAGCTTTGCGACTTCTTCCAGCAAGTCTTCGCGCAAGGTGCAGCAGATGCAGCCGTTGCTCATCTCCACCAGCTTTTCTTCGGCGCGGTTGAGGGTGACGTCGCGCTGGACTTCGCCGCCGTCGATGTTGATTTCGCTCATGTCGTTGACGATCACCGCCACCCGCAGGTTTTCGCGGTTGCGCAGGACGTAGTTGAGCAGCGTGCTTTTACCGGCGCCGAGAAAGCCGGATAACACAGTAACGGGGAGACGATTGGGCATCAGGTCATTCTCATCAGGTCGCCGGTCGGGCCAGGCTGTGCATTTATGTTATAGTATAACAACTCAAATTAGCCAACCCTCTTGTTCGTCACGACAAAGAGCGCAATGCTTGCGCACCCTCCCGGCGTTGAGTAACCCCATGAAATACCTGGTGTGCGCCCTACTTCTATTGGCAACCGCAGGCACTGCCTGCGCCCAGGCACCCAGCCTGCTGACCAAGTGCACACGCAGCGCCAACCTGCTGGCCTGCGTTGATCCGTTGGGTAATGCCTACAGCGTGGCAACCGTTGGCAGCACCACGTACTTGCGCGGATACGAGGTGATCGGCAAACGCTACTGGGCTCAGACCAACAGCCGCTACGGACAACTGACGTTCTTTACCGGGCTGGCGTCGGATGGTGAGGCGTGGGTCGGCTACACACGGCGCGTGGGCTGGACCACCCTCAACCGGTTTTCCAGTTCGGGTGGCGCCAGCGCCAAGTTCACCTGCAGCCGCGTGACCGGCTGTTAGACCTGAGCGTTCTTCTGTTGCTGCACCCACGCCAGGTAGCTGTTCATCGGTGGGTTCTTCTGGAAATACTTTTTCAGGCCTTCGAACAGGCCGTCGGCAACCGCCTGTTGATGACGCGCGGTAACCAGGCGTGCGCTGTCTCGTGCATTGGAGATAAACCCGGTTTCCACCAGGATCGATGGCACATCGGGTGACTTGAGCACCGCAAAACCTGCCTGTTCCACGCGTTTCTGATGCAGGCTGGTGATGCCTTCGAGGCTGCCGAGGATTGAGCTGCCCAGCTGCAGGCTGGAGGCGATGGTGGCGTTCATCGACATGTCCAGAATGACGCCCGCCAGCATCGGGTCCTTGTCCTTCAGATTGAGCAAGCTGGTGGCGCCAAGCAAATCCGCGCCGTTTTCCCGTTGCGCCATGAACCGCGCGGTGGCGGACGTCGCACCGCCTTCGGACAAGGCATACACCGAAGCGCCAGAGGCGGTGATGCGCGGTGCGGCATCCGCATGCACCGAGATAAACATATCGGCGTTGTGCTTGTGCGCAATTTCTACCCGCTTGCGCAAGGGGACGAAGAAGTCATCGTTGCGCACCAATTTCACGTCAAAGCCCTTTTCGCGCTTCAAGCGTTTGGCCAACAGCTGGGCAATGGACAGCACCACGTCTTTTTCGCGCTGGCCCTTGGAGCCGACGGCGCCTGGGTCCTTGCCGCCGTGACCAGGATCGACCACCACAATAATGTCGCGCTTGGGATGCGCGTTATCCACCAACGGCGCAGGCTGGGCGGCAATCTGACGAGGCGCCTGGGTGGCGCTGGTCAGGTCCAGCACCAGGCGATGGCCCTGGCCATCCTGGGGTGGCAGTAAAAAGCTGTTGAGCTGCATCGGGGCGGCCAGGTCGAGCACGATGCGCGTATCGTCTTTGCCGAAATGCCCCGAGCGGATCGAAGTGATGCCGCTGTTCGTCAACGCCAACTGCGAGAAATCACCACTGAGCCCGGCGCCACTCAGGTCGATGATCAGGCGCTCCGGCGCGCTCAGGGTAAAGGTCTTGTATTGCACCGGCCCGCTGAGGTCGAACACCAATCGCAGCTTGTCGTCCGAGCGCCACAGGCGAGCGTTGCGAATCTGCGTGGCCGACGCCGCGAAAGGCAAGGTGAACAGAGGGCTGGCCAGGAGCAGGTTAAGAAGCTGACGTCTGTGCATGACAAATACCGCAAGTGAAGGAGCTTCCCTACTCGACATGACTGAAAAAAGGCTGGAGCAGAATATTCATCGTCGACCGTATTGTTATACTATAACATGTCTAATTATTGCCAACGATGGACCTGCCTATGAATGCGCTGACTCTGCCGGATATCGCCGCGCAGGCTTCACGCCAAGCCTTGCCACTGGATTGGGTTGGGATGTGCGGCATCGCCCTGCCGATCCTGATTGACGGCCAGCGCCTGGCTGCCACCGCCGATGCCGGCGTGAGCCTGGACGATGGCACCGCCCGTGGCATTCATATGTCACGCCTGTACCTGGCGCTGGAGATGCTCGACCAACAGCCGCTTACGCCTGCACTTCTGCTTAATGTACTGCAGCGTTTTCTCGACAGTCATGAAGGTTTATCTAATAACGCGTACCTGCGGATTCACACCGACCTGCTGCTCAAACGTGCGGCGCTGGTCAGCCCGCTGGCCGGCTGGAAAAGCTACCCGGTGAGCGTCGAAGCGCGGCTGGAAAACCAGATGTTCCACGTGGAACTAAAAATTGACGTTGCCTACTCTTCAACCTGCCCCTGCTCCGCTGCCCTCGCCAGGCAATTGATTCAACAGCAATTTATCGATGATTTCGCCAACATACCGTTGCAGCATGAAGACGTGTTGACCTGGCTCGGCAGCGCTGGCGGCATCGTCGCCACGCCCCACAGCCAGCGCAGCAGCGCGCAGCTGCATGTCCAACTGCAAGGCGAGCTCCTGCCGCTTACAGAATTGATCGATAACGTCGAAGCCGCCCTTGGCACCGCCGTTCAAACCGCCGTAAAACGCGCGGACGAACAAGCCTTCGCCCTGGCCAACGGTCAGAACCTGATGTTCTGCGAAGACGCCGCCCGCCGCCTCAACCTCGCCTTGAAACGCTCGGATGCCATCAAAGCCTTCCACCTGAAAGTGATCCACGCCGAAAGCCTGCACGCGCACGATGCCGTGGCTGAAAGCCGCTGGACGAGAAACCCCGCATGATCACCTGCACCGCTTTGCGCTGGGGCGCCCCCGGCCAACCGCTGACACCCCCGATTGATCTCAAGCTGGAAAAAGGCAGCCTCACTGGTGTTATCGGCGCCAACGGCACGGGCAAAAGTAGCCTGCTCAAGGTCATCGCCGGCCTGCAAAAACCCCTGGCCGGCCATGTCAGCGTCGATGTTCCACGACGTGGCGGCCTGTCGTTTCTGCCGCAGCAGCAACACTTGGATCGCCAGTTCCCCATCAGCCTGCAAGAGTTGGTCGCCGCCGGTTTCTGGGGCACTCAACTCAGCCCGCAGCACCGCGTCCGGCGCCTTGAAGCGGTGCTGGAAGACTGGTGCCTCGTCGGTCTGGAACAGCGCCCATTGATGGCGTTGTCCGGTGGCCAATTGCAACGCGCCCTGCTGGCCCGCATGAGCCTGGCCGAAACGCCGGTGCTGCTGCTCGACGAGCCTCACGCCGCCCTCGACGAAGAAGGCCAGGCGCTGTGCTGGCAACACATTCACGCCTGGCATGCGCAGGGCCGCACAGTGGTCGTTGTCTGCCATGACCTCGCATCCGTGCGCCACCACACGCAGCACGTGGTACAGATCAAAAGCACCGGCTGCGTATTCGGCCCGAGCAAAGCGCTGATCCGCCCGCAACCTCAGATGCAGGTAGCCTGATGCACTTCGCCGCCCAGCTGTGGATGCCCTTCCTCGACTTCGTCTTCATGCGCCGCGCGTTGATCGGCGGCCTGGTACTCGCCTGCAGCACCGCGCCGCTGGGCGTGTTTCTGATCCTGCGGCGCATGAGCCTGATCGGTGACGCCGTGGCCCACGGCATCCTGCCCGGCGCCGCCCTAGGGTTCTGGTTCGCCGGCCTGAGCCTGCCCGCCCTGACCCTCGGCGGCCTCGGCGCCGGCTTGAGCATGGCCGGCCTGTCGGCCTGGATCACCCGCCGCACCGGGCTGCGTGAAGACGCCAGCCTGGCGGCCATTTACCCCATCTCCCTCGCCGCTGGCGTGCTGATCCTCGGCATCGCCGGCAAACGCCTGGACCTGCTGCACCTGTTGTTCGGCTCCGCCCTGGCCGTGGACGAAGCCACCCTCACCGGCATGCTCTGGGTGTGCGGGTTCAGCCTGATCGTGATGGCCGCGATCTACAAACCGCTGCTGCTGGACACACTCGACCCCCTGTTCCTGCGAACCGTCAGCCGACTCGGCCCGTTAGCCCATGGGCTGTTCCTGACGCTGGTGGTGCTGAACCTGGTGATCGGTTTCCAAGCGATCGGCGCCTTGATGGTGGTGGGGTTGATGATGTTGCCAGCCATCGCTTCACGTTTCTGGAGCCGGCGCCTGCCGGTGTTGATCGCGGTATCGGCGGTGCTGGGATGCCTGTCGGTGTGGCTGGGTTTGTTGCTGTCGTTCTATTACTCGTTGCCCAGCGGCCCGGCCATCGTGCTGGTGGCTGGCGCCGGGTATCTGCTGTCCGTGGTCTTCGGTCCGGTGCATGGCTTGCTGCGCCGCCCGCCCTTGCTTACATCCCAATGAGGTGTTTCCCGATGCGCGCTCTATTCGTGCTGTTCAGTCTCGTCCTGTCGTTATCGACGGCTCAGGCCGCAGACAAGCTCCAAGTGGTTACCAGCTTCAGTATTCTTGATGACATCACTCACCAGATCGGCGGCGATCACATCCAGATCAGCAACATGGTCGGCCCCGATGCCGACGCCCACACCTACGAGCCAACGCCGGACGACGCCAAAGCCCTGCTCAAGGCCAACGTGATTATCAAGAACGGCCTGGGTTTCGAGCCCTGGCTGGATCGCCTGGTGGCCAGCACCGAAACCAAAGCCACCGTGGTCACCGCCAGCAAAGGCGTGATCTCCCACACCATGGATGAAGACGGCGAGACCATTCCCGACCCGCACGCCTGGCATAACCTGGCCAACGCGCAAATCTACGTCAACAACATCACCAAGGCGTTGATCGCTGCCGACCCGGCCAACACCGCCGACTACCAGCACAACAGCCAGACCTACCTGAAACAGATCTACCGCCTGCTCGCCGAAGCCAAGGCCAAGTTCGCTGCATTGCCACCCGGCAACCGTCGCATCGTCACCTCCCATGACGCCTTTGGTTATCTGGGCCAGGCCTATGGCATCGAGTTTCTCGCGCCCCAAGGTTTGTCCACAGAACGTGAGCCGTCCGCCGCCGAAGTGGCCGAGCTGATCACGCAGATCCGCAAAGACAAAGTCAAAGCCGTGTTCATGGAAAACATCAAGGACTCGCGCCTGCTCAAGCAGATCGCTGACGAAAGCGGCGCGCAGATCGGCGGCACGCTCTACTCGGACGCCCTCGCCGCAGAAGGCCCGGCCAGCACTTTCACCGGCTTGTTCGAATACAACCTCAATACCTTGTGCGCAGCGTTGGCCAAGCCATGATCCGCAAGAACCCCTCCGGCGATCTGCCGGTGATTGCCGAATCGGCCTACGTCGACAAGACCGCGATCATCTGCGGCAAGGTGATCATTGGCGAGAACGTGTTTGTCGGCCCCTACGCGGTGATCCGCGCCGACGAAGTCGATGCCAGCGGCGCCATGGACCCGATCACCATCGGCGCCAATTCCAACATCCAGGACGGCGTGGTCATCCACTCCAAATCCGGCGCGGCGGTGACGATCGGAGAGTTCACCTCCATCGCTCATCGCTCCATTGTCCACGGGCCATGCAGCGTCGGCGACCGCGTGTTCATTGGCTTCAACAGCGTGCTGTTCAACTGCGTAGTGGGCGACGGCTGCGTGGTGCGCCATAACTCGGTGGTCGACGGGCGCGACTTGCCCGCCGCGTTCTATGTGCCCTCCACCACCCGCATCGGGCCCAACACCGACCTGTCGCAATTCCCGCCCGTGAGCGTCAGCGCCTCGGAGTTTTCTGAAGACGTGGCACGCACCAACGTCGATCTGGTACGCGGCTACAAAGCCCTGCAAAACGAGTTTTGAATCATGAGCCGCCTGCTGATCCGCAACGCCCGTCTGGTGAATGAAGGCCAGGAATTCGACGCCGATGTACTGATCGCCCACGGTCGCATCGAGAAGATTGCCGGCAGCATCGAAGGCTGCGCTGCGCCCGTCGCTATCGACGCCCAGGGCCAATGGCTGCTGCCGGGCATGATCGACGACCAGGTGCACTTTCGCGACCCTGGCGCGCCGGACAAAGGCAGTTTCTACAGCGAATCGCGCGCGGCGGTGGCCGGTGGCATCACCAGTTTCATGGACATGCCCAACACCCAGCCGGCCACCCTGACCCTGGAAGCCCTGGCGGACAAAAAGCGCCGCGCCGCCCTGCATTCGGTGGCCAACTATGGTTTTCACTTCGGCGTGAGCAACGACAACCTCGACACCGTCGCCGCGCTCGACCCGCGGGAGGTGGCCGGGGTCAAAGTGTTCATGGGCGCCTCGACCGGCAACATGCTGGTGGACGACCCACGCATCCTGGAGCGCCTGTTCGCGCAAGTCCCGACCATTCTGTTGGCCCACTGCGAACACACGCCGAGCATCCAGGCCAACGAACTGCGCCTGCGCGAGCGCTTCTGCGAGCACATTCCCGCCGTGGCACACCCACTGATCCGCGATGCCGAGGCGTGCTATCGCTCGTCGTCCCTCGCGGTGGAATTGGCCAAGCGCCATGGCACACGTCTGCACGTGCTGCACCTCACCAGCGCGCGAGAATTGAGCCTGTTCGAGGATAAGCCACTGGCGCAAAAACGCATCACTGCGGAAGTCTGCGTGCATCACTTGCTGTTCGATGACCGCGACTACCACCGCCTCGGCCACCAGATCAAATGCAACCCGGCGATCAAGACCCGCGCCGACCGCGACGCGCTGCGCCTGGCCTTGCTGGGTGATCGTCTGGATGTGATTGGCACGGACCATGCGCCGCATACCTGGGCGCAAAAACAGAAGGGGTATCGTGAGGCGCCCTCGGGCTTGCCCCTGGTGCAACACGCCCTGCCGGCGCTGCTGGAATTAGTCGCCGACGGGCTGCTGCCGTTGACCACCCTGGTGGCGAAAACCAGTCACCGTGTGGCCGACCTGTTCGCCATCCCGGATCGGGGTTATCTACGCGAAGGTTATTGGGCCGACCTGGTGTTGGTCAAAGCAGAGCCCGCAGGCAAACCGGTCAGCAGCCAACCGATCCTCGCCCGCTGCGGCTGGACGCCTTTCGCTGAGCGCAGCTTTCGCCATAGCGTCAGCACCACGCTGGTCTCCGGCCACCTGGCTTGGCACAACGGCCAGGTGGTCGACAGTTGCCAGGGCTTGCCCCTGCATTTCCTGCGTTAAGCGCGCGGCTTGACCGTACCGCAATCGTTGCCCAGCCATTGGGCGTGGGTGTCCAGGCTGCCCTTCTGCTGGATGCCGGTGGCATTGAAGGTGCCGTTGACGGTGGTGGTGAATTCCTTTTGGCTTTGGAACGTAGCGACGCCGGTGCCCTGGGCTTTGGGGCAACTGAAGCGGAATTTCCATTGATTGCCGGTCTTGTCGGTGACCTCCTGTTTGCAGCCCGATTGCGGGTCGGTCAGGGGGATCGAGTCCGAGGCGACCTGCGCCGGGGTGAGGCACACCTGCACGCCTTTACCGGCCATGGTGATGCCTTGCTTTTCCAGCATGGCGCGCTGTTCGGGGGTCATCTGTTGCTTGAGCTGACCGAGGATCAGCGACAGGTCCGGCAGGTCCTGGTTATCGACTTTCATATTGCTGGTGGTCAATTCCCACAAGCCCGGCGCCAGCATCTGCGCCTGCGCCGCCACCGGCAGCGACAAACCAATAACCATGGCTAAAGACAGCAGACGAGCATTCATCGGGTAACTCCTGGGTAATTGTTGGGCGTTAGACGCTGCAAAGGCGCCAGTGTTGCACGGCAAATAAAATAGCGACATTCCTCACCAGACATGGTCTGTTAGGCACTGGATTGCCTGGAGTACCGTCGTCCATGGATTTCTTTGGCCCGCACCTGCTCGCCTACTTCATCGCCACGCTGCACTTTCTGGGGACCCTCGCCGCGATTCACGCGGTGCTGACCGTCAGGACCGCCCAAGGCTCGATCGCCTGGGCCTTGTCACTGATGTTCATGCCTTACCTCACGCTGATCCCCTACCTGATCTTCGGCCGCAGCACATTCGACGCCTACATCCAGGCGCGTCGCCAAGCCAATCAGGAGATGCACAAGGCGATCACCGCACTGAACTGGCGCCCGTGGGTCGAGGAAGCGCTCGCCGCGCGTAACTCCAACGCCTACGCTTCCCTGCGTGCCATGCCCAAACTGGGACGCATGCCGTGCCTGGCGAACAATCAAGTGCGCCTGTTGATCAACGGCGAGGCCACCTTCAGCGCGATCTTCGACGCCATTCGCAGCGCCAGGACCGCCGTACTCTTTCAGTTTTTTATCATTCATGACGACGAGCTCGGCCGGCAACTGCACACCCTGCTGAAGGAAAAAGCCGCGCAAGGCGTCGCCACCTACGTGTTGTACGACCGTATCGGCAGCCACGCCCTGCCCCATCGCTATGTGCAGTCGTTACGTGAAGCCGGCGTGCATATCAAGGCATTTGCCACCCGCAGCGGCTGGCTCAATCGCTTTCAGGTCAACTTCCGCAACCACCGCAAGATCGTGGTGGTGGACGGCATCACCGGGTTTGTCGGCGGGCATAATGTCGGCGATGAATACCTGGGCAAAAAGCCGCCACTGGCGCCATGGCGCGATACCCACGTGCAGGTCGCCGGCCCTGTGGTGGCGTGCTTGCAGGAGTCGTTTGCCGAAGACTGGTTCTGGGCCGCGCGCGAGTTGCCGCCGCTGATCCTGCCGGACGCCTACCCCGAGGACGGCGTGCTCTGCCAGTTGCTTGCCAGTGGCCCGGCCGACCCGTATGAAACGTGCTCGCTGTTTTTCGTCGAAGCCATTCACGCGGCGACCGAACGCGTATGGATCACCAGCCCGTATTTCATCCCTGACGAAGCCGTATTCGCCGCCCTGCGCCTGGCGGTCCTGCGCGGTGTCGATGTGCGCCTGCTGCTGCCGTCGCGCCCGGACCACCGCATCGTCTACGCCGCTTCCAGCCTTTACGCCATCGAAGCGGTGCGGGCAGGCGTGCGGGTGTTCCGCTATACGCCGGGCTTTCTGCATCAGAAGGTGGTGCTGGTGGACAGCGAAATCAGCGCCATCGGCAGCGCGAACATGGACAACCGTTCGTTCCGGCTGAATTTCGAAGTGATGTTGTTGACGGTCGATGTCGCCTTCGCCAAAGAGGTGGAGCAGATGCTGCTGGACGACTTCGCGCACGCCCATGAAGTCAGCCATAAAGAAAGCCGCGAGACCCGCCGCCTTCAGCAACTGGGCATGCGGGTGGCGCGGCTTATTTCACCGATTCTGTGATAGACAATGGTTAACTAACTGTGGGAGCTGGCTTGCCTGCGATGGCGGTGTATCAGTCAACTCATCCGGTCCTGACACACAGCCATCGCAGGCAAGCCAGCTCCCACATTTATGTCTCCAGCGTTCTGAGATCAGCGATAGATATCCTCCCGCGTCCACGGCAGTTCATGGCTGCCATCCGCATGGGGCTTCACCGCCAGAATCTGGTGCAGGTTGATCCAGCCACGCGCAAACGCATAGGCGCACCCGGCCAGGTACAGGCGCCAGATCCGCAATGCCTGCTGCGGCACCATTTTCGCTGCCGCTTCCAGGTTGTCTTCCAGACGCTCGCTCCAATGGTCCAGGGTGCGTGCGTAGTGCAGGCGCAGGCTTTCGACGTCAACCACTTCCAGCCCGACTTCGCTGATTTCAGCGGTCATCATTGCCAGGTGCGGCAGCTCGCCATTGGGGAACACATAACGCTCGATGAATTCACCGGCGCCACGGCCTACAGGGCGGCCGTCGGTGTGCTTGGCGGTAATGCCATGGTTCATCACCAGGCCGCCTTCGCGCACCGCGCCGAACAGGGTCTGGCAGTACTGCGCCAGGTTGGCGTGGCCGACGTGCTCGAACATGCCCACGCTGACCACTTTGTCGAAACGGCCGTCTTGCGGCAGGTCGCGGTAGTCGAGCAACTGCAGGTCCACCTGGTCTTCCAGGCCTTCAGCTTTAACCCGTTCCCGGGCCAGTGCCAGCTGTTCCTTGCTCAGGGTGATACCGAACACTTTCACCCCGAATTCCCGCGCGGCAAAACGCGCCAACCCACCCCAGCCACAGCCGACGTCGAGCAGATACTCGCCCGGCTGCAACCGCAATTTGCGGCACAGATGGCGAAATTTGTCTTGTTGGGCCTGGTCGATGGATTCGCTGCCGGTTTCGAAATAACCGCAGGAGTACGCCATGTCCTGGTCCAGCCACAGCTGGTAGAACTCGTTGGACAGGTCGTAGTGATAGGAAATGGCCGCTGCGTCGGTGGCCTTATCGTGGAACGAGCGTACCGGGCGGCTGCCCTCGTCGTCTTCGATCAGGGCGTGACTCAACTCATCACATACGCGGATGACTTCCGAAATAGAGCCTTCCAGCTCCAGCTTGCCCTCGACGAAGGCTTCGCCCAGTGAGTCAAGCGTTGGATGGGTCAGCCTGGTCACGACCGTGGGATCCTTCACCACGATGGTCACACTGGGCTCGGGGCCCAGGTTGAATTCATGGCCGTCCCAGAGTCGAAGACGCAGTGGTAGCTGAAGATTCTGTAAGGCCGGTGGAAGTTGCGCGAGCATGAGTAGTCCCCCCCTTGTTTCAGACGTCTGAATGAGGGTAGACCATTCGCAGACAAAGTAGGAGGCTATCGATTTGATAGCCCTCTTCTATGCAGCTCGGCGCTCGAGCAGGCCTTCCTGAATCCACTGTTTCAGCCACGTGACCGCCTGCAATGGCGCACCCTCTGCGTAAGTGACTGCCAACTCGGCGCACAGTTCGGCAAAGTTCCAGCCGGTGGTCGCCATCCCCGCCAGAGCGCTGGCCTCGGCGGGTTCCAGGCTGCGGTAATGGCACACACGCTGATAGCGCCATACCAGGCAAGTCTGCGCCGAGTCCAAGGCCTGGCTCCCAGGGAATTTGGACTCGTCCTTGCTGGCACGCCAGAGCGCAACGCTGTTGAAATGGCAGGGCACCCGTTGCACCGACGGCGCCAGGCTCACCTGCAACACCGGCCAAGCTTGGGGAGGCAACAAGGTCATGTCGTTGAGGGTCAGTGGTTTGCCCTGCGGCGCATCAAACGCCAGGGTAAACACCCACTCTAACCGCGCCAGTTCCGCCAGCGGCGCACTTTGCTCCGCCACCAAGTGCTCGAGGATAAATGTGGGAAAACGCTCGCCCAGCCAGCGCAGGCTGTAATGAACCGATGGGTAACGGCGCACATAGGCCGCGGTCAGCGCCGCGAATTCATCGTCGCCCAGCCAGTAAAGAACCGCGCTGAAGTCATGCCGCAAAACGTCCTGCAGCCGCGAGAGATAAGCGTTGTGGTAAATCGCCAGGCCCGTGTCCACAGCCAGCGTCGGGCCGCCCAGCAAGGTGGCGGCGAAGCCACTGCTGGCGTTGGGCTTTTCGGCTGAAAGATAGTCTTCAAAGGCCAACTGCCAATCGGTCAGGCGCATGACTGTCTCCTGGCCAGGGCCGTCGCGCCCAATTGGCGGGCTTTGCTCAACTCGGCAAGCAGGTCCTCGAAAGGCGGGAAATGATCGTCCCGCTCCAGCAGCGTCGACACAGGCCCCAGGTGCTCAAGCGTCTGTTGATAGAGCGCCCACACCGGATCACAGACAGGATGGTCATGGGTATCGACCACATAGTCGCCATAATCCATATGCCCCGCCAGATGCAGCTGGCGGATGCTCCCCGGCGGCAGGTTGCGGATAAAGGTCCACGCGTCGAAACCATGGTTGCGCGAGCTCACATACACGTTGTTGACGTCCAGCAACAACTGGCACCCCGACAGGTGAGCCAGGGCATTGAGGAATTCCCACTCGGTAAATTCGTCCGCCCTGGAGCGCACATAACTGGAGACGTTTTCCAGCACCAGGGGGCGTTGCAACACGTCCTGCACTTGGCGCACGCGGGCGGCCACGTGGTAGAGGCTTTCTTCGGTGTACGGCAGTGGCAGCAAGTCATGCAACTGGTGGGCACTGCCGCGGCTCCAGCACAGGTGATCCGAAATCCACATGGGCTGGATACGCTCGGCAAGCTGCTTGATGTGCTTGAGGTACTCGGTATCGAGGGCGTGGGGGCCGCCGATGGACAGGGACACGCCATGCATCACCAGGGGATAGCGTTCGGCAATCGCATCCAGGTAGTACAAGGCTTTGCCGCCCTGGACCAGATAATTCTCGGAGATCACTTCGAACCAATCCACCGGCGGTGATTGCTCAAGAATCTGTTCGTAATATTCGTTGCGTAAACCCAGGCCGTAGCCCAGGAAGGGAAGAGACGTGGCCATCAAGGACTCCTGGAAAAGTGTCCGCAGCGGCTTGGAGACCCGCTGCGGTGCACCCGGTTTTGCGATTACTCGCCGACTTTGCCGCCGGCAGCGTCGCAGGCCGCCTTGGTCATGGCCTTGAAACCGTGGCCCTTGCAGACAGCCTGGCCCTTGCAGGCGTTTTCAGCGGTCTTGCAGTCGTTCATGCCTTTGCAGGAAGTCACACCGTAGCAATGAACGGTAGCGTCGGCGGCCTGTGCCTGGGTGGCGACACCGGCAAACATCGTGGCGGCAGCGATAGCCAGGGCAGCACCGGAAACGGCGTTCTTGATCTTCATTGTGTAGTCCTCATCGATCAGTAGGTAGGTCGGCCCGAACGGATTGCTCAGTCTCGACACACCACTAGAGTGAGGTGCACTGCGGGCGTTACAGCCCTCTCCAAAAAAACGGAAAATCAGTCTTCAAGCTTCAACAGCGGCTCCTGGAAGCGCAGCAAACGCCCGGCATTGCCCAGTACCAGCAAGGTACTGAGGTTATGCAGCACCGCCGCAATCATCGCGCCTGCCGCCCCGAGCCAGCCAAACGCGGCAAACACGACGATGGCCAAGGTCCAACCCAGGCCGATGATCACGTTGACCTGCAACGTCTGCCGGCACTGGCGGCTCAAGCGCACGCACGTGCCCAGGCGCCGCAGGTCGCTGCCGATCAGCACCACGTCCGCCGACGCCAGGGCGATATCCGCCCCGCCCGCGCCCATGGCCACCCCGACTACACCTGCCTTGAGCGCCAGGGAATCGTTGATGCCGTCGCCCACCACCATCGGGCGGAAGCCGCTGCCGATTTCACCCAGGACGCGGTTGAGCTTGTCCTCCGGAAGTGCCTGGGCTTCGACGTCGCTGATGCCCACCTCCAACGCGAGGCTGTCGGCCACACTTTGACGGTCACCGGTCAGCAGCAGTTGGCGACCCAGGCCCAGGTCACGCAGCTCTTGCAAGGCTTGGCGGGCTTCCGGTTTGACGCTATCGGCCAGCAGCAGCCAGGCCAGGAATTGCCCGTTCAGCGCCAGCCCGGCGATGGGGCCATCGTGAATCGGTACGGCTGTAGTGACGATACCCAATTGCTCGAATAGCTCTGGCCGGCCCAGCGCCGCTTCGCCCTGATCGGTTTGCGCCACTACGCCAAGGCCTTGGCGCTCGCGGATATCGGTCAGCGCCAGCCTGTGTTCCTGCGTCGCCAGCACCGCCAGCGCCCGGCTGACCGGATGGCTGCTGGCCGAGCCCAGGCTGGCCGCCAGGTTCAAGACGGTTTGCCGATCCGGCGCAGCGGTTTCGAGGGATTGCAGACGCAAGGTGCCAAAGGTCAGGGTGCCGGTCTTGTCGACCACTAATGAGGTCAGGTCCGCCAGTTCCTCCAGAAACGCCGAGCTGCGAATCAGAATGCCGTGCCGCGCCGCCACCGCGATACCGGCAATCGCCGTGGCCGGCGCCGACAACACCAATGCGCACGGACACGCCGCCACCAGCACGGCAAGCATCGCCTGGGCGTCATTGGTCACAAACCAAGTGACCGCCGCCAGCAACAACACCAGCACCATATAGCTGCCGGCATAGCGTTCCAGCAGCCGTGTGATCGGCGGTTTGGAGCGCTCGGCGTTCTGCATCAGTGCAATGACTTTGCCCAGGGTGGATTCATTGCCGGTGCGGGTCACCTCAAGACGCAACACGCCGTCGAGGTTGATCGCGCCGCCAAACACTTGCACGCCGACGCTGGCTTCCAACGGCACCGACTCACCGGTAATCGGCGCCGTATCCAGGCTCGCCTGGCCCGACAGCACCACGCCATCGGCCGGCACTCGGTCACCCGCCCGCACTTCCACCACATCGCCGGTATTCAGCGTGCCGTTGTCCACTTCCACGATGCCGCCGTCAGCCTGCACCAACCGCGCATGGCTGCGGGTCAGCTTGCCCAGGGCATGAATCGCCTCCTGGGAGCCGATCACGCTGCGCTCTTCCAGCACGTGGCCGAAGATCATGATGATCGGCAACAACGCCGCCGTCAGCAGATCCCCGGTGGCCCAGGCGCCGAGCATGGCCAGGGCGATGAGTTGGTCGGTGATGCCATGCAGGCTGGGAAACCGCAGGCTGTACCAGGCCGAACGCATCACCGGCACGGCCACCAGCAGGGACGCCACGCCCAGCAGCAATTGACTGACACCGCCCTGGTCCGGCGCCAGCCAGCGCCACACCAGGCCCAGTACCAGCAAGCCCAAGGCCAGCATGGCCAGGGTCAATTGCCGGGCAGCGCTGCGCTGCTCGGCAGAGGTCAGCATGGGTGCGCTCATTGTTCGGCTCCCTGGATGATCAAGCGGGCGTCGTCTTTCGGATCGACCGTGGTCACGGAACCGGCCTGGCCGAGAATCTTCGGCAGGCGCTCGCGGTACAGGCGCAGCAGCAGACCTGGGTCTTTCACCTGGGCCAGGCTGGCGACGGTCGCGGTTTGCGCCTGGGCATTGGCCAGACGTTCGCTGGCCTGGGCGTGCGCCACTTGCACCAGGCGATCGGCCTGTTGGGCCGCATTCTGGGTGAGCTTTTCAGCGTCGGTGCGCGCGTTGGCCACCGCCTTATCGGCTTGCTGGCTGGCGGTGAGGACCGCATTGAAGGCATTCACCGCCGGGCCCGGCAGGCTCGACTGCACGTCGACACGGGTGACGGCGATGCCCAACCCCAGGCCCGTGGACGCCAGTTCGGTGAGGCGTTTATTGATGCCTTGCACCAAGTCACCGCGCAGCCGCTCACGGCGTTCGGCGGCGCCGTTGTCGGTGCCGATCAGTTCGGGGCGCGCCACCAGGATCGTGTCCAGGTCGCGCGCCGCCGTCAGCGCCACGGCGCTGCGCGTCACCAAGCGGTCCAGGGCCGGCAGCACATGCGCGCCCTGCAACACAAAGGCGTAAGGCTCGGTGACTTTGTAGAACACCCGCACATCCAGTTGCACCACGCCGGCATCGCCGGTCAGCAGGTAACCGGAACCAGCCAGCGCATCACTCAACGGCGTGGCGAAGCTGGCCACGCGGTCGGCCTGGATCGCCGCGTCGGAGCGCAGCAGGGTCTCTACCCGACGTTCGATCACCCGGTCGGCAGCCGGCAACAGCACCACCTGTTCGAACGGCTGCGGCCAGGCCAGCAACAACCCGGCATTCTGGATACGGTCGAGGGCGCCGAAGTGCAACACCACGGCGCGGTTCTGCGGGTCGATCTGGCGCACATTGGAAAACGCCCAGGCCAACGCCGCCAGCACCGTCACCGCGTACAGCGCCATGAATGTCAGGCGCCCGGCCTGAATCCACGGGCTGTCCGGGCTGTCACGCTCGGTCATGGCTGGACATCCTTCGGCCCGTCCACCAATGCACGGAACGGTGCAGCGTCGGTACGCAGAATGATTTTTGTACCCGGTGTAACCACTGTGCCCAGGGTGTCCAAGGACCGCAGCAGGTTATACAACTGCGGATTACCGGCGTAGGCCCGGCCATAAATCTGCGCCGCTTCAACCCGCGATTGCGCTTCGATATCGGCGGCTTTCACCGTGGCATCGGCTTGCACAATGCGCGCATCGCGCTCGGCGGCGGAACGGATCTGCGCCGCCTCGCGCTTGCCCACGGCGGTGCGTTCTGTGGCGATGGTTTCCCGCTCGGCGCGCATGCGGTCGACCGTGGCGGTGAGCGTCACCGACGGCAGGGTCAGCCGTTCGATCCCCACCTGGGCCACGCGCACGCCGTAGGTAGTGAGCAGTTGTTGATCAATCTGCTGGCGCAATTGCGCTTCAAAATCGGCAATGCGCACCTGGCTGGCGTCGGTGTTGATCAGGCTCGACAGGTCGAAGCTAGCCGCCGTGGTTTCCAGCGCCGAACCGACAAAGGTGCGAATCTGCCGCGCCGCTTCATCCGGCTGGTTCTGTACCGCGCGCATGAAGCGCTGCACATTGTCGGCATCGCCCTGCACCTGCCACGCCACATAGGCCTGCACGATAATCCGCAGGCCATCGCGGGTGCCCACATCCTGCAAACCGCTGGACGTGGTGCGCAGGCGCAGGTCCACCGGAATCGCCGCTTCGAATGGCGCCGGCCAGCGCCAGCCCAGGCCCGGCTCCAGCAGCACGCGCGACGGGTTGCCGAAGCGGGTTATCACCGTGGCCTCGCCGGAACGCACCTGCACCAGGCTGGCGGCGGCTACCGCGAACAGCACCAGCAGCAACGCCCAGGCCATGCGCCGCCAGGGGAACGGGCCTGCCGCCTGGTCATCGCCGTGGTGATGATGGTGATGGCCGTGATGGTGATCGTGGGAATGAGCGCTCAACAGACAGACTCCTTATTGAACGGCTTTACGCGGCACCGAAGGGTCGGCCGGTAAGGTAAAAGAACGCAGATCAATCGTCGGCGCGCCATCGGCGCCCAGGCGGTGATCCAAAATAAGCAGCTTGGCGTGGGCCAGGCCCAGGCTGAGTTGGCCGAGGTAGTGTTCCAGCACGAACGCCTGGCCGGCCGTGGCATAGGCCTTTTGTTCAGCGGCAAATCGCAGGCCGGCAGCTTGGGCGCCCGCGTTCACTTCATGGGCGGTGGCCTGGGCCTGGTCGCGGGCGGTGCTGGCCAGCAACAAGGCCTGGTTGGTTTGCTCGCTGGCGGCGCCGCGCTCGCGGGAAATCAGGGCCTGGGCGCCAATTTGCGCGGCCTGTACACCGTGATACGCATTGGCGGCGCCGGCCGGAGGGTGGATCGCCTCGACGACCGTGGCGAGGATTTCCACGCCGCTGTCGAGTGTTTGCAGGTCCGCCTGCACGGCGCGGCCGATTTCATCGGCCAGAAGGGTGCGTTGCTCGCCGAGCAATTCATCGAGGGTGCGCGAGGCAAAGTCATGCACCAGGATGCGGCTGGCGGTGCTGCGAATCAGCTTCGGTACATCCGCGCTGTTATAGGTGGCGGCGAGCGCGGCCTGGTCGGTGAGGCCGATGCGGTAGACGAAACGCACATCCATACTCACGATCTGGAAGCTCTGCTTGTCACCGCTGCTGCTGGCGATCACTTGGGATTTGTCGTTCACATGGCTGGCGTCCCATAAGCGATTGGCAATCAACGGGGCCGGCCCTTCGGCGGGCGCCAGTTCTGGCGTGGCGGCTTCACTGACGCTGGTGGCCAGTTCGTGCACCACGCCGTTTTCGACGCTGATCACGCGGCCCAGCGGCCAGGGCAACCCAGCATGCAAGCCAGGGCCGAAGACTTGCACCGGTTTACCGAAGCGCTCGTAAATCCCACGGCCTTGCAGGGGCACTTCGTGCACGCCAGTGAGTGCCCAGCCTACCGCCAGCACTACAAGCAGCACCGGGAAAAACGCCCTGCGCATGTAGGTAAACGCCCAGATCTGGCGCAGGTCAATGCCGAAGCGGTTGTGCAGCTCATGCTGCAACGCGAGCAGGGGTTGCGGCGGCCAGCGCAGCAAACCGGCGATGAAACTGTGCGCCATCAAGCGCGGTTCGAGACGGGGCTGACGTGGGCTGAACAGTGACAGTACCGCCCTTAACAGAAACTCCAGCGCGACCAGCGCCGGCAGCAGGCCGATCAACACCGCCAACCGCACCGGCCAGACGGACTCAGCCCCGGCAAACAGCAGGCAAATTGCACTGATCAGCAGGCAGATAATCGCTACCCGGCTCAGTTGCGCCAGTTGCGAGGCTTCAGGCCACTGCGCGACGGTTTCCTGGGCCAGCCGACGTTCAAACACCAACAGGCCAAACGCCAAGGCCAACGCCATCGCCGCACCGATGCTTGCTGATTGCCCGACCGGGGCCGCGGGCAGCGCCAGGTTCCAGAATTCAATGACGCTGACCAGCGCCAGCAGCGACCAGCCGGCGAGCCAGAACACCGGCGCACCGATCTGCCTGCCAAGACGTTGCACAATGCGCGCGTACCGGGACGTTTCTTCAAGGGGCACCTCAACCGTCGGCGGCTCCAACGCCTGGGCACGCCAGTCGGCCACCCACCACGCCGATTGCAACCCGGCCACCAGCAGCAACAACGCCGACGCACAGTTGATCAACACCACCGGCCAGATCGACAGCGGCGCAAACAGCGCGACAAACAGTGCCAGTACCCAACCGGCGACCGCCAAACCCGTCAGGCCTATACCGGCCTGACGCAGACGACGGGCATGGAACACACCCTGTTGAAAACGCGGGAGGCCTTCCACCGAAGCGCCGTCAGCTTCCAGATCCACTTGCATCCACTCAACGTCCGCTCGTACATAATTCGTTACGATATAACACGGAGCGTGAAATTTTTGTTCGTTGAACACCGCTTTCGAATCCCCCCCCAAAACCCTTGTGGGAGCTGGCTTGCCTGCGATGCAGACACCTCGGTCTATCCGTCGCACCGAGGTGATGCTATCGCAGCGGTGCGACGACTCGACAAGCCAGCTCCCACATAAGCCCGCTCCCACAGGAGTACATCATTGAGCTCCAGACCGTGACTAAACCCCCATAAACACGCGCCATCACTGGTGCGGGCCGCGATTAATCGGCACACTCCAGACACTTTTTCGCGGGTCCACGGACAAGGATGCGTTACCCCTCATGATTTCGATCTACCAGCTCAAGCCGCGTTTTCAAAACCTGCTGCGCCCGCTCGTGCAGCGCCTCTACGACAACGGCACCACCGCCAACCAGATCACCGTGCTGGCCGGCGTGGTTTCGCTGCTGGTCGGCCTGCTGATTGCCAGCTTTGCCCAACACCTGTGGCTGTTTGCGCTGATCCCGCTGTGGATGATCCTGCGCATGGCCCTCAACGCCATCGACGGCATGCTCGCCCGGGAATTCGGCCAGCAGTCGCGCCTGGGCGCCTACCTCAATGAGCTGTGCGACGTGATCGCCGACAGCGCACTGATCCTGCCCTTTGCGCTGATCCCTGGCGTGAGCCTGGCGCCGGTGCTGCTGGTGGCGCTGCTGGCGGTGTTCAGCGAATACGCCGGCGTGCTGGGGCCGATGGTGGGCGCGTCGCGCCGCTATGACGGGCCGATGGGCAAGAGCGATCGGGCGTTTGTATTGGGCGTGCTGGCCACCGGCGTGGCGCTGGGCTGGCTCGGCGCGGCTTGGGTCGACGCGGTGATGTGGCTGGTGGCCGCCCTGCTCGCCTACACCCTGGTCAATCGCGTACGCCAAGGCCTCAAAGAACAACCAGACACTTCCCCTTCTGCATAAGGATTTTGCGATGCGCACACAGCAAGAGCACAACTTCGGTACCCATGATGGCGTTGAGCTTTTCTACCGGCACTGGCCGGCCACCGCTCCCGCGGATGGCCAGGTGCGCAAGGCAATTGTGTTGTTCCATCGCGGCCATGAGCATTCGGGGCGGATCGCCCATCTGGTGGATGAACTGAACCTGCCGCAATTCGACTTCTTCGCCTGGGATGCACGCGGCCATGGCCAGTCCCCCGGCGAGCGCGGTGACAGCCCGAGCTTCGCCACCAGCGCCCGCGATGTGCAGACCTTCTGCAATCACATCGGCGCCACGTATCACATCGAGGAAGAGAACCTCGCCGTCATCGCCCAAAGCGTCGGCGCGGTGATTGCCGCGACTTGGGTGCATGATTACGCGCCCAGGATCCGCGCGCTGGTGCTCGCTTCCCCGGCGTTCAAGGTGAAGCTCTACGTACCCTTCGCCCGGCAGGGGCTGGCGCTGATGCGCAAGTTGCGCGGCAATTTTTTCGTCAACAGTTACGTCAAGGCCAAGTTTCTCAGCCACGATCCGGAACGCGTGGCGTCCTATGACACTGACCCGCTGATCACCAAGGCTATTTCGGTGAATGTGCTACTGGGCCTGTACGAAGCCGCCGACCGAGTGGTCGCCGACGCCCAGGCGATCCAGGTGCCGACTCAACTGCTGGCCTCCGGCTCCGACTTCGTGGTGCACCGCAAACCCCAGCAGCAATTTTTCGACCGCCTGGGCAGCCTGAAAAAAGAACTGCATGTCCTGCCCGGGTTTTTCCATGACACCCTGGGCGAACGCGACCGCGCCACCGCCGTGAACAGCGCCAGGCGTTTTATCCTGCAGAACTTCGAATACCCGCTGGACCGCGCCTCGCTGCTCGATGCCGACAAATTGGGCGCCACCTGCGCCGAATCCGAAGCCCTCGCAGCGCCGCTGCCGCGCAACTCCCTGCGCGACCTGTACTGGCGCATGACCCGCGCCAGCATGGGCCTGGGCAAGAACCTGTCGGAAGGCGTAAAGCTGGGCTTCGACACCGGCTTCGACTCCGGCAGCACCCTGGACTACGTGTACCGCAACCAACCCACCGGCAAGGGCGGGCTGGGCCGGATGATTGACACCAACTACCTCAACTCCATCGGCTGGCGCGGCATTCGCCAGCGCAAGCTGAACGTCGAGGAGCTGCTGCGCCTGGCCATGGCCAAGTTGCGCGCCGATGCTCGCGAAGTGCGCATCGTGGATATTGCCGCTGGCCACGGCCGCTACATTCTCGAAGCGTTGCAGGGCGTGTCGCCGCTGCCGGAATCGATCCTGCTGCGCGACTACAGCGACATCAACGTGCGCGACGGTGGCGCGTTGATCCGCGAGAAGGGCCTGGGCGATATCGCGCAGTTCGTCAAAGGCGATGCGTTCGACCGCCTGGATCTGGCCGCGCTGGAGCCCAAGCCGACCCTGGCGGTGGTGTCCGGGTTGTATGAATTGTTTGCCGATAACGCCATGGTCGGCGGCTCACTGGCCGGCCTGGCCGAAGCGGTGGAGCCCGGCGGTTACCTGGTCTACACCGGCCAACCGTGGCACCCGCAGTTGGAACTGATCGCCCGCGCGTTGACCAGCCACCGCCAGGGCCAGGCTTGGGTGATGCGTCGACGCAGCCAGGCGGAGATGGATCAACTGGTGGAGGCCGCCGGTTTCCGCAAGATCACCCAGCGTGTGGATGAGTGGGGCATCTTTACCGTGTCCCTGGCGCAGAAGATCTGAGCATGCGCGAACCCGGTTTATTCAAACCCGCGTTGCTGTGGCTGCTGCTGTTGGCGCCGCTGTTTTTCAGCACCTACGGCTTTGCGACCTGGGTCACCAGCCAACGCAGTGACGTCGGTACGCTGGTGTTCGGCTGGGAAACCCATATGCCGTTCTGGGCCTGGACCATCGTGCCCTACTGGACCATCGACCTGCTCTATGGGTTCTCCCTGCTGTTGCCCACTACACGGCATGAGTTGAAACAACACGCGTTGCGCCTGTTGAGTGCGCAGCTGATCGCAGTGAGCTGCTTCCTGATCTGGCCGCTGCGCTTTACCTTCGAGCGCCCGGAGCTAGACGGCGTGTTCGGCTGGCTGTTCGCGGTGCTGGCCGGGTTCGACAAGCCGTTCAACCAGGCGCCCTCGCTGCATATCGCACTGCTGGTGATCCTGTGGGTCATGTATCAGCGGCATGCCCAGGGTGTATGGCGTTGGCTGGTGCATGGCTGGTTCGCGTTGATCGGTATTTCGGTGCTGACCACTTATCAACATCACTTTATTGACCTACCCACAGGCGCGCTCGCGGGTTGGATCTGCGTGTGGCTGTGGCCGGTGGAGCATCCGAGCCCGCTGTTGAAGGCCCGATTTACACGGGATCCCAAGCGTTGGCGGTTGGGCCTGCGTTACGGCCTGGGCGCGTTGGTGTTGGCGATCCTTGCCTTTGCCGTAGGCGGTGGTGGGTTATGGCTACTGTGGCCAGCGGTTTCCCTGGGCTTGGTCATGGCGAATTATCTGCTGCTGGGGGCCGCGGGTTTCCAGAAGCGTGCCGATGGTCGGCTGACACCTGCTGCGCGCTGGCTGTATGCGCCCTATCTGGCGGCCGCGTGGGTCAATTCGCGCCTGTGGACCCGCAAGCATCCACAGCCTGACCTGATTGTGGATAACGTCTGGCTTGGGCGCATTCCTACAGCAAGCGAGCAGGAGTCCTTCAAGGCCATCGTCGATATGTGCGCCGAATTGCCGATTAATCCACAGGGCCGCGCCTATCAATCCATCCCGGTGCTGGACTTGATCGCCCCGACACCCGCCGAATGCCTGCAAGCCGCGCAAGCCATCGAGCGCCTGCGCCGCAATGGCCCGCTGCTGGTGTGCTGTGCTCTCGGCTACTCACGTAGCGCCACCGCCGTCGCCGCCTGGCTGTTGCATACCGCACGCGCCGCGACGATAGAGGATGCGCTGGCTATCATTCGTACAGCGCGGGCCGATGTGGTCCTGCACCCCGCACACCGTGAAGCCTTGGAGGGTTTGCCCCATGCCCGCTGATATGGAACTTCAGGTTGTCGCCAGCCTGCTGCGCCGTGGCCGTTCGCTGGATCAGTTATCCACAGGCCTGACGCTGATCGGTGTCGGGTTTGGCCTCGCCCAATTGCTGATGGCCAGCATTGCGCCGATCTGCCTGCTGCTCAGCCTGTGGATGATTATCCTCGGGCTGTTGCAAAAGTACTGGGCGCTGCGCGTGGCTTTGGATGCCGACCTGTTCGCCCTGCTGGCCCGCGATATCGACCGCACGGCGGACCTCGACCAGGCCCTGCAAACCCTTGGCCTGCAATCGCCCAAGCGTGCCGGCCGGCCTTGGACGGAGCGCCGTCGCGGTGCCCTTAAATTGCTGCGCAAACAAGCCTGGCTGCTGGCCGCGCAAGCGCTGCTGACCCTGGGCGTCATTCTCGCCAGCCCCTGGCTGCCTTTCGCCGGATAAGGAACCCCCATGTTCGAACCCGTGGTCGCCACGCTGATTACCTCCATGGCCCGCACCGTCACTGGCGCGCGCAGCCTGTGGCTGGGTTGCGCGCCAGTGCCGGTGCAACGCATCTACTTCGCCAACCACAGCAGCCACGGCGACTTTGTCCTGTTGTGGGCCTCCTTGCCGCAGAACCTGCGCAAATTCACGCGCCCGGTAGCCGGCAGCGACTACTGGAACAAAAGCGCTTTGCGTCGCTACATCATCAACCGGGTGTTTAACGGCGTATTGATTGACCGTGAACGCAAGGACCCTGTGGATAACCCGTTGCAGCCCATGCTCAACGCGCTGGAAGGCGGCGACTCGCTGATCATCTTCCCCGAAGGTACACGCAACCTGGAGGACGGCTTGCTGCCGTTCAAAAGCGGCCTGTACCACTTGGCGAAAAGTTACCCACAGGCCGAACTGGTCCCGGTGTGGATCGCCAACCTCAACCGGGTCATGCCCAAAGGCCGCGTGCTGCCGCTGCCACTGTTGTGCACCACCAGCTTCGGCGCGCCGTTGCAATTGGAAGAAGGCGAAGACAAGGCTGCCTTTCTCGCCCGTACCCGCGACGCCCTGCTCGCCCTCGCCCCGGAGCATTCCTGACATGGATAGCCAAACCTTGATGCTGTTCGGCGGTATCGGCGCGATCCTGGTGCTCGCCTCGCTGATTGGCCTGATTCTCAAGCTGCGCACACGCGGCACCCAAAACGCGGTGATCGACAACCTCAACGCACGCATCAACGCCTGGTGGGTGATGGTGGTGGTGATCGGCATCGCCTTCTGGCTGGGCACCGGCGCGGTGATCCTGTTGTTCTACGCGGTGTCGTTCTACGCCCTGCGCGAATTCCTCACCCTCACGCCCACCCGCCGCAGCGACTACCCGGCACTGGTCGCCGCGTTCTACCTGGCACTGCCGCTGCAATACCTGTTGATTTACTCGGACTGGTACGGGCTGTTCTCGATCTTTATCCCGGTGTACGTGTTCCTGCTGCTGCCGATCCTTGCCTCCCTGGGCGGCGACAGCACGCATTTCCTGGAACGCGCCTCGAAGGTGCAATGGGGCCTGATGATCGCCGTGTTCTGCGTATCCTTCGTCCCGGCGTTGCTGACGTTGGACATCCCCGGCTACGAAGGCCGCAACCTGCTGCTGATTGCCTACCTGGTGATCGTGGTGCAACTGTCCGACGTGCTGCAGTACGTGTGCGGCAAGCTGTTCGGCAAACACAAGATCGCCCCCAACCTGTCACCGTCCAAGACGGTGGAAGGGTTTGTCGGCGGGATTCTGCTCTCATCCCTGATCGGCGCCGCGTTGTGGTGGACCACGCCGTTCAACCCGTGGCAGTCATTCTTGATTGCGCTGCTGATCAACCTGCTCGGCTTTGCCGGCGGGATTGTGATGTCGGCGATCAAGCGCGACCGGGGTGTGAAGGATTGGGGACACATGATCGAAGGCCACGGCGGGATGCTGGATAGGCTGGATTCGGTGTGTTTTGCGGCGCCGATTTTCTTCCATCTGGTGCGGTACTGGTGGACTTGAATTTTTTAAAGCTAACAAATTGAATTGTTTTATAAGCCTATCGGCTAACGATAACGTATATTCTGTTAGCTTATAGGCTTATTTATTATATTTTTTGTATGCCTATAGGCTAATATCTATTTCAATATTGATAGCCTATAAGCTTACAAAGGTCTTTTATCATGGGTACTTCCAATCTCTACAAGCTGCGCCTTTCTCAAGTAGAACGCGCCATCGAACCTTTCAATACCGTTAAAGGCGTGCCCGTTCCGCAAGGCGGTTGGCTGCGGTCTATCAGAGAATCGCTAGGTCGCTCATTAAGAGCTCAGGCCGAAATTGCGGGCGTCTCTTCAGTGACCTTGACCAAATCCGAACGCTCCGAGGCCGAAGATCGGATATCGCTCGCACAGCTGAGAAAGCTGGCGGCAGCGCTGGACTGTGAACTCGTCTACGGCCTGGTCCCCAAAAAGCCTCTGCATGAAGTCATACAAGACCGCGCCGAACTGATGGCCAAGCAAGAAATCCTAGGCGTCGCACATTCCATGAGCCTTGAAGATCAACGGCCTTCCGATGCGTTCATCGAACGTCAGATTGATGAGCGCCGCAAAGAATTGCTCGACGGTTCGTGGAAACGCCTATGGCAATAGAACTGGAACTTAAACCCGGCCAAACCCCTCTCGACCCTGACGAAGTCGCTGGCCTGAAACCGAGACACATCGCCACCCAAGGCGAATTGGATGAGTGGGAGGCGCAAAACATCGTCAAAGCCTCACGCTGGATAGCCCGGCAGAGAAAGCTGGATGTGCTGAACGATCATTTCCGCCGTGAGCTGCACGCGAAAATGTTCGACGACACATGGAAATGGGCCGGCACGTTCCGCAAATCAGATAAGAATATCGGCTGTGACTGGACGCAGATTGCCGTCAACTTGCGCCAGTTACTCGACAACATGGCTTATTGGCTGGAGCACAACGTCTTCCCGCCAGAAGAGGTTGCGGTGCGCTTTCATCATCGACTTGTTTGGCTACACGCCTTCCCGAATGGCAACGGCAGACATGCTCGCCTCATGACCGATTGCCTGCTCAGGCAATGTGGTCTTGCGCCCTTCTCCTGGGGGCGCGGTAACCTGGTGACCGCGACCGAAGTTCGCCAACGCTACATCCAGGCGCTTCGCGCTGCTGATGCCAATGATTACGCTCTGCTGTTGGCATTCGTGCGTAGTTGAAGCGCCGCTTAAGGATGACGGGCAAAGTCTGAAATTACGTCTCCTACGCCCCGCGTCCCTTTCTTTCGCAGGACATTTCCGAGAGAATCCCAGCCGCTTGTGCCCCGCCCTTTCGATGGCTAGTCTGCGTTCGTCACTGCCAGTTCAGTGACCGGGTTTAGCAGCTCGAACGTTCAACATTGGGCGCACAAGCGCCATCTCAAGCATGGCGTTTTTTTATGCCAAGGCTTTATGGTGGCTGTGCGCAGGGCACTTTCGGGTGCGCCGGGTTCCCAATGTTCCGGCCTGCTAACCTGCGTACAGCTGCCACCCATTGTTTAGCAGCGATGGTTGTCGGCTCCAATTACCTACATTGGAGTTACCGCAATGAGCAAAGTAAAACCCAACCCGCCCCACCATTTTTTCACCACCCATCCCGACCTCAGCCTGGAAGACGCCCTGGCCTACGCCTCGGACCTGCTCCACTGTGCCGAAGGGTTAAGCGATTCGCCCAAAGCCGCCGGCTACCTGATGGAAATGGCCAAAGTCATGGTGGATCGTTCACTGGAGTGCATGAGTCCGCAGTAACGCTGTGGCGAGCCTGTCAACGCGGCCAGGCTCCTTGTTGAAGAGATGGGATGCTGCGCAGTTTTGATCGGTTTTGCGCTACGTCTCACTTTTGTGCAAAACACCTGGCGGTACGGCGTATTGCCGTCATCTTTTGGAGCAAAGACGCGTGTAAGATACGCCGCACTTAGCCAGGGATGCCCACCATGTTCGATTCGTTCAAAGCGCTCAGCCGCCGTATTGCCGGCGCGTTATCCAGTGTGGTGGGTGCCGTCCTTGGCCAATGGCATCCGCCGTTCTGGCTACGTGCGATCGGCCGTGGGCTGGGCAACCTGGGCAACAAGGCTCGCGCTTATCCGCGTCAGACCGGTGCGGGGGTGTTGGGCCTGGTCTTGCTCGCCGCCGCCGGGTTCTACGGCTGGCATTGGTATTCCAACCTGCCGCAGCCGCATACCGCGAGCTACTCGCTGCACAAACCGAACCTCACCGATTACACCCAGCAAACGCCGGTTGTGGATAACTTGCAGGTGCGTTTTGGCGAATCCGTGGCCCCGCTGGCGGCCATCGGCAAGCCGGTTACCGAGGGCATTACGCTCAAACCGAGCGTCGCCGGCGCCTGGCGCTGGTCCGACGACCGCACCTTGCAGTTCGTACCTGAAAAAGACTGGCCCATCGACGCCCATTTCACCCTCGATCTGGCCAAGCGCGACCTGCTGGCGGACGGCGTGCTGCTGGACCAATACAGCACGCAGTTTTCCACCCAACCATTCCGCGCCACCCTGGCGCAAAACGAGCTGTATCAGGACCCGTCCAACCCGACGTTGAAACAGCTGGTGGCGACCTTCCATTTTTCCCACCCGGTTGACGAAGACACCCTGCGCAAACGGGTAACGGTTACCCTGGGCAAAGGCCTGGCCTACCGCGACGCCCAGTTGCCCAATCGTCCGGAAATCACCTTCGACGAGAAAAAACTCAACGCCTACGTGCGCTCCGCCGCCCTGGCCACGCCATTGGAAAGCACGCCCGTGAGCGCCAAGCTCGACGAAGGCATCAAGGCGCGCGACGGCGGCAACGCCACTAACGCGCCGCTGGTGGCGGAAGTCACCGTGCCTGGCCGCTATCGCTTGACCTTTACTGCGGCCGAAGTGAGCTTCGTGGACAACGAGCGCAGCGAGCCGGAGCCGGTGCTGATGTTCAGCAGCTCCAGCGCCGTGGCCGATGACACCATCGCCGGTAAGGTTCAGGCCTGGCTGTTGCCGGAAAAAGCCCAGGACGACACGCGCCCTTACAGCAGCAACGACATTGACGACGCCCTTCTCGCCCGCAGCACCAAGCTCAACCTGGCCCATGTGCCCAGCGTCGAACCGTTGAACACCCTGCATGCCTTCAAATTCAAGGCACCGGCCGGTCGCGCCGTGTATGTGCGCGTGCCCGCCAACCTGGAAGCCATCGGCGGCTATCTGGCGAAGAATCCGACGGCGTCGCTGATCAGCATGCCCGCGTACCCGCGCACGTTGCAGTTCCTGTCCGACGGCGCCTTGCTCAGCCTCACCGGCGAAAAACGCCTGGGCTTCATGGCCCGAGGCGTACCCGGCGCCCACGTGGAAATCGCGCGCCTGTTGCCTAACCAGTTGCAACATCTGGTGGACCAGAGCAGCGGTAGCTTTGCCCGGCCGAACTTTGGCAACGAATACTTCGATCGCATGGTCGAGCGCCAGTCGTTGGACATTGCGCTGTCATCCAATGACCCGGCGAAAACCGTCTATGACAATGTCGACCTCAGCCACTACCTGACCGCCAACGGCGGCCGTCGCGGCATCTTCGTGCTCAAGCTCAGCCCGCAGGATGAACCCGCCGAGCGCACGTTCGAATACGAGCGCACCAGTACCAGCGACCTGCGTTTTATCGTGGTGACCGACCTTGGCATCATCGCCAAACGCTCCAGTGATGGCAGCCATGACGTGTATGTGCAGTCCATCGGCAATGGATCGCCGGTGTCCGATGCGCAAGTCGACATCATCGGCCGCAACGGTTTGCCCGTCGCCAGTGGCCACACCGATGGCGAAGGCCACGCGCATTTCGCCAAGCTGGATGAATTGCGCCGTGAGAAAACGCCGCTGATGTATGTAGTCACTCGCGGCAATGACCAGTCCTTCCTGCCCATCGCCCGTCAGTCACAGCAGCTGGATCTGTCGCGTTTCGACGTTGGCGGCTTGGAGGAAGACGGTGCGATTGATCGCCTCAGCGCTTACCTGTTTACCGACCGTGGGCTGTACCGGCCCGGCGAAACCGCGCACCTGGGCATGATCGTGCGCAGCGGCAACTGGAAAGGCGCACTGCAAGGCCTGCCGGTGGAGCTGCAAATCACCGATCCGCGGGGCCTGGAAGTGATTCGCCAGCCGTTGAAACTGTCCGCCAGCGGTTTTGAAACCTTTGACTTCCCCAGCAGCGAAGTCGCCCCCGCCGGGGACTACACCGCGACCTTGCAGTTGATTGGCCAGAAACAGACCCGTACCGACTTGGGCAGCGTGAGCTTCAAGGTCCGCGACTTCGAACCGGACCGCATGAAGGTCAGCCTGAGCCTGCACGACACGCCCGTGCAAGGCTGGATCCCACCGGACCAGGTCGTGGCCAAAGTCACCGCCATGCACCTGTTCGGCGCCCCGGCGTCGGGCCGCCGCGTGACCGCTAAAATGTCCCTGAGCCCAACGCTCGCGGCGTTTGACCGTTATCCCGATTACCGCTTCCGCCTTAACGACTCCCTGGAAGACGCCAGCGCCGAAGACCTGGCCGAAACCGCCGTGGACGACAACGGCCAGGCCGTGCTCGACCTCAACCTGCAACGCTTCGCCAACAGCACGTATCGCCTGCAGGTGATGACCCAAGTGTTCGAGGCCGAAGGCGGGCGCAATGTGGCAGCGCAAAGTGCGTTGCTGGTGTCGTCCGCGCCTTACCTGGTCGGTGTGAAAAGTCAGGATTCGCTGTCGTACGTCGCCAAGGACGCGCCACGCCAGGTGCAATGGCTGGCCGTCGCGCCAGACCTCACTCCGCTCGCGGTGGATGGCCTGACCAGCGAAGTGGTGGAACACCGCTACGTGTCGGTATTGGTCAAGCAATCCAATGGCACCTACAAATACGAGTCGCGCATTAAGAATATCAGCCAGCCGGCTTCACCTTTGGTGATGACCAAGGAAGGCGCCAAGCAGACCCTGAACACCGGCACGCCGGGGGATTTCACCCTGCAACTGAAGGACGCCAACGGTAACCTGCTCAACCAGATCGACTACAGCGTGGCCGGCCGTGGCAACACATCGCGCTCCCTGGAACGCAACGCCGAGCTGCAACTGCGCCTGGATAAACGCAGCTACGCCACCGGTGATGAGATCGCTATCAGCATCCGCGCGCCGTATACCGGTGCCGGCTTGATCACCATCGAGCGCGACAAGGTGTATACCCAGCAGTGGTTCAAGGCCGACAGCACCAACAGCGTGCAACATATCCGCGTTCCTGCCGGGCTTGAAGGCAATGCCTACGTCAACGTGCAGTTTGTGCGCGATATGGGCTCGTCCGAGGTGTACATGAGCCCGCTGTCCTACGGCGTGGTGCCGTTCAGCATCAACCTGGATGCGCGGCGCATGGCGCTGAAGGTCGAAGGGCCGGCGAAAATCGAGCCTGGGCAAATGCTCGACATCAAGGTCACCGCCGACCGCCCGGGCCGCGCCGTGGTGTATGCGGTAGATGAAGGCATCCTGCAAGTGGCGCGCTACCAGACGCCGGACCCGCTGGGCTTTTTCTTCCAGAAGCGTGCGCTGGAGGTCGGCACCAGCCAGATCCTTGACTTGATCCTGCCGGAATTCAGCCGTCTGCTCAGTGGCGCAGCGCCCGGTGGCGATACGGACGGCGCCCTGGCCAACCACCTGAATCCATTCAAACGTAAACACCAGCCTCCGGTGGCCTGGTGGTCAGGGTTGGTGGACTTGCCGGCGGGCGAAACCGTGCTGCATTACCAGGTTCCGGACAGCTTCAACGGCAAGCTGCATCTATTTGCAGTAGCGGTGGACAGCGACAGCGTCGGGGTCAGCGAAGCCAATACCGAGGTGCGCGGGCCGATCGTGATCACGCCTAACGTACCGGCCTTTGTGGCGCCTGGAGACGTGTTCAATGTCAGCGCCGGGGTATTCAGCAACCTCGACGCAGCGGCAGACGTGAAGTTTGAATTGCAGACCAGCGATGGCCTCAAGGTGCAAGGTGACAAAGGCAGTACCCTGTCGCTGCAACCGCGCAAAGAGGGCACCGCCGAGTTCAAGATCAAGGTCGGCGAAACCCTCGGTTCGGCGGACCTGCGTTTTGTCGCGGTGCTGCCCAACGGCAAACGTATCCAAGTGGCGGAAACCACCTCGATCCGCCCTTTGAGCGAACATCGCGTGGCCTTGAGCCTGGGCCGCTTCGACAGCGCCAGCAAAGAGCTCAAGCCCACCCGCGAGCTGTTCAGCCAGCTGCGCGACGTTCAACTGGGCGTAGCGGCCTCGCCGCTGGTGTGGGCCAACGGCCTCAAGCATTACCTGGATGACTACGGCTACGCCTGCACCGAGCAGTTGGTGTCCAAAGCCATGCCGGCCCTGATCTGGGGCGGCAACGCACCTGAAGCCGAACAAGCCTTCGGCAGCGCCGTGCGCATGCTGCGCCAACGCCAGAACCAGGCCGGCGGCTTTGGATTGTGGGCGGCCAACCCGGACGTGGCACCGTACGCCAGCCTGTACGCAACAGACTTCCTGATCGAAGCCAAGGAGCGCGGGTTGTCGGTACCGGAAGACCTGCTGGTGCGCTCCAATGCCTATCTGACAGACCTGGCCAACGGTCCTAGCGAAGGCCTGTCGGAATTGCGCAACCGTGCCTACGCCAGTTACCTGCTGAGCCGTCAGGGGATTCTGGTGAGTGGCGCGTTGAGCGATATCCGCGAGCGTTACGAGCGCTACTTCAAGGACACCTGGCAGAACGACCTGGGCGCTGCCTACCTGGCGGCCAGCTACAAATTGCTCAAGCAGGATCGCCAGGCCGATACGCTGTTCCGCAAAATCCCGTGGCGCGCCCTTGTGGATAAGTGGGACAGCGACGGGCTGTACTACGACCCGCTGGTCCATGATGCCGAACACCTGCACCTGCTGGCGCGCCACTTCCCCGAGCTGCTGGACGACGTGCCCGCCGCGCTGTTGGATAAACTTGGCAAGCGCCTCAACGAGCAGCGTTACAACTCGCTGTCAGCCGCCCTGCTGCTGCGCGCCCTGGACAACTATGGTCAGCGTGCGCAAACCGACATGACCCTCAAGGCGACCGCCTGGCTGGGTGACAAGCAGCAGCAATTACTGGAGATGGCCGGCCAGCCACCGCGCGCCGCCGTGCCAGGCACCACGCAAAAGCTGGTGATGGAAAAATCCGACGGCCCGGCCGCGTTCTACATGCTCAGCGAAGCCGGTTTCGACAAGGGCGCCAAGCTCAAGCCGATCAACAATGGCCTGGAAATCATTCACGAATACCTCGACCTTAAAGGCGAGCCGGTAAAAACAGTGGCCGTGGGTGACGAGTTCCTGGTGCGCCTGCGACTGCGTGCCACTGACCGCGACCAGGTGCAGCAAGTGGCCGTGGTCGACCTGCTGCCGGGTGGCGTCGAGCCTGTGTATAACTTGCCGGCGGAGCCGGAAGCCGCCAGCAGCGAGGAAAGCGAGGGCGAAGAGTCGGAGTATGTGGAAGAGGACAGCCAGGAAGAACACGCCTGGCAAGCGCCCATCGGCGAAACCGAGCTGAGCGACTGGCAGCCGGACTACGTGGACGTACGTGATGATCGGGTGGTGTTGTACGGCACCGCGCTGCGTGATGCAGGCACGTTCGTCTACCGCGTACGGGCTACCAACGCGGGGACCTTCAATACGCCACCGGCCTACGCCGAGGGCATGTACGAAACCACCCTGCAAGGGCGCGGCAAAGTAGGCCAGCTTGAAATTACCAAGCCTTAAACGCCTCACGCCGCTGTTCGCAACGGCAGCGGTACTGGTGGGGCTGAGGCTTTGGCCTCATGCCCCGCTGGAACAGGCGGTGACCTCGTCGCGTGTAGTGTTGGCCGACGACGGCTCGCTGCTGCGCATGACGTTGGCGGCTGACGGCCAATACCGCCTGTGGTTGCCACTTGAGCGTATGTCGCCATCACTGGTCGAAGCCTTGCTGCTCAAGGAGGACCGTAATTTCTACTGGCACCCAGGCATCAACCCTCCAGCGTTGCTGCGCGCGGCGATGGCCACCTACAGCGGTGGCTTGCGCCAGGGCGGCTCGACCTTGAGCATGCAATTGGCGCGGCGCTTGTGGGATTTGAACACCCGCCAAGTGCCGGGCAAGTTGCAGCAGATGGCGTTGGCGCTGTGGCTGGAGGCGCGCTACAGCAAGCACGACATCCTTGAGGCCTACCTGAACCTGGCGCCCATGGGCGGCAACATCGAAGGTGCCGAAGCGGCAAGCCGCATTTACTTCGGCAAATCGGCGGCGCAGGTGTCGTTGTCCGAGGCGCTGGCGTTGGCGGTGATTCCGCAACAGCCGGGACGGCGTGCGCGTTTCGGGCCGTCGCTGCAAAATGCGCGGCTGCGGTTGATGGCTGACTGGCGCCAGACTTATCCACAGGACCCGCGCAACGACAGTTTGCTGGACTTGCCCCTGGAAGCACGCAACCGTCAGCAGATCCCGTTCCTGGCGCCGCACCTGAGCGAGCAGTTGCTGGCCTCTCAACCTGGCAACGAGTTGAACAGCACACTTAACCTGCCGCTGCAGCAATTGCTTGAACGCTTGATCACCGGCTTTATCGCCGAGCGGCGCAGCACGGGTGTGGAAAACGCCACGGCGATCCTGGTGGACAGCCGCGACCAGAGCGTCAAAGCGCTGGTGGGTTCGGCGGACTACTTATCCACAGGCATTCACGGTCAGGTCAATGGCGTGCTGTCGAGGCGCTCGCCAGGATCGACGCTCAAGCCCTTCCTGTACGGGCTGGCGCTGGACCAAGGGGTGATCCACCCCATGAGTATCCTTAAGGATTTGCCGAGTAACTTCGGCTACTTCCAGCCGGAAAATTTCGACGGCAGTTTTGTCGGGCCGCTGACCGCGCGTGATGCGCTGATCCGTAGCCGCAACATCCCGGCAGTATGGCTGGCCAGCCAACTCAAATCGCCTTCCTTGTATGGGCTGCTGCAACGCGCCGGGATCAAAGGCCTGCGCGATGAAAGCCACTATGGCCTGGCCTTGGCCCTCGGTGGCGGCGAGATGACCCCGGAAGAACTGGCGCGGCTGTATGTGATGCTCGCCGGCGACGGGCATCTGCGACCCTTGCGCTATTTGCAGGAACAGCCCCAAACCACCGGCGCCCAACTGCTGACGCCTCAGGCCGCGTTCATGGTGCGCGACATGCTGCGCCGCAACCCGCGCCCGGATGGCCTGCCAAGCCGCCACTGGCGCACCGCCTGGAAAACCGGCACATCCTGGGGTTTTCACGATGCCTGGAGCGCCGGCCTGGTCGGACCGTACGTGCTGGTGGTGTGGGTGGGCAATTTCGATGGCCGGCCGAACCCGGCATTTATCGGCGCCAAGACCGCCGCGCCGTTGTTCTTCCGCATCGCCGACGCCCTGCCCCTGGCCTTGCCCAATGTGGTGATCAAGCCGGATAAGCCTCCCGCCGGTCTGGTGCGCATCGACGTCTGCGCCGCCTCCGGCGAGTTGCCCAACCGCTGGTGCCCGCAAACCCGCAAGACCTGGTACATCCCCGGCGTTTCGCCGATTCGCGTGTCCAACCTGCACCGCCGGGTGCTGATCGACACCCGCACCGGCAAAGCCGCGTGCCCGCCGTTCGACCCACAGTACACCCGCGAAGAAGTCTTCGAGTTCTGGCCCAGCGACGTGCAACGCCTCTACCGCGCCGCCGGCCTGCCCCGACGCACGCCGCCCAACGTGATGAAAAATTGCCAGCCCAACCGCATCAGCGACCAAAGCGAAGCGCCGCAGATCCGCTCGCCGCTGACCCAGGTGAGCTACCAACTGCGTCTGTCCCAGCCACAGGAAAGCATCCCGCTGAACGCCAACGCCGCCAGCGATGCGACGACGCTGTACTGGTTTGCCGATCAAACCTTGATCGGCCAGGGCCCGCCGCAAAGCACGCTGAACTGGCGGCCGGGGAAGTCGGGGGAGTACCGGTTGCGGGTCAGTGATGATCAGGGGCGTAGTGCGAGTCGGGGGTTGAAGGTGGAGTTTGTGCCGTGAATATCAGGCGGCAATCTCAACATAGCTGGATTCCCCACCTCCGGATGCACCCAACGTCCAACCCCATACAAAGCTGAGCGTGATTCGTCCGGCTTGATCAAGGCCTACCACGCCTCGCGACCAGCCTGCGAGCAACTCACCGCCTTGCGTCAGGCATTGAAAAAGCAGCTCGATATTATCGGGACCCGTCACACGACCGACTTGCGTACCCAAGCGAATCCGACCGCCTTGGTAGGTACTGGTGATGGCATCGCCATCGACCTGGTAATGAAACACCGTGTCCACACCAGAGAGGCCTTGAGTATTGTTCGCGACCGCAAACCGACGGTTGTTCAATCGTTGGCTGAGCTGGAAGGAGGGAGATTGCATGGGAGCGCTTCCTTGCGTTGAACCGGCCCTGGAGACCCGGCGGGCCTCCAGGATGCGGCGCGTTTACTCCACCGTTACCGACTTCGCCAGGTTGCGCGGCTGGTCGACGTCAGTGCCTTTGAGCACCGCCACGTAATACGAGAGCAACTGCAGCGGAATGGTGTAGAGGATCGGCGACAGGGTGTCGTGGATGTGCGGCATGTTGATGACGTGGGTGCCTTCACCGTTGGTCATGCCGGCTTTTTCGTCAGCGAACACTACCAGTTGGCCGCCACGGGCGCGGACTTCCTGCAGGTTGGATTTGAGCTTCTCCAGCAGTTCGTTGTTCGGCGCTACGGTCACCACCGGCATGTCGTCATCCACCAGGGCCAATGGGCCATGCTTGAGCTCGCCGGCCGGGTAGGCTTCGGCGTGGATGTAGGAGATTTCCTTGAGCTTCAGCGCGCCTTCCATCGCGACCGGGTATTGGGCGCCGCGGCCGAGGAACAGGGTGTGGTTTTTGTCGGCGAACAGTTCGGCGACTTTTTCTACGACGCTGTCCATGGCCAGGGCTTCACCCAGGCGGGTTGGCAGACGGCGCAGTTCTTCGACCAGGGTGGCTTCAACGCCTTCGGCGAGCGTGCCGCGAACCTGGCCCAGGGACAGGGTGAGCAGCAGCAAGCCAACCAGCTGGGTGGTGAAGGCCTTGGTGGACGCTACGCCGATTTCGCGACCGGCCTGGGTCAGCAGGGTCAGGTCGGATTCACGCACCAGCGAGCTGATGCTGACGTTGCAGATGGCCAGGCTGGCCAGGAAACCCAGCTCTTTGGCGTTACGCAGGGCGGCCAGGGTGTCGGCGGTTTCGCCGGACTGTGAGATGGTCACGAACAGAGTGTCGGGTTGCACCACCACTTTGCGGTAGCGGAACTCGCTGGCCACTTCGACCTGGCACGGGATGCCGGCCAGTTCTTCCAGCCAGTAACGGGCAACCATGCCGGCGTGGTAGCTGGTGCCGCAGGCGACGATCTGCACGTTACGCACTTTGGCAAACAGTTCGGCGGCTTGTGGGCCGAAGGCGTTGACCAGCACTTGGTGCTGGCTCAGGCGGCCTTCCAGAGTGCGTTGTACCACGGACGGTTGCTCGTGGATTTCCTTGAGCATGAAGTGGCGGAACTCGCCCTTGTCGGCGGCTTCGGCACCGTCGCGGTATTGCACGGCTTCGCGCTCGACGGAGTTGCCGTTCACGTCCCAGATCGCCACGCTTTCACGGCGGATGTCGGCAATATCGCCTTCTTCCAGGTACATGAAGCGGTCGGTGACCTGGCGCAGGGCCAGTTGGTCGGAGGCAAGGAAGTTTTCACCCAGGCCCAGGCCAATCACCAATGGGCTACCACTGCGGGCGGCAACCACACGGTCGGGCTGGCTGGCGCTGACTACAGCCAGGCCATAGGCGCCATGCAGTTCCTTGACCGTGGCCTTGAGGGCGGTGGTCAAGTCACCGAGGTCCTTGAGCTTGTGATTGAGCAGGTGCGCGATGACTTCGGTGTCGGTGTCCGACGTGAAAACGTAACCCAGGCCCTTTAGTTGTTCACGCAAGACTTCGTGGTTTTCGATGATGCCGTTATGCACCACCGCCAGGTCACCGGAGAAATGCGGGTGGGCGTTGCGTTCGCACGGCGCACCATGGGTGGCCCAGCGGGTGTGGGCGATACCGAGACGCCCCACCAAGGGTTCTCCGGCCAGGGCTTGTTCCAGCTCGCTGACTTTGCCCGGACGGCGCATGCGCTCAAGCTTGCCGGCATTGCTGAAGACAGCCACGCCGGCACTGTCGTAACCACGGTATTCCAGGCGCTTGAGGCCTTCGAGCAGGATGGGGGTGATGTTGCGTTCAGCGACTGCGCCTACGATGCCACACATGGTGTTTCTCCTAGATGATTGCCGCGCATATCAGCGTAATGCCGCGGGCTTGGATCTGGTCGCGGGCCTCAAGCGGCAGGCGATCATCGGTGATTAGGGTATGGACGCTGCTCCAGGGCAGTTCCAGGTTGGGAATCTTGCGGCCGATCTTGTCGGATTCAACCATCACCACCACTTCACGGGCGACCTCGGCCATGACTCGGCTGAGCCCCAGCAGTTCGTTGAAGGTGGTGGTACCGCGCTGCAGATCGATGCCGTCGGCGCCGATGAACAGTTGATCAAAGTCGTAGGAGCGCAGTACCTGCTCGGCGACCTGGCCCTGGAACGAGTCCGAATGCGGGTCCCAGGTGCCGCCGGTCATCAACAGCACCGGCTCGTGTTCCAGCTCGCTCAATGCTCGGGCGACGTTCAGGGAGTTGGTCATCACCACCAAGCCAGGCTGGTGGCCCAGCTCGGGGATCATGGCGGCGGTGGTGCTGCCGCTGTCGATGATGATGCGGGCGTGCTCGCGAAGGCGCGTCACGGCGGCACGGGCGATCGCGCGCTTGTAGGCGGAGATGGGTTGGGCGGCATCGCCCACCAGTTCCTGAGGCATGGTGATTGCGCCGCCGTAGCGACGCAACAACAGGCCGTTGCTTTCCAGGGCGGCCAGGTCCTTGCGGATCGTCACTTCCGACGTTTCGAAACGCTTGGCCAGTTCGTCCACGCTGACTTCGCCCTGTTCATTGAGCAAGGTCAGGATGTTGTGGCGCCGTTGGGGTGTATTTCGTTTCGACATAGTGATGATAAGTTTCGTTTCGAAAGATAACGAAGGCAATCAAAACCTATTGGCGAAAGATCGTCAAGCGGGGCGTGTTTAATTTTAAGCTCACCACAAACCAAATGTGGGAGCTGGCTTGCCTGCGATAGCGGAGGGTCAGTCAACATGAATGCTGAATATCAGACCGCTATCGCAGGCAAGCGAGCTCCCACAGAGGAGGTGACTTCCAGGCAAATTGTGGATAACTCAGGTCTTTTTGATTTTGACCGGACGCTTCCAACCGTCGATGTTGCGTTGGCGCGCACGGGCCACAGCCAGTTGGGACTTATCCACATGCTGGTTGATGGTCGAGCCTGCCGCGGTGCTGGCGCCATCGTCGAGGGTAACCGGAGCCACCAGCGAATTATTGGAGCCGATGAACACGTCTGCACCAATGGTGGTGTGGTGCTTATTCGCGCCATCGTAGTTGCACGTGATGGTGCCGGCGCCAATGTTGGTGCGCTCACCCACAGTGGCATCGCCGAGGTAGGTCAGGTGGCCGACCTTGGCCTCGTCACCCAACCTGGCGTTTTTCATTTCAACAAAATTGCCCACGTGCGCCTTGGCCCCTAGCACACTCCCCGGACGCAACCGCGCGAACGGGCCGGCATCACTGCCCTCGCCCATCACGGCGCCATCGATGTGGCTGTTGGCTTTCACCACCACACCTTTGCGCAAGGTGCTGTCCTTGATCACGCAGTTAGGGCCAATCACCACGTCGTCTTCGATGATCACGCGGCCTTCGAGGATCACATTGATGTCGATCAGCACGTCGCGGCCGACGCTGACCTCACCGCGCACGTCGAAGCGGGCCGGGTCACGCAGGGTCACACCCTGGGCCATCAGGCGGCGACCTTCGCGCAGTTGGTAATGGCGTTCAAGTTCCGCGAGCTGCTTGCGGTCATTGGCGCCCTGCACTTCCATCGGGTCGTGAGGTTGCTCGGTGGCGACCAACAGGCCATCGCTGACAGCCATCTCGATGACGTCAGTGAGGTAGTACTCGCCCTGGGCGTTGTTGTTGGACAGGCGGCTCATCCAATCGGCGAGCTTATTGGCCGGCACCGCCAGAATCCCGGTGTTGCCTTCGGTGATAGCGCGCTGGGCTTCGCTTGCGTCCTTGTGCTCAACGATGGCCGCGACCTTGCCATCGGCGTTGCGCACGATGCGCCCGTAGCCGGTGGGGTCATCCAGTTCAACGGTGAGCAGGCCCATCTGGCCAGGTACCACGTGCTTGAGCAGGCGTTGCAGGGTTTCTACTTCGATCAGCGGTACGTCGCCGTAGAGGATCAGCACAGTGTCGGCGGTAATGAACGGCACGGCCTGCGCGGTGGCATGGCCGGTACCGAGTTGTTTGTCCTGCAAAACGAAATTCAGGTCGTCAGCGGCCAGGCGCTCACGAACCACATCGGCACCGTGGCCGATCACCACATGGATGCGTTGTGGGTCGAGTTGCCGGGCGCTGTGGATAACGTGACCCAGCATGGAATTGCCGGCAACCGGGTGCAGCACCTTGGGTAGGGCCGAACGCATGCGGGTGCCCTGGCCTGCGGCGAGAATAACGATTTCAAGAGACATGAATGGCTACCAATCCTGGGCGGTCCGGCTTCAGACCAGAGAAGTGTTTTGCAAAAAAAGAAAAAGGGTAGCCGAGGCTACCCTTTTTAATCAATCGCGCATTAAGCATGACGGCATCGCCGTTTACTTCTTGCGGATCTGCTGGAGCGTGCGCAGCTGAGCTGCAGCCTCGGCCAGACGTACAGCAGCAGCGCTGTAGTCGAAGTCCGCACCCTTTTCGTTCAGGGCCTTCTCGGCAGCCTTGACGGCTTCCTGAGCGGAGGCTTCATCCAGGTCGCCAGCACGTTGCACGGTGTCGGCAAGTACCTTGACCATGTTCGGCTGAACCTCGAGGAAACCACCGGAGATGTAAAACACCTCACGTTCCCCGCCTTGCTTGGTCAGAGTGATCGGACCTGGTTTCAAGCTGGTAATCAGCGGGGCGTGACCCATGGCGATACCAAGATCACCCAGGTCGCCGTGCGCTGTTACAAACTCGACCAGACCGGAGAAGATTTCCCCTTCCGCGCTGACGATATCGCAATGGACTGTCATAGCCATCTGATTGCCTCAACCTGATGAGCGCCCGTTTCCGGGCGCCAGGATTACAGTTTCTTGGCTTTCTCGATCGCTTCTTCGATGCCGCCGACCATGTAGAACGCTTGTTCTGGCAGGTGGTCGTAGTCACCGTTGAGGATGCCTTTGAAGCCAGCAATGGTGTCTTTCAGGGAAACGTATTTACCCGAGGCACCGGTGAAGACTTCAGCCACGAAGAACGGCTGCGACAAGAAACGCTGGATCTTACGAGCACGGTTTACCAACTGCTTGTCGGCTTCCGACAGCTCGTCCATACCCAGGATCGCAATGATGTCCTTCAGTTCTTTGTAACGCTGCAGCACGTACTGAACGCCGCGAGCGGTGTCGTAGTGCTCCTGGCCGATCACGTTCGGGTCCAGCTGGCGCGAAGTCGAGTCGAGTGGATCGACCGCTGGGTAGATACCCAGGGATGCGATGTCACGGGACAGTACGACGGTGGCGTCCAAGTGGGCGAAGGTGGTGGCTGGCGAAGGGTCGGTCAAGTCATCCGCAGGTACGTATACCGCTTGGATCGAGGTGATCGAACCTTCCTTGGTCGAAGTGATACGTTCTTGCAGAACGCCCATCTCTTCAGCCAGGGTCGGCTGGTAACCTACTGCCGAAGGCATACGGCCCAGCAGTGCGGACACTTCAGTACCGGCCAGGGTGTAACGATAGATGTTGTCGACGAACAGCAGAACGTCGTTACCTTCGTCACGGAACTTCTCGGCCATGGTCAGGCCGGTCAGTGCCACGCGCAGACGGTTGCCCGGCGGCTCGTTCATCTGACCGTAAACCAGTGCCACTTTGTCCAGAACGTTGGAGTCCTTCATCTCGTGGTAGAAGTCGTTACCCTCACGGGTACGCTCACCCACACCGGCGAACACGGAATAACCGCTGTGCTCGATGGCGATGTTACGGATCAGTTCCATCATGTTTACGGTCTTGCCTACACCGGCACCACCGAACAGACCGACTTTACCGCCTTTGGCGAACGGGCAGACCAGGTCGATAACCTTGATGCCGGTTTCCAGCAGGTCGTTGCCGCCCGCTTGTTCGGCGAACGAAGGTGCTGGACGATGAATGCCCCAACGCTCTTCGGTGTCGATCGGACCGGCTTCGTCAATCGGGTTGCCCAGTACGTCCATGATCCGGCCCAGGGTCGCTTTACCGACCGGTACGGAGATGGCTGCGCCAGAGTCGATAACGTCCAGACCGCGCTTCAAGCCTTCGGTCGAACCCATCGCAATGGTACGAACTACGCCGTCGCCCAGCTGCTGCTGAACTTCCAGAGTAGTGTCCGCGCCTTGTACTTTCAGCGCGTTGTAGATGCTCGGTACGCTGTCGCGTGGGAATTCCACGTCGATAACGGCGCCGATGATTTGAACGATACGTCCGCTACTCATAGCTGGATCCTCTGAATATTTGAACCGTTAAACCGCGGCAGCGCCGCCGACGATTTCCGAGATCTCTTGGGTGATCGCAGCCTGACGCGCCTTGTTGTAGATCAGCTGCAAATCGCTGATCAGATCACCGGCGTTATCGGTAGCGTTTTTCATCGCGATCATCCGCGCCGCTTGTTCAGCTGCGTTGTTCTCGACCACCGCCTGGTACACCTGCGATTCCACGTAGCGCACCATCAAGCCGTCAAGCAGCTCTTTGGCGTCTGGTTCGTAGAGGTAGTCCCAGTGGTGCTTGAGTTCCTGATCCGGAGTCGCCACCAGTGGGATCAATTGCTCCACGGTTGGCTGCTGGGTCATGGTGTTGATGAATTTGTTGGATACCACGGACAGGCGGTCAATCCGGCCTTCCAGGTACGCATCCAGCATCACCTTCACACTGCCGATCAAATCATTGATCGACGGCTCTTCACCCAGGTGGCTGATAGCTGCAACGACGTTACCGCCGAAGTTACGGAAAAAGGCCGCACCCTTGCTACCTACAACACACAGATCGATCTCGACGCCGTTTTCGCGGTTTACCGCCATGTCCTTGACCAGGGCCTTGAACAGGTTGGTATTCAGGCCACCGCACAAACCTCGGTCACTGCTCACTACCACATAACCCACGCGCTTGACGGCGCGCTCGATCATGAACGGGTGGCGGTATTCCGGGTTGGCGTTGGCCAGATGCCCAATTACCTGGCGGATACGCTCCGCATAAGGACGGCTAGCAGCCATGCGCATTTGTGCCTTGCGCATTTTGCTGACCGCCACTTTTTCCATGGCGCTGGTAATCTTTTGCGTGCTTTTGATGCTCGCAATCTTACTGCGAATCTCTTTTGCGCCTGCCATGTAACACCTATCAGGTTAGCAAGCGGGAGCCTTGCGGCTCCCGCTGCGGCTTACCAGGTTTGGGTGGCCTTGAACTTCTCGATACCGGCTTTCATGCCAGCGTCGATATCGTCATTGAAGTCACCCTTCACGTTGATCTTCGCCATCAATTCGGCGTGATCGCGGTTGAAGTAAGCAATCAGCGCTTGTTCAAAGCTGCCGACCTTGGCGATTTCAACGTCGGTCAGGAACCCACGCTCAGCGGCATACAGCGACAACGCCATGTCAGCGATCGACATAGGGGCGTATTGCTTCTGCTTCATCAGCTCGGTAACGCGCTGACCATGCTCAAGTTGCTTACGGGTCGCTTCGTCCAGGTCAGAAGCGAACTGGGCGAATGCCGCCAGTTCACGGTACTGAGCCAGAGCGGTACGGATACCACCGGAGAGCTTCTTGATGATCTTGGTCTGAGCGGCACCACCCACACGGGATACCGAAACACCGGCGTTCACTGCAGGGCGGATGCCTGAGTTGAACATGGCCGATTCCAGGAAGATCTGACCGTCGGTGATGGAAATCACGTTGGTCGGAACGAACGCGGAAACGTCGCCAGCCTGGGTTTCGATGATCGGCAGTGCGGTCAGGGAACCGGTTTTGCCGGTCACTGCGCCTTTGGTGAACTTCTCTACGTATTCTTCCGAAACGCGGGATGCGCGCTCCAGCAGACGGGAGTGGAGATAGAACACGTCGCCTGGGTAAGCTTCACGGCCTGGTGGACGGCGCAGCAGCAGGGAAATCTGGCGGTAAGCCACTGCTTGCTTGGACAGATCGTCATAAACGATCAGTGCGTCTTCACCGCGGTCGCGGAAGAATTCACCCATGGTGCAACCGGAGTACGGTGCCAGGAATTGCAGCGCAGGAGATTCCGAAGCGCTGGCAGCCACGATGATCGTGTTGGCCAGGGCGCCGTTTTCTTCCAGCTTGCGAACCACGTTGGCGATGGTCGATTGCTTCTGACCAATGGCTACGTAGACGCAGAAAATGCCGCTGTTCTTCTGGTTGATGATCGCGTCGATCGCCAGAGCGGTTTTACCGATCTGACGGTCACCGATGATCAGCTCACGCTGGCCACGGCCGACCGGGATCATGGCATCGACAGCCTTGTAGCCAGTCTGTACAGGCTGGTCTACCGACTTACGCCAGATCACGCCTGGAGCAACTTTCTCGACCGCGTCGGTCTCGGTGTTGCCCAGTGGACCTTTGCCGTCAACAGGGTTACCCAGTGCGTCGACTACGCGACCCAGCAGCTCCTTACCAACCGGAACCTCCAGGATGCGGCCGGTGCACTTGGCGCTCATGCCTTCAGCCAGACTGGTGTACGCGCCCAATACAACGGCACCTACGGAGTCTTGCTCCAGATTGAGGGCCATACCGTAGACGCCGCCCGGAAACTCGATCATCTCGCCGTACATGACGTCGGCCAGACCGTGAATCCGCACGATGCCGTCAGATACGCTGACGACAGTGCCTTCGTTACGGGCTTGGGAGGTCACATCGAGCTTGTCGATGCGGCCCTTGATAATTTCACTTATTTCGGAAGGATTGAGTTGCTGCATTGCTCTGCTGCCCCTTCAAACTCAAGATTTCAATGCTTCGGCAAGTTTCGCGATTTTGCCGCGAATCGAGCCATCGATAACCAGGTCGCCGGCACGGATAACAACACCACCAATAAGCGATGCGTCCTCCGAAGCTTGCAGGCGCACTTCCCGATTGAGTCGTGCACTGAGAACCTTGGCGAGTTTGTCTTGCTGTTCTTGGTTCAATGCAAAAGCACTGGTCACTTCAACGTCTACCGATTTCTCTGCTTCGGCCTTGTACAGGTCGAACAGAGCGGCAATCTCCGGCAGAAGCGGGAGACGGTCGTTTTCGGCAATGACGTGGATGAAGTTCTGCACTTTCACATCAAACTTGTCGCCGCACACTTCAATAAAAGTGGCGGCCTTGTCTGCGCTCGTCAGGCGCGGGGCCTTGAGCACGCGCTGCATGGTGTCGTCTTGCGACACTGCTGCAGCCAGGCCGAGCATGGCTGACCAAGAGGCCAGCTGCTGGTGGGCCTGGGCGTGCTCGAAGGCTGCCTTAGCGTAAGGTCGGGCCAACGTGGTCAGTTCTGCCATGATCGCCCTCGCTTAAATTTCAGCAGCCAGTTTGTTAACCAGCTCCGCGTGCGCGTTTTGATCGATTGTGGCACCGAGGATCTTCTCGGCACCGCCGACCGCCAGAGCACCCAGTTGGGCACGCAGCGCGTCTTTGACACCGTTCAGTTCCTGTTCGATCTCGGCATGAGCCGAAGCCTTCACACGGTCAGCTTCGACGCGGGCTTTTTCAACAGCCTCTTCGACGATCTGGTTACCGCGTTTCTTGGCTTGCTCAATGATCTCGGCTGCCTGTGCTTTAGCTTCGCGCAGTTGCTGACCCACTTTCTCGTGGGCCAACTCCAGGTCGCGAGCTGCACGGCTGGCAGCGTCCAAACCATCCGCGATCTTCTTCTGACGTTCGTGCAAAGCCGCGATGACCGGAGGCCACACGAACTTCATGCAAAACACTACAAAAATGAAGAACGCAACGGATTGGCCAATCAGGGTTGCATTAATGTTCACGCCAACACCTCGCTCATTCGTTGTCCATCACCCCAATCAACTCGAAAATTCGAGTGATCAGCCAGCGAGTTGACCAACGAAGGGGTTCGCGAAGGTGAAGAACAGAGCGATACCAACGCCGATCATGGTCACGGCGTCGAGCAGGCCGGCGACGATGAACATTTTAACTTGCAGCATTGGGACCATTTCTGGCTGACGCGCTGCGCCTTCCAGGAACTTGCCGCCCAGCAGGCCGAAACCAATGGCAGTACCCAGGGCGCCCAGGCCGATCAACAGTGCAACAGCGATAGCGGTTAGACCAACTACAGTTTCCATCTTTCCTCCCGACTTTTACGTCGTATGGTTTAGGTTTTTTAGATTTTAAAGCGGTAAAACAAATCGTTTCATAGCCCGGTAGGGCCCACCTTCCCGTTTCACCGGGAAGGACATCAGACTAGTCGAGACTGGTCTTAATGGTTCTCTTCGTGCGCCATCGACAGGTAGACGATGGTCAGCATCATGAAGATAAAGGCCTGCAGGGTGATGATCAGGATGTGGAACACAGCCCACGCCCACTGCAGAACAATGCCCAGGCCGCTAAGCCAGAGCAGGCCGCTGCCGAACATCACAGCGATCAGAATGAACACCAGCTCGCCGGCATACATGTTGCCGAACAGTCGCAGGGCCAGGGAAATAGGCTTGGCGACCAGGGTCACGAATTCCAGCAGGAAGTTGACCGGGATCAGCAGGGCTTGAACGAAGATGTTCTTGCTGCCGAACGGGTGCAGGGTCAGTTCGCCGATGAAGCCGCCGATGCCCTTGACCTTGATGCTGTAGAAAATGATCAGCGCGAACACCGACAGGGCCATGCCCAGGGTAGCGTTCGGGTCAGTGGTCGATACGGCACGGAATGGAATGTGCGCGTCGCCGGAGATCAGGATGGCCAGCTGAGGAATCCAGTCGACCGGAATCAGGTCGACGGCGTTCATCAGGAACACCCAGACGAAGATGGTCAGCGCCAGCGGTGCGATCACCGGGCTACGGCCATGGAAGCTGTCTTTCACGCTGCCATCGACGAATTCGACCAGTACTTCAACGAAGTTCTGCAACGCACCTGGCTGACCGGAAGTCGCCTTCTTCGCCGCCATGCGGAAAATCAGGACGAAGATCAGACCCAATGCGACCGACCAACCCAGAGTATCCAGGTGGAAAGCCCAGAAACCCATTTCCTTGGCTTCTGCTGCGGTGTGGGCAAAGCCCCAGCCGCCGTTGGGAAGCTGACCGAAAGTCAGGTTCTGCAAGTGGTGCTGGATATAGCCCGAAGCGGTTGTTTCTGCCATGGTTGCCTCAAACGCCCTAAGGTTTCGAAAGTCTTGTTTTCATCAGCAGGGGAGCGAACCAGCTGACCAGTTGGGTCAACACGAAGACGCCGAATACAGCCAGCGGCGCCAATGGCTTCACACCTGCAAAGGTCAGTGCAAACAGCACTGCCGTCAAAATCAGTTTGCCCGCCTCGCCGGCATAAAAAGACCGGACGATAGCCTGGGCTGCTCGGGCGCCGGAAAACCGAAAGGCCCTGTGAGCAAAATACATATTGGGCAGCAAGGCTATCAGGCCTCCGCAAAGTCCTGAATACCCGGCTACGACTCCATGCCCGTACCAAAGCGCCAAAGCGGCGATCAGCAAGATGACAAACTGAGCCAGCAATACCGGGAAAACGGCCAAGCGATGGAACGGCAACGTGTTTGGCGTGCGGGTTTCCATCACTCTTGCTCCTCAATGGTCGGCTGCCGGAAATCAATAACTTGGCATAATTTGTGCCGACAAAATGCGCGCAGAGTATAGGGGCGGTTCAGCCCCTATTCAACTGCCGGGTAGTGATTTCCGATCACGCGCTACATAAGCAAATGTTTCAGCGGATGTGGGCAAGGACACCCTGAAGCTCATCGAGGGAGTTATACCCGATGACCAATTGCCCTTTGCCTTTCTTGCCATGGCGAATTTGCACCGCAGAGCCCAGGCGCTCGGCCAGGCGCTGCTCGAGGCGGGCGATATCCGGATCAGGTTTGGCGGCTTCGACCGGAGCCGGTTTACCGCTCAGCCACTGGCGAACCAAGGCCTCTGTCTGACGAACGGTCAGACCGCGTGCGACAACGTGTCGCGCCCCTTCAACCTGTTGATTTTCCGGCAAACCGAGCAAGGCTCGAGCGTGGCCCATCTCCAGGTCGCCATGGGACAACATGGTCTTGATGACTTCCGGCAGTGCGATCAGGCGCAGCAGGTTCGATACCGTCACGCGGGACTTGCCCACAGCGTCGGCCACTTGTTGCTGCGTCAGTTGGAATTCCTGCTGCAAACGCTGCAAGGCGATCGCTTCTTCGACCGGGTTGAGGTCTTCACGCTGGATGTTCTCGATCAGTGCCATGGCGATGGCGGTTTCATCCGGCACATCGCGCACCATGGCCGGAATGGTTTCCTTGCCGGCCTGCTGGCTAGCGCGCCAGCGGCGTTCGCCGGCGATGATTTCAAAGCGTCCGTCCCCGATGGGGCGCACCACGATCGGCTGCATCACGCCCTGTGCCTTGATCGAATTGGCCAGTTCTTCCAGCGCCTGGGGGTCCATGTCCCGGCGTGGCTGGTATTTGCCGCGCTGGATCAGGTCCAAAGGCAGGTGCTGCAGCTCGCGCTCGTCGGCCTGCACCGCTTGTTCTTCAAGCGATGTGACGGTCGGACCACTCAACAGTGCATCCAGTCCACGTCCGAGACCTCGTTTCTTGACGGCCATGGGGATTCCTTAAGTTGGCTGGGCGGCTGGGGTGCGTGTGTTGCGGCGCTGACGACGGACCATCTCGCCGGCCAGCGCCAGGTAGGCGATGGCACCGCGCGAAGTCTTGTCGTACGCCAGCGCGGGCATGCCGTAGCTCGGCGCTTCGGCCAAGCGAATGTTACGTGGAATCACCGTGTCGTAGAGCTGATCGCCGAAGTGCTCCTTGAGCTGCGCCGACACATCGTTCATCAGGCTCAGGCGCGGATCGTACATGGTCCGCAGCAGGCCCTCGATCTGCAGGTTCGGGTTGAGCAGCTCGGCGATACGCTTGATGTTATCCACAAGGTCGCTCAAACCTTCCAGGGCAAAATACTCGCACTGCATGGGGATGATCACCCCGTCGGCGGCCACCAGGGCGTTGAGCGTAAGCATCGACAGCGACGGCGGGCAGTCGATCAAAATGTAATCGTAGTTGTCACGGATCGGCGCCAAGGCGCTGCGCAGACGACTCTCTTTCATCTGCATTTCCAGCAGCACCACTTCCGCCGCGGTCAGATCGCGGTTGGCCGGCAGCAGTTGATAACCGCCGTGCTCGGAGAAATGCATGGCCTGGCCCAGGTCGCACTCGCCAATCAGCAAGTCGTAGACCGAGTTTTCCAGGCCGTGTTTATCCACACCGCTCCCCATGGTGGCGTTGCCCTGTGGATCGAGATCGATCAGCAGCACCCGACGCTTGGTCGCGACCAGGGATGCTGCGAGGTTGATGCAGGTGGTGGTTTTGCCCACGCCACCCTTCTGGTTCGCTATCGCGAATACCTTAGCCATTCTTGCTTGTGTTCCCAATCATGCCGTGCGGCGCAGTATCAGCAGATGGCGTTGGCCTTGGCAACCGGGTACGGCCAAGGCGTGTTCGCTATCGAGGTGGAAGTCCGGCGGCAATGCTAACAGCTCATCGCTTGGATGGACGCCCTTCATTGCCAGCCAGCGGGTGTCGAGGTCGCCCAGGTGGCGAGTCCAATTGCTGAAGTTCTCCATGCTGCTGAATGCCCGGGAAACAATTCCCTTGAAAGGCTGTTCAGGCGTGAAGGTTTCAACGCGGCTGTGGATAACCTGAAGGTTGTCCAGCTTGAGTTCGAGTTTGACCTGGGTCAGGAAGCGGGTTTTCTTGCCATTGCTGTCCAGGCAAGTCACTTGCGACTCGGGAAACAGGATGGCCAAAGGAATACCGGGCATACCGCCGCCGCTGCCGACGTCCAACCAGCGGCCGTTCTCGATGAACGGCATGACGCTCAGGCTGTCGAGCAAGTGCCGGGAAACCATTTCGTTTGGATCACGCACCGCCGTCAGGTTGTAGGCCTTGTTCCATTTGATCAACAGGGCCAGGTAACCCAGCAGCAATTGTTGCTGGGCATCGGTCAGTTCAACGCCCAGCTGGCGCGCCCCTGTGGATAACTCTTCGGCATGTTGCGAGGTAACCAACGAACTCAAGCGCTTTGCTCCAACTGACGGCCCGCGCCGCGTTTTTTCAAATGAATCATTAACAGCGAAATCGCTGCCGGGGTGACGCCTGGGATACGTGAAGCCTGGCCCAGGGTTTCCGGACGGGTTATCCCTAGCTTGCTTTGAATCTCTTTCGACAACCCGGAAATCCCGGTGTAGTCGATATCCACAGGCAGTTTGGTGTCTTCACTGGCGCGCAGGCGGGCGATTTCGTCCTGCTGGCGGTCAATGTATCCGGCGTATTTGGTCTTGATCTCGACCTGCTCGGCGACCTGTGGGTCTTCAGCGCCATGGCCGGTCACTTCGATCAGGCCGGCGTAATCGATTTCCGGACGCGACAGCAGGTTCAGCAAGTTGTATTCGTGGGTCAGCGGCGTACCGAATTTTTCGGCAATTGCATCGCCCTGCTCGGTGCCTGGGCGAACCCACGTGCTTTTCAGACGCTGTTCTTCCAATGCAATGCTTTCGCGTTTTTTGCAGAAGGCTTCCCAACGCGCGTCATCGACCAGGCCCAGCTCGCGGCCTTTTTCGGTCAGGCGCAAGTCGGCGTTGTCTTCACGCAGGATCAGGCGGTATTCCGCCCGGGATGTGAACATGCGGTACGGTTCCTGGGTGCCCAGGGTAATCAGATCGTCGACCAATACGCCGATATACGCCTCGTCGCGACGCGGGCACCAGCTGTCTTTGCCCTGCGCACGCAGTGCGGCGTTGGTTCCGGCCAGCAAACCTTGGGCGCCGGCTTCTTCGTAACCGGTGGTGCCGTTGATTTGCCCGGCGAAGAACAGACCGCCGATCACTTTGGTTTCCAGGCTGTATTTCAAGTCACGTGGATCGAAGTAGTCGTACTCGATGGCGTAGCCCGGACGCACGATGTGCGCGTTTTCCATGCCGCGAATCGATTGCACGATCTGGATCTGCACGTCGAACGGCAGGGAAGTGGAAATCCCGTTCGGGTACAGCTCGTGGGTGGTCAGGCCTTCGGGCTCGATGAAGACCTGGTGGCTTTCCTTGTCGGCAAAGCGGTGGATCTTGTCTTCGATCGACGGGCAATAACGCGGGCCGATGCCTTCGATCACACCGGAATACATCGGTGAACGGTCGAGGTTGGCTGCGATGATTTCGTGAGTGCGCGCATTGGTATGGGTGATCCAGCAACTGACCTGTTTCGGGTGCTGCGCTTTGGACCCCATGAACGACATGACCGGAATTGGCGTATCGCCGGCCTGTTCGGTCATCACCGAGAAATCCACGGAACGCCCGTCGATACGCGGCGGAGTCCCGGTTTTCAAGCGGCCAACGCGCAGCGGCAGTTCACGCAGGCGTTTTGCCAGGGCAATCGATGGCGGATCACCGGCGCGGCCACCGGAATAGTTCTGCATACCGATGTGGATAAGTCCGCCGAGGAATGTACCGGTGGTCAAGACCACGGACTCTGCGTGGAACCGCAGGCCCATTTGCGTGACAACACCGCGTACCTGATCCTGCTCGACGATCAGGTCATCGGCTGCTTGTTGAAATATCCACAGGTTCGTCTGGTTTTCCAGGGTTTCGCGTACCGCGGCCTTGTACAGGATGCGGTCAGCCTGTGCCCGTGTAGCACGTACCGCCGGGCCTTTACGGCTGTTGAGCACGCGAAACTGGATACCACCTTTGTCGGTAGCCATGGCCATCACACCGCCTAGGGCATCGATTTCCTTGACCAGATGGCTTTTGCCGATGCCACCGATGGCGGGGTTGCAACTCATGGCACCGAGGGTTTCCACGTTGTGCGTCAGCAATAGGGTTTTTACGCCCATGCGTGCTGACGCCAGTGCTGCCTCGGTACCGGCATGACCGCCGCCGATGACGATCACTTCAAAACGGGAAGGGAAATCCACCACGCACCTCGTGCCTGCTTATGTAGGTAATCAGGAATTGTCTGTTGAAAGAGTTTTGGAGCAATGGCGGCAAGTATAGGGACTTAGGCCTTCCTAAAGAACCCTTTGCACAAAATTTAACCAGCTGTGGATGAATCACAGACAATAGAAATTAAAAGAGAGAAATTTATTAAATCTTTGTTTTTATGTTTATTTCTACTGAGCATCATTTCTGTGGATAGATCTCTACAAGCCTCTATTTACAATGTGTACAGCGATTCAAAAGTCTGTGGTCATGTGTCAATGAGGCCCTTGGATAAGTGCATTAAGCCTGTGGATTAAACAGGTGGTTATCCACAGGCGGGTTTTTACTCAGGTTTCAGGCCCTGTTATCAACTGGGCACAGGGGCGGTTATTCACAGGGCTTACTCCACAGAAATCACCAAAACTGAGCAAATTTCGCCCATCGCACGGCCGACCGAGGCCAAAAACTCTGCGGTGTCTGCGGCAAAAAGAGATCTATTGTGAGAAAAGGCCGGCGCAGTTAATAATAGCCATTATCATTAACCCGCCTTGTCAGCCCTTATGTCCCCTCCTTCACACACAGCTGCGGTCCAGTACATCTACGAGCAACACCATTCCTGGTTGCATGGGTGGCTCAAAGGAAAGCTGCATAACGCCTGCGATGCGGCCGATGTGGCGCACGATACGTTCGTGCGAATTCTGGGTGGGCGGCATGCGGCGCAGATCATCGAGCCAAGGGATTACCTGGCGACAATCGCCAGAGGCTTGGTGATTGATCGTTACCGTCGACATGCCATTGAGCGGGCATATACGCAGACCTTGGCCGAACGTCCTGAAGCCACCGCCATCAGTGAAGAAGACAAAGCCATCATTATCGAGACGCTGGTGGCTGTGGATAAAGCCCTGTGCGGGCTTGGTGAGCGAGCCCGGCGCATCTTCATGCTGTCGCAGCTCGAAGGGCTGACTTATCAACAGATCGCCGATCAACTGCAGGTTTCACTGACCACGGTGAAGAAGCACATGATTCGTGCATTGACTGAGTGCGCACTGATCATGGCCAGCCTTTGATGGCTATTCCTGACCGCAAGACCTTCGAAGCCGCCGCCAGTTGGTATGTGCAGTTTCAATCCCAGGCACCCTCAGCGGCCGAACGTCAGGCCTGGCAGCAATGGCTCAATGGTGACCCCTTGCACCAGGCGGCATGGAACCAGATGGAGCAGTTGCAGCGTAATCTCGGTGCGCTGCCACCGGATTTGTCCCGCCGCGCGTTATCGACCACGCAGCAACGGCGGCAGGTACTGAAGTGGATGCTGGTGCTGGGCGGTACCGGGTATCTGGGTTGGAATGCTCAACAACATACGTCACTGGGGAATATCTGGGCCGACTACAAGACGTCGGTAGGCGAACGTCGGCGTATCGAATTGGCCGACGGGACGCAGGTTGACCTCAATACCAACACAGCGATCGACGTGGTATTCGACGGGCGCCAACGCTTGATCCGTCTACGTGAAGGTGAAGTACTTATCCACACCGGTAAGTCAGGTGGTCAACTGCCCTTTTATGTCGAGACAGCACAAGGCCGAGTCCAGGCATTGGGCACCCGGTTTACCGTACGCCAACTGCTGGATGCCACTCGAGTCGGCGTTCTGGAGGACCGGGTGAGTGTGGCGCCGGGTGACCGACCCGACCACGGCCGGCTGCTCGGTGCCGGTGAGAGCACCGATTTTAATCGCCAAGTTGTAGGACCGAACCAGGCATATCGCACATCCCAGGCCGCCTGGATCGATGGCCAGATGATCGTACTGGACGCTCGGCTCGGGGATGTGATCAGTGAGCTTGCGCGCTATCGCCCAGGCGTACTGCAATGCGACTCCGCTTCGGCAGGCCTGCGTGTTTCCGGGACATTGCGCCTGGACGCTTCCGATGCCGTGCTCGCCAACCTGCAGGCCACCTTGCCGATTCAGGTGAGGTATTTCACCCGTTATTGGGTTTCGGTGAAGCGATTGGCTGATTCGTAAAAAAAATATCCACAAAGGGGGTTATCTTTTTTTTGCCTGGCACGGCCCTTCAGGTAATTACGACGCAACCTTCAGGGCTAACCCACCTATGCGCCTTCCCACCCCGTTTCGCCAACGACTTTCCTGCCACGGCATCACCTGCAGCCTGCTGCTCGGCACCGCTGCCATGACCAGCATCGTCCTCACAAACGATGCCATGGCGGCGAGCGCCGTGCAGCACTACGCCATCGCCGCAGGGCCGTTGGATAGTGCGTTGAGCCAATTCGCCGCCAAGGCAAACGTGATTCTGTCTTTCTCTCCCCAAGAAACCGTGAGTTTGGACACGCCAGGGCTGGAAGGCGATTACTCGGTGGACCAAGGTTTTGCGTTGTTGTTGCAAAACTCCGGGTTGCAGGCTGTGGTCCAGGCGCCCGGCAGCTATGTGTTGCAGACCGCTCCTGCAGGCGAGCTCACACTCGCGCCTACCACCGTAAGCACTTATCAACAGGGCGGTTTCAATCAGGAGATTGCCGGGGACGTCGGCTATAAGGCGCAGAACAGCCGGGTTGGGACCAAGACCAGCACGCCTTTGTCGGAAACACCCCGCTCGGTCTCGGTGGTCACCGGCCAGCGCATCAAAGACCAGAAGTCTCAGACGCTGACTGAAGTATTGGGGTATGTGCCAGGTATCTTCGCGCCCCCTTTTGCCGCCGGCGACGGTCTTGCGGGAGATCTGTTCTTTATTCGCGGTTTCAATGCCACGGATTATGGCTACGGCCTGCTGCGTGATGGCCTACGTGTACAAGGCAATCGGTATGACACCACCAGCGAGCCCTATGGCCTGGAACGGGTCGAGATCTTCCGTGGGCCCTCCTCCCTGCTTTACGGGGAGAACGCACCGGGAGGGTTGGTCAACCTGGTGAGCAAGCACCCTACCGCTACGCCGCAGGGTGAGGTTCAACTCGGTTATGGTTCGAACAACCGGCGCCAGGTGGGTGTGGATATCTCGGGTCCACTTAACGACAGCGGCAACATCCTGGGGCGGGTGGTGATGCTCGGTCGCAAGTCGGACACGCAAACCGATCATGTTCCGGACGATCGTCTGTACATCGCACCTTCCCTGACCCTGAATTTCGATGACTACAACACCCTCACCCTGTTGGCCAACTACCAGAAAGACCACACCAACCTGGAACTGGGTTTGCCGGCGGCGGGCACCTTGCTTGCAAATCCGAACGGCAAGCTGTCCAAGCACACCATGTTGGGTAACCCGGATTGGAACACCTTCGAACGGGAATCCTGGAGCACCGGTTACGAATTCAGCCACAGCTTTAATGACGATTGGCAGTTCCGCCAGAACTCGCGCTACATGCAGTCGCGCATCAACCGCCATGAAACCTGGCCTGGAGCCCTGAATAATCGTGGCTTCGGTACTCAATTGAACATGACCGCCTACGACCGCTATAACAAATCGATGGTCTACTCTCTGGATAACCAGCTGGAAGGAAAATTCCAGGTCGGCGGGCTGGAAAATACCCTGCTGTTCGGCGCCAGTTATGACCGGACCTCGTTCAGCCAGGATTGGAACGCAGGCTCTGGCGGCACCATCAATGTGTATAACCCTGTTTATCTGCGTGACCCGCTTACGCCCGTCGCGGTGCAAAACACACTGCTCGAGCAGCAGATGAAAGGCGTCTATGCACAGATCCAGAGCAAGTATGACCACTGGCTGTTTTTGCTCGGCGGTCGTCAGGACTGGGTCGACAGTGATTTTCGCGACAAGGTGAACAAGGCCGGCAACACCGGCTCCGAAGACCGAAAGTTCACCTATCAGGGCGGGGTGATGTACCAGTTCGACAATGGCCTCACGCCATATGTCAGCTATTCCACGGCGTTTGTCCCGGTGCAGCAGATCTCCAACGCTGGTGCACCGTTGAAGCCAATCACCAGCAGCCAGTACGAAGTGGGCGTGAAGTACGAGCCGATCGGCTGGGACACGGCGATGACCGTGTCGGTGTATGACCTGCGCAAAAACGACGACACCTATCTCGATGCCACCACCAATAGCTATCGCCAAGTGGGAGAAAGCCGCGCCAAGGGGGTGGAAGTCGAGGTGAACAGCAACGTCACGCCAAACCTCAACCTGACCGCGGCCTACACCTACACCGACGCACGGATCACCAAGGACTCGGCTACATCGCTGGTCGAGGGGCATCAGATGACGGGCGTGCCGCGTAACCAGGCTTCGGCGTGGGGCAAGTACCGTTTTCTTGACGGCCAACTCAAAGGTTTGTCCGTGGGCGGCGGCGTGCGTTACTTCGACAGCACTTTTTCTTACACCGCGCCGACGCTCTACGGGAAGTTGGACGCAGGAAGCGTCACTTTGGTGGATGCGGCCGTCGGCTATCAAATCGACAAACATTGGTCGGTCGACCTGAATGCCAAGAACCTGTTCGACAAGGAATATGTATCGGGTTGCAACGACGCAGGTCGATGCTATTGGGGAGACAGCCGTACCCTGCTCGGTACGGTGTCCTATAACTGGTGAAGCGTTGTGGATAACTCGGCTATTTGCCGATGCAAAAGCTGGAGAAGATGCGCCCCAACAAATCATCGGAGCTGAATGCACCGGTGATCTCGCCCAACACCTGCTGCGCCTGACGTAAATCCTCAGCCAGCAGCTCCCCTGCCCCCGCCAGAGTCAATTGCGCCCGACCGTGCTCCAACGCTGCGCTGGCATGGCGTAACGCCTCCAGGTGCCTGCGGCGTGCACTGAAGCTGCTTTCCGAGGTCTGCTCGTAGCCCATGCAAGCCTTGAGGTGCTCGCGCAGCAGTTCCAGGCCATTTCCCGCCGACTTGGCGCTCAAGCTAAGGGTGACGTGACCATCTGCGCTGGTTTGCATGGCAATGGCTTCGCCTGTCAGGTCGGCCTTATTGCGGATCAAGGTGACTTTGGCCGGGTCCGGCCGTTGTTCCAGGAATTCCGGCCACAGGGCAAAAGGATCCACAGCTTCGGGCGCGGTAGCGTCCACCACAAGCAGTACACGATCCGCCTCGCCAATGGCTTTGAGCGCACGCTCCACACCGATTTTCTCTACCTGGTCCTCTGTGTTGCGCAAACCGGCGGTATCGACCACGTGCAGGGGCATGCCATCTATGTGGATATGTTCGCGCAAGATATCCCGGGTGGTGCCGGCGATCTCGGTGACGATGGCGGCTTCACGCCCGGCCAGCGCATTGAGCAAGCTGGATTTGCCTGCATTGGGCCGTCCTGCAATCACTACCGTCATACCGTCACGCAGCAAGGCACCTTGGCCGGCTTCCCGAAGCACTGTGGATAACTCGTCGCGCACTTTATCCAGCATCGTCAAAACATGGCCGTCGGCCAGGAAGTCGATTTCTTCCTCGGGGAAATCTATCGCCGCCTCGACGTAAATGCGCAGGCTGATCAATTGCTCGGTCAAGTTATGCACACGCAGTGAGAACGCCCCTTGCAGCGAACGCAGTGCATTGCGTGCTGCCTGTGCGGAACTGGCTTCAATCAAGTCAGCAATGGCCTCGGCCTGGGCCAGGTCGAGCTTGTCATTCAGAAACGCGCGCTCGCTGAATTCCCCTGGCCGCGCCAGGCGGCAGCCCAATTGCAGACAGCGCTGTAGCAGCATATCCAACACAACGGGGCCGCCATGCCCCTGCAGTTCCAGTACATCCTCCCCCGTAAACGAGTTCGGCCCCGGAAAATAGATAGCCAGGCCTTCGTCCAGCACACTTTGGTCAGCATCCAGGAACTGCCCGTAATGGGCGTAGCGCGGCTTCAACTCACGGCCACTGATGGCCTTGGCTGCCACGCCCGCGAGCGGCCCGGAAATTCGAACGATACCGACACCACCGCGACCTTGAGCGGTAGCGACAGCAGCGATGGTTTCACGAGGAGCGCTCATCAGCAGGGTCCAGAATAAAAGTGACGAAAAGCAAAACGCCCCACTAGGGGGCGTCTTGAGTGGTTACCCACAGAGTAAATTACGCCGCGGCTTTTGCGGTAGCCGCTTCGATTTTACGTGTGATGTACCACTGTTGAGAGATCGACAACACGTTGTTGACCACCCAGTACAGCACCAGGCCCGCTGGGAACCACAGGAAGAAGAAGGTGAAGATGATTGGCATCATTTTCATCACCTTGGCCTGCATCGGGTCCGGCGGAGTCGGGTTCAGACGCTGCTGGATGAACATGGTCGCGCCCATGATGATCGGCAGGATAAAGAACGGGTCCTTGATCGACAGGTCGGTTATCCACAGCATGAACGGTGCCTGGCGCATTTCCACGCTTTCCAAGAGTACCCAGTACAGCGACAGGAACACCGGCATCTGTACAAGAATCGGCAAGCAACCACCCAGCGGGTTGATCCTCTCTTTCTTGTACAGCTCCATCATGGCCTGGGACATTTTCTGCCGGTCATCGCCATGCTGTTCTTTCAACGCCGCCAGTTTCGGAGCCACGGCACGCATGCGCGCCATCGACTTGTAGCTGGCCGCCGACAGTGGGAAGAAGATCCCCTTGATCAGCATGGTCAGGAAGATGATCGAGAAGCCCCAGTTACCGACGATGCTGTGGATATGTTGCAGCAGCCAGAAGATCGGCTGGGCAATGAACCACAGGAAGCCGTAATCCACAGTCAGTTCAAGACCTGGGGACAACTCTTTCAACACGGCTTGGCTTTTCGGGCCGGCGTACAGGGTAGCGCTGGTTTCTGCCTTGGCACCTGGTGCGACGGTCAACGCCGGGCCAGTAAAGCCAATGATGTAGTTACCTTGGCTGTCCTTGCGGGTTTGAACCAGGTTGGCTTCACCCTTGTTCGGGATCCAGGCGGTCACGAAATAGTGTTGCAGCCAGGCTACCCAACCACCTTGAACGGTTTCTTTCAGCGAGCCCTTGTCGATATCTTTCATCGACACTTTTTTGTACGGCTCGTTACTTGTCCACAGGGCTGCGCCCAGGTAAGTCGCGGTGCCGGTGGCAGTGCTGGAAGAAGGATCGGAGCTGGCGTCACGCTTGAGCTGGGCGAACAGGTTGCCGCTCCAAGGTTTGTCGCTTTCGTTGTCGATCAGGTAAGTGACCTTCAAGTCGTACAAACCACGGGTGAAGCTGAAACGCTTGATGTAGTTGACGCCATCGAGACTGAATTTCAGGTCGACGTTCAGCTGGTTCTGGCCATCAGCCAGCTGATAACTCTTCTGTTCGGTCGAATAAACCGGACGACCGGCAGCACGTGCGTCCGGACCATTGGTACCGGTCAGGCCGCTCTGCGCCAGATAAGTACGTTCACCACCGTTGTCGAACAGCTGGAACGGAACATCCGGATGGTCTTGGCGACGTGGATACAGCGGCAGTTTCAACTGCGCGATATCACCACCTTGAGGGTCGATAGCCAGGTCGAGCACATCCGTTTTGACGTGGATGAGGTCTTTGTTGGTGACCACTGGCGTTTCTAACGGGGCGCGTGTCTCGCCATTCGCGCTGGGAACATCGGCACTCGCGGACGCATTGTTACCCAGCGGGGCGTCCGGAATAGCCGGCGCAGCCTGATTGGTAGCAACATTCTGAGTCGGCAGGGCAGCCTGGCCGTAGTCCTGGTTCCACTGAAGCACCAGAACATAGGCCACGATTGCCAGGGCGACGATCAGGATCGTGCGTTTAATATCCATGATTACTCGGCCATCGAAGAAGAACGGGAGGTAGGGATAGGTGGAACCGGGTCATAACCACCGGGATTCCACGGATGACAGCGACCTAAACGACGAAAGGTCAGCCAGCCACCGCGCAGAACGCCATGATTTTCTATGGCCTCCAACGCGTAGCAGGAACAACTGGGGTAGAAACGACAGTGGCTGGCCATCAGGGGACTAATGGCATAGCGATAAAACTGGATCGGAACGAGTGCCAGTTTACGCATCAGTGCTGTCTACCCCTACAGTTTCGGTGCTGGCCGCTGGAGCTGGTTTGTTGGTACGCGCCAGACGTTTCCAGAGCTTGCCGAAATGCTGAATCAATTCGGGGTTTTCTACATCACCCAAGCCTTTGCGCGCGACGATAACAATATCCCAACCAACCAGAGTGTCCTGGTGGAGGCGAAACGATTCGCGCATCAGACGCTTGAGGCGATTGCGCTCAACGGAGAGCTTTACGCTCTTCTTGCCGATCACCAACCCGAGACGGGGGTGATCAAGATCGTTGTTACGCGCAAGGAGCAGGAGATTTTTCCCCGGAACCTTGCCGGTGGGGGAGTCAAAGACTGCCTTGAAATGCCGGGGGGTTAGCAGACGCTTTTCCCGACTGAAGTCCTGACTCACCACCAGTACCGGATTATCAAACTGCCAGACGCGCACGACCTTTGGCGCGGCGACGCGACAGGACAGCACGGCCGTTCTTGGTAGCCATGCGAGCACGGAAGCCGTGAGTACGGGCGCGTTTGATGGTGCTTGGTTGGAAAGTACGTTTCATGGCGTTGTTACCTGGTTCGTCCACAACGGGCCGGAATGGCCCCCGTTTTAAGAGACCGGCGATTCTAGAGAAAGCAAGCCTCTAGGTCAATTTCCAACCAGCTTTTCCTTCAATTACTTCTCCACGAGCCATTTGACCTTTTTTGTGCGCCAGGCTTTTCTCAGGCTCGGGCATAGATATAAAAATAAAGAAGGAAGTTATTTAAAGCTTTTCTGTAAAGCTTATAAAAGCTAGGCAGGCGATCATCTGTGGATAACCGCTTTGAGCCCTTGTTTTACGTGCTGTACAGAGAATGACAACACGGGGGAGAAACGGTGCTCTGCCTGTGCTGCGCTGTCGGATAAGCTGTGTGTGGAATGGCATGTTATCCACAGGCAGGTTATCAACAGACTTTCGCCCCCACTTGTGCAACGACCTCAGGGGCGCTTATCCACAGAGCTTATGCACAGACCATTGGTCGCCTTTATTACCGTCAAGACGTTGATTTTGGCTGCCCTGTGATCAAGCTACATGTGGATAAGTGGACGGCGCGCCGCTACAATGGCGGCTGTTTTTGCCTCACCGGCTTTCAACTTAGGGGATATCCGTGTCAGTGGAACTTTGGCAGCAGTGCGTGGAGCTTTTGCGCGATGAGCTGCCTGCCCAGCAATTCAACACCTGGATCCGTCCACTACAGGTCGAAGCCGAAGGCGACGAGTTGCGTGTCTATGCGCCCAATCGTTTTGTTCTCGACTGGGTCAACGAGAAGTACCTGAGTCGCGTTCTCGAATTGCTCGATGAGCACGGCAACGGTCTCGCGCCCGTGCTCTCCTTATTAATAGGCAGCAAACGTAGCTCCGCGCCTCGCGCTGCGCCTAACGCGCCGTTGGCCGCCGCGGCCTCGCAGGCCCAGGCCGCAGCGGCACCGGTGGCGACTGCAACCGCCGCCGCGCCCGCGCCTTCGAAATCCTCGGCGCAAAAAAACGCGCCGCAACATGAAGAGCCGTCTCGCGATAGCTTCGACCCCATGGCAGGCGCCGCCTCCCAGCAAGCGCCGGTTCGCGCTGAACAGCGCACCGTGCAGGTCGAAGGCGCGCTCAAGCACACCAGCTACCTGAACCGCACGTTTACGTTCGAGAACTTCGTCGAGGGTAAATCCAACCAGTTGGCTCGCGCAGCCGCCTGGCAGGTCGCCGATAACCCCAAGCACGGTTACAACCCGCTCTTCCTTTATGGTGGCGTTGGCTTGGGTAAGACCCACTTGATGCACGCGGTGGGCAACCATCTATTAAAGAAAAATCCGAATGCCAAGGTGGTGTACCTGCACTCGGAGCGTTTCGTGGCTGACATGGTCAAGGCCCTGCAGCTCAATGCCATCAACGAGTTCAAGCGGTTCTACCGCTCGGTTGACGCATTGCTCATCGATGACATCCAGTTCTTCGCCCGCAAGGAACGTTCGCAGGAAGAGTTTTTCCACACCTTCAACGCCCTGCTCGAAGGCGGCCAACAGGTCATCTTGACCAGTGACCGCTACCCCAAGGAAATCGAAGGCCTGGAAGAACGCCTGAAGTCACGCTTTGGCTGGGGCCTGACCGTTGCGGTAGAGCCGCCGGAGCTGGAAACACGCGTTGCGATCCTGATGAAAAAGGCCGACCAGGCCAAAGTCGACCTGCCCCACGATGCTGCTTTCTTCATCGCTCAACGCATTCGCTCCAACGTGCGTGAGCTGGAAGGGGCACTCAAGCGGGTCATTGCGCACTCGCACTTCATGGGCCGCGACATCACCATCGAGTTGATTCGCGAGTCCCTGAAAGACTTGCTGGCACTGCAGGACAAACTGGTGAGCGTGGACAACATCCAGCGCACCGTGGCCGAGTACTACAAGATCAAGATTTCCGATCTGCTGTCCAAGCGCCGTTCGCGCTCGGTGGCACGTCCCCGTCAGGTGGCCATGGCACTCTCCAAGGAGTTGACCAACCACAGCCTGCCGGAAATCGGCGATGTGTTCGGCGGTCGCGATCACACCACGGTTTTGCACGCCTGCCGCAAGATCAATGAACTTAAGGAATCCGACGCGGATATTCGCGAGGACTACAAGAACCTGCTGCGTACACTGACAACGTGATGACACCAGCGCAGCTTATTAAGGCAAGGGACTAGACCATGCATTTCACCATTCAACGCGAAGCCCTGTTGAAACCCCTGCAACTGGTCGCAGGCGTCGTCGAGCGCCGACAGACCTTGCCGGTGCTTTCCAACGTATTGCTGGTGGTCGAGGGCCAGCAATTGTCCCTGACCGGTACCGACCTGGAAGTCGAGCTGGTTGGCCGCGTGCAGCTGGAAGAGCCCGCCGAACCTGGCGAGATCACCGTGCCGGCACGCAAGCTGATGGACATCTGCAAAAGCCTGCCCAACGACGCGCTCATCGACATCAAGGTCGATGAAGCGAAGCTGGTGGTCAAGGCAGGCCGCAGCCGTTTCACCCTGTCCACGTTGCCGGCCAATGATTTCCCTACGGTGGAAGAAGGTCCGGGTTCGCTGACGTGCAGCCTGGAACAGAGCAAGCTGCGTCGTTTGATCGAACGCACCAGTTTCGCCATGGCGCAGCAGGACGTGCGTTACTACCTCAACGGCATGCTACTGGAAGTCTCCGAAGGCATTATCCGCGCCGTGGCCACCGACGGTCACCGTCTGGCCATGTGCTCGATGCGCGCTGATATCGGCCAGCCGGACCGTCACCAGGTGATCGTGCCGCGCAAGGGTATCCTTGAACTGGCGCGCCTGCTCACTGAGCCCGAAGGCAACGTCAGCATCGTGCTGGGTCAGCATCACATTCGTGCGACCACTGGTGAATTCACCTTCACCTCCAAGCTGGTGGACGGTAAGTTCCCGGATTACGAGCGTGTACTGCCCAAGGGCGGGGACAAGCTGGTGATCGGTGATCGTCAGGCGCTGCGTGAAGCGTTCAGCCGTACTGCGATCCTGTCCAACGAAAAGTACCGTGGTATCCGTCTGCAACTGGCCAACGGTCAGCTGAAAATCCAGGCCAACAACCCGGAGCAGGAAGAAGCGGAAGAAGAAGTGGGCGTTGACTACAACGGCGGCTCCCTGGAAATCGGCTTCAACGTGAGCTACTTGCTGGATGTGCTGGGTGTGATGACCACCGAACAGGTTCGCCTGATTCTGTCGGACTCCAACAGTAGCGCCCTGGTACAGGAATCCGACAACGACGACTCGGCTTACGTTGTTATGCCGATGCGCCTGTAATAATGCTCAGCAGAAGCTAGATGTCCCTTAGTCGCGTCTCGGTCACCGCGGTGCGCAATCTGCACCCGGTGACCTTCTCTCCCTCCCCTCGCATCAATATCCTTTACGGCGCCAACGGCAGTGGCAAAACCAGCGTGCTGGAAGCCATCAACCTGCTGGGGCTTGCCCGTTCCTTTCGCAGTGCTCGCTTGTTACCGGTTATCCAGTACGAGCAATTGGCGTGTACGGTGTTCGGCCAAGTCGAACTCGCGGAGGGTGGGCACAGTAGCCTCGGGATCTCGCGCGATCGCGGCGGAGAGTTCCAAATTCGCATTGACGGGCAAAATGCTCGCAGCGCGGCGCAGTTGGCGGAAATTTTGCCACTGCAGTTGATCAACCCCGACAGCTTTCGTCTGTTGGAAGGTGCGCCAAAAATCCGCAGGCAATTCCTCGATTGGGGCGTGTTCCACGTGGAACCACGGTTCATGGCCACTTGGCAGCGCCTGCAGAAGGCCCTGCGGCAGCGGAACTCATGGCTGCGGCATGGTACACTTGACGCCGCTTCGCAAGCGGCCTGGGACCGTGAACTGTGCCTGGCCAGCGATGAAATAGATGAGTACCGCCGCGCCTATATCAAAGCCTTGAAACCAGTCTTTGAGCAGACCTTGAGTGAGTTGTTGGATCTCGAGGGGCTGACGCTGAGTTATTACCGTGGCTGGGACAAAGAACGTGAGCTTAGTGCAGTGCTCGCGACGTCCTTGCAGCGGGATCAGCAAATTGGCCACACCCAGGCCGGTCCCCAACGGGCTGATTTGCGCCTTAGGTTAGGCGCTCATAATGCTGCGGATATCTTGTCCCGTGGCCAGCAGAAGTTGGTGGTATGTGCACTGCGGATCGCCCAGGGTCACTTGGTTAGCCAGGCCCGGCGTGGACAGTGTATTTATCTGGTGGATGACTTGCCGTCCGAACTCGACGAGCAACATCGCCGCGCGCTATGCCGCTTGTTGGAAGAATTACGCTGCCAGGTGTTCATCACTTGTGTAGACCACGAATTATTGAGGGAAGGCTGGCAGACGGAAACGCCAGTCGCTTTGTTCCACGTGGAACAAGGCCGTATCACCCAGACCCACGACCATCGGGAGTGAAGGCATGAGCGAAGAAAACACGTACGACTCGACCAGCATTAAAGTGCTGAAAGGTTTGGATGCCGTACGCAAACGTCCCGGTATGTACATTGGCGACACTGATGACGGTAGCGGTCTGCACCACATGGTGTTCGAGGTGGTCGACAACTCCATCGACGAAGCCCTGGCCGGTCACTGCGACGACATCAGCATCATCATCCATCCGGATGAGTCGATTACCGTACGCGACAACGGGCGCGGTATTCCGGTAGACGTACACAAAGAAGAAGGCGTGTCGGCGGCAGAGGTCATCATGACCGTGCTTCACGCTGGCGGTAAGTTCGACGACAACTCCTACAAAGTTTCCGGCGGTTTGCACGGCGTGGGTGTTTCGGTAGTGAACGCACTGTCCGAAGAACTGATCCTGACGGTCCGTCGTAGCGGTAAAATCTGGGAGCAGACCTACGTTCACGGCGTTCCACAAGAACCGATGAAGATCGTCGGGGACAGTGAATCCACCGGTACGCAGATCCACTTCAAGCCATCGGCTGATACCTTCAAGAATATCCACTTCAGCTGGGACATCCTGGCCAAGCGTATTCGTGAACTGTCCTTTCTCAACTCCGGTGTCGGTATCGTCCTCAAGGATGAGCGCAGCGGCAAGGAAGAACTGTTCAAGTACGAAGGTGGCTTGCGTGCATTCGTTGAGTACCTGAACACCAACAAGACTGCGGTCAACCAGGTGTTCCACTTCAACATCCAGCGTGAAGACGGCATTGGCGTGGAAATCGCCCTGCAGTGGAACGACAGCTTCAACGAGAACCTGTTGTGCTTTACCAACAACATTCCACAGCGCGACGGCGGCACTCACCTGGTGGGTTTCCGTTCCGCACTGACGCGTAACCTGAATACCTACATCGAAGCCGAAGGCTTGGCCAAGAAGCATAAGGTCGCCACCACCGGTGACGACGCACGCGAAGGCCTGACGGCGATCATCTCGGTAAAAGTGCCGGATCCGAAGTTCAGCTCCCAGACTAAAGACAAGCTCGTATCTTCCGAAGTGAAGACCGCAGTGGAACAGGAGATGGGCAAGTACTTCTCCGATTTCCTGCTGGAAAACCCGAACGAAGCCAAGCTGGTCGTCGGCAAGATGATCGACGCCGCACGTGCCCGTGAAGCGGCGCGTAAAGCCCGTGAGATGACCCGCCGTAAAGGCGCACTGGATATTGCCGGCCTGCCCGGCAAACTGGCTGACTGCCAGGAGAAGGACCCTGCCCTCTCCGAACTGTACCTGGTGGAAGGTGACTCTGCTGGCGGCTCCGCCAAGCAGGGTCGTAACCGTCGCACCCAGGCCATCCTGCCGTTGAAGGGCAAGATCCTCAACGTCGAGAAGGCGCGCTTCGACAAGATGATTTCCTCCCAGGAAGTCGGCACCTTGATCACGGCGCTGGGCTGCGGTATCGGCCGTGACGAGTACAACATCGACAAGCTGCGCTACCACAACATCATCATCATGACCGATGCTGACGTCGACGGTTCGCACATCCGTACCCTGCTGCTGACCTTCTTCTTCCGTCAGTTGCCGGAATTGATCGAGCGTGGCTACATCTACATCGCCCAGCCGCCGTTGTACAAAGTGAAAAAGGGCAAGCAAGAGCAATACATCAAAGACGACGACGCCATGGAAGAGTACATGACGCAGTCGGCCCTGGAAGACGCCAGCCTGCACCTGAACGACGAAGCTCCGGGTATTTCCGGTGAAGCGTTGGAGCGCTTGGTCAACGATTTCCGCATGGTCATGAAAACGCTGAAGCGTCTGTCGCGCCTGTACCCTCAGGAGCTGACCGAGCACTTCATCTACCTGCCGTCTGTCAGCCTTGAACAGCTGGGCGATCATGCGCATATGCAAAACTGGCTGGCACAATACGAAGTTCGCCTGCGCACTTCGGAAAAATCCGGCCTGGTCTACAAAGCCAGCTTGCGCGAAGATCGTGAACGTAACGTGTGGCTGCCCGAGGTGGAACTGATCTCCCACGGTCTGTCGAACTACGTTACCTTCAACCGCGACTTCTTTGGCAGCAATGACTACAAGACCGTGGTTACTTTGGGCGCTCAACTGAGCACCTTGCTGGACGACGGCGCTTATATTCAGCGTGGCGAACGCAAGAAGCAGGTCAAGGAGTTCAAGGAAGCCCTTGACTGGTTGATGGCTGAAAGCACCAAGCGTCATACCATCCAGCGATACAAAGGTCTGGGTGAAATGAACCCGGATCAGTTGTGGGAAACCACCATGGACCCGGCCCAGCGTCGCATGCTGCGGGTGACCATTGAAGACGCCATTGGCGCAGACCAGATCTTCAACACCCTGATGGGTGATGCGGTCGAGCCTCGCCGTGACTTCATTGAGAGCAACGCCCTGGCGGTTTCTAACCTGGACTTCTGATCCATTTAGAACGCGGGAAACAAAAAGGCCAACGCTTAGCGTTGGCCTTTTTTATTGAGCAAATCAGCGATTTTTAAAATGCTCCACGTGGAACATCGGCGTTTTCAGCTTTGAGACGCGGTCGCCACGCTCTCCAACCGATACCCATACCCATAGATCGTCAACAACTGCCAACCTCGATCCGCCGTCAGCCCCAGCTTGTTGCGTAGCCGGTAGATATGCGTATCCAGTGGCCGTGACGAAACCATTTCTTCGTGGGTCCAGAACCGCTCGTAAAGATACTCACGGGACAGTGGCCGAGCCAGGTTGGCAAACAAGCAACTGGCCAGGCGATACTCACGCTCGGTGAGATTGATTGGTTTACCTGCACGGGTCACGGTCAGTTCAGCATCGTCAAAGGTCAGGTCATTGAAGCTCTGCACTTCATGGGTCGCTGACTTTTGCAGGCCATGCCGGCGCAAGACCGCCGTGACCCGTGCTTTCAATTCGTTAGGACGAAAGGGTTTGCTGACGTAATCGTCGGCGCCGCTGTTCAGTGCGGTGACAATGTCGCTCTCGGCGTCACGGCTCGTGAGCATGATGACGGCGGGCGGGGACTCCATATGTTCGCGGGTCCAGCGCAGCAGGGCAATGCCGGTGATATCGGGCAGTTGCCAGTCGAGTATCAACAGGTCGAAGGTTTCCCGGCGCAGTTGGCGCAGCAGGTCTTCGCCGCGCTCGAAGCAATGCAGGGTCCAGGGCTGTTCGGCGGTGCTGGGGATTTGTCGCAGTGTCTGTTCCACCCGGCGCAGTTCCGCGGGTTCGTCATCCAGTATTGCGACACGCATGGGTGGGTCCTTTCTTTTTTGAAGAGTATGGCAGCCGTCGCCGGTTTCTTTTACGGGCACGCACTGCGCAGATGCCAGTCGTTGAATCTGAAGAATTGTGCTCAGATCCGTCGACCCCTTGGATCTCTCGTTACGCTGAGAACAATGAGTGGTTATCCCACTGAAAATGCTCGATAGCGATGTGGGAAAGATACCGGCTCCCGACCCTAAGGAAAAGGATCAACCGACGCATGCGCTGTCGTAAACTCTCATGCGCAGATGCCAGACGCCCTCTCCCCAACCTTGATGAGCACCATGACCCTTTCCCGCAATTGCTTGCGCCGCGTCCTCCCCTTGTTGTCAGTCATGGCGGTCGGCTCTACGGGTGCTGCGGTCAACGTCCGCTTACCCTATATCGATGCTGATTTCTCATGCCGGGCCCAGCCTTTGCCTGCGGTGGTTCAGCATCTCACCGGAGAAGCTTGGAAAATCGATACGAAGGGCAGCGTGACTCCCTTGCGCGATGGCATGACCATTGGTGAACAAGAAGGTGTGAAGACCTCGGCGTCCGCGTTTGTCAGCCTGTTGCTGGGTGATGGATCCCGAGTGGTGTTGCCTTCCAGCTCCCAGGTGCGTTTGCAGATGGAGAAGACGCTGTCGATTCCTCGAGTCGTAATCGAACAGGGCCAAGTCGAGGCGTATGTGATCAAGCGTGTCAGCGACCATGATCGCTTCCAGATCGTGACGCCGGTGGGGGTGCTGGGCGTAAGGGGCACGCACTTTCGGGTGCGCAACGACGCTGAGCAATCGGTGCTTGAAGTGCTGGACGGCCAGGTAGCCGTTAATCGCGCGATGAAGGCCAAGCCAGCCGAAAGTGAGGTCAAGGTTGGCGCCCGGCAAGGTTTGCTCTTCAAGAAACAGGGCGACCTGAACCCCGTGGAGTTGCTTGCAGCACCCAAGCTCATGGGGCAGGACGGCCAACAAGGCGATGCGCCCGTCTGGAATTTGTACCTGCGGCCCTTGCCCGGTGCCCGACGCTACCGCGCGCAGGTCGCGGCCGATAAAGCCTTTATGGATATCCAGCAGGAAAACTTTTCCAGCGCGCCGAAAATGAGCTTCACTGGGCTCAAAGCCTCGTTCTATCACGTGCGCTTGTCGGCATACGACGAGAACGGCCTTGAGGGAGAAACCGGGGTTTATGACATCTTCTATCACCCACCCCTTGCCCAGGCGCGCTGACCGATGATGCTCTGGGGCAAGGCCGAGAAACGTCAACCCACCCATGCACAGCGGCTTTTCCACGGCCTGGTGCGGGAGTGGTTGTGGATCGGTTTACTGTTACTGCCCATCACGGCGTACCTGTCGTTGAGTCCAGGCCTGGCCTTGAACAATCCGTTGTATGACAGCCTGCGCCGTCTTACCCCGTTGCCTGTGGACCCACGTATCCTGTTGGTGACCATTGATGATCCGAGCCTGAAAAAACTTGGCCAATGGCCGTGGCCGCGTAGCTTGCACGCTGACCTGATAGACCGCCTGAGCGCTGGGCAACCGGCAAGTATTCTGTTCGATGTCATCTTCAGTGAGCCTGGCAACGCCGCCAATGACAAACGCCTGGTAGAAGCGGTCTGCAACGCCGGCAATGTCCTGATGCCATTGGTGCGAGAAGGCGCTGCGGGCTACAGCCAACCCGGCGCGCAGATGATGCCTTTGCTCAAATGCGCTAAAGGCGTGGGCCATATCAACGTGGAAGCAGACAATGACGGCGTGGTTCGCAGCCTGTATCTGCGCGAAGGCCCACCCGATGCTACGGCTGCGCAACTGGCTTGGCTGGCCTATGAGATGAGCGGCGAGTTATCCCAAATGCCAGGCGAGCCGCTGCAATCAACTGCCCAGTCCTGGCATCGAGAGCACGCTATTCGTATACCTTTTATCGCGCCGCATACCCATTTCCCGAGTGTGTCCTACGTCAGCGTTTTGCGCGGCGAAGTCCCCCCCGAGCAGCTACGCGGCCGCCTGATTTTAGTCGGATCGACGGCTTCCGGAATGGGCGATCGGTTTGTCACGCCGCTCTCCTCCAAAGCCGGCACCACCGCAGGTGTTGAGATCCAGGCCAACGTGCTCAATGGTTTGCTGCAGGGGCGCAGCATTGTTGATCTGCCGGGCTGGCTTGCGGCGCTGATGGCGACTTCACTGGTCGCGTTGCTGCTGGGACTGCTGCTTTACCGCCCTCGTTATGCGCTGTGGATGACGCTGGGCTGCATGGCTGCCGCGTTGCTCGGTTCGTTGGCGCTGTTACGCCTGGGCCACTGGTGGTCGCCTGCGGCCTGCCTGATCGGCCTGCTGCTCAGTTACCTGATCTGGAACTGGCGTCGCCTCAGTGTGATCCTCGCCTATTTCGGCTGGGAGCTGGCGCGCCTGGATAACGAACCCAAGGTCCTGCCCGAGCGCCGCCGCGCGCCTGCCAGCAAAGGCGATGTGTTGCAGGCGCGTATCTTCGCCCTGGAGCAAGCGGTCAGTCGCACGCGCGATACCCGCCGCTTCATGGCCGACGGCCTGGAGTGCCTGCCGGTCGCGACGCTGATCACGGACCCCAGGGGCAATATCCTGCTGGCCAATCGCATTGCGCGGGAAGTGTTCGGCAACATCCTGGTCAACGAAAACCTGCTGGAGCAACTGGCGGATTTGGGCTACCCGCCGCTGCACAATGGCGTGCGCCCTGCCCTCTCGGTGCTGGAGTTGGTCGAGTTCCGGGATATCCACAAGCGCAGTCTGCGCATGGAGTTGGCGCCCTTGTTACCAGCCGAAGGCGACATCGCGCTCGGCTGGCTGCTGAGCCTGACGGATTTGAGTAAGGAGCGCGAGGCCCAGCAACACCGCGAGACGATGTTGCGGTTTCTTTCCCATGACCTGCGGGCGCCGCACTCGGCAATCCTGGCCCTGCTGGACGTGCATAACGGCGAATCGCCGGTGTTCGCCCAGATCGAGCAGCAAGTGCGGCGCGCCTTGGGCCTCACCGAATCGTTCGTACAGTTGGCGAAGGCTGAGGCCGACGGTTATCAGTTCCAGCCAACCTTGTTCGCCATGTTGGTGATGGACGCGTTCGACCAAGTGGCAGTGCTCGCCCAACTCAAGGGGATTCATCTGGTTCATGATCTGGATGAAGCCGACGAGGGCATGGTGTCGGCCGATCAGTCACTGCTCACCCGGGCACTGTTCAATGTGCTGGAGAACGCCATCAAGTATTCGCCTTCGGGGACGACCGTCAGGTTGAGGCACAGCACTGCAAAGGGTTGGCTGGAATGTCGTATCAGTGACCAGGGGCCGGGGATTTCCGCGACGGACCTGCCGGAACTGTTCAGCCAATACCGACGCTTCGATTCGGCTCAAGGCAGTGAAGGTTTGGGATTGGGGCTGAGCATGGTCAAGGCCGTGATAGAGCGCCACGGTGGTCGCATCAGCTGCGAGAGCGTGGTGGGTAAAGGCACCCTCTTCTGCCTGCAACTGCCCGTACTGGAAGAGTGAAAAACGTACGTTTGCGCTGTGCATGAAAAACCGGTCGCCAGGACCGGTTTTTTTACGCGGGAAAAACTTATGCACCTTTTCCGTGATTTTATGACCTCTGGAAATATGTATGTAAATCAGCTTCTTATGCAGCAAAAAAGGCGATTCGCCAACATACCGTGCACAGGTTATCCACAGATGCTCAGATCACCGGTGTGTCGACCAGGACCGGCTCAGGCGGCAACGAACCCATGGCCCGCTGCTGCGCTTGATTCCATGCCTGGGCACGGTCATTCAACGCTGCAATTGCGCGGGGTCCTTCCCCTTCGGCGTACATGGGTTCGCCAATCACTACCGTGATGGTGCCCGCGCGTTTCGCCCAGCCGGTCTTTGGCCAGAACTTGCCGGCGTTGTGGGCAATCGGTAGCACTGGCAAGTTGGCGTTGACCGCCAAGGCGGTACCGCCACGTGAGAACTTGCCTACGGTGCCGTAAGGAACACGCGTGCCTTCGGGGAAGATCAGCACCCAAACGCCGTCCTTGAGCAGCTCGTCGCCTTTCTTGGCTACGTGCTTGAGCGCAGCCTTGGGGTTATCGCGGTCGATGGCGATCGGACGTAACATCGCCATGGCCCAGCCGAAGAAAGGCACGTACAGCAACTCACGCTTGAGCACCTGGCTCAACGGCGAGAAGTACGCCGACAAAAAGAACGTCTCCCAGGTGCTCTGGTGGTTCGACAGAATCACGCAGGGCTGCTCCGGGACGTTTTCGGCGCCCTTGATCTCGAAGCGAATGCCCAGGAATACCTTGGACAGCCACAACGCGCAGCGGCACCAATAGACGTTGATAAAGCGATAGCGCGCCTTGAACGGCAGGAACGGCGCAATAAAAAAGCTCAGTGTGCACCAGAGAAAGGAACTGGTGCCCAGCAGCAGGTAAAAGAAAAAGGTTCTGATGGCCTGCAAAATCGACATGGCGGCATTTACCGTTGCGGGACAAGGCCCGCCTGTTAAAAGCGCACTCCCGAACACTCCTTGGTCAGGAGTCGAGTGCGGCTAGTTGTTGATAAGTTCTGCGGCAACGGCCGCCAGATCGTCAAAAATCAAGGTGCCTACCGGCAGGTTTTTCGCCTGGGTCTTTTCGCCTTTCCCGGTCTTAACCAAAACTGGCTGAGAGTCGACGGCCTTGGCCGCCTCCAGGTCACCGAGGCTGTCCCCGACGAACCATATCCCAGCCAAGGGCACCTTGTAATGTTCTGCAATGATTTTCAGCATACCTGGCTTGGGCTTGCGGCAATCGCAGCCGTCATCCGGCCCATGCGGGCAATACACCACCAGCCCGACTTCACCACCCTGCTCGGCCACCAACGTGCGCAAGCGCGCGTGCATGGCGTCCAGGGTCGCGATGTCGTAGTAGCCACGGGCGATGCCGGACTGGTTGGTGGCGATGGCCACCGTCCAGCCCGCCTTGCTCAACTGCGCGATGGCCTCGATCGAACCCGGCAGTGGAATCCACTCCGCCACCGACTTGATGTAAGCGTCGGAGTCGTAGTTGATCACTCCGTCCCGATCGAGAATCAGCAGTTTCAACATGCTCAGCTCAGGGTCGATATGTCAGCAATATTGACGAACAAGCCGCGCAGACGCGCGAGCATGGCGTAGCGGTTTTTGCGCACGCCGGCATCGTCGGCATTGATCATCACCGCTTCGAAGAACGCATCGACCGGCTCACGCAAGGTGGCCAGGCGCGCCAATGCTTCGGCGTAGTTGCGTTCGGCGATCAGCGGCTTCACCGCGTTTTCAGCCTTGGCGATGGCCGAGTTCAGCGAGAACTCCTTGGCATCGGCAAACAGGCCTGGATCGACGTCAACGTTGCCCAGGCCTTCGGCCTTGCTCAGCAGGTTCGATACACGCTTGTTCACGGCGGCCAGTGCGTCGGCTTCCGGCAATTTGCGGAAGGCCTGCACGGCTTGTACGCGCTGGTCGAAGTCCAACGCCGAACCTGGCTGCAGGGCACGTACCGACAGGTACACCGAAACGTCCACGCCTTCGTCTTCGTAACGCGCGCGCAGGCGGTCGAACACAAACTCCAGCACTTGCTCGGCCAGGCCCGCTTGCTTGACCTTGGCACTGAACTGGCCGACCGCGAATACCACGGCCTGGGTCAGGTCGAGGTCCAGCTTTTTGTCGATCAGGATGCGCAGCACACCCAGGGCCGCACGGCGCAGGGCATACGGGTCTTTGCTGCCGGTTGGCAACATGCCGATGCCGAAGATACCGACCAGGGTATCCAGCTTGTCGGCGATGGCCACGGCAGCACCGGTCAGCGTGGTTGGCAGTTCGGCACCGGCACCGCGTGGCATGTACTGCTCGTTCAGGGCCAGCGCTACGTCGTCCGGTTCGCCGTCATTGAGGGCGTAGTAGTAGCCGGCAACACCTTGCATCTCCGGGAATTCACCAACCATCTCGGTGGCCAGGTCGCACTTGGACAGCAGGCCTGCGCGCGCAGCCAGGGCAGCATCACCGCCAATGCGAGGCGCAATGTAGGCGGCCAGCTTGGAAACACGCACGGCCTTGTCGTAGACGCTGCCGAGTTTTTCCTGGAACACCACGTTCTGCAGGCGCAGGTTGAAGTCTTCGAGCTTCTGCTTCTTGTCTTGCTTGAAGAAGAACTCCGCATCGGTCAGGCGCGGGCGCACGACTTTCTCGTTACCGGCGATGATCTGCTGCGGGTCTTTGCTGTCGATGTTGGCCACGGTGATGAAGCGCGGCAGCAACTTGCCGTCCACGTCCAGCAGGCAGAAGTACTTCTGGTTGTCCTGCATGGTGGTGATCAGCGCTTCTTGCGGCACGTCGAGGAAACGCTCTTCGAATGAGCACACCAGCGGCACCGGCCATTCAACCAGCGCGGTCACTTCATCGAGCAGGCTTGGCGGCACGATGGCGGTGCCTTCCTGCAGGCGGGCCAGCTCTTCGGTGCGCTTGCTGATCAGCTCGCGACGCTCATTGGCGTCAGCCAGCACGTAAGCGGCGCGCAGGTCGGCGGCATAGTTGGCCGGCGAAGTGATGCGCACGGCGTGCGGGTGATGGAAGCGGTGACCACGGGAGTCACGGCCAGCCTTTTGGGCCAGGATAGTGCAGTCGATGACTTGGTCACCGAGCAGCATCACCAGCCATTGGGTTGGGCGTACGAACTCTTCCTTGCGTGCGCCCCAGCGCATGCGCTTGGGAATCGGCAGGTCGTTCAGGGAGTCTTCGACGATGGTTGGCAACAGGCTGGCGGTCGGCTTGCCGGTGATGACCTGGCTGAAACGCAGTTTCGGGCCGCTCTGGTCGATCTCGCTCAGTTCCACGCCACATTTTTTGGCAAAGCCGAGGGCAGCCTGGGTCGGGTTGCCTTCGGTGTCGAATGCGGCCTGGCGCGGCGGGCCGTCGAGGTTGATGCTGCGGTCCGGCTGCTGGATTTCCAGCGCGGTCAGCAGCACGGCCAGGCGGCGCGGCGCGGCGTAGACTTTCTTCGCTTCGAACTTCAGGCCGGCACTGTGCAGGCCCTTTTCGATACCGGCCAGGAACGCATCGGCCAGGGTGTTGAGTGCCTTGGGTGGCAGCTCTTCGGTGCCCAGTTCAACCAAAAAATCTTGAGCACTCATTGTGCAGCCTCCAGCTTAGCCAATACTTCATCACGCAGGTCCGGGGTTGCCATCGGGAAGCCCAGCTTGGCGCGCGCCAGCAGGTAGGCTTGGGCGACGGAACGCGCCAGGGTGCGTACACGCAGAATGTATTGCTGACGCGCGGTGACCGAGATGGCACGGCGCGCATCCAGCAGGTTGAAGGTATGGGACGCCTTCAACACCATTTCATAGCTTGGCAGCGGCAGCGGCTGGTCAAGTTCGATCAGGCGCTTGGCTTCGCTTTCATAGAAGTCGAACAGTTCGAACAGCTTGTCGACGTTGGCGTGTTCGAAGTTGTAGGTGGACTGCTCCACTTCGTTCTGGTGGAACACGTCGCCGTAGGTGACTTTGCCGAACGGGCCGTCAGCCCATACCAGGTCGTAGACCGAGTCCACGCCCTGCAGGTACATGGCCAGGCGCTCGAGGCCGTAGGTGATTTCGCCGGTGACCGGGTAGCACTCGATGCCGCCCGCTTGCTGGAAGTACGTGAACTGCGTGACCTCCATGCCATTGAGCCAGACTTCCCAACCCAGGCCCCAGGCGCCCAGGGTTGGCGACTCCCAGTTGTCTTCGACGAAACGGATGTCGTGGACCAGCGGGTCCAGGCCAACATGCTTGAGCGAGCCCAGGTACAGTTCCTGGAAGTTGTCCGGGTTGGGCTTCAATACCACCTGGAACTGGTAGTAGTGCTGCAGACGGTTCGGGTTTTCGCCGTAGCGGCCGTCAGTCGGGCGACGACTGGGCTGCACATAAGCGGCGTTCCAGGTTTCCGGGCCGATGGCCCGCAGGAAGGTAGCGGTGTGGAAAGTGCCGGCGCCTACTTCCATATCGTAGGGCTGAAGTACCACACAACCTTGCTCGGCCCAGTATTGCTGGAGGGCGAGGATCAAGTCTTGGAAGGTACGCACGGCTGGCGTAGGCTGGCTCACGAAATTCACCTGTTACTTGGGCTGCGATTTAAAGAGCGGGAGTATACCCGATTCGGCCGCGCCACCATCCCCTGGAGCCTTATGCCACGCTGCTTTTGGTGTTCTGAAGATCCGCTGTACATGGCTTATCACGATCAGGAGTGGGGAACGCCGCTGCGCGATGCGCAGGGTTTGTTCGAGTTGCTTTTGCTCGAAGGGTTCCAGGCGGGCCTTTCCTGGATCACCGTTTTACGCAAGCGCGAGCATTATCGAAAGGTCCTGTTCGGCTTTGATGCGCAACGTCTGGCGCGGTTGAGCGACGACGAGATCGACGCGTTGATGCAGGATCCGGGCATTGTGCGCAATCGCCTGAAGCTCAACGCGACCCGGCGCAACGCCGCTGCCTGGCTGGCGCTGGAGGACCCGGTGGGTTTGCTCTGGTCGTTCGTCGGCGGCGTGCCCAAGGTCAATCATTTCAAGGACCGCAGCGAAGTGCCGGCCATTACGCCCGAAGCCGAAGCCATGAGCCGCGCGCTGAAAAAAGCCGGTTTCACCTTTGTCGGGCCGACCATTTGCTATGCCTTCATGCAGGCCTCGGGCATGGTCATGGACCACACCCGGGACTGCGACCGTTACGCGGATCTGGCCAACGCCGGTTAGAATGCCCGCTTTGCGCACCACACACACGATCAGGAGTGACCTGTGGAAAAGTTTAAAGGCGCCTTGCTGGTAGGCGCTCTTCGGTTATTTGCCCTGCTGCCCTGGCGGGCTGTCCAGGCGGTCGGCACGGCCATTGGCTGGATCATGTGGAAAACCCCCAACCGGTCCCGCGACACGGTGCGGATCAACCTCTCCAAGTGTTTCCCCGCCATGGACCCCGCCGAGCGCGAAGCATTGGTCGGCCGCAGTCTGATGGACATCGGCAAGTCATTGACCGAAAGCGCCTGCGCCTGGATCTGGCCGGCCCAGCGCTCCATCGATCTGGTGCGCGAAGTCGAAGGCCTTGAAGTGTTGCACCAGGCCCTCGCCTCGGGCAAAGGCGTGGTCGGCATCACCAGTCACCTGGGCAACTGGGAGGTGTTGAACCACTTCTATTGCAGCCAGTGCAAACCGATCATTTTCTACCGCCCGCCCAAGCTCAAGGCGGTGGATGAGTTGCTGCGCAAGCAGCGTGTGCAACTGGGTAACCGCGTGGCGGCGTCGACCAAGGAAGGCATCCTCAGTGTGATCAAGGAGGTGCGCAAAGGCGGCCAGGTGGGTATTCCGGCTGACCCGGAGCCGGCAGAATCCGCCGGCATCTTCGTGCCGTTCTTCGCCACCCAGGCGCTGACCAGCAAGTTCGTGCCGAACATGCTCGCGGGCCACAAGGCCGTTGGCGTGTTCCTGCATGCCCTGCGACTGCCGGACGGTTCGGGGTACAAAGTAATCCTGGAAGCGGCGCCGGAAGACATGTACAGCACCGACACCGCCACGTCGTGCGCAGCGATGAGCAAGGTGGTGGAGCGTTATGTCGGCGCCTACCCGAGCCAGTACATGTGGAGCATGAAGCGCTTCAAGAAACGCCCGCCGGGTGAAGAGCGGTGGTACTGACTCACCGCTGACCTCCAGCCCAATGGAGATCAAATGTGGGAGCTGGCTTGCCTGCGATAGCATCACCTCGGTGTCCCTGAAACACTAAGGTGTCTGCATCGCAGGCAAGCCAGCTCCCACAGGGGATCACCTCAGGCTTGGCGGTCGAGTTTTTTCAGGAACACCATCATCTCTTTCTCGGCCTGTTTGTCGCCATGGGCCTGGGCGGCTTCGATACCCTTCTCCCACGCCTGGCGCGCTGCGGCCTGATCACCCAGTCCAAGTTGCGCCTTGCCCAACAACTTCCACGCCGCCGAATACTTCGGGTCGAACTCGACACACTTGTGCAAATGCTCCGCCGCCTTGGCGTTGTCCTTCAAGTCCAGATAACCCTTGCCCAAGCCAAAGCGCAGCAGTGCGTTATCCACACCCTTGGCGAGCATTTTTTCCAGGGATTCGAGCATGCCGGTCACTCCGTTCGATCAGAAAAAGCTCAAGCCCACGTGGAACAGTTTCTCCACATCACGGATATGTTTTTTATCCACCAGGAACAGGATCACATGATCACCCGTGGCGATCACCGTATCGTCGTGAGCAATGATCACCTCTTCATCACGAATGATCGCGCCAATGGTGGTGCCCGGCGGCAAGCCGATATCGCGGATGGCCTTGCCGATCACCTTGCTCGACTTCGAGTCACCGTGGGCGATCGCCTCGATGGCCTCAGCCGCGCCCCGGCGCAGGGAGTGCACGCTGACGATATCGCCACGGCGCACGTGGGCCAGCAAGGTGCCAATGGTCGCGAGCTGCGGGCTGATGGCGATGTCGATATCGCCGCCCTGGATCAAGTCGACATAAGCCGGGTTATTGATGATGGTCATCACCTTCTTCGCGCCCAGCCGCTTGGCCAGCAAGGAGGACATGATGTTGGCTTCGTCATCGTTGGTCAGGGCCAGGAAGATATCGGCGTCGGCGATGTTTTCTTCCATCAGCAGGTCGCGGTCCGAGGCGCTGCCTTGCAGTACGACGGTGCTGTCCAGGGTGTCGGACAAATGCCGGCAGCGTGCCGGACTCATCTCGATGATCTTTACCTGGTAGCGGCTTTCGATGGCTTCGGCCAAGCGCTCGCCGATCTGCCCGCCGCCCGCGATAACGATGCGCTTATAGGTTTCGTCGAGGCGACGCATTTCGCTCATGACTGCACGAATATTCGCCTTGGCGGCGATGAAAAACACTTCGTCGTCGGCCTCGATCACGGTATCGCCCTGGGGCAGGATCGGGCGGTCGCGCCGGAAAATCGCCGCGACGCGGGTTTCCACGTTTGGCATGTGCTCGCGCAGCTGGCGCAGTTGCTGGCCGACCAGCGGGCCGCCGTAATAGGCCTTCACCGCGACCAGCTGCGCCTTGCCGCCGGCAAAGTCGATGACCTGCAAGGCGCCCGGGATCTCGATCAGGCGCTTGATGTAGTGGGTGACCACTTGTTCCGGGCTGATTAGTACGTCGACCGGGATCGCGTCGTTGTCGAACAGCCCGGCGCGGGTCAGGTAGGCCGCTTCGCGCACCCGCGCGATTTTGGTCGGGGTGTGGAACAGGGTGTGGGCGACCTGGCAGGCGACCATGTTGGTTTCGTCGCTGTTGGTCACGGCCACCAGCATGTCGGCGTCATCGGCACCGGCCTGGCGCAGTACCGTCGGGAACGAGGCGCGGCCTTGTACGGTGCGGATGTCGAGACGGTCGCCGAGGTTGCGCAGGCGTTCGGCATCGGTGTCGACCACGGTGATGTCGTTGGCTTCGCTGGCCAAATGTTCGGCCAACGTGCCACCGACCTGCCCTGCTCCAAGGATGATGATTTTCATCCGGTCACTCCCTTAAACCCGTTCAGCCGCGTGCGGCGGCGATCTTGATCAGTTTGGCGTAGTAGAAGCCATCGTGTCCGCCTTCTTGCGCCAGCAACTGGCGGCCGTGGGGCTGCTTGATGCCGGCGGTTGTGGCGAGGTCCAATTCCCGGGCGCCGCTGGTGCGGGCAAGGAAGGCTTGGATCACCTCGGTGTTTTCCGTCGGCAAGGTGGAACACGTGGCGTAGAGCAGGATGCCGCCGACTTCCAGGGTCGGCCACAGCGCATCGAGCAGCTCGCCTTGCAGTGCGGCCAGGGCGATGATGTCATCGGGTTGGCGGGTGAGCTTGATGTCCGGGTGGCGACGGATCACGCCAGTGGCCGAGCATGGCGCGTCGAGCAGGATGCGCTGGAACGGTTTGCCGTCCCACCAGGCGGCGGTGTCGCGGCCGTCGGCGGCGATCAGCTCGGCGCTCAGGCCCAGGCGTGCGAGGTTTTCCCGCACGCGCACCAGGCGCTTGGCTTCCAGATCGACAGCGACTACACCGGCCAGGTCTTTTTCGACTTCCAGGATGTGGCAGGTCTTACCGCCAGGCGCACAGCAGGCGTCGAGCACGCGTTGGCCGGGCGCCAGGTCGAGCAGGTCGGCCGCCAGTTGCGCAGCTTCGTCCTGCACGCTGATCCAACCCTCGGCAAATCCCGGCAGGCTGCGCACATCAGTGGCCGCTTCGAGCACGATGCCGTCGGTGCTGTACACGCAGGGCGTGGCGTTGATGCCGGCGTCGGCGAGCAATTGCAAGTAGGCGTCACGAGGGTGATGGCGGCGGTTGACCCGCAGGATCATCGGCGGGTGCGCATTGTTGGCCGCGCAAATCGCTTCCCATTGCTCTGGCCAGAACACCTTCAAGGATTTTTGCAGCCAGCGCGGGTGAGCGGTGCGCACCACCGGGTCATGCTCCAGCTCGGCCAGCAGTGTTTCGCTTTCGCGTTGGGCGCGGCGCAGTACGGCGTTGAGCAGCGCTTTGGCCCAGGGCTTTTTCAGCTTGTCGGCGCAACCGACGGTCTCGCCGATAGCGGCGTGAGCGGGCACGCGGGTATAGAGCAGCTGATACAGGCCTACCAGCAGCAACGCCTCGACATCGGCATCGGCCGCCTTGAACGGCTTCTGCAGCAACTTCGCCGCCAGCGCCGACAACCGTGGCTGCCAGCGGGCGGTGCCAAAGGCCAGGTCCTGGGTGAACCCGCGATCGCGGTCCTCGACCTTATCCAGTTGCGTGGGCAGTGAACTGTTCAGCGAAGCCTTGCCGTTGAGCACGGCGGCGAGGGCCTTGGCGGCGGCCAGACGCGGGTTCATTGGGCCACCACGCCAAGGACCGTGCCCAGGGCAAATTTCTCACGACGGCTGTTGAACAAGTCGCTGAAATTCAGCGCCTTGCCACCGGGCAATTGCAGACGGGTCAGGCACAGCGCCTGTTCGCCGCAAGCGACCAGCAGGCCGTCCTTGCTGGCGCCAACGATTTCACCCGGAGCACCTTTGCCCTCGGCCAGGGTCGCGGCCAGCACTTTCAAGGCTTCACCGTTGAGGGTGCTGTGGCAGATCGGCCATGGGTTGAAGGCGCGCACCAGCCGCTCCAGCTCCACGGCCGGGCGGCGCCAGTCGATGCGCGCTTCGTCTTTGTTCAGCTTGTGGGCGTAGGTGGCCAGGCTGTCGTCCTGCACTTGGCCTTCCAGGGTGCCGGCGGCGAGCCCAGCGATGGCCTGGAGCACGGCGGGAGGGCCCAGCTCGGCAAGGCGGTCGTGCAGGCTGCCACCGGTGTCTGCTGGGGTAATCGGGGTGGTGACTTTGAGCAGCATCGGGCCGGTGTCCAGGCCCGCCTCCATGCGCATCACCGTCACCCCGCTTTCGCGGTCGCCCGCCTCTACGGCGCGCTGGATCGGCGCCGCACCGCGCCAGCGTGGCAGCAGCGAAGCATGGCTGTTGATGCAACCCAGGCGCGGGATATCCAGCACCACTTGCGGCAGGATCAAGCCGTAGGCCACCACCACCAACAGGTCCGGTTTCAGCGCGGCGAGTTCAGCCTGGGCGTCGGCGTTGCGCAAGGTCGGCGGTTGCAGAACGGGGATGTCGTGTTCCAGGGCCAGTTGCTTGACCGGGCTCGGCATCAGTTTTTGCCCGCGACCGGCCGGGCGATCCGGCTGGGTGTACACCGCGACAATGTCATAAGGGCTGGCAAGCAAGGCCTTCAGATGTTCGGCGGCGAATTCGGGAGTGCCGGCAAAAACAATGCGCAGTGGCTCGGTCATGGGAAGTCTCGGTTAAAAACAGTCACAAAAGAAAAAGGCTTGCCGCAGCAAGCCTTTGGAAGAAGGGCATCAAGCTTGCTGGCGATGCTTTTTTTCCAGCTTCTTCTTGATCCGGTCGCGCTTGAGCGTGGACAGGTAATCGACAAACAGCTTGCCGTTGAGGTGGTCGCATTCGTGCTGGATACACACCGCCAGCAGACCTTCGGCAATCTGTTCGAACGGCTTGCCGTCGCGGTCCAGGGCCTTGATCTTCACGCGCAACGGGCGTTCGACGTTCTCGTAGAACTCGGGCACGGAGAGGCAGCCTTCCTGGTATTCGCCCATCTCGTCGGTCAGTGGTTCGAACTCAGGATTGATGAATACACGCGGTTCGCTGCGATCTTCCGACAGGTCCATGACCACGACGCGCTGATGCACGTTGACCTGGGTCGCGGCGAGGCCGATGCCCGGGGCTTCATACATTGTTTCAAACATGTCATCGACCAACTGACGAACCTTGTCGTCCACTACGGCCACCGGTTTGGCGATCGTGCGCAGGCGCGAGTCGGGAAATTCGAGGATGTTCAAAATAGCCATAAGCGTAATTGCTGCACATGTGAGGTAGAGGCAAATCGGCGTTGGGATGGACCCACACGGCCGGTGTGAAACCCTTGAAGGCCGCGAAGGCCGAGGCATTTCACGCGAACGCACATAATAAAGGAGATTGACCCCATGAGGAAATCGCTACTCGTCTTGCTGTTGTGGGCCCCGTTCGCCATGGCCCTGCTGCCCCAGCCCGTCCAGCGTCCGGATCAAGCGACGCAACAGGCTATCCAGCGTTTTTTACTGCATAACCGCATTCTCGACTCGCCTCTGGACCTGGACAACGCGCCGTACATCGTCGCCGCCAATGCCGGGCGAGTACTCGGCGCCCATGGCGAGCGGGTGTATGCCAGGGGTGACCTGGACCCTTCCCAACCCGATTACGGAATATTCCGACGAGGCAAGGCCTACACCGATCCTCAGACCCAGGAACTGCTGGGCATCAATGCCGACGACGTCGGCACTGCGCGCTTTGTTACCGCCGGCGACCTCACGACCCTGGCCGTACAGCGGGTGACCCAGGAGGTGCGTCCCGGTGACCGGCTTTTACGAGCGCAGTCTCCCGTCGACTCGGCAAGCCTTGCGGTGCCGCCAACGGCGCCGTCCGTCGAAGGGCACATCATCGATGTCCCCAAGGGCGTGACCCAGATCGGTGTGCTGGATGCCGTAACCCTGAACAAAGGCCGCCGCGACGGTTTGGTGGAAGGTCAACTGCTCAGCGTTATCAAGACCGGCGCCACGGTGCGCGATGGCCTCACCGGCGCAGCCACGAAACTGCCCGACGAACGCGCGGGCACCCTGCTGGTGTTTCGCACCTACGAGAAGCTCAGTTACGGCCTGGTCCTTAAGGCCTCGCGCCCGCTGGCCGTGGCCGATCGTTTCGAGACGGCCCGTCACTCGGAATAAATAGCCTGCTAAATAAGTTACCAACAGAGTTATCCACAGCTTTTCACGGTCAAGGAAGATCAAATGTCTCAGATGAACAGTCAGGAAATATCCCCGTGCGAACTGGAAGCCCGGCTGCGCTTGCACCGGCTGCCGGAGCTGGGGCCGAAGCGTTTTCGCTTATTGATCGAAGCATTCGGTTCTGCGTCCAAAGCCATCAGCGCGCCAGCCAGCGCGTGGCGTTCACTTGGGTTGCCAGCCACCAGCGCCGATGCCCGGCGCAGCCATGAAGTGCGCGACGGTGCCAGTGCGGCATTGGCCTGGTTGGCGCGCCCGGCCCAGCAATTGCTGATGTGGGACCAGCCGGAGTACCCAGCACTGCTTGCCCAGATTGATGATGCGCCACCGTTGTTATTCGTCGCTGGCGACCCTTCGATACTGGAAAAACCGCAGTTGGCGATGGTCGGTAGCCGCCGTGCATCGCGTCCCGGCATGGACACGGCGGCAGCCTTTTCCCGCAGTTTGGCGAGCGCTGGTTTTGTGATTACCAGCGGCCTGGCGTTAGGCATCGATGGCGCAGCCCATCAAGCGGCATTGGACGTGGGTGGCCAGACAATTGGCGTGCTCGGCACCGGGCTCGAAAATTTTTATCCACAACGCCACAGACGGCTGGCTGAGGAGATGATCGACCAGGGCAGCGCCGTGATTTCCGAGTTTCCGCTGGACGCGCCGCCCCAGGCCGGCAACTTCCCCCGGCGCAACCGGATCATCAGTGGTTTGTCCCTTGGCGTACTGGTGGTGGAAGCCAGCATGGCCAGCGGTTCGCTGATCACTGCGAAACTGGCGGCCGAGCAAGGGCGTGAGGTGTATGCCATCCCCGGCTCCATCCACCATCCCGGCGCCAAGGGCTGCCACCAGTTGATCCGCGACGGCGCGGTATTGGTGGAGACCATCGAGCACATCCTGGAAGGCTTGCGCGGCTGGCAGGCGCTGTCTCGTCCGGCGCCGATGCCTGTTACCCACCCGTTGGTGGCGCTGCTGCACGCAGCGCCCCATACCAGTGAAGCCCTGGCGATTGCGAGCGGGCGGCCGTTGTCCCAGGTGCTGGCGACGCTCACCGAACTTGAACTGGAGGGCCAGGTCATCTGCGAAAGTGGGCGCTGGCTTGCGCGCTGCTAGGTTTTGTAAAGAAGATCGGTAAACTGCGCGAAGCTTTAGTCTGGAGAATCAACCATGGTCAACCGGTGGCGTGTGCTGGAAACCGCACGAGAAATTCGCGCAGGCGCGGTGATTGCCTATCCAACCGAGGCGGTTTGGGGCTTGGGCTGCGACCCATGGAACGAAGCAGCGGTGGACCGTTTGCTCGCGATCAAGAACCGTTCGGTCGATAAGGGCTTGATCCTGGTGGCGGACAACATCCGCCAGTTCGACTTTCTGTTCGAAGACTTCCCGCAGGATTGGATCGACCGCATGGCCAGTACCTGGCCGGGGCCGAATACCTGGCTGGTGCCCCATCAGGACCTACTGCCGGAATGGGTGACAGGCATGCATGACACCGTGGCGCTACGGGTTACGGACCATCCGCTGGTGCGCGACTTGTGCTCGCTGGTGGGGCCGTTGATCTCGACGTCGGCCAACCCACAGGGGCGGCCGGCCGCGCGCACGCGGATTCGTGTGGAGCAGTATTTCCGCGGCCAGGTGGATCTTGTGTTGGGTGGCGCCTTGGGTGGTCGCAAGAACCCCAGCCTGATCCGCGACCTGGTGACAGGCGAGGTGGTGCGGCCTTCCTGAGACCGCGTCGCGGCCATCGCGGGCAAGCCCGGCTCCCACATTTGATCGATGTCCGTCATGACAACTCGGTCAAGTGTGGGAGCGGGCTTGCCCGCGATGAGGCCCTCAAGGCAACAGAATGGTCGACCCGGTCGTACGCCGCCCCGACAACTCCGTCTGCGCCTTCGCCGCGTCCGCCAGCGCATACCGCTGGTTGACATCAATGCGCACCTTGCCGCTCTTGATCATCGAGAACAGGTCATCGGCCATTGCCTGCAGGTTCTGCGCGTTGTTTGCGTAGGTCGCCAGAGTCGGCCGGGTGACGTACAGCGAGCCCTTGGCCGCCAGGATCCCCAGGTTCACCCCATCCACCGCGCCTGATGCATTGCCGAAACTCACCACCAGCCCACGCGGGGCCACGCTGTCCAGTGACGATAGCCAGGTGTCCTTGCCGACGCCGTCATACACCACTGGCACCTTTTTGCCGTCGGTCAATTCCAGAACGCGCTGTGCAACGTTTTCCTTGCTGTAATCGATGGTTTCCCAAGCGCCGAGACACTTGGCCAGGGCGGCCTTTTCCGGCGAACTCACGGTACCGATCAGCTTGACGCCCAATGCCTTGGCCCATTGGCAGGCCAGGGAACCCACGCCACCGGCCGCGGCGTGGAACAGAATGGTTTCGCCACCTTTGAGTTCATAGGTCTGGCGCAGCAGGTACTGCACGGTCAGGCCTTTGAGCATGGCGCCGGCGGCTTGTTCGAAGCTGATCTCGTCCGGCAGGTGTACCAGGTTGGCGGCGGGCAGCACGTGCAACTGGCTGTAGGCACCCAGCGGGCCACTGCCGTAGGCCACGCGGTCGCCGACCTTGAATTGGCTGACTTCGCTGCCGACGGCGTCGACCACACCGGCGCCTTCGGCACCCAGCCCCGATGGCAGGGACGGCGGTGCATACAAGCCACTGCGCAAGTAGGTGTCGATAAAGTTCAGGCCGATCGCCTCGTTACGCACGCGAACCTGCTGCGGGCCGGGCTCCGCCGGCGTGTAGTCCACATATTCAAGCACTTCGGGGCCGCCATGGGCGCTGAACTGGATACGTTTGGCCATCTGCACTTCTCCTGGGTTGGAACTCGCGTAGCCCCCTATCGAACGCCTAAGCTTGATCTTCGTCAACTGCGGCGCAGTCGGATGGGGTGGTATCCTGTGCGCCCATTTGCCGCCGACGCCCAATGGCCTCGCGTAGCTTTGCCCGATTCAAGGTGATGCCATGACTACCCGCACTGAGGCCGTAAAGGCCTACCTGCTCGACCTGCAAGACCGTATTTGCAGCGCCCTGGAAACCTTCGAGACGGACACTCGCTTCATCGAAGACACCTGGACCCGGCCGGCCGGCGGCGGCGGTCGTACCCGTGTGATCGAAAACGGTTCGGTGATCGAAAAAGGCGGCGTTAACTTTTCCCACGTATTTGGCAGCGGTCTCCCGCCTTCCGCCAGTGCGCACCGGCCTGAACTGGCCGGCCGTGGCTTTGAAGCCCTGGGTGTCTCGCTGGTAATCCATCCGCACAACCCTCATGTACCGACTTCCCACGCCAACGTGCGGTTTTTCATCGCTGAAAAAGAAGGTGAAGAGCCGGTGTGGTGGTTTGGCGGCGGCTTCGACCTCACGCCTTACTACGGCAACGAGGAAGACTGCATCCACTGGCACCGCGTGGCCGAGCAGGCATGCGCACCGTTTGGCGCGGATGTTTACTCGCGCTACAAGGCGTGGTGTGACACCTACTTCCACATCAAGCATCGCAACGAGCCTCGTGGTATCGGCGGCCTGTTCTTCGATGATTTGAATGAATGGGGCTTCGACACCTGCTTCGCGTTCATCCGCGCCATCGGCGATGCCTATATCGACGCCTACCTGCCAATTGTTCAGCGCCGCAAAGCCATCGCTTACACCGAGCAGCAGCGCCAATTCCAGGAGTTCCGCCGGGGCCGCTACGTTGAGTTCAACCTGGTCTACGACCGTGGCACGCTGTTCGGCCTGCAATCGGGCGGGCGTACCGAGTCGATCCTGATGTCGCTGCCGCCGCAAGTACGCTGGAGCTACGACTGGAAGGCCGAGGCCGGCAGCGAAGAAGCCCGCCTCACTGACTACTTTCTTCAAGACCGCGACTGGCTGGGACTTGCCGCGCCCAAGGCGGCGGTCTGATGGATCGTTATGTCGTCTTCGGCAATCCCATCGGCCACAGCAAATCGCCGCTGATCCATCGCCTGTTTGCCGAGCAGACTGGCGAGCAACTGGACTACGGCACGTTGCTCGCGCCGCTGGAGGATTTTAACGGCTGTGCCCGTGAGTTTTTCCAGCAGGGTCGTGGCGCCAATGTCACCGTGCCGTTCAAGGAAGACGCCTTCCGCTTGGCCAATACCTTGACCGAACGCGCCCAACGCGCCGGCGCGGTGAACACCTTGAGTAAGCTCGCCGATGGCAGCCTGCTCGGCGACAACACCGATGGCGCCGGCCTGGTGCGCGACCTCAGGGTCAACGCCGGTTTGAGCCTGCAAGGCAAACGTATCCTGGTGCTGGGTGCCGGTGGTGCGGTGCGCGGTGCATTGGAACCATTGCTGGCCGAACAGCCGGCGTCGTTGGTCATCGCCAACCGCACCGTGGAAAAAGCGGAGTTGCTCGCCGAGTTGTTTGACGACCTGGGCCCCGTGGCTGCCAGCGGTTTCGATTGGTTGCGTGAGCCGGTCGATGTGATCATCAACGCTACGTCTGCGAGCCTGTCAGGCGCTGTACCGCCGATCGCCGGCAGCCTGATCGAGCCGGGCAGGACTTTTTGCTACGACATGATGTACGCCAAGGAACCGACTGCGTTCTGCCGCTGGGCGACCGAACAAGGCGCAGCCGTGGCGATGGATGGCCTGGGCATGCTGGTGGAGCAGGCGGCGGAAGCCTTCTTCCTGTGGCGCGGCGTGCGCCCGGATTCGGCGCCGGTGTTGGCCGAGCTGCGCCGGCAGTTGGCTTAACCCAACTTAATGCGGGCACGGTCAATGTGGGAGCTGGCTTGCCTGCGATAGCGGTGTTTCAGACAGACCGCAATCGCAGGCAAGCCCGCTCCCACAGTTTTAACCGCGTTCAGTCTTCGAAATGGATGGGGCAGTTTTCGGCGCCTTCCAGTTTTTTCAGCTCCTCAACGACTTGCGGCCGCGCCCGACGCAACGTCAGGCTGCGCCCCAACCCACGCAATCTGCGCGCCTCCTGGTGCAGCATCTCCACGCCGGAATAATCGATAAAGTTGATCTGCTGCGCCTCGATCACTACCCGCTCGCCCTGCAAGCTTTGCAGGCGTACTTGTAGATAATGGCTGGCGCCAAAAAAGATCGAACCGCCGACGCGCAGCACATCCTCCTCCCCGTCCCGCCACTGTTGTACCCGTGGTTGCGAGGTACGCTTGAGGTAGAAAAACAGCGACGCCAGCACGCCCGCATAAATTGCCGTTTGCAACTCCAGCAGCAAGGTTGCGAGGCACGTCAGGCCCATCACCACAAACTCCGCGCGGCTCACGCGGAACAACGCGCGAATGCCGCGATGGTCCACCAGGCCCCAGCAAATCAGCAGGATGCTCGCGGCCATGCTCGGGATCGGGATATGGGCGATCAGCGCCGCCCCGAACAACGCGAACAGTGCCACCCAGAGCGCAGAAAACACGCCGGCCAACGGCGAACAAGCACCGGCTTCATAGCTGAGGCCTGAGCGCGTAAAGGATCCGGCTGACAGATACCCGGAGAAAAATCCGCCAACCATGTTGGATAAGCCCTGCGCGCGGACTTCCTGGTTGGCGTCGAGCAGTTGTTGTGAACGGGCCGACAGCGAGCGAGCAATCGACAGGCTGGTGACCAGCCCCAGCATTCCCACCGCTACAGCGCTGGGCAGCAGGCGCAGGATTGTGTCCAGGTCCATTGGCAACGGGCTGAACGGCGGTAACTTGCCGACAAACGAACTGACCAACGCCACGTGCCCGAACTTCGCCGGCCACAGCCAAGCCGTCAGGCTGCCCAGCGTGAGAGCAATCAACAGCGTCGGCCAGCGTGGTAGCCAATATTTGAGCAGCGCGCCTGACAGCAATGTGCCTAGCCCGAGAGCGAGGGAGGCGCGGTCCCATTCGCCACGGTGCTCAACAAGCGCCAGCAGGCTGTTGATCGCCGTGGCCTGGCTCGGCAACTCCAGCCCCAGCAGGTTGGGCAACTGCCCCAGGGCAATGACCACGGCGGCACCCAAGGTGAAGCCGAGCACTACCGAATGGGAGACGAAATTCACCAGCGCGCCAAAGCGCAACATGCCCAGCAGCCATTGGAAAACGCCGGCAAGGAAGGTAAGCAGCAGGATCAGGGTGATGTAGTCCTGTGAGCCCGGCACAGCCAGCGGACTGACACTGGCGTAAAGCACAATGGAAATCGCCGCCGTTGGGCCGCAGATCAGGTGCCAGGACGAACCCCAGAGACACGCGATCAGCACCGGGATGATCGCGGCGTACAGGCCGTATTCGGGTGGGAGACCGGCGATCAGCGCATAAGCAATCGACTGCGGCAGGGCGAGCACGGCGCCGCTGAGGCCGACCATCGCGTCCCGGCCGACGCTGGCGCGGGTTTGGCGCGGGAGCCAGGCGAGGAAGGGGAAGAGTGATTGGCGGTTGGGCCGGGGCATGAAAAACTCGGCTGGAAAAGTTGGCTCAGATTATCAGTACACACGGGTCCCTGTGGGAGCTGGCTTGCCTGCGATGGCATCACTGCAGTGTACCTGCAAAATCGAGGTGCCTGAATCGCAGGCAAGCCAGCTCCCACACAAGCCCGCTCCCACATTTGGATCGCGTTGGGCCTTAGAGTTTGGCTTTGACCGCCGCCAGCGCATCCTGGCCATCCACGGTTTTCACGCCCTCAAGCCACTTATCCAACACCGCCGGATTCGCCTTGATCCACGCTTTCGCCGCTTGCGCATTGCTGACCTTGTTGTTGGCCACCTCGGCCATGATGCTGTTCTCCATCTCCTGGGTAAAACTCAGGTTGGTCAGCAGTTTTCCCACGTTCGGGCAGGCCTGTGCGTAACCTTTTCGGGTCAGCGTATAGACGCTGCCGGTGTCGCCAAAATACTTCTCGCCGCCTTTGAGATAGTGCATTTTTAACTGCACGTTCATCGGGTGCGGGGTCCAGCCGAGGAAGGTCACGAATTTCTGCTTCTTAACCGCCCGTGACACTTCGGCGAGCATCGCCTGTTCGCTGGACTCGATCAGCTTCCACTGGCCGAGGTCGAAGTCGTTCTTCTTGATGATCTCCTGCAACGAGATATTCGCCGGCGCGCCGGAACCGATGCCGTAGATCTTCTTGTCGAACTTGTCGGCAAACTTGTTCAAGTCGGCAAAGTCATGCACCCCGGCGTCCCACACGTAGTCCGGCACGGCGAGGGTGAACTCGGTGCCGTCGAGGTTTTTCGCCAGTTGCACCACATCGCCATTGGCCACGAACTTGTCGTAGAAGCCTTGCTGCGCCGGCATCCAGTTACCCAGGAACACGTCTACCTGGCCGTCCTTGAGCCCGCCAAAGGTAATCGGCACCGCAAGGGTGTCGACCTTGGCCTTGTAGCCCATGCCCGTCAGCAGAAACCCGGTGATGGCATTGGTGGCCGCGATATCGCTCCAGCCCGGATCGGCCATCTTCACGGTTTCGCAGCTGGTGTCCGCGTACACATGGGCGCTCCCAAACGCCAACATACCCAGCATCACAGTCAACTTTTGCATGGCCTTCCCTCAATCTGTTTATTGGTTTTGGCAGGGTTGTGGATAACGTGCCTTGCGCTCCAGGTCATCGAGGTCGATATGGTTGCGCATGTATTGCTGACTGGCGTCCACCAGTGGCTGGTGATCCCAGCTCTTGAGCTTGCCTTGGGTCAGTGCTTCAAACACCAGGCGACGGCGGCGTTGGCTGGCGAGCACCTGTTGGTGAATCGCCGGGATGTCCCATTTGGCCCGCGCCTCGTCCAGGAAGGCCGCAAACAGCGCCTGATGCTGCGGCGACTGGCTGAGTTCTTCCTGCTCCCGTGGATCGTTATGTACATCGAACAATAGACAAGGGTCGTCTTCGCTGTAGATGAATTTGTAGGCGCCACGGCGAATCATCATCAGCGGACTGATGGTGCCTTCAGCCATGTATTCGCCAAAAACCTCGTCATGCCCGCCCTGCCCTTGCAGGTGCGGGACCAGCGAACGGCCGTCCAGCGGCAGGCGTGGGTCCAGTTCGCCTCCGGCCAGCTCCACCAGGGTGGGCAGCAGGTCGGCAGTGGACACGGCCTTGGACACGCGGCCCGCCGCGAACTGCCCTGGCGCACTGACCAGCAGCGGCACGCGGGCGGCCATTTCAAACCAGTGCATTTTGTACCAGAGGCCGCGCTCGCCGAGCATGTCGCCGTGGTCGCCGGAGAAGATGATGATGGTGTCGTCGGCCAGGCCGGTGTCTTCCAGGGTCTGCAGCAGTTTGCCGACGTTGCTGTCGATATAGCTGCACGCGCCAAAGTAGGCGCGGCGCGCATCGCGGATCTTATCCACCGGCAGCGGCTTGTCCCACAGGTCGTAGACCTTGAGCAGGCGTTGGGAGTGAGGGTCGAGATCACTTTGTGCCGGCGTTGCAGGCAAAGGGATATCGGCGTCGTCGTACAGATCCCAAAATGGCTTGGGAATGGTGTACGGGTCGTGGGGATGAGTCATCGACACGGTCAGGCAGAACGGTTGGTCGCCGTCTTCGCGGATATGGTCGAACAAATACTGCTGGGCCTTGAATACCACTTCTTCGTCGAAATCCAGCTGGTTGGTGCGCACGCAAGGACCGGCTTGCAGCACCGAGGACATGTTGTGATACCAGGTGGGGCGCACGTCCGGCTCGTCCCAGTTCACCGCCCAGCCGTAGTCGGCAGGGTAAATGTCACTGGTCAGGCGTTCTTCGTAACCGTGCAATTGGTCGGGGCCGCAGAAGTGCATCTTGCCTGACAGCGCGGTGCGATAGCCGAGGCGGCGCAGGTAATGGGCGTAGGTCGGCACATCGGCGGGAAAATCCGCTGCGTTGTCGTAGGCGCCGATCTTGCTCGGCAACTGCCCGCTCACCAGTGTGAAGCGCGACGGTGCGCACAAGGGACTGTTGCAATAGGCTGCGTCGAATACCACGCCTTGGGCGGCGAGGCGGCTCAGATTCGGCAGCTTGATAGGGGAAGATCCGTAGAACGGCAGCATCGGCGCGGCCATTTGATCGGCCATGATGAAAAGAATGTTCTTGCGCTTCATGGGTTCTCGGCATTCCATAGGCGGTGTTTATGCGACTGAGCATGCAGCCCTTGGAAAACGGGGTAAAGCCCATGAAAGGCAATGTCTAGGATAAGTCCAGCTAATGTATGAAGCCCTCGGTGACCTGTCCCTCGATTTGTTGCGCGCCTTCGAAGCCGCAGCGCGCCATCGCAGCTTCACGGCCGCCGCGATGGAGCTGGGCACCACCCAGCCGGCGGTCAGCCAGCAGATCAAGCGGCTGGAAGAACAACTGGCGGTCCGCCTGTTTGATCGCATCTACCGCGGCATCGAGCTGACCGACGCCGGGGCCCTGCTGTTTGAGCATGTGCAAGGCGGTTTGCAGGCGATCAACTCAGGCCTGAGCGTGATCAGCCAGCAGGACCAGCATGAAGTGTTGCAAGTGGCCACTGACTTCGCCTTTGCTGCGTACTGGCTGATGCCGCGCTTGCACCGCTTTCACCAGGCCAACCCCCAGGTGGATGTGAGCCTGGTGACCAGCGAACGCAACCACGCCACCCTGCGCAGCGACATCGACGTGGCGGTGCTGTTTGGCGATGGTCGCTTCAAGCAGGGCGATAGCCTCTGGCTGTTCAACGAGGAAGTGTTCCCGGTGTGCAGCCCGCAATGGCTGAAGAACCAGGCCGCGCCGCTGACTGTGCAAAATTTGCACGATTGCCCTCTGCTGCACCTGCGCCAGGAAAACAACAGCCATTGGTTCGACTGGAGCGGAGTGTTTCGCGAACTGGGCATCACCATCGCACCCACGCCCGGCCAATTGCGCTTCGACAATTACACCCTGCTGATCCAGGCCGCGATTGCCGGCCAGGGCGTGGCCATCGGTTGGCGCCATCTGGTGGACAACCTGCTGGAACAGAATTGGCTGTGTCGGCCGATCCGCGACACCGTGATCTCGCGCTTTGGCTATTACGTGGTGCAGCCCCAGCGCAAACGCCGCGGGCAGTTGGTCGAACGCTTTGTCGACTGGCTGGTGGACGAGCAGGCCAGCAGCGCGCAGTCGCTGACCGGGCTGGCCCTGCCGTCCATTGCGGTCTAGGATTTGGCGCCAAAGGGATCCGGAGTCCGTCATGCAGCGTATCAAGGGCTATCACGCTCACATCTACTTTGACGCCAGCACCCTCGAACAGGCGCGCACCCTGTGCGAAGACGCTGCCAAGCTTTTTCCGCTGCGCATGGGGCGTGTGCACCAACGGCCCGTGGGTCCGCATCCGGACTGGAGCTGCCAGTTGGCGTTTGAGCCCGAATACATCGGCGTGGTGCTGCCGTGGTTGGCGCTGCACCGCAATGGCCTGGTGGTGTTCCTGCATCCCGATACCGGGGATGACCTCAAGGACCATACCGACTATGCGATCTGGATGGGTGCAATGCGCGAACTGGACCTGTCGAATTTTTAACTCGCTGTATCAGATAACGCCTGAGCCTCTGCCCAGCTAAAGCCGAAGACATTGTAGGATTTATCCTGATTGCTCCCACTATATGGGATCGTTATTTATATATTGAGATGTAACCGGCCATAGGTTTATATTCGCCCATCTGCTTTTTTCAGCACCCACTCATTTCAGGTGAAGCGATGCAGGCGCAATTGATCGCGCTCGATTGGGGAACCAGTTCCCTTCGTGCTTATAAACTCGGCCCCGCAGGCGTAGTGCTGGAACAGCGCTCTCTGGCCTGGGGCATCATGCATTTGCCCAGCGAGCCCCGGAATATCGCCGGCGTGCATTGCAGCGATGGCTTTGAATTGGCCTTCGATGCGGCGTGCGGCGACTGGCTCGACGCCGAGCCAAACCTTGCAGTGATCGCCTGCGGCATGGTCGGCAGCGCCCAGGGTTGGAGCGAGGCGGCTTACCGCAACACGCCGGTCGACGTCGCCAGCCTCAGCCAGGCCTTGCACCGCGTGCGCAGCGTGCGCGGGGTCGACGTGCATATCGTGCCGGGCGTCATCGAACGGATTGGCTTGCCCAACGTGATGCGCGGCGAAGAAACCCAGGTACTGGGTGTGCTGCAGGGGCTCGGCACCGACGTACTGATCGGCCTGCCCGGTAGCCATTCCAAATGGGTCGAAGTGGTCGAAGGCTGCATCACCCACTTCGACACCTTCATGACCGGCGAGGTGTTCGCCGTACTGAGCAAGCACAGCATCCTCGGGCGCACCCAGCAAGCCAGCGAACAATTCCAGGCACAAGCCTTTGACCGAGGCGTGCAAGTGGCGCTTTCCAAAGACGGCCAGCGCGGCGTGCTGTCGACTCTGTTCAGCGCGCGCACCCTTGGCCTCACCGCCGAACTCGCTCCCGAGCAGCAGCCCGACTACCTTTCGGGCTTGCTCATCGGCCATGAACTCAATGGCTTACCGGACAGCGCACGACACAAACAGATCATCCTGGTCGGCGCCGCTCCCCTTTGCGCCCGCTATCAACGCGCCCTCGCCCTCTGCGGCTTTGCCCATGTCAGCCTGGCGCAGGAAGCCAGCGAGCGCGGCCTGTGGCAACTGGCCGAGGCGGCCGGGCTCATTCAACCTGTAACGGAGGCCTGACATGCTCAAGCAAGCACTCGCGCAAAACGGTTTGATCGCCATCTTGCGCGGCATCCGCCCGGACGAAGCCCAGGCCGTCGGCCAGGTGCTGTACCAGGCTGGGTTTCGTGTGATCGAAGTCCCGCTCAATTCGCCCGATCCCTACATCAGCATCCGCACCTTGCGCGACAGCCTGCCCGCCGATTGTCTGATCGGTGCCGGTACGGTGTTGCTGCCCGAGCAGGTCGAACAGGTGAAGGCGGCCGGTGGCCAGGTGATCGTGATGCCCCATAGCGACGCCAAGGTGTTGCGCGCCGCGAAAGCCGCGGGCCTGTACTTGTCGCCGGGCGTGGCCACGCCCACCGAAGCCTTCGCCGCACTGGCCGAAGGCGCCGACGTGTTGAAACTGTTCCCCGCCGAGCAAATGGGCCCGGCGGTGATCAAGGCGTGGTTGGCGGTATTGCCGGCAGGCACTTTGCTGCTGCCGGTGGGCGGCATCACCCCGGACAACATGCAAGTGTTTATCGACGCCGGCGCCAAAGGCTTCGGGCTGGGTTCCGGGTTGTTCAAGCCGGGTATGACAGTGGATCAGGTAGCGAGCCGCGCCCAGGCTTATGTCGCCGCCTGGAAAGCCCTGAACTGACTATAAGTTCCGCGCCCACAGGCGCCGCATCTATAAGAGAGATAACAGATGAAAATCACCAAATTGACGACCTTTATCGTCCCGCCGCGCTGGTGCTTCCTGAAAGTCGAAACCGACCAGGGCGTGACCGGCTGGGGTGAACCCGTCGTCGAGGGTCGCGCCCACACAGTGGCGGCGGCTGTCGAGGAATTGTCCGACTACCTGATCGGCAAAGACCCACGCAATATCGAAGACATCTGGACCGTGCTCTATCGCGGCGGCTTCTACCGTGGCGGCGCCGTGCACATGAGCGCCCTCGCCGGTATCGACCAGGCGTTGTGGGACATCAAGGGCAAGGCGCTTGGCGTGTCGGTCAGCGATCTGCTCGGCGGCCAGGTGCGTGACAAGATCCGCGTGTATTCATGGATCGGCGGCGACCGCCCGGCCGATACTGCCCGCGCCGCCAAGGAAGCCGTGGCCCGTGGTTTTACCGCGGTGAAAATGAACGGCACCGAAGAGTTGCAGTTCGTCGACAGCTTCGAAAAGGTCGACCTGGCCCTGGCCAACGTCGCCGCCGTGCGTGATGCGGTCGGCCCGAACGTCGGCATCGGCGTCGACTTCCATGGTCGTGTGCACAAGCCCATGGCCAAGGTGCTGATGAAAGAGCTGGACCCGTACAAACTGATGTTTATCGAAGAGCCGGTGCTGAGCGAGAACTACGAAGCGCTCAAGGAACTGGCGCCGCTGACCAGCACGCCGATTGCCCTGGGCGAGCGCCTGTTCTCGCGCTGGGACTTCAAGCGCGTGCTCAGCGAAGGCTACGTCGACATCATCCAGCCGGATGCTTCCCACGCCGGCGGTATCACTGAAACCCGCAAGATCGCCAACATGGCGGAAGCCTACGATGTGGCGCTGGCCTTGCACTGCCCGCTGGGCCCGATTGCCCTGGCGGCCTGCCTGCAGCTGGATGCGGTGTGCTACAACGCGTTTATCCAGGAGCAGAGCCTGGGCATTCATTACAACGAGAGCAATGACCTGCTCGATTACGTGCGCGACCCGGGCGTGTTCGACTATGACCAGGGCTTTGTGAAGATCCCCAACGGTCCGGGCCTGGGTATCGAGATCAACGAGGAATACGTGATCGAACGCGCGGCCATCGGCCACCGCTGGCGCAACCCGATTTGGCGCCACGCCGACGGCAGCTTTGCCGAGTGGTGATTTCCCTCTGACGAAACCGGATCAAATGTGGGAGCTGGCTTGCCTGCGATAGCGGTGCATCAGTGCCAGAGATGCAAGCTGGCCCACCGCTTTCGCAGGCAAGCCAGCTCCCACATTGACCGTGTTCCGTCAGCAAGATCTGTCCTCAACAAACACAAGAAGAGGCACCCCCATGCACCCTGAGTCCCCTACCGGGCAGGCTTCTTTAGTCACGCCTACAAGAAAGCGTTTTTTCATCATGGTGCTGCTGTTCATTACCGTGGTCATCAACTACCTCGACCGCAGCAACCTGTCGATCGCCGCCCCGGCCCTGACCAGCGAGCTGGGCATCGACCCGGTGCATGTCGGCCTGATCTTCTCGGCCTTCGGCTGGACCTACGCCGCCATGCAAATCCCCGGCGGCTGGCTGGTGGACCGCGTGCCGCCGCGCATTCTCTACACCGCTGCGCTGTTGCTGTGGTCCATCGCCACCGTAATGCTCGGCTTCGCCGCCAGCTTTATCGCACTGTTCGTGCTGCGCATGGCGGTGGGTGCGTTGGAAGCCCCGGCGTATCCGATCAACAGCCGTGTGGTCACCACCTGGTTCCCTGAGCGCGAGCGCGCCACGGCGATTGGCGTCTACACCTCGGGGCAGTTTGTCGGGCTGGCGTTTCTCACCCCGGTCCTGGCCTGGCTGCAACACGCGTTTGGCTGGCACATGGTGTTTGTCGCCACCGGTGGCGTGGGCATTGTGTGGGCGGTGATCTGGTATGCGGTGTATCGCGAACCCAAGGATTTCAAAGGCGCCAACGCCGCTGAAATCGAGCTGATCCGCGAAGGCGGTGGCCTGGTGGACATGCAGGAAAAAACCACCAAGGCACCGTTCAGCTGGGTCGACCTGGGCATCGTGTTGAGCAAACGCAAACTCTGGGGCATCTACCTGGGGCAGTTCTGCCTGAACTCCACGCTGTGGTTCTTCCTGACCTGGTTCCCGACCTACCTGGTGAAATATCGCGGCATGGACTTCATCAAGTCCGGCCTGCTGGCGTCGCTGCCGTTCCTGGCAGCGTTTGTCGGCGTGCTGTGCTCCGGGATCTTTTCCGATTGGCTGATTCGTCGCGGCGCGTCGGTGGGGTTTGCGCGCAAGTTGCCGATCATTGGCGGGTTGCTGATTTCCACGGCGATCATCGGTGCCAACTATGTGGACTCGACGGCCTGGGTGATCGCGTTCCTGGCGCTGGCGTTCTTCGGTAACGGCCTGGCGTCGATCACCTGGTCGCTGGTGTCGACCCTGGCACCGGCGCGCCTGCTGGGGCTGACCGGAGGGGTGTTCAACTTCATCGGCAACCTGTCGGCGATCGCCACGCCGATCGTGATTGGCTTCCTGGCCAGTGGCGATTCGTTTGCGCCGGCGATTACCTATATCGCGGTGCTGGCATTGCTGGGGGCGCTGTCCTACATATTGCTGGTGGGCAAGGTCGAGCGGATCGAGTTGTAAGCAATGCGGGCGACCTTGCGGTCGCCCGTCACGTTTGGCTTACGGTACCGACATTTCGTTATGGAACATATTCTGCGGGTCCCAGCGTTGTTTGGTGTCGTGCAGGCGGGTTCTGATCGTGCCGTCAGGGAAGAATATCTCGTACCACCGCGGGTTGGGTCCCAGGCTTGGGATGCCACGATGGAACAGCATATCGCGGTCAGGGTAGTTGATGTAGCAACCGTCAAACTCAGGGTCGACCGGAACACCGCTAGCGAAGGCCTTGGAAAACAGCCCTTGAATCCAGTTCGCGTGTGCTTGATCCGCAGCGACGCTTTCGTCATGCCAGTAGCATTGCGGCTGCCATTTCAGGTACGACGAACGCTGCGAAACCGATGATTCCCGACGTATCGCCGGGCTAGCCTCATTGATCTGCCCGCCGAAGGACTGGATCTGGATCAGGCTCTGAGTCAGATACTTGTTGGGATCATCCAGCGTCAGCGTGTCCCAGATCGCCTGCAGCACCGTTGGGGTAAACCCGCCCTTCTGGTAAGCCGACTTATACCGGCCACGTTGGTTTGGCCCCGAACCGTTGAGGGTTTGCTGGCAATGCAGCCAATCCATTTGGCGCGTGGCCGCCAGGGCGGATGACAATGAATTGATCGTACGCCCGGCTGGGTTGCTGCGTGGCAGGTGGATCGCAGGTGACTGGCTGAGGCATTCGGTGGCGGGTATGCCGATTGCAGTCAGCATGGTTGTTACGAAGTCATCAAAGGCTGCCTGATCCTGGAGCCCGCCATTCTTGTCCACGTAATGGACGTCCAGGGTAACGTTGCCGGTGTTCTGGTGGCGCATTTCCAGTTTGGTCGCCAGGCCCCAGGTGCCGCGGTTGGCCTGGTTGCGGGCAAACCAATCCTGATAGGCCGTCAGCAGCTTGTCGAGGGCAAGCTTGCTCAACTGCGACCAGTCCCACTCCATCACCAGCCACAGCACCTCGGTGGGGGCGTCGGGCAAACTGTCGAAGTAATAGCTGGTAATAATCCCGAACTGTCCACCGCCTGCGCCGCAGCAGGCGGCAAACAGATCCAGTTCATCCGGATTGGTATTGTTACGAGCTACATGCACCGGTTGCAGGCCGTCGCGTTGGGCGTTGGGCACCAGCATATCGACGCCGCTCAGCCAGTCACACACCAGGCCATCCTTGCGTGACAGCAACCCGTAGCCGCCTCCGCAGATATGGCCGCCCAGCCCGACCGAGTAACACGAACCACCGGGCAGGCTTTTGTTGGCCAATTTATACAACGCCACGTAGGCATCCCAGTTCTGACCGCCCGCCCCCAGGCGAAAGCTGTAGCGATGAGGTGAGCTTGGCACCAGTTCCGAGGCGATTTGCCCACTGACGTCATACATCACTTGGTTGAGGTGGCTGATATCCAGAATCGACAGTGTCTCGGTGCTATTGGGCATCTTGTTTGAGACGAAACCTTCATAGCAATGACCGCCGCTGCGTACGGTTATCCGGCCATTGGGCAACGCCAGCGCCTGGGCGGCGGCGTCGATAATGTCTTGAAAGTTCTGACAGAGGTAAATCCGGTCGGCGCCTGCGGGCGACGACTCGCCCTGCACATTGCCCAACGGCCAGCGCAGGTTGAAGCCTTTCTGCAAGGTTGAATGACGGGGGTCTGAAGCAGTGATGAGATCAAATGCCATGATGTACTCCTGGGAGCCAAGGATGACTTCTGATGCAGCTAACTTAACGACCGGGAGGCAAGAACTGCGGGGGCTTGCAGGGGCGGTTAGACGGCAATAGGCATGAAGTGCTTGTGGGGTGACGGCATGTCACCCCACAAGCCTAGCGCAAGAATCCAGACAGGCACGCTTACCGACGAGCGTTGCGCACGCCTTCGGACAGCGCCGCGCAATGGCTCAATACGCCATCGATCGCCTGCTGGGCGCTGCTGGCGCTGGCGATGTGATCGATCAGCGCCGAACCCACCACCACGCCGTCGGCCAGGCGCGCAATGGCCGCCGCTTGCTCCGGCGTGCGGATACCGAAGCCGATGCTGATTGGCAGGTCGGTATGGCGACGCAGGCGGGTCACGGCCTCTTCGACGTGTTCCAAGGTAGCGGCCCCGGCACCGGTCACACCGGCCACCGACACGTAGTACACAAAGCCGGAACTGCCGTTGAGCACGGTCGGCAGGCGTACGTCATCGGTCGTCGGCGTGGTCAGGCGGATAAAGTCGATGCCGGCGGCCTGGGCCGGGTCGCACAGTTCGCCGTTATGCTCGGGCGGCATGTCGACCACGATCAGGCCGTCGACGCCGGCTTCCTTGGCGTCGGCGATGAACTGCGGCACGCCGTATTTGTGGATCGGGTTGAAGTAGCCCATCAACACCAGCGGCGTATCGTTGTTGTCCTTGCGGAACTCGCGAACCATCTGCAGGGTTTTCGCCAGGTTCTGCTTGGCTTCCAGTGCGCGGATGTTGGCCAATTGAATGGCCGGGCCGTCGGCCATTGGATCGGTGAAGGGCATGCCCAGCTCGATCACGTCGGCACCGGCGGCTGGCAATCCCTTGAGGATCGCCAGGGAGGTGTCATAACCGGGGTCGCCGGCGGTGACGAAGGTCACCAGGGCGGCGCGATTCTGTTCTTTAAGCTGCGCGAAGCGGGTTTGCAGGCGGCTCATCAGTGTTTCTCCTGCTTAGACTGTTCCATGTGATGCATGACCGTCTGCATGTCTTTGTCGCCTCGGCCGGACAGGTTGATCACCATCAGGTGATCCTTGGGCAGGCTCGGTGCGCGTTTGAACACCTCAGCCAGGGCGTGTGCGCTTTCCAGTGCAGGAATAATCCCCTCCAGGCGGCAGCATTTGTGGAAGGCATCGAGGGCTTCGTCATCGGTGACCGAGGTGTACTGGACGCGGCCGATGTCATGCAACCAGGCGTGTTCCGGGCCGATACCGGGATAATCGAGGCCGGCGGAAATCGAATGGGCATCGATGATCTGGCCGTCATCGTCCTGCAACAGGAAGGTGCGGTTGCCGTGCAGTACGCCGGGTACGCCGCCGTTGAGGCTGGCGGCGTGCTTGCCGGTTTCGATGCCGTGGCCGGCCGCTTCAACGCCGATGATCTCCACGGTTTTATCATCCAGGAACGGGTGGAACAGGCCCATGGCGTTGGAGCCGCCGCCGATGCATGCGACCAGGCTGTCGGGCAGGCGGCCCTCCTGGGCTTGCATCTGGTCGCGGGTTTCCTTGCCGATCACGGCCTGGAAGTCGCGCACCATGGCCGGGTAAGGGTGTGGGCCGGCCACGGTGCCGATCAGGTAGAAGGTGTCGTCGACGTTGGTTACCCAGTCACGCAGGGCTTCGTTCATCGCGTCCTTGAGGGTGCCGGTGCCGGCCACCACCGGGATCACTTCGGCGCCCAGCAGCTTCATGCGGAACACGTTGGCCTGCTGGCGCTCGATGTCGGTGGTGCCCATGTAGATCACACATTGCAGGCCAAAACGCGCCGCCACGGTGGCGGTAGCCACGCCGTGCATGCCGGCGCCGGTCTCGGCGATGATGCGTTTTTTGCCCATGCGCCGTGCCAGCAGGATCTGGCCGATGCAGTTGTTGATCTTGTGCGCGCCGGTGTGGTTCAGCTCTTCGCGCTTGAGGTAGATCTTGGCGCCGCCGCAGAACTCGGTCAGGCGCTCGGCGAAGTACAGCGGGCTAGGGCGGCCGACGTAGTCGCGCTGGAAGTAGGCCAATTCCTTATTGAACGCCGGATCGATCTTGGCGGCTTCGTACTCGCGGGCCAGGTCGAGGATCAACGGCATCAGGGTTTCCGCGACGTAGCGGCCGCCGAACGCACCGAACAGGCCGTTGGCGTCTGGGCCGTTGCGTAGATCGGTCTGGGACTGAGTCATGGGACGCTCCAGGAAAATGGGGTGTAAGAAACAATGAGGGCCACTCTACCCCTGACGCGCTACGCTGAAAACCGATAAGATCGCCGTAACCTGTCAGGAAAACTCACAGATGAGCCGAAACCTTCCACCCCTTAATGCGCTGCGCGCGTTTGAAGCCACCGCGCGGCTCAACAGCGTCAGCCAGGCAGCCGAGCAATTGCACGTCACTCACGGCGCCGTCAGCCGCCAGTTGAAGGTGTTGGAAGAACACTTGGGTGTCAGCCTTTTTATTAAGGATGGGCGCGGCCTTAAACTCACAGATTCCGGCGTCCGCTTACGCGATGTCAGCGCCGAGGCGTTTGAGCGGTTAAGGGATGTGTGTGCTGAATTGACCCAGGCCAGCGCCGACGCGCCCTTCGTACTCGGCTGCTCGGGCAGTTTGCTGGCGCGCTGGTTGATTCCGCGCCTGGGCCGCTTGAATGCGGACCTGCCGGACCTGCGCCTGCACCTTTCGGCGGGCGACGGGGATCTTGACCCCAGGCGGCCGGGTCTCGATGCCCTGCTGCTGTTCGCCGAGCCGCCATGGCCGGCGGACATGCAGGTGTTTGAGCTGGCCAGCGAACGTATCGGCCCGGTGATGAGCCCGCGCTTTGCCGGCTATGAGCGTTTGCGCCAGGCGCCTGCCGCCGCGTTGTGCAGTGAAGCGTTGCTGCACACCACATCGCGCCCGCAGGCCTGGCCCAGCTGGGCGCAGCAACACGGGATCGCGCCGGGCGCGTTGAAACACGGCCAGGGGTTTGAGCATTTGTATTATTTGCTGGAGGCGGCGGTGGCCGGATTGGGCGTGGCGATTGCGCCGCAGCCGCTGGTCGCCGAGGACGTGCGGGCGGGTCGCCTGGTGGCGCCGTGGGGGTTCAGCGAAACCCCGGCGCACCTGGCGTTGTGGCTGCCCAAGCGCGCCGCGGATGGGCGCGCCGGGCAACTGGCGCAGTGGCTCAAGGCTGAGCTGGTGCGCCAGCCCCTGTAGCCGGTAAAAAATCAGTCACCGCGTTTGCACAGCAGATAGGCCGCCAGCAGCCCCAGTGCGCCTACAGCGACACCGGCTGTAGTCCATGGGTGTTCCTGGGCGTAATCCCGGGTAGCAACGCCGGTTTCGCGGATTTTGACTTTGCTTTCTTCGTAGGCGTCGCTGATCAGATGGCGCGAGTGCTTGAGCGCATTCTCGGCATTGCTTTTCAGGGCCTTCAGCGTTTTGCGCGACTCGTCGGACGCATCGTCCTTGAGGCTCTCAAGGGACTTGAGCAGGCTCGAAATCTCGGCTTCCATGCTTTCCAGTGACGCTTTGCGTAAAGAAGTGTTGGCCATTTGGACTCTCCTGACGTGATTGAGTGGCGTGTGTAGATACCGACTGCGCCGGTCTCGGAAAGTGCAGTAAATCTGAACTTTCCAGGCGCAACGGCCGCCTGAAGCAGTACGAAGATTGACTGCTAGGCTCCATAAACGTCCCTTAAGGAGAAAAACCATGACCGATCATCACACCTACAAGAAAGTCGAACTGGTGGGCTCGTCCACCACCACCATCGAAGATGCGATCCAGAATGCCCTGGCTGAAGCCAGCAAGAGCCTCAAGCACCTGGAATGGTTTGAAGTGACTGAAACCCGTGGGCATATCGAAGACGGCAAGGTTGCCCACTACCAAGTCACACTCAAGGTGGGATTCCGAATTGCCAGCAGTTGATCCGCTGAGTTGAACTTTGCTGACTGGCCGATTGCCATAACCTGCGCTACACCGTTGGGGTGCCGATGCGAAAGCGTCGGCGCGTTCTATTCGATCAGCGCAAGGAAGTAACGGATGAAGAAGTTCTTGTTGGCAGTAGGTTTGTTGAGCATTGCAGGCACAGCCTTGGCGGCGGGCAAGCCTTGTGAAGAGCTCAAAAGTGAAATCGCAGCGAAAATCGACGCCAAGGGCGCCTCGGGTTATTCGCTGGAAGTGGTGGACAAAGGCGCAGCGGCGGACGGCGACGTGGTCGGCAGTTGCGAAGGCGGCACCAAGGAAATCGTCTACAAGCGCGGTTGACCCGTGTTGCAGATATAAAAAACCGACGCGCGTGCGTCGGTTTTTTTTCGCCTCGGGTTCAGCCCTTCATCACTTGCGCCAGTAGTTTGTAGGAATGAATTCGGTCAGCATGTTCATACAGATCGCTGGTGAAAATCAGCTCGTCTGCGCCGGTCTGCTCGATCAAAACTTCCAGCTTGGCGCGGATCTTCGCCGGGCCGCCGACCATGGCCAGGCCGAGGAAACCGCCGACCGCGTCTTTTTCATGGGGCAGCCACAGGCCATCCATGCTGTCCACCGGTGGGCGCTGCACCAGGCTCTGGCCGCGCATCAGCGCGAGGATGCGTTGGTACACCGAGGTGGCCAGGTAGTCGGCCTGTTCGTCGGTGTCCGCCGCCACCAACGGAATGCCGAGCATGACGTAGGGCTTGTCCAGCACGGCAGAGGGCTTGAAGTGGTTGCGGTAGACGCGAATCGCCTCATGCATCAAGCGCGGCGCGAAATGCGAGGCGAAGGCGTAGGGCAAGCCGCGTTCGCCTGCCAGCTGGGCGCTGAACAAGCTGGAGCCCAGCAGCCAGACAGGCACGTTGGTGCCGGTGCCGGGAACCGCGATGACCCGTTGATCTGGCGTGCGTGGGCCCAGGTAGGCCATCAGCTCGGCAACATCTTCCGGGAAGTCGTCGGCACTGCCTGAGCGCTCACGGCGCAGGGCGCGGGCGGTCATCTGGTCGGAACCGGGCGCGCGGCCCAGGCCCAGGTCGATGCGGCCGGGGTAGAGGCTTTCCAGGGTGCCGAATTGTTCGGCGATTACCAGCGGCGCGTGGTTGGGCAGCATCACACCGCCGGAACCGACGCGAATCGTCGAGGTGCCACCGGCCAGGTAACCCAGCAATACCGAGGTGGCCGAACTGGCGATGCCGTCCATGTTGTGGTGTTCAGCCACCCAGAAACGGGTGTAGCCGAACTTTTCCACATGCTGGGCCAGGTCCAGGGAATTGCGCAGTGACTGCGCCGGGCTGCCGTTGGCGCGCACGGGCACCAGGTCCAGGGTCGAGAATTTTACGTCGGACAGCGATTTCATAAGCCTGCTTCTCCAATGGGGGCGCAGGCTTTTTAAACGAACCAAAACCTGCCGCTTCATGTGCATGTTCTATGCAATGAGGGCATATACCCGAGATTCAATAGCAACCTATGAAATTTCCTACTGGTTTACTAGGTTTCTCCGACGAGGTGAACTTTGCCAGAGCTTCTATCCTCAGAACTCTACTAACGCAAAACCACCGTTCGAGGAGACCGCTATGAGTATCGTTAAAAAAGCATCCGCGCATTGGGAAGGTGACCTGAAGACAGGCCTGGGCTCCATTTCTACGGAAACGGGCGTACTGCGTGAAGCGCCCTACGGCTTCAAGGCTCGTTTCGAAGGTGGTAAGGGCACCAACCCGGAAGAACTGATCGGTGCGGCCCACGCCGGCTGTTTCTCCATGGCGTTTTCCATGATTCTCGGCGATGCCGGGCTCAAGGCTGACAGCATCGACACTCAGGCCGAGGTGACCCTGGACCAAGTGGAAGGCGGCTTTGCCATCACTGCCGTGAAGCTGATCCTCAAGGCCAAGATCCCAGGCGCCAGCCAGGCGCAGTTCGATGAGCTGAGCAAAAAGGCCAAGGAAGGGTGCCCAGTGTCCAAAGTGCTGAATGCAACCATCACCCTGGATGCCACCCTGGTTAGCTGACACAAGGTTTCAATTGGAAGCTGGCTGGTGTGGGAGCTGGCTTGCCTGCGATGCAGGCACCGCGGTGTATCAGTCACACCTTGGTGATGCTATCGCGGGCAAGCCAGCTCCCACATTAGTTCTGCGTTAAATCAGAACTCGTGTTTCATGGATGTGGTCCTATAGCCTATGCAGCCTTAGACGCACACCCGTGCGCAATGCATTCAGGGAGCTACACACATGAAACGTTTTGCTTTGGCGGTCATCTGCGGTGTCTTGGCCACGTCGGCCGTGGCCGCTCCAAAAGACTGCGAAGAGCTTCGCAAGGAAATTGAAGTCAACATCCAGGCCAAGGCTATTCCCTCCTACACCCTGGAAATCATCACCGCCGAAGAAGCCAAGAACCACGACAGCGCGATGATTGTGGGTTCGTGCGAAAACGGTACCAAGCGCATCATCTATCAGAAGAACAACGACTGATCAGATGCAGTTGACGCTGCGCTCTTCGGCCAATAACTGACGCGCCGAGTCATACAGCCGGATATTGGGTGTGAAGGCCAGCGAGCGGCCTTCCAGCACATAACGCTGCCCGGCCTGGAAATGGTCGTACGCCAGGGTCATGAAGCAGGTGCGGTACATCGTCTGGCTGAGCCCGCCCAAACCGCCGCCGGCAGGCACCTCGAAGTCGAAGCGCACCATCAACTCATGAGGGCCGGGCGGCATCTGGAAATAACGCCCGTCGTCGAGGTTTTTTCCATCCAGACGCTGCGCCATCACCATCTTCGCCCCCGGCGTCGGGGTGGTGAAATCGACCCAGGCCTGTTGCGGATCCCTCGGCGGTACGGGGGTTGTGGTGCAGGCACTGAGGAACAGGGCAACGACGGGAAGCAATAGCTGGCGCATGGCAGGCACTCAACGTTGGGCCAAAGAGATGAGCCTGACGCCAACCGCAGCAGACTCCCTACTCAGTATAAACACCGTCAGCCATGGAAAAATTCCGTCCAGGCGCGATAGTCTGGCGGGCAAATTACCCAGGAGCGGTCGGGGCATGGTCAGGCGTTTTTTTCCAGGGTTGATGGTTGTATTGCTCAGCGGCTGTTCCAGCGTCAGTTATTACGGCCAATTGGCCAGCGGTCAGTTGCAATTGCTGCGCGCCCGCGAGCCGGTGGCGCAGGTCATTGCCGACCCTTCCCGCCCACCGCTGTTGCGCGAGCACCTGGTGCAGTCGCAAAAAGCGCGCACGTTCGCCAGTGAGCATCTGCATCTTCCCGACAACCAGAGTTACAGGTTGTACGCCGATATTGGGCGGCCTTATGTGGTCTGGAATGTGTTCGCCACGCAGGAGTTTTCCCTGTCACCGCAAACCCATTGCTTCCCCATCGCCGGCTGTGTGGCCTATCGCGGTTATTACAACCAAGGCGCGGCGCGCGGCGAAGCTGCGTTGTTGAAGCAGCAAGGCATGGACGTATCGATAGGCGGCGTTGAGGCGTATTCCACCTTGGGGTGGTTCAACGACCCGATCATGAATTCGATGATGCACTGGGGTGATGAGCGTCTGGCCACGCTGATCTTCCATGAACTGGCGCACCAGCGTTTCTACGTGAAGGACGACACCGAGTTCAACGAGTCGTTTGCCAGCTTCGTCGAGCAGGAAGGCACTCGCCAGTGGCGTGCCGCGCGAGGCCTGGCGCCGCAGAGTCTGTCGGCGTCAAAGCAGCGTGACCAGTTTATCCAGTTGGTCCTGGATACCCGTCAACGCTTGGAAAAGCTCTACGCCCAGCCTCTGGCAACCGATGCGATGCGCCGGGCCAAGGCGGCGCAATTCGAGCGTTTGCGCAGCGAGTACCGGCAACTGCGCGACAGTCAGTGGGGCGGTGACAAACGCTATGACGCCTGGATCAACCAGCCAATGAACAACGCGCGGTTGTTGCCGTTTGGGTTGTATGACCGGTGGGTGCCGGCGTTTGCGGCGCTGTTTCGGCAGGAAGATGGGGATTGGGTGAGGTTCTATGCGGCGGTGGAGAAGATGGGCGGGTTGCCGGCGGTGCAGCGTAAAGCGGCGCTGAAACAGTTAGAGGGAGTTGGCCTGTAGGGCCTCTTCGCAGGCAAGCCAGCTCCCACATTGGTCTTATGTACACCGGTCAAAATGTGGGAGCTGGCTTGCCTGCGATGGCGGTCTCAAGACTCGTGCAAAAACGCCTGATGCATCTGCGCCAACGTCTCGAAGTGCCAGGTCGGCGCCTCTGCATTCAGTTCCTCGAAACTACCAAAGCCATACCCCACGGCCACCGAATCCAGCCCATTGCTGCGCGCGCCGATCAGGTCGTGCTTGCGGTCGCCGATCATCAAGGTAGCCGCCGGGTCCAGCCTTTCCTCCCGCATCAGGTGAGCGATCAGCTCGACCTTGTTGGTGCGCGTGCCGTCCAGCTCACTGCCGTAGATCACCTTGAAGTGCTTGGCAAAATCAAAGTGGCGGGCAATTTCGCGTGCGAACACCCATGGCTTTGAGGTGGCAACGTAGAGTTGGCGGCCTTGGCTGCTCAAGTCTTCGAGCAGCGGCATTACGCCGTCGAACACGCGGTTTTCATACAGCCCGGTGACCTTGAAACGCTCGCGATAGAAATTCACCGCCTCCCACGCCTTGGCTTCGTCGAAGCCATAGAACTGCATGAAGGCTTGCAGCAAGGGCGGGCCGATGAAGTGTTCGAGTTTGCTCAGGTCCGGCTCGTCGATGCCCAATTTGGCGAGGGCGTACTGAATCGAGCGGGTGATGCCTTCGCGTGGGTCGGTGAGGGTGCCGTCCAGGTCGAACAGGACTGTTGGGTGGCGCAGGGTCATCGGTCGAATCCTTCAGCCAGGTGCAGGTCCTTGAGCTTCACGTAGTTCGCGGCGCTGTAGGTGAAAAAGGCGCGTTCCTTGTCCGTCAACGCGCGGACCTGTTTGACCGGGCTGCCAACATACAAGAAGCCGCTTTGCAGTGTCTTGCCCGGCGGCACCAGGCTGCCGGCGCCGATGATCACGTCGTCCTCGACCACCGCGCCGTCCATGACGATGCTGCCCATGCCGATCAGGATGCGGTTGCCCACTGTGCAGCCGTGCAGCATGACTTTGTGGGCGATGGTCACGTCATCGCCGATCAGCAGTGGGAAACCACCCGGATTGAAAGGTCCGGCGTGGGTGATGTGCAATACGCAGCCATCCTGCACGCTGGTGCGCGCACCGATGCGGATGCGGTGCATGTCGCCGCGAATAACGGTCAGCGGCCAGACCGAGCTGTCGGTGCCGATTTCGACATCGCCGATCACCACCGCCGAAATATCGACAAAAGCCCCGGCGCCCAGGGTTGGCGTGTGGTTCTGATAGGTGCGAAGGGTCACGATAGCCTCTCTCTCTTTTGCTGATAGCTGCGGTGGGTGTTGATTGTAATTAAGATGGCCCCATCTTTGTCTTATCAGTTTCTTCAGCCAAGGTGCCAACCGTGAGCGCGAACAACCCGCTTCTGCAGTCCTACGATCTGCCGCCGTTTTCGGCGATCCGTGCCGAGCACGTCCAGCCGGCCATCGAACAGATCCTCGCCGACAACCGTGTCGCCATCGAAGGCATCCTGCAAAGCCAGGGTAAAAATCCGACATGGGCCGGGCTGGTGCTGGCGATGGACGAACTCAATGATCGCCTGGGCGCCGCCTGGAGCCCCGTCAGCCACCTCAACGCCGTGTGCAACAGCGCCGAGCTTCGCGAGGCCTATGAGGCGTGTTTGCCGGCGTTGAGCGCCTATTCCACCGAAATGGGCCAGAACCGCGCCCTGTTCCAGGCGTTCGAAGCCTTGGCCAACAGCCCGGAAGCCGCCGGTTTCGACGTGGCGCAAAAAACCATCCTGGAACACGCCCTGCGTGACTTCCGTTTGTCGGGTATCGATTTGCCGCCCGAGCAGCAAAAGCGCTACGCCGAAGTGCAGAGCAAACTGTCCGAACTGGGCAGCAAGTTCTCCAACCAGTTGCTGGATGCTACCCAGGCATGGACCAAGCACGTCACCGATGAGGCCACCCTCGCCGGCCTGACCGACTCGGCCAAGGCGCAAATGGCCGCCGCCGCCCAGGCCAAGGGCCTTGAAGGCTGGTTGATCACCCTGGAGTTCCCCAGCTACTACGCGGTAATGACCTACGCCCAGGATCGCGCCCTGCGCGAAGAAATCTACGCGGCCTACTGCACCCGTGCGTCGGACCAAGGTCCGAATGCGGGTCAGAACGATAACGGCCCGGTGATGGAACAGATCCTCGACTTGCGTCAGGAACTGGCCCAACTGCTGGGTTATGCGTCCTTCTCCGAGCTGAGCCTGGCGACCAAGATGGCCGAATCCAGTGACCAGGTGCTCAGTTTCCTGCGTGACCTGGCCAAGCGCAGCAAGCCGTTTGCCGCCCAGGACCTGCAACAGCTCAAGGCTTACGCCGCCGAGCAAGGCTGTGCCGACCTGCAGAGCTGGGACAGCGGTTTCTATGGCGAAAAACTGCGTGAGCAGCGCTACAGCGTGTCCCAGGAAGCCCTGCGCGCTTACTTCCCCATCGATAGAGTGCTGGGCGGCCTGTTCGCCATCGTGCAACGCCTGTACGGCATCGAGATCGCCGAGCAGAAAGGCTTCGACACCTGGCATCCGGACGTTCGCCTGTTCGAAATCAAGGAAAACGGCCAGCACGTCGGCCGCTTCTTCTTCGACCTGTACGCCCGCGCCAACAAGCGTGGCGGTGCCTGGATGGACGGCGCCCGCGACCGTCGCCGCACCGTCGACGGCGTGCTGCAGAGCCCGGTGGCCAACTTGGTGTGCAACTTCACCCCGGCCGACAGCGGCAAGCCTGCCCTGCTGACCCACGATGAAGTGACGACGCTGTTCCACGAGTTCGGCCACGGCTTGCATCATCTGCTGACCCGTGTCGAACACGCCGGTGTGTCCGGTATCAACGGCGTGGCCTGGGATGCGGTGGAGTTGCCGAGCCAGTTCATGGAGAACTGGTGCTGGGAGCCTGAAGGCCTGGCGCTGATCTCCGGCCACTATGAAACCGGTGAGCCGCTGCCCCAGGACCTGCTGGAAAAAATGCTCGCGGCGAAGAACTTCCAATCTGGCCTGATGATGGTGCGCCAGCTGGAATTCTCGCTGTTCGACTTTGAACTGCACGCCACCCACGGCGACGGCCGCAGCGTGGCGCAGGTGCTCGAAGGCGTGCGCGACGAAGTCTCGGTAATGCGTCCGCCGGCCTACAACCGCTTCCCGAATAGCTTTGCGCACATCTTCGCCGGTGGTTATGCGGCCGGTTACTACAGCTACAAATGGGCCGAAGTGCTGTCGGCGGATGCCTTTTCCAAGTTTGAAGAAGACGGCGTACTCAACGCCGAGACCGGCCGTGCCTTCCGCGAAGCTATCCTGGCGCGTGGCGGTTCCCAGGCGCCGATGGTGCTGTTTGTCAACTTCCGCGGACGTGCGCCGTCGATTGACGCACTCTTGCGCCACAGCGGCCTGAGTGAGGACGCAGCAGCATGAGTGAAGGGCCTGTGATCACCAAAAAGCAATTTATCGCCGGGGCTGTGTGCCCGGCGTGCAGCGAGCCGGACAAGCTCAAGATGTGGACCGAAGACAACGTGCCGCACCGTGAATGCGTGGCCTGCGGTTATACCGACACGCTCAATGACCAGGGCCTGTCGGTGCCCAAGGAATTGGGTACGCGGGTCAACACCTCGGCGCTCAAAGCGCCGGCGGACCCAAAAATCCAGGCCGTGCAGTTCTTCCCGAACCCCAAGCTGAAAAAAGACTAAAGCCTTCCCCTCCCAAGGTGGGAGCTGACTTGCCTGCGATAGCGTCACCTCGGTCTGACTGAAGAACCGAGGCGCCAGCATCGCAGGCAAGCCAGCTCCCACTTTTTTTGCCCGCCTTTATTCGACTTAGGTCGCTGGATCGATCCCTATCATCGTTAGCCTGCTATCATTTGTATCCATTGATTGCAAAAACCCAAGCCGCTCACTAGAAGCCGCTGATAAATCCGTGACCACATGATGAGGTGCCACCATGTCTGATCAAGATCAAGACAACCCCCGGCGTGACTTTCTGCGCAAATCCTTGACCTTGATCCCGGTGGTCACGGTTGCCAGCACGGGCCTGGGTGGCTCGATGCTGATGGCTACGCCTGAGCCGGCCCAGGCCGCGCCAGCCAAGCCTGACGTGAGCGACAAAGCTTACGAGCCGACTTACTTCACGGCTGAGGAATGGGCTTTCATCAACGCCGCCGTCGAGCGCTTGATCCCCGCTGACGCTCAAGGGCCAGGCGCGTTGGAAGCGGGCGCGCCGGAATACATCGACCGCCAGATGAACACGCCGTACGCCAGCGGCGCCCTGTGGTTCATGCAAGGCCCGTTCAACGCCGATGCACCGCCGGAAATGGGCTGGCAGAGCAAATTGGTGCCCAAGGACATTTATCGCCTGGGCATTGCCGCGACGGATGCATGGTCGAAGGCGTTCAACGGTAAAGCTTTTGCCGCGCAAGACAGCGCTACCCGAGACGACATGCTGCGTCGCCTGGAGGCTGGCGGTGGTGAGTTGGGCGCACATTTCGATGCCGTGCCGCCCAAGATGTTCTTCAACCTGCTGCTGCAAAACACCAAGGAAGGCTTCTTCTGCGACCCAATCCACGGTGGCAACAAAGGCATGGTCGGCTGGACCATGATCGGCTTCCCCGGCGCCCGCGCCGACTTCATGGACTGGGTGGAACGTAACGAGCCTTACCCCTTCCCGGCTGTTTCCATGCGCGGCGAGAGGGCATAAACGTGGCGACCATCATGAAGAAAGTAGACGCGGTGATCGTAGGTTTCGGCTGGACCGGCGCGATCATGGCCAAAGAGCTGACGGAAGCGGGCCTCAACGTGCTGGCGCTGGAACGTGGCCCGATGCAGGACACGTACCCGGACGGCAGCTATCCCCAGGTCATCGACGAATTGACCTACAGCGTGCGTAAAAAGCTCTTCCAGGACATTTCCAAGGAAACGGTGACCATTCGCCACAGCGTGAATGATGTTGCACTGCCGAACCGTCAGCTGGGCGCGTTTTTGCCAGGCAATGGCGTCGGCGGCGCGGGGCTGCACTGGTCCGGCGTGCATTTTCGTGTCGATCCGATCGAGTTGCGCATGCGCAGCCACTACGAAGAGCGCTACGGCAAACACTTCATTCCCAAAGACATGACCATCCAGGACTTCGGTGTCAGTTATGAAGAGCTGGAGCCGTTTTTCGACTACGCCGAAAAAGTCTTCGGCACCTCCGGCCAAGCCTGGACCGTAAAAGGCCAATTGGTCGGCGAAGGCCGTGGCGGCAACCCCTATGCGCCGGATCGCTCCAACCCGTTTCCGCTGGCCTCGCAGAAAAACACCGTCTCCGCACAGCTGTTCCAGAAAGCGGCGGCCGAGGTCGGTTACAAACCTTACAATTTGCCCTCAGCCAATACCTCGGGGCCCTACACCAACCCCTACGGTGCGCAGATGGGCCCGTGCAACTTCTGCGGTTTCTGCAGCGGCTACGTGTGCTACATGTATTCCAAGGCCTCGCCGAATGTGAACATCCTGCCAGCGTTGCGCCAGGTGCCGAACTTCGAGCTGCGGGCCAATTCCCACGTGCTCAAGGTCAACCTCGACAGCACCGGGAGCAAGGCCACCGGCGTGACCTATATCGACGCCCAGGGGCGCGAATGCGAACAGCCGGCGGACCTGGTCATCCTCGGTGCGTTCCAGTTCCATAATGTGCGGCTGATGCTGTTGTCCGGGATCGGCAAGCCCTACGACCCGATTACCAATGAGGGTGTGGTGGGCAGGAACTTCGCCTACCAGAACATGGCCACCATCAAGGCCTTCTTCGACAAAGACACCCACACCAACAACTTCATCGGTGCGGGCGGCAATGGCGTGGCCATCGATGACTTCAACGCCGACAACTTCGACCACGGCCCCCATGGCTTTGTGGGCGGCTCGCCGATGTGGGTCAACCAGGCCGGCAGCCGGCCGATTGCCGGTACGTCCAACCCGCCGGGCACGCCGGCCTGGGGCAGCGCCTGGAAGCGCGCCACCGCCGATTACTACACCCACCAGGTGTCGATGGATGCCCACGGCGCGCATCAGTCCTACCGAGGCAACTACCTGGATCTGGACCCGGTTTATCGTGATGCCTACGGCCTGCCGTTGCTGCGGATGACGTTCGACTGGCAGGAAAACGACATCAAGATGAACCGCTTCATGGTCGAGAAAATGAGCAAGGTCGCCGAAGCGATGAACCCCAAGGCCATTGCCTTGCTCGGCAAGAAGGTCGGTGAGCATTTCAACACCGCGTCGTACCAGACCACCCACCTCAACGGCGGCGCGATCATGGGTACCGACCCGAAAACCAGTGCATTGAACCGCTACCTGCAATGCTGGGATGTGCACAACGTGTTTGTTCCAGGTGCATCCGCTTTCCCACAAGGCTTGGGCTACAACCCGACCGGCCTGGTGGCGGCGCTGACCTATTGGTCGGCCCGGGCGATCCGCGAGCAATACTTGAAAAACCCCGGCCCGCTGGTTCAGGCATAAGGAGCGATGACCATGAAAGCACTTGTTATCGCGACCTTCGCGGCCTCCCTGGTGTGGCTCAGCAGTTGTTCGGTGAGCGCCGCCGAAACCGACCTGGTCAAGCAGGGCGAATACCTGGCCCGCGCCGGTGACTGCGTGGCCTGCCACACGGCCAAGGGTGGCAAACCCTTCGCGGGCGGCCTGCCGATGGAAACCCCCATCGGCGTGATCTACTCCACCAACATCACCCCGGACAAGACTGGCCTGGGCGACTACAGCTTCGAAGACTTCGACAAGGCCGTGCGCCATGGCGTCGCCAAGAGCGGCAGTACGCTTTACCCGGCGATGCCCTACCCGTCTTACGCGCGTGTCAGCGAAAGCGACATGCAAGCGTTGTATGCGTATTTCATGAAGGGCGTCGAGCCGGTCGCCCAGGAAAACAAGGACAGCGATATTCCATGGCCCTTGAGCATGCGTTGGCCCTTGGCGGCGTGGCGCTGGATGTTCGCGCCCGAGGTTGCGGATTACCAGGCACCGGCCAATGCCGACCCGGTGATCAGCCGTGGCGCCTACCTGGTCGAAGGCCTCGGCCACTGCGGTGCGTGCCATACGCCACGGGCGCTGACCATGCAGGAAAAAGCCCTGCGCGCCACGGACGGCAACGCGTTCCTGTCCGGCAGCGCGCCGCTGGAAGGCTGGATTGCCAAGAGCCTGCGCGGCGACCACAAGGACGGCCTCGGCGGTTGGAGCGAGGAACAATTGGTGCAATTCCTCAAGACCGGGCGCAGTGATCGCAGCGCAGTGTTTGGCGGCATGAGCGACGTTGTGGTCCACAGCATGCAGTACATGTCGGAAAACGACCTGACAGCTATCGCCCGTTACCTCAAGAGCCTGCCGGCGGTAGATCCCAAGGACCAGCCGCACCAGTACGACAAGCAGGTCGCAGACGCCTTGTGGAAAGGCGATGACCGCCAGCGCGGAGCCTCGGTGTATATCGATAACTGCGCGGCTTGCCATCGTACCGACGGCCATGGGTACACGCGGGTGTTCCCGGCGCTGGCGGGCAACCCGGTGCTGCAGACGGCGGACGCCACGTCGCTGATCAACATCGTGTTGAACGGCGGCACCCTGCCGGCTACCCATGCGGCGCCGTCGACCTTCACCATGCCGGCATTTGCCTGGCGTCTGTCGGACCAGGAAGTGGCGGATGTCGTCAGTTTCATCCGGGGCAGTTGGGGCAACCAGGGCGCGCCCGTGACCGCCGGCGAGGTGAAGGCCCTGCGCGACAACGATATGCACACCACTTCCGGCGACGACCTGGGCCAAGTCACGCAAAAGCATTGATGCATGCCTGACCGCCAAACGGCACTGGTCAGAAACCTTGCGCCTCGGTACTGTATATAAAAACAGTATCGAGGCGTTTTCATGTCTACTCCGCTGCCGCCCCGTGGCCGGGGCACGGCCACCAACCTGCACAACCGCTTTGCGCCCACGGTCAGCGTGGCCGAGGATGACGGCTGGTACCAGGAAGTGCCGCCGACCCAGGGCACCGAGGTGCGTATCGAAACGGCCAAGACCATCATCACCCGTAACAACTCGCCGGACCTGCCGTTCGACCGCTCGATCAACCCCTACCGGGGCTGCGAACATGGCTGCATCTACTGCTATGCGCGGCCCAGCCATGCCTATTGGGACATGTCGCCGGGGCTCGATTTCGAAACCCGGTTGATCGCCAAGAGCAACGCCGCCGATGTGCTGGAACAGCAGTTATCCAAACCCGGCTATGTGTGCGCCCCGATCAACCTGGGCTCCAACACCGACCCCTATCAGCCGATCGAGCGCGAGTACCGGATCACCCGGCAAACCCTCGAAGTGCTGCTGCGCTACCGGCATCCGGTGACCATCATTACCAAGGGCTCGCTGATCCTGCGTGATCTTGATCTGCTGACCGAGCTGGCGCGCCAGCGTCTGGTGGCCGTGATGATCAGCCTCACCAGCCTGGACGATGAGCTCAAGCGCATCCTGGAACCCCGCACGGCGGCGCCCAAGGCGCGGTTGCGGGCCATCCGGGTGATGCGCGAGGCGGGTATCCCGGTGGGGGTGCTGTGCTCGCCGATGATCCCGATGATCAACGACAGTGAGCTGGAGAGCCTGCTGACCGAAGCCCATGCCGCCGGCGCGCAAAGCGCAGCGTACATGATGCTGCGCCTGCCGCTGGAGGTGGCGCCGCTGTTCGAGGAGTGGTTGGCGGCGCATTACCCGCAGCGGGCGGCCCATGTGATGAGCCTGGTTCGCCAGGTGCGCGGTGGTGAGGTCTACGACAGCCGTTTCGGCGTGCGCATGCGTGGCGAAGGGCCGTTTGCCGATCTGCTGGCCCAGCGGTTCAGCAAGGCGATCAAGCGCCTGGGGCTGAACCGGCGGGAAGGCTTCAATCTCGATTGCACGGCGTTTTGCCCACCGGGCAGGCAGATGGCTTTGTTGTAGACTGAAGAGGCGAAACGCGAAGTCCTTGTAGGAATAGTCGCGTTTTGACATCACTGAAACCCGCGTTCTAGAGCGGTTCATTCAGTTTGAGTTAAGTTTCGGTGGTTACCTTGTTCAGCGAGTGACTGATGAGTCGGCGCCTCGGTTTTTGGCATTTACAACTATTGCACTGACCTGGCGTCGAATTGCCCTGAACACTCCCCCTGCATTAATCAAGAGGATGAATCATGAGTGACCAGGATAAACAGCCGTTGGCTGCGTCGGCTTCGACCCCTCAGGTGGCGGAAACCGCCGATGCAGCGCTTAAGCACATCGTTGACGGTTTTTTGCATTTCCATCATGACGTCTTCCCGCAGCAGGAAGAACTCTTCAAGAAACTCGCCACGGCCCAGAGCCCACGGGCGATGTTCATTACCTGTGCCGACTCGCGCATCGTGCCCGAGCTGATCACCCAAAGCTCCCCGGGCGACCTGTTCGTGACGCGTAACGTCGGTAACGTAGTACCGCCGTACGGCCAGATGAACGGTGGTGTGTCCACCGCCATCGAGTATGCGGTGCTCGCCTTGGGCGTGCAGCACATCATTGTCTGCGGCCACTCCGATTGCGGCGCGATGCGCGCGGTACTCAACCCCGACAGCCTGGAGAAAATGCCGACGGTCAAGGCCTGGCTGCGGCATGCCGAGGTCGCCAAGACCATGGTGCACGACAACTGCGACTGCGCAAGCGAAGGCGAGAGCATGAAGGTGCTGACCGAAGAAAACGTCATCGCCCAGTTGCAACACTTGCGCACCCACCCTTCCGTGGCGTCACGCATGGCCAATGGTCAGTTGTTCATCCATGGCTGGATCTACAACATCGAAACCAGCGAAATCAGAGCCTTTGACGCGGACCAGTCGGCGTTCCGACCGCTGGGTGGCGACGGGCCGATCCCTTGCGCGACGCCTAAAGCGCGCTTCTAAAACACTTCCCTGCCGGGTAAAGCGGTGGCTGCCATGGACGCAGCCAGGCTTTACCGCGCCCGGCAAATGCCTCGGGAGAGCCATCATGCGTGCTGCTCAATTGAAAGCTGTATTGCCACGGGAGCTGCTGGCTTCCGTGGTTGTTTTTCTGGTCGCCCTGCCCCTGTGCATGGGTATCGCGATCGCTTCCGGCATGCCGCCGGCCAAGGGGCTGATCACCGGCATCATCGGTGGCCTGGTGGTGGGTTGGCTGGCGGGTTCGCCGCTGCAGGTCAGCGGACCGGCGGCGGGCCTGGCGGTGTTGGTCTTTGAGTTGGTGCGCCAGCACGGCATGCTGATGCTCGGGCCGATTCTGTTGCTGGCGGGGTTTCTGCAACTGGTTGCCGGGCGTTTGCGCCTGGGTTGCTGGTTCCGCGTGACGGCCCCTGCCGTGGTGTACGGCATGCTGGCAGGCATTGGCGTTTTGATTGTGCTGTCGCAGATCCACGTGATGCTCGACGGCGCACCCAAGCCTTCCGGGCTGGATAACCTGGCAGGTTTCCCGGCGGCTTTGGCTGACGCGATTCCGGCCCTGGGCGGTGGCCTGGGCTGGCAGGCAGGACTGCTCGGTTTGTCGACGATGCTGGTGATGTACGTATGGGATAAATTTCGTCCGCAAGGTCTGCGCTTTGTACCGGGTGCCTTGTTGGGCGTGGGCCTGACCACCGTGGCCAGCCTGGTGCTGGCGTTGCAGGTCAAGCGCGTGGAAGTCCCGGAAAACCTCGCCGATGCCATTGATTGGCTGCGTCCCAGCGACTTGCTGAACCTCGCCGATCCGCAGCTGTTGATCGCCGCGTTCGCCGTGGCTTTTATCGCCAGTGCCGAGACCCTGCTGTCCGCCGCGGCGGTCGATCGCATGCACAGCGGTCAGCGTTCTGATTTCGACAAGGAATTATCCGCTCAAGGTGTAGGCAACATGCTTTGCGGGCTGGTTGGCGCGTTGCCGATGACGGGCGTGATCGTGCGCAGCTCGGCCAACGTGCAGGCCGGTGCCACCACGCGTTTGTCGGCAATGTTCCACGGGTTGTGGTTGCTGGCGTTCGTGCTGCTGCTGTCGAGTGTGCTGCAAAGCATTCCGGTGGCGAGCCTGGCGGGCGTGTTGGTGTACACCGGGATCAAGCTGGTGGACATCAAGGCGTTCAAGGCACTGGGCCGCTACGGGCGGATGCCTATGTTTACCTACGCCGCCACGGCGCTGGCGATCATCCTCACCGACCTGCTGACCGGCGTGCTGGTGGGCTTCGGGTTGACGTTGGTGAAGCTGGCGTTCAAGGCGTCGAGGCTGAAAGTCAGCCTGATCGACCTGCCGCAGGAGGCTGAGATGGAGTTACGCCTGACGGGGGCGGCTACTTTCCTGAAAGTGCCGGCGTTGACCCAGGTGTTGGCGACGGTGCCGGCAGGAACGACCTTGCACGTGCCGCTGAATAATCTGAGCTATATCGACCATTCTTGCCTGGAACTGCTGGAAGAATGGGGGCGTGCCAACGCGGCCAAAGGCTCCAAGCTGGTCATCGAGGCGCGTGGGCTCAAGCGCCGGCTGGAAGGCCGGGTGCGGATGACGACGGGGGTAGGTTCAGCGGCATCTGTAAGCTGACGAAACCGAATCAAAAATGCTTGTGTGGGAGCTGGCTTGCCTGCGATGGAATCGCCTCGGTATAACTGAAAAACCCAGGTGATCCCATCGCGGGCAAGCCCGGCTCCCACACAAGCCCGCTCCCACATTTGATCTCTATCGGTACGGAAAGTCAGGCAGGCTGATCCAACGCCAACTCAACCCCCAACTGCCGCGACAGGCACGGCCAGCGCTTCCAGGCGGCTTCCGTTTGCGGACTCTTGAGCTTTTCGCGATAGACCTCGACCGACTCCAGCGCAAAGCTCTCTTCGTTGAGCATTTCATCCACCGCGTGGTGCACCGCTTCATCCAGCTGATTGGCGAAGGCTTCGCCGATCAGCCGATGGGCAATGACATTGGCCACCGTGGTGTCCGCCGGAATCAACGGCTGGCCGAAGTGCTTGATATACAGATCGTTGACCTCTTCCACCAAACGGTGGGCCAGATAGGCCTCGTCCAGCAGGCCGTCGAGCCCTTCATGGCCGGCCAGGATGGCGGGTGGCTGCAGGAAGAAATGCTCGGCGATCTTCAGCACCGGCTTGATCTGGCTTTCGATACCGGCTTCGCGGGCCACGTCGTTGGCGGCGTCCAGCAAATCCGGGACGAGATCGATGTAGGCGGTAACAAAGCGGGTCATGACCATGTTGCGATCACCGTCAGCCAGGGAAATGGCCGAATGCAGGTGCGGCAATTGTTTTTCCAGTTGCTGGGCAAGCTGGCCCGTGCTGGTTTCGTGTTGATGGGCACGGGAAATCTGCTCGCGCAATGCGGCGGTGTTCATGAAGGCTCCAATGATTTGCAGGTGTAGGAAAAGGGAGAAGTTAAGGTAGCTCGTTTATACGAGGGCCTCAGACGCATTTGTCATAATTATTTCATGGTTATGCATCGCCGTTATATCGAATTGCCATCGTTTGCCGAATAAACGATTCCGCTCCCGGTTTTGTTGGCTCGGGCCGATCATTTTCGGTTCATTTGCCCCTACACATTGCGGGGTTGCAGAGCCTGTCTATACTCGGATTTGTAGGCGATTAGCTGATGACGCCAGACTGCATAAGCAGGCAAGGCTAAGCGGTTGTAAGCACTATGGAAGCCGCTCCCTTCGACGCAGGTGCAAACCGGCGGGATAACAAGAACGATAAGGGGAACCCGCAATGATGCGACATCCACACGTTTGGATGGGCCTCCTGTTGTCGTCGGTATTCGGCCAGGCACATGCCGCCTGGACAACGAATATGGCGCCAGGGGCCACCGAAGTCAGTCACGCAGTGTTCGACCTGCACATGACCATTTTCTGGATTTGTGTGGTGATCGGCGTCATCGTGTTTGGCGCGATGTTCTGGTCGATGATCCTTCACCGCCGCTCCACCGGCCAGGTCGCGGCCAAGTTCCACGAGAGCACCACCGTGGAAATCCTCTGGACCGTGGTGCCGTTGCTGATTCTGGTTGCGATGGCCATCCCCGCGACCAAGACCCTGATCAATATCTACGACAGCAGTGAATCGGATATCGATATCCAGGTCACCGGTTACCAGTGGAAATGGCATTACAAATACCTGGGCCAGGACGTGGAATTCTTCAGCAACCTGGCTACGCCTGCCGAACAGATTCGTAACCAGGCGACCAAGGGCGAACACTACCTGCTGGAAGTTGACCAGCCGTTGGTGCTGCCGGTGGGGGCCAAGGTGCGCTTTCTGGTGACGGCCGCCGACGTGATCCATTCGTGGTGGGTGCCGGCGTTTGCGGTCAAGCGTGACGCCATTCCCGGCTTCGTCAACGAGGCCTGGACCCGTGTCGAGAAGCCCGGCATCTACCGCGGCCAGTGCGCCGAACTGTGCGGCAAGGACCACGGTTTCATGCCCATCGTGGTCGAGGTCAAGTCCAGGGCCGACTACGACACCTGGCTCGGCGAGCGCAAGCAAGAGGCCGCCAAGCTCAAGGAGCTGACCTCCAAGGAGTGGACGCTTGAAGAGCTGGTAGCGCGTGGCGACAAGGTCTACCACACCACCTGTGTGGCCTGCCACCAGGCTGAAGGCCAGGGCCTGCCGCCGATGTTCCCGGCGCTCAAGGGCTCGAAAATCGCCACCGGGCCCACGGCCGATCACCTGAACATCGTCTACAACGGCAAGCCTGGCACCGCGATGGCAGCCTTCGGCAAGCAGCTCTCTGAAGTGGACATCGCCGCCGTGGTGACCTACGAGCGCAACGCCTGGGGCAATAACAAAGGCGACATGGTCACGCCTAAAGACGTGCTGGCCATCAAGCAGGCGCAAAGCCAATGACCGACTTCATGGCATTTACCTCTACCCGCCCCGCCCACTCGCTTGCAGGAGAACGGCCATGAGCGCTGTGATCGATGACCATGGTCATGCCGACCATGCCCACGGCCCCGCCAAGGGGTTGATGCGCTGGGTGCTGACCACCAACCACAAAGACATCGGCACCATGTACTTGTGGTTCGCCTTCGCCATGTTCCTGCTCGGCGGTTCGTTTGCCATGGTGATCCGTGCCGAACTGTTCCAGCCAGGCCTGCAGATCGTGGAGCCGGCGTTCTTCAACCAGATGACCACCATGCACGGCCTGATCATGGTGTTCGGCGCGGTGATGCCGGCGTTTGTCGGCCTGGCCAACTGGATGATCCCGCTGATGATCGGCGCGCCGGACATGGCCCTGCCGCGCATGAACAACTTCAGCTTCTGGCTGCTGCCGGCGGCCTTCCTGCTGCTGGTCTCGACGCTGTTCAGCCCCGGTGGCGGGCCGAATTTCGGCTGGACGTTCTACGCGCCGCTGTCCACCACCTACGCGCCGGAAAGCGTGACGTTCTTTATCTTTGCCATTCACCTGATGGGCATCAGTTCGATCATGGGCGCGATCAACGTGGTCGCCACCATCCTCAACCTGCGCGCGCCGGGTATGACGTTGATGAAAATGCCGCTGTTCGTCTGGACCTGGCTGATCACCGCGTTCCTGCTGATCGCGGTGATGCCGGTACTGGCCGGTTGCGTGACCATGATGCTGATGGATATCCACTTCGGCACCAGCTTTTTCAGTGCGTCCGGCGGCGGTGATCCGGTGCTGTTCCAGCATGTGTTCTGGTTCTTCGGCCACCCCGAGGTGTACATCATGATCCTGCCGGCCTTCGGCGCCGTCAGTTCGATCATCCCGACTTTTTCGCGCAAGCCGCTGTTTGGCTACACCTCGATGGTCTACGCCACGGCGAGCATCGCGTTCCTGTCGTTCATCGTGTGGGCGCACCACATGTTCGTGGTGGGTATTCCATTGGTGGGCGAGCTGTTCTTCATGTACGCCACGCTGCTGATCGCCGTGCCGACCGGGGTAAAGGTATTCAACTGGGTCAGCACCATGTGGCAAGGCTCGCTGACGTTCGAAACGCCGATGCTGTTTGCCGTGGCCTTCGTGATCCTGTTCACCATCGGCGGCTTCTCCGGGCTGATGCTGGCGATTGCCCCGGCGGACTTCCAGTACCACGACACCTACTTTGTGGTGGCGCACTTCCATTACGTATTGGTGCCCGGCGCGATCTTCGGCATCTTCGCCTCGGCCTACTACTGGTTGCCGAAGTGGACCGGGCACATGTACGACGAAACCCTGGGCAAGCTGCACTTCTGGCTGTCTTTCGTGGGCATGAACATGGCGTTTTTCCCGATGCACTTCGTCGGGCTGGCGGGCATGCCGCGCCGGGTGCCGGACTACAACCTGCAGTTCGCCGACTTCAACATGGTGTCCTCGATTGGTGCCTTCATGTTTGGGGCTACGCAGATATTCTTCCTGTTTATCGTGATCAAGTGCATCCGCGGCGGTACGCCGGCACCGGCCAAACCCTGGGATGGCGCCGAAGGCCTGGAGTGGAGCGTGCCCTCGCCGGCGCCGTACCACACCTTCACTACGCCGCCGGAGGTTAAATGAATACCTTGGCGCTGGGAAAACGCCCTCCTGTAGGAGCGAGCTTGCTCGCGAAGAACGCCAGCGCGCCGCGTTTATACAGAATGCCCCCGTTATCGTTGGCGACCTTCGCGAGCAAGCTCGCTCCTACAGAAAAGCAGCTTCGAGGTGAGCACCATGGCTGACTCCGTGCCCCTCAAACGCCTGGTCACCCGCCTGCTGATCCTGGTGCTGGCGATGTTCGCCTTCGGCTTCGCCCTGGTGCCGATCTACGACGTGATGTGCAAAGCGTTCGGCATCAACGGCAAGACCGCCGGGCAGTACGAGGGCTCCCAGGTGGTGGACCCGTCGCGCCAGGTGCGCGTGCAGTTCCTGTCCACCAACGCCATCGACATGGTCTGGGAGTTTCATGCCAAGGCAGATGAAGTGGTGGTCAATCCCGGCGCGGTCACCGAGATGCTGTTCGTGGCCTTCAACCCCACCGACAAGGCCATGACCGCCCAGGCGGTACCGAGCATTTCCCCGGCCGAAGCGGCGATGTATTTCCACAAGACCGAGTGCTTTTGCTTTACCCAGCAAGTGCTGCAGCCAGGCGAGCGCATCGAAATGCCGGTGCGCTTCATCGTCGACCGCGACATGCCCAAGGATGTGAAGCATCTGACCCTGGCGTACACGCTGTTTGACATCACTGCGCGCCAACCGCCCGCGGCGGTCCGCACCGGGGGCTAGCTACTGTTTGCCCGCTCAATCAGGAGAGCGAATACATGTCGACTCATGATACGTACTACGTACCAGCGCAAAGCAAATGGCCGATAATTGCCACGTTTGGCCTGTTGATCACCGTGTACGGCCTGGGCCTGTGGTTCAACGATTTAAAGGCGTTGCGCCCGGAATCCCACGGCCCCTGGATCTTTTTCGTCGGTGGTTTGCTGCTGGCGTACATGATGTTTGGCTGGTTTGGTGCGGTGATCAAGGAAAGCCGCGCCGGTTTGTACAGTTCGCAGATGGACCGCTCGTTTCGCTGGGGCATGAGCTGGTTCATCTTTTCCGAAGTGATGTTCTTTATTGCATTCTTCGGGGCGCTGTTCTACGTACGCCACCTGTCCGCGCCGGCGTTGGCCGGTGAAGGACCCAAGGGCATCGCGCACATGCTGTGGCCGAACTTCGAGTTTGCCTGGCCGTTGCTGAACAACCCTGATCCCAAGCTGTATCCGGCACCCAAGGGCACGATCAGCCCGTGGGGGCTGCCACTGGTGAACACCATTTTGCTGGTGAGCTCCAGTGTAACCATCACCATTGCCCACCATGCCTTGCGCAAAGGCCATCGCGGTGCGCTGAAGCTGTGGCTGGCAATCACTGTGCTGCTGGGCGTGGCGTTCCTTGGGTTCCAGGCCGAGGAATATATCCATGCTTACAAGGAGCTCGGGCTCACCCTCGGCTCGGGTGTCTACGGCGCCACCTTCTTCATGCTCACTGGTTTTCACGGCGCCCACGTCACCATCGGCACCATCATTCTGTTCGTGATGCTGATGCGCATCCTCAAGGGTCACTTCGATGCCGAGCATCAGTTCGGTTTCGAGGCGGCCAGTTGGTATTGGCACTTTGTGGATGTGGTGTGGATCGGGCTGTTTTTCTTCGTCTATGTGCTGTGAGGTGCCTCACCACGGCGCATGAGAAACCAGTTGGCCGCTGAAAAACCCCCAGGTGATCAACGCCAGGGTCATCACGGCCAGCGCGACACGCACGGTCAAGGCCGTGACGAGGCGGTTGGAGTGGCCCTCGTCCTTGACCAGGAAAAACAAGCCACTGAACAGGCTCACGACAGTCGCGATCAGCATCAGGGCAATGGCTGCTTTGAGCATGGTCAGGCTCCCGGCTTTGATGGGCACTTAGGGGAAATGGGCGGGCAATGAAAACAAGTATAGCCAGCGCCATGAAATGCTTTCGTCCCGGGGTCGCACCCACGCTGGTCGTGCTGGTGTTGCTACCGCTGATGGCCGGCCTGGGGTTCTGGCAACTGTCCCGTGGTCATGAAAAACAGCGGCTGGTGGACAGCTATACCGAGCGGCGTGCGGCTGATCCGGTCAACAGTGCGCAACTCAATGACATCACTGACCCGGCCTTTCGCCGCGTGCAGTTGCGCGGGCAATTCGACGCCGAGCACAGCGTGCTGCTCGATAATCGGATGCGCGACGGCAAGGCCGGCGTCGAACTGCTGCAACCCTTTCACGACCAGGCCAGCGGCCTGTGGCTGTTGCTCAATCGCGGCTGGCTGCCCTGGCCGGATCGGCGCACGCCGCCGGTCTTCAGCACCCCTGAACAGCCGTTGAATCTGCAGGCCTGGGTGTACGTCGCCCCTGGCGAAACCTTTCAGTTGCATGCCGACCCGGCGGGCGCGCAATGGCCGCGCCTGCTGACCGCGCTGCACCCCGCCGCGTTGTGGGCTGAGCTGGGTCGCAACGGTTTCGCCTATGAACTGCGGGCCGAAGCAGGCCCCGGCACCTACGAAACCACTTGGCCCATTGTGGCCATGGGGCCGGAAAAACACTTGGCGTATGCCGTGCAGTGGTTCGCCATGTCGCTGGCCCTGCTGGCGCTTTATCTCTATCTCGGATGGCACAACAAAAAGGAGAAGCCCCATGGGAGCGGCCATGAGTCCACCCAACACGTCTGAACTGCCTGACCGGCGCAAAGGCCGTTGGCAGCTGATCCTGATCCTGCTGATGGTGATCGGCCCGATGGCGCTGGCGACTTTCATGTACAAGCTGCAGTTCTGGGTCCCGGACGGCCGCAGCTACCATGGCGAACTGATCGGCAATGGCCAGACGCGTGGCGACATTGGCGTGCAGGCCGACGAACAGCGCTGGCAATTGCTGGTGACCGCGCCCGCCGCCTGCGCCGCCGATTGCCGGCAACTGGTGTACCTCGCGCGCCAGTTGCAGATCGGCCTGGGCCGCGATGCTTCGCGCGCCAGCCATGCCTTGGCCAGCGCGCAGCCCGTCAGCAGCGATTACGCCGCCAAGCTCAAGGCCGAGTACCCACAACTGCAGCGCTATCCGCTGGACCTGTCGACGTTCACTAAAAATGCCAGTGCGCCGGGCGATGCGCAGCTGTGGATCGTCGATCCCCACGGCAATCTGGTGTTGCGCTACGACGCCACGGTCAAGGGCAAGGACTTGCTCAACGACCTGCGCCATTTGCTGAAACTGTCGAACATCGGATAGGGGCATCGTCATGGCCAAACCCGGATTTCGCCTCGCGTTGTTTGCCACCTTGCTGGCGCTGGTCGTCGTGCTGCTCGGTGCCTACACCCGCTTGACCCACGCCGGCCTGGGTTGCCCGGATTGGCCCGGCTGCTACGGTTTTATCAGCGTGCCGCAAAGTGAAGCCCAACTGGCCCATGCCGAGTTGCATTTTCCTGATACACCGGTGGAAGCGGCCAAGGGCTGGAGCGAGATGATCCATCGCTACTTTGCCGGCACGCTGGGTGTACTGATCGCGCTGCTGGCGGCGCGTTCCTGGAGCCATCGGCGTGATCCGGGCCAGCCGGTGAAACTGCCGTTGTTCGTGCTGGCGGTGGTGGTTGCCCAGGCGGCGTTTGGCATGTGGACGGTGACGTTGAAGCTGTGGCCGCAGGTGGTGACAGGTCATCTTTTGGGCGGCTTTGCCACCTTGAGCCTGCTGTTTCTGCTGACCTTGCGCCTGTCCGGCGTGCTGCCCGCGTTGATCGTGCCCAAGCGCCTGCAATATTGGGCCACCGCCGGGCTGGTGCTGGTGATCGCGCAGATTGCGCTCGGCGGTTGGGTCAGCGCCAACTATGCGGCGGTGGCCTGTGTTGATTTGCCGACGTGTCATGGTGATTGGTGGCCGGCTGCGGATTTCGCCAATGGCTTTCACCTCACCCAGCACATCGGCCCCAACTACCTTGGCGGGCAATTGGACAGCGAAGCGCGCACCGCCATCCACCTGACCCACCGCGCTGGCGCCGTGATCGTCAGCCTGGTGCTGCTCGGCCTGGCCTGGCAACTGCGTGCGGTCGGCATGACGCGGTTGGCGGGTTTGCTGCTGATCGCCCTGGCCGCGCAAGTCTGCCTGGGTGTGAGCAATGTGTATTTCGGCCTGCCGCTGCCGGTGGCGGTCGGGCATAACGCCGGGGGCGCGGCGCTGTTGCTGAGCCTGGTGCTGGTCAATTATCACGCGCGCACCAGCCTGGTCCGGGTGCGCAAGCCGCTGCCATTCGCTTGGCGATTTATCCCGCGCAAACCGGTGTCGGGCCTGATGACCCTTAAAGGAGAGATGCCATGGCGACCCTGATCGGCGCGCGTCACGGCCAGGCGATCTGGCGTGACTACCTGGAGCTGACCAAGCCGAAGGTGGTGGTGCTGATGCTCATCACTTCCTTGGTGGGGATGTTCCTGGCGACCCGTGCCGGCGTGCCGTGGACGGTGCTGGTGTTCGGCAACCTGGGGATTGCCCTGTGTGCGGGCGGCGCGGCGGCGGTCAACCATGTAGTGGACCGGCGGATTGACGCGGTAATGGCGCGCACCCACAAGCGGCCCTTGGCAGAGGGGCGCGTCTCACCACTGGCGGCGTTGGCGTTTGCATTGTTTCTGGCTGTTGCAGGGCTGGCGCTGTTGCTGGCGTTCACCAATGTGCTGGCGGCATGGCTGACCCTGGCTTCGTTGCTGGGCTACGCCGTGATCTACACCGGGTTTCTAAAGCGCGCGACGCCGCAGAATATTGTCATCGGCGGGCTGGCCGGCGCGGCGCCGCCGTTGTTGGGGTGGGTTGCCGTCACCGGCCACGTCAGCGCCGAACCCTTGCTGCTGGTGCTGATCATCTTCGCCTGGACCCCGCCGCACTTCTGGGCGCTGGCCATTCACCGCAAGGAGGAATATGCCAAGGCCGACATCCCGATGCTGCCGGTCACCCATGGCGAGCACTACACCAAGGTGCACATCCTGCTCTACACCTTCGCCCTGCTGGCGGTGAGCCTGATGCCTTATGTGATCCATATGAGCGGCTTGCTCTACCTTGCGTGCGCGCTGGTATTGGGCGGACGCTTTCTGCAATGGGCCTGGGTGTTGTACCGTGGCGCTCGGCCGCACGCGGCGATCAACACCTTCAAGTACTCTATCTGGTACCTGTTCCTGCTGTTTATCGCCCTGCTCGTAGACCACTACCTACTGTTGAACCTATGACTCGAACTCAAAAGACTGTCTTCATCCTGGTAGCCCTGGTGGCATTGATCATGGGCCTGACCGTTAACAAAGTGCTCTCGGGCAAGGGCCAGGGCGACCCCACCGCGCTGATCGACGCAGGCATCATCCTGCTGCCGCAAAGCCGCCAATTGCCGCCGGTGACCATGACAGACCAGAACGGCCAGCCGGTGCTCGTCAACGAATTGAAAGGCAAGTGGAGCCTGCTGTTCTTCGGCTACACCTTCTGCCCGGACATCTGCCCCACCACCCTCGCCCAACTGCGCCAGATCAAGAGCGAGCTGCCCAAGGACGTTGTGGATAAGTTGCAGGTGGTCCTGGTGAGCGTCGACCCGAACCGCGATACGCCGACCCAGCTCAAGCAGTACCTGGGCTACTTCGACCCGCAGTTCCAGGGCCTCACCGGCGCGAATGTGGAGGATGTACAGAAAGTCTCGAATGCCGTAAGCATCCCGTTTATTCCGGCCGACACCAGCAAGCCGAACTACACCGTCGACCACAGCGGCAACCTCGCGCTGATCGGGCCGGACGGGACACAGCGCGGGTTTATTCGTGCGCCGCTGAACAGCCAGAAGCTGGTGGCACAATTGCCGGGGTTGTTGCAGCGTAAGTAAGCCGATCACCACCCTGCCAACAACACACATCACCTGTGGGAGCTGGCTTGCCTGCGATAGCGGTGGACCAGTACCTGATAGGCTGGCTGACCCACCGCCATCGCAGGCAAGCCAGCTCCCACAGTGGTTTTGTGCAAGGGTTGAGCAGTGTGTCGTCGGATATTTCCCGCAAGATGTCGCGCCCTGCATGAACTTGTTGGGCGCTCTTGGGGTGGCTAGTCTTTGCCCTGTCGCTGCAAATTCAGTGACAGGGTGTGGAAGCCCTTATATCGTTAGGCGCACAAAGCGCCACCAAGTGTCAGGCGCTTTTTTTCTTGTCTGCGTTTTATGGTGGTTGTGCGCGGGGCGCTTTCGAGTGCGCCGGGTGCCTAACGTCCCGGTCTTCCACACCTGCGTACAACCGCCACCCATTACGTGGAAGTAGTGTTTGGCGGTCCTTTGATACGTTAGGAGCCAGACCATGCAAGTACTTACCCCTGATCCCCCTATCACTCCCGAAGTCTTCACCCGCCACCATCACCAACTGCATGCCGTGCTGATCGACGGTCAGCCCTGGTTCAGTGCTTCCGACATCGGCCACCTGATGGGCCTGCACCTCAACCCGGCATTACTGCGAAAACTCGATCCCGATCAGCAACACACTCTGCCCCTGATCACTCACGGTCACTGCGCACCGACCTTGATGGTCAGCGAGTCTGGCGTCTATGCGATGCTCATCTATCACTACTACCCGGAGAACCGTTGCCTGCGTCAGTGGCTGACTCATGAGGTCATACCTGCGCTGCGTGGCAAACAGCGGGTAAGTGTGTCGGCCTGATCGTTCAGGCAACACAAAGCAATTGTGGGAGCTGGCTTGCCTGCGATTGCGGTGGGTCAGTCAGCCTATTAGCCACTGGTCCAACGCTATCGCAGGCAAGCCAGCACCCACATTTTTGATCTTCAGTGTTTTGGAGATCGAGGCCGATCAGAACGCCGGCAGGATTGCGCCTTTGTACTTCTCGAGGATGAACGCTTTCACTTCAGGCGTGTGCAGCGCTGCAACCAGCTTCTTCACCGCATCCGAATCCTTGTTGTCTTCGCGGGTCACCAGGATGTTCACGTAAGGCGAGTCGTTGCCTTCGATGACCAAAGCATCCTTGGAGGGGTCCAGCTTGGCTTCCAGCGCGTAGTTGGTGTTGATCAGCGCCAGGTCGACCTGGGTCAGCACGCGCGGCAGGGTGGCGGCTTCCAGTTCGCGGAATTTCAGGTTTTTGCTGTTACCGGTGATGTCCTTGATGGTCGACAGGATGTCAGTCGGGTCCTTCAGGGTGATCAGGCCGTTCTTGGCCAGCAGCAACAGCGCGCGGCCGCCATTGGTGGCGTCGTTCGGAATCACGACGTTGGCGCCGCTCGGCAGCTCGTCCAGCTTCTTGTACTTGCTGGAGTAGGCGCCCAGGGGCTCCAGGTGCACGGCGCCGACGCTCACCAGGTGAGTGCCCTTGGCTTTGTTGAATTCATCCAGGTACGGCTGGTGCTGGAAGAAGTTGGCGTCCAGGCGTTTTTCCGCCACTTGCACGTTTGGTTGCACGTAGTCGGTGAAGACTTTGACCTGCAGGTCCACGCCTTCTTTGGCGAGTGCAGGTTTCACGAATTCGAGGATTTCCGCGTGCGGCACCGGCGAAGCGGCGACCGTGAGGGTCTCGGCGTGGGCGGAGAACGCGGCAACGGCGGCGAAAGCAACCAGTAGTTTTTTCATCCAACAAGCTCCTTGTTCGGGCATGTGCCGGCGCCTGGCCGGCCATGGCCGTTATTTTCGAGAAAAGTGCACCACCAGCTTGTCGCCGACGGTTTGCAGAATTTGCACCAGAATCAGCAGCATCACCACGGTGACCACCATCACGTCGGTCTGGAAGCGCTGGTAACCGAAACGGATCGCCAGGTCACCCAGGCCACCAGCACCGACTACACCGGCCATCGCCGTGTAGGACACCAGTGTAATCGCCGTCACCGTAATCGCCGCGAAAATGCCGGGACGGGCTTCGGGCAACAAGGCGTTGGTGATGATCTGGCGGGTGGTGGCGCCCATGGATTGGGTCGCCTCGATGATGCCGCGGTCCACTTCGCGCAGGGCGGTTTCAACCAGGCGTGCGAAGAACGGCGTGGCACCGACGACCAGCGGTGGAATCGCACCCGCCACGCCCAGCGATGTGCCAGTGATCAGGACGGTGAACGGGATCATCACGATCAACAGGATGATGAACGGCAGCGAGCGCAGGATATTGACGATCAGCGACAGCAGTGCGTACAGGCCCTTCTGTTCGAACAACTGGCGCGGGCTGGTCAGGAACAGCAGCACGCCCAGCGGCAGGCCCAGCAGCACGGTGAAGAACAGCGAGCCGAATAGCATGGTCATGGTGTCGCCGGTGGCGAGCCAGATTTCGGACCAGTCGATATTGGCGAAGAAACTCAACAGGACTTCCATTAGCGCAGGACCTCCATGTGGACGTCAGCGGCGGTGAAGCGCGCGAAGGCTGCTTCCATGTCGCCACCCGTAACGGCGAGGGTCAGTTGCCCGTAGGGGATGTCTTTGATGCGGTCGATACGACCGGCGAGGATGCTGTAGTCCACCCCCGTTTCGCGGGCGACGGTACCCAGCAACGGCGCGTAGGTCGCTTCGCCCTGAAACGTCAGGCGTACGATACGGCCTGGGACGTGGGCGAAGTCATCGCGTTGCTCGCCTTCATCGACCTGCTCGGCTTCTTGGACGAAGCGTTTGGTGGTCGGGTGTTTGGGATGCAGGAACACATCGGCCACCGAGCCTTGCTCGACGATCACGCCGGCGTCCATCACCGCCACCTGGTCGCAGACGCGGCGGATCACATCCATTTCGTGGGTGATCAGCACGATGGTCAGCTTGAGTTCGCGGTTGATCTCGGCCAGCAGTTGCAGCACCGAGGCGGTGGTCTGCGGGTCGAGCGCGCTGGTGGCTTCGTCGCACAGCAAGATCTTGGGCTTGGTCGCCAGGGCGCGAGCAATGCCGACGCGCTGCTTCTGGCCGCCGGACAACTGCGCCGGGTACTTCCTGGCGTGGTCCGACAGGCCGACGCGGGCGAGCAACTCGGCGACGCGCAGGTCGATGTCCTTGCGCGACAATTCGCCGGCCAGGGTCAGGGGCAGCGCGACGTTGTCGGCGACGGTCTTGGAGGCCAGCAGGTTGAAGTGCTGGAAGATCATCCCGACCTGCTGGCGAAAACGGCGCAGGCCGTTGGCGTCCAGGGCGGTGACTTCTTCGCCATCCACCGTGATCTGGCCGCCGCTCGGTTCTTCGAGGCGGTTGATCAGGCGCAGCAGGGTGCTTTTACCCGCACCCGAGTGGCCGATCAGGCCAAATACCTGGCCGTTCTCGACGCGCAGGCTGGTGGAATGCAGGGCGGGGATATCCTTACCGGCGACGCGGTAGGTTTTATGGACGTTTTGAAACTCGATCACGTAGCGAACCTTGTGGGGCGCATTGAAAAGGGATCAGCGGTTAGCCGGGCGCGCATTTTAGCCTGTCCGACTAGCGTTTCTTAGCATTTATTTCGCATCCACCCAGCGATTTGGCAATAACGCGATCAAAGGTCATAAAAAAGGAACGGCCCAAAACCTCATCAGTCACTACTTAAGCAACTCGTTTTCCAGGTGCCGTGCCTGGGAGTTTGCTCAAACGAGCCGGGGACCGCTCTGGCCATTTAAAACCAAGGAGTTTTACCTGATGAGTACCGAGAAGCCAGGAACCCCGCCGAAGAGTGAACTCGCGGGCACCGAAACCCTGGACCGTGGCAACACCAACGCCAAGCTGCAGGCCCTGGACGAATTCCGTTCCGACGCGACCGGACAGGCCCTGCGCACCAACCAGGGCGTGAAGATTTCCGATAACCAGAACACCCTGAAAGTCGGCTCCCGCGGCCCGTCGCTGCTGGAAGACTTCATCATGCGGGAAAAGATCACGCATTTTGACCATGAACGCATCCCGGAGCGCATCGTGCATGCGCGCGGTACTGGCGCCCATGGTTACTTCCAGACTTATGAAGACCACTCGGCGCTCTCCAAGGCCGCCTTCCTGCGCATTCCGGAGCATAAAACCCCGGTATTTGCGCGTTTCTCCACCGTGCAAGGCCCGCGTGGCTCGGGCGATACGGTGCGTGACGTGCGTGGCTTTGCCGTGAAGTTCTTCACCGAAGAAGGCAACTTCGACCTGGTGGGCAACAACATGCCGGTGTTCTTCATTCAGGACGCGATTAAATTTCCTGACTTCGTGCACGCCGTCAAGCCTGAACCGCACAACGAGATCCCTACCGGCGGATCGGCGCACGATACGTTCTGGGACTTTGTCTCGCTGGTGCCGGAGTCGGCGCACATGGTGGTCTGGGCGATGTCCGACCGCGCCATTCCGAAAAGCCTGCGTGCCATGCAGGGCTTTGGCGTGCACACCTTTCGTCTGATCAACACCGAAGGTAAATCAAGCTTTGTGAAGTTTCACTGGCGGCCAAAAGTCGGCACCTGCTCGCTGGTGTGGGACGAAGCGCAGAAGCTGGCCGGTAAAGATACCGACTACCACCGTCGCGACCTGTGGGAAGCGATTGAAAGTGGCGATTACCCTGAGTGGGAACTGGGCGTGCAAATTGTTGCGGAAGAAGACGAACACACGTTCGATTTCGACCTGCTCGACCCGACCAAGATCATCCCCGAAGAGTTGGTGCCGATCACCCCGCTGGGCAAGATGGTGCTGAACCGCAACCCGGACAACTTCTTTGCCGAAGTCGAGCAGGTTGCGTTCTGCCCAGGCCATATCGTGCCAGGTATCGACTTCACCAACGACCCGCTGCTGCAAGGTCGTCTGTTTTCTTACACCGACACGCAGATCAGCCGTCTCGGTGGTCCGAACTTCCATGAGATCCCGATCAATCGTCCGGTCGCGCCGAACCACAACAATCAGCGCGATGCCCAGCATCGGACCGTGATCGACAAGGGGCGCGCCGCTTACGAGCCGAACTCCATTGACGGCGGCTGGCCGAAGGAAACGCCTGCGGGCCCGACCGACGGCGGTTTTGAGACCTACTACGAGCGTATCGATGCGAATAAGGTGCGCGAGCGCAGTGAATCGTTCGGTGACCATTTCTCCCAGGCCACGCTGTTTTTTAACAGCATGAGCCATCACGAGAAAGAGCACATCATCGCCGCCTACAGCTTTGAGTTGGGCAAGGTCGAGCGCGAGCATATTCGTGCGCGCCAGGTGAATGAGATTCTGGCCAATATCGACTTGGAACTGGCCAAGCGCGTTGCGCAGAACCTGGGCTTGCCCGCGCCGACCAAAGGCACGGTGCCGGTGCGTGAAACCTCGGTGAAAAAATCGCCGGCCTTGAGCCAGGTGAATTTGCTCTCGGGTGACATCAAGACGCGCAAAGTAGCGATCCTGGCTGCCAATGGCGTGGATGGCGCGGCGATTGATGCGTTGAAAAAAGCCCTGGAGGCAGAAGGTGCGCACGCCAAGTTGCTCGGGCCGACCTCGGCACCGGTGACCACGGCGGATGGCAAGACGCTGCCGGTGGATGCGTCGATGGAGGGCATGCCGTCCATTGCCTTTGACGCGGTGTTTATCCCAGGCGGCAAAGCCTCGGTGGAAGCGCTGAGCGGTGACGGTGTGGCGTTGCATTACGTGCTGGAGGCGTACAAGCACCTGAAGGCGATTGCGGTGGCCAGTGACGTGAAGCCATTGCTGGATCTGCTGAAGCTGGAGGCGGATGCGGGGTTGATCGTGGGGGCCGATGCCAAGGCGTTCAAGGCGTTCTTCGCGGCGATTGCCCAGCATCGGGTCTGGGAGCGTGAGCCGAAGGCCAAGGCGATTCCGGCTTAAGTCTTCCGCTGTGGCTTAAACCGCCTTCGCGAGCAAGCCCGCTCCCACATTTTGACCGCATTCTCATGTTGGAAATCGGTCAAGTGTGGGAGCGGGCTTGCTCGCGAATGGCGTCAGTCCGCCTTACGCGGAATCAGCACAACCTGCGCCGGAATATGTTTCAAGATCTGCCGGTGGATCTTCAGCTCATACCCTGAATCAATCTTCTTCACCCGTTTGGTCAGCAACGTGGCCAACCACGGGTAATCCTCGGTGCGCGGCGCCTGGATGCTCACGTCGCACTGGTAATTCACCACATCGGTGGCGATTGCATCCAGTTGGTGGCGCAACGCCTGGATATCGGTGAGGTTCAACGCCACGGTGGTGCTGGGCGCTGCCGGGTCGATGACCTTGGCGGCGGGCTTGGCTTCGGCGGCCTTCAAGGCTTGCTCGGCGTTATCCAGCTCGACTTTGCGGGCATGGGTAATGGCGCTGTTGACGCCGCCGGTCAGCGCCGGCGCCTTGGGCATCAAGGCGCGGGCGCGGCTCAGGGCCGTGGCGGCGGCGTTGACATCCCCCTTTTGCAGCACGATCTGGCTGCGCTGCAGATAGGCTTCCGCCAACTGGCGCTGGTAGTTTTCCAGCGTCGGGTCGTTGGGCGACTGGGCCTGCAATGCGGCGAGTTGGTCTTCAGCGGTGGCCAGCTCACTGCTGGCCAGGTTTTGCTCCAGCTGCGCGATGGCCGCGGCACGCGGGTCCGCAGCCTCGGGCGCGGCGGGCGGTGTGCTTTGACAGGCGCCCAGCAGCAGGGAAAATGCGGCAAGGAGCAGATAACGGGAGGTGAACGGCTTCATTCCTGCGACTCTCTATTTGCGCAAAAAGCGAGCAAGTCTACACCCCTCGACGGGGCAGGACAAAACTCAGCAGAAACAGGGCGGCGGCCGTGACCACAATCGATGGCCCGGCAGGCGTATCTTTGAACCAGGACAGCGCCAGGCCCCCGCACACGGCAAGCATCCCCAGCAGGCTGGCGCCGACCGCCATTTGCTCCGGCGAACGGGCATGGCGTTGGGCGGCGGCGGCCGGGATGATCAACAGCGACGTGATCAACAATACGCCGACAATCTTCATCGCGACAGCAATCACCACGGCGATCAGCAACATCAGGGCCATGCGCAGGCCTGGTACGGGCAAGCCTTCCACTCTTGCCAGTTCTTCATGCACGGTGATTGCCAGCAGCGGACGCCAGAGGGCGACCAGCAACACCAGCACGATCGCGGCGCCGCCGAGGATCCAGGCCAGATCGGTCGGGCTGATCGCCAGCAGATCACCGAACAGATAGGCCATCAGGTCGATGCGCACTTCGTGCATGAAGCTCAGCACCACCAGGCCCAGGGACAGGGTGCTCGGCGCCAGGATGCCCAGCAAGGTGTCTGAGGCCAAGGGCTGGCGCTGTTGCAGGGTCACCAGCAACACCGCCAGGAGCAGGCAGCCCGCGGTCACGGCGATGGTCGGGCTCACGTCCAGCAGGAAGCCCATGGCCACGCCCAGCAGCGCGGCGTGGGACAAGGTGTCGCCAAAATACGCCATGCGCCGCCAGACCACGAACGAGCCCAACGGGCCCGCCACCAGCGCCAAAGCCAAGCCTGCCAGCAGGGCGTAGAGCAGAAAATCAGCCATGCTTGCAGCTATCTCCATGAACGTGAGGGGTAGACGCGTCATCGACAACGGCGCCATGCAGATCGTGGGCGTGGTCGTGATGGTGGTGATAAATCGCCAGGCTTTGTGCGTTCTTGCCGAACAGCTCGACGAACGCCGGGTCGCCGCTGACTTGTTCCGGATGCCCCGAGCAGCAGACGTGACGATTGAGGCACACCACCTGGTCGGTGGTGCTCATTACCAGGTGCAGGTCGTGGGACACCATCAGCACGCCGCAGCCATGGCGGTCGCGCAGGCGGGTGATCAGGCTGTACAACTCGGCCTGGCCGGCCACGTCGACGCCTTGTACGGGTTCATCAAGCACCAGCAACTCCGGCTCGCGCAGCAGGGCGCGGGCCAGCAGCACGCGCTGCATTTCGCCACCGGAGATGCTTTGTACCGGGCTGTCGATCACCTGTTCGGCGCCGACTTCCTTGAGCGCGGCCTGGGCGCGGGCGCGGTCGACACCCGGCACCAGGCGCAGGAAGCGCAATACGGACAGGGGCAGCGTCGGGTCGACATGCAGCTTCTGCGGCATATACCCCACGCGCAGCTTGGGTTTGCGCCACACACTGCCGGTGTCGGGCTTGAGCAGCCCGAGCACGGCACGCACCAGGGTGGTCTTGCCGGCGCCATTGGGGCCGATCAAGGTGACGATCTGCCCAGGCTCCACGCTGAGCGCGATGTTATCCAGCACGTTTTGCCCGGCAAACGTGACCCCGACCTGTTCCAGGCGGATTAAAGCGTTGCTCATCAAGCCCCCTGGCAGCCCGAGCACAGGCCGACCACTTCGACCGTTTGCCCTTCGACCGTGAAGCCGACATCGGCAGCGCTCTGGATGATGGCGTCGCTGATGCTTTTCTGTTCAAGCTCGATGGCGGCGTGGCACGCGCGGCAGATCAGGAACTGGCCCTGGTGCGCGTGTTCCGGGTGGTTGCAGCCAACGAAGGCGTTGAGCGAGGCGATGCGGTGCACCAGGCCGTTTTCCAGCAGGAAGTCCAGCGCGCGGTACACGGTCGGCGGCGCGGCGCGGCGGCCGTCCTGCTCGCTGAGTACGCCCAGAATGTCGTAGGCGCCCAGCGGCTTGTGGCTTTGCCACACCAGTTCCAGCACACGGCGACGCAAGGCGGTCAGGCGCAAGCCCTTCTGCGCGCAGAGGGTGTCGGCTTCCGACAGCGCGGTATGCACGCAGTGAGAATGGTCATGGGGACGGCTGGCAAGCGGTGTTTTAGGCATGAGCGGCGACAGATATTTGATAGAGACGTTATTATGTTACCCGTTCCTACGCCATTGAGTGGTCATCGTGTCCCGACTTTTTCCCGTTTTTGTCGTATTTGTCACCAGTTTGTTCGTAACTGGGGTTGCTCAGGCCGAGGTCAAGGTGCTGACCAGCATCAAGCCCTTACAGCTGATTGCCGCTGCTGTGCAGGACGGTGTAGCGGTGCCTGAGGTGCTGCTGCCTCCCGGTGCATCGCCGCATAATTACGCGCTGCGTCCATCCGACGTACGGCGCGTGCAGTCGGTGGACCTGCTGTATTGGATCGGTCCGGATATGGAAACCTTCCTGCCGCGCGTGCTCAAAGGTCGTACGGCGACAACGGTGGCGGTTCAGGATCTGCCGGGTATGAAACTGCGCCGCTTCGCCGAAGATAGCGAGTCCCATGCTGACGATGCCGACGAACATGACCACGATCACCGCCCTGGCAATGTGGACTCGCACTTGTGGCTGTCGACAGTGAACGCGCGCGTGATTGCTGCACGGATGGCCTCTGACCTGGCTGCCGCCGACCCGACCAATGCTGCGCGGTATCAGACTAATGCGAAGGCCTTCGATGAGCGCCTGGATGCACTGGACGCTCGCCTGAAGAAGCGTCTGGCGGTGGTCGAGGGCAAACCTTACTTCGTGTTTCACGAAGCCTTCGATTACTTCGAAGACGCTTACGGTTTGAAGCATGCCGGCGTGTTCAGCGTTGCCGCTGAAGTACAGCCTGGCGCCCAGCATGTGGCGGCGATGCGCACGCGATTGCAGGAAGTGGGCAAGACCTGCGTGTTCAGCGAACCGCCGTTGCGGCCGCGTTTGGCTGAAACGCTGGTGGCTGGCCTGCCGGTGAAGTTGGCGGAGCTGGATGCGTTGGGCGGGTATACGCCGGCTACGGCTCAGGGTTATGAACAGGTATTGGAGAATCTGGGTAACAATTTGGCCGGGTGCCTGGAGTCCCTCTGACCGCCAACACATCACCAATGTGGGAGCGGGCTTGCTCGCGAATGCGGTGTGTCAGTCAGTACATCTTTGACTGTTCAACCGCTTTCGCGAGCAAGCCCGCTCCCACATTTTTACCGAGTTGAGGTTTAGAGGGCGAACGGCAGTTGGACTGTAACCTGCTGACGCTGCATCAGCCGATGCTCGAACTCCGCCGGGTCATGGATCAATACATCCTGCCCGGCAAATGACTCGGCAGCAATCAGGCGTGACAACCAGAACCGCACACACGCCACGCGCAACATCGTCGGCCACAGCTCGGCCTCCCTGGCGGTGAACGGCCGCAAGCCCGCATAAGCGCCCAGCAACGCGCGGGCGCGTGGCCCGTCAATCACGCCCTGTGCATCCGAACACCAGTCATTCAAGGCGATCGCCACGTCGTACAGCATCGGGCCGGAGCAGGCGTTGTAGAAATCGATCAGGCCGGTGAGATGCGTGCCTTCGAACATCGCGTTGTCGCGGAACAGGTCAGCGTGAACGTTGGCGCGCGGCAGGGCGAGGATGTCGGCTTTGTGTGCCTGGATCTCCGTCAGTGCCGCCTGCAGCAGGCGCTGCTGTGCATCGTTCAAGTGCGAAATCAGTTGCGCACCTTCGCTGAGCATCCAGTCCAGCCCGCGATCGGTCTTGCGTTCCAGCACCTTTTCGCCTTGTGTCGCCAGATGCAGATGGCCAAGCAGGTCGCCCACTTGGGCGCAGTGCTGGGCATTGGCGTCCTTGATGTGCTTGCCGGCCAGGCGCGGTTGCAGCAATGCCGGTTTTCCTTTCAGTTCGCGCAGAGCCACGCCGTCGGTTGTGCGCAGAGCGTAAGGTACCGGCAGGTCGGCGTCGTGGAGCACGTCGAGCAGTTCGATGAAGAACGGCATTTCCACGACCGGGCCACGCTCAACCAGGGTCAGGACGAACTCGCCCTGCTCCAGGCTGATAAAGAAATTGGTGTTTTCGCTACCGGCGGCAATCCCCTGGAAGTCGAGCAGGCGGCCGAGCCCATAAGGGGCGAGAAAGGTTTCCAGCTCGGGCCGAGCCAGGGGGGTGAACACAGACATGGTTAAAACTGCCAGTACGGGCGCCGCTGTGTGCGGCGCCAATTGAAGTTAAGAAATCATTTCCATTCGAAAATCTTCCATGACGGGATCAGCATATCCGGCTGGTCAGAGCGGATGAAGTTCGCGTCGGTTCCGTCCGCGCGTACCAGGAAATACGGTGGCGCGCCCTTCGGGGTGACCTTGATCGCGTACAGGAAACCGTTCTGGCGGTACTCCTGGATGGTCTTGTCGCCTTCCGTGCGAATGGTAACTTCCGGGTCACCGCCAGGTGCATCGTCTGCCGCCATGGCAGCCATCGGAGCGAGTGCAATCAAGCCGGTCAACAGCAGGCGATTGAATGTACGCATGATAACCTTGTCCCTTTGTCGTCATTGGTCCGGCTATTCTAGCGCCTGACCCGCCGAAAAGGTTGATTCTGCTCATGAGCCACGCACCCCTCGTCCTGGTGGACGGTTCTTCTTATCTGTACCGCGCCTTTCACGCACTGCCACCGCTGACCACCTCCAAAGGCCTGCCCACCGGTGCGGTCAAGGGCGTGTTGAACATGCTCAAGAGCCTGCGCAAGCAGTACCCGGACAGCCCGTTCGCGGTGGTGTTCGACGCCAAGGGTGGGACCTTTCGCGATGACATGTACGCCGAATACAAGGCCAACCGCCCAAGCATGCCCGATGACATGCGCCTGCAGATCGAGCCCTTGCACCAGAGCGTAATCGCCCTGGGCTTCCCGCTGTTGTGTGTCGAGGGCGTTGAGGCCGATGACGTGATCGGCACCCTGGCCCGCAGCAGTGCGGCCGCCGACCGTCCCGTGGTGATTTCCACCGGTGACAAAGACATGGCGCAGCTGGTGGACGGGCACATTACCTTGGTCAATACCATGACCGGTAGCGCGATGGACGTGGAGGGCGTAAAGGAGAAATTCGGCGTCGCTCCGGAGCAGATCATTGACTATCTGGCGTTGATGGGCGATTCGTCCGACAACATTCCGGGCGTTCCTGGCATCGGCCCGAAAACCGCGTCCGGCTTGTTGGTGGGCGTCAATGGCGGCCTCAAGGAGCTCTACGAGCAGCTCGATATTGTGCCGACCCTGCCTATTCGCGGCGCCAAGACGTTGCCGGCCAAGCTTGAAGAGCACAAGGAGATGGCGTTCCTTTCCTATCAGTTGGCAACGATCAAGATCGATGTGCCGCTGGACGTTGGCCTGGACGACTTGCACCTGATCGAGCCGGACCGCGAGAAACTCCTGGAGCTTTACACCCTGCTGGAATTCAAGAGCTGGATCGATGAGATCCAGCGCGATGCCAAACGTATCGAGCTCAAGACGCCGACCGTTGCGCCTGCGGCAGAAGCGGTCGTTGAGGCTGTCGCGGCGGTTGCTGTGGAAACTGTCTACACCACCATCCTCGACCAACCCACTTTTGACCTTTGGCTGAAAAAGCTCAACGACGCAACATTGTTTGCCTTCGACACCGAAACCACCGGGATCGACGCCCAGAAGGCGCAGCTGGTCGGGGTTTCCTTCGCCGTGCAGCCCCATGAAGCGGCCTACGTTCCGCTGGCCCATGCCTACGTCGGTGCACCGGAGCAGTTGGACCGCGACACGGTGTTGCTGGCCCTTAAGCCGCTGCTGGAAGACCCGACCAAGCTCAAGGTCGGCCAGCACGCCAAGTTCGACATGAACATCCTGGCCAACTGCGCCATCGGCGGCGACCCGGCTCAGGGCATTACCCTGCGTGGCGTCGCCTTCGACACCATGCTTGAGTCCTATGTGCTGAACGCCACCGCAACCCGGCATGACATGGACAGCCTGGCCAAGAAATACCTCGACTATGACACCGTCACTTTTCAGGACATCGCCGGCAAGGGCGCCAAACAGCTGACGTTCGACCAGATCGCACTGGAGCAGGCTGGGCCTTATGCGGCGGAGGATGCGGATGTGACCTTGCGCCTGCATCAGGCATTGCACGCGCAACTGGCGGCCATTCCGAGCCTGGCCAGTGTGCTGACGGACATCGAGATCCCGTTGGTGCCGGTGCTGGCGCGCATCGAGCGCCAGGGGGCGCTGGTTGACAAGGAACTGCTGGGTATCCAGAGCATCGAGCTGGGCAACAAGATGGTCGAGCTTGAGCGCCAGGCGTTCGAGATCGCCGGCGAGGCGTTCAACCTGGGTTCACCCAAGCAGCTCGGCGCGATTCTGTACGAAAAGCTTGGCATGCCCGTGTTGAAGAAAACCGGCAAGGGCCAGGCGTCGACCGCCGAAGAAGTGCTGGCCAAGCTGGCCGAAGATGACTATCCGCTGCCCAAGGTGCTGATGCAGTACCGCAGCATGAGCAAGCTCAAAAGCACCTACACCGACCGCCTGCCGGAACAGATCAACCCGCGCACCGGGCGGGTGCATACCTCCTACCACCAGGCGGTGGCGGCAACCGGGCGTTTGTCGTCCAGTGACCCGAACCTGCAGAATATCCCCGTGCGCACCGCCGAAGGGCGGCGGATCCGCCAGGCGTTTATCGCGCCCAAGGGTTACAAGCTGTTGGCGGCGGACTATTCGCAGATCGAGCTGCGGATCATGGCGCACCTGTCCAAGGACGAAGGGCTGATGAATGCCTTCCGCCACAACCTGGATGTGCACACGGCTACGGCCGCCGAGGTATTCAAGGTCGAATTGGGCGAAGTCACCTCTGACCAGCGCCGCAGCGCCAAGGCGATCAACTTTGGTTTGATCTACGGGATGGGCGCGCAGAAACTGGGCAAGGACATCGGCGTCGACACCAAGACAGCCAAGGCTTATATCGATGTGTACTTCGCCCGCTATCCCGGGGTTCGCGAGTACATGGAGCGCACCCGCGCCCAGGCTTCCGATCAGGGCTATGTCGAAACCTTCTTCGGGCGCAGGCTTTACCTGCCCGATATCCACTCCAACAAGCCGCAGGAGCGCGCGGCCGCGGAACGTACCGCGATCAACGCGCCGATGCAGGGCACGGCGGCGGACATCATCAAGAAAGCCATGGTGCTGGTGGACGACTGGCTCACCGAGTCGGGCCTGGATGCCAGGGTTATCCTGCAGGTGCACGATGAACTGGTGCTGGAGGTGCGTGAGGACCTGGTGGCCGAGGTCAGCGAGAAGATTCGTGAGCACATGAGCGCCGCAGCCCAGTTGGACGTACCGCTGCTGGTGGAAGTGGGCGTGGGTAATAACTGGGACGAGGCACACTGATCACGGGCGCTCTGCCACCTCATCGCGGGGTGGCAGGGGTGTGTTGGTCCAGGATCAGTCCGTCAGTTATTTCCAATAGTTTTTGAACCTGCCGGAACTTAACCTGTGAACCGCTACTCAGAGTTACTGAATGGGTGGTGAAGCCCTTCAATGCTCCTATGTTGTGTTAAGTGTTGGCAGATATCCAGACCCCGCCCTAGCGGTCTGGAACTTGAACCCCGAACTTCCCCTCCCCATACGAAGTCCGGGGTTTTTTTTGCCTGCGCAAAAGTTATTCCGCGAGTTCCGCGCCTTTGTCGGCCAATTCCATCCAGCCGGCCAGCACGGTGTAAGCGTCTTCCAGCCCCATGCGCTTTGGCGCCGAGAACAGCTGGATAGTGATCGCGTCACCCCAGCCTTTACGAATTTCGGACTGTACTTTGAGCAGGGTGTTCTTCGCGGCGCCGTAGGTCAGCTTGTCGGCCTTGGTCAGCAGGATATGCATCGGCATGCCGCTGGCGACCGCCCAATCGAGCATCAACAGGTCGAAGTCGGTCATCGGATGGCGGATGTCCATCATCAGGATCAGACCCTTCAAACTCTCCCGGCCACCCAGGTAGGCCTCCAGGTGACGCTGCCAGTGCAGCTTCAGCGGGATAGGTACTTTTGCATAACCGTAGCCCGGCAGGTCGACCAGACGCCGATCATCGTCTAGCTTGAAGAAGTTGAGGAGCTGTGTGCGGCCCGGTGTTTTTGAGGTGCGGGCCAGGCTGGCGTGAGTCAGGGTGTTCAGCGCGCTGGATTTGCCGGCGTTGGAACGACCGGCGAAGGCGACTTCAAAGCCTTCGTCATCGGGGCATTGGTCAACCTTGGCGGCGCTGAGCATGAACGTGGACTGTTGGCACAGGCCGAGGATGGGATTCTTGAGTTGCATGAGTTTTCCGATGTGGGCGGTGCCGAAAAAGGGTGCGGCAAGCGGTGTCGTTTCCGTTTCAGTAGCGCCAGTATATAATGCCGCAGATTTTGTGTGTGCTTTGTCCCAGCGAAGGATGAGGTTCACGGGAGCGAAAGACCTTTATTGCGCATTAGAACGCAAAACGCTCTCAAACCCTGAATTGATCGACACATGATCAAGTGGTTGCCCCAGGGTTTCAAGGCAATGCCGCCGCGTGGTTTTGTGCAAGGACTGCAGTACTGAGGATTACCAGGCCATCGTTGAGTGGGTGGTGAGTAAACCCGGTAGATAACTCTTAAACCCCTTAGCCGTAGTTGGATTAGCTGATGAACAAACTGATCGTGAGTCTGCTGTTGACCTTGGGCATCACAGGCGCTGGCGTCGCTGCAGAGGGCCCCCTTAAAGGTGATGCCGCTGCCGGTCAAGCGAAAGCCGCCGTCTGTGGTGCTTGCCATGGGCCGGATGGTAACAGCCCGGCACCGAACTTCCCCAAACTGGCCGGCCAGGGCGAGCGTTACCTGACCAAGCAGATGCAGGATATCAAGAGCGGCAAGCGTACGGTCCTGGAAATGACGGGCTTGCTGACCAATACCAGCGATCAGGACATGGCGGATATCGCGGCGTACTTCGCCAGCCAGAAAGGCAGTGTGGGAGCTGCCGATTCGAAACTGGTGGCCCGCGGAGAGAAACTGTTCCGCGGCGGCGACCTGGAAAAAGGCCTGCCTGCCTGCACCGGTTGCCATTCGCCAAACGGCGCCGGTATCGCAGCCGCTGGCTTCCCGCACCTGAGTGGCCAGCACGCCACCTACATCGCCAAGCAATTGACCGATTTCCGCAAGGAAGAGGCCGGGCGAGCCAACGATGGCGATGCGATGATCATGCGCACCATCGCCCGCAAGCTCAGTGATGAAGACATCGCGGCGGTCTCCAGCTATATCCAGGGCCTGCACTGAGGTGTACGCAACGTTAACACTCGATTAATCCGGTGATGCAAGCATAAAAAGGGTGGCCCAGGCCGCCCTTTTTTGTGGCCGGTGCCGTTACACTAACGAACTCATGCCCGCGCAGGCCTGTCACAACAAAGGTCGCGTGAGGCGACTTTATTTGTCCAGGAGTAAAGCATGCGTAATCTGATCCTCAGCGCCGCTCTCGTCACTGCCAGCCTCTTCGGCATGACCGCACAAGCTGCCGACGTGCCGCTTGAAGCCGGTAAAACCTATGTCGAATTGGCCAACCCGGTTCCGGTTTCGGTGCCTGGCAAGATCGAAGTGGTGGAGCTGTTCTGGTACGGCTGCCCGCATTGCTACGCCTTTGAGCCGACGATCAACCCGTGGGTTGAGAAACTGCCCAAGGATGTAAACTTCAAACGTATCCCGGCCATGTTCGGTGGCCCGTGGGATGCCCATGGCCAATTGTTCCTGACCCTGGAAGCCATGGGGGTGGAGCACAAGGTGCACAACGCCGTGTTCAACGCGATCCAGAAGGAAGGCAAGCGCCTGACCAAGCCGGACGAAATGGCTGACTTCGTCGCCACCCAGGGCGTGGACAAGGACAAATTCCTCGCCACCTTCAACTCCTTCGCAATCCAGGGCCAGATCAAGCAGGCCAAGGAACTGGCGCAGAAGTATGGCGTGCAAGGCGTACCGACCATGATCGTCAACGGCAAATACCGTTTCGACCTGGGGACTACCGGTGGTCCTGAGGCGACCCTCAACGTTGCTGACCAACTGATCGCCAAAGAGCGCGCAGCCAAGTAAGGGGCCCGTCATGCGCCGCTGGGGTACCGAACGTGTGGTTGGCCTGCATGATCCGCAGGTCAATGAACATCACCTGGAAACCACAGGCCTGCCGCCCAACAGCCGCCTGCGCCTGCTGAGCTTCAATATCCAAGTAGGCATCAGTACCGAGAAGTATCGGCACTACCTCACCCGTGGCTGGCAGCATTTGCTGCCTCACAATGGGCGTGCCGGCAACCTGCAAAAGATCGGCAACCTGTTGCATGACTTTGACCTGGTCGCGCTGCAGGAAGCCGATGGCGGCAGCATGCGCTCCGGTTACATCAACCAGGTGGAGCACTTGGCTCAGCTCGGCGCCTTCCCGTATTGGTACCAGCAACTCAATCGCAACCTCGGGCGCCTGGCCCAGCACAGCAATGGCGTGCTCAGCCGCTTGAAACCCTCCGCGATCGAAGACCATCCGCTGCCTGGGCCCAAGGGTCGAGGCGCGATCCTCGTGCGGTTTGGCGAAGGCCCGGAGGCCCTGGTCGTGGTGATGATGCATCTGGCGTTGGGTGCACGCACCCGCACGATGCAGCTGGCCTACATCCGCGAGCTGATCGGCAATTACAAACACCAGGTGCTGATGGGTGACATGAACACCCACGCCAGCGACCTGTTGCTCAATTCTCCGTTGCGCGACCTCGGGCTATTGGCGCCGCAAGCCGAAGCCACGTTCCCGAGCTGGCGCCCGCAACGCTGTCTTGACCATATCCTGCTCAGTCCTACCCTCACCCTTGAGAGTGTGCAGGTGCTGGCGCAGCCCATCTCCGATCACCTGCCGGTCGCGGTCGAGATTCGTCTGCCGGGTTCGCTTACGGCTGATGCGTTGCCTGCGTTAAGCCCAGGCACCGGCGGGCCCCTTGCATGAGCGACGACGCCCAGCGCTGGAAAGAGAAATACCTTAAAAGCATCGAGCAGCAAGAAAAGCTCGAACGCCGCTGGGCCGCCCGCCTCGACCTGCTGCGGCGCGGGCTGGTGCGCAGCACGTTGGCCGCTGAAGGCACCGACCTGGCGGTAGACCAGTGCATGAAGGAAATGCGTGACGTCGTGCGTACGGATGATATGGACGCCGCCCTCGCCGCTTTGCTGCCGCGCCTGGAAAAGGCCGTGCTGGATTCGGAACAGCGCCGCGAAACCCGCATCGACCAGATGAGTACCGCGCTGACGTCCCTGGTTGCGCAGCTGCAAAAGCTGCCATTACCCCGCGAGGTCGCCCGGCCGCTGAAAACGTTCGCCAAGCAGCTGGACGGGCGTGTCGGCCAGGCGCGCGAGATGCCCTTGTTGCTCAGCGAACTGAGCGGCCTGCAAGGCCAGGCGCTGAACAACCTGGAGCCGGACGGCGAAACCATGCGCCCAGGGCCGGGGCTTTTACAGCGTCTGTTTGGTACCAAAGATGCGTCGAGCGAGGCGTTGACAATCGAGCCCTCGCCCGGCCCGGTACCGCAAGCGGCTGTATCCAGGCCTGCCGCTGAACCTGCGGCCGAGTCCGCACCGCCCGAGCAATCGCAAGAGCTGACGCAAGCCTTGCGCGCCTTCGCGCCGCAGCCTGAAGCGGTAGCCCCGGCATCCGAGCCGGCTTCACCCGTAAAGGCTGCCCAAGACGCCAGTGAAACTTTTGCCTATGAGGCCCCGGTGCAGGCAGCCCCTGTCGGCGCGTCTGTAGTACCTGTCGAACCTGAACCTGCGGTAGAAGAACCGGCGCCGCAAAGCGCCCTCGCGGCCTTTATCGAAACGCCTGAAGTGCCAGTCGAAGTACCGGATGAGACGGTCATCGGCAGTCTGTCGCTCCCGCCTGTGCTGGAAGCCGAGGAGTCCGACCCCGACGAATTGCACTCGGACGGCCCCTATTCTTTGCCCGACTCGCCGGAGCCGTCCTACAGCTCCGTGGCCAAGCACATCGAAGACACCCTGCTCGGCCTGCTCGACGAGCTGGCATTGCCTGAGCGCCATCGACCCCAGGCCGAAGCCATGCGAGAGCGCCTGGCCCACGGACTGAACTGGTACGAGCTGCTGCCCATCCTCGACGACCTGGCCATCTTGATGCTGGCGATCACCGACAGCGGCCAGCATGAGTTCGAGGCTTACCTCAAGCAGCTTAACGAGCGCCTCGAAGCGTTCCAGGGGCATCTACAGGTTGCCAGCGACGGCCACGCCGATAGCCGTTCCGCCGCCCGGGAGCTGGACACGCAAATCCGCGAACAGGTCGACGGCCTGCAAAGCAGCGTGCAGGAAGCCGCCGACCTGGACAGCCTCAAGCACGTACTGGAAAGCCACCTGGAAGGCCTGCTGGGCACCATGGACGAGCATCAGCAGCAGCGCGACCAGCGTGAGCAGGAAACGGCGGCGCGCCTGAAGGGCCTGGCCGAGCGCGTTGCCAATATGGAACAGGAAGCCCAGGGCTACCGCGAGCATCTGGAGGTGCAACGCCAGAAGGCCCTGATCGATCCGCTTACGGGCCTGCCGAACCGCGCAGCCTGGAGCGAGCGCCTCGATCAGGAGGTCAATACCTGGCACCAGCGTGGTAACAGCCTGTCACTGGCGATGTTGGACCTGGATCACTTCAAGCGCATCAACGATGGCTACGGTCACCTGGCGGGTGACAAAGTGCTGAAAATCATCGCCAACGTGCTGCACAAGCGCCTGCGCCCCGGCGACTTCATTGCGCGCTTTGGCGGTGAAGAGTTTGTACTGCTGATGCCTGACTCGTCCTTGACGCAGGCGCTGGCGGCGGGTGAGGCGTTGCGCGCAGCCATTGAAGCGTGCCCGTTTCACTTCAAGGGCGAGCCGGTGACGATCACCGTGTCGATGGGCGTGGCGCAGTTCCAGCCGGGCGAGCGCAGTGACGTGGCGCTCAAGCGCGCAGATGCGGCGTTGTACCGGGCCAAGGCGGCGGGGCGTAATCAGGTTCAAGCCGCCTGAAAGTGTTCCATTGTGTAATTTGACCGCGTGTTCACGGGCGGTACGTTACACTGTTGCATTATCGTCTTCAGCGTAATGTCTTCCGCCATGAAATCCTTGTACGTCGCCTTTGTGGTTCTTTTGCTTGCGGGTTGCGCCAGCGGCCCGCGCCTGGACACCAATCATCCTTCGGTCAATTACGATAACCGCGTGCAGTTCGTGATTGTCCACTACACCTCTACCAACCTGGAGCGCTCCCTGGCGTTGCTCACCCACGGACAGGTCAGCAGTCATTACCTGATCGGCGACGACGCCGGCGCCACTATCTATAAGTTGGTGGACGAGAGCCAGCGCGCCTGGCACGCCGGCGAAAGCGAGTGGATGGGCCGTACCTGGCTCAACTCCAGTTCCATCGGTATCGAGATCGTGAACCCCGGCTACAAGGACACGCCGACTGGCCGCCTGTGGTATCCGTATTCTGAAGCGCAGGTGAAATCCCTGGTGGTGTTGCTCAAGGACATCAGCAAGCGCAACGGCATCGACCCGAAGAACATCATTGGCCACAGTGATATCGCGCCGCTGCGCAAGCTGGACCCAGGTCCCTTGTTCCCATGGAAGCGTCTTGCAGCTGAAGGGCTGGGTGTTTGGCCGGATGCTCAAGCGGTTGCACGTTTCCAGGTGCAATACGCTACCGAGTTGCCGAGCATCACTTGGTTCCAGGAAGAGTTGGCGCGCTTGGGCTACCAGACGCCCCAGACCGGCGAGCTGGATGTGGCCACGCGTCATGTGATTGCGGCGTTCCAGATGCATTTCCGGCCGTCGCTGTTTGACGGTACGCCCGATGCGGAAAGCGCCGCGATCCTGCGTGCCTTGAACCGGCGCTAGAGCGGCAACGCCATATAGAACTGAGTGCCCTGCCCCGGCCGTGAATACACGCCCATGCGGCCGCCGTGCAATTGCACGATCTCCTTGCACAGCGCCAGGCCCAGGCCGGCGCCGCCCTTTTTGCGGCCCACCTGCACGAACGGTTCGAAGATCCGCCCCTGCTGCCCATAGGCGATGCCTTCGCCGTTATCTTCGACGCTGACAATTACCCGCTCGCCATGGCGGCGCGCTTGCAGGCGAATCTGCCCGCCCGCAGCGGTATGGCGCAGGGCGTTGCCCAACAGGTTGTCGAGTACCCGCTCCAGTTGTGCCTGGTCCGCGTATAGGCGGGGCAAGTCGGGTTGAGTTTCTACCAGCAATTCGATGTTTTGCGCGTTGGCCGGTTCGACGAAGCGCGCACGGGCATGCTCCAACAGGTCGGTCACGTCGCACGGGCCCAGCGTGAGTTTCTGCAGGCCGTTCTGGTAGCGCGAGAAGTTGAGCAGGTCGTTGATCAACTGCATCAGGCGCTGCATCTCTTCATTGACCGTATCCAGCAGGTCCGCTTCACGGGACTCGGCAGGGAACTTGGCGCGTTCGCGGAACAGCCCGAACGCCATGTGCATGCCGGTGACGGGTGTACGCAGCTCATGGGAGGCGCGTAATACAAACTCGCTGCGCACCCGCTCGAAGGCGCGTTGTTCGGTGACATCATGCAGCACCATCACCGCACCGAGAATATGCCCCTGGGTATGGCTCACGGGCGTCAGGCTGTAGGTCAGCAGGCGCAATTCGCCTTCGACTTCCACCTCGAGGTCGTCCGGTGCCCGCTCCAGATTGCCGCCACGCAGGACCAGTTGCAGTTGGTCGTCCAGTTCCGGACGCGCCAGCGCCTCGCCAAGGCCCTGGCCGAGACGCTCCTCGTCCCAGCCCAACTGGCGCTGGGCCACCGGGTTGAGGTGCTCGAGACGGCCTTGGCGGTCAATCATCAACAGGCCATCGTCAATGCTGTCGAGCACGGCCTGCAGGCGCTGTTGGCCGGCCAGCAGCTCATCGACATTGGTCGCCTGATGCTGGCGCAACGCCTCGGCCATGATGCCGAAGCGGCGGGTGAGTTGGTTCATTTCCGCTGCCGACGAGATCGGCAGCGTCACTTCGAAATCACCTTGGCCGATCTTGTCCGCCGCTTTGGCCAGCGCTTCGATCGGGCCGCCGAAACGTCGAGCGATGCCATGGGCGGTGACAAAGCCAATGATCAGCACCGCGATTCCCACCAAGCCCAACAGCCCGGCGATCAGTAAAGCGCGGGCCTGGGACTTGTGCTCGCTCGTATTGATGGTTTCCAGGGCTCGTTTATGCTCGGCGATCAAGCCGTTGCGTAACACGTTGAACGTTTGGGTGAGACGCTCGTTATTACCACTGACCAACGAGGCAGGCTGGGATTCTTCAAACGCTTTCAGAAAATTCAGATAGTCGACGCGCGCGCGGCTGAATCCGCTGGTCCTGCCGTCCTCCCGCTCGTGGGCGATGCCCTGGTCCAGCAACTCGAAGTATTGCCGCTTGGAAGCCTCCAGCGCTTTTGGATTGGGGCGTTCTACAAGCATCAGAATCAACTGGTCACCGAGGCTCTGGCGCAGTTTCAGCCCGAGCTCCAGCGTGACGAAATTACTGCGGATCAGGGACTCCTGAGTCTTGGCCATTTGCATGACGCTGACCAAGCCCAGGATCAGACCCAACAGGGCGACGGTGATCAGCGCTGAGATACTCAGGAACAACCGAGTGCGCAGTTTCATCGCTAACTTCATAGGGTACAGCTCACAGGTTGTACTGTTTGCGTTTGCGGTACAGGGTCGACGCATCGATACCCAGCGTGCGGGCCGCCTGGTCCAGGGTGTCACTGGTGGCCAGCACCGCGCCGATATGGGCTTTCTCCAACTCGTCCAGGCTCAGCGCCGCGCCGATACGCGGCGCATTGTTGGTCGGTTGCTCGGCCATCCCGAGGTGGCTGATTTCCACCTTTTCTTGCGGGCAAATGATGCTGGCGCGCTCCACCACGTTGCGCAGCTCGCGGATATTGCCGGGCCAACGGTAGTTGAGCAGCGCTTCGCGTGCTTCATCACTGAAGCCGCGCGCCGGGCGCGCGTATTCCTTGACGAAGCGCGCCAGGAAGCGGTCAGCCAAGGTCAGGATGTCTTCACTGCGCTCGCGCAGCGGTGGCAGGTGCAAGGTGATCACGTTCAGGCGATACAGCAAATCCTCGCGGAAACGGCCGTCGCGCACCATGTCTTCCAGGTTCAGGTTGGTGGCGGCCAGGATGCGGACATCGGCCCGGCGGGTGACCGGGTCACCCACGCGTTCGTATTCCTTGTCCTGGATAAAACGCAGTAACTTGGGTTGCAACGTGAGCGGAAAATCGCCGATCTCGTCGAGAAACAGCGTGCCGCCGTCCGCTTGGTTGACGCGACCCAAGGTGCTTTCACTGGCGCCGGTAAACGCGCCACGGCTGTGGCCGAACAGCTCGCTTTCCATCAGCTCTGCGGTCAGCGACGGGCAGTTAATAGTCACGCAGGATTTCTTCGAGCGCTTGCTCCAGCCGTGAATGGCCCGGGCCAATTCACCCTTACCGGTACCGGACTCGCCGAGGATCAGGATGTTGGCGTCCGTTCCGGCGACCTGGCGTGCGGTTTCCAGCACCACCATCATCGACGGGCTGTGAGAATCGAGGCCGTCCTTGGGTTGGCGCACCGCGCCTTCAAGGGCTTCGAGGCGCGCGGAGAGTTGACGCACTTCCAACTGCTTGGCAGTCGCGAGGCGCAGTTGGTCCGGGCTGCACGGTTTTACCAGATAGTCGGCGGCACCTGCCTGAATCGCATCAACGGCAGTGTCGACCGCTGAATGCGCGGTGACAATCACCACGCGCATCCACGGCGCCTGGATCCGCATCTGGGCCAGCACATCCAGCCCGTTGTCCTCGCCCAAGCGAAGGTCGAGGAAGCACAGGTCGAACACTTGGCGTTGCATCAGGGTATCGGCCTGGGCTGCGCTGTTCGCGGTCGCGACGGTGTAGCCCTCATCTTCCAGGCAATAACGGAAGGTGCGAAGGATCGCGGATTCGTCATCCACTAAAAGAATACGGCCTTGAAGTTCCTTGGCTGATTCCATGTGTCCCGCGCTCCTTAACTATAAATGATGGTGTTTAGTCCCGGAATAATCGGGCAAGTTGCATGGTTCATTCTGATCGATAAAAAGCAGTGTCGTACAGGTATCTGCATCGCCTCATACAAAGGCCTTGCCTGATGGCATTTTCATGTCGTCCGGCGTCGTCACCAGCTTGACGTGCGGTTTCCACTCGATAATCCATCGTGCATTTCGCACGGCTTCCAGGCGGGCATCGTGCAGGATGCTGGGTATGTGGTCGATTTTAAATACTTAACTAATTGATTTTATTGATTTTTATTTGTATAAAAACCTGGCATGCGCTCTGCAATATCTCCCTCAACGATAAACAAGATGCGGGAGAACAGCAGCATGACTCGCCAAAGCCTGAACCAACTGCGTGTATCGCCACTGCGCTTGCAGCAAGGTCTGTTTGCCAGCCTGGCCCTGATGGTCACGTTGATTGGCGGCCAGCAGTTTCAGCATTGGCAGCAGAGTCAGCAGCAGGTTCCGCAGTTCGAGCGTCCGGCCGTGACCCAGACCCATTTCCGTTCCGTTGGCAGTGTTGCTGCCGATGCAACAGCCCCGCAACTGCGGATGGTTGACCAGGAGTCTTCCCTGAGTGAACTGCCATCCCAGGAACGCTGGGTGTTCTAGGCACCACAGGCCGCTCGGGTTGAGCGGCTGCACGACACTACCGCTGTTACCTCTATAAAAGTTTAAGGAGAATCACCATGTTGAGTTGGGCAATCACATTTCTGATCATCGCCATTGTGGCTGCAGTCCTGGGCTTCGGTGGCATCGCCGGCACCGCCACGGGTATCGCAAAAATTCTGTTCGTGGTCTTCCTGGTGATGTTCATCGCTTCGTTCTTCTTTGGTCGTCGCGGCCGAGGCTGAAAATGACCACTTTGTCCTTCAAGGCCATTACTGCCGCCCTGCTTCTGGGCGGCAGCGGCTTGGCGATGGCCGCCAACGACGGCCAATCGCGCGCCAACGAATTGCTCAGCGCGGACCCGCAATACCGCGAGACCTGGCAAGGCGTGGTGAAGAAAGAAGAGCGCCTGCCGGAATGGGTGATGAACCTGTCGGGCACGGCCGAGCAGATGAACGCAGTGCAAGAGGATGGCGACCAGTACTTGGTCGGGCCGCTCTGTGAAACCGCGGACACCTGCCTGAACAAGCGCCTGATCGTGGCTTTCAGCCTCGACAAGGAAGATGCCTACGCCATGTTGGTGCAAGTTCCTGCCGGGTTGCCGGCGGACAAGTCACCCACGCGGCATGCGGATTACCGATTTATCGGCAAGCCGGATGAAGGCATGCAAAAGCTGCTGATGGAGCAGTTGAAGAAAGATCCGAATTGGTACTAGGTTCCGTCCGGCGCATCTGTCGCCCACGGAGCCAGCGTCCATAGAAAGAAGCCCCTCGCTTCTTTCTGTTTGCACCACCCGCCAAGGGCGGTGCATGACCAGGGGGCCGGGTTGCTCTGATCAAACGGGATCGGCGTGACCTACGGGTACAGGGAGTGCCTGCGCAAGGGCCGGGTCAGGCGAAAAGCTGCGACGCAGGTTCACAAGTTCTTGCTTGTCGAACCTGCGGCGGGCTTATGCCGCTGTTTCAAATCTGCTTTCTTTATGCCTGCCTTAGTTGGAAATTCCATTTCTGCTCGTGCCCAACCATTTCTTGGTGTTTCGGGCCGACCATCTATCGATAAAATTTGTCGACGGTCATCGGACGTTTTTGACACTAAGCGACTCAATCGCCTGGTTTTTTCACCAACCGTCCCTGGACGTCCTGAGTCTCTGAGCGAGCCGGGTTTGGCAGGTTCACGGCATGTTTGTCGGACAAAATGTCACATTTGAACTGACCGTTCGGACAGTTATTATGAGAAAAGACCATGCCGATTCGGCATAGGGTAGGCGTTTACGGCATTAGACGGCGCTCCCCTGCATGGCAATAGTTGCGGCTTTTTTCGCCTGCCAGTAAGCCATTTCGGCCACGCTGCGGTGACCTTCCATGGAGGCCCATGCACTCACTTTTTCGCCCCCGGGCGTTGCAGCTGGCGCATCGGCCTTAAGTTCACTTGAAGTAAGGGTAATGACATGAAGAAGGCAAAGCTAAGCCTCGCCTGGCAGATCCTCATCGGTTTGGTGCTGGGGATCGCAATCGGTGCCGTGCTCAACCATTTCAGCGCTGAAAAGGCCTGGTGGATCAGCAATGTGTTGCAGCCGGCGGGCGATATCTTTATTCGCCTGATCAAGATGATCGTGATCCCGATAGTCATTTCTTCGCTGATCGTCGGCATCGCCGGTGTCGGTGACGCGAAGAAACTCGGGCGCATCGGCGTCAAAACCATCCTTTACTTCGAAATCGTCACCACCATCGCCATCGTTGTCGGCCTGCTGCTGGCCAACCTGTTCCACCCCGGCGCCGGCATCGACTTGAGTACCCTGGGTACCGTCGACATCTCCAAGTACCAGGCGACCGCCGCAGAAGTGCAGCACGAGCATGCGTTTATCGAAACCATCCTCAACCTGATCCCTTCGAATATCTTCGCCGCCGTTGCCCGTGGCGAAATGCTGCCGATCATCTTTTTCTCCGTGTTGTTCGGCCTTGGTTTATCGAGCCTCAAGCCTGAGTTGCGCGAGCCGCTGGTGACGATGTTTCAGGGCGTGTCCGAGAGCATGTTCAAAGTTACCCACATGATCATGAAGTACGCTCCGATCGGCGTATTTGCACTGATCGCCGTGACCGTCGCCAACTTCGGCTTTGCATCGTTGCTGCCGCTGGCCAAGCTGGTGATTCTGGTTTACGTCGCCATCCTGTTCTTCGCCTTCGTGGTCCTTGGCCTGATCGCCCGCCTGTTCGGCTTCTCGGTGATCAGGCTGATGCGCATCTTCAAGGATGAACTGGTATTGGCTTACTCCACCGCCAGCTCCGAAACCGTGCTGCCGCGTGTGATCGAGAAGATGGAAGCCTACGGCGCACCGAAAGCGATCTGCAGCTTTGTGGTACCGACCGGTTATTCATTCAACCTCGACGGTTCGACCCTGTACCAGAGCATCGCGGCAATCTTCATCGCCCAGCTGTATGGCATCGACCTGTCGATCGGCCAGCAACTGATGCTGGTACTGACCCTGATGGTCACCTCCAAAGGCATCGCCGGCGTACCGGGCGTGTCCTTCGTGGTGCTGCTGGCGACCTTGGGCAGCGTGGGCATTCCGCTGGAAGGCCTGGCATTCATCGCCGGTGTCGACCGCATCATGGACATGGCGCGTACGGCGCTCAACGTGATCGGCAACGCCCTGGCCGTATTGGTCATCTCCCGCTGGGAAGGCATGTACGACGACGCCAAGGGCGAGCGCTACTGGAATTCCCTGCCGCACTGGCGCAGCAAGGAAGCCTTACCGTCCGCCCAAGCCACCCGCAGCTGACAGCGCAATCGCGCTGAAACAAACCCCGGACAATTCCGGGGTTTGTCGTTTCTGCCAGCCCCGCTATCATTCGCCCCATTCTTCGGGGGATTCAACTGATGCTCAATGGCCTGTGGCTTGGCTTCTTTGTCGTGGCAATGGTGTCGGCACTGGCGCAATGGCTGGTCGGCGGTAACGCCGGCATATTCGCGGCGATGGTGGAAAGCATTTTCGCCATGGCCAAGTTGTCGGTGGAGGTCATGGTGCTGCTGTTCGGCACCCTCACCTTATGGCTGGGCTTTTTGCGCATCGCCGAAAAAGCCGGGATCGTCGATTGGCTGGCCAAGGCCCTCGGCCCGCTGTTCCGCCGCTTGATGCCGGAAGTGCCCGCTGGCCACCCGGCCATCGGTTTGATCACCCTCAACTTTGCCGCCAACGGCCTGGGCCTGGATAACGCCGCGACGCCCATCGGGCTCAAAGCCATGAAGGCGCTGCAGGAACTCAACCCCATTCCCAACACCGCCACCAATGCGCAGATCCTGTTCCTGGTGCTCAATGCGTCGTCGCTGACACTGCTGCCGGTGACGATCTTCATGTACCGCGCGCAGCAAGGCGCTCCCGATCCAACCCTGGTATTCCTGCCGATCCTGTTGGCGACCAGCGCCTCGACCCTGGTGGGCCTGCTCTCGGTGGCGGTGATGCAGCGCCTGCGGCTGTGGGATCCCGTGGTGCTGGCGTACCTGGTTCCCGGCGCGCTGGTACTCGGCGGCTTCATGGCATTGCTGGCGACGCTGTCCGCCACGGCGCTGGCGGGTTTGTCATCGATCCTGGGCAACCTCACGCTGTTCGGCTTGATCATGCTGTTTCTGGTGATCGGTGCGTTGCGCAAGGTCAAGGTGTACGAGGCGTTTGTCGAAGGCGCCAAGGAAGGCTTCGATGTGGCCAAGAACCTGCTGCCGTATCTGGTGGCGATGCTGTGCGCCGTGGGCGTGTTGCGCGCTTCCGGGGCGCTGGAGTTCGGCCTCGAAGGTATTCGCCACTTGGTGGCCTGGACCGGCATGGACACGCGCTTTGTCGATGCCTTGCCGACCGCGATGGTCAAGCCGTTCTCAGGCAGCGCGGCGCGGGCGATGCTGATCGAGACCATGCAGACCCAAGGCGTGGACAGTTTCCCGGCATTGGTCGCGGCAACCATCCAGGGCAGTACCGAAACCACCTTTTATGTATTGGCGGTGTACTTTGGTTCGGTGGGCATCCAGCGGGCCAGGCATGCGGTGGGCTGTGCGTTACTGGCGGAGTTTGCCGGTGTCGTGGCGGCGATTGCGGTGTGTTACTGGTTTTTTGGCTGAGGCTGAAATCGCTATCGCAGGCAAGCCAGCTCCCACATTCGATTGTATTCACAGATCAAAAAAATGTGGGAGCGGGCTTGCCCGCGAAGAGGCCCTCAGCGTTTCGCTGCACTGTTGCCCTGCACCACCACCCAATCCACCACCTGCCTGTTCAGTTGATCCCCCGCCAACCCAAACCCGGCGACAACGGCCGGCACCTGGGTATCCTCCACCGGTTGTCTAACCTCAAACCGCCGGCTGGCAACGATTCGCTGATCACTGCCGCGCACCAATCGCGCGTCCAGGCGAATCACCACCTCCACCGTACTGCCGTGGTATTCACTCTGGAACGCCTGCAATTGCCCGCCCAGTTCATAATCGGACTGCAGGTTGGTGTCATCGGTACTCAACAACGTCACCCGCCCGTCGCGCTGGAAGCCATCCAACAGGCGATTGCGCAACAGCACCGGCGACGGATCGCTCCAGCGTGCGTTGGCGTAGCTGCTGATCAGGTCACCCTTGGGCACCACGGCAATGCGTGGGCTGTCGAGGAACTCGCTGGCCTGCGGCTTGGTCACGCGCAACGACCAGGCCACGGCTGTGCCTTGGGTCGCGGTCGGTGACGCGGCCAAACGGTATACATCCGAAGGGTCGGCCTTGGGCAGGATCGAGCACGCACTGACCAGCGCCAGGGCCGCGAGGGCAATCATTGGGCAAGCACGTTTCATGGCGTGAACTCCTTGTTCTTGTCGCTGCCCAGCAGGTAACCGCTGGGGTTGGCTTCCAGGCGGCGGGAGATGGCGCGCAGCGAACCGAGGGTTTCGCGCAGTTCGCGCACGGCCGGCGCCAGTTCGTTGAGGCCCTGCAGGCCACTGTTTACCGAGCTTTTGTTGTCGGTCAGCAACGTATTGATAGTGGCTGTACTGTGTTCAAGGGATTTCATGGCTTGCTCGGCGCTGCCAAAGGCCTGTTTACCTTGTTCGTTGAGCAAGCCATTGGCGTTGCGCATCAGGACCGTGGTCTGTTCCAGGGCGGCGCTGGCCTGCTTGCTCACCTGCATCAGCTGTTGCATCACCACCTTGATATCGCCGCGTTGGTCGGCAATCGCCCCCGTGGTTTGCTCGAGATGGTCCAGGGTGTTGCTGATGCGCTCCACATTCTGTGCCGAGAACATAGCGTTGGCGTTGTGCAGCAGCAGGTTGACGCTGGTCATCAGGTCGTTGCTGTTGTTCAGCAGGCGCGCGATGGGCGAAGGAGAGGCAATGATCTGCGGCAAGTTGCCGTCCTTGCCCTTGAGCTCGGCGCTTTGCGGTGTGCCGCCGCTGAGCTGGATGATCGAGGTGCCGGTGATGCCGGTCAGGGCCAGTTTGGCCTGGGTGTCTTCCTTGATCGGCGTCTGGCCGGCCAGGCGGATGCGTGCCAGCACGCGGCGCGGGTCCTTGGGGTCCAGGCGCAGGCTGGTGACGTCGCCCACCTTGATCCCGCTGTACTGCACGGCGCTGCCCTGGGACAACCCGCTGACTGCCTCGTTGAAGATCACTTCGTAGTCCTGGAAGGCGCTGTCGACGCTGGACTTGGCCAGCCACAGGCCGAACAGCAGCGCGCCGACCACCACGATCACGCTGAACAGACCGATCATCACATGATGGGCTCGGGTTTCCATGTCATACCTCGTTGAGCGATTGAGCGGCATCCAATGCCGCGCGGCCACGGGGGCCGTGGAAGTACTCGTGAACCCAGGCGTCGTCCGTTTGCGAGACGACGTCGATGGCGCCGGCCACCAGCACTTTCTTCTGCGCCAGCACCGCCACGCGGTCGGTGATGGTGTATAGCGTGTCCAGGTCGTGAGTGACCAGGAACACACTCAGGCCCAGCGCATCGCGCAGGGTCAGGATCAACTGGTCGAACTGCGCCGCGCCAATCGGATCGAGGCCGGCGGTGGGTTCGTCGAGGAACAGGATGTCCGGGTCCAGGGCCAGGGCGCGGGCCAGGGCGGCGCGCTTGATCATGCCGCCGGACAGCGAGGCCGGGTATTTGTCCGCCGCCGACAGCGGCAACCCGGCCAGGGCCAGTTTGACCGCGGCCAAGTGCTCGGCGTCGCGGCGGCTGAGGCCGGCGTGTTCGATCAGCGGCAGCGCGACGTTCTCGGTCACGGTCAGCGAGGAAAACAGCGCGCCCTTCTGGAACAGCACGCCGAAGCGTCGTTCAACCAGCGAGCGTTGCTGTTCCGAAAGGTTTGGCAGGTTCTTGCCGAACACCCGCACTTGGCCTTCACTGGGCCGGCGCAAGCCGACAATGCTGCGCAGCAGCACCGATTTGCCGCTGCCGGAACCGCCGACCACGGCCAGGATCTCGCCCTTGTATAAATCCAGGTCGAGCTGTTCGTGCACGCTTTGGCTACCAAAGCGATTGCACAGGCCGCGCACTTCAATCACCGCCTCGGCGGGCGCTCGGTGCAGGCGACTCACCAGCCCATCTCCATGAAGAACAACGCGGCCACCGCATCCAGCACGATCACCACAAAAATCGATTGCACCACGCTGGAGGTGGTGTGAGCGCCGACCGACTCGGCGCTGCCGCTGACCTTGAAGCCTTCCAGGCAGCCGATGGCCGCGATCAGGAAGGCGAAGATCGGCGCCTTGATCATGCCCACCACGAAGTGCTGCACGCCGATGTCCGAGTGCAGCAGTGACAGAAACATCGCCGGCGAAATATCCAGGGCTACGGCGCACACCACGCCGCCGCCGATGATCCCCGAGAGCATCGCCAGGAAGGTCAGCATCGGCAGCGCCACCAGCAGCGCGAGTACGCGGGGCAGCACCAGCAACTCCATCGGGTCCAGGCCCAGGGTGCGGATGGCGTCGATTTCTTCGTTGGCCTTCATCGAGCCGATTTGTGCAGTGAACGCACTGGCGGTGCGGCCGGCCATCAGGATAGCGGTGAGCAGCACGCCGAATTCGCGCAAAAACGAGAACGCCACCAGGTCCACGGTGAAGACAGTGGCGCCAAAGCTTTCAAGCACCGTGGCACCGAGAAACGCTACCACCGCGCCCACCAGAAAAGTCAGCAGGGCCACGATGGGGGCGGCGTCGAGGCCGGTCTGTTCGATATGCGCAACCATCGGCGTGATACGCCAGCGTTTGGGCCGAAACAGGCCGCGAGCGAACGTTTCGATGATGAGGCCGATAAAGCCCAGCAGTTGCTTGCTGTCTTGCCACACGGTGTCCACCGCCCGGCCGATGCGCGCCAGCACCTGAATGCCGGTGGCTTCTTCTGGCGCTTTATCCGGCACGCAAAAGTCATTCAGGGAACGGTAGACGGTCTTGAGCAACGCGCGGTCAGCCGCAGACAGGCTGCAGTCGGTCTGTTCGGCCGATTGCTCGATGCGGGTCGGCCCCAGCAACTCCACCAGCAGCGAGGCGCCGGCGGTGTCCAGGGTACCGAGGCCGTTGAGGTCGATGCGCGCGCCAGCGTCATATTGGCCGTCGAGCTTGTCTGACAGCTTCTTCAGGCTGGCATAGTGGGCAAGCGTCCAGTCCCCCGTAATCCGCAGCTGCGGCGGGGTGGTGGACGTATCGAGGTGGGCGGCGCCGGCCGTCGTGCTGGTGGTCATAAGCTCCGAGCTTGTTTGGCTATCCACAATGGCTACGTAATAGCACGATCCTGGCTACTTTGGATTGTCCGTTTGTGCTGTGTCCGTCACTTTGAAGCGCAGCACGCCGATCACCTGGCCGTCTTCGGTCAACACGCGCACTTGCCAGCGTCCCACTGAGTCGGCCGGGAAATTCTGCTTGTGGGTCCAGGCGCGGTAGCCCTCCTTGCGCCCGCCGTGGATATCCAGGGCGATGCGGTCGACTTCTTTGCCGTTGAATTTCCACACGTGGTAGATCCGCTCATCCAGGCCGCGCGGGGCGTTGATCGCGGTGTAGGCGTACAGCCCGCCGCTGCGCAGTTGGGCACCGGTGACTTCCTTGAGGTCATCGCCGGGCGTGCGGTCTTGCAGTTGAGTGCTGATCGCCACTTCGGTCATCCACAAGGTGGCCGGCGGCACCCAACTGCGCAGGAACCAGCCGGCGCAGCCGATGGCAGCCGTGACCCCCAGCAGCATTGCCCAGCCTTTGACGCTGCGCAGCGGCAGGCTCACGGCCAGGCTCGGGATCGACAACGCCATCGCCACGCCGAGCGCCAGTTTGTAACTCTCGGCGGTGGTCAGGTGCAGGATGATCGGCAGCGCAGTGAGCAGCGCGGCGAACAAGGTAAAGGTGTGCAGCGCGAGGAACAGCGAACGTTTGGGTGCCAGCCATTTGTAGTACAGCGGGTCGATGATCGACACCAGTGCAGCCGCCCCGAGCAGGCCGGTGAAAACCGATTGGCCGCTGTTCCATGCGGTGGTGATGAAAAAGAACGGCAGCACAAAAAACAGACTTTCCTGGTGAATCATCTGGGTCGCGTAGCGCAACAGCGGTTCAGGGATTTCGCGCTTGAAGAGCTTGGTGAACAGCTGGGTAAAGCTGTTTTCCAGCATCAACCACAGCCAGCTCACCAGCATGATCACCGCGATCCAACTGGCCATGCCTTGTTGGCGGTCCACCAGGATGAAACTGCCCACGCCGGAGATGAAACCGCCGAGCGCGATCACCCCGGGGTAGCGCTTCATCAGTTCAAGAATGCGGGTGATCAAGCGGGTCAGGGTTTGCATTCGGCGGTTCGCAGTCTTTGGTAGGAGAAATCCCAGACAGAATAACGTCTTGGCTCGGTATCCGGTGCGTCATTACGCGATCCGTTTGCGATAACCCCGCACGCCGATCAACGCAATGATGATCAGCCCAAGCACACCGGCGCCGACCCAGCTGAGCGCATCGTAGCTCAGCAGTGGTTTCTCGATGCGCCAGTAGCCGGGTTGCTGGAACACCTGGCGCATGGCGCGGTTGGTCTGGTCCAGGCTCACGGCCTTGATGCGTTTGACCGGATCGCTGAAGTGACCGTTGTTGTAGTCACCCAAAGCGCTCCAGTAATAGTCGGCCAAGGCGCTGTTGCCCTGCACGGCCCAGGCCTGTCGTGCGATGGCGGCTTGTTGCAGGCGCGCGAATACCGCCGGGTCGAGGCCATCCTTGAGCAAGTGCGCCTTGAGGTCCTGGAGCACCTGTTCGGCGTCGGCGAGGCTTTCGCGCTCAAGGTCGGCATTCAGACTGAGGAGACCGACGCCACCGAGCACTTCACGCTCGCTCCAGGGGCCGTAGGACAACCCATGCTTGAGGCGCAGTTGGCGGTACAGCGCCCAGTCGAGGTAGTCCTTGAGCAGGTCGTAGGTTTCATCATGCCCGTCATCCAGTACTGGCTCGGGAAACAGCCAGTGCAATTTGGCGCTGTTGCCGACCCAACCATGGATCAGTTCGCGGTGGCCGGCAGCGGCGTGCTGGATCTGCGGCAGCGCCGGATGCTCGCTCGGCTCGACCGGATCGAGTTGGCCATAGGTGCGTTCCAGGTAGGCTGGCAGCAGTTTGTCGAGGTCGCCGACGACGATCAGCGTCATGTTGTTGGGGGCATACCAGTTCTTGCGCAGGGCCTCCAGCTGGTCGCGTGTCAGGTGATCGACCCCGGCGCGTTCGGCGCATTTGAGCCCGAGTTCGACGGCCAGTTGATTGCTGGCGGTGTGGCCCAGGTCCTGACGGTCCAACAAGCGTTGCAGGTGGGAGTAATGGCCGCCGTCTTCGCGTTCGACGACGCGCTTGGCGGCGTTGATGTTGGCATCGGTCAATTCGGTACGGGTGATGATCGCCAGGAGCAGGTCGAGCACCTTGCGCTGGTTTTGCGCGGGCGCCTCGATCACAAAGGTGGTGTCGGCATTGCTGGTGTAGGCGTTCCATTCGCCGCCCAAGGCTTGCATGCGGTCCTCAAGCTCGCCTTCGCCGCCGCCGTCGATGCCGCTGAACAGCAAGTGCTCCAGCAGGTGCGGCAGCTCTTTGTCTTCGCAACCGAAGTCATCCAGGCCTACACCCACCACCAGGCGAATCGCCACATGCCCGCGCTCGGTGCCCGGTTTGAGCAGCAATTGCAAGCCGTTGGGCAAGGAGTAGCCCTCGACTTGCAGGCGGTCAAAGGCAAAGGCGTGGGCGGCGCCCATGAGCAGGCACGCAACTAACAGGCGACGCATAACAAGCTTCCTGGCGAGTGAGGTCAGCTTTAACTGACTTCACGGGCCACTGTACGTTCAGGGCGAATGCGTGATGTCGGCGATATCTTCGGCCGAGAGCGCACCAGTATCGGACGTTTCCAACACTACATAGGCGCTGCTGCAAAACAACGAGTTCAGGCGTTTCATGTCGGCAATCAGCTCCAGGTGCAGGGAACTGGTCTCCAGGCTCTGTACGATCTTGCGCTGCAGCCGGCTGACGTGGGCATGGGCCAAGCGGCGTTCCTGGGCGCGGAAACGGCGTTTTTCACGCAGCAATTGGCGAGCGCTATGCGGGTCGGCACTGAGGAACACCGACAGGCCCAGGCGCAGGTTGGCGATCAACTGGCTGTGAAGGCCGCTGAGTTCTTCCAGGCCGACGTCGGAAAACTGGCGGCGCTGTGAGGTTTTTTGCTGCTGGACTTTGCGCAGCATGCGTTCGATCAGGTCGCCGGCCAGCTTCAGGTTGATCGACAGCTCGATGATCTCGGCCCAGCGGCGACTGTCCTGTTCACTGAGGTCTTCACGGGGCATTTGCGCCAGGTAAAGCTTGATCGCGCTGTACAGCGCTTCGACATCGTCGCTGAGGCTGCGCATTTGCTGGGTGATGGTGGTTTGCTTGCCGCGCAGTACTTCCTGCATGGCGGTGAGCATGTTGTCGATCAGATCGCCCAGGCGCAGGGTCTCGCGAGCAGCGTTGGCCAGCGCCAGGCTGGGTGTGGTGAGCGCGGTCGGGTCCAGGTGGCGTGGCTTGGCCTTGCCGTTGAGCTCTTCACGCTCGGGCAGCAGCCAGGCGCACAGGCGCGACATCGGGCCAATGGTGGGCAGCAGGATCAGGCAGCGGCTGACGTTGTAGAGCAGGTGGAAGGTAATGACCATGCCCTGGGCGCTGTAATCCAGATCGTCCATCCACAGCACCAGCGGGTCGAGCACTGGGATGATCAGCAATAGGCCGATCAATTTGTACAACAGGCTACCCAGGGCCACCTGGCGCCCGGCGGCGTTTTGCATGCTGGTGCTGAGGAACGCCAGCACGCCGCTGCCGATGTTGGCGCCGATCACCAGGCCGATGGCCACGTGCAGGCCGATGACGCCAGCGCCGGCAAGGGTGGCCGTCAACAGGACGGCGGCCAGGCTGGAGTAGGAAATCATCGCGAACAAGGCGCCGACCAAGGCGTCGAGCAGGATGTCGCCGGTCAATGAGCCAAACAGCACTTTCACGCCTTGGGCATGGGTGATGGGCCCGGCGGCCTCGACGATCAATTGCAGCGCGAGGATGATCAGCCCGAGGCCGATCGCCACCCGACCCAACTGCCCTGCCCGTGTCTGTTTGCGCGACAGGAAGAAAATCACCCCGAGAAAAATCAGCAGCGGCGACAGCCAGGACAGGTCAAACGTCAGCACCCGCGCCATCAGTGCCGTACCGACGTCGGCGCCGAGCATGGTTGCCAGGGCGGGCATCAGCCCCATCAGGCCCTGGCCGACAAACGACGTCACCAGCATCGCCGTGGCGTTGCTGCTCTGCACCATGGCGGTCACCAGGATACCGGCGATAAACGCCAGCCAGCGCTTGGACATGTTCTGCCCGATGACTTGGCGCAAGTTGGAGCCGTAGACCCGCAGGATGCCGGTACGGACGATGTGCGTGCCCCAGATCAGCAGGGTCACGGCGGAAAGCAGATTGAGCAAGGTCAGCATGCTCGGCCCCCCGTGTGGGTGTGCTCCAGCAGGAGCAGTAAAAAGTGCCGCGTGCCGCTCTACGTCTTGTACTTAAGCTGTAGTTGGCGAAAAGGCTCTGCGCCAGCATCGCATAGCTAAAGTGGGGATTGAAACAAAACTGTCATGAAGCGGTTTCTGCGGATATGAAAAAAGGGGCGCGAACGCCCCTTTTCAGCAGCGGATCAGCTTATTGACCCGGAACGTCCTTGCGCAGTTTCACTGGATCCTGCTGTTTCCTTTTTTTCGCGATGGCCGTGCGCATCTTGATGTTCACCGCCTCGACCGCCAGCGAGAACGCCATGGCGAAGTAAACGTAGCCTTTTGGCACGTGCACATCGAAGGATTCGGCGATCAGCACGGTACCCACGACCAGCAGGAACGACAGTGCGAGCATCTTCAGCGACGGGTGCTTGTCGATGAATTCGCTGATGGTGCCAGCGGCGAGCATCATCACCAGTACGGCCACGATGATTGCAGCGACCATGACCGGCACATGGGAGACCATGCCGACCGCCGTGATCACCGAGTCCAGGGAGAACACGATGTCGATGATCGCGATCTGGATGATGGTGTAGATGAACTTGCCACCGGCGCCTTTCGGCTCGTCGTGGGTTTCGTCTTCACCTTCCAGGGCGTGGTACATCTCCTGGGAGCTTTTCCACAGCAGGAACAGGCCGCCGAAGAACAGGATCAGGTCGCGACCCGAAATGCCCTGGCCGAAGACCACGAACAGATCGGCGGTCAGTTGCATGACCCACGTGATCGACAGCAGCAACAGGATACGGGTGACCATGGCCAGCGCCAGGCCGAAGATCCGCGTGCGAGCCTGCATGTGCTTGGGCATGCGGCTGACCAGGATCGAAATCATGATGATGTTATCGATACCCAGGACGATCTCGAGCGCCGTCAGGGTGAAGAAGGCAATCCAGATTTCCGGATTGGTCAGCCATTCCATGTGTATTCCTTTGAGCAAGTGTTAACCGCGCAAGCTGCAGCGCCGCGCGGTGGGTGAGTGGGTAAGCTTATAGAGTGCTGAACAGCGGAAAAATCCCCATCAGCAATGCGGCGACCATTATGCACAGGCAAACCAGCACTGCCCACTTCAGGGTGAAGCGCTGGTGATCGCCAAACTCGATACCGGCCAGGGCCACCAGCAGGTACGTCGAGGGAACCAGCGGGCTGAGCAAGTGCACAGGCTGGCCAACGATGGAGGCACGGGCCATTTCCACGGCGGTGATGCCGTAGTGGCTCGCTGCTTCGGCGAGTACCGGCAGCACGCCATAATAGAACGCGTCGTTGGACATGAAGAAGGTAAACGGCATGCTCACCAGTGCGGTGATCACCGCCAGGTAAGGGCCCATTGCTTCCGGAATCACCGCCAGCAGGCTCTTGGACATGGCATCGACCATGCCGGTGCCCGACAGGATACCGGTAAAAATACCGGCGGCGAAGATCAATCCCACCACCGCCAGGACGCTGCCGGCGTGGGCGGCGACGCGGTCTTTCTGCTGTTGCAGGCAGGGGTAGTTGACGATCATCGCGATGCTGAACGCCACCATGAACAGCACCGGCAGCGGCAACAGGCCGGCGATCAGTGTGCACATCAGGGCCAGCGTCAGCGCGCCGTTGAACCAGATCAGCTTTGGACGACGGGCGTCCGGGAATTGCGACACGCTGATTTCGCTGTGGTCGACTTCATCGCCGATCAGGTGCAGTTCACCCAGGCGCGCCCGTTCGCGTTTGCCGTACATGTAGGCGATCGCCAGGATCGCCACGACGCCGGCGGCCATGGCCGGGATCATCGGTACGAAAATGTCCGATGGGTCCACATGCAATGCACTGGCCGCCCGGGCCGTCGGGCCGCCCCAGGGCGTCATGTTCATCACGCCGCCGGCGAGGATGATCAAGCCGGCCATGATCCGTGGGCTCATGCCGATGCGCTGGTACAGCGGCAGCATGGCGGCTACGCAGATCATGTAGGTGGTGGCACCGTCACCATCAAGCGACACCACCAGCGCCAGCACCGCAGTACCGACTGAAACCTTGAGCGGGTCGCCCTTGACCATCTTGAGAATCTTGCGCACGGCCGGGTCGAACAGGCCGGAGTCGATCATCAGGGCAAAATAGAGGATGGCGAACATCAGCATTACGCCGGTGGGCGCGAGCTTGGTGATGCCTTCGAGCATCATCGGGCCGATCTTCGGTGCGAAACCACCGAACAAGGCGAACAGGATCGGCACGATGATCAGGGCGATCAGCGCGGACAGGCGCTTGGTCATGATCAGGAACATGAACGTGATGACCATGGCAAAGCCAAGGAAAGTCAGCATAGGAATACTCCAGGCGTAGCGCGGCTAGGGAATGGCGAACCGGGTGGGTCAGCGCAGAACGAAAGGCACGTGGCTTACGGGGGGAGTCGGGGCAAACAGGCGGGTATGGACGGACATCGGGAATCACCATTGTTGTTGTGTACAGCCGGTCTGTTGCCGGCAGTTGGAGGTGATCCTAGTCGCGAAAGCTTTCAGCCAGCTTTCGCTGGTGGAAACAGGCGATGGAGGGCAGACACACGGTCTTCAGGTTTATACAGAACAATGTGGAAGCTGGCTTGCCTGCGATAGTATCACCTCGGTCTAACTGAATGACCGAGGTGTCTGTATCGCAGGCAAGCCAGCTCCCACATGGGATGGTGTTTACTTGTTGGTTTTCAGGGCAGTTCGAGGCCACCGGCGGCTTTGTGCAGGGTGCGCAGGTGTTCACCGATCTGCTTGAGGTTGGCTTCGCACGCGGCAATTTCGGCGGCGCGGGAAGGATCCAGCAGCGCCCTCACCTCTTTATCCAGCTCGCCGGTCAGCGATTGCAACTGCTTCTGGCGCTCGGCGCTTTCCGATTCCAGGCGTTTGGCTTCCGACGGTTGCGGCAGGCCGTAGCCACCGCTGCCCAGCAGTTCGGCCGGGCGGCTGAGGAAGCCGCTGTTGGCGAGGATCTGCTGCAGCGTGGCGTTGGCTTTTTCCATGCCGCCGTTTTTCAGCTCGCGGGCGCCGAGGTAGCGTTGCTTGACCTCGTCCTGGGCCAGCATCAACTGTTTGCGAAAACTCGCCTGCTCAAGCAGCAACAGCGCAGCGCTGGTGCGCAGGTCCGCCTGGCCGAACCACTGGCGACGCTCCTCTGCACTGAGGGAAAGCCAGTCTTCGACCTGGGTCTGCTTGATCGGCAGGTATTTGCGCAGTACATCGAACATGGCCTGGTAGCGCTCGCGGAAGGAGTCGAAGTGATAACCCAGGCGCAGTGCCCTCCGTTTGTCGTCCAGTACGCTGGTGTCGGCCAAGCCGCGGGCGCTTAGAACCTCAAGCAAACCGTTGGGGGTGATGTTATCCAGCCCTGTCAGTTGCGGATTGGCGCTGCCGCTGCGTAACAGTTTCAGGCTCTCCACCGCGCAGTTGTTGGAGATAAAGAAGTAGTTGCCGTCGTAGCTCCAGTGCATTTCGGCGGCATGCTCGACGGTGTCGTTGATTTCCTGGCGGGTCAGCTTCAACGGGACCGAGGCCAGGCCGCGCAGCTCGGTCTTGGTGTACTCGTCGATCACTTGCGCCAGCGGCAGTACAAATAACCGCGACGGGTATTTGCCGACCAGGCCATCCCAGCTCGACAGCTGTACGTCACCGACGAAAGCGCGGTAGGACAACACCAGGTGCTGGTCCAGATCCAGCCGGCAATCCGGCCCGCGTGGCCGGCCCGGCGCGCAGATCACCAGGCGCAACATGCTGTGGCCCCAGCGGCTGACCAGATTCTGGTTGGCTTCGGCCAGCAAATAGTCGATTTCGTAGACGCGCTCCGGGTCAACCTGGCCCAGCGGGGTCTTGGCGAAATCGTTGCCCGCGTTCAAGAACGCGTAGGTGCTGGCGCAAGTGTCTTGTTCAGGCGGGGCCCAGCCGAAGTGTTCCTTGTAATAACGAAATAGCGCTGGGCGGCGGCAGGCGTAGCTCGGGTCAAGGAGAAAGTACTCCATGTTGATCGCCACGAACTCAAGGGGGCTGGTGGTTTCGTAAATGTCCGGGCTACGGGCGACCTGATGGTTGTTCTGTTCCCTTTCGCCGCGGCGACCGACGTATTGCGGCCAGCCGGCAAGGTCCAGCAGGCGCGGGTCATCGCTGAGGGTAAAGCGTCGGCCGTTCTGGCCACGGCATTGATCAGGCAGGCCGATCAGGCCGGTGAGGTTGTTCTGGCGGCTGCAGCGATTGATCAGCGCGCGGTCTTCCTTGGACCACAGGCGCGCACGGTCATAGATATGCGTCAGTTCATGCAGCACGGTGGCGAGCATTTCCCGGCGCACGGTGCCGTGGGGGCGATTGGTTTTCTGGGTGGCGGCGCTGCCATCGGTCAGGCTGGCCAGCAGATTGCGGTTGAGGTCCAGCTCAGACACCAGTGAAGCTTGCCCATAGGCGTTTCCGGGCATTTTGTCGGTCCAGCCGACATCGATGCGCCGGTCCAACTGCTCGATAAAGCGCGGCGGCAACGAGCGTAGCGCCTCGTCGAGCAACGCCTGGCTGGCCTGCTGTTCAGCCGGGCTCAAGCCTTCGGTCTTGAGCTGCAGCTGCAGGCCGGCCTGCGCCGCGCCCGCACATAGCAGCACAGCCCCGGCCAGGAGCCAGGCGGCGATTCGCCTCACAGTGCGAGGATGGCTTCGGCGAGGGTCTGGTCACTGGCGTCGCGGGCTTCCGGCAGGCGTGTGCGCAGGGTGTCGAAGGCAGCTTCCAACCGAGCGCCACGGATATCACCGTTGGTGGCAACGAAACTGGCGGCGTCATCGTGGGCTTCGCGCACGACCTTGGAGTCACGGATGGAGGTGGTGGTGTCGGAGGTGAAATCAATGGTGCGGCCAGAGGCGCGAACAATGATGTTACTGGTGGCCACCAGGGTTTGCGCCTGGGCAACGTCGGCCAACAGCAGCAGGCCAAGGGTGGCGGCGATCAGCGGGCTACGCATGGAATAACTCCAAATACAAAAGATGAAATCAAAGATGATTATTGGACGAGAATTGCTTGCGCCAGTTCAAGGTCGCTGACGTTAAGTTTTGGCTGGCTGCGGCGCAGATAATCCAGCGCTGACTCCAGCCGCGCGCCCCGCCATTGGCCGTCAGTGGCAACAAACGCGGCAGCGTCGTCCTGGGCGGCCATTATCACTTTTCTGTCGAAGGGCGCGGAAGTCACCTTGCTGGTGGCGTACGCGCTCGCGACGGTGCCCTGGGTGGTCAGGTCAAAGGCCGAAACCAACGGTGACCAGGCGGTGCAAAGCAACACAGGCACGATTAAAAGGCGGTATGAAAAAGCCATGGGACTCGACAACTGAAAGCGAGCGTCAAGGCTAGCGTAATGCCCGGGCGAGAGCCAGTGCCCAGGCATCGGTCCTGCCGTCAGATGGCCAGGATGGCCTGGGCCAGTTGTGCGTCAGACGCGGTATTGAGTTGCGGTGCTTGCTGACGGATCTGGGCCAGTGCGCTTTCCAGTTTCACGCCACGAATGGCCCCTTCACTGGCGACAAAGCTGGCGGCATCGTCGCGGGCGGCGCGCACGACCTTGCTGTCGCGCAGGGACGAAGTGGCGTCCGAGCTGGCGTCGGAAGTGGCCTTCAGCGCGCCGACGATGGAATCGGTGGTCACGATGAAGCTGGTCGCGTTGGCGTTGGCAGCCAGGACCAGCAGGGCGGCGGCACTCAGCAAGCGTAGACGGGACATGGGGTGACTCCTGTTGATGAACGGATAAGGTTTGGGATCTGACGCCTGTACTACGCGGTTCGCCACGTGGCGCAAGGATATTAAGCCGCCAGTTATCCGTTCGGAAAGCATCTTGACTGTCTAGTCACGCCAAAACGGCTTGGACAGCTCAGCCAGTTGGTCGCTGCGGCTGATGCCAACGTCGGACAATTCCCGGCTATCAAGCTGCGACAACTGGCGTCGTTCGTAAGCACGGCGTATCCATTTAGCTACGAAGGAAGCTGTAGGGCGGGAGAGCCGCTTATCAACAGGAGATGGCGTATCCATGGCGAGCACCTTTTCATGAGGTTTTGGAACACCATGTTGAGCGAGGCAGTGTGACCGATACAGTGACAGCAAGATTAAATTGTACTGCTTAACTGTTATTTTTTTTAAACTGTACCTGTTGTCGCGTGAGGCATCTGTTTTCGATTGAAAACTTCAATCCCGGAAACAACAAAGCCCGCCACCGGTGTCCCGGGGCGGGCTTTGTTTTGACAAATCTGGGTGCTGGCAGTGGACCCGTCAGGTCAGGGCCAGCGAGCGCTAAGTTAGCGCCAGAACGGCTTGCTCAGCTCTTCGTAGCGTTGAGCTTCGCTGATACCAGCGTCAGCCAGCAGACGCGAATCCAGACGAGCCAGTTGATGGCGGCTGGAAATGCGGCGCTGCCACAACATCAGGTTGGCGAGAACGCGCAGAGGCATGGCGGACTGGTTGCTGACAGCTTTTTCAGAGAACAGATCGGAACTGAGTGTACGTTCCATGATGACATCCTTCCGCTTGTGGCGGGATTAGGTAGTGGTTTAACTGATGCCAATGATCCTCTCCCCGCGCAAGACTCTCCAGATACAGTTCACCTGTATTGTGAGAGGGCAGTTAACTGTTTAAGGGTGCTGTACTGTTCGGAAATGGGGCAACTGTACCTGTCCGCACTGAAACAGTGCGAAACAGGTAATTTCAGCGTGTGTGTAAGAAATTTCGGTAGGAAAACACCGGTACAGCAGTACAGTTTTTTCAGGAAGTGCAGACGAATAAGCCGAGCTGACGAAACTGTATGCCCGTCAGCTCGCATCTGTGTCACTCACGCCTTGAGCATATGCCCGGTTTCTTCCAGGTTGATGTGCCAGCTCAGTGCTTCCCGCAGGATGTGCGGCGTGTGGCCGCCAATAGCGCAAGCGGCATTGAAGTAGCTGTTCAGCGCATCGCGGTAGGCCGGATGCACGCAGTTGTCGATGATCACCCGTGCGCGTTCCCGTGGCGCCAGGCCGCGCAGATCGGCCAGACCCACTTCAGTCACGAGGATGTCGACGTCGTGCTCGGTGTGGTCCACGTGGCTGACCATGGGCACCACACTGGAAATCGCCCCGCCCTTGGCAATCGACTTGGTGACGAAGATCGCGAGGTGCGCGTTGCGCGCGAAATCCCCGGAGCCGCCAATGCCGTTCATCATGCGCGTGCCGCAAATATGGGTGGAGTTGACGTTGCCGTAGATATCGAACTCCAGCGCAGTGTTGATGGCGATGATACCCAGGCGCCGCACCACTTCCGGGTGGTTGGAGATCTCCTGCGGGCGCAGCACCAGCTTGTCTTTATAGTGTTGCAGATTGCCGAATACGTCGGCGTTACGGCGTTCCGACAAGGTGATCGAGCTGCCCGACGCGAAGGTCAGCTTGCCCGCATCGATCAAATCAAAGGTCGAGTCCTGCAACACTTCCGAATACATGGTCAGGTCTTCGAACGGCGATTCGATCAACCCGCACATGACCGCGTTGGCGATGTTGCCGATGCCAGCCTGCAGCGGGCCGAGCTTGTTGGTCATGCGCCCGGCGTCGACTTCCTGCTTGAGGAAGTTGATCAGGTGATTGGCAATGCCTTGGGTGTCGCTGTCTGGCGGCGTCACGGTGGAAGCGGAGTCGGCCTGGTTGGTGATGACGATGGCAACGATCTTTTCCGGAGGGATCGGGATAGCGGTACTGCCGATACGGTCGTCGACCTTCACCAGCGGGATCGGCGTGCGCGTCGGCCGGTAGGTCGGGATATAGATGTCGTGCAACCCTTCCAGGTTCGGGTTGTGCGCCAAGTTGATCTCGACGATCACCTGCTTGGCGAAAATCGCGAAGCTGGCGGAGTTGCCGACGGAAGTGGTGGGAACGATGTGGCCAAGCTCGGTGATCGCGACCGCTTCAATCACGGCGATATCCGGCAGCTTGAGCTGGTTGTTGCGCAGTTGCTCGACGGTTTCCGATAGGTGCTGGTCGATAAACATCACTTCGCCGGCGTTGATGGCCTTGCGCAGGGTGCTGTCGACTTGAAACGGCATGCGTCGCGACAGTACGCCTGCTTCGGTGAGTTGCTTGTCCAGGTCATTGCCCAGGCTGGCGCCGGTCATCAGGGTGATTTTCAGCGGGGAAGTCTTGGCGCGTTCGGCCAGGGCGTGGGGGACGGCCTTGGCTTCACCGGCACGGGTGAAGCCGCTCATGCCGACGGTCATTCCGTCCTCGATCAGTGCGGCGGCGTCTGCCGCGCTCATGACCTTGTTCAACAACGAAGGCAAGCGGATACGATCACGGTACATGGATTGTTATCTCGGGCTACGGAGGCAAGGTGCGCAGTTTAGTGATTTCAAAAGATTTCGGCCCGCTACCATGGTCGAATGCCAGGCGGCGATTTAGAGCCTTTGGTCGGGTTTCATGTATGTGCAAAGCGGGACGCAGAGCATCCCTGGATGCATTCCTACGCAGAGCGCGGGAACGATAAAAAAACCCCAGCCTATAGCAGGCCGGGGTTTCGAGTATTGCGCTGAAGCAGTTTACTCGACGGCTTTGACCATATCTTCGATGACCTTCTTGGCGTCACCGAAGACCATCATGGTCTTGTCCAGGTAGAACAGCTCGTTATCCAGGCCGGCATAACCGCTGGCCATCGAGCGCTTGTTGACGATGATGGTTTTGGCCTTGAACGCTTCGAGAATCGGCATGCCGGCAATCGGCGAGTTGGGATCGTTCTTGGCGGCCGGGTTGACCACGTCGTTGGCGCCCAGCACCAGCACCACGTCGGCCTGACCGAACTCGGAGTTGATGTCTTCCATCTCGAACACCTGGTCATAAGGCACTTCGGCCTCGGCGAGCAGTACGTTCATGTGCCCAGGCATACGGCCCGCCACCGGATGGATCGCGTACTTCACGGTGACGCCGCGGTGAGTCAGCTTTTCGGTCAGCTCCTTGAGCGCATGTTGCGCCCGAGCGACTGCCAGGCCGTAGCCCGGAACGATGATCACGGTGTCGGCGTTGGTCAGCAGGAAGGTGGCGTCGTCGGCCGAGCCGGATTTCACCGGGCGTGCTTCTTTTGATCCTGCAGCGGCGCTGGCATCCGGCGTGTTGCCGAAACCGCCGAGCAGCACATTAAAGAAGGAACGGTTCATCGCCTTGCACATGATGTACGACAGGATCGCGCCGCTTGAACCCACCAGGGAACCGGCGATGATCAGCATCGAGTTGTTCAGCGAGAAGCCGATACCCGCCGCCGCCCAGCCGGAGTAACTGTTGAGCATCGACACCACCACCGGCATATCGGCGCCGCCGATCGGGATGATGATCAGCACGCCCAATACAAAGGCCAGGGCCAGCATCAGCGCGAAGGCGGTAAGGTTGCCGGTGAACATGAACGCCAGGCCCAGGCCCAGCGTGGCGAGGCCAAGTGCCAGGTTCAGCTTGTGCTGGCCGCCGAACTGTACCGGTGCGCCCTGGAACAGGCGGAACTTGTATTTGCCCGACAGTTTGCCGAACGCGATCACCGAACCGGAGAAGGTGATTGCGCCGATGGCCGCACCAAGGAACAGCTCCAGGCGGTTGCCCGCAGGAATCGCGTCGCCCAAGAGTTTGACAATGCCCAGGGATTGCGGCTCGACCACCGCGGCAATTGCGATGAACACCGCGGCCAGGCCGATCATGCTGTGCATGAAGGCTACCAGCTCCGGCATCTTGGTCATTTCTACGCGCTTGGCCATGATCGAGCCGGCAGTGCCGCCGACCAGCAGGCCAACGATCACGTAGCCGATACCGGCAGTTGCAAGCTCGGCGCCGAGCTTATAGATCAGACCCACGGTGGTGAGCACCGCCAGCGCCATGCCAAGCATGCCGAACAGGTTGCCGCGCCGTGAAGTGGTCGGGTGTGAGAGACCCTTGAGGGCTTGGATGAAGCAGATCGACGCAATCAGATACAGCGTCGTGACCAGATTCATACTCATTATTTCTGCACCTCTTCTTTAACTTTGGGCGCTTTCTTCTTGAACATCTCAAGCATCCTGCGGGTGACCAGGAAGCCGCCAAACACGTTGACTGCCGCCAGTGCCACGGCCAGGGTGCCCATGGTTTTGCCCAGCGGAGTCACGGTGAGGGCCGCGGCCAACATGGCGCCAACGATGACGATCGCCGAGATGGCGTTGGTCACCGCCATCAACGGCGTGTGCAGCGCGGGGGTGACGTTCCAGACCACGTGGTAACCGACATAAATCGCCAGCACAAAGATGATCAGGTTGTAGATACCGGGGGAGATAAGCTCTTCCATCGTCTGAATCCCTGCTTAGGCGTTTTTGCGGATGACTTGGCCGTCGCGGCACATCAGGCACGCGGCGACGATGTCGTCTTCAAGGTTGATTTCAAACTGCCCATCCTTGTTGAAGACCAGCTTCAGGAAGTCCAGCAGGTTGCGTGCATATAAAGCAGAAGCATCGGCGGCTACGGCCCCGGCCAGGTTGGTCGGGCCGCAAATGATCACGCCGTTCTGCACTACCACTTGATCGGCGATGGTCAGCGGGCAGTTGCCGCCTTGGGCGGCGGCAAGGTCGATGACCACTGAGCCCGGCTTCATGTGTGCGACGGTCTCGGCGCTCAGCAGGGTGGGTGCCTTGCGGCCAGGAATCAGCGCGGTGGTGATGACGATATCGGCTTGCTTGGCGCGCTCGTGCACGGCCAGGGCCTGGCGCTGCATCCAGCTGGTCGGCATCGGGCGCGCGTAACCGCCGACGCCGACCGCGCATTCACGCTCTTCGTCGGTTTCGTAGGGCACGTCGACAAATTTGGCGCCGAGGGACTCGATCTGCTCCTTGACCGCCGGGCGTACGTCAGACGCTTCGATCACGGCACCCAGGCGTTTCGCTGTGGCGATGGCCTGCAGGCCTGCAACACCGGCGCCGAGGATCAGCACGCGCGCCGCTTTGACGGTGCCTGCGGCGGTCATCAGCATCGGCATGAAGCGCGGATAGTGATGGGCGGCGAGCAGCACAGCCTTGTAGCCCGCAATGTTGGCCTGGGATGACAGCACGTCGAGGCTCTGGGCTCGCGATGTGCGCGGTGCAGCCTCGAGGGCGAAGGCGGTAATGCCGCGCTCAGCGAGCTTGGCAATGGTTTCGTTGCTGAACGGGTTGAGCATGCCCACCAACACGGTGCCGCTTTTGATCAGCGCAAGTTCGCTGTCGCTGGGGGCAACCACTTTGAGAATAAGCTCGGTGCCAAACGCATCGTTGGCGCTGCCAATGGTCGCGCCTGCCGCTTCATAGGCACTGTCGACGACGCTGGCCTGGATGCCGGCTCCGCTTTGTACAGTGACCTTATGGCCCTGGCCGATCAGCTTCTTGATGGTTTCCGGGGTGGCAGCCACCCGCGTTTCACCGGTCTGGGTTTCGAGAGGAACACCAATGTGCACGTCAAATCTCCTGCATGATCTTTTTGCTTTTGATCTTTTTGTAAAAAGGCCAGTGCACCGCGAGTGGCGCAACTGGGGCGGCCGATCAGCACGATCCCGCTGAAATGACAGCGGGGCGCGGCATTTTGCAGGCGAACTTTACGGCCTTCAAGGAATTATGACGGGTGACGAAAAATTAACTACAAGTCACCCTGTGACTGATTGTCGCAAGTAGTTGGAATAAATGATTTAAATACAGTCGTTTAGAGGCTTTACTGCGTTTTTTCAGCATTTTCCCATGGTTGCCATGAATGGTCGTTCATTGGCTCGTAATAGTCGCTCAAAGCCATGTAGCGCATGGCTTTGAGCTTTGTTACTGAAGGACAGATACAGTCTGCTCAAATGCGACATATACGTACATCTGTAGGATTCCAAATTAACTGACTACAAAGTCAGAGGCTTGGTTGGAGCCCAGGACTATTGGTGCTATAGCGCTGCGACTGATCGATCAGCCAGTTCTTGAATGCCTGAAGCGAGGCTGATTCGACTTTTTTGTCGGGAATCATCAAGTAGTAAGCTTTGGAGCTGGCCAGCGCCTCGGTGCAGGCGATCACCAATTGACGCTCCTCCAGTTCGCGTTGGATGAGGAACGGCGGAATCAGCGCGATCCCCATGTCATGCATGGCTGCCTGGGACAACATCGAGAATAGCTCGTAACGCGGGCCTGTCATGTCGCGAGGTACGCTCAGCTGTTGGGCATTGAACCATTGGCGCCAAGCGTAGGGTCGAGTGGTCTGCTGCAGCAGGGGCAGTTCTGCAATTTGTTGGGGGCTGAACGGGTGTGCGCTGCCCAGTAGTCGGGGGCTGCACACCGGCACAGGGTTCTCTCCCATCAGTCGGTGGGATTCGGTGCCGGACCAATCGGCATCGCCGAAGTAGATCGCTGCGTCGAACTCAGTGTCGGCAAACAGAAACGGGCGTGTGCGGTTGGTCAGGTTGACGGTGACTTGCGGATGTTGACGCTGGAAATCCTTAAGGCGAGGTATCAACCACTGAGTACCGAACGTGGGGACCACGGCCAGTTCTATAGTGTTGGCGCCTTGCTGTCCCATGACAGACAGCGTATCGCGCTCAACCGCGTCCAATTGCGCGGCGACGCGCCGACTATAAGACAGCCCGGCTTCCGTCAGCTTTACCCCGCGCCTTGAGCGGCGAAACAGCTCGACACTTAAAAACTCTTCAAGGCTGGCGATCTGTCGACAGATGGCGCCTTGAGTAATCGAAAGCTCGTGCGCGGCCTTGGTAAAGCTCTCGTGGCGGGCTGCGGCTTCAAAACTGACGAGGGCGGTGGTGCTGGGGATTTTTCTACGCATATACCGTGTCCTCACTTATAAAGCGCCTTTGCGCCCATCCTGGCTATTACGAAGTGAGAAATTAGCACAACCCTATGCGGAAACCTCGTTTGCCCTCTGTGCTGGAGGGGCCTAGGCTGCTTCCCACGACTTCTGATTTCTCCCGCGAGGACTTATTCATGGCAGGCAAGGCAAGCTTCAACTGGATTGATCCGTTGCTACTGGACCAACAGCTCACCGAAGAAGAGCGCATGGTGCGCGACAGCGCTCAGCAATTTGCCCGGGACAAGCTGGCGCCGCGTGTGCTCGAAGCCTTTCGCCATGAAAAGACTGACCCCGCCATTTTTCGTGAAATGGGCGAGACCGGTTTACTCGGTGCAATGATTCCCGAGCAGTACGGCGGCAGCGGCTTGAATTACGTCAGCTATGGGCTGATTGCGCGCGAAGTGGAGCGTGTCGATTCCGGCTATCGCTCGATGATGAGCGTGCAATCGTCGCTGGTCATGGTGCCGATCAACGAGTTTGGCACTGAGGCGCAGAAACAGAAGTACCTGCCGAAGCTGGCATCTGGCGAATGGATCGGCTGTTTCGGCCTGACCGAGCCCAATCATGGCTCCGACCCAGGCGCAATGATTACCCGTGCTCGCAAAGTCGAGGGTGGCTACAGCCTGACGGGCGCGAAGATGTGGATCACCAATAGCCCGATCGCTGATGTGTTCGTGGTGTGGGGCAAGGACGATGCTGGCGATATCCGTGGCTTTGTCCTGGAGAAAGGCTGGAAAGGTCTGAGCGCACCGGCGATTCACGGCAAGGTCGGGCTGCGCGCCTCCATTACCGGCGAGATCGTCATGGATAACGTGTTCGTGCCGCAAGAGAACATCTTCCCGGACGTGCGTGGCCTGAAGGGGCCTTTTACCTGCCTTGACTCCGCGCGTTATGGCATCTCCTGGGGGGCGTTGGGTGCGGCTGAGTTCTGCTGGCACACCGCTCGCCAATACACGCTTGATCGCCAGCAGTTTGGCCGCCCACTGGCGGCGACTCAGCTGATCCAGAAGAAGCTGGCTGACATGCAGACCGAGATCACCCTGGCCCTGCAAGGCTGCCTGCGTCTGGGGCGTATGAAAGACGAAGGGACTGCGGCGGTCGAGATCACCTCGATCATGAAGCGCAACTCGTGTGGCAAGTCTCTGGATATCGCACGCATGGCGCGCGACATGCTGGGTGGCAACGGTATTTCCGACGAGTTCGGCGTGGCGCGCCATCTGGTCAACCTGGAGGTGGTGAACACCTACGAAGGTACGCACGACGTGCATGCCCTGATTCTTGGGCGCGCGCAAACCGGTCTTCAGGCGTTCTATTAATAGGAGCACGGCATGGGCGCGCTTTCGCATCTGCGGGTGCTGGACTTATCGCGAGTACTGGCGGGCCCCTGGTCCGGGCAGATTCTTGCGGACCTCGGGGCTGAGGTGATCAAGGTTGAACGTCCAGGGAGCGGTGACGACACGCGCGCATGGGGGCCGCCTTTCCTTAAGGACGCCTATGGCGAGAACACCAGTGAGGCGGCGTATTACCTGTCGGCTAATCGCAACAAGCAGTCGGTGACTATCGACTTCACGCGGCCGGAGGGGCAGGCACTGGTGCGCGACCTGGCGGCCAAGTCGGACATTCTGATCGAGAACTTCAAGGTCGGTGGCCTTGCGGCGTATGGGCTGGACTATGAGTCGCTCAAGGAGATCAATCCGGAGCTGATTTACTGCTCGATCACCGGCTTCGGTCAGACAGGGCCGTATGCGACACGCGCGGGTTATGACTTCATGATTCAAGGGCTGGGCGGGCTTATGAGCCTGACCGGCCGGCCCGAGGGTGAGGACGGCGCTGGGCCGGTGAAGGTTGGCGTTGCGCTGACCGACATTCTTACGGGGCTTTACTCGACTGTGGCGATACTCGCGGCACTGGCTCATCGGGACCATGACGGCGGTGGGCAGCATATCGATATGGCGTTGCTGGATGTGCAGGTGGCTTGCCTGGCGAACCAGGCGATGAATTACCTGACAACGGGTGATTCGCCGAGGCGCCTGGGGAATGCTCATCCGAATATCGTGCCTTATCAGGATTTTCCTACCGCTGATGGTGACTTCATCCTGACGGTGGGGAATGACAGCCAGTTCCGCAAGTTTGCTGAAGTGGCTGGGCAGCCGCAGTGGGCGGATGATCCGCGCTTCTCTACTAATAAGGTGCGGGTGGCGAATCGGGCGGAGCTGATTCCGTTGATTCGTCAGGCTACTGTATTCAAGACGACGACTGAGTGGGTGTTGCGGCTGGAGCGGGTTGGTGTGCCTTGTGGGCCGATCAATGACTTGGCGCAGGTGTTTTCCGATCCTCAGGTCAAGGCGCGCGGTTTGGCCATGGCGCTGCCGCATGCGTTGGCAGGGATGGTGCCTCAGGTGGCAAGTCCGATACGGTTATCCAAAACGCCAGTGGAGTACCGGAATGCGCCTCCTCTTTTGGGAGAGCATACGGCCAAGGTGCTGCAGGAGGTGTTGGGGTTGGGTGAGCGTAATGTGGCTGCTCTGAAGGTCGCGGGTGTTATCTGAATCTCTTCTTCTATATAGAAGGCGTTGCTGATCAGTTTTTGATGGTTTTTTAATCAATTCCAACTAACTGATAGAAAAAGCAAAATTAAGGGTTGACGGCAGATTCTGGAAGTCTATAATTCGCCCCACTTCCGGCGCAGTCGAAACGGAAAACTCCTTGGTAAACAAAGAGTTATGCGAGATTCGACAGCGACACGCTTCAGTTCATCGAAGCCCAGAAGGAGTTGGTAGAGCGGTGTTGTTTGGCTCTATTAACGTTTCGATCCTCTCGGTCGAAAGCGGAGAAAAAGAGGTGTTGACAGCAGCGTGTAACGCTGTAGAATTCGCCTCCCGCTAACGAGAGATCGGAAGCGCAAGTGGTTGAAGTTGTTGAAGAATTCTTCGAAAGCTTCTGAAAATAATCACTTGACAGCAAATGAGGCTGCTGTAGAATGCGCGCCTCGGTTGAGACGAAAGATCTTAACCAACCGCTCTTTAACAACTGAATCAAGCAATTCGTGTGGGTGCTTGTGGAG
>NZ_MNPW01000068.1 GCF_001983175.1 Pseudomonas cedrina subsp. cedrina
TGACCGGTTTCTTTGCTTATTTATTCGTTCATCGGTATGGAATTAGTTTGTTTCGTTCATTTTGGCCCACGGTTCAACTATTATTAATTGCATTTGTTCTGTTGGACTTAGTATACTTTCCTTATCAAGCAACAAAAGGTGAGGCTTCTATTCGTTGGTATATCTTGATGGTACTTGTGTTCTTTGTTTACGGTTGGTTTGTTGCGAAAAGAAAGGCAAAAGAAACAAAGCAAAATGCATTTATACCAGCATTGTTTTTCATGATTGTGATGACTGCGGTGGAGTGGGTTCCAGGTCTCCAAGCAGAAGGCACGGAATATGCATGGTTAATGATTGCCCCCTTATTAGCGTGTAATACTTACCAAATACTTGCCTTACATCGAATGAATCAAAAGTCTAGTGAGCTCACTTCCAAAAAGAATATTTCATCTTCCAATAATAAAAGACCATCACATAGTAAAGCCTAAAAAAACCACCTGTATTGGTGGTTTTTTTATGGTTTAGCGAAATTAA
>NZ_MNPW01000069.1 GCF_001983175.1 Pseudomonas cedrina subsp. cedrina
GTTTATACGCAATCCAATTACAATATTGGCTTAGTAATGCACTTATTAAATCATTCAAGTGAAGCCATGACTTTAGCTTATTTAGGCTTAGACCAAGCCAGTACCGAAACTATGTTAGATCAAATTGATTTTGGTTAGTTTTATTTGGATTTTTAGTTGTTGCCGAAGGCAACTTCTGAGACAGATTTTAAGCACAAAACCTCCACTAATTTTTAGTGGAGTGTAAGTGCGCATTGACCAAGATTTGCTCGGTCTGTTGATAACCATAGAATCGATTTTTTCCGTTGTTGAATGGAATGTATTCTTAATTCAATTTATGCTTACACTTAACTGAGTTTGTTATGCTTTAAATACTTAAAAAGTGTTGCAGATTACGCTATTTTAAGCCCAAATTTTTTAATTGCTTTGTGCAGAGAATTTTTATAAGCTTGGTAACAAATTTTGAATAACGGTGTTGTAAGATCTGTAAATCTAAACTGAAATCATTATTTTGATGTTAGGAGTCATTAA
>NZ_MNPW01000070.1 GCF_001983175.1 Pseudomonas cedrina subsp. cedrina
TAACATTAGCTAACCGTTTTAAGGTTATGGAAATATATATAGCAGCTATAAAAAATGCAATAGAACAAAGCAAAATACCAAAATAAATAATTTCCACCACGTTCCCTCCTTCTTTATAGATGTTATTATACCACTCACAATTAGAAATAAAAATGCTCCCACTTTATTTAGAAAAATATTCTTAGTAAACTTACCTATTTCTTATCATATACCTTCTGAGCTTAGCATTTCCAATAAAGACTATCTAATTCAATAAGCGGACGCGGCTTTCACTATCGTCAACGTTCGCTTGTTACATCTATATTAAGAGGTTGTTCAAAAAGTCCGATTAATAAAGACACTTCGGTACTAAAGACTTTAGCCGACTCGATCCTTTTTATTCTCCCTTTTGAACCTCGTTTTTAATGATAAAAATCATGAATTTATTTGAAATCAAATTTATAGAGAAATTTCATCAGAAAAATCTTGTTCATTACTAATTCCCTGTGTTATGCCTGTACGTTTT
>NZ_MNPW01000007.1 GCF_001983175.1 Pseudomonas cedrina subsp. cedrina
ATACGGCGAAAGCCCCGACCTCGTTCAAGGAAGGCGGTGATGGCGGATAGCTTGAACTGCGTAGTGTACTTGCTCATGAAAAAGCCCCTGGAGTTGGATGGGTGTCCAACTTCTGGGGCGCACTTCAGTGGGCCAGTCAACATCAATGTTTGCTGGGCCGACGTCTTCGCAGGCAAGCCAGCTCCCACATTTGATCTTCGTTGCTTTGAGCATTGCGTCCTGCTCTGACCAACACTACCCGAACTTGGCCTTTTTTTGCGTCTTCGAGAAACTCAAGCCCGCGCGGCAAAAAGCCCTCGCCGGCAAACTCACTGCTTCGCGTGTTTGGCCTGCACCTCAGGCATCGCCGAGGAGTGATGGTTGAGGATCTTCCACTGCCCGCCCACCTGCTCGTAGACGAAGGTATAGCGGGCCTGCACATGGCGCACCTGGCCGTTGGCCTCGGTCAGGGTGAAGGTGTAGACGCCGCTGTCCATGGCCACGTTGCTGCCCAGTTGGCGGATCTCGCGGTAGTTGATCTGCCCCACCGGCTTGAGCGCCAGGAAGTGGTCGAAGTAGTCGCCGATCTGCTCGGGCGTGGTGCGCACCTGGTTGGACACGGTGGGTTGCAGCACCGCGCCAGGCGCATACAGGTCCACCACCGACTTGACGTTACCGGTCTGCAGGGCGCTGTTCCAACGGTCGAACAGGCCGGCAATCTCACGGTCTTTTACATTCGCCGGGGCCTGGGCCACTTCACGGTAGACATAGGGGCTCGTGTCGGCAGCCTGGACAAAGGGTACGCTCAAGGCAAACATCAGGGCGATTGCAGCGGGTTTGAATTGCATGGCGAAACTCCAGTGGTGGTCGGTGAGCCCACTTTGCCAAGCTGCCCGCCGCGCGCCATCGGCCAACTGGAGGCATTTGCCTATGCCATATGGCAGATAGCGCCCAGGGTACCTGTCAGGGTCTAATAAGCGTCCTTGCGACCGGAACGTTCACCATGCACAACACTCCTCCAGATCCCGGCAGCGCCTTGGCCATGCGCGCGCATTTTCGTCAATCGCAAAGCCGCACGGCACGCCTGCGGCTCTTGGTGGATACCGGGCAGGAACTGGCCCAATTGCCGCCCCAGGCCATGCGCGAACGCGTGCTTGCCAGGGCTTGCGCATTCCTCGCCATGGACCACGGCCTGCTGCAGGAATGGGATGCCGAGGGCTGCGCGAGTGTCACCGCGCGCCATGGCAGCCCCGCGCACATCGCCCGCCTGGCTACCCTCGCCGACCGCGACCTGCGTACGCCACACTGGCACGAGCCGCCGCACAGCGTGCTGCAGGTGCCATTGCGCGGCAGTGATGGCCAGGCATTTGGCGTGCTGGTGCTGGGCAATAGCGTCAGCCTGCGCGCGCCGGAGCATGAAGACAGCGAATCCCTGCAATTGCTCGCCACGCTGCTGGCCGCACACCTGCAAAACCAGCGGCTGCTGACCACGCTCAAGGCCCGCGACCGCACGCTGTCCGACCTGGTCAACCGCTTGCTTCGCGCCCAGGAAGATGAACGCAAACGCGTGGCCTACGACCTGCACGACGGCCTGGCGCAGACCCTCGCCGGCTTGCATCAACGGCTGCAAGGGTTTGCCGGCCGCTGCCCCACGCTGCCGGATGCTCTGGCCGCGGACCTGCAGGCGATTCTCAGCCTGGCCCAACACTCTGTGGGTGAAGGCCGACAACTGATTGCGGGCCTGCGCCCCACGGTGCTGGATGATTTCGGCCTGTTCAAGGCCCTCGACAAAGAAGCCGACCGCCTGCGTGATGCCGGTATCCAGGTGCTGTGGCGCTCGCACTGTGCGGCACGGCTGCCCAGTTCGGTGGAGATCGCTGTGTTCAGGATCGGCCAGGAAGCGATCAATAACGTGCTCAAACATGCGCAGGCAAGCCAGGTAGCGCTGACCCTGGAACTGCGCGACGAGACGGCCATCCTGCAAGTCGATGACAACGGCAAGGGCTTCGCACATGACCCGCACCGGGACGGGGCGGACCATGTGGGCCTTGCCACCATGCAGGAGCGCGCCAGCCTGCTGGGCGGCCGCTTCAGCTGTGTCAGCGTGGTCGGCGGCGGCACCCAGGTGCAGGCCAGCGTGCCTGCCCTCGTGAACGGAGCCGCGCAATGAGCCCCGTGTTGCGCCTGGTCCTGGCCGATGACCATGAAGTCACGCGTACGGGTTTCGTCGCGCTGCTCGCCGGTCATCCGCAGTTTGAGGTGGTCGGCCAGGCCCGTGACGGCCAGCACGCGGTGGACCTGTGCGAACAGTTGCTGCCGGATATCGTCATCCTCGACATCCGCATGCCGGTGCTCAACGGCCTGGGCGCCGCACGCCTGCTGCAGCAACGCCTGCCGGCGGTGAAAGTGGTGATGTTCACCATGGACGACAGCCCCGATCACCTGGAAGCGGCAATGAGCGCCGGGGCGGTCGGCTATTTGCTCAAGGACGCCAGCCGTGACGAGGTGATCCAGGCCCTGCAAACCGTGGCCGCCGGTGGCGAAGCGCTGGACACCGCGGTCAGCGCGCGCCTGTTGCGGCGCATGACCGAACGCCAGGCCAGCGGCGCGGCCCCCAGCGAACACCTCACCCCACGGGAGCGCCAGGTGCTTGGCCTGGTCGCCAACGGCATGAGCAACCGCGCCATCGGTGAACACTTGGGAATTACCACCGGCACCGCCAAAGCCCATGTAGAGCGGGTGATCGGCAAGCTCGGCGCGGCCGACCGCACCCAGGCCGCCGTGCGCGGGATCGCCCTGGGCCTGGTGGCGCAACCATGAAGCGGCGTTGGGCCGACCTGCCACTGCGCGGCAAGGCGCTGGTGGTCATTTCATTACCATTGGTGGTGCTGTTGCTGTCCCTGGTACTGATCTACACCACCGAGCGCCAGACCGCGCGCGCCGAAGAAGATGTGCGCCGGGTGTTGCGCGTGCAAGGCGATATCCAGGCCGTGCACACCTTGCTCGCGGAAGCGGCGGCCAGTGTGCGCGGTTACCTGCTGACCCGCCGCGAAGACTTCCTGCCCAGTTACCGCAACGCCAGGCCGCAGATTGACGCCGCGCTGTTGCGGCTCGACCGCAACGTGCGCGATCAGCGGGTGCGTGAACAGCTCAACGCGATAAAGCCGCTGATCGACGCAAAGGCCGACGGGCTTGAAGAGATGCTCAACGACAGCCACGCCAGCGCGCAATCGATCAGCGCCATCCTGATCAGCAACAAACACATCCTCGATGCCTTGCGCCAACACATCAGCACCATGCTGACCCTGGAGGCTTCGTTGCTGGCCGAGCGCAGTACCGCGGCCTACGAGACCCGTCAACGCTTGTTGCTGTCCACCTGGCTGGCGGCGATCTGCGGGCTGTTCGGCGCCATTGTCGCGGTGCTGTTCCTGTCCAAGGGCATTGTCGCGCGGGTGCAGAATGTACAGCGCAATGCGCAACGCCTGGCACTGGGCCAGCCCTTGCTTGCGCAGCCACCGGAACAGGATGAGATCGGCCAATTGGGCACCCGCCTGGTGGAGGCCGGGTTGCTGCTGGCCGAACGTGAGCGCGCGCTGCGTGACAACGAGGAACGCTTGCGGCTGATCATCGACGGGGTCAAGGACTACGGGATCTTCGCCCTCGACACCGCAGGTTATGTCACCAGTTGGAACAACGGCGCCGAACGCATCAAGGGCTACACCGAGCAGGAGATCATCGGCCAGCATTTCTCGCTGTTCTACCTACCCGACGAATGCCCGCAGCACCCGGACATGGCCCTGCGCGAGGCGACCCGCAATGGTGACTACACCGAAGAGGGCTGGCGCTGCCGCAAGGACGGCACGCGCTTCTGGGCCAGCGTGGTGATCACTGCGCAGTACGACGGCACCGGGGCGCTGCGCGGTTTCTCCAAGATCACCCGCGACATTACCGACCGCCGCGCCGCCGAGATCGCCTTGCGCACCGCCCGCGAAGAAGCCGAGCGCGCCAGCCGCGCCAAAAGCGAGTTCCTGTCGCGCATGAGTCACGAGTTGCGTACACCGCTCAATTCGATCCTGGGGTTTGCGCAACTGTTGGAAATGGATGCGCTATCGGGGCAAAAGGCCCATGTCGGGCATATCCTGCGCGCCGGCCAGCATCTGCTGACGTTGATCAACGAGGTGCTGGACATCGCCAAGATCGAAGCCGGAAGCCTGGCGCTGAATATCGCGCCGATCCCGCTGGCGGGCGTGTTGCAAGAGGCGCTGACGCTGGTGTCGCCCATGGCCGCCGACGCGGGTATCCGCGTGCAGCCATTGCCGGTATTGGCGGCGGACACGGGTATCGTTGCCGACCGCCAACGCCTGACCCAGGTGCTGCTGAACCTGCTGTCCAATGCGATCAAATACAACCAGCGCGAAGGCCAGGTGAGCATCGAGGTCAGTATCAGCGGGCCACGCATCGAAGTGTCGGTGTGCGACACCGGCCAGGGCATTGCGGCCGATCGCCTGGGGCAACTGTTCACGCCGTTCGAGCGTCTGGGCGCCGACCCGAATGTGGAAGGCAGCGGCCTGGGCCTGGCGCTGAGCAAAAGCCTGCTGGAAAACATGCACGGCCGCTTGACCGTGCACAGCCAGGCCGGTGTCGGCTCGCGCTTTACCCTGGAGCTGCCGTTCGTGCGCGTGCCGGGCTCCGTGGCTCTCGCCGCGCCCGTCATCGACACCGCGTTGACGCGCCCTGCCCCCGCCGTTCGCGCCTTCCTGGGCAAGGTACTGTGCATCGAAGACAACCTTTCCAGCCTGGCGCTGCTCGAAACCCTGCTGCAACGCCGGCCAGGCATAAAGCTGCTGTCGAGCATGCAAGGCCAACTGGGCCTGGACCTGGCCGCCCAGCACGGGCCGCAGTTGATCCTGCTGGATGTTTCGCTGCCGGACATCGACGGCGTGAAGGTGCTGCAACGCTTGCGCGACTCGCCGACTACCCGCCAAACCCCGGTGCTGATGATCACCGCCGACGCCAGCGACCTCACCCGTCAAGCCTTGCAGGAAGCAGGCGCGACGGCGGTCCTGAGCAAGCCCATCAATATCCCGGCGTTTCTTGCCCACCTCGACCAGTATTTCCCGGAGCCTGTGTGAACCTCGACCTGCGCATTCTGATCATCGACGACCAACGCCCGAACCTCGACCTGGTGGAGCAACTGCTGGCGCGCGAGGGGCTGACCAACGTGCTGAGCAGCACCGAGCCGCTGCGCACCCTGGAGCTGTTCAACAGTTTCGAACCGGACCTGGTGATTCTGGACTTGCACATGCCCGAGCTTGACGGCTTCGCGGTGCTGGAACAGCTCAACCGACGCATTCCCGACGGCGAATACCTGCCGATCCTGGTACTCACCGCCGACGCCACCCGCGACACCCGCCTGCGCGCCCTGGCCCTCGGCGCGCGGGATTTCATCAGCAAGCCTCTGGATGCGCTGGAAACCATGTTGCGGGTCTGGAACCTGCTGGAAACCCGGGCGCTGTACACCACCTTGCGCCGGTTGGTGCCGACGCAGCGGATTGAGCTGTTGCAACGGCGTGAATCAATGGGCAATCTCCACGCCGCCGGGGACACTCCGGCCTAGCTCCCCATTGCTCGCACCTCGAGGAAGACCCGCACATGGCGGCTTCGAACAAATGGCTGATGTCGTCGGCCGCGTACTACCTGGATTTCTTCACCATTCCGTTGTTCATCGGCTTCGCGCTCTGGCTGGCCCCCCTTGACCCGTGGCAACTGTTTGCCGGCCTCTTGGCCTGGACGCTGGTGGAGTATTCGGCGCACCGTTTTCTGTTCCACTCCTTGTACCGCCGCGAGCACTGGACCCATCACATTGACGTACTGGCATACATCGGGGTGTCGAGCTGGAAAACCAGCTCCACCTTTGCCGCATTGCTGCTGTTGGCCTGGTACACGGGCCTGACCTCGGCGTTTGTCGGTGCGGTCACCGGCTACTTCTATTACATCTCGGTGCACTACGTGATGCACCGTCCCGAGCATTGGGCGTATCCGTACATTCCGGGCCTGGTTGCCAATCACGATCTGCATCACCGCCAAGGCATCGAAAAAAACTTCGGCGTCTCCTCACCGCTGTGGGATCACGTGTTTCGTACCTTCATTCGTACCCCGGCGCGGGTTGAAACAGTGGAGTAAAGGTAACGTAGCCGTCATAAACCAGACGGAAGGCGCCAGGCAGGGCTAAAGTTGCGGCGAATGGGGCGGATAACTCCTATGTTGTTTATATCCGCAACATCGTTCAGGGACCGAACTCATGACGCCGAGTCAAACCAGCCGTACCGCCCTTTCCGCTCAACCGCGTTTTCTCTGGTTCGCTCTACTCCCGGTCGTTCCCGCCGTGGCCTGGATCCTCGTGCAGTCCACTTCCCCGGCCAATCTCGCCGTCTGCGTGCTGCTGGTGCTGGTCGGCCTCGGGGCATGCGCCTTGAATACGCGGGCCCAACGTCAGGCGGTGGTGCATGCCCTGGTGCTGGAAGACCCTTCGATTGCCCAGGCCAGGCAAACCAGCCTGGATTCACGGGCACAGCTCGATGAAGTATTGCTCGGCGCCATGCCGATCTGGGCCAAGCACGTGGAAAGCTCGCGCCAGCTGACCGAAGACGCCATTGTGAGCCTGGCCAACCGCTTCACCGGGATTTCCGCACGGCTGCAGGACACCGTACACGCCTCGCAGCAAGCCGCCGGCGAGCTGGATGGCCAGGCGGCCGACGGGGCGCTCAAGGTGCTGGCCCGCAGCGACAGCGAGTTGAGCCAGGTGATCGACTCCCTCAAGGCCACTCAATCGAGCCGTGACCAGACCCTGTCCCAAGTGCGCGGCCTTACCGCCTACACCAGTGAGCTGCGTACCATGGCGGCCGATGTCGCGGCCATCGCGGCCCAAACCAACTTGCTCGCCCTCAATGCGGCCATCGAGGCGGCGCGGGCCGGTGAAGCCGGTCGCGGGTTCGCGGTAGTGGCCGATGCGGTGCGCAGCCTGTCGAGCAAGTCCAGCGAGACCGGCCAGCAGATGTCGGCCAAGGTCGACATCATCAATAACGCGATTACCCAGCTGGTGCAGGCGGCTTCCAGCAGCGCCGACCAGGACAGCCACTCGGTGGCCGCCTCCGAGCAAAGCATCCAGTCGGTGCTCGAGCGTTTTCAGAACATTACCGGTCACCTGGCCGAGTCCGCCGACCTGCTCAAGCAGGAAAGCTACGGGATTCGCGACGAGATGACCGAGGTGCTGGTCAACCTGCAGTTCCAGGACCGCGTCAGCCAGATCCTCAGTCACGTGCGCGACAACATGCACGCCCTGCATGAACACCTGCAGCAGGCCAGCCAGTCACCGGATGCACCGGTGGCCATCGATGCCCGGCAGTGGCTGGCACGCATGGAGTCCACCTACGCCACCGACGAGCAGCGCCGCACCCACCATGGCGAAGCGGCAGCGCAACAGAATTCTCAAGACATCACTTTCTTTTAGGGAGCCCCTCATGGCGAAGAATGTATTAGTGGTCGACGACTCCAGCAGCGTTCGGCAAGTGGTTGGTATCGCCTTGAAAAGCGCCGGTTACGACGTGATCGAGGCCAGCGATGGCAGGGACGCCCTGAACAAGCTCACCGGGCAGAAGGTGCACCTGATCATCAGCGACGTGAACATGCCGAACATGGACGGCATCACCTTCGTCAAGGAGGTCAAGAAACTGGCCAACTACAAGTTCACCCCGATCATCATGCTGACCACCGAGTCCCAGGAATCGAAGAAAGCCGAAGGCCAGGCCGCCGGTGCCAAGGCCTGGGTGGTCAAGCCGTTCCAGCCGGCGCAGATGCTGGCGGCGGTGTCCAAGCTGATCCTGCCCTGATTGCGGCCAAGGAGTTTTGCATGCCGATCACCCGCGAAACACTCGACGACACCGCCCACGTCGGCATCGACGGCGAACTGACCATCTATACGGTGGCCGAGCTGGCCGCCGCGCTGCTGCCACACATCGGCGCGGCGCCGCGCCTGCAGCTGGACCTGTCCCAGGTCACGGAAATGGACGGTGCCGGCCTGCAATTGCTGGCGGTCATCCAGCGCGAAGCGGGCAATACCGGCACGGCCTTGAGCCTGGCCGGCCAGAGCCAAGCGGTCGCGCAAGCTTTGCAACTGTGTCGCAACGGCGCCTTTTAGCCCGCGTCACAGCCCGTTCAACGATCGACAAGGAAGGTCCAGGTGAGCATCAATCTCGATCAGGCACAGCAGACATTTATTGTCGAGGCGCGCGAACTGCTGCAGGCCATGGAGCAATCCCTGCTGCAACTGGAGAGCGAGCCCGGCGATGAAGATGCCATCGGCGCGATATTCCGCGCCGCGCACACCATCAAGGGCTCCGCCGGGCTGTTCGGCCTGGCGCCGATCGTGGGCTTTACCCATATCGTCGAAGACGTGCTCGACCGTCTGCGCGACGGCAGTGTGGCGGTGGACGCCGCCTTGATCGCGCTGCTGCTCAAGTGCGGCGACCACATGCTCGAACTGGTTGACGTAGTCGCCAGCCGCGGTGAGGCCCTGACACCCGCCGCGCTGGAACGCGGTGAGGCGTTGCGCGAGGCGCTGAGTGCCTACCAGCCGATGCACACCGCCACCGCCAACGTCGAAATCGCCGTGGTGGACGACGACACGGCGGCCGATGTGCTCTGGCATATTTCCCTGCGCTTCGGCGTGGACGTCTTTCGCAACGGCATGGACCCGCTGTCCTTCCTGCGTTACCTCGACACCCTGGGCACGCTGTTGCAGGTCACCACCTTGACCGACGGCATTCCCGCCGTGGACAGCTGGGACCCGGAAAGCTGCTACCTGGGGTTCGAGATCGACCTGCGCTCGCCAGCCAGCCACACCACCCTCAACGAAGTGTTCGACTTTGTGCGTGACGACTGTGAAGTGGTCATCAGCGCCGTCGACGAAGCCTGCGACAGCACTGCCGGCCCCGCGACCGAGCTGGTCGCCCACCCCGAATACGCCCCGCCCGCGCCGCAACGCGCGGCCGCGACCAGTGAGAAGCCTCGGGACGGCAACTACGTGAGGGTCAATGCCGACAAGCTCGACGAGCTGATCAACCTGGTCGGTGAGCTGGTGATCGCCAGCGCCGGTGCGAGCCTGCTGGCGCGGTCGTGCAACAACGACCCGCTGCAGGAAGCCACTTCGACCGTATCGGGGCTGGTGGAAGAGATCCTCGATGGCGCGCTGCACCTGCGCATGATTCCCATCGGCGACACGTTCAACCGCTTTCGCCGCGTGGTGCGTGATGTCAGCCAGGAACTGGGCAAGGACATCGACCTGATCATCAGCGGCGCCGAGACCGAACTGGACAAGACCGTGGTGGAGAAAATCGGCGACCCGCTGATGCACCTGCTGCGCAACGCCATGGACCACGGCATCGAAAACGCCGAGGCACGGCTGGCCGCCGGCAAGTCCGCCAAGGGGCACCTGAGCCTGAATGCCTACCACGACTCGGGCAGCATCGTCATCGAGATCGCCGACGACGGCGCCGGGCTCAACCGCGAACGGATCCTGGAAAAAGCCCAGGAACGCGGGCTGGTCGCCAGCGGCGCGGTGCTCACCGACCAGGAAATCTACAACCTGATTTTCGAAGCCGGTTTCTCCACGGCCGAGGCGGTGACCAACCTCTCCGGGCGCGGCGTCGGCATGGATGTGGTCAAGCGCAATATCACCCTGTTGCGCGGCACCGTCGACCTCGACAGCCACCCGGGCCAGGGCACCGTGGTGCGCATCCGCCTGCCGCTGACCCTGGCGATCATCAATGGCTTCCTGGTGGGCATCGACCAGTCCACCTACGTGATTCCCCTGGACATGGTCCAGGAATGCATCGAGCTGGATGAACGCCAGCGCCAGTCCAGCCGCAACCAGGGCTACCTGGACCTGCGCGGAGAAGTGCTGCCGCTGGTGCACCTGCGCGATCACTTCAGCCACGAAGGCCTGGCGGCCCGCCGCCAGAATGTGGTGGTGGTGCGCTACGCCGAGCACAAGGCCGGGCTGGTGGTGGATGACCTGCTCGGCGAGTTCCAGACCGTGATCAAACCCTTGGGCAAGCTGTTCGGCGCGCTGCGCGGCATCAGCGGCTCGACCATCCTGGGCAGCGGCGCGGTGGCGTTGATCCTGGATATACCGGCACTGCTCAACCAAATCGTACAACAAGAAGCCCGCACGCCCCTGGCGCCTCAATCGTCCCCGGTCGTCGTTCGCTGACGTATTTGCTTTTCCATGGAGGTTCCCTGATGAAATGGTTCTACGATCTTAAAATTTCCACCAAGCTGATCAGCTCATTCCTGGTGGTCCTGGCGCTGACGGCGGTCATGGGCGTGTTCGCCATCGCCCAGCTCGGCGCCGTCAACAATGCGGCGCAGGAGATCAGGGGCAACTGGATGCCGTCGATGCGCGCGGCGGCCGGCATGCGGTTTTTTGCCGCCAACTATCGTTTGAAGGAAAACCGCAGCCTCAGCACCGAAGTCGCCGAGGAAAAAGCCCAGGCCGAGCGCGAAGCCGCCGAGGCCCGCCAGCAGTTCGACACAAGGCTGGGCACCTACGAGCAACTGATTTCAAACGACGAAGACCGCCAGCTCCTGGCCGGCGTGAAGAGCGCCTGGAGCGCTTACCTGGCGTCCAGCCAGCAACTGTTCGAGCTGTCCCGCCAGAATCAGGAAGCCCAGGCGCGCGGCGTGCTGCGCGGCGACTCCAAGGTGCACTTCGATGAGCTGACCAGCCGCCTGCAAAAAATGGTCGAACTCAACGACGCCGGCGCCACCGTGGCCGGTGACAAGGGTTCGGCGCTGTATGAAAGCTCTCGTCTGTTGATCATCGTGGTGTTGGGCGCGGCGCTGCTGATCGGCCTGGGCCTGGCGCTGTTCATTGCGCGGATCATTTCCCGCCCGCTGCGGCTGGCCGCGACCGCCGCCGAGCAATTGGCCGAAGGCAACCTCAACACCCCTATCGCGTCAGGCTCGAAGGACGAAACCGGCATGGTGCTCAACGCCATGCGCAACATGGTCGGCAAACTCGCGCTGATCATCGGCGAAGTGCGCAACGCCGCCGACAACCTGGCCAGCGCCTCGGAGCAAGTCAGCGCCACCGCGCAGTCGATGAGCCAGGCCACCAGCGAACAGGCCGCCAGCGTCGAGGAAACCAGCGCGTCGGTGGAACAGATGAGCGCCAGCATCAACCAGAACACCGAGAACGCCAAGGTCACCGATGGCATGGCCAGCAAGGCCGCCAAGGAAGCCACCGACGGCGGCGAGTCGGTGCAGCAGACCGTGGTGGCGATGAAGAAAATCGCCCAGCGCATCAGCATCATCGATGACATTGCCTACCAGACCAACCTGCTCGCGCTCAACGCCGCGATCGAGGCGGCACGGGCCGGCGAGCACGGCAAGGGCTTTGCCGTGGTGGCCGCCGAAGTGCGCAAACTGGCGGAGCGCAGCCAGGTCGCCGCGCAGGAAATCGGCGAGTTGTCGTCCAGCAGCGTGGACATGGCCGAGAAGGCCGGCAAGTTGCTCGACGAAATGGTGCCATCGATCAACAAGACCTCCGACCTGGTGCAGGAAATCAGCGCCGCCTCCGAGGAACAGGCCGCCGGTGTCGCGCAGATCAACACGGCCATGACCCAACTCAACCAGGTGACCCAGCAGAACGCCTCCAGCAGCGAGGAGCTGGCCGCCACCGCCGAAGAAATGAGCAGCCAGGCCGAGCAACTGCAACAAGCGATGAGCTTCTTCGTACTCGACTCCGCTCCCAGGGCCGCGGTTAACAGCAGCAACCTGGAGAACCCGGGCAGCAAGCCAAACCGCCAACCACCGCGCCCTGCACCGCAGCCAGCGCGCAAGGCGTTCGCCTACAACATGGCCAGCGCGCCGGACGAATCGGAATTCACCCGTTTCTGATGTTGAACATCAATGCGGGCTTACAGGGAGAATGACATGGGTGCACTGATGACTACCCGGCATACCGCGGTGGCGGCCGATGAGGATGCGCAATACCTGACCTTCATGCTCGGGGGCGAGATGTTCGCCATCGGCATCCTGGGCATCAAGGAAATTATCGAATACGGCAGCCTGACCGTGGTGCCGATGATGCCCGCGTTCGTGCGCGGCGTGATCAACCTGCGCGGCGCCGTGGTACCGGTGGTGGACCTCTCGGCGCGTTTCGGCCGGGCGAACTCGCCGATTACCCGGCGCTCCTGCGTGATCATCATCGAAGCGAGCAGCGAAGACAGCCGGCCCCAGGACATCGGGCTGTTGGTGGACACGGTTTCGGCCGTGCAGGAGATCCCGGCGACGCAGATCGAGCCCCCGCCCAGCTTCGGCGCGCGGATTCGCGCCGACTTCATCGGCGGGATGGCCAAGGTCGACGGCAAGTTCGTGATTGTGCTGGAGGTGGCCAAAGTGCTGTCCATCGATGAAATGTCCAGCCTGGCCGACAGCGCCCAGGTGCCGACGCTCGACCTCGACCCACGTTGAGGCCCGACCATGTCAGACGCCGCCGCACTCGATGACCGTGAATTCGGCCAATTCCAATCCTGGCTGTACCGCGCGGCCGGCATCAACCTGTCGCCGGCCAAGAAAGCCCTGGTGGCCGGGCGCCTGTCCAAGCGTCTCAAGCACTATGAGCTGAACAGTTATGGGGACTATTTCAAGCTGATCATGAGCGACCAGCGCCAGGGCGAGCTGCAGGTCGCGCTGGACCTGCTGACCACCAACGAAACCTACTTTTTCCGCGAGCCCAAGCACTTCGACTTCCTGCGCCAGCAGGTATTGCCCAAGGCCGCGCCGGGCAAAGTGTTTCGCGTATGGAGCGCGGCCAGCTCCTCGGGCGAAGAACCCTACAGCCTGGCGATGACCCTGGCCGAGAGCCTGGGCACCACGCCCTGGGAAGTGGTCGGCTCGGACATCAGCACCCAGGTGCTGGCCAAGGCGCGCAACGGGCATTACTCCATGGAGCGCACCGGCACCCTGCCCCAGCCGCTGCTGACCAAGTACTGCCTCAAGGGCATCGGCCGCCAGGAAGGCACCTTCCTGATCGACAAGACCTTGCGCAACCGCGTCAGCTTCGTGCAAGTCAACCTGAACGAGCCGTTGCCCGCGCTCGGCGAGTTCGATGTGATCTTCCTGCGCAACGTGATGATCTACTTCGACCAGCAGACCAAGCGCCAGGTGGTCGCCCGTTTGTTGCCGCTGCTCAAGCCCGGCGGCTATTTCATCATCAGTCACTCGGAAAGCCTCAACGGGGTCAATGACACCTTGAAGCTGGTGGCGCCGTCGATCTACCACAAGCCATGAAAAAGCCCCTCGGTGTGGCCGAAGTGGTGTTGGCGCCTGGCCAGGTCAGTTTCGCCACGCGGCCGACGCGCCTGCGTACCCTGCTCGGCTCCTGCGTGGCGTTCACCTTCTGGCACCCGCAACGGCTGATCGGCGGCATGTGCCACTTCATGCTGCCGGCGCGCTTGCGCAGCAATCAACCGCTGGATGGCAAATACGGCGACGAAGCGCTGGAGCTGTTGCTGCGGCACACGCGCGTGCATGGCACGCGACCGCAGGATTACCAGGTGAAGGCGTTCGGCGGCGGCCAGATGTTCCCCGCTGAGCAGCACCAGAATGTGGCCAGCTTGAATATCCGCGCAGCGCTGGCCCTGGCCGAGCACCACCATTTGCACCTGGCGGCCCAGGACATGGGCAGCACCGGTTATCGCACTATTGTGTTCGACCTGTGGAACGGCAACGTCTGGGTCCGGCATCAACCAATGGGAATACTTGAAAACAATGCCTTCGAAAAAAATCAGTGTATTGCTGGTCGATGACTCGGCCGTGGTGCGCCAGGTGCTGCTGGCGATCTTCAACGACACGCCGGACATCCACGTCATGGGCGCGGCTTCCGACCCGATTTTCGCCATGGACAAACTCGCCCGCGAGTGGCCGGATGTGATCGTGCTGGACGTAGAAATGCCACGCATGGACGGCATCACCTTTCTGCGCAAAATCATGAGTGAGCGGCCGACACCGGTGGTGATCTGCTCCTCATTGACCCAGAAAGGCGCGGAGACCTCGCTGCAGGCGCTGTCGGCCGGCGCGGTGGAGATCATCACCAAGCCCACCACCGGGTTGAAGAACTTCCTGATCGAGTCGGCGGCCGAGCTGGTCGCGGCGATCCGCGCCGCCGCCCATTCCAACGTGAAGAACCTGGGCAAGCGCAGTGCGCGACCGATGCCCGCCCCTGCGCCGGCGGGCAAGCTCAGCGCCGATGCGATCCTGCCCGCCGCCAACGGCCAGGCCATGGCCCAGACCACCGAACGCATCGTCGCCATCGGTACGTCCACCGGCGGTACCCAGGCACTGGAAGCGGTACTGACGGCGCTTCCAAGGGTATGCCCGGGCATGGTGATCGTGCAGCACATGCCGGAGAAATTCACCGCGTCCTTTGCCGAACGCCTCAACAGCGTGTGCCAGATCGAGGTGCGCGAGGCCCGCAACAACGACCGCATACTCCCCGGCCTGGCCCTGATCGCTCCCGGCGGCAAACACCTGATGGTGACGCGAAGCGGCGCCTTTTATCACGCGCAGGTCATCGACGGGCCGCTGGTCAACCGCCACCGCCCCTCGGTGGATGTGCTGTTTCGCTCGGTCGCCAAGTTTGCCGGCAAGAACGCCACCGGCATCATCATGACCGGCATGGGCGACGACGGCGCCCGGGGCCTCAAGGAAATGCTCGATGCCGGTGCGGCCACCGTGGCCCAGGACGAGGCCAGTTGCGTGGTGTTCGGCATGCCCAAGGAAGCCATCAAGCTCAATGCCGCGCAGCGCATCATGGCGCTGCAGGATATTCACCAGGCGATACTGCATAAGTGAGAAACGCACCACTGTTGCGCAACCGATAACAGTCCTTTGTTATCACGCCCATTGATAGCCCCCTAACGAAACCCCCAGGCTAGAGGGCTAATCTCGCGCTTATATCATTCCGAATGATAGTTACCTTTGCTTCATTCGATTCGTGACATAGCACATCGCCGCGCATGATCCGCCCATCTCAAATACATTGGCGGATGCACCTCATGGAACAGTCATTCAACTATTTGCGCTTACCCCTGGCGATTCTGGCCGTGGCGGTGATGAGCGCATGCGGCAAGGCCCCGGACCAGGCGGCCGCCATGCCGGCGCCCAAGGTCAGCGTGGCCAAGGTGCTGGAACAACCGGTCAACGAGTGGGATGAATTCACCGGTCGCCTGGAGGCCCCGGAGACCGTGCAGATCCGCCCACGGGTTTCCGGCCAGATTGACCAAGTCGCTTTTACCGAAGGCGCTTTGGTCAAGAAAGGCGACCTGCTGTTCCAGATCGACCCACGTCCTTTCCAGGCCGAAGTGCGCCGCCTTGAAGCCCAGCTTGCCCAAACCAAGGCCGCCGCCAGCCGCAGCGATAACGAAGCGCAACGTGGCGAACGCCTGCGCCAGAGCAATGCGATTTCCGCCGAACTGGCCGACTCGCGCACCACCGCCGCCCAGGAAGCCCGCGCCGCCGTCGCCGGGATCCAGGCGCAGTTGGACCTAGCCAAGCTGAACCTGAGCTTCACCCGCGTGGCCTCGCCGATCAGCGGCCGTGTCAGCCGTGCCGAAATCACCGCCGGCAACCTGGTGACCGCCGATGTCACCGCCCTGACCAGCGTGGTCTCCACCGACAAGGTCTATGCCTACTTCGACGCCGATGAGCGCGTGTTCCTCAAGTACACCGAACTGGCCCGCCAAGGCCGTCGCGGTGCAACCACGCCGGTGTACCTGGGCCTGTCCAACGAAAGTGGCAACCCGCACTTGGGCCAGATGAACTTCATCGACAACCAGGTCAACCCGGCCACCGGCACCATCCGTGGCCGCGCCGTGTTCGATAACAGCAAGGGCGAATACACCCCAGGCCTGTACGCACGCCTGAAGCTGGTCGGCAGCGGCACCTACTCCGCCGTGCTGATCAACGATGAAGCCGTGGGCACCGACCTGGGCAAGAAGTTCGTGCTGGTGATGGACGGCGACAAGCCGGCCTATCGCTCGGTGGAACTGGGGCCGAAGATCGAAGGTTTGCGCATCGTGCGCAGCGGCCTGACCAAGGATGACACCGTGATCGTCAAGGGCCTGCAGCGTGCGCGTCCAGGCTCGCCGGTCGCTCCGGAAACCATCCCGATGGCCAGCCAGGAAACCCTCGCCGCCTTGGCCCAACAACGACAAGCGCTTGAAGCGAGCAACCTGGAACAGGTGGCGCCGCAAAAAGCCGCGCCCAAACTGGCCAGCAGCGCGACTCCACGCGGTTAAGGGATACGACTCAAGATGAATTTTTCCAAGTTCTTCATTTCGCGGCCGATCTTCGCAGCGGTGCTGTCGCTGTTGATCCTGATCGCCGGCGCGATTTCGCTGTTCCAGTTGCCGATCAGCGAATACCCGGAAGTGGTGCCGCCGACCGTCGTGGTCCGCGCCAACTTCCCGGGCGCCAACCCCAAGGTCATCGGTGAAACCGTGGCCGCACCGCTTGAGCAGGCGATCACCGGCGTCGAGAACATGCTCTACATGTCCTCGCAGTCGACCGCCGACGGCAAGCTGACCCTGACCATCACCTTCGCCCTGGGCACCGACCTGGACAATGCGCAGGTACAGGTACAGAACCGTGTCACCCGCACGCAGCCAAAACTGCCCGAGGAAGTGACGCGCATCGGTATCACCGTGGACAAGGCCTCCCCTGACCTGACCATGGTGGTGCACTTGACCTCGCCGGATCAGCGCTACGACATGCTGTACCTGTCCAACTACGCGATCCTTAACATCAAGGATGAGTTGGCGCGGCTCGGCGGCGTGGGCGATGTGCAGTTGTTCGGCATGGGCGATTACTCCCTGCGCGTGTGGCTGGACCCGAACAAGACCGCTTCGCGCAACCTGACCGCGACCGATGTGGTCACGGCGATCCGTGAGCAGAACCGCCAGGTGGCGGCCGGTGCCCTGGGTGCGCAACCCGCACCGAGCGACACCAGCTTCCAGTTGTCGGTCAATACCCAGGGGCGCCTGGTCACCGAGGAAGAGTTCGAGAATATTGTGATTCGCGCCGGCGCCAACGGTGAAATCACCCGCCTCAAGGACATCGCCCGCGTCGAGCTGGGCTCCAGCCAGTACGCGCTGCGCTCGCTGATCGATAACCAGCCGGCCGTTGCGATTCCGATTTTTCAACGTCCCGGCTCCAACGCCATCGACATCTCCAACGATGTGCGCAGCAAGATGGCCGAGCTGAAAAAGGGCTTTCCGGCGGGCATGGATTACCGCATCGCCTATGACCCGACGATCTTTGTACGCGGCTCCATCGAAGCGGTAGTGCACACCCTGTTCGAAGCGCTGATTCTCGTGGTGCTGGTGGTGATCCTGTTCCTGCAGACCTGGCGCGCCTCGATCATCCCGTTGGTGGCGGTGCCGGTGTCGTTGATCGGTACGTTCGCGGTGATGCACCTGTTCGGGTTCTCGCTCAACGCCCTGTCATTGTTCGGCTTGGTACTGGCCATCGGCATCGTGGTGGACGACGCCATCGTGGTGGTGGAGAACGTCGAACGCAATATCGAGCTGGGCCTGGAGCCGTTCCCCGCGACTGAAAAAGCCATGAGTGAAGTGACCGGGCCGATCATCGCCACGGCGCTGGTGCTGTGCGCGGTGTTCATTCCAGCCGCCTTTATCAGTGGCTTGACCGGGCAGTTCTACAAACAGTTCGCCTTGACCATTGCGATCTCGACGGTGATCTCGGCCTTCAACTCGCTGACCCTGTCCCCTGCCCTGGCTGCCGTGTTGCTGCGCGCTCACGACGCACCGAAGGATCGCTTCTCGCGGTTTCTCGACAAAATCTTCGGCGGCTGGTTGTTCCGCCCCTTCAACCGCTTTTTCGAAAAAGCCAGCCATGGCTACGTGGGTACCGTGCGCCGAGTGATTCGCGGCAGCGGCATTGCCCTGTTCGTGTACGCCGGCTTGATGGTGCTGACCTTCTTCGGGTTTGCCCACACCCCGACCGGTTTCGTCCCGGCCCAGGACAAGCAATACCTGGTGGCCTTCGCGCAATTGCCCGATGCCGCGAGCCTGGACCGCACCGAAAACGTGATGAAGCGCATGTCCGACATCGCGCTGAAACAGCCCGGCGTGGAAAGCGCGATTGCCTTCCCTGGCCTGTCGATCAACGGTTTCACCAACAGCCCCAACAGCGGCATCGTGTTCGTGACCTTGAAGCCTTTCGATGAGCGCAAAGACGCGAGCATGTCCGCCGGTGCGATTGCCGGTGCGCTGAACGGCCAGTACAGCAACATCGAAGAAGCCTACATGGCGATTTTCCCACCGCCGCCGGTACAGGGCCTGGGCACCATTGGTGGCTTCCGCCTGCAGATCGAAGACCGTGGCAACCTCGGCTATGACGAGTTATACAAAGAAGTGCAGAACGTCATCACCAAGAGCCGCGGCGTGCCGGAGCTGTTTGGGCTGTTCACCAGCTACACGGTCAACGTGCCCCAGGTCGATGCCGCCATCGACCGTGAAAAGGCCAAGACCCATGGCGTGGCGATCAGCGACATCTTCGACACCCTGCAGGTCTACCTGGGCTCGCTGTATGCCAACGACTTCAACCGCTTCGGGCGCACCTACCAGGTCAACGTGCAGGCCGAGCAGCAGTTCCGCCAGGACTCCGACCAGATCGGCCAACTGAAGGTGCGCAACAACAAAGGCGAGATGATCCCGTTGGCGACCTTCATCAAGGTCAGCGACACCTCGGGTCCCGACCGCGTGATGCACTACAACGGCTTTATCACCGCTGAGATCAACGGCAACGCCGCACCGGGCTACAGCTCCGGCCAGGCCCAAGTCGCGATCGAAAAACTGTTGAAGGATGAACTGCCCAACGGCATGACCTACGAGTGGACCGACCTGACCTATCAGCAAATCCTCTCGGGCAACACCGCGCTGTTCGTGTTCCCGCTCTGTGTGCTGCTGGCGTTCCTGGTACTGGCCGCCCAATACGAAAGCTGGAGCCTGCCGTTGGCGGTGATCCTGATCGTACCGATGACGCTGCTGTCGGCGATTACCGGGGTGATCATCTCGGGCGGCGACAACAACATCTTCACCCAGATCGGCCTGATCGTACTGGTGGGCCTGGCGTGCAAGAACGCGATTCTGATCGTCGAGTTCGCCAAGGACAAACAGGAGGAAGGCCTCGATCCGCTGGCGGCGGTACTGGAAGCTTGCCGTCTGCGTCTGCGGCCAATCCTGATGACCTCGTTCGCCTTCATCATGGGGGTGGTGCCACTGGTGTTGTCCAGCGGTGCCGGTGCCGAGATGCGCCATGCCATGGGCGTGGCGGTGTTCTCCGGGATGATCGGTGTGACCTTCTTCGGCCTGTTGCTGACACCCGTGTTCTACGTATTGATCCGTCGCTATGTGGAGCGCCAGGAAGCGCGCAAAGCAGCCAAGGCCTTGAAGCTGGAGACACAGCAATGAGTGTGAAAGTGTTTATGCCGAGCTTGCTGGTCCTGGCGCTGAGCGCCTGTGCCGTGGGCCCGGACTACAAAAGCCAGACCCCGGAGGCGGCGAATATCACCGCCGCCGCGGATGCCAAGCAATACGATCACGCCAGGTTCGAAGGCATCTGGTGGCAGCAGTTCGAGGACCCTACCCTCAACCAGTTGGTGACTCAGTCGCTGCAGGGCAACCGTGATCTGCGTGTAGCCTTTGCCCGTCTGCGGGCGGCGCGTGCGATCCGCGATGACGCCAGCAACGACGCCATGCCGACCATCACCAGCCGCGTCAGCAGTGACCAGGGCAAGGGCCAGATCCCCGGCCAGACCACCCGCCGCGTCAAGACCGAGCGTTACGACCTCGGCCTGGACATGGCGTGGGAACTGGACCTGTTCGGCCGCATCCAGCGCAACCTGGAAGCGAGCGACGCCGACCAGCAGGCCGCCGAAGCGGATTTGTACCAGTTGCAAGTGACCATGATCGCGGAGCTGGTGGACGCCTACGGTCAACTGCGCGGCGCGCAACTGCGTGAACGCATTGCCTTGGACAACCTGAAGAACCAGCAGGACTCACGCACCATTACCGAAAGCCTGCGCGATGCCGGCGTGGGCGACCAACTCGACGTGGAGCGCGCCAACGCACGCCTCGCCGCGGTGGAAGCCAGCGTGCCGCAACTGCAAGCCGAACAAGTGCGCGAGCGCAACCGCATCGCCACCCTCCTCGGCCAGCGTCCCGACAAGCTCAGCGTAGACCTGAGCCCCAAGGACCTGCCGGCCATCGCCAAGGCCTTGCCGATCGGTGATCCGGGACAACTGCTGCAACGTCGCCCGGACATCCTCAGCGCCGAACGCAAACTGGCGGCTGCCACTGCGCGCATCGGCGTAGCCAAGGCTGACTTGTTCCCTCGGGTCAGCCTCAGCGGCTTCCTCGGCTTTACCGCCGGGCGTGGCTCGCAGATCGGCTCGTCCGCCGCCAACGCCTGGGCCCTTGGCCCGAGCATCACCTGGGCAGCCTTCGACCTGGGCAGCGTGCGCGCGCGTTTGCGCGGCGCGGACGCCGAGGCGGATGGCGCCCTGGCAACCTACGAGCAGCAAGTGCTGCTGGCGCTGGAAGAATCGGAAAATGCCTTCAGTGATTACGGCAAACGCCAGCAGCGTCTGGTCTCGTTGATTCGTCAGAGTGAGTCCAGCCGCGCCGCCGCCGACCTGGCCGCGATCCGCTACCGCGAAGGCACCGTGGACTTCCTGGTGCTGCTGGACGCCCAGCGCGAACGCCTGGCCGCCGAGGATTCCCAGGCCCAGGCCGAAGTGGATCTGTATCGCGGGATTGTCGCGATCTACAAAGCGTTGGGAGGCGGCTGGCAGCCGGACACGGTTGTGGCAACCGCCAAGTGAAGTAAAGAGCTCCTTTGGTTGGTCGCATCCAGCCAATTTTTAGCCCCGTGAGCCATTCGGTCACGGGGCTTTTTTTTTGGCTTGGTGCTTTACAGGGATGATGGTTCGGAAGTTGCCTGCAAGTTATTCAGGCATATCTGTCAGAGGGATCTGAAACTGCTTTGGGACGCTAATGTTGGGATGCGGGGCGTCGATAACCGGGGTGTAGTTCTTACTCTAGGCAGGAGACGGATATGCAAGTGACAACCACCCCGACCGCGTTATCGAAGCAAACCGATGCTCGCGTGATCAGAAATCCAGCGATGGTGACGAATGCTTTTACGCTGACGGAAGAGTCCAAGGCGGCGGAAACACTGAAGCTTAAGCAGCAGGAAAAAATAGCTGACCTTAAAGCGTTTCTGAAGGATTACGATATGACGTCCATTAGCACTTATGAGCTTAAAAAAGTAGGCCGCAGACTGTATGAGGCCGACCTGATCGATGTAAATACTTTCGGGATGTTTATATCAGGAGATGGTGCATCCGACGAAAATGGTCACCAAACAAAACAGGACGTCAAATTTAACGCCATCGCTCTTTTCAGTGAAACATACGAAGACCAATTAGCGTATTTCAGCACCGACCGCTACTCGACTCAAGAAAGCGTCACTTACATTTTAGGGGGAATGAAAAGTGCGAATCAGGCAATCAATGCGCTGGCCTATTTTGCCAACTCTGCAAAAAACACCCTAGCGGTAGACGAGTTTGTTTGAGCCGGGAATACGGTGTGCCAGAGCATTTCCTGGCACACCGCCCCCCGGTTATCGACTGTATCTAACGTTTCCCGAATAGGCTTTTGAAATAGCGTCAGGGTTTTTTAGCCTAACTCGATACGTACCGAACGACCCCACATAAGAAACACTACTTCCTATGCTGGACGCTACTGGGCTCCATCCTCCTCCTGATTCTCGCTCGATTGAAATCAGAGGCGCACGCCCGGAGCCGCCAGCAGAAACCATGGCGTTAATATTTGCTCCAGAACACCCACCGGCAGAAGTTATAGTGAATGGGCCATGCGCTGTTGATTGCATGTCACCCTCTATGATGCCGCTATAACTCTCCGAGATATTCAAGCACAAAGCCGATACCTGAAACGACAACCCCAGCAATAAAGCAAATGGCAATGCAATAAGACGTCTCATAAATTCACCTTCATAAATAAATGATCAAATCCTCAGCATGCGACGCATGCAACAAAGCAATCACAAGCTTCATTTCCCATAGGCGTTCCTCAAAGACGGATGATGATTGATCATACTGATTATTCACTGCTGCACCTTAACTAGAACCCAGTGAACATCGGCGAGAACCACGCCATTACTATGCATGACCTTTCACACACGAGTAGCCGCTCGCTTCCTAAAAAGTTGCGGGAAAGCTCTTCAGACTTTTATGAAGGACGACGGTGTCTATATCTCTGATCTTCAAACTTAGGACTAAACGCGCGCAACCTCATTCAAAATCAAACTCCGATAATGCCCCGGATTCGACCCACTCCACTTGCGAAATGCCTTATAAAACGAACTCGTATCGGCAAACCCCAGCCGCTCGGCAATTTCGGCAAAGCTGATCTGCGCTTCCGCCAGCCAGACAATCGCCAGCTCCTTGCGCACGCTGTCCTTGAGGCCCTGATAGGTCTGGCCCTCTTCCGCCAGGCGGCGGCGCAGGGTCGAGGCGGAGATGCACAGGCTGGTGGCGAGGCCTTCGGTTTCCGGCCAGGTGTCGGGGGGCATGTGGCGCAGGTCGTGTTTGATACGGTTGGCCAGGCTGTCGGGGTCGCGGTATTTGACCAGGATGTTGGCCGGCGCGTGGGCAAGGAAGCGTTTGAGTTCTTCGGCGCTGCGCTTGATCGGCAAGTCCAGGCAGTCGGCGGAAAAAATCATGCGGGTACGCGGGCGGTCGAAGCGCAGGTTGTCGGAGAACATCACTTGGTAATCGTCGCAAAAGTCCGGTCTCGGGCAGCGCAGTTCGATGGCCAGGATCGGAATGCGCCGCCCGGCCAGCCAACAGGCCACACCGTGGACAATCATCCAGTAGGTAAAGTAGGTGAAGGCGCGACGGGGATCGGACTCGGGCTCAAGCAATACGATCTCGGCCAGGCTTTGTTGGCGCACCAGTTGCGCGGGCAGTTGCTCAAGCATCAGCGACAGGAACCCCAGGCCGGTTTCCAGGCTGGTGGCGAGGGTCGGTTGCGCAATGGCCGCGCGGCAGAGGAACGCCAGGCTGCCGGACTTGAGCTTGCGCGGGTCCATGCCGAAGAATTCGTCATCCGTGCGTCGTGCCAGCAGGCGCCACAGGCGTGCGTAGGTCGTGGCCGGCACGCGCGCGGTGGGCTCTGTCAACCGTCGGGGATCGATACCGGCCTTGTACAGCACTTCGGCACTGGCTGCACCGGGCGCGCAGCTTTGCAACAAGGCTTCGCGCACAAGGTGGATGGAGATGGTGTCTTTGTCCGGCATTGGCGCGGTCCGTGCCCTGTGTAGCGGGAAATGCCGCCATCTTAGGCAGTCATGCGGCAAAAGAGTAGGCGTTGCGCGATTGCCCGCCGTTCAGCCTGCGTTCAGCTAAAGTCAATATTTCTCGTTTAGCAATGAGTATCATTATGTTACAACTTAGCACCCTACCTAGTTCTGCTGCGGTGCCGAATGCTCGTTCCTTTTCTCATCATGCTGCGCGAAGGCATTGAAGCCGCATTGATCGTCGGCATTATCGCCAGCTACCTGCAGCAGACCGGCCGCGGCCAGTGGATGCCGGCCGTGTGGGTCGGCGTATTTCTCGCGGCCGCGCTGGCCTTGCTGGTGGGTGGCGGGCTTGAGTTGGTCAGCGCCGAATTTCCGCAAAAACAGCAGGAGCTGTTCGAGGGCATCGTCGGCCTGGTCGCCGTGGGCATTCTCAGTTCGATGGTGTTCTGGATGCGCAAGGTGGCGCGGTCGATCAAGCATTCGCTGCACCAATCCCTGGATCAGGCGCTGGCGGGTTCCCGGCACCAGGTCACCGCGCTGATCCTGATGGTGTTCTTCGCCGTGGCCCGCGAGGGCCTGGAAACCGTGTTCTTCCTGCTGGCGGTGTTCCAGCAGAGCGAAGGCCCGGGCGCACCGATGGGCGCCCTGCTCGGCCTGATCCTGGCGGTCATCGTCGGCTGGCTGATTTACACCGGCAGCATGCGGTTGAACCTGGGCGCGTTTTTCCGCTGGACCGGCCTGTTCATCCTTGTGGTGGCCGCCGGCATCCTGGCCAATTCGGTGCAGGCGCTGCACGAAGCCGGGGTATGGAACCACTGGCAAACCGTGCTCTTCGACTTCAGCGCCGCGCTGCCCATGGACAGCCCGCTGGGCTCGGTGCTGGCCGGCATGTTCGGCTATCAGGAAGCCCCCACCCTCAGCACGCTCGGCGCCTACCTGATTTACCTGGTGGTGGCCCTGGTGATGTTCTTCCTGCCCGCCGCGCCGCCCAAGCCTGGCGCCACGCCCTCTTCCGTTTCCACTCAGTAAGGACCGCACCTTGTCCAACCCAACTCCTCAACCGGCGCCACCGCCCCGCGCCCTGCGCTGGGCCGTGGCGGGCTCGGTGGTCGTGATGATCGCCGCCGGCGGCCTGTTCTATTACGCCTCGCAACTGGCGGCCGGTAAACGCCAGGCCAACCGCGATGAAATCGCCGTGACCATTCATGGCCACGCCTGCGAGCCGAATGAGCTGAGCGTGCCAGCCGGCCGCGCCAGCTTCCGTATCATCAACCGCTCCGATCGCGCGGTGGAATGGGAAATCCTCGACGGCGTGCTGGTGGTCGAAGAACGCGAAAACATTGCCCCGGGCCTGAGCCAGGTGATCAACGCCAACCTGCTGCCGGGCGACTATGCGATCACCTGCGGCCTGTTGAGCAACCCGCGCGGCACCTTGCACGTGACGCCGACTGCCGCATCCGACGCCCAGGCCAAGGCCAAGCCGTCGATGGTGGCGTTTATCGGCCCGTTGTCTGAGTTCCGCGTGTACTTGAGCAGCCAGGGCAGTGCCTTGATCAAGGCCGCGACCGCCCTGCAGCACGCCATCGACGCGGGTGATCTGGCCCAGGCACAAACGCTCTACATACCGGCACGTGAGGCTTACCAGCGACTCGCCCCCGCCTCGCAACGCCTGGCACAGCTGGACAATGCGATCAACGCGCGCGCCGACTACTTCGAGAAGCGCGAACAGGACCCGGCCTTCAGTGGTTTCCACCGCCTGGAATACAGCCTGTTCCAACAACGCAGCCTCGACGGCCTGGCCCCGATTGCGCAGCAGTTGGTAACCGACGTCACTGCCCTCAAAGGGCAACTGTTGGCCCAACCCCTGCCTCCCGAGCAACTGGTGAGCATCGTGGTGCGCAACCTCAACAGCCTGGCCGAGGTACGCGCCATCAGCGGTGAAGAGGAACGCTACAGCCACGTCGACCTGAATGGTTTCGCCGGCAACCTGCAAGCCGCCCACAAGGTGGTCGACCTGATGCGCCCGCTGCTGACCAAGTCCGCCGCCGACCTGTTAACGAACATCGACAGCGCACTCGCGGCCTTCGACGCCGAACTGGAGGGTTTGAAAGTCGACGGCCAGTACAGCCGCTACGACAGCGTGACCGCCGATCAGCGCAAGCAGATCGCCGACAAGGCCAAGGCTCTGGCCGTTGCATTCGATGGAATCGACCCCGCCCTTGGCCTTTCCGGCCTGCAGTGAAGACGACCGCACCCATGAGCGATTCAAAACAGTTTGATCTCCAGCGCCGCCGCGTCCTGCTGGGCATGGCCGCCACCGGTGCCGCGATTGCCGGCGGCAGCCTGGCCTGCCCGGCCATGGCGGCCGCAGCCGAGCAAGTGACTACCGCACCGCGCAGCGACAAAACCCAGGACCACCACGATTTTTTCGGCCGCCACCAAAGCGGCATCGTGACCCCGCGGCCGGCCTGCGGCATGGTCGTGGCATTCGATGTGCTGGCCAGCGACCGTGCAGACCTGGAGCGCCTGTTCCGCACCTTGAACGAACGCATTGCGTTCCTGATGACCGGCGGCACCGTGCCGCAAGTGGACCCGAAACTGCCGCCCACCGACTCCGGGATTCTGGGCCCGGTGGTCACGCCGGACAACCTGACCATCACCGTGTCGGTCGGTGAGTCGCTGTTCGATGAGCGCTTCGGCCTTGCCGCCGCCAAGCCCAAGCGCCTGATCCGCATGGTCGGCTTTCCCAACGATGCGCTGGAGCCGGCGCAGTGCCACGGCGACCTGAGCCTGCAGTTCAGTTCCAACACCCCCGACACCAATATCCACGCCCTGCGCGACATCGTGAAAAACCTGCCGGACCTGCTCCTGGTGCGCTGGAAGCAGGAAGGCAGCGTGCCGCCCCAGGCGCCGGCCAAGCCTGGAGAGCCTGCGCAGAGCGCGCGTAACTTCCTGGGCTTTCGCGACGGTTCGGCCAACCCGAACTCCAACGACGACAAGGCGATGAACCAGATTGTGTGGGTGCAGCCTGGCAGCGACGAGCCGGCCTGGGCCGCCAACGGCAGCTACCAGGCCGTGCGCATCATCCGCAACTTCGTCGAACGCTGGGACCGTACCCCGCTGCAAGAGCAAGAGAGCATCATCGGCCGCATCAAGCCCAGCGGCGCGCCCATGGACGGCGACAAAGAAAGCCAGGTGCCCGACTACAGCAAGGACCCGCAAGGCAAGTTGACCAAGCTCGATGCCCATATCCGCCTGGCCAACCCACGCACACCGCAGACCCAGGCCAACCTGATCCTGCGTCGGCCGTTCAACTACTCCAATGGCGTCAACAAAAACGGTCAGCTGGACATGGGGCTGTTGTTCATCTGCTACCAGGCCGATCTGGAGAAAGGTTTTATCAGCGTGCAAACCCGGCTGAACGGCGAGCCCCTGGAGGAATACCTCAAGCCGGTTGGCGGTGGGTACTTCTTCAGTTTGCCGGGGGTCACGGGCCCGGATGATTTCATCGGGCGAACACTGCTGGCCCCAACGCACCTTCACACCCCTGCCAATACCTAAAACAACCCTCAGAGCGGATACCGTCCCATGAAGAAGTCGACTATTGCGTTGTCGTTGTTAATCACCCTGTCCCCGTTGGCGGCCTTCGCCGCGACCGCGCCGCTGGACCTGGTAGGCCCGGTGTCGGACTACAAGATCTACGTCACCGAAGAAATTGGTGAGCTGGTCACCCAGACCCAGGCCTTCACCGATGCCATCAACCGAGGCGACCTGGCCACCGCCAAAAAGCTCTACGCGCCGACCCGCGTACACTATGAATCCATCGAGCCGATCGCCGAGCTGTTCAGCGACCTCGACGCGTCCATCGATTCGCGCGTGGATGACCACGAGAAAGGCGTGACCGCCGAAGACTTCACCGGCTTCCACCGCATCGAATACGCACTGTTCTCGCAGAACAGCACCCAGGGCCTGGAAACGCTGACCGCCAAGCTCAACACCGACGTCAACGACCTCAAGACCCGCGTCGACGGCCTGACCTTCCCGCCGGAAAAAGTCGTCGGCGGCGCCGCGGCCCTGCTTGAGGAAGTCGCCGCCACCAAGATCTCCGGCGAAGAAGACCGCTACAGCCACACCGACCTGTATGACTTCCAGGGCAACATCGACGGCGCGAAGAAAATCGTCGACCTGTTCCGTGGCCAGATCGAGAAGCAAGACAAAGCCTTCCTGGCCAAGGTCGACAAGAACTTCGCCAGCGTGGACAAGGTCCTGGCCAAGTACAAGACCAAGGACGGCGGCTTCGAGACCTACGACAAGGTCAAGGAAAACGACCGCAAGGCCCTGGTAGGCCCGGTCAACACCCTGGCTGAAGATTTGTCGATGTTGCGTGGCAAGTTGGGCTTGAACTAAACGCTTTGAGGACGCAGTAAGAACTTGTAGTGAGCGGGCTTGCCCCGCGCTGGGGGGCGAAGCCGCCCCAAACCAGGCGACTCGGTTTATCTGTAACTCGGCGGTGACTGTATTAGGGCGGCTTCGCCCCCCAGCGCGGGGCAAGCCCGCTCACTACAAGGATTTGTCAGGCGTTGAAAGGGGTAGTTACAGGATGCGGTACAGCAACCGTTCGATCCGCACCCGGCTGACCCTGCGCAGGAACTTGCCGACCGCCTCCGGGTAATCCGGCAACGTTTGCAAGTCCAGGTACCGCTCGATGCGCGTGGTGTGCTGGAAAATCTGCGCCAGCTCGGTGCGCCGCGGTTCGAGCCACTGGCCTTGGGGGTCGTCGATCAGCAAGGCGTTTTCCAGATCGAGGCGGAACGCCCGTGGGTTGAGGTTGTTGCCGGTGAGCAAGGTGTAACGCTGGTCGACCCACATGCCCTTGAGATGGTAAGTGTTGTCGCCGTCGTGCCACAGGTGCAGGTTCAACTGGCCGCTGTCGATCATCGGCTGATGGCGCTTGGCGAAGCGGCGCAGGCTGATTTCGTACAGGTAGGGCAGTGCCGCAATCACCTTGAATGGCTCGCTCGGCGGGATATAGAAGTCATTGGCGGTCTTGTCGCCAACGATGATGTCTATCTTCACCCCGCGCGCCAGGGCCCGGTTGATTTCACGGGTCACCGGCAGCGGCAGGTTGAAATACGGTGTGCAGATGGTCAGTTGATCCCGGGCGCTGGCGATCAGTTCGAGGATCACCCGGCTCAACGGATTGTTCTTGCCTACCCCGAGCAACGGGCTGACCGACAGATGCCCATTGGGCAATTGCCCGGCCGTGGTGTCGTAGGCCGCGTGCTTGAGACGGCTACGCAGGTCGCCGATGTCGTTGCGCAGGCTGCGGGTGGTCGGCGGATTCGGCAGGTCCAGGCGATGCACGGCCTTGGACGCAACCAGGCCGTGCTCCACCAGGTGCTGCATGGAGTCGGCGAGCGGTTTGTTGTGGATCAGGTGGTAACGGTCGAAGCGGTATTTGTCGAACTTGTGCAGGTACACGTTGTTCAGGCTGGCGCCGCTGTAAAGCACCGTGTCGTCGATCACAAAGCCCTTGAGGTGCAGTACGCCAAACAGCTCGCGGGTTTGCACGGGCACGCCGTACACCGGCACTTCGGTGCTGTGTTGCTCGGTCATGGCCTGATACCAGGCGCTGTTGCCCGGCTGCTTGCCCGCCCCGATCAAGCCGCGCTGGGCCCGCAGCCAATCGACCACCACCACGATGTCCAACTGCGGCCGCGCAGCCTTGGCGGCGTGCAGCGCATCGTAGATCTCCTGCCCCGCCTCGTCCTGCTGCAGGTACAGCGCGACGATATAGATGCGTTGGGTGGCCTGGGCGATTTTTTCCAGCAGGCAGCGCCGATACGCGTCGGCGCCAGACAGCACCTCGAGCGCCTCGGGCGTGAGGGGGAAACCGCGCAGTTTGGGCAACAGAGAGCGTTTGAAGAACGACGGCATAAGGCTCGCAATGGGTCGAATCCGAGGAAGTCCCGAGCTTACACCATGGGGGTGCCCAGGTCTCGCTGCGCGGTCGGCAAAAGAGGGGTTGACCAAGAAGAACGATCGTTCTACTGTGCGCAACATGAACGAGCAGACCGGCAATGAAACCCGCGACATTATCCTCGACGTCACCGAAAAATTGATCTATCGCCATGGCATCGCCGCCACCGGCATGGATTTGCTGGTGAAAACCGCCGGCGTCTCGAGAAAAAGTATTTACCGTTATTTCGCCAACAAAGATGAATTGGTGATCGCCGCGCTGCAACGCCGCGATCAGCGTTGGCTGCAGTGGCTGCGCGATGAGGTGGAACGCAGCGAAGGCACGGGTGAGCGCCTGTTGGCGCTGTTCAGCGCCCTCAAGGCCTGGTTCGGCACCGCCGATTTCCGTGGCTGCGCCTTTATCAATACCAGCGGCGAGACCGGCGACCCGCAGAACCCGGTACGCCTGCTGGCCAAGGCCCATAAACAGAAACTGTTCGAGTACGCACTTGAACTCTGTCAAGCACATGGCAGCCCCGACCCCGAACGGCAGGCCGCGCAGTTGCTGATCCTGATCGATGGCGCCATTACCGTCGCCCTGGTGATGGGCGACCCGACCGCCGCCGATAACGCGCAATGCATGGCCCGAACCTTATTGGCACTTTGAAAGCACGGCCCAACACAACGCTCGATAAAATTTTTAATCTGGAGGAACTGCCCCATGTCATCGACCGCAGAAAAACGCCCCCCTTTGCCGCCGTTTACCCGCGCGTCGGCCATCGAAAAAGTGCGCCTGGCCGAAGACGGCTGGAACTCCCGCGACCCGGAACGCGTGTCCCTGGCCTACACCCTCGACACGCAGTGGCGCAACCGTGCGGAATTCGCGCATAACCGCGAAGAGGCCAAAGGCTTTCTGACCCGTAAATGGGCCAAGGAGCTCGATTACCGATTGATCAAGGAATTATGGGCCTTCACCGATAACCGCATCGCGGTGCGTTATGCCTATGAGTGGCACGACGACTCAGGCAACTGGTTCCGCTCCTACGGCAACGAAAACTGGGAATTCGACGCCAATGGCTTGATGGCCAACCGTTTCGCCTGCATCAATGACATGCCGATCAAGGAAAGCGAGCGCAAGTTCCACTGGCCGCTGGGCCGACGCCCGGATGAGCATCCAGGGCTTTCAGAACTCGGCCTGTAGTGAGCGGGCTTGCCCCGCGCTGGGGGGCGAAGCCGCCCCAAACCAGGCGACTCGGTTTTATCTGTTACTCGGCGGCGACTCGGTTAGGGCGGCTTCGCCCCCCGGCGCGGGGCAAGCCCGCTCACTACAAAAGGGTAAATACCGCTTAATCCTGATTCAGCCCAACGCGATACAACACACCGTTATCCTCATCCGTCAGCACATACAAAAAGCCATCCGGCCCCTGCCGTACGTCGCGGATCCGCGCTTTCAAGCCGCCCAGCAATCGCTCTTCGTGGACCACCTTGTCGCCATCAAACTGCAGCCGAATCAACTCCTGGCTGACCAGTGCGCCGATAAACACGTTGTGCTGCCAGGGCTTGAAGCGATCCGCATCGTAGAACGCCATGCCGCTGATACCCGGCGACTTTTCCCAGACATGATGAGGCGGCACCGTGCCTTCCACTGTCTTGCCCTGCGCTTCGGGAATTGGCGTCAGGGAATAGTTGATGCCGTGGGTTGCCAATGGCCAGCCGTAGTTCTTGCCGCGCTCGATGATGTTGACCTCATCGCCGCCGCGCGGGCCGTGCTCGTTTTCCCAGACCGTGCCGCTCCAGGGGTTCAGCGCGAGCCCCTGAGGGTTGCGCTGGCCGTAGGACCAGATTTCCGGGCGCACGCCGGGCTGGCCAACGAAGGGATTGTCATCCGGCACGCGGCCGTCCGGGTAGATGCGCACGACCTTGCCTTGCAACTTGTCCAGGTCCTGGGCCGTGGGGCGGTCGTTGTTTTCTCCCAGGGTCACGAACAGGTAGCCGTCGCGGTCAAAGGCCAGGCGCGAGCCGAAGTGATTGCCGGTGGACAGCTTCGGCTCCTGGCGCAGGATCACTTGGAAGTCGCTCAAGCCACTCAGGTCAGCCGCCAAGCGCCCACGGCCTACGGCAGTGCCGGCCGTACCGCCCTTGCCGCCACCTTCAGCGTAAGACAGGTAGACCATGCGGTCCTGCTTGAAGTCCGGGGACAGCACCACGTCCAGCAAACCGCCCTGCCCTTTGGCCCACACTTCGGGCACGCCTGTCAGCGGGGCGGAGAGCTTGCCGTCCGGGTTGACGAAGCGCAGGTGGCCGGGTCGCTCGGTGACCAGGAAGCCTTGCTTGTCCGGCAGAAAGGCCACCGCCCACGGGTGGTCGAGGCCTTTGGCGATCGGGGTGGCGGTAATGCTGCCTTGTTCGCTGGGGAACTGCTGGACGTCAGCGGCGAAAGCGGCGGTCATCGGCAGCAGTGTGGTTGCACACAGCGCGGCTAGCAGGGTTTTGCGTAGGAACATAAGGCTGGGTCCTTACCGGCGATTGCCGCTGGCGTCATAGGTGGGGGTTCTGGGTTGGGTGGCCGGACGGCTGGGCGCGGCATCGCGCTGGGGGTAACCGTTGCCGATACCGCGGTTCTCCAGGGTCGGCCTGGGTGTGGTCGGCCCGGTCTGGATACCGCGGATGGCCGGTGCGTTGGGCTGGGTGCCCTGCATGCTGTTGGGGTTGGCCCGGTGAATCGGGCCGTTGTTGGCGTTGTTGTGGGTGTTGCCGGGCAGGTTCTGTGCCCATGCCACCGGCACCAGGGCCAGGCCCAACAGCAGCGCTGCAATGTGACGCCTGCAACTGTTCATGACAAAGTCTCTCTGGGGCGAGGAGTACGTGCTTTCGATAACACGCTACGCCCTGGGTTCGGCTTTCGACACTAAATAGTTTCTCATCAGGTGTAACACGATCTGTCCGCGCATCTGCCCGCGGAAACTTTTCCCGCAGCGTCCGAGTCACCAGAACTCAGCCCCTACTCAAGGAATCGCACATATGCCTCGAGCAATCTGGAAAGGCGCCATCAGTTTTGGCCTGGTGCATATCCCGGTGTCGCTGGTTTCGGCCACCTCCTCCCAAGGTGTCGACTTCGACTGGCTGGACAAGCGCAGCATGGACCCGGTGGGCTACAAGCGCATCAACAAGACCACCGGCAAGGAGATCACCAAGGAAAACATCGTCAAAGGCGTGGCGTTCGAGAAAGGCCGCTATGTGGTGATCAGCGAGGAGGAAATTCGCGCGGCTCACCCCAAATCGACCCAGACCATCGAAATCATCGGGTTCGTCGCCAGCGATCAGATCCCGTTGCAGAACATCGATACGCCTTACTTTCTCGCTCCGGATAAACGCGGCGGCAAGGTCTACGCACTGCTAAGGGAAACCCTTAAAAAAACCGATAAAGTCGCCCTGGCCAACGTAGTGCTGCATACCAAGCAGCACCTGGCGGCATTGATGCCCCTGGAATCGGCGCTGGTACTGGTGATGCTGCGCTGGCCGGCCGAAGTGCGCAGCCTGGACGAACTGGAACTGGGCAGCGACGTGACCAAACCCAGCCTGGCCAAAGGTGAGTTGGACATGGCCAAGCGCCTGGTGGAAGACATGAGCGCCGAGTGGCAGCCCGACGAATACCGCGACAGCTTCCAGGAAAAAATCATGGCGCTGGTGGCCAAGAAGGCCAAGGCCGGCAAGATCGAGGACGTTGAAACCGGCAATGACACCGAGGAGCGCAAGTCGGCCGATGTGATCGACCTGACGGAACTGCTCAAGCGCAGCCTGGCAGGCAAACCGACCAAGAAGCCCGCCGCGAAGAAATCCAACAAGGCCTCCTAAGCCATGCCAAAGCCCAATGACCAGATTGCCCAGGCCAGCAAGCCCAGGCCCCGAGCCAGAGCCCGGAAAGACACGGCGGCCCTGCCCGAGCAGTTCACCCCGCAATTGGCCACGCTGGTTGACCGCGCACCGGAAGGCGCCTGGCAATATGAGGTCAAGTACGACGGTTATCGCATGCTCGCGCGCATTCGCGACGGCGAGGTGCGCCTGTTCACGCGCAACGGTCACGATTGGACCGAACGCCTGCCGCGCCAAACCAAGGCGTTGCAGGCCCTCAAACTCAAGGACAGCTGGCTCGACGGCGAGGTCGTCAGCCTGAACGGCGACGGCCTGCCGGACTTTCAGGCGCTGCAGAACGCCTTTGATATCGGGCGCAGCCTGGACATCGTCTACTACCTGTTCGATGCACCGTTCCTCAATGGCCAGGACCAACGCCAGGCGCCTGTCGAGAAACGGCGCGCCGCCCTCAAGGCGGCCTTGGGCGCCAACAAAAGCAAATTGCTGCGTTTCTCCGAAGCCTTTACCGCTCACCACCGGGACATTATCGAAAGCGCCTTCGACCTGGCCCTGGAGGGCGTGATCGGCAAGCGCCTGGGCAGTCCGTACGTGTCCAGCCGCAGTGCCGATTGGGTCAAGCTCAAGTGCCGCTTGCGCCAGGAATTCGTGATCGTCGGCTACACCCGGCCAAAGGGTTCGCGCAGTGGTTTCGGCGCGCTGTTGCTGGCCGTGAATGACGATTCCGGGTTGGTGTACGCCGGGCGCGTGGGCACCGGGTTTGATCAAGCCGCGCTCACCTCGATCTACGCGCAACTCACGCCGCTTGAACGCAAGGCTTCGCCCTTGGGGAAACCGCTTACCAGCGCCCAGACGCATGGCGTGCATTGGGTGGAACCGACGTTGGTGGGCGAAGTGCAATTCGCCGAGTGGACCCGCGAAGGCGTCATCCGCCAGGCGGCGTTTGTCGCGCTGCGCACCGACAAACCGGCCGCGCAGATCATTCATGAGCAACCGCGAACGGCCAAATCCATGAAAGCAGCCAAGCAACCCGACACCGATGTGAAGATCACTCACCCGGACCGCGTGATCGATCCGCAAAGCGGCACGCAAAAACAGCAACTGGCGCAGTTCTACGACAGCATCAGCCAATCGATTCTGCCCTTCCTGGTGCATCGCCCCGTTGCACTGCTCAGGGCACCGGAAGGCATCGAAGGCGAGCAGTTCTTCCAGAAACACTCGGAACGCCTGGCCATTCCCAACATCAAGCAACTGGACCCGGCGCTTGATCCTGGCCATGCACGCCTGATGGAAATCGACAGCCCCCGCGCGTTGATCGGCGCCGTGCAGATGGGTACCGTGGAATTGCACACTTGGGGCGCCACCACCGACAAAATCGAAACCCCGGACCTGTTTGTGCTCGACCTCGACCCAGACCCGGCACTGCCCTGGGCAGCCATGGTGGAAGCGGCGCAACTGACCCTGTCGGTACTGGACGAACTGGGGCTGCAGACATTCGTCAAGACCAGCGGCGGTAAAGGCCTGCACCTGGTCGTGCCATTGGCGCGCCGCGATAACTGGGACACCGTCAAGGCCTTCGCCAAGGCTGTCTCGCAGTTCATGGCCGAGCGATTGCCCGAGCGCTTTACCGCCACGTCGGGGCCGAAAAACCGCGTGGGCAAGATATTTATCGACTACCTGCGCAATGCGCGGGGCGCCAGTACCGTAGCGGCGTATTCCGTGCGCGCACGCCCTGGTTTGCCGGTGTCGGTGCCGGTCAGTCGCGAGGAACTCGAAGGGCTGAGCGGCGCCCAGCAGTGGACAGTCGCCAACCTGCAGGAGCGCTTGAACGGTTTGAAGGCCGATCCTTGGGCCGGGTATGCCAACCGCCAAAAAATCAGCCAAAAAATGTGGGACAAACTGGGCGCTCAACCGCCTGAGTGAATGGCGCCCTGGTCAGGCTCAGATCAGCAGGAAAATCGCGAGCAACGCGGCGAAGAATGCCCACTGCTCCAGGTAATACCGTGCGCGGTTGCGCTTCTTGAGCGCCTTGCCGCGCAACCGGATTTTGTACAGTCGAGCGAACGCGCGGTTGAGCCCGCCGGTCTTGTCGCCGGCATCGTTGGGCGAACCCGCCGCGGCCATCACGGTGCGGCTGAACCAACGATTGAAGGCCGCGGCCCAGCGGTACTTCATTGGGCGTTCGATATCGCAGAACAAGATGATGCGGTTGTGCTGCGTGGTGTTTTCGGCGTAGTGAATGTAGGTCTCGTCGAACATCACGGCCTCACCGTCGCGCCAGTAGTAATGCTCGCCATCCACATTGATGTAGCAGCCTGGATCATTGGGTGTGTCCAGGCCCAGGTGATAGCGGTACGAGCCTGCATAAGGATCGCGATGGCGCACCAGCCTGGAGCCTGGCGGCAGCTCGGCGAACATCGCGGCCTTGATCGAGCCGATACGCTGCACCAGTTCAGTGGTGCGCGGGCACAGCTTCATCGCTGACGGATGGCTGTCGCCGTACCACTTCAGATAAAAGCGCTTCCAACCGGACTTGAAGAACGAGTTGAAACCCACGTCGTTGTATTGCTGCGAACGCTTGATTTCACCTGCACGCATCAGGTTCTGGCCTTCCAGGCGAATGTCCTCCCAATGCTCCTGCAGCGGGCTCAGGTCGGGGAAGTCGCTGGGCGACAGATAAGGTCGGCTGGGCAGCTTGGAGAACAGGTAGAGGAAACAGTTGATCGGTGCCAGGAAAGTCGAATGATCACTGAGCTGCCGGCCCAGCTTGTGCCGCACCCGGCCACGCAGGTGTACATACGTGATCGAGGCAAGGTAGAGAACAACGATGATGAGCTTCAAGAGATGTCGTCACACGTCAGAAGAAAACAGGTTGCTCCTGCGTGCCCACAACGGCCGAGGTATGGATAGCAGTACCTGAAATCACAATTCACACAATCGGCACGACCGGCTGAGTGACAACCCGGCGCGTGCCCTGTGCAGTTATTTAGCCATAAGTTGTAACCAAAAGTTAATCAAGAATTGTGAAAAACTGCGGTGTGGTTGTGTTCGGCGGGCACAGACATCTACGCACTTCAGGGCACGCTGTAGTGAGCGGGCTCGTCCCGCGCTGGGGGGCGGTGCGACGATTCAAGCCCGCTCACTACGGACAAAGATTCAGCTGTGCCTATCGGTGTGGCAACCGACGCTCATCCTGTGCGGAAAATGGTCCGGCTTGGCGCCGCGCCTGGACGAAATGCCAAATTAAGGCCATCAATACCCCCAGCATCAGCCCTGCCACCAGGCTCAAGGCGATGATCAAGGTTTTCTTTGGTTTGATCGGGCTCGAAGGCTCCTGGGCCTGCCTGTCGACAGTTACAAGCTTCAAGGCGCTCATGTCGATATTCAGGCTTCGCAGTCGCGCTTGCTCCGCCCAGAGAGGCTCAACGTCTTGCAGGAATATGTCTTCACTCTTGCGACTCTTGAGTACTTCCACCTCGCGGTTGACCTCAAGCATGCGCAACTCCTTGCCGATTTCAGCAACACGGTTGTTGGTGAAGTCATCATTGGTACGCCGCGCCAGCGCGGCCCGCTCGGCTTCCAACGCCTGGGTGCCCAGAAAGTACAAAGGGATCGCCTGGTTGGTCACTTCAGTGCGCATCACCTGGCCGGAACCGGTACGCGCCTCGGCCGCCATCGCGGAAGGCGTGGTGGGATATTTAATACCAATAGACTTGGCGATGGAAATGGCTTCGTCCAATTCGGCCAGGCGGCTGGTACGTTGCGCTTGCATCTGCAGGCGCAAGGCGCTGAGTTCGTCTTGCAACTGAGCACGCTTGACGTCATCGGCCTCCAACAACTTGGCGATTCTCGAGGCCTTGCCCGTTTCATAGTTGGCGCGCGCCGCATCGATCTTGCCTTTAAGTTCATTGAGGCGATTATTGACGATGACCTTGAGATCGGCGCCTACTTGGTCGCGTTGCTGCGTGATGGCGTAGGTCACGAACCCATTGAGAATTGCCGCCCCGTCAACGCCACTGGGATATTGCATTTCCAGACGGATGTAATTGTTGAGCGAGTCCGGATTCTTGGGGTCCGGTACCACCAGGTGAGCGTCGTTATTGTTGAATGCCTCAAAACTTTGTTCCGGGCTACGCCCCGGCTGCTGGAAAGCCCCGAACAGTCCGGGGTTGGCCCTGAAGAAGCCTAGCCGGGTTTCATAGGAGTCCAACTGCGCGGCAACTTTGGCCAGCGCATCGGCCGGCGGTAACTTGTAGACCTCGGAGCGGTTAAGGGCGTCCAGCTCATTGATTGCGGCGGGGCGCAGCACGCTGCTGACCTGATAAACCTTGGGTGCCAGATACGCATAGCCAACTCCCAGAAGGCCGGCGAGGAGCGTACAACCCATGACCAGCTTCTTTTGCTTCCAGATGGCACCGAACAGCTCAAAGAGATCGATTTCATCCGACGGTAAAGCTTGATGTAGCTGATGAGCGTTACTCAAAGTTCATACCCTGATGAGTTGATATCCATTATTTAAAATCACGCACAAGAAATAATGACCGAATCAACAACGGACACGTTCGGCCGGCGCGACAATCGGTAGAGGTACCTACCAGCAATACAATTCACTTTAATGACACGGTGTCATTCCAGCCCGATAATCAGCGCGTCTAACAGACCAATGCGAAGCGCTTCCCAAATCCTGCAAAATAGCTCAATAGCTTGTAATTGAAATAGAACCGCAGAATAAGTAAACAGCAGCAATCCCTATATCTGGTGCCCCTGTGGCCCCGTAGTCACAAGGAACTTATATGTCATCCTTTCAAGACCCGGATTTTCAAGCCCTGCAAGGTACCTGGGAGCAAACCTCACTTGAAGACAGTGGCGTGCTCAACCCGGTCGATGCCCACACTGCCCCTGGCGCCATCACGACTATCACCGGCGACCGCTTCGAAGTGAAGACCGTCGATGGCGAGGTATTGCTGGCCGGCCGGTTTTACCTGGACAGCAGCACCGTGCCCAAGCGCATTACCTGGGTCGACGCCATGGGCGATGACGTCGGCAAGCACTTGCCGGCCAGTTATCGCCTCGATGGCGATGAGTTCGTGTTCATTGCCGCCGATGAAAGCATGCCCAGGCCGCTCGCATTCAGTACTGGCCCAGGTCAAACAATGCGCACCTTCGTGCGTCGCGGTTGATCGGCGCCCCATCCGACTTGCGAGCGTATTTTCCCAACGTCTTCACTTTCCGGTCTATAGGGTGATGCCTACCTACTCCAGTGGATCCCTTAGCCTGTCGCTCCTGGCGGGATTTTTCCGCCTGGAAAAAAGCCGTCTCAGTCGGGACGCTTGGTGGCGGTCAAGGTGAAACACATCGGCAATTGCGCAGGCTGGTGCTCGTAGCGGTCGTACAGCTCTTCGCGGTTGGAATGGGGATACTCCTGCAGGTGGCCGATCTGCAACTGCGCGCAGATGGCGGCATTTATCACGTCGCCCAGGGTGTGCACGTACCAATAGGAAGTGGGGCCGGCACCTTCGCCTTCGCCTTCGTAGACAATCGATTCCTGCAGCACGAAGGGCTCGCGCTGGAAGTAGGAGCTGGCCGGCCGAAAGGGGTCTGGCGCGCGAGGATCGAACACTTACAGGAACGGATGGGTTTCGTACATCACCAGCGTACCGCCGGGTTTCAAGGTGCTCGCAACATGATGCATGAACAGCGCCACATCCGGCATCCAACCCAGCACGCCGATGGTCACCAAGGCGATATCGAAGCGTGCCTGCAACGCCTGCGGCAATTGGTGGATATCGCTCTCGATGAACTGTGCCTCATGGGGTGAAAGCGCGGCCAGTTCACGGGCCTGTTGCAGGAAACCCTGGGATTGGTCGACGCCCACCGCGGTGCGCGCGCCCAGGCCGAACAGCGAGAGGGTTTCACGACCGTTGTTGCAACACAACTGCACCACGTCCTTGCCGGCCACGCCGATGTCTTGCAGCAAGCCGGTCAGGGTCGGGTCCAGGCATGAAAAGCCAGGGTCGCTCACGCTGTTGCGCAGCGCGTTCCAGGTGTCGGTGGTCGTGTGCAGGTGGGCGGATTGGTCCCAGGCGTCCTTGTTGCTGGCAATCGCCTGTCGGGCTGAGGGCATGTCCATTGCGTCTCCGGATATTCAATAAAGCGGGGCTCAGAAAATAAGCCAAGTGCCCGCAGATTAAAACCCCGAGACGCGCGCGAAACTTAACCCAGGGCTTGCGGGTCATTAACGCACTGAGTGTTCAGCCCCTGAACGCTGTTTCTGAAGATCTCGCCGTGGCCAGACACTCCGACCTGCGTAATGCGTTGTCGTTGGACAGCTTGAATTTCTTCCTGGCGGATGTGCGCGACGGCCTCGGCCCCTACCTCGCCATCTACCTGCTGGCCGTGCACCAATGGGACCCGGCGAGTATCGGCGTGGTCATGACCCTGGCGGGTATCGCCGCGTTGCTCACCCAGGGGCCGGCGGGCGCGCTGATCGACCGCACGCGCAGCAAGCGCGCGGTGATTGCACTGGCCGCCGTCGTGGTAACCGGCAGTTGCCTGCTGCTGCCTTTCGTCAGTTCGTTCAGCCTGGTGGCATTGACCCAGGCCGCCAGCGCCGTCGCCGCCTCTGTGTTCGCGCCGGCGATCAGTGCGATTTCGCTGGGCATTACCGGCCCACGCGCCTTCACCCGCCGTACCGGGCGCAACGAAACCTTCAACCATGCCGGCAATGCCGTGGCGGCACTGTTGGCCGGCGGCCTGGCTTACCTGTTCGGTCCCGTGGTGGTGTTCTACCTGATGGCGTTCATGGCGCTGGCCAGTATCGTCGCGATCAGTTGCGTGTCGGCCCAGGCCATCGACCATGACGTGGCCCGAGGCTTCGACCCGGCCCATCACACCGACCATGAACAACCTTCCGGCATTCGTGTGTTGCTGGCGAACCGCCCGCTGTTGTTGTTTGCCATCTGCTGCGCCCTGTTCCACCTGGCTAATGCCGCGATGTTGCCGCTGGTCAGCCAGAAGCTGTCCCGGATCAACCTGCAGATGGCCACGCCGCTGACGTCCGCCTGCATCGTCGCCGCGCAATTGGTGATGGTGCCGATCGCCTGGCTGGTCGGACTCAAGGCCGACATCTGGGGGCGCAAACCCTTGCTGATGGCAGGTTTCATGATCCTGCCGCTGCGCGGCGTGCTCTATACCTTGTCCAGCGACCCGTACTGGCTGGTGGCCGTGCAACTGCTCGATGGCGTCGGCGCAGGCATCTTCGGCGCGCTGTTCCCGGTGATCGTCAAGGACCTGACCCAGGGCACCGGCCGCTTCAACGTCAGCCTGGGCGCCCTTTCCACCGTCTTTGGCCTGGGCGCGGCGCTGAGCAACAGCCTGGCCGGTTTCGTGGTGCAACAGGCCGGCTACAACGCGGCCTTCCTGACCCTGGCCGGCGTTGCGGCGCTGGCCCTGGCGCTGTTATGGCTGGCGATGCCGGAGACCCTGGCGAAACCTTCCTTCGCTCGACATACAACTGTCGCCTGACATATGCGACAATGCGCGCCAAATTCCAACACACATCCAAAATTTCTGCTCAGCGACCGGGTTTCGCGCCTTGATGTCGCTGTTGACGCATGCCTGAAGGCTCCTGCCGCCACGCTCGCAACTCATTGATAGGTAAAGTAATTGATCTCCACAGCTAACATCACCATGCAGTTCGGCGCCAAGCCGCTCTTCGAGAACGTCTCGGTCAAGTTCGGCGCCGGCAACCGTTATGGTTTGATCGGTGCCAACGGTTGCGGCAAGTCGACCTTCATGAAAATCCTCGGCGGCGACCTTGATCCGTCCGGTGGCCAAGTCATGCTGGAGCCGAACGTACGCCTGGGTAAACTGCGCCAGGACCAGTTCGCCTACGAAGAATTCACCGTGCTCGACACCGTGATCATGGGCCACGAAGAACTGTGGAAGGTCAAGGCCGAGCGCGACCGCATCTATTCGCTGCCGGAAATGAGCGAAGACGACGGCATGGCCGTGGCCGAGCTGGAAACCGAATTCGCCGAAATGGACGGCTACACCGCCGAATCCCGTGCCGGTGAGCTGTTGCTGGGCCTGGGCATTCCCCTGGAGCAACACTTCGGCCCGATGAGCGAAGTGTCCCCAGGCTGGAAGCTGCGTGTATTGCTGGCCCAGGCGCTGTTCTCCGATCCCGAAGTGCTGTTGCTCGACGAACCGACCAACCACCTGGACATCAACACCATCCGCTGGCTGGAAAACATCCTCACCCAGCGCTCCAGCCTGATGATCATCATCTCTCACGACCGTCACTTCCTGAACAGCGTGTGCACCCACATGGCTGACCTGGACTACGGCGAGCTGCGCCTGTTCCCGGGCAACTACGACGAGTACATGACCGTGGCGACCCAGTCCCGCGAGCAGTTGCTGTCGGACAACGCCAAGAAGAAAGCGCAGATCTCCGAGCTGCAGTCCTTCGTCAGCCGCTTCTCGGCCAACGCCTCGAAAGCCAAGCAGGCCACTTCCCGTGCCAAGGCGATCGACAAGATCCAACTGGCCGAGGTCAAACCTTCGAGCCGCGTGAGCCCATTCATCCGTTTCGAACAGACCAAGAAGCTGCACCGCCAGGCGGTCATCGTCGATCGCATGGCCAAGGGCTTCGACGGCAAACCGCTGTTCAAGGACTTCAGCTTCCAGGTCGAAGCCGGCGAGCGCGTGGCGATCATCGGCCCGAACGGTATCGGCAAGACCACGCTGCTGCGCACCCTGGTCAACGAGCTGACGCCGGACGCCGGTAGCATCAAGTGGACCGACGCCGCCGAACTGGGCTACTACGCCCAGGACCACGCCTCCGACTTCGAAGACGACATGAGCCTGTTCGACTGGATGGGCCAGTGGACACAAGGCGAGCAAGTGATCCGTGGCACCTTGGGCCGCATGCTGTTCTCCAACGACGAGATCCTCAAGTCGGTCAAGGTCATCTCCGGCGGTGAGCAAGGCCGCATGCTGTTCGGCAAGCTGATCCTGCAAAAGCCGAACGTGCTGATCATGGACGAACCGACCAACCACTTGGACATGGAATCCATCGAAGCGCTGAACCTGGCGCTGGAGAACTACCCGGGCACGCTGATCTTCGTCAGTCACGACCGCGAGTTCGTATCGTCCCTGGCCACCCGCATCATCGAGCTGAGCCCAAGTGGCGTGATCGACTTCAGCGGCACTTATGACGATTACCTGCGCAGCCAAGGCGTGGTGTTCTAAAGGCAGCCAATAGCTTTTAGCTGCAAGCGACAAGAACAAGCCCCGTCCGGTGTGACGGGGCTTTTTGCATCTGCGCATTGATCTACTGTAGGAGCGAGCTTGCTCGCGAAAAACGTCAACGATAACGCGGGAAACCTGATTTACGGCGGCGCCCTCAAGCTCTTCGCGAGCAAGCTCGCTCCTACAGGAAGGCGGGTTATGCCATGATGCCCTCACCGCCCGCCCGCGAACGAATGCCCATGCCTGCCGCCACCCCCAGTTCAATCTCGATCACCCTGCAGATCGTTTCCATCGTCTTCTACACCTTCATCGCGTTCATCTGCATCGGCCTGCCGATTGCGGTGATCCCAGGCTATGTGCATGAGCAACTGGGCTTCAGCGCCGTAGTCGCCGGGGTCACCATCGGCTGCCAATACCTGGCCACCCTGCTCAGCCGGCCGATGGCCGGGAGGATGTCGGATAACGTCGGCACCAAGCGTGCGATTGTGTTGGGGTTGGCCGGGATCCTGGTGAGTGGCGTGCTGACGTTGTTCGCCACGCTGGCGCAAAGCCTGCCGTCGTTGAGCCTGGGCATCCTGATCGTCGCACGGTTGCTGCTGGGTGTGGCCCAGGGCTTGATCGGCGTCGGCACCATCAGTTGGTGCATGGGCCAGGTTGGCGCCGAGCACACCGCACGGTCGATTTCGTGGAATGGCATCGCGTCCTACGGCGCCATCGCCATTGGCGCCCCCTTGGGCGTGGTCATGGTGGCGCAGTACGGCTACAACAGCCTGGGCATCGCACTCTCTGTGCTGGCGGCGTTGGGCCTGGTGCTGATCCGCCACAAACCGTCGGTGCCGGTGGTGCGCGGCGAGCGGTTGCCGTTCCGGGCGGTGTTCGGGCGTATTGCACCGTTCGGCGCCAGCCTGTGCCTGGCCTCGATTGGCTACGGCACCCTCACCACCTTTATCACGCTGTACTACCTCAATCGCGGCTGGGCCGGCGCGGCGTACTGCCTGACGGTGTTTGGCGTGTGCTTCATCCTGTCGCGGCTGGTGTTTATCTCTGCGATCAGCCGCTTCGGTGGTTTCCGCGCGGCGATTGCCTGCATGAGCATCGAGACACTCGGCCTCACCCTGCTCTGGCTGGCGCCGTCGACCGGGGTGGCGTTGATCGGCGCCGGGCTGACCGGCTTTGGCCTGTCGCTGGTGTACCCGGCGCTGGGCGTGGAAGCCATCAGGCAAGTCCCGGCCAGCAGCCGTGGCGCGGGGCTGAGTGCGTATGCGGTGTTTTTTGACCTGGCCCTGGCGATTGCCGGACCGTTGATGGGGGCCGTGGCCCTGAACCTCGGCTACAGCTGGATCTTCTTCTGCGCGGCGCTGCTGTCGGTGACCGCCCTGGGCGTGACCCTGTTGCTCAAGCGTCGCGCTTACTGATCCGCCGTCTGCAGACCGGCGCGGGTGGATTGCCCGAGGGTCTGACTGAAAAAACGCCCGGCCTCGGAGATCAGGTCACGGTGGATCCCTTCGCGGTCGACCCCATCGGCATCGGTGCAGATCGCCGGCATCGCCGCCAGTTGATCGCTGTCGCAAGGCGCCATGAACACGAAGTGCCCTGCCCCGGCCAGCAATTTGAAGTCCGGCGGTTCGGGCAGCTTGCGCGCCAGGGCGGCGGCGTTCTTGTCCACAGCGACCAATTTGTCGCCATCCCCGCTATAGAGCAGCACCGGCACATGCACGTCGGCCAAAGTGTGACGGCCGAACATCAGGCTCAGCGGCGCCATCAGCATCAAGGCTTGAATACGCGGGTCGGATTGCGGCTGCAGATCGTCGCGATCCACGACCAGTTCGCCCTTGGTGGTGCAGGCATCGCGATCCTCGGGACGTTCCTGGCAGTAGCGACGCAGGCGGTTGAAGTCCGGCTTGGCACCGGCCAGGATCAACGCGGTTTCGCCGCCGGCGGAATAGCCGATGACGCCCACCTGGTTGACGTTGACGAACGGCGACAGCATCGGGTCGCCCAAAGTGGCGGTGATCGCCTCGGAAATCTGGATCGGCCGGCCATACAGGTTGCTCACCGTGCCCAGGCGGCTATGGTCCTTGTAGTTGTCGCCAGGGTGCAGCACGGCCACCACCACAAAGCCCTTGCGCGCCAGGGACGTGGCCAGGTCATGCAAGGCCAGTGGCGTGCCGGTGTTGCCGTGGGACAGCATCAACAGCGGGAAACGGCCGATGGCGATCTTGGCGTCTTCGCTGGCGGCCACATGATAGGCACCCAGTTGCGTGGTGTGCTCAAGGCCGGTGGAGGGGTAAAAGGCGACGGCCTTCATCGGCTGCAGGTCCAGCGGATCAAGAAACGTCATGCGATGGAACCCCACGCTCCAATGCGGGTGCGGCGCGGGCGCGGCGTGCACTGAAACCAGGCCGCCGAGCAGGGAAAGAACCATGACTGCACAAAGACGCATCATGAGGATGTCCACCTTTGCTGCGTGATAACCGACCAATCGAAAGAAAAGCCCCAGGTGCACACCCATGCTTGCACAACCTGGGCCACATTAAACAAGACCGTGAGCAAACGAAAAAACTCCGTACGCCGCTCGCGTTCAGCGAGCAGGATACAGAGTTTAGGCGCCCGGCTTCAGATTGAAACCGAGGGAGGGCTGAATTTACACAAGCCTTACGCGGCGGCGAACAATTGCTCGTTGATCAGTGCGTTGGCGTCGCTCAAGGATTTGCTGCGCACTTCGTCACCGTAGGCCAGGCCTTCGGCGCGCACGATTTCGATATCGGTGATGCCGAGGAAGCCGAACAGCAGTTTCAGGTAGCCTTCATGGGCAGCACCGGATGCTTGCCCGGCATGCAGGCCGCCGGAAGTGGAGACGATGATGACCTTCTTGTTGCCGCACAGGCCTTCCGGGCCGGCTTCGGTGTAGCGAAAGGTCTGGCCGGCCACGGCGATGCGATCGATCCAGGCTTTGAGCTGGGTCGGGATGGTGAAGTTGTACATCGGCGCACCCACGACGATGGCGTCGGCGGCGAGGAACTCGGCCAGCGACGATGCGCTCAGGTCGGCCTCATGCTGTTGCGCGGCGTCACGCAACTCCGCAGCGGTGCCCAACGCGCCCAGGGTCGCGCCGGAAAAGTGGTTGATGCCTTCGCTGGCGAGGTCACGGTAGGTCACTTCCACGCCCGGCTGCGCCGCTTGCCAGGCCTTGACCACGCCGGCGCTGAGCTGACGGGAAGCCGAGTTGTCGCCGAGGATGCTGGAATCGATGTGCAACAGTTTCATGAGCAAGTCTCCGAGGTGGGATCGCGAGTGGCGATCAGATGGTGGTGATGCTACGCATGAAACCAATGGTCGATAAGCTGGCTGTAATGCGATAGTTTGTCCCACTCACAGGACAATAGGCCCCGCATGCAAGACCTCAACGACCTCTACTATTTCGCCAAAGTCGTCGAAGCCGGTGGCTTCGCGGCGGCCGGGCGGCTGCTGGGGATTCCCAAGTCGCGGCTGTCGCGGCGCATCGCCGAGCTGGAAGAACGCCTGGGCGCGCGGCTGCTGCAACGCACCACCCGCCAGTTGACGCTCACCGCCGTGGGCGAGCGCTACCTGCGCCATTGCCAGGCCATGCTGCTGGAGGCGGAAATGGCCGATGAAGCCGTGGCAAGCATGTCCAGCGAGCCTCGCGGGCGGCTGCGCGTGAGTTGCCCGGTGGGCATGGCCCAGCACATCCTGCCGGAGCTGGTGGCCGGGTTTCTGGCGGCACACCCGCTGGTGCAGCTGGAAATGACCTTGGTCAATCGCCGCGTGGACCTGGTCGCCGAAGGGATCGATGTAGCGCTGCGGGTGCGTGAGCTGGGCGATGAAGACCCGCTGCTGGTGACCAAACGCCTGCGCCAGGCCCAGACCGCGCTGGTCGCCAGCCCCGAATTCATGCGCGGGCGCCGCATCGACAGCCTCGACGACCTCAAGCAATTGCCAATCCTCGGCGCGCTGGAAGCCGACCGCATGGTCCACGTGCGCCTGCTCGACCCGCAAGGCAACTCCCATGACCTGGCGATGGAGGCGCGCCTGGGCATTGACGACTTCATCGTGCGCAAGGCCAGCGCGATCATGGGCCTGGGCTTTACAGTGCTGCCGATGATGTATTGCGAAGAGGAATTGGCCAGCGGCCGTCTGGTGCAACTGCTGCCCGAATGGTCATTGCCGGGCGGCTGGCTCCAGGCGGTGTACCCGCATCGACGCGGTGTGTTGCCGGCGATTCGCGCCTGGATCGACTACCTGGAAGAAGGCTTCAAAAGCTGCGGAGACCGCCAGTTATGAGCATGAGCGAAGCGCAAGTCGTCACCTTCTGCCTCAGCCTGCCCGGTGCGCGGGAAGACTACAAATGGGGCGGTGTGCGGGTGTTTTCGATTGCGGGCAACAAAATGTTCGCCCTGCAAAACCTGCGGGGTGACTCGCTGGCGTTCAAGGTCGACAAGGACCTGTTCCTCGGCCACGTCGATCGACCGGGCATCCACCCGGCGCCGTACCTGGCCCGCGCACAATGGATCATCATGAACACACCCTACCCGCTGGGCGCCGAGGAACTGCGTGGCTTGTTGCAGCGCTCGCACCAACTGGTGGTGAGCAAACTGCCCAAGCGCACGCAGGTCGGGTTATTGCTAGAGCACGGATAACAAGGTGCCGCCCAGGAACAACTGGTCGAGCCAGAACACCTGGTGCAGCAACACGATCACCCAGAACAGCACTTGGTAAGACACCTTGCGCGTCTTGTGCCGGAACACCTGCTGGGCAATCAACGCCCCAGGCCAGCCGCCCGCCAGCTCCACGGCGTGCAGGATGTTTTCCGGGGTGCGCCAACTGTCGGTGCGGGCCTTGCGCTTGTCGCTCCAGTAAAGGAAGAACGCGACCAGGCTGACCACCCCATAGGCCGCCAGCGGGATCAGCGTTTCGCCGCGTTGCCACACCAACACCGCCCCCACCAACGGCGCCGCGCATAGCAGCACAAAGATCAGCGCTTTGAGGCGCGGGTGCTGGATCGTCATGCCTTGGCGGCCGCCCAGTCGATCCAGCCGAACTGCCACGTCGCCAGGATCAGCAGGCCAAACGCAATGCGGTACCAGGCAAACGCGGCGTAACTGTGGCTGGCGATGAACTTGAGCAAGCCCTTGACCGCAATCATTGCGAAGATGAACGAGGTCACAAAGCCGATAACGAACACCGGCAGGTCCGCCGGCTGGAACAGGTCACGGTACTTGTAGCCCGAATACACCGCCGCGCCGACCATGGTTGGCATCGCCAGGAAAAACGAGAACTCGGTGGCCGTCTTGCGTGACAGCCCGAACAACAGGCCGCCGATAATGGTCGAGCCCGAACGCGAGGTGCCCGGAATCATTGCCAGGCATTGGGCCAGGCCGACCTTGAGCGCGTCTTTCCAGGTGATGTCATCGACGGTTTCGGCGTGCACTTGATGCACGCGCCGCTCGGCCCACAACATGATCACGCCGCCCACGACCAGGGCGGTGGCGACGGTGATCGGGTTGAACAGATAGTGGTGAATCACGTCGGCAAAAATCACCCCCAGCACCACCGCCGGCATAAAGGCGATCAGCAGGTTGGCGGTGAATCGCTGGGCCTTGCGCTGGGTCGGCAGGCCCTTGACCACTTCGAAAATCTTGCCGCGAAACTCCCACACCACCGCCAGGATGGCGCCCAGCTGGATGATGATATTGAACGCGTTGAAGCGGTCGCCCGAAAAGTCGAGCAGATCGGCGACGATGATCTGGTGGCCGGTGCTGGAAATCGGCAGGAACTCGGTAAGCCCCTCCACAATGCCCAGAATCACTGCCTGAATGGCGGTCCAAAAATCCATGCTTCCCCCTAAGGTCTTGCTCCACGGCAAGCCTCGTTGATCTTTTTAATGGTTCACTGACGACAAGACATGGTGTTGGGTGGCAACCCTGACCGGCAAAAAATCTTGTGAAAAATCAGACAGTACTCAGGTTTTCCGAATACGGGCCGAAAGCCTATCAGACAAGGCGGAAAAGTCGATGCAGCGCCCACAATTATAAAAAGCACGGAGTGACAGGACGATGAACAGTTTGCGCAATATGTCGATCAGCCGGCGCCTCTGGCTGATCCTGATAGTCGCCGTGCTGATGCTGCTGGCCCTGGGTTTGCTGATGCTCAAGCAGATCCATGCGGACCTGTACCAGGCCAAGCGCCAGCAGACCCAATACGTGGTCGAGACCGCCAGCGGGATCCTGACGTTTTATCACGGCCTCGAAACCACCGGCGTGCTGACCCGCGACGCCGCCCAGAAGCAAGCCCTGAGTGCGGTGCGTGGCTTGCGCTACGACCATGACGATTATTTCTGGATCAACGACCTCACGCCCGTGATGATCATGCATCCGGCCAACCCCAAGCTCGACGGCCAGAACCTTTCGGCGATCCGTGACCCCGACGGCTTTGCGGTGTTCAACGAGTTCGTGAGCCTGGCCAGGGCCAAGGGCGCCGGCATCGTCAACTACCGCTGGCCGAAACCGGGCGCCGACGCGCCGGTGGCGAAAACCTCGTATATCCACTTGTTCGAGCCGTGGGGCTGGATTATCGGTTCCGGCGTGTACGTGGATGATGTGCAGGCCGAGTTCAGCGCGCAGGTGTGGAAAGCCTCGTTTATCGGCCTGGGCATCGCACTGGCGATGGCCTTGCTGGTGTCGCTGATCGCCCGCAGCATCGTGCGGCCGTTGCAGGCCGCGGTGAATGCCATGGGCAATATCGCCAGCGGTGAAAGCGACCTGACCCGCAGCCTCGACACCCACGGCCAGGACGAAGTCACCCAACTGTCGCAACACTTCAACAGCTTCACCGCCAAGCTGCGCCAGGTGGTCGGCCAGTTGCAGGTCTGCGCCAACGCCCTGGGCCAGTCGTCACAGGAGCTGGGCAACAACGCGACCCAGGCCCACGACCGCAGCCAGCAGCAGTCCCAGCAGATGGAACTGGTGGCCACTGCGATCAACGAAGTCACCTACGGCGTGCAAGACGTGGCCAAGAACGCCGAACACGCCGCCAGCGAAATGCGTGATGCCCAGGCCCAGGCGCAACAGGGCCAGGTTAATATCGACGGCAGCCTGCAGCAGATCGACCAGCTTTCCGGCACCATCAGCAACGCGGTGGACGTGATCCGTACCCTGTCCGCTGAAAGTACCCAGATAGGCAGTGTGCTTGAAGTTATTCGCTCGATTGCCGACCAGACCAACCTGCTGGCCCTCAATGCGGCGATTGAAGCGGCACGCGCCGGCGAACAAGGCCGTGGCTTTGCCGTGGTCGCCGATGAAGTACGGCTGCTGGCCCAGCGCACGCAAAAGTCCACCGCCGAGATCCAGGGCATGATCGAACGCCTGCAAGGTCACTCGGAAGCGGCGGTCAAGGTGATCAGCGACAGCCACAGCGCATCGCAACTGACCATCGAACAGGCCGGCCAGGCCGGGGCCAGCCTCACCGCCATCGGCCAGGCCTTGCGCAATCTCAATGGCCTCAACGCCTCGATTGCCAGCGCCACCCTGCAGCAGGCCCACGTGGTGGAAGACATCAACCAGAACGTCACCCAGGCTGCCAGTCTGTCCCACAGCACGGCGTTGGCGGCGGAGCAGTCGAGCGTGGCCAGCGCGCAGTTGCGCGGCCTGAGCGAACAGCTCGATGGGCTGCTGCGCCAGTTCAAGGTCTGAATGTGGGATCGTTCCCACGCTTCGCGTGGGAATGCCGCTCGGGACGCTCCGCGTCCGCGCTTGAGGCTGTGACGCAGAGCGTCGCGGGATGCATTACCACGCAGAGCGTGGGAACGATCATTCCTACCTCCACCTTTCTTTGGTTACAATCTGCGCCCTCTCCCACCGTCCCGAGGAACCACCATGTCCGGGCTTGAACTCTTCGCCGCTGCCCTGGGGGTGATCGCCGTGTGGCTGACCGTCAAACAGAACCCCTGGTGCTGGCCCATCGGCCTGGTGATGGTGCTGCTTTACACCTGGGTGTTCTACGACGTAAAACTCTATTCCGACATGTTGCTACAAGTGGTGTACGCCGCGCTGCAAGTCTACGGTTGGTGGCAATGGACCCGCGCCGGTGCCGTCAGGCAAGGGCGCGAGGTCACCAGCCTCGGCGTGCCGGCGATCATCGCCAGCCTGGCGGCGGGCGCCCTGGGCAGCCTGTTGCTCGGCGCCGCCATGGCCCACTGGACGGATGCCGCCCAGCCCTGGCTCGACGCCGCCCTCACCGGCTTCAGCCTGGTGGCGCAAATGTGGATGGCGCAGAAGCGCGTGCAATGCTGGCCGTTGTGGATTGCCGTGGACGTGATTTTCGTCGGCCTGTTCCTCTACAAAGGCCTCTACCTCACCGCCGCGCTCTACGCGCTGTTCACCGTGATCGCCGTGCAAGGCTGGCGTGAATGGCGCGCCGACCCGGCGTTGCAGGCATGAAGGTGGTGGTACTGGCCGGCCCCGAATCCAGCGGTAAAAGCTGGCTGGCGGCGCAGTTGCAGGCACACTTCGGCGGGTTGATGGTCGGTGAATATGTGCGTCATTTCATCGATCATCATCAACGTGACACCACCCTGGCCGACATCCCCGCCATCGCCCGTGGCCAACTGGCCTGGGAAGACGAGGCTCGCGCCACACACCCCGACCTGTTGATCCTCGACACGCATCTGCTGGCCAACAAACTCTGGAGCCAGACCCTGTTCGGCGACTGCCCCGCATGGCTCGACAGCGAACTGCTGGCGCGGCAGTACGACCTGCACCTGCTGCTGTCGCCGGAAGATGTGGAGTGGACGGCCGACGGGCAACGCTGCCAACCCGAACTGGCCGACCGCCGCGCGTTTTTCCAGGACAGCCTGGCGTGGCTGCAGCAGCACCGGCAAGCGGTGCTGGTCATCGGGGGGGATTGGGAAGAGCGCCGCGCCATGGCGTTTTCAGCCGTAAAACGACTAATGCAGCCCTGACACGGCGCTACCTGTGGGAGCTGGCTTGCCTGCGATGGCGTTGTATCAATCACACAACTGCTGACTGACCCGCCGCCATCGCAGGCAAGCCAGCTCCCACAGGTTTTGCCCACTTCAGCCGTTAGTAGCCCAGCGACAGCCCGGTGTTGCGACGCGGGTCGTTCGCGCCATAGAAACGGTTGTTACCCACCGGCTTGCCACCCAGCGAAGGCGCGCCCACCAGGATCGCCGCCAGGTGGTTGGCGTCCTGGGGACCTGCAAACTTGTGGCCCCAGCTTTCCAGGATCTTTTGGGTGTCCGGGCTGACCGCGAAGGTCTCAAGGTTCGTGGTGTCCGGCATCCATTGCTGGTGGAAACGCGGCGCGTCCACCGCTTCCTGGATGTTCATTTTGTAGTCGATCACATTCAGGATGGTCAGCAAGGTCGCGGTGATAATCCGGCTGCCACCTGGCGTACCCACCACCATCACCGCCTTGCCATCCTTGGTCACGATGGTCGGGCTCATCGACGACAGTGGCGCCTTGCCCGGCGCAATGGCGTTGGCTTCACCCTGGACCAGGCCATACATGTTCGGCACACCGACCTTGACGGTGAAATCGTCCATCTCATCGTTGAGGATCACCCCGGTCTTGCTCGCCATCACGCCGGCGCCGAACCAGTCGTTGAGGGTGTAGGTGACCGAAACCGCGTTACCCCATTTGTCGACGATGGAATAGTGGGTGGTGTTGTTGCCTTCATGGGGCGACACACCGGGCTTGATCGCCTGGGAGTCACCGGCCTTTTTCGGGTCAATGGCGTCGCGCAGTTTCGCCGCGTAGTTTTTGTCCAGCAGGTGCTCGATCGGGTTTTTCACGAAATCCGGATCGCCGAGGTAGCTGTTACGGTCCACATAGGCGTGGCGCATCGCTTCGATCTGGTAGTGCAGGCCTTGGGCCGAGTGATAGCCCAGGTCGGCCATCGGGTAGCCTTCAAGGATATTCATGATCTGGCAGATCACCACACCGCCCGAGCTCGGTGGTGGCGCCGAAACCACGTGGTAGCCACGGTAGTCGCATTCGATGGGCGCCAGCTCGCGGGTCTTGTACTTGTCCAGGTCAGCCTGGGTAATGATGCCTTTGCCGGCCTGGCTGGAATCCACCAGGGCCTTGGCGACCCAACCTTTATAAAAGCCGTCGCTGCCCTTGGCCGAGATTTCCTTGAGGGTCTTGGCCAGGTCCTTCTGCACCAGCTTCTGGCCGACCTGCATCGGTTGGCCGTTGTGCAGGAAGATCCCGCGCATGTCCTTGTCTTTCTCGAATTCGCCAGTGGCGGTGTGCAGCAGGTCGATATCACCCTGCTCCAGGGCGAAGCCGTTTTCCGCAAGCTTGATGGCCGGGGCGATGACCTGGGCGCGCTTGAGCGTGCCGTATTTACTCAAGGCCAGTTCCATCCCCGACACAGTGCCTGGCACGCCGACGGCCAGGTGGCCCTTGGCGCTGAGGCCTTCGACGACGTTGCCATCCTTGTCCAAATACATATTGGCGGTGGCGGCCAGCGGCGCTTTCTCTCGGAAGTCGAGGAAGGTCTTGCGCCCGTCCGCCAACTGCACGGTCATGAAACCGCCGCCGCCCAGGTTACCCGCCGCCGGGTACACCACCGCCAGCGCATAACCCACGGCCACCGCCGCATCAACGGCATTGCCGCCGGCCTTGAGCACATCGACGCCCACATGAGTGGCCAGATGCTGGGCCGTCACCACCATGCCGTTTTCACCGGCCACCGGGGCCTGGGAAGCGGCTTGCACACCACTGACCGTCAACACCAGGGCTGTGGCAATCAAGGTGCGGCTGAAGGGTTGGTATTTCATCCATGGCTACTCTAGTTATTGAGATGCACCAAAATAGCCCGTTGTGAATCCAATCCCCAGTGCAATGGCGTTTTTATTACAGAACCTGTCGGTCACAGAACGGCGTCGAAAACCCCGCCTGCGACGGCAAACCCGCGTTGCAGGTCCTCGATCAACGCCGCCACGTCCTCCAGGCCGATATGCAGGCGTACCACCGGGTTCAGCGCCCGGTCCGCCGCGCTGTCGCGGTCCTGGGTATCGGCCACGGTGACCAGGCTTTCATAGCCACCCCAGGAAGCGCCCAGGCCAAACAGTTGCAGGCCATCGATAAAGCGCTCGATAGAGCCCGCGTCGGCATTGGCCAGCTCGAACGACAGCAACCCATTGCTGCCCGTGAAGTCGCGGCGCCACAGCGCATGCCCCGGATGCGCGGGGAGCGCCGGGTGGAACACGCGCTTGACCTGGGGCTGCGCCTGTAGCCACAGCGCAATGTCCAACGCCTGGCGCTCGTGCACATCCAGGCGGGAGGCCAGGGTACGGGCGCCGCGCAAGATCAGGTAGGCATCGTCGGCGCTCACGGCGTTGCCGAAGGTATCGCTCATCCTGCCCAGCGCCGGCCAGGCCGCCTGGGTGGTGCAGACACTGCCCATCATCACGTCGCTATGGCCGCCGAGGTACTTGGTCAGGGCCATGATGGAAATATCCGCGCCCAGCGCCAGCGGTCGGTACAGATAGCCCGAGCCCCAGGTGTTGTCCACGGCCAGCAGGATATTGCGTGGCTTGCACAGGGCGGCAATCGCCGGCAGGTCGCACAACTCATAGAGCAGCGAGCCCGGAACTTCGGCGTAGACCAGCTTGGTATTGGCTTGCAGTTGCGCCTCCAGCCCTTGGCCATCGGGCGAGAAATAGCTCACTTCGATACCAAACGGTCGCAGGAACTCGCGGGCCAACTTGCGCACCGGCGAATACACCGCATCGGTGATCAGCACATGATCACCGGGGCGCAGGTACGCCAGGAACACCTGGGCGGCAGCGGCCAGACCGGTGCCGTAGAGACGCGTGCGGTAGCCACCTTCCAGCTCGGTGACCAAGTCCTCCAGAGCGTGGGAGGTCGGGTTGCCGCGCGCGCCATAGCTCAGCACCCGCTCACTGTCACGGCGGGCGCGGGCGTCGCGCATCTGCGCCAGGTTGTCGAAGAGCACCGTGCTCAACCGCGTGACCGGCACGTTGACTGCGCGGCCGCCCTGGCCTTTCCCGGTGCGTGCCGCATGGACCAGCCGGGTACGCACTCGCGAGGGCGCGGCCAGCGGCTTGAGACTGGCGATTTCCGCTTCGCTCATCTGCGCCAGCAAGCCGATTTCCCAGGCCAGGTACTGGCGTGCAGCGTCCTTGTTGCCGCTGTGGCGGTCATGGGTGAAGAACAGAAAATCGATGCACTGTGCATCGGGCGGGGTGTGCGGGTCATGGCTCACCGGCAGGCCAGCGGCGACCCAGGCAGCGAAACCGCCGTCGAGCAACTGTGCCGACAGGCCTTCGGCGGCAAACGCCGCCAATGCGGGATCGTCCGCCACCAGCACCAACGGGCGATGGTCGGTTTTCAATTGTGAACGGATTGACCAGCGGGAGCCGGGGATATGCCCCTTGCGATAGACCCTGCTCGGGCGCAGGTCGATCAGGTTGACATCCTTCACCTCAAAGGCCTGAGGGCTGATCAGCGGCAACGGCTCATACGCCACCGGCGGCACAACCGGCAATGCCAGGCCACTGTCGATACCGCCGCTCAACACGTAGGCCTCATGCCCCAACTGGCGCAGCCAACTGGCGACAATCGGCGCACGCACGCCGTCACTGTCCACCAATACCACACGCGCCTGACGCACGCCGATGTACAAGTCGGTGGCCTGGATCAACTGCCCGCCCGGCGCGTGTTGCGCGCCCGGCAAGCTGGCGGCGGCAAACTCTTCAGCGCTGCGCACATCACACAGGAACAGGCTGCGCTCGGTATCATCGGCCCACTGGCGCACCTGAGCCGCCGACACATTCACTACCCCTGCCCGCTCGGCCAACTGGCGCGCGGCGTGGCGCTGTTGGGCCAGGTCGGCGCTGACGTGGTCGGCATACCGCCGCGTGCTGCCGTGTTCCAACGGGAAGTCTTCCAGGTACCAGCCCTGGGTGCCGTTTTCCAGGGCGTAGATCGGATTTTTCAGCCCCAGGTTAATCAGCGTCTGGGCGCCGATAATGCTGCGGGTGCGCCCGGCACAGTTGACCACGATAGGCGTGCTGTCATCCGGCACCAGCTCATGCACGCGGTAGCCCAGTTCACCGTTGGGGCAGCAGATGGAACCGGGAATGGTCATCTTGCGGTACTCATCGAACGGCCGCCCATCCAGCACCACCAGCGGCTCGCCACGCGCCTGCCACTCTGCCAGTTGCCGCGCGGTGAGGTGCGGCGTGTGGCTGGCCTCTTCCACCAATTCGCCAAACGCCTTGGACGGCACGTGCACACCGGCAAACAACTGCAGGCCCGCCGCCCGCCAACCGTCGGCACCGCCGTCCAGCACCTGCACACGGCTGTAGCCCAGCGCCTGTAAACGCTCGGCCGCGCGCGCCGCTACCTCGCCACCCTCCTGGTCGTAGATCACCATCCGCACCTGAGGGTTCGGCGCCAGGCGGCGCACTTCCAGCTCCAGGCGACTGTAGGGCAGGTTCACCCCGTGGAACAGGTGGGCCTCGCCGTATTGCCCATGTTCGCGCACGTCGAACAGGGCGATTTCCTGTCCGTCGAACAGCCATTGCTGCAGTTGACTTGGGGTGATGGTCTGGCTCATTGAAGTCCCGACAAAGTAAGTAAGAATTACTGCAACACCGGCGCTATCCCAGGCAAGCCAGCTCCCACAGTTGGTCGGCGGTGGGTTTAAGCGTAGGCCCGGATCGACGGCGCCATCTGCGACGCGTTGTAGTTGAGGATGCGTCCGTCCGCGTCCACGCCATAACGGCCGTTCAGCGATTCGAGCGGCAAGCCATACAAGTGGAAGTGCAGCGTCGCCTGCTCGCCTTCAACCTTGATGCCATGCAGGTCTTCGCCCAGGAACGCGATCGAGGTACCCGGCTGCACGATCACTTCCTTTTCCAACGTCAGTGTGGTGAAACCCGGCTCGCATCCATTGTCATTGCGCGCGTAGACGTAGTTGATTTCCTGACCTTCAACCGCACTAATGATCGCCCAGGTCTCATGGTTGTGCGCGAGGGTGCTTTTGCCCGGCAGCAACGAGTTCAGGTACAGGGTCGGCGTATCGCCGTCGTCGTTCAGGCGGTAACGAAAAGCGGTGCTGCCCTGCCCCGGTACCGGCGCGGGAAATTGGTCGAAGTTGAACAGGTCACGACGCCCTGCGAGGTTTTCCAGCAGGCCGGTAATTTCTACGAGGGCCGCACGGTCTACGCCGCGCTGGTTGATGACACGGATCTGCTGCAAAAACGCTTCGATAACGGCGGCACGGTTTTCGATACTCATCACGAACTTCCTCTAATCAGACAGACAGGCTGTAACGGCTCAAATGGGTCAACAGGTACGGGTCGTGGGCGACGGGGCCACGGCGCCCCGAATCGCCCAAGGCATGGCGCAGGAATGTCTGGGTGCGTTCGCTGGCCGGGTTCTGGAAGATCTGTGCGGCGCTGCCATGCTCGACAATCACGCCGTGTTCAGTGAAGTACACGACGTCGCTGATCTCTTCGGCGAAGCGCATTTCGTGAGTGACCAGCACGCAGGTCATGCCCTCTTCGGTCAGCTCGCGGATCACCGTCAGCACTTCGCCGACGGTTTCCGGGTCGAGGGCCGAAGTCACCTCGTCGAACAGGATCAATTCCGGGCGCATCGCCAGGGCGCGGGCAATCGCCACGCGCTGTTGCTGGCCGCCGGAAAGCTGGCCGGGGTAGGCATCGGCCTTGTGTTCCATGCGCACTTTGGCCAGCAAGGCGCGGGCATCGTTCTCGGCGTCGGTGCGGTTGCGCCCCAGCACCTTGCGCGGGGCAATCACCAGGTTTTCCAGTACCGACAAGTGCGGGAACAGGTTGTATTGCTGGAACACAAACCCCACGCGCTTGCGCAGCTCGATGCGCTGGGCTTCCTGGGCCAGTGTGTCGACTTGGGTCTGGCCCACGCGGATGCTGCCGCGCTGGGGCTGCAACAGCCCGGTGATGCAGCGCAGGATCGTGGATTTGCCCGAGCCCGACGGCCCGATGATCGACACCGCCTGGCCGCGCAGCACCTCCAGGTCGATGCCCTTGAGCACCGGGTTGGCGCCGAATGACAAGTGCACATCCCGCAGGCTCACCAGGGGTTCAATAGAAGGCATAACGGCGCTCCAGGTGTTGGGTGAGACGGGAAATCGGATAGCAATAGGCAAAGAACAGCACCAGCAGGCTCAGGTAGACCACCACCGTGAAACCGGTCATGTTCACGGTGTTGCTGGCGATCTGCGCGGTGTCGATCACGTCGTGCACGCCCACCAGCGAGGCCAGCGCCGTGCCCATGGTGACCACCGCATACAGGTTCATCCACGGCGGCAACATGCGCTTGAAGCACTGCGGCAGGATGATCGAACGGAACAACTGGCCCCGGGTAAACGCCAGCGACCGCGCGGCTTCCCACTGGGTGCTGGGGATCGAACCGATGGCGCCACGAAAGATCTCCGCCACGTTGGCGCTCGCCGGCAAGGCCAGGCCGAGGGTGACTTTGACCCAGTCGGGGAACGACACGTAACTGCTGCCGATGCGGATCTCGAACGGGAACACATAGGTAGTGAAATAGATCAGCACCAGCCACGGCGCGTTGCGAAACACCTGCACCCACAGCCGCGCGACAAACCCGAGGGGTGACAGCGCCAGTGCGCCAACCAGCAGGCCAAGCACCGAACCCAGGGCAATCGCCACCACGCTGATCAAAATGTTCTGGCCGAAACCGGCCACCAGCGCCGGCGACCATTGCAGCAACGCCGACAGTACCGGGAATGAATCAATGGCCATAACCGGGCATCCTCAGGCGCGCTTCCAGCCAGCGCCCCACACAATTGACGATAAAACTCAGCAGCCCGAAGAAACTCAGGATCAGAATCATCAGCTCCAGCACGTTGTCACTCTGGGTCCAGATCATGATTGCCGCGTAGGTGATGTCGCCGACGGCAATCGCCGAGGCCACGGCCGTCATCTTCACCAGGTCGATCAGGTTGTTGATCAGCGACGGCAAGGCAAAGCGCAGCGCCAACGGCAACTGCACATTCCACAGCAGTTGGCGGCTGCTGAAGGCCAGGGAACTGGCGGCCTCCAGGGTCACGGCCGGCACCGCCTCGATGCCGGCGCGCAGGGCCTCGGCGTGGAATGCGCCCTTGTGCAGGGAGATCACGATCACCACCCAGGCAAACGGCGTCAGCGGGTTGGCCGCGCCGACTGCCTGGGTCAGCAGCATGTTCAGCACCAGGAACGCGCAGTACAGCTGCACCAGGGTTGGCGTATTGCGCGTGACTTCCACGAACACCCGCGCCGGCTTGGCCAGCCACGGGTTGCCTGAGGTCAGCATCGCCGCCAAGGTAATCCCCGCCAGCAGGCTGCCGATGATAGTGAACAGGCACAACAGGCCGGTGGTCAGCGCGCCCTGCACCAGCGTGCCACGCTGGTAAGCGTCGAGCAGGAAGCTGTAGTTCAGGCCAATGCCGGCGGCCCACTGCACAAACACTTCCATCATTGCAGTTTTCCGCAGGCAGTCGCGATCCGCCGCCCGGCTTCGGCCACGCTGTCGGTCGCGGTCGCGATGGACAGGCGCAACCACGGCGACAGGCCATAGGCGCTGCCCGCCACACCGGCCACGCCCTCCTCCAGCAGCCAGGCGACCACGTCGCCATCATTGTCGATGCGCTGGCCGTCCGGACGAACACGCCCCAGCAGCCCGGCGCAGCGCACGAAGACGAAGAAACCACCCTGGGGTACCAGAACTTCCAGGCCCTCAACGTGCCTGAGCGCCTCCACCAGGATGTCCCGGCGCAATTGATAAGCCGCCACGTGCTCCGCGAGGAAATCCAGCCCGCCGGTGTAAGCGGCCAACGCAGCGGCCTGGCCTACCGAGGAAGCGCCAGAGGTGGATTGCGACTGCACCACCGCGATGGCATCGGCAAGGATTTTCGGCCCCGCGCCAAAGCCAATGCGCCAGCCGGTCATGGCGTAAGTCTTGGACACGCCGCCCACCAGCAGGCAGCGGTCCTGCAGATCCGGCGCGACATTCAGCAGGCTCTGTGCCGGGCGGCCATCGAAACGGATGTATTCGTACAGCTCATCCAGCAGGACCAACACCTGGGGATGGCGGCGCAGCACCTCGGCCAACGCGCTCAGCTCGGCGGCGCTGTACACCGCGCCACTGGGGTTGCCGGGGCTATTGAGGATCAGCCAGCGCGTGCGCGCAGTGATGTGCTGTTCCAGCTGGGCCGGCAGCAGTTTGCAGCCCTGCGCGAGGCCGCATTCGATGAACACTGGTTCGCCGCCATTGAAGCGCACGCTGTCGGGGAAGGACGGCCAGTACGGGGTCGGCACCAGGACTTCATCGTCGTCATCCAGGGTCGCGGCGAATGCGTTGAAGATGATTTGCTTGGCGCCGTTGGCAATCACGATCGACGCGAGCGGATAGTCGAGGTGGTTCTCCTCGGCCAGTTTGCGCTGCACGGCTACACGCAACGCCTTCACGCCTGGCGTCGGCGTGTACTTGGTCGCACCCCCTGCGATGGCGGCATAAGCCGCCTGCTTGATAAATTCCGGCGTATCGAAATCCGGCTCGCCGGTGGTGAGGTCGAGGATATCGCGACCGGCGTCGCGCAGCTCGGTAACGCGGGACTTTGCCGCGGCGTTGGCGGACAGCGACACCCGCCGCACGCGTCGGGACAGGCGTACGGTCATGGCTGTACCTCAAGGACTTTGCCAGGGTTGAGCAGGTTGTGCGGGTCGAGCGCCTGCTTGATGCGGCGCATCAAGTCCAGCTCTACCGGGCTTTTGTAACGGCCCAGCAGACCGACCTTGCGTTGGCCAATGCCGTGTTCGGCACTGATCGAGCCGCCGTGGGCGTGGGCGCTGTCGTGCACCAGGGCGCTCAGTTCGGCGTAGTGCGCCATGTGCGCGTCCACCGTGGAGTCCAGCGGATGCGCTACGTTGTAGTGCAGGTTGCCGTCGCCCAGGTGGCCGAAGGTGAAGTTGCGCACACCGGGAAAGTGCTGCTGCAGCAAGGCGTCGGTATGCGCGACGAAGGCCACCAGTTGGGAAATCGGCACCGAGATATCGTGCTTCATATTGCGCCCGGCGCGTTTTTGCGCCTCGCTCATGTTCTCGCGCAGCAGCCACAGGGCCGTGCTTTGCGCCAGGCTTTCAGCGATCAGCGCGTCACTGACCAACTGCTGTTCGAAGGCCTCGCCCAACACCTGTTCAAAGGCTTCGCGGGCGTGGCTTTCACCGTGGTTGTCAGAGAGTTCGATCAAGGCGAACCAGGGTTGGCTTGCGGCCTTGAACGGCTGCGGGCCTTGCGCAAACTGCTCGCGCAGCAAAGCCAGGCAATCGGCGCTGAGCAATTCGAAAGCCGTGAGGCTCGCGCCGAAACCGGAACGGGCATGGGACAAGAAGGCCACGGCTTGCGCCAATTCATCAAATGCCAGCAACGCGGTTGCCTGGGCCTTGGGCAATGGAAACAGTTTCAAGGTGGCGGCGGTGATGATGCCCAGCGTGCCTTCGCTGCCGATGTATAAATCGCGCAGATCGTAGCCGGTGTTGTCCTTGCGCAAGCCGCGCAGCCCATGCCAGATCTCGCCTTCGGCAGTCACCACTTCCAGGCCCAGGGTCAGTTCGCGGGTATTGCCATAGCGCAGCACGCCGGTACCGCCGGCATTGGTGCCCAGGTTGCCACCGAGGGTGCAACTGCCCTCGGCGCCCAGGCTCAGGGGGAACAGTCGATCGGCGGCGCGAGCCACCTCCTGCACATGCTGCAGGATGCAGCCGGCTTCCACCGTGAGGGTATCGTTGTCGGTATCGACCGCTCGCACGCGGTTCATGCGGTCCAGCAACAGCAGCACCGAGCGTCCGCTGGCGTCCGGTGTGGCGCCGGCCATCAGCCCCGTATTGCCGCCTTGCACCACGACCGGCGCCTTGAGCGCCACGCAGGCACGCACCACCGCCGCGACTTCCTCCGTATTGGCCGGGTGCACCGCCGCGATTACCCGGCCGGTGTAGCGGCCCTGCTTGTCGGTCAGGTAGGGCGCCGCATCCTCGCTGGTTTGCACATGGGCCGCGCCGAGCAGGTGCTGCAAAGTGGCAAACAGCGCATCACTCATGACTGTACTGCTCATGCAAATCACGCAAGGCCTGGGACGGCGCCATGCCGGTACGTTCGCCCAGGGCAATCAGGAAACCACTTTTATGCCAGCCCTTCACGATGGCATCGAGCTTGGCCTGGGTGTCGTGTTCGCCCTTGCGCAGCCAGATCACCGAGTTGGACGGGATCAGGTCGCCCGGCAACGGGATTTCATACCCGGCCCACTCGGCATCGCCAAGCAATGCGTGCAGGGTTGGGCTGACGTGCACGGCGGCCACGCAACCGTTACCGCGCAGCGACAACAGCGACTCGGACTGGCTGCGGAACGCCTTGATCTGCGCGCCGTAGGTTTCCTGCAGGGGCTTGATGAAATTGCTGCCCTGGGACACGCACACCGGTTTGTCCTTGAGGTCGGCCCACTGCGTGATGCCCGCGCCTTTGCGAATCAATGCCGCGCCACCGACTTCTTCGTAGGGCGTGGGCACGTAATCGAGGATCTCAGCGCGCTCTTGGGTGAACTGCATGTTGGCGATCAGGATATCGACCTTGCCCTGTTGCAGGAACTGCACGCGGTTGGGCGCCAGCACCGAAACGGTCCTGGCTTCGACGCCCAGCGCCTGGCCGATGCTCTTGGCCAGTTCGACGTTATAGCCCAGGTGTTCGCCGGTCTTGGGGTCAAGGGTGCCGAACGGCGGACCGCTGAGGATCACCCCGACGCTGATGGCGTGGCGTTGCTGGATCTTGTCGAGTGTAGCGTCGGCCTGCGCGAAGCCTGCGCACAGGGCCAGGCCGAGCGCGGTGAGGGTTTTGAAGTGCATGTCAGGCGCCCTTGAACTGTTTCTGCAATTCCACCAGCGCAGGCGATGCCGGGCTGATGCGGTTGCGGGTCTGGGCTTCGATCAGCCAGCCGCTGCGGTGCAGTGCCTGGATGATCGGGTCGAGCCTGGCCTGGGTATCGCCTTCGCCGCGGCGGGTCCAGATCACCGAGGGCGCCGGGTTGAGTTCCGGGGTGATGACGCGGTAGCCCTTCCATTCGGCGCTGTCGTTGACCAGCGGGTTGATCAGGGTGGAATCATGCACCGCCGCGACGCAGTTGTTGCCGCGCAAGGCCAGCAAGGATTCAGAGGAGCTTTTGAACGCCTTGATCTGGGCGCCGAACTCGGTCAGCGGCTTCACATAGCTGCTGCCTTGGGAGGTGCACACGGGCTGGTCCTTGAGGTCTTGCCAGCGGGCAATCTTGCTGTCTTTGAGCACGGCCGCGGCGCCACCGATGCGGTAGAACGGAGTGGGCACAAAACCGAGGATCTCACCGCGCTCGGCGGTCCATTCCATATTGGCGATCAGCAGGTCGACCTTGCCCTGCTGCAGGAACTGCACCCGGTTGGCGGGCAATACCGGCACCAGTTGCACTTGAGCCTTGAGTTGACGCCCCAGCTCGTTGGCCAGGTCCACGTTCAAGCCCTTGGGCTGTTGCGTCGCCGGGTCAATGCTGCCGAACGGCCCGCCGGACAACAGAACACCCACAACCAGCACATGCCGCTGCTCGATCTTGTCCAGGGTCGCATCGGCCTGTGCCGCCCCATTGGCGCCCAACGCGATCAGCGACCCCAGGGCCACCGGCAACCATTTCTTCAATTTCATTGGACTTCCCCCTGGCGAATGATCGGCGTACCCCGACCTGATGGAGGGGCATGCTAGGGAGTGTGGGCAAGCAACGGAAATGCAGATATCTCATATCGTTATAACTTGCCGTGGACGGACAACCTTCGATTCAGGCATAACCCAATATTCATTGAGCCAGCTAAAAATATTTCTCTCAAATACATAAAGTTCTGTAATGTTTAACGTCACGCCCGTGATGTAAAACCGCTTCTGGAACCGGCCATGTCGACCCTCGACCTTGAACTGCTGCGCACCTTTATCGCCGTGGTCGACCACCACAGCTTCGCCGAGGCCGGCACGCACCTGGCCCGCACCCAATCGTCCGTGACCCAGCATATGCAGCGCCTGGAGCAGCAAGTCGGGATCAGGCTGTTCGAGAAGCGCGGCCGGCAAAAGCAGCTGACCGAACCCGGCCTGCAGTTGCTGCGCCATGCACGCCAGATGCTTTCGCTCAATGACGATGCGTTGAACTCCCTGCGCGAAAGCAGCCTGAGCGGCGTATTGCGTATCGGCTCGCCTCACGATATCGCCGACACCATCCTGCCGCCGATCCTCAGCCACATCGCCCGCTCCGCACCGCGCTTGCGCCTGGAGATCGATGTGGGCCGCAGCCCGTTCCTGATGGATGACTTGCATCGGGGCAAGGTGGACATGGTGATTTCCACCCGCTCCGACCCGAACCTGGAAGGTTTCGCGTTGCGCACGTCACCGGTCTGGTGGATTTGTTCGGCGCAGTACATCCATCAGCCGAGTGAACCGTTGCCGTTGATTCTGGTGGATGAGCCGAGCATCTACCGGCGCTATGCGCTGGAAGCGTTGGAGCGGGCCAATATTGCCTGGCGCCAGGCCTACCTGGCGTCGAACCTGATCGGCATCAAGGCCGCGACCCGTGCGGGGCTGGGGGTGACGCCGCGAAGCATGGAAATGCTCGGGCCGGACATGCGGGTGCTGGGGGAGACGGATGGGTTGCCGCGCTTGCCTGAGGTGACGTACTACCTGTGGATTCGACCGCACACGGCGAACCCGATTGCCAGGAAGGCATATGACTTGATTCGAGGCAACCAGGGGTTGTGATCCCCTGTTGGAGACTGCAGCGATCTCGTGGTTATGTTTTGCGCTTGGCGGCGCTAGAATCACGGCCTTTCTCGCCTGCCTCCCTTGATACGAGCCCCCCATGAGCTTTGATTTCGACACGATCCACTCGCGCTTCGGCACCGGCAGCACCAAGTGGAGCCGCTACCCGCAGGACGTCTTGCCCATGTGGATCGCCGACATGGACATCGCGGCGCCACCCGCCGTGCTCCAGGCCTTGCATGCGCGCCTGGACCAGCAGGTCCTCGGCTACAGCGTCGCCGGCGCGGATGTGCGTGAGGCGATTGTCGCCGACCTGTGGGCCAAGTACGCCTGGCGTGTGCAGCCGGATGAGCTGCTGTTCCTGCCGGGCGTCGAGCCAGGTTTCAACATGGCACTGCACGCGTTTGTACAGCCGGGCCAACCGGTGGTGCTGCAGACGCCCAACTACCGGCCGATCCGCCTGGCGCCGGGAAACTGGAACCTGCCGCGCATCGAAATACCATTCCAATTGAGCAACGGCGAATACCTCACGCCGCTGCCGGCCCTGCGCCAGGCGTTGGCTGGCGCGGGCGCGCTGCTGTTGAGCAACCCGCACAACCCGATCGGCAAGGTCTTCCCCCGCGACGAACTGCTGGCGGTGGCCAATGCGTGCCTGGAACACGGCGCACTGATCATCTCCGATGAAATCCACGCCGAGCTGTGCTTCGACGGCCGCCGCCACATCCCCACGGCCAGCCTCAGCGAGGAGATCGCCCAGCGCACCATCACCCTGATGTCGGCGAGCAAGGCCTATAACGTGGCCGGCCTGAAGACCTGCTTTGCGGTGGTGCAGAACGCCGAGATCCGCGAGCGCTTCAACGCGGCCCGTTGCGGCATGGTCGACAGCGTCAGCCCCCTGGGCCTGGAAGCCACCCGCGCAGCGTACAGCGAGTGCGGCGAATGGCTGGAGGCGTTGAAGGCGTACCTGCAAGCCAACCGCGACTACCTGTTCGATGCCGTGCAGACCCGCCTGCCCGGCGTGGTGATGCATGCCCCGCAAGGCACCTACCTGGCCTGGCTGGATTGCAGCGCCCTGGACCTTGCCGACCCGCAGCAGTTCTTCCTGGAACGGGCCAAGGTCGGGTTGAGCGCCGGTATCGAGTTCGGCGATGACAGCCAGCAGTTCGTGCGCCTGAACTTCGGCTGCCCGCGGTCGATGCTCGAAGAAGGGTTGCAGCGCATGGAGCGCGCGCTGCTTCAGGCTTGATGGCGGCCTGACAGTTGCACCTCTATCAATGTGGGAGCTGGCTCCCACAGTTAGAGGGTATTCACAACTTGGCGATGGACACTTCGGTCGACTTCACAAAAGCAATCACTTCACTGCCGATCTTCAATTCCAGGTCACGCACCGAGCGGGTGGTGATCACAGACGTGACGATACCGGACGCGGTCTGCACGTCGATTTCCGACACCACTTCCCCCAGCAGAATCTCCTTGATCACGCCCTTGAACTGGTTGCGCACGTTGATCGCTTTAATGGTCATGTCGGCTTTCCTTTTGGCTGTTGGGTCAATCCGCACGAATGCGCAGGCCTTCAAAATGCGCTATCGAAGACAACATTAAAAGGAATATATAACTCTTTATTTATACGATTTAGATATATAATAACTGTTGCTCCACCAACAGCCGATCAACATTCTGCGCTGTTGCGTCGCGTCCTTTTCAACCTGAAGCCCCGTAAATACGTGCACGAACCAGCTGGCACAGAGACTGCATATTCCATAAGAGCATGATGGAGCATGCCGTTTCATTTTCTGAATATAAGAAAAAGCCTTCTCTCACTGCCTTGTCGGAGCTGTTTCATGAACCCCTTCACCCAACGTCTATTGGGCGCCTGTGCGCTCGTCCTGTGCCTGCAACCCCTGGCGCACGCGGCTGAAACCGACCCTGCCGAGGTCAATCTCGATTACGCCTACTACTCGCCCGTCAGCCTGGTGCTCAAGCATTTTGGCTGGCTGGAACAAGCCTTGCCGCACTCCAAGGTGGGCTGGGTACTGAGCCAGGGCAGCAACCGTTCCCTGGAGTACCTCAACAGTGGCGGCGTGGACTTTGCCTCTTCCGCCAGCCTGTCCGCGGTGCTGAGCCGCGCCAACGGCAGCCCGATCAAATCGGTGTATGTGTATAGCCGTGCCGAATGGACAGCCCTGGTGGTCCGCAAAGACTCACCGCTCAAGAGCCTCGCCGATCTCAAGGGCAAGAAAATCGCCGCCACCAAAGGCACCGACCCGTACCTGTTTACCTTGCGCAGCCTGCAAACGGCCGGGCTGGACAAGGACGACGTGGAACTGGTGCACCTGCAACACCCGGACGGTCGCACAGCCCTGGAAAAAGGTGACGTGGACGCCTGGGCCGGTCTCGACCCGCATATGGCGGCCAGCGAAATCCAGGCCGGTTCGCGCCTGTTGTACCGTAACAAGGACTTCAACAGCTACGGCGTAGTCAGCGTTACCGAGACGTTCGCCAAGGCCCATCCGCAGACCATCACCAAGGTGCTCGGCGCCTATGAAAAGGCGCGGGACTGGGCGGTCAAGCACCCGGAGGAGTTCGCCAAGCTGCTCGCTGACGAGTCCGGCTTGCCGTTGGAAGTGGCCAAGCTGCAGCTCTCGCGCACCGACCTGAGCACGCCGTTCTTGAGCGCCAAGGACGTGGCGTCGTCCAAGGCGGCCGCACCGATCCTGGTCTCCGAAGCGTTGGTGCGCAAAGGGGTCAATGTGGACCAGGTGATTGATCAGTTGATCGACACTACGTTCAGCCAGTAAGGACTGCGAAATGACCAGCAAGAGCCAAGCAATGCCCTTAGCCGCGCCAGTGGTTATCCACCGCAGTGCCTGGCCCAGGCGACTCAAGGGCCTCGTGGTGCCAGTGGTGATCCTGCTGGTGCTGGAAGTGGTGGTTCGCGTGGGTTGGCTGCCGTCGTACCAGATGCCGGCGCCCAGCGAGATCGCCGTGACCCTGGCAGACCTCGCCGAAGGCGCGCTGTGGAAACACATCGGCGCCAGCCTCGGCCGGGTGCTGCTGGGCTTTGCCATTGGCGGCGGCCTGGCGCTGGTGTTTGCCGCCTGGGTGGGCTTGAGCCGTGAGGCCGAAGCCTATCTGGAACCGACCTTCGCCGGGCTGCGTTCGATCCCGAGCCTGGCCTGGGTGCCGTTGCTGCTGTTGTGGCTGGGCATCGACGAAACCTCGAAGATCGTGCTGATCGCGATTGGCGCGTTTTTCCCGGTGTACCTCAATGGCGTCGCGGCCATTCGCGATATCGACCGCAAGCTGGTGGAAGTCGGGCAAATGTACGGTTTCAGTCGGCGGCGCCTGGTGCGCCGCATCCTTTTGCCTGCCGCCCTGCCCGGCCTGTTTACCGGATTGCGCAGTGGCTTGAGCCTGGCCTGGATGTTTCTGGTGGCGGCCGAATTGATTGCCGCCACCAAGGGCCTGGGTTACTTGCTCAGCGATGGGCGGGAAACCTCGCGGCCGGATATCGTGCTGGCGGCGATCATCGTGCTGGCGCTGCTGGGCAAGATCAGCGATGGCCTGCTTGCAGCGCTGGAAAAGCGCTGCCTTGCCTGGCGCGATACCTTCCAGGGAGCCGGACAATGAGCGCGCAACCGCTGCTGGACATTCACGTGGCGCGTAAGAGCTTTGCCCACACCACGGTGCTGAACGAGGTGCGCCTGGCGTTGCAACCTCGCGAAGCCGTCAGCCTGCTGGGCCCCAGCGGCTGCGGCAAAAGCACCTTGCTGCGGATCGTCGCCGGGCTGGAGAAAGACTTCCAGGGCGAGTTGCGCAGCCCCGATGGTGAAGTCGCTTTTGTGTTCCAGGAACCGCGGCTGATGCCCTGGCTCACGGTGGAGCAGAACATCGGTTTCACTGATGACAGCCACTACGACAAGGCCTGGGTGACGCAGTTGATCGAGGAGGTCGGCCTCAAGGGTTTTGCCCAGGCGCTACCCAAGGCATTGTCCGGCGGCATGGCGCAACGGGTGGCCATCGCACGGGGCTTGTATTCGCGCCCGCAGGTATTGCTGCTGGATGAACCGTTCAGCGCGGTGGATGCGTTCACCCGCATGAAGCTGCAGGATTTGCTGCTGCAACTGGCCGAACACCATGCCATCGCCCTGCTGTTGGTGACCCACGATGTAGACGAGGCGCTTTACCTCAGTGACCGGGTGCTGGTGATGGACAACCGGCCCAGCAGTATTCGCCAGGAACTCGCCGTGGGATTGCCGCACCCCAGGGATAGGCGGGATCCGGTGCTGGCGCAGCTCAAGGCACTGGCCTTGACCGAGCTGCAACGTGCCCACGTAATTTGAAAGCACGAATACTTTTTCAAACCAAGGCAGGATCAGTGTGGGAGCGGGCAAGCCCGCGAATGCAGTGTGTAGTGAGCGGGCTTGCCCCGCGCTGGGCTGCGAAGCGGCCCCAATAAAAACACCACCGACCTCCAGGTAGAACCGAGTCGCCTGGTCTGGGGCGGCTTCGCCACCCAGCGCGGGGCAAGCCCGCTCACTACAGGCCGCATTCGCGGGCTTGCTCGCTCCCACATTTTGATCTTGGGCACCTCAGGAAAGTGTGACCCAATACCGGGTACGCGCCTGTACACGCAACCCCAGGCTTGAGGCCAGCAAGTCGAGAATGCGATCGGTGTCGTCCAAGCGAAAACTTCCGGTAACCCGCAGCGCTTCCAGGCTGGGCTCCCAGCGCAGAACGCCCGGCCGATAGCGTTGCAGCTCCCGCAGGAAATCCCCCAGCGGTTGGTTCTGCGCAGTGAGTACGCCGTCGCGCCAGCCCGGTTGCAGCACGTCGAACGGTACCCACGCCCCCAGCCCGCCAGTTTTCAACCGCGCTTGCTGACCCCCTTGCAAGGTCGCCGCTTGCCCGCCCAGATCGCGCACCTGCACCGTGCCCTGGAGCACAGACACCAGGCAACCCGAGGCAAGTTGCCGTACACACACCTGCGCCTGGCTGACCTTCAACTCGCCGTAGCGGGTCTGGACAGTCATCGGCGCTGCACCAGGCACATCAAGCGCCAATTCGCCGTCCACCAACGTGATGCGTCGCTGCGCCAGGTCCACGTCCACCGCCGTCGCGGTATTGAGTTGCAGGCTGCCGCCGTCGTCCAGCGCCATGCGCTTGCGCTCGCCGGTCGCGGTGTGCAGGTCGGCGCGCCATGCCTCGATGGGCAACTGACGGCTGATCAGCCAGGCGGTCGGCACCAATGCCGCGAGTCCCAGGGCACGCTTGAGCACGGCGCGGCGCCCCGGTTGCGGGCGGTCGAGGCTGGCCATCGCCAGGGCCTGGGGCAAGTCGCTGAAACGCTGGCGCAAGGTCTGGGCTTTCTGCCAGGTCTGTTCGTGTTGCGGGTGGCTGTCACGCCAGTGTTGCAGCGCGGCGTGATCACGCTCGGTGGCCGCACCGGACTCAAGCAGCGCCAGCCACTGGGCAGCGGCGCGGGCGACGTCACGGCTCACAGGTCCACCAGCAGGCAATGTTCGTAGGCTTGGGCCATATAGCGTTTGACCGTGCGTTCGGACACGTCAAGACGTTCGGCTATCTGCCGATAGCCCAGGCCTTCCAATTGGCTCCAGAGAAACGCGCGGCGCACCAGCGCTGGCAAGCCATCGAGCAGTTCATCCAGGGCTTGCAGGGTCTCCAGCACCAGCCAGCGCTGTTCGGGCGACGGCACACAGGCTTGCGGCAGGTTTGCCAAGGCATTCAGGTAGGCCTGTTCGAGGCTGCGCCGCTGATGAAAATTCACCAGCAGGCGCTTGCCCACCGTCACCAGGTACGCCCGCGGCTCCTGCATCTGCGCAATCGGCTGCGCGCTGGCAAGCACGCGCAGGAACGTATCCTGGCTCAGGTCGGCGGCATCCCAAGCATTGCCCAGGCGCCGGCGCAACCAGCTTTCGAGCCAGCTGCGATGGTCGCGGTACAGGCTGGCCAACGTCAGTTCGGGGACGTGGGACGGGACAACAGCATCATTCATAGCAAGCGACCTGCACGGCGCGAGTGAGTCTCAAATGAGATTCATTCTATTTAATATCGTGCCGACACACCATGATCTTTTCAACGTTGCGTTTATATGGGCGCTTCTGCCTCAAACACCTGCCCGCTCACGGCAGCGTTGCCAGGTCCGACACATTCGTCAGAGCCCGCGCCTGCGCAACCACTGCAAAAATCCCTTCTTCACCGGCACCGCCGGCGCCTCCTCCGTCAAGGCTTGCGCGGCGTGAATACGGAAGTCCAGCAAGCTTTTCATCGCATCGCCGATGTCATGGCGCGCGTCCAGGCAGGGCGTCAGGTATTCCTTCTCGATGCGGTACAGGGTGCAGAACGTCTTGGCGCAAAAGTCCGCCAGCGCGGCCTGGTCGGTCAGGATGCCCGCCTCGCCGATCACCTCGCCCGGCCCCATGCGCCCGGCTTCGAATGTGTGCCCGCCCTTGGTCAGCATCACCGAGACCACGCCGGACTCCACAATGAACAAATGATCGCTGACCTCTCCCGCCGGCAAAATCATCTCGCCGGCACGGTAGGTGTGCAGGGTCATGTTCTGGCTGAAAGTGTCTTTTTCCTCCTGGCGCAAGGTGGAGAAAATCGTCGAATTATCCAACAGCGCCCGCGCCCGTGACGTTTGCGTCGGGGTAGCGCTTTCGGTGGCCGATAACAGACTCACGCCTGCCGCCTGCAGGTGCCGGAAGGCCAGGTCATACAGTTGGTTGCGGACTTCGCGCTTGAGCGGCATCGCCGGAACGAACCCGCTGATTTCGTATTCGACACCGCCGCTGGCGGAGGTCTTGAACGCCACGCTCGGCGCGGGCTTGCTCAATAGCGGCCGGCAACCTTGCATCGCCCGCTCCAGCGCCTCGATCACCGTTTGCGGACGCGCATGGGGGCTGACCTGCACGCTTACCGCCAAGCCGAACATATCCGCCGGCCGCGAGAAATTGATGATCTTGGCCTTGGCCGCCAGCGAATTGGGAATCACCGCCATGCTGCCCTGGGAGGTTTGCAGGCGCGTGGCGCGCCAGTCGATATCGGTCACCCGGCCTTCGGTGCCGTCGATGGAAATCCAGTCATCCAGTTGATAGGGCTTGGTGGTGTTGAGCACGATCCCGGAAAACACGTCGCTCAGCGTGCTCTGCAACGCCAGGCCGACGATGATCGCCACGGCGCCGGACGTTGCGAGCACACCCTTGACCGGCAGGTCGAGCACGTAGGCCATGGCGGCAATGATCGCAATCAGGAAGATCACCGCGCCCATCAGGTCCTGCAGCAGCCGCCCGGTATGCCCGACCCGCTGCATCATCAGCGCACCCAGCAACACCGTCAGCGTACGCGCTGCAAACAGCCACCAGCCGATCTGCAAGGCGGTGGCCGCCAGGTGCAGCGCCGTGTCGTCCGCATAAGGCGCAAGCTGCATGGGGTTCATGCCGTCGTTGAACAGCACGGCGCTGAATACGGCAAAAATCACCAACCGCGCCGCCAGCTTCCAGTTGGCGAGGTCGGCGGAAATAAGGCGCCACACGGCGATGTCAATAAAGATCAGCGCCAGGGCGCACAGCATCGGGTGATCAGCGATAAATGAGGGCATCCAGGCGACTCCAGGGCGAATGACGGGAAGATCGCATGAAACGCGAATGCTGGAAACAAAATGTGGGAGCTGGCTTGCCTGCGATGCGCACGCCTCGGTGTATCAGTCACAGCGCGCTGACGCTATCGCAGGCAAGCCAGCTCCCACAGGGTTTTGTGCCGAGCCGTCAGGCGTCCATCCGCCCGAATTGGCCGTAGTGGAAGTCGGCAAACGCCTGATGAATCTCCTGCTCGGTATTCATCACAAACGGCCCGTGACCGACGATAGGCTCGTCGATAGGCTCACCACTCAACAGCAACACTTTGGCATCTTCGTCGGGCGCCAGGGTCAGTTGGGTGCCGTCGCGCTCGAACAAAGCCAGTTGCCCCTGGCGGGCGACCTCCTCGCCGTTGACCCGCACGGTTCCGCTCAGGATCACCAGGGCGGTGTTGCGCCCCTGGTGCAGGTCGAGGGTCACGGGTTGGCCTGCGTTGAGGCGCAAGTCCCATACATCAATGGGGGTAAATGTACGGGCCGGCCCACGGGCACCGGCAAACTCGCCCGCGATCAGGCGCAGGTGCCCGGCGTCGTTGGCCAGCGGCAGCACGGGGATGTCGCTGTCGACGAGGGTCTGGTAACCCGCCTCGGCCATTTTGTCCTTGGCCGGCAGGTTGACCCACAGTTGCACCATTTCCATGACCCCGCCGCTACGGGCGAAGGCTTCGGAGTGGAACTCCTCGTGGAGGATGCCTTTGGCGGCGGTCATCCATTGCACGTCGCCAGGGCCGATTTTGCCGCCGGCGCCGGTGGAGTCGCGGTGTTCAACTTCACCGTCGTAGACGATGGTCACGGTTTCAAAACCGCGATGGGGGTGTTGGCCAACACCGCGACGTTGTTCGGTCGGGGTGAAATCTACGGGGCCGGCGTGGTCCAGCAACAGGAATGGGCTGATGTGCTTGCCCATCGAGTCGTAGGAAAACAACGTGCGTACCGGGAAACCGTCGCCGACCCAATGGGCACGAGGGCTGGTGTAGATGCCGATGAGTTTTTTCATGGTGGTCCTCCAAAGTGCATACACCTTAAATCCCAGGGTAATTCGGCGCTAGAGGGCAAAAATGACCTTGATCGTTCCACTGATGGAACGCAAGACCGCAACACGTTTACAAAAACAGCGTTAATGATAATGACTCGTAGTAATATCCGCCCTCTCCCGCTCAACCTGTCGAGTGCCGCAATGCCATTTGCCCCTGCGCCTGCCGCGCCTCGCGTGCTGGTAGTGGATGACCACCGAAAAATCCGCGAGCCCCTGGCCACTTACCTGCGCCGGCACACCTTTGAGGTGCGCACCGCCGAGGACGCGGCCGGCATGTGGCAATTGCTCAAGACCCAGGCGTTCGACGTGGTGGTGCTGGACGTGCTGCTGCCCGATGGCGATGGCTTTGAACTGTGCAACCAGTTACATCGGCGCGGCAACGTGCCAGTGATCCTGTTGACCGCCCGCGACACCGCCGCCGACCGTGTGCGCGGCCTGGACCTGGGGGCCGACGACTACATCACCAAACCCTTCGAGCCCCGCGAGTTGGTGGCGCGCATCAACAGTGTGCTGCGCCGCCAGGGTCGTCATACCAGGCCTGCCGCAGCCAGCCGCAGTGCGCGCGCCTATCGCTTCGGCGGCTGGCATTTCAGCGTGATTGGCGCCACGCTGTGCCGCGACGGCAGCCCGGCCATCCAGCTCAGTACCGCTGAAAGTCGTTTGCTGCAGGTCTTTCTCGCCCATCCCAATACCCTGTTGCCCCGCGAACGCCTGATCGATCTCACCGCCGCCGCCGACAGCGACGTGAGCGACCGCGCCATCGATCGTCAAGTCAGCCGCCTGCGCCGCAAACTGGCCCAGGGCGATGAAGCGCTGGACCTGCTGCGCACCATATGGGGCGCAGGTTACCTGCTGGCCGCCGAGGTCAGCGAATGCGCGCCCTGAGCAGACTATGGCCGCGCACCTTGGCGCGGCAGTTGAGCCTGTTGTTGTTATTGGCGCTGCTGGCGTCGAACGCGATTGCGATGCTGGTGCTGCAACGCACCGGCAGCCTGATCCACCCCTTATCGCGCAGCTTCAGCCTGGAACGCCTGGGCACTGCCCATCACGCCGCCGTCGATTTGCCGCCCGCCGAAACCGCGCATCTGCTGGCGGCCATGGGCAGCGCTGGCGCGCGTTTCTGGATGGCGTCAACGCCGGAGGTGGCGCCCTTTGAGCTGCGTCCCGAAGAACAGCGGCTGGCCAACGAACTGCGCAGCCGACTGCATCTGAATGAGGCGCTGGCCATCGGCGTGCAACTGGAGCGCATCAGCGGCGCCAATGCTCGCACCCATCTGTTCAGCCCCGCCGGCTGGGCACCGTTACGCCTGCGCAGCAGCATCGCACTGCCCAATGGCAGCTACCTGAACGCGGTGCAGTTTCCTGCCGGCGCCTATGAATGGGGCCGCGTATTGGCCTACAGCCTGCCGGTCACCACCCTGCCGGTGCTATTGATCGTGATGTTTTTTATCGCTCGGGTGGTGCGCCCGATCAAAACACTGGCCCAGGCCACTGAGCGGGTGAGCCGTGGTGAATGGATCGCCCCGCTGCCCGAACAGGGCCCGCAGGAAGCGCGCGAACTCACCGTCGCCTTCAATGCCATGCAGGCCCACCTCGCCCGGCATGTCGAAGGCCGCACGCGGATGCTCGCCGCGGTCAGCCATGACTTGAACACGCCGATCACCGAACTGCGCCTGCAGGTCGAATTGCTGGAGCCCGGCGCGGCCCGCGATGACATGCTCGAAAGCCTCAGCGAGTTGAGCGCGATGGTGCGCGAAACCTTGAACTTCGTGCGTGACGACGCGGTGCAGGAACACACCACAACAATTTCACTGAGCGCGCTGCTCGATGACCTGGCCAAGCGTTACCAGCGCTTGCAGCAGCCCGTCACCTGGGCGGGCGCGCCACCGCTGCAGGTGACGTGTCGGCCGTTGGCGCTCAAACGGGCGCTGACCAACCTGATCGACAACGCCCTGCACCACGCCGGCGATGCCAGCCTGCACCTGCTGCGCGAGCACGGCGGTTGGCTGCGCATCGAGATTCTCGACCACGGCCAGGGTTTGCCCGAGGACTGGCTGAACAAGGTGTTCGAACCGTTCGTGCAGCGCGGCGTCAGCGACGGCGGCGTGGGGTTGGGCCTGGCGATTGCACGCTCGTGCATCCAGGCCCATGGCGGTGAGCTGGTGCTGGAGAACCGCGCACCGGCCGGCCTGTGCGCGGTGGTGCGATTGCCGGCGGCGCTTTGAAGCTTTCCTGTGGGAGCTGGCTTGCCTGCGATGGCATCAACTCGGCGTGCCTGATGTACCGAGGTGCCTGCATCGCAGGCAAGCCAGCTCCCACATTTTGAGCGGGACCGACACAGAAAGGATGGAGCAAGCGCCCTCACCGCACACCGCTGAAAAAGTTGTGTAGATACCCAGGCTTTAAAAATTGAGCGTGGCGCCCATCCACAGCGTACGACCATAGTTCACCGTGCCGTAGGTTTCATCGTCCAGGCGCTTGTCGGTGAGGTTGTTTAAGGAGGCGTTGAGGGTCAGCGAATCGTTCACGTCAAACGAACCACCAAGGTCGGCGGTGGTGTAGCCCGGCGCCGGTTCGTCGGTGATCGTGTTGCCGGTTTCTTCGCCGTAGTAACTCAACGAAACCCAAGCCTGGGTGCGGTCATTGATCGTCCACTCGCTGCGCACATTGGCTTTTTGTTCGGGCGTGAGGGCCAGCGGCGCGCCCTTGTTGGCGCCGCTTTTTTGCTCCGAATCGGTGTAGGTGTAATTGGCCTTGAGCAGCACGCTGGGGTTGATGTCCCACTGGCCATTCAGCTCCACGCCCTGGATGATCGCTTTGTCGACGTTGACCCGCTCCATGATGGTGTAGCTGTTCCAGCGCCGGTCGGTGGTGACGGTGGAAAGTTTGTCCTGGAAGTCATTGTAGAACAGCGTGACGCCGCCCGACAGGTCGTCACGGTTGCTCCACAGCGCCGAAACTTCGTAGTTGGTGCTGGTTTCGGGCTTGAGGTCCGGGTTGCCAAACATCACGAAGCGGTTGCGGCGCAGGTAGGCATAGTCCTCGACGACCGCACGCAATTCCGGCGCCTTGAAGCCACGGGCGACCCCGCCTTTGAGCGTCCACTGTTCGGAGGCGCGCCATACCCCGTAGACCCGTGGGCTGAGGTGTGCGCCGTACTTTTCGTGCTCGTCCAGGCGCAGGCCGGTGGTGAGGGCAAAACTGTCGGTCATCGACCACTCGTTCTCGGCAAACAGGGCCTTTTGCACGACCGAAAACTTATAATCGACGCGGTCGCCCAGGCCCTGGTTCCAGTCGGTCAACTCGCTTTCATTCCATTGCAGGCCGACGGTGCTGACGTTATGCGCGGTGGGTACCACCAGCTTGGCGTCGAACACGGTGTTCTTGATCTCGGGTTTGCGCCCGTAGATGTCGGTTTGTGCGACAGTGGCCTTGCCTTCGCGGCTGGACGTTTCCTGGGACAAGGCGACGTCCGAGGTGGCCCAGCCCCAACGACCCTGATGGGACAGCGACCAGTGGTCGCGGTTGTTTTCCTGCTCGCGCGTGGCCCAGTTGGCGCTCATGCCGTCGCCGTTTTTCAAGCGCGTGGCACCGGCTTCCAGCAGGATGTCGTGGTCGATAGTGGGCGTGAATGCCAGGCGTGCGGTGAGGTCACGGTGGTCGGCCTGGCTGAAGCCATTGGTCTGTTCGATGTCATCGTCGGCCTGGCGATCCAGGTAACGGCCCCACACCTGCAAGCCCAGGAAGTCTTCCTTGAGCGGGCCGCTGAGGTAGAACTGGGTCTGGCGCGCGTTGCCCTGGTCGCTGTGCTGGCGTGCCGAATAGTCGTATCCCAGCGAACCGCCCCAGGTCGGCGACACCTTGCGGGTGATCACGTTGATCACCCCGCCGATGGCATCCGACCCGTACAGCGAAGACATTGGCCCGCGCACCACCTCGATGCGCTCGATGGCGGCGGCCGGCGGCACGAAGCTTTGCTCGTAGCCACTGTTGCCATTGACCCGCGATTCGCGCGCGCTCTGGCGTTTGCCGTCGACCATGATCAAGGTGTAGTCGGCCGGCATGCCACGGATGGAGATGTCGGTTTCATTCGCGCCGCCATTGACGGTCACGCCTTCCACGTCGCGCACCGCATCGCCAAGGTCGCGGTAGGACTTGCGCCGCAGCGCTTCGCCGTCGATCACGGTGACGGAGGCCGGGGCGTCCTCGACGCTTTGTGCAAAGCCGGAAGCCGTCACCACCACATCATTAAGTGCCAGGGGTTCATCGGCGGACGCGTTGAGGCTGCCCGCAACCAGCAGGGCCAGGGGTGAGAAGCGAAAAGCAGTAAGCATCGACATGGACCTTAGGATTGGACTCAAAAGAGAATCGTAATCATCCAGCCCCGAATAACTTGGACAAAGTGTGACAACTCAGACGCTGGGCACCCACGCCGCACGCCGCTCGCGCAACAGGTGAAAGGCGACAAAGGCCATCACCGCAAAGCCCCCCTGGATGATGATCATCGGCGCAGCACTGCCGTCGCGCAGCTGGCTCAACAACAGGCCGCTGCAGGTGGCGCCAAACATCTGTGAAAAGCCCATCAGTCCTGCCGCCAGCCCCGCGCGGTGCGCATTGGGCATCACGCCGCCGGTGACCGAACCGGGCAGAACCAGGCCGCCGCCAAGGGTCGCCAGGGCGATGGGAATATCCAGGCCCACTGCCGACAGGCCGAACAGCGCATAGATGACCACCGCCAGCCCCCCACCGCAGGCCACCAGCGCGACGCCCATCGATACGATGCGCTGCGGCCCCAGGCGCATGATATTGCGTCGGGTATAAGTGGAGCCGACGATCAGCATCGACACGATCAGGCCGAAGTTGATGCCATATTCCAGGCTGCTGAACCCCAGCAGGTTGATAAACACCGCCGATGACCCGGCGATCACCGCAAACATCGCGCCATAGGTGCACGCCAGGGCCACGGCGAACGCGCGGTATTGGCGGCCCTTGAGCAGGTCCAGGTATTGCCCGCCCAGTGTGCGCCAATGGCCCGCCTTGGGATCGAGGTAGTGGTTGCTCTCGCGAAAGACCAACACGGCCAGCAGCAACACCACGCTGCCGATCACCAGCGCCAGGATGATCGGCGCGCGCCAACCCAAGAGTTTGATCAGCAGCCCGCCGACCATCGGCGCCACCACAATGGCGTAGAGCATGCCGATCATGGTCAGCGCCAGGGCCGGCCCCGCTTCGGCCTTCCACACGTCGCGCACCACCGTGCGCGCCAGCACCAGCGCGGCGCAGGCGCCGAGGCCCTGCAGCACACGGGCGGCGATGAACTGGTAAATGTCGTGGACCAGCAGCATCGACAAGGTCGCCACCACATACAGCAGCAGGCCGCCGATCAGCACCGGGCGGCGACCGATCCGGTCCGACAGCGGGCCGAACAGCAATTGCCCCAGGCCAAAGGCTGCGACGAACGCCGACAACGCCATCAATGCGGAACCGGCGGGCGCCGCCAGCGCCTGCTCGATCGCGCCCAGGCCGGGAATGATCAGTTGGGTCGAAACCTCTCCAAGCGCCGTCAGGGCCACCAGTAAAAACAACAAGCTGCGCGATGGGGCCGGGGCGTTTGCCATAGGGAACATCCGTGAGGCTGGATTAAGTTATATTTCGACCATAATATGCGCGAAAAATTATGTCCATAATTTTATTGTCCGCTCGGCGCCGATCAGCCATACGTCGGTGCCTTGTCCCGAATCCGCGCTGGCGTTCATCCCGCTGACGTTGTCGGTGTTCTGGTCGTCCCTGGCCTTTGTGCTGACTGGTGGCGTGCTGGTGGGCACGGTGCTGACGCTGCTGTTTTTGCTGGCGCTGGGCAGTGTGGTGCTGGGCCGGGAGAAGACGAAAGTTGTCGAAACGTCCCACATAACCGCCGGATAAGCTCTACTCCTCTCCTGCGCAAAGCGCTGCAAAGTCCCTCGCCTGAATACACAGTGCGAGGGATTGCAGATGGTTTTACGTGTCAGTGCCCCGGTTAACGGGGCTGCTTCATGATCCAGCTAACCGGCCAAACCATTGGCTACTTGGTGCTGGCCACGATGGATTCGAAGACGCGGGACGTCGAATCCGTTCTCAGCGACTTCAAACGCTGCCTCAACCACTACGACGCCTGGGCCGAGAGTTTTTTCAGCTTTTCGGCATTGGCTATCGAACAGGTCTTCAAGGTTGGGGATGGAGTGGCGCTGGTGGCGCCGATCAACCGCTCGATTATCCCCAGCAGCACCGTCGCGACCTGCCCGGCAAGCGGCACGCTGGCCCTGGTGCATATGTTCCAGAGTTCACGGTTCGTGCCCATTGGCAATACGCCCGTGATGGTGCAGCGCATCGACCCCGACGGCGGCCCTCTGGGCGAGCCGATCCACAAGACCATCGGCCCAAGCGGCATTCTCGAAATCACGGAGTGCGATCGCAACCAGCGCTACCGCGTCAGTTTCTACCCCGATGTTTCCAAAGCGCATTTCAAAGCGTTGTACGCCTCCTATCAATCGGTTATTGCCCCGCTGGAAGGTTGGCTGCGCAGCGAATGGGCCACCACCTTCGCACCGCTGTGGAAGGGTTATTCCGAAGCCAACTTCCTCAAGCGCTACCTCTCGCTGCATCAGGCCTACGCGCGTGGGTTCGGCGAAGCGCTGTACTCGCTATGGGACAACCTCAAGCAGTTGGCCCAGTGGCTTGCCGACCCGTTGGGGCATGCCGAACAGCTGCTGCATTACCTGTCCCAGGAGGAATTGGACAAGCTGCTGAGTCTCGGCGCGGACACCCTGGCCAAGGGCCTTTTGGTGCTCAGCGATGAACCGCTGTTGTTTATCTACCTGGCGGCAATGGTCAGTTGGATGCGGATGTTGCCGCCGCCTTACATGAACGAATTGCTCGGGGAAATCACCGCTGAAGTATTGATCAACCTGTTGCTGGGCCTCGCCACTGCCGGGATGGGCATGGCGGTGCGGATGAGTACGAAGGTGCTGGGCGGCATCAAGTCTCAACGTGCGCGCCGATGGCTGGAGCACATGGCCGGGCAGTTTGGCAAAGCTCGCGTGGATGATCACGCCGAGCTCGCCAAGCCGATTCTATTGGGTGGGCCTGCGACGCCGATCAGGACGATTCCGGATGTGCCGTTGAGGGTTGGGGATCAGTTGGTTTCGAATCCGGTGCCGGTGGTTCGCAACAAGACCCAGCGGACGGCGTTGGTGCGGCAGGAACATGTCGATGACGTGCCTGCGGTTGCGAAGAACCCGGCGGGGGATGCGGCTGATTCTTCGGATAAAACCGCAACCAACGGCTGCCCGGTGTCGATGGTCACGGACGAGGAGCTGCTGACGCTGACCGAAGGTGTGCTGGACGGGATTTTGCCGTTTGAGTGGACCCGGTTGTACCGCACCAGTGCGGTGGAAGTGGATGGCGGGTTGGGGTTTGGTTGGAGTCACTCGCTAGCGCATCGGCTTAGTGTTTCCGGTGATTCGGTGGTGTGGACGGATCATGAGAATCGGTCGACTGCCCTGCCCTTGCCGACTATTGCTCGGCCGGCGATTACCAATAGCCTGGCGGAAGCGGCGATCTATTTGGGGGCGCTGCCAGGTGAGTTGGTGCTGGCCCAGGCATCGCGCTTCTATCACTTTCGCAACGGCGTGCTGACGGCGATCAGCGATGCGTATGACAACCGGCTGCGGATTTCCCGAGATTTTTTGGGGCGCATTGAGCGGCTGGATAACGGCGTCGGGCGTTCGCTGTTTTTGCGCTATGCGTCGGGCCGCATCGTCGCGGTGGACTACCAGATTGAGCGGGCGGTGGACGACGGTCCGTTTGTCTGGGTGACGGAGCAGACCATTGTTTCCTACGCCTATGACGACCTTGGACGGCTGGTTTCGGCGACCAATGCTGTCGGCGAAAGTGAGGTTTATCGGTACGACGAACAGCACGTCATTCTTAAGCGTGGGTTGGCCGGTGGGGCGAGTTTTTACTGGGAGTGGGAGCGGACTGGCAAAGCGGCGCGGTGTGTCCGGCATTGGGCCAGCTTTTCGCGGATGGACACGCGGTATGTCTGGGGAGATGACGACAGCGTTGTCGTTCACAACGCTGATGGCAGCCAGGAAGTCTATGTCCACGATGATCGGGCGCGACTGGTGCAACGCATCGACCCGGATGGCGCCCAGCACTTCAAATCCTACGATAACAAAGGTCGGCTAACGGTTGAGCAAGACCCGCTCGGGGCAATCACGGCGTATCAGTACGACGAAGCCGGGCGTTTGGTGGCGTTGTTTCCAGGGGATGACGAACCGACTTCCTACGAGCACGACAACGGTTTCGTACGGGTGGTGCGGCGTGGCGAAGCGGTTTGGAAATATGAGCGTAATGACCAGGGCGACGTTACGCGCAGGACCGATCCCGACGGCAATGCTACCGACTACAGCTACAACAAATACGGACAACTGACGCAGGTCTGGTACCCCGATAACAGCTGTCATCGCTTAGTGTGGAATGCGCGCGGCCAGTTGCTGGAAGAGCAGTTGCCCAATGGCGGAGTAAAGCGCTATCGCTACGACGATCTAGGCCGGCAGATTGCGCGCGAAGATGAGCACGGCGCGCTCACGCAATTTGAGTGGAACAACGTTGGGCGATTAATCCAAATCGTCCTGCCGAGCGGCGACACGCGTAAATATACCTACAACGCCTACGGAAAAATCACCTCCGAACGCGATGAACTGGGCCACGTCACCCACTACGAATATGCCGACGGCCTGCACCTGATCAGCCGCCGCATCAATGCCGACGGTACCCAGGTCAACTACCGCTACGACAACGCCCGGCTGCTGCTGACCGAAATCGAAAACGAAGTCGGCGAAACCTACCGACTCCAGTACTACAAAAACGGTCTGATCCAGCAGGAAATCGGCTTCGACGGCCAGCGCACCGCCTACGTCTACGACCTCAACGGCAACCTCCAAGAAAAAACCGAACACGGCGACGACGGCAGTCAGCTAATCATCCGCTACGAACGCGACCACGCCGGACGCCTCGTCAGAAAAACCCTGCCCGACGGCAACATCATCGATTACGCCTACGACCGCCAGGGCAATCTCCTCAGCGTCGACGACGGCCATTGGTTTTTAGCCTACGAATACGATCAGCAAAACCGCCTCACCGCCGAACACCAAGGCTGGGGCACCCTGCGCTACGGCTACGACGCCTGCGGCCAGCTACAAAAACTGCGCCTACCGGATAACAACCGCCTCACCTTCAATCATGACAAAGGCGGCCATCTCGCCAGCGTCGAACTGAATGGTGACGTACTCACCTCCCATCTCTTCAAGGCAGGCCAGGAACACCAACGCCAACAAGGCCAGCTCCTCAGCCACTATCACTACGACGATCAACAGCGCCTGCACGCCCACGCCGTCACTCAACAGGAACATTACCTTTACGAGCGCCACTACGATTACGACAAATCCGGCAACCTCACACGCCTCAACGACACCCGCAAAGGCGAACACCACTACCACTACGACCTACTCAACCACCTAACCCGCGCCGACCACTCCCAAGGCGAACAGGAACGCTTCGCCCACGACCCGGCCGGCAACCTGCTCATGCAAGACCGCCCCGGCCCCGACATCGTCGCCGGCAACCGCCTGATGATCCAGGGCGACCGCCACTACGACTACGACGCCTTCGGCAACCTCATCCGCGAACGACGCGGCAAAGGCCAACAACTCGTCACCGAATACCACTACGACTGCCAGCACCGCCTGATCGGCATCACCCAACCCAACGGAAAAACCGCCAGCTACCGCTACGACCCGTTTGGCCGCCGTATCAGCAAAACCGTCGACGGCAAAACCACCGAATTTTTCTGGCAAGGCGACAAGCTCATCGCCGAACACCACGCGGACCGACACCGCAGTTACCTCTACGAACCGGACAGCTTCCGCCCGCTGGCGCTGTTGGAAGGCTTCGGTCCAAAAGAAGTCAGACCCTACCACTACCAACTCGACCACCTGGGCACGCCTCAGGAACTCACCGCCCCGGACGGCGAAATCGTCTGGTCCGCGCATTACCGCACCTACGGAGAAATCACCCGCCTCGACATCAACACAATCGACAACCCGCTGCGCTTCCAAGGGCAGTACTTCGATCAGGAAAGCGGACTGCACTACAACCGCCATCGCTACTACCATCCGGATATTGGTCGTTACCTGACACCGGATCCGGTGAAGCTGGCGGGTGGGATCAATGCGTACCAGTACGTGCCCAACCCGACCGGGTGGGTTGATCCGTTAGGATTAAGTTGTACGGTTGGAAATTGCCCTGGAGGAGTTCTAGATGCACATGAAAATGCAGGCGGGCATTTGCTTAGGAAGCACGTAGAACAGACCGATGCACAATTGGTAGCAAGGCTAGAGCTGGAACCTGCTATCCCAGCTGCGTCTACATTCATAAGTAAAGAGAAAGCAGAAGCGCTTGTTTCTGAAAGTCTAAGCAACCACCGCCAAGAAATCCTAACATTCCTGGAGGGAACAAAAGACAAACACATAATAAAAGAAAACTCAAGCCAACCCACAGGATTAAGTATTATTAGAGGGACTACTTCGCCTATACTCGTTTACAAATTCATTCTGGTCTTAAAGAGAAGACCTGCAATGCCAGACGGCTATCTATTACTGACAGGATACCCAGAAAAATGAATATTCCACTGACAGAGCTTCAACAATTTTTTGGAGGTTACTTTCATCAAGACTGGATAGAGGAGTATTCTTCGGCTGATGAAGCCATTGGCTCTTTCTTATTAGACTCAAATAAAGAGGCAATCATCATTGTAAAAAGCGAAATTCTGGAGCTGATAAGTTCCTATACCACTGAATCTGATCTTCGAAACAACTTATTACACGAACAGCATTGCTATTACCACTACCCACATCAATGGACATCCGGGCTAGCATGGCTGAACCATATTATTGTGAAATTCGATGAATACTTACTTAAACAAGAGAACCTTGTCTAGTAAGCATTCATGTGGCGAGCGAGCTTGAGCGGCCAAAGTCAGTGCAATGGAGGGATTGATCGTTCCCACGCTCCGCGTGGTAATGCATCCCGTGACGCTTTGCGTCACCTATACACATTGAGCTGTCGACGGGCCGCGGAGCGTCACAGGCGGCATTCCCACGCGGAGCGTGGGAACGATCAATGGCGCGCAAACAACACTCGAATCTCAGCTCGAACGATTGAATACCGCAAAAAAATCCGACGACAGGAATTATTGAACGCTACACGTCAGGTCCGAATACAGGGGAACCTAAATACCCACCGGCTGCAACTAAATATCTCAGCCACCGTGACCAATTAAATTCGATATACCGAGCCCAGCTCATCTTTAGAAGAAACGGACTCGCCGCATCAATGAGACCTATGGACATGGGCAAGATTATTGGTGAAGGATACTCAAATAATGGAATGGGATACAGTCAGAAGCCCAAAGCAAGGGTGATATTAAATAACCAAGGCAACCCAAAAACAGCTTACACGGAGTGATGAAGAAATGAAAAACAAGCCCAGCATGTCCATAATCCGTGGACTATTGTTCACTTACGACATTGAAAACACGGACGATATAGAGCGAGAAAAATTTATCGCCTCAAAGAATATAAACAACGAGAAAGAACTTACAGAACTTTTTGACAAATTAACCAAGCCAGACTTCCAGAATTACACGAGAGCTGAGCAAGAGTAGTTCATCGACTCAATAACACACTTTCTCGCCATTAACGACAGCTTTGATTCGATTTTTAAAACAATGGCGACTTATTTCAGCACACCTATAATTGATCAAACTAAATCATGCGAGTTCTTTTGAGATGCTTAAAAAACTATTACAACATTACCACCACTGCTAAATTTGGTGCTCGGCCGACTGGCTTGATAGAAAAGCCAAATTGGCTAATTATCGTTTCTTAAGCGAGCAAACAATGCTGAAGCACCCATTAATGAACATCCCATACACCCCTAACATCTCTCATATATTAGGAGCGCTATCGATATATGACCTTGAAGAAACGGTTGGAAAAACACTATGGCAGTACGACCCTAACAATGAGAAAGATAGGGAAGCAATCATTACCTCCTTTATTCTTAAGGATCTTATGTACCTGTCATATAGACACCGCTCTGTATTGATGTCCGCACTTAAAGAGGCATTAGACCAACCCTATTTCGACTTCGCCAAAGAATTCGAAAGCGATTATGACGAATACATAACCATGGCTTGGAACGAAACCGAAATAGCCGATCCCCGAGGCTTCTTCGCCGACATCTACCGACTCGCCAACGAAGTCTGGAAAGACGACCTCGAAAAAGCCAGCCTCGAAGACCCATCAACTTGGTAAAACCAACACCGCTCTCCAAGCCAACACCGCCCCCTGTAGTGAGCGAGCTTGCTCGCGCTGGGCCGCGAAGCGGCCCCATTCCAGGCAATGCGTATTTACAGTTAAATCGGTATCGCCTGTTTTGGGGCTGCTGCGCAGCCCGACGCAGGGCAAGCCTGCTCGCCACAGGGAAGGTAAGCTCAGCCAGATCAGCGTTTACTCAGTTCCATGATCATCCGGCTAAGCAGATAAACCCGCGGTACCACACTATCCACCTCGGCATACTCATCCGCCGTGTGAATATTGCCCCCCACAATCCCAAACCCATCCAGCGTCGGCGTGCCGACCCCAGCCGACAAACTCGCATCCGCGGCCCCGCCGCTGCCTTCAATCGTCAGCTTCTTGCCCAACTCCGCATAAATCCCTTGGGCAATCGCCACCAATTTATCCGACTCCGCCGTCTGCGGCATCGGTGGCAACCCGCGCTGCAACGTGGTTTTCACTTCTGTCTCCGGGATCAGTTTGTTCGCCGACACCCGCACCAGATCTTTCTCGATCCGGTCAAACTCTTCCGGCAGCGCCGCGCGCACGTCCGCTTTGGCGGTGGCCTGGTCGGGGATGACGTTGGTGCGGTCGCCAGCCTTGAGCACGGTGAAGTTGATGGTGGTTTTCTTCTCTTCATCGCCCAGTTTGCCCAGTTGCAGGATCTGGTGCGCCGCTTCCATGGCGGCGTTGCGGCCCAGTTCCGGGGCGACGCCGGCGTGAGCGGCTTTGCCTTTGACTTCGACCACGGCGGTGGCGCTGCCTTTGCGCCATACCACCAGGCCATCAGCCGGGCGGCCGGGTTCGAGGTTGAGGGTGACGTCGTGGCCCTTGGCGGTGTTGCGGATGAGTTCGGAGGCGGCCTGGGAGCCGGTTTCTTCGCTGGCGTCGAGCAGGAAGGTGATTTGCGCGTAGTCCTTGAAACCCTGGTCCTTGAGGACTTTGAGCGCGTAGATGCCGGCGACGATGCCGCCCTTGTCGTCCATCACGCCGGGGCCATAGGCGCGGCCGTCCTTGATGTGGAACGGGCGCTCGGCGGCCGAGCCTTCCTTGAAGACGGTGTCCATGTGAGCCATCAGCAGGATCCTGGCCTTGCCGGTGCCCTTGAGGGTGGCAACCACATGGCTGTTATTGGCCGCTTTATCCGGCACCAGCTCAATGCTGAAGCCCAGCTGTTTGAGCTCATCAACGGCGATGTCGCGCACTTGGGTCAGGCCCGGTTCATAGCCCGACCCCGAGTCGATGTTGACCAGGCGCTCCAGCAGCTTCAAGGCCTCTGCCTTGTACTGCTCGGCTTGCGCCTGGATCGGTTTGTGGGGTTCGGCGCTGTAGGCCGGCGCGGCGAAGGACAACGCCAGGGTGGCGGCCAGGAGGGTGCGGGAGAAGTTGAAGAGCATAAACCGATCCTTGTTTTCTGTGGGAAGGTGCCGTAACACCCTACCCCACTAAACCGATCGCAACCAACTCCCCTGCACGGCGCTGACGCGGTTGCGCCCACTGCTCTTGGCTTCATACAAGGCCTGGTCGGCGTCATTCAACCAGCTCGTCGAATCTGCATGGGCCGGTTGATACGGGGCCAGGCCAATGCTCACGCTGGCGCGCAGGGTCGGGTCCTGGGCGTAGGCCAAGGCGTTGAAGCGGTCGCGCAAGGCGTCCATCAATTCCGCGGCGCGGTTGAGCGGCATGTCCGGCAGGATGACGCAGAATTCGTCACCACCGTAACGCCCGGCCAGGTCGGTGGCGCGCAGGTTCTGGCGCAAGAATGTGCTGAGTCGGCGCAAGACGATATCACCGGTGACATGGCCATAAGTGTCGTTAATGACCTTGAAATGGTCGATATCGATCAGCGCTATGGCGGCGCCTGTGGAACCGCGCCGGCAGCGCTGGAATTGGAGTTCGAGGTGGTCCTTCCAGGCGCCGTGGTTGAGCAGGCCGGTCAGGCTGTCCGTGCGGCTGAGGGTCAGCAGCTCGCGCTTGTGGCGCGCCAGGTTCAGCGCCTGGCGGTAGCAAATCCAGCCCAATGCCAACGGGTACAGCATCAGAAGCGGCAGGCAGGCGTAAAGCTGCGCCTGGGTGGTCATCGCCATGAATGCCGGGGCGAACACTAATAATGAAGTACCGATGCCCAGCGCCTGCGCGCCCCATCCCGCAAACATGAACCGCGGACCGCCGATGGCCACATTGTTCATGGTCATCATCGACAAGGTGGTCACGCTGGGCAACGGGTTGAAGTGCATGGCACCGACCCAGAACCCTCCGCAAAAGGAGTCGAACAGCAGGTTGCGCCGTTCGCTGCGCAGGGCTTTGGTGCTGCGCAACGTCAGTTGAAACGCCACGTGCGGCCACACAAACGCGTTGATCAACATCCACGCCCACACCCACCCGGCGGGGTCCAAAGGATACATCCCGAGCGCCACGCACATAAAACCGAGCGTCAGCCCAAAGGTACGGGACTTGTACAATCGGGAAGCGAGCGTAAGTCCGTGTCCTTCTGCAACTGACATGACGGGATGAAATCCTGAGTGAATGCCTGGAGTCTATCAGGGTACCGGCAAATCGCCACCAGCCCTTATGCGCTCCGGATCATCAGCGCAAAAGGCCCCGCGCCAGCATCCATGCCACGCCCAACAGCAGCACCGCCGTGATCCGCTGCAACAGCACACGCCGCCTGGGGTTTTCCAGCACATGCCGGATGCGCTGACCGAAGTAGCCATACAGGCAGCCGCTGGCAAATTGCAGCAACAGGAACGTCAGCCCGAGAATCGCAATATCCAGGGCCGAACTGTGCCCGCCGGCCCCTGCGAACTGGGGGAACACCGCGCTGAACAGGATGAGGGTCTTGGGGTTGGAAAACCCGGTCAGCAAGCCCTTGCCGAACAGGCTGCGCGCGCCTTCCACGGCGCCGATCCGGTCGAGTACCGCGCCGCTGCTGGTCCATTGTTTGTAGGCAAGGTGAAGGATGTACGCCACGCCGATGCCCTGGATGGCCTGGGTGATGACGGGGTGCCCCTTGATCAGCTCCGAGAAGCCCACCGCAAAAATCAGGATTGAGATCAGGTAAGACACACTGGCGCCGAGCTGCGCCGGGATCGAGCTGCGCAGCCCGTTACGCAGGCCCAGGCTCAACAGCAGCAAAGTCATGGGTCCGGGGCTGAAGGTCATCGTCGCGCAAAACAGCAGGAAATACAGAAAGGAAGAGAGGGTTAATGCGCTGGTCATGGCCTGAAACCTGGGGAAGAAAGCCTGCAGTCTAGGCAGGAGCCATTGCACATGGCAGGTGAAGTCAGGCCTAATCCGGCCGAACTTCACCGGTAAAATCACCGGAAAAGATAAGGAAGCCACATGTTCGTATCGGCCATCGCCTTTGCAGAGGGCACCTCCAAGGTGCAGCAGATCGTCGAGGCGTTCAGCCAGGCCATCGAAAACGGCGAGTGGGCGCCCGGCAGCAAGTTACCCTCGGTGCGCGAGCTGACCGAGACCTTGGGCGTGAGCAAGTTCACCCTCAATGAAGCCCTCGACCGCCTGCGCGGGCGCAGTCTGCTGACCTCCAGCCAAGGCCGTGGTTATTTTGTGTCGATGGACCGCCTGCGCCCGACGACAGCGAACTGGGCCGACTTGCTGCCTCAGGACCTGCTCAGTGTATTGCGCCGCCCCCTTGCCTCAGCCTTTGGCGACCTGCGCCCCGGTGGCGGGCACTTGCCCGAGGCATGGCTGGACAGCGATGCCATCCGCCAGACCCTGCGCAGCGTGGTGCGCGCGCCATCGTTGCGCATCGCCGGGCTGGGCACGCCGGCCGGGCTATTGCCGTTGCGCCAGGCCTTGCAACAGAAACTCCACGGCGAGGGCTTGTCGGTGTCGGTGGATCAGATCATCACCACCCCCAATACCGTGCAAGGCCTGGACATGTTGATGCGCCTGCTGGCACGCCCCGGCGACAGCGTGTTGCTGGATACGCCGTGCTATTTCAACTTCCACGCCAACCTGGCGCTGCATGGCGTCAAGGTAGTCACGGTCCAGCGCCGGCCCGACGGCTTTGACTTCGACGCCCTCGAGCAGCTTCTGGCCGAACATCGCCCCAGCCTGTACCTGACCACCAGCGTGCTGCACAACCCAACCGGTCATTCCTTCAGCCCTGGCCAGGCGTTTCGCCTGCTGCAACTGACCCAGCGCTACCACTGCCATATCGTCGAGGATGACCTCTACGGCGACCTGCACCCCAACCCGCCGCCGCGCCTGGCCGCCCTCGCCGGCCTGGACCAGGTCACCTATCTGTCGGGCTTCTCCAAGATCCTCAGCGCCAACGCCCGCGTCAGCTTCGTGGTGGCCGCGCCGCAACTGGCGGCCAACCTCACCAATATGAAGCTGATGAGCGGCGGCGTGACCTCGGAGCTGTTCGAGCAACTGGTGTACCGCATGCTCAGCGAAGGCAGCTACGCCAAGCACCGCAAACGCATGGTGCAGCGCTTGATGGAGACCGGTGGACGGGTCGAGCAATGGCTCAAGCGTTGCGGCTGCGAACTGCCGATGGGCTATGAAGGCGGGATGTTTATCTGGGCGCGCCTGCCGCCAGGGATCAACGGCGAAGTGCTGGCCCAGGCCGCCTTGAAACAGGGCATGGTGCTGGCGCCGGGCGCGCTGTTTGGCTATGACCCGGCGCACCGCGATTCGATGCGTTTCAATGTGGCCCACAGTGATGAGCCCCAGGTGCGGGAGCTGTTCGAGGCATTGTTGCGGGCCGCAAGCCTGGGTAGCAGAGGCCATTGAATCAACTGACAATGTCGCGTTGTTGCAATTTACCGTGAACCAGAAGAACGAAGGCTGCCTCGCCCGACTTGCCGGTAATCTGCAACTTACTCATGTCAAGCGCCGGATCATAGGCGACCAACGCTTCACCGCCGCCCCCGGTAAATGCGTTGACGAACTTCAGCGGTTTATTGCCCAGTGTCGTAACAATCCCGGACACATCCACGCGGTCCTTGCCGCTGACGAAGTCCATGATCTCGTCGGGTGAGGCCCCAGTCGACTCGCTGGTTTTCCCGTAAACAAAGACATCACCCCCTTTGCCACCCCACAGTTTGTCCGCTCCGCCCGCACCGTAAAAGCGGTCATTGCCCTCCCCGCCCTTGAGCGTGTTGGCCGCTTCGTTGCCCACCAGCAAATCATTGCCGGAGCCTGCAACGGCATTTTCGATGGTTGCACCGTAGGCGATCGAGACATTGCCCTTGAGGCCGCCGATGTCAGAAAACGTCCCGGCCTTCAGGCTGATCTGTTGATCCTGCTTGTAGCCGGAAACATCCAATGTGTCGTTGCCCCCGCCGTCCCAGATGGCAGCGAGCATCTTATCCTTGTCAGTCTTTACGCTGAGGAAGTCCCGGTTGGTGTTGGAATTGAAGCCGTAGGTGGTGTCGTCCTGGCGGGTTTCATGATTGGCGCCGTAACGCGTCTGGTAGGCGCTGATGTCGTCCAGCTGTGGCGCAGCAGCGCGCACTGCGCCGTGATGCATGTAATCGGTGCGCTCGCCTCGGTAGCTCATGCCGGTGTGGCTCTGTGAGTCCTCGTGATAAGCGATTTTGGATTTATCGAGCGTGCCATTGTAGTCTCCTGGGTGGGCAAGGCCCATGGCATGCCCCAGTTCATGGGTGATTGTGTGCCTTCCTGCGTCGCCAAGGTTCGCATCGGCGACGCTGGTGTCGCCCTTGTTGACCACAAACCACACATCGCCACTGCGCGGTTCTCCAGGCTGTGGCAATACCGCATGTGAGTGGCTGGTGATGGCGTGACCTTGGTCATCGAACCTCTGGCCGTAATTCCCAATCATAATGTGCCCGTCGCTGTCCTCGGTTTTGGGCCCCTCGGTAAACTTGACGCATGCGACATCCTCAATGGATTGCAAACTGAGCCGAGTCTGCTGCCGTTGGTTTTCGAGCACATGAGTGAACCCGGTTTTATTGAACTGTTTCTTCTGCCTGTCTTGCGGCGGGGTGCGGAATTCGTAGATCACGTCATAGCGACCGTCGCCGTTCCTGTCCGGCCAACCGGGGCTCTGCCGCAAAAGCTGCCGGGCAGCTTCCTCAGCGCTCTTGGACCCCATGCCGCTGTGTTGGATGCCATGACCACGGTCATCTCGGTGCTGGAATTTTTCGATACTCTGGAACGTATTGCTCGCGCGCGTAATCAAGGCAGGCCCCTCTCGCCAGTTGTGACGCTTGATCTTCGTTCAATACCGGCGTGTGACCTGTGCGGATCGGCGCAACGTTGCCCAAAACCAGCCGTGCTGGCCCGAGAAGTGCTTTCGAAACTCGTAGGAAATTACCAGGTTGAATCTTGAGCAACCGCCCGGAAGGCGGATTGTGCGGGTAGATCAAGCTCAGTCCGTGATGTTTGCGCTTGTGCGTTGACCATCCCTGTCACACACCATATAGTGTGCCCACAAACAAAACAGACCACTACATAGTGTGCAGTATCGGTATTTACCGACCACACTACGCGCAGTATTTCAATGCCTTGAAGCCTGCAAACACCCCTTATTTTTCGAGTACGCGGAAGGAGAATTCAATGCTGAGTTGGGATGAAGTCGACAACGAAGACACCGGTGCAGCGGTGATCAAGGGCGCCAACGCCGGCCACGCCAGCGAAGCCAACATGGACCGCCTCGACGGTGCCGGCGCCGCCGCTGCCCTGGAAGCGCGTCACGTGACCGCCAACGACTCCGCCGCCATCGTCCGCGCCAAGGCCGCCCTCGACAAACTCGACGTCGCCGAAGGCCTCGCCGAACTCGAAGGCGCCTCCGCCCGCGTCGCCGTCGACGAAAAGCGCATGATCAACTGCCGCGCCGACCTCAACCAGCTCGTGCCCTTCAAGTACGACTGGGCCTGGCAAAAGTACCTCGACGGCTGCGCCAACCACTGGATGCCGCAAGAGGTCAACATGACCGCCGACATCGCCCTGTGGAAAGACCCAGAAGGCCTGACCGACGACGAACGCCGCATTGTCATGCGCAACCTCGGCTTCTTCTCCACCGCCGACTCCCTGGTCGCCAACAACCTGGTGCTGGCCGTCTACCGCCTGATCACCAACCCGGAGTGCCGCCAGTACATCCTGCGCCAGGCCTTCGAAGAAGCGATCCACACCCACGCCTACCAGTACTGCATCGAATCGTTGGCCATGGATGAAGGCGAGATCTTCAACATGTACCACGAGATTCCATCGGTCGCTAAAAAAGCCGCCTGGGGCCTGAAGTACACCCGCTCGATCTCCGATCCGAAGTTCGAAACCGGCACCGTCGACACCGACAAAGAGCTGCTGCGCAACCTGGTCGCCTACTACTGCGTGCTGGAAGGCATCTTCTTCTACTGCGGCTTCACCCAGATTTTGTCCATGGGCCGCCGCAACAAAATGACCGGCGTGGCCGAGCAGTTCCAGTACATCCTGCGCGATGAGTCGATGCACCTGAACTTTGGTATCGATGTGATCAACCAGATCAAAATCGAAAACCCGCATTTGTGGGATGCCGAGATGAAGGAAGAAGCGACCCAGATGATTTTGCAGGGGACGCAGCTGGAGATTGAATATGCGCGGGATACCATGCCGCGTGGGGTGCTGGGGATGAATGCGGCGATGATGGAGGATTACCTCAAGTTTATTGCTAACCGTCGCCTGTCGCAGATTGGTCTGAAAGAAGAGTATCCAGGGACGACCAACCCGTTCCCGTGGATGAGCGAGATCATGGATTTGAAGAAAGAGAAGAACTTCTTCGAAACCCGTGTAATCGAGTACCAGACCGGCGGCGCCCTGAGCTGGGACTGACAACGACGCAGAGCCAACATGTGGGAGCTGGCTTGCCTGCGATAGTGGCGGGTCAGCCGAAACCTGTGTGACTGATACACCACTATCGCAGGCAAGCCAGCTCCCACATGGAAGTCTGCGGTGATTCATAGACTTTGCGTACAAGCCTTATGCCCAATCAAACCATCAAAACCCCCTGCGTCGGCCTGTGCTCCACCGTCTACGGTGACCTGGTCTGCCGGGGCTGCAAGCGTTATCACCATGAAGTGATCCAGTGGAACGGCTACAACGCCGACGAGAAACAGGCGGTGTGGCTGCGCCTGGAGCAATTGCTCGTGCAGGTGATGGCCAGCAAGCTGGAGGTGTTCGATCCGCACCTGCTGCGCCAGCAACTGGAAAATCGCAAGATTCGCTTTATGCCGCACCAGTCGCCGTATTGCTGGGCGTATCAGCTGATTGCGCGAGGCGCGCGGGTCATTTCCAAGCTGGACGCGTACGGGCTGGCCTTGTTGCCGGAGTTTCGCGAGCGCAGCCTGGCCGATCTGCGCGATGCGATTGACCGCGAGTTCTTCCTGCTCTCCGAAGCGCATTACGAGCGGTATATCGCACCGGGGTTTATGCGCGAGGTGTTTGGCGCGCCGCTGATTGCTGCCTTTTAACGCCGTGATTGTGGTTAAAATGTCGGCCGTTCAATGACCGACGCTCAACGATGAACCCTGACGCACTCGCCACGCTGCACACCCATTTGCTCACCGCTCTGCAAACCCCGCCCAGCGAAACCCGTCGCTTGTTCCACGGCCGTGGCCGCTGCTGGCCGGGCCTTGAGCAAGTGACGGTGGACTGGTTGCAAGGCGTGCTGTTGGTGTCGTTGTTCAAGGAGCCGGACGCTGCGCCGTTGCAAGCCCTGAAGCAACTGCTGCACACCCACTTCGGTAGTTACACCGTGGCCCTGCAGCACCGCTACCTGCCGCAAAGCACCCTCGAATGGCTGGCGGGCGAGCCTGTCAATGAGATGATCATCACCGAAGGCGGCCTGCGTTACTTGATAGACCTGGGTAAAAAGCAGAACAGCGGTCTGTTCCTCGACATGCGCTACGGCCGCAACTGGGTGCGCGAACAGGCCAAGGGCCAGCGCGTGCTCAACCTGTTTGCCTACACTTGCGGTTTTTCCGTGGCGGCCATCGAAGCCGGTGCCGACCACGTGGTGAACCTGGACATGGCCCGCGGTGCCCTGAGCCGTGGCCGCGACAACCATCGCCTGAATGGTCATGACCTGGGCAAGGTCAGCTTCCTGGGCCACGACCTGTTCAAGTCCTGGGCCAAAGTCAGCCAAGGCGGCCCCTATGACTTGGTCATCATCGACCCGCCGTCGTTCCAGAAAGGCAGTTTCCTGCTGACCAAGGACTACCAGCGCGTATTGCGCCGCCTGCCGGATTTGCTGACGCCACGGGGTACGGTGCTTGCTTGCATGAATGACCCTGCGTTTGGCGAAGACTTCCTGATCAACGGCGTAACCCAGGAGGCACCCGGACTGCGTTTTGTCGAACGGCTGGAAAACCCGCCGGAATTTCCTGATATTGATGCACAAAGTGGCTTAAAGGCGCTGGTGTTCCGCCAAGGTTGATGCCGAAACGTCTTACGCTTGCTACCCTAAGTGATGCGCCGGGCTGGTGAACCTTCTTACCTTCTTTCCGGTCGATACCTGCATTCCCCGGCCAGACTCGACGGCGTCACGTCGTCGGCTGCCCCGTTTGACCTTTTGGAGAACCACCCGTGATATCGACCCTGCATGTAGCCAGACTCAAAGCCTGGGGCGCCCACGGCTTCACCGCCACTGGCGTGGTATTGGCGTTCCTGGCCACCCTGGCACTGCTCGAAAACTCGCCCAAGGCCTGCCTGCTGTGGCTCGGCCTGGCGCTGGTGGTGGATGGCGTCGACGGTTCGCTGGCGCGACGGGTCAATGTAAGCACGGTATTACCCAGCTTCGACGGCTCGGTGCTGGACCTGGTGATCGACTACCTGACCTACGTGTTTATTCCGGCGCTGTTTATCTACCGCTATATCGACCTGCCGGAGTTCACCCACCTGTTGACGGTGTCGGTGATCCTGGTGTCGTCGCTGTTCTGCTTCTGCAACGTGAACATGAAAAGCAAGGACAACTACTTCGTCGGCTTCCCTGCCGCATGGAACGTGGTGGCCTTGTGCGTCTATATCATCCAGCCGGACGCCTGGGTCACGTTGCTCACGGTGATCGGCCTGGCGTTGCTGACCGTGACGCCGATGAAGTTCCTGCACCCGTTCCGGGTGAAGCGCTTCATGCCGATCAATATTGCGGTGACCACGATCTGGTTGCTGTGCAGCTTTTTGATGGTGATGGATTACCCCAATACCAACCCGTGGACGTTTGGGCTGTGGTCGGTGATGTCGGCGTATTTCCTGGGAATTTGCATCTGGCGTACCGCCCTGGAATGGCTCGAAACCCACCGTTGAATCAAGCGGGCACGGTGCAAAATGTGGGAGCCAGCTCCCACATTTGGTTTTGCATACATCCGGCAGGTAAGATGCAGGCCTTTGGTGCAGCCTCTTCGCTGTGCCCAGCTAACAATAAGCCCTGCCCATGCCCTTCGAACTCAGCGTAGACCTCACCACCCTCGCCATCCTGGCGGTGGTTGCCTTTATCGCCGGTTTTATCGACGCCATCGCCGGCGGCGGCGGCCTGCTCACCACCCCCGCCCTGCTCACCGCCGGCATGCCGCCGCACCTGGTGCTGGGCACCAACAAACTCAGCTCCACCTTCGGCTCGGCGACCGCCAGCTTTACCTTCTACCGGCGCAAGCTGTTCCACCCGCGCCAGTGGGTGCACGCCATTGTCGGTACGCTGATAGGGGCGCTGGCCGGCGCCGTGGTTGCGCATTACCTGCCCGCCGAAACCCTCAACAAGATGCTGCCGGTGATCGTGTTCGCCTGCGGTGTGTATCTGCTGTTCGGCGGCACACCCAAGGCGCCGCTGGACGCCGAAGCGCCGATCAAGAAAAAGTGGCAAGCCACCCAGGGGTTCGGGCTGGGTTTCTACGATGGCGTGGCCGGTCCCGGCACCGGGGCATTCTGGACGGTCAGCACCATGCTGCTGCACCCGATCGACCTGGTCAAAGCCAGCGGCGTGGCGCGCAGCATGAACTTCGTCAGCAACGCGGCGGCGCTGTCGGTGTTTATCTTCAACGGCTCGGTGGATTGGATCGTCGGCCTGGCGATGGGCATTTCGGTAATGTGCGGCGCATTCTTTGGCGCACGCAGCGCCATCAGCGGCGGCGCCAAATTCATTCGCCCGGTGTTTATCACCGTGGTCCTCGGCCTGACCGTGCGCCTAGCCTGGCAGCACTGGTTCAGCGTGGCCTAAGCGACGCGCCAGGTAGAGGTCGATGAGGTAACGCGCAATCGAACGTGACGCCGGCAGCGGCGGCAAGTCGTGGATGTTGAACCACTGCGCGTCTTCGATCTCGTCAGCCTGGGGCACGATATCGCCCCCGGCATATTCGGCGTGAAAGCCCAGCATCATCGAATGGGGAAACGGCCAGCACTGGCTGCCCATGTACTGGATATTCTTCACCTCCACCTGGACCTCTTCGCGCACCTCACGGATCAGGCACTCCTCGGCCGATTCGCCCGGCTCGGCAAACCCCGCCAGCGTGCTGTACACACCCGTGACAAAACGTGGCGAACGCGCCAGCAGAATCTCGTCGCCACGGGTCACCAGCACGATCATGCTCGGCGAGATCCGTGGGTAGCTGCGCAGGTCGCAGGCCTGGCAATACATCGCGCGCTCGCGGGGCACTTGCACCATGGCCTGGCCGCAACTCCCGCAGAACCGATGCTCCCGCGCCCAGGTGCCGATCTGCGCGGCGTAACCCAGCACCTTGTACAGGGTGTGATCGCCTTGCAGCATGAAGCCGCGCAAACCCTGCCAACTGCAGCCCGGCACGTGCGCCGCCGAGTCGAGTTCCAGCAGGTACACCGGTTCGCCGTCGAGATGGCCGATGCCGTGTTCGGCGAACACCGGCAGGTCCTGGCGCTTGAGCCATTCGCGCGGGAACAGCGGGCCGTTGGGGTCATGCAAAAAGCCGTCGCGGCTGCGCGCAACGGCCCAGCCGCCGGGGGTGTCGTTGTCCAGCAGCGTTGTAGTAATCCAGCCTGGGGTCATGTCGGTCAATCCACGAATTCGGGTTTCTGCTTGCTCATATGGGCCGCGATGGCCACACGCAGGTCGTTGGATTGCAACATAGCCGAGTTCCAGGTGGCAACGTATTCCAGGCCGTCAGTGATTGTATGGTCACGCATGTAACTGATCATGGCCTTGGTGCCGGTCACCGCAATCGGCGATTTGGCGGCGATTTCCCGGGCGATGTCCATCACGGCGGCCAACAGGCTGGCGTGATCGGGATAAACGCGATTGACCAGGCCAATGCTTCGCGCTTCTTCGGCGCCGAACTGGCGACCGGTGTAGGCCAGCTCGCGCAGCATGCCATCACCGACGATGCGCGGCAGACGCTGCAGGGTGCCGACGTCGGCGGCCATGCCGATATCGATTTCCTTGATCGAGAACTGTGCATCTTCGGCCGCATAACGCATGTCGCAGGCGCTGATCAGGTCGATGGCGCCGCCGATGCAGTAGCCGTGGATCGCCGCCAGCACCGGCTTGCGGCAGTTGTCGACCGCGTTGAACGAGGCTTGCAGGTCAAGAATCTTACGCCGCAGCAGGCGCGCGTTGCGGCCCACGTCCTTGCCCAATTCGTTGGCCACCGAGGCCAGCATCATCAGGTCTATCCCTGAGGAGAAATGCTTGCCCGCGCCGCTGAGCACCACCGCGCGCACGGCGTCGGTGTCTTCGACCCACTGGAAGATGTCGATGATCTCGGTCCAGAACGCCGCGTTCATCGCATTGATCTTTTCCGGGCGGTTGATCTGCACATGGGCAACGTTGCCGCTGAGTTCGACGGCGAAAGCTTGGTATTCGAACATGGCAGTGATCCCTGACTGGCGAGTGATGAGGGCCGAACTATAACAAGGGAGCGCAAGGGCGCATCGGCCAAAAGCGGGACTGGCCAAGGTGGCGGAAAATCCGCTGGATAAAACCCCGCGCACGCGCCATCCTTCGCGCTTTGAGCCGCCCCATCAGCGGCGTTCGACGTTTAAAGGATATCCTCATGCACACCCACCCCCTCACCGCCGCCGAATTCGAATGCATCGAAAACGTCCTGCTCAAGTACGGCGACGACCAGTCGGTGCTGAACCTGGCCGAACTCGACGGCTACTTCACCGCGTTGGTGTCCAGCCCGGTGCAGGTCGATGTTGCCGAGTGGTTCCCGGCCATCTGGGGCGGTCAGAACCCGCAGTGGGACAACATGGACGAAGCGCAAGGCTTTCTCGAACTGTGCGTGCGCCATATCAACATGCTGGCCGAGCAACTGGCCACCGATGCCAAGGGCTTCAAGGCACGCTTCGATGAAACCGAGCACCAGGGCCAACGCGTGACCCTCGCCGAAGAGTGGTGCTTTGGCTACATCCGTGGCGCCGCCATTGGCAACTGGCCAGAACTGCCGGCCGCCCAGGCCGCGGCGCTGGAGAAAATTTCGTGGTGCGCCGAGCAGGACAACTTCGAACTGCCGGCCGACCTGGATGTGCCGGCGCACCAGCAGCGCGTCAGCGAGATCGAACCGGCCGCGCGGGCCCTGCATGATTACTGGCTGAGCCTGCGCTAAGCCTCGACAAGCACTGCCGCTTTGGCCGATTATTCGGGTCCGCCCGCAGACCTTGCCTTGAATCAGGAGCCCTGTACCTTGAGTTCGCAGAAAACCGTGACCGTCACACCGCCCAACTTCCCTCTCAACGGCAAGGTCGCGCCCCCCGGCTCCAAATCCATCACCAACCGCGCCTTGTTGCTGGCGGCCCTGGCCAAGGGCACCAGCCGCCTGAGCGGTGCGCTCAAGAGTGATGACACCCGTCACATGTCGGTGGCCCTGCGCCAGATGGGCGTGACCATCGACGAGCCGGACGACACCACCTTTGTGGTAACAGGCCAGGGCAAGCTGCAATTGCCGGCGCAGCCATTGTTTCTCGGCAATGCCGGCACCGCGATGCGCTTTCTGACCGCAGCTGTCGCAACCGTGGAAGGTACCGTGGTGCTGGACGGCGACGGCTACATGCAAAAACGCCCGATCGGCCCGCTGCTCGCGACCCTCGGCCAGAACGGCATCCAGGTCGACAGCCCCAGCGGTTGCCCGCCGGTCACCGTGCACGGGGTGGGCAAGGTCAAGGCCAAGCGCTTCGAGATCGACGGCGGCTTGTCCAGCCAATACGTTTCCGCCCTGCTGATGCTCGCCGCTTGCGGCGAAGCGCCGATTGAAGTGGCGCTGACCGGCAAGGACATCGGCGCCCGTGGTTATGTGGACCTGACCCTGGATTGCATGCGAGCCTTCGGCGCCCAGGTTGAAGCGGTCGACGACACCACCTGGCGCGTGGCGGCGACCGGCTACACCGCCCATGATTACCTGATAGAACCCGACGCCTCCGCCGCCACGTACCTGTGGGCCGCCGAAGTGCTTACCGCTGGCCACATCGACATCGGCGTGGCCGCGCAGGATTTCACCCAGCCCGACGCCAAGGCCCAGGCCGTGATCGCACAATTCCCCAACATGCAGGCCACGGTGGTCGGCTCGCAAATGCAGGACGCGATCCCGACGCTGGCGGTGCTCGCCGCCTTCAACAACACCCCGGTGCGTTTCACTGAGCTGGCCAACCTGCGGGTCAAGGAATGCGATCGCGTGCAAGCGCTGCATGACGGTTTGAATGAGATCCGCCCGGGCCTGGCGACCATCGAAGGCGACGACTTGCTGGTCGCCAGCGACCCTGCCCTGGCTGGCACGTCGTGCAACGCGCTGATCGACACCCATGCCGACCACCGCATCGCCATGTGCTTCGCACTGGCCGGGCTGAAGGTGTCGGGTATCCGCATTCAGGACCCGGACTGTGTGGCCAAGACCTATCCTGAGTACTGGAAGGCATTGGGCAGTCTTGGGGTTCAGTTGGCCTATTGAGGCACCGGTGCCGGGGGGATGCACATGACAATTCGCCAACCCTGCCCACCCGGCGCCTGCGTCTGCGATCGCGAACAGCTGCTGCAAGCCCCAGGCGCGGACCTGCGCATCCTCAACCTGACGCGCCACGAAGAGAAGAAACTGCTCGAGCGCCTCGAAGACCTCAAAACCCTGCAAGACCTGGAACACATGCAGCAGCGCATGTACGAACTGCTGGGTATCCGCGTGCATATCGCGCCGGGTCACACCGAGGTCAAGAGCATGCGCGGGATCCAGATCGTGATCGACGAGCTGCCGGGCATGTGCCGCAAGACCCGCCAATCCATCCCGGCCGCAATCCGTCGCGGCCTGGAGAAACGGCCGGAAATTGCCTACCGCTTGCTGGATGCCCACGACCTGTTTCGCGAAGGTTGAAATCAACCGGCGAGCGTTTCAGCCTGGAAGAGACCCTGGCCGACCGTCCTGGCTTTTTGCAGATGCGCCTGCGCCCCGCCGCTTTCCGAGCCCAGCCACAACTCGGAGGTCACCATGCTGGGCGCGGCGCAAGAGCTGTCCCAGGCAGCGGCCAGCGGCGAGATCCGTCGTGAAGAGGCGCAGCAGGAGTTGCTGAAGACCATCCTGGCGATGGTCAACCGCGCGAATAAGTGAGCCGCCTTTGTAGTGAGCGGGCTTGCCCGCGCTGGGTGGCGAAGCCGCCCCAAACCAGGCGACACGGTTTTATCTGTAGCTCGGCGGTGACTGGATTAGCAGGCCGTTGAAAAAGACCGAACCGAATTGGATTCTGGCAAACTCCCAGTCATGTTCCTCTATGCCAGCGGAAGACCGAGCCAATGCGTGGACCCGATCTCAAGCAAAATGACCTGTTCAGTTACACGACGCTTGAACAGCGTATCCCAAAGGATCACCCGCTACGCCCGCTGCGCGAGCTGGTTGATACGATCCTGGTGTCGATGGATTCTGATTTCGAGGTTTTGTATTCATCGCTGGGGCGCGCCTCAATTCCACCAGAGCGGCTACTGCGGGCTTCGCTGCTGCAGGTGATTTATACCGTGCGTTCCGAGCGGCAACTGGTCGAACAACTCGATTTTAATCTGCTTTTTCGCTGGTTCGTCGGTCTGTCGATGGACGAACAGGTATGGGATCACTCGACCTTCAGTCAGAACCGTGACCGCCTGTTTAACCAGGATATTGCTCGTCTATTCTTCCAGCGTATCAAGTCGCTGGCCCAGTGGTCGCAGTACGCCAGCGATGAGCATTTCAGTGTGGACGGCACGCTGATCGATGCTTGGGCTTCGCATAAATCCTTCGTCAAAAAGGACGATGGCGAGAAGCCGGATAATGAGCCGCCAGAGGGTGGCCCTCGCAACAACTATCTCGATTTCAAGGGTGAGAAACGCGGCAACAAGACTCACCAATCGACTACCGATCCCCAGGCGCGGCTGGCCCGCAAGAGCCCGGCGGATGGCAGTCGCCTGGCCCATATGGCCCACACGCTGATGGAAAACCGTAACGGGTTGATCGTGGATGTGGAATGCACCGAGTTCAATGGACACGCCGAGGTGGGTGCAGCCTTGAAGATGCTTGAACGCACGGTCAAACCTGGCAGCACCGTGGGCGCGGACAAAAGCTACGACCAGAAATTTTTTGTCCAAATGGTGCGTGATTTGAAGGTGACGCCGCATGTATCGAGGAAGGCAATCAAGAGCGCAATCGATGGCCGTACGACCCGTCATCCGGGTTACGGCGTCAGCATGAAAATACGAAAAAGAATCGAGGAAGGATTTGGCTGGTTAAAGACCGTGGGTGGTCTGCGCAAAACCAAGCTGATCGGCCGCGAAAAGCTCAGCGCCCAGTTGCTGCTGGGCTTTTCGGTGTACAACTTGATCCGTTTAGGGAGCTTGTCGGGCTGGTGGCGTGGGTCGCATGTTTAGGCGAGATGCGCCCAGAAATCGCCCACAGGCGAATATTTGCGCTGGAACTGGCAAAACACTCGCTGATTGAGGCGGAATAAAGGGCGGCGCCAAGCCTGAGCGGCTGAAAAAATCTCAAACTTGGCGGGTTGGGGGAAATAGGGCTGAATTTTTCAACGGCCTGTTAGGGCGGCTTCGCCACCCGGCGCGGGCAAGCCCGCTCACTACAGACCCTGCTGGGGCCAGGCAGAGGCTAACGCGCGGCGATAAACAGCTGGACCTTGCGCGCCAACTGATCGAGATGCCGATCGCGCTGTTTCTCGGCATCCGCCATTGCGCGCTTGCCGTGTTTTTGCAGCAGGTACGTATGGATCTGCCGCACTTCCAATGAGCTGTAGATCGCCGCCACATCCAGCACGCCCATCAGCCCATCGGTGCCGTAGTCGCGGGTATTCATCAGCACCTGGGTGCCGCGCGGGCCGCGTAGCTTAAAGCCCATGGCTTCGAACGCCGGAACCTTCTCCACCGCGCACGCCAGCTCGGCATGGGGGTAGCGGGCCAGTACGTCCTGCATCATCCGTCGCGCCACGCCCTGGCGCCGGAAACCCGCCTGTACCGCCATGAACGCGATGCCGCAGGCTTGAGGGTCGTCCTTCACGGGTAGATACAGGCAAAAGCCGAGCAGGTTTTCCTCGTCCATCGCCACGACCAGTTCAACGGCAATCCCCTGGGAACCATCAAGCGCTTCCAGATACAGATGCACCTCAAAACCGATGGCGTACTGGTAAATGTTGTACAGCAGGTTACTCGGCGGCAGTGCCACGCTGCTGATGTCGGTGAGGTTATCCACCACCATCTGCAGGATCTGGCCGTTGACTGGCTCGGGGCACGGTGTGGTGTAGCGGGTAAGGCTGAACATGCAAATTCCTGGGCTTGGCATCAAGGCAGCGGCGATTGTACCTGTTGCACCGCGCACACCTCACGCAAACATCCGCGCAACCAGCGATGGGCCAGGTCGGCATCCAGCCGTGGGTGCCAGAGCATTGCCACGCTGAAGTCCGGCAGTTCCAGGGGCAAGGCGAAGCTGTGCAGGCCGTGTCGTCGGTGGGCGGTGTAGCGTTCTGGCACGCTGGCGATCAGGTCAGTGTCGCGGGCCAGGGCAATGGCGGTGGCGAACCCGGCGACGACTGTGCTGATCTGCCGCGTGAGGCCCAGGGCTTCAAGCGCGTCGTCGACCTGACCACGGTCCTGGCCGCGCCGGGATACATAGACATGCTGGCCCCGGGCATAGCGCTCGGCGCTGATCTTGCCCTGGCTGAGGGGATGGCCGCTGCGTACCACCCCCACCAGACGGTCGCGGAACAGCGCCTGGGTCAGCACTTCCGGGCTGGCGGTGGGGTCGACCACGCCGGTTTCCAGGTCGACGCTGCCTTCTCGCAGTAATGCACTGTCCTTGTCGGTCTTGTTGATGAACCGCAGGCGCACGCCGGGCGCGTCCTGAGCGATGCGTGCCAACAACGCCGGGCCGAAATTTTCGACAAACTCCTCGCTGGTGCGCAAGGTAAAGGTGCGCTCCACCCGTGCCATATCCAGGGCGTGCACGGGGCGCAACACGGCGTTGACGTCCTGCACCAGACGGCTGACCTGTTCGCGCAGTTCCACCGCCCTTGGCGTGGGCACCAGGCCGCGACCCGCGCGTACCAGTAGCGGATCTCCCGTGGTTTCGCGCAACCGCGCCAGCGCGCGGCTCATGGCCGAAGGGCTCAGGCGCAGGCGTCTGGCCGTAGCAGCGACACTGCCCTCGGCGAGCAATACATCCAGGGTGACCAACAGATTGAAATCAGGCATTGGCATTCCTTATCAGGCGTCACGCGCATGTATGAGCTGCAAGCCATGCGTCTTCCGCCATGGTAGGGCACACCGTAGATTTGTGACAGTTGCCTCCACTCAAGGATTCCCCATGCAGAACGCCTCACGCGGCAGCCTTGCCAGCCTGTCCCTGTCCATGTTGCTGGCCTCCCTCGGCACCAGCATCGCCAACGTCGGCCTGCCCAGCCTGGCGAGGGCATTTGATGCATCGTTTCACGCCGTGCAGTGGGTGGTGCTGGCTTACCTGCTGGCGATCACGGCGGTGATTGTGAGCGCCGGACGCCTGGGCGACCGACTGGGCCGGCGGCGCTTGTTGCTCGCCGGGTTGTGCCTGTTCGCCGCAGCATGCGGATTGTGCGCCATGGCACCATCACTTCAATGGCTGATCGCCGCGCGCAGCCTGCAGGGGCTGGGCGCGGCAGTCATGATGGCCATGGCCATGGGCATGGTCGGCGACACGGTACCCCGTGAACGCACCGGACGGGTGATGGGCTTGCTGGGTACGATGTCGGCCGTCGGCACCGCGATGGGCCCCGGCGTCGGCGGTATGTTGCTCGGTGCTTGGGGCTGGCGTGGGATTTTCCTGGTGGGCGTGCCACTGGGTGTGTTGGCGCTGGTGCTCGCCTGGCGCTGTTTACCGGCTGACCGTCCGCACGCGCCTTCATCCATGGGTCCGAATGCCTGGTCGTCGTTGAAGGACGCTTCGTTGCGAGCCGGCTTGGCCATGAGTGCCCTGGTGGCCGCCGTGATCATGGCCACCTTTGTCGTGGGTCCGTTCTATCTGTCCCATGGCCTGGGGCTCGAGCCGGCGTGGATGGGCCTGGCGATGGCCGTCGGCCCTTGTGTCGCGGCGGCCAGCGGCGTACCGGCCGGCCGCCTGACCGACCGTCTCGGCAGCCGCCGCATGACACTTGCCGGGTTGGGCGTGCTGGCCTGTGGCGCCCTGCTGCTGTCAATCGCTTCGGGCCTGTTGATGTACCTGGGCGGGCTGGTGATTTTGACCTGCGGCTACAGCCTGTTCCAGGCGGCCAACAACACCGCCGTGATGAGCGATGTGGAAGGCGCGCGTCGCGGCACGGTCGCGGGCCTGTTGAATCTGTCGCGCAACCTTGGGTTGATCTTCGGCACATCGGCCCTGGGCGCGGTGTTTGCCTGGGCGACCCCGGATGTGACCCATGCAACCGCGCAATCGGTCGCCCACGGCATGCACCTGACCTTTGGCGTGGCGTTGGGTTTGATTCTGCTGGCCAGTGCAATGGCATCTGGCCGCATCACGGGGTTGAATGCCCCGCAGAACATCCGTTGAGGCAAAAAAACAAAAAAGGCGTTGCGCCAGACCGGGTTACATCGCGCATCATGGGCACTTTCAAGCTCAAGGGTAACGTCCATGCGCGTTCTGTCATTGATGATGGGTCTTACGACGCTGGCCGCCAGCCTGGTGTTCTGCGCCAGCGCGATGGCGAATGAAGAAAGTCAGTTGATACAACTGATCAACCAATACCGCAGCCAGGTGCAACGCTGCGGCAACCAGGGCTCTCAGGAACTGCCGCCCCTGGCCAGCGATACGCGGTTGGTGCTGCCGGCCAACAACGTGGGCGATTTGCAGCAGGCACTGGCGCGGGCCGCTTACCCGATGGTCAACGTGCAGGCGATCAGTCTGTCCGGGCCCAAGGATGCCCAGTCGGCCATGAAGGCGGTGCGCGAAAGCTTTTGCCGCGTGGTGCTGGATCCGCAATTCGTCGATATCGGCGTGAGCAACAGCGGCCAGGACTGGCGCATCGTGCTCGCCCGCCCGCTGCTCACCAGCGGCCTGGGCGACTGGCAGACCGAAGGCAAGCAACTGCTCAACCTGATCAACACCGCCCGCGCGCAACCGCGCCAGTGCGGCACCCAGGGGTTTACCGCGACTACGCCCCTGTCCTGGAATGACGACTTGGCCGGCGCCGCCAACAGCCATACGCGCAACATGGCCAACGGCAACTTCTTCGACCACCTCGACCACGACGGGCGTACCCCCGGGGATCGCGCCGAACTGGCCGGGTATATCGCGAAGAATATTGGCGAAAACATCGCCGCGGGCCTGGATACACCACGCAAGGTCGTCGACGGCTGGCTCGCCAGCCCCGGCCACTGCGCCAACCTGATGAACCCGAAATTTCGCGAACTGGGCGCGGCGTACGCCATGGACCCAAAGAGCGATGCGGGGATCTACTGGACAGCGGTTTTCGGCGCCCAGTAAGGATGTTTGCCAATTCACTCATCCGAAGGAGACATCAAATAGCCATCTCGTGGATAATTGTCCCGGAACCGATGGCCGCCAACCCGGTCTGTAGCTTGGCAGCCTGAACCCGTCAGGCAACCGACAAGACCGTGGTTAACAAGGTGTTTTGCAATGATGAATTGGCTGCAAAGTAGCAGCGACATGGCTGAGCGGGTTCGCCAGCATGACTGGGCGAGTACGCCCCTGGGGCCGCTGGAGCAGTGGCCGGATGTGCTCAAGACTACCGTCGCGCTGTGCTTTGCCTCAAGTTTCCCCCAGGCCATCGTCTGGGGGCCGCAACTGATCACGCTCTACAATGACGCGTTCAGTCCGATCCTGGGCGACAAACCCTACGCGTTGGGGCGTCCGTTCAGCGCAATCTGGAGCGAAGCCTGGGCCGAGATCGCCCCCATCGCCAACGCCGCGTTCGAAGGCCATGCCACCTATATCGAGAATTTCCCGCTGCTGATCGAGCGCGGCGCGGGGCCCGAACAGGCGTATTTCACCTTTTGCTACAGCCCCATTCGCGACCCTCAGGGCAAGGTCGTGGGCATGCTCGATACCGTCACTGAAACCACCGCCACCGTGTTCCTCAACCGCCGCCTGGCCGTGCTGGATGCCATTGGCAGCGCCGTGGCCAATGCCACCGACGCCGCCAGCATCATGTCCACCACCACGCGCCTGCTGGCCGAGCAACTGCAGGTGTCCAATTGCTCCTACGCCGACATGGATGCCGACGAAGATGGTTTTACCGTTCGCGGCAACTGGGCGGCGCCAGGTTCGCCGAGCATTGTGGGGCGTTACAGCCTGGCGTCGTTCGGCGCCCGAGCGGTACAGCAATTACGCGCCGGCGAGCCGCTGGTGGTGCAGGACAATCGCGTCGAATTCCCGCCCGAGCAAGCCGCCAGCTACCAGGCATTGGGGGCGCTGGCGACGGTGTGCTTCCCGCTGATCAAGGATGGCCGCCTGACGGCCCTGATGTCGGTGCACCACAAAGCCGCCCGGGCGTGGTCGCCTTATGACCTGTCGCTGGTGGGCGAAGTCACTGAACGCTCCTGGGCCCATATCGAGCGAGTACGGGCCGACGCTGCCGTGCGCGAAGGCCTGGCAGCCTTCACCGAGCTGAACGCGACCCTGGAGCAACGGGTGCAGGAGCGCACCACCGCGCTCACCGAGGCCGAAGCGGCGTTGCGCCAGTCCCAGAAGCTCGAAGCCATTGGCCAACTGACCGGCGGCGTGGCCCATGACTTCAACAACCTGTTGACCATCATTCGCTCCTCGGTGGACTTCCTGCGCCAGCCTGGGCTTTCCGAGCAGCGGCGCCAACGGTATATGGGCGCCGTCTCCGATACCGTCGAGCGCGCCAGCAAACTCACCAGTCAACTGCTCGCCTTCGCACGGCGCCAGCCGCTGAACCCGGAAATCTTCGATGCGGGCCAACGGGTCCATAACATCGGCGAGATGCTCGAAAGCGTCACCGGCGCACGCATTCATGTGCAGGTGCAGTTGCCCGAGCAACCTTGCCATGTGCGCGTGGATGCCAGCCAGTTCGAGACCGCGCTGATCAACATCGCCCTGAATGCCCGGGATGCGATGGACGGCCAAGGCACCCTGACCTTGCGCGTCGCCAAGGTTGCAGGCATGCCGCGCATCCGAGGCGATGACGCGTCCCACCAACCGTTTGTGAGCATCTCGCTGGCCGACACCGGCAACGGCATCACCCCTGACGCCTTCGAGCATATTTTCGAGCCGTTCTTCACCACCAAGGCGGTCGGCAAAGGCACTGGGCTTGGGTTGTCCCAGGTATTCGGGTTTGCCAAGCAGTCCGGCGGCAACGTTGACGTGGCCAGCCAGCTCGGACAGGGCGCGATCTTTACTCTGTACTTGCCCGAAGTAACGCCGCAGGCAGAGCAGCACCCTCTCCCTCAGGAAGATGAGCCTCAGCTCCAGGACACGACGCAGCACCATGTCCTGATCGTGGAGGACAACCTGGAAGTGGGCCGCTTCGCCAATCAGATCCTGCAGGACCTGGGTTACCAGACCACATGGGCCACGAATGCCGAACAGGCACTCGCCCTGGCCGGCGAAGATGCCCTGGCGTTCGACGGGATTTTCTCGGATGTGGTGATGCCGGGCATGACCGGCGTTGCGATGGCCAGGCTGCTGCGTGAACGTCGCCCGGATTTGCCGGTGGTACTCACCTCCGGCTACAGCGAAGAGCTGGCCGACAGCGGCTACGAAGGGTTCGAGTTTCTGCCCAAGCCCTACTCCGCCGATCAGGTGGCACGAGCGCTGGCCAAGGCGATGCTCTAGCAACCCACACAGCCGATCCCTGTGGGAGCTCTCGAGCTTTAGCGAGGCAGCGATAGCGCAGTGTCAGGCGAAGAAAATGCCAGCAATGCCGCCGCCTTCGCAGCCTCGCCGGGGCTCGACAGCTCCCACAGTTGAGTTGCGGCGCTGCTGAGAAAGCGCCCGCAGCCACACCCCAAATGCAACCCACACAGCCGATCCCTGTAGGAGCTCTCGAGCTTTAGCGAGGCAGCGATAGCGGACTGTCAGGCGAAGAAAATACCAGCAATGCCGCCGCCTTCGCAGCCTCGCCGGGGCTCGACAGCTCCCACAGTTGAGTTGCGGCGCTGCTGAAAATGGGGCCAGCCGCTAAGCGGAAAATCCAAGCAACACAGCGATCCCCTGTGGGAGCTCTCGAGCTTTAGCGAGGCAGCGATAGCGGACTGCCAGGCGAAGAAAATGCCCGCAATGCCGCCACCTTCGCAGCCTCCGCGCTCGACACACATTAAAGCTTAGGGCGCCTTGGGCTCAGCCCTGCTCGGCCGCCACCGCCACCTGATTACGGCCCAGGGCCTTGGCGCGGTACAGCGCCTTGTCGGCGGTGTTCATCAGGCTGTGCAGGTCTTGGTCCTGCGCATCGGTGTGCGCCACGCCGAGGCTGGCGCTCAACCCATGCACGGGTTCACAGGCGAGGCCGGCAATCGCCTTGACCAGTTGTTCGGCAATCGCCCGCGCGGTTTCCAGCGAGGTGTTGGGCAGCAACACTGCAAACTCTTCGCCGCCCAGCCGGCCGTAGACATCGGCCTGGCGGAACGAGGCCGTGATCACCCCGCCGATCTGGCGCAGCACCTGGTCCCCGGCCTGGTGGCCGTAGGTGTCGTTGATCGCCTTGAAGTGATCCATGTCCAGCATCAGTGCGCACAACGGTTGCTGGTGATGGCGGCAGCGTTCATACAGCACTTGAGCATGATCGAAAAACGCGCGACGATTCATCAGGCCGGTGAGTTCATCGGTCTGTGCGGCGCGCGTGGAAATAGTGTGCGCACGCTCCATCTGCCGGGTCAGGCGGAACGCCTTCTCCAGGGCATCGGACAACTTGTGCGTGGCACTGATCACAAAGGTCGAAAACACCAGCACCGCAATGGCCACGCCCACCTGCGTCGAAGAGGGCTGGACCAACAGCCACAGGGTGCACGGCAACAGCACCAGGCCCATGGAGACCAGCGACATATAGCGATAAGCCGAGTAACAGGAAACCGCGCCGACCGACATGCCCACGGTAAACAGCATGACCAGCGTCTGGGACAAGCGGTCATCGGTGGGCATCACCGCCAGGGCGCCGAGGCCCCAGATGCCGGCGGAGAGCACCAATGTGATCCAATAACGGCGCTCCCAGCGCCTTGGCGTACGCTCGGCCTCGGGGCAACGAAACCATTCCACGAACATCTTCACGCGCAACAGGGATGAACCTGCCAGCACCACCAGCCAGATCAGGATGACCTGGCTGTCAAACCGATCCCAGCACAGCCAGCACAGCATCACCGCCGCTATGTAGCTGCCGAAAATGGCGGCGAAAGACTGCCGGAAGAGCTGATGCAAACGGTCAGTTCGCACCTGCTCCTCTATAAAGCAATCCTGATCCTGCCCACGCCCAAGGCCATTCATGAGATCCGCCTGATCCGACTGCCATGACAAAGGCGCCATTGTGGCACCCTGCCAGTAGCGCGGACAACAGAATCCAGCGCGGTAGAGCCTTTAGAGCGGTTCCGGCCGCAGGATCAGCACCCCAAGCGGCGGCACATTCAACGACAGCGACACCGGTTGGCCGTGGCGCGGCTCATCCAGGGTGACGGCTTCGCCGCCATTTCCGTAATTGGAACCGGCGTACATCTCGGCATCAGTGTTGATGACTTCCTTCCAGCGTCCGGCGAAAGGCACGCCGACGGTATAGGCCTCACGCGGCACCGGGGTGAAGTTGGCCACCACCAGCACCGGCTTGCCATCCTTGCTCCAGCGCAGCCAGGCATACACGCTGTTGAGCGCGTCGTCGCCGATCAGCCACTGGAAGCCCTGCGGCGCGTCATCCTGCTCGTGCAACGCAGGCTCCTCGCGGTACAGGCGGTTCAAGTCGCCCACCAGCTTCTGCACGCCCTGGTGCTCCTGGTACTGCAGCAGATACCAGTCCAGTTGCTGGTCGTGGTTCCACTCGCGCCATTGGCCGAATTCGCAGCCCATGAACAGCAGCTTCTTGCCGGGGTGCATCCACATGAAGGCCAGGTAGGCGCGCAGGTTGGCGAACTTCTGCCAGCGGTCGCCGGGCATCTTGTCGATCAGCGAATGCTTGCCGTGCACCACTTCATCGTGGGAGATCGGCAAGATGAAACGCTCGGACCAGGCATACACCAGGCCGAAGCTCAGCTCGTTGTGATGGTGGGCGCGGTACACCGGGTCCTGCTGGATGTAGTGCAGGGAATCGTGCATCCAGCCCATGTTCCACTTGTAGTTGAAACCCAGGCCGCCCTGCTGCGTCGGCTGGCTCACCCCCGGCCAGGCGGTGGATTCCTCGGCGATTACCAGCGCGCCGGGTGCTTCCAGGGCGACTACGTCGTTCAAATGGCGCAGGAATTCGATGGCTTCCAGGTTCTCGCGGCCGCCGTGGCGGTTGGGCACCCATTCGCCGGCCTTGCGTGAATAATCGCGATAAAGCATCGACGCCACGGCGTCCACGCGTAAGCCGTCGATGTGGAAGTGCTTGAGCCAGTGCAGCGCCGAGGCCAGCATGAAGCCATGCACTTCGGTGCGGCCCAGGTTGTAGATCAGCGTGTCCCAGTCCTGGTGGAAGCCTTCCAGCGGGTTGGCATATTCGTACAGCGCGGTGCCGTCGAATTGCGCCAGGCCGTGGGTATCGGTGGGGAAATGCGCCGGCACCCAGTCGAGGATCACACCGATGTCGGCTTGGTGCAGGGCATTGACGAAATACGCGAAATCTTCCGGCGAACCGAACCGCGCCGTGGGCGCGAATTGCGACAGCGCCTGGTAGCCCCAGGAGCCGCCGAACGGGTGTTCCATGATCGGCATCAGCTCGACGTGGGTGAAACCCAGTTGCTGCACATGGGGAACCAGACGTTCAGCCAGTTCGCGCCAATTGTATTGCCGGGCCACCTCGCCCGCCTCGTCCAGCTCGCATTGCCACGAACCCACATGCAGCTCGTAGATGGACAGCGGCGCCGTGGTCTTTTGCTTGTCGACGCGGGACTGCATCCATTCATGGTCTTGCCAGTCCACCTGCAACGGTGCGGCGACCTTGGACGCAGTGTCCGGCGGCATCTGGGTGGCGAGCGCCATCGGGTCGGCCTTGAGCGGCAGGATCCCGTGGGCACCGAGAATCTCGTATTTGTAGGCCGCGCCCGGTTGCAGGCGTGGGATAAAGATCTCCCAGACGCCGGAAGGATGGCGCAGGCGCATCGGATGCCGGCGCCCATCCCAGATATTGAAGTCGCCGACCACCGACACCCGCCGCGCATTCGGTGCCCACACGGCGAACCGCACGCCCTGCACGCCGTCGACGCTGGTCACTTGGGCGCCCAGGCAACTGCCAAGGTCGCGGTGATTGCCTTCGGCAAACAGGTACAGGTCCATCTCACCCAGCAACAGTTGCTGGAAGCTATAAGGGTCTTCGGTGATCTGCTCGCCGCCGGCCCACTGGATTTTCAGCAGGTACGGCTGGCGGCTCGAGAAGTGTCCGACGAACAAACCCGGCACCTGGCTCGCGTCCAGGCTGCCGATCTGCTCGCCGCTGTCACGCGTCAGTACCTGGACGCTCAAGGCCTCCGGCAGGAACGCGCGGATGAATTGGCCGCCTTGCTCATCATCGTGCGGCCCGAGGACCGAGAACGGGTCGTGGTGTTCGGCGCGTACCAGCGCTTCGACGTCCTTGGACGCCGGCAATGCTGTCAACTTCGGTTGCAGCGGTTCTTTATGTGTAAAGCTCATGACGTTTCCCCACCGCGTGCAGTTTTCGATATAGGTGCAAGCCCGCTCAACAGTCCGTGCAACCCTTGCAGGGGCACCGGCAACCAGGTCGGGCGGTTTTCCGCTTCGTAGGCCACTTCATACGCGGCCTTCTCCAGGCTGAACAAGGTCAGCACCGCGTCCTGGCCGTTGGCATCCTGCCAGTCATGCGCCAGTGTAGACGTAGCGGCCTGATAAGCCTGGATAAAAGCCAGGCGTGCTTCTTTCAGGTAGCGATCGGTGACGCGCCTGCGTGCCTGGTCCGCTTCGGGCGAGTGATCCACGCCTTGCAGGTTCAAGGCCATCGCCGCCGCGTAATCAAACGAACGCAACACACCGCTCACATCTTTGTACGGGCTGTGCTTGCCCCGTCGCTCATGCAGTGGTCGCGCCGGCTCGCCTTCAAAGTCGATCAGGTAGGCATCACCCTTCACTACCAGCACCTGGCCCAGGTGCAAATCACCGTGGACGCGGATGCGCAGCCCGCCCGCGGTAGCTTTGGCCAACGCCTGGACATGCGCGGCAATCGCCTTTTTCTGCGCCAGTAACTCACTGACCAGCGCTTGATCGGCTGCGTTCAATTGCCCTTGGTTAAGTTTGAGCAGTTGCAAGGCACGGTCGAGTTGCGCGCCGACATCCTTGGCCCATGCCTGAGTGTCTTTGGCGGTGGTGACCTCGGGCTTAAAGTCCGCGTTGGTGGTCTGCGCGCCGAGCACCAGGTGCATTTCGCCCAGGCGCTGGCCGAGCAGCCCGGCAAAATCCTTCAGTTCGCCCAAGGCGTTGTAGTGCTGTTCCTGCTCGGAAAGCGCTTCGGCCAATTCATCGCGGATGGCGCGCTCCAGGTTGTTCTGGGTCCAGGTCCAGGCGTCGCCCTGATTGCTCAGGTAACCCTGGGCGATCATCAGCAGGTTGTCCTGGCCTTCGGCATCGCGGCGAACCACAGCCCCCATCAACGGCGAAATGTTCGGGTAATCGGCGGCGGTCAGGTAGGCGCTCATTTCCAGCTCCGGGTGCACACCGGCGCTGACTTTACGGATCAACTTGAGCACCAGGCTCTCGCCCACCACCACCGAGCTGTTGGACTGTTCGGCGGACAGGTAGCGCACCGCGAAGTCATCCTTCAATTGCAGATCGGTCAAGTGCGACGTCGCTTCAAAGCGGATATCCCCATCGCTGGTGCTGAGCACGGTGCCCGCCAGCAAACCCTGGATCACCGAACGGATAAACGACTCAAGGCTGAACGCATCGGTGACCAACCCCACTTCCCGCGCTCGGCGCACCCGGGCCATGGCCAGTTGCTGCGGCAAGGCGCTGGTGAACTGGTCTTCGGCGAGGAAGCCGAACGGCAACTGATAACGGCTGACCTGGCCACCCGCGGTCACCTCCAGCTCGCTGAGCAATACCGGATGCTGGGCATCGCCAAAGCGCACGCCATAGGCGATATGCACGCTGTCGATCGCCGTGTCCTTACCGGCAAACCAGCGCCGGTTGGGCAGCCAGGTGGGCAATGAGGTCGACTGCAGGGTGGTGCGGCACGGCTCGTCCAGCAACTCTTCCAGGCGCTTTTTCAGCACCAGAGTGGTGAAGTCGGGCATGCCTTGAACAGGTTCCACGTGCCAGCTGGGCATTTGATTCTCCGCCGCCAATACAAACCAATAAAAACCATAGGGCGCCAGGGTCAGCAGGAAATTCAACTGACCGATCGGGGGGAAGGCGTTGCCCCCCAGCATCTCCACCGGCACCATGCCGGCGAACGCCGACAGGTCCAGTTCGGCCGCCTGGGCACTGCGTGATACGTTGGCCACGCACAGGATGATTTCAGTGCGGCCATCCGGCGCGGTGTACTCGCGGGTATACGCCAGGATGCGCCGGTTGCTCGGCGAGAGCATCTTCAGGCTGCCGCGGCCAAACGCTTTGGACTGCTTGCGCACCGCCAACATGCGGCGCGTCCAGTTGAGCAGCGAGTGCGGGTCCTGGGTCTGGGTCTCGACGTTGACCGACTGGTAGCCGTACAACGGGTCCATGATCGGCGGCAGCACCAGGCTGGCCGGGTCGGCGCGGGAGAAGCCGCCGTTGCGGTCGATGGACCACTGCATCGGCGTGCGCACGCCATCGCGGTCGCCAAGGTAGATGTTATCGCCCATGCCGATTTCATCGCCGTAGTACAGGGTCGGCGTGCCGGGCATCGACAGCAGCAGGCTGTTGAGCAGTTCGACACGCCGACGGTCACGCTCCATCAATGGCGCCAGGCGCCGGCGAATGCCCAGGTTGATGCGCGCGCGGCGGTCGGCGGCGTAGTAGTTCCACAGGTAGTCACGTTCTTTGTCGGTGACCATTTCCAGCGTCAGTTCATCGTGGTTGCGCAGGAAGATCGCCCATTGGCAATTGGCGGGAATCTCCGGGGTCTGGCGCAGGATGTCGGTGATCGGGAAGCGGTCTTCCTGGGCCAGCGCCATGTACATGCGCGGCATCAGCGGGAAGTGGAACGCCATGTGGCACTCGTCGCCGTCGTCGCCCTTGCGGTCACCGAAGTACATCTGCGTGTCTTCCGGCCACTGGTTGGCTTCGGCCAGCAACATGCGGTCCGGGTAGTTGGCGTCGATCTCGGCGCGGATCTGCTTGAGTACGTCGTGGGTTTCGGCAAGGTTTTCGTTGTTGGTGCCGTCGCGCTCGATCAGGTACGGGATGGCATCCAGGCGCAGGCCGTCGATGCCCATGTCCAACCAGTAGCGCATCACGCTCAGCACCGCTTTCATCACCTGCGGATTGTCAAAGTTGAGGTCGGGTTGGTGCGAGTAGAACCGGTGCCAGAAGTACTGGCCGGCGACCGGGTCCCAGGTCCAGTTGGACTTTTCGGTGTCCAAAAAGATGATGCGGGTGCCGTCGTACTTCTGGTCGTCATCCGACCACACGTAGAAGTCCCGCGCCGCCGAGCCGGGCTTGGCCTTGCGCGCACGCTGGAACCAGGGATGCTGGTCGGAGGTATGGTTGATGACCAGTTCGGTGATCACCCGCAACCCGCGCCTATGCGCCTCGGCGATAAACCGCTTGGCGTCGGCCATGGTCCCGTAGTCGCTGTGCACGCCACGGTATTCGGCGATGTCATAGCCATCGTCGCGGCGGGGCGAAGGGTAGAACGGCAGCAGCCAGATGGTGTTCACGCCCAGGTCGGCGATGTAGTCCAGTTTGGCGATCAGGCCGGGAAAGTCACCGATACCGTCGTTGTTGGAGTCGAAATAGGATTTGACGTGAACCTGGTAGATCACCGCGTCCTTGTACCAGAGCGGGTCTTTGATAAAGGTGGCAGCCTTGGGTTTCTTCGCCATTACAAACTCCTGAAATACTCACAATCTTCGAGATCGTTCCCACGCTCTGCGTGGGAATGCCTCTTGTGACGCTCTGCGTCACGCTTTGGGACGCGGAGCGTCCGGGGCTGCATGCCCACGCGGAGCGTGGGAACGATCAGGCTCAGGAAACGGTAATACGCCAGATCCCAAACGGCATCTGCGGCTCCAGGCGGGTCCACTGGGTCTTGCCATACCAGGTCCAGCGATGGCCGTTCATCAAATCCTCGCCCTGGGTCTGCGCATCGTCGGGCAAGCCCATTTCCCAAAGCGGCAGCTCGAAATGCGCTTCCTGGGCATTGAACGGGTCAAGATTCACCGCCACCAGGATAAAGTTGCCGCCATCCTCGCTGCGCTTGCCGAAGTACAGGATGTTGTCGTTCCAGGCGTTGTAGAGCTTCAAGCCCAGATGGGTCTGCAGCGCCGGGTTTTGCCGACGAATGCGGTTGAGCTGGGCGATCTCGGCAATGATGTTGCCGGGCGCGGTAAAGTCCCGTGGGCGGATCTCGTATTTCTCCGAGTCGAGATATTCCTCTTTGCCCGGCACCGGCGCGGCTTCGCACAGCTCGAAACCCGAATACATGCCCCACAGGCCCGAGCCCATAGTGGCCAGCGCGGCACGGATCAGGAAGCCGGGGCGCCCGGATTCGTGCAGGAACGCCGGGTTGATGTCCGGCGTATTGACGAAGAAATTCGGCCGGTAGCATTCACGCCACGGCGACTCGTTCAACTGCGTCAGGTATTCGCTCAACTCGGCCTTGGTATTGCGCCAGGTGAAATAGGTGTAGCTCTGGGAATAGCCGACCTTGCCCAGGCGCGCCATCATCGCCGGCGTGGTGAACGCCTCGGCGAGGAAGATCACCTCAGGGTATTTGGCGCGCACATCGCTGATCAGCCATTGCCAGAAGGGCAGCGGCTTAGTGTGGGGGTTATCTACGCGAAAAGTCTTCACGCCCTCCTCGACCCAGCCCACCACGATATCGCGCAGCTCGGTCCACAGGCCGGGAATCGCATCCGCCGCATAAAAATCGACGTTGACGATATCCTGGTATTTTTTCGGCGGGTTCTCGGCGTATTTGATCGTGCCGTCCGGGCGCCAGTTGAACCAGCCCGGATGCTCCTTGAGCCATGGGTGGTCCTGGGAACACTGGATGGCAAAATCCAGGGCTATTTCCAGGCCATGCTCGGCGGCGGCCTGCACCAGGCGGCGGAAGTCATCGCGGCTACCCAGTTGCGGGTGGATGGCTTCATGGCCGCCCTCCTCGCTGCCAATCGCATACGGGCTGCCCGGATCATCGGGGCCGGCGGTCAATGAGTTGTTCTTGCCCTTGCGGTGGCTGCGCCCGATCGGATGGATCGGCGGAAAGTACAGCACGTCAAAACCCATGTCGTGGATCATCGACAGCCGTGAGTGCACGTCGTTGAAGGTGCCATGGCGCGCAGGATCATCAGTGATCGAGCGTGGGAACAGCTCATACCAGCTGGCAAACAACGCAGCCTCGCGCTCCACATCGATCGGATAGGCGGGGCTCACGCTCAGATAGGCACGGTGGTCGGCCTGGGTCATCAGGTGCGCACTGTCTTCGTGCAGGAACTGCGCAACCTGCTCGGTTTCCAGCAGGCCGGACAGTTCGTGGTGCAGCAACATCAGGCGGTCGCGCAGTTCATTGTCGCTGCGCTCGGCCGCCTGCAGCACCAGGCTGCGGCCTTCCTGCAGTTCCAGGCTGACCGGCACCCCGGCTTCATGCTTCTTGCGCAGTTCGTAGCAGAAGCTGGCGAAGGTATCGATCCAGGCCTCGATGCAATATTCGTGGGGGCCTTGCTGGGTGACGGTAAACGAACCCTCCCAGCCATTGTTGCCCACATCGCTCATGACCACGCTGTGCCAGCTTTCATCCTGGCGCGCACGCCAGCGAATCAACACGGCAAGTTTGTCGTGCCCGTCGGCAAACACTTTGCTGGTAACGGTAACGCGCTGGCCGACCACGGCCTTGACCGCAAACTCGCCGCCGTCGATCACGGGTGAGGTGCTCTCGATCGCAATCCGTGGCAGCAACAAGGCCTGGGACAGCGGCAATATGGAGTTTTCTGGAACCTGTGTCTGCGCAGTCATCGAGCATCTTCCCCTTACGCCCTATGGACGCTCTTTGCTTGATCCGAATTCTGGTACGGCCGCACTCTCCCAGAGCTGGGCCGCTTATAGGTCCGAGCTTGCGCCGCGGCTAAAAGTTCAGGCGGATGTGTGGCCATTGGGCGGGAATCAATTGGCCCAGGCGGATGTCCACCCACAGAGCAAAGCACAAAGGAGGCCACACTGATGAATATCCCGATCCCGGCTGAAACCCCGGACCCGAATATCGACAAACCAACCCTGCCGCCCACCGAGCCGGCACCGGTTCCGGAAAACGAACCGCCTGGGAACGAACCGCCACCCGTCGAAGAACCACCGACGACGATGCCACCGGTGATCGTCAGTCCTTCTCGAAACGCTTGACGATTTTCGGCATCACGCTGAACACCGCCAACGCCAGCAACGTACTCAGTACCGCTGTCGATTCCCGGCCCAACCCGGCCGAGACTCCAATCGCAGCGGTCATCCACAAGCCCGCCGCGGTGGTCAGGCCTTTGACATGGCCTTCGTCGTCATCCTTGCCCTTGATGATAGTGCCCGCGCCCAAAAAGCCGATCCCGGCAATCACGCCCTGCATCACCCGGCTCATGGCATCCGCCTGGTTACCGGACATCTGCGGCACCAGCACGAACAGTGCCGCGCCCAGCGCCACCAACATATGGGTGCGTACCCCGGCAGCCTTGCCCTTGCTCTCGCGTTCAAAACCGAGAATGCCGCCCAGGATCGCGGCCATCAACAGGCGCACGGTGACCTGGGTGAGCTGCTTGGCATCACCGATATCGGCAAATTCGGCCTGCAGGGTTATCCACGCTTCATGCAACCAGGCTTCCATTAACGTTCCTCTGTCATCAATAGGTAATGAATGGACAATCGCGACCGCCAGTCAGTTGCCTGGAACCGCTGCGCATTACTGATTTCCTACGGGTGATGGTCCATAAATCTGGAGATCAGCATGCCACTGCGTATCGAAAACCAACTGTGCTACTTCGTGCTCAATGACAATGATCAGGAACACGGCGGCCAGGAACACAGCGTGCCGGCGACCCGGGTCCATATCCTCACCGATACTGAAAAATCCATGTCCTACGTTGAACTGGCCGCTGAGCGGATCTATATCACCGAAGCCGAGGCGGACGCCTTGACGGTCGCCGGGGCGCATGACGGGCGTCAACATGTAAAGGCCGATGTGCCTGATTCGTTGATCTGACAAGTGCCTGTAAGGCGCCCTCGCTGATCCGCTTTTTTATCGCCCTGCCTGAGTCTGTCATGCACACTGCACGACATCTGTGGGAGCTGGCTTGTCGGATCGCCGCACCGCTGCGATGGCATCGACTCGGTGCAACTTTAAAGACCGCGTCGCCTGAATCGCAGGCAAGCCAGCTCCCACCCTTGACCTGTGTGGTATTCAAGAAAGCAATCAGCCCACCCATGAAACGCTACGAAAAATTCGCCGATGACATCGCTGAACTGATCCGCTGCGGCGTGCTCGGTCCCGGCCAGCGGGTGCCGTCGGTGCGCTATGCCAGCCAGACCTACGGCGTCAGTCCGTCCACGGTGTTCCAGGCTTACTATCTGCTGGAGCGGCGTGGCCTGATCCGCGCGCGGCCGCGCTCCGGCTATTTCGTCAACACTCACGCACCCAGTCCGTTCTCCGAGCCGGTCGTGAGCGAGCACGTGCATGAGTCCACCGAAGTGGATGTGAGCGAGTTGGTGTTCTCGGTGCTCGACTCGATCAAAGACCCCAACACAGTGCCCTTCGGCTCGGCGTTTCCCAGCCCCATGCTGTTCCCGCTGCCGCGCCTGGCTCGCTCGCTGGCCAGCGCCAGCCGAGAGATGGACCCGCGCCTGGTGGTCACCGACATGTCGCCGGGCAACCCGCAACTGCGCCGTCAAATCGCCCTGCGCTACATGGTCGGCGGCCTGATGTTGCCGATGGAAGAACTGCTAATCACCAACGGCGCCCTGGAAGCCTTGAACCTCTGCCTGCAGGCCGTCACCGAACCGGGCGACCTGGTCGCCATCGAAGCCCCGGCGTTCTATGCCTGCCTGCAAGTGCTGGAACGCTTGAAACTCAAGGCCGTGGAAATTCCCGTGCACCCGCGCGACGGCATCGACCTGGGCGTGCTCGCGCAAACCCTGGAGCGCTACCCGATCAAAGCCTGCTGGACCATGACCAGCTTCCAGAACCCCATGGGTGCAACCCTGCCGGAAGCCAAGAAACAAGCATTGGTGGAACTGTTGCGTGACCACCAGGTGCCGCTGATCGAAGACGATGTGTACGCCGAGCTGTATTACGGCCAACACGCACCCAAGCCGGCCAAAGCCTTTGATACCGAAGGCCTGGTGATGCACTGCGGCTCCTTCGCCAAGAGCCTGGCCCCCGGTTATCGCGTGGGCTGGGTGGCGGCCGGGCGCTTTGCGCAGAAAGTCGAACGCTTGAAACTGATGACCTCGCTGTGCCCCTCGATGCCGGCCCAGGCGGCCATTGCCGACTACCTGCAACACGGCGGCTACGACCGGCACCTGCGCAAACTGCGCTATGCGCTGGAGGAACAGCAAAGCGCCATGCTCGCCGCCATCGCCCGCTACTTCCCGGCGCAGACACGGGTCAGCCAGCCGGCCGGCGGGTACTTCCTGTGGCTGGAACTGCCGGAGCAGACGGATTCGTTGAAGCTGTTCCAGATGGCGCTGGCACAAGGCATCAGCATTGCGCCGGGGCCGATTTTCTCGGCGACCCAGCGCTTTCGCAATTGTATCCGCCTGAACTATGGCAGCCCCTGGAGCGATGCGTCGGAAAAGGCGATGGAGACGTTGGGGCGGATTGTGAGGTCGTTTTGACAGGCGCCATACAATTGTAGTGAGCGGGCTTGCCCCGCGCTGGGTGGCGAAGCCGCCCCAATAAAGGCACCGCCGAGTTCCAGATAAATCCAACTCGTCTGGTTTGGGGGGGCTTCGCCCCCCAGCGCGGGGCAAGCCCGCTCACTACAAATTGCGCATGCGTAGCCATCGCGGGCAAGCCCACACATTGGATCCGAGTTCCCCCTTAGTCTTTGCCGCTGATCGGCGTCTGCCCATCCCAGCCACCGCCCAGTGCGGCGATCAGTTGCACACTGGCCACCAGGCGCGACTGCAACAAGGTCAACACGGTGCGCTCGTTACTCAAGGCCGTGGCCTGCACGGTGACCACGTCCAGGTAGCCAATCAGCCCGGCCTTGTACTGGTTCTGGGTCAGTCGCAAGGACTCACGGGCCGCCTCGAGCGCTTCATTGCTGACCACCGCCTCGTCCTCCAGCACCTTGAGCTGCACCATGTAATTTTCCACTTCGCGGAAACCATCAAGTACGGTCTGGCGGTATTTGGCGACGGTCTCGTCATAGCTGGCCACGGTGCGGTCGACTTCGGCCGAACGCTGGCCGCCGTCGAACAGGGTCATGGCCAGCTTCGGTCCCACCGACCAGAAGCGGTTCGGCAGGCTGATCCAGTCCGAATAGGTGCTGCTGGAATAGCCGCCGGCCAGGCTCAGGCTCAGGTCCGGGTAATAAGCCGCCTTGGCCACGCCGATATTGGCGTTGGCGGCGATCACCGAGCGTTCGGCCGAGGCGATATCCGGGCGGCGTTCAAGCAGTTGCGACGGCAGGCTCAGCGGAATCCGCGGCAGCGCCGGGATGTCTTTGCTCACCGCCAGGTTGAAGTTGGCCGGCGCTTCGCCGATCAACACGGCAATCGCATTTTCCAGCTGGGCGCGTTGCCAGATCAGATCGATCAGGCTGGCCTGGGTGGTCTTGAGCTGGGTTTGTGCCTGGGCCACCGCGTCCTTGCCGGAGATCCCGGCACGGTATTGGTTCTGGGTCATTTGCAGGGAGCGTTGATAGGTCTCCAGCGTGGCTTGCAGCAAGCGGGTCTGTTCGTCCATGACGCGCAACTGCAGGTAGCTTTGCACCAGCTCCGACTGTTGGCTCAGGCGCATCGCCGCCAGGTCCGCCGAGCTGGCTTCGGCACTCGCTTCATTGGCCTCCAGGCCACGGCGCAATTTGCCCCAGATGTCCGCCTCCCAGCTCACGCCCAACTGTGCGTTGAGGGTGTCGCGGATACCGCTGCTGGAGCTGCTTAGGCTCGCGCTGCTGCTGCCGGTGCCTTGGCTGGCGCGGGTCTTGCCGGCGCTCAGGTCGACGGTGGGATAAAACGCGCCACGGGAACTGCGCACCAGCGCCCGGGCCTGGCGAAAGCGCGCTTCAGCCTGGGCCACGGTCTGGTTGGAGGTGTTCAGGCGCTGCACCAGGTCGTTGAGCTGGCGGTCGCCGTACAGCTCCCACCAGGCGCCACGGGCCAATGAATCGCTGGGCGTGGCCTGGCGCCAGCCCTGGGCCTCCTTGAATTGCGCCGGCTCAACCACTTCGGGACGTTTGTAATCAGGGCCAATAGCGCAAGCACTGAGCAACAACGCCAACCCCACTGTAGGAGCGAGCTTGCTCGCGAAGATCGTCAGCGAAAACGCGCCGAGCCTGGACGAATGCGGCGCCTGGGCATTTTTCGCGAGCAAGCTCGCTCCTACAGGGGGCGGTGCAATTGCAGGACGGCGCGGTGGGTTGGCGTTCGTTGAATCGGTCATAGCGCAGTGTCCAGGGCAGCATCGGTACGCACGCCGCGCCAGGCATTGAAGCGATGGCGCGCGCGGTCGAGATAAAGGTAAACCACCGGAGTGGTGTAAAGAGTCAGGACCTGGCTGAACACCAGGCCGCCAATGATGGTGAGGCCCAGGGGACGACGCATTTCCGCGCCATCGCCGGTGCCCAGCAGCAAGGGCAAGGCGCCGAGAATCGCCGCCAAAGTGGTCATCAGGATCGGCCGCAAACGCAGCAGGCAGGCACTGCGAATCGACTCCAGCGGGCCCAGGCGGTCATTGCGCTCAAGCTGCAGAGCCAGGTCGATCATCAAGATCGCGTTTTTCTTCACCACGCCGATCAGCAGGAACAGGCCCAACAGGGAAATCAGGCTGAACTCGCCCCCCGTCAGGTAGATCGCGAGCATCGCGCCCACCCCTGCCGACGGCAGGGTCGAGAGAATCGTCAACGGGTGAATATAGCTTTCATACAAGATGCCCAGCACCAGGTACACCGCCACCAGCGCGCCGAGGATCATGAAGGGCTGGCCTTTCTGCGTCGCCGCGAACGCGTCGGCAGTGCCGGCCATTTTGGCGATCACGTCTTCCGGCAGCCCGACCTTGGCGATCGCCCGCTCGATGGCGGCCGTGCCCTGCTCCACCGTCACGCCGGGTGCCATGTCGAAGGCAATGTTTTCCGAGGCGAACTGGCCTTCGTGGCTGACGCGGTCGTCCGCCAGGCTGTTCTCGTAATGGGCGATGGTCGACAGCGGCACGCGCGCGCCCGTGGAGGTGATCACCTGCATCTGGTTGAGGGTGATCGGGTCCTGCGCGTACCTGGGGTTGACCTCCATCACCACCTGGTATTGGTTGAGGCTGTCATAGATGGTGGAAATCTGCCGCTGGCTGTAGGCGTTGTTCAGCACCGCCGTCACCATGTCCATGTCGATACCCAGACGCTTGGCCTGGTCGCGATCGACGATCAGCGTGACCTGCGCCGCGCCGCGCCCTTCGCGGGCGTCGATGGCGGTGAGTTCCGGCAGCTCGCGCATGGCAGCCACCACCTTCGGATACCACAGGCGCAGGGCCGCCAGGTCGCCGCTTTGCAGGATGTAGGAATACTGCGCACTGGTCTGGTCCCGGCTGCCGCCGAATTGCAGGTCCTGGTCAGCCATCAGGAACAGGCGCCCGCCCGGCACCGGCGGTACCTCCTTGCGCAGCCGCTCGATCACCGCCTGGGCGGAAATCCTGCGCTCGCTGATCGGCTTGAGGCGCACCAGCATCACCGCGTTGTTGGTGCCGTTGTTGCCACCGATAAAGCCGGCCACGCTGAGCACCGCCGGGTCCTTGAGCACCGCCTTGCGGAAGGTCTCCATCTTCGGCTGCATCACGCCGAACGACAGCCCGTCGTCACCGCGCACGAAACCGATCAACTGGCCGGTGTCCTGCTGCGGCATGAAGGTTTTCGGCACCACCACATACAACGCCACGTTGACCCCGATGGTCAGGAACAGGCTGAGCAGGGTCAGGCGACGATGGCGCAGCACCCAGTCCAGGCTGGTGGCGTAGCCGGCGACCATGCGGTCGTTGACCTTCTGGCTCCAGCGCTGCAAACCGGTCATCCGGTCTTTTACATGGGGCTTGAGCCAACGGGCGCAGAGCATCGGCGTCAGGGTCAGCGAGACAATCAGCGACACAATGATCGCCGCCGACAGGGTGATGGAAAACTCGCGGAACAGGTTGGTGACGATCCCGCCCATGAACAGGATCGACAGGAACACCGCCACCAGCGACACGTTCATCGACAGCAAGGTAAAACCGACTTCCTGGGCGCCCAGGTACGCCGCTTTCATCGGCGGCACGCCTTCGTCGATATGCCGCGAGATGTTCTCCAGCACCACGATGGCATCGTCCACCACCAGACCGGTGGCCAGGATCAACGCCATCAGCGAAAAATTGTTCAGCGAGAACCCGTACAGGTACATCACCGCAAAGGTGCCCACCAGCGACACCGGCACGGCCAGGGTCGGGATCAGCGAAGCGCGGAAATTGCCCAGGAACAGGTACACCACCAGGATCACCAGCCCGACGGCGATCAGCAAGGTCATCTCGGCTTCGTGCAACGTGGCGGTGATCACCGGCGAGCGGTCCATGGCCAGGCTCAGCTTGACGCTGGACGGCAGCACCGCCTGCAACGCCGGCAACTGTGCCTTGATCTGCCGCACGGTCTCGATGATGTTGGCGCCGGACTGACGGTTGATCACCAGCAGCACCGCTGGTTCGTTGTTGAAAAAGCCACTGTTGTAGCGGTCTTCCACACCGTCGCTGATTTTCGCCACATCCTTCAGACGCAAGGCGGCGCCGTTCTGGTAGCGGATCAACAACGGCTCGTAGTCCTTGGCCTTCTCCAACTGGTCGTTGGCCTGGATCTGCCAGTTGCGCTGGCTGTCTTCCAGGGAGCCCTTGGGCCGGCGCTGGTTGGCGTTGGCGATGGTGTTGCGCACGTCGTCGAGGGCCACGCCGTACTGGTCGAGGGCCTTGGGTTCCAGCTCGATACGCACCGCCGGCAACGAACTGCCGCCGATCTGCACTTCGCCGACGCCCGGCACCTGGGACAGGCTTTGCGAGAGGATGGTCGAGGCCAGGTCGTACAGCTGGCCCTTCTGTAGCACGTCCGAGGTCAACGACAGCACCATGATCGGCGCCTGGGACGGGTTGATCTTCTTGTAGGTGGGCATGCTGCGCATGCCGCTGGGCAGCAGGTTGCGCGAGGCATTGATGGCCGCCTGCACTTCCCGCGCCGCGCCGTTGATATCACGATCGGAGTCAAACGCCAGGATCACCCGGGTGGAGCCCTGGCTCGACGAACTGCTCATGGTGGTGATGCCGGCAATCGCGCCGAACGAGCGCTCCAGCGGCGTCGCCACGGTGGACGCCATCACCTCGGGGCTGGCGCCGGGCAGGCTGGCCGACACCACGATCACCGGGAAATCGATCTGCGGCAATGGCGACACCGGCAGCAGGTTGAAGCTGACGCCGCCCAGCAGCATGATCGCCAGGCTCAGCAGCATGGTCGCTACCGGGCGCCGAATGAAAGGTCCGGACAGGTTCATGGCTCAACCGGCTCCAGGCTTTGCGGCTCTTTGCGCCAGCGTCGGCCGAGGCGGTCGAAGTACAGGTAGATCACCGGGGTGGTGAACAGCGTCAGTACCTGGCTCACCAGCAAACCGCCGACCATCACCAGGCCCAACGGTTGGCGCAACTCCGCACCGGAGCCGGTGGCCAACATCAGCGGCACCGCGCCGAACAGCGCCGCCAGGGTGGTCATCAGGATCGGCCGGAAGCGCAGCAGCGCCGCCTGGTAGATCGCGGTCTGCGGGTCGAGCCCCTGGTTGCGTTCGGCGTCGAGGGCGAAGTCGATCATCATGATCGCGTTCTTCTTGACGATCCCGATCAGCAAGATAATGCCGATGATCGCGATCATGCCCAAGTCATTGCCGCTGAGCAGCAACGCCAGCAACGCCCCCACCGCCGCCGACGGCAAGGTCGAGAGAATGGTGATCGGGTGGATATAGCTCTCGTAGAGCACGCCGAGCACGATGTACATGGTGACCACCGCCGCCAAAATCAGCAGCAAGGTGCTCGACAGCGAAGCTTCGAACGCCTGGGCCGCGCCCTGGAACTGGGTTTGCACGCCCACCGGCATGCCGATGTCCTTCTGGGTCTGGTTGATCAGTTCCACGCCTTTGCCCAGGGCAACGCCTGGCGCCAGGTTGAACGACATCATCACCGCCGGGAACTGGCCGATATGCGCGATCGCCAACTGGGCCTGGCGCTGTTCCACCTTGGCCAGGCTGGACAGGCGCACCTGGCCGCCGTCGGTGGTCTTCACATGGATCTGGTTCAATGCATCCGGGCCGAGGGTTTCGCCGGACTGGGCCTGCAATACAACGCGGTACTGGCTGGCCTGGGTGTAGATGGTGGAAATCTGCCGCTGGCCGAAAGCATCGTAAAGCGCGTCGGTAATCGTTGAAACGCTGACTCCCAGGCGCGAAGCCGCGTCGCGGTCGATCACCAGGTACACCTGCAGGCCCTTGTCCTGCAGGTCGCTGGCAACGTCGGTGAGCTCGGGCAACTGGCTCAACGCGTGGACCAGTTTTTCGCTCCACAGCGCCAGCAACTCGGCGTCCGGCGAAGACATGCTGAACTGGTACTGGGTACGGCTCACGCGGTCTTCAATGGTCAGGTCCTGCACCGGCTGCATGAACAGGCGGATGCCCACCAGCTTGTCGATTTCCGGTTGCAGGCGGGTGATCACCTGGGCGGCGCTCAAGTCGCGCTGGCCGTGGGGCTTGAGGTTGATCAGCAAGCGGCCGCTGTTGAGGGTGGCGTTATCGCCGTCCACGCCAATATACGAAGACAGGCTTTGCACCGCCGGGTCCGCCAGGATGATCTTGGCCAGTGCCTGCTGGCGCTGGCTCATGGCAGCGAATGAAATCGACTGCGGCGCTTCGGAAATGCCCTGGATCACGCCAGTGTCCTGCACCGGGAAAAAGCCCTTGGGCACCACGAGGTACAGCACCACGGTCAGGCCCAAGGTGGCGATGGCCACCAGCAACGTGAGCGGCTGGTGCCTGAGCACCCACTGCAACAGGCTACCGTAGCGCGCGATCAGCCAGTCGATCCAGGCGCCGCTGGCCTTGTAGAAGCGGCTTTGGTCCTCCTCCTTGGGTTCACGCTTGAGCAGCCGCGCGCACATCATCGGCGTCAGCGTCAGTGACACCACCAGGGAAATCAGGATCGCCACCGCCAGGGTGATCGCAAATTCACGGAACAGCCGCCCCACCACGTCTGCCATGAACAGCAGCGGGATCAACACGGCGATCAGCGACAGGGTCAGGGAAATCAGGGTGAAACCGATCTGCTTGGCGCCCTTGAGCGCGGCGGCCATTGGCGTTTCGCCTTCCTCGATATAGCGCGAAATGTTTTCCAGCATCACGATGGCATCGTCCACCACAAACCCGGTAGCGATGGTCAGGGCCATCAGCGTCAGGTTGTTGATGGAGAACCCTGCCAGGTACATCACGCCAAAGGTGCCCACCAGCGACAGCGGCACGGCGATGGACGGAATGATCGTGGCGCTGAAACGGCGCAGGAACAGAAACGTCACCATCACCACCAGGGCAATGGCGATCAGCAACTCGTGCTGCACGTCGGTGACCGAGGCGCGGATGGTCTGGGTGCGGTCGGTGAGCACGGTCACGTCGAGGCCGGCCGGCAGGTTGTCGGTGATGCTCGGCAGCAGCGCCTTGATGCGGTCGACCACCTCGATCACGTTGGCCCCTGGCTGGCGCTGGATGTTCAGCAGCACGGCCTGGTTGTCATTGGCCCAGGCGGCGAGGCGCTCGTTCTCGGCGCCGTCGACGATCTGCGCCACGTCCTTGAGGCGCAGCGGCGCGCCGTTGTTATAGGCCAGAATCAGCTCGGCGTATTGCGCGGGCGAGACCAACTGATCGTTGGCGTCGAGCATCGACACCCGCGTGGGGCCGTCGAAGTTGCCCTTGGGCTGGTTGACGTTGGACGCGGCGATCAGGGTGCGCACATCCGACAAGTTCAGCCCGTTGGCCGCCAGGGCTTCGGGGTTGACCTTGATGCGCACGGCCTGGCGCTGGCCACCGGCGATGCTGACCATGCCGACGCCGCTGATCTGCGCGATTTTCTGCGCCATGCGCGTGTCGACCAGGTCATTGAGCTTGGGCAGCAGCATGGTCTTGGAGGTGATGGCCAGGGTCAGCACCGGGGTGTCCGCCGGGTTGACCTTGTTGTACACCGGCGGCGCCGGTAAATCCTTGGGCAGCAGGTTGGTGGCAGCGTTGATCGCGGCCTGCACCTGTTGCTCGGCAACGTCCATATTGATGTCGAGGTTGAAGCGCAGGGTCAGTACCGACGCACCGCCGGAACTGGTGGACGCCATTTGTGTAAGGCCGGGCATTTGCCCGAACTGGCGCTCGAGCGGCGCGGTGACTGCGCTGGTCATCACGTCCGGGCTGGCGCCGGGGTACAGGGTCATCACCCGGATCGTCGGGTAATCCACCTGGGGCAAGGCCGATACCGGCAACAGGCGGTACGAAATGATGCCGGCCAAGACAATGGCCAGCATGCTCAGCGTGGTGGCGACCGGGCGAAGAATGAACAGACGCGACAGGTTCATGAACCGACCTTTTGCGCCTTGCCGGCGGTGGTGCCGGTCTCCCCTTTCGCGGCGGGCTTGCCTTGCAGGTGTTCGGTCGGCGTGGTCGGTACTTCGCTGCTGTCATTGACCACTTCGATCTCGCTGCCGTCCTTCAACCGGTCGGTGCCTTCCAGCACGACGCGGTCGCCGGCCTTCAGGCCCTCTTTGATCACGGTGTTCTCGCCGTCGGTGTCACCGACCACCAGTGGCTGCACCTTGACCTTGTTGTCACCGTCAAGCACGTAGACAAAGGTACCGGCGTTGCCGAACTGGATCGCCGCCGAAGGCGCCAGCACCACGTTGTGCAGCGTATCGGCGAGCAGGTGCACATTGACGAACTGGTTGGGGAACAGTGCCTGGTCCTTGTTATCGAAGCGCGCCTTGAATTTGAGGGTGCCGGTGGTCACGTCGATCTGGTTGTCCAGGCTTTGCAACACGCCGGTGGCTTGCACTTTCACGTCGCCGCGGTCCCAGGCTTCCACGGGCAGCTTGTTACCGGCGCGGTAGCGGGCCAGCACGGTTTCCAGGGTGTTTTCCGGCAGGGTGAAAACCACGCTGATCGGCTGGGTCTGGGTGATCACGGCGAGGAACGTGGTGTCGTTGGCCGCCACCAGGTTGCCGACATCGACCTGACGCAGGCCGACGCGGCCACTGATCGGCGCGCGTATCCTGGTGAATTCCAGGTTGAGCTTGGCATCGTCCACCGCGCCCTGATTGGTCTTGACCGTGCCCTGGTATTGCAAGACCAGCGCTTCGGCGGTGTCCAGGGTCTGCTTGGCGATGCTGTCCTGGGCGTACAGGTCGCGATAGCGCTGCACGTCGACCTGGGCGTTTTTCAACTGGGCCTGGTTCTGCATCAGCGTGCCCTGGGCCTGGAGCAAGGCGTTCTGGTAGCTGCGCGGGTCGATCTCAGCCAGCAGGTCGCCAGCCTTGACCATCTGCCCTTCTTCAAAGGCGATCTTCACCAGTTCGCCGCCCACCCGGCTGCGCACATTGATGGTGTTCAGTGCAGTGACCGTGCCCAATGCCTTGTAGTACACCGGGAACTCGCCCAGTACCGCAGGCGCCACGCGCACGGGCACCGGGCCGGTGGCGCCGCCAAAACCGGGGCGCGCCATGCCAGTCTTGCTCGCATGGCCGGCCGGCGCGTCTTTGTGGGCGGCACCGCTGGGCCAGAATTTCCAGCACAGGCCGGCGATGACCAGCAGCACGAGCAGGCCGAACAACCAGCGGCGGGAGTGGCGGGGGGAGGATTGCATGGAGTGATCAACCATTGGGCGCGAGCGCTTCTACTTTGGGAGGCTGAAAGATAAGCACTGGGGCGCATTAAGAAAAGCGCCTTTACCGGCTATTTACCTTGGGCTTACAACTTTTAACGGATGAGCTTAGTCCATCGCCTATTTCGCTAAGCGCCTGAAGCACAAATGAAAACGGCCTGGACTAGGCCAGGCCGCAATCATGCATCAAGCGTGTTACCGCACAACCGCAGTAACGTACCGAAACAGTTACTTCAGAACAGACAGGGCGGCTTCGTAGTTTGGCTCCTGGCCGATTTCACTGACCAATTCGCTGTGCAGCACCTTGCCATTTTCGTCCAGCACCACGACAGCACGCGCCGTCAGGCCTTGCAGCGGGCCATCCGCGATGGAAACGCCGTAGTCGACCGCGAAGTCGGCGTTGCGGAAGTCCGACAGGTTCTTCACGTTGTCCAGCCCTTCGGAGCCACAGAAACGTGCCTGGGCGAACGGCAGGTCGGAGGAGATGCACAGCACCACGGTGTTTTCCACATCGTTGGCCTGGGCATTGAACTTGCGTACCGAAGTGGCGCAGGTCGGCGTGTCGACGCTTGGGAAGATATTCAGCACTTTGCGCTTGCCGGCGAAAGTGGCGAGGGTCGCGTTCGACAGATCGCCGGCGGTCAGGGTGAAGTCAGCAGCCTGGGCGCCGACTTGCGGCAATTGGCCTTCAACCTGGACCGGGTTGCCTTTGAGGGTGACTTGAGCCATGAACAGAATCCTTATGCTGGGTTTATTGAAACGAATTCGAGAGGCCGAAGTTAACCACAAAGCGCGACGGGCAACTATGCGCAGGTGCATTCTTTTGCCGCGCGCGCCCCCTGGAGGCGCATGCAGGCCTAAATGATGAATAGTTCTTTCACCTGAATGCGTTTGTCAACATCAGGCATGTCAAAGATGAAAGTTACAATGACAGAAATCTTCGTGGAAGCCCCAATCAAGAAATTGCCCTCAGTGAGCCACGGGCGCCATTGCCCGTCTTGGTACATGTTATCGGGCGAATTCACCTTCCAACTGCCGGTGACATTCCCGTATACCTCCACGTTTATATTCGCTTTCTTTCGCTTGATGTCGCCGGTGATCATGTATTGATCAGTCTGGAATCTAAATTTATCCAGCTTCAACCAGCGGACCTCCAGGGTACCTATGTATCTTTCGCTGTACTTGCCAACCAATCTAGCGCGTTGCCAGTTCAGAGAATCCTCAGACTTGATTGCCGGTTTGCCATTGGGTTGTTTTGCTTTCATTTCAGATATCTCCACAGTTGGCCTTGGTGAACCTTGAACTCAGGGTGCGTCCTCAAGCTATCACCACTCGACAATCTCGTTCACTGTCACAAATGACAGTCTTAAAGATGAATTTCGCCTCAGAGCGACCGGGCTAATCGCCGTCTGTTCGATCGCTGGCTCAAGCGGGATATGTGGTTTAATCCCCGATTTTTCGCTCACCTTTCCGAGGGTCCGCTGCCTTGACGACTCAACCCGCCACCAAAGTCCTGATCATTGGTTATGTCTGGCCGGAGCCGCGCTCTTCAGCCGCGGGCGGTCACATGATGCAGATTCTGGAGAGTTTTCTTACACAAGGTTGGGACATCACCTTCAGCAGCCCGGCGACCATCGGCGAGCACAAGGCCGATCTGCCTGCGCTGGGCATCACCGAATGCGCCATCGAGCTCAATAACAGCAGTTTCGATGCTTTTATCCGCGAACTGGCCCCGGACATCGTGCTGTTCGACCGCTTCATGATGGAGGAACAGTTCGGCTGGCGCGTAGAGAAATGCTGCCCCAACGCCCTGCGCGTGTTGGAAACTTCCGACCTGCAAAGCCTGCGCGACGCCCGTCATCAACGCCTCAAGGATCACCTGAAGGCGCACCCCGACAGCGACGATTTCACTGCGCTGTTTTCCCCGGCGCTGCCCGCAGAATTCAAGCTGATGGCCGACACCGACCTGGCCAAGCGCGAAATCGCGGCGATTTACCGTTGCGATATCAGCCTGATGATCTCCGACGTGGAAATTCGCTTGCTCACCGAGCAGTTCAAGGTGCCCGCCGCCCTGCTCCACTGGTGCCCGCTGATGTTGCAGCCGCCGGCCGAGGCGTTCGCGCCGTTTGAAGACCGCGCGCACTTCCTCAGCATCGGCAACTTTCGCCACGCGCCCAACTGGGATGCGGTGCTCTGGATGAAAAACAGCCTGTGGCCGTTGATTCGCCAGCAACTGCCGGGGGCCCAGTTGCACATTTATGGCGCCTACACCCCGCCCAAGGCCACCGCGTTGCATAACCCGGCCCAGGGTTTTCATGTGATGAACTGGGCCGAAGATGCGTTGCAGGTGATGACCGCCGCGCGTATCTGCCTGGCGCCCCTGCGTTTCGGCGCAGGCATCAAGGGCAAGCTGGCGGATGCGATGCTCTGTGGCACGCCGAATATCACCACGCCGATCGGCGCCGAAGCCATGGGCGATGAGCAACCGTGGCCAGGCATGATCGAACACAGCGCACCGGCCCTGGCCGCCGCCGCCGTGGCGCTTTATCAGGACCGCGAGCGCTGGACCGAGGCCCAGGAAAACGGGCGTCAACTGTTGACCCGCCGCTATGACCGGAATATCCATGGCCCCGCGCTGGTAGCCTGCCTGGAACAGTGCCGCAGCAATCTCAACGCCCATCGCCGCGACAATTTCACCGGCAGCATGCTGCGCCACCACGCCCATAAAAGTACGCAGTACATGTCCCAGTGGATCGAGGCGAAAAACCGCAGCCTATAGACACCAACGCTGGCGAGGGCGCGCGCGACGGGGCATTATCCTACGCAGCAACCACAATAAAGCGACGGCAGCATGACCCGAGCAACGCGAATCACCGACCCTTCCTACGAGCTGATGGACGATCACAACGGTCTGTCCATCATCTATCGCCAGCACGGTTTCCCCTGCCCGCTGGTGCGCTGGCACTTCCACAAGGAATACGAGCTGCACCTGATCGTCGCCAGCTCGGGCAAGGTGTTTATCGGCGACTACATCGGCAACTTCTACCCGGAAAGCCTGTTCCTCACCGGCCCCAACCTGCCTCACAACTGGATCAGCCAGGTGGAGGAAGACGAAATCGTGCCCAAGCGCGACATGTTGGTGAATTTCACTGATGACCTGCTGGAGAGCGGCAGTCACATCTTCACCGAACTCAAGACCCTGGCGCCGATGCTGGACCGGGCGCAGTACGGTATCGAGTTTCGCTGCAAACACACGATTGCCCAAGCGATGACCTTGATGCAGCGCATCGAGGATGCCCAGGGCATGGCGCGCCTCGGGCACTTCTTTATCCTGCTGGAAGTGCTGAGCGCCTGTGAGGATTATCAGCTGCTGTCCGGGGTGAACACGCCCCAAGTGGCGGATGAACACAGCATCGACCGCACCAACCGCGCGGTGGACTACATCTTTGCTCACTACGCGCGCGAGCTGCCGCTGGAAGAAGTGGCGGATTACTTGGGCATGAAACCCACGTATTTTTCGCGGGTGTTCAAGCAGGCCACGGGGCGCACCTTTATCGAGTTCGTCAATCGGCTGCGGATCAGCAAATCCTGCGAGTTGCTGGCCGATGGCGACAAGGCTGTGACGGATGTGTGCTTTGAGTCAGGGTTCAACAATATTTCCAACTTCAACCGACGCTTTCAGCAGCTTAAAGGCATGACCCCTTCCCACTATCGACGGCTGGCGGTGCAGCGGCTGACCGAGCAGAACCTGGCGTAATGGTGTTCGTACCACGCAGAGTCTGGAGCGAACACGCGCCAAAAGTGCAAAAAAGTATCAGTCCCAGTGCGCCCAAGGATTTGTCACCGTGGCGTTTGGAGGCTGTAATCAACGCACACTCTTCCTGACTCCCTGTAGGAAGACACAACAACAATAACTGTCCTTTCGTAGCCCCTGGGCGCGGAAATGGAGTGCGCGATGAAGTTCACAGCAAAAGCTCTGCTTGTCTCTACCTGCATGATGACCTGCATGACCCTCAGCGCCGTCAGCCTCGGCGCGCAAACCCTGACCATTGCCACCGTCAACAACAGCGACATGATCCGCATGCAAAAGCTTTCGAAAACCTTCGAGACCGAGCATCCGCAGATCAAGCTGAACTGGGTGGTGCTGGAAGAAAACGTGCTGCGCCAGCGCCTGACCACCGACATCGCCACCCAGGGCGGGCAGTTCGATGTGTTGACCATCGGCATGTACGAAGCTGCACTGTGGGGCGCCAAGGGTTGGCTGGAACCGATGAAGGATCTGCCGGCTTCCTACGACCTCGACGATGTATTCCCTTCGGTACGTGACGGTTTGTCTGTCAAGGGCTCGCTGTATGCCCTGCCGTTCTATGCCGAAAGCTCGATCACTTATTACCGCACCGACCTGTTCAAGAATGCCGGGCTGAGCATGCCCGAGCATCCGACCTGGAGCCAGATCGGCGAATTCGCGGCCAAACTCACCGACAAGAGCAAAGAGCAATACGGCCTGTGCCTGCGCGGCAAAGCCGGTTGGGGTGAGAACATGGCGCTGATCACCACCCTGGCCAACGGCTACGGTGCGCGCTGGTTCGATGAAAAGTGGCAGCCGGAATTCAACGGCCCTGAATGGAAGGACGCGCTGAACTTCTACGTGGACAACATGAAGAAATCCGGCCCGCCGGGTGCTTCCAGCAATGGTTTCAACGAAAACCTGGCGCTGTTCAACAGCGGCAAATGCGCGATCTGGGTGGACGCCAGCGTCGCCGGTTCGTTTGTCACCGACAAGACCCAAAGCAAGGTGGCTGACCATGTCGGCTTTACCTTCGCCCCGCACGAGAAGACCGACAAGGGCACCTCGTGGCTGTACTCCTGGAGCCTGGCGATCCCGACCAGTTCCAAGGCCAAGGACGCCGCCAAGGTCTTCACCAGCTGGGCCACTTCCAAGGAATACGGTGCATTGGTGGCCAAGACCGACGGCGTCGCCAACGTACCGCCGGGCACGCGCAAGTCGACCTACAGCGACGAATACATGAAGGCCGCGCCGTTTGCCAAGGTGACCCTGGAATCGCTGAAAGTGGCGGACCCAACCAAACCGACGCTCAAGCCGGTGCCGTATATCGGTATCCAGTTGGTGACCATTCCTGAGTTCCAGGCGATCGGGACCCAGGTCGGCAAGTTCTTCTCGGGTGCGCTGACCGGACAGCAGACGGTGGATGCGGCATTGACGGCTGCGCAGACCACTACCGAGCGGGAAATGAAGCGGGCGGGTTATCCCAAATAAGCCGCTCCCCCCTGTAAACATGGGAGCAGGGCTTTTGTGGGAGCTGGCTTGCCTGCGATGCAAGCAACTCGGTCTATCAGTTACACCGAGGTGATGCCTTCGCAGGCAAGCCAGCTCCCACATTGACCGCGCTCCGACGCAGATACTGTATGCATCTGACTTGGTTCTGATCACCATGAATACACCCTCCAAAAACCGCCTGGCCAACCCCGGCTGGTTCCTCGTCAGCCCCTCGGTGGCCTTGCTGCTGCTGTGGATGATCGTGCCGCTGGGCATGACCCTGTACTTTTCGCTGATCCGCTACAACCTGCTCTACCCTGGTGAAAACCAGTTCGTGGGGCTGGAGAACTTCACCTACTTCGTCACCGACTCGGGTTTCCTGCCCGGTGCCACAAACACCCTGTTGCTGGTGGGCAGCGTGCTGTTGATCAGCGTGGTCTTCGGCGTGCTGATCAGTGCATTGCTGGAGGCCAGTGAGTTCTTCGGCCGCGGCCTGGTGCGGGTGCTGCTGATTTCACCGTTCTTCATCATGCCCACCGTCGGTGCGCTGATCTGGAAGAACCTGATTTTCCACCCGGTGTCGGGAATTCTCGCCGCCGTGTGGAAATTCTTCGGCGCCGAACCGGTGGACTGGCTGGCGCACTACCCGCTGCTGTCGATCATCATCATTGTGTCGTGGCAATGGCTGCCCTTCGCGATCCTGCTGCTGATGACCGCCATGCAGTCCCTCGACCAGGAACAGAAGGAAGCCGCACGCCTGGACGGTGCCGGCGCCATCGCGATTTTCTGGCACCTGACCCTGCCCCACCTGGCGCGCCCGATTGCCGTGGTGGTGATGATCGAGACGATTTTCCTGCTCTCGGTGTTCGCCGAAATCTTCACCACCACCAACGGCGGCCCCGGCTACGCCTCGACCAACCTCGCCTACCTGATCTACAACCAGGCGCTGGTGCAGTTCGACGTGGGCATGGCCTCGGCCGGCGGCTTGATTGCCGTGGTCATCGCCAATATCGCGGCGATCATCCTGGTGCGGATGATCGGCAAAAACCTGACTGACAAGCCTTGAGGGCCGCGCCATGACGCTTCAACAATCCCGCCGCCTGCAAAGCCTGTTGCTCGGCACGTTGGCCTGGGCCATCGCGATCCTGATCTTCTTTCCGATCTTCTGGATGGTGCTGACCAGCTTCAAGACCGAAATCGACGCGTTCGCCACGCCGCCGCAGTTCATCTTCACGCCGACACTGGAGAACTACCTGCACATCAACGAGCGCAGCAACTACTTCAGCTATGCGTGGAACTCGGTGCTGATTTCCTTCAGCGCCACCGCGCTTTGCCTGCTGATTTCGGTGCCGGCCGCCTACTCCATGGCGTTCTACGAAACCCAGCGCACCAAGGGCACGTTGCTGTGGATGCTGTCGACCAAGATGCTGCCGCCGGTGGGCGTGCTGATGCCAATCTACCTGCTGGCCAAGAGCATGGGCCTGCTGGATACGCGCATTGCGCTGATCATCATCTACACCCTGATCAACCTGCCGATCGTGGTCTGGATGGTTTACACCTACTTCAAGGACATTCCCAAGGACATCCTCGAAGCCGCGCGCCTGGACGGCGCGACCCTGTGGCAGGAAATGGTCCGCGTGTTGCTGCCGATTGCCAAGGGCGGCCTGGCTTCCACCGTGTTGTTGTCGCTGATCCTGTGCTGGAACGAGGCGTTCTGGTCGCTGAACCTGACCTCGTCCAGCGCCGCGCCGCTGACGGCGCTGATCGCTTCCTACTCCAGCCCCGAAGGCTTGTTCTGGGCCAAATTGTCCGCCGTCTCGACCCTGGCCTGCGCGCCGATCCTGATTTTTGGCTGGATCAGCCAGAAACAGCTGGTGCGCGGTTTGTCCTTCGGCGCCGTGAAATAACGGCTTCTTATAAAAATTGTGTAAGCGGAGGCCCATCATGGCCAACCTGAAAATCAAGAATCTGCAAAAAGGCTTCGAAGGCTTTTCCATCATCAAGGGCATTGACCTGGAAGTGAACGACAAGGAATTCGTGGTGTTCGTCGGCCCGTCGGGCTGCGGTAAATCCACCCTGCTGCGGCTGATCGCCGGCCTTGAAGAGGTCAGCGAAGGCACCATCGAACTGGACGGCCGCGACATCACCGAAGTGACGCCGGCCAAGCGCGACCTGGCGATGGTGTTCCAGACCTACGCGCTGTACCCGCACATGAGCGTGCGCAAGAACATGTCGTTTGCCCTGGACCTGGCCGGCGTCGACAAGAAAATCGTCGAGAGCAAAGTCAACGAAGCGGCACGCATCCTCGAACTGGGCCCGTTGCTGGAGCGCAAGCCCAAGCAGCTTTCCGGTGGCCAGCGCCAGCGCGTGGCGATCGGCCGCGCCATCGTGCGTAACCCGAAGATCTTCCTGTTCGACGAACCGCTGTCCAACCTCGACGCCGCCTTGCGTGTGCAGATGCGCCTGGAACTGGCGCGCCTGCATAAAGAGCTGCAGGCGACCATGATCTACGTGACTCACGACCAGGTTGAAGCCATGACCCTGGCCGACAAGGTGGTGGTACTCAACAGCGGTCGTATCGAGCAAGTCGGCTCGCCCCTGGAGCTGTACCACCAACCGGCCAACCTGTTCGTGGCGGGCTTTCTCGGTACGCCGAAGATGGGTTTCCTCAAGGGCAAGGTCACGCGGATCGAAGGCCAGGGCTGTGACGTGCAGCTCGACGCCGGGACTCTGATCAGCCTGCCGCTCAGCGGGCCGACCCTGAGCGTGGGCAGCGCAGTGACCCTGGGTATTCGGCCCGAGCACCTGGAAATCGCCACGCCGGGCCAGACCACGCTGACCGTTACCGCCGACGTCGGCGAGCGCCTGGGCAGCGACACGTTCTGCCACGTCATCACCGCCAACGGCGAGCCGCTGACCATGCGGATTCGCGGCGACATGGCCAGCCAATACGGCGAGACGCTGCACCTGCACCTGGACCCGGCGCACTGCCACCTGTTCGACACCGACGGTGTAGCCGTGGCCCGCCCACTGCGCGCCGCCGCCTGATTTCGCGAGTATTACGCCATGAAGCTGAATAAACAGAACCTCACCCAGTTGGCATCCCAGGTGAAACTGCCCACCTACGCGATTGCCAGCACATCGCAGGGCATCGCGCACATCGGCGTCGGCGGGTTCCACCGCGCGCACCAGGCGTATTACACCGACGCACTGATGAATCTGGGCGAGGGCCTGGACTGGAGCATCTGCGGCGTCGGCCTGCGCGCCGAGGACCGCAAGGCCCGCGACGACCTGGCCGGCCAGGATTATCTGTTCACCCTGTACGAACTGGGCGATACCGACGACACCGAAGTCCGTGTGATCGGCGCGATCAGCGACATGCTGCTGGCCGAAGACGGTGCCCAGGCGCTGATCGACAAATTGGCCAGCCCCGAGATTCGCATCGTCTCGCTGACCATCACCGAAGGCGGCTACTGCATCGACGACAGCAACGGTGAGTTCATGGCTCATCTGCCGCAGATCCAGCATGACCTGGCGCACCCGACTGCACCGAAAACCGTGTTCGGCTTTATCTGTGCCGCGCTCACCAAACGCCGCGCCGCCGGCACCCCGGCGTTTACCGTGATGTCCTGCGATAACCTGCCCCACAACGGCGCCGTGACGCGCAAGGCGCTGCTGGCCTTCGCCGCCCTGCACAACGCTGAGTTGCATGACTGGATCAAGGCCAACGTAAGCTTCCCCAACGCCATGGTCGACCGCATCACCCCCATGACCAGCACCGCCCACCGCCTGCAATTGCATGATGAGCACGGCATCGACGATGCCTGGCCGGTGGTGTGCGAACCCTTTGTGCAATGGGTACTGGAAGACAAATTCGTCAACGGTCGACCGGCCTGGGAAAAAGTCGGCGTGCAGTTCACCGATGACGTCACGCCCTATGAAGAAATGAAGATCGGCCTGCTCAATGGCAGCCATCTGGCGCTGACCTACCTGGGCTTTTTGAAGGGCTATCGGTTTGTGCACGAGACCATGAACGACCCGGTTTTTGTCGCCTACATGCGCGCCTATATGGACCTGGATGTCACGCCAAACCTGGCGCCGGTGCCGGGCATCGACTTGACGGACTACAAACAGACTCTGGTGGACCGCTTTTCCAACCAGGCGATTGCCGACCAGTTGGAACGGGTATGTTCGGACGGCTCGTCGAAGTTTCCGAAGTTCACCGTGCCGACGATCAACCGGTTGATTGCCGATGGCCGCGAGACTGAACGCGCCGCACTGGTTGTCGCCGCCTGGGCTCTGTATTTGAAAGGCGTGGACGAGAACGGCGTGAGCTACAAGATCCCGGATCCGCGTGCCGAGTTTTGCCAGGCGCTGGTGAGCGATGACGCGCTGATCAGCAAACGCCTGTTGGGGGTGGAAGAGATTTTTGGTACAGCTATTCCCAACTCGCCTGGGTTTGTGGCAGCGTTCGAGCGGTGTTATGCCAGCTTGCGTGACAACGGCGTCACCGAAACACTGCAGAACCTCCTGAAGAAACCGGCTTAATAATGTGGGAGCTGGCTTGCCTGCGATAGCGGTGGCCCAGTTAGCCATGAAGTGACTGACAGACCGCTATCGCAGGCAAGCCAGCTCCCACATTGACCGTATTTTCAATCCAACAATAATGCTGAGCACTCCATCATGACCCAGCAAAACCTGTTCCTCGGCATCGACTGCGGCACCCAAGGCACCAAGGCCATCGTCCTCGACGCCGCCAGCGGCAAGGTGCTGGGCCTGGGCGCCGCGGCGCACACCCTGATCAGCGGCGCCAATGGCCGTCGCGAGCAGCACACCCAGGAATGGCTTGACGCGTTTACCCAAGCTTCCCACCGCGCCCTGCAACAGGCCGGCGTGGACGGCCAGGACATTCTCGGCATCGGCGTCTCCGGCCAGCAGCACGGGCTGGTTCTGCTCGATGACCAGGGCCAGGTATTGCGCCCGGCCAAGCTGTGGTGCGACACCGAAACGGCGCCGGAAAACGACCGCCTGCTTCACCACCTGGGCGGCGAGACTGGCTCCCTGGAACGCCTCGGCGTGGCGATTGCACCGGGCTATACCGTGTCAAAGCTGCTCTGGACCCGCGAGCAGCACCCTGAGATTTTCGCGCGCATCGCGCATATCCTGCTGCCCCACGACTACCTCAACTACTGGCTTACCGGTCGCGCGGTCGCGGAATACGGCGATGCGTCGGGCACCGGCTATTTCAACGTGCGCAGCCGCGAATGGGATGTGGCACTGCTGCGGCACATCGATCCGAGCGGTCGCCTGGAACAGGCGTTGCCGCCACTGATCGAGGCCAACCAGGCAGTCGGCACCGTCCTGCCGGCCATCGCCGAGCGCCTGGGCATCAACCCCAAGGCCATCGTCTCCAGCGGTGGCGGCGATAACATGATGGGTGCGATCGGCACCGGCAACATTGCCCCCGGCGTGATCACCATGAGCCTGGGCTCGTCGGGCACCGTGTATGCTTTCGCCGACCAGCCCAGCGTGAGCCCGCAAGCGGCGGTCGCCACGTTCTGTTCGTCGAGCGGCGGTTGGTTGCCGTTGATCTGCACCATGAACCTGACCAATGCAACCGGGGTGATCCGCGAGTTGTTCGACCTCGACTTGGCGGGTTTCAACAGCCTGGTCGAGCAGGCGCCGATCGGTGCCGACGGCGTGAGCATGCTGCCGTTCCTCAACGGCGAACGCGTGCCCGCCCTGCCCCATGCCACCGGCAGCCTGCACGGCCTGACCATGACCAACCTGACCCGCGCCAACCTGTGCCGCGCGGTGGTCGAGGGCACCACCTTCGGCCTGCGTTACGGCCTGGACCTGCTGCGCCAGACCGGCCTGCAAAGCCACAGCATCCGCCTGATCGGCGGCGGCTCGAAAAGCCCTGTGTGGCGGCAGATGGTCGCCGATATCATGAACACCGAAGTGATCTGCACCGAACAAAGCGAAGCCGCCGCCCTGGGCGCGGCGATCCAGGCGGCGTGGTGCCAGTCCGGCGAAAGCCTGGCCAGCCTGTGCGACAAATGCGTGAGCGTCGACCCGGCCAGCCGTACCCTGCCGGTGGCGACCAGCGTCAGCGCCTACCAACAGGCTTACGAGCGCTATCAACAGTTAGTGGCAACCCTTTAAGAGCGAACGACTATGTATCTGGTGTGTGGTGAAGCGCTGTTCGATTTTTTCAGCGAGGAAGACGCCAGCGGGCAGGCTTCCAGGGTGAATTACAAGGCGATTGCCGGCGGTTCGCCGTTCAACGTCGCGGTCGGGTTGCGTCGCCTGGGCATCGAGGCCGGGCTGTTTGGCGGCGTGTCCACCGATTTCCTGGGCCGGCGCTTGTTGCAGGTGCTCAGAGATGAAGGCGTCAGCGAGCGGTTCCTGGTGGAGTTCAATGCGCCGACAACCTTGTCAATGGTCGCCGTGGGCGCCGATGGTTCGCCGCAGTACAACTTTCGCGGCGAGGGCTGTGCCGATCGACTTTTGGAGACTGCCCATCTGCCCGCGCTGGGCGATGACATTCGTGGCCTGCATGTCGGCTCGTTTTCCCTGGTGGTGCAGCCGATTGGCGATACCCTGCTGAGCCTGGTCAAGCGCGAAAGCGGCAAGCGCCTGATCAGCCTCGACCCCAACGTGCGGCTCAACCCGCAGCCGGATATCCAGCTGTGGCGTGACCGCGTCGCCGAGCTGGTCAAGCATGCCGACCTGATCAAGGTCAGCGATGAGGACCTGCACCTGCTCTACCCTGACCAGTCGCCGGAAAGCGTGCTGCAGGGTTGGCTGCAACACCGCTGCCAACTGGTGTTCCTGACCCGTGGCGGCGATGGCGCCAGCGTATTCAGCCGCCAACATGGCAACTGGTCCGCACCGGCAGTCGAGGTGGTGATGGCCGACACAGTCGGCGCCGGGGACACCTTCCAGGCCGCGCTGATTGCCTGGCTGACCGAACAGCAATTGGATTCGGTAGAGGGCCTGCAACAGCTCACCCGCGAGCAGATCGACGCCATGCTCGGCTTTGCGATTCGCGCGGCTGCCTTGACCTGCACCAAGACCGGGCCTGACCTGCCGTACCGCCAGCAGCTCTGATGGTCTTGCAAGCATGTAGGAAATTTCCCAGAAACCTCTATTTAATCAATAGTTAAGGTGAGGAGATGACAGTGGGCTCGACCGCATTTCTTTAGCCATCGGCTGAAGGTGCGGCCACCGGTTCATCACGTCGATGAACCGGACCACTGACGGAGAATCCTCATGAATCCGCACCGCGTACTCCTGCTCGGCTGCACTCTGGCGTTCACTGCTGCAGCGGTAACGGCGCAGGCTGAAACAAAGCCCGTGCCGTACCACTACGGCATGCCCATGGACATCCAGAAGGTGATTTCCATGACCGAACCCCAGACCCGAGACTGCAAAGTCATCGAGGCCCAGATCAAATTCGTGGACAAGGCCGGTGAGGTGCAACAGGTCAGCTATAAAAAGTTATCCGAGGCTTGCCTGTTCCAGAACTGAACCGTCCAACGCCGCGCTGTTGCTGGCCATTGGCGTGATGTTCTATCGCGCACGCCATGCGCCGCCGTCCGCTACCCGACGCGCCATGACCAGCGGTTTTATCGCCGGATGCCTGATATGGCGGTATTGGGGTTCAGTGAATGGATAAACGGCAATGCCGGGCCCGGCATTCTGCTGGCCGTGGCAACGGAAACCGTACTGGGCCTGGCGTTCATCCAGGCCCACAGGTCTTCGGTCACTCAAACCCAGGCGTCTAGCTAGTAGAAGCCTCGCCCTCCCGCTCTTTTCAGGGTGGGTACATGGGCCTGCTTGAGGTCTTCACGCAACCCGGTAATCAGGTTGCAAATGGCTCGACTGCTGTCGAGTTTGTCCGCGTTGATGCCTTTGACTTCCAAATCCACACGGTCACGGTCGCGGTCGTCGTAGACCTTGATCGTCAGCGAAGCATCTTCGGCTTTGGTGCATTCGCACCGTTTGGGCAGGAAACTTCCTTCAATAATACTGCGTAGTTCCAGTTCCGAAAGCATGGTCAACCTCTCCTTTATTGAGACTGCCAACAGTTTGTTGTGATTATGGCGAGTGCTCGCCCGCCGCGCCTTGCCAACCCTGGCAGACGCTTACAACACCCAAGCCTACTCGGCAAAACCGGACCTTGTAGTAACTTTTCCTCATAAGCCGCGCGCTGGGTTATATAAGTTAAACAGCGTGGGTTTAATCATCGTCGAACACCTGCGATTAAACGTTTAACCCTGGACTTCGAATTAAACGACACATTGCGCCGCCACGCGTTCTGCAACATATCGCAAACTATCAAAGTTGATATTAGCTCCGGAATTGATCGCCACCAGGGTCTGCCCGAGCAGACTGTGACTGGCCACGTACTTGCAGATACCCGCCACCGCCAATGCGCCGGAAGGCTCGGTGATGGAGCGTGTATCGTCATAAATTAGCTTGATGGCGCTGCACAGTTCGTCATTGCTGACGGTGATCACCTCATCCACCCAGTCCCGGCAGATCTCAAACCCGTAGGCGCCGACTTGCGCCACCGCCGTGCCGTCGGCAAACCCGTCGACGCTGGGCAGCACCACCCGTTCACCGGCCCGCAGCGCCGCCAGCAGGCAACTGGAACCTTGCGGTTCGACGCCGATGATGCGCACCTCGGGCCGCAGGTATTTGACGTACGCAGCCACGCCGGCGATCAGGCCACCTCCGCCCACCGGCACGAAGATCGCGTCCAGCGGGCCCTGCTGCTGACGCAGGATTTCCATGGCGACGGTGCCTTGGCCGGCGATCACCTGCGGGTCGTCGAAGGGCGAGACGAAGGTGCACCCCGACGACTCCGCCAATTGCAGCGCGTGGGCCAGGGCGAACGGAAAACTTTCTCCGTGCAGCACCGCTTCAGCACCACGGGAACGTACGCCCAATACCTTCAACTCCGGCGTGGTGCCGGGCATGACGATTCGCGCGCGGATCCCCAGCTCCCGCGCCGCCAGCGCCACACCCTGGGCATGATTGCCCGCGGACGCGGTGACCACGCCCCGCGCCTTTTGCGCGTCGCTCAACTGCACCAGCTTGTTGTAGGCGCCACGGATCTTGAAGGAAAACGTCGGCTGCAGGTCTTCGCGCTTGAGCAGCACCTGGTTGCCGAGCAACGCCGACAAGGCGGGGGCAGCCTGCAAGGGCGTGCGCACCGCCAGGTCATACACCGGGGCGGCGAGGATTTGTTTCACATACCGTTCAAGCAGCCCAGGGTCGGCGAGAGGGTCGGCGAGGTGGGGCGCGGTACAGGTGCTCATGGGTGTCTCCTGGCTTTTTGGCAAAAACCCCGGAAGACGGAAAAAACAAAACCCGCCTCCAGGGCGGGTTTGGGTGCAGCCGTGTGCTATCCCGCCAAGTGAGGAATGGCGGTAATAATGCTCTGCTGGCTGCGCAAGGTTTGAGAGGTCATACCGCGAAACTAACCGGCGGCGGCCGGAAGAGTCAATGATCGAATGCCATTTAGCGGCTGGGGCTTTACGATGAACATACGAAACATATACGCTTTGTATATTCAAACCTCACAGTGAACAGCATGGGCATCGTCAAGATCACCGACCAACTGCACGAACAACTGCGCCTGGCCAGCGCCGCGATGGACCGCTCCATCAACGCCCAGGCCGAGTTCTGGATCAAGATCGGCCTGCTCGCCGAACTCAATCCCCACCTGCCCTACAACGAGCTGATCAACAAGCTGTTGCTGGACAAGCCCGACCTGATCCGAGGGCGCGGTTGATGATCAAGACCGCCGCACAACTGGTCGTGATGCGCGAATCCGGGCGTCTGCTGGCCCAGGTCTTCGACATGCTCGACGGCTTTGTCGGCGCCGGCCGCTCCACCCTGGAGCTGGACGCCGCCGTCGAAGCCTACATCCGCGACGACCTCAAGGCTCGTCCGGCGAGCCTGGGCCAGTATGACTACCCTTTTTCCATCAACACCTCGATCAATGAGGTGGTGTGCCATGGCATGCCCAGCGCCAAGGAGGTGCTCAAGGACGGCGATATCGTGAATATCGACATCACCCTGGAAAAAGGCGGCTTCATTGCCGATTCCAGCAAAATGTACATGATCGGCACCGTCGCCCCCAAAGCCCGGCGCCTGGTCGAGATGACCTTCGAAGCGATGTGGGCCGGCATCCGCCAGGTCAAGCCGGGCGCCCGCCTGGGCGATATCGGCCATGCAATCCAAAGCCACGCGCAAGCCAACGGCTACAGCGTGGTGCGTGAGTACTGCGGCCACGGCATTGGCCGGCAGATGCATGAAGAACCGCAAGTCCTGCACGTCGGCCGCCCCGGCACCGGGCTGGAACTGCGCGAAGGCATGGTGTTTACCATTGAGCCAATGCTCAACCAGGGCAGCTCGAAGGTGCGCAGCCTGAAGGATGGCTGGACGGTAGTGACCAAGGACAACAGCCTGTCGGCGCAGTGGGAACATACCGTGGCGGTGACGGCGGATGGCTTTGAAGTGCTGACGTTGCAAACCGCTCCCTGACAGTCCCTGCAGGCTGGCGACGCTATCGCAGGATAGGTATTTACACATCCTTGTAGTGAGCGGGCTTGCCCCGCGCTGGGCGGCGAAGCCGCCCCAATAAAGACACCGCCGAGTTCGAGAAAAAAACCGAGTCGCCTGGTTTAGGGCGGCTTCGCCACCCAGCGCGGGGCAAGCCCGCTCACTACAGGGAAACTCAAGCCACCTGCTTAATCGCGGCTTTGGCTTCGAGCTCCCGCACCAACGGCAACACCCGCTTGCCGAAGTACTCGACTTCCTCCTGGAAGTGCAGGAAACCGGCCAGCACCAGGTCCACCCCCACCGCCTTGAGCGCGACGATGCGTTCGGCGATCTGCTGGGGCGTACCGATCAGGTTGGTCTTGAAACCATCGTTGTACTGCACCAGGTCTTCGAAACTCGACTTGGCCCAATTGCCCTCGCCTTCCGGTGAAGCCTTGCCGGCCTGTTTGGCGGCGTCACCAAATGCGTTCACCGCTTCCGGGTCGGCCTTGTCGATGATCTCCGCCAGCACGGCGCGGGCTTCTGCCTCCGTGTCGCGGGCGATGATGAAAGCATTGACGCCGACCTTGACCGAATGATTGTTCGCCGCTGCCTTGGCGCGAATATCGTCCACCTGCGCCTTGATGCCTTGCGGCGTGTTGCCGTTGGTGAAGTACCAGTCCGAGACCCGCGCGGCCATGTCCCGCGCGGCCCGCGAACTGCCGCCCTGGAATACTTCCGGCTGGCCGACAGGCTTGGGCTTGAGGGTGTAGTTGTTGAAGCGGTAGAAGTCGCCCTTGAAGGTAAAGTCGTCCTGGGTCCAGATGCCTTTGAGGGCGCGGATGAACTCTTCGGAACGCCGATAGCGCTCATCATGCTCCAGCCAGTGTTCGCCAATGGCCTGGAACTCGCCCTTGAACCAACCGCTGACGATATTCACCGCGATACGGCCGTTGGTGAGCTGGTCGATGGTCGCCAGTTGCTTGGCCGCCAGCGCCGGTTGCCACGGGCCGGGCAGGATCGCGGCGATCACCTTGAGCCGGGTGGTCGCGGCCAGCAGGGCGTGGCTGAACGCCACGGACTCATGCTGGTTCTCGGCGCCGTAGCCGGCGGTAAAGCGGATCTGGGTCAGGCCGTACTCGAAGCCGGCGGCCTCCGCCAGTTGCGCCAGCTTGCGGTTGTAGTCGATGCCCCAGTCGGTGCGTTGCTCGATCTTGCTGACCACCAACCCACCGCTGACATTGGGCACCCAATAGGCAAATTTCACAGCTTGCTGACTCATCGAACGGTACCTCGCACAAAGGGATGTACCCAGGCCTTGAGCAGCAAGCGTGCCAGGCCGGGCAAATGCCCAGGCCAGGGGCGCCGCGCTGAAAACCTAGTGCCGGCGTGACTGTTGCGGATCGTGCGGGTTTGTCGATCAGCTGTTGCCAGCGCAACAGTAGCGCATTGCGTTGCCCAGCAAATACGGGCGCCAGGACCCGGCACGGACTGTGCAATCACCTTCTGCATGATCACTGCCCAGGAACCTTGCCCATGACCGAACATCACGTCATCAACCCGCTGTCCATCGGCGTCGACTACCCCACACTGGCCGCGCGCTTCCGGCCAATCTTCCAGCGCATCGCCGACGGCGCCGTGGCGCGCGAGCACACCCGCACCCTGCCCCACGAGCCTATCCAATGGCTCAAGGAGGCCGGCTTTGGCGCGGTGCGGGTGCCGGTGGAATACGGCGGCGGCGGCGCTTCCCTGCCGCAGTTGTTCGAACTGCTGATTGAACTGGCCGAAGCCGACTCGAACGTGCCCCAGGCCCTGCGCGGGCACTTTGCCTTTGCCGAAGACCGCTTGAACGCGCCGCCCGGCGCCGGTCGCGACCTGTGGTTCAAACGGTTCGTGGACGGCGATATCGTCGGCTGCGCCTGGACCGAGATCGGCAGCGTGGCGATTGGCGATGTGGTCACCCAGGTCAGCCCCGACGGCGACAACTGGACACTCAATGGCGAAAAGTATTACAGCACCGGCAGTATTTTCGCCGATTGGATCGACGTGTACGCCCAGCGCAGCGACACCGGCGCAGACGTGATCGCGGCCACCCGCGCGCGCCAGCCTGGCGTGGTCCACAGCGACGACTGGGACGGCTTTGGCCAGCGCACCACCGGCAGCGGCACCTCGCGCTTTACCGGTGCGCGGGTGGAGGCCGAAAATGTCATCGACTTCGCCAGCCGCTTCAAATACCAGACCGCGTTCTACCAACTGGTGCTGCTCGCCACCTTGGCCGGTATCGGCCGCGCCGCCCTGCGCGACGTGGCGCATCAGGTGCGCAGCCGCAAGCGCATCTACAGCCATGGCAACGCGTCCCACGTCAGCCAGGATGCGCAAGTTCAACAGGTAGTGGGCGAAGTGGCCGCCCTGGTCTACGCCGCCGAGGCCAGCGCGTTGAAAGCGACGCTGCCGGCGCAACGTGCGTATGTGGCGCGCTTTGGCGGGGATGAGGCAGTGGAGCGCGAAGCCAATGTGGCGGCCGAGATTGAATCGGCCACCGCGCAAGTGGTGGTGTCGGAACTGATCCAGCGCGCCACCAGCCAATTGTTCAATGCGCTCGGGGCTTCGGATGTGCGCCAGGGCAAGGCCCTCGACCGGCATTGGCGCAATGCGCGGACGGTGTCTTCGCACAACCCGGTGATCTACAAGGCGCGCATTGTCGGGGATTGGGTGGTCAATGGGGCCGAGCCACCGTTTGTGTGGCAGATCGGGAATGGCCCGGTCAAGGCCTAAGGCCGGGCGCAGTCAAAACTGTGGGAGCGGGCTTGCTCGCGAATGCGGTCTTCCAGTTGAAGATTCTGTGACTGACACACCGCATTCGCGAGCAAGTCGAATCGTCGCACCGCCGCTCCCACATTGGGTTTGTGTAGGGCCTAGAAGGCAAGTTTATAGCCGATGCCCATGAGCATGACCGCCAAACACGGGCGCAGCACGCCGTCCGGGACTTTGCCGGTCATGTGGCTGCCTATGTAGATGCCCGGCAAAGACCCCATCAACAGAAAGCCCAGCAGATGCCAGTCCATATTGCCCATGCCGGCGTGGCCCAGGCCCGCCACCAGGGTCAGGGGCACGGCATGGGCGATTTCGGTGCCGACCAGACGGCGCGTGGCCAGGAACGGGTAAAGGATAAACAGCGCGACCGTGCCGAGTGCGCCGGCGCCAATGGAGGTCAGGGCGACCATGGTGCCCAGCACTGCGCCGGTGACGACGGTCAGGGCGTTCAGGTTGCGCGGGTTCATGTGGTAGCCATCGCCGGCATGGCGCTGGGCGAAGGCCAACAGGCTTTTCTTGAACAGGATCGCCAGCGCCGTCAACAGCAACACTACGCCAAGGGCCTGCTTGATCACCGCGTTCATCGCGCTGGGGTCGGTGTGCAGGCTGGCCAGGAACCACAGGGTCAGCAGCACCGCGGGCACGCTGCCCAGGGTCAGCCAGCCGGTGATGCTCCAGTCGATGTTCCTGTTTTTGCTGTGCACCAGCACCCCACCGGATTTGGTGATGGCGGCGTACAACAGGTCGGTGCCCACGGCCGTGGCCGGATTGATGCCGAACCACAGCAGGATCGGGGTCATCAAGGAGCCCCCGCCCACACCCGTCATGCCCACGATAAAACCTACGATCAGGCCGGCAACCACGAAACCAATATTACCCACATCCATTCCAGCTACCTGCGGCCTTATAAATTTCTGGCCGCAGGATAGCGATTTTTCTTATAACGACTTATATCAATATGATCTGACTTTATGCCATTTAGCTCAGCCGCTGACAGACATAGGCTTGGGTCTGATAGGGAAAGGCAACGGTGTCCCGTCCGCGCAAGTCGGGATGGGTCTGGATCAAAGCGCGCAATTGCGCGGTAACGGTAGCCTTTTCTGCTGCTGGAAGCGCCGCGATAAAGCTCACCGACAAAATGCGATCCATGATCACCTCCTGAGGACTGCCGACATGGCTGTACGCAAAACAGGTGAGTTCAGGATCGGAAAAATGCACGCCCGTGAAGGCTTCGCGCCAACGCCCGGTATGAAAGCGCGGGGTATCGCCTTCGTACGGGGTAATGATTTCTGTGATTGCCGCCACCCAGCCCACCGTTTCGTCTCGCACATTCCACACCAGCCCCAGTCGCCCGCCGGGCTTGAGCACGCGATGTATGTCCGCCAGTGCGGCCTGGGTGGAGAACCAGTGGAACGCCTGCGCGCAAACCACCGCATCGGCGCTGGCGGACGCCAGCGGGATGGATTCGGCCGTGCCGTTCACCAGGCGCACGCCCGGCAGCAGCCTGGTCAACTGCGCGCCCATCGCGGCCACCGGTTCGACGGCAATCAGCGTCGGTGCCAGGGTGCTGAGCAAGCGCGTGAATTTGCCGGTGCCGGCGCCCAGGTCGATCACCGTCGACCGTGCGTCAATCCGCAGGGTTTCGGTGAGCCAGCCGGTGAGTTGCCTGGGGTAATTGGGTCGGCCCTGGGCATAAGTGACCGCCTGGGTGGAGAAACCTTGTTGAGCGGACGCGTGAACACCAGTCATTGCCAATCTCTCCTCGGGTAAAGCGGGGGCACAGTGTGCGCCTTCCCCTCCGGGTTTTCTAATCGACGTTGGGCAACCACATGCGAAACCGCGCGCCGCCCAGCGGCGACGCCAATGCCGTCAAGGTGCCGCCCTGGGCCTGCAGGGCGCGCCGGCTGATGGCCAGGCCCAGGCCGAAACCGCCGGTCGCGCGGTCACGGCTGCGGTCGAGGCGGTAGAACGGTTCGAAGATGCGTTCGCGCTGATCCGCCGGAATGCCGATACCGTCGTCGTCGACCCAGATTTCGCAGCCCTTGGGGCAGACCTTCACGCCGACCTGAATGCGTTTGTCGCAGTAACGCGTGGCATTGCGCAGCAGGTTCTGCAAGGCACGGGCGGTTAGACGCGGGTCGAGGTTGAAGCGCTCCACGGCGCAGTCAAGCGCCACATCGATGACGATCTCGGGGTTTTCCAGTTCGTCGTCGACGCTGCCGAGCACACTGTCGATAAATTCGTCGAGCACGACGCTCACCCGCTCCGGCAGTTGCGCCGGGTTTTGCAGGCGGCTGTAGGACAGCAGTTCCAGCACCAGTTCGTCGAGCTCGCGGATATGCGCCACCAGGCTTTGCAGGCGTTCGCGGCTGGCCTGGGGCAAGTCTTCGGACAGCGCCAGGGCCAGGCCGAAGTCCAGGCGCGTGAGCGGCGTGCGCAGTTCATGGGACACGGCATTGAGCAAGTCGCGCTGTTGGTTGAGCAAGCGCTCGATATCGTCGGCCATGGTGTCGAACACCGAGGCCAGGCTGCCGATGCTGGAGTTGGCCGCAATCCCCGTGCGCTCAGCCATATTGCCCTGGCCCAGTTGCCCGGCGGTGCTTTTCAGGCGTTCCAGATCACGCCAGTGCGGGCGCAGCCATACCAGCAGGCAAGCCAGCAGCGCAGCAATGATCAGCACGTTGATGGCCCAATACAGCACGTTCATGTCCAGCGGATCGGGCGGGATCGTCAGCTTGACCACGAATTGATCGTTGATCGGCGAGCTGATCTGTTCCATCCAGCCCCATTCGCCCAGGCGCACCACCGACTTGCCCTGTTCCAGCAGTTGTTCTTCGGCCGGCGTGTAGCGGGCGTCCTGGCGCAGCAGCAGTTGGACCTTCAGTGGCGCGAAGTCGCGGCCCAGTTGCTCGGTCACCTGCGACCAGCGTTCCACCGGCGCGCGCTGGTATTGCTTGACGATCAGCTTTTGCTGGCCGCGGGTCTGCTCGATGTTGTAGTTCATGTAACGGTGTTCGAACAGCTGGATCACCAGGGTCGGCACCAGGTAGATCGCCGCACTGTAGGTGACGATGGTGATCAGGTAGAGACGCAACAGGACGCGGAACATGGGTCAGCATTCCCACTCGGAACGGCTGAACAGGTAGCCCTTGCCCCACACGGTCTTGATCTTGCGCGCTTCACCGGCGTTGTCGTCGAACTTGCGGCGCAGCTTGGAAATGGCCACGTCCACCGAACGGTCGGTGCCGTTGAACTCGATGCCGCGCAAGCGCTGCAGGATCTGGTCGCGGCTGAGCACTTCGCCGGCATGCCGCGCCAGTACCACCAGCAGGTTGTATTCGCCGCTGGACAGTTCCACCGCCTGGTCGCGCCAGATCACGGTGCGCTCCGACAGGTCAATGCACAGGTTGCCCATGATGATGCGGTCATTGGCGACCTGGGGTTCGGACAAGCTGCTGCGGCGCAATAAGGTGCGCACACGGGCGAGCAACACGCGCGGCTCGCAGGGTTTGGTCACGTAGTCGTCGGCGCCCATTTCCAGGCCCAACACCTGGTCATGGCTGTCATCGCGGGCGGTGAGCATCAGGATCGGCAGGCCCGCCGAGTCGGCGCGCAGCAAGCGGCACACCTGCAAGCCGTCGAGACCGGGCAGCATCAGGTCGAGGATCACCAGGTCCGGCGGGTTGACACGCGCGCGTTCGCGGACCTGGTCGCCACGGCTGAGCACGCTGACGTGGTAGCCATTGCGTTCCAGATAGCTGGCAATCAGCTCGGAAAGTGCGGCGTCGTCTTCGACCAGGAGGATGTTGGGCATGGCGTTTCCAAATAATGCGGTTTGTCGGCGGTGCACAGGGCGCTGCATGAACTGCTTTTTGTGGGAGCTGGCTTGCCTGCGATAGCATCACCTCAGTCTGGGCAAAGACCGCGGCGTTTGCATCGCAGGCAAGCCAGCTCCCACATAAGCAGTGTGCAAGGATATACGCCCCCGGCGTCCCGCGCGCCGCACCTTACATTTCTTCACACACGCCCTACACAGCTTCACAGCACCACGGCGCAGGTGCCCTTAGGATGCGCCAGTCAATATTGGGATAAGAGCATGTCGAAGAATCCGTTTGCGCCGTTTTGCCTGCTGGCCCTCACCCTTGCGCTGGGCGCATGTGGCGACTCCGCAGCGCCGACGCCACAGCCGCCGCTGGCCAAAGTGCGCATTGAAACCCTTGAAGCCAAACCCCTGGCCATCACCAGTGAACTGAGCGGGCGCATTGCCGCGCCACGGATCGCCGAGGTGCGCGCACGGGTGGCGGGCGTGGTGATGCAACGGGTGTTCAAGGAAGGCCATGACGTGAAACAGGGCGATGTGCTGTTTCGCATCGACCCGGCCCCGTTCAAGGCCGACCTCGACAGTGCCCAGGCCAACCTCAGCAAAGCCGAGGCCAATGCCTTCCAGGCACGCCTGCAAGAGCAGCGTTACAGCCAGTTGGTTGAAGGCAACGCCATCAGCGGCCAGGACTACGACAACGCCCGCGCCGCCGTGCGCCAGACCAACGCCGAAGTCGCCGCCAACAAGGCCGCCGTCGAGCGGGCCAGGCTGAACCTGGGCTATGCCACCGTGACCGCGCCGATTTCCGGGCGTATCGGCCGCGCGCTGGTCACTGAGGGCGCGCTGGTCGGCCAGAACGAAGCCACGCCATTGGCGATCATCCAGCAACTGGACCCGATTCACGCCGACCTGACCCAGTCGACCCGCGAGCTGAATGACCTGCGCCGCGCCTTCCGCGCCGGCAGCTTGAAACAGGTCGGCCAGGACCAGGCCAAGGCCACGCTGATCGAGGACGACGGCAGCCTCTACCCGTTGCCGGGCAAGTTGCTGTTCGCCGAGATCAGCGTCGACCCCGGCACCGGGCAAGTCATCCTGCGCAGCGAGTTCCCCAACCCGGACCTCGACCTGCTGCCCGGCAGTTTTGTGCGTGTGCGCGTGGAACAGGCGGTCGACAAGCAAGGCATCAGCGTGCCGCAACGCGCCATCACCCGTGACAGCGCCGGTATCCCGATGGTGCTGCTGCTGGATGCCGAGCAGACCGTGAGCCAGCAGCCGGTGGAACTGGGCGCCGTCATCAACGATCGCTGGATCGTCAGCCACGGCCTCAAGCCCGGTGACCGCATCATTGTCGAAGGCCTGCAACACGCGCGCCCCGGTGAAAAAGTTGAAGTGGACGCCAGCCCACTCGTAAAGGAATAGCCCGTCATGCCGCAGTTCTTTATTGACCGCCCGGTCTTCGCCTGGGTGGTGGCATTGTTTATCCTGCTGGCGGGCGCGCTAGCCATCCCGCAGTTGCCGGTGGCGCAGTACCCTGATGTCGCGCCGCCGAAAGTCGAAATCTATGCGGTGTACCCTGGCGCCTCGGCACAGACCCTGGACCAGAGCGTGGTCAGCCTGATCGAGCAGGAACTCAACGGCAGCGATCACCTGCTGTATTTCGAATCCCAGAGCAGCCTGGGCTCGGCCACCATCACCGCCACCTTCCAGCCGGGCACTAACCCGGAAATGGCCCAGGTCGATGTGCAGAACCGCCTCAAAGCGGTGGAGCCACGCCTGCCCCAGGCGGTCACCCAGCAAGGCTTGCAGGTGCAGAAAGTCTCTGCGGGCTTCCTGTTGCTGGTCACCCTGACCTCCAACGACGGCAAGCTCGATGACACGGCGCTCAGCGATTACCTGGCGCGCAACGTGATGAACGAGCTCAAACGCCTGGACGGCGTGGGCAAGGCGCAGCTGTATGGCGCCGAACGCGCGATGCGCATCTGGATCGACCCGCAGAAGCTGATTGGCTTCAATCTGACGCCGGCCGACGTGAATGCCGCAATCGCCGCGCAGAACGCCCAGGTTGCGCCCGGCAGCATCGGTGACTTGCCGGGCACCAAGACCCAGGAAATCACCGCCGCGATCCTGGTCAAGGGCCAGTTGTCGACCCCTGCGGAATTTGCCGACATTGTGCTCAAGGCCAACCCGGACGGCTCCACCGTGCGCATCGGCGATGTGGCGCGAGTGGAAGTCGGCAGCCAGGAATACCAGTTCTCCACGCGCCTGAACGGCAAGCCCTCGACGGCGGTCAGCGTGCAACTGTCGCCGGGTGCCAATGCGTTGAGCACCGCAACTCTGGTGCGCGTCAAGATGGATGAACTGTCGCGCTACTTCCCGGCCAACGTGGAATACAAGATCCCCTACGACACCTCGCCGTTCGTCAAAGTCTCGATCACCAAGGTGGTCTACACCCTGCTCGAAGCCATGGCGCTGGTGTTCGCGGTGATGTTCCTGTTCCTGCAGAACGTGCGCTACACCCTGATCCCGACGCTGGTGGTGCCGATTGCGCTGATGGGCACCTTCGCCACCATGTTGCTGCTGGGGTTCTCGATCAACGTGTTGACCATGTTCGGCATGGTGCTGGCGATCGGCATCCTGGTTGACGATGCGATTGTGGTGGTGGAAAACGTCGAGCGCATCATGGTCACCGAAGGCCTGTCGCCAAAGGAGGCGACGAAAAAGGCCATGGGCCAGATCACCGGCGCCATTATCGGCATCACCCTGGTGCTGGTGGCGGTGTTCCTGCCGATGGCTTTCATGAAAGGTTCGGTGGGGGTGATCTACCAGCAGTTCTCGCTGTCGATGGCCACCTCAATCCTGTTCTCGGCGTTCCTGGCCCTGACCTTGACCCCGGCCCTGTGCGCCACGTTGCTCAAACCGATCGCCCAGGATGAGCACCACGCCAAGGGCGGTTTCTTCGGCTGGTTCAACAAACGCTTTGACAGCCTCACCGAGCGTTATGAAGGCTGGGTGGCCTATGCCCTCAAGCGCAGCGGCCGTTACCTGCTGATCTACCTGGTGCTGCTGGTGGGCCTGGGGTGGATGTTCTCCCGCCTGCCCTCCTCATTCCTGCCGGTGGAAGACCAGGGCTACACCATCACCGACATCCAGTTGCCACCGGGCGCGAGCAAGAACCGCACCGTGCAGGTGGCCGAGCAGATCGAGGCGCACAACGCCGGCGAGCCGGGCGTGGGCGACACCACCATGATCATGGGCTTCAGTTTCTCCGGAGCGGGGCAGAACGCGGCGCTGGCGTTTACCACGCTCAAGGATTGGTCCGAGCGCGGCAGCGACGACGCCGCCGCCTCGATTGCCGAGCGCGCCAACATGGCCTTCAGCGGGCTCAAGGACGCGATTGCCTATGCGGTCCTGCCGCCGCCGGTGGATGGCCTGGGCACATCCAGTGGTTTCGAGTTCCGCCTGCAGGACCGCGGCGGCGTGGGTCATGCGGCGTTGATGGCGGCCCGTACCGATCTGCTGGCGGCCGCCGGCAAAAGCCCGATCCTGGCCAATGTGCGCGAAAGCGCCCTGGCCGAAGCACCGCAAGTGCAACTGGAAGTCGACCGCAAGCAGGCCAACGCACTGGGCGTGTCCTTTGCGGACGTGGGCAATGTATTGTCCTCGGCCATTGGTTCGGCCTATATCAACGACTTCCCCAACCAGGGCCGCATGCAGCGGGTGGTGGTACAGGCCGAAGGCGACCAGCGCAGCCAGGTGGCGGACTTGATGAAGATCAACGTGCGCAACAAGGAAGGCGAGATGGTGCCGCTCTCGTCGTTCGTCGAGGCCAGGTGGACCCAAGGCCCGACGCAGTTGACGCGCTACAACGGCTACCCGGCCATTGCGATTTCCGGCGAAGCGGCGCCGGGCCACAGCACCGGTGAAGCGATGGATGAAATCCAGCGTCTGGTCAGCCAACTGCCGGCGGGCCTGGGCCAGGAGTGGACCGGTTTATCGTTGCAGGAGCGTTTGTCGGGCTCCCAGGCGCCGATCCTGCTGGGCCTGTCGCTGCTGATCGTGTTCCTGTGCCTGGCGGCGCTTTATGAGAGCTGGTCGATCCCGACCTCGGTGTTGCTGGTGGTGCCGCTCGGTGTGCTCGGCGCGGTGCTGGCGGTGAGCTTGCGCGGCATGCCCAACGATGTGTTCTTCAAGGTCGGCTTGATCACCATCATTGGTTTGTCGGCAAAAAACGCGATCCTGATCATCGAGTTCGCCAAGGACCTGTATGACCAGGGTGAAGACCTGATCACCGCCACGTTGAAAGCCGCGCGGTTGCGCTTGCGGCCGATCATCATGACCTCGCTGGCGTTCATCCTCGGCGTGGTGCCGCTGGCGATCGCCACGGGCGCCAGCTCCGCCAGCCAGCAGGCGATTGGCACCGGGGTGATTGGCGGGATGATCACCGCGACATTGGCGGTGGTGTTTGTGCCGGTGTTCTTTGTGGTGGTGATGAAGCTGGTGAAGAAAAAACCACGCTAGCCCAGCCTGAACCGTTTCCTGTGGGAGCCGGCTTGCCTGCGATGTCCATCGGTATCTACACAGCCTGTAGTGAGCGGGCTTGCCCCGCGCTGGGTGGCGAAGCCGCCCCAAACCAGGCGATGCGGTGTTACCTGTAACTCGGTGGTGACTGTATTAGGGCCGCTCCGCAGCCCAGCGCGGGGCAAGCCCGCTCACTACAACGGCTTGGTGCCTGAAGCCATCGCAGGCAAGCCAGCTCCCACAAGAGTTATTTATGGTATCCATGATCAGGTACAGTCTGCTTACCCCTGCCAGCCGTGAGCATCCATGCCCTTCCTCGCCCGCACCCACCCTCGCCTCTCCGCCGCCGCCGTGCTCGGCATTGCCGTAGGCATCCTGGCGCCGGCGGATACGCTGGCCAGCAAAATCCTCTTCGGCTGGAACGCCGGGGTCTGGACCTACCTGATACTGATGTTGTGGCTCACCCGCCGTGCCAAGGCCGATGACGTGAAGCGCATCGCCGAGATCGAGGATGAAAACGCCGGGCTGGTGCTGTTCACGGTATGCATCGCTGCCATTGCCAGCCTGGCGACCATCACCTTCGAACTGGTGGGCAGCAAGGATCTGGCCGCCTCCGAACGTTTGCTGCACTACGCTTTTACCGGGCTGACGGTGATCGGTTCGTGGTTGCTGATCGGGGTGATCTTCAGCGTGCATTACGCACGCCTGTATTACACCTGGGACGGCAAGGCGCCGGCGCTGCGCTTTGCCGAAGGGTTGCTGACCCCCAATTACTGGGACTTCCTGTACTTCTCCTTTACCATCGGTGTGGCGGTGCAGACTTCCGATGTGGGCGTCGCCACCCGGGGCATGCGCAAAGTGGTACTGGCGCAGTCGCTGATCGGCTTTCTGTTCAACACGGCGATCCTCGGGTTCTCGATCAATATCGCCGCCGGGCTGTTCGGCTGACGCTGCACAAACCTTCTAGACGCCCATCGCTGGCTGGGCGCTAATAGCCTCACGTATTCCGCCTCGGTGTTTTATGGCCGCGCACAACTGGATCGACCTGTCCCAGGACGCCGACACTGGCATCGAGACCCTGCGCGCGCATTTCGAGGGCCACGCCTATGACCCGCACTGGCACGACAGTTACCTGATCGGCGTCACCGAACAAGGCGTGCAGCAATTCAACTGCCGCCGCACCCGTCACAACAGCGTGCCCGGCCAGGTGTTCCTTTTGGAACCCGGCGAACTGCACGACGGCGATGCGCCCACCGCCGACGGCTTCACCTATCACATGCTCTACCTCGACCCACACTGGTTGGCGCGTGAAGTGAGCGCGGTGTTCGAAGAGGCGCCGCAGGGTAGCCAGTTGAGTGTTGCCAGCACCTTGACCCGCGATCCGCGCCTGGCCCTGGCCACCAGCCAGGCGTTCCAGACCTTGCACAGCGGCGAGCTGCGCATTGTGCGACAACGCGCCATGGACCAATTGCTGGAGCGCCTCACCGGTCACCTTTACTGGCGCACCCGCTACCACGAAGACCCGCGATTGCCGCGGGTGGCACACAAGGCCCGGGAATACCTGCATGCCCACCTGCACGCCGATGTCGGCATGGACGAACTGGCCCTGGCCTGCGGGGTCGACCGCTTCCGCCTCAGTCGTGCCTTCAAGAGCGCGTTCGGCTTGCCGCCCCACGCCTACCTGGTGCAACTGCGCCTGGCCCGCGCCCGGCATTTGCTGGCCAAGGGCGAGCAACCGGCGCAAGTGGCGATTGCCCTGGGTTTTGCCGACCAGAGCCACCTGGGCCGCTGGTTCCTGCGTGCCTACGGCCTCACGCCCGCCGCGTACCGCAAACGCTGCTCAAATCTTCCAGACAGGTGACATGCAGGCTTGTGAAGATCGACTCCATCGTTTTTTTGGAGTCCCTGTCATGTTGCCATTTATATTGTTTGCCTTTGTTGCGTCTATCACACCCGGCCCCACCAACATCCTGGTGCTGAGCAACAGTGCGCGCTATGGGTTGAAAGCCGCCCTGCCGATCATTTTCGGCGCCTGCGCCGGGGCTGCGGGCCTTGTGTTGCTGGTAGGGAGCGGATTCGGCCAGTCCCTGGTCCATTTGCCCAAGGTACAGATGGCCATGCAATGGATAGGCATCGCCTGGCTGAGCTATCTGGCCTGGCAGATTTTCAGCGCGCCCGCCCAAGCTATCGAGGTGGATGCAACCGAAAAGCCCCTGGGCCTCATCGGCGCCGCCAGCCTGCAATTGATCAACCCGAAAACCTGGATGATGGCCCTCGCGGTAGTGAGCGTATTTGCCGGCAATGGCGAGGAGCGCCAGAGCCAGGTCGTGGTCTTGTCCCTGGTGTTTTTCCTGATATCCCTGCCCTGCCTGGGTACATGGGCGCTGTTGGGCATCGGGTCGGCCCGTGTATTTCGTTCACCCAAGGCCATGCAGCACTTCAACCGGGGCATGGCCCTGTTGCTGTTGGTCGCGACTTGGCTGAGTGTGGTGGTTTGACGCACCGGTTGTCTGACTTTGTCCTACAACAACTTGACGACTTTCCTCGTTTGATGGTTTCCTGAAACCGGTTTCAGTGATTCCAATAAAAATAGAAGGTCGATGACCGTGAACAACTTTTCCGCCGCCCAGCGCAGCCGCGTGACCATGCTCGACGTCGCCCAGCGCGCCGGCGTGTCCAAGGCCAGCGTGTCGCGCTTTATCGGCGATGACCGCGCCCTGCTCTCCGATGCCATTGCCCTGCGCATCGAGCAAGCCATCGAACAACTCGGCTATCGCCCCAACCAGATGGCCCGTGGCCTCAAACGCGGCCGCACGCGGCTGATCGGCATGCTGGTGGCCGATATTCGCAACCCCTATTCCATTGCTGTGATGCACGGCGTCGAAACCGCTTGCCGCCAGCATGGCTACAGCCTGGTGGTGTGCAACACCGACCGCGATGACGAGCAGGAGCGCCAACACCTGGCGGCGCTGCGCTCGTACAACATCGAAGGGTTGATCGTGAACACCCTCGGCCATCACCTGGACCAACTGCTGGAACTGCAACGGGAAATGCCCTTGGTGCTGGTGGACCGCAAGGTCGAGCCGTTGCACAGCGACCTGGTCGGCCTGGACAACCCGGCAGCGGTGCGCATGGCGGTGGAACACCTGGAGCAACAGGGTTACCGCGATGTGCTGCTGGTGAGCGAAGCCACCGATGGCACCAGTTCGCGGTTGGAGCGCCTGGAGAGTTTCAAGGCCGAAATCGCCAGGCGTCCGGCGTTGACCGGTGCGGTGCTTGAGATGGATGCCGCGCTGGAAAACAATCTGCAAAGCTTTCTTGCGAAACCTGGCCCCAAAGCGCTGTTCTGCGCCAACGGCATCGCCGCGCTGGCCTGCACCCGTGCGCTGAAAAACCTGGGCTGCCACCTGTTCGATGATGTCGGCCTGATCGCCCTGGATGATCTGGAGTGGTACCCGCTGGTGGGCAGTGGCATCACCGCCCTTGCCCAACCCACGGAGGCGATTGGCGCCACGGCGTTTGATTGCCTGCTCAAGCGCCTGCGCGGTGATACCGAGCCGACGCGTACCCTGGATTTCCTGCCCCAACTCATTATCCGAGGCTCAACCCGATCTCTTGTGGGAGCTGGCTTGCCTGCGATAGCGGTGCATCAGGCCAATCAAGGTGCCTGACACACCGCTATCGCAGGCAAGCCAGCTCCCACATTTGTTTTGCGTATAAAAATGAAACCGGTTTCAGAGATAAATAACAATGCATAAACACCACGTCTCCATCAGTCTTTCCAGCTACGGCGCCGACCTGGTTCGCCAGCAGGGCCAGTTGAGTTTCGTCGAATTGCTCGCCAGCGCCGGTGCCCAACGCATCGAATGGCGTGAGGAATTGCTGACCGTCGAACAGCCCTCCGAACTGGCCCAGGCCGCCGCCGAAAATGGCCTGGAATCCGTGTTCTCATCGCCCCTGGAACTTTGGGTCGCCGGTCGCGCCCAACCGAATGCCGAACTCGCCGCCACCCTGGACCGCGCCCAGGCCTTTGGCTCTCGCTGGCTGAAAGTCTCCCTCGGCTATTTCACCGACACTAACGATCTGGAAAGCCTGCACGCCCTGCTCGATCGCCACCCGGTCAAGCTGCTGGTGGAGAACGACCAGACCTTGCACGGCGGCCGCATCGAGCCGATGCAACGCTTCTTCAGCGAAGTCGAACGCCTGGGCCTGCCGGTCAAAATGACCTTTGACATCGGCAACTGGCAGTGGCAAGACCAATCCGCCCTCACCGCCGCGCGCCTGCTGGGCCGGCATGTGGATTATCTGCACTGCAAGGCCGTCGCCCGTCGCGCCGACGGCAAGCTGGTCGCGCAGCCTCCCGGCCCCACCGACCTGCATCTGTGGGAACAACTGCTCAAGTTGATGACTCCAGGTATTACCCGGGCGGTGGAATTTCCGCTGCAAGGCGATGACTTGGTCGACGTCACTGCGCGGCAGGTCGCCGCCCTCGCCCTGTTGGGCCAACCCCGTGCGGAGAATGCGCATGTCTGAGATCGATATTCTGTCGTTTGGTGAAACCATGGCGATGTTCGTTGCCGAGCAGACCGGCGACCTGGCCCAGGTCGCCCAGTTTCACAAACGTATCGCGGGCGCCGACAGCAACGTCGCCATCGGCCTGTCGCGCCTGGGCTTCAACGTGGCCTGGCTGAGCCGGGTGGGCGATGATTCCCTCGGACGTTTCGTGGTTGATACCTTGACCCAGGAAGGCCTGGATTGCCGGCATGTGGCGGTCGATCCGCTGCACCCGACCGGCTTTCAACTCAAGTCCCGCGAAGACGCGGGCGCTGATCCCCAGGTGGAGTACTTTCGCAAGGGTTCGGCGGCCAGCCACTTGTCGATCGCCGCGATCAGCCCTGCCCTGCTGCAAGCCCGGCACCTGCATGCCACCGGTATTCCACCTGCCTTGTCCGAAGCTACCCGCGAGCTGTCCGTGGAGCTGATGACGCAGATGCGCAAGGCCGGGCGCAGCGTGTCGTTTGACCCCAACCTGCGCCCGTCGCTGTGGGCCAACCAACAGACGATGATCCGCGAAATCAACGCCCTCGCCGCCAGGGCCGATTGGGTCCTGCCGGGCTTGAGCGAAGGCCGTCTGCTCACCGGTTTCGATGACCCGGCCGACATTGCCGCGTTCTACCTCGACCAGGGCGCCGAAGCCGTGGCGATCAAGCTGGGCCCCGACGGTGCCTACTACCGCACGCAGATGGACCAGGGTTTCGTGGCCGCCGTGCGGGTCGAAACGGTGGTCGACACGGTCGGCGCCGGCGACGGTTTCGCCGTGGGCATGATCAGCGCGCTGCTGGAAAACCTCAGTTTTCCCGAGGCGGTGCAGCGCGGCAACTGGATCGGCAGCCGCGCCGTGCAGAGCCGTGGTGACATGGAAGGCTTGCCCAGCCGTTCAGAGCTGCCCACCCGATCCGTCGCTTGACCCACACCCTGTTGCCACAACTACAACAAGCTCAGGAGCAACCCCATGGAAACCGTGAAACTCGCCACCCGCCGTTGGTGGTACATCATGCCCATCGTTTTTATCACCTACAGCCTGGCGTACCTGGACCGCGCCAACTATGGCTTCGCCGCCGCCTCCGGGATGGCCGAAGACCTGATGATCACTCCTGGCATGTCGTCGTTGCTGGGGGCGCTGTTTTTCCTCGGTTACTTTTTCTTCCAGGTGCCGGGGGCGATCTACGCGCAAAAGCGCAGCGTCAAGAAGCTGATCTTTGTCAGCCTGATCCTGTGGGGCGGCCTGGCCACCCTGACCGGGGTGGTGTCCAATGCCTACATGCTGATCGTGATCCGCTTCATGCTCGGCGTGGTCGAAGCGGCGGTGATGCCGGCCATGCTGGTGTACCTGTGCCACTGGTTCACCCGGGCCGAACGCTCGCGCGCCAACACCTTCCTGATCCTCGGCAACCCGGTGACCATGCTGTGGATGTCGGTGGTGTCGGGCTACCTGGTGCAGCATTTCAGCTGGCGCTGGATGTTTATCATCGAAGGTCTGCCTGCGGTGTTCTGGGCCTTCATCTGGTGGAAGCTGGCCGATGAGCGTCCAAAGGATGCCAAGTGGCTGAGCGATGCCGAGAAACAGGAACTGGAAAGCGCCCTGGCTGCCGAGCAAGTCGGTATCAAGGCGGTGAAGAACTACGCCGAAGCCTTTCGCTCGCCCAAGGTGATCATCCTGGCGCTGCAATTCTTCTGCTGGAGCATCGGCGTGTACGGCTTTGTGCTGTGGCTGCCGTCGATCCTCAAGGCCGGTTTGCAGATGGACATGGTCGAGGCCGGCTGGCTGTCGGCGCTGCCGTACCTGGCGGCGGTGATCGGCATGCTGGCGGTGAGCTGGGGGTCGGACAAGCTGCAAAAGCGTAAACGCTTTGTGTGGCCGCCGCTGCTGATCGCCTCGATTGCGTTCTACGCGTCCTACGTACTCGGTGCCGAGCACTTCTGGTGGTCCTACACCTTGCTGGTGATTGCCGGGGCCTGCATGTATGCGCCTTACGGGCCGTTTTTCGCCATCGTGCCGGAGATCCTGCCGGCCAACGTCGCCGGCGGCGCCATGGCGCTGATCAACAGCATGGGCGCCCTCGGTTCGTTCGGCGGTTCGTACCTGGTGGGTTACCTCAATAGCAGCACCGGTTCGCCCGGCGCGTCGTACCTGCTGATGAGCGGTGCGTTGCTGCTGTCGGTGGTGCTGACGATTTTCCTCAAGCCCGGCGCCAGTGATCGCGTGCGGGTGCCAACCCCGGAGTTGAAGGTAAAGACCTCATGAAAAAATCTGTCGTGCTGTACAAGAAACTCTCCGCGCCGCTGATGGCCCGCCTGCATGAACAGGCCGAGGTCACGCTGATCGAAGCCCTGGACGAGCCTGGCCTGGCCAAGCTGCGCGGTGCCCTGCCCGGCGCCCATGGCCTGCTCGGTGCCAGCCTGCGCCTGGATGCCACGCTGCTGGACCTGGCACCGAAACTGGAGGCGGTCGCCAGCGTGTCGGTGGGCGTCGACAACTACGACATCGACTACCTGACCGGGCGCGGCATCCTGCTCAGCAATACCCCCGACGTCCTCACCGAAACCACCGCCGACACCGGCTTTGCGTTGATCCTGGCGACCGCCCGGCGCGTGGTCGAGCTCGCCGACATGGTGCGCGCCGGCCAGTGGCACAAAAACATCGGCCCGGCGCACTTTGGCAGCGATGTCCACGGCAAGACCCTCGGCATCATCGGCATGGGCCGCATTGGCGAAGCCCTGGCCCAGCGCGGGCATTTTGGTTTTGGCATGCCGGTGATCTACCACAGCCATTCGCCCAAGCCGGCGGTGGAAGCGCGCTTCGGCGCGCAGTACCGCAGCTTGAATGACCTGCTGCAACAGGCTGATTTTGTCTGCCTGACGCTGCCGCTCACCGCCGAGACCGAAAAGCTGATCGGCGCCGAACAGTTTGCGCTGATGGGCCCGGAGACGATCTTTATCAATATTTCGCGGGGCAAGGTGGTGGATGAGGCGGCGCTGGTCGAGGCGTTGCAGCAACGCACTATCCGCGCGGCGGGGCTGGATGTGTTCGAGAAGGAACCGCTCGATCATGGCTCCCCCCTGCTGCGCCTGAATAACGTGGTGGCCACACCGCATATCGGCTCGGCGACCCATGAGACGCGCGAGGCGATGGCCCAGTGCGCGGTGGACAATCTGTTGGCGGCGTTGGCGGGAGAGAAACCGAAGAATCTGGTGAACCCGGCGGCCTGGCAGCAATAGCCCCCTGACACACCACAAAACCAACTGTGTAGTGAGCGGGCTTGCCCCGCGCTGGGTGGCGAAGCCGCCCCAATGAAGACGCCGCTCACGTTCAGGATGAAACGGGGTCGCCTGGTTTGGGGCGGCTTCGCCACCCAGCGCGGGACAAGCCCGCTCACTACAAATTGCTATCGCAGGCAAGCCAGCTCCCACCGTTGAATTGCGGCGCTCGTTAGATAACGAACCGCGCCACCATCCCATTCAAATCCACCGCCAGGCGTGACAGCTCATGGCTGGCCGCGCTGGTCTGGTTGGCACCCGCCGCCGACTGCGTGGCCAGGTCGCGGATGTTCACCAGGTTGCGGTCCACTTCGCGGGACACCTGGGCCTGTTCCTCCGACGCGCTGGCGATCACCAGGTTGCGTTCGTTGATCAGGCTGATGGACTGAGTGATCTGCTCCAGTGCCACGCCGGCGGCGCGGGCCATTTCCAGGGTGTTCTGGGTGCGCTGGTTGCTCTGCTGCATCGATTGCACGGCTTCTCCGGTGCCGTTCTGGATACCGGCGACCATTTTTTCGATTTCCTGAGTCGACTGGGCCGTGCGGTGGGCCAATGCCCGCACTTCGTCCGCCACCACCGCAAAGCCGCGCCCGGCTTCACCGGCACGGGCCGCTTCGATGGCCGCGTTCAACGCCAGCAGGTTGGTCTGCTCGGCGATCGCGCGGATCACGTCGAGCACCTTGCCGATGTCACGCCCCTGAGTGGCCAGGCCTTCGATCATCACGGCGGTGTTCTGCACGTCCTGGGTCATGGTCTGGATCGCGCCGACGGTATCCATCACGCGGTCGCGGCCTTCGCGCGCGGCCTGGTTGGACTGCCCGGACGCCTCGGACGTGGACACCGCATTGCGCGCCACTTCCTCCACGGCCGCCGTCATCTCGTTGACCGCCGTGGCCGCCTGGTCGATTTCGTTGTTCTGTTGCTGCAAGCCCTTGGAGGCTTCCTCGGTGACCGCGCTCAGTTCTTCGGCGGCGGAGGCCAACTGCGTGGCCGAGCCCGCAATGTGCTGGATGGTCTGGCGCAGGTTGGTCTGCATGGCCGACAAGGCGCTGATCAGGCGTGCCGGCTCATCCTTGCCGTCGTCTTCGATGGTGGCGGTCAGGTTGCCGCCGGCGATGCTTTCAGCCGCTTGCACGGCCTTGCGCAACGGCGTGACGATGCTGCGGGTCAGCAGCCAGGCCAGCAACACGGTCAGCAGCGCAGCGGCGACCGACACGACGATAACGCCGGTAATGGCGGCCTCGTAACTGTGTTCGGCCTGGGCATCGGCGGCCTTGGCGCCGGCGGCGTTGAGGGCGATCAGTTTATTCAACTGCTCGCCCATCTGGTCGGTGCCTTCCTTGATGCGGCTGTTGATCAGGGCACGCATTTCATCGACCTTGTCTTGCTTGGACAGGGCAATCATGTCGGCCTGGGCCTTGGCGTAGTTGTCCAGGGTCGTCGCGAACGTCTTGTACAGCACCGCCTCTTCGGCACCTGCCGGCAACGCGGCATAGTGGCTCTGGGCGGCCCTGACCTTGTCGACCAGCACGCCGATGCGGGTTTCGGCTTCCTGCAGGGCCGCCGGCTCACGGTTGACCAGCACGCGAAAGGACAGGATACGCATGCGCAGCACGTTTTCCGTCATGTGCCCCAGGTACGTCACGCTGGGCAGCTGGTTGGTGCTCATGTCCGACGAAGCCTGACGCATCAGGGTCATGCGGTTGACCGCAAACACCCCCAGGATGACCACCAGGACGGCGATGAAGGCAAACCCGAGGAATGCGCGAGGGGCAATGTTCAGATGACGGAGGGACATAAGGGAGGCTCTCAGAAGTAATGTTTGCTAGCGTCCTGCCGCGAAACGATCCGCCAGCGCCAACGCGCTGCACAGACCGTGGCCACCCCTGTTGGCATGGATAGGTAGGCCTATACGAGGTATCGGCTGATGTCGGGGTTTGGCGCAGGGCGCTTTATAAAAAATTTATTACACTTCTGACGACTGGCCGTTTCTGGCATCCTGCGCCTCCCTTTTCTGACCCGAGCCCTCATTTTGTCTGACGCTCAAGCCCCCCGCCCGCGCTATAAATCCGACCTGATCTACGGCCTGGAAGACCGCCCGCACTTCACCGCGGCGGTCTTTGCCGCGTTGCAGCATGTGCTGGCCAGCTTTGTCGGCATCATCACCCCCACCTTGATCGTCGGCGGCGTGCTCGGCCTGGAAAGCGAAGTACCTTACCTGGTGAGCATGGCGCTGTTTGTGTCGGGGCTCGGCACCTTTGTGCAGGCGCGCACGTTCGGCCCGATCGGCTCGGGTTTGTTGTGCCTGCAGGGCACCAGTTTTTCGTTTATCAGCGTGATTCTCAGCGCCGGCTTCATGGTCAAGGCCCGGGGCGGCGGCACCGATGAGATCCTTTCGACGATTTTTGGCATCTGCTTTTTCGCAGCCTTCATCGAAGTGGTGCTCAGCCAGTTCATCGGCAAGCTGCGCAAGCTGATCACCCCGGTGGTCACCGGTACCATCATCACCTTGATGGGGTTGTCGTTGATCAAGGTTGCGGTCACCGACATGGCCGGCGGTTTCGGCGCCAGCGATCTCGGCGCGGCGAGCAATATGGGCCTGGCGGCGCTGGTGCTGCTGACCATTGTGGTGCTCAACCGCTTCAACAACCCGTTCCTGCGCCTGGGCTCGATCGTGATCGGCCTGACCCTGGGCTTCGTCGTGGCCTGGCTGATGGGCCGCGTGGACCTGGCGGCATTGCCCCAGGTGCCGTTGATCAGCGTACCGGTACCGTTCAAGTACGGGTTCTCGTTCGATTGGGTGGCGTTTATTCCCGTGGCGGTGATCTTCCTGATTTCCCCTCTGGAAGCGGCCGGTGACCTGACGGCCAACTCGATGATTTCCCAACAGCCGGTCAAGGGCCCGCTGCACATCAAGCGCATCAAGTCCGGCCCTGCTGGCCGATGGCCTTAACTCGGCGATGGCGGCCACCTTCAACAGCCTGCCGATGGTGACCTTCGCCCAGAACAACGGCGTGATCCAACTGACCGGCGTGGCCAGCCGCTACGTGGCGTACTTTATCGCCGGCCTGCTGGTGCTGCTGGGGTTGTTCCCGATGGTCGGCGCGGTGCTGCAACTGATGCCCAAGCCGGTCCTGGGCGGCGCGACCCTGATCATGTTCGGCACCGTGGCCGTGGCGGGTATCAAGATTCTCGCCGAAGCCGGCCTGCATCGGCGCAATGTGCTGATCGTGGCGATCTCGCTGGGCATGGGCCTGGGCGTTGCCGCCGTGCCGGAAGTGCTGCGCGAGCTGCCCAAGGCGCTGCACAACATCTTCGAGTCGCCGATCACCGTGGGCGCTTTCTGTGCAATCGTGCTGAACATTTTCCTGCCTGAGGAGTTCATAGAGCTGGAAGAAGATGAATTCGATCCGGAGTCCTCGACCCTCAAAGTGATGCAGGACCCGGACGTCACCAAGAAATAGGAGCACCGTTACATGCGCAAGCTCATGGTTGTATCGCTGTTGCTGCTGACCTTGAGCGCGTGCGCGCTGTTCCCCAACCGTGACCCGGTGAACATCAACGTGGTGGGCATCGAGCCGCTGCAAAGCCAGGAGCTGGAAGTGCGCTTCGCCGTGAAACTACGGGTGCAGAACCCCAATGAAACGGCCATCGACTACAACGGCGTGGCCCTGGACCTGGAGGTCAATGGCCGGCCGTTGGCGTCGGGGGTGAGCGATCAAAGCGGCTCCATCCCACGTTTTTCCGAGACGGTGCTCATGGTGCCGGTGAGTGTTTCGGCGTTTTCCTTTCTGCGCCAGACCCTGGGCCTGAGCCAGACCCAGAGCCTGAACAACCTGCCCTATGTGCTGCGCGGCAAATTGGCCGGAGGCCTGTTCGGCACGATGCGCTTTGTGGACCGTGGCACACTGGATCTTCCGAATACCGCTACCTGGTAAACGCCATGCAACCTCTGTTGTTGACTGACCGCCTGATCCTGCGCCCGCTGGTCCTGGACGATGCCGAGGGCATCCAGCGGCAATTTCCCCACTGGGCAGTGGTGCGTTACCTCAATGCCTTGGTGCCCTGGCCCTACCCGGCCGATGGTGCACGCACCTTCCTGGAAGAGAACGCCCTGCCCGCCATGGCCCGTCACGAGGAATGGCACTGGTCGATCCGCTTGAAAAGCGCGCCGGATCAGTTGATCGGCGTTATCAGCCTGATGGATGAGCAGGACAACAACCGAGGGTTCTGGCTCGGCCCGCAGTGGCAGGGGCAAGGTTTGATGAGCGAAGCCAGCGCGGCAGTGACCGACTATTGGTTCGGCGTACTCAAGCGCCCTCTCATGCGGGTGCCCAAGGCCGCGCCCAACCTGGGGTCACGGCGGATTTCCGAGCGTACGGGCATGCGGTTGATCAGGACGGAAGAAGGCGAGTTTGTCGAGGGCACCTTCCCGCGCGACCTATGGGAAATGACCCGCGCTGAATGGCTGGCAGCCAAATCTTCCGGCCGATGAGCATCTAATATAGGAGCTGGCTTGCCTGCGATCGCGGTCTGTAGTGAGCGGGCTTGCCCCGCGCTGGGCTGCGAAGCGGCCCCAAATCAGGCAAGTGTATTGATCTGAAGTAAAGCGGTGTCTTTATTAGGGCCGCTTCGCCGCCCAGCGCGGGACAAGCCCGCTCACTACAGGGAATTTTTTCAGCCTTTGAAACTTGTGTAGATACCCATGGCTATCGCAGGCAAGCCAGCTCCCACAACCCTGACTGTGTTTAATCAGTGATAAAACGCACGCCCGGTTTTGCGCGCTCATCCACCACCAGTTCGAACACATCCGGACGGGCATAATGCCCCACTACGTCATAGTCATACCGCGCGCGCACCAGGTCAGCGGTATCGATCCGTGCAGTCAGCAACCCCGCCTCACCCAGCAAAGGCCCGGCCAGGATGTCGCCCATCGGCCCGACAATCACGCTGCCGCCGGCAATCAACGGACGGTCCGACGGCCAATGGGCGACCTCCACCCCCAACGCTTGGGGCGACGCCTGCACCTGGCACGCGCTGACCACAAAGCAGCGCCCCTCATGGGCCACGTGGCGCATGCTCACTTGCCACATTTCGCGCTCGTCCACCGTCGGCGCGCACCACACTTCGACGCCCTTGGCGTACATCGCCGTGCGCAGCAGCGGCATCATGTTTTCCCAGCACACGGCTGCGCCGATGCGTCCTACGGCAGCATCGATCACCGGCAGGGTCGAACCATCGCCCTTGCCCCAGATCAGCCGCTCGGTACCAGTGGGCATCAATTTGCGGTGTTTGGCCACCAGGCCACCCGCCGGGTCAAAATACAGCACGGTGCAGTACAAAGTGCTGCCACTGCGCTCGATGACACCCAGTACCAGGCTCGCACCGGTGCGCGCCGACAAACCCGCCAACGCTTCGGTCTCGGCGCCTGGCACGTCGATGGCATTGGCAAAATAACGCGCAAAGGCTTCGCGCCCTTCGGGCAGGCGATAGCCCAGTTGCGTGCCGAAGCCTTCGCCTTTGGGATAACCGCCCAGCAGCGCCTCAGGCATCACCACCAATTGCGCACCGCTGCGCAGGATTTCGTGCTCATAGGCCAGGATCTGCGCCAGGGTGTCAGCCTTGCCGCCAGGCAAGGAGCCGATTTGCAGGGCCGCTACAGTAGAAACAGGCATCACATTCACTCCGTAGTCAGGGGTTGCCCATTCTCCCGTCAGCCTCGATCATGAATAAAGCCCACTTCAGTACTGAATGATATGAGCCAGATAAATATCGCCCAGGTCGATCTCAACCTGCTTAAAACCATCGAAGCGCTGCATGACGAGTCCAGCGCCAGCCGCGCGGCGTTGCGCCTGGGGGTCACCCAATCGGCCATCAGCGCCGGGCTGCGGCGCTTGCGCGAGGTGTATGACGATCAATTGTTCGTGCGCACCGGGCGCGGCCTGGCGCCCACCTTGCGGGCCAACCAGCTGAAACCGTTGATCAGTGAAGCGCTGGATCGGTGTCGACAGAGCCTGGCAATGGCCAATCCGCACAACCCGCAGTACCAGGGCCGCTCCGTGGTAGTGGGCTTGTCCGATGATTTCGAGATTGCCTATGGCCGCCGGCTGATGGAAGAGATCGGCCGACGGGCGCCGAAACTGCGCGTGATTTTCCGTCAGACCCACAGCCAGATCGTGGCGGGCGCCCTGCTCGACCGCACGCTCGACCTGGCGATTACCGCCGGCGGTTTCGCCCACAGCCGCTTGAGTCGCCAAGTGCTGGCGGAGGGGGATTATTGCTGCCTGCTGGACTCAAGCCAGCCCGGTATCAGCCTGGAGGAGTTCGTCGCTCGCGAACATGTGCTGGTGTCGTCCGGCGGGTTTATCGGCATCACCGACGAGGGGTTGGCGGCGCAGGGCTTGACCCGCCAGGTGTGCGCCTCCACCAGCCACTTTGCCGCGCTGCCGTTTTTGCTCAAGGGCAGCCAGGCAGTGGCGACCATTCCGGGGCATGCCGCGCGGGCCATCGCGCAAATGACCGGCCTCCATGTAGTGCCGTGCCCGCTGGCCCTGCCGCGCTATCCGGTGGAACTGGGTTGGCGCACCCAGGCGCAGCTTGATCCACTGTTGCTGAAAGTTCGCGAAGCGGTGGTGGCGAGCTTTACTTAGCCGCCGCCATCAGCTTGTTGACCTCACTGCGCACCATGTTGGCGAACTCCGGCGGCGACATGCCGTCAAGTTCCGCGCGCACCCATTCGGCCCACTTGCCCTTGCGCTTGGCGCGTTCGCCGAACAACCGCGCGGCCTCACCCTTGGCTTTGCCCAGGTTGGTTTGCCACAGGTCGTAGAGACGCGACTTTTCATCTTCCAGCTCGGCGCGTTCGGCGAGGGTTTTGTTGGCAAGATTGAAGCTCATGTTGGATTACCTGCTGCGTAAATAGGTGGCATCTTACACCGTAGGTCGAAATTTCCTGATTCCGATTTTTGCCCACGGTGACCGGCGCGCAAATAAACTGCAACTTTTGCCGACGCGCGGCACTCCATTGTTCACTGCCACATTCACCCGCAAGGAGTCACCCAATGGCCCGCAAAACCACTGCCCAAGCCGTCGAAGAGCAAATCAAGGATCAAGCGTTCAGTGAACTGACGGCGTTGATCGAAGAATCGGACAAACTGCTCAAAAGCAGCGCCGCGCTGGTGGGTGAAGAAGGCGAAACCCTGCGCGAACAGGTCGCCATCAAACTCAAGCAAGCCCTGGACTCGGTGTCCAACGTGCGCGAACGCAGCAAGCCGGTGGTGGACGCTACCGAAACCTATATCGGTGGTCACCCGTGGCAGACCGTGGCGATTTCCGCAGGCTTTGGCCTGGTGGTGGGCCTGCTGCTGGGCCGTCGCAACTGAGCAAGTCCGGCTGCGCCCAGTGCGCAGCCTTTTTTCAGGCGTTTGCCATCGCTTGCAAGCGCTGCAACTCTTCAGCTTCCAGCACAATCCCCTCTTTTTCGGCCTTCGCCCGCGTGCGATGACGCCGGTCACCCGGCAAGCGCCGCAACCCCGCTGCATGCATCTGCCGCACCAGCTCCTGACTGCGCTCGGCGAACACTTGGCCGCCGGTCTTGCTCGGGTCGATCACAATCAATAACTGCCCGGTCCAGGGCGTGCGCGCGCCGGGGTGCTCCGACCAGTCGAATTCGAACGAGAAGTTGCCCCCGGTCAGCGCCGCCGCCAGTAACTCGACCATCATCGACAGCGCCGAGCCCTTGTGCCCGCCAAACGGCAACAGTGCGCCGCCTTCAAGGATCGCCTTGGGGTCCTGGGTCGGCTGGCCGAGTCCATCCACGCCCATGCCCGGCGGCAAGCGCTCGCCCTTGCGCGCGGCGATCTGCACATCGCCATGGGCAATGGCGCTGGTGGCCAGGTCAAACACAATCGGCGCGCCATCGGCACGCGGCGCGGCGAAGGCGATGGGGTTGGTGCCGAACAACGGCCGGTCCGCACCGTGAGGTACCACGCAGGTCATGCTGTTGACCACGCTCAGCGCCACCAGGCCTTCTTCGGCGAACGGCTCGACATCGGGCCACAAGGCCGCGAAATGGTGGGAGTTATGAATCGCCAGCAAGGCGATCCCGGCGCTGCGGGCTTTTTCCACCAGCAGCCCGCGCGCCGCTTCCAGCGCCGGCTGGGCAAAGCCATTGCGCGCATCCACCCGCACGTAGCCTGAGGCCACGTCCGTGACCTCGGGCAAGGCCATGCCGTCGATCCAGCCACTGGCCAGGGTCGACAGGTAACCGGGCATGCGAAACACGCCATGGCTATGGGCGCCATCTCGCTCGGCGCTGGCGCAATTGTGCGCCAGGATCGCCGCCACGTGCGCCGACGTATCATGGCGCTCGAAGATGCGCTGGAGCAACGCCACCAGCGCCGTGAAAGTAATGCGGGTCGTGGAACCTTCAACTACCAAGGACTGCGCAGACATCTGAAGCTCCGATTTTATGATTGGAGGGGCAACAAGACTGGAAACCCAGGCCAGGATTAACAACGCACGCCGCGCCTGCTGTCAATCCACGTTTGTGCATGCGTCGCCGAAATGGCGGCAGCTATCTACCGTCCTGCCAGGATCGCCCACGCTTAGCCTCATCTATCTCCCTGGCTGTAACGGAAACCTCACCATGACACGGCTGACGCCGCCCTATTTTTTTGACGAGTTCCTCCGCCCGGTCAGGCGCAAGCAGCCCACCGAGCGCGAACGTGCGCTGGGTCTGAGTCTGCGCGACCTGGATTGGCTGCATAAGCTGTACTACGCCACTGACGAAGCGCGGCAGAGCCCCAGGTTTCGGGAGGCGCCGATGGCGGTGGAAAAGCTGATGATTCACGTCACGGGCAAAGCCCCCATTCCCCTGGCCGGCGCCTTCATGATGAGCCCCGGTCCCGAGGACGATAAGGCGGTGCTGTACACGCCTTACGCAGGGCTGGAAGTATTCGATAACCGTGAGAAACTGCTCGAAAACCTCACTAAAAACTTTAGAAATAACAGACAAGACGTTGAATTAACTAGTTTTCTTTCAATACGTCAACGCGCCGATCTGGCGACTGCCACTGACCTGAAGCTGGTCCCGGAAACCATCAACGGCGCCGTGCTGCAGGACCAGGAAAACACCCTCGCAGCGTGCCAGCAGCAGAATGTGCGGGAGATGCTCGATCAACTGGGCACCATACCCACCCTGCCGTGGATGCTCGATACCCTGCTGAGCATCATGAGCCGTTCGTATTTTCCAGACCTTGATCATCGTGACAGCCTAGTCAACAGTTTTGCTCCGACGACCAGCGGTCGTGCGCCCCATTGGGTGAGTTGCGTGCCCTTGAGCGACGCCCTGCTGCAGTTCTATCTCTTGCAAGGCTGGCCGGCAGGGCAAACCCGCCGCTTCGTCAACCCGCGTCATGTCACCCAGGGCTTTACCGAGGCACAACGGGTGCAGGACGTAGAGCGCTGGCAAAGCCTGGTGGAACAATGCTCGGCCATCCTCTCCAAGCTCTTGGCCAGCCTGCTGCAAACCTACTGGAACGCAGATTTTGCCGACGACCAGTCGCGCAGTGGCTTTTTCGCCCAAGTGCTCAGCGACAAGTTCCGAACCGACCTGCTGCTCAAGCGCCAGAACGGCATTATTTCTGCCCAGGAAAGCCATGTACTGCAGGGCGTCTTTTTACCCGATCAAGCCACTCGTAAAGCTGACTTCCCGTCATTGCGCGTCCAGACGGTGCGTATCCATGCGCCCTACCAGCACTGCGTGGAATTGGCCGGCACCTTGTTGATCAGCGCGACCAATGCCTATCTCTATACCCAGACACGCGGGCTGCAGATGCTCAGGGATGTGGATGCCCTCAACGAAACACTGCTGCAAATGCTCAAGACAGCCGGCCACGAAGATGAACTGCTCAACTTCCTATCGCTGGAAGAACGCAGCGTCTATATAGCGATGAATGATATACAAATCAGTGGATTAGAAATAAAAGGTGATGTTTTTTCGACAATGATCGAAGCGGTGTCCGCCAAACAGCAAAGCAATATGGAGTACGCCTTGGGCGTGTTCCGGCGCAGTGATGGCAATGTCGACCTGGCCGCCCTGCTCGATTGCGCCCTGGACATGCGGCAGATGACCGATCAACGCCTGCTGGCGCTTGACGCCGGTGGGCGCTGGAGCATGCACCCGGTTACCAGCGGCAATGGGCGCCCGTCAACAGTGCAGGCGGAACGCGCCAAGGCGCAGTTGCAAGCCCTGCTGGCGGCCGACGCCCTGGTGGTCGCGCTGCACCGCGACCATCCGACGTTGCGCAAGCTGGCGGCCCATGCATTGAATGCCGAGCTGGAAAAACATCAGCGCGCGCTCGACGCCACTTCGGTGTTTATCAACACCTATGCCAGCCAGGCGCAGCAAGCGGAGGAGCGCACGCCCGAACAGTCGCTGAACATGGTCGAACATTTTATCGAGCGCCTGGCCGGTACGGCGGGGCCGATCGCCGACTCACCGCTCATCGGTTTGTACACAGCGCGGCTCGCGGGTTATGCCCTGCGCTTCAATAATCTGGACGGCAAGACATTCAACGCCATCGTTGAAAGCGCCATGGGGCCGTTCGTCAACCACGATATCCGCACCCTGCCCCGGCACTTCCTGCAGCAGCACCACAAGCCCCTCAATGACGCGTTGCTGCTGGGGTTGCGCAGCGAAGCCGAACTGCGCCTGCTGTACAAAACCCTTGCCCGCCGTGGCCACGACATCCTCGACACGGTACTGCGCCCCGACAGCCTGACGCGTCTCACGCGCCATGGCCTCGATGGTTTCCTGCCGGACGCCTATGGCTTGACGGTCCTGGTGGGCGAAGATGAGCAGCCACAGGCCCTGGCCAATGGTTTCCTGTTGACCGAGCGCGGTGGCACCGACCCCGTGCATTCCGGCCAGGCCGTTCTATGGACGCCGCGCCGGGGTCATGAAGTCTTTGCCTCGATCCAGGCGGCCCGCCACATCCTGGAGCAGCGCCTGGCGCAAGCGGATGAGCGTTTTGCACTCCTGGAAAACCTCGCTGTTACGCGTTACACGCCACATCAGCGCTATCGCCTTGGTCCCTTGCAACGCATCGACGACGACCTGTTGAACAATCGCCAGGAGAGCTGGCGCGACTTTGCGCTCGATCGCGTTGACTACCTGCTGTCGATCCCGCTCGGCGCGCGTCGTCTGCAGGACTGCCTGGACAGCCTCATGCAACGTCCGTCGCCGAGCAACCTGGGTAAGGCGCTGAGCGTGGCGCATGCAATGATTCATCAGCAAGCGTTGCCCGTGTGGCTGGGAATGGCCGCGCCCCGGGAGCAAATCCTGCACGCTGAGCTGCTGGAGCAATACCGGGTCAACAGCCAGGACGAACGCGACTACCTGCACAGCCTGGAGGAGCTGCGCGAGTATGTCGCCCGAGCCCTTGCGGCACTGCTGGACAAGCGCTTCGCAGGCCAGTCAATCGACCCGGGCAACGTCCTCATTGCTGATCGCGCGCGCCTCGACGGTCATGCCTTGAGCCTGGTCGACTTCGCCATGGCTCACTTGCCCGAGCTGAGCGGCGACAACGTGCGCCCCTATTCGCGCACGGCCACGTCACTGCCGACGGCGCTGGACGGCGCGGCCGTGGTGCAATTGGTGCGCCAACTGGACCTGGCCACGCACTTGGGCGCGCTGCTGAATACTCACCTGAGCGGGCAAAGCGATGAGGCACGCCAGAGTCAAGCACTGTTCTGTCGACAACTGCCCTGGCAACTGCTGCGCCATGCCCATGAGGAAAAGCTTGAAGAACGCCTCAGCGCCACGGCCTGGAGTTTTGTGCAGCAGGTATTTGACATGCCGGATGCGCTTGCGCGCGAAGCAGTCAGCGGCACGACGGCGATGATTCGCCCGCTGGAGTTGATCGCTACCGCCGGCGCGGTGGTGGTCAAACCCTTGGGGCTTTACCTGATCGGGCCGCAATCGGGCGCGAGCGGGCCGCTGGTGTTGTATGCGCCCTATAGTCCGCTGCCGGTACTCAGGGAATATGCCCGCGAACAGGACCTGCTCGACGAGCTGGAGCGCCCCGGGCCGTTGCAAGACTGGGTAATTCGCCGGCTGGACGTGGCGAACCAGGCCTCTTACCGAAATCTGTTACAGCCGCACACGCCGATGAGTGGCGTGGATTTGCAACTGGCCTCGACGCCGATAAGGGGCAACCACTTGACACAGCTGTTCGGCGACAACACGCGCTTGCTGGTCAAGATGCTGGCCTGCCAGTTCGACCCGCACGGCAAGGGCGAATGGGATACGGTCACTGGTCTGCTGCGCAAGGTGATTCCCACCGCCCTGCAATTTATTGCGGGCAAGCTCAGCTACCCGTTGGTGGTCTGGCGCAGTTTCAAGTTGTTCATGACCTCGGCCGAGGGCCTGCAGCAACACCGCTGGGGTTCGGCACTAAAAAGCTTCATCCGTGGCACAGCCACCCTGGCCTCGCTGCGCCAAGAACTGGATACCCTGCTGCCAACCGACAGCGCGCCGACCCCCTCGTCCTCCAGGCCCGACGACGTGAAGCCAACCGCCACGACGCTCGCCACCCTGGATATCACCGAGCCGCTGCGCACGCGCATGCAGCACTTCGAACAACACGACATTGCCCTGGTCGAGCTGACGCAAAGCCGCGTAAGTCATGTGTTCCAGCAACCCGGCACCTTGCGTCATTTCGTGCCGGTGGCGGGCAAGGTGTACCCGGTGCGCAACACCGGTGAAGGCTGGTGCGTGAGCCTCGATGACGCCACCGGGCCCTCCGTGCAGCGCGACGCCGAGGGCCGTTGGGTGCTGGACCTGCGCCAACGCAACCCCAGGTTCGGTAAAACGCTGTCGCGCTATGCCGGACGCAGGCACACACGCACGGCCGAACGGGAGTCGATCAATATCGAAGCGGTCGGCATGGAGCAGATTGCCGCGCTGTCGAACTGGAAAGCGCAACGCATCGACGAGGCGCTCAACGTGGCGACGTATTACACCGTGAACTGCAAACGCAACGTTGTGTATTTCGCTGGCGAGCGTGACCCTGCAAGCCGTCTTGGACGTTTTTTAACCGAACTGTTCGGTGTAATCAGTCTCACGCCCGAGCAATTGAGGCGGGTCGAGCAGCGCGTCGACGAGGTGCTCAATGAATTGGTCAACCCGGCTCTGTCCAAGCCTGACTCGGCGCGCTTTGTCGTCGGTACTTCGCGCTGGCGCCCCTGTGACAGCTTTGCGTTTGTTTTGCCGGACGACATTGAACAGAAGATCTACTTGCTGGAGCGTTTTTTCGACCCTCTATTGGAGATGTATGAAGGCCATCTGACCATTCCGTTCAGCATCGCCACTCATGCAAGGGCTGCGGTGTTGATCCACGAGCTGACGCATTTGATGAGCCATACCGAAGATGTGGCGTATCTGGACACCGTGCGACCGTTTCATGACCTCATTGATGTCAGCACCGACGCGGGAAAAGAACTGCACACTAAACTGTCACACCTGCGCGACACCGCATTGTCCGTCCTGACACCAGCGAGCCTGTTGTTCCTGACGTTTAACGAGTTTACGAGGCGTTGGGAAGAAGCCGGGCTTGATCCGTCCACAGCCTCAATCAGAGACAAGATTTTCAAAATGACAGGTGCCAAGACCCTGGACGATGCCCGGCAGATTTTCATGAGTAACGTGGACAAGCGCATCGATACGATCCTGGCGAACGCCGACTCGGTAACGTACCTGATCATGCAGTTGGGGCGGGAGTTGGATCAGGGGGCCTGAACAGCCCCCCTGAAGGCGATGATCAGTCTTTCTGGTCACGCAGGATATTGCCAGACGCGCCATCGATGCGCGCTTCATACACAGTGCCGTCGGATTTACGGCCTTTGACTTCCCAATAGCCATTGTCATCCGCTTCGGCCGCGTAGACCTCGATGTAACCGGCCTTGGTCTTGGCCACCTCAATGGCCTTCTCGATGGTGATCCAGCCCGCGCCCGGCTTGTCGGCCATCGCTGCGCCTGCACTGAGCAAGGCGGTGGTTGCACATAAAGCGACTAGGGTTTTCTTCAGCATGTTCCTACTCCATTGTGAGAATGTCCTGAGCTTTTTAGGTGCGTTCAAACGAGAATAAGTTCCAATTGATGTGCAATCGCCATGATGGCTGTTCTCGCCGTCTACCCTGGAGGTTAGAATGTGGGAAATCAGGATGAGTTAATGAGCGAAAAGCCCCTTTCAGAAGCCGAATATGACGCTATCACCGATGCCGCCGCGCATTGGTGCATGCGCCTGCACGCAGGCGATTGCACGGCGCAGGAACGTCAGGCTTTTGCGCAATGGCACGACGCCGACCCGCTGCACGCCTTTGAATACGCGGCCATGCTGGAAATCTGGGATGTCGCCGACCACCTCCCGCGCACCGAAACCGCACCGGCACCGGTGGCGCCGTTCAAGCCCCGCAGTCGCGTGCGCACCTACGCGGTGGCGGCGGCGGTTTGCCTGGCCGCCCTGCCCCTCGCGGCCTTTACCGGTTGGGAAGCCGGTTGGTTACCCAGTTCCTACGAGCGCTTCGAGGCCGCCGACGGCCTGCGCCAGGTCACCCTGGGCGATGGCAGCCAGGTTGAACTCAACCTCGGCACCGAATTGGTCTACAGCCAGTACAAGGATCAGCGGCGGGTCACGCTGAAAAAGGGCGAAGCGTTCTTCAACGTCAGGCATGACAGCGCCCATCCGTTTATCGTGCATGCGGGCAATGGCCAGGTGCGTGTCACAGGCACCCAGTTCAACGTCTGGAAGTACGAGGACCAGGTGCGGGTGATGCTGCTCGAAGGTTCGGTGCAGATTGCCAGCGACCAGGTCCACGGCAGCGTGCCCCTGACGCCCGGCATGCAAGCCAGCTATCAGCGGGGCGATGCCACGCCAAGCGTGCGCGCGATCAACCCCTACGACACGGCGCTGGCCTGGCGCCAGGGCAAGCTGATCCTCGACAACCTGGCCCTGGCCGACGCGCTGCCCTTGATCAACCGCTACCTGAGCAAACCGGTGATGCTGGCCGACGCCGGCACCGGGGCGATCCGCATCGGTGGCATCTACAACATCAATGAGGTCAACAACCTCATCCCTTCCCTGCCCAAAGTCTTGCCGGTCTACCTGACCCAGAACCAGGACGGCAACCCCGTACTCAACTCGATCCCGCGTAAAGCGCCCAAGGGCTGAGCTTTTGCCTGCCTGCACAGGCTTAGTCACGCCCCAACTGTCCATTTCTTTAACACCTCGATGCCCTGGATCGCCCGAGCGGCGTGGGTTCGGTGTTTTTTCCCGGGTGGTGTTACAGCGTTGATACAGCGGCTGAAGCGTTTGCGCAGTGGCTGGGACGTTGCGCGCGGGCAGCCCGGTGTTTCATGGGCGAAACACCACTGCCATCATTTTGCCCATGAATACTCGCAAGCCATTGAATATAGAGACTAAGTAAAAAGCGGCACGTCTTCTGCACTCTTCCTGACAGCGCTGTTTAGGGTCAGCGTGGAGCATAAGGACTGTCGCCGTGAATACACTCACTCAAGGTTCGATGAACGTACTGCTGGTCAGCTGTGTACTCAGTACCGGTATCAGTGTTCCGAGCTTTGCGGGTGACGGCGTCATCGTCACCGGGCGCGACGTACAGGGGCATATGTACGGGCGGCCTTACGGCAAAGACCCCTATCCCAGCACCGCCAATGCCAACCCAAGCCGCGAGATCCTGGGTTCCACCGGCGAACTCAGTGACCTGGACATCGGTGGCATCAGCAGCGGCTCGAGCATCACCCGCGCCATCATGCCCAACGGCAACCTCCCCGGTTTGAATAACGCCCAAGGCAGCGTGACGACACTCGGCTCCGGCGCAGCCGCAGGCCATGGCGCGGGCGCCTCGATGGGTGGGCAGATCAGCGACTCGATCCAGCGGGGCATGGCGCCCTTGAACAACATCGGCAACCTGCTGGGGGGGCAATAATGAACCGCTCCCTGCTCATTCTGGCCCTGCTGGGCAGCGCTTCGGTCATGGCCGACAACACCGCCGTGATCAACGACAGCGGCAAGGGCTACAACGGCAACCTGATGATCAACCAGGCGGCGGGCGATCAGTTGCAGATGATCAACAACCGCGCCGTCGCGCTTGGTGGCCAGGCCACCACTCGCTCTGTCCAGAACATGAACGGCAAGGTCGACCCGTCCCTGAACGCCAAGGCGGCGATCGAGGGCGCCTCTTTTACCAACGGCAGCGGCATGCTGGGCGTCAACCAGTCGGCCGGGGCTCATAACCAATCCATCAATGCCGTGCGGATCAGCATCAACCCTGGCCCGCAAAGCATCGACGACAGCGTCCTGTTGCAACAGAACACGACGACGCTGGCAACCGACTCAGGGCTCACCCCCACCACTGGCAGCCGCCAGGTCGTGACAAGCGACCAGGCCTTCACCGGCAGCCGAGGAGTGACACAGGTGACCCAGAGTGCCGGGGTGGCAAACCGCGTGGCTAACACCCTGAGCATCACTATCAAGTAACCGCTTGGTAGCGCACGTTCGACCGTACCAACACTTAACCAACCAATTAGAAGCAAGGAGAAACACCATGAAACCTCAAATGGCCCTGAAACCACTGGTTTTCGCGCTCGCCGCACTCATGGCTGCTGCTGCCCAGGCAGGTGGTGGCTGGCACCCTGCGCCACAGCCAACCGGCGTGGTTGCCTCGGTGGTTACCGATGTGCAAAACAGCGTGGGCAACAAGTTCGACGACACCAAGACCGAAAACAACGCCTCCGCCGATGGCTCGGTGACCGGCAACAGCGGTAACACCGGCGTCAACGTTCAAGCCGGCAGCGGCAACCAGGCCGATAACTCTGGCGCTATCTCCAGCGCCAAAGGCGACTTTGCGACCGTGTTCGCCGTTGTCGACGTGAACCAGAACAGCGCGCTGAACAACTTCGTCAACAAAGGCACGCAAAACAACGCGTCCCTGGATAACTCGGTTAACGGGAACTCCGGTAACGTGGGCTACAACGGCCAGGCTGGGCAAGGCAACCAAGGTAAAAACAACCTGGCAATTACCACTGCCGACGGCAAAAACATCGCAGCGGCCGCCAACACCGAGCAAAACTCGCTCGGCAACAGCTACCTCAACGCTGCCGCTACCAGCTACGGCTATGGCCATGGCGGCAAAGCCCAGTATGTGTCGAACAACTCCAGCCTCGACAACTCGGCTAACCGCAACTCCGGCAACTTGGGTGTGAACCTGCAATCGGGCTCGGGCAACCAAGGCAGCAACAGCCTGTCGATCGGCCAGGGTTGCAGCGTCTGCGCCAGCGGCGTGCGCTTCTGATCCAACGGGGCCTTGGCAACAAGGCCCTTTTTATTCCCGTGTCCATCAGGTCACACGATCATGCGTCTCGCGACCCTCAGCCTCCTGCTGCTGCTCACCGGCCCGACTTGGGCGGGCACCATGGCGATCTCCGCCATGCCTGGCGGTGCAGTCATCTACAAGAAGGTCGAGAGCATCCGTGAGCGCCGGTTCGCCAACCTGGTGGAACAGAAAACCGATTTCAGCTGCGGTGCCGCGGCACTTGCCACCATCCTGCGCCAGGGCTATTGGCTCGACGTAGACGAAGACCACGTCATCAAAGGCATGCTGGTCAATGCCGACCAGGACCTGGTTCGCACCCAGGGCTTTTCCATGCTGGACATGAAGCGCTACCTCGAAAGCATCGGCATGCGTGCCCGGGGCTACAAGATCGCAGCGGACACCCTGGTGACCGTGAAGATCCCTGTGGTGGTGCTGCTGGAAATACGTGGCTACAAGCACTTCGTGGTGTTGCAGCGCGCGGACAAGGACTGGGTCTATATCGGCGACCCGGTGCTGGGCCACAAGCGCTACTCACACGGCGACTTCGTCAAGGGCTGGAATGGCATTGTCTTCGCCGTGCTGGGTGAAGGTTACGACAAGGCCAACGCCTTGCTCGATCCGCCCACGCCGTTGACCGCCAAGAATCAGTTGAACACGTTCCGGCCCGTAGGCGATGCCGAGCTGATGGATTTCGGTTTCATCCAGAGCGACTTCTTCTAAGAAGCGCAATAAGGGGCAGGACGCTCCAGGAGCAGCAGATGAACACTTCCCGTTGGCTGACGGTCATGTGTCTGGCAGCCTCGATGCCCGCTTATGCTTCGTCGGGGTTCAAGCCCATTGAACTCAAGGATTCGGAGATGGCCGAACTGCGCGGCCGCTACGTGATGCCGGGGCGGATCATCAGCTTCGGCATTGTCATGAGCAGCACCTGGACCAATGCCGTGGGCGACAGCATCACCGGCAAGGCCAGCATGCAGGTCGACGCGTCAACCATCACTCCGCAGTTTTATGTGCAGACCACCGGCTCGGCCGGCACGGGCACCCAGCAGAACACTGGCACCGGCAACGTGGTCGGCGGTGCCGGCCTGGGTACCGGCACGGGCGTGACGCAAAGCGTGCGCACCGCCGGCGACGGCAACACCGCCTACAACAATGTCGGCATCAACGTCACTGAGAACGGCTTCGCCCCTGCCAATATCGTGCAGTCAGGCCAGGTGCTGGTGGCCGGCGGCACCGTCACCGGCGACAGCGCGGCAGGCCGTGTGAGTGTGTCGGCCGGCAATGGCGGCTTGCAGATGGCGATCCAGGGCAATCATAACCAAGGCAACAGCCTCCAGCAGATTGGCGGCGGCCAGGTGCTGCAAGGCACGGTGCTGACCGGCGACAGAAACTTCGTCAGCAATATGACGCAGCTCAATGTGGTGATGAATAACGGACTTGGCAACGCTGCGTTGAACTGCAACCTGGACCAACTCAAAGGCCTACGCACGCTCGGTTATTGAACTACGCTGACCCTCGACACTTACGCATTAGAAAAAGGACGGCTTATTTCATGCATCGATCGTTATCGCTACGCGCGGTGATCTGTTTAAGTACGCTCTTGCCCGCATCCGTGTTGTATGCCGCGCCAGACGCCGATATCGAAACGCTCAAACAGGAACTCCTGGAACTCAAACAGCGGTACGAAGTGCAGCAAAAAGCCTTGGCGGTATTGGAACAGCGCGTGCGCCAGGTCGAGGATCAGCCGCAGGCGGCGCCCCCCAAGCGCCTGGCCAAATCCCCGGCGGATTTTCAGAAGGCCAGCGGCACCACCATTGCCGGTACCGGCGCGGCGGCGGCCTCCGGCGGTGCGGGCGGCGGTGGCAGTTCGTATGGACAGTCGCTCAAGGACGACTCGGCGCCGGCGCAAAGTGTGAGTAACTTGTACAACGAGGCCAGCGGCTTTTTCGGCAATGGCAAGTTCAGCTTTGAAACCGGCGTCACTTACGCTCGCTATGATGCACGCCAACTGACGCTCAACGGTTTCCTGGCGCTGGACTCGATCTTTCTGGGCAATATCAACCTGGACCGGATCAAGTCGGATAACTGGACCGTCGATATGACCGGGCGCTACAACCTGGACAATCGTTGGCAGTTCGACGTGAACGTGCCGGTGGTGTATCGCGAGTCGACTTACCAGTCCGGCGGCGCGGGCAACAATGGCAACGCCACCTCGGAAGAATCGGTGACCCGCGACCCGACCCTCGGCGACGTCAACTTCGGCGTGGCCTACAAGTTCCTGGATGAAACCCCGACTCTACCGGATGCGGTGGTGTCGTTGCGCGTCAAGGCGCCAACGGGCAAGGAACCCTTTGGCATCAAGTTGGTACGCTCAACCGCCAACGACAACCTGTACGTGCCGGAAAACCTGCCGACGGGTAATGGTGTCTGGTCGATCACGCCGGGTATCTCGCTGGTCAAGACCTTCGACCCGGCCGTGCTGTTCGGCTCGCTGTCCTATACCCACAACTTCGAAGAGTCGTTCGACGATATCAGCAGCGAACAGAATCAGAAGGTCGGCGGCAAAGTCAGCCTCGGCGACAGTTTCCAGCTAGGAATGGGGGTGGCCTTCGCCCTGAACGAGAAGATGAGCATGTCGTTCTCGGTGTCCGATCTGATACAGCGCAAGAGCAAGCTCAAGCCGAACGGCGGGGACTGGCAGTCGGTGGTGTCCAGCGATGCCAACGCGGGTTATTTCAACGTGGGGATGACGATTGCGGCGTCGGATAACCTGACGATCGTGCCGAACCTGGCGATCGGCATGACGGACGATGCGCCGGACTTTACGTTCAGTTTGAAGTTTCCATATTACTTCTAGCGACCACGGACTGTAGTGAGCGGGCTTGCCCCGCGCTGGGTGGCGAAGCCGCCCCAATAAAGACACCGCAGTGTTCCAGATAAAACCGAGCAGCCTGGTTTGGGGCGGCTTCGCCCCCCAGCGCGGGGCAAGCCCGCTCACTACAATTGATCGTGCACACGCGGGAAGGAAAAGCCCCACAACGATAAGGGTCATTGTGGGGCTTTTCGGTTTACCCGCCCTAGCGGATCTGGTGTTTGTGCAGCAACCGGTAGAACGTGGGCCGGGAAATCCCCAGCACGCGGGCCGCGACGCTCAGGTTGTCGCTGTGCCGGTTGAGCACATCGCACAGCGCCTGGCGTTCGGCGCGGTGCTTGTAGTCTTCCAGTGTAGCCATTGGCACCGACAGTGCCGGTTGGCCGTGCAATCCCAGGTCGGCCGCCTCGATCTGTCGCCCTTCGGCGAGTACCAGGCCACGGCGCACGCGGTTGGCCAGCTCGCGCACGTTCCCCGGCCAGGGGTGCTGGCCCATTGCGACCAGGGCATCGTCACTGAAACTGCGCGGGCGGCGGCCGGTTTCCTGGCTGTAGAAGCGCGAAAAGTGGTTGGCCAACATCGCGACGTCGCCATGGCGTTCGCGCAGGGGGGCGGTGACCACTTGCAGCACATTGAGGCGGTAGTACAAGTCTTCGCGAAAGGTGCCCTTCTCCACTGCGGCTTCCAGATCGACGTGAGTGGCGGCCAATACCCGCACATCCACCGCAATCGGCTGGCTGCCACCCACTCGCTCGATGTGTTTTTCCTGTAAAAAGCGCAACAGGTTGGCTTGCAGCTCCATCGGCAGGTCGCCGATTTCATCCAGAAACAAGGTGCCGCCGTTGGCCGCTTCGATGCGTCCGATCTTGCGCTGGTGGGCGCCGGTAAACGCACCCTTTTCATGGCCGAACAATTCGGATTGGATCAAATGCTCCGGGATTGCACCGCAGTTGATCGCCACAAACGGTTTGCCCTGGCGTTGGGATTGGCGGTGCAGCGTCTTGGCCACCAGCTCCTTGCCGGTCCCGCTGTCGCCACGGATCAACACCGGGGATTCGGTGGGCGCCAATTTGGACAGCAGTTTGCGCAGCTCGCGAATCGGGCGGCTATCGCCCAGCAGTTCATGCTCAGGCTCATCCACCAGGGTATGGCCCTTGCCCCGCAGGCGCGCCATGCCGAAGGCACGGCCCAACGTGACCTGCACGCGGGCAACATCAAAGGGCAAGGTATGGAAGTCGAAAAACCATTCGCACACAAAATCGCCGACGTTTTGCAGGCGCAGCACGTCCTGGCTGAGCACGGCGATCCATTCGGTGGTGCCGCTGCGCCCGATCAGTTCCTTGACCGCCTCCGGGCGCTCCAGGTGATAAGGCTGCAGGCGCAACAGGCCGACATCACAGGACCGGTCACCGACCGCTGCCAACGTGCAGCTGTCGACTTCCCACCCCGCCGTGCGCAAACCGGGCAGCAGCGCGTGGCAGTCCTCACACGGATCGACCACTAGCAAACGGCGTTGAACGGGGGGTCCACCCATGACTGTTCCTTGGCGTCAAAATTGTTAAATGTATTTATAAACAATAGTTTGTGACGTCTGCTGCTAACCCTAGCAAGATCTTGACGCGCGCCTTGTACCGATTCGCTATAAGTCGGGGCGAAAAGCCACTTCCGCGCGCGTTGAGCAATAAGGTAGCGCGCAACCGAACTTTCATTCAGCTTTCAAAACAGTCGCTTACATGACGTCAATCAGTAAAAGTTGAAAATAGTTGCTCTAGCATGTGACCCGCACCCCGCCATCGTGCATCAGTACAAGTAACCCGCCGCACGGTCAGCCCAACCGCCGGCACTCACTTGAATGGGCAATGAGAGAGAACCCACATGAACGCCCCGCTCCGCATCAACGACGCTCTTTTGATCGCAGACCGTGCTTTCCAACCCTTTCAGTGCGTGGCCTGGCACGATGGCAACGGCGCCCTGAGCCTGAGCGTCATCGATCGCACCAATACGCGTATCGGCAGCAAACAATTGTCGTCGAGTGCCTGCACCGATCCGGCGCAGTTGGAAAACTTGCTGTTGCAAGCTCGCGCCGAGCTCGATAAAGATGGCTACCAGTTGCAGTCCTGGGCAATGCCGAAGTAATCGGCAGCCTAACTTGCGCTCATGGTTTAAATGAGCGCAAGTTCAGTGTTAGAACACACGACGCTTATTGGGCCGCCAGAATAAACCGCTCGATGGCTTCCGCCGCGCCGTCCTCGATATTACTACCGGTGACCACGTTGGCCTGGCGCTTGACGGTTTCTTCGGCCTGCCCCATGGCAATCGACAACCCGGCCACATGAAACATCGCCGGGTCATTGCCGCCATCGCCGATCGCCGCGGTCTGCTCGATGGGAACCCCCAAATGCGCCGCCAGGGTCTTCAACGCCTCGCCCTTGTTGGCCAGCATCGCGGTCACGTCCAGGTACACCGGTTGCGAACGTGAAACCTGGGCCAGCCCCTGCACCTTGGGGTGCAACTGCGCTTCCAGTTCCACCAGCAACTGCGTGTTATTGCTGGCGGCGACTATCTTGTCGACCCGGTCCAGGTACGGCTCGAAACTCTCCACCACCACCGGCCCGTAGCCCAGGCCGTGGGCTTCGCGCGGCTCCATCGGCCCTGGCGGGTCGCGGCGCAGCCAGTCGCCATCGGCAAACACCCACACTTCCACCTCCGGCTGCGCCGAGAACAGCGCCAGCGTCACCAGCGCCGCTTCCGCCGGCAGGTGATGGGCAACCAGGATGCTGCCATCCGGGTTGATCAACGTACCGCCGTTAAAGCCCGCCACCGGCACGTCGATGCCGAAAGTTTCCACCAGGTGCAACATGGCCTTGGGCGGTCGCCCGCTGGCCAGGCTGAAAAACACCCCGGCCTCACGCAATGCACGCACCGCATCGGCGGTGCGCTGGCTGAGGCTGTGATCCGGATGCAGCAAGGTGCCGTCCACATCGCTGAGGATAAAACGGATGGGATGAATCGCGGCGTCACTCATCCGAGTCTGTGCCAGGTACGGCCGTCACGGGCCAGCAATGCATCGGACGCGGCCGGGCCATCTTCACCCGCCTTGTAGGCCTGGATCCCGTCGTCTTCCTTCCATGCATCGAGGAACGGCTGCACCGCGCGCCAGCCGTTTTCGATGTTGTCGGCGCGCTGGAACAGGGTCTGATCGCCGGTCATGCAGTCGTAGATCAGGGTTTCATACCCGGTCGACGGCTGCATTTCGAAGAAGTCCTTGTAGGCGAAGCCCAACTGGATATTAGCCATGTCCAGGGTCGGCCCGGGCTTTTTCGCCAGCAGGTCGAACCACATGCCTTCATTGGGCTGGATCTGGATTTTCAGGTAGGTGGGCTTGAGCTCATCCACCTCGGTGTCGCGAAACTGCGCGTAAGGCGCCGGCTTGAAACAGATCACGATTTCAGTGTCGCGCACGCTCATGCGCTTGCCGGTGCGCAGGTAGAACGGCACGCCGACCCAGCGCCAGTTGTCGATCATTACCTTGAGGGCGACGAAGGTCTCGGTGCTGCTGTCAGGCGCGACGTTGGCTTCTTCGCGATAACCGGGCAATGGTTTGCCGGCGATTTCACCGGCGGTGTATTGCCCGCGTACCGAGTTGGCCCGCGCATCTTCCAGGGACCAGGGGCGTACCGCGCCGATCACCTTGGCTTTTTCGCCGCGCACGGCGTCGGCGCCAAAGGCCGCGGGCGGCTCCATGGCGACCATGGCCAGCAACTGGAACAGGTGATTGGGCACCATGTCGCGCAGGGTGCCGGTCTTCTCGAAGAAATTGCCCCGAGTCTCCACGCCGACGGTTTCGGCGGCGGTGATTTGCACGTGGTCAATGTAATGGTTGTTCCAGAACGCTTCGAACAACACGTTGGAGAACCGGCTGATCAGGATGTTCTGCACGGTCTCCTTGCCCAGGTAGTGGTCAATGCGATAGATCTGCTTTTCGCTCATGACTTTAAGCAGGCAGGCGTTCAGCGCCTCGGCGGTGGCCAGGTCGGAGCCGAAGGGCTTTTCGATGACCACGCGACGGAAACTGTCGTCAGTCTCGGTCAGCAAACCGGCACTGCCCAGGCGCTGCACCACGTCGCTGAAGAAGCGCGGCGCGGTAGCCAGGTAGAACACCGCGTTGCCGGTGCCGCTGTCGGCGATTTTCCTGCCGATATCGGCGTAGGTGCTGTCGTCGAGAAAATCGCCCTCGACATAGCTGATGCCCTTGGCCAACTGCGCCCACAACGCCGGATCGAGCGCGTTATCGGCATTGCCCTTGACCTTGCTCGCGGCCTCGGTACGAATGAAATCTTCGAGTTTCTTGGCGAAGTCGGCATCACTGATGGCGTTGTGATCAACGCCGACAATGCGCAAGCCATCGCCCAGCAGTCCGTCGCGGCTCAGGTTGTACAGCGCCGGCATCAGCAGGCGCTTGACCAGGTCGCCGTGGGCGCCAAACAGGAACAAGGTAGTGGGGGGTGCGGGTTCGGCCTTGAGTTTCTTGCCGTTGGCGGTCATTTCTTGGAAGTCTCCACGTGGCCACCAAAGCCGAAGCGCATGGCGGAGAGCATCTTGTCGCCGTAGGTGCTCTGCTGGCGCGAGCGGAAGCGTGCAAACAGCGAGGTGGACAATACCGGCACCGGCACGGCTTGTTCCATGGCGGCTTCGATGGTCCAGCGGCCTTCGCCACTGTCGGCCACGGAGCCGGAGTAACCGTCGAGTTTAGGGTCGGTGGCCAGAGCGTCGGCGGTGAGGTCCAGCAGCCAGGACGAAACCACGCTGCCACGGCGCCAGACTTCGGCGATATCGGCAACGTTCAGGTCGAAACGCTGGTCTTCGGGCAGGTTTTCCGAGTTCTTGGTCTTGAGGATGTCAAAACCTTCGGCAAATGCCTGCATCATTCCGTACTCGATGCCGTTGTGGATCATCTTGACGAAATGCCCGGAACCGGCAGGGCCGGCGTGGATGTAACCCTGTTCGGCGCGCGGGTCGGCGCTGGCGGAACGGTCCTTGGTGCGCGGGATGTTACCCAGGCCCGGCGCCAGGCTGGCAAAGATAGGGTCAAGGCGCTGGACGGTCTGGGCGTCGCCGCCGATCATCATGCAGTAGCCACGCTCCAGGCCCCAGACGCCGCCGGACGTACCGACGTCGACATAATGCAGGCCTTTTTCAGCCAGGGCCTTGGCCCGGCGAACGTCATCCTTATAGTTGGTGTTGCCGCCGTCGATGATTGCATCACCGTCTTCCAGCAGCGTGCTCAATTCATTGATGGTGTCTTCGGTCGGCGCGCCTGCGGGCAGCATGACCCAGACGGTGCGCGGTTTTTGCAGCCCGGCCACCAGGGCCTTGAGGTCGGCAACGCCGGTGGCGCCTTCTTCGCTCAGGCCTTTGACGAAAGCTTCGTTACGGTCGTAAACAACGGTGGTATGCCCATTGAGCATCAGGCGCCGTGCAATATTCCCGCCCATGCGGCCTAGTCCGATAATCCCCAGTTGCATGTGCTGATGCTCCTAACTTCTAAAAAATGTGTGACATAGTTTATAGCGCAATGAGGCTAATGAGGGTTAGTCCAGAGCGGATCCATCTAGTTTCATGATAAAAAGATGCCATCATTTCAGCATCATCGATCAAAAAGTCACACGACCATAAAAAATAAAAAAGTTCCATTGCTCGCAAAAAGAATTCAGAATTACCCTGACTGATGCCAAGAACCTCGACTCAAGCGTTCTGGCACACCGCGACACACCGGCTATTTGCGAGGTAAGCAATGAGCACTGCACACCAGATGTCCCGTCCTCCCCAGACGCTCTATGTCTCTATCCGACGCGATGAGCTGCGCCAGTTGAAAGACGAGCGCGAACAGCTGCAGCAGGAAGTCCTGCGCCTGCGTGCTCATATCATCCAGGCCCAACTGGACCACTCCACCGGTGTGCAACCCGCGCTCTGCTGAGCCTCGTCATCGCTTTGTAAGATAAACCCTACAAAAATCTCACAAAGTTTTCACATGCTCCTGCCGATACTCCCGCCCCCAAGGGCCACCCCATGCAAGGGTGGCCTCTGTTGCGCGCAGCCCTGCGCGTCGACTGAAAAATTACCGGGTTGGAGCGCTGGATGGCGATGTTCGAACGCAGCACGAAGTCTGCGAAAAGCTTTGACTGGGCCGGTCTCGGCTGGCTATTCCTGTTTTTCTGGTATTTCTCGGGTATTACCCAACTGCTGATCCAGCTCAGCGGCACATCCGGCTTCAGCGGTTTTCGCCAAGCGTTCTTCATGAGTGCCATCTGGCTGGCGCCGCTGCTGGTGTTTCCCCGCCGTACGCGCTTGCTCGCCGCCGTGATCGGTGTGGTCTTGTGGGCCTGCTCCATGGCCAGCCTGGGTTATTTCTTCATCTACCAGCAGGAATTCTCGCAAAGCGTCATCTTCATCATGTTCGAGTCGAACATCTCTGAAGCCGGCGAATACGCCACCCAGTATTTCGCCTGGTGGATCGTGCTGGCGTTCATCGCCCACACCGCCGTGGCTATTTTCCTGTGGACCCGCGTGCGCCCGGTGTATCTGCCGCGTGGCCAGGCAATGCTGGCGGCGACGGCGATCCTGGTAGGCGTTATCGGCTACCCACTGGTCAAACAGATCGCCCGCAGCGACACCCTGGCTGATGCCATCGACCGCTTTGAATCGCGCATCGAGCCCGCCGTGCCGTGGCAGATGATCGTCGCCTACCGTCGCTACACCGAACAGCTGGACAACATGCAAGGCATGCTCGACAGCGCCAGCCAGATCCCGCCCCTGACCAACCTCAAGGACAGCATGGCCGGCCAGCCGTCGACCCTGGTGCTGGTGATCGGCGAGTCCACCAACCGCCAGCGCATGAGCCTCTACGGTTACCCGCGCAACACCACGCCGGAGCTGGACAAGCTGCGCGATCAACTGGCGGTGTTCGACAATGTCATCACCCCGCGCCCCTACACCATCGAAGCGCTGCAACAGGTGCTGACCTTCGCCGACGAAGAAAACCCCGACCTGTACCTCAAGACGCCGTCGATCGTCAGCGTGATGAAACAGGCCGGCTACAAGACCTACTGGATCACCAACCAGCAGACGATGACCAAGCGCAACACCATGCTCACGACGTTTTCCGAACAGGCCGACGAGCAGGTGTACCTGAACAACAACCGCAACCAGAACGCCCGTCAGTACGACGGCGACGTGCTGGCGCCGTTTTCCAAGGCCCTGGCCGACCCGGCCGAGCGCAAGTTCATCGTGGTGCATTTGCTGGGCACCCACATGAGCTACCAGTATCGCTATCCGCCGACCTTCGACAAATTCACCGACCGCCAGGGCGTGCCGGCGGGCGTGAGCGACGATCAACTGCCCACCTATAACAGCTACGACAATGCCGTGCTGTACAACGATTTCGTGGTGTCGAGCCTGATCAAGGACTACGCCAAGACTGACCCGAACGGCTTCCTGCTGTACTTGTCGGACCATGGCGAAGATGTCTTCGACTCAACCGGCCACGACACCCTGGGACGCAACGAAAGCAAGCCGACCGCACCGATGTACACCATCCCGTTCATGGCCTATGCCTCGCCGAAATGGCGTGAAAGCCACGATTGGAGCTTTGCCGGCGACCTGCAGCGGCCTTACAGCAGCTCGCAGTTGATTCACACCTGGGCTGACTTGGCCGGGCTGAGCTTCAATGAGCTGGACCGCACCAAAAGCCTGGTGAGCGACAGCTTCACGCCGCGCCCGCAGTTAATCGGCAACCCGTACCTGCGCCAGCAAAAAGCCTTGATCGATTTCAGCCTGATCAAGCCGAAAAAGGTCAGCGCGACAGACGTGGTGCTGCAGGAAAAACCGGCGCCGTAACACAAAGATAACAATCATTCTCGTTTAAGGCTAAAATTCCCCCGCTCCTTTCGTCTTTGAACCAAGGCCTGTTCCGACCGGACAGGCCGCCAAGACGACAAGGAGTCTTACGCAATGTTCGCCCCTTTTACCCGCTCCATGACCTTCACTCTCGGCCTCTTCAGCCTGGTATCAAGCCCGGAGCTGCTGGCCGAAACCGACCCCGAGCGCACACCCCTCGAGCTGGGCGCCACGCGCATCAGCGCCGATGACCTGGGCGCCACCACCGAGCATACCGGGGCCTACACCACCGGTTCGATGAGTACCGCCACCCGCCTCAACCTGTCCATCAAGCAAACCCCACAATCGATCTCGGTGACCACTCGCCAGCAGATGGATGATTTCAATCTCAATACGCTCACGGAGGTGCTGCGCCAGACCACCGGGGTCAACGTCCAGCACAATGATTCCGACCGCGTGGCCTATTCGTCAAGGGGCTATAGCATCGCCAACTTCCAGGTTGACGGGATGCTCAATACGTTCGGCTTCATGAAGTCCGACGCCGACACCATCATCTACGACCGCATCGAGGTGGTCCGCGGCGCCACGGGCCTGACCACCGGTGCCGGCGATCCTTCCGCCACGGTCAATATGGTGCGCAAGCGCCCTACCGCCCAATGGCAGGCGCAAACCGGGGTAAAGGCCGGCAGCTATGACAATTACTACAGCTATGTGGACGTGGGCGGCCCACTGGCATTCGACGGCAAGCTGCGCGGGCGTACGGTGCTGGCGTACCGCGACAGCCAGTCCTGGCGTGACAACTACGGGCTGCAGCGCGCGGTCGGCTACGGCATCCTTGAAGGCGATCTGTCTGACGATACCGTGTTGGCTGTAGGCTTTGATTACCAGAACAAGCAAGTACAAGGCACTTCCTGGGGCACCGTGCCTTACTGGAACAGCCAGGGTGGCAAAGCCGGGCTGTCGCGTTCCACCAATATGGCGGCGCACTGGAGTTCCTGGCCGCTGACGGACAAGACCACCTTCGCCACCCTCGACCACCGGTTGAGCGGCGATTGGCACTTGAAGGCCGCCTATACCCACCGCCAGAGCGACACGGATGGCAAGGTGTACTACGGCGGCGCGGGTTTTCCCAATGACGACCGCAGCGGCATGACCGCCTGGGCAAGCCACATGCGCGGCACTTCCAGGATGGAGGCGGTCGACCTCAACCTGTCCGGCAACTACGCCCTGCTCGGCCGCGAACATGCACTGATGATGGGTTACGGCGAGGCCACGCAACGCGACATTTCTCCGGTGATGCGCGATAGCATTCCTGACAGTTACTACAACATTGAAGACTGGAAATACATGGGCGGGATCGGCAAATTCCCCGACACTGTCACCGACCTCAAGGGTGAACACAGCAGCAAGCAACAGAAAGCCGGCTACCTGGCCACGCGCCTGAGCCTTGCCGACCGCCTGCACGCGGTACTGGGCAGCCGTTATGGCAGCTGGGAACTCGAAAGCGCCGCGCCCACCTATGATGACAACGACCAATTGCTCAGGACCAACAAGGCTCGCCAGACTCACAATGACATGTGGACACCCTATGCCGGCCTGCTCTATGACATCACCCCGCAATACACTGTGTATGCCAGCTACACCGACATCTTCAAGCCGCAGAGTGTCAAGGACGTCAACAAAAAATACCTGGAGCCCGTAGTGGGCAGCAATTATGAAGTGGGCCTCAAGGGCAGCCTGCTGAACGAACGCTTGAACGTGGCGGCCGCCTATTTCTGGAGCAAGCAGGACAACGTTGCCGAACGGGATGACTCGGTGCCACCCAACCCCACCACAGGCGAGGAGTACTACAAGTCCGGCGGTAAAGGTAACAAGGTCAATGGCTTCGAACTGGAGGTGGCCGGCGAAGTGCTGCCGGACTGGAACCTGAGCGCAGGCTACACCTACACCCACTCGCTGAACGGCTCGGGTAAGCGTAACAACACCGGGCAGCCGCTGAACCTGCTGAAGGTGTCCAGCGCCTACCGGTTGCCGGGCGCCTGGCGCAACCTGACCGTGGGTGGCGCTGTCAATTGGCAGAGCGATATCCATGAGTTCGGTAACAGGCCGACGGGGGAGCGTGTTAACAACAGGTTGGTCACCGAGCGGGCGAAAATCACCCAGCAGGCCTACACCGTGGTCAACCTGATGTCCCGCTATCAGTTCGATGAGCACGTTTCGGCGTCAATCAACGTCAACAACCTATTTGATAAAAAATATTACGAGCGTGTCGGCTTCTATAACGGTGTTTATTGGGGCGACCCGCGCACTGTAACGCTCGCGTTGGACTGGAAGCTTTAAATAGGTTCGCACATTAACTTCAACCTTAACGAAATCGTTAAGGTTGGAGGTTGTTCAGTTAAGCTTCGCTTAATCGAGCCTGCACATAATCGGCCCCACGAGTCTGATCCAACCGAACAGACCCACTCACACTTTATGGGAATACCGACGATGAAAATTTCGACTCTGATACTGGCTGGCCTGATGACCCTGACTTCCGCCGCAGCCTTTGCTGAAGGGGGCTCCGAGCGTTCGAGGCAGTTCTACGCCAACTTCAATTTCATGCAGAAACAGGCTCAAGAAAAAGCCGAGCAAACGGCTTCCAGCGATGTAAAACATTTGAAAGCCGATGATACCCAGCAACCAAAAAGTTGATTTACCGTTATACCCTTTGTCATTCCGCTCCTTTGGCAAAGGCTAACTTGGCGCCCTGTAGTGGCGCCTTTTTTATTGAGCGTCAAATACTGACTTAGAGCGGCTTATTCCAGAACAGCATCTTTCCATACGCTGGATCAAACTGAGCGCCATCAAACCCGAACTTGCGGTACGCCGACTTCGCCACTTCATTGCCCTCGAGCACTTCCAAGGTGATTTTGCAGCAGCCGCGTTGACGGGCGATTTCCTCGACCTTCTGCAGCATCTTCTGACTCAAACCCAAGCCACGAAACGCATCCATGACCGCCACGTCATGCACGTTGACCAATGGGCGGCAGGCGAACGTCGAGAAGCCTTCAAAACAGTTCACCAACCCGGCCGGCTCTCCATTCACAAATGCCAAAACGCTGAACGCATGCGCACGCTTGGCCAATTCGGCCGGCAGTTGTTGCAGCAGGTCGGGGTCCAGGCTGTGCCCGCCGCCCATCGGGTCTTCGGCGTAATGGTTGAGTACCAGGGCGATGGCTTCGGCATGCACGGCGTTGGTGTAGCTGGCTTGCAGCACCAGGATGTCAGGGGTGTCCATTTCCTTCCTCGATAACGGCAACAAGGGAATCGGCTCCCTTTGAGGGTCATGATTGTAAGCGCCCGGCAGCTATCAGATGAAGGAGATTAACTACAAATATGCGCCTGAAATCGCCAAGCCTATGTCGCTAAAAAGCCATGGACACTGCGTCGTGGGTGTTTTTTCGTACAGGCCTTAGCCAAAACGCTGCAACTGCATTTCCTGCAGACGACTCAAAGTGCGGCGAAAAGGAAACGCCAGGTAACCCTCGGTATAAAGCTGTTCGAGGGGTACCCGGGCCTCGATAAACAAAGGCACCCTGCGGTCATAGCATTCGTCCACCAGTGCGATGAATCGACGCACGCTATCGTCGTGCACCGACAGTTGCGGCAATTCACGGTCGCCGGCCTCCACGCGCCGTGCGCCATCTTCGGTGCCGCGGGCTATTCGGCCCGGGCGCTGTTGCGCGCTGAGGTTGGGGACTTCACCCAGCAGGATGGCCCTGAAACGATCGCACAGCAGCATGAAGTCCATCGCCGCCAGGGGCTGTTCGCATAGATCGGCGTAGCGGCACCACAGCACGGTGTCAGCGGACTGCACCGCGAGGATAGAACGATGACCGACGATAACCGGTGCGCTGCTGACGGCCTGCCCTTCGGCCAATGGCTTGAACACGCTGGCCAGCGCATCGGGCTGATTCACCCAATAGCGCTGCAGGCTTGCGCCAGGGTGCAGGCGATGATCTTCAGCGCCATCCACTGCCACCACCTGCATGTGCCGCGTGATCGCCGCAATGCCTGGCAAAAACCGCTCGCGGTTGAAGCCATCGGCATACAACCGGTCGGGCGGCTGGTTGGACGTGCAGACCATCACCACGCCTTCCTCGAACATCACTTGGAACAAGCGGCCAAGAATGATCGCGTCACCAATGTCATTGACGAACAGCTCGTCGAAGCACAACACGCGCACTGCCTGGCCCAGTTCCTTGGCCAGGGCCTGCAACGGGTCCTGGGTGCCGGTCAACTGGAACAGACGCTGATGCACCCAGCCCATGAAATGATGAAAATGCTGGCGCCGCGCCGGTACGCGTAGGCTCTGATAGAACTGATCCATCAACCAGGTCTTGCCACGACCAACCGGGCCCCACAGGTAGACGCCACGAATCGGCGCGCGGCCTTGATGCAGGGCCGCGTGGCATGTTTGCAAGGCGTCCACCGCCCTGCGTTGGGCATCGTCGGCAACGAAACCCTGTTGAGCGATGGCGTGTTGGTAGGCGGCGAGGGGCGAGTCGATAGTCATGGCGCCAGTATGACGTATGGAGAAAGCTGCGGGCGTAAAAAGGCCTCAAATGACCAGCGTCCGACCTGCCGCTATCGCTGCCTCGCTAAGGCTCGAGAGCTCCCACAGGGGATCGGCTGTGGGGGCCAAATTTGGGTGTGGCGGCTGGCGCTATTTGAGCAACGCCGCAACTCACCTGTAGGAGCTGTCGAGCCCCGGAGAGGCTGCGAAGGCGGCGGCATGGCTGGCATTTTCATCGCCTGACAGACCGCTATCGCAGCCTCGCTAAAGCTCGACAGCTCCCACAGGGGATCGGCTGTGGGGGCCAAATTTGCGGTGTGGCGGCTGGCGCTATTTGAGTAACGCCGCAGCTCAATGTGGGAGCTGTCGAGCCCCGGCGAGGCTGCGAAGGCGGCGGCATGGCTGGCATTTTTATCGCCTGGCAGACCGCTTTCGCAGCCTCGCTAAAGCTCGACAGCTCCCACAGGGGATCGGCTGCGGGGGTCAAATTTGCGGTGTGGCGGCTGGCGCTATTTGAGTAACGCCGCAGCTCAATGTGGGAGCTGTCGCCCCCCCCGGCGAGGCTGCGAAGGCGGCGGCACAGACAACATCGCGTTGCCTGACACTCCGCTATCGCAGCCTCTTTGAACCACAACGCCTCCACCTATCGGCGAATCGGCTCAGGCAAGGCTCTTGCTGACCACTTCGAACACATCGCTCGACAGCTCGCCAGAGGCGAGGATGCGTTCCAGCTCCGCTTTCATCAGCGCCTGGCGCGCGCTGTCGTATTTGCGCCAGCGGGTCAGTGGCGCCAACTGGCGCGAAGCAATCTGCGGGTTGAAGCCATTGAGCTGGATCACCAGGTCCGCCAGGAAGCGATAACCCGAACCGTCGGCGGCGTGGAAGTTGATCAGGTTCTGCCCGGCAAATGCGCCAATCAATGCGCGCACCTTGTTCGGATTCTTGAGCGTGAACGCCGGGTGGTCCATCAGCGCCTTGACCCGCTCCAGCCCGCCCGGCAAGGGGCTGCCGGCCTGCACGCTGAACCATTGGTCCATGACCAGCGGATTGTCCTTGAAGTTGTCGGCAAACACGGCCAGCGCCTGGGCCTTCTCGGCTTCGAACGGCGAGTTCACCAGCACCGCCAGCGCGGTGAGGCGCTCGGTCATGTTGTCGCTGGTGTCGAACTGGTCCAGCGTCGCCGCCAGTACTTCAGGCTTCGCGCTGAGCATCAGGTACGACAGCGCGATGTTCTGCAACGCGCGACGGGCAAAGTGCTCGGCCGCCGCGACATACGGCGTTTGCTTGGACAGCTCGCGATTGGCCTGGTAACGCAGCCACAGTTCTTCATGCAGGTTGTCGGCCAGTTGCTTGCGCGCATACTCGCGGGCGGCGTGGATGGCGTCGACATCCGCCACTTCGCTGATTTCCGTGAGATAAGCCTCGCCCGGCAACGACAGCATTTCCGCGACCATCGCCTGGTCCAGAGTCTCGTCGCTCAATACACTGCGCAATGCGGCGATCAAGCGCTGATCCATATGCAAGGCCTGGCCTTGTTGATACTGGCCAACCAGTTCCTGCAACACCTGCACCGACAACTGCTGGCCGGCATCCCAGCGGTTGAAGCCATCGCTGTCATGCTGCATCAGGAACATCAACTGGTCACGGCTGTACGGAAAGCTCAGTTTCACCGGCGCCGAGAAACCGCGCAGCAGCGAAGGCAAGGGTTGTTCAGCGATATCCACGAAGGTAAAGGTCTGCTCGGCCTCGGTTACCGAGATCACGCGCGACGTGGCGCCAGCAGCCGCTTCACCGGCCAGGCGCAAGGCGATACCCTCGCCCTTCGCGTCCAACAGGCCCAGCTCCACCGGAATCACGAACGGCAGTTTTTCCACCTTGTCCGGGGTTTCCGGGCAGCTCTGGCGGAAGGTCAGGCTGTAGGTTTTCGCCGCGGCGTCAAACGACTCGCTCACCGCCAGGCGCGGCGTACCGGCCTGGCTGTACCAGCGTTTGAACTGAGTCAGGTCGGCGCCGTTCGCGTCTTCCATGGCCTTGATGAAATCGTCGCAGGTCACGGCCTGGCCGTCATGGCGTTCGAAGTACAGGTCGCTGCCTTTGCGAAAGCCTTCGGCACCGAGCAAGGTGTGGATCATGCCGACCACTTCCGAGCCTTTTTCGTACACGGTCAGGGTGTAGAAGTTGGAGATTTCGATAAAGCTGTCCGGGCGCACCGCGTGGGCCATCGGGCCGGCATCTTCGGCGAACTGGTGGGTACGCAGGTACGCCACATCCTGGATGCGCTTGACCGTGGCCGAATTCATGTCGGCGGAAAAACCCGAATCACGGAACACCGTGAAACCTTCCTTGAGCGACAACTGGAACCAGTCGCGGCAGGTCACGCGGTTGCCCGACCAGTTGTGGAAATATTCGTGGGCAACGATCGCCTCCACCCGCTGGTGCGCAGCGTCGGTGGCGGTTTCGGCGCGGGCCAGCACGGCGCTGGAGTTAAAGATATTCAGGCCCTTGTTTTCCATCGCGCCCATGTTGAAATCATTCACCGCAACGATCATGAAGATGTCGAGGTCGTACTCGCGCCCATAGGTTTCTTCGTCCCAGCGCATGGATTTTTTCAGGCTGGTCATGGCGTGCTGGCACTTGTCGATGTTTTCCGGCTCGACATAGATGCGCAGTGCCACGGTGCGCTCGGTCATGGTGATGAAGGTGTCTTCGACACACCACAGGTCACCGGCCACCAGGGCGAACAGGTACGCAGGCTTCTTGAACGGGTCTTCCCACGTTGCCCAGTGGCGGCCGTCTTCACCGGGGCCGCTGGCGATCGGGTTACCGTTGGACAACAGGATCGGATAGCGGTGTTGCTCGGCGATCACCGTGGTGGTGAAGGTGCTCATCACGTCCGGACGGTCGAGGTAGTACGTGATCTTGCGAAAGCCCTCGGCCTCGCACTGGGTGCAGAACATGCTGCCGGACTTGTACAAGCCTTCCAGGGCGGTGTTGGTTTCCGGGTGGATTTTTACCGTGGTATCCAGGGTAAAGGTCGCACTGTCGGGCTGCAGCGTCAGGTGGCTGTCGGTCAGTTGATAATCAGCCGCAGTCAATGCCTGGTCGGCGAGGTTAACGCTTAACAGTTCAAGCTGCTGGCCGTCCAGCACCAGCGGCGGCAAACCCGCGCCACGCTCGGGGTTGCGGCGCATCACCAGTTGCGCGTGGACCAGGCTGTGGTCCTCGAACAACTCGAAGGTCAGGTGCGTCTCGTCGATCAGGTAGTCCGGCGCCTGATAGTCCTTCAGGTAAATCATCTTCGGTTGTTCGGTGCGCATGGGTGGCATCCTTCTACTGATGCACGGCGAGCTGGTAGGCCGTGTACTTACGAATATTGATAACGCCGGTGTCGAAGATCAGGTATTGGCCCTTGACCCCCAGCAGCGTGCCCTCGGCAATCGGGTTCTTGTCCAGGTTGAAGCTGACGATCTTGGCCGGATACTGCTCGACCGGGTAGCGGATTTCGATCGGCTCGATGTCGGCAATGGTTTGGATGGCCTGTAGGCCGAAGCGTTCCTGCAGATTCAGCAGGCCCTCGGCGCACGAGGCGAACAGCGCGTCACGCACCTGCTTGAGGTCCACAGGCTGCGCATCGCCCTTGAGCAACGCGCGCCAGTTGGTCTTGTCGGCGACCTGACTGCGCAATACGTCTTCGACGAAACCCGATTGCTGGCGGGTCGCCACACGCATGATCGGCAGCGCCTGGCTTGCGCCCTGGTCGAGCCAGCGCGTCGGCAACTGGGTGGCGCGGGTAATGCCGACCTTGATCCCCGACGAATTCGCCAGGTACACCACGTGGTCGGTCATGCAAAAGGTCTCGCCCCAGCCTGGATCGCGGCAGGTGCCGGCGTCGTAATGGCAACGCTCGGGGCTCATGATGCACAGGTCGCACTGGGCCAGCTTGGTCATGCACGGGTAGCAATAACCCTGGCTGAAGCTGGTCTTGGTCTTGCGGCCGCAATGGCTGCAATGAATGGCGCCGAGGTACTCCAGGCGCACGTGAGTGCCGATCAACGGGTTGACCGGCACCTCGGTGTCGCCCAGGCGAAACGCGTATTGAACGGTCGGCTCACCGAGTTGCGCCGACATCTTGCTGACTGCACCACGACCGATTTCAATCAATGGATCGCATCCGACTTGAACAGAATGTTCGGCACGGTGGTCGATTTCGACTGGCATTCCTGCGGGCCCATGTAGCCGGTACGCTGCTCTTCCGGCAGGTTCTGCAGTTCCCAGGCGATCATCGCCTGCAACGACAGCTCGCGCTGCTCGGCGGTGAGCTTGCGGCCATCGGACCACTTGCCAATTTCCACGGCGAGCTTGAGGCTCTCGTAGATGTCCGGCGTGATGTTTTCGATCATTTCAGCAAACGATGACATGTGAACAACCTCTGAGGTTCAGCGAGTACATGGGTGACGGGGCCCGGCCCGTCAGAAATCCTTGGAGAGCTTGACCTGCACAAGCTCCTTGTCCAGCAAGCGCCGGAAGATCTGCGGCGCCGCGAAGGTGTAGGCGGCAAACGCCAGCCACAGCCAATTGACCATCTCGGCCACTTGCGGATAGCCCTGGTCGGTCAAGGTGATCACCGCTACACGGTAGACCACGAACATGCATAACAGCAGGATGACGGCGTGGGTGGCGCTGCGCTCGTTCATCCAGCTGTTGAAACGCCACCAAGTGCCGAGGAACACATTGCTGCGCGCCTTGACGGCCGTGAGCAGGTGCAGCGCTTCCACATTGGTTGCGTTTTCCTGCAGGGCCCAGATCGCGTGATCGCGCGCGCCATTGATATCACCTTTGCGCAGCAAGAGATGCCCAAGCACCACCACCGCCGCCGCATTCGAAGGGTCAGCCTGCAACGCCTGGCGCGCGAACTGATAGGCCTGGTCCCAATGACTGCTGGCGCGGTGGAACTGCGCCATGGCCACCAGGTTGGCAGGATCGTCCGGACCCAGTTCCAAGGCTTTTTCCAGCGGTTCGCGGCTTTGCGCCAGGCGCCCGGTAAGCTGGTAGAGATCCGCCAGGCACCGATAGTTGACCGGGTTGAGCGGCTCCATATCCAGCAGTTGAGTCACATGCTCCTGCGCCAGCTTGAACTTGCGCAACGCGATGGCCACTTGTGCGGCGGCATAGTGCGCCAGCGGCAATTGCGCATCCAGGGCCAAGGCCAGCTGCACTTCACGCTTGGCGGCATGCACGCGGCGCATGTTCATCAAACAGATTGCCAGCAGCGCATGGGCTTCGGCCGAGTCCGGGTCATTGGCCAGCAGTTGGCGCAGCGCGTCGATTGCGCCGTCATTGTGGTCAGCCTGCAGGCGTTGGTAAGCCAGTTGCAGCAGATAGTCGGTATTCATCAGCTCACCACCAGATACCACAGGGTGTATGGCAGCCATTTGACGACCATACCTTTGAGCACGAAGCCACCAATCAACGCCAGAGGTAAACCGAAGCGGTTCAACTCGCCGCCGTAGTACTGGTAAATCTCGATAGTCGCGCTTTGTTGCATATACAGCAGGTAACCCAGGGCAAGTTTCCACACCACCAGCACCAGCAAGGCGTACTGGATCTGCGCCTGGGTCTGCAGATAACCGGCGCCCACCAGTTGCAGCAGCACAAAACCGATCACTACGCTGCCCACCAGCGCCACACCGGCCAGTACCCACTCGCGCACGCGCGTCGGGCTGCCGACCGCAATCGAGTTGAACACGAACCACGGCAAGCCCAGCCACGCGCCGCCCAGCATCAAGCCGAGCAACGGCCAGAACGGCGAAACCGCCCACTTGGCCAAGGCGCCCGGGCGCGGTTCATCTTCGATGCGATAACCACCGTACTGCGCCATCAGCGACCCTTCCCGTGTTTGTCGAGAAAGGCCAGCACTTCGTCGTACTGGTTGCCTTCATTGGCATAACGCGCGTAGTTGCGCGCGGTGGTCAGCCATTCCAGCGTGGTGGCGCGCACCTCTTTCAAGGCCTGCTTGAAATGCCGGTCGCAGATCGACTGCTCGGCGCCGCTCTCGATGGACGCTTCAATGGCCTCATCGGCGGCGGTTTCCACCAACTCGCTGAGGTCGGCGCCGGAGAAGCCCGAGGTGTTCTTGGCCAGGAAGGCAAAGTCGATGTCGTCGGCCATGGGACGACCTTTCATCATTGACTTGAGCATGCTTTCGCGTGCCGGGCGGTCCGGTGGCGGCACAAACAGCACGCGGTCGAACCGGCCGGGGCGACGGAACGCCGAATCCACCGACCAGGGTACGTTGGTCGCGGCAAGGATCAGCACGCCGTGGTTGTCGTTGGTGAAACCGTCCATCTCGGAGAGGAACTGGCTCACCAGCTTGGACGATGTCGACTCGCGGGTATTGGCGCGTTTGCCACCCAGCGCCTCCACCTCGTCGAAAAACATCACCGCCGGCGCCTGCGCCCGCGCCTGTTCGAACAGCGCGTGCAACTTGCGCTCGGATTCGCCGATGTACATGTCGAGCACGTCGGAAATCGCCACGTTGAAAAACGTAGCCTTGCACTCCCCGGCCGTGGCGCGGGCCAGCATGGTCTTGCCGCAGCCCGGTGGGCCATACAGCAGCACGCCGCCGCCGACTTTCTTGCGAAACCGCTGGAACAGGCCGGGTTTCTGGTACGGCAGGATGATTTTTTTGTGGATGGTCTTCTTCAGCTCATCCAGACCGCCGATATCATCAAAGGTCAGGGTTTCGTTTTCCGGCACCAGCAGGCGCACCACTTCGCTCTGATCGGTGTCGTCGTTGGAGATCACACGCAGGCGCGGGCGGCCCTCGGCGCCGGGAAAGTCCACCACCGACACATTCAGGCGACGCCACAATGCCATGTCTTCCAGGGCCGGGTTGGCGTCCACCGCCGCACGGTATTCCACCTGGGCTTCCTTGAAGCGTTCCAGCGCCGCGAGCACGCGCGCCTTGAGCAAGCGCGCGGCAGGGTCGCTCCCCTCGATCAGAGGCAACGCCTTTAGCGCCTGGCCGTCGGCCAGCAGCAGGTGCGCCGCCGCCAGTTTCAGGGCCGAGGCGTCTGGCCATTGCTCGAAGTTGGCAGGTAACAGCTTGAGCCCGCGCGCGTGCTCGCCGCGCTCAAGGCAGGCGCCGAGCAGCACCGTCAGCAGTGCGACGTTACCGGGAGCAGCGGCCAGCGCAGCCTCCAGTTGGTCGAACGTCGAATCATCCATGCAAGTTCCTCAAAAGTACGTGTGCAGCACGCAGGGGCTCATGGAGCCACCTCCGGCCGCTCGACATCGACCCAAACAAACTTGCGTGGGTCGAGGCGGGTTTCCTGGTCCAGGCGATACGCCACCAGCTTGCCGTACAGCACCGCGCTGTAGTCCAGGCAGGCCAGGTTCGGGCGGATCGGGGCCGGTGTGCCGCTGCGCCAGTAATGCCCGACGAATAACAGGGGCTCGTCGACGCCATAGCGCAGCAGGGAATTCTTTTGTGCGCAGGACAGCGGCGTACGCGCCACCGGCTCCGGCAATGCGTCGGGCTGGAACACGATGTCGCCGTAGGTTTTCGGGTCGTCTTCCCAGAACTTGGTGCGGAAGAACGAACGCGTCAGCCCGTCGCCACCGGTCAGCGTGAGGCCGTCGGGCAGGCGCATGTCGGTGCCGCGCAGCAGGCGGTCGAACGCGTTGCAGGCGAAACTGCCCGGCACGGCGGCGGCCTGCAGGAAGTGCTGGTCGATGCAGCCGTCCGGGAAGGTCGCGCGCAGCGGCTCGATCACGCCTTGGTCCCAGCAGGCATGCACCACACGGAAGCGTCCGGCGTCGACGAACAGCGGCATTTCGTAGAACCAGTCGAGGAAGTCGCGCCAGTCGGCGGGGTGCTGCTCGAACTGAGTCAGGGTTTCCTGGATCAGGCGCGCATGCCGTGGGGTGTGCTCGCGCACGAACTGCCGGCCACTGCCGGGCGGCGCCTGGGTGGTCCAGCCCAGCGCATTGAACTCATGGTTGCCCATGATGCACAGCGCCTGGCCGGCCTCGGTCATGTCGTGGACGATGTGCAGCGCCTCACGGATACGCGGGCCACGGTCGATGATATCGCCGAGGAACACCGCCATGCGTGACGGATGACGCCAGGTACCGCCCTGCTTGTGGTAGCCCAGCAGGTCGAGCAAGTGCTCGAGGGTATGGGCGCATCCGTGCACGTCACCAATCAGGTCGTAGCTACGCGCGGGATCGAGCATCAGTCGCCTCCACCCCCCAAGCGGCTGCCCCAGCCCAGCTTGGTGCGGCACACTTCGTAGTAGTTGTGATCCAGCGGGTGGATCAGCCGCAGTTTCTGCGCCTTTTTGCTCACGGTGATGGTGTCACCGGGCGCACAGGTGAAATGGTTCTGCCCGTCGCAGGAGACTTGCGGGTAAATCTGCATGTCTTTGGACACCACTATCTTCAGCTCACTATTGCCATCGACCACAATGGGCCTGCTGGACAACATATGGGGATACATCGGCACGATCACAATGGCATCCAGCTTGGGATGCATGATCGGGCCACCCGCCGACAGCGCGTAGGCCGTGGAGCCGGTCGGCGTGGCGACGATCAGGCCGTCGGCCTTCTGGCTGCACACGAACTGACCGTCTATATAGAGTTCGAATTCGATCATGCGCGTGGATTTGCCGGGGTGCAGCACCACGTCGTTGAGGGCATCGCCCTGGCCGATGGCTTCACCGTGACGGCGCACTTCGGCCTGCAGCAAAAAGCGGTTTTCCACCAGGTAATGGCCGTCGAGCACCTTGGCCACTTCGACTTCCAGCTCATCGGGGCGGATATCGGTCAGGAACCCCAGGCTGCCCCGGTTGATCCCCAGCACCGGCACGTTGTGCCGCGCCAGGGCGCGGGCGGCGCCAAGCAGGCTGCCATCGCCACCGACCACGATGACCATGTCGCAGACTTCGCCGAGCATCTTGCGCGACGAGGTCTGCAGGCCATGGCCCGGCAGGATTTCAGCGATGGTGTCTTCGAGGATCACGTGCAGGTGGCGTTCCAGCAGGAATTTTTTCAGCCGGCGGACGGTGTCCAACACCTGGGTACTGCCCAGGCGACCGATGATGCCGATATTGCGAAATTGCTCCATGGGGCTCCCGCGGGATTGGGGTGTGGCAAAAAAGAACGATTATGGGCGAAAGGCCGCGTCAGGCAAAATCCTTTGTCGCCATGAACCCTTGATGACAACGGTTCTCAGCCACCCTCACTGAAGTTAAAAGGCTATGCTCGGACCATGACTGTGTTCCCGGATCTGCACAACCTGCCCCGCCAGCTGCGCCACCCCGAAGTGCGCGACCTGGCGTGGGTGATCCTTGCACCGCCGATGCTGGCGCAGACGCCCTGGCCGCAACGCCACCCGCTGGCCGGCAGCGATTGGGTGCGGGCGCCGCAGATGCTTGAACAGTGGCTTCGCCAGCTCGACCAGGACAGCAGCGCCTTGCAGCAGTGGCTGAGCCTGGCCCGCACCCGTCGCCTGGGCCTGTATTACGAACGCCTGTGGCAGTTCGCGGTGCAGCACGCACCGGGCGTTGAGCTGTTGGCCGCCAACCTGCCGATCCGCCGCGCCGGGCACACCCTCGGCGAGCTGGACATGGTGCTGCGCGACCGCGATGGCGTGCATCACCTGGAACTGGCGATCAAACTCTACCTGGGCCCCCAGGACGGCAACGGCCAGGACCCGGCGCAGTGGCTCGGGCCGGGTTGCCATGACCGGCTGGACCGCAAGCTCGCGCACCTGGCCCAGCATCAATTGCCGATATCAGCGGGAACGGAGAGCCGTGAGGCGTTGGCCGCGTTGGACATCCAGCAGTTCGATGCGCATTTGTGGCTGGGCGGGTATTTGCTGTACCCCTGGCCCGGCGAAGCCCTGGCGCCTGGCGGTGCTCATCCGCAGCATCTGCGGGGCCGTTGGTTGCATCAACGTGATTGGCTGCGATTTGTCGGCACGCGCCCGCCCGGCCGCTGGCAGCCCTTGCCCCGGCATGCCTGGCTGGCACCGGCGCATTACCTGGCGGATGAAGTGTGGAGCGAGGAGCAGATGCAGGGTTGGCTGGCCGACCTCGACCCGATGGCCCCGGCGCAGTTGCTGGTGCGGCTGGTTCAGGTCGATGAGGAATGGGAAGAGGCCGAGCGGTTGTTTCTGGTGGCGGATCTTTGGCCGAATGTGCCGGGGGCTGGCTGACAGGTTTGTGGTGCAGTTGAAGGCCTCATCGCAGGCAAGCCAGCTCCCACATTGAAATGCATTCCCCTGTGGGAGCTGGCTTGCCTGCGATGACAACGGTCCAGGCGCTACATACTGTCAATATGCCGATAATCCAACTGCAACCCAACCGCCAGCGCTTGAGCCCTTCCCAGCCTGATCGGCCCACGCTCGATATCCACCAGCAGCCCCGGGCACTCCAGCACGGGTAATCCAGCCACATCCTTCAGCCGTCCATCGGTAATCACCAGCAATCGCTGCTGCTCCGCCGGATAGCGCTTGCGCCGCGCCGCCAGCCATTGCCCGGCCTCAGCCAGTGCCGCCAGCAACGGCGTGCCGCCGCCCGCGCCCAGTTGCTCCAGCCAGCCCGCCAGGCTCTTCGCCGCCTTCAATCCCTGCACCTGCCATGTGGGCGACTGCCCGCTCGCCGTCAATAACGCCATGCGCGCCCGCTGGCGGTAAGCGTCATCAAACAGTTGCGCCAGCAGGCCCTTGGCGTCAGTGAGTGCACGATGCCGGCGGGTGGACGCCGACGCATCGACAATCACCAGCCACAATTCATGGGCCGAGCGAGTGCGCAGGTGAAACCGCAAATCCTCACGGGATTGCGGCCGACCGCCGAGCAAGGTGCCCGGCCAATCGATCGAGCCCTGCCTGGCACTGCGCGCCTTGCCCTGCCTGCCGCTGTCCAGTCGGCCCGACTTGGGCCGGGCATCCGCCCCCGTGTCAGGCCGGGGGCGAATGCCTAGGGCTTTTTTGGCCAGCTCGGCACGTCGCGGCGAGCACCCGTGGGCAACGCCGCTGCGGGCATGTCGCCCCACTGGCCCTGGCCTTGGGCCGGCGAGGTGTTGGAGGCTTCAGGCGACTGCCCTTCGCTCGGCGGGCTGGCCGGGGGCGCTTGCTCTTGTCGGCGATGGCGCAGGGCAAATTCGGCAACCGCTTCGATGTCTTGCTCAGCGATAGCGCTGGCGCCGCGCCAAGCGGCATGGGCCCTGGCGCCGCGCAGCCAGACCAGGTCCGCGCGCAGCCCATCGACACCGGCGGCGAAACACCGCTCGGTGATCTGCGCCAGCGCCTGGTCATCCAGTTCGATACGGTCCAACTGCGCCCGCGCCTGGGTGCAACGCTCACGCAGCGCCGCCTGCGGTTCGGCCCATTGCGCGCAGAACCCAGCCGGGTCGCTGTCGAAATCCAGGCGACGACGGATGATCTGCCCGCGTTCGGCCGGCAAGGTCTGCCCGGTCAGCGCCACGTTGAAACCAAAGCGGTCGAGCAGTTGCGGGCGCAACTCGCCCTCCTCCGGGTTCATCGTGCCGATCAACACGAAGCGCGCCGAATGGCGATGGGAAATACCGTCGCGCTCGATCAGGTTGGTGCCGCTGGCGGCCACATCCAGCAGCAGGTCCACCAGGTGATCGGGCAGCAAGTTGACCTCATCGACGTAGAGTACGCCGCCGTCAGCCTTGGCCAGCACGCCCGGGGAAAACTGCGCGCGGCCTTCGCCGAGCGCGGCGTCCAGATCCAAGGTGCCGACAAGGCGCTCTTCGGTGGCGCCCAACGGCAGCGTGACGAACTGGCCGCTGGCCAACAGATCGGCCAACCCGCGCGCCAGGGTCGACTTGGCCATGCCACGCGGGCCTTCGATCAACACGCCGCCGATTTTGGGGTCGATGGCGGCCAGGCACAGCGCCAGTTTCAAATCGTCGGCACCGACCACGGCGGACAGCGGGAAATGGGGAGTATCAGTCATGCGAATCCTCGGTCATGGATCGTTCCCACGCTCCCGCGTGGGAACGCCTCAGTGGACGCTCTGCGTCCGCTTTTGTGACGCCGAGCGTCACGGGCTGCATTCCCACGCGGAGCGTGGGAACGATCAGTCAGGCGCGGCATCTCAGCTGTCTTCCTCTATATCCAGCAACAGGTTTTCCAGCGCCTCGCGGTAGGCCCCCGGCTCTTTCCACATGCCGCGCTGCTGGGCTTCGAGCATGCGTTCGGTCATGTCGCGCAGGGCATCGGGGTTGTGCTGTTGCACAAAGTCCCGGGTGTCGGGGTCGAGCAGGTAGGCATCGGCGAGCAAGGCGTATTGGTGATCGTCAATCAGTGCCGTGGTGGCGTCGAAGGCGAACAGATTGTCCACCGTCGCTGCCATCTCGAATGCACCTTTATAGCCGTGGCGCTTCACACCCTCGATCCACTTGGGGTTGGCGGCGCGGGAACGGATCACCCGGTTCAGCTCTTCCTTCAGGGTACGGATCTTCGGCAGGTCCGGCTGGCTATGGTCGCCATGGTAACTGGCGGCCTTGTCGCCACTCAGGGTTTCGACGGCGGCGAGCATGCCACCCTGGAATTGGTAATAATCGTTGGAATCGAGCAGGTCGTGCTCGCGGTTGTCCTGGTTCTGCAACACCGCCTGCACCTGGCTCAGGCGCTGGGCGAATTGCTCGCGGGCGGCGGTGCCTTCGTCGGACCCGCCATAGGCGTAGCCGCCCCAATTCAGGTAGACCTCGGCCAAATCTTCGCGGCTTTGCCACAGGCGACCGTCAATCGCGCCCTGCACGCCCGCGCCATAGGCGCCGGGCTTGGCGCCGAAGATGCGCCAGCCGGCCTGCCTGGCGGCCGCCGTCTGGTCCAGGCCGGACTTGAGCAGGGCTTCACGCTCACTGCGCACTTTGGCGGCCAGCGGGTTCATGTCATCCGGCTCATCCAGCGCGGCCACCGCCTGCACCGCCGCGTCGAACAAGCGAATCAGGTTGGCGAAGGCATCACGGAAAAAGCCGGACACACGCAGCGTCACATCCACGCGCGGGCGGTCGAGCAGGCTGATCGGCAGGATTTCAAAGTCGTCCACCCTCTGGCTGCCCGTCGCCCATACGGGGCGCACGCCCATCAACGCCATGGCCTGGGCGATATCATCGCCGCCGGTACGCATGGTGGCGGTACCCCAGACCGACAGGCCGAGCTGGCGCAAGTGGTCGCCGTGGTCCTGCAGGTGCCGTTCCAGTATCAGGTTGGCCGACTGGAAGCCAATGCGCCAGGCGGTGGTGGTGGGCAGGTTGCGCACGTCGACGCTGAAAAAGTTACGCCCGGTCGGCAGCACATCGAGGCGCCCGCGACTCGGTGCGCCACTGGGGCCGGCGGGCACAAAGCGGCCGTTGAGGGCATCCAGCAACCCACGCATCTCCGCCGGGCCGCAGGCGTCCAGGCGTGGCGCAACCACGCTAAGCAGGCTTGCGATCACCGCCTTCACGTCCTCCCAACCGGGCGCGTCCAACTGTTCCAGCGGCCCTTGCAGCGCCTGCTCGATCAAGCGGGCCGCGTACAGCTCCAGGCGCTCGCGGGTATCGCCGGCGGTGCGCCACCGCTGCGCGTCGATCTGCTGCAATACCTGCGGGCGGCGTTCGGTCCAGGGTTCGGCCAGGGCGCAATCGAGCGGATCAAAGCCCAGCTCGAACGCCTTGGCCAATGCGCGCAGCAAACTCGATTGCGCGCCGCGGCCATCGCCACGCGGGATGCGCAGCAAGGCAAGCAAGGTGTCGATTCGCAGACGGCCTTGAGGCGACTCGCCAAAGATGTGCAGGCCGTCACGGATCTGCGACTCCTTCAAATCGCACAGGTACGTGTCCAGGCGCGGCAGCCACACGGCCGCATCGGCATCGCTCTCCAGCTCCAGCTCCTGGTCGATACGGGTTTCGCGCACCAGTTTGAGGATGTCTTTCTGCAGCTCCAGCGCACGGCGTGGATCGAGCAGCTGTGCTTCGTAATACTCGTCGGCCAACAGTTCGAGGTTACGCAACGGACCATAGGTTTCGGCGCGGGTCAGGGGTGGCATCAGGTGGTCGATGATGACCGCCTGGGTGCGCCGCTTGGCTTGGGCGCCCTCCCCTGGATCGTTGACGATGAACGGGTAGATATTCGGCAACGGCCCCAACAGTGCATCGGGCCAGCAGTTTTCCGAGAGGCCGACACCCTTGCCCGGCAGCCATTCCAGGTTGCCGTGCTTGCCCACGTGGATGACCGCATGGGCGCCATAGGTGTGGCGCAACCAGAAGTAGAACGCCAGGTAACCGTGGGGCGGCACCAGGTCCGGGTCGTGGTAAACGGCGCTGGCATCCACCTGATAACCCCGCGCCGGCTGGATGCCGACAAAGGTCAGGCCCAGGCGCAGGCCGGCGATCATCAGGCGGCCGTCGCGGAACATCGGGTCTTGATGCGGCGCGCCCCAGCGCGTCAGTACCGCCTGGCGATTGGCTTCGGGCAGGCGCTTGAACATCGCCTCGTAGGCGTCCAGGTCCAGGCTTTGATGGCAGGGACGCAGGTCGAGGCTGTCGAGGTCGTTGGTCACGCCGCCGAGCAGCGCGTGGATCAGCTCAGTGCCGCTGTCGGGCAACACGTGCGGCAGCGGATAGCCTTCGGCTTGCAGGGCACGCAGGATATTCAGCGCCGCCGCCGGCGTATCCAGGCCGACCCCATTGCCGATACGGCCGTCGCGGGTCGGGTAGTTGGCGAGGATCAGCGCGACGCGTTTGTCTGCGTTAGCCACCTGCGCCAGTTCGACCCAGCGGCGCGCCAGCTCGGCGACAAAATCCATGCGCTCGGGCGCGGCGCGATAGCACACCACGTCCGACTGGCTGCGCTCGCTGCGCCAGGCCAGGTCCTTGAAGCTGATCGGCCGGCTGATGATGCGCCCGTCCAGTTCCGGCAAGGCGATGTGCATCGCCAGGTCGCGTGGGCCGAGGCCTTGCTCGCTGGCCTCCCAACCGGGCTGGTTGTCCTGGGCGCAGATCGCCTGGATCACCGGGATATTGCGGCGAAACGGGCGCAGGTGCGGCGCCTCCGGGCTGGATTGGGCAAACCCGGTGGTGTTCAGGATCACCGCCGCGCCGACTTCATCCAGCCAGTCCTCGACGGTCGCCAGGCAACCCGGCTCTTTGAGGCTGGCCACCGCCATCGGCAACGGGTTCAGCCCCGCGGCTTGCAAGCGCTGGCAGAACACCTCGATGAATCCGGTGTTGGCCGCCTGCAAATGTGAGCGATAGAACAGCACCGCCGCCACCGGCCAGTCGGCATTCCAGTCCGCCTGCCAGTCGCTCAGGCGGGCATTGGCGTGGCGCGGATGGTAAATCGCAGTGCGCGGCAGGGTTTGCGGCTCGGCCCAGGCGTAGTCGCGGCCCAGGTAACCGGCGGCCAGGCATCGATAGAAATCCAGGGCATTGGCCAGCCCGCCCTGGCGCAGGAAGTGCCAGAGGCGGTCGCGTTCCTGCGGCCCTACGGTGCTGAGGCCGCTGAGCTCCGGGTCCGGACGATCGTCTCCCGGCACCAGGATCAGCTGTACGCCGCGCTCGGCCAATTCCACCAGGCGCTCAATGCCGTAGCGCCAATAGCCGATGCCACCGTGCAGCGAAATCAGGATGACCTTGGCATGGCGCAGCACTTCATCAACGTACAGGTCGACCGACGCGTGGTTCTGCACCTGCATCGGGTTGGCCAGGCGAAAGGTCGGGTAATCGCCCGGCAGTTGCTGCGCCGCTTCGGCAAGCAGCGCCAGGCTGGAGTCGCCGCTGCACAGGATCACCAGTTCAGCGGGGGTCTGGCCAAGGTCGGCGATGTTGTCGTCCGAGACGAAACCACCGGGCTGGGTCCTGAGCAGGTGCATGGATCAGGCGCTGAGGGCGGCGCGCAGTTGCGCTTCTAGGCCGGCGGCGTCCAGGTCCTGGCCGATCAGCACCAGGCGTGTGACGCGCGCTTCGTCAAAGCCCCAGGCGCGGTCGAAATGCTTGTCGAACCGCGTGCCCACGCCCTGGATCAGCAGGCGCATCGGTTTGTTCGGGATCGCCGCGAAACCCTTGACGCGCAGGATGCCGTGCTGCACCACCAATTGGGCCAGGGCATCGAGCAGCAGGGCTTCGTCGGCTTGCGGCAGGTCGATGGAGATGGAGTCGAAGGCGTCGTGATCGTGGTCATCCTCACCTTCATGGTGATGATCGTGATGGCTGTGGCGTCCGTCGATGTGCTCCTCGGAGCCGGCGCCCAGGCCGATCAGCACATCCAGCGGCACGCGACCGCTGCTGGCTTCGATGACTTTCACCGCCGGCGGCAATTCCTCGGCGACTTCCAGGCGCACGCGGGCCAGGTCTTCGGGGCTGATCAGGTCGGCCTTGTTGAGGATCACCAGGTCGGCGCTGGCCAGTTGGTCGGCGAACAGCTCGTGCAGCGGCGATTCGTGGTCCAGGTTCGGGTCGAGTTTGCGCTGGGCATCCACCTGGTCCGGGAAAGCGGCGAACGTGCCGGCCGCCACGGCCGGGCTGTCGACCACGGTGATTACCGCGTCAACGGTGCAGGCGCTGCGGATTTCCGGCCACTGGAAGGCTTGCACCAAGGGTTTTGGCAGGGCCAGGCCCGAGGTTTCGATGAGGATATGGTCAAGGTCTGCGCGACGCGCCACCAATTCACGCATCACCGGGAAGAACTCTTCCTGCACGGTGCAGCACAGGCAGCCGTTGGCCAGCTCATAGACGCGGCCGTTGGCTTCTTCTTCGGTGCAACCGATGGAGCACTGCTTGAGAATTTCACCGTCGATGCCCAGCTCGCCGAATTCATTGACGATCACCGCGATACGCCGGCCCTGGGCATTGTCGAGCATATGCCGCAGCAACGTGGTTTTGCCCGAACCGAGGAAGCCGGTAACGATGGTGACGGGAAGTTTGGCCAGTGTTTTCATCGGATGCCCTTTGGGGCGGGCATACGGGACGATAGGCCCTGCGACGGCGCGCAGCAGCGGATTTCGTCACCGGATCACCCCGCCCGGTTGAATTGAAAATCGGTTGCGAGGCAGGTCTCCTGGCTTGGGGCTTGCGGGTCTTGCGACCGGCACCGGCTGCGCCTTCCCGCCCGTTGAGGCAGTGGCGTGGCAGTCGGATAAACCCTTCACAGTTGCGGGGGCAGCCGCGGCTTGAACCGCGTTCCCTTCTTAGCTTCGACCTGGGTCGAAGAACCTCGAGGGTGCAAGGCTACGCAGTGCGTGGGGGCGGGTCAATGTTGGCGATGCCGGACTTGCCGCTCACGCTTGGCTCCTCCCCCACACAACACCGAAATTATCCTCTTGGCGACGTGAAACACTGGGAAAGACTTCCCCGGGAACGCCTCGGCAGCGGGCGCCACCTATCAAAGCAACTGCCGTCGATCAACGTGATTGACAACAGGACTGCCACTCTACTGTCATCAATCAAGAGTCATTCAGAATGCTGCCAATCACCAACCTCAACACGCCGCTGTCATTCTCCGGCAGCTCGCCCGAGCATACGGTGCAGAAACGCTCGACGTCGAACTTCCCAAACCCGCACTGCAATGTAGGCAACAAACACCTGCTCAGCATGATTAAAGAGCATTTCCGGGAGTACGCTGCGGGCGCTGACGATCAGTATGTAAACTTCAACGAACTGAAAGAAGCAGCGGGATTGCGCCCTACCACCCGAACGTTTTCCGCAGAAGCAACCGCAGCGGCCAAAGAACTGCTTGAACGGCCCAAACTGCTGCGTGATCTGGATATAGGCATCGGTTTCCTGGGGTTTCCGGGAAATGAGGATCAGCGATTTGACATCGAAAACCTTGATTACCTGATCCGGGCCAACCGCAGGACTGTGACCTTCTGCAGGCAAGGGAAGTGGATTTGATCGCTTTTACCCAACACGCTCATGACAGGCACGCCCTGGATTTGACGCACGTTGGCCGCGCGTGTTCTCCTGAACATCTTGTTTCGGGTGCCCTTCACAGGGTGAAACGGGAAACCGGTGCGTCATAGCGTTATGACCAGTCCGGTGCTGCCCCCGCAACGGTAAGCGAGCGAAGCGTCATATCCACTGTGCCCCAGGCATGGGAAGGCGACGTTTTCAGGCAATAAGCCCCTCGCAAGCCCGGAGACCGGCCCGAAAAATCAGATAACAAACCCGCGGTGGGCGGGCGCTGTTCAGAACCCTGCATGCCTGGCTCGCAGGGTTTTCATGCGCCCGTTCGCTCAAGACATTTGAAAGGGACGCGCCATGTCGATCATCAGCAGCACCTCGCACTCCGCCAGCAGCACCACGACCCTGAGCCAACGCCTGGCCGCCGCCATCGGTGCGTCGATTCTCGGCGTTTGCCTTGTGTATTTCGCCGGTTTCTCGCACATCGAGGCGGTGCACAATGCTGCCCACGATACCCGCCACAGCGCCGCGTTCCCGTGCCACTGAGGCCTGCCGACATGATCAAGCGTATTGCGCAAACCGCAGGTTTTACCGGCCTTTTGGCTGCCTTGCTGCTGACCCTGTTGCAAAGTTTCTGGGTGGCCCCGTTGATTCTGCAGGCGGAAACCTTTGAACAGGCCCCGGCTGTCACTGAAGTTGCGCACGGGCATGCTGCCGGCGCTGCGGCGCACACCCACGACGCCGAAGCCTGGGAGCCGGAAGATGGCTGGCAGCGCGTGCTGTCCACCACGGGCGGCAATCTGGTCGTCGCTGTCGGTTTTGCCTTGATGCTCGCAGGCCTCTACACCTTGCGTGCTCCAACCCGTACCGCCCATGGGCTGCTGTGGGGCCTGGCCGGCTATGCCACCTTTGTATTGGCGCCGACCCTGGGCCTGCCGCCCGAGCTGCCGGGCACCGCCGCCGCTGACCTGGCGCAGCGGCAGATCTGGTGGATCGGCACCGCCGCGTCTACCGCTGTTGGAATCGCCCTGGTCGTGTTTGGCCGCAACTGGCTGCTCAAGGTGCTGGGTGTGGCGATCCTGGTCGTTCCCCATGTGATCGGCGCGCCGCAGCCGCTGGTGCATTCGATGCTGGCGCCCGAGGCGCTGGAAACGCAGTTCAAGACAGCTTCGCAGCTGACCAACGTCGCATTCTGGCTGGCCCTGGGCCTGATCAGCGCCTGGTTGTTCCGGCGCAACCGCGACGGTCAATACTCGGCATGACCCTGGTGGTCGGCCTGGGTTGCCAGCGGGGTTGCGACGTTCACGCCCTGCTGGCCCTGTTTGACGGCGCCCTCGCCGAGGGCGGAGTCGAGCGCCAACAGGTAACCGCGCTGGCCAGTATCGATCGCAGACAAGACGAGCCGGGATTAATCGCCTTGGCGCGCTTGTTGAAACTGCCTTTACGCTGCTTCAGCGCAGAACAATTGGCGTTTTATAAAGACCGCCTGAGCCACAAATCCGACGTCGCCTTTGCCCATACCGGCTGTTACGGCGTCGCCGAAAGCGCCGCCCTGGCCCTGGCCGAAGACCTCTCCAACGCCCCAGCCTATCTGCGGATCACCCGCAAAAAAGCCGCCCAGGCCACCTTTGCATTGGCGTGGACCGGCTGAAACCCGATAATCGCCCTCTGCAATCATGAGCAATCTTCATGCTCATGCGTTTTTTGAACAGGATTTTCCATGACCGTCTACTTCATTGGTGCCGGCCCCGGCGACCCGGAATTGATCACCGTCAAAGGCCAGCGACTGATCCGCAGTTGCCCGGTGATCATCTACGCCGGCTCGCTGGTGCCGGCGGCGGTGCTGGAAGGCCATCAGGCGGAACAGGTGGTCAACAGTGCCGAATTGCACCTCGAGCAGATCATCGACCTGATCAAGACTGCACACGCGCAAGGCCACGACGTGGCGCGCGTGCACTCCGGCGATCCGAGCCTGTATGGGGCGATCGGCGAGCAGATCCGCCATCTGCGCGAGCTGGGCATCCCGTTCCAGATCATTCCCGGCGTCACGGCGGTAGCGGCGTGCGCGGCGTTGCTGGAGACCGAGTTGACCCTGCCGGACGTCGCCCAGAGCGTGATCCTGACCCGCTATGCCGAAAAGACCCGCATGCCGGCCGGTGAAGATTTCGACAGCCTGGCGCGGCATGGCACCACCATGGCAATTCACCTGGGAGTCAACCATCTGGAGAAGATCGTCGCCGAACTGCTGCCGCACTATGGCGGCGATTGCCCGATTGCCGTGGTGCACCGGGCGACCTGGCCGGATCAGGATTGGGCGCTGGGGACGTTGAGTGATATCGGCGAAAAGGTCGCGGCCAAAGGCTTTCGGCGCACGGCGCTGATCATTGTGGGGCGGGTGCTGGCCAACGATAGCTTCAGTGAGTCGTCGCTGTATCGGGCTGGCCATGCGCACCTGTATCGCCCCTGACTACTAAATGTAATCAAAAAGGTGGGAGCTGGCTTGCCTGCGATAGCGGTGTGTCAGAGGCCAAATCTGCTGGCTGGCACACCGTTATCGCAGGCAAGCCAGCTCCCACAGTTAATGCGGTTTGTCTGATAGATATCGCAAGACATTGAATTTAAAACATAAAAAACGGCGCTCACGGGGCGCCGTTTTTTCGTTCGCAGTGAACACCTTACTCAGTAGTAGGCATTTTCTTTCTGCGTGTGGTCGGTCACGTCACGCACACCTTTGAGCTCGGGGATACGCTCGAGCAGCGTGCGCTCGATGCCTTCGCGCAGGGTCACGTCCGCCTGGCCGCAGCCCTGGCAGCCGCCGCCGAACTTGAGCACGGCGATGCCGTCCTCCACCACGTCGATCAGGCTGACCTGGCCGCCATGGCTGGCCAAGCCAGGGTTGATCTCGGTTTGCAGGTAGTAGTTGATGCGGTCGTTCACCGGGCTGTCGGCGTTGACGCTCGGCACCTTGGCGTTCGGCGCCTTGATGGTCAACTGGCCGCCCATGCGATCAGTGGCGTAGTCAACCACGGCGTCATCCAGGAAGGCTTCGCTGAAGGCGTCGATATACGCGGTGAAGCTTTTGAGCCCCAGGGCGGTGTCTTCAGGTTTCTCTTCGCCGGGCTTGCAGTAGGCAATGCAAGTCTCGGCGTACTGGGTGCCGGGTTGGGTGATAAAGACGCGAATGCCGATACCCGGGGTGTTCTGCTTGGACAGCAGGTCAGCCAGGTAATCATGGGCGGCGTCGGTAATGGTAATGGCAGTCATGGAAACTCCTCACAGGCTTGCCCGCAGTTTACGCCAAAATATTACGCAGGTACAAAGTCCTAGTATTTTCGTCGGAAAAGCCCAGCGCGCCTGACAGACGTTCTCGTTTGAGAGGACAGTATCAGGCCGATGCATGCGCCGAACAACATGAGCGAAATTCAAGAAAAACCTGCCCTGCTCAAAATCGGCACAGGTTTGTTATGATTCGTGCCCTCCGTAATGCCTGACCAGAGTAGTCCCATGTCCGATCGTAGCGTTCGTCTGCAAGCCCTTCACCAAGCCCTCAAGGAACGTATCCTGATCCTCGACGGCGGCATGGGCACGATGATCCAGAGCTACAAGCTCGAGGAGCAGGACTACCGTGGCAAACGCTTCGCCGATTGGCCGAGCGACGTCAAGGGCAACAACGACCTGCTGGTGATCACCCGTCCGGACGTGATCGGCGGGATCGAGAAGGCCTACCTGGATGCCGGTGCCGACATCCTCGAGACCAACACCTTCAACGCCACCCGCATCTCCATGGCCGATTACGGCATGGAAGAACTGGCCTACGAACTCAACGTGGAAGGCGCACGCCTGGCCCGCAGGATCGCCGACGCCAAGACGGCCGAGAACCCGGCCAAGCCGCGCTTCGTCGCAGGCGTGCTCGGCCCGACCAGCCGCACCTGCTCGTTGTCGCCGGACGTGAACAACCCCGGCTACCGCAACGTGACCTTCGATGAGCTGGTGGAAAACTACACCGAGGCCACCCAGGGCCTGATCGAGGGCGGCGCCGACCTGATCCTGATCGAAACCATCTTCGACACCCTCAATGCCAAAGCCGCGATCTTCGCCGTGCAAGGCGTGTTCGAAGCGCTGGCTATCGAACTGCCGATCATGATCTCCGGCACCATCACCGATGCGTCCGGCCGCACCCTCTCGGGCCAGACCACCGAAGCGTTCTGGAACTCCGTGGCCCACGCCAAGCCGATTTCCGTGGGCCTGAACTGCGCCCTGGGCGCCAGCGAACTGCGTCCGTACCTGGAGGAGTTGTCCAACAAGGCCAACACCCATGTGTCCGCGCACCCCAACGCCGGCCTGCCCAACGAATTCGGCGAGTACGATGAATTGCCATCGGAAACCGCCAAGGTTATCGAAGAATTCGCCCAGAGCGGCTTTCTCAATATCGTCGGCGGCTGCTGCGGCACCACGCCGGGCCATATCGAGGCTATCGCCAAGGCCGTGGCCGGTTATGCGCCGCGCCCGATCCCGGACATCCCCAAGGCCTGCCGCCTGTCGGGCCTGGAGCCGTTCACCATCGATCGCAGCTCGTTGTTCGTCAACGTCGGCGAGCGCACCAACATCACCGGCTCCGCACGCTTTGCCCGCCTGATCCGTGAAGACAACTACACCGAAGCCCTCGAAGTCGCCCTGCAGCAGGTGGAAGCCGGCGCGCAGGTGATCGACATCAACATGGACGAGGGCATGCTGGATTCGAAGAAGGCCATGGTGACCTTCCTCAACCTGATCGCCGGCGAGCCGGACATCTCCCGCGTGCCGATCATGATCGACTCCTCCAAGTGGGAAGTGATCGAGGCAGGCCTCAAGTGCATTCAGGGCAAGGGCATCGTCAACTCCATCAGCATGAAGGAAGGCGTGGAGCAGTTCATTCACCACGCCAAGCTGTGCAAGCGCTACGGCGCGGCCGTGGTGGTGATGGCCTTCGACGAAGCCGGCCAGGCCGACACCGAAGCGCGCAAGAAAGAAATCTGCAAACGCTCCTACGACATCCTGGTCAATGAAGTCGGCTTCCCGCCGGAAGACATCATCTTCGACCCGAACATCTTCGCGGTGGCCACCGGCATCGAAGAGCACAACAACTACGCCGTCGATTTTATCAATGCCTGCGCCTATATCCGTGACGAACTGCCGTATGCGCTGACCTCCGGTGGCGTGTCCAACGTGTCGTTCTCGTTCCGTGGCAACAACCCGGTGCGCGAGGCGATCCACTCGGTGTTCCTGCTGTATGCGATCCGCAACGGCCTGACCATGGGGATCGTCAACGCCGGCCAGTTGGAGATCTACGACCAGATCCCGACCGAGCTGCGTGATGCGGTGGAAGACGTGGTGCTCAACCGCACCCCGGAAGGCACCGACGCCCTCCTCGCCATCGCCGACAAGTACAAGGGCGACGGCAGCGTCAAGGAAGCCGAAACCGAAGAATGGCGCGGCTGGCCGGTGAACAAGCGACTGGAACACGCGCTGGTCAAGGGCATTACCACGCACATTGTCGAAGACACCGAGGAATCCCGGCAGTCGTTCGCGCGCCCGATCGAAGTGATCGAAGGCCCGCTGATGTCCGGCATGAACATCGTCGGCGACCTGTTCGGCGCGGGCAAGATGTTCCTGCCCCAGGTGGTGAAGTCCGCCCGCGTGATGAAGCAGGCCGTGGCCCACTTGATCCCGTTCATCGAGCTGGAAAAAGGCGACAAGCCGGAGGCCAAGGGCAAGATCCTGATGGCCACGGTCAAGGGTGACGTGCATGACATCGGCAAGAACATCGTCGGCGTGGTGCTCGGTTGCAATGGTTATGACATCGTCGACCTCGGCGTGATGGTGCCGGCGGAGAAGATCCTGCAGGTGGCCAAGGAGCAGAAGTGCGACATCATCGGGTTGTCCGGCCTGATCACGCCGTCCCTGGATGAGATGGTGCATGTGGCCCGCGAGATGCAGCGCCAGGACTTCCACCTGCCGTTGATGATCGGCGGCGCCACCACCTCCAAGGCCCACACGGCGGTGAAGATCGAGCCCAAGTACAGCAACGACGCCGTCATCTACGTGACCGACGCTTCCCGCGCGGTGGGCGTGGCCACGCAGTTGCTGTCCAAGGAATTGAAGCCGGCGTTTGTCGAGAAGACCCGCCTGGAATACATCGATGTGCGCGAGCGCACCTCCAACCGCAGCGCGCGCACCGAACGCCTGAGCTACCCGGCGGCGATCGCCAAGAAGCCGCAGTTCGACTGGAGCAGCTACACCCCGGTGGTGCCGACCTTCACCGGCGCCAAGGTGCTGGACAATATCGACCTCAACGTCCTGGCCGAGTACATCGACTGGACGCCGTTCTTTATCTCGTGGGACCTGGCCGGCAAATTCCCGCGCATCCTCACCGATGAAGTAGTGGGTGAAGCCGCCACCGCGTTGTACGCCGATGCGCAGGAAATGCTCAGGAAGCTGATCGACGAAAAACTCATCAGCGCCCGCGCGGTCTTCGGCTTCTGGCCGACCAACCAGGTGCAGGACGATGACCTGGAAGTCTACGGCGACGACGGCCAGCCGATCGCAAAGCTGCATCATCTGCGCCAGCAGATCATCAAGACCGACGGCAAGCCGAACTTCTCCCTGGCCGACTTCGTGGCGCCCAAGGACAGCGGCGTGACGGACTACATCGGTGGCTTCATCACCACCGCCGGCATCGGCGCCGAGGAAGTGGCCAAGGCTTATCAGGATGCGGGCGACGATTACAACTCGATCATGGTCAAGGCCTTGGCCGACCGCCTGGCCGAAGCCTGCGCCGAGTGGCTGCACCAGCAGGTGCGCAAGGATTACTGGGGTTATGCCAAGGATGAGCAGCTGGATAACGAAGCGCTGATCAAGGAGCAGTACAGCGGCATCCGCCCAGCCCCCGGCTACCCGGCATGTCCGGATCACACCGAAAAAGCCCAGTTGTTCCAATTGCTCGACCCCGAGGCGCGGGAGATGCAAGCCGGGCGCAGCGGCGTGTTCCTCACCGAACACTACGCGATGTTCCCGGCGGCGGCAGTCAGCGGCTGGTACTTCGCCCACCCGCAGGCGCAGTACTTTGCCGTAGGCAAGGTTGACAAGGACCAGGTGCAAAGCTACACCGCGCGCAAGGGCCAGGATCTGGCCGTGACCGAGCGCTGGCTGGCGCCGAATCTGGGATACGACAACTGATCGGCTAACGGCCCAACGCGGCGATTTCGGCCGCTGACAGCTGCAACATCAAGGCTTGCCGCTCGTCCTCGTTGGCCTTTTGCAGGGTGTTGATTTTCTGCAGATACTCCGGGTTTATCTCGGGGTATTGGTCTTCCAGCGCCGCGGCTTCGCGTTCAAGGGCTTGTTGCAGCCTGGCGAAGTCGTCGGCATATTTCTCCTGCAAATACGCTTTCCAGTACGGGCGCGCAATCAGTTGCTCGCTGAACGCCGGTGTCTGTTCCTGCTCGATAATCCGCTGGTAAGCCGCATCCAGATCCGCCTGCACCACCCGTGACAGGGTTTGATAAATCATGCCCCTGGGCTGGCTCGGCAGCTCCAGGCGCTGGGCCAGGCCGACTCGGTAAGCCAGGCGAATTTCGGCGGGGTCGGTGGCCGGATTGAGTCGAATGCGCTCGCTGGCGATCGCTTCCAACTCGGCCAGACGGAACAGTCCCCTGGAGAGTTTGAGCAAGGCACGGCCTTTGTCGGTGGGATCAATTTCGCGCAAGGCATTGAATTCATACACCTCTACCTCCAATGCATTGAACAACAACATACGACCATCCCCGCAGGTCTCGCGATGCCTCGACGCCCGGGCGATGCTCATCAGCCGTTCACGCAGGGCCGGATCGGCATACGCGCCCTCGACAACGTCCCAGACCCGCTCGGCAAGGCCGGCGCGATCCTGCATAAAGTCGTGGGTTTGGCGCAGTTGCGCAAGAATATTGGCGAAATCCCCCGTCTGGTCGGCGGCCATCACCGCATCCCACATCTCGTGCTTCTCGGAATCTGCCGCTACGCCCTCAAACCAGCGATTTTTCTGAGTGGGCTGATCTTCCAGCTCAGGGTGAACGTCAGCGCCCTCATCGTCAAAAAAATCAGGGTCGTTGGCTAACAATTCGCGGTCGATCTGCCCGGCGGTAAAGCCCAAGCCTTGGCCGGTTTCGCGCAGATGTTCGCGTAGCACGGCGAATTCTTCCGCCGTCAACGGGTTATCGGACAGGTCGATGCCCTCCATCAAACCTGCATGTTGCGGTTCAAACGCGGTGCGAGGGATCGTCTCAAACTCGTTGCCCCGCAAGTTGAGACGCGTCAGTGCGGGGGCCTCCAGGGCACCTGCCGGCCAGTCGGTCAACCGGTTGCGGTTCAAATCCAGGTGTTGCAAGCGATCGAGGCCTGTCACGTCAAACTCCCGCAGTGTATTCCCGCCCAGGTCCAGTGTTTGCAAACGCGGCAAGGTGCGCAGCACGCGTTGTAACGGTCCGCTCTCCGTCAGCCCGTTATTGTTGATGCCCAGGTGGGTCAGGTCGGTCAGTTGGGTTACCGATTCGGGCAATTCACCCAGCGGGTTGCCATTGAGCATCAAGCGGTTCAACCGTGGAAAAGCGCGCAGAAAGGCATCCGACACACCCGTGAGCCCTGAACCGCTCAAGTCCAGTGCATCCACATGGCTAAAGCTGACCTCCAGCTCCGGCAGGTCGCCCAGGTTAAGGCCGCTCAAGTCAACGCTCTGGGAAGCCGCGGAACCCGTGACAGACACGTCGCGCAGCGCTTCTCGCCAGCAGGACAGCAGGCGGTCAGCCGCACGCCGACGGTCGGTGGCGTTCGCCCAGCCCTCACGGATACGCGTCGCAGGGCGATCGATCCAGGCGTTCAGATCGCGGATCATTGCCGCGTGCTGCGTCTGCCACCGGAGCAACGCGGCTTCAATGTCCATGGCACTCACCTCTTGCGCGAGCCAGGTGTCGATTCGCTGAACCGCTTGGGCGGTATCAAGCTGTGGATCAAGCCGTTGCAGGCGCTCGGCGGATGTCAAAGGCAGGTCTGGCTCTGCGCCAGGCGCTGGCAGCAGCAGATCGGGTTGCTGCGCGACCTCCACCGGGAAGAACTCCGGTTCGCCGCCGGTCCTGCCGGCGACCAGCATGCCGCGCTCGATCCCCAACGGATTGACGAACATGGTCGCCAGCGGTGTTCCGGGGCCGGTCGTTACAGCGAACTGCTGCGCCCTGGCCAGCGCCGGCGGGCTTAAACGGCAACCGCGCAAGCCAGTGCCCGCCAGCAGCACTTCGTGCCCCACCCACGCAGCCTCCGGAATGCTGTCGACAGCGCTGTAACTCAAGTCCAGGAAGCGTAGGCGTGGCAGGCTCAGCACACCTTCAGGCCATGCCGTGATCCGGGTCCTCGACAGATTCAGCGAAATCAATTCGGTCAGCGAGGCAACCGTCAGGCTGCCAACGCGATTTCGCGAGAGGTCCAGCCGCTGCAGCCCACTCAAGCGGTTCAACCGGGCCTGGGTCGGCGTGGTGATCGTCAGTTGATTGCCAGACAGGTTCAGCTCGATGAGCTGTGTCAGCTCTTCCAGGGCCTGGGGCAGTTCGGTGAGGTGGTTGCCACTCAGATCAAGTTCACCAAGCTGAGGAAACCGACGCAGGAACTCATTCAGCTGCGTGACCGTCAGTTCGAGGTTTCCCAGTTTCAGGCGACGTACGTGCGCAAAGACGGCTTCGTTCAACGTCGGCAAATTTCCTGGAGCACCGTACCCCGTCAAGTCCAGCGTCTCTGCTATCACCGAATCCGGGCCGCGTGTCGACGTCTGCGCCATAGGCTCGCGGGGCGCATACCTGGCCCTCTGCGCATCGCGCCAACAAGCCCGCAACCTGTCAGCCAGCACCGTGCGCTCATGGCTGGGCATTTGCACACCCGCCACCCGGGGACCCGCCACGCCTTCCCACTGCGCCAGGGAGGCCTCCACGTCGCGATATTCCTGATGCAGTGCCTCGACCTTCGCCAACAACGCCCGGCCCGAAAGCCCCTCTTGCTGAAGAGCGACGAAGACATGGTTCACGAATGCTTCATCGCGGGGAACCATGCTCTCAAGGCGGCCCTTACAGTAATCCCCCACCATCCTCGCCTCATCCACCAGGTGGGCCGAATTTTGATAGAGATACTCGAAAGCCCGCATGAACGCCTGTGGTTCCAGGGCCTTCCAGTTCAACGACAAACCACGCCATAGTCGTTCATGCCCACTGAACAGTGCGTCGGGCAGCGATGAAATTCGCGCGCGCGACAGATCCACTGATTCCAACCTGTCGAGCGCCAGAAGGCCGGTCGGCCAATCGCGCAGGTTTCCACTCAGCGTTACCCTGCGCAATGCCGTGTAGGTGCTGTAGTCGAGCACCGGGAGGCTCCCGCACAAGTGCAACTCCTGCAACTGGGTCATGCCCTGGAGCGCCTGGGTCAGTGCCGGTGAATAGGTCGTGAACCCTTCCTGCAACTCAAGTCTGAGCTCGGTAATGCGGTTGAGTGCAGTCAACTGATCGGCCAGGCCTGCCATGCCTTCCATGCCGCCAGAGATTTCAAGTCTCTCCAACGAGCTGAAGCGTGATAGAAGCGTGCCATCAGCCACCTGGAGACTGTCTGCCACCACGGTGCGCACATGGGAAAAATCGGAGGTCCACGTGGGTAGTTCGTCAGCGCCAAGCAGCGTAAGCCTGTAAGCAGGCGTCTGCCCGCGATAAAGCCCGCCTCGCCAGCAAGCAATGATCCGATTGGCGATTTCACGCCGGCGGGCCCCGAATACCCGAGGCGGCGTTGCCGAGCTTTCGACCCAACGATCCAGCACCGTATTTAACCCTTCAAACTCCCTGCGACGCTCCTCCAACAGATTGAACACCCGCTGATCGCTGTCGCCCGCCAGCCGACGGCTCCTGACGAATTGCAACGCTTGCTCATCACTGATATTGGGGTAGATAACCCGCGCCCTGGCGACCAATGGCCCATCAGCGAATCCCGCGACGTCACCGCTGGCCGCGTAGCCAACCCGGCCCGGTGTGCGCAGCAAGCGTCCTGCACCGTCCTTGAGCGCTTGGCGCTTGAGGATTCGCGACATGGCGTCACGATTGCTGCGCGCGTGGTCGATCACCTGCTGGCGCAAGGCTTCGCTCGGATTCTCCCCCAGTGAACGGCGCCATGTATCAGGCACCACTTGCAGCAGCGACTCAAATAGATTTCGGCCATACCTGGCAGCGCTGTTCAATGCCCTGCCCTCAGCGTCCATGGCTATAAAGTGATCCTCTTCCTTAACCAGGACATACCGCGACAACGCCTGCTCACTGCCGATGCTGTCCACCAGCGGCCCGCTGATGCCAAGGGAGCGCATTTCCACCCGAATATCCGCCGACCAGCCGGGCATTTGCTCCAGGCTGTGCAACGCCAACCGATCACTGGCCGTGGACGCCAGGTTTTCCAGGTACAAGCCGGCGAGTGCCCGAGTCAAACTGCTTTGATGCAACTGCACGCGAATCGCCTTGGCCAGCCGCAGGGGAATGCGCCCGGTGCTGCGCAGTTGGCTCAACTCGTCGGCGCTGGCAATGCCCAGCACAGGCTGCGCGGACTCTGGCGACAGCGACCGGAAACTGCGCTGAAGCAACTTCGTGTCGGCATCCGGCTCGGTCTGCCCACTCAACAGGCTGTCGAACAGTGACTTGCTTCGACCTTTTGCGTGATCGGCCAAGCGGTCCCTGAGCAGCTGCAGACGATCTGCATAAGACTGGACACTGTCATCGCCCAGCACACGCTTGGTCTGCGCTTCGTCGAGGGCTGCGAGGATTTTCTCCGGCCACTTCCCGGCAGCGACCTCTGACCGGGTAATTTTGATCGACTGTTTTGCACTGGCCGCGCCGTAGCGTTTTGAAGTCGCCCAGGGTTCGGGGCTGCTTAGCACTTCTATTCCCACCTCAACCGGCCATCCCGGCATTTCCACAGCCAGTGGAACAACGAATTGGCCAGGCTCGTCCATGCCAGCCCCCTCGCGGATTTGACCGATCACCTCGTCCACTTGTCGGTCGACCTCGAACAACCGGGCCGCTTGCGCAAACTCCGGGGGCGCAGGTTTATTATCGACGTGAAGTGCACGCAGGACTTCGTCACTGACGCCGCTGACCTCGGCGATCTGTTCCACTTGTGTGTCGGTAAAGCGCTCCATGTGCGGCCCGGTCCGCCGCAGCAGCGCCAGACGTTGCCACTCCAGCGGTCGTTCCAGGCTGTGACGCCAGGCGCCGTTGCCGTTGTGCCGCAAAATCGGCTGGTAGGCATCTATTTCGTGGGGATGCTTGATCCGCCATTGCTTGATCGCTGGGTCGAAGATATTTTCGTAAGTATTACCCTCCAGCGTAATGTAGGTCTTGCCGGCTACCTGATACTGCCCCAGCGCATCAGGTTTGAGGCCCTTGAGCGAAACGCCGCTCTTGTACGCCGAAAGGTCCGGATGCCATAAACGCAGTTTGCCGAAAGGCGATCGCACCCGGGCCATCCCGTTGACGAACGTCGACGGCAATATCGGCGGCGCCTTGGCCGCCACTGCCCCCAGTGCCGCCATGTATGCGACGTTCTGCATGATCGAAGTCAGGTGCGCCCAGGCTTCATCACTGTCACCGACGCTCCATGCGTGAGCCCCCTGATAAACCTCGTACCCCAGTTGCATGGCGGTAACCGCCATCATCACCTCGCCCAACCCAGGCACGAAGAACGCCGCAACGTTGAGTACGTTCAACCCCCATTCGGCCCAATGCGTGAGGCGATTGATCCAGGCATTGTGATCAACCTGCTCGGTGGGCACCGCCAGCAGCTTGGCGCTGGACTTGATCCGTGCCAGGTGCTTTTCGTAGAGATGGCCGAACACGTCGGTATCTATGAAAGATTCTTCAGCGTGCAGTTTTACATTGTCGTTCCAGACCGATTCGTAAATTCCATGCATGAAGACCGCGGGGTTGTAGTTCGGGCCCGGGTAAACGGGATTGGGGTTCCACCGTAAGACTTTCAACTGGCTTTTGAGCCGTCGCAAGAATGTCTGCGCCTCGTTCTGAGACAAGAGCCCTGCAAAAAAGCGCTGGTAGTTGGAGGAACGCAGATTGACCGCCAACGCCGCCAAAAACGCCTCAAGCGAACGGTACTCCTTGACCGGCGCCAGTGGGTCGCCCGGGATGCACACAATGATCCGACTGGGGACGAGCAACGACTCGTACTGCCTGACTATGGGGGGCACGAAATCGGTGACGACAGACCGCCTGCGCAAGGCGGTACTGATAACGACCACGTCGTTCACGTCCGCCCCCAAAAGATTCAATTGGCTGAAAGCCACCGGCCAGCCATAAAACGATGGCGCGGGCGTGCCATCCAGGATTTCGAGCAACGTTGTGCGGGCCGTTTCGCTGATGGCGTCGCGCATTCGAGCGATATGGGTTTGGACCCGCAACGTATCCTTGTTGGCCTGGACCATCTGCTGGCGCACCTGCGCAGCGGTAGCGGGTGTTTCAAACACAGCACTCAGGTGTGCCTGATACTGCTTGCCCAGATCCAGTTGGCGACACAGGCTGGCGAACGCCGCAGGCTTGATCGCCAACCTGTCGCGCAGGTGATAGCGAACTTTCGCAAATGGATAGGTATCGCGCTTGTCGTAAAGAATCTGCTCCAGCGAGCCCGCTGGCGCCAGCCCGCTGGTTTCCTGCAACACCACATCGTCAAACGGCTCATCGGCCTCGAAATTGTGCAGCGCCGCTTGTAGCAACGATTGCTGCTCCATGCGGTTGGGCGCACGCAGATGGTAAAGCACCGTCTTGTTGACGTCGGGCGCCAGGCCGAACTGCTTGCGCATGGCTTCGAGCAGCAGTGGCTCGCTGAACTCGGTGATGCCTTTGAACGCTTTCAGCGCCGTGGCCATCGCCTGGGTTGACGCCTGGCGCCGTGCGCCACTGTCGATCAACGCCTGGCGCAGTGACGGGGTGGCGGCAGCGTATTTCTCGGGGAAGGCTTGCCGGAACTGCTGCACCGGATCGCGGGCGCGGTGCAACGCCTGGATATCGGATGCAGCCAGGTGCTTGATCCATCCAGGCAAGTTGGCCTTGATGAAAGAAGCATGAAATGAAGAGACGGGCATGTTGCGAGTTCCTGATTCGTCATGAAGAACCCTCAGAAAACCACGCCAACGGCGCCCTAAAGCGGTGCACTCTTATGGCAGCATGGGTATCTACACAACTTTCAGTTGACCAATCTCCCTGTGGGAGCTGTCGAGCTTTAGCGAGGCTGCGAAAGCGGTGGGTCAGGCGGAAAAAATGCCAGCAGTGCCGCCGCCTTCGCAGCCTCGCTGGGGCTCGACAGCTCCCACATTTTGAACCGCGTTCGACATGAATACCGGTCGGCTCTAAGGCCGCCGCGCTTTGTTTTTGATCTTGATCTGGGCCGCCCCGTCAACCACGCTGGCCGATACCCATGCTTATGGCCGGGAAGCAGATCAGGCAAAGAGGCGACGCGCTGCGCTCAAGCCCGTCGGATTGTCTATGCTGTTCCTCACACACCTTGTGGTGAGGACCCTATGGACGAGCACAAACCTCCGACCTTCTGGCAAATGCTGCACAGCGTGGTCGCCGCGGCATTCGGCGTGCAAAGCGGTAAAAACCGGGCACGCGACTTCACCCATGGCAAGCCCAGCCACTTTGTGATTCTGGGCATTCTATTTACCGCAGTGTTTGCGCTGACGCTGTTTGGCATCGTCAAGCTGGTCTTGCACCTGGCCGGAGTGTAAACCGAATCAAACATGTGGGAGCTGGCTTGCCTGCTCCCACATGGGATTGTCACTGGTCATATTTACTGGTGGCTGACCCAGAACACAGCAGTGCCCACCACCAGGATGATCAGGAACAGAATGGCCCAGGCGTCCACGGTACTGTCGGGTTTACGGGCTTTTGTCGGATTGCTCATCGCATCGCCTCTTATCGGTTTTATAGGTGACTGCATCAAGACTCGATCACAGTAAAGTTCATACTTGCCCTTATGACAACTGTGGGTATCGCGAGAATCAGTCTCAATAGTCGATTTGGTTATTTGCATATACTCAAACATCACTTTTGCGCATAAACACAAACTGTTATCGTGCGCCGGCTCCGTTGGGAGTGCGCGGCCGTGCGCGCAGATTTGCCGAGAACAGGACCTATATGTACGTATACGACGAATACGATCAGCGCATCATTGAGGACCGCGTCAAGCAGTTCCGTGATCAGACCCGACGCTATCTGGCAGGTGAACTGAGCGAAGAAGAGTTCCGCCCTCTGCGCCTGCAAAATGGCCTTTACGTTCAGCGCTTTGCGCCAATGCTGCGGGTGGCCGTGCCCTATGGCCAACTGACGTCGCGCCAGACGCGAATGATGGCCAAGATTGCCCGCGACTTCGACAAGGGCTATGCCCACATCAGTACCCGCCAGAACGTACAGTTCAACTGGCCGGCGCTGGAAGACGTGCCGGACATCCTGGCTGAACTGGCCACCGTGCAGATGCACGCCATCCAGACCAGCGGTAACTGCCTGCGCAACGTGACCACCGACCAATTCGCCGGCGTTGCCGCCGATGAGCTGATCGACCCACGCCCCTGGTGCGAAATCGTCCGCCAATGGACGACGTTCCACCCCGAGTTCGCGTACCTGCCCCGCAAGTTCAAGATCGCCATCAATGGCTCGACCTCGGACCGCGCCGCCATTGAAGTGCACGATATCGGCCTGGAGCCGGTGCACAACGCCGCCGGCGAGCTGGGCTTTCGCGTACTGGTCGGTGGCGGCCTCGGCCGTACCCCGGTGGTCGGCGCGTTCATTAACGAGTTCCTGCCGTGGCAGGACCTGTTGAGCTACCTTGACGCCATCCTGCGGGTCTACAACCGCTATGGCCGTCGTGACAACAAGTACAAGGCCCGGATCAAGATCCTGGTAAAAGCGCTGACCCCTGAAGTGTTCGCACAGAAAGTCGACGCTGAAATGGAGCACCTGCGCGGCGGCCAGACCACCCTGACCGAAGCCGAAGTGCACCGCGTGGCCAAGCATTTCGTCGACCCTGAATACAAGGCCCTGAGCAATCAGGACGCCGAGTTGGCAGCGCTGGATAAAGAACACCCGGGGTTCGCCCGCTGGCGTGGCCGCAACACCCTGGCGCACAAGAAGCCGGGCTATGTGGCGGTGACCCTGTCGCTCAAGCCTACCGGTGTTGCACCGGGCGATATCACCGACAAGCAGCTCGACGCCGTCGCCGACCTGGCCGACCGCTACAGCTTCGGCCAATTGCGCACCTCCCACGAGCAGAACATCATCCTCGCGGACGTCGAGCAGAGCCAACTGTTCACCCTGTGGGGCGAGCTGCGCGAAAGCGGTTTCGCCACGCCGAACATCGGCCTGCTGACCGACATCATCTGCTGCCCGGGCGGCGACTTCTGCTCCCTGGCCAACGCCAAGTCGATCCCGATCGCCGAATCGATCCAGCGTCGTTTCGACGACCTGGACTACCTGTTCGACATCGGCGAGCTGGACCTGAACATTTCCGGTTGCATGAACGCCTGTGGTCACCACCACGTCGGCCATATCGGCATCCTGGGCGTGGACAAGAAAGGCGAAGAATTCTACCAAGTGTCCCTGGGTGGCAGCGCCAGCCGCGATGCGAGCCTGGGCAAGATCCTCGGCCCGTCCTTCGCCCAGGAAGCCATGCCCGAGGTGATCGGCAAACTGATCGATGTGTACATCGAACAGCGCACCGAAGATGAACGTTTCATCGACACCTACCAGCGCATCGGCATTGACCTGTTCAAGGAGCGCGTCTATGCAGCGAATCATTAAAAACAACGAAGTCGTCGACGAAACCTGGCACCTGCTGCCCAAGGATGCGAGCTTCGACGGCATCTCCAACTGCGACGACCTGATCGTGCCGCTGGCGCTGTGGCGTGAACACGGCCACGCGCTCAAGGCCCGCGACGGCGGCCTGGGTGTGTGGCTGGACGCCGATGAAGAAGCCGAGGAGATCGGTGACGACGTGGAACATTTCCAAGTCATCGCCCTGAACTTCCCGGCCTTCACCGACGGTCGCAACTACTCCAACGCGCGGCTGCTGCGTGACCGTTACGGTTACAAAGGCGAATTGCGCGCGATTGGCGATGTACTGCGCGACCAGCTCTTCTACCTGCGCCGCTGCGGGTTCGACGCCTTCGCCCTGCGCGCCGACAAAGACCCGTACGAAGCGCTGGAAAGCCTCAAGGACTTCTCGGTGACGTACCAGGCCGCGACGGACGAACCGCTGCCCTTGTTCCGACGCCGCTGAACCTGTAGGAGCGAGGGGGGCGCCTAGCCCTTGCTCGCGAAGATAGCCAACGATAACGCGCGCGCCCTGGATATACGCGGTGTCATGGCGTTTTTCGCGAGCAAGAGCTAGGCGCCCCCCTCGCTCCTACAAGCTGTCCAGTATCTGCTGCTGCCCCATTGAACACGTCCCCCCTTCCGGCTGGGCCCGCACCACTTCGATCACCCCCAGCAACTGCGCCTTGCTGTGGGCCAACTGCGCCTGCATCTGTTCGATCTGCGTCACCTTGCGCTCAAGCGCTTCGATCAGCGCCTCGCGCTTATGCTCTCCCGGCGCGGGCATCAATGCCTTGAGTTCCTGCAAGGTGAAGCCGGCTTGCTGCGCGCTCTGGATCAATTGCAGGGTGTGCAACGCCTGCGGGGCATAGCGCCGATAGCCATTGGCCTGGCGCCCCACCTGGCTGATCAGCCCTTCGGCTTCATAGAAGCGGATACGCGACGCCGCCAGCCCACTTTGTTTTGCCAACTCACCTATGTTCATTACAACGCCCGCTTGACATTAAAGTTAACTTTAAGCTTAGCCTGGGACCTCCCCCGCTCAGGAGTCAACCCATGTCACCTTTTGAAGCCTTGCAACTGCCCAATGGTCAAGTCATCGCCAACCGTATCGCCAAGGCCGCGATGGAGGAGAATATGGCGGATGCCAACCAGGCCCCCTCGCGCCAATTGAAGCAGCTTTACAAGGCCTGGGCGGACGGCGAGCCGGGCCTGTTGTTGACCGGCAACGTGATGATCGACCGCCGCGCCATGACCGGCCCCGGCGGCGTGGCCCTGGAAGATGAACAACACTTGGACAGCTTTCGCGAATGGGCGGACGTGGCCCGCGCCAAGGGCGTGCACTTCTGGGTGCAGCTCAGCCATCCGGGGCGCCAGACCATGGCCAACCTCGGCCAGCAAGCGTTGGCGCCCTCCGCGGTTGCGCTGGACCTGGGCGGGTTTTCCAGGATGTTCGCCAAGCCCAAGGCGATGAGCGAAGACCAGATCCAGGACGTGATCCAACGCTTCGCCACCAGCGCGCGCCTGGCCGAGAAAGCCGGGTTCACCGGCGTGCAGATCCATGGCGCCCACGGTTACCTGCTCAGCCAGTTTCTGTCGCCGTTGAGCAACCAGCGCACCGACCGCTGGGGCGGCCCCCTGGAGAACCGCGCACGCCTGTTGCTGGAGGTGATCCACGCCGTGCGCGCCGTGGTCAGCCCGTCGTTCTGCGTGGCGGTCAAACTCAATTCGGCGGACTTCCAGCGTGGTGGTTTCGACGAAGCCGATGCGCGCAGGGTGGTCGAGATGCTCAACCCGCTGCCCATCGACTTGCTGGAATTGTCCGGCGGCAGCTACGAAGCCCCGGCCATGCAAGGCGAAGCACGGGACGGTCGCACCCTGGCTCGCGAGGCGTACTTCCTCGAATTCGCCGCGCAAATGGCGAGCATCGCCAAGATGCCGCTGATGGTCACCGGTGGTATTCGCCGCCTGCCAATCGTGCAGCAAGTGCTCGACAGCGGCATCGCCATGGCCGGCATTGCCACTGCCCTGACGCTGGAACCGCAGTTGCTGCGCCACTGGCGCGAAGGCCGCGACCCCAACCCGCAACTCAAGCCGATCGACTGGAAGCGCAAGCCTCTGGCGTCGCTTGCCACCCTCGCGGTGGTGCGCGACCAGATGCGCCGCCTCAGTCGCGGCCTCTTGCCCAAGGCCAAGGTTGCCCCCTGCATGGCACTGGTGCGTGACCAATGGTTTATCGCCCGGCGCACCCGGCAATACCGTGCGGCCATGACACAAACGTCCAATTAATCACGGGAGTATTCGCCATGATCGAACTGTCCCCTATTGATCTCACCGTTTTTAACCTCACTGACGATTGGAGTTCTTCATGGCGAAAATCAACCTGGCCCAGCAGTTGGCGACCACCCTTGAACAGGCGGGCGTCAAGCGCATCTGGGGCCTGACCGGCGACAGCCTCAATGGCCTCACCGACGCCCTGCGCACCATGGACAGCATCGAGTGGATGCATGTGCGCCACGAAGAAGTGGCGGCGTTCGCCGCCGGGGCCGAAGCGGCCGCCACCGGTGAGCTGACCGTCTGCGCCGGCAGCTGCGGGCCGGGTAATCTGCACTTGATCAATGGCCTGTTCGACTGCCATCGCAACCATGTGCCGGTGCTGGCGATTGCCGCGCAGATTCCGTCCTCGGAGATCGGCCTGAATTACTTCCAGGAAACCCATCCCCAGGAGCTGTTCAAAGAGTGCAGCCACTTTATCGAACTGGTCACCAACCCCGAGCAAATGCCCCAGGTGCTGCACCGCGCCATGCGCTCGGCGATTCTCAATCGTGGGGTGGCGGTGGTGGTGATTCCGGGGGATGTGTCGCTGCTGGAAGTGGAAGACAAGCTCAAGCCATGGCCTGCCCTGCACGCCCCGCGCACACTGCCGGCGGAACAGGACCTGCAACGCCTCACCGAGATCCTTCAAAGCAGCCAGAAGACTACCCTGCTGTGCGGCAGCGGCTGTGCCGGTGCCCATGACCAGGTGGTGGCGCTGGCAGACGCGCTGGGCGCGCCGGTGGTGCATGCCCTGCGCGGCAAGGAACATGTGGAGTGGGATAACCCGTTCGACGTGGGCATGACCGGCCTGATCGGTTTCAGCTCCGGTTACCACGCCATGCTCGATTGCGACACGTTGATCATGCTGGGTACCGACTTTCCGTACCGCCAGTTCTACCCCACCGATGCAACCATCATCCAGGTTGACCGTGATCCGCAGGCGCTCGGCCGTCGCGCCACCTTGGATCTGGGGATTGCCGCCGACGTCAGCGAAACCATCGGCGCCCTGCTGCCGCGCTTGACGCGCAAGACCGACCGCAGCTTTCTCGAGACTTCCTTGAAGCACTACGAAAAAGCACGCCAGAGGCTGGATGACCTTGCGCAGCCGTCCAAGGCCGACCGGCCGATCCATCCTCAATATGTGGCGCGCTTGCTCAGCGAACTGGCGGATGACGATGCGATCTTCACCGCCGACGTCGGCTCGCCGACCGTATGGGCTGCGCGCTATCTGAAAATGAACGGCAAGCGCCGGCTGATCGGTTCGTTCAACCACGGCTCGATGGCCAATGCCATGCCCCAGGCCATTGGCGCGCAGGCCGCCTTTCCCGGTCGCCAGGTGATTTCGATGTCGGGAGACGGTGGTTTCGCGATGTTGATGGGCGACTTCATCTCGTTGGCGCAACTGAAGCTGCCGGTGAAAGTCATCGTGTTCGATAACGCGTCGCTGGGCTTTGTCGCCATGGAAATGAAAGCGGCAGGTTACCTCGACGCCGGCACAGAGCTGAAAAACCCGGACTTCGCGGCCATGTCCAACGCCATGGGCATTCTCGGCATCCGCGTGGAGCAATCCGAAGACCTCGAACCGGCCCTGCGCCGCGCCCTGGCCCATGACGGCCCGGTGCTGGTGGATGTGGTCACTGCCACCCAGGAGTTGGTGATGCCGCCGACGATCAAGCTGGAGCAGGCCAAAGGGTTCAGCCTGTATATGCTCAAGGCGGTGATGAGTGGGCGTGGGGATGAGGTGATCGAACTGGCGCGGACTAACTGGTTGCGCTGATCGAAGGTTTGGCATCGTCCAAATGTGGGAGCGGGCTTGCTCGCGAATGCGGTCTGTAGTGAGCGGGCTTGCCCCGCGCTGGGCTGCGAAGCGGCCCCAATAAAGACACCGCCGCCCTCCAGGTAGAACCGAGTCGCCTGGTTGGGGGCGGCTTCGCCACCCAGCGCGGGGCAAGCCCGCTCACTACACTGCGCATTCGCGAGCAAGTCGAATCGTCGCACCGCCGCTCCCACATTGGACCTTCAGTGTTCTCAGGATTTCTGTTTTTCTACCCACTGTGCGTAGGCATCAATAAACGCCTGCAGGAACGGCCTGGTCTTTTCCGACACCTTCCCCGCCTCATCAAACACGCTGCCCGCCCCGCCCAGGTAGGCTTCCGGCTGCTGCATGCACCACACATCCAGGAACACCAGCGACTGGCGCAGATGATGGTTGGCGCCAAACCCGCCAATCGCACCCGGCGACACGCTGATGATCGCCCCCGGCTTGCCGCTCCAGGCACTCTGGCCGTACGGCCGGGAACCTACGTCAATCGCATTCTTCAACGGGGCGGGCACGGAGCGGTTGTATTCCGGGGTCACAAACAGCACCGCGTCGGATGAACTCACCTGTTGGCGGAAAGTACTGTAGGCTGCGGGCGGTGAATCGCCGTCAATGTCTTCGTTGTAGAGCGGCAAATCGCCAATTTCCACAATGCTCAACTTCAGGTTGGCAGGGGCCAGTTCGGCCAGTGCCAGCGCGACTTTGCGGTTGATCGAGTCTTTTCTCAAGCTGCCGACCACGACGGCTACGGTGTAGACCTTGCTCATTGGGGTTTCCCGACGTCTGACTAAAGGAGCTTGTAGTTATAAAGTCTTCGCGGCGTGCGCACCAGAAGGTTTTGAGAATCCGCAGGACGTTTACCTTGCGGCATAACGCGTAGGAAGCGTCTGAAATTACCGATGAATAGTATTTTTATTCCGTAAGTAAACTACCCCGCTCCATAACGGTCTACAGAACCGCAAATCGAGTGTTTATCTCCAGAGGTTCTAAACAGATGGCAGCAGTACTAGTCGGACAGTTTCATGCCAGAGACGCAGAAGGACGTGTGTATTCGGTGCATGAGTTCCAGGAATCAGACCCGGCGCAAGGCGCCCTGGCTGGCTCGGCACCTACCACCACCTACAAGCTGGCCATTGGCGATCGTGTAGAGAAACTGGAAGGCGACGAATTCAAGCTGATTCAATCGGGCACCATTCTTGTGCGTGAGTCGCAAACCACACTCGCTTCATAAGGCTCGCCCTGTCCACCTGCCCGGTCCTGGCCATTGATGATGGCGTCGACTGGGCCGGGGCGATCACGGCCGATGAATCTGCGTGACTTCAATTTCCTGCTCGCCCTCGACCTGTTTCAAGGTCACCAGCAAACGCCCGCGCTCGCCCTCCACCGCAAATATTGAACGCTGGTAACCCGCCGTGTTGTAACCGGGATGCGCGACCACCTGCCTGACCAGTGCCACGTCCAGCACCGCGCCCACCTGTTCGGCCACCTGTTCCTGTGAGCGAATGAACGCCTCAAGTGCCAGGTTTTCCGGCGTGGTTTCGCTTTGAGTGTTGAAGAGATAAGCGGCCGCGCACCCGATGGTCACCAGGACCACCCACTGCTTGACCGTTACCCCGAGGAATATCGAGGGTAGAGGCATTTGAGACCAGACCTGTTTTTGTTGTTAACGCCGGTAGCCGGCTTTGGTCGTTGATGATCAGCGCAGCCATTCTATTGAATACACAGCGCGCTGCACATAGACTCCGGCGATGCGTTTACGTCATATCGAAGTGATTCAGGCCATTTTGCAGACCGGACACCCAGGCCTGGCCGCCGAGTGGTTGCAACTTCCCGTGGGCGATGTAGAGGCGGCGCTCAAGGAAGCCGAGCAGCAACTGGGCTTTATGCTCTTTGCCAGCGTCCGTGGACGTTTGCAGGCAACCCGCGAAACCCTGGAGTTGCAGGCACACATCGCCCATGTGTATGAGGCGCTGGAACCCGTGCAACGCCTGGCCAGCCGCTTGAAACACCATCACGCCCCGACCCTGCGCGCCCTGTGCACGCCGCCCCTGGCTAACCAACTGCTGCCGCAAAGCATCGCGATGCTACGCCGGCGCTTCCAGGACACCCCGTGCAACCTGTCGAGCCAGCCCACCCGAGAGATCGTCAGGAGCCTGCTGCTGCACGAAGCCGACGTGGGGCTGAGCCTGCATGATCCGCAACACCCGCAGATCCACAGCGTCGTGCTGGCCCAGGGCAAGCTGCAATTGCTCGCACCCCATGGCTGGCTCAAACCCAAGCAGAAGTACATCGCGGTGCAGGACCTGGCGGGACAATCGATGATCGGGCTTGAGGGCCAGGACCCGCTCAGCCGCCTGCTGGATGCCAAGCTGCAAGCCTTGCGCCCGTTGCCGGTGGTGCAGACGCGCGTACAGACCTACCAGATGATGCGCAGCATGGTGGAAGCCGGAGAAGGCTTGGCGGTGGTCGATCCCTTCACCGCGTGCGGCGCGCGGGAGGCAGGGCTGGATGCGTGCCCGGTGTCGCCGCCGATCATGGTCAGCCTGTATGCTCTGACCCTCAAGGAAGCCGCAGCCTCCCCCGCGCTGAATGCGCTGTTGGAGATCGTGACGCAGAAGGCCGAAGGCCTGCTGGCGGGCTAAGCCTTGTCGGCTTCGCTCTTGAACAACCGGTACCAGAATATCGCCACTTCGCGGGTTTGCGGGTCAATGCCGCGATAGCGCAGGTGGTCGATCCCGCCCATCACATAACCACAGCGCTCGTACAGACGGCAGGCGCCGAGGTTGTTGTTCTGAGTTTCCAGCATCATGCCCGGCAGGTTTTTCTTGCGGCTCCAGAACTGCGCCACATCCAGCAATGCCTTGGCCACCCCATGGCGCCGCGCCGGCAGGACCACGGCCAGCTCATCGACATGGGCAAAACCGTTCCAATTGGTACTGACCACGATGTGCCCCACCGGGCGGTCGTCCAGGTAGGCCATGAAGATCGCGCTGTCGGGCGCGTCGCGAAAACTGGCGAACTCCTCGGGATCGATCCCATAGCACTTGCGGTACGGCAGGATGCGCTCCACGGGCCATTGATCGACCCGCTTGCCCATCTGCGGCTCACCATAGGCGCTGACCTCAAAGCTGAAGTCATTGCCCCACACGTAGGCATCGAAGCCCTCGTCGGCGACCCGGACACTGAGCCCCGGATACTTCGGGTTCATTACAGCTTGCATAAACATTCTTAACCCTTGATGCAATCGACGGTGTAACAACGACCACTGCCGTCGTCTTCGTGTTGCAACCCATGAACATCGGCGACAAAACCGGGAAAACTGCTATCGAACGTCCGGGCGAAGGCCAGGTAATCGATGATCGAACGCGTGGACTCGGTAAAGCGCTCGCCCGGCATGATCAATGGAATGCCGGGCGGATAAGGCACCAGCATCACGGCTGCGACGCGCCCTGGCAAGGCATCAATGGAAACCGCCTCCACTTCGCCTCTCACCAATTGGTCGTAGGCGTCGGCCGGTTTCATGGCGATTTCCGGTAGCACGGTGTACATGCGCTTGAGGTGCCTGGCGGTGGCATTGCTGCGGTAACAACTGTGCAATTGATCGCACAGCTCGCGCAAGCCCAGACCCTGATACCGCAGCGGGCCTTGTGCAAACACCGATGGCAGGCAACTGGCCAGACTGACATTGGCGTCGTAGCTGCGCTTGAATTCCAGCAACTCGGTAAGCAAGGTACTCCATTTGCCTTTGGTGATGCCCATGGAAAACAGTACCAGGAAGGAATACAGCCCGGTCTTTTCCACCACCAGGCCACGCTCCCAGAGGAATTTGCTGACCACGGCCGCGGGGATGCCACAGTCGCTCAGGGCGCCGCCGGCGTTGAGACCAGGCATCACCAGGGTCACTTTAATCGGGTCCAGCAGCACGTAGTCTTCGGCCACGTCGCCAAAGCCATGCCAATCGTCCTCCGGATGCAGCAGCCAATCCGCGGTAATCACCCGGTCGACGCCCGACACCGACGGCGGTTGCCAGATGGAGAACCACCAGTCCTCGGCGCCAATGTGCTCGCGCAGGTTGGCCAGGGCGCGGCGGAAACTCAAGGCCTCGTCGAACATTTCCTGCAGCAGCGACCGCCCCGCCGGGCCTTCCATCATCGCCGAGGCAACGTCCAGCGACGCAATGATGCTGTATTGCGGCGAGGTGGAAATATGCATCATGAAGGCTTCGTTGAAACGATCACGGTCCAATTGGCGCGCGCCGCCGTCCTGCACATGGATCATCGAGGCCTGGCTGAACGCCGCCAGCAGCTTATGGGTCGAGTGCGTGGTGAACACCAGCGGGCTGTCCGGGGTGCGCGACGTGCCCATGCCATAGCGTCCGGCGAAGAACTCATGAAACGCCGCATAGGCGTACCAGGCTTCGTCAAAATGCAGCACCTCGACGCTGTTGCCCAGTTGCTGCTTGATCATCTGGGCGTTGTAGCACAGGCCGTCGTAGGTGGAGTTGGTGACCACCGCCAGCTTGACCTTCGGCGGTCGGCCACGGGTCAGCGGGCTGGCGTCGATCTTGGCGCGGATCGACTCGGGGCTGAATTCGCTCAGGGGAATCGGGCCGATGATCCCCAGTTCATTGCGCTCCGGACACAGGTACAAAGGAATCGCGCCGGTCATGATGATCGAGTGCAGCACCGACTTGTGGCAGTTGCGGTCGACCAGCACCAAGTCATCGCGGCCGACCATGGAGTGCCAGACGATCTTGTTGGCGGTGGAGGTGCCGTTGATCACGAAGAAGGTATGGTCGGCGCCGAAGTTGCGCGCGGCGCGGGCCTCGGCCTCGGCCAACGGCCCGGTGTGGTCCAGCAACGAGCCCAGCTCGGGTACCGACACCGACAGGTCCGAGCGCAGGGTGTTTTCCCCAAAGAACTGGTGAAACGCCTGCCCTACCGGGCTTTTGCGATAAGCCACGCCACCGCCATGGCCGGGGGTGTGCCATGAGTAATTGGAGTCAGCGGTATGTTGTACCAACGCCTTGAAGAAAGGCGGCAACAAGCCATCGAGGTAGGTGCGCGTCGCGCGGGCGACCTGTCGCGCAAGAAACGGTACGGTGTCTTCGAACAGGTACAGAATACCGCGCAGTTGATTGAGCTCGCTCATGGCATCGGCCGGCGCGTTTTCCAGGGTGACTTGCTCGCCCAGGGCAAAGATCGGCAGGTTCGGCGCCCGCAACCGCGCCAGGCGGATCAGCTCGACCATGTTTTGCAGCAGGTGGGTGTTCTCGCCGGCGCCTTCGGCGGCGATCAGCATGCACGCCAGGCCATGGTGGGTAGCCGCCACCAGCCGGCCTTCGGCGTAATCCACCGCCTGGATGATACTGAAGCCCTCTTGTTCCAACTCCCTGGCAATGCCTCGAACCCGGTCACCGGCAACGGTGTCGGCCTTGATGTCGCGGTGCACGATGAGTACGGGGAACTTCAGGTCTTTGTACATGAGTGCTTGGGCGTCCTGAGGGCTATGCACTCAAGGGTAGAAGCTGGGCGTGAATGTGGCGAATGAAGATTTCGCAGACAGTGGAGGATCAACTGTGGGAGCTGGCTTGCCCGCTCCCACAGTTTTGACGGCGTTCGGCTGGCGATTATTGCTGGGTCAGTTGGGTCCACAACGCCGGCGCACCCGCCGACTTGGCAATCGCTTCCAACCGCGCCGCATGCTCAACCAGGTCCTGCTCGCTCGCCCGAATAACCGGGGTAGGCCTGCGGTCCGCCGGCAGGCGGCGGATTTCCGAAGGACGGTTGCCCGAGCCTTCCGCCGAGCCGGCGCCATCGGAGGCGTTACCGGCCAGGGACAGGCTGGTTTGCCCGCCGGTCATGGTCAGGTAGACGTCGGCGAGAATCTCGGAGTCGAGCAAGGCGCCGTGGAGTTCGCGGCCGGAGTTGTCGACGCCATAACGCTTGCACAGGGCGTCGAGGCTGTTGCGCTGGCCGGGGTGACGCTCGCGCGCCATCATCAAGGTGTCGAGGATCGTGCAGTGCTTGGAAATATCGGCACGATCGATCTGCCCCATCAGGGCAAATTCGTTATTGATGAAGCCGATGTCGAACGCTGCGTTATGGATGATCAACTGGGCGCCGTTGATGAATTCGAAGAATTCATCGGCGACTTCGGCAAAGCGCGGCTTGCCTTTGAGGAATTCATCGGTGATACCGTGGACGCCGATCGCGCCTTCGTCACTGTCACGGTCCGGTTGCAGGTAGACGTGGAAGTGACGGCCGGTGAGGCGCCGGCCCATCAGTTCGACACAGCCGATTTCAATGATCCGGTGGCCGTCGGTCACCGGCATGCCGGTGGTTTCGGTATCGAGTACAACAGATCGGATGGCCATCAGGGTTCAGCTCTCAACGGTGTATTTCAAAGGGCGCGATATTACCACGTGATTCGGCATCAGCTCTGCTTGTAGCCACGCACTTCATCCACGCCCCGGTTGGCCAGTTGGTCGGCGCGCTCGTTGCCGGGGTGGCCGATGTGGCCGCGCACCCATTTCCAAGTGATGTCATGGCGGTTGCACTGTTCGTCGAGCAGTTGCCACAGATCGGCATTCTTCACCGGTTCCTTGGCCGCGGTCTTCCAGCCACGCTTCTTCCAATTGACCATCCACTCGTTGATGCCCTTCATCACGTATTGCGAGTCGGTCACCAGCAGCACGTTGCAGCGGCGCTTGAGTTCTTCCAGGCCGCGAATGGCGCCCATCAGCTCCATGCGGTTGTTGGTGGTGTTGGCTTCACCGCCCCACAACTCTTTCTCCACGCCCTTGCACACCAGCAACGCGCCCCACCCGCCTGGGCCTGGGTTGCCCTTGCAGGCGCCGTCGGTGAAGAGTTCTACGCTATCGGTCATCGGTTACTCGGAATCAATTCAAAAAGAGGTTTACGCGTCGCTTTGCCTGCGGTTGACCTTGGCCATCGGCATCGGCACCAGCTTGCCTATCGGCTCACGGCGCACTTGCTGCAGCGGCCGCAGCCCGACCACGATTTTACGCGCCACCAGCAGATAGAAACCGCCTCCAGACAACTGCCAGGCACCCGCGCGGCGCTCCCAGCCGGCCAGCCGGCCTTGCCACTTGGTCGACGCAAGCGGCGGACGATAGCACCCGAAGCGGCGTTTCTCCAGCGCGAAGCCCAGCAGGTTCAGCCAATCGCCCACCCGTTGCGGCGAGATGCAACGCGCCTGGCGCAGGGCATCATTGGCGAACACATGGCGCAGGCCCCAGCTGCTCCAGGGGTTGATCCCGACAATCAGCAAATGGCCGCCTGGGCGCACGCTGCTCGCCGCCTCGCGCAGCAAGCCGTGGGGCGACAGGCAAAAATCCAGGCCATGCTGCAACACCACCACGTCGGCGGCGTGCTCGCTCAACGGCCAGGCCTGTTCCTCGCAGACGATCTCCACACCTGGCAACGGCGCCCCCAGACGCACATTGCGCTGCACCTGGGGCGCGGACGGCGGCGTCTGGGCCGAAGGGCCGTAATGCACCAGGTAGCCCCCAAAGAACCGGCCCAACTCGTCTTCGAGCATGCGCCGTTCTTCTTCCAGCAGAAATTGCCCGATGGGACCGGACAGCCATTCACGGGCTGCGCCGATCAGGGCCAGCCACTCGGGATCGGCCTGGGCGAACGCTTTATCAGTCATTGCATTCTCCAACTCGCCTAGACGTTCTAAGATGCACCAATGTGTTCAGCTTGGCGAATCGAAGAATGATACAGATCAGTGCCCTGCCCGCCTTTACCGATAACTACATCTGGTTGTTACAAGACCCCGACACCCAACGCTGCGCGGTGGTCGACCCCGGCGATGCCGCGCCCGTGCTGGCCTGGCTCAAGCAGAACCCGGAGTGGACCTTGAGCGACATTCTTGTCACCCATCATCACCATGACCATGTCGGCGGTGTCGAACAGCTCAAGGGCATGACGGGCGCCAAGGTCTACGGCCCGGCAGCCGAGAAGATCCCCGCGCGCGACGTGGCCCTGAACGACAACGACCGCCTCACAGTGCTCGGCTGGGACTTCGACGTTTATACAGTGCCCGGGCACACCTTGGGCCATATCGCGTTTTATCACCAGGGCGTGCTCTTCTGCGGCGACACCCTGTTCGCCGCCGGTTGCGGACGCCTGTTCGAAGGCACGCCGCAACAAATGCACACCTCTCTCGAGCGCCTGGCCGCCCTGCCCGACGATACGTTGGTGTACTGCACGCACGAATACACACAAAGTAACCTCAAGTTTGCCCAAGCGGTGGAACCGGGCAACGCGGATATCGCCGAACGGGTGGAAACCGTCCGCCAACTGCGTGCCCGTGGCGAGAACTCGCTGCCTTCCAACCTGGCCCTGGAAAAGCGCACCAATCCTTTTCTACGTACCTCTGAAACATCCGTTAAACAAAAAGCGGACGAACGGAACGGGCGCGACAACCGCTCTGCGACCGAGGTGTTTGCTAGCTTGCGGGCATGGAAAGATACGTTCTAACAGGACGCATTTTGATACGTAATTTCTGAATGGTTGACCGGAACCGAACGGGTTTCTAGAATCGCCCGACATTTTTGCCCGGAACTTACTTCCAGCCAATGTCGTCATCTATTCGTAAATCCAACCATTCAGACGCATTGACCCGCCTGGCTCAAGCTGTGGCGGTGGCTGTTTCCGCCACGCTGGCGGGCTGCCAATCAAACAATTTCACCGCACAATCCACCGTGCAACCCAAGCCAAACCTCAGCGCCAAGATCAAACAGAAACCCGTCATCTGGCTTTCCGAAAAGCCGACCCCCGAAGCCCCCCAGGATGTCTGGGAGCGTATGCGACGGGGCTTTCAATTGCAGGACGGAGTGGGCGTAAACCCGCGTATCGAGCAACAGCGCCTGTGGTTCGCCAGCAACCCCTCCTTCCTTGAGAACGCCGGTGAACGCGGCAGCCTCTATATTCATTACATCGTCGAACGCCTTGAAGAGCGCAACATGCCCCTGGAGCTGGCGCTGCTGCCAGTGATTGAAAGTGCCTACAACCCGATGGCCTATTCGCGCAGCGATGCGGTCGGCCTGTGGCAGTTCATTCCCTCCACCGGGCGCTACTTCAACCTGCGCCAGACCCGCGCCTACGACGGCCGCCGCGACATTACCGCTTCCACCACCGCCGCCCTGGACTACCTGACGCGCCTGCACGACATGTTCAACGGCGACTGGTTGCTGGCCCTCGCCGCCTACAACGCCGGCGAAGGCACCGTGAGCCGGGCCATCGAGCGCAACGAGAAGCTCGGCCTGCCCACCGATTACTGGAACCTGCCACTGCCCCAGGAAACCAAGGACTACGTGCCCAAGTTCCTGGCGCTGTCACAGGTGGTGCTGGCGCCGGAAGCCTACGGCGTCAACCTGAACCCGATTGCCAACACGCCCTATTTCGAAGTGGTTGAAGTCAAGCAAAGCATGGACCTGTCACGGGTCGCCGCGCTGGCCGAGATCGACGAAGACGAGCTGTTCCAGCTCAACCCGGCCCTGAAACAACGTACCACCCTGGACGGCCCCCAGCATTTGCTGGTGCCAAGCTCCAAGGCGCAATTGCTCACCAGCACCCTTTCGACGATGAAACCGGAAGAATTGCTGGCGATGCGCCCCAAAAAGCAGGTGTTCGACGAAGTCGAGACCGCGCGGGTTGCCGGTCGCACCCGCAACTACAAGGTGCGCAACGGCGACAACCTCACGCTGATTGCCAAGGCCAACAAGGTCGACGTGCATGACCTGCAACGCTGGAACAAACTCAACGGCCAGGCGCTCAAGGTCGGCCAGACCCTGGTGATGCAGGACACCCGCAAGCTGGTAGCGAAGGCTGACAGCAAGAAGCCCGTGCAATACAAGGTCAAGAAAGGCGACTCGTTGTACATCGTCGCCAAGCGCTTCAACGTCGAGATGCAACATCTCAAGCGTTGGAACCCGCGCACCGGGCAGGCATTGAAGCCGGGGCAGATGCTGGTGGTTTCCGGGCCAAGATAAACCCGCATAGGAGCTGGCTTGTGTGGGAGCTGGCTTGCCTGCGATAGCATCGGCTCGGTATCACTGATACACCGAGGTGTCCGCATCGCAGGCAAGCCAGCTCCCACACTTGATCTCCACAGGACTCAATACAGCGCCAGCCTTGACCTGCGCCTCCAACGACCTTTTTCCAACCGGAACAAGCTGTTACTGTACCGATCATAAAGCCCAAGCCGCCTGGATCGGATCTCTGACTTGAAGCGTCCCCTCCTTCTACTAATAAGTCTGGCCTTGAGCTTTGCTGCGAACGCGACGATTACCGAGAGCCACGGTTATACGCAGTTCGGCAGGCTCAAGTATCCGGCCAAATTCACCCACTTCGATTGGGTAAACCCCGCAGCGCCGAAAGGCGGAACATTGCGGGTGATGGCCTTTGGCACCTTCGATACGCTCAACCCCTATACCTTCAAGGGCTCAAGCCCGGTCTCAACCCCCAATTTCCTGCAATACGGCGTCAATGAGCTGAACGAGCCGTTGATGGTCGGCACTGGCCAGTACGCACCGTCCGGCGACGAACCCACCTCCAGCTATGGGCTGATCGCCCAGTCGGTGGAGTACAGCGAGGACCGCAGTTGGGTGGTGTTCAACCTGCGCCCGCAGGCGCGCTTCCACGATGGCAAGCCGATCACCGCCTATGACGTGGCGTTTTCCTACCGCACCCTGCTGACCGAAGGTCACCCGCAGTACCGCACCAACCTGCAGGAAGTGGCACGGGTCGATATCCTCAACCGTCACCGCATCCGCTTTGTGTTCAAGCGTGCCGGCAACCCGTTGCTGATCCTGCGCCTGGGCGAGCTGCCGGTATTGCCCCAGCATTACTGGAAAAACCGCGATTTCAAGGCCACTACTTTCGAACCGCCCCTGGGCAGCGGACCGTACCGCATCAGCAAGGTCACCCCTGGCCGGCAATTGGTATTCGAACGGGTCAAGGACTACTGGGGCAAGGACCTGCCGGTCAACCAGGGTTTCTATAACTACAACAAGGTCGAAGTGGAATTCTATCGCGACAGCGACGTGGCCTTCGAAGCCTTCAAGGCCGGCGAGTTCGATATCTACATCGAGCACCAGGCCAAGAACTGGGCCAATGGCTACAACTTCCCCGCGGTGAACCGGGGCGAGGTGATCAAGGCGCAGATTGCCCACCAGATCCCGACCCAAAGCCAGGGCCTGTTCATGAACACCCGACGGCCGGCCTTCAACCAGACCAAGGTGCGCGAAGCCATGGGGCTGATGTTCGACTTCGAGTGGACCAATGGCACCCTGTTCAGCAATGCCTATAAACGCACCCTGAGCTACTACCCCAACAGCGAATTTTCAGCGACCGGCCTGCCGGTGGGCCATGAATGGCTGATGCTTTCCCCCTACCGCGAACAATTGCCGGCCGAGCTGTTTACCCAAGCCTTCAGCCTGCCCCGCACAGATGGCCGCGGCATCCCCCGCGAGACCATGCGCCGCGCCCTCGCCCTGCTCGGCGAAGCCGGCTGGAAGCTGTCCGGGCAGCGCCTGCTGAACAAGGAGGGGCAACCGCTGCGCTTCGAGATCCTGCTGGTCAACCCGAACCTGGAGCGCATTCTGCAACCCTACGTCGAGAACCTGATCAGCATCGGTATCGACGCGCGCCTGCGCACCGTCGACCGCGCCCAGTACAAACAGCGCCTGGATCAATTCGACTTCGACATGATCCTGATTACCCTCAACCAGACCCTCAGCCCAGGCCTGGAGCAGTGGCAGTACTTCCACTCCAGCCAGGCCGCGATCAAGGGCAGCAAGAACTATGCAGGCATTGCCAACCCGGTAGTCGATCACTTGCTCGAACAACTGCTGGCGGCGCAGACCCGCGAAGAACAACTGGCCGCCGGCCGCGCACTGGACCGGGTGCTGCTGTGGCAGCACTACAGCATTCCCAACTGGTACCTCAATTATCATCGCCTGGCGTACCGCAACCGGTTCGCCTTTGTCACCACGCCGCCCTACAGCCTGGGCCTGAGTGCATGGTGGCTGAAAGCCTCGGAGAAAGCCCAATGATGCATCTGCGCAACGCACTGCTTGGCAGCCTGTTGCTGTGCACTGCGGCCCAGGCCGCTCCGCAACATGCGCTGACGCTGTACAACGAACCGCCCAAGTACCCCGCCGACTTCAAGCACTTCGACTACGTCAACCCGGACGCGCCCAAGGGCGGCACCTTCCGCGAGTCGGCCATGGGCGGCTTCGACAGCCTCAACCCGTGGATCAGCAAGGGCGTACCGGCCGACAACATCGGCCTGATCTACGACACCCTGGCCATGCAAAGCCTGGACGAGCCGATCACCGAATACGGACTGGTCGCCGGCAAGATCGAAAAAGCCCCGGACAACAGTTGGGTGCGCTTCTATCTGCGCCCCGAAGCGCGTTTCCATGACGGCCACCCCATCCGCGCCGAAGACGTGGTGTTTACCTTCCAGGAACTGATCAAGGAAGGTTCGCCGATCTACCGCACTTACTATGCCGACGTCGACGAAGTGATCGCCGAAGACCCGCTGAAGGTGCTGTTCAAGTTCAAGCGCACCAACAACCGCGAGCTGCCGTTGATCCTCGGCCAGTTGCCGGTATTGCCCAAGCATTGGTGGGCCACCCGTGATTTCGCCAAGGGCAACCTCGAAGTACCGCTGGGCAGCGGGCCGTACAAGGTGGCCGAGGTCAAGCCTGGGCGCATGATCCGTTACGAGCGGGTCAAGGATTACTGGGCCAAGGACCTGCCGGTCACCCAGGGTTTCTATAACTTCGATAACCGCATCACCGACTATTACCGCGACAGCACCGTGTCCCTCGAAGCCTTGAAGGCCGGACAATTCGATTACTGGCTGGAGTTCAGCGCCAAGAACTGGGCCAACGCCTACAACATCCCGGCAGTGGCCGAAGGCCGCTTGATCAAGGAAGAAATCCCCAACGGCAACCCGACCGGGATGCAGGGTTTTGTGTTCAATATGCGCAAGCCGATGTTCCAGGACGTGCGCGTGCGCAAGGCCATCAGCCTGTTGCTGGATTTCGAGTGGAGCAACAAACAGTTGTTCAACGGCGCCTATACGCGCACCCGCAGTTACTTCGAAAACTCCGAGATGGCTGCCACCGGCCTGCCCGGCCCGGATGAACTGAAGATCCTCGAGCCGCTGCGCGACAAGATCCCATCCGAAGTCTTCACCGAGACCTTCGAGCCTTCCAAAACCGACGGCAGCGGCATGATCCGCACTCAGCAGCGCGAGGCCTACCAACTGCTGCAGGAAGCCGGCTGGCGTATCAAGGACGACAAGATGGTCGACACCGACGGCAAACCGGTGGTCATCGAGTTCCTGCTGGCGCAGACCGAGTTCGAGCGTATCCTGCTGCCGTTCAAGCGCAACCTGGCCGACCTGGGCATTGACCTGGTGATCCGCCGGGTGGACGTCTCGCAGTTCATTAACCGTATTCGCTCGCGGGACTTCGACATGATGGTGGGCAGTTTCCCGCAGTCCACCTCGCCGGGTAACGAGCAACGCGAATTCTGGAAGTCCTCCAGCGCCGACAAACCCGGCAGCCGCAACTACATGGGCCTCAAGGACCCGGCCGTCGACCAACTGGTGGAACAGTTGATCGACGCCGACTCGCGCAAAAGCCTGGTGGCCCATGCCAGGACGCTGGATCGCGTGCTGCAGTTCGGCTACTACGTGATTCCGAACTGGCACATCAAGACCTTCCGCGTTGCGTACTGGGATCACCTGGGCCATCCGAAAGTCCCGCCACGCTACGACGTCGGTACCGCCACCTGGTGGGTCAAACCCAACGTCAAGCCGGCGGTTTCCCTGGACACCACCGAAAGCGCCGAGCCGGCGAAGGGAGGCGATTGAATGCTGGCCTATATCGTTCGCCGCCTGTTGCTGATCATCCCCACGCTGTTCGGGATCCTGCTGATCAACTTCGTGATCATCCAGGCCGCCCCCGGTGGCCCGGTGGAGCAGATGATCGCCAAGCTCGAAGGCTTCGAGGGCGCCACCAGCCGTATCGCCGGCGGCGGTGCCGAGGTCTCGGTGGCCGGTTCCAGCAGCTACCGTGGCGCCCAGGGCCTGGACCCGGCGCTGATCAAGGAAATCGAAACGATGTACGGCTTCGACAAATCGGCGCCGGAACGCTTGTGGATCATGGTCAAGAACTACGCCCAGCTGGATTTTGGCGACAGTTTTTTCCGTGACGCCAAGGTCATCGACCTGATCAAGGAAAAGATGCCGGTGTCCATCTCCCTCGGGTTATGGAGCACGCTGATCATGTACCTGGTGTCGATCCCCCTGGGCATCGCCAAGGCCACGCGGCACGGCAGTCATTTCGACGTATGGACCAGCTCGGCAATCATCGTCGGCTATGCGATCCCGGCGTTCCTGTTCGCAATTTTGTTGATCGTGGTGTTTGCCGGCGGCAGTTACTTTGACTGGTTCCCCTTGCGTGGGCTGACGTCGAACAACTTCGACGAACTGAGCTGGGGCGGCAAGATTCTCGATTATTTCTGGCACCTGGCGCTGCCCATCACGGCATTGGTGATCGGCAACTTCGCCACCATGACCCTGCTGACCAAGAACAGCTTCCTCGACGAGATCAACAAGCAGTACGTGGTCACCGCCAAAGCCAAGGGCCTGACCAACCATCGCGTGCTGTACGGCCACGTGTTCCGCAACGCCATGCTGTTGGTGATCGCGGGCTTCCCGTCGGCATTCATCGGGATTTTTTTCACCGGCTCGTTGCTGGTGGAAGTGATCTTCTCCCTCGATGGCCTGGGCCTGATGAGCTTTGAAGCCGCGATCAACCGCGACTACCCGGTAGTGTTCGGCACGCTGTTTATCTTCACGCTGCTGGGGCTGATCGTGAAACTGATCGGCGACCTCACCTACACCCTGGTCGATCCGCGTATCGACTTTGGCAGCCGGGAGCATTGAGATGAATCTGTCCCCCCTCAATCGCCGTCGGTTCGAGCGTTTCAAGGCCAACAAGCGTGGCTGGTGGTCGCTGTGGCTGTTTTTGATTCTGTTCGGGCTGAGCCTGGGCGCCGAGCTGATCGCCAATGACAAGCCGCTGGTGGTGCACTACGACAATGGCTGGTATTTCCCGGCGCTCAAGCGCTACCCGGAGACCACCTTTGGCGGCGAATTCCCGCTGGAGGCCAACTACAAGAGCCCGTATATCCAGGAACTGCTCAAGGCCAAAAACGCCTGGACCCTGTGGGCGCCAATCCCGTTCAGCTACCAGAGCATCAACTACGACCTCAAGGTGCCAGCGCCTGCGCCGCCCTCCAGCGTCAACCTGCTGGGCACCGATGACCAGGGCCGCGATGTGCTGGCGCGGGTAATCTACGGTTTTCGCGTGTCGGTGCTGTTTGCCCTGACCCTCACGGTGCTCAGCTCGATCATCGGCGTGATCGCCGGGGCCTTGCAGGGTTTTTACGGCGGTTGGGTCGACCTGGCCGGGCAGCGCTTTCTGGAGATCTGGTCCGGGTTGCCGGTGCTGTACCTGCTGATCATCCTTGCCAGCTTCGTGCAGCCCAACTTCTGGTGGCTGCTGGGGATCATGCTGCTGTTCTCCTGGATGAGCCTGGTGGACGTGGTGCGCGCAGAATTCCTGCGCGGGCGCAACCTGGAATACGTGCGCGCCGCCAGGGCCCTGGGCATGCAGAACGGCGCGATCATGTTCCGGCATATCCTGCCCAACGCCATGGTCTCGACCATGACGTTCATGCCGTTCATTCTCACCGGCGCCATCGGTACCCTGACCGCCCTGGACTTCCTCGGCTTTGGCTTGCCGGCCGGCTCGCCGTCCCTGGGTGAGCTGGTGGCCCAGGGCAAATCCAACCTGCAGGCGCCCTGGCTGGGCATGAGTGCCTTTGCCGTGCTGGCGATCATGCTGAGCTTGCTGGTGTTTATCGGCGAGTCCGCTCGCGATGCCTTCGACCCGAGGAAATGAGATGAATCAGGACAATCTGATCGAAATCCGCGACCTCAGCGTCGAGTTCGTCACGGGCGAGCATCACCATCGCGTGGTCAACAATGTCAGCTTCGATATCAAGCGCGGCGAAACCATTGCGCTGGTGGGTGAAAGCGGCTCGGGCAAATCGGTGACCGCCCACTCGATCCTGCGCCTGCTGCCCTACCCGCTGGCGCGGCATCCATCCGGCAGCATCAACTACGCCGGGCAGGATTTGCTGACCCTCAAGGAAAAAACCATCCGCCACATTCGCGGCAACCGCATCGCGATGATCTTCCAGGAGCCGATGACCTCGCTGAACCCGCTGCACAACATCGAGAAGCAGATCAACGAAGTGCTGGGGCTGCACAAGGGGCTCACCGGCAAGGTTGCCACCCGGCGCACCCTGGAGTTGCTGGAATTGGTAGGCATCCCCGAGCCGCACAAGCGTCTCAAGGCGCTGCCCCACGAATTGTCCGGCGGCCAACACCAGCGGGTGATGATTGCCATGGCGCTGGCCAATGAGCCGGAATTGCTCATCGCCGATGAACCCACCACCGCGCTCGACGTGACGGTGCAGTTGAAGATCCTGGAATTGCTCAAGGAGTTGCAGGCGCGGCTGGGCATGGCGCTGCTGCTGATCAGCCATGATTTGAACCTGGTGCGGCGTATCGCCCACCGCGTGTGCGTGATGCAAAAGGGTTGCATCGTTGAGCAGGCCGACTGCGAGACGCTGTTCAAGTCGCCCCGGCACCCGTATACCCAGGAACTGTTGGCGGCGGAACCGAGCGGCGGGCCGGCCGCCAATGCAGTCGGGCCAGCGCTGCTGGAAGTCGATGACCTGAAGGTGTGGTTCCCGATCAAGAAGGGCTTTTTGCGCAACACCGTCGATTACGTCAAGGCGGTGGACGGCATCAATTTCAGCCTGCCCCAGGGGCAAACCCTGGGCATCGTCGGCGAAAGCGGCTCGGGCAAATCCACCCTGGGCCTGGCGATCCTGCGCTTGATCGCCAGCAAGGGCGGTATTCGCTTCGAAGGCCAGCAACTGGACACGCTGACCCAGCAACAGGTGCGCCCGCTGCGCCGGGAAATGCAGGTGGTGTTCCAGGACCCGTTCGGCAGTCTGAGCCCGCGCATGTGCGTCAGCGAGATTGTCGGCGAAGGCTTGCGCATTCATAAAATGGGCACGCCGGCCGAACAGGAAGCGGCGATCATCGCCGCGCTCAACGAGGTGGGCCTCGACCCGGAGTCGCGCAATCGCTACCCCCACGAGTTCTCCGGTGGCCAGCGCCAACGCATCGCCATCGCCCGCGCGCTGGTGCTCAAGCCGCGCCTGATCCTGCTCGACGAACCCACCTCGGCGCTGGACCGCACGGTGCAACGCCAGGTGGTGGAACTGCTGCGCAGCTTGCAGGCCAAGTACAACCTGACCTACCTGTTTATCAGCCATGATCTGGCGGTGGTAAAGGCGCTGAGCCATCAGTTGATGGTGGTCAAGCAGGGGCAAGTGGTGGAGCAAGGTGATGCGCGGGCGATATTTGCCGATCCGCAGCATGCGTATACGCGGCAGTTGCTGGAAGCCGCCTTTTTGGCACCGGCCTGACGGAGCGCCTGACGCCTTACGACCGTGGCTGAAGCAAGCCACGGCATTCAATGACGGGCCTGCTGTCGTCAGGCCCGCTGGCTGCGCAACCATCGGGGTCTACGTTTCTACAGGACGCTGCACCCCATGGACGAACCCTACGCACTGCTTTCCACTGAAGACCTCTCCGGCGCCACGTTGCCGACGCCTCAAGCCAGCTTCTCTTCCGCTGAACTGCGCGAGCGCGACGACCTTCGCGTGCAAGGCGACAAGGAACTGATCGCCCAGTTGCTGCCGGTGCTGAAAACCACCCCAGGTGCGCCAGCACCGGCGGCACACACGCCCGTCAAAGTATCCGAACTGTCCTTGCTGGGGCAGTGGGGCGACGTCTTCAGCAAAGCGTTCAACCAACGGGATTTCGTCGAATGGGCGGATCGACGGGGCCTGGACTTCAACACAATGTCGGTCTGCAATAGTGTGCTGCAGGCCACACCCCATGGGCAGACCTCGCCTCAGCGCTTTACCCTGGCGGACGCCTCGGGATGGTGGGTCGTCGCCAACCCGATCATTTTTATCGCGCAGTTACTCGACCCCGCCGAGCTGGGCCTTCCCTACCTGGGCGACCGGGTGAGCAATCCCGAACGCAGCCTGCCCCTGGACCGGGTGCTGGCGTTTCACGGCTACCCGATGCCCGCCAACCGTTTGCAAGTGGAGGTGATCGCCGAGGAACTGCGCGCGCTGGGGGCCTTCCCTGGCATTGACGACATGGGGCTGAGCCGCTCGTTGATCCACGACGAGCTGCTCAACCAGCAACGCGACTACCGGCAATTGGCCGATGCCCTGCAGGCCCTGCCAGACCTTGACAGCTTCACGCTGTACAAGACGCGCATGCAGTTAACGTCGGGCTCGTTGCTGGCGCGCACCCTGGTGGACGCTGCGCAGTTGCTCAAAAGCATCGTCGAAGACACCGTTGTCGAGGTCGACGGCGATTACTTTTTCGACCACCGCAAACAGCTGATCTGCAGCCTGCCCGCCGCTGTGGAGGACGTGACTCAAGTGCGTGAATGGCTGCCCCAGGTCCCTGATGTGCTCTGGCGCAGGTTGCTGAGCCTGGCCGAAAAAGCGGGCACCGATCTCTATCTGGACCACAGCGTGAGCCTGGCGGGTCTGCTGCAGGCCTACGGCATCGAGCGCGCCGTGAGCAACACCGAAATTGCGGCGCTGATCACGCGGCTGCGCCAGTGGCCGATCACACAGGCGCCGACACTTTATGCCGCCGCCCGTAGCCTGGATGAGCGGTATATCCAGAATCAATACATCGGTTTGCGCAACGACCGTCATGTCATTCGCAAAGCGCTCTACGCGGTGCTGCGCCACGGTCGGCTGACCGGCCCAGACGGCCTGGACAGGGTCATTGCCGTAGACCCGGAGCGCCTGCCAGTGATCCTTGAACCGGGTCGCCGCAAGCTGCAGGCACTGGTTGAGCAGGCCGAATTTGTAAAAATCCGCCAACAGGAACACATCGACCCCGCCAGCCATGTGCTGTTGAGCGTAGTCAGCGGAATTGGCGCCCATGGGCTGGACGGCCAATGGAAGATGATCACGGGCGCGGTGATGGCCGATCCCAAACTCGCGTCGCAAATGCGCCCACTGATCGTGCTGGCCGCGCGCATGGGCGGGCAGTTGCGCACCAACAAGGCCGTGAGCCTGAGCCAGGCGCTGCGCCTGTACAAGGTGTTGGTGCCGACAACACTGGATGAAGTGCGGCTGACCGCGCAACTCTGGTCCATCAGCGCGCCGCAACGCCTGCACGAAAGCGACTACTGGCGCGGGCTCAAGCCGGCTCACCCGGCGCAACCCAGCGGGTGGATCCTATCGGAGGCCGACCGGCTGCGGGTGCTGGTGCTCAGCCAGGGGTTCGTTCCCGACCCCGAACAGGGTTTGTTCAGCTACCTGGCGGCCCCCGTGCTGGGAGACAAATCCCCTGAGGACATCCGCGCCGAAGCGGATTTGCTGATGATCCGCCTGATCGCCACGCCACGCGCCCAGCAACTCGCCGGCCAATTGCAGCGCAGCATCCAGTGGCATGGCAGCGACACCAGCCCCGCCGCCAGTCGCAGCGCACTCCTGTGGGCGGCCTTGATCCTGAGCCTGGACCCGACGGCGGGCGCACACCCCAATCGTATTCACCACCTGGACTGGTCGGCTGCCGACTTCTGGGGCGAGTCGGTAGCCTATGTACGCCGGCAACTGGAAAGCAGCTTGCGCCTGGCCCCTGGTGCTGCCGCCCTCGCCGCCCACCTGATGTTGTGCGGCCAGGCCCCGCACCTGCTGGTACGCGCGATTCCTGATTCCATGCCGTTCCTGAGCACCCAGGCCTGGATTCTGTTCGAGCAATATGCCACGTACTTGGAACAGCGCGTGCCGGGTGCGGCGCGCCAATTGAGCCATGACGAAATCATGTATCAGGCATACCTGCCGCCGCGCGGAGGCTGGGCAACGTTTCTGGACGGCGTTCACGCCTTGCCTCCCATCCGCATGTGGGCCGTGGTCAATGGCGTCATCACGCGCCAGGCGCGCTACAGCAGTGCCGAGTCCAACCTGGCGATTAGCGCGCTAAACGATCTGCGGGCGCGCCTGAGCCGCGCCCTGGAAGCGTTCGCCAGCCCGATCCTGACCCAACGCGAGGTCGCATTGCAGGCCTTGCAAAAAGTCTGGCCGGACAATCGCCAGCTGACGGACCTGGTGCTGATGTGGCTGCCCCGGGACTCGGTGTTCGCCGAGGACAAGCGCTTTGAAAATGTGCACACCGGCAAAAAATTCTCGTTCGTCGACCTCTACATGGCCAACCGCCTGGAAGCGGATTCGCCCCATTGGCACTCCTCCAGCCCGACCATCAAATACAGCGACATGGCGCAGCAGTTTCATCAGCTCACGCCCTTCAGCCAGGTTTTCGCGCAACGCTTTGCGCAGGATCTGCAACAGTTGCAATCGGCCTATAAGGAATACCTGCAGAACAGCCTGCCGCAGCTGTCATTGCTGCGACGCGAAGCGATCGAGTTTGGGCGCATCCACTTTTTTGCCTTGCGCACGGGCGCCGAGCCGGTGGGGCCATTCGGCCTGATCCTGTGCGTCAGTTATTACGGCGACCGCCATGTGTACGAGTGCTTCCCCAAATACCTGCTGCTGCGGCCGCGCCATGACCTTGACTATGCCGCCCTGATGCAGGCCGCCGCGGCAACCGGGCAGGATGTGTCTAACCTGGGTTTTCATTGGCCGGCTTACGCCGATGGGGTTGAGCCGGCAAAAAGTGACAGTGAACAGCGCTGGCCCGGCCTCAGGATCAGCCAACTGGCGCCCGTATTGCCAGACGTCGACACGTTGCCGCAGGTGGACGCTCAGGGGCAGCGGATACCGCGCAGCTTCGACTCGCCGCGCTCCAAGGCGTTGGCGGCGATCATTGTCGAGCAACATTTCTTTCAACGGGCGGCAGCGCTGCGCGAACAATCCACCGTGCCGCTGACCCTGGATCAACTCGGCAACGGCGAAGACCCCTGGGCCGAGTATTTGCACCGTATGGCCATGGCTGCCCTGTGAGGCCTTGAACCCGAGGCGGTTTTGTATGACGCTGGGCACCCCTTCCGCTTGGAGCGCCGCGCCATGACCTTGCCCGCAAGCCCCACGGCGCCCCGCTTCTGGCGCGACGCCGGGCTGCCGTACATCGAAGCGCGCACCATTGTCGACGGGCGCAAGGTCACTTATACCCGTCATGCTCACGAGCATTTTTCCATCGGTGCGATCACCACCGGCAGAAGCTATTACCACTACGGCGCGGACACCTTCCAGATCAGCGCCGGCACGGTGGTGCTGATGAACCCCGGCGACGTGCACGCCTGCAATCCCATCGCCAACGAGGCATGGTCCTATCAGATGCTGTACCTCGACACCCCTTGGCTGACGGATTTGCAGCACCAGCTGGGTTTCAGCACTGACCTGGGTTACCGGCCATTCAGCACGCCCTACACCCAGGACAAGGTGCTGTACGACGGGCTGCTGGCGTTGTATCGGATACTGGTGGATGAACAGGCCGAACACCTGCAAAAACAGAGCGCGTTGGTGAGTTACTTCACCGAGGTGCAACAGCGCCTTAACCCCTCCGACACCCCGATGCGTGAGGTAAACCACAAGCTGGAGCGCGCCGCACAGTACATCCGCGAACACTGCACCCAGGCGCTGAAACTGGAAGATATCTGCCTGGCTGCCGAGCTGTCGCCGTCGTACCTGATCCGCGCGTTCAAGCAGTATTACGGGCTCACGCCGCACGCATTTCTGGTCAACCAGCGTATCCAGTTTGCCCGCGCGCAATTGCGCCAGGGCGAACTGATCGCCGATGTGGCCCTGGCCGCAGGCTTTGCCGATCAGGCGCACTTTCAACGCACCTTCAAACAGCATTTTGCCGCCACGCCGGGGCAATACCGCGACCGGCTCACGCCGTCAGCAAATAACCCACACTGGCCACCAGCAACGCGGCCATCGAGCGGTTGAACAACCGCACGCCACGGGGGTTGCTCAGGTAGCGGCGCAGGAACGTGCCGGCATAGGCCCAGCAGGCCACCGACAGGTAGCAGATCACCAGGTAGAGTGCCGCAAACAGCCACACTTGCGCGGCGTCGCCGTCAGCTACAAACAACCCCATGCCCGCCACGCAGGCCAGCCACGCCTTTGGGTTGAGCCACTGCATGATCGCGCCGTAGAGCATCGACGGCGCGGTGGCCGTACCCTCGGCGTCCAGCCGGCCATTGTCCACTGCCAGCTTCCAGGCCATGTACAGCAGGAAGGCCACGCCGCCCCATTGGATCAATTGGGTCAGGATCGGCCAGCGCACCAGCACTTCATGCAAGCCCAGGCCAATCAGCACCAGCAGCAACGTGAAGCCCACGGCGGCGCCGAACACGTGTTTCTGGCTGGCGACAAAGCCGAAGCGCGCCCCCGAACTCAGCGCCACCACATTGACCGGGCCCGGTGTGATGGAAGTGGCCAGCGCGAAGGCCGCCATGGAAATGATCAGGCTCATTGCAGTTCCTTTTTATCCGAACGAGTAGCGATGGCCCCACGGTACCGGGCCTGTCGTCCGGGGTATTGAAGAAAATGCCCCTCAGGTATCTACGCATCTTAAGAAGCTGACGAATCTCTTTGTGGGAGATCTGCTAACCGTTGATCAACGAAACGTGTGCGCCCACCCCGGCGCGCACGCCCTCGGCCACGGCCAGCGCGACGGAACCGGCGGCGAGGGAGGTATCGCCACAGGCAAACACGCCGGGCACGGAGGTCTGGCGCATGTCATTGGTGTGCAGATAAGGTCCGGTCGGGCCGTCGGTCATCCCACAGCCCAATTGCTCGGCCAACGGGCTGATGCGCGTGCGAGACATAGTGAAGATACCGTCGAGGTTGAACACCCGGCCGTCATCCAATTCCAGGTCGGCGCGCTCACCGCTGATGCGCCGTACGGCACCGCTTTGCACGCTGACGCCACGTCGGTCCAACTGCGCCTGTTGCTCGGTATCGGGTGTGAACACGCCGTTGGTGAACAACGTGGTGGTGCCCCAGTCCGGCAGCATCAATGCGTGGTGCATGGCCAGGGATGACGTAGCCAGGACGCCGATGCGGCCGCTGTCCAGCTCGTAGCCGTGACAGTACGGGCAATGGAACACTCGCTTACCCCAACGCTCCTTGAGGCCGTCGATATCCGGCAAGTCGTCGACCACACCCGTGGCGAGGATCAAGCGCTTGCCCTGCAACGTCCCGTTATGTTCGGTGCGAACGCTGAAACCCTGCGCCTGTTCGGCCGTCTGCACGACGCTGTCTTGCAGCCACGTGACCGTTGGATATTCCATCAGTTGGCGGCGCCCTTCTGCGGCGATGAACTCCGGCGCCTGGCCGTCCTGACCAAGAAAACCGTGGGAGGTGGCGGCGAAACGGTTGCGCCGCTGACCCGCATCGATCATCAGCACCTGGCGCCGCGCCCGTGCCAATTGCAGGCCCGCCGACAGGCCGGCGTAGCTGCCGCCCACGATAATCACGTCGTACATCATGAAAATGACCCCTGCTGTGTGCCCCGGTTGTCCGGGCGCTTTCACGACACACCATAAGTTACATAAAAATACCCCGTCAAGAGTCTCGCAACTTTTCGGGTTACGAAGGATACTTTCAAGCGAATCGATCAGAGGTTTGTTGATGAGAAACGACACGCGCCTTTCGCGCATGCTCCATGTGTTGATCCATATGGGTCGCCACGAAGAACGCGCGACGTCCGAAACCATCGCGCAGATGCTCGGCACCAACCCGGTGGTGGTGCGACGCACGCTCGGGCTGCTCAAGGAAAAAGGTTACGTACGCTCGGAAAAAGGCCACCAAGGCGGCTGGTGCCTGGGCAAGCCGTTGAGTGATATCACGTTGCTGGAGATTCACAACGCCCTGGGCACGCCCTCGATATTTGCCATCGGGCTGTCCACCGACCATCCGCGATGCCTGGTGGAACAGGCGGTGAACGCCGCGCTCACGGATGCGTTCGAGCAAGCCCAGGCGCTGCTGCTGGAGCGCCTGGGCGAGGTCACGCTGGCGCAGTTGGCCGAGGATTTTGACGAGCGCTATCGCGTGGCGATGCTGCCCTAGCGCTGTGCAGGAATGCGGATATCGCCGTCACGGCACTGGGTTTTCACGCTGCGCGGGCAGCCGGCGAATGCCAGGTCCTTGGTCAGGCACACACGCACTTCCGACAGCACCTTGCCTTTGCAGATCACCGCCAGCCCATGGTTGCCCATGCGCGGGTTGCTCTCGCGGAACAATGCCTCTATCTCACGCGCCGGCAACGAGGGCGGCGTATTGAACGGCTGCAGTTGCTCTGGAATGCTCACGACACCCAGCGCTGCATCGGTTTTTTCCAGATAAGCCGACGGTTCCAGCCCCGTGCAAGTGCCATGCTTGGCCCATTCGTGCCTGAGCAGCGAACGGGTCGGGAACAGTGCCGCGCCTTTTTCGATGTCTTCGCGACTCAACCGCGACTGCGGCGAGCACGAAGCCGGCCACCCTCCCCGCGCGTATTGCGGCCACAGGCCGTGCAAGACAAAACCGTAGCCCTTGCCCGAACACTGCTCATTGTCCGGATGAGTCAGGCAGAACGTCGGGGACCATGACAACGACAATACGTAAAAATCAAACTCGCCAGGCGTGCCTTGACTACGCGCAGCCCCCATCGCGCTGGTGGCCAGCACCAGCCACAACGCCATCCAGTATTTCATCCGTCTGTTCCTTGGAAAAAGCAAAAATCCTATCGCGGTTGCCCGGGATGGTTGGGGTTACGTTGTAGTACCTTGTCCAGGATCCGATCAGTCTTCAACGCTTCGATCGCCAGTGACGGATGCTCGGCTTCACCACGGATATGCGCGTTCATCGCCAACACGTGGTGCCATTGGATATGCGCGTGGCACGCTACTTCCAGTACTTCGTCGACCTCCCCTTCAAGGCGCAGGGGCTGGTCCTCAAAGACCGAAAACTGGATGCGCCCGCGGCTGCCGATCAGTTCGACCAAGTCTTCACGTCGGTCCGCGACAAAATTCCAGCAGCCCATGCCCATCGCGCCCGAACTGAAGGTCCAGCACGCCGTCACGGCATCCTCGGCCGCATAGTGCCCGGCCTGGCGCGCGGTAAAGCCTGAGACTTCGATGATATCCCCGGCCAGGTATTGGAACAGGTCGAACCCATGGCTGGCCAGGTCGGCGAAGTAACCGCCACCGGCAACGGCTGGGTCCGTACGCCAGTTGGCGGCACTGGCGTCATCGGCGCTCGGTGGCTTGCACAGCGTCCAGGTGAGGTGGCGCAGCTCGCCGATGCGCCCGTCCCGCAACCAATCGCGCACCTGCTGGAAGCGCGGCAGCGAACGGCGGTAGTAGGAGACAAACAAATGCAGCCCGGCGCGCTCGAAGGTACGCTGCATCAACGCGCTCTGCTCGGCATTCAGCGACATGGGTTTCTCGACGCAGCAATGCTTGCCGGCGGCGGCCACCATCAGGCTGTATTCAAGGTGACTGTCAGGCGGCGTGGCGATGTACACGGCGTCCACTTCGGGGTCGTTGATCAGGGCTTGAGCGTCGGTGTAGAAACGGGCAATGCCGTGGCGTGCCGCATAATCACGCACCGCGGCTTCACGACGCCCCATCACCGCCACCAACGCAGAACCTGGCGCTTTGTAGAAAGCCGGTCCACTCTTCACTTCAGTGACACTGCCACAGCCGATCATGCCCCAGCGTACGGTGCTCATCTGCTCTCCTCGTCCGTTTTTTATCAAGCGGGCAGTATCCACATCCCCACCCGTCAGCGCCATAAGCAGTTAGCATGACAATTGCATTACACTTTTATGACATTCATTCCTCTGCGGGGGCACAGACGATGAAAATACGCGCAACGGTCATCTGCGAGCACGAAGGCAATATCCTTTTCGTGCGCAAGGCCAGGTCGAAATGGGCCTTGCCCGGAGGCAAGGTCGAACGCAACGAACGCCCGGTCGGCGCCGCCGAGCGCGAGCTGGAAGAGGAAACCGGCCTGAGCGTGGACGGCTTGCTCTATCTGCAGGAATTGAAGGCTCGTGACACGGTTCATCATGTGTTCGAGGCATCTGTAGTGAACATCGGCGAAGCAAAGCCCTGCAATGAAATAACCGACTGCCAGTGGCATCCGTATGGGGCGATTGATGACTTGGATACCACGGATGCTACACGGCATATCGTTAAGTCATTTGTGCGTCGGCTGTAATTCTGCGATCAACCGCCCTATAGCCATGGAGTGCGGCTTTGATCTCGGTGCGCATATACCCCCCTTGTTGGGAAGCGATGACGCTATCCTCTTGTCTGCCGTCGCAACGAGCGCTTGACTCCGGTGGTCGATCACAAGACGCTCTTGGCATTTAGCCATCACCGAGCAGCCTGCCATGAGTATCGATCCTCCCAGCCGACCCGACGGCGACGTGTACAGGACCCTGCTGGAGTCGACAAAGGCCATCCCCTGGCGCATCGACTGGCAGACCATGACGTTCAGCTATATCGGCCCGCAGATCGAGACGTTGCTCGGCTGGACCCCGCAAAGTTGGGCCAACGTAAACGACTGGGTCGAACGCATGCACCCGGACGACCGTGAATACGTCGTGGATTTCTGCGTATCGCAATCCCGCGCCGGGGTGGACCACGAGGCGGATTACAGAGCGCTGACGGTGAACGGCGACTATGTGTGGATCCGCGATGTGGTGCATGTGGTACGCAAGAACGGCGAAGTCGAATCGCTGATTGGCTTCATGTTCGACATCAGCGAACGCAAGAAGACCGAAGAACATTTGGTGCGCCTGCAAAAACAACTTGAGGAATATTCCTACCAGGACGGTCTGACCGGCATCGCCAACCGGCGCATGTTCGACACCGTGCTGGAGCGCGAATGGGCCAGCGCCCAGCGCAGCCAGTTGCCCCTGTCGCTTATCATTCTGGATATCGATTTTTTCAAGCAGTACAACGACCATTACGGGCATATCAAGGGCGACGAGTGCCTGCGCCAAGTTGCACACACGCTGTCGCAAGCCGCCAACCGGCCACGGGATTTCATTGCACGTATCGGCGGCGAAGAGTTTGTGTGGTTGTTGCCGGACACCGATCCAGCGTCGGCCAGGCAGGTGGCGCAACGCTGCCTGCATCTGATCCGCCAGCAACAGATCGAGCATGGTTATTCGGCAGTATCGAATTCGCTGACGTTGAGCCTGGGCGTCGGCACGCGAATCGTGAAACCCGATAGCTCGATGCTGGATTTTGTCGAAGAGGTCGACAAGTTGCTGTACCAAGCCAAGCGCAACGGGCGGATGCGCGCGGAGTTCGCCAACGGTGACGTGTGACGGCAAGCTCAAATTGCAGGCAAAAAAAATCCCAAGTAGCTGATGGAAACTTGGGATTTAAAAATGCATAAACCGTGGGAGGTGAACGCCCGGTCATAATAACGATAGAGAAAAGGGGTAACAAGATTATTTTAATCCTTTCGTCGGATTAGAAGCGTTGTAAGTCATTCAATAACCACATGTTTTTTAAGGTCGCGAGTTAGATGAGTGCCACTTTTTGGTGCAACTACCGCCAATACTCCCGCTTATAAACACGGCTGTCAGATCAAGCAGAGACCATACTTTATGACCTAATGCGCCCTACTCTTCTCGTAACGCACATCGTGACCCTCGACCTTACCGACCACGGTCCAGCCCAGCCGTTGGTAAAACCCGTTGGCGCGTATTTCGTCGCGACCATCGGTAATCAGGAACAGCCTGTCGTGGTGCTCAAACAGCGCGGCTTCGGCCACTGCCATCAGTTGGCGGCCCAATCCCAGGTTCTCGTGAGTCGGCAACACGAACAGCGCAAATACCTCGCCCTCGGCCAGGTTGACCATGGCAAAGGCGACAGGCCGACCATCCACTTCGGCGACCCATGCGCAAGGTGCGTCACGAATACTGTCCGCGAGCACTTGCGGCGTGATACCCAGCTCCGCCATCTGCTCGACGCTTAAATGGTTTTGCACCACCGAGGTGCGGATATGGAACAGCGTGTCGATGTCGTCCTGCGTCGCCGCGCGGATTAGCGTTTGCATACTGGCCTCCGTTGGAAGACGCGATTGTTCGTCGGGGTCATTTACGCGCAACTTTGTAGCGCACGCAGTCCTGATAGAAACTCTGACGAATCGCCTCGGGCTTGAGCCGTGAGCGGCTGTCGTAGGTCTGTTCGGTAATGCCCATGGCCATCATGCGCATCCAGGACTTGTTGAACTTAATGGTCTGGATCTTCTGCCGCGCGGCGTACAGCGACACCCCCGACAGCTTGAGCTCCTGGGCCCTGGCGGCGGTGCCGGCGCCCCAACTGCACATGTACTTGTCACCCTCGCGCAGCTCCCGTGCCTGCACGGCAGCCGCGCCGCCGGCCAGGGAGCAGGCGATCAGCATGATTCCAACGTTGCGCATGTGTATCCCTACCCTAACCACCTGAAAATAAACGTGATTCTGGCGAGGATTTGGTTACAAAGGGGCCATTAAATTGCCTTATCGGTTGGCTATCACCATTGGTAAGTGGCGCTGGCTTGCACGGTGCGCTGTGAGCCGTACCAGCACCAGGAATAGGAGTAACAGGAGGCGACATACTCTTTATTCGCCAGGTTGGTAGCGTTCAGGGCCAAACGCAGGTTGTCCTTGAGGTTGGCGATGTTCGGGATGTCGTAATGCACCGCCGCGTCAAACAGCGTGTAGCCCGGTACCTTGAGCGTGTTCGCGGTATCCCCCCAGGAAGACCCGACATAACGCGCGCCCGCCCCGACACCGAAGCCTTTGAGGTCGCCATCGTGGAAGGTGTAGTCAGCCCACGCCGAGGCAGTGTGGCGCGGGATCGCGTAGGTGGTGGTGCCTTCGGCGGCAAGGTTCGGACCTACGCCAATATCACCGATGGGCGAATAGCGCACCGTGTTGTTGGACTTGCTGATGCGGTTATCCAGGTAAGCGTAGGCCGCGGTGATGTCCAGGTTATCGTTGAGGCTGGCCTTGCCTTCCAGTTCAAAGCCCCGGGATTGCACCTCGCCGTCCTGGCTCTGGCAACGCCCGCTGCCGCACAGGTGGGTGGGGTCCGGGTCGGTGGTCAGCACATTGGTCTGGCGCAGGTCGAAGATCGCTGCGGTGATAAAACTGTTGCTGCCCGGCGGCTGGTACTTGATGCCGACCTCATACTGTTTGCCTTCGGTCGGTTTGAACACCGAGCCGCCATACCCCGTGCCAGATTGCGGATTGAACGACTCCGCGTAACTGGCATACGGCGCCAAGCCATTATCGAAGAGGTAAACCAGGCCAACTCGGCCGGTGAAGGCCTTGCTGTCCAGCGACGACTTGCTCTTGGCACCGCTGCTGATGGTTTGAGTGCTGTTATCGGTGCTGGCCCAGTCATAGCGACCGCCCAACAACAGCACCCACTTGTCCCACTTCATCTGTTCCTGCAGGTAGACACCGGTCTGTTCGCTACGCGACGTACCGTCGGTGGTATACGCCGGCACCGGGGCCGCTGCGCCGTAGACCGGATCAAAAATATCCAGGGTTGGCCCGGCTTTGTAGACACCCGAGGCGGAGAGCGTGTCGGTGCTGGTGTTCTGATAGTCCAGCCCCATCAGCAACGTGTGCTGCAACGGCCCGGTATCAAATTTGGCCTGTAACTGGTTGTCGAGCGTGTAGGCATCCATGTCCACATCGCTGGCAATGGTTGAACGCTGAATGGTGCGGTAATCCGATAACAGGATGTTGCTGTAGAGGCTGCGATAACGACCTTCGGTGCGCAGGTAGCGGGCATTCTGGCGTACGGTCCACACGTCATCAAACTGGTGCTCAAACGCCCAGCCGATCGAGTAATACTCGCGGTCACTCTTCTCGAAACTCTTCTCACCGTCATAAAAATCCACATCGATCTTGCGCCCGGTCGGGCTATGCAACACCGATCCCCAGGCCGGCACCGAACCGTAGGACGCGCCCTTGGGGTCTTTCTGGAAATGCCCGAGCAAGGTCAGCGAGGTGGCGTCGTCCGGGCGCCAGGTGAAGGCGCTGGACAGCGACTGGCGGCGCGTCTCTGTGTGGTCCACCTGGCCATCGGCATCGTCGAAAAGCCCGGCCACACGGTAGGAATACACACCTTGATCATCCAGCGGACCACTCAAGTCGAAGGTCGTACGCTTCTTGTTGAAGGTGCCGTATTCCACGCCCACCTCATGGAACGGCGTGTCCAGCGGGCGCTTGCTGACCATATTGATCACCCCGCTCGGCGTGCCTTGGCCATACAGCACTGAGGCCGGGCCGCGCAGGACTTCGACGCGCTCCAGGTCAAACGCATCCTTTTGCGGCAAGGCGTCACGGCTGGAAGGCATGCGCAGGCCGTCAAGGTAAGTGGCCGGGGCGAAACCCCGGATAGTTAGTTGGTCAAGACGCGACGCGGTGGCGCCACGCGTCTCCGGGATTACGGCGGCGCTGTAGCGCAGGATCTGGTTGAGGCTCTCGGCGTTCTGTGCACGCATCTGGTCTTTGGTGACGATGGAGATCGACTGCGGGGTTTCGATCAGCGCGGTGTCGGTCTTGGTGCCCGACAAGCTGCGCGTGGCCACGTAACCGGACACCGGACCGGTAGGGCTCTCGGCCTGGTACGCGCCGCTGATGGTGGTGGCCTGCAGCTCCATCGCCCCGCCGTTATCCGGTATGACTTCGAGGCGATAGCGGTCGGCGGAGATCTTCAAGGCCTGCAGGCCGCTGCCGGCGAGCAATTGATTGAGTGCGGCCTCGGTGTCGTATTGCCCACTCAAACCGTTGCTGCGCTTGCCCCGCGTCAGGCTCGCATCGAAGGCCAGCACCAGGCCCGCCTGCTCGGCCAGGCTATTGAGCGCCTGGCTCAGGTCACCGGCGGGAATCGAAAAACCGCGCACGGTGCTCTCTTCAGCGAAGGAGTTCTGGACAGTCAGCAACGGCACAGCGGCAAAAGCCATCGCCACAGACAAAGCCAGTGGATGCAAGGGACGAGCAAGGCGCGACATGGGAAATCCTGCGTAATAAGGGTTCTATTAACCATGACGGCCATGTCTGGAAATCGGGCAAGGATGAGAGCGATTTTTATTTGAGAGTGGTTGCTGCAATCAGCTGTGTCGCTTTTGTGTGTGGCTTTTCGGGTTGGTTTTTCGTGTTTTTTCCCCGCGCGTAGTCGGCCTTTTCTGAATTTATCAACCGTTCATCCAGCCGCTTTTCGCTGCGGCATGCTCCGACGCCTTGCCCCTCGTTGAGACGTCACGGATGACCCACGCTGCCCACATTGCCCTTATCGAACATGAGCTGAACGGCTTTCATCAGAGCCTGGAGATTTATCGCCAACAGATGAACGCCTGGTATTCCCGTGCGCTGGATTCGGTGAGTCATGGGTTGGATATGCCGTCGTTGCTCGGGATGGACCGGGTGTTGCGGGTGGGAGATTCGCAGCGTTCCATGAGTATTTCCGACTCTGAATTTGCCACCGTGGCCCAGTGCCCGGTGGGCGGCGAGCTGAAGATCGAGAGCCTGTTCGAGTCGGTGTATGACGTGCCGATCGGCAATATCCCGGCTGAGGTGATCGGACTGGACGACGGCAGTTCCACCCTGATCATGCTGGATGAACAGGGCAAAGGCTCGCACTACTGCGCGGCGGGCGGGCGCTATCAGGTGCGGGTGCAGGGTGCCGTTTCCGAGGAGCAGGTGGACGCGCTGTTCGCCTCCTACACCGGGCTTACTTCAGACCTTGAGCAGTGGCTGCGCAAGCAATGGTCTGGTTTCAAGCCTCATTGGGAGCGCTCTTCCGCCAGCGCGATTGGCAGCGGCGTGCTGGCGGGCAGCTGGGCCGCGATCCGCGATGTGTGGGACAGCATCAAGTTGGTACAGGCGATCCTTGAAGACCCGCTGAAATTCGTCGAGCAATTGGGTGATCAGGCCGCCCAGTTGGCGCGGATCGCTATGGATGCGCCCAAGGTCATGGAACAGGCGATGTTGCTGGCCAGTGATGAAGCGGCGCTGTTCCTGATGGTGCGCACGGCGATGATCTGGTTGGCCGCATTGCCGCCCAGTGAGATCGCCGAGGTGGCCGCCGGGTTTGTGGTGTCGGTGCTGATTGATCTGGTGATTGGCGCGGTGCTGACCATCGCCTTGCCAGCGGCGGGTGTGGCGTATTTGAGTTTGCGGCTGATCAAGTATGGCGCGCGGATTCTTGAGGCTGCGGTGGGCTTTGTTAAGGGTCTTTTAGGGATTCTGACGCAGTTCATGCAGGCGGTGGATCGCTACAAGGCCGTTGCGGTGCGCGGGGTGGTTGGCGGGCTGAAGCAAGGCACGATGCAGATGCGCTGGAAGGCGCGGCAGAACGCGGTGCTTAAGCAGCAAGAGCATGTGGATGATGTGCCTGCGGTTGCGAAAAACCCGGCGGGGGATGCGGCTGATTATTCGGACAAGACCGCCACCAACGGTTGCCCGGTGTCGATGGTCACGGGTGAGGAGTTGCTGACGCTGACCGATGGGGTGCTGGACGGGATTTTGCCGTTTGAGTGGGCCCGGTTGTACCGCACCAGTGCGGTGGAATTGGATGTTGGGTTGGGGTTTGGGTGGAGTCACTCGCTGGCGCATCGGTTGGTTGTTTCCGGTGATTCGGTGGTGTGGACGGATCATGAGAATCGGTCGACCGCCCTGCCCTTACCTTCCATTTCTCGGCCCACGATTACCAATAGCCTGGCGGAAGCAGCGATCTATTTGGGATCGTTGCCCGATGAGTTGGTACTGGCGCAAGCGTCACGATTCTATCACTTTCGCGACGGTGTGCTGACGGCGATCAGCGATGCGAATGACAACCGGCTGCGCATCTCACGGGATTTGCTGGGGCGCATTGAGCGGCTGGATAACGGCGTCGGGCGTTCGCTGTTTTTGCGCTATACGTCGGGCCGCATCGTGGCGGTGGACTACCAGATTGAGCGGGCGGTGGACGACGGTCCGTTTGTCTGGGTGACGAAACAGACCATTGTTTCCTACGCCTATGACGACCTTGGAAGGTTGGTTTCGGCGATCAATGCGGTAGGCGAAAGTGAGGTTTATCGGTACGACGAGCAGCACGTCATTCTTGAGCGTGGTTTGGCCGGTGGGGCGAGTTTTTTCTGGCAATGGGAACGGGCTGGCAAGGCAGCACGGTGTGTTCGGCATTGGGCCAGCTTTTCGCAGATGGATACGCGGTATGCCTGGGATGACAACGGCCAGGTCACGGTTTTTAACGCCGATGGCAGCCGGGAAGTCTACGTGCACGATGATCGGGCGCGGCTGGTGCAACGCATCGACCCGGATGGCGCCCAACACTTCAAATCCTACGACGACAAAGGTCGGCTGACTGTCGAGCAGGATCCGCTCGGGGCGATCACGGCGTATCAGTACGACGAAGCCGGACGCTTGGTGGCGTTGTTTCCAGGGGACGACGAGCCGACGACCTACGAGCATGACAACGGTTTCGTGCGGGTGGTGCGGCGAGGTGAAGCGGTCTGGAAATACGAACGTAATGACCAGGGCGACGTTACGCGCAAGACCGATCCCGACGGTAACTCGACGGACTATAGCTACAACAAATACGGACAACTGACACAGGTCTGGTACCCGGATCGCAGCTGTCATCGCTTGGTGTGGAATGCGCGTGGCCAGTTGCTTGAAGAGCAACTGCCGAATGGCGGAACCAAGCGCTATCGCTACGACGACCTCGGGCGAAAAATCAGCCAGGAAGACGAGCACGGCGCGCTCACGAAATTTGAATGGAACAACGTCGGGCGGCTAGTCCAAATCATCCTGCCGAGCGGCGACACGCGTAAATATACCTACAACGCCTACGGAAAAATCACCTCCGAACGCGACGAACTGGGCCACGTCACCCGCTACGAATACGCCGATGGCCTGCACCTGATCAGCCGCCGCATCAATGCCGACGGCACCCAGGTCAACTACCGCTACGACAACGCCCGGCTACTGCTGACCGAAATCGAAAACGAATCAGGCGAAACCTACAAGCTCGACTACCACAGCAATGGCCTGATCCAACAGGAAGTCGGGTTTGACGGAAAACGCACCGCCTACGTCTACGACCTCAACGGCAACCTCCAAGAAAAAACCGAACACGGCGACGACGGCAGTCAGCTAATCATCCGCTACGAACGCGATCACGCCGGGCGCCTCGTCAGAAAAACCCTGCCCGACGGCAACATCATCGATTACGCCTACGACCGCCAGGGCAATCTCCTCAGCGTCGACGACGGCCATTGGTTTTTAGCCTACGAATACGATCAGCAAAACCGCCTCACCGCCGAACACCAAGGCTGGGGCACCCTGCGCTACGGCTACGACGCGTGCGGCCAACTTCAAAAACTTCGCCTGCCCGACAACAACCGCCTCACCTTCAACCATGATAAGGGCGGCCATCTCGCCACCGTCGAACTGAACGGTCAAGTGCTCACATCACACCTGTTCAAAGCTGGCCAGGAACACCAACGCCAACAAGGCCAACTGATCAGTCGCTACCAATACGACGATCAACAGCGCCTGCACACCCACGCCGTCACCCAACAGAACAACTACTTCTACCAACGCCACTACGACTACGACAACTCCGGCAACCTCACACGCCTCAACGACACCCGCAAAGGCGAACACCACTACCACTACGACCCACTAGACCGCCTCACCCGCGCCGACCATTCCTACGGCGAACAGGAACGCTTCGCCCACGACCCGGCCGGCAACCTGCTCATGCAAGACCGCCCCGGCCCCGACATCGTCGCCGGCAACCGCCTGCTGATCCAAGGCGACCGCCACTACGACTACGACGCCTTCGGCAACCTCATCCGCGAACGACGCGGCAAAGGCCATCAACTCGCCAGCGAATATCGCTACGACTGCCAGCATCGGCTAATCAGCGTCACCCGACCCAACGGAAAAACCGCCAGCTACCGCTACGACCCGTTTGGCCGGCGCATCAGCAAAACCGTCGACGGCATCACCACCGAGTTCTTCTGGCAAGGCGACAAACTCATCGCCGAACACCAAGCGGGCCGGCATCGCAGCTATCTCTACGAACCGGACAGCTTCCGTCCGCTGGCCCTGCTGGAAGGCTTCGGCCCAAAAGAAGTCAGACCCTACCACTACCAACTCGACCACCTGGGCACTCCCCAGGAACTCACCACTCCGGACGGCGAAATCGTGTGGTCCGCGCATTACCGCGCCTACGGCGAAATCACCCTTCTCGACGTCAATAACATCGAAAACCCGCTGCGCTTCCAAGGTCAGTACTTCGACCCGGAAAGCGGGCTGCACAACAACCGCCATCGCTACTACAATCCAGATATTGGTCGTTACCTGACGCCCGACCCGGTGAAGCTGGCGGGTGGGATCAATGCATACCAGTACGTGCCGACCCCTACAGGATGGGTGGATCCGTTAGGGCTGGCATGCAAACCTGTGAATTGCCCTCGACAGAGCGCTAAAAAAGAATGGGAATTGAACCCCGCTGTCGATCTCGACTGGCGTAACAAAGACGGAAGCGCCCATGAAAACATGCACAGAGGGTTAGATGAGGCCTTTCGCAGGGCGGGGATACCAAAGCATGATTACAGCGTGACTAAGTGGGGAAAGGATATGAACGGAAAAACCTTTCCGACTGAATGGCGTGTGCTAAGAGGTCCAAACAAAGGTGCAGAAGTCAATATAGACGACCCAACGCTTGTTCCTAGTACGGAAGGGCCGCAATCACCGCACATCGGTTATCAAACTCCCGGCAAAAGAGCAGGTGGTGGGGCCACAAGAGGTCATATATTCCTTACACTGCTTCCTGTTAGCCGCTCAAAAATAGGAGTTACTCAATGAGCTATCTTGAAGAAGAAATAGATGAAGCCCTCAACACCTTAAATATCAACCACAACAAAATACATAGTGAGGATCTTAAAAAACTCATAAAAAAAATAACCGAAAAATTCTTTAGATCTGAAAGTCAAATTTTAGACCCTGTCAATCTCATCGAAAAAGCCACCGAGCACAACCCAAATTTCTGGAAAGAAATACCAGAACGTATAAAAAAAACAGACCTGATGCTTTTGGTTTTCGACACAGCCTATAGAGCATGGGAACTCAGGGATTCGCAAGAGCTAGCATCAGTCATAGGTGAAACGACCGGCTATCCATTCTGGGTAACGGATCAGAACTTAACTTTTTTAGTTCACTTAGATGACCATGACTGCGTTCTCTGGGCATATTAAAATTTATAAATAAGGCTTGCGGAAAAATAAATTATTTTGACGAAGAAGTTATAACCAGCCTGAAGTCCTTTAACATGATCTACAGGCTTTTTTTCTACTTCTAGCTTATTACAACAACCTAGCGCAGCCCCTCACTAGCCCTAAATTCACGAGAAAAAAGTAATTGAAAGCGAAATAAAAACAGTATTTCCTGAAACAGGAAAGTCAGATCTCTACACTTCAAACAAAGAACGAAAAAGAATTCTGGAGAACTATAAATGGCGACGCCACTGACAAAACGATCCGACCTCACAGCGAACAATATTAAAAAAGCACAGGTATTGGCGACCAGCGAACTAATAGAGGAAGAAATCACGCTGCTGATCAATAAAACTGCCGTGACATGCTTTGTCAACCACTGCCCATAAGAAATAAAAATAGGGAATTCTTATAATTTCGAGCTCACGTTAAACCTGGCCGACGATTATCAGGTTGAAAAAATATTGCCCACCGAATTGCTAGCTGAGCGAGTGGGTAATAGTTTCTCTTATATGCTCTACGGTACGTTAAACGATGGGGCTTTCCATACCTTTACTCTACTTAACGATGAGGGCATCCATTATGAACATCCTGATTTAAACGATTCTTTTATAAAATTATCTGTGGAAAGAATCGATGCAGCAATCCTGTGATGCACCGGTGACTAACAGCGGTATAAAAATTTTATGACTTTTATCAACTTTAACACCCTCGCGATCAAAAATCGTACAAGTTTTTTCATTCTTACCTATGAACAGCGCCAGACATTTCACCCCCACGCCACCACCAACAACCCCACCCCCAACGCCAAACACAACGGCGAATAAACCCACGTATCCAACCGCGCAAAGCGCGACCCACCCACCTTCTTGAAAAACCCCACCAACTCCGAATCCCCAATCGCCCTGGCAAACATAACCACCGCAATCACACTGATCCCCCACTGCAACGCGCCATGGGACACTGCCGAAAAATACAGCCCAGCCCGCAGGCACACCAGCAGTGCGATCCCCACCAGCCCCATCGCCACCAGCAAGGTGCCCAGCGCCGAAGGCTTGAATGCAGGCCGTGGTCCGCTGGCGAATTCGCCGGGCAATTGCGGGATGGCGGCGAGGCTGCCGAGTTTGCCGCCGGCGGCCCAGTACAGGTGCACCATGCTGATGCCGGTAAAAACCCCGACGATCCATCGTGCGATGACAACGCTCATGGCGGATGCTCCTTGGGTAGGTGCGAAACAGGATAGTCGGCCTGAGATTTTTTGCAGGCATTTCGTCGGCGGCTGATGGTAAAGTGCCGCCCCATGAAACTTGCCCGTGCCGACCGCTCGCTCATTGCCTGGATGCTCTACTGCTGCGTCCTGTTCAATGTGTTCGCCTGCAGTATCGGGCACGGGCAGATGGTCGGGATGCAGCTCAATGGCATCGGCGGCCAGTTTTGTACGGTGGACCCGCGCACCCAGGCGCCCAAGCCGTCCAACTCCACCGAAGAGAACCTGCCCACGCTGTCCAAGGCGTTTGGGTGTCCGCTGTGCTCCACCGGCGGCATGGGCCCGGCACTGAGTTCCAGCTTGAATGTGGCGGTATTGCCGCAGCCCCAGGCGCCACCGCCGGCGGTCGTCCTGGCCGCTGACATCTCCGCCCGCTTCACCTGGCCCACGGCTCACCCGCGCGCGCCGCCTGTTTTCGCCTGATCCCTTCGCTTTCTGATCTGCACTGACCAGCGTTTCCGCAAGGAAACACGTGCGGCTGTGCGTTGTTTTCAAGCCAAGTTTTTCAGGATTCAACCATGAAACATCTACCCCTGTTGGCGGGCCTGTTCGGCTGCCTGCCTGTTTGCGCCTGGGCCTTCGAATTGGCCCCTACCACCATCGATGGCGAACAAATCGCCGAGCCTGGCCTGGCGCTGGACCAACCCAGCGGCATGGCGTCGCGGTTGGGCTTGAGCGTGCGGGAAACGCCGGCGTCGGTGGCCATTGCCAATCGCAATGACATCCAGCGACACGGCGCCAAGACCTTCCGCGACGCGGCCAACACCCTGCCCGGCGTCAACGCCAGCGCACCGCCAGGCTTTGGCGGATTTGTCTCCTATCGCGGCTTTACCAGCAGCCAGATCACTCAGATGTTCAACGGGATCAGCGTCGCAACCGGCCTGGCCCGGCCCGTGGATGCCTGGGTTTATGATCGGGTGGAGCTGGTGGGCGGCCCCTCCTCCTTGATCAATGGCGCAGGCTCAGTGGGCGGTTCGCTCAACTACGTGACCAAGCTGGCCACCCGCGAGGAACAGGCGAGTGAAGGACAACTCACGTACGGCAGCCATGACACCGCCGGCATGGCGTTTGGCGTCAATCATGCGCTGACCGAACCCGGTGCCGACGTGCAGCATTACGCGCGCCTGGATGTGAGCCGCAACACCAACCACAGCTACATCGACCGCGACACGCGCGAAGCCTGGAGCCTGGCGTTCTCCCTGCTCAGCGACCTTACCCCCAACCTGTCCCACACCCTGGCGCTGGAATACCAGGATGAGCACGAAGACAGCCCCTACTGGGGTACGCCGGTGCTGAACCCCAAGGCCGGTGAGTTGAAGATCGACAAGCACAACCGTTTCAACAATTACAACGTCGCCGACGGTCGCTATGAACAGCGCACGGTCTGGACGCGCTCGATCATCGACTACCGCATCAACGACAGCACCACCCTGAAAAACACCCTGTACCACTTGGACAGCCAGCGCGATTACCGCAACCTGGAAACCTACCAGTACAACGCGAGCAACAGCGCCGTAAACCGCTCGACCGCCTACCAGGTGCGCCATCAAGGCGAACAGCAGGGCAACCAGTTCGAGCTGCGCCACGACGACCATATGTTCGGCCTGCCGACTACCTGGTCCGGCGGTTTCGAGTACAAGGTCAACAGCACCACCAACACCCCGCTGAACGTTCCGGGCAACAGCACGGTGGACCCGAACGCCTTCAACCCCGGCCACTTCTATGACATCCCGCGAACCCGGGAAAGCTTCGGCAAGGACAAGACCAACCAAGTCACCACACGGGCACTGTTCGTAGAAAACCGCCTGGAGCTCACCGACACCTTGTCGCTGCTGACGGGCCTGCGTTATGACGCCATTGACCTGGATGTCACCAACCATCGCGCAGTCACAATGACCAACCCCCGCCACTTCAAACGCAGCTGGGAGCCGGTGACCGGTCGCGTGGGCCTGACCTACCAGTTCATCCCCTCGGCCAATGTGTATGTGCAATACAGCACAGCCGCCGAGCAACCGAGCACCACCACGCAAGTGTTTGATGTCTCGACAGGCAAGCAGTGGGAAGTGGGCAGCAAGTTCGACTACCTGGACGGCCTCGGCTCGGCGACTGTTGCTGCCTACAGGATCGAACGCAAGGACTTTGCCGTGACCGATCCGCAGGACCCGACCAACAGTATCCCGGTCGGCGCGCAGTCATCCAAGGGCATTGAATTGGCCAGTTCGTTGCGCGTCACGCCAAAGCTGTTGGTGGAAGGCAACGTCGCCTGGGTGAACGCCAGGTACGAGGACTTCAATGAAAAAATCGCCACTGGCGCGGTGGTCTCACGCAAAGGCAACACGCCGACCAACGTCCCCCGGCGCGTGGGTAACCTGTGGCTGACGTATGACTTCTCTGAAGATTGGCAAGGGGGTGTGGATGCGCGGTACGTGGCCGAGGTGTATGCGGATAATGCCAACACGCAAACGGTGCCGGCCTACACGCTGTTCGGGAGTTTCCTGCGCTATCAGGTGGATTCGCATACCTCGGTGACGGGCCGGGTGCGCAACCTGACGAATGAGGTGTATGCCGAGTTTGCCCATGTGTCGCCGGCATATTACCTGGGGTCGCCAAGGACCTTCGAGCTGGCCATACAGACCCGTTTCTAAATATGAATACTGTCAATGTGGGAGCTGGCTTGCCTGCGATAGCGGGCTGTCAGCCAATAGATGTGGAGCTAACCCACTGCAATCGCAGGCAAGCCAGCTCCCACATTTGATCTCGACTTTATCAGGAAGGTCGGAGTTACTTCAGGCTTGCCTCAACCTTGCGCGCCACATCCTCAGTCAACCATGCTTTCCACACTTCAGGATGCTCCTTGAGGAACGCCTGGGCCACTTCCCGTGGCGCGCTGTGTTTCTCGCTCATGGACGCCAACGCTTTATTCAGCGGCTCAATGGGAAACTCAACTTTCTCAAAGAACTGGGCGATCTGCGGATGCGCCTTCTGGAACGGCGTAGACACCCCGATACTCAACTTCGACGCCAACGACCGCGTTGGCTGCGGATCAGGATTGTCCGCGTCCGTCAGGGTCTTCCAGGCCTCGGCGTCAAACGGTGGTTCCTCCAACTGGATCAGCTTGTAGCGCCCCATCAGCGGCGTCGGCGACCAGTAGTAGAACAACACCGGCTTGCCGCGGCGGATCGATGACGCGATCTCGGCATCCAGGGCCGCACCCGAGCCACTGCGGAAGTTCACGTAGCTGTCATCCAGGCCGTAGGCCTTGAGCTTCTGTTTGTTGACCACTTCCGAGGTCCAGCCGATAGGGCTGTTGAGAAAGCGCCCCTTGCCTGGGGATTCCGGGTCCTTGAACACGTCCTTGTAGCGCGCCAGGTCTTTCACGCTCTTGAGGTCCGGCGCCAGGGGCTTTATGCCTTTGGCAGGGTCGCCCTTGACCACGTATTCCGGCACCCACCACCCTTCGGTTGCGCCCTTGACCGTATCGCCCAGGCCGACCACCTTGCCTTCAGCCTCGGCCTTGACCCACACCGGACTGCGGCCGGCCCATTCTTCACCGATCACCTGGATGTCGTTCTTCGCCAGGGCGGTTTCCAGGGTAATGGTGGTGCCCGGCAAGGTGTCGGTGGGCAGGTCGTAGCCCTTCTCGACAATCACCCGCAGCACTTCGGTGATCAGGCTGCCGCTTTCCCAGTTCAGGTCGGCAAAATGGACCGGCGCCTCGGCGGCGGTGGCCGGCAGCGTCGTGGCTGAAAGCCCAAGGGTGGCCAGGGACGCAGCCAACAGCATTTTCAATCCTTTCATGCCTTCGCACCTCGCGTTATCGCAGCCAATGGCAGGCGGCTTTGCTGCGTATGCGCGAAGCCTCTGAGTAGTTAAGTCAACTCAACTGTAGTAGAGGTTCCGCACCGCGGGTGTTTGAGGTAGTTGATGCTTATTCGCTGGCCTTGAAGGTCACCAGTTCACCCTTGCGCCATTTGGCGGCCTTGCCGGTCACGGCCTTCAGGGTTTTGGTCAGGCCTTCCAGCAGTTGCTCATTGGCGGCGAACACCAGCATCACGCTGTGGCCTTCCTTGAACACGATGCCCTGGCCCTCGGCCGAGGACACAAAGGCGTAGTCGCCCAGGCCATAGACAGTCAACTTGATGTCACGGAACTTCAATTCGAACTTGCCACCTTCGCGACTGGGCAATACCGCCGCGCGGAAGTGATCACCGACTTTGAGTTCCAGGCGAGGCTTGTCATCCACCACCAGCGCCGCTTCGGTGTCGATTTCGGCGATGTAGATGCCTTCCGGCGTCTGCTCGGTGATGTAAACGAAACGGGATTGAAATTGTTTGACCAACTTTGCGCGCAAATCACCCAGCACGAACAACGCGTGCATATCCAGATTACTGACTGCCAAGGAAACGCCCCCACATCGAAAAGAGCGCTGTCCGCCGGAGCGGGCAGCACAAAAAAACGGCCATTACGGCACGATCACATCATTCATTCTTTGAAAAAAACTGAAGAAGCCCCGCTGTCGCGCCAAGACCGGTACAGACGTACGCGAAGACCTGGTGCAAGGTCGTCAGGCACCACAGGAGATCACAGGTTCACTGGCCCGAGAATACGGACCGACCCACTTCAGAGAATAACCCAGTTAAAAATGCAGTTTTCCGACACGCAAACACAAATAAACACGCGGCCATGGAACCGGGCACTGGCCGCCGACGACAATACTAAAACAGCAACCCCGATCAAAACCACCCAAAAACGCAGCACTTCAGTCATACGGATCGATTAAAAGGAGCAGGCCATGCAACGATCAACCTACAACGCTATGTCTTCGCACACCTGTTTATCCTCTCAGGACGACGTTCAATACTACCGCCTGGACAGCTTTGACGGGTACTCGGATTCGGTTCTTTACCAGGTCGTGCCCGCCGGCAGAAACTTCTTCCACATCCGCGAAGTGCTCAGCGGCCGCATAAGAGGCTTTCGCAGCGACCATGTCAAGGCCTGTGAGTTGGCAAAAAAACTCGAAGCGATGTTGCAGGCGCCCCATGGCGCAATCGTTTCGTCAGCCCGATAACTTAACTGCGCCGCCGCCCCCTAACAACTGCCATACTGGCCCGTCCACTGAAGTGTGTGCCCTGCGGGCACGCTTCACCAGTGCAGTTATCTCCAAGGGAAGGCTCTACGTGACGGAATTTGATATTGGCGAATTTTTCATCCATGGCGACGCAAGGGAAGTAGACGGCGAGTTCCAAGCGGTGATCGTAATGCGGGCCAAGCCACCGCTGACCACCGTCACCACTCACCAAGTGGAAAAAGACCGCTGGTTCAAAACCTTCGACACCGCGGCCCTCGCGGCAAAAGATGCCGCGAAGGCCCTCAAGGCTGCCGTGGATGCCGGCGCGTTGACCTCCTGAGAATCCGATAGAACTCTGCTGCGTCCCAAGCCTCCCATGCAGACACACCTGAACCGCATGGAGAACCTATGGACACCACGACCCCTACGCTTGAAACCCTGTTTGAACAACTGGGCCTGGATTCGAGCCAGGACGCGATCGAGCGGTTCACTGCCGAACACCGCCTGCCGGATGAAGTGAAACTGATCGACGCACCGTTCTGGACCGAGCAACAAGCGAGCTTCCTGAGGGAGCAATTACACGTAGACGCCGAATGGGCGCCGGCGGTTGACGACCTCAATGCATTGCTGCACGAATCTCCGGTCGCCTGATCGAAAGCAGGCTGCCTGACAGTCCCAGGCAGCCCTCCTCCCTTACCTTGCGCCCTTGACTGCCTCGGGCTTGTAGCCGAGGCGCAAGCCGCCCCAATGTCGGCCCTTGACCATGATCGGCACCGACAGATCGTGCATCAACTCCCCGGTGTCGCGGGTGTAGGTTTGCAGCAAGACGGCCTGTTGATGGCTACCGCAGCGAATCCCGGTGCGGTCTTCGAACTTGCGCTTGGTGCGGTTCTGCACGGCATCCACTTGGGCATCGCCCGTCAGCGCCTGGGAAAACGCTTTATTGTGCGTCGGCACGTAGCCCTGAGGCGTGCAGGCAATGGCGAACACCAACCCCTCATGCCGTGGCAGCAGCGCCTCCTGGATCGCCGGCAATACCTGGTCGGTGTAACCATCAAAGCGCGTGTGGTATTTGCTCGGGCTGGTGTTGGCAATCGGCGTGTAGCTGCGGTTGAACAGGTCATCCAGGCTGATGCGGTTCTGTTGCACATCGGCCTCGAACTGCGCGGCAATCCGGCTCGCACCTTCGCGGGCCAGGTCGTAGATACGCTGGTGATAGTCATCCAGCCCGACTTCGGCCAGGCGCTCGCTGATGGTTTCGGCCTGGCCTTCCATCTGCACGGCAGCGTCGGCCAACTGACGGGTTTGCTGGTCACTGACGGTCAAGTCGCTGCGCATCTGCTCCACGGCATGGAACAGGCTGTCGAGCTGGGTGCGATTGGTGTCGGTGCCCTGGGCGATTTCATTGACCTGACCTTCCACATCCGCCGCCAGGCTGGCGATGCTTTGCAGGTGTTCCCCGGCGTGTTCCACCTGCTCCACGCCGGTGTGCAGGTCTGCCGAGAGCTGGCGAATCTGCTCGACCACTTGGGCGGTGCGTTGCTGGATATCCGCCACCATCACCCCGACCTCATCCGTGGCCGTCGCCGTACGGCCCGCCAGGCCACGCACCTCATCGGCCACCACGGCAAACCCGCGACCATGTTCACCGGCCCGCGCCGCTTCAATGGCCGCGTTGAGCGCCAGCAGGTTGGTCTGGCTGGCGATGGATTGGATCACCAGGGTCACCCGCTGGATCTCCTCACTGCGTTGGCTCAAGGCTTCGATCAGTTCACGGCTGGCGTTGGCGCGCTGGCTGAGCTGGTGCATGCGGGTGATCGACTGGGCCAGCACTTCGCGGCCTTCGATGCTGCGCTGGTGGGCCTGGCTGGCGGCCCCAAGGGCCTCGCGACTGAGCTGGGCGGTGACCTTTTCGGTGCCGATCATGACTTCGGCGCTGCCGACAATCTGCTTGGCCGCGCTTAACTGCGACTGCAAGCGAGCCGCCAATTGCTTGACCGAATAGGCCACGCCGGCAGCGGACAATGCGTTGTGGCTGGTGGTATGGGACAGGTCGCGAGTCAACTCGCCGATGGCATCGACAGCGCCGGCAGACGCCACAACAGGCGTACGGCTTGTCAGGCGAGGCAGCCAGATCACCAGCAACGCCAGGGGCAGGCAGAGGTAAAGCGGCAGGCTGGCCAGCGCGAGGCCCAGCAATATCAGCACCAGGGCGGTGCTTTGCGCAAGCGGCGTCAACCAGCCGGGCAACGTGCGCGCCGCCGCGCGCGGTGGCACAGCTGCGCCTATCAGAGATCCGTCTCCAGCCATCTTCGTCACCCCGCTGCTTGTCGTTATTGTCGCTGCATTAAACGCCACTATCGGGCCATTATCCATGGGCCTTTAGTGGGGTAGCTTGCAACAGATCAATAGACCGACTGAAACGGGTCTTTCCCTGGGGAACCGCGCGGCGATCCCCCAGCTTTACGGCATCAGGCTTGACGCTGGTGCTTGTCGATCTGCTCGTGGCGCTCTTGCGCTTCGATGCAGTATTTGGTGGTCGGGCTGATCAGCAGGCGCTTGAGGCCGATTGGCTCGCCGCTGTCGTCGCACCAGCCAAAGGAGTCTTCCTTGATGCGCTCCAGTGCGCGCTCAAGCTGCGGCAGCATGCGCTGGTCGCGGTCGATGGCATTGACCAGCCAGGTGCGCTCTTCTTCCACGGAAGCGGCGTCGGCCGGATCGGCCGGGGTGTCCAGGCTTTCAATGGCGATACGGTTCTGTTCAATGCGCTCGTGGTGTTCCACTTTCATGTCCTGCAGCAACTTCTCGAAAAAAGCGTGCTGTTCGGCATTCATGTAGTCATCCGCCGGCATGGCCAGCAACTTTTCCTTTGTCATTGATTTCTCTATAAAAAATACGTGAATTAAGGCGAATAAGGGAGCGTTCCGGCTGACCTTTGCAGGCCTCGGAAAGGCGCCGTCCATTTCAAGCGCCACCCGGCACTCAATTTACGAGGGGCGGCAGTCTAAGGCCGACTTGAGGGCGCAGCAACTGAAAAGACAGGCAATTTTTCCGAGATAACCCCCAAAAGCACCAGGACGGGCTCGGCGAATGGTTATCGGAGTGCGTTTATAGCAAGAAATTCAGTGTCGTGGAGCCATATAGAAGACAAACGGTTGTTCAATCCGCCAGCAATACATAACGCCAAGGCCAGGGAAGAAAAGCTTTAGCTGGCAACACTGCGCCTTTGCAGTGGAAAAAGGAGCTTTCATGAGCCAAATCTTCTCCTCGCCGGCGCACGCGGTCGCTGCCCGGTTCGCCTCTCGCCCGCCCCTGGCCGACGTCGCCCGGCAACAGCTGACAGCCGCGTTCGCGCAAGCCTATCCAGACCTCTCCATTGACCTGACGCGGACCCAACTGGCGGTACCGGCCAGCGCTGGCGGCTGGGCACTGCAACCGTTAATGCCGCGCGTACTGGCCTTTCTCGCCGGCGATGCGGCGTTGGGAATGCAGGACAACGATGGGCGCCCGTGTTTTTTAACCGACCATCCACCCACCCGGCTGCAACAGGCCGACGGACAACCGCTCGACATGGCCGGGGTTGAAGACCTGATCAGGACCCTGCCCTGGACCTTACCGATCGCGCTGCAAGACGCCCTGGCCGAGTATTGGCGCCAGGCGCCGGATGGCGATAGCTCGCGTTGGTGCTGGCTCAGTGAGCTGCTCGCGGACACCCTCACCTTCTGTGCTGCCCACCAGGCAGACCTGACGAGCACTGAGCGTGAGAGGCTCTATCAGTTTGTCAGTGAACCTGTCCGCGAGGATCGCATCGAACGCTTCGGTTCCGACGCCGTGCACCTGTATTTCCCCTACGTCGCCCTCACCGACGGCCATCGCACGCAACGCGTGCTGGGGCCAGACCTATTGATACTGTGCCCGGTCAATGGCCGTCCCCAGGCCTTACTGTGCCAGCCGGCGGGTACCTGCCAGCGCTTTGCCAGCGCCGACGCCGCCTTGCAAGCCTGGGCCGGGCGGATCACGCAAGACCGCACAGTAACGCAGATCACTCTGCACCGTTTCGAACCGGACGGTGATGTGTTCGAGACCCAGGCCGCCATCATGCTTGAACAGCACTTGCAACAGCTCCAGGCCTTGAAGCTCCCTGCCACCCTGGGGCTCGACACGTTGCAAGCGGTGTACCGGCAGATAACCGAGCCGGCCAGCGCATTTTCCGCCCACCCGGTCGCCAACTCTGGGCTGCTCGAGACGCTGCGGCCCCTGGCGCCGCGCTGGCTGCAACAGGCCGCGACAACCGACCAGGCGCGGTACCGTCACTACAGTTTGGCCCTGGCCTGCGCCAAAAAACGCAGTGAAGGGCTGACGTTCCTCAGCGACATCCTCGATATCCGCACATTCACCCGCGCCGCGCTGCTCAACTGGCTGCAGGCGCAAGACATCAACGCCGCCCCACCCGACCCTGACGACCTGCTGCTCACCTTTAATGTCGCAGCCGGTTACCCAGGCGGCGCGGGTTTTGTCGAGCCTGTGCACATGAGCCTGACCGACCTGGCGATCCGCAATCTGCAAGGCCGCCCCCGTGGGCAACTGACCCTCAAGCACCGTCACGATACCCCGCTGCCCCCCTGGCTCACGCCCGACGCCATCATCGGCAGCGGCGGGCTTATCCAAAGCGTTGACATCGGCAAGACCTACCCTGAACTGCTCAGATCAAAGTTGCTTGGCGATAATGAGGCGGTGCGCCAACGGGAAAGACGCTTCGCCGCGCATACCGTCGTGCAACTGCCCCTGCAAGCCCTGGAATTGCGCCTCAAGGGCGAGCAAGGGTTTACGGCCCGAGGCGCCGCCTGCGTCGCGGCGTTGGTCGCCAGCCATGCCTCGCAGCGACACGTCGATGGCAATCCCATCGTGATCCGCCATTTGACCCTGGTGCGCAAACCCCAGGCCACTCCCGACATCGTCGCCAACATGTACGTCATCGAAGCCGAGGACGGCCGGGTCGGGCCGCATATTCTCTACCGGCCGCTATACACCGACAGCCTGCGCGAATTTGCCGACCGTGCGCACTTGCTTGCCGCGATTGCCAGCGCGGGCGACCTGCAGGACAGCGTGTTGACCTGGCTGTCCGACGGCGCGCGGCCGATTTATGACAATGGCGGCTTTCAGCAACCGCATTACGTACGATTCGGCGTCGGTGATGAGTTTGAACGGCCCGAAGTCCCACAGCCGGCGACCTTGGGCAGCGACGGCGCCAGCGACGAATTACTGCAATGCCTGGCCAACGGACAACTGATGGAGTACCTGTACGGCGCAAATGCACGGGCACTGGTCGATCAGGCCGACCGCGAGTCGGTGTCCAATGCCGAAAGCCGCTGGGCGGTGTTCCTTGAGGGCGCGAGCCTCTTGTTCAACACCCTGCTGCTGCCGCTGGCGCGCGGCCCGCTGATGGCGGCCGGCTGGTTGCTCAGCCTGATGACCGCTGCCAACCGCGACATCCCCGGCCTTGCCAGCGATGACCCGACGGCGCGGGAACTGGCCTGGGCTGACCTGCTGCTGAACGTCGGCATGCTGATGTTCGAACTCGCGCCCTCGACCCAATCCCTGTCAGACCCTGTACCCACCGACACTCAATGGCGGGCGCTGCGTTCGCCCTTGTCGCGCCGGCTCGCCGATCAATGGCCCGAACCACCCGCGCCCGGCGTGCAACAGGGCGCAGTCCTGCTGGGAGGTGGCGGGCCCGGGCTGGCCAATACTGTGTTCGACTTCAGTTTCGCCAGCGCGCGCAACCGCCTCACCCCCGGCCAGCAGGCGCGCCTGGCGCAGTTCCAGGTTCCCAGGCCAAAGGACCTGTCCGGCGCCGTGCTCGACGGCCCACGCCGTGGCCTCTTCCAGCACTATCGCGACTGGTACGCGCGGGTCGACGCGCATTGGTATAACGTGCGCCCGCAAGCAGACGGGGCGGCGTTGATCGTCCACCCCTTCGACAGCACACTTAGCGGTCCTTATTTACAAGCGGATGCCACCGGCAACTGGTCATTGGACTTGCGCCTGCGCCTACGCGGCGGCATGCCGCCCAAGCGGATCGCCGCTGAACGCGAACGCAAGGCCTTGCGCAAACGACAACTGGAGGAGCAGCAGGCCAACTTCCTCAGCACTCGGCAGGAAATGCGCCAAGGCCGCCTCGTCACGATCAAGAGCCTGCAGGAAGCACTTCAGGAAAAGGCCGACAATGCCCAGCAACTGATGAACCGCGCTGCCGACGACCCCAAATACAGCGCCGCGGCCCGCGCCAACACGCGCAGGAACTTCGACGCTGTCCTGCAAGAACAGGTGGCGGCGTACGAAGGCCTGCTCAACAGTCGCCAGGAACGCCGCGAGTTGGGCATACCGATGCCCGACAGCGCGGTAGCGGTGTTCCTCGAAAATACCGTGAATAATGCACGCAAGTCGGTGGTGGTCGCCCACATGGATCGCCAGGCCCTGTATGCCGAACATCCGGACTTGAGCGCGTCCTACCAGCAGGCGCTGCCCGCGGTAATCGCCAACCCTGTGCGTTACAAGCAATTTCTCCAGGCGATGAGCGCAATCAATGAGCGCCAGGTGCAGGCATTGGAACTCAAGGATCGTTATCTGCTGGAACTGTTCAACCTCGGCCACCCCGGCCGGCAAGCCTACGACCGTTTGATGCGCGAACGTCCGGATGAACTCGGCGCCCTCGCGCTCAAATACCTGCAGCTGCAAAGCTTGAAATACTTGAGCCGCAAAACCTGGGACCCCGGCGTATTCATCAGTGACCTGGACCTGGCCCTCGACCCACTTGCCACGCACTTGCGTACCCACAGCGAGCTCAACCACCTTAACTTGGCGCCTGCCGACCGCCTGGCCGTGCTTGACAGCCTGTTCGAGCATTACGGCCAGGCGCTCGATGCTCTGCAAGGAATGGCGATGATCCATGCCGAATACCTGGAAATGCACTATTTTCAACGCATCCAGGCGTTGGTGGAGTCACTGTATCAGGACGTGTTGCAGCAACTGGCCGCCGAGGTCAAGCCGCAAGCCGACACTATCAAGCGCCCACCGAAAAGAGCGCTGATAAGCAGCGGCAAGGTCACCAAGAAAGTCATCCGTACGCGCAAGCAGGGCATCCTGATCGGCGACCTCAAACCGGCGGGCAGCACCCTACCGATTGACGTGGTCGAGGTACGCTCCGAACAGGACAACCACCTGCTGGCGACCTATTCCCAACATGAAAGCGGCTGGGACGAAGTACGCGAAGTAAGGCGTCCCTCACAACCGTCGCTGCCTCCCCAAATCCGCCCTCTCAGTGCCGTCAAAGGCGAAGCACGCAAGCAGCTCAAGGCCCTGGAAGGCATCATCAAGCGCGAAGAAGGTTACGCCAAGGTGTCTCGGTACCCCATTGAAATCCAGGAGAGCCTGGACCACGAAGCCAGGCGTTTTGACGCGCTGGCGGGCGAGTTTGAACGCGCCATTACTGTGCAAACCGAAGGTCAGCCCACCACGGACGATGACCAAACACTGATTAATCAGCTGCGTGCCGCGTTCACTCGATTAACCGCGATGGGCAAAGCGCTGCGTCTGCAGCGAGCCCTGGAACTGCCCCCCACCGACGCGAATCTGGCGTTCCTGCTTGAGCAAGACAAAGTCCAACTTGCCAGGCTGGGCGAGCGCATCGCACTGCGTGGGGAACGACGTGATTTCATCCAGGAATACGCCGTGAACGACAAGCGCGGTTTTCCCCTGTGGTACGCCCATTTCCACTACCCCAAGGCGGACACGCCCAAGCTCGAGTACGCCATGGCCCACCTGAAAACCAAGGAACAGCGCCGCGAGAGTTACTACTCGTTGCTGGCCAAGGCCCAGAGCGCACAAAGCGTGGTGGATGTGCATCGCGGCGAGATCAGCCGGGCGTTGGCCGAGCGCCGCTTCTTGCCGCTGGCGCCTTGAATACTGTGAGCGCTGGCTTGCCTGCGATAGCCATAGGTATCTACACAACTGCTTGCTGTTGCTGTTGCTGTTGCTCTGGCTTTTGATCTTGATCTCAGGCGCCCCGTCAAACACGCTGGCCGAACGCAGGCTTGAATCCGTGGGTAACCCGGCAGGACGCCGGGTTAGCCGCCCCGCGCCATGGATGGCGCGTGGCGGCGGCCCACGGATTCAAGTCTGCGTTCGGGCACACCGAGCCTAAGCGAGGTGCCGAGTGTTGGGGCAAGAGCGTTTTGCTTACTTTTGCGCTTTTCAAAAGTGAGCCGCCGTAAGGGCGGAACCAATAGCAGTCGTTACCGCAGAAATGGATATGTACTCGGTCAGATCCAAAAAAATAGTCGCCTGACAGACTGCCATCGCAGGCAAGCCAGCTCCCACATTTGAACCGGGATAGACATAAAAGATCGGTCGACCCTCACGCCGCCACGGGAGCAAGCTCCCTCGCTATAGGGTTTTGCGCGGCGTCAAAGTTGTGTAGATACCTATGCTGCGATGGCCGTAGGTATCTACGCATCTTGGTAGTGAGCGGGCTCGTCCCGCGCTGGGTGGCGAAGCCGCCCCAATAAAGACACAGCCAAGTTCCAAGGACTGGGTCGCCTGTTGTGGGGCTGCTTCGCAGCCCGGCGCGGGACAAGCCCGCTCACTACAGGGAAATTTTCAAAGTTGTGTAAATAGCCACGCTGCGATAAGGGGTCGCCGTTCGATTCAGCGCTTGAGCTTGCGCTTGTTGCGGTACTGGTCGATCACCACCGCCACCACAATGATCAGGCCCTTGATAATGTCCTGGATATACGCATCCACCCCGACAAAGGTGAACCCGCTGGCCATCACCCCCAGGATCAGCGCGCCGATCACGGTGCCGGTGATGCGCCCTACCCCACCCGCCAGGCTGGTACCGCCGATCACCGCGGCGGCAATCGCATCCAGCTCGTAGGACATGCCCATGCCGGCCTGGCCGGTGGCGGCGCGTGCCGAAGCCACCACGCCCGCCAGGCCTGCGAGCAAACCGGCGATGCTGTAGACGATGATCAGGTGGCGCTTGACGTTGATGCCCGAGGTGCGCGCCGCCTGCATGTTGCCGCCGATGGCGTAGGTGTACTTGCCGTACTTGGTGTAGCGCAGGGCGATATGGAAGATTACCGCCACCACCAGGAAGATGATCACCGGCATCGCGCCATGGCCGATGGCCGTGTAGGAGTCCGAAAGCATGCTCACCGGCTGGCCTTCGGTGTAATAACGCGCCAAGCCGCGGGCCGACACCATCATGCCCAGGGTGGCAATGAACGGCGGGATGCCCGTGACGGCGATGATGCTGCCATTGATCGCCCCCGCCAGCAGTCCCACGCCAAGGCCCATCGCCACCGGGATCCACACCGGCAGGTCGGTCAGGCTCGGAAACACTGCCCGGGAAAAGTCAGAAGTTTGCGCCAGGCTGGCAGCGATCATCGCCGACAGCGCGAGTACCGAACCCGAGGACAAGTCGATGCCGGTGGTGATGATGACCTGGGTCACACCAATCGCCAGCAGGCCAATGATCGACACTTGCAAGATCATCAGCACCAGGCGCTGGGAGTTCATCAGGAAGCTCTGGTCACGCACGATCCAGCCGAACAGCTCAAACACCAGGCCGATGCCGATCAGCACCAGGAAGATACTCAGCTCGGTGGGCAAGCGACGCCGTTGCTTGGCCGGGGCCGTGGCAGGCTTGTTGTCTGTTATTGCGTTCATAGCCAATCACCTTCTTATTCTGTAGTCAGTGGACTGCCGTCATTCCGGAAGCCAACTGCATGACTTTTTCCTGGGTCGCTTCACTGCGGTCCAGGGTGCCCATCAGTTCGCCTTCGTGCATCACCATCACCCGGTCGCTCATGCCCAGCACTTCGGGCAGCTCCGAGGAAATCATGATCACCGCCATGCCTTCGCTGGCAAGGAAGGCAATCAAGCGGTAGATCTCAGCCTTGGCGCCGACGTCGATGCCGCGGGTCGGCTCATCCAGGATCAGCAGGCGTGGGTTGGTCATCAGCCAGCGCGCGAGCAAGGCCTTTTGCTGGTTCCCGCCGGACAAGGTGTCGATGCACTGCTCAAGAGACGGGGTTTTCACCCGCAATTTCTTGCACATGTCTTCGCATAGCGCGCGCAGGGCTTTTTGCTGGATAAAACCGTTGCCCGAATAGTGCGGCAGCACGGCCATCTCCATGTTTTCCAGCACCGACAGGCACGGAAACAGGCCACTGAGCTTGCGGTCCTCGGTCAGCAGCGCAAAGCCCTTCTCGATGGCCATGTGCGGGTCGGTGATGCGCACCGGTTCGCCGTCGAGGGTGATCTGCCCGCCGCTGCTTGGAGTGATGCCGAAAATGGTTTCCGCCACGTTGGTGCGGCCCGAGCCCATCAAGCCGGCGATGCCGAGGATTTCCCCGGCGTGCAGGTCGAACGACACGTCCTTGAACACACCGTCCAGGCGCAGGTCGCGCACCGACAGCAGCAAATCGCCGATCGGCGTTTCGCGCACCGGGAACAGCTGGCTCAGCTCACGCCCCACCATCATCGAAATCAGGCTGTCGCTGTTCATGCTGTCGGCACGCTGCAGGCCGATGTACTGGCCGTCGCGGAACACCGCCACTTCATCGGCGATGGCAAACACTTCGTTCATTTTGTGGGTGATGTAGACGATGCCTTTGCCCTGGGACTTGAGGTCGGCAATGATCGAAAACAGGTGCGCCACTTCTTTCTCGGTAATCGCCGACGTCGGTTCATCCATGATCAGGATGTCGGAATCGTAGGACACGGCCTTGGCAATCTCGACCATCTGCCGCTCGGCGATGCTCAGGTTGCCCACCTGTTCCTCGGGGTCCAGGTTGATGCGCAGGCGCGCCAGCAACTCGGCGGTGCAGCGGTGCATTTCGCGGTGGTTGACCATGTGCAAGCCGTTGAGCTGCTCGCGGCCGATCCAGATGTTCTCGGCGATGCTCATGTGCGGCATCAGGTTGAGTTCCTGGTGAATCATCGCAATACCGGCCTTTTGGGCGTCCAGCGGCGTGTCAAACCGAATCGGCTTGCCGCGCAGGCGAATCTGGCCGGCGTCGGGCTGGTAGATACCGGCGATGATTTTCATCAGGGTGGACTTGCCGGCACCGTTCTCGCCCATCAGCGCCAGGACCGAGCCTGGGCGTACGCGCAATTGCACGTCCGCCAAGGCAACGACGCCGGGAAAGCCTTTGCTGACGTTGACGATTTCCAACAGATAGGGTTCTTCCAGCTCAGGGGACAGCGTACCGGGAGGCTGGGAAGACGTCGCTTGAGCGAGCATAGGGAGGTTCTCCTTCTGCAGGGCGGCCGTGACCGCCCTGCCGGCTTATTGTTTTTGTGTCAGGGCTATTTGAAGTCTTTGACGTTGTCCGGGGTGATTAATTGGTACGGGATGATCACGTTCTGCTCGACCGGCTCGTTCTTCGCCATCTTGCGCGCCGCTTCCACCGAGCCGACCGCTTGCCCCTTGGCGTCCTGGAACGCCGAGGCGGCCATGTCGCCCCGGGTGATCGCATTCAAACCGTCCGGCGTGCCATCGACCCCCGCGATCAATACGCTGCCCGGCTTGGTACCCGCGGACTTGAGGGCCATGGATGCACCGATCGCCATTTCGTCGTTGTTGGCCAGCACGGCGTTGAACTCGCGGCCCTGGGTCAGCCAGTCGTTGACCAGGGTCATGCCGCGATCACGCAACCAGGTGCCGGTCTGTTCCTGCTCGATCTTAATGTCGGGGTATTTAGCCAGAATCTCTTTCACGCCTTTGGTCCGATTGGTGGTGGCATTGTTGGCCAGATCACCCAGCAAAATCACGATTTTGCCCTTGCCGCCCATCTTTTCGGCGATGTACTGCATTTGCATCCTGCCCGCTTCGAGGTCATCGGAAGTCACCGCTACCACGCCCTTGGGCAAGTCTTTCTGGTCGGGACGACGGTTGACGAACACCAGCGGGATGCCGGCCTTGCTGGCGGCATTGATGATGTTCTTGGTCGACGCGGTATCCACCGGGTTGACGATGATCGCGTCGACCTTCTGGCTGATAAAGTTCTCGACCTGGCTCAGTTGCTTGACCACGTCGGCACGCGCGTCTTCGAACTGCAATTGCACACCGTCACCCTTGGGATAGGACTTGGCTTGCTTGTCCATGTCTTCACGCAGGTAGGTCAGGAAGGTGTCATCGAAGGCGGACATGCTCACGCCCACTTTAAGGTCGGCGGCGCAGGCGACACCGCTGCCCAGCATCAACGACAGGGCCAGCGCGGTAAAACGGATCGGGGTCTTCATGAACGGTCTGTCTCCACTTTCTTGTTGGTTTTTTGGACGTAGCGTTTATCAGATATGAGCTCAGAGCGAAGATGACGGCAGTCGAACCACCGGTGCTCCCGGAATGCAGCACACCAGCGCGCCTTGGTTTTCGACGCACAGCACGTTGAGAAAGGAGAAATAGAACGGCCGGGCGCGGGGCAGACCGCGTGGCGTGTGGGCAGGGCGTAAAACGCGCAGTACAGCGTTGAAGATTTTCATCTGACGGTACCTGGTTGTTTTTGATCTTGTTTTTGTTGAGTCGCCCGAATCGCGTCCGAACGTACTTTTTGCAACCTGGAAAAGACTTTATTGGAAAAAAATTTCCATATCAACATCTTTTAGAATTTTGTTCTATTTTTGTGGAAATCTCCTACAGCGCCGCCATGTCGATGACCTGTCGGCGCTCCGCGCTGAGACGCGCGGCGTCCAATACGCGGGTGGTTTCCAGCGCGTCATGGGCATCCACCGGTAACGGCCCCTGCCCTTGCACAGCTGCTTGCAACTGGCGATAGAACTGCGTCCAGCAACCCTTCTCCGACGGTACCCGTTCGCGCTCCGGCCCTTGTTCGAACCAGCCCCAGCGCCGATGCTCCTCGGCGCCCCAGTGCTCGCCTTCGGTTTTTGGTGATTTGCCGGCCATCAGTGCTTCTTCCTGACCATCCAGGCCGTCGACGGTGTAACAGCCCAAACTGCCACTCACACGAAAGCGCGGCGCCTGGCAGTTTTGCAGGGCATTGCCCCATAGGTGGGAAATCACACCGTTGGCGTGGGTCAGGGAGACGAAGAAGCCGTGGTCGACGCTGGGGTGTTCGGCGGTGTAATGCAACTGCGCAAAGACCCGCTCCACCGGGCCGAACAGTTGCAGCGCCTGGTCCACCAAGTGGCTGCCCAGGTCGCGCAACCAGCCGCCGCCGCTGGCATTGCCCACCGCATGTGGGCTGTAGCGCTCCACGCGGGATTCGAAACGGCTGACCTGGCCGAGGGCGCCGGCGTCGATGAGTTTGCGCAGGGTCAGGTAATCCGAGTCCCAGCGCCGGTTCTGGTAGACGCTCAGCAGCACCTCATGGCGCTCGGCGGCGGTGATCAGCGCCTGGGCCTGCTCGGCATTGGCGGCGAAGGGTTTGTCGCTCACCACCGCCACGCCGTGCTCAATAGCCTCCAGCACCAGCGCCGGGCGGCCTTTGAGGGTGGTGGAAATGACCAGCGCATCGACGCCGGCTTCAACGAGCTGGCCGATGGAGTCGAAGGCTTTCACGCCGGGGTGATCGCTGTGTAATTGCTGGCGGCGTTCGGGTGAACGGGTCACCACGCCGACAAAGGTTGCGCCTGGCAGGGTTGCCAGTAATGGGGCGTGGAAGAAACGCCCGCCGTGGCCGTAGCCGACTAGTCCGATTCGCATAACTCACGCCTTATATGAAGTGCAAACCCAATTCAAATGTGGGAGCTGGCTTGCCTGCGATAGCGGTGTGTCAGGGCAAGAATCCGCCATTGACAGACCGCTATCGCAGGCAAGCCAGCTCCCACACTGACTGCATTCCACTTTGAGATTGTGGTTCAGCCGTAAAAGCGCGGCCGCTCCGGCAAGCTGACCTGCACAATCTGCTCGCTGCCCTGGGCTTCGATGCACGCATCCGCCGCCACCGCCGCGGCAAAACCATCCCACGCCGACGGCCCACCGACCTGGCCGGCGCGCACGCTGTCGATAAACGCCTGCAACTCCACGTCATAGGCGCCGATAAAGCGGTCCTTCCAGTCCATCAGGATCGCGTTGGACAGCTTGGCCCCGCTGCGCAGTTGCACCTGGGACGGCTCCGGCAACTTGGCGATGCCGGTCTCCCCCACCACTTCGCACTGGATGTCGTAGCCGTACTGGCAGTTGACGAAGACCTCCACATCGATGCGCGTGCCCTTGGCGGTTTCCAGCAACACGATCTGCGGGTCGCGCAGATGAGCCAGCGCTTTGCTGGTCTTGCGCGGGAATACCACTTGCACCGACACGTAGTCGTCGTTGAGCAACCAGCGCAGCACGTCCAGCTCGTGGATCAAGGTGTCGGTGATCGCCATGTCGGTCTTGTAGTTTTCGCCCACCGTCGGGTTGCGGTGTGCGCAGTGCAACATCAGGGGCTCGCCGATCTGGCCGCTGTCGATCACGGCCTTGAGGGCGCGGTAACCTTCGTCATACGGGCGCATGAAACCGACCTGCACCAGGCGCTTGCCATGGGCGACTTCGGCCTCGACGATCCGGCGGCAGCCCTCGGCAGTGACGGCCAGGGGTTTTTCGCAGAACACCGGCTTGCCGGCGGCGATGGCCGCCAACACGAACTCCTCATGGCTCGGGCCCCACGAGGTGACCAGGACCGCCTCGACCTGGGGCGACTGAATCAGCGCATGGCCGTCCGCGTACACCTCGGCGTCCAGCTTCAACTCGGCGACCACTTTGGCCGCTTGTTCAAGGTTGATGTCGGTCACCGCCACCACTTGGCTGTTGAGCAAGGTCTGGCTGCAACGGCGAATATGGTCGCGGCCGATGGCGCCCGTACCGATGACACCTATGCGCAGTGAATTAGAAAGCAAAGACATGCAAACACTCCTCTTGTTATTAGTACTGCCGGGCTTTTGCCAGCTGTTCATTGAGTTTTTTCGCGGCGGCGTTCGTGCGTTCGCTGGTGGACACCTGCGCCACCCCGACCCGCCACCACGACAGGTAGCCGTGGACCATGGTCTTGGGCAGCACCTTGATATCGATCAGCGTCGACACCGTCTGCGTGCGCGCATCGGCCAGGGCCGCTTCGAGTTGTTCCACGGTGCTGACCTTGTAGGTCTTGCAGCCGTAGGCCGCCGCGCTCATGGCGAAATCCACCGGCACCAGGCCGCCGTCGAGCTTGCCGCTCTCCGGGTTGCGAAAGCGGAACTCGGTGCCGAAGCTGTCCATGCCGTTGCCGATCTGCAGGTTGTTGATGCAGCCGAAGGCCATGTTGTCGAGCAGCACCACGTTGATCTTGCGCCGCTCCTGGATCGAGGTCGCCAGCTCCGAATGCAGCATCATGTAGGAGCCGTCACCCACCAGGGCGTAGACCTCTTTGGTCGGCTCGGCGAGTTTCACGCCCAGGGCGGCATTGATCTCGTAGCCCATGCACGAGTAGCCGTACTCGACGTGGTAGGTGTTCACGCCCTTGCTGCGCCAGGCACGCTGCAGGTCGCCGGGCAGGCTGCCGGCGGCGGCGACGATGATGGCGTCGTCGGCCAGGGTCTGGTTGAGCACGCCCAGCACGCGGCTTTGGGTGAGGCAGGAGCCGGTCAGTTCGATGAATTCACGTAGCACCGCGCGGTCCAGGTGATCGTCGACCTCGGGCACGAAGCCGTCGCCGGCATACTCCACCTGATGCACGCGATCCACCTCGGCGTCCAACTGCGCCTTGGCGTCAGCGACCTGTTCGCCCCAACCGGAACGGTAATCCCCCAGCGCATCGGCGAGCGTTTGCAGGGCGACTCGCGCGTCGGCCAGCACCTGCACGCCGTCGAGCTTTAAGGCATCGCAGGGGCTGATATTGAGGTTCAAAAACGTCACCTCGGCATGCTTGAACAGCGACTTGGACGAGGTGGTGAAGTCGGTATAGCGCGTGCCGATACCAATGATCAGGTCGGCTTCCGGTGCCAGCAGGTTCGCCGCCAGGCAGCCGGTTTCACCGAGGCCGCCCACGTTCAGCGGGTGACTGGAAACCACCGCGCTTTTGCCGGCCTGGGTTTCGGCGAAGGGGATATCAAAGCGCTCGGCAAAGGCCTGCAACGCAGCATTGGCGCCGGAATACTTCACGCCGCCGCCACAGATGATCAGCGGTTTGCGCTTGCCGTCAAAGGCGGCCAGCGCATCGGCGATCATCGCGGCGGTGGCCGGGCGACGGTCGATGCGATGCACGCGTTTTTGCAGGAAGTAATCCGGATAGTCCCAGGCTTCGGCCTGTACGTCCTGAGGCAAGGCCAGGGTCACGGCGCCGGTTTCGGCCGGGTCGGTGAGCACGCGCATGGCGTGGATCGCGGCGCTCATCAGCTGCTCGGGGCGGTTGATGCGGTCCCAGTATTTGCTCACCGAGCGGAACGCGTCGTTGGTGCTGATGCTCAAGTCGTGGAACTGCTCGATCTGTTGCAGCACCGGGTCGGGCTGGCGGCTGGCGTAGACATCGCCCGGCAACAGCAACAACGGGATGCGGTTGGCCGTGGCGGTCGCAGCGGCGGTGAGCATGTTGGCGGCGCCGGGGCCTACCGACGCGGTGCACGCGTAGATCTTGCGGCGCAGGTGCTGCTTGGCGAAACCGATGGCGGCATGGGCCATGCCCTGCTCATTGCGGCCCTGGTGGACGACCAGGTCACCACTGTCCTGCTCCAGGGCCTGGCCCAGGCCCAGCACGTTGCCATGGCCGAAAATGGTAAACACACCGGCGACGAACTTGCTCTGCACGCCGTCGACTTCGATGTATTGGTTATCGAGGAACTTCACCAGGGCCTGGGCCATGGTCAATCGTGTTGTGGTCATGTTCGCACCTTGTATGAATGCAAATCTGTCGATCAACAGTGATCCAGTGTGGGGGCTGGCTTGCCTGCGATAGCGGTTTATCAAAACAGATTCTCTGCCTGACACACCGCTATCGCAGGCAAGCCAGCTCCCACAGGTTGTTCGGCGTCAGGTCCGGGAGTTTTGCAGGTGGGCCATGCTCGCACCCAACGCCTGCTGAATATCCGCCAACCCATGCACGCTCTCGGCAAACGGCTCGAACGACAAGTAACCGCTGTAGCCGCTGCCGAGCAAGGTGTCGATCTGCGCCGCATTGCCGAGGATGTCGCCCTCGCCCACCAGCACCCGGTGGCCGTCGCGAATCGAATTGAGCGGTGCCTCGGCATCTTCCACGCCGGAGATATGCACCAGTCCGGTCAGTTCCGGGAAGAACTCCTGTTCGCCGGCCAGGTGATGATGGAAGGTGTCATGCACCAGGCGGAATACATCCAGGCCGCCGATGGACTTGATCGCTTCCACCGCCACGCGCTTGCGCCGCATTGAGCACTCTTCAAAGCCCAGGGGCTCGATGAAACCCATGATCGCGTACTCGCGCAGGATCGGCGCCAGCTCGCTCAGGGCGGTGCGCAGGCCGGCCGCGCGCTGGGCTTCGTTGCGCGTGTCGCCAGGCTCATTGAACGGGCACATCACCAGGCCCTGTGCTCCGCATTCGCGGGCGTAGGTCGCCAGCGCTATCGCCTGGGCACGGCGTTCATCGTTCCACACATCAAAGGGGTACAGCGCGTTGATCGACAGCACCGTGATGCCCTGCGCGGCGCACAGCTCGCGCACGCGGCTGGCCGGGGTGCCGAATTCGATTTGGCGGTCCGCCAGGTCATTGCGGATCTCGATGGCATCGCACTTGAGCGTGGCGGCCAACTGGATGAAATCCGGCAGGGACAGGTGCGGCGCGACCATGCGGTTCAGGGCAAAGCGTAAAGGCGACTTCATTGTTATTGTTCTCCGTCCGGAACCGCTTAGAGGTCCAGCAGCCAACTGTGCTGCGGGTCGTTGTGGAAATGCCAGGCGCGCTTGGGGCCGGCCATGACGTTCAGGTAATAGGACTCGTATCCGTACGGCACGCTGACCGGGTGATACCCCTTGGGCACCACCAGGTCGCTGTTTTCCACGGCCATGGCCTGGTCGATGCTGCGATCGTCGGTGTAGACGCGCTGGAACACGAAGCCCTGGGGCGGATTGACCTGGTGGTAGTAGGTTTCTTCCAGAAAGCTCTGGTGCGGCAGGTCGTCGGTGTCGTGCTTGTGCGGCGGGTAGCTCGACGAATGCCCGGACGGCGTGCGCACTTCCACCACCAGCAACGAGTGCGCCGGCTCGCTGTCGGGCAGGATGTCGCACACGTAGCGGGTATTGGCGCCTTTGCCGCGCACGCTGCGTTTGCAGTTTTCCGGGCGAATCAGGCGCGGCGCGTAGCCTTGCGCGCCGGGTGCCGCGCAGACGGCGATCTGCACGTCGCTCAAGGCGGTGACCTGGGCGTCGGTGCCCGGCGGCAGGTACGCGGCGAACGGCGATTTGTCTTCGAAGACCGATTGGCGGTCCCCCAGGTTCTGCCAGTTGAAGCCTTCGCCCTCGATATTCACGCGGCCGCTGAGCAGTACCAGGCACAGCTCTTTGTCGCCGGCGCTGACCGGCAGGGTTTCGCCCAGGCTCAGGCGGTAGGCGCGAAAACCCACATACTCCAGGCGGCCTTCTTCCAGGGCGACCAGGGTTTTGCCGCCTTTGCTGCCTTTGACCAACAAGCTCATTTTCCGGTCCTCTCATTCAAAAGAGCACGTAACGTGTCATAGCCTTTTTTCGCATAGATATAGCTGGGCGCGACCGCCGGGTCCTGCTCGGCCTCGACCACCAGCCAGCCTTCATATGTCGCGGCCAGGAGCACATCGAGCAATGCGGCGAAGTCGATATCGCCATCGCCCGGCACGGTAAAGGTGCCGTTGACGATGCAATCGGGAAAGCTCCACATCTGGTTGCGCGCCAGCTGCACCACCGCTTTGCGCACGTCCTTGAAATGCACGTGGCAGATGCGGTCGATGTGTTTGCGCAACACCTCAAGCGGTTCGCCGCCCCCCATGTAGCAGTGGCCCGAATCGAACAGCAGGCCGACTTCGGGGCCGGTGCGTTTCATCAACTGGTCGATGTCTTCCGGGGATTCGACATAGGCGCCCATGTGGTGGTGGTAGGCCAGGCGCACGCCCTGGGACAGGGTAAAGCGCGCCAGTTCAGTGAGTTTGTCCGCATAGTCCTGCCAGGCCTGCTCGCTGTGAAAGCGCGGGCGTTCGATCAGGCGGATGCGCGAACCCTGGATCGAATCGGCGACCTCGCCGTAGACCAGTACCGTGGCGCCGTTGTGTTTCAACAATTCGACATGGCCGGCGATGGCCTCGATTTCTTCCGCTACCGAACGCCGCGCCAGGCGGCTGGAATACCAGCCGGAGACCAAGGCCAGGTCGTACGGGCGCAATACATCGCCGACGCCCTTGGCGTCCTTGGGGAATTTACCGTTGAGTTCGAAACCTTCGTAGCCGATTTCCTTGCCTTCGCTCAGGGCGGTGCTCAGGGGCGTCTCGCCGCCCAGGGCCGGGAGGTCGTCGTTGCTCCAGGAGATCGGGTTGATGCCAATTCGGATTGCGGGCATGGCTGCACCTTTATTATTTTCGGGTATCACTGAGATCTGCTTTTATGTGGGAGCTGGCTTGCCTGCGATAGCGGTGTGTCAGGTAATGAAGCCATGTCTGATGTACCGCTATCGCAGGCAAGCCAGCTCCCACATTGGATTGCATTTCAATTTGAGGCCGTGACTAGGCCCGGGCACTGCGCCAGGCATTGATCAGCTGTTCGAAAGTCGCCTGGACACGCTGGATCAGGGTCTCATCATCAATCTCCCCCGCCATCCACGCGCGGCTCGGCTCCTGGAAAATCGTGCGGCCCACGGCGAAGCCCCGGCAGGTGGTGCTCAGGCGTGCCTGCCGGAAGCCCTCGGCGAGGCATTCGGCCGAGGCATTCAGGCCCAGCAGCACCACGCCACGGCAGTACGGGTCGCGCTCATGAATCAGCTCGTCCAAGCGCTGCCAATCTTCGGCTGACTGCGCCTCGATCTTCCACCACGCCGGGTAGATGCCCAGGTTGTAGAGGCGCTTGAGGCTGCGGTAGAGCACGTCCGGGTAGGTGGACGGATGATCCTTGGGCGGGATGACTTCCAGCAGCAATTCATGGCCGCTGACGATGGAGGCCTCGTACACCGCCTTGAGTTGCGCCTCTTGCTCCAGGCGCAGCAACGGTTCATCGTCCGGGTGGAACTGCACCAGGCACTTGATGATTTGTTCCTGGGGCCAGGCGATCAGGTTGCTGCCGATCGAGCGGCCATGTTCGAACGCCAGGGGCCGCGAGTTCTGCACTTCCACCGGGCGCGCGATCCACCAGCCACGACCGCTGGCGGCGTTGAGCGCGTCCTGGCCGAAGCGCTGGTCGGCGAGCAGGCCCACATCGGCGTCGACGCCCTGCTCGCTCAGTTTGCGCTCGACCCGCTCGATGGCCTGGATAAACAGTTGCTTGGCGTCACTGATGCGCGCTGGGGCCTGGCCGCCTTTTTGCGCCAGTTCCACCAGTTGCCAGCGGTGGTCGAAGGCAAACACGAACAGCTGCTTCCAGGCCTTGCGCGGCACGGTCACGCGGTGCAGGCGTTGCAGGGTCACGTCCTGGTCGGGCCGGGTGATCGGCACCGGGCTGCTGAACAGGTACTCCAGCTCCGCAGGGGTCGGCATGGCCGGGGCGCAGGCGTGGCGCGAAACGACCAGGCCGCCGCAGGCGTTGGCCAACTGGCTGCAACGTTCATCGCTGGCATCGTTGATCCAGCCGCTGAGGAAGCCAGACATGAAGGCATCGCCGGCACCCAGTACATTGAGCACTTCCACGCGCACACCGGGATAAATGGCACCGTCTTCGAGCCGCGCCGGGATGGCACCGTGGATCACCGTGCAACCCTGCGGGCCGAGCTTGACCACCAGGGTCGCCGGGGTCAGTTCGCGCACTTTACGCAGGGCGGTGAGCAAGTCTTCACTGCCGCCGGCGATGAGGAATTCTTCTTCGGTACCCACGATCAGGTCAAAGCGCGGCAGGATTTTCTGCACATGCTGGCTGACGTTCTGGTCGGCGACAAAACGGGTCTCGCCATCCGCCTTGCCCGCCAGGCCCCACAGCACCGGGCGGTAGTCGATATCCAGCACGCGCTTGACGTTGTGCCGCGCGGCGTAATCCAGGGCCTGAATACTGGCCTTGTAGACGCCGTCGGTGGAGAAATGCGTGCCGGTGATCAGTAGCGCCTTGCTGGACGCAATAAAGTCTTCATGGATGTCTTCGGCGCGCAGGGCCATGTCGGCGCAGTTTTCGCGGTAGAACACCAGGGGGAAGGTTTCGCGGTCCTTGAGGCCCAGCAGCACCAGGGCGGTGAGGCGCTCCGGGTCGACCTTGATACCGCTGACGTCGCAGCCTTCACGGGCCAGGGATTCCACCAGGAAGCGGCCCATATGGTCGTCGCCGACCCGGCTCAGCATGGCCGACTTGAGCCCGAGCCTTGCGGTGCCGAAGGCGATATTGGCGGAGGAACCGCCGAGGTACTTGGCGAAGCTTGCAACGTCCTCAAGCCGCGCGCCCACTTGCTGTGCGTAAAGGTCGACGCCCAGGCGCCCGAGGCAAATCAGATCCAATTGACGCCCACTGGCAAAACGAGTCTGGCCCATGCTGGCTCCTGTTATTTTTATCAGCCTGCGTTGTGCCGCCGTGGCGACGGCAAACGCTCTTGGTGCAAGCAGACTAGAACGTCCGGCGGCGCCAATCAATATTTATTCCATATATTTTTTCAGTGGAATATTTTTTCCATTAAGCTTGCACAGGATCATTCCAGCCCCACTGCATCGTTTCAGCAGGCCGCGCCGCCCGTGATGCCGGGGTATTTTTTTGCGCCTACCCTGTAGACTTGCGCCACCCATCAGCGCATCAGAAGAAACTGTCAGAAGGATTGCCCATGTCCCGCACCGATCACGAGACCGCCCTGGAAGAACCTGTCGCCAGCCCTCCGATCAATGCCGACCGTCTGTTGCAGCTGATTACCGACGAATACGAGAGCCTGCCGCGCCAGCTCAAGCGCATCGCCAGCTACATGAGCCAACAGAGCGACCGGATCATGGTCGATCGCATCAGCGACATCGCCCGCGAGTGCGAAGTGCACCCGTCGGCCATCGTGCGGTTCTCCCAGCGCTTCGGGTTCAGTGGGTTCAGTGAGATGCAGGCGCTGTTTCGCGAGGCCTACACCCACAAGACCACGCCGGTGCAGAACTACCAGCAGCGCATCCGCAGCATGATCGCCAACAAGTCGCAAAAGGCCAGCGGCGGCGACCTGGCGCGTGAGTGCGTCAATGCAACATTGTCGGGTATCGAAAGGCTGGGGCTGGAATTGGACGACGTGGCCTTCGACAAGGCCGTGGACCTGGTGGTGAATGCCGACAATATCTACGTGGTCGGCGTACGCCGTTCCTTTGCGGTGGCCGATTACCTGGTCTACAACCTGCAGCACACCAACAAGCGCATTCACTTGATCTCGGGCCTGGGTGGCAGCTACCGGGAGCAGATGCGCAGCGTGCGTGCCAATGACCTGGTGATCGCCATCAGCTTTACGCCTTACGGCAAAGAGACCCAGCATTGCCTGCGGATTGCACAGCATCACCAGGCCAAGACGCTGATCATTACCGACAGTAACCTGTCACCCCTGGCCAAGCGGGCGAACGCGGTGTTGTTGGTCAATGAGGGATCATCGTTTGCCTTCCGCTCGCTGAGCGCCACGCTGTGCCTGTGCCAGGCGTTGTTTATCGCGGTGGCGTATCGGTTGGAGCTGAAGGTGGATGAAATTCATGAGCAGGTTGGTTTCGACGACTGATAGAAACTTGCCCACAAACCAATGTGGGAGCGGCGGTGTATCAGCCGGCACATCCGGTGACTGACACTGCGCATTCGCGGGCAAGCCCGCTCCCACAGGGGTGGAGCGGGCTTTGCTCAAATCACATAAAGATCGCGATCAGAATGATGATCGGAATCGGAATGCCGAGGAACCACAGAAGTAATGAACGCATGATGTTCTCCTTTTATTAACGGACAAAGTGTTCGGTTTCGACATACACCACCGCATCCCGGCGACGACCGCCGAAGGTTGCAGCGAAGCTGGCGAAGAAGGCGCCAATCAGCAGCGCGATGAACATCCACAGCGACGTGTAGGCGGCCACTTTCGCGGCAGTGTCGGCGGCTTGCTTGGCCTTGAGCTTGGCGTCTTCGACGGCTTTACGGGCATCGCCGTAAACCTTGTCGATACGCGCCTCGGCGTCGGCCTGGCTGAGGTTGGTGCGCTGGCTGATCAACTGGGCCAGGTAGGCGCGGTCTTCAGCAGCCAGCTCACCGTTGTTGCTCACGGTGCGACCGAGAATCCGTGCGACCACACCGTGTACCGCATCGTCGCTGACCGCCGCAGGGCGATCATCGCGAAACAGGCTGTCGACATAGTAATCAAGGTGATCGGCACTGCCATTGGCCGCAGAACCGGCGGCTTGGGTCATGCCACCGGCGGCGCCCGATACCACGCTGGCACCGGCTTTCACACCGCCGCTGACGGCACTGCTCACCGAACCGACCACCAGCATTGCCGTGATCAGCGTGGCCACGGCCCAGGCCAGGAAACCGTGGGCGGTATCGCGAAAGTACACCTCATCGCCGTGCATGTTGGCCCATTTCACTCGCAACCGGCCGGCAATGTAGCCGCCCAGCCCGGATGCGACGATCTGGGTAAACGCCAGCCAGATAATCGTGGAGATGCCAAGCCCCTTGGCGCTGATACCGCTGTCGGCCCACGGCGATACCGCCGAAAAGCCCAGGCCGAAGCCCAGCAATACCAGGATGAGCGACAACGCAGCCGCCGCGGCGGCCCCGGCAAAGATCGCCCCCCAGGAAACCCCGGAGAGCGTGCTCGACTCGTGCAGCGTGGAAGAAGAGGTGATCATTGTTGTTTGCTCCCGGCAGGAAAAATAGTGTTACAAGTCTCAAAAGGGACAGTGCAGGCCCCATGCCAGGCGCGGAGAAATTTAAAATCGTTATATTTCAATAAGTTAACTAATTTGAACTTATGCAACCCATGCAAGTTGCAAGAAATGATCGATTCAAGCGGGCGTTATGCACTCTTGCGTTCGAACACCGACCCAGGGCCACGCGGCGCCCATGAAATCTGTGTCAGTTTTGCCAAAGTGAAGTTTTATTTAGGAAGCGTTCAGCCATTTCTTGGCAAAATGCCCGCACTTCAGTGTGAATCGCTCACCAGGTAATCCTATGACCCGTATTTTGACCATCGAGGATGACGCCGTAACGGCCCGCGAGATCGTCGCCGAGCTGAGTAGCCATGGACTGGAAGTAGATTGGGTAGACAATGGCCGCGAAGGCCTGGTGCGTGCCGTGAGCGGTGATTACGACCTGATCACCCTCGACCGCATGCTGCCGGAACTCGACGGCCTGGCCATCGTCACCACCCTGCGCACCATCGGTGTGGCGACGCCGATCCTGATGATCAGCGCCCTCTCCGATGTCGACGAACGCGTGCGCGGCCTGCGGGCCGGCGGTGACGATTACCTGACCAAGCCGTTCGCCTCGGATGAAATGGCCGCCCGCGTCGAAGTGCTGCTGCGGCGCAAGAGCACGGTCAAGGAGTTCGAAACCGCCCTGCGCGTGGCCGACCTGGAGCTGAACCTGATCAGCCGCGAAGCCAGCCGCGCCGACCAACCGCTGAGCCTGTTGCCCACCGAATACAAGTTGCTCGAATTCCTGATGCGCAACACCGGGCAGATCCTGTCGCGGATGATGATCTTCGAAGAGGTCTGGGGCTATCACTTCGACCCGGGCACCAACCTGATCGATGTGCACATCGGTCGCCTGCGCAAGAAAATCGACCCGCCAGGCCTCCCGCCGTTGATCCGCACGGTGCGAGGTTCCGGTTATGTCATTGCTGAACCCCTCTAAGGGCTGGCGCTCTTCCAGCAGCCGTTTGCTGGCGCTATACAGCTCGTTATTCGTGGCCTGGAGCTGCATCCTGATGGGGGTGCTGTATTTTGAGGTGTCGGGTTACCTGGGAGACTTGTCGCGCCATTCCCTGCTGCAGCGCCAGCACCTGTTCCAGCGCTTTGACGGCGAAGAATTGGTGGAGGCGCTGACCACCAGCATGACCTTCGACATGAAGGGCGTGGACGCCTATGGCCTGTTCGACGAGCAATTGCGCCCCCTCAGCGGGCCGATCCGCGCAGTGCCGCCGGACCTGCCCCTGGACGGCAAAATCCATGCCCTGGCCAATTGCGTCGACTCCGACGACCCCAAACTGCCCAAGGACAGCTGCGACGCCGTGGCCACCCACACCGCGGACGGCCGCTGGCTGGTACTGGTGCGCGCCAACGGTTCGCTGTTCGGCGTGACCCGGATCATCTGGCATGCCCTGCTATGGGCTCTGTCGCTGACGATCATTCCGGGCGCGGCCGGCTGGCATCTGTTGCGCCGCCGCCCGTTGCGGCGGATTCGCGGGATCCAGGCCAGCGCCGAAGCCATCGTCGCCGGCGACCTCACCCACCGCCTGCCGCTGTCGAACCGCCGCGACGAACTGGACATGCTCGCGGCCATCGTCAACGCCATGCTCGACCGCATCGAAAAGCTGATGAACGAGGTCAAGGGTGTGTGCGACAACATCGCCCACGACCTGCGCACCCCGCTGACTCGCCTGCGCGCGCAGTTGTATCGCATCAAACAGGAGGCCGAGGCGGAGTCGGACTGCGCAGTGAAGCTGGACGACGCGATTGCCGAGACCGACACCCTGATGGCGCGCTTTCGCGGGCTATTACGTATCTCCGAACTGGAAGACCACCAGCGACGCTCCGGTTTCCTGGTGATGGACCCGTTGCCGCTATTGCGCGAGTTGCACGACTTTTACCTGCCCCTGGCGGAAGAAGGCGAGCTGCAGCTGGTGCTGGAGGCACCTGACTCGTTGCCGTGGATCACCGGCGACCGCGCACTGCTGTTCGAGGCCCTGGCCAACCTGCTGAGCAACTCGATCAAGTTCTCGCCACCGGGCGGCGAAGTGAGGTTGCGCGGGGTCAACGATGCCGGCAGTACCCGCATCGAAGTACACGACTCCGGGCCGGGCATACCGGCGGCCGAGCGCAAGGCGGTGTTCCAACGCTTTTATCGCGTGGACGAAAGCGACCAGCAAGGTGGGTTCGGCCTGGGCCTGTCGATCGTGGCGGCGATCATCAACTTGCATGGGTTCAAGTTGGAGGTGGGCGCCAGCGCAAGCGGCGGGGCTAGGCTGATGCTGGAGTGTCGCCAGCAGTTGATGCCCGAAGCCTGAGATCGGCACGATCATCTGTGGGAGCTGGCTTGCCTGCGATAGCGGTGGATCAGTCGCTGTTTGTTGACTGACACTCCGCTATCGCAGGCAAGCCAGCTCCCACATTGGGTTTGCGGTGTTTGAAAGATCAGGCCGGGAAGTTGGCGCGCAACGCCTCTAACCCACCGCTGTACACGCCGGCAAACAACGCTTCGACCGCCGCATCTTCAGTCCCGGCCGCGGGGGTAAACACGCCGGACCAGGTCACCTTCGCCGACGACTCCGTCAGCGCCTCGACCTGCAACGTTGCCAGGTAGGCACTCACCGGGAACGGTGACTGTTCAATGGTGTAGCTGTAGGTGCGCGCCACGTTATCGAAGGTCTGCAAACGCTCGACGATCACGCCACCGTCGGCGGTGGTCAGGTGCCGCACGCGGCCGCCTTCGCCGGGCTCGCTCTTGGCGATAAGGGGCAGCCAGTCCGGCAGGCTGTTGAAGCCGCCGACCAATTGCCAGACCTGGTCGGCCGGCACCGGGATTTCAATTACGGAAGATGCTGTTGGCACGGTAAATCTCCAAAAGTCGTAGGAAAACGTCGCCCAGCCTGCCACGCCCGAGGCATCAATGCATCCATTGATACAGGAGGGAGCACGCCCCCTCCTGCCCTTGCTGGCAGGTCAGGGCAACGATTTGAGGAAGGTATTGACCAATTGGTTCACCCGTTCCGCCGCTTCCAACTGCACCATATGCCCCTGCCCCGGCAGAATCTCCACCTGGGCCGGCAACCCCTCGGCATGCGTCGCCGGGATGATTGCATCATCGCTGCCCCAGATCACCAGGCTCGGCTGTCGCCCCACCCCACCGCGCAGATCGATCGTCTGCCGCCCGCCCTCGAACAGCTGCTGATTGAGCTGGCGCAGGGCTTGGTCCACGCCTTCGAGCCGCTTGAACTTGAGCATGTCCTCCAGCATCTGCCGCGTCACCAGCGCAGGGTCGCTGAACAATTGGGTCAACTGAGGCTTGAGGGCATTGCGGTTTGTCGCGTCGGCAAAGCCTTGCAGGTAGTCACCGTTGATATCCGGGCCCAGGCCGGCGCTGGCGATCAGGGTCAACGACGCGACGCGCTCGGGTGCCTGGGCGGCAACCGTCAGGGAAACCAGCCCGCCCATGGAATGCCCGGCCAGGTGCACGCGGTCGAGCTTGAGGTGGTCAAGCAGGGCCAACACCGCCTGGCTCAGCTCCTGGGCATCGGCGCTTTGCAAGTGCTTGCCCGACTCGCCATGCCCCGGCAGGTCCAGGGCGATCACCCGGCGCTCGGTGGCCAATGCCGGTTGGTTGAACAGCCAGTTGTTCAGGTCGCCACCAAACCCGTGGACCAGCACCAACGGCGTGCCGCCCTCGCCCAGGTCGAGATAACGCAGCAAGCGCCCGCCTATCTCGGCTTTCTGCGCAGTTGGCCCAGAGGCTTCGGCCTCGGCCGCGCTGGAAACAAACCCGGCGTTGAAGCGTTCAATCACGGCGTCAATCTCTGCCTCGGTGGCCTCGCCTTCCACGACGATCCCCAGCAAGGCGCCGACCGGCAAGGTCTCGTCGCTCAGCGCCAATACCCGGCGCAACACGCCACTGAAGGGCGCCTCGACGCTGCTGGAGATTTTGTCGGTCTCTACGTCCAGCACCTCCTCGCCTTTCTCCACTCGGTCGCCGGGTTGCTTGAGCCAGACATCGATGCGTCCTTCGGTCATCGACAGCCCCCACTTGGGCATGGTCAGGGTGTGGATCATGCGGCGTTCCTCTTGTCGGCGATCTTCAGCACGGCGGCTTCGATCTTCGCGGCGTTGGGGATGTACAGGTCTTCCAATGCATCGGAAAACGGCACGGGGGTGTGCGGCGCGGTGACCATCTCAATCGGCGCACGCAGGGAAGAAAACGCCCGCTGCGCAACCAGCGCACTGATATCGGTGGCGATCGAACAGCGTGGGTTGGATTCGTCGATCACCACCAGCCGCCCGGTTTTCTCGACGCTTTCAAGGATGCTGTCTTCGTCGAGCGGGCTGGTGGTGCGCAGGTCCAGCACTTCGCAGTCGACGCCTTGGCGGGCCAGGTTGGCGGCGGCTTCCAGGGCGATATGCACCATACGCCCGTAGGTCACCAGGGTTACGTCCTTGCCTTCGCGCACGAAGTTGGCTTCACCGAACGGCACGGTGTACAGCTCTTCCGGCACCTCGCCTTGCAGGCTGTAGAGCATCTTGTGTTCGAGGAAGATCACCGGGTCGTTATCGCGGATCGCCTGGATCAGCATGCCCTTGGCGTCATAGGGCGTGGCTGGGCACACCACTTTAAGGCCGGGAATGTGCGTCCACATCGAGGTGAGCATCTGCGAGTGCTGGGCCGCCGCACGCAGGCCGGCGCCGTACATGGCGCGGATCACCAGCGGCGTGGTGGTCTTGCCGCCGAACATGTAGCGGAACTTGGCGGCCTGGTTGAGCAACTGGTCGAGGCAGCAGCCGATGAAGTCGACGAACATCAACTCGCACACCGGGCGCATGCCTCGGGTGGCCGCGCCGACGGCCATGCCCACGTAGCCGACTTCGGACAACGGCGCGTCCAATACGCGCTCCGGAAATTCCGGGTACAGACCTTTGGTCACCCCGAGCACGCCGCCCCAGGCATCCTGTTCGCCAGGAGCGCCGGTGCCGCCGGACACATCCTGACCGATGATGAACACGCTGTGGTCACGGCGCATTTCCTGGGCCAGGGCTTCGTTGATTGCCTGCTGATAGCTGATTTTGCGAGCCATGAAATTCTCTCCGGATGGTTATTCTTATTAGCGGTAGGCGACGTAGACATCACTGAGCAGGTCGGCAGCCTGGGGCTTGGGGTCGGACTTGGCCAGGCGCACGGCGTCTTCGATCAGTTGCGCGACCTCGCCGTCGATACGCTCGAATTGCGCCGCATCCAGCCAGCCTTCGGCGTTACAGCGCTGGCGGAACAGCGCCAGGCAGTCAGCGTTTTCGCGCAGGTTTTTCACTTCATCGGGGCCGCGATAGGTTTGCGCATCACCCTCGAAGTGGCCGTAGAAGCGGCTCAGCTTCACTTCCACCAACGTCGGCCCCTCGCCATTGCGCGCCCGCTCTACCGCCACGCCCAGCACCTGGTGCACGGCGAAGAAGTCATTGCCATCGGCGATAACCCCCGGCATGCCAAACCCTGCGGCGCGATCGGCGATGTCCTTGCACGCCACCGACCAGCCGGAACCGGTGGCCTCGGCATACCCGTTGTTTTCCGCGACGAACAGGCACGGCAGTTTCATGATTGACGCCAGGTTCATCGCCTCGAACACCGCGCCCTCGTTGGAACCGCCGTCGCCAAAAAAAGCCACGGCCACGCCCTGGCTGCCCTTGAGTTTGGCGGCCAGCGCGGCACCGGCCGCCAACGGCGCGCCGGCGCCGACAATGCCGTTGGCGCCGAGCATGCCTTTCTCTTGATCGGCGATGTGCATGGAGCCGCCCTTGCCGCCGCACACGCCGGTTTTCTTACCGTAGATCTCGGCCATCATGCCGAACACGTCGACGCCTTTGGCGATGCAATGGCCGTGGCCACGGTGGTTGGAAGCGATGCAGTCGTCATCGTTGAGGTGGGCCATGACCCCGGCGGCGCTGGCTTCCTGGCCAGCGTACAGGTGCACGAACCCAGGGATCTCGCCGGTGGCGAATTCCACGTGCAGGCGCTCTTCAAAATCCCGGATGGTGCGCATCACGGTATAGGCATGCAGCAATTGATCAGTGGACAGGTGGGTGGACATCTTGTTGTTCTCCAGGTTGTCTCGACACACAAAAGGCTGGCTGCGGCCAGCTGCAAACCCTTCAGCACAGCCTGTGCCAACGCCTTTGAAAACCTGTCGAAGCCTTGATCCAGAGCAGTGGCGCGCGGTTGTAACGGCGCCACGGGCCGGCGCAGAATGAGACGCCGCATTGCAGCCTGCAGGCCGCGTCTCAGGCGGGATGAGACGCTGCGTCTCATCCCGTGCACTTGGTCAGGCCCTGCTTGTTCCGCCCGATGCATGCGCGCTTAATGGCGGGCATAACAACAAAGACCGAGAACCGGAGGCCTTATGCTCGCCGCGAACTCCAGAGAGCACGTCGACTGCGTCAGTCGCGTGGTCCGCAATGCCGATCGCCTGCCCCAGGCGCCGGTGCCGTCGCTGATTTTCGATTCCTGGCGGCGCTCCATGGAACAGCACCACTTGGACCCCGGCTCCCTGCAGGGCCCGCGCATCCTCAGTGAACCCTTGCTCAAGGAATGCCGCGAACGCGCCGAGCTGTTCATGCGCATCGCCAGCGAAGAAGTCGCGCAACTGCACCACCGCGTGCGGCATGCCGACTACTGCGTGATGCTCACCGACGCCCAGGGCCAGACCATCGACCACCGTGTGGACACGGCGATCCGCACCGACTGCCGCAAGGCCGGCCTGTACCTGGGCACTTGCTGGTCGGAAGCCGAAGAAGGCACCTGCGGCGTGGCCACGGTGCTGACCAGCAAGGCGGCAGTGACAGTGCACAAGCGTGATCACTTCCGCGCGGCATTTATCGGCCTCACCTGCTCCGCCGCGCCGATCTTCGACCCCCAGGGCAACCTGCTGGGGGTGATGGACGCCTCGGCGCTCAAGTCCCCAGATGACCGACGCAGCCAGCACCTGGTGCGCCAGATGGTGGCGCAGAGTGCACAGGCCATCGAAAACGCCTTTTTCATGCACAGCGCCCGCCAGCATTGGGTGCTGCAGGCCCATGGCACGCCGGGTTATGTGGACAGCCAACCCGACCTGCTGCTGGCGTGGGACCAGGACGGTCGCCTGCAAGCGTTGAACAGCAAGGCGCGCCAGGCGTTGCGTGTGCGCTTCGGCCAGGTGCCGGACCATATCGGCGAGGTGTTCGACCTGGACGCGTTGCGCGCGGTGACCGACCAATCGGCCCAACAGTTGCCTTGGCGAGGTGCGCCTGGCGCCCTGCACGTGCGCGTCAACGCACCGCGCCGCAAACCGTCGCGTGCGCCGCTGGTTCCGCAGGTCGATGCGCGCGTGGAAGAGCACCTGCGCCTGGCCGTGCGAGTCAAAGACCGTAACCTGCCGGTGCTGGTGCAAGGCGAAACCGGTGCTGGCAAGGAAGTCTTCGCCCGCCAGTTGCACGAACGCAGCGCCCGTCGCGGCGGGCCGTTTGTGGCGGTGAACTGTGCGGCTATCCCGGAAAACCTGATCGAAAGCGAGCTGTTCGGCTATGTCGCCGGGGCCTTTACCGGCGCTTCCAGCAAAGGCATGCCGGGGCTGCTGGTGCAGGCCGACGGCGGCACCTTATTCCTCGATGAAATCGGCGACATGCCCCTGGCCTTGCAGACCGTTTGCTGCGGGTAATGGCCGAAGGCGAAGTGGCACCCTTGGGCGCGGCGAAAACCCGCGCAGTGGACATCCAGGTGATCTGCGCCAGCCACCGCGACCTGTCGGCGCTGGTCAGCGCGGGCAGCTTTCGTGAAGACCTGTACTTCCGCCTCGGCTGCGCGCGCTTCTGCCTGCCGCCGTTGCGCGAGCGCACCGACAAGCTGGCCTTGATCAACCGGCTGCTGGAGCAGCAAGCGCACAGCAGCGGCGTCGCCGTGGGTATCGGCCAGGCGGCGCTGGAGTTGTTGCTGGGGTATGCCTGGCCGGGCAATGTGCGGCAACTGCGACATGTGCTGGCGTATGCCTGCGCGGTATGCGAAGGCGGCACGCTGCAAGTGGCGGACTTGCCGGTGGAGGTGCGTGGCGAGCAGGCTGACGGGCGGGTGGAAGACAGCCTGAGCCCGGAGCGCCAGGTGGTGCTGGATGCGTTGATTCGGCATCGCTGGAAGCCGTTGCCGACGGCCCAGGCGCTGGGCATCTCAAGGGCAACCCTGTATCGCCGGGTCAACCAGCTCGGTATCGACATGCCTGGCAAAACCAGTTGATGTGATGCGGTCAGAAGGTGGGAGCGTGCAGCAGAGCGACAGGTATCGAGCTGGCGAAACGCGGGCCAAATGTGGGAGCTGGCTTGCCTGCGATGCAAACACCTCGGTGTAACTGATACACCGCTGTGATGCTATCGCAGGCAAGCCAGCTCCCACATCAAACCGAGCGGGCCTTGGGCATCAGCGGTAGACCAGGCCGCCGTCGATCAATGGCGCTTGCCCGGTCATGTAATCGGCGTCCGGCCCGGCCAGATAGGCGACCAACCCCGCCACATCCTCCGGCGTTTGCGCACGGCCCAGGGCGATGCCCTCCACATATTTCTTGTAGGTCGCGCCCACTGGCGCCCCGGTAATGTCAGCCATGCGCTTATCAATCTCCACCCACATGTCGGTGCCGACCACACCTGGGCAATAGGCATTGACCGTGATCCCGTCGCTCGCCAGTTCCTTGGCCGCCGCCTGGGTCAGCGCCCGCACGGCGAACTTGGTGGCCGAGTACACGCCCAGCAGCGCAAAGCCTTCGTGCCCGGCGATCGAGCAGGCGTTGATGATCTTGCCCTTTTGCTTGAGCGCCTTGAATTTCTTGCCAGCCGCCTGGATGCCCCACAGCACGCCCTGCACGTTGATGCCCAGGGTGCGTTCGACTTGTTCGGGGCTGACATCCAGCAGCGAATCGATCTGCGCGACCCCGGCGTTGTTGACGATGATATCGAAGCCCCCCAGGGTCAGGTGCGCGTGTTCCACCGCCGCGATTACCTGTTCGCGCTTGGACACGTCGGCGACAAACACCGAGGCCTTGCGTCCCAACGCCACGACTTCGGCGGCCACCGCTTCGAGCTTGGCGCCATTGATGTCCACCAGGGCGATATCGGCCCCGTCCTGCGCCAGGCGCAGGGCGATGGCCCGGCCAATGCCTTGCCCGGCGCCGGTCACCAGCGCAACTTTTCCAGCGATCACTTTTCCAGCGACACTCATGGCTATCTCCTGCAAATGATGAGGGAAGCCTTGTCTATCGCAAGTACGCCTTCGCCTGTCGAGGCGCGGAGGGATTGGTGTGTGGGTCGAGACGGGATGTCTCAAGGCACGAACCCTTCTCGCACCCTTGTAAAAGTGTCCGCTTGTGCCTAGCTTATGCGCCCCCCACCCTGCGCTTTAAGGCCCTGCCCCCATGGTTGTGCGTTTTCGTCCCATCGTCACCTCAGGTTTCGCCCTCGGCCTGCTGCTCAGCGACGGCATCGCAAGCAGCCTGGCGGCTGAGATCGAGCTGCCGGCGGTGACGGTCCAGGGCCAGGATGAGTCCGGCTACCGCAGTGAAACCGCCTCGGTGGGCGGCTTCGATGACGCGCCGCTGCTCGACACCCCGGCGTCGATCAGCGTGATCAACGCCGCACTGATCAAGGACCAGCAGGCGCGCCTGCTCAGTGAAGTGCTGCGCAATGACGCCTCGGTGGGCGACAGTTATGCCCCCATCGGCTACTACGAAAATTTTGTGGTGCGCGGCTTCTCGCTGAACGCGGCGAGCAGCTACAAGATCAACGGGCGGACCATCACCGGCGAGCAGAACGTCGCCCTGGAAAACAAGCAACAGGTGGAAGTGCTCAAGGGCCTCGCGGGCCTGCAAAGTGGCATCTCCGAGCCGAGCGGCGTGATCAACTACGTGACCAAGCGCCCGGAGGATGTGCGCTCGGTGACCGTCTCCAGCGACGATCGCGGCAGCGGTTATATCGCCACCGACGTCGGCGGCTGGTTCGGCAGCGAGCAGCAATTTGGCCTGCGCGCCAACGTGGCCCATGAAGACCTCAACACTTATGTCGAACATGCCAACGGCCAGCGGGACTTCGTGTCCCTGGCGTTCGACTGGAACATCAGCCCCGACGCCGTGCTGCAACTGGATGCCGAATACCAGAGCAAACAGCAGCGTTCGGTGCCGGGCTACCAGTTGCTGGGCGGCACAACGGTGCCAGACGATGCCTCGCCGAAGAAACTGTTGGGGCACCAGAGCGGTTCCAGGCAAGTGGGCATCGATGCGCTGAACCTCAACGGCAAGTTCGAATACCGCTTCAGCGATCAATGGAAAGGCAGTGTCAGCGCCGCGCGCAGCAAGGTGGTGATCGATGACTACAGCTCGTTTGCCTGGGGTGGCGCCACCAGCGGCGTCGGTAATACCTTCACGTCCGAAGGCAACTACGACATCTACGACTACCGAAGCCCCGACGACACCCGCCGTGACGATGAAGTACAAGCGGCGATGACCGGGCTGTTCGACACCGGCGGCCTGGGCCATGAACTGACCTTCGGCACCAGCGCGTTCCGTCGGGTGATTGACAAACGCAAGCCGGTCAACGAGTGGATCGGCAGCGGCAATATCAATGCCGACGCCCCCACCTTCACCCCGACAGATGTTGCGCTGAATGACAGCCACCGCAACCTGGACAGCCGCCAATACGGCCTGTTCGTCAGCGACCGCATCCGCCTCAATGAGCACTGGCAGACCATCCTCGGAGGCCGCGAAGTACGCCTGGATGAACAGGCCTTCGATAGCAACGGCACCCTGGCCCGCCATACCCGGCAATACGTGTTCCTGCCCCAGGCCTCATTGATCTACAAACCGATTGAAAACGTCTCGCTGTACACCTCGTACAGCAAGGGCCTCTCCCTGGGCGGCACCGCGCCGTGGTTCGCCGGCAACGCAGATGAAACCCTGGCGCCTACCACCTCGCGACAGATCGAAGCCGGGGTGAAATACGACTGGCGCCGCATCAGCTTTGCCGCAGCCGTGTTTCAGACGCGCCAGGCCTACCAATATGCCAGGCCCGACGGCGCAGGTGCCTTTACCTACGTGCAACAGGGCGAACAGAAGAACACCGGGCTGGAACTGTCGGCCAACGGCTGGGCCACGCAGCGCCTGCAGATCGCAACCAGTGTGGCGGCGATTCGTGCGCGGGTGAGCGGCAGCGGCACCCCGGAATACGAAGGCCATCAGGCGATCAACGTGCCCACGCTGCGCGCCAGTGTGTATGCCGATTATGCGCTGCCCTGGGTAAACGGCCTGGCGGTGCTGGGCGGTGTGCAGTACAGCGCGAAGAAAAACGCCAACCGCACCGGCAATGTAGAGGTGGGGGACTACGCGGTGGTCAATGTGGGCAGCCGCTACACCACGAAGGTGGACGGTTATGAGACGGTGTTTCGCCTGAGCGTCGACAACCTGTTCGACAAGCGCTACTGGCGCGACGCGGGCGAGTACATGGGCGATGACTATCTGTTCCAGGGCGCGCCGCTGACGGCGCGCCTGAGTGCCTCGGTCAATTTCTGAGATTTACTGGGGCATCTTGCGAAAACCCACCGCCAACCGATTCCAGCTGTTGATGGTGGCGATGGCCACGCTCAGGTCGACTTGCTCCTGGGCGCTGAACTCGGCGGCCAGCGCGTTGAAGTCCGCATCCGGGGCGTGGGTCTGGCTGAGCAGCGTCAGGCTCTCGGCCCAGGCCAGCGCGGCGCGTTCACGCGGGGTGAAGAACGGCGTTTCACGCCAGGCCGACAGGGTGTACAGGCGCCGCTCGGTTTCACCGCCCTTGCGGGCATCGGCGGTGTGCATGTCCAGGCAGAAGGCACAGCCGTTGATCTGCGACACACGCAGGCGCACCAGTTCCAGCAACGGCAGCTCAATGGACAGTTTGCCGACGGCGCCTTCCAGAGCGAGCATGGCTTTCATGGCATCTGGGGAGGCCGTGTAGAAATCGGTACGGGCTTGCATGGTGATACTCCGGAACGGTGGGGATTGGTCGCCAGGTTAGTCACCGAGGAGTTGGGGAGGAATATCCAATTGTGGGGAAGAACGGGTGACCAATTTTCCGTGAGGTATTACCGGGGCGAACCTGCTTTTCTGTGGGAGCTGGCTTGCCTGCGATGCAAGCAACTCGGTACATCAGGCATACCCAGTTGATGCCATCGCAGCATGGGTATCTACACAACGTTCAAAGGCTGACAAATCTCCCTGTAGTGAGCGGGCTTGTCCCGCGCTGGGTGGCGAAGCCGCCCCAAACCAGGCGAATTGGGTTTGTCTGAAACTGCGCGGCGTCTTTGTTGGGGCGGCTTCGCCACCCAGCGCGGGACAAGCCCGCTCACTACAAAAATGTGTAGATACCTATGGCCATCGCAGGCAACCCAGCTCCCACGTCGGCTAGACCACCCGCGCCATATGCTCCCCGATCCGCGCCCTCAACCACCGCTCCGCCGGGTCATTGTCATGCACCCCGCTCCACACCATCGATAACTCCGCGGCATCGATCGCAAACGGCGGGTCTTCTGCGCGCAAGGACGTGCCCTCGGTCAAGGCGCACGCCGCATAATCCGGTACCGTCGCGATAATCTGCGTACCCGCCAGCAACGCGCGCAACCCGCTGAACTGAGGCACCGCCAGTACCACCCGGCGCGCACGGCCGATTCGCGCCAGGTCCAGATCAATGTTGCCGCTCAAATCCCCCGAGAACGACACCATCGCATGGGGCCGCTCGCAGTAGTCATCCAGGGTCAGCGGCTCGATCCCGTCATCGCCACGCAGGACCTTGCACGGAATGTCCCGCAGTTTCTTACGCTTGGCATTGGCCGGCAGTTCAGTGGTGTAGCTCACCCCCACGGTAATCTCGCCGCTGGCCAACAGCGATGACATCAGCAGGTAGTTGGCCCGGCGCACCACCACGATGATGCCGGGCGCCTCTTCGCGCAGTCGGCTGAGCAACGGCGGGAACAGCCCGAATTCGGCGTCGTCGGAAAGGCCGATGCGGAACACCGCACAGCTGGTGGACGGGTCGAAATCCTTGGCGCGGCTGACCGCCCCGGAAATAGTGTCCATGGCCGGTTGCAACTCCTTGAGTATCGCCACCGCGCGTGGCGTGGGCTCCATGCCCCGCCCATTGCGCAGCAGCAACGGGTCGTCGAACAGATCGCGCAAACGTCCCAATGCCGCGCTCACGGCGGGCTGGCCCATGAAGAGTTTTTCGGCGACCCGGGTCAGGTTCTTCTCGAACATCAGCGCTTCGAAAATCACCAGCAGGTTCATGTCGACGCGGCGCAGGTCGTTGCGGTTCATGGCGATATCCAAAACGGTTGGCAAGCCCACAGGTAAGCATGCAGGCCGCGATCGGGATTGCATGCCTGTGCTGTCTTTTCCACGTCGGAACCTGGCGAAATTAACAACGATTAACTCGCCAGCCAGACGGTCCGGCAACAAGATTGGCCACGTCTACACTGCATCCATCCACCGGGAACGCTCCCATCGACTGCGGATAATTGTCATGGCCCGACTCGCGCAATATGCCCCTCCTCGTTTATCTGCCACCGGCGGCCTCTGCCCCCGGCGCGAGCGCATCGCCAAGCAATTGATACTCGCCAACCTCGGCGAAAGCCTGGCCATTGCCGACCTGGCCCAGGCCTGCGCGTTGTCGCGCAGTCATTTTTCACGTGCATTCAAGTGCACCACCGGGCTGTCGCCGCAGGAGTGGATTCGCCAACAGCGTATCCAGCGGGCCAAGGAACTGATCACCAGTTCCTCCATGAGCCTGACGCAAATCAGCCTGGAGTGCGGGTTTTGCGACCAGGCGCATTTCTGCCATATGTTCACCCGCAGCGAAGGCGTCAACCCGATGACCTGGCGAAATCACCACTCGCGCCAAAAGTCACACGTGATCGCGGCCTAGTGGTCTGTACGCAGCTGGAATATGCTGGCGGCTCCCTGTTTTGTGAGCATGGCCCGCCCATGAGTGACCTCAGCGACCAGGCCGTGCATTTCGGCCCCTATCGCGTCCACCCACGCCAACGCCTGGTGCTGGAGGCGGGTCGACCTTTGCGCCTGGGACGGCGGGCGGTGGATATCCTGCTGATCCTGCTGGAGCAGGCCGGCAACGTGGTGAGCAAGCAGACGCTGATCGCCCGCGTCTGGCCCAGGAACGTGGTGGAAGACGGCAACCTGCGCGTGCATATGGCGGCGCTGCGCAAGGCCCTGGGCGATGGCCAGGCCGGGCAGCGCTATATCGTGACCGTGGCCCAGCGTGGCTACAGTTTTGTTGCGCCACTGAGCATCGAGCCGATGACACTACCCACCGAGGGGGCAGCCCACTTCCAGGGCCACAACCTGCCCTTGCGCCGCACCCGCATGATCGGCCGCCAGGCCCTGATCGACAGCCTGGTGCGGCAACTGCCCGCCCAACGCTTTATCACCCTCACCGGCGCCGGCGGCATCGGCAAGACCACCGTCGCCTTGCGCGTGGCTGAGCTGCTGATCGGGCACTATCCCGACGGCATCCGCCTGCTGGACCTGGCGCCGCTCAGCGCGCCGTCGATGATCCTGCCCAATCTTGCCGCCCTGCTCGACCTGACCCACGCCGAACACGAACCCTTGGCCACCTTTGCGCGCAGCGTGCAGGAGCGCCAGATGCTGCTGGTGATCGACAACTGCGAGCACCTGCTCGACGACATTGCCATGATCTGCGAAACCCTGCTGCGTCACGCGCCCAGGCTGCACATCCTGGCCACCAGCCGCGAGGCGTTGCGTGCCGAGGGCGAGTACGTGCAGCGCCTGGAACCCCTGGCCTGCCCGCCGGCCACCGGTAACCGCGCCCAGGCGCTGGGCTATCCGGCCTTGCAATTGCTGATCGAACGGGCCATGTCCCATCAGGACAGCTTTGAACTGAGCGAAGCCGAACTGCCCCTGGCGATTGATATCTGCCAGCGCCTGGACGGCATCCCGCTGGCAATCGAACTGGTGGCGGCGCAGATCGAGCGCTTCGGCCTGCCCGGGCTGCTGGTGCAGATGGAGGACAACTTCCGCCTGCTTACCCGGGGCCGTCGCAGCGCCCTGCCACGTCATCAAACCTTGCGGGCCACGCTGGACTGGAGCTTTGAGCTGCTCACCGCCTGCGAGCAGATTTGCCTGCGTCGCCTGGCGGTGTTCCGTGGCGGGTTCAGCCTGGCCAGCGCGGCGGCGGTGATTGCCGGGGAACAGGTCGCGCCGGCGCAGGTACTGGGTTCGATTACACAGTTGGTGGCTAAATCCCTGCTGAATGTGGAAGCCGGCGATGACGAAATGGTCTATCGCCTGCTGGACATTACACGCACCTATGCGCTGGAAAAACTCAGCACGGCCGATGAGCTGCAGGCCACCCGCGAGCGCCATGCCGAGCGCTGCCTGACGCTGATGAACCAGGCCCAGGACGATTGGGAATTGATCGCGACCCAGCCCTGGATCGACCGCTATGCGCCGCTGCGCGAAGACATCCGCGCCGCCCTCGATTGGAGCTTGAGCGACCAGGGCGTGCCTTTGCTCGGCATTCGCCTGACCGTCAGCGCGATGCCGTTATGGCAAGAGCTTTCACTGCTGCGCGAGCACGGTTTGTACGTGGGCAAGGCCCTGGCGCGGCTCGAACAATCGAGTGCGCCGAGCCAGCGCTTGCACATGGCGTTGCAACTGGCACTGGGCAGTTTTTGCTATCACACCCAGGGGGGTACACCACAGACGATCGAGGCGTTCAGTCGCGCACGGCGCCTGGCGGAAGCCGACAAGGACCTGGCCGGCCAGCTGCGCGCCGTGTCGGGGCAGATGGCGGTGAACCTGTGCTGTGGCAATTATCACGACGCCTTGGCACAAAGCCTGCACTTCGACCAGCTAGGCCCCCAGGCCGACCCTTTGCTGGCCCTCAGCGCCCAGCGTCTGCGGATGCTGGCACAGCACTTCGCCGGTGAGCAGGCACTGGCGCAGCACACGGCCGAGCAAGTGATCCAGCGTATGGCCCAGAGCGGTCATCTCAACCGTTTTACCCATGGTTTTGGCGTGCAGTACGACCAGAGCGTTGCCTCGCTGACCCTGCTTGCACGCATCCTGTGGCTGCGCGGTTATCCGGAACGTGCATCGCGCACGGCGAGCCAGGCGTTGGCGCTGGCCTTGCAGATCAACCATGGTACGTCGATCTGCTACACCCTGGCGCTCGCCGGAGTGGTCATCGCCCGCTACAACGGCGACCGCGAGGCGGCACGCGAGCATCTGGACCAGTTGTTGCAGCAGGCGCAGAAACACTCGGTGCCGCTGTTCCACACCTGGGCACGCTGCTACGACGGCACGCTGCCGATTGCCGATGTGCAGGGGCTGGGCCTGGTCGAAGATATTCTGCTGACGTTCAATGCCATCGAGGTCAGTGACGCGGTGTTCGAGCGCGCCACACAGGGCGCGGCCGGCTGGTGCGCGCCGGAAATCCTGCGCCTGCGCGCGCAAACCCTGGCCGACCCCGACGCGCGCGAAGCGCTCCTGTTGCAAGCCCTGGCCTTGGCGCGCCAGCAAGGCGCACTTGCCTGGGAGCTACGGTGCGCGACCTCGTTGGCGCGTTCGTGGCAGACCCAAGGCCGCATCGAGGCTGCCCGCGACCTGCTCAGCTCAATCTACGCGCAATTCACCGAAGGCTTCGCCACCCTGGACTTAGTCCGCGTGCGCGGCTTGCTCGACGAGCTGCAAGACGAACGGCCGGCCTGAAAACGGCCCCAGGTAATGCCCATACCCCTGCTGCAAACGCGCCACCTGCACCGGGTCGCGCAGTTGCGCCAAGGCATAGCTGCGCAGGCAATTGAGCAGGCGGTAACGCGGTTCGCCAGGTCCCGGCTCGAGGGTCAGCAGCGACATCCCGACCAGACGGCCCAGCAGGTAGGACAGGTCGGCGTGTTCCAGCTCGGTGCCGGCGATCAGTTCGCTCAGGGTAGGCAAGGTCACCGCCATCTTGAACAAGCCCAATTGCAGGAACAGCCAGCGTTCGGGCAGGCTCAGGCGCTCGTAGGTCCAGTCCAGGGCGGCGCTGAGGGACCGGTGGCGCTCGACCGCCGTGCGACGGCCGCGGGTCAGCACCTGCAAGCTCTTGCACAACTGCTGCTGCAAGCCGCGCACGCCCAGGGCATCCACTTGGGCGGCGGCGAGTTCCAGGGCCAGGGGAATGCCATCGAGGCGCCGGCAAATATCACGTAGCGGCGCCAGGTCCTGGGGCCGCAAGACAAAACCCTGCTGGCCCGCACGCACCCGTGCGATGAAAAGTTGCACCGCCGGGTAAACCATCGCCTGCTCGACACTGCCCAGCGCCGACGGTGCAGGCACCGCCAGCCGGGGTACGCGCTGCACCCATTCGCCGGGCGCTTGCAGGGCCTCACGGCTGCTGACCAGTACACTGACCTGCGGCGCCGTTTCACCCAGCACGCGCACCAGGTGGCGACAGGCGCCGAGCAACTGATCGGCGCCGTCGAGTACCAATAGCAGTTGGCGGGTGGCCAGTTGGCGGCTCAGCTCGGTGGCGTTCGCGCAGGGCGCCAGATGCAACGCCGCGGCCACATGGCGCAGCAGACCCACCGGCGCCTCGATCGTGGCCAGGTCAACCCACCACACGCCGTCGCGATAGCGCGGCAACACACGCTCGGCCAATGCCTGGGCCAAGGTGCTCTTGCCGACGCCGGCGCAACCGGTGAGCGTCATCAGGCGTTGGCCGAACAAGCGCCGCCGCAGCACGCCCAGCAATTCATCACGGCCTATGACCGGGCTGAGCCGCGCGGCCAGGTTATGCCTGGGCAATACGCCCTGCACCGCGCCCTGCGCAGGGGCGGCGAAACAGTAGCCGCGTTGCGGGTCGTTGAGAATGAAACGTTGCCCGTCCAGCGCACGGCGCAATGCCGCGATATGCACACGCAGGTTGTTTTCTTCCACCACGCTGTCGGGCCAGACCCGCTCGATCAAGGTGGCCTTGCTGATGTACTGCCCAGGCGCCTGGAGCAGCACCGAAAGAATATCCAGCGCGCGGCCGCCCAAAGGCACCGGCAAGCCAGACTTGCTGACCAACCGCTGTTGCCGGTGAAACACATAGGCGCCGAAGCGCACCGTGCCATCAGCGTCAATCGCCTGAGGGTTGTTCATAGCTGTCATCGCGCTGAAACACCCGGCCTTGGGCGTCTGCGCATCCTTTTCCATGGGCTTGACGCTATCTTGCCAGTTGGCAATGGCAGGACAATGCTGGCACGGGGAGCGATACGGACAATCGGGTGCCCGTGACGGACATTCTGTCGCTAACTGAACTGCTGTCGGTATTGGGTCGGGTTCAGCCCCAGTTTTTCGCTGAATAGAAAGCGCATATGCCGCACGCTGCCGAAGCCTGCATGGAAAGCCACGGTCTTGAGCGGCAGGTCGGTGGTTTCCAGCAACTGCCGGGCGCGGTCGATGCGCGCGCCCTGCAGGAAAGCCATCGGCGTCATCTGCACATCCTTGGCGAACAGCCGCGCAAAATGGCGCGCGCTCATGCCGGCCAGCGCCGCCATGGACTCGATGGTAAAGGGTTGGTCCAGGTGCTCCAGCACATGATTCTGCACCCGGGTGATCGCGGTTTCCTGGGGAGCGACCGCCGCCGTCAGCGGGCTGAACTGGGCCTGGCCGCCCTGACGTTTCATCACCACCAGCAACACTTTGGCCACTTCGACGGCAACCTGTTTGCCGTGATCCTGGGCAACCACCGACAGCGCCAGGTCGATGCCGGCGGTTACACCGCCCGAGGTGATCAATCGCCCGTCCTGCAAGTAGATGCGATCGGTTTCAACGATCGCCTTGGGAAAGGCCTTGATCAGCCGATCGGTGTAGTGCCAGTGCGTGGTCACCCGGTGATCGTCCAGCAGGCCGGCATGCCCCAGCACAAAGGCCCCGGTACAGATCGAACCGAAGCGCCGCGCCTTCGGGGCCGCCGCGTTGAGCCAGGGCAACAAAGCGGGGTGGCATTCGTTATAGGCGCCGGGACCGCCGGGGACCAGCAGCAGGTCATAGGCGTCCTGGGCCTGGTCGAGCAGCACGTCGGTCTGGACCAGCACGCCATTGGACGCGCGCAACGGCCCTGCCTCTGTGCCGATGGTGAGGATCTGATAATGCGCCGCCGTCGGCAGGTAGCGATTGGCGATCGAAAACACCTCGAGCGGCCCGGCCATGTCGAGCAGGAGGAAGTCCGGAAACAGCGCCATGGCCACGGTTTTCATATTGGCTAAATCCATCAGAGGGAGTGCGGCGGCCATTATGCCACGTTGCTGACTGTCAACCACAAGGAGACAGTTATTCAGATTCAATCTTCTTAATGAATTACCCAGCAACCATTAATCTTCTTCTCAACGCCGGAGCACTGCATGTCGCAGCCCGCTCCCCTTTGAGGACAAGACCATGCTGACCCTTCGCAAAGCTTCCGAACGCGGCGCCGCCAACCACGGCTGGTTGAAGTCGTTCCACACCTTCTCGTTCGCCAACTACTGGAACCCGGATGAACAGGGTTTTTCCGACCTGCTGGTGATCAACGATGACCGCGTCGCGGCGGGCAAAGGCTTCGGCCAGCACCCGCACCGTGACATGGAGATTTTCTCCTATGTGCTCGAAGGCGCACTGGAGCACAAGGACACCCTGGGCACCGGCTCGGTGATCCGCCCCGGCGATGTGCAACTGATGAGCGCCGGCAGTGGCGTGGCCCACAGCGAATTCAACCACAGCCAGACCCGTGGCGTGCACTTCCTGCAGATCTGGATCGTGCCCGCCGTGGCCGGCGCCGAGCCGCGCTATCAGCAGGAGCACTTCAGCGAAGCGCAGAAACGTGGGCGCTTGCAACTGATCATCTCGCCGGACGGCCACGACGGTTCCCTCAGCGTGCGCCAGGACGCGCGGGTGTATGCCGGGCTGTTCAATGCCGGCGAAGCCGCGACCCTGGATCTGCCGCCGGATCGCCATGTGTACATTCATGTGGCCCGTGGCAGCGTTGAAGTCAACGGGCAGCGCTTGCAGGAAGGCGACGGCGCCCGCGTGCGCGATGAGCGCCAGATCCGCCTGAGCCAGGGCGAAGACGCCGAGGTGCTGGTATTCGACCTGCGCCCGCATGAACGGCCGCAGATGCCATGACCGGCCCTGCGATAGCCCGCGAAAACGGGCTATCGCTCGCGTCGATAGTCACCATCAGCCCAATGAAGTTCTCTTAAAAACTGCAACGCGTAACATCAAACCCATACCAGACACACCCCAACTTAAACACTCGGAGCACACCCTCATGAAACGTCAAATCTTGCTTAGCCTTGCTTTCTCGGTACTTGCTGCAAACGCATTCGCTCACCCGGTCGTCGCTGAAGGCGGTTCGGATCGCCTGATTGAAAGTCGTGTGGCAGAAAGTGGTTCCGACCGCCTGCTGGAACGTCGCGTAGCCGAAGGTGGCGCTGACCGTTTGCAGGAACGTGGTCTGGCCGAAGGTGGTGCTGATCGCCTGCAGGAACGTGGTCTGGCCGAAGGTGGCGCTGACCGTCTGCAGGAACGTGGCCTGGCCGAAGGTGGTGCTGATCGTCTGCAGGAACGTGGCCTGGCCGAAGGTGGCGCTGACCGCCTGCAGGAACGTGGTCTGGCCGAAGGTGGCGCTGACCGTCTGCAGGGTAACAATGCCTGACCCCGCGCTGCTTGCGGGAACCCCAAACCGGCCTGATCAGCCGGTTTTTTTTCGCCCTCGTTAATGCAGACGAATAAGTCTTAGCGCGCGCCAGCGATTTTTTTCAACTGGGCTTCGGCGTCTTCCCTGGCAATGTACAGAAAGGCTTTACCTTCCTGCACCTTGAGCAGCACCTTCATGCTTACCCATTTTTCCAGATCATTGCGGGCAGTGTTTTCCGAAATGTCATAGTCATGGGTCAGTTCCTTGGGTGTGAAGATACGCCCCGGGTGCTGGAGCACCTTCTTCAAGAAGTGACCCTGACGATAATTCAGGCCATCACTCAGTTGCAGCGCCTGCACCCACGTCATCAACTCAAGCGCTTCCAGCCTTTTGCTCTCGAAGTGACGCATGAAGGCACTCATTGCGCGCTCGACCACCCGCAATTGATAAATCACGAAGTACGTCAGATCAAAGGCATCGGTTTGAGTGTAAATATACGAGCGCCCATACTGCATCGGTGCTTCCTTGAGCAGGGCGCTGATGGAAATGTACTCGAACGGCCAATAACCGCTTTTGAGCATGAACCAGTAGAACAGACAGCGCGCGGTGCGCCCATTACCGTCTCGGAAGGGATGCTCATACCCCATCATAAAGTGCAGGATGATGGCCTTGATCACCGGATGTATGAACGGCCTCCCCTCCTGGCCATCATGCCGTTCATTGGCAAACTGGCAGAGCGCCTCCAGCCGGGCAGGCAACAGCGATGCATGCGGGGGCTGATGGACCACTTCGTCCCCCGGCCCCCCTACGAAAATGCCGTCATCCTCGCGGATATGACCCGGGCGAGCATCCTCTTCATCAACCCCTGCCGTTGCGATGCTCTGAAACTCGCAGATCAATGCAATGGAAAGGCTTTCATCCTTATTGAACTTGGCATGTTTCATCAGTTGATAATTGTTGAGGATCATCCGCTCGTCGTCATTCAGAGGCGCCCGCTCCTTGGCCAGCATGTCCTTCGCGATCTTCCGGGTCGTCGACGCCCCTTCCAATTGCGCGCTGGAAATGGCCTCTTCCATCATCAATGCGTCAACCAGGTACTTGGCATTGTCTCGATAGTGCGCCGAGGACGCCGCGGCCCCTCCCAACCGCGACGTCAATTGCTCAATCGCGTGGATCACCGCGTCGCAAAAATCGGTGGTGTACAGAAAAAACGGGCTGCCGCACTCGCTACGAAGTTCCAGGGATTTACTGCCACAGGCGCGAGCCAGCTTGATCGCCGCCCATGCAGCTTCCTTGGTCACCCCCTGTGATGGGTAGCGACGAAATTCATCCCAGTGCAGGTAACGACCTTTGTCATCGACAGCTTTGAAGACGCGAGCGAGATCAAACACCTCCATGCCATATTGATTCAGCAAGACGTTGAAATCGACGGGTTTATGGACCTTAGCCATCGGTGAAACTCAATTTTAGAAAATTGAGTTGATCGTTGCCCGCCTGCTTCAAAGTGTCAACCCCCACGCACTGAGCACTGCTGCGCGCCACCGCCGCGAGCACCTCCTTAGCGACACAAGGGTTTACCCGATTCCGTCAAAAAAACCGTTGGACTAAAATACTCATCCAGCATTAGAAATTTGCACTAGCATATGAGTACGTTCGTGCAAACACCCTCGCAATAACCGCGCATTGCCCCCTCTCTTCCCGCAAAAACAAAGTGGCGAATGTTAAAATTTGTCACGTTTTGCCGTATTCAATTCGATTAGTATCTAAACGCTAGCAGCGATTGAACTGACGGCCTTGCATGCCGGAAAAGGGAGTAGGTGATGCATTTTTCCAACGTCCTCGCTATTGCACGGACTCAATCTAAATCGGAGGATTTTCGGGCGCTGATAGTTCGCACCGTAGCGGATGATTTAAAAGTCGATACACGTTACTACGAACAACTAATCGACACCCAGGAAAGTCACGGAAGCTATCGTGCCATCATCATTGAAATCGACACGCCCTCGGCCAGCAGTCAAACCCTGGACATAATAAGAAAAACCCGAGACAACAACCCCAACTGCACCATTTTCGTGGTTGTCACCTTCGCCTCCACCTTGAGCAAAACAAAGTACTACCTGGCCGGTGCGGATTACTGCATCAAGGTAGTGGAAACCTCGCCTGAAAAAAAACTAAGCCTTTTTGATGCCTTTCTCACAGAGAGTGCGCGCCTGCATCGCTGTGGACTGGTGCTTGACCAGGATCGCATGTGCCTATTTGGCGACGGTAAAAAGCTGGAAATATCCTTTGTTGAAATGAAAGTATTGGAAGCGCTCATCCAGCGCCGACTGCTCAGTCACAATGAGATCGCTGCCGTCATGGGCCTTAATACTAAATACTACGACTCCAGAGCATTGGAAAAGTCTATCAGCCGACTGCGCAGCAAGATCAAGGCGCACTACGGCGACAATATCATCCAGAACATCCGCGGTTATGGATACAAACTAAGCCGGGGTCTTATTTGCGCCAGCCATTTCCAAGCCGCCAAGGAGAGGTCGATCCGTGAATAGCGAAAGAAAATCCTCTGCCGACCCTGTGGACTGTCACCTTGTCAGGCAAGCCATTGTTGATCGCAGCCACACGCTCTGGGGCAATGAAATAAGCCTGGCCTGCGCAGACACTTTCCCATCGCTGGAAGATGCCTACGGCCAGGCGCTGCTGCGCATCTGCGCACCGCCAAAAACAGCCCAACCTGTGGTCAGTCACAGGTTTCTGCGTATCGATCAAGCGGCCTTGATGAATGAGAGTCTTCACAAAAAGTTTGTCCAGGCTGCCCGGTCACTGGACAAACACAGCCACCCTTTCACCCTGAGCATCGATAACCCGTTGGACGCATTGCCCGGCCCGGTCGAGCGCAGGGCGATGGTGCGTCAGTTGTATAAGCTGAAGGACCAGTGCGGTATCACGTTTGCCTACAATAATTACAGGCTCGATACAAAGCCGGCCGACCTGCTGATTGATCTCAAGCTCTACGACTATATAAAAATGCCGTTCCCGGATTCCGCCCTGCGGCTGAGTTTGAATACGCGCTCCGATCTGTTCGACCGGCTCTACGACCGCATGCTAGAGCTGATCGATGCGACTCGAGTGTGTTTCATCGCCGACACCGTCGAGTTTGCCGACAGTGCCTTGCTGGCCAGGCATTTGCCGTTCGAATATTTTCAGGGCGGTTATTACTCCCCTGCCGACTGCTTATAACAATCGCATCTTACTGACATCGGTGGACACTATGAGCTCCCTCAAGAAACACACCTTTACGCCCACACTTCCTGCTATAGCCCTGCAAGACTTTACGTCCAATGCAGAGTTTGATAATCACCGATTAACCACTTATGTCATTACCCATACCCTCAGTTTGCCCTCTCACCCCTTTAACGCTGTGCGACAAGAATCCCGACTCCCCATGCCAAAGGATCATGACGGCGCCTCGAATAACCATACTCGCCCTCCGGAATTAGCCCCCGATCGAGCGCAGTTGCACCCTCAGGATTTCTGGCTGTTGACTCAACATGATCGAACCCTGGTCAAGGGCCGCCTGCGCATCTCATTGACCACGATTGAATCGGCGCTGATAAAAAAAATGCTGCACCATGAAGAACGCGTGGTCAGCAAAGAGGAGTTGATCCGTAATATAGGGCGCGAACCCGAGTTATATCGCGGCCTGGAAATGTGCCTGAGCCGGCTGCAGGAAAAGTTCAAGCGGGCCAACGACGGTGAACGCCTGTTTCGTGCGGTCAGAAATCGTGGTTATTGCCTGACTCAGAAAATAAAGAAGCCAATCGAATTGGCTCAACCCCGTCGATAAATATATAAATAACTTTCACCCTATCAGTTATCCTGCCTATCAGTACACTTTTCCAACTGCCGTTTTATAACACCCCCTCTAATAATAAGACACTGCTGACCTTGTTATAAGTCGTCAGCCAATGCTCCTGACCGTTCATTACTATCCATGGGTACGCGATTGCGCGTGCCTGTCATTTTAATGCGGTATTGCACCGCGTGATCAAACCCTGCCACTCAGCACGTGGTCACCACCGGGAGCAGAACTATGCTGAATAATACTAGAATGCATCGCAACCTGAGCCCCAAGGGGCTGACATTCTGGGGGCAATGGATGCTCGCGTCGGGCTTGGTCGTTACGCTGTTGTTTCTGTTGGTATTTTTGAAGACCGGTCAGTTGGAATACACCTATCGAATCCTGGCCGCGTTTACTATATTAGCCTCGCTACCGGCCTATAGCCTATGTGATGTTTATAGCAAGAAAGATGATTACAGCGTGGGCCTCGGGCGGTTGTTCATGGGGTGGCTGCTTACCGTGGGCATACTATTTATGGTGGGCCTGGCCTGTAACGCCAATTCGCTGTTTCCTCTGGAAATCCTACTGTTGTGGGCAGCGGTCAGTTACCCGCTGTTAGCACTGTGTTACATCCCTTTGCACAGCCTGTCCCGGTATTACCATCGCCAACTTCATCAACGGCACAAGTCATTGATCGTGGGCACCGGCAAGCTCGCCGTCGACCTGGCCAGAACCTTGTCCCGCCAGAAGCGCTCTCCTTTAGTGGGGTTGGTGGGCAGCCATGAGGATGCCGCCCAGGACGCGCAAACCCCGATACTGGGCGACCTGCCGCAGTTGCCGCACTTAATCCGGCAGCACGGCATTCGCCGGCTCTACATCACCCACTCGCTGCAGGATGCCACCCACATCGAGGCGCTGTACCTCAATCTGCTGGAAATCAGCGTGGACGTGATCTGGGTGCCGGACCTCAACAACATGCTGCTGCTCAACCACTGCGTGGCGGAAGTGGATGGGCTGCCGGCGATCTTCCTCAATGAAAGCCCGCTGACCAGCCGCCCCACCGCCGCGCTGAGCAAGTCGTTGCTGGACAAGAGCCTGGCGTTGCTGGCAATTGTGCTGCTGAGCCCGTTGTTGTTGGTGTTCGCCCTGCTGATCAAGCTCACCTCCCCCGGCCCGGTGATTTTCAAACAGGAACGGCATGGCTGGAATGGCCAGGTGATCAAAGTGTGGAAGTTTCGCTCGATGCGCATGCATGACGACCACGAGGTGCGCCAGGCCAGCCGCAACGACACACGCATCACCCCGATCGGCCGGTTTATCCGCCGCACCTCCATCGATGAGTTGCCGCAGCTGTTCAACGTGCTGCAGGGCCACATGGCCCTCGTCGGCCCACGCCCCCATGCCATTGCGCACAACGACTATTACTCCGGCAAGATTCACGCCTACATGGCGCGCCATCGCATCAAGCCTGGTATCACCGGCCTGGCGCAGATCAATGGTTGCCGGGGCGAGACCGAGACACTGGAGAAGATGCAAAAACGCGTCGATATCGACCTGCACTACATCAACACCTGGTCGCTGTGGCTGGATATCAAGATCCTGGTGAAGACGCCGTTTACCCTGCTGTCCAAGGATATCTACTGACAACAGAAGCTCGATGGGTCCCCGCTCTGGGGATCAGCTTCGCCAGAGGGATTTCAGTTGTACCTGCGAACGCAATCTCGGCAACGACCGAGACCAACTGTGGGAGCTGTCGAGCCCCGGCGAGGCTGCGAAGGCGGCGGTACATTCAACCTCTTCATCGCCTGACCCACCGCTATCGCAGCCTCGCTAAAGCTCGGGAGCTCCCACAGGGGATCGGCTTTGTCGGCAGGATTTCAGTTGTACCTGCGAACGCAATCTCGGCATCGACAGAGACCAACTGTGGGAGCTGTCGAGCCCCGGCGAGGCTGCGAAGGCGGCGGTACATTCAACATCTTCATCGCCTGACCCACCGCTATCGCAGCCTCGCTAAAGCCCGGGAGCTCCCACAGGGAGCCTGCTGCTGCAGCGGGATTTCGGTTGTGCCCAGGCCCTACTCAGTGATCTTGTCGATGTTCTTGTAGAACAGTTCACTGTCCCGTCCATCCGTCATCGAATGCAGTGAATAGGCACGATTCAACCGCGCGCCGCCATCGCGGGTCAGCGGGGCCCATACCAGGTTGGCGCGGCGCATGGTCGACAGGCTCATCAGCTCATCGAAGGGAATGGACAGGTAGAGGCCTTTGTCGAAGCTGCCCTCGCCAAACGCTTGCTTGGACACATTGGTACGGGTGATCCACCCGCCAATACGCACGCCATTGTTGAATTCGCGCGACAGGTCCAGCGTCGCGCCCCAGTCCCTGGCCAGGTAGCGGCCGACGCTCAAGGCGCCCTGCAGGTTGAACGGCAGGTCGGTATAGCCGGTGATATGCCCGGTTACCGTGCGGTAATCGCGCAGGCTGAAGTCCTGCTCGAAGCCGCGCGGGCGCACGTAGTTCAGGTCAGCGCCCAGCGCCCAACCCCGGCCCATCGGCCGGTACAGCACTTCGCTGCCGACACCGGCATACATCGACTCGAGCAAACCGCCGTAGACCATGCCGTACAGATCCTGGTCCAGGCGCCGTGCATGGTTGAGCTGGAACGTCGGCAAGGTCACGTCGGCGCTGGTCATGTACTTGCGCAAGTCGGTACGTACCCGTGGCAATCCGGTGGGGGCGTCATAGGTAAAACCATCGTAGTTGTTGAGCAGGTTGACGCTCAGCAAACCGCTCCACCAGGTGTTGCGGGTAAAGCGGTATTCAGCGTCGAGGTCGGCGGAAACCTGGTAGAGCAAACCATCCGGCCCGCCGACGTTCTGCTTGTAACCAAGGCCCAAGCCATAGCTCAAGGGCTTGGGCGGCTGGGTATAGAGCACCGTCTGGGTGCGCTCGCTGGCGCGATTGACCTCGACCTGGCGGTGCAGGTTTTGCAGGTCTTCGCGGTTGTTGACCACCTCACGGAAGGTCCCGCGCGGCACGCTGGTTTCCTCCATCGGCATGGCGTAGCGCTCGCTCACCAGCGTGAACCAATCGATCTGCTCATTCACGCTGTTATCCAGGATACGACTGGCGCGCCCTACCGCCTTGGCGCTGTAGAAGTAGCGCTGTTGTTCGCCATACACCAGCAGCTCGGGTCCGCGCTGGGTGATGCGTTGCACGTTGTAGCCAGCATTGTCGTGCAGGCGCTGGGAGACCGCTGCCCAGTCCACCTGGTCGGGCGGCGTGGACGGTGTCTTGGCAGGCAGTGGGGGCGCCGGTGGGTCGTAGGTTTTCAGCGGTGCCTTGCGGCTGACGAAATTGGTGTGCAGGGTGATGCCGAACATGGCGGTGTTGCCACGTTCCCAGGCAGCACTTACGTCGATGGCGTCGGCCACCTTGTAGACCAGGCCCAGGTTGACCGGCGAGTCCTGGCGAAATGAGTTGTCACGAGGTTCGTTCTTGTAGTCGTTGCCTTCAACCTCAAGCTTGAGGCTCAAGGGCGCCCAGGGCGTCTGGTAGGCGATACCGCCGAACAACGCCGGCCGGCCGCGAAAGTAGCCGTTGGAAAAGCTGCCGGAACCTTCAGCGACGGGGCGTCTGTTGTACCGATCATCCAGCATGCCCAAGGGGTTACCGAAATCACCACGGCTGCCCAGGTAGCCCCAGGCGATGCCGGCGCTGAAATCCACATCGCCATAACGCTTGTTGACCACCAAGTACTCGCTGGAGAACAACCCGGTGCCGCCCAGGTCCATGAAGCCCAGTGCCACCTCCGGTAGCCAGTGGCTTTCCTGATACAGGCGCACCTTGGCGTCGACCGCCTTGTCCTTGTAGCTCTGGCCGCCGCTGAACGACTCGGCGCCATAAGGGCGGTTGGTGATGGCGGTGTAGCGAAAGGTGCCTTCCAGCCAGTCCAGCGGCTGTGCCGAAAAACTGTAGCGGCTGTAAGGCTCGGTGCGGTTGGCATTGATGCTGAGCTCGCCGACGGGTGCCATGCGTGCGGTAGGGGTTTGCAGCAGCCCCACGCCGCCGAAATCGCTCTGGGTGTAACGGGGGTCGCCATGCGCGACGCCACAGGGCACCAGCAGCACGGCCGCGATACAAAATTTCAAGGCGTGACCTCGGCCAAGGGTTGGGTGGCGAGAAACTCGGCCAATTGCTGATTCAATTCAGGGGTGGGCGTCACCAGGTCGTCGCTGCGAATCGGCACCAGCAGCGTGCTGCCGGGCGCGGGAGGCGCGCCCTGTTCGCGGTTCCATGGCGCAATACCCAGGCGCGTGACATGCCCGTCGGGCTGGATCAGCCACAGGTAATCGCTGTCCGCCGCGTTCGATGACGGGCATGCGCCGAGGTAGTCGCGGGCCTGGCGCAGCGCCTGAAACGCCAAGGTACACGGGGCGGCAACCGCCCCCAGCACCCGCACGCTGTCAGGCCTCGGCGGGTACACCAGGCGGTCGCCTTCGCTGACCGGCAGGTTCGGCGCAAAGCCCACCTCCACCGCCACCGGGTCGAGCATCGCCACCTGGCGACCGGTCACCGGCAATGCCTGCACCTGTTGATAGAGCCGCGCGGCCACACGGGCTCGTTCTTCGCGCCCGTCGGCCAACGCGGCCTGCTGCAGGGTCTGCAAATCAAACAACACGCCGGCCTTGAGCCGTGCCTGGGGTTCGCGCAAAGGCTGACGCAGCCAGGCAGCGGCCAGCCAATAGCCTTGGGCATCCGGTTGCGAGGCGATGATCAGATCCAGCAAGCGCGCCTCGGCTGGCAGCGCGACAGGGCCAGGGTTACGCACCTGGCCGCTGACCGTCATGGCGGCCTGGCCCACACCGGCGCAGCTCCACAACAAGACCAGCGCCGCGAGTGTTGGACGGGTCATCGGGCGTCCTTACGGCTGGGTTGCAGCTGAGTAATGGTCAGGGTCAGGCTGGGCGTGAGGTGCTGTTCGCTCTGCACGATAAAACCGTCGCTGGGGTCGACCCAATAACGGTTGCGCGCATGAAACTGCGGCGCCTCGATGTCTTCGTCCACCCGCAGCAAGGCGTAGGGTTTGTCGAGGATCTGGAGGGTCTCGATACCTTTGCGGGTCAGTCGGCTGGTGAGCGTGACGCCCATGCGGTAACCCTCCACGACGTCGAGCTGGCGCGTACTGCGATAGCCATCCGGCACCTGGTGCAACCCTTGCTGGAACGGCGATTGCCCCTGCCAGCGCGTACCGTCCAGGTCGGCGCCCAGGCCGACCGTGCGCACCACCAGGCCGTTGCGCAGCAGCACGACCTGCTTGCCGGAGGCGACCCAGAATTGCAGGTCGCCGCGCTGGCGAATCAGCGCCATTGTGCCTTCGCTGGACATCGTGGCGACCTTGATCTGAGGAAAGGGCACCGCATCCAACTGGGCCTGGCTCAGCGCCAGGGGCGCGGGCCCGGCCACGGCCGCCTTGAAGGTATCCAGAGAGGCCTTCATCAGCGGATTACAGCCAGCCAGCAGCCACGCCGCCCCCATGCACGTCATGATTTTCAGAGTGTTCACGCAGGTTCCACCTTATCGGTCGCTGGCTTCACTCAGGTTGTTCTGAGTGGACGCGCCGATCCCGACGATCGTGGCGGAAGGGATCAACTGGCTGATAAAGCGGTTCCAGCGCGTGATATGGGCGGGGCCGACAAACACCACATCCTGGGGCTGCACGTTAAAGCGCGTGGCCAGGGCCATGGCAGAAGGGGAAGCCGCTTCCAGCTGGAACACCTTGGCCGGTTCCACATCGATGTGCTGCGCGCCGCGAATCACGTAGATGGCGTCAGCGTTGGAGGTGTTCTGGTTGACCCCGCCCACCGAGCCGAGCACGTCCGAAAGGTTCATGCTGCGGGTCTTGAAGCTCAACGCGCGCGGTTGCATCACCTCACCCATCACGTAGATGCGCTTGCGGTCGTTGTAGGCCAGGTACAGCTGGTCGCCGTCCTTGAGGTACACGTCGTTCAAGCGCGACTGCGCAAGGTTGAGCGTGTCCAGATCCAGGGTATAGCGCTTGCCGCCACGGGTAAGCGTCAGGTTCGACAGGTCGGCATTGAGCGGGTCGATCCCCGAAGTAGAAACGGCCTCCATGACCGTCATCGGAATCGTGGTGATCGGCAGCGGCCCCGCCTTGGCGACCGCGCCGGTGACCACCACGCGCTGGCTGGCAAACCGCAGCACGCTGACGTCTACCTGCGGGTTGTCGATGTATTGGCGCAACTTGTCGGTGATCTCACTGCGCAGTGCTTCAATGGTGCGCCCCTTGGCCACCAGTTCGCCCACATAGGGGTAGAACAGATTGCCTTCGGGACTGACCAAACGACCGTTGGCGTCGATCTGCTGTTGCGGGCCGGAAGGTGCGGTGAGTTCCGGGTGATCCCACACAGTGATATACAGCGCGTCATTGGCGCCGATCAAATACGGTCCAGGCTTATAACTCAATAGTTGCGCCGGGATGGAATAAGGCACTTGAGTGGCTGCGTCCATGGCGAGCAACTTCGGAGTGATCGGGATTAAATCCACCCGACTGTTTTCCGACCCGCCATCCTGGGTCAACGCCGCCGTGTCCATATATTGGCCAGGGGCAAACATGCAGCCTTGCAACAATGCCGCGGCCACGGCCGCAACGGAAAAAATACGCATCATAGTGCTAGGACACTCGCGATAAACGACAAGAAAAAAAGACCACTTGGGCGGGGAATCCAAGCGGTCGAAAAACAGAAGGGTTACAACTAGTTGCCGGTACCTGTGGTGCCGGTCGTGCCAGTAGTCCCCGTGGTGGTGCCGCCGTTGGAACTGCCGCCGCTGTTGGAGGCAGCGGCGACGCCGGCAACAAGGGCGCTGGTGAGCAGCACGGTTTGCGCCACGGTCACCGTTCCTACCACGGGGGTGCTAAGCCCCAACGGCAACTCGGCAGCCAACACGGACGTACTCAAGACACTGAGTACAATGACAGCCAGTGCTTTCTTCATAACAGACTCCTTATCGTCAATGAGTGGCCAGGCCGATAGTGCCATTCAACTAAACCGCCTACCAGACAGCTAATGTTTAGCCGGGTTAGTTGAAAATAACGTTTTCCCGGCCAAGCGCCCGGCCCTCAATGCCTTGCTCGCCACTGTCGTTATATAAAACGTTATTAATTGTCGAACACTTCAGGCCCTGCCGTATTTATCTTCAAACCGCACGATATCGTCTTCACCCAAATAAGAGCCGGACTGCACCTCGATCAACTCCAGGGGAATGACGCCTGGGTTTTCCAGGGCATGCACCTGACCGATGGGGATATAAGTCGACTGGTTTTCCGAGACCAGGTAAGTCTGCTCGCCATTGGTGACCCGGGCCGTGCCACTGACCACGATCCAGTGCTCGGCGCGGTGGTGATGCATCTGCACCGACAACTTGGCTCCCGGTTTTACGGTGATGCGCTTGACCTGATAGCGCGGGCCGTTGTCCACCGAGTCATACATGCCCCACGGCCGGTACACCTCACGGTGGTTGAGGTGCTCATGCCGGCCGGCGGCCTTCAGCCGGTCGACGATGCCCTTGACCTGCTGCACCTGATCCTTGTGGGCCACCAGTACGGCGTCCTTGGTTTCGACGATGATCAGGTCCTGCACCCCCACGGTGGCGACCAAACGGCTGTCGGCGTGCACATAGGTGTCGCGGGTCTCCAGCAGCACCCCATCACCGCGCAACACATTGCCGCTCGCGTCTTTTGCGCTGGCCTCCCACAGCGCCGACCATGAGCCGATATCGCTCCAGCCGGCCTGCAACGGCACCATCACCGCGTCATTGGTTTTCTCCATCACCGCGTAGTCGATGGAGTCGTCCGGGCACGCGGCAAAGGTTTCGGCATGCACGCGGGTAAACGGCAAGTCCTGGCTGCCGCCCTCCAGCGCCACGCGGCAGGCCTCGAGAATGGCCGGCTGGAAGCGTTCGAGCTCCTGCAGGTAGCGGCTGGCGCGGAACATGAACATGCCGCTGTTCCAAAAGTAATCACCGCTGGCCACGTACTGCGCCGCCGTGGCGGCGTCGGGTTTCTCGACAAAGCGTTTGACCCGGTAACCGCCCTCGCCCATTGCGGCGCCCTGCTCGATGTAGCCGTAGCCGGTGTGGGCACTGGTGGGCGTGATGCCAAACGTCACCAGCTTGCCGTCCCTGGCCTGTGGCAGCGCCACTTCAAGGCTGGCATGGAACGCAGGGATGTCTTCGATCAAATGGTCCGCCGCCAACACCAGCAGGATCGGGTCGTCGGACTCGGCAACCGCCTTGCACGCCGCCAGCGCGATGGCCGGCGCCGTGTTGCGCCCCACCGGCTCGAGCAGGATGCTCGCCTGCTCCATGCCCAACTGACGCAATTGTTCGGCCACCAGAAAACGGTGCTGTTCGTTGCAAATCAGTTGCGGCAATGCCACGTTGGCGCCGGCGAGCCGGGTAATGGTCTGCTGCAGCATCGACAGGTGCGCATCGGTCAGGCGCAGGAACTGCTTGGGGTTCAGTTGCCGCGACAGCGGCCACAGGCGCGACCCCGAACCGCCAGCCATGATCACGGGTATTAACATGAGGGCATCCTTGGGACAGAGAGTCAGAAGTAGGCACGGGTGTGGGCATGCACCCGTGGGCTGAAGCGCAGCTCATCCTGCGGCCACCAACGGAACTGCTGGTGTTGTTCGGCGGGCGGCTGCAGGGCGGGGTTGTCATCCAGCTCCAGGCAATAGCCGAGCACCACGTAGTGGGTGTCCGGGCCGGTCCCGGCATCGGCGAAGACACTGTCAGCGTAAAAGTGCTCGAACACCCCCAGCAGCCGTGCGCTGGCGCGGTCGAAGGTGCGCCCCAGCTCGTCGAGGGTGATGCGCCGGAATGCCGTGTCCAGGCTTTCGTTTTTCTGGATACGCCCACCGGGCACGAACCAGAAGCCATGGGCGGGTCGATTGACGCGCAGGCCAAGCAACACCTCGCCACGGCGGTTTTTTATCACCAGGTCGATCGCCACCAGGGGCGTCGACGCCACGACCGTCTGGAAGGTCGGCAAATCAAGCCACATACCCATCAAACCTGTGCCATGAAGCGTTGCAGAATGCGTTCCTTGTCGAGGAACTCCTTGGCGTAGTTCAACGCCACCTCATTGCGCGCAGGCAATGCCAGCACGCGCTCGATGCCCGCGTTCAGCGCCGCCACCGACTCCGGCTCGATCAACACCGCAATGCCCGGGTGTTCCTCGCACAGGCGACCAAGAGTGGTATCGGGGTCGGCGGTGATAATTGCATTGCCGCCCACCGCCAGGATGTTGGTGAGCTTGGACGGCAGCACTGAATCGGCCACGCCGCGTTTCTGGATCACCAGGTGCGCGTCGACCGACGCCAGCAGCGCCGGCAGATCCTCGTAGGCCTGCAGCGGCGCGAACAGCACGTTGGGCAGGCCATCGCGCTGTACCCGTTCAAGCAGGCGCGCCTTGCCGGTGCCCTGGCCGACGATCAGGAAGACCAGATCCGCACGCTGGGCATGGGCCTGGGCGGCGTCGAGGATCAGTTCCAGCCCTTGCTTCTCGCCGATGTTGCCGGCGTACAGCAACACTCTGGCTCCCGGTGGCACACCGAGGCGCACAAGCAACACATGGTTATGACGCACTTGGCCAAACCGCGCGGTTTCCGACCAATTGGGGAAGAACACCAGGCGTCGGCTGTTTACTCCCTTGGCACGCGCCTTGTCGAGCATGCCGCTGGAAATCGTCGACACCCGATCAAAACGCCGCAGCAACCAGCGCTCGATGCCAAGTGCCAGGCGCCGCGACACGGAACCGCCACCCAGGCCCAGGCCGAACATCGCGTCCACTTCGTAATCCTGGATATGCAGCACCGACCGCGCCCCACTGAGCTTGGCCAGCAACAACGCCTGGGGCGCACAAAACAGGGTCGGCACCACCAGCATCACCAGGTCCGGCTTCCAGCGCAGTTGCCCCAGCACCGCCAGCAGCGAGCTGGCGGCAAAGCTCGCCAGGTGCAGCAGGCGCGTCAACGCGCCGGGCTGGCGCGGCACATACAGCGGGCAACGGATCACCGTCACGCCAGCGTCCTGTTCGGTGCGAAAACGCCACGGCGAATAGCCCTCGCCCACCTGCCACTGCGGGTAATAGGGCGGCGCCGTCACCACGCGCACCTCATGCCCCTGCCCGGCCAGCCAGCGTGCCTGCTCACCGCTGTACTTGCCGATACCGGTGAGTTCCGGGCTGTAATTGATGCCGTACAAAAGGATTTTCATCACTGACCCCGAGGCTGTTCGAGGGCCGCGAGATAGGCGTTGTAAGCGTCGCGCAAGCCCTCCTCCAGCGGCACATAGGCTTCCCAGCCCAAGGCATTGATGCGGCTCACATCGAGTAATTTGCGCGGGGCGCCGTCGGGTTTGCTGGCGTCGAAGCGTAAGCGCCCCTGGAAACCCGTCACCCGCACCAGGGCCTGGGCCAGCTCGGCGATGGTGCAATCCACCCCGGTGCCGACGTTCAGGTGCGAACGCATCGGCAGGGTCTGTTCGCGGTAGCGCGCGACATCGAGTTCCATCACATGCACGCTGGCGGCGGCCATGTCATCCACATGCAAGAACTCGCGCCGCGGCCGGCCACTGCCCCAGATCACCACCTCTTCGTCGCCGCGCTGGGTCGCCTCATGGAAGCGCCGCAGCAAGGCCGCGATCACATGGCTGTTTTGCGGGTGATAGTTGTCGCCCGGCCCGTACAGGTTGGTCGGCATCACACTGCGGTAATCACGCCCGTGCTGGCGGTTGTAGCTCTCGCACAGCTTGATCCCGGCGATCTTGGCCACGGCGTAAGGCTCGTTGGTCGGTTCCAGCGCGCCATCGAGCAACACCGCCTCGATCATCGGTTGCGGCGCATGCACCGGGTAGATGCACGACGAGCCGAGGAACAACAGTCGCTGCACGCCATGGCTGTGGGCGGCGTGAATCACATTGGCCTGGATCATCAGGTTCTGGTAGATGAAGTCCGCCGGGTACGTCGCGTTGGCATGGATACCCCCCACCTTCGCGGCCGCCAGGTACACCTGGTCCACGCGCTGCTCGGCAAAGTAGGCCTGGACCGCCGCCGGATCGAGCAGGTCCAGCTCAGCGCGGCCGGCCGTGAGGATCTGGCTATAACCCAGCGCCCACAGGCGGCGCACGATGGCCGAACCCACCATGCCACGATGGCCGGCGACGAAGATCCGTGCGTCAAGATCGCGTGCCATGCTCAGTTCTCCACCGCGATCGGTGCGTCATGCCCGTGCAGGCGCAACAGGGCGTGGCGCTGGGCAATCTTCAGGTCTTCGCGGACCATCTCCGCACACATGTCCTGCGCACTGATTTCAGGCGTCCAGCCCAGTTTGTGCTTGGCTTTGGACGGATCACCCAGCAGCGTCTCCACCTCCGCCGGGCGGAAGTAGCGCGGGTCCACCCGCACAATTACATCCCCCACCAGGATGCCCGGTGCCAGGTCGCCGTCGACCCGCTCGACCACCGCCACCTCCTCCACGCCCCGACCGACAAAACGCAAGGTCAGGCCCAGCTCCGCCGCCGACCAGCGAATAAAGTCACGCACCGAATACTGCACGCCCGTGGCGATCACAAAATCCTCGGGGCTGTCCTGCTGCAGCATCATCCACTGCATGCGCACGTAGTCTTTGGCATGCCCCCAATCACGCAGGGCATCCATGTTGCCCATGTACAGGCACGGCTCCAGGCCCAGGGCGATGTTGCTCAAGGCGCGGGTGATCTTGCGCGTCACGAAGGTTTCACCGCGACGCGGCGACTCGTGGTTGAACAGGATCCCGTTGCACGCATACAGCCCATAGGCCTCGCGAAAGTTCACGGTAATCCAGTAGGCATACAACTTGGCCACGGCATAGGGCGAGCGCGGGTAGAACGGCGTGGTCTCCTTTTGCGGGGTCTCCTGCACCAGCCCGTACAACTCGGAGGTCGAGGCCTGGTAGAAACGGGTTTTCTTTTCCAGGCCCAGCAAACGGATCGCCTCGAGGATGCGCAAGGTGCCCAGGGCATCGACGTCGGCGGTGTATTCCGGTGAATCAAAGCTCACCGCCACGTGGGATTGGGCACCGAGGTTGTAGATTTCATCGGGCTGGATCTGCTGGATGATGCGCGTCAGGTTGGACGAATCCGCCAGGTCGCCGTAGTGCAGGATCAGGTTCTTATGCAGGGCCTGTGGGTCCTGGTAAATGTGATCGATGCGCTGGGTATTGAACGACGACGAACGTCGCTTGAGGCCGTGCACCGTGTAGCCTTTTTCCAGCAGCAGTTCCGCCAGGTACGAGCCATCCTGACCGGTGATCCCGGTAATAAGCGCGACTTTGTTCATGTCTGTCTCCCGATTGATAGGCGAGCGAAGGCCGTCACCCAAACTTGGGTGTTTGTTAAAAACGGTCAGTTACTTCGTTGTGGGCAGGTTCAAGTTATGTCCGGTCAACTTTGAAAGTTCCCGGACAATGGCGTCCTTATCGTTTAAATGAGCAATCGCGGTTTCCAGTTCCAGCACTTTGGCGCCGACCAGAAACCGGTACCAATAACCCTGGAGCAAGTGGTAGACGAGGCCGCTGCGGCCATCGAGAAACCCCAGTTGGAACACATAGCGCCACACGAAATAGGCCATGGAACTCAAGGTGAACGGCACGCGGTTGTACAGCCGGTTCTTGACCAGGCGCTTGGCCCTGGCCTGGAACGAACTCTGCCCGGTGTGCAGTTCATCGCGGATCGCGAACAGCCCCAGCCGGGCATTGAGCACCTCGATCGCTTCGCGGGTGGCATAGCCGTTGTGCTTGTGGGTGAAGAAGGTCAAGTCATGCAGGTTGTGGTCGGCAAACCCACCCTCCAGGGTGATGGTGCGTCCCTCGGCCACCGAGATGTGCTCATCCATCCATCGGTCCTCCATGCGCCCCAGGCCGGTGCGCCACAGCCGCAGCATCTTCAACGGGTAACGCCCGCCATGCCGCACCCAACGGCCCATGAAAATATGCTTGCGCTTGAAATTGATGCCGGTGATATCGCTCGCCAACGCCGGCAACCGCGCGTTGATCTCGGCGGCAAGGTCAGCCTCGATGACCTCATCGGCGTCCAGGCGCAGCGTCCAGTTGCCTGTGATCGGCAGGTGGTCCAGCGCCCACTGGAACTGCTTGGCCTGGTTGACGAACGCATGCTGCACCACCAACGCGCCGTGGCGGCGGGCGATGTCGCAGGTGTCATCGGTGGAGAACGAATCCACCACCAGCACCTCATCGCTGAAGGCACGCACCGACTCGATGGCCCGGGCGATGTGCAGGCTTTCGTTGTAGGTGAGGATGATGACGGTGATGGTTGCGCGGTTCATGGCGTCAACTCCTGCACGTGCTGGGTGCGCTGGCTGATTTGCCGGGCCGGGTGCCCGGCGTGTACGGTCCACGGCTGTGCGATGCTCTTGATCACCAAGGCGCGCGCGCCCACCACCACGCCGTCAGCAATGGTGACACCCAGGGTGACAAAGGCTTCCGCGCACACCCACACGTGCTCACCCAGTACGATGGGCTTGGCAAACAGCTGGAAATTCTTGCTGTTGTAATCGTGGGAACCACCGCACAAATGCGCCCCCTGGGAAATCACGCTGAAACGCCCGATGCGAATCATCGCCATGTTGTAAAGCGTGGTGCCGTCGGCAATGCCGACATGATCGCCCAGCTCCAGGTTCCAAGGTGCCCAGACCTTCGCCCGTGGGTAAACGTGCACGCCTTTGCCAAGCCGCGCACCGAACAACCTGAGCAGGAAGGCCCGCCAGGCATGAAACGGGCGTGGGCTGGTGCGAAACAGCGCCACGTACACCACGTTCCAGAGCTGGCGGCGCACCCGATGGCCAAATGAGAAGGACGGCGACCGATGCGGATCATTGCCTTGCAAAATCACGGCAAACACTCCCGCACGATTTCCAACAGACGTTGCGCGCCACGCCGAATATGAAAACGCTCGGCAAAACACACCTTGGCCCGTGTGGACATCTGCGCGTAGCCGGTCGCATCCAGCTGCAACCAGCGCTGTAGGTTTTGCAGCGTTCCCGCCGCCGTGTCTTCGTTTACAAACCCTACGGCGTCTTTTTCGATTTCACGCCAGATATTCACTTTGTTGCTGATCAACACAGGTTTGCCGCAGGCCAGCGCCTCAGCCACGACCACACCAAAGTTTTCCTGATGCGACGGCAGGCAAAAAACTTCGCAAGCGTAGAACGCCCCCCACTTCGCAGCCCCTTGCAACATGCCGGGCCATGTTATGCGATGAGCGATGCCCAACTGCGCCGCCTGCGCCTGTAGCGCCTGCACCCAACCGCCTTGATCGGGGCCAGCCATGACCAAATGCAGTCTCTCGTCTTGCTCGGCAACCTGGGCAAAAGCGTGCAGCAGGTGGTCACAGCCTTTTTTCTTGTGGATACGGCTCAGGAACAGCACCACCCGCTTGCCCGCAAGCGCCGGATGGTCATTGATGAAACCTTGCGCCAGGCGTTCAGCGTCGGCCGGCGGACTCGCAGTGCCATAGGCCGTAATCGTTTCATTGGCGCGATATAGCCAAAACGACTCGCGCGCACGGATCTGTTCTTCTTCACTGGTAAACACCACGCGCCGCGCATCCCTCAACACGCGGTATTCGCCCCACGGCCAGTACAACCATTTCTTCAAATGCTTGAGCGGATACTCGTGCTTGAACCAGGGATCCAGCATGCCATGGGTATACACGATGTAAGGCCGACCGAGCCTGTTCAACACCTGGCGAGCCACAAAACCGTGGTACTGCCACAGCCCGTTGATGATGAAAAAATCATAGTCCCGGGCATGCTGCTCAAGCCATTGACGGATATTGCCGTTCAACCCGTAGCCGAATCGGCTAGGTCCCATGAAATGCACGGTGCCGGGATAATCGACAGCGAACGCCCCGTCCAGCGTGAGTACATCAACGTGATGCCCGTCCTGGACGAGCACTGTGTCAATTTCCCGGGCCGCGTTGATGGGGCCGCCCTTTTCCGGTTTAACCGAAGATATGATTCTTAATAACTTCAAGTGCTGTCGTCCGCTGATGCGTTGAGTTGATTCAGGTTTTCTTGCAGGCCCCGAGGATCAGGCAGGCATAGAGCACGCCAAATGCCAGGAAAGTGCCTTGCATGGTCATAACCCCGTTGAACAAGATCGGCGCCAGGAACCCGCACAGCAGCAACGGCACGCCGGTGCCTTGCCTGATGAGGGCCTTGTAGGACTTGAGCAGTAACCAGAGCAGGACGAATACCCTGAACAGGATGAACATCAGCCCGGCCGGAAGGCCCATTTCCAGCACGATCCGTGACCATTCATCTTCGGCCAATAAAAACCCCGAGCCCTGCTCTCGCCCCGCGCGCAGAATCGACGCGGCGGCATTGGTGCCCGAACCAATCCCGTGCCCCCAAAGTGGCGCGTCGTCGATTACACGAGTGAATGCGTACAGGCTGGAGAACGCACGCGTCACCGGCGAGCCCTCACTGGCAACCGCGCTCCTGTTTCGCTCCACTAGTACCTGGTAGCTGTCGGTGGACATGAAGACCAGCAGGCTCACAAACAACGCGGCCGCCAGGCCAAACAGCGACAACAGATTGCGCTGCGATTTCTTGATCAAGGCGACCGCCAGCGCGGCCACCAGCACCATCGCGGCGTACGCGTAGATGGCCCTCGACCCGGTCAGGAAACACATCACTGCCACTGCCAACGCCGACACCGCGAAAAGTCCGTAGCGCCGCGCAAACACCGCGCGGAACAAGGCTTTGTCGAAAATCGCCGCCACCAGGAAGGCAAAGCACGCCGACACGTACACCACATGCCCGGCGGTAAAGGTAAAGGTGCCGTATGGCCTGACAACACCGTCGGCAATCATGAAGATGAAGTCATCATCGCCAATGCCTTTGTTCACGTAAGCCTGCGGCCCGGACGAATACTGCAGCACCACCAGGACGCTGATCGGGATCGCCGCGAACAGCGTGATGCGGGCGAAACGGTAGACGTCCGACAACCCCAGCGTCTTGCCGGCGACAAATATCAGCGGGAAATAGAGGAGGTAGTTGCGCACCCCATAGCCATAGATGACAAAGCCTTCAGGGCTGCTCAACAAAAACGCAGACACCATCACGAAGAACACAATCACCAAGACAACGAAGTAAGCCGATACCAGGTTTTTCGAGAAAAAACCAAACTTGTAGGCGCACCAATAGATGTAAATGACTATCGGGTCCTTGATGAAATAGATGGCCGAGCTGAGACCTGGCATTACCCACTTGCGCAAGATGCCTTCGAACAGAATGAACAGGTAGATGAGCACGAACGCACTGACTACACGGATGCGATAGCGCTCACGTAAGTTGACCCCTTCAGGGCTGGCCAAGGATTGCATCCATCACCTCCGTGGCATAGCTTTCCCATGTCGTGCCACCGGCAGACAACACCGCGTTGTGCTTCAACGCATTGAGTTTTTCCTTGTCCTCGGCCAGCTCGACCAGATGGGCAGCGATAGATTCGGCAGACCGGATCGGCACCACGTAGCCATTGACCCCATCGACGACCAAGTCTGCCGCACCGCAATTGCGCGAGACGATGACTGCCGTCCCCATGGCCAACGCTTCCCCCACCACCAGGCCGAAGGCCTCGGCGAGTGACGGCAAGACCAATACATCGGCCGCCAACAGGTGACGGATGACCTCTTCATGGGATGCAGAACTGAACCACTGGTACTTCTTCAGCTCCGTATTGAGCGCCTGGTTGCGACCGTTGGCGTAGTCCCCGCCGATCACGGTCACGTCCAGGGCCACGCTGCTCGCTGCGAGATTCAGCGCGTCGAAAAAATATGAGATCCCCTTTTGCTGGGTCAGCGCGCCGACATAGATCACCTTCAACCGCGCACCGGGTCGGGCAGTGACTTCATGGCGCACCCTCGGGGCAGGCCCACCGTAGGGCGTGATCGCGATTTTGTCGGGCGCGATGCCGTGCTCACCCAGGGTTCGTTTGGCAAAGGTACTCGCGACAATGATCCGGTCCGCCAACGCAAGCTCGGCCGTTTGCTTGCGCACCGTATCGTCGCTGATGTTCGGAATGCTTGCCCGCCAGGCCGGGTTGGCTTCGCGCTCATGGTCAAGCTCCCTGCACGCGTAGGCAATGGAGCCAAAGGCCGCTTCATAGTTGAGGGTGATGCCTCCAATATCCCGTGCAGCGTTGAACAAGCCCAGGCACTTGCCGTCATAGCCGTACACCTGACCCGGTTTGCGCGGCGCCCTGTACAGAAAGTTGGCGCTGGCCTGGTCAATGTGGTTGTAGACGTTTTCCGGGCAGAACAGGCCCGTGTTGCGCTGTGTAAGCCGATACCACCTGAGCTTGTCGCAGAGCACGCGCGGTACGTCGTAGCGCGGGTAACTGTGCAGCAAGGCGCCGTCGACCTGATCGAAGGTGCGGCGCAAACATTCCTTGCCCACGATCGGCAGGCGGCAGAGAAACGAGTCCTTATGCAGTGCCAACGAGGTATGAAAGGAGTGCAGCAACCGCCGTTGATTCAACGCACGCAGCAGCGCACGAACATTTTGATTACCGACGGGATGGGCGACCAGGATCATCTTGATTTACCCATCCAGGCTTCAACCACGGCACTTGAACGGACCGGGCTGTAGGTGAAGGCCCGCATGGCGCGCGACCTGATGACCCGTGCCGGATTACCGGCCACGACGGTGTAGGGCTGCACATCTCGACCGACCACGCTGCCCGCGCCAACGACGGCCCCTTCACCAATCGTCACCCCCGGCAGGATCATTGCGTCCGTGGCGATCCAGGCGTAATCGCCGATCACCACCGCTGCGACCTTCAAGCGCCACGCGGGATCATCCAGGTCATGGGTTCCCGTCAGAATCCGCACGCCCTCATTGATCGCCACATGCGTCCCGATTTTCACGGGTGCATGCAATTGGATAAAGGTGCGTTTGCCGATAAAAGTGCCGGTGCCGACGCTGAAACGTGCGACCGCGCCTTCGAACTCCACAGCATTGATCATCACCAGCGAACCTAGCGTGGCGCCCTGCCGGCGCAACGCACGCTGGCGGCTATCGGCCTTGAGTAACCTGGCAAGCAGCAGTACGCGCTTGGCCAGGTATTTGAGCCCCTGCGGTTTGAACAGGCTGATTTTCAGTCGGTGGCGGATCAGGTCATTAATCAGCACGGGCCATCCTCAGCTCAAGACGATGGAAACCACGCTTGGCGAAGCCGAACAGCACCACTTCGGTGGCCACCAGCACATAGCAGACGCCGAGCAGGCCGTAGTCTTGTGCAAGGCAGAACACCGCCAGCATGCTGGCGAGCGACACCAGCATGAACACTACGGCAAATGACGAATAGGACGCCGTGGCCATCAGGGCGACCCAGTACACCTGCCAGGCCACATGCGTCAGCGCGCCGAGGATCAACACGAGCATGATGCTGGAGGAGTAATCGTCTTTCCTGCCCGACCACACATCAAATAGGGTCCCACCGAATGCCACCACCAACGCGCCCATCACGCAGGCAATCGGCAATGAAAATTTCAAGGCGTAACGGATCATCTTCCTGACCAATTGGTTGTCGCCGATGGAGAATGCGTAGGAAATTTCCGGCCACAGAGACTGGTTCACTACGGTGGAAAATTGCACCAGTACCCTGGAGATCGTTCGGTACAAGCCGAATATCGCCGCGTGGCCCGGCGACAGCAGTACCGACAGCAGAATGATCAACCCCTGTACGTTCAGCGCCAGGCCAATCGGAAAGGCCAGCGACGCCAGCGACGGTTTGATCAACGTCACAAACGCGCGCTTGCCCACGGCTGATGCGTTGAAACGCAAGGCGATACCCAGGCGGTTGGCGACCAGGTTCTTACTGACGAGGCCAATCGCACGCACCGCCAGCAACACCAGGCTGGTGTCGACCAGGCTGTGGGTGAGGTAGGCGCACATTAACGCCGCCGACCATTCCAGCATCCGGATCACGTTCATGATCAATGACGACAGTGGCAAAGCCTTGAAGGCGCGGTAGCGTATCGAGATCATGTTGGTAAACAGGCAAAGCAGCGAATAGCCGGTAAGCGCCGAGAGGATCAATACCCCGTCCCCGCTGCTGATTGACTTGAGATTGAGCAGGCTGAACAGGTCGAAGAACGCCAATGCCCCCAGGGCGAGCAACAGCATGCTGAGCCCCGCCAGTGACAAAAATGCAAAGCTGGTGCTGTAGACCGCACGCGCGACCCTCAGTCGCCCGCGCTCATGCCAGATCACCACTTTGCTCGAAGCAGCCGTGGTCACCCCTAGGTCGGACAGCGCCAGATAGGTCGGGATCGCGGACAGTACAACCCACTCGCTGTAGGCACCGAACCCCCAACTGGCAATCAGCACGGGAACGCTCACCAGCTGAATCAGCAGGTTCACCACCTGGCCAAACGAATTGGCGCCGATGCCATTGACGATTCTTTTAAGCACGCTCATGGAAAGACCTATACCGAGTTGAGAGGTCGCCCAATGGATACGTAGTGAATGCCTTTTTTCAGCACACTGGCGGGATCGAACAGGTTACGCCCGTCAAAAATCAGCGGCTGCTTGAGCTGCTGCTTGATCGCCGTGAAATCCGGCGCCTTGAAGGCTTGCCACTCGGTGACGATCATCAACGCGTCTGCGCCTTTCAGGCAGGCTTCCTTGGTGCCGCACAGGTGCAGGTCATCGCGGTCGCCATATAGGCGCTGGGTTTCTTCCATGGCTTGCGGGTCAAACGCCTGCACTTTTGCCCCGGCACGCCACAGGGCCTCCATCAACACACGACTGGGGGCCTCGCGCATGTCATCGGTATTGGGCTTGAAGCTGAGTCCCCAGAGCGCGAAAGTCTTGTCCCTCAGCTCACCGTTGAAATGAGTGGAAATCTTGTTGAACACGCTATTCTTCTGCTCGGCATTGCGCCGCTCCACCGCCTTGAGCAGCGTGGCATCGAAGTCGATGGTCTCGGCGGTCTGGATCAATGCCTGGACATCCTTCGGAAAGCACGACCCTCCATAACCGACGCCCGCGTAGAGAAAGTGATAGCCGATACGCGGATCGGAACCGATCCCCTGGCGGACCATCTCGATATCCGCCCCCAGGCGCTCGGCCAGGTTGGCCATCTCGTTCATGAAGCTGATCTTGGTGGCGAGCAGGCAATTGGCCGCATACTTGGTCAACTCGGCGCTGCGCACGTCCATCACAATGATTTTTTCGTGGTTGCGGTTGAACGGCGCATAGAGCTCGCGCATCACCTCTTCCGCATGTCGGCTGGCCGTGCCGATGACAATCCGGTCCGGCCTGATGCAGTCAGCCACCGCGCAGCCTTCCTTGAGAAATTCCGGGTTGGACACCACGTCAAAGCTCAGATCAGTGCGCTCACGCAACGCGAGCATGGCGGCGACGCGCGCGCTGACCTTATCAGCCGTGCCCACCGGGACAGTGGACTTGTCGATAATAGTCAGAGGCGCCTGCATGTGTTGCCCAATGGTTTCGGCCACCGTCAGCACATACTTCAAGTCGGCTGAACCATCCTCGTCAGGCGGCGTACCCACGGCGATAAACTGCACTTCGCCGTGCTTGACCGCTGCCACAGCATCGGTAGTGAAATTCAAGCGACCGGCCGTATGGTTTTCCCTGACCAACGTCTCCAGGCCCGGCTCGTAGATCGGAATATGCCCTTGTTTGAGACGTTCGACCCGATGGGCATCGATATCGACACACAGCACGTCGTGACCGACTTCCGCAAGTACCGCACCCTGGACCAGCCCCACATAACCAATGCCAAATACTGTGACTTTCATAGCGTTTCTCTTTGAACCTGCGGCCAGTGGTAGACGTGCTGCGCGTTGGATTTCAATGCCTTGCGTCCAGGATCAAACGCTGTCCGACTTGTACTCGTAGTTGTAATAGCTGTAGGCGCCGTATCCGTATTTGGCGGACGAGCGCTTCTCGATGCAGTTGAAAATGGCGCCTTTGAGTTCAATCCCATTCTGCTGATAGCGACGCATCGTCAGCTCCACTTCGCGCGCCGAGTTCAGCTCGAACCGGGCCACGATCAAGTTGGTACCGGATTGGCGCCCGACGATGGTTGCGTCGGTCACCGCGAGGAACGGCGGCGTATCCAGGATCACCAGGTCATAGAGCGCACTGACTTGTTCAAGAAACGCGCTGAAATTGGCGTGCATCAACAGTTCCGATGGGTTCGGCGGTATCCGGCCGCGGCCCAGGATGTGGAGGTTTTCCACTTCGGTGTGATGGATCGCAGCGCTGAGGTCGCAGCGTTTGGCCAGAAGGTCAGACAGCCCGTTTTCAGCCGGGATACCGAAGACTTTGTGCAAGTAGCCTTTGCGCATATCGACGTCCACCAACAACACACGCTGGCCCGAATGGGCAACCACGGCGGCCAGGTTCGATGAGACAAATGTCTTACCGACCTGCGGGCTGGGCCCGGAGATCATCAGGCGGTTGTTACCGGCTTCCAGCATGGCGAAATGCAAACTCGTGCGCAGGCTGCGCAGCGCTTCAATGGCCAGGTCAGTTGGATTACTGAGCGCCAGCAACTGCGTCGATTCGGCCTTGTTGGCGCGAAAGAGTTTCTGGTCCATGTCCTTCTGGATGGCGCTGAACGGTATTGCCGCATACACCGGCAAGCCAAGCTTTTCCAATTCATTGGGGTTGGAAACGCCCCGGTTGAGCGCCTTGCGAAACAGCACCAGCGCAATCGCGACAAAGGCACCGAGCAGCGTAGCGATCACCACGATCAATGCCTTCTGCGGCCTGATCGGATTCCTCAAATCGACATCGGCGGTATCGATCAGGCGCACGTTACCGACAGTGCCGGCGCGCATTACGTCCAACTCCTGATACTTGTTCAGCAGTTGCGTGTAGATCTCGGTACTGACTTTCAGGTCCCGGGTCAGGCTCAGCAGTTCCTGCTGAGTGGTGGGCAGGCTTTCGACTTTTCTGGCCAGCTCATTTTGACGCGCACTGAGTTCCGCCAATTGCGTGAGGAGCGCGCGGTACACAGGATGCTGCGGCGTGAACTTTCGTTCTATCTCAGCCTGCTGCATCTTGAGTTCCGAAATGCTGGCGTCCAATGCGACGATCTGATCAAGAATCGCCTTGGCCTCAAGACTGATGTCGATGGTTTTGTTGCGGATCTGGAACTGATTGAGCGCCGTCTCGGCGTGCTCGACGTCCTTGCGCACCTGCGGCAGTTGATCCTTGAGAAATGCCAGGCTCTGGGCAGCCTCCGCGGAAGTGCGATCAATGTTCTGGCGCACATAGATACGCGCCACTTCATTGAGCACTTCAATGGCAGCAGCCGGCCGGGTGCTTTCCAGCGCCAGGCCGATAATCCCCGATTCCTTGCCGCGCTCCGCCACGTCGAGTAATTTCTGATAGCGCAAGATGCTGCTGAGGCGGGGTGAACGGACAACGCTGAATTGCGCGCCCGGATTGGCATGCAGCGTCTTGACCTGCAGCTTGATGCCATTGCTTTCGTAGAAACGACCCACCTGCCCCGTCAGTAAAACGGTGTCGTCCTGGTCCGACAGGGTGAAACGGGGGCCATCGCCGGCCGTCAAGGTCAGCTCCTGGCCCAACAGCTCGGCTGGGAGGCGCAATAGCGAAAACGTCAACGCCTCGCCCCCCCAGCCGTAGCTGTCCAGGCCGAGCCATGGGCTCGCCACGGCCTGATCCTGCGCAGGTTTGAAGCGCCGGGCAATAAAGTCGCCAACCAGCGGAAAGCGCTTGGGTTTCACCTCCAGGTCCAGGTTCAGGTTATCGACGGCGGTACCAATGGTGATTCTCGAACGTATCAGCTCGACTTCCGTGACAGTGGGCGACTCCTTTCCGAGCAAACTGCCGACGTCCGAAAAACCCAGCATGTCGCTTTTCTTCGGCTCGACCTGCACCAGCGCTGTGGCTTGGTATACCGGAGGCGTCAGCACGGCATAGGCCACACCCAGTGCCATAAACGCGATGCTGATACCAGCGATCAACCATTTATGGTCCAGCAGTGTGCCCAACAACATCATGAAATCTAAATCGGTTTCTTCGCCGTTATGCGACGCTATTGCGGGTGCTGATTGCATAAGTCAGTTCTTTTATCTAACTAAAAGTCAAGGAATGGCACAGGGTGCAAGACGCCCGGCTCCATGCACGTTTAACGGCTTCACGCAGTACGCAAACTCTCACTAGAGCCTGACTGTAAATCGTCCACATTATTTAATTTAAACTTACCAAGCGCGTTATCCGGCGCTCATCAAGCAACTCAATTAACCAATCGTCGCGCCCAGGCCTGGGCCGCTTGTTCTATCAACGCATACGCATGGACAAAAGCCGGCTTGCCTTGACGATAAGGGTCCATGATCTCTCGATCGTATTGCCATTTACCCAACAGAAAGACCTTGCCCCGAGCCTCTGGCGCGAGACTAAGCACTCCTTCTATATGCCGTTGCTCCATGACCAGAACAAGGTCCGCCTCACTCACGGCATCGCTTGTCAACTGACGCGCCCTGTGCAAACCCGGTATATGCCCGTGTTCCTCAAGCACTTGCAAAGCCGTCGGTTCCAGAGGACTGTCACGCAATGCCGCCAACCCCGCCGAACTGATTTTTATGGCTGAAGACGCCAGTGCATTGCGCAGTAATTGCTCCGCCGTGGGGCTGCGACAGATATTGCCGACACACACAACCAAAATCTTATTGAACAAGGCAACCTCCCACGCGCCGTACTGTATTAATCCGGTAGTAAAAGGAATGGCCTTACTTAAAGTAGCGAGACGATTATGATCACAACACGCTTACTTCGACCACCTGTCGAGGCCGACGAAAAATAACAATCAGCGCCTTGACCGACTAAAAATAACATTCCCGCACTTTTCACCCCCGCACAGAATAAAGTGCCCCCAAGTGCTAAAACGAAGGGACGGCCATGAACACTTCAAAGTTATTGGTAGAGCGTATTGGCCTATTTCCTTCTTCGGGAAATATTCATATCGAAGTGAATAACTCGACCCGCGTCGTCAAGCGCATGCAGGTGTTGTATGGCGACAATTCGTTGGACAGCGATGAGTCGTGCTCCGGGCTGTCCATGGTGTTTGCCGACTGGCGCTTCAAGTTGCAGGTGAGTGACGCGCTGTCGGTGTGCCTGTGCGTGGAAAGTCGCGGTGACAGCCAGTTCATGCAGGTCAAGACCGCCGAGTTGCTGGCGAATATCTCCGGGACCGAGGAACGGCCATGAGTCTGCTGAGCGGTTTGATTCGCAGCTATGCGCTGAGAAAACTCACCGGGATGTTCGAAGGCTTTGCTGAACCGGCGGTGGGCGCGCAGTACCGGCGCAACACCCAGGCCATCGGCCATTGGCTTGAGCAGCTGCAAGGCAGTTCGCCGCAGCAAGTCACGCATACGCTGTTCAGGCAGATGGAGGCGGCGCGGCGTCGGGGGGATACCCGGCGCTTCAATGCGCAGACGGTGTTGCTGGCGTTGATGGTGGACAGCAACCGGGCGCAGGACCTGGGGACTTACTCGGCCGTCCTGCGCGGCGCATCCGCGCGCCAGGAAGGCGCTTGATGGGCTTGGTCGGCACCGGAGAGGCCGATGGCGACCCTGTTGAGCAGCACCTCAGCGTTGTACTTGGGCAACAGCGCACAAGCCAGCAAGACCGCCAGGCCACCGCCGATAAATGAACGGGATACCTTGATAGAGGTGGCTTCAATGCGCCACAGAAATGCGAGGGCCGCGCCGACGCCCAGCGCGGCGCCGGCCAGGGCTTCATTGAGTGGATGGATGTAAGGGGCAACGCAGAAAGCACTGAACCAGAGGCTGGCGAACACGCCCCCCAGCGCCGCCGGCCAGCGCAATGCCGGGTTGAACTGACGCGCCACCAGGCTCGATGCCACGGTGACCATCAGGCATGTATTCATGGCATGGCCGCTTAATACGGCGATGTCCATGTGTTGAAAGGATAAGCCCCAGCCCTTGAAGAGCAACTTGCTCAGGGCAACCAGTGTGTAAGCTGCCCCCACGGTGATTAACCAGGCACGCAGTGCCCAGGGGTTGGAGTACCTGAGCCACACGGCAATGATGATCGCGGCCGGAATCATGACGGTGATGCCGCCATATTGCGCAAATTCTGCCCGCATGACTTCCCAACCTGAGGTTCCCGTTTCGGCGCCCATCAGACCCCAGGCCAGGGGAAAACACAACGTTATCGAGGGTCAGGCTTGCGCGATGCGCCCTGCTTAAAATGCAATTACCTGATCAAATCAAAGATTATGATTCTCTATTTTAATAATTAGGATAGAACCAAACGGCATTTTACTCAGGCAGTGGCTGCCCTTACCTTGCACGAGCATGACCGATCCCACCTGGCGCAGGTGTTGATACCCTACTCGACAAGGACAGACCATGAGCATCGAATTCATCGGCTACATTGGCGGCCATCACGCTTCCGAGATCCACCCGCGCAGCGGTCCTGCCCTGCAACCCGACTATGTCGAGACCGTGGCCCGCGCCCACGAAGACGCCGGCTTCGACCGCGCGCTGGTGGCCTTCCACTCCAACAGTCCGGACAGCACACTGATCGCGTCCCATGCGGCCAGCGTGACCAAGAAACTACGGTTCCTCATTGCCCACCGCCCCGGTTTCACCCAGCCCACCCTGGCCGCGCGGCAGTTCAGCACCCTTGATGTGTTCAACGGTGGGCGCACCGCAGTGCATATCATCACGGGCGGCGACGACCGCGAATTGCGCGCCGATGGCAGCCATATCGGCAAGGACGAGCGCTACGCACGCACCGACGAATACCTGAGCGTGGTGCGCCAGGAATGGACCAGCGAGCAGCCGTTTGACTTTGAAGGCACCTACTACCAGGTCGAAGGTGCGCACTCCACGGTGAAGTCGCCGCAGCAGCCGCATATTCCGTTGTACTTTGGCGGCTCCTCCGCCGCCGCTATCGCAGTGGCGGGCAAGCACGCCGACGTGTATGCGCTGTGGGGCGAAACCTACGAGCAAGTGCGCGAGACCGTGAGCCAGGTTCGCGCCGAGGCGGCCAGGCATGGACGCACGATTCGCTTCAGTTTGTCGTTGCGACCGATCCTGGCCGAGACCGAAGCGCTGGCGTGGGCAAGGGCCGACAGCATCTTGCAGCAGGCAACCGCGCTGGCGGAAAAAAATGGCTTTGTGCGGCGCGAACCACCGAATGAAGGTTCGCGCCGGTTGCTCGCGGCGGCGGCGCAGGGATCGCGGCTGGACAAGCGCTTGTGGACCGGGATTGCCGGTTTGCTCGGGGCCCAGGGCAACTCGACGTCATTGGTGGGCACGGCCGAGCAAGTGGCTGAGGCGTTGGTGGACTACTACGACCTGGGGATCACGACGTTCCTGATTCGCGGGTTTGATCCGCTGGACGATGCGATTGACTACGGCAAGCGCCTGATTCCCCTCACCCGCCAACTGATCGCTGAACGCGAACAGGGCCAGCGAGTGGCCTGAGCACGCCACCGCTCTGCTTTCCTGTGGGAGCGGGCTCGCCCGCGATAGCCATAGGTATCTACACAACTTTCAAAGGCTGGCGAGTTCCCCTGTGGCGAACGGGCTTGTCCCGCGTTGGGCTGCGAAGCAGCCCTAAAACCAGCCTCTGCGGAATGTCTGATACACCGCATTCTGCTTACTGGGGCTGCTTCGCAGCCCAACGCGGGACAAGCCCGCTCGCCACAACAGCCCATTCACTGCGGTTTCAGCGTCGAGCCAAAATTGTGTAGATACCTATGCCGCGATAGCGGTGGGCCAGTCAACATCAATGTTTGCCGGGCTGACGTCTATCGCAGGCAAGCCAGCTCCCACAGGGGTCAGGCGGCGGTGCGGATCTTGTGCAGGGAACCGGCAACCCGTTTGCCAAACGCATCCACCGGCCCTTGCAGGTTGCCCAGGAAGTGCGGGTAGATCAGCCACAGGTCCATCACCGGCTTGAAGTCCTTGAGCGGCATCACCGCCAGGTGTTCACGGTGCGCGCTGCGCTCCAGCAAGGGTCGAGGCACCAAGCCAAGGCCCAGGCCGTCCGCCACCAGGCCCAACTGCAGCTCGGTGCCGAAGGTTTCCAGATTCACCCGCAATACCAACCCCTGGTCGGCCAAGGTGCGCTGTAAGCCGGCGCGGAAGCCGCAGCCATCCGGGTTGAGCACCCAGCCCTGCTGATAAACGTCCGCCAGCTTGCACGGCTTCTTCGGCAACTGCGCCTTGGCACACACCACCACCAGCTCCATCTTGCCGATGGATGCACCGACGATGTTGTCCGGGAAAACCTTGCTCGCCGGGAACAACGCCACGGCCGCATCCAACTCGCCACGTTCGATCTTGCCGACCAACTGGCTGCCCCAGCCCGTGACGACCTGGGCACGCAGGTCCGGGTACTCGGCGCGCAGCTGCTTGAGCGCATCCAGCAGCACCACATCGCCGAGGGTCTGCGGCACGCCCAGGCGCAACAGGCCGGTGGGCGGCGCGTCGGTGGCGACCAGTTCGCGCAGTGCATCCATCTCGCGCAGGATCGACCGGCACTGCTCATACACGCGGGTACCGATCAACGTAGGCTTGAGGGGCTTGGTGTTGCGGTCGAACAGCTCCACCCCCAGGGCCTGCTCGAAGTTCTGCACACGGCGGGTGATCGCCGGCTGGGTGAGTTGCAACGACTCGGCGGCGTGGCTGATCGACTGGCAACGAATCACTTCGACAAAGGCATCGATATCGTCAATTTTCATTGGGGCCGCACATAGAGAACAGTCATTAAGATGTGTGCGAAGCATAGTTGCCGCAGGGTTATCTGGATAGCCCGCACTGCGGCCGATAACGTTTAGCGCAGGTCGCACCGGTTCTAAATTACCTTCAGCTATAAGCTAATCATTAAAAATCAGCATATTAATTATAAACATTATGCTTAGATAATCGCATCGCCCGCGACCACACGATGGACATGCCATGACCCAGGCCGCACACCCGGAAAGACTCAGAGCCTTCATAGGCGCACTGGCGGAATTGATCGACGGCCATCCACGCGAAGGCGACCTGCTGCACCGTGGCGGCAAGCTGCTGGCGCAATTGGTCAGCCATGATGACTGGCTGCCGGATGAATTCGCCAGGCCCGATCCCGAGCGCTACCAGCAGTTCCTGCTGCATGCCGACTCGCGCGAGCGCTTTTGCATCGTCAGCTTTGTATGGGGGCCGGGCCAAAGCACGCCGATCCACGACCACCGGGTGTGGGGCCTGATCGGGATGCTGCGCGGGGCGGAGTTTTCCCAAGGTTTTGAACGCGGGCCTGATGGCCGGCTGGTTGCCCGAGGAGAGCCGATCCAACTGGTGCCGGGCCAGGTTGAAGCGGTGTCGCCCAAAGTCGGCGATATCCATCAGGTGAGCAATGCCTACAGCGACCAGGTGTCGATCAGCATCCATGTATACGGCGCCAATATCGGTGCGGTGCGCCGTGCGGTGTATCAGCCTGACGGCAGCGAAAAGCTGTTTATTTCCGGTTATTCCAATGCCTTTCTCCCGAATATCTGGGATTTGTCCAAAGAAAAGAGCCCTGCCCTATGAGCACTCCCACCCGTAGCTTCGCCCAGATCCGCAAGGCCCTGCTGGATCGTGAAGAACTCGCCCTGATCGACGTACGCGAAGAAGCGCCGTTTGCCGAATCCCACCCGTTGTTCGCGGCGAATATCCCGTTGTCCAAGCTGGAACTGGAGGTGTACTCGCGCATTCCACGCCGCGATACCCAGGTCACCGTCTAAGATAACGGCGAAGGGCTGGCCGCCCGCGCCGCTGAACGCCTGGTCGCGTTGGGCTACACCCAGGTCAGCCTGCTGGAAGGTGGGCTGGACGGTTGGCGCAAGGCCGGTGGCGAGCTGTTTATCGACGTCAACGTGCCCAGCAAAGCCTTCGGCGAGCTGGTGGAAAGCGAGCGGCATACGCCGTCCCTGGCGGCTGAAGAGGTGAAGGCCTTACTCGACAGCCAGGCCGATATTGTGGTGCTCGATGCGCGCCGCTTCGACGAATACCAGACCATGAACATCCCCACCGGTATCAGCGTGCCCGGCGCCGAACTGGTGCTGCGCGCCCGCGAGCTGGCGCCGGACCCGGCCACCCGCATCATCGTCAACTGCGCCGGGCGCACCCGCAGCATTATCGGCACCCAGTCGCTGATCAATGCGGGTGTGGCCAACCCGGTGTCGGCCCTGCGTAACGGCACCATCGGCTGGACGCTGGCCGGGCAGAAACTCGCCCATGGCCAATCACGTCGTTTTGCACCGACTTCGGAAGAACACCGCCAACTCGCCGCCGTCGATGCCCGCCGTGTCGCCGACAAGGCGCGTGTGGGCCGCGCCACCCTGGCCGACCTGAAGGCCTGGCAGCAGGAACCGACGCGCACGACCTACCTGTTCGATGTACGCACACCGGAAGAATACGCAGCCGGCCACCTGCCGGGCGCACGTTCGACGCCGGGCGGGCAACTGGTGCAGGAAACCGACCACGTCGCCAGCGTGCGCGGTGCCCGGCTGGTACTGGCGGATGACGACGGCGTGCGCGCCAATATGTCCGCGTCCTGGCTGGCCCAACTGGGCTGGGACGTGCATGTACTGGATGACCTGCAACCGGCGCACTTGAGCGAGAAAGGCGCGTGGATCGCTCCCGTACCGACGCCGCCCCCGGTCGAGCCGATCAGCCCCCGGACCCTGGCCGACTGGCTGGCCCATGGCGACACCGTGGTGCTGGATTTCACCGCCAGCGCCAACTACGTCAAGCGCCATATTCCCGGGGCCTGGTGGGTGCTGCGTGCGCAACTGCCCCAGGCCCTGGCCAAGGTGCCCGCCGCCCAGCGCTATGTACTGACCTGCGGCAGCAGCCAATTGGCGCGCCTGGCGGTGGCCGAGGTCGAAGCCCTCACCGGCAGGCCCGTGTTCCTGCTGCAAGACGGCACCACCGGCTGGATCAACGCGCAGTTGCCATTGGAAACAGGCGAAACCCACCTGGCCTCGCCGCGTATCGACCGCTATCGGCGCCCGTACGAAGGCACCGACAGCCCCAGGGAAGCCATGCAGGCCTATCTGGATTGGGAGTTCGGCCTCGTAGACCAGCTGGCGCGCGACGGCACTCACGGTTTCTACGTTATCTGAGCATCCCGTGCAGCACCTGCGGAATCCGACCCCTTCTCCAGGCGGAGGCATCCCTCTTTGAACACTCAACGCCTGGAGTCTGCCCCATGTTTTACACCCTGCCCCTCAAGCACCGCTTCCTCGCCTGCGCACTGGCCCTCGGCCTGATCGGCAGTGCCCACGCCGCCGAGCTGCAGCCGCTGCGGGTGGCGAACCAGAAGTCCACGATCAAGACGCTGCTTGAAGTCAGCGGCGAAACACAGAACCTGCCCTATGCAATCCAGTGGTCGGAGTTCCCGTCCGCCTCGCCGCTGGGCGAAGCCTTGAACGCCGGGGCCGTGGATATCGGCGCCCTTGGCGATGCACCCTATGTGTTCGCCCTCGGTGCCGGAGCCTCGCTCAAGGTGGTCAGCATCATCCACGCCGAAGGCCGCAACACCACCGCCCTGCTGGTGCCCAAGGACTCGCCGATCAAGACCGCCGCCGACCTCAAGGGCAAGAAGATCGTCACCGGGCGCGGTTCCATCGGGCATTACCTGGCGATCAAAGCCTTGGCCAGCGCCGGCCTGACCAGCCAGGATGCGCAATTCATTTTCCTGCTGCCCGCCGAATCACGTCTGGTGCTGGATAACGGCACCGCCGATGCCTGGGCGACGTGGGACCCCTATACCACCGTGGTGACCTCGCAAAGCCAGGCGCGTGTACTGGTCAGCGGCAAGCAGCTACTGAGCAATCATTTGTACTTGGCCGCCACCCGAGAGGCCATCGCCGACAAGCGCCCGCAGCTGGACGACTTTGTCGCACGCGTCGACCGCGCCTATGCGTGGGCCAACACCCACCCCAATGAGTACGCCGCCGCCCAGGCCAGGATCACCGGCCTGCCGCTGCAAGTGCATGTGGAAGTGGCCAAGGACACCCACCTGACGCCAGTCGCCATCGACGACTCGGTGATCAGCGGCCTGCAAGCCACCGCCGACACCTACCGGAAAGAAGGCCTGCTGACCCGACACATCGATGTGTCGCAAGGCTTCGACAAAAGCTTCAACGCCAAGCGTGTCCAACTCTCCCAGGCAACTCGCTGACAGGAGCAGGTCACTGGTGGGAGCTGGCTGGTCTGCGATAGCGGTCTATCAGGAAATAAACTGCTAACTGACGCGCCGCTATCGCAGCATAGGTATCTACACAACTTTCAAAGGCTGACAAATCTCCCTGTAGTGAGCGGGCTAGTCCCGCGCTGGGTGGCGAAGCCGCCCCAATAAAGACACCGCGCAGTTTCAGGCAAACCCAATTCGTCTGGTTTGGGGCCGCTTCGCAGCCCAGCGCGGGACAAGCCCGCTCACTACAATAATGTGTAGATACGCCTATCGCAGGCAAGCCCTCTCCCACACGGTTTTGGTGTCGGCAATGGCATTTCATTTGATGCGATAGTGAAAAGTATTGCGCACCGCCGGCACCGGAACAGGCTTGCCATCGACCATTCTTGGCTGGTAGCGAAAGGTGTTTGCCGCCGCCAGTGAAGGTCGCATGAACAGGGGGTGACAGCCCTCCAGCACCTTGGGGTTTTCCACGCGGCCCTGGGTGTTGACGGTGTACTCCACCGAACAGTCGCCTTCGATGTTCTTGTCCAGCGCACGCTCGGGGTAGTCCGGCGCCTGTTTGCTCAAGGGCTGGTATTGGCGGCTGTCGAACGCAGGGGCGGCCGCCGCGGGAGCGGGACGTGCGCGCTCGGCGGCAAGGCGTTCCCGGGCCTGGCGTTGTTGCTCCAGCTCGCGATTTTGCTGTTCGCCGGCTAACCTTTCCTGCTGCTGCTCGACCTTCTTCTGCTCGACCCGCTTGCGCGCCAACGCGGCTTTCTCGAGTTTTTGCGCCTGGATCTGCGGGTCGACAGTGGGCTTCACGGGGGCAGGAACGGCGACGGGCTCCGGGGTTGGCGCGACCGCAACCGGTTCAGGCGCTGGAGCCGGAGCCGGCAGCATCACCAACTGGGTATGCATCACCCTCGGCGCTTGCACCGGCGGTTTTCCCGTCGACCACTCCACCGTCAATGCCGCCAGCACGCCCACATGCAGCATCACCGCCAGGCTCGCCGCCAGGCTGTTTCTGCACAACCCGGACGTCGCCCGGGGCGCCATCGCCAGTGTCGGGCCGTGCGTGATCATCGCCGTCATTGCGCTGCCTCGGTCACCAGCCCCAGGTTGCTCACACCGCCCTTCTGCAACACCGCCATGGCCGCGACCACGCGACCGTAGCCGGCGTTTTCGTCGGCGCGGATATACACCTGGGTGTCACTGCGCGCCGCCACCACCTGCATGACCTTGGCGCCCATTTCATCGAGGGTCACGGCGCTGTCGGTCTGGTGCCGGGTATCGAGTTCACCGCCGAGGTTCCAGTAATAACCCCCGTCGGCCTTCACCGACAACGTAAGGATCTGTTGGCGAGTGTCGGTGGCCAGCGCCTCGGCGGCCACTTTAGGCAATTCGATCTTTACGCCCTGGGTGAGCATCGGCGCGGTGACCATGAAGATCACCAGCAGCACCAGCATCACATCGATGTAGGGCACCACGTTCATCTCGGCCTTGGGCCCGTACTTGCGTTGCGGCCTTACTAACATGGGATCGCTCCAGTTCAGGCGGCCGCGGCCAGGTTGATCGGCGTGCCGCTCAGGGCGCGGTGCAGGCGCACTTGCAGTTCGTTGCCGAAGGCGTAGTAACGGGTGAGCAAGGTCTGGCTGCGCGCCGCAAAGCGGTTATAGGCGATCACCGCCGGAATGGCTGCAAACAAGCCGATCGCCGTGGCGATCAGTGCCTCGGCGATGCCTGGCGCGACCGTCGACAGCGTGGCCTGTTGCACCTGGGACAAGCCAATAAAGGAATTCATGATGCCCCATACCGTGCCGAACAAACCGATGTAGGGGCTGACCGAGCCCACCGTGGCGAGAAATTGCAGGCCCTTTTCCAGCTCGATTTCCTGTTCGGTGATCGCGACCTGCAAGGCCCGCTCCACACCTTCCAGCACCGCCGGATCATGGCTGTGCAGGTGTTGATATTCCTGCACCCCCGCGATGAAAATCGGCGCAATGCCACCCTCGCCCGCCTGCACGGTTTCGCGGTACAGCGCCTGCAAGTCGGGGGCGGCGCGAAAGCGCTGCACAAAGCCATTCAACTGGCGCTCCAGGCGCCGCAGCACACTGCCGCGCTGGATAATCAGGTACCAACTGAGCAAGGATGCCAGCAACAAGGTGACCATCACCGCCTTGACCAACAGGCTGGCGTCACTGATCAGGCCCCAGATCGTCATATGTTCCATCGTCGCGTGCATGGTTGATGCCTCCTCTGCGTTTTAACGTGCAGTGATTAAAAAGTAATGACCGGGTGATGACGGTTCACGGCAACTTCAGCGCGCGGGTCACCTCGGCCCACGGCACGAACTTGAAGTTCTGGGTTTGCTCGGGCATGCGCTTGCGCCCGTCCTGTACCACCAGCAGGCCTTTGCCCCAGGGGCCGCCGAGGTTGAGGGCGGTGACTTCCAGGCCATCGGTTTGCGACGCGCCGTCGATCGCGGCGGCGGCATTCAGGCCGACGCGAAAGGCGCCGTGGGAGGCGAACGGTGGTTCGGCATCCAGCACCAGGTAGCTGTCATTGCCTTGGCTGGAGATCACCAGGTAGTCGTGCGCTGTGCTTTGGTACAGCGCCAGGCCTTCGACGTCCGCGTGCAGTTGCGGACCGACCTTGATCACGCTGGTAAGCGTGGCCGGCTGGTCGGCGCGAGCATCCACCGCCCAGACGCCGACGTCTTCTTCACCCAGGAACAGGCGCTGGCGCTGGTCGTCGGCGACGCAGCCTTCAGGTTGGCTGTCGACCTTGAACCGGCGCACCAACTCGCCGCGCGCATGGCCATCCGGCGCGCTCAAGCGGTATTGCAGAAAGGTGCCATCCTTGCCGTTGGCAATCGCGTAGAGTTCACCGCTGTCGGGCTGGAACAGGCAAATGCCGTAGATTTCCTTGAGCGGCGTTGGCACTTCACCGGCCTCGCGCAACTCGCCGCTTTGCCGGTCGATGCTGAACAGGCTCAGGCTGTTGCGATCGCGGTTGCTCGCCACGGCCAGGTCAACCGTCTGCTGGCCGAGCTTGAAGTTGGGGCGCACGTCGACGTTGTTCAGGCGACCGACCGCCAGTTCCTGCAGCAGCTTGCCGTCCAGGTCATAGGCCAGCAGGCCCTGCTTCTTGTTGGTACCGAGTACGCGGCTTTTGTGCGGCTGTTCGGGGTGAATCCAGATCGCCGGGTCATCCGCTGCATCGCCCTGGCGGCCAACCGGATCGGTCTGGCGCACAGCGGCGACTTCCGGCAGCAGCGCTTCGGCCGTCACGGGCTTGGCCTGCCAGTTGAGCGTGCCCTGGTAAAGCCTGCCGGTATCGTCGTCACGCACCAGCACATGCTGGCCGTTGATAGCCAGTTGCTCCGGCTCCTTGAGGCCCGGCAGCGTCAGGCTGGCGTGTTCGACCCACCGCTCGCCGGTGTGCTGGAACAGGTGCAGTCGAGCGGTTTTCGGATCAAGCGCCACCACCCCGCCCGGCACCAGCGCCATGGCGCCGGCTTCGCGCTTGGGGTTGTCGAACAGCGCCACGGGGGTGCGTTTTGCCTCGGCCTCCGGGTGCGCCGGGTAGGCCCACCAGCCGACGTTTTGTTCATTGACCAGCAACTGGTTCGTCGCGTCATCCACCTGGCAGAACTGCGCCGAGGGCGGCAGCGGCACACCACGTACCCGTTGCGGCTCGCTCAACAGGGTCGCGGCGTTGCCGACCAGCCATTGTTCGCCCTTGCCCTCCTCGCCTACCAGAAACACAAACAGGTTGGCCGCGCCGTCGCGGTACAGGCACAGGCCGTTGACCGGGTAATCGCGGGCGGGCAGGTACAGCGGTGTGCCAAAGGTGTTGGTCGATGGATCGAGGCTGACCAGCAGCGCTTGCTGGCGATTGTTGTCGAGGCTGGCGACCAGCACCTGGGCGCCGGCGGCGCGGCTGTCGAGGCTACTGAAACTGCCCGGCAGCCGCGCCCGCTCGGCGCCTGTGCTGTCGAGCCATTGCAGGCCGTCGCGCAGGCCGGCGGCGAGGCGATCAGTGCTGCCCGGCAGGAAAGCCACCGCCTCGGCGTTCAGCTTGGGGGCCCAAGGGGTCAGCGGCAGATCGGCGGCCAGGGCTTGGCCACAGGTTGCCAAAGCGATCAGCACATACAGCTGGGAAATCTTCATGAACAAACACATCCTTCGAATACAGTGACGATCAACTGTGGGAGCTGGCTTGCCTGCGATGACGGTGGGTCAGCTTGCAGCTCTGTTGCTGATAAACCGCCATCGCAGGCAAGCCAGCTCCCACAGTTTGAAATGGGGTGCGTGTCAAAAATGGGTGAAGGTCAGGCCTACCTTGTAGGTGGGGCCGTACTCTTCGTACTGGCCGTTGTAGCTACGGTGACCGGTGTAGACGAAGTACGACTCATCGGTGAGGTTCTGCGCCTCGAAGCTCACTTGCAGGTTTTTGCTCAGCGAGTAGCGCGCGCTGAAATCGACGAACGTCTGCGCATCCACATGCAGGTCGTGGGCCTTGTCGTTGATCGAGGCCAATTCATAGAGATAGGCCGACTTGTAGTTGGCAGAGAGCCTCAGGCTGAGCTTGTCGTCTTCCCAGCCGAGCATCAGGTTGCCGACGGTGTCGGACTGGTTGGGCAGGCTGATGTTGCGTTTGCGATTCGCGCCGCTGGCCGCGTCGAAGCCTTCTATATCCGCACTGGAGCGGCTGAACGTGCTGTTGGCACCGATCAGCAGGCCATTCCAGGGCGCGGGCAACCAATCGAACTTCTGCGAGTAGGCCAGTTCCAGGCCGTAGAGCTTGGCGCTGTCGCCGTTGGCGTAGGTGTGGGCTTCGGAAAAGTTGGTCCAGGCCCCGGTGCCGGCCACGTCGGTGTTATAGACGAAGTTCTGGATGTCCTTGTAGAACACGAAGGCCGACACGGTACCGGCGCGGCCCATGAAGTGTTCGATGCCCAGGTCCAGGTTGCTCGACTCCAGGGGCTTGAGGTCCGGATTGCCGAAGGTGGCTTCGTCATCGTCGATCACAAATCCTGGGGCCAATTGGCCGAAGGTCGGGCGCACCACGGATTTGGTCCAGGCCGCACGCACCTGGGTGTTCTTGTCGATCTGGTAGCGTGCGTGCAGGCCGGGCAGCCAGTGGTGATAGCGGCGCTTGGTTTCGGTGGCGGTGAACACGCCGTCCGTGGCGCCGGTGCCTTTGGCTTCGAACTCGGTGCCCTCGTAGCGCAGGCCGGCGATAAAGCGCCAGTCGTCGATATCGATGGTGTTCATCAGGTAGCCGGCGTTGATGTCTTCGCCAATGGTGAAGTCATTGACCCGGGATTCGGTCTGGTCATAGAAGTTTGCGGCGTCGAGGCTGCCGATCAGCTGCTTGATGCCGCTGGGGCTGATGCCTGGGCCGTAGTTGCCCAGGCGGTAGTCGACGCTGCCTTTCTGGAACCGGCCGAGGTTGAGTTGGTCGGCGCTGAACCCCAGGGTGTCGAAATCTTCGTAGACCCAGGCTTCCAGGTCATTGTCTTTGTTGCGACGGCTGACCTTGCCGCCGAACTTCACCTGGGAGGCGTAGCCGCTCAAATCGTAGTCGCGCGCCAGGTCCAGGCGCAGGTTCTTCTCGGTATCCTGGGTGTGCTGTTTTTCCCAGTCGACCTTGTCGAGGCTGAAGTTGCGGGGGTCGTAGAAGCCACTGCCAATGATCGGGCGTGGCTTGTCGTTGTCATAGAAGCCACTGCCTGCAAAGTCGCCGCCCTCGAAAGTCGCACCGGCGATGTGCCCCGGGCTGTCTTCGCTGGACTGGCTGTAGCCGGCCTGCCCGCTCAAGGTCCACAGGCCGAGCATGCGTTCGCCGCCAAACACGTAGGATTGGATTTCCTGGGTTTCCTCACGGTTTTTCAGCTTGCGCTTGGCCTCGGCATCGCCCAGTTCACCAGCTGCCAGCGGGTCGGCAAACTCGATGCTGGTGGAGTTGCGGGTCTCGGTGTCGGTGTAGCGGCTGTAAAGGGTGCGCAGGTAATAGCTGCTGAGGTCATCGGGCTTGTAGTCGAAGTTCAGCCCGCCGCCCGCGCGTTCGCGGCTGATGTCGTAGTCGCGCTGTTCGAATTCGTTGAGCTTGGCGCCATTACTGAAGTCCCACGCGCCGCCGGTTTCGACGTTGTCCGAGCCGAAGTCCCGCTTTTGCCAGCTCAACGCCGCGGCCACGCCGAAGTTGTCGATGCCGTCGCCAAGGCTGAAACGGTTGCTCGCGGCGCCGGAAAATTTCGGGCTGGTCTGGCGGCTGTTCTTGTCGTAGCTGGCTTCGGTGCTACCGGTGTAGAACAGGCCCTTGTGGTCGAAGGCCGACAGGCTCTGCACGTCGACCGTGCCGCCGAGGGAGTTGGCGTCCATGTCCGGGGTGAGGGTCTTGATCACCGACAGCGACTGCACCAGCTCCGAGGGCAGCACGTCGAGGGCCACGGCGCGGCGCGCGCTTTCCGGGGCCGGTACGAGGGTGCCGTTGATGGTCACGCTGTTAAGGTCCGGGCCCAGGCCGCGCACGCTGACGAAGCGCCCTTCGCCCTGGTCGCGTTCCACACTGATGCCGGGCAGGCGCTGCGCCGCTTCGGCGACGTTTTCATCCGGCAACTGGGCCACGCCGTCGGCATGCACCACGCTCTTGATGCTGTCCGCGCTGCGCTGCTCCCTGAGCGCCTGGTCAATGGCAGCCGCCTGGCCGACCACTTCAACGTGCTCGGTATTGGCCACCTCGGCCGCGTTGAGCCGCTCACTGGCAATCGCCAGGGCCAAGGCAGTAAGCGTGAAGCTGACGAGCCCGGTGCGCTTGTACATGCAGTCCTCCCCAAGAATCCATTCGCGCCAGGCAAGAGGCCCGGCAACTGGGAGGGCACGCTAGGGGTGGGGGATGACGGTTCTGTGACAGGGGATGGCGGGAAGGCCCGTAAACCGGGGTTTCGAGTGTCGTATGGCACACAAATGAGCTGAAATGACCCTCGATTAACTGTGGGAGCTGGCTTGCCTGCGATAGCGGTCTGTCTGTGAACGCTTTACTCACTGAGCCGTCGCTATCGCAGGCAAGCCAGCTCCCACATTGAATCTGTGTTTGGCTGAAAATTGCAGGTATGCCATGAGCTGATTCGACCCCTCGCCAGCGTCATCCAACCGTCACATCCATCTGCTGTGCTGTCGGCCACAACTGGATCATCCAAGGACTCGCGGCCATGTTTTCCGTGCTCAAACCCCACCGCTGGAAACTCTCGCTGCTGCTGATCGCCGCCAACCTCGGGCTGATCCTGCACCTGGCCTGCGGCGAGTTGAAAAGCTTCAGCGAATGGGTGTGGCTGGATATCTTCGGTGAAGGCGGCTCAGCCCTGCTCGCCCTGGTCTGGCTGGGCCTGGTGCTGAAGAGCCGCCCAGCCGGGCGCGTCACCAACTACCTGGCCCTGGGCCTGTCGTGCATCTTTTTCTCCTGGTGGATCGACAGCCTCGACGAATTCATCCGCCTGCCCGACAGCATCACCTGGGACCACTGGCTGGAGTCCGGGCCGATGCCGGTGGGCATGGTGCTGCTGACCATCGGCATCTATCACTGGCACCGTGAGCAACTGGCGATCAGTGCGCAGATGGAAAAACGCGAGCGGCTGTTTCGCGAGCACCGGCTGTTCGACAAACTCACGCCGCTGGCCGGCGCCGATTACCTCAAGCGTCAGTTGGCCGAGAGCCTGCAAGACAGCCAGGACCAGCAGCGTCCGCTGTCGCTGCTGGCGCTGGACCTGGACAACTTCGCCGCCATCAACCAGGCCTACGGGCATGCCGAAGGCGACGCGGTGTTGCAGGCCCTCAGCCATTTGCTGTTGCTTAACCTGCGCCGCCAGGACCTGCTGTGTCGCCTGGCCGGTGATCGCTTTGTGGTGCTGTTGCCCAACACCGGCGAGCGTCACGCCAAGGAGCTGGCGCTGGAGTTGCAGCAAGCGGTCAGCGGCCTGGCCCACAAAACCCGGCAACAGGGCGAACGTCTGCAATTGGCGGCCACCACCGCGGTGGTCATGGCGCTGAACGAGCCGCCCCACGACCTGCTCAAACGCCTCAACCTGGCACTGGCCAGGGCCAAGCAACCGCTGGCGAAAAGCGCCTGAGATGGCCGTCAAAACCAGCTGGTACGAAGCCGACAGCCGCTTCATTCCGGGGCACTATCAACCCGCCACGCTGATCGACCTGGCCTTGTCCCGGGACATCGACAGCCACCGCCTGCTGCGCGGCACCGGGCTGTTCCACGAGGATATCCTGGCCGGCCAGGCACGACTGAGCCCGCAACAGTTCCTCGGCCTGATCGGCAACAGCCGCAAGTTACTGGACGCCGACGACAGCAGCTTTCTGTTCGGCCAACGCCTGCTGCCTGGCTATTACGGCGCCGCCAGCCACGCCCTGGGCCATGCACAGAACCTGCACCAGGCCCTGGAAATCCTGATCCAGCAGCAGGTGCTGCTCAGCCCGTTGGTCACGCTGCAAATGGAATTGGATGAGCACCATGCCTACCTGTATTGGCAGGACAGTTGCGGGGCGGGTGAGCACTGGCGCTTTTTGCTGGAAGCCAGCATGACTTCGCTGGTCGCCATGAGCCAATGGCTGAGCGGCGAGCGCTTGCCGTGGGGGTGCAGTTTCAGCCATGCCGAGCCGCGTTACGTCGAACAGTATTGGGTGCACTTGGGCGAAGAGACGCGCTTCGAACGGCCGTTGGACATGCTGAGCATCCCGCGCGAATACCTCACCCGCCCCTGGCCAGGCGCTTCGGCCACCGCCGGCCAAGTAGCGCGCCAACACGCCCGCGAGCAGATTGAGCTACTGGGCTTTGCCGCCAGTTTTCTTGACTGTCTCTACGATTACCTACGCGAACAGGTGCGCCAGCCACCCAGCCTGGAACAGGCCGCCAGCGCCTTCGCCATGAGCCCGGCCACGCTCAAGCGCAAGCTGCACAAGCATCACACCGGCTTCCAGCAACAAGTGGACCGGGTGCGCAAACAGGTGGCGCTGCACCTGTATCAGGTCAAGGGCTACAGCAATGACGAAGTGGCGGCGTACCTGAACTTCAACGATGCGGCCAACTTTCGACGCTCATTCAAGCGCTGGACCGGCAGTACGCCAAACCTGATCCGCCAGCTCTTCAACAGCCACTAGCCAGGCGCTCGCGCAGGAACTCCACCAGCGCCTGCACCGGCCGCGAGCTTTGCCGGTGCTGCGGATACACCGCCGACAGGGTCAGGGCTTCGGGGGCGAATTCGTCCAGTACGCTGACCAGGCGCCCGTCTTTCAGTGCATCGCCGACGATAAAGGTCGGCAGGTAAGTCACGCCCAACCCCGCGATGGCGGTATCGCGCAGCAGGTCGCCGTTGTTCACACGCATGCGCCCGCTGACGTTCAGCGCTTGCAGCTTGCCCTTGAAGCGCCATTGCACCTGGCGGCCATGGCCGTAGGGCAGGCAGTCGTGGTCGGCCAGGTCATCGGGCTTGTGCGGCGTGCCGCGCAGGGCCAAGTACTCGGGACTGGCGCAGTACACCCGTGGAATGCTGGCGATACGACGGGCAATCAAAGTGGAATCTTCCAGGGTGCCGATGCGCAATACCAGGTCATAGCCTTCGCCGATCAGGTCCACGGGGCGGTCACTGAGGTCGACCTCCACCGACACCTGGGGATGACGCTGCAAAAACAACGGCAACAGGCAGCCCAGATGGGCCATGGCAAACGACAACGGCGCGCTGAGGCGGATGGTGCCGCGGGGCTCGCTGTTCTGGCCGGCGATGCCCTGCTCCACTTGCTCCACCTCCCCGAGCAGGCGCAAGGCGGACTCGTAATAACTCTGGCCGAGCGGCGTGACATCCAGGCGCCGCGTGGAGCGGTTGAGCAGGCGCACGCCCAGGCGGTCTTCCAGCTGGATCAGGCGGCGGCTGACGAACTGCTTGGACAGGCCCAGTTGCTCGGCGGCGGCGGTGAAGCTGCCGGATTCCATGACCTGGCAGAACAGGCGCATGTCTTCGAAGGGGTTCATTGTCGCTTCTCGGTGGACAGTGTTCGGTTTTATAGCCTGAAAGCAGGCGCACCACAAAACAAATGTGGGAGCTGGCTTGCCTGCGATAGCGGTGTGTCAGTCACCATTGCTGTCGACTGACATACCGCTATCGCGGGCAAGCCCGGCTCCCACAGGGGTAATGCGGTGTCTTCCGAAGCAGCTTACTTGGCCGTAAACGCCGAGTAGCTGTTCATCAGGTTGCGATAGTTGGGAATACGCGGCGACAGCAGGTTGGCCAGGCCTTCCATGTCGTTGCGCCAGTCGACTTGCAGCTCGCAGGCCACGGCGAACCAGTTCACCAATTGCGCACCGGCGGCGGTCATACGCGACCAGGCGGCTTGTTGCACGGTTTCATTGAAGGTGCCGGAGGCGTCGGTGACCACGAACACTTCGAAGCCTTCGGCCAGGGCGCACAGGGTCGGGAACGCTACGCATACGTCGGTGACCACACCGGCAATGATGATCTGCTTGCGGCCGGTCGCCTTGACGGCCTTGACGAAATCTTCGTTGTCCCAGGCGTTGATCTGGCCAGGGCGGGCGATGTACGGCGCGTCCGGGAACAGTGCCTTGAGTTCCGGAACCAGCGGGCCGTTAGGGCCGCTTTCAAAACTGGTGGTCAGGATGGTCGGCAGGTTGAAGAACTTGGCGACGTCGGCCAGGGCCAACACGTTGTTCTTGAATTCGTTCGGCGAAAAATCCTGTACCAGGGAGATCAGGCCGGTCTGATGATCGACCAACAATACGACGGCATCATCTTTGTTCAAGCGCGAGTAAGTCATGGGTTAACTCCTTTGGTTTTTGATTAAAAGGCAAAGCACGAGCAGCCGAACGCACCCCAGAAACCCTGGAAGTCGCTGACCGGCACGCTGGAAAGACGGGCTTTTTCATGGCTGTGGGCATGCACGCCGCAGGGGCCGCTGCACTGGTGTACTTGAGCTTGCAACGCTGAAGTCGCACGCCAGTGACCCGGCACCTTGACCACCGGCGACCAGTCCGGCAGCACCGGCACGCGCGGCGGCGCGAAGTCTTCGAAGTCGCCGGCGCCATACACCACGTTGCCGCCGGCCACGGTCAACACCGATTCGATCCACTTGATGGCCTCTTCATCGACGCTGAAGAAGTCCGCCGACAGCGCGGCCACATCCGCCAACTGCCCGACCTTGATCTGGCCCTTCTTGCCCTGCTCGGAGGAGAACCAGGCGCTGCCATGGGTGAACAGTTCCAGCGCAGTCAGGCGCGGCAGGCCCTCGGCGTGCAGTTCCAGGCCACCGACGGTGCGCCCGCTGACCATCCAGTACAGCGAAGTCCACGGGTTGTAGCTCGACACCCGCGTGGCGTCGGTGCCCGCCCCGACCGGCACGCCTTCGGCCAGCATGCGCTTGATCGGTGGCGTGGCTTCGGCCGCCTTGGCGCCGTACCGCTCGACAAAGTATTCGCCCTGGAATGCCATGCGGTCCTGGATCGCAATACCGCCGCCAAGGGCGCGTACACGTTCGATGTTTTTCGGGGTAATGGTTTCGGCATGGTCGAAGAACCATGGCAGGCCATTGAACGGGATGTCGCGGTTGACCTTCTCGAACACGTCGAGCATGCGCGAGATGGATTCGTCATACGTGGCGTGCAAACGGAACGGCCAGCGTTGTTCCACCAGGTGACGCACCACCGGTTCCAGCTCCTGCTCCATGGTCAGCGGCAGGTCGGGGCGCGGCTCGAGGAAGTCTTCGAAGTCGGCGGCGGAAAACACCAGCATCTCGCCGGCGCCGTTGTGACGCAGATAATCATCGCCCTGATGCAGGGTCACGCTACCGGTCCAGTTCTTGAAGTCGCTGAGTTCTTCCTTGGGCTTCTGGGTGAACAGGTTGTAGGCGATGCGCACCGTCAACTGCTGGTCCTTGGCCAGTTGTTCGATTACCGCGTAGTCATCGGGGTAATTCTGGAAACCACCGCCGGCGTCGATGGCGCTGGTGAGGCCCAGGCGATTGAGTTCGCGCATGAACTGGCGCGTCGAGTTGACCTGGTATTCCAGCGGCAGTTTCGGGCCCTTGGCCAGGGTCGAATACAGGATCATCGCGTTCGGTCGCGCCACCAGCATGCCGGTGGGGTTGCCATTGCTGTCACGCACGATCTCGCCGCCCGGCGGGTTTGGCGTGTCCTTGGTATAGCCGGCCACGCGCAGGGCGGCACGGTTGAGCAACGCACGGTCATACAGGTGCAGCACGAACACGGGCGTGTCCGGTGCGGCCTGGTTGAGTTCTTCCAGTGTCGGCATGCGCTTTTCGGCGAACTGGAATTCGTTCCAGCCACCAACCACGCGGACCCATTGCGGCGTGGGGGTGCGATCGGCCTGCTCCTTGAGCATGCGCAAGGCATCGGCCAGGGACGGCACACCTTCCCAACGCAGTTCGAGGTTGTAGTTCAAGCCACCGCGGATCAGGTGCAGGTGCGAGTCGTTGAGGCCGGGGATGACCGTGCGGCCCTTGAGGTCGATGACCTGCGTGCCGCTGCCCCGCAGGGCCATGGCCTCACCGTCGGTACCCACGGCGACAAAGCGCCCCTGGCTGATGGCGACGGCGGTTGCGCGCGGGTTTTCACGGTCCACGGTGTGGAACTGGCCATTGAACAGAATCAGATCGGCGTTCATAGGGTTTCCTTTACAGAGGCTTCAAGCCAGGGAGCGAACAGACGGGTAGCGGCCGGCATCAGCAGGTAGACCACCAGCAGAACAATGGTCAGCGTGACCAGGAAGGTGGAGACCACGTAGTTGGAGAGGAACGGATGGAGCCGCAGGATCGGGCCCCAGATGAAAGGCAGCAGCAAGGTCTGCGGCAAAATCACGCACAGGCTGACCACCGCCTGCTTCCAGCGCGCCGGCTTGGCGGCGCTGTCGGCCAGGGGCGAGAACCAGAACTCGTTGACCGCGCCGATTTCGGTGTTGTCGCCGTCGGCCAGCATGGGGGCGGCTTCGGCGATCAGGGCCTTGCGGTCGGGGGAGTCGAGCCAGGTTTCCAGGTCGGTGGTCGAACGGTAGCGCAGTACACAGGTGAACAGCGCCAGCTTGCCTTGTTTGCCGCGTACCACATCAACACCGAGGTGGCCGGGACGCTCGCCGGCGATGCGCACGATGCGGCGTAGCCAGGCTTCGTAGTCGCTTTCGCGGCCTTGCTTGATCAGGTGCTTGACCACCAGGGTGACGACTTCGTCGGGGCCGGGTTTTGCTGCTGGGTCCATGGGGTGTCCCTCTGCCTTGATATTTCAGCGATGAGGGAGTGTGCCGGGATGGGGGTGGGGAAAATTGGATGTACGTGCTGTTTGGGCTGTTTTGCGTACCGGCTTTTCTGTGGGAGCTGGCTTGCCTGCGATGGCATCGACTCGGTGTGCCTGATACACAGAGGTGTCTGCATCGCAGGCAAGCCAGCTCCCAGAGGGGATCTAGGCGGGCTTCAATTTCAGGTGCCGCGCATACCAGGGCCGCTTCGGCACGCGCTTGAACAAGCCCTGCAGCGCATCATCCTCGGCACCAAAGGTGATACGCAGCGCAAGCTTCATGGTTTCCGGGTCCATTTCCATCGTGCGCCCCCTCTGCAGCCCCGGCGTGGTGCTGCAACCATGGGTGTCCGGCCCCAGCCAGGGGTCGCCCACCTCTACCCAGCGCCCCGGCGCGAACCAGGCGACGCCGTTGACCTGCATGCGCCTGACTTCACCAGGGTGGAAGCGTTCATGGGCGCGGAACCAGTCTTCGATGCGGTCGTCGATCCAGCCGTGGAAATGCCAGAACACCGGGTTGACGTGGGAAGAAAACGGGTCGCCGAGGAAGTCGTTTTCAGGCGCATACCAGCGCGCGGCAAAGTCGGACGGGTCGCGGGCAAGGGGCACGGGCGCGCCGTTGGAGGGGTCACGGGGTACCGAGGCCCAGCGCATGTGCAGCCAGTCATGCAGGCCCAATTCCATTTCCGAGCCCAACTGCCCCAGCGTCAGCCTGGACAGGTAGCGCGGGTCGCGGTACTGGGACTCCCAGACCTGAAAATTGCTGTGGTAGGTCTCGGCGGCCTTGATGTCGCTGACCCACTGGGTGTACTCGCTGTCATCCGGCGCCGACCAGGTAGGCGGCAAGGCGAAGCCGTCGTGGTTGTCGAAGTAACGCAGGAAACCCAGGCGATCACGCTCCAGCGCCGGTTGCGGCTCGGGAAATTGCGGCCAGGACGCAATCGCCTGCAGGGAGCGCGCGGTGCCGAGCATGTGCCGGTGCATGAAGAAGAAGTCGATGCCCGAGCCATTGCGGTCTTTACGCTCGCCTCGGGCGTCGCGCTCCTGGCCGCGTGGGCCGGGTTGCCAGCCAATGCCGCGCAGGGCGTCGCGTTTTTCTTCGGAGAGTTTGTGCCACTGGTCACGCGTGGCGTGCCACAGCTGGTGGAACAGGCGGTGCTCGGGTGAAATCAGCCAGGCCAGCAGGGCCGGGTTGAGGCCGATGCGTTCGCGCGCTTCGGGAAACAACTGCTTGTGGGCGATGAAACGGTTGTCGCGCTCGACCAGCGCCAGCGGCCGGTCCAGGTCAAGGATCTGCCCACTGAGGGTGCCGCTGCCCGCATTGGCGAAGTTGGCCCAGACTTCATCCAGGGTCATCTTGAATTCATAGGCGGGTATGCCGCCGACCGAGTCGCGGTCGATCAGCCGCCAGTAGAGCACGGCGTCCTTGCCCGTCAGGTCACCGAGCACGCGGTAGCGGGGCTCGCCCTCGGCGCGCAAATGCTCGGCGGTGTCCAGGTAACCGCGCAAGCCGCGGCCACGCGGGGCGATGTCGAGCAGCAACTCAAGGCCCTGCAACGGCAAGCCCTTGAGGCCCGCATCGCGCCCTTCCAGGCGCAGGCTCCAGACGCCCCGCAGGGTGTTCGCCAAGTGCTGGCCGTCGGTATCCGCCAAGTCCACCGTGGCTTCGCCCGGAGTAATGGGAAACGCTTCACGCGTCAGCTCGCGATGGGCATAAAAGGCCGCGGGCACCGCCGCGCCAGTCAGCGCCAGGCCTGCGATAAACCCACGTCGGGAGATGGTCATTGTCTACCTTAGGAAACGGCTTGATCAGAGCTAGAACGTTTGCAGGCCGGGGAAATTTACCGCGCCCTGCCCGCCACCTAAATTTCTCCGACCGGTGCTCGTTCTTCCCTGATAGCAAAGGCCTCAACTGACTGAGATGGCGATGACAAAACCACGTTCGAAAAAGGCGCTGTATATCGGCCTGCCGCTGGCACTGGCCATTGGCGCCGCAGCCGGCTTCCTGGCCTGGGATCACTGGTTCAGGGGCAACGCCGGTTATCCGCTGGAGGTGATCAAGCAGGCCAACGAGATGCAGGATCGCCTGTTGTCGTTCGACAGCCATATCACCGTGCCCCTGGATTTCGGCGGCGTCGATAACGAGGCCGACAAGGACGGCAGCGGCCAGTTCGACCTGGTCAAGGCGGCACGTGGGCGGCTGTCCGGCGCGGCCTTGACGATTTTCGGCTGGCCGGAAATCTGGAACGGCCCCAACGCCCCGCACAAGCCCACCGACGGTTTTGTCGAAGAGGCTCGCCATGAACAAGAGGTACGCTTCAAGATTATCTCCGGCATGGTGCGCGACTTCCCCAACCAGGTGGGCATCGCCTACACCCCGGACGATTTTCGCCGCCTGCACGGCGAAGGCAAGTTCGCGATCTTTATCAGCATGCTCAATGCCTATCCCTTGGGTAATGACTTGAACCAGCTGGACCTCTGGGCCGCACGCGGCATGCGTATGTTCGGCTTCAGTTATATCGGCAACAACGCCTGGTCGGACTCATCGCGCCCGCTGCCGTTTTTCAATGACTCACCGGACGCGCTTGAGGGCTTGTCGCCGATTGGCCAGCAAGCCGTGCAGCGCCTCAATGACCTGGGCGTGATCATCGATGTGTCGCAGATGTCGACCAAGGCCCTGGAACAAGTGGCGCAACTGAGCCGCACGCCGATGGTCGCTTCTCATTCGGCGCCACGCGCGTCGGTGGACATCCCGCGCAACCTCAGCGACAAGGAACTGCAACTGATCAAGAACAGTGGCGGCGTGGTTCAGGTAGTGGGCTTCCCGGCCTACCTGCGCCCCTTGAGCCAGCCGACCCAGGACAAGCTCAACACCCTGCGCGCGCGATTCGACCTGCCTCCCCTGCCCAACCTGGCCATGGCCTTGATGCCGGGCGACGCGATCATTGCCGCCTGGCCGGAGCAGAAGTTCGGCGAGTATGCCCAGGGCCTGTACGGCATTCTTGAAGAAGAGCCCAAGGCGACCCTCAAGGATTGGGGCGATGCCATTGATTACACGGTGCGCAAGATCGGTATCGATCACGTTGGCATCTCATCGGACTTCAACGACGGCGGCGGCATCCAGGGCTGGGAGAACGTCGGCGACATACGCAACGTCACCGCCGAACTGATTCAGCGCGGCTACTCCGAAGCCGACATCGCCAAACTCTGGGGCGGTAACTTCCTGCGCGTGTGGGACCAGGTTCAAAAAGCCGCCAAGCCATTGGCCAACCGCTAACCCCTTAGAAAGAACGTCCATGACCGACCGCCGTACGTTTCTCAAGCAGGCCGGGGTATTTGCCGCCAGCCTGCCACTGGGCGCCGCCCTGCTGCCGCAGGCACTTGCCGCCGCCGCCACCGATGACCCATGGACGGGCTTCAAACAGCTGTTCAACCAGGACCCGGACTACCTGCACTTTTCCAACTTCCTGGTAGCTTCACACCCCAAGCCGGTGCGCGAGGCCATCGAGCGCTACCGCGCGCAGATCGACCGCAACCCAGGGCTGGCCATGGACTGGGACCTGCAGGAAACCTGGAAACGAGAAGGCCAGGTGCGCGAATGGGCCGGCCGTTACTTGAAGGCCACCCCAGCGCAAATCGCCCTCACCGGCAGTACGTCCGAAGGCCTGGCCATGATCTACGGCGGGATCAAGGTGCGGCCCGACCAGGAAATCCTCACCAGCGTCCACGAGCATTACGCCACGCAGAATGTGCTGGACTACCGCGCGCTCAAGGAAAGCACCCAGGTGCGCCGGATCAAGCTGTTCGAAAGCGCCAACCGGGTGTCCGCCGATGAGGTGCTGGGCAATCTCCAGCGCCATATCCGTCCCAACACCCGCGTGCTCGGCATGACCTGGGTGCAGTCCGGCAGCGGCGTCAAGCTGCCCATCGGCGAGATCGGCACGCTGGTGGACGAACACAACCGCAACCGTGACGACAAGGACCGCATCCTCTACGTGGTAGACGGCGTGCATGGTTTCGGCGTGGAGAACCTCGATTTTCCGGACATGCACTGCGACTTTTTCATCGCCGGTACCCACAAATGGATGTTCGGCCCACGCGGCACCGGGCTGGTCTGCGCCCGCGACCCGCAAAACAGATACGTGACACCGATGGTGCCGACCTTCTCCGAAGACAAGGACTTCGCCACCATCATGACGCCCGGCGGTTATCACGCCTTCGAGCATCGCTGGGCGGCGGACGAGGCCTTCAAGCTGCACTTGCAACTGGGCAAGGCACAGGTGCAGGCGCGCATCCATGCGCTCAATGCCGAACTCAAAGACCAACTGCTGGCACAGCCGAACATCGAACTGGTCACCCCGCGCAGCGCCGAACTGTCCGCCGGCTTCACCTTCTTCCGGGTCAAGGGCCAGAACAGTGATGCCGTGGCGGCCTACATGATGAAAAACCGCGTGGTGATCGACGCGGTAGACCGTGATGTCGGCCCGGTCATCCGCACCGCGCCCGGGTTGCTCAATTCATCCGATGAGATCCAGCGCTTCATGACCTTGCTGCGCCAGCGTACGTAATGCACACCTTTTCCATTTTGAATGAGAGGACCCCATGAACAAACCCCTCACGGCATTGGCAATGACAGCCCTGTGCGGCGCCTTGTTGCCAAGCCTGGCCCTGGCCGCCGCGCCGCAACCCGGCAAGGTGTTCAAGGACTGCAAGGACTGCCCGGAAATGGTAGTACTGCCCGCCGGCACCTTCACCATGGGCACGCCGGACGATGAAGTCGGCCGCGAGCCGGATGAAGGCCCGATGCACGAAGTGACCTTTGCCAAGCCGTTCGCCATGAGCCGGTTTCATGTCACTGCCGGTGAATGGGACAGCTATGTGCGCCAGACCGGCGTGAAGATCGCCGACGGCGACACCCGCCCCGGCCGCGAATGCATCGCCAGCAAGCCACGCTACCCCCAGGGCCCGCGCCAGCCGGCGGTGTGCATGGACATGGACGACATCAAGCAGTACGTGGCCTGGCTGTCGAAGAAAACCGGCCACACGTACCGCATGGTCAGCGAAGCCCAGCGTGAATACGCCGCGCGCGCCGGCTCTACCGGGCCGTTCCCGTTCCCGTTCGATGAGGGCAAGGGCTACAGCATCGCCGGGCACGCCAACACCTACGGCCCCGCGGATGGCTATAGCTACTCATCGCCGGTAGGCAGCTACCCGCCGAACGCCTTTGGCATGTACGACATGCATGGCAACGTCTACGAGCGGGTCGCCGATTGCGAACACGCCAGTTACATCGGCGCGCCCACCGACGGCAGCGCGTGGACGGAGCCTAATTGCGAGGGCTACATGATCCGTGGCAATGACTGGGGCGAGGCGCCGGTGTTCTCGCGCTCGGGCAACCGCAACACCATTTACCCGCAGACGCGTGGGGACTGGATCGGGTTCAGGGTTGTGCGCGATCTTTAAGACGACACCGTTCAATGTGGGAGCTGGCTTGCCTGCGATGGCCATAGGCATCTACACAACTCTCAACGACTGAAAGGTCTCCCTGTAGTGAGCGGGCTTGTCCCGCGCTGGGTGGCGAAGCCGCCCCAATAAAGGCATCGCCGAGCTTCAGGTAGAATCCGGTCGCCTGGTTTTGGGGCCGCTTCGCAGCCCAGCGCGGGACAAGCCCGCTCACTACAAAGATGTGTAGATACCCATGCTGCGATAGCGCTCTGTCGGTCACATTTATGTTGCTGGCCCACCGCCATCGCAGCGATGCGGCGACCCGACAAGCCAGCTCCCACAGTTTTTAACCGTGTCCGCTTTAGGCGTCTTGCTTGGCCAACAACGCCAACCCTTCATGCAACGCCGGGAACAGGCTGTTGTTGAAGTTGTTCCAGCGTAATTCCAGGATGGTGTCGTCCGGCGAGATCTCGGTCTTGAGCACGTCGTGGAACACCTCGCCCGAATCAATCCCGTTGTCGACGTAATGGAAAGAGGCACCGGTCAGGTACAGCGGCTCCGACGGCTGGGTGGCCTTGGTCGCCCAATCCACCACCGTTTGCCCGCGCGCGCCGTACAACGCGTTCCAGGTCGCATAGGCACCTCGGCGTTCGTAAGGCGATTCAAGGCGGGTAATGCCCGGATGGATGTTCATGATGCGGCGCGCAAACGGTGCACCGGGGCGCACCAGCTCGTCCAGGATCACCAGCAAACCGTCGAGCACCACGACATCGGCCTTCAACTCCACCAGCGTGTCGTGCAGGCGACGCTCGAAATCCTGCTTGCCGGCGATGTGTTCCGCACTGCCGCGCGGCAGGCGCCGGTAGGTGGACGGCACGCTCAGCAGCAAATCATTGACCAGCCGGCCCTGCACGCGCAGGTCGGCCGGGTACAGCCACTGGCGGCCCGGCTTGTAGGCAAATCCGTAGTCGCTGACCAACTGCTGGTCCCGCGGGTTCTGCTCGTCATCGTCGTATACCACGCCCACCAGGTTGTAGGCCTCGCCCAGTGGCGTGTCGTTCAGCGCGCCCGCCAGGGATTCGAGCACCGACATCATGTAGCGCTCGTGGTCCTTGTAGGCCACCGGCTGCCCGGCCTTGTCGGCCGCGGCGTTGCGCAGGGACCACACGTACACCAGATTCTTTTTCGTCATTGTTTCGCTCTCGCTGGATAGATCAGGCACGCACCGATACGCGTGCGCCTACACCACAAGAACGAACCAGCCCCCTGGCAATTTATCCGCCACCGCCACCGCCGGGCACGCGGCGCTAAATAGTCGCGCCAATCCTTCGTTTGTCATGGGTAAGGGTCTGTGTGCCCAGCCCCCCTTTTTCATTATTCCGGGAAGTATTTATGACCGACCCCAAGCGCGGCGCCTTCAAAGGCCTGCTCGCATTGCTCAGGCCCTTTCGCACCATCGTGAGCGTCTCCGTTGCCCTGGGCATGGCCGGTGGCCTGGCGATCACGTTGCTGCTGGCGACCATCAATAACGCCTTGCACTCTTCCACCGGGATGACGCAGGGGGTGATCCTGACATTTGCAGCGTTATGCGTGCTGGCGCTGACCAGTTCGATTGTGTCCGATATCGGCACCAACTACGTGGGGCAGCGGATCATTGCGGCGCTGCGCAAGGATCTCGGCGAAAAAGTGCTGTCGGCCCCCATCGAGCAGATTGAGCAGTATCGCTCGCACCGGCTGATACCGGTGCTGACCCACGACGTCGACACCATCAGTGACTTTTCCTTCGCGTTCACCCCGCTGGCCATCGCGACCACGGTGACGCTCGGCTGCCTGGGCTACCTGGCGTACCTGTCGGTGCCGATGTTCCTGATGATGGTCGTCGCCATCGTGATTGGCAGCACTGTGCAGTTCATCGCCGGGCACAAGGGTATTCGCGGCTTCGACGAAGCCCGGGACCAGGAAGACGAGCTGCAGCGCTACTACTCGGCAATCGCCTCGGGCGCCAAGGAATTGCGCATCCACCGGCCGCGCCGCTACCGCATGAACACCCACCGCATCCAGGAAACCGCCGATCGTATCAGCGACATCCAGGTGCGCTCGGTGAACATCTATATCGTCGCCAAGACCTTCGGCTCGATGTTGTTCTTCGTGGTCATCGGCCTGGCCCTCGCCATGCAAGCCTACAACCCGAACCCGGACCCTGCCGTGATCACCGGCTTCGTGCTGGTGCTGCTGTACATGAAAGGCCCGCTGGAACATGTGGTGGGTTACTTGCCCATCATCGGCAAGGCGCGCATTGCCTTTGCGCGCATTACCGAACTGTCCGAACGTTTCTCGTCCCCCGAGCCGCACCTGCTGATGGACGGCAGCGAAGCGCCAACACCGGTGGTGAACAGCCTTGAGCTGCGCGGCGTCAGCTATAGCCCGCCCCCTGTGGAAGGCAGCGAGCCATTCCATCTGGGCCCGATCAACCTGAACATCAAGCAAGGCGATATCGTGTTTATCGTCGGCGAAAACGGTTGCGGCAAGACCACCCTGATCAAACTGTTGCTGGGCCTGTATCAACCCCAGGCCGGCGAAATCCGCCTCAACGGCGAAACCGTGACCGACCCGATGCGCGATGACTATCGCCAGTTGTTCACCACGGTATTCGCCGATTACTACCTGTTCGATGACCTGGTCCAGGGCAGTGCCACCCAGTCCCTGGACAGCGCCGCGAAATACCTGGAACGCCTGGAAATCGCGCACAAGGTCAGCGTCAAGGACGGCGTATTCAGCACCACCGACCTCTCCACCGGCCAGCGCAAGCGCCTGGCACTGGTCAATGCCTGGCTCGAAGAACGCCCGGTGCTGGTGTTCGACGAATGGGCCGCCGACCAGGACCCGGCGTTTCGACGGGTCTTCTACACAGAGCTGCTACCGGACCTCAAGCGCCTGGGCAAGACCATCATCGTGATCAGCCACGACGACCGTTATTTCGACATTGCCGACCAGTTGGTGCGCCTGCGGGCCGGGAAAGTCATTGCAGAACTGGAGCCCGCATAATTTTTTCCGGTTTACGCGAGTGCGAACGTCTCATATGCAGCAATGAGAACTAACCGCATTCAGCATTTATCTGCCAACGCCTAAAAAGAGAAATAATCCATGCCAGTACGGCTTGCCCTCAGCCCGTTGAGCACCGCAGTTTCCATGCGGCGGGCCTTGAAATTAAACGTTCTGCCCAGCGCCCTGGCCCTTGCGGTCAGCCTGCCGGTGGCGGGTTATGTTCAGGCGCAAGAGTTCGAATTGAACATTCCGGCGCAACCTTTGAGTACCGCGCTGCAGGTGTTCGGTCAACAGACCAACCTGCAGATTCTGTACAGCCCGGACACCGTCAAAGAAAAACGCAGCAGCGCCGTCAGCGGCAAGATGGATCCGGTGCAGGCCATCGAGCGCCTCCTGGGGGGGACAGGCGTGAGCTACAGCTTGCAAGGCAGCTCGATGATCATCAACGCGCCTGGCTCCGGCACAGATGCCGTGGAGCTGGGCGCCACCCAGATCAATGCCAACCAGCTGGGCACCATCACCGAGGGCAGCGGCTCCTACACCCCGGGCACGATTGCGACAGCCACCAAGATGGTGCTGACGCCGCGCGAGACGCCGCAGTCGATTTCCGTGGTCACCCGCCAGACCATGGACGACTTTGGCCTCAACGGCATTGACGATGTAATGCGTCACACCCCGGGCATCACCGTCTCGACCTTCGACAGCGAGCGCACCAACTACTATTCCCGTGGTTTCCCGATCCAGAACTTCCAGTACGATGGCGTACCGACCACTCGAAACGAAGGCTACTCGGCCGGCCAGACCCTCAGCGACATGGCGATCTACGACCGCGTCGAAATACTCAAGGGCACCACCGGCCTGATGACCGGCGCCGGCGGACCCGGCGGCACCATCAACCTGGTGCGCAAGAAGCCGACCGCCGAGTTTCAGGGCCATGTCGGCCTGGGCGCGGGGTCCTGGGACAACTACCGCTCGGAGCTGGACGTAAGCGGCCCCCTGACTGACAGCGGCAACGTACGCGGGCGCGCCGTGGTGGCGTACCAGGACAAGCATTCGTTCATCGACCACTATGAACGCAAGACCAATGTCTATTACGGCATCCTCGAATTCGACCTGTCGCCGGACACCCTGCTGACCGTTGGCGCTGACTATCAGAACAACGATCCCAAGGGGTCCAGTTGGTCGGGTAGCCGCTCGCTGTTCGACGGCGCAGGCAATGACATCAAGTTCGACCGTGGCTATAACAACGGACCAAAATGGAGCAGTTGGGGCCAATACAGCCGCAGTGTATTCGCCACCCTGGAACATGCCCTGGATAACGGCTGGGTCGCCAAGGCCAACTACAGCAACCAGCTCAATGGCTATAACGCGCCATTGGGTTACGCTTCGCCAATCGAGGATTCCACCGACAGAGTCTCGGTCTACGGTTCCAAGTTCACCGGCAAAACGATCAGCAATAACGGTGACTTCTATCTCTCCGGGCCGTTCAGCCTGGGCGGCCGTGAGCACCAATTGGTCGTCGGGTCCTCAATTTCGCGTTCGCATTGGGAAGGCAATGACTATTACGGTTACGAAGCCACCTATCGAGACAGCAATAACTTTCCTATGTACGAGTGGAACGGCGACAGCCTGGAGCCACAATGGGGCCCGGCACACGAGAAAGACGACATCACCCGCCAGGCGGCCGTCTACTTCTCGACACGCCTGAGCCTCACCGATGACCTGTCCCTGTTGCTTGGCTCACGCCTGACCGACTACCGGCTGACCGGCACCAACGACTCGCGCGAGACCGGCAAGCTCATCCCGTATGCGGGCGTGGTGTACGACCTGAACAAAAATTTCTCGGTGTACGGCAGCTATACCTCGATCTTCATGCCCCAGCAGCTACGTCCAGACCGCAACAACAAAATGGTCGAGCCCGACGAGGGCGAGAACTACGAAATCGGCCTGAAGGGCGAGTTCTACGACGGCCGTCTGAACGCCAGTCTCGCCTACTTCGAGATTCATGAGTCGAACCGAGCCGAGGAAGACAGCGAGTACAACAACAACATGCCGGCCAACTCGCCTGTCGAGTGGGCCTACATGGGCGTCCAGGCCAAGACCAAGGGCTATGAAGCCGAGATCTCCGGTGAGCTGCTGCCTGGCTGGCAGGTGCAGGCAGGCTACACCCACAAAGTGATCCGCGATGACGATGGCAAGAAGTTTTCTACCTGGGAGCCTCAGGACCAGTTGAACTTTTACACCAGCTACAAGCTGACCGGTGCGCTCGACAAGCTGACCCTCGGCGGCGGCGCCCGCTGGCAGGGCGAGGCCTGGCAGGATGTCTACAATCGCGGCAAACGCGTGACGCAGCGGTTCTCCCAGGATCCTTACTGGCTGGTCGACGCAATGGCGCGCTACCAGATCACCAAAAACCTGTCGGCCTCGTTGAACGTCAACAACGTATTCGACAAGCGCTACTACACCAACATCGGCTTCTACACCTCGTCCTACTCCGGCGACCCACGCAACGTAATGGTATCTACGCGTTGGGATTTCTGATGTGACTGGCTGACACCCGCGACACTCAACACCCTGCGCAGGCCAAACCTTCGCAGGGTGTTTTTTATGGGTGATCATTCGTCAACTCATGCATACGAAAAAGCCCCGGGCCACACCAAGTGGCCTGGGGCTTTCTGTTCAACCGGTCTTTACTCCATGACGGTCACAAAGCTGCGGACGAACTCAGCGTTGTCGATGATGCGCTCATGATCCACTTCAATTACCACCGATCGCACCACGCAACCCTGGCCGATCACCCGTTCCATGCCAGCCTCTATCAGCGCCCTGTGTTGGCCCGCACGGCTCATGGCCGCCCACCAGCAACTGACGGGCGCCTGGAGTGCCTTGAAGTCGGCCTGTTCCAGGCGCTTGAACAAGGTGCGGTCAACTTCCCAGGATATCTGCGCTTCGTTGCCGCCCAGCAGCTCTTGCTGAATATCGCGGAACGCCTCACCCAGGGATCTCTCGGCCCACTCGACGAAGGCCGTCCATTGCTGTTCCTCATCCACGGTGCCCGCCTGCATGTCCTGCCAAGCGGCATAGATGGGCTGCGCATACTCTGGGAACATTACGCCCAGCAGCGCCACGCGCCGATCGTTTTCGGGTATCTCGCTCTCATCGGTGATAACTGCCGCGTCCCAATACTGAGTCAGCCAGCGCGGTGGCGCGGAGTCGATCCAACCGACGAATTCCACCTGCCGGCCCGCCTGTTCAAGAGCATGAGCCACCTCAACCGCCAGGTTGCCACCCAATGACCAGCCGGCCAGGCGGAAAGCACCTTCGGGCCGGGCATCCAGCAACTGCGCCGTGTACTCCTCGACCATGGCGGCCCACGCCGGCACTTCTGCACCCTCCTCGGCCAATGCGCGACAGATCACACCCACTACTGGTCGCTGTTCACGCAGCGCCAGGGCCAATGCCTTGTAGCAATGCACAGAACCGTAGCTGGGGTGGAACAGGTAGAGCGGCGTGCCTTCGACCTGTCCGTTGAGCGGGACCAGCAGCGAACGACGCGTGGTTCCTTCCAGGCAGCGGATCTGCGCACTCACGGTCGGGTTGAGCATCAATTGGCTGACTGAAAGACCGATACCGCTGGCCTTGCGAATCCGCTCCTTGAGCATCAGTACCAACAGCGAATGGCCTCCCAGTTCGAAGAAGTTGTCGTTCACTCCCACGCGTTCCACACCGAGCACATCTGCCCAGATTGCGGCGATTTTCTGTTCAAGCTCGGTTTGGGGCGCTTCGAATCGCTGGATCGACTGGGCGTCCGGCTTCGGCAGTGCCTTGCGATCCAGCTTGCCGTTAGGGCTCAAAGGCATTTGCTGCAGCAGGACCCATTGCGCCGGCACCATGTAGTCTGGCAAGTGGGTTGCCAAGTGAGTACTGAGGGCTTCTCGCCAGTCCTCATCCTGGGCCTGCAAGACCAGGTAGCCCACCAGATGTTTGCTGTCCACTGCCAGCACAGCCGCCTCCTTCACCCAATCGTGCTCCAGCAGACGCGCTTCGATTTCACCCAGCTCAATACGCAAGCCACGCAGTTTGACCTGGTGGTCGATACGCCCGGCGTACTCGATCACACCGTCGGTGCGATAACGAGCCAGGTCGCCGGTACGGTACAGGCGCTCGCCGTGAGCGAACGGGTGCGCTATAAAGCGCTCGGCGCTCAGCCCCGGGCGACGATGGTAACCGCGCGCCAGGCCCACGCCGCCCAGGAACAGCTCGCCCAACACGCCTGCCGGAACCGGCTCTAAATGACTGTCGAGAACGTAGCAACCCAGGTTGGCAATCGGCTTACCGATCGGCACTGCATCGCGGCCTTCGTCCATGCAGGTCCAGTGGGTCACGTCGATAGCGGCTTCGGTCGGGCCGTAAAGGTTGTAAAGCGCGGTCTGCGGCAGCTTGGTGAACACGTGTTGCTGAGCATCCACCGGCAACGCTTCCCCGCTGCACACAATACGCAGCAGGCTGGTGCAGGTAGATACGTTCGAGTCCTGCACGAACGCCTGCAACATTGACGGCACGAAATGCAGCGTGGTGACCTGCTCTTGATTGATCAGACTGACCAGTTTGCCCGGATCGCGATGGTCCCCGGGCGCGGCGACCACCAGGCGTGCGCCGGTCATCAATGGCCAGAAGAACTCCCACACGGATACGTCGAAACTGAACGGGGTTTTCTGTAGCACCGTATCGCTTGCACCCAGGGCGTACGCCTCTTGCATCCAGCACAGGCGGTTGGTCAACGCGCGATGGCGGTTGCCCGCCCCTTTGGGTTGGCCTGTGGAGCCGGAGGTGTAGATCACATAGGCCAGGTTTTCGCCGTCCACGGCGATATCCGGGTTGTCATCGCTGTAGTCTTCAAAGCCGGCTTGATCCAACACCAGAGTTTCCAACCCCTGGGGAATCGGCAACTGCTCCAGCAGATGGGCCTGAGTCAGCAGCAGCTTCACACCGCTGTCATCGAGCATATAGGCCAGACGCTCGCGCGGGTATTCGGGGTCCAGCGGTACGTAGGCACCACCGGCCTTGAGCACCGCCAGCAAGCCCACCACCATTTCGATGGAACGCTCCACGGCCAGGCCCACCAGCACGTCCGGCCCCACACCCGCTTCGATCAAGCGATGCGCCAGGCGATTGGCCCGGCGGTTCAGTTCGGCGTAGCTCAGGCGTTGCGCACCAGACACCAAGGCAGGTGCTTGCGGCGTCAGGGCAACCTGGTCTTCAATCAACTGATGCACGCCACATTGCAACGGATACTCACGCGCCGTCGCGTTCCAGCCCTCGACGATCAGTTGGCGCTGTGCCGAAGGCAATGATGGCAGGTCCGCCAGGCGCTCCGTCTGTGGCAGTGTCAGTGCTTGCAGCAATTGCTGGAAATGCTCCGCCAGATTAACGATGTGCTGCGCGTCGAAGGCAGCGTGATCGTAATTGAACTCCACCGCCAGGCTGTCGCCCATGGCCAGCAGAACGGTCAGCGGATAGTGGGTCTGTTCCAGGCTTTCCATCACACCGAAACGCAACCCTGCCGGAGAACCCTGCTCCAGCGCTTCGGACACTGGATAGTTCTCGAATACCAGAATGCTGTCGAACAGCGCCTCGCCACCGAGCCCGGCCCAGCGCTGAATCTCGAACAACGGCGTGTGCTCCTGCTCACGCAGGCGCAGGTTTTGCCCCTGCACCTGTTGCAACCAGGCGTCCACGCTCAACTGCGGGCTTGGCGTTGCCACTACCGGCAGTGTGTTGATGAACAAGCCAACCTGTTGCTCGATGCCCGGCAATTCGGCGGGCCGCCCCGCGACAGTAGCGCCAAACGCGACGGTGTCCAGGCCGGTATGGCGCTGCAACAACAGGAGCCAGGCCGCTTGCACCAACGTATTGAGGGTCACCTTGTGACGCTGGGCAAAGGTCTTCAGGTGTTCCGTCGCCGCGGGCTCCAGGGCCAGCCGATGAATACCATTGACCTGAGACACGCCCTGTTCACGGGCGATGCCACGAGACAGTCGGGTTGGCTCCTGCAAACCCGCGAGCTGGGCCTTCCAGAAGGTCTCGCTGGTGAGCGGATCCTGCGCCTGCAACCAGCCGATGTAGTCCCGGTAACGTCCGTTCGGCGCCTGCACTGACGCGCCGGCGTACTGCTGCAGCACCTCGCCGAACAACTGCGAGGCACTCCAGCCATCCATCAGGATATGGTGATTGGTGTAAATCAGATGGTGGCTGTCGGCCCCGGTACGTACCACCACCAGGCTCAGCAAAGGTGCCTGCTCGAGTTCGAAGCCTTCGGCACGCACGGTTTGCGCCAGCGTGTCGAGCGCTACGTCACGGTCTGCTCGATGCCGCCAGTCATGCTCGACCAAAGGTACCCGCGCCGTCTTGTAAACCACCTGCAACGGCTGCTCCAGTTCGGTTTGCCAGAGGAACCCCGTACGCAGGATATCGTGGTGCTCCAAAGCGGCCTGCCAGGCTATCTGGAAACGCGCCACATCCAGCCCCTGCACGTCGACGCGCATCTGGTTGATGTAGTCGCCGGAGCCCTGGCCATACAGGGATTGGAACAACATGCCCTGTTGCATGGGTGACAGCGGGTAAATGTCTTCGACTTGAGCCAGCGGCAGCGCCAGGCCATCCAACTGGACCTGGCTCAAGCGTGCCAGCGGAAAATCCGATGGTGTGGCGCCGGCCTGCTCCGGCTGGCAGCAATGGTCGATCAAGGCCTTGAGTTCTTCGCCATAGTCGTCGGCCAATTGCTGAATAACTGCCTGATCGAACATACGCTGGCTGAACCCCCAGTTCAGGTTCAGCTCGCCGCCATACACTTGTCCATTGATTTCAAGCCAGTTGCCCAGCGACGCGTCCGGGCTCTGATCTGCACCGGCAGCATCACCGGAAGGCGCAAACAGCCCCTGGTGTTCATTGCCATCAAACGTTGCGTCAAACTGGCCCAAGTAGTTGAACGTGATGCGTGGCTGCGGCAAACGTGCCAATGCGTCACGCACCTGGGGCTGCCCCAGGTAACGCAGGGCACCAAAACCGATGCCTTTGTCGGGAATGGCGCGCAGTTGCTCCTTGATCCCCTTCAATGAGCCCGCCAGATCGTTAGCTGGGGTGAGTTTTATCGGGTAAATGCTGGTGAACCAGCCGACAGTGCGCGTCAGGTCGATATCATCAAACAGGTCTTCGCGGCCATGCCCCTCCAAGCGGATCAAGGTCGAGGCGTGTCCGGTCCAGCGCCCGATCACCCGGGCCAGCGCCGTCAGCAACAGGTCATTGATCTGGGTGCGATAAGCTGCGGGAGCGTCCTGCAACAGGCGTCGCGTCTGGCCGACGTCCAGATGCGTGGTCGCACTGCCTGCATGGCGGTTACTCAAGCTCGCCCCCGGATTGGCGCCCGGCAGATCGGGCTCGGCGCCATGCAATTGAGCTTGCCACCACGCCAGCTCCCGGGTCAGTGCTTCGCCCTGGGCGTACCGCTGCAGGCGCTGCGCCCAATCACGGGTCGAACTGGTCTTGGCGGGCAATGCCACTGGGCTGCCACCGGCGAGTTGGCGATAGGCAGTTTGCAGGTCTTCGAGGAGAATCCGCCACGATACGCCGTCCACCACCAAATGGTGGATGACCAGCAGCAAGCGCTGCGAACCGTCGTCCAGTTGAACCAGCACCGCTCGCAGCAAAGGGCCGTGTTCGAGGTCAAGGCTGCGTTGGGCCTCCTCGCCCAGCGCGGCGAGTTCTTCGATATCGTGCAGGGCACTTTGCCACAGCACCGCGTCGGCCTGGTGTTGCTCGGCTGCGCGATAGGCGCCCTGCCAGCCATCCGCGTCCCGAACGAACCGCGAACGTAGCGCATCGTGATGCACGAGCAGCGCCTGCAAGGCCTGGACCAGTAATGCAACATCCAGATGCTCATGGGGATGCAGCACCACCGACTGGTTCCAGTGATGACGCTCGGCAATCTCATCGGCAAAGAATGCCTGCTGGATCGGCAACAGCAACATCTGGCCACTCAAGGCAGCCTGATTGATCATCAGCCCTTGGTCACCCTGGCGCGCGACACCGGCCAGGCTGTGTACGGTCTGGTGCTGGAACAGATCCTTGGGCGTGAACCGGATACCGGCCTGTCGCGCACGGCTGACCACCTGGATCGAGATGATCGAGTCACCGCCCAGCTCAAAGAAATTGTCGTTCAGCCCTACTTGCGGCAAACGCAGCACGTCGGCCCAGATCGCCGCGAGTTGTTGTTCCAGCTGGCTGCGCGGCGCCACGTAAGCTTGCTGCAACAGGCTTGCGTCCGCTGGCGGCAAACCCTTGCGGTCCAGTTTTCCGTTGGGGGTCAGCGGCATTTGCGCCAGGAACATGAAGTACGTGGGCACCATGTAATCCGGCAAACAGGTTTTCAAGGCGCGACGCAGGCTTTCGCGCAGCTCGGTTTCATTCGCCGCGCTGGCGTCTGCCAGTACCACGTAGGCCACCAACTGTTTACCGCTCGGGCCTTCCTGCGCCACCACCACGGTTTCACCCACGTTCTCCTGCTCGCGTAGACGGGCTTCGATTTCGCCAAGTTCGATACGGAACCCGCGGATTTTCACTTGGTGATCGACGCGGCCAAGGTAATCAACAACGCCATCCGCGCGCCCACGGGTCAGGTCGCCACTGCGATACACACGGCTGCCAGGTTTGCCGAACGGGTCCGGCACGAAACGTTCGGCCGTGAGTGCCGGACGCTCCAGGTAACCTCGGGCCACGCCTTCGCCACCCAAGTACAACTCACCGGCGACACCCATGGGTTGCAGGTTGAGCTGAGCATCCAGCACGTAGCCGCTGCGGTTGCCGAGCAGCGTGCCGATCGGGGCATAGACTGCCCCGCACGGGTCGCCTCTGCGCGCCTTCCACAGCAGCGGTGTGACCACGGTTTCGGTTGGGCCGTAACCGTTGAACAGGTAGGTCGGTTTGAGGGCCCGCCAGGCCAGGTCGTAGCTGGCTTGTGCTACAGCGTCACCGCCAAAGCAGTAGACACGAACCGCCGGCGGGTTACCGTCACGCTCGGCATGCTCGGCCAGCTGTTGCAGATAGACCGGCGGGAAAACCGCCATGGTCACGTGATGGCGATGCATCTGTTCGTAGGTGTATTCCGGTAGCCATAGGCTGTCATCACGGATCAACACACTGGCACCGTTGATCAGCGGGTGCATCCATCCTTCGTGGGAGCCATCAAAAGCGAACGACATGAAGTGCAACTCGCAATCGGCCGGCGATGTTTCATAACGCTCGCCAGTGGCGATGATATGCGCCACCAAAGGACCATGGGACACCGCCACACCCTTGGGCATGCCGGTAGAACCGGAGGTGTAGATCACATAGGCCAGGTTGTCGCCATCCAGCTCGACATGCGGCGCCACATCACTGTGGTGCGCCCACGCTTCTGTATGGTCGATGGCCAGGCAGTCCAGGCCTTCGGCAATCGGCAATTGCCGCTGCACCGTCGTATGGGTCAACAGCAACTTCGCACGGCTATCCCGCATCATGTACAGCAGACGGTCACGGGGGTATTCCACGTCCAGCGGCACATACACGCCACCCGCTTTCAACACCGCGATAAACGCCACCATGATTTCGGCGCTGCGCGGCATGGCAATGGCCACGCGCACTTCCGGACCGACGCCACGGGCGATCAGGGCATGGGCCAGGCGGTTGGCCTGGCGGTCCAGCTCACCGTAGGTCAGTGTCTGCGCGTCGAACTTCACCGCCACCGCTTCGGGGTTTTCCCGCGCACGGTCGGCGAACATTTCGTGCACCTTGCGCTCGGCCGGAAACCCTGCGTCGGTGCGATCCCACAGTTGCAGGATTTGCTGGCGTTCAGCCGGGTCAAGCAAGTTCAGCTGACCGATGCTCTGTCGTGGATCCGCAACCATACCCTGCAACAGGTTCTGCCAGTGACGGGCCATGCGTTCGATGGTCGAAGCATTGAACAGGTCGGTGGCGTAACCCAAGGTTGCCCAGATGCTCTCGGCGCCCTCATGCACATCCAGGTCCAGATCGAAATGCGAGGTCTGGCTTTCCCACTCCATGCCTTCGACACGCAATGCGGACAGTTGATGCCCTGTGCCGCCCAGGCGCGCTTCGGTCTGATGATTGAACATGACTTGGAACAGCGGGTTGAGGCTCAAGCTGCGTTCGGGCTGCAGCGCTTCCACCAGTTGTTCGAACGGCAGGTCCTGATGTTCCTGGGCTTCAAGCGAACGTTGTCGAACCTGCCGCAGCAGTTGCAACACCGAAGTCTGCTGGTCGAAATCGGCCTTGAGCACCTGAGTGTTGACGAAGAAGCCAAGCAACCGTTCAGTCTCGACCCGGTTGCGGTTGGCGATCGGCACTCCCACGCGCACATCTTCCTGGCCGCTGTAGCGGTGCATGAGTGCCTGGAACGAGGCCAGCAACAGCATGAACATCGTCACGCCTTCGCGCTGCGCCAGGGCCTTGAGGTCTACGACCAATGCCGGCGGCAACTCCACGAACAGACGAGCACCGCGATGGCTTTGCTCGGCCGGGCGCTGGTGGTCGAAAGGCAGTTCAAGCACCGGTTGCTCGCCACCGAGCAAATCCTGCCAATAGGCCAGCTGCCGTTGTTTCTCACCGGCGTCCATCCACTCACGCTGCCAACGGGCGTAATCGGCGTACTGGATCGGCAAGGCCGGCAGTTGCAAATCCTGGCCCTGGCTGTAGGCGCTATACAACTGCACCAGCTCATCGACCATGATCTGCATCGACCAACCATCCGAGACGATATGGTGCTGCACCAGCACCAGCACATGGTCCTCGTCACCCAGGCGCAGCAGCGTGGCCCGTAGCAACGGCCCCGCCTGCAAGTCGAAGGGCCTGGCGATCTGCGCCTCGACCTGCGCCTTGACTTGCGCTTCATCGCTCTGGACCAACGCAATCTCGACACGTGCGTCTGGCTGGATCACCTGCACCGTCTGTTCATCGCCCTGGTACAAGTGGGTGCGAAGGCTTTCATGACGCGCCACCAGCGCATCGAAGCTGCGCTGCAGCGCATCCAGGTCCAGCGGCCCCTGAAGGCGCAAGGCGCTGGGCACGTGGTAAGCCGCGCTGTCAGGATCAAGCAGCCATAGGAACCACTGGCGCTCCTGAGCGTAGGACAACACCAGAGGCAAATCACGCGAAGCCGCCACCAACGCAGGCGCTGCTGCTCCCTCGCGCTTGCCCTCGGTGTGCAGCGCGGCCACAAACCCGTCCAGGCGCGGCTGCTCGAACAACACGCGCAACGGCAACTCGATACCCAGGTTGTGACGCAGGCGTGAAGCCACTTGCATGGCCAGCAATGAATGACCACCCAACTCGAAGAAATGGTCGTTGAGGCCGATGCGTTCGACGCCGAGAATATCGGCCCAGATCGCGGCGACCTGCTGTTCCAACGCACTGACGGGCGCCACCCAGTGGTGGGCTGCCTGGCTCGCCTCCGGACGCGGCAAGGCATGGCGATCCAACTTGCCGTTGGGGCTCAGCGGCAACCGTTCCAGGAACATGAAGTGCGCCGGCACCATGTAATCCGGCAGTTCATCACGCAGGACGGCACGGATCCGCTCACGCAATTCAGGCAGTTCGGATTCCGGCTGTTGAGTGACCAGGTAGGCGATCAGTTGCTGGTCGGCGGCAATCACTAACGCGTCGCGCACCCCCTCCTGTGCCAGCAGGCGGGACTCGATTTCGCCCAGTTCGATACGGAAGCCACGCACCTTGACCTGGTGGTCGATGCGACCGATGTATTCGATCACCCCGTCGGCACGGTAGCGAGCCAGGTCGCCCGTTCGGTAGAGACGCCCGCCGCCTGCCGGGTCGAAGGGATCGGGAATAAACCGCTCGGCCGTCAGCGCTGCGCGGTTGAAGTAACCCCGTGCCAGCAGTGGCCCGCCAATCACCAGCTCGCCCGCCACACCCACAGGCACTAGATTGAGGCTCGCATCCAGCAGATAGATGGCGCGGCCGTCCAATACGCGACCAATCGGCATCATCTGTGTGACAGCTTCGCTGCCATCCACATAGCCCGCGCAGTCCAGAGCGGTTACCGTGACGGTCGCTTCCGTGGGGCCATAGGTATTGAGCAGACGTACATGGCCCAACCCCGCCTCACGCCAGCAAGCGAGTCCTTCCGGTGGCATTGCTTCACCGCCTGCATGCACCTGACGCAGAAGACCGTAGTCGCGTACGCCACGCTCGGCAAAATCACGCGCGATCAAGTGCCAGTAGGCGGTGGTGAGGTCGACTACCGAAATTTCATGCTCGATCAGTTGGTTATAGAAGGTGTCGCTGTCCCACAGCTCACCGCCCCGCACCACCACGGCGGCGCCACAACACAGCGCCGGGTACAGCTGTTCGACAAAGCCGTCGAAGTTGAAGGTACCGAATTGCAAAACGCGGTCAGTGGGTGTCAGTTCGAACAGTTCGATAAACACTTCAACATGCCGCGCCAACGATGCCTGGTCAATACCCACGCCCTTGGGACGCCCGGTGGAGCCAGAGGTAAACATCAGATAAGCCAGGTTCGCCGGGAACGCACGCGCCCAAGGGTTACTGTCTGGATATTCGGCCAACCAATCCGGGGCCGCTTCCAGGCAAATCAATGCCAGGCCGGCGCTGATCGGCAAGCGCTCCAGCAGGCCTTGCTGGGTCAGCAACAACTGCAAGCCGCTGTCTTCGATCATGCATTGCAGGCGATCGCGGGGGTATTGCGGGTCCAGGGGCACATAGGCGCCGCCTGCCTTGAGTACCGCCAACAGCGCAACGATCATCTCCAGCGAGCGGTCCACCGCCACACCGACCAGGCTGTCGGCTCCCACGCCCTGTTCAATCAGTTTGTGCGCCAGGCGGTTGGCCCGCGCGTTGAGGTCCGCATAGGTCATGCGCCGCTGATCCATGATCAACGCAATGGCCTGCGGTTGATTCGCCACCTGTTGTTCGAATTTATGCAGCACGCTGCTGTGGGCTGCACGCGCCGGTTGCGACGGGTTCCACTCGTGCAGGATCTGCGCCCGTTCATCACGGCCCAGAATCGGCAAGTCGGCGACGCACAGGCGAGCGTTGCTCACCAACCCTTTGAGCAGGGTTTGCCAGTGCGCGGCGAAGCGCTGCAAGGTACTGGCGTCGAATAGCGCCGTTGCGTAAGTCAGCGAAGCCAGCAGGCCTTCGGCAGTCTCTTCGGTGTCCAGGCTCAGGTCGAAATGTGCCGTATGGCTGTTCCACGCCAGTCCTTCCACGCGCAGGCCAGGCAATGACTGACCGTCAGGATTGGCTTGGGCGGCCGACTGATGGTTGAACATCACCTGGAAAAGCGGATTGTGGCTCAGGCTGCGTTCGGGCTGCAGGGCCTCGACCAATTGTTCAAATGGCAAGTCTTGATGAGCCTGTGCTCCCAGCGCCTGCTCCTTGACCTGCCGCAAAAGCTGGGAAAAGGTCATATGACCGTCAATCTCGGCCTTGAGCACTTGGGTGTTGACGAAAAAGCCGATCAGTTGCTCGGTTTCCAGACGGTTGCGGTTGGCGATGGGCACGCCGACGCGGATATCCGGCTGGCCGGTGTAGCGGTACAGCAGCGACTGGAAGGAGGCGAGCAGCAGCATGAACATCGTGACGCCTTCGCGCTGCGCCAGTGCGCGCAAGCCCTCGACCAAAGCCGGTTGCAGCACCAGGTCCAGACGCGCGCCCTGATAGTTCTGCATCGCCGGGCGCGGACGATCCAGCGGCAACTCCAGCACAGGTTGCACCTCTCCCAAACGGGCACGCCAGTAAGCCAACTGGCGGTCCTTTTCGCCCGCCTCCATCCAGGTACGCTGCCATTGGGCATAGTCGGCGTATTGAATCGGCAAATCCGCCAATGTTGGCTCACGGCCCTGACTGTAGCTGGCATATAGGCTCACCAACTCGTCGACCATCACTTGCATCGACCAGGCATCCGACACGATATGGTGCTGAACCAGCACCAGCACATGTTCGTGCTCGTTCAGTTGCAACAGGTTAATGCGCAACAGCGGCCCCGCCTGCAAGTCGAACGGCTTGGCGATTTCGCCTTCCACCCAGGCCTGCAACCGAACGGGCTCGGTCGAGTCGAGCACGTGGTATCCGATGACTGGATCGGCTTGTTCGATCACACGCTGGACGGTTTGGTCCGGGCCGGCAAAAAACACCGTGCGCAAGGTTTCATGGCGCTGAACCAGAGTTTTGAAAGCCAGTTGCAGCGCCGCACGGTCAAGCGTGCCCAGCAGGCGCAACGCGGCCGGAATGTGATAAGCCGCACTGTCTGGTTCAAGTTGCCAGAGGAACCACTGGCGCTCCTGCGCATACGAGAGCAGCAACGGCTGTTCGCGATTGGCGAGGGGAATCCGTACGACGCCGGTGCCCTTCTCACCCAGCGTTTGTATAAACGCAGCCAAGACCGGCTGCTCAAATAAGCTTTTGAGTGCCACGTCGATCGCCAGCGCCTGGCGTACCCGCGATACCACGCGAGTTGCCAGCAACGAGTGACCGCCCAGCTCGAAGAAATGATCTTCCAGGCCAACCTGCGCCACGCCCAGCACCTCAGCCCAGATCGCAGCCACCTGCCGCGCCTTCTCGCCGACCGGTGCAACATAGCGTTTTTGCAACAGGCTGGCGTCCGGCTTCGGCAAAGCCCTGCGGTCCAGCTTGCCGTTCGGCGTCAATGGCAGCCGGGTCAAAAACAGCAGGTGCGCCGGCACCATATAGTCCGGCAGCACCTTGCGCAGCGCGGCCTTGAGCGCCTCGCGCAAGGCACCCTGCTCGGCCTCCAAGGTCGCGGTGTGCGTCACCACATACCCCAGAAGCTGATCATCCTCCGCCACCACCACAGCCTCGCGCACCTCGGCCTGCTCCCGCAGGCACGCCTCAATTTCCCCCAGTTCGATACGGAACCCCCGCACCTTGACCTGATGGTCGACGCGGCCGATGTATTCGACCACGCCGTTCACGCGGTAACGCGCCAGGTCGCCCGTGCGGTACAGTCGCTCGCCGTTGCGGGCAAAGGGGTTGGGCACAAAGCGCTCGGCGGTCAGCGCCGCTCGGCCGTGATAACCGCGGGCCAGGCCGACGCCGCCGATCAGCAGTTCGCCACTGGCGCCTACCGGGCAAGGGGTAAGTTCGGCATTGAGGATAAACAGTGAGGTATTGGCAATCGGGCGGCCGACAAAAGGCACTGGTTCAGCCAGCAGGTGGGCCGCCGACCAGATGGTGGTTTCCGTCGGGCCGTACAGGTTCCATACCCTGCCCTGCTGGGCCAGCATGCGCTGGGCCAGGTCGGCCGGCAGCGCTTCGCCACCGCACAGGCACTTGACCCCGTGCAGTGAGGCGCGGCGTTCGCTGTCGAGCAGCATGCGCCAAGTCGATGGCGTGGCTTGCAGCACATTGATCGCCTGGTCATGCAGCAGACTCAGGATCGCTTCCGGGTCCTGGGACACTGCCTTGTCCGCCACGACCACCGTGGCGCCTGCCGACAGGGGGACGTAGAGTTCAAGGGCGAAAATATCGAAGGAGAACGTGGTCAACGACAGCAGCCGCGCATCCGAGTCGATGCCCAGGGTATCGGCCATGCCCTGGGTGAAGCTGCTCAGTGCGCCATGACACACCATCACACCCTTGGGTTTGCCGGTAGAGCCGGAGGTGTAGATCACATAGGCCAGGTGCTCGCCGGTCAGCTCGATAGGCGGATTGTCACCGCTGTGGTGCGCGTCCTCCTGCTCGCTCATGAACAGCACTTGCTGGTCCGCCGCCAGGGGCAGGCGTTCGTGCAGGTCGCCGGCGGTCAACAAGACGCGTGCGCGGCTGTCTTCGAGCATGAACGCCAGCCGGTCGGCCGGGAACTGCGGGTCGAGCGGCACGTAGGCACCACCGGCCTTGAGGGTCGCCAGCAAGGCCAGCACCATGTCCACCGAGCGATCCAAGGCGACGGCCACCAGCACGTCCGGTCCAACACCGGCCGCGCGCAAGCGATGGGCCAGGCGATTGGCGCGCAGGTTCAACGCGGCGTAGCTCAGCGCTTGGCCATTGCAGACCAGCGCCGTCGCGTCCGGGCGGGCCCGCGCCTGGGCTTCCAGCAGGCGATGCACACCCACATCCTGCGCGAATGCCTGGTGCGTCTGATTCCAGGCGTGCACCTGTTGCTGCCATTGCTCATCGTCCAGCAACGGCAGCTCGCCAACCCGGCCGTTGCAATCCTGGACCACCAAGTGCAACAGACGATGCCAGTGCGCAAAAAAACGTTCCAGGCCCGGCGCATCAAACAGGTCGGTGGCATAGGTCAGGGACGCCTGGATACCGTCGGCCGATTCCTGGGTGTCCAGGTTGAGGTCGAACTGCGACGTCTGGCTTTCCCACTCCAGCCCCTGCACCTGCAGGCCTGGGACGCTGCCGCCGCCACGCTGGGTGTCGGTCTGGTGGTTGAACATCACCTGGAACAACGGGTTGTAGCTCAGGCTGCGCTCCGGCTGCAGCGCTTCCACCAGTTGCTCAAACGGCAAGTCTTGATGCGCCTGGGCCTCCACCGCGCGCTGTCGGGTTTGTTGCAGCAGCTCACGGAACGTCATCTGACCGTCGATATCGGCCTTGAGAATCTGGGTATTGACGAAAAAGCCGATCAGCCGCTCGGTCTCCATCCGGTTGCGGTTGGCCACCGGCACGCCGATACGAATATCGCCCTGGCCGCTGTAGCGATGCAGCACCGCCTGGAACGACGCCAGCAGCAGCATGAAGACCGTCACACCTTCGCGCTGTGCCAGACGCTTGAGGCCCGCCACCAGCGTCGCTTCGAACGTCAGGTCGAGCCGCGCGCCACGGTAGCTCTGCACCGCAGGCCGTGGGCGATCCATCGGCATTTCCAATACCGGTTGCTCGCCGCCGAGCATGCCGGTCCAGTAACCCAGTTGGCGCTCGCGCTCGCCCGCGTCCATCCAGCTGCGTTGCCACAGCGCATAGTCGGCGTATTGAATCGGCAAGGCCGGCAATTGCAGGTCCTGGCCCTGGACATTGGCGGCGTAGAGCTGGACCAGTTCGTCGACCATCACCTGCATCGACCAGCCATCGGACACGATGTGATGCTGTACCAGCACCAGCACATGCTCCTGGGGCGCCAGGCGCAGCAACTTGACCCGCAACAGCGGGCCTTGCTGCAGATCGAACTGCTGGGCGATCTCAGCTTCCACCAGGCTTTTGAGATCCGATTCCCGGGCGTCAACCAGCGCAATTTCCACCCGTGCCTGCTCGGCAATGACCTGCAAGGCACTGTCGCCGTCCTCCTGCACGTGCGTGCGCAGGCTCTCATGACGCATCAACAGCGCGTCAAAGCTGCGCTGCAATGCGTCCACATCCAGGTGGCCGGTCAGACGCAGGGCCCTCGGCACGTGATAGGCCGAGCTCTGCGGCTCCAACTGCCACAGGAACCACTGCCGCTCCTGGGCATAAGAGAGTCGAAGCGGCTCACCTTCCTGGCGTTTGAAAACCGGGGCGATCTCAAACAGGTTGATACCTTGCTGCTTGAGCATGACCGCCAACGCTTTCTTTTGCTGCGCCGAAAGTGACCCTACCGACTCGATTAATGCTTGCACGCCACGCCCCTCAGGAAATCAATTTATCCAGATCTTCTGCTGATAGACGTTTAAGGGCCTCCAAGGATTTAGCCAATGCGTCCTGCACCGGCGAATTATTTGTCTGCCGGGCCGCTATCTGCGCACTGAAATCGGCCAGGGTCGGGGCGGTGAAGATCGCCTTGACGTCGAACTCGGCGTGCAATTGCTCGCGCAAGCGCACCACCACCTGGGTCGCCAGCAGCGAATGCCCGCCCAGTTCGAAGAAGTTGTCGTTCATGCCCACCCGCTCCACTTCCAGCACCTCGGCCCAGATGGCAGCAATCTGCTGTTCCAGCTCGCTGTGCGGAGCCACGTATTCGCGGGCTTGCAGGCTCGCGTCCAGCGCTGGCAGGGCCTTGCGGTCGAGCTTGCCGTTGGGGCTCAGGGGCATTTGCTCGAGCAGCATCCACTGCGCCGGGACCATGTAGTCCGGCAGGTGATGGGCCAGGTGGATCGTCAGCACTTCGCGCCAGTCATCGCCGGCGTGTTGCAGCACCAGATAACCCACCAAGTATTTGCCGTCGACCGCCAGCACGGCGGCCTCGCGGACCCAATCGTGTTCCAGCAGGCGCGCTTCGATTTCGCCCAGCTCGATGCGCAGGCCGCGCAGTTTGACCTGGTGGTCGATGCGCCCGGCGTACTCGATCACACCGTTCTCGCGGTAGCGCGCCAGGTCGCCGGTGCGGTACAGGCGCTCGCCCTTGATAAACGGATGGGCGATAAAGCGTTCGGCAGTGAGTGCCGGGCGATGGTGGTAACCACGGGCCAGACCGATACCACCCAGATACAGCTCGCCCAGCACGCCGACCGGGACCGGCTCGAAGTTGCTGTCGAGGATGTAGCAACCGAGGTTGGCGATCGGTCGGCCGATCGGCACCGCATCGCGGCCTTCGTCCACGCAGGTCCAGTGGGTCACGTCGATGGCGGCCTCGGTCGGGCCGTAGAGGTTATAGAGCCCGGCCTGCGGCAGCTTGGCGAACACTTGCTGCTGCGCGTCCACCGGCAAGGCTTCGCCGCTGCACACGACGCGTTGCAGACTTTGGCACGTTGCGACGGCCGGGTCTTGCAGGAACGCCTGCAGCATTGAGGGCACGAAGTGCAAGGTGGTGACCTGCTGTTGATTGATCAGGCGGATCAATTTCGCTGGATCACGATGATCGCCCGGCGCCGCGACCACCAGGCGCGAGCCGGTCATCAGCGGCCAGAAGAACTCCCACACCGACACGTCGAAGCTGAACGGGGTCTTTTGCAGCACCGTGTCGCTGCCATCCAGGCCGTAGGCTTCCTGCATCCATTGCAGGCGGTTCAGCAGCGCCGAATGACGGTTACCCGCGCCTTTGGGTTGGCCGGTTGAGCCCGAGGTGTAGATCACGTAGGCCAGGTTTTCGCCGTCCAGCGCGATATTCGGGTTGGTGTCGCTGTAGCCCTCAAGGGCAGCCTCGCCCAATACCAGGGTCTTCAGTCCCTGCGGTATCGGCAACTGCTCAAGCAAATGCGCCTGGGTCAGCAGCAGCTTCACCCCGCTGTCTTGCAGCATGTAGGCCAGGCGCTCGCGCGGATACTCCGGGTCCAGCGGTACGTAGGCACCGCCGGCCTTGAGCACCGCCAGCAGGCCCACCACCATGTCGATGGAGCGCTCCACGGCCAGGCCCACCAACACGTCCGGCCCCACGCCGGCTTCGATCAAGCGATGGGCCAGGCGGTTGGCGCGCCGGTTCAGTTCGGCGTAGCTCAAGCGCTGCTCGGCAAACACCAGGGCCGCTGCGTCCGGCGCGCGCGCGGCCTGCGCTTCGATCAACTGATGCACCCACTGCCCCAGCGGGTAGTCGCGCGCGGTGGCATTCCAATCGTGTAGCTGCTGCCGACGCTCGGTCGCATCCAGCATCGCCAACTCGCCCAGACGCTGCTGGCCGCCCTCAAACATCGCTTGCAGCAGGTTGACCAGATGGCGGCCATAGCGTTGCACCGTGCCTGCGCTGAAATGCGCACGGGCAAAGCTGAACTGCACCGACAGCGTGTCACCGACGTCCACCAGCACCGTGAGCGGGAAGCTGGTTTGCTCGCGCGAGTCAGGCAGGCCAAAGCGGATACCGCTGCCGCCGCTCTGTTCCAGGGCCTTGGACACCGGGTAGTTCTCGAACACCAGGATGTTATCGAACAAGGCTTCACCGCCCTGCCCGGCCCAGCGCTGGATATCGTACAGGCCGGTGTGCTCATGCTCGCGCAGGGTCAGGTTTCGCGCCTGCACCGCTTGCAACCACTGCGCCACGGACTGCTGGTCATCCACCGCGCAGATCACCGGCAACGTGTTGATGAACAGCCCGATCTGCTGTTCCACCCCCGCAAGCTCCGCCGGACGCCCGGCGACAGTGGCACCGAAGGACACCACCGCTTGCCCGCTATGGCGCTGCAGCAGGATCAACCATGCCGCCTGGATCAACGTATTGAGGGTGACCTTGTTGTCGCGCGCGAACGCCTCAAGGCGCACGGTCAGCTGGCGATCCAGGCCCAGTCGATGTTCGCCCTGCCCATCCGGCGCCATCGGCTGGCTGCTGCCCAGGCGGGTCGGCGCTTGCAGCGCACTCAGTTGCTCGCGCCAGAAGGCTTCGGTCGCACCCGCATCACGCTGCTGCAGCCAGCCGATGTAATCGCGATAGCGCCCGACCGCTTCAGGCACCGCTACGCCGGCGTAGCGTTGCAGCACTTCACCGAACAGTCGCGAGTTGCTCCAACCGTCCATCAGGATGTGATGGTGGGTGTAGATCAGCTCATGGCGGTGCTCGTCGGTGCGCACCAGGACCAGGCGTACAAGCGGCGCCTTGGCCAGGTCGAAACCCTGGCGGCGCTGGGCGTGCTGCAGGTTCTGCAGTGCCAGCTCAGGTTCCGGCATGGTCCGCCAATCAAGTTGTTCGATCGGCAAGCGCGCCTCGCGGTACACCACCTGGCACGGCCATTCCAGTTGACCTTCCCAGAAGAATCCGCTGCGCAGTACTTCATGGGCTTGCACGGTAGCGTCCCAGGCCTGCTGGAACCGCGCCACGTCCAGGCCCTCGACTGTCACGCGGATCTGGTTGATGTAGTCGCCGGCCGCCTGTTCGTACAGGGTATGGAACAGCATGCCCTGCTGCATGGGCGACAAGGTGTAGAGGTCTTCGATGGCCTCGGCAGCCAGGGGCAAGGACTCCAGCTGTTGCTGGGTCAGGCGCGACAACGGGAAGTCGGAGGCCGTCACGCCGTGGTTGCCGGGGGTGCAGCAATGCTCCACCAACGCCGTCAGCTCGCGGGTAAAGGCCTGGCTCAAGGCCTCGATCTGCGGTGCGTCGAACATCAGCGGGCTGAAGGTCCAGCCCATGCGCAGTTCACCGCCATACACCTGGCCGTTAAGGGTCAACCAGTTGCCCAGTGGGGCGTCCGGGCTTTGTTCGGCACCGGCGCTTTCCGAAGCTGGGGTGAACAGGCTGTCGGGTTGGTCAAAACTGCCGTCGAACTGGCCCAGGTAGTTGAAGGTGATGCGCGGCACCGGCAACGCGCTGAACGCCTGGCGCGTGGCGTCATCGCCCAGATAACGCAGCGCGCCGAAGCCGAGGCCTTTGTCCGGTACCGCGCGCAGTTGTTCCTTGATCTGCTTGATCGAGGTGGCGAGGGATTCGGCCGGAGTCAGGCGCACCGGAAACAGGCTGGTGAACCAGCCGAGGGTGCGGGTCAGGTCGATGTCGTCGAACAGGTCTTCACGGCCATGGCCTTCCAGTTGGACCAAGCTGGAGGCTTGCCCGGTCCACTGGCAGATGACGCGCGCCAGAGCCGTCAGCAGCAAGTCGTTGATCTGGGTGCGATAGGCCGTGGGCGCCTGTTGCAGCAATTGCCGGGTGCGCTCGGCATCCAGTTGGCTGACCACGGTCTGGGCCAGACGGCCTGGACGTGCGCCTTGTGGATCACGGCATGGCAAGTCGGTAGACACGCCCTGGAGTTGCTGCAGCCAGAAGGCTTTTTCCGGTAGCACCGCTTCGCTGCGCGCATGGGCTTGCAAACGCTCGGCCCAGGCCTTGAACGAAGAGGTCTTGGCCGGCAACTGTTGTTGGCGATACAGGCTTTGCAGGTCCTCGAGGAACACCCGCCAGGACACGCCGTCGACCACCAGGTGGTGCATCACCAGCAGCAACCGCTGGGAGCCGTCCGCCATATCCGCGAGTACCGCACGCAGCAATTGGCCCTGTTGCAGGTCGAGGCTGCGCTGGGCGCGCTCGCACAGGGTTTGCAGTTCGGCGGCGTCCTGCACGTTTGCTTGCCACAGCAGGGTCGCGGGCGGCGCGTCATGCCGCGCGGTCCAGCCTTCGGCCTGCTGGCTGAAGCTCAGGCGCAGTACATCGTGATGCTGGGTGAGCGTTTGCAGCGCAGCGTCCAACTGCTCGCCACGAATGGGCTGGCGTGGTGTCAGCAGCAGGGACTGGTTCCAGTGATGGCGGTCCGGCAGTTCCATCTCGAAGAACAACTGCTGGAACGGCAACAGCGGCGTCTGGCCCTGCACCGGCCCCTGATCGATCACTTGCGCCGTCTGCAACTGCGCCACGCGGGCCAGGCTGCGCACCGTCTGGTGCTGGAACAGCGCCTTGGCCGTGAAATGGATACCGGCGGCACGGGCGCGGCTGACCACTTGAATGGAGATGATCGAGTCACCGCCACGCTCGAAGAAGTTGTCGTTCGAACCCACCTGTTCCACGCCAAGCACCTCGGCCCAGATCGCGGCGATCCGCTGTTCCAGGCCATTTTGCGGGGCTTCGTAGTGGTGGGTGGTTTCGGGTTTGGGGAGGGCTTTGCGGTCCAGCTTGCCGTTGGGGCTCAGGGGCATCTGCTCCAGCAGCACCCATTGCGCAGGCACCATGTAGTCCGGCAGATGTTGGGCCAGGTGGGCACTCAACACGTCGCGCCAGTCGTCGCCAGCGTTTTGCAGGACCAGGTAGCCCACCAGGTATTTGCCGTCGACCGCCAGCACGGCGGTTTCACGCACACAATCGTGTTCCAGCAGGCGCGCTTCGATTTCACCCAGCTCGATGCGTAGGCCACGCAGCTTGACTTGATGGTCGATTCGTCCGGCGTATTCGATCACGCCGTCTTCGCGGTAGCGCGCCAGGTCGCCGGTGCGGTACAGGCGCTCGCCGTTGATGAACGGATGGGCGACAAAACGTTCGGCGGTCAGCGCCGCACGGCGGTGGTAACCACGGGCCAGGCCGATGCCGCCCAGATACAACTCGCCCAGCACGCCGACCGGGACCGGTTCGAAATTGCTGTCGAGGATGTAGCAGCCGAGGTTGGCAATGGGACGGCCAATCGGCACGGCATCGCGACCTTCATCCACGCAGGTCCAGTGGGTCACATCAATGGCCGCTTCGGTCGGGCCGTACAGGTTGTAAAGCCCGGCCTGCGGCAGCTTGGCAAACACCTGCTGCTGGGCATCCACCGGCAAGGCTTCACCGCTGCACACAATGCGTTGCAGGCTTTGGCAGGTCGATACCGCAGGGTCCTGCAGGAACGCCTGCAACATCGAGGGCACAAAATGCAGCGTGGTGACCTGCTCTTGATTGATCAGGTGCATCAGCTTGGCCGGATCACGATGATCGCCAGGTGCCGCGACCACCAGGCGCGCGCCGGTCATCAGCGGCCAGAAGAACTCCCACACCGACACGTCAAAGCTGAACGGGGTCTTTTGCAGCACCGTGTCGCTGGCGTCCAGGCCGTAGGCTTCCTGCATCCATTGCAGGCGATTCAGCAACGCCGAATGCCGGTTACCCGCACCTTTCGGTTGGCCGGTGGAACCTGAGGTGTAGATCACGTAGGCAAGGTTTTCGCCGTCCAGGACGATGCCTGGGTTGGCATCGCTATAGCCTTCATACGCGGGCTCGCCCAGCACCAGGGTTTCCAGCCCTTGGGGAATGGGCAACTGTTCATGCAAATGTGTCTGGGTCAGCAGCAGTTTCACCCCACTGTCTTCCAGCATGTAAGCCAGGCGCTCACGCGGGTATTCCGGGTCCAGCGGCACATAGGCGCCACCGGCCTTGAGGATGGCGAGCAAGCCCACCACCATTTCGATGGAGCGCTCCACCGCCAGCCCCACCAGCACGTCCGGGCCTACACCGGCTTCGATCAGACGATGGGCCAGGCGGTTGGCGCGACGGTTCAGTTCGGCATAGTTCAGGGACAGGTCATTGAAGCGCAACGCCGGCGCATCCGGCTGTGCCAGGGCCTGGGCTTCGATCAGATGATGCGCCCACTGCCCTCGCGGGTAGTCACGCTCGGTGGCGTTCCACTGGTGCAGGATTTGCTCACGCTCATGGGCGTTGAGCATCGCCAGGTCCTGCAAAGGCAATGCGCTATTGGCTACAGCGGCACGCAACAAGCTCAGCCAGTGCTCGCCCATGCGTGCGACGGTAGCCGCGCTGAACAGGTCGGTAGCGTAGGTCAGCGAGGCCCAGATGCCCTCGCCGCTTTCCTGGGTGTCCAGGCTCAGATCGAACTGGGCGCTGTGGCTGTCCCATTCCAGGTTGGTCACGCGCAGGCCTGGCAGTTGCTGCGCGGCGGTGTGCGAGTGGGCCTGGTGATTGAACATCACCTGGAACAGCGGGTTATGGCTCAGGCTACGCTCCGGTTGCAGCGCTTCCACCAACTGCTCGAAGGGCAAGTCCTGATGGGCCTGGGCTTCCAGCGCGCGGCGCTTGGTGTGCTGCAGCAACTGGGCGAAGCTCATCTGGCCATCGAGGTCGGCCTTGAGCACTTGGGTGTTGACGAAGAAACCGATCAGCGATTCGGTCTCGACGCGGTTACGGTTGGCGATCGGCACGCCGACGCGGATATCCGGCTGGCCGCTGTAGCGGTACAAAAACGCCTGGAACGAGGCCAGCAGCAGCATGAACATCGTCACGCCTTCGCGCTGGGCCAGGGCTTTCAACCCGGCGACCAAGGCCGGCTCCAGCGCGATGTCCTGGCGTGCGCCACGGAAGCTTTGCTGCGCCGGACGCGGCTGGTCGAAGGGCAACTCCAGCACCGGCTGCGTGCCGCTGAGCAGTTCGCGCCAGTATCCCAGTTGACGGGCTTTCTCCCCCGCTTCCATCCAACTGCGCTGCCACAGCGCGTAGTCGGCGTACTGGATCGGCAGCGGCGCCAACACACACTCCAGGCCCTGGCTGTAGGCGGCATAGAGCTGCATCAATTCCTGCACCATCACACCCATCGACCAGCCATCGGAGACGATATGGTGCTGCACCAGCACCAGCACGTGCTCCGCTTCACTCACCGCGAACAAGCTGACCCGCAGCAGCGGGCCTTGCTGCAAATCGAAGGGCCGCGCGATTTCAGCCTCTACCCGCGCCTTGAGGCGGGCTTCGTCGACCGCGCTTTCGGCGATCTCGATCGGTGCAGGCGCCAGCACTTCCTGGGCACGCTGTTCACCGTCCAGGTGCAGGCGCGTGCGCAGGCTTTCGTGGCGCGCCACCAGGGTGTCGAAACTGCGTTGCAGGGCGGCCTTGTCCAGGCGCCCGCTCAGGCGCAGGGCACCGGGGACGTGATAGGCGGCGCTTTCAGGGTCTAATTGCCAGAGAAACCACTGGCGTTCCTGGGCGTAGGACAGCGGCAGGGGCTGGCCGTCCTCGCGGATCGAAGCAATCGGCAGTTGCGCGAAGCTCATGCCCCGGCTTTGCAGGCGTTGGTAAAATTGCTGGCGCTGTTCCAGAGGCAGGCGAAGAAAGCGCGAAACCAGATCGATATTAGGGTTGGAAAGCATGGTTCAAATCGCCTCTAGTTCGCTCAAAAAGTCACGAAGATCATCAAAATCTTCCGCGCTGCCGGCGCGGAAGGTGGCGGCGGCCTGTACATAGGCACGCAGCGTTTCGGTCTGGAACACTTCCACCAACGGCACTTCCAGACCCAGTTCGGCCTGGACCCGCGAGGTAATCTGGATCGCCAACAGGGAGTGGCCGCCCACCTCGAAGAAGTTGTCGTTCAGGCCCACCTGCGGCAGGCGCAGCACGTCGGCCCAGATCGCGGCGATCTGCTGCTCCAGCTGGGTTTGGGGGGCCACATAAGCCTGCTGCATGAGGCTCACATCCGGTTCGGGCAGGCCCTTGCGGTCGAGCTTGCCGTTGGGGGTCAGCGGCATTTGCGCCAGGAACATGAAGTGCGTCGGCACCATGTAGTCCGGCAGGCGGGTTTTCAGGGCGCGGCGCAAGCTGTCGCGGAACTCGGCCTGGTCGGCCAGGTTGGCGTCTGCCGGAACCACATAGGCGACCAGTTGCTTGCCGGTCGGGCCTTCCTGGGCGACCACCACGGTTTCGCCGACGCTGTCCTGCTCGCGCAGGCGGGCTTCGATTTCACCCAGTTCGATGCGGAAGCCACGGATTTTCACCTGATGGTCGACACGGCCAAGGTAATCCACCACGCCATCCGGACGGCCACGGGTCAGGTCGCCGCTGCGATACACGCGGCTGCCAGGTTTGCCGAATGGATCGGGAACAAAACGTTCGGCGGTGAGTGCCGGACGTTCCAGATAACCTCGAGCCACGCCCTCACCGCCCAGGTACAGCTCGCCGGCGGCGCCGATGGGTTGCAGGTTGAGTTGCGAGTCCAGGACATAGCCGCTGCGGTTGCCCAACAATGTGCCGATTGGCGCGTAAACGGCGCCGCATGGGTCGCCTTTTCGCGCCTTCCACAACAGCGGTGTGACCACGGTTTCGGTGGGGCCGTAGCCATTGAACAGGTAGGTCGGCTTCAGCGCGCGCCATGCCAGGTCGTAACTGGCCTGGGCGACCGCGTCACCGCCGAAGCAATACACACGAACAGCCGGTGGGTTGCCGTCGCGCTCAGCATGTTCGGCCAACTGCTGCAGGTACACCGGCGGGAACACGGCCATGGTCACGTTATGGCGATGCATTTGTTCGTAGGTGTATTCGGGCAGCCACAGGCTATCGTCGCGGATCAGCACGCTGGCGCCGTTGATCAGTGGGTGCATCCAGCCTTCGTGGGAGCCGTCAAAGGCGAACGACATGAAGTGCAGTTCGCAGTCGACCGGGGACGTTTCATAGCGCTCGCCGGTAGCAATGATGTGCGCCACCAGCGGGCCATGGGACACCGCGACGCCTTTGGGCATGCCGGTAGAACCGGATGTGTAGATCACGTACGCGAGGTTGTCGCCGTCCAGCTTTACGTCGGGTGCAGTGTCGCTGTAACACGCCCATTCCTCAGGGCAATCAATCGCCAGACTATCCAGGCCGTCGGGGATCGGCAGTTGCTGCAACGCGCTGGAATGCGTCAGCAACAATTGCGCACGGCTGTCTTGCATCATGTACAGCAACCGATCACGCGGGTATTCGATATCCAGCGGCACATACACGCCACCGGCTTTCATCACCGCGAGAAACGCCACCATGCTCTCGGCACTGCGCGGCATGGCAATCGCCACGCGCACTTCCGGGCCAACGCCTCGGGCGATCAACGCATGGGCCAGGCGGTTCGCCTGACCATCGAGTTCGCCGTAGCTCAGGGTTTGCGCATCGAATTTCACGGCGACCGCATCCGGATTTTCCCGGGCGCGATCGCCGACCAATTCGTGAACAAGACGCTCGGCCGAGAAACCGGCGTCGGTCTGGTTCCACAGGTGAAGGATGTGCTGTTGTTCATCCTGGCCCAGCAGGTTCAATTGGCTGATGGATTGCTGTGGGTCGACAACCATCGCCTGCAGCAGGTTTTGCCAGTGACCGGCCATGCGTTCGATGGTCGCCGGGGCAAATAGATCGGTGGCGTAGCTCAGGGATGCACGTAGCGTCGCCTGGCTTTCCTCCACATCCAGTGCCAGGTCGAACTGGGCCACGCCTTCATCCCAGCTCAGTACTTCGACGTCCAGCGCGGTGAGGCGCTGCAAGTGATTGTCGGCCGAGGTCGCACGATGGTTGAACAGCACCTGGAACAGCGGGCTCAGGCTCATGCTGCGCTCGGGTTGCAGTGCTTCGACCAGTTGCTCGAATGGCAGGTCCTGGTGGGCCTGGGCCTCCAGCGAACGCTCACGTGCCTGGTGCAACAGTTGCACAACGCTCATCTGCCCGTGGATATCGGCCTTGAGCACTTGGGTATTGACGAAAAAGCCGATCAGCCCTTCGGTTTCCAGACGATTACGGTTGGCAACCGGCACGCCGACGCGCACGTCTTCCTGGCCGCTGTAGCGGTGCAGCAACGCCTGGTAGGACGCCAGCAGCAGCATCGGCAACGTGACCCCGGCACGCTGCGCCAAGCTGCGCAAACTCGCCAAAAGCTGTGGTTCCAGCTCGATACCCAGGCGCGCACCACGATGGCTTTGCACTACCGGGCGCAAGTAGTCGAAAGGCAACTCCAGCACCGGTTGCACGCCACCCAATCGGGCCTGCCAGTACGCCAGTTGACGGGCCTTTTCACCGGCTTCCATCCAGTTGCGCTGCCACAGAGCGTAGTCGGCATACTGGATCGGCAATGCCGGCAGGTTTGGCATCTGACCTTGGCTGAAGGCCGCGTACAGTTGCACCAGTTCCTCGACCATCAATTGCATCGACCAACCATCAGAAACGATGTGGTGCTGCACCAGTACCAGCACATGGTCATCAGGGCCCAGGCGCAGCAGTCTGACCCGTAGCAGCGGCCCGCGCAGCAGGTCAAACGGCTGCGCAACACCCTCAGCGACCCGTGCCTTGAGGCCGGCTTCATCGGTATCGGCCAGCTCGATTTCGATCAGGCCTGAGTCTTCAATGACTTGCACCGTGCCCGTGGCGTCCTGACGCAAATGAGTGCGCAAGCTTTCATGGCGTGCCAGCAAGGTGTCGAAACTGCGCTGCAGTGCGGCCAGGTCCAGTTGCCCTTTCAACCGTAGTGCGCTGGGGATGTGATACGCCGTGCTTTGCGGGTCCAGTTGCCACAGGAACCATTGACGCTCCTGGGCATACGACAGCGGCAGCGGATGGTTGCGATCGGCCTTGAGCAACGCGGGCGCCAGCACGCCCTCCTCGCCCAGGGCCCGCACGAAGTCACCCAGCAGCGGGTGTTCAAACAGGGTCTTGAGCGCCACTTCCAGTGCCAGCGCCTGACGAACCCGCGACACCACCCGCGTGGCCAGCAGTGAATGCCCGCCCCGTTCGAAAAAGTGGTCGTCGAGGCCGACCTGCGGCACGTCCAGCACTTCGGCCCAGATTGCCGCGACCTGCTGTTCACGCGGCGTCACGGGTGCCACGTGATCTTTGCGCAACAGCGCCGCGTCCACCGTCGGCAAGGCCTTGCGGTCGAGCTTGCCGTTGGGGGTCAGGGGCAGACGGTCAAGGAACATCACATGCGCCGGCACCATGTAGTCCGGCAGGCGATCGCGCAGCGCCGCCTTGTATGCTTCAGGTGCGCCAGGCGTGGAAGCGACCAGATAGGCAATCAAGCGCTCGTTTTCGGCAAGGACCACGGCTTCGCGCACCCCGGCATGCTCGCGCAGGCAGGCTTCAATTTCACCCAGTTCGATGCGAAACCCACGCACCTTGACCTGATGGTCGACCCGGCCGATGTACTCCACCACACCGTCGGCGCGGTAGCGCGCCAAATCGCCGGTGCGGTACAGGCGCTCACCTGGCTCTCCATAGGGGTTGGGCACAAAGCGCTCGGCCGTCAGCGCAGGCCGTTCGTGGTAGCCCCGCGCCAGGCCGACACCGCCGATCAGCAGCTCACCGGCTGCGCCGATCGGACTTGGCGTCAGCCCGGCGTTGAGGATGAACACCTGAGTATTGGCGATAGGCCGACCCACAAACGGCTGCGAGTCGTGCAACCGATGGGCCGCCGACCAGATGGTGGTTTCCGTAGGACCATAGAGGTTCCACAACGGGCCTTGCAGGTCGAGCATGCGTTGGGCGAGGTCGACCGGCAACGCCTCACCGCCGCACAGGCTCTTGATGCCGCGCAGTAACCCGGCACGCGGGCTTTCGAGCAACATGCGCCAGGTCGAGGGTGTGGCTTGAAGTACGTTGGCGGACTGGCTGTGCACCAGGTCGATGATCGCTTCCGGGTCGAGGGCGAGTTCCTGGCCGCTCAACAACACAGAGGCACCGACCGTCAGCGGCACGTACAGCTCCAGGGCGAAAATATCGAACGAGAACGTGGTCAGCGACAACATCCGTGCGTCAACGCCGATATCCAGGCTAGCGGCCATGCCGTAAGTAAAGCTGCACAGCGCCTGGTGGTGCACCATCACACCCTTGGGTTTGCCGGTGGAGCCGGAGGTGTAGATCACGTAGGCGAGGTGTTCCGGCGTGACGCTGACGTGCGGGTTGTGCTCGGCAGCGTCGGCGTCCTCGACCATCAGCTCCTGCAAACCTTGCGGCAGCGCCAGGCGGCCACGCAGCTTTGGTTGGGTCAAGAGCACCCGTGCGCGGCTGTCTTCAAGCATGTAGGCCAAGCGGTCCGCCGGGAATTGCGGGTCGAGCGGCACATAGGCGCCACCGGCCTTGAGGGTCGCCAGCAAGCCAACCACCATGTCCAGTGAACGCTCGACACACACCGCCACCAGTACGTCCGGTCCTACGCCCGCCGCGATCAGGCGATGGGCCAGGCGGTTGGCGCGACGATTGAGCTCGCCATAGCTCAGGGCTTGGCCGTTGAACTGCAGCGCCAGCGCGTTCGGATGCGCCAGGGCCTGGGTTTCGAACACATGGTGCACGCAACGTTCGCGAGGGTAGTCGACAGCGGTGTCGTTCCATTCCTCAACCATCTGTTGCCATTGCGGCGCACTGAGCATCGCCAGCTCATCCACGGCCTGGGATGCATCGCGGACCACGGCGCGCAACAGCTGTTGCCAGTGTTCGGCCAGGCGCTCAACGGTGGTATCTTCGAACAGGTCAGTGGCGTAGGTCAGGGACGCCCACAGGCCTTCGGCGGACTCTTCGGTCTCCAGATTGAGGTCGAACTGGGTGCTGTGCCCCGTCCAATCCACCGGTTGCAAATCCAGGCCAGGCAATTGCACTGGGGCTGCGCGCAAGCTGTCCTGGTGGTTGAACATCACCTGGAACAGCGGGTTATGACTGAGGCTGCGCTCCGGTTGCAGCGCTTCTACCAGTTGTTCGAACGGCAGGTCCTGATGGGCCTGGGCTTCCAGAGCACGCTGTTTGACCTGGGCGAGCAGTTGGTCGAATGCCATCTGCCCGTGCACGTCGGCCTGCAGCACCTGGGTGTTGACGAAGAAGCCGACAAGGCGCTCGGTTTCCAGGCGATTACGGTTGGCGATCGGAACGCCGACACGGATTTCGGACTGGCCGCTGTAGCGATGCAACAAGGTCTGGAACGACGCCAGCAGCAGCACGAACAAGGTCACGTCCTGGCGCTGGGCCAAGGCCTTGAGTTGGGCCACCAGCGCGTTGTCCAGAAGGACTTGCCAGCGCGCGCCGCGATGGCTTTGTACTGCCGGGCGTGGATGGTCCAGAGGCAATTCCAGCACGGGATGCTCGGCGCCCAGGCGTGTGCGCCAGTAATCGAGTTGACGCTGTTTTTCACCGGCCGCCATCCATTCGCGTTGCCACAGGGCGTAATCGGCGTACTGGATCGGCAGCGCCGGCAAATGAACCCGGCCCTGATACACCTTCACCAGCTCATCGACCATCACCTGCATCGACCAACCGTCGGAGATGATGTGGTGCTGGGTGATCACCAGCACATGGTGCCCGGCGTCGACCTCCAGCAATTTGACGCGCATCAGCGGGCCGTTGACCAGGTCGAACGGGCGCTGGATTTCCTGCGCCACGGCGTGCTCAATCGCTGAGGCCGCTACCCGCTGACGTTCAATCGGCATCTTCAGGCTTGGGTGAATCACCTGCCAGGTATGCTCGCCCTCCTCCACAAACGTGGTGCGCAGCGGTTCATGACGTTGCGCCAGGGCCTGGAACGCCTGCTCCAGGGCCGCGACATCCAGTTGGCCGCGCAAGTGCAGCGCACTCGGCACGTGGTAGGCGGCGCTGGTCGGGTCCAGTTGCCAGAGGAACCATTGCCGCTCCTGGGCGAAAGACAGCGCCAGCGGCTGGTCACGCGTCACTGCCACCAAAGGCAGCACCTTTGTGACCTGCAACCCTGCGCAAGCGGCTGCGAACGCTTCCAGCGTCGGTTGTTCGAACAGCGCCCGCAACGGCACTTCCAGCTTGAGGTCATGGCGTACCCGAGAAACCACTTGGGTCGCCAGCAACGAATGGCCGCCACGTTCAAAGAAGTGGTCATTGAGCCCCACCTGCTCTACCTGCAACACCGCTTGCCAGATGGCGGCCAGCTGTGTTTGCAGGACGGTTTGCGGCGCCCGATAGGCGTGGCGTGCTTGATTCAAGTCCGGCGCCGGCAGTGCGCGACGGTCAAGCTTGCCGTTGTTGTTCAAGGGCAAGGCGTCAAGAACGACCCAATGCCCAGGCAGCATGTAGTCCGGCAGGGACTCGCGCAAAATTGCCGCCAACACCGACGAATCCAACGTTTGCCCGCTGGCGGGCACCACGTACGCCACCAACTGCGTGCCGGTCGCGCCTGATTGCGCGATGACAGCGGCTTCACGTAACTGCGGCAAGGCTTGCAGGCTGGCTTCGATCTCGCCCATTTCCACACGGAAACCGCGGATCTTCACTTGATGGTCGATGCGCCCGACGTACTCCAGCGCCCCCGCCTCGTTGTAACGAGCCAAGTCGCCGCTACGGTAAAGACGCGCGCCGGGGACAGCCGAGAACGGGTCCGGCAGGAAACGCTCAGCGGTCAGCGCCGGGCGGTCGAAGTAGTGTTGGGCCAGGCCATGCTCGGCGCCGATGCACAATTCGCCGACGCCCTCGGTGACCAGCAGCTCGAAACCGCTGTCCAGCACATACAACGAGCGGCCTTCAATGGCTCGACCAATCGGCACGCCAAACGCATCGCTGGCATCGGCCAACTGGCAGTCGTGCACGCTGGAAACCACGGTTGCCTCGGTGGGGCCGTAGGTATTGACCAGCCGCACGCCACCCAATCCGGCGGCGGACCAGGCACGCAGCCCTTCTACCGACATCGCCTCGCCGCCCACATGCACTTGGCGCAGATTGCCCAGGGTGCGCTGTTCCTCTGCGCACTCCTTGGCCAGCAAATACCAGTAAGCGGCCGGCAAGTCAGCCAGGGTCACGCCCTGCTCGACGATTTCCTGCGCCAATTGCCCGGCGTCCCATAGTTCATCGCCGCGCATGATCAACGCGGCGCCTACACACAGCGGTGGGTAGCATTGCTCGACGAAGCCGTCGAAGCTGAACGTCGCAAATTGCAGCACGCGGTCCACCGCGCTCAATCGGCTGTAAGCTTGCGCACTGTCGCAAAATTGGCCGAGGGCGGCATGATCGATGGCCACGCCCTTGGGCAACCCTGTGGAGCCGGAGGTGTAGATCACGTAAGCCAAGTCGGCAGCGGCGGCGTGATTGGTTGGATTAGATGACGGGTAGTCGGCCAGTTCTTCCCCGGATGCGGTGAACACCACACGCTCCAGACCCTGAGGCAGCGGCAGGTCGGCCAGCAGACCGGTTTCACTGAGCAGCAGATCCAGGCGGCTGTCCGCCAGCATGTAGGCCAGGCGTTCGGCGGGATAGCTCGGGTCCAGCGGCACATAGGCGCCGCCGCTTTTGAGCACGCCCAGCAGGCTGACGATCAACTGCGGGCCACGTCGAGCGGCCAGACCGACACGCTGGCCTGGGCCAACGCCCAGCGCCAGCAAACGATGGGCAAGACGGTTGGCGCGATCATTGAGCTGGGCGTAGCTCAAGTGCGCTTCGCCCGCCTTAACAGCCAGCGCCTCAGGTGTCGCAGCCGCTTGGGCTGCGATGCGTTCGTGCACGCGCGAGTGACGCTGAGCGGCACTGGGCGACTGGCTAAGGGTGAGCACGTCGCGCCGTGCGGCTGTATCAAGCAGGTGAAGATTGCCAAGCGGCGCCTGGGCGTCTGCAAGCATTTGCGCCAGCAGATGCTGGAGGTTGCTGCTGAGTCGGGCGACCTGCTGCGCGCTGAAACGCGCCTGGTCGTAGCCGAACTCCAGGCGCAGGCTGGCCCCCAATTCAATGCCCAGGGTCAGCGGGTAATTGGTCTGTTCATGGTTGTGCATCCGGCCGAACGTCAGGCCTGCGGGTGCACCTTGCTTCAGGGCTTCGGCCACCGGGAAATTTTCGAACACCAGCAAGGTGTCGAATAACGCCGTACCCTGCTGCCCAGCCCAACCCTGGATGTCATAGAGCGGCACATGTTCGTGGTCGCGCAGGCTCAGGTTGAGGGCTTGCAATTCACTCAGCCAACCGGCAACTGACTGGGCCGGCGAGGCCGTGCTGATGATGGGCAGTGTGTTGATAAACAGGCCCAATTGCTGCTCGATCCCCGGCAACGGTGCCGAGCGCCCCGCGACCGTGGCGCCAAAGGCCACGCAGTGCTGACCGGTATAGCGTTGCAGCAACAGGCTCCAGGCCCCTTGCAGCAGCGTGTTGAGCGTGACTTTGTGGTGACGCGCAAATTCGCCGAGGGCGCGCGTGAAACCGGCCTCCAGCACCACCTGATGCTCAGCCATCCCTTGACCTTCGGCCGGTACTCGCAGCGCCTGCGCGAGCAAGGTCGGCGCTTGCAACGGTGCCAGGGTGGTTTTCCAGAACGCCTCGCCTGAAGCCTGTTGCTGCAGCCAGCCCAGGTAATCGCGGAACTGCCCGAGCGGCGCAGCCACGGTGTGCCCGGCATAGTGAGCGATGACTTCGCCGAGCAACTGGGCGTTACTCCAGCCGTCCATGAGAATGTGGTGGCTGGTGAAGATCAGGTGCCATCCAGTGCCGGCACCGTGCACCAGCATCAACCGGAACAGCGGTGCTGCATTCAGCGCGAAACCTGTCTCGCGCTCAGCCATCGCGAGCGCATCGAAATCTGCCTCAATGTCCTCAATCACTTGCAACTGCACATCGGCCTGGCGCTGGATCACTTGATGGGCGCTGTCCAGCCCGAGCCAGTGGAAGCTGCTGCGCAGGATGTCATGGCGATCCAGCGCGGCTTGCCAGGCACGGCCGAACGTCAGCAGGTCGAGACCTTCGATATCCAGGCACAACTGGTTGATATAGGCTTGGGCGTCGGGCTCATACAGCGTGTGGAACAACATACCCTGCTGCATTGGCGACAACGGGTAGAGGTCGGCAATGGCCGGCCCGGCGATGGGCAAGGCGTCCAGCTGCTGCTGGGTCAAACGCGCCAGCGGGAAGTCCGACGGGGTCACTTGCCCCGCCTGCGTGGCGCAGCAATGTTCGATCAGGGCCTTGAGCTCAGCCGCGTAGTCATCGGCCAGCCGCTGAACAGTCGCCGCCTCGAACATCTCCCGGCTGAAACCCCACCGCAGCGCCAGTTCCCCGCCATACACCTGCCCTTCCACCGTCAGCCAGTTGGCCAGCGGCGCGTCCGGATCCTGGGCCTGGCCGCTGCCCTGGGTGGCCGGGACGAACAGCGCCGACTCGTTGAACTGGCGGTCGAACTGGCCCAGGTAGTTGAAGGTGATGCGTGGCGCGGCCAGGTTCGACAGGGTGGCGCGGGCGTCAGGTGTGCCGAGGTAGCGCAGCAAGCCGTAGCCGAGGCCTTTGCCCGGCACGGCGCGCAGTTGTTCCTTTACCGATTTGATTGCGCTCGACAGCTCGCCATCGGCCTCGAGGCGCACCGGAAACAGGCTGGTGAACCAGCCGACGGTACGGCTCAGGTCAACCGAATCGAACAGGTCTTCGCGGCCATGGCCTTCCAGCTGGATCAGCGCAGCGGGCTGGCCGCTCCAACGCGTGATGACGCGCGCCAGTGCGGTCAGCAACAGGTCGTTGACCTGGGTGCGATAGGCTGCCGGAGCGTCTTGCAGCAGTTGGCGGGTGTGTTCGGCGCTGAGGCGAATTTCGAGCTGGCTGCCCAAGTGGTTTTGCAGGCCGCCCTGGGGGTTGTCGCAGGGCAGCTCGGCGGTCGCGGTCTGCGCCTGCCAGTACGGCAGTTGGGCGTCCAGGGTCTGCGCATGGGCCTGCAATTGCTGCGCCCAGTGCTGGTAGGCGCTGGTCTTGGCTGGCAGTGCGGCGTTGCTATAAGCCTGCTGCAAGTCTTCGAGCAGAATGCGCCACGACACGCCGTCTACCACGAGGTGATGCACCACCAGCAACAGGCGTTGGCTGCCATCGGCCATGGCGATCAGGACCGCGCGCAACAGCGGGCCCTGTGCAAGGTCGAGGCTGCGCTGGGCTTTGTCGCAAAGTGCGGCCAACTGAGCGTCGTCGGCAGCCTGGGTTTGCCACAACTCGGGCGTTGCCACCCACTCGGCATGGGTTTGCCGCCAACCTTGCGGATGGCGCACAAACCGCAGGCGCAGGGCGTCGTGATGGTTGATCAACTGGACCAGGGCCGCTTCCAGACGTACAGGTTCGAGGGTTTCACGCGGGGTCAGCAGCAACGACTGGTTCCAATGTTGACGCGCCGGGATCGCCTGTTCGAAAAAACTGTGCTGCACGGGGGTCAGCATCACCTCGCCGGTGACCGGCCCTTGGTCGATAACGCTCGCTTGTTCAAAGGTCGCCACCCGCGTCAGGCTGCGGATGTTCTGGTACTGGAACAAGTCCCGTGGGCTGAGGCGAATGCCCGCCTGGCGGGCACGGCTGACCACCTGGATGGAGATGATCGAATCACCGCCCAGCTCGAAAAAGTTGTCGTCCAGGCCGATCTGTGGGGCACCGAGCACATCGCTCCAGATCGCGGCCAGGGCTTTTTGCAACGGGTTTTCCGGTGCGGCATACGCCTGTTGTGGCGTGGCGTCGGGTAATGGCAAGGCCTTGCGGTCGAGCTTGCCGTTGGCGGTCACCGGCAGCTTGGCCAGGTGCACCATATGGGTCGGCACCATGTATTCAGGCAGGCTGTCGAGAAGCCACGTCTTGAGGTCGGCCGGGGCCTGGTCTTCCAGCACCAGGTAAGCCACCAGTTGCTTGCCGCCCTGCACCAGCACAACGGCTTCGCGCACCGACGGGTGTTGCAGCAGGCGTGCCTCGATCTCGCCCAGCTCGATCCGCAGGCCGCGCAACTTGACCTGATGGTCGAGACGGCCCAGGTACTCGATCACCCCATCGGCGCGCTGGCGGACACGGTCGCCCGTACGATACAGGCGTGCGCCGTCATCGAACGGGCTCGGCACAAAACGCTCTGCGGTCAGCGCCGGGCGCCGGTGGTAACTGCGTGCCAGGCCGATGCCGCCCAGGTACAGTTCGCCGCTGACGCCGGCGGGTACCGGGTTGAGCTGCGCATCGAGCACGTAGGTACCGAGGTTGGCGATGGGCCGGCCGATGGGCACGCTGTCGGCGCCTTCGTCGATGCAGGTCCAGTGAGTCACGTCGATGGCGGCTTCGGTCGGGCCGTAGAGGTTGAACAAAGCGGCCTGCGGCAACTTGGCGAACACTTGCAGCTGCGCATCCAGCGGCAGGGCTTCGCCACTGCAGACGATGCGCTGCAATTGGGTGCAAGCCTGTACACCCGGCTCATGGATAAAGGCCTGGAGCATCGAGGGCACAAAGTGCAAGGTGGTAATGCCTTGCTGCGCGATGGTCTCGATCAGGCGTGCCGGTTCGCGGTGTTCGCCTGGCGCCGCGACCACCAGGCGTGCGCCGGTCATCAGTGGCCAGAAGAATTCCCACACCGACACGTCGAAGCTGAACGGGGTTTTCTGCAGCACTGCATCGCTGGCATCCAGGCCATAGGCTTGCTGCATCCAGCACAGGCGGTTGACCAACGCGCGATGGCTGTTGCCTGCCCCCTTGGGCTTGCCGGTGGAACCTGAGGTGTAGATCACGTAGGCCAGGTTCAGCGCGTGCAGGCTGACATCCGGCGCTTCGGCGCCGTAGCTGTCGAGCCAGCCGTCGGGCTGGTCCAGGGCGATCACCTGAATGCCCTCGACAGGCAGCAACGGCAACAGACTGCGCTGGCTGAGCAGCAATTGAATGCCGCTGTCCTCGATCATATAGGCCAGACGATCCCGGGGGTATTCGGGGTCCAACGGGACGTAGGCGCCACCGGCCTTGAGAATCGCCAGCAAGCCGACCACCATTTCAATGGAGCGCTCGACGCAGATCCCCACCAGGGCGTCAGGGCCGACGCCCTTCTCGCGCAGGGCATGGGCCAGTCTGTTGGCGCGCGCATCAAGCTGGGCGTAAGTCAACGTGGTAACGCCGAACACCAGCGCCGGTGCATCAGGCGTGGCGTGCACCTGGTCTTCGATCAGGTGATGAATGCCGCGCTCGGTCGGGTAAGTCCTGGCTGTCTGGTTCCAGGCGTGGACCAGCACCTGCTGCTCGTCCGGGGCCAACATCGGCAACTCGCCGATACGCTGCTCACCGTTGGCGACCATGGCCTGCAACAGGCTGAGCCAATGCCCGGCCATGCGCTGAATGGACGCGGCATCGAACAGGTCAGTGGCGTAAGTCAGCGCGGCGTGCAGGGTGCCGGATTTTTCGTAGGTGTCCAGGGTCAGGTCGAACTGGGTGGTGCGGGCTTGCCATTCCACCAGCGCCAGCTCCAGGCCGGAGGCGGTGCTGACCGAGGCAATATCGGCGACGACCGGCTGGTGGTTGTACATCACCTGGAACAAGGGTGTATGGCTGAGGTTGCGCTCAACCTTGAGCGCTTCCACCAGACGCTCGAATGGCAGCTCCTGATGAGCCTGGGCGCCCAGCGCGTGTTCCTTGATGCTTTGCAGCAGTTCGTTGACGCGGGTTTGCCCGGTCAGCTCGGTGCGCAGGACCTGGGTATTGACGAAAAAGCCGATCAGCCCTTCGACTTCCGTGCGGTTGCGGTTGGCGATCGGCACGCCGACGCGGATATCGCCCTGCCCGGTATACCGATGCAGCAGCACGTTGAAAGCGCCGAGCAATAACATGAACAGGGTGACGTTGTGCTTTTGGGCGCAGGTGCGCAGCTGTGCGGCCAGCTGCGGGTCGATCGCGAAATTATGACGCGCCCCCCGGTAGCTCGGCATGGACGGGCGCGGACGGTCCGTCGGCAGTTCCAGCACGGGGTGCTCATCACCCAGGCGCGCCTGCCAATAGTCCAGTTGGCGGGCCTGCTCCCCCGCTTCAAGCCAGCGCCGCTGCCACAGGGCATAGTCACCGTACTGGATCGGCAAGGCCGGCAGTTGCGGTTCGGCATTGCGCTCGTGGGCGTCGTAGCAGCGGATGAACTCGTCGATCAGCACATTCATCGACCAGCCATCGGAGACGATGTGGTGCAGGGTCAGCAGCAACACGTGCTCCTGCGCAGCGAGCTTGAGTAATTGCACACGCAACAGCGGGCCGTTTTCCAGGTCGAACGGCAGCAGCGATTGACGGGTCGCGGCTTCGCTGACGGCCTGTTCACGCTCGCGGACGGCCAGCTCACTGAAATCCAGGTGCTCTACCGCCAGCGACGGCTCGAGGGCGACTTGCATCAGACGCTCATCCGCTTGGCGCCGGAACACGGTGCGCAATGTTTCATGGCGCGCGACCAGGCTGGCAAACGCCTGCTCCAGCGCGCCAAGGTCCAGCGTGCCCTTGAGCCGCACGGCACCGGGCAGGTTGTAGGCGCCACTGGCGGGATCCAATTGCCAGAGGACCCACATGCGTTGCTGGGCGTAGGACGGCGCCTGGCGATCCTCCACTTCCACTCCTGCCGGAATCGGAAACCGGGAAAAATCCACGCCCTCTTTCTGCAAGGCCTGCAGGAACAGTTGGCGCTTTTCCAGGGGCAACCCGATAAACCGGCGAGCAAGTTTCAAGGAGTCTTCAGCATTCATTTCTTGGAGTCCGGAGCAATAGGCAGGAAGCACAAAGGCACGTCGTCCCTATAAAACGAACCGCAAAGGGAAAAATTAGCGAGGGATGGGAGGCGTGGTGTGAGGTGTCATCAGGGGTTACATCAATCCCAGGAAAAGCCCCCGAACCCGAGCTAGGATTGACGAACACCACTTTTTGCAACTACATTTAGTTACAGGCAAGGATCGCCGTGTCCAAAAATGAAAAGCTGCTGGCCAAATTGCTTAACGAGCACATGGCATTTACCTGGCCCGAGCTCGTAACGCTGTTGCGTTGGCTCGGCTACACACAGATTGAGGGGGCTGGAAGCCGCGTCAAGTTCGACATCGGTGACCCCAGTGCAATGATCACGCTGCACAGGCCCCACCCTGGCAACGAACTGAAACACTACATTCGGCGCCAGATCATTGAGCAATTGAGATCAGGAGAACTGATTCAGTGAACAACCAACTGAAACACAAAGGCTACATCGGCTCTATCGAAGCCAGCCTCGAAGACGACTGCCTGTTCGGCAAGATTCTGTTCATCAAGGCGCTGGTGAGCTACGAAGGTAAAACCGTCGCCGAACTGGACGCCGCTTTTCGCGAGGCCGTGGATGACTATCTCGCCACCTGCCAGACCTTGGGACACACACCGGAGAAGCCTTGCAAAGGCTCCTTCAATGTCCGGGTCGGCCACGACCTGCACCTGGCGGCGGCGCTGGCGGCGGCCCGTAAGAAGGTGACGCTCAACGACCTGACCCGCCAGGCGTTGAATGAATTTCTGCAGCACCACAGTGCCGATGCCTGTCCGGCGATTGGCTGAGTCAGTCCAACCTGCGAAACCCCAAGACCGCTGAGCCCAACACCACCGTCCCCGCTGCCAGCGCGACCCAGAACCCGCTGGTGGCGCCAAAGTGGTCGATCATCCAACCGGAGCTGGCGGCACCGATGGCCACGCCGATGCTGAGACCGGTTATCAGCCAGGTCATGCCTTCGGTCAGGCGGCTGGCGGGCACTATCCGCTCCACCAGGGCCATGGACACGATCAGGGTCGGCGCGAAGAACAGCCCGGAGATAAAGATCGCCACCGCTAACCCGGGAATGTCTGTGACCAGCAGCAACGGCAAGGTGGTCAACGCCGTGGCCACGCCGCAAAACAGGAACTGCCGGGGCAACGACGCCTTGAATTTGAGGGTACCGAACGCCAGCCCGGCCAGGCAGGAGCCGACGGCATACACCGACAGCACGATGCTCGCCGCCGCCGGCTGGCCCTGGTGTTGGGCAAAGGCGACACTGACCACGTCCACCACGCCGACAATCACGCCCATGGCCAAGAGCAGGATCATCAGGATCAGCACCGAAGGCGAAGCGATCAACCAACGACCGTGATGGGCCTGATGCTCATGCACAGCAGGTTCGGTCGCGCGCTGCATTACAAACGTGGTGACGCCCACGGCCAGCAACAGCGCTGCCACTAAGGGCCCTGCTTCCGGGAACAACACGACACTCAGCCCCACCGAAATCGGCGGGCCGACGATGAAGCACACCTCATCCAGCACCGACTCCAGGGCAAATGCGGTCTGCAGCTTGGGCTGGCCTCGGTACAACTCGGTCCAGCGGGCCCGCACCATGGCTGACATATTCGGCATGCAACCGGCCAACGCGGCGAACAGGAAAAGCATCCAGTCCGGCGCCTGCAAACGGGTGCACAGCAGCAACATCAACAAAGCCCCGCCGCCGATCAACGCGGCAATCGGCAGCACCCGGCCCTGGCCGTAGCGGTCCACCAGCCTGGATACCTGTGGCGCGCAAAGCGCCGTGGCCAGGGCAAACACCGCCGCCACCGAACCGGCCAGGCCGTAACCGCCATGGACCTGCGAGAGCATGGTGATCACACCGATGCCCGTCATCGATACCGGCATGCGCGCCAGCATGCCCGCCAGCACAAAAGCCCGGGCGCCAGGAACCTGGAACAATTGTGCGTAGGGGTTTGCCATGACTCGGAAGCCTTCTGTCCTTAAGTGCGCATCCTTTTATCACACCAGGCGCTTGATCTGCTTGTGCCGCCACACCAATCGGTAATACGCGGTCTGCAACGCCAGCATTGCCAGGTAAGTCACCGGAAACGCCATCCACACCCCTTCCAGCCCGAAGTGAGCGTTTAACAGGTACGCCATCGGCAGCTCGACACAGAGCACGCAGAAGATCGAGATCACCACGGGCATCAACACCACGCCGCTGGCGCGCATGATCCCGCCGACCACGGCCTGGAAGCCGAATATCAGGATGCTCCACAGCATGATGTGCAGCAGGTGCTCGGCGTTGACCCGTGCCACTTCGTCGGTGATGAACAGGCCGAGCAGCCAGTGGGACATCAGGTACCCCAGCACGATCAGGCCACCGGTGAGGCCCATATTGATCAACAACCCGGTACGCAGGATCGGCCCGATACGTTCCGCGCGCCCGGCGCCGATCGCCTGGGCGCCGAGGATCGAGGCGGTGATGGCAATCGACAGCGCCGGGAACTGCACGTAGTTGACGATCTGCGTCACCGCGCCGTACGCCGCCGTGGCTTGGGAGCCGTGGCCGTTGACCAGGGCGAGAATCACCAGTTCCGACAGCGACAGCACCACCATTTGCAGGCCGGTGGGCAAGCCAATGCGCAGGACCTTTGCGAGAATGACGCGGTCCAGGCGCAACGCCGCGAGCAATTCGCGATCCGGCGCCATTACATGGCTTTTATGGCGCAGGCGCAGGACCAAAAACAGCATCGCCAAGGCGTTACCCACTAACCCGGCATACACCGCACTCTGGATGCCCATGGGCGGCAGGCCAACCCAGCCGCGAATCAGCGCCGGGGTCAGCAGCAGGCCAACCAGGGTCGAGACCATCAGCGCCAGCAATGGCGAAATTGTGTCGCTGACGCCGCGCAGCAGTTGGGTGTAGAGAATAAAGACCAGCAGCAGCGGCATGATCAGCATCATCTTCTGCGCGTAGCCGACCGCGTCGTCCAACACATCAACCGGCGTCCCCAATGCCTGCAGGGCCGGACGCGCGAACAAGCTGCCCAGCACTGCGGCAATCACCCCGACCAGCGCCCCCAACGTCAGGGTGGCGCCGGTAATCGCCTTGACCATCCCTGTCTCCTGCGCACCCCAGGCCTGGCCGATCAGCACCGACGCACCCGCCCCCAGGCCGATCACCAGCGCAATAAAGAAGAACACGATGGGAAACATCCCCGACACCGCCGCCAACGCCTGGGTGCCGAGCATTTGCCCGACATAAATGCCGTTGAGGGTGCCGGAAAAGCTTTGCAGGAAGTTGGACAGCACCATGGGTGCCAGAAAGATCAGATAGATCTGCCACAGGGGTCGTTGCAGGGGGCTTTGCATGAAAAAACCGGGCCTCGGAAAACTAAAGCGTGCGAGGGTTATACCGTAATTGGATCCTATGTTCCTGTGCTTTAAGGCATCCCCGCTCACTCCGTTGCGCGGAAGCGACGTCGCTAAGGCCGCGCGATTTTATTCCATCAATTCGCTCAATAGCGGTTTCAGTATTTACTGATTGGACGCGTACCCGGCGGAGCTTTAGATTTCGCCGCATAGATAGCTTTTAGCCATCACCTCTACTCTCCTGACTATCGAGCTCCCCATGAAAAACCCTGTCTCGTTGGCGATGCGTATCGGCCTGGGCTTCGCGTCCACCCTCTCGCTGCTGGTGCTGATCACCGCCGTCGGTATCCAACGTGTGGGTTTTATCGACAGCACACTCAAGGATGTCGGTGAAAAGGCTGCCGTGGTGCAGCGCTACGCGATCAATTTCCGCGGCAGCGTCCACAACCGTGCCATCGCCATTCGCGATGCGGTGCTGGTCAAGGATGAAGCGGCGCTCAACCTTCACCTGGCCGAGATCGACCAGCTCAAGCGCGATTACCAGGATTCCGCCGTGATGATGGATCGCCTGTTGGGCAGCAGCGCCGCCAGCGCCGAAGAGACCCGCCTGTTGGGCGATATCAAGGCCATCGAGCGCCAGGCTCTGGCCTCCACCGAACGGGTGATCAACCTGCGTCGCAATAATGACCTCGCCGGTGCTCAGGACCTGCTGCTGACGCAGGCGTCCGCCGACTACACCCAGTGGCTTGGGCGTGTGAACGCCCTGATCGACTTCGAAGAAGCGCAAATCAGGCAACGCCTGGATACGGTGCAATCCGCCGCCAGCCACTTTGCTCTGCTGATGGTGCTGGCCAGCGCCGCCGCGATTATCTTGAGCGTGCTGGTTTCACTCCTGATTATCCGTAAGGTCAAGGCCACCCTTGGCGCCGAGCCCGAAGAAGTCGCCGAGGCAATCCGCCGCCTGGCCAATGGCGAGCTGAACCAGCCCATCGAAACGCGCTACCCCGACAGCGTGATGGGCCTGCTGAAAAACGCCCTGGCGCGCCTGGGCGACACCATCACTGAAGTACGTTCGGCGGCCCAGGCCCTGCGCCACTCCTCGGTCACCTTGTTGTCGGTTGCCAGCGATAACCGCCGGCAGATCACCCTGCAGACCAGCGAAGCGCAGCATGTGGCGGCCGCGATCACGCAAATGGCCGCCTCGGTCAGCGAGGTGTCGGGCTACGCGTCCGCCGCGTCCAAGGCGACCATCCTGGCCGACGCGGAAGTCGACAGCGGCCACCGTCTGGTGGGCGAAGTAACAGTGGCAATCGAGGAACTGGCGACGATCCTCGACCAGGCTACCCACCGGGTCAATCAGGTGTCCAGCGACAGTGAGAGCATCGAAACCGTGATTGAAGTGATCAACGCCATCGCCGCCCAGACCAACCTGCTGGCGCTGAACGCCGCGATTGAGGCCGCCCGCGCCGGCGAGCACGGCCGAGGATTTGCGGTGGTGGCCGATGAAGTACGCTCCCTGGCGACGCGCACCCAGCAATCCACCCAGGAAATCCGCGACATGATCGGCAAGCTGCAAAGCGGCACCCAGGACGCCGCAGATATCATGCAGCGCAGCCGCAACCTGGCCCAGGTCACCGTGGTGCAGACCCGCGACTCCCAAGTGGCACTGGGCAAGATCAGCCAGGAAGTGGGGGCGATCAATGCGATGAACGCACAGATCGCCAGTGCCTCGGTGCAGCAGAGCGCCGCCGCTGAAGAAGTCGCGCAGAACGTCACGCGCATTCACGGCTCTACCGTGCAGTCGGCGGCCGGCTCCGAAGTGGTGGAAGGCGCCAATCAGGAACTCGTGGAGCTGGCGGATCGGTTGAGCACCAGGGTGGCATTTTTCAACGTGGCGTGAGGCCCGCGATGCTCATGTGGGCGTGTATCAGACAGAGACGCGCCCGTTATCGAGTATGAAGTTGATGTTATCCATATCGAAACGTTTGTCTTCGTAGCCCGGCCCGCCCTGGTTGTTGGTACCGATGTCCAAGTCACGCAAAAGACCGGGACGGTTCAGTAATTGAGTGGCCAACTCCCGTGCTTCGGTGCTGAACGTACGGTTCGATGGCGTTAACCCGGCAGCTTCCTTCAGCTCATTGACATTGATGTATTGATCGTCGGCGCCGGCGGTGTATTGCCTGAAGTTATCCTTTACGCCCTGAATCAGATCATGGTCACTCATATTCCGGTATTTGTTTGAAGAGAAATCCAGGTTACCCCTGGAGAAAGCCCCGTCGAGTACGCCCATGCTGCTTCGATCAAGCTCCTTGAACACATCACCGCGCTCCAGCAGCTCATTGGCCAGATCTCTTTCGGCTTGCGTGGCGGGCTGACCATCCAGGCGGTAACCGCTGGCAACGGCATTAAGCGATTTATCGGTGATCAGCCCTGGGGAGTTCGGGTCTTCAAATGAACTGAAACGCGCCAGGATCTTATCGAGGAGTTCTTGCTTGCTGTCGTTTGCATAGGGACGCTGCCCGGACGCTGACATCGGACTGCTCCAGGGGGTTTCATCAGCGTAACGCGGCGCCGAGAAAGCGGGCTGTTGCCAGTCGCGTTGGGGCGCATATTCGTTTTCCAGGCGCTGGCGCTTCATGGCGCCGCTGTAACGCCCGGGAAATTCACGCATGGGCGGCGCTTCCTGCTGTTCACAGTGATCAATGGTGCGCGTCACGTCGCCCATGCTGATCAACCCATCTGCCGAACCGCCGTGGTTGATTGAATCAAGCATGCAGTTCAACTCGGGACGGCTGAGAATTTCCCGTGCCAACTCCGTCATGCGATTATCGAATGCATTACCGGACAGTGGCCGGCCAGCGGCGTGCTGAAGGGTTTGCTGAGTGACAAAACCACTGTCAGCGCTCTGGAAATAATCGAAATTAGCCGCGAAATCCCGCGCGACCACTGAGTTGGGCGCGCGCCAGCTACCGTTATCGCAGGCGGCTCTGGGCTGCTCGCAGGGCAGGCTGAAATCACCGCAAAAAGGCGTTTCCTGACGGAAATTCACGTAGGACATGGCAAAGACCTCAGAGATTGGAATCGATAGCTGTCAACCCGAACCGACTAGTTGCCGGATCAACATTCCCTCTGTGGCCACGAGCGGAAATACGGTTCCCGCAGGCCGCACTCGGGGGGGGCTCGGGGTCGCCTCGCCACCTGAAAAGAGCTGGACTCAAAATCTAAGGCACAAAAGGCAGCGCTCGTTTATGCGCTGTCTTGTTGTACGCCTCCTCGACGATCGCCCTCACCCGCTCGCTCACCGGCTCGCCCATCAGGTACGCGTCGATGTCTGCATAGGTGCAGCCGTACGCCAGCTCATCCGCTTTCCCCGGCGCCAGCTCTTCCAGGTCGGCGGTGGGCAGCTTGCCGACCAGGTTCGCCGGAGCGCCGAGGCTCGCGCCCAACAGGCGTACCTGGTTTTTGGTCAGGCCGGACAGCGGCGCCAGGTCGCAGGCGCCGTCACCGAACTTGGTGAAGAACCCCATCAAGGCTTCAGCGCCCTGGTCGGTGCCGACCACCAGGCCGTTGTGCAAATTGGCCACGGCGTACTGGGCGATCATGCGCGCTCGCGCCTTGACGTTGCCTTTGATGAAATCCACGCGCTCGGCGCTGACGTCCGGCACAGACAGGTTGGACATCAGCCCGTCGACGCCCGCCGCAATATTCAACGTCTCGGTCTGGTCTGGGCGGATAAAGTCCAGGGAGGCTGTCGCATCGTGCTCGTCCGCCTGGCTCTTGTACGGCAGGCGCATGGCAATAAAACGCGCTGGGTAATCTTCAGCGCGCAGTTGCTCCACCGCCAGCTGACACAGGCGCCCGGCCACCAACGAGTCGACCCCGCCGCTGATGCCCAGCACCAGGGCCTTGCAGCCGGATTGACGCAGGGTGTCCTTGATAAAGTCGACGCGGCGCTGGATTTCATGGGGCTCGCGACCTTTTACCAGCGAGCGGTCGATATTCAATTCCTGAGCGATACGGTCCTGGGTTTGCATGTCATACCTCCACACTGCCAACGTTGAACACTTGTGCTGCGTACTGCAAGAACGAGGGGTCTTCGCAGACGTTCTTGATCGGATCATCGGAAAATTTCACCACCGGCTCGCCGTGCACCCTGACCAATTTCATCACGATGCTCAGCGGCTCGACGCCCTCCACATCGCAGGCCAGGCTGGTGCCCATGCCAAAGCCGAACCGAGCCTTGCCACGAATGTGACGCAGGATCGGCAAACATTTTTCGAAGTTCAGGCCATCGGAGAACATAAGGTCTTTGGTCATGGGGTCGATGCCGAGTTCCTTATATCTGGCCAGGACTTTGTCAGCCCAGACGATAGGGTCACCGGAGTCCTGGCGCAGGCCGTCGTACAGCTTGGCGAAGTACAGGTCGAAGTCCTTGAGGAAAAAGTCGGTGCTGATGCAGTCGGTCAGGGCCATCCCCAGGCGGCCACGGTATTCATGCACCCAGTTTTCCAGGGCGGCATTCTGGCTTTCGCGCAGACGGCCCAGTTGCTGGTGCACCATCAGCCATTGGTGGGCCATGGTGCCGATCAGCGGCAGGTCGAACTCATAGGCCAGGTGCGCGTTGCTGGTGCCGAGGAACTGACCAGGGAAGTCGCGGCGCATGATATCGACCACTTCGCGCTGGGCCTTGAACGACAGGCGCCGCCGCGTGGAAAAATCCGAGACACGCAAGTCGGCCAGCTCCTCGCGGCTGAGGTTTTTCTCCAGCCAGTCGAACTTCTGGTAGAGCTTGCGGGTAACGTCTTCCAGGGTCACGTCGGGGTATTTGTCGCGGTTGCGCAGCTCGCTGACCAGTGCCAGTACCGGTTGCTCGAACATGATGCAGTGCAGCATCGGGCCGACCACGCGGATGTTCAGTTGGCCGTCGACTTCGCTGACGTGAATGTAGCGCAGGTTGAAGCGGAACAGGCCAAGGAAGCGCTCGTAGTCCGGGGTAAGGTATTCGCGAAAGCGTGGGTTGAACAGAAAGCGCAGTTCACCTTCGCGCATGTTCAGGCCGGCGAGCTTTTCCAGCTCGTCGCGCAATTGCGGAATCAAGTGCCCCAGTTTTTCCCTGGAGCGGACGATGAAGTTGTACTCCACATCGACGTTGGGGTGCTGGTGCAGCACGGCCTGCATCATGGTGAAGGTGTAGTAGTCGGTGTCGAGCAGCCCCTGGATGACCGGGGATTGGTAGTCGTATGCACTTTCCATGGTGTATCTCCTTAACGCGTGGCCATCGCGGCCAGTTCTTCGCGGGTGCTGCTGATGACGGCACCGGCCTTGAGCAACTCATTGACAGCCTGTACGCCGCCCTCCTCGGTGATGCTTCGGCACGCCGGCAGGTGCAGGACCACTTCCAGGCCAGCCTTGAGCAGTTGCAGCGCGGTGGTCTTGACGCAGTAGTCCAAGGCCAGGCCGCCGACGATCACGCGGCTGACGCCTTGGGCCTTGAAGTACTCGATCACGCCCGTGGACAGCTTGTCGTGCAGGTCGTGGTAGCAGGCACCGTAGGGGTGCAGGTCGGGTTCGACCCCTTTCCAGATGAAGTAATCGTAGTCATAAGGCGTGGGCAATTCGTCCAGCAAGGTGAAGCCTTCGGTGCCGGGCACGCAGTGGCTCACCCAGGTCACATCGGCGTGGGCCAGGCCGGTGGGTTGCAGCATCGCGCTGTGTTGGCTCACCACCCAGGGGGCGTGCGGCGTATGGGCGTCTTTACTGCCGACGCGATGGCCGGCCAGACTTGCCATGTAGTTGAGCTCGGCACCAATCAGGTCGCCACCGGCTACAGGCAACTCATCGGAGCACAGCGGCGTAAAGCTCTTCTGGGCGTCGACGTCGAATGAAGCAATGGCGGTTTTCGCGAGGGTCATGGCGTTCTCCTGTGGCCTGGAAACAAAAGTACACGTCATGTACTTTCATTGCAAGAAACATTTGGATATCTGCCTGGGAGCAAGTACATGACATATCTGCTCGATTCGTTAGACTATGCCCCACCGCTGTTAGAAGGACATCCCATGCCACTGAGCGCCTACCTCCATACCGTTGACCTGTGCGTGCTGTTTTATTGCCGCGCGGACGGGGAACTGAAGCTGCTGCTGAACAAGCGCGAGGCCGAACCGTTCGCCGGGCACTGGGCGCTACCGGGCGTAGTCGTCAACGGCGGCGTGCAAGATTTGAGCCTCAAGGATGCCGTGGAGCGGTTGCGCGCGAGCGACAAGGTCGGGCTGGCGTTGGCCTGGAGCGAGCAAGTCGGCACCGTAGGGGATGCGTTTCGTGATCCGCGCTGCTGGTCATCGTCCACCTACTACCTGGCGATCGTGAGCGATGAGGTGGAATTGGCCGAGCACCAGGGCTGGTTTTCGCTGACGGCGGTGGCCGACGGCGGCATCAAGTTGCCCTTCGATCACAACAACATTGTGGCGGCGGTCAAGGAGCGGTTGTTTTCCAAGTCCCTGTACAGCAGCTTGCCGCTGATGTTCCTGGGCGATGAATTCAGCGCGCCGCAAGCGACGACGATCTTTTCGCTGGTGCTGGAGCGGCCGGTGTTGAAGACCAGTATTCGCCAGCGTTTGCTCAAGCTGGCCGAGGCGGGGTATTTGCGCGAGACCGGGCGCAAGAAGCACGGTGAAGGCGGCAGGCCCCAGGCGACGGTGGAAATGCTGAGGCCCGCAGAGATCTATTTTTTTGATCGCAGTTTTGCCGACTGACCTCGACTCCAAGCCCTACGAGGTTCAAATGTGGGAGCTGGCTTGCCTGCGATGGCCATGGGTATCTACAGAACTTTCAGTTGACCAATCTCCCTGTGGGAGCTGTCGAGCGTTAGCGAGGCTGCGAAAGCGGTGGGTCAGGCGAAAAAAATGCCAGCAGTGCCGCCGCCTTCGCAGCCTCGCTGGGGCTCGACAGCTCCCACATTTTGAACCGAGTTCAACATGAATACCGGTCGGCTCTAAGGCCGCCGCGCTTTGTTTTTGATCTTGATCTGAGGCGCCCCGTCAACCACGCTGGCCGCAATTCGATATTGATTTGGGGGGTAAACCGGCAGGACGCCGGTTTAGCCGCCCCGCGCCATGGATGGCGCGTGGCGGCGGCCCCCCAAATCAATGTCGGATTACGGGCATGCCGAGCCTAGGCGAGGCACCGAGTGGTGGGGCGATGCGTTTTGGGTTACTTTTTGCGCTCTTCAAAAAGTGACCCGCCGTAAGGGCCAGCCCTTTCAAGGTCTTTGATAAAATCCCCCAAAACTCCAGTCAGGGTGACGAAAGCGATGTGGGCAGAAGTTCTAGCGCGGTTTGAGAAAAAAGCACCGGCCAGTGTCATGACCAGAGTGATACTGGAGCAGGTCGTTCCTGGCGAATGGGTCGATCAGGTGTTCGAAGAACATCGTCAGCGGCAATATCCGCGTGAGCTTCTGTTCTCAACCATCGTTGAACTGATGTCCCTTGTTTCATTG
>NZ_MNPW01000008.1 GCF_001983175.1 Pseudomonas cedrina subsp. cedrina
TTCTTGACGACCATAGAGCATTGGAACCACCTGATCCCATCCCGAACTCAGTAGTGAAACGATGCATCGCCGATGGTAGTGTGGGGTTTCCCCATGTGAGAGTAGGTCATCGTCAAGATTAAATTCCAGAACCCCATTTGCGAAAGCAGATGGGGTTTTGTTTTGGGCGATCGGAAAACATGAGTGAATTCATCGCAGTCGTCTTGAGGTTAACCTTCGGCCTTTCTATGCAATGCCCCTGCGCATGGCTATCATGCGTGCCTCATTGTGAGGCGATACTTGCATGCTGACGTTGTTAAAGCTTTTGAAAGATGGCCGATTCCATTCCGGAGAAGCACTTGGCGCCGCCTTGGGCGTCAGTCGCAGTGCTGTCTGGAAGCAGCTCCAGCATCTCGAGGCTGAATTGAATTTGCCCATCCATAAAGTTCGTGGCAAGGGGTATCAATTGGCATCGCCGCTGGTGTTTTTGAATGCCGAGAACATAGCGCTGAATGCGCCCTCCTTGGAATGGCCTATACATATCTCTGACTCGATTGACTCCACGAATACCGAAGGCTTGCGCCTGGCGGATTCAGGATGTCCAGCGCCATTTCTAGTACTTGCGGAGCAGCAAACAGCAGGGCGAGGCAGGAGAGGACGGAAGTGGGTTAGTCCTTACGCACAGAATGTCTACTACAGCCTCGTCTTGCGTATCGAATCGGGTCTTAGCCAGTTGGAAGGCCTGAGCCTTGTCGTGGGCTTGGCCGTCATGCGGGCATTGCGCGAATCGGGCGTGCAGGGAGCAGCACTGAAGTGGCCAAATGATGTGTTGGTGGGGCAGAAAAAAATTGCCGGTATTTTGCTGGAATTGGTAGGAGACCCTGCTGACATCTGTCACGTTGTCCTCGGAATAGGTATTAACGTGAATATGCGCAGGGCTGACGAGGTGGACCAGCAATGGACCTCGGTACAGCTTGAAACGGGCTCTCCCGTTGACCGGAATGCTTTAGTGGCACAACTGAGCATGCAGCTGCAGGCCTATCTAGAACGCCATAAGACGGATGGTTTTGTCTCGCTCCAGGAAGAGTGGGAGCAAAACCACGCATGGCAGGGACGATCGGTATCCCTCATTGCGGGTGTCAACCAGATTGATGGAGATGTGCTGGGCGTAGATCATCAGGGTGCACTGCGGTTGAGCGTGAATGGTGTTGAGAAAATATACAGTGGTGGTGAGTTAAGCCTGAGGTTGCGTGATGATTCTTGAGCTCGACTGTGGGAATAGCTTTATCAAATGGCGTGTACTGGATTCGGAAAAGGCTACTGCCTCGGCAGAGGGCATCGTAGGTTCCGATCTGGCATTGATTGAAAGCCTGGTCGCGCTTCCCGGATTGCTGCTGACACGCTGCCGGTTGGTAAGCGTTCGTGCGCTGGAAGAAACAAGCAAACTGGTGGCGGCGCTGCATGAGGCATTCGGCGTGACCGTCTCCTGCGCGGCTCCGGCGCGACAGGTGGCTGGAGTGCGTAACGGCTACGAAGACTTCGAGCGCTTGGGTCTTGATCGCTGGTTAGCGATGCTGGGTGGATTCAAGCTGGCGCAAGGTGCTTGTCTGGTGCTCGATTTTGGTACGGCGGCAACTGCAGACTTTATTGCGGCAGATGGTGAGCACTTGGGCGGCTTCATTTGTCCGGGTATGCCTCTCATGCGCAACCAGCTGCGAACGCACACGCGTAAGATACGCTACGACGACGCGTCTGCGGAAAGAGCCCTGGAGCGCCTCTCTCCGGGTCGCACGACGGTAGAGGCGGTAGAGCGGGGCTGTACGCTGATGCTCAGGGGGTTTGTGCTGACGCAGTTGGAGTTGGCCCGAGGTTACTGGGGTGATGACTTCACCGTATTCCTTACCGGCGGAGATGCTGAATTGGTGTCGGATGCAGTGCCCCAGGCACGACTCGTTCCTGACCTGGTGTTCGTCGGTTTGGCGATGGCGTGCCCTTTATCCTGAGGTGATTATGCGTTGGCTGTTTCTGCTTTTACTGGTCCTTAACGCCTTCTATTACATTTGGCATCAGCAAGAAGCACCACTGCGCGCCAAGGATGTCACGCCTTTGAGCCTTTACAAGGGTTCCCAGCAAGATATTCGCCTGCTGAGCGAGTCATCTGATGCTGTGGTGCGTCGAGATCGCGCGCGCGGGGCTGATGCGCAAAATACCTGCCTGTACATCGGCGGCTTTGCAGATGAGCGTCAAGCGCAGGTCCTTGAGCAACGGCTCACCAGCCTGGATATAAAGGTCAAGGTTCAGTTGCTGAATACTGCTGACGCTTCCGGCTATTGGCTTCGCATAGCCCCTGAAAGCAGGCGCCTGGCTGACGATCTGTCCTTTGAAAACCTTGCTAAGGAATTCAATGAGTTAAAACACAAAATAATGTTGTGCGAAGGCGTTGCAACTCTCGGATAGTTTGCATAGAATGGCGCCCGCTTCGCAGTGAAGACCTTTAAGGTCTAAGGTGCAAAGCGTAGGTCAACGCAGCTAACCTCATATTTTTTATGAGAAAATGCTTGACAGAAGGTCGGCGTGATGTAGAATGCCGGCTCGCTTAGGAGGGGTTCCCGAGCGGCCAAAGGGATCAGACTGTAAATCTGACGTCTACGACTTCGAAGGTTCGAATCCTTCCCCCTCCACCATTTTAGCGTGAGCTGCAAGCTCCGCGGGTATAGTTTAGTGGTAGAACCTCAGCCTTCCAAGCTGATGATGCGGGTTCGATTCCCGCTACCCGCTCCAAGTTTGCAGGTTGTGCAGTGTGTTTTGCTCTTGTAGCTCAGTTGGTAGAGCACACCCTTGGTAAGGGTGAGGTCAGCGGTTCAAATCCGCTCAAGAGCTCCATATAACAAGGCAGATATGAAAATATCTGCCTTTGTTTTAACGGTCGCCTTGGCTTGATTGTGTTGTGCCTGATATTGCTGGGCGATCAAGTCTCTTGGGGTTGGCTGTTGTAAAGTCTTTTTCAGGCCTGCATAATGGTCGGCCTGATTTTGTTTTAGGTCAGTAGCTCAATTGGCAGAGCGACGGTCTCCAAAACCGTAGGTTGGGGGTTCGATTCCCTCCTGACCTGCCAGATTCACGTGGTGTGTCTGGCTTTCTTTTCACAGGATCTTCATAGATGACTCCTAAGGCTGAAGCTCAAAGCTCTCGTTTCGATCTGGTCAAGTGGCTCGCAGTAGTCGCCTTGGTGGTCGTAGGCGTTGTCGGCAATCAGTACTATTCTGCTTCGCCGATCCTGTACCGTGTCCTCGCTTTGCTCGCCCTCGCTGCTGTAGCTGCCTTTATTGGCCTGCAGACTGCCAAAGGCAAGTCTTTTGCGGTCCTGGTGAAGGAAGCTCGCACCGAAATACGTAAAGTCGTTTGGCCGACTCGCCAAGAAACCACGCAGACCACGTTGATCGTTGTGGCTGTTGTTCTGGTTATGGCGTTGCTGTTGTGGGGGCTTGATTCCCTGCTCGGCTGGCTTGTTTCCTTGATTGTTGGCTAAGGGTGTCCCGTGGCTAAGCGTTGGTACGTTGTGCATGCTTACTCGGGTTACGAGAAGCATGTTATGCGCTCTTTGCTGGAGCGCGTAAAGCTCGCAGGCATGGAAGATGGCTTCGGCGAAATTCTGGTTCCCACTGAAGAAGTGGTTGAAATGCGCAATGGCCAGAAGCGCAAAAGCGAACGCAAGTTCTTTCCTGGCTACGTGCTGGTACAGATGGACATGAACGAAGGTACTTGGCACTTGGTCAAGGACACTCCTCGTGTCATGGGTTTCATTGGCGGTACCGCTGATAAGCCTGCTCCTATCACCGACAAAGAGGCGGAAGCGATTCTGCGTCGTGTTGCTGATGGTAGCGACAAGCCTAAGCCGAAGACGCTTTTCGAGCCGGGTGAGGTTGTTCGTGTCACAGATGGTCCGTTTGCTGATTTCAACGGCACTGTCGAAGAAGTTAACTACGAAAAGAGCCGGATCCAAGTGGCGGTGCTCATTTTCGGTCGCTCTACTCCGGTAGAGTTGGAGTTCAGCCAGGTCGAGAAGGTCTAGCTGAGAAAGCATCCCAACCCCGCAGCCCTAGGCTGTGGGGTTTTGTCGTCACTGGGATAAATGCGCAAGTAACCGGGGAGCCTTTCGAGGCGTTCGAACCCGTAATTGGAGTGCCTCATGGCCAAGAAGATTACCGCTTACATCAAACTGCAAGTGAAGGCCGCACAGGCCAACCCTAGCCCACCCGTCGGCCCAGCTCTGGGTCAGCACGGCGTGAACATCATGGAATTCTGCAAGGCCTTCAACGCCCGCACCCAGGGTATTGAGCCAGGTCTGCCGACGCCAGTGATCATCACTGTATACAGCGACCGTAGCTTCACTTTCGAAACCAAGTCGACTCCGGCCTCGGTTTTGCTGAAGAAAGCTGCCGGTCTGACCAGCGGTTCAGCTCGTCCGAACACCGTTAAGGTTGGCACCGTAACCCGTGCTCAGCTGGAAGAAATCGCGAAAACCAAAAACGCGGATCTGACTGCAGCTGATATGGATGCAGCCGTGCGTACCATCGCCGGTTCTGCTCGTAGCATGGGCCTTAACGTGGAGGGTGTGTAATGGCTAAGCTGACCAAGCGCCAAAAGGCTATCGCCGGCAAAATCGAAGCAGGCAAGGCCTACAACTTTGTAGACGCTGCTGCCCTGCTGACCGAGCTGTCGACTGTAAAGTTCAGCGAGTCCGTTGACGTTGCTGTAAACCTGGGTGTAGACCCACGTAAATCCGACCAGGTCGTTCGTAGCGCAACTGTGCTGCCACACGGTACTGGCAAGACTGTACGTGTAGCTGTCTTCACCCAAGGCCCTGCAGCTGAAGCTGCTCTGGCCGCTGGCGCCGATCGCGTTGGCATGGATGATCTGGCTGCCGAAATGAAAGGCGGCGACCTGAACTATGACGTCGTTATTGCTTCCCCGGATGCAATGCGCGTTGTAGGTCAATTGGGTCAGATCCTCGGTCCTCGTGGCCTGATGCCTAACCCTAAAGTCGGCACCGTAACGCCAGACGTAGCCACCGCGGTTAAAAACGCCAAGGCTGGTCAGGTTCGTTATCGCACCGACAAAAACGGCATCATTCACACCTCCGTTGGCAAAGTCGGTTTTGATGCCGTCAAGCTGAAGGAAAACGTTGAAGCCCTGATCGCTGATCTCAAGCGTATCAAGCCTGCTTCCTCGAAAGGTATCTACGTCAAGCGCGTTACCCTGAGCACCACTATGGGCCCAGGTCTGGTCATCGACCAAGGCTCGCTGGACGTATAAGACACAGATTGGCGCAAGAGATTGCGCCAATCAAAAAATTGGGGTCCCTGCCTGGCGGGGGCTATCCAAGACCGTAGGCGACGCAAGTCTTAAACCACAAGCCTACGCAGATGGTGCTCCCGGTTCCTTACCGAATCAGACACCAAAACGACATCAGGCCTAGGCCAGATGAAACGGTAACAAGCAGGAGTTAAACCCGTGGCAATTAATCTCGAAGACAAGAAGGCCATCGTCGCTGAAGTCAACGAGGCTGCCAAAGCTGCTCTGTCCGCTGTCGTGGCTGATGCCCGTGGTGTGACAGTAAGCGCTATGACCGGACTCCGTAAAGAGGCTCGTGAAGCTGGCGTATACGTACGTGTTGTACGTAACACCCTGCTCAAGCGCGCTGTTGCTGACACTGAATACAGTGTCCTCAATGACGTGTTCACCGGCCCGACCCTGATTGCCTTCTCCACCGACCATCCAGGCGCTGCTGCCCGTTTGTTCAAAGAGTTCGCAAAGGGTCAGGACAAGTTCGAGATCAAGGCAGCTGCGTTCGAGGGCAAGTTCCTCGCAGCTAACCAAATCGACGTACTGGCAACACTGCCGACCCGTAACGAAGCTATTTCGCAGCTGATGAGCGTGATTCAAGGCGCTACCAGCAAGCTGGCTCGTACTCTGGCTGCAGTTCGTGAGCAAAAAGAAGCTGCCGCAGCCTAAGGCTGAGCAAATTCTCTCGCGTATTTTTGTTTATTTCGATGGCCGCGTAGGCCGTCCCCCAATTCAGGAAATACAGCAATGTCTATCTCCCAAGACGATATCCTCAACGCCGTAGCTGAAATGTCGGTTCTGCAGGTTGTTGAGCTGATCAAAGCTTTCGAAGAAAAATTCGGCGTTTCCGCTGCCGCTGCTTCCGCTGGCCCAGCCGCTGTTGCTGCTGTTGCTGAAGAGCAAACCGAATTCAACGTCATGCTGCTGGAAGCTGGCGAGAAGAAAGTAAACGTGATCAAGGCAGTACGTGAACTGACCGGTCTGGGCCTGAAAGAAGCCAAGGCTGTAGTTGACGGCGCTCCTGCCCAGGTTCTGGAAGCTGTGTCGAAAGACGCCGCTGACAAAGCCAAAGCTACTCTGGAAGAAGCAGGCGCTAAAGTCGAGCTGAAGTAAGCATCGACCTTGCGTCTCCAGCCCAAGCTTTAAGCTGAAGGCTGATGGCTGGTGGCTCTTGCCACCGGCCTTTTTCCGTTCTTGGCTGTCGACTCGGTCGCCGCCATTAACGCGCTGTAGCCACCCGATGCGGTGGTGCAAACCATGGGGTTTGCAAGATTTTCTGGCTGCTCCCGTCGGGAGGGCCAAACAAGCAGGTGACCAAGCTGGGGAACGCTGATGGCTTACTCATATACTGAGAAAAAACGTATCCGCAAGGACTTTAGCAAGTTGCCGGACGTCATGGATGTCCCGTACCTTCTGGCTATCCAGCTGGATTCGTATCGTGAATTCTTGCAGGCGGGAGCGACCAAAGATCAGTTCCGCGACGTGGGCCTGCATGCGGCCTTCAAATCCGTTTTCCCGATCATCAGCTACTCCGGCAATGCTGCGCTGGAGTACGTCGGTTATCGCCTGGGCGAACCGGCATTTGATGTCAAAGAATGCGTGTTGCGCGGTGTTACGTACGCCGTACCTTTGCGGGTAAAAGTCCGCCTGATCATTTTCGACAAAGAATCGTCGAACAAAGCGATCAAGGACATCAAAGAGCAAGAAGTCTACATGGGCGAAATCCCACTGATGACTGAAAACGGTACCTTCGTTATCAACGGTACCGAGCGTGTAATCGTTTCCCAGCTGCACCGTTCCCCGGGCGTGTTCTTCGACCACGACCGCGGCAAGACGCACAGCTCCGGTAAGCTCCTGTACTCCGCGCGGATCATTCCGTACCGCGGTTCGTGGTTGGACTTCGAGTTCGATCCGAAAGACTGCGTGTTCGTGCGTATCGACCGTCGTCGCAAGCTGCCGGCCTCGGTACTGCTGCGCGCGCTCGGCTATACCACCGAGCAAGTGCTGGATGCGTTCTACACCACCAACGTATTCAGCCTGAAGGATGAAACCCTCAAGCTGGAGCTGATCGCTTCGCGTCTGCGTGGTGAAATTGCCGTCCTGGACATCCAGGATGAGAAGGGCAAGGTCATTGTTGAAGCCGGCCGCCGTATCACCGCGCGCCATATCAACCAGATCGAAAAAGCCGGTCTCAAAGAGCTGGAAGTGCCGCTGGACTACGTCCTGGGTCGCACTACCGCCAAGGTCATCGTTCACCCGGCGACAGGCGAAATCCTGGCCGAGTGCAACACCGAGCTGAACACCGAGATCCTGGCCAAGATCGCCAAGGCTCAGGTCGTTCGCATCGAGACCCTGTACACCAACGACATCGACTGCGGCCCGTTCATCTCCGACACATTGAAGATCGACTCCACCAGCAACCAATTGGAAGCGCTGGTCGAGATCTATCGCATGATGCGTCCTGGTGAGCCACCAACCAAAGACGCTGCCGAGACCCTGTTCAACAACCTGTTCTTCAGCCCTGAACGCTATGACCTGTCTGCGGTCGGCCGGATGAAGTTCAACCGTCGTATCGGTCGTACCGAGATCGAAGGTTCGGGCGTGCTGTGCAAGGAAGATATCGTTGCCGTCCTGAAGACTCTGGTCGACATCCGTAACGGCAAGGGCATTGTCGATGACATTGACCACCTGGGTAACCGTCGTGTTCGCTGCGTAGGCGAAATGGCCGAGAACCAGTTCCGCGTTGGCCTGGTACGTGTTGAGCGTGCGGTCAAAGAGCGTCTGTCGATGGCTGAAAGCGAAGGCCTGATGCCGCAAGACCTGATCAACGCCAAGCCAGTGGCTGCCGCGGTGAAAGAGTTCTTCGGTTCCAGCCAGCTCTCGCAGTTCATGGACCAGAACAACCCGCTCTCCGAGATCACCCACAAGCGCCGTGTTTCCGCGCTGGGCCCGGGCGGTCTGACCCGTGAGCGTGCAGGCTTTGAAGTTCGTGACGTACACCCGACGCACTACGGTCGTGTTTGCCCGATCGAAACGCCGGAAGGTCCGAACATCGGCCTGATCAACTCCCTGGCCGCTTATGCGCGCACCAACCAGTACGGTTTCCTTGAGAGCCCGTACCGTGTGGTGAAGGAAGGTCTGGTTACCGACGAGATCGTGTTCCTGTCCGCCATCGAAGAAGCTGATCACGTGATCGCCCAGGCTTCGGCCACGATGAACGACAAGAAAGTCCTGATCGACGAACTGGTAGCGGTTCGTCACTTGAACGAGTTCACCGTCAAGGCGCCGGAAGACGTCACCCTGATGGATGTATCGCCCAAGCAGGTAGTTTCGGTTGCAGCATCGCTGATCCCGTTCCTGGAACACGATGACGCCAACCGTGCGTTGATGGGTTCCAACATGCAGCGTCAAGCTGTACCAACCCTGCGCGCTGACAAGCCGCTGGTAGGTACCGGCATGGAGCGTAACGTAGCCCGTGACTCCGGCGTTTGCGTCGTGGCTCGTCGTGGCGGCGTGATCGACTCCGTTGATGCAAGCCGTATCGTGGTTCGTGTTGCCGATGACGAAGTCGAAACCGGCGAAGCCGGCGTCGACATCTACAACCTGACCAAATACACCCGTTCGAACCAGAACACCTGCATCAACCAGCGTCCGCTGGTGCGTAAGGGTGACCGCGTTCAGCGTAGCGATATCATGGCCGACGGCCCGTCCACCGACATGGGTGAACTGGCACTGGGTCAGAACATGCGCATCGCGTTCATGGCCTGGAACGGTTACAACTTCGAAGACTCCATCTGCCTGTCGGAACGCGTTGTTCAAGAAGATCGCTTTACCACGATCCACATCCAGGAACTGACCTGTGTGGCACGTGACACCAAGCTTGGGCCAGAGGAAATCACTGCAGACATCCCGAACGTGGGTGAAGCTGCACTGAACAAGCTGGACGAAGCCGGTATCGTTTACGTAGGTGCTGAAGTTGGCGCAGGCGACATCCTGGTCGGTAAGGTCACTCCGAAAGGCGAGACCCAACTGACTCCGGAAGAAAAACTGCTGCGTGCCATCTTTGGTGAAAAAGCCAGCGACGTTAAAGACACCTCCCTGCGTGTACCAACCGGTACCAAGGGTACTGTCATCGACGTACAGGTCTTCACCCGTGACGGCGTTGAGCGTGATGCTCGTGCACTGTCCATCGAGAAGACCCAGCTCGACGAGATCCGCAAGGACCTGAACGAAGAGTTCCGCATCGTTGAAGGCGCGACCTTCGAACGTCTGCGTTCCGCTCTGGTAGGCCACAAGGCTGAAGGCGGCGCAGGTCTGAAGAAAGGTCAGGACATCACCGACGAAGTCCTCGACGGTCTTGAGCACGGCCAGTGGTTCAAGCTGCGCATGGCTGAGGATGCTCTGAACGAGCAGCTCGAGAAGGCCCAGGCCTACATCGTTGATCGCCGCCGTCTGCTGGACGACAAGTTCGAAGACAAGAAGCGCAAACTGCAGCAGGGCGATGACCTGGCTCCAGGCGTGCTGAAAATCGTCAAGGTTTACCTGGCAATCCGTCGTCGCATCCAGCCGGGCGACAAGATGGCCGGTCGTCACGGTAACAAGGGTGTGGTCTCCGTGATCATGCCGGTTGAAGACATGCCGCACGATGCCAATGGCACCCCGGTCGACGTTGTCCTCAACCCGTTGGGCGTACCTTCGCGTATGAACGTTGGTCAGATCCTCGAAACCCACCTGGGCCTCGCGGCCAAAGGCCTGGGCGAGAAGATCAACCGTATGATCGAAGAGCAGCGCAAGGTCGCAGACCTGCGTAAGTTCCTGCACGAGATCTACAATGAGATCGGCGGTCGCAACGAAGAGCTCGATACCTTCACCGACCAGGAAATCCTGGATCTGGCGAAGAACCTGCGCGGCGGCGTTCCAATGGCTACCCCGGTGTTCGACGGTGCCAAGGAAAGCGAAATCAAGGCCATGCTGAAACTGGCAGACCTGCCGGAAAGCGGCCAGATGCAGCTGTTCGACGGCCGTACCGGCAACAAGTTCGAGCGCCCGGTTACCGTTGGCTACATGTACATGCTGAAGCTGAACCACTTGGTAGACGACAAGATGCACGCTCGTTCTACCGGTTCGTACAGCCTGGTTACCCAGCAGCCGCTGGGTGGTAAGGCTCAGTTCGGTGGTCAGCGTTTCGGGGAGATGGAGGTCTGGGCACTGGAAGCATACGGTGCTGCTTACACTCTGCAAGAAATGCTCACAGTGAAGTCGGACGATGTGAACGGTCGGACCAAGATGTACAAAAACATCGTGGACGGCGATCACCGTATGGAGCCGGGCATGCCCGAGTCTTTCAACGTGTTGATCAAAGAAATTCGTTCCCTCGGCATCGATATCGATCTGGAAACCGAATAACACGTGACGCGAATCGAGAGCGGGGCCGTTTGGCCCGCTCTCTGCTCCGCCAGGAGGAAAGGCCTTGAAAGACCTACTGAATTTGCTGAAAAACCAGGGTCAAGTCGAAGAGTTCGACGCCATCCGTATTGGATTGGCATCGCCTGAGATGATCCGTTCGTGGTCGTTCGGTGAAGTTAAAAAGCCGGAAACCATCAACTACCGTACGTTCAAACCCGAGCGTGACGGCCTGTTCTGCGCCAAGATCTTTGGCCCGGTCAAGGATTACGAGTGCCTGTGCGGTAAGTACAAGCGCTTGAAGCACCGTGGTGTGATCTGCGAGAAGTGCGGCGTTGAAGTTGCACTGGCCAAGGTTCGTCGTGAGCGCATGGCGCACATCGAGCTGGCTTCGCCGGTTGCCCACATCTGGTTTCTGAAATCGCTGCCGTCCCGTATCGGCTTGCTGATGGACATGACCCTGCGTGATATCGAACGCGTTCTCTATTTCGAGAGCTATGTCGTTATCGATCCAGGCATGACCACCCTTGAAAAAGGTCAGCTGCTCAATGACGAGCAGTACTTCGAAGCGCTGGAAGAGTTTGGCGACGATTTCGATGCCCGCATGGGTGCCGAGGCTGTCCGCGAGCTGCTGCACGCTATCGACCTGGAGCACGAGATTGGCCGTCTGCGTGAAGAAATTCCGCAAACCAACTCCGAAACCAAAATCAAGAAGCTGTCCAAGCGTCTGAAGTTGATGGAAGCCTTCCAGGGTTCCGGCAACTTGCCAGAGTGGATGGTGCTGACCGTTCTGCCGGTTCTGCCGCCAGACCTGCGTCCGCTGGTACCGTTGGATGGTGGTCGTTTCGCGACGTCCGACCTCAACGACCTATACCGCCGCGTGATCAACCGTAACAACCGCTTGAAGCGCCTGCTCGATCTGTCCGCTCCGGACATCATCGTGCGCAACGAAAAGCGTATGTTGCAGGAAGCGGTCGATGCCTTGCTCGACAACGGCCGTCGCGGCCGCGCGATCACAGGTTCCAACAAGCGCCCTCTGAAATCCCTGGCTGACATGATCAAGGGTAAGCAGGGTCGTTTCCGTCAGAACTTGCTCGGTAAGCGTGTTGACTACTCCGGTCGTTCGGTAATTACCGTAGGCCCGACCCTGCGTCTGCACCAGTGCGGTCTGCCCAAGAAGATGGCACTTGAGCTGTTCAAGCCCTTCATCTTCGGCAAGCTGGAAATGCGCGGTCTCGCGACCACCATCAAAGCGGCCAAGAAAATGGTCGAGCGCGAACTGCCAGAGGTTTGGGACGTTCTCGCTGAAGTGATCCGTGAACACCCGGTTCTCCTCAACCGTGCACCGACCCTTCACCGTCTGGGTATCCAGGCGTTTGAACCGGTACTGATCGAAGGCAAGGCTATCCAGCTGCACCCTCTGGTCTGTGCTGCGTACAACGCCGACTTCGACGGCGACCAAATGGCCGTGCACGTACCGCTCACACTGGAAGCCCAGTTGGAAGCGCGTGCGTTGATGATGTCGACCAACAACATTCTGTCGCCAGCCAACGGTGAGCCAATCATCGTTCCGTCGCAGGACGTTGTATTGGGTCTGTACTACATGACCCGTGAAGCGATCAACGCCAAAGGCGAAGGTCGTGTGTTCGCTGACCTGCAGGAAGTTGACCGTGTGTTCCGTGCCGGTGAAGCCGCCTTGCACGCCAAGGTCAAAGTGCGGATCCACGAAACCGTGAACGACCGTGATGGCGGCAGCGTGAGCAACGTTCGTATCGTCGACACTACTGTTGGCCGTGCGCTGTTGTATCAAGTTGTGCCGAAAGGTCTGTCGTACGATGTCGTCAACCTGCCGATGAAGAAAAAGGCTATCTCCAAGCTGATCAACCAATGCTACCGCGTGGTTGGTCTGAAAGAGACCGTGATCTTCGCTGACCAGTTGATGTACACAGGTTTTGCCTATTCGACCATTTCCGGCGTTTCCATCGGTGTTAACGACTTCGTTATCCCGGATGAAAAAGCCCAGATCATCGCCGCCGCTACCGATGAAGTGAAAGAGATCGAAAGCCAGTATGCCTCCGGCCTGGTAACCCAGGGCGAGAAGTACAACAAGGTGATCGACCTTTGGTCCAAGGCCAACGACGAAGTGTCGAAGGCGATGATGGCTAACCTCTCGAAAGAGAAGGTTATCGACCGTCATGGCGTGGAAGTCGATCAAGAATCGTTCAACTCGATGTACATGATGGCCGACTCGGGCGCACGGGGTTCTGCTGCGCAGATCCGTCAGCTCGCCGGTATGCGTGGCCTGATGGCCAAGCCGGACGGTTCCATCATCGAAACGCCGATTACCGCGAACTTCCGTGAAGGTTTGAGCGTACTCCAGTACTTCATCTCCACTCACGGTGCTCGTAAGGGTCTGGCGGATACCGCGTTGAAGACCGCCAACTCCGGTTACCTGACGCGTCGTCTGGTAGACGTTGCGCAAGACTTGGTTGTGACTGAAGTCGACTGCGGTACCGAACACGGTCTGCTGATGACTCCGCACATCGAAGGCGGCGACGTTGTAGAGCCGTTGGGTGAGCGCGTACTGGGTCGAGTGATCGCCCGTGACGTATTCAAGCCAGGTACCGAGGAAATCATCGTTCCTGCCGGCACTCTGGTAGATGAGAAGTGGGTCGAGTTCATCGAACTCAACAGCATCGACGAAGTGATCGTTCGCTCGCCGATCAGCTGCGAAACCCGCTACGGCATCTGCGCCAAGTGCTATGGCCGTGACTTGGCTCGCGGTCACCAGGTGAACATCGGTGAAGCGGTCGGCGTTATCGCTGCCCAGTCCATCGGTGAGCCGGGTACCCAGCTGACCATGCGTACGTTCCACATCGGTGGTGCGGCAAGCCGGACCTCCGCAGCCGACAGCGTTCAGGTGAAGAATGGCGGTACCGTCCGTCTGCACAACCTGAAACACGTTGAGCGAGTGGATGGTCACCTGGTTGCCGTGTCCCGTTCCGGTGAGCTGGCAATCGCTGATGACTACGGTCGTGAGCGTGAGCGTTACAAGCTGCCGTACGGTGCTGTGATTTCGGTCAAGGAAGGTGACAAGGTCGACGCTGGCGCAATCGTGGCCAAGTGGGATCCGCACACTCACCCAATCGTTACCGAAATGAAAGGTACCGTGACCTACGTGGGCATGGAAGAAGGCATTACGATCAAGCGTCAGACTGACGAATTGACCGGTATGACCAACATTGAAGTACTCGACGCGAAAGATCGTCCAGCTGCCGGTAAAGACATCCGTCCTGCCGTGAAGATGGTCGACGACAACGGCAAGGACTTGTTGCTGCCAGGCACTGACGTAATCGCTCAGTACTTCCTGCCAGCCAACGCCCTGGTCGGTGTAGCGGATGGTGCGAAGATCGCGATCGGTGATGTTATCGCGCGTATCCCGCAAGAAACTTCGAAGACACGTGACATCACCGGTGGTCTGCCGCGTGTTGCCGACTTGTTCGAAGCGCGTCGTCCGAAAGAAGCGTCGATTCTGGCTGAAGTCAGCGGCACCATCGCGTTCGGTAAAGAAACCAAAGGCAAGCGCCGCCTGGTGATCACCCCGAACGACGGTACCGATCCGTACGAAGAGCTGATTCCGAAGTGGCGTCACCTGAACGTCTTCGAAGGCGAACAGGTAAACCGCGGCGAAGTTATCTCCGACGGTCCGAGCGATCCACACGACATCCTGCGTCTGCTGGGTGTGAGTGCGCTGGCCAAGTACATCGTTAACGAGATCCAGGACGTTTACCGCCTGCAAGGCGTGAAGATCAACGATAAGCACATCGAGACCATCCTGCGTCAGATGCTGCGTAAAGTTGAAATCGCTGAATCCGGCGATTCCAGTTTCATCAAGGGCGACCAGATGGAACTGACTCACGTACTGGTAGAGAACGAGCGTCTGGGCGCGGAAGACAAGTTTGTCTCCAAGTTCACTCGCGTGCTGCTGGGTATCACCAAGGCGTCGTTGTCCACTGAGTCGTTCATCTCGGCGGCCTCCTTCCAGGAGACCACCCGCGTACTGACCGAAGCAGCGGTAACCGGCAAGCGCGATTACCTGCGCGGCCTGAAAGAAAACGTAGTCGTGGGTCGTCTGATCCCGGCGGGTACCGGTTTGGCTTACCACAGCGAGCGCAAGCGCCGCCGTGATGCTGACAAGCCGCTGCGCGTAAGCGCCAGTGAAGTGGAAGCTGCACTGACCGAAGCACTGAACTCAAGCGGTAACTGAGTTCTGCAGTAGATGAGTCCGGGCCCTGGCAGCCCCATTCGTCGGATCGAGGCAAATTTGCCCCGATTCGATGAGTGGGGATGTCGGGGCCTTGCCTTGACTGGGGACAAGATCCTCTTTAGACTCTTGTACCCCTAAATTTGGCGGGAATTCGTTCCTGCCATTTTGCTTTTCTTGTAAGACAATAGCGTCGCAAGACAACAGTGGAGCTAGTAGATGGCAACTATCAACCAGCTGGTACGTCAGCCGCGTAAGCGTATCGTCGAGAAATCCGACGTGCCTGCGCTGCAGAACTGCCCGCAACGTCGTGGCGTATGCACCCGTGTGTATACCACCACGCCGAAAAAACCTAACTCGGCACTGCGTAAAGTATGCCGTGTGCGCCTGACCAACGGTTTCGAGGTTTCCTCGTACATCGGTGGTGAAGGTCACAACCTGCAAGAGCACAGCGTGGTACTGATCCGCGGCGGTCGTGTAAAAGACTTGCCAGGTGTTCGTTACCACACCGTACGCGGCTCCTTGGACACTTCCGGCGTTAAAGGTCGTAACCAGGGTCGTTCGAAGTACGGTACCAAGAAGCCTAAGTAGTAGCGGCTTTTTGTAAAAACTGAATCATCTTATTTTCTGAGTCGATAAGAGTAAGGTCGGAGCCGTCCCGCAAGGGCGCTAATTCCGAACGAACCTGAAGACCGTTTGAGGGCTTATCCATGCCAAGAAGACGCGTAGCAGCCAAGCGCGAAGTGCTTGACGATCCAAAATACGGAAGCCAAATCCTGGCCAAGTTCATGAACCACGTGATGGAAAGCGGCAAGAAAGCCGTTGCCGAGCGTATCGTTTATGGCGCGCTGGAAAAGGTTAAAGAACGCAAGAACAGCGACCCCCTGGAAATCTTCGAGAAAGCTCTCGACGCCATCGCTCCGCTGGTCGAAGTGAAGTCGCGCCGTGTAGGCGGTGCTACTTACCAGGTTCCGGTCGAAGTTCGTCCGTCCCGTCGTAACGCTCTGGCAATGCGCTGGTTGGTAGACTTCGCCCGTAAGCGCGGCGAGAAGTCTATGGCCCTGCGTTTGGCTGGCGAACTGTTGGACGCTGCTGAAGGTAAAGGTGCTGCTGTTAAGAAGCGTGAAGACGTGCACCGTATGGCTGAAGCTAACAAAGCTTTCTCGCACTACCGCTTCTAATCTTAGCTTCACTAATTTTGCGAGGGCTTTATGGCTCGTACTACTCCGATTAGCCGCTACCGTAACATCGGTATCGTTGCTCACGTGGATGCTGGTAAAACCACCACCACCGAGCGCGTACTGTTTTACACCGGCAAAAGTCACAAGATGGGCGAGGTGCATGACGGCGCCGCGACCACAGACTGGATGGTTCAGGAGCAGGAGCGTGGTATTACCATTACTTCTGCTGCTATTACCGCCTTCTGGAAAGGTTCCGAGAAGCAGTACAAAGATGAGCATCGCTTCAACGTAATCGATACCCCGGGTCACGTAGACTTCACCATTGAAGTTGAGCGTTCCCTGCGCGTACTCGACGGCGCTGTCGTTGTGTTCTGTGGTACCTCGGGTGTTGAGCCTCAGTCGGAAACCGTATGGCGTCAAGCCAACAAATACGGCGTTCCACGTCTTGTTTACGTCAACAAGATGGACCGTGCCGGTGCGAACTTCCTGCGCGTGATCGCTCAGATCAAGCAGCGCTTGGGTCACACTCCGGTGCCAATCCAGTTGGCTATCGGTTCCGAAGATAATTTCCAGGGTCAGATCGATCTGCTGACCATGGAAGCTGTCTACTGGAACGATGCCGACAAGGGTATGGTTCCTGTTCGCAAGCCTATCCCTGCTGAACTGCAGGAACTGGCTGACGAGTGGCGCAACAACATGGTTGAAGCCGCGGCCGAAGCCAACGAAGAACTGATGAACAAGTACCTCGAAGGTGAAGAGCTCACCAACGTGGAAATCAAGGCCGCTCTGCGTCAGCGTACTATCGCTGGTGAAATCGTCCTGGCTGTTTGTGGTTCCTCGTTCAAGAACAAGGGCGTTCCCCTGGTTCTCGATGCTGTGATCGACTACCTGCCGGCACCGGTTGATATTCCAGCCATCAAGGGTACCGACCCGGATGACGAGACTATCGAGCTGGAGCGTCATGCAGACGACGCAGAACCGTTCTCCGCTCTGGCATTTAAAATTGCCACTGACCCATTCGTGGGTACCTTGACCTTCGTCCGCGTTTACTCGGGCGTGTTGAACTCCGGCGACGGCGTGATCAACTCGGTTAAAGGCAAGAAAGAGCGCGTGGGCCGTATGGTGCAAATGCACGCAAACGCCCGCGAAGAGATCAAGGAAGTACGCGCTGGTGACATCGCGGCCTTGATCGGCATGAAGGACGTCACCACCGGTGAAACCTTGTGCAACGCTGACAAGCCAATCATCCTGGTTCGCATGGACTTCCCGGAGCCGGTTATTTCGGTTGCCGTAGAGCCTAAGACCAAGGATGACCAGGAAAAAATGGGTATCGCTCTGGGCAAGCTTGCTCAGGAAGATCCATCTTTCCGCGTCAAGACTGATGAAGAGACTGGTCAAACGATCATCTCCGGCATGGGCGAGCTTCACCTGGACATCCTGGTTGACCGGATGCGCCGTGAGTTCAACGTCGAAGCCAACATCGGTAAGCCTCAGGTTTCCTATCGTGAGCGCATCACGAAGAACTGTGAAATCGAAGGCAAGTTCGTTCGTCAGTCCGGCGGTCGTGGTCAGTTCGGTCACTGCTGGATCCGTTTTGCTCCTGCTGACGAAGGTCAGGAAGGTCTGCAATTCGTGAACGAAGTAGTAGGTGGTGTGGTTCCTAAGGAATACATCCCTGCTATCCAGAAGGGTATCGAAGAGCAGATGAAGAACGGTGTTGTTGCCGGCTATCCGCTGATCGGCCTGAAAGCAACCGTTTTTGACGGTTCTTACCACGACGTCGACTCCAACGAGATGGCGTTTAAGGTGGCTGCCTCCATGGCAACCAAGCAACTGGCCCAGAAGGGCGGTGGTGAGTTGCTTGAGCCAATCATGGCGGTAGAAGTTGTTACACCTGAAGACTATATGGGTGATGTCATGGGCGACCTTAACCGTCGTCGCGGCATGATTCTGGGTATGGAAGACACGGTTTCCGGCAAAGTGATTCGCGCCGAGGTTCCGTTGGGTGAGATGTTCGGTTATGCGACCGACGTTCGTTCCATGTCTCAGGGTCGCGCAAGCTACTCTATGGAATTCAAAAAATACAACACAGCTCCGGCGCACATCGCTGAAACTGTATCCAAAAAACAAGGCTGATTCAGTCCTTTAGGCAAGGAGTTAATTGTCGTGGCTAAAGAAAAATTTGATCGTTCCCTACCGCACGTCAACGTTGGCACCATCGGTCACGTTGACCACGGTAAAACCACTCTGACTGCTGCTCTGACTCGCGTTTGCTCCGAAGTTTTCGGTTCCGCAATCGTTGATTTCGATAAAATCGACAGCGCACCAGAAGAAAAAGCTCGTGGTATCACCATCAACACCGCGCACGTTGAATACAACTCGCTGATCCGTCACTACGCTCACGTTGACTGCCCAGGTCACGCTGACTATGTGAAGAACATGATCACCGGTGCTGCCCAGATGGACGGCGCAATCCTGGTTTGCTCGGCCGCTGATGGTCCGATGCCACAAACCCGTGAGCACATCCTGCTGTCCCGTCAGGTTGGCGTTCCGTACATCGTGGTTTACCTGAACAAGGCCGACCTGGTAGACGACGCTGAGCTGCTGGAACTGGTTGAGATGGAAGTGCGCGATCTGCTGAGCACTTACGACTTCCCAGGCGACGACACTCCGATCATCATCGGTTCTGCTCGTATGGCTCTGGAAGGCAAAGACGATAACGAAATGGGCACCACGTCCGTTCGTAAACTGGTTGAGACTCTGGACAGCTACATCCCAGATCCAGTCCGTGTTATCGACAAGCCATTCCTGATGCCAATCGAAGACGTATTCTCGATCTCCGGTCGCGGTACTGTTGTGACTGGCCGTATCGAGCGCGGTATCGTCAAGGTTCAAGATCCACTGGAAATCGTTGGTCTGCGTGACACTACCGTCACCACCTGCACCGGTGTTGAAATGTTCCGTAAACTGCTCGACGAAGGTCGTGCTGGCGAGAACTGCGGCGTTCTGCTGCGTGGTACCAAGCGTGACGACGTTGAGCGTGGCCAGGTTCTGGTTAAGCCAGGTTCGGTTAAGCCGCACACCAAGTTCGAAGCTGAAGTGTACGTGCTGAGCAAAGAAGAAGGCGGTCGTCACACTCCGTTCTTCAAAGGCTACCGTCCACAGTTCTACTTCCGTACTACTGACGTGACTGGTAACTGCGAACTGCCGGAAGGCGTTGAGATGGTAATGCCGGGCGACAACATCAAAATGGTTGTTACCCTGATCAAAACCATCGCAATGGAAGACGGTCTGCGTTTCGCAATTCGCGAAGGCGGCCGTACTGTTGGTGCTGGCGTTGTAGCTAAAATCATCGAGTAATTATCTCTTCTGAGATAGTTCTGATGTTTTGAAAAGGCCCCCGCTCAGCGGGGGCCTTTTTTATTGGGTTGACACCTATCAGGGCCGTCTATAGAATTGCGCCTCCTTTTAACGGGCGTATTGCGCTCGCTGGGAATAGCAGCCGGAGTCTGAAATCCAATGCAAAATCAGCAAATCCGTATCAGGTTGAAGGCTTTTGACCATCGCCTGATCGACCAATCCACCCAGGAAATCGTGGAAACCGCGAAACGTACTGGTGCTCAAGTGCGTGGTCCAATTCCACTGCCTACCCGTAAAGAGCGGTTCACCGTTCTGGTCTCCCCGCACGTCAACAAAGACGCGCGTGACCAGTACGAGATCCGTACTCATAAGCGCGTACTGGACATCGTCCAGCCAACGGATAAAACCGTTGATGCACTTATGAAGCTCGATCTGGCGGCCGGTGTGGAAGTACAGATCAGCCTCGGCTAAGACTTGGGTCTTAGTCGTGTAACGCTCTGAAATGGGCGGCCATAGCGGGTGAAAGCCCCGTACACTCATGAGGTTTACAACATGACTATTGGTGTAGTCGGTCGTAAATGCGGTATGACCCGTATTTTCACCGAAGAAGGTGTCTCCATTCCGGTCACGGTCATTGAGATCGAGCCGAATCGCGTCACCCAGTTCAAAACTGAAGAAACCGATGGCTATCGTGCAGTGCAAGTCACTGTCGGCGAGCGTCGTGCTTCGCGCGTGACTGCTGCTCAAGCAGGTCACTTCGCTAAAGCAAACGTTGCAGCTGGTCGCACCGTCATGGAGTTCCGTCTTGAAGACGGTGACTACCAGGCTGGCGATCTGATCAACGCTGAAATCTTCGCCGCTGGTCAACTGGTTGATGTAACCGGTCAGTCCAAGGGTAAAGGCTTCCAGGGTACGATCAAGCGTTGGAATTTCCGTGGCCAAGACAACACTCACGGTAACTCCGTTTCCCACCGCGTCCCGGGCTCTATTGGCCAGTGCCAGACTCCTGGTCGTGTATTCAAGGGCAAAAAAATGTCCGGTCATATGGGCGCTGAGCGCGTGACCGTGCAGTCCCTCGAAGTAGTGCGCGTCGACGCTGAACGCAATCTGTTGTTGGTCAAGGGTGCTGTTCCTGGCGCTACTGGCGGCAACCTGGTTGTACGTCCAGCGGCCAAGGCTCGCGGTTAAGGGGAAGCTGACATGCAATTAAATGTAAATGACGCTCAAGCGATCGAAGTTTCCGAACTGACATTTGGCGGCGAATTCAACGAGACGCTGGTTCACCAAGCAGTCGTGGCCTACATGGCCGGCGGCCGTCAAGGTAGCAAGCAGCAAAAGACCCGTTCCGACGTACGTGGTGGCGGTAAGCGCCCTTGGCGTCAGAAAGGCACTGGCCGTGCTCGTGCCGGTACTATCCGTAGCCCAATCTGGCGTGGCGGCGGTACCACTTTCGCAGCTCGTCCACAGGATCACTCGCAGAAACTCAACAAGAAGATGTACCGCGCAGCTCTGCGCTCCATCCTTGCTGAACTCGTGCGTACTGATCGTCTGGTCGTGGTTCAGGACTTCGCTGTTGAAAGTCCAAAAACCAAAGAACTGCTGGGCAAACTGACCAACATGAGCCTGACCGACGTTTTGATCGTGTCCGAAGCTGTTGATCAGAACCTGTACCTGGCTGCTCGCAACCTGCCACACGTTGATGTACGTGACGTGCAAGGTTCCGATCCAGTTAGTCTGATCGCATACGACAAGGTGTTGATCACCGTGTCGGCCGTGAAGAAATTCGAGGAGCTGCTGGGATGAACCAGGAACGCGTATTTAAAGTTCTGCTTGGCCCGCACGTTTCCGAAAAGGCTACGGTTCTGGCTGACAAGAAAGGCCAGTTCGTTTTCAAGGTTGCAACTGACGCAACCAAGCTGGAAATCAAGAAGGCCGTCGAAAGCCTGTTCAGCGTGAAAGTAGAGCGTGTTACTACCCTGAATGTTCTGGGTAAGAGCAAGCGCACTGCTCGCGGTCTGGGCAAGCGTAATGACTGGAAGAAGGCAGTTATCTCCCTTCAGCCAGGCCAAGATCTCGATTTCAGCAGCAGTGCTGAGTAAGGAAGGGGTGCATCATGGCAATCGTTAAATGCAAACCGACTTCCCCTGGCCGCCGTTTTGTGGTCAAGGTGGTCAACCAGGAGCTGCATAAAGGCGCTCCTCACGCACCGCTGCTCGAGAAAAAATCGAAGACTGGTGGTCGTAACAACAATGGTCGTATTACCACTCGTCACATCGGTGGTGGCCATAAGCAGCATTATCGTCTGGTCGATTTCCGTCGCAACGACAAAGATGGCATCTCTGCCACTGTCGAGCGTATTGAATACGATCCAAACCGTACTGCTCACATCGCTCTGCTGCTGTACGCAGATGGCGAGCGTCGCTACATCATCGCCCCTAAAGGCGTGAGTGCTGGCGACCAGCTGATCGCAGGTGCCTTGGCGCCGATCAAGCCGGGCAACGCTCTGCAACTGCGCAACATTCCAGTTGGTAGCACCGTACACGGCATCGAATTGAAGCCAGGTAAAGGCGCGCAAATCGCTCGTTCCGCTGGTGCTTCGGCTCAGCTGATCGCTCGTGAAGGTGTCTACGTGACCCTGCGTCTGCGTTCTGGTGAGATGCGTAAAGTGCTGGCTGAATGCCGCGCGACCCTGGGCGAAGTCTCGAACTCCGAGCACAGCCTGCGTTCGCTGGGTAAAGCTGGTGCCAAACGCTGGCGTGGCGTTCGCCCAACCGTTCGTGGTGTTGCCATGAACCCGGTTGACCACCCACACGGTGGTGGTGAAGGTCGTACCTCTGGTGGTCGTCATCCGGTATCGCCATGGGGCTTCCCGACTAAGGGCGCGAAGACTCGTGGTAATAAGCGTACCGACAAAATGATCGTCCGTCGTCGCAAGTAAATAGAGGGATACGACAGTGCCACGTTCTCTGAAAAAAGGTCCTTTTATTGATCTTCACCTACTGAAGAAGATCGAAGTGGCGGCGGAAAAGAACGATCGCAAACCAGTTAAGACCTGGTCGCGTCGTTCGATGATCCTGCCACAAATGGTCGGTTTGACCATCGCTGTACACAACGGTCGCTTGCACGTCCCAGTTCTCGTGAACGAAGACATGGTCGGCCACAAACTAGGCGAGTTTGCCGGTACCCGCACTTATCGTGGGCACGTGGCAGACAAGAAAGCCAAGCGTTAAGGGGTTAGGAAATGGAAGTAGCCGCTAAGTTGTCGGGCGCTCGAATCTCCGCCCAGAAAGCCCGCTTGGTCGCCGACCAGATCCGCGGGAAGAAGGTGGGCGAAGCGCTCAACCTGTTGGCTTTCAGCAGTAAGAAAGCCGCCGAGATCATGAAGAAAGTGCTGGAGTCGGCCGTAGCCAACGCCGAGCATAACGAAGGCGCAGACGTTGATGACCTTAAGGTCAGCACCGTTTTCGTCAACGAAGGGCGTTCGCTGAAGCGAATCATGCCACGTGCCAAAGGCCGTGCTGATCGCATCGTCAAGCGGTCTTGCCATATCACTGTCAAGGTTGCTGACAAGTAACGGAGTCGAAGAGATGGGTCAGAAAGTACATCCCATTGGCATTCGCCTGGGAATCGTCAAGGAACACACCTCCGTCTGGTATGCAGACGGCCGGACTTATGCGGACTATTTGTTCGCTGATCTGAAGGTGCGTGAGTATCTCCAAGACAAACTAAAAAGCGCGTCCGTAAGCCGTATCGATATCCATCGCCCGGCGCAAACCGCACGTATCACCATCCACACTGCTCGTCCAGGTATTGTTATCGGGAAGAAAGGTGAAGATGTTGAGAAACTGCGTCAGGACCTGACCAAGCAAATGGGTGTGCCTGTGCACATCAATATCGAAGAGATCCGCAAGCCGGAGCTCGACGGTATGCTGGTTGCGCAGAGCGTAGCTCAGCAGCTGGAGCGTCGTGTCATGTTCCGTCGCGCTATGAAGCGCGCCGTACAGAACGCCATGCGCATTGGTGCCAAAGGCATCAAAATCCAAGTGAGCGGTCGTCTCGGCGGTGCTGAAATCGCACGTACTGAATGGTATCGCGAAGGTCGTGTGCCACTGCACACCCTGCGTGCCGACATCGACTATGCCAACTACGAAGCTCACACCACTTACGGTGTGATCGGTGTAAAGGTTTGGATCTTCAAAGGCGAAGTAATTGGTGGTCGCCAAGAAGAACTGAAACCACAAGCACCAGCGCCTCGTAAAAAAGCTGCTAAGTAAGGGGTACGCCAAATGTTGCAACCAAAGCGTACGAAGTTCCGCAAGCAGATGACAGGCCACAACCGTGGTCTGGCTCAGCGCGGTAGCAAAGTCAGCTTCGGCGAGTTCGCGCTGAAGTCTGTAGCTCGTGGTCGTCTCACCGCTCGTCAGATCGAGTCAGCGCGTCGTGCACTGACCCGTCACGTAAAACGTGGTGGCAAGATCTGGATCCGTGTATTCCCGGACAAGCCGATCTCCAAAAAACCTCTCGAGGTTCGTATGGGTAAAGGTAAGGGTAACGTGGAATACTGGGTAGCCCAGATTCAGCCAGGCAAAGTCCTGTATGAAATCGAGGGCGTAACTGAAGAGCTGGCGCGTGAGGCTTTTGCCCTGGCTGCTGCAAAGCTGCCGCTCGCCACCGCCTTTGTTAAACGGACGGTGATGTGATGAAAGCGAATGAACTTCGTGAAAAATCCGCACAGCAGCTGAACGAGCAACTGCTCGGCCTGCTGCGCGACCAGTTCAATCTGCGTATGCAGAAAGCAACTGGCCAGTTGGGGCAGTCTCATCTGCTCTCGCAAGTTAAGCGTGACATTGCTCGCGTGAAGACTGTGCTCAACCAGCAGGCAGGTAAGTGATCATGGCTGAAGCCGAAAAGACTGTCCGTACGCTGACTGGCCGTGTTGTCAGCGACAAGATGGACAAAACCATCACCGTTTTGATCGAGCGTCGCGTTAAGCACCCGATCTACGGTAAATATGTTAAGCGTTCGACTAAGCTGCACGCGCACGACGAAACCAATCAGTGCCACATCGGCGACAAAGTCACTATTCGTGAAACTCGTCCGCTGGCCAAGACCAAGTCTTGGGCACTGGTTGATGTTCTCGAACGCGCTGTGGAAGTCTAAGGACTAGGGGTCGGAGAAATTATATGATTCAGACTCAATCCATGCTCGATGTGGCCGATAACAGCGGCGCTCGCCGCGTTATGTGCATCAAGGTGCTGGGTGGCTCCCATCGTCGTTACGCTGGTATCGGTGACATCATCAAGGTTACTGTCAAGGAAGCAATTCCTCGCGGTAAAGTGAAAAAAGGCCAAGTGATGACTGCTGTTGTAGTCCGCACTCGTCACGGCGTACGTCGTGCTGATGGCTCCATTATCCGCTTTGATGGCAACGCTGCTGTTCTTCTGAACAACAAGCAAGAGCCTATCGGCACCCGTATCTTTGGGCCAGTGACCCGTGAACTTCGTACTGAGAAGTTCATGAAGATCGTCTCGCTCGCCCCAGAAGTGCTGTAAGGAGATCCGACATGCAAAAGATTCGTCGTGACGACGAGATCATCGTGATCGCCGGCAAAGACAAAGGTAAGCGCGGTAAGGTGCTTAAGGTTCTCGCTAATAACCGTCTGGTTATCGGTGGTCTGAACCTGGTCAAGCGTCATACCAAGCCTAACCCGATGTCGGGCGTGCAAGGCGGTATCGTCGAAAAAGAAGCTCCACTGGACGCTTCTAACGTCGCCATTTTCAACGGCGAAACCAACAAGGCTGACCGCGTTGGTTTCAAAGTAGAAGATGGCAAGAAAATTCGTGTCTTCAAGTCGACCCAAAAAGCGGTTGATGCTTGAACACTGCTAGGTAGAAGACCATGGCACGACTAAAAGAGATTTACTGGAAAGAAATCGCACCGAAGCTTAAGGAAGAACTTAAGCTTTCGAACGTGATGGAAGTTCCACGCGTTACCAAAATCACCCTGAACATGGGTTTGGGCGAAGCGGTCGGTGACAAAAAAGTCATCGAGCACGCTGTTGCTGACCTGGAAAAGATCACCGGTCAAAAAGTCGTTGTGACTTACGCTCGGAAATCCATCGCTGGCTTTAAAGTCCGCGAAGGCTGGCCGATCGGCGTCAAAGTGACTCTGCGCCGTGAGCGTATGTACGAATTCCTGGATCGTCTGCTGTCGATCTCCCTGCCTCGGGTTCGCGACTTCCGCGGCCTGAATGCCAAGTCCTTCGATGGTCGTGGTAACTACAGCATGGGCGTGAAAGAGCAGATCATCTTCCCGGAAATCGACTACGACAAGATCGATGCTCTCCGCGGTCTGGACATCACCCTGACCACCACTGCCAAGAACGATGATGAAGGTCGCGCCCTGTTGCGTGCTTTCAAATTCCCGTTCCGCAACTGATTGGAGTAGGACCATGGCCAAGATGAGCATGAAAAATCGCGAGCTGAAGCGTCAGCTCACGGTTGCCAAGTACGCCAAGAAGCGTGCAGCACTGAAAGCAATCATCGTTGATCTGAACGCAAGTCCAGAAGCGCGTTGGGAAGCTACAGTTGCCCTGCAGAAGCAGCCACGTGACGCAAGCGCCTCGCGCATGCGTAACCGCTGCCGCCTGACCGGTCGTCCACACGGCGTTTACCGCAAGTTCGGCCTCGGCCGTAACAAACTGCGTGAAGCGGCAATGCGTGGTGACGTACCAGGTCTGGTTAAAGCCAGCTGGTAAGTACTTTCAGCGTCAAGGCGGTTGGTATCGCAAGATACTGACCGCCGGTGACCTTGAATCTGGAACAAGCCCCTTTTGGGGCTTGTTTCATTTCCGCAGTGTGTCTAAAATACGCGGCTCGCCTGAGCCCGTGTGTTTTATGCTCGGAGATTCTCGGCGACATATGTAGCCGCAAGGCTAATTTTTTTGTATTAGGAGCGTCTAGCCATGAGTATGCAGGACCCGTTAGCGGACATGCTAACTCGTATCCGTAATGCCCAGATGGCTGAAAAGTCCGTCGTAAGCATGCCATCTTCCAAATTGAAGGTAGCTGTTGCCAAAGTCCTTAAAGACGAAGGCTACATTGCGGGTTATCAGATCAGCAGCGAAATCAAACCTCTGCTGTCCATCGAGCTGAAATACTTCGAAGGCCGTTCGGTCATCGAAGAAGTGAAGCGCGTTAGCCGTCCAGGCCTGCGTCAGTACAAGTCCGCTGAAGATCTGCCGAAAGTTCGTGGCGGTCTGGGCGTGTCTATCGTCTCCACCAACAAAGGTGTGATGACGGATCGTGCTGCGCGCGCTGCCGGTGTCGGCGGCGAAGTTCTTTGCACTGTGTTCTAAGGGGGGATAAGCATGTCACGCGTCGCTAAGAACCCCGTTAAGCTGCCAGCCGGTGTCGAAGTCAAATTCGCAGGCCAACAGCTTTCGGTGAAGGGTGCCAAGGGCACTCTTGAACTGAACATCCATTCGTCCGTTGAGATCGTTGAAGAAGCTGGTGAGCTGCGTTTCGCTGCTCGCAATGGCGATCAACAAACTCGCGCAATGGCCGGTACCACGCGTGCGTTGGTAAACAACATGGTCCAAGGCGTAAGCCAAGGCTTCGAGCGCAAGCTCCAGCTGGTCGGTGTTGGTTACAAAGCGCAAGCAAAAGGCACGGTTCTGAACCTTGCCCTTGGCTTCTCGCACCCAGTGGATTACGAACTGCCGAAAGGCATCACCGCTGAGACCCCTAGCCAAACCGATATCCTGATCAAGGGCATCGACAAGCAGCTGGTAGGTCAGGTGGCCGCTGAGATCCGCGACTTCCGTCCACCAGAGCCGTACAAAGGCAAAGGTGTGCGCTACGCGGACGAAGTCGTCCGTCGTAAAGAAGCCAAGAAGAAGTAGGGCATAGCAAATGACCGACAAAAAAGTTACTCGACTGCGTCGCGCTCGCAAAGCACGCCTGAAAATGCACGAACTCGAAGTCGTGCGTCTCTGCGTGTACCGCTCGTCGCAGCACATCTACGCCCAGGTCATCTCGGCCGACGGCAACCAGGTCCTGGCAAGCGCCTCGACTTTGGATAAAGAACTGCGTGATGGTGCCACCGGCAACATCGACGCGGCCACTAAGGTTGGCCAGCTGGTCGCTACGCGTGCTAAGGCCGCTGGCGTCTCGCAAGTGGCTTTCGACCGCTCTGGCTTCAAGTACCACGGCCGCGTTAAAGCGCTGGCTGATGCTGCTCGTGAAGCTGGGCTGGAGTTCTAAGTTATGTCAAATAACGACCAAAAGCGCGACGAAGGCTACATTGAGAAGCTGGTTCAAGTTAACCGCGTAGCCAAAACCGTTAAAGGCGGCCGTATCTTCACTTTCACCGCGTTGACCGTGGTGGGTGATGGTAAGGGGCGTGTTGGCTTCGGCCGTGGCAAGTCACGTGAAGTGCCTGCCGCGATCCAGAAGGCAATGGAAGCTGCTCGCCGCAACATGATCCAAGTTGATCTGAACGGCACCACGCTGCAGTACGCAATGAAGTCCGCCCATGGCGCTTCGAAGGTGTACATGCAGCCTGCTTCTGAAGGTACCGGTATCATCGCTGGCGGCGCTATGCGTGCTGTCCTCGAAGTTGCTGGCGTCCAGAACGTTCTGGCCAAGTGCTACGGCTCGACTAACCCTGTAAACGTGGTTCACGCCACTTTCAAGGGTCTGAAAGCTATGCAATCTCCTGAGTCCATTGCTGCCAAGCGCGGCTTGACTGTCAAGGAGATCTTCTGATCATGGCTACCGTTAAAGTAACGCTGATCAAAAGCATGACCGGCCGCATCCCTAACCACAAATTGTGCGTTAAAGGTCTGGGTCTGCGTCGCATCGGTCACACTGTAGAAGTCCAGGATACTCCCGAGAATCGCGGGATGATCAACAAGGCTTACTACATGCTGCGTGTAGAGGGTTAATCGATGAAACTCAATGATCTGAGTCCAGCGCCGGGTTCCCGCCGCGAAAAGCATCGTCCGGGCCGTGGTATCGGTAGCGGTTTGGGTAAGACTGGTGGCCGTGGCCACAAAGGTCAAACCTCCCGCTCCGGTGGCACCATCGCTCCAGGCTTTGAAGGCGGTCAACAGCCGCTGCATCGTCGCCTGCCTAAGTTCGGTTTCGTATCCCTGAAGGCCATGGACCGCGCAGAAGTGCGTCTGTCCGAGCTGGCTAAAGTGGAAGGCGACATCGTTACTGTGCAGACCCTGAAAGATGCCAACGTGATCAACGTCAACGTACAGCGTGTGAAAATCATGCTGTCCGGTGAAGTGACTCGCGCTGTCACTATCGGCAAGGGAATCGGCGCCACCAAAGGTGCGCGTTCGGCTATCGAAGCAGCTGGCGGCAAGTTCGAGGAATAAATGGCTAAGCAAGGTGCTCTCTCAGCGCTCGGCAAAGGCGGTATGTCTGAACTTTGGGCTCGTCTGCGTTTTCTGTTCCTGGCGATTATCGTCTACCGAATAGGCGCACACATCCCGGTTCCAGGTATCAACCCGGACCGACTCGCAGACCTGTTTCGACAGAATGAGGGGACCATTCTTAGCTTGTTCAACATGTTTTCCGGCGGCGCGCTGGAACGGATGAGCATCTTTGCACTGGGGATCATGCCGTACATTTCGGCATCGATCATCATGCAATTGATGACCGCCGTCAGCCCGCAGTTGGAGCAGTTGAAGAAGGAAGGTGAAGCTGGTCGTCGCAAGATTAGCCAGTACACCCGCTACGGCACTGTCGTTCTCGCCCTGGTTCAAGCTATCGGCATGTCCGTTGGCCTGGCCGGGCAGGGCGTTGCGTTCACTGGTGACTTTGGCTTCCATTTCGTCGCGGTATCCACTTTTGTGGCTGGTGCGATGTTCATGATGTGGCTGGGTGAGCAGATTACTGAGCGTGGTGTTGGCAACGGTATCTCGATGTTGATTTTCGCAGGTATCGTCGCCGGTCTTCCGAGAGCAATCGGGCAGTCTTTCGAGTCTGCACGACAGGGTGATATCAATATCTTCGCCCTGGTTGCCATCGGTTTGCTGGCAGTAGCGATTATCGGTTTTGTGGTGTTCATTGAGCGTGGTCAGCGTCGTATTGCTGTTCACTACGCCAAGCGTCAGCAGGGCCGTAAGGTCTTTGCTGCGCAGACCAGCCACTTGCCGCTGAAAGTGAATATGGCCGGCGTTATTCCGGCAATTTTCGCGAGCAGCATTTTGCTGTTTCCGGCTTCGTTGGGTACCTGGTTTGGTCAGTCCGAAAATATGGGCTGGCTGCAGGACCTCTCTCAGTCGATCGCTCCTGGTCAGCCGTTGAATATTCTGCTGTTTAGTGCAGGGATTATTTTCTTCTGCTTCTTCTATACGGCGTTGATGTTCAATCCGAAAGACGTAGCGGAAAACCTGAAGAAGTCCGGTGCCTTTATTCCGGGTATTCGTCCAGGTGAGCAGTCTGCGCGCTACATTGATGGCGTTCTGACTCGTTTGACCCTGTTCGGTGCTCTATATATGACGGCCGTGTGTCTGCTTCCCCAGTTCCTGGTGGTTGCAGCAAACGTTCCGTTCTACCTTGGCGGGACCTCGTTGCTGATCGTGGTCGTGGTTGTGATGGACTTCATGTCCCAAGTACAATCGCACCTCGTTTCGCACCAGTACGAATCCCTGATGAAGAAAGCCAACCTGAAGGGCTACGGCAGCGGCATGTTGCGCTGAGTACCCCATAAGGTTCGAGGAGTTGGTGATGAAAGTTCGTGCATCGGTGAAAAAGCTGTGCCGTAACTGCAAGATTATTCGCCGCGAAGGTGTTGTTCGAGTAATTTGCAGCGCGGAACCGCGTCACAAACAGCGCCAAGGCTGAATGTGATCCGCTTGAAGCCCGGCAGCTAGTGCGCTGCCGGGTTGATTATTTGTTATTACAGCGATATTATCTCGCGCCCTATTTCTTGGCTTCCGGGGCGTAGGTAGCTGTCAATTGGAGTCCCACTGAATGGCCCGTATTGCAGGCGTTAACATTCCAGATAACAAGCACACTGTTATCTCGCTGACCTACATCTATGGTGTTGGTCGCACTACTGCGCAGAAAATTTGCGCAGATACTGGGGTAAACCCAGCCGCAAAGATCAAGGATCTGAGCGACGAGCAGATCGAGCTGTTGCGTGGCGAAGTGGCGAAGTTCACCACTGAAGGTGACCTGCGTCGCGAAATCAACATGAAAATCAAGCGTTTGATGGACCTCGGTTGCTACCGCGGTCTGCGTCATCGTCGTGGTCTTCCAGTACGCGGTCAGCGTACCAAGACTAACGCGCGTACCCGTAAAGGTCCGCGTAAGCCGATCCGCAAGTAATCGCCCACGCGAATCGACAGGAAAATTATCATGGCAAAACCTGCTGCTCGTCCTCGTAAAAAAGTTAAAAAGACAGTGGTTGATGGCATCGCCCACATCCATGCATCTTTTAACAACACCATCGTGACCATCACCGACCGTCAAGGTAACGCGCTTTCTTGGGCTACCTCCGGTGGTTCGGGTTTCCGCGGTTCCCGCAAGTCCACCCCGTTTGCTGCTCAAGTAGCTGCTGAACGTGCTGGCCAAGCTGCGCTGGAATACGGCCTGAAAAACCTCGACGTTAACGTCAAAGGTCCAGGTCCAGGTCGTGAGTCTGCTGTCCGTGCTTTGAACGGCTGTGGCTATAAGATCGCCAGCATCACCGACGTGACGCCAATCCCGCACAACGGGTGCCGTCCGCCGAAGAAGCGCCGCGTGTAATCCAGGAGATTGTAAAGAATGGCTCGTTACATTGGTCCAAAATGCAAACTCGCTCGTCGCGAAGGCACCGATCTCTTCTTGAAGAGCGGCGTGCGCGCGATCGAATCGAAGTGCAACATCGAAGCAGCACCTGGTATCCACGGCCAACGCCGCGGTCGCCAGTCCGATTACGGCACCCAACTGCGTGAAAAGCAGAAGGTCCGTCGTATCTACGGCGTTCTCGAGCGTCAATTCAGCGGCTACTACAAAGAAGCTGCTGGCAAGAAAGGTGCAACCGGTGAAAACCTGCTGCAACTGCTCGAATGCCGTCTGGACAACGTTGTATACCGTATGGGCTTTGGTTCGACTCGTGCCGAATCCCGTCAGTTGGTATCGCACAAGTCGATCAGCGTTAACGGGCAGACCGTAAACGTTCCGTCCTACCAGGTTCGTGCTGGTGACGTGGTCGCAGTTCGCGAGAAAGCTAAAAACCAACTTCGCATTGTCCAAGCTCTCGATCTGTGTGCCCAACGTGGCCGCGTAGAATGGGTAGAAGTAGACACTGAGAAGAAGTCGGGCGTTTTCAAGAACGTTCCTGCTCGCAGTGATCTGTCCGCCGACATCAACGAAAGCCTGATTGTCGAGCTCTACTCCAAGTAAGGGCTAGAAAATAGGTGCATCCATGCAGATTTCGGTAAATGAGTTCCTGACACCCCGCCACATTGATGTGCAGGTTGTCAGTCCAACCCGCGCCAAGATCACTCTCGAGCCTCTCGAGCGTGGTTTTGGCCACACCCTGGGCAACGCGCTGCGCCGCATCCTGTTGTCCTCAATGCCCGGCTGTGCAGTAGTCGAGGCCGAGATTGACGGTGTGCTCCACGAGTACAGCGCCATCGAAGGTGTACAGGAAGACGTAATTGAAATCCTGTTGAACCTTAAAGGTCTGGCTATCAAGCTGCACGGCCGTGACGAAGTTACGCTGACCTTGTCGAAGAAGGGTTCGGGGGTGGTTACCGCTGCCGATATTCAGCTGGATCATGATGTCGAGATCGTTAACCCCGATCACGTAATCGCTAACCTGGCGTCTAACGGCGCCCTGAACATGAAGCTCACCGTAGCTCGTGGTCGTGGTTATGAACCGGCCGACTCGCGTCAGAGCGATGAAGACGAAAGCCGCAGCATTGGTCGCTTGCAGCTTGACTCTTCGTTCAGCCCGGTTCGCCGTATCGCATACGTGGTGGAAAACGCCCGTGTCGAACAGCGTACTAACCTGGACAAGCTGGTTATTGATCTGGAAACCAACGGTACTCTGGATCCTGAAGAGGCTATCCGCCGCGCTGCAACCATTCTGCAACAGCAGTTGGCTGCGTTCGTCGACCTCAAAGGTGACAGCGAACCAGTGGTAATCGAGCAGGAAGACGAGATCGATCCGATCCTGCTTCGCCCGGTTGACGATCTGGAACTGACTGTACGTTCGGCTAACTGCCTTAAGGCGGAAAACATCTACTACATCGGTGACCTGATTCAGCGTACCGAAGTAGAGCTGTTGAAGACTCCGAACCTGGGCAAGAAATCCTTGACTGAAATCAAGGACGTTCTGGCCTCCCGCGGTCTGTCCCTCGGCATGCGCCTCGACAACTGGCCGCCTGCAAGTCTTAAGAAGGACGACAAGGCGACTGCCTGATCGTCGTAATCACCGAACGTGAGTTTGGTAAGGAATGAACCATGCGTCATCGTAAAAGTGGTCGTCACCTGAGCCGTACCAGCTCGCACCGCAAGGCCATGTTTCAAAACATGGCGGTGTCGCTGTTCGAGCACGAGCTGATCAAAACTACACTGCCGAAAGCTAAAGAACTGCGTCGCGTTGCTGAGCCGCTGATCACTTTGGCCAAGACAGACAGCCTGGCTAACCGCCGTCTGGCTTTCGACCGTACTCGTTCGAAAGCTATCGTTGGTAAGCTCTTCAACGACCTGGGCAAGCGTTACGCTACCCGTGAGGGTGGCTACCTGCGCATCCTCAAGTGCGGTTTCCGCACTGGCGACAACGCGCCTATGGCGTACGTCGAGTTGGTTGATCGTGCTACTGCCGGTGAAGCTGTAAGCGCCGAGTAAGCCGATAAGCTGTATCGAAGAACCGGGCCTAGCGCCCGGTTTTTTGTGCGCGTAATAAAAGCGCGATTTGTACAAGCTTCCCTGGGTAGCGCTCGGCACTATAAGGGGCCTGTTGGTAGTTATTTTCTATTGATGCCGACAATTTAATAAATTTGTAGCCGTCATGCTGATGATCAATACTCCTCCCAAGCCGATTAGCCGGCAGTTCGAAGCCCGACCTAAGGAAATTGCGCATGAGCCAGAATAAAGTCCTTACCACCGCCAGCGGTGCACCCGTTGCGGATAACCAGAATTCCCGTTCTGCGGGCCCGCGCGGCCCATTGCTGCTCGATGACTTCCACCTGATCGAGAAGCTCGCGCACTTCAACCGCGAGAACATCCCCGAGCGTCGTGTGCACGCCAAGGGGTCGGGCGCTTACGGCACCTTCACCGTCACCCAAGACATCACTCGATACACCAGCGCCAAGCTGTTTGAAGCTATTGGCAAGCAAACCCCGACCTTCCTGCGGTTTTCAACCGTAGGTGGCGAACGCGGTTCGGCCGACACCGAGCGTGATCCACGTGGCTTTGCGTTGAAGTTCTACACCGAAGAAGGCAACTGGGACATCGTGGGTAACAACACCCCAGTGTTCTTCATCCGCGACCCATTAAAGTTCCCGGATTTCATCCACACCCAGAAGCGCCTGCCGCAAAGCAACCTGAAAAGCGCGCAGATGATGTGGGACTTCTGGTCGCATTCCCCGGAGGCGCTGCACCAGGTCACCATTCTGTTTTCGGACCGTGGCATTCCCGACGGCTATCGTCACATGCACGGCTTTGGTAGCCACACCTACAGCCTGATCAACGCCAGTGGCGAGCGTCATTGGGTCAAGTGGCACTACAAGACCCAGCAAGGCATCAAGAACCTGGCGCCGGCTGAAGCTGCACGCCTGGCCGGCACCGACCCTGATTACGCCCAGCGCGATCTGTTCGGCGCGATCGAGCGCGGTGATTTCCCGAAATGGCGCGTCTGCATCCAGATCATGACCGAAGCCCAGGCGAACGCTCATTATGAGAACCCCTTCGATGTGACCAAAACTTGGTCGCAGAAAGAATTCCCTTTGATCGAGGTTGGTGAACTGGAGCTCAACCGCAATCCGCAAAACTACTTCGCTGAAGTTGAGCAGGCTGCTTTCGGCCCGAGCAACATGGTTCCAGGTGTGGGCCTGTCGCCGGACCGCATGCTGCAAGGTCGTGTGTTCGCGTACGCCGATGCCCACCGCTACCGCGTGGGCACCAATCACCAGCATCTGCCGGTGAACGCCCCGCGCAATCAAGTGAACAGCTACCAGCGCGACGGCTCGATGGCATTCGGCAGCAACGGTGGTGCAGCGCCCAACTATGAGCCGAACAGCTACGCCGATGCGCCGAAGCAGGCACCTCAGTATGCAGAGCCGGCTTTGGCCTTGAGCGGTGCCGCAGACCGTTATGATCACCGTGAAGACACCGATTACTACAGTCACGCCGGTGCGCTGTTCCGCCTGATGAATGATGAGCAAAAAGTCTTGCTCACCAGCAACATCGCGGGCGCAATGGGGGGCGTTTCCAGTGATGTGGTCCAGCGTCAGTTGCAGCACTTCTACAAGGCAGATCCTGCTTATGGAGAAGCAATCGCAAAAGCACTGGGCGTATCGCTTAACTAACTCTAAACGATAAGCAGAACCGCCCTCATTTGGGCGGTTTTTGCGTTATTTCAGCTACTTTTCTCCGAAAACCTTCACTTTTCTGCCGTTGGTCCCGTGACCTTCGAGTCAGCTTGGTTCAAACTACAGCCTTTAAAGCAGGGAGATGTAGGGCGATGCAAGGTCACCCCGACGTAATCGATTACCTCAACACGTTGCTGACGGGCGAACTGGCGGCTCGTGACCAATATTTCATCCACTCGCGCATGTACGAAGACTGGGGCTTTACCGAGCTCTACGAACGTATCAACCACGAGATGGAAGAAGAGGCACAGCACGCCGACGCACTGATGCGCCGTATCCTCATGCTTGAAGGCACGCCGCGTATGCGTCCGGATGACTTGGATGTGGGCACCATGGTACCTGACATGCTCGCTGCCGACCTGCGCCTGGAGTACAAGGTGCGTGCCGCGCTCTGTAAGGGCATCGAGCTCTGCGAGCAGCACAACGACTACGTCACGCGGGAAATCCTGCGAGTGCAGTTGAATGACACTGAAGAAGATCACACCTACTGGCTGGAAAAGCAGTTGGGCCTGATCAAGCTGATCGGCCTGGAGAATTACCTGCAATCGCAGTTCTGATTCCCGGCTACGAAAAAGCCCCTGTCACTGCAAAGTGACAGGGGCTTTTCATTGGGCCCGAAAAAGTCAGGCCCGGTCGCGCTCCAACAGCGGCTTCAAGTAGTAGCCGGTATGTGACTGCGGCATCTCGGCAACTTGCTCCGGCGTGCCCACCGCGATGATCTGGCCACCCTTGGAACCGCCTTCCGGCCCCAGGTCCACCAGCCAGTCGGCGGTCTTGATCACATCCAGGTTGTGCTCGATGACCACCACGGTATTGCCGTGGTCACGCAAGCGGTGCAGCACGTCCAGCAGTTGCTGGATATCCGCGAAGTGCAGACCGGTGGTCGGCTCATCGAGGATATACAAGGTCTTACCGGTATCGCGCTTGGACAGCTCGCGGGACAGCTTCACCCGCTGCGCCTCACCACCGGACAGCGTGGTCGCCGACTGGCCCAGTTTGATATACGACAGGCCCACATCCATCAACGTCTGCAGCTTGCGCGCCAATGCTGGAACCGCGTCGAAAAACACCCGCGCTTCCTCGATGGTCATTTCCAAGGTTTCGTGAATATTCTTGCCCTTGTATTTGATCTCCAGGGTCTCGCGGTTATAGCGTTTGCTCTTGCACACATCGCACGGCACGTAGATATCCGGCAGAAAGTGCATCTCCACCTTGATCAAGCCATCGCCCTGGCACGCTTCGCAGCGCCCGCCCTTGACGTTGAACGAGAAACGGCCTGGCCCGTAACCCCGCGAACGGGATTCCGGAACACCCGCAAACAGCTCGCGAATGGGCGTGAACAACCCGGTGTAGGTCGCCGGGTTGGAACGCGGCGTACGGCCGATCGGGCTCTGGTCGATATCAACGACTTTATCGAGCAGTTCCAGGCCTTTGATGCTGTCGTGGGGCGCCGCTTCAAGGGTGGTCGCGCCGTTCAAGGCGGTGGCACTCAAGGGGAACAACGTGTTGTTGATCAGCGTCGATTTGCCCGAGCCGGAAACACCGGTCACACAGGTCAGCAGGCCCAGCGGAATCTCCAGGTCGACATTGCGCAGGTTGTTGCCACGCGCGCCCTTGAGGTGCAGCGCCATCTTCTTGTTACGCGGCGTGCGCTTGGCCGGCACCGCAATTTTCACGCGGCCCGACAGGTACTTGCCGGTCAGCGAATCCGGATGCGCCATGACTTCGGCAGGCGTGCCCTGGGCGACAATATGTCCGCCATGCACGCCCGCGCCCGGGCCGATGTCGACTACGTAATCCGCCAGGCGAATTGCGTCTTCATCGTGCTCGACCACGATCACCGTGTTGCCGATATCGCGCAGGTGTTTCAACGTACCCAGCAAGCGATCGTTGTCCCGTTGATGCAAGCCAATCGACGGTTCATCGAGGATATACAACACACCCACAAGGCCGGCACCGATCTGGCTGGCCAGGCGAATCCGCTGGGCCTCGCCGCCCGACAACGTGTCGGCACTGCGATCCAGCGACAGGTAATCCAGGCCGACGTTGACCAGGAACTGCAGTCGCTCGCGAATTTCCTTGAGAATCTTGTCGGCGATTTCGCCGCGGCGGCCAGTCAGCTTGAGTACACCAAAGTACTCACAGGCATCGCCGATCGGCAGGTTGGTGACCGCAGGCAGTGTCTTTTCGCCCACCCACACATGCCGCGCTTCGCGACGCAGGCGTGTACCGCGGCAATCCGGGCAAGGCTGGGTGCTGAGGAATTTCGCCAGCTCTTCACGCACGCTGGCCGATTCGGTCTCGCGGTAGCGGCGCTCAAGGTTCGGCACGATGCCTTCGAACGGGTGGGAGCGCTTGACGATATCGCCACGGTCGTTCAGGTACTTGAAATCGACATTCTGCGAACCGCTGCCGTTGAGGATGACCTTCTGCTGGTCCGCCGGCAACTGGTTGAACGGTAGTTCGAGGCTGAACTTATAGTGCGACGCCAACGACCCCAGCATCTGGAAGTAGTAGACGTTGCGCCTGTCCCAGCCACGAATCGCCCCCTCCGCCAGCGTCAGGTCGCCGTTGACCAGCCGCTTGATGTCGAAGAACTGCTTGACCCCGAGGCCGTCACAGGTCGGGCAGGCGCCGGCCGGGTTGTTGAAGGAAAACAGCTTGGGTTCCAGCTCGCTGATGGCGTGGCCGCAGATCGGGCAGGCAAAGCGCGCGGAGAAGATGATCTCTTCGCCCGGCTCGTCGTCCATCGGCGCCACCAGGGCGATGCCATCGGCCAGTTTCAGCGCGGTTTCGAACGATTCGGCCAGGCGCTGCTGCAGGTCGGCGCGTACCTTGAAGCGGTCGACCACCACATCAATCGAGTGCTTCTTCTGCTTGTCGAGCTTGGGGGCTTCGTCCAGCTCATAGAGCTTGCCGTTGATCCGCGCGCGCACAAAACCTTGCGCACGCAGCTCTTCGAAGACGGAAAGGTGTTCACCCTTGCGCTCACGAATCACCGGGGCCAGCAGCATCAGCTTGGCGCCTTCCGGCTGGGCCAGCACTAGGTCGACCATCTGGCTGACGGTCTGGGCTTCCAGGGGAATATCGTGGTCCGGGCAACGCGGAATACCCACGCGTGCATACAGCAGACGCAGGTAGTCGTAGATTTCAGTAATGGTGCCCACGGTGGAGCGTGGGTTATGGGACGTCGACTTCTGTTCGATGGAAATTGCCGGCGACAGGCCTTCAATGGTGTCGACGTCGGGCTTTTCCATCATCGACAGGAACTGGCGGGCATAGGCCGACAGGGATTCCACATAGCGACGCTGGCCTTCGGCATACAGCGTGTCGAACGCCAGCGATGACTTGCCAGACCCGGACAGGCCGGTGATGACGATCAGTTTGTCCCGGGGCAGGGTCAGGTCGATGTTCTTCAGGTTGTGGGTTCTAGCCCCACGAATCAGGATCTTGTCCAAGATGGCCTCGCACGGCGGGCTTAAATAATGCCGGAGTATACGGCTAAAGACTGGATGAATATACACTGTCAAAAGGCCACTTGCAGCCTTGGATGAAAGCTGCGCGGCAAAGCGCCGCATATACCCTCTCAATCGATGGGACTGGTAGAATCGCCGCCGGTTCACACGAGGTTTTTCCATGCACGATCCCCACAGCGAACGCATGAGTAGCGGCGAGACCCGAGCGGCAAGCGGTCTGGCCCTGGTGTTTGCCTTCCGTATGCTTGGCATGTTCATGGTGTTGCCGGTGCTGGCGACCTATGGAATGGATCTCGCAGGCGCGACCCCCGCATTGATCGGCCTGGCAATTGGCGCCTATGGGCTGACCCAGGCGATTTTCCAGATTCCATTCGGGATCATTTCCGACCGCATCGGCCGCCGTCCGGTGATTTACCTCGGATTGATCGTCTTCGCCCTGGGCAGCGTGCTCGCGGCTCAATCCGATTCCATCTGGGGCGTGATCGCCGGACGCATCCTGCAAGGCGCCGGTGCGATTTCCGCCGCGGTCATGGCGTTGCTCTCCGACCTGACCCGCGAACAGCATCGCACCAAAGCCATGGCCATGATCGGCATGACCATCGGCCTGTCGTTTGCCGTGGCCATGGTGGTCGGCCCCTTGCTGACCCGCGCGTTCGGCCTGCACGGGCTGTTCCTGGCCACTGGCGGCATGGCGTTGTTCGGCATCGTGATAGTGGCCTTCATGGTGCCGCGCTCCACCGGTACGCTGCAGCATCGCGAGTCGGGCGTCGCGCGCCAGGCGCTCTTGCCGACGCTCAAGCACCCCGACCTGCTGCGCCTGGATTTAGGTATCTTCGTATTACATGCAATGCTGATGTGCAGCTTCGTCGCCTTGCCCCTGGCGCTGGTGGAAAAAGCCGGGCTGCCCAAGGAACAGCACTGGTGGGTGTACCTGACCGCGCTGCTGATTTCGTTCTTCGCCATGATCCCGTTCATCATCTATGGCGAGAAAAAACGCAAAATGAAACGAGTTTTGCTCGGCGCCGTCGCGACGCTGATGCTCACTGAGCTATTCTTCTGGCAGTTCGGCGACAGCCTGCGGGCGCTGGTAACCGGCACGGTGGTGTTTTTCACCGCGTTCAACCTGCTGGAGGCTTCATTGCCTTCGCTGATCAGTAAAGTTTCACCGGCCGGTGGCAAGGGCACGGCAATGGGGGTGTATTCCACCAGCCAGTTCCTGGGTTCCGCACTGGGCGGCATCATGGGTGGCTGGATGTTCCAGCATGGCGGTTTGTCGGTTGTTTTCCTGGGATGCGCCGGGCTGGCTGCACTTTGGCTGGCCTTTGCTGTTACCATGCGCGAACCTCCCTATGTGACGAGTCTGCGCTTGCCGTTATCGCCCGACGCGATGCGCGAAGCTGGCCTGGCCGAGCGCCTGAAGACCGTTACCGGGGTTACCGATGCCGTGGTTGTCGCTGAAGAAGCCGCCATCTACATCAAACTAGACACCGAATTATTGGATCGCGCGACGCTCGAGCAACTGGTCAACCCAGTGCCGACAGCGCGCCCAGCTTAGGAGAACGTTATGGCCCGTGGGGTTAACAAAGTCATATTGGTCGGTACGTGCGGCCAGGATCCCGAAGTTCGCTACTTGCCTAACGGTAACGCCGTGACCAACCTGAGTCTGGCGACCAGCGAGCAATGGACCGACAAGCAGACCGGCCAGAAGGTCGAGAAAACCGAATGGCACCGCGTGTCGATGTTCGGCAAGGTGGCGGAGATTGCCGGTGAGTACCTGCGCAAAGGTTCGCAGGTGTACATCGAAGGCAAGCTGCAAACCCGCGAGTGGGAAAAAGACGGCATCAAGCGTTACACCACTGAAATCGTGGTCGACATGCAAGGCACCATGCAACTGCTGGGCGGCCGTCCACAGCAGGGCGACCAACAAGGCGCAGGCAATAACTACCAGCAGTCCGCACCGGCCCCACGCCAGCAGGCTCCACGTCCGCAGCAGTCGGCACCGCAACAGTCGCGCCAGGCGCCGCCTCCACAACAGGCCGCCCCGCAACCGGCTCCGGATTTCGACAGCTTTGATGACGATATTCCGTTTTAGGGATAATTTCGAATCTAAGTTGTAGAGCGTCACCTGAAAGCCCCTGAGCCACGCTCCAGGGGCTTTTTATTGACCTGGCAAGAGCACGCGACTGGCACAAACAGGGATGAACATCATGTCTAGCAACGTTTTCTTATGCGTATTGAGCGCCATTTTAATCAGCGGTTGCGCTGCGCGGCCGGCCGACACTAAGCCCCCGGTTTCCCTGGCCGATGACAAGAACCTGATTGTGGGGCTCTGGGCCATGCAGGCATTGAACGAAGGTCAAACGAATGTGGCTGAATTCAGAGCCGACGGCCAATTGTTGCTGCACTCGTTCAACTGCGTGAAGTCCATCCGGGAACCCACGGACGTGATGAGCTATTCCGTCGCCGATGATGGCCAAGTAATTAACATGATATTGCCGGGCAACACCGTCGAGCTGAAGGTATTGTCCTTTTCACCCCAATTCATGCAATTCACCAGTTGGAGTGGGGGAATACAGGTCAGATACGACTACGAAAAAGTCGACAAGGTTGATTCGGTGTGTGATCGCTACCCTGACCTAAAGGCGGAGCGGGCCCGCAACACCCCCTATAAAGAGAGTGATTTCGTGGCGGCCCCGAGCATTCCCGACCATCCGGGCATGGATCGCTACATCGGTACATGGGGTTCTGACAACGTAGTGACGGTCAAGATCGCCCGGGATGCACACGGGGGTTTTTACCTGAGTATGCCCAGTGACAAAAACTGGCATTACCTCTACAACAACGTCCACTGGGTGGGCGATGTGTTGCACTTTCAACGTTATACCTATTCGGACAATGAAGCGTCATTTCCCCATCCCAGGCACAAGCTACAAACCCCGACCAGTCTTGAACCGATTCCCGGCGGTAGCTTGCGCGAGGACTTCATCCTCAATGGCGACCCGTACATGAGTATTCTGAGGCGAATGAAATAACGCTGTGTACTCTGCCGAACAGCCGTCCTGCATGGCCGCCGCGCCATCTCCTCGAACCGGCGCAGCACTGCCAAGTCGCGCCGAGTCCTGGCATTTGTTCTCATGGCTCGCAAGAATTAGGCTGTAGCCCACCTCAAAAAAGAAGGAGCGCCGCGATGACCTGGTCAGCTCAGCAATACACCCTGTTCGAACAGCAGCGCACCCGTCCTGTCCGCGACCTGGTCGCGGCCATTGCGAACACCGAGGTGCGTAACGCCGTCGACCTGGGTTGCGGCCCCGGCAATTCAACCGAGGTATTGGCCGAACGCTTCCCGCACGCGCACATCATAGGCCTGGACAGCTCCGACGACATGCTGGCCGACGCGCGCAAACGCCTGCCGGCGCTCAGCTTCGAGCTGGCGGATATCGGTGCCTGGAAACCTGCGCAAACCTTCGATGTGATCCTGGCCAACGCGTCCCTGCAATGGCTGCCGGATCACGCCACGCTTTACCCGCACCTCGTCCATCAGTTGACGCCCGGCGGCACACTGGCGGTGCAGACGCCTGACAACCTCGATGAGCCCGCCCACCGGCTTGCCCGCGAAGTCGCGGGCGATGGGCCATGGTCTTCCAAAATCGGCGCGGTCAAACACAATGAGCGCCACACGGCGAGCTACTACTACGGGTTGCTGGCTAAACACTGCGGCACCGTCGATGTGTGGCGCACCACTTACCTGCACCCGCTGGCGGATCACGCCGCCGTGGTGGAATGGTTCAAGGCTTCGGCATTGCGGCCCTTTCTCGCGCCGTTGAGCGACGCTGAAAAAACCGCTTTCCTGCATGACTATCAAGCGCGGATTACCCAGGCTTACCCCGCCCTGAAAGATGGCACCGTGCTGCTGCCTTTTCCACGCCTGTTCATCATCGCTACACGCTGATATCGCCAAGTGGCGGTCACGCGGCCGCCGCTTGCGCCTTCAGGTATTCATCTGCCGACACCACGCTTGCGTAACCAAACGCCAGCGACGCCATGTAAGCCCCGTGCACCTGCGCCGCTGGAATCACCTGCCCATTAAATTCCTGATCGCGCGTCGCGCACGCGTCATGAATCACAGTCACTGTGTAGCCCAGGTCCGCCGCCGCTCGCACCACGGCATCAATGCACATATGGCTCATGCTGCCGACCACTACCAGTTCCGTGATGCTGTGTTGTTCCAGTACCGCACGCAGGTTGGTCTCGCGAAACGCATTCACGAAATGTTTGAGCACCACCGGTTCATGGGCTTCGTTCAGCACTTTGGTGTGCAGATGCGCGCCCTCGGAGCCCGGCGTGAAGAACGGCGCGTCCTCGGAAGTGAACTCGTGACGCACGTGAATCACCGCATCGCCCGCCTGGCGAAACGCTTGCAATACGTGCGCAGCCTTGTCTGCCGCGGCCTTCACACCGTCAAGTGGCCACTTGCCCTGGGGGAAGTAGTCGTTCTGGATATCGATTAGGATGAGCGCTTGCTTGGCCATGTGTGTTGCCTCGTGATGGGGTGATGGGCCCAGTATGTTAGCTGGCGCCTGACTCCGGGATTGGCTGCACCGACAATAACAGGGGGAAAACTGACAATGGTCGTTGTTGAGTTGGGCGTGTTGATCTACCAGGGCGCGCAATTGGCGGCTGTGCATGGCTTGACCGATCTGTTCGGCGTGGCCAATCGCATTGCCGCCGAGCATCAATCGGCACAATTGCCGTTGCTGCGCGTCAGCCATTGGCAGGTGGATGCGACCGGCCAGCCGGTGCGCGTATTCAGCAGTCATCCCGGTCCTGCTCAACCGATGATGGCCGTTCTGGTGCCGCCGTCAATGGGTGAGTTCACCGAAGAGCAAGCACCCCCTGCGTTGCTGGAGTGGCTTCGCCAGCAACACGTCGCAGGCACCGTGCTCGGCGGCGTGTGCATCGGTTCGATCATGCTGGCGCGCAGTGGATTGCTCGACGGGCGTAGCGCCACCACGCACTGGTCTTCCGCCGAATCCTTCGCCGCCCGTTACCCGGCCGTACGCCTGGAGGCGGACAAGCCCATCGTCGATGACGGCGACCTGATCACCACCGCCGGCTTGATGGCCTGGTCCGAACTCGGCCTGCGCCTGGTCGACCGCCTGATGGGCCCAAGCCTTGCGGCTGATACTGCACGTTTCCTGGTGATTGAGCACAGTGACAGCGCCAGCCAATGCGGCAGCAATTTCGCGCCGATCCTCGGCCACGGTGACGCTGCGATCCTCAAGGTCCAGCACTGGTTGCAGGCGAGCGGTGCGGTGGATGTTTCCCTGGCGGCGATGGCGCAGGAAGCAGGCCTGGAAGAGCGCACCTTCCTGCGGCGGTTTCGCAATGCCACTGGCTTGAAACCCACCGAATATTGCCAACACCTGCGAGTGGGCAAAGCGCGGCAGATGCTGGAGTTTACTAATGGCACTATCGACCATATTGCCTGGACCGTGGGTTACCAGGACCCCAGCGCGTTTCGCGCCCTCTTCAAGAGAATTACCGGCTTGGCGCCGAGTGACTATCGCAGCCGCTTTGGGGTTTGAATCGTGCAGAACGCCGCAACGTCAACGCGGTGTCGTGCAGAATAAAACGGGCCAACTGCCATCTCTTCTTCGTCAACCGGCGGATTTGTAAAACCCTCCGTGCTGAAGAAGTCTTGGCCTGATCCCTGCAACCTTCTTGCCTCACCACAGCGGGATGGCCAAGGAGGATGCATGACCCCGACTCAGCGCAAGAAGCTGGTAGTCGCTCACTCCACGCGAGTCGGCGCGCCAACGCATGAGATCGAAACCAACCGAGCCTTGGCGCGCTGGCTGGCGCAGATACTGGGGCTCGAATTCGGCGGCAGCTACGACCCCGATCTGCACGCGGGACGAGCGTTGTACCTGTTGCCCACGCAGACCCTGATTGGCCCGGATCAGGCGCAGGCGCTCAGTGTCCGAGGGCCGGAGGATCTGTGGGGCGGCTACGTCGACCACGACTTCATCTGCACCAAAGCCATCACTCATGGCGTGATCGGCCCGCAGGCCAAAGCGCCTGAGGGCTGGTCGACATTGTTCTGCGAGCGTGTGCGAGACGTCGTACTGGATGGCCTGAGCGTTTTCGCCCTGGAGGACGCACGACCCGCCGCCACACGCTTGCTCTACAGCGGGCCTATCCGCCTGAAGCCGGTGCACGCCTGCGCGGGCCGCGGTCAGGAAGTTATCCACAGCCTCGACGAGCTCGATGCCGTGCTGGCTCGGCCCGATGCCGCCACACTCTTCAACGAAGGCGTGGTGCTGGAACAAGACCTGAAGGATGTGGTGACTCACAGTGTCGGCCAGAGCTTTATCGGCGCTCATGTGTTCAGCTATTGCGGCGAGCAATACCTGACTGAAGACGGGCAGGGCGCTGAGGTCTACGGCGGTTCCAGCCTGTTGGTCGTGCCTGGGGGCTACGCTGATCTGTTGAAGCTCGAACTGCCCGACGATATTCGCGAAGCTATTGGGCAAGCCCAGGTCTTCGACAGCGCCGCTGATGAAGCCTACCCCGGTTTCTATGCGTCGCGACGCAACTACGACATCGCCCAGGGCCTGGACAGCGACGGTCAACGTCGCAGCGGCGTGCTCGAACAATCCTGGCGCATGGGCGGGGCCAGCAGCGCGGAAGTCGCGGCGCTGCAGAGCTTTGTCAACGACCCGGGCCTCAAAGCCATTCGCGTGTCTTCGGTGGAAACCTACCAGGACCAGGCGTTGCCGGCCGATGCCATCGAGGTGTACCGCGGCCCGGCGGAAAGCAGCGACTTTCTTCTCAAGTACGTGACGGTTGAATCTTATGACGGCTAGAAGCGAAAGCATTGCGATCGACATCGACGACGAACAGATGAGCGGCACATTCCTGAGCCCCAAATCCAAAGTGCCGGGCGTGTTGTTCGTGCATGGCTGGGGCGGCAGCCAGGAGCGCGACCTCGAGCGAGCCAAAGGCATCGCGGGGTTGGGCTGTGTGTGCCTGACCTTCGATCTGCGCGGCCACGCGGGCGCCGGTATTCCGTTATCCCGCGTCACCCGTGAAGACAACCTGCGCGACCTGCTGGCGGCCTACGACCGCTTGCTTGCGCACCCGGCCATCGACACCTCGGCGGTGGCGGTGGTGGGCACCAGTTACGGCGGCTACCTGGCGGCGATTCTCACCTCATTGCGCCCGGTGCGCTGGCTGGCGCTGCGCGTGCCTGCGCTGTACCGCGATGAAGAGTGGCTCAAGCCCAAGCGCGACCTGGACAAGATGGACCTGATGGATTACCGCAGCACCTTGGTGCATGCCGAAACCAATCGTGCCTTGCACGCGTGTTCGGCGTTTACCGGTGATGTGCTGATCGTGGAGTCGGAGACGGACGATCACGTGCCCCACGCCACCATCATGAGTTACCGCGCGGCGTGCCAGCAGACGCATTCGCTGACCCATCGCATCATTGACGGCGCCGACCATTCTCTCAGCGATCCGGTGTCCCAGCAGGCCTACACCTCGATCCTGGTGGACTGGATTACCGAGATGGTGGTGGGGGAGCGGTTGAGCATCATCCAGTCCAGATAATTCAGCGCTCTTTCGACCGCCATCGCAGGCAAGCCAGCTCCCACATTGAAATGCGTACTCCTGTGGGAGCTGGCTTGCCTGCGATAGCAATGTACCTGTCAACACACCCTCAAGCCGGTGTCTTCTTCACCCGCAACGCCTTCGCCTTCGCCTCCACCCCCAGGTACATCACCAGCGCAATCAGCAGCGGCAAAATAAAGTAGATCGCCCGGTACGCAATCAACCCGGCCAGCAAACTGCCCCGCGACGCTTCGTGCTGCAACAACGCAATAAACACCGCTTCCAACACGCCGAGCCCGGCCGGGATATGCGTGAGCACCCCGGCAATCGCGCTGATCAGCAACACCCCCAGCACCAGTGGGTAGTCCAGTTTGGACGGCAGCAGGGTGAAGATCACCGCCGCCATCAGCGACCAGTTCAACGCGCCCAACATTAACTGCAAACATGCCATGCGTAGCGACGGCAGGTTGATTTCCATGCCGCGAATGGTCCACGCACGCTTTCTCGAAAACTGGCACGCCGCCAGGTAACCCAGGCTGGCCAGCACCAGCAACGCGCCGATGCCTTGCAAGGCCGTGGTGCTGACCTTCCAGCCCGGCGGCATGGTGACCAGGCCGCTGCTGAAAATCACCCCCGAGATGGCCATGTAGCCGAACCAATTGGTGGCCAGGCTCAGGCCGAGGATCTTGGCGATATTGCCGGTGCTCACCCCCAGCCGCGAATACAGCCGATAGCGCATGGCAATACCGCCGACCCACGCACTCAGGTTGAGGTTGAACGCATAGCTGATGATCCCCACCGGCAGGATCTGTTTCCACCTCAGGTTCTGGCGAATGTAGGTGCGGCCGATCAAGTCGAAGCTGGCGTACACCAGAAAGCTGCACAGCGTCAGAGCACCCGCGATCAGAAGGGTGCGCACCTTGAATTCGCCCAGGGTCTGCAGCACTTCGCTCCAATCGATGCGCCGCGCGAGCATCGTGAACAGTACGATCAGCAGCAGGAAGAAGACGACAGTCAGCGGTTTCTTCCAGCGCTGGAACCGCGAGCCTTTGGTTTCAGACGTCATGGGGCTGGGCCTCAAAGGGTTTCAATCGTGGCTTGTGCGCAGGCAGCCAGCCGGTCAGCACAGGGAAGTGACGCATCACATGGAACACCAGAAAACCTACGGTCAGACGCCACAGCCACAGGCGTGGCTTGCGCTTTTCCGGCATGGTCTGGCAATGATTCCTGGCCAGGGCTTCCAGGCTGTCATAAAGCTGTTGATTGAAGCCACGGTCACGAATCAACACGTTAGCTTCCAGGTTCAGCGCCAGGCTCAGTGGGTCGAGATTGCTCGAACCCACGGTGCTCCAGTCGTCATCCACCAGCGCCACTTTGCCGTGCAGCGGGCGTTGGCAGTATTCATGAATCACCACGCCATCCTTGAGCAAATAGTCGTAGAGCATGCGTGCCGCCAGTTTGGCCAGCAGCACGTCGGGCTGGCCCTGCATGATCAGTTGCACGTGCACGCCACGGCGCGCGGCGTTGCGGATCTCGCGCAACAGGCGGTAGCCGGGGAAGAAGTAGGCATTGGCAATCACCGCGCGCTTTCGCGCCTTGCTCAATGCGTGGATATACGCCTCTTCGATGTCGTCGCGATGCTGCAGGTTGTCGCGATAGATCAGGCGCACCAGGCCGTCGCCTTGCTCGCTCGACCAAGCCGAAGGCCGTTGCTGGCGCCGCCGCCAGCCGCGTCGCGTGCGCACCTGGCGCCCGCTTTGCGCCAAGGCGAAATGATGCAGGTCGGCCACCACCGGCCCCGTCACTTGCACGGCGTAATCCTGCTTGGCTTCGGGGCCAAAATCGCCCAGGTGATCGGCGGAAAAATTGATCCCGCCGATAAACCCCACGCTGGCGTCCACCACCACGATCTTGCGGTGCAGGCGACGAAACCAGTTGGTGCGAATGCCCAGGGTCTTGGACGCGGGGTCAAACATCTGCACCATCACGCCGGCTTCGGCCAGCTCACGCAGGAACGACGGGCTCAGCTCGCCGCAGCCAAAACCGTCAAGGCTTGCCACCACCTTCACGCCCCGCTGCGCCGCCTCGATCAGGATGCCTTTGAGCTCGTAGCCAACCTTGTCTTCAAAGAGGATGAAGGTTTCCAGCAGAATCTCGCGCTGGGCCTGGCGCATGGCCTCGAACACCCTGGGAAAGTACGCCTCGCCGTTCTCCAGCAACTCGATCTGGTTGCCGCTCTGCCAGCCGTAATCCACGTCACGGGCCTTGGTTTCATCCGGCGGCTGGTCGGTGGAAATGTGTTCTACCGCGACGTTCATAGCTCGACCTCCACCGACAGCGGCACATGATCGGATAAATGGGACCAGGGGCGCGTGTTCAAGACCCTGGGGTTATGGGCTGTCAGGTTGCGTACGTAAATGCGATCCAGCGCCAGCAATGGCAAGCGCGCCGGAAAGGTGCGCGCGAGTTTGCCGTCGGCTTCGAAAAACACTTCCCTCAGGCCGCTCTGGCTCAGGTCGGCGCGCTGGCGCCAGTCGTTGAAATCGCCAGCCACCACCAGTGGCGCATCGGCCGGAATCTCGCTGATACGTTGCTCCAGCAGGCGCAATTGTTGCTGGCGATGCACCTCGCGCAAGCCCAGGTGCATGCAGATCGCGTGCACTTCCTGGCCGGTGCTCGGCAGGCGCAGCACGCAATGCAGCAGGCCACGGTTTTCGTGGCCGCTTTGGGAAATGTCGAGGTTGTCGTAGCTCACAATCTGGAATTTTGACATCAGCGCATTGCCGTGGTCGCCGTGGGGGTAGACGGCATTGCGCCCATAGGCGAATTGCGGCCAGATACTGTCAGCGAGGAACTCGTACTGCGGCATTTTCGGCCAGTCGCTGTAGCGCTGCGGATGGCGTTCGTGGGTACCGTGGATTTCCTGCAGGAACACGATATCGGCGCCCACGCTGCGCACCGCTTCGCGTAACTCAGGCAGGATGAAACGTCGGTTCAGCGCGGTGAAGCCTTTATGGATATTCACCGTCAGCACCGTAAAGCGCTTGATGGCGGTGGTGGGCGCGGTGGGCGCCAATTCCGGATGGGTCATGGCAATACCCCCGGCGCAGGCAGTTTTCCGGGCTCGGTGGCGAGGTGTTTATCCAGCTCGAAACGCTGTAGCAATTGGCGTGCATCAAACGGCGCACGCACCTTGATGTCATTGTCGAAAAAGCAGAACACGTCCCGCTGTTTGCGGGCGCGGGGCTTGTGCTGCGGGTCGGCCAGCTTGGCGTCCGCAGGTTGCTTGCCCTGGCTCCAACGCTCGATGCGATCGCCCCAGCGCTTGAGGGCTTCGTCACTATAGCCACTGGCGTACAGCTCCTTGTCGCCGTGCAGGCGCAGGTACATGAAGTTGGCGGTGACATCTTCCAGGTACGGCCATTTGCTGGCGGTATCTGCCACCACGAGTGCCACTCCATACTTGTCCAGCATCTGCACGAATTCCGGGACGGAAAAACTCTGATGGCGGATCTCCACCGCGTGGCGCAGCGCGCGCTTGCCATGGGCTTGCATGCTCGCCTTGCCGTTCAGACGCGGTTCATGCTGACGGGCGAGGGCGGCGGCCTGTTGGGTGTCGGTGGGCAGTTCCTGCAGAAAGGCTTCGAACAGCGGCGGGTCGAACTTGAAGCTGGGCGGGAACTGCCAAAGGATCGGGCCGAGCTTTTCCTTCAGCTCCAGTACCCCGGAAGCGAAAAAATTGGCCATCGGCGCATGCACGTCCCTTAAGCGCAGGATGTGGGTGATGTAGCGCGGCGCCTTGACGCTGAACACAAAACCTTCGGGCGTGTCGGCGTACCACTCGGCGTAGCGCTTGGGGGTTTGCAGCGCATAGAACGAGCCATTGATCTCGATGCTGTTGACGGCGCGTGACGCAAACTGCAACTCGCGTTTCTGGGTCAGCCCTTCGGGGTAGAAGTCCCCGCGCCAGGGCGTGTAGCGCCAGCCGGAAATGCCGATGTGAATCGCCGCCATGAATGCTCCCGTCAAAAAGGGTCGGTTGACCTCCGTTTTTGGATGACTGCGGTAGGCGTCTGAAAGTTTCGCGCTTCCTACAGACGGCACTTTCTCGGGAACGATCAGGCATCAAACCCGTCAGTTCCTTACAGAACCTTTTGCGGGAGCTCGGTGTGTTGCTGAATCTAAAGACTGCATTACTGCTGGGTGCGCTGCTGTTTTGCGGCAGTGGCGCCCTGCAAGCGGCGGCGACCGCGCCAGAGCCTGACGCGCCGGCCAAGCCGGAATTGCTGGTGGAAGGCGGATTGCTGGGGGCCATCAGTTCCAGCATTGATGACGTGCAGCAAAAGCTGGACCTCAATCAGGGCCTTGTTGATCAATGGCGCCTGCGCGCGGATCGGGCGGCGGATGAGGTGGGGCGCCTGGTCGACCAGACCGCTGCGCGTTCGCCCTGGAGCGTGGCGGGCGACTTCCTGCTGCTGTCGGGCGTGTGGGTTGGCGCTTTTGTGGGGTTGACCTTGCTCGGGCGATTTATCGTACAGCGCCTGGGGCGTCGAACCTTCTTTGAAAAACGCGAACGCTTGCTGGCGGTGCTCGGGTATGTGGTGCCCTACACGATCCCTGCGCTGGTGTGCCTGCCGCTGACGCTTTACGTCAGCCACTTTCTTCCGACCTCCGTGGGCCGCGCGCTGGCGCTGTGTTTTGCCTACGCCACCAGCAGCGGCATCTTTTCCACCTCGATGCTGCTCTGCGTGATTGTCATGTTCAACGTCGGCCACAAGCGCCCGGCGGTGCAGATCATTCGCAGCTACTGCCCCAAACCGCTGTTCCTGATCGGCTTTCTCGCGGCCTTAAGCGATGCCCTGACCAGCCCGCAGATCGCCCGCCAGTTGGGCGGCAATATCACCAGTAGCATCGCGGTGTTCACCGGGCTGTTTGCCGCGGTGATCTTCGGCGTGCTGGTGGTGCGCCTGCGCCGCCCGGTGGCCCATCTGATCCGTAACCGGCCATTGGCCCAACGCCTCAAACACCCGGCGTTGCAGCAATCGCTGCGTGTGTTTTCCGGGCTGTGGTACTGGCCGATTCTGTTGATGGTGCTGGTCTCGGCGATCAACCTGATCGGCGCCGGTGACGATAACCAGAAAGCGCTGCGCTGCGCGTTGTTCACCACCATCCTGCTGATCGGCACCGTGTTCCTGAGCACTGTGCTGCAGCACCTGTTCAAGTCGCGCAGCCAGGTGGCGATCCAACGCAGCAGTGCCTACAAGGAACGCTTCCTCAGCCTGTTGCATGCGATCCTGCGCATTGTCATGGCCGTTGCGTTCATTGAAGTGCTCGGACGGATCTGGGGCGTGTCGCTGTTCGAGTTCGCCGAGCGCAACTCCATTGGCCGGGCGATCAGCGACTCTCTCAGCAGCATCGGCCTGATCCTGCTGATGACCTGGTTGTTCTGGGTGGTGCTCGACACCGCGATCCAGGAAGCGCTGAAGCCGCCCGTGAACAAACGCTCCAGCCGCCAGCCCAGCACGCGAATCAAGACCATCCTGCCGCTGCTGCGCAATGCGGTGAAGATCATCCTGGTGGTGATCTGCGCAATCACCACCATGGCCAACCTCGGCATCAACGTCGCACCGCTGCTGGCCGGCGCCGGGGTGGTGGGCCTGGCGATTGGTTTCGGTTCCCAGCAGTTGGTGCAGGACGTGATCACCGGCCTGTTCATCATCATCGAAGACACGCTGTCGATCGGCGACTGGGTGGTGCTCGACTCCGGCCACGCCGGCACCGTCGAAGGCCTGACCATCCGCACCCTGCGCCTGCGCGACGGCAAGGGCTTTGTGCACTCGGTGCCGTTCGGGCAGATCAAGGCCGTCACCAACCAATCGCGGCAGTTTGCCTATGCGTTTTTCTCAGTGCAGTTCACCTATGACACCGACGTGGACAAGGCTGTGGAACTGATCCAGGAGGCCGGGCAGTCGATCCGTGATGACGTGTTCCTCAAGTACAACCTGCAAGGCCCGCTGGAGGTGTTTGGCGTCGACAAGATGGATTTGAACGGCGTGGTGCTGACGGCGCAGTTCCGTACGGTGTCGGGCGGGCAATACGCGGTGAGTCGTGCGTTTAACCAGCGGTTGAAGAAGCTTGTGGATAACTGTGACGAGGTGCACTTTGCGCAGACTTATCCACAGCAGGTGCTGTTGCCCAAGCGGATGGCGCAGGTTGATGAACCGGATGCTGAGATACCGGCTTCGGTGGTACTGACTGAGCAGCCCAGGCCGCAATAGTTGTGCCGACAGTACCGGCCTCATCGCAGGCAAGCCAGCTCCCACATTTGGAATGCAATCTCCTGTGGGAGCCGGGCTTGCCCGCGATTGGGCCAGCAAGGTCAATACAGGTTTCAATGCCTGATCAGCTTCTCCTGCACCGCCAACTGATCCGCCTCCAGTAACACCTGCTGCTTGCCGGCCACCATCACCGCCGCAGGCACTCCATCCCTGTACACGATCCGGTTGCCACTCAGTGCAGGTACCTTGGTCCCTGGCAACAAGGTGCCCACCAGATTCAACGGATCAGCCCCACACACCGCAATCAAACTCCCATCATGGGGCCGACGCCGCACTTCTCGCAGCAACGCAATCGCCTCCGGCAGCGCAAACTGTTCCCCCGCCAAGCCGCTGACAAAGCGCCCGCCGCGGATGTCCCCGCGCGCTTCCAGGCGATGGAAGGTGCGCAACAACTCGCGCCAGCTCGGCAACCAATCCGCCTCGCGCTCCAGCAAGCGCCAGAACACCACGCCATAACGGCGCAGCAGCGTCATCGCCACATGCTCCAGGGTTTCGGCCGAATGCGGGCCGGCGGCGGTTGCTGAACGCCGCACCAGGGCCCAGCGCCCGGCGTCGTCCATGCCGCCGATAAACGCACCGCGCCCGCGCCGACTGCTGCGCGCCTGGCGTTTGCTCGCTGGGGTGGTCAGCGCGCGCAGCCCGGCGAAGCTGTCAGCGTTTACCAGCCCGGCGCCCACCAATTCCTGCAGGGCGGTTTCCAGCTCGCTGCGCAGCAAGTGGGCTTCGTGCACCAGCTCATCGAAAAACAAGGCGCCTTGATCGCGCAGGGCTTGATGCACCTTCTGCGCCTTGGGCGACAGCGTTGCGATGTCGGTGAGTTCGGTCAATCCGCTCCACAATCCCACCTGGCTACGTGGCAGCAACACCACCGGCGTGCTGCGCAAGGCCATGGCGCCGGCCTTGTTGCTCAAGCGCGTCCACACCAGCTTGCCGCTGCGGCACAGTTCATCCAGCCAGGTGGACGAATAATCCTTGAGCCGCGCACTGAGCAGGTCACTGTCCCAGGCGGAGGTGGCGGCGGCATAACCTTCGAACTGGCCGACGATCTGCGCCAACATCACGCTGCCCTGGCCGCGGGTGCCGTCGGACAGGTGCTGCCAATCGAACAAAAAACGCATGAAATCCTGCAACGCCACCGGCTCGATTTCGCGGCGCAGACGCTTGATCGTGTACCGGTGGATGCGCGCCAGCAGGTGACGTTCGCACCATTGCGCTTCGGTGGCGTCGGGGCTGAAATGGCCGCGCAGCACGTAGCCTTCCTGTTCCAGGCGGGCCAGCGCTTGAGTGATAACCGCCGCTGGCAACGCGAGCGGTGTGGCGATTTCGGTCAACGTCACCGGGCCGAACCCACCGAGGCGCGCGCGCAGCACTTCCACCACGGCCTCATCAAAGGTCCAGGGTTCATCGAAACCGGGCAGCAGTGGCAAGTTGTCGGGGTAGATCGCCTGCAAACAGCCCAGGCGCTCGACCGCGACCCACACGCCGCTGTGCAACTGATAGGCGCGGCCACCCTTGGCCAGGGCGTCGAGCCACTCGCGCCACTGCGCGGTGACTTCGGCGTCGGCGATGCACGCCAGGCTCATCAGCGCCTCATGCATTTCATCCACGCCGTTGGGCGCCGGCCACGCTTCTTCGCGCACTCCTGCGATGGCATCGACATCCAGGGCGCCGAGGTCGTCGGTGCTCTGCGGGTCGCTCCAGCGTCGGTTGAACACCGCCTGGGTGCGGCGTTCTTCCAGTGGCGCGTCGTCGAGAAAGGTATAGGGCCGCGCGCTGAGAATTTCCGCAGCCATGGGCGAGGGCGCCGGCAGGTCGCGGCTGATCAGGCGCACCTCGCCGCGCTCCATGCGCCGCAGCAGGGCCAACCAGGCGTCGCTGTCCATGGCTTCGTGCAGGCAATCGTCGAGGGTCTGCTCGATCAACGGATGGTCCGGGACTTCGCGTTCGCCGGCGAGGTTTTCCAGGCAGGCGATCTGGTCGGGAAACACACTGGCGATCAGATCTTCGCTTTTCATGCGCTGGATCTGCGGCGCCACCTTGCGCCCGCCGGTATAACGCGGCAGTGCCAGGGCCACACCGGCATTCCAGCGCCAGCGCACGCCGAACAGCGGCGCATCCAGCACCGCCTGGATCAGGATGTGCTCGGCGCTGTTGCTGTTGAGGTAACGCCACACCTCGTCCAGCTCGAAACTGTGGCTGGTGGACAGCGACAGCACGATGGCATTTTCGCTGGCCGCCGCCTGCAATTCGAAATTGAAGGTGCGGCAAAACCGCTTGCGCAGCGCCAGGCCCCAGGCGCGGTTGACGCGGCTGCCGAACGGCGTGTGGATGATCAATTGGGTGCCGCCGGACGCGTCGAAGAAGCGTTCCATGATCAACGTGTCCTGGGACGGCAACGCGCTCAGGGCCAGGCGAGTGCGCGCCAGGTAATCGAGGATTTGTTCGGCGCTGGCGTGGTTCAGGCGCAGGGTGTCGGTGAGCCAGTCCAATGCGGGTTGCAAGTCGCCGGGCGTGGCGCTGAGCAGCGCGTCCAGCAGGCCCTGCAGACGCGCCACCGCCGCCGACAATTCGTTGCTGCGCCCCGGCGCTTCACCGAGCCAGAACGGGATGGTCGGGGGCTGGCCATGGGCGTCTTCGACCCGCACTTTGCCGGCTTCGACCCGCAGGATCCGGTACGACGTGTTGCCCAGCTGGAAGATATCCCCGGCGATGCTTTCCACCGCGAAGTCTTCGTTGACGCTGCCGATGTTCAGGCTCTGGGGTTCGAGCAACACGCTGTAGTCGGCGTTATCGGGAATGGTGCCGCCGCTGGTCACGGCGGTGAGTTTGGCGCCTCGGCGGCCGCGCAGCGTGCGGGTGAGGGCGTCACGGTGCAGGTAGGCGCTGCGGATGCCCTGGCGCCCGTTGTAGCCGTCGGCGAGCATCTGCAACAACGCCTGGTAGTGATGCTCATCCAGCTCGGCATAGGGCGCGGCGCGGTGGATCAGCGCCAGCAACGCCTGTTCCGACCATTCCTGGGCGCTGACTTCGGCAATGATCTGCTGGGCCAGTACGTCCAGCGGCGCGACTGGTATGTGCAGGGTGTCCAATTCGCCCCGGCGCACGCAGTCGAGCAGCGCGGCGCATTCGATCAAGTCGTCGCGGGTGGTGGCGAACAGCCTACCCTTGGGCGTGCCGCCGACCTGGTGCCCGGAACGTCCGACTCTTTGCAAAAAACCATTGATCGAGCCGGGCGAGCCGATCTGGCAGACCAGGTCCACATCGCCGATATCAATCCCCAGCTCCAGGGATGCGGTGGCGATCAGCACCTGCAGCTCGCCAGCCTTGAGGCGCTGTTCGGCATCCAGGCGCATCTCCTTGGCCAGGCTGCCATGGTGGGCGGCCACCGCAGTTTTACCCAGACGCTCGCTCAAATGCCGGGCCAGGCGTTCGGCCAGGCGGCGGGTGTTGACGAACACCAATGTGGTGCGGTGTTCGCGGGCCAAGTCGGCGAGGCGGTCATAGACCAGCGCCCACACATCGTTGGCCATGACCGCCGAGAGCGGCACCGGCGGCACCTCGATACCCAGGTCGCGGGGGCGGGCGTGGCCGATGTCGACAATCGCGCAATCGCGGCCGCTGCCCACCAGGAACCGCGACACCGCCTCGATGGGCTTTTGCGTGGCCGACAGGCCGATGCGCGTCAGCGGTTCACTGCACAGCCCCTGCAGGCGCTCCAGGCTTAACGCCAAATGGCTGCCGCGTTTACCGGCGGCGATGGCGTGGATCTCGTCGACGATCACCGTGCGTGTGCTGGCGAGCATCTGCCGGCCGGAGTCCGAGCCCAGCAGCACGTAGAGCGATTCCGGAGTGGTCACCAGGATGTGCGGCGCTCGCTTGCGCATCTGGGCACGGTCTTTTTGCGGCGTGTCGCCGGTGCGCACGGCGGTGCGGATCGCCAGCGGCGGCAGGCCCAGGCGCTGCAGGTGCTCGGTGATCCCGGCCAGCGGGTTTTGCAGGTTGATCTGGATATCGTTGGACAGCGCCTTGAGCGGCGACACATAGACCACCAGGGTTTCATCCGGCAGTTGCCCGCCGTTGGCCAGGCCCTGATGGACCAAGTCATCGAGCACCGCCAGGAAAGCCGTCAGTGTCTTGCCGGAGCCGGTGGGCGCGGCGATGAGTGTCGATTGGCGTTGGCGGATCAGTGGCCATGCCTGGGCCTGGGCGCCTGTCACCGAAGGGAAGGTGCTGGCAAACCAGGCGCTGACGGCGGGGTGGAAGCCGTTCAAGGCGCTGTCGGTGGATTCGGGTCGGTTCATGTAGTGATTGATACTGCCCGATCCAACAAGTTGCAATCGCGCAGTTTATCCGTGACGGTTGCGCTACAAACCCGCAAAATGCAACGATTCTGACAAATACCTGAACTACCTTCGTTCCACACTGACCGGGCCTGCTCAATCTATGCGAATGCGCCTTATGTTACTGGGCGGCGGGAATGCCCTCGGGCAGGCGCTGATTCGCCTGGGTGCAGAGGAAGACATCGGTTTCCTCGCACCCAAACCGCCCCAAGACGGCTGGGATGCCGCGAGCCTCACCCAATTGCTCGACGACACCCGTCCCGATGCCTTGATCAACCTCGCCTACTATTTCGACTGGTTCCAGGCCGAAGCGGTCAGCGAAACGCGCCTGGCCTCCCAGGAATTCGCCATCGAGCGCCTGGCCGAGCTGTGCCAGCACCACAACATCACCTTGCTGCAACCCTCCAGCTACCGCGTGTTCGATGGCTCCCGCGCCACCGCCTACAGCGAAAAGGACGAGCCGGTGCCTCTGGGCCTGCGCGGCCAGGCGTTGTGGCGAATCGAGCAGAGCGTGCGCGCCACGTGCCCGCAACATGTGCTGCTACGGTTTGGCTGGTTGCTGGATGACAGTGTTGACGGAACGCTCGGGCGCTTCCTGGCACGGGCCGAGAAACCGGACGAATTGCTGATGGCGGACGACCGTCGCGGCAACCCGACGCCGGTGGACGATGCCGCGCGGGTGATCATCTCGGTGCTCAAGCAACTCGATTGCGCTGCGCCGTTGTGGGGCACCTATCACTATGCCGGCCAGGAGGCGACCACACCGTTGGCGCTGGGCCAGGCGATCCTCACCGAAGCGCGCACCTTTCACCCGCTGGCGATCGAATCCCCCACGGCCCAGGCCCACGCGGCCCGGCCGGATGCCGGTGAAGAACCGCAACACGCGGTGCTCGCCTGCAAGAAAATCCTCCACACGTTCGGCATCAAGCCACGGGCGTGGCGGGCAGGGCTGCCGGCGTTATTGGACCGCTTCTATCGCCATAGCTGACACACCAAAAAAACCCCATGTGGCAGCTGGCTTGTGTGGGAGCTGGCTTGCCTGCGATGCAGACACCTCGGTGTGTCAGCTAGACCGAGGTGATGCTATCGCAGGCAAGCCAGCTCCCACATAAAGCTCACTCCCACATGGGGGTTGTGGTGTTGGTTGGCGTCGGGTCAGAACTTATAGCCAATCCCCACCATGTAAACCATCGGGTCCACGTCCACATTGACCTTGGCGCGAGTGCCCGGCGCCACGCCGTTGTTTTCAACGGTGGCCTTGGTGCTGATGTCGATGTAGCGCGCCTGGGCGTTGATCATCCACTTGTCGTTGATCATGTAGTCCGCGCCGATCTGCGCGGCCCAGCCCCAGGAGTTTTCAGCCTTGAAGTTGCTGAAGCCGGCGCCTTGGGCGCGGCTGCCGACGTGTTCGTCGTAGATCCAGGTGTAGTTGATACCGGCGCCCACATAGGGTTGGAAGGCCGACTTGTTGTCCAGCGGGTAGTAGACAACGCTCAAGGTCGGCGGCAGGTGTTTGAGGGTGCCGAGCTTGCCGTTGGCCGGGCTCAGTGCGGTGCCCTTGATCTTCACATCGTGCTCGAACGGTGTAGCGGCCAGCAGTTCGATACCGACGTGGTTGGTCAGCATGTAGGCGAAGTTCAGGCCCAGTTGGGTGTCGCTGCTCATGGTCGCCTTGCCGCCCAGGTTGGTGCCCGCCAAGGGGCCCTGGTCGACTTTGACGTGGCCGCTGTCCGCCTTCGGGTTCACCGTAATTGCACCGGCGCGAACCAGAATGTCGCCCGCTTCGTGAGCGTGTGCGACAGGGGCGACGAGGGCGAGCGCGAAAAGGGACGCGCCAAGCAGAGACTTGTTCATGGGAGCTCCAAAGGACGTTTAAAAGTTGTACGTCCAATGGTAAAGATCGTTCCGCCCGGTCTTTTGACTCAGCTCAATGAAAGCTTCATCAGCTCTATTCCGGCAGCTCATACATGTAAATCTTCTCGGCCTCCATCTGGTAACCGGCGTCGGCCAGTTCGCTGCTCGACGGCTTGACCTGCATCGCGCCTTCGATCCAGTACGGCTGATACAGCTCATCAAGCTTCACGCCGACTTCGCTGGTGACATGCACGATCTGGTTGGAAGGTGGCGGCGGCACATGGATGCAGGCGCCGAAATACGGCACCAGCAAAAACTCGGTGGTGCGGCCGTTCTCGCCGACTTCCAATGGCACGATATAACCCGGCAGGCGGATGTGCTTGCCGTCAAGGGCCGGCACCACGGGCGCGTGGGGCATTTCCTGCTTGGCCGCCGGCGCCGATTCCAGCGCATCGGCCATGCCGGACAAATTGTGCAGCGGCTGCATGTTCGGTACTTCCGGCTCGGCGTCCGGCGGGATCAGCTCCGACCAGGTCAGCTCTTTGGGCTCGGCGGCCCAGGCGGGCAGGGCGATCAGCAGCAACAGGGCAAACAGGGCACGGCGCATCGAAACCTTCCTCATAAACGGATGGACAGGCCATCGGCCAAAGACTGCCGGTAGGCGCGCCACGCGGGCACGCTGCCCATCAACAGCGCGGCGGCCAGGATACCGGCGAGCAGCGTCCATTCATATTCGCTGGGCCACGACATCGGCAGGTCCAGCCCATAGTTGGCCTGCAAATACCCGCGCGAGGCGGCGATGCACACGTAGAGCAGGCCCACGCCCGCGACCACGCCGGACAACGCCAGGGCGAACGCTTCGAAGATCAGCAACGTCGCGATATGCCACGGGCGGGCACCCACCGAACGCAGGATCGCCATTTCGCGGCGGCGCTCGTTGAGGCTGGTGAGGATCGCCGTGAGCATGCCGATCAAACCGGTGAGCACCACGAACAGCGAGATCACGAACAGCGCCTTTTCAGCCGTGCCCATCATGCTCCACAACTCTTGCAGCGCCACGCCGGGCAGAATCGCCAGCATCGGCTCGCCACGGAATTCGTTGATCTCCCGTTGCAGGGCGAAGGTGGAAATTTTGTTGTTCAGGCCCAGCATGAACGCAGTGATGGCCTGCGGCGTGAGGTCCATATTGCGCGCCTGGTCGGCGCTGATCCGGCCTTTGCCCTGGGCCGGCACGCCGTTGTGCCAGTCGATATGGATCGCTTCCATGCCGCCCAGGCTGATATGCAGTGTGCGGTCCACCGGTGTGCCGGTGCGCTTGAGAATGCCGACCACGGTGAAAGGTTTGTCATCGTGTTTGACCAGGCTGACCACCGCCACGCCATGGGCCAGCACCAGTTTGTCGCCGAGCTTGTAATGCAGCGCGTCGGCCACTTCGGCGCCAAGCACCACTTCGAACGGGTCGGTGGCAAAGGCGCGGCCGCTGGCCAGTTCGAGGTTCTGCTTGCGGCCGTACTGGTAGTGTTCGAAGTAGGACGCGTTGGTGCCCATGACGCGGTAGCCGCGATGGGAGTCGCCGAGGGAAATCGGGATGGCCCACTTTACTTGGGGGTTGGCGGCGAAATGTTCGTAGCTGTCCCAGCGGATGTTGTTGGTGGCGTTGCCGATGCGAAACACCGAGTACAGCAGCAGGTTCACCGAGCCCGAGCGGGCACCGACGATCAGGTCGGTGCCGCTGATGGTGCTGGCGAAACTGTTGCGCGCCTCAACGCGCACGCGCTCCACCGCCAGCAACAGGCACACCGACAGGGCGATGGCGAAGGCGGTGAGGATCGCGGTAAAGCGGCGGTTAGCCAGGCTGGCCATGGCTAGACGGAACAGATACATCTCAAACCTCTGCGGGCGTGGCGGCGCGATTGAGTTCGGCCAGCGACAGGTTGCGGTCGAACAGGGCGGCCAGGCTTTGGTCATGGCTGACAAACAACAGGCTGGCGCCCGCGTCGCGGCACTCGGCGAACAACAGCTGAAGGAAGGCTTCGCGGGCGTCGTAGTCCAGGGCCGAGGTGGGTTCGTCGGCGATCACCAGTTCCGGTTGACCGATGAGTGCGCGGGCGGCGGCCACCCGTTGTTGCTGGCCGATGGACAGCGAGTCGGCGCGGCGTTCCAGCAGGTTTTTGTCGTTCAAACCCAGATGCGCCAGCAAGGTCGCGGCGGCCCGGTCGACACTGCCGTGGCGCTGCTTTGCCCGTTGCGCGCGCAGTTTGGAAAAATGGCACGGCAACTCGACGTTTTCCCGAACCGACAAGAACGGCAGCAGGTTGAACTGCTGGAAGATATAGCCGGTGTGGTCGACACGGAAACGGTCGCGGGCCCCGGCCGAGAGTTCGGTCAATTCCTGGCCCAGCAGGTGAATGCTGCCCCGGCTGGGTTTCTGCACACCGCCGAGCAGGCCCAGCAGCGTGGTTTTGCCGCTGCCGCTGGGGCCCTTGAGGAACAGGGTTTCGCCCGCTCCCAGGCGGAACGCGGGAATGTCCAGCAACTGCGGGTGACCGGGCCAGTTGAAGCCCAGGTCAGACAGTTCGATTAAGGCATGAGTCATGGGGAATCAATGTCACCGTTTTAGGACTTGACGCCGATCCTCTGCGGGAGCTGGCTCGCCTGCGATAGCATCACCTCGGTATCACTGATACACCGAGGTGCCTGTATCGCAGGCAAGCCAGCTCCCACATTGACCGCATTTGCACATCAGAATTTGAGGGTGGCCGCTTTGGCCGTCGCATCAACACCCTGCTGACCGCTCGGGCCGATCAGTTGTACCTGAATTTTCTGGGTGGCGGGGAAGGTCTTGAACACCTGGGTCAGGTCAAGATTGCTCAGGGCCGTCGGCGTGGCGCAGGTGAACTGGTAGTGAGCGTGGATTTCGCTGTGGTCGTGATGATGTTCGTGGGCGGCGTCTTTGGCGTCGTGATCATCGTCGTCGTCATGGTCGGCTTCAGGCTTGTCGCCGAACAATGGGCTGTTGAGTTCCTGGGAGCTGACCACGCAACCGGCGGCTTTGGGCAGGTTGAACAAGGCCGCCGGGTTCTCCAACTGTTTGCGCGCGGCGGCGACCTTGGCTTTGTCGGCGGCGCTGGTAGCCACGTGCTCAAAGCCCACCAGGTTCATCGCCGGGCTGTCCAGCTCAAGCTCCAGGGCCTGGCCATCGAGCACGGCGTTGAGTCGCCCGACGCCGTGCTCGTGGGCGCCGAGGCTGCCGTGTTCATGGTCGTGATCGTGGTCGTGTTCATCGGCCGCATGGGCAATGGCCAGTGGCAGCAGGGCAAACGGCAAAGCAAGCAGCAGACGACGCATGGGAAAGCTCCAGGACATGAAAGTTTTGTTATGTGATCTTATAACAAATGGTGTCGAGAGTTTGACCGCCCGCTTGGCGTTGCGCAAGCCACATGGGAGCATGCCGGTCAGAAAAAAGTGCAGGAGTAGGGCGATGTTGCGAATTCGTGGAACCGTCGGCGACCTGCCGGTGGACTTGACCCTGGAGTTGGACGACGGCGACTGGGCGCGACTGGGCGCGCAATTGCAGGCAACGCCCGTGCCCGGCACGGCCGCCGCGCCAGTGGCGCCGGTCAAGCACAATGATGACCTCTGGCAGAACGCCCAGGACCTGCTGCGCAAGGCCGGGCAACTCAGCGGCCTTGAGCTGCTCGACCAACTGGAAGGCTTGACCGGTGACGCCTCGGCGGGCAAACGCCTGCTGGTGCGCCTGCGCCACAGCGCCCAGGTGAAAGTGGCCAGCGGCGGGGATACGCCGCTGTACAGCTGGATCGGCGATTAGTACAGCGCGGCAAACATCTTGCGACGGTACACGCTCACCAGTGGGTGATCGTTGCCCAGCAGTTCGAATACCTGCAGCAAGGTTTTGTGCGGCAGGCCTTCGCTGTAGCCGCGGTTGCGGATAAACAGTTTGAGCAACCCTTCCAGCGCTGCATCGTACTGCTGACGCGCCAGTTGCTGAATCGCCAATTGGTAGGCCGCTTCGTCGTCCTGCGCATTTTGTGCCAGGCGGCTTTTCAAGTCGGCGGCGTCCGGCAGCTCGGCGGCCTGACGCAAAAAGGTAATTTGTGCCTTGGCCCCGGCGAGGGCAGCTTTGTGGTCGTCGCTTTTTACCGCATCCAGCACGGCCTGGGCTTCGCCCAATTCACCGCGCTCGGCCAGGCAGCGCGCGTACAGGATCAACGCGGCGGCATTGGTATTGTCTTCGCCCAACAGCGCCACCAACAGCGCCTCGGCATCGCTGATGCGGCCTTCGGCAAACAACGCCTGGGCCTGCTCCAATGGATCTGCCGCGGCCGGTGGCGGCATCTGCACATGGGGTTCGAGCATCGCCCGCACCGCCGACTCCGGCTGCGCCCCGGCAAACCCGTCCACCGGCTGGCCGTCCTTGAACAGCACCACCGTCGGCAGGCTTTGGATGCCAAAGCGCGCGACGATATCCTGCTCGGCCTCGCAATCGACCTTGGCCAGCAGCAACTCTCCCTGATAACTCTCGGCGATCTGCGCCAGCATCGGCATCAACGCCTTGCACGGTGCGCACCACTCGGCCCAGAAATCCACCAGCACGGGTTTTTCGAAAGAATTCTGGATCACTGCCTGTTCGAAGTTGGCGGTGGTGACGTCGAAGATGTAGGGCGTGGGCTCACTCATGGGGAATCTCGAATAAAGCGGGAATGGGGCAACTATAAGGGCTGGCGCAGCCTACCGGAAGCGGCAGGGTGTTCAGCCACGCAGCGCGTGCCAAAAAGGGTCTTGATACCAGTCGGTAGGGAACCCCATCGCTTTGAGGCTAACCTCGGGAAACTCATGGACGAGCTGATACAGGCGTTGATCCCAGCGAGCTGGCGGACTCACCTGATGCATCAAGTGATTCAGAATGCAAAGAACCGTAAAAATGCGGGTATGCGGCCCAGGCTGGAACAGATGCTCGGGCCATGGAAAATGGGCTTTCTTCGGTAATTCGGGACGAATACCCAACTCCCGGTTCCACATCCGCGAATGATGGGCGCAGATGTTTCGAATGATGGTCAAGGCGTGCAGCCATGACTGCATCAGGGGCGCCGCAAGTCCCAGGCGCTTGGCAATGGCTTTCTTGTCCGCGTCTTTGGCCAGGCCTTTATACAAGTGAGACAAGTCGCCCAGCGTCAGTTCTTCCAGCATGGCCCAGCCAGGCATCAGAGGAGGATCAGCGTAGGTGGCAGGATAGTGGCGAGCGTAGTTTTCTCTCGCTCTCTGGCGTTTGAGGATGGTTTTTCTTTTGTCATCTGCGTGCAGCCTGTCGATGCGCTCGCATTCGCGTTGGTAGTCACGTGTTGCGTTGGATTGTTTGACCGACAGGTTTGCCAGCAGGCGCTGATGATCAAACGTAGGATGAAACATCCGGACGTTTATATGCCAGTGACTGCCATGGGCAGGTCCCATGTGGTTACTGATAACTGCGCGCGATGCAATTTCGACCCTTTCTATGGCATCCATCGTCAGTAGACGAAGTCGACGGTCAAAATCGTAGAGGCGGGTTAACTGACGAAATTGGCTACCGTTTCGAAAGCGATGGTCGATATCGTCCGGATGTTGGAGAGGCCGCATGTAGGGGCTTAAACGAAAGAAACTGACGGACCGCAAAAAAGCCTCGGCGCGAGCTTCATTTTGAATAAGCAAGCCGCGGCGCTTGAGCAGTTCCAACTGGGCCGGAACGTCGATGGCGGGCTTACTGAATGACCTCATGCCCTAAAAGCACCAGGCATAAAAAACCCGCACAATTTGTGCTTGGCTACTGACGCAGCCAGAGGCATGGCGGGTGTATTGCCGCAGAGGTTAGGCAGCGGTCCGGGTTTTTGCAAGGCCTTTTTACAGGGGGCGGTAAGCGAAAACGTCTGGAAATGCATGCCGGTTGATTGCCCTAGCTGCGTGCGAAAGGAGGGCATTTTCCATAGCCTCACCTTTTCTGTCTCAGCCAATGTATTGCCAGACATTTGTAACGCTCGGGGCTTACCGCCGCGAATGGTACAGGCTCACCTTGCGAAACTCCCAAGGCTCGGCCAGGTCCGGCAAGGTCAGTGCCTCAAGTACCTCCAGGCGCTGATAATCCGGGTGTTGAAAATCCCTCACCCGAGAATCCGCGACCAGCGCTTCACGGCCCCGTGTCAGGAACTGGTCCAGCAGCGGCAGGTTCGCTCGGTCATAGAGCACGTCGGCGACAAGGATCAGGTCAAAGCGGTCGGCTTCGGCGAAAAAATCCGCCGAATAACCCAATTCCACCCCATTGAGTTGGGCATTGGCCCGGCAGGCTGCCAGCGCCAGCGGGTCGAGGTCGCAAGCGACCACTTCCGATGCGCCTGCTTTAAGCGCAGCAATCGCGGCGACACCGGAGCCCGCGCCAAAATCCAGTACGCGTTTGCCGGCCACCCATTCAGGGTTCGCCGCCAGGTACCGCGCCAGTGCCAGGCCGCTGGCCCAGCAGAAACTCCAGTAGGGCGGTTCGTGCAGGATGCGCCGGGTTTCTTCGGGGCTGAAGGCGCGGTCCATGTTGTCCGCATCCAGCAGCCACAGCGACAGCGCCGTGCCCGGCAGTGGGCAGGGCACCAGGTGAGCGTCGCCGATCAGCTCGCTCAGGGCGTGCTGCAAGTCCAACGGTGGCGTCATGGTGCCTTGACGAGTTCCAGGGGGCCGGTGGTCTGGGTGATCGCCTGGGTAATGCGTACGGCGGGCAGGTGCAGGATCAACTGGCCGGACTGGCTGGCGCGGCCGCGCAATTCAACCCGCGCACCGGCCGGGAACGCCTCGGGGTTGAAGCGCAGGCGGAAGGCCAAGGGCTTGCCGTTGCCGGTCAGTACGCTGCTGGCGAGCAGCTGTTGCGGACGCGAACGGTCGTCGATCACCAGCAACGCCATCTCGACTTCAGCGCCGGCCGGCACGTTGGTCAGGCTGCCGTTGATCTCGCGCTGGTAGGCCGGCAACGGGCCAAGGTCTTCAATGCCCGGGACTTTTTTCTCCTGCGCGGGCGTGGGTTGTGGCGCGGAAGGCTTGGGGGCTTCGCTGCTGCAGGCGACCAGAACACTGAACAAGGTGAGTAAAACAAGTGGTCGTAACTGCATATACGGCTCCAGAAAGGACAAAATCCGTGGCTTGAATAATATGAAACATATAAGCCTGCCTATATACCGTAAAGGCTATGGCTTGTCTTGCCACGGGGATGCGCTACCATGGCCCTCCCTTTATTTGTTGCCTGCCAACCATGCACTGTCCCTTCTGCGGTGCCAACGACACCAAGGTCATTGACTCACGTCTGGTCGCCGAGGGCGATCAAGTACGTCGCCGGCGCGAATGCCTGGCCTCTGGCTGCGGTGAACGTTTCACCACCTTCGAAACCGCCGAACTGGTGCTGCCACGTCTGATCAAGTCCGACGGCAGCCGCCAGCCTTTCGACGAAGACAAACTGCGCGCCGGTATGCAGCGCGCCCTGGAAAAACGCCCGGTGAGTGTCGAGCGGCTGGAGGCGGCGTTGGTGCATATCAAGCACAAGCTGCGCGCCACTGGCGAGCGCGAGGTCAAGAGCCTGGTGGTTGGAGAGCTGGTGATGGGCGAGCTGCAAAAGCTCGACGAAGTCGCCTACATCCGTTTCGCTTCGGTGTATCGACGCTTCCAGGACCTCAATGAGTTCCGCGAAGAGATCGACCGCCTGGCCCGTGAGCCGATCAAAGAATGAATCCACCTTCCATGTCAGAGCTGGCTGTCCTCGACGCCCATTACATGGCCCGCGCCCTCGAACTGGCGCGCAAGGGCCTGTACACCACCCATCCCAACCCACGGGTAGGTTGTGTGATTGTGCGCGATGGGCAGATTGTCGGCGAAGGCTGGCACGAGCGCACCGGCCAGCCCCATGCCGAGCCCAATGCCTTGCGCGCCGCAGGTGCCAAGGCCCGTGGTGCCACCGTGTACGTGACCCTTGAACCGTGCAGTCACTATGGGCATACGCCGCCCTGCGCCGATGCGTTGGTCACGGCCGGCGTCGCCCGCGTCGTGGCCGGCATGCAGGACCCGAACCCTGAGGTGGCCGGGCGCGGCATGCAGCGTCTGGCGCAAGCCGGGATCGAGGTGCGCAGCGGTGTGCTGGAAGCCCAAGCGCGGGCGCTTAACCCCGGTTTCCTCAAACGCATGGAACACGGCTTGCCTTTTGTGCGGGTCAAGTTGGCGATGAGCCTGGACGGGCGCACCGCGATGGCCAGCGGCGAAAGCCAGTGGATCACCGGCCCCGCCGCCCGTGCCGCCGTGCAGCGCCTGCGCGCCGAAGCCAGTGTGGTGCTGACCGGCGCCGACACGGTGCTGGCCGACGGTGCGCGCCTGACCGTGCGCGCCGCCGAGCTGGGCCTGGACGAAGCCACCACCGCCCTGGCCATGTCGCGTCCGCCGCTGCGCGTGCTGATCGACGGGCGTCTTCGTGTGCCGCTCAACGCACCGTTCTTCAAGGCCGGGCCGGCGCTGGTGATTACCTGCGTCACCCCGGAAAACCAGTTTCCCCGCGGGCCCGAGTGCCTGGTGGTGCCGGGCGTCGAGGGCCAGGTCGACCTGCGCTCGGCACTGGTCGCGCTGGCCGCCCGTGGCGTCAACGAAGTGTTGGTGGAAGCGGGCCCGAGCCTGGCGGGCGCCTTTGCCCAACAAGGCCTGGTGGATGAATATGTGATTTTCATCGCTGGCAAGTTCCTCGGCTCCGCCGCCCGCCCTCTGCTGGACTGGCCGCTTGAGAAACTGGCCGACGCCCCCCAACTCAAGATCACTGAAATGCGCGCCGTGGGCGACGACTGGCGAGTCACTGCCATCCCGCTACCCGCAGCGAGCGTATAATTCCCGGCCTGCGCTTTGCGCGTCAGCCCCCCGTTTTCAGGAGAACGAAATGTTCACCGGCATTATCGAATCCATCGGCAGCATCCGCGCCATGACCCCAAAAGGCGGCGACGTGCGCCTGCTGGTTGAAACCGGCAAGCTCGACCTGGGCGACGTCAAGCTGGGCGACAGCATCGCCGTCAGCGGCGTGTGCCTGACCGTTGTCGAATTGCCGGGCAACGGCTTCGCCGCCGATGTCAGCCGCGAAACCCTGGATTGCACCGCGATGAACGATCTTGCGGCCGGCAGCCCGGTGAACCTGGAAAAAGCCCTGACCCCGACCACACGGCTGGGCGGTCACCTGGTCAGCGGCCACGTCGACGGCGTCGGCGAAGTGGTTGCCCGCAGCGAAAACGCACGCGCCGTGGAATTTCGCATCCGCGCGCCCAAGGAACTGGCCAAGTACATCGCCCACAAAGGCTCGATCACCGTCGACGGCACCAGCCTGACCGTGAACGCCGTGAATGGCGCCGAATTCGAACTGACCATCATTCCCCACACCCTCAGCGAAACCATCATGGCCTCGTACCAGCCAGGTCGCCGGGTGAACCTGGAAGTCGACTTGCTTGCCCGTTACCTGGAGCGCCTGCTGTTGGGCGATAAGGCCGCAGAGCCTGCATCAGGGAACATCACTGAAAGTTTTCTAGCCGCCAACGGCTACCTCAAATCCTGACCAAGGGGGTGCCGCGTGGCGCTCAATAGCATCGAAGAACTGGTTGAAGACATCCGCCAAGGCAAGATGGTCATCCTAATGGATGACGAAGACCGCGAGAACGAAGGCGACATCATCATGGCCGCCGAGGCCTGCCAGGCCGAGCACATCAACTTCATGGCCAAGCACGCCCGTGGGCTGATCTGCATGCCCATGAGCCGCGAGCGCTGCGAGCTGCTCAAGCTGCCGTTGATGGCGCCGCGCAATGGTTCAGGCTTCGGCACCAAGTTCACCGTGTCCATCGAAGCCACGACGGGTGTCACCACCGGGATCTCCGCCGCTGACCGCGCGCGCACCGTGCAGGCCGCCGCCGCGAAAGACGCCAAGGCCGAAGACATCGTCAGCCCCGGCCACATCTTCCCGCTGATGGCCCAACCGGGCGGCACCCTGGCCCGCGCCGGCCACACCGAAGCCGCCTGCGACCTGGCGCGCATGGCCGGGTTCGAGCCGAGCGGGGTGATCTGCGAAGTGATGAACGACGACGGCACCATGGCCCGTCGCGCCGAACTCGAAGCTTTTGCCACCGAACACGGCATCAAAATCGGCACCATCGCCGACCTGATCCACTACCGAATGATCCACGAACGTACCGTTCAGCGGATTGCCGAGCAGCCGCTGGACAGTGAGCTGGGCCAATTCAACCTGGTGACCTACCGTGATTCGGTGGAAGGCGACGTGCACATGGCGCTGACCCTGGGCAGCATCAGTGCCGACGTACCGACCCTGGTGCGCGTGCACAACATGGACCCGCTGCGCGACCTGCTGATGGTCAAGCAGCCGGGCCGTTGGAGCCTGCGCGCCGCGATGGCGGCGGTGTCCGAGGCCGGCAGTGGCGTGGTGCTGCTGTTGGGCAATCCGGTCGATGGCGATGTGCTGCTGGCGCATATCCGTGAAACCGCCGAGCAGACCCAGGTGAAAACACCGACCACCTACAGCATCGTCGGTGCCGGCTCGCAGATCCTGCGTGACTTGGGCGTGCGCAAAATGCGCCTGATGAGCGCACCAATGAAATTTAATGCGATATCCGGTTTCGACCTGGAAGTAGTAGAATACGTGCCCTCCGAATAAAGGCTGGCGATTGTCGCCCTTGTTCGCGGTTCAAATATCACTAAGGGGCGCGTCTTACGCGCGTCCCGGCTCTTTAAGAGATTTGTCGAATGACCCTGAAGACCATCGAAGGTACCTTCATCGCCCCCAAAGGCCGCTACGCCCTCGTAGTTGGCCGCTTCAACAGCTTCGTCGTTGAAAGCCTGGTCAGCGGTGCCGTGGATGCCCTGGTTCGCCACGGTGTGAGCGAAAGCGATATCACCCTTATCCGTGCCCCTGGCGCCTTCGAAATTCCACTGGTTGCGCAAAAAGTTGCTCAACAGGGCGAATACGCGGCAATCATCGCCCTGGGCGCGGTCATTCGTGGCGGTACGCCGCACTTCGAATACGTGGCTGGCGAATGCACCAAGGGCCTGGCCCAGGTGTCCATGGAGTTCGGCGTGCCGGTCGCGTTCGGCGTGCTGACCGTGGATTCCATCGAGCAAGCCATCGAGCGTTCCGGCACCAAGGCCGGTAACAAAGGCGCTGAAGCTGCCCTGTCCGCCCTGGAAATGGTCAGCCTGCTGTCGCAGCTGGAGGCCAAGTGATTTCCGACGAGAGCGACAACTTCAACCCGCGCGAACCACGCCCGGCGGACGCCGGCAAGCCATCCAAGAACGAGAAGCGCCGCGCGGCTCGTCAGTTGGCGACCCAGGCGTTGTATCAGCGCCAGATGGCGGGTACGTCGTTGAACGAAATCGAAGCACAGTTTCGTGTCGACAACGACTTCACCTTCGCTGACCTGCCTTACTTCCATGACATCCTGCACGGTGTGCATGCCAACCTGACCGAGATCGACACGGCGCTGGCGCCCTGCCTGGACCTGACCCTCGAAGAGCTGGACCCGGTCGAGCTGTGCGTGATGCGCCTGTCCACCTGGGAGCTGCTCAAGCGCGTCGACGTGCCGTATCGCGTGGTGATCAACGAAGGCATCGAACTGGCGAAAGTCTACGGTTCGACCGACGGCCACAAGTTCGTCAACGGCGTGCTCGACAAGCTGGCCCCGCGCCTGCGGGAAGCCGAAGTGAAGGCGTACAAGCGCTAATCCGCGCTTGACTCCCGAATGGGCGAGTTCGAGCTGATCCGCAAATATTTTGCCGCCGCGCCCTGTGCGCAAGGCGGCGAAGGCATTGCCCTGGGGATCGGCGACGACTGCGCCTTGCTGGCGCTCCCTGCCGGGGAGCAACTGGCAATTTCTACCGATACGCTGGTGGCCGGGGTGCATTTTGTCGACCCCTGCGACCCGTTCCTGCTCGGCCAGCGCTCGTTGGCCGTGGCGGTGAGCGACTTGGCCGCCATGGGCGCCCACCCGCTCGCGTTTACCCTTGCTCTTACCACGCCGACGGTCGATGCCGATTGGCTGCAGCGCTATGCCCAGGGATTAAACCTCATGGCGCAGAACTGCGGCGTCGGCCTGGTGGGCGGCGATACCACGCGCGGGCCGTTGAGCCTGACCCTCACAGTGTTCGGCCGTGTACCGGCCAGGCAGGCGCTCAAGCGCAGCGGCGCACAACCGGGCGATCTGCTCTGTGTCGGTGGCGAGTTGGGCAATGCGGCCGGCGCCTTGCCGCTGGTATTGGGCCAGCGCTGCGCCGAAGCCGCCATCGCCGACCCGCTGCTGGCCCATTACTGGTCGCCGCAACCGCAATTGGCCCTGGGCCTGGCGCTGCGCGGCAGGGCCACAGCGGCCATGGATATCTCCGACGGGCTGCTGGCCGATTGCGGGCATATCGCCAAGGCGTCGCAGGTCAGCCTGTTGATCGAGCACCGCAAGCTGCCGTTGTCAAAAGCCTTGCTGGCCTTTGTCGGCGATGACGCCGCGCGCGTGGCCGCATTGAGCGGTGGCGACGATTACGTGCTGGCCTTCACCTTGCCGGCTGCACAATTGCCGGCGTTGCTGGCCGAGGGCTGGCCGATCCACGTGATCGGCCGCGTGCAGGCGGGGCAGGGCGTGACGTTACTGGATGCCAACGGCCAGGACATCACCCCGGCGGTACGGGGTTACCAGCACTTTTAGCGATGCGCCCCGACGCGGCTTGCATAGAACCGAAGCGAACACCAATCGAACCGATTGATCTTTATCAGCGATCATTCAGCTTAAGCGTCTGTAGGAACCTGCTGTTACAATGGCCGCCTTTGTAAAAACTGAAATCAGGAGCACACGGTGCCCGTCGTTTTCGTCGCCGCTTCCAAGCTGCCTACCCCTTTTGCCACGTTCACCATGAACGGCTTTCTCGAAGAAGGCACCGGGCGTGAACATGTTGTGCTCAGCCTCGGCGATATCGCTGACGGCGCGCCGGTGCTGGGGCGGGTGCACTCCGAGTGCCTGACCGGCGACGCGCTGTTCAGCCAGCGTTGCGACTGCGGTTCGCAACTGGAAGCCGCCATGCGTGCCATCGCGCGCGAAGGCCGTGGCGTGCTGCTGTACTTGCGCCAGGAAGGCCGTGGCATTGGCCTGATGAACAAAATCCGCGCCTACGAGTTGCAGGATGGCGGCGCCGATACCGTCGAAGCCAACGAGCGCCTGGGCTTTGCCGCCGACCAGCGCGACTATGCGATCTGCCTGCCGATGCTGCAGCACTTGGGCGTCAAGTCCCTGCGGTTGATGACCAACAACCCGCGCAAGGTCAAAGCCTTGACCGAGATGGGCATCACCGTGGCCGAGCGCGTGCCGTTGCACACCGGGCACAATCCGCACAACAAACTCTACCTGGCCACCAAGGCCAGCAAGCTCGACCACATGATGGGCAACGAGCACCAGGGCGAGGTCGACCGCGCGTGACCCGAGGCCAGGTGAAACGGCGACTGTCCTTCAGTTGGTGGCAATACCTGGCGCTGGCGCTGCTGCCGTTGTTCGTGATCAACCTGGTATTTGGTCGCGGCGAGTCGCTGCTGCCGATGCTGGCCATGCCGTTCTTCATTGCCGGCGTGGCCTCGATGTTCCTCAGCCTGCGCTACTTCAACGGCTATAAACACGCGTTGATCGCCACCTCCAAAGCCCTCGATACACCCGAAGAACCGGCCGCCTGGATCACCCTGGCGGCGCGTCGGCGCACGGCCTTGCTGGTGGCCGGCATCCCCGCCTGGATCGGTGCGCTGGCGGTGTTTGTCGGCCTGGAAGCGGTGCCGCTGTTTCTCCTGGCGCTGTCGACCACGGTGCTGTTTTACCTCTATCGCATCCCGCGTCAGTTGGGATGATGCGTCGCTGGCTGGCGCTCGTGCTACTGGCATTGAGCGCCCAGGCATTGGCGGCCGAGCGGGTCGTCAGCCTGGCGCCGTCCCTCTCTGAAATCGTGGTTGAACTGGGCGCCGCCGACTTGCTGGTGGGCCTGCTCGACGGCGGCGATCGCCCGCCCGCCCTGGCGCAAGTGCCGTCGGTGGGGCGTTACGGCCAATTAGACATGGAGCGCCTGCTCAGCCTCCAACCCGACCTGATCCTGCTGTGGCCCGGCAGTGTCGGCCCGGCGCAGCGTGAGCAATTGCAGCGCCTGAATATCCCGGTGTATGTCGCCGAACCCCATAGCCTTGAACAACTCACCACCCAGGTCCAGGCCATCGCCGGGCAGTTGGGCCGCGCTGACGCCGGTCGTCAGCTCGCCACGCAGCTGCGCCAACGCCTGGCCGAACTGCGCCAGCGCTATCAGCGTGCCGAGCCGTTACGGGTGTTCTATCAGGTGTGGAACACGCCGCTGTATACGGTAGGTGGTGGGCAGATCATCAGCGATGCGTTGCGTGTGTGCGGCGCGCGCAATGTGTTTGATGATCTCAAGTTGCCGGCGCCGCAGGTGAGTATCGAGTCGGTGTTGCAGCGTGATCCCGAGTTGATTCTGGTCGGTGATCAAGCGCAGAAGGAGGCCTGGAAGGTCTGGCCAGCGATGGCTGAGCGTGTGCGGCTGGTTCCGGATAAAGGGCTTGAGCGGCCCAGTGGGCAGATGTTGGAGGCGGTGGCGCGGTTGTGTCAGGTGATTGCTCCGAATCTGTGACACCGCTATCGCAGGCAAGCCAGCTCCCACCTTTTGAATGTGGTCGCAAATCAAATGTGGGAGCGGGCTTGCCCGCGAAGAGGCCAGCACAGGCGACCCTTAAATTTCCGGTGTCCAGGTCACTCCCATCATCCACACTCGACCTTCTTCCCTGTAATCCTGATTATTCAGGAACGCCGGATCGTCATAGCTGTAACGCGCCCGCGCATAAGTCTTGCCCAGCAAGTTATCGACCTTCAACGACAACGCCACTTCCCGACTGAGCGCCCAGCTGCTGCGCAACCCCAGCAACGCATACCCGCCCAGTCGGTGGGTATTGTCTTCATCGTCATAGCTGCTGCTGATCGCCTGCCAGGTTGCGCCCACCCCGAGCTTGTCGAACTGCCGGTCCAGATCCAGGCTCAGCGTACGCCGTGCCCGACGAGCCAGGGTGTGGCCGCTGTCGCGGTCGCGTGGGTCGATGAGCGCCAGCCCCAGGTTGCCTTGCCAGCCAAACAGCTCCTGCTTGAGTGCGGCTTCGAAGCCGTTGATGCGCGCGGTCGCCACGTTCTGCGGCTTGCCGGCGCGGTCGAGGATGATCGCGTCGCTCAAATCGGTGCGGTACAGCGAGGCTTCCAGGCGCGTGCTGTCGCTCAACTGGCTACGCCATTGCAGCTCGTAGCTCTTCGAGGTTTCAGGCTGCAGGTTGGGGTTGCTGTACTGGGTGTCGGGGTAATACAGGTCGTTGAAGGTCGGCGCGCGGAAGCCTTCGCTGTAACTCAGCAGCAGGTCATTGTCCGGGTTGAGCGGCAAGGTGACGGTGCCGCTCCAGCTGTTCTGGCCCCCGAACTGCTGGTTCTGGTCGCGGCGCAGCCCAAGCTCCGTGGAAAACCCGTCGCCGTGGAAGCGATGCTGCACAAACGCCGCGCGGTTCCAGCGACTGTTTTCGGTAAAGGTCGTGGAGCCGTGGAAGCGGTCTTCGTACCAGTCGCCGCCGAGAATCAGGCTGTTCTGCTCGTTCAACGTCAGGTCGTTCTGCCAGTTGACGGAATCGCGGTAGGTGTTGAACACGCTGAAGTCATCGCTGAGGGTGTCGCGCTTGGTATCGCGGTTCTCGCTGTGGCCCAGCTCCAGGCGTGATTGCCAGCGCTCGTTGAACCTGGCATCGACATAACCGCTGGCGCTGCTGACGGTGTAGTCGGTGTAAGGCTTTTGCCCGACGGTTTGCCCGCTGGCGAAATCGTAGCGGCCGAAGCTGTTGTCGTACTCTGACTTGCCACGGCTATCCAACAGGTTGAAGCCCACCTCCAGCCCATCGGTGAAAGCGTGGCTGAGGTTCACGCTCAGGGACTGGTTGCGATAGGCGTCATGGTCGCCATCGCTGGGGAATGAGGTGTGCGTCGAGTTAATGCCTGCGGTTTCATCCAGGCTGGCGCCAAGGTTGAAGCGCGTGTGTTCATCGCCACCGGAGAGGCCGAGGCTGCGCTCCCAGGCCTGGTGGCTGCCAACGCCCAGTTTCAGGCGCGGTTGCAGGCCTGGCTCGGCATTGCGGCGGGTGAAGACCTGGATCACCCCGCCAATCGCATCGCTGCCGTAGATCACCGAGCGTGAGCCGCGCAGTACTTCCACCCGTTCAATCTGGTCCACGTTCAGGTATTGCAGGCCGCTGTCGCCGGAGGTGGTGTTGGCGATGCGCTGGCCGTCCACCAGCACCAGGCTCTGGGCGGATTTGGTGCCGCGGATATAAATCCCTGGCAGACTGCCCCGGCCACCGGTTGGTGCCACTTGCACGCCGGGAACGCGGCTGAGCAGATCGGTGAGGCTGGTGGGTTGCAGGCGGTCAATGTCGTCGCGGGTGAACACGCTGTTGGCGGCGCTGCTGTCGTTGCGGGCCTGGACCTGGCGGTTGGCGCTGATGACTACGTTGGGGAGTTTGAGGGCGTCGTCGCGATTATCTGCGCGCAGGTCCGGGGAAGTCAGCAGCAGCAAGGGCAGGGCGAGGCGCGGAAGTTTCATGGCTGTCCATAGCATTTGAAGTTGACACAAACCCATGTGGGAGCTGGCTTGCCTGCGATGACGGCGGCACATTCAACATCAATGCGTCAGTTAAACCGCTATCGCAGGCAAGCCAGCTCCCACATTTTGATCGAGGTTCTACAGGTTGAGTAGTGCCATGCGCTCGCGCACCGCCGCTTCTATCCCGGCCTCATCCAGCCCGCATTCAGCCAGCATCTGCGCCGGCTTGGCGTGCTCGACATACACATCCGGCAAACCCAGGTGCAGCACTGACTTGAGGATATTCTCCCGCGCCAGGAACTCGCTGACGGCCGCACCGGCACCACCCATGATGGCGTTTTCTTCGACGGTCACCAGCAACTCATGGCGGCCGGCGATTTCGCGTACCAAGGCTTCATCCATGGGTTTGACGAAGCGCATGTCGACCACGGTCGCGTCGATCTTCTCGGCGACTTTCAAGGCTTCGGCCAATTGCACGCCAAACACCAGAAACGCGGTCTTGCTGCCTTGGCGACGCACAACACCCTTGCCGATCTCGATAGGCTCCAGGTCCTTCTCGATCAGCGCATTCGGGCCATTGCCGCGCGGATAACGCACGGCCGCCGGGCCTTTGTACAGGTGGCCGGTGCTGAGCATCTTGCGCAGTTCGTTTTCATCGCTCGGCGTCATTACCAACATGCCGGGGATGCAGCGCAGGTAAGAGAGGTCAAAGCTGCCGGCGTGAGTCGGGCCGTCTTCGCCCACCAGGCCTGCGCGGTCGATGGCGAACAGCACGTCGAGGTTCTGCACCGCCACGTCATGCACCAGTTGGTCGTAACCGCGTTGCAGGAACGTCGAATAGATCGCCACCACCGGCTTGGCGCCTTCACAGGCCATGCCGGCCGCAAACGTGACGGCGTGCTGCTCGGCAATCGCCACGTCAAAGTAGCGCAGCGGGAAACGTTCGCTGAACGCCACCAAATCGGAGCCTTCTTTCATCGCCGGGGTAATGCCTACCAGGCGCGAATCGGCGGCGGCCATGTCGCACAGCCATTCACCGAACACGCCGGAATACTTCGGCCCGCTGGCTTGTTTCGGCGCGGCGGCCGGGGCGTCCAGGGGGTCGAGCTTGGTGATCGCGTGGTAGCCGATCGGGTCGACTTCTGCTGGGGCGAAACCCTTGCCTTTCTTGGTGACGATATGCAGGAATTGCGGGCCCTTGAGGTCACGCATGTTGCGCAGCGTGGCGATCAGGGTGGGCAGGTCGTGACCGTCGATCGGGCCGATGTAATTCCAGCCCAGCTCCTCGAACAGGGTGCCGGGAACCAGCATGCCCTTGGCGTATTCTTCGGTACGACGGGCAATTTCCCACGCGCCGGGCAGGCGCGAGAGCACCTTCTTGCTGCCTTCGCGCATGCTGGCATAGGTACGGCTGGAAAGAATCTTTGCCAGATAATTCGACAAGCCACCGACGTTGCGCGAAATCGACATGTCGTTGTCGTTGAGGATCACCAACATGTTGGCGTCCACTTCCGGCGCATGGTTCAGCGCTTCGAAGGCCATGCCGGCGGTCAGCGCACCGTCGCCAATCACGGCAATAGCCTTGCGCTCGCTACCCTGCAGGCGGGCAGCAATCGCCATGCCCAGCGCGGCGCTGATGGACGTGCTGGAGTGGCCGACGCCAAAGGTGTCGTACTCGCTCTCGGCGCGGCGCGGGAAGGCGGCAATGCCGTCCTTCTGGCGCAGGGAGCCCATTTGCTCGCGGCGCCCGGTGAGGATTTTATGCGGATACGCCTGGTGGCCCACGTCCCACACCAGCCGGTCGTCCGGGGTGTCGAACACGTAATGCAGGGCGATGGTCAGCTCGATGACGCCCAAGCCTGCACCAAAATGCCCACCGGTCTGGCCGACCGTGTAGAGCAATTCCAGGCGCAACTCATCGGCCAGGGTTTCCAGCTCGGCTTCAGCCAGTCGACGCAGGCCGGCCGGCGTGACAGCACGGTCAAGCAGGGGCGTGGACGGGCGCTTGCGGGGAATCTCTTGAAACGTCGTGGGCATCAGGCGAATCGTTATAGGTATAGAAGAGGCCGCAGTTTACCTCAAGCATCGCGAACTGCGCACGCCGAGCGCCGAACTTGGCGGATAGGTGGCCGCGATGGTCGTTGTAATCAGTACCGACGTTCGACGATATACCGCGCCAGGTCGCGCAGTGGCGTGGCTGCCGCGTCGAAAGGTCGCAGGGCGTCCAGGGCCTGGTCGCGCAGCTCAATGGCATACGCCTTGGCCGCGGCAAGCCCGAGCAGCGCAGGATAAGTCGGTTTGTCCCGTGCGATATCGGCGCCTTGGCGTTTACCCAGGGTCGCGGTGTCACTTTCCACGTCGAGAATGTCGTCCTGCACCTGGAACGCCAGGCCGATGGCCCGGGAATAGGTCTGCAACGCGGCCAATTGCGCCGCGTCGGCGCGGCCACTGGCCAAGGCGCCCAGGTGCACGGCCGCTTCGATCAGTGCGCCGGTCTTGTGCCGGTGCATGTGTTCCAAGGCGTGTTGATCCAGCTTGAGGCTGACCGAACCCATGTCGATGGCTTGCCCGCCGACCATGCCGGCTGGGCCGGCGGCCAATGCCAGGGCGGTGACCATGCGCAAGCGGATCTCGGCGTTGACGCTGCTCAAGCGCGGGTCCAGCAATGCGCTGAACGCCAGGCTCTGCAAACCGTCACCGGCCAGGATCGCGTAGGCTTCATCAAAGGCTTTGTGGGTGGTCGGCTGGCCACGACGCAGATCGTCGTCGTCCATCGCCGGCAAATCGTCATGTACCAGGGAATAGGCGTGAATCAGTTCTACCGCGCACGCCGCGCCATTCGCTTCTTCGGCTGGCGCACCCAGCGCTTCACACGCCGCATACGCCAGCAACGGGCGCACACGCTTGCCGCCGTTCATTACGCTGTAGCGCATGGCGGCATAGAGGCGCTCCATTTCCGGGCTTGGCGCAACAAACAAGGGCTCCAGCGCCGCATTCACCCGGGCTTGGCTACTGGCCTGATACGCGTCGATCATTCAGGTTGTTCCGCATCGAAAGGTTCTTCGGCCAACTCCCCATCACGTTCCAGCAACACCTGCACCTTCTGCTCCGCCTGCGCGAGCGCGCTCTGGCAGTCACGGGTCAGGCCGATGCCTTGCTCAAACGCGGTCAACGAGTCTTCCAGCGACAACTCGCCGTTCTCCAGACGCTCGACCAGGGTTTGCAGGTCGGCGAGGGATTGTTCGAAATCGAGTGCAACTTTTTTGCGGGCCATGGCGGCTATTCCGGTAGACGGTAAACCCGCGCGACACTAGCAGACATGCGGATTCTGGGCAAATGAGCGGGGGCATTACTCGCGCGCTGTATTGACCTTATAACGCGTGCTGCGGCCGCCTCCGGGTAGACGTATCAGGCAGTTTTTTTCCAGCAGGTCGGCCAGGTGCCGCGTGGCCGTTGCCTTGGATACCTGGGCCACCGCCTGGTACTGCGCGGCGCTGATCCCGTGTTCAAAGCCCCTTTCACCGCCGTCGAGCAAACGGTTGAGCGCCTTGATCTGTTCGGCGGACAGCACGAGGTCGCGGTGCTGCTGCCAGAACCGGCTTTTGTCCAGGACCCGGTCAATCCGCGCCATGGCTTGCTGAATGCTGCGCAACAGGGTCTTGAGAAACCATTCCAGCCAATCCGTGATGTCCAGCGTGGCTTTCTGGCTTGACTCCAGCGCGTTGTAATAACCGGTGCGGTCCTCAAGGATGCTGGCCGACATCGCATAAAAGCGGATGGCCTGGTGCTCCCCCTGTGCCAGCGCCAAATCCGTAATGGCGCGTGTCAGGCGACCATTGCCGTCATCGAAGGGATGCAGCGTGACAAACCAGAAATGCGCCACGCCGGCGCGCACCAGCGGGTCGAGCTCCGGTTGATGTCGGCTGGTTTCGAACCATTCCAGAAAGTCTTCCAGCGCTTGTTCCAAGCCCTCACGCGGTGGCGCCTCGAAATGCACCGTTGGCCGATCAAGGCGCCCCGACACCACCTGCATCGGCTCATCCCCGCGCAACGCGCCGACATTCAATGCTCGCGCCGCATAGCTTGCTTGTGGCGTTGGAAACAACAAATGGTGCCAATTCAAAAGACGGGCGAGGGTGAAGGGTTGGGCGTATTGCTGGGTCGCATCCATTATCAGTTCGGCCAGGCCTTCACTGCGGCGGCTGACGCTCGTGTCCTTCGAGGGCTCCAGGCCCAGACGCCGCGCCAGCGATGAGCGCACCGAGCCGACATTCAGCTGTTCCCCTTCGATGGCCGAGGAGGTCAGGATGTTCTGTAGCAAGGCATCCAGCTCATTCTGCGCATTGACCGCCTGGCTGACCGTACCGAGCATGCCCAGCAACTTGCCTTGCGCTTGCCCGCACTCGCGCAGCAAAGGCGCCAAGCGGCCTGGTCGCCAATGGAAGTGCGGCCAGTCGGTGTGTTTCCAGATCCAGAGGGGTTGGTCCATGGAGGGATACCTGATTATCTGAGCCGAATGGGAATGTTATTCGGCTCACTTAATGAGCCGATTGTGCATGCTTTCCGGCTCATCGCCTATGGGTATTTCTGCTCATGCTGAGGGAACCAAGGGCGAAGGACGGATGACCCTGCGACCAGAACTTACTGCGTTGACTGCCTATACAACGCGCAACACTGTCGGTAAACCGCGAATTGGTGCTGCTCTATTGGCAGGTCGGTCACGATATTCTGATCCGCCAGGCCGCACAGGGGTGGGGTACCAAGGTGATTGAGCGCCTCGCTCAAAATCTGCGTGCGGCCTTTCCAAAAATAAACGGCTTTTTCGCCACGTAATCTCAAGTACATGCGTGCTTTTGCGCAGGCCTGGCCTTATACGGAATTGTGCAAGAGGTGCTTGCACAGATGCCCTGGTATCACCAACTGGCTCTGCTGAATAAACTCCCCGGCCCCGAAACCCGACGTTGGTACGTTAGTCAGGCAATCGAGCACAACTGGTCGCCCAACACGCCGGTGATGCACATCGAAAATCGTCTGCTGGAGCGCAGTGGCAAAGCCGTCAGCAACTTCGAAACCCATCTGCCCAAACCACAATCCGATCTTGCGCGCGACTCGCTGAATTGGCTTGCTGTTATGCAAGCGCAAGAATGAGGTTGTGGCGGAATATGCGTTGCGTGACAACAACGGACCTATTGGGGTGGCGGAATATCAACGGGTTGAATCGTTGCCTGCGGAGCTGCAAACCAGTTTGCCAAGCATCGAGCAGACAGAGCGAGAACTGGCAAAATAACGGCGAAAGCCTGCTTCTAAGGGCAGGCTTGTCGTACGGCTTTGCTTACTTACTTCTGATGCGCCGTCAGCGCGGCATACCCATTCATCAAATTGCGATAGTTAGGAATCCGCTGCGACAGCAAATTCCCCAGCCCTTCAATATCGTTGCGCCAGTCGCGATGCAGCTCACACGCCACCGAAAACCAGTTCATCAACTGCGCACCCGCTTGCGTCATCCGGCTCCACGCCGCCTGCTGCACCGTGGTATTGAACGTGCCCGATGCATCGGTCACCACAAACACCTCAAACCCTTCCGCCAGTGCCGACAATGTCGGGAACGCGACGCACACATCCGTGACCACACCGGCAATGATGATCTGCTTACGGCCGGTGGCCTTGATCGCCTTGACGAAGTCTTCGTTGTCCCACGCGTTGATCTGGCCAGGGCGGGCGATGTACGGCGCGTCCGGGAACATCTCTTTGAGCTCTGGAACCAGCGGGCCGTTGGGGCCTTGTTCGAAGCTGGTGGTAAGGATGGTCGGCAAGTTGAAGAACTTGGCCAGGTCGGCCAGGGCGAGCACGTTGTTCTTGAACTCGTTGGGCGAGAAGTCCTGCACCAGGGAAATCAGGCCGGTTTGGTGGTCGACCAGCAGAACTACGGCGTCGTCTTTGTTGAGGCGGTTGTAGGTTGGAGTGCTCATGGTTGAATCCTTTTTTGTTTAGGTTGGTTGGGCGTTGCGTTCAACATGGGCACAGGTTAATGGGTGGAAGCTGGGTGATAAATCGGCTGGAAGGCGTCTTACTGTCAACTTAAAAGGGACGATTGGGTTTGGCGGTTTGTGCAGCAGCCTGTTGCACAACTATAGGTAGCGAGTGATTGCTGTCTGGTTGGGGCCCTGATCTTGAGTGGCCAGCAGGGCCTCTCCCTTTCATTTGCAGGACGTTTCCGAGAGAATCCCAACCGCATTGCGCCAGCGGGGATGGGTGACTAGGCTGCGGATTATCACTGCACATTCAGTGATCGGGTTTAGTCGCCCGGATTCGATTGGCGTATGAGCAACTCATGAGTCAGGCACCCCTTCGCCTGCATCTTATGGTGGCTGTACGCAGGGCACCTTCGGGTGCGCCGGGTTTCCAATCGACCGGTCGACTAACCTGCGTACAGCTGCCGCCTTTTGTTTAGTCGCGGGAAGTGGCAGCTCCAAATTATCGATTGGAGGTTTGCTATGGATAACGTTGTTTCGGGTTCCCCGCCATCGGCTGCGACCAAGCCATTTGTTGTTAATGAAGAACTGAGCTTTGAGGATGCCTGGGTGCGTGTGGCTGAGCTGCTGCAGTGTGCGGTGGCGACGTCGCAGATGCTCGGGGAGCCGCAAGGTGCACCGCAAAGGGCGGTGATGCATTTGGTGGAGATGGCGAAGATGGTGGCGGATCGGGCTGTGGAGTGTATGCAGCTTAGGTAAGTCGAAGTCGCCTGTTCGGGCTTCACCGTTCAGGCGATTTAATTCTTACTGTTCAGTCATAGAGCCTAAATTCGTTGCTATCGCGAATTAGCAGTTGCATCAGCTTGGGATGAATGAAGAGCTTCTCTTTGCCGACCTGAACCTCTCGCAAAACACCAATGGAGACCAAGTCTTTGAGGTAGCGAGCGGCGGCCTGGCGCTGAGCAATCTGTTTATCGACGACGTTGGTAATGCGGCAGTAAGGCTGTTCGAAAATTACATCCACCAGTTCACGGGAGTAGGTTTTTGGCAGACGCTCGCGAACAAACTGGCTGGTGTGCTCGGAAAGGCTACGAATGGCGGCAATTTTGGCGCTGGTCCAGCGAGCGGTTTCTTCCACCGCGGTGAGCATATACAGCAGCCAGGGTTCCCAGGCTTGATTGCGTGTGACGTCAAGCAGAAGTCGGTAGTAATCGGCTCTATGCGCAATGATGAAATGGCTAAGGTAAAGAATCGGTAGATTCAACAGACCTTCCTGGATCAGGTACAGAGTATTGAGCACTCGCCCAGTACGACCGTTGCCGTCGGTGAAAGGATGAATTGCCTCGAATTGGTAGTGCCCTACTGCCATTCGCACGAGAGGATCGAGGTCGGTCTCGTTGTGCAGGAAACGTTCCCAGTTGGCGAGCAAGTCGCGTAAGCGATCTTCGCCCTCTGGTGGGGTGTAGATAATCTCGCTGGTACGATCATTGGCGAGTTGGACGCCTGGCACTCGGCGGATGTCCATGTTTACGCCCTTGAGCGTGCGACATATCTCTACGGCCGTGCCGGTGGACAGTGGTCGCTCAGCCAACGATTGGTAACCGTTATGCAGAGCCTTGCGGTAACGCAGTGCTTCCTTGGTTGCGGGGTCTGCATGGTTGGCGCCATCCTGGGCGTGCTGGAAGAGCAAGTCCGTAGTAGTGACGATACTTTCGATCTCGGAGCTGTCCTTGGCTTCAAGCAAAGGGATGGTATTGATAAGCATCGTTTGATTAGGGATCAGCTCGGCCGCCTGTTTCAATTCAGCCAGGGCTGCACGGGCTTCAATACAGCGTTTAAGTACTGCTCGAGTTTCAAGCTCAGCAGTCGGCGGCAATGGCGGAAGCTGGTTGTAGGGCTTATCGGCCTGCCAGGGAAGATGAGGTTTAGTCATGGGAGCGCGCGCTCACTAGGTCGTACAGTTAAAGGCGAGAGCGCCCGTATATGCGTCTTTTTTCATGTCGTCAGTGTAAGCACGTGTGCCTATCGTGTCGCTGTTTTTTGGTTTTTGCGACACGTTTCGCGTTTGTGTCGCTGTTAGCGACATGTCGGATAAGGCCTGCGAGGCTCTCCACGGTATTTGCAAAAAAAGGGCCGCAGATGCAGTGGCCTAATCCGTTATCTGGGTTGAGGTGTGCAAGGCCGGCACATAAATGCGTAAGTCACGTTAGCTTGACGAGGTTAGGGCGAGTTTAGTCAATGGTCATTGAGCCATCGACTTGCGAATGCGAGATTCTTCAGACATTAAAAAGCCGGCTTGTGGCCGGCTTCTCGGGGACTGGTTCAGTCTATTTTTGGTAAACCTCACCAGCCTTCAAATCGCTCAACCCACATTGCGTCGGGCTGAATAGCAGGGGCATCCGCGGGAACTCCTCCGCATCGCCGAGCAGGGTGAATAGCTTCAAGCCACCCCCTGCCAAATGTGCGGCGCATGATACCCACATCCATCTCAGTTGCCCACCTCCGGATCCGATTTAGAGCCTTCCCAGCCCAACAGGTGATCATCCAGCGGCACCGGTGGCCTGCGGTTGTTCAGCGTGGACCACCAGAACACCCAGCCCAGAATCTGGAAGTTCTGCTCAAAGCGTTGTTCGTACGTAAGGTATTCATCCGGATGCTCGCCGGCATTGTGGCTACGCATGCGCAAGCCACCTCCGGGTCGGTTGTAGAGGTATTTGATGCGCAGCATGCCGTCGTGTTCTACGGCGTAGATTTCGCCGTCGATGATCTGGGTGCGGCCTCGGTCCACGGCGAGGGTGGCGCCTTGTTGGATGATGTCGATCATGCTGTTGTCGACCATGTAGGCGCCCAGGGCGCGGTCGGGGTTGACGTTGAGGGTTTCGAAAGTGTGCAGGGAGATGCGGATGCGTTCGGTTGAGGTGAATGAAGGGTGGAGGTCGATCTCCACGTCAATTTTTTCTGGAGAACAGGCGGGGCCTGTGAGGTATTTGCCGCTTCCTTCGCGCAGTGTGGGCAGTCCTTTTCGGGTGTCCGGGCCTTCCAGCAGGAAGTTGGCCGGTGGGTGTTTGGGGCCTTCGCCGGTGCGCAGCCAACGGCTGGAGACGCAGAGCAATTCTGCGATCTCGTTGAGTCGGCCCATGGGTACACCGCGCTTGAACCAGTTGTTCACGTGTTGAGGCGTGACACCGCGGTTCTTGGCGAAGTCGGAGGCGGAAAGATGAACTTCCCGCAGTAACGCTTTTAAACGATCACCTGATGTATTCATAAACGCAGAGTTTACTGGCGGGATTTACAGATCAAATAAACCATGCGTTGAGTTGCCCGTGTAGGCTTTTGCTTAGTTGTAGCTTGATACTTCAGATTCAGGCGCTAGTTAAACGGTGTTTATAAAGTATTGAACTTGTCGTTTAATTTCTCCCACAAAAAAGCCCCGAATGATCGGGGCTTTTTCAATTCGCGGGCAATGAAGAGCAGGTATCAGCCTTTGTAGGCGGCGACCGACTTCATGATCTCGGCGCGGGCGGCTTCTGCGTCGCCCCAACCGTCGATCTTCACCCATTTGCCTTTTTCGAGGTCTTTGTAGTTCTCGAAGAAGTGCTTGATCTGTTCCAGCAGCAGGGGCGGCAGGTCGGTGTATTCCTTCACGTCCACGTACAACTGGGACAGCTTGTCGTGGGGGACCGCGATAACCTTGGCGTCGCCGCCGCCGTCGTCGGTCATGTGCAGGATGCCGACCGGGCGGGCACGGATGACCGAGCCTGGGGTGACGGGGTAAGGGGTTACCACCAGCACGTCGAGGGGGTCGCCATCGTCAGCCAGGGTGTTGGGGATAAAACCGTAGTTGGCCGGGTAGAACATGGGGGTGGCCATGAAACGGTCAACGAACAGGCAGTCGCTGTCTTTGTCGATTTCGTATTTGATCGGCGCGTGGTTGGCCGGAATCTCGATGGCGACGTAGATGTCGTTCGGCAGGTCTTTGCCAGCCGGAATCTTGCTGTAGCTCATTGGGCGTTGCCCCCGTTAGTTGGCCATATGACATGGCCGGATTGGCCTAAAAGTGGCGGCGATTATAGGCATATTCCGGCGCCGATGCCATGCGCCAGACGTCGTACGGTCATTCGCCTTGTGGTTGATAACGCGGGTCACTGGCTTGCAGTTGGGCGAGGCGGGCCAGTGGATCCTGGCGGTAAAAGCGGCTGAGTTGGGCGTACACCTGTGGATAACTGTTAGCCAGCAGGTCCGGGGCGCTGAAAAAATATTCGCTGGTGACGGCGAAGAATTCCGCCGGGTTTTCCGCGGCGTAGGGGTCGATCTCGGTGTCGGCGTCCGGGTTAGCGTCCAGTTGGCGATTGAGGTCGTCGTAGGCGCTTTGCATCACGCTCGCCCATTCCTGCACGCGCATGTCGTTGTGCAGCGGCGGCAGGCCGTTGGCGTCGCCGTTGAGCATGTCGAGCTTGTGCGCCAGTTCGTGGATGACCAGGTTGTAGCCTTCCCAGTTGCCACTGGCCAGTACGCCGGGCCACGCCAGGATCACCGGGCCCTGTTGCCAGGCTTCGCCGCTGTGTTCGCCGTCCCATTCGTGTTCGATGCCGCTGCTGTCGCGATGGCGCTGGGGGCTGACGAAGTCGTCGGGGTACAGCACGATTTCGTGAAAGCCCTGGTACCAGTCGAGGTCACCCAGGTTCATCAGTGGCAGTTGCGCCTGGGCGGCGAGCAGCAGGCGTTGTTCCTGGTGCAGTTCGACGCCGGGCAGGGCGGTGAGATGTTTGTCGGCGAGGAACAGCACGCAGGCTTCGCGCAGCCACTGGTCCTGCTCGGGGCTGATGCCGTCGAGAAAGGTCAGGTGCTCGCGCACCCGCTGCCAGGTGTCATCGGCAATCGGGTGCTTCGCCAGCAAGCGCTGGCGACGCCAGGCGCTGAGGGACCACATCGCAGGTTACTGCTGCTTGGCTTCGGAGGACGCACGGCCAAAGCGGCTGCGGAACACGCCAATGATCATCGGCACCAGCGACAGCAGGATGATGAACACCACCAGCAGCGACAGGTTTTTCTTGATGAACGGCACGTTGCCGAAGAAGTAGCCCAGGGTCACCAGGCCACCGACCCAGAGGACGGTGCCGAGCACGCTGAAACCGAAGAAGCGCGGGTAAGGCATTTTCGCGATGCCGGCGACGAACGGCGCAAAGGTGCGCAGGATCGGCAGGAAGCGCGCCAGGGTCACGGTTTTGCCGCCGTGCTTGTCATAGAACTCGTGGGTTTTTTGCAGGTAGTCGCGGCGGAAGATTTTCGAGTTCGGGTTATTGAACAAGCGTTCGCCCACCGTTCGCCCGATCACGTAGTTGGTGCTGTCGCCGAGGATGGCCGCGAGCATCAACAGGCCACCCAGCAGCACCGGGTCCATGCCCCCGCCTGCAGCCACGGCGCCGGCGATAAACAGCAACGAATCACCTGGCAGGAACGGCATGACCACCAGGCCGGTTTCGCAAAAAATGACCAGGAACAGAATGGCGTAGATCCACGGACCGTAATTGGTTACCAGCAGGTCGAGGTAGACATCGAGATGCAGGATAAGGTCGAGCGGGTTGAAATCCATGGATGGCACCTGTGTGAATGGCCCGGCTCTGCAGGCCTGTGCGGAAGCTCGGGTAATAAGGCTACAAGTGTATGCCGCATTTCTTACAACCCTGAAAGGTCCGCATTATACGGATTGAGAGGTGAAAAGCGTGTTGGTTTTGTAGCGGGGGATGTCTCGCAGATGCTGGGTTGCGGTGTGAATGTTATCGAATGTCCAAATAGTGGAATAGGGCTTGTGTGGGAGCTGGCTTGCCTGTGATAGCCACGGGTATCTACGCACTGTAGTGAGCGGGCTTGCCCCGCGCTGGGTGGCGAAGCCGCCCCAATCGGACCGCTGCGGTGTTTCAGGTGAAATTGGGCAGACTGGTTTTGGGGCGGCTTCGCCACCCAGCGCGGGGCAAGCCCGCTCACTACAGAAATATCCAGCCTCATGTACGCCAGCGTTCGACAGGTGTTTGTTAATCCTCGTTAATGGGCAACGTGTAGTTCTTGAATTCGGTGTCCTCGCGAAACCCGATCGACTCATACGTCTTCTGCGCCACTTCGTTATCGCTGCTGGTCGACACCCGCAGCCGTACCGCGTGGGTTTCCTTGGCCATCTTCTTCGCCGTGCGTATCAGGTTGTCCGCCACCAACTGGCGTCGCGCATCTTCGGCGACATAGATGTCGTTGAGAATCCATACGCGCTTGAGCGACAACGATGAAAAGCTCGGATACAGCTGGCAAAACCCCAGCAGCCGTTTGTCGTCATCATCCGCCAGCGCCAGGTAAATCACCGATTCCTTGCGGCGCAGGCGTTTTTCCAGAAAGGCCCGCGACGAATCCGGGAAGGGAAGGGCCCCGTAGAACTCGCGGTATTTGACGAACAACGGGGTCAACAGGTCCAAGTGTTCCAGGGTCGCTTGAGTAATCCGCATGCCAGGCCTCAACTTCCTAATGGGTATGACCACACGCGCGGCCGTGACTCGATGCTGCCTAAAGGTGCGAAAAAGCGCAATCGTGCAGCGATCAGTCCTGCGGCGGGCTGAGCAGGAAGTTACCTTTCATCAGGTCCGGATCGTCGGACTCGAGGGTCTGAACCTGCGCCTCGTCCTTGAGATTAACCCCCGACAACTGGCGGCGACATGCCTCTCGCATCAGGTACAGCAGGCGATGGGCTGCCATGCCGTAGCTGAGCCCTTCCAGGCGCACGTTGGAGATGCAATTGCGATAAGCGTCGGTGAGCCCCACCTTGGGGTTGTAGGTGAAATACAGCCCCAGGCTGTCCGGCGAGCTGAGGCCAGGCCGTTCGCCGATCAGGATCACCACCATTTTGGCGCCGAGCAATTGCCCGATTTCATCCGCCACCGCCACGCGGCCCTGTTCGACCAGGATCACCGGCGACAAGGACCAGCCTTCGGCGTGGGTGTGTTCCTCCAGGCGCGCAAGAAACGGCAGGGTATGTTTATGCACGGCCAGCGCCGATAAACCATCGGCCACCACCACCGCCAGGTCTACGCCGCCGGGATTGGCCGAGGCGTGATCACGCAAGGCCTGGGCCGACTCGTCACTGAGCCGCCGCCCCAGATCCGGGCGTTGCAGGTAGCTGTGCCGGTCGGCGGCGGCACTGTGCAGCAGCAGGCTGTCGCGGCCGCGTTCGGCCAATTGGCGGCTGAGGCCGGCATGGTCAAACGGCAAGTGCACCGCGTCGCGCGCCTGGGCGTGGGCGAATTGGAAATCCAGCTGCGCGCTGGTGGGAAGGCTGGTGCCGGTGCGGCCCAGCGCAATGCGCGCCGGGGTGAGGCGGCGCAGTTCCAGCCATGGGTTGTCAGGCAGGTCGAGTTGCACGGGCGGCTCCTTCATCCCAGTTGCGCCAAGGCGTGGCGGAACGCCGGCGGCAGGCTGTTGCCGAAGCGCACCTTGCCGTCGGCTTGCGTGAAGATGCCCATCTTCGCCAACCACTGTTCAAATTCCGGCGCCGGTTTCAAGCCCAGCGTCTGGCGGGCATACAAGGCGTCGTGGAACGAGGTGGTCTGGTAGTTGAGCATGATGTCGTCGGAACCGGGGATGCCCATGATGAAGTTGATCCCGGCCACGCTCAGCAGGGTCAGCAGCGTGTCCATGTCGTCCTGGTCGGCTTCGGCGTGGTTGGTGTAGCAGATGTCGCAACCCATGGGCACGCCGAGCAACTTGCCGCAGAAGTGGTCTTCCAGGCCCGCGCGGATGATCTGTTTGCCGTTGTACAGATACTCGGGGCCGATAAAACCCACCACGGTGTTCACCAGAAACGGCTTGAAGTGCCGCGCCACCGCATAGGCGCGGGTTTCGCAGGTTTGCTGGTCGACGCCAAAGTGCGCATTGGCCGACAAGGCACTGCCCTGGCCGGTTTCGAAATACATCAGGTTCTGGCCCAGCGTGCCGCGATTGAGGCTCAAGCCCGCGTCGTAACCTTCCTGCAGCAGGCTCAGGCTGATGCCGAAACTGGCGTTGGCCGCTTCGGTGCCGGCAATCGACTGGAACACCAGGTCCAGCGGCACGCCACGATTGATCGCCTCAATGGAGGTGGTGACGTGGGTCAGCACGCAGGCCTGGGTCGGGATCTCATAGCGCTGGATGATCGCGTCGAGCATCTCCAGCATGGCGCAGATCGAGGCGGTGCTGTCGGTGGCCGGGTTGATGCCGATCATGGCATCGCCGTTGCCATACAGCAGGCCGTCGAGGATGCTCGCGGCGATGCCCGCCGGCTCGTCCGTGGGATGGTTGGGTTGCAGTCGTGTGGATAAACGCCCGCGCAAGCCCATCGTGCCGCGAAATTGCGTGACCACGCGGATCTTCTGCGCCACCAGGACCAGGTCCTGCACGCGCATGATCTTGGACACGGCGGCGGCCATTTCCGGTGTCAGCCCCGGCGCCAAGGCACGTAGGGATTGTTCATCGGCGGCGTCGCTGAGCAGCCAGTCACGCAGGTCGCCGACGGTCAGGTGGCTGACGGTGGCAAACGCCTGCTTATCGTGGGTGTCGATGATCAGTCGGGTGACTTCGTCGCTTTCATAGGGGATCAGCACTTCCTGCAGAAAGTGTTTGAGCGGGATGTTCGCCAGCGCCATCTGCGCCGCCACCCGCTCGCCGTCGTTCTGCGCCGCGACACCGGCGAGAAAGTCCCCGGAGCGTGCGGGGCTGGCCTTGGCCATCACGTCCTTGAGGCTGTCGAAGCGGTAGGTCTGTGCGCCCACCGCGTGGGAAAAGCTTGCCATACAGAGTCTCCTTGACGACGCGAGCAACTGCCCGCGTCGAGGTTTACGGCATTCAGTGCAGGGCGGCCTCTGCGGCCTGGATCGCCGCGAATTCCTCTTCGGGCGTGCCCGCTACCAAGTGATGCCGGCTGTAGAAAGCAAAGTAAGCAATTAATACTCCATAGATGATCGCGGCGCCAATCACCACCCGCGGATCCACCAGAAAGCCCGCCACTACGGCCACGCAGGCCAGTACCAGCGCGACGCCCGAAGTGAAGATGCCGCCCGGCGTGCGGTAGGGGCGATCCATTTTGGGGCGGCGGATGCGCAGGGTGATGTGCGCAGCCATCATCAATACATAGGAAATGGTCGCGCCAAACACCGCCACCAGGATCAGCAAATCACCCTGGCCGGTCAGCGACAGGCCAAAACCGATGATGCCGGGGATGACCAAGGCCAGTACCGGCGCCTTGCTTTTGTTGGTCTGGGACAGCTTGCGCGGCAGGTAGCCGGCACGGGACAGCGCGAAGATCTGCCGCGAATAGGCGTAGATGATCGAGAAGAAGCTGGCGATCAGCCCGGCCAGGCCGACCAGGTTGACGAAGCTGCCCATCCAGGTCGAACCGCCGTAGGCCAGGGCCAGCGCTTCCACCAGTGGGTTGCCGGATTTGACCAGTGCATACGTGCCGGCGCCGCCCGGAGCGATGACGAGGATCAGCAGGGCAAAGCTGGTCAGCACCACAATGGCGCCGATCAAGCCGCGCGGCAGGTCGCGTTTCGGGTTCTTGGTTTCTTCAGCCGCCAGGGGCACGCCCTCTACCGCGAGAAAAAACCAGATGGCATAGGGAATCGCCGCCCACACCCCCACATAGCCGAACGGCAGGAAGCTGCTGGCGCCCTTGGCTTCGCTCACCGGAATATCCAGCAGGTTGGCGACGTTGAAGTGCGGCACCATCGCCACCAGGAATACGCCCAGGGCAATCGCGGCCACGGCGGTGATCACAAACATCAGCTTCAAGGCTTCGCCGACGCCGAAAATGTGGATGCCGATAAAGATGATGTAGAACGCCAGGTAAATCATCCAGCCGCCGATACCGAACAGCGACTCGCAATAGGCACCAATAAACACTGCGATGGCGGCGGGGGCGATGGCGTATTCGATCAGGATGGCGGTGCCGGTGAGGAACCCGCCCCAAGGGCCAAAGGCGCTGCGGGCAAAGCCGTAGCCACCCCCGGCGGTGGGGATCATGGAAGACAGCTCGGCCAGGGAAAAACACATGCACAGGTACATGGTGGCCATCAGTAATGTGGCGAGGAACATCCCGCCCCAGCCGCCTTGGGCCAGGCCGAAGTTCCAGCCGGCGTAGTCGCCGGAAATCACGTAGGCAACACCCAGGCCAACCAGCAGCACCCAGCCGGCGGCGCCTTTTTTCAATTCGCGTTGTTGGAAGTATTGGGAATCGACTTTTTCGAAGTCGACCGAGGATCCAGTGGGTTCGCTAGGCATAGGGAAGTACCTTTCGTTTGTTATTGTTTTAACTCGGCCTCTGTGTGCCGAATGAAGTTCGCAAGTACTTATGAAAATCTGAAACTGTGGGAGCTGGCTTGCCTGCGATGGCGGTGTCTCAGCCAATGCACAGCCAACTGACACACCGCCATCGCAGGCAAGCCAGCTCCCACATTTGATTGCATTTCAAATGTGGGACGGGAGGTTGGTTAGAAAAAGCCCAACGGATTAATGTCGTAACTCACCAGCAAGTTCTTGGTCTGCTGGTAGTGATCCAACATCATCTTGTGCGTCTCACGCCCCACGCCAGACTTCTTGTAACCGCCGAACGCGGCATGCGCCGGGTACAGGTGGTAGCAGTTGGTCCACACGCGGCCCGCCTTGATCGCCCGGCCCATGCGGTAGGCGCGGTTGATGTCGCGGGTCCACACGCCTGCGCCCAGGCCGAACTCGGTGTCGTTGGCAATCGCCAGGGCTTCGGCTTCGTCCTTGAATGTGGTGATGCTCACCACCGGGCCGAAGATTTCTTCCTGGAACACGCGCATTTCGTTGGTGCCCTTGAGCAGCGTCGGCTGGATGTAATAGCCGCCGGCCATATCGCCTTCGAGCTTCTCGACCTTGCCGCCGGTGAGCAGTTGCGCGCCTTCGCCCTTGGCGATTTCCAGGTAGGACAGGATCTTGTCGAACTGCTGCTCGGACGCCTGGGCGCCGACCATGGTGTCGGTGTCCAGCGGGTCGCCGCGTTTGATCTGCTCGACTTTCTTCATGACCACTTTCATGAAGTCGTCGTAGATCGACTCTTCCACCAGCGCGCGGGAGGGGCAGGTGCACACTTCGCCCTGGTTGAAGAATGCCAGCACCAAGCCTTCAGCCGCTTTCTCGATAAACGAAGGTTCGGCTTTCATGATGTCGGCGAAGAAGATATTCGGCGACTTGCCGCCCAGCTCAACGGTGGACGGAATAATGTTCTCGGCCGCCGCGTGCATGATGTGCGAGCCCACCGGGGTCGAGCCGGTGAACGCGATCTTGGCGATGCGTTTGCTCGTGGCCAGCGCTTCGCCGGCTTCCTTGCCGAAACCGTGCACCACGTTGAGCACGCCCGGTGGCAGCAGGTCGCCGATCAGTTCCATCAGCACGTTGATGCCCAGCGGGGTTTGCTCGGCCGGCTTGAGCACCACGCAGTTGCCGGCGGCCAGGGCCGGGGCGAGTTTCCAGGCGGCCATCAGCAGCGGGAAGTTCCACGGGATGATCTGGCCGACCACGCCCAGCGGTTCATGGAAGTGATAGGACGCGGTGTGTTCGTTGATCTCGGCGCTGGTGCCTTCCTGGGCGCGGATGCAGCCTGCGAAATAACGGAAGTGGTCGGCGGCCAATGGGATGTCGGCGTTGAGGGTTTCACGCACGGCCTTGCCGTTGTCCCAGGTTTCGGTGATGGCCAGCAGTTCGAGGTTCTGTTCGATGCGGTCGGCGATTTTCAACAGGACCAGCGAACGGTCCTGGGCCGAGGTCTTGCCCCAGGCGTCGGCGGCGGCGTGGGCTGCGTCCAGTGCCTTGTCGATGTCCTTGGCCGTGGAGCGCGGGAATTCAGCGATTGGCTTGCCATTGACCGGCGAAGTGTTGGTGAAATAGTTGCCATCGACCGGTGCAACGAATTCGCCACCGATGTAGTTGCCGTACTTGGCCTTGAACGAAACGATGGCACCTTCAGTACCGGGGTGTGCGTAACGCATGGTGGGTATCTCCTGGCTTTTATGTTTATTGGGAGCGCAGCGCAAAGCGCTTGATAAAGCGTAGAGCAAAGGTTGGGCCACCGCTGTGCGGGTCAACAAAATCAGGGGGTTGGAGTTGTCGCAAGGCGTGACTGTCACGCCCGTGGTACAAGCAGGGTGACAGTTTGTGCCATGACCGGTACAGCCAGTGACCGGTGGGTCGGCCCGGGATTGCATTGCCTGGATGGCTGAGGGATGCTGGGCGTTCTCACGCAGGGAGAATAATAAGAAATGCACAACGATCATTTCAGCCGGCATGCCCAGCAGGTGCTCACCGTGGCCCATGGCCGCGACCCGTCAAGCGACCCGTCCATCGCCCGCTCCTGGCTGCGTTGCCTGGAGGACTACCACCTCGACCCTGCCCAAACCATTGCTCCCACCGTGCTTGAACATGGCCGCCTGCTGGAAAGCCGCGAACGCCTGCAACAGGTGCTGCACATCGCCGGCAGCGAGATGAACAGCCTGCATCAACAGCTCTCGGGTGCGGGTCATGCCGTGCTGTTGACCGATGCGCGCGGGGTGATCCTCAACTGCGTCACCGCGCCGTCCGAACGCAAGATCTTCGAGCGAGCCGGGCTGTGGCTGGGCGCCGATTGGAGCGAAGCCTGCGAAGGCACCAATGGCATCGGCACCTGCCTGGTGGAGCGCCAGTCCCTGACCATTCATCGCGACGAGCACTTCCGTGGTCGCCACACCGGGTTGACCTGTTCGGCGAGCCCGGTGTTCGACCCCCATGGCGACCTGCTGGCGGTGCTGGATGTGTCGTCGGCGCGCGAAGCGGTGTCGCGCCAGAGCCAGTTCCATACCATGGCGCTGGTGAACCTGTCGGCGAAGATGATCGAAAGTTGCTACTTCCTGCGTCACTTCGAAAACCACTGGTTGCTGCGCTTTCACCTGCAGGCGGAGTCGGTGGGGCTGTTCAGCGAAGGACTGTTGGCATTCGACGGCGAAGGACGCGTATGCGCGGTCAACCAGAGCGCACTGAACCTGCTGGGGCAATTGCGTGGCCGTTTGTTGGGCCAGCCGGTGGAGGCGTTTTTCGACTGCTCCCTGGACCAGTTGCTCGAACGCGCCAGCGCCAATGCCACGGCCAGTTGGCCGTTGCGTACCCGTGATGGGCGGCAGCTGTTCGCGGCATTGCGCGGCCAGGCACGCCGCCCCTCGGCGTTCGTCGCCAAGCCTGCCGCATTGGACCGGCCGCGCCTGCCTGGTATCTGCCTTGGCGATCCAGCGCTGCAGGAGGAATTCAGCAAGGCGCTGCGGGTATTCGAGCGCGACGTGCCGTTATTGATCATTGGCGAAACCGGCTCCGGCAAAGAGGCCTTCGCCAAGGCGGTGCATCAGGCCAGCCAGCGCGCCGACAAGGTGTTCGTTGCACTCAACTGCGCCGCCATCCCGGAAAGCCTGATCGAAAGCGAACTGTTCGGCTATCGCGGTGGCAGCTTTACCGGCGCGCGCAAGGAGGGCATGCAAGGCAAGTTGCAGCAAGCGGATGGCGGCACCCTGTTCCTTGATGAAATCGGCGATATGCCTCTGGCGCTGCAGACCCGTCTGCTCCGGGTGCTGGAGGATCGACTGGTGGTGCCGCTTGGCGGTGAACCCCAGGCGGTGAACGTGCGGATTATCAGCGCAACCCACCGCAATTTGCTGGCGCGGGTGCAGGACGGCAGCTTCCGCGAAGACTTGTACTACCGGCTCAACGGCCTGGAAGTCGGGTTGCCGCCTTTGCGCGAACGCAGTGACAAGTCCCAGTTGCTGGACTTCCTGCTGGCGGAGGAAGCCGGTGGGCAGTCCGTGCGCCTTGAGCCCGCTGCGCGCCAGGCATTGCTGGGGTTTGCCTGGCCGGGCAACGTACGGCAATTGCGCACGGTATTGCGCACATTGGTGGCGCTTTGTGATGACGGCCGAGTGGGGCTGGCGGACTTGCCTGTGCCCATGCGCCACGCGCCCGCACAAACGGTCGCCGAGTTGCCGCTGGAGGATGCCGAACGGCAAACGCTGTTGGCGGCCCTGGAGCGCCAGCACTGGCACATGACGCAAACCGCCGAACACTTGGGGGTCAGCCGCAATACGTTGTACCGCAAGTTGCGCAAACATGGGATTGCGCGTTTAGCCTCGCTGTAAGTTTAATGGGCGATATTTGTCAGTTGAGGCTGTAGGTTTTGATGTTCTAGCGTTGTCGGTCATCCACTGTTTTTTATTGTTGTCTTGAGCATGACTTGCATGTTGAGTCGGGCTGGTCCGACAGGAACTATTAAGTACCGGCTGTTCACTCAATTAAGGCAACTCGAACAGTATTTAAAACAATAAAATTTAGTTGGGTGAATAGGATGATCATTACAATACCAGCGGCGCCTTTCGTTCCTGCGCATTTCCCCTCGGCAGAAGTACCTTCGGGCTCGACCGAGGCTAAAAATCACGAGTCTCAGGACCCACCGTTAACGCGCAGTAAAAGGGCACTAAGAGGTTTTTCATGGTTGGGAGGCAGAAAGTCTTCAGTCGCGCCTTCGTTGCCCGGCGCTGCGACCTTGCCCACGCCCAAGCCGCCAATACCGGCGCCTAAATCTTCGCCCAGGCCCGGCCCTTCTGCCAAACCCGGTCAGCACCCACCGTTGGATAAGTTCAAGGGGGCGGGGCAGGCGGCGATTCATGCCAATAAGATCAAGGCAAATGACGAAGTACTCATGACCAACCTGCGTAAGCAGGCGCCGATGAACGTCGCCGAGGCCGCCAAGCGACTGATCGATGCCGAGCGGCTGGTCAAGTCAGGGGTCATTGCCACCGGGCCCAATGCCAGCCGGGTCGCCCGTGATGCGTTCATCAGCGCGGGGATTACCGGGATGGTCAGTGCGCCGATTAACGTGGCTGCCTATGCGGGTTCCGTCGCTACGGGCGAGACGATCAAGTCCAGCTATGCGCCAGGCGTGTTGCCGCCACCCTTTTTGCCGAGCACCGCCGGCTCGGCGAAGACCGCGTCTTTGCCCGTAGAGCCCACGCCGTCCAAAGCTGACCCGATCATCACGCGATTGGACGAAGTTGAAATGAAGTTGTTGGGCATGTCCTCTACGGTCATGTTCACGCTTGGGGATACCAGCAGTGTGTTTACCAAGGATGAACATTGGCCGACCGACACTAACGGACGCCTGGCCAATGTCGAGAAGTTGTTGCAAGTGTCGGAGCAACACCTTAAAAAAGCCGCTCGGAAAAATGGGCTTGTGTTCAAACCGTAAAAACCGGCAGAGCCAATCCCCACGGAGCCGAAGGACCGTCTCGCCTTGATTGAAAAGAAATTTGAGCGCATGGCCGAAACCTATGAGAAGTTGCGGTTTCTGGCGGCAATGAAAGACAGCGAAAACCAAGCTAAAACCGTCGCCTGAAGCACGCCGAGGCCGAGCGAAGCGCCAGGGGGCTCTTCACTCGGCCGGTGGCCGCATATAAAGGTGCGATTTTCGCCCCCCTGCGCTAACCTGCCTCGATGTTTTACGAGGTCGACTATGCACATTCATATTCTCGGTATTTGCGGCACGTTCATGGGTTCGATGGCGGTACTTGCCAAAGAGCTGGGCCATCACGTGACGGGCTCCGATGCCAACGTTTACCCGCCCATGAGCACGCAACTCGAGGCCCAGGGCATTGAGCTGACCCAAGGCTACGACCCCTCGCAGTTCAACCCGGTCCCGGACCTGGTCGTGATCGGCAACGCCATGTCGCGCGGCAACCCGGCCGTCGAGTACGTGCTCAATAAAGGTTTGCCTTATGTGTCCGGCCCGCAATGGCTGGCGGACCATGTGTTGCAAGGCCGCTGGGTGCTCGCGGTTGCCGGCACCCACGGCAAGACCACCACCAGCAGCATGTTGGCCTGGGTGCTGGAGCATGCGGGCATGGCTCCGGGTTTCCTGATCGGCGGCGTGCCGCAGAACTTCTCGGTGTCGGCGCGCCTGGGCGATACGCCGTTCTTCGTGATCGAGGCGGATGAGTATGACAGTGCCTTTTTCGACAAGCGTTCCAAGTTCGTCCACTACCGCCCGCGCACGGCGATCCTGAATAATCTGGAATTCGATCACGCTGACATTTTCCCCGATCTGCCAGCCATTGAGCGTCAGTTCCATCACTTGGTGCGCACCATTCCAAGCGAGGGCCTGGTGATCCATCCCACCACCGAGCCCGCCTTGCAGCGCGTGATCGAGATGGGCTGCTGGACCCCGGTGCAAACCACCGGCGCGGGCGGGCAGTGGCAGGTCAACCTGCTCAGCGAGGACGGCTCCAGGTTTGAAGTGCTGTTCGAAGGCCAAGCCCAAGGCATTGTCGAGTGGGACATGACCGGCCAGCACAACGTTGCCAATGCGTTGGTCACGTTGGCTGCCGCACGGCATGTTGGCGTGGTGCCGTCCATGGGCATTGCCGCGCTCAGCGCCTTCAAGAGCGTGAAGCGGCGCATGGAAAAAGTCGCCGACGTGAACGGGATTACCATCTACGACGACTTTGCCCACCACCCGACGGCAATCGCTACTACCTTGGATGGCCTGCGCAAGCGTGTCGGCGATGCGCCAATCATTGCGATTGTCGAGCCGCGTTCCAACTCCATGAAGCTCGGCGCCCACCGCGACGGCTTGCCGCAAAGCGTCAACGATGCCGACCAGGTGGTGTGGTACGCGCCGGCCAATCTCGGCTGGGACCTGCCGGCGATTGCCGCATTGTGCACGGTGCCGTCCACCGTGTGTGATTCCATCCAAGGCATCATTGAACACGTCAAGCGCTTGGCCACACCCGGCACCCACGTGGTGGTCATGAGCAACGGCGGCTTCGGCGGCCTGCATGGCAAGCTGGCTGAGGCGCTGAAATGAGCGGCCCGGAACGCGTCACCCTGGCGATGACCGGTGCATCCGGCGCGCCCTATGGTTTGCGCCTGCTCGATTGCCTGGTGCGCGAAGACCGTGAGGTGCACTTCCTGATCTCCAAGGCCGCGCAGTTGGTGATGGCGACCGAGACCGACGTGGCGCTGCCGCCCAAGGTGCAGATGATGCAGGCCTTCCTGACCGAATACACCGGTGCGGCGGCAGGGCAGATCAAGGTTTACGGCAAGGAGGACTGGATGTCGCCAGTGGCCTCCGGCTCCGGTGCGCCGGCGGCGATGGTGGTGGTGCCGTGTTCCACCGGCACCTTGTCGGCGATTGCCACCGGTGCCTGCAACAACTTGATCGAGCGCGCGGCGGACGTGACGTTGAAGGAACGCCGCCAGTTGATCCTGGTGCCCCGTGAAGCGCCGTATTCGAGCATCCACCTGGAGCACATGCTCAAGTTGTCGAACATGGGCGTGACGATCCTGCCGGCCTCGCCAGGGTTTTATCACCAGCCGCAAACCATCGATGACCTGGTGGACTTTGTGGTGGCGCGCATTCTCAACCTGCTGAACATCCCTCAGGACATGCTGCCGCGCTGGGGCGAACACCATTTGAGCAATGATGAATAAGGTCCTGTTGGTGGTGCTGGCGTTGCATCTCACGGGCTGCGCCACCGTGCGCACGCTGGACGCGGCGCAGCCAAACGCGCCGGTGGTGTATGCCGGCACGCGCCTGGATCTGTATGCAATGAATGGCGGTTGCTGCGCCAAGGACAGGTTTGGTGCCGAGGCGCCGAGTTACCCCGGCCTTGACCTGCCGGCGAGTGCGTTGCTCGATACCTTGCTGTTGCCACTCTCGGTGTTGACGGTGATTGGGGTGGGTTTCAACGCCACTGGCGGTCTATAAAAGTGTATTGCCTGTGCTGGCTTCATCGCAGGCAAGCCAGCTCCCACATTTGGAGCTGTGTGAACTCGATCAAATGTGGGAGCCGGGCTTGCCCGCGATGAGGCCAGCACAGGCACCTCAGATCATTTGCCCAGCTTGCGCAACTCATCCGACTCCACCACCCGCACCCCATCCTGCTCTTCCAGCGCCAGGCGCCACATGGCCCGGGCCAGCTCGCACACTTCAATACCGTGGTACTTGCCTGGAATCAGCCGTGACAATGGCCCGGCCAGTTGCTCGGCCAGGCGCGGTTCCAGCCGTTCCCCCAGTAACAGCGAAGGCCGCACGATGGTCAATTGTGGCCAGTCCTGGGCCTTGAGCGCCTCTTCCATTTCGCCTTTGACGCGGTTGTAGAAGATCGACGATTTCGGATCGGCGCCGATTGCGCTGATCACGATCAAGTGCCGCGCACCCATGTCCCGCGCACGCCTGGCGAAGGCCACGACCAGGTCCAGGTCGACGGCGCGAAAGGCGGCTTCGGAGCCCGCTTGTTTGATGGTGGTGCCCAGGCAGCAGAAGGCGATGTCCACCCGGCCGCTCAGTTGCGGCAGGATCACCGCCGGGTCGCCGACGGGGTTTTCCAGATGCGGGTGTTCGGCCAGCGGTTTGCGACTCGGTGCAAGCACGCGGGTCACGGTGGGTTCGTTGAGCAGGCGGTCGAGCAGGTGTTCGCCGGTAAGGCCGGAGGCTCCGGCAAGCAGGATATGCTGAGGCGTCAGGTACATGGTGTTTCCCCCTTGTTACACGTTACAGCTTAGTTGCCTTTGGCTTCCTTGCTATTCATTGAGACGCTTTCGAGCGCCTTTCGTGCCTGCTGCTTGCGTAATAATTGCCAGTGGGCGATGACGCCCTTGGGGGCCCAGATCTGCGGTTCAGAGGCTTCGAAGTTGTCCGCCTGTTCGCGTTCGGCCACATGCAGTTGGGCCAGTTTGAAGGCTTGCTGCAGGTCGTCGGTCTGGTTGAAGGCCTGGGCGAAGAGGGCGTCGCCGAAGTAAGTGAAATCGGCTTCCTCCGAGCAGCCGAACGACACGCGGTCGGCCCGGGAGGCGGTCATGATCAGGGTGCGCTCATCTTTCAAGGCCGGGATGAAGCCGCCGGAGTAGCAGGCCGAAATCACCACGATCTTGTCGCGGTTCTTCAGTGGCGCCAGCACGGCGGCCAGCTCATCGGCGGGCAGGTCGGCCAGCTCCATGCGCGGTTGGTCCAGCACCAATTCGTGTTCGTGGGTGCCGTGGCTGGTCATGTAGATAAACACCAGGTCTTCCGGCCCGGTGCGTTCGGCCAGGGTTTGCACGGCGCGACGCAGGCTTTCTCGGGTGGCCAGCGGGCGGTCGGTGATGTGGTCGCGGTGGTTGACCAGGCGTACCTGCCCGCGCGCGCCGAAACGGGTGGCTAGCAGGTTGCTGACGTAATCGGCCTCGCGCAGGAACACGCTTTGCTTGCCGTCGCCGGCCACGGCCAGGGTGTACAGTTCCACCGCAGGCGTGGAGGCGGGCACGGCGATCAGGGCCGCGTCCAGCAGGCGGCCTTGGGCCAGCACGCCGATTTCCAGTGGGTCGGGCAACAAACTGCCGTCGGCGTCACGCACGCGCATGCCGTTGACCCAGGTGCCGGCCTGTACGGTGCCGTCGGTTAGCACAAGGGTACCTTTGCCCTGGTAGCTGTCGCCGTCGAAGCCGCCGATATAGAAGCTGCCGTCGGTGAGGTTCAGGCGGCCTTCGCCGCTGAAGCGCCAATCGCTGAACTGACCGACATAGTGGCTGCCGTCGACACCAATCAACTCGCCCTTGCCGCTGAGCGCGCCTTCCTTGAATTGGCCGATCCACACGTCGCCGTCGGCGTTCTCATAGCGGCCTTTGCCGTTGAGCTGGTTCTGTTTGAACTGGCCGACATAGATGTCGCCATCGGCGCTGTTGAACGTGCCGTTGCCTTCCAGTTGGCCATCGACGAAATGGCCACTGAACTGGTTACCGCTGTCGTCGTTGCGCTGGCCTTCGCCATTGGGCTTGCCGTGGGCGAACTGGCCCTGGTACTGGCTGCCGTCGGCCAGCTCCAGGCGACCGAGGCCGGAGTACTGGTCGTCCTTGAACTCGCCGCGATACGTCATCTTCCCCTCTTTGAGGGTGCCTTCGCCGTTGCGTCGCCCGTTCTTGAACCCGCCCACGTACTGGCTGCCCGCGGTGGTCAGGCTGCCCTGGCCATCAAACAGGCCCTGCTTGAACTGGCCCTTGTAGACTTCGCCGTTGCTGCCATGCCACTCGCCCTGGCCGTGCCATTGGCCCTTGTCGAACTGCCCGGCGTACCAGCTGCCATTGGGATAGTCCACGCGACCCTGGCCTTGCAGCAAGCCATCGACCACGTCGCCCCGGTAGCGCCCGCCATCAGGCAGGCGCGCATCGGGCGGCAACAGCGATTCGCCGTCTCCGCAAGCGGTGAGCAACAGGGCAAGGGCAAGGGGAGCGAGTGGGCGCATAGCGGGATCCGGATAATTGAGCGCCGAGTATGCCGCAGCTGCGAGTTTCATACATAAATTTACATACACTGTGGCAAGGTTTATTGCCTCACCACAGGTACGGCCCTACACGAAGCAGAGGGACAGCGACTCGGCGATGTAAGCGGGTTTTTCCTGGCCTTCGATCTCCAGGGTGGCGGTGGCCTTGAACAGCCATTGGCCAGGTTTTTTCTCGGTCACGTCGCTGAGGGTCACGTTCAGGCGCACCTTGGAATCAACCTTCACCGGCTGGATGAAGCGCACGCTGTCCAGGCCGTAGTTGACCGCCATCTTCAGGCCTTCGGGCATGATCAGGATGTCTTCCATCAGCATGGGCATCAGCGACAGCGACAGGAAACCGTGGGCAATGGTGCTGCCAAACGGCGTCTGCGCGGCCTTGACCGGGTCGACGTGGATGAACTGATGATCGCCGGTGGCTTCGGCGAACAGGTCGATGCGTGCCTGGTCAATGGTGAGCCATTCGGAACGTCCCAGTTCCTTGCCGACGTAATCTTTGAGCTGCGCTACGGGTACAGAGGGCATTGCGTCTCTCCTTGGTTCATCAGTTGTTATGGGTGACAGAGAACCAATGTAGATCATCATGGCCATTAGGCCCGGTCAACCCTCCATGCTTTTGGCGAATGCCGATGCATAGGTCGGGCGTGCTTATAATGCGGGCGAGTCTTGAGGGGGAATGACGGATGCTGTTACGTGGCCTGACCTGGCTGGTGCTGTTTCAACTGATCGGCACGGCGATCAATCATTTGCTGTTGCCGGTATTGCCGGGGCCGATCATCGGCCTGCTATTGATGCTGGGCTTTCTGGTCTGGAAGGGCGAAGTCGGAGAGCCCTTGAGCCTGGCGGCCAGCAGCCTGTTGCGTTACCTGCCGTTGCTGCTGGTGCCGCCGGCGGTCGGGGTGATGGTGTACGCCAAGGACATTGCCGCAGACTTCTGGGCCATTGTCGGCGCCCTGGTCCTGTCGCTGGTGATCGCTATGGGCTTTGTCGGTGTGCTGATGCAGCACCTGGTCAAGCGCAAGGAGGGGGATCAATGATCTTCGACTGGCAGGGAGCGTGGACGGCGGTGATTCATCATCCGTTGTTCGGCATCGGCATTACTCTGGGCGCCTATCAACTGGTGCTGGCAGGGTTTGAGAAAACCCGCTGGATCTTTCTGCAGCCGGTGCTGGTCTCCATGCTGTTGGTGATCGGCGTGCTGCTCACCTGCGGCCTGAGCTACGCCGAGTACCGCAAGAGCACCGAGATTATGGGCGTCCTGCTGGGCCCGGCGACGGTGGCGCTGGCCGTGCCGCTCTATTTGAACCTGCGGCGCATTCGGCAATTGTTCTGGCCGATTTTTACTACGCTGGTGGTAGGCGGGGTGCTGGCTACCGGCCTGTGTGTGCTGCTGGGGTGGTGGTTCGGCGCCGAGCACAGGATGTTGATGACCATGGCGCCCAAGTCCGTGACCTCGCCGATCGCCATGCTGGTGGCCGAGCAGATCGGCGGCGTCGCGGCATTGGCGGCGGTGTTTGTGCTGATCACCGGGGTGGTGGGCGCGATGGTCGGCCCGGCGCTGCTTTCACGCTTGGGTGTGTACAGCGTTGAGGCGCGCGGCATGGCCTTGGGCATGACCGCCCACGCCGTCGGCATCTCGGTGGCCTTGCAGGAAAGCGAAGAGTGCGGCGCCTTTGCGGCGCTGGCGATGAGTCTGATGGGCGTGGCCACGGCGGTGTTCCTGCCGCTGGCCGTGTCGGTGATTGTTTAAACCGGGTTTAAGGAAACCTTTATGAGTCTGGCGCTGTTCCCGCTCAATACCGTGCTGTTCCCTGGCTGCACCCTCGACCTGCAACTGTTCGAGGCGCGCTACCTGGACATGATCAGCCGCTGCATGAAAAAGGGCGAAAGCTTCGGCGTGGTGTGCATCCTCGACGGCACGGAAGTGGGCCAGGCACCGGACGGCTATGCGCTGGTTGGCTGCGAAGCGCTGATTCGCGACTTCAAGCAACAGGACAACGGCCTGCTGGGGATTCGCGTCGAAGGCGGGCGCCGGTTTCGCGTGCGGGATGCGGGCGTGCAGAAGGACCAATTGCTGGTGGCCGAGGTGCAATGGCTTGAAGAGCTGCCGGACCGGCCATTGGAAGAAGAGGACGCCGACCTGCTTGCGCTGCTCCAGGCGTTGGCAGAGCACCCCATGGTGGCGTCGCTGGACATGGACGCCCATGCGCAAGGGCAGCAAGCCCTGGGTCATCAGCTGGCGTATCTGCTGCCCTTCTCCGAGGCCGACAAGATCGACCTGCTGCAACTCGACGACCCGCAGCAGCGCCTGGATGCGATCCAGATGCTGCTTGATGAGCTGCAGGGCGAGCTGTTTACCTAATGGATATCTTGTAGTGAGCGGGCTTGTCCCGCGCTGGGGGGCGAAGCCGCCCCAACCCAGGCAACCTGGTTCTACCTGGAGTTCGGCGGTGCCTTTATTGGGGCGGCTTCGCCACTCAGCGCGGGGCAAGCCCGCTCACTACAAGTTAATAGGCGTAGCGCAGCAGCGCGTGCGATGTGCCGGCCAGTGCGATAAAGCCCAGCACCGCCACCAACGCCGGCAGCAGCAGCCACCAGGTTTTTTGCGGCATGGCCGGCAATGGGCTTCGGTATTCGCTGATGCCCAGGCTGAACGCGCACACCGTCATGGCCAGCAGCGTGCCGGCGAGAATGTCGGTGGGCCAATGGGCGCCTAGGTAAACCCGCGACAGCGCGATGAATGCCGCAGGGATGCAGCCCAGCAGCATCCAGGTCAGGCGCAGCCGCGTGGGTTGGCCGCGCCCTGCCAGTACCGCCAGGGCCAGGAAAAACGCGAACGCGCCGGACGCGTGGCCGCTGGGCATGCTGAAACTGGTCAAAGGGTCTGTCAGGATTTCCGGGCGGCCGCGCGCAAAAAACAGCTTGGTCCCGGTGTTGATCACCGCAGCCCCGGCCAGCGTCACGCCGACAAACAGCGCATGACGCCATTGCCGCGCCAGCAGTAGCAAGCCGGTGAAGAGGGCGCTGGCTACAAACATCTTCTTGAATTCGCCCAGTTGGGTGATGCGCACCATCACTTCGTCCAGCCAGGGGCTGCGGTGTTCCTGCACGAGGGCGCTCAGGCCGTGATCGAAGTTATCCAGCGAGTGGTAGCCGATAAACAGCGCGATCAACAGCACCAGGCTGGCGCAACCAATCCATAAGGTGGCGCGCCGATGGCCGCGCAGGCTGCTGTTCAGGCTCAGCCCGACCACCACCGCCAGGCACCCCGCGACCACCGCCGCCTCGGGCCAGAACCCATCGGGCAACGGCAGGCGGAACGCGGCGCCGGTCGCCCAGCCCGGTAACAGATACGCCACCGACCAGCCCGCCGCCGCCACGATGCTCACGATTGCGAAGCGTGGGAAGGGCATGTCGCACATCCCGGCCACCATCGGCAGCATGGGCCGCAGCGGGCCGATGAAACGGCCTACCAGCAGGCTGGCGATGCCGTACTTGTGGAAGTAGGTTTCGGCGCCGCTCATCCATTCCGGGTGCTGGCGCAGACCCGGCAGGCGCCGGATGTTCTGATGGAAATTTCGGCCCAGGAAGTAGGAAACCCCATCACCCAACAACCCGCCAAGGAAGCCCAGCAGCAAGGTTTCACTCAGCGACAGCGCGCCGCTGCCGGCGAGCGCCGCAATGGCGAACAACAATACCGTGCCCGGCACGATCAGGCCGGCGATGGCCAGGCATTCCACGCAGGCAACGATGAATACCGCCACCGCCAGCCATTCGGGGTTCAGGCTCAACCAGCCGGTAATGCTATCGAGCCATTGGCCCATACAATCCACTCCATCAATGCACAACATACTTGGAAACACTGGGGATCAACTGTGGGATCTGCTGTGCTGCAGGTCTCAATGTTCACTCAATTCAAATCAAAAAATAGTCGCGGCCTTCGACCTGGCCCCTGCGCAACGGGTTCCGTGTGCAATAAGGCGCATAGCTTGCATCGACGAAGCGGTACATCAGGTGTTCATCGCGACCGATTGGAATACCCAGGCGCGTCGTCTGGATGATCTGGGCCGGTGTCTGGCCCACATCCTCGACGTAGAGCAACTCCTGATCGAAGCGCTTGGCATCCCACATCGGCACCTTCAGCCCCAGGGCTTTGCACAACAGGGTCTGGCCGGCGCACAGCTTGTGCGACGGGCGCGGGCTGCCGTCGGGATTGGGGTTGTTCAACAACATTTGCGCCAGGCTGGCCGGGCCGGACAATGCGTCGACCCACGGATACGCCGATTTGATCAGCACGGCATTGCCGGGCCCGTGTGCGCTGAAGTTAAGGGAGTCGCCGCCGCGGGCGTAGTACATGTAGATGTGGCCGCCATCCAGAAACAAAGCCTTACGCTTTTCTGTGTAGCCCAATGAAGAGTGACTGCCCTTTTCGGCCGCGTAATACGCCTCGGTTTCAATAATTCGCGCCGAAAGCCAAATTTCGCCGACACGATGGCGAATGACTTTTCCGAGCAATTGCTGGGCAAGCAATTGCGCGTCGCGGTCGAAGAAGCTGTCGGGCAGGGCGCTGGCGGGGAGTTGCGGCATTGAACTGGGCATGGCGGTCAGGGTAAATACGGCTAAATGTGACGGAATCATAACAAGTCCCGCCTTAATTACGGCTGAACACAAGGTTTTTACAGTTCATTTCGACCATCCGCCCCTCACCGCTGTCAGTCAGGCGGCGTCACAGCTATAATCTGCCGCTTTCCTCTTTGCCAAGACTTCCTGACCCAATGACTGAGTCCGTTCTTGACTACATGACCCGCCTGGGTCGCGCTGCCCGTCAGGCCTCGCGGTTGATCGCCCGTGCGAGCACCGCGCAGAAGAACCGTGCCCTACTGGCCGCCGCCGATGCGCTGGATGCTTCGCGCGCAGCGCTCGCCGCCGCCAATGAGCTGGACCTGGCCAACGGCCGCGCCAATGGCCTGGAACCGGCCCTGCTGGACCGCCTGGCGCTGACCCCGGCACGTATCGACGACATGATCGAAGGCCTGCGTCAGGTGGCCAAGCTGCCTGACCCCATCGGTGAAATCCGCGATATGCGTTACCTGCCGTCCGGCATCCAGGTCGGCAAGATGCGCGTGCCCCTGGGCGTGATCGGCATCATTTACGAGTCGCGCCCCAACGTGACCATCGACGCCGCGAGCCTGTGCCTCAAGTCCGGCAACGCCACCATCCTGCGTGGCGGTTCCGAGGCCATCCAATCCAATCGAGCCATTGCTGCGTGTATCCAGCAAGGCCTGGCCGTGGCCGAACTGCCCGCTGAAGTGGTGCAGGTGGTGGAAACCACCGACCGCGCGGCCGTCGGCGCGCTGATCACCATGCCGGAATTCGTCGACGTGATCGTACCGCGCGGCGGCAAGAGCCTGATCGAGCGCGTCAGTCGTGAGGCCAAGGTGCCGGTGATCAAGCACCTGGACGGCGTGTGCCACGTATTCATCGACGTCGCCGCCGACATCGACAAGGCGATCCGCATCGCCGACAACTCCAAGACGCACCGCTACGCGCCCTGCAACACCATGGAAACCCTGCTGGTGCACGCCGGTATTGCCGAGCGCGTGCTGCCGCCGCTGGCCGCCATCTACCGCGACAAGGGCGTGGAGCTGCGCGGATGCGTGCGCACCCGAGCACTGTTGGGCGCGGACGTGATCGAGGCGACCGAGCTGGACTGGTACACCGAATACACGGCACCGATCCTGTCGATCAAGATTGTCGACGACCTGGACGAGGCCATCGAACACATCAACACTTACGGCTCCAAGCACACCGACGCCATTGTTTCCGAGCATTTCAGCGATGCGCGGCGTTTCCTCAACGAAGTGGATTCCGCTTCGGTGATGATCAATGCCTCGACGCGCTTTGCCGATGGCTTCGAGTACGGCCTGGGGGCGGAGATCGGTATCTCCACCGACAAGCTTCACGCCCGCGGCCCGGTTGGGCTGGAAGGCCTGACCAGCGAGAAGTACGTGGTGTTCGGCGACGGTCATGTGCGCACTTGATGGCTAAACGCATCGGGTTGCTCGGCGGTACCTTCGACCCCGTGCACATCGGCCATCTGCGCAGTGCCCTGGAAGTGGCGGACGCGCTGGCCTTGGACGAGCTGCGCCTGATCCCCAATTTCCGGCCGCCGCATCGCGACACGCCGCAGGTGGCGCCGCAACAACGCCTGGAAATGGTGCGCCTGGCGGTTGAAGGCATTGCGCCGCTGGTGGTGGACGATCGCGAGCTCAAGCGCGACAAACCGTCCTACACTGTCGACACCCTGGAGCTGATGCGCGCCGAGTTGGGCGCCGATGACCAGTTGTTTCTGCTTTTGGGCTGGGACGCATTTTGCGGCCTGCCCTCTTGGCATCGCTGGGAGGAACTCCTCCAGCATTGCCACATCCTGGTTTTGCAACGCCCGGATGCCGACAGCGAACCGCCGGATGCCTTGCGCAACCTGCTGGCCGCGCGGTCGGTAAGTGACCCCTTGGCCCTGACCGGGCCGAACGGGAATATTGCATTCGTCTGGCAGACCCCGCTTGCGGTGTCCGCCACCCAGATCCGTCAACTGCTGGCCAGCGGGAAGTCGGTACGTTTCCTGGTGCCTGACGCGGTCCTGGCCTACATCGATGCGCACGGGCTTTACCGTGCGTCGAACTGAAAAGGCGCGCTTGAACCTACGCACAGTCGTAGCGCGAGCGCCCGAACATACGAGCAAAACAGGTTTTATATGACGAACAAAGACGTAAGCAAAGTTAAGCGCAAAGGCACGTTCAAAAGCGCCCCGCTGCCGGTTGAAGCCCACGTTGGTCCTGAACTGGCTGGCGAAGAGCTGGTAAAAGTCGCCGTGGCGGCCCTGGAAGACGTGAAAGCCCAGGACATCCAGGTGCTGGACGTGCGCGACAAGCAGAGCATCACCGACTACATGATCATCGCGACCGGTACCTCGAACCGCCAGATCGGCGCGATGCTCGACAAGGTGCGCGAAGCCGTCAAGGCCCAGGGCGTCAAGCCGCTGGGTGAAGAAGGCAAGGGCGACAGCGACTGGGTGCTGCTGGACATGGACGACGTGATCGTGCACATGATGACCTCCAACGCTCGCCAGTTCTACGACCTGGAGCGCCTGTGGAAAGGCGCCGAACAGAGCCGTGCCGCCGATGGCAAGCACCACAGCCCGGAAGTGGGCCACGCGCACTTCGACAAGCTCAACAAAGACCAGGAATAAGGAACGGCTGTGCGCCTGCGTCTGATTGCTGTCGGTTCACGCATGCCCAAGTGGGTGGAAGAAGGCTGGCACGAGTATGCCAAGCGTCTGCCCGCCGAGCTGTCGCTGGAACTGGTAGAGATACCGCTCAATACCCGGGGCAAGAATGCCGATGTGGCGCGCTTCATCCGTCAGGAAGGCGAAGCCATGCTGGCCAAGGTCGGCCCCAACGAGCGCATCGTTACCCTTGAAGTGCACGGCAAACCCTGGAGCACCGAGCAACTGGCGGTGGAGCTGGATCGCTGGCGCCTGGACTCGCGTACCGTCAACTTCATGGTGGGCGGTCCCGAAGGGCTGGCGCCGGAAGTCTGTGCGCGGGCGGACCAGCGTTGGTCGTTGTCTGCGCTGACGCTGCCGCATCCGTTGGTAAGAATCCTGATCGGTGAACAGCTGTATCGCGCCTGGACAGTTCTGTCCGGGCACCCTTACCACAAATAATCTGCGCCCCTGCCGATGACCCAGCCGATCCGCATCAAGGACCACGAGAAAGACGCACGTCTGGTACGCGCTCGCGTGGTGTTTGGCGCCTTTATGGTGGTGGGTTTGATCGGTGTGCTGGTGGCGCGCCTGTATTTCCTGCAGGTCATCCAATACGACTATCACTCCACGCTGTCGGAAAACAACCGGGTGCATGTGCAACCGATTCCGCCGACCCGTGGGCTGATATTCGACCGCAATGGCGTGGTGGTGGCCGATAACCGGCCCAGCTTCAGCCTGAGCATGACCCGGGAACGTTCCGGCGACTGGCAGCAGGTGCTCGACGTGATCGTCGAGGTGCTGCAGCTGACGCCGGAAGACCGCGTGATCTTCGAAAAGCGCATGCGGCAGGGGCGCCGACCATTCGAGCCGGTGCCGATCCTGTTTGAGCTGACCGAAGAGCAGATCGCCCGGATCGCGGTGAACCAGTTCCGTTTGCCCGGTGTGGAAGTGGTGGCGCAGTTGGTGCGGCATTACCCGCAAGGGCCGCACTTTGCGCACTCGGTGGGCTACATGGGGCGGATCAACGAGAAAGAGCTGAAAACCCTCGACCCGGTCAATTACAGCGGCACCCACCATATCGGCAAGACCGGCATCGAGCGGTTCTACGAGCCGGAGCTGCACGGGCAGGTGGGTTACGAAGAAGTCGAGACCAACGCCCGTGGCCGTGTGCTGCGGGTGCTCAAGCGCACCGACCCGGTGCCGGGCAAGGACATCGTGCTGAGCCTGGACATCAAGTTGCAGGAAGCCGCCGAGATGGCCCTGGGCGGTCGTCGCGGCGCAGTGGTTGCACTGGACCCGAAAACCGGCGAAGTGCTGGCGATGGTCAGCCAGCCGAGCTTCGACCCCAACCTGTTCGTGACGGGGATCAGCTTCAAGGCGTACGCCGAATTGCGCGATTCCATCGACCGGCCGTTGTTCAACCGCGTGCTGCGCGGCCTGTATCCGCCGGGGTCGACGATCAAGCCGGCGGTCGCGATTGCCGGGCTCGACGCCGGTGTGGTCACTGCCTCCAGCCGCGTGTACGACCCCGGTTACTACATGCTGCCCAACTACGATCACAAATACCGTAACTGGAACCGCACCGGTGACGGCTATGTCGACCTGGATACCGCCATCATGCGTTCCAACGACACCTATTTTTATGACCTGGCCCACAAGCTGGGCATCGACCGCTTGTCTGCCTATATGGGCAAGTTCGGCCTGGGTCAGAAAGTCTCCCTGGACATGTTCGAAGAGTCCCCCGGCCTGATGCCGTCGCGGGAATGGAAGCGTGCGACCCGCCGGCAGGCCTGGTTCCCGGGCGAAACCCTGATCCTCGGCATCGGCCAGGGCTATATGCAGGCCACGCCGCTGCAGTTGGCCCAGGCCACGGCGCTGGTGGCCAACAAAGGTGTGTGGAACCGTCCGCACCTGGCCAGGACCATCGAAGGCGAGAAGCCGGTGGATGAGAACCCGATCCCGGACATCGTCTTGCGCGACCCGTCCGACTGGAACAAGGTCAATCACGGCATGCAGCAAGTGATGCACGGCGCCCGCGGTACCGCGCGCAAGGCGGCCATCGGCGCGCAGTACCGCATTGCCGGCAAGAGTGGTACGGCCCAGGTGGTCGCTATCAAGCAGGGCGAGAAATATGACCGCTCCAAGGTGCAGGAACGCCACCGCGACCACGCCTTGTTTGTGGGTTTCGCGCCGGCGGACGACCCCAAGATCGTGGTGGCGGTGATGGTCGAGAACGGCGAATCCGGCTCCGGCGTTGCGGCCCCTGTAGTGCGCCAGATCATGGACGCCTGGCTGTTGGCGAGCGACGGCCGGCTCAAGCCCGAATATGGCGGCCCCCCTACAAGCACCGAGGTTACGGCCAATGAAGAGTAATTTTGACCGCATCCTTTCCAGTGAAGATGTGATGCGTCGCCGTGCAACGTTGCTGCAACGCATGCACATTGATGGCCCGTTGTTGATCCTGCTGCTGACCCTGGCGGCCGGCAGCCTGTTCGTGCTGTATTCGGCCAGCGGCAAGAACTGGGACCTGCTGATAAAGCAGGCGTCGTCGTTCGGTCTGGGTCTGTTGTCGATGGTCGTCATCGCCCAGCTTGAACCACGCTTCATGGCGCGCTGGGTGCCGTTGGGTTATGTGGCCGGCGTGTTGCTGCTGGTGGTGGTGGACGTGATGGGCCACAACGCCATGGGCGCGACCCGCTGGATCAACATTCCTGGGGTAATTCGCTTCCAGCCGTCGGAATTCATGAAGATCCTGATGCCGGCGACCATTGCCTGGTACCTGTCCAAGCGCACCTTGCCGCCGCAGCTCAAGCACGTGGGCATCAGCCTGATCCTGATCGGCGTGCCGTTCATCCTGATCGTGCGCCAGCCCGACCTGGGTACCTCGTTGCTGATCCTGGCGGGCGGTGCGTTCGTGCTGTTCATGGGCGGCTTGCGCTGGCGCTGGATCCTCAGCGTGCTGGCCGCCGCCGTGCCGGTGGCTGTGGCCATGTGGTTCTTCTTCATGCACGACTACCAGAAGCAGCGGATCCTGACCTTCCTCGACCCGGAAAGCGACCCGCTCGGCACAGGCTGGAACATCATCCAGTCGAAGGCCGCGATCGGTTCCGGCGGCGTATTCGGCAAGGGGTGGTTGCTGGGTACGCAGTCGCACCTGGACTTTTTGCCTGAGAGCCACACCGACTTCATCATCGCGGTGCTGGGCGAAGAGTTCGGCCTGGTGGGCATCTGCGCGTTGCTGCTGATCTACCTGCTGTTGATTGGTCGCGGCCTGGTGATCACTGCGCAGGCGCAGACGTTATTCGGCAAACTGCTGGCCGGCGCGCTCACCATGACTTTTTTTGTTTATGTTTTCGTCAACATCGGTATGGTCAGTGGCCTGCTGCCGGTGGTGGGGGTGCCGTTGCCGTTCATTAGCTACGGCGGAACTTCGCTGGTGACGTTGATGTCAGCGTTTGGGGTTTTGATGTCGATTCATACGCATCGCAAATGGATCGCACAGGTTTGAATAAGGTGAAGATGTCAATGCAAGTAATGCGCGGCTGGGCGACTCGGCACGCGTCCTGGATGGGCCTGATCGGGCTGCTGGGCGCAACGCAAGAGGCGCAGGCCGGTGACTATGATGGTTCACCCCAGGTCGCCGAGTTTGTCGGTGAAATGACCCGCGACTATGGGTTCGCCGGCGAACAGCTGATGGGCGTGTTCCGCGAAGCCCAGAAAAAGCAGGCGATCCTCGACGCCATCTCCCGCCCTGCCGAACGCGTGAAGCAGTGGAAGGAATACCGTCCGATGTTCCTGACCGATGCCCGCGTGGCCCGGGGTGTGGACTTCTGGCGCCAGCACGAGGCGGTACTGGCCCGCGCCGAGCAGGAATACGGCGTGCCGGCTCAGGTGATTGTTTCGATCATCGGCATCGAGACCTTCTACGGGCGCAACACCGGCAGTTACCGGGTGATCGACGCCTTGTCGACCCTGGGCTTCGATTACCCGCCGCGCGCCGACTTCTTTCGCAAGGAACTGCGCGAATTCCTGTTGCTGGCGCGCGAAGAGCAGGTCGATCCGCTGACGCTCAAAGGTTCCTACGCCGGTGCGATGGGCCTGCCGCAGTTCATGCCGAGCAGCTTTCGCGCCTATGCGGTGGATTTCGACGGTGACGGCCATATCAATATCTGGAGCAACCCCGACGACGCCATTGGCAGCGTGGCCAGCTACTTCAAGCGCCACGGCTGGATGGCCTGCGAGCCGGTGGTGGCCCGCGCAGAGGTCGCTGGCGATCGTGCCGACGAGGGCCTGACCCAGGGCATCGAGCCGGCGAAGACGGTCGGGGAGTTGCGGGCGCTGGGCTGGTCGAGTCAGAATGCGCTGCCTGACGATATGCCAGTGACGGCGTTCCGCCTTGAAGGCGAAAATGGCCCGGAATACTGGATGGGCCTGAAGAATTTCTACGCAATCACGCGTTATAACCGCAGTGTGATGTACGCCATGGCCGTGCATCAACTGTCAGACATGCTGGTCCAAGCACGGGGCAACAAGTAATGCGGGCATCGCTGTTCAATCAACCGCTCAAGCTGGTGGCGTTCGCCGCGTTGTCCCTGCTGGTCGTCAGTTGTTCCACCAGCCGCGGGCCGGTGCAGCAGAAATCCGGGGGCGCGGTGGTCCGTGCCCAGCCGGGCCTGGACATCAACCGCGCGCACAAAGACGGCGCGCCGTGGTGGGACGTCGACGTGTCGAAGATCCCGGACGCCACGCCGACCCTGCACACCGGCCCGTACAAGGCCAACCCCTATACGGTGCTGGGCAAGAATTACTTCCCGCTGCAGGATTCCAAGACCTACGTGCAATCGGGCACGGCGTCCTGGTACGGCACCAAGTTCCACGGCCAGAACACCGCCAACGGCGAAGTCTATGACCTGTACGGCATGAGCGCCGCGCACAAGACCTTGCCGCTGCCCAGCTATGTCCGCGTGACCAACCTGGACAACAACCGCACCGTGATCCTGCGGGTCAACGACCGTGGGCCGTTCTATTCGGACCGCATCATCGACTTGTCCTACGCGGCCGCGAAGAAGCTCGGTTACGCCGAAACCGGTACCGCGCGCGTGAAGGTCGAAGGTATCGACCCTGCGCAGTATTGGGCCCAGCGAGGCAAGCCGGCGCCGTTGATGCTCAACGAGCCGCCGACCCAGCCGCAAGTGACCGCCTCGACGGGCAAGATCGAGCAATGGACGCCTCCGCCGCAGCAGCACGCGCCGGACACGGTCGTCGTGCCCAGGGCTGCGCCGGGCGCAGCGGCAGCGGGTGGTCAATACCTGCAGGTCGGCGCTTTCGCCAACCCGGACGCGGCAGAACTGTTAAGGTCCAAACTCAGCGGTATGGTCAACGCGCCGGTCTTCATCAGCTCCATCGTGCGTAACCAGCAGACCCTGCACCGGGTGCGCATGGGCCCGATCGGCTCGCCGAGCGAGGTCGCACAAGTGCAGAACAGCGTGCGCCTGGCCAACCTGGGGCAACCCAGCGTCGTCACGGCTGAATAATAAAGAATTGATGGTCCTGGCCCGTCGGGCCTGGGCTGTGGTTGTTGGCTCGTTGAACAATAAAAACCCAGGGGCAAGGGGTGAGCGGGCAACCGAACACGCGACAGTCTGGCAACGGGCTGTCTGAATAAGTTTTGCCCGCGAGGGCAAGTTTCCATAAGCAATTTCGAGAGACGGATGAACATCACCACCTTAGCCAAACGCACGTGCCTGCTTCTTTCGCTGATCATCACCCCGGCCGCCTGGGCGGTTGAAATGGTGCCGGCCTCCCCGCAACTGGCCGCCAAGGCCTGGGTCCTCATGGATGCCGCCAGCGGCAACGTGCTGGTCGAGAACAACGGTGACCAGCGCCTGCCGCCGGCCAGCCTGACCAAGCTGATGACCGCCTACATCGCGACCCTGGAAATCCGCCGCGGCCAGATCGGCGAGAACGACCCGGTGACCGTCAGCGAAAACGCCTGGCGTACCGGCGGCTCGCGGATGTTCATCAAGGTCGGTTCGCAGGTCACCGTGAGCGACCTGCTGCACGGCATCATCATCCAGTCCGGCAACGACGCCAGCGTGGCCCTGGCCGAGCACATCGCCGGCAGCGAAGACGCGTTCGCCGACATGATGAACAAAACCGTGGCCGACCTGGGCATGACCAACAGCCACTTCATGAACCCGACCGGTCTGCCGAACCCTGAGCACTACTCGTCGGCTCACGACATGGCAATCCTGGCGCGCGCGATCATTCGCGTCGACCCGGTGCACTATGCGATCTATTCCCAGAAGGAATTCTTCTGGAACAACATCAAGCAGCCTAACCGCAACCTGCTGCTGTGGCGCGACAAGACCGTCGACGGTCTGAAGACCGGCCACACCGAAGAAGCCGGCTACTGCATGGTGTCGTCCGCCGTGCGTGACGGCCAGCGCCTGATCGCCGTGGTCTTCGGCACCAACAGCGAGCAGGCCCGTGCGGCCGAGACGCAAAAACTGCTGACCTACGGTTTCCGCTTCTTCGAAACCCAGACCTTCTACCAGAAGGGTGCGGAGCTCGCGACCGCGCCGGTCTGGAAAGGCGCAACTTCGCAAGTCAAGGCCGGCCTGGCTGAAGACCTGACCCTGACCATGCCTAAAGGCCAGCTGAAAAAGCTCGCGGCCAGCATGACCATGAACCCGCAATTGGTGGCGCCGATCGCCAAGGGCGACGTGATTGGTAAAGTCGAAGTCAAGCTGGACGACAAGGTGGTGCACAGCGCCGACCTGATCGCCCTGGACGCCGTCGACGAAGGTGGTATCTTCCGCCGCGTGTGGGATAGCATCCGTCTATTCTTCTACGGCTTGTTCAACTGATAGTGTGCACCTGCAAAGCCCCGCGTTGATCCGACGCGGGGCTTTGTTGTCGCCAAGGCTTACGCTTACGAGGCCGTTACGCCATGACCGATACCGAAGTAAAGGCGCCAAAGATCGAATTCCCGGTGGTGGACTATCCGATCAAGATCATCAGCGATACCGGCGTAGGCCGCAAAGATTTGATCCTCGAGATTGTGCGTAAGCACGCGACGATCAATGACCAGCGTGTGGACGAGCGATCCAGCTCCACAGGCAAATACACCACGATCCAATTGCACATCGTTGCAATCGGGCAAGACCAGCTCTACGACATCAACAGTGAACTGCGGGCCACCGGCTTCGTGCACATGGTGCTGTGATGCCACAGGTATTGGGCTTTCGCGAGCTCGGCCGGATGGCCTACGAGCCCGTCTGGCATGCCATGCAGCGCTTTACCAACGAGCGCGGCAGCACCGCCGCCGATGAAATCTGGCTGGTGGAACACCCGCCGGTGTTCACCCAGGGCCAGGCCGGCAAGGCCGAGCATCTGTTGCTGCCGGGGGATATTCCGGTGGTGCAGGTCGACCGAGGTGGCCAAGTGACTTACCATGGGCCGGGTCAACTGGTGGCTTACTTGCTGCTGGACGTGCGCAAGCTTGGGTTTGGCGTACGCGACCTGGTGAGCCGAATGGAGGCTTGCCTGATCGAGCTGTTGGCCAGTTACGGCGTGACCGCCGCGGCCAAGCCCGATGCACCCGGTGTGTATGTGGATGGCGCGAAAATCGCGTCCCTCGGCTTGCGCATTCGCCACGGTTGTTCCTTTCATGGCCTGGCCCTGAACGTGGACATGGACCTGGCGCCGTTCCGGCGGATCAACCCGTGCGGTTATGCCGGGTTGGCGATGACGCAACTGAGTGACCACGCCACACCGATTAAATTTGCCGAGGTAAGTGCCCGGCTGCGTGCGCAGCTCGTCAAACACCTCGACTATGCTGAGCAGACGACCCTTACGGGCGGAATCGACTGACTATGACTACTGATGCAGTGCAAACCATGATCCCGACGGTCGACGTGACCGACCGTCCGGCCCCGGCCCCGCGTGCCAAGGTGGAAGCCGGCGTCAAGCTGCGCGGCGCCGAGAAGGTTGCACGCATCCCGGTGAAGATCATTCCGACCACCGAACTGCCGAAGAAACCCGACTGGATCCGCGTGCGCATCCCGGTTTCGCCGGAAGTCGACCGTATCAAGGCCCTGCTGCGCAAGCACAAGCTGCATAGCGTGTGCGAAGAAGCCTCCTGCCCGAACCTGGGCGAGTGCTTCTCCGGCGGCACCGCCACCTTCATGATCATGGGCGACATTTGCACCCGTCGTTGCCCATTCTGCGACGTCGGCCACGGCCGGCCGAAGCCTCTGGACGTCAATGAGCCGGAGAGCCTGGCTATCGCCATCGCCGACCTGAAACTCAAATACGTGGTGATCACCTCGGTCGACCGCGACGACCTGCGTGACGGCGGCGCCCAGCACTTTGCCGACTGCATCCGCGAAATTCGCAAGCTGTCGCCGAACGTCATGCTCGAAACCCTGGTGCCGGACTACCGTGGCCGTATGGACGTGGCGCTGCAAATCACCGCCGCCGAGCCGCCGGATGTATTCAACCACAACCTGGAAACCGTACCGCGCCTGTACAAGGCCGCGCGTCCGGGTTCGGATTACCAGTGGTCGCTGACCCTGCTGCAGAAATTCAAGCAGATGATGCCGCACATTCCGACCAAATCCGGCTTGATGCTGGGCCTGGGCGAGACCGACGAAGAAGTGATCGAAGTCATGAAGCGCATGCGCGAACACGACATCGATATGCTGACCCTGGGCCAGTACCTGCAACCGTCCCGCAGCCACTTGCCGGTGCAGCGTTTCGTGCACCCGGACACCTTCGCCTGGTTCGCCGAGGAAGGCTACAAGATGGGCTTCAAGAACGTGGCGTCCGGCCCGCTGGTGCGCTCCTCGTACCACGCGGACGAGCAGGCCAAGCTGGTCAAGGCGAGTCTGGTCTCGTAATACAAATTTGGCCAACACCGCTGATCCAATGTGGGAGCGGGCTTATGTGGGAGCTGGCTTGCCTGCGATGCAGACACTTCGGTACAACAGATGTACCGAGGTGATGCCATCGCAGGCAAGCCAGCTCCCACAGTTCGTTCTGCGCTAATTTAGGGAGAGTTGTGGATGAGCATTGCCGTACCTGCCTTGCGATCCGAAGGCACCATCGCCCTGATCGCCCCCGCCGGCCCCGCCGCGCTGGACGTCGAAAAAGCCGGCCAATGGATGCGCGCCCGCGGCTATGACCTGCGAATCTTCCCTGGTGTGTATGAGCGAGACGGTTACCTCGCCGGCAGCGATAAAGTCCGCCTCAACGACCTGCACAGCGCCTTCGCCGACCCTGCCATCGACGCCATCTTCTGCCTGCGCGGCGGCTACGGCACGCCACGCCTGCTCGACAGCCTGGATTTCGAACTGCTGCGCGCCAACCCCAAGCCCTTCGTCGGCTACAGCGACATCACCGCCTTGCACCTGGCGATCAACCGCTACGCTGGTTTCGTGACCTTCCACGGGCCCATGCTCAATGCCGACCTGCTCGGTGCCAAGCAACCACCCACCGAGTCGTCATTGCTCGGCCTGCTGCGCGGTGACCTTGGTGCGGGCAGCGTGCTTGCCCACCCCGCAGCCTTCCCGTTGACCACCCTTGAGCCAGGCATCGCCTGTGGGCGTTTGCTGGGCGGCAACCTGTCGATGATCGCGGCAGTGATGGGCACGCCTTACGAGATCGACGCCGACGGCATCATCCTGTTCATCGAAGACATCAACGAGCCGATCTACCGCATCGACCGCCTGCTCACGCATTTGCGCCTGGCGGGCAAGCTGCAGCAGGTTGCGGGGGTGCTGGTGGGGGATGTGGCGGGTGTGGAGTCTGTTGCCTTGGAGCGTCTGTTGAAGCAGACCTTTGCGCCGCTGTGCATTCCGGTGCTGTCCGGCTGGCGCAGCGGGCATTGTGACCCGAACCTGACGCTGCCGATGGGCGCGTGGGTGCGGTTGGATGCGGGAGAGCAGCGGGTGGTGCTGGAGCAGGATGTGGTCTTTAAGTAGTTGTTGCCCGGCAGGGCCTCATCGCAGGCAAGCCAGCTCCCACAGGGAAATGCATTCCAAATGTGGGAGCTGGCTTGCCTGCGATAGCGGTGGTCGCCATAAGCAGATCTAACGGTTCTGCAACGATTCCAGCAGTTTCACCGTCGGATACCCATCCGCCGGCCAGCCCAGCGCCTGCTGCGCCGCGCGGATCGCCTTGCGCGTATTGGCGCCGATGATCCCGTCCGGGTTGCCCGCGTCATAGCCATTGGCACTCAACGCCGTCTGCAAATCGATACGCTGCGAGCGGCTCAACGGCAGCTCATCTTTTGGCCAATCGCCACGAATCACGCCGCCACCGCCGAACCGCTCCGACAGCAAGCCAACCGCCAGCGCGTAGGACGACGAGTTGTTGTACTTGAGGATCGCACGGAAGTTATCCAGCACCAGGAACGCCGGGCCACGGTAACCCGCTGGCAGCAATAGCGCGGCGGACAGTTGGTCGACGTCGGGCGGCAGGCTGGCGCCGGGTGGCAGTTGGATGCCGAGTTTCAACCATTCAGCGACGGTCTTGCGGATGCCACCGTCGGCGAGGGCGTAATCAAAGTTCGTCGGCAGTTGTTTTACCTCGAAACCCCATGGCTGGCCTTTCTGCCAGCCGGAGCTTTGCAGGTAGTGCGCGGTTGAGGCGAGGGCGTCGGCCGGGCTGTTCCAGATATCGCGGCGACCGTCGCCATCGAAGTCCACGGCGTGGGTGTTGTAGGTGGTCGGAATAAATTGGGTCTGGCCCATGGCGCCGGCCCAGGAGCCTTTCATCTGGTCGGCCTGGATGTCGCCGTGCTGGATGATCTGCAACGCCGCCAGCAGTTGCGCCTGGGCAAACGCCGGGCGACGGCCTTCGTAGGCCAGGGTCGCCAGCGAGCGGATCACCGAGTTATTGCCCTGGAACTGGCCGAAGTTGCTTTCCATGCCCCACACCGACACCAGCGCCTGGCGGTCGACGCCGTAGCGTTGCTCGATGCTCTGCAGGATGTCGGCGTACCTGACCAGCAAGGCCTGGCCGTTGCGCACGCGCACCGGCGAGAGGGCGCCGTCCAGGTATTCCCACACCGGGCGGGAAAATTCCGGCTGGCTGCGGTCGGCGCGGATCACTGCCATGTCGGGCGTGACGTTGGCGAAGGCATTGTCGAACACGGCGGCAGTGATGCCGGCCTGCAGGGCTTGCGCGCGAAAGCCGGCCTGCCATTCGGCAAAGGTCTGGGTGGGTTGGATATCAAGGTTGTCCACGGCCAGCGGGGCCACTACGGCAGGCGCGACCACCGGGGCGGTCTGGAGTTTGGGCAGTGGTTGAGCGTCGGCGGCGGTTGGTTTTTCCGCGCAGGCGACAAGCAGAATGAGGCTGGAGGCAGCGATCAATTGGCGAAGGTGCCAACGACGGGAAAGACTAGAGGGCATGCACAGGTCCAGGGATTACAAATCAGAAGCAGACCTTATCATGCCGGAGGGGCGCTTGCCTTCAGGCAGCCAGAAAGTAAGAAGCCTCCCAGCTATTAGACTGGAAGGCTTCGCGGCGGTAGCTGCCTTTGCCCTTGCCGGCGCGTTCCTGACGGCTGCGGAACAGTGGCTGGGCGATGATGGATTTGGCCTTGTTGGGGCCATGCTTGGATGGCTTTTTGCTCATGTCGGTACTCTCGATAGGTGAGGGGAAGCGGGGCAAATTTTCTGCCGAAGTTTGGCCGCTGTAAAGCCCCTCGATGCGTAGGCGTTTTCACAGAGTAATGTGGGCACAGTCAATGTGGGAGCTGGCTTGCCTGCGATAGCGGTGTATCAGTGCCAGAGATGCAAGCTGACCGACCGCTATCGCAGGCAAGCCAGCTCCCACAGGGTTTTGTGGTGATTTTTTGGACGGGGTTATTCGGCGGGAAGGGTCAGGCGCTGGCCGCACATCAACAGCGACAAACGGCTCAGGCTCATCCACGGCGAACCGGCTGCCTGGCCCTTGATCTGCGCATCGATGCGCTGCGCTTCCAGCAAAAGCTGCGCCCAGCGTTGCGCCGAGTGCCGTTGCAGGGCTTTGCTCATCAGGGGCTTGCGCTTGTCCCAGACCGGCGGCCGAGCCTGGCTGAAACATTTGTCCAGCGGCGTGCCCTGGCTGTATTGCAAGGCAATATTGGCCAGCACCCGCAGTTCTCGGGCCAGGGCCCACAGGATCACCGGTGGCTCCACGCCTTCGCCGCGCAGGCCTTCGAGCATGCGCAGGGCGTGGGCGGGTTCGCCGTTGAGGATTGCGTCCACCAGCCCGAACACGTCAAAGCGCGCGCTGTCAGCCACGGCGCCCTGAACGGTTTCGACGGTGATCTGCCCGTCTTCAGCCATCAGCTTGAGCTTTTCGATCTCCTGGGCGGCGGCCAGCAAGTTGCCTTCGACCCGCGCGGCGATCAGCTCGACTGCGTCCTGGGTGGCCGACAGCCCCGATTGAGACAGGCGCTGGCGAATCCACTGGGGCAGTTGGCTGCTGTCCACCGGCCAGATCTGGATGAACTGGGTGTGTGCCCCTTCCACCAGGGCCTTGCCCCATTTGGTTTTCTGCGCACTGCCATCGAGCTTGGGCAGGCTGATCAACAGCACCGTGTCTTCGGCAGGCCGTGAGCAATATTCCATCAAGGCTGCCGCGCCCTTGTCGCCGGGCTTGCCTGAAGGCAGGCGCAGTTCCAGCAGGCGTTTTTCGGCAAACAGCGACATGCTCGCGCCGGCTTGCAGCAGCGTGCCCCAGTCGAAACTGGCGTCGGCGCTGAACACCTGGCGTTCATCGAAGCCTTGCTGGCGCACGGCGGCGCGGATGGCGTCGGCGGCTTCCTGGCACAGCAGCGGATCATCGCCGCTGACGATGTAGACAGGCGCGAGGCCACCTTGCAGGTGCTTGGCGAGTTGGGCGGGGGCGAGTTTCATAGGCAGGGCGAACGGGGCGCTTGGCGCGCCCCGTCTGGCTTACTCGACAGGGACTTCAACAGGCGATTGTTTCGGCGTGTTGTCTTCGTACTCTTGGGCAGCCTTGAGTGCGTCGGCGTCAGCCTTGGCCTTGTCGTCAGCCCGTTGCTGCAGGACCTCAAGCTGTTGCGGCGTGATCATCGCCAGGCGCAGCATCATGCGCTGTACCAGTTCGCGACGCATTTCCTTGCGCACTTGGATGGTTTCGGAGTCCGAACCCACCAGGTTGTTGCCGTCGTGGCTGACGATTTTCTGGATCTGGATGTCGTCACCCATCAAAGGCAGCTTGTCGTGGCCCTGGATTTCAAAGCTGAGCACGGTGCTCAGTTCGATATCGGACGCACGCCCGGCGCTGGCATAACTCAGGTTGCGCTGGGTTTCCCGTTCGTTGGCCAGGAACAGCTTGTAGGTCGCGCCGGTGTAGACGTGTACGCCACTGTTTTCCAGGACCTGACGCAACTGGGTCACTGTTTCGCTGTAGGCGTCGCGGGCACTGACGTCCAGTTCCTTGATCGCCAGTTCCTGGGTGCCGGTACCGCGCAGTTGGAAGCCGCAAGCGCTTAGCAGCACGGCAAGGCCCATAACCAGCAAATTGCGTTTGATCATTTTGTTGCTCCCCTTGAAACCATGTGGGCCTTATCGAGGCCCTGAAGGCTTTGTTCGGCGCAGGGCTCAAGCCCTGCGCCCGATCCGATTAGCTAGCGACGATATTGACCAGTTTGCCAGGCACCACGATCACTTTGCGGATCGTCAGGCCCTCGGTGAAGCGCAGCACGTTTTCGTTGATGCGGGCGGCCGCTTCCACGTCTTCGCGGCTCGCGCTGGCCGGCATGTCGATCTGGCCGCGCAGTTTGCCGTTGACCTGGATCACCAGCTGCAGCGTGTCCTGTACCAGGGCGCTGTCATCCTGCACCGGCCAGCGTGCATCGATGACCGCTTCGCTGTGGCCCAGACGGTTCCACAGGTCATGGCTGATGTGCGGCGTGATCGGGGCCAGCAGCAGGGTGACCGTTTCCAGGCCTTCCTGCACCAGCGCGCGATCCTGTTCAGTGGCTTGTGGGGCTTTTTCCAGCACGTTCATCAGCGTCATTACCTGGGCGATGGCGGTGTTGAACTTGTGGTGCTGGCCCACGTCCTGGCTGGCTTGCTTGATGGCCAGGTGGGTGCTGCGGCGAATGGCTTTCTGCTCGTCGTTCAAGGTCGCCACGTCCAGCTTGCCCGGCAGGCCCTGGCTGATGTGCGCGTGCGCCAGGCGCCAGACGCGCTTGAGGAAGCGGTGCGAACCTTCGACGCCGGAGTCGGACCATTCGGCGCTCATGTCGGGCGGCGAGGCGAACATCATGAACAGGCGGCAGGTGTCGGCGCCGAATTGATCGATCATCGACTGAGGGTCGACGCCGTTGTTCTTCGACTTGGCCATCTTCTCGGTGCCGCCGATTTCCACCGGCAGGCCGTCGGCGATCAGCTTGGCGCTGATGACCTTGGCTTTGCTGTCGCGCTCGAGCTCGACGTCGGCCGGGTTGAACCAGGTGTAGGCGCCATTGGCTTCACGGCGATAGTAAGTCTCGGCGACCACCATGCCCTGGGTCAGCAGGTTCTTGAACGGCTCATCGGAACTGACCAGGCCTTCGTCGCGCATCAGCTTGTGGAAGAAGCGCGCGTACAGCAGGTGAAGAATAGCGTGTTCGATACCACCGATGTACTGGTCCACCGGCAGCCAGTGGTCGGCGGCGGATTTTTCTACCAGGCCGCCTGCATAGTGCGGCGAGGCGTAGCGGGCGTAGTACCACGAGGACTCGACGAAGGTGTCCATGGTGTCGGTTTCACGCTTGGCAGGCTGGCCGCATTTCGGGCAACTGCACTCGTAGAACTCTGGCATGCGCGCCAGTGGCGAACCGGCACCGTCCGGTACCACGTCTTCCGGCAGGACGACCGGCAGTTGGTCTTCCGGCACCGGCACGTCGCCACAGCTTTGGCAGTGGATGATCGGGATCGGGCAGCCCCAGTAGCGCTGGCGGCTGATGCCCCAGTCACGCAAGCGGAACTGGGTGCGCGAGGCACCGAGGTTTTTCTTGATCAGGGCGACTTCAATCGCGTCGAAAGCGCCCTGGAAATCCAGGCCGTCGAACTCGCCGGAGTTGATCAGCTCACCGTGCTCGCCGTAGGCGTCCTGCCACGGGGCCGGGTTGGTGTCGCCCGCGCTGGTGCGCACCACGGACTTGATCGGCAGGTTGTATTTGCTGGCGAATTCGAAGTCACGCTCGTCGTGGGCCGGTACTGCCATGACGGCGCCATCGCCGTAGTGCATCAGCACATAGTTGGCGACCCATACCGGCAATTTCTCGCCAGTCAGCGGGTGCTCGACGAACAGCCCGGTCGGCAGGCCTTTTTTCTCCTGGGTGGCGACGTCGGCTTCAGCCACGCTGCCACCTTTGCATTCGGCGATGAACGCCTGCAGCTCAGGGTTGTTGCGTGCGGCCTGGGCGGCCAGCGGGTGTTCAGCGGCCACGGCGACGTAGGTCGCGCCCATCAGGGTGTCCGGACGGGTGGTAAAGACTTTGAGCACGCCCGCTTCGCCGATCGAATCGACGTTGTACGGGAACTGCACTTCCATGCCCTTGGACTTGCCGATCCAGTTGCGCTGCATGGTCTTGACCTGTTCAGGCCAGCCCGGCAGGTCGTCGAGGCTCGACAAGAGCTCATCGGCGTAGGCGGTGATCTTGAAGTAGTACATCGGGATTTCGCGCTTCTCGATCAGCGCGCCGGAGCGCCAGCCGCGACCGTCGATCACCTGCTCGTTAGCCAGCACGGTCTGGTCGATCGGGTCCCAGTTCACGGTACCGCTCTTTTTGTAGATCACACCTTTTTCGAACAGGCGCGTGAACAGCCATTGTTCCCAGCGGTAGTAGTCCGGCTTGCAGGTGGTCACTTCACGGGACCAGTCCACCGCCAGGCCCAGGCTGCGCAGCTGGTTCTTCATGTAGGCGATGTTTTCGTAGGTCCACTTGGCGGGCGCCACGTTGTTTTTCATCGCGGCGTTTTCCGCCGGCATGCCGAAGGCGTCCCAACCCATGGGTTGCAGGACGTTCTTGCCTTGCATGCGCTGGTAGCGGGAAATTACGTCGCCGATGGTGTAGTTGCGCACATGCCCCATGTGTAGCTTGCCGCTGGGGTAAGGGAACATCGACAGGCAGTAGAAAGTCTCCTTGCCTGGCTGTTCGCTGACTTCAAAGGACTTTTGCTCGTCCCAGAAGGTTTGGGCGGCATTTTCTATTTCACGGGGCTGATAGTGTTCGTGCATGGCTACTTTTGAACTGGATAGGGGTGGCCTAATCCTCTTCGGTGCAACGTTCAGGTTGATCGACACCAGAAAGCGGCGCGTCCGTGCCCAAACCCTGCGGGAAGTGGAGTGACAGGAAGCGCCGTAGCATACATGAGCCCGCTCTATCGAGGGAAACCCTGATTGCGCAGGCCAGGCCGTCTGTCGCGGCGCCAGGCAGGCGCAGCAACGGGGACTACGCTGTTTATTGGGGAGCAAGTCTTTCTTCAATGAGGTGAGGGGATGGTTGAATCGCAGCGAATCGTATCGAAACCGGATATCTACGAAGGATTGATCGACCGTTTGGGTCGTGCATTGGATGCGGCGAGGACGGCGGGCCGATTGCGTGATGAACGGCCCGTTGAGTTGGAGTTGCGCGGTTTGAGCCGCGCGGAGCTGGAGCTGATCAAGGCTTATCTGGAACGCAATGGGCGTACCACGCCTCCCTGGGTGGCGACCCCGCCAGCCAAGGGGCCTGCTCACTCTGCCAAGGTGGTGTGGCTCAAGGACTTGTCTGCCGGTCGTGGCCCGGAAAAACTCCGGTCCGCCCGCTACACGTAGTCAACCGCTCTCCTGTACCGCATCACCGCGCCATTTCACCGTAAAGATTGTCGCTAAACCCCGTTACACCTTAGGCTTCGGGCATCTATGGAGATGCTCGATGCCTATTCGTTATTTCATCAAACAACTGCTCCTGCCGCCCGGCATTCTCTTGCTGTTGCTGGCCCTTGCCTGGTGGTTTCGTCGCAGCCGCCCACGCCTGGCGGCGTGTTGTTTTGCCTTGGGGTTCGGCGGGATGTGGCTGATCAGCCTGCCGGCGGTGGTGGAGTGGGGCGCACGGGCCCTGGAAACCGAGCCGCCGCTGGCGCGGGAAGATTGGTCGACCCTGGCTGGGCGCGCCGACGCCATTGTGGTGCTGGGGTCGGGACGCGAGCGTGGAGACCCGGCCTGGGGCACCGACCAGCCCACCGGTATCGGCCTGGAACGCCAGCGTTATGCCGCGCGCTTGGCCAAGGCGTCCGGTTTGCCGGTGCTGACCACCGGCGGCCTGCATTACGGCACGCCGCCCAGCGAGGCCGAGTTGATGGCGGTGTCGATGCGCGATGACTTCGGCGTGAACGTGCGTTGGAAGGAAGAGCGCAGCCGCACTACGTGGGAAAATGCGCAGATGAGCGCTGAGATACTACTGCCCGAAGGCGTCAAACGTGTGGTAGTCGTGACTCATGCCTCGCATATGCCGCGGGCGGTATGGAGTTTTGAGAAAGCCGGTTTCACCGTAGTGCCTGCGCCGGTGGGGTTTCTGGGGGTGGATAACGCTCGCCCGCTGGGTGGCTGGTTGCCGGAATTCAAGTCGATATGGCAGAGCGGGCAGTTGATCAATGAAGCGGTAGGGCAGGTGGGTTATCGGGTATTTTACAGGTAACACCGCAGGGCAAATGTGGGAGCTGGCTTGCCTGCGATGGCATCACCTCGGTATCACTGAACACCGAGGTGTCTGCATCGCAGGCAAGCCAGCTCCCACAAAGGTTTTGTGTCTGCCGGTTAGACGGTTTTCGACATGCGGGCCGCCAGCAGCGCCCAGCCGAACAGCACCACGCACACAATAATCAACGGCCACGACCGCCATTGCAGGTACGGCGTGAGATTGTGCATCGGCACCACTTCACCGTAGAGAATGCCGCGCTCGAATTGCGGGATCTGCGCGGTGATCTGCCCGAATGGGTTGATCAGGCCGGTCACGCCATTGTTGGTGGCGCGGATCATCCAGCGGCCCGCCTCCAATGCCCGCATCTGCGCCATTTGCAGGTGCTGCAAGGGACCGATGGAGCGGCCGAACCAGGTGTCGTTGCTGATGGTCAGCAACAGGTCGCTCTGGGCCGACAGGCCGGCGGCGAATTCCGGGTACACCACTTCGTAGCAAATGAACGGCGCAATCTGGTAGCCCTTGGCCTGCAACATCGCCTGGTCGGCGGGGCCGCGGGCGAAGTCCGACATCGGCAGATCGAAAAAGGCGATCAGGCCGCGCAGCATGTCCTGCAGTGGCACGTACTCACCGAACGGCACCAGTTTCTGCTTGAGGTAGGTGCCGTCGCCTTCGCCGACCACGGTGATGCCGTTGAAGTAGCGCTTCTGGTGATGCACTTCCTGGCGGATCGGCACGCCGGTGATCAGCGCCGTATGCCGATCGGCGGCGAACTTGCCCATCATGCCCAGGTAGCCTTCGACGGACTCCTTGAGAACGGGCACGGCGGTCTCCGGCCACACCAGCAGGTCGACGCGCTTGGAAGCGAAGCTCATGTCACGGTACAGCGCGAGCTGCGCATTGAGCTGCTCCGGGTCCCACTTCATGCTTTGTTCAACATTGCCTTGAAGAGCTGCAACGGTCAGCGGCGCGCCAGACGGGCTGGTCCAGGCGTGATGCTTGAGCGCCAGGCCGATCGCCCAGGGCGCCACCAGCAGCACCAGGCCCGCGCCGATGAATGCGTTGCGCTTGCCTGCCAGCAGGCGCGGCAGGTTGCACAGCAGCGCCGCGGTCAGTGCGAGGGCAAACGAAATCAGCCACATGCCGCCCACCGGCGCCAGGCCCGAGAGGGGGCCTTCAAGCTGGCTGTAACCGGAGTACAACCACGGAAAGCCAGTAAGGAACCAGCCCCGAAACGCTTCCTGGCCGACCCACAATGCGGCGAATGTCAACGCATCCGCCAGCGGTGCCTCATTGCGACGCAGCCAGCGCGCCCACAGCCAGGCGGGCAGGGCGAAGAACCAGGCGATGGCGGCGGTAAACAGCAGCATCAGGAAGCCCGCCAGCAGCACCGAAGCGCCGCCGAAGTGGTGAATGCTGTAGTAGATCCAGCTGGTGCCGGCGCCAAACAGGCCGAAACCGAAACACCAGCCACGGCCCAGTGCCTGGCGTGGGCTCAATTCCCGCAGCCCCACGTAAAAGAACCCGACCGCCACCAGGGCAAGCGGCCACAGATCGAACGGCGCCAACGCCAGGGTGGTGATGGCGCCGGCCACCACGGCCAGCAGATTACCGGGCCAGCCGGGTGCGATCAGACGGCGCATTTGAGTCCTTATCGGGCAATAGGGGTCAGACGGATCAGGTGGATACGACGGCTGTCGGCATTCAGGATGCGGAAGCGATACGCGCCGATCTCGGTGGTTTCGTTACGTTTTGGCAGATGCCCGAACGCGCTCATCACCAGGCCGCCGACGGTGTCGAACTCGTCGTCGGAGAACTCGCTGTCGAAAAATTCGTTGAAGTTCTCGATCGGCGTCAGCGCCTTGATCAGGAAATCACCGCTGGGCAGTGGCTTGATGTAGCTGTCTTCCTCGACGTCGTGCTCGTCTTCGATGTCACCGACGATCTGCTCCAGCACGTCTTCAATCGTCACCAGGCCGGCCACGCCGCCGTATTCGTCGATCACAATGGCCATGTGGTTGTGATTGGCGCGGAATTCACGCAGCAGCACGTTCAGGCGCTTGGATTCGGGCACGAAGGTGGCCGGACGCAGCAGGTCCTTGATGTTGAAGCTGTCGCCGTTCTCCTTGAGGATCAGCGGCAGCAGGTCCTTGGCCAGCAGGACGCCCATGACGTCGTCATGGCTTTCGCCGATTACCGGGTAGCGCGAGTGCGCCGAGTCGATCACGGCCGGGAGGAACTCCCGTGGGGTCTGGGTCGCCCTGATGCTGATCATCTGCGAGCGCGGGACCATGATGTCGCGTACTTGCAGGTCAGCCACCTGAATGGCGCCTTCGACGATGGCCAGCGCTTCGCTGTCCAGCAACTTGTTCTGGTGGGCCTCGCGCAGCAGCTCAAGCAGCTCCTGGCGGTTTTTCGGCTCGTGGGCAAAAGCCTGGGTCAGTTTCCCCAGCCATGACTTCTGCCCGTTGCTCGATCGGTCTTCGCTCATAGCGATTACTCTGAATCCTTTAGTGTGACAGTTGAGTGTTTTTAAACTTCGTCGTCCGCATACGGGTCCGGATGGCCCAGTTCTGCAAGCAACGTTTGTTCCAGTGCTTCCATTTCCTCGGCTTCGTCATCGTCTATATGGTCGTAACCCAAGAGATGCAAGCAGCCGTGGATGACCAGATGGGCCCAATGGGCCTCAAGAGCCTTGCCCTGTTCCTTCGCTTCGCGTTCCACCACCTCGACGCAAATCACCAGATCGCCCAGCAGCGGGATATCCAGCAGCTCATCCGGTACATCAGCGGGAAAGGACAACACGTTGGTCGCGTAATCCTTTTGACGCCAGGTGTGGTTCAGCGCTCGACCTTCGGGTTCATCCACCAGACGGATGGTCAGTTCCGAGTCGGCGCTGCGCTGGCGCAGGGCCAGCGCACACCATTGGCGAAACTGTGCTTCGCTGGGGACGGATGCTTCGGTGGCCAACTGCAGGTCAAGCTCAAGCATCGCGGCGTGCGTCCTTGGCCGGTGCGTCGTCGCGATGATCGAAGCGCTCATAGGCCTCGACAATGCGCTGCACCAGCGGGTGGCGCACCACGTCCTTGGGCATGAAGTGCGTGAAGCTGATACCCGGTACGTCCTTGAGCACTTCGATCACCTGGGCCAGGCCCGATTTGGTGCCCTTGGGCAGGTCAACCTGGGTGACGTCACCGGTGATCACGGCAGTGGAGCCGAAACCGATGCGGGTGAGGAACATCTTCATTTGTTCGACGGTGGTGTTCTGGCTCTCGTCGAGGATGATGAAGCTGTTGTTCAAGGTGCGTCCGCGCATGTAGGCCAGCGGAGCGATTTCGATCACCTGGCGTTCGATCAGCTTGGCCACATATTCGAAGCCGAGCATCTCGTAGAGCGCGTCATAGAGCGGGCGCAGGTACGGGTCAATCTTCTGGGCCAGGTCGCCGGGCAGGAAGCCGAGCTTCTCGCCGGCCTCGACCGCCGGGCGCACCAACAGGATGCGACGCACCTGCTCGCGCTCCAGCGCGTCGACCGCGCAGGCCACGGCCAGGTAGGTCTTGCCGGTACCGGCGGGGCCGATGCCGAAGTTGATGTCGTTGCCGAGGATTTCCTTGACGTACTTCTGCTGATTCAAGCCGCGCGGGCGAATCATGCCTTTTTTGGTACGCAACGCCACGCTGGCTTCGGCCACGGGGTTGTTGGCGAGGTCTTCGACCGCCGATTCCTGCAGGTACAGGTGCACGGTTTCCGGCGACAGCTCGCTACCCTTGGTTTCGCGGTAGAGGCGGCGCAGCAGGTTTTCTGCGGACGTCGTGTGTTGGGGTTCACCAATGAGCTCGAACTGATTGCCGCGGTTGCGGATCTCGATGCTCAGGCGTTGTTCGATCAGGCGCAGGTGCTCGTCGAACTGTCCGCACAGGTTGGCGAAACGGCGAGCCTCAAACGGCTCGAGAATGAAACGATGGGGTTCTACTATGGGTGCGTTCAAGGTCGCTTTTAGCCGCCCTTTGGCTGTTGAGGTGGATTAGAGAATAACGCCAGCCGCCCGTGTGCGAAAGCACTTAAATGGACTGGGTTATCTCTCAAGAACAACAAAAATCTACTGTGGGAGCTGGCTTGCCTGCGATAGGGCCGGCACATTCAAAAAAGATATTGCCTGTTGCACCGCTATCGCAGGCAAGCCAGCTCCCACATTTGATCTTCATTTGTCTTGAGACCTGCGTGTCAGTTGATCAACGACCCCCGCAACGAATGCGGTTGCGCCGCATCGATATGCACCTCGGCAAACTGGCCGATCAGGGTCGGATTGTCGCACCGGAAGTTGACGATTCGGTTGTTCTCAGTACGGCCCTGCAATTCGCCGGGGTCTTTTTTCGAGTAGTCGGTGACCAGGATGCGCTGGGTCGAACCGACCATTTGTCGGCTGATCTCGAAACCTTGTTGGTTCAGGCGATGTTGCAGCGCGTTCAGGCGCTCTTTTTTCAGCGCTTCCGGGGTTTCATCCGCCAAGTCGGCCGCCGGGGTGCCGGGGCGCTGGCTGTAGACGAACGAGTAGGAGAAGTCGAAACCGACGTCTTCGATCAGCTTCATGGTCTGCTCGAAGTCTTTCTCGGTCTCGCCGGGGAAGCCGACGATAAAGTCCGAGCTGATGCAGATGCCCGGCACCGCCGCGCGCAATTTGCGCAGTTTGGATTTGTACTCCAGGGCGGTGTGGTTGCGCTTCATGGCCGCCAGGATGCGGTCCGAGCCCGATTGCACCGGCAAGTGCAGGTGCTTGACCAGCTCCGGCACTTCGGCGTGGGCCTGGATCAGGCTGTCGGAAAACTCCAGCGGGTGCGAGGTGGTGTAGCGAATGCGCTCGATCCCGTCCACGGCCGCGACCACGCGGATCAACTCCGCCAGGTCGGCCAGGCGGCCGTCGTGGGTCTGGCCGCGATAACCGTTGACGTTCTGGCCCAGCAGGGTCACTTCACGCACGCCATTTTCGGCCAGGTGGATAATTTCTGACATGACATCGTCAAACGGCCGGCTGACTTCTTCGCCACGGGTGTAAGGCACCACGCAAAAGGTGCAGTACTTGCTGCAGCCTTCCATGACCGACACGTAGGCGCTCGGCCCGTCGATGCGTGGCTCGGGCAAATGGTCGAATTTTTCGATCTCCGGGAAGGACACGTCGACCTGCGGCAGCTTGGTGAGGCGCGCGGCGTCGATCATTTCCGGCAAGCGGTGCAGGGTCTGCGGGCCGAACACCACGTCGACATAGGGCGCGCGGTCGCGGATCGCGGCACCTTCCTGGCTGGCCACGCAACCGCCGACGGCGATCACCATGTCCGGGTTGGCCAGTTTCAGTTCGCGCCAGCGGCCCAGCTGCGAGTAGACACGGTCCTGGGCCCGCTCGCGGATCGAGCAGGTATTGAGCAGGATCACGTCGGCATCTTCGGCGCGGGCGGTGACTTCCAGGGCCTGATGTTCGCCCAGCAGGTCGACCATGCGCGAGCTGTCGTACTCGTTCATCTGGCAACCGTGGGTTTCGATGTAAAGCTTCTTGGCCATGGGAATCGTCAACTGGTGGTAAAGAACCGCGCATTATAGGGGGCATGCCCATTGGTTCCTAGCGCTGTGCATCGGGTGCCATGCTATAGTTCGCGCCCTCTTTTATATCCCCGATGTGTTATCCGCCCACCATGACCAAACGTGAAGCTCCAATCTATAAGGTGATTTTCCTCAACCAGGGCCAGGTGTTCGAAATGTACGCCAAGCAGATCTATCAGAGCGATCTGTGGGGTTTCCTGGAGGTGGAAGAGTTCGTCTTTGGCGAGCGCACCCAGTTGGTCGTCGACCCGGGCGAAGAGAAGCTCAAGGCGCAGTTTGAAGGCGTGGTGCGCAGTTTTGTGCCGATGCATTCGATTGTGCGCATCGATGAGGTCGAGCGCATGGGCACGCCGAAGATCAGCGAGGCGCGGGGCACCAGCAATGTGATGCCGTTTCCGATGCCGATGCCTGAGAAGTAGGGCGTTAGACCGCGTCGCGTCCATCGCAGGCAAGCCAGCTCCCACAGTCGATCGAGTTCCAACTTTGGAATGCATTCAACTGTAGGAGCTGGCTTGCCTGCGATGGCGGTAAAAGGGTTTAGCTGAAATCAGGGCAAGGGTGAAAAGGGCGAACGCCCATCCGCACTCTGCAATTCCTGCAAATAATTGCGGAAAATCTGCCCCAGCACCTGCGTCGCCACTTCCAGCTCATCGCGCTGCATGTGCTCGGCCACTTCATCAGCCGTGTCCAGCGCGTCTTCGGCGCCGTTGACCGCAGCCATTTTCAACACGATGTACGCCTGCACGTTGTTGGCCGGTACGCCTTCGCCTTTGAAAAACATGCTGCCCAACTGAAACTGCGCTTGGGCATGACCCTGCAGCGAAGCTTTCTCGAAGTAGCTCAAGGCCTTGTTGAGGTCACGTGCCGGGTTTTTGCTGTCGTGGAAGTACTCGCCCAACTCGTATTGCGCCTGCGCATCGCCGCCGTCGGCCTGTTTTTGGCACGCGCTCAGGGCTTCGGCCTGGCTGTCTGGCTGGGTATTGAGGGTGCAGCGACCCATCGCTGGGATTAACAACGAGTTGCCGCCTGCTTGTGCATGCGCCAGCAGCGGCTGAAGGAGCAACAGGCAGCCCAGAACCAGGGTGCGGCCGGTGCGTTTCATGGGAATCGACTTACCTCTGACGGGGCGCGCGGACCCTCGGGGGGTCCAATAAGCGCGCATTATGAAATAAGCAGGCCTCTGCTTACAAAGTCTTTACTCGTTTTTCTGCTGGTTGGGCAAGTTATCTGCCGGATTGCAGGTAATTTCTCGAAAAAAGTCGGAAATATCTGTCAGTAAAGTAGCAATCAGGCACCGTTTGCGCGGTGCCTGATGGTGGCTGCCGATTACTTCAGTGCAGCGAAGGCCCGCTCGGCTGCGTCGAGGGTCAGTTTCAGCTCGGCGTCGCCATGGGCGATCGAGGTGAAGCCGGCTTCGAAAGCGCTCGGCGCCAAGTACACGCCGCCTTCAAGCATAAGGTGGAAGAAGCGCTTGAACAGATCGGCATCGCTGCCCATCACGTCATCGAAGGTGACGATATCGTCGGCGCCGCTGAAGTACAGGCCGAACATGCCGCCCGCCTGGGTGGTAACAAAGGGGATACCGGCCGCATCGGCGCGCAGTTGCAGGCCATCGAGCAGGCGAGTGGTGTAGTCGGTCAATTCGGCGTGGAAGCCTGGGCGGCTGATCAGGCGCAGGGTGGTCAGGCCGGCGGCCATCGCCAGCGGGTTACCCGATAAGGTGCCCGCTTGATACACCGGGCCCAGCGGCGCGATGTGCTGCATGATTTCGCGTTTGCCGCCGAAGCAGCCCACCGGCATGCCGCCGCCGATGATCTTGCCGAAAGTGCTCAGGTCCGGCGTCACACCGTAGTGGGCCTGGGCGCCGCCAAGGGCGACGCGGAAACCGGTCATCACTTCGTCGAAAATCAGCACCACGCCGTGCTTGTCGCACTGCTCGCGCAGCCCTTCGAGGAAGCCTGGCGCCGGCGGTACGCAGTTCATGTTACCAGCCACCGGTTCGACGATGATGCACGCCACGTCCTGGCCCACCTCACTGAGCATCTGCTCGACGGCGCCGATGTCGTTGAACGGCAGGGTCAAGGTGTGTTTGGCAAACGCCGCCGGCACACCGGCCGAGCTTGGTACGCCTTGGGTCAGCGCACCGGAGCCGGCTTTTACCAACAGGCTGTCGGAGTGGCCGTGGTAGCAGCCTTCGAACTTGATAATGCTGTCGCGGCCGGTGAAACCACGGGCCAGGCGGATTGCGCTCATGGTGGCCTCGGTGCCGGAGCTGACCATGCGCACCATTTCCATCGACGGCACAATGCTGCACACCAGGTCAGCCATCTCGGTTTCCATGGCGGTCGGCGCGCCGTAGGAAAGGCCGTGTTGCAGTTGCTGACGCACAGCGTCCAGCACGTCCGGGTGGCTGTGGCCGAGGATCATCGGGCCCCAGGAGCCCACATAGTCGACGTAGCGTTTGTCATCTTCGTCGGTGACGTAGGCGCCTTCGGCATGCTTGAAGAACAACGGCGTGCCGCCCACGCTCTTGAACGCACGCACGGGGGAGTTCACACCGCCGGGGATGTGTTTCTGGGCATTGGCAAACAGGGTTTCGGAACGGGACATGATGGGCTCTCTGAAATCAAATCTTGAAAAGGGCGTTGAACGCACGGGCGCGACGCGTGACTTCCTGGGTGCTGTCGGCACCGAACAGGCCGTGCACCACCGCCAGCAGGTCGGCACCGTGGCCCACCAGGGGTTCGGCGTTCTCCAAGGTGACACCGCCGATCACGCAGATTGGCAGGTGCAGACGCTTGCGCGCGTCGGCGAGCATCTCAACGGTGGCGGCCGGTGCGCCGGGCTTGGTGCTGGAATTGAAAAAGCGGCCGAAGGCGACGTAGCTGGCGCCTTCCTTGGCGGCCTGTTCGGCCAGTTCGATATGGCTGTGGCAGGTGGCGCCGATGATCGCCTTGGAGCCGAGCAGCGCACGGGCCGGGGTCAGCGGGCCGTCGGTCTGGCCCAAGTGCACGCCGACACCGAGGCGAGCGGCCAATTCAGCGTCATCGTTGATGATCAGTTGAGTCTTGTAGCGCGAGCACAGTTCCCGCAGTTTTTCCGCTTCACGCAGGCGCCGGGCTTCGTCGCTGCTTTTGTCGCGGTATTGCAGCAGGGTCACGCCTCCGTCCAGCGCCGCTTCGACGTAGGCGAGGAATTTGCCGGCCAATAATTGGCTGTCGGTAATGGCGTAAAGGCCACGTAGTTTCATCGGGCGAGCCTCTCGGCGTTACGAACAGAAATCCAGCGGCAACCGGCGCGGTACAAACTGGCCCTGGCCGAGTTGTTCGGCATCACGCAGGGTGCGCCAAGTGTAGTTGAGCGCCGATTGCACGGCGCTGACCAGGCCTTCGCCCTGGGCGATTCGCCCGGCCAACGCGCTGGCCAACGTGCAGCCCGAACCGTGATAACTGCCGGGCAGGCGCTGGCAGGTAAAGGTCTGGCGCGTGCCGTCGCGACTGTACAGCCGGTTGTGCACTTCGTGCTCGTCGCCGTGGCCGCCAGTGATCAGCAGATGCTTGATGTACGGCAACAGCTTCTCGGCGCACTCATCCGCCGTGCCTTCAGGCAGTTCTGCGAGGATGCGCGCTTCGGGCAGGTTCGGCGTGGCGATCAGCGACAACGGCAACAGCCGCTCGCGCATCGCGAAGCCGACTTCGTCCTTGCCCAGGCTGCCCCCGCCACCGGCGCGCAGTACCGGGTCGCACACCACCGGCAGGTGCGGGTGCGCCTGCAGCAGTTCAACCACGGTGTCGACCATCGCGGTGGAACCGAGCATGCCCAGCTTGACCGCCGCCACCTCGGAATCGCCGAGCACGGCATTGGCCTGGGCCAGTACCCACTCGCGGTCGAGCACGCGGAAATCGCTGACGTTGACGGTGTTCTGCACGGTCAGGGCGGTGACGGCCGGGGCCGCATGGCAACCCTGGGCGAGCAGGGCTTCGATATCTGCCTGCAAGCCGGCGCCACCACTGGGATCATGGCCGGAGAGACAGAGGACAACGGGGCGAGAGCTGTAGATATTCATGGTGCGCGAGCTTACCACCAAACGCTTTTGGCGGGGCCTTCCGACGATGCCTGAATGTTAGACGTATTTATCGCGGTTTATGGCGGTTTGCTAGTATTTGCCGGATGCGGTAGAACGCGCTGTAACCCTTGTTCTAGAGCCTTTCGAAATTTTATTTCAATGGTGTCTAATTGCCTTTAGCGGCTATGCTAGAGTGGATCCAAACGACTAACTGTATTGCCGGTGTACGTCTTCTCAAAAGGATGGGGGGCTTTTTGACATAACCGGACAGGCCACGCTGGGGCTCTATGCGCTATTTGCTGATGTTACTGTTGTGCGGGCTGCCGATGCTCGCCGGCGCCGTTGAGTTCACCCAGGACACGCGAAGCCTGCCGTTGGGTCGGGCCATGCAAGTGCTCGAAGACCCGACCGATGCCTTGACCATCGCTGATGTCAGCGCGCCTTCCGCCGCCGTGCAGTTCAAACTCCACGATAAAGACACCCTGAATGCGGGCTACTCGCGCTCAGTGTTCTGGCTGAAGGTCAATCTGCACTACCAGCCCGATCATTCCGACGCGCAACGCACCTGGTTGCTGGAACTGGCCTACCCGCCGCTCGATCATCTTGACCTCTACTTGCCTGACAGCACCGGTATCTATCGCCTGGCCGGGCGAACCGGGGATGCGCTGGCGTTTTCCGCCCGCGAGATCCGGCAGAACAACTACCTGTTCAAGGTCGACTTTGCCCCTGGGGAGGCGAAGACCGTCTACCTGCGTCTGCAAAGCGAAGGCTCGATCCAGGCGCCATTGACGCTCTGGTCCAGCACCGCCTACCTGGAGCAGCAACCGCTGCGCCTGTACGTATTGGGTCTGATTTATGGCGTGTTGCTCGGCATGCTGGTCTACAACCTGTTCATCTACCTCAGCGTGCGCGACACCAGCTACCTCTATTACATCTTCTATATCGCTTCGTTCGGCATGTACCAGCTGTCGGTCAACGGCGCGGCGGTGGAGTATTTCTGGCCGAACAACCCCTGGTGGGCGAATGCCGCGACGCCGTTCCTGATCGGTGCGTCGGCGTTGTTCGGCAGCCTGTTTGCGCGCAGCTTTCTGCACACGGCCCAGCACAGTCGCTGGATCAACCGCCTGTTGCTGACACTGGTGGCCTGCGGTGGCGTGGTGATGCTGCTGTCGTTGATGACCAGCTATGCCCTTGCGCTGCGCCTGGCCACCGGGTTGGCGCTGGTGTTCACCGTGACTATCTTTGTGGCGGCCATCAAGGCCTGGTATTGCGGCCAGCGAGTGGCGCGCTACTTCATCATCGCCTGGTCGGCGTTCCTGCTGGGTGGGGTGGTGAATACACTGATGGTGCTGGGCTACCTGCCCAATGTGTTCCTGACCATGTACGCCAGCCAGATCGGCTCGGCGATTGAAGTGGCGTTGTTGTCCCTGGCCCTGGCCGACCGCATCAACGCCATGCGCGAGCAACAGGCGCAGATCCTGTTCGACGCCAGCCAGAAGCTCGAAGTGCTCAACCAGCAATTGGCCCGCAGCAACCGCCTCAAGGATGAATTCCTCGCCACCCTGACCCATGAACTGCGCACGCCCATGAACGGCGTGATCGGTTCCCTTGAACTGATGCAAACCCTGCCGCTGGACGCGGACCTGGCGAGCTACCAGCAAACCGCGGCGGGTTCGGCGCGGGACATGATGCGCATGGTCAATGGCATCCTCACCCTCACCGAATTGCAGGCTGGACGCTTGAGTGCCCAGCCCCAGGTGTTCAGCCTGCGCGGCACGCTCGACACCTTGCGCCAGCAGTTCAACGCCAGTGCCCAGGGCAAAGGCCTGGCGTTTTCCATCGACGTGGCGCACGAGCTGCCGGACCGCGTGCTGGGCGATGCCGATAAACTGCTGCAGTGCCTGGACTGCTTGCTCGATAACGCCTTCAAGTTCACCCACGAAGGCTCAGTGCGCCTGCGTGTGGTCGGCGTGCCCCAGAGCGACGGTGCCCTGCACATAAGCTTTATCGTCACCGACACCGGTATCGGCTTTGCTTTCCTCGATGAGGCTACGCTGTATCAGCGGTTCTTCCAGCTCGATGGCTCGACGACGCGCGAGTACGGCGGACTGGGTATCGGGCTGGCGATCTGCCGTCAATTGATCGAGTTGCTGGGCGGGCGCCTTACCCATCATTCCGAACCGAGCAAGGGCAGCCGCTTCCAGCTGGACGTAACACTCAGCCCGGTTGCGCCCGAAGCGAAGCCTGCGCCAGAGCGGCAACGTTCGCCCCAGGAGTGCGCGGTGCTGTTGGTCGATGACAACAGCGTCGGCCAGTGGGTGGTGCGTGGCATGCTGCTCAAGCTGGGTTACCGGGTGAAAACCGTCGACACGGCTCCGAACGCGTTGGCGGCTTTGCAGGGTGGGGATTTTGACGCGGTACTGCTGGATATTCCCGAAGGCGGGTTCTCATTGTGCTGTCAGATTCGGGCACTGCCTGGCTGTGGTGAGTTGCCGGTGATCGCCTTGAGCACTTCGCTCAATGTGTCGGAGCGTGAGGGTTGCCATGGTGTGGGCGTGTCTGATCGCCTGGCCAAGCCGGTGCGGTTCGAGGCGTTGCAAGCGGTGTTGGAACGCCGCTTGTTGTGTCCAGCAGAGGGCAAAAGCGCCGCGTATTCGGCAGGTTTACCACTTTTTTAAGCGGGTTGACGGTGCTTAACTGAAAAGACCGGCCTCTCGGCATGCCCTTGTAGGAGCGAGCTTGCTCGCGAAAAACCTGAGAACAACGCGTTTATCTAGAATGAACGCGTTATCGTTGACGTTCTTCGCGAGCAAGCTCGCTCCTACAGGAGGCGTTGATCGACATTGGCCTTTTTCCTGGAGGCCCGTCATGAACCTGCATCAGTTCGCCGAAACCCACGACGTCACCAACCAGCCCCCGTCCCTGGACGGCACCAACCTGTACCGTATCGATGTGCCCCTGCAAGAATGGTCGCGCCGCTTTGGTGCCGGCTGGGCGCAACCGCGCATCGATGCCTACGGCGCGTTGGCCGGCGGGCCGCTGATGGCGGCCGGGTTCCTGGCGAACCAGAACAAACCGGTGTTCAACAGCCATGACCGTTATGGTCACCGCATCGACCTGGTGGAGTTTCATCCGGCCTATCACGAGCTGATGCGTACCGCCGTCGAGCACGGCCTGCCGTCGCTGCCGTGGGCCCATCCGCAGCACGGCGCCCATGTAGCCCGCGCCGCCATGACGTACCTGCACACCCAGGCCGAAGCCGGCACCGGTTGCCCGCTGACCATGACCTTCGCCTGTGTTCCGGCCCTGCGTTTGCAGCCGGAGTTGGCTGACACCTGGCTGCCGAAAATACTCAGCACCCACTACGACCCGCGCAACGTCGGCATCGCCCACAAGGCCGGCGCCACCATCGGCATGGCTATGACCGAAAAGCAGGGCGGCACCGATGTGCGCGCCAACACCACCCGTGCCTATCCAGTGGGCGCCGGCGGCCCGGGCCAGGCCTATGAGCTGGTGGGCCATAAATGGTTCTGCTCGGCGCCGATGTGCGACGCGTTCCTGACCCTGGCGCAGACCGACAAGGGCCTGACCTGTTTCCTGCTGCCCCGGCACCGCCCGGACGACACACGCAACGCGTTCTACATCCAGCGTCTCAAAAACAAGCTCGGCAACTGCTCCAATGCCTCCAGCGAAGTGGAGTTTCGCGGCGCCCTGGCCTGGATGATCGGCGAAGAGGGCCGCGGCGTGCCGACCATCATCGAAATGGTGGCGATGACCCGCTTCGATTGCATGGTCGGCTCCAGCGCCCTGATGCGCCAGGCGCTGACCCAGGCCAGCCATCATTGTGCCCATCGTTCGGTGGGCGGCCGCATGCTCAGCGAGCAACCGCTGATGCAAAACGTGCTGGCTGACCTGGCGCTGGAAAGCGAAGCCGCCCTGGCCTTGAGCCTGCGCATGGGCCGCGCGTTGGACCACTTGGGCGATGAGCAGGAAGCCAAGTTCGCCCGGCTGGTGACCGCGGTGGGCAAATATTGGATCTGCAAGCGCGCCCCGGCGATGATCAACGAGGCCGCCGAGTGCATGGGCGGCGCGGGGTATGTCGAGGACAGCATCCTGCCGCGCCTGTACCGCGAGGCACCGGTGAACTCGACGTGGGAAGGCTCCGGCAACGTACAATGCCTGGACGTGCTGCGGGCGTTGTCGAAGGAGCCGGGGGTGCTGGAGGCGTTGTTTGTCGAGCTGGGGGACGGCCATGGGGACAAGCAACTGGCGCGGCGGATTGAACAGCTGAAGTCGGCATTCATGGACACCCAGGACATCCAGTACCGCGCGCGACAGCTCACCGAGGATATTGCCGTGGCGTTGCAGGCCAAATTGTTGCTGGAGGCGGGGCATGCGGCGGTCAGCGATGGGTTTATTGCCGGCCGGTTGGGGGAGTCGTCCGGTCGGGTCTACGGCGCCTTGCCGCGTGGCGTGGATGTGGAAGCGCTTGTCGCCCGCGCAACCCCTCAATTTATCTGAATAAACACGGTCAATTGTGGGAGCTGGCTTGCCTGCGATAGCGGTGGGACAGTTATATAGTTGTTGGCTGGCACACAGCCATCGCAGGCAAGCCAGCTCCCACATTGGTAGCATTCCAATTCCTTTGTTTAAGTGAGCCTGGGATACAGGCAAGATAAAGACCTGCAACTCAGTACACAGGATGCTTACCGTGACCGAAGCTTTTGTTGTCGTTCAAACCGCCGAAGAAGCCGTGGATCGGCTGGCGGCCCTGCATGAGCGCGCTACCGGCGCGCTCAATCAAGCCCTCAAGCAATACCTCAAGGACCGCGTAGAGCCCGACGCCGAACAACGCGCGCTGTTTCGCTACCCGGAACTGCGCCTGACCTACCACTGCCACGGCGAAGTCCCACAGACCACCCGGGCGTATGCCAAGGTCCAGTTGCCGGGAACCTACAGCGTTACCGTCACTCATCCGGCGGCGTTCCGTAAATACCTGCTGGAGCAACTGGTGCCGCTGATGCACGATTTCACCGTGACGGTGGAAGTGGGCGTCAGCCAACAGAACATCCCGTATCCGTATGTAGTGGAGCAGGGCGACGAGTTGGCCGGCTCCGGCGTGACCGCCGCGACCCTGGCCCGCGTGTTCCCCAGCACCGACCTGTCGGCCGCCACCGATGGCATTGCCGATGGCCTGTACGATTGGGAAAACACCGACCCGCTGCCGTTGGCGCTGTTCGATGCGGCACGCGTGGACTTTTCCCTGCGCCGCCTGGTGCATTACACCGGCAGCGACTGGCGCCACGTGCAGCCATGGATCCTGCTGACCAACTACCACCGCTATGTCGACCAGTTCATCCTGCATGGCCTGGAACAACTGCGCAGCGATCCGCGGTTTATCCGCATGGTGCTACCGGGCAATGTGATCATCGACAAGAGCATGGACCATGGCGAAGCGTCGGCGATTGCCGCCGGCGTGGTCTGGCACCGCTACCAGATGCCGGCCTACCACCTGCAAGCCACCGACGGTCACGGCGTGACGCTGGTGAACATCGGCGTCGGCCCGTCCAATGCCAAGAACATCACCGACCACCTGGCCGTGCTGCGTCCGCATTGCTGGCTGATGATCGGCCATTGTGGCGGCCTGCGCCAATCTCAGACCATCGGCGATTACGTACTGGCTCACGCCTACATGCGTCGCGACGGGATTCTGGACCGCGTGGTACCGCCGAACATCCCGATTCCGGCCCTGGCCGAAGTACAGATGGCCTTGCAGCAAGCGGCCGCCAACGTGACTGGCGAAAAAGGCGAAGAGCTGAAAAAACGCCTGCGCACCGGCACCGTCCTGACCTATGACGACCGCAACTGGGAACTGCGCTGGGCCCAGGAACGACCGTTGATCAACCTGTCCCGCGCCGTGGCGGTGGACATGGAAAGCGGCACCATCGCCGCCCAGGGTTATCGTTTGCGGGTGCCGTACGGCACGTTGCTGTGCGTATCGGACAAACCGCTGCACAGCGAGATCAAGCTGCCGGGTTCGGCCAACGCGTTTTATGAGCGTGCGGTCAGCCAGCACCTGAAGATCGGCATCGAGGCGGTCGACCTGCTGCGCACCGAACTCAACTCGCTGCACTCGCGCAAACTGCGCAGCTTCGACGAGCCGCCGTTCCGCTAAGCGCTGGGGATGGTCATTTAACGGTCAGGCCACTAGCATTGTCGGTCCTGACCGTTAGATGTTCCTTGCCATGTCCCGTCCCACCCGTCCCGATTCGCGCCGCCCTGGCGCGAAACCTCCGTATTCCGCTGCGCGCCGCGTCGCCAAGGCGCCGCCGGCCGAGCCGAAGTTGATCCTGTTCAACAAGCCGTTCGACGTACTGACCCAGTTCAGCGACGAAGGCGGGCGCGCGACTCTCAAAGACTTTATCGATATTCCCGGCATCTACCCGGCCGGCCGCCTGGACCGTGACAGCGAAGGCCTGTTACTGCTGACCAACGATGGCCAGTTACAGGCGCGCATTGCCGACCCCAGGCACAAGCTGGCGAAAACCTATTGGGTGCAAGTCGAAGGCGAGCCCAGCGAAGAACAGCTGCAACGCCTGCGCGACGGCGTGGAGCTCAACGACGGTAAAACCTTGCCCGCCGAAGCCCGGCCGTTGGATGAACCTGAGTTATGGCCACGCAACCCGCCGGTACGCTTTCGCAAAAGCGTGCCCACCCATTGGTTGGAGCTGGTGATTCGGGAAGGGCGCAACCGTCAGGTACGCCGCATGACGGCGGCCGTGGGCTTGCCCACGTTGCGGCTGGTGCGTGTGCGAATTGGCGATTGGACCCTCGACGGCCTGGATCAAGGCCAGTGGCGGGAAGTACCGGCGCGTTTATAAGGCGCCGGACTCGATCAGGCCGATCACCACGCTCTTGATGATGAACGCGGCCACGCCCAGCCCCAGCACGAAGAACAGGATAAACGAGCCAAAGCGCCCTGCCTTGGACTTCTTCGCCAGGTCCCAGACGATAAAGCCCATGAAAATGATCAGGAGGGTGACCAGGCCGGTCATCATCCATTCTTCAAACAGGACGGGGTCGATGTTGTTCATAGGGACTTTTCCGACAGGGCAGGCGGGCAGTATAGGGCAGGGTCACAGGCGCAATATTGACCTGAGTCGGTCGCGGTCAATGTGGGAGCTGGCTTGCCTGCGATAGCGGTGGACCAGTCAGCCTCACTGTGACTGACAGACCGCCATCGCAGGCAAGCCAGCTCCCACATTTGAACTTCGCTGCCTTTAAGTACGCAGGTGGGTCAGTGGCAGTTCGGTGCTATTCAATACCTGGTTCAGCACAAAACTGGAACGCACACTGGTCACGCCTTCAATGCGGGTCAAATGCCCCAGCAGCAGTTTCTGGTAGTGGTCCATGTCCGGCACCACCACTTTCAACTGGTAGTCGGCATCCATCCCCGTCACCAGGCTGCACTCCAATACCTGTGGCAGGGTGCGGATCGCCGCTTCGAAATTCTCGAAACGCTCGGGGGTGTGGCGGTCCATGCCGATCAGCACATAGGCCGTGAGGCTCAGGCCGAGCATCTTGCGGTCGAGCAACGCGACCTGGCGGGCGATGTAGCCGTCGTCTTCCAACTGCTTGACCCGGCGCGAGCACGGCGAAGGCGACAGGCCGATTCGCTCGGCCAACTCCTGGTTGGAGATCCTCGCGTCACGCTGCAATTCCGCCAGAATACTCAGGTCGTATCGGTCAAGCTTGCTCATCGGGTTAACCTTTGTCGTAACTATTGCGGTGAATTATCCATGAAGGGTTAAAAATTGCGCAAGCACTGTTTATTGACGCAATCTTCGCAATCATCTGTCGGGCGCGGGCGGGTATCGTTATCAACAGAATCACCGCCTGGACAACAGTCCACAGCAGCCCGCCCAATCAGGTGCGCTGCGGCCGCCACCCCAGCAGGGTTGAGCCGGCCTCCAGGCTGCACACTGTCCACAAGACGGCGTGAGGTGAGCCAACGCCAAAAGCGTTGAGCCAGGACGAAGTTCTCAAGGGGTGGCCGACGGGTCGCCCCTTTTCTTTTGCCTACTGATAACCTGTGCCAGAACCGGGCCTCGCTTTTCCAGTCTTATGGACAGGCCCTAATCCGCAGTGAGGAATAGCATGAAGCGCATCTGGCGTATGGCAGGTGTTGGTTTGCTGGTGGTCAGTGTCGGCACGCAAGTAGTGGCCGACGAGCGCGATAACTCACCGAATCAGGGGCAGCGGCCGCAGGGCGGAGGTGGGCAGCATGAGCGTGGTCCTGAAGGCGGGCGGCCGGAAAGTAATCCGCCGCGCCCTGAGAACAATCAGCCACGCCCGCAGAATCAGCATTTTGAACGTGGCGGCCCTGACGGCGGCGGCCAATGGCAAAGCCGTCCGCTAAACAATGAGCAGCCTCGGCCGGCGCCGCAGCCCCAGCCGGCGAACAACCTGCCGATCCAGGGCCGGCCCGATACCGTGCGTCAGACCCAGGAACCGCGCCAGGGCTACTACCGCGACATTCCCCGGCGCAACGACGACAACCGACACTGGGAGGCGGGTGGCCCCGGTTCGCGCCCCGGCTACAACGGCCATCCCAACGATAACCGCTGGCCAGGCCGTCCCGACGGCCACGGCAATGGCTGGGGCCCGGGCCCGCAGTATCGCCCCGGCTATATCGTCGACCGCTTCCCGGAGCGTAATTACCGTGTGCCCTATCGTGGCCAGGATTACTTTTTCTCGGGCGGCTACTGGTATCGCCCGCAAGGCCCGCGCTACGTCGTGGTCGCTCCGCCGTATGGCATCCGCGTGCATTACTTGCCGGACTATGCCCGAGAAGTATGGGTGGGCGGTTCGCTGTTGTTCCTCGCCGCCGGCGCTTACTACGCCTACGAAGAAAGCACCCAGCAGTACGTGGTGGTGCAACCACCGGCGGCTGTGCCCACGCCGCCGCCCGCGCCGCAGGGCAACGGTTATGACGTGGTGGCGTACCCCGCCAACGGCCAGTCACCGGCCCAGGTGCAGCAGGACGGCAATGACTGTTATCGCTGGGCGGTGCAGCAAAGCGGCTTCGACCCCCAGCAAGTCACCTACGCCCCCGACCCGGCCGTGGTGCGCACCTACCGCCAGGCCCAAGGCAATTGCCTGAGCAGCCGCGGCTATCAGGTGCAGTACTAGGCCTTATTGCCCGTGACCACTTCCCGTGGGTCGGCGTGCACCAGCACTTCGGCGCGCGGGTAGGCTTGGTGGATGGCATCGGCGGCTCTGTCGCTGATGCCGTGGGCGACGGACAGCGTCAATTCCCCCGGCAGCTCCAGGTGCAACTGCACAAACCAATGGTTGCCCGACACGCGCGTGCGCAAGTCATGGGCACCCAATACCCCCGGTACGCCACGGGCCAGTTCCAGCATGTGCTGGCTCACATCCGGCGGCAGTTCCTCATCCATCAGCACCGCAAAGCTTTCGCGGGCAATCTGAATCGCGCTCCATAAGATGTAGGCGGCGATGCCCAGGCCGAACCAGGCGTCCACCCGATGGTAGCCAACGCCGGCCAGGATCAGTGCCACCAGAATGCTGCCGTTGAGCATCAGGTCCGAACGGTAGTGCAGCGAGTCGGCGCGCACGGCGTTGGAGCCGGTTTCACGGACCACCCGGTGTTGCAGCATCAACAACGCCACGGTCAGCACCAGGGAGAAGACGATCACCCCGATGCTCAACCACGGCGCGCCCACCGGTTCCGGGTGTTGCAGGCGCCCGTAGGCCTGGAACGCGATCAGTACCGCGCTGCCGCCGATAAACAGCGCCTGGGCCATGCCCGACAGCGACTCCGCTTTGCCATGCCCATAGCGGTGATCGTCATCGGCCGGGCGCAGCGCGTAATGCACGGCCACCAGGTTAAGTAGCGAGGTCACGCCGTCCAGCAGTGAGTCGGTCAGCCCGGCGAGCATGCTCACCGAGCCGCTGAACCACCAGGCGATGGCCTTGGTGACAATCAGCACACAGGCCACGCCCACCGACGCGCGGGTGGCCAGGCGCAAGAGCCTGGCGTGTTCGGCACTGCTGGTCATAAACGGTCCTTAGGCGGCGGGCTGCAGGCCCAGGGCCGCGAGTTGCTGCACGCTGCCCTTGAACTGGATCATGCGCGGATCGTCCAGCGGCAAGGTACGGCCGGTTTCTTTCTGGATGATGCTTTGCAGCTTGGCGTTGTCGACCTTGCCGTCGGCGCCAATGGCTTCGTGGAGTTTTTCCGGGGCGACCAGGGCGGTCTTGCCCGGTTCGAAGTAAATGGCGCCGGTGGCGAAGTCCACGCCAAAGGCGATCAGGCCGGGGATTACGTAGAAGAGCAGGCCGATGGCGTCGAGCGCAGCGATAGCCGGGTCGATCTTGCCGTCGATCTGGCCGCGGCGGTCGGGGTAGAAGATCGAGCCGCAGGCGGTGAGTTGGCTCAGCAGGGTGAGGGCGAGGACACCGCCGATGACACGGGAAGCGATACGCATAAAATTCTCCTGAACTCGTTTGAAAGGTGACTATAAGCCAGATCTACCAGGCGACGCTGTTCCCACATTGGACCGCATTCACAGCCCATGCCGGTGGTGCTATACAGACCATCATCGGCATCCGGCAGTTCGCCGTTATACTCGCCGCTCTGCTTTGGAGCCAGTATGAATTCGTTGCCGATTGATGAAGTTTTACCCGCCCTGCGTGACGCTTTGGCCAACCGCCATGAAGCCGTGCTGGAAGCGCCGCCCGGCGCCGGTAAAACCACCCGCGTGCCCTTGGCTTTATTGAACGAGCCCTGGCTGGCCGGGCAGACCATCCTGATGCTCGAACCCCGGCGCCTGGCCGCCCGCGCCGCAGCGGAGCGATTGGCCAGCGAATTGGGCGAAAAGGTCGGTGAAACCGTCGGCTATCGCATTCGCCTCGACAGCAAAGTGGGCCCCAACACCCGCATCGAAGTGGTCACCGAAGGCATTCTCACCCGCCGCCTGCAGGATGACCCGGCGCTGGACGGCGTGGGGCTGCTGATCTTTGACGAGTACCACGAACGCAGCCTCGATGCCGACCTGGCGCTGGCCCTGAGCCTGAACGGTCGCGATCTGTTTCGTGATGAGCAGCCGCTGAAAATCCTGCTGATGTCCGCCACCCTGGAAGGCGAGCGCCTCTCCGGTTTGCTGGACAACGCGCCGATCCTGCGCAGCGAAGGGCGCATGTTCCCGGTGCGGATGCGCTGGGGGCGGCCGTACCAGGCTGGGGAATTTATCGAGCCGCGGGTGGTGCAGACCATCCTTGAAGCGCTGCATGATGAAACCGGTAGCGTGCTGGTTTTCCTACCGGGCCAGGCGGAAATTCGCCGGGTCAATCAGCAACTGGCCGACGCTCTGGGTAACCGCCCGGATCTGCTCCTTTGCCCGCTGCATGGCGAACTGGACCTCAATGCCCAACGCGCCGCCATCGACCCCGCGCCCGCCGGCAAGCGCAAAGTGGTGCTGGCCACCAACATCGCCGAGACCAGCCTGACCATCAACGGCGTGCGCGTGGTGATCGACGCCGGGCTGGCCCGTGTGCCGCGTTTCGACCCGGGCAGCGGCATGACCCGCCTCGATACCCAGCGCATTTCCCGCGCCAGCGCCACCCAGCGCGCCGGCCGGGCAGGGCGCCTGGAGCCGGGCGTGTGCTATCGCTTGTGGTCCGAAGACCAGCACGAAGGCCTGGCCGCTTATGGCAGTGCCGAAATTCTCGCGGCAGATCTAGCCGGCCTGGCCTTGCAGTTGGCGCGCTGGGGCGTCACGCCCGCGCAGCTGGTATGGCTGGATCTGCCGCCGGCCGCTGCATATGCCCAGGCCGAGGATTTGCTGGTGCGCCTGGGCGCTTTGAAGGAAGACAAGCTGACCGCCCATGGGCAGAAGATGGCCGAGTTGCCGGCCCATCCGCGCATCGCCCATTTGTTGTTGCGCGGGCAGGACCTGGGGTTGGCGGCGATGGCGTGCGAGGTCGCCGCGCTCTTGGGTGAGCGCGATATCCTGCGTGGCGGCGGTGCGGACTTGCACAGTCGCCTGGCGCTGCTGTCCGGCGAAGAACGTGCGCGCGGTACGCAAGGCGGCGTACAGCGCGCCAAGCAGCTGGCCCGGCAATATCGCGGCTACCTGAGAGGCCAGGCCACGCAACCGGTTGGCGACCCCGACCACCCGCGCTGGCTCGGCGCTTTGCTTGCCCTGGCGTACCCGGACCGCGTCGCCCAGCAACGCCGCCCCGATGGCGCCGAATACCGCCTGGCCAACGGCCGCGCCGCGCTGTTCGCCGAGGCGGACAGCCTGATGAAGCAACCCTGGTTGGTCATCGCCGACCTCGGCAGCCGCCAGGGCCAGCGCGAAGAACGCATCTACCTGGCGGCCGAGTTTGATCCGGCATTGTTCGATACGGTACTCGCCGAACAAGTGCGCACTGTCGACCAGTTGGATTGGGACGAGCGCGAAGGCGTGCTGCGTGCCGAGCGCCAGCGCAAAGTCGGCGAACTGGTGCTCAGCCGCGAACCGCTGACTGGCCTCGACGAATCCGCCCGCAGCCAGGCGCTGGTCAACCTGGTGCGCCGCAAAGGCCTGGAGCTGCTGCCGTGGACCCCCGAGCTGCGCCAGTGGCAGGCCCGCGTCCTGCTGTTGCGCCATCTCGACGCCGGCAAAGCCAGCGAATGGCCCGACGTCAGCGACAGCGCCTTGCTCGCCAGCCTCGAACACTGGTTGATGCCCTACCTGGGCAAAGTCTCGCGCCTGAGTCATTTCGCCAATTTGGATATCTCCAGCTTCCTGCACAACCTGCTGCCCTGGCCGCTGCCCCAGCGCCTCGACGAACTGGCGCCGCAGCATGTGAAAGTGCCGTCTGGCTCGTCGGTGCGCCTGGACTACAGCGAACAGCCGCCGATCCTGGCGGTGCGTTTGCAGGAGCTGTTCGGGCTGGCGGATACGCCACGCATCGCGGGCGGGCGTCAGGTGGTCAAGCTGCACCTGCTGTCCCCGGCACGGCGGCCGGTGCAGGTCACGCAGGATCTGGCGAACTTCTGGCGCAGTACCTACGCCGAGGTGAAGAAGGATTTGAAGGGGCGGTACCCCAAGCATTACTGGCCGGATGATCCGTTGATCGCCGAGCCCACTGCGCGGATCAAACCCCGCAAGTAGCCGCGACAGAGGTCAAATGTGGGAGCTGGCTTGCCTGCGATGATATCGCTGCGGTGTTACTGACAAACCGCGTCGTCTGCATCGCAGGCAAGCCAGCTCCCACATGGGTTTTGTGGTGTGGCTTATTGCGCGGCGGGGAGCAGGAACCGCGCAATCACCGGCAGATGATTTGAGATGCGCAGCGTATCTTCCTGCCGCACCTTCGCTTCCACGCGTTTGATCCGCGGGCTGTAGAACAGGTAATCCAGGGTGCGATCCGGGCCATCAAGGCTTGGGTCGTTGGGGAAGTGGGTCAGCCATTTTTCACGGTCAATCCCGCTGGATTGGCTGTTGCTCGGGATCATCGGGTATTTGTCCCAGAGCAAATGCAGTTCGCTGTCCGGTGAATACTGCCCGCGTTTGCCGGCGTCCAGGCGCAGGAATTGGCCCAGGGGCAGCAGGTTGAAATCCCCGCCGATCAGCCAGGGCGTGCCACGGCTTTCGAATTTATCCAACAGCTTTACCGTGGTTTTGACCTGCTCCTGTACCGCGTTGCGCCCAGGGGCATCGCCGTCCAGGCGCGTGTTAAGCACCGCCAGTTGGCCGCCGTCGCTCAGTGGCAGGTAGGTCAACAGCAAGGCCGGCTTGGGTTGGAACTGACGGCTCAGGATGTTCGCCTCGGGCGCCGGCAATTGCAGGCGTTCGGCGTGTTCGATCTGGTAGCGGCTCAGGGTCGCCAGTTTGCGGCCGACGCTGCCGAAAATGTGCAGGTCTGGCACGAAGTCGGCTTTCCAGTCGAAGGCTTGTGCGCTGCACGGGTAAAGATCGACCAGGCGTTCCTGCAGCAGGGCGAGTTGGTCCTGGTAGTGGGAGGGCTTGGCGTTTTCGTCGAGTTCCTGCAGCAGCAGGATGTCCGGTTGTTCGTCGCGAATCACCCGCGCCACTTCGTCGAGGCTGGCGGCCATGTCTTCGACCGTGGGGCGGTCGTCGGGGCCGCTGCCGTCGGCGGTGTCATACCAGAACACATAGTTCTTGCCGGCCAGGTATTGCACGTTCCAGGTCATGACCTTGAGCGCCTGGCCCGGCAACAGCGTCGGCGCACGGGGCGCGACGCAGCTCACCGGCAGGGTTTCCTTGGCCTCGGGGCGCCAGGTCGCGCTATAAATCAGGGTTGCGAGCAGGCCTGCGATGATCAACAGGCCCAGCAAGGTGATGCGCAATAAACGGGTCATCGGCTCGGCTTATGGCGTTTCAGGAATGGAGCGGAGCATATCACCGCGCGTCGGCATCGCCACCGATCAACATGAATAAACGGAACAGCACCACGCTGGTAAACAGTTGCAAAAAGCTGTGAGCGCTGTCGAGCAACAACCCGACCAGCGGCGCAGGCGTCGGATACGCCGCCACGCTGGCGCCCTTGAGCAACCACAGCGGCGTCATCACGCACAGCAGGCACACCAGGATCCGCCAGAAATGCCCACGGGTCAGGCGAAAGCTTTCCTTCATCGCCTCCAGTGCCGGCATCCCGCGCAGTACCAACAGGTACTCGGCGAAGGCCAGCACCACCATCAGCCACAGGCCCGGCAGGAAATACAGCGACAGCCCCAGCAGAATCAGCAGCGTGCTCATGGCCGTCAGCAGGGCGAAGCGCGGCCACAGGGTCAGGGCCCTGGCCCACACGTCCTGGGTGCGCGGCGACTCGCCACGGGTGCGGGCGTCGAGAAACAGGATCAGGGCACCGGTGTACAGCGGGTACACCAGCAACCCCACCACCACGCTGTATCCGGCAAACGCATCCGGGCCGACGACGTGGTTGAGCACCTGTTGCAGCAGGGCTTCGAAGATCACCAACGGCAAACACAACTGGACGATGGCGCCCAGGTTGTGCCGAGTGAAACGCAAGGAGTCACGCAATACGTCTAACGGATTCATCAAGTTCATCGCAGGCCTGAGAGCAAGGACAACACTTTAACCGATCAGCACCGGCGGTGAGCAAACGTAAACCTTGAGTAAAGACCATTGAAACAACTCGTAACACCCCCATAACTGGAACGGCGCCTGATACCAGGCGAAACCACGATTTCCAACGGCAATCTAACGAGGTCGCCATGAACAGCGAAGAGCAAACCCTGATCGATGGACTGTTTTCACGGTTGCAACAAGCCGAAACGGACTCAGCTCCCCGCGACGCCCAGGCCGAAGCGCGGATCAAGGAGCACATGACTCGCCAACCGGCCGCCGGGTACTACATGACCCAGTCGATTCTGGTGCAGGAACACGCGCTCAAAAGTCTCGACGCGCAGAACAAGCAACAGGCGCAGCAGATCCAGCAATTGCAGGATGAGCTGCAACGGGCCAAAGCCACGCAGCCTGCCGCTTCGGGTGGCGGTGGCTTCTTGTCGAGCATCTTTGGAGGTGGCGGTTCGCGTGAACCGCAACCGGCCCAAAACGCACCGGCATCGTCGAACAGTGGCTGGCGTGAACCGGCGCGGCCTGCGTTTGGCCAGCCTGCGCCGCAGCAGAACTATCAACAGCCGCCACAACAAGCTGCCGCCGCAGCGCCAATGGGCGGCGGCTTCCTCGGCGGCGCGATGAAAACCGCTGCCGGCGTGGCCGGTGGTGTTTTGCTGGCCGAAGGTATCAGCAGTTTGTTCCACCACAACCAGCAGCCGCAGGTGGTGGAGGAAATCATCGAGCAACCGGCACCGGCCAGCGACACAGGCGGCTGGGGCAATGATGACCAGAAGTTTGCCGGGGGCAATGACAGCTGGGGCAGCAACAACTCGGACAGCTTCGCGGACAGCGATTATTCCGACGACTCCTCCTCTTTCGGCGACGATGATTCCTTCGTCTGACCCTCCCGGATCGGGGCGCAACGTCGCCCCGGTCTGATTTTTTCCCGGAAACATCCTCGTGGCTGGCATACTTGCACCCTTTCCGGGCCCTGGCGCCTGGCTGTCATGGGGAAGTGCGGTGAAGAAAATTGCAGTGTTCGCCGATGTGCAAAACCTCTACTACACCGTTCGCCAGGCCTATGGCTGCCACTTCAACTACGCCGCCCTGTGGGCTGATATCAGCGCGCGCGGGCAAATCGTCGAGGCATACGCGTATGCCATCGACCGTGGCGACAGCAAGCAGCAGCAATTCCAGCAGATCCTGCGCAACCTGGGCTTCACGGTAAAACTCAAGCCGTACATCCAGCGCAGCGACGGCTCGGCCAAGGGCGACTGGGACGTGGGCATCACCCTCGACATCATGGATGCCGCCGACCACGTCGACGAAATCGTATTGGCCTCCGGCGACGGCGACTTCGACATGCTGCTCGATCGCGTTATCCACAAGCACGGCGTCGAAGCCGTGGCCTACGGAGTACCGGGGCTGACGGCCAACTCGCTGATACGCGCTGCCAGCCGCTACGTGCCGATCGAAGGCGCGTTGTTGCTCAAATAAATGCTTAAACGGAGTTGAAACAGGTTTGGAACGTATAGCGGTCATCGACTTTGAAACCACCGGTATCACCCCGAGCAGCCACTGCCGGGCCACGGAAATCGGCGTGGTCATCCTTGAGCGTGGGCAAATCGTCGACCGCTACCAGAGCCTGATGAATGCCGGCGTGCGCGTCCCCGGTTTCATCGAGCAACTCACCGGCATCAGCAACGCCATGCTGCGCAACGCGCCGCCGGCCGAGCGGGTGATGAACGAAGTCAATGAATTCGTCGGCACCACGCCCTTGATGGCGCACAACGCTGCGTTCGACCAGAAGTTCTGGGACTTTGAGCTGGGCTTGATCCGCCGCACTCGTTTGCAGAAGTTCGCCTGCTCTTTGTTGCTAGCTCGTCGGTTGATGCCTTCGGCGCCGAACCACAAGCTCGGCACGCTGAACACGTTCGCGCAACTGCCCCACACCGGCAAGGCTCACCGGGCGTTGGCGGATGCGGAGATGGCGGCGAACCTGACCGCGCACCTGGCCAATGAGTTACGCCAGAAGCATGGCCTGCGCGAGTTGTCCCACGATTTGCTGTGCACCTTGCAGAAAGTGCCGGCGGCGAAGATCAATGAGCACCTGAAGAAACATCGCGGGTTCTGAGCCAGCCACAACCTCAGGAACACCGAAGATCCAACTGTGGGAGCTGGCTTGCCTGCGATAGCGGTGTATCAGTCAGCCATTTTTCGCCTGACCCTCCGCTATCGCGGGCAAGCCCGACTCCCACATGGGTTATGCGGTGCCTATTGAGGCTGCACACACTCCAGCGCCCGATCCACCACCCCCTTCGCCATCTCCACCAAATGCATCACCGCCCGCTGCTGCACGTTCATCGCTTCAGCGGATGAATGCGCCGTCTCGACTGCGCAATGCAGCAGATCCGCCGCATGGGCGAGGGCGTCTTCAAAGCTCAGGTTGTCGTTCAGAATAAAGGTGGGCGCATCCGGGGCGGACGCTTTGAGGTAGTAGTCAATGGCTCGGCGATTGAGCAGGGCGTCTTCGCTGAGGAAACGGGGTGGATCGGGGGTGACTTTGACCATGGTGAAACTCCTTGCTGGAAGAAGTCGACACCGTTCGCTTGCACGCGAGTTAGGGTGGCAACTGTGCGTAGGTGTGCAAGACCGGGGCAAGGATCCAAACCCGGCAGGCCCGAAGGCCTCCCACGCACAGCCGCCATAACAGGCTTATTGTCTGTAGGTTTATTTGTGATCTTGCTTGCCATCGGACTTGCACGTCCGGTCACCGAACATTCGATGACGCAGCGAGACTAGCTACCCAATCCGACGGAAACAAGGCCGTGGGATTCTCTCGGAAACTTCCCGCAAATGAAAGCGAACGTTCAGCGCTTAGAGCTTCGGTGAGGCCACTGACGCCATCGCAGGCAAGCCAGCTCCCACAGGTGATCGCATTCAGCCCAGGCAACTCGGTCTACTGTGGGAGCTGGCTTGCCTGCGATGGCCATAGGTATCTACACAACGTTCAAAGGCTGACAAATCTCCCTGTAGTGAGCGGGCTTGTCCCGCGCTGGGTGGCGAAGCCGCCCCAATAAAGACACCGTGCAGTTTCAGACAAACCCAATTCGCCTGGTTTGGGGCCGCTTCGCAGCCCAGCGCGGGACAAGCCCGCTCACTACAAAAATGTGTAGATACCTATGCTGCGATAGCGGTAGATCAGCCTGCACTTTTCCCATTCCCCTCCAACTGCCCCAACGGCACCCGCCGCTCTATCGCACTCGACAAGATGATCGAGGTCTTGCTGAACCCGAACTTCGCGATCCGATTGATCAAGTCTTCCAACTCCGGCATCGAGCCCACCGCCGCTTGCATAATCACGCACGGATCTCCCGTCACCCGGTGGCATTCGGTCAGTTCGGGAATCTCGGCCAGGGCGTCGTATACCTTCTGGCTGCCATGATTGGTCAACCTCAGTTCGATCACACACTGAATCGGCAAACCCACCTTGGACAGGTCCACCTTGGCCTGATACCCGGTGATCACGCCGCTGGCCTCCAGCTTGGCCACGCGTTCGGCCACGGCGGGGGCGGAGAGGTTTACCATGCGGGCCAGTTGCGCGTAGGAAGCGCGGCCGTCTTCGAGCAGGGCGCTGAGGAGCATGCGGTCATATTTGTCCATGATAAGGCTCAGGTTACGCGTGGCTTTCGAAAGCATGGTTTATAGCCTTCACAACCATGCTTTGAAAAGTGTATGGGCGGTTTAAACAGGTTTTGTAACTTATGTTTATTCGCCTTCGTTTCTAGAATAAGCCTCCCATCTACTGCCAAAGAGCCACCCAATGCCTGGCCCACGTCGCTTTCCCTTACCGTTGATCGCCGCCTTTTTTGCCTTGTATGTGATCTGGGGGTCCACCTACCTGGTGATTCGTATCGGCGTGGAGTACTGGCCGCCGCTGTTGCTGGCGGGGATTCGGTTTTGCACGGCAGGCGCGTTGATGTACGGCTACCTCAGGTGGCGCGGGGTGCCGGCGCCGACCTGGTCGCAATGGAAGGCCGCCGGGATGATCGGTATTTTGCTGCTCACCTTCGGCAATGGCGGCGTGAGCGTGGCGGAACACACGGGCGTGTCGTCCGGCGTGGCAGCGCTGGCGGTGGCGACGGTGCCGCTGTTTACCTTGTTGTGCGGGTATTTCTGGGGCGCGCGCAATACGCGCCTGGAATGGGCCGGGGTGATCCTGGGGATTATCGGCATCGCCATGCTCAACATGGGCAGCACCCTGCAATCGAGCCCGATGGGCGCGGCGTTGCTGTTGTTCGCGGCGGCATCCTGGGCGTTCGGCTCGGTGTGGAGCCGGCACTTGCCGCTGCCCCAGGGTGCCATGGCCAGCGCGGCGGAAATGCTGGTGGCCGGTGTGGCGCTGTTGATTGGCAGCGTGGCGTCCGGCGAGCGCCTGCAGGCCATGCCGCCGCTGGAAGGCTGGCTGGCCCTGGCCTACCTGACGGTGTTCGGATCGATCATTGCGTTCAATGCCTACATGTACCTGCTCAAGCACGTACGCCCGGCGGCGGCGACCAGTTATGCCTACGTCAACCCGGCGGTGGCGGTGTTGCTGGGGATTGTGTTCGTCGGCGAGACCATTGGGTTGGAAGAAGCCTTGGCCATGCTGGTGATCATCAGCGCCGTGCTGTTGATCAGCCTGCCCCAATGGCGAAAGCCAAAACCGGAAATAAGGTAAACTGCCGCGCAATTGCGACGTGCGCTGAACTTTTCCTACGGTAAACACATGACTTTCGCCACCCTTGGCCTGATCGAACCCTTGCTGCGCGCCCTTGAGACGCTTGGCTACCAGACCCCGACGCCGGTGCAGGCGCAGGCCATTCCGGCGGTGCTGGCCGGTCGCGACCTGATGGCCGCGGCCCAGACCGGCACTGGCAAGACCGCCGGCTTCGCCGTGCCGCTCCTGCAACTGCTGACCCTGGAAGGGCCGAAAGTCGCCGCCAATTCGGCGCGTGCGCTGATCCTGTGCCCGACCCGCGAACTGGCCGAGCAGGTTCACGCCAGTGTCGCCGAGTACGCGCAAAACCTGCCGCTGACCACCTACGCGGTGTACGGCGGAGTGAGCATCAACCCGCAGATGATGAAGCTGCGCAAGGGCGTCGACATCCTGGTCGCCACGCCTGGCCGCCTGATCGACCTGTTCCGCCAGAACGCCTTGAAGCTCAATCAGCTGCAAACCCTGGTGCTGGATGAAGCCGACCGCATGCTCGACCTGGGCTTTTCCGAGGAGCTGGCGAACATCTACCGCATGCTGCCGAAAAAGCGCCAGACCTTGCTGTTCTCCGCGACCTTTTCCGATGAGATCCGCCTGCTGGCCGGGCAGATGCTCAACGACCCGCTGACCATCGAAGTCAGCCCGCGCAACGTCGCCGCCAACACCGTGAAGCAGTGGGTGGTGCCGGTGGACAAGAAGCGCAAGGCGGAGCTGTTTGTGCACCTGATGCGCAAGGGCCGTTGGAAGCAGGTGCTGGTGTTCGCCAAGACCCGTAACGGCGTGGATGCATTGGTGGATAAGTTGCAGGGCCTGGGCATCAATGCCGACGGCATTCACGGCGACAAGCCGCAAGCCACGCGTCAACGTGCGCTGGACCGGTTCAAATCCAGTGACGTGCAGATCCTGGTGGCCACCGATGTGGCCGCGCGCGGGCTGGACATCGAAGACCTGCCGCTGGTAGTCAATTTCGACCTGCCGATCGTGGCGGAGGATTACATCCACCGTATCGGGCGTACCGGGCGTGCAGGCAACACCGGTGAAGCGATTTCCCTGGTTTGCGCCGACGAGGTGAACATGCTGTCGGCCATCGAGATGCTCACGCGTCAGACCTTGACCCGGCACATGGAGCAGGATTTTGAACCGGAGCATCGCGTGCCGGACACCGATGCCAGTGGGCAGGTGGTGAAGAAACCGAAAAAGCCGAAGAAGCCTAAATCGTCGGGGGGCGGCGGTAAGCGCAACCTGGGCAAGTGGGTGGACAGCGGGGAAGTGACGCCGGCGGAGCCTTCGATCAAGCCGGTGCGCAAGGTGCCGGTGTTCAATACTGGGCCGCGTAAGAAGAAGTAAGATTTTCGGCGCCTGTGCGGGCGCTATCGCAGGCAAGCCAGCTCCCACATTGACGGTGTTTACACATCAAAATGTGGGAGCTGGCTTGCCTGCGATGCGATCTAAGGTTCACCGCAAGACTCAGCGCTTAAGCCACTCCAACATCCCCCGCCCAGCCGCCCGGCCACTGGCAAAACACCCGGTCAGCAAATATCCTCCGGTCGGCGCTTCCCAATCGAGCATCTCGCCCGCACAAAACACTCCGGGCAATTGCTTGAGCATCAGCCGTTCATCCAGCGCCTCAAACGGCACGCCGCCTGCGGTGCTGATGGCTTCATCGATGGGCCGCGTCTTCACCAGGGTCAATGGCAACGCCTTGATATCCACCGCCAATTGCGCCGGGTCGTTAAAGTGTCCGGCCGGCGTCACTTCGCGCAACAACGCGGCCTTGACCCCGTCCAGCCCCAACTGGCTGTGCAGATGTTTGCTCATCGAGCGCGAGCCACGTGGTTTGGCGAGTGCCGCCTGCACCTTGTCCAGCGGCTTGCTCGGCAGCAAATCGATATGCACCGTGGCGGCGCCGTCGCGATTGATCGCCTCACGAATCGGCGCCGACAGCGCGTAGATCAGGCTGCCCTCGATACCCGTGGCGGTGATTACGCATTCGCCCAAGCGAGGCTTGTCATCCCCCAGCCCGATGGCGACGTTTTTCAACGGTGCGCCGGCGAATTTGCTGACCATCAGGTCGCTCCAGGCCGACACCTCGAAGCCACAATTGCTCGGCTGCAAGCGCACGTAGGGCACGCCTTTGCTTTCCAGGATGTTAAGCCAGGCCCCATCGGAGCCAAGGCGTGACCAGCTGCCGCCGCCAAGCGCCAGCAGCACGGCGTCGTTGTGGACAACGTGTTCGCCTGTCGGGCTGTGGATAAGTAAATCGCCTTGGGCATTCCAGCCGGTCCAGCGATGCCGGGTGTGGATAACCACGCCCTGGTCGCGCAGGCGCTTGAGCCAGGCGCGCAGCAGAGGGGCGGCTTTCATGTCGGTAGGAAAGACTCGGCCGGAGGTGCCGACGAAGGTTTGAATGCCCAAACCATGGATCCATTCGCACAACGCCTCGGCACCAAACCCTCGCAGCAACGGCGCCATCTGCGCTGCGCGCTCGGCGTAGCGCGACACAAACGCCGGGTACGCTTCGGAGTGGGTGATGTTCATGCCGCCCACCCCAGCCAGCAAGAATTTGCGCCCGACCGAAGGCATGCCGTCGTACAGGTCCACGCGTACCCCGGCCTGGCTCAATACTTCGGCGGCCATTAGCCCGGCTGGGCCGCCGCCGATAACGGTGACGCGGTGAGGTTGGGTCTGAGGCATGGGCAGGGCTACGGTGCTGTGAATAGGCCGAACATTCTACCGGACAGAGCGGCGCCTGCCTGATCAAAAAATGTACACTTTCCTACAAGCCTTGCTGCGGCGTGTTCTTAGCCGCTTACGCTCAAGTTATCCACAGGCCGTTCCACAGCCATTGTGGGTAACGCCCACACCTCAATGACAACCTGATGACGTCCATACCCGTTGTGCGCTGTGGTGCAGAATGCCATGGCGGCGCGCCAGGGCCGGGCGGTCCTTGCTGTAGCCGCCGCCGATCACGCCCATCACCGGAATGTCGCGGCCCAGGCAGTGGCGCATCACGCTTTCGTCGCGGTTGGCGACGCCTTGGTCTGTCAGCTTGAGGTAACCGAGGGCGTCGTCTTTATGCACATCGACGCCGGCGTCATACAGCACCAGGTCAGGTTGATAGAGCGGCAACAGGTAGTTGAGCGCGTCGTCCACCACCTTGAGGTAATCGGCATCGCCCATGCCCATGGGCAACGGAATGTCCCAGTCGCTCTGGGCCTTGCGCGCGGGGAAGTTCTTTTCGCAGTGCAGCGACACGGTGATGGCGTCCGGTGTGTCGTGGAGGATGCGCGCGGTGCCGTCGCCCTGGTGCACGTCGCAGTCGAAGATCAGCACGCGGTTGACCCGGCCGCTGGCCAGCAGGTAATGGCTGATCACGGCCAGGTCATTGAAGATGCAAAAGCCCGCCGGATAGTCGTAGTGCGCGTGGTGAGTGCCGCCCGCCAAGTGGCACGCCAGGCCGTGCTCCAGCGCCTGTTCCGCCGCCAGGATGGAACCGCCCACCGCCCGCACGGTGCGGCGCGCCAGGGCCTCGTTCCAGGGCAGACCGAGGCGCCGTTGGTCTTCGCGGGACAACTCGCCGCCCATGTAGCGTTCGATATACCCAGCGTCATGGGCAAGCGCCAGAATCTCGGGCGGGCACAGGTCTGGGCGCAGCAACTGGCTGTCTTCGGTCAGGCCGCTGTCCACCAGGTGGTCGCGCAACAGGCGGAACTTGTCCATGGGGAAGCGATGGTCCGCCGGGAACTCTGGGCTGTAGTCATCGTGGTAGATCAAAGGCAAGGGCATGGGATTTTCTGACGGGAACCTGCGACGGATCTTACCAGCGCTGTACACTCACGCACATGGCAAGGAGAGGGGCCCCATGGAGCCGATACTGCAATTGGAAAGCGCACGCCTGGTGCTGCGCCAATGGCGCGACAGCGACCTGCCGGACTTTGCGCGCATGTGCGCGGACCCGCAGGTGATGCGCTATTTCCCGGCCAAATTGAGCCACCTGGAAAGCGCCGCGTTGATCGGCCGTATTCGCGGCCACTTCGCCGAATACGGCTTTGGTTTTTGGGCCTTGCAGCGCAAGGACACCGGCGAATTCATCGGTTTGACCGGGCTGCAGAACGTCAGCTTTGAAGCCGGCTTCACGCCTGCGGTGGAAATCGGCTGGCGCCTGGCCCGTGAGCATTGGGGCCTGGGTTACGCCAGCGAGGCCGCCTGGACCGCACTGCGCTGTGGTTTCGACCGCCTACAGTTGGATGAAATGATTGCCTTCACCACCGAAGCCAATCTGCCATCACAAAAAGTCATGCAGGCCATCGGTATGCATTACGATCCGCTGGCAGATTTTGAACACCCCAAGGTCGCAGCCGATGACCCGCTGCGCCATCACGTTTTGTACCGCATCACCCGCGCCCAATGGTTGGACACGCTGCACGGATAAGCAGCGCGGAATGCCCCGTAGATTGTAGGAGTTGCTCTATGAGCCAAGTATTGGAAGATCTGGTGGACTTGCTGACCCTGGAGCCGATCGAGGAAAACCTCTTTCGCGGCCGCAGCCAGGACCTGGGCTTTCGTCAACTGTTCGGCGGCCAGGTGCTCGGCCAGTCGCTGTCGGCGGCCAGTCAGACCGTGGAAGAAGCGCGGCACGTGCACTCTCTGCACGGTTATTTCCTGCGTCCGGGTGACGCGGCGTTGCCAGTGGTGTACTCGGTGGACCGGGTGCGCGACGGTGGCAGTTTCAGCACCCGCCGCGTGACGGCGATCCAGAAGGGCCACCCGATCTTCACCTGCAGCGCCTCGTTCCAGTACGACGAAAAAGGCTTCGAGCACCAGACCACCATGCCCGTGGTGGTCGGCCCGGAAAACCTGCCGTCGGAACTGGAGCTGACCAAGCAGCGCGCGCACCTGATCCCCGAGCACATGCGCGACAAGTTGCTGTGCCCCAAGCCGATCGAAGTGCGCCCGGTCACCGAAAAAGACCCGTTCAACCCGCAGCCGTCCGATCCGGTCAAGTACGTGTGGTTTCGGGCCGACGGCGCCCTGGCCGACGCGCCGGCGCTGCACAAGTACTTGCTGGCCTACGCTTCGGATTTCGGCCTGCTGACCACGTCCTTGCTGCCCCATGGCAAGACCGTGTGGCAAAAAGATATGCAAGTGGCCAGTCTGGACCACGCGCTGTGGTTCCACGCCGACCTGCGTGCCGATGACTGGCTGCTTTACGCCATGGACAGCCCGTGGGCCGGCAATTCCCGGGGTTTCTCCCGTGGCAGCGTGTACAACCGCGCCGGGCAACTGGTGGCTTCGGTGACCCAGGAAGGCTTGGTCCGCCATCGCAAGGACTGGGCATGAGCCTGAGCGCGGTCAAGCATTGGGTGTTCGACATGGACGGCACCCTCACGGTGGCTGTGCATGATTTTGCCGCCATTCGCGTGGCCTTGGAGATCCCGCCCGAGGACGACATCCTCACACACCTGGCCGCATTGCCGGCGGATATCGCAGCGGCCAAGCATGCCTGGTTGCTGGAGCACGAGCGTGAGCTGGCGCTGGGTTCGGTCGCGGCGCAGGGCGCGGTTGAGCTGGTTCGCGAGCTGGCCGGGCGCGGGTATCGCTTGGGCATCTTGACGCGCAACGCGCGGGAGTTGGCGCATGTAACGCTGCAGGCAATCGGCTTGGCGGACTGTTTTGCCATCGACGATGTGCTGGGGCGTGAGGATGCGCCTCCCAAACCCGACCCCGGCGGTTTGCTGAAACTGGCGGCGGCCTGGGCTGTAGCGCCGAGCGAAATGGTGATGGTGGGGGATTACCGCTTCGACCTGGATTGCGGCCGGGCGGCGGGGACGCGGACGGTGTTGGTTAACCTGCCGGAAAACCCGTGGCCGGAATTGGTGGATTGGCATGCCGAGGATTGCGTGGTATTGCGCCGGATGATCTAAACCCCAGGCGATGATTATCAAAATGTGGGAGCTGGCTTGCCTGCGATGGCGGTGTGTAGTGAGCGGGCTTGCCCCGCGCTGGGCTGCGAAGCGGCCCCAATAAAAACACCGTCGACCTCCAGGTAGAACCGAGTCGCCTGGTTTGGGGCGGCTTCGCCACCCAGCGTGGGACAAGCCCGCTCACTACACACCGCCATCGCAGGCAAGCCAGCTCCCACAGGGTGATTGGGTTTCTTCAGGGCTATTGAGGAAACAGTACTTTCTGCCCCTGCGCCGACGTAAACATCTTTTCCCCGTCATGTCCCACCCCCGGCACCTCCACCAGCTTGTGGCTCAACTGCGGATGCCGCAGCTTCAGGGCGTCAAAATAGTTATGCCCCCGAATCAACCGATAAGCGCCCTGGGTCTCGGCTTCGCAGCCTTTGTCGAGCGCCGGGTGGTTCGGGTCGGTGTCCTGCTGGCCCAGCAGATACGTGATATCCCGTGACACATAAGCCTGTTCCAACTGCTGGGGCCCGCGGCCCTCGGCGTAGGCTGGCAACTTCTGCATGCCGTACTTCCAGTCGTTGAAGCTGGGGCAATCGGCCACGGCAAATTCTACCGGGCGCTGTGGGTTGAAGTAGGCGTAGGACGAAGGGTTGGCCACTACATAACGCAGGCTGATGCCTTCGCTGTGCAGGGCAGGGTGGTCGTGACCCATGAGGGCGAAACGTTGCACCACCTGGCCGCCGCCGGAATGACCCGCCACCACGATTTCCTTGAGCGCCGGGAATAAGCTGCGGTTGCCCAGGTGCTTGATGATCTGGTCCAGGGCGCCGAAGGAGCTGATATGGCCGGGCCCCGTCGATTCCTCGCCGGCCATCCAGTCGTTGCCGTTCCAGCGCAACACCTGGTTACCCAAGTGGTTGCGCTTGATGTCGGCGTCGTTGAGAAACTGCGGCGCAATCACCAGCGTGGTGCCGCCAACCTTCGCGTGCGCAGCCGCGTCCTCACCACTTTGCAGATAGGTCTGCGCGTTACGCAGGCGGCCATGCACGATGATCAGCACGCGGGTGACGTTCGGCAGCGGCTGGCGCCAGTCCTGGCTCATGCCCAGGCTGAGGTCGCCGGCCTGCAGGTGAAAGCGATCGGGGCTGACTACCTTTACGCCATGTTCGGCCGCCACCGTTGGACACGCCAATAACACGGCCAACAGCCATCCCCATCGTGGGTTCATTTAAAGGCTCTTGGCGGCAAAGGTGTCGCATTGCGAGATCTGGCCTTGGGCAAAGCCGGTCTTGAACCAGCGCACCCGCTGCGCGGAGGTGCCATGGGTAAACGAGTCCGGCACCACGCGGCCCTGGCCCTGTTGCTGCAAACGGTCGTCGCCAATGGCGTTGGCCGCATTCAGGGCCTCCTCGATGTCGCCGGGTTCCAGCCAGTTCAAGCGCTTTTGCGCGCGGTTGGCCCACACCCCGGCGAAGCAGTCGGCTTGCAGTTCCTGGCGTACCAACAGCCCGCCGTCACCTTCCATCTGCCGGCCTTGTTGGCGCGCGGCCTGGATCTTCGACGAAATGCCCAGCAGCGTCTGCACGTGGTGCCCGACTTCGTGAGCGATCACGTAGGCCTGGGCAAAGTCGCCGGCGGCCTGGAAGCGTTGCGACATTTCCCGGAAGAACTCCAGGTCCAGGTACACCTGCTGGTCAGCCGGGCAGTAGAACGGGCCGCTGGCCGAGGTAGCGCCGCCGCAGGCGGAATTCACCCGGCCACGGAACAGGACCAATTTGGGGTTCTTGTAGGCCAACCCGTTTTCCTGGAACACCTGGCCCCAGGTGTCTTCGGTATCGCCCAGCACGGCGCGGACGAAATCAGCCTGCTCATCGTTGGCCGGCGGCGCCTGGCGCGACTGTGTGCTCACCGAAGGCGCCTGTTCCATCTGCCCGGTCAGTTGGCCGAGGATCTGCATCGGGTCCTGGCCGGTCAGCCAGCCGATGCCGACGATCAGCACAATGGCCGTGAGGCTCAGGCCCTTGCCGCCACCGAAGCGCATGCCGCCACCGCCGCCGCCATCGCGGGCATCCACCACGTTGTCGCTGCGTCGGCCTTTTTTCCATAGCATGTGGGCAATCCTCTGGGTGATGACAGTATTTGAGTATGGCTGTAATTAGCGGCAGTAGCCTTCGCCGGTATCGACAATCAGGCAGTCCTTCTTGTCGGCCAGCCATTTCAGCCCGGTGGCTTCACCGTCGCCGGCACGCAACAGTTGCGGGCCGTCCGGGCGATTGAAGGCGATGCCGTCCTCGGCGGCCTCACCCTTGAAGGTCCCGGAGTCGTCCGCATCGAGGCCGTATTGCATGGTGAGCAGGTAGTGACCGCGGCCGACGCTGTCGTCCTTGGCGATGGTCAGGTAGAGGCCCTCGACGCCGATCCATTTACCGACCCATTTGTCGGTGGGCGGGGTTTCTGGCACCAGGGTGGCCTGCACGGAAGCCGGCGCGGGTTTAGGCGCGTCCTTGGCTTCTTGATTGCACGCGGTGAGCAGGGCAAGGGCAGACAAGGCGAAGAGTATTTTTTTCATAGTGGCAGGGCCTTGGTTAAAAAATGTACAGCACGGAGATCAATGTGCAGCGTTGGACTCGAATCCCGTGATTTAGTGCGCTGTTCGCACGGTGTTTGGTTATGCTCTTGGGGCAGACTCTGGCCCAACTGCTAGATTATCGGGTTGAACGCCATCGCGCTTCCCACACGAGGATTCAATGACACTCAGCACCCCCCTTTCCGGCGTCAACCATCCTTTCAAAGGCATTTTGCTGATTGTGCTGGCGACGTTTCTGTTCTCCAGCCATGACGCGTTGTCCAAATACCTGGCCGGGTTCTATCCGATTGTGATGGTGGTGTGGGCACGTTACCTGGTGCATACCCTGTTGATGGCGGGCATTTTCCTGCCGCAATCAGGCCTGCGCGTACTGCGCAGCAAACGGCCTGGCATGCAGGTGGTGCGGGCGCTGTGCCTGTTGGGCACCAGCCTGTTTTTCACGGCGGCGCTGCATTACATCCCGTTGGCCGAGGCCACGGCGGTGAACTTCCTCGCGCCGATCCTGGTGACAGCGCTTTCTGTGCCGCTGCTCGGCGAGCACGTGACGCGTGGCCAATGGCTGGCGGTGATCTGCGGGTTTGTCGGCGTGGTGATCATCATCCACCCCGGCGGCGAATTGTTTACCCCGGCGGTGCTGCTGCCGCTGTGTTCAGCGACGTTTTTCTGCTTCTACCAATTGCTCACGCGCATCCTGAGCAAATTCGACACGCCGACCACCAGCAATTTCTTCGCCGGGCTGTGCAATACCCTGGTGATGAGTGCGATGGTGCCGTTCTTCTGGCAGGTGCCGACCCTGTGGCACGGCGTGTTGATGCTGGCGCTGGGCACGTGCGGGATGACCGCGCACCTGATGCTGACCCAGGCGTTCCGCTTCGCGGCGCCGGCGTTGCTGGCGCCGTTCGGCTACTGCCAGATCGTGTTCGCGGGCTTGCTGGGCTGGCTGGTGTTCAGTCATACCCCCGACATGACCACCGTGGTCGGCATCGGGGTGATCTGCATGAGCGGGTTGGCCGCTGCCTGGCAGCAGCGGCGCAGGTAGATCAGGCGTCTACGGCGGGAATCTTGCGCGGCGCCATGAAGTACATCCAGGTCAGCGCAATGAAGTACATCGCGGGGATCAGGGTGAACAACACGGTGTAGTTGTTGTGGGTCACCGTCAGGATGTGACCGACGATCTGGGTCATGAACATGCCGCCGATGGCCGCGCACATGCCGCCGAAACCAAACACCGTGCTCATCATGTGCTTGGGCGTGTAGTCCATCACCAGGCTCCAGATGTTGGCGGTCCAGGCCTGGTGCGCGCCAATCGCCAGAGAGATGGCAAACACCGCGACCCACAGCTGGCTGGAGCCGGCGGCCATGATCACGCCGACGATGCAGCAGGCAAACAGCAGCATCGACAGCAGCCGCGCCTTGATTGAGTTCATCCCGCGACCGATCAGGAACGAGGACAGAATCCCGCCCCCCACGCTGCCGAAGTCCGCGGTCAGGTAGATGATGATCAGCGGGATACCCATCTGGGTCACGTTGATGCCCAGGTTGTATTGCTGGTTCAGGAACGGCGGCAGCCAATACAGGTAGAACCAGAACACCGGTGCGGTCAGCGCGTAGGCGATGGCGAACGCCCAGGTGCCGCGCATGCGCAGGATGCGGCTGAACGGTACGCCAGGTTGTTCCGGCTCGACCTGCTGTTGCACGTAGTCCAATTCGGATTGTTTAACCGTCGGATGCTCTTCGGGGTTGTAGTACTTCAACCCCCAGAACACCAGCCAGATCGCGCCGAGCGATGCCATGCACAGGAACGCCGCTTGCCAGCCCCACACGTGCAGGATCAAGGGCAACAGCATCGGCGTCATCATTGCGCCGACGTTGGTGCCGGCATTGAAGATACCGGTGGCCACCGCACGTTCACCCGCCGGGAACCACAGACGTGTGGTTTTGACGCACGCCGGGTAGTTGGCCGCTTCGGTCAGCCCGAGGATGAAACGACACACCATAAAGCCCACCGCCGACGTGGCCAGGCCGTGGGCGCCGGTCGCCAGGCTCCACAGCAATACGGCGCAGAAGAACACGCGTTTCACGCCCACCCGGTCGATCAAGCGGCCTTGCAGCACAAAACCGATGGCGTAGCCGACCTGGAACCAGAAGTTGATGTTGGCGTAGTCCATCGCCGTCCAGCTCATTTCCTTGGCCAGGATCGGTTGCATCACGCCCAGTGCGGCGCGGTCGATGTAGTTCAGGGTGGTGGCGAAAAACACCAGGGCCAGCATGCCCCAGCGCGTTTTACCCACGGCCAGGGCGCCGCGGATCTTGTCGCCGATGCCGGCGTGCGGGTTGCCTGGGCGATCGGCCAGGACGGAGTTTTGCAGAGGCATGAGGTCGTACCCGTTTTTTGAAATTTTTATGGTGTGTTTTGGGTCTTCTTTGCGTGATCGATGGTGCGCAGTGGCTAAAAAATCGTCAATTCGCCAAACCGGCATAGTGTTCGATAATCGCACCAAAAACTAACCGGTTCGTACATTTTAATTGCTGCGTGTAGGCTGGGGGCGAATAATTTGCCGCAAACAACAATTGCCGGGAGTCGCCCATGCAACGTTCCATTGCCACCGTTTCCTTGAGCGGCACCCTGCCGGAAAAGCTCGAAGCCATTGCCGCCGCCGGGTTCGACGGGGTTGAAATATTCGAGAACGACTTGTTGTATTACGACGGCAGCCCGCGCGAAGTTAAGCAGATGTGCGCCGACCTGGGCGTTGCCATCACGTTGTTCCAGCCGTTTCGCGACTTCGAAGGCTGCCGCCGCGACCGCCTGGCGCGCAACCTTGAGCGCGCCGAGCGCAAATTCGATCTGATGCAGGAACTGGGCACCGATCTGGTGCTGGTGTGCAGCAATGCGTCGGCCGATTGCGTGGGCGACGAGTCTGTTTTGCTCAATGATCTCAGTCTGCTCGCCGAGCACGCCGGCCGCCGTGGCCTGCGCATTGGCTACGAAGCCTTGGCCTGGGGCAAGCATGTGAATACCTGGCAACAGGTGTGGAACCTGGTGCGCCAAGTCGATCATCCGGCCCTTGGCGTGCTGTTGGACAGCTTTCATACCTTGTCCCTCAAGGGCGACCCGAACGCCATTGCGCAGATCCCCGGCGACAAGATCTTTTTTGTGCAGATGGCCGATGCACCGATCCTGGCCATGGACGTATTGGAGTGGAGCCGGCATTTTCGTTGCTTCCCTGGCCAGGGCGAATTCGATCTGGCGGGGTTCCTCGCGCCGATCATCAAGAGCGGTTACACCGGGCCACTGTCCCTGGAAATTTTCAACGATGGTTTTCGCGCCGCGCCCACCCGGGCGAATGCGGCGGATGGCTTGCGCTCCCTGTTGTACTTGGAAGAGAAGACCCGCGAGCGCTTGAAACAGGAGGCCCCCGCGCAACCGGTGGAGATTCTGTTTGATACCCCAGCCGCCAGCGAGTACGACGGCATCGAATTTTTGGAGTTCGCGGTGGATGAAAGCCTCGGCGCCAAACTCACGCACTGGCTGGAGCGCCTGGGCTTCGTCAAGGCCGGGCAGCATCGCTCCAAGAGCGTGAGCCTGCTGCGCCAGGGCGATATCAACCTGATCCTCAACTGCGAGCCCTATTCCTTCGCGCACAACTTCTTCGAAGCCCACGGGCCGTCGTTGTGCGCCACTGCGATGCGGGTCAAGGACAGCGCCAAGGCCCTGGAGCGGGCGGTGGCTTACAAGGGTCAGCCCTATCGCGGCCTGGTCGGGCCCAATGAGCTGGAGCTGGCGGCGGTGCGCGCGCCGGACGGCAGCCTGATCTACCTGGTGGACCCGAGCGAAGGCAGCCTGTACGACACGGATTTCAATCTGCAACCGCCATCGTCATCCAGCGGTGGCTTGCTGCGCATCGACCACATGGCCATGGCGCTGCCGGCCGACAGCCTTGACAGTTGGGTGCTGTTCTACAAGAGCCTGCTGGACTTCGAAGCCGACGATGAAGTGGTGTTGCCCGACCCTTATGGCTTGGTCAAAAGCCGCGCATTGCGCAGCCGTTGCAGCTCGATTCGCCTGCCGCTGAATATCTCCGAGAACCGCAACACGGCCATTTCCCACGCATTGTCGAGCTATCGCGGCTCGGGCGTGCACCACATTGCGTTCGACTGCGCCGATATTTTCGCCGAGGTGCGCCGCGCCAAAGAAGCCGGGGTGCCGCTGCTGGATATCCCGCTCAACTATTACGACGACCTGGCGGCACGCTTCGATTTTGACGAGGAGTTCCTCAGCGAGCTGGCCTATTACAACGTGCTGTACGACCGCGACGCGCAGGGCGGCGAGTTGTTTCATGTGTACACCGAACCCTTTGAGGGGCGGTTTTTCTTCGAGATCATCCAGCGCAAGAACGGCTATGCCGGCTATGGCGCGGCCAACGTGGCGGTGCGCCTGGCGGCGATGGCCAAATCGCGCAGCGGTGCGGTGCGCCAGGCACGTTTATAACGGCGGGCGAGGTGCTTCCTTTCGTTGCGCATCGCGGCCCATAATCATTGCCTGCATACACTGGCCGTGAGCGCACCATGACCTCCGAGGCACCCCGCAAGAGTCGTAAGAACAATCCGGAAAAGACCCGCGAGAACATACTCCAGGAAGCCATTGTCGAGTTTGTCCAACAGGGCCTTTCCGGCGCTCGTGTGGACGCAATCGCCGAGCGCATCCACACCTCCAAGCGCATGATCTACTACTACTTCGGCAGCAAGGAGCAGTTGTACGTCGAGGTGCTCGAGAAGCTCTACGGCGATATCCGCAACACCGAGACCCGCATGAACCTCACCGCCCTGGAACCGCGCGAAGCGATCCGTCGGCTGGTGGAGTTCACTTTTGATCACCACGACCAGAACGTGGATTTCGTGCGCATCGTCAGCATCGAAAATATCCACAATGCCGAATTCGTGAAGCGCTCGGATGCGATCAAGGCGATGAACAGCAACATCCTCGAAGCGTTGGGCGCAACGTTGCGTCGTGGGGCGCAGATGGGGGCATTCAGAGAGGGGCTGGAGCCGCTGGACGTGCACCTGCTGATCAACTCATTCAGCTTTTACCGCGTGTCCAACCGCCATACGTTCAGTGAGATCTTTCAGATCGAGCTGTCGGATGAGGCGGTCAAGCAGCGGCATCGGGACATGATTTGCGAGTCGGTGTTGCGCTACTTGCAGGCCTGAGTACACGCAACGCTCCAGGCTGGAATGCAACCCATGTGGGAGCCGGGCTTGCCCGCGATAGCAGTGTGTCAGAGCTACACCTTCGCCTGGCAAACCGCTATCGCAGGCAAGCCAGCTCCCACAGGTAATCCGGTTTCGGCAGTCAGGTATTCAGGCTCTGGAAGTGCGCCAGCATGCGTTGCGCATCCGCCGCTTGCCCGCTGAACAACTCGAACGCCTTCACCGCCTGAAACACCGCCATGTTGCCGCCATCCAGGGTGCGGCAACCCAGGGCGCGGGCGTCGCGCAGCAGTTCGGTTTCCAAAGGGAAATAAACGATTTCCGCCACCCAGAGCTCTGCCCGCAACAGGGCCGCTGGAACCGGCGTTCCAGGCAGCTTGGCCATGCCCATCGGCGTGGTATTCACCACACCATCGGCCTCGGCCATCGCGTTTTCCAAGTGGCCGCCCACCTGGGCGCGACCGGTGCCGAAATGCTGCGCAAGGTTATCGACAAGGTCGCGGGCGCGTGTGACGTCCACATCGAAAATACTCAAGTGCTCCACGCCTTCTGCCAGCAACGCATGCGCCACCGCCGCGCCAGCCCCGCCGGCGCCCATCTGCACTACACGCCGGCGGGGCACATCATTCAAATTGCGTCGAAACCCTTCGGCGAACCCCAGGCAGTCGGTATTGTGGCCGATGCGTTTGCCGTCCTTGAACACCACGGTGTTGACCGCGCCAATGCCGCGGGCCTCGTCGGACAAGTCATCGAGCAGCGGCAAAATGGCCTGTTTGCACGGGTAAGTGATGTTCAGCCCCGTGAACCGCATCAACTCGGCGGCGTCCAGCAGGTCGGGCAGGGCGTTGATGTCCAGGTGCAGTGGCTCAAGGTCGATCAAGCGATACAGGTAGCGCAGGCCTTGGGCGTCACCTTCCTGTTCATGCAGGGCGGGCGTGCGGGAGGCCTGGATGCCGGCGCCGATCAGGCCGGCGAGGATGCGCGGTTTCATTGTGCCGGCCCTCTGAACAGATGGCTGAAATGTTCCAGGGCCAAGTGGTAGCCCTGGCTGCCGAACCCGGCCAATACCGCCTTGGCGATGGGCGAGACGAACGAGTGATGACGAAACGCTTCCCGGGCATGCACGTTGGACAGATGCACCTCGATCACCGGCACTTCACTGGCGACCAGTGCGTCACGAATCGCCACCGAGGTGTGGGTCCAGGCCGCCGGGTTGATCACGATGCCGGCGCAACGCGCGCGGGCACCGTGGATCCAGTCAAGCAATTCGCCTTCGTGGTTGGTCTGGCGGAATTCGATTTTCAGCCCCAGTTGTTCGGCGCTGCGACCACACAGGGCGGCGACCTCGGCCAGGGTTTCATGGCCGTAAGTAGCGGGCTCACGGGTACCGAGCAGGTTCAGGTTGGGGCCGTTGAGCACCAGCACGAGGGGCGGCATAAGGGGTTCTCCACAGTTCTTGTCAGTTGTGTGGACAAAATGTACTGGTTGGTTACTTTGGTCAATTGGCGTGGGCGGATATGTTCGATTATCGAACCTTTAATTATCGCCCGAAGAAGCCAAGGTATTACGGGGGATTGCTGGGCGGGCAGGGATTGACGAGCGTTGGCCGCGTATTTCCAACCATTGGCATGAGTGGTTACAACCCCACGTTCGCCGGTTTTTTAGTCGTTACTAGTCTGTGAAGCAGCTTCGGAAAAAGGAGCCGGTTGTCGGGTGGCACGGAAAAATTGTTACCTGACGGAAAATAACCTAACGGATGGGTTAGTATGAGAGTAGGTGCTTACAAAGGATATGTAATTTCAGTGTTTCTCAGGGACGAGCATTGCCCACCCCATGTGCATGTCAGGGGGCCGGAATGGGATGCGCGTTTTCGTTTCAGTTTCCTGGATGGGGAAGTGGAGTTGCGGGATGTAAACCCTGAACGCAGCCGGCCACCTCAAGCGGTCCTGAAGGACATACGCGAGGCAATAATGCAGCGACACTATCTGGCGCGGGCACGCAGGATCTGGTGGGAAAAGCTGCAAACGGTTTGCCTGGAGAATCATTCCTGGGATTGGGACGCTGGTGAATTGGTTCCAGGGCTGGTCATTCGACGTGGTGTCTATGTCATTGCAAACGCCCGGCACGACGTAGTAGAGCAACGGACAATTTTGAATCTGGTAAGAGCGCCTGATAACGTGGGAATTAATTTATGAAAATCGTAAAAGCCAAAGTCATACCCTATGTCCCCCTCACCGACGCTGATGTCGAAAAGGCAATAGCCCGCGGACGCAAGCTCAAGCGTCTGTATGCCAACGCCAGCAACGTGCGCTATCAAGACGACTGCATCTCCATTGGCTTCAGCGACGGCAGCCGTGTCATGTTGCCGGTGGCCGGCCTGCCGGAGTTCGAGGGGTTTTCCGCGCAGGACTTCCAGCAGCTGGAAGTGGGTTTCGGCGGCAAGGCGCTTTGCTGCGAGGCCAAGGATCTGGACGTTTCGATCACGGGCCTGATCGCTACAAGCCAGCCGCTGATGGACCTCGCGACAAGCCTGGTGGCCTCCCGCAATGGTCGCAAACGCAGCGCCGCCAAATCGGCGGCCGCCCGGGCCAATGGCAAGAAGGGTGGCCGGCCCCGCAAGGAAGTCGTGGAGCCCGGCGATTCAACGGATGTATGAAATTCCAGTATGGGAGCAGGCAAGCCAGCTCCAACAAGGGATTGGTGGTGTCGGGCCGGCTTATCGCCGGGTCAGCAACACCCCGGATTCCATATGGTGCGTCCACGGGAACTGGTCAAACATCGCGCATTGGGTAATACGATGGGTGTCGTGCAACTGCGCAATGTTCGCCGCCAACGTCTCCGGGTTGCAGGAGATGTACAGGATGTTGTCGAAGCGTCGGGTCAGTTCGCAGGTGTCTGGGTCCATACCGGCGCGCGGCGGGTCGACGAATACGCTACCGAACTCGTAGCTTTTCAGGTCGATGCCGTGCAAGCGGCGGAACGGGCGCACTTCGTTGAGGGCTTCGGTGAGCTCCTCGGCGGAGAGGCGCACCAGGGTGACGTTATTCACCGCGTTTTCATCAAGGTTGCTCAGCGCGGCGTTCACAGAGGTTTTGCTGATCTCGGTGGCCAGCACTTTGCGCACGCGGGTCGCCAGCGGCAGGGTGAAGTTACCGTTGCCGCAGTACAGCTCGAGCAGATCGTCCGGGCGATCGCCCAAGGCTTCGTATGCCCAGTTGAGCATCTTCTGGTTCACGGTGCCGTTGGGTTGGGTGAACGCGCCTTCAGGTTGGCGGTAGCTGAAAGTACGGCCGCCCACGTCGAGTTTTTCCACCACGTAGTCATGGCCGATCACGTCGCGCTTGCCCTTGGAACGGCCGATGATGCTCACGTTCAGGTCTGCTGCCAGCTTGTTCGCGGCGCTATGCCAATGCTCGTCCAGCGGGCGGTGATAGCACAGGGTGATCATCGCGTCGCCGGCCAGGGTGGTCAGGAACTCCACCTGGAACAGCTTGTGGCTCAGGGCGGCGCTGGCTTGCCAGGCGGCCTTGAGTTGCGGCATCAGTTGGTTGATGCGTTGGCTGGCAATCGGGAAGTCTTCGATCAGGATCGGCGTGCGCTTGTCGTCCTGCGAGAACATCGCATAGTGGCGCTCGCCGTCCTCGCGCCACAGGCGGAACTCCGCCCGCAGGCGGAAGTGCTGCAGCGGTGAGTCGAATACCTGCGGCTCGGGGGCGCCGAACGGCGCCAACAGGTCACGCAAGCGCGTGACCTTGTCCTGCAGTTGAGCGGTGTAGCGTGTGGCGTCAAAAGTCATGCGTTGAACCAGCCCAGCTTGATCACAAACAGAATCGACAGAATCACCAGTGCCGGGTTCAGCTCACGGTAGCGGCCCGAAAGCAGCTTGATGGCGGTCCAGGCGATGAAACCGAAGGCGATGCCGTTGGCGATGGAGTAAGTGAAGGGCATCGCCAGGGCGGTGATCACCACCGGCGCTGCAACAGTAATGTCGTCCCAGTCGATTTCGGCCAGGCCCTGGGTCATCAGCACCGCTACAAACAGCAGCGCGGGTGCCGTGGCGTAGGCGGGCACGCTGGCCGCCAGTGGCGAGAAGAACAACGCCAGCAGGAACAGGATCGCGACCACGATGGCGGTCAAGCCGGTACGGCCACCGGCGCTCACGCCCGCGGCCGATTCGATGTAGCTGGTGGTGGTCGACGTACCCAACAGCGAACCGGCCATGGCGGCGGTACTGTCGGCGATCAGCGCACGGCCCATTTTCGGCATATGGCCGTCCTTGCCCATCAGGCCGGCACGCTTGGCCACGCCGATCAGGGTGCCGGAGTTATCGAACAAGTCCACGAACAGGAAGGCGAAGATCACGCTGACCAGGCCGATATCCAGCGCACCCTTGATATCCAGTTGCAGAAAGGTTGGCGCCAGGGACGGTGGTACCGAGGTCACGCCGATGAATGGGGTGAAGCCCAATACGATGGAGGCGATGGTCACCGCCAGGATGCCGATCAGCACCGCGCCGCGTACGGCCAGGGCTTCCAGTGCGACGATCAGCACGAAACCCAGGGTGGCCAGGATCGGCGCCGGTTGTTTCAGATCGCCAAGGCCCACCATGGTGGCGGGGTTGCTCACCACGATGCCGGCGTTATGCAGCGCGATCAGCGCCAGGAACAGGCCGATACCCGCGGCAATCGCCGAGCGCAGGGGCAGCGGAATGGCGTTGATGATCCATTCGCGGATGCGAAAAATCGACAGCAGGAAGAACAGCACCGCGGAGATGAACACCGCGCCCAGCGCCACCTGCCAGGTGTGGCCCATGTGCAGGACCACCGTGTAGGTAAAGAAGGCATTGAGGCCCATGCCCGGCGCCAGGGCGATCGGGTAGTTGGCGATCAGGCCCATCACGGTTGAACCGATGGCGGCCGCCAGGCAGGTCGCGACGAACACCGCGCCCTTGTCCATGCCGGTCTCGCCGAGGATGCTCGGGTTCACGAACAGGATGTAGGCCATGGCCAGGAATGTCGTGATGCCCGCGAGGATCTCGGTGCGCACGTTGGTGTTGTGTGCCTTGAGTTGAAACAGCTTTTCCAGCATGCCTGCTCCCTGTGACGCTTGGTTGCGTCGTGATTTGTTGACCTCTAAGTCAAAGCACAAACTGCGCCAAGCGCCTGTGGTTTCAGAGAGGATCGGAAAAAGCGGCGCATCATACCAGCAGCCGAGGCCTTGAGGCATACTGCGCCGACGTTTAAACGAAGGTCACCCGCCCCATGAAAAAAGCCAACCCGTGGAGTCTAGCCCTGATCCCTTGTCTGAGCCTGTGCCTCGGCGCGGCACCGGCGTGGGGCGCCACTGCACCGCCCTTGAGCGAGGTGCGTGTGTTCAAGGTTGAGTCGGCGGGTTGCACCGAAACCATCCCTGAAAGCGTGAACACCACGCAGATGTGCACGCACCGCGGAGCCACCAAGGTCTCCGTGATGGAAGTCGGCCTGGGCAATAATCCGGTTGGCCGCTTCAATGGTGCCGTGCTCGATGGCCAGCGAACCGCTGTGTGCCAAGTCGGCAGCATCAGCCAGGCCTGCAGCGGGGCGGGTACGCTGATGGGCTATATCTACGTGTTTGAGCTGAATGTGCAGGCGCAAGGCTGGTTCGAATACAGCAACGCCTCGATCAACCCCCCGCGCAACACCCTCAAGACACTGCTCAATATCCGCTGATCAATCCGCTTGAACGCTCAAAACCTCAGGAAGTCGTACCCCTGAGACGGCGACTTCCCAACGCCGCGGATGTACACCAACCCGTGAGGTGTTTATGAGCGCGACCCCTAATGGCGCGGCGGATCAACCGTTCGTCAGCCACTCCATACGCCTGAGCCTCAACGGCCAGGAGCGCCAGCTGGATGTGCTGCCCTGGACCACCCTGCTCGACCTTTTGCGCGAACAGCTCGACCTGGTGGGCAGCAAGAAAGGCTGCGACCACGGCCAATGCGGTGCCTGCACGGTGTTACGCGATGGCAAACGGATCAATGCCTGCCTGACCCTGGCCGTGATGTGCGACGGCGCCGAGCTGACCACCATCGAAGGCCTGGCCACCGGCGACCAGTTGCACCCGATGCAGCAGGCCTTCATCAAGCACGACGCCTTCCAGTGCGGTTATTGCACCCCCGGCCAGATCTGCTCGGCCGTCGGCCTGGTCAACGAAGGACGCGCCCATGACAGCGCGCAGATCCAGGAACTGATGAGCGGCAACCTGTGCCGCTGCGGCGCCTACAACAATATTCGCGATGCCGTGCAGGAAGTCTTGGGAGGTGAGCAGTGAATCCCTTCCATTACAGTAAACCGGTCGATGTGCAGGAGGCCGTGCACCTGAGCAGTGGCGCTTCACGTTTTATCGCCGGAGGCACCAACCTGCTGGACCTGATGAAAGAAAACATCAGCCGCCCCGAGCATCTGATCGATATCACCGGGTTGCCGTTAAACCACATTCAGGAGACGGCCGAGGGCGGCGTGCTGATCGGCGCGCTGGTGAGCAACGCCGATCTGGCCTGGCACCCACTGATCGAACAGCGTTATCCACTGCTGTCCCAGGCGATCCTCGCGGGCGCCTCGCCGCAACTGCGCAACATGGCCAGTACCGGCGGCAACCTGTTGCAACGCACGCGGTGCTACTACTTCTATGACACCAACGTGCCCTGCAACAAGCGCGAACCCGGCAGTGGCTGCCCGGCGCGCACCGGCTTGAACCGCATCCACGCGATTCTCGGCGCCAGTGAACAGTGCGTCTCGACCCATCCTTCGGACATGTGCGTCGCCCTGGCGGCGCTGGCAGCGCGGGTGCATGTCGAAGGTCGCGGCGGCGCGCGGGTCATCGAGTTCGCCGACTTCCACCGTTTGCCCGGTGATGCGCCGCAGCGCGACAACCAATTAGCCGATGACGAGCTGATCACCGCCATCGAATTGCCCGCCGACAACCTGGCGAGCCATAGCAATTATCTGAAAATCCGCGACCGCGCCTCCTATGCGTTCGCCCTGGTGTCCGTGGCCGCAGCGCTCGAGCTGGACGGCGACACCATCATCGACGCGCGCCTGGCGTTGGGTGGCGTGGCTCACAAACCCTGGCGTGACCGCGCGGTGGAAGCCTCGTTGATCGGCCAGGTGGTCAGCCGCGAAACCTTCAGCCAGGCCGCCGACGCACTGCTGCAGGACGCTGAGCCGCTGGTGCACAACGGCTTCAAGATCAAGCTGGCACGCCGGGGGATTATTCGTGCCCTGAGTGACGCCGCTGTCGCAGGAGAACGCCCATGACCGCTATCGGAAAACCCCTGGACCGTGTCGACGGTCTGCTCAAGGTCACTGGCCAGGCGCGTTATGCCGGTGAATTTCCTGAACAAGGCTTGCTCCACGGCAGCGTCGTGTCGAGCAGCATTGCCAAGGGCCGCGTGATTAAGATCGATGCGTCCAGAGCTCTGGCGTTGCCGGGGGTGGTGGAAGTCATTCATCATCTTAATCGGCCGAAGATCGCGAGCTACGACGATGCCTTCCAGGATGCAGATGCGGCCGACGGTTCGCCGTTTCGCCCGCTCTATAACGACCGTGTGCTGTACAGCGGCCAGCCCCTGGCGCTGGTGATCGCCGATAACCTTGAGCTGGCGCGACATGCCGGTTCCCTAGTGGAGATCGAGTACGCAACCGAGGCCTTCGAAACCGACCTGGCGGCAGTGCAGGAACAGGCCCACCCCTCACCGCAAACCCCGCCAGGTCCGCGCGGCAACTTCCAGGCCGAATGGGCCGGCGCCGCCATCAGCCTGGACCTGCGCTACAGCACGCCGGTCGAACACCACAACCCCATGGAACCCCACGCCAGCACCGTGCTGTACCAGGCGGACGGCACCCTGCATATCCATGACAAGACCCAGGGGCCGCAGAACTGCCAGGCCTATGTGCAAAAAGTGTTCGGCCTGGATAAAAGCCAGGTACGTATTTTTGCCGCGTTCGTCGGCGGCGCCTTCGGTTCCGGCCTGCGTCCGCAATATCAATTGCCACTGGCGGTGATGGCCTCCCTGGCGCTCAAACGTTCGGTGCGGGTCACGCTGACGCGCCAGCAGATGTTCACCTTCGGCTACCGCCCGCGCACCTTGCAGCGCTTGCAAATGGGCGCCGCCGCCAACGGGCGTCTGCTGGCATTGGGGCATACTGCTATCGGCCAGACGTCGCGCTTCGAGGACTTCAGTGAACATGTGGTGGAATGGAGCGGCATGCTCTACCACTGCGACAATGTGCAGCTGACGTATAAGCTGGCGCCACTGGACGTGTTCACGCCCTTGGATATGCGCGCGCCGGGTGCGGCCCTCGGGGTGATCGGCCTGGAATGCGCCATGGACGAACTGGCCTGCGCCTTGGCCATCGACCCGGTGCAACTGCGCTTGATCAATTACGCCGAGCGCAACCAGAACGAAGACAAGCCTTGGTCGAGCAAGGCCCTGCGCGAGTGTTACAGCGAAGGTGCCGAGCGTTTCGGCTGGAGCCAGCGCAACCCGGAACCGCGCAGCATGCGCGATGGCCGCCAGTTGATCGGCTGGGGCATGGCCGGCGGCGTGTGGGAGGCCATGCAGATGAAGGCCAGCGCCAAGGCGCGGATCGACGCGCACGGCAAGCTCACTGTCAGCAGCGCCACCACCGATATCGGTACCGGCACTTACACGGTGATGACCCAGATCGCGGCGCAGGCCAGCGGCGTATCGGTCGACGATGTGACATTTGTGCTGGGTGATTCCTCCTTGCCCACAGCGCCGCTGCAGGGCGGCTCTTTTACCGTGTCCTCCGTCGGCACGGCCGTGCAGCAAGCCTGTGAAGCCTTGGCCGACAAGCTGCTGGAAGTCGCCCGGCAGACTTACCCGGTGTTCAAGGACGCCGAGTCTGTGCGCTTCGAAGAGGGTCAACTGCATACCGGCGACGTAAGTGTGTCGTTGGCACAGTTGGTCAAGGACAGCGGCCAAGACGCAATGGAAGTGCAGGTCGACAGTGAGCCGGACAAAAAACGTGAAAGCTACGCCACGGCGACCCATTCGGCAGTGTTTGTCGAGGTGCGCGTGGATGAAGACTTGGGCACCATCAAGGTCAGCCGCGTGGTCAGCGCCATTGCCGCAGGGCGCGTGGTCAACCCGAAGATGGCGCGCAGCCAGATCCTCGGCGGGGTCGTGTGGGGCGTCGGCATGGCCCTGCACGAAGAGACCCAGATCGACCATCACTTGGGGCGCTACATGAACCATAGCCTGGCGGAATACCACATTCCGGTGAACGCCGATATCGGCGAGATTGACGTGGTGTTTGTCGAAGAACACGACGAGATCGTCAACGCGCTGGGGTCCAAGGGAGTCGGTGAAATCGGCATTGTCGGCGTAGCGGCGGCGGTGGCGAATGCGATTTATCACGCCACCGGCAAACGGGTGCGGGAGTTTCCGATTACCTTGGATAAGGTGCTCTAGCGCAATCCTCCGGACATCACCGGTTCAAATGTGGGAGCGGGCTTGCCCGCGATAGCGGTGGGTCAGGTCATATATCATGTGCTGACCCACCGCTATCGCAGGCAAGCCAGCTCCCACAATGAATCGCGGTAGTGCCTAAGTCCTGGGCTCTTCCACCGGCACATGCATCCGATCTCGATTCGCCAGGGTCGGAAACAACTTGATCCACACCCCGGTCACCACCAGCGTACCGATCCCGCCCATGACCACGGCGGGCACGGTGCCGAACCAGTGGGCGGTAATTCCGGACTCGAACTCGCCCAACTGATTGGACGCGCCGATAAACAAGCCGTTGACCGCACTGACGCGCCCGCGCATTTCATCCGGCGTCTCCAACTGCACGAACGACGCACGGATCACCATGCTGATCATGTCGGCTGCGCCCAGCACCACCAGCACCGCCAGGGAAAACCAGAACGAAGTGGACAGCCCGAAGGCGATGGTCGCCACGCCGAACACGCCGACGGCGGTGAACATCACGCGGCCGACATGCCGGTCGACAGAGAACCGCGCCAACCACAAGGACATCAGCAACGCACCCACCGCCGGTGCCGAGCGCAGCAGGCCCAGGCCCCAGGCACCGGTCAGCAGGATGTCCTTGGCGAACACCGGCAGCAAGGCGGTGGCGCCGCCCAGCAGCACCGCGAACAAATCGAGGGAGATGGCGCCGAGGATGTCCGGACGGCTGCGGATGAAGCGGATGCCGGCCAATAACGAATCCACGGTCGCCTTGGCTTTATTCAGCGGTGTCTGGCGCGCGGGCAAGTTCAGGGTCAGTGCGCAGGCAATGAGGTACATCACCACCGTGGGGCCATACACCCACACGCTGCCAAACGCATAGAGCAAACCGCCGAGGGCTGGGGCGACAATGGTTGCCAGTTGCTGGGCCGACTGCGACGAAGCCACGGCCCGCGGGAACAGCGCGCTGGGCACGATGCTCGGGAGCATCGCCTGGGTGGTGGGCATTTCGAACGAGCGCGCGGCACCCAGCAGGAAGGCGAGGATAAAAATCATCTCGCGGGTCACGTTGCCGGTCAGGCCACCGATGGCCAATGACAGGGCAATCAACGCCTGCACGGTCTGGCAGATGGCGGCGACCTTGCGTCGCTCATAGCGGTCGGCCACATGCCCGGTGTGCAGCATGAACAACACGCGCGGTACGAATTCCACCAACCCGACCAATCCCAGGTCCAGCACATTGCCGGTCAGTTGGTAGAGGTTCCAGCCGATGGCCACGGTGAGCATCTGGAAGCCGCTGGCGGTAAAGATGCGCGCCAGCCAGAACGCGATGAAAGGGCGGTGGTGACGCAACAACAACGCGGGTTCACTGGGCATTGGGAGTTCAGGTCAGGGCCGGAGGAAGCGCCGAGATTATCATTAAGTTGTAACAGATAGTTGCGCCAACTGAGCTGAGACAGTCTGTCACGCGGCAAAAGACCACGCCGCCCTTCATCGAAAATCGGACTACTCTTTCAGCAATGCTTGATCCAGATCAATTTCCGCACGTTGGCCTGGCGGCCTCAGGGCCTGATTTCCTGCACGGCGGGTAAAAAAAGAAACGAATCGAAATTCGCCAGACTCCATATCCGTGGGGGCAGTGGGTGCAGGCTTGCGCCCGGAACCGGTATCACCTGACAGAGGAAGACTTATGTTCGGTTTGGAGGCGCTAGATCTCGCCCGAATCCAATTTGCGTTCACCATCTCTTTCCACATCCTGTTCCCGGCGATCACCATCGGCCTGGCCAGTTACCTCGCGGTGCTGGAAGGCTTGTGGCTCAAGACCAAAAACGACACCTACCGCGACCTCTACCATTTCTGGTCGAAGATCTTTGCCGTCAACTTCGGCATGGGCGTGGTGTCCGGTCTGGTCATGGCCTACCAGTTCGGCACCAACTGGAGTCGCTTCTCGGACTTTGCCGGCGCCGTCACCGGGCCGCTGCTGATGTACGAAGTGCTCACGGCCTTCTTCCTCGAGGCCGGCTTTCTGGGCGTGATGCTGTTCGGCTGGAACAAGGTGGGGCGCAACCTGCACTTCTTCTCCACGGTCATGGTGGCCGTAGGTACCTTGATTTCCACGTTCTGGATCCTGTCGTCCAATAGCTGGATGCAGACGCCCCAGGGCTTTGAAATCGTCGACGGCCGCGTGATTCCCACCGACTGGTTTGCCATTGTCTTCAACCCGTCGTTCCCTTATCGCCTGGCGCACATGGCCACGGCGGCTTTTGTGGCCACCGCGTTCTTCGTCGGCTCCTCGGCGGCCTGGCACCTGTTGCGTGGCAAGGACAACCCGGCGATCCGCAAAATGCTCTCCATGGCCATGTGGATGGCCCTGATCGTGGCGCCGATCCAGGCGGTGATCGGTGATTTCCATGGTCTCAATACCCTGGAACACCAGCCGGCGAAAATCGCTGCGATCGAAGGCCACTGGGAGAACAAAGGCAACGAGCCAACCCCGTTGATCCTGTTCGGCTGGCCGGACATGAAGGCCGAAAAAACCAAATACGCCGTGGAAATCCCTTACCTGGGCAGCCTGATCCTTACCCATTCCCTGGACAAGCAAGTGCCGGCCCTCAAGGAGTTTCCACCCGAGGACCGCCCCAACTCGACCGTCGTGTTCTGGTCGTTCCGGGTCATGGTCGGCCTGGGGTTCCTGATGATCTTCACCGGTCTGTTCAGCCTCTGGCTGCGCCGGGGCGACAAGATGTACACATCCAGGCCGTTCCTGTACCTGGCGTTGTGGATGGGCCCGTCCGGCCTGATCGCAATCCTTGCAGGGTGGTTCACCACCGAGATCGGCCGCCAGCCGTGGGTGGTCTATGGCTTGATGCGCACGGCGGATGCTTCATCCGGGCATAGCCTGGCGCAGATGACTATCACCCTGGTGCTGTTCGTAGTGGTGTACTTCGCGCTGTTCGGTGCGGGCCTTGGCTACATGATGCGCCTGGTGCGCAAAGGCCCGGTCACCCATGACGTCACTGAGCCAACCCATGGCGGGCCCGGCCAGAAACGCACACCGGCGCGTCCGTTGTCGGCTGCCGATGATGGCACCGAGAATGACACTACATCCCAGCACGACGACATCCAGCACAAGGGGCATTGAGATGGGTATTGATCTTCCGCTGATCTGGGCCGTGATCATCATCTTCGGCATCATGATGTACGTGATCATGGACGGCTTCGACCTGGGGATCGGCATTCTTTTTCCGTTCGTTCCGGGCAAGACCGACCGCGACGTGATGATGAACACCGTAGCGCCCGTGTGGGACGGCAATGAAACCTGGCTGGTACTGGGCGGCGCGGGGTTGTTCGGCGCCTTCCCGCTGGCCTATTCGGTGGTGCTGTCGGCGCTGTACCTGCCGCTGATCCTGATGCTGATCGGCCTGATCTTTCGCGGCGTGGCCTTCGAGTTTCGCTTCAAGGCCAAGGACGACAAGCGGCACCTGTGGGACAAGGCGTTTATCGGCGGCTCGATTGCCGCCACCTTCTTCCAGGGCGTGGCGCTGGGCGCATTCATTGATGGTTTCCCGGTGGTCGACCGCCAGTTCGCCGGCGGCTCGCTGGACTGGGCCACGCCGTTCACGATGTTCTGCGGCGTGGCGCTGATCGTGGCCTATGCGTTGCTTGGCTGCACCTGGCTGATCATGAAGACCGAGGGGCCGCTGCAGGAAAAGATGCACAACCTGGCACGGCCGCTGGCGCTCGTGGTGCTGGCGGTGATCGGCATCGTCAGCCTGTGGACGCCGCTGACGCATCCGGAAATCGCCTCGCGCTGGTTCACTCTGCCGAACTTGTTCTGGTTCCTGCCGGTGCCGATCCTGGTACTGGTGACCCTGTACGGGCTGTTCCGCGCCGTGGCACGGCATGCGCATTACACGCCGTTCCTGCTGACGCTGGTGCTGATCTTTCTGGGCTACAGCGGGCTGGGGATCAGCCTGTGGCCCAACATCATCCCGCCGTCGGTGTCGATCTGGGACGCTGCCGCGCCGCCGCAAAGCCAGGGCTTCATGCTGGTGGGCACGTTATTCATCATCCCGCTCATCCTGGGTTACACCTTCTGGAGCTACTACGTGTTCCGCGGCAAGGTCACCCACGAAGACGGTTATCACTAAGAGGGTATTTCCATGTCCGGCAAACCGTCGTTGCACGAGATTGAACAGGCCGAGAAGCGGCCGTTGTGGCGGCGCCTGGGATGGCTGGCGATGATCTGGACCGGCAGCGTGCTGACCCTGTTCGTCGTGGCCAGCCTGATGCGCATGTTCATGAATGCGGCCGGCCTGACCACGCACTGACTTCCCATCCCGTTGCCTTGCGGCACGGTTTTTTGGTCTTGCCTCTCTTCGGAGTGGCAGGGCCTTTTTTTTACTTGCGCGCCTTGAGGATCACGAATTTCGGCGTGGTGGCGACGTGTTCGACGCCCCGGAACAGCCGCGCCAGCTTGGTGTGATAACCCAAGTGCCGGTTGCCGACGATATACAGCGCACCGCCTACTACCAGCGCTTCCCGCGCCTGCTGGAACATGCGCCAGGCGAGGAAATCACCGACCACTTGCTGCTGGTGGAACGGCGGGTTGCACAGCACCACCTCCAGAGAATCGGCGGCTTGGCCCGCCAGGCCATCGGCGGCGCGCACGACGACATCGCGTTCATCGAGCGCGGCTTGCCAATTGGCGGCCGCCGATTGCACGGCCATATACGATTCGTCCACCAAGGTGTATTGCGCGTCAGGGTTTTGCAGCGCACTGGCGATGGCCAGTACGCCGTTGCCGCAACCCAGGTCGGCCACCCGCGCGTTGCCGAGGTTTTTCGGCAGGTGCGGCAGGAACGCGCGGGTGCCGATGTCGAGGTTTTCGCGGCAGAACACATTGGCGTGGTTCAGCAGTTCGATGGCCGGTGCGTCCAGCGTGTAGCGGGTGGGGTAAGGCGAGACGGCAATCGGGCGGTCTTGCACCGTGGCGATCAGCAAGCGTGCTTTTTTGACCGCCAGCGACGCCTGCATCGGCCCGATATAGCGCTCCAGCAACTCGCCTGCCGCCCTTGGCAAGTGCTTGATCATCGCCCCTGCGACGACCTGGGCACCCGGCGCCAAGTGCCCTTGCAGGCGGATCAATTGTTCTTCAAGCAGCGCCAGGGTTTTCGGCACACGAATCAGCACGCAATCGAAAGGCCCGGCGGGTGTCTGGCTGGCCGGAATGAACGGTACAGCGTCAAAGCCCTTGCCGTTGCGTATCAGGTTTTTCTCCAGGCCCTGGGCCGCCAGGAATGAGTCGCCGCTGGAGGTGACCTGCATGTGGCCCTGAAGGCTGGCCGCCAGGGCGCCGAAGCTGTCGTTGAGCACCAGCACGCGGCTTGCAGCAGGCAGCTGCTGTTCGGCCAGATGATTGAGCAGGTACTCGTCAGCGGCATCGAACGCTTGCAGCGGATCGTTATGTTGCTCTGGCTGGCGGATCAGATCGAGCTGGGCGAAGGGGCTTTCAAGCAGGGGCATGGCGGGGGAGGCTCTAGATAAACGATGAGTGTTCGGCGGTGGCTGGCCGAACCGTCTGAGTGAACTGCGTGCTGCACCTGCGGGGCTGCTCAACACTCAGAATGGGGCGTAAATGTTACGGTTTTTTCAGCGAGAAAACATGGGGTTTCTCGTTGGGCTAAAACAGCCCCATTTTTGATGCGCGGAGCACGGCGGCGATTTTGTTATTGACGCCCAGCTTCCTGAGTATGCTGCTGATGTGGAAGCCTACCGTACGCGGTGTAATCGAAATAATCATGCCGATCTCATTAGCCGTCTTGCCATCGGCCGTCCATTTAAGTATCTCGGTTTCCCGTGCGGTCAATGTGCTGCCAGGGCTGGCAGACCTGACATGGGGTTTATCGGCATGCTTGTGCGCCAATGCTTCATGTACCAGATGGCACAGCCACAGCGCCAGGCCTGCTTTCTCGTAGAGTTCTTCCGGCGTGACTGCGCCTTTGCTACGGCTCAGGGTCAACATGCTGATGACCCCTCGGGGATCATGCACGGTAAAGGTCAGCGCGTTATGCACACCTAGGGTTAGCGCCAATGACCAGAGTGCTGGTACGCATTTGAATATCCCCTCTTGCCAGACAAGGGGTAATACATTGTCTTGGCAATACTTCACGACGGGATCTATGCGGAAGAACTCTGCCTTTTCATAGACTGTTTCCCATTCATTTGGATAGTTCGTAAGTACAACTGGATGTGCATTGTCTTTGGATTGATTGGAACTCATCTTGACGCAGCAGTGACGAAAACCGAGCTCATAGGTCTTAGTGATCACCATATCAAAAACCTCGGTCAGCCCGTCCTCCTCTTTATGTTGGAGGTGTTGTGTATTTAGCCAGTGGATCATTGAATACTCTCCATACCACGCCATTTTCCGCTCCCTGGGATACTTCCTGAAGTCCCAGCGCTGTACGGAAATGAGTGTAGGACAGGGGCTAAATTCCAAGAGGAAAATTTCGTTATTGCACGAAAGGATTTTAGAATTTTTTTGAAAGGCTATCCGCAGATGCTCTTCAGAAAGTTGTCGAAAATCACGGCTTATGAAAAGCTTGAGGCGTACCGTAACGATTAACTAACACCTATTTATGCCTTTTCTAAAAGGACTAATAGCGAATTGATCGGCGGTGAAGTTATATAGCCATTACTGCTGTTTGCAAGATGCCATCACTCGCCGTAGGTGTTTCCCCGCGCTACTTTGAGAGACACTAGGGCACCTGTTGAACGGAGGCCCCCATGACGGCCAGTGCTGAGAAATTTACCCGCCAGACCTTGCTCGATGTGCAATCGCTGACCCCCAGCCTGTTTACCCTGCGCACCACCCGCGATCCTGGGTTTCGTTTCACGGCGGGCCAGTTCGTGCGCCTGGGGGTGACCAAGGCGGATGGCAGCACCGTATGGCGCGCTTACTCGCTGGTGTCGTCGCCGTTTGACGAGCACTTGGATTTCTTCTCCATCGTCGTCCCGAACGGTGAGTTCACCAGTGAGCTGAGCCGTCTGCGGGTAGGCGACACGCTGCTGGTGGAACGTCAGGCAACCGGCTTTCTGACCTTGAGTCGTTTCGTCGATGGTCGCGATTTGTGGATGCTGGGCACCGGCACCGGCATTGCGCCGTTCCTATCGATTTTGCAGGATTTTGAAGTCTGGGAAAAATTCGAGCGCATCATCCTGGTGTACAGCGCACGCGAAGCCAGGGAGCTGGCGTATCAGGCGCTGATCAAGGAACTGGGTGAGCGCGAGTACCTGGCCGAATACGCGCACAAACTCACCTACGTTCCCATCGTCACCCGTGAACAACATCCAGGCGCGCTGAATGGGCGCATCACCACCCTGATCGAAAATGGCGAACTGGAAAGGGCGGCCGGCGTGGAGTTGACCCCGGAGCATTCCCGCGTACTGATTTGCGGCAACCCGCAGATGGTCGATGACACGCGGCAGTTGCTCAAGCAACGAAATATGAACCTGAGCTTGAGCCGCCGTCCGGGCCAGGTGGCGGTCGAAAACTACTGGTAATAAATTTGTAGGAGCGAGGGGGACGCCTAGTCCTTGCTCGCGAAAAACGTCCGCGACAACGTGGTTTTCCTGAACGAACGCGGCGCCTATGAGTTCTTCGCGAGCAAGCTCGCTCCTACAGCGGTTTGTCGTTCTGGGCCTTGAGCAGATCGCGGATCTCGCCCAGCAACACTTCTTCCTTGGTTGGCACCGGTGGCAGCTTTGGCGCAACGGCCTCTTCGCGCTTCAGACGGTTGATGACTTTTACGCCCATGAAGATCGCGAACGCGACGATCAGGAAGTCCACCACGCTCTGGATGAATTTACCGTAGGCCAGGATCACCGCGGGTGCGTCGCCTTGTGCCGCCTTGAGTGTCACGGCCAGGTCACCGAAGTCCACACCGCCGATCAACAGACCGAGTGGGGGCATCACTACGTCGCCTACAAAGGATGAAACAATTTTACCGAAGGCGGCGCCGATGATGATACCGACGGCCATGTCGACCACATTACCTTTGACCGCGAAGGCCTTGAACTCACTGATCACGCCCATAGGTTATTCCTTGTTACAGATGAGAAGGGTGGAGCTAAGTGTAAGTCAGTCATGGCGGGCTTGCCTGACACAACCGTTAACACTGTTAGTTTTAATCGACACATTAAATCGCAAATAGTTTGCAAAGTGCCACCAATCGCGCGCGGAATACGCGCCAAATCAGGGGTTTACCAGATTATTTTATTAATCGGGGTGGTACGGCTTTTCTATTTATCTTCTGACTCGCGGGTCACTAGCCTCTGGCAAGCACAACTGAATGTGCATTAAAAAAACCAGAGGAAACCTCGATGAAAAATCCAAAGAGCCGCGGGCCTGTTGCAGCGCGATCCGTGCTGGTACTGGTGACCGCCAGCCTGCTTTCCCTTTCTGTGCAAGCCGCCAACCTGACGCGCGATAACGGCGCCGCCGTGGGCGACAACCAGAACTCGCAAACCGCCGGCCCCAACGGCCCGGTATTGCTGCAGGACGTGCAACTGATCCAGAAGTTGCAACGCTTTGACCGCGAACGCATCCCTGAGCGCGTGGTACACGCCCGTGGCACCGGGGCCCACGGCACCTTCACGGTCACCGACGGCCTCAGCGACCTGACCAAGGCAAAAGTGTTCGCAGCCGGCGAAGCCACGCCGGTGTTCGTGCGCTTTTCCGCCGTGGTCCACGGCAACCATTCCCCGGAAACCCTGCGTGACCCGCGCGGGTTCGCCACCAAGTTCTACACCGCTGACGGTAACTGGGACCTGGTCGGCAACAACTTCCCGACGTTCTTTATCCGTGATGCCATCAAGTTCCCGGACATGGTCCACGCGTTCAAGCCAGATCCGCGTACCAACCTGGACGACGATTCCCGTCGCTTCGACTTCTTCTCTCACGTGCCCGAATCCACTCGCACCCTGACCGAGCTGTACTCCGACTCGGGCACCCCGGCCAGCTACCGCGAAATGGACGGCAACGGTGTGCACGCCTACAAGCTGATCAACGCCAAGGGTGAAGTGCACTACGTCAAATTCCACTGGAAGAGTCTGCAAGGCATCAAGAACCTGGATCCCAAGCAGGTCACCGAAGTGCAGGGTCGTGACTACAGCCACATGACCAACGACCTGGTCACCCATATCAACAAGGGCGACTTCCCCAAGTGGGACCTGTATGTGCAGGTGCTCAAGCCGGAGGACCTGGCCAAGTTCGACTTCGACCCGCTGGACGCCACCAAGATCTGGCCGGGTGTGCCCGAGCGTAAAGTCGGACAAATGGTGCTGAACCGCAACCCGGCCAACGTCTTCCAGGAGACCGAGCAAGTGGCCATGGCCCCGGCCAACCTGGTGCCGGGTATCGAGCCGTCGGAGGACCGCCTGCTGCAAGGCCGAGTGTTCTCTTACGCCGACACCCAGATGTACCGTCTGGGCGCCAATGCCCTGCAGCTGCCGATCAACGCGCCACGGCTGACGGTCAACAACGGTAACCAGGACGGCGCGCTCAACATGGGTAAAACCACGAGCGGCGTGAACTACCAGCCAAGCCGCCTGGAACCTCGCGAAGAACCGCAGACCGCGCGTTATAGCCAGTCGGCCCTGTCGGGCAGCACCCAGCAGGCGAAGATCCAGCGTGAGCAGAACTTCAAGCAGGCTGGGGATTTGTATCGCTCCTACAGTAAGAAAGAGCGTCAGGACTTGATCGAAAACTTCGGCGGCTCCTTGGCGACCACCGACGACGCGAGCAAGCACATCATCCTGTCGTTCCTCTACAAGGCCGACCCGGAGTACGGCACCGGCGTGGCCAAGGTTGCCAAGGGCGACCTGGCTCGCGTGAAAGCGCTGGCGGACAAACTGACTGACTGACTCGTTGGTTCCGGTCGGCGCCCGCAAGGGCGTCGACCCCTGGCAGGAGAAACCCATGCGTATTTCTATCGGTTTACTGATGACGATGCTGGCCTTTGTCGCCCATGCCGAGTCTCCCGACCCGGTCGCGCTCAAGGCTCAGCTTCAAGGTTATTATTTCGACGCCGCCCGCCGTGGCGATGTCGACATGCTCAACACCTTTATCGAGTCCGGCTACAGCCTCAACAGCCAGGACGACAAGGGCTACACGGCGCTGATTCTCGCCGCCTATCACGGCCAGGGCCCGTTTGTGGAGCGTTTGCTCAGTGCTGGCGCCGACGCCTGCGTGCAGGACAAACGCGGCAATACCGCGCTGATGGGGGCGATTTTCAAGGGCGAGTTGAAAATCGCCCAGCGCCTGCTGGCCACCGACTGCAACCCCGACCAACGTAACGGCGCCGGGCAGACCGCCGCCATGTACGCCGGGCTGTTCAAGCGTGTCGAGCTGCTGGACGAACTCAAAGCCAAGGGCGCCGACCTCAACGCCGAGGACCCGGTCGGCAACAGTGCTTCACGATTGGCCAGCGGTGAAATCCGGACCCCGGCGCCGCGCTGAGCTATCATCGCGGTTTTTCGGTTGGAGGTTCTCAAATGGCCAAGGCCAAGCGCATGTACGGCTGCACGGAGTGCGGCGCGACCTTTCCCAAGTGGGCCGGCCAATGCACCGAGTGCGGAGCCTGGAACACCCTGACCGAGACCATGATCGAAAGCGGCGGCGCGGCGGCGCCGACCGGTCGAGCCGGCTGGACCGGGCAACAGGCGCAGATCAAGACCCTGGCCGAAGTCAGCGTCGAAGAGATCCCGCGCTTTTCCACCGCGTCCGGCGAGCTGGACCGCGTCCTCGGCGGCGGCCTGGTGGACGGTTCGGTGGTGCTGATCGGCGGCGACCCCGGTATCGGCAAGTCGACGATCCTGCTGCAAACCCTGTGCAGCATCGCCAGCCGCATGCCGGCGCTGTACGTCACCGGCGAAGAATCCCAGCAACAAGTGGCCATGCGCGCGCGCCGCCTGGGCTTGCCCCAGGACCAACTGCGGGTGATGACCGAAACCTGCATCGAAAGCATCATCGCCACCGCGCGCATCGAAAAACCCAAGGTGATGGTGATCGACTCGATCCAGACCATCTTCACCGAGCAACTGCAATCGGCGCCGGGCGGCGTGTCCCAGGTGCGCGAAAGCGCGGCTCTGCTGGTGCGTTATGCCAAGCAGAGCGGCACGGCGATCTTCCTGGTCGGCCACGTGACCAAAGAGGGCGCGCTGGCCGGGCCACGGGTGCTGGAGCATATGGTTGACACCGTGTTGTATTTCGAAGGCGAGTCCGACGGTCGTCTGCGTTTACTGCGGGCGGTGAAGAACCGCTTCGGTGCGGTGAACGAGTTGGGCGTATTCGCCATGACTGACCGGGGGCTGAAAGAAGTCTCCAACCCCTCGGCGATCTTTCTGACCCGTGCCCAGGAAGAAGTCCCGGGCAGCGTGGTGATGGCAACGTGGGAAGGCACCCGGCCTATGCTGGTTGAAGTGCAGGCATTGGTGGATGACAGCCATTTGGCCAATCCACGGCGCGTCACCTTGGGGCTGGATCAGAACCGTCTGGCGATGCTGCTGGCGGTATTGCACCGTCACGGCGGCATTCCAACCCACGACCAGGACGTGTTCTTGAACGTGGTCGGCGGGGTCAAGGTGCTGGAGACAGCGTCCGATCTGGCGTTGATGGCGGCGGTGATGTCGAGCCTGCGCAACAAACCGTTGCCCCACGACCTGCTGGTGTTTGGCGAAGTCGGCCTGTCCGGCGAAGTCCGCCCGGTGCCCAGCGGCCAGGAACGCCTCAAGGAAGCCGCCAAGCACGGCTTCAAACGCGCGATTGTGCCCAAGGGCAACGCGCCGAAGGAAATGCCTGCGGGGTTGCAAGTGATAGGTGTGACACGTCTCGAACAGGCGTTGGATGCTTTGTTCGAATAATTCAGTAACACCGCGACCCCCATGTGGGAGCGGGCTTGCTCGCGAAGGCGGGGTGTCAGTCGATAAATTCATCGCTGACACACCGCTTTCGCGAGCAAGCCCGCTCCCACATTTGAATTGTGTTGGCTGTTATAGCTGCAGCAAGGTGCCCAACTCTCGCTCCAGTTCTTCCTGATCACCCAGGTTCAACTCGATCAGCCGCCGCAGATGGCTGATCGAGTCCAGGTCGATTTCCTTGCACACAAAGCCTAACTGGCCGTGGTCATCGTGGGTCAGCTTGACCTGCATCTTTATATGGGCCTTCGGATCCAGGCGAATGTCGACGTCGAACGGCAGCGCCTTATTGCCTTTCCAAGTGTCGGGCCGCTTTATCGCCAGGCCCTTGAGCGACAAATCCAGCAATTCCACCGGCCAGTCGTGGCCGTTTTGCCGCAGTTCGGTGGTTGCATCAATCGCGATCCGGCGGAAACAGCGGCGGTCAGACGGTGGCTCGGTCATGGTTAAACCCTCTGTGGATAGAAGGAGTGTAGCCCTGCGCCATCATTGGCCCGGTTTTTCTGCTTTTTTTGCCTTGGCAAGGCTCTAGACCAACGTAGGGGGGTGGCCTTTAAGGCCAGTAGCGCTAAACTCCGGTTGGCTGTCCTTTCTGTCCACCCTGGCTGGAATATAAAAATGAAAAATAATAATAGCCTGCTACGCCACTTACCCTGGCTGGTGCTGGCAATCGTAGGAGCGTGCGCCCTGGGCGTAGTGGCCTTGCGCCGCGGCGAGGCGATCAACGCCTTGTGGATTGTGGTTGCCGCGGTGGCCATCTATCTGGTTGCTTACCGTTACTACAGTCTGTTCATCGCTAACAATGTGATGCAACTCGACCCACGGCGGGCCACCCCCGCAGTGCTCAACAACGATGGTCTGGACTATGTGCCGACCAACAAACACATCCTGTTCGGTCACCACTTTGCGGCGATTGCCGGTGCAGGCCCGCTGGTCGGCCCGGTGCTGGCGGCGCAAATGGGTTATCTGCCTGGCACGCTGTGGCTGATTGCCGGCGTGGTGCTGGCCGGTGCGGTGCAGGACTTCATGATCCTGTTCCTGTCCACGCGTCGTAACGGCCGTTCCCTGGGGGACATGGTTCGCGAAGAGATGGGCCGCATTCCCGGAACCATCGCGCTGTTCGGCTGCTTCCTGATCATGATCATCATCCTTGCGGTGCTGGCGCTGATCGTGGTCAAGGCCCTGGCCGAGAGCCCGTGGGGCATCTTCACGGTGATGGCGACCATCCCGATCGCGATGTTCATGGGCATCTACATGCGCTACATCCGCCCGGGCCGCATCGGTGAAATCTCGATCATCGGCGTGCTGTTGCTGCTGGGTTCGATCTGGCTGGGCGGGCAAATTGCCGCTGACCCGGTGTGGGCCAAGGCCTTCACCTTTACCGGTATCCAGATCACCTGGATGCTCATCGGCTACGGTTTCGTCGCTGCGGTATTGCCGGTTTGGCTGATCCTGGCGCCACGGGACTACCTGTCGACCTTCCTGAAAATCGGCACCATCATCGCCCTGGCGATCGGCATCCTGGTCACCATGCCAGACCTGAAAATGCCGGCACTGACCCAGTTCATCGACGGCACCGGCCCGGTGTGGAAGGGCGGCCTGTTCCCGTTCCTGTTCATCACCATTGCTTGTGGCGCGGTCTCGGGTTTCCACGCGTTGATCTCCTCGGGCACTACGCCCAAGTTGCTGGCCAGTGAGAGCCATGCCCGTTATATCGGCTATGGCGGCATGTTGATGGAGTCGTTCGTGGCCATCATGGCGATGGTTGCCGCCTCGGTGATCGAGCCTGGCGTGTACTTCGCCATGAACAGCCCGGCTGCCATTGTCGGCACCGATGTGGTCACCGTGGCACAGACCGTCAGCAGCTGGGGCTTTGCGATTACGCCTGAGGCGCTGTCGGCCGTGGCCCATGACATCGGTGAAACCACCATCCTGGCGCGTGCCGGTGGTGCGCCGACGCTGGCAGTGGGTATCGCGCAGATCCTGCACAGTGTGCTGCCGGGTGAAAATACCATGGCGTTCTGGTACCACTTTGCGATCCTGTTCGAAGCGCTGTTCATTCTGACGGCCGTCGACGCCGGTACCCGTGCCGGTCGTTTCATGCTGCAGGACTTGCTCGGCTCCTTCGTTCCGGCGCTCAAACGCACCGAGTCCTGGACCGCCAACCTGATCGCGACCGCCGGTTGTGTGGCCATGTGGGGTTACCTGCTGTACCAGGGCGTGATCGATCCACTGGGCGGCATCAACACCTTGTGGCCGCTGTTCGGTATCTCCAACCAGATGCTGGCGGGTATCGCGCTGATGCTGGCCACCGTTGTGCTGATCAAGATGAAGCGTCAACGCTACATCTGGGTGACCCTGCTGCCGGCGGTCTGGCTGCTGATCTGCACCACCACGGCGGGCTTTATCAAGCTGTTCGACGCTAACCCGGCAATCGGCTTCCTGTCGCTGGCCAAGAAATACAGCGATGCCCTTGCCAACGGCCAGATCCTCGCCCCGGCCAAGAACATCGACCAGATGCAGCACGTGATCTGGAACGCCTACACCAACGCAACGCTGACGGCGCTGTTCCTGTTCGTGGTATTCAGCATCCTGTTCTTTGCGCTCAAGGTCGGCGTAGCCGCCTGGGGCAACAAGGAACGTACGGATAAAGAAGCCCCGTTCCAGGCCGTACCGGACGCGTGATCGAGGATTGCAACCATGTTCAATGACATCAATCGCCTCGGTAAATACCTCGGTCAGGCCGCGCGCCTGATGGTCGGCATGCCCGACTACGATACGTACGTCGAGCATATGCAAACCAAGCACCCGGACAAACCGATGATGGACTACAAGGCGTTCTTCCGCGAACGCCAGGAGGCCCGTTACGGCGGCAAGGGTGGACCCAAGTGCTGCTGACCCGTTAATCCGGGCTGGCAGTGATCCCCTGTGGGAGCCGGTTTGTGTGGGAGCTGGCTTGCCTGCGATAGCATCACCTCGGTATCTCTGATACACCGAGGTGTCTGCATCGCAGGCAAGCCAGCTCCCACATAAGCCCGCTCCCACATTTGTTTTTTGTGTTCCTTCAAGGAGAATATTTTGTCCTCTCCCATCCCCGTCACCGTCCTCAGCGGCTTCCTCGGTGCCGGCAAGACCACCTTGCTGCGCCATCTGCTCAAGGCCGAGCACGGCCTGAAAATCGCCGTGATCGAAAATGAATTCAGTGACGCCGGTATCGACACCCAACTGTTGGGCGCGGAGCCGGTGCAAGTCATGACCCTGTCCAATGGCTGCGTGTGCTGCACCATCCACACCGACCTGACCAAAGCCCTGTACCTGTTGCTCAAGCGCCTGGACAGCGGTGAGATCGCCTTTGACCGCCTGGTGATCGAGTGCACCGGCCTGGCCGATCCGGCCCCGGTCGCCCAGACCTTTTTCATCGACGAGGAACTGCGCGAGCGCTACATCCTCGACGGCATCATTACCCTGGTGGACGCCGCCCACGCCGAGCATCACCTGACCCAGACCATCGCCCAGGCCCAGATCGGTTTTGCCGACCGCCTGCTGGTCAGCAAGCGCGACCTGGTGGATGAGGCCACCTTCAATGCCCTCAGCGAACGCCTGACCCGCATCAACCGTCGCGCGCCGATCCGCGTGGTGGACCATGGCAACATTGACCTGGCCGAACTGCTCGATGTGCGCGGCTTCAACCTCAACGCCGGCATGAGCCTGCGCCCGGTGAGCGCCGCGCCGTCCATGGACCGCATCTCAAGCCTGGTACTGCGCACCGACCAGCCGCTGGATATCGACCGGCTCAGCGCGTTCATGAACGAACTGCTGGAAGACCACGGCAAGCAACTGCTGCGCTACAAGGGCGTGCTGAACATCGCCGGGGAAGAGCGGCGCATGGTGTTCCAGGGCGTGCTGAAGCTTTACGGGTTCGATTGGGATACCGAGTGGGAGGAGGGTGAGGCGCGGGAGAGTGTGATTGTGTTTATTGCCGATGAGTTGCCGGAAGACAAGATTCGCGAAGGCTTTGCCAAGGTCTACCAACCCTGACTTGAAACACGGTCAAAACTGTGGGAGCTGGCTTGCCTGCGATGGCGGTCTGTCAGTTATCCCATCATGACTGGACCACCGCTATCGCAGGCAAGCCAGCTCCCACAGTTGACCCTGTTTCAAGTTGAAATTGGCATAAAAAAGCCCGGCTCTTCAGCCGGGCTTTTTGTTCAAGCAACCGCTATCAAGCGCCGTACACCGGCAGCTTCTTGCAGATGGCCTTGACCTTCTCACGCACCGCATCGATCACGGCTTCGTTGGAAAGGTCCGCCAGGATGTCGCAGATCCAGCCGGCCAGTTCCTTGCACTCGGCTTCCTTGAAGCCACGAGTGGTCACCGCCGGGGTGCCGAAGCGCAGGCCGGAGGTGACGAACGGCGAACGTGGGTCGTTCGGCACGGAGTTCTTGTTCACGGTGATGAAGGCTTTGCCCAGGGCAGCGTCAGCATCCTTACCGGAAATGTCCTGCTTGATCAGCGACAGCAGGAACAGGTGGTTCTCAGTACCGCCGGAAACCACGTCAAAGCCGCGCTCGATGAACACGCCGGCCATGGCCTTGGCGTTCTTGACCACTTGTTGCTGGTAGGTCTTGAACTCAGGCTGCAACGCTTCCTTGAAGCAGATCGCCTTGGCGGCGATCACGTGCTCCAGCGGGCCACCCTGGGCGCCCGGGAATACCGCGGAGTTCAGCTTCTTCTCGATCTCGGCATTGGCGCGCGCCAGGATCAGGCCGCCACGTGGACCGCGCAGGGTCTTGTGGGTGGTGGTGGTGACCACGTCAGCGTAAGGCACCGGGTTCGGGTAGACGCCAGCAGCGACCAGGCCGGCCACGTGGGCCATGTCGACGAACAGGTAGGCGCCAACCTTGTCAGCGATTTCGCGGAAGCGTGGGAAGTCCAGGATCTGCGAGTAGGCAGAGAAACCGGCCACGATCATTTTTGGCTTGTGCTCGACCGCCAGGCGCTCGACTTCGTCGTAGTCGATCAGGCCGTTGGCATCGATACCGTATTGAACGGCGTTGTACAGCTTGCCGGAAGAGGAAACGCTGGCGCCGTGGGTCAAGTGACCGCCGTGGGCCAGGCTCATGCCCAGGATGGTATCGCCGCCTTGCAGCAGGGCTAGGTACACGGCGCTGTTGGCTTGGGAACCGGCGTGGGGCTGGACGTTGGCGTAATCGGCGCCGAACAGTTCCTTGGCACGGTCGATGGCAAGCTGCTCAACCACGTCGACGTACTCGCAACCGCCGTAGTAGCGCTTGCCTGGGTAGCCTTCGGCGTACTTGTTGGTCAGCACCGAACCTTGAGCCTCCATCACCGCAGGGCTGGTGTAGTTTTCCGAAGCGATCAGCTCGATGTGCTCTTCCTGGCGCACGGCTTCTTGCTCCATGGCGGCAAAGAGATCGGCGTCGTACTTGGCAATAGTCAAATCACGGCTGAACATGGCGGTCCTCAAGGATCGGGGGCAGAAAAGGAGGGCATTCTAACCCAATGGGTTTTAGATGGCATATGAAAGGACATCATGTCGCGGATAAGCGGGGTTCACTTGGGGATAGGCGGTGCCTGGGCGGACGCTATCGCAGGCAAGCCAGCTCCCACACTTGATCGGGTTCACACAGTCAAATGTGGGAGCCGGGCTTGCCCGCGATGAGGCCATTCACCCTGCCACAAAACCTCAGTCGAACATGAACAGCGCATCATTGCTGAACTGCGCCGCAAACCGATTCGCCGGCATCGGCCGCCCGAACAGATAACCCTGCACCTCATCGCAGCCATGTTCGCGCAGGAAGTCCAACTGCTCATGGGTCTCCACGCCCTCGGCGATCACCGCCAGGTTCAGGCTGTGGGCCATGGCGATAATGGCGCGGGCGATCTGTGCATCCTGCTCGCCGGACGGCAGGCCATCGACGAAGGTGCGGTCGATCTTCAGCACATCGATAGGGAATTGCTTGAGGTAGTTGAGCGATGAATAACCGGTGCCGAAGTCGTCCACCGCAATGCTCAGGCCCAGGTTCTTCAGGCTGTCGAGGATCTGCATGGCCTCGTTGACTTCGCGCATCAGGATACTTTCGGTCAGCTCCAGCTCCAGGCACGCCGGCGGCAAGCCGGTATCCTTGAGAATGGTGGCGATGCGCGTGCCGAGCTGGCCGTCGGAGAACTGCCGCGCCGAGATGTTCACCGAGACTTTCGGCACGCGCACCTTGTTCTGGTGCCAGCTCTTGAGCTGGCGGCAGGCTTCGCTGATGACCCAGTCGCCGACATCGACCACCAGGCCCAACTCTTCCAGTACCGGGATGAAGTCTCCCGGCGGCACCAGCCCGCGACGTGGATGGCGCCAGCGCAGCAGGGCTTCGGCGCCGGTCAGGCGCTTGCCGTCGCCGCTGAACTGTGGCTGGTAATAGAGCACGAATTCGTTCTGTTCCAGGGCGTGACGCAAGTCGCTTTCCAGCTCCAGGCGTTCCAGCGCGCTGGCGTTCATGTCGGCCTGGTAGAACTGGAAGTTGTTCTTGCCGCGTTCCTTGGCGTGATACATCGCCGTGTCGGCGTTTTTCATCAACTGGCTCAGCTCGTTGCCGTCCTGAGGGCTGAGGGCGATGCCGATGCTGGCGGTCACGAAGAACTCGCGGCCTTCCAGTACAAAGGGCTTCACCAGGCTGGCGAGGATCTGCTCGGCCACATGAATCGCGCGGTTCAACGCCAGTTCACGGTTGACCCTTGGTTGCAGCAGCAAGGTGAACTCGTCGCCGCCCATGCGCGCCACGGTGTCGTCTTCGGCCACGCAGCCCAGCAGGCGCGTGGCCATTTCCTTGAGCATGCGGTCGCCGGCGGCGTGGCCCAGGGAGTCGTTGATCGGTTTGAAACGGTCGAGGTCGAGGAACATCAGCACCACCCACGACTTCTGCCGCTCGGCCGCCTGCAACGCGGTGTGCAGGCGGTCCTGGAACAGCGTGCGGTTGGGCAGGTGGGTCAGGGCATCGTAATAGGCCAGGCGGTGAATACGCTGTTCGCTGGCCTTGCGCTCGCTGATATCACTGAAGAAACACACGTAGCTGGCCAGGTCGCCTTCATCGTCGAACACGGCGGTAATGCCGACCCACGCCGGGTAATGCTCGCCGTTGCGGCGCTTGAGCCACACTTCGCCTTCCCAGGTGCTGTGCTGGTGCAATTGCTTGAGCACGTAGCGCAGGTGCGCTTCCTGCTGTTCGTCGACGGTGAGCATGTTCGGCAACTGGTCGAGTACATCGCTCACCGCGTAACCGCTGACCCGGCTGAACGCCTCGTTGGCCTGCACGATGTAGCCCGCCGGGTCGGTGATCAGGATCGCCGAGGTGGAGTGTTCGAATACCGTGGCCGCCATGCGCAGGTCTTTCTCGGCGCGCCGCTGCTGGCTGATGTCGCGACCTACACCGAGGATGCCCTCGAAAGCGCCGTGCTCATCCCATACCAGCACCAGGCGCAGCTCGATCGGCACCTTGCGCCCGTCGGCGCGCAGGCAATCGAACAGGAACAGTTGGGTTTGAATGTCATCACGCAGCGTGTTCAGCGCCTCAAGATTGCCCAACGCGCGGCTGACCTGTTCCATCAGGCTATAAATGCCGTTCAGTTGCTTCGGATTGGCGATGATCGACTGCCAGCCGTGCTTGAACACCCAGTCCACGTCATAGCCCAGCACCGCATTGACCGAAGGGCTGATGTAGTTGAGGGCCAGTTGGCTGTCGGTGGAGCAGATCACGTCGCTGATGCTTTCGGCCAGCATGCGGTAGCGCTTTTCACTGTCGCGCAGGGATTCGCTGGCTTCGATCTGGTCGGTGATGTCCTTGGCCACGCCGATAATGCGGGTGATTTGCGCCGTCTTGTCGCGCGCCAGGGCTTGTTCGCGAATGTCGAAGCGGCGCCACTGGTTATTGCGATGGCGGAAGCGCAACTGGCACTGCAATTGGGTGGTATAGCCGATCTGGCGCTGTTGCTGGCGCAAGTCGTGATAATGCTCGGCGTCTTCGGGGTGCAGCAGGATTTCCCAGAAGTACTCGCCCATTTGCTGCAGTTCGGCTTTGTTGTAGCCGAGGGTATGCCCCAAATGGTGGTTGCTGAAGATCATGCGCTGGCTGATGACGTCCTGCACATACAGGTGGTCTGGCACAGTGCGGACCACGTCCGACCAGAACCCCTCACGCTCCACCAGCGACAGCTCGATCAGCTTGCGGCTGGTGATATCGCTGATGCTGAGGATCACTGCCTTGAAATCGTCCTGCTGCTCCGGCAGGCGCATGACCAGCCACAGGTATTGGTCGTTGCCGGCCACGTCCTTGAGCTGGATCTCAAGCTCCAACTGGTTCTGGCGGGCCAGGAAGGCTTCGAGTATCGAGTAACCGATCGCGGTGGCGTTGTGCGGGCAGTCATCGATCAAGCGGTCCCAGGCTTCTTCGCAGGAACTCACATTCAACAGGCGCACCGCCACCTGGTTGACCTCGGTGACGCGCAGCTCCTTGAGCAGTCGCTTGCGCTCGTCGGGGTTGTCCTGCAGCCAGGCATGCAATTGTTCGCGGGTCTGCAACGAGGTCTTGTCGAAAAAGGCGTTGAGGCCAGACAGGTCAAGCACGCACAGGGCCACGCCGGTGCCTTCGAAAATGTCCTGGTAGCGCCGCCGGCCCTCATTGACCTGGCGCTGACGGCGGCGCATGTTCAGCAACACGATCACAGGGATCAGCGAGAACGCCAGGCCCAGCAGGCATTTACCGATAAACGCCGGCAGGAGTTGTTCCAGCACGGCGGTGCGGTCGAACAGCCCGCGCAATTGCCAGTCGCTTTTGCTCAGGGGCGTGACCAGTACGCTTTTGTTCATTTCGTCCGGCGTCAGCGCGCCGGCCCATTGCGCTGGCATGCCGCTGTCACGGCTGACGACGCGATGGTTGAGACGATTTTCGATGACCCATGTCGGGCGTTGGCCCTGGCTGTCCTGGCGCGTCAGGCTGGCCAGGTAGTCGGGTGTCAGGCGCAATGCCCAATACATCCTCGAGCCGCCGCTGGGCTGGTGCAGCAGCAGGTAGATGAGGCTGCCGTCGTTGCTGTTGCTCAGGTAATAGGATTGGGAGTGGCTGCGCTGGACCAGCTCTTCGAGCCAGGCGCCATCCTGGCTGTCGGTGGCGCTGTCACTGATCATCGCGCCGCTGGGGGCGAGCAGGGCGACGCTGCGCAGCTCCGGCAGCGAGCGCTGCAGCATGCGCATCAAGGCCACTTGCTGTTCGCTATCGCGGGGAGGCTCGACCATCGGCAGCAGGTTCAGGGCGATTTTGGCGCTGAGGGCCATGTTCAGGCTGATCTGTTCAGCCAGGTCGGCGCTGTAGTCGATGGTGTATTGCTGCTGGTCCTTCTGGTTTTGCTGCAGTTGATCCAGCAGCTGCCAGAACAAAAGCGCGAGCAGCATGAGGACAAGCGTCGCCAACGCGCCCTTGAGGGTGCCGTGCAGGGGCGCTCCCGGCGCTATATGAGCGGCGCGCAGGGGAGTTGGCGGCGTGACTTTGGACAAGCTGTGATCCTGCGGTTTGGCTGGACTGGCGCGCGACGTGCACTATAAGCCGGACGCCCGGAGGGCGGCTAGCATGCCTTGACTTGTGGCAAAGTGCCAGCCCCGCCTGGCGGCTACTACAGTGTGCCGCTGGTGTGGATCAGGCTGTCCGCCAGCCGGCCCAGGATCGCAAGGGTGAACAGGCTGATAACCACAGAAGCCGTGCGGTTGATGGTGTGCGGCGTCAACCAGGCGTAGCCGCCCCGCTTGATACGGGCGCCAAACAGCACCCACGCGCACCCCACCGGTATCACCACCAGCGTGAACTGGGCGACGAACTGCATGTACAAGGACACATCGGTAAACGTCTGGATCGGCACAATAAACGAAACGATCAGCAACCCCTTGGGGTTGATCAGCGTCAGCATAAAAAACTGCAGGTTGGACACCCGTGCTTCAGGCGGGGACTTAAGTGTCTCGTCGGGATTGCGCCACAGCAGGTATGAAGTCCTGATCAAATAACAGATCGAGGCGAACTGCACCACTTTCAGCCCCCAGGGCGCACTGTCGCCGAGATGGCTGAACAAGTAGCCCCAAAAGGAGATTTGCCCCAGATAGGCCAGGCACTCCAGCAGGCTCAGCGGCCAGGCACGCCTGAACCCCTTGAGTATCCCCGAGCGCAACAGCAACGTGTTGGTGGGCCCCGGCATTAATAGCAGCAAACCGAGTGCGGATAGGACGCCGAGCATGAAGGGTTGTCTCCTGGAGACTGGGGGGCAGGGTCGGCTAATCTAACAGATAGATTTCGATACGCCCGGCCACTTGGGTTAACCTTGGGGATTGGCAATGCTATGTACAGCGCCATGACGCTACGTAGGCCTGTTCTTACTTTTTCATGAGGTCCACATTTTGGCTCAATACGTCTTCACCATGCATCGGCTGGGCAAAGTTGTCCCACCGAAGCGGGAAATCCTTAAAAACATCTCGCTGTCCTTTTTCCCTGGCGCCAAGATCGGCGTGCTCGGCCTCAACGGCTCGGGTAAGTCCACGCTGTTGAAAATCATGGCCGGTGTCGATACCGAGTTCGAAGGCGAAGCCCGCCCGATGCCCGACCTGAACATCGGTTACCTGCCACAGGAGCCGATCCTCGACCCGACCAAGACCGTGCGTGAAGTGGTCGAAGAGGCCGTCAGCGTGATCAAGGACGCCCAGGCACGCCTGGACGAGGTCTACGCCGCTTACGCCGAACCGGATGCCGACTTCGACAAGCTGGCCGCCGAACAGGCCAAGCTCGAAGCCATCCTGCAGGCCGGCGACGGTCACAACCTGGAGCGCCAGCTGGAAGTGGCCGCCGACGCGCTGCGCCTGCCGGCGTGGGACGCCAAGGTCGAGTTTTTGTCCGGTGGTGAAAAACGTCGCGTGGCCCTGTGCCGCCTGCTGCTGTCGGCTCCCGACATGCTGCTGCTCGACGAACCGACCAACCACCTGGACGCCGATTCCGTCGCCTGGCTGGAACATTTCCTTCACGATTTCCCGGGCACCGTGGTTGCGATCACGCACGACCGCTACTTCCTGGACAACGTGGCCGGCTGGATCCTCGAACTCGACCGTGGCGCCGGCATCCCTTACGAGGGCAACTACTCCGGCTGGCTGGAAGCCAAGTCCGACCGTCTGGCCGCCGAATCCAAGCAGCAGTCGGCCCACGAAAAAGCCATGAAGGAAGAACTGGAGTGGGTGCGCAAAGGCGCCAAGGCCCGCCAGTCCAAATCCAAAGCCCGTCTGCAACGCTTCGAAGAAATGCAGTCGCAGGAATTCCAGAAGCGCAGTGAAACCAACGAGATCTACATCCCGGCCGGCCCACGCCTGGGTGACAAGGTCATCGAGTTCAAGAACGTGTGCAAAGGCTATGGCGACCGCGTGCTGATCGACAACCTGTCGTTCTCCATGCCAAAAGGCGCGATCGTCGGCGTTATCGGCGGTAACGGTGCGGGTAAATCCACGCTGTTCCGCATGCTGATGGGCAAGGAAACCCCGGACTCCGGCAGCATTGAGATCGGCGAAACCGTGCAGTTGGCCTGCGTGGATCAGAGCCGTGAAGACCTGGATGGCAGCAAGACGGTGTTCCAGCAGATCTCCGACGGCTCCGACCAGATCCGTATCGGCAACTATGAAATCCCGGCGCGCACTTATGTCGGCCGTTTCAACTTCAAGGGCGGCGACCAGCAGAAGTTCGTCAAGGACCTGTCCGGTGGTGAGCGTGGTCGCTTGCACCTGGCCCTGACCCTGAAAGAGGGCGGCAACGTCCTGCTGCTCGACGAACCGTCTAACGACCTCGACGTTGAAACCCTGCGTTCCCTCGAAGAAGCCCTGCTGGACTTCCCGGGCGCCGCCATTGTGATCTCTCACGATCGGTGGTTCCTTGACCGCGTCGCGACGCACATTCTGGCGTACGAAGACGACTCGCAAGCGGTGTTCTTCGAAGGCAACTACACCGAGTATGAAGCGGACCGTAAAAAGCGCTTGGGTGAAGCAGCTGCCCAGCCGCACCGCGTACGGCATAAAAAACTGGCCTGATTCGGGTCGGTGGTTTGAAAGAGCGGAGCCTTCGGGCTCCGTTTTTTGTGGTTTTTTTCAGGCAGACCGAGGTGGGTTCATCGCAGGCAAGCCAGCTCCCACACCTGACCGCGCCGAGGCTGATGTACTCGATCAATGTGGGAGCTGGCTTGCCTGCGATAGCGGTTCAACTGTTGGTGCATGCTCTAAATTGAAATCCCTTTTTTGGTGCGATAAAGCGCACTTATTTATATGCAGCGCACCATTTAAATTCACAAAGGCGACATTTTGCCCTGTCGCAGTGCGAAATGAATTGATAAAGTCCGGCTCAATTTCCCTTAACAACAATCAATTTGCCGAGACTTTTCATGACCGAATCCGTCGAGTCCTTCCTCGCCCGCCTCAAGAAACGCGACCCCGACCAGCCGGAATTCCACCAGGCCGTAGAAGAAGTCCTACGCAGCCTGTGGCCGTTTCTCGAAGCCAACCCCCATTACCTGAGCGCCGGCATTCTGGAGCGCATCTGCGAACCTGAACGTGCGATTACTTTCCGGGTGTCGTGGGTGGATGATCAGGGCAAGGCTCAGGTCAATCGCGGTTTCCGTATCCAGATGAACAGCGCCATCGGCCCTTACAAAGGTGGCCTGCGCTTCCATCCTTCGGTGAACCTTGGGGTGCTGAAGTTTCTCGCCTTCGAGCAGACCTTCAAGAATTCCCTGACCTCGCTGCCCATGGGCGGCGGTAAAGGTGGCTCGGATTTCGACCCCAAGGGCAAGAGCGACGCCGAAGTCATGCGCTTCTGCCAGGCGTTCATGAGCGAGCTGTACCGCCATATCGGCGCGGATGTGGATGTACCGGCCGGCGATATCGGCGTGGGCGCCCGTGAGATCGGCTTCCTGTTTGGCCAGTACAAACGCCTGAGCAACCAGTTCACCTCGGTGTTGACCGGCAAGGGCATGACCTACGGCGGCAGCCTGATCCGGCCGGAAGCCACCGGTTTCGGCTGCGTGTACTTCGCTGAAGAAATGCTCAAGCGCAACGGCCAGCGGGTTGAAGGCAAGCGCGTGGCCGTGTCCGGCTCCGGTAACGTGGCGCAATACGCGGCGCGCAAGGTCATGGACCTGGGCGGCCAAGTGATTTCCCTGTCTGACTCCGAAGGCACCCTGTACGCCGAAAACGGCTTGACCGAAGAACAATGGTCGGCGCTGCTGGCGCTGAAAAACGTGCAGCGCGGTCGCATCAGCGAACTGGCCGAGCGTTTCGGCCTGGAGTTCCGCAACGGCCAGGCACCCTGGGCACTGGCCTGCGACATCGCATTGCCCTGCGCGACCCAGAACGAACTCGACGCCGACGCCGCACGCACGCTGCTGCGCAACGGCTGCATCTGCGTGGCCGAAGGCGCCAACATGCCGACGACGCTTGCGGCTGTGGATATCTTTATCGAGGCCGGTATTCTGTTCGCGCCGGGCAAGGCGTCGAATGCCGGGGGCGTTGCGGTCAGTGGCCTGGAAATGTCGCAGAACGCCATGCGCCTGCTGTGGACCGCCGGTGAAGTGGACAGCAAGCTGCACAGCATCATGCAGTCCATCCACCACGCCTGCGTGCATTACGGCGAAGAAGACGGGCGGATCAACTACGTGAAAGGCGCGAACATCGCAGGTTTCGTCAAAGTCGCTGACGCGATGCTCGCCCAAGGCATCGTCTAAACCTCGGGCTCGATGCGCAGCACTTCAATCAACTGGTCACCGACGGGGCGTTTCCACAACACCTCGTCGCCTACCTGGGCACCCAGCAACGCGCGGCCCAGGGGCGAGCCCCAGTTGATCAAGCCGGCGCCCGCATCGGCCTGGTCCTCGCCGACCAACTGGATACGCTGCTGTTCGTCCTGTTCAGTGGCGAAGGTCACCCAGCTGCCAATCTGTACCTTGTCGGTGGAAGTGGCCGGTACCACGACCTGGGCGCTTTGTACGCGCTGGTTGAAGTAACGCAGATCCCGTTCAAGGTCAGCCTGGCGCTGTTTATCAGCCTGCTCGCCCTTGGTGGATTCGCTGCTGTATGCCTGCTGCAACTGCGCGACCTTGGCCTGCAACTGCGCCAGCCCCTGTGCGGTCAGGCGATTGGGTTGCTGGCTGACTTGGCGTTCCACTGGCTGATCAGCCTGGGCGGCGGCGTTGTCTTCATTTACAAATGCACGGCTCATGGTGTTCTCCCTCAATGGAGTTTGGGCCATGTTCACCGCGCTTTAGTTTCGATGGATATCTGAAAGCGACCTATTGCGAGCGATAAGCCCTGGCGGCGTCGCGGTCTTTCTCCTGTTGCCACGCCCGATCCCGGTCATCCCAGTGGCGTTCCTTATAGTCGCGCAGGTCCTCGTTCTCGCGCATCGCCTTGCACTGGCGAAAACCGTCTTCCCAGCCTTCGGCGTATTGCCGGTCCTTGAGATAGCGAGCAACGTTCTTGCGAAACTCACCGGTAATCACCCCGGCGGCCTGGCGACCGCTGCTGCAGCCATCATCGAAGCCGTCGGCAAAAGCCGGTGGGTAACCCTTGGCCAGCAAATCCTGGTGAGTTGACTGGCAACCCGACAACACCATCACTGCACACAGCAATACCGCAGACCGCCACATGGCGTACTCCCTGGCCGTTTCACGGCTTATAGGGAGAAGTCTAGATCGGGATTCGTTGGGGGGATGTGAAAGGGGTGTGAGAAAGGTGTTGTTAAAGGGCCATCAACGACGATTCCCTTTAAATTGCAGGACGTTTCCTAGAGAATCTCCGGCCTATTGCGGCTTAGGGTTTGGGCCACTAGTCTCCTGGCTTCGCTGTGAAAACAGCGACCGGGTTTAGCGACCCGAACCACTGAGACTCATCCTCTTTACACACTGGCAGGCGGTTCTTGCGCCTATCGGTATCGTGTTATGGCGGCTGTGCGCGGGAGATCTTCGGATCTACCGGGTGTCTAGGTGACCGGTTCGCTAACCTGCGTACAGCTGCCACCCCATTATGTTTAGCGACGTGCTGTGGTGGTCCTTTATCTCACTTAGTAGGTACACCAATGTCTAAAGTCGTCCCTGATCCACCCCTGTCCTCAATCACCACCCTCGGCGTCGTCACTTTTGGTGACTACGGCGAAAACGAAAAACCGCTGTTCCGCGTCAATTCCGGCATGCCGATTGATGAAGCACTGGAACACGCCTCCACTTTGCTTTTCTACTCCAAGAAACTCGCCATGGAAGCCGCGATGGATGTGCGTGGCGAACAATACGCATGGGCTGCGCATTACCTGTGCGAGATGGGCAAGGCCGTAGTGGATGATCTGACCCAAGCGATGACACCTGCCGCTTAAGGGCTGGGCAACGCGATGTATTTGAATGCATGTTGACCAAAGGTGGGAGCGGGCTTGCCCGCGAATGCAGTGTATCAGTCAAGTATCCGGTGACTGACACGACGCCTTCGCGGGCAAGTCGAATCGTCGCACCGCCGCTCCCACATTTTGATCTCTATTGGGCTTTAGATACGGGTCAGTAGTGATACCACTTCACCTCAAGCATCACTTCATTCACCGGCGTCGACAAATGGCTGTACTCGCGCTGCGCGCTCAGGCGCAGGCCCAGGTTGCGCGACAGTTCCCATTGCTGGTTGAGGCTGATGCTGCGGCGCACTTCGCCATTGGTGAAAAAATCACCCTTGGCTTCCAGGCTCAAATTGCCCAGTGGGTTTTTCCACAGCACGCCGGTATTGAACCCGGCCGCCGGGGAGATGGCTTCGTTGAAGTCATTGTTGTGTTCCACACGCACGGTGCCGAGGGCGAAGCCGAGCATGTCGTCGCGCAGTTGCCAGGTGCCGCCGGCGCCGCCGTTGACGTGGGCGACCAGGGTTTCGTCATCGTGTTTGCCAGGTACCCGCTCGAGGCCGCCGGTGACTTGCCATGACCACGGCTGCAACAGGGCGTTGCGCGGGGTCAGGGAGCGGATGGTGGCCAGGTCCAGTTGCTGCAGTTGCCAGTGGTTGCCTTCGTACTGGCGCAGTTTCATTTGCAGGATTTCGATCTGCGCGCCGAGTGGGAAGCCTTCGGCGTTGTCGTTGAGGTCGTGGTAGGCCATGCGCAGGCCGTATTCACCGAACGCCTTGTCGCCACGGGTGCCGATGCCGGCTTGCCAGGTGCGCGATTCGTGGCCGTTTTCCGGCAGGCCTGGGGGCGTGATCTTCAGGTCGGGCGCGGGGTTCTGGTTGATCGCGCGCAGCAGTTCGAAGCTGCGCTGGGAGCGGGCGGTGTCGCGTTCCAGGCCATTGGCGCGGTAGCGGCCCAGGCGATAAGCGGCGTCGATGATCAGGGCCTGGCGCTCGCGGGGCAACGCTTTGAAGGCTGGCTCCTGCAATTGTTTCTGGTCGTCGCTGACTTTGAGCACCCACTGCTGCTCATCACCGTCCAGCGGTTTGGCGCGTTCGAGCAGCTCGCGCTCACGGGACGGCCGGTAATCGATCTTTTCTACAAGACCTGCCTCTTTCACGGCCTTGACCGTGTCGGTCGGGATGGCGGTGAGCGGAAACTGTTCGGTCAGGCGCAGGCCGGGGCGCGCCACTTGCAGCAGTTCGAGCAGGCGATAGGAGCAGTTTTCGTCGAAGAAGAAATAGTCGAACTGGATCTGCTTGAGTTCCCACACGTGCTCGACCATGCGTTTGGTCTCGACTTCGGTCAGGTTCAGGCGGTATTCCCACAGGTCACGGTTTTCGAGGCTACGGTACTCGGAAAGTTTTTCCTGGTAGGGCACCAGGGCGAACAGGCCGGGGTAACCACCCATCAGGCCTTTCCAGGCATAGAGGATGCTGTTGTCGGAACCCTCGATATAAGCGCCGAAATTGATCGCGTAGCTGAGCAGGGCGGTGTTGTTGCTCTGTACGTCGGCCTGGTCGATGCGCAGCAGGGTGTGGCCGAACATCGAGGACGGGCTGTTGAGGTAGGCCGCCGGGAAGATCATCACCGCGCTGTGGGGGGCGACGTCCTTGAACCATTGCTTGAATTCTGTGCAGTCCACCGCAGGCAGGTCAGTGAGGTGCAACTGATCCTTGAGCCAGCGGGTACGTGCGGGATAAACGCATTGGGCATGTTTTTCGCCAAGGCTGGCCGGTGCGTAGAGCGCATCAACGGTGGCCTTGAGTTCGGCGTCGGGATGGTGGGCGCCATCGGCGGCGAGGAAAAACTTCTTATCGCTGACATAGCTGCGCCAGCCACTGATTTTACCGGCTTCGTAATGGCCCAGAGAGAGCCAGAACGGATCATTGGCCAGGTGCTGCAAACGTTGTTCATCGATAGGCGGCGCCGCGTACAGCGGGGCGCAGGTAAAGAGTGCCAGCCAGGCAAAGCGTTTGAGCATAGGGGCAACTTAAGTCGGAATAAATAAAGACCCAAAGAGGAGGCGGGTCCAAAAAAGAGCCCGCGCCTTGGTAGGCGCGGGCGGGTCGAGCTTAAGCCTGGGTAGCGTATTTCGCCAGACGGGCATCGCTTTTCAGTACGGCAATGGTGTTGTTGTGCACATCGTCAGCGGTCACGTCAGCCTTGCTGAAGATTTGCTGGAAGTGTTCGTGAGTCACGGCTGCGAAGTGCTCGCGGTCTTCCGGTGCAACGCCCAGTACCACCGCGTAGGTGGTCAGTGCTTCGCCATTACCCTTGGCCATGTCTTCGGACAGCTCGTTCATCATGCCATTCATGGCAATCCAGGACTTGCCACCATAGGACAGCGCGCTGTTGGTGCTGCAACCGTTGGTGCCCGAGGTCATGCCGAAGGTGGCGTTACCCGAAGTGCCGTTGGTGGTGGAAGCCAGGAAGTGAGCTGGAGTGCCACGCTGGCCTTCGAACAACATGTTGCCCCAACCGCAGTTCGGGCCACCTGGTGCTTCTGCCATTGCATTGAGGGATACGACGGTGAAGAGAGTACCGAGAAGGATCCGTTTCATAGCTTTGTTCTCTTTGTGTGCAAACCAATGGACAAGGGTTCAGGCACTTCATAGCGCCCTAGGGATCGGTTATTAGTCCAACCCGCGCAGTTTGGAGTTTAGGCACGTTCCAAGGGTTCCGTGAGTTTTTTATAAAACAACGAATCATGTCACGATATTTTTGCAGGACGCATCCCGCGTCCCTGCTTTCCCGAAAAGCGCGCCTTGCCAGAGCGCGTGACCGGGAGCCAGAATGCCCCATCTGCCCCGCCTGATGTAAGGAAGCCCGATGCCTGATCCTGTTGCTGCCAGCTTGCGTCTAGCGCCCGAAGCGCTGACTCGCCCTTTCTCCGCTGAACAGTTCAGCTTCTCGACCACCAATGATCTGGAGCCTTTTCGCGGTGTGCTTGGCCAGGAACGTGCGGTTGAAGCCTTGCAGTTCGGTGTGGCCATGCCACGCCCCGGTTACAACGTTTTTGTCATGGGCGAGCCCGGTACCGGCCGCTTTTCGTTCGTCAAACGCTACCTGAAGGCCGAAGGCAAGCGCCTGCAGACCCCGGCTGACTGGGTCTATGTGAACAATTTCGATGAGCCACGCGAACCCCGTGCCCTGGAATTGCCGGGCGGCGCGGCGGCGGCGTTCATCGCCGATATCAATGGCCTGATCGACAACCTGGTCGCCACCTTCCCGGCGGCCTTCGAGCATCCCACCTACCAGCAGCGCAAAAGCGCCATCGACCGCGCCTTCAACCAGCGCTACGACAAGGCCCTGGACGTGATCGAGCGCCTGGCCCTGGAAAAAGACGTGGCGCTGTACCGCGACAGCAGCAATATCGCGTTTACCCCGATGCTCGACGGCAAGGCCCTGGACGAGGCCGAGTTCTCGCAGTTGCCGGAAGCCGATCGCGAGCGTTTCCACACCGACATATCCGAGTTGGAAGAGCGCCTCAACGAAGAACTGGCGAGCCTGCCGCAGTGGAAGCGTGAGTCCAACAACCAACTGCGTCAGTTCAACGAAGAAACCATCACCCTGGCCCTGCAGCCGTTGCTCGCACCGCTGTCGGAAAAGTACGCGGAAAATGCCGCCGTCTGCGGTTACCTGCAAGCGATGCAGGTGTACTTGCTCAAGACGGTGGTCGAGCAATTGGTCGATGATGCCAAGACCGACGCCCAGGCGCGCAAGCTGCTCGAAGAGCAATACTGCCCCAGCCTGGTGGTGGGCCATTCGCTCAACGGCGGCGCACCGGTGGTGTTTGAACCGCACCCGACCTACGACAACCTGTTCGGCCGCATCGAATACAGCACCGACCAGGGCGCGCTCTACACCACCTACCGCCAGTTGCGTCCGGGCGCCTTGCACCGTGCCAACGGCGGTTTCCTGATTCTTGAAGCCGAGAAAATGCTCAGCGAGCCGTTCGTGTGGGATGCGCTCAAGCGCGCCCTGCAGTCGCGCAAGCTGAAGATGGAGTCGCCGCTGGGCGAGCTGGGCCGCCTGGCCACCGTGACCCTCAACCCGCAGATGATCCCGTTGCAGGTCAAGGTGATCATCATCGGTTCGCGCCAGTTGTACTACGCGTTGCAGGACGCCGATCCGGACTTCCAGGAGATGTTCCGGGTGCTGGTGGACTTCGACGAAGACATCCCGATGGTCGACGAAAGCTTGGAGCAGTTCGCCCAGTTGCTCAAAACCCGCACCTCGGAAGAGGGCATGGCACCGCTGACGTCGGATGCGGTGGCGCGGCTGGCCACGTACAGCGCGCGATTGGCCGAGCACCAGGGGCGTTTGTCGGCGCGCATCGGCGACTTGTTCCAGTTGGTGAGCGAGGCGGACTTCATTCGCCACCTGGCGGGTGACGAAATGACCGACGCCGGCCACATCGAGCGCGCGCTCAAGGCCAAGGCCACGCGCACCGGGCGGGTCTCGGCGCGGATTCTCGACGACATGCTCGCCGGGGTCATCCTGATCGACACTGCGGGCGCGGCGGTGGGCAAGTGCAACGGCCTGACAGTGCTGGAGGTGGGCGATTCGGCCTTCGGCGTGCCGGCGCGGATTTCCGCCACGGTGTACCCGGGCGGCAGCGGCATTGTCGACATCGAGCGTGAGGTCAACCTTGGCCAGCCGATCCACTCCAAGGGCGTGATGATCCTCACCGGGTACCTGGGCAGCCGCTATGCCCAGGAATTCCCACTGGCGATCTCGGCGAGTATCGCGCTGGAGCAGTCCTACGGTTATGTGGACGGCGACAGTGCGTCCCTGGGCGAAGCGTGCACCTTGATCTCGGCCCTGTCGAAGACGCCGCTCAAGCAGTGCTTTGCCATCACCGGCTCGATCAACCAATTTGGCGAAGTGCAGGCCGTGGGCGGGGTCAACGAGAAGATCGAAGGCTTCTTCCGTCTCTGCGAAGCGCGCGGTTTGACCGGGGAGCAGGGCGCGATCATTCCCCAGGCCAACGTCGCCACGCTGATGCTCGATGAGAAAGTCCTGCAGGCCGTGCGCGCCGGACAGTTCCACATCTATGCCGTGCGCCAGGCGGACGAGGCCTTGAGCCTGCTGGTGGGTGAGGACGCCGGTGAGCCGGATGCCGATGGGCAATTTCCCGAGGGCTCGGTGAATGCACGCGTGGTCGAGCGGTTGCGGGCGATTGCCGAGATGATCAGTGAGGAAGACTTGAAGGAGGCCGAGAAAGAGCTGGCGCTCCAGGCGTTGGCGGAAGCCAAGCCGAGCTGATTGTTTGTCGTGACGAGGTCAAGTGTGGGAGCTGGCTTGCCTGCGATGACCATCTTTGTAGTGAGCGGGCTTGTCCCGCGCTGGGTGGCGAAGCCGCCCAAAACCAGGCGACCCGGTTCAATCTAGAACTCGGCGGTGTCTTTATTGGGGCGGCTCCGCCACCCAGCGCGGGACAAGCCCGCTCACTACAGATACGCCTGCGGTGTGGTTGGATCGCTTGCAAGGCTCGTCACTAAATTGACTCCAGCCTGAGGGGCCAACGCCCGTTGGTCCCTACAACCTTGGTTTGTTGTGGTTTTCTTCTATTCTTGATTCAGGGATATCCACTGGAGTCGCTGGATAGAAACAGCCTTGCCCCAGGCTGAGGCTGAACACCGACCTACCGAGGGTCGCCGCCATGCCGCGCAACCTTTGCCTTACCCGCCAGTGCCTTGGCCTGGTCACCCGTATCGAATGTGCCATTCGCCCTCTTGCGGGGGATAACGGGCTGTGGACTTTATTGTTCGCCGCCGGAATGACCGGCGAACAGCCTTCCACTCTCAAGTCCGAAGGCCCGTTTGCCGGGCCGGTCGTGGCGCAACACATGCTGCAGGCTATCGTGGACAACTTGACCTTGTGCGGCTATGAGCTGGCGCGCGACCCGCAGATCTGGTGCCTGCACCTGCAGGCCTATCTGCGCCAGCTCAACGCGAGGCACGAACAGCTGGCCTGATAGCCGTCGTTTATTTGCTCTCGGGCTTGTCCAGCTTGACTTCGAAGCCGTATTGCACGGTGTTCAGATCGGTGCGCTGATAGCTTTCCAGGGATGTCGGCTGGCCGTAGAAGTAATGCACGTCAAACATCGCCGTGCCGTACTCCTCGGCACGGTGGCTGACCCCGAGAATTTCCTTGAGGTAGTTGCCACTGGCGTCTTTGGCGTAGAAGCGCCAGCTGTCGGCGGGGAATTCCTTCTGGTCGACGATCAGCGCGTTGTCCTTGAGCGATAGCCCCTTGGGCAGCTTGGCTACGTCTATCTCGCCCTTCTCGATGGTCGCCAGATACAGCGGAATCGAGCCCACTACGAACGCCGGGTCTTCCGGAAACAGGTTCAGGTCGTAGGTGAGGGTGCCGCGCGTGGGGTTCAGTTCGAAGGCTTCGGTCGGCAGCTCGATCGGCTCGCCGCGTTCGCCTTTTTCGTCTGCGGTGAAGAAGGTCACCGGTGACTCACTGCTGGTGCGCTCGCTGCCTATCAGGTCGTCGTTGAAGGTGAACGGGTGGTCGAACGCGATGTGCGCGGCGCTGGCGTCTTCCACCGACTGGCTGATGGTGACGCTGTTTTTAAGCTGCTCTTCGGTCATGCTCGCGCCTTTGAGCCAACTGGCGGCGCCATCGTCATAGACGGTGACCGGCATCGGTAACGCCTGCACGGTTGGCTGCAGGCTGTTCTTGTCGAAGCGCAGTACCGGCAGGTCGAGGTCCTTGCGGGTCAGCGTAGCGGTGGAAAAATCCAGCACGTTGACCTGCAGGTTGTCGACCAGCCCGTTGAAGTACACCTTGGCGTAATGACTGCTCTGCTGGTGTTCGAAGGCTTTCTGTTGGTCGGCCAGCTTTTTTTCGAGCGCATCGGACCATGCGTCCTGCTTTTGCATCTCGGCCAATTGCTTCTCGTAGAACGCCACCTGTGCGCTGCTTTCGTTGATTGAACCAGAGCGTGTGAGGAATTGCCCCGTGCTGTCGCGTGCCTGTACCAGCAGGGGGTTAGGCGATTCCTCGCCCACTTGCGGCGCCAGTGGCAGGCTGTTGGTCATCTCGATTTCGGCGTAGTTTTTGTCCAGATGCACCAGGGTGAGGGTGATATTGCCTTCGGTGCGCGTGTGGCCCTCGTCCTGTTTTGACAGCTCGAATGTCAACACCTTGCCCGGCGCAACCACTTCAACCGTGCCTTTGAGGCTGACCGGCTGTGGCTGGCTCTTGTTTTCCGTCTCGATGCCGTCGAAGAACGGGTAGGTCACCGTCAGGTCGTCGGGGTTGGTCAGGTTGGAGCTGCTGGGGCTCAGTTGGATGCCAGGATCGGTTTCCGACCATTCCGGCTGAGAGGGGATGACTTTGTTGTTGCTCAAGGTCACCGACTGCCATTCCAGGCCATGGGGGAAGGGAAATGAGTCGGGCATACCGAAATTGAAGGGGAAGACCGGCTGCAGGTCCGTCAGGTAATCGGAGTGGGAGGTCTTGCGCAGCACAAACAGGCCATTGATGTAGGTGTCCACCAGCGCCTGGGGCGTGGGGTAATGCTTGAGCAGGGCCAGGGCGTCTTCGCCGTATTCGGTTTCGATGGGCTTGCTGTCAAGCTTGGTCCGCGCTCGTTCCAGTAACAGCAGCGAACCGCCGAGGTCGGCGATGGCGTCGCGCAGCTTGGGGTCGTGGATGCCGTCGAGGGACTGTTCGAACGTTGCGGTTTTCTCTTCGAGGGAGGCCTGCTTCTGCTCGTCGCTGGGGGAGCACCCGCCGGCCAGCAGCAATACCGTGCACAGGCCGATACCGGCCAAAGGGAATCGCACATCCATCATCTGAGTTTTTCCTGTCCGACGTCATCGAGCCGAGTTATTGGGCTCGACACTAGCAGAAAAATTCTCTCACAGATGCCGCCCCGGTCAGTTTTCTCGTGGTTACAGGTGGCTTGTAGCGGCTGGTATACTCGCCGTCATTTCTAGCCAAGCTGTGTGAGATCCCATGGAACGCTTTATCGAAAACACTATGTACGCCTCACGCTGGCTGCTGGCGCCGATCTACCTCGGGCTGTCCCTGGGCTTGCTGATCCTGGCGCTGAAGTTCTTCCAAGAGATCATCCATGTCCTGCCCAATGTATTTTCCATGCTGGAGGCGGACGTTATCCTGCTGCTGCTGTCGTTGATCGACATGGCCTTGGTCGGCGGCCTGCTGGTGATGGTGATGATTTCCGGCTACGAAAACTTCGTCTCGCAGCTGGATATCGATGAAAACAAAGAAAAGCTCAACTGGCTCGGCACCATGGATTCTTCATCACTGAAGATGAAGGTCGCGGCCTCCATCGTGGCCATTTCGTCCATCCACCTGCTGCGCATCTTCATGGACGCCAAGAACGTCGATCCCCAGCACCTGATGTGGTACGTGATCATCCACATGACCTTCGTGATTTCAGCCTTTGCCATGGGCTACCTGGACAAGCTCACCAAGCATTGAGGCCCGGCGCCGGCCTTACTGTTCCACAAAATAGTAAGGCTGGCGGTTGATCGACATTTCCTTGAGTACTTTCACCGGCGTGGCCAAGCCGTTGGTATGGTCCAGCAACGCAATGTTGCCGGGCTTGGCGGCCAGGTAGTCGTGCAACTGGGCCTCGGTCTGCAGGATCGGCAGGTAGGCCCGCAGGTAAAACACACTGGCCCCGGCGATGCGCTCGTTGGGCTGGAACAGCACCACCTCCTTGCCCTCATCCTTTAACGCCTGAACCTGGCTGATTACGGGTATGAACGACTGGCGTGCATCCGCCTTGGGCGCGAACCAGAACGCCGCTATCAGGTAGCAAGCCACGGCCAGGGTGAACACACTGCCCACCAGGGTTTTGTGGTGTTTGTGCAACGCGGGCTTGTGCGCTTGTAACCAAGCCAGCAACACGCGCGAAAATTCCGCAGCCAATACGGCGGCAGCCGGTGTCAGTGCCATCAGGTACACCGTGCGTTTGCTCGATGCCAGGCTCAGCAGGGTGAACTGCGCTACCAGCCAGACACTGAAGAACAGGCGGTAGCGGTTGCGCACCAGGCTTTTTCGAAAGTGCCAAAGGCCCAGGTACACAAGGATGTTCCAGGGCAGAAAGGCCTCTGGCAGCTTGGCGATGTAGTAATAGAACGGCTCGTAATGCCCCGCTTCGACGAACGAACCGCTGAACCGTCCGACGCTGTTGGTCAACAACACTTCGGCCACCGCCTGCATGCCACCGCGTTGGAACAGGAAGCCCAGCCAGATCACCAGCGGCACCAATGCCAGCAGGGTGAACAGCGCAGGCTTGAGCCAGGCGTCAAGGTGCACGCGCTTGTCCATCAGGCTGGTGCTGGCCAGGTACACAAAAATCACAATGCCAGGCATGGCCAGGCCCAGCACCCCTTTGCTCAACGTGGCAATCGCCATCCCGACGGTAAACAGCGCCCATGCGCCTGCGCTGGAGCCTTCGCGATCGGGTCGTACGGCCTGGTAGAACGCCAGCAGTGCGGCGGTCACGCCCAGTGTCAGCAACGAATCTTCACCCACACCGCGCACATTGCTCCAGTAACTGGCCATGGTCGCCATTATCAATGCCGCGCAGAAGGCCAGCGTTTGCGGGCGTCCAAACCGTCGCAGCATGGCGTACAACAGCATCACGCTGAACAAACCGGCAAACGCCGAAGCCAGGCGCACCGCCCAAGTGGTGCCGCCAAACAGGCGAATGGCCCCTGCGTCGATCCACAGGCTCAGCGGCGGTTTTTCCAGGAAGGGCTCACGAAACAACTGGGGCACCACCCAGTTATTGTCCAGGTGCATGGCCATGGCGATCCCGGCGACGCGGGCTTCGGTGGAGCCTTGCAACTCGTGGTTACCCAAGGCGAAAAAGAACAGCAGGCCAGCAAGCAAGAGCAGCAGAGGAGCGGGACGCGTCATGGGTGGGGCTACCAAGGCAGGAGGACCGTCCGGGTAACGGTCATTGCAGTTGGCTAGTATCTGTCTGTGCTTCTGAACATTTCGTGAACGAATCGGGAATTTTTTAGAGGCGGGTCACGGCATTTTCAAGCTGGGCACCGCCTCTTTGCCTTGCGCCGTCAGCACCGGTTCCAGTTCTTCCCAGGTAAAGCTCAGTTCGTTGTCACAGCCGTCGCCTTGGGCGGGTGTCGAGAGTTGCAGGCCCTGGGTGTTGAAACTCAAGTCGAACGTCGTATAGCTGGTCACGGCCGGGCATCCTTCGTCGGTGCTGGTCTGCTTGGCCAGCCAGGCGCTGAAGGCGGCGGGCAGTTTGACCTGGCCGGAGTAGGGGCTGTCCCATTCCTGCTGGCCGCCCAGCCATGTCCAGGGGTCGACGCGTTCGCCGGTCTGCAAGTTCCAGCTGTGCAGGCCCCAACTGATGCCGCCGCGTCCGTAGCCGGCCGACCAGCGGTAGAAGCGCACGGTGATCCAGTGCGATGACCAATAAAACGGCTCGACCGTGATCTCGCTCGTGGTGGTACCGCCGCTTTGCTCCAAAGCGTTGCGCCGCTCGGTGTAGAACTCGGTCTGGCCGTCCGGGTTGATGGCCATGCGCGCAAGGTCTCGGTTGACCTCGTCGATGGCCGCGCCGTCGCCTTCGAGTTGCAGGATGACCTGGCCGCCTTGGGTTTTCACTTGATAGGCATGTTCGCCGAACGTCTTCTTCTCCACCTTTACCGCAGGCGGCACCGCTTCAAGCGCGTTGTTATAGGCGTCGCTGGCGCAGCCGTCGGTGTCAGCGCGTTTGAGCCTGAGCGCCAGGCTTTTACCGCCCAGGGTTTTGCTCCAGGTCCCCGTCAACGTGTCACCCTGAGGGTCGTCCAACTGCCAGAAACCGGTTTGCCCTTCTTCGGCCCACGGTTCGCTGGCGTTGGCCTGCGTCAACTGGATGGGCGTGAGAATGCGCTGGTAGTAATAACTGCCATTGGCTCCATGGGCGCCGTTGAAACAGACGGTGATCGCGGACTTGCCCAAGGTGCCCCTCCAGACACCGGCCAGGTCGGCGGCGTTTGCAAGCAGTGGGGCGCAGGCGAGTGTGAGTACAGCAAGTGGCTTGAGCACGGGTATCGGACTTCCGGTTGTCTGATAGAGGGGGTCAGGGTAATGGGAAGTGCGGCGCGCTCCAAGCGGAACGGAAGCGGGTCAGAGCAAGAAACTTCTAACTGGTCCATAATGAGAAGTATTATCATATGTGCCTTTGCATCGCCGTCCCCTGGATATCATACCGATGGCTTCATCTTCTTCTGCCCATCATGTCGTGGGCGAACTCTACGTTCAGCATCATGGCTGGGTGGTGCAGTTGCTGCGACGTAAGTTGGTCGGGCAGGAGCAGGCCCTGGACCTGGCTCAAGATACATTCGTACGAATTTTGAGCAGCGGCACCGTACCGACTTTCCGCGAGCCTCGCGCTTATCTCACCACGGTCGCCAGCCGTTTATGCGGGCAATATTTCCGTCGCCAGGCGCTGGAGCGAGCTTATGAGCACTCGCTGACGGTCCTGGAGCCCGAGCACATGCCCTCGCCGGAAATGCGCTTGCTCGTGCTTGAGGCATTGGACACTGTCGGTCAGGTGCTGGACGGGCTGGGCAGCAAGGTTCGCGAAATTTTCCTGTTGTCACAGCTCGATGGCCTGACTTATCCACAGATCGCCGAGCGGATGGACCTCAGCGTGAATGTGGTGCAAAAAGCCATGCTCAAAGCCTATCGCCACTGCTACCTGGCGGTGTACGCGGCATGAACCGTTTCAAACCCAACCATGATCAACCTCTGGACGAAGGCGTGCTGGACCAGGCCCTGAACTGGATGGTCGCCCTGCAGTCGGGCACCTGCGGCGCCGCCGAGCAGTACGCCTGCCAGCAATGGCGCAACGACAACCCGCAACATGAATTGGCCTGGCAGCGTTTGGCGGGGCTCAGCCGCGACATGCGCCTCAACACCCATACTCTGCCGGCGCCCAGCGCCCGGCAATTGCTGCGTGCACGTAGCGTTCCGTCGCGGCGCACGGTGCTCAAGGGTTTCGCCGGCCTGGGCGTGGCCACCGCTCTTGGTCTGAGCGTGCGCGAGCGGGTGCTGCTGCCGGAGCTGTTCAGCGATTATCACACCGCCACCGGAGAGAGGCGGCATCTGCGCCTGGCCGATTCTGGAGAGTTGCAGTTGGACACCCGCACGGCTGTGGATATCCAGGGTGTCCACCTGACACTGAACTTCGGCAGGCTGTTGCTGGCCACTGGTGCAAGTGCTGGCACAGCGATCCAGACAGACGATGGCTGGGTTCGGCCTGCAGCGCTGTCGCGGATGATCATCAGCCAAGACCTGCCTCGCCAGCATGGCACACAGGTGCAGATGCTGTCGGGCAGCGCCGCTGTCGAACCGTTGCACGGTGTCGGCACCCTGATTGGCATCGGCCAGCAATTGGCCTTCAACCGCCTTCAGGTTGGTCCGTTGACAGCCGTGCCATCCGCCGCCAGCGCCTGGACCCAAGGCCTGTTGATCGCCGAGCGAATGCCCTTGGGCGAGGTGCTGTCGCAACTCGACCGCTACCGGCGTGGCGTGCTGCGCTGCGACCCTGCGGTGGCGGGCTTGCAGGTGTCAGGCTCATTTTCGCTGGATCAGCCGGACGCCAGTCTCGACCTGCTGGCCAAGGTATTGCCCGTGCGCGTGCGCCGGGTATTCGGTTATCTGGCAACGGTCGTGCCCGCCTGACCGAAAAATAGTGTTCGTCACATGGCAGGTTTTCCCATCTCGCGCATCAAGACAGGTAAGACGCAGAAAAAAGCGTCCATCCAACCCTTTCACGACAGGACAGTCTTTATGCTCAGCCGCGTCAGCGCTTTGCGCACCGTTATCCTCGGTCTAACGGTGGCAACCGCAAGCCACAGTGTCATGGCCGCCACTGCGGCGCCCGCCCAGGAACAATCCCAGCCCCAGGCGTATGACATTTCACCTGGTAGCCTTGATCGCGTGTTGGGTGCCTTCGGGCAGCAAGCGGGCGTCATGATCGGCATTGATTCGGCGCTGGCGGCCGGCATTCAGAGCAAGGGTCTTAAAGGCAGTTTTTCTGTGGATGAAGGCCTTGAACGCCTGCTGGGCCCTGCGAGTTTGCAGGCGGAGCGTGAGCCGGGTGGTTATCGCGTGGTCGCCAAGCCGGGTTCCCAGGACGGCAAGGTGCAATTGCAGATCACCCAAGTCAGCGCCAACCAACTGGGCACTGTCACCGAAGGTACGGGTTCATATACACCCGGCACCATTGCCACCGCTACGCGCCTGGTGCTGACACCACGGGAAACGCCGCAATCGATCTCAGTGGTGACCCGCCAGGTCATGGATGACTTCGGCCTTAAATCCATCGATGACGTGATGCGCCATACGCCGGGCATCACCGTCTCGACCTACGACACCGAGCGCACCAACTACTATTCTCGCGGGTTCTCCATCGAGAATTTCCAGTACGACGGCATTCCTACCCTGCGCGATGCTCAGTATTCCGCAGGGCAGACCATGACTGACATGGCGATCTACGACCGCGTCGAGGTGCTGAAGGGCGCTACCGGCCTGCTTACCGGCGCCGGAGGCCCGGGCGGCACCATCAACCTTATCCGCAAGAAACCGACACCCGAGTTCAAGAGCAGCATCGAACTGGGCGCGGGGTCCTGGGACAACTACCGCTCCCAGGTCGACGTCAGCGGCCCCTTGACCGAAACCGGCAACGTACGGGGGCGCGCAGTGGCAGCGTACCAGGACAAGCAATCGTTCCTCGATCACTACTCGCGCAAGACCGGCGTGCTCTACGGCATTCTGGAAGTCGACCTGACCCCGGACACCCTGCTGACCCTGGGTGCGGACTACCAAGACAGCGACCCCAAAGGCTCCAGCTGGACCGGCACCCGCACCATCTTCGACGCCACCGGCAATAAGCTCGACCTGCCGCGCTCGTTCAACAACGGACCCAAGTGGGGTTCATGGCAACAATACAGCCACACGGTATTCGCCACCCTGGAACACAGCTTCGACAACGGCTGGGTCACCAAAGGCCAGTACAACCATCAGGTCAACGGCTATGACGCGCCACTGGGCTACATCTCCCAGGATTCCGCCACCGCCAGTTCGATCTATGCGGCCAAATACACCGGCGACACCACCAGCGACAGCCTGGATGTGTACGCCTCGGGGCCTTTTGAACTGTTGGGGCGTGAGCATGAGCTGGTGATCGGGCAGTCGGTATCGAGCTCTCGGTGGAAGGGCAAGGACTACCGTAATCCTGTCTACTTCGGCAATTCCTACGATTTTTACAACTGGCACGGTGAAGCCGTTGAACCTGCGTGGGGCAAGGCTTCTCGGTTCAGTGATGAAATCACTCGTCAGACCGGCACTTATGTTACCGGGCGCTTCAGCCTGACCGACGCGCTGCATCTTTTGCTGGGCACGCGGGTTGCCAACTACCAGGTCACTGGCACCAGCGACACCGAAGAAAGCGGCAAGGTGGTGCCATACGCTGGCCTGACGTACGACCTCAACGATAATTTCACCGCCTACGCCAGCTACACGCAAATCTTCAAGCCGCAGACCCAGTACCGCGATCGAACCAACACCATGCTTGCACCCGATGAAGGCAAAAACTATGAGATAGGCCTCAAGGGCGAATTCTTCGATGGCCGCCTGAATGCCAGCCTCGCCTACTTTGAGGTACATGAGACCAATCGCCCGATCGCCGATGCTGTCTGGAACTCCCAGCCAGCCGTTGATTACGCATACGTGGGCACCGAGAGCAAAACCAAAGGCTACGAAGCAGAGATATCCGGCGAACTCGCTCCAGGCTGGCAGTTGCAAGCCGGCTACACCCATAAGATCGCCCGCGACGCGGATGGCAAGAAGGTTGCGACGTGGGAACCGGAGGATCAGGTCACGTTCTACACCAGCTACAAGCTCCAAGGCCGTCTGGACAAACTCACCCTCGGCGGTGGCACTCGCTGGCAGAGCGCAGGCTGGCAAACCGTGCGCAACTGGGGCTACCCGGGCGGAGGACGCTCGGAAAAGTTCACCCAGGATCCGTACTGGCTGGTTGACGTGATGGCACGCTATCAGCTCACCGATAACCTGTCGGCCACGCTTAACGTCAACAACGTGTTCGATAAGAAGTACTACACCAATATCGGGTTCTATGACTCGGCGTATTACGGCGATCCGCGCAATGTGATGGTCACGACGCGTTGGGATTTCTGAGGCGTATGACAGCAAAGGCCGAGTCGCTGAATGCGCCTCGGCTTTTTTGTTACTGGAAGGTCTGGGTGTCTTGGGAGCTGCTAAACCCGCTGATTTTGCAGCGACGGGTGAAGACTATGCCCCGGTCGAAGCGTGCCAGTTCACTAACAGCGTTACGTTTTGCAGGAAAATTCCGAAGCCCAGCCCCACGTGCGTTAAGCCCAGAAGAAGACGCCCTCCGACATCTTCTTCTGTTCCAGCGCTGACTCCCGTGTGATCTGAACCAACAATCAATGCCCCCCCGCCAATACGCGCTTCAATTCGCCTGCCGAACCACCTCATGCTCGCGCTGGTTGCATTGCCAGCGCCACGCATCGGCGAGCATTTGCTCCAACGAATAGCGCGCTTGCCAGCCCAACTCGTCGATGGACTTTTGCGGGTCGGCCCAGCAGCAGGCTATGTCGCCTGGGCGGCGCGCTTCGAAGTTCAGGGGGATCCGGACGCCGCTCACTTTTTCAAAGGCGTTGATTACGTCGAGCACCGAATACCCACGCCCCGTTCCCAGGTTCCAGATACTGACGCCGCGGCGTTCGCGCAACGCTTCGAGCGCACGGATATGACCCAGGGCCAGGTCCACAACGTGGATGTAATCGCGAACGCCGGTGCCGTCCGGGGTGGGGTAGTCCTGGCCGTAAACCGACAACGCTTGGCGCTCGCCGCTGGCAACCTGAAGCAGATAGGGCAATAGATTGTTCGGTGTGCTGGTCGGCGCCTCGCCCAGCAAGCCGGAGGCATGGGCACCGATCGGGTTGAAGTAGCGCAGCAGGCCTATCGACCAGCGCGGGTCGGAGCTGGCGACGCTTTTCATGACGTTTTCACACATCAGCTTCGACATCCCGTACGGGTTGGTCGGTTGCCCGGTGGCGCACGCTTCGTTGATCGGCATGCGGGTGCAGTCCCCATACACCGTTGCGGATGAACTGAACACCAGCCGGAACACGCCGGCCTGTGCCATGGCCTGGCAAAGCACCACGCTGCCGCCGACATTGGTGTCGTAGTAGCGCAACGGCTCGCGCACGCTTTCGCCCACGGCTTTCAAACCCGCGCAATGCACCACGGCATCGATGGGGTAGTCACGCAGCAGCGTGTCGAGCAAACGTCGATTACGCACGTCGCCATAAATGAACCCCGGCCGCTTGCCCGCCAAGGTGCTTATCCGGTCGATCGCCGAGCGATGGCTATTGCACAAGTTGTCCAGTATCAACACCTCTTCGCCTCGGACCATCCATTCCAATGCAACGTGCGCACCGATATATCCCGCACCGCCCGTAATCAAGATCATGCGCTCGCCCTCGTTCGCCCTGGCATCTGCCGGATGCCTGTTTCCTCGGTTCGGTCAGCGCTGTTTGCGCGGCTGACTGTTCAAGGTAGGGGGCGCTTTTGACGAGGAGTTCAAACCGGATGACTGACCGGTATGTGCAGTTCATCGGCTTCGCTCACTCTTGCGGTGAACGCCCCGCGACGACCGTGCTTCCAACCTTCAAGAGCCGAGTGGCCTGGATAAGGGCTGTCGTGCACTTGCCGTATCGACACGGTATGGCCAAGGGGCTCGATGCATGAGCCGTCATCTTTTCGCTTGATAAGGACGTTGATATGAACCTTGCAGAACAGCCCGGGCAGTTTGCCCAAGTGAGTGGGCTAAGCCCTGTTGAAACCCCCAGCCAGGCCCGTCCGACGCTGGTGTGCCTGTCCCATTTGCGCTGGGGGTTCGTCTACCAGCGTCCGCAGCATGTGATGTCGCGCCTGGCGAAAGACTACGACGTGATCTTCTTCGAAGAACCGGTCGTGGGCGGTGGCGAGCCTTCTTGGCTTGAGACGTCGAGCCCGTCTGCAGGCATCCAGGTGGTTGTTCCGCACTTGCCCGAGGGCCTGAGTGAGCAGGCGATGATCGAGGCGCAGCGACGGTTGCTGGATGAGCGTCTTGCCGAGGTCCTGCAAGGTGATCTCCTGCTCTGGTATTTCACGCCCATGAGCCTGACGTTTACCGACCACCTCCAGGCGCGGGTCACGGTGTTCGACTGCATGGATGAGCTGTCTGCGTTCAAGGGCGCGCCCGCACGGCTGGTGGACATGGAGCGGCTGCTCATGGACAAGGCCGACGTGGTGTTCACCGGCGGTTTCAGCCTCTGGGAGGTCAAGCAGCACCAGCACGGCAATGCGCACCCGGTGCCTAGCAGCGTCGACATTGGGCATTTTGCGCAGGCGCGAAACGCCTTGGCGGACCCTGCCGACCAGGCGCCGATCGCGCGGCCACGCCTGGGCTTTTTCGGTGTGATCGATGAGCGCTTCGACATCGAACTGGTGGACCGCGTGGCGGCGCAGCGTCCCGACTGGCAGATCGTACTGGTTGGGCCGGTGGTCAAGATCGATCCGCAGACCCTGCCGCGACGCCCCAATATTCATTATCTGGGCGGGCGGCAATACGCCGAATTGCCGGCTTACCTGAGCGGCTGGGACGTGGCCCTGATGCCGTTCGCGCTCAATGAGTCCACCCGTTTCATCAGCCCCACCAAGACCCCTGAGTACCTGGCCGGCGGCTGTCCCGTGGTCTCGACGCCGATACGCGATGTGGTCAATGGCTACGGCCAAAGCGGTGCCGTATTTATCGCCGACACCGCCGACGCGTTTGTCAGCGCCATCGAAGGCGCGCTGCGCCTCAAAGGTACGCCCGACTTCCTGAAACGCGCCGATGCGGCGCTTGAGGGGATGTCCTGGGATAACACGTGCCGCTTTATGAAGGAGCAGATCGAATGCCTCAGATAAACCTTGAAACCGCCAAGTCCGGACCGTCCTGCCAACCCGGGCGCGGGGTCTATGACTACCTGGTCGTCGGCGCCGGGTTTGCCGGCAGCGTCATCGCCGAACGGCTGGCCCAGGGGCTGGGGCGCAACGTGCTGCTGATCGACCGACGCGCGCATATCGCCGGCAACGCATACGATCACCCGGATGCGGCGGGGGTGCTGGTGCATCGTTACGGTCCGCATATCTTCCACACCAACGCGCAGCGGATCGTCGACTACTTGTCGCGCTTTACCGAGTGGCGGCCCTATGAGCACCGTGTGCTGGCGCAGGTCGATGGGCAATTGGTGCCGATCCCCATCAATCTCACCACGCTTAACAAACTGTACGGTTTGTCGATGACGTCCGAGCAAGCCGAGGTGTTCCTGGCCGAGCGCGCGGAACCGGTGGCCACGATTCGCACGTCGGAGGACGTGGTGGTCAATCAGATCGGGCGCACGCTCTACGAGAAGTTCTTCCGTGGCTACACCCGCAAGCAATGGGGCCTGGACCCTTCCGCGCTGGACAAGTCGGTGACCTCGCGCATCCCGACGCGCACCAATGAAGACGACCGCTATTTCACCGACACCTTCCAGATGATGCCCCGCGATGGCTACACGCGCATGTTCGAGCAGATGATCGATCACCCCCGGATCGACGTGCTGCTGGACACCGACTTCAAGGCCGTGCGCGATGAGGTGAAATTCAACCACGTGATCTATTGCGGCCCGATCGACGAGTACTTTGACTTCCAGTTGGGGCGCTTGCCCTACCGTTCGTTGCGGTTCGAGCACCAGACGCTCGAGCAGGAGCGCTATCAGCCGGTGGCGGTGGTCAACTTCCCGGACCCGGAGGTGCCCTACACGCGCATCACCGAGTACAAGCACCTGACCGGTCAGGTCCACCCCTGCACCAGCATTACTCGCGAGTTTCCCTGCGATGAGGGCGACCCTTATTACCCGGTGCCACGCGCCGAAAACGTCGAGCTGTACAAGCGTTACAAGGCCCTCGCGGAGCAGACGCCGAATGTGACGTTTCTCGGGCGCCTGGGTACTTACAAGTACTACAACATGGACCAGGTGGTGGGCCAGGCGCTTGCGTTGTACCGCGACATTGAGGCCGCGAGCAGTGAAGCCACCGTTGCAGCCGGGCTCGATGCGTTATGAGCACGCCGCCGGAGCAGAGCCAAAGGGAGCCCCGCGAGCGCGGTCATCACGCGCTCTTCAACAGCTTCGTGATGGCGGGCTACGAGTGCTCCAGCCAGCGCCGCCAGGATGGTCGGCGCCTGGACTTGCTGGCCGACACCGGGCACGCGCGCTGGGCACACAAGGACTACGCGCAACTGGCGGGCCTGAATGTGCGTTGCGCCCGTGACGGCCTGCGTTGGCACTTGATCGAGCGCAGCCCGGGGCGCTACGACTGGAGCAGTTTCCTGCCGATGCTCAGGGCTGCGCGCGATCACGGGGTGCAAGTGATCTGGGACCTTTGCCACTACGGGTATCCGGATGACCTGGACGTCTGGCGCCCGTCGTTTGTCGACCGGTTCGCACGTTTTGCCGGCGCGGTGGCGGGGCTGATGGCGGATGAAGGCATCAGCGTTCCGTTCTATTCGCCGGTCAACGAGATATCGTTCTGGAGCTGGGCGGGGGGCGACGTCGGTTATTTCAACCCCAATGCCCACGGGCGCGGCCAGGAGCTCAAGCACCAGTTGGTGCGCGCCAGCATCGCCGCGATCGAGGCGATTCGCGAACGCGCGCCGGCTGCGCGTTTCGTGCAGTGCGACCCGCTGATCAATGTGGTCTCCGAGTCGCAGCGTAGCGAGGACATTGAAAACGCCGAACGCTACCGGGTGGCCCAATTCGAGGCCTGGGACATGCTGATCGGGCGCCAGTGGCCCGGCCTGGGCGGGCAGGAGGATTACCTGGATATCATCGGCGCGAATTTCTACCCGCATAACCAGTGGTATTTCCACGGCGGGCGCATTGCGCTGGGTGAGTCGGATTACCGCCCGCTCGCCGGTATGCTCAAAGAGTTGCACCAACGCTACCAGCGGCCGCTGCTGATCTCCGAGACCGGAGCGGAGGACGAGGAACGTTTGCCCTGGTTGATCTATGTCGTGGACCAGGTGCTGATGGCGCTGGAACGGGGAGTGCCGGTGCAAGGCATTTGTTGGTACCCGTTTCTCGATTACCCCGGCTGGGATGATGGCCGTTATTGCCCCACCGGCGTGTTCGGCTACGCCGACGGAGAGGGCGAACGCGCGCCCTTCCACCCGTTGCACTTGCAGCTAAAAGCCCTGCCCGAGCGTATCGAGGCACGCTTGCGCGAGCTTGATGCAAGGCGGGCGCAGAGGCTGCGCACATGATCTTCCAGCGCCTGCGCGACGAGCCTTTGCCGGCGACAGCCAGCGCGTTTTTATGGCGCTACGTGAGGGTGCGCCCGCTGCATTTCAGCGCGATGTTGTCACTGGTGATCGGCGCGGCCTGCTGCGCGGTGGCGGTGCAGTACGGCATGAAGTTGCTGGTGGACGCCATGGCCGGAGAGTCGCAGGCCGACCAGGTGTGGCATGCGTTCAGTCTGTTCATTGGGTTGATCGTGTTGGAAAACGTGCTGTGGCGGTTGGGCGGTTGGGTCGGCTGTCATACCGTGGTGGGCAGTTGCGCCGACCTGCGCGTTGACCTTTTTCATCACCTGACCGGCCATCCGATGCGCTATTTCAACCGGCATTTCGCCGGCTCGCTGGCTAATCGAGTGTCGGCGGCCGGTGCCGCCGCCAACACGGTATACGGCGGCCTGGCCTGGCGCATCGTACCGCCGTGCGTGGATTTTATCGGTGCCGTCGTGGTGTTGTTCGCCGTGCGCGGCTCAATGGCATTGGCCCTGATCGCTTGTGTGGTGCTGGTGGCCGCGTTGATCACTGTGGTCGGCGTGCGTGGCAGGAACCGGCATATCGCCTTCGCCTCACAGTCGGCGCGGGTCGGGGGCGAGATTGTCGACCTGGTGTCCAATGTCTGGACGATCAAGGCGTTCTCCGGGCGCGAGCGCGAGCGCGTCAGGCTGGAGCGGGAGATCGGCGTCGAGGCGGGCGCGCATCGGCGCAGTTGGATCTACCTGGAAAAGGCACGTGTGCTCCACGATATCTGCCTGTCCATCATGGCCGGGTCAATGTTGGGCTGGGCGATCCTGCTGTGGCGCCAGGGCCAGGTTACGGCGGGCGATGTGGTCATGGTCAGCGCGTTGACGTTTCGTATCCTCCACGGCTCGCGCGAATTGGCGCTGGCGCTGGTGGAAGCCAGCCAGCAGATGGGCGTCATCACCGAAACGCTCGGCATCATCGCGCAGCCGCACGAACTCAGCGATGCGCCGGAAGAACTCGCACCGACCCGGGGCAGCATCAAATTGCTGGACGTCAGCTATGCGTACCCCGGCGGGCGCCAGGTGTTCAACCATTTATTCCTGGACATTCCTGCGGGCCAGAGCGTCGGGATTGCCGGTACCTCGGGCTCGGGAAAATCCACGCTGCTCAGCTTGCTGCAACGCCTGGACGACGTGCACAGCGGCGTGATCCTGATCGACGACCGGGACATCCGCTCGGTCAGCCAGGACAGCTTGCGCCGACAGATCGCCGTGGTGCCCCAGGAGCCTGCGCTGTTCAATCGCAGCATCCTGGAAAACATCGGCTACGGCCAACCGCGCGCGACCGAGCAACAGATTATTGAAGCGGCCCGGCGAGCCTACTGCGATGAGTTCGTGCAGGCGCTGCCCGATGGTTATCACACGCTGGTGGGGGAACGTGGCGTGACGCTTTCCGGCGGGCAACGCCAGCGCCTGGGGCTGGCGCGGGCGTTCCTGAAGAACGCGCCAATCTTGATCCTCGACGAGGCGACCTCCGCACTGGATTCCGATTCCGAGGCCATCATCCAGTGCGCGCTGATGGACCTGATGCGCGGCAGGACGGTACTTGCGGTGGCTCACCGCCTCTCGACCATCGCCAGCTTCGACCGGGTGCTGGTGCTGGAAGAGGGGAAGGTGGTTCAGGACGGCGCACCCGATGAACTGCGTCGCCGCCAGGGACGTTTCCGCACGCTCTGGCAGATGCAGACGATGGTCCAGGATCACTGATGCCTGAGCGTGCTCGGAGCGGAGTACGCCGTTGATCGGCCTGCGCCGTTTGCCGAACGAACGCGTGAGAATAGCCTCGGTTCGAACCTTACATAGCCGTTGACGCCCTTGGGGCGAACCTACTTTTCAGGACAGAAGAGGAATTGACCATGCTGGTACAGGTAGACAGTAATCATATCGAAGGCAGTGCCGATCTTCAGGCGTGGGTAGGCAGTACGGTGGTGGACGAGCTGGAGCGCTACAGCTCGGTGCTGACGCGTGTGGAAATCCACGTGGGCGACGTGAATGCGCAGAAGTCCGGTCCGCAAGACAAACGATGCCAGATCGAAGTGCGCCCCAAGGGCCACAGCTCGTTGTCCGTTACGCATCAGGCGGAAAGCCTGGAGCTGGCCGTCGCTGGCGCCGCTCGCAAAATCCACCACGCGCTGGAACATCTGATGGGACGCTTGTCGCCCAAAGTCGAATCCACCGGGCATCTGACGGCGCCCCCGGTCCAGGAAGAATCGCCGACGCAGATCGACGCGCTGCTCGAAGACGATTTCCTGGCCAGGCAAGCTGATCTGGACAAACACTGAGGAGGCTTCCCATGGTCCACGTTCAAACCTTTACCCGCGACACCCTGAACACGCTTCTGGGCCTGGCGGATCGCACCAACCTGAGTGTCTACATGCCCGCCCAGCAGACGTTCCCCGAACGCACGCAAAACCCGATTCGCTTGAAGAACCTCATCAAAGACCTCGAAGGCCTGCTGGCTGATCAGGCGCAGGCCGAGACGCTGCTTGCACCGTTTCATGACCTGGTGGCCGACACCGAATTCTGGAATAGCTGCCCGCCTTCGATCGCGATCTTTGGCGGCGCCGAGCATTTTCTGGTGGTGGGGTTGCACCGGCCGGTTCAAGAAACCGCCATCGTCAACCGCCACCCCTACCTCAGGCCGTTGCTGCGCCAGGCGCCGATGACCGAACGCTACCAGGCGCTGTGCCTGACGCGGGACAGCGTGCGGGTTTACGAGGGCGCCGCGCAGACACTGCAGCAAGTCGAATTGCCGGAGGCGGTGCCCACCTCCCAGGCCGATGCCTTGGGCGATCAACTGACCTCCCGTGACCAGCAAGGCCACCCCGACGGGTTCAGCGGCGCGGGCGAGCGCGGCGATCCGATGATGCATGAGTCGGGCGGCGGCGGTAAGCAGGACGAAGTGAACCTGGACCGCGAACGGTTCTTCCGTGCCGTCGACAAAGCGATCACCGAGCACTGTTCGCGCGTCTGCAAACTGCCGTTGGTGCTGGTGGCGCTGCCCGAGAACCAGGCCGTGTTCAGGGCGCTCAGTCACAACCCCTTCCTGCTGGCCGACGGTGTGCGTAAAGACCCCGCCACGCTCTCGCCAGCCGAGTTGGCGCAGGCCTGCACCGCGGTGATGAGCAAGCGCTATGAGGATTCGCTGAACACCGCGTTTGATCGATTTGGCGTGGCCGTAGGGCAGCGGCTTTATGCCTCGCGGCTGGTAGACATCGAGCATGCGACGCTGGAAGGCCGGGTGGCGTTGTTGCTGGTGGAGGCTGACGGCAGTGAGCCAGGCGCCCAGGTCGCCGAGGAAGACGCTGCGCTGGACGAGTTGATCCTGGCCGTTATCCGCCAGGGCGGCGAAGTGGTGGTGGTGCCTGCCGAGCGCTCAATGCCCACCGACACCCGCGCGGCGGCTGTATTGCGTTACTGAGGCGCACGGGCTTTTAACTCAGCAGGAGCGCGAGCATGGAAAAAAGCGAAAAAGCGATGGAGATTCGGGCCTGGCACCTATTGCTCGAGGACGACAGCTACCGCCTGGATCAGCCTGACGACTTTTATCGGACCCTCATCAACCGCGCCGACGAGCTGGTGCTGCGCGAGATCATCAGCCTGGAGGAGTGGCAGCGGCTCAAGGACGCCGCAGACGCGGTCTACGCAAAAACGCTGCAAAGCCTTGCAGCCCAGCAACGCGATCGACTCGACACCGTGGCCATCGACCTGTGCATCGATGCGGCGCAGTCGACGTCCCCCCCGAAATAAACCGACCGTCGTGTCTTGGAGGCAACCATGAACAACCCGACACTCAAAGGGGCACTGACTGCCCTGGCCCTGTCGCTGGGCATCTCGCACGCGTACGCCGCCGAAACCAAGCGCGTCGATGTGATGCTGGTGGGGGGCGGGATCATGAGTTCGACCCTGGCGGTGTGGCTCAGTGAATTGGAGCCGGGTTGGTCGATGGAGATGGTCGAGCGCCTGGACAAGGTCGCCGAGGAAAGCTCCAACGGCTGGAACAATGCCGGCACCGGCCACTCGGCGCTCGCCGAGCTGAACTACACCCCGGAAAAAGACGGCAAGATCGATATCACCAAGGCCGTCGAAATCAACGAAGCGTTCCAGATCACCCGGCAGTTCCTGGCCTGGCAAGTGAAAACCGGCGTGCTGCACAACCCGCGCTCGTTCATCAACTCCACGCCGCACATGAGTTTCGTGTGGGGCGACGACAACATTCGCTTCCTGAAAAAACGCTACGAGGCGTTGCAGGCCAGCCCGCTGTTCCGGCCGATGCAATATTCCGAAGACCCGGCGCAGATCAAGCAATGGGTGCCGCTGATGATGGAGGGCCGCGATCCCGCGCAAAAAATCGCCGCGACCTGGACGCCCATCGGCACTGACGTCAACTTCGGCGAGATCACCCGGCAGTTCGTCAGCCACCTGCAAACCCGCCAGAACTTCGCCCTCAGGCTGTCGACGGAAGTGCGCGACATTACGCGCAACGACGATGGCTCCTGGCACGTCGAATACAAAAACCTCAAGGACGGCACCACCGGCGCCACCGATGCGAAATTCCTGTTCATCGGGGCGGGCGGCGCGGCGTTGCCGTTGCTGCAGAAATCCGGCATCGAGGAAGCCAAGGACTACGCCGGCTTCCCGGTGGGCGGTTCTTTCCTGGTGACCGACAACGCCGCAGTGGCCGAGCAGCACATGGCCAAGGCCTACGGCATTGCCTCCACGGGCGCGCCGCCGATGTCGGTGCCGCACCTGGACACCCGTGTACTCGATGGCAAACGCATGATTCTGTTTGGCCCGTTTGCGACGTTTTCCACCAAGTTCCTCAAGGAGGGCTCGTACTTCGATCTGGCCGCCAGCATGACCTTGCACAACGTCTGGCCGATGATGCGCGTCGGCGTGCGCGAGTTCGATCTGGTGCAGTACCTGGCCGGCCAATTGATGCAATCGGACGACGATCGTTTCGATGCGCTGAAAGCGTATTTCCCCAACGCCAAAAAGGAAGACTGGCGTTTGTGGCAAGCCGGGCAGCGCGTGCAGATCATCAAGAAGGATGAAGACCAGGGCGGCGTGCTCAAGCTGGGTACCGAAGTGGTGGCGTCCAAGGACGGCAGCATCGCCGGCTTGCTGGGGGCTTCCCCAGGAGCGTCGACCGCAGCGCCCATCATGCTCGACCTGATGCAGAGGGTGTTCAAGGACAAACTGGCGAGCGCGCCCTGGCAGGACAAGCTGCGCCAAATCGTACCCAGCTACGGCACGCACTTGAATGATAATCCCGACAAAGTCATGGAAGAATGGCGCTACACCAGCGAGTTGCTGCAACTGACGCCACCGCCGGAGATCGACCGCCAACCCGGCGCCAAACCCCCCATCGACCCGATCAAGCAGCCACACGTGGACACCGACCCGGATCTGAAACCATGACCCAAGGCCTGCGCGTGCATCATCTCAATTGTGGCTGCATGTGCCCGTTGGGCGGCGCCCTGTTCGATGGCTACAGCCGCGGCCTCACCGCCTCGGTGGTGTGTCATTGCCTGCTGATCGAGACCGCCACCAATGGCCTGATCCTGGTAGACACCGGTTTCGGCCAGCAGGACGTCGACCATCCCGAACGCCTCAGCCGGTTTTTCCGGACATTCAATAACATCCAGCTCGAGCACCGTTTCACCGCCCTCGAACAACTGCGCCTGATGGGCTTCCACCCCAATGACGTCCGCCACATCCTGCTCACGCACCTGGATTTCGACCACGCCGGTGGCCTGCAAGACTTCCCGAATGCCCGTGTCCACGTGATGCACCAGGAACTCAACCACGCCACCCTGGCGCACGGCTGGATCGAACGGCGCCGCTTCCTGCCCGCGCAATGGCGCGACGTCGCGGGCTGGCAACTGTACGCCCCGCACGGCGACACCTGGTTCGGCTTCGACTCGGTGCGCGCCTTGGTCGGCGCCCAGGAAGAAGACATCCTGCTGGTGCCCCTGCGCGGCCACACCGCCGGCCACGCAGGCATCGCCATCCGCACCGCCGAGGGCTGGAAACTGCATGCCGGCGATGCCTACTTTCATCATGACGAGGTGCATCTACCCAAACGCCGCTGCCCACCTGGGATGCGCTTCTACCAGACCATGATGGACACGGATCGCCAGGCACGGCTGCATAACCAGCAGAGGTTGCGCCAATTGGCGGCTGATGGTGGCGCGGCGGTGGATATATTTTGTAGCCATGATGCGCGTGAGCTGGAACGAGCGCGGGTTGCTGGCGGTGGGAAATGAGGTGAGGGCAAATTCCAGGCAAAGAAAAGCCCGCGATGGGGAAAAGCGGGCTTGAAAGGGATGTTCACAAGGAGCTGGGGTAAACATAGATGCTCGAGTGTGAAAGGGATGTGAAAGCGTGAGTTCAGTATGAAGTTGCGATTGCCAGGGCGAGTTGCTGGCCAGTCGTCAGTGGCGCCGGCCTGTGCGCGGTTCGCTTGCTGCTGAGATTACGTCGGGAGCGGTTGCGCGTCGGCGGTGGGTGCCAGCGTGACCAGCACACGCTCGATGAGTAATCCGCCCAGCACGGCTAGTTGCTGGCTACCCAAGAGTTTTTGACGGTTTACGCCGTCGAGTTCGAAGGCCAGGTCGGTGATGATTGCGTCCAGCGAGGAAAGGGTTTCGCTGGCCTGGATCAGCAGGGTTTCAGAGTCGACGTTGTCATTGACCGTGAAGAGGGTTGCGGGAGGATTGGGCGTGATTTTTTTCATGATGAAGCTCCTACACTGTTAAAGGAGCGGCCGCCCCCTGCTGTCAAACAGGATTGGGTGGCAGCTGTACGCGGGTTGACAGACCGGAAGTGTAGGAACCCGGCGCACCCGAAGATGCCCCACGCACAGCCGCCATGAACGAGGCGGAACACGCAAAGCATGCCGCTAAATCAGGGGGTGTGAAAGGTTACACTTTTCGGCCTGTCAAAGCCGGTCGCTGATGAGCAGCGACTGGGGAAAGGTAGCGTTGTGAAGGTGGGGGCGCTAGTTCATGGAAGGCGCGATAGGTTGAAGGAAAACTCCGAGGGCCCGTCGGGCGGGCTTTTTAAGCGGTGGGGGGGCGGAAGCTGCGACAGATGGGGGACGATGCGTGCCGGGAGGCGCTGAAAATATGCCGTTAAAAAAAGGGACAAAAAAAGGGACAGATTTATTTTTCTGAAATAAGTCTGTCCCTTCTACGCAGTATGACGTCGCGATTGCTTGGGCGAGTTCAAGGTCGGTCATCCGCGGCGGTGGCCTGTGCGCGGCTCGCTTGCTACTGAGATTACGTCGGGAACGGTTGCGCATCGGTGGTGGGTACCAACGTGGCCAGCACACGCTCGACGAGTAATCCGCCCAGCACGACGAGTTGCTGGCTACCCAAGAGTTTTTGGCGGTTTAAGCCGTCAAGTTCAAAGGCCAGGTCGGTGATGATTGCGTCCAGGGAGGCAAGGGTTTCGCTGGCCTGGATCAGCAGGGTTTCGGGATCGAGGTTTTCATTGACGGTGAAGAGAGACGTTGGAGGATTGGGCGTGATTTTTTTCATGGCTGAAACTCCTTGATTGGTGGAGTCGCCAGACATCGCTGCTAAACGAAAAGGGTGGCGACCGTACGCGGGTTAGCAGACCAGGAATCAAGGAACCCAGCGCACCCGAAAGTGCCCCACGCACAGCCGCCATAATGCGAACCAGCGAATGCTGAAAGCATCGCTTGTACGAAGGGTGGCTTTGCAGGCCTTGATATTAACCGAGCTGCTAAACCCGGTCGCTGATTTTGCAGCGACGGAGGAAGGTTATGCGCATAGGTGGAAGCGTGCCAGTTCATCAACAGCGCTACACCTTGCAGGAAAATTCTGAGGCTCCATGCTGTGACGATTCTGGTTTCGCGTTAAATTCGGATCCAAACCTCCGTTTGCGGACTCCGTGATCCAACTGATCATGTGTTTGCATTCAATCTGAACAACGCGCTTTGTAATCATTGTTGGCAGTGAAGTCGCCTATGGCTAGCTTTCAGCACTGGCAAAGCCGCTCAAAAGTGGGCCATGGGGCGGCGACAGCCACAACCTAACCCGCACGCTCCGGATGGGTGTACTCAGGTGTTAGACTTGCGTTTTTTGCCTGTACTCCAAGGAGTTATTGCGTGAACACGGAAAATCATTCCCAGACGGCCGCGTTTCTTTGGTCCATTGCCGATCTGCTGCGCGGTGATTTCAAGCAATCGCAATATGGCCGCATCATTCTGCCGTTCACTCTGTTACGGCGCATGGAGTGTGTTCTGGCGCCAACCAAGGATGCTGTGGTTCGCGAGTTCTATGCTCAAGAGGGCCGCCCGGAAACCGTACGGGATATGTATATGCTGCGGGCAGCAGGTGGCCAGCAGTTCTTCAACGCATCTCCACTGACCCTCGCCACGCTGTCCGCCACACAGACAGCCGATGACCTGATGCGCTACGTACAAGCGTTCAGCAAGGACGCTCGCGAGATCTTCGAGCACTTCCATTTCGAAGATTTCGTACAGCAGTTGGAAACCGCCAACCTGCTGTATCAGGTGGTGCAGCGCTTCGCCGCCACGGATCTGAGCCCTGAGTTCATCAGCAACTTCGGCATGGGCATTATCTTCGAAGAGCTGATCCGCAAGTTTGCGGAAAGCTCCAACGAAACCGCCGGGGAGCACTTCACCCCGCGCGACATCGTGCACCTCACCACCTCGCTGGTGATCACCGATCAGGACCACAAACTCGCGCCCAACAGCATCGTCACCATTTATGACCCGACCGCGGGCACCGGTGGCTTTCTGTCCGAGGGTGATGAGTACATTCAGTCCATCAGTGAAAAGGTGAGCGTGTCGCTGCACGGCCAGGAGCTCAACCCCGAGTCCTACGCCATCTGCAAGGCGGACATGCTGATCAAGGGCCAGGACGTAGCCAGCATCAAGCTTGGCAATACCCTGTCAAACGACCAACTCGCCGGCAAACATTTCGACTTCATGCTCAGCAACCCGCCGTTCGGCGTGGAGTGGAAGAAGGTACAAAAACAGATCACCGACGAGCACAGCCACAAGGGCTTCGACGGCCGCTTCGGCCCGGGTCTGCCGCGTGTGTCGGATGGTTCGCTGCTGTTCCTCCTGCATTTGGTCAGCAAGATGCGTGACCCACGTGACGGTGGCTCGCGCATCGGCATTATTCTCAACGGCTCGCCGCTGTTCACTGGTGGCGCGGGTTCGGGTGAGTCGGAGATTCGCCGCTACCTCCTGCAGAACGACCTGGTCGAAGCCATCGTCGCGCTGCCGACGGACATGTTCTACAACACCGGCATCGCCACCTATGTGTGGATACTCAGCAACCACAAGGCTGCTGCGCGCCAGGGCAAGGTGCAGTTGATCGACGGCAGCCAGCACTACGCCAAAATGCGCAAATCGCTGGGCAGCAAGCGCCTGTACATCACCGAAGATCAAATCAGCGAGCTGGTACGCCTGTATGGCAGCTACGAGCAAACCGCGCAGAGCAAAATCTTCCCCATCGACGCTTTCGGCTACCGCCGTATCACCGTCGAACGCCCGCTGCGCCTGAACTTCCAAGCCAGCGCCGAACGCATCGCTAAAGTGCTGGAAGAAAAAGCCCTGCAGAAGCTTGACGGCGCCGCTCAGCAGCAACTCATGGCTGCCCTGCAAGCGATGGACGCAAGCCAGTTGCACCGCAACCGCGAGCAGTTCAGCAAGCTGCTGAAAAAGGCCCTCACTGCGCACAGCGTCAGCCTAAGCACGCCGGAACTCAAAGCCCTGATGAGCGCCCTGAGCGAGCGCGACCCCGAGGCGGACATCTGCATGACCAAGGGCCAACCGGAAGCGGACGCCGGCCTGCGCGATAACGAGAACGTGCCGCTGGGCGAGTCGGTGTACGACTACTTTCAGCGCGACGTCATCCCCCATGTGCCGGATGCCTGGATCGACGAGAGCAAAACCGATGCGCTGGACGGCGAGGTCGGCATTGTTGGTTTCGAGATTCCGTTTAACCGCCACTTTTATGTATTCCAGCCACCGCGCCCGCTGGCCGAGATCGACCGCGATCTAAAAGCCTGCACCGATCGCATCAAGCAGATGATTGAGGGGCTGTCGGCATGAGCTTCCCTGCCTATCCGGGGTACAAGCACTCCGGCGTTGAACTGCTTGGTGAGCTTCCTGAACACTGGACGTTAAAGCGGTTCAAGAATGTTTTTGAGGAAAGAGCTGAGCGAAGCGCAGATGGATTAGAAGAGCTTTTGTCGGTTTCCGCATATTTCGGGATAAAACCAAGATCTGAATCGCGCGATGAAGGTGATCATCTATCCCGCGCGGAGTCTCTTGAGGGGTACAAAGTGTGTCATCCCGGTGATCTCGTTATTAACATCATGCTTGCGTGGAATCGAGGGCTTGGCTTTTCTTGGCAGAGCGGAATCGTTAGCCCTGCGTACTGTGTTTTCCATGTCACAGACGGGTCTTCCCCTAAGTTTCTTGATTACTTGGTTCGCTCAGATGAGTGCATCAGGTATTTCAAAACTCACTCCGCCGGCATTATGGACTCTCGTTTAAGGCTTTACCCTGAGTCTTTTGGCCGCCTCTTCACTGCAATTCCACCTACCTGCGAACAAACCCAAATCGCTCGTTTCCTCGACCACGAAACCGCGCGTATCGACGCGCTGATCGAAGAGCAGCAGCGTCTGATCGAACTGCTCAAGGAAAAACGGCAGGCCGTGATCTCCCACACCCTCACCAAAGGCCTCGACCCCACCGCGCCGATGAAAGACTCCGGCGTGGAGTGGCTGGGTGAGGTGCCGGCACATTGGGATGTTTCTCGCCTCAAATACCACAGCACTAGGATCGGTGATGGTTTGCACTCCACCCCAGAGTATGATGATGCGGGTGATTATTTTTTTATCAATGGGAATAATCTTGTGGGAGGGGCAATTACCATCTCCCCAACCACTCGGAAAGTTAATCGCCAAGAGTTTTTAAAACATCGAGTTTTGCTTGATTCGAGCACAATCCTTATCTCTATTAACGGCACCATAGGAAACCTTGCGCTCTACAGTGGCGAGCCGGTGATCTTAGGAAAAAGTGCAGCCTATATAAATTGTACTGAGTCACTTTCACCAAGATTTTGTCTATATCTTTTTTCCTCGGAGCAGATTAAGCGCTTCTTTGAAAGCCAGCTTACCGGGACGACTATTTATAATCTTTCGCTGCGAACAATTGCGGAAGTTCCAACGCCTTTACCGTCTATAGATGAACAAAATTCAATAATCGAATTCTTGAATAGAAATGTCGATGGATTTGACGAGCTAATCGACAATGCTATGAAGCTTGCACAACTTCTCCAAGAGCGCCGCTCCGCCCTAATCTCCGCCGCCGTCACCGGCAAAATTGACGTACGAGGCTGGCAGCCACCGGCCAGCGTGCCATCCCCCGAATTAGTAGAAGAGGCCGTGTAATGGCGGACAGCAAGGAAGCTCAGTTTCAACAAGACATCATCGACGCCCTGGCCGCCCAAGGCTGGTTGGTCGGCACCGCCAGCGGCTACGACCGGCGCACGGCGTTGTATACCGAAGATGTGCTGGGGTACTTCAAAGACGCATGGCCGGAGCGTTGGGAAAGGTTCGCCAAGGCCAACCCGAACAACCCGGATGATGTGCTGGTGCAAAAGCTGGTGCGCGAGCTAGAGCAGAGCGGTACCCTCGATGTGCTGCGCCATGGCTTCAAACTGCCGGCGGTAAAGGTGGAGCTGTGCAGCTTCCAGCCCGATCACGGCATGAACCCGGATACCCTCAAGCGCTACCAATGCAACCGTTTGCGCGTGGTGCCGGAGGTGTCTTATTCACCGCATGCGCGTGATTCTGGCAAGGACGGGCAAAGCTACGACCCGCGTCTGGATCTGGTGCTGTTCGTCAACGGTATCCCCACCGCCACGCTTGAGCTGAAAAGCGAGTTCAAACAGTCGGTGGAAAACGCCAAGCGCCAGTACCGCAATGACCGCCCGGTAAAAGACCCGCTAACGCGTAAACCCGAGCCACTGCTGACCTTCAAGCGCGGCGCGCTAGTGCACTTTGCCGTCGGCCAGAACGAGGTGGCGATGACAACCAAGCTGGCGGGTAAAGACACCTTCTTCCTGCCGTTTAACCTTGGCAGCGCGGAAGGCGGCGCGGGCAACCCGATGCCTGAGGACGACAGCAAATACGCCACCAACTACCTGTGGCAACGCCTGTTGCAGCCCGATGCGTGGCTCAAAGTGCTGGGGCGCTTTCTGCATTTGGACAAGAAAACCAGTGAAGGCTTCGACGGCACGCTGGTGACCAAGGAGACGATGATCTTCCCGCGTTACCACCAATGGGAAGTGGTCAATAAGCTGATCGATACCACCCGCACCGAAGGGCCGGGCAAACGTTATTTAGTCCAGCACAGCGCTGGCTCGGGCAAGTCCAACTCCATCGCCTGGACCGCGCATCAACTGGCCTCGCTGTACGACGATGCCGGTCAGCGCCTGTTCAATTCGGTGATCGTGGTCACCGACCGCACGGTGCTGGACAGCCAACTGCAAAACACCATCTACCAGTTCGAACACGCTCAGGGCGTGGTCAAACCGATCAGCCGGGATGTCGGCAACCAAAGCAAGTCCGAGCAACTGGCTGAGGCGCTGGCTGAACAGACGCGCATCATCATCGTCACCATCCAGACCTTCCCGGCGCTGTTCGATGCGCTGGACAAGTACCCCAAGCTTGCCAGCGGGCGCTATGCCGTGATCGCCGACGAGGCACACTCCTCGCAAACTGGCTCATCGGCCAGCAAGTTGAAACAGATTCTCGGCAGCGATGCTCTGGAGGCGGAAGAAGTCAGCGCCGAAGAGCTACTGGATGCTGCCGTACAGGCGCGCCAACCCAATGAGCGCATCAGCTACTACGCCTTTACCGCCACCCCAAAAGCTAAAACCCTGGAGCTGTTCGGTCGTCCGGCCGACTCCACGCTGCCAGCGAGCACCAGCAATAAGCCTGAGGCGTTTCACCTGTATTCCATGCGTCAGGCCATCGAGGAGGGTTTTATCCTCGACGTGCTACGCAACTACACCACCTACAGCACCGCATGGAAGATCGCCCACCCGGATGGCGAAGACGATGAGGTGGACAGTAAAAAAGCACGCATCAAGCTGGCACGCTGGGTGCGGCTGCACCCGTACAACATCAGCCAGAAGGTTGAGGTAATCGTCGAGCATTTCCGCGCCAATATTCGTGGTCTGCTCAATGGTCAGGCCAAGGCCATGGTAGTGACCAGCAGTCGTCAAGAAGCTGTTCGTTATCAGTTGGCATTAAAAGCTTATGTGCAGCAGATGGGTTACAGCGATGTGCATCCTCTGGTGGCGTTTTCCGGCAGCGTATTACCGGACGAGGAAATCCCCGAAGAGGTGACGGAAAATAGCAGCCTGCTCAACGCGGGCCTGAATGGCCGCGATCTAGCGGACGCTTTCGACACCCAAGACTTCAACGTGATGATCGCGGCCAACAAGTATCAAACCGGTTTTGATCAGCCCAAGCTTTGCGCCATGTACGTGGACAAGAAACTGCAAGGTGTGGACTGCGTGCAGACCTTGTCGCGGTTGAACCGCACCTTTGGTGACAACAAGCAAACCTTTATCCTCGACTTCTTTAACGAGCCGCAGGATATTCTCGACGCCTTCTTACCGTACTACACCAAGGCCGAGCTGACCGACGTGACAGACCCGCAGATCATCTATGACCTGCAGAAGAAGCTTGATGCCGAGGGTATTTATCACTGGCAAGAGGTCGAAGCGTTTGCCTTGGCCTTCTTTGACCCCAAGGCGCAAGCCAGCAAACTTAGTTATTACTGCGCGCCGGCCAAAGAGCGTTTTGCCAAGCGCTATGCCTTCTCGCTGGAGTCTCGTCAGCAGGCGCTTGATCACAAACGAAACGCCGAAGCCAATGGGGATAGCGCCGGCTTGAAAAAAGCCGAGCACGCATTGAAAGAAGCTGGCGAGCAGGTAGATCAGCTCGACCTGTTCCGCAAGAACCTGCAGAGCTTTGTGCGCTTGTACGAGTTTTTGTCGCAGATTGTGCCTTACGAGGATCGTGAACTAGAGCAGTTGTGCGTGTACGCCAAGCATCTGCACCCGCTGCTGCGCGTAGATCGCCTGCTAGAAGACGACGTGGATGTGGGTGAGCTTCAACTGAGCCACTACCGCCTGAGCAAGCGAGCTGAACACGTGCTGCGTCTGAACGAGGAAACGGGCAAATACACCGTCAAACCCGGCAGTGACGTGGGCAGCGGTAAGCCGCATGATCCGGAGAAGAAGCGCTTATCCGAAATCATTGAGGCGCTGAACGATATCTTTGGTGCCGAGGTAAGCGACGACGACCAACTGCAGTTCCTTACCGGCATCGCCCAGCGCATCAGCCGTCAGGAGGATGTGATGGCCCAGGTGAACAACCATTCGGTTGATCAAGTGATGCACGGCCTGTTTCCCAAGCGCGTCCTCGACACCGTGCTGGACGCCATGACCGACCACGAGAAGCTGTCACTGGAAGTATTGGATAACGAAACGAAGAGCCGTGCGTTTGCGCTGGTGATTTTGAAGATGCTCAAGACTGCGGCTGCCTTCGATGACCCCCGCGTCAGCGGCGCTTAAAACAGGCGGTAAGATTGAGGAGTAATAGTGGCAATTCCGGACTTTCAAAGTGTGATGCGCCCAGTGCTGAGCACCGTGCAGAACGGTGCGCCGCTGCCGCTGAGTGAATTGCGCGAGCGGGTGGCCGATCAGTTTCAATTGACCGAGAACGAACGCAAGGAGCGCCTACCCTCAGGCCAGCAGACGGTGATCAACAACCGAGTAGGTTGGGCTCGCACCTATTTGAATAAGGCTGGGTTGCTGTGTATTCCGGCCAAGGGCATGGTGCAAATTACTCCGCGTGGCCTTGATGCTTTGACCAATGGTCCACAGCGCATCACTGTGAGCTGGTTGAAGCAGTTTCCCGAGTTTGCGGACTTCCATACGACCAAACCGCAATCAGTTGACGCTCCCTCCCTACTAAACGTGGGTATTTCCGAAACCACGCCAGACGAACAGTTAGCCGAGGCGCATCAAGCTCTGATGCAGTCCCTGGCGGATGAGCTGCTGACGCAAGTCCGGATAGCCACCCCCAGCTTCTTTGAACAGTTGGTAGTCGATCTCATGATCGCCATGGGTTACGGCGGCTCGCGTAAAGAGGCTGGTAAGGCGACCCAAGCGACCAATGATGACGGTATCGACGGCATCATCAAAGAAGACAAGCTCGGCCTCGACGTCATCTATCTGCAGGCCAAGCGTTGGACCAACACAGTGCATCGTCCGGAGATCGACAAGTTTATCGGCGCACTGACTCGCCAACGTGCGCGTAAGGGCGTGTTCATCACCACGTCAGAGTTCTCCGAGGGTGCCCGCACTGCTGCGCTTGGGTTGGATATCAAAGTGGTATTGATCGACGGTGTTGAGCTGGCGCGACTGATGGTAGAGAACAACCTGGGTGTGAGCGTTAAGCAGGTGTACGAGGTGAAGCAAGTCGACAGTGATTACTTCGCAGGCGAGTGACTTGCAACGTGGCTAGCAGGACTAGTCAAGTTCAGGTCGGTGAAGCACGGGCGGTCTATGGCAAAAAATTGTCGTCGACTTAGTCTGAAAGACTCCGAGCCGAGTTTGGTAAATGAGGGTAATTTGCGGCACCCGCGGGCTTTCTACCCGGCCTTACCAATTTGGAACGGATTGCGTACCGAATTGAGCTAGACCTATTACCGCACCTTGCTCAAGGTTGGCAGCGCCGCCGGTGGTATATGACTGAGGCCGCCACGCAAAACTGGAGTACTCGTTTGCTGGATCGACAGATCGGCATGCTCTACTACGAGCGTCTGTTGGTGACCCAGGATCGAGCCGCTGTCGGACAGGAAGCCGCCAGCAACCTGAACGCCAACCGATAAAGAACGCAGGAGAGTTAGACCTGTAGATGGCAATATGATAGCTTGGCTCTGTCTAGTTTAGTGAGCTGTGTGGCGTTTTTGTGGGGCTGACCACCACCAGAATCCTTTAAATAAAGATCACCAGATTCAGGACTATTACAAAATGCAGACAAGGATTTTAGTCGCATTATTGATCTACTTAGGATCTTACCTTCCCCTGAGCATGATCTTACTCGTCCAAGATTTTACAATGGGTTCTACTGCTCAAAGTCTGTGCTCAGACTGGAAAAATTTCGCCAGTCAATGTGAGCTGCCGTTAAAACATCCCTTATTAGCACTTGGCTTTTTTACCCTCTGTCTCATTTCGCTCTCAATATCATTAGGAACAATTTGGCTCGCCACACCAAAGCGAAAAATCATTGTGGAGGAGTGCAAGCATGTTCCAGCAGATCTAATGAACTACGTTTTGCCTTATGTGGTTTCATTTATGAGTTTGGATTATCAAGAGACGGGTAAATTTCTGGGGTTTTTTATATTTCTGGCTTGGATATTTTGGCTGACTTACAAGTCGGGGCAGGTGATTTTAAATCCTGCGCTGGTTGCGTTTGGTTGGGGGCATTACGAAATAAAGTATCGATATGAAGGCGATTCTATATCCAATACAGAAGGTTGTTTGGCTAAGTTTCAACCGTTAACTGGTGATGCTCTTCGTTATAGTAGTATTGATAAAGTCAAAATTCTAAAACAACGAGACTAACATGATGGCCGATCTTTTAGCATTGAAAGCGTTTGATGTCCTCAATTCAACTGTTACTCTGTGGGTTTTCAAGAGATCTACTCGCGCGGGTAAAATAGTTTATACAGGGCGCTGGGTTGAGACTTCTGAACTTTTGGACGCTAAAATAAAAGAAAATGTCAATGCTGCAATCCAAAGTGTCGAAGAAATTCGAGAATACTCGCTGCTCGCCGAAAATAACGAAACTAGTGTCTTGTCGATTCCAGCAGATGAAACACATGCAGGACAATTGATACAAGAGTGCGTGGCTCGCGATGAAAAGAAGGTGAAAAAACTTAAAGATATACAGAATGCCCATTTTTATGCAGTAAGGCTTACTCTTGATGATCAAAATTCTCTCTATGCAGTAAAGTCGACCGATGACTCTTGGAAGTTAAAGAAGCTGGCTGGCGCATATCGGGCGGTATTCAAAGACAATGCTCTGGACATCGATGATACGCCAACTTTTAATATTTCTAAGAGTATAGATTTTTTCATTTTTGATGGCGATGTAATTGCTAAGCAAAAAAATAAGACGGAGTCAATATTAAGCTATAAAGAGGCTCATAAAGAAGATTTTGGGTTGTTAAAGCTGGAACCGAAATTTTCATCATTATTTTCCAGTATGGATGAGATTGATGCCTATGTGGGAAACAATAAGATTCAGTTAAGAAGAGCCTCCGCAATTAAGCAAAAGGCCCACTACAATAATGACGTTTATATACAAAATATTCGTAATAATGCTGTGGAAATGCAGCTGCTAATTGATTTTGATTTGAATGGGAAGATAGTGCCAAGCGCCGAAAGTTGTAAGTATATTTTTTTGGCTCTTCTCAATCATCGGTTGTTTTCCCGTTTCTCTGGAGAGTATTACGACGTACAAAATATTGAAAATATTTAATACTCTATCGGTAGCTATTAGAGCTGTGGCCTTGTCTCCGTCACCATCCTTGGTTGCAGAGTCGCTGAGATGACCGCGTGAGTGTTTTGCGTTATCCAGATTCTCTTATCTTGGATCGTTCTCTACCGCGGGATGAAGATGGCTTAGGTGAATAGGACCACAAGCGAATCGTTGGTACTGAATTAACTTCCGTCGGCGTGCATCATCTATTTGGCGAAGCATGTTCGGTCGTTCCCGATCCATGTAGGCGGTTGGGAATAGCGCCGGATCGTAGGGGATGGCATCCAGCACGTCGATTCCATATTCGACATAAACACGCTTGCCGAGCGGTGTCAGGGCTAAGGCCTTGATCCGGCGGATATGCTCTGATATGACTCGGTACCCATCATTTACCAGCAGATCGCGCAGATAATGGTTCGACGCGCGAAGTGCAATTTTCACCCGCACGGATTCCCGATGTGGCCGATCCTGCCAGTAAGCGAATAAATTGAATAAACGAGACTTCAGACATGTGATCGGGTCGATGACGGCGACCTGCACACCTTCGATATCCAGGACGGATAAATACTTGAAAATCTCTTTTTTGGGCGCGCCCCCGACGCTGTCCATTTCCAGGATATCGACGATGACCTCTTTACCGTCAACCCAGTCAATGTACGCGGCGGCAATGTTTATAGTGTTGTCGTCCATTTTCGCCTTGCGAAAAGGGACTCCCATCACGCGGGCGCAATAATCAATAGAGTTGGGCTTACCGATGAAGTCCAAATCATCGCTAGTGACGAATCCGACCTCCTCGCCTGTCATTTCGTCGATTAGGTATTGCCGGGCCCAAAGCGTAAGCGATTGCCCGCCGACGATCACAAGGCCGTAATCGGTGACAGCTGATTGAATTGAGGGACGGTAGACGCGCTGAATTAGATCGAGCAGGAAAGCGAAGAGCTCTGAACGTTCAAGCAGGGTGAACGGAGCATCTTCGCTTACCGCTTCGGGCATCAGTTGCTTAGCGCAGAGAATCGTTGTGGGCGAGCGATTGAAGCAGAGTTACCACGAAGGGCGGCTTTGGCACGGGCAGCAGCCATTTCAAGCATCTGAGGGTCAGCTGCATAGACAGCATCAACCTGGCGGTCACGTGAGCTGCTTTTAAGGCTCATCATTTCCGCAAAGCTAAGGTCTTTTGAATGCTGGTGGCCGCTGATCATGGCAAAAGTACCCATAAGGGTGAAAATAGACTTGGATCTGAGGTTAGCACACTCAGTCGGCGCAATTACAGGCAAAGAATTGTAATGGCAAGGGATTAACCGACGAAATGCATCGTCACGCTGCCGTCGTCTAGGTGCACAGGGCCTGCTCCACCGGCCCTGTGCACCTGGGCGGCTCTTAGCAGCAAAAATAGCACGATCTTCATCGAGATAATCATCTGTCAAGTGAAATGTCAATGTGGACCATTCACCTACACAAACCGATGGCGCCGAAAGCCTTGATTCCATTAGATTCCAGACACAAAAAAAGACGTCCAAGGACGTCTTTTTTCGTTGAAGTGGTGGAGCCGGGGGGATTTGAACCCGCATCCAGTCCTTCTATAGCAAGGCTTTCAGCGCTCAAGCTGCCATTTTGCTGTCATTAGTCTTTTGATAGGGCCTACCCGTGCCTTGGAAACCTATCCGCGCAGGAAGCCTGAATTAATTCGTTACATTTTTGTTAAATAAAAAATGAACTATTTCGATCTTATGTACTAGCGTCAGGATTGCTATCCCTTATGCATGCTCTTACAAATGGAGTGCGATCATGGTTAAGATTTTTAAGGTCTTGGCTGTAGGGCTGATCGGAGGTGTCTCCGGTTGCTCGCTATTTACACCTCCACAAGAGCAACCTGTTATCGAGGAAAAACTCAACTCTAGCTTTCTATGGAAGGCCAAAGTAGGCACTCTCTCACTTACCCCAGACCGCCGCGTAGTATTGGTTAATTTTGATAGTGGAAGATTCTGTGCTGAGGCGCCAACCGAAGTAGGAAGCGATCTGTCTAGAGCTTTCAAAGCTGTTGCTGAAGCTGACATTCCAGCTGAGGTTAAAGCGAACGTAGGTATGGCAGCGGCGATCTCAAGCAGTAACTCTGTTCTAAATCATCGTACGCAGGGAATGCAGTTGTTTCTGGCCAACTCCTATTTTGTCTGTCAGATGTATATGAATGAGGCAATCACAGCGCGAGAACTTCTGGCGTATCAAAAACAGGTTTTTGACGCTGCAGCTATCATAATAAAAGAGGAGATTCCTTATCTGTATAAGCAGGCGGCCACAGAGGCAATAAGCACCCCCCAAAAAAATACGGTAGATGTTTTGAAAACATTGAAGGAAATAGATGCTTTAAAGCCGAGTACGAATTAACTCAGGGCAATGTCTTTGAGCAATCCGCAGTCGTCATGAATGCCGACTCTGCTTTACTGCCTGCTGTGCTATCTGCGGCAGGCATCCATCGTCCGTAAATCCTCGCAATCATGGTCCAGTCGGTGTGCCCCATCTGCTTTGCAACCCACATCGGATGCTCACCGGCGGATAGCATCATCGAGGCGTAGGTATGCCGGGTCTGATAAGGGCGTCGATATCTGACGCCAGCCTTCTTCATCGCCGGCACCCACATTGTCTTCCGGATCGGCCCGTCGCCGGCCCAGCGCTCCAAAGTGCGAGGGTTCTGAAACACTTCTCCGTCCGCCAGGAACGTGTGTGCCTTTTGCGCTTTCAACGCATCCAGTGCAGGCCGGAGCAGCTTCACGCTTCGACGCCCCGCGGCGGTCTTTGTGGTCTCCGCCTTCCCCTTGCCTGCCTGGGTCATCGCGCGGCTGACCATCACCTCTTCGCGCAGCCAGTCGATATCGCCCCAGTCCAGCGCCACGAGCTCGCTGGTGCGAAGGCCGGTCCAGAGGGCGAACTGCATCATGTTGCGGGCCTGGCCGGAGAGGGCGCCCAGAACTGCCTGCTGCTCCTCGGGGCTGAACGGGTCAACGTCATCCTCTTTCGGCGGCGCCGCCTTGCGCGAGTAGGTCCAGCCAGCCAGCGGGTTCAATTCTATCAACTCCTCCTCGGCGGCATCGTTCAGCGCGGAGCGCAGGCAGCTCTGGATATTGCTGAGCGTCTTGTTGCTCACTTCCTGGGTGTCAAGCCAATCGCGCACTGCCTTCCGCTTCAGATCGACCAGCATCGTGTCGCCCATGGCTGGAATTAATCGAAGCGTGACCAATTTCCTGTATCCGTCGAAGGTGCTGCTCGCAACGTGCTTTTCCTTGGCGGCAAGCCACCTGGTGAGAAAGCCATTCACCGTTTCGCGGCACGACTCGGGCGCGAACTTCGCAGCCCTGGGTGAGCCCGGAAAAGTGACCGAGTACTCGAATGTACCGATCGATATTGCGTGTTCGATCGCAGCCTTGTGTTGCTCGGCCTTCTTCAGGTTAGTGGCGGTGGGCTTGAGCGTGATCCGCTCGCGGCACCTGACGCCCCGATACATGAACGTGATTTCGATACTCGAATCGGAGACTGCCCGAACTCCCCTCCCGCCTCTACCCATGACTCATATCCCTCTACATCGAGAAGCGTCCGGCCATCCGGCGCCTTGATCCATATCTCACCGAGCCGCCAGATCCCGTCACGGATCTTTGAGCGGATCGCGTCTTCTGTATAGCCAGACTCGCTGGCAAATTTCCTGACGGTCACATAGCGCATGGCTTTACCGCTCTTCGTGTCGCGACACGTTTTCGTTATTCGCGAACCGTGTCGCGACATTTCCATTACCCATCGCTCGAACTCCCGCGGAAGTGGTCAGCCAGCACCCGGCGTGCGTCGATCCCGCACGACGCCGACATTGCGTAGATCTGGCCGAAGGTGGTTTCCCGGCGCTGCAAGGCGTTGAACAGCTCAATCAGGCGCTGGCCCTTCGTCCCGCTGCGGCGGCTCATAGCTGGAACCCCTTTTTCTGTGGGAGCGGGGCGGCAGGCAATTGCGCGCTCTGGCCTATGGAAGTTGCAAGAGAGGCCCGCGCCGCCTGGCTTTTGTCGTTAGTGGTGCTGGCGGGGGTCTGTAGGAGCGAACTGTCCGGCAAGCAGCTGATCCCGGTGTTGTTCAAGATCCAACATGTCACGCCCCGGGCGCTGTCGTGCTGGACGTCGATTAGTTGCTCGCCGGCGGAGGCCTGGACAGCGATCATCAGGAGTGCGATAGCGATCAGTCGGCGCATGGGTGCAACTCCTCAAGCCGGGCCAGGCGTATTGCGTCGTCGACGTTCTGGTCAAGGTCCTGCCCGAAGTAGACAGTGCCGTCGCTAACTGCGCATAGGTCGGAATTAATATTGCTGACGCGCCCACGGTCGCGCAGCCACTCATAGCGGGCAGAGTTCATAACCATCTGAACGCGAGCGTCGATATGCATGATCTCTGTCGATATGGGGGTAGTGACGGTGTTGGCCAGCGCGTCGAGCAGGATCTGCTGACGATTCTGCCCATCCAGGTACTGGCGTACGGCCTGGATGAAAACGCTGTTCATACTGCGGTCCCCGGCGTTCGCTGCGGCTTCAATGTCTGCGCGCAGGCCATCGGGCAGACGCACCACAAACTTGTCGGCGGTGCGGGAGTTGTAATCTGTGGCGCTCATGCGGATCTCCAGTGCGGCCGAAGCCGCAGAAGCAATTGAAGGATTGAATTACTGAAGGATTCTGCGGACAGGGCGCGCGAGCCGTACGTAGTCCTTGCCGTTGCCGTAGATCCAGCCATCTACAAAGAACATGCCGTAGGCGTAGTAGGCGGAGCGCTGCGTGCTGCTGATGTACCACTCCTTCTCGAACGCCTCAGGCAGGTACAGGTAGCCGTGATGCAGCTCGCCAGAGGAGGGCAGATAGAAGTCGTTGTGCCCGTCGCGGGTGTAGGCAGATGCCGCGTCAGCGGCTGGGTGAGAACCGTCGCGATTGACGAGTATTGTGGTGTTCTCGCGCCCGTCGATGCCACTGGTAGCCTCGACGTTGGTGCCGTGCTCGCCATAGCTGTGCCGGCCCACGTCCGTGACTGCGAATATGACGTAGCACAGGCCTTCCGGGTACTCGCGGCGGCCACCGTAGAGCCCGCCCTGTCCAACCCAGTAGTCGCCGATCGCTGGCGGCACAAGACCGCTCGTACGGGGATTTGAATCAGCACGGATCGGCGTAGTAACAGTATTGGCCAGCGTATCCAGCAGGATCTGCTGACGGTTCTGGCCATCCAAATACTGACGGGTGGCCTTCACGAAGACGCTGTTCATGCTGCGATCGTCGGCCAGGGCTGCGGCTTCAATTGCAGATCGAAGGCCGTCCGGCAGGCGGACCACAAACTTGTCGGCGGTGCGGGAATCGTATTGTGTTGAGCTCATTTCACTTTCTCCAGGCCGAACGAATCCCGGCCGCGTTGTTGGCTTTCGCAAAAATCAGGGTTGATTAGACGGTTTGAGCGGCCTCAATGCGGCGGACGGCCACACGTGTTTCGGTACGGCGCTCGCCTGGGCGGCGAATGCGGCTCATGTGATCATCAGTAATAGCTGCGTGGCCGGTCAGGATTGTGCAGATGAGCACTATGAAATGGCGCGCGATACCTCGGCAGAACAGCTCTGCTGGGATCGCTGAGCGGCTGCTTACCCCAAGCTTATAGAAAACACGCTCAATGGATTTTTTGACGGTGCTTGGGGCGCAGCCGACGACACGGGCTATTTCCTTATTCGCCATACCTGCGCAAATGGCGAGGGCGGCGCGAAGCTCTTGCTCAGCAAGAATCCCTGTAGTCCCTTCAATCTTTCCCAGACGGATCACGGCACTCATCTTGGCACTCCATCAATGTTCTGATGGATCAAATATAAATATAATTATATTTCTACGCAAGAAGTCTTTTTATATTTTTCCTGAAGACGGTCGCGAGGGGTTTTAGGCGCAAAAAAAGCCCGTTTAGCGGGCTTTGGCGGGCGGGGTATTTACAGAAATGAAGCGCCCCAAAAGACTCTACCTACGATGCTGATTGATTTTTCTTCCATTTCCTGTGGGGTGTATGACTCTTCAGGGTATTCCGTGGGTTTCATGCTGCGCAGCCTGATGCCCCCTCCAGGAATCCGATACACAAATAGCGTGCGCAGCTGCCCGCTGTGTCTGATTACATATATTTTGCCATCTTCAATATCTGTTCTACCCGTGTCGACCGCAACGACGCTTCCGTTACCCAAGACCGGAGTCATGGCGCTCCCAGATACTGAAACGCACACCACTTCGCCAGTGGCGAGCTGTTCGATCATTCGCTTGCTGAAGCGGTAAGTGATGTTGGATTTTTGCGAAAGAGCTATCTGGGCAGGGCCTGATCCAGGGTAATAATCCCGAATAATGGGTACTAATACCACTTCGTTATCATTGCCGTCGTTTACCACTGCGATTGGTGACATTGAGCTGCTCAAGAAGCCCAAGAGAGCCGAGTTTGGCGTTGTGGGCGGCGTCTCTTGCAGATCAATTTCCGGCGATCCTTCCGAGGGCCGCATCTCCCCTTCACCCAGCGCCAGCCATTTGCTGCTCACCGCGCACGCATAGGCGATTTCAGCAATGTACGTGGTTCGCTGTGCCTTCCCGCTTTCAAGCTGGCTGATGGCGGTTTGGGCGACCCCAACCAGCTGTGCCAGCTGTTGCTGGGTAAGGCCGGCGTGCTTTCTGGCTGCTTTGATTCTTTCGGATAGGTTCATCCGCTCATCCTATAAATGAACTTATGGTGTTGCAAATAAGTTTTCTTCTGTGCAGTCTATAAAGAGACTTATCAGAGGCCTTGCTCATGGCTGTAAATATCAGCGCGCTAATAAATCACTTCGGAAGCCAATCGAAGACCGGCGAAGCCTTGGGTGTTTCTCAGGCGACGGTCTCTTACTGGCTCTCCGGATTGCAAAAGGTAAGCCCCGAGAAGGCGCTTCTTGCTGAGATCGTCACCCATGGCGCCATCAAAGCGTCCGCGCTGTGCGACTTGATTGCTCAAGTCGAAGCTCGCCACAAGGTAGGTGAATATTCCTCTGAATTTCCTATCTCCGCATCTGGGCCTCATGGCTCTGTATGCGCATCCAGTATTGAGGTGGCTCCGTGATTCCTGCCTGCTTGATCGCCTTAGCCGCGCGCAAATCCACATCCAGCACGGAGCTATTCCTACAGCTTGATTTGGATGCTGAGAAGGCGTTTGTGGAGCTGTGGGGGGCAGGCGCTCTGATTGGCTACCTTTGTCTTGCCCGCGCCAACAATGCAGACGAATTCAGGAATGGCCGGACTGTAGCAACGTTTGAATTATCGGGAATGCTTTCGGCGCGTTCTCCAGCCCCAAGTCCAGTAGTTTCTCTGTCAGGTGTTTTATGGCGTCGCCAGGAGCTTCTCGGAGTGCTTTCAGTATCCCAGTCTTTTGATCTTCCGGAGCATCCGACGCCTTCACCTTGGCTTCAATCAACTGACGGAGAGTGTCCTCATGAAGCTTGACCGTCACTGTTCCCAGTATTGCGCTCAGTCCGCCATCCCCGGCGAGGAAATCCATGCCCTGCGCAGTGCATGCAAGTTTCCCCATGTTTATCAAAATCTCGCCGCTCATGGCGAAGCTCATGCATTCCGCCACCAGACCGTGCTGCGCAAGGTAGTACAGGTTCGCATCAAAGACGTCTTCGTCGACACCCTCAGCAATCTCGTCGTACTCGGCGTAAGAGGGGCTTCGGGGATACACGGCCGCAAGGCCGGTGAGAATCTTACGTTGCAGGCTTCGATCAAGCTTCATAAGCCAGGTCTCCGTGACCGTCGTTTCGAGTGGGATCAAAACAGTATCACGGCTTGGCCCGGTACCAATTTGCGGCCTGGGTAAATCGCAGGCAACAAAAAACCCGGCTTGGCGGCCGGGTTCTCAAACAGCCCATTGGCGTGGGCTCTATGTACTTCTTCGTTCTGGAGAACGATATGTCACGCCCAAAAAATAGCAACAAACCAACATTAGCGCAAGAGTCGCTGCTCACCGGGCATTCGGATTTCTACTATCAAAACGTGAGCGCTGACGGAGTTCGCTCGCATCCTCTTCTCGCTGTTCGGGGCGGTGAGGACATTGAGACCGCTTTGAACTCGGCCTCAATGTTGCTCGGTGCGGTCGACGAGATCATGACCTCCCTCACTGATGACGGGATTGAGACCAACACCATTTATGGCCTTCGCTTTTTGATTGAGAGCTCAAAGGCGTTGATGGACTCGACAACGGGCGCCGTGATGAGAGCCAAAATCCAAGGGGGTGGGCAATGAACATCCTCACCAACGGCGATTCGCATCGCACTGGCGTAATGGTCAGCAACTCTACACTCACCGCGAATGAGCAGCGCGGTTTACGCCACGCCCGCGAACTGTTCGACGAGCTCCGGACAGTCTACATCCAGGCGATCTCGCCCTCCCTTGGCGGTAGCAGCCGCCCGATCAATATCCGGATGCGCGATCTGATGGATGAGATCCATCTGCACTCCCACGGGTTTCTGGCGAACCACTGGAAAACGGATCAAGAGATCGAAGACGCCAAGCCGATCAATCATCGGGAGATCTTCAATGTCGACCGATAAAAGCGTCTCCGAAGCGGGTGTGACGTACTGGTTCATTACTACGCCCGCAGTTATCAAGAACGGCTTGCCTTGCTCCCGCATGATCCATCCGTTTGCAACAGCGGAAGAGGCTGAGAACGGTGCAGAGCTCCTTAACGCTCGGTTCCCTGACTCGAAAAAAGCGTACGTAGGTCAGCTCACCTATCAGGGCGAGCGCTCTGCGGAAGATATGGAGCAAGCCTTCCGTGTTGCTCGCGGAGACCTGGCGGATCAGTTGGCCGGCCCAGATCCAAGGAGTTGCCCATGACCATCGCCAAATTTCAAGGCGGCGATGCCGTCACCATGTCCTCGCAAGAGATCGCCGAGTTGGTGGGTAAGCGTCACGACAATGTAAAGCGGACTATCGAAACGCTGGTTGAGCGCAAAACCATTCAACTCCCTCAAATTGAGGAAGTTAAAAACCACCTCGGCCAAACGGTCGAGCAGTACCAAGTGTGCAAGCGCGACAGCTTCGTATTGGTCGCTCAACTCAGTCCTGAGTTTACCGCTGCGCTGGTAGACCGCTGGCAGGCGCTAGAAGAGCAGGCCGCGCGCCCAATGACCCAGGCCGAGATCACTGCCGCCAACGCGAACCACTTGGTGGCGGTCGAGCGGCAGCAGCGGGAACAGCAGGTGGCACTGGAGCGGATCGAAACTCGGGTGGCCAACGTTGAGCAGGTCCGATACCTGGACTCGATGCCGGCCGGTTTCGAGTCGATGACCTCAATCCGCGCCCGCATCAACCTGCGTCACGGCATTCCACAATGGGTGATTAACGCTGTGATGCGCGACATCCCTGGCGCTCTGCTGCCGTTCGCCATGGTGCGCAGCAAGCACGCCGAAGATGGCGGTCAGCCCTACGCCATCTGGCCCAAAGCCGACATAACCCGCCGCTTCGACCGATTCGCCGCCGAGTGCACCTTCGAAACCGCCGAACGCGCCACCCACCCTGATATTCAGCAAGGCCGCTTCAAGCTGCGCCAGAGGAATTCCGCATGAGCAAAAAAGACCCGAAACCTTCCACGGAGCCGACGGTGATTGATGAGGCTCACATGGATCAGTTCACCAACGATCAATTGGCCTACAAGGCCTGGACCGGTGTGGACATGGCGCAAGAAATCCTATTTGACGATGACGCATGTGAAGGAAGTCTGCATGACGCAAAGTTCGAAGTTGCTCAATCCTGCATGGCGCTGCGCGTCCTCGTGCGCCGTCTTACAGGGATGAATGCAGACCTGCTCAGACAGGCCGTACTGCAACGGCAACTGGAAGGGATCGTGCTGTGCCCGGGAAAGGATCAGTTGCCTGCCGTGGAGACTCTTCAATGACCACCTACGATATTGCCTCCGGCAATCTTCCCCAAGCTCCCACCACCGCTGAAGTAGTCGCCGGGCCCTGGCCCTGCTATTCCAATTGCCGCCATCTGCCTGAGCGCGAGCGCTGGGAGATCTACGGCTTGGCCAAGGCTGGCCGTGGCGCTCTGGAGGATCGCGGCGTAGCTATGACCGAGACCTACGACGCGTTCATTGCCCGTATTACGCGGGAGATGGGCCTATGAGCATTATTCGCGCCCCACGGCCCGAGGGAAATTTCTACCTGCTCAACAAGGCGATCAGCGAAGACCAGCGCCTCAGCTGGGGCGCCCGCGGGATGCTGGTGTTTCTCTTGGGCAAGCCTGACCACTGGGAAGTGTCCACTCACCATTTGATCGGCCAGACCAAGGACTGCCTGGGCAAGGCATCCGGCCGTGATGCTGTCAGGGGTCTGATCCGCGAACTGGAGCAGGCAGGCTATCTGCAAATCTTCCTTGAGCGCGCCGAAGGTGGCGAGTTCGGCGGACGGTCCTACACCGTGTCGGAATCACCGGCGACGGATTATCCGGGCCCGGTTGAACCGTCGCCGGTAAATCCCCCCCTAGTAAGTATTGAAGGTAAGCAAGGACTGAATAAAGCAGCAAGTACTGAAAGACCTATGGTCGAAAAGGGCCTGGCCGAAGCCTTCGAGGTGTTCTGGAAGCTGTACCCCAACAAGAAGTCGAAGAAGGACGCTCGCAAGGCATGGGAGAAGCTGAGGCCAAGCGCTGAACTTCGCCAAACCCTGATGACCTCCTTGGGCAGCCACCGCGTTTCCCGCGACTGGACCAAAGATGACGGGCAGTTCGTGCCGATGGCGTCGACCTGGCTTAACGGTGAGCGCTGGACTGATGTGCTCAAGCCCGGCACGGCCGCCGGCCAGGCGTTCAACAACCTGCCAGACCACACACCTGACATGTACCAAGGAGGCGACGATGAGCCAGCGTTCTAACTTCCGTCGCCAACCTGAAATGCGCTCGTTTGCCGGCGAATGCCCCATCCACGGTGTGGTGGATCGTTCAGAGGTTGAGCAATTCGACGGCTCGATGCTTGTCCGTCCCTGCAAGCAGTGCCAGTTCCACGGCCTGCGCGTAGCACCTACCGGTAGTCCCGAGCATAGCCAGGCGCTTGCTCATGTTGCCGCCGAGCGCCTCAACAGCGCGTTGGTAGGCTCTGGTATCACGCCACGGTTTGCCGAGTGCACATTCGGTAACTACCGAGCCACTACTCCGTCCATGTCTGAGGCGCTCGAAAGGTGCCAGGGCTACGCCAACGACTTCGGCCTGCACTACCTGGCCGGCCGCAACCTGCTGCTGACCGGGAATGTCGGTACCGGCAAGACCCACTTGGCCTGCAGTATCGTGCGCCAGGTTATCGGTCTGAATGCGATCGCAGTGATCACCACAGCCGCCGAGATCATCCGGGTTTTCAAGCGCTCGATGGCGCGGGACTCCGGATACACCGAGGGCGACGTGATCGATGAGCTGGCAAGCTTTGATCTGCTGGTGATCGATGAGGTGGGCGCCCAGGCGGGCACCGCGTACGAGCTGGCAGTCTTGCATGAGGTCATCGACCGGCGTTATCAACTGGTCCGGCCTTCGGTGCTGATCTCCAACCTGCCCGCCACATCGAAGCAGGACGTTGAAGGGAAGTCCACGCCAAGCCTTGAGCAGTACATCGGCGCCCGGGCGCTTGATCGCCTGCGGGAGAACGGTGCGTTGCTGGCCGGCTTCACCTGGGCCTCGGCACGGGGGCGCGCATGAACGAATACCGCGAGCTTTACAGCGACGAGGCCGAGCACGCGCTGCTTGGCGCCCTGATGCTGGACGGTGAGTTGTTCGACTCCATCACCGCTAGCGTGACAACCGCCGACTTCCACGATCCGGAAAACGCAGCGCTGTATCAGGTGATGATTGACCTGCACGCTACCGGGGCCCCCGTTGATCCCGTCACGCTTCACGACTTCAAACCTTTCCTTCCAAGTGGCGGTACCACCATTGCCTACGCTGGTGAGCTGGCGAGAAACACGCCCAGCACCGCCAACTGGAAGGCATACGCCCGAACGGTGGCCGAGAGGGCAGTGCTCCGGCGCCTGGTCGAAGCTGCCGACGCAGTGCGTGATTCGGCCCGCGAGAACAGGCCGGTGGCTGAAATCATCGCCAGCGCGCAGCAGGCTATGGCTGATCTACGCGACCTAGACATTGGGGAGCCCGATTACAAGCGCATGGACGAAGTGGTGACTCGAAATATCGACATCATCGACGCCAAGTTCAACGGCTCAGTGCAGTCTGGGCTCTCTACCGGACTGGTCGATCTCGACAAGCTGATCCGCGGGCTGCGTAAAAAGACCGTGACCATCGTCGCCGGACTTCCAGGCAGCGGTAAGACCACGCTCGGCCTGCAGATCGCCCAGCACATTTCCTGCTCCGGTCTGGGCGTTGGCATGGTCTTCTCGTTGGAGATGCCCGAGGAGGAGCTCGCCAACCGCGCCCTGGCGTCGCTGGGTAGCGTCGATCTGCAAGTGCTGGATAATGGCCAACTGCAAGACGACGACTGGCCGCGGCTCACATCTGCAGTCAACAAGATCATGGGCAAGCCCCTTTACGTCAGCGACAAGTCGGGTCTCACCGTCGCGCGCATCCGAAGTATCTGTCGCCAGGTCAAGCGCAAGCACGGTCTCGATGTGGTGGTGATCGACTACATCGGCCTGATCGGCTCCGACGGCAAGGCATTCAACCGTACCGCTGAGCTCGGCAAGATATCGACCGGCATCGTCAACATTGCAAAGGAACTTGAAGTGCCGGTGATTCTGCTGGCCCAGCTCAACCGCGATTCGACCAAGCGCCCCGGCAAGAAGCCGATCGCCTCCGACTTGCGCGACTCTGGACAGATCGAGGCTGACGCCCACTGCATCATCCTGGTTCACCGCGACATGGACGACGAGCAGGGCCAGAACGGCGTGACCGAGCTGATCATGCCCAAGTGCAGGCACGCGCCGGTCGGTTCGTGCGTTGTGCAGCAGCAGGGCAAGTTCGCGCGCTTCGTCAATTTCGCGGGCCGTGAGCCCACCCAGGAAGAGGTGGAGATCGGTCGACCCTTCGCTGACCAGTACAAGGGGAGGAAGAAAGCGTGAAGCAATTTAATTTGATGGACTTTGTGCTGGGGCGTAGCACCGAATCAGATCCATTAGTTGCAGGTGAAGCCATAGGCGCATTGCAATCCGCTTTGGAGGACTGCAAGCCCTCCGTTCTTCCGGTAGGGGCTGTAGTCGCCAAAGCGCCCGAGCATCCAGAAGCCAACCGCATCGCGGCGTCGATCCGGGATTTTCCTGAAGACTGGGCCTGGGCGCGCAAGGGTTTCGACCTTTTGCATATACCCAGTGGCTTTAGGCTCTGGGTCGCCAACGATGACTATGGCTTAGCCGAGGTTCATCCAAATAACGGGAAAACAGACTTCACGAAACCCGAGCAGGCAATCATCTGGCCGGCCGTGGCCGAATGGCTTGGGCACCGAAAGTCCGGTTTTACCGGGAAGCTACCGAAAGCGACTATCACCGGGCGCAGCGGGACCTTCTGGTGTTACTCCAAGGAGCATCCATGGGCTGGTGCCGGGAGTACTCCTGCCGAGGCCTATGAGGTTTGGTGCTATGCCATCTCGGCCCAAGCGCGCAACCGTATGAGCCAGCAGGAATATCTGGAAGTCAGGAGCGTCAGCCTATGAGCGCTTCGAAAACCCTGCACGTTCAACTGACCGACGCCGAGATCCGTCGTAATCAGGCTGGTGACGTTCGCCAATTGCGCGATCCTCGGCACCCGGCGCTCAGGTTCCGTTATTCCACCGTGGATCGCGCCAAAGGCTCATGGCACGTAGTGGTGGGCAAGGACTGGGGCAAGGCTGGCAACTATCCCGACATCAACGCCAAGGCGATGCTGGCAACGTTGCCGACCATCCTGGCCCGCCGGTCTGCTGATCCTGCTGCTAAGTCCACGGCCACCAACTGGTCCACGGTGGGCGAACTGCTGTCCTGGTACCTGGAGCGCATGACGCGCGACCGGGCGCTGTCCGAGAAACGCAAGGCCAGTGCCAAGTCGGCTTTGAAGCGGCACCTGCAGCCACGTCTCGGTCAACTGCCGCTGGCTGGGCTGAACAGGCCGGCCATTGACCGACTGCTGCTGATGCCGATGCAGCAGCGTTACGCGCTGTCGTTCGTGCGCTCGGTCTGGGGCGTCCTGGGGGTGGCTGTGCGGCAGGCCTATCGCCTGGACCTGCTGGCAGTTAACCCGCTGGCAGGACTGGAGTTCACCGACTTCGTGCGCACCAAGATCAAGGCCAAGGCGGCGCGGCTTCACTCCGATGACGTGCCTGGCCTGCTGGACCTGCTGGTCGAGCAGTTCGACGATTCGCCGGCGGCATGTGTGTTGGCGGGGCTGATGCTCTGCCACGGCACGCGTCTGGGCGAAACCCGACTGGCCCGCTGGAAGAACGTCAACACCGACACCGGCAAGTGGTTCATCCCGGCAGCGGACACCAAAACCAAAGCGGCGCACACCCTGCCACTGACCGTCCAGGCCAAGGCGCTGCTCGAGCGGTACCGGCTTGTGCAGCAGGGCAGGGGCTACACCGGCCAGTTCCTGTTCCCGGGAAGCTCCAGCCAAGCACTCAGCGCGACGAAGGCCAGCACGATGTTCACACACCTATCCCACGGCGAATGGTCGAGCCACGACCTGCGCAAGGTGGCGCGTACGGCCTGGACTGACCTGGGCGTCGACTACATGGTCGGGGAGTTGCTGCTGAATCACGCCATGAAGGATCTCGACCAGGCCTATATCCACACGTCCGCCGAGCAGCTTAAGCGGCAGGCCTTAGAGGCCTGGCACGCCTACCTCGATCAACGAGGTTTCAAGGCGTTGCATGGTGGGACATTCGCGAGACAGGAAGGCGAGGCATTACCCGGCGAGACCATGAATAACGAGGCTTCCAGCGTGAATCAGTATCCACTTCCGAGGAGGAGGTTTTTAGGTCAAGGCGGCACCCAGCCCACACCAAACCAACAGCCAGGAGACGGCAATGAGTAACGTCACAGCGGCATTGCCGCGCAAAAGCATGAGCGACCTGGAGCGGCGCTTTCTAAAGATCGCCGGCGAGGAATTGGCCAAGGTCAAAGTCGGCGGCCCGAATGCGCTGGCTTACCTGCTGGATATGGTCGCTAGTTGGCACGGTAGTCGTGTGCAGATCGGCTTCCATGATTTCGGCCAACGCTGGCTGATCGAGGGGAACGCCAAAAACAAATCCGCTGACCGGTTGCTGCGTGACCTGTTTGGCCTGAGTGATCCAGACCCGAGGAAAGCCGCATGAAGAAGCGCACGTATGTCGACAAACCCTTGGGCGATACTGAATACCTGCTCGAGCAGTGGGGCTGGTGGCGGATGGATGGGATGGGCGTGCCTCGGTACGTATCTCCTCTCTATGCGTTGATCCGCGACAACAACGTCACGGAGGGCGGCATCAAGAATTATTGCGTCACGGATGACGTCGCCTTGGTGGTGGATCGGGCGGTGGCCAAGCTCGCCACGCGTGACGCGCAGATGGGCAACTTCATCTGGCTGTACTTCGGCGCGAAGTGGCCTGCACTTCGGATTGCGCGAGAAAACGAGATGGGGGAAGCCAAGGCGCGCGAATTGATCAAGGCCGGCGTGGCTTGGGTCGACTGCGCTATCGAGGTGTTTCGTGAGGTCGCGTAGAAATCACTTTCCACGCGGATAAACACCTGTTTTCATGACACCGTGTTCAGCTTTTCAAGCGCGACACCACATAGAAAGCCCGGCCATTGAGCCGGGCTTTTACTTATGCTTTGCCGTATTGCTTGTCTAACCACGCATTCAAGTCATCGCGCTTATGCGGCGCTTTGCCAGGAGCATCCTCTAGCTTGTGTGCCACAAGGCTCCGATTCTCTTCGTTTTGTTTATAGTTTCGCGTCTTCAAGTAATGGTCGATGAAGTATTCAACTTCCCATTTTTCAGTTTCTGACACGTAAATCCGGTCTAACTTGCCGCGATATTTCTTGTTGTCGTCGCTTTTCCAAACCATAACAGACACCATTTCAGTAAGTGGCGTATTGCCACGCTTTCTGATAGCACCAATTTTGGATTGGATCCACTTGCCGAAGGTCGTCTAGACCGATGGAGCCGTTGGGTTATTTACACATTTCGAGGCTCGCCGTATTGGCGGGCCTTTTTCGTTTTCGGCTCCACCACACCCGTTGCTATGGCCGGGAGTGCTGATGGGGCCGGATTTATCAATCTCCCCGAGAGGGAGGAAATCCGGATGCCACCCATGCCAGACAAGCCAGACACGTGGGCCCAGATCTGGCTGGCCCTCTCGAACCCGCTATGGCAGGGCGCAATCATGGCCGTCACGATTACTCTTCTTCGGGTGTTGTACGAAGCGAAAGAGCCAAACAAGTGGCGGATCATCTTGGAGGCGCTGATTTGTGGTGCTCTCAGCCTGTCGGCGAGCAGCATTATTGAGTGGATGACCTGGCCGCCGAGCCTTTCAGTAGCGGCCGGTGGGGCAATTGGCTTCATCGGTGTGACTGCGATCAGGGACATGATCATCCGCTTCCTGGGCAAAAAGGTTGATTCGGCATGAAGGCGATCGCGGCAGCAATCATCATCGCCCTGGTGGGTCTTCTGCTGGTCGGCATTCAACAGCTGCGGGTTGAAGACCTTCGCGAAGAGAAGCGCGTCGAGACCCAGGCCAAGGATGACGCCATCAAGGCCAATACCGAGAGCCAGGCCACCATCACCACGCTGCGCGCTGAAGCAAAGCGCAATGCCGAATACCAGGCCGATCTGGCAAAGCGCCTCAAGGCCAGCCAGGACAAGGCGAAAAAGGCGGAGAAGAACTTTGAAGACCTCAAGCGCAACAGCAAGCCTGTTCGTGATTGGGCTGCTCAGCCTCTGCCTGACGGCCTGCGCGGCAAAGCCGGTGGTAGTAACAAAGACCCAGGCCGTAAGGCTGGAAGCCCCTGAACTGATCCCGTGCGAACGGGTTGATGAGGATGCCGCCGACCTTCGCCTGAATGGCGATGTGTGGGAGCTCAAGGACAGGGCAATCAACCTGCTCGACACTTGCGCCGACCAGGTAGACGCCCAGATCAAGCGCAGCCAGAGCAAGTAGTCAGCCACGGTGATATCAGATGCTTCAGATCGACGCTCGAACTAACATCGAAGAGCTTTCGAAGGCATTGCGCACTGTTGGTGAAAAGCAGCTGCCCTTCGCCTTCGCATTGATGGCTACGCGCCTGGCTGTGCTGGTAAAGAAGGGTGAGTTATCGGTATTGAAGGCCCGCATTGATAGGCCTACGACAACGACCCTGAATAGTCTTTACGTGAAGCCCGCCAAGCCGGGTAATCCAGAAGCCCGCACGTTCTTCAAGGATGCGTGGACATCAGGCGTTCCGGCTGACACCTACCTGCAGCAGGCAGTGAAGGGTGGTCGCCGACCTCATAAGCGGTTCGAGAAAGCACTGATCGCAAAAGGGATCATGAAGTCTGGGCAGTACGCACTTCCCGCAGCATCAGCACTCAATCAGTTCGGCAACGTTCCCCGCGGCACGATCATGAAGATCCTCTCTGGCCTTGGTGCGGCCGAGACTGTTAGTGGTGTGCAGGCCAACGCCACGGGAAGTAAGCGCAGTAAGCGAAAGGGCAATGCCCAGAAGTATTTCGCCGGCGAAGTCGGCGGCACCCAGGGTGTTTGGGAGCGGAAGAAGACGGCATGGGGTGATGCAGTTCGGCCGGTTTTCATCTTTAGTGATGGGGAGCCTGGCTACCGAGTTATCCTCCCTTTCTACAAGATCGCCGACAACATCGTGAAGGCGAACAGGATTCGTGAGTTCCAAAGCGCGATGGATACAGCCCTGGCGACGAAACGATAGGGGTTCTCGAATGGCGGGCGGTGGGCGCCCCTGGATGGTGCACCCACCCCCCCCCTTTGGGTCCTTCCCCGGCCCCCAGCCCCATGCGGGTAATTCGGGCCCCGCGCGCCAAATATGTATGACCTTTTTCCCACGGTTGGTTGTTGTTTAATCATGGCCAAAAACGAAACAACCAAACAGCGCGGGTGGTTGAACAAATCCGAGATGGCTTCGAGCCTCGGGATTTCCCCGCAAGCCTTTGACAAATGGGGAGTTGCGCCTGTCGCCCGCATCGGTCGAGAGGCGTTTTATACCGTGCAGAATGTGGTGGAAAACCGCGTTGAACATGCGCAACGGAAACAACAACCGACGGGGGATGGAACCGAAGGTCTCGATCCGCTGATCGAGTACAAGCTGCTCGAAGAGCGCCGCGGCCTCACTGCCGCTCAGCGCATTGCCCAGGAGAAGAAGAACCTGGTGCTGGACAAGCAGCTCGTGCCCGTTCCATTCGCCACATTTGCCCTGGCAAAAATCGCCGCTCAGATCGGCTCGAAACTGGACACCGTCGGCAAGACCGTCACTCGACGCCACCCGGAGGTTGACCCTCGCATCATCGAGTCGGTCGAGCGGGAGATTGCGCTTGCTCGAAATATTGCCGCCAGCTTTGGCGAGCAACTTCCGGAATTATTAGATGAGTACGCTGAGTCCGTGGCTGAATGATCTGCGCAAGTCGATCAAGCTAGGACTCCAGGCGCTCTATAAAGAACCACCGCAAACCGCCGTCGAGTGGGCGGACAAGAATTTCTACATGTCGGCTGAGTCCTCCTACAACGAGGGCAAGTGGACGACCGAGCCGTTCCAGGTCGCAATCCTGAACAGCATGGGCAACGACCTGATCAATGTCGTCAACTTCATCAAGTCGGCGCGGATCGGCTACACCAAGCTGTTGATGGCGAACATCGGTTACAAGATTCAGCACAAGCGCCGCAACGTGATGATGTGGAGTCCGACGGACCCAGACGCCGAGGACATCAGCAAGAGCCACGTCAACGGCATGATCCGAGACGTACCTGCGGTGGGTGACCTGGCGCCGTGGTTCGGCCGCAAGCACAGCGACAACACGCTCGACCAGAAGATATTCGCCAACCGCCGGACACTCTGGATCCGGGGCGGCAAGGCTTCGCGCAACTACCGCGAGAAGTCAGCCGACGAGGTGATCTACGACGAGTTGTCCAACTTCGACGAGAGCGTCGAAGGTGAGGGCTCGCCGATCACCCTGGGTGACAAGCGCCTCAATGGTGCGATCTACCCTAAGTCGATTCGTGGCTCAACGCCAAAGCGTGTCGGCTCCTGCCAGATCACCAAGGCGGTCGAGGAGTCGCCGTACCTGCTCAAGTTTCACATCGATTGCCCCCACTGCCACCAGGAGCAGACGCTCAAGTGGGGCGGCAAGGATTGCGAATTCGGCCTGAAGTGGGAAAAGAACGCGCTCGGCGAAGCGGAAAAGGCCTGGTATTTGTGCGAGCACGCTGCCTGCGTGATCTGGCACAACGAGATGGTCGAGGCCTCGAAGGCTGGTCGCTGGATCTGCGAAAACACCGGCATTTGGACTCGCGACGGTATGGACTGGTTTGGCGTTGATGGCGAAATTATGCGCACCCCGCGCTCCGTCAGCTTCAGCATCTGGGCGATTTACAGCACCTGGAGTACCTGGCTCAGCCTTGCGGAAGAATGGCTGAAGGTGAAAGGCGATGTCTCAAAGCTGATCACCTTCATGAACACCACGCGCGGCGAAACGTGGGACGACGACCAGGGCGAGAAGCTCGACTCCGAAGTTCTGTACGGTCGCCGCGAAGTCTATCCGCAGGTCCCGGCCCTTGGCCTTGTTCTTGTTGGTGGCATCGATACCCAGGACGACCGTTTCGAGGGGCGTGTCTGGTCGTTCGGCCCAGGCGAGGAGGCATGGCTGGTCCATCGTTTCATTCTGATGGGCGACCCGGCCAGCGAAGAGCTTCGCCGCAAGGTGGGGCTTGAGCTGCACAGGCAGTTCACTCGCGTGGACGGCACCGTCATGAAGGTAGAGCGCTGGACTTGGGACGCCGGCGGTCACTATGCGGATGAGGTCTACGCCGAAAGCCGTAAGCACGGCGTGCACTGGGTAGTGCCAATCCATGGCGCGACCATCTACGGCAAACCGATCGCGAACTTCCCGCGCACGAAGAACAAGGTGCACAAGGTATTCCTCACCGAGGTTGGTACCGACAACGCCAAAGAGTTGCTCTACAGCCGCATGGGTTTGCCGGTCGATACGGCTGCCTCTCAGGCTGGCGTGTCTCAGCCCGGGGTGGTTCACCTGCCGGCCAATGACGTGATCTGCGACGAGTCGGAGGTCAAGCAGCTCACCTCTGAAAAGAAAAAAGCAGCCATATCCAAAGGCAAGCGTGTGATGCGCTGGGACAGCGGTGGCCGCCGAAACGAAGCCCTCGACTGCTTCGTGTACGCGCTCGCCGCCCTGCGCATCTGCCAGCAGCGGTTCGGGCTCGATCTCGATCTGTTGGTTGCAGCTGTGCCTGGTGGCAACGAGCCCGACACGGAAGAGCGCCCACGGAAGAAATCCACATTCTGGTAGCGAGACTTATGGCTTTCACAATCGAGCAGTACCAGGCCTTGCAGGCGGCCATCGCCGAAGGCGCGCTGTCAGTCCGCTACGCCGACAAAAGCGTTACCTACCGGTCACTCGACGAGATGATCCGGATTCTCAAGCTGATGGCAACCGAGCTGGGCCTGAATGCATGTAACGACGGCGGTCGCCGTTATACCTCGTTTTCGAAAGGATACTGCCCATGAGCATGCTCGACAGCCTGTTTCCTGGGTATGCCGCCAAGCGATCAGATGCGCGCCTTAAAAAGCTCCGCACTGAAATGACCATGGACGTGATCAAGCGCCGCTTTGAGGGTGCGGCGGGCGGTCGGAGGAACGACGGATGGCGTACCAGCGGCACTGACGCCAACGCCGAGAATGCGCCGGCCTTGGCGAAGCTTCGTAACCGCGCACGGGATCAACGCCGGAACAATCCTTTTGCCGAACGAGCCATCACCGGCATCGCCGACAACGTGGTCGGTGCGGGTATCGTTCCGCTCCCGTTGGCTAAACGCGATCGAGACGGCGTGAAGTTGATGGACCTTTGGCAGGCTTGGGCGGAAACAACCGCCTGCGATGCTGATGGTTTGGAGGATTTCTACGGCCTGCAGCACATGATCATGGAGGCAGTCGCTGAAAGTGGCGAGTGCCTGATTCGCCGCCGGCGCCGGTTCAGTTCCGATGGCCTGCCGGTTCCGGTCCAGCTGCAGGTAATCGAGGCTGATTTTCTCGACGAGTCGAAGGCCGCCATCGTTGGGCTGAACCGCATTATTCAAGGGATTGAGTTCGACGCCCTTGGCAAGCGGGTCGCCTATTGGTTGTTCGATGAGCACCCAGGGGCAAACGTTGCGTGGGGTTCGCTCCAATCTCGCCGCGTTCCCGCGGAGGACGTGATTCATGTGTTCTTTCGGAAAAGGCCGGGGCAGGCGCGGGGCTACACCTGGCTTGCTCCGGTTATTCAGCGCATGCGCAACTTCGATGAAATGGAAGACGCGGTGATGGAGCAGGCAAAGATAGCCGCCTGCTTCGCTGGATTCATAACCAAAGACCCAGACAACAGTCCTCAGGGCGTCACGAAACGCCCGCCACTGATTGATCGCATGGAGCCCGGGATGCTTCAGGAGCTCTCGATGGGGGAGGAAGTGAGTTTCGGTACCCCGCCGACATTCAACGGCTACGCGCCGTATTCATTGCAGGCGCTTCACGCAATTGCTGTGGGTCTTGGCGTTCCCTACGAGCTGCTCACCGGAGACCTCAAAGGGGTCAACTTTTCCAGTGGTCGTATGGGCTGGCTCAATTTCGCTCGCCGCGTAGATGTGTGGCAGTGGCGGATGTTGATACCGCAGCTGTGCGATCAGGTTTGGCGCTGGTTCATGGAGGCGCAGGTCCTGATCCCTGGCGGGGTCATGGATGACGTCAAGGCTTACTGGGTTCCACCTCGCCGAGACATGGTTGATCCAAAATCAGAAACAGAAAACGTGATCACCCGCGTGCGCAACGGCCTCACCACTTGGCCTGATGCGCTGCGCGAGCTTGGCATCACTGACCCCAAGCGGCACGCCGAACAAATCAAGAAAGCAAACGACATGATCGACGAGTACGGGTTGGTGCTGGATTGCGACCCGCGCCGAGTTGCGGCCGCAGGTTCGCCAAGTCAGCCACCATCCAACGAAGAGAAACCAGACGATGCCAACTCCGAACCAGGCGACGACGAACAAGACCCATGAAACGCCGGTGCTGAGCCTGCGCGCCGCTGTGCGCGAAGGCTCGATTGATGTAGAAGCCCGAACCGTCGAGCTGACTTGGACTACTGGGGCCAAGGGGCCCAGATGGAACTGGGACGTTGGTAGCTACATGGAGGAGCTGGAGGTTAGTCCGGAAGCTGTTCGAATGGACAGGCTGAACAACGGGGCTCCTCTTCTCAATAGCCACAAGTGTGATGACCTGGGCGATGTTATTGGTGTTGTTGAGCGCGCATGGCTCGAAGGCGAGCAAGGTCATGCGCTGGTTCGATTCAGCAAGCGCGATGATGCCGAAAAAATCTTTCAAGATGTCCAGGACAAGATTCTTCGAAAGATCAGCGTCAAGTACGTCGTGCATCGGTACCAGATCACGGAAGACATCGAAGAAAAGCTTCCAACTTACCGGGCGGTGGATTGGGAGCCATTGGAGCTGTCGGTGGTGCCGATTGCCTTCGACGACGGCGCCAATATCCGGAGTGCCGCTACCCCGGCCGAATACACGGGCCGTCGATTCCCCACAGTTTTTGAAGTTCGGTCGGCGATTGAGCCGATCGTAGAACCGGCCGCCGTGCCTATTATCCAAGAGGAAGTTGCAATGACCGAAGAAGAGAAGCGCGCGGCCGACGAGAAGCTTCGCCGTGAGTCGGCTGAAGAAGAGCGCAAGCGCAGCCTGACCATCCGCACCATGGCCCGCAAAGTCGGCATTGACGACGAAGCAGTGGTCGATGACTTGATTGCGCGCGGTGTTTCCGTGAGCGATGCGAGCGCCGCGCTGATTGACGCCGTGGCCGAGCGCCAGAACAAGGATCAGCCAAACACCCGAAACAGCCAGCCAACCGTCGTTAACGGCGGGCAGGATGTCACAATCCTGAATGCCAAGCGCTCGGCCATGCAGAACGCATTGCTTCACCGCTGCAATGCCTCGGTGGTGCTGGAAGAGGCGGGCCGCGAGTTCCGCGGTATGCGCCTGGTGGATATGGCCCGTGAGTTCGTCGAGATGGCGGGCGGTACCGCTCGCGGCATGACCCCGCAGGAGCTGGCGCGCGCCGCTCTGGGCTGTGATCGGCAGGCCGTGCGCGCCGCCGGCATGCACAGCACCAGCGACTTCCCGCTGCTTCTCGGCAGCACCGTGAACCGTACGCTCCGCGATGCCTACGCAACCGCGCCGCAGACCTGGCGCCCACTGGGTCGCCAGACCACTGTCCCGGACTTCCGAGCAGTCACCCGTGCAGCCCTGGGTGATATCGCTGCGCTGGAGCAGGTCAAGGAACATGGCGAGTACAAGTACGGCACGCTGTCCGAAGACGGTGCACCCATCAAAGTGGCCAAGTTCGGCAAGATCATCGCCATCACATGGGAAACCATCGTGAACGATGACCTGGGCGCGCTGACTCGCATCCCGGCTGCGCTCGGTAATGCCGCCGCCGCGACCGAGTCCAATGTGGTTTGGGCTTTGCTGCTGGGCAACCCGAACTTCGCTGATGGTGTTCCGTTCTACGACGCGGGTCACGGCAACCTGGCGGCTAGCGGTGGTGCGATCAACACCACCACGCTGGCAGCCGCTCGCGCATCGATGCGCAAGCAAAAGAGCAAGGCTGGTGAATTCCTGAACCTGTCGCCAGAGTATCTGGTGGTAGGTCCGGACAAGGAGCTGGAAGCCTTCCAATTCACGAGCACGCTCTACGTCCCGGCTAAGAACGCGGATATCAACGACGTGCGCAACGCTTCGCTGACCGTGATCGTCGATGCGCGCATCACCGGCAACCAGTGGTACTTGTTCGCCGCCCCCGGTGGCGTCGACACGTTCGAATACGCCTACCTGGAAGGCGAGCAGGGTGTGTTCACCGAAACCCGCGAGGGCTTCGAAGTCGACGGCATGGAAATCAAAGCCCGCTTGGTGTTCGGCGCCGGCTGGATCGACTACCGCGGCGCATACAAAAACCCGGGCGCATAAGCCCCGGCGTTCGATTCAAACCCAAAAGGGCGCCGCGTGGCGCCCTTTACGTTTTCCAGTTTTTGTCTCTAAAGGAGACCTTGCATGAAGACTTTCATCCAGCACGGCGACTGCCTGACTGTTCCAGCGCCAGCCGGCGGCACCGTTTCCGGCGAACTGTACAAAGTTGGCGCGATCATTGGCGTAGCTGCTACTACCGAAAGCGCCGGTTCGCCCGTTGTACTCAAGGTAGATGGCGTGTTCGGCTTGACCAAAATCAGCGGCCAGGCCTGGGCGATCGGCGACCCGATCTACATGAACACCACCAGCCGCGCCCTGACCAACGTCTCGGCCACCGGCCTGGTGTTGGTGGGTATGGCAACTGAGGTTGCTGCTAACCCGTCCGCCACCGGCGCCTGCCGCCTGAACGGCGTATCTGCGCCGGCGGCGGTGGCGTAAATGGGTTGGGCCTCAATGGCTCAGCGCATGCTCGGCGTTTCGATCCGCGCCTTCAGTGAGCCGACAGCAGCGCTTGATCCATTGGGCGCTGTGTACTGGCTGAGAGATGGCGTTGCGCCCGGTGTGCCGCTGGCACAGGCGGTGTTCGATAGTGCCCACGTTACCGTCGATCCTGAGACTGGCGCGCCGGTGTCCTCTAACAACCCCGTCCTCGGGGTTCGGGTCATTGACTTGCCGAACGAACCCACGAACCGGGATCGCGTCCAGGCGCGAGGTGTTTTGTACAAAATCCATGACGTGCAGTCTGACGGCGTGGCGGGCGTGATGCTGTTCCTTCGCAAGGTTTGAATATGGCTCACCCACGAGAACTGATCCGCAAGCAGGCCGTTGCGCTGCTGTTGGGCGCCACAAATGCGGGGGTCAGCGTCTATGCAAGCCGGGTGGCGCCGCTCATTTCCAACGGCTGGCAGAGCGAGTTGCCAGCGATCATCGTTTACACGATGGACGAATCGGCAGAGATCTTTAACCAGGCGCCCAGGGAATACAGGCGCCGCGTTGAACTGGTGGTGGAAATACACGCCGAAGGCAACGAAGCGCTGGACGACGCGCTCGATACGCTGGCCCGCCAGGTAGAGCGCCTCCTGCTTATGGACGACACGCTCGGCGATACGGTGAATGACCTGCAGTACGTGCGCTCGCGCATGGTTCTGCTGGACCAGTCGGAGCACCTGACGGGCGCGTGCCGCCTCATCTTCGACGCTGAATATTTTGATCGTCACCCTGGCGACCTGTTCAACCAAAGCCTACCAGACCTGAAGTCGGTTAAGACCGAATACAGCCTGGGCAACGCGCAGCCGAATCCGGCTGATCGCGCAAAAACCATCATCGAGGACCTGAATCCATGACCACGCGCGTGCTCGTGAAACCGGCCGAGGGCCGCCTGGTGCGTCACCCCGACACCTATGAGCAGATCAAGCCAGAAGGCTTGCCTGTTGAACTCAACAGTTACTGGATCCGCAAGGAAAAGGCCGGTGACGTCGTCATCAAAGAGGCTGAAGTACCGGCCGAAACCAAGGGTGAAAAACAATGACCATCGGAATGGATACGATTCCTGGTGCCGGCGCGCTTCGCAAGCCTGGTGTCTACAGCGAGATCGACAACAGCAAGGCGGTTCGCGGCCCTCAACCGGTCAGCTACCGCCGCCTGTTGATTGGTCAGAAGCTGGCCGCCGGCGCTGCCGCTGCCAACACCCTGATCCGCATCACCAGCCCGGCCCAGGCAGACGTTCAGTTCGGGAAGGGCTCGATGCTGGCTGGCATGGTTCGCGCGGCGATGGCTATCGATACCTATACCGAGCTGCAAGTGATGCCGGTGGTTGATAATCCAGCAGGTGTAGCAGCAGCCGCCACGCTGGCGTTCACTGGCCCTGCCACTGCATCCGGCACCATTGAGTTGATGATTGCTGGCCGCCGCGTGTCTGTAGGTGTGATCAGCGCCGACACCGCCACTGTGATCGCGGCATCTGTAGTCGCCGCTATCACCGCCGCGGATGACATGCCCGTAACGGCCACGGCGGCTACGGGCACCGTCACGCTGACCAGCCGCCACAAAGGCGAGGTCGGCAACAGCCTGAACGCCCGCGTGAACTACTACACCGGCCAGGTACTGCCTTCCGGTGTCTCGGTCACCATTAGCGCTTTCACCGGCGGTTCTGGAAACCCCGACCTGGGTTCGGCGTTGGCGGCTCTGGGCGATGAGTGGTTCCAGGTATGGGGGCTGGCATATACCGACGCAGCCACCCTGGCGACGGTGAAGACTGAGCTGAACAGCCGCTTTGCCTGGGATCGTGAAATCGAGGCCCACGCCTTCACAGCGGCGCGCGGCACTCAAGGCTCCCTTGGAACCCTTGGCGACAGCCACAACAGTCAGCACCTGGTCATTATGATGGCCAACGACGAGCCGATGCCGACGTACGAGAAGGCCGCGGAGACCATGGCCATTGCGGCCCTGTACGCCGCCATCGACCCGGCCCGGCCAATCCAGAATCTTCAGTATGCATGGTGTCTCGCGCCCGCCACTGCGGACAAGTTCACCAACCAGGAGCGGAACCTGCTGTTGTTCGATGGTATCGCGACCAGCAAGGTCAACAACGACGGCACCATGGTTGTTGAGCGGCTGATCACCACCTACAAAACCAACACTGCCGGCGGCACTGACATCAGCTACCTGGACAGCGAAACGCTGTTCACCCTGATGTACATCCGCCACGACTGGCGCGACTACATCCTGCGCAAGTACCCGCGGCACAAGCTCGCCAACGACGGTACGCGTTACGGCGTCGGGCAGCCAGTGGTAACACCGGTGGTGATGAAGGCCGAGGCGATTTCGAAGTTTCGTGAGTGGGAGCGCCTTGGCCTGGTGGAAAACATGGGCGACTTCAAGGCCAACCTGATAGGCGAGCGTAACGAGAGCGATCCAAATCGCCTGGATATGCTGGTTCCGCCTGATCTGGTCAATCAGCTGCGAATCGTCGCGAACAAAATTCAGTTCCGCCTGTAACGGCGATTGCCAGGAGAAAGAACATGGCAGGTAAAAACCGTATCGGCGGAATCATCGCCTTGAAGGTCAACGGCGACATGTACTTCGCCAAAGGAAATTTCACTTACAACCTCGGCAAACCGAAACGCGAAGGCGTCGTCGGTGCCGACGTTGTGCACGGCTATAAAGAAACCCCGCAGGTGCCTTTCGTTGAGGGTGAGATCACTGATCGGAATGAGCTCAGCCTCGAAGATCTGGTAACCCTCGACGACGCCACCATCACGCTCGAGCTCGCCAACGGCAAGGTCATCGCCCTGAGTGAGGCTTGGTACGCGGGTGAGGGTACTGGCAACACTGAGGAAGGCAATATTGCCTGCCGTTTCGAAGGCATGTCTTGCGAGGAAGTTAAGTAATGGCCAAGGAAAAAACGATTCAGCTTGCCGAGCAGATCACTTTCGGCAAGGACACGTTCACTGAGCTGACCGTGACCCGCAAGCTTAAATACCTGCGCGGCCATGCGTTGCGTATCACTTCGGATGGCAAGGGCAACGGCGGCGCGGACATGGACTTCGCCACGCTGATTGACCTCGGGGCCAAGATGGTTGGCCACCCCCCTGCGTTGCTCGACGAGCTGAGCGAGGACGATCAAGCCGCCGTCATCGGCGAGGCCCGGGATTTTTTGCTGAAGCACCTCGGGGGTGGGAAGGAGGCGTAACCGTCGTCGTCAAAGTTATGAGCGTTCAGCCGTCGGAAGTCATGGAAATGGATTTCGACGAGCTGAACTGGTGGCTTGAGCGCACCGAGGAGTGGGTTGGATGGCAGACAAAGGATACTCCCTAAACGTCATCATCGCGGCCGTGGACAAGATTACGGCGCCGTTGCGTGGGATCTTCGGCAAGGTCAAAGCGGCGAGCGCTGGAATTGCCGGTGCGCTTGATCGTACCGGTCTGCCGATTTTTGCGAACAGCCTGAAGAACGTAGGCGGTGCGATTGGTGGAGTTGGTAGCGCGGTTGCCTCGAGCACTCGCAAGCTGCTGGGGTTGGGGGCCACGCTGGGCATCACAGGCGCTGCGTTGAACATGTTTTTCCAGGGTTTCGCTGATGCAACCGGCGCAATTGGTGATACTGCCGAGCGTACCGGTATCAGCCGCGAGCGATTCCAGGAGCTCAGCTTTGCAGCGAAGCTCACAGGCTCGTCCGCCGAGACCCTGGGCGGCGCCTTGCAGAAAATGCAAATCAACATCGGTGCCGCGACGGCGGGCTCGAAAGAGCTTTCACAGATGTTCAAAGGTCTGGGAATCAACATCAAGGATTCGTCCGGCAAGCTGAAAAGCTCCGATGCTCTGTTCGACACCTTTGTAGATCGAATCTCGAAGATCAAAGATCCGGCCCTGCAGGCACAGGCCGCAGTGAAGATATTCGGCAAGAGTGCCACCGAGCTCCTCCCATTGATTCGCGGGGGGGGCGAAGGTTTAAGTAAAATGTCTGCCGAGGCTAAACGCTTGGGCATTGTCATTTCGGATAGTGCTGTTCGTGAGGGAGAAGACTTCGGCGACACGCTCGACACGATTCACGCAGCGCTCAGTGGCGTTGGCAACACTATCGGCAGCTCCCTGGTGCCTCAGTTGAACCTGCTTGGCAAGCAGCTGATCGAGACAATCGTAAAATACCGGCCTCAAATCGAGGCGTTTGCCACCGCGTTTGCCAAGAATCTTCCCGGAAATATCGAAAAGGTCACCGGGTTCCTGGGCGATCTGTACGACGGCGTGCAGCCAGTAATCCAGATATTTGGCTCTCTTTCCGACACTTTCGGCACGGCCAACCTGATATTTACGGCGCTGGGCTTGTACATCGGCGGCGGCTTCCTGATGGCGGTGCTGAACCTGGCGCTGGCTCTGAAGGGTCTCGGGTTGGCTATCACTCTAACGCCGGTCGGCTGGTTCCTGGCGGCCATCGTGGCCATCGGCGCGGCGGCCTATGTCATCTACAAGAACTGGGACAACATCGTCGGGTTCTTCGAGGACAAATGGGCGGGCGTCAAGGCGGCCTTCAGTGACGGAATAATCAACGGCATCTGGAAGCTGTGGAAGGAATACAACCCCATCACGTTGATGATGGAAGGCTTCAACGGCCTGATCAAGTACCTGACAGGCTGGGACCTGGGCGCAATCCTCGGCAGCAAGATCTCCGAGGCTATTGCTGCTATCAAGAACGGCTTGCCCGATTGGGCGAAGAAGCTTCTCGGCATCGATGGGGCCGGGGTAAGCGGAGGTGCTGAAGGCGGGCCGCCGTCGGCTTCCACCGGCGGCGCCGACACAGACCTGGGCCGCCGCGCCGCGCAAATTGGCAGGGATGCAGTTCAGCAAATGGCCCCGCCTGAGCAAGCAGTAAGGGTGCAGGTCGACCTGAACAACGTCCCAGCAGGATCCAAGGTGAAAACCGAGGGCAGCCAGGGAGCGACATTCGATACCGACATCGGTTACTCGATGATGGCCCCGTAACCGGAGTTCCCTATGGCTTGGCGAGACAACTACCGCGCCGCGACCTTTCGCGGCGTGGGCTTTTTTGTGGCTACGGCAGACAGCAGTCACGGCCGGCGCCAGGCGGTACACGAGGCAGCGCAGCGAGATATTCCCTATACGGAAGACCTCGGCCGCAAGTCGCGGGAGTTCGGTATCACCGGCTACCTGCTGGGCAAAGAATACGATGTAGCCCGGGAAGAGCTGATAAAGGTCTGCGAGCAAGCGGGACCAGGGGTGTTGGTGCACCCTTACCGTGGTGAGCTGACCGTTGTATGTCGCGGACTCACGGTCAGTGAATCATCGGACGAGGGCGGAAAGTGCACTCTCACCATGACCTTCCTCGAGGCAGGGGAGGCGTCGTACCCGTCAGCCAAGGTCGACAGCGTAAACGCGATCAGCGCCAAGGCTGGCGAGGTTACCGAGACAGGCAAAGAAAACTTCGTTGAGGATTTTCTCACGAAGGGCTATCCATCGTTCGTTGCCGAGGCCGCTACGACTCAAATCAAAGACTTGAGCGACTTCCTGAGTTCTCCGGAATTCATCGTGTCGAGCGACATCCAGGCCGTTTCGGACTACTACGACAAGGTTAAGGGTATCGGGGCCGACGCGTTCAGCCTGATCCAAACACCTTTCGAGTTCGCCGGGCAGGTCGTTGACGCGATAAGTAGCATCAGGTCGGCTTTCGGCGGCAGCGCCTTCGGGATGCTGATGAGCCTTTACAACCAGTACTTCGACAGTTCAGGCAGCGCGCCTACTTCGATGACTCCGGGCAGGCAACAGGTCGTAAAGAACACCAGCGCTGTATCTGCGCTCGTTCGACAAGCGGCGATTTCTGAGGCTGCGATCGCAGCAGTTGTTACCCAGACGACCGAAGACGTTTCGAACGGTGGCACGAAAACCACATCCGCGCCGACAAAGTACGACAGCTACGAGGCTGCCATAGCGGTGCGTACTGAACTGTCCGACCGGCTAGACGAAGAAAGCGAAACGACCAGTAGCGACCTGGTCTATGTGGCGGTGACTGATCTCAGGACGGCAGTGGTGCAGGCTGTTCCAAATCCAGAGCAGGATCTGCCAAGGCTTGCGACTTTCTCGCCGAGGCAGACGTTGCCGTCGTTGCTTGTCGCTTATCAGCTCTATGGGGACGCCAGCCGGGCCGAAGACATTGTGTTGCGCAATGACCCTCGCCGCCCAGGTTTCCTGATCGGCGGCCAACAGCTTGAGGTTTTAGCAAATGGATGACCTTGAGCTGCTGGTCAACGGAATGAACTACGCAGGCTGGACCCAGGTGGGCGTAACGCGCGCCGTTGATGCGTCGTCCGGCGCTTTCACCGTAACCCTCACGGAGCGCTGGGAAGGGCAAGAGGGAAGAGGGGCTCAAGTCGAGCCGTGGCCCATTCTCCCGGGGGACAAGTGCGAGGTTCGTCTCGGCGGAATTACGATGGTTGTCGGCTATGTCGACATTTTTAAGCCTTCGTTCAGCGCGAATGACCACACGATCAATATCCAGGGGCGCGACCGAACCTCTGACTTGATCGACTGCAGCGCGGTTCACACGCCGGACGAATGGAAGAACATCGATCTATTGCGGTTCGCCCAGGTTCTGGCCCAGCCATTCGGTGTTGGCGTTTCGGCAGATGTCGCGGTGGGTGATCCATTCAGCATCTGCAAGTTGCAGCAGGGCGAAACGGCCTTCGAGGCAATCGAGCGTTACGCCAGGCAGAGGCGCCTTCTGCTGACGCCCGACGGCGCCGGCGGCCTGCTGATCACGCGTGCTGGTAACAAACGCGCCTCGATCGGCCTGATTCAAGGGGAGAACATCCTCAGCGCCTCTGGAAGCATCGACCACAGCCAGCGCTTCCGCAATTATCTGGTTAAAGGCCAGGCCGCGTACAACCCCAACAGTGATGGAGGCACGGAGGCACATGTTGAGGGCGGGGCAAGCGATAGCGGGATCAGGCGTTACCGCCCGATGCTGGTGATCGCCGAATCTGGCGGATCGAACGGGAGCGCCCAAGAGCGTGCCGCGTGGGAGGCCAATAGCCGGCTGGGCAAGTCGGCATCTGCCTCCATAACCGTCCAGGGCTGGCGGCAAACGCCGGGCGGGCCCGTCTGGGAGCCCGGCATGCTGGTCCAAGTTAAATCCCCGTGGCTGCGCATGGATGGGCAGATGATCATCCGCCAGGCCACATACGAGCGCGGTGAGGGCGGCACCACCACAAAGCTGGACATCGTGAGCCCGCAAGCATTTTCGCCTGAGCCTCCTGACTCCAAAAAAAGCAAGAAGGGCAAGAAGGGCGGACGGAACATTTGGGCGGAAGCCATCGGGGAAGAGGAAAAAAAGGATGGGTAACCCAATTCGCGATCTTAGCAACCGCGTGATGATGATGTTTTCCCGTGGCGTTGTTCGCAGGGTCACAGATACCAACGGCCGGCAGCAGTTGCAGGTGGAGTTATTCAAGGACGAGTTGCGAGACGATATCGAACACATGCAGAACTACGGCTTCACCAGCCACGCAAAAGGCGGTGACGTGGCGGTTGCCTTCATTGGAGGTAATCGCGAGCAGGGGATTGTTCTCGCAGTTGATGACCGCCGCTATCGCATCACCCTGAAGGCTGGCGAGGTCGCGATGTACGACGACCTGGGCAACAAGGTCGAACTGTTGCGAGAAATGGTCAAAGTCACGGCTGTTCAGCATGCAGAGGTGGAGGCCCCGACCATCAAGATGATCGGAGAGATTGAGATGGTCGGTAACGTAAAAATCCAGGGGAATATTGATTCGACCGGAACCGTTACAAACAACGGCAAAAACATAGGAAGCACTCACCAACACAACGGCGTCCTTGTTGGCACCGCCAATACCGGAGCGCCTATCTGATGGCCGATGCCGCAATGGTAATGACCGAGTTCGGCGGGGACCTGGTGCTCTTTGGTTTCGACCTTGAGCGCGATGACGGCCTTGAAACTGCCGTGATCATCAGCCTATTCACCGATCGTCGCGCCAGTGCTGAGCAGATCCCGCCGGAATATGAGCAGGACGATTTACGTGGCTACTGGGGAGATATCACAAACGCCTCGGCGACCGACCAGACGGGCTCGCTGCTCTGGCTGCTGGCCCGCGAGAAAGAACTGCCCCAAACGCTGAGCCGCGCTGAGCAATATTGCCGTGACGCCTTGGCCTGGATGATTGATGACGTGGTGGCCACGACGATCGAGGTCGCCGCTTCATATCACTCGCGTGGCGTGATGCTGCTCCTTATCGACATCTATCGCCCGACCGGCCCGGTCGTTCGCTACCGATACAATTATGAATGGTCGGCCCAGGCCGGCAAGAGGGCTGCCTGATGCCATTTGCGAGACCTACCCTACCGGAACTGATTGACCGAGTTACTACCGACATTAGCGGGCGGGTGACTGGCGTTCAAAGCGCAGTACTGCGCCGCTCACTACTGGGAATCCTAGCCCGATCCGAGGCTGGCGCAGTGCACATGCTCTACGGCTTCCTTGAGTGGGCGGCCAAGCAGGCGATCATCGACACTGCCGAGAAGGAATACCTCGAGCGCTGGGCAGCGATATGGAAAGTCTTTCGCAAGTCAGCTGATTATTCCACCGGCGCCGCGCTGCTTGCCGGCGCAATCGGCTCAACACTACCAGCCGGAACGGTCCTTCAGCGGCAAGATGGCGCGCAGTACCGCGTCCTGGCTGATGCGGTCTTCACTGATATCACGCTCCAGCCTACTGTTGTCGCCGTAGAGGCTGGTGCCGCTGGCGATGCGCCGGCCGGAACGCCGCTGTTTCTGTTGTCTCCGGTAGCCGGCGTTCAATCGACCGGCTCTGCGGCCACTGACATTGATGGCGGTCTTGATGTTGAGAAGGACGCCCAGTTGCTCAGTCGGCTACTGAAGCGTATCAGGCAGCCGCCACACGGCGGTGCAGCCTCAGACTATGAGCTTTGGGCTCTTGAGGTGCCAGGCGTCACCAGGGTATGGGTTTACCCACTTCAGATGGGCGCCGGGACTGTAACGGTCTTGTTCGTCTGTGATGGTGAGGCCGACATCATCCCGGATGCGGCGAAGGTCGCAGAGGTCCAGGCTTACATTGATGCCCGTCGCCCGGTAACCGCCGAGGTGTTTGTCGCGGCACCTGTGCCTGATTCTTTGAATTTGGCAGTGAAGCTTTCGCCGAACACTGCGGCTGTTCAGGCAGCGGTGCGTGCAGAAGTTGCCGACCTGATCGCCCGCGATTCGAAACCAGGCGAACCGATCGCGATAAGCAGGCTTCGCGAAGCGGTCTCCGTCGCCGCCGGCGAATCAGATAACGAAATCACTTCGCCCACCGCCTCCGTTGCCCACGCCACCGGACACATGGCAGTGCCCGGCACCATAACCTTCTCCAGCTTTTAAGGAGGCTTAATGCCGACAGCAGCCGACTATCTTGAGCAGCTGAAAACGCTGCTGCCTCCTGGACAAGCATTACCGCGAGAATCTGGAACCACGCTTCACAACCTGCTTGACGGTATGTCGATTGAACTGGCTCGGGTAGATGACCGTGGCGAAGCGCTTCCAATGGAGGCCAATCCTTCCACCACCAACGAGATGCTGAGCGACTGGGAAAGGGTCGCGGGCCTCCCCGATAAATGCTCCGGTGTTTTGGAAGAAACGCTGCAAGGCCGGAAGAACGCTCTGCTGGCGAAACTATCCAGCACTGGAGGGCAGTCGGCGGGTTACTTCATCGAACTGGCGGGCGTGCTCGGTTACACGGTGACTATTGAGGAGTACCGGCCCTTCCGGGCCGGTCTTTCGCGCGCCGGTGACGCGCTCACCAATGGTGACTGGGTATTTACCTGGCTTATTCGCGCTCCCGAAACCTCGATCATTTCTTTCCGTGCCGGGATGTCTGCGGCAGGGGAACGGTTGCGTACCTGGGGCAATGACACCCTCGAATGCAAAATAAATCAATTGAAGCCAGCGCACACCATCGCGCTCTTCGCCTACGGAGATTGACGCATGCACAGAATTGATGGGCCGGGCGCCACGGTCGACAACAAGTTCACTGAAGGTGATCCGGTAGGCGGTATTCAGGCCACGGTTGTGACCGATGATTTTCTGAACGACGTTCAAGAAGAATTCATCAGCGTTTTGGCCGCCGCCGGTGTAACGCCAGTAAAAGGCACACAGGATCAGGTGCTTCAGGCCATTTATAAGCTGGTTCAGTCGCAGAAGGCAACGGCGTTTACGGCGGGAGGAAGCGCTACAGCGCTCACCCTGACACCGACCCCGGCTATCTCTGCCTATGCGGCGAACCAGCGGTTCACCGTGAAGTTCCCGGTAAATTCTGGACTGAATCCGACGCTGAACGTATCGGCTAAGGGCGCCAAGCCGATAAAACAGTACGATTCCACCGGGGCTAAAGTTCCTGCAGTGTTCGTAGCGGATCAAGTGTCCGACGTTTTATTTGACGGTGTAGACCAAATTCTTTTAGATCAACTTCCATCGAACTCGCTTAGTGATCCTTGGGCTCTTCAGCCTATTGGTGTGCCAATTGCGGTTTTTGATCACATAAACGGAATGTCTCCCCCACCCACAAACTCTAGTTACCGGTACATAAAACTCACCGCGAGCGATTCATATAATACCGGCGTTTTGAGTTCGGAAAGTGTGACCGGTACAGCGCCGCTGGTGAACGCGACAGCGCTTATCAGTCTTTCTGGAAGCCCCATCAATGGGCAGGCAGTGCGGCTTATCAACACCGAACGTCGGGACCTGCGAGCGGGCAATAGCGGCACTGTTCAAGACGACCAGTTCCAAGGACACACGTTTGGCGATGGCACGAACGCGATGCGGGCGGCCCCTAGTGGCGTTTCCAGTGGCGGCGAGTTTCTTCGGCTCACTGCTGGCGGTCTTCTGGTGATTATGAATGACGGTACCAACGGAGTTCCTCGGGCTGGCAATGAAACCAGGTCCCGCAACATTGGCGCAACTTATTACATGAGGATCAAGTAATGCCGTATGCAGCCGCCGGAATTGTGCAACAGGACCCTATTGAGGGCGGAATCGAGATAACCGAGGAACAGTACTTCGAAGCAATTGAAGGGATGTGTGCAGGGTTGATGGTTTCAATTGAGGGAGGCTTCAAAGTGATTGAAGTTCCGCCACCGGCGCCAGTTATCCCACCCGAACCGACATTGGAAGAACTGGCAAATCAGGCGCGCGGCCAGCGCGACTATCTGTTGTCGGTAGCTGCTATTCGCATCGCGCCGCTACAGGACGCTGCCGACCTGGATGAAGCGACCACGGCCGAGGTCGCACTGCTCAAAAAATGGAAGCAATACCGAGTCGCAGTCAATCGTGTGCCAGATCAGCCTGATTACCCTCTGAGCATCACTTGGCCGGTTGAGCCTTCTTAACCTATAGCCGGAAGCAATCACCCGCCATGAGCGGGTTTATTTTTGCCTGGAGAAAACCATGCCGATCACTGAGCAGCAGTTGTTGCAAACACTCCCCAACGCCGGTCGCCAAGCCGGCGTTTTTGTTCCGGCGCTGAACTCTGCCATGGGCAAATACGGGATCGTGACCAAGCTGCGCATCGCTGCATTCATCGCCCAGGTCGGGCACGAGTCTGGACAGCTGCGGCACGTGCGCGAGATCTGGGGCCCCACCGCGCGGCAGGCCGGCTACGAGGGGCGCGCTGATCTGGGCAACACTGTGCCGGGTGACGGCTCAAAGTACCGTGGGCGGGGCCTGATCCAGATCACCGGCCGGGCGAACTACGCGGCGTGCGGTGAAGCGCTGGGTCTTGACCTGGTCAATCAACCCGCATTGCTGGAGCAGCCGCAGCACGCCGCGATGTCGGCGGCCTGGTTCTGGTCTACCCGTGGCTTGAACACCCTGGCAGATCAAGGAGAGTTCGTGAAGATCACCCGGCGCATCAATGGTGGGCTCAATGGATTAGAAGATCGCCTTCAGCTTTGGGACATAGCGAAAAAGGTGTTGGCATAGGAGGTCAGTGCCAGTTTGATCAAGTTACAGTCGTAGCGCGCGCAGGTGCGAAGATTGGTCGCTCAACGTAAAAAGGCCAGCCACGAAGTGTGGATGGCCGCTAAACACTATTTTCCTTTCGGTGGAGCATTCCCTCTGCCGCCACCAGAAGGATTACCCGTGGTGCTTGGCAGATTAGGTACTGCCGGAGTCTTGGAGCCACCTCCTGCACTGCCGCTACCCTTGCTTGATGATCCCGAACCGCTCTTACTGCCCGACGATTTCGACATAACGTTCTCCTGATTATGACCAGCAAGACTGCACAAGAGACTCTAGTCCAACTGGTAGCATTTACTGGTAAAACGAAGGCTAGCTAGGATACGACTCAGAGCCTTGGCGAGCATTCAGTCAATTTTGAGCATCTGCGCGAGCAGCGGATCGTTCGATCCCATTATTGCCGCCTGTACGTCTACGAAGTACATCCCTCCCGTGATCTCACCAATAATCTCGCCTTCTTCAATCCATTTCTTCAGTTGCTGCAGGCTGGGCTTGTTCCCGACATACCGCAGCTTTCGATATTCACCGACCTCCATGAGCCTCGGCAGTCTTACTGTTATCTGGGACAGAATTTTCATAATCCGACGGCTCGCCGAGCTGCTTCCACTCTTTCTATGAGATTACCGCCGTGAGTTCTTCTCACAAGCTTCTCGGGTTTCAGGTACTGCGAATTCGCATCTACGTAGTAATTGCGCCCGTGCTTGATAGGGTGAGGTGTAATGCGGCCTTCGCGGGCCCATTTGCGTAGGGTATTTGGACTGGGCGGCGTTTTATAGTTTTCAGCTGCCCATTCTGAGAGAGTCAATTTGGTCATGAGTTCACCTGCCACTAGGCTAATATCGGCCGCTATTTTAGTCGGAGCTCAGGGCTTCTCTTCTGAGTCGCCTGGCCTCCCAGTCGACTTATTACGACTTGGCGTAGCACTTTGGGTACGCCGTCACCACCCACGATAAATCCGAACTGTTGCGCCTCTAACCACCTGATTTGCGCACTCGGTTTTTGATACCCAGTGAGCTCCGCCACTTCGTCCCTCGTTAAAAACATCGGATTTCTCCAGGCGCACGGCTGATCAGACTACATCTTTCCATTCTGCTTGATGCGCGCCAAGCCCTGTTTGATATGCCCTGCGTTCTCGCCGATCGTCTCTAGGGCGCCGCGGACGTTCTCACCTACGTTTGAGGTTTTGCAGTCCTCTGCCCACAGAGTTAACTCCATGATGGCTGCCTCCAGGGCGAGCTGGTTCTTGTAGATGCGCTCGAGCGTGTCAGGAAGGGAATATTCCGGGGAGGGCATTGCAGTGGCTCCATTCAGTTATTCTCTGAGCGTAGCCCAGCCTAACGCGGCCGATCCAGGCAAATCGCAGACAAAGAAAATCCCGCGATGGGGAGTGCGGGCTTAAAGGGAGGTTCACTAGGAGCTGAGATGACGATAGGCGGTCGACTGTGAAAAGGTCGTGAAAGGTTACGCTCAGTGGGAGGTTGCTATCGCCTGGGCCAGTTGCATGTCCGACATCAGCGGGGAGGCATTGGTCGCGCGGTAGTACCGGTAGGCCTGTTCAAACTGGGCTCCCCGTATCTCGCCGTCCGAACCGATGAATGCCAAAGCGTCAGTCTTGGCTGACTTGAAAATCTTTGGCGGCTCGGTCGTGAGAGATGTGGTTGCTCCCATTGCGATCTAAGGACGCTACCATAGCAGAGCAGTGGACCACCACATACGAGAAGCCCGGCGATGGTTTATTCGCTGATGCGCAAGGTACCTTTGGCCGAGTTCATTGTGTTGAATGTGCGTTGAGATCAGTGGAGTACAGGAGAAAAGAGCGCCTTGGCAGCCTCTTCCAGCTGCTTCTCGATCTCAATCAGCTCAGCCGCTTTGATATCAATCGAGCTTTTGTAGATGCCGGCCATGAGTCGCAGCAACTCGAGGTCTGATATTTTCGCGAGATCATCTTTCAGGTCGGGACGCTGGCTGATTAGAAGCGCTCGCATCTCTTCTGCGGTTTTCGACTTGTCCATGGGCATTTCCTTCATAGCTCAGCTCGATTTTAGCGCATGAGAATGTGGAGTCATGGCCGCTGATCGCCAGATTGACCGAAGGAGATGAGCCTAGATACAAGAAGCCCGGCGCTGGGCCGGGCTTTGGATTTAATTGGTTTCGGCGAACCTGAAGCTTTGCTTCAAGTCATTCATCCAGGACACTTCTATCAACCCATCATGCTGAAGTCGACCCACGACAATTCCCGGATGAACTCCGATCTGGCGTGCAAAGATCTGTACCGCATCTCTGGTCTTCAACCCAGCCAAAGCGTGCGAATACTGCTTTGGAATCATAAAGTTTCCTGCCCAATCGTTTGCCTCTATCTCCTTCGGATCTTCGTTGTTTCGCTTGCTTGGATCGTCGAGGTAAACAGACTTCTTTTCGTTAGCATGAAGCAAAATATGCGCTGACTCATGGAACAGGGTGAACCAAAACTTATCGTTCGTTTTTCCATAAAGCGACATCTGGATTAGCGGCCTGTGAGGGTTAAGCCACCTGGCAACGCCGCTTACATGAGATCTCGGAATGGCAGGTACGAGTACGAACGCTACACCAGCGTCAGTGAAAAGCGACCTCATTCGAGGTTCAAAGTCTTTGGGGCTCTTTGTGGTTAGGGAGCGAATTTCAATCAAGGCTTTTTCAAATTTATCTCGATCGTATTTCGGTCCAGAGAACTGTTCAGCCTCAATCTCACCCATTCGAAGCCAAGAAGAAATAGCTGCGATATCGCTTTGGTCCTCTCGGCTACGTCGGAACGCTACTTGCATTCCAGAATAGTGATCTGTCCACTCGTCAGGAGATGCGACACCGAAGAACTTCAGACATTGCTCTACTAGTCCGGGCTTGTTTTTTTCAACAATTCGGCATTTTTCAATAGCGCCTGAAGACATCAGCTCCTTTAAAGGGAGGCAGTCAAGCCAAGACGTCCATTGACCAAGCTTCGCCTTGGACTCTGCACGAGATAGCTGCTCCCTATAGAGGGCCTCTCGTGAAATCCAAAATGCAGCAGTACTGCCCAGTACGCGCTCAAGCTTGAGGGCTGTATCCTGACTTAATGCTGCCTTGCCTTTGATTAACTGATTTACAAGCTTTGCCGACACCCCGAGCCTTGTAGCTAGCTCATCCTGAGTCCATTCCTTCTCCTCGATGAGGTCGAGGATGGTGTCGCCAGGCGGGGACACCCAATCTGGCGCAAACGAAACGGCCAAATCACTCATGGTAATCTCCGATAAAAATAACTTTCACATCAAATACTTGAGACCAGTCCAAAGACTGATCGTCGCGCAGCGGGAGTGGGTCGTGATCGGGCTCGAATACAATCCTGCATCCGCCGGCCAAACTGACTGAGAACTGATTTTTCCTGTCGCCCTTAAGGGGGTGGGGGGCGCCAGCAACGAGATCGAGAACTGTGGTCGCGGCTTCAATATCAGAAAGCCTAGATCTCAATTTACGGGCCGAATCAGCTCCTAGCTTTTTCTCCGCAACACGGCTTTGCTCACATAGATCGCGAAGCTTTTTGTCTTTGAAGTCCAGTTTCAAGCTTCACTCCTAAAGGCTACCCTTCTTTACCTATCAGGTAAAGATTAGATGCTATAAAGCGACGAGAAGTCACAAAAAGGCCATTTTACACATCACTGAGCCTTCCCTCGCACGATCCTTCTCGCCTTCACTTCATCCGCATACCCAGCCAGCCTGCTGGATTCCTCGTAAAGCGTACCCACCAGTCCCGCCAGGGCTATGGCGTCGGCGTCGCTGAGCTTTTCCGCAAGCTTTCCCAGGTCGACACAGGACTGCTCGAGGTTGAGCGCTATAGCCTTGAGGTCGCGGCGCAGCTGCTGGTTGGCTTTGGTCAGAGGCATGGTCAGCGCTCTCGTTTAGTTTGGCCAGTCAAAATCCACTGCACGACCCGGCCGATTACCTTGTCATACAGGACTGACAAGAAAAGCCCAATTATCACAAGGTAGCTACCGTAAAAGACCGCCGGGTACTGCCTGACGCGATATTTATTCCAGCTGATCACATCTAGCCACCGTTCAGAAAAACGGTCCAAGCTCAGGTAGCGCCCGCTCATATCGTAAAGACCAATCGATAGAATAATCAGGCCGACCAGCAACAAAACAATACCTATGCGCTTTGTGACGGTATTTGTGAACTGCTCCACGCTGGCCTCCTGTCAGCTCACCGCAACATGCCGCATGGCTGGTCTTTGATCCGTAAAATTGCTGTAGTACCTGCAGAAGGCGCGTACGGAGTACTAGAGTCGAGTATTGGCGTTCTGCTATCGAGTTGCTAGCGAAGCAGTTTTGGCCAGCAATATCTGGTCTCAATGGAGCAGTGGCAGTAGTTTTTCGATCATAGGTGACGCCAGCGCCACCATTTCATGTGTCTTAGCAAGAATTTGATTTACGGAGCTGAAATGCTCGATTACTTTTTTTGCTAAGGACTGTCCCTCAGCTGATGAGCTTTCAACAGAGGGTAAGCTCTTAACAAAAGCGCCTACGGCTTGGTCTGAAGCTTCCTGAATCTTGTCAGGCCCGCCTGCTAAGTAAATCAACAAACTTGCACGTATTGCCTCAAGGTGTCTCACGAAAAGAGCCTTGAGCTCCTCGGAGAGGTCTGATGCCAGGCACTCCTTTAGCAAACCTTCGAGTTTTTCGACGAAGGCAAGAATGTCCTGTTGAACTTGAGTATCGGCAGTAGGATAGGAGTTGCTCAAGTTCTGATGACCAAAAGACAATCCCTGCATTGTGCCGGCATCAATATGGTTTCGGCATGCCTGCCAGGCTTGATTGAATGTAAATTTGGATACCATGGCGCGTACATTTTTCAGCGGGGCGAGATAGAGACTCGGGTCACCTGTGACATGCTCTCGGAGCGCGGTTTCGCATGTGTCAACTAGATCGGAAAACTCCCGAAGGCCCTTTGCTATGGCTAAGGGATCATCTTTTTCGCATTGTAGTAGCGCCGCCCAAGCGTCACACGCGACCAGGTCTCCTTTGATGCGCAAGGCCGCATTCATATAGTCCAGTAGGCGGCCCACAGGGTTGTTTATCTCGCTCATTCGCCATTTCCCCCAAGCTGTCATTAAGCTGGCATAACCGAGCCAATCCGGGCCCGTCAGGCACAAAAAAGGCACCTGCGGTAAACGCTAAGTGCCTGATTTATAAAGCTAATTTGGTGGAGCCGGGGGGATTTGAACCCCCGTCCGCCAGTACTCCGCTGTCGGTACTACATGCGTAGCCGTTTCTATTAAGTTAACCCGCAGCGACCCGAAGGGCAGGGTGCTTTGGGCGAGTTGTGTAAGTTTTAGCCGCTTCGTCCACAACGTACTGCACGGCGATTCTGTTCTATATGACAATCACTTTGGGTTTACAGACATCCCCTGGTGATTGCTGGACCCGAAGGTACCAGAAGCTCAGGGCTAAGGCTGCTTACGCAGCGAGAGCGAATTCCTGGCCGTAGTTTTCGTCATTGGCAACTATAAGTAGTTGCAACAGTGGATTTACGAGTTCTGTTACCAACTCGGCATGCACCTAAAGTTTCGCGACCGGCGTCGAATCCTAAACGGCCCCGTGCTTGTAACTCGTTGTTTCTTAGTGAGTGACAAGCTCGTGCAGTGTACTCCAAACCGTCACGGAAGGCCAACCCGAAGGTTGGTCCTGCGTGACAGGGCAACCTATTCGCCGCCTTTGTCGTTGTTCTGCAGGTCTTGCAGGGCCTTGGAGGTGATTTCGATGCACTTTTTCTCATCACCGGCGGCGTGGGCGGCCTTGGCTTGGGAGACGGCGGTGTCTATCTCGCCGCTTTTGCCACTGGTGTCGGTAGCGAGCAGTGCCTTGCCGTTGTTGATTTTGTTCAGGTTGATCTCGCAGAGGTCTTTGTCGCCCGCAGCAAACACAGGGGACGCCAGCATCGCAGCGGTAATGAACAAGCCAGCCAGAGCGGAACGCTTCATAAGGTATCTCCTTGCGCAAAAGGGCTCGACGCTGCTGGCGTTCAACGGCTGCCAGCGACATCACTGATGGGCCTCGTCTGTCGAGGCCTATGCAGATGACTGCGCCAGCGCTTAAGGGTTCTATTTTTTTGCTGGATCAATGGGCGCGGGCCTGGGTGACGCGGTCAACCAGGTAGACCAGGCCGTGATAATCAATGCCGCCATGCTGGCTCAGGCCGATCTCGCAGGTGCGGCTGGTGGAGATGCCTTCACTGCAATATTGCACGGCATTTTTGAGGCTGCGCAGTGCATGGGCGTTGAGTTGCGGTGTGGTGAAGCCTTTGTCGCCGGCGAATCCGCAGCAGTGGATGCCTTCCGGAATCACTACGGTCTTGGCGCAGCGCCGGGCCAGGTCGATCAGGGCCTGGCTTTCGCCCAAATGTTGGGTGCTGCAGGTGACGTGCACGGCGATGGGCGCCTCCTGGGGCGTGAAGTCGAGACGATCCATCAAGTGGGTGCGGATAAAGCGTACGGGGTCGTAGAGGTCCAGGCGGGTTTCGCCCAGGTCCTGCACCAGGCGCAGTGTGCAGGGGCTGGTGTCGCAGTAGATCGGGTCGAGCCCGCCGCGGCTGGCGTGGAGCAGGGCGCCGAGCAGTTCCTGGCGCTTGTGTTCGGCTTGTTCGGCATAGCCTTTGGAGGCGAAGGGCTGACCGCAACACAGGCTGTCCTGGTTCTCGGGGAGCACCACTTGGTAACCGGCTTTTTCCAGCAGGCCGCGGGTTTTGTCGTACAGCGACATCTGCTCTTTATCCCCCGCCGCCGGGCCCATGGCGCGGGAGACGCAGGCGGCCAGGTAGACCACCCTTGGCCGTTCGTCCGTCACGGCGGGGCTGAAGCGGATGGCTTTTTCCGGCTGTGGCATGGCGTTGGTCCACTGCGGGATCTGCCCCTTGGACAACCGGGTGACAGTGGCCGATAGCTTGGCCAGACGCGGCGCGCCCAGCAGCATGCGTGCACCATTGGCCACGTGCAGCGTAAAGCGCGCACCTTGCAGCGCAGTGGAGAAATGGCTGGCGAGCCATTCGGCCGTTTTCGTACGGTCGGCTTCACGGCTGCGCAGTTTTTTCACCAGGTCGCCGGTATTGATTCCCACAGGGCAGCGTTGAGCGCACAGGCCGGTGGCGGCGCAGGTGTCGATGCCCTGGTAGTGATACGCGGCTTCCAGTTCGGTGGTGTCGACGCCGGCGCGCTTTTTCGCCTGAATGTCGCGCCAGATCACGATGCGTTGGCGCGGGCTCAAGGTCAGGCCTTTCGAGGGGCACACCGGTTCGCAGAAGCCACATTCGATGCACTTATCCACCAGCTCGTCGGCGGCGGGCAGCGGCTTGAGGTGTTTCAGGTGGATTTGCGGATCTTCGCTGAGCACCACGTCCGGGTTGAGGATGCCATTGGGGTCGAGCAGACGCTTGAGTTGCCACATCAATTGGTAGGCATCGCTGCCCCATTCCAGCTCGACAAACGGCGCCATATTGCGGCCGGTGCCGTGTTCGGCTTTCAGCGAGCCACCAAACTCTACCGCCACCAGTTGCGCCACGTCGTCCATGAACGCTTGGTAGCGTGTGATTTCTTCCGTGCTGTTGAAGCCCTGGGTGAAGACAAAGTGCAGATTGCCTTCCAGCGCGTGCCCGAAAAGAATCGCTTCGTCGTAGTGATGTTTGTCGAACAGTTCGATCAAGCGATTGACCCCGATTGCCAATTGCTCAACCGGGAAGGTCACATCCTCGATGATCACCGTGGTGCCGGTTTTACGCACAGCGCCGACGGCGGGGAAGGTGTCTTTGCGGATTGCCCACAGGCGGGCGTTTTCCAGTGGGTCTTCGGTGAAGTCGACCTGTTTTTCCACAGGGAAACCGGCCAGGGAATCCATGATCAGCGCCAGTTGCTCATGCAGCAAGGCCGTTGAAGCAGCGCGGGATTCGATCAGCAGTGCGCAGGCATTTTCCGATAGTTGCTGTACGAAAGCGGGCATGCCCGGCTTGTCCTGTACCGAGCGCATGCTGCGTCGGTCCAGCAGCTCGACGGCGGAGACCGGTTGGGTTTTGAGAACGGTGACCGCGTTGCAGCAGGTTTCGACATCCGGGAACACGATCAGCGCCGACGCTTTGTTCGGGTGATCAACCACCGTGTCGTAAGTGACCGCACTGATAAACCCGAGCGTTCCCTCGGAGCCCACCAGCAGATGGCTGAGGATATCCAGCGGCTCATCGAAATCCACCAGGGCATTGAGTGACAGCCCAGTGGTATTTTTCAGACGGTATTTGTGGCGGATTTTGGCTGCCAATTCAGCATTTGCCCGCGTCTCGCGGCCCAGCGACGCCAGGCGCTCAAGCAACGGCCCGTGTTGTTCACGAAACGCCGCGACGCTGTTTGCATCTTCAGTGTCCAGGCGGCTGCCGTCAGCCAGTACCAGGCGTATGCCCGCCAGGGTGTGGTAGGTATTCTGCGCCGTGCCGCAGCACATGCCGCTGGCATTGTTGGCGACGATCCCGCCGATTTTGCAGGCGTTGATCGACGCCGGGTCTGGCCCGATCTTGCGCCCGAACGGCGCCAGCCACGCATTGGCCTGGGCACCGATGACACCGGGCTGCAAGCGAATCTGCGTGCCTTGCCCACGAATTTCGCGGCCGTTCCAGTTGTCACCCAACACGATCAGCACCGAGTCGCTGATGGCCTGCCCGGACAGGCTGGTGCCGGCTGCGCGGAAAGTCACGGGTACGCGGTCGCGTTGGGCCAGCTGTAACAGCGCCACGACTTCATCTTCCGACTCCACGCGGATCACCAGCTGTGGGATCAGTCGGTAAAAGCTGGCGTCGGTGCCGAAAGCGAGCGTGGAAAGTGGGTCGTCGAAACGCCGATCATTCGGAATCAGGTGTGCGACGTCGCTCAGGAAAGCAGCAGGCAGGCTCATCGGTCCTCCAGAAATAGCTGACGCCGGCATCGGTGTCCGGCGTCGATTCTTACTCTGTTACGTGCAGGCCTAGTGCACCAGCATACCGGTGAACCAGTACGCCTGGGCCAGGGTAATCAGCCCGACGATCGTGGCAAAGAACAGGCTGTGTTTGAGCGTGAAGCGGAACAGGTCGGACTCCTTGCCCACCAGGCCGGTGGCGGCGCAGGCCACGGCGATCGACTGGGGCGAGATCATCTTGCCGGTGACGCCGCCGCTGGTATTCGCGGCCACCAGCAAGGTGTCATTTACGCCGATCTGATGCGCGGTGGTGGCTTGCAGCGAGCTGAACAGGGCGTTGGACGACGTGTCGGAGCCTGTCAGGAAAACCCCCAGCCAACCGAGGAAAGGCGAGAAGAACGGGAAGGCAGCCCCTGTGCCGGCCAACACCAATGCCATGGTTGAAGACATGCCCGAGTAGTTGGTGACAAAGGCGAACGCCAGCACCATGCCGATGGACAGGATTGGCCAACGGAGCTCGTAGAAGGTCTCTCTTAAAGTGGTAAGACCAGTTTTAAGGTCTATCTTCAGCACCAGCATCGAGATCAGGGCGGAGAAGAAAATCGCCGTGCCGGTCGCTGAAATCGGGTCCAGCTTGAACACGGCCGGGATCGCGGTGGGGTTGGTCACGATCGGTGCGACCTTGACCACCAGTTGATCCAAGTGGGGGATCGCGAAGTTGAACACCCAGCTGTACATCGAGCCGCCGGCGGCGAACATCGCCTTGAACGGTTTGAGCGTCCAGAGGGTGACCAGCACGGTGAGAATCAGGAACGGCGACCACGCCTTGAAAATTTGCCCCAGGCTGTAGGGTGAGACCGCCGTGTTGCGTGGCAGGCCGAAACCTCCGGCGCTGGCGGTGACCGCTGCGCTGGAGGTGGCGCCGGCAATCTGTGCACCGGCGGTGCGCTTGGGTTGCCAGACTTTCAGGAATAGCGTGAGGGCGATCAGGCTGGCGAGCGCCGAGGTGATGTCCGGCAGTTCCGGGCCGATGAAGTTGGAGGTGAAGTACTGGGTGATGGCAAAACTCAGGCCCGCAACCAGCGCCGCCGGCCAGGTTTCGCGAACGCCGCGCACGCCGTCCATCATGAACACCAGCCAGAACGGCACGAACAGCGACAACAACGGCAGCTGGCGGCCTGTCATGGCGCCAATCTTGAAGGCGTCAATGCCGGTCACTTGGCCGGCCACGATAATCGGGATACCCAGTGCGCCGAAGGCCACGGGGGCGGTGTTGGCGATCAGGCACAGGCCGGCGGCGTACAGCGGGTTGAACCCCAGGCCGACCAGCAGCGCGGCGGTGATCGCCACGGGAGCGCCGAAACCGGCCGCGCCTTCGAGGAAGGCGCCGAAGCAGAAACCGATCAGCAGCACTTGCAGGCGCTGGTCATCGGTGATCGACAGCACCGAGCTGCGGATAATCTCGAACTGGCCGCTTTTGACCGTGAGTTTGTAGAGGAAAACCGCAGCGACAATGATCCACGCAATTGGCCACAGACCATAGGCAAAGCCGTAACCGGCGGCGGCGAGTGCCATGTCCACCGGCATCTGGAAGGCAAAGATCGCCACCAGGATCGACAGCGCCAAGGTGATGCTGCCGGCCACGTGGCCTTTGAGGCGAAACACGGCCAGAGCCAGGAAGAAGAATACGATCGGAATGACGGCCGCCAGTGCGGACAGGCCGAGGCTGCCGAGCGGGCTATAGAGCTGTTGCCAGGTTTGCATGGGGGATGGCCCTGATTGTTGTTGTTTGGTCAGCTTGGTTAATTGGTAATACCAATTTACAGTCGCTGTGGGCTAGAGTAAAAGCCTTGGCAGGGATGTGTCAATTTGCCGCTTACGAAACTTTGGTCGTAAGTGGTCGAGCGGGGCTCGCTGGTCGGCTGAAATGAAGGCGTTCTGATAGGTGCTGCCAGCGCTGCGATAGGCCAGAATGGAGCCGCCGGCGAGTGGTCGGGATGGTGGAGAGTGAGTGATGGGGTTTGATCAGGTGCGTCAGCGCCGTTTGTCTGACGATATCGTCGAGCAGCTGGAGGGCATGATCCTTGAGGGCACGCTGAAGTCGGGTGAGCGCTTGCCGGCCGAGCGCGCGTTGGCCGAGCAGTTTGGGGTGTCGCGCCCATCTTTACGCGAGGCGATCCAGAAACTGGCGGCCAAGGGCTTGCTCGTCAGTCGTCAGGGCGGCGGCAACTATGTGGCTGAATCTCTGGGCTCCACATTCAGTGACCCGCTGCTGCATCTGTTGGAAAACAATCCCGAGGCTCAGCGTGATCTGCTGGAATTTCGGCAAACGCTCGAAGCTTCTTGCGCCTATTACGCAGCGCAGCGCGCCACCGAAGTCGATCGCGAGCGGCTTACGGCGGCGTTCGAAGCGCTGCAGGATTGCTACACCCGCTCCGATGAAGTGAGTCGACTGGAGGAGGGCGCGGCGGATGCGAGGTTTCACTTGGCAATCGCCGAGGCCAGCCACAACGCGGTATTGCTGCACACCATTCGCGGCTTGTTCGACCTGCTCAAACGTAACGTGGTGACCAACATCGGTGGCATGTATCAGCAGCGTACGGAAACCCGCGACATGCTGATCAGTCAGCATCGGGATTTGTACCTGGCGATTATCGAAGGGCGGGCCGAGCAGGCACGCGAGGTTTCAACACGGCACCTGCTGTATGTGCAGGAAGTGTTGGAGGAGGTGCGTCAAGAGGTACAGCGCGTGGCGCGTGCGGAGCGGCGCAAGGGGATGTAGCCGAGGGAGGCTCCCTAGGCTACATCACTGCAAGGATCAATCTTCCTTGCCCTTGTTGCGCACGGCGCGGTGCAGCTCACGATTGGAGTCACGCTCGCGTTCGGTATCACGCTTGTCGTACTCCTTCTTGCCCTTGCCCAGGGCAATTTCGCACTTGACCAGATGCTTGCTCCAGTACCAGGACAGGCAGATGCAGGCATAGCCCTTCTGCTGTACGGCGGAAGCGAGCTTTTCAAGTTCGCGTGCGTTGAGCAGTAGCTTGCGCGTGCGCACCGGGTCGGCAATCACGTGGGTGCTCGCCGTGGTCAGCGGGGTGATATGACTGCCGAGCAGCCACGCCTCGCCGTCCTTGAGCAGCACATAACTGTCGACCAGCTGCAGCTTGCTGGCACGCAGACTCTTTACTTCCCAGCCGGCCAGGACCAGACCAGCCTCGAACCGATGTTCGATGAAGTAATCGTGTCGCGCCTTTTTATTTTGCGCGATGGTCCCTGTGGGGTGTTTCTTTTGTTTAGCCATAGGGGCGGCATTATAGGGAGTTGCGCGCGAGTAGGCTACGGTCAACCTGCGTGCTTGAGCGTGTTGTCCGAATCCCGGACAATGCGGGCAGTTCTCTGGTTTTTTCTCTCGCGGATCGGGCTGTTCTTTCGCGATGTTTTGCCTCAGCAGTGGAAATAACGCACACATGACGACGCATATTCAACGTTCGGCGCTGCTGCCCTATCCGGCACAGGCGCTTTATGACCTGGTCAACGACGTGGCGCGTTATCCGGAATTCCTGCCTTGGTGCTCAACCGCCGAAGTGCTGGAAAGCAGTGATGAGCACATGGTCGCCAGTGTCGGGGTCGCGAAGGGCGGTCTTAGCCAGCACTTTGTTACGCGCAATGTGCTGGTACCTGGGAAGTCCATCGAAATGAACCTGCAGGAAGGGCCGTTTACCCAACTGCACGGGGTCTGGGTATTCAAGGCGCTGACGGATAAGGCCTGCAAAATCAGCCTGGATCTTTCTTTTGATTACGCCGGGCCGATCATTCGAGCGACGTTGGGGCCTTTGTTCAATCAGGCGGCCAATACGCTGGTCGATGCGTTCTGCGAACGGGCCAAGCAATTGCATGGTTGAGGTTGAGGTGGTGTATGCCGCCGAAGATCGCCAGGTGTTATTGACGGTGGCGGTACCGGTGGGCATCAGTCTGCGGGCAGCGGTGCAGGCGTCGGGTATTGCGCAGCAGTTTCCCGACCTGAACCTGGCTGATTGCCCTTTGGGGATATTCGGCAAGGTAGTCGCGGACGCTGATATGAGCGCCGTACAAGCGGGTGATCGTATTGAAATTTACCGGCCGTTGCTGGCGGACCCGAAAGAAGTGCGCCGACTGCGTGCAGCCAAGGCGGCGCTTGCCAGGCAGCAGCATTCATAAGCCCGCCAAGTGGCAGGCAGCAAAAAGCCCGGCATGCCGGGCTTTTTGTTGGGCGCCGCACAGTTACTGCGGGCTGGTGTCCAGAGGCTGTGGCGTCGGGACGGGCACAGTTTCGACGCCGTCGACGTCCTTCTGGATCTTGTCGAGCAAGGAGCCAGGCTTGGCCGGAACTTCGGACTTCGGCTGCTCGCCTTCCTTCGCAGGCGCGGTGACATTGGTGCCGTTGTCCTTGCCGAGCAAGGCTTCATCACGGCTTACGCCGGGCATGAAGTCACCGGACAGGCTGACGAGCTGGTCATTGCCATTGAAAATGACACTGACACGCTCCTGCTGGCGTTCACCGCCACCAGGCTGGAGGCTGTAGAGATAATCCCAGCGATCGGCATGGAAAGTGTCGGTCAGCAGGGGGTTCCCCATGATAAACCGTACTTGCCGTCGGGTCATTCCGGGGCGTAACTGGTCTATCATGTCCTGCGTGACGACATTGCCCTGCTGGATGTCGATTTTGTAAACCCCGGGGAATGAACAACCGGCGAGTGCGAGCAGTCCCACAAAGGTGAAACTGGTTAGCAAGAGCTTGGTGTTTTGCATCGGTGGGCGACTTCCACTATCTTGGCTGGGACAACGTAAACGCCGATCATACCCGTATTAAGAGAAGCTGCGAAGCAGCATCCGCGAGAAAGCTAACCATGGTTGAAAATAGCGAACTACGCAAAGCCGGTCTCAAAGTGACTCTGCCACGAGTCAAGATTCTACAAATGCTCGATTCTGCTGAGCAGCGCCACATGAGTGCCGAGGATGTCTACAAGGCGCTGATGGAGTCTAACGAGGACGTTGGTCTGGCCACGGTTTACCGTGTGCTGACCCAGTTTGAAGCCGCTGGGCTGGTGGTTCGTCATAATTTCGACGGCGGTCATGCAGTGTTCGAATTGGCTGACGGTGGTCATCACGACCACATGGTTGACCTGGATACCAATGAGGTTATCGAGTTCACCAGCCCTGAGATCGAAGCGCTGCAGCATAAGATTGCTGAAGAGCACGGCTTCGATTTGGTCGACCATAACCTGGTCCTGTACATCCGTAAGAAAAAGTAACAAGCGCTGCAGATTTACGCTGCAAAACGATCGAAGGCGACCTTATGGTCGCCTTCGTGCTTTCTATAGAGGAAAATTTACCCGATCAGGCCTTCGCCGCCACGACCATCTTCTTCGCGTGCGCCAGCGATTCCTTGGTCAAATCAATACCACCGAGCATGCGCGCCACTTCCTCCACGCGTTCCGACTTGTTCAGCTTGGACACGGCCGTGTGCGTCGCATCACTGCCTCGCACCTTATGCACAAACAAGTGCTGATGCCCTTGGGCCGCGACTTGCGGCAGGTGGGTGACCGTAAGCACCTGGCCTCTATCCCCCAGGCGTCGCAGCAGTTGGCCGACAATTTCCGCGGTCGGCCCGCCAATCCCCACGTCGACTTCGTCAAATACCAGCGTTGGTACCCGAGAGGTTTGCGCGGTAATCACTTGAATCGCCAGGCTGATCCGTGACAGCTCGCCGCCGGATGCCACTTTTGCCAGCGCCTTGAGCGGTTGCCCAGGGTTGGCGCTGACCAGAAGTTCGACCTGTTCCAGGCCGTGAGGCTGCAGTTCGTTGCTGGCGTTGGCGCGCAATTCAATGGTGAAGCGCCCGCCCGGCATGCCCAGGCGCTGGATTTCCAATTCCACCGCGCTCGCCAGGCCGGTGGCCGCTTGCTGGCGCAGATCGCTCAGTTCGCGTGCTTTCTCCTGATAATGGCGGGCGAAAGAGGCGAGCTCCTCACCCAGGCGTTCGATGGATTCATCGTTGGCGTTCAGCGTTTCGATTTCATCCATCAACTTTTGCTGCATTGCCGCCACTTCGGTGGGCTGGATGCGATGTTTGCGCGCCAGGGTATAGATGGTGTCCAGGCGTTCTTCTATTTCCTGCAAGCGTGCCGGGTCGGCGTCGAAGTGATCCAGGAAGCGGTTGAGTTCGCCGACGGCTTCCTCGACCTGGATCTGCGCACTGGTGAGCAAGGTCGTTGCTTCACTCAGCGAGTCGGACGCGTTGTTCACGCTGGACAGGCGATTGAGGCTGGCGGTCAGTGCGTTGAGCACGTTGCCGGAATCACTCTCGCTGCATTGCTCCACCACCTGGCGGCAAATACCCAGCAGGGTTTCGGCGTTGGTGAGGTTCTTGTGTTCCTGTTCGAGTTGTTCAAGCTCGGTCTCGCCCAGGCCCAGGCTTTCCAGCTCTTCGAGCTGATAGCTGAGCAATTGGTGGCGAGCGCGTTGTTCATCGCCGGAATTGGAGAGTCGCTCCAGCTCCTGGCGGGTCTGGCGCCAGCGCTGAGCGGCAAGCTGTACCTGGCGCGCAAGGTCGGTGGCGCCCGCATATTCATCGAGCAGGCGGCGGTGGGTGTCGGTTTTCAGCAGGGACTGATGTTCATGCTGGCTGTGGATGTCGATCAGCAACTCGCCCAGCGCCTTCAGATCGCCAAGCGGGCAAGGTGTGCCATTGATATACCCGCGTGAGCGGCCTTCCGCCGTGATGACCCGGCGCAGGATGCACGGGCCTTCATTATTAAGGTCGCGCTCGGCCAGCCAGGTTTCGGCCTCGGGGATATCCGCCAGGTCGAAGGTGGCGAGGATGTCGGCCTTGTCCGCACCGGGGCGCACCACGCCGCTGTCGGCACGATCACCCAGGGTAAGGCCCAGGGCGTCGAGCATGATCGACTTGCCGGCGCCGGTTTCGCCTGTGATTACGCTCATCCCGCGATCCAGTTCAAGATCCAGGTGTTCAACGATGGCGTAGTTATGTACGGACAAGTGCACGAGCATGACGGCCGCTCCCAGGCTTTAGGTCTGGTTATTTATACAGTGTTTTGTCCGGGGCTGACAATCCTGACGCTTAGCTTGATTTGCTTGGTTTGAGCGTTTTTTAAGCGCAATCAGGAATGACCCGGTAAGAATTGATGAGGGTCAATCGAAAGACTTTTGGTAACGCCTGCGCCCTTGAACCTGGAAATTGTGGCCCCATATACCGGAACAGAAGCGCGAGTTGAGTTCGCGCATGATTTGAAAGGAGAACACTATGGCTGACGAACAGACGCAGGATACGCAAACTCCAGACGCCAATTCGGCTGTCGGCGACGAGCTGGCGACCCGTGTGCAAGTGCTCGAAGAGCAATTGGCCGCTGCGCAGGATCAGTCTTTGCGTGTTGCCGCCGATCTGCAGAACGTCCGCCGCCGTGCCGAGCAGGACGTAGAGAAGGCTCACAAATTCGCACTGGAAAAATTCGCTGCAGATTTGCTGCCGATTATCGACAGTCTGGAGCGCGGTCTTGAGTTGTCCAACCCGGACGACGAAAACATCCGCGCGATGCGCGAAGGGATCGAACTGACCCTGAAAATGTTCCAGGACACCCTGAAGCGTTATCAGTTGGAAGCCATCGACCCAGCAGGCGGCGAACCGTTCAACGCTGAACATCACCAAGCCATGGCGATGCAGGAAAGCCATGACCTGGAGCCAAACAGCGTATTGAAAGTCTTCCAGAAAGGCTATCTGCTCAATGGTCGCTTGCTGCGCCCGGCGATGGTGGTGGTGAGCAAGGCTCCCGCACCCGTTTCGCCTTCTATTGATGAGCAGGCTTGAAATACGCCGCAAGGCCCCCATCTATAAGTCAAGCGTTTAAGTGCTACCGCAGTTAGCCACCACTGCTGCGGCAACCAAATTCAAGTTTCGGGAGAGTCAATCATGGGTAAAATTATCGGCATCGACCTGGGGACCACCAACTCGTGCGTCTCGGTCATGGAAAACGGCAAGGCCAAAGTTATCGAGAACGCCGAAGGCGCGCGTACCACGCCGTCGATCATCGCTTACGCGAATGATGGCGAGATCCTGGTGGGTCAGTCGGCCAAGCGCCAGGCTGTCACCAACCCGCACAACACCTTGTACGCGGTAAAGCGTCTGATCGGTCGTAAGTTCGACGAAGAAGTCGTACAGAAAGACATCAAGATGGTGCCTTACAAAATCGCCAAGGCCGACAACGGTGACGCCTGGGTTGAGGTAAATGGCACCCGGATGTCCGCGCCGCAGATCTCGGCTGAAGTCTTGAAAAAGATGAAGAAGACTGCCGAAGACTACCTCGGTGAAACAGTGACCGAAGCGGTGATCACCGTTCCGGCCTACTTCAACGACAGCCAGCGCCAGGCAACCAAAGACGCCGGCCGCATCGCGGGCCTGGACGTAAAACGTATCATCAACGAACCAACCGCAGCTGCCCTGGCTTACGGTATGGACAAGGCCAAAGGCGACCACACCGTGATCGTTTATGACCTGGGTGGTGGTACTTTCGACGTCTCCGTCATCGAGATCGCTGAAGTTGACGGCGAGCACCAGTTCGAAGTGTTGGCCACCAACGGTGACACCTTCCTGGGTGGCGAGGACTTCGACATTCGTCTGATCGACTACCTCGTTGACGAATTCAAGAAAGAAAGCGGCATGAACCTCAAGGGTGACCCGCTGGCGATGCAGCGCCTGAAAGAAGCCGCTGAGAAAGCCAAGATCGAACTGTCCTCGAGCATGTCGACCGATGTGAACCTGCCGTACATCACTGCAGATGCCACCGGGCCTAAGCACTTGAACGTGAAGATTTCTCGCGCCAAGTTGGAAGCACTGGTTGAAGACCTGGTTCAGCGCACCATCGAGCCATGCCGCATCGCCCTGAAAGACGCCGGTATCGACGTGGGTTCCATCAACGACGTGATCCTGGTCGGTGGCCAGACCCGCATGCCGCTGGTGCAGCAGAAAGTTACCGAGTTCTTCGGTAAAGAAGCACGTAAAGACGTGAACCCGGACGAAGCGGTTGCCATGGGTGCTGCCATCCAGGGCGCGGTATTGGCCGGTGACGTGAAAGACGTGCTGCTGCTGGACGTGAGCCCGCTGACCCTGGGTATCGAAACCATGGGTGGCGTAATGACTGCGCTGATCGAGAAAAACACCACGATTCCTACCAAGAAATCCCAGGTGTTCTCGACTGCCGACGACAACCAGGGCGCCGTGACCATTCACGTGCTGCAAGGTGAGCGTAAGCAAGCCGCCCAGAACAAATCCCTGGGCAAGTTCGACCTGGCCGAGATTCCACCAGCACCGCGTGGCGTGCCGCAAATCGAAGTGACCTTCGACATCGACGCCAACGGCATCCTGCACGTCGGCGCGAAAGACAAGGCGACCGGCAAAGAGCAGAAGATCACCATCAAGGCCAACTCCGGTCTGTCTGATGAAGAAATTCAACAGATGATTCGTGATGCTGAAGCCAACGCCGATGCGGATGCCAAGTTTGCCGAACTGGCTGGCGCCCGTAACCAGGGTGATGCGCTGGTTCACTCGACGCGCAAAATGGTCGCTGACGCTGGCGACAAAGTGACTGCGGAAGAGAAGGCCGCGATCGAAGCTGCCGTGGTTGCCCTGGAAGCCGCCGTCAAAGGCGACGACAAGGCCGCTATCGAAGCCAAGATCGAGGAGCTGTCCAAAGTCTCTGCCCCGGTTGCTCAGAAAATGTATGCCGAACAAGGTCAGCCAGCTGACGCTGCCGCGCAACAGGCAGAGCCTGAAGCCAAGCACGACGACGTTGTCGATGCCGAGTTCGAAGAAGTCAAAGACAACAAGTAATTGGGTTGTCCGGTTGACCGCTTTCAAGCGGTGACTGGTAGGATGTCGCCGCGCGGGAGCTTGCTCCCGCGTTGGCGTGTCTGGGGTATGCGAATTTTTACAGCATGCGACAACGTGCGGATGCTGGCGGTGTGATCGGAAATGCTCCTGCTTTCCGAGTAATAAATACCGCGTTTTGGCCGGGTCCCTGGCTGAAAGTAGTAACGACCAGGATCGTTGAATTGACGTGAGTTGGGTCCGGGCCTGTATTGGGGCTCAACGAGTTTGGCGGGGCTCAGGAGGGTCTGGCCGAACGTCCTTAAGAGTGCAAAGACTTATGGCAAAGCGTGACTATTACGAAGTGTTGGGTGTGGAGCGCGGCTCCAGCGAGGCGGACCTGAAGAAGGCCTACCGTCGCCTGGCGATGAAGCATCACCCGGACCGTAATCCGGACAGCAAAGAATCCGAAGAGATGTTCAAGGAGGCCAACGAGGCCTACGAATGCCTGTCTGATCCCAACAAGCGTGCGGCCTACGACCAGTATGGTCATGCGGGCGTCGACCCGAGCATGGGTGGCGGCGGTGCCGGTTTTGGCGGTCAGAATTTCTCCGACATTTTCGGCGACGTATTCAGTGATTTCTTCGGCGGTGGCCGGGGCGGCCAGCGTGGTGGCGCCCAGCGCGGCAGCGATTTGCGTTACACCCTGGAATTGAACCTGGAAGAAGCCGTGCGCGGTACCAGCGTCAATATCCGCGTGCCAACGCTGGTCAACTGCAAGCCGTGCGATGGTTCGGGTGCCAAGAAAGGCTCATCGCCGATCACCTGCCCGACCTGCGGCGGCATCGGCCAGGTCCGTATGCAGCAAGGCTTCTTCTCGGTGCAGCAGACCTGCCCGCGTTGCCATGGCCAGGGCAAGATCATTTCCGACCCGTGCGACGCCTGCCACGGCGAAGGTCGCGTCGAAGAGTACAAGACCCTGTCGGTGAAAGTGCCGGCGGGCGTGGACACCGGTGACCGCATTCGCCTTTCGGGTGAAGGCGAGGCGGGTGCCCAGGGCGGCCCTACGGGCGATCTGTACGTGGTGATCAATGTGCGTGAGCACTCGATCTTCCAGCGCGACGGCAAGCACCTGTTCTGCGAAGTGCCGATCAGCTTTGTCGATGCCGCCCTGGGTGGCGAGCTGGAAATCCCGACGCTCGACGGTCGCGTCAAACTGAAGATCCCTGAGGGTACTCAAACCGGCAAGCAGTTCCGTATCCGTGGCAAAGGCGTTGCGCCGGTGCGCGGTGGTGGAGCGGGCGACCTGATGTGCCGCGTCGCGGTTGAAACGCCGGTCAACCTGGGGCGGCGTCAGCGCGAACTGTTGGAAGAGTTCCGCAGCTCCCTGGAAGGCGATGACTCGCACTCGCCGAAAACCACGGGCTTCTTCGATGGTGTGAAGCGCTTCTTCGGCGACCTGTAAGGAATTGAATATGCGACGTATAGCCGTAATGGGCGCAGCCGGGCGCATGGGCAAGACGCTGGTGGAGGCGGTACAGCTGCGTTCGCCAGCCTCTGGCCTGACGGCGGCGATTGTTCGTCCGGGCAGCACGTTGATCGGCGCGGACGCGGGTGAGTTGGCTTCATTGGGGCGTATCGGCGTTTCGTTGTCCGGCAACCTGGAGCAGGTGGCCGATGAGTTCGATGTGCTGATCGATTTCACCCTGCCGGAAGTGATGCTGAAAAACCTGGCGTTCTGCCGTAAGGCGGGCAAGGCCATGGTAATCGGCACCACCGGGTTGACGGCGGAGCAAAAGCATTTGCTGGCGGACGCGGGCAAGGATATTCCCATCGTCTTCGCCGCCAACTTCAGCGTCGGCGTGAACCTGTCGCTCAAATTGCTCGACCTCGCGGCGCGGGTGTTGGGTGACGAGGCGGATATCGAGATCATCGAGACCCACCACCGTCACAAGATCGATGCGCCGTCGGGCACTGCCTTGCGCATGGGTGAAGCGATTGCCGATGCACTGGGCCGCGATTTGTCGAAAGTGGCGGTGTACGGTCGTGAAGGCCATACCGGCGCGCGTGCGCGTGACACCATTGGTTTTGCAACGGTGCGCGGTGGCGATGTGGTCGGTGATCACACCGTGTTGTTCGCCAGTGAAGGCGAGCGCCTGGAAATCACCCACAAGGCGTCCAGTCGCATGACCTTTGCCAAGGGTGCGGTGCGTGCTGCGCTCTGGTTGGAGGGTCGTGAGCCGGGCCTGTATGACATGCGTGATGTGCTGGATCTGCACTAATCAGTAGCTAAAACAGGGCCTCAAGCTTATGCTTAGGCCCCGTTTTTACCCGCTAAGCGACGTCCTGTCGCATTCCCCTGCCTTTAAGGCTCATTAGCGGTGGACCAAAAAAGCCTTTTTCTGTAAGCTACAGCTTTAGTGTGTCCACTAAAAGCGCGCAGAATAATTCAGTGAAGAAGCGGGGTGACGTGTCCATACGTCACTCCGCTTTTTTGCAACCTGCGATCGCCCTTTCAGGCTTTATTTACGGGAGGTCTTCTTGACTAAGCCAGCCATACTCGCCCTTGCTGATGGCAGCATTTTTCGCGGCGAAGCCATTGGAGCCGACGGTCAAACCGTTGGAGAGGTGGTGTTCAACACCGCCATGACCGGCTATCAGGAAATCCTTACCGATCCTTCCTACGCCCAACAGATCGTTACCCTGACCTATCCGCACATCGGCAACACCGGTACTACACCGGAAGACGTTGAGTCCGATCGTGTCTGGTCGGCCGGTCTGGTGATTCGTGACCTGCCACTGGTTGCGAGCAACTGGCGTAACACGATGTCGCTCTCCGATTACCTGAAAGCCAACAACGTTGTGGCGATCGCCGGTATCGATACGCGCCGCCTGACACGCATCCTGCGTGAAAAAGGTTCGCAGAACGGCTGCATCATGGTCGGTGAGAATATCTCCGAGGAGGCGGCGATTGCCGCTGCGCAAGGTTTCCCTGGCCTCAAAGGCATGGACCTGGCGAAAGTCGTCAGCGTCAAAGAGAAGTACGAGTGGCGTTCCACTGTCTGGGACCTGAAGACCGACAGCCATGCGACAATCGATGCCGCTGAGTTGCCTTACCATGTTGTGGCCTACGACTACGGCGTCAAGTACAACATCCTGCGCATGCTGGTTGAGCGCGGCTGCCGCGTGACCGTAGTGCCGGCGCAAACGCCTGCCAGCGACGTGCTTGCCCTGCAGCCGGACGGCGTGTTCCTGTCCAACGGCCCCGGTGACCCGGAGCCCTGCGACTATGCCATCCAGGCCATCAAGGACGTGCTGGAGACCGACATTCCGGTGTTCGGTATCTGCCTCGGCCACCAGTTGCTGGCCCTGGCCTCCGGCGCCAAGACCCTGAAAATGGGTCACGGCCACCACGGCGCCAACCACCCCGTGCAAGACCTGGACACCGGCATCGTCATGATCACCAGCCAGAACCACGGTTTTGCGGTGGATGAAGCGACCCTGCCGGCGAACGTGCGCGCCATCCACAAGTCGCTGTTCGACGGTTCCCTGCAAGGCATCGAGCGCACCGACAAGAGCGCGTTCAGCTTCCAGGGCCACCCTGAAGCCAGCCCCGGCCCGAACGACGTAGCGCCGCTGTTCGACCGTTTCATCAATGAGATGGCCAAGCGACGCTGACTGAGCAGCCTGCGGGCGGCCCCGAATATCGGTGGCCCCCGCAGGCTTTTCAAAGAGTGTTCAAGACGGCTTGCCGACTGACCTGCGGATTTGAGTGACAAACCCATGCCAAAACGTACAGACATAAAAAGCATCCTGATTCTCGGCGCTGGCCCGATCGTGATCGGCCAGGCCTGCGAATTCGACTACTCCGGCGCCCAGGCCTGTAAAGCCCTGCGCGAAGAGGGCTACCGCGTCATCCTGGTGAACTCCAACCCGGCCACCATCATGACCGACCCGGACATGGCCGACGCCACCTACATCGAACCGATCAAGTGGCAGACCGTTGCCAAGATCATCGAGAAAGAGCGTCCGGACGCGTTGCTGCCGACCATGGGCGGCCAGACCGCCCTGAACTGCGCCCTGGATCTGGAGCGCGAAGGCGTCCTGGAAAAGTTCGGCGTAGAGATGATCGGCGCGAACGCCGACACCATCGACAAGGCGGAAGACCGTTCGCGTTTCGACAAGGCGATGAAGTCCATCGGCCTTGACTGCCCGCGCTCCGGTATCGCCCACAGCATGGAAGAGGCCAACGCGGTTCTCGAAAAGCTGGGCTTCCCGTGCATTATTCGTCCGTCCTTCACCATGGGCGGCACCGGCGGTGGCATTGCTTACAACCGTGAAGAGTTCGAAGAAATCTGCGCCCGCGGTCTGGATCTGTCGCCGACCAAAGAGTTGCTGATCGACGAATCCCTGATCGGCTGGAAAGAGTACGAGATGGAGGTTGTCCGCGACAAAAAAGACAACTGCATCATCGTCTGCTCCATCGAAAACTTCGACCCGATGGGCGTGCACACCGGCGACTCGATCACCGTTGCTCCGGCGCAGACCCTGACGGACAAGGAATACCAGATCATGCGTAACGCCTCGTTGGCGGTACTGCGTGAGATCGGCGTTGAAACCGGCGGCTCCAACGTTCAGTTCGGCATCTGCCCGGACACGGGCCGCATGGTCGTGATCGAGATGAACCCGCGTGTATCGCGCTCTTCAGCGCTGGCATCGAAAGCGACCGGCTTCCCGATCGCGCGTATCGCGGCCAAGCTGGCTATCGGTTACACCTTGGACGAGCTGCAAAACGAAATCACCGGCGGCGCCATGCCGGCGTCTTTCGAGCCGTCTATCGACTACGTTGTCATCAAGCTGCCGCGCTTTGCTTTCGAGAAATTCCCAAAGGCCGACGCGCGCCTGACCACTCAGATGAAGTCGGTCGGTGAAGTCATGGCCATCGGACGCACCTTCCAGGAGTCCCTGCAGAAAGCCCTGCGTGGCCTGGAAGTGGGCGTTTGCGGCCTGGACGAGAAGCTCGACCTGAGCAACCCGGAAAGCATGAGCATCCTCAAGCGCGAGCTGACCGTGCCGGGCGCCGAGCGCATCTGGTACGTGGCTGACGCCTTCCGTGCGGGCATGACCGTCGAAGACATCTTCGGCATGAACATGATCGACCCGTGGTTCCTGGTGCAGATCGAAGATCTGATCAAGGAAGAAGAGAAGGTCAAGACCCTCGGTCTGTCGTCCATCGACCGCGACCTGATGTTCCGCCTTAAGCGCAAAGGCTTCTCCGACCAGCGTCTGGCCAAATTGCTGGGTGTGACCGAGAAGAACCTGCGGACCCATCGCCACAAGCTGGATATCTTTCCGGTCTACAAGCGCGTGGACACCTGCGCCGCCGAGTTCGCCACCGACACTGCCTACATGTACTCCACCTACGAGGAAGAGTGCGAAGCCGCGCCGTCGGGCCGCGACAAGATCATCATCCTGGGCGGCGGTCCGAACCGTATCGGCCAGGGCATCGAGTTCGACTATTGCTGCGTACACGCCGCCCTTGCGCTGCGCGAAGACGGGTACGAGACCATCATGGTCAACTGCAACCCGGAAACGGTTTCCACTGACTACGACACTTCCGACCGTCTGTACTTCGAGCCGGTAACACTGGAAGACGTGTTGGAAATCTGTCGCGTCGAGAAGCCCAAAGGCGTGATCGTCCAGTACGGTGGCCAGACCCCGCTGAAGCTGGCGCGTGCCCTGGAAGCCGCCGGCGTGCCGATCATCGGCACCAGCCCGGACGCCATCGACCGTGCAGAAGATCGTGAGCGCTTCCAGCAGATGGTTGAGCGCCTGAACCTGCGTCAACCGCCAAACGCCACCGTGCGCAGCGAAGACGAAGCTATCCGCGCCGCCAGCAAGATCGGCTACCCGCTGGTGGTGCGTCCGTCCTACGTTCTGGGCGGTCGTGCGATGGAAATCGTCTACGAAGAAGACGAGCTCAAGCGCTACCTGCGCGACGCGGTGAAAGTGTCCAACGATAGCCCCGTGCTGCTCGACCACTTCCTCAACTGCGCCATCGAGATGGACGTGGATGCGGTTTGCGACGGTACCGACGTAGTGATCGGCGCGATCATGCAGCACATCGAACAGGCGGGCGTTCACTCCGGTGACTCCGCGTGCTCGCTGCCGCCGTACTCGCTGCCGGCGCATATTCAGGACGAGATGCGCGAACAGGTCAAGAAAATGGCCCTGGAACTGGGCGTGGTCGGCCTGATGAACGTTCAGTTGGCGCTGCAAGGCGAAGACATCTACGTCATCGAAGTCAACCCACGTGCTTCGCGTACCGTGCCGTTTGTATCCAAGTGCATCGGTGTGTCCCTGGCCATGATCGCTGCCCGCGTGATGGCCGGTAAGACCCTGAAGGAAATCGGCTTCACCAAGGAGATCATTCCGAACTTCTACAGCGTCAAAGAGGCGGTGTTCCCCTTCGCCAAGTTCCCTGGCGTGGACCCGATCCTGGGCCCTGAGATGAAGTCCACCGGTGAAGTGATGGGCGTGGGCGACACCTTCGGCGAAGCGTTCGCCAAGGCCCAGATGGGCGCCAGCGAAGTGCTGCCGACCGGCGGTACTGCGTTCATCAGCGTGCGTGATGATGACAAGCCATTGGTTGCAGGCGTGGCCCGTGATCTGATCAACTTGGGCTTCGAAATCGTGGCCACCGCCGGGACCGCCAAGCTGATCGAAGCCGCCGGCCTGAAAGTGCGTCGCGTGAACAAGGTGACGGAAGGCCGTCCGCACGTGGTCGACATGATCAAGAACGACGAAGTCACTTTGATTATCAATACCACCGAAGGTCGCCAGTCGATCGCGGACTCCTACTCCATTCGTCGTAATGCCTTGCAGCACAAGATCTACTGCACCACCACTATTGCTGCTGGCGAAGCCATCTGCGAAGCGCTCAAGTTCGGTCCGGAAAAGACCGTGCGTCGCTTGCAGGATCTACACGCAGGATTGAAGGCATGAGCATAACCAAATACCCGATGACCGTTCAGGGCGCTCGCGCCCTGGAAGAGGAACACGCCCACCTGACCAAGGTCGTTCGTCCAAAGCTGAGCCAGGATATCGGTACGGCCCGCGAGCTGGGTGACCTGAAGGAAAACGCCGAATACCACGCTGCTCGCGAGCAGCAGGGTATGGTCGAGGCGCGCATCCGTGACATCGAAGGCCGCATGCAGAACGCGGTGATCATCGACGTGACGACCATTCCACATACCGGCAAGGTGATTTTCGGCACCACCGTGGAAATCGCCAACGTCGAGACGGATGAGCGCGTGGTCTACCAAATCGTGGGTGAAGACGAGGCTGACTTCAAACTTGGCAAGATCTCCGTCGGTTCACCCCTTGCCCGCGCCTTGATTGCCAAGGAAGAGGGGGATGTGGTGTCCGTGAAAACCCCTGGCGGCGTGATCGAGTACGAGATTGTTGAAGTTCGTCACATCTGAAAGACGGCGCCCGCTTCGTGCGGGCGCCATGCTCTGGCAGCTCTCCCAGATGCTCTGGGTCGGCGGCCTGTGGTTGCTGCACATTGGTGTATTACCGGCGCTGGGCCTGATTGGCCTGGCGCCGTTGCTGGTCGATGAGATCGATGGATTGCTCAGTGCGTTGCTGGTAGGTTTTGCGGCGGCGTGCGTGACGCTCCAGGCGTTGGTGCTGGTCAAGGCCGAGGGCTTGGGGAGTTTGTGGCGCGATATTCGCGGGCAACTGCTGTTGATGGCGCTGTATGCGTGCGCAATGTATTGCATTGTGCATGTCTGGCTGCCGGAGGCGTTGCGCTGGCAGCTATTCAGCTATCTTGTGCTAGGGTTCTCCGGCCTGGTGCTGGTTGTACAACCCGCACCGGGATGGAGTGGCGGGGCGCGCGAAGCACGCCCCTGACCCTTGTTTTACTTGAAGCGATGAACGTTCGACAGCTGCTTGTTGACGCTGAAGTTCTTGCGATACAGCAGCGCCATCTTGCCGATGACCTGAACCAAGTCCGCCTTGCCCACCTTGCACAGTTCTGCAACGGCAGCCAGGCGCGCTTCGCGATCAAGGATGTTGACCTTGATCTTGATCAGTTCGTGATCGTTCAGTGCGCGTTCAAATTCGGCTAACACACCTTCAGTCAAGCCGTTATCTGCCACAATCAGAACTGGTTTCAGATGGTGGCCAATGGACTTGTACTGTTTCTTCTGCTCTTGAGTGAGCGGCATAATCTGACCCCTGCGTCTGATCTTGTAAAAAGCGGCGGCCAGTTTACCCGAGCGAGTCCGGGACCGCCCAGTTAATCACGACCCGTTTTATTTTTCGAGGTGGCCCGTGGCCCGTTCCAAAACCAGCCTTAAGTGGCTACAAGAACATTTCAACGATCCTTACGTCAAAAAGGCGCAAAAGGACGGCTACCGTTCCCGGGCCAGCTACAAGCTGCTGGAGATCCAGGACAAGGACAAATTGATCCGCCCCGGCATGAGTGTTATTGACCTGGGCGCGGCGCCGGGTGGCTGGTCTCAGGTGACCAGTCGTCTGATTGGTGGGCAGGGCCGCTTGATCGCTTCCGACATCCTGGAGATGGACAGCATCCCGGATGTGACCTTTGTTCACGGCGATTTCACCCAAGATACGGTGCTCGCAGAGATTCTCGAGGCTGTGGGAAATTCCCAGGTAGACCTTGTGATTTCAGACATGGCCCCCAATATGAGTGGATTACCGGCCGTCGATATGCCGCGCGCGATGTTCCTTTGTGAGCTGGCGCTGGATTTGGCGGGTCGGGTTCTGCGTCCTGGTGGTGATTTTCTGGTGAAAGTCTTCCAGGGCGAAGGGTTTGACGAGTACCACAAGAACATCCGCAAGCTGTTCGACAAGGTGCAGACGCGCAAGCCTGACTCTTCCCGGGACCGGTCTCGGGAGCAATATCTGCTCTGCCGCGGCTTCCGCGGCGTAGAAGGCGCTGCGAGCGAAGAGCGTTTTTAAGGAATTCGAGGAGGGCGATAGGTTTTTTTATTTCGCTTTCGTCACGAAGCTTTACGAATATTGTGTAGTCAAAGTTTCACAAAGGGTTACAGACGGCGCCTGCCAGAGTTGTAGGTAATGTAGTAAGTTAGGCCGGTGAATATCATGCGAAGCACGCGCCAGTAGCGGAGCTTGCTTCAGAGGGTAGTTAATTGAACGATATGGCAAAGAATCTGATCCTGTGGTTGATCATCGCGGCTGTCCTGGTGACGGTGATGAACAACTTCTCCAGCCCTAACGAGCCGCAGACCCTCAACTATTCCGACTTCATCCAGCAAGTTAAGGATGGCAAGGTCGAGCGCGTAGCGGTTGATGGCTACGTGATTACCGGCAAACGAATTGATGGCGACAGCTTCAAGACCATTCGTCCGGCAATCCAGGACAACGGTCTGATCGGCGACCTGGTGGACAACAAGGTCGTTGTGGAAGGCAAGCAGCCCGAGCAGCAGAGCATCTGGACCCAACTGTTGGTGGCCAGCTTCCCGATCCTGGTGATCATCGCCGTGTTCATGTTCTTCATGCGCCAGATGCAAGGCGGCGCGGGAGGCAAGGGCGGGCCGATGAGTTTCGGCAAGAGCAAGGCGCGCCTGCTCTCCGAGGATCAGGTGAAGACCACCCTGGCTGACGTTGCCGGTTGTGACGAGGCCAAGGAAGAAGTCGGCGAGCTGGTCGAGTTCCTGCGCGATCCGGGCAAGTTCCAGCGCCTGGGCGGCCGCATTCCTCGTGGCGTATTGATGGTCGGTCCTCCGGGTACGGGTAAAACCTTGCTGGCCAAGGCGATTGCCGGCGAAGCCAAGGTGCCTTTCTTCACCATTTCCGGTTCCGACTTCGTCGAAATGTTTGTCGGTGTCGGCGCCAGCCGTGTTCGCGATATGTTCGAACAGGCCAAGAAACACGCGCCATGCATCATCTTTATCGATGAAATCGACGCCGTTGGTCGCCATCGTGGCGCCGGCATGGGCGGTGGTCACGATGAGCGTGAGCAGACCCTCAACCAGTTGCTGGTCGAGATGGACGGCTTCGAAATGAACGACGGCATCATCGTGATCGCCGCCACCAACCGTCCGGACGTACTTGACCCAGCGTTGCTGCGTCCAGGCCGTTTCGACCGTCAGGTTGTGGTGGGCTTGCCGGATATCCGCGGTCGCGAGCAGATCCTGAAAGTGCACATGCGCAAAGTGCCCATGGGCGATGATGTGGCTCCGGCCGTGATTGCCCGTGGTACGCCTGGTTTCTCCGGTGCCGACCTTGCCAACCTGGTCAACGAGGCGTCGCTGTTCGCTGCCCGCACCGGCAAGCGCATCGTTGAAATGAAAGAGTTCGAACTGGCGAAAGACAAGATCATGATGGGCGCCGAGCGCAAGTCCATGGTCATGTCCGAGAAAGAGAAGCAGAACACGGCCTACCACGAAGCGGGTCACGCAATCGTCGGCCGCGTAGTGCCTGAGCACGACCCGGTCTACAAAGTGTCGATTATTCCTCGTGGGCGGGCGCTGGGTGTCACCATGTTCCTACCGGAAGAGGATCGTTACAGCCTCTCCAAGCGTGCGTTGATCAGCCAGATCTGCTCCCTCTACGGCGGTCGTATCGCCGAGGAAATGACCCTGGGCTTTGACGGTGTGACGACGGGTGCCTCCAACGACATCATGCGTGCGAGTCAAATTGCGCGGAATATGGTGACCAAATGGGGCTTGTCGGAGAAACTTGGCCCGTTGATGTATGCCGAGGAAGAAGGCGAAGTGTTCCTGGGTCGTGGCGGCGGCGGTCAAAGCGCCAGCTTCTCCGGCGAGACCGCCAAGCTGATCGATTCCGAGGTGCGCAGTATCATTGACCAGTGCTACGGCACGGCCAAGCAGATCCTGACCGACAACCGCGACAAGCTGGACGCCATGGCTGATGCGTTGATGAAGTACGAGACCATCGACGCCGACCAGATCGACGACATCATGGCCGGCCGTACGCCGCGTGAGCCTCGCGATTGGGAAGGTGGTTCGGGCACCTCGGGCACTCCGCCTGTGGTACAGAATGAACGCCCTGAAACTCCGATCGGCGGCCCCGCAGCTGACGTCTAAGGTTTGAAATGACTTCTGTGTCGTCCTCCACCCGGTTGCCTTGCGGCAACCGGGTTCTTGATTTGGCTCATACGCATGTCATGGGCATCCTCAACGTAACTCCCGACTCCTTTTCCGATGGTGGCCGCTTCAGCCAGCTTGATGCTGCCTTGCGTCATGCCGAGGCGATGGTGGCGGCGGGCGCGACGCTGATTGATGTGGGCGGTGAGTCGACTCGGCCTGGTGCGCGCATGGTTTCTCCCTTGGAGGAGCTGGAGAGGGTGGCGCCAATCGTCGAGCGTATTGCGCGTGAACTGGACGTGATCATTTCGGTGGATACGTCGACGCCTGCGGTGATGCGCGAAACTGCGCGCCTGGGAGCAGGCCTGATCAACGATGTGCGCGCTCTGCAGCGTGACGGTGCCCTTGATGCCGCTGCCGCGACCGGTTTGCCGGTGTGCCTGATGCATATGCGTGGCGAGCCCGGGAATATGCAGGACAGTCCTCACTATGATGATCTGGTCGGCGAAGTGAGTGGTTTTCTCGCCGAGCGAATTGCTCAGTGCGCTGCCGTCGGGATTGCTGCGCACAAGATCATCCTCGACCCCGGCTTCGGCTTTGCCAAGACCCTGCAGCACAATTTAAGCCTGTTCAAGCATATGGAGTCCTTGCATCGCCTTGGGCGGCCGCTGCTGGTCGGCGTTTCGCGCAAGAGCATGATAGGGCTCGCCCTGAATCGTCCGGTGGGCGAGCGGTTGTACGGTGGGCTTGCACTGGCGGCGCTTGCGGTAGCCAAGGGCGCACGTATCTTGCGTGTGCATGATGTCGCCGAGACAGTGGATGTGGTGCGTATGATTACCGCGGTAGAATCAGCCGAATAAGAATGATGGAGCACTTATGACTAAAAAATACTTTGGCACCGACGGTATCCGTGGTCGGGTCGGCGAATTCCCGATTACTCCCGATTTCATGCTCAAGCTGGGTTGGGCGGCGGGCATGGCGTTCCGCAGCATGGGCGCGTGCCGCATCCTGGTGGGCAAGGACACCCGCATCTCGGGGTATATGTTCGAGTCCGCGCTGGAGGCGGGCCTGTCCGCGGCGGGTGCCGACGTGATGTTGCTGGGGCCGATGCCTACGCCAGCGATCGCCTACCTGACGCGTACCTTTCACGCTGAAGCCGGTATCGTGATCAGCGCCTCGCACAATCCCCATGACGACAACGGCATCAAGTTCTTTTCGGGCCAGGGCACCAAGCTGCCGGACGAAATCGAGTTGATGATCGAAGAGCTGCTGGATGCGCCGATGACGGTGGTTGAGTCCAGCAAGCTGGGCAAGGTATCGCGTATCAATGACGCATCCGGCCGTTATATCGAGTTCTGCAAGAGCAGTGTGCCCAGCAGCACCAATTTCGCCGGCCTGAAAATTGTGGTCGATTGCGCGCATGGTGCTACCTACAAAGTCGCACCCAGCGTATTCAAGGAATTGGGCGCGGACGTCACGGTGCTGTCGGCCCAGCCTAACGGTTTGAACATTAACGACAACTGCGGCTCCACGCACATGGAGCAGTTGCAGGCGGCCGTTCTCGCCGAGCATGCCGACCTGGGCATTGCCTTCGACGGTGACGGTGACCGTGTACTCATGGTGGATCACACCGGGGCTATCGTTGACGGTGATGATCTCTTGTTCATCATTGCCCGTGACCTGCACGAGCGTAACAAGCTGCAAGGTGGCGTCGTCGGTACGCTCATGAGCAACCTTGGGCTCGAGCTGGCCCTGGCCGACCTGGGTATTCCGTTCGTGCGCGCCAACGTCGGTGACCGCTATGTGATCGCTGAGCTGCTTGAGCGCAACTGGCTGGTGGGGGGGGAGAACTCCGGGCACGTTGTCTGCTTCCAGCACACCACCACCGGTGATGCGATCATCGCTGCGCTGCAGGTGCTGCTGTCGCTGCGTCGTCGCCAGGAGAGCCTTGCACAGGCGCGCCAGGCGTTGCGCAAGTGTCCGCAAGTGCTGCTCAACGTGCGTTTTGGCGGTGGCGAAAACCCGATCGAGCACCCGGCGGTCAAAGAGGCGTGCGAGCGCGTGACCCTTGCAATGGCGGGGCGTGGTCGCGTGTTGTTGCGCAAGTCCGGCACAGAGCCTCTGGTGCGTGTCATGGTCGAAGGTGACGACGAAACGCAGGTTCGCGGCCATGCTGAAGACCTGGCAAAACTGGTAACTGAAGTTTGCGCCTGAATTCGGCTTGCCAGTGATGATGTGGTTGGGTAACATCTGCGCCCACTTTGACCGACGGGGTACAGCATGCGTCGCACGATGGTAGCTGGTAACTGGAAGATGCACGGTACCCGCGCCAGTGTCGCTGAGCTGATCAATGGCCTTCGTCACCTGGCCTTGCCTGGCGGTGTCGATGTCGCGGTTTTCCCGCCTTTCCTGCATATCGGCCAAGTGGTTGATGGCTTGAAAGGTCAGTCGATTCAGGTCGGCGCGCAGAATTCTGCGGTGGAACCCGCCCAAGGTGCGTTGACCGGTGAGATTGCGCCGAGTCAGTTGGTTGATGCAGGTTGTGCCTATGTGCTTGTCGGGCACTCCGAGCGCCGCCAGCTGATGGGTGAAAGCGATCAGGTGCTCAATCGCAAGTTCGCAGCGGCACAGGCTTGTGGCTTGATCCCGGTGTTGTGCATAGGGGAGACCCTGGAGCAGCGCGAATCGGGCAAGACGCTTGAAGTTGTCTCGCGTCAATTGGGCAGCATCATCGAAGAGCTGGGTGTCGGTGCATTTGCAAAAGCGGTCATTGCTTACGAGCCGGTCTGGGCCATTGGCACCGGGCTGACTGCTACACCGCAACAGGCGCAGGATGTGCATGCAGCCATCCGCGCGCAGTTGGCGGCAGAGAATTCTGAAGTCGCACAAGGTGTGCGTCTTCTATACGGCGGCAGCGTGAAGGCGGCCAATGCGGTCGAACTGTTCGGCATGCCGGATATCGATGGGGGGCTCATTGGTGGAGCGTCCCTGAATGCAGATGAGTTCGGTGCGATCTGTCGCGCCGCGGGAAACTGAAAAAATGCTGGAAACAGTCGTAGTCGTTTTTCATCTGTTGGCTGCCCTGGGCGTAGTTGCCCTGGTTTTGTTGCAACAGGGTAAAGGTGCGGATGCTGGTGCGTCTTTCGGTGCAGGTGCTTCAAATACTGTATTCGGAAGCCAAGGTTCCTCTACCTTTCTTAGTAAGTTTACTGCTATACTTGCCGCCGGTTTCTTCATAACCAGCTTGGGGTTAGGTTACTTTGCTAAAGAGAAAGCTCATGTGCTGACTCAAGTAGGTCTCCCAAACCCAGCAGTGTTGGAAGTACCCAAAGCGAAACCGGCTTCTGATGATGTCCCGGTGCTTCAAGAGCAAAAGTCGGCTACTCCAGCGACTGACGTACCTCCAGCTCAAGAGCAGAAGTAAGAAGGTTGTAAGCGCTGTATTGCCGAGGTGGTGGAATTGGTAGACACGCAACCTTGAGGTGGTTGTGCCCATAGGGTGTAGGGGTTCGAGTCCCCTTCTCGGTACCAATTATCAGGAGAGCCCGCTGTTGCGGGCTTTCTTGTAGGTGGAAGGTTACATTGACCCTGTAAGGGATCGGTCGTATACTTCCGCCCCAGCTTTGTCGCGGGGTGGAGCAGTCTGGTAGCTCGTCGGGCTCATAACCCGAAGGTCGTCGGTTCAAATCCGGCCCCCGCAACCAGTTTTAGCGGAGCCCCTTTTAAGGGGCTTTTTGTTAGCTGGACACTTTCAACGCCGCTGTTCGACGGCGTTTCAAGGATGGGCGTTTCGCCCATTTTTTTATTTTGCACAGCATGCACATACATGCACGAGGGGGTTCAGGTGTCGAGCAAGCTAGAAGAGTTGCAGGCCTTGTTGGCCCCGGTGATCGTGGCCCTAGGCTATGAATGCTGGGGTATTGAGTTTTCGGCTCAAGGTCGCCACTCAATGTTGCGCGTTTATATCGATAAAGAGGGCGGTGTGCTGGTGGACGATTGCGCCATTGTCAGCCGCCAGATCAGCGGCGTGCTGGATGTTGAAGATCCAATCGCCGTTGAATACACCCTCGAAGTTTCCTCGCCAGGCATGGAACGCCCACTGTTCACTATTGATCAGTTTGCAAAATTTGCCGGTGAACAAGTGAAGATCAAGCTGCGCTCTCCCTTCGAAGGGCGACGCAACTTTCAGGGCCTTCTGCGCGGTGTAGAAGAACAGGATGTCGTGGTGCAGGTAGAAGACCATGAGTTCCTGTTGCCGATCGATATGATCGACAAGGCCAACATTATTCCCAGTTTTGACTGAGACGCGGATCCCGCGGATCCAATGGCTTGCGAAAGGCGAGGCGTACGATGAGCAAAGAAGTACTGCTGGTTGTTGAGTCGGTATCCAATGAAAAGGGCGTACCGGCAAACGTGATTTTTGAAGCGTTGGAGCTGGCCCTGGCCACTGCTACCAAGAAGCGTTTTGAAGACGAAGTTGATCTGCGTGTGGAAATCAACCGCCACACCGGTGCCTATGAGACTTTCCGTCGCTGGACGGTCGTCGAAGAAGCCGATCTTGATGATCCGGCCATCGAAACCTGGCCGAGCAAGGTTGCGCAAACGCATCCTGGCGCCCAGGTCGGTGATGTCGTCGAAGAAAAGATCGAATCGATCGAGTTCGGCCGTATCGCTGCACAGACTGCCAAGCAGGTCATCGTGCAGAAGGTTCGCGAAGCCGAGCGCGCGCAAGTCGTTGACGCCTATCGCGAGCGCCTGGGTGAAATCATCTCCGGCACTGTGAAAAAAGTCACCCGCGACAACGTGATCGTTGACCTGGGCAACAACGCCGAAGCGTTGCTGGCCCGTGAAGACATCATCTCTCGCGAAACCTTCCGTGTCGGCGTGCGCCTGCGTGCGCTGCTCAAGGAAATCCGCACCGAGAACCGCGGCCCTCAGCTGATCCTGTCGCGTACCGCGCCGGAAATGCTGATCGAGCTGTTCCGTATCGAAGTGCCGGAAATCGCCGAAGGCCTGATCGAAGTCATGGCAGCGTCCCGCGACCCGGGTTCGCGCGCCAAGATCGCGGTCCGCTCCAAGGACAAACGCATCGACCCGCAAGGCGCTTGCATCGGTATGCGCGGTTCGCGCGTCCAGGCAGTGTCGGGCGAATTGGGCGGTGAGCGTGTGGACATCGTTCTGTGGGACGATAACCCGGCGCAGTTTGTGATCAACGCCATGTCGCCGGCTGAAGTGGCGGCAATTATCGTTGACGAAGATGCCCATGCAATGGACATCGCCGTTGGCGCAGACAATCTGGCTCAGGCCATTGGTCGTGGTGGTCAGAACGTGCGTCTGGCCAGCCAACTGACCGGTTGGACCCTGAACGTGATGACCGAATCGGACATCCAGGCTAAACAGCAAGCGGAAACCGGCGACATCCTGCGCAACTTTATCGAAGAGCTTGAAGTCGATGAAGAACTGGCGCAGGTGCTGGTGGACGAAGGCTTTACCAGCCTGGAAGAGATTGCCTACGTACCGGTGGAGGAGATGCTCAACATCGACGGCTTTGACGAGGATATCGTCAACGAGCTTCGCGCTCGGGCCAAGGATCGTTTGTTGACCAAAGCCATCGCTACTGAGGAAAAGCTGGCAGACGCCCATCCGGCCGAAGACCTGCTCTCGCTTGAGGGTATGGACAAGGATCTGGCGATGGAACTGGCGGTGCGCGGCGTAATTACCCGCGAAGACCTGGCCGAGCAGTCTATTGACGATCTGCTCGACATCGACGGCATTGACGATGATCGTGCCGGCAAGTTGATCATGGCCGCCCGAGCCCATTGGTTCGAGTAACTAGGCGCGGCCTGAGGAGAGAAGTGCATGACGCAAGTCACGGTGAAACAACTGGCCGATGAGGTCAAAACACCGGTAGAGCGCCTGTTGCAGCAGATGCGTGAGGCAGGTCTGCCGCACACCGCCGCCGACGAAGGTGTGAGCGACAGTGAGAAGCAGTCTTTGCTGACTCACTTGAAGAGCAGCCACAAGGCGAAAGTGGAAGAACCGCGCAAGATTACATTGCAGCGCAAAACCACCAGCACCCTGCGTGTTGCGGGTAGCAAGAGCATCAGCGTTGAAGTACGCAAGAAGAAAGTCTTCGTACAACGCAGCCCGGAAGAAATCGAAGCCGAGCGCAAGCGCGATCTGGAAGAACGTCGCGCAGTAGAAAATGCTGCACGTCAGAAGGCTGAAGAAGAAGCCAAGCGTCGCGCCGAAGAAGAAGCGCGTCGCCAGCCTGCTGCTGCGCAACCTGCTGGTACTGACGCGGTTGCCGCGCCTGGCGCGCCGGTAGAAGCTGTGCGTGAGGCCGCTCCGGTTGCCCCTGCACCAGCGCCGGCTGCTGACGCCCGCAAGCGCGACGAACCTCGTCGTCCGGACAAGCCGCGTGCTGACGATAACAATCGTCGCGGTGGCGGCGGTGATGGCGAGCGCAAAAACGCTCCGCATCGTGCTTCGGTCAAAGAGAAAGCGCCTGCGCCACGCGTTGCACCACGTACTACCGATGAAGAAAGCGACGGTTTCCGTCGTGGTGGTCGCGGCAAGGCCAAGCTGAAAAAGCGCAACGCCCACGGTTTCCAGAGCCCAACCGGCCCTGTCGTGCGTGATGTGCAGATCGGCGAGACCATCACCGTTGGCGATCTTGCCAACCAGATGTCGGTCAAGGCTGCTGAAATCATCAAGTTCATGTTCAAACTGGGTACTCCAGCGACCATCAACCAGGTGCTTGATCAGGAAACTGCTCAGCTGGTAGCCGAAGAACTGGGCCACAAAGTGACCCTGGTCAGCGACACCGCCCTGGAAGATTCCCTGGCCGAGTCCCTGAAGTTTGAAGGTGAGACGTTCTCCCGTGCGCCAGTTGTGACCGTAATGGGCCACGTTGACCATGGTAAGACGTCGCTGCTCGACTACATCCGTCGTGCCAAGGTAGCTGCTGGCGAAGCCGGCGGCATCACCCAGCACATCGGTGCGTACCACGTTGAAACCGAGCGCGGCATGGTCACCTTCCTCGACACCCCAGGTCACGCCGCGTTTACCGCGATGCGCGCCCGTGGTGCCAAGGCGACTGACATCGTGATCCTGGTGGTTGCAGCGGACGACGGCGTGATGCCGCAGACCATTGAAGCTGTCCAGCACGCCAAGGCTGCCGGTGTTCCACTGGTTGTTGCAGTGAACAAGATCGACAAGCCGGGCGCCGATCTTGATCGCATCCGTAGCGAACTGTCGGTTCACGGCGTGACTTCCGAAGAGTGGGGCGGTGATACGCCGTTCGTTTCGGTCTCGGCGAAAGTCGGTACCGGTGTAGACGAACTGCTTGAAGCGGTCCTGCTGCAAGCCGAAGTACTCGAGCTCAAGGCAACCCCATCGGCTCCAGGCCGCGGTGTTGTGGTTGAATCGCGTCTCGACAAAGGTCGTGGCCCGGTAGCAACCGTCCTGGTTCAAGACGGTACCCTGCGCCAAGGCGACATGGTACTGGTCGGTTCGAACTACGGCCGTGTACGTGCCATGCTCGACGAGAACGGCAAGCCAATCAAGGAAGCCGGTCCTTCCATCCCTGTCGAGATCCTCGGCCTGGACGGTACCCCGGACGCTGGCGACGAGATGAGCGTGGTTGCCGACGAGAAGAAAGCCCGTGAAGTGGCTCTGTTCCGTCAAGGCAAGTTCCGCGAAGTCAAACTGGCTCGTGCTCACGCAGGCAAGCTGGAAAACATCTTCGAAAACATGGGCCAGGCAGAGAAGAAGACGCTCAACATCGTCCTCAAATCCGACGTCCGTGGTTCCCTCGAAGCGTTGAACGGCGCCTTGAACGGCCTGGGTAACGACGAAGTGCAAGTGCGTGTTGTCGGTGGCGGTGTCGGTGGTATCACCGAATCCGACGCCAACCTGGCACTGGCTTCCAACGCTGTATTGTTCGGCTTCAACGTGCGTGCCGATGCTGGCGCTCGCAAGATCGTCGAGCAGGAAGGCCTGGACATGCGTTACTACAACGTCATCTACGACATCATCGAAGACGTCAAGAAAGCCCTTACCGGCATGCTTGGCAGCGACGTTCGGGAGAACATCCTGGGTGTGGCCGAGGTGCGTGACGTGTTCCGCTCGCCGAAATTCGGCGCGATCGCCGGTTGCATGGTTATCGAAGGTGTTGTGCACCGTAACCGTCCAATCCGTGTACTGCGTGAAGACATCGTTATCTTTGAAGGCGAGCTGGAATCCCTGCGCCGCTTCAAGGATGACGCTTCCGAAGTACGTGCCGGCATGGAATGCGGTATCGGCGTCAAGAGCTACAACGACGTCAAGCCTGGCGACAAGATCGAAGTCTACGAGAAGGTTCAGGTTGCTCGCAGCCTCTGACTCTCACACTTCAGGAGCCACACGGCGTGTGGGCATGCAGATGCCCCGCGCGGTGTACGGACTCTAAACGCAACGCCCGGTCTGGCTTTTGTCAGGCCGGGCGTTTGCCGCTTTCAGACCCCACGGGTTTCACCGTGTGGCAGTAACAGGTAACAAGACATGGCAAAAGAATACAGCCGTACCCAGCGTATCGGCGATCAGATGCAGCGCGAGCTGGCCCAACTGATCCGTCGCGAAGTCAAGGATCCACGTGTTGGCCTGGTCACCATCACTGCGGTTGAAGTGAGCCGTGACGTGGGTCACGCCAAGATTTTCATTACCGTGATGGGGCAGGACAGCAGCGAAGAAATCGCGCAAAGCATCAAGGTGCTCAACGCTGCCGCGGGTTTCCTGCGCATGCAGTTGGCCCGTGAAATGAAGCTGCGCAGCGTGCCCCAGTTGCATTTCCACTACGACGAAAGCGTCGTACGCGGTGCGCACCTGTCGGCTTTGATCGAGCGCGCGGTGGCTGAAGACAGCCAGCACCCGTCGACACCTGAAGACGCCAAGGAGTAAGCGGTGGCTCAGGTCAAACGTATCCGTCGCAACGTCAGCGGCATCATTCTGCTCGACAAGCCCATTGGTTTTACCTCCAATGCCGCGTTGCAGAAGGTCCGCTGGCTGCTCAACGCCGAGAAGGCCGGGCACACCGGCAGCCTCGATCCCCTGGCCACCGGCGTATTGCCGTTGTGCTTTGGCGAGGCCACCAAGTTCTCGCAATACCTGCTTGATTCCGACAAGGGTTACGAGACCCTGATGCAGTTGGGCAAGACCACCACCACGGCCGACGCCGAAGGTGATGTGCTGCAGGCGCGCGATGTGACCGTTGGTCGTGCCGATATTGAAGCTGCCTTGCCCGGTTTTCGTGGGCAAATCAGCCAGATACCGCCGATGTACTCGGCGCTCAAGCGTGATGGCCAGCCTCTTTACAAGCTGGCACGTGCGGGCGAAGTAGTGGAGCGCGAACCGCGTTCTGTTACTATTGCCCGGCTCGAATTGCTCGCCTGTGAGGGCGACACTGCCCGATTGGCGGTGGACTGCAGTAAAGGCACCTATATCCGTACCCTGGTGGAAGATATTGGTGAGCAACTGGGCTGTGGCGCATACGTTGCCGAACTGCGACGTACCCAAGCCGGCCCTTTCACCCTGGCCCAGACGGTCACGCTGGAAGAGCTCGAAGCGGTACATGCCGAAGGCGGCAACGAAGCGGTTGATCGCTTCCTGATGCCGTCGGACAGCGGTTTGCTCGATTGGCCATTGCTTCACTTTTCGGAGCACAGCGCGTTCTACTGGCTTAACGGCCAACCCGTACGTGCCCCGGATGCTCCAAAGTTCGGCATGGTGCGGGTACAGGATCATAACGGTCGCTTTATCGGTATCGGTGAAGTGAGCGAAGACGGGCGCATCGCGCCACGTCGACTGATTCGGTCAGAATGACCGGAACCAGTTTGTGGTAAAAGCGTAGCGAGCGAAGGTAAGACAAGGAAAAAACAGGCGAGGAAGCGGAGTTAACTGCTGTTAATGAGCATTCCGAGCCTGTTTTTGACGCAGGATTACCGAGCGCAGTAGCTTTTACGCAAACTGGGACGAGTGTGGCTGTTAACAGGCATGGTCAACACTCATTTTTAGATACAGGGATTTGTCCCTGGCCTGTTGAAACCGCCCTTTGGGTGGTTTCCTTAAAAAAAAGGATTGCCTCATGGCTCTCGACGTTCAAGAAAAAGCACAAATCGTAGCTGACTATCAGCAAGCTGTTGGTGACACTGGTTCGCCAGAAGTGCAAGTTGCACTGCTGACCCACAACATCAACAAGCTGCAGGGTCACTTCAAGGCCAACGGTAAAGATCACCACTCCCGTCGTGGTCTGATCCGCATGGTAAACCAGCGCCGTAAGCTGCTGGACTACCTGAAAGGCAAGGATCTGGGTCGTTATCAGGCTCTGATCGGTCGCCTGGGTCTGCGTCGCTAATCAGCGATTGCGCTAGAGGTTGGTTGTCTGCCGTGTGCCAGTGGGATTCCCGCTGGCCCATGGCAGGCTCCCAGCCTCAAGTTTTATCTGGATACACGTTTTACCCTGGACGAGGGTCGGGCCGATTCCCGACATTGCCCAAGAATTTCGCAAGAAAACAAGTTCCCCAAGAGCCACAAAGAAGGTAGGACACCGTGAACCCGGTTATCAAAAAATTCCAGTTCGGTCAGTCGACCGTTACCCTCGAGACAGGCCGTATCGCCCGTCAAGCCTCCGGCGCAGTGCTGGTTACCGTTGACGACGACGTGACCGTATTGGTGACCGTTGTTGGCGCCAAGACCGCTGACCCGAGCAAAGGCTTTTTCCCTCTGTCCGTTCACTACCAGGAAAAGACTTACGCTGCCGGTAAGATCCCTGGCGGTTTCTTCAAGCGCGAAGGCCGTCCTTCCGAGAAAGAAACCCTGACTTCCCGACTGATCGACCGTCCGATCCGTCCGCTGTTCCCAGAAGGCTTCATGAACGAAGTGCAGGTTGTCTGCACCGTCGTTTCCACCAGCAAGAAGACCGATCCGGACATCGCTGCGATGATCGGTACCTCGGCTGCCCTGGCTATCTCCGGCATTCCTTTTGATGGCCCGATCGGCGCTGCCCGCGTTGCTTTCCACGAAAGCACCGGCTACTTGCTGAACCCGACTTACGAGCAACAGAAAGCATCGAGCCTGGACATGGTCGTTGCCGGTACCTCGGAAGCCGTGTTGATGGTTGAATCGGAAGCCAAAGAGCTGACCGAAGACCAGATGCTGGGCGCCGTACTGTTCGCCCACGACGAGTTCCAGGTGGTGATCAACGCCGTCAAGGAACTGGCCGCTGAAGCTGCCAAGCCAACCTGGACCTGGGCTCCACAGCCTGAAGCCACCGAGTTGCTGGCCGCTATCCGCGCCGAGTTCGGCGACGCGATCTCCCAGGCCTACGCCATCACCGTCAAAGCCGACCGTTACGCTCGCCTGGGCGAGCTGAAGGACCAGGTCGTCGCCAAGCTGTCCGGTGAGGAAGGTCAGCCTTCTTCCAGCGAAGTCAAAGCGGCTTTCGGTGAAATCGAATACCGCACCGTTCGCGAAAACATCGTTAACGGCAAGCCACGTATCGACGGCCGCGACACTCGCACTGTACGTCCGCTGAACATCGAAGTCGGCGTTCTGCCGAAGACTCACGGTTCGGCGCTGTTCACCCGTGGTGAAACCCAGGCACTGGTTGTCGCGACCCTGGGCACCGCCCGTGACGCACAGCTGCTGGACACCCTGGAAGGCGAGAAAAAAGACCCGTTCATGCTGCACTACAACTTCCCTCCGTTCTCGGTGGGCGAGTGTGGTCGCATGGGTGGTGCCGGTCGTCGTGAAATCGGTCACGGCCGTCTGGCCCGTCGTTCGATCGCCGCGATGCTGCCGGCTGCCGACGTGTTCCCGTACACCATCCGCGTCGTGTCGGAAATCACCGAGTCCAACGGTTCCAGCTCCATGGCTTCGGTCTGCGGTGCCTCCCTGGCATTGATGGACGCCGGTGTGCCGATGAAGGCACCGGTTGCCGGTATCGCCATGGGCCTGGTTAAGGAAGGCGAGAAGTTCGCCATCCTGACCGACATCCTGGGCGACGAGGATCACCTCGGCGACATGGACTTCAAGGTAGCCGGTACCGCCAAAGGTGTGACCGCGCTGCAGATGGACATCAAGATCAAGGGCATCACCGAAGAGATCATGGAGATCGCCCTGGGCCAAGCCCTGGAAGCGCGCCTGAACATCCTCGGTCAGATGAACCAGATCATTGGTCAGTCGCGTACCGAGCTGTCGGAAAATGCTCCGACCATGATCGCGATGAAAATCGACACCGACAAAATCCGTGATGTCATCGGTAAAGGCGGCGCGACCATCCGTGCGATCTGCGAAGAAACCAAGGCTTCGATCGACATCGAAGACGACGGCTCGATCAAGATCTTCGGCGAGACCAAGGAAGCTGCAGAAGCTGCCCGCCAGCGCGTTCTGGGCATCACCGCGGAAGCCGAGATCGGCAAGATCTACGTCGGTAAGGTTGAGCGCATCGTCGACTTCGGCGCATTCGTCAACATCCTGCCGGGCAAGGACGGTCTGGTTCACATCTCCATGCTGAGCGATGCCCGCGTTGAGAAAGTGACCGACATTCTCAAAGAAGGCCAGGAAGTGGAAGTGCTGGTACTGGACGTGGACAACCGCGGCCGTATCAAGCTGTCCATCAAGGACGTAGCAGCAGCCAAGGCTTCGGGCGTTTAATTACCCCTGAGCGTTACGCTGAACAAGAGGACTCTTCGGAGTCCTTTTTTTATGGCTTCAGGAAAATGCCGAGAAATCAGGTGCTTACTGAGCGGTAAAAAGCCGCAACTTGCATGCAGTGGTGATTGGCATCATGCAAGTTGCACGATTCCGGGAATTTCGCATTTTCATAACGCATTGATTTATAAGGTTTTAATTGCGCGGCATGACTTGGCACATTGCCTGCAACATCCCTGTTAGCGCTGCAGTGTCGAGGTTTAGGTACTGCGGTCTTTTAATAAAACAGGAGTTACTCGTATGAAGAAGTTCGCTCTCGCTACTGCTACCGCTCTGACTCTGGCCATGGGTGCTAACGTAGCCTTTGCTCAGACTTCCCAAGCCCCTATGACTCTGGCGGCCGGCGAAGCCACCCAGGCTAAGGAAAGCGTTTCGGATACTTGGATCACCACCAAAGTCAAAGCTGACCTGCTGACTGAGAAAGGCATCCCAGGTTCGGACATCAAGGTTGAAACCAACAAAGGCGTGGTTTCCCTGTCTTCCGACGTAGCCATCTCGAACGCGCAGAAGGCTACCGCTGTAGCGATCACCAAAAAAATCAAAGGCGTGACCGCTGTTTCCGCTGACGGCCTGCTGGCTGGCGGTGCTACCAAGGCTGACGGTATCGACAAAACCAAAGGCGCAGCCCATAACGCTGGCGAGGCGACTAGCGATACCTGGATCACCACCAAAGTAAAAGCTGACTTGGTTACCGAGAAAGGTATTCCTGGTACCGACATTAAAGTCGAAACCAACAAAGGTGTTGTCTCCCTGTCGTCCTCTACTGCCGTGACTGAAGCGCAGAAAGAAACCGCAGTAGCGATCACCAAGAAGATCAAAGGCGTTAAAGCTGTATCGGCCGACGGCCTGAAAGCAGAGTAACGCTCAACAGTTCGTCTGAACTAGAAGGCGGCGGCAACGAGTGAGTTAGATATCCACTCAATGCACCTCACAGGTTCATGCGACCGACCACACGGATGTGGTCATTACAGGCCCCGGCACTTGTGTCGGGGCCTGTTCTATTGTGGGCTTGGCTCGAAGTCTTGAGACCGACAAAGATCAATGTGGGAGCTGGCTTGCCTGCGAAAGCATCACCTCAGTTCAGCTGATTGACCGAGGTGTCTGCATCGCAGGCAAGCCAGCTCCCACATTTGGACAAGCATCGCTCGTAGTTACTCGGCATCCAGATGCATCGGCGTGACCACCCGACCATCTTTTTCAGCCTGCCCCAACTGCGCATCAATGAAGTACACCCGGTCATCCTCCAACTGGCCTTTATCCACCAGGTAATCCTTGATGGTGCTGGCCCGGTCCTGGCCCAGTTGGCGCAGTAACACATCACTGGCGCTCCAGAACTTGATCACGCCGTCACGAAGCCTCGCACTGCGTTCGTCGCTGCTCAGGTCCTTCCACTCGGCCGGCGGTTGTTGTTTCAGGCGGGTGCGGTAGATGCCTTCGAGCAAGGGCGCCTTTTCTTTTTCGGGTACGACAAGCAGCGACGCCTGGGCGGGCACCTTGTCGCCACGTCGCTGGAGGATCTTGTAGTAGTTGTATTGGTATTCACGTTCCAGTCGCTGTGCAGCGAGGAACGGGCCATCGCTGCTGGCGGCGGCAGTGCCTTCGATTTCCAGGCGCAGTGCTGGACGTTCTTTCAAGGCCTTGGCCAGGGTGTTCAAGGCGCCCTCGGCGTCCTTGTTCAACTCGCTGGAGCCTGCGGCAAACGACACACTACCGAGGTCTTCCGAGCCCCCGCCGGTCACCAGCCCGCCTATGAACTTGAAGGGCGCCGTTGCCGCGCGCACCACCAGATTACGCAGGGTCTGCCATACAATCGGCATTACGCTGAATTGCGGGTTATTCAGGTCGCCTGTCACGGGCAACTCAAGGGTGATCTTGCCATTCGAATCCTTGAGCAGCGCGACTGCCAGGCGAATCGGCAAGTCCACCGCATCGGCGCTGTCGACTTTCTCACCCAGTTGCAATTGCTCGACCACCACTTTGTTCTCGGCCTTCAACTGGCCCTTGGTAATCACATAGTGCAGGTCGAGGTTCAAGCGTCCCTTGCGGATACGGAACCCGGCGAACTTGCCGGAATAGGGGGTCAGGGTGGTCAGTTCGACACGTTTGAAACTGGTGGCAATGTCCAGCGCCGCCATGGGATCGAACGGGTTCACGCTGCCTTTGATGGTAACCGGCGCATAGCGGTCGACCTTGCCCTTGATATCAACGCTAGCCGGTTTGGCCTGGCGGCTATCAATCGTGCCGATCTGCCCGTTGAGCTGTTGAATGGCGGTGGCGAAGTTTGGTGTAAGGCTGAAGTCGGCAAAGTTGGCCGAACCGTCGTTGATCGCGATCTGCCCGATACGGATGCCCAGGGGCTTTTCCTTGCTGGCAGGCTTGGCGCTTTTGTCGGCCGGTTGAGGGATCAACAGGTCATCGACGTTGGTGGTACGGTCATCGTTGATCATGAAGCGCGCATAGGGCTGCAGCAGGTTGACCTTGTCGATCGACAGGCTATCGCCGTGCTGGTAGTTGACGCCTTCGAGCACCAGTCGCTGCCATTTGACGAAGTCGCGGGTCTTGAGGGTGTCCAGCGTATGCAACTGGTCGACCTGCGCCCGTCCCGTGATCTGCAGCTTCAAAGGATCAGTGCTTTTCAGGTCGACATCGAGATTGCTGCCGAGCATGCCGCTGCGCAGTTCCAGGCGGATGAAGGGGCTGATATAGGACTGGGCAACCCGCAGGTCGATGTCCTGGGTATTCACCTTCAGCTTGGCGCTGACCGGGTTGAGGTTGACCGCGCCGCTCGCCTGGAGCTTGCCTTGCTTGCCCAGGCCCGTGTCGACCTTCAAGGTGAAGGGGCTCTGGTTGAGGCTATCGAAATTCTGCACATCGACATTCAACGGGCCCAGTTCCAGCGCGACCGCAGGCTTGGCCCGGCGGTCTGCCAGGTGCACCTGATAGTTACGCAGTTGCACATCCTTGAGCAGCACTTGCCAGGGCTTGCCTGGTGCGGCGGGTTCAGCTTTTGGCGAGTCGGCAGTGGCTGGCGCGGTGGTGGGTTCCGGCGCCTTGGCGGGTTTGTTGGGTTGGCTGGCGAACAGTTTTTGCCAATCCAGTTGGCCGTCGGCCTCAAGGGCCGCCCAGGTTTCCAGTTTGTTGCTGCGGATCTTGCCAACCACCACCTGCTGCTTGGCCAGGTCCACTGTGGTCTCGCTGATATCCAGGCGTTCCAGGCGTACCAATGGACGACCGTCCGGTGCCTTCATGGCAAAGGGCGCAATGCTGGCGGCGGTGTTGGTCAGGTTCAGCTCGGTCTCCTTGGCCAGGCTGAACTTATATTCAGTGCTGAAGTTGAGCACACCATCTTCCAGCACCAGGGGCAGCGCGTCGCGTACATAGGGCCACCAGGCTTTCATCTTGCCATCGGTGACCTTCAAGGTGCCTTCGGAGGTGATCGGCACCAGGCTGAAGTTGCCTTTCCAGTCGATCTGCCCGCCTTCAGGCCCGGCTGCCACCAGCGTCATGTCGGCATTGTCTTCCGGCAGGGTACTGAGGTTTTTCAGTTCGAAGTCGAGGGTGTCATAAAGGAATTCGATGGGCTCGCTCGGGCGCAAGTCCTGGAAGTGCACATAGCCGCCCGCCAGCTTGATGCTGTCGATACGCAACGGAAACGGTTTGGCATCAGGATCGGCCGGGGTTGGCTCGCTGGGTGGCAGCTTGAACAGCTGCGCCAGGTTCAGCTGGCCGGACTTGTTGAACAGCAGCTCGGTCTTGGGCTTGTCCAGTTGTACGTCAGCCAGGTGCAGGGCGCGGGTCCATAGGCTGTCGATCTGCAGGTTGGCGTAGAGACGCTCGAAACCCACCTGTTCCTTGCCGGGCTCACCGATTTTCAGCCCCCATGCCGTCACTTCCAGGCTGAACGGGTTTAGCTCGATCCGCTCGATCCGCGCCGGCACCGTGGCGTAATTGGCCAGTTGCTGGTTGGCAATGCGAAGCGCGATACCGGGGAGAATCAAAAAGCCCAGCAGGCTATACAGGGCAAGGGCAGTCAACAAAGCGCCAGCGGCGCGGATCAATCCTTTGGGCATGGGGCGGCGCCATCTATGTCAAACAGGAGTGCCTTGGAGTATGGCACGGCTTTTCGGTTCCGAAGCGCTGGGCCTTTGGGAAACCTCTTACAGCTGAAGTATCAAGGTTTTCAAAGGAGGCTGTTGATCCTGCGAGGGAAAGTCCGCGCCAGGCGTCATGATTTCCCAGTTACGCACCGGGCGCCCGGCTTTTTCCGCACAGCGCAGCACCTGCTCACGCCAATCCTCCATACTGACTTTCGCCAGGTTGTTGCAGCAGATCAGCACGCCATTGTTGGCGGTGGCAAGCAGCGCCGGCTTGAGCAGGCTCTGGTAGTCGCGCAGCAGGTCGACGGTGCCGAACGCGCTTTTGGCCCAGGCCGGAGGGTCGAGCAGCACCAAGTCGTATTGGCGCTGCTCCAGGCGTGGATAACTGGGCAGCTTTTGCCCGCGCCGCTGGGTGATCGGCAGACCGGCCAGTTGGCGGATCGCCGGAAAGTAGTCGGACTGCACGAATTGCATGGTCGGCAACTGCGGGTTCAGCAGGCCATTTTCGCGGCCGATCGCCAGGTTGCCCTCGGCAAAATCCAGGTTGCATACCTCGCGGGCCCCCCCGGCGGCAGCGCTCAGGCCCACGCCGCAGGTGTAGGCGAACAAGTTCAGCACGCTTTTGCCGGCGCTGTGTGCCTTGACCCAACCCCGCGTGTTACGCAGATCCAGAAAGAGAAGCGGGTCTTGCCCCGCATGCCGCCCGCGCACGCGGTAATTGAGGCCCCATTCGTGGCCAATCAGATCGTCCAGCGCCGCGGGTTCGGCGCGGTATACCGTGTCTTCGCGGTCGATGCGCGAATTGCCACGGGAGCGGTCGTTGTACACCAGCAGCAGTTCCAGGCCCAAATGCTGGTTGACCTGCTGATGCAGGGCCAGCAGGTCTGCGCTTTCCAGGGCATTGTGGAAGCTCTGTACCAACAATTGCGGGCCATAGCGGTCGATGGTCAGGCCGCCGGCGCCTTCCTGGCTGCCATGGAACAGCCGGTAGCAGTCGGTGCCCTGGGCGTGCAACTCGCCGATCAGGTCTTGGCGATGGTCGAGGGCGGCGCGCAGCGCCTGATTCAAGGAAGACATGGAGCGCGCCTGGCTAAGTGATGGATGGCAATGAGGGCGCGGAGTTTAGCAGCTATGCGACGTCGCCTACATCAACCCCATCCGCCGATGGGCGCGTTGCACCGAACCGTTGCGCATCGCCCAACGCAGCATCGGCGCACTGCGCTTGACCCCGGCGCGGACCATCTGGCGCTGCAGCGGGCTCTGGTGTTGCTGGAGCATGGCGCTGGCCCAATCCGGCAGCAAGTCGATCCCGGCCTGCATCATCAAGCTGCCGAAGGGTTTGGCCAGCAGGCTGGGGGCGGGCGCGTTGAGCAGCAAACGCAGCACTTCGCGGCTTCGGTCGTCGCACAGCAATTGCGGGCGGATGCGGGCCATGTAATCCGAAATTTCCTGGCGGGAACGCGGAACATTCAGCGCGCCCAGGCGTTCCGCCACCAACGCAATTTCACTGTAGTAGCGGTCCTGGTCCGGGCCAGAAAGGTGCGGGTTACGGTAGCGCAAATGCGCGGCCAGGAAGTTGCTGACTTCCGCCACATGCACCCAGGTCAGCAGGTCCGGGTCGCTGGCTGCATAAGGCCGCCCGTCCGGCGCATGCCCTACCACCTGCAGGTGAATGGTGCGGACCTTTTCGATCAGCCATTCGGCGTCTTTGCGCGAGCCAAAGGTGGTGCCCGAGATGAACTGCGAGGTACGCCGCAAGCGCCCGAGCATGTCCTGGCGAAAATTCGAATGGTCCCACACGCCGGCCAGGGCCAATGGGTGCAAGGCTTGCAGCATCAAGGCACTGATGCCGCCAATGAGCATGCTGCTGAAATCACCATGGACTTGCCAGCTCACCGAGTCCGGCCCGAACAGGCCCGGGTCGCCCTTGGGGTTTTCCAGGTCCAGCTGGCCCAGCGCCAGGCCGGTCAGGCTCAGCAACTGGGTTTCGATACGGCTGCGGATAAATTCCATGGCGACTCAGGGGTTCCTATCGGTTCAGGCGTTTGTCGATCAGGCCCTCTACAACGCTGGGGTCGGCCAGCGTCGAGGTATCACCGAGGCTGTCGAGTTCGTTGCAGGCGATCTTGCGCAGAATCCTGCGCATGATCTTGCCGGAACGGGTTTTCGGCAAGGCCGGTGCCCATTGGATCAGTTCCGGCTTGGCAAAGCTGCCGATTTCCTTGCTGACCAATTCCAGCAGGTGCTTTTTCAGCGCGTCGCTGGGCTCTACGCCATTCATGGGGGTGACAAAGGCATAGATGCCCTGGCCTTTGACGTCATGGGGATAGCCCACCACGGCGGCTTCGGCCACTTGGTCGTGCAGCACCAGGGCACTTTCCACCTCGGCGGTGCCGATGCGGTGGCCGGAGACGTTGATCACATCGTCGATGCGCCCGGTGATCCAGTAATCGCCGTCCTCATCGCGCCGCGCGCCGTCACCGGTGAAGTAATAACCGGGGTAGGGTTTGAAATAGGTGTCGACCATGCGCTGCGGATCGCCGTACACGCTGCGGATTTGCCCCGGCCAACTGGCCTTGATCGCCAGCACGCCGTTGCCGGCGCCACTGATTTCCTTGCCTTGCTCGTCGAGCAATACGGGCTGCACGCCGAACATCGGCTGGGTTGCGCAGCCGGGCTTGATCCGCTGGGCGCTCACCAATGGGCTGAGCATGATGCCGCCGGTCTCGGTCTGCCACCAGGTGTCCACGATCGGGCAGCGCTGTTCGCCAACTGCATTGAAGTACCAGTCCCAGGCTTCCGGGTTGATCGGCTCGCCCACGCTGCCGAGCAAGCGCAGGCTGGCGCGGGACGTATTTTCCAGTGGGCCATGGCCCTCACGCATCAATGCGCGCAAGGCCGTGGGCGCGGTGTAGAAGATATTGACCTTGTGCTTGTCAATCACCTGCCAGAAGCGCGAGCTGTCCGGGTAGCTCGGCACACCTTCGAACATCAGTGAGGTCGCGCCGTTGGCCAGCGGACCGTAGACGATGTAGCTATGGCCGGTGACCCAGCCCACATCGGCGGTGCACCAGAACACTTCGCCGTCGCGGTAGTCGAGTACGTATTTGAACGTCATGGCCGCTTGCAGCAGGTAGCCGCCGGTGCTGTGCAGCACGCCTTTGGGTTTGCCGGTGCTGCCGGAGGTGTAGAGGATGAACAGCGGGTCTTCGGCGTCCATCGGCTCGGGTGGGCAATCGTCGCTGGCGGCGTCGAGGGCCTGTTGATACTTGAGATCGCGGCCTTCGCTCCAATTGACGATGGCACCGGTGCGTTCAACCACCAGCACCGTGCTGACATCGGGGCAACAGGCCAGCGCCTTGTCGACATTCTGTTTCAGCGCCACCGGCTTGCCGCCGCGCACGCCCTGATCGGCGGTGATGACGGTGCGGCAGTCGGCATCGAGGATCCGGTCGCGCAGGGCATCCGGCGAGAACCCGCCAAATACCACCGAGTGCACCGCGCCAATGCGTGTGCAGGCCAGCATGGCGTAGGCGGCTTCCGGGATCATCGGCATGTAGATGCACACCCGATCGCCTTTCTTTACGCCACGGCTTTTCAGCACATTGGCCAGGCGGCTTACGTTCTGGTGCAGTTGGCGGTAGGTGATGTTGGAGGATTTTGTCGGATCATCGCCTTCCCAGATGAGGGCCGGTTGATCGGCGCGTTGCGCCAGGTGACGGTCGATGCAGTTGTAGCTGACGTTCAGCTGACCGCCGGCAAACCATTGGGCGGCGCCGGTGTGGATGTCTGAGCGATGAACGCTGTGCCAGGGGGTAATCCAGTCGAGAAAGCCCTTGGCCTGTTCAGCCCAGAACGTGTCCGGCTGTTCGATGGATTGGCGGTAGAGGCGCTGATAGTCCTCTTGACTGAGTTGCGCAGCCCGGCGGACGGCATCGGCGGTGGGAAACGTGCTGATATCGAACATGAGCGATCCTTATTCTTGTTTTTGCGACAAGTCATAAAGATGCACCCTGTAAGGGGAGGGTTCAAGGCCAACCTCCAAACGGACGTTGGCCCTGCAAAACCTGGATCAGCCGCGGTGACGACCACGGAAGTAGTTGATCAGGCCCTGGGTCGACGCATCGTCGGCCACGGTTTCCTCGGCACCGGTCAGGCGGTTGTAGACGCCCTTGCCCAGCTCTTTACCGAGTTCCACACCCCATTGGTCGAAGGCGTTGATACCCCAGATCACGCTCTGCACGAACACTTTGTGCTCATACATGGCGACCAGCGCGCCCAAGCGACGCGGGCTGATGCGCTCGACCACCAGGGTGTTACTCGGACGGTTGCCCGGAATCACCTTGTGCGGCGCGAGTTTCTGCACGTCTTCTTCCGGGATGCCCTTGTCGCGCAGCTCGGCTTCGGCTTCGCCGCGGGTCTTGCCGAGCATCAATGCCTGGCTCTGGGACAGGCAGTTGGCATACAGCCATTGATGGTGGTCGGACACCGGGTTGAAGCTGACGATCGGCACAATGAAGTCAGCCGGGATCAGTTGGGTCCCCTGGTGCAGCAACTGGTGGTAGGCATGCTGACCGTTGCAGCCCACGCCGCCCCAGATCACCGGGCCGGTATCGGTGCCCACCGGCGTACCGTCCTGGCGCACGCTCTTGCCGTTGGATTCCATGTCCAACTGTTGCAAGTGCTTGGTGATGTTACGCAGGTAGTGGTCGTACGGCAGGATCGCATGGCTCTGCGCACCCCAGAAGTTGCCGTACCACACGCCCAGCAGGCCCAGCAGTACCGGCATGTTCTGTTCGAACGGCGCGTTCTGGAAATGCTGGTCCATGGTGTAGGCGCCGGACAGCAGTTCCTTGAAGTTGGACATGCCGATGGCCAGGGCGATTGGCAAGCCAATGGCCGACCACAGCGAGTAACGCCCGCCGACCCAGTCCCACATCGGGAAGATGTTCTCTTCGCGGATGCCGAAGGCAACCGCTGCCGCGTTATTGCTCGATACGGCGATGAAGTGCCGGTACAGCTCGGCTTCCGAGCCACCCTGGGCCAGGTACCAGGCGCGGGCGGCCTGGGCGTTCTTCAGGGTTTCCAGGGTGTTGAAGGATTTCGACGAGACGATAAACAGCGTGGTCTCGGCGCGCAGCTTCATGGTCAGTTCATGGAACTCGCTGCCGTCGATGTTTGCCAGGTAATGGCAGCGCACGCCTTTGTGGGCGTAGGACAGCAGCGCTTCGGAGACCAGCTCCGGGCCGAGGAACGAGCCACCGATACCGATATTCACTACGTCGGTGATCGGCTTCTCGGTGTAGCCACGCCACAGGCCGTCATGGATGCGCCCGACCAGGTCGGTCATCTGGTTCAGCACCTTGTGCACGTCCGGCATGATGTTCACGCCGTTGACCGACAACTTGTCACCCACAGGGCGGCGCAGCGCAGTGTGCAGGGCTGGGCGGTGTTCGGAAGAGTTGACGGGTTCGCCGTTGTACAGCGCGTCGATCGCCGCCTTGAGGTCGACTTCCTTGGCCAGCGCCACCAGCAGGTCACGGGTTTCGCCGGTAATCAGGTTTTTGGAGTAATCGAGGAAAAGTCCGCAGCTGCTCAAGGTGAACTGTGAAAAACGCTGCGGATCGGCATTGAACGCTTCGCGCATGCTGAAATCCTGCATGGCTTGGCGATGTTGATTGAGCGCTTGCCAGGCGGGCAGAGCGGTAACGTCATGAGGAGTGCGGTAGTACGCCATCGCTGCGGGTTTCCTTTTTATTACGGGGACTGCCTTTAGGACACTTCTGGGTCCGGAACGTCCAAATTTTCATCAGGCAATGGGTTCCGGACAGCGCTAACCATAGCGCAGGGCGATTACATTAAACCTAGCGTGTCGATATGTCTTGGCTTTGTCTGCGCTGTGGCCGGTACTTTTTTATACCGGCGCAACGAGAAGAGCAACGAGAACCGCGACGGGAGGGGCTCAGTCGAGGGTCAGGTGCAGGTTGTCGATGAGGCGGGTGGCGCCCAGGTACGCCGCGACCAGGATCACGATATCGCGGTCCTCGGCCGTGGCCGGGCGCAGGTGTACGCCCTGGCGTACTTCGAGGTAGTCCAGGCGCAGCCCGGCGGCTTCGATCTGCCCGACCTGCTCGGCGTGCAGCCTGGCAAAGTCACGCTCACCGGCTTTGATCGCCGCGCCAATCTGGCTGAGGCAGCGGTACAGCACCGGCGCGATGGCGCGTTGCTCGTCGGTGAGGTAGCCGTTGCGTGATGACAGCGCGAGGCCGTCGTCGGCGCGCACGGTGGGCTCGCCGATGATCTGGATCGGCATGTTCAGGTCTTGGACCATGGCGCGGATCACCGCCAGTTGCTGATAGTCCTTCTGGCCAAACACCGCCATGTCCGGCTGGACCATGTTGAACAGCTTGCTGACCACCGTCGCCACGCCTTCGAAGTGCCCCGGACGGCTGGCGCCGCACAGGCCTTCAGACAGCTGCGGCACGCTGACACGGGTCTGGCCGGTGGTGCCGCCGGGGTACATTTCCTCGACGGTGGGCGCGAACAGCAGGTTGCAGCCGGCTTGCAGCAGCTTTTCCTGGTCGGCAGCCAAGGTGCGCGGGTATGTGTCCAGGTCTTCGCCGGCGCCGAACTGCAGCGGGTTGACGAAGATGCTGGCGACGACGAAATCCGCCTGCTGGGCAGCCTTGGTCACCAGGGTGGCATGGCCGCTGTGCAGGTTGCCCATGGTGGGTACGAAGCCGATGCGCTTGCCGGCGCTACGGGCATGGGTTACGGCAGCCCGTAGTTCACGTACGGTTTTAACGGTGTTCATGCGGAGAATCCGTGTTCGGCGCCTGGAAAGGTCACGCCTTTGACTTCAGCCACGTAGGCGCTCAATGCGTCGTGGATACTGGTTTGGCCGGCCATGAAATTCTTCACGAATTTGGGCACGCGGCCGCTGATCGACAGGCCGAGCATGTCGTGCAGCACCAGCACTTGACCATCGGTGGCCGATCCCGCGCCAATCCCGATCACCGGCACTTTAACGGCCTGGGTGATTTCGGCCGCCAGTTCGCTGGGCACGCATTCGAGCAGGATCATCGCTGCGCCCGCTTGCTCCAGGGCGATGGCGTCGGCACGCATCTGGCGCGCCTGGGCTTCATTGCGGCCTTGTACCTTGTAGCCGCCGAGGAGGTTGACCGACTGCGGCGTCAGGCCCATGTGCGCGCATACCGGCACGCCGCGCTCCGCCAGCAGGCGGATCGATTCGGCCAGCCATACGGCGCCTTCCACTTTGATCATGTGCGCACCGGCTTGCATCAGCTTGCCGGCATTCTGGAACGTCTGTTCGAGTGTGGCGTAACCCATGAACGGCATGTCGGCGATGATGAAGGCGCCATCGTTACCGCGCTTGACGCTGGCGGTGTGGTAGGCAAGTTCATCGGTGGTCACGGGCAGTGTGCTGTCATTCCCTTGAAGCACCATGCCCAGGGAGTCACCCACCAGCAACACTTCGACCCCGGCCTGGCAACTGGCGTGGGCAAAGGTGGCGTCATAGCAGGTCAGCATGGTGATTTTTTCACCTTTGAGCTTGAGGCTCTGCAAGGTGGTCAGGGTAATGTCTGGCATGAAAAGGGTCCTCGTTCAGGCGCTTGGAAACAGCGAGTAACGCGCGTGAGTCTTCGTTTATACAGGCGCACTGTCTTGAGAGCAGTGCTTATAAGGCCTGGATTGCGCCCTTAAGCGCCGGGTTGGCGGCAGCGGGACGCCTATAGTCGTGAGGAGGACACGGGAAGTCAATTGGATGTGTTACCGCATTGTTACGAGGGCGGTGTTACCGCTGTTACTGATGCGATTCAGCACCTGGCAAGCCGTTTCGAGTGGCATGAGATCAAAATGTGGGAGCTGGCTTGCCTGCGATAGCATCCCCTCGGTCTCACTGAAAGACCGAGTTGCTTGCATCGCAGGCAAGCCAGCTCCCACATTGACCGGGTCAGCCTTGGGGAAGCCGTTCCAAGCCGGCAAACGGGCAGGCGGCGAGCAAGTTGCTGAGCGTTTGACCGTCGGGCAATTGCAGTGCTGCGGGCGCCAGTTCAGCCAACGGGTAAAGCACAAACGCCCTTAGGTGCATCTGATAGTGCGGCACCTTCAAGCGCGGCTCGTCGATCAGGCGATCCCCGAACAGCAGGATGTCAAGGTCGAGGGTGCGTGGGCCCCAACGCTCAAGGCGTTCGCGGCCTTGATCGTTCTCGATGGCTTGCAGCGCATCCAGCAGCTCCAGGGGCGCAAGGCTGCTGTCCAAGGCGGCAACCGCGTTGGTGTAGCGCGGCTGGCCCGGGAGCAGGGAATCACTTTGATAGAAGGCGGAGACGCCAGCGAGGGTGGTGCCAGGCAATCGCGCCAGTGCCTCGATAGCACTGCGCAATTGCTTGTCCGGGGCCGCGAGGTTGCTGCCCATGCCGATGTAGATACGTTCCACGTTTAGTCGCCTGCGGCGCCCGACGCGTCAGCGGCGCTGCGTTTGCGTTTGGTGCCACTGCGACGGCGCTTCTTCGGCCCCTCGCCAACGCCATCGCCTTTGCCGGCGAGGTCGCGAATCATGTCGCGGCGCTCGCTGTCATTGGCGTCCTGGTAGTCGGTCCACCATTCACCTAGGCCGTCAGTCGCCTCGCCGGCGCTTTCACGCAGCAACAGGAAGTCATAGCCGGCGCGGAAACGCGGATTATCGAGCAACAGGTCGGCACGCTTGCCGCTGCGGCGCGGCAGGCGCTCCTGCATGTCCCAGATCTCGCGGATCGGCATGGTGAAACGTTTAGGAATTGCAATGCGTTGGCACTGCTCGGCGATCAGCTCGTGCGCGGCTTCCTGCATGGCCGGAATCGGCGGCATGCCACGGTCTTGCAGGCGCAATACGCGCTTCGGCAAGGCGGGCCACAACAGGGCGGCAAACAGGAACGCCGGGGTTACCGGCTTGTTCTGCTTGATGCGCAGGTCCGTGTTAATCAGCGCTTCGCTGATCAGCGTATGGGTATAGGTCGGGTTGTATTCCAGCGCCTCGGCACTGGCCGGGAACAGCGGGTCGAACAATTGCAGGTCGACGAGCATTTCGAAGGTGTCGGCGGCATAGCCCGAAAGGAACAGCTTGAGCACTTCTTCGAACAGGCGCGCCGAGGGAATTTCCCGCAGCATCGGTGCCAGCTCGCGGATCGGCGCAGCGGTGTGTTTCTCGATACCGAAATTCAGCTTGGCGGCAAAACGCACCGCACGCAGCATGCGCACCGGGTCTTCCTGGTAACGCTTGACCGGATCGCCGATCAGGCGGATCAGATGGTTGCGAATATCGTGCACGCCATTGGCGTAATCGAGAATGCGCTCGCTGACCGGGTCGTAGTACAGGGCGTTGATGGTGAAGTCGCGGCGTTGCGCGTCTTCTTCCAAGGTGCCGTAGACGTTGTCGCGCAGGATACGTCCGCTCTCGTTGCGGGAAGACTGGTTGGTGTCTTCCTCTTCATCGTTTTGCGGGTGGCCGGCGCGGAACGTCGCGACCTCGATGATTTCGCGACCGAAGTGGATATGCACCAGCTTGAAACGGCGGCCGATGATCCGCGCGTTACGAAACTCGGCGCGTATCTGCTCGGGCGTGGCACTGGTGGCGACGTCGAAGTCCTTGGGCGTGATGTTGAGCAACATGTCGCGTACGCAGCCACCCACCAGATAGGCCTGGTAGCCGGCGTTCTGCAAACGTTCGACGATGTTCACCGCATAGCGGCTGAATTGAGCGCGCTGCAATGAATGCTGATTGCTGTTAAGCACTTCAGGCGTGCTGCGAATGTGTTGCGTACGACGCAAGGGAGAACGGAATGACTGGAACAACTTCTTCAGCATGGGATGCACTGTTTGAAGGAATGTTCGGCCATAACGAAGAATGACCGCATGATGGGCCGGGATTCTAGCATTTAGTCGGGGGATGGTGTAGGAACAAGCTGCGAGCCTTGCGTCAAAAGCGTTTGAGCATCAAAACGGCGCGAAACAGCGGAAACTACAAGGGGAGCCGAAGCTCCCCCAGAAGTAGTTGCGTGCTCTATTTTTATTATGGGTTGCGGGCTTCTTGTTTTTGTTGATCGCCCTCGCCATGAAGCTTCACCTTCATGACACTCCCAATCGGGAGCCAAGAGCAAACGGATTGCTTTGGTCGCTGTGTTGCTGATCTACGATCCAACCAGTTCAGGCTCTGCCTTAGAGCAGTTTTTTGTTGTTCTCGGCCTGGTTGCGGGGCAAGCCCCAAATGCAACGCCTCTCCAAAAGAATCAGTTAGCTGCGCCTCCGCCGTGTTGTTTTTGTTATGCGTGAGTCGATTCGTCTTATTTTTATTGTCTTGTACTGAGCTTGTTATTGTTTTTGTACTAAGCATATAGCAGGGTGCGTGCCAACTTTTGCATCGGCCAGTAAAACCGGGGGTTTAAGGCGGTTTCGGGTTTTTGACGGGCCAAAAAAAGCCGGGGCTTCGTTACCGTAAGCCCCGGCTTTTGTTACGCGAAATATCTGCGGTAACAGTTTTTTCACATTTGTGGGTGTTACCTGTGGGGGCGCACCCTCAGCTCTCGCTGGCTACACCCGTCTTGCGGCGTGGAATGCCCAGGCGCTGGCGGCGTTCCCACAGGCATTTACGGCTTACGCCCAGTTTGCGCGCCAACTCGGTTTCAGTCATATGGTCCTGATGCTCAAGGACAAAGTGCTGGAAATAATCTTCCAGTGACAGGTCCTCCGTCGGCTCATGGCTGGTATTGCTACCGCCGCCCTGCTGAGGGGCCAGGCCGACGAAATCGTCATCGTCCAGGTCGCTCAGTTCGATATCGATGCCCAGCAGCTCGGCGGAAATCTCCGGGCTTTCCGAGAGGATTACCGCACGCTCGACGGCATTCTCCAGCTCGCGCACGTTGCCCGGCCACGAGTAATGCCGAATCGCCTGCTCGGCGTCCGCGGCGAACTTCAGGTCGGTGCGGTTGATGCGCGCGCTCTGGCGCAGCAGGAACGCCTGGGCGATCTCATTGACGTCGGCGCCACGTTCACGCAGGGGCGGTAGCTTGAGGGCGATCACGTGCAGGCGATAGTACAAGTCTTCACGGAACTGGCCGATCTTGGCCAGGCTCTTCAGGTCGCGGTGGGTAGCGGCGATCAGGCGTACATCGACCTTTTGCGACTGCACCGAGCCTACACGGCGGATCTCGCCTTCCTGCAGCACGCGCAGCAACCGCGCCTGGGCTTCCAGGGGCAGTTCGCCGATTTCATCAAGGAACAAGGTGCCACCGTCCGCCGCCTCCACCAGGCCCGCACGCCCGGCGCTGGCGCCGGTGAACGCGCCTTTTTCGTGACCGAACAATTCGGATTCGATCAGGGATTCGGGAATCGCCGCACAGTTCACCGAGATCATCGGCGCCTTGGCACGCTTGGACAGGTTGTGCAGGGCGCGCGCCACCAGTTCTTTACCGGTGCCTGATTCGCCCTGGATCAATACATTGGAGTCGGTCGGGGCGACTTTGCGGATCTTGCTGTACAGGTCCTGCATCGGTGGGCAGGAACCGATGATGCCGATCTCGCCGTTGCTGTTGTCGACGCTGGGCTTGTCGGCGGTTTTGCCTGCCGGCCGCGGTTCGGCCGGCGCACTGCTGGCCGACTGGCGGTCACGCAGGATGCGGGCCACGGCTTGAAGCATTTCGTCATGGTCGAAAGGCTTGGCGATGTAGTCCACCGCGCCCATCTTCATGGAGTCCACCGCCGAGCGCAGGCTGGCGTAGCTGGTCATGATCAGCACCGGGGTGCCCTGGCCGAGCTTGATCAACTCGGTGCCAGGCGCGCCAGGCAGGCGCAGGTCGCTGACAATCAGGTCGAACGTGGGAATGCTGAAACGCTCCTGGGCTTCCTGCACCGAGCCGGCTTCGCTGACCTGGTACTGATTTCGTTCAAGCAGGCGACGCAAGGCAGAGCGGATGATGGTTTCGTCTTCGACGATCAAAATGTGCGGCATTGATTCAATTCTCTCGACGGTCTCAGTTCACAGCGGACGTCGCTTCGACATGACGCGGCAAGGTCACCCGGATACGGGTGCCGCGTTGGCTTTCGGTGTCAGCCGGGCTGTCGATGGTGATTTGTCCATAATGCTCTTCAACGATGGAATAGACCAGTGCAAGGCCCAGACCGGTACCTTCACCGGGGTCCTTGGTGGTGAAGAAGGGTTCGAACAATCGGTCCATGATGTTCTGTGGAATACCGCTACCTTCATCTTCGACGATCAGATCGACCGTATGTTCGAAAGCCTCGGTCTTGACGCGTACGGCGCTGCCGGCCGGCGTTGCATCGCGGGCGTTGGACAGCAGGTTGATCAGAACCTGGGCCAGGCGTTGTGAGTCGCCATCCACCCAATGGTCGGGGTCGCACAAATTGAAGAACTGTACTTCGAAATTGCGCCGGTTCAAGGCCAGCAGCCCGATGGCATCCTGCGCCACCTCGGCCAGGCACACCGCTTCGTCTTGGTTCTGATGGCCGCCTGCGTGGGCGAAGCTCATCAACGACTGCACGATGCGCGACACGCGTTTGGTCTGTTCGAGGATCTGGCCGCTGATCTCGATGATTTCGCCGTCCTCTTCCCGCTCTTCTCGCAGGTTCTGCGCCAGGCAGGCGATACCGGTGATCGGATTGCCGATCTCGTGGGCCACGCCAGCCGCCAGCCGGCCGATGCTGGCCAGGCGTTCGGAGTGCACCAGCTTGTCTTCGAGCATCTGGGTTTCGGTCAGGTCTTCCACCAGCAACACCAGGCCGCTGTTACCGGGCGCCAGGGGTTCGTCGATGGCGGCTTTGTGCAGGTTCAACCAGCGAGTCTGGCCATCGAGGGCCAGGTGCTGCTTGTGCAAGTGCTCGTCGGGCAGGTCGATAAATCCTTGTAACAATTCTTTCCAGGGTTCGCCCAGGGTATTCAGGCGTGAACCGACCACCCGCTGCGCGGCGATGCCGGTGAGTTCTTCCATGGCCTTGTTCCACATCAGGATCTCCTGATCCTTGGCCAGGGAGCACACGCCCATCGGCAGTTCCTGCAGGGTTTGGCGGTGATAGCGGCGCAAGGCATCGAGTTCGGCGGCGAGACCTGTGAGGCGTGAGTGGTAATCCTCCAGTCGGCTCTCGATGAAATGGATGTCTTCGGTGACGTAGTTTTCGCCGCCGGCCTTGTAGGGCAGGAAGGTTTCCACCATGTCCTGGGACACGCTCGGCCCCATCAGCCCCGACAAGTTGGCTTCGATACGGTCACGCAGGCGACGCAGCGCGTAAGGGCGGCGTTCGTCGAACGGCAGGTAGAGATCACGCAGAGCCTGTTCCACTTCCTTTTGCGCCGCCTTTGCGCCCAGGGGCTTGGCCAGTTGCGTGGCGAACTCCTGGGGCGAGGCCGCATGCAATTCTCGGCGTTGCGGGCGGCGCACGTTGTCCACCGCACAGGCTTCGGCGGCGCTGGTTTCTTCCGGGCTGGCGTTGGTGAACAGCGAGATCAGGGTGAACATCAGGACGTTGGCGGCCAGGGATGCAATCGCCGCCATGTGCCAACTGGTGTCGTCCAGCACGTAAATCATGTTCAGCAAGGGGATATAGAAGCCCTGCAGATTACCGACCAGCGGCAGCAGCATGGTGACGATCCAGACCAGGATCCCCGCCAGCAACCCGGCGATAAAGCCACGACGGTTGGCGGTCGGCCAGTACAGCACCGACAGCACCCCCGGCAGGAACTGCAAGGTGGCGACGAACGCGACGATCCCCAGGTTGGCCAGGTCTTGCCCGGGGCCGAGCAACAGGTAGAACCCGTAGCCGGCCATGATGATCGCGACGATCAGCGCGCGCCGTGTCCATTTCAGCCAGCGGTAGATATTGCCTTCGGCCGGCGGCTGGTACAGCGGCAGTACCAGATGGTTGAGCGCCATGCCCGATAACGCCAGCGTCGTGACGATGATCAGGCCGCTGGCGGCGGACAAACCGCCCACATACGCCAGCAATGCCAGGGATTTGCTATTGGCGGCAATGCCCACGCCAAGGGTGAAGTACTCGGGGTTGGTGGTGGCCCCCAATTTCAAGCCGGCCCACAGGATCAGCGGTACCGCCAGGCTCATCAACAGCAGGAACAGCGGCAAGCCCCAACTGGCGCTGACCAGCGAGCGCGGGTTGAGGTTTTCGGTAAAGGTCATGTGATACATGTGCGGCATCACGATTGCCGAGGCGAAGAAAACCAGCAGCAGGGTGCGCCATGGGCCTTCCTGCAGCGGGGTGTGCAAGGCGGCGAGGGCGGTCTGGTTTTGCAGCAGCCACAGTTCCAGCTGCTGCGGGCCGTCGAATACGCCGTAGAGCGCATACAGGCCGACGCCGCCGATGGCGATCAGCTTGATCACCGACTCGAAGGCAATCGCGAACACCAGGCCTTGGTGTTTCTCGCGGGTAGCGATATGGCGCGAGCCGAAGAAAATCGTGAACAGCGTGATCAGCCCGCAGAAGGCCAGCGCAACGCGATGCTGTACGGGTTCGCGGGTGAGGATGCTGATGGAGTCGGCCACAGCCTGAATCTGCAGGGCCAGCAAGGGCAAGACGCCGATCAGCATGAAAATCGTGGTCAGCGCGCCGGCCCAGGTGCTGCGAAAGCGAAAGGCGAACAGGTCGGCCAGAGACGACAGCTGGTAGGTACGGGTGATCTTCAGGATCGGGTACAGCAGCACCGGCGCCAGCAGAAACGCGCCGGACACCCCGAGGTAACTGGACAGAAAACCATAACCGTACTGATAGGCCAGTCCCACGGTGCCATAAAACGCCCAGGCACTGGCGTACACGCCCAAGGACAAGGTATAGGTCAACGGATGGCGAATGATCGCCCGCGGAATCATTCCGCGCTCACTGATCCAGGCGACGCCGAACAACGCGGCCAGGTAGGCGGCGCTGATCAGCAGCATCTGGGTGAGGCTAAAGCTCATCGGCATCTTTTTGGCTCTGCAGGATGAAAGTCACGACGATCAGGATCAGCCACAGCAGATAAGGGCGATACCAGGCGCCCGTGGCGTCGATCCACCAATCCATGATGGCGGGGGAAAACAGGTAGATCCCGACGACCAGCAGCAGGACCAATCGATAGATATACATGTTGGCCTCTGAATGAAAAACTGCGGCGATGGTAACGGATGCCTGGCAAGCTGCAAGCGCCTTCAGCTCAATTGCGCTTCGGCCAGGGTCAGTGTGCGGGGGACCCGTGTGGCGTCCCAATGGGCGATGCCCCAATCCAGCAGTTCACGCGGGCTGGCGTGCAGCAGTTCGGCGCCGGGTTGCTGGCCGAGGGCGCGCAGTGCTCTCACTAGCAGGGGCGTGGCCTGGTTGGGTGTCAACGGCGGCGATCGGTAGGATTTACCCAACTTGTTGCCGTCCGGCTGGACAATCAGCGGCACGTGCAGGTAGCGCGGTTGGCGCAGGCCCAGCAATTCCTGCAGATACAGTTGGCGTGGCGTGGAGTCCAACAGGTCGGCGCCGCGTACGATATCGGTCACGCCTTGCCAGGCATCGTCGAGAACCACCGCCAGTTGATAAGCATAAAGGCCGTCACGCCGGCGAATGACGAAATCGCCGACTTCGCGGCCCAGGTGCTGTCGGAACTCGCCTTGAACGCGGTCGGTAAAGTGGTACGCAAGCTCGGGCACACGCAAACGGATAGCGGCATCTTGCTGGTCGTGGCCGGCATTGCGGCACAGGCCGGGGTAAATCCCGTTGTAGGCTTCCAGTTGTTTGCGCGAGCAGGTGCAGGCGTAGGCCAGGCCGTGGTTGAACAGGTCGTTCAGCACTTTGGCGTAGGCTTCGTGCCGCTCGCTTTGTCGGACTGTTTCCCCGTCCCATTCAAAGCCGTAGCTTTCCAGCGCCTGCAGGATCGCCGCCTGGGCACCGGGCTCTTCGCGGGGCGGGTCGAGGTCTTCCATGCGCATCAGCCAGCGGCCACTGTTGGCGCGGGCGTCGAGGTAGGAGGCGAGGGCGGCGACCAGGGAGCCGAAATGCAAATGGCCGCTGGGTGTGGGGGCAAAGCGCCCGATATAGGTAGAGGCTGTCATGGGCCGGATACTACTGGAAATTCGGTAAACGCCAGAAACAAAAATGGGCCGTTCGCACGCCCCATTCGTTCAGCTCGGCTGAATTACTTGCCGACCTGTTTTTCCTTGATTTCGGCCAAGGTCTTGCAGTCTACGCAGAGGTCCGCGGTCGGGCGGGCTTCCAGGCGACGGATACCGATCTCGACACCGCAGGATTCGCACCAGCCGTATTCTTCGTCTTCGATCAGTTGCAGGGTCTTGTCGATTTTCTTGATCAGCTTGCGCTCGCGATCGCGGGCGCGCAGTTCGAGGGCGAATTCCTCTTCCTGGCTGGCACGGTCTGCCGGGTCAGGGAAGTTGGCGGCTTCGTCCTTCATATGGTCAACCGTGCGGTCGACTTCCTGCATCAAGTCCTGCTTCCACTTCTTCAGGATATTGGAGAAGTGCTTGCGCATGGACTCGCTCATGTACTCCTCACCCTTTGTTTCTACATAGGGTGTGAAGCCGCTGAGGGCTGAGGGTTGTTGTTGCTTTGCCTGGGTGGACATGAATAGACCGCCTCTCACTCTTCTAATCCATTGCGCAGGATTTCAACGTCACCGACACCTGCCGGCCCTGCGGCTGCAAGCGGGCGAACTTACCAGATAGATTCGGGGTGCGCCACTCCCGGCTGTCGAGGCCCATCACGTCAGTGTCGCAAACCGCGACTGCCCGTCGTAGGTGGGTATGTATCCTCTCAACGGTTGATTTTAGTCGTTTTGCACGCGCTTGCCCGACCTGCATGCGCCGCCGGACAGGCAATAGAACATGTTTTACCGCCGTGGTTCGGTAGAATCCGGATTTTGTCCTCACCGTTAAGGAAGGCTAATGGCTCAGCCCTACAGTGCGCGCAGTCGCGCCATCGAACCTTTTCATGTCATGGCATTGCTGGCGCGGGCCAATGAGCTGCAAGCCGCCGGCCATGACGTGATCCACCTGGAAATCGGCGAGCCGGATTTCACCACCGCCGAGCCGATCATCCAGGCCGGCCAGGCGGCATTGGCCAATGGCAAGACCCGCTACACCGCGGCCCGTGGCCTGCCGGAACTGCGCGAGGCCATCAGTGGTTTCTATCAACAGCGCTATGGCCTGAACGTGGACCCTGAACGCATCCTGATCACCCCCGGTGGTTCCGGTGCCCTGTTACTGGCCAGCAGCCTGCTGGTCGATCCGGGCAAGCATTGGCTGCTCGCAGACCCTGGTTACCCCTGCAACCGCCATTTCCTGCGGCTGGTGGAGGGCGCGGCGCAGTTGGTGCCGGTCGGCCCTGACGTGCGCTATCAACTGACCGCCGACCTGGTGGGCCGGCACTGGGATCAGGACAGCGTAGGCGCGCTGGTGGCATCCCCGGCCAACCCGACCGGGACGATCCTCACGCGCGACGAATTGGCCGCGCTTTCGGGCGCAATCAACGCGCGTAACGGTCATCTGGTGGTCGATGAGATTTACCATGGCCTCACCTACGGCACAGACGCCGCCAGCGTGCTGGAAGTCGACGACGATGCGTTCGTCCTTAATAGTTTTTCCAAGTATTTCGGCATGACCGGTTGGCGCCTGGGTTGGCTGGTGGCGCCACCGGCGGCAGTGGGTGAGCTGGAGAAACTGGCGCAAAACCTCTACATCAGTGCGCCGAGCATGGCCCAACATGCGGCGCTGGCGTGTTTCACCCCGCAGACCCTGGGCATTCTGGAAGAGCGCCGCGCCGAATTTGGCCGCCGTCGCGACTTCCTGCTACCGGCCCTGCGCGAGCTGGGCTTCGGCATTGCCGTTGAGCCGGAAGGTGCGTTCTATTTGTATGCGGATATCAGCGCGTTCGGCGGGGATGCCTTCGCGTTCTGTCGTCATTTCCTGGAGACCGAACATGTGGCCTTTACGCCCGGTCTGGATTTCGGACGCTACCAGGCCGGTCACCATGTGCGCTTTGCCTACACGCAAAACATTGATCGGCTACAGCAGGCGGTGGAGCGAATTGCCCGTGGATTGCGGAGTTGGCAAGGCTGATGCATTTTTATCCTCCCCTCGAAGAAGCGCGGCTCATCCGCCGCTATAAGCGTTTTCTCACCGATATCGAAACCGTTGCCGGCGAGTTATTGACCATTCACTGCCCGAACACCGGCTCGATGCTCAATTGCATGGTCGAAGGCGGGCAGGTCTGGTTCAGTCGTTCCAATGACCCCAAGCGTAAGTTGCCCGGCACCTGGGAAATCGCCGAGACGCCCCAGGGGCGTCTGGCGTGTGTGAACACGGCGCGGGCCAATCAATTGGTGGAAGAGGCGTTGCGTGCCGGGGTGATTACGGAGCTCAACGGTTTCACCGCATTGAAGCGTGAAGTGCCTTACGGTCAGGAGAAAAGCCGAATCGACTTTCGCCTGGACTACCCCCATGGGGCCGCGTTTGTCGAAGTCAAAAGCGTGACCTTGGGCTTTGATGGCTCTTCGATTGCGGCCTTCCCCGATGCCGTCACCCAGCGCGGCGCCAAGCACTTGCGCGAGCTGGCCTACTTGGCGCGCAGCGGGGTGCGGGCGGTGCAGTTGTATTGCGTCAATCTTTCGGGGATCGATGCCGTGCGCCCGGCCGTGGAAATCGACGCGGCCTACGCTGCTGCCCTGCGTGAAGCCAAGGCGGCAGGGGTGGAAGTGTTGGCCTATGGGGTGCGGGTGACATCTGAGGAGATCTGCGTGGACCGGCGTCTGGACGTGTTGTTCGACTAGAGTTCCACCCACAATCCCTGGGCGTCTTCGCGGCCGGGCAGGGCGATGAGGCTTTGCCCGGCGCACGGCCCGGCAATGCATTCGCCACTCTCGATCAGGAACAGGGCGCCGTGAGTGGCGCATTGGATCAGGCTGGCGCTGGCGTCGAGAAACTGACCGGGCTGCCAATCCAGCGGGATGCCGCGATGGGGGCAGCGGTTCATATAGAAGTAGGCAACGCCGCCCCGGCGCACCGCCAACAGCTTGCAGCCGTCGATGTCAAAACCGAGGCTGCAGTCGGGCGCGAGCGCGTCGGAGGGGCAGAGAAACTTCATTTCAATCCTTAAGTGCCTTGACGTTCAAATGCAAACAATTATCAAATGCCGGCTTCGCCCGTTAGCTGACCGGGTGCTCAATACGATGCCGGGCAGGGGTTATCTGTCACATCGATGAGCGCTTGAGCGGCCCTGCCCCTGGAAGGAAACCCTGTTATGCGCCTGAGTGCCAGCGCTATCGCGCTTATTGCTTCCCTGCTGGTCAATCATGGGGCTCAGGCCTCGGAACTGCCGCAGCGCTGGGTCAGTGCCGGTGGGGCGCTGTCGGAATGGGTAACGGCCATGGGCGGCGAATCGAAATTGGTGGGGGTGGACACCACCAGCCAGCATCCCGAGTCCCTCACGGCGCTGCCGAGCATCGGTTACCAGCGGCAATTGTCGGCGGAAGGCATTCTGAGTCTGCGTCCGCAGGTGCTGGTAGGTACCGAAGAAATGGGCCCGCCGCCGGTGCTGGCGCAGGTCCGCAACGCGGGTGTGCAGGTAGAGATGTTTTCGGCGCAGCCGGACCTGCAGGCGTTGAAAGACAACCTTCAGCACTTGGGCAAGTTGCTGGGCAATGGCGCCAAGGCTAGCGAGCTGCTTGCCGGGTATGAACAGGCACTGGAGCAGCAGAAGCGTTGGGTGGCCAAGGCCCAGTCCACTCAAAAGACGCCTGGCGTATTGCTATTGCTTGGCCATGCGGGCGGCAAGCCGCTGATTGCAGGCAAAGACACGGCGGCTGACTGGATGCTGCAACAGGCGGGCGGACGTAATCTGGCAACCCATAGCGGCTACAAGCCGTTTTCCATGGAGTCATTGGCGGGGTTGAGCCCGGATGTGCTGGTGTTTGCCGATCGCGCCCTGACCGGTGAAGCGGCGCGTGCGGCACTGTTCAAGGAAAATCCGATCCTGGCATCGACGCCGGCCGCTCATGACGGGCGGGTGTTTGAGGTGGATCCCACTTTGCTGGTCGGCGGGCTTGGGCCGCGCCTGCCGCAAAGCCTCGTGGAACTCTCTGCCGGTTTTTATCCGTCCCAGCCTAAGCCTGCCCCATGACCGCGCTGGTTAAACCCAAGACCTTGTTTATCGGGTTGGCACTGCTGTGCTTACTGGCCATCTGGTTATCCCTGGCGTTGGGGCCGGTCAGTCTGCCATTGCTGGATACGCTCAAGGCCGCGTTGCGTTTGATGGGGTTGCCGATCGAGGCCCAGGGGTTGGAACAGGCTGAACTGATCCTGGGGCAGATCCGTTTGCCGCGTACGTTGCTGGGCTTGGCAGTCGGCGGCGTGTTGGCTTTGTCGGGTGTGGCGATGCAGGGGTTGTTTCGCAATCCGCTGGCTGATCCGGGGTTGGTCGGGGTTTCCAGCGGTGCTGCGTTGGGCGCGGCGGTGGCGATTGTTGGCGGTTCGTTTTTCGGCGGTTTGCCGGAGGCGTTCGGGCCTTATGTTTTATCTGTGTGCGCATTTCTTGGCGGCTTGGGCGTGACGGCGCTGGTTTATCGCCTAGGGCGGCGCAACGGCCAGACCAACGTCGCGACCATGCTGCTCGCCGGCATTGCCTTGACGGCGCTCGCCGGTTCGGCGGTGGGCCTGTTTACCTACCTGGCCGACGACGCCACCTTGCGCACTCTCACGTTTTGGAACCTGGGCAGCCTCAACGGCGCCAGCTATTCGCGCTTGTGGCCGTTGCTGCTGGTGAGCGTGGGTGTCGCGCTGTGGTTGCCGCGCCGAGCCAGGGCGTTGAATGCATTGCTGCTCGGTGAGTCCGAGGCCGGTCACCTCGGTATTGATGTAGAAAGGCTCAAGCGCGAGTTAGTGTTCTGCACCGCCTTGGGTGTGGGGGCTGCGGTGGCCGCAGCGGGTATGATCGGGTTTGTGGGGCTGGTGGTTCCGCACCTGGTGCGATTGCTGGCGGGGCCGGATCATCGGGTCTTGCTGCCGGCATCGTTATTGGCGGGTGCAAGCCTGTTGCTGTTTGCCGATCTGGTTGCGCGCCTGGCATTGGCGCCGGCTGAGTTGCCCATCGGTATTGTCACTGCGTTTATCGGCGCGCCGCTCTTTCTATACCTATTGTTGCGGGGGCGTGCCTGATGCTACGTGTGGAAGACCTGCAGATCCGTCGCGGTCGCAAAACAGTGTTGGCGGATGTCACGCTCGACCTGCTGCCGGGTGAAGTGCTGGGCGTGCTGGGGCCCAATGGCGCGGGCAAGAGTACGTTGCTCAGTGCTTTGTGCGGTGAGTTGCATCCCGCCCAGGGCAAAGTGTTGTTGGATCAACGCCCATTGGCTGATTGGAGTGGCGTGCAGCGCGCACAACGCCTGGCGGTATTGCCACAGGCCTCGACGTTGGACTTCGCCTTCCGTGTCGAAGAGGTTGTAGGCATGGGCCGCTTGCCCCACCAGACCGGGCGCGTGCGCGATGACGAGATTATCGAGGCGGCCTTGCAGGCGGCGGATGTCGTCCATTTGAGAGGCCGCAGCTACTTGGCGCTGTCGGGCGGAGAACGGCAACGGGTGCACCTGGCGCGGGTGTTGGCGCAGTTATGGCCGGGCGAGGCGGGGCAGACGTTGCTGTTGGATGAGCCGACGTCGATGCTGGATCCGTTGCATCAGCACACTACCTTGCAGGCCATTCGTCGCTTTGCCAATCGGGGGGCAGCGGTATTGGTGATCCTTCACGACTTGAACCTGGCGGCTCGCTATTGTGATCGCATTCTGCTGCTGGAGGCCGGCCGCCCCCATGCCTTGGATACGCCCGCGCAGGTGATGCAGCCTGAGCCGCTCAAAGCCGTGTTTGGCCTGGATGTGCTGGTGCAGCCGCACCCGGAGCGTGGGCATCCGCTGATCATTGCGCGCTGAAGTTGACGTTTGCAGGCAGCTTTCGACAGGTAAAAAAAGACCCGGCAAAAGCCGGGTCAAATAACCGTGATTAGCCTGATGAGGAGATAATCTGAGAGTCCGAACCAATGGTCTTTCAGTTATCGGCTGATCTCGCGACCAGTTGTGATAATCATAACGATTCTCATTTGAGAGTCAACCTTTGTTTTTGCCTGTTCTGCGCGTTTTCTCAAACGCCTGTCCGGAGTGCCTGTAGATACTGGGCGGTGCTCAATTTTTCTGACGGGTCGATAGCGCGTCCAATTGACGGTTCAACGCTTCCTTGCGCTCGGCAGGAACGTCGTTCCAGTGCACATCCATCAAGGCGCCCTCGATGGCATACAACAGTACTTTCGAGGCGCGGAACCCGCGTGTGCGCACGGCGCGGTATGCATCGACAGCGCCCAGGCGGCGCAAGTCTGACGCGCTGTGGATGCCCACCGCATGCAGCCACTGCGCCGACGTCTTGCCGAGGTTTTTCAGGAGTTGCAGCTCGTCGTTCATCAAGCCTCCTTGCGATGGCCGAATGGTTCGGTGGGTATCGTGACCATGCAAGCCTGAGAGGAGTGTAGCGCTCAGTAGGAAAAACGCAGTTCTTTAGTCGGAAACGGCCTAAAGACTGATAAGAAGGGGGGCGTCAGGTGCAGGCAGCCCCCGCCAGGCGGGCGCGAGGCGGGGCGAAAAAGCGCGGGTTCAACGAGTGCGGTAGCGTAGGCGGGTGCCGAAATTGACCGACATGAGGATCTCGTCAGCGCTCAGTTCCGGCGGGAAGTAGGTGCCGGAAATTTGCGCGTGGGCAAGGCTTGCCCCTTCCAGCGGACAGTCGCGAAGGTCCAGGCCGCGCAAATCGGCGGAGCGGAAATAAGCGTCGGTGAAGTCCACGCCAGAGGCGTTCAGCTCACGCAAGTCCAACCCACGGAAGTCTCCACCGCGCATGTCGATGACGCCGTGATCTGGGCGTTCCTGGTTGAAGCCCCGGATATCATCTTTATGCAGGAGCGAGTAGAGGGGAGAATCGAGAAGCTTGGGCTGACTCATGACGGCGACTCCTGTTGGATTTATGGCGCCATTATAGTGCCACTATTGCTCGATCGTGCGCCTTAGTAGGCGACACGATCAAGAAATTTTTCTTACAGTCCTGGCAGCCGCTGGCGTATATGCGCCACCAATGCATCAAGGGTGCCGCTTTCATTGGTTTCGACACGCTTGCTGAGCAACTGTTCCTCGGCGGTCAGTGGCTCGCGATTCGCCTGTTGTTCTTCGATCACCGACAGTGTCGCGTCGGAAGGGTCGTTTTTGTCCGCCTGACGCTGTGCCAACCAGCTGGCGATGACCGCTTGGGGCGCATTGCAATCCAGAATCAGGAAGGGCGCGCCGGTCGCCTCGGCAACCTTCGCCGCTGCTTCACGTTGCTCGCGCTTCAAGAAGGTCGCATCCAGCACCACCGGGTAACCGGCGCGCAGTACGGTAGCGGCGATTTCATTCAAGCGTGTGTAAGTTGCCGCGCTTGCGTCGGCCGCATAAATACCGGCCTGCGGCGTGTTTTCAACCTGCTGCTCGCCGAACAGGCGCTTGCGCTCCACGTCCGAGCGCAGTCGCACGGCGCCCAGTGCCTCTACCAGGCGCATCGCCACGTGGCTTTTGCCCACGGCCGAAACACCATGGGTAATCGCCATAAAGCGTGACGGAATAGTGCTGTAGCTTTCCGCCAGGTTGGCGTAGTTACGGTACTGGCGCAGGGTAGTGGCGCGTTGTACCGGGCTGGCCTCGCTCGGCATGCTGAACAACGCGACCTTGGCGCGTACCAGGGCGCGATAGGCTTTATAGAAATTCAGCACTTCCAGGCCCTGATAGTCACCGGTCAACTCCAGGTATTGGCTGATAAAGCGCCGCGCCAGTGACTTGAGGCCGCGGTCTTCCAGGTCCATCGCCAGGAAGCCGGTATCGGCGTAAACGTCAGTAAAACGGAAGGGTTCGTTGAACTCGATGCAGTCGAAGATCACCACGTGGCCATCGATCAAGGTGGCGTTGCCCAAGTGAATATCACCGTGGCATTCGCGGGTGAAACCCTCCACTTTGCGCTGGGCAAGCAGTGGCTTGAGGCGCTCGAAGCTGCTTTCGGCCCAGGCTTGCAAGGCATCCAACTGAACCAGGTCAGCCTTGTCGCTGAGGAACGGGCGGATCTGGTCGAAGTTCTGGCGAACCGGCGCCATCACTTCTTCCGGCGTGCCGGCTGGGTGTTCCTGCGGGACTTTCGGCGCAGTCAGGTGGAAGTGCGCGATTTGACTGGCCATCTCATCGATGTGCGCGCTGGTCAGTTCGCCATTAGCCTGCAAGGTGCTGAGCAATTGGCTCTGCGGAAACTGGCGCATTTTCAGTGCGTATTCGATGACCGGACCTTCGCCGCCCAACTGCGGGGCTTCGGCGGTGCCGGTGATCGGCAACACGTCGAGATACAAATCTTGCGTCAGGCGCTGGTTGAGGCGCAGTTCTTCGCGGCAGAAGTGGCCGCGCTTTTCCAGGTCGGTGAAATCCAGAAAGCCGAAGTTCATCGGTTTCTTCAATTTATAAGCATACGGGCCAGTCAGTACGACCCAGGAAATATGGGTCTCGATGACTTGGAACGCTTCAACCGGGTGCGGGTATAAAGCCGGATTTTGCAGGGCAGCGATCAGGGACTGGCTCACGGGCGATCCTTCAGAGTCTGGGGGAAAACATGGCGGGCATTATGGCTGCTGCGGCCGGTCGTGCAAACCGCTGTCCGGCTCATGTTGATCCTCAATAAAGTGCGTATAATCCGCCGCCATGACTCGAACCCGATCTCCCCGTTCCCGTAAAAAACCTCCTTCCCGCGGCCTGCGCCCTTGGCTGGGCTGGGCGCTCAAGCTCGGCCTGGTGGGTCTTGTAGTGCTCGCCGGTTTTGCGGTGTACCTCGACGCCGTGGTCCAGGAGAAATTCTCCGGCAAGCGCTGGACCATCCCGGCCAAGGTATACGCGCGCCCGCTGGAACTGTTCACCGGCCAGAAGCTGAGCAAGGACGACTTTCTCACCGAACTCGACGCCTTGGGCTATCGCCGCGAACCCGTGAGCAATGGTCCGGGGGCAGCCGCCGTCAGCGGCAATACCGTCGACCTGAATACCCGTGGCTTCCAGTTCTATGAAGGCCTGGAAAAAGCCCAGCCGGTGCGCGTGCGGTTTTCCGGCGATTACGTCGCGGAATTATCGTCACTCAATGGCTCCAAGCTGCCTGTGGTGCGCCTGGAACCGCTGATGATCGGCGGCATTTATCCGAAGAATCTCGAAGACCGCATCCTGATCAAGCTTGATCAAGTGCCGCCGTTCCTGCTCGAAACCCTGGTGGCCGTCGAAGATCGCGATTTCTACCACCACTGGGGCGTCTCCCCGAAGTCGATCGCTCGCGCAGTCTGGGTGAACACCTCAGGCGGCAAGATGACCCAGGGCGGCAGTACGCTTACGCAACAATTGGTCAAGAATTTTTACCTGACCAGCGAGCGGAGCCTGACCCGCAAGCTCACCGAAGCCATGATGGCGATGCTGCTGGAATTGCACTACAGCAAGCAGGAAATCCTCGAGGCATACCTCAACGAGGTATTCGTCGGTCAGGACGGCCAGCGCGCGGTGCACGGTTTCGGCCTGGCCAGCCAGTTCTTTTTTGGCCAGCCGCTGTCTGAACTGAAGTTGCATCAGGTCGCGTTGCTGGTGGGCATGGTCAAGGGGCCTTCCTACTACAACCCGCGCCGCAACCCTGAGCGGGCATTGGAGCGCCGTAACCTGGTGCTCGATGTGCTCGAGCAACAAGGCGTGGCCACGGCGGAACAAGTGACCGCGGCGAAGAAAATGCCGCTGGGCGTTACCACGCGCGGCAAGCTGGCGGACAGCTCCTTCCCGGGCTTTATCGACCTGGTCAAACGCCAACTGCGTGAAGACTACCGCGACGAAGACTTGACCGAAGAAGGCCTGCGGATCTTCACCAGCTTCGACCCGATTTTGCAGATGAAAGCCGAGGCGTCGGTCAACGACACCTTCAAGCGCCTGACGGGCCGTAAAGGCTCGGACGAAGTCGAAGCGGCCATGGTCGTGACCAATCCGGAAACCGGCGAAGTGCAGGCCATGATCGGCAGTCGGCAGGCCAGCTTCGCCGGTTTCAACCGCGCGCTAGATGCGGTGCGGCCAATCGGCTCGCTGGTCAAACCGGCCGTTTACCTGACCGCGTTGGAAAAACCGAGCAAGTACACCCTGACCAGTTGGCTGTCGGATGACCCGTTGTCGGTCAAAGGGGGGGATGGGCAGGTATGGACGCCGCAGAACTTCGATCGCCGCTCCCACGGTACGGTGTTTCTTTATCAGGGGCTGGCGCACTCCTACAATATTTCCACGTCACGCCTTGGGCTTGAAGTCGGTGTCCCCAACGTCCTGAAAACCTTGGCGCGCCTGGGGATCACCCGTGAATTCCCAGCCTTCCCCTCTATACTGCTGGGGGCCGGTGCCATGACGCCGATGGAAGTGGCGACCATGTACCAGACCCTCGCCAACGGTGGCTTCAATACGCCGATGCGCGGCATCCGCAGTGTGCTGACCGCCGAGGGCGAGCCGCTCAAACGTTATCCGTTCCAGATTCAGCAGCGGTTCGATGCAGGCTCCATCTACCTGATCCAGAACGCCATGCAGCGTGTGATGCGTGAAGGTACGGGCAGCTCCGTCTATAAAGTCCTGCCGTCCAACCTGACGTTGGCTGGCAAGACCGGTACCAGTAACGACTCGCGCGACAGTTGGTTCGCTGGCTTCGGCCAGGATGTGCTGGCGGTGGTGTGGCTGGGGCGCGACGATAACGGCAAGACCCCGTTCACCGGCGCTACCGGTGCGCTGCAGGTCTGGACCAGTTTCATGCGCAAGGCCGACCCGCTGCCGCTGAACATGCCGCAGCCGGATAACATTGTGCAGGCCTGGATAGATCCGCACACGGGCCAAGGCTCCGATGCCAACTGTCCGGGAGCGGTGCAGATGCCGTATATTCGCGGCAGCGAACCGCCACCCGGTGCCGCATGCAGTGGCGGTGCCCCTGCTGACGCGGAATCGGTGATGGATTGGGTCAAGGGCTGGATGAATTAAGCAGAGAGGGTTTCAAGTGAACAAGTGGTGGATTCCAGCGATTACAGCTCTGGCTTTGCTCAGCGGTTGCTCCAGCGTGCAACGCGGCTCCATTCCCGTGGTGGACTCGAGCACAGCCGTCTCCAATAGCGACCGGATTTCGGCCAATGGCGGTTTCCGCCAGACCGTGACCAACCGCCCTGCCCAGGCCGCGACCCAGGCGGTGCCGCAGGATTCGGGCGTGGTGGTGATGGTGCCGGGGGCCGGCTCCGCCACCTCTGCGCCGATCAGCGCCGAGCCGTGGACCCCAGGGCCAAGCGCTTCCGGACCGATCGATACCGCGCCGGTTCAAACTGCACCGATCAACCAGGGCACCTACAACATGCCTTCCACGCCGAGCGGCATTCCATCGTCCTCCAGCGCCGGCGGCCTGTCGGCTGACGAGCAACTGGACGGCCCGGTGCTGGCCCTGCTCACCACGGCTCAGCAACAACAGGCGGGTGGCGATTTGAACGGTGCATCGTCGAGTCTCGAGCGTGCGCAACGCGTTGCCCCGCGTGAGCCGCAAGTGCTGTATCGCCTGGCACAGGTGCGCATGGCCCAGGGCGACGCACCTCAAGCGGAGCAGTTCGCTCGTCGTGGCTTGTCCCTGGCTAACGGTCGTCCCGACCTGCAAGCCAGCCTGTGGGCGTTGATTGGTGACGCGCGCGCCGCACAGGGTGATGCCGCCGGTGCTGCCCAGGCGCGGCGGAAAGCCAAGGTCAACCTCTGATGGATGCACGCTTTCCGGCGATTGCCGAACAGTTATTGCTGATTGAGCGTGAGTTGCGCGTGCAAGGCTGGTGGGACGAAGTGTCCCCCAGCGCCGAGGCGCTCAGCAGTGTCGAGCCTTTTTCGGTGGATACCCTGGACTTTCACCAGTGGCTGCAATGGATCTTCCTGGCGCGCATGAAGCAGATTCTCGAGCAGGACCTGCCATTGCCCAATGCGTCGGGCATCCTGGAAATGGCCGAGATGGTCTACGCCGACCGCCCGCTTGAAAGCCTCGGATTGCGCAACGCGCTGAAAAAGTTCGACCAATTGATCGCCGACGCTCGTTAATTGCCTGACTCCCGGGTTTTCCGGCAGTCTTGCGCACATTTCTATCGCTTGACGACATTCAGGCGAGTTTTATCCCTCCTCAAAGCCCTTTCTTCTACGTTCTCATGCGCTTAGTTGGAAAAAAGCGCAATTATTGCTTGACTTGAAGGGCCTGAAACAGAAGAATCCAAAGTCCGCTGTATCGGGACTGCCAGAAGCAGGCCCGCTCAGCAGATCATGAGGCGCACATCCGCGCCGACCTGTAACACCCGCAACGCGTTACCTCGCGCTGGGTGGGAAAATCCCGCAACACTTGGGACGATCCCAATACTTGCTCAGTCAGTGCTGACGTAGTCGGCGACCACCGTCGCTCATGCTCTGTTGAGAAGTAAACCTATTAAGACCCGTCGGTTTTCAACGGACGGTATTCTGGCGTTTTAGAGGTGAACAACGTGGAGCTTTTATCTGGCGGTGAGATGCTCGTCCGCTTTTTGCGTGACGAAGGCGTCGACTATATCTACGGGTACCCAGGTGGTGCTCTGCTGCATGTCTACGACGCACTGTTCAAGGAACCGGCTGTTACCCACATCCTGGTTCGCCACGAACAGGCCGCGACCCATATGGCTGACGGTTATGCCCGTGCCACCGGTAAAGCCGGCGTGGTCCTGGTAACGTCCGGCCCTGGCGCAACCAATGCCATTACCGGCATCGCGACCGCGTACATGGACTCCATTCCGATGGTGATCATTTCTGGCCAGGTCGCAAGCACCATGGTCGGTACCGATGCATTCCAGGAAACCGACATGATCGGTATCTCCCGGCCGATCGTGAAACACAGTTTCATGATCAAGCATGCCTCGGAAATCCCGGAAGTCATGAAGAAGGCCTTTTACCTCGCACAGTCCGGTCGTCCGGGGCCTGTAGTGGTCGATATCCCGAAAGACATGACCAACCCGGCTGAAAAATTCGAATACATCTTCCCGAAGAAAGCCAAGCTGCGTTCCTACAGCCCAGCCGTTCGTGGGCACTCGGGGCAGATCCGCAAGGCCGCAGAAATGCTCCTGGCGGCCAAGCGCCCTGTGCTGTACTCCGGCGGTGGTGTAATTCTGGGCGGTGGTTCCGCACCGCTGACCGAACTGGCCAAGCTGCTCAACCTGCCAGTGACCAATACCTTGATGGGCCTCGGCGCGTTCCCGGGTTCGGACCGTCAGTTCGTCGGCATGCTCGGCATGCACGGCAGCTATACCGCCAACCTGACCATGCACCATGCCGACGTGATCCTGGCAGTGGGCGCACGTTTCGATGACCGAGTGATCAATGGCGCGAGCAAGTTCTGCCCGAATGCCAAGATCATCCATATCGACATCGACCCGGCGTCCATTTCCAAGACCATCAAGGCCGACGTGCCGATCGTAGGTCCTGTTGAAAGCGTCTTGACCGAAATGGTCGCAGCGCTGAAGGACATCGGCGAAACGCCGAACAAGGAATCCGTCGCCAGCTGGTGGAAGCAGATCGACGAATGGCGCGGTGACCGCGGCCTGTTCCCTTACGACAAGGGCGACGGCAGCGTTATCAAGCCGCAAACCGTGATCGAAACCCTGTGCGAAGTGACCAAGGGCGACGCCTTTGTGACCTCCGACGTGGGCCAGCACCAAATGTTCGCGGCGCAGTACTACACATTCGACAAGCCTAACCGCTGGATCAACTCCGGTGGCCTGGGCACGATGGGCTTTGGTTTCCCTGCGGCCATGGGTGTGAAACTGAGCTTCCCGGAGACGGACGTCGCGTGCGTCACCGGTGAAGGCAGCATCCAGATGAACATCCAGGAACTGTCGACGTGCCTGCAGTACGGCCTCCCCGTGAAGATCGTCTGCCTGAACAACGGCGTGCTGGGCATGGTTCGTCAGTGGCAGGACATGAGCTACGGCAGCCGTCACTCCCATTCCTACATGGAATCGTTGCCGGACTTCGTCAAGTTGGTTGAAGCCTATGGCCACGTCGGCATGCGCATCACCGATTTGAAAGATCTTAAGCCGAAGATGGAAGAAGCGTTCGCCATGAAGGACCGCCTGGTGTTCATCGATATCAAGGTGGATACCAGCGAGCACGTCTACCCGATGCAGATCAAAGACGGCTCTATGCGCGACATGTGGCTGAACAAGACGGAGCGTACTTAATCATGCGGCACATTATCTCCCTGCTTCTGGAGAACGAACCCGGCGCTCTGTCTCGTGTTGTCGGCCTGTTTTCGCAACGCAACTACAACATCGAAAGCCTGACCGTGGCGCCGACCGAAGACCCGACCCTGTCGCGCCTGACGTTGACCACCGTGGGCCACGATGAGGTGATCGAGCAGATCACCAAGAACCTCAACAAGCTGATCGAAGTGGTCAAGCTGGTCGACCTGTCGGAAAGTGCCCACATCGAGCGCGAGCTGATGCTGGTCAAGGTCAAGGCCACGGGTGCCCAGCGTGCCGAGATCAAGCGCACCACCGACATTTATCGCGGGCAGATCGTCGATGTAAGCGCCAGTGTTTATACCGTGCAACTGACCGGTACAAGCGACAAGCTGGACAGCTTCATCCAGTCGATCGGGACGGCCTCGATTCTGGAAACCGTACGCAGTGGTGTCACAGGGATCGCCCGTGGCGACAAAGTACTCAGCATCTAACCCAAATTAGCGAATGGCCTTACGGCCTGGATATATAGAGGAACCTCATGAAAGTTTATTACGATAAAGATTGTGACCTGTCGATCATCCAGGGCAAGAAAGTCGCCATCATCGGTTACGGCTCCCAGGGCCACGCTCAGGCGTGCAACCTGAAAGATTCCGGCGTTGACGTTACCGTTGGCCTGCGCAAAGGCTCGGCTACCGTTGCCAAGGCTGAAGCACACGGCCTGAAAGTGACCGACGTTGCTTCCGCTGTTGCGGCCGCCGACCTGGTCATGATCCTTACCCCGGACGAGTTCCAGTCCGCGCTGTACAAGAACGAGATCGAGCCGAATATCAAGAAGGGCGCTACCCTGGCCTTTTCCCACGGTTTCGCGATCCACTACAACCAGGTAGTGCCACGCGCTGACCTCGACGTGATCATGATCGCGCCGAAGGCTCCGGGTCACACCGTGCGTTCCGAGTTCGTCAAAGGCGGCGGTATCCCTGACCTGATCGCAATCTACCAGGACGCATCCGGCAACGCTAAAAACGTAGCTCTGTCCTACGCTGCCGGCGTCGGCGGTGGTCGTACCGGTATCATCGAAACCACCTTCAAGGACGAGACTGAAACCGACCTGTTCGGCGAACAAGCCGTACTGTGCGGCGGTACCGTTGAACTGGTGAAAGCCGGTTTCGAAACCCTGGTTGAAGCTGGCTACGCGCCGGAGATGGCCTACTTCGAATGCCTGCACGAACTGAAGCTGATCGTTGACCTCATGTACGAAGGCGGTATCGCCAACATGAACTACTCGATCTCCAATAACGCTGAATACGGCGAATACGTGACCGGCCCGGAAGTGATCAACGCCGAATCCCGTCAGGCTATGCGCAACGCCCTGAAACGTATTCAGGACGGCGAATACGCCAAAATGTTCATCAGCGAAGGCGCTACCGGCTACCCTTCGATGACCGCCAAGCGTCGTAACAACGCCGCTCACGGTATCGAGATCATCGGTGAGCAACTGCGCTCCATGATGCCGTGGATCGGTGCCAACAAGATCGTCGATAAAGCCAAGAACTAAGTCGTACGTATCAACAGAAAACGCGGCTTAGGCCGCGTTTTTTCGTTTGGCAGACAGGTTCTGGTATAAAGCTGCATCGTTTGCGGGCGAACACTCGCCGCAAGTATTTGTCGAATTTTTTTCACCCGTTGCAAGGTAAAGTCCATGAGCGAACGTCCCGAAGAGCCAAGCCAGGCTTCTGACGCCGAAAGCCTGCTACCCATCGATGAACATGTCGAAGAAGGACATGACGCGGAAGGTCGCAAGGTTCGGCATCGTGGCATCTATCTGCTGCCCAACCTGTTCACCACGGCGAACCTGTTTGCAGGTTTCTATTCCATCATCAACTCCATGAGTGCCCAAAGCGCACTGGCGGCAGGTGATGCGGCAAGCGCCAGCAAATATTTCGGTTTTGCGGCCATCGCCATTTTCGTGGCCATGGTGCTCGACGGCCTAGATGGTCGCGTGGCGCGCATGACCAATACGCAAAGTGCCTTCGGTGCCGAGTACGACTCGTTGTCGGATATGGTCGCGTTTGGTGTCGCGCCTGCGTTGCTGGCATTTGCCTGGGCGCTGGGTGACATGGGCAAGGTCGGCTGGATGGTTGCCTTCATTTATGTCGCGGGCGCGGCTTTGCGCCTGGCACGCTTCAACACCCAGGTGGGGACCGCCGACAAGCGTTACTTCATCGGTCTGGCCAGCCCAGCGGCCGCGGGTGTGGTGGCGGGTATCGTCTGGGCGTTCAGTGATTACGGCATCCAGGGTTCGAAGATGTCGTTCCTGGTGGCCTTGATGGTGGCTGCGGCCGGCATGCTGATGGTCAGTAACATCAAGTACAACAGCTTCAAGGAACTGGACCTCAAGGGGCGCGTACCTTTTGTGGCAATCCTGGCGGTGGTACTGGTATTTGCCGTAGTGTTCAGTGATCCTCCGCGCATTCTGCTGCTGGCGTTCCTGGTCTACGCCGCTTCGGGGCCGGTTCAGTATTTGCTGCATTTGCGCCGCGACAAAACATTGCCTTAATGTAATTTCGCCCATACTCCGCAGTCTATTGGTGCATCTGTTCTCCAATGCTGCGGAGTTGCCATGTTAATCAAATTGCCCAAAGCGTCCGATTGCCCCGAATCGGATGTCACTCCAGAGTCCTTCTATCTTTCCCGCCGCAGCTTGCTCGGTGGTGCGCTCGCAGGCATCGCAGCCAGCAGCTTGCCGCGTTGGGCCAATGCTGTCGAGGCCTCGCGCTATGCTGATGTAGAGGCGGGCAGGGCGCCGAACTGGTTTACCGAAAAACTGCCGAGCACCCACTGGCAGGCGATCACGGTAAAGGATGAAGCGATCACGCCGTTCAAAGATGCGACTCACTACAACAACTTCTATGAGTTCGGCACCGGCAAGGACGACCCGGCAACCAATGCGGGTTCATTGAAGACCGAGCCGTGGAGTGTGGTGATTGATGGCGAGGTGGCGAAGCCGGGCCGTTATGCCCTGGAAGACTTCATGAAGCCCTACCAGTTGGAAGAGCGCATCTACCGCCTGCGCTGCGTGGAGGCGTGGTCGATGGTTATTCCATGGATCGGTTTCCCGATCTCGGCGTTGCTCAAGCAGGTTGGGCCGACCTCCAAAGCCAAATACATCCGTTTCGAAACGCTGCAGGATCCCAAGAGCATGCCGGGGCAGCGTTCGAGTTTTGGTTTGATCGATTGGCCGTATGTAGAAGGCTTGCGGCTGGATGAGGCGATGAATCCTCTGGCGATTCTGGCTGTGGGCATGTATGGGCGCGAATTGCCTAATCAGAACGGCGCGCCGCTGCGCTTGGTGGTGCCTTGGAAGTATGGCTTCAAGAGTGTGAAGTCGATTGTACGGATCAGCCTCGTGAGCGAGCAGCCGAAAACCACCTGGCAGAGCATTGCCGCGGATGAGTATGGGTTCTACGCGAACGTGAACCCTACAGTGGACCATCCGCGCTGGACCCAGGCGCGGGAGCGTCGTCTGCCGAGCGGCTTGTTCAGCCCTAATGTGCGTGAGACGCAGATGTTCAACGGCTACGCCGATGAGGTGGCTTCTCTTTATACCGATCTGGATTTACGGAAGAACTACTGATGCGCTATCCGGCATGGCGCATTGGCGTCTTTATAGCGGCGGCTGTATGGCCGCTGTATTGGTTGTATGAAGCCTGGAGTTTTGCCCTGGGGCCTGATCCAGGCAAGGTATTGGTCGATCGTTTGGGGTTGGGCACCTTGACCCTGCTGCTGATCACCTTGGGGATGACGCCACTGCAGAAACTTAGCGGTTGGGCGGGGTGGATCGCGGTGCGCCGGCAACTGGGGTTGTGGTGCTTCGCTTATGTGGTGCTGCACCTGGCAGCTTATTGCGTATTTGTGCTCGGCCTGGATTGGTCGCAGCTGGGTGTGGAGCTGCGCAAGCGGCCCTACATTATTGTCGGTGCGTTGGGGTTCCTGTCGTTGCTGGTACTGGCGGTGACGTCGAATCGCTACAGTCAGCGTCGGCTCGGCAGTCGTTGGAAGAAGCTGCATCGCCTGGTGTATGTGGTTCTTGGGCTTGGCTTGCTGCATATGTTGTGGATCGTGCGGGCGGATCTGAAGGAGTGGGTTATCTATGCGTCTATAGGTGCGCTGCTGCTGGTGCTGCGGATACCGCCGGTAATGCGGCGAATCCCTCGCCTTATTGCGAAAAAACCACTTTCTGCAACAAAAGCGTAATTAACGGTTGACGGCAGATTCTGGAAGTCTATAATTCGCCCCACTTCCGGCGCAGTCGAAACGGAAAACTCCTTGGTAAACAAAGAGTTATGCGAGATTCGACAGCGACCTGCTTCAGTTCATCGAAGCCCAGAAGGAGTTGGTAGAGCGGTGTTGTGTGGCTCTATTAACGTTTCGATCTTCTCGGTCGAAAGCGGAGAAAAAGAGGTGTTGACAGCAGCGTGTAACGCTGTAGAATTCGCCTCCCGCTAACGAGAGATCGGAAGCGCAAGTGGTTGAAGTTGT
>NZ_MNPW01000009.1 GCF_001983175.1 Pseudomonas cedrina subsp. cedrina
TGGAAGCTGTTCTTGCCAATGTCGATGCCTAGAAGCGTTACGCTGTTCATGAGAAAGCCTCCTCAAGAAAAGTGAGAACCCCAGTAGTTTAGACCTGAGGTTCTCGCCGGGCTGACCATCTCATTAGCGCTCTTGCCCCACCACTCGGTGCCTCGCCTAGGCTCGGCATGCCCGTAATCCGACATTGATTTGGGGGGCCGCCGCCACGCGCCATCCATGGCGCGGGGCGGCTAAACCGGCGTCCTGCCGGTTTACCCCCCAAATCAATATCGAATTGCGGCCAGCGTGGTTAACGGGGCGCCTCAGATCAAGATCAAAAACAAAGCGCGGCGGCCTTAGAGCCGACCGGTATTGATGTCGAACTCGGTTCAAAATGTGGGAGCTGTCGAGCCCCAGCGAGGCTGCGAAGGCGGCGGCACTGCTGGCATTTTTTTCGCCTGACACTCCGCTTTCGCAGCCTCGCTAAAGCACGACAGCTCCCACAGTGATCGTTCCCACGCTCTGCGTGGGAATGCAGCCCTGGACGCTCCGCGTCTGCTCTTGAAACCGTGAAGCAGAGCGTCACACGAGGCATTCCCACGCAGAGCGTGGGAACGATCCGTAACGGTCTACCGGTTAAACCGCTCCACCAGCGAATACTGGGTATTGGCGGTATGCGTGAGCTCTTCACTCAACTGCGCCGAGTTCATCGCCTGTTCCGAAGTCTGGTCCGCCAACAGCGCAATGGTGCTGATGTTGCGGCTGATCTCTTCGGCCACCGAGCTTTGCTCTTCGGTTGCCGCCGCGATCTGGGTGGTCATGTCGGTGATGTGTGCCACCGCTTCGCTGATCCCCACCAGCGCCTGGTCTGCTTCCATCACCCGCGCCACGCCTTCTTCGGCCTGGCGATGCCCGGCGTCCATGGTTTGCACGGCAGCGGCAGCCGTCTGCTGCAGCTTGGCGATCAGGGCATGGATCTGCCCGGTCGATTCGGCGGTGCGTTGCGCCAGTTGACGCACTTCGTCAGCGACCACGGCAAAGCCGCGGCCCATCTCGCCGGCACGCGCCGCTTCAATCGCGGCGTTGAGCGCCAGCAGGTTGGTCTGGTCGGCAATGCCTTTGATCACGTCAACCACGCCGCCGATTTCATCGCTGTCCTTGGCCAGTTGAGTCACGGTCACGCCGGTCTCACCCACCGCAACCGACAGGCGCTGGATCGCCTCGCGGGTTTCCCCGGCGATATCGCGGCCGCGGCCCGTCAGGCGGTTGGCCTCCTGGGTCGCATCGGCGGTACGCTGCACATGGCTGGCGACTTCCTGGGTGGTGGCCGCCATCTGGTTGACCGCGGTGGCCACCTGTTCGGTTTCCACGCGCTGGCGTTCCAGGCCGCTGGAGCTGTTATGCGCCAGCGTGTTGGACTGCGCGGCCTGGGCGTTGAGGTGTTCGGCGGTGTCCTGCAGGCGCGTCAGGCAAGTCTTCAGGCGGGCTTCCTGGCTGAGGATCGACATCTCCAGCCGCGCCTGGGCACCACGGCTGTCGGTGTACATCTGCGCGATCAGCGGGTCGGAGGTGGTCTGCTCGGCCAGACGCAACAGGCGCTTGAGGCCGCGCTGTTGCCAGCTCAGGCCCAGCAGGCCGAGCGGCACCGACAGCCCCGCCGCCAGGGCAAAGCCCCATTGCGAAGTCAGCGTGGCGCCGATCATGAAACTCAGCTGGCTGATCAGGATAAACGGCAGCCAGTCCTGCAACACCGGCAGCCACTTGTCCCGCTGGGGGATCGCCGACTTGCCCTGGTTGATGCGCTGGTAGAGCGCTTCGGCGCGGCGGATCTGCTCGGCGGAGGGCTTGATGCGCACCGATTCGTAGCCGACCACCTGGTTGCCTTCGAAGACCGGCGTCACATAGGCGTTAACCCAATAGTGATCACCGGTCTTGCAGCGATTCTTGACAATGCCCATCCATGGCAAGCCTTGTTTGAGCGTGGACCACATATGCGCGAACACCGCGGCCGGAACATCCGGGTGACGCACCAGGTTGTGCGGGGCACGGACCAGTTCGTCGCGGGTGTACCCACTGATCTCGACAAACGCGTCGTTGCAGTAGGTGATCACGCCCTTGGCATCTGTGGTGGAGATCAACCGTTGCTGAGCGGGGAAGGTACGTTCGCGCTGGGTAACGGGCTGGTTATTACGCATGATTGTTCAATCCGCAAGGCTTTCAAGGGTTGTCGGCCGGAACGGGGGTTTATTTAACTTATTTTTGCAACAATCGGCCCGCCAGCATTCACCGGTGTGATGGCGGCCTCAGCGTTTTTTAGGCCGCAACACCAGCCACAGCGCTCCGGCAATCAATACCCCTCCATACACATGCGCCATCGACAACGGCTCATCCAGCAGCAACGCACCCCACAACACCCCAAACGGCGGTATCAGAAAGGTGGTGGTCATCGATCTCACGGGGCCAATCGCGGTGAGCAGTCGGAAGTACAAAACATACGCAAACGCCGTACACACCAACCCCAACCCAAGCAGCGACGTCCACACCTGCCATCCACCCCAACTGGCGGGGGGATGGCTGATGGCGCTGTAAGCAAACAATGGCAGCAGGAACAACGTAGCACCGAGCATGCTGCCCAACGCCGAAAGGCGGCTGTCCAGCCCGCCCCGCTGATCCAGCCAACGCCGCGCGAGAAAGCCGGCAAAGCCATAACAGGTGGTGGCCAGCAGGCAGGCCAATGCGCCCATCAACAATTCCAGGTCAAACGCCACCGGCCCGGCGCGGGTCAGTATGCCCACGCCGAATAAACCCAGACACACCCCCGCGATTTTCGAGGGGGTGAGGCGTTCGCTGAAGAACAGCCCGCCGATCAGTACGCCCATCAGCGGCGTGGTCGCGTTGAAGATCGCCGAGTAGCCGGCCGGCAGCACTTGGGCGGCCACCGAATACATAGTCGCCGGAATTCCGGAGTTGATCACCCCCAACAGCAATACCGTCTTGAACTTGCCCTGGAAATCCCAGCTTACCCGCATCATCGCCAGGATCACCAGCAACCCGGCGGCGGCAATCGACACGCGGAAAAATGCCGTAGGCAGAGCGCCGATCTCCGGCGCGATGATGCGCATGAACAGAAAGCTCGCGCCCCAGATGGCGGCCAGCCCCAACAAGTACAGGGTGTCGACAGGTCTCACGGAACACTCCCAGGTCAGTAAGGCGGCGAGTGTACAGGGCCGCACAAAAAATGACCCTTCTCCTTCCCCCCCTACACTGGCTAAGCTCAGGGCTTCCCGATGCCCGTTCGAGGTTTCCCGCATGTCGCACGCCGCCCTTGCTGTCGCCCGGATGATCCTCGATGGCTTCGACGATTACCGTGAGCACTTCCGCCAGATCACCGATGGCGCTCGCGAGCGTTTCGAAAAGGCCCAGTGGCAACAGGGGCAGGCGGCGTCGGCGGCGCGGATCAACCTCTATGAGGAAAAGGTCGGTGAGGTGACCGCGCGTCTGCGTGAACATTTCGATGATGTCGTACTACTCGATATTGCTGCGTGGCCCTTGGTGAAAAGCGCCTACATCAGCCTGATCGACCAGCGCTTGGACGATGAACTCTCCGAGACCTGGTACAACTCGATCTTCTGCGGCCTGTTCAGTCATGACCTGATCAGCGACGGCTGCATGTTCATCCACACCACCCGGCCCAGCCTGCGTCGGGCACGCGCGGCGCAGACCCGCACCTATACGCCCGCCGGGAACCTCTCGCAGATGCTGGCGCAGATCTTTGCCGATTACAGCTTCGACGAACCCTACGCCGACCTGCCAGCCGACCTGCACCGCCTCGAAGCCCAGCTGCGGGAAAACCTGCCGGACTGGGTGTGCAAGGACCCGGACCTCAAGGTCGAGTTGTTTTCCTCGGTGCTCTACCGCAATAAAGGGGCCTACCTGGTAGGGCGCCTCTACACCCGTGACGAACAATGGCCGCTGGCGATCCCGCTGCTGCACCGCGAGGGGCAGGGCATCCAGATCGACGCGCTGATCACGGACGAAGCCGACGTGTCGATCATCTTTTCATTCACCCGGTCCTACTTCATGGTGGATGTGCCGGTGCCGGCGGAATTCATCGGCTTTCTCAAGCGCATCCTGCCTGGCAAGCACATCGCCGAGTTGTACACCTCGATTGGTTTCTACAAGCATGGCAAGTCGGAGTTCTATCGTGCGCTGATCAACCACCTGGCCAGTACTGATGATCAATTCATCATGGCGCCCGGTGTGCGCGGCATGGTCATGAGCGTGTTTACCCTGCCGGGCTTCAATACCGTGTTCAAGATCATCAAGGACCGGTTTTCACCCTCCAAGAACGTTAACCGTGCCACGGTGATCGAGAAGTATCGCCTGGTCAAAAGCGTCGACCGGGTCGGGCGCATGGCCGATACCCAGGAGTTCGCCGATTTCCGTTTTCCCTTGAGCAAGTTCGAACCCGAGTGCCTGGCCGAGCTGCTGGACGTCGCCGCCGGCACCGTTGAAGTCGAAGGCGACACGGTGCTGATCCGTCACTGCTGGACCGAGCGGCGCATGACCCCGCTCAACCTCTACCTCGAGAACGCCAACCCGGCCCAGGTGCGTGAAGCTCTGGAGGATTACGGCCTGGCGATCAAACAACTGGCGGCGGCGAATATCTTCCCCGGCGACATGCTGCTGAAAAACTTCGGCGTCACCCGCCACGGCCGGGTGGTGTTCTACGACTACGATGAAATCTGCTACCTCACCGAAGCCAACTTCCGCCACATCCCGGCACCGCGTACCCCCGAAGACGAAATGGCCTCCGAGCCCTGGTACTCGATCGGCCCGCTGGACGTATTCCCCGAAGAGTTCCCGCCGTTCCTGTTCGCCGATGCCGGCCAGCGTAAGCTGTTCGATGAACTGCACGGCGAGCTGTACAACGCGGATTACTGGAAAGGGCTGCAAGAGGCCATTCGCGCGGGGAAAGTAATTGACGTGTTTCCGTATCGGCGCAAGGACCCTCCCCATTAAGAGAGGCCGGAACTCGAAAGAAGCGACATGGCTCAGTGACTGACTGCAAGGCGCAGTCAGCCAAAGTGGGTGCCTGTTATCCGAGAGCCCTAGGCACCTTCCTTCGCCTTATGGATGCGAAGCGGTCATGCGATGAACAGCCAGGTTGTTTCTCTGGTCGGTGTAGATAGTGCGCAAATCGGTATTCAGCTCGGCGACCAGCGCCCGTTGTTTATTACTGTCTTTAAGTTGGCCGATAGCCGCCTGCTTGACGTGCGCGCTGTTAGCGGAATGAATCAGTGCCTTGAACTGCGCGCGATCCTCGGCATTGCCGGCCTGTTCCGTTCGGGGCACTGCGTCCAGTTGTACAAAACCCTTCTCGATAACCTCCAATTCCAGTTTGATTCGGCGGTTGTTCGGCGGGGTCAGCACCAGGACAGGATTCATGCCCTCGATCGAGCTGCCATCAAGCTTTCCGCTGTGCCAGGCAGCGCGCAAATTCACCAGGGCGTCCCGCGCGGCATCGACCGCCTGGGGCGAGAGTTTTTCCTCAAGGCCATTGCGCTGTGCGGCTTCGACAGTGCGTTCCAGTCGATGGAGTGCCAGTTCCACCGGCGCCAGCTGCTTGTGCCGCTCGAGATTCTGCTCCAGGCGTTTACGCTCCGGGACCAGGCCAAGGGTGGATTTGAATTGGCTGCTGCCTTTCAAACGACCCGTTGCCCAGGCATTGCGACACTCGGTCATGGCGTTGCGTTGCCTGAGAAAGGCGTCTTCCACGGCGTGAGCGATGGGTTGCGGCTGTTGCTTGATGTGGCTATCCAACAGGGCAATCTCTTTCTCAAGGACGTTGATATGTTTCACCGCCTGTTCCAGGCCCTGTCCACTCAGTTGGTTGCTCAGGGGGGCGGGCTGCAGGACGACAAGGCTTATCGGGTCCAACTCGCTGGGCGGTGGCGGAGTGGCCGCGGTCCACGCTGCGCGCCGCTCCAGCAGGGCATTGCGTTGCTCCACACGAGCCGTCAGTTGTTCGTAGCGTTGCTGGAGGGCTTGCAGGCTTGTCCGGTCGTCCGGTTGCACGGCGAAGTGTCTGCGGCTTTCCTGGTCAAAGGTTTCAAGCGCGTCGTCAATCCGTGAAAGGTGCATCCAGGCTTGAAGTTGATGGCCTTTTTCCTGCGGCGCAGTGTCTGGCATTCGATTGATAGGGCGAGATAAGGTCTGTTCAAGGCGTCGGCAGCTATCGAGCATGTGCCGGTGCCCTTGCTCCACCAGACTGTTAACCACCGTTTCATGGATCACGTGGGTCTGCTGGACCAGTCGGCCCACGGTGGCACCGGGTTGGTAGGCGGGCAGTGGTTTGGATCCGAACATAATGGCTTCTCCGGTGCGATGGGAATGCTGCGGCGTGGGCTTGAGTGGCGTCAGATTTGCGCTTCTTTCAAGTGTTTAGCCAAGACGTAGACCTGTGCCAGAATCGAATCTGCGTTCAGCGGGTCAGGCTGGTAAATGCCTCGGTATTCGGTTTTTGCCACATTCCATAGCTCGTCTATCGCTGCTTTTAGATCGTTCTCCTTCAATGCTCGCGGAACAGGAACACACTGGCCGGCCAATTGAGTGCCTAGCTGCGATGACCCGGCAAAAGCGCCATTGGCCCAGGAAGACCTGAGCCGTTCTATCTTGCGGCAGAGCGCCACGACGGTCGCCACGTCGATCGAGGTTCCCGCCTCTTGACCACGCTCCATCAGTAGCGTGCCCAGTTGTTCGCCCTTGTCGAGCAGGTGGTCGAGGCGGTCCACGTGCTTCATGGCCTGGGCCAACGCGGTGCCTGACAAATGAGGGGAAAAGCTCGGTGCATCCTCTGCGACTTGCTCGTCGTTTGCGTCATGTTCGGGCAGCGGGCTGGTGCTGTCCATGGCTTGCCAGTAGGTGGGCGGGAGCGATTCAGGTCGTTGTGATTCGAGCTGCCTCACCGAGTCCGGGTGTGTGTCTTCAGCGTACATTTGCAGCGCGTCGAAGTAGGTCTGGGCAGCACGAGCGCGCTGCTCCAGAGCAGGGTCATGCTCTTGCGTGTAAGCGGGGGCCGTGTGCAAGGTCCATGTGGTTGGGAGAAAGGGCGAATCAACAGTGGGCGTGGGCATGAGCTTTTTCCTTGGCGAGCAGCGTTGGTCGAAATGCGGGTGTCGTCGCATGCCGCAGTAGAGCGCGCTGGATCGAGGCCAAGCCATATGGAGAGTTCTGATAGCCCCGTGTGAAAAGTCGAACATAGGTGTGGGCTGGGATGCCCCCATCGTGCTCAAAATAGCCTGCTGCAATCGTATGAAACGGCCGTGTTGCGGTGATGAAAGGGCTTGCCTCGTTTACAAGGGCAGAAATCTGCGACAATTGCCGCCTACCATCACGTCACCGCAGGCTCGCCTGCCCTATTAAAGACCTTTGCGTACCTGATGACCGACCAAGCGCCCACCATCGACCAACTGCTCAAAACCCTCGATCACGCCATGCTCGCCGACCGCCAGCGCTTGCGCCGGCAGTTGCTCGAGCTGCGCAAGAAGCCCGACGAGGGCAAGTTGGCGCAGTGGGTGGCGCGCATGCAGGCATCGTGCGCGCAGGTCACGGCGCGGCGGGCCAGCCTGCCGGTGATCCGTTACGACGACAGCCTGCCGATCGCAGCCAAGCGCGATGAGATCAAAGCGGCGCTGAACAAGCATCAGGTGCTGATCATTGCCGGCGAAACTGGCTCGGGTAAAACCACTCAGTTGCCGAAGATCTGCCTGGAAATCGGCCGTGGCCAGTTCGGTCTGATCGGCCACACCCAACCGCGCCGGATCGCTGCGCGCAGCGTCGCCAGCCGGGTTGCAGAAGAACTGGCCACGCCGCTGGGCGCGCTGGTCGGCTATCAAGTGCGCTTCGAAGACCAGAGCGATTCCAACACGCTGATCAAGCTGATGACCGACGGCATCCTGCTGGCGGAAACCCAAAATGATCGCTACCTGGAACGCTACGACACGATCATCGTCGACGAAGCCCACGAACGCAGCCTGAACATCGACTTCCTGCTGGGCTACCTGAAAACCCTGCTGCCGCGCCGTCCGGACCTCAAAGTCATCATCACCTCGGCCACCATCGACCTGGAGCGCTTTTCCAAGCACTTCGACGATGCGCCGATCGTCGAGGTCTCGGGGCGCACCTTCCCGGTGGACACCTGGTACCGCCCGCTGACCCTGGAGCAGGACGAGGAGGGCAACCGCGTCGAGGATGACTTGACGGTCGACCAGGCGATCCTCGCCACCCTGGATGAAATCGCCGCCTATGAGCGCAGCGAGCGGCGCAGCCCTGGCGATGTGCTGGTGTTTTTGCCGGGCGAGCGCGAGATTCGCGACGCCGCTGAGATGCTGCGCAAGGCCCAGCTCAAGCACACCGAAATCCTGCCGCTGTATGCACGCCTGTCGCCGGCCGAGCAGCAGCGCATCTTCCAGTCCCACCCGGGCCGGCGTGTGGTGCTGGCGACCAACGTCGCGGAAACCTCGCTGACCGTGCCGGGCATTCGCTACGTGATCGACAGCGGCACCGCGCGCATCAGCCGCTACAGCTACCGCGCCAAGGTGCAGCGGCTGCCGATCGAGGCGATTTCCCAGGCCAGCGCCAACCAGCGTAAAGGCCGTTGCGGCCGGGTCGAGCCGGGTATCTGCATCCGCTTGTACAGCGAAGAAGACTTTATCGGCCGCCCGGAATTTACCGACCCGGAGATCCTGCGCACCAACCTCGCCGCCGTGATCCTGCAGATGCTGCACCTGCGCCTCGGCGAGATCACCGATTTCCCGTTTATCGAACCGCCGGATGGCAAGGCCATCAGCGACGGTTTCAATCTGTTGCAAGAACTCTCGGCGGTGGACCGCAACAGTCAGCTCACCCCGCTGGGCCGTCAGCTGGCGCGCCTGCCGGTCGACCCGCGCATGGGCCGCATGCTGCTGGAAGCCGCCAAGCTTGGCAGTTTGCAGGAAGTGCTGATCGTCGCCAGCGCCATGTCGATCCAGGACCCGCGCGAACGTCCGCCGGAGCGTCAGCAGGCAGCCGACCAGGCCCACGCACAGTGGAAAGACGCGGACTCGGATTTCGCCGGGCTGGTCAACCTATGGCGCGGCTTTGAAGAACAGCGCCAGGCACTCACTGCCAGCCCGCTGCGCAACTGGTGCCGCAAGAATTTCCTCAATTACTTGCGTTTGCGCGAGTGGCGCGATTCCCATCGCCAGTTGAGCCTGATCTGCCGCGATATGCAGTTGACGATCAACAAGGAGCCTGCGGACTTCCCGAAATTGCACAAGGCGGTGTTGTCCGGCTTGCTCAGCCAGATCGGCCAGAAGACCGAGGACGGCGACTACCTGGGCGCGCGCCAGCGCCGCTTCTGGATTCACCCCTCGTCGGGCATCGGCAAGAAACGCCCGCAATGGCTGATGACCGCCGAACTTGTGGAAACCACCAAGCTGTATGCGCGCATGGTGGCCAAGATCGACGCCGACTGGATCGAGCCTTTGGCCGGGCACCTGATCAAGAAGAACCACTTCGAGCCGCACTGGGAGAAGAAGCGCGGGCAAGTCGTGGCGTTTGAGCAAATCACCCTGTTCGGCCTGATCGTGGTCGGGCGCCGGCCGGTGCATTACGGGCCGATTGATCCGGTGGTGTCGCGCGAGCTGTTTATCCGCGAAGGCCTGGTGCGTGGCGAGATCCAGTCCCGCGCCAAGTGCCTCACGGCCAACCAGCAACTGCTGGAACAGCTCGACGAGTTGGAAGCCAAGGCGCGCCGCCGCGACATCCTGGCGGACGAAGAAACCTTGTATGCCTTCTACGATGCGCGCCTGCCTGCGGAAATTCACCAGACCGCCACCTTCGACAGCTGGTACAAGGTCAACAGCCAGAAAGACCCGCAACTGCTGATCATGCGCGAAGAAGACGTGCTGGCCCGCGAGGCCAGTGAAGTCACCGCCGCGCATTACCCGGACACCCTGCACCTGGGCGACCTGGAGCTGGCCTTGAGTTACCACTTCGAACCCAACCACCCGCGCGACGGCGTGACCCTGCGCGTGCCGGCGCCGCTGCTGCCGGCCTTGCCGCCGGAGCGTCTGGAATGGCTGGTACCGGGGGTGATCGAAGCCAAGTGCATTGCCCTGGTGCGCAACCTGCCCAAGGCCCTGCGCAAGAACTTCGTGCCGGTGCCGGACTTCGTCAAGGCGGCGCTGCAACGTATCGAATTCGGCCAGGGTTCGCTGCCCCAGGCGCTGGGCCGAGAACTGCTGCGCATGACCGGCGCGCGGGTCAGCGATGAAGCCTGGGCCGAGGCCGCGCAGCAGGTGGAAAACCACTTGAAGATGAATCTGGAAGTGGTCGACGGCCAGGGCAAGTTCCTTGGCGAAGGCCGTGACCTGGCCGAGCTGACGGCACGCTTTGCCCAAGCCAGCCAGGCCGCGTTGGCCGTGCCGCAAACCGCGAAGAGCCAACAGCCGGTGCAAGCCAAGGTATTTGCGCCGGTGGCGGAAAAGACCCAGCAGAAAATCGCCGGGCTGTCGATGACGGTGTACCCGGCGCTGGTGGAAGAAAACGGCACGGTCAAGGAAGGGCGTTTCTCGACGGCGGCGGAAGCGGAGTTCCAGCACCGTCGCGCGTTGCAGCGCTTGCTCATGCAGCAATTGGCGGAACCCGCGAAATTTCTGCGCGGCAAATTGCCGGGGCTGACGGAACTGGGCCTGATGTACCGCGAATTGGGCCGCATCGATGCATTGGTCGAAGATATCCTGTTGGCCAGCCTCGACACCTGCGTGCTCGAAGGCGAAGCCAGCCTGCCGCGCGACGGTGCCGGCCTGGCGGCGCTGGCCGAGCGTAAACGTGGCGGATGGACTGAACAGGCCGAACGCCTGGCGCGCCTGACCCTGGAGGTGCTGAAACTGTGGCACGGCCTGCAAAAACGCTTCAAGGGCAAGATCGACCTCGCCCAGGCCGTGGCCCTGAACGACATCAAGCAGCAACTGGGCAACCTGGTGTACCCAGGGTTCGTGCGCGAAACCCCGGCGCAGTGGTTCAAGGAATTGCCGCGTTACCTCAAGGCCATTGAACTGCGCCTGGAGAAACTGCCCAGCCAGGTGCAAAAGGACCGGGTATGGAGCAGCGAACTCAGCGGTCTTTGGACGCAGTACGAAACCCGCCTGAAAAAACACACCCAGGAAGGCAAGCGCGATCCCCAGCTGGAGCTTTACCGCTGGTGGCTGGAAGAATATCGCGTGTCGCTGTTTGGCCAGCAATTGGGCACCAAAGTGCCGATCTCCGACAAGCGCCTGAGCAAGCAGTGGAGTCAGGTAGAGCCCTGAGACCTGCCTGTCCCCCTGTAGTGAGCGGGCTCGCCCCGCGCTGGGTGGCGAAGCCGCCCCAATCCAGAACAACGCATTCTTCCAGACAGAACTCAGGCGCCTGGTTTTGGGGCGGCTTCGCCACCCAGCGCGGGGCAAGCCCGCTCACTACAATGATTGTGCATCTCCCGGCTTCTACAAATAGGGTGTTTATGGGGATATCGCGCCAAATCCCAGGCTTTGTGGCAAACTTCGTCGCTATAAATGCCTTGATCGTCGTGAAGGGCTGCGACGTGATGGAATAAAGCGAAGCCGGTTTGGTGCCCGCGGTGCGGAATCGGACTACATAAAGTTTGGTACGACGGTACCAATATCTTCTGCCTGACAGATTTCTAGAGGAACGACCGTGCATAACGTCGTCATCAGCGGCACTGGCCTGTACACCCCGGCCAACAGCATCTCCAACGAAGAGCTGGTGCAGTCTTTCAATGCTTACGTGCAACAGTTCAACAGCGACAACGCCGCCGCCATCGAGCGCGGTGAGGTGCAGGCGCTGACCGAATCCAGTGCAGCCTTCATCGAGAAAGCCTCGGGCATCAAGAGCCGCTTCGTGATGGACAAGGACGGCATTCTCGACCCCCGGCGCATGGCCCCACGCCTGCCCGAGCGCAGCAACGACGAATGGTCGGTGCTTTGCCAGATGGCCGTCGGCGCCGCCGAGCAAGCGCTGCAACGCGCCGGCAAGACCGCCGCCGATATCGACGGCGTGATCGTCGCCTGTTCCAACCTGCAGCGCGCCTACCCGGCCATCGCCATTGAAGTCCAGGAAGCCCTGGGCATCGAGGGTTTCGGTTTTGACATGAACGTGGCCTGTTCCTCGGCGACCTTCGGCATCCAGAACGCCGCCAACAGCATCCAGCTGGGCCAGGCGCGGGCGATCCTGATGGTCAACCCCGAGGTCTGCACCGGGCACCTGAACTTCCGCGATCGCGACAGCCATTTCATCTTTGGCGACGCGGCCACTGCGGTGATCCTGGAGCGCGCCGACCTGGCGACCTCCGAGCATCAGTTCGACGTGGTGAGCACCAAGCTGCTGACCAAGTTCTCCAACAACATCCGTAACAACTTTGGCTTCCTTAACCGCGCGGCGGAAGAAGGCATCGGCGCGCCCGACAAGCTGTTCGTGCAGGAAGGCCGCAAGGTGTTCCGTGACGTCTGCCCGATGGTTGCCGAATTGATCGGCGTGCATTTGCAGGAAAACCAGCTGGACGTGACCGATGTAAAGCGCTTCTGGCTGCACCAGGCCAACCTGAGCATGAACCACCTGATCGTAAAGAAATTGCTGGGCCGCGAAGCCACCGTGGAAGAAGCCCCGGTGATCCTCGATACCTACGCCAATACCAGCTCGGCGGGTTCAGTGATTGCGTTTCACACCTACCAGGACGATTTGCCCAAGGGTAGCGTGGCGGTGCTCAGCTCGTTTGGCGCGGGCTATTCGATTGGCAGCGTGATCCTGCGTAAGCGCTGATCCCACGGCAAAATGCGGTCAATGTGGGAGCTGGCTTGTCGGGTCGCCGCATCGCTGCGATAGCGTCTACTCGGTGCACCTGAATGACCGAGGTGTCTGCATCGCAGGCAAGCCAGCTCCCACAGCGATAGAGTTGCAGAGATTCGAGGTAGACAATGGCAGCAGCGGACGACGCGCACCTGCTTGAACGGCTGCTCAAGGGTGAGCAACGGGCCTACAAGGAATTGGTCACCCAATACCAGAGCGCCATGCGTGCCGTGGCCTATGCCATTGTCGGCCAGCGCCACGCCGATGAAGTCGTGCAGGATGCGTGGCTTTCGGTGGTGCGCAACCTGGCCAGGTTCGAAGGGCGTTCCAGCCTCAAGACCTGGCTGTTGACCATCACCGCCAACGCCGCCAAGGGGCGCTACAAGCAGAATCGTCGCGAAGTGTTGCTCGACGACTTGCCCTCACCGCACGGCACTATTGGTGACGATCGCTTCGCACCCGACGATGGCCATTGGGCTGTCGCCCCTTACGCCTGGCACCAGGACACCCCGGAAGCCTTGCTGACCGAGGATGAACTGCGCAAGTGCCTGGAGCATACGTTGCTGAGTTTGTCGCAGTTACAGAGCAGCGTGCTGGTGCTGCGTGAACGCCAGGACCTGGAGCTGGAAGAGATTTGTAATCTGCTCACGCTCTCGCTGTCCAATGTGCGGGTGTTATTGCATCGAGCGCGGCTTAAAGTCTTCGCCACGGTGGAGCATTTTGAGGAAACGGGCGAATGTTGACCTGCAAAGAACAAGTGGCACTCTCCAGTGACTATCTCGATGGGCAATTGACCTTTCGCGAGCGTCTGCTGGTGCGTCATCACTTGGTGTTCTGCCCGAACTGCCGACGGTTTATCCGCCAGATGCGCCTGATGCAGGCGACGCTGAAGATCATGCCGGATGAACCGGTAGAGGGGGTGGATGCCTTGGCGCAACGGTTGGCTGAAGAACGGCTCAAGCACCGCAAAGGCGGGGAATAGGCAGGCTCGCGCAGGTGGAACGGACGGATGATGGGGACCGATCCACCCACGCAAGACTGTTGCAGCCACCCCGGGCCGTCCTGGCCCGAGGCGTTCAACACTGAAGGTTAGAACTTGGCTTCTGCATCCAGCTGAAGGGTATTGGCGTTGGCATCGCGATAGCCGGTGGCGCTGGCGTAGTCTGCCTTGGTCAGGAAGTAGGTGGCGCCGATGGCGAAGTTCTTGTCGATGTCGTAACCGACCTTGAACTTGTGACCACGTGCACCGGTGAAGCCGCCGGCGAAGTCCGAATCCGTGAAGGCGCCGACCACTGCGTAGCGCTGTACGTCGCGGTAGTTGTAGTCCAGGTTCAAGCCGAACACCTTGGATTTGGCGCCGAGCAACCAGGCGGTGTCCTTGTCTTTGTCCGTGGCTTTGGTGTTCTGCACGTACTGGCCGTAGAACGACAACGGTACCGCCAGGCCGCCGATATCGACTTGGCTGAAGCCTTCGTACAGGCGGTATTCGCTGGCATTGCCGGCGGTGGTATTGGCGACGGTTTCGCTTGGGGTCAGGCAGCCTGGCGTGGTGCCGGTGGCGGTCGGGCAACGGCTGTCTTCGTCGTTCTGGAACGCGTAGACGCTGCCGCCCAAGGTCAGTTTCAGGTTGTCGGTCAGTGAGAAGCGCGAGCCCAACTGGCCAGCCGTCATGCGCAGGTCGTTGCGAAACTGCACGCCGTCGCCGTTGACATTGTCCTTGAGGCTGTAGTTACCCAGGCTGCCGAACAGCTCGGCGCTGCTGCCCAGCGGGTATTTATAGGTCAGGGCCAGACCTTCCGGGTTGATATCGCTGTCCCAGATCACGTCGGCCATGCTGACCCAAGGCTGCAACATCTTGCCGCCGATCACGTGCAGGTTCTTGATTTGGGTCGGGTGGTAGTCGATGTAGCCCAGGTCCAGCCAGATCGACTTCTTGTTGAAGTAGCCGTCCAAGTCCTGGTTGGTGGAACGAGCATCGTCGCTGCTGCCGGTGGCGACGCGGATGCCGGTATCGACTTGCGAGTTGATTTCGGTAAACGCGCCCAGACGGGCACGAATACGTTCACGGTCCTTGTCTTTGCCGCCATTGTTGGGGGTGCCGTCGATCTTGATGGTCTCATGACGAAAGCGCACATCACCCTTGAGCTGGGTCTTGGCGGCCCAGGCCAGCTTCTGGTCGAAGCTGCTCAGCTCGTTGGTTTTCTTCGCGGTGGCCGCGATCTGTTCGTTGGTCTCTTGTTGAGCTTGCCGTGCGATCTGCTGTTCTTTCTGGTCCTTGGCCAACTCGCTTTGCAGTTCAGTGTACTGCGCCGCGGTGATCTGGCCGTTGGCCTTGAGCATGTCGAGCAATTTAGCGTCGACTGCGGCGCTGGCCGGAACGCTCAGGGCCAGTAACAGGCCGCCGCACAGGACCGCCGCAGTTTTAGTGGAAGCAAGACGCATATCAATCTCCGAAAGTGAGGAGGGATGGCAAACCATCCAGGACACAACCGACCGATGACGGACGGAAAAAATAACCACCTGCTAGAACCAGGCGCTCTAAAAACAGGCGTCAGTATCGCGACGGTTTATGACGCAGCGGTGGCTAAGTGATGTCATCTACATGACAATTTGGCTTGGCTGGAACTATCGAACCAGAGCCTTGTCGCGCGAAACGGGGGTGTGCGAAGTCCGGCGATCAGCGATACTCGCGAAGCTTTCACGCCCCTGAACCAGTGAGGATGCCAATGCCGTTGCAACGCCTGGATAGCCTGTCCGAGATCACCCCGCAAGCCTGGGATGCGCTGCTGCCGCAGGGCCAGCCGTTCGTGCGGCATGCCTTCCTGAGCGCGCTGGAAGACAGCGCCAGCCTGGGGCCGCAGTCGGGCTGGCAGCCGGAGCATTTGTTGCACTGGGAAGGCGATCGGCTGCTTGCGGCGCTGCCCGGTTATCGCAAGTGGCATTCCTACGGGGAGTACGTGTTCGATCACGGCTGGGCCGATGCCTGTGAGCGGGCCGGCATCGATTATTACCCCAAGTTGCTGACGGCCGTGCCGTTCAGCCCGGTCACCGGGCCGCGCTTGTTGGCAGCCACTGCTGACGACGGTTTCGAACTGCTGAAAAGCTTGCCGGGCTACCTGGAAATAGAAGGGCTTTCCAGTGCCCATATCAACTTCACCGATGGCTTGGCCGATGATGCACTGGCGCAACAACCGGGCTGGTTGCAGCGCCTCGGCTGTCAGTTTCACTGGCAGAACCGTGGCTATCGCGACTTCCAGGATTTCCTCGATGCCTTGAGCTCACGCAAGCGCAAACAGATGCGCAAGGAACGCGAACAGGTCGCTGGGCAGGGCATCGAGTTCGAATGGTTGCAAGGCCATGAACTGAGCGAAGCGCAGTGGGATTTTGTCTACGCCTGCTACGCCAACACCTATGCAGTGCGCCGCCAGGCGCCCTACCTGACCCGCGCCTTTTTCAGCCTGCTGGCCGAGCGCATGCCCGAAGCGATTCGCGTGGTGCTGGCCAAGCAAGGTACCCGCCCGGTGGCCATGGCGTTCAGCCTGATCGGCGGCGACAGTTTCTATGGCCGCTATTGGGGCTGCCTGGCGGAATTCGACCGCCTGCATTTCGAAACCTGCTTCTACCAGGGCATGGACTACGCCATCGCCCACGGCGTGCAACGCTTCGACGCGGGGGCCCAGGGCGAGCACAAGTTGATACGCGGTTTTGAGCCGGTGATTACGCGCTCCTGGCACTACCTGCGCCATCCGGGGTTGAAGAACGCCGTGGAGGATTTCCTCGAGCGCGAGCGGGTGGGGATTTTGGCGTACGCGGAAGAGGCGAGGGCAGCGCTGCCGTATCGGCAGTCAAATACAGGTTTCGATAACCGGTAAGTGATTGTAGTGAGCAGGCTTGTCCCGCGCTGGGCGGCGAAGCCGCCCCAAACCAGGCGACCCGGTTCTATCTGGAGGCGGCGGTGTGTTTATTGGGGCCGCTTCGCCGCCCAGCGCGGGGCAAGCCCGCTCACTACAAAGGACAACATGTTGCTTCAGCTCGACCCCTCCTTGCCCAGCCATCGATAGCCGAACCCGCCGATTACCGCGCCGAGGAGTGGCGCGAGCCAGAACATCCACAATTGCTGGATCGCCCACCCGCCGACGATCAGTGCCGGGCCGGTACTGCGGGCCGGGTTGACCGAGGTGTTGGTCACGGGAATGGAGATCAGGTGGATGAGGGTCAGCGCCAGGCCGATGGCGATGGGCGCGAGGCCCGGCGGGGCACGGCGGTCGGTGGCGCCGAGGATGATCACTACAAACATCGCGGTCATCACCAGTTCACTGACAAACCCCGCCGCCATCGAATAACCGCCGGGCGAATGCAGCCCATAACCGTTGGACGCCAGGCCCGAGGCCAGTTCGAACCCAGGTTTGTCGCTGGCAATGAAATACAACAGCGCAGCGGCGAATGTGCCGCCGATGACCTGCGCCACGACATAGGCCGGTAACTCCCTGGCCGGAAACCTTCCGCCCACGACCAGCCCCACCGACACCGCCGGGTTGAGGTGACAACCGCTGATATGCCCGATAGCGAAGGCCATGGTCAGCACCGTGAGCCCGAACGCCAGGGACACACCCAACAACCCTATTCCGACTGCGGGAAACGCTGCGGCCAATACCGCACTCCCGCACCCGCCCAACACCAGCCAAAACGTTCCTAACCCCTCTGTGACTGAACGCTTGAACAAAGACATGCCACACGTCCTTGATAGATCGCTCTACCGAATCAGTAAATCAGTGATGCTCCCTGCAGATTTACTTCAGCGCCCGTCTGGGCACTGCACTGAATTACAGCAGGCTTTTGGTACAAATCCAGGGGCACCAGAGATGCCAGGGGTCTTTGGCGCGGGGGGCTTGATGCAAATTATGCTGATTGAAGCGGTCAAGTGTGAGAGCGGGCTTGCTCGCGAATGCGGAGTGTCAATCACCCGATATATCGACTGATACCCAGCATTCGCGAGCAAGCCCGCTCCCACATTTGGAATGTGTGCACTCCCGGAATTTGTCAGTCGATGCCGACGAAGCCCCCGGTCTGATGCTGCCACAATCGCGCATACAACCCGCCATGGGCCAGCAACTCGGCATGGCTGCCGCTCTCGGCAATCCGGCCTTTCTCCAGCACCACCAGGCGGTCCATGCGCGCGATGGTCGACAGCCGGTGCGCAATTGCGATCACCGTCTTGCCCTGCATCAGGGTCTCCAGGCTTTCCTGGATCGCCGCTTCCACTTCCGAGTCCAGCGCCGAAGTGGCTTCGTCCATGATCAGAATCGGCGCGTCCTTGAGCAGCACACGGGCGATGGCGATACGTTGGCGCTGGCCCCCGGAGAGTTTCACCCCGCGCTCGCCCACATGTGCGTCCAGCCCGGTGCGGCCTTCGGCGTCCGACAGCAGCGGGATGAATTCATCGGCGCGAGCCTTGTGCACGGCGGCCATGAGTTGCTCGTCCGTGGCGTCGGGCTTGCCGTACAGCAGGTTGTCGCGGATCGAACGGTGCAGCAGCGACGTATCCTGGGTGATCATGCCGATCTGCTCGCGCAGGCTTTCCTGGGCGACTTCGGCGATGTTCTGGCCGTCGATCAGGATGCGTCCGCCCTGCAGGTCATAGAGGCGCAGCAGCAAATTGACCAAGGTCGACTTGCCCGCACCGGACGGGCCGATCAGGCCGATCTTTTCCCCAGCCTTGATCTCGAGGTTCAGGCCGCCAATGATCCCGCTCTGCTTGCCGTAGTGGAAATCCACCTGCTCGAAGCGCACGAGGCCATGGGGCACCGTCAGGCGCGGGGCGTTGGCGCGGTCGACCACCGCCAGCGGCTGCGCGATGGTCTTGAGGCCATCCTGCACGATGCCGATGTTCTCGAAAATACCGTTGACCACCCACATGATCCAGCCGGACATGTTGACGATGCGAATCACCAGGCCGGTGGCGAGGGCAATGGCGCCTACGGAGATCAGCGACTGCGTCCACAGCCACAGGGCCAGGCCGGTGGTGGTGACGATCAGCAGGCCGTTCAGGATGGTGATGACCGCATCCATGCTGGTGAGCACGCGCGCGGCCAATTGGGTTTTTTCGGTTTGCTCGACAATCGCTTCCTTGGCGTATTCCTGCTCACTCTGGGTATGGGCAAACAGCTTCAAGGTGGTGATGTTGGTGTAGCCGTCGACGATGCGCCCCATGAGTTTGGAGCGCGCTTCGGAGGAGATCACCGAACGCTCCTTGACCCGTGGCACGAAGTAACGCAAGGCCAGGCAGTAGCAGACGATCCAGGTGATCAACGGAATCATCAGCCGCCAGTCGGCCTCGGCAAACAACACCAGCGAGGTGATGGCATAGATCGACACGTGCCAGATGGCCTCAGCCGTTGCCACCGCGGAATCACGCAACGAGTTGCCGGTTTGCATGATGCGTTGGGCGATGCGCCCGGCGAAGTCATTCTGGAAGAAATTCAGGCTCTGCTTGAGCACATAGCTGTGGTTCTGCCAGCGGATCAGGCTGGTCATGCCGGGGTTGATGGTCTGGTGCACCAGCAAGTCATGCAGGCCGTTGAAAATCGGGCGCAGCAGCAGGGCGACCACGGCCATCCAGATCAGCTCGGTGCTGTGCACCTGGAAGAAATTCGCGGGCGGCGTGCCCTGGGCCAGGTCGATGATGCGGCTCAGGTAGCTGAACAGTGCGACCTCGATCAGCGCACCGACCAGGCCCACCACCAGCAGCGCGGCAAAACACGGCCACACCTGGCGCAGGTAGTAGAGGTAGAAGGGCAGGACTTTATCGGGCGGTGCTTCGCTTGGGGCGTCGCGGAAAATATCGATCAGGTGTTCAAAACGGCGATAGAACATCAGGTTTGACGCCCGACTGGCGGGCTCTCCTTTCAAATGCGCGCGCAGCCTTGTGGGCCGCGCGCGAGACTACCTGTTACCTCAGTCGATGCGCTTGGCCGACTTGATGTACACAGGATCGATTGGCACGTTCTGCATGCCTTGCTTGGTGGTGGTCTGCGAGTTGACGATCACATCCACCACATCCATGCCCTTGACCACTTTGGCGAATACCGCGTAACCGGCATCGCGGCCCGGGTCGAGGAAGGCATTGTCAGCCACGTTGATAAAGAACTGGCTGGTGGCCGAGTTCGGGTCGTTGGTGCGCGCCATGGACAAGGTGCCGCGCACGTTATGCAGGCCGTTGCTGGCTTCGTTCTTGATCGGTGCTTCGGTCGGCTTCTGCGACATCTGCTGGGTGAACCCGCCACCCTGGACCATGAAGCCTGGAATCACGCGGTGGAAAATCGTGTTGGTGTAGAAACCCTTGTCGACATAGGCCAGGAAATTCTTGGTACTGATCGGCGCCTTGACCGGGTCCAGTTCGATTTCGATGTCGCCATTGGTGGTGGAGATCAATACATGAGGCGCCTTGGCGGGCTCGGCGGCCATCAGGTTGGCGGCGAACAGTACGGAACCGGCAAAGAAGGCGATTTTTTTCAGCATGGGTCAGTGATCCTGGGTAGTGGTGTCGACGGTCTTTAGCATGTCGAGCAGGGTAGCGTTAAAGACCTCGGGTTGGTCCAAGGGCGTGGCGGGAATTTTGATCACCACCAGTCGCGCATCGGGCAGCAGTTTTACACAGTTTTCCTTGTGCGCCACGGGGGGTAGTCGTGGTCGGCGCCGATGACCAGGGTTGGACAGGTCATCCGCCAAAGTCGTTCCTGCACGCCCCACCCGTTTCAGGCTTGCCGGGGCGCGGCGAAAGGCGCATCCAGCGGGGCGGTGTCAAAGGTGCGCAGCAGCTCCACGAGGATCTGCGTCGCCGGCCCCAAGGGTTTGTCCTTGTTCGAATACAGGTAGAACGTGGGGTGACGGCTGCCGCCCTGTTCCAAGGGTAGCTGCTTGAGTACGCCTTCGGCGAGTTCGCGTTCGATCATGTGCCGGGGCAACCAGGCAAAGCCCAGGCCGCTGCCCACGAAGGAGGCGGCGGTGGCCAGGCTGCCGACGGTCCAGCGCTGTTCGGCGCCGAGCCAACCCACATCACGCGGTTGCTGGCGGCCGGAGTCGCGGATCACCACTTGCATCTGGCTTTCCAGGTCCTGGAAGCTCAGCTCGCGATTCATGCGGTGCAGGGCGTGTTCGGGATGGGCCACGGCGACGAATTCCACATCGCTCATTTCAGTGCCCAGGTAGCCGGGGATGCTGAAGCCGCAGATCGCCAGGTCCGCCACGCCTTCGATCAACAACTCTTCGACGCCGGACAGCACCTCTTCACGCAGGCGCACCCGGCAGCCGCGGCTCTGCGGCATGAAGGCGGTCAGGGCGCGTACCAGGCGCGCATTGGGGTAGGCGGCGTCCACCACCAGGCGTACTTCGGCTTCCCAGCCCTGTTCCATGTGATGGGCGAGGTCTTCCAGTTGGCTGGCGTTTTTCACCAGTTGCCGGGAACGGCGCAACAGCACTTCACCGGCGTCGGTGAGCACGGCCTTGCGCCCGTCGATGCGCAGCAGCGGTACGCCGAGCTGGTCCTGCATGCGGGCCACGGTATAGCTCACCGAGGACTGCGAACGGTGCAACGCTTCGGCCGCCTGGGCGAAGCCGCCATGGTCGACCACGGCTTGCAGCGTGCGCCATTGATCGAGGGTAACGCGGGGCGCTTTCAAGATGGGTTCCTCTTGTCCTAAGCTGACGGTCCTTATTGGAGACTGCCGAATGAGAAAATTCTGTTGTGTGTTGCTGGCGCTGCTGCCGATGAGCGCGTTTGCCTACCCCATCGACGTGACGAAAAAGATCGACGGCGTGAGCATCGATTACACCGCCTCCGATGTGGATGGCGATATCAGCTCGATCCAGCTCAATAACTACGGCACCCGGGACGCCGTCTGCTCGGTAATCTTCACCAACGGCCCGGAGGCACCGCGCCGCAGGACGGTCACGGTGTCGGCGGGTAAAAGCACCAACACCACCGCCAAGTTCAACCGCGCCATTATCAAGATGCGTATCGCCCTGGCCTGCGCGCCGAAATAAGCCGATGGCGGAACACGCGGGTATATAAACAAATTTATAGATGGGTTATAGCAGTTTTTTGCGCTTTTTAATCGAATTGGCTCTGTTTAATCTTCACTCCATCGACTTACAGCAATTTCCGATGGAGCCTACAAAGCCATGTCCAATGTTCTGATCATCGAAAGCAGCGCCCGCCAGCAGGATTCAATCTCGCGCCAGCTGACCCGGCAGTTCATCAGTCAGTGGCAGGCCGCCCACCCGGCGGACCGGATCACCGTGCGTGACGTCGCGCTCAACCCGGTCCCGCACTTGGACGCAAACCTGCTCGGCGGCTGGATGAAGCCGGCGGAGCAACGCAACGAGCGTGAACAGGCATCCCTGGACCGCTCCGACGAATTGACCAACGAACTGCTGGCGGCCGACGTGCTGGTGATGGCTGCACCGATGTACAACTTCGCCATCCCCAGTACGCTCAAGGCCTGGCTGGATCATGTGTTGCGGGCCGGTGTGACCTTCAAATACACCGCCACCGGCCCTCAGGGTCTGCTGATCGGCAAGCGCGCCATTGTGCTCACCGCTCGCGGCGGCATCCATACCGGCGCCAGCTCCGATCACCAGGAACCTTACTTGCGCCAGGTCATGGCTTTTATCGGCATTCACGATGTCACCTTCATTCACGCCGAAGGGGTGAACCTGAGCGCAGATTTCCAGGAAAAAGGCATCAACCACGCCAAGGCCTTGCTGGTTCAACTCGTCGCCTGAGCCGGCGGGTCGTTTAATGGTCACATAATCGCGGGGTGTTTTTATCGCTCCACGCAAACCCTTCACGTACGCGTATCGAACCTCCCTTTGCACTTTCTGCTCCTGAGTGCTCCTGCCCGACTGCCGCTTCAGCGAGGTCGGGTTTTTTTTGCCCCGAGTTTCTTCAACCGGCGAAAACCTTTAATGTCGCGCCCATACGAAACGAGGCGAACATGGGCTATTTACTGGTTGTCACCCTGATACAGGCATTTTCCTTCAGCTTGATCGGCGAATACCTCGCCGGTCACGTCGACAGCTATTTCGCGGTGCTGGTGCGCGTCGTGCTGGCCGGGCTGGTGTTCATCCCGCTGACCCGCTGGCGCTCGGTGGAGCCGGCCTTCATGCGCGGCATGCTGGTGATCGGCGCGTTGCAGTTCGGCGTGACGTATGTGTGCCTCTACTTGAGCTTTCGCGTGCTCACGGTGCCGGAGGTGCTGCTGTTCACCATCCTCACGCCGCTGCATGTGACCCTGATCGAAGATGCCCTCAACCGGCGCTTCAACCCCTGGGCATTGATCGCCGCGCTGGTCGCGGTAGCGGGCGCGGCGGTGATTCGTTTCGACCAGATCACCCCGCACTTCCTGATGGGATTTCTACTACTGCAACTGGCCAACTTCACCTACGCCGCCGGGCAGGTGATGTACAAACATCTGGTGGCGCGTTACCCGAGCGATTTGCCGCACTATCGACGTTTCGGCTATTTCTACCTGGGCGCCTTGCTGGTGGTACTGCCGGCGTTCCTGTTGTTCGGCAAGTCCGACTTCCTGCCCGAAGCACCGCTGCAATGGGGCGTGCTGGTGTTCCTCGGGTTGGTCAGCACTGCGCTGGGTTTGTACTGGTGGAACAAGGGCGCCTGCCTGGTCAATGGCGGCACCCTGGCGGTGATGAACAACTTGCATGTGCCGGTGGGCCTGCTGCTGAACCTGCTGATCTGGAACCAGCACGAACCGCTGGGGCGCCTGGCGTTGGGTGGGTTGGTGATTCTGGGCGCGGTGTGGATCAGCCGCCTGGGCCTGCGCGCGGCGCCAGTGCGTTCACACTGATCGCACTGGTGGTCGTGCTTACCTCAGCGTAATCACCACCTTGCCCTTGGATCGGCCTTGTTCAACGTAGCTCAGGGCCTCGGCGGTTGCCTCGAAAGGGAAGGTCCGGTCGAGCACCGGCCGGATAATCCCCGACTCCACAAGCGCAGTGATCTTCTCCAATTGCGCACCACTGGCGCGCATGAACACGAACCCATAGTCGACGCCCCGTTTGCGCGCCTTGGCGCGGACCCGGCGGCTTAACATCCGCATCACCAGGCCCAGGACCCAGGACAGCTTTTGCTCTTGGGCGAATGCGGGTGTCGGCGGTCCCGAGATCGAGATGAGCCTGCCGCCTGGTTTCAAAATGGCAAGGGACTTGTGCAAGGCATCGGCGCCGAGGCTGTTCAGCACGACGTCGTAGCCCTGCAACACACGCTCGAAATCCTGCTGTTTGTAGTCGATCACCAGGTCGGCGCCCAGCGCCTTGACCCATTCCACATTGTCTGTGCTGGTGGTGGTCGCAACGAACGCACCCAGGTGCTTGGCGAGCTGGATGGCAACGCTGCCGACGCCGCCGGAACCGGCATGGATAAAGACTTTCTGGCCTTTTTTCAATTGGGCGGTTTGCACCAGCACCTGCCAGGCTGTCAGAGCGACCAAGGGCAGGGCGGCCGCTTGTTCCATGCCGATAGAGGCGGGTTTCAACGCGAGGGCATCTTCGTGCACCGCGATCAACTCGGCGAAGCTGCCGATGCGCTGCTCGGGCGGGCGTCCATAGACAGCGTCGCCCGGCTTGAAGCGCCGTACAGCGGGCCCCACACGCTCCACGACGCCGGCCAGGTCATTACCGAGGACCAGTGGGAATGAATACGGCAGGATCAGTTTGAATTCGCCCTTGCGAATCTTCAAATCCAGGACGTTGACGCTTGCCGCATGCACTTGGACCAGCACATCGTGGGGCCCCACTTCAGGCGCGGGCACCTCGCCGATGCGTCCCTTGTCCTTGCCGTAACGTTCGATAAAAAAGGCTTTCATGATGATGGGCTCTTAGGGTTCTGAGTGCGCCTGAAGGCGACGCTGTTACCGTGACAAACCTGTAACAGCGTCGAGGGCTGCGTTGATCAGGCGTTGGCGTGATAACGCTCGGCAACCTCGGACTGCCGGATCTGCGCCAGCAAGCCCTGGCGCGCCGCCTGCAAGGCATCCCAACGGGCGGCGTCATGCAGCGGGGGAATGGTCACCGGCTCACGGCGATCAAACCCGAGCAGTGCGGCATCGACCAGGTCGTCGACTTCCATGATTTCACTGAGGGTGTTGACGTCGATACCCGCCCGGTCCCAGATCTCCGTGCGTGTGGCTGCCGGGAGAACGGCTTGCACATACACGCCTTTGGGCGAGAGCTCCAGGCTCATGCCTTGGGAAAGAAACAGCACGAACGCCTTGGTTGCGCCGTACACGGTCATCCCGAATTCCGGAGCCAGGCCGACGACCGAGCCGATGTTGATGATCGCACCCTTGCCTGCCTGTGCCAGGCGCGGCGCGATGGCGCTGGCCAGCCGCACCAATGCCGTGGTGTTCAAGGCGACGAGGTTTGCCACACTGTCGGTGGACTGTTCGATGAAGCTGCCCGACTGCGCGGCGCCGGCATTGTTGACCAACAGGGTGATGCGTGCGTCATCGCGCAGGCGAGCTTCAACGGTCTTCAAGTCGTCGATTCGGGTCAGGTCAGCTTGCAGGACATCCACAGCGACCTTGTATTTTTCGCGCAATGTTGCGGCGAGGGCGTCCAGGCGAGTCTTGTCGCGCGCTACCAGTACAAGGTCGTGCCCGCGTTGTGCGAAACGCTCGGCATAGGTGGCGCCGATGCCAGTGGAGGCGCCGGTGATCAGAACGGTATCGGTGGTGTTCATGGGGGGAATTCTCTGCTTGGAAAGTCGACAGGGGATAGGCGCCGTGATCGCGGAATTCGCGACAGCGCATTTATGATGTTATCCGTAATCAAAACTGTCAATGTTTTTGATTGTGATCGACATCATAGTAAGATGCGGTCATTGCTCAGCGATGCAGAGGCGAACACATGAAAATCACCAAGGCACAGTCACTGGCCAATCGAGCGCATATCGTGAAGACGGCTTCAGAACTGTTTCGTGAGCGCGGCTACGATGGCGTGGGGGTGGCGGAGCTTATGGCCGCGGCCGGTTTTACCCAGGGCGGTTTCTACAAGCATTTTGGTTCCAAGGCGGATCTGATGGCGGAAGCGGCGGCCACCAGTCTTTCGCAGTCGGTGGCCAGCACTGAAAGCCTGGACTTGCGGCAATTCATCAGTTTTTACGTGTCGCGAGACCACCGCGACGGCAGGAGCGAGGGGTGCACTCTGGCAGCGCTGTGCGGGGACGCCGCACGTCAATCGGGCGAGTTCAAGGCGACCTTTGCCGAAGGGATAGAGCGCACGCTGGCCAAGCTCCAGCAAAAATACCAGTCGGATGAACAAGCGCCCAGGGACGTTGCGCGCGCAAAGATGATCGACATGCTGGCCCATGCAATCGGCGCGGTCATGTTGTCGCGGGCATGCCCGGATGACGCTCCCCTCGCGGACGAAATCCTGGAGGTTTGCCGTGCTGAAATGACCGCGTCATTGCCGCAATAGAAGCGATTACACCAGATTGTTTTCGGGGGCAGGCAAATGGCTGGCTCCCATTACCGCCGGCGCTATTCCCGCGCGCAAATCGTTGCCACTGGGCTGCTGGTACAGGCTCAAGCCAAACTCCGGCAGTACCGCCAGCAGGTAATCAAAGATATCGCCCTGGATCCGCTCGTAATCGGCCCACACCGTGGTGCGGGTAAAGCAGTAGATTTCCAGCGGCACGCCCTGGGCGGTGGTTTGCATCTGGCGCACCATGCACGTCATGTTCGGCTGGATGTCCGGGTGGCTTTTCAGGTAAGCCAGTGCGTAGGCGCGGAAGGTGCCGAGGTTGGTCATGCGGCGGCGGTTGGCCGATAACTGCGCACTGTGGCCCTGGGCTTCGTTCCAGGCCTTGAGTTCGGCCTGCTTGCGCCCGATGTAGTCGGTGAGCAGGTGCACCTGGGTCATGCGCAGCTCCTCATCGTCATGCAGGAAGCGCACGCCGCTGGCATCGATGAACAGGCTGCGCTTGATGCGGCGCCCGCCGGATTGCTGCATGCCGCGCCAGTTCTTGAACGACTCGGACATCAGGCGCCAGGTGGGGATGGAGACGATGGTCTTGTCAAAGTTCTGCACCTTGACCGTGTGCAAGGTGATATCCACCACATCGCCGTCGGCGCCGACCTGGGGCATTTCGATCCAGTCGCCGACCCGCAGCATGTCATTGCTGGTCAGTTGTACGCTGGCGACGAATGACAGCAGGGTGTCCTTGTAGACCAACAGGATCACCGCCGACATCGCACCCAGGCCCGACAGCAGCAACAGCGGCGAACGATCGATCAGGGTGGCGACAATAATGATCGCGCCAAACACGAACAGCACCATCTTCGCCAACTGCACGTAGCCCTTGATCGAGCGGGTGCGTGCATGTTCAGTGCGCGCATAGATATCCAGCAAGGCACTGAGCAGGGCACTCATGGCCAGCACCAGGAACAGGATCGTCAGCGCCAGGGCGACGTTGCCGATGAACAGGATCGCGGTCTTGCTCAGGTCCGGCACCAGGTACAGGCCGAACTGGATGACCAGGGAGGGCGTCATTTGCGCCAGGCGATGGAAGACTTTGTTGTGCCGCAGGTCGTTGAGCCAATGCAGCGCCGGTTGCCGGCCGAGCAATTTGATGGCGTGGAGGGTGAGGTAGCGCGCCACGCGGCCGAGCAGCAGGGCCACGACCAGCAATACCAGCAAGCCGAGACTGGCATGCAGCAGCGGGTGTTCATCGAGGGCGCCCCAGAGGTCCTGGAGGTTGAGCCAGAGCTGTTTGATATCCATGGGTGAAACCGATTCTTCTGTGGGACAACAGGGGGGCGATTAGAGCATTTAAGTGCAGCAATGTTGACGTCGTGGACAAATGTCCTGACAAAAAAGCGGCTCAATACAACCGTTCGCGTAAAGAAACTCGGTTTGGACGCGCGAAACCGGTACCCTATGCAGCTGTTTTTTTGTATTTCTTCGAGGTAGCACCCGTGTTTTCCCAATTCGCCCTGCACGAACGCCTGCTCAAAGCCGTGGCCGAGCTTAAATTTGTCGAGCCTACGCCTGTGCAGGCAGCGGCCATCCCGCTCGCGCTCGAAGGGCGTGACCTGCGGGTGACGGCTCAAACCGGTAGCGGCAAGACCGCCGCTTTCGTCCTGCCGATCCTGCATCGCCTGATCGGTCCGGCCAAAGTCCGTGTCAGTATCAAGACCCTGATCCTGCTGCCGACCCGCGAGCTGGCCCAGCAGACGTTGAAGGAAGTGGAGCGCTTCTCGCAGTACACCTTCATCAAGTCCGGCCTGATCACCGGCGGTGAAGATTTCAAGGTGCAGGCCGCCATGCTGCGCAAGGTGCCGGACATCCTGATCGGTACGCCAGGTCGCATGATCGAGCAACTCAACGCCGGCAACCTCGACCTCAAGGAAGTCGAAGTGCTGGTGCTGGACGAAGCCGATCGCATGCTCGACATGGGCTTTGCCGACGACGTGCAGCGCCTGGTCGCTGAATGCGTCAACCGCCAGCAGACCATGCTGTTCTCCGCCACCACCGGCGGTTCGACCCTGCGCGACATGGTCGCCAAGATCCTGAACAACCCTGAGCACTTGCAGGTCAACAACGTCAGCGACCTGAACGCTACCACGCGCCAGCAGATCGTTACCGCTGACCATAATGTGCACAAAGAGCAGATTCTCAACTGGCTGCTGGCCAACGAGACCTATCAGAAAGCCATCGTGTTCACCAACACCCGCGCTGCGGCCGACCGCATCTATGGTCGCCTGGTCGCCCAGGAATACAAGGCGTTCGTGCTGCACGGTGAGAAGGACCAGAAGGACCGCAAGCTGGCCATCGACCGCCTCAAGGCTGGCGGCGTGAAGATACTGGTTGCCACCGACGTAGCCGCGCGCGGCCTGGACGTCGATGGCCTGGACATGGTGATCAACTTCGACATGCCGCGCAGCGGCGACGAATACGTACACCGTATCGGCCGTACCGGGCGTGCCGGCAATGATGGCCTGGCCATCTCGCTGATCTGCCACGGCGACTGGAACCTGATGTCGAGCATCGAGCGCTATCTCAAGCAGTCGTTCGAGCGTCGCACCATCAAGGAAGTCAAAGGCACCTACACCGGGCCGAAGAAGGTCAAGGCGTCGGGCAAGGCCGTTGGCGTGAAGAAGAAAAAAGTCGACGCCAAGGGCGACAAGAAGAAAGTCGGCAAGTCGCCGACCAAGCGCAAGATTGCCAACCGGCCGAAGACCGACAACCTGTCCCTTGTCAGCAAGGACGGCATGGCGCCGCTCAAGCGCCGCAAGCCGGAAGCGCCGGCTGCCGAGTAAGCTTGGGCTGATATGAAAAAACCGGACGATTGTCCGGTTTGATCGTTCCCACTCCGCGTGGGAATGCATCCCGGGATGCTCTGCGTCCCGTTCCTGCACTCAGTTTTTGGCTTTGACCGCTGCTTCCTTGAGTTCCTTGAGCCGCGCATCGATCAACTGGCATTTGTCAGGAAACTCGGCGCTTTCCGTATCCAGGTCCATCTTCTGTAGCTCCTCGTTCATCTCCTTGGCCTTGGTCGGGTTCTGCTCGGTCAGTTGGGTGACTTCCCGGGCCAATTGCTCGCGCTTGGCGGTCGCTTCTTCTGGCGTGCAGGCCCAGGCGGGCAGTGCACTCATGAGTGCGGCGGCGACGGCCAGGTCTCTCAGGGTTTTCATCGGGTACCTCCTTGGCGGTTGTATTCGATTGAGGGTGCGAACGTCTGGAAAGTTCAGCGAACCAACGCCCGTCGATCAGGCTGAACGGCCACTGAGGGGGCGTGTCACAGTCCTGACGGGCTACTTTTTCGTGGGCCTGCAGGAGGAATCAGGATGACGACTTACAACTGGGATCTGATCGAACGTCTGCTGCATGAAGTGCAGAACGGCGAGGGTAGCTTTGCACCGCGTAAATACGCCGAGCAGGAAGCGGCCGAGAAGGCGACGGCGGGCGAGTCCACCGGCAATCTGGACGCGCTGAAAAAGACTGCGGCAGATTACGAGGCGCTGCTGTTCAAGCGCGGCTTCATTGAATCGCGCCCCGAGGAAGAGGGCGGCAATGGCGAGAATTTTATTTTGACGGCGTTGGGCGCACAGCTGCTGGCGTTGATCGACAGCTCCATTCCCGGCAATGACCACCCGCGCCAGGTATTGGATGAGCAAGCGGATGCACTGGAGCCGGCGACGTTTGCTGAAGTGGCCTCCAAGGCCCAAATTGCCTGAATGGCATTACACCGAGCAAATGTGGGAGCGGCGGTTCGACGCTTCGACTTGCTCGCGAATGCGTAATGTCAGTCACCGGATATGTCGACTGATACACCGCTTTCGCGAGCAAGCCCGCTCCCACAGGTTTTAATTTGTAGCGGCCTTGAGGCATTTGAGCGCCTTGAAGTCGCTGCGTACACCGTCGATTTTTTGCGTGAGCTTAAGGCGCTGCTGTGCAGTGCTTTCAGCCATCAAGTCGACAATCAGGCTGCGCGCCGCCGCTTCCGTGCGCCCATAAGCCGCGCGATATTCCGGCGTCCACAGGCTTTCCCGGTCCACCAGCAATTGCTGAATCTTCTGCGGGAAGTCGGCGTTGTGGCGTTGCTGAACGGCTTGGATAAATTGCGCCTGCCAGTTCGCGCGGTTGCCGATCCATTCCTTATTCTGATCCCCCAGCGCCATGGACCACGCCGTCACGCGATTCTGTTGGCTGTCGCTCAACGGGCCGATCCAGGCATCCAAGCGCTTGCTCATACGCTCGGCGCGCTCCTTGATCTGCTGCGCAAGGGGCGGCTTGAGGAATTCGTCCTGGCGCTTGCGCAAGTCCTTGGCCAGGGCGTCGTTCATTTCTTTTACCTGCTGGTCATCCAGGCCTTGCAGCAGCTCGATGGCCGAAGGGGTGATCTCACGGGCGACCTCGGCGATGGCTTGCTTGGCTTCGACGGTTCGGGCTTGCAATGCCGCATCGGTGACTTGGTTGCTGTCGACCATCTGCTGCAGGCGATCCAGCCAATCCAGGTAACCCGGCAGTTGCGTGGTGCAGTGCCAGGCCAGGTGTTCCTTGAGTTTGTCGTTGAACCAGCTCTTCTGCCCGGCATTCATGTCCAGGTAGTCATTGAGGGTCCAGGGGATGATCACGTCCAGGTTGCGGTAGGCCAGGCCCACGCGACTGCAGCCGGCGAACACCAGGCTAAGGCTCAGCAGCAGCACCAGAAGTTTGAGCCGACGTAGCATGGGCGGGTCCTTGCGCAGTAAGAGAGTTAACGCATGTGAACCCGCGACGGGGGCGACAGTTCAGCCTGTCAATAAAACGATCGTACGGCCTTCAAGGTCAATAGGCCGTCGCATTGCGAATTGTGTCCGGAGTAGGCCGAGCAATCGCCGCCACTGAGGCTGGAGTCGCTGTAGATAAGGTCCAGGTCGACGCCTTTCCAGGCGCGGGAGAGCTGCACCGACCAGTCGCTGAAGCTGCTGATGGCGCCGCCGTCCACCGAGGTGGGGGTGCCGAGCTGGTGGGTGGTGTATTTCATGCTCACGCCAATCCCGAAGGGCTGCGTGCCGCCAAGGTCGGCGAACAGCGTGCTGTCCTGTCGGTCCGGATCATGGCTGAAGGAGACGCCGAAGCGATTGCCCAGCAGGTTCAGGCCGCCGTAAAACGCCTGGCTGTCGAGGGGGCTGAGCTTGGGATAGCTGTAGTGGATCAAACCCACTTCGTAGCCCAGCGTCTGGTCGAAGGGCTGTTTGAAGCCCATATAGGAGTCGACCTCGAGTGTGCTGGCCGGCGACAGGCCCATGTTCGGTGAAAACTGGCCGAAGTACAGGCCGCTATCGTGGCTCAGGTCCAGCCCGCCATGGAACGCGTCGCTGCCGGGGGCGGTCGGTTTGACCAGCCCCTGGGCCATGCTGCGGCTGGGGGTGGTGCCCAGTTTCAGGTCGAAGTCGCCCAATTCGCGCTGGAAGATCTGCGCATGGGCGAGGGGGCAGACGGCAAGGACGCTGAACAGGATGACGCAGGATTTGAGCATGCTTCACTCCATGAAAAGCGAGGAGCAGTGACGGAAAAATCGGGCAGATGCCCGTGCTAGACGTGTGCAAGCATACCGACGATTGTCGAGGGATGAGGTCCGTTCGTCGATTAGCGCGATGATCAATGTGCAGCGAGGGTATTTCGGGCTCTAGTCCTAGCGCCTTGAAGGCAAGACGCTTAGGGACCAGGTGTGTTGCGCGATATTACTTTTTACCCAGGCTGATCTGCTTGGATGGGCCGAAAGTCTGGCCGCTCACGCCCTTGGCAATTTGCTGGATTTCGCCACCGGACTTGAGGAACGCAGCGATCTGGCTGTTGATCGACTCGCTGGTTTCAACGGCTGGAGCTGGCTTTGCTTTGCTGTTGGATGCTTTTACACGCATGGCGGCCACTAACCTGTAGAAAATTAACTTGGCCAGGCATCGTACAGGAAATACTTGACAATTGCTTGGTAAATATCCCCTTGGAATAAGCGTGGCGCCCAAGAATAAATCAAAGTCCAGGGAGGAAATAAGCCTCTAACTTACTGTTTTGCCTCGAAACCATGGCGTGACTGCTGTGTGGCTGCTTCTGGAAATTGCGCGCAATCTTCGGACGAGCGGGGGCGACCACCGGCCCGTGCCACTGGATCGCCACGTGAGCCCGCGTTTTTGCAGGCGCGCGCGCGTGGCGCTCGCAACTCGGGTAGAATGCCGCCCACGCAATGAGGGTATTTGAAAATGGCTTTGGTCGGGCGCTACAACAGCTTGCAAGTGGTTAAGCACACTAACTTTGGTTTGTACCTGGACGGGGCGCAAGACGGTGAAATCCTCTTGCCCAATCGTTATATCCCCAAAGATATTCCCAGTGAAGATGAAGACTGGCTTAACGTTTTTATTTACCTGGACAGCGATGACAAACTTATCGCCACCACTGAAAAGCCCAAAGTTCAGGTGGGTGAATTCGCCAGTTTGAAAGTGGTAGAGGTCAACAGTATTGGCGTGTTCCTCGACTGGGGCTTGCCCAAGGATCTGTTGCTGCCGTATTCCGAAGAGAAGCGTCAGTTGACCGCGGGCGAATACTGCGTGGTGCACGTCTACCTCGACAAACACACCAAGCGCATTACCGCGACTGCGCGCCTGGACCGCTACCTGGATAAGACGCCGGCCAATTACCAGGTAGGCCAGGAAGTCGACCTGCTGGTGGCCGAAGCCACTGACATGGGTTTCAAGGCGATCATCAACAACAAGCACTGGGGCTTGATCCACAAGAACGAAGTGTTCAAGTTCCTGCGTCCGGGCAAGGAAGAAAAGGGCTTTATCAAGGAAATCCGCGCCGACGGCAATATCAGCCTGAGCCTGCAACCGGTTGGTCAGGAAGCGGCCTCCAGCCTGAACTCGAAGATCCTGGCCAAGTTGCGTGAGAACAACGGCACCTTGCCGGTGAGCGACAAAAGCGACCCCGCCGTGATCAGCAACTTGTTCGGCGTGAGCAAGGGTAACTTCAAGAAGGCGATTGGTGCGCTGTATAAACAGGGCCAGATTGTGATTCACGCGGATCGCATTGAACTAAGCTAAACGCGCTTTGGTTTTTCATGTAGAAGCAAGCTAGCTCGCGAAAAAAGGTGCAATCCGAACCGTGATGCGCCTGGAGTATTTTCGCGAGCACGCTCGTTCCTGCAAGCATGAACATGGCCAGGGGCAACCGGCCGTTCGGTAGATTATTTGTGTGCACATCGAGTGCACCGATGATTGTGTACAGGATTCACGTGCACCGTTGCTGAGCGCGCGCCGGTCTTAAGATCGATATCTCACCGTTTGGAACGCCGCGCCGTAGGGATTGCGTTCAATTGGCACGCATTCTGCTCACTTCCTCGTATACAACCCGGCCGCCTTCCGTATGCACACCCGTGACGCAAGCGCAGGCTGGTACTTCGAGGAGCCCAGCGATGACCGAACAATTGCCCAAAGGCTACAGCCCCCGCCTGTACAACAAGGACCTTGGCCCACTGCCGCAAAAGTGGACCTGGTACAACATCTTCGCCTTCTGGATGAGCGACGTGCATAGCGTTGGTGGTTATGTGTTCGCCGCCAGCCTGTTCGCCCTTGGGCTGGCCAGCTGGCAAGTCTTGATCGCCTTGCTTGCCGGCATCTGCATCGTGCAGTTGATCGCCAACCTGGTGGCAAAGCCCAGCCAGCAGGCCGCCGTGCCCTACCCGGTGATTTGCCGATTGGCGTTCGGAGTGTTCGGCGCGAACATTCCTGCTGTGATTCGCGGATTAATCGCCGTGGCCTGGTACGGGATCCAGACGTATCTGGCCTCAAGTGCCTTGATCATCGTGGTGCTGCGTTTTTTCCCACAGATGGCGGTGTATGCAGAGCCGCATTTTGCAGGCCTCTCCTACCTTGGCTGGTTCGGGTTTCTCAGCCTGTGGTTACTTCAGGCGGCGGTGTTCTGGGCCGGCATGGAGTCTATCCGCCGTTTTATCGATTGGGCGGGGCCGGTGGTGTATGCGGTGATGTTTGCGCTCGCCGGCTGGATCGTGTGGAAGGCTGGCTGGTCGAACATCAGCTTTACCCTGGGGGAGAAATCCCTCTCTGGCTGGCAGGCGTTTGGCCAGGTGATTGTGGCGACGGCGCTGGTGGTGTCTTACTTCTCCGGGCCGACCCTGAATTTTGGTGACTTCAGCCGCTACTGCCGCAGCATGCAGGATGTACGACGGGGCAATTTCTGGGGGCTGCCGGTGAATTTCCTGGCGTTTTCCCTGGTTACCGTGGTGATCGTCTCGGGCACGTTGCCCGTGTTTGGTGAAATGCTGCACGACCCGATCGCCACGGTGTCGCGCATCGATAACAGCATGGCGGTGTTGCTCGGCGCTTTTGCCTTCGTGACGGCGACCATCGGCATCAATATCGTGGCCAACTTCGTGTCCCCGGCGTTTGACTTCGCCAACGTCGCACCCAGCAGGATCAGTTGGCGCGCCGGTGGAATGATCGCTGCCGTGGCATCGATTTTCATCACGCCGTGGAACCTGTTCAATAACCCTCTGATGATCCATTACACCCTGGATATTCTCGCAGCGTTTATCGGCCCGCTGTTCGGGATTCTGCTGGTGGATTTCTACCTGATCAAAAAACAGCAGATCGACGTGGATGCGCTGTTTGACGACAGCCCGAGCGGGCGTTACTACTTCGATGGCGGCGTGAACTGGACAGCGGTCAAGGCGCTGGTGCCGGCGACCCTGGTCGGCGTCGCGATCACCTTTACTCCGGCCTTGCAGGGCATGGCCAACTTTGCCTGGTTTACCGGCTGCTTCCTGGGAGGGCTGTTTTTCCTGGTGCTTGCGCGGCGAGAGCGGGTTCGCACGCCCCTGCCATTGGTTGCCGGCTGACCAATACCGCGCCCGCCAGCACCAGGCCGCAACCGGCAATAACCAAGGCCGGTTGCAAGCCATCGCTGAGATGACTGCTCACCGCGGCCAGCAATGGCCCGCTCAATTGGCCGATGGCGAAGCTGGCGGTCAGCAACCCGGTGCTACGTTGATAGCCGTGAGGGGCAACGTCCCGCAGACGCGCCATTACCAGTTGCATACAGGCCAGGAACGGTCCGCCACACAGCAACACTCCCAGTGCCAAGCCCCAGCCGTTGTCAAGCAGGCAGGCAAACACTCCGGCCGCCTGCAGCCATAGGGTGGCCGTCAGCCAGCGGCGGGTGGTGTGCGGGTCTTTGCGACGCAGACTGGCCACTCCCACGCCAATCGCCGCGGCCAGGCCAAAGCACGGCCAGAACAGATCAGCCTGCCAGGCGCCCTTGAACTGTGCGCTGGCCATCTGTGACAGGAACGTTGCCGGGATAATGTAGCCCAGGCCAAACAACACATAGATCCAGCATAAATGCGCAATGCTGCCATTGCTGCCCGTGTCGGCAGGCCCGGCAAAGGTTGCGCTGACGGAAGGCTTGGGCAGGCAAGGCGAAATCACCAATAACATCAGCAATGCCACCACGCCATACACCAGCCACAACGTGGCCGAGCTTTGTCCCAACAGGTTTGAGCCCAGCGCCAGCAACCCGGTCAACACAATCCCCATGCCTGGCCCGGCAAATACCAATGCACCCAGGCGCGGGCGCCCGGCGGCGAGCGCCAGCGGCTGGCTCAGGCTGGTGATCATCACCAGTGCCCAGGCACTCGCGACACCGGTACCAAAGCGCAGCAACAGATGCGGCCAGAAGCCATGCGCCCAGGACGACGCCAGGGTCAACAGCACGCATAGCCACAACCCACCATACAAACGCCCGCGGACATGTTGATGGCTGCGCGCAAAGATCGAATCCACCGCACCGACCAGGTAGCCCAGATAATTGGCGGCGGCAATCAGCCCGGCGCCGGTCAGGTCGACCTGCCCCTCACTGAGCAAGTGCGGCATTTGTGGGGTGAGGGCGAAGCGGCCGATGCCCATCGCCATCATCAGGGCGACAAAGCTGGCAAGTAAGCGAATCAAGGGCGACATGGTCAGGTTCCTGCGGGTAAGCGAATCACCTCAGGCTAAAGCGCATTGACTTTCTGTAAAATTGAATAATAGTGAGTAACTTGTTCAGTTTTGGAGAAAGGTATGGAGTTCAGTCAGCTGCGCATTTTCCAGGCCGTGGCGCAGGAGGGCTCCATCACCCGCGCTGCCGAGCGTCTGCATCGGGTACCGTCAAACCTGTCGACTCGGCTCAAGCAGATGGAAGAACAACTGGGCGTCGAGCTGTTCATTCGCGAGCGTCAACGCTTGCAGCTTTCCCCTGCGGGCAAAGTGCTGCTGGACTACAGCACCCGTCTGCTGGCCCTGCACGACGAAGCCCACGGCGCGGTGCAAGGAGGGCAACCGGCGGGTGACTTTGTGTTGGGCAGCATGTACAGCACGGCAGCAGTTCATCTGCCCAAGCTGCTCGCGCGCTATCACAAGGCTTATCCGCAGGTGAACCTTCAGGTGCAATCGGCGCCCAGCGGTGAATTGCTCGAAGGTTTGATGACCGGTCGGCTGGACGCTGCGTTTGTGGACGGTCCCATCACGATTGCCTCCCTGGACGGTGTGGCCCTGTGCGAAGAACGCCTGGTGTTGATTTGCGAAGCCGATCACCCGCCTGTACGCGGGCCGCAGGACGTGGCGGGGCGCGCGGTGTTCACCTTCCGTCGCAGTTGCGCCTACCGAACGCGCCTGGAAACCTGGTTTTCCCACGAGCGCGTAGCCATGGGCCGGGCAATCGAGATCGAATCCTACCAAGGCATGCTCGCCTGTGTGATCGCCGGGTCAGGCGTGGCGTTGATGTCCGAATCCATGCTCGACAGCCTGCCAGGCAAGGACAGCGTGTCCGTTCATCCGTTGGTAGGGCCTTTTGCCACTGCGACCACCTGGCTGATGTGGCGAAAAGGTATGCTCGGCGCTAATCTCAACGCATGGATCGACCTGCAGCAGAGGGGCAAGGCCGAGGTCCCGCAGGACGCACGTGCGATTGCTTGAGCGATCCGTCAGGATTTGTATCAATTCAGTAATAGTTCGTTGTGGTTTCGTTCAAGCATTACGTAGGACTTAGGGCTACTATCAATGTAGGAAAAGGTGACAGAACTTGCGCCTACCAGCATTACCCTCAAGGGGGGCAACCATGAAAGAGAAAATTCAAAACTGGCTCCATGATCTGGGTGTTGCACTGGGCTTGATCGAGCCTCCGCTGCAGCCGGTGCCTATTCGTACAGACGACGAGCAGCGGCGTCCGCGCCGGCGGTAAACGCCGTTCTCTAAACCGCCGCACAATTCCCATGTGGGAGCGGGCTTGCTCGCGAATGCGGTGTATCAGTCGATGAAAAGTTGACTGACACACCGCATTCGCGAGCAAGCCCGCTCCCACAATTGTTTGTGCATAACGAAAAAACCGGATTTATGCCTGTCTATCAGGCTTTTGGCGTTCAGTTGTCGGAGCTGGACTACCGGATTGTCAGAATCGGCTGGCTTATTTGTTTTAAAAAACGCGCGTAGGTTGGGTTCCCTCAGAGAACGAGACAACTTGTTTCGGACCAAGCCCATGCGCCTTTCGAGGTGCTCCAATACGTCAGGATTGTTGGAGACACGCCATGCCGCTCTCTTCGGTTCCGCCGGTCGCCGCATCACTCATCGCCACAACCGACTGTGTTTTACATATCGCACCTGTGTCGAAAGCCTGGAAGGCTGACGCACCCAGTAACGTCGTGTTTCTTCCCCCGACCTTAACCAGGCAAACGCTGCTCCTGCAGATCGCAGTCCTGCGCCCAACAACCATCGTCGTTGGAGACCAGGTCATCGATGCGGATGTCATTGCCCAATGGCGTGTATCCCACCCATTTGGCGACCTCAACCTGATCCGCAGAGGAACAAGCCTGGACAAGGTGCAACTCGATTTGTGCAAATCCAACGGCATCCGAGTGGTCAATACGCCCGGGATCAACGCACCGCACGTTGCGGCTTATATTGCGCACTGGCTGACACTGGCCGATGGCTCCATGCCCGCCGATGTCTGCGTACTCGGATACGGCAACGTGGGAAAAGAGCTTGTCAAATTATTGCTTGATCGAGATCCGGATGTCCGGATCAAGGTGTTGGTTCGGCACGGTCGATCGCCGGACACTCACGGCGGGGCCTTTTACGATAGCCGCGTGTCATTTGTGGTGGGCTGGTCAGAGGCGCTGGAGGGAGCCACTGCTGTCGCGATCTGCTTATCCCTGAATGATGACTCCACCTATCGCATCGATCCGCTCCTGATTCAGGGTATGCAGGAACACGCGCGCCTGGTCTGTGTCGCCAAGCCGGATGTGTTTAGCGACGATGCGTTGCACGCGCTGGCAGTCGCTGAAGGCGTCCAGCTTATTCTGGACTATGGGCCTACGACATTGGACGCGTTTGGCATACGCACGCAAACCCTTGGCTGCGATGTCTCCACATGGCGCAACCCGGCGACGCTGACTACACAGGCGGCAACTACCGAAGCCTGCCATTGCGACCTGGACTACGCGGTTTGCGTTCAACTGAGCTTGACGGCCTTGCGCGGTCTCGTCAGGCGCAAACTTGCACACTCATTGACGATCCCTTCTCTACGGGTGTGTACCAGTGCACCTCGCGTGTCGATCATCGGCAGAGGTATTAACGGTCTGCTCCAGGCCGTAATGTTTCGTCTCGCGAACTATCAGGTCACCGTATATGGAGGAAGTCAGGAGAGCGATGGCGCAAGTCATAAAAAGGTGAACATGCGCCATCTGTCAGCAACGGAGACGACCGCAAAGCCACTGCATAACGACTATCTAATGCCTGGAAACCAGCAACTGACCGTTGAGTGCAATCGCGCGGGCATTGAGCTCTTTGAAAAGCTACTGGCCGACAACCCATCGCTGGCACGATTTGCACGGGCACCGATTGTACGAGTCTATATGGAGGATGCCAGTGGCATAGAGGCCGCGATCCGCGAGCAACGTGATATCGAAAACAGGACTTGGCCGAGCGGCAAGCCAGGACATGAACTTACAGAGATCAGCCAACGGCAATTCCAGGCACGTTTTGGAATCCCTGGGATCGGCCGGGCTATTGAAGTATCGGGCTACGATTTAGAGTTTGTTTATTTGATGAATGAGCTGGAAGCGCTTTTGCAGTGCTCTGGCGTTCAGTTTCTGTCTCAACATCTGAGTTCGGTCGAAATTGCTGAGCTGAGCAGAGAGCACTTTGTCGTCACTGCCACGGGGGTAGAGGAGCCAAGAGTAATTCCGATCATTGGCTGGTTTTTCAAGCTGCGTGCTACCGGTCATGAAGGCGCCGGGATGCGCGGACTCAAGTTGCAGTATGATTTACCAATCGGCGTCATGAATTGCCGCTTGGATCGGGACTACATTCTCGTTTCCGGCGGGCAGGTTCCGTCCGATTCAACGCCGGAGTGCAAGGAGCAGATATTGGCTGCTTGTCTCGCGGCGGTTGCTCGGCATTTTCCAATGTCCTACCGCAAGGCGATCGAAACGGGCGACTTGCACATTATCGAATGTGCCAGACCCGGCACGCCGGATGGACTTTCGATAGTTTATTGGTCCGCCCATCATCGTATCGCGGCAGGGGGAACGTATGCCGCAGGCACAACCCAGGGATTGGTCTGGGCCTCTCTGGTCCAGGAAATCATCCAGGCAAACGCTAAGTTGAATGAAAAAAACGGGCACGACATCCGACGTCGCGCCCGCTGAAGAAACCGTTCTAGACCCCGCTATGCATCAAACCGCCCGAGCCACCGCCGCGTCCGGCTTGCGCGACAACACACTCACCACGACAAAACTCACCAGCCCAACCGTCAGGCTGTAGTAAATCGGCGTGTTCGCGTCCAGCCCATCCTTGAACATGAACACCAGCGCCGTCACAAAGCCCAGGATCATGGACGTAATTGCCCCCGACGTGGTCGCGCGCTTCCAGAAAATCGCGCCCATCAGCGGAATCAACATGCCGCCCACCAGCAGGTTGTAGGCCAGGGTCAGGGCGCTGATCACATCACTCACCACCAGCGCGATACCCAGCACGAGCATACCGGTCAGCAGTGTGAACAGGCGGTTGACCGCCAGGCTCGACTGCTTGCCGCCACGCAAGCGCGGCAGCAGGTCTTCGGTCAGAACGGTGGAGGCGGCCAGCAAGGCGGCACTGGCGGTGGACATCATCGCCGCCAGGGCAGCGGCGATCACCAGGCCGCGAATACCGTCGGGCAGCGACACTTTGACGATCGCGGCAAAGGCGTTGTTGACGTTGTCCAGGTCCGGGATCAACACATGCGCCGCCATGCCGATCAGCGCACAGGCCAGGCCGTAGAGGATGCAGTAGAAACCGGCGAAGGTGCCTGCGTACTTGGCGACCTTTTCATTACGGGCGGTGAACACCCGTTGCCAGATGTCCTGGCCGATCAGGATGCCGAAAAAGTAGATCATGAAGTAGGTGATGATCGTGTCCCAGCCGATCGCGGTGAAGCTGAAGCTCGACGCCGGCAGCTTGGCCACCAGTTCGTCCCAGCCGCCGACGCGGTACAGGCAGATCGGCAACAGGATGAACATCAGGCCGACAGTCTTGATCACGAATTGCACGATGTCAGTGAGCGTCAGCGACCACATGCCGCCGATGGTCGAGTACACCACCACCACGCCACCGCCGAGCAGTACCGAGGCCCAGAAGGGCAGGCCGAAAAGTACTTGCAGCACGGTGCAGATCCCCAGCACCGAGGTCACGCCCAGCATCACGGCGTAGGCCAGCATGATCACCGCGCTGGCCTGGCGAGCCATGGGGTTGTAGCGTTTTTCCAGGACCTGGGTCACGGTGAAGATCTTCAGCTTGAGCAGCGGCTTGGCCAGGAACAGGTTCAGCGCGATGATCCCCGCGCCCAGCGCGGCACACAGCCAGAAGCCCGAGATGCCATGCACATAGCCCAGGCGTACGGTGCCGACGGTCGATGCACCGCCCAGCACCGTAGCGGCCATGGTGCCCATGTACAGCGACGGGCCCAGGTTGCGCCCGGCCACCAGGTAGTCTTCGTGGGTTTTGGCGCGGCGCATGCCGTAGTAGCCGAGCACCAGCATGCCGGCGGCGTAGATGAGTACGACGAATAAATCCAAAGCCATGACGGCGATTCTCCAATTGTCTTTTTTATGGGCGATCAGGCGGCGGGTTGCAGCGCCGGTTTAACGCGCGCATCCGTGCGCTTACTGCGGGGGTCGGTCGGCCCGTACACGGCCACAGGTTCGGCAAATACACGAAGCAAGGTCAGGTACACCACCGAGGCCAACCCCAGCGTCACCGGCAGGCTGATATCGATGCCACCTGCCAGACTTCCCAGTGGCCCGACAAACTGCCCCGGCAGGTTGACGAAGCACAGGCCCACCAGCGCACTTGGAATCCACGCCCCCAGCCCGCGCCAGTTCCAGCCATGGCTGAACCAGTAGCGGCCGCCGGTTTCACCGCGGGTGAACACCTGCAAGTCGTCCGGGCAGTAGAAGCCGCGACGCACGATCAGGCCGATGATCATGATCACCATCCACGGCGTGGTGCAGGTAATGATCAGGACGGCGAAGGTCGATACGCTCTGCACCAGGTTGGCGGCGAAACGTCCGATAAAGATGAAGGCAATCGACATCACCCCAATCAGCAGCGTGGCCCTGACCCGCGACAACAGGCGCGGGAACACGCTGGACATGTCCAACCCGGTGCCGTACAGCGATGTGGTGCCGGTGGACATGCCGCCGATCACCGCGATCAGGCACACCGGCAGGAAAAACCAGGTGGGCGCCACCGCCAGCAAACCGCCGACATAGTTGTTGGCCGCGATGTAGTCCGGTGCCTTGATCGCCACGATGGTCGCAGTGGCCAGGCCGAACAGGAAGGGGATCAGGGTGGCGATCTGTGCCGCGACGACGGCCAGCATGATGCGTATTTTCGGTGTTTGGCGCGGGATATAGCGCGACCAGTCACCCAGGAAGGCGCCAAAGGAAATCGGGTTGCTCATGGCCACCAGTGCCGCGCCGATGAACGCTGCCCAGAACCCGGGCTGGCCCATGGCGACGGAGCCGGCGAACTGGCTGTCGAACGCCGGTGCAAACGCGAACACACCCAGCAGAAACAACAGGCTCGCCGCCCACACCGCGATGCGGTTGACCCACAGCATGAAGCGAAAGCCGTAGATGCACACCGTCAGGACGAGCAGGGCGAACACGCCGTAGGCCAGGCCCAGGGTCAGGTCGGTTTCCGGCAAGCCGACCAGGCGTTTCGCACCGCCCACCAACGCATCGCCTGAACTCCACACTGACAATGAGAAGAAGGCAATCGCTGTCAGCAGCGACAGAAACGAGCCGACAATCCGTCCGTGTACGCCAAAGTGCGCACCGGAAGACACAGCGTTGTTGGTGCCATTGAGCGGCCCGAACAGGCCCATGGGTGCGAGGATCAGCGCACCCACCAGCACGCCCAGCACAATCGCCCAGACGCCGGCCTGGAATGACAGGCCGAACAGCACCGGGAAGGAACCCAGCACTGCGGTAGCAAAGGTATTGGCACCGCCGAAGATCAGGCGGAACAAGTCCATGGGGCCGGCGGTACGTTCGTGGTCGGGGATCTGTTCGACCCCGTTGGTTTCTATCTTGCGAATACGTTTATCGTTGTTTTTATTATTCATGATCAGCTCCGATCACATTGGCTAAGGGGGCGGCAGCCCTTCCGGCATAGCGGACAAATGTTCGTGACAGGCCAGCCACAGGCCTTGTTCTTGTTGTGTGCGAGCACCTTGCCTTTTGAAGACAATGGTCTCGCGTTCCTGGCTGAAGAATTGCTCCCCGTTCATGCGCAGCTCGGTGGCCACGTCATGCATGAAAATCGCCACGTCACCCTGCAGGCTGACAAAGGCGTTGCTCGAGGCGCAAGACAGCACCTCGAACCCCTCGTCCCGGCGCCAGCTGTCCCACACTGCCTGGTAGGCATCGCGACTCAGCAGCGGCTGGGGGAGGGTATGGAACACAAAGCTGGCATCGGCCGTGAACGCGTCGAAGTAGGCGGCGCGGTCATTGCGCGCGAAGGCCGCCACCAGGTCGGCGGCGGCTTGCAGCACTTCGTGCGTGCCCATCAGCGATGCGCCACGCCGGGCAGTACACAGAGCATTTCGTACAGCAAGTTGGCGCCCAGCAATGAGGTGTTACCGGTGGTGTCGTAGGGCGGCGAAACTTCTACCAGGTCGCAACCAATCAGGTCGAGGCCCTGGCAGCCACGGATGATCTCGATCGCCTGGATGGTGGTCAGCCCGCCGATTTCCGGTGTGCCGGTACCGGGCGCCCAGGCCGGGTCGATGCCGTCGATATCAAAGCTCAGGTACACCGGGCCGCCGCCGACTTTTTCGCGCACCTCGGCCATCAACGGCGCGAGGGAGTGGTGCCAGCATTCTTCGGCCTGGACCACGCGAAAACCCTGTTTGCGGCTCCAGTTGAAGTCTTCGGCGGTGTAGCCCTGGGCGCGCAGACCAATCTGCACCACGCGGTCGCAATCGAGCAGGCCTTCTTCCACGGCGCGGCGGAAGGTGGTGCCGTGGGCGATCTTCTCGCCGAACATATGGTCGTTGACGTCGGCGTGCGCATCGATGTGCACCAGCCCGACCTTGCCGTGTTTCTTGTGGATCGCCCGCAGAATCGGCAGGGTGATGGTGTGGTCGCCGCCCAGGGTCATCGGGATGACGTTGTGCTCGAGGATCTCGTCGTAGGCTTCCTCGATGATGCGCACGGCGTCGAGCAGGTTGAAGGTGTTGATCGCCACGTCGCCGATGTCCGCCACCGACAGCGAGTCGAACGGCGCGGCGCCGGTGGCCATGTTGTAGGGGCGGATCATCACCGATTCGGCGCGGATTTCACGCGGACCGAAGCGGGTACCGGCGCGCAGCGAGGTGCCGATGTCCAGGGGCACGCCGACAAAGGCGGCGTCCAGGCCCTTGGCCGTTTGCAGGTGAGGAAGACGCATCATGGTGGCGATGCCGGCGAAGCGCGGCATTTCGTTGCCGCCCAGTGGTTGGTGGAAAATCTTGTCCACGGGAGTGCCTCATCGTTGTTGTGGTTATCTGGGGGCCGATTCTGCGAAATACGTGGATACGAAAGAATCGGCAGGGGCAAATACTTAGTTCAGATTTTTCTAAACTAAAGCCTGGGGTAAACTGCCCGGCTTCAATGCTGGCCTGTCGAACTCGGTCCAGGGTGGGAGCTGGCTTGCCTGTGACGTCTTTGTAGTGAGCGGGCTCGCCCCGCGCTGGGCCGCGAAGCGGCCCCAAACCAGGCGATGTGGGTTATCTGAAATTGCGCGGTGTCTTTATTGGGGCGGCTTCGCGGCCCAACGCGGGACAAGCCCGCTCACTACAGGGAATTTGTCAGCCTTTGAAAATTCTGTAGATACCTGACAGACACACCGCAATCGCAGGCAAGCCAGCTCCCACAAGGGATTGCGCTGCATCAGTTGAATCCGGAGAACCGATGGCCAACGCCTTGCCCGACCTGAAACTCCTGCGCATCTTCGTCAGCGTCGTGCGGCACCAGGGGTTTGCCAACGCCCAGCACGAACTCAACCTGTCGACGTCGGCCATCAGCACCTACATGAGCCAGTTGGAATCGGCGCTGGGCCTGGTGCTGTGCCATCGTGGCCGGGGCGGTTTCAGCCTGACCAGCAAGGGCGAGCTGTTCCATCAGGAAACCCTGCGTCTTTTGGGGGAGTTGGAAGGTTTCGAGCAATATGCCGCTGCACTCAAGGGCGAGTTGCGCGGCACCCTCAAGCTCGGCGTGCTCGATTCCACCGTCAGCGACAAGGCCCTGCCGTTCGCCGAGGTGATCGGCGCCTACAGCCTGGAACACCCGGCGGTGCACCTGCATTTATCGGTGATGAGCCCCTATGAACTGCAGCTGGGCGTGCAGGACAATCGCCTGGACCTGGCCATCGGCGCCTTCTCCAACCGTATGAGCGGCCTGATCTACATGCCGCTGTATCGTGAACAGCATTGGTTGTATTGCAGTTCTCGGCACCCGTTGTTCAATGAGCGGCGCATTCCGGAGCAGGTCATCACCCAGCAGCGTATGGTGGGGCGCGGCTACTGGAGCCAGGCGGAGCTGGCGCGCCACGGCTTCAAGCACAGCGCCGCCACGGTGGAAAGTATGGAAGCGCAACTGATACTGGTGCTGTCGGGCGCCTATATCGGCTACCTGCCGGAGCACTACGCCCAGGCGTGGGCCGACAAGGGCGACTTGCGCGTGTTGCTGCCCGCCACCTTCGGCTATCAGGCGCCGTTCTCGATGATCATGCGCCGTGGCCGCAGCCGCGAACCGCTGATCCAGACCTTTCGCGATCTGCTCAAAGCCCAGCTCAACCAGGCCTGAAAACACCATGTCCAGACCGCAATGTGCCCGTTGCCACCGCCCCACCAGCCATTGCCTGTGCGCGCTGATTCCCAGCCTCGACAGCCGCACCCGTGTGTTGCTGCTGCAGCATCCGAGCGAGGTCGGCCATGCGCTGAACACCGCGCGTCTGGCAGCGCTGGGCTTGAACAATGCGCAGTTGGTGGTGGGAGAGGTGTTCGAGGATTTGGCGACTTTATTGAACCTGCCCGGTTATCAGGCCCGGCTGCTGTTTCCGGCGGATGACGCCCAGCCGCTGCAAGCCTATGCGCCCGAGGATCAACCGCTGTTGTTGGTGGTTCCCGACGGCACGTGGCGCAAGGCGCGCAAACTGTTGCATCTCAATCCGCTGCTGGCGGCGTTGCCACGGGTGACGTTGGACGATGGCGGCATTTCGCGTTACCGGCTACGCAAGGCACCGAGCGCAGGGGCGCTGTCGACGGTAGAAGCCATCACACAGGCGTTGCAGGTGCTGGAAGCGCCAACCTCGTTCGAGCCATTGCTCAAACCCTTCGAAGCGCTGATCGAAGGGCAGATTGCGGCGATGGGTCAGGAGATTTTTCAAAGAAATCATGGCGACGAGCATTTGGGTTAGGCGGGTTATCGAGGCGCGGCCATCGGGGGCAAGCTCAGCCACCACCTCCCTCGCTTATTCCTTTAAGCCATATGCACCGCACTTTGCGTGATATGGCCTGCCGGCCTTTCCCGGTATGATGTGCGCCCCGCAGTCTGGATTGCGAATACGCCATGACCTTGCAGTACCCCACAATCGCCGATTGCGTCGGCAACACGCCCCTGGTCCGCTTGCAACGCATGGCGGGAGAAACCAGCAATACCCTGTTGCTCAAGCTCGAAGGCAACAACCCGGCCGGCTCGGTAAAAGACCGCCCGGCATTGTCGATGATTACCCGCGCCGAGTTGCGCGGGCAGATCAAGCCCGGCGACACCCTGATCGAAGCCACCTCGGGTAACACCGGGATCGCCCTGGCCATGGCCGCGGCGATCAAAGGCTACAAGATGATCCTGATCATGCCCGACAACTCCAGCGCCGAGCGCAAGGCCGCGATGACGGCGTATGGCGCCGAACTGATCCTGGTGACACAGGAGCAGGGCATGGAAGGCGCGCGCGACCTTGCCGAGCGCATGGCCGCCGAAGGCCGTGGCCAGGTGTTGGACCAGTTCGCCAACGGCGACAACCCCGAAGCGCACTACACCAGCACCGGCCCGGAGATCTGGCGCCAGACCCAGGGCACCATCACCCATTTCGTCAGTTCCATGGGCACCACCGGCACCATCATGGGCAATTCGCGCTACCTCAAGGAGCAGAACCCGGACGTACAGATCGTCGGCCTGCAACCGATGGAAGGCGCGGCCATCCCGGGTATCCGCCGTTGGCCCGAAGAGTATTTGCCCAGGATCTACAACGCGACCCGCGTGGACCGCATTATCGACATGGCGCAGCGTGAAGCCGAAGACACCACCCGCCGACTGGCCCGTGAAGAAGGCATCTTCTGCGGCGTGTCGTCCGGTGGCGCCGTGGCCGGTATGTTGCGCCTGTCCCAAGAGGTTGAAAACGCGGTGATCGTCGCGATCATCTGTGACCGAGGCGACCGCTACCTGTCGACCGGCATTTTCGACGAACCCAACTGATGGCCAAGCACGAGAGAGGCCTGCGCTTCCAACCGACGGGCGGCAGCCGGGCCCCGCAGATTCCGGTGGGCAAGAAGCAACGCCTGACCATCGAGCGCCTGGCCAATGACGGTCGCGGTATCGTGTTCTTTGAAGGGCGCACCTGGTTTGTGAATGGTGCGCTGGCCGGCGAAGAGGTGGAAGCACGGGTGTTGGGCGCCCACGGCAAAATCGTCGAGGCGCGTACCGAGCGGGTGTTCAAGGCCAGCGAGTTGCGGCGCCCGGCGCCCTGTGCGCACTTTGGCCGCTGCGGCGGTTGCAGCGTGCAGCATTTGCCCCATGCCGAACAACTCGCCCTCAAACAGCGCATGCTCGCCGAGCAATTGTCCCGTGTGGCCGGCGTCGAACCGCAAGCTTGGGCTGCGCCGTTGAGCGGCCCGGAATTCGGCTACCGCCGCCGCGCCCGCGTGGCCGTGCGTTGGGACGCCAAGGCCAAACACCTGGAGGTCGGTTTTCGCGCGGTGGCCAGCCAGGACATCGTTGCCATCGATGAATGCCCGGTGCTGGTACAGGCCTTGCAACCGATCATGCAGCGCCTGCCCAACCTGCTGCGCCGCTTGAGCAAACCTCAGGCACTGGGGCATGTGGAGTTGTTCAGTGGTACGTCTGTTGCCGTGTTGTTGCGGCACATGTCGCCGTTATCGGAAGCGGACCTGCTGGCCCTGAAAGAATTCTGCAGCTTCCATGAGGCCCAGTTGTGGCTGCATGGCGAGGGGCAACCGGAGCCGGTCGAGGCGGATCAGACCCTCGGTTATCGCTTGGAACAGTGGGACCTGGCGCTGGCCTACCGGCCGGGGGACTTCGTGCAGGTCAACGCCGGGGTTAACGCGGCGATGGTGGCCCAGGCCCTGGAATGGCTGGCGCCACAACCCGACGAACGGGTGCTGGACCTGTTTTGCGGCCTGGGCAACTTTGCCCTGCCATTGGCGCGCCACGTGCGTGAAGTGGTGGCGGTAGAAGGCGTGCAGGCCATGGTGGACCGCGCGGCCCTCAACGCCGCCGAGAATAATTTGCATAATGCGCAGTTTTTTCAAGCCGATTTGTCCCAGCCTTTGACTGACGCGCAATGGGCCAAACAGGGCTTTTCTGCGGTACTCTTGGACCCACCCCGTGACGGTGCCCTGGAGGTTGTGCGTACGCTCGCGACCCTTGGGGCCAAGCGCCTGGTGTATGTGTCCTGCAACCCGGCCACGCTGGCGCGGGACACGGTTGAGTTGGTCAAGCAAGGCTACCGGCTAAAACGTGCCGGGATCCTCGACATGTTTCCGCAAACCGCGCATGTCGAGGCCATGGCGTTATTTGAAGCGGGCTAGGATGCCCGTTTAATCCGACCGGCCTGTCGTTTCCTGGGCTGTGATCTGCCAGGGAGCCTGCAGTACAAGGTCGGCGATGAATTCTGGCGCATCCAAGGTGCGTCGTAGGGAAGGTAAGCAAGATGGTACAGGTGAGAGCACACCAGCCGATCAACACCGACGGCAGTATCAATCTCGAGGCATGGCTGGATCATGCCATCAGCGTCGACCCGGCGCTGGACCGTGAAGCCTTGAAAGCAGCCTGCGAGTTCGCTCGCGAGTCTGAGCAGCAAGACAATGCGGCCAAGAACCTGTGGGCCGAAGGCACTTCAAGCTTTCGCACTGGCCTGGAAATCGCCGAGATCCTCGCCGATCTCAAGCTGGACCAGGATTCGCTGATCGCCGCCGTGCTGTATCGCGGCGTGCGTGAGGGGCACATCCCGTTGGCCACCGTTGGCCAGCGTTTCGGCTCGGTCGTGGCCAAGCTGATTGACGGCGTGCTGCGCATGGCCGCGATCAGCGCCAGCCTCAGCCCGCGCCAGTCCATGGTGCTGGGCACCCAGGGCCAGGTGGAAAACCTGCGCAAGATGCTGGTGGCGATGGTCGACGACGTGCGTGTCGCCCTGATCAAGCTGGCCGAGCGCACCTGCGCGATCCGTGCGGTCAAGACCGCCGACGACGAGAAGCGCAACCGCGTCGCCCGCGAAGTCTTCGATATCTACGCGCCGCTCGCGCACCGCCTGGGTATCGGCCATATCAAGTGGGAGCTGGAGGACTTGTCCTTCCGTTACCTGGAACCCGATCAATACAAGCAGATTGCCACGCTGCTGCACGAGCGCCGGCTTGACCGTGAACGCTTCATCAGCGATGTGATGGGCCAATTGCGTTCCGAGTTGCAGGCCACCGGCGTCGAAGCCGACATCAGCGGCCGCGCCAAACACATCTATTCCATCTGGCGCAAAATGCAGCGCAAGGGCCTGGCTTTCAGCCAGATCTACGACGTGCGCGCCGTGCGTGTGCTGGTGCCGGAAATGCGCGACTGCTACACCGCGCTGGGTATCGTCCATACCTTGTGGCGCCACATTCCCAAGGAATTTGACGACTACATCGCCAATCCCAAGGAAAACGGCTACCGCTCGCTGCACACGGCTGTGATCGGCCCTGAAGGCAAAGTGCTGGAAGTGCAGATCCGCACCCACGCCATGCACGAAGAGGCCGAGTTGGGCGTGTGTGCGCACTGGCGCTACAAGGGCACCGACGTCAAGGCCGGTTCCAACCAGTACGAAGAGAAAATCTCCTGGCTGCGCCAAGTGCTGGAATGGCACGAAGAACTCGGCGATATCGGCGGCCTGGCCGAACAGCTGCGGGTGGATATCGAGCCGGACCGGGTCTACATCTTCACCCCCGACGGCCATGCCATCGACTTGCCCAAGGGCGCCACGCCGCTGGATTTTGCCTACCGCGTGCACACCGAGATCGGCCACAACTGCCGGGGCGCCAAGATCAACGGGCGCATCGTGCCGCTCAACTACAGCCTGCAGACCGGCGAGCAGGTCGAGATCATCACCAGCAAGCACGGCACGCCGAGCCGCGACTGGCTGAACCCGAACCTGGGCTACATCACCACGTCGCGGGCGCGGGCGAAGATTGTCCACTGGTTCAAATTGCAGGCGCGCGACCAGAACGTCGCCGCCGGCAAGACCTTGCTCGAGCGCGAATTGGGTCGCCTGGGCCTGCCCCAGGTGGACTTCGACAAGCTGGCCGAAAAGGCCAACATGAAGATTGCCGAAGACATGTTCGCCGCCCTCGGCGCCGGCGATTTGCGCCTGGCGCAACTGGTCAACCTGGCCCAGCAACTGGTCGAGCCGGAACGCGGCAACGAACAGCTGGAACTGATCCCGCGCAAGGCCACCGGCTACAAGCCCGGCAAGCGCGGCGACATCCAGATCCAGGGCGTCGGCAACTTGATGACGCAAATCGCCGGTTGCTGCCAGCCGTTGCCGGGCGACGCGATCGTCGGCTACATCACCCAGGGGCGCGGCGTGAGCATTCACCGTCAGGACTGCGCCTCGGTGCTGCAATTGGGCGGGCGCGAGCCGGAGCGGATCATCCAGGTCAGCTGGGGCCCGGTGCCAGTGCTGACCTATCCGGTCGACATCGTGATCCGCGCCTACGACCGTTCCGGTTTGCTGCGGGACGTGTCGCAAGTGCTGCTCAATGAGCGGATCAACGTGCTGGCGGTCAACACGCGCTCGAATAAAGAGGACAACACCGCGTTGATGTCCCTGACCATCGAGATTCCTGGGCTGGATGCATTGGGGCGGTTGCTGGGGCGGATTTCCCAGTTGCCGAACATCATCGAGACGCGGCGTAACCGTACGCCTTGATGCGGTGTGGGGACAGGTAGGACTGCTTTCTGTGTGAGCTGGCTTGCCTGCGATAGCATCACCTCGGTATTACTTGAGCACTGAGGTGACTGCATCGCGGGCAAGCCCGGCTCCCACATTTGATCTTTAGCGTTTCCAAGAAATGGGCAGAGATTGACCGATGTATTCACTCGAAGACCTGCTGCACCTGATGAACCGCCTGCGCGACCCGCAATACGGTTGCCCGTGGGACATCAAGCAAACCTACGCCAGCATCGTGCCGCATACCCTCGAAGAAGCCTACGAGGTGGCCGACGCCATCGAACGCGGTGACTTCGATCACCTGCAAGGCGAGTTGGGCGACCTGCTGTTCCAGGTGGTCTACTACAGCCAACTGGCGCGGGAAGAAGGGCGCTTCGAATTCGCCGGGGTCGTCGACAGCATCACCCGCAAGCTGATCCGTCGCCATCCCCACGTATTCCCCACCGGCGATCTGTACGCACCGCTGGATATTGCGCAGTTGAACGAAGAGCAGGTCAAGGAACGCTGGGAGCAGATCAAGGCCGAAGAGCGCGCGCAGAAGTCCGACGCGCCGGAGCAACTGTCCCTGCTTGACGATGTGCCCACCGCGCTGCCGTCCCTGTCCCGCGCCGCCAAATTGCAGAAGCGCGCCAGTCAGGTCGGTTTCGACTGGCCGTCGGCGTTGCCGGTGGTGGATAACGTGCGCGAAGAACTGGACGAAGTCCTCGAAGCCATGGCCGACAACGACACGGCGGCCATCGCCGACGAGGTCGGTGACCTGCTGTTCGCGGCGGTCAACCTGGCTCGCCATCTCAAGGTCGACCCGGAAACCGCGCTGCGTGGCGCCAACGCCAAATTCGAGCGACGTTTCCGATTTATCGAACAGGCATTGCGCCAGACCCACCGTCCCATGGAAGATTGCACCCTCGAAGACTTGGACGCCCTCTGGGGCGAAGCCAAACGTCAGGAAAAGAACGTGTCCAGCTGCGGTTGAGCAGTTGCCAAAGTGAGTAAGCACCATGAGCCTTTCCCTTCGCGACCAGTTGCTCAAAGCAGGTCTGGTCAACCAAAAGCAGGCCAAGCAGGTCGGCAAAGACAAACAGAAGCAGCAGCGCCTGGTCCACAAAGGCCAGATCGAGGCGGATGACACCCAGGCCCGCCTGGCTGCCGAGGCACATGCCGAGAAGGTCAAGCGCGACCAGGAGCTGAACCGTCAGCAGCAGGAAAAAGCCGAGGCCAAGGCGCGCACCGCGCAGGTCAAGCAACTGATCGAGACCTCGCGCCTGCCCAAGCTGACCACCGAGGACTACTACAACTTCGTGGATGACAAGAAGGTCAAGCGCCTGTCGGTCAACACGCTGATGCGTAACAAGCTGAGCAACGGCTCCCTGGCGATCGTGCATCACGGCGGCGGCTATGAGGTGATCCCGCGCGAAGCGGCGCTCAAGATCCAGGAGCGCGCACCGGAGCGTATCGTGCAGCTCAACCTGCTTACCGAAAGCCAGGTGCCGGATGAGGATGATCCATACGCCGCCTACCAGATCCCTGATGACCTGATGTGGTAAGGCTGTAAAAACAGTCAGTTAAGGCTTTTTTCTGTAGGAGCGAGCTTGCTCGCGAAAAACGTCAACGATAACGCGTGCTTCCTGAACGAACGCGGCGTCTGTGAGTTCTTCGCGAGCAAGCTCGCTCCTACAAGGGGCTAATTCAGCGTTTCAGGAGCTTTGCGCCTGGCGTCTCATCTCAAGGGCTTCAAGCTCGTTTTTATAATTATGAGCGTCGCTCTCGTTGTGAAACATGCCGACCAACAGGTCTTGTTGGTGTACATCCCAGATATGAATCCCATGGCCCAGTGCTTCGTGGGACATATGTTCGTCGTCGCGTTCAGTTACTTTTACAGTCATCTGCTTGCTCCAATCTCGGGTGGACCTGCGGCAAGTCGTCGCAGGTCTTTGTTATATATTTTGATAGCTTGCTAAGTAAACGGCTTTGACGGTTTATGACAGAAGTTTCATGTTGGGGCTGGCTGAAAGCTCTGTGGTGAAACATCCATCGCCATCGCAGGCAAGCCAGCTCCCACCTTGGAATGCATGCCAACTGTGGGAGCTGGCTTGCCTGCGATGGCGACAGAAGCTTCAACACAAAAGCTGCAGACGAAAAAAAGCCCCGCATTCGCGAGGCTCTTTGCTCATCTACCGATCAGCTACCTTTGACAGCCTTACCGTCAACGGTACCGTCCTGCAGCATGATGTTGTATTCCTTGCCGTCGGTTTCCACCTGGCGCAGGGCAACCAGGATGCCGCCCTGGTCCTTGGCAAACCACATCTGGGTGATGCGCTTGCTCTGCGACGGATCACGCACGCGCTCGACCTTGATCGCGTCGATGGCGCCGACCTTGGTCTGGACCTTTTCCTGGCCAATCACACGGAAGTCGTAGGTGTCGACATCAGTACCCTCGACCACGCGGTAGCTCATGCTCTTCTTGCCGCCAGCCACGTCACGTTGCAGGGCAAGCTGGTAAGTCGATTTGTCGAGCATGCCGCTTTCAAGCGTGACGTTGACCGGGTCCTTGTTCTCGAAGCCGGTGACTTTCTTGGCGGACTGGTCGAAGTCCAGGTTGATCTTCTTCGCCTTGCCCAGGCCACCGCGTTCGAAGGTGTAGCTCTTCGGTTGCAGGGTGTCCTTGTCGAACAGGATCACGCTGGTTTCGGTCAGGCTGGCGATCATCATGGAAGCCTTGAAATTCAAGGTCCAGGTGCCGTCACCGTTCTTGGTCAGGCTGCGTTCTGCCGAACCACTCATGGGCAACTGTTTCCAGTCGGCGGTATAGCTGGCGGAGAAAGGATGTAAATCTGCTGCTTGCACGGCAGGCAAGGCGAACAGCGCAAAAGCGAAGAGCAAGGCGCGACGCATAAAATCTCCTAGGTTCGAATCAAGTGGCCGCTGGCCGCAAGTAACTGGCCGTCCAATAATGCACCCTGGTCGCCAAGAATCAACCGCCCCTCGGCAAACCAGCGAACAGCCAGTGGGTAAATCCTGTGTTCCTGGGTGTGAACCCGTTGCGCAAGGCTCTGCGCCGAGTCGTTGGACTCTACCGGAACCACTGCCTGTACGACCAGAGGCCCGCCATCGAGTTCCTCGGTGACAAAATGCACGCTGCAGCCGTGCTCGCGGTCGCCGGCGTCAAGCGCACGCTGGTGCGTGTGCATGCCTTTGTACTTGGGCAGCAGGGAAGGGTGGATATTGAGCAGGCGCCCTTCGTAATGTCGCACGAAATCAGCACTGAGGATGCGCATGAAACCGGCCAGTACCACCAGTTTGGGGTTGAAGGCGTCGATCAGTTCGATCAAGGCGCTGTCGAAGGCCTCGCGGCCCTCGAACGTCTTGTGATCCAGCGAGCGGGTGGCAATGCCCGCGTCCCTGGCGCGTTGCAGGCCGTAGGCGTCGCTGCGGTTGGAAATCACCGCCGCGATGCGCACCGGGCTATCGCCGGTGCGCGTGCTGTCGATCAGGGCCTGCAAGTTACTGCCGGTGCCGGAAAGCAGCACCACGACATCACAGGTTGCAGACATCAGTGAGCCTTGAGGTTCTTCAGTTCAACCTGGGCCGCGCCTTCGGCGGCGCTGGCGATCTGGCCGATGACCCAAGGCTGCTCGCCGGCTTCACGCAGCACGTTCAGCGCAGTTTCAACGTGCTCTTGAGCCACGCAGATGACCATGCCGACGCCGCAGTTGAGCACGCGGTGCATTTCGGTTTCGTCGACGTTGCCTTTCTCTTGCAGCCAGTCGAATACCGCAGGACGCTGCCAGCTGGCCACGTCAACGATCGCCTGGGCGCCTTTTGGCAGCACGCGCGGGATGTTGTCCAGCAGGCCACCACCGGTGATGTGGGCCATGGCCTTGACCGCGCCGGTGTCCTTGATCAGCTTGAGCAACGGCTTGACGTAGATACGGGTCGGGGCCATGAGCAGGTCGGCCAGTGGCTTGCCGTCGAGCTGGGTGTTCTCGATGTCGGCGCCGGACACTTCGATGATCTTGCGGATCAGCGAGTAACCGTTGGAGTGCGGGCCGGAGGATGGCAGGGCCAGCAGCGCGTCACCGGCGGCTACCTTGGAGCCGTCGATGATCTCGGCTTTTTCCACGACGCCGACGCAGAAGCCGGCCAGGTCGTAGTCTTCGCCTTCGTACATGCCTGGCATTTCAGCGGTTTCGCCGCCCACCAGGGAGCAACCCGACAGCTCGCAGCCGGCGCCGATGCCGGTGACCACTTGCGCCGCGGTGTCTACGTTCAGCTTGCCGGTGGCATAGTAGTCGAGGAAGAACAACGGCTCGGCGCCGCATACCACCAGGTCGTTGACGCACATGGCGACCAGGTCGATGCCGATGGTGTCGTGCTTGTTCAGGTTCAGCGCCAGGCGCAGCTTGGTGCCCACGCCGTCGGTGCCGGACACCAGCACAGGCTGCTTGTAGCCGGCCGGGATTTCGCAGAGGGCGCCAAAACCGCCCAGGCCGCCCATGACTTCGGGGCGCGCAGTGCGCTTGGCGACGCTCTTGATGCGTTCGACCAATGCTTCACCGGCGTCGATGTCTACACCGGCGTCCTTGTAGCTCAGGGAGGGTTGCTTGCTCATGATCCAGGCCTTTAGGGGGGATTTCTGGGTAACGACCGAGCCGGCAGGCGCTTTTGGTAAAAGGCCCAGCCGTTGACGGTCTGCGAAGGCGCGCGATTTTATCAGGCTTGAGGGGCAGCGGCCATCCTCGGGCCGACGGGCAGGGGCATATCGGTAAAAAAGCCGGTTAAAAAAATGCTGATCGGCTCTGCTTTGGCACGTATTAAGGTATAGCCTTTAACTCGCTATCGTTATGACAGTACGAAAACTACCGGGACCCCGTGAGTGTTTTGCCGGTCGCTGTGGTCACAGCCCTGCCAAACCGAGTCCACGCGGTCTGATCCAGCCGCTAAATTTGTCGTTCGGGAATCTTCCATGCGTCTGTGTAAATTCTTCTTTGTAGGCTGCTTGTCATTGGTCAGCCTGGCGAGTCATGCCGAAACACTCAATGGCCTGTATCAAGTACTCGAACCGGTCGGCAGCCAGTCTGCGCAAGAGCGCGACCAGGCTACCCAGCGCGCCGTGCAGACCCTGGTCATACGCCTGACCGGCGATGCCAAGGCCGCCGAGGGCCCGGGCCTGGCGGCCGTTCGCAAAGACCCGCAGCAAATCATCACGCAATATGGCTATGACGCCGGTCCGCCGGAGAGCCTGCAGGTGGATTTCGACCCGGTGAGCACTGATCGCGTCCTGCGTGAAGCAGGCCTGTCGATCTGGGGCAGCAACCGGCCATCAATCCTCGGCTGGTGGCTGAACGATTCCACCGAGGGCAGCAGCCTGGTCGGTGATGGCCAGACCGTCGCCCAGGCGCTGCGTCGTGCCGCGCAACACCGGGGCTTGCCGTTGCGCCTGCCGCTGGGCGACCTGGATGAGCAGGTGGTCGCCACCGCGTCGAACCTGGAAAGCAGCGATGCCACGCCGCTACGCGCCGCCTCCGAGCGCTACGGCGCCGACGCCTTGCTGGCGGTGCATGCGCGCCAGGAAGGCAGCCAATGGCAGGCCAAATGGCGCCTGTGGTTGGGTGACAAAAGCGAGCAGGGCACCGCGCAAGGTGCCGACACGGGCGCCGTGGCGGACGCGGTGATGCTGGCGGTGAGCCAGAAACTGGCGCCGCGCTTTGCGGTCAAGCCTGGCGTGAGCGCTGAACAGTTGCTGGAAGTGCAGGGCATGACCCTTGAGCGCTATGCCACGCTGGGCCATCTGCTTGAACCCTTTGGCGCTCAGCCGCAGCGGGTGGAGGGCGATCGCATTGTGTATCGCGTCAACGGCAGTGCCGATCAGTTGCGTACCCAGTTGAGCCTGGCCAAGTTGCAGGAGATTCCTGCCGGTGAGGCGCCGGTTCAACAGCCGCAGGCGGATGGCGCTCAGCCACCTGCCGCGCCTGAGCCTCAGGCGCAACTGCGTTTTCGTTGGTAACAGTTTTCTTCTTTATATAGCTGGAGTGGTTTATGGCGGATACGCGTCGTTGGGTGTGGCTTGGCGGGATTGTCCTGCTGTGCGTTTTTGTATTCTTGCTGCATTCGATCCTGACGCCGTTCCTGGTGGCGTTGCTGTTGGCCTATCTGTTCGATCCCGTGGTGGACCGCCTGGAGAAGGCCGGCTTGTCGCGTACCTGGGGCGTGGTGGCGGTGTTCGCCCTGTTTACCTTGATCATCACGGCGTTGGTGCTGGTGCTGGTGCCGATGTTGGCCAAGCAACTGTTTCGCCTGTATGAGCTGGCGCCGCAGATGCTCGATTGGCTGCAGCACACGGCGATGCCGTGGGCCCAGGCCAAGCTGGGGTTATCGGATGGGTTCTGGAAGTTTGACAAGGTCAAGGCGGCCATCAGCGAACACATGGGCCAGACCACCGATATCGTCGGTGTCATCCTCAGCCAGGCGACCGCGTCCAGCCTGGCGCTGATCGGCTGGTTGACCAACCTGGTGCTGATCCCGGTGGTTGCGTTCTACCTGCTGCGCGACTGGGACATCATGATGGCCAAGATCCGCAGTCTGCTGCCGCGCAACCGTGAGGAGCGCATCGTCTCCCTGGCCGAGGAATGCCATGAGGTGCTGGGTGCCTTTGTGCGCGGCCAGTTGCTGGTCATGCTTGCCCTGGGGATCATTTATGCTGCGGGCTTGATGGCGATTGGCCTGGAACTGGGCCTGTTGATCGGCCTGATCGCCGGCCTGGCCGCGATCGTGCCGTATATGGGGTTTGTGATTGGTATTGGCGCGGCCTTGGTGGCGGGGCTGTTCCAATTTGGCGGCGACCTGTACCCGATGCTGGGGATCGTCGCCGTGTTCATGGTCGGCCAGGCTCTGGAAGGCATGGTGCTGACGCCGTTGCTGGTAGGCGATCGGATTGGCCTGCACCCGGTGGCGGTGATCTTTGCGATCCTGGCGGGCGGTGAGCTGTTCGGGTTTACCGGCATTCTGTTGGCGCTGCCGGTGGCGGCGGTGATCATGGTGCTGGTGCGCCATGTGCACGATCTGTACAAGGATTCGGAAGTGTATACGGGGGTTGAAGACCCCGACTTGTAATCGGTGCACCACAAACCCGGCTCCGGCCGGGTTTGTTATTTATGGCGCCGTAACGTCAAACAATCTTCGTGAATCCAACGGGTTAACGCAAACCTTTGATTTTGCTTGGGGTCTGCTGCATTGTGCGCCCGGCGTCACGGGTATAAACTTTGCAAACTTTACATAGAGGCCACTAACGGTTCTTTTGCAGCCGTTCAGTCAGCATGAAACCGATTCAGCTGCCCTTGGGTGTGCGTCTGCGTGATGACGCCACCTTTATCAACTACTACCCAGGCGCCAATGCCGCTGCACTCGGCTATGTCGAGCGGCTTTGCGAAGCCGACGCCGGGTGGACCGAAAGCCTTATCTACCTGTGGGGCAAACACGGCGTAGGGCGTACCCACCTGTTGCAGGCCGCCTGCCTGCGTTTCGAGCAAATGGGCGAGCCGGCGGTCTATCTGCCCCTGGCTGAATTGATGGACCGCGGTATCGGCATCTTCGACCATCTTGAGCAATACGAACTGGTGTGCCTGGACGACTTGCAAGCGATCGCCGGCAAGGCTGATTGGGAAGAGGCGCTGTTTCACCTGTTCAATCGTTTGCGTGACAGCGGGCGGCGCCTGCTGATCGCAGCCTCTACCTCGCCACGCGAATTGCCGATCAAGTTGGCCGATCTCAAATCGCGCATGACCCTGGCGTTGATCTTCCAGATGCGCCCGCTGTCCGATGAAGACAAATTGCGTGCCCTTCAGCTGCGCGCATCGCGGCGCGGCCTGCACCTCACCGACGAGGTCGGGCATTTTATCCTCACCCGTGGCACCCGCAGCATGAGTGCGTTGTTCGATCTGCTCGAGCAGCTTGATCAGGCCTCTTTACAGGCACAACGAAAATTGACGATCCCTTTTCTCAAAGAGACGTTGGGTTGGTAAGTCGTTGATTTATCGGGACTCGGCATTTTACAGGCGCCAGAAATCCTGCGTTATGACCTGTTTGGTCACGCATTTGAACCGATAAATGGAATTACGGCTTAGATGCCATGGTCCAATTGCGAAGTCACATAGACCACGATTGAATTTGCAAATCGATGTGATAGAAGGCATAGTCTCGGCTTCTTTACATACCAGCCACGGTCGTGCCCATGCTAAATCGCTTCGCACCCCTCGTGCCTCTCGCACTCGTTACCCTGTTGTTTGGCTGCGCCTCCCACCCTCAACACGTGGTCGAACAGCAGAAGCCTCAGCAACAGTCCCAGGCAAAATTCGTCGCCGCACAGTCTTCTTCCGTTTATGAAGAAGAGGTGGCAACTGAAAAGGAACTGGCCGATTTTTCCGGCAGCAAGCCTTATCAGCTCCCGGTCCTGGCCGACAGCATCCTTGAACGCGGCATGTCCCTGATTGGCACCCGTTACCGTTTCGGCGGTACGTCCGAAGCCGGGTTCGACTGCAGCGGTTTCATCGGCTACCTGTTTCGTGAAGAAGCCGGCATGAACCTGCCGCGCTCCACCCGCGAAATGATCAACGTAAAAGCACCGTTGGTCGCACGCAACAACCTCAAGCCCGGTGATCTGCTTTTCTTCAGTACGGCGGGCCGTGGTCGCGTGAGTCATGCCGGTATCTACCTGGGCGATAACCAGTTTATCCACTCCAGCAGCCGTCGCAGTGGTGGTGTTCGCGTCGACAGCCTGGGTGACAGCTACTGGAGCAAAACCTTCATCGAAGCCAAGCGCGCACTCGCCATGGCCCCGACCACGGTTACCGCCAGCAAGTAAACTTAAAGTGATACTTGAAGTTTGACGTGTAAGCGCTAGAATCCCTGGACATTGCTGTAATCCGTTCGCGCGAGCCTTGCTTGCGCGTTCTGGTTTTCAGCGTTCGGCAGCGAAAGCCGCATCCAGACCAGGATTGTTCTGCACATGTCGACCTCGGCCCGCTTGATTCTCCTCGTTTGCGCCGCGCTGCTCAGCGCCTGCGCCAGCCGCCCACCACCGCCCGCGCCTGTCGCGGTCAAGCCTAAGCCGGTGTTCAACTATTCCACCCAGAATTTCTCGCCGGCGGCTGACGACGTGCTCTTTCGCGCGCTTGGCCTGGTCGGCACGCCATACCGCTGGGGCGGCAACACGCCGGACTCGGGGTTTGACTGCAGTGGCCTGATCGGTTTTGTCTTCCGCGACGCCGCCGGCATCTCTTTGCCACGCACCACCCGCGAACTGATCGTAATGCGCGCGCAAGACGTCAGCGAGCAGAACCTGCAGACCGGCGACCTGCTGTTCTTCGCCACCGGCGGCGGTTCGCAAGTCAGCCACGCCGGCATCTATGTGGGTGAGGGCCGCTTTGTGCATGCGCCGCAAACGGGTGGGACGGTGAAGCTGGATAGCTTGGATAAGGCGTATTGGCAGAATGCTTATCTGAGTGCCAAGCGGGTGTTGCCGGGGAATTTGGCGCGTAATCCCTGAGAGGCTTTTATTGGGCTGGGCGTACATATCCGTTGCTGCGGTAACGGCGGCTTAGGGTTCCGCCCTTACGGCGGGTCACTTTTTGAAGGACCAAAAAGTAACCAAAAAGTCCTCGCCCCACCACTCGGTGCCTCGCCTAGGCTCGGCATGCCCGTAATCCGACATTGATTTGGGGGGCCGCCGCCCACGCGCCATCCATGGCGCGGGGCGGCTAAACCGGCGTCCTGCCGGTTTACCCCCCAAATCAATATCGAATTCCGGCCAGCGTGGTTGACGGGGCGATCCCAGATCAAAAGCAAAAGCGCGGCGGCCTAAGAGCCGACCGGTATTTCATGTCGACCTCGATCAACACTGTGGGAGCGGGCTTGCTCGCGAATGCGGTGTGTCAGCGAGTGCATCTGTAACTGATCCACCGCATTCGCGAGCAAGCCCGCTCCACAGTTTGATCTCCATACATCAGATAGACCTCAGACTGCCTGGCTCTGGCTCTGGCTCTGGCTCTGGCTCTGGCTCTGGCTTTTGATCTTGATCTTGATCTCAGGCGCCCCGTCAACCACGCTGGCCGAACGCAGGCTTGAATCCGCGGGTAACCCGGCAGGACGCCGGGTTAGCCGTCCTGGGCCATGGATGGCCCATGACGGCGGCCCACGGATTCAAGCCGGAGTGAGGGCATACCGAGCCTAAGCGAGGTACCGAGTGGTGGGGCAAGAGCCCTTTGGTTACTTTGGGGCTTTTCCAAAGTGACCCGCCGTAAGGGCGGAACCAATAGCCGCCGTTACCCAAATAACGGATATGTACCCGGTCAACAACAACAGCCTGGTCGGCCCGAAGGCCGCCACGGCAACAAGCTGTTTTGCGGTCTGCTCGATATAGCCTACTTGGCCGCCGACACCCGCCACACCTTATTCCCCACATCATCCGCCACCAGCAACCCCCCCTGCTGGTCAATCACCACACCCACCGGCCGGCCCATGGCCTTTTCATCCTTATCGAGAAACCCGGTCAGCACATCCACCGGCTGCCCCTTCGGTTTTCCACCTTCAAACGGCACGAAGATAACCTTATAACCACTGTGCGGCTTGCGATTCCACGAGCCATGCTGCCCGATAAACGCGCCCTGGGTGAACGGCGCCGGGAGTTTGCTGCCTTCGGCAAAGGTCAGGCCCAACGAAGCGGTGTGCGGGCCGACCGCGTAGTCCGGCGCAATCGCCTTGGCTACCAGGTCCAGGTTCTGCGGCGTGACGCGCACATCCACATGCTGGCCGTAATAACTGAACGGCCAGCCATAGAAGCCGCCATCCTTGACCGAGGTGATGTAGTCAGGCACCAGGTCGCTGCCGATCTCGTCACGCTCGTTCACTGCCGTCCACAGCTTGCCGCTCTTTGGTTCCCACGCCATGCCGTTCGGGTTGCGCAGGCCGGAGGCGAAGAGGCGGTGCTGGCCGCTGGCGCGATCCACTTCCCAGATCGCCGCCCGGCCCTGTTCCGCGTCAAGCCCGTTTTCGCCGACATTGCTGTTGGAGCCCACGCTCACGTACAGCTTGCTACCGTCCTTGCTGGCCACCACGTTTTTGGTCCAGTGGTGGTTCAGCGGGCCGCCCGGCAGGTCGACGACTGTCGTGCCGGCGCCCTTGATCGCGGTTTCACCCGGTTGATAGGCGAAGCGCAGCAGCTTGTCCGAGTCGGCCACGTACAGGTCGTTGCCGACCAGCGTCATGCCAAAGGGGGAATTGAGATTTTCCAGGAACACGCTACGTGTCTCCGCGACGCCGTCGTGGTCGGCGTCACGCAGCAGCGTAATACGGTTCGGGCTTGGCACGCCGGCGCCGGCACGGCCCATGACTTTCTCCATGACCCAGCCACGAATGCCTTTGGCGTCGTCCGGTTTGGGCGGCGCGTTGGTTTCCGCCACCAGCACGTCGCCGTTGGGCAGCACATACAGCCAGCGCGGATGGTCCAGGCCTTCGGCGAACGCCGCCACCTGGGTGCCGGCGGCGGCTGTCGGCCTCACGCCCTCGGGCCAGCCGATGGCCGGGGCGATATTGACGGTGGGGATCAGGGTTTTGTTCGGTTCGGGCAACTGGGGCGACGGCCCGGTACCGTCGGAGACCTGAAGGGTGGAGCTTTCACCGCAGGCCGCGAGGCTGCCGGCGACCATGATGAGTAGGGCGAGTCTTGTTTTGTGCATGGTGTACTCCTTGATACCTGTAAGGGTAGAGGAGGGCGACGGTGCGATGGTTCAAGTGCACCACCAGCTTTAATTGACGCTCCACCCCCAACCCACTAACCTTCGCGGCTTGTTCCAGGTGCTCTGTGGCGTGCGCGTCGACAGAGTGAAACAGGGAAGCCGGTGAGCGAGCGCACTTGTACACAGTGCTGCCGCGATCCCGGCGCTGCCCCCGCAACGGTAAATGAGTCAAGACGCTGCCTTTATTGCCACTGTATCCGTGTGATATGGGAAGGCGCAGCGTTGGCCTGCTGTGCATGCAGCGGCCACTCATGAGCCCGGAGACCGGCCTGAAACATCCAACAGCATCACGGTGGGCGATGCTTGGCTGTCTGTTTTTTGTTTTTTCCTGCCCGCCGTTTTTGTCCAGCCCCAACGGAGAGCTGCCATGACCGATTCCCCCGACCGCGACGAACGCCACCTGGCGCGCATGCTGCGTAAAAAAGCCGTGATCGACGAACGCATCGCCAATTCCCCCAACGAGTGCGGCTTGCTCCTGGTGCTGACCGGCAACGGCAAAGGCAAGAGCAGCTCCGCGTTCGGCATGCTCGCCCGGGCCATGGGCCACGGCATGCAGTGCGGCGTGGTGCAGTTCATCAAGGGACGCCACAGCACGGGCGAAGAATTGTTCTTGCGCCGTTTCCCCGAGCAGGTGCGTTTCCACGTCATGGGTGAAGGCTTCACCTGGGAAACCCAGGACCGCCAGCGCGACATCGCCGCCGCCGAAGCGGCCTGGGCGGTGTCCCGCGCGATGCTGCAAGACCCGAGCATTGGCATGGTGGTGCTGGACGAACTCAATATCGCCCTCAAGCACGGCTACCTCGACCTCGACCAAGTGCTCGGCGACCTGCAAGCCCGGCCGCCGATGCAGCACGTGGTGGTCACCGGCCGTGGCGCCAAGCCTGAGTTGATCGAGATGGCCGACACCGTCACCGAAATGGGCATGCTCAAGCACGCGTTCCAGGCCGGCATCAAGGCACAGAAGGGCGTCGAACTTTGAATCAGCCCCGTCATTGCCCGGCCGTATTGATCGCCGCACCGGCGTCCGGCCAGGGCAAAACCACCGTCACCGCCGCGCTCGCCCGTTTGCACCGCAACCTGGGGCGCAAGGTACGCGTGTTCAAATGCGGCCCGGACTTCCTCGACCCGATGATCCACGAACGCGCCAGCGGTGCGCCGGTGTATCAATTGGACATGTGGATGGTGGGCGAGCAGGAAAGCCGTCGTTTGCTCTGGGAAGCCGCCGGTGAGGCGGACCTGATCCTGATCGAAGGTGTGATGGGCCTGTTTGACGGCACACCTTCCAGTGCCGACCTGGCGCGCCACTTCGGCGTGCCGGTATTGGGCGTGATCGACGGCACGGCCATGGCCCAGACCTTCGGCGCGTTGGCGCTGGGCCTGGCGCGCTATCAGCCGGATCTGCCGTTCGCCGGCGTGCTGGCCAACCGCGTCGGCACCCTGCGCCATGCGCAATTGCTGGAAGGCAGCCTCACCGAGGGCCTGCGTTGGTACGGCGCGCTGTCCCGCGAAACCAGTATTGAATTGCCTAGCCGTCACCTGGGCCTGGTGCAAGCCAGCGAACTGAATGACCTCGATGTACGCCTGGACGCCGCCGCCCAGGCGTTGGGCAGCAGTTGCGAAGTGGCCTTGCCGCCGCCGGTAACCTTCGCTGCGCCACAGGTGGTCAATGCTGAGCCGCTGCTCGATGGCGTGCGTATCGCCGTGGCCCGTGATGAAGCCTTCGCCTTTACCTACGGCGCCAGTCTTGACCTGCTGCGGGCAATGGGCGCCGAGTTGAGTTTCTTTTCTCCGATCCATGACCACGCCTTGCCTGAAGCCGACAGCCTCTATCTACCCGGCGGTTACCCGGAGCTGCATCACCAGGCCCTGTCGGCAAACACGTCGATGCTCGACGCGATCCGCGCTCACCACGCGGCCGGCAAACCCTTGCTCGCCGAATGCGGCGGCATGCTCTACCTGCTGGACTCGTTGACCGATGTCGACGGCACCCGCGCCGAACTGCTCGGTCTGTTGCAGGGCGATGCGGTGATGCAGAAGAAACTTGCGGCGTTGGCGTTGCAGAGTGTCGAGTTGCCGGAAGGCACGTTGCGTGGCCATACCTATCACCATTCCCTGACCAGCACTGAATGCCAGCCGATTGCCCGTGGCCTGAGCCCCAATGGTGGGCGCGGGGCGGAGGCGGTTTACCGACAAGGGCGGATGACGGCTTCCTACGTGCATTTTTACTTTCCATCCAATCCATCGGCGGTGGCTGCATTATTTGCGCCGGATCTTGAGACCGCTATCGCAGGCAAGCCAGCTCCCACCTTGGATAGTGTTTCAACTCGGTCAATTGTGGGAGCGGGATTGCCCGCGATAGGGTCATGACTGACAACGCCTTCCCCCAGGCCGACCGCGACGCCGTCTACCGCGCCATCGCCGAACGCCGCGACATGCGCCACTTCAGCGGCGGCACGGTGGCTCCTGAATTGCTGCACCGCCTGCTCCAGGCCGCGCACCAGGCACCCAGCGTGGGCCTGATGCAGCCCTGGCGTTTTATCCGTATCAGCGACCGCCAACTGCGCGGGCAAATCCAGCAACTGGTGGAAGAAGAACGCATCCGCACCGCCGAAGCCCTGGGCGAGCGTTCCGATACGTTCATGAAACTCAAGGTCGAGGGCATCCACGACTGCGCCGAAGTGCTGGTGGCCGCGTTGATGGACGATCGCGAGCGCCACATTTTCGGCCGTCGTACCTTGCCGGAAATGGACATGGCCTCGCTGTCCTGTGCCATCCAGAATCTGTGGCTGGCGGCCCGCGTCGAAGGGCTGGGCATGGGCTGGGTCTCGCTGTTCGAGCCACAGGCGCTCGCCGACCTGCTGGGTTTGCCGCCTGGCGCAAAACCCCTGGCCGTGCTGTGCCTGGGCCCGGTGACCGAGTTCTACCCGGCGCCGATGTTGCAGCTCGAAGGCTGGACCGAACCTCGGCCGCTGAGTGACATGTTGTATGAGAATGTGTGGGGAGTGAGTCAATGAGTGTGGCCTTGCTGTGTGTGGCTGCAGTGGCGCTGGATGCGCTGCTGGGCGAGCCCAGGCGCTGGCATCCGCTGGTGGCGTTCGGCAATTTCGCCGGGCGCATCGAGCAACGTTTCAACAGCGGTGGCCGCGGTTGGCGCAGCCATGGCGTGACCGCGTGGTTTATTGCCGTGGTGCCGCTGACCTTGCTGGCCACGGCGTTGTCGTGGGCGCCGTATATCGGTTGGGTCCTGGAGATCCTGGCGTTGTACCTCGCCCTTGGCATGCGCAGTCTGGGCGAGCATGTGCTCCCGGTGGCCCAGGCCCTGCGCAGCGATGACCTGGAAGAGGCGCGCACGCGCGTGAGTTACCTGGTCAGCCGCCAGACCAGTGAGCTGGACCCTACCGAAGTCGCCCGCGCGGCCACCGAATCGGTGCTGGAAAACGGCAGCGATGCGGTGTTCGCCGCGCTGTTCTGGTTTGTGGTCGCCGGCGTGCCGGGCGTGGTGCTGTATCGCCTGAGCAACACCCTCGACGCCATGTGGGGCTATCGCAACGAACGCTTTGAGCGCTTCGGTTGGGCGGCCGCAAAAATCGACGATGTGCTGAACTATATTCCCGCACGCCTGGTGGCATTGACCTACGCCGTGCTGGGCAAGACGCGCCTGGCGCTGCGTTGCTGGCGCACCCAGGGGCCGACCTGGGACAGCCCCAATGCGGGGCCGGTGATGGCCGCCGGTGCGGGAGCCTTGGGCGTTGAGCTGGGTGGTCCGGCGATCTATCACGGCGAAGTGCACCAGCGCCCGCAGTTGGGCGAAGGTCCGGCGGCGGATGCCGATTCGATTGAGCGGGGCTGGCAACTGGTGCAGCGCGGCGTATGGTTGTGGCTGCTGATCCTGTGCGTGGGGGCGCAATACTATGCTTGAACACGGTGGCCGGCTGCGCAAGGCAGCGATTCAGTACGGGATAGCCGAGGCCGACTGGCTGGACCTGTCCAGCGGTCTCGCGCCCTGGCCCTGGCCGATCCCCGAGATCCCCCTGCGGGCCTGGGCGCGCCTGCCGGAAACCGACGACGGCCTGGAGCAGGCCGCAAGCGCCTATTACGGCGCCGCGCACTTATTGCCGGTGCCAGGCTCCCAGGCAGCCATCCAGTTACTGCCACGCCTGCGCCGCTCCGGCAAGGTCGGTGTGCTCTCGCCGTGCTACGCCGAACACGCCGAGGCCTGGCGCCGAGCCGGTTACGTGGTGCGTGAAGTGCAAGAGCAGGAAGTTGATTTCTTCCTCGATGTGCTCGACGTGCTGGTAGTGGTCAACCCCAACAATCCCACCGGCTTGAGCCTGGCTCCCCAGCGTTTGCTGGACTGGCACTCGCGGCTGGCCCAGCGCGGCGGCTGGTTGGTGGTGGACGAAGCGTTCATGGACGTGACCCCCGAACTGAGCCTTGCGGGCCAGGCGCATCAGGTCGGCCTGATTGTGTTGCGCTCGTTCGGTAAGTTCTTCGGCCTGGCCGGCGTGCGGCTGGGCTTTGTATTGGCCGAGCGCAAGCTGCTCAAGTTGCTGGCCGAACAGGTCGGCCCTTGGGCGGTCAGCGGGCCCACGCGGGTGCTCGGCCAGGTGTGCCTGCGCGACAGCGCCGGGCATGCACGGCAGCGCGCACGGTGCATCGAGACCGCCCAGCGCTTGTTCGACATGCTTGAGGGGCATGGCTTGCACCCGCAGGGCGGTTGCGCCCTGTTCCAGTGGCTGATCACGCCTCACGCCGAGCGCATGCACGAGTTCATGGCCCAGCGCGGCATCCTGCTGCGCCTGTTCGTGCATGACAGCAGCTTGCGTTTCGGCCTGCCCGGCACCGAGGCCGACTGGCTGCGCCTGGACCAGGCCCTGGCCGCCTACAAGGACGCTACATGAGTACGCTGATGGTGCAAGGCACTACCTCGGACGCCGGAAAAAGTACATTGGTGACGGCGCTGTGCCGCTGGCTGGTGCGCCAGGGCGTGGCGGTCGTGCCGTTCAAACCGCAAAACATGGCGCTCAACAGTGCGGTGACCGCCGAAGGTGGCGAAATCGGCCGCGCCCAGGCGGTGCAGGCCCAGGCCGCCAACCTGGCGCCGCACACCGACATGAACCCGGTGCTGCTCAAACCCAACAGCGACACCGGCTCCCAGGTGATCATCCACGGCCGCGCCGTGACCAGCATGAACGCGGTGGCCTATCACGACTACAAAGCCATTGCGATGCAAGCGGTGCTGGCCTCCCATGCACGGTTGAGCCAGGCCTACGCCGTGGTGATGGTGGAAGGCGCCGGGTCGCCCGCGGAAATCAACCTGCGCGCCAATGACATCGCCAACATGGGCTTTGCCGAAGCGGTGGACTGCCCGGTACTGCTGATCGCCGATATCAATCGCGGCGGCGTATTTGCCCATTTGGTCGGCACCCTGGAACTGCTCTCGCCAACGGAGCAGGCGCGGGTCAAAGGTTTCATCATCAACCGTTTTCGCGGCGACATCGCGCTGCTGCAGCCGGGACTGGATTGGCTGCAGGCGCGCACCGGTAAACCCGTGGTGGGCGTGTTGCCCTACGTGATGGACTTGCATCTGGAAGCCGAAGACGGTATCGACAAACGTCAGGTCGACAAGGCTGCCCAGGTGCTCAAGGTGGTGGTGCCGGTGTTGCCGCGCATCAGCAACCACACGGATTTCGACCCGCTGCGCTTGCATCCCCAGGTGGACCTGCAATTCATCGGGCCAGGCCAGCCGATCCCCGCTGCCGACCTGATCATCCTTCCCGGCTCGAAAAGCGTGCGCAACGACCTGGCCTATCTGCGCGCCAATGGCTGGGATGTCGCTGTGTCACGGCATCTGCGCTATGGCGGCAAAGTGCTCGGCATTTGCGGCGGCCTGCAGATGCTCGGCGAGCAGGTGCACGACCCGCTGGGCCTGGAAGGGCCGGCCGGCTCGAGCGACGGCCTGGGGTTGCTGGCGTTCAGTACCACGCTTGCGCAAGAGAAACAGCTGCGCAATGTGCGCGGTCGCCTGTTGCTGGAGGACGCCGAGGTCAGCGGCTATGAAATCCATGCGGGCGTGACGTGCGGCGAAGCCTTGGCGAACGCGGCGGTGCGCCTGGACGACGGGCGCAGCGATGGCGCCCAAAGCGCGGATGGGCAAATTCTCGGGACCTACCTGCATGGCCTGTTCGAAACCCCTGCCGCGTGCAGCGCCTTGCTGCGCTGGGCGGGTTTGCAGGACGTGCAGGAAGTGGATTACCACGCGTTGCGCGAGCGGGATATCGAGCGCTTGGCTGACTTGGTGGAAAACCATCTGGACACTGAATTGTTGCGCAAACTATGCGGGGTTTGACTGTGTGTGGGAGCTGGCTTGCCTGCGATGCGGGCAGCTCGGTGTATCAGGAGCAACCGGTTGATGCCATCGCAGGCAAGCCAGCTCCCACATTTGACCGAGTTGTAAATAGAGGTGTGGCGCCATGCATCAACTAATCCTCGGCGGCGCCCGTTCCGGCAAAAGCCGTCTCGCCGAAAAGCTCGCCGGCGACAGCGCCTTGCCCGTCACTTACATCGCCACCAGCCAAGCGCTGGACGGCGAGATGAGCGAACGCGTCGCCCTGCATCGCCAACGTCGCCCGGACCACTGGGGCCTGATCGAAGAGCCCATCGAACTGGCGCGCGTGCTGCGTGAAAACGCGGCGCCCGGGCAGTGCCTGCTGGTGGACTGCCTGACCCTGTGGCTGACCAACCTGCTGATGCTCGAAGACCGCGCGCGCTTGGCGTTCGAGCGCGACCAAGTGCTGGAAAACCTGGCCGCGCTGCCGGGTGAAATCATTTTTGTTAGCAACGAGACCGGTCTGGGTGTCGTGCCGCTGGGCGAATTGACTCGCCGCTATGTGGATGAAGCCGGTTGGCTGCATCAAGCCTTGGCCAAGCGCTGTCAGCGTGTAGTCCTGACCGTCGCCGGCCTGCCCCTGACTTTGAAAGGTACTGCGTTATGACGGACACCTGGTGGCTCAACCCGTGTAAGACGGTTGACGCCCAAGCGTACGAAGAAGCCCTGGCACGCCAGCAGCAATTGACCAAGCCGGCCGGCTCTCTCGGCCTGTTGGAAGCGCTGGCGGTGCAGTTGGCCGGCCTGCAGGGCCAAGTCAAGCCGTCGGTGGATCAGCTGTGGATCGCCATCTTCGCCGGCGACCATGGCGTGGTTGCCGAAGGCGTGTCAGCGTTTCCCCAGGCGGTCACCGGGCAGATGCTGCATAACTTTGTCACCGGCGGCGCGGCCATCAGCGTATTGGCGCGGCAGTTGGATGCACCGCTGGAAGTGGTCGACCTGGGCACGGTGACGCCAGCCCTGAACCTGCCCGGTGTGCGTCACCTGAATATCGGCGCGGGCACCGCCAACTTCGTCAACGGCCCGGCAATGACCGACGCCCAGGGGCAACTCGCCCTGCAGGCCGGTCGCGACAGTGCGCGGCGCGCGCTGGCAGCGGGGGCGCAGCTGTTTATCGGTGGCGAGATGGGCATCGGCAACACCACTGCCGCCAGCGCGCTGGCCTGTGCGTTGCTCGATTGCCGGGTCAGTGACCTCACGGGGCCAGGCACCGGGCTGGATGCCCAAGGCGTCAACCGCAAGGTGGCGGTGATCGAGCGTGCATTGGCCTTGCATGCCGGGCAGCGCGGTGATGCATTGCACACGCTGTTCAACCTCGGCGGCTTTGAGATTGCTGCGCTGGTGGGTGCGTACCTGGCGTGTGCCCAGGACGGCGTGGTGGTGCTGGTGGACGGGTTTATCTGCAGCGTCGCGGCGCTGGTCGCCACACGCTTGAACCCGGCCTGCCGTGAATGGTTGGTGTTCGGCCATCGCGGCGCCGAGCCCGGCCATCATCACGTGCTGCAAAGCCTTGACGCGCAGCCGCTGCTGGAACTGGGCTTGCGCCTGGGCGAAGGCAGCGGTGCGGCATTGGCGGTGCCGTTGTTGCGCCTGGCCTGTGCGCTGCACGGGCAGATGGCGACGTTCGCCGAAGCCGCCGTGGCGGACCGGCCGGCATGACCTTGCGCCTGGACCTGCTGCGCCACGGCGAAACCGAACTGGGCGGCGGCTTGCGCGGCAGCCTGGACGACGCCCTCACCGCCGAGGGCTGGGCGCAGATGCGCGCGGCAGTGGAGCAGCAGAAGCCATGGGACCGCCTGGTCAGTTCGCCGCTGCAACGGTGCGCGCGGTTTGCCGAAGAATTAGGCGCTCGGCTCAACCTGCCGGTGACCCTGGAAAAAGACCTGCAAGAGCTGCACTTCGGCGCTTGGGAAGGGCAGAGTGCGGCGGCCTTGATGGAGACCGACGCGCAAGGGCTGGGTCTGTTCTGGGCCGATCCCTACGGTTTTACGCCGCCCCAGGGCGAGCCTGTCATTGAGTTTTCCCAGCGGGTGCTCGGCGCAATCGCCCGCTTGCATCGGGCCCATGCCGGTGAGCGTGTGTTGCTGATCAGTCATGGCGGTGTGATGCGGCTTTTGCTGGCGCAGGCGCGCGGCTTGCCTCGGGAGCAACTGTTGAATGTCGAGGTCGTTCACGGTGGGCTGTTCAGCCTGCAGGTCTGCGCGGACGTCGTGCTCAAGGAAGTTGTGTAGCCATGCTGCCATTCTGGATTGCCCTGCAATTTCTCAGCAGCCTGCCGATTCGGCTGCCGGGCATGCCGCAGCCCCAGGAGATGGGGCGCTCTCTGCTGTTTTACCCGGTGGTCGGTTTGTTGTTCGGCGCGCTGTTGTGGGTCTTGAACACGGCATTGATGGGCGCACCGCTGTTGCTGCACGCCGCGCTGCTGCTGACGGCCTGGGTGCTGCTCAGTGGCGGCCTGCACCTGGACGGCCTGGCGGACAGCGCCGATGCCTGGCTGGGCGGCTTCGGCGATCGCGAGCGTACCCTCACGATCATGAAAGACCCGCGCAGCGGGCCGATTGCCGTGGTCACCCTGGGTTTGGTGTTGCTGCTCAAATTCGCCGCGCTGGTAGCCTTGATCGAGCAACACAACGGCGCTGCATTGATCCTGGCGCCGTTGATCGGGCGCGCATCGATGCTGGCGCTGTTTCTCACCACGCGCTACGTGCGCGCCGGCGGATTGGGCCAGGCATTGTCGGATCATTTACCGAGAGTCGTCGGCCAACAGGTCCTAATCCTCAGTGGCCTGGCCTGCATCCTGGTCGGCGGTTTCAACGGCGGGCTGGTCGTATTGTTCGCCGTCATCTGTTTTGTGGCGCTACGCCGGTTGATGATCAAGCGCCTGGGCGGCACGACCGGCGACACCGCCGGGGCGCTGCTGGAGCTGCTCGAAACGGCGGTTGTCGTCGCGCTGGCGCTGTAACACTTTCTTGCATTTCCTTAATCGCGGGTATATACACGTTCCATGCTTGCCTCCCTATGTTTGTGTACCAACCTGCGACGTGCCGCCCGTGGCGTCAGCAGGCACTACGACGGCGCCCTTGATGGCTTCGGGATCAACGTCGCCCAGTATTCTTTGCTGTGCAACCTGCAGCGACTCGACCAGCCGAGCATTTCCAGCCTGGCGGACGCCATGGGTCTGGACCGCAGCACCTTGGGTCGCAACCTGCGGGTGCTGGAAGGCGAGGGCCTGGTACGGTTGGTGGAGGGCGATGACCTGCGCAATCGCCTGGTGGTGTTGACCGAGCACGGTGAAGCACGACTCACCGCGGCATTACCCGCCTGGGAAGCGGCGCAACAGAAATTGATCGATCGACTCGGCGCGCAAAAACGCGAAACCCTGTTGGCCTTGCTGGACGAACTCGCCTGAACGCGGGTTTGTTCGCCTACAAGCGGGTATATACCCGCAGCGGAGAATAAGAAATGACCTCGATGTGGCGCACCAGTGGCTGGATTCTTTTAGGAAGTGCGCTGATCCTGGCACTGTCGTTGGGCGTGCGGCACGGTTTCGGCCTGTTCCTGGCGCCGATGAGCGGCGAGTTCGGCTGGGGCCGTGAAACCTTCGCCTTCGCCATCGCTTTGCAGAACCTGATCTGGGGCCTGGCGCAGCCGTTCACCGGCGCCCTGGCCGACCGTTTTGGTGCGACTAAAACAGTGTTTATCGGCGGCGTCCTGTACGCGGTGGGCCTGGTGTTGATGGGCATGTCCGATTCAGCGTTGACGCTGTCCCTCAGCGCAGGCTTGCTGATCGGTATCGGCCTGTCCGGCACCTCGTTCTCGGTGATCCTGGGCGTGGTCGGCCGTGCCGTTGCGCCGGAAAAACGCAGCATGGCGATGGGGATCGCGAGCGCCGCGGGTTCCTTCGGCCAGTTTGCGATGGTGCCGGGCACACTGGGGTTGATCAGTTGGCTGGGCTGGTCGGCCGCATTGCTTGCGCTGGGCCTGATGGTGGCGTTGATCCTGCCGCTGGTCGCCATGCTCAAGGACCGGCCGTTGCCGGCAATGGTCGGTCAGCAAAGCTTGCGTGAAGCGTTGAAGGAAGCCTGCTCCCATTCCGGCTTCTGGCTGTTGGCCTTTGGCTTTTTTGTCTGTGGCTTCCAAGTGGTGTTTATCGGCGTGCACCTGCCGGCCTATCTGGTGGACCAGCACCTGCCGGCCACCACCGGTACCACGGTGCTGGCGTTGATCGGCCTGTTCAATATCTTCGGCACCTACACCGCCGGCTGGCTCGGTGGGCGCATGTCCAAGCCGCGCTTGCTGACCGGTTTGTACGTGCTGCGGGCTGTGGTGATCGTGCTGTTCCTGTGGGCGCCGGTCACCCAAGTCACGGCCTACCTGTTTGGCATGGCCATGGGCTTTTTGTGGCTGTCCACCGTACCGCTGACCAACGGCACCGTTGCGACGCTGTTTGGTGTGCGAAACCTCTCGATGCTCGGTGGGATCGTGTTCCTGTTTCACCAGATCGGTTCGTTCCTGGGTGGCTGGCTGGGCGGAGTGGTCTATGATCGCACCGGCAACTACGATTTGATCTGGCAGGTGGCGATTCTATTGAGCCTGCTCGCCGCCGCCCTGAACTGGCCGGTGCGCGAGCGGCCGGTGGCGCGATTGCAGGCGCAGATGGAGGCGGCATGAGTATAGCGGTACGTGGCGTGATACTCCTGGCGGGGCTGGGTTTGCTCCTGCTGGCCTGGTTGGGCTGGCAACACGGCGGGCTGGCGTTGATGCAACTGGGTATGTCGATCTGTTAAGTTCGTAGCCTGAATACAGACAAGGACATAACCATGCCGATGCGTTGGCTCGCTGTACCCGTCCTCATGGCCGTTGCCAGTGCCGCGATGGCCGCCGGTTGCCCGCCGTTGCTCGAAGGGCAATTGCCCAAGCTGCGTGCGAAAGAATCCATCGACCTGTGCCAGCGCTTTGCCGGCAAGCCTCTGGTCATCGTCAACACCGCCAGCTTTTGCGGTTTCGCCCCGCAATTCAAAGGCCTTGAAGCGTTGTATCAACGCTACAAGGACGAAGGGCTGGAAGTGATTGGCGTGCCGTCCGATGACTTCAAGCAGGAAGCCAAGACGGGCGAGGAGACTGCCAAGGTGTGTTACGTCAATTACGGCGTGACCTTCACCATGACCGAGCCACAGAAGGTCAAGGGGCCGGATGCGGTGCACCTGTTCAAGGTATTGGCGCAGCAGAGCAACGCGCCGAAGTGGAATTTCTACAAGTATGTGGTGGATCGGCAGGGCAAGGTGATTGCCGACTTTTCCAGCTTGACCAAGCCGGACAGTCCGGAGTTGATCAAGGCAGTGGAAGAGGCGATAGCGTCCAAGCCTTGAGGGTCAGCCATTAAAAAGCCCCGCCTCCTTTGCAGGAGAGCGGGGCTTTTTTACACCGGTCTGGATCAGAAGGTGTAGGTCATGCCCAGGCCGAAACCGTTGGCACTGTTTTCGTACTTGGCGCGGTAGCTGGCGGTCGACGGAGCGTCCGCGGTCTGGTTGATCTTGACGTCCTCTTCTTTCAGGTAAGAGTACGCCAGGTCGATGGTCATGTTATCCATGACCTTGTAGCCCAGGCCGACGCTGAAGATCGTACGGTCGCCCGTAGGAATGCGCGGCGAACGATCGGTGTTGTTGGTCGGCGACTGGTCGAACGTCAAGCCGGTACGCAGCACCACTTGCTTGGTCAGCTGGTACGAGGTACCCACCGCGTAGGCCCAGGTGTCGTGCCAGTTCTGTTCTTCGGTGATGGAGCGCAGTTGGCTGGTTGCAAGCGCGCCGCCGGCAGCCGTGACACCTTCGTTGTCGACGGTGATTTCCTTCAGGCGGCTCCAACGGGTCCAGGTCGCGCCACCATAGAGTTTCCAGGCATCGGTCAGGTCTTGAGTGACCGACAGGTCGTAGGACTCAGGGGTATCGATCTTCAGGGAAGCGTCGTAGCGGTTGTTACGCAGGAATGGCTGGGTCGCCGCCGGGCCGCTGACGGTGGTGTGGCCTTCCAGCTTGTACTTGACCTTCGAGTGGTAGGTCAGGCCGACGCGGGTGGTATCGGTGGCCTGGACCAGGACGCCGACGTTGAAGCCCAGCGCAGTATCGTCGCCCTTGATTTTGACGTTGGTATCGCTGACAGCAGGGTTCAGCGTCCGATCCGATTCCAGCACGCCGGAAATCCGGTTGAAAGTCGGGCCAAAACCGATGGATACGCGGTCGTTGAACGCGTAGCTGACCGTCGGCTGGAAGGTCATCACCTTCACTTCGCTCTTGCTGCCGAAGCCACGGCCCTGGAAGCCGTTTTCATAGTCGGTCACCAGGCCGAACGGTGCATAGACACCGAAGCCGACAGCCCACTGATCGTTGAGTTTGTTGGTGTAGAAACCAAATGGCACCGCAGTGAACGGAACCATGTCACCTTTGTTGGAGCCGCGAGAGTTGCCGCCGGTATCGCTGATATCGGTCGACGCATCAATCGCCGCAACGCCACCGGTGATCTGCTGCCCATTCAGGCGAGCCATACCGGCAGGGTTGCCAAACACAGTACTTGCATCATCGGCAGAAGAAGAGCGGCCTGCGAAACCTGTACCCATCCCGCTGACGCTCTGTTCGTTCAGTGCGAAACCGCTTGCAAACAGGTGGGAGGATGCCATGGCAACGGCGAGGCTAAGTGTGGTCTTGAGCATTACTTTTTTCATTATTAGAACTCCGTGGTGATCACCGCTGCGGAAAGTAACAATAATTTTGAGATCGCGCTATAGGCTGCAATGCAGGAGATAGAGCGGTTTTGTAGGACAATCCGACCAGAATTCCGGGTTTTTGGCGAATCTTGCAAATTGCCCGGTCAGCAAACCACGTGATTCATGGGCGAAACACAGGTTTGCCACGCTTGAGTGAAATCGCGCAGCCGACCTTGAGGGTGAAATATTTCTTTCCAGATACGCGCCATGGCCAGCACATCCCCGGGCGGTGGCAGTGCGGGGCTGTGTTGTTCCACCAGAAGCCAGGCGATGGCCGTGGCGTAACGCAGGTTTACGGTCAATTCGAGTTGCGGTGCGCTGAGGAATGCGTGCTGGCTTGCGAGCCCACGTACCAGGCTGGCGCGCTCAGGGTCCAGCGCCAGGTAGCCGTCCCACAAGGCGCGATGGCGCGGTTCGGTGATGCTGTACAGGCCATGCCCGCGTCGGTCGTGCAAGGCGGAACCCAGTTCCGACTGGCTGGCGGCAATGCCCAGCAGCAAGGACTCAGCCGTCGGGTCCTGGCGGCCGAGGTACGACAAGGTTGGCCGGATCACATAACGACACAATTCGCTGGCAGCGATACCCATAGACGCCTCAACCCGTGAAAGTGGTCGGCGAGGCCTGAGGGGGGGCTTGGCAGCAGTGGATCGGATCTCAGGCTCGCCGGAAGCGGATCATGCCGCTCGAGTTGAAGTGTAGTGTCATATTTATGGTGTAAAGGATTGTTTTTAAATCATCTTCGTCATTCAGTTATAACGGTTATACCGTTCTGAACTTAGTGCAAAAGCTCAATACACAAATCACGGGCAATAAAAAACCCTGCTTGTTAAACAGGGTTTTTGCGTTTCAGCGACTCGGGTCGATCAGGCGGTCAATGCCTGACGGGTACGCTCGATCACGGCCTGCAGCGGTTCTGCGCTGGAGTATTGATCGGGGTACAGGCGTTCGCTGTGACGCGCGATGCCGTGTTCGTTGACCAGGGTGAAGCTGAAGCAGCCTTTGCGAGCGGCCATGATCAGGCAGTTCATTGGAGCAAAAGCGTTGGTGAGGGTGCGGATGGCATCCTGAGTATGGATTTGAGCGTTCATGATTATTGGTGTTCCTACAAATGACACAGATAAGAACCGTGCCGTATTAAAACGTTCCAGTGACGTTGATCACCATTGATCAAACGAAGAACCCGACTGGAACAAAGCAGCCAGTTTGAAGCGCTATTAAATTAGGCGCGCTTGGGCTGGCAGGTAGGTACTTAGGAGGGCAGGCAGCACAACAGGGGCAAAGGTTCTGGGCCCAGGGTGAAGATCCTGATCAATTTGCAGGTTGGTTCGGTCAGAGTATTGAAACTTCGCGACACCCTTTGCTTGTTCAAAGGCAGTGTCGTCGCAAGTGATACCTGGAAACCATCGAGGTGGTCGATCCCGTGTGGTGCATGGGAGTGGTTCGACCAGAATTGACTTTCAGCTTGGTACTAACGCTGCGGATAGTAACGGATTGAAACCGGCAAGGGAAGTGCATGGGTGAAAAAACTTCAATCAGCCGCCCAGCAGGCCCTGATACACCAGCACCGCCGTCGCCGCTGCCAGTGAGCAGCCCAGCCCGTAGGCGGCGAGGGTCAGGCGCAGGGACTGGCCGGTCTCGACCACTTTCATCACGTCGCCCATGTCATTGATCCGGCCTTCACCCAGTTCGATGCAAAGGCTGACGGCAGTAAAAGCCGCGGACAGCAGGATCGCAATGGCGAACAGCGCTCCATCCGGAGAGGGCAGTGCCGCGTTGATCCCCAGAGAGACAGCGCAGATCGCCAGTAGCAACACGGCGAACACCAGCATTCCTTTCATCGACCCACCCACCGTTTCGCTGTAGGGCGGGGAGTGTGGCGAGCCGGGGCCGATTTGAAAAGTGTTTGGTTTGCCCTGGCCGTAACAATTTTTGCGGCAAATGGCTTCAAAGAGCGCCGTTGATATAACCATCGGATGGGTACTTGTGCACATTGGTCGCGATGCGTGTAACCCAACCGCCAGCGCCGCAGCAAGGCCCCCATTTGCCTGCAATGAAAATTTAAGTCAATGAAAAATCGGGCTTTTTTTTATTGGTGAAAAAATCGTCAGTTTGACTGCGGCCCCCGTTCCATGGGGCTTTGCGCGGGTTGGAAGAGGGTTGTCCACTGAGTTATCCACAGCTTCTGTGGATTGTCCCGAGCGCTTGCTCTAGCACGGGCGTGCAGGGTTTTTTCAGCTTTACCTGTGTGAAAAAAAGAGTAGAGTGGCGCGCCTTCCGTTCTGTCCCACAGTGCTTTATGAAGTTTCGCTCAGTATCACCTTCTGTTACCGACACCCCTCAGACTGTTACCGTCCCTAAGCGCTTCTCGTTGAAGGTCGCCTTGTGGTTACTCGACAGTCCGCGCCTGGGCCATAGCACCAACGTCAAGCACTTCGCCGGGCGTTTGCTCAAGCAACCAGCCCGTGAAGGGGTGGTTATCGCACAAAGCCGCCTGGGCCAACTGATGTGCCGTGAGTGCGGCAATGCCCGTGACCGCCGCATTGGCCATGACCTGCTGCGCCTCGCGGCGCGCGCCGGTGACCTGCGCGCCCAGCGCGAACTGGGCCAGGTCGAAGACTGAGCTGTCCTCAGGCTCTGTGCTCCGTTAACCTTGTTTTTTTTCGGTAATGGCAGAATCGTCTATGGTTTTTGACTGGACCAGTATTGCCCTGGGCCTCGCTGGCGCTGCCGTGCCTTTATTGGTCGTGTGCTGGCAACTCCAGCGACGACTGACCGCGCGCATGACCGGCTGGGAACTGCTTGAAGAGCGCCTCGCCACCGCGCTGTTGGCCCAGGAAGGCCTCGCCGCGCAGTTGGATGCCAGCCGCGATGAGATCAGTGACCTGAGCCACGCCAATGCGGCCAAGCAAGCTGACCTGGCTGCCGTGCGCCGCGAAGTCGAATTGCTGCAGATCGACCGCGACAATGCCCGCGACGCCGCCCACGCCTGGAACCTCGACCGCAGTGCCAAGGAGACTGAGCTGCGCCGCCTCGATGCGTTGTCGGCGGCCTTGCGCGCCGAACTGCGTGAGCAGCAGGAGAGCCATCAACAACGCCTCGCCGACCTGCAGGGCTCGCGGGATGAGCTGCGTGCACAGTTCGCCGAATTGGCCGGCAAGATTTTCGATGAGCGCGAGCAGCGCTTCGCCGAAACCAGCCAGGAACGCCTGGGCCAGTTGCTCGACCCGTTGAAGGAGCGCATCCAGTCGTTTGAAAAACGCGTGGAAGAAAGCTACCAGAACGAGGCGCGCGAGCGTTTTTCCTTGGCCAAGGAGCTGGAACGCCTGCAGCAACTGAACCTGCGCCTGTCAGACGAGGCCACCAACTTGACCCGTGCCCTCAAGGGTCAGAAAACCCAAGGCAACTGGGGCGAGCTGATCCTGGAGCGGGTGCTGGAGCACGCAGGCCTGGAAAAGGGCCGCGAGTACCAGACCCAGGTCAGCCTCAAGGGGCCGGATGGCGAGCGTTTCCAGCCGGACGTGTTGATCATGTTGCCCGGCGACAAGCAGGTGGTGGTGGACTCCAAGGTCAGCCTTACCGCTTATCAACAGTACGTGGCGGCGGACGACGAAGTGATTGGCCAGGCAGCGCTGAAACAGCATGTACTGTCGCTGCGTAATCACGTCAAAGGCCTGGCCGGCAAGGATTACAAACGCCTGGAAGGTCTGCACAGCCTGGATTTCGTGTTGCTGTTCGTGCCGATCGAAGCGGCGTTTTCCGCCGCGTTGCAGGCTGAACCGAACCTGTTCCAGGAAGCGTTCGACCGCCATATCGTGATCGTCAGCCCGACCACTTTGCTCGCCACCCTGCGGGTGATCGACAGCCTGTGGAAGCAAGAGCGCCAGAGCCAGAACGCCCGGGAAATTGCCGAACGCGCCGGTTGGCTGTACGACAAGTTCGTGCTGTTTATCCAGGACCTGGATGAAGTGGGTAATCGTTTGCAACAGTTGGATAAGGCTTACAGCGCGGCGCGAAACAAGCTGACAGATGGGCGCGGAAACCTGGTCAGCCGGACCGAGCAATTGCGGCTGCTCGGTGCTCGGGCGAGTAAAAGTTTGCCGGCGGATCTGTTGGAGCGGGCGATGACCGATTCCGATGGCGTAGCCCACCTGCCTGAATAGAATGCGGTCCTGTGGGAGCTGGCTTGCCTGCGATAGCAAGGGCGCAGCATAGGTATCTACACAACCTTCAAAGGCTGACAAATCTCCCTGTAGTGAGCGGGCTTGTCCCGCGCTGGGTGGCGAAGCCGCCCCCAATAAAGACACCGCGCAGTTTCAGATAACGCAATTCGCCTGGTTTGGGGCCGCTTCGCAGCCCAGCGCGGGACAAGCCCGCTCACTACAAAAATGTGTAGATACCTATGCCTATCGCAGACAAGCCAGCGCCCACCTGTTGACCGATCAGGGCCTGGTTACAACGGCAAATGCCGACTCAACAACGCCCGCAACGCCGCAGGCTTCACCGGCTTGGCCAGGTAATCCAACCCCGCCGCATGCACCTGCGCCACCGTCTCTGGGCGGCCGTCGGCGCTGATGACCACGCCGGGAATCGGCTCGGCCAATTGCGCGCGCAGCCACCCCATCAGTTCAGTACCGGTTTCTCCATGATCCAGGTGGTAGTCCACCAGCGCCAGTTGCGGGCGCATGCCTTCGGCCAGCAGCGCCGCGCATTGCGCCTGGTCGGTGGCGGTCCATACTTCACAGCCCCAGCGCGTCAACAGGCTGCGCATGCCGATCAGGATGCTCTCTTCGTTATCCACACACAGCACCTGTGCGCCGCTCAACGGCAAACCGGTTTCCTGGGGAGGCTTGAGCGCCGGGCTGGCCTGGCTGCGCGCCAGCGGCACGCGCACGCTGAATACGCTGCCCTTGCCCGGCCATGAGCGCACGCTCAACCGGTGGCCCAGCACGCGGCACAGGCCATCGGCGATCGCCAGGCCAAGTCCCAGGCCTTTCTCCGCGCGGGTCTGGTGGCTGTCCAGGCGCTTGAATTCTTCGAAGATCACCTTTTGTTTATCCAGCGGGATGCCCGGGCCACGGTCCCACACTTCCAGGCACAGTTCGCCCTTGCGTCGGCGTACGCCAAGCAGCACCGGGCCGTCGGCGTAACGGAAGGCGTTGGTGAGAAAATTTTGCAGGATCCGCCGCAGCAACTTGATGTCGCTGTCGATACGCAGCCGACTGCCGCGCAAACGGAAGCGCAGACCTTGCTCTTGGGCCAGCGCCTTGAACTCCGCGCCCAAGGTGTCGAACAGTTCGTTGAGCATAAACGGCTGGCGCTGCGGATTGATCTTGCCGTTTTCCAGGCGCGAAATATCCAGCAAATCGCTGATCAAGTCTTCGGCGGAGCGCAGCGAACTGTCCAGGTGTTGCACCAGTTGCCGGGCTTCGCTGGACAGACCATCGTTCTGATGGGAGAGGGCGGCGGAGAACAGGCGCGCGGCGTTCAGCGGCTGCATCAAGTCATGGCTGACCGCCGCCAGGAAGCGTGTTTTCGACTGGCTGGCGGACTCGGCCACACCCTTGGCATCGGTAAGCGCCACGTTGAGCTGCGACAGTTCATGGGTGCGCTCGGTGACCCGTTGCTCCAGGCCTTCGTTGGCCTCGGTAAGTGCCTTCTCGGCTTCGCGGAACGCGGTAATGTCAGTGAAGCTCATGACGAAACCGCCGCCGGGCATCGGGTTGCCGATCAGCTCGATCACCCGTCCATTGGGGAACAGACGCTCGGAGGTGTGCGCACGGCCCTGGCGCATCCAATGCAGCCGTCGCGCCACGTGCACCTCGGCCTCGCCCGGCCCGCACAGCCCGCGTTCGGCGTTGTAGCGGATAATGTCGGCAATCGGCCGGCCTACACTGATCAGCCCCTCCGGGTAATTGAACAGCTCCAGGTAGCGCCGGTTCCAGGCCACCAGCTTGAGCGACTGGTCGACCACGCTGATGCCCTGGGTGATGTTCTCGATGGCGCCTTGCAATAGCGCGCGATTGAACTGGAGCACTTCCGACGCTTCGTCGGCGATGCGTACGACATCCTCCAGCTGCATTTCCCGCCCTTCGATGGCGGCTTTCACCACGGCTCGGGTCGACGACGCGCCAAGTACACCGGCCAGCAAGCGTTCGGTGTGGGCGATCCAATCGTTGTCGGCATTCTGGTTGGGGTTGAAGCCTTTGCCCTGGCGATAGGCGAAGCGGATAAAGCTCTGCTGGGCGCGCTCTTCGCCGACAAACCGCGCGGCCAGGCTGAGCAGGTCGCTGATCTGCACCGAGAGCATCGAGCGGGCGCTGGCGCGCTGGCTGATTTCCTGGCCGATAAAACGCCCGGCCTGCCAGTGCTCGGACACCCGCGTGCGCGAGAACATCGACACCCAGACAAACAGCGTGAAGTTACCGGCCAGGGAAAACACGGTGCCCAGGGTCAACGAGGTGACGGACAAACCGAATGGGTGGGAATGCAACCACGTCAGGCCTGGGAAAAGGCTGAGGGACCAGCCCAGGCTTTTCGCCGTGACCGGTAGGACGAGGGTGTAGAACCATAGAAAGGTGCCTGCCGCCAGCCCGGCGAACACGCCGCGTCGGTTCGCCTGTTTCCAATACAACGCGCCGAGCATTGCCGGTGCCAGTTGGGTTACGGCGGCGAAGGCGATCTGGCCGATGGTCGCCAGGCTGGCGGTGGAGCCGAGCAATCGATAGCTCACGTAGGCCAGCAACAGAATGATCACGATACTGACCCGCCGCACCGAAAGCATCCAGTGGCGGAACACTTCGAACGGGCGCTCGGCGCTGGAGCGACGCAGCAGCCAGGGCAGCAACATGTCGTTGGAGACCATGGTCGACAAGGCAATGCTCGCCACGATCACCATGCCGGTGGCCGCCGAAGCGCCGCCGATGAACGCCAGTACCGCCAGGGCCGGGTGGGCTTCAGCCATCGGCAGGCTGATCACGTAGGAATCCGGCAGTACCGAGCTGGGCAGCATCATCTTGCCGCCCAAGGCGATCGGTACTACAAACAGGGCGGCAAGAATCAGATACGCGGGGAACACCCATTTAGCCAGGCGCAGATCCTGGGGGTCAATGTTCTCCACGACCGTGACATGAAACTGGCGAGGCAGGCAGATGATCGCCATCATGGCCACGCCGGTCTGCACCACCATCGAGGGCCAGTTGACGGTCTCTTTCCAGTATTCCTCCAGGCGTGGCGCCAGCATGGCCTGGCTGAACAGGTCACCGAAACCGTCGTACAAGCCGTAGGTCACAAACGCGCCGACGGCCAGAAAGGCAAACAGCTTGACCAGCGACTCAAACGCAATCGCCAGCACCATGCCACGATGGTGCTCCGTGGCGTCGAGGTTGCGCGTGCCAAAGACGATGGTGAACAGCGCCAGCACCAGTGACACGATCAAGGCCGTGTCCTGCGCGCGGGTGCCCGTGGTGTCGGCGCCGGCGCCGATCAGCAGGTTGACCCCCAACACGATGCCTTTGAGTTGCAGGGCAATATAAGGCAGCACGCCCACCAGGCAGATCAGCGCGACCACCACGGCCAGGGACTGGGATTTACCGTAGCGCGCGGCGATGAAGTCGGCGATGGAGGTGATATTTTCCTGCTTGCTGATCAGGATCATCTTCTGCAGCACCCAGGGCGCCAACACCAGCAGCAGCACCGGTCCCAGGTAGATCGGTAAAAAAGCCCACAACTGTTCGGCGGCCTGGCCTACCGCGCCGAAAAACGTCCAACTGGTGCAGTAGACAGCCAGCGAAAGGCTGTACACCCAGGCACGCATGCGCGGCGGCAATGGCGCGCGGCGGCGGTCACCGTAGAAGGCGATGGCAAACATAATGGCCATATAGGCCAGGGCAACGGCGGCAATCAGCCCGCTGGACAGCGTCATGGTAACTCCGAGCATAAGAACACCCGGGCATTCCGGGCCCGGTCGGACAGTCTCGCATGATGCCTGGGGTTAGTCAGTGTCGACCAAGGTCGCGTGGGATTTAATGTCGCAGGCGCGCCTAGCGGGGTGGCAGGGTTTTCTGGCGCAGGATATAAACAGTCACCAGTACCGCACTGGTCAGCATGAACACCCGTGCCCACGGCAGCGGCACCAGGTAACAGGAAAAACCGATGCTCAGCCACATCAGGCCGATTGCGTAGACCTTGCCCTTGAGCGGGATGCCGTTGCCGTCCAGATAATCTCGGATCCACGGCCCCAGTCGCGGGTGTTCCACCAGCCAGTGGTAGAAGCGCGGGGAGCTGCGGGCGAAGCAGGCGGCGGCGAGCAACAGGAAGGGCGTGGTCGGCAACACCGGCAGGAAAATGCCGATCACACCCAGCGCTACGCTGAGCCAGCCAATGGCCAGCAGCGCGTAACGCAGGAGCGGTGAGCGATTGCCCATGGGTCTCACGGGCAAGCGGCTCAGTGGTGACGTGGCTTGAGGATCGCCGGTTTTTCGTCAGGGGCGTTGCACAGCAGGTACAGAGCGGTGAGGGCTTCCGGGATCTGTACGATCATGTCGTCCATCAGGTTGGCGTCGGCGGCGATGTCGGAGAACTCTGCTTCTTCTTCGAACAGGCCCGAACCGACCATGATCGGCAGCAGCATCTCGCTGACTTCTTCTTCGGCGGATTCGAACCAGGCGGCTTCGCGCAGGAACACGCCTTCCATGAAACCGATGCACCAGCCGCGCAGGTCGGAATCGTCCGGGTCTTCGCCCAGGTCCAGCTCGCACGGCAGCTCGAATTCCTCGTCGGACGCCAGTTGGCGACCGATGTGGGCCTTGAGGGCCAGCAGGGTCGATTCGATTTCTTCGCGGTGCGCGTCGTCGGTGTAGTGAGGCTCTTCGGCGAACAGCGCGTCGATCCATTCGCGGTCGGGCACGACCTCGGAGCAGATCGACAGGGCGGTCAGGTAGCCGTGGGCGGCCACATAGTCCAGCGCCTCGTCATGCAGCTCATCGGCGTCGAGGAAGGCTTGCAGGCGGGTTAGTTGCTCAGCGAAGGACATTGAAGGACTACCTTGGAAATAAACGATGCTGAATTCTAGGCCTTCTTGAGCGCCCAGGCCAGCCGCCATGCAGATTTGCCAGGTTTTAGAGACGGGCTGCAATTCGTCAGCGGCGCCCTCTGCCGGATGACGCTCGGGTATACTGCCGCGTTTTGTGATGCCCTTGCAGGCCAAGCGCCAGTCCGGGAAAAATTCGCTTACGGATTATTTTTCCTGAAACCGTGTTTTTTCGACCAGCCTGTACAGAGCAATTGCGGCACTATTTTGGAGTTATACATGCTCGAGCAGGCACAACGCGTCCTCAAGGACATCTTCGGCTACGACAGTTTTCGTGGCCGCCAGGGTGCGATCATTGAGCGCGTGGCCAGTGGCGGTGACGCGCTGGTCCTGATGCCTACCGGCGGCGGCAAATCGTTGTGCTTCCAGGTGCCGGCGCTGTTGCGCAATGGCTTGGCCGTGGTGGTGTCGCCGCTCATCGCGTTGATGGACGATCAGGTGGCCACCCTGGAAGAACTGGGCGTGGCCGCCGCCGCCTTGAACTCCACCCTCAGCGCCGAGCAGCAGCGCGACCTGGCGGCGCGGATCAAGCGCGGTGAAGTGAAGATGCTTTACCTCGCCCCGGAGCGCCTGGTGCAGCCGCGCATGCTGGCGTTCCTGCAAAGCCTGGAAATCGCGCTGTTCGCCATCGACGAAGCCCACTGCGTGTCGCAATGGGGGCATGATTTCCGCCGCGAATACCTGCAGCTCGGCCAATTGGCGGAGCTGTTTCCCGATGTGCCGCGCATCGCCCTGACCGCCACCGCCGACAAGCGTACCCGCGAAGAAATCGTCGAGCGCCTGCACCTGCAGAACGCCGAGCGGTTCCTGTCGAGCTTTGACCGGCCGAACATTTTCTACCGGATCGTGCCCAAGGAGCAGCCGCGCAAGCAGTTGCTCGCATTCCTCTCCGAGCGGCGCAGCGATGCGGGCATCGTCTATTGCCTGTCGCGCAAGAAGGTTGATGAAGTCGCCGCGTTCCTCTGCGAACAAGGCTACCCGGCGCTGCCCTATCACGCCGGATTGCCCAACGAGACGCGCTCGGCTCACCAGAAGCGCTTTCTCAACGAAGAAGGCCTGATCATGGTGGCCACCATCGCGTTCGGCATGGGCATCGATAAATCCAACGTACGCTTCGTGGCCCACATGGATCTGCCCAAGTCCCTTGAGGCCTACTACCAGGAAACCGGTCGCGCCGGCCGTGACGGCCTGCCGGCCGATGCGTGGATGGTCTACGGCCTGCAAGACGTGGTGATGCTCAAGCAGATGCTGCAGAACTCCGAAGGCGACGAGCGACATAAGCGCCTGGAGCAGCACAAGCTCGACGCGATGCTGTCGCTGTGCGAGGAGACCCGCTGCCGTCGCCAGACCTTGCTGGCGTACTTCGACGAAGACATGCCCGAGCCATGCGGCCATTGCGACAACTGCATTGACGGCGTGCAGACCTGGGACGCCACCGAGCCTGCGCGTCAGGGCTTGTCGGCCATTTACCGCACCGGCCAGCGTTATGGCGTGGGGCATCTGGTAGACGTGCTGCTGGGCAAGGACAACGAGAAGGTCCGCAGCTTCGGCCACGAGAAGCTCTCGGTGTACGGTGTCGGTAAAGCCCGCGCCGAAGGCGAGTGGCGCTCGTTGTTCCGGCAGATGGTGGCGCGCGGCCTGGTGGATATCGACATCGAAGGGTATGGCGGCCTGCGCCTGAATGACAGTTGCCGGCCGTTGCTCAAGGGCGAGGTCACCCTGGAGCTGCGCCGCGACCTCAAGCCGCAGACCACCGCCAAGAGCAGCACCAGCCAGGCCAGCCAGCTTGTCCGGGGAGAGGAGCGCGAGCAGTGGGAAGCCTTGCGCACCCTGCGCCGCAAATTGGCGCAGGAACACAGCGTGCCGCCCTACGTTATTTTCCCGGACTCCACCTTGCTGGAAATGTTGCGCGAGCAACCCACCAGCATGGCCGAGATGGCGCGGGTCAGCGGCGTGGGCGCGCGCAAGCTGGAGCGTTACGGGCAGGCCTTCCTCGAAGTGCTCGGCGGCCAGGCCGAAGCGCCGAAGGAAGTCGCCGACATACGCCACGAACTGATCAGCCTGGCACGCGCCGGCATGACGCCGATCCAGATCGCCGGCCAGCTGCAATGCTCGGAGAAAAACGTCTACACCCTGCTCGCCGAATCCATTGGCAAGCAGCAGTTGTCATTGGAGCAGGCCCTTGATTTGCCGGAGGATCTGCTCGGCGAGATCCAGGACGCGTTCCTTGACGGAGAGGGCGAATTGCCACCGGTTGCGGAGATTGCACCGCTGTTTACCGGGCGTGTTCCTGAAGGTGTCTTGTACTGCGTGCGGGCCGCCTTGCAGTCGGAATTCGAAATTTAGTGCGCCAATTACGACAATGTAACAGATCAGTACATAGCACCTCTTGCCTAGCGGCAACGCTCATGCTTAGCTGACTAATAATTAGCCAAACTTTATTTTCAGTCTAAAACAAGAGTTTTTTATGCCGTTAACCGATCAACACCGATTTGGCATGCAGTTGGCGCAGATGTCCCGTGGTTGGCGTGCCGAGCTGGATCGCCGTCTGGCGGGGCTGGGCCTGTCCCAGGCACGCTGGCTGGTACTGCTGCACCTTGCGCGTTTCGAAGAAGCGCCCACTCAGCGTGAGCTGGCGCAGAGCGTTGGCGTCGAAGGGCCGACACTGGCCCGTCTGCTGGACAGCCTCGAAGGCCAAGGCCTGGTGCAACGCCAGGCGGTGGTCGAAGACCGTCGTGCCAAGCGCATCCTGTTGTGTGACACCGCCCGGCCGTTGATCGAACAGATCGAAACCATCGCCACTGAGCTGCGGCATGAGCTGTTTGAGGGCGTGAACGAAGCCGATTTGAGCGTGTGCATGCGCGTGCACGGGCGCATCCTGGCGAACCTGGAAAAGTCCTGACCGGTGGGAGCTGGCTTGCCTGCGATGATCGTTCCCACACTCCGCGTGGGAATGCATCCCGTGACGCTCTGCGTCACCTGTAGGCATTGAGTTGTTGGGCGGGACGCGGAGCGTCCCAGGTGGCATTCCCACGCGGAGCGTGGGAACGATCTACATAGACCGGGCTCTAGAACGTCTGCCCCAGGTTCAGATACACCGCCTTCTGATTATCATCATTGAACCCATAGCTGAAATTCAGCGGCCCCAACGGCGTATCAAAGCCGAGGAAGATACTCGCTGCGTTGATGTGGCCGCTGTCGAATTCATTGTCGTTGTTCCATGCCCGGCCACGTTCCAGTGACGCACCCAGGTACAGCGGGAAATCCAGCGGCAAATATGACCGTGGCGTGAGCCTGCGGTAGTACACCGCCCGCATCAGGCTGATGTTCTGGCCCGAGATCGCATCCTGGCGGAAGCCCGACAATTGCCGGGCGCCCCCCAGCAGGAAACTGGAACTCACCACGTTTTCCGAATCGTCCAGGGTGCGCCCATAGCGTCCGCCCAGCACCAGGGTGTCCGGGCCGTGACTCATGGCCTTGTCCAGCTTGAATTCCCATTGGCGGTAGCGTTGGTCCGAGCCCAGGCCCGGTTCGAATTCGCGGTAGGCCAGGCCGATGTCTTCGCCGGTATGGGGAAAGTACACGTTGTCCAGGGAGTCGAAGGAATACTTCAGCTCATAGAAGCCCTCACTGAAGCTCACGCTGGGCAAATCGCGGTCGCCGATGCGCACATCCGCCTTGCCCCAGGCCTCGCCGACGCCGAAGCGGATCTCGCCGCTGTTGCCGATCTGCCTGCCGACGTTCAGGCCGAAACCGTAGCGTTCCAGGCGGTATTCGGAGATGGGATCGTTGTCCAGGATCAGCTCCACGTTCTGCGCCTGGGCCCTGATGTAAGGCGCGACAAAGTAACGCGAACCGGTGTCCATCGGCTGGTAGAACTCGCTGTACAGCTCTTGGCGATCGCCGATCTGCACCCGCGTCAGCCATTCGGCGCCGAGGCGGTTGATGCCGTTGATGCGGTAACTCGCGCCCAGGTTGAAGGCGCTGTCGCCGCGCATGTCATCCGACAGGTTGAGGCCCAGGCGCAAGTAATCGGTGCCGCTGCGTTTGCCGCGCGCGCTGATCACCAGGGTGTTTTGCTGGCCTTTCTTGACCACGCGGTATTGCACCTGCTCGAAGTAATCCAGGCCATAGAGCGTGCCCATGTCCGACTGCAGGCGGCCCAGGTTCAGCGGCTCGTCCAGGGGTTGGCGGATGTAGTAGCGGATCACGTCGTCGCTGACTTTCGAGTCGTTTTCCACATCGATGGCGGTGATGACCGGCGTGCGTTCGCCCGGGGTGCGGGCGGCCATCAATTGTGGGTCGACCTGACCGGCGGGGCGCAGGTGGGCGAGGCGCGCATCGAGGGCAAGGGTGGCGTGGTAGCCGGCGTCGATCATGTCCTTGGCGCGGCCGAAGTCCGTCACGCCATACGCGGCCAGCGGCGGCTGGATCAGCACGTCCCTGGGGTGCAGGTCCTTGAGTTGTTCTTCCGAGTTGCGCCGGGTCATCAGGGTGATGGACTGGTTGAGCACATCGACCACCGTGGCCAGTTGCTTGCGCGAGCGCAGCGGGGTGCCGATGTCGACGACGATGGCGATGTCCACGCCCATTTCCCGCGCCACATCCAGCGGGATGTTATCGGTCATGCCGCCGTCCACCAGCAGTCGGCCGTCCAGTTCCACCGGCGCGAACACGGCCGGGATCGACATGCTGGCGCGGATCACCTGTGGCAGGTGGCCCTTGCGGAACACCACCTTTTCACCGGTGGTGATGTCGGTGGCCACGGCCCTGAAGGGGATGGGCAACTTGTCGAAGTTACGGGTGTTGCTGCTGTGGGCGAACATGCTTTCGAGCAGCAACGCCAGGTTCTGACCCTGGATCACGCCCAGCGGCAGGCCCAGGCTGCCGTCGTCGCGAAAGCTGAGTTTCTGCTTGACCAGGAAATCCCGGTCATCCTGCTTGCGCCGGAACGGCACGTCTTCCCGCGGCGGCGCATCGGACAGCGCCTGTTGCCAGTCGATGCTCAGCGCCAGCTTTTCCAGCTCGTCGATCTTGTAGCCCGACGCGTACAGCCCGCCGATCACCGCGCCCATGCTGGTGCCGGCAATCGCATCGATCTGGATACCTTGCTCCTCCAGTGCCTTGAGCACGCCGATATGCGCCAGCCCACGGGCGGCACCGCCCGACAGCACCAGGCCGATTTTCGGACGTGGCGGTTCAATGGCGTCGGCAAGAAGAGGAAAGAGGCACAGAAGCAGGCAGGACAACAGGCGGCGCATCATGAATCTCGAGGCTGGGCGATAAAGGCCGGTATTATAGCCACCCGACCCTCATCCCTCGTTACGCCTGGAGTCAATCAAATAATGTCGATGAGCAAACCCGAGATCGTCATCACCTATTGCACGCAATGTCAGTGGCTGCTGCGCGCGGCGTGGCTGGCGCAGGAGTTGTTGAGCACATTTGCCGATGATCTTGGCAAAGTGTCCCTGGCGCCGGCCACCGGTGGCGCGTTTTGCATTACCTGCGATGGCGTGCAGATCTGGGAACGCAAGGCCGACGGCGGTTTCCCCGAAGCCAAGGTGCTCAAGCAGCGCGTGCGCGACCAGATCGACCCGCAGCGTGACCTGGGGCACAACGACCGTACGCAATAGCCGTCGGCAATCAGGCCGCCGCAGCCGGCTGTTTGGCCTGGCTGGCGCTGCCCATCAACCCCGACAGCACAATCGCGACGATAATCAGCGCGCCCCCCAGCAGCATGCGCAGCGTCGGAGTTTCGGCAAACAGCAGCCAGGCTGCGGTGATGCCGTAGACCGGCTCCATGGCAAACACCACCGAAGCGGTGCGCGCCTTGATCACCGCAAGGCTGGCCACGAACAGGCTGTGGGCCAGGCCAGTGCAGAACACGCCGAGCAAACCGATCCACAGCCAGTCGATCGCACGCACCTCCGCCAGCCCAGGCGCCGCCACGGGCAACAGGCATGCCGCGACCACCACGTTCTGGCACAGCGCCGCCTGCACCGCCGGAATACGCCCGGAACTGGCGCGATTGTTCAGCGACAACAGGGAAAACAGCAGCCCCGAGGCGATTCCCCAGAGCAACCCGCCGGTGGCTTCGCTGGCCAGATTGAAGTGCGGCGTGACCAGCACCAGGCCGATGCTGACCAGCACCACCAGCAGCACTTCATTGGCGCGGATGCGCTCGCGGAAAATCAACCCTTCAAGGATCACGGTAAAGGCCGGGAAAGCCGTGAAGCCCAGGGTCGCAACGGCCACGCCGGCCACTTTGACGGCAATAAAGAACGTTACCCAATGCGCCGCCAGCAACACGCCACTGACCAGCAGCCGGCGCCAGTCGCGCAGCTCCAGGGTTTTCCAGGCGGTGTTGCTGGCGAACCGCGCAAATATCGCCAGGGCCGCCACGGCAAACACGGCGCGACCAAACACGATGATCGCCGGTGAGGCGGCCGCCAGCTTGCCGAACACGCCGGTAAGGCCGAACATCAATGCGCCGATGTGCAGGGCGCCGAGGGCTGAGCGGGGAGTCATTGGGATCCTTGTATCGAGCGGGTGACAGAAGCGCAGTCTAGTGGGGCGGCTTGTCGGTGTCTGTCGTCCGGCTCGCGATTTTTAGCGTCAGGCTCGTCCTACGTGTGTATGGGGCTGTTGGTTAGGGGGATTGTTCTCGTGGCGGTCTTTGGGAGTGATCGTGTACATATCCGTTATTTAGGTAACGGCTGCTTATGGTTTCGCTCTTACAGCGACTCACTTTTGGAGGGACCCAAAAGTAAGCAAAAGGTCCTCGCCCCACCACTCGGTGCCTCGCCTAGGCTCGGCATGCCCGTAATCCGACATTGATTTGGGGGGCCGCCGCCCACGCGCCATCCATGGCGCGTGGGCGGCTAAACCGGCATCCATGCCGGTTTACCCCCCAAATCAATGTCGAATTCCGGCCAGCGTGGTTGACGGGGCGATCGCAGATCAAGCAAGAGCGCGGCGGCCTTAGAGCCGACCGGTATTTGCTGTCGGTCTCGGTTCAAAATGTGGGAGCTGGCTTGCCTGCGATTGCATCAACTCGGTGTGCCTGATGTACCGAGGTGTCTGCATCGCAGGCAAGCCAGCTCCCACAGAAAAGCAGATCGGTGGAGTGACATCTAACCTGCTCTTGATCTGGCTTTTGATCTTGATCTCAGGCGCCCCGTCAACCACGCTGGCCGAACGCAGGCTTGAATCCGTGGGTAACCCGGCAGGACGCCGGGTTAGCCGTCCTGGGCCAAGGATGGCCCATGACGGCGGCCCACGGATTCAAGCCGGAGTGAGGGCACACCGAGCCTAAGCGAGGTGCCGAGTGGTGGGGCAAGAGCGTTTTGCTTACTTTTGCGCTCTTCAAAAGTGAGCCGCCGTAAGGGCGGAACCAATAGCCGCCATGACCCAAACAACGGATATGTACCCGTTCAACCCCAACAGCCTGGTCGGCCCCAAGGCCGCCACGGCAACAAGCCCTACACATAACGCCGCAGAGAACTCGGCGAGGCCCCAAACTCACGCAACATCGCCGCAGCAAACGCACTCTGCGAGGTATAGCCGACCCGTTCGGCAATCGCGCCGATAGGCAACGGCGTCTTGCGCAAAAGCTCCAGCGCCATATGCAGGCGCCGGCTGCGGATATAGTCCATCGGCGTCTGCCCGCACTCGACCATGAAGCGCGCATGCAAACGCGCCACCGACAGGTCGGCAAGGCGCGCCAGGTCTGCTACTTGCAGCGGGTGCGCCGCGTGTCGCTCGATATGAGCATTGAACGCCGCGTACGGCAGGCGCCGCCCGGCCGGCATCTGGGCCAGCGGATGATTGAGACTGGCCAGTAACAGCACCGCACCTTGCTGCACGATCAGCGGGTCCTCCACTGGGCTCTGTGCCAGCCACTGCACCAATTGGTTTTGCCGCGAGTCCAGCGTCAACCGAGCGGGTTGGGCGAGCAGGCGGCGACTGGCGTCGGCGTGCTCGCCCAATGATTGCAATACCCAGTGCTCGGTGGGCACATCCAGCACCAGGCAGCGGCTGCCATCACGGCTGCCGCAGGCGTGGTGGGCGCTGAAGGGCAGCACCATCACGCTGCTTTCGCGCACCTGGCTGCCACGCCCCTCGACTTCCAGGTCCAGGTGCCCGGACAGGCCGAACACCAATTGCGCATGGTCATGGCTGTGCACGATCGGTGCTTCGAGGTAATGGCGTAGCGTGAGAGCAGGGCTCATCGCGGTCTCCAGGGCGGCAAGCGGCCAGTCTACAACGCTTCGCGGTTGTCGAGCGCTGTCATCAGACTGACGCACAGTTGTCATGGGCTATTAACCGCTGTGGCGCAAGCTCGCGAAAACACCGTCGAGGGATGCCCATGACCAGTGCCGAGTTCGTCAAGCCCAGCCGCAAGCAACGGGTTCGAACCCTGTGGATTTCCGATGTGCACCTGGGCACCCGGGATTGCCAGGCCGAACACTTATCGCAGTTCCTCAAGGGCTACCATGCCGACAAGGTGTACCTGGTGGGGGACATCATCGACGGCTGGAAACTGCGCGGCGGCATGTATTGGCCCCAGGCCCACACCAACGTGATCCGCCGCCTGTTGACCATGGCCAAGCGCGGCACCGAGGTAATCTACGTCACCGGCAACCACGACGAATTCCTGCGCCGTTACTCCAAACTGATCCTGGGCAATATCCAATTGGTGGACGAAGCGATACACGTGACCGCCGATGGCCGCCACTTGCTGGTGATCCACGGTGACCAGTTCGACGTGATCACCCGCTATCACCGCTGGCTGGCGTTCCTCGGCGACTCGGCCTACGAGTTCACCCTTACCCTGAACCGCTGGCTGAACCATTGGCGTGCGCGGTATGGCTATGGTTACTGGTCGCTGTCGGCGTACCTCAAGCACAAGGTCAAGACGGCGGTGAGCTTTATCAGCGATTTCGAAGAAGCCATCGCCCACGAAGTGACCAAGCGCGAGCTGCATGGCGTGGTCTGCGGGCATATTCACCATGCGGAAATTCGTAAGGTGGGCGAGGTGGATTACCTCAACTGCGGGGATTGGGTGGAGTCGTGCACGGCGTTGATCGAGCATTGGGACGGGAGCATCGAGTTGTATCGGTTGGCGGATGCGCAGGCGAAAGCGGCGCTGCTCAAGGCCGAAATGGTTGCGGGCTGAACCTGTGGGAGCTGGCTTGCCTGCGATAGCGGTGTATCAGTGAGCAATGTGGGGCTGACACACCGCTATCGCAGGCAAGCCAGCTCCCACAGTTTTATTGTGTTTCGTCAGCTACATGTTGCAGACGTCGGCGATGGCTTCGGCCAGCAACGCAAGACGCGTCGCATCAACCCCCGCCACATTGGCCCGCCCGGAACTGACCATGTACACGCTGTGTTTCTCGCGCAGTTGCCTGACCTGCTCGGCGCTCAAACCGGTGTAGGAAAACATTCCGCGCTGCGCCCCAATGTGCGCAAACCGCTCCGACAAACCATGGGGCGCCAGCGCTTCCACCAGGCCTGAGCGCAAGTGCGCAATCCGCGAGCGCATGGCTTCGACTTCCTCGCTCCACAGTTGTTTCAGCTCGGCATCGCCCAGGATGGTCGCGACCACTGCCGCGCCATGATCCGGCGGCGTCGACCACAGGTTGCGCGCGGTATTCGCCAGTTGGCTGCGCACATCCGTCAGCTTCTCGGCATCCGCGGCGCACACGATCAGCGCGCCGACGCGGTCGCTGTACAGGCCAAAGTTCTTCGAGCAGGAACTGGTGACCAGGACTTCCGGCAACTCGGCGGCAAACAGCCGCACCGCCCAGGCGTCCTGCTCCAGGCCATCGCCAAAGCCCTGGTAAGCGAAGTCAATCAACGGCAGCAGTTGGCGCTCGCGCACGATCTCGAGCACCTGGCGCCAATCAGCCTGGGACAGGTCGAAACCGGTCGGGTTGTGGCAGCAGGCGTGCAGCAGCACCACATCGCCCTTCGGCACGCTGGACAGGGCGGCGAGCATCGCCGCCACGTCCAGGCGATTGTCCGCCCCCACATACGGGTAATGGCTGACCTTGAGGCCGGCCTTGGCAAAGATAGTTTCATGGATCGGCCAGGTTGGGTCGCTCAGCCATACGCCACGGCCGGGCAGGTGCTGGGCGATGAAGTCGGCGCTCAGGCGCAACGCACCGGTACCGCCCGGGGTTTGGGTGGCGCCGACGCGGCGTTCGCGAATCAGCGCGGAATCGGCGCCGAGTACCAGTTCGCTGATCAGCGTGCCGAACGCGGCATTGCCGTGGCCGCCGATGTAGGTCTTGGTGGCTTGCGAGTCCACCAGGCGCTGCTCGGCGAGTTTGACCGCATGCAGGATGGGCGTAAGGCCCTGGTCATCCTTATAGACGCCCACGCCCAGATCGAACTTGTTCGGGTTGGCGTCCTGGGCGTACAGGTCCATCAGCCCGAGGATCGGGTCGCCGGGCACGCGGCCAATGGCATCGAAGTGCATTACTTGCGGCCCTCGGCATCCTTGGCCACTTCGTCGGTGCGCGCGGCCATGATGAAGTCGTTGCGGTGCAGGCCCTTGATGGAGTGGCTCCACCAGGTCACGGTGACCTTGCCCCATTCGGTAAGCAGGCCGGGGTGATGGCCTTCGGCTTCGGAAATTTCACCCACAGCGTTGGTAAAGGCCAGAGCGAACTTGAAGTTCTTGAACAGGAAAACCTTTTCCAGCTGCATCACGCCGTCGCGCACTTCGATGTTCCAGTCGGGGATCTGCTTGAGCAGTACCGGCAACTCTTCATCGCTGACTTGCGGGGCATCGGCGCGGCAGGCTTCGCAGTGGGCTTGGTTCAAGGTGGTCATGGGAGGTGTCCTGAATTCGAATGATTGAAGATCAGTGCGCGTCACCCTAAAGCAACGCGGGGCCAGGGAGAAGACTCACCTGGCCACAAAATATGAGGTTCACGCAGCCCTGGGCTTGGGCGCAAACTTCGGTGCGTGCAACCCAAGCTGCATGCCGCGCTCGACCATGCCCATGATGTCTTCCTGCGCCACATCGAACAGGCGCTTGAGTTCGGGCAGCACGAAGTACAGCGGTTGCAGGATGTCGATGCGATACGGCGTGCGCATCGCTTCCAGCGGGTCGAACGCCTGGTGCTCGGGCTCGGAGGACAGGCTGTACACCGTCTCCCTGGGCGACGACAGAATGCCGCCGCCGTAGATGCGCCGGCCTTCGGGCGTGTCCACCAGGCCGAACTCGATGGTCATCCAGTACAGGCGCGCCAGGTAGACACGTTGCTCCTTGGTGGCCGCCAGGCCGAGCTTGCCGTAGGTGTGGGTGAATTCGGCGAACCAGGGGTTGGTCAGCAGAGGGCAGTGGCCGAAGATCTCGTGAAAAATGTCCGGCTCTTGCAAGTAATCCAGTTCTTCACGGGTACGAATAAAGGTCGCCACGGGAAACTGCTTGCTGGCGAGCAACTCGAAAAAGGTCTGGAAGGGAATCAGTGCCGGTACGCGGGCCACTTGCCAGCCGGTGGTCTCGGCCAACACCTTATTGATTTCGCCGAGTTGCGGAATGCGATCATGTGGCAGGCCGAGCTTATCGATGCCGTCCAGGTATTCCTGGCAGGCACGGCCCTCGATCACTTTCAACTGGCGAGTGATCAGGGTGTTCCACACCGCGTGTTCTTCCGGCGAGTAGTGGATAAAGCCTTGCGCGTCGGGTTCGCGGGCCACGTATTGCGTCTGCTTCATACGGCTCTCCTGCTAGGCATTCGTTCTTGTTATGTCCTGCTATGGGCTTATTGATAACCCGTGCGCGGCAAGATTCCATCCGCCTGAACAGCCGCCATGTAGGAAGAATTACCGTTTTTCGTAAAGTATTCGTTACGTTTTGGTGGATGGCCGTGGTGTTGGGCTGGGAAATCCCCCTGGACTGTCACATAATCTTGACGACTATCTGCGCCCAGCGACAAAAAGACGCGGCGCCTACCCACCTTTCGAGCTTCTTCATGCGTATCAAAGTGCACTGCCAGAACCGCATCGGCATCCTGCGGGACATTCTCAACCTGCTGGTGGAGTACGGCGTCAACGTTGCCAAGGGCGAGGTCGGCGGTGAGCATGGCAACGCCATTTACCTGTACTGCCCCAACCTTGTGAACATGCAGTTCCAGGCGCTGCGCCCGCAGTTCGAGGCGATTGCCGGCGTATTTGGCGTGAAAAGGGTAGGGCTGATGCCCAGCGAGCGCCGGCACATGGAGCTCAACGCGTTGCTCGGCGCCCTGGAGTTTCCCGTGTTGTCGATCGATATGGGCGGCTCCATCGTCGCCGCCAACCGCGCCGCGGCGCAGTTGCTCGGGGTGCGGGTGGATGAAGTGCCGGGCATTCCGTTGTCGCGCTATGCCGAGGATTTTGACTTGCCGGAGCTGGTGCGAGCGAGCAAATCGCGAATCAATGGCCTGCGGGTCAAGGTCAAGGGTGATGTGTTCCTGGCGGACATCGCGCCGCTGCAGTCTTCCGAACACGATGACAGCGAGGCCATGGCCGGTGCCGTGCTGACCCTGCACCGTGCTGATCGCGTGGGGGAGCGCATCTACAATGTGCGCAAGCAGGAACTGCGCGGCTTTGACAGCATCTTCCAAAGTTCCAAGGTCATGGCCGCCGTGGTCCGTGAAGCCCGACGCATGGCGCCGCTGGATGCGCCTCTATTAATAGAAGGCGAAACCGGCACGGGCAAAGAGCTGTTGGCCCGCGCCTGCCACCTGGCCAGCCCGCGTGGGCAATCGCCGTTGATGGCGCTTAACTGCGCCGGCCTGCCCGAGTCGATGGCCGAGACCGAACTGTTCGGCTACGGCCCGGGCGCCTTTGAAGGCGCACGCGCCGAAGGCAAGCTGGGGCTGCTGGAGCTGACGGCGGGCGGTACCTTGTTTCTTGACGGTGTCGGGGAGATGAGCGCGCGCTTGCAGGTGAAGTTGCTGCGCTTTTTGCAGGACGGCTGCTTTCGGCGGGTCGGCAGTGATGAAGAGGTGTACCTGGATGTGCGGGTGATCTGTGCGACCCAGGTGGACTTGTCCGAACTCTGTGCGCGGGGTGAATTCCGCCAGGATCTCTACCATCGGCTCAATGTGCTGTCCTTGCACATCCCGCCTTTGCGCGAATGCCTGGATGGCTTGGCGCCGTTGGTTGAGCACTTTCTCGACCAGGCCAGCCGACAGATCGGTTGCCCATTACCCAAGCTGGCGCCCGCCGCGATGGATCGCTTGAGCCACTACCACTGGCCCGGTAATGTGCGGCAGTTGGAAAATGTGCTGTTTCAAGCGGTGTCACTGTGCGAGGGCGGCACGGTCAAGGCTGAGCATATTCGGCTGCCGGATTACGGGGTGCGTCAGCCGCTTGGCGATTTTTCGCTGGAGGGAGGGCTTGAAGCGATCGTCGGCCGTTTCGAGAAGGCGGTGTTGGAAAGTTTGTATGCGCAGCATCCCAGCAGTCGGCAGTTGGGCAAGCGGTTGGGGGTTTCTCACACGACCATCGCCAACAAGCTGCGTGATTACGAAATTCTCAAAGCCGAACGCGTTTGAAAATTGTGGGAGCTGGCTTGCCTGCGATAGCGGCCGTTCAGTCACAAATGAGCAACATGACACTCCGCAATCGCAGGCAAGCCAGCTCCCACAGTTGATCCTTGTCGGTTTCAAGGCCGATGCTTGCCGTCGGCGGCAGTAGTCCGCCGTTTTTTCGACTCTCGCCCAACCCTTGAATCTCCATACCCGCCCGCAAACCCCCGTCCCGCCTGCACTTCACCGTCTTCTTCAAAGTTGGTTCGCAAATTGCTTAAGCCTCATCAGTACAGCGGTGGGCGGCAAGCGTCCGTCAGAAAGAGGAAGAAGCGTGGACAAGTACCTTTATGTGGCAATGACCGGCGCCAGCCAGAATGCGCTGGCGCAGAAGGCCCATGCCAACAACCTGGCGAACATCTCCACCAATGGTTTCCAACGTGACCTGGAACAGGCGCGTTCGATGCCGGTGTTCGGTGACAGCTTTCCGGCGCGGGCGTTTGCCCTTACCGAGCGTCCGGCCACCGACTTCACGCCGGGCGCGATGATCGAAACCGGCCGCGACCTCGACGTGGCCGTCAGCGGCGACGGCTGGATGGCCGTGCAGACCCCGGATGGCGGCGAAGCCTACGTGCGCAGCGCCAGCATGAACGTTGACGCGCTGGGCGTACTGCGCGCCGGCAACGGCATGCCGATCATGGGCAACGGTGGCCCGATTGCCGTGCCGCCCCAGCAGAAGATCGAAGTGGGCGCCGACGGCACCATCAGCATCCGCGCCATGGGTGAAGGCCCGCGGGTGATGGCTGAAGTGGACCGCATCAAGCTGGTCCAGCCGGACCTGAAGAACATGACCAAAGGCCTGGACGGCAGCATTCACACCAAGGATGGCCAGCCGGCCCAGGCCGATGCAGGCGTCAAGCTGACCTCGGGCTTCCTGCAGGCCAGCAACGTCAATGCCGTTGAAGAGATGACAGCAGTGCTGGCGCTTGCCAAGCAGTTCGAGCTGCACATCAAGATGATGAACAGCGCCAAAGAAGATGACCAGGCCATGACCCGCGTCATGCAGATGAGCTGACAGGCGACCCCCGAATTCTAATTGTGTAACGCGGCGCCAACAAACAGGCGCGCAGAGGAGAACAGCATGCTTCCGGCTCTATGGGTTGCCAAAACAGGCCTGTCCGCCCAGGACACCAACCTGACCACCATTTCCAACAACTTGGCCAACGTGTCGACCACGGGTTTCAAACGTGACCGTGCCGAGTTCCAGGACTTGCTCTATCAGATCAAGAAACAGCCTGGCGCCCAGTCGACCCAGGACAGCGAGCTGCCGTCGGGCCTGCAATTGGGTACCGGTGTGGCGATCGTCGGCACCCAGAAGAACTTCAGCGCCGGTAACCTGCAACAGACCGGCCAGCCGCTGGACATGGCGATCAACGGCCGTGGCTTCTTCCAGATCCTGCAACCGGATGGCACTACTTCCTACACCCGTGACGGTACTTTCCACCTGGACTCCAACGGCCAGATCGTCACCGCCAACGGGTTTGCCCTGGAGCCGGCCGTGATCGTGCCCGCCGATGCCAAGACCTTCACCGTCGGCAACGACGGCACCGTGTCCATCACTGTCGCCGGCAACCCGGCCTCGCAAGTGATCGGCAACCTGCAAACCGCCGACTTCATCAACCCGGCCGGCCTGCAGGCGATGGGCAACAACCTGTTCCTGGAAACCGCTTCCAGCGGCGCGCCGCAAATCGGCACCCCTGGCCTGAACGGTTTCGGCACCACGCTGCAAAGCACCCTGGAAACCTCCAACGTGAGCACGGTTGAGGAGATGGTCAACATGATCACCACCCAGCGCGCCTACGAGATGAACTCCAAGGTGATCTCCACCGCCGACCAGATGCTTTCGTTCGTCACGCAGAATCTGTAATCAAGTCTATGGGCGCCCCCGGGGGCGCCGGCAACACCGTGAGGTTAGGGTCATGAATCGCTTTGTTTCTGTTCTGGCATTGAGTGGGATCGCCGTGCTCGCGGGCTGTGTCGCCCCGCCGCCGAAACCCAATGACCCGTACTACGCGCCGGTGTTGCCACGCACGCCATTGCCGGCGGCGGCCAACAATGGCTCGATCTACCAGGCCGGTTTCGAACAGAACCTGTACAGCGACCGCAAGGCGTTCCGGGTCGGTGACATCATCACCATCACCCTGAACGAGCGCACCCAGGCCAGCAAGAACGCCAACTCCCAGGTGGGCAAGACCAGCAAGGCCGGCATTGGCCTGACGTCGTTGTTCGGCGCCGTGCCTAATGTCAACAACCCGCTGGGCGATGGCGACCTGAGCCTGAGCGCCGGCTACAGCGGCGACCGCGCCACCAACGGCAAGAGCGCGGCGGGGCAGGGCAACAGCCTGACCGGTTCGATCACCGTGACCGTCGCCGATGTATTGCCCAACGGCATCATCGCCGTGCGCGGCGAGAAGTGGATGACCCTCAACACTGGCGATGAGCTGGTGCGTATCGCGGGGATGGTCCGCGCCGATGACATTTCCACCGACAACACCGTGCCGTCCACGCGGATTGCCGATGCGCGCATCACCTATTCCGGTACCGGTGCTTTCGCCGATGCGAGCCAGCCTGGCTGGTTCGACCGTTTCTTCCTCAGCCCGCTGTTTCCTTTCTAGGTGGCCACTTTGAAACTCAAACAGCTGATGGCGGCCGCATTGTTGCTGAGCCTGAGCGCCGTCGCCCAGGCCGAGCGCCTGAAAGACATCGCCAGTATCTCCGGCGTGCGCTCCAACCAGTTGATCGGCTACGGCCTGGTGGTGGGGCTCAGCGGTACGGGTGACCAGACCACCCAGACCCCGTTCACCCTGCAGACCTTCAACAACATGCTCTCGCAGTTCGGCATCAAGGTGCCGGCGGGTTCGGGCAACGTGCAGCTCAAAAACGTCGCGGCGGTGTCGATCAGTGCTGACTTGCCGGCGTTTTCCAAGCCGGGCCAGGTGGTGGACATCACCGTGTCGTCCATCGGTAACTCCAAAAGCCTGCGTGGCGGCACCTTGCTGATGACGCCCCTCAAGGGTATCGACGGCAACGTCTACGCCATCGCCCAGGGCAACCTGGTGGTGGGCGGCTTTGATGCCGAAGGTCGCGACGGTTCGAAGATCACCGTCAACGTGCCGTCGGCGGGTCGTATTCCCGGCGGCGCCACGGTTGAACGCACCGTGCCCAGCGGTTTCAACCAGGGCAACAGCCTGACCTTGAACCTCAACCGCTCCGACTTCACCACCGCCAAGCGCGTGGTCGACAAGATCAACGACATGCTCGGCCCTGGCGTGGCCCAGGCCATCGACGGCGGCTCGATCCGTGTGACGGCGCCGCTGGACCCAAGCCAGCGCGTCGACTACTTGTCGATCCTGGAAAACCTCGAGGTCGACCCGGGCCAGGCGGTGGCCAAAGTCATCATCAACTCGCGCACCGGTACCATCGTGATCGGCCAGAACGTCAAGGTCTCGCCGGCGGCGGTGACCCACGGCAGCCTGACCGTGACCATCACCGAAGACCCGATCGTCAGCCAGCCCGGGCCGTTGTCCAACGGCCAGACGGCGGTAGTGCCACGTTCGCGCGTCAATGCCGAGCAAGAAGCCAAGCCGATGTTCAAGTTCGGCCCCGGCACCACTCTGGATGAGATTGTCCGCGCGGTGAACCAGGTGGGCGCAGCGCCCGGCGACTTGATGGCGATCCTTGAAGCTTTGAAACAGGCCGGCGCCTTGCAAGCCGACCTGATCGTGATCTGAGGCCATGGCCATGGCCATGGACATGCGCAAGAGCGGTATCAGCAGCACGGCGGACTCGGGGTCCTACTCCGACTTGAACCGGCTTAACCAGCTCAAGGTCGGCGACGACAAGAACAGCGAAGGCAACATGCGCAAGGTGGCGCAGGAGTTCGAGTCGCTGTTCTTGAACGAAATGCTCAAATCGATGCGTTCGGCTACCGACGCCCTGGGCAAGGACAACCCGCTGAACACCCCGGCGGCCAAGCAGTACCAGGAAATGTACGACCAGCAACTGGCGGTCTCGATGTCCCGCGAAGGCGGGGGTATCGGCCTGGCCGACGTGCTGATGCGCCAGATGCAAAAGAACAAACCGGTGGAGGCCCAGGCCGCCACCCTGCAGGGCCCGGCAGCGGCAACGGCTGCGAAGAAGGCCGATGTGCCGACCGAAATTGCCGCAGGCACCCAGGCTGAAGGTCCGTTGGGGCGCTCCAATGGCCAGCGTCCGCTGTGGGCGTACCGCGTGGCTGAACCCCAGGCTGGCGCCGCGGCATCCCACGGCAACGACATGGAACTGATGAACCAGCGCCGTATCGCCTTGCCGAGCAAGCTGACCGATCGCCTGCTCGCCGGCATCGTGCCGACCACCCAGGTCGCCACCGAAGCCAAGGCCGCGCCGCTGCGTAACAGCGCCTTGCAAGACAATGTGGTCAACAGTGCTGCGCGCAGCTTTGCCGTGCCCAGCGACCGTATGCAGATTTACAGCCGCGCCGTGGCCCAGCCACCGTTGGCGCCGGCGAAGAAAGCCTTCAGTTCGCAGGATGAATTCGTCGCCACCATGTTGCCGATGGCCAAGGCGGCCGCCGCGCGCATTGGTGTCGATCCGAAGTACCTGGTGGCCCAGGCGGCCCTGGAAACCGGTTGGGGCAAATCGGTGATGCGCGCCGAAGACGGCAGCAGCAGCCACAACCTGTTCGGCATCAAGGCCGGCCAGAGTTGGCAGGGCGGCCAGGCCCGCGCGATCACCAGCGAGTTCCGTGATGGGGCAATGGTCAAGGAAACGGCGCAGTTCCGTTCCTACAACTCCTACCAGGACAGCTTCCATGACCTGGTGACCTTGCTGCAAAGCAATGATCGCTATAAAGAAGTTGTGAAATCGGCCGACAACCCGGAACAGTTTGTACGCGAGTTGCAGAAAGCCGGGTACGCCACCGACCCGGCCTACGCCAGCAAGATTTCGCAGATCGCCAAAACGATGGACAGTTACCAGAATTACGCTGCCGCTGGCGCAACCACTCATTTATAAGGTCTGAACCATGAGTTTGCTCAATATCGGGATGTCGGGGCTTAACGCCGCTCAAGGATCGTTGACGGTCTTGAGTAACAACATCGCCAACGCCAACACGGCCGGCTATTCGCGTCAGCAGACCACCCAGAGCGCGAACGCGTCGAACCCGTTCGGCGGCGTATTCATCGGCAGCGGCACCACCCTGGCCGACGTGCGCCGGGTGTACAACGAATACCTGGACACGGCCTACCAGAACAGCACCTCGCTCAACGCTGACGCCAGGGCGTACCTGGACCAGGTGAGCGCCGTGGATAAAACGCTCTCGGACAAGACCACTGGTATGTCGGCGGTGCTCAGCGATTTCTTCGCCGCGGTCCAGTCCGCCTCGGCCAGCCCGAACAATACGTCGACCCGCCAGATCCTGCTGACCAGCGCCCAGACCTTGAGCAACCGGTTCAACTCGATCTCCAGTCAGTTGAGCCAGCAGAAAGAAACCATCAACAGCCAACTGACCTCCCTGACCGATCAGGTCAACCAGCTGACGACGTCGATTGCTTCGCTCAATAAGCAGATCAATCAGGTGCAGGGTTCTTCGAACACCACGCCGGCCAACCTGCTGGATGCGCGCGCCGAAGCCGTGCGCTCGCTCAATGAACTGGTCGGTGTCACCGTCGGCGAAAAGAACGGCGTGTTCAGTGTCAGCACCGGCAGTGGGCAATCCTTGGTGCTGGGCGATCGGTCCAACGCCCTGTCCGCCGTGCCGAGCAAGAGCGACGCCAGCCAGTACACGATCCAGCTCAATGCCGAAGGCGGCGGTACGACCATGGACCTGGGCAACGTAATCAGCGGGGGCAGCATCGGCGGCTTGTTGCGCTACCGCAGCGACGTCTTGGTGCCGGCCATCAATGACCTGGGCCGCATTGCGATTGTCACTGCCGACACGATCAACAGCCAGTTGGGCCAGGGTCTCGACCTGAACGGCGAGTTCGGTGCGTCGATGTTCAAGGACATCAACAACGCGGCGTCCGTCGCCCTGCGCAGCGTGGGCGCCCAGGGTAACCAGGGTGCCGGTAGCCTGGGTGTGACGATCAAGGACACCAGTAAACTCACCAACTTCGACTACAAGGTCAGCTTCAACGACCCGGCCGACCTCAACAAGGTCACCGTGCTGCGCTCCGATGGCAAGGCCATGGGCAACTTTGATATCAGCGCCACGCCGCCCGCGGTGATCGACGGCTTTACCCTGGAACTCAAGAACGGCCCGATGCAGGCCGGCGACAGCTTCAAGGTCAGCCCGACCGCCAGCGGCGCCAAGGACATCGGTACCGTCCTCACCGACCCGAACAAGGTTGCGTTTGCCGCTCCGTTGAAAGGGGAGGCGAGCAAAACCAACCAGGGCACCGGCAGCTTTACCCCGCCGACCCTGACCCTGCCCCTGGATATCCAGGGCGGCGCCGATACCGCGCAACTGCGCGTCGGTATCGAAAGCTCGATGCCGGTGAAGATGGTCTTCGCCAAGCCCGCGGCCGACGGCACCCAGGCCTATACGCTCAATGATGCCAAGGGCGATCCCATCGGTTCCGGCACCATCATCCCGGGGCAGGCGAACAAGATCACCATCAACGTGCCGATGCGTGATGCCAGCGGTGCCCTGGTGGTGCCGGCCAAGAGCTTCGGCTTCGATACCTCGGTGGCGGGTTCGCCGGCGCCGGGTGACAGCACCACGTTTTCGTTCAATGCCACGGGCGAGTCCGACAACCGTAACGCCCAGCAACTGCTCAACCTGCAAACCAAGGCGACCGTGGGCGTGGCGACCGATGGCACCGGCGGCACCAGCCTGGTGGGGGCCAACAGCAAGTTGGTGTCCACGGTGGGCGCCAAGGCCGCTGCGGCCACCACGGACACCACTGCCACCAACGCGTTGCTGGCGGCCAACAAAAATGCGCGCAACTCCGTGTCCCAGGTCAACCTGGACGAAGAGGCGGGCGACATGATCAAGTTCCAGCAGTACTACACAGCGTCGTCGCAGATCATCAAGGCTGCGCAAGAAACCTTCAGCACGCTGATCAATAGTCTTTAAGGGAGTCTGGGACGATGCGCATTTCTACACAGCAGTATTTCGACACCAGTGCCGCCAAGTACCAGAACAACTATTCCGGTGTGGTCAAGGCGCAGGAGCAGGCGAGCTCCGGCGTGCGCGTGCAAACCGCTGGGGATGACCCGGTGGCCGCGCAGCGTTTGCTCATGCTGCAGCAGCAGAAAGATATGCTGGCGCAGTTCAGCGGCAATATCACCAACCTTCAGAGCTCGCTGACCAACGAAGAAGGCGTGCTGCAGGCGATCACCCAGACGATCCAGGCGGCCAGCCAATTGGCGCTGAAGGCCGGTGGTGTGACCAGCGATGCCGACCGCAAATCCATCTCGGTGGAGGTGGGCGCCCTTGAAGACCAACTGCTGGGCTTGCTCAACAGCAAGGATGCGTCGGGCAACTATCTGTTTTCCGGCTCCAAGACCGATACCCCGCCGTACGCGCGCAACATTGACGGCACCTACAACTATCAGGGTGACGAAAACGAGCTGAGCCTGCAGGTGTCCGAAACCCTGAGCGTGCGCACTGGCGACACCGGCAAGAGCATTCTGGAAGGGGCGGCCAACAACAGTCGCACCCAGACCCAGTACACCACGCCGGCACCGGTGCCACCTGCGACCACGCCGTCTGCGGTGGATGACAAAAAAGTCTCCATTTCGGCCGGTTTGGTGACCTCGGGTATCGACTACACCAAGTCGTTCGCCGACGGCCAGCCCTACAAGCTGACCTTCACCAGCAGCACCCAATACGTGGTGCGCGACAAAGACAACAACGACATCACGTCGCAGCTCCCAGGCAACGGAACCTTTGATGCCACCAAGGAAGGCAGCGCCAGCATCAACCTGCGCGGGGTCAAGTTCGATATTGCCGTCGACCTCACCGACATTTCTACCGGCCCGGTTGCCGATGCGATGGTTGCCGGCCGCGAGTTCAGCCTGGCGGCCAAGCCGGACGTGTTCAACGTGTCGCGAACCGCGAGCAACACCTCGGCGACCCAGTTGACCAACGCCACCATCAGCAGCCCGGCCAAATATGCCAGCACCTTTCCCGCCAACAGCGGCGTGCTGATCAAGTTCAGCGACACCGACCCGTCGGCGTTCCAGGTGTTTACGCAGCCGTACAGCGCCAACAGCAAGGCGATTGACTCGGGCGTCATCGACACGACGACCACGCCCAATTCCATCACGGCGGCCGGCGTGACCTTTGGCCTGAGTGCCGCGCCTGCGGTCGGCGATCAGTTTTCGGTCGGCGCCAGCACCCAGAAAACCCAGAGCGCCCTCGACACCCTGAGCCAGTTGCGCAAAGCCCTGGAGCTGCCGGCCGATGGCATTCCCGGTGCCCGGGTGAAGCTGCAGGACGCCTTGAACGCCGCGGTCAGTAACCTGACCAGTTCGGCGGACCAGGTCGACAACGTGCGCGGCTCCGTCGGTGCTCGGCAGAACGCGCTAGATGTGCAGGCCTCCGAGAACCAAAGCGTGGGCCTGGCCAACAAGACGACGATGAGTGCCCTGGCGAACATCGACATGGGCGAAGCGGCGATCAACCTGACCCTGCAGCAGACCATGCTGGAAGCCTCGCAGCTGGCCTTCGTGAAAATCTCGCAGTTGAGCCTGTTCAACAAGATGTAAGCGGGGTTACGTCAAGCGGCCCGCTCTGGAAACAGGGCGGGCCGTTGTCGTTTGCGGGGTTTAATTGTTTGAAGGTTTTGCATAAAGCACACACAATTAGGTGACCTGCGGGTCATAAAGCGCATCTTCACTGTATCGTGTGAAAAGGATAAGTCGTCACAGGATCCTTGCGGGACGGCTTTCAGCGAGATTTTTATGGGGTTATCCCCTTTATTGTCAGCACTCCGGGCGCAGGCCCAGGGGTGTTCTCCAGCTATTTAGTATTGGGAAGCCACAATGATTGGCATAAAAAGCATCGCCAGTTACGTGCCGGCAGACGGTATCGATAACTACGCCCAGGGTGCGAAGTTCGCCAAGGATGAAGAATTCATCATTGGCAAGATCGGTTCGGCGTTCCTGCCGCGCAAGGAAGCCGCGCAGGAAACCTCCGATCTGTGTGTCGAGGCGGTCAACGCTTTGTTTGCCAACAACCCGGATTTGAAGCGCGAGTCGATTGACGCGCTGATCGTCGTCACCCAGAACGGTGATGAAGAGGGCTTGCCCCATACCGCTGCCATCGTCCAGGACAAGCTGGGCCTGCCGACGCATGTCGCGGCGTTTGATATTTCCCTGGGCTGCTCCGGCTACGTCTACGGCATCTACGCGATGAAGGGCTTCATGGAAGCCGCCGGCCTGAAAAACGGCCTGCTGGTCACCGCCGACCCGTACTCGAAGATCGTCGACCCGGAAGATCGCAACACCACCATGTTGTTTGGTGATGCCGCCACCGCCACCTGGATGGGCGAAGACGCACCGTGGTTGCTGGGCAAAGCCAAGTTCGGCACCGACGGTTCCGGCGCGCCGCACCTCAAGGTCAGCAACGGCGTGTTCTTCATGAACGGTCGCCAAGTGTTCAACTTTGCCTTGCTCAAGGTGCCCGCGCATCTGCACGAGCTGCTCAATGAGTCGAATCTCAAGGCCGATGAGATCGATGCGTTCTGCATCCACCAGGGCAGTGCGGCCATTGTCGACGCCGTGGCGCGGCGTTTCGAAGATGCGCCGGTGGACAAGTTCATCAAGGACATGGTCGAGACCGGCAACACCGTGTCGTCGAGCATTCCATTGCTGCTGGAAAAGCACGTGATGGACGCCACCTGGAAGCGCGTGGCTATCAGCGGTTTTGGCGTGGGCCTGTCGTGGGGTTCGGCGATTCTTTACCGTCCGTGACGGGTTAAACGCTCAAATAACAAAACGCCGATGATCGCCAGATCATCGGCGTTTTTTTATTGGCGCCAGAAAAGCCAATGAATCCGGGGTTTTGGGCCGCTGTAACCCATTGAAATGCAAGGGGTGGCACGGTGCTAGTAAAAAATTTCAAAAAAAGACTCAAGCAACCGGCTACCACGACGATAACTATTACGTAGGTTCTCAGGCCACACCCGGCGGTTGCCAGGGCCGGAAGCCGCAGTATCCATCCAACGAGGATTTCGTCATGGCTTTAACAGTAAACACCAACATTGCTTCGATCACTACTCAGGGCAACCTGAACAAAGCCGGCGGCGCCCTGGCCACTTCCATGCAGCGCCTGTCTTCCGGCCTGCGTATCAACAGCGCTAAAGACGACGCTGCCGGCCTGCAGATCGCTAACCGCCTGACCAGCCAAATCAACGGCCTGGGCCAAGCAGTCAAGAACGTGAACGACGGTATCTCGATCGCTCAGACCGCTGAAGGCGCGATGCAGGCTTCGACCGACATCCTGCAAAAAATGCGTACCCTGGCTCTGTCCTCGGCAACTGGTTCCCTCAGCCCTGACGACCGTAAGTCGAACAACGACGAATACCAGGCTCTGACTTCGGAACTGACCCGTATCTCGACTACTACCACCTTCGGTGGCCAGAAGTTGCTGGACGGTTCGTACGGTACCAAAGCCATCCAGGTTGGCGCAAACGCTAACGAAACCATCAACCTGAGCCTGGAAAACGTTTCGGCCAACAACATCGGCTCCCAGCAGCTGAAAAGCGTTGCCATCGCTCCAGGTACCGGTACTGTTGCCGGTGATATCACCGTCACTGGTAACGGCCAGTCCGGTACCTACACTGCTGTTGCCGGCGACTCGGCTAAAACCATCGCCAGCAACCTGAACGGCATCATCGGTGGCCTGACTGCAACTGCCAGCACCGAAGCCAAGTTCTCTGTAGACCAAGCGGCAGCCACCACTGCCCCTGCCTCGTTCACCCTCAAAGTCGGCAGCGCCACCGTTGACTTCAAGGGCGTTACCAGCCAAGCCGGCCTGGCCGACCAACTGAAATCCAACGCCGCTAAACTGGGCATCAGCGTCAGCTACGACGAAAGCAAAAAGACTCTGGAAATCAAGTCCGACACCGGTGAAAACATCGTGGTCAGCGGTTCGACTGCTCCAGGTTCGGTGACTGTTGCTGCCAAAGACGGTGCTGGTGCTTACGGTGCTGCTGTTGCACTGGCCGACAACCTGATCGTTACCGGTCAAGTGTCGCTGGACTCCGCCAAAGGCTACTCCCTGGCTGGCGCTGGTGTTGCAGGTCTGTTCGCTGCCGGTGCTGCTACCGAAGCTGCTGCGACCAAGACCACCGTTGCTCAAACCGACGTGACCGACGCCACCAAGGCCCAAAACGCCCTGGCTGTCATCGACAAAGCCATCGGCACCATCGACGGTGTTCGTTCGGGCCTGGGTGCTACCCAGAACCGTCTGACTACCACTGCAGACAACCTGCAGAACATTCAGAAGAACTCCACCGCTGCACGCTCCACCGTTCAGGACGTCGACTTCGCTTCCGAAACCGCCGAGCTGACCAAGCAACAAACCCTGCAATCGGCTTCCACCGCGATCCTGTCGCAGGCTAACCAGCTGCCATCCGCTGTACTGAAGCTGCTTCAGTAACACCAGCGCTTGGTAACTAACGGAAGGGCGCGTCTACGTGCCCTTCCGTTTTTTCGGTTTAGAGGAGATTGGACATGGACATGAGTGTAAAGCTGAACCAGTCTTATCCGCCGGTTGCCCCCCAAGGCGCACCTGTGCAGGTGACCGCCGACAAGAGCGTTGCCAAGGTTCAGGAGGTGGCGCCTGCAGGCAAAGAGGCTGAGCGTGCCGACCTGGAAAAAGCCGTCACTGATATTCGCGAATTCGTACAAGCTTCCGAGCGTAAACTGGACTTTTCAATCGATGACTCCACCCATCGTGTGGTGGTCAAGGTCATCGCCACCGACAGCGGTGAAGTGATTCGCCAGATTCCGTCGGAAACGGCATTGAAACTGGCCCAGAACCTTTCCAGCGCAAGCCACTTGTTGTTTGACGACAAGGTCTGAGCTGGCATGAAATTTGTTGCTGTCCTGTCTTGAGGCGTCATAAGTCAAGATAACGGCAGCCACCGAACAGGAGAGACGAAGATGGCGGGTCCAACCATAAGTGGTATCGGTTCGAACATCGATACGCAAAAGATCGTGACTGCCTTGGTCGATGCCGAAAAGGTGCCCAAGCAATCGCAGATCAATACCGCTTCTGCGAAGGCAACCACTCAGCTGTCTTCGATCGGCAAGATTCAGGCGGCGCTGGATGCCTTCCGTGGTGCCCTGGACACAATGGCCAAGGACAGCAGTTTCACTGGGTTGACCGGCTCGTCCTCGGATGAAAAAGTCGCCACCATGAAGGCCAGCAATACGGCGTCCAATGGCAGTTTCCGTCTGATTATCGATCAGTTGGCCCAGGCGTCGAAGCTGTCGACCACCACGTTCAAGAATGGTACCGCTTCGGTGGTCAATGCCACTGGCACGGCGACCAAGCTGACCATTACCCAGTCTGACAAGAGCTACGACCTGAGCATACCTGCCGGCGCGACCCTGCAGCAGGTGCGCGACTCGATCAATACGCAGTTTTCGACTGCGGGCCTGAGTGCCAACATTCTCACCGACTCGAACGGTTCGCGGTTGATCCTGACGTCCACCAAAATGGGGACCGGTTCGGATATCACCCTGTCCGGCAACTCCGGGCTCGATGTCGGTGCGACCGTGGTCGACGAGCCACAAGATGCCAAATACAGCATCGATGGCATTCCGGCTGTTTCCAAGAGCAATACCATCACGGGCGCCTTGAGTGGCGTGGACATCACGCTGGTAGCGGTTTCGCCGACCAAGATTGCCAATGATCCTGACAAGAATCCTGTGCGCACTGCCACGCTTATTACCGTCAGCACCAACAACACGGCACTCAAGTCCGGCGTGAAGGGTTTCCTGGATACCTACAATGCGCTGATGACCGCCATAAACGCAGAAACCAAGGTCACCAAGAACGCGGATGGCAGCACGACCCCGGCGACCCTGACCGGCGATTCAACCATGCGCTCGCTGCAGTCTGCGATTCGCAACGAGTTCAACATGCTCTCCGGGACAGGCCAGCTCAAGTCCCTGGCTCAGTTTGGTATGACGACCAGTTCCACCACGGGTTTGCTGACGCTGGATGATAAGAAGTGGGACGCGGCGGTGAAGACCAACGCGGCCGATATCAACAGTATGTTCACCGGCCCCACCGGTATGCTGGCGCGCATGAAAACTGCTACCGAAGACTACGCCAAGGCCACCACTGGCGTTTTGGCCACGCGCTCGTCATCTCTATCGGATTCGTTGAGAGACATCGGCAAGCAGCAAGCGGCCCTGGAAGAGCGCATGACCCTGCTCACCAGCAGCCTCTCCGCCAAATACAACGCCATGGACACCCTGGTCGCCCAACTGCGCCAGCAAAGCACCAGCGTCATGACCACGCTCAATGCTTTGAACAACCCAAAGACCAATAATTGATCCCTTGAGTGGATAACGGCCAGACACTTGTCTGGCCTTTTTTTATCGTTGACGACTGGCCCTAAAGCTTTTTGCGGGCCAGTCGACATATTGGTTACTGAATTCCTTTTCGCTGTCGCCTGTCACGAGGTAGAAACATGAATCCCATGAGAGCCCTTCGCCAATACCAGAAGGTCAATTCCCATGCTCAGATCTCCGAAGCCAGCCCGCATCGCCTGGTGCAGATGCTGATGGAAGGCGGGCTGGACCGCATGGCCCAGGCCAAGGGCGCGCTGGCGCGTGGTGACATCGCGGCCAAGGGCCTGATGCTCGGCAAGGCGATCGATATCGTGATCGGCCTGCGTGACGGCCTGGATGCAGAGAAGAGTGATAACCCGGCTTACGTCCAGCAGTTGGAAAGTTTGTATGCCTATATGACCAACCGACTGATGGAAGCGAACCTGCATAACGACGCTGACATGATCGACGAAGTCGCGCGTTTGCTGATCACCGTAAAAGAAGGCTGGGACGCCATCGCGGCGCCACAGGCAGCAGCAGAATAAGGCCCTCAGGCCTTGAGGAACACGTCATGAGCCAAGCACTGCAACGCATTGATGAAACCCGTGAGGCGCTGATCGGCGCGCTGGCGGACCGTAACTGGGACGCCATCGGCGAACTGGACATGGGCTGTCGTGGCGTGATTGACGAGGTGCTCAACGAAGTGCCGGTGGATGAAGATGCGCTGCGCGAGAAGCTGGAGAGCCTGTTGACGGTGTACCAGCAGCTGCTTGAAGTGACGACGGGCGAGCGCCAGGCGATTTTCGAAGAGATGTCGCAGATCAACCAAGCGAAAAACGCGTCAAAGGTCTACCATCTGTTTGGTTGAACGGGCGCAGTTAAACCGACGGGCGCGTCATAAATTTGACCGTGCCAGCTTTTTTGACTTAACTAGTGCTGTTTTAAGATTTCAGACGTCTATAGAGTAAGAAGTCCTACAGCCGTCTCGATTGCTCTCACCGGGCAGGAAGTTTTACTAGGGAAGTTGCTATTGCATGTGGCGTGAAACCAAAATTCTGCTGATCGATGACGATAGCGTCCGCCGCCGCGATTTGGCGGTGATTTTAAATTTTCTTGGCGAAGAAAATTTGCCCTGCGGCAGCCATGATTGGCAGCAGGTTGTCAGCTCGTTGTCATCGAGCCGTGAAGTCATCTGTGTGCTGATCGGGACGGTAAACGCTCCTGGCGCTGTTTTGGGCTTGTTAAAGACACTGTCTACCTGGGATGAGTTCCTTCCGGTGTTGCTGATGGGCGATATTTCTTCTGTCGACCTGCCGGAAGACCAGCGCCGCCGCGTGCTTTCCACCCTGGAAATGCCGCCCAGCTACAGCAAGTTGCTCGATTCCCTGCACCGTGCCCAGGTCTATCGCGAGATGTACGACCAGGCCCGCGAGCGCGGTCGCCACCGCGAACCCAACCTGTTCCGCAGCCTTGTGGGCACCAGCCGTGCCATCCAGCACGTGCGCCAGATGATGCAGCAGGTGGCCGACACCGACGCCAGCGTGTTGATCCTCGGCGAGTCCGGCACCGGCAAGGAAGTGGTTGCGCGCAACCTGCATTATCACTCCAAGCGCCGCGACGGGCCTTTTGTGCCGGTCAACTGCGGGGCGATCCCGGCGGAGCTGCTCGAAAGCGAATTGTTCGGCCACGAGAAGGGCGCCTTTACCGGGGCCATCACCAGCCGTGCCGGGCGTTTCGAGCTGGCCAACGGTGGCACGCTGTTCCTCGACGAAATTGGTGACATGCCGCTGCCGATGCAGGTCAAGCTGCTGCGTGTGTTGCAGGAGCGCACCTTCGAGCGCGTGGGCAGCAACAAGACCCAAAGCGTCGACGTGCGCATCATCGCGGCGACCCACAAGAACCTCGAAAGCATGATCGAGGTCGGCAGCTTCCGCGAAGACCTGTACTACCGCCTCAACGTTTTCCCGATCGAGATGGCCCCGCTGCGTGAGCGCGTGGAAGACATCCCGTTGCTGATGAACGAACTGATTTCGCGCATGGAGCACGAAAAGCGCGGCTCGATCCGTTTCAACTCCGCCGCGATCATGTCCCTGTGCCGCCACGGCTGGCCGGGCAACGTGCGTGAGCTGGCCAACCTGGTGGAGCGCATGGCGATCATGCACCCCTACGGTGTGATCGGCGTGGTCGAGTTGCCGAAGAAATTCCGCTACGTCGACGACGAAGACGAGCAACTGGTCGACAGCCTGCGCAGCGACCTGGAAGAGCGGGTCGCCATCAACGGCCACACCCCGGACTTCGGTTCCACCGCCATGCTGCCGCCCGAAGGCCTGGACCTGAAGGACTACCTCGGCAACCTGGAGCAGGGTCTTATCCAGCAGGCCCTGGACGACGCCAACGGTATCGTCGCGCGTGCCGCCGAGCGCCTGCGTATCCGTCGCACCACCCTGGTGGAGAAGATGCGCAAGTACGGCATGAGCCGCAAAGAAGGTGATGAACAGGCGGATGATTGACGCCTGTTTTTCAAGCCGCTGATTTATCAGCGGTTTTTTTTCGGCACAAGTATTGCTACAGCCCTCGCAACGTTCCGTTTAACTGACGGTCAGCCAAGCGAGAGAGCATGATGCCCCACGCCGCCCAAGTAGCTTCGACCCCTGCCATCCCGGGGCTCATTCCGTCTGTAGAGCCGCTGGCCCGCCAGGGGCTTGAACACGCGTTCTCGCAGTTCAGCCAGATGTCGAGCCAGCTGACCGACTCCTACAGCCTGCTCGAGGCTCGGGTGTCCGAGCTCAAGGGCGAGCTGGCCGTGGTCAGCGCCCAACGCATGGAAGAGCTGGCCGAGAAGGAACGCCTGGCCAACCGCCTGCAAAACCTGCTCTCGCTGTTGCCGGGCGGCGTGATCGTCATCGATGAAGAGGGCCGCGTGCGCGAAGCCAACCCGGCCGCCTGCGACATGCTCGGCTTGCCGCTGGAAGGTCAGCTGTGGCGCCACGTGATCACCCGCTGCTTTGCGCCGCGTGAAGATGATGGCCATGAAATTTCCCTCAAGGACGGCCGTCGCTTGTCCATTGCCACCCGTTCCCTGGACGCAGAACCGGGCCAGTTGGTGCTGCTCAACGACCTGACTGAAACCCGTCACCTGCAAGACCAGTTGGCGCGCCACGAGCGGTTGTCTTCGCTGGGGCGCATGGTCGCTTCCCTGGCGCATCAGATCCGCACGCCGCTGTCGGCCGCGTTGATCTACGCCAGTCATTTGACTGACGAGCAACTGCCCGCCGCCACCCACCAGCGCTTTGCCGGTCGCCTCAAGGAGCGCCTGCATGAGCTGGAGCACCAGGTGCGCGACATGCTGGTGTTCGCCCGTGGCGAATTGCCGCTGACCGAGCGCATCACGCCGGCCGAGTTGATGAAGGCCCTGCAAGCGGCGGCCGCCACCCATATTCAAGAGGCCCAAGTGCGCTGGCAGTGCGACAGCCACCTCGGTGAACTGCTGTGCAACCGCGACACGCTGGTGGGTTCACTGCTCAACCTGATCGAAAACGCCACCCAGGCCAGCGGCGCCGGGGCGCGGCTCAAGGTGCACCTGTACAACCGTGGGCAGACCCTGCGCCTGTGCATCAGCGACAGCGGCAGCGGTATCGAGCCGGCCGTGCTGCGCCGCTTGGGCGAGCCGTTTTTTACCACCAAGACTAACGGCACCGGCCTGGGCCTGACCGTGGTCAAGGCCGTGGCACGTGCGCATCAGGGAGAATTGCAGCTGCATTCGCGCCTGGGGCGTGGCACCTGTGCATTGATGACCTTGCCGCTGTTTTCATGCGCGGCAAGCACGGAGTAAAGAGGATATGGCTATCAAGGTTCTGTTGGTGGAAGACGATCGCGCCCTGCGTGAAGCATTGGCTGACACGCTGCTGTTGGCGGGCCATGACTACCGGGCGGTCGGTTCTGCCGAGGACGCCTTGGAAGCGGTGGAGCAGGAGTCCTTCAGCCTGGTGGTCAGCGACGTGAACATGCCCGGCATGGATGGCCACCAGCTGCTCGGCGTGCTGCGTGCGCGGCAGCCGCAGTTGCCGGTGTTGCTGATGACCGCCCATGGCGCCGTGGAGCGCGCGGTCGACGCGATGCGCCAAGGCGCGGCGGATTACCTGGTCAAACCGTTCGAACCCAAGGCGCTGATCGAGCTGGTCGCGCGGCATGCCCTGGGCGTGATCCCGGCCACTGAAGGCGAGGGCCCGATTGCCTTCGAACCGGCCAGCGCACAATTGCTGGAGCTGGCGGCCCGTGTGGCGCGCAGCGATTCCACCGTGTTGATCTCCGGCGAGTCGGGCACCGGCAAGGAGGTGCTGGCGCGTTACATTCACCAGCAATCGACCCGTGCCAAACAGCCGTTTATCGCGATCAACTGCGCGGCGATCCCCGACAACATGCTCGAAGCCACGTTGTTCGGCCATGAAAAAGGCTCGTTCACCGGCGCCATCGCGGCCCAGGCGGGCAAGTTCGAACAGGCCGACGGCGGCACCATCCTGCTCGATGAAATTTCGGAAATGCCCCTGGGCCTGCAAGCCAAGTTGCTGCGCGTATTGCAGGAGCGCGAAGTGGAGCGCGTCGGCGCGCGCAAGCCGATCCAGCTGGATATCCGCGTGGTCGCCACCACCAACCGCGACCTGGCGGGCGAAGTGGCGGCGGGGCGCTTCCGTGAAGACCTGTTCTACCGGCTGTCGGTGTTCCCCCTGGCCTGGCGCCCGTTGCGCGAGCGCCCGGCGGACATCATTCCGCTGGCCGAGCGCCTGTTGAATAACCACGTCAAAAAAATGAAGCATGCCCAGGCGCGCCTGTCCGCCGAGGCCCAGGCCTGCTTGATCGCCTATCCATGGCCGGGCAATGTGCGCGAGCTGGACAACGCGATCCAGCGCGCGCTGATCCTGCAACAGGGCGGCCTGATCCAACCCCAGGATTTCTGCCTGGCCATGGGCAGCGGCGCGGCGCCCTTGCCAACGCTGGCGCCCGCGCCGCTGGTGGCGGAGGCGGAGTTCGCCGGTGCCCTGGGCGACGACCTGCGTCGCCGCGAATTCCAGATGATCATCGACACCCTGCGCGCCGAGCGCGGCCGCCGCAAAGAGGCCGCCGAGCGCCTGGGGATCAGTCCGCGCACCCTGCGCTACAAGCTGGCGCAGATGCGCGACGCCGGGATGGATGTGGAAGCGTATCTGTTCGCCACCTGACTTCACCCCCATAGCCATAGCTCCCTACACATCTTTGTAGTGAGCGGGCTTGTCGAATCGTCGCACCGCCCGCGCTGGGCTGCGAAGCGGCCCCAAACCAAGCGACTCGGTTTTATCTGGAACTCGGCGGTGTCTTCATTGGGGCGGCTTCGCCACCCAGCGCGGGGCAAGCCCGCTCACTACAAGGCGATTTCTTGTGGTGTGTCGGTAACAGGGCCGACAAGGTTTGTCGCCTTTTCTTACGAGCTGAACCAGAGCTGGCACCCTTGTTGCTACCTCCCTTAGTAATCGCTGCGTAGTGTCAAAAATTTGCGGGTTGTCGGAGAGAGAAGGTCATGAGCCAGGGTATTGAATTCAATCGGTTGATGTTGGATATGCGCTCCATGCAAATGGATGCCATGGCTCAGCCGAAATCCGTCGCGCAGGTGCCGCAACTGGGCCAGAGCAGTTTTGCCGACATGCTCGGTTCGGCCATCAATAAAGTCAGTGACACCCAACAAGCGTCCAGCCAGTTGGCCAACGCGTTCGAGATCGGTAAGAGCGGCGTGGACCTCACCGACGTGATGGTCGCCTCGCAAAAAGCCAGCGTGTCCTTTCAGGCCTTGACCCAGGTGCGTAACAAGCTGGTGCAGGCCTATCAAGACATCATGCAGATGCCGGTTTAAGGACGAGATTTAAGTCATGGCAGAAGCAGTCGTGGACAACGTACCCGCCAAGGCAGACGGCAAGCCGCCGCTGTTTGGCCTGTCGTTCCTGGAAAACCTCTCGGAAATGACCATGTTGCGTCAGGTGGGCCTGATGGTTGGCCTGGCTGCCAGCGTGGCGATTGGTTTTGCCGTGGTGTTGTGGTCGCAGCAACCCGATTACCGGCCGCTGTACGGCAGCCTGGCGGGCATGGATTCCAAGCAGATCATGGAAACCCTCGCCGCCGCCGACATCGCCTACACCGTGGAGCCCAACTCCGGCGCTTTGCTGGTCAAGGCCGATGACGTGGCCCGTGCGCGCATGAAGCTGGCCGCCGCCGGCGTGACCCCGTCCGACGCCAACATCGGTTTTGAGATCCTCGACAAGGACCAGGGCCTGGGTACCAGCCAGTTCATGGAAGCCACCCGCTACCGTCGTGGCCTGGAAGGCGAACTGGCACGCACCATCTCCAGCCTGAATAACGTCAAGGGCGCCCGCGTGCACCTGGCCATTCCGAAAAGCTCGGTGTTCGTGCGCGACGAGCGCAAGCCCAGCGCCTCGGTCCTGGTGGAACTGTTCTCCGGCCGCTCCCTGGAGCCTGGCCAAGTCCTGGCGATCATCAACCTGGTCGCCACCAGCGTGCCTGAATTGAGCAAGTCGCAGATCACCGTGGTCGACCAGAAGGGCAACCTACTGTCCGACATGGCGGAAAACTCGGCATTGACCCAGGCCGGCAAGCAGTTCGATTACAGCCGCCGCATGGAAAGCATGCTCACCCAGCGTGTGCACAACATCCTGCAGCCGGTATTGGGCAACGACCGCTACAAGGCTGAAGTGTCCGCCGACGTGGACTTCAGCGCCGTCGAGTCGACATCCGAGCAGTTCAACCCCGACCAGCCGGCACTGCGCAGCGAGCAGTCCACCAGCGAACAGCGCACCGCCGCCAATGGCCCGCCGCAAGGCGTGCCGGGGGCCCTGAGCAACCAGCCGCCATCCCCGGCCTCGGCACCGCAGACCACCGGTGGCGCGGGCGCTGCCGCGGCGGCCGCGATCCAGCCTGGCCAGCCTTTGCTGGACGCCAACGGCCAGCAGATCATGGACCCGGCCACCGGCCAGCCGATGCTCGCACCGTACCCGGCGGACAAGCGTAACCAGTCCACCAAGAACTTCGAGCTCGATCGTTCCATCAGCCACGTCAAGCAGCAGCAAGGCCGCGTCAATCGCCTGTCGGTGTCGGTGGTGGTCGATGACCAGGTCAAGGTCAATGCCGCTGACGGCGCGGTCACCCGTGCGCCGTGGAGCGCCGACGAATTGGCGCGCTTCACCCGCCTGGTGCAGGACGCCGTCGGTTTCGACGCCAGCCGTGGCGACAGCGTCAGCGTGATCAACATGCCGTTCTCCGCCGAGCGTGGCGAAGTCATCGCCGAAGCCGCGTTCTACACGCAGCCTTGGTTCTGGGACATCGTCAAACAAGTGCTGGGGGTGTTGTTCATCCTGGTACTGGTGTTCGGTGTGCTGCGTCCGGTGCTCAACAACATCACCGGCAACGGCAAGAACAAGCAACTGGCGGCCTTTGGTGGCAGCGACGTCGAGTTGGGCGGCATGGGCGGCCTGGACGGCGAACTGGCCAACGACCGCGTCAGCCTCGGCGGCCCGCAAAGCATCCTGTTGCCGAGCCCGAGCGAAGGCTATGACGCTCAGTTGAACGCAATCAAGAGCCTGGTGGCAGAAGACCCGGGCCGTGTGGCCCAGGTCGTGAAAGAGTGGATTAACGCAGATGAGTGATCGAGCCGCAGTTGCCAAGCTCTCCAAGGTCGACAAAGCCGCCGTGCTGCTGCTGTCCCTGGGTGAAACCGATGCCGCCCAAGTGCTGCGTCACATGGGCCCCAAAGAAGTCCAGCGCGTCGGCGTGGCCATGGCGCAAATGCGCAATGTGCACCGCGAGCAAGTCGAGCAGGTGATGAGCGAGTTCGTCGAGATCGTTGGCGACCAGACCAGCCTGGGCGTCGGCTCCGACAGCTACATCCGCAAGATGCTCACCTCGGCGCTGGGCGAAGACAAGGCCAACGGCCTGATCGACCGCATCCTGCTCGGTGGCAACACCAGTGGCCTCGACAGCCTGAAATGGATGGAGCCACGCGCCGTCGCCGACGTGATCCGCTACGAGCACCCGCAGATCCAGGCGATCGTGGTGGCGTACCTCGACCCGGACCAGGCCGGTGAAGTCCTCGGCCACTTCGACCACAAAGTGCGCCTGGACATCATCCTGCGCGTGTCGTCGCTGAACACCGTGCAGCCGGCGGCCTTGAAAGAATTGAACACCATCCTGGAGAAGCAGTTCTCCGGCAACTCGAATGCCTCGCGTACCACCCTGGGCGGTATCAAGCGTGCGGCCGACATCATGAACTTCCTCGACAGCTCGGTCGAAGGCCAGTTGATGGACTCGATCCGCGAGATCGACGACACCCTGTCCGGCCAGATCGAAGACCTCATGTTCGTGTTCAACAACCTCTCCGATGTCGACGACCGTGGCATCCAGGCGCTGCTGCGCGAAGTGTCCTCCGACGTGCTGGTGCTGGCCCTCAAGGGCTCGGACGAAGGCGTCAAGGAAAAGATCTTCAAGAACATGTCCAAGCGTGCCTCGGAACTGTTGCGCGACGACCTGGAAGCCAAAGGCCCGGTGCGCGTCAGCGACGTGGAAACCGCACAGAAGGAAATCCTCACCATTGCCCGCCGTATGGCCGAAGCCGGAGAAATCGTTCTCGGTGGGAAGGGCGGCGAAGAAATGATTTAAGGCGCCTGTGATGTCGAGCAAAGATGAGGCACCCAGCGACCTGATTCGCGCACGGGATGTCGGTGGGTTCGACATCTGGTCGCTGCCCAGCTTCGATCCGCATGTGCCGGAGCCCGAGCCGGAGCCGGTGATCGAGCCGCCGGTGGAAATGGAAGAAGTGCCGCTGGACGAAGTCCAGCCACTGACCCTGGAAGAGTTGGAAAGCATCCGCCAGGAGGCCTACAACGAAGGCTTCGCCGCCGGTGAGAAAGACGGTTTTCGCAGCACCACCCTCAAGGTGCGCCAGGAAGCCGAGGCGGCGCTGAGCGTCAAGCTGGCGAGTCTTGAGCGCTTGATGGGCGGCCTGTTCGACCCTATCGCCGAGCAGGATTCCCAGATCGAAAAGGCCATGGTCGGCCTGGTGCAGCACATCGCTCGCCAGGTGATCCAGCGTGAGCTGGTGCTCGACTCCAGCCAAATCGAAAGCGTCATGCGCGAAGCCCTCAAGCTGCTGCCCCTGGGCGTCGGTAATGTGCGGCTGTACATCAACCCGCAGGACTTCGAACAGGTCAAAGCCCTGCGCGAGCGCCATGAAGAAACCTGGCGCATCGTCGAAGACGCCGCCTTGCAGCCGGGCGGCTGCCGCGTCGAGACCGAGCACAGCCGCATCGATGCCACGGTGGAAACCCGCATCAGCCAGATCATGGCCAAGCTGCTGGACCAGGCCCACGAGCAGGTATTGAACCCGGCCGAGCCCGACCTGAGCCTGGACCTGGACGCCGCCGATGCGCCTTGATCGCACCAGCTTCGCCAGGCGCCTGAGCGGTTACACCGACGCCACGCAGTTGCCCGGCCAACCGATCCTCGAAGGGCGCCTGTTGCGCATGGTTGGCCTGACTCTTGAGGCCGAGGGACTGCGCGCCGCCATGGGCAGCCGCTGCATGGTGATCAACGACGACAGCTACCATCCGGTGCAGGTCGAAGCCGAAGTGATGGGCTTTTCCGGCAACAAGATTTTCCTGATGCCGGTGGGCAGTATCGCCGGTATCGCGCCCGGCGCCCGCGTGGTGCCGTTGGCCGACACCGGCCGCCTGCCGATGGGCATGAGCATGCTCGGCCGCGTGCTCGACGGCGCCGGCCGCGCGCTGGACGGCAAGGGCGGCATGAAGGCCGAAGACTGGGTGCCGATGGACGGCCCCACCATCAACCCGCTCAACCGCAACCCCATCAGCCAGCCGCTCGATGTGGGCATTCGCAGTATCAACGGTTTATTGACGGTCGGCCGCGGCCAGCGTCTGGGCCTGTTCGCCGGTACCGGCGTGGGTAAGTCGGTGTTGCTGGGCATGATGACGCGCTTTACCGAGGCCGACATCATTGTGGTGGGGCTGATCGGCGAGCGGGGCCGTGAGGTCAAGGAGTTCATCGAGCACAGCCTTGGCGAAGAAGGCCTCAAGCGCTCGGTCGTGGTCGCCTCGCCGGCGGACGATGCACCGCTGATGCGCCTGCGCGCCGCCATGTACTGCACGCGCATCGCCGAATATTTTCGCGACAAGGGCAAGAATGTCCTGTTGCTGATGGACTCGCTCACGCGTTTTGCCCAGGCCCAGCGGGAAATCGCCCTGGCCATTGGCGAACCGCCGGCGACCAAGGGTTATCCGCCGTCGGTGTTCGCCAAACTGCCCAAGCTGGTGGAGCGCGCCGGTAACGCCGAGGCCGGCGGTGGCTCGATCACCGCGTTCTACACCGTGCTGTCCGAAGGCGATGACCAGCAGGACCCGATTGCCGACTCGGCGCGGGGCGTGCTCGACGGCCACATCGTGCTCTCGCGGCGGCTGGCCGAGGAAGGGCATTACCCGGCCATCGACATCGAAGCGTCGATCAGCCGGGTGATGCCTGCGGTGGTCACCCCGGAGCACATGGCTCGTGCGCAACAATTCAAGCAACTGTGGTCGCGCTACCAGCAGAGCCGTGATTTGATCAGCGTCGGCGCCTATGTGGCCGGTGGTGATCGCGAGACCGACCTGGCCATCGCCCTGCAGCCGCAGTTGGTGACCTACCTGCGCCAGGGCCTCAACGACAAGATCAGCATGGGCGAAAGCGAAGCGCACCTGCAGTCGATCTTCGCGCCTGCGCCGGGCGGCTAAGCCATGGCCAACAGCCGCGCCGCGCGCCTGGCTCCGGTGGTGGACATGGCCGAGAAGGCCGAGAAAACCGCCGTGCAACGCCTGGGCTACTTCCAGGGCCAGGTGCGCCTGGCCGAAAGCAAGCTGGGCGACCTGGAGCGTTTTCGCAGTGAGTACCAGCAGCAATGGATCGACCGTGGCGCCAAAGGCGTATCGGGCCAATGGCTGATGGGTTACCAGGGCTTTCTCAACCAGCTCGAAACCGCCGTCGGCCAGCAACGCCAGAGCCTGGCATGGCACCAGAACAACCTGGATAAAGCCCGCGAAAGTTGGCAACAGGCGTTCGCCCGTGTCGAGGGCCTGCGCAAGCTGGTGCAGCGCTATATCGACGAAGCCAGGGCGCTGGAAGACAAGCGCGAGCAGAAGCTGCTGGACGAGCTGTCACAACGGCTGCCACGCCAGTCCCAATTCTAACTGCCGGCTCCGTCAAATGTGGGAGCTGGCTTGCCTGCGATAGCGATGTATGAGTGCCATATGAGCAAGCTGACCCACCGCAATCGCAGCATAGGTATCTACACAACTTTCGACGGTGTGTGGCGAGGGCGGCCTACGGGCCGACCGTTTTTTTGGGTTTGACCGAGTACATATCCGTTGCTGCGGTAACGGCGGCTTAGGGTTCCGCCCTTACGGCGGGTCACTTTTTGAAGAGCGCAAAAAGTAACCAAAAACGCATCGCCCCACCACTCGGTGCCTCGCCTAGGCTCGGCATGCCCGTAATCCGACATTGATTTGGGGGGCCGCCGCCACGCGCCATCCATGGCGCGGGGCGGCTAAACCGGCGTCCTGCCGGTTTACCCCCCAAATCAATATCGAATTGCGGCCAGCGTGGTTGACGGGGCGCCTCAGATCAAGATCAAAAACAAAGCGCGGCGGCCTTAGAGCCGACCGGTATTCATGTCGAACTCGGTTCAAAATGTGGGAGCTGTCGAGCCCCAGCGAGGCTGCGAAGGCGGCGGCACTGCTGGCATTTTTTTCGCCTGACCCACCGCTTTCGCAGCCTCGCTAAAGCTCGACAGCTCCCACAGGGGGTGAAGTCAGCCTCTGAAAGTTGTGTAGATACCCACCGCAATCGCAGGCAAGCCAGCTCCCACATTTGCTTCGTCGTGTTGCCCACATTCAGTTCACCTGCTAAACCTTCCTTCATCGCCAATGACAAGGAAGCAGTCGCATGTCAATCGAGTCAGAAGTCTCCCTGGACGGGAAGAAGTTGACGATCGCCATCAAGGGCCGGTTCGATTTCGGTAGCCACCAGGCCTTTCGTGAAGCCTACGAGCGGTTCTACAAGGTGCCTGAAGCCTATGTCGTCGACTTGAAGGAAACCACCTACATCGACAGTTCTGCCTTGGGCATGCTCCTGTTGCTGAGGGACTACGCCGGTGGCGATGAGTCAGATGTCAGTGTGATCAACTGCAACGCCGACGTGCGCAAGATCCTGGCAATCTCCAACTTCGACAAGCTGTTCGACATCAATTGAGCGTCCTGGCCCCCCTCGAGACGCTGACGATCCTGATCGCCGAAGACAGCGCCGCCGACCTGCTGCTGCTGTCGACCATCGTGCGCCGCCAGGGCCATCAGGTACTCACCGCCACCAACGGCGAGCAAGCCGTTGAGGTATTCGCCCGCGAGCGTCCGCAGCTTGTGTTGATGGATGCCTTGATGCCGGTGATGGATGGCTTCGCCGCCGCGCGATGGATCAAGCAGTTGGCCGGTGAAGCGCTGGTTCCTATCATTTTCCTCACCTCGTTGCGCGAAAGCGCCGACCTGGCCGAGTGCCTGGATGCCGGCGGCGATGACTTTTTGCCCAAGCCCTACAACCCGCTGATCCTGGCGGCCAAGATCAATGCCATGGACCGCTTGCGTCGGTTGCAGGCCACGGTCCTGGAGCAGCGTGACCTGATCGCCAAGCATCACGACTACCTGCTGCACGAGCAGCGGGTGGCCAAGGAGGTGTTCGACAAGGTCGCGCATTCGGGCTGCATCAATGCCGCGCCGAACATCCGCTACCTGCAATCGCCCTATGCGCTGTTCAACGGCGACTTGCTGTTGGCGGCCTACACGCCTTCCGGTGACATGCACGTGCTGCTCGGCGATTTCACCGGCCACGGGCTGCCGGCCGCGGTGGGCGCCATGCCCCTGGCGGAAGTGTTCTATGGCATGTCTGCCAAGGGCTACGGCCTGGCGCAGACCCTGCGCGAGATGAACGCCAAGCTCAAGCGCATCCTGCCCGTGGACATGTTCTGCTGCGCCACGCTGTTGTGCCTGAGCACGCATCGGCGCGTGGTCGAGGTGTGGAACGGCGGCATGCCTGAAGGCTATGTACATGAAATTGCCAGCGGCAAGCGCACGCCGCTGGAATCGCGGCATTTGCCCCTGGGCGTGCTGTCGGCCGAGGCCTTTGATGATCGCACCGAAGTCTGGCCCATGGCCTTGGGCGACCGGGTGTTCCTGCTCTCCGACGGTGTGCTGGAGACGGCCGGCCCTGATGATCAGCTGTTTGGCGCAGAGCGCTTGCAGCAGGTGTTCGCCGCCAATCGCGAGCCTGATCGGTTATTTGACGAGATCGAACAGGCCCTGGCGGCGTTTCGAGGTGAGGCGCGCGATGACGTGAGCATGGTGGAAATTACCTTGCAAGGTGGCCAGTCGCTTCGCGCGGCCGGGCCGTTGTACGCCGACAGTGGCCAGTCGTGCCCGCTGAACTGGTCGGCGAACTTCGAGTTTCGTGCCGAGACCTTGAAACGCTACAACCCGTTGCCGTACCTGCTGCAACTGCTGCTGGAGATCCACGGGTTGCGCGAGCAGAGCGGGGCGCTCTACAGCGTGATGGCCGAGCTGTATTCGAATGCGCTGGAACATGGCGTGCTGGGCCTGGATTCGCGGCTCAAGCGCGATGCCCAGGGGTTCGCCGAGTACTATCGCCAGCGCAATGAGCGCCTGGCGCAATTGAGCAGTGGTCACGTGCGCGTGCAGGTGCAGGTGCTGCCCACGCAGGCTGGCGGTCGCCTGAGCCTGTGTGTCGAAGACAGCGGGCCGGGCTTTGACGTGGAGCACGTGTTGGAGCAGCCGCTGGACATCGACCGCCTGTCTGGCCGGGGTTTGAGCCTGGTGCGCGAACTGTGCAGCGCGGTACGCTGGTCCGAGGGCGGGCGTCGTGTCTGCGTAGAGTTTTCCTGGGAGGCTCTGGCATAATCCACCGATTCTTGATCAAGGAGCGAACAAGTGGTTGATCTACATCTGGACCCCGACGTGTTGTCGAGTTTGCAGGAGGTCATGGAAAGCGAGTATCCCAAGCTGCTCGAGACCTTTCTTGATGATTCCCAGAAGCGCGTCGAGGCCCTGCGCAAGGCGCGGGATGACGCCAAGGCGTTGGGGCTGATCGCGCATAGTTTCAAGGGAAGCAGTGGAAACCTCGGCGCGGTGCGGCTGACGCAACTGTGCCAGCAGCTTGAAGAGGAGTCCGCCGGCCCCGCTGCGGAACTTGGGGCGCTGGTGGACCAGATTGATCAGGAGTTTGCGTTGGTCAGGCCGCTGTATGAGTCCGAGCGCCAGCGCTTTCAGCTCTGACCCATGATCGTTCCCACGCTCTGCGTGGGAATGCATCCCGTGACGCTCCGCGTCACCTTGCGCAAGACCTGAGGCATTTAACCGCCGCTGGACGCGGAGCGTCCGGGGCAGCATTCCCACGCGGAGCATGGGAACGATCAACCTGGCCCGACTCTTGCTCTATCTCTTCGTACTGCATCCCCGATCCCCATGCAGTGGAGACCTTTACCTATGCCAGTCGCCCCGAATTCGCTCCTTCAGGCTGCCCCCGCGGCCAAGCCTCAAGCGCCCGCCGTCAACCCGCCGGCAGCCGCTGCGGACCCACGGGACAAGGGCCCTGGCTTCGCTCAAGTGTTTGCCAACCAGGGTCCCAAGCCCAGCGCCAAGGCCGACGACAGCGCGGCCAAACCCACGCGGGACAAGCCGGCCGACGCCAGCGCCAAACCTGTGGCGGGCGGCGACAAGCCTGCCGCCGGTACGCCAGCGGTTGCCGATAGCGGCAATACCTTGCCTGCCAGCCCGCCGGCCAAGACCGATGACAGTGCCAGCAGCGATGACGACGCAGCTGTCGACCCGAGCCTGGTACAACTGCCCCCGGTTGATCCGGTAGTCGACCCGGCGTTGATCGCCAGCGTGACCCCGGTGGCCGTGCCGGTTCCTGTGGAGACCCCGGTGCCCGTCGCCGCCACCGATGACCAGGCCCTGCCGGTGGTGGCAGCGCCGATCACAGCGACCGAGCCGGCCAAGCCAACCTTCGATCCGCAAGCCGATCCTCTGGACGCCATGCCGGCTGTACGCCTGGCGATGGAGCAGGGTGGGCACGTGTCGGCAAGCAGCCAGGCAACGGCGAAAACCGCGCCGCCGTCGGCGCTGGATCAACCGACTGCCGCGCAGAACTTCGCGGCCGGCATGGCCACCATGGTCGACCAACAAGCCACCAAGGACAGCACCGAGGGCGGCGACAAAGCCTTCAGCGGGCTGATCGAAGAGGGCCTCAAGGACCTGAAGAGCGCCAGCAGCGATACCCGTGTCGACGACTTCGCCAATCGCTTGGCCGCGTTGACCCAGGCCGCCACGCCGAAAACCGCCAATGCCTTGCCGCCGGTAGCCAACGCACCGTTGGCCATGCATCAGAGCGGCTGGACCGACGAGATCGTCAACCGCGTGATGTACCTGTCCAGCGCCAACCTCAAGTCGGCGGAGATCCAGTTGCAACCGGCTGAACTCGGCCGCCTGGACATCAAGGTCAACATGACCGCCGACCAGCAGGCCCAGGTCAACTTCATGAGCGCGCATCCGGTGGTGCGTGAAGCCCTGGAAAGCCAGTCCGGCCGCTTGCGCGAAATGTTTGCCCAGCAGGGTATGGGGCAAGTGGATGTAAATGTGTCCGACCAGTCCCGTGGCCAGGAGCAGCAACAACAGGCCCAGACCCGTGGCGTGAGTGGCGGCGGGCGGGGTGGCGATAACGGCGACAGCGGCAACGCCATCGATGTGGCCGAAGCGGTAACGCCGGTGACCTCCACCGTGGTCGGTTCCAGCGCCGTCGACTACTACGCCTGATTGCTGTCGAAACTCCGCCATGTGGGAGCTGGCTTGCCTGCGGCCTGTAGTGAGCGGGCTTGCCCCGCGCTGGGTGGCGAAGCCGCCCCAAACCAGGCGACTCGGTTCTACCTGGAGGTCGGCGGTGTTTTTATTGGGGCGGCTTCGCCACCCAGCGCGGGGCAAGCCCGCTCACTACACGCCGCCATCGCAGGCAAGCCAGCTCCCACATTTGGTTTGTGGTGTTCCTTCTTCCCTCAATTGCCAGACAACTCTGGCATAACACTTGCTCTTGCCTTCCCGTAGATCTATGAATCCCCGAATAGTGACGGATTATTGGCATGGCGAAGAGCGACGACGCAGCAGCAAAACCACCCGCGGGCAAAGGCAAACTCAAGCTTATCCTGATGATAGTCGTGGGCCTGCTCCTGGCCATCGGCGCCTCGGTGGGCGGCACCTGGTACATCATGCACAGCAGCGCCGCGAAACCGGCGCCCGCCGCCGAAACCGCCACTAACGTCAAGCAACCGGCAATCTTCGAGCCGATGCTTCCGGCCTTTGTCGCCAACTTCAATCAGAACGGCCGTCAACGCTACCTGCAGGTGAGCATCACCTTGCTGGCGCGTAACCAGTCGGACCTGGATGCCCTCAAGGTGCATATGCCAGTGATCCGCAACAACCTGGTGATGCTGTTCTCCAGCCAGGGCTTCGACACACTCGCCACGCCGGTGGGCCAGGAAATGCTGCGTCAGAAGGTTACCGCCAGCGTGCAGGAAGTGGCCCAGAAGGAACTCGGCAAAGTCGTGATCGAGCAGGCGCTCTTCACTAACTTCGTATTGCAGTAGGATCACGACATGGCCGTGCAAGATCTGCTGTCCCAGGATGAAATCGACGCGCTGTTGCATGGCGTCGACGACGGTCTGGTACAGACCGAAACGGCTGCCGAGCCTGGCAGCGTCAAAAGTTACGACCTGACCAGCCAGGATCGCATCGTCCGCGGACGCATGCCGACCCTGGAAATGATCAACGAGCGCTTCGCCCGCTACACCCGCATCAGCATGTTCAACATGCTGCGCCGTTCGGCGGACGTGGCGGTGGGCGGCGTGCAGGTGATGAAGTTCGGCGAGTACGTGCACTCGCTGTACGTGCCCACCAGCCTCAACCTGGTCAAGATCAAGCCGCTGCGCGGCACCGCGCTGTTCATCCTTGACGCTAAACTGGTGTTCAAGCTGGTGGACAACTTCTTCGGCGGCGACGGTCGTCACGCCAAGATCGAAGGCCGCGAATTCACCCCCACCGAGCTGCGGGTGGTGCGCATGGTGCTGGAGCAAGCCTTCATCGATTTGAAGGAAGCCTGGCAGGCGATCATGGAAGTCAGTTTCGAGTACATCAACTCGGAAGTGAACCCGGCCATGGCCAACATCGTCGGGCCCAGCGAAGCCATTGTGGTGTCCACCTTCCACATCGAACTCGATGGCGGCGGCGGCGACCTGCACGTGACCATGCCGTACTCGATGATCGAGCCGGTGCGCGAAATGCTCGACGCCGGCTTCCAGTCCGACCTGGACGACCAGGACGAACGTTGGGTCAAGGCCCTGCGCGAAGACTTGCTGGATGTCGACGTACCGCTGAGCGCCACGGTTGCCCGTCGCCAGTTGCGCCTGCGCGATATCTTGCACATGCAGCCGGGCGACATCATCCCGGTCGAATTGCCGGAAGAAATGATCATGCGCGCCAACGGCGTGCCGTCATTCAAGGTCAAGCTGGGTTCCCACAAGGGCAACCTGGCGCTGCAAGTGGTGGAACCGATCAACCGTCGGTGATGCACCCTAATTAATTTATGAATGTTTGCTCCGCCGAGGACATGTAATGGCTACCGAACACGAAAACACTTCCGCCGAAGACCAGGCCCTGGCTGACGAATGGGCGGCTGCCCTGGAAGAAACCGGCGATGTTGGCCAGGACGATATCGACGCGCTGCTGGCCGCCGACGCCGCCACCGCGCCGGCCGGCAACCGCCTGGCCATGGAAGAATTCGGCAGCGTGCCGAAGAACAACGACCCGGTGACCCTCGACGGCCCGAACCTGGACGTGATCCTCGACATTCCGGTGTCGATCTCCATGGAAGTCGGCAGCACCGAAATCAACATCCGCAACCTGCTGCAACTCAACCAGGGTTCGGTGATCGAGCTCGATCGCCTGGCCGGCGAGCCGCTGGACGTGCTGGTCAACGGCACGCTGATCGCCCACGGTGAAGTCGTTGTGGTCAACGAAAAGTTCGGCATCCGCCTGACGGACGTGATCAGCCCGAGCGAACGCATCAAGAAGTTGCGCTGATATGAAACGGTTGCTGGTGGCACTTCTTGTCGCGCTGCCGTTGGACGCCTGGGCAGCCGAGCCGGTGGCTCAGGCCGCCGCCGCGCCTGCCGTGGGCAGTGTCGGCGGGCAGTTGACCCAACTGGTGCTCGGCCTGTTGCTGGTGGTCGGCTTGATCTTTGCGCTGGCCTGGCTGATGCGCCGCGTACAGAGCGCGGGGGCGGGCAACGGCCAGGTGATCGAAATGATCGGCTCCCGTGCCCTTGGCCCGCGTGATCGGCTGGTGCTGGTGCAAGTGGGCGAGGAGCAGATTCTGCTGGGCATCACCCCCGGCCGCATCACCCCGTTGCACGTGCTCAAGACGCCGGTGGATGTGGCCGAGACCAAGGCCGCCACGCCAGAATTCGCCCAGCGCCTGATGGAGTTGCTGGGCAAGGATCAGAAGGATAAGAAGTAATGCGCGTTTTATTGGCGCTCATGCTGTTGCTGGCCGCGCCGCTGGCGTTTGGCGCCGACCCGTTGTCGATCCCGGCGATCACCCTGGGCACCAATGCGGCAGGGGCGCAGGAGTATTCGGTCAGCCTGCAGATCCTGCTGATCATGACCGCGCTGAGCTTCATCCCGGCGTTTGTCATGCTGATGACCAGCTTCACGCGGATCATCATCGTGTTCTCGATCCTGCGCCAGGCCCTGGGCCTGCAGCAGACGCCGTCGAACCAGATCCTCACCGGCATGGCCTTGTTTCTGACCATGTTCATCATGGCGCCGGTGTTCGACAAGGTGAACCAGCAAGCGCTGCAGCCGTACCTGGCGGAAACCATCACCGCCCAGGTGGCGATCGACCGCGCCCAAGTGCCGATCAAGGACTTCATGCTGTCGCAGACCCGCTCCAGCGACCTCGAGCTGTTCATGCGCCTGTCCAAGCGCACCGACATCGCCACCCCCGACCAGGCGCCGTTGACCATCCTGGTGCCGGCGTTCGTCACTTCCGAATTGAAGACCGCGTTCCAGATCGGCTTCATGATCTTTATCCCGTTCCTGATCATCGACCTGGTGGTGGCGAGCGTGCTGATGGCCATGGGTATGATGATGCTCTCGCCGTTGATCATCTCGCTGCCGTTCAAGATCATGCTGTTTGTGCTGGTGGACGGCTGGGCGCTGATTATCGGCACCCTGGCCGGCAGTTTCGGCGGAGTATAGGGCCATGACTCCAGAAGTAGCGGTCGACCTGTTCCGCGAAGCGCTGTGGTTGACCACCGTGATGGTCGCGGTGCTGGTGGTGCCCAGCCTGTTGGTGGGCCTGCTGGTGGCGATGTTCCAGGCGGCGACCCAGATCAACGAACAGACCTTGAGCTTCCTGCCGCGCCTGCTGGTGATGCTGGTCACGCTGATCGTCGCCGGCCCGTGGCTGGTGCAGACCTTCATGGAATACATCCTGCAGTTGTACGGCAGTATTCCGCAGTTGATCGGCTGACCCGATGCAGTCCTTGCTGGCATTGACCGACACCCAGATCAGCACGTGGGTGGCTGCCTTCATCCTGCCGCTGTTCCGCGTCACGGCCATGTTGATGGCCATGCCGGTGTTCGGCACGACCCTGGTACCCCGGCGTGTGCGCCTGTACTTTGCGGTGGCGATTACCGTGGTGATCGTGCCGGGTTTGCCGCCGATGCCGCCGGTCAATGCCATCGACCTCAGCGCGTTGCTGCTGATTGCCGAGCAGATCCTGATCGGCACACTCATGGGCTTTTCCCTTTCGCTGTTTTTCCAGGCCTTTGTGATCGCCGGGCAAATCATCTCGGTCCAGATGGGCATGGGCTTCGCGTCCATGGTCGACCCTACCAATGGTGTCTCGGCGGCGGTGATCGGGCAATTCCTGACCATGCTGGTCACCTTGCTGTTCTTGGCCATGAACGGCCATCTGGTGGCCTTCGAGGTGATGACCGAGAGTTTCACCACCTTGCCGGTGGGTTCGGGCCTGGTGGTCAACCATTTCTGGGAAATCGTCGGGCGCCTGGGCTGGGTGTTCGGCGCTTCTCTGTTGCTGGTGCTGCCGGCGATCACCGCGTTGCTGGTGATCAACATCGCCTTTGGCGTGATGACCCGCGCGGCGCCGCAGTTGAACATCTTTTCCATCGGTTTCCCGTTGACCCTGGTGTTGGGCATGTGGATTTTCTGGGTCGGCCTGGCGGACATTCTCAATCAGTATCAACCGCTGGCGACTGACGCCCTGCAGTTCTTACGTGATCTGGCACGGGCGCGCTGAGCCATGGCCGAGAGCGAGAGTGGTCAGGACAAGACAGAAGACCCCACGGAGAAACGCAAAAAGGACTCCAGGGAAAAGGGCGAAATTGCTCGCTCCAAGGAACTCAACACCGTCGCCACCATGATGGCCGGCGCTGGCGCCTTGTTGATCTATGGCGGCGGCCTGGCGCTGGACTTGATGGAGTTGATGAAGCACAACTTCGCCTTGCCCCGCGAAGTGCTGCTCAACCCCGACGCCATGGGCCAGTACCTGCTGCACTCGGGCAAGATCGCGCTGCTGGCGGTGCAGCCTATTCTGATTACCTTGCTGCTGGCCGCGCTGATCGGCCCGGTCGCCCTGGGTGGCTGGCTGTTTGCCGCTGGCAGCATGGCGCCCAAGTTCAGCCGCATGAACCCCGGCGCCGGGCTCAAGCGCATGTTTTCCGCCAAGGCCCTGGTGGAGCTGCTCAAGGCTTTGGCCAAATTTATCCTGATCCTGTTTGTGGCGCTGGCGGTGTTGTCGTCCGACATCGACGACCTGCTGCTGATCGCCCATGAACCGCTGGAGTCGGCGATCATCCACAGCGTGCAGGTGGTGGGCTGGAGTGCGCTGTGGATGGCCGCCGGGCTGATCATCATCGCGGCGGTGGATGCGCCGATCCAGCTGTGGGAAAGCCACAAGAAACTGCTGATGACCAAGCAGGAAGTGCGCGACGAACACAAGGATTCCGAAGGCCGGCCCGAGGTCAAACAGCGTATTCGCCAGCTGCAGCGCGAAATGTCCCAGCGCAAGATGATGGCGGCGGTGCCCGACGCCGACGTGGTCATCACCAACCCGACGCACTACGCCGTGGCGCTCAAGTACGACCCGGAGAAGGGCGGCGCGCCGATGCTGCTGGCCAAGGGCAGCGACTTTACCGCGTTGAAAATCCGCGAAATCGCCGTGGCCAACGACATCCTGTTGCTGGAGTCGCCGGAGCTGGCGCGCTCGATCTTCTACTCCACCGACCTCGACCAGGAAATCCCCGCCGGGCTCTACCTGGCCGTGGCCCAGGTGTTGGCGTATGTCTATCAGATTCGCCAATACCGCGCGGGCAAGGGCAAGCGCCCGGACCCGCTCAAGGACCTGCCGATTCCGCCGGATTTGCGTCGCGATTCCTGACGGTCGCGCTCCTGCTGTCGTGCGTCTACCTGTCAAGGTTGACAGTAGGCAATACGCCGCCAGCAGGGTTTGATAGAGCGATGAGCCGCGCAGCCCTGCGCGGCTCGGGAGGCGGTGATGGATAGGCCTACGGTCAAGTGGTTTGATGCGGTCAAAGGCATCGGTTTTATTGCCCGGGACCGTGATGGCAACGAGGTTGCCGTTCAGTCGACCGACACTCAATGCAGTGATGTCCCGCCAGCCCCTCCCAAGCCGCGAAAACCGCGCAAGCGCAAAAAGTCATCGGATGCATGAAGTGAACCACGGATTGCTACCGTGCCATTCGTCTTAAACCCCCTCTACCTGTCAACTTTGACAGTAGTCAGTGTTGGCCCCTTGCGGTTCCATAACGCCAGATACTGCGCGCGGGTAGTCAAGAGATGCAGGAGGGTGATCATGGAAGTGGTGATGGGCACGATCAGTTCTTATAGCCGCGCCACCGGAGAAGGTTTGATCGAGCTGGACGGTGGGCGAGAGCCGGTACTGTTGGATATGAGGAGCTCGGCAGGTCGGCGGTTTAGAAAGGGCCAGCGGGTTCAATTTTCCAGAATCCATGGCCCCAAGGGCATCTATGCGTTTCGCCTGAAACTCATTCGCATGCCCCGTGCAAATCTTTGAAAGTGACGGCAGGAGAACAGTCATGGCAACAGGTACGGTGAAGTGGTTTAACGCGGAGAAAGGGTTTGGGTTTATTAAGCCCGAAGATGGCAGTGCGGATGTTTTTGTCCACTATTCAGCCATCCAAAGTTCTGGTTTCAAAAGTTTGGATGAGGGGCAAAGAGTCGTGTACGACACGGCTCAAGGCCCAAAAGGCCTGCAGGCCGAGAACGTGCGTAATGCCTGACCCGTTCCCAAGTCGTACAAGGGTCAACCTGTGGGAGCTGGCTTGCCTGCGATAGCGGTGGGTCAGTTGATGCATTTGTTACTGATGCACCGCTATCGCAGGCAAGCCAGCTCCCACATTTGAACCGCGATCAGGCCCGAGCGGGTTAGCCCGTTGCAGTTGCCGACTCAACGCCCTCCAGCACACGCTCTGCCAGTAACCGCGCCACTTCAATCAACTGCGCGACACCCAACGCGCCTTCGCGCCGCGAGCTGTCCAGTTCGAAGGCAAAGTTGCAGGTCAGGGCGTGGGCTGACGCCAGTGTTTCGGTGAGGTTGATCAGCAGGTCTTCGGTGGGGATGCCGTCTTTTACGCGCAATAGCACGACCGGTGCGTCGTTGGAGTCGAGTGGGGGATTTGGGGTGGGTTTGATCATTGTGAAGTTCCTAGAAAAGTGGAGCTGCCACTGATCGCCGCGACGCGATGGAGGGTGGCAGCTGTACGCAGGTTCGCGGACCGGTCTAGGAACAACCCGGCATACCCGAAGGTATCCCGCGCACAGCCGCCATAGCGCCGCACAGTAGACGATAAAAAACCGCTTACTGAAAGGCAGATGGTGCTTTTGTTCCGTAGTAAACCGGGCCGCGACGCCCGTCCGCTGCGTTTGCAGCGGTGTACGGAGACTAGAGATCGAGTTTCCTAGGGGCAACCCCAAAACGCTGTCGGAAATTTCCTCGGTAGCGGCGGCTATACACAAATCCAAAGGTGGGAGCTGGCTTGCCTGCGATTGCGCTGGGTCAGCTAATGCATCTGTCACTGATACACCGCTATCGCGGCATGCGTATCTACATAACTTTCAAAAGCTGTCAAATCTCCCTGTAGTGAGCGGGCTTGTCCCGCGCTGGGTGGCGGAGCCGCCCAACCAGACGATCTGGCTTCATCTGGAACACTGCGGTGTCCTTATTGGGGCCGCTTCGCAGCCCGGCGCGGGACAAGCCCGCTCACTACAAAGATGTGTAGATACCCATGGCTATCGCAGGCAAGCAATCTCCCACACTGGAGCCGCTCCATAGCCGGCAACGTGGACGTTCTACGTGGGAGCGAGCCGCGAGGACTTCCGTCCTGCCATCACCGTCTATCTGAAATTTCATTCGACCCGTCAACGTTGACAGTAGTCCGCTCAAATTTTCTAGGCTTGACTAAGGGCGTATTGCTGCACACAGGGTGCGGTAACGCAAGTGAACCAAGGAGAGCCGTCATGGCATACGGAACCGTTTCAGTAGTCGATACCAACAATTATTTTGTAATGGTCACCCCGGACCAGGGTGGTGGTGATGTAACTCTGGACAGGCAAATCCTTCAGGGCGCTGGAATTACCATTGACGATCTTAAGAAGGACGACAGGGTGTCATTCGATTTGGTCAGTGGCAGTGTTCGCAACCTCAGACGCGTTTAGTTGTTAACACTTCAAAAGAATTCCCCAACTGTATTCCTCTAGAGCAAAAGTTGGAAGGCTTCTTGCAATACCGCCTCCAGGACGCCTCCCCGCGTCAAAACTTTGCTTCAAGGAAACGAGGAATACCGGTGGTGGATCGCTCTCAAATGTTCGGCACGGCCCGTACCACCCTGACTGACCTCTCCCGAGGCAATCTGGGTGTGCCGTTGTTGTTGCTGGTGATGCTGGCAATGATGATGTTGCCGATGCCGCCGTTCCTTTTGGACGTGTTCTTCACCTTCAACATCGCCCTGTCCGTCGTGGTGCTGCTGGTGTGCGTCTACGCCCTGCGGCCGCTGGATTTCGCGGTGTTCCCGACGATTCTGCTGGTGGCGACCCTGTTGCGCCTGGCGCTGAACGTAGCGTCCACCCGCGTGGTGATGCTCCACGGCCAGGACGGTCACGCCGCCGCCGGTAAGGTGATCCAGGCCTTCGGTGAGGTGGTGATCGGCGGCAACTACGTGGTCGGTATCGTGGTGTTCGCGATCCTGATGATCATCAACTTCGTGGTGGTGACCAAGGGCGCCGGGCGGATTTCCGAGGTGAGCGCGCGCTTCACCCTCGACGCCATGCCCGGCAAACAAATGGCCATCGACGCCGACCTCAACGCCGGCCTGATCGACCAGAACCAGGCCAAGTCACGCCGCCTGGAAGTGGCCCAGGAAGCCGAGTTCTACGGCTCCATGGACGGTGCCAGCAAGTTCGTGCGCGGTGACGCCATCGCCGGCCTGCTGATTCTGTTCATCAACCTGATCGGCGGCATCGCGGTCGGTATCTTCCAGCACGGCATGACGTTCGGCGATGCGGGCAAGGTCTACGCCTTGCTGACCATCGGTGACGGTTTAGTGGCGCAATTGCCATCACTGTTGTTATCCACAGCGGCGGCCATCATGGTGACCCGTGCTTCGGGCTCCGAAGACATGGGCAAGCAGATCAGCCGCCAGATGTTCGCATCGCCCAAGGCACTGGCCGTGGCGGCGGGCATCATGGCGATCATGGGCATCGTGCCGGGCATGCCGCACGTGTCGTTCCTGAGCATGGCGGCCCTGGCCGGTGGCGGCGCCTACTTGTTCTGGAAGAAGCAGAATGCGGTCAAGGTCCAGGCCCTGCAGGAAGTCGCGCGCCAGCAGGAGCTGCTGCCTTCCCCGGCCCGCGCCCAGGAAACCAAGGAGCTGGGCTGGGATGACGTGACCCCGATCGACATGATCGGCCTGGAAGTCGGCTACCGCCTGATCCCGCTGGTGGACCGCAACCAGGGCGGCCAATTGCTCGCGCGGATCAAGGGCGTGCGCAAGAAGCTGTCCCAGGACCTGGGCTTTTTGATGCCCACCGTGCATATCCGCGACAACCTGGACCTGGCCCCCAGCGCCTACCGCTTGACCCTGATGGGCGTGATCCTGGCCGAGGCCGAGATCTACCCGGACCGCGAGCTGGCGATCAACCCAGGCCAGGTGTTCGGCAGCCTCAACGGCATCACCGCCAAAGATCCGGCTTTTGGCCTGGAGGCGGTGTGGATCGAAATCAGCCAGCGCAGCCAGGCGCAGTCCCTGGGCTACACCGTGGTCGACGCCAGCACCGTGGTTGCCACGCACCTCAACCAGATCCTCTACAAACACTCCCATGAGCTGATCGGCCACGAGGAAGTCCAGCAATTGATGGGTTTGCTCGGCAAAGCCTCGCCAAAACTCGCCGAGGAGCTGGTGCCGGGCGTGCTGTCGCTGTCGCAGTTGCTCAAAGTTTTGCAGGCGCTGCTGGCCGAACAGGTGCCGGTACGCGACATTCGCAGCATTGCCGAGGCCATCGCGAACAATGCCGCCAAGAGTCAAGATACTGCCGCGCTGGTGGCCGCGGTGCGCGTCGGATTGTCGCGCGCAATCGTGCAAAGCATTGTAGGGCTTGACTCCGAGCTGCCTGTGATCACCTTGGAACCCAGGTTGGAACAAATATTGCTCAATAGTATTCAGAAGGCAGGTCAAGGCCAGGAAGAAGGCGTCCTGCTGGAGCCAAGCATGGCTGAGAAGCTGCAGCGTTCGTTGATCGACGCCGCACAGCGCCAGGAAATGCAGGGCCAACCGGTGATCTTGCTGGTGGCCGGCCCGGTCCGCGCGATGTTGTCGCGGTTTGGACGCCTGGCAGTACCGAATTTGCACGTTTTGGCTTATCAGGAAATTCCTGACAACAAGCAAGTGACTATCGTCGCGACAGTAGGGCCCAACGGCTGAGGGTAGTGGGTTATGCAAGTGAAGCGTTTTTTCGCCGCCGATATGCGTCAGGCCATGAAACTGGTTCGTGATGAGCTGGGCGCCGACGCCGCGATTATCGGTAACCGTCGTATTGCCGGCGGTGTCGAGCTGACGGCTGCCCTGGATTACACCCCCCAGGCCCTGGCGCCGCGCGTGCCGAACATGGAGCTCGAAGACGAGCTGCGCAAGACGGCCTCGCGCATTGTCTCGGCCCAGGCCGAACTGAGCATGCGCGGTGACAGCGATGCCACCACCAATCGCCAGTTGTTCGCCGGCCTGCCGCTGACCGCGGCCGAGCCCTTGGTCGAGCCGACGTTCAAAGAGCCGCCACGTCCGGCAGCGCCTGCACCGGCCGCTGCTGTCGACCCGCGCGCGTTCGACTCGATGCGCTTTGAACTCAACGGCCTGCGCGAGCTGCTCGAAGTGCAGCTGGGCTCGCTGGCCTGGACCCAACTGCAAGGCAGCAAGCCACAACAGGCCAACCTGTGGCGCCGTCTGCAACGCATCGGCCTGTCCGGCCCGTTGTCCCGCGACCTGCTGGCCTTGACCACCGAGATCCAGGAACCTCGCCAAGCCTGGCGCATGCTGCTGGCCCACTTGGCGCGGATGATCGCCACGCCCGAAATCGAACCGCTGGAAGAGGGCGGGGTGATTGCCATGGTCGGCCCCGCCGGCATGGGCAAGACCACCACCCTGGCCAAGCTGGCCGCCCGTTACGTACTCAAGTACGGCGCGCAGAATATCGCCCTGGTGAGCATGGACAGCTACCGCATCGGTGCCCAGGAACAGCTCAAGACCCTGGGCCGCATCCTCAATGTGTCGGTGACCCATGTCGACCCGGGCCAGTCCCTGGCCAACGCCCTCGACCCGCTGCTGCGCAAGCGCGTGGTGCTGATCGATACCGCCGGCCTGCAAGCCAGCGACCCGGCACTGCGCATGCAGCTGGAAAGCCTGGCCGGGCGTGGCATCAAGTCGAAAAATTACCTGGTGCTTGCAACCACCAGCCAGAAACAGGTTCTTACCGCTGCGTACCACAGCTACAAGCGCTGCGGCCTGGCCGGTTGCATCCTCACCAAGCTCGATGAAACCGCGAGCCTGGGCGAAGTGCTGAGCCTGGCCATCAGTCATGAATTGCCGGTCGCCTACCTGACCGACGGCCCGCGGATCCCGGATGATCTGCATCTGCCGCGCCGTCATCAATTGGTCAGCCGTGCAGTCAGTGTGCAAATGCAAGAAGAGCCTAGCGAGGAAGCGATGGCCGATATGTTCGCCGACCTTTACCACAACCCGGCAAAACGGGTGGGATAAGTCAGGATGAACACCATGAAATGTATCTACATCGATGGTCTGCAAGCGATTCACGCGGCCAAGCCATGTAGCCTGCGTCTAAGCAAGACAAGGTAAAGAAATAAAATGGGCAGCATGCATCCCGTACAGGTGATCGCGGTGACCGGCGGCAAAGGTGGCGTCGGGAAAACTAACGTGTCAGTGAATTTGTCCCTGGCCCTGGCAGAGCTTGGCCGCCGCGTCATGCTGCTGGATGCTGACCTGGGGCTGGCGAACGTCGACGTTCTGCTGGGGCTGACGCCCAAACACACCCTCGCCGATGTGATCGAGGGCCGCTGCGAGCTGCGCGATGTGCTGTTGCAGGGCCCCGGTGGCATCCGCATCGTGCCGGCTGCCTCCGGCACCCAGAGCATGGTGCACCTGAGCCCGGCGCAGCATGCCGGCCTGATCCAGGCGTTCAGCGATATCGGCGACAACCTCGACGTGCTGGTGATCGACACCGCCGCCGGGATCGGCGAGTCCGTGGTCAGCTTTGTGCGCGCCGCGCAGGAAGTGCTGCTGGTGGTCTGCGATGAACCCACCTCGATCACCGACGCCTACGCCCTGATCAAACTGCTTAACCGCGACTACGGCATGAACCGCTTCCGCGTCCTGGCCAACATGGCCCAGAGCCCGCAGGAAGGGCGCAACCTGTTCGCCAAGTTGACCAAGGTCACGGATCGCTTTCTCGATGTCGCCTTACAATACGTTGGCGCAGTTCCCTACGACGAGTGTGTGCGCAAGGCTGTGCAAAAGCAGCGTGCGGTCTACGAAGCGTTCCCTCGTTCCAAGTGCGCATTGGCGTTCAAGGCTATTGCCCAGAAGGTCGATACCTGGCCGTTGCCCGCCAACCCGCGGGGGCATCTGGAGTTTTTCGTCGAGCGATTGGTGCATCAGACGAGCGCAGGACCGGTGCTATGACAGCGAACGGCTACAACGCCTACAAGAAATCCGCCCGTGACAGCCAGGGCGAGTTGATCGAGCGCTACGCGCCATTGGTCAAGCGCATTGCCTACCACCTGTTGGCACGCCTGCCCGCGAGCGTCCAGGTCGAAGACTTGATCCAGGCCGGCATGATCGGCCTGCTCGAAGTATCGACCAAATATGACGCGAGCAAGGGTGCCAGTTTCGAGACGTATGCGGGGATCCGTATCCGTGGCGCAATGCTCGACGAGGTGCGCAAGGGTGATTGGGCGCCCCGTTCGGTGCACCGCAATACGCGCATGGTCAGTGACGCAATTCGCGCAATTGAAGCAAAAACCGGTCGCGACGCTAAAGATCACGAAGTTGCGGCCGAACTCCAATTGAGTCTCGACGATTATTACGGGATTTTGAACGATACCTTGGGCAGCCGCCTGTTCAGTTTCGACGACCTGTTGCAGGACGGCGAACACGAAGGGCTGCACGAGGACGGCGCGAGCGCTCATATGGAGCCATCGCGCGACCTGGAGGATGAACGCTTCCAGGGGGCGTTGGCGGACGCGATTGCCAATTTGCCGGAGCGTGAGCGGCTGGTGTTGGCGCTGTACTACGACGAAGAGCTGAACCTCAAGGAAATCGGTGAGGTCCTGGGGGTCAGCGAATCGCGGGTCAGCCAGTTGCATAGCCAGTGCGCAGCCCGCTTGCGGGGGCGTTTGGGAGAGTGGCGAGCGCGCTGACAGGCAGTGTGGGGGGCACTGCAGACGATACCGCGAGGGCGCCAAGCCTTTGCGGGTTCGGCCCGTGGTGCCCCCGGCAGTCCTTTTTGTGTAATGCCTGTTGATTGAAATGGCGCGTCCAGGTGCTGGGCGCGTTTAAGACTGCTTGGAGGTCGAATTGGACAAGAACATGAAAATCCTCATCGTTGATGACTTCTCAACGATGCGGCGGATCATAAAAAACCTGTTGCGTGACCTTGGGTTCACTAACACGGTCGAGGCGGACGACGGCATTACCGCGATTCCGATCCTCAACAGCGGGAGTATCGACTTTCTGGTAACGGACTGGAACATGCCTGGCATGACCGGTATCGACTTGCTGCGCCATGTGCGTGCCGACGAAAAACTGCGCAGCCTTCCCGTGTTGATGGTGACCGCCGAAGCCAAGCGTGAGCAGATCATCGAAGCCGCCCAAGCCGGGGTAAACGGTTACGTGGTCAAGCCATTCACTGCATTGGCCTTGAAAGAGAAGATCGAAAAAATCTTCGAACGCATCCACGGCTAATGCCATCGCGGGGGAGCTATGGAGCATAAAGAAACGTCACAGGGCGACTTTGAGTCGACCCTGAAAAAGCATGCTCACCAGTTGGTCGAAAGCCTTGAAAAAGGCCAGTTCGGCGACGCGGTGCAGTTAATCCATGAGCTCAACCAGACCCGTGACCGCGGCCTGTACCAGGAAGTGGGCAAGCTCACGCGCGAGCTGCACAGTGCGATCGTCAATTTCCAGATTGACCCGCACATGCCCCAGGCCGAAGAAATCTCGCAGATCACCGATGCCACCGAACGCCTGTCCTATGTGGTCAGGCTGACCGAGGCGGCGGCCAACCGCACCATGGACCTGGTGGAAAACGCCACGCCTCTGGTCAATGGCATGGCCACCGAAGCCCAGGCGCTCAGCGTTGACTGGGGCCGTTTCATGCGCCGTGAAGTCGGGGCTGAAGAGTTCCGTGAATTGGCGCGTCGGGTCGAAGGGTTCTTGTCACGCAGCGAGCAGGAAAACCGCACGGTTTCCAGCAACCTCAACGACATTCTGCTCGCCCAGGATTACCAGGACCTCACCGGCCAGGTGATCAAGCGTGTGACCCAATTGGTCACCGAAGTGGAAAGCAACTTGCTCAAATTAGTGCTGATGGCAGGCCAGGTAGACCGCTTTGCAGGCATCGAACATGACCGCGAAGCGATCCTCTCGGAAAAAGATCCACAAAAACATCTCGCCAAGGGTGAAGGTCCGCAGATTCATGCCGATAAACGTGAAGACGTTGTATCGGGTCAAGATGATGTCGATGACCTGTTATCCAGTTTAGGCTTCTAAGGAGCACACCCATGAGCTTCGGCGCCGATGAAGAAATCCTTCAGGATTTCCTTGTAGAGGCCGGCGAAATTTTAGAGCAACTGTCCGAGCAACTGGTCGAGCTGGAAAGCCGACCGGATGATGCGAACCTGCTCAATGCAATTTTTCGCGGTTTTCACACTGTAAAAGGGGGCGCCGGCTTCCTCCAGCTCCATGAGCTGGTGGAGTGCTGCCACATCGCCGAGAACGTGTTCGACATCCTGCGCAAGGGTGAGCGTCAGGTTGACTCGGAATTGATGGACGTGATTCTCGAAGCACTGGACGCGGTCAACGGCATGTTCAGCCAAGTGCGTGAACGTGCACCGGTTACCGCCGCCACCCCGGAACTGCTGGCCGCCCTGGCGCGCTATGCAGAGCCTGCCGACCTGTCCGCGGCGCCGGTGGCTGAGGCTGCACCGGAGCCTGTGGCGCAAGCCGAGCCGGATGTGACCGACAGCGAGTTCGAGCAACTGCTCAACTCCCTCAGCGCGGTGAAGGCCGAGGCCGAAGCACCGGCCGCCGTTGCGCCGCCGGCGGCACCGACCAGCGAAGACATTTCCGACGCAGAGTTCGAATCCCTGCTCGACCAGTTGCATGGCAAAGGCCAGTTCGCGGCCGACGCCTTGGCGCCTGCCGCTGCCGCAAGCACCGCTGTGGATGCGCCGGCCGCCAAGGCCAGCACCGACATCACCGATGACGAATTCGAAGCCTTGCTCGACCAACTGCATGGCAAGGGCACGTTCGCGGCCGACGCCTTGCCGAATGTCGCCGCCACGGCTGCTACTGCCGCAGCGCCTGCCGCCGCCAGTGCCGCGCCCGCCGGCGATGGCCTGATCTCGGACCACGAGTTCGAGTCGCTGCTGGACGAATTGCACGGCAAGGGCAAGTTCAGCGAAGTGGCCCCGGCCGCTACGCCTGCACCGGTTGCCGCCAAAGCGGCCGCCCCGGCGCCGGTGGCCAAGCCTGCGCCAGCGCCAACCCCCGCCGCCGCACCTGCTCCGGCGCGTGCCGTTGCGGCGCCGGTGGCCGACAAGCCCGCCACTGAAGCCGAAACCACCGTGCGCGTTGATACCGCGCGCCTGGACGACATCATGAACATGGTCGGCGAGCTGGTACTGGTGCGTAACCGCCTGGTGCGACTGGGCCTGAGCAGCGGCGATGAAGCCATGCAAAAGGCCGTGTCGAACCTCGACGTGGTCACCGCCGACCTGCAGACCGCCGTGATGAAAACGCGGATGCAGCCGATCAAGAAAGTCTTCGGCCGCTTCCCGCGCCTGGTTCGCGACCTGGCGCGCCAGCTCAAGAAAGAAATCAACCTGGAACTGGTGGGTGAAGAAACCGACCTCGACAAAAACCTGGTCGAGGCCCTGGCCGACCCGCTGGTCCACTTGGTGCGCAACGCCGTCGACCACGGTGTGGAAACCCCGGAAGAACGCGAAGCCTCGGGCAAGTCCCGGGGCGGCAAGGTGATCCTGGCGGCGGAACAGGAAGGCGATCATATCCTGCTGTCGATCACCGATGACGGCAAAGGCATGGACCCGGCCATTCTGCGCAATATCGCGGTCAAGCGTGGCGTGATGGACAAGGACGCCGCCGACCGCCTGACCGACACCGAGTGCTACAACCTGATCTTCGCCCCGGGCTTCTCGACCAAGACCGAGATTTCCGACGTGTCGGGCCGTGGCGTGGGCATGGACGTGGTGAAGACCAAGATCAGCCAGCTCAACGGCTCGATCAATATCTACTCGACCAAGGGCCAGGGCTCCAAGATCGTCATCAAGGTGCCGTTGACCCTGGCGATCATGCCGACCCTGATGGTGATGCTGGGCAACCAGGCCTTCGCTTTCCCGCTGGTCAACGTCAACGAGATCTTCCACCTCGACCTGTCGCGCACCAACGTGGTGGACGGCCAGGAAGTGGTGATCGTGCGCGACAAGGCATTGCCGCTGTTCTACCTCAAGCGCTGGCTGGTCGCTTCGGCTGCCCATGAAGAGCAGCGCGAAGGCCATGTGGTGATTCTCTCCGTGGGCACCCAGCGTATCGGCTTTGTCGTCGATCAACTGGTGGGGCAGGAAGAAGTGGTCATCAAGCCATTGGGCAAAATGCTGCAGGGAACCCCGGGCATGTCGGGCGCGACCATCACCGGTGACGGTCGGATCGCGCTGATTCTCGATGTTCCGAGCATGCTCAAGCGTTACGCCGCTCGGCGTATTTGATTCTGGTGGGTCAGGGCGGTATTGCCCGTCCCGCCTAACGGAGTGCTTATGGTAGTCAAGGTCCTGGTGGTGGACGATTCGGGTTTCTTCCGCCGCCGCGTCTCGGAAATTCTTTCCGCCGATCCAACGATCCAGGTGGTCGGTACGGCCACCAATGGCAAAGAGGCGATTGATCAAGCCATTGCATTGAAGCCCGACGTGATCACCATGGACTACGAGATGCCGATGATGGATGGCATCACGGCAGTTCGGCACATCATGCAACGCTGCCCGACTCCGGTGTTGATGTTCTCCTCGCTGACCCACGAAGGCGCCCGGGTGACCCTGGATGCGCTGGACGCCGGCGCGGTGGACTTCCTGCCGAAGAATTTCGAAGACATCTCGCGCAACCCCGACAAGGTCAAGCAGATGCTGTGCGAGAAAGTGCACAGCATTTCGCGCAGTAACCGCCGTAGCCTGTTCAGCGCGCCGGCGCCCGCCGCAACCCCAGCGCCGGCTCCAGCGGCCTCGACGAGCGCTTATGCACGTCCTGCCCCGGCGCCGGTTGCACGGCCGGCGGCGACCGCGCCTGTGCGGACCGCCGCGCCTGCGGCGCATTCGCCCGCGCCCAAGCGCAAAGCCTACAAGCTGGTCGCCATCGGCACGTCCACCGGCGGCCCGGTGGCCCTGCAGCGCGTCTTGACCCAGCTGCCGGCCAACTTCCCGGCGCCGATCGTGTTGATCCAGCATATGCCCGCCGCGTTCACCAAGGCCTTCGCCGAGCGCTTGGACAAGCTGTGCCGCATCAGCGTCAAGGAAGCCGAGGATGGCGACATCCTGCGTCCAGGCCTGGCGCTGCTGGCGCCAGGCGGCAAGCAGATGATGGTGGATGGTCGCGGCGCGATCAAAATCCTGCCGGGCGATGAACGCTTGAACTACAAGCCGTGCGTGGACATCACCTTCGGTTCGGCGGCCAAGTCCTACGGCGACAAAGTTCTGGCGGTGGTGCTCACCGGCATGGGCGCCGACGGCCGTGAAGGCGCGCGCCTGCTCAAGCAGGGCGGCAGCGCCATCTGGGCCCAGGACGAAGCCAGCTGCGTGATCTATGGCATGCCCATGGCCATCGTCAAGGCTGACCTGGCCGACGCCGTCTACAGCCTGGACGACATCGGCAAGCATCTGGTGGAGGCCTGCCTCTGATGGATGTATTGAGCCTGATCGGCATCATCATGGCGTTTGTCGCGATCATCGGCGGCAACTATTTGGAAGGCGGCCACCTCGGCGCCCTGGCCAATGGCCCGGCGGCGCTGATCGTGATCGGCGGCACCGTGGGCGCGGCGTTGCTGCAGTCGCCGATGAGTTCGTTCAAGCGGGCGATGCAGATCCTTATCTGGATCATCTTTCCGCCGCGTGTCGATTTGGCCGGCGGCATCGACCGCGTCGTCAACTGGAGCCTCACCGCCCGCAAGGAAGGCCTGTTGGGCCTGGAAGGCGTGGCCGATGCCGAGCCGGACAGCTATGCGCGCAAAGGCCTGCAATTATTGGTGGACGGCGCCGAGCCGGAAGCGATCCGCAGCATCCTGGAGGTGGACTTCTACACCCAGGAAAGCCGCGACATCAACGCCGCCAAAGTCTATGAAAGCATGGGCGGCTACGCGCCGACCATCGGCATCATCGGTGCGGTCATGGGCCTGATCCACGTGATGGGCAACCTGGCCGACCCTTCGCAATTGGGCAGCGGGATTGCCGTGGCGTTCGTCGCCACCATCTACGGCGTGGCCAGTGCCAACCTGGTGTTGTTGCCGGTGGCCAGCAAGCTCAAGTCGATCGCCATGCGCCAGTCCCGTTATCGCGAAATGTTGCTCGAAGGCATCCTGTCGATTGCCGAAGGCGAGAACCCGCGTTCCATCGAATTGAAGCTCCAGGGCTTCATGGATTGATGGCCATGAACCTCTGCTTCCCTGTAGGAGCGAGCTTGCTCGCGAAAATCGTCAACGATAACGTGGGTATCCTGGATAAACGCGTTGCTCTCGGGTTTTTCGCGAGCAAGCTCGCTCCTATAGGTGATTGGTTTTGTCGAGGTAATTGCCTGTGAGCCGTCGCCGTCGCGAGCCTGAAGAACACGTCAACCATGAACGCTGGCTGGTGTCCTATGCGGACTTCATCACCTTGCTGTTTGCGTTTTTTGTGGTGATGTACTCCATCTCATCGGTGAACGAAGGCAAGTACAAAGTCATTTCCGAGGCGCTGATCGGGGTGTTTTCCGATTCTGACCGCGCGCTCAAGCCGATCCCGATTGGCGACGAGCGACCCAAGACCGTGACCCCGGCCAAGCCGCTGGTCAACGACAGCGACGAAACCGCCGCTGGCGTCGGGGGCACCAGCGATCCGCTCAAAAGCATCGCCGATGACATCAGCGCTGCGTTTGGCGATTTGATCAGCTCCAACCAGATGACCGTGCGCGGCAACGAGTTGTGGGTGGAGATCGAGCTCAATTCCAGCCTGCTGTTCGCCAGCGCCGATGCGATGCCCAGTGACCAGGCGTTCACCATCATCGACAAGGTCGCGGCGATCCTGCGGCCATTCGAGAACCCGATCCACGTTGAAGGTTTTACCGACAATGTGCCGATCAGCACCGCGCAGTACCCGACCAACTGGGAACTGTCGTCGGCGCGCGCCGCGAGCATCGTGCGTATGTTGGCGATGCAGGGTATCAACCCGGGTCGCCTGGCGTCGGTGGGGTATGGCGAGTTCCAACCAGTGGCCAATAACGCCACGGTGGAAGGGCGTTCACGCAACCGCCGGGTCGTGCTGGTGGTGTCGCGCAACCTGGAAGTGCGCCGCAGCCTGACGGGCACCGGCACCGCCAACGCAACACCGGATGCGGCCCTGAAGCGGGCTGGCACACAAACTGCACCGGCCCTTGTAAAGCCGCCGGTTCGTCAGAGTGCCGTCAATTCTCCGTCGCCGGCTCAATAACTTATGCAATGTCTCGGTCGCGCGTGTGCCTGCCGGGAGGAACCAACCGAATGAGAGTCTGGGCAGTTGCCAATCAAAAAGGTGGAGTCGGCAAGACCACCACCTCCATCGCCTTAGCCGGTTTGCTGGCCGAGGCGGGCAAGCGTGTGGTCGTGGTGGACCTGGATCCTCACGGTTCCATGACCAGCTATTTCGGCTACGACCCGGACGCGCTGGAACACAGTAACTTCGACCTGTTCCTGCACAAAGGCAGTGTGCCGGCCGATCTGCCTGGGCAACTGCTGTTGCCCACCAGCAACGAACGCATTTTCCTGCTGCCGTCCAGCACCGCCCTGGCTACTCTCGAGCGCCAGTCGCCGGGGCAGAGCGGCCTGGGCCTGGTGATCGCCAAGACCCTGGCGCAGCTGTGGCAGGACTTCGATTACGCGATCATCGACAGCCCGCCATTGCTTGGCGTGTTGATGGTCAACGCCTTGGCGGCGAGCCAACAGTTGGTGATCCCGGTGCAGACCGAGCACCTGGCGGTCAAAGGCCTGGAGCGCATGGTCAGCACCTTGGCGATGATCAACCGGTCACGCAAACAGCCATTGCCCTACAGCATCGTGCCGACCTTGTTCGACCGCCGCACCCAGGCCTCCCTCGGCACGTTGCGGGTACTGCGCGACGCCTACCCGGAGAGCATCTGGAATGGCTATATCCCGGTGGACACGCGCCTGCGCGACGCCAGCCGCGCCGGGCTTACGCCGTCGCAGTTCGACGGCAAGAGCCGCGGCGTGCAGGCCTACCGCGTGTTGCTCAAGCATTTGCTGTCGCAGCAGCTTGTGGCGCAGGTGGCGTGATGAATCGGCCTACCGAACTCAAGACCCGGCCGCAACTGGCGCTGGAATCCTACCTGGATGCCTTGTTGCAGGAAGCGACCGCGGAAGAACTGCCGGAACCGATTCTGGTGCTGGAGCCTGCCGTCGAGCCCGCAAGCACGCTGGATGAATTCCAGCTGGCGGTGCTCGAAGAACAGGCACGTGATGCGCAGGTGGTGGTGCCGATCACGCCGGTGGTGCTCGCACCCGCCGTGATTGCTCCCGTAATGGTCGAGCCGGTGGTGCAAGTGCACCTGCCGCCGAGCATCACGCCGCCGCCGGTGACGGGCGACGGTCGCCCGAGCTGGGCGGCCGAGCCGTTCGAATGCCTGCTGTTCGACGTCGCCGGGTTGACCCTGGCGGTGCCGCTGGTGTGCCTGGGCTCGATCTATTCCCTGGAAGGCCAGGAACTGACACCGCTGTTCGGGCAACCGGAATGGTTCCTCGGCATCCTGCCCAGCCAGGCCGGCAACCTGAAGGTGCTCGATACCGCGCGCTGGGTGATGCCCGACCGCTACCGCGACGACTTTCGCCAGGGCTTGCAGTACGTGATCTCGGTGCAGGGCTACGAGTGGGGGCTGGCGGTGCATCAAGTCAGCCGCTCGTTGCGCCTGGACCCCAACGAAATCAAATGGCGCAGCCACCGGGGCCAACGGCCTTGGCTGGCGGGCACCGTGATCGAACACATGTGCGCGTTGCTCGACGTCGCCGAACTGGCCGAGTTGATCGCCAGCGGTGCGGTCAAGACGATGCCGGTGACCAAACGCAGTTGATTGAACAATAAGGGCCGCATGCGAGTGCGGTCAAAGAAGCACACACGCCGTGTCGAACGGTATTTGAAGGGGTCAGAGAAATGAACAAGTCAGCGTCCGCACAAGGTTTGGATGATCCGATCCTGCAATGGGTTACCTTCAAACTGGACAACGAGTCCTATGGCATTAACGTGATGCGCGTGCAGGAAGTGCTGCGCTACACCGAGATCGCGCCGGTACCGGGTGCGCCCAGCTATGTGCTGGGTATCATCAACCTGCGCGGCAACGTGGTGACGGTCATCGACACCCGCCAGCGTTTCGGCCTGGTCCCGACCGAAGTCAACGACAACACCCGTATCGTCATCATCGAAGCCGACAAGCAAGTGGTCGGGATCATGGTCGACAGCGTGGCGGAAGTGGTCTACCTGCGCCAATCGGAAGTGGAAACCGCGCCGAACGTGGGTAACGAAGAATCCGCCAAGTTCATCCAGGGCGTGTGCAACAAGAACGGCGAACTGCTGATTCTGGTCGAGCTGGACAAGATGATGAGCGAAGAAGAATGGTCGGAACTGGAGAGCATCTGATTGTTCCTTGAGGCCGTGGTAATTGTCCTGGCCCTGTTGTGGGCCGGGACCTTGGCATTCCTGCTGCGCCATGTGCGCCAGCAGCGCGAATTGTTATTGCAGCAGGCCGAGCGTGACGCCGTGCGAGACCGGCGCATCCTCGAGTTGCTCAAGCGTGTTGATCATTACCAGCAAAGCGCGGTGAAGGTCGGTGACGAGGTGCATGAACTGCGCGCTATTCTTGCGCCTTTGCCGGATAAGCTGGCGCAGATCGAGCAGCGTGATCCTTCGAGTTTGTCGTTCGCCCAGGCTGCCAAGCTGGTGGGGATGGGGGCTACGGTGGATGAGCTGACGCAGTCGTGCGGGTTGACCCAGGCCGAGGCGCAGTTGATGAGCAAGCTTCACAAGGGCTGATTGCGTACCTGCCCAACTGTGGGAGCTGGCTTGCCTGCGATGGCCATGGGTATCTACACAATTTTCAGAGGCTGACAAATCTCCCTGTAGTGAGCGGGCTTGTCCCGCGCTGGGCTGCGAAGCGGCCCCAAACCAGGCGGATTGGGTTTGTCTGAACTGCGCGGTGTCTCTATTGGGGCGGCTTCGCCACCCAGCGCGGGACAAGCCCGCTCACTACAAAAATGTATAGATACCCATGCTGCGATGGCTTCAACTCGGTGTGCCTGACACACCAGGGTGTCAGCATCGCAGGCAAGCCAGCTCCCACAGAGAAGCGGGCCTGCGTCGTGCCTCCGATTTTTTTCCGTATTCAATGGCTTTTTTCTCCTCGCCAAAGGTCCACATCCTTCAAGCACCTTTGAATCCAGGAGTACCTCGTCCATGACCAGCCCCAAGGCACTGTTGATCCTCCACGGCAAGCAAGCCCTCAACGAGGACGTGCGAGCGGCCGTGCAGGCTCGGCGCGAGCGCGGCGGTGAACTGGCGGTGCGCGTCACATGGGAGGGCGGCGATGCCCAGCGGCTGGTCAACGAAGCGTTGACCGCCGGCTACACCCACATCATTGCCGGTGGCGGCGACGGCACCTTGCGCGACGTGGCCGAGGCCATGGCCCTGGCCAAGACCGACGCCAGTCTGGTGTTGATGCCGCTGGGCACCGCCAACGATTTCGCCAAGGCCGCCGGTGTACCGCTGGAGCCCGGTCCGGCGCTGGCGCTGCTGGACGTGCCGGCCCGGGCCATCGACCTTGGCCGGGTCGCCGGGCAGATCTTCCTCAACATGGCCACGGGCGGCTTTGGCAGCCAGGTCACCGCCAATACCTCCGAAGACCTGAAGAAAATCCTCGGTGGCGCGGCGTATCTGTTCACCGGTTTGTCACGCTTCAGCGAGTTGAAAGCCGCCTATGGCGAGCTGGAAGGTCCGGATTTCCACTGGAAGGGCGAGCTGCTCGCGCTGGGCATCGGCAATGGTCGCCAGGCGGGTGGCGGGCATGAGCTGTGCCCTGGCGCCATGGCGGATGACGGTTTGTTGGACGTCAGCATCCTGCCGGCGCCCCAGGAAGTGGTCGGTACGCTTCGCGAACTGATGACCAACGGCTGGGGCCTGGACACCATGTTCGTCCGCGCGCGTCTGCCATGGGTGAATATCAAGGTTGCGCAGGGCCTGTACATCAACCTCGATGGTGAGCCGCTGGAAGGTGACGACCTGCGCTTCGAAGTGTTGCCCAAGGCCTTGCGCGTGCACCTGCCAGTCGGTTCGCCGCTAGTCGTCCAGGCTGATGATCTGCTCGCGCACCGCGAATAGCACCAGGCCCGCCACGTCGAAGATCTGCAGGCGTTTCATGATCTGCGAGCGGTGGGCTTCCACGGTCTTGATGCTCAAGCCCAGGCCGTGGGCGATTTCCCGCGTGGACTTGCCGCGCACGACCAGACGCAGGATCTCCAACTGCCGAGCCGTGAGGTTATGGCTTTGAGCCTTTGGTGTGGTCGGGCCCTGGCTGCGCACCAGCGCCTGGCTTATCACGGTGTGGGCGATCGCCGGGCTCAGGTAGCGTTCGTTATTGCACAACGCGAGCAGCGCGTGTTCCAGCTCGTTGGGGGTGGTGTCCTTGAGCAGGTAGCCGTGGGCGCCGGACTCCAGCGCGCACATGATCAGTTCCGGCTCGGTGTGCATCGACAGGATCAGCACGCGGCTCTTGGGGTAGGCGCGCTTGAGTTGCTGCAAGGCGTCCAGGCCGCCGGTGTGCTTCATCGACAGGTCCAGCAGCACGATATCGGGCAGCAGCGTGCTGAACTGCTCCAGCAATTGCGCGCCATCGCTGGCTTCGCCGATCACCGTGTAGCCGGGAATGTCCTGGACCAGTGCGCGTACGCCGGCCCGGATCAGTGCATGGTCATCCACCAGAAGTAATGTGCAGCTCACTCGAAAACCTTAGGGGAACTGGCCCGTTCGAGGGCGCGGGGCGCCCAGGGGAAGAGTGCGTCGATCCGGGTCCCTTGGCCCGGCTGGCTGCTGACGGACAAAGTGCCGCCCAGTTGATCAACCCGCTCGAACATGCCGGCCATGCCCCGTTGGCCTTCCAGGCCCGGGTTGGCGGCGGGCGAGAAGCCCTGGCCGTCATCGCAGATACTCAGCGACAGGCCCTCGGGCAGGCGTTGCAGGCGTACCAGCAGGTTGCGCGCCTGGGCGTGGCGCAGCATGTTGGTGACCGCTTCCTGGGTGATGCGAAAGGCCGCCACGGCCATTTCTTCCGGGATGCTGGTCAGCCGTTGCTGGCATTCCAGGCTCCAGCACACCGGTGTGTGTTCCAGGCTCTTGAGCAGGTGCGCACGCAGGCTGGCTTCCAGGCCCAGGCTGGCCAGTTGGCGTGGGTTGAGGATGGCGGAGACGTCGCGCACCTTGGCCAGGGTTTCATTCAAGGTGTCGCACAGCACCGTGCACTGGCTTTGCAGATCTTCGGGCAGGCGCCGCTTGAGCCATTCGCCTTGCAGCTTGGCGGCGGTGAGCAGTTGGCCAATATCGTCATGCAGTTCGCGGCTGAGGCGGTGGCGTTCGTTTTCCTGCACCTGCAGTAAACGGTCGGCCAGTTCCTGGGGCTGGAACTTGATGGACGTGCGTGAACGCCATTGCCGCAGGCCGACCAATAACAACGTGGCGAGGTTGAGCACAATCACCAGTAATGGCAGCGGCGCGGAGCGGGTATAGGCCCACAGGCTCAGCAACAGCGAGCCAAGGCACAGGGCGATGATCCAGCAGCGTGCGTTGCTGCAGGACGCGAACCTGGCGATGAAGGTCTTTAGGCTGGCATACATAGCGGATGGAGCCAATGAGGGTTCACTGCGGGAAGACCGGTCACGGCGGCTGACCGGGCTTTGTTTGGAATACGTAGTTGGATCGTCTTCATGGCTATGAAGTTGAGTCACTTCGAGTCGAGCATAGTACCACCACTATTACCGTCGGTCGCCTGATGCTGTGTCTTGCAGAGTTATTAACCACGCAAATACTCCAGGCGGTATTCCCAGAGTTCTTGGAGTGGGCGGTTATATATTCAGGTTAGTGGCTAATTGATATCTTCCGCGGCTATTCCCACCAATAAATGAGTTGGCGTTGTCGTTATCCAGATAATGCCGGGTCAAACCCGACCGCAAGCGTTCAAGATACGCGGTGCACAGGTTGCTCAGGTTTATAAGTGAATTCTTTCTGCGGAATTTGCAGCGTGACCGTTGCAATCAATTTCGCTTGCTCGCTCTCATCCATGCCCAATTCGCCCGTGCGGGTATCGATCAGTTCCAATTGCCACGCCAGCAACGTCAGGCACGCGTGCAAGGCCTCCAGCGCCTGGTCATGCAATTGCATGGGGCAGGCGGCGTTGGCGATCAGGTATTGAATATGTCGGGAGAACTCGCTGATCGCCTGCAGGGCCAGGCTGTCGGCTTTCTCGGCCAGTTTGGCGAGGCTGGACTTCATGCAGTCGATGGCATCGCTGTCGTCGCGAATCAGGTGCAGGTGGCTCAAGCACTCTTCTGACTTGGCCAGCAGCGTTTGCGCTTCCAGCAAGAACTCGGGAAGCGTGGTCTGCCATTCATTTGCGCTGTTCATCATGCAAGTCTCCGCAACATAAGGTCGGGTGATGAGATGCCGCGTTGGGTGAATGGCTTAAAACTAGCGCTGAAATGAGACTGGAATCTGTAGGTCGCTTCTGACTTTTCAGTAGGACGTTTATGAGAGTGCAGGCGACGGCTGCGCGCGACCCTCATGAGTGGGGCCGATTGCGCACCTTCGATTGTTGACGTCCGGATGTCTGGAAGACCCGCGGGTCGAGGGCTTGGTATGGCAAACAAAAGCCTGACTCCATTCATGCATTGAGAATGGCGTCACATTAATGGCTATTAGATACTGCGAATATCAGGTTGGGCCTGATTGCGCATAGGGGAATCCCCTACATGGCGGAACTTTGCGTCGAATCGAATGTCGCGCAACGACGCTGTACCGCTCTGTGCAGAAGGCAATGCAGTAAACCATGATGTCAGTGTGACATCAATGTATTTACGTGGCATTTTACTCAGGGTCAAGGTCTGGCGCTCGCCGCCGATAACCAGCTTATGTGAACTGCACAACCCCTTAGCGCATCAGGAGCTTTCAATGGCCGGCATTCTCGACACGGTAGATCAACGCACGCAACTGGTGGGTGAGAATCGCCTGGAGATCCTCATGTTTCGCCTGGCCGGGCGCCAGTTGTTCGCGATCAACGTGTTCAAGGTGCAGGAAGTCCTGCAATTGCCCAAGCTGACCTTGATGCCCCAGCGCCACCCCTTCGTGTGCGGCGTGGTCAACCTGCGTGGCCAGACCCTGCCGGTGATCGACCTGTCTCAGGCCATCGGCATGCGCCCGCTGGTGCCGGGGCCCAACAGCACCATTATCGTCACCGAATACAACCGTTCCGTGCAGGCGTTCCTGGTGGGCGGCGTGGACCGCATCGTCAACATGAACTGGGAAGCCATCCTGCCGCCGCCGGCCAGTGCCGGGCGCCAGCACTACCTCACCGCCATCAGCAAGGTCGACGACCAACTGGTGGAAATCATCGACGTGGAAAAAGTCCTGGCCGAGATCGTGCCGTACAACGCCAAGGTTTCCCGTGAAAAACTCGACGACCCGGTACTGGAGCGCGCCCGTGGCCGCGAGGTGCTGCTGGTGGATGACTCCAACGTAGCGCTTTCGCAACTGCGCGACACCCTCGGCCAACTGGGCGTGAAGATGCACATCGCCAGCGACGGCCTCAAGGCTTTGAACATGCTCAAGGGCTGGGCCGACAGCGGCGAGGTGATGACCGACAAGCTGCTGATGATCTTCACCGATGCCGAAATGCCCGAAATGGACGGCTACCGTCTCACCACCGAGATCCGTAACGACCCACGCCTGCGCAAACTCTACGTGGTATTGCACACGTCGCTGTCGGGCAGCTTCAACGACTCGATGGTGAAAAAAGTCGGGTGCGACAACTTCCTGTCCAAATTCCAGCCCGACAAGCTGGTGGATGTAGTGCGTCAGCGTTTGATGCTGGACGAAGTGCCCGCTTTGTAGTGAGCGGGCTTGTCGAATCGTCGCACCGCCCGCGCTGGGTGGCGAAGCCGCCCCAAACCAGGCGACTCAATTTTTTGAAACACCGAGGTGTCTTCTTTTGGGGCGGCTTCGCCCCCCAGCGCGGGGCAAGCCCGCTCACTACGGGATATAGTGCGGGCTTTATTTGTTCAGGAATGCAGGCCCATGCTTCGTCTCAGCGCGTTGTACCGTTACCCCTTGAAGTCCGGCAAGGCCGAAAGACTGCAGCAGGCCGGCCTGGATAAGCTCGGGGTGGAAGGCGATCGACGCTGGATGCTGGTGGATGAAGCCAGCGGGCGTTTCCTCACCCAGCGTGCCGTGGCGAAGATGAGCCAATTGTCGGCGCTGTGGAACGGCAGCGGTGGCCTCACCCTGAGTTCGCCGGGGTGCGCGCCGCTGGACGTGGCGCTGCCCGGCAGCGACGCCGCGTTGCTTGGCGTAACCATCTGGCGCGACACCCTGCGCGTGCCGGATGCGGGCGATGAAGCCGCGGCCTGGGTCAGCGATTTCATCGGCAAGCCGACGCGCCTGGTGCAACTGCCCCTGGAGCGCGCGCGGGCCACCGATGCCGGGTACGGCCAGGACGATGACCAGGTAGGCTTTGCCGATGGCTACCCGCTGCTGTTGATCGGCCAGGCTTCCCTGGACGATTTATGCGAGCGCATCGGTCGCCCGATGCAAATGCTGCGCTTTCGTCCCAACCTGGTGATCGAAGGCGGCGACGCCTTTGCTGAAGACGGCTGGAAACGCCTGCGTATCGGTGATGTGGAGTTCCGAGTGGTCAAGCCGTGCTCGCGCTGCATTCTGACCACTATCGACCCGCAGACCGGCGAACGCAGCGCCGACCGCGAACCCTTCGCCACGCTGGAGACCTATCGCAAGACTGAGCAGGGGGCGATGTTCGGCCAGAACCTGGTCAACGATGGCAACGGGCGCCTGGAAATCGGCATGCCGGTGACAGTGCTCGAATAGCGTTACTGGCCATAAAAAATGCCCGTCTCTGGGGAGACGGGCGTTTTTTTGACTGCCAGGAACCCTTAGCTGCGGTATTCGCACAGGTAGGCGGTGTCCACGGCGACCTTCAGCTGGAACTTGCTGTTGGCCGGTACGTTGAACTGGCTGCCGGCGGCGAAGGTTTCCCACTCGGCATCAGGCAGCTTGACGACCAGGGCGCCGGAGACCACGTGCATGATTTCACGTTGGTCGGTGCCGAATTCGTATTCGCCGGGGGCCATGACGCCGATGGTCGCCGGACCTTCTGCGGTGCCGAAAGCGATCGACTTGACGGTGCCGTCGAAGTACTCGTTGACTTTAAACATGGGCGATTCCTCGGAAAAGGGGGTTGAGACTCTACCGTAGGAGCGAGCTTGCTCGCGAAAAACGCATAAGCGACACGGGCCATCTGATAGCGCTGCGTTATCGTTGGCCTTCTTCGCGAGCAAGCTCGCTCCTACAGTTGAGCCGCAAGAAAAGGTTGCTCAGTATGCCCAAGCCGTCGGGAGCTGCCTAGACCGGCAAAATCAGCGGCAGCAGGCGTGCGGTGTTGCGCGCATCTTCCAGCGCCCGATGTTGCTGGCCATGAAACTGCATCCCCGCCAACTGCAGGGCGCCGTTGAGCCCCAGGGGCTTGTCCAGGCGCCGGGCCTTGGCGAAGCGTTGCTTGAGGTTTACATGGGGCGTATCGGCGAGCGCACTGGCCAGGCCATGGCGCTGCCACTCCAGTTCCAGTTGGCGGCGGTCGTAATCGCCCCAACTGGCCCAGCCTTCCAGGCGCGGCCGGTGCTGGCCCAGCCAGCGCTCGAACAGCGGCCACACCTCGGTGATCGGCGCGGCGCCATCGATGTTCGCCTGGGTGATGTGCGTCAGTTGCCGACAGAAGGGCGTCAGCAGCGGCCGGCGCAGCGGTCGCACAAAGCGCTGGAAATGATCCAGCTCGCGCCCCTTGCGGTTGACCAGGCTCGCGCCGATCTCGATGACTTCCATCTCCGTCACGGGCCAGCCGCCTTCATCCGTTGTGGCTTCAAGGTCAATAATCAGCCAATGAGGCATCGCGCAGTTCCCGTACTCTTCCCTTTCTGTTGGGGATAGAGCGTAGCCCGGCCCTGTAGTTCCGCCAAGCGCTTGCTTGGTTGGCCGGCACGGCCTAAATTGCCGGCCAACATGACCGTAGAAGCAAGGAGAGAGGCATGGATGAGTACAATGCCCTGCGGGTGATGCGCACCCTGGTGGACGGCGGCCAATTGACCGACCCCGACAGCGCCCGAGGCAAGCTGCTGCAAACCGCGGCCCACCTGTTTCGCAACAAGGGTTTCGAGCGTACCACCGTGCGTGACCTGGCCAGCGCCGTGGGCATCCAGTCCGGCAGCATCTTTCATCACTTCAAGAGCAAGGACGAGATCCTGCGCGCAGTGATGGAAGAAACCATCCGCTACAACACCGCGATGATGCGCGCTTGCCTTGAAGACGCGGTGGATGTGCGCGAACGTGTGCTGGCGCTGATTCGTTGCGAATTGCAGTCGATCATGGGCGGCAGCGGCGAGGCCATGGCGGTGCTGGTGTACGAATGGCGCTCGCTGTCGACGCAAGGCCAGGCCCAGGTGCTGGCCCTGCGCGACGAGTACGAAGACATCTGGCTGCAAGTGCTGGGGGAGGCCAAGGCGGCAGGTTATATACGCGGCGATGTGGTTATTACCCGGCGGTTTCTCACCGGCGCGCTGTCCTGGACCACCACCTGGTACCGCGCCGAGGGTAGCCTGACCCTCGAACAATTGGCGCAGGAAGCCCTGCTGATGGTGCTCAAAGCCTCCCCTGACGCAAGCTATTAATTTGCCGGTAGAAAGTTGTCTCGCCAGACAAAAACGCCTAGCTTATCGCCATTAGCCTTTTGAACGGTGTGTGCCTTGATGTTTTCGCCACGGCGGCTGGCCGCAGGACTTACCTTTTGGGCATTGGGCAGCGCTTGGTGCATACCCGCCTCGGCTGCGCAGCTGGTGAGGATAGGCGCGGCGCATTTTCCTCCCTACACCGTGCGTCCGGAGCAGGGCGCCGACACCGGCCTGCTGCCGCAACTGATCGTGGCGCTGAACGCCTTGCAAAGCGATTATCAATTTGTGTTGGTACCCACCTCTATCCCCCGGCGCTTTCGCGATTTCGAGCAGGGCCGGGTCGACATGGCCATCTTCGAGAACCCTGACTGGGGTTGGCAGGAGATTCCCCACACTGCCGTCGACCTGGGGCTGGAGGACGCGGAGATTTTTGTCGCCCAGCGTGAGCCCGGTCGCGGCCAGGCCTATTTCGCTGACCTCAAAGGCAAACGGCTGGCCGTATTCAGCGGTTATCACTACGCCTTCGCCCATTTCAACCCCGATCCCAAGTACATGGTCGAGCACTTCAACGCCACGTTGACTTATTCCCACGACAGCAACCTGCTGATGGTCGCGCGCGGGCGTGCCGATATCGCCTTGGTGACCCGTTCGTACCTGAGTGACTTCATGGTGCGCAATGCGGATATGGCCGGGCAGTTCCTGGTGTCGGAGCGCATCGACCAGGTGTATCACCACTACGCACTGCTGCGCCCGAAAGCTCCGATCACGGGCGAAGCGTTTTCCGCACTGCTCAAGCGCCTGCGGGACAATGGCCAGATGCTGAAGATTTTCGAGCCCTATCGCATCGATGTCATGCCGGCGCCCTGACAGGCACCCTGCAGATCCAAATGTTCACACGCGGCGCGCAAACGTATCGCTGTGAGTGCCCGACACCTTGCGGCAGTGCACCAGCGCATCCCGGATCATGAAGTTCACCAACGTTGGCGACACTCCCAATTCCTTGGCGATGTCCTTTTGCGGCACGCCGTGCAAACGGTACATCTCGAACGCATAGCGGGTGCGCTGGGGCAGCTCCGTCAGGGCGTCGGCGATGTTTTCCAGGGTGCTGAAATTGATGTGCGAGGTTTCCGGTGAAGCGCCGTGGATAACCACATTCAAGCCTTCCTCTTCGGTCCCTGAATATTTGAGCTCCAGGGCCTGCTTGCGGTAATGATCGATCGCCAGGTTGCGCACGATCTGGAACAGGTAACTGAGCTGGGCCTTGAATGACGACGTGATCGTCGGCGCCGACTGCAGCCGGAAGTAGGCGTCCTGCACTACGTCTTCGGCACGGGAGCGGCACCCGGTAATGCGTGCCGCGATCTTCACCAGGATCAGACGATTGTCGACGAATGCCTGGAGAAGCGGTGAGTCGCACCTGCCTGTGGATACTTGTTCCGTCATGGAATTCACCTTGTAGCAAAAGAGGTTAGGGGAGGGCGTCCTTGCTGAAGCCTCCTACACATCGGGCAACAAATTATGCTTAATGATAATTATTGTCAAATGAGAAGGCGAACTAATCTTATGCTTTCTTGTTAGGTGTGAACCACGTCTCGCACGTACCCGGCGACTAATTATTTGCCGCTGCCGTCCGTTCTTCTGGGTGACAGGCCGTTAGTAAAACGGCCAAGGATCAGCACCCGCAGGAGGACGAAATGGGTTTCTATCGTGCATACAGCGTGTTTCAGTTTGGAGTCGTCGCCTGATGAGTACGTCGACTCGACTGCGCCTGTTCTGCCTGCCCTATTCGGGCGCCAGCGCCATGGTTTACGCGCGTTGGCGGCGAGCGCTGCCGGAGTGGTTGCAGGTATGCCCGCTGGAGTTGCCGGGCCGTGGCATGCGCATGGACGAGCCGTTGCAGCGCGACATCAAGGCCTTGGCCGCGCAACTGGCGGACGAAATCAGCCGCGACTTGAGCGGCCCCTATGCCCTGTTCGGCCACAGCCTGGGCGGCCTGCTCGCGTTCGAACTGGCCCACGCGCTGGCTGCGCGCAAGGTGCCTGCGCCGCTGGCGCTGTTTGCCTCCGGCACGGCCGGGCCGGCGCGTCGCGATGTCAGTGAATACGCCATCGAAAAGACCGACGAACAACTGATCGCCCGCCTGCGTGAACTGCAAGGCACCGCCGAAGAAGCTCTGGCCAACCCCGAGTTGATGCAATTGATGCTGCCGATCCTGCGCGCCGATTTCCTCTTGTGCGGCAGCTTCACCTATGGCGAGCGCGTGCCGCTGGACGTGCCGATCCACGTGTTCGGCGGCAAGCAGGACAGCGTGCGCGCCGACCAGTTGCTCGACTGGCAGCTCGAGGCGGCCAGTGGCTTTTCGCTGGATATGTTCGACGGCCACCACTTCTTCCTCATGCAACACGAAAGCGCCGTGCTGCGCTGCGTGCGGCGCTACGCCGACGAACACCTGGCCCGCTGGCGCAACGGCGCCGCACGGCATCTGGCCGCCGGCTGAAAGCCCCTTCAATTCCCGAATTTCCCGCAAGCCGATTTCAGGCAGGAACCCCATGATGGATGCCTTCGAACTTCCCCTCACGCTGGTCCAGTCCCTTCAGCGCCGCGCCGCGCAGACCCCGGACCAGGTGGCCCTGCGCTTCCTCGCCGAGTCCGCCGAACAGAGCGTGGTGCTCAGTTACCGCGACCTGGACCAACGTGCCCGTGGCATCGCCGCCGCCTTGCAGGCCAATGCGAGCCAGGGCGACCGTGCGGTGTTGCTGTTCCCCAGCGGCCCGGATTACGTCGCGGCGTTCTTTGGCTGCCTCTACGCCGGGGTCATTGCGGTGCCGGCCTACCCGCCGGAGTCGACCCGCCGTCATCACCAGGAGCGTCTGCTGTCGATCATCAGCGATGCCGAGCCGCGCCTGTTGCTGACCATCGCCAGCCTTGCCGACGGCCTGGCGCAGATCGAAGGCGCGCCGCCCATAATGAGTGTCGATCACCTGGAAAACGCTGGCGACTGGATCGCTCCCGACCTGCACCCCAACGACATTGCCTTCCTGCAATACACCTCCGGCTCGACCGCGTTGCCCAAGGGTGTGCAGGTCAGCCACGGCAACCTGGTGGCCAACGAAGTACTGATCCGTCGCGGCTTCGGCATCGACCTCAACCCGGATGACGTGATCGTCAGCTGGCTGCCGCTGTACCACGACATGGGCCTGATCGGCGGCCTGCTGCAGCCAATTTTCAGCGGCGTGCCCTGCGTGCTGATGTCGCCGGCCTACTTTCTCGGCCGGCCGTTGCGCTGGCTCGAAGCGATCAGCGAATACGGCGGCACCATCAGCGGCGGCCCGGATTTCGCTTATCGCCTGTGCAGCGAGCGGGTCAGCGAATCGGCCCTGGAGCGCCTCGACTTGAGCCACTGGCGCGTGGCGTATTCCGGCTCCGAACCGATCCGCCTCGACACCCTGGAACGCTTCGCCGAGAAGTTCGCTGCCTGCGGGTTTACTCCGGACAATTTCTTCGCCTCCTATGGCCTGGCCGAGGCGACCCTGTTTGTCGCCGGTGGCAAACGTGGCCACGGCATCCCGGCGCTGCGTGTCGATGAACAGGCGCTGGCCGCCAACCGCGCCGAGCCTGGGCAGGGCAATGCGATCATGAGCTGCGGTACCAGCCAGCCCGAACACGCCGTACTGATCGCCGACCCACACACCCTGAGCGAACTGGCCGACAACCGCGTGGGCGAACTCTGGGCCAGCGGGCCGAGCATCGCCCATGGCTACTGGCGCAACCCCGAAGCCACGGCCAGGACCTTCGTGCAGCACGCCGGGCGTACCTGGCTGCGCACCGGCGACCTGGGCTTTATCCGCGACGGCGAGGTATACATCACTGGTCGCCTGAAAGACCTGCTGATCGTGCGCGGCCACAACCTCTACCCGCAGGACATCGAGCAGACCATCGAGCGCGAAGTGGAGGTGGTGCGCAAGGGCCGGGTTGCAGCGTTTGCCGTGAATGACCAGGGCCTGGAAGGCATCGGCATTGCCGCTGAAATCAGCCGCAGCGTGCAGAAAATCCTCCCGCCCGAAACGCTGGTCAAGGCGATCCGCCAGGCCGTCGCCGAGACGTATCAGCAAGCGCCGAGCGTGGTGGTATTGCTCAACCCCGGTGCCTTGCCGAAGACTTCCAGCGGCAAGGTGCAACGTGCGGCGTGCGCGCTTCGCCACAAGGATGGCAGCCTCGACAGCTATGCGCAGTTCCCCGGCCTGCAAACGCCGGCGAGCCATGGGGGGCCGGAATCCGAGCTGCAAGACCGCATCGCCGCGATCTGGTGCGAGCAACTGCAAGTCGCCTCCGTCGCCGCCGATGACCACTTCTTCCTGCTCGGCGGCAACTCCATCACCGCCACCCAGGTGGTCGCGCGCCTGCGTGAAACCCTGGGCCTGGAGCTGAACCTGCGCCTGCTGTTCGAAGCGCCAACCCTGCAAGACTTTGCCGCCGGCGTTGCGCAGTTGCAGCAGGACGGCGGCATTGCCCAAGGTGCTATCCATTCCCTGTCGCGTCACGATGAGCTGCCCCAGTCTCTGGCGCAAAACCGCCTGTGGATCACCTGGCAACTGGACCCGCACAGCAGCGCCTATACTATCCCCGGCGCCCTGCGCCTGCGCGGCGAGCTGGATGAAGACGCCGTGCGTTTGAGCTTCGAGCAATTGATCCAGCGCCACGAAGCCCTGCGCACCCGCTTTTACGAGAGAGACGGCCAGGCCTTCCAGCGCATCGACGCCAAAACCGCTTTCAAGCTGCACGTCATCGACCTCAGCGACCTGCCTGCGGCCGAGCGCGAAGCGCGCGCGCAGCAGATCCGCGAAGACGAAGCCCGCACCCAATTCGACCTGGAAAAAGGCCCGCTGCTTCGGGTAACCCTGGTGCGCCTGGACGATGAAGATCACCAACTGCTGGTGACGCTGCACCACATCATCGCCGATGGCTGGTCGCTGAATATCCTCATGGACGAGTTCTCACGCCTGTACGCCGCCTTTGCCCAAGGCCAGACCCTGGCGTTGCCACCCCTGGCCCTGCACTACGCCGACTACGGCAGCTGGCAGCGCCAATGGCTGGCCGCAGGCGAAGGCCAGCGCCAGTTGGCGTACTGGAAAGCGCAACTGGGCCAGGAGCATCCCGCCCTGAACCTGGCCACCGACCACCCGCGCGCGGCGCAACAGCACCGCAGCGCTTCGCGGCACACCGTGCGCTTGGATGCGGGCCTCAGCCACGCCATTCGCCATACCGCCCAGGCCAGCGAGTCCACCCCGTTCATGCTGTTGCTGGCGGCCTATCAGGTGCTGCTCTACCGTTACAGCGGCCAGCGCGATATCCGCATTGGCGTGCCCAGCGCCAACCGCCCGCGCCTGGAAACCCAAGGCCTGGTCGGCTTCTTCATCAACACGCAGGTCATGCGCGCCGAGCTGGACGGGCGCTTGCCGTTCAACGCGCTGTTGGCCGCCACCCGCGACGCGGCGTTGGGCGCCCAGGCGCATCAGGACCTGCCGTTCGAACAGCTGCTGGAAGCGTTCCCCCAGGCCCGCGAACAAGGCCTGTTCCAAGTCATGTTCAATCATCAGCAACGCGACCTCAGCGCCTTGCGCCGCCTGCCGGGGCTGCTCGCCGACGAGCTGCCATGGCACAGTCGCGAGGCCAAGTTCGACCTGCAACTGCACAGCGAAGAGGACCGCAACGGGCGCCTGAGCCTGTCGTTCGACTACGCCGACGAACTGTTCGACGCCGCCACCCTCCAGCGCATGGCCGCGCACTACATCAACCTGCTGCAGGCGATCTGCGCACAACCGCAACAGGCCATCGGCGAACTCGCGCTGATGCAGCACGACGAACAGCAACCGTGGAGCCAGGCACCTTGCGCGCCTGCGCAACGGTGGCTGCCTGAGCTGCTCAATCAGCACACCACGGACAGCACCGCACTGGTCTGGCAGGACGGCCACCTGAGCTTTGCCCAACTGCACACCCAGGCCAATCGCCTGGCCCATTACCTGCGCGACAAAGGCGTCGGCCCGGACGTGTGCGTGGCCATCGCCGCCGAGCGCTCGCCGCAACTGCTGATCGGCCTGCTGGCGATTATCAAGGCCGGTGGCGCCTTCGTGCCACTCGACCCGGATTACCCCGCCGAGCGCCTGGCCTACATGCTCAAGGACAGCGGCGTGCATTTGTTGCTGACCCAGACCGCGTTGCTGGAACAACTGCCCAGTGCCAGCGGCGTGTGCGTGATTGCGATGGACAGCCTGCACTTGGACAGTTGGCCCACCCAGCCACCTGGCCTGCGTCTGCACGGCGATAACCTGGCCTACGTGATCTACACCTCCGGTTCCACCGGCCAGCCCAAGGGCGTGGGTAATACCCATGCGGCCCTGGCTGAGCGCTTGCAGTGGATGCAGGCCACCTATCAATTGAATGAAACCGACGTGCTACTGCAAAAGGCGCCGATCAGTTTCGACGTGTCAGTGTGGGAATGCTTCTGGCCGCTGATCACCGGCTGCCGCCTGGTGCTGGCCGGCCCTGGCGAGCACCGTGACCCGCACCGTATCGCACAGTTGGTGCAGCAACACGGGGTGACCACCTTGCACTTCGTGCCGCCGCTGCTGCAATTGTTTGTCGACGAACCCCTGGCCGCCGAATGCACCAGCCTGCGTCGTTTGTTCTCCGGCGGCGAAGCCTTGCCCGCCGAGTTGCGCAACCGCGTCTTGGCGCAGCTGCCGGCGGTGCAGTTGCACAACCGCTATGGCCCGACCGAAACCGCGATCAACGTGACCCACTGGCACTGCCGCGCCGAAGACGGCGAACGCTCGCCGATTGGCCGCCCGCTGGGCAATGTGATCTGCCGTGTGCTGGATGAGCAGCTCAACCCCGTGCCGTTGGGCGTGCCGGGTGAACTGTGCATCGGCGGCATCGGCTTGGCCCGGGGTTACCTTGGCCGTGCCGGGCTGACGGCCGAGCGGTTTGTCGCCGACCACTCAGGTACACGACTGTATCGTACCGGTGACCGCGCCCGTTGGAGCGCCGACGGGGTGCTTGAATACCTTGGTCGTCTCGACCAGCAGGTCAAGCTGCGCGGTTTCCGGGTGGAACCGCAGGAGATCGAAGCGCGCCTGCTGGCCATGGACGGCATCGGCCAAGCCGTAGTGCTGGTGCGCGACGGGCAATTGATCGGCTACTTCACCGCCCATGGTGAACTTGATGAACAGCAGGTCAAAACCACCCTGGCCGCCGAGCTGCCGGAGTACATGGTGCCCGCGCTGTTGATGCGCCTGGACAGCATGCCCCTGAGCCCCAGCGGCAAGCTGGATCGTCGCGCGCTGCCGGAACCGGTGTGGCAAACCCGCGAACATGTCGAACCCGAGACCCCTTTGCAGCAGCAGATCGCCGCGATCTGGCGCGAAGTGCTGGGCCTGCCGCGCGTTGGCCTGCGTGATGACTTCTTCGCGCTGGGCGGCCACTCGTTGCTGGCCACGCAGATCATCTCCCGCACCCGCCAGGCCTGCGACGTCGAGCTGCCGTTGCGCACCTTGTTCGAAGCCAGTGAGTTGGGCGCTTTTGCTGAGCAAGTCGGCCTGATCCAGGCCTCGGGCCAACGCAACCAGCAGACCGCCATCGCCAAGGTCGACCGCAGCCAACCGGTGCCGCTGTCGTATTCCCAGCAGCGCATGTGGTTCCTGTGGCAGATGGAACCGGACAGCCCGGCCTACAACGTCGGCGGCATGGCGCGCCTGCGTGGCGTGCTGGATGTGGGGCGTTTCGAGGCCGCGCTGCAGGCGTTGATCATGCGTCACGAAACCCTGCGCACCACTTTCCCGAGCGTCGACGGCGTAGCCTGTCAAAAGGTCTCGCCGCAAACGGGCCTGCGCATGGACTGGCAGGACGTCTCAAGCCTTGGCGAATCCGAGCGCCAACTGCGTCTGCAACAACTGGCCGATCAAGAAGCGCACACGCCGTTCAACCTGGAAACCGGGCCCTTGCTGCGTGCGTGCCTGGTCAAGGCCGGCGAGCAGGAACACTACCTGGTGCTGACCCTGCACCACATCGTCACCGAAGGCTGGGCCATGGACATCTTTGCCCGTGAACTCAGCGCCCTGTACGAAGCCTTTATCGATGAGCGCTTGTCACCGCTGGCGCCGTTGCCGGTGCAATACCTCGACTACAGCGTGTGGCAGCGTCAGTGGCTGGAGTCCGGCGAACGCCAGCGTCAGTTGGACTACTGGACCGCGCAACTGGGCAACGAACATCCGCTGTTGGAACTGCCCGGCGACCGGCCACGGCCGCCTGTGCAAAGCCACCGGGGCGAGCTGTACCGCTTCGATCTGAGCGCTGACCTGGCCGCCCGCGTACGAGCGTTCAATGCCGAGCGCGGCTTGACCCTGTTCATGACCATGACCGCCACCCTGGCCGTGTTGCTCTATCGCTACAGCGGCCAGAACGACCTGCGCATCGGTGCGCCCGTGGCCAACCGCATTCGTCCGGAAAGCGAAGGGCTGATCGGCGCGTTCCTCAATACCCAGGTGCTGCGTTGCCAGCTCGATGGGCAGATGACTGTCGCGCAGTTGTTCGAGCAGGTGCGCCACACCGTGATCGAGGGCCAGTCCCATCAGGACCTGCCGTTTGATCACCTGGTGGAAGCCCTGCAACCACCGCGCAGCGCGGCCTACAACCCGCTGTTCCAGGTGATGTGCAACGTGCAGCGCTGGGAATTCCAGCAAAGCCGCCAACTGGCCGGCATGACCGTGGAGTACTTGGCGAACGACGCGCGCGCGACCAAGTTCGACCTCAACCTGGAAGTCACCGACCTCGACCATCGCCTGGGTTGCTGCCTGACCTACAGCACCGACCTGTTCGACGAACCGCGCATCGCACGCATGGCCGAGCATTGGCGCAACCTGCTGGAGGCGTTGATTACGGACCCGCAACAGCGCCTCAGCGAACTGCCGTTGCTCAGCGCCACCGAGCAACGCGCAGTGCAGGACAGCCTGGGCATCGAAGCGGGCGAACGCCGTCTCGACCAGTGTCTTCATCCACTGTTCAGCCAGCAGGCGGCAGCCCGTGGCGATGCGCCCGCGCTGACCTTTGCCGACGTGACGCTCAGCTACCGCGAGCTGGACGCCCGCGCCAACCGCCTGGCCTGGATGCTGCGCGAGCGCGGCGTCGGCCCGCAGGTGCGCGTCGGCCTGGCGCTGCCGCGTTCCCTGGAAATGGTCATCGGCCTGCTGGCGATTCTCAAGGCCGGTGGCGCCTATGTGCCGCTGGACCCGGAATACCCGCTGGACCGTCTGCACTACATGATCGAAGACAGCGGCATTGGCCTGCTGCTCAGCGACGCGGCCATGTTCCAGGCCCTCGGCGAATTGCCGGCGGGCGTGGCGTGCTGGTGCCTTGAGGATGATGTGCCGCGGCTTGCCGACTACCCGAGCGATGAGCTGCCGTTTATCAGCCTGGCGCACCATCAGGCCTACTTGATCTACACCTCCGGCTCCACCGGCAAGCCGAAAGGCGTGGTGGTGTGCCACGGTGAAATCGCCATGCATTGCCAGGCCGTGATCGAGCGTTTCGGCATGCGCCCGGACGACTGCGAACTGCACTTTTATTCGATCAACTTCGACGCCGCCACCGAGCGTTTGCTGGTGCCGCTGCTCAGCGGCGCGCAGGTGGTGCTGCGAGCCCAGGGCCAGTGGGATGCGCAAGAAATCTGCGCGCTGATCCGCACCCATCGCGTCAACATTCTGGGCTTTACGCCCAGCTACGGCAGCCAGTTGGCGCAGTGGCTGGCGACCCGGCAGCAGACCTTGCCGGTGCGCATGTGTATCACCGGCGGCGAAGCGCTCACCGGCGAGCACTTGCAGCGCATCCGCGCGGCGTTCCAGCCTCAAATGTTCTTCAACGCGTACGGCCCGACCGAAACCGTGGTGATGCCGCTGGCCAGCCTTGCGCCCGAGCAGTTGGAGGAGGGCGCCGGCAGCGTACCGATCGGCAGCATTATCGGCGACCGTGTGGCCTATATTCTCGACGCCGACCTGGCGTTGCTGCCGCAAGGGGCGAGCGGCGAGTTGTATGTCGGCGGCGCCGGCCTTGCCCAGGGGTATCACCAGCGTCCCGGCATGACCGCCGAGCGTTTTGTCGCCGACCCGTTTGCCCGCAATGGCGCGCGGCTGTACCGCACCGGCGACCTGGTGCGCCAGCGCGCCGATGGCCTGGTGGAGTACCTGGGGCGCATCGACCATCAGGTGAAGATCCGCGGTTTCCGTATTGAGCTGGGCGAAATCGAAACCCGCCTGCTGGAACACGAAGCCGTGCGCGAAGCGGTGGTGCTGGCGCTGGATGCGCCGAGTGGCAAACAGCTGGTGGCGTACCTGGCCAGCGACGCCGACCACGGCACGCTGCGTGATGCGCTGAAGACGCATCTCAAGGCACATCTGCCGGACTATATGGTGCCCGCGCACCTGATCGTCCTGGACAGCATGCCGCTGACCGCCAACGGCAAACTCGACCGCCGGGCCTTGCCGCAACCGGATCCCGAGGCCAACCGCCAAGCCTATGTGGCGCCGCGCAACGCGCTGGAAAGCAGCTTGGCAGCGATCTGGTGCGCGGTGTTGAACGTGCAGCAAGTCGGCCTGGACGATAACTTCTTTGAGCTGGGCGGCGACTCGATCCTGTCGATCCAGGTGGTCAGCCGTGCGCGGCAGGCGGGCATACACTTCAGCCCGCGTGACCTGTTCCAGCACCAGACCGTGCAGACCCTGGCCGCCGTTGCCACGCGCACCGAGCTGGTCACGGCGGAGCAGGGCGTGCTGACCGGTAGCTCGGGCCTCACACCGATCCAGCATTGGTTCTTCGACACCGAAATTCCACAGCGTCAGCACTGGAACCAGGCGCTGGTCCTCAAACCGCTGCAATTGCTGCAGCCCCATCGCCTGGAACAAGCGTTGCTGACCGTGCTGGAACACCACGACGCTCTGCGCCTGAGCTTCAGCAAGCGCGACGCGCAGTGGCACGCCGAACATCTGGCCGTGCCCCAAGGCGGGGTGCTGCTGCAGGCGCAAGTGCGCGACATGGCGGACTGCACCGCCTTGTTCACCGACACCCAGCGCAGCCTCGACCTGCAGCACGGTCCGCTGCTGCGCGCCTTGCTGGTGGACGGTCCCGAAGGTCAGCAACGTCTGCTGATCGCGATCCATCACCTGGTGGTGGATGGCGTGTCGTGGCGCGTGTTGCTGGAAGACGTGCAAACGGTCTACCGCCAACTCAGCGACGGCCAGCCCGTCAGCCTGCCGGCCAAGACCAGCGCCCTGCGTGACTGGGCCGCGCGTTTGCAAGCCTATGCCGGCAGCGAGTCGCTGCGCGAAGAGTTTAGCCTCTGGCAGGCGCAACTGGCCGGGCCCGACACGGCATTGCCGGTGGCCCGCGCGCAGGGTTCGCTGCGCCACCGCGATGCCGACAGCGTCAGCGTGCGCCTGGATGCCGAACACACCCGCCAGTTGCTGCAACAGGCGCCGAGCGCCTATCGCACCCAGGTCAACGACCTGCTGCTGACCGCCTTGGCGCGCGTGCTGTGCCGCTGGAGCGGCCACGCCTCGGCGCTGGTCCAGCTGGAGGGCCACGGCCGCGAAACCCTGTTCGATGACATCGACCTGACCCGCAGTGTCGGCTGGTTCACCAGTGCTTATCCGCTGCGCCTGACCCCGCAAGCGACCCAGGGCGACTCGATCAAGGCGATCAAGGAACAACTGCGCGGCGTGCCGCATAAAGGCTTGGGTTACGGCGTGCTGCGCTACCTGGCGGATCATGCTTGCAAACAGAGCATGGCCGCACTGCCGAGCGCGCCGATTACCTTCAACTACCTGGGCCAGTTTGACCAGAGCTTCGGCGCCGATGCGCTGTTCCATCCGCTGGATGAATCCGCAGGCCTGGCCCATGACCCGGACGCGCCGCTGCCCAACGAACTGAGCGTCGACAGCCAGGTGTACGGCGGTGAACTGGTGCTGCGCTGGACCTTCAGCCGCGAGCGATTTGACCCGCACACGATCCGCGAATTGGCCGATGCGTACCTGGCTGAACTGCAAAGCCTGACTCTGCACTGCATCCGGGACGACGCCGGCGGCCTCACGCCGTCCGACTTCCCGCTGGCGCGCCTGACCCAGTCGCAGCTCGACAGCCTGCCGGTACCGGCCAGCGCCATCGAAGACGTCTACCCGTTGACCCCGATGCAGGAAGGCCTGCTGCTGCACACCCTGCTGGAACCGGGCACCGGTCTCTACTACATGCAGGACCGCTACCGCATCAACAGCGCCCTGGACCCCGAGCGTTTCGCCCAGGCCTGGCAGGCGGTGATCGCCCGCCACGAAGCCCTGCGCGCCTCGTTCTGCTGGAACGTTGGCGAAGACATGCTGCAAGTGATCCATAAACCCGGCAGCACGCCGATCGAATACCTGGACTGGAGCAACGACCCGCAAGCCGAACAGGAAGCACGCCTGCAAGCGTTGCTCAAGCAGGAGCGCGAAGCCGGTTTCGATCTGCTCAACCAGGCGCCGTTCCATCTGCGCCTGATCCGCGTCGCCGAGGCCCGCTACTGGTTCATGATGAGCAACCACCACATCCTCATCGATGCCTGGTGCCGTTCGTTGCTGATGAATGATTTCTTCGACCTCTACACGGCCCTCGGCGAAGGCCGCGACGCGCAACTGGCCGCGCCACCGCGCTACCGCGACTACATTGCCTGGCTGCAACGCCAGGACCTGAATGAGGCGCGCCAGTGGTGGCAACAGAACCTGCAAGGCTTCGAGCGCACCACGCCGATTCCGAGCGACCGGCCGTTCCTGCGCGAACATGCGGGCCACAGCGGCGGCATGGTGGTGGGTGACTGCTACACCCGTCTCGATGCCCGCGACGGTGCGCAACTGCGCGAACTGGCCCAGGCCCATCAGTTGACCATCAACACCTTCGCCCAGGCGGCATGGGCTCTGGTGTTGCGGCGTTTGAGCGGTGAGCGCGACGTGGTGTTCGGCGTTACCGTCGCCGGCCGCCCGGTGGACATGCCCGAGATGCAGCGCACCGTCGGCCTGTTCATCAACAGCATCGCGCTGCGGGTCAAACTGCCCGAGGACGACCAGCGCTGCAGTGTGCGCCAGTGGCTGAGCGGCCTGCTCGACAGCAATATGCAGCTGCGCGAGTACGAATACCTGCCGCTGGTGACGATCCAGGAACACAGCGAACTGCCCAAGGGCCAGCCGTTGTTCGACAGCCTGTTCGTGTTCGAAAACGCCCCGGTGGAAGTCTCGGTGCTGGACCGTGCGCAGAGCCTGAATGCCACCTCGGATTCCGGGCGTACTCACACCAACTTCCCGCTGACCGCCGTGTGCTATCCCGGGGATGACCTTGGATTGCACCTCTCCTATGACCAGCGCTACTTCGACGAAACCACCGTGCAAGGCATGCTGGGCGAGTTCAAGCGCTTGCTGCTGGCGCTGGTGCAGGGTTTCCATGGCGACATGGCCGACCTGCCGCTGATGGGCGAACAGGAGCGCGAATTCCTGCTCAACGGCTGCAATCAGAGTGAACATGACTACCCGCTGGAACGCAGCTATGTCGAACTGTTCGAAGCCCAGGCGGCCGCGTATCCGCAGCGCATCGTCGCCAGTTGCCTGGACCAGCAATGGAGCTATGACACGCTGAACCGTCGCGCTAACGGCCTGGGCCACGCGCTGATCACGGCGGGCGTCGGCCTGGATCAACCGGTAGCGTTGCTGGCCGAGCGTAACCTCGACCTGCTGGGCATGATCATCGGCAGCTTCAAGGCGGGTGCCGGTTACCTGCCGCTGGACCCGGGCCTGCCGAGCCAGCGTTTACGCAGCATCCTCGAGCTGAGCCGCACGCCGTTGCTGGTGTGCACCGAGGCGTGCCGCGAGCAGGCCATCGAGTTGCTGGAGGGTTTCGACTGCCAGCTGCTGGTGTGGGAAGAAGTGCCCGCACGTGGGGAAAACCCCGGCATTTACAGCGGCCCGGACAACCTCGCGTATGTGATCTACACCTCGGGTTCCACCGGCCTGCCCAAGGGCGTGATGGTGGAACAGCGCGGCATGCTCAATAACCAGCTGAGCAAGGTGCCGTACCTGGCCTTGAGCGACGCGGATGTGATCGCGCAGACCGCTTCACAGAGCTTCGATATTTCCGTGTGGCAGTTCCTCGCCGCGCCGCTGTTCGGCGCACGGGTGGACATTGTGCCGAACAGCATTGCGCATGATCCCCAAGGCCTGCTGGAACATGTGCAGGCCAAGGGCATCACCCTGCTGGAAAGCGTACCGTCGCTGATCCAGGGCATGTTGGCCCAGGAGCGTATCGGCCTGGATGGCCTGCGCTGGATGCTGCCGACCGGTGAAGCCATGCCGCCGGAACTGGCGCGCCAGTGGTTGCAACGTTATCCGCAGATCGGGCTGGTGAACGCTTACGGCCCGGCGGAATGTTCCGACGACGTAGCGTTCTTCCGCGTCGACCTGGCCTCGACCCGTGGCACTTACCTGCCGATTGGCACGCCGACCGACAACAACCGTTTGTATCTGCTCGATGGTGCTTTGGAGTTGGTGCCCCAAGGCGCGGTGGGCGAGTTGTGCGTCGCCGGTACGGGTGTCGGTCGCGGCTACGTCAGCGACCCGCTGCGTACCGCCCCGGTGTTTGTGCCAAACCCGTTTGGCGCACCGGGCGAGCGACTCTACCGCACCGGTGACCTCGCACGGCGACGCAGCGACGGCGTGCTGGAGTACGTCGGGCGTATCGACCACCAGGTGAAAATTCGCGGCTACCGCATCGAACTCGGCGAAATCGAAGCGCGCCTGCACGAACAACCGGAAGTGCGCGATGGGGCAGTCGGCGTGCAGGAAGGCGTCAACGGCAAGCACCTGGTCGGCTACCTGGTGGCGACGGATGAAACGCTCAACCCAGGCGAACGCCTGGACCGCATCAAGCAACGCCTGCGCGCTGAACTGCCGGAATACATGGTGCCGCTGCACTGGCTCTGGCTCGACCGCCTGCCACTCAACGCCAACGGCAAACTCGACCGCAAGGCCCTGCCGGCCCTGGAGATCGGCCAGCTTCACAGCCAGGACTACCTGGCGCCGCGCAACGACCTGGAAACCACGTTGGCCGCGATCTGGGCCGAGGTACTCAAGGTCGAGCGGGTAGGGGTACAGGACAACTTTTTCGAACTGGGCGGGCACTCGTTGCTGGCCACGCAGATTGCGTCGCGGGTGCAGAAGACCTTGCAGCGGGATGTGCCGCTAAGGGCGATGTTCGAGTGCAGTACGGTGGCGGAGTTGGCTGAGTATATCGACGGGCTGGCGGGGAATGAGATCAGTGCCGGGACGGTGGATCGGTTGAGTGATTTGATGGCGGAGTTGGAGGGGCTTTGAGCGGGCCGTTTGTCAGAACTGTCAGATCTGACAGTAGGCAAGATTTCTGATCCGAGCGTTAGATAACCGAAGTTTTTGGTTGGTAAAGCCAGCCTTGATGGTTATCTAACGTTGGACAGGAGTCTTATCGTGGCTAAAAAACTGATCTCTAAAGCGTCGTCTCTCCAACCCGCCAAAACTCCACCCCGCCGGCCGAAAAAGCCCAAAGCGCAATTTCCCGTTCCTATTGTCGAGTTCGCAGCCAATAACAGCGTGCTTAACCCCATGGAGGCGATCAATGGGACTGAAGCCAAGCTGACACTGCCTGCGGGGGCGACGGACTGCACATTTTTTATCGCCATCAAGGATCAGGCCGAGCCTGCATTCGAGCCCATCTTTGTGGATGACGGCGATGATGTAGTACAGATTTCTGCGCGGTTACTCAGTTTGATGATTGGGCATACGGTGCTGATGTGGTACACGGCGTTGGCAGGCGCAAAGGAGGAAACTTCCCTGGTGCTGGAGCTGGAAGTCCAGTTATTGAGGGAGGAGGATCTGGTTGTATCGAGGGCGGTGTTTAAGCATTCCAAGAACGAGTGGAACACTTGGTGGCTGAGGATGCAGAGTTTTACTGGTGATGGAACCCTCGAAGTCAAGGCCTGGCCCTTTATCTTTCCTGGGCAACGGTTGTTTATCACGGTCGCCGGTAACCAGCATACCGCGCCATACCGATTCATCTGGGTCGCGCTGGATTATGTGGTACAGCCCCATGAGGCTCATGGGGGTTATGTCTTCAGGTTCCCTCTTTCACGCCCATGGATGTCCAGGCTGGATGACAATTCGGCGCTGACGGCCCACTTTGGCTTGATTTGGGATGGGACCCGCCCAGTATTTCCACAGCCTGATGACCCTCTTCTTGAAAACCCGCTGCCTATTAATGCCCAGGATTTCCACTTGCGTACCACCACGCTGCTGCAAGTGGACCCGTACCAGGATTTGAATCCTGCACATCTGCGAGAGTCGGTCGAGCTGCCTTCCGGTCACTGGCAGGTCAACCCAACCAACACCGTCAAGGGCGGGCATGCGGTCGTCAATTATGCAGGCATGGCTGAAGGCGATCTTGTTTGTGCTCAGGCCCGAGGGCCCAACTATGGGCCTATTGCGCTCGGTTGTCAGACAGTGAAAGCGGGTGAAAGCAGCTTGTCGTTTGACGTCCCTCCCAAGGTCTTCGCTGCGCTATTCAATAAGACGCTGACGCTGGATTACACCCTTCAATTCAATAATTACGCGCCGCAGTCTTCGCCTCAGCGAGATGTCGACGTACTGGCGCCACAACTTCCAGGTCCGGACATTGAAGAGGCAACAGCGGGTACGGTGGACCTCAGTACATTCGTTGGTGACGCGACAGGTATCGTTCCGATCTTTGACTACGCCGCAGAGGGTCAATGCTGCTGGATGTGGGTAAGTGGCAAGCTTGAGAATGGCAGCGTCTATCAGTTCGACGTATTGGTAGATGAATCCCTTACTGCAGATTGGGTGGGGAAAGGCGTGAATACCCCCATCTCACGGGCTCAGCTGACTAAACTGGCAGATTGCAGCGAATTCCAATTGCATTTCGCTGTGGGCTTTGATGGCAAATGCAATCGGGCTACTGCGTTTGAATTCCCAACCCAGGGATTCAAAATAGAGCAGGCACCTCTGGTACTGCTTGAGCCAAAAGTGACGGAAGCGGTGCTTGACCAATTGACCGCTTACAATGGGCGCAATGGCGTACATGTTGAAGTGAGTTATGTCGGCAATAACCCCAAGCACACCATCAGCGTCTGCTGGAAGAGACCGAACGGTTCATGCTGGCTGCTGACCCCTCAACCAGGCAGTACGACGGGCGCGGTGGTCTGGTTGTTGCCGCCGGAAGCCGTGATCGAGAGCATGGGTAACGTGGTAGAGATCAGTTTCACCGTCACTACCGCGTGCAAAGTGCAGACATCACCGTCTCTGAACTTGAAGATCAGCCTACCGGTGCGTTTGGAAATGCCCAACGTATTGGAGGCAACGCCGCCCAAGACGCAAAACGCTGTTCTGGACCTGAGAACGTTCACTGGGAATGCCAATTCCCTCGAAGAGCCAATGTGGTTTTTGCGGGAGGGACAGAATAGCTGGCTACGCGCAGATGGAACGGATAAAAACGGCAATCCCTACTCGTTCAATGTTTACTCGGCAAGAGCCATTACTGCGGCAGAGGAGACTGCGGGGGTGGCTGGGCCTGTCCTGCGGCCCGAGTTGGATAAACTGATGGATGCCACCCCTTTGATGTTCACTTTCAGCCTATCAACCGACGGTAGTGCTAATGTGAACGTGGTATGCCCATCGCGGATGCTGGTAGTCAAAACCAACCCACTCTATGACTTTACCCCGTTCACGGGAGGGGACTGGAATGGCTGGCAGCCTGGTCCCGCCGCCTACCGTCCGGTGGACCTGCTTATGACGAACCTTGGAGGAAACTGGGTATTGGTTCACGACGCAGCCGACACAAGAACTGGCGAGCTGGTGAGGAAACGCTATGACGGTTTGGCTGTTGGCCAAAGCTATGAATTCAGCATTAAGGTTCAGAATCGCAACGGTTATCCTCCGGTACCGACACTGTCCCTGCAGGCTACCGACGGTACTACGGTGCTTAATGTCACCGCGCCTACGCAGTTTCCAGGATGGACATGGGTTGAGTTAAAAGGATCGTTTCAAGCTACGGCGTCGACCATGTGGCTGAGTGTCTATACCCATCGATCGGTACCCGCCGGCGGTGATGGGGATGATTACAACCTTGACGAATTTCGCGTGCGTTCACTTTAGTATTACCCCAAAACGGGTGACGATCTCGGCGAGATGCCAGTGGAGGCGGGTTCTTGCTTTCGCCGCGATTTATCTTGAGCGCAATGCGGCGGTGATGTTGGTTTCAAGGTAGCCGTTTATCGGGCAAATCGAGGCGATTCGTCCGAACTGTCAATTCTGACAGTAGGCGAGAAAGCGTCAAAAGAGCTCACTAGAGGGAGACCCTCGGCCTCAGGTCTGGCGAGGGTAATAAGTTCTGAACACGGAGTTCTTATCATGGCTAAAAAAAATTTAACGCCTGGCACGCCCTCTAAACTCGTGAAAGCGCCCAAACCTAAGCCTCCAAAGCCCAAGGCAGTTGAGGTTAAAGCTCCAGATATTTACAAGGGGGAGGGAGGTACCCTTTACCCATTGGATGTGAAGGATGGAGCCTTTCTAACCACGGATTCGGACATGGACAACTCGGATATTACTGTCCAGATTCAAGTCAAGGATGGAGGCGAACCGCAATTTGAAGACATTGTAGATACCAGTGGCACGAGTGGGGCGCGGAAAATCCCTATCCCTCTGAATTACATAACTTCGGGTATGGGCCACACCCTGTTGTTTTCGTTTAAAGGGACGGTGGCGGGACAGCCTGCACAGTCTCGAGTATCAGAAGTGGAGGTACGTTTTTACGACGAGAAAGACCTTGAAGGTTTTGCGCCCGAGTTTGTCCATTCTGAGCCCGTTCACAATACGCCCACGTTGGACATGTACAAGTTTTCCGGGAATGAAACGATCCAGGCGTATGCCCATCCTCTCATTAAGGAAGGCGATCAATTTTTCGTGAACGTGGCGGGTGACCAAGACAAAACGCCTTTTGCTTTCAATAACGTGGCGTTTTCTCGTGTTGTCACGGCTGCTGAAGCTGTGCCAGGTCATGTGTTCAGGCTGTCTCTGCCACGTGGCTGGATGGGGCGTCGTCGGCCTTGGGGGTCGTTGACTATTCATTGGGGTTGGATTTGCGATGGCCGCGCCCCACTGCCTCCGGCTGATGTCGATCCTATTCTTGAAACACGTTTACCGGAAAATGCGCTTGAAGGTCGGCCTCGCCCCACTAGTGCGTTGATTGTGGATCCTCGTCTTGAAAACATGCCACGCCCCCATCTACGGCAATCAGTGCTGTACGACGATGAATGGTGCCTCAACCCGGAACTCACCAAAGACGGGGGAGATGTAGATGTCTCCGGTCTGGATATCTACGAAGGCGACCAAATCTGTTTTTACGTGAGCGGTCCCGATGATGGGAGCAAGCCGCTTGGCTGCGTAACGATTGAGAAGGACGGGGATCGGGCGTCTATCAAGCTGTCGCCCTGTGACGTTGCCTGTTTTTTCAATAAGCCGATGATGCTCACCTACACCGTTCAATTCCCCAGTGGCGGTGAACCACAGCTATCACCTGAACAGATGGTCAACGTGTTGCTACCCCAATTTCCTCATTCGCAGATCGAACAGGCGACGGGAAATACCCTGGACCTCAGCACATTTCCAGCGGACGCAACGGCTTTTGTGCCGGTATGGGATTATGCCGAGTGTTCGAAATGTTGCTGGATGTGGATCACGGGTGAGCATGAAGACGGCAGTGCCTACCGTTTTGATATTTTGATGGATGCACCTGTTACAGATGTTTGGAAGGCGAATGGAATCAATCCACCCATCCTAAGGGCTGAGCTGCAAAAGCTGGCGGATTGCAGCGAATTCGACCTGCACTTCGCAGTGAGTTTTTGTGACAAGTGTGATCTGGCTAGCGCACACGAATTTCCTGTTCAGACCTTCAAAATCGAACAGGGGCCCATGGTGCTGATCGAACCCACCGTGAGGGAAGCGGTGCTTGGCCAATTGACCGCTTATAACGGGCGCACCGGTGTACATGTTGAAGTGAATTATGTCGGCAATAACCCCAAGCACGCCATCATCGTCTGCTGGAAGAGACCGAATGGTTCTTGCTGGTTGGTGGCCTCCCAACCTGGCAGCACAACGGGCGCGGTGATCTGGTTGTTGCCGCCGGAAGCCGTGATCGAGAGCATGGGTACAGCGGTAGAGATCACTTACACCGTCACCACCGCCTGCAAGGTGCAGACCTCACCGCCGTTGAACTTGAAGATCAGTTTGCCTGTGCGCCTGGAAACGCCAAACGTATTGGAGGCAACGCCGCCCAAGACGCAAAACGCTGTTCTGGACCTGAGAACGTTCACTGGGAATGCCAATTCCATCGAAGAGCCAATGTGGTTTTTACGGGCAGGGCAGAAGGCCTGGTTACGGACGGATGGAACGGATAAAAACGGCAATCCCTACTCGTTCAATGTTTACTCGGCCAGAGCCATCACGGCAGCAGAAGAGACTGTAGGGGTGGCTGGACCTGTCCTGCGGCCCGAGTTGGATAAACTGATGGACGCTACCCCTCTGACGTTGACTTTCAGCTTATCAACCGATGGTAGTTCAAATGTGAACGTGGTATGCCCACCGCGGGTGTTGAACCTGGTTGCGCCACCGGAGATTCGTTATGAGAACTTCACCACAGAGCCCACCAGGATTATTTCGGCGGGACAGAGTATTAGTACGCCGACCATGCGTATCAATTTCCTGTCAGGCCCTGGCCCAGCGGGGATCGATTCATACTCTCCAACTCCGGGGCTGCTAGAGGGGCAAGCAATTGTATTGTGTCGCGGCGCCGACCAGAATCCTAAACAACATCTACGTTTGGATTTAGCCTTCGAATGCAAGAGAGTGAAGTTCGCTTACACTTGGAGCCACCTCCACACGGTGCTCACGTTCTACAGTGCGTCGGGTGTCTACTTGGGTGTGGTGAACTTGAATGGCGCCAATATTGGATCTCCGCTTCATGGTTGGGTGGACTTCTCTACGCCAGGGAGCTCAAAAATCGGGCGTATAGAAATACACTCTGGGGACTACATGTTCTTTGACTTCTTCACATTCTGGTTGTAGCGACATACAAAAACGCCCATGCAAACTGCATGGGCGTTTTTTAACGTCAACCTGTTCGGATGCGCTTACTTCGGCCCCATGATCTTCCCCAACTTCTCCGGCGAAGGCGCCCCCTGCTGTTGCTGCAACCCACCCTTGTCATCCAGATAGAAAATCGCCGGCGTCGCCGATAACTCCAGCTCTTCCATCAACTTCATATTCGCATCCAGCTTGGCCTCGATATCGGCCGGGATCTTGTCCAGTGCCTGCAACTTGCTGCCTTTACCCGCCGCTTCGTGTTCCTGCAGGGCTTTTTGCGGGTCCTTGGCGGCGAACAGTGCGGCGGATTTGCCGGGGCTGTCTTCGCGGATGATGCCGACCATGATGTGGCGCAATTGCACCTTGCCGGCTTTTACCCACGGGCGGGCCTGTTCCCAGAACATGTTGCAGTAGGGGCAGTTAGGGTCGCTGAACAGGTAGACGGTGCGCGGCGCGTTGACGTCGCCGTCCTGGATCCAGCTGCTTTTTTCCATCTTGGCCCAGACTTCCTTGGCCATCGGCGCGTACACCAGTTTCTCCAGGGGCGCGCTGCTCAGGTCATTGCCTTGGGCATCGTACAGGTTGCCGGCGATCACGCTTTTGCCGTCGGCGGTCAGGTACAGCGCCATGCCGCGGTTCTGGTATTGCGCGGCGTAGCCGGTGAGGCCGCTGGGGGCGTCGAATTTGCCGAGGATTTTGGCGCCCTTGGCCTCGATCTGTTTGATCGGTGCCGGCCAGTCTTCGGCATGGGCCAGGGTGGCGGCCAGCGTCAGTGGCAGCAGGGTCAGCAGGTGGCGGAGGCGGGGCATGTGGGTTTCCTTGTTGTATCGGTGTCGAAGGGTTCCATGGCACGGGCCAGGCTGGCTTGGGACAGTTCGCCGAGGTGGCTGTTGATCAGGCGGCCGTCGGCGGTGTAGAACAACGTGGTGGGCAGCGCCATCGAGCCCACGGCCTGGCCGAGGCGGCCGCTGGCGTCGAACAGCACGTTGTCGAGGGTCAGGCCCTGGGTGGCGAGGAAGGTTGCGACGCTTTGCATGCTTTCGGCCTGGTTGACGAACAGGAAGGTCACGTCGGGGCGTTGGTGCTGGGCGCGTTCCAGTACCGGCATCTCGCGACGGCACGGCGGGCACCAGGTGGCCCAGAGGTTGATTACCAGCGGGCCGCCCTTGTAGTCGGCCAGTTGCACCACATCGCCATTGGCGTTGCGCAAGGTGATGTCCGGCAGATGGGTGCCCTTGTCGTACAGGCTCAGGGACAGGCTGGTCATGCCCCAGAACATCAGGCCGGTGATTACCCCGGCGCCCAGAGGCTTGCGCAGGGCCGGGCGGCGCCAGCCGTAGGCCAGCGCGCCGAGGACCAGTGCGATCACGCCGGGCCAGGCGAGGAAACCGCCGTCGCGCAGGTCGACCATCTGCAGCGGGTCGTGGCGGTAATCGCTCCAGTACATCAGCACAAAGCTGACGCGGGCGACCAGCATGCCCAGCAGAAACAGGCTGAACAGCACCGATTCCGGGTTTTCACCGCCACGCTTGGCCACGCGCCAACCCACCAGGGTGGCCAGAACCAGCGCGCTGATGAGCAGCAGGTGATTCAAGGCGATGGCGAAGGTGCCGATGGTCAGGGTCAGCATTCAGAGGGCGTCCCGGGTGTGTGTCCAGCGTTGCAGGAAGGCGGCGGCATCCACTTCGCCGGTGATGCGTTGGGCGCGGCGTTCTTCGCCGTTGGGGCCGATCCAGATGAAGGTTGGTGGGCCAGGGACTTTGTAGCGGCCGAGCAGCTCGCGGCTGGCGGCGTTGTCGGCGGTGACGTCCAGGCGCAGCAGGCGCACGTCTTTCAGGGCTTGCATGACTTCGGGTTTGCCGAACACCTGCTTCTCCATGATCTTGCACGACACGCACCAGTCCGCGTAGTAGTCCACCAGCACCCATTGGCCCTCGGCCTTGGCGCTGTCGAGCTGGCTTTGCAGTACGGCGGGGTCGTTGATGGTCATGAAGGCGTCGTGGGCGGTCGATACGGCGGCGGCCCGCGAGCCGCTGTAGACCTTAAGCGGTTGCCACAGATCACCGCTGCCACCGGCTGCGCCCACCACCAGCACGGCGCCCCACAGGCCCAGCACCACGGAACCGGCGCCAAACACCTTGGCGGCCAGGCCGTATTCGCGGGCCAGGGTCCAACCGCAGTAAGCCATCACCAGCGCGAGTGCGCCCCACAGGCCGATCCACAAGGCGTCGCCAACCACCGGGCGAATCATCAGCACGGCGGTGCCGAGGAACAGGAAGCCGAAGATGCCTTTGAGTACGTTCATCCAGGTGCCCGGCTTGGGCAGGAAGCGGTTGCCCACGGTCACCAGCAGCAACAGCGGAATACCGATGCCGATGCCCATGGTGAACAGGATCAGGCCGCCGTGCAGCGCATTGCCGGTCTGGGCGATATAGAGCAGCGCGCCGGCCAGGGGCGCGGTCATGCACGGGCCGACCAACAGGCCGGACAGCGCGCCGAGCACCCCGGCACCCACCAGGCTGCCGCCGCTTTGCCGGCGGCTGACGTTGTCGAGGCGGTCACGCAGGAACGCGGGCAGTTGCAGTTCAAAGAAGCCGAACATCGGCAGGGCCAGGATCACAAACAAGGCAGCGAAACTGCCGAGGATCCACGGCGTTTGCAGCAACGCGGCGAGGTTGCCGCCGAGCAATGCGGCCAACACGCCCAGTGCCGCATACACCAGCGCCATGCACACCACGTAGCTGCTGGCCAAGGCAAAACCGCGACGGGGGCTGGCGCCACTGCCCACCACCAGGCCGGCGAGAATCGGCAGCATCGGCAAGGAGCACGGTGCAAACGCCAGCAGCAGGCCCAGGCCAAAGAACAGCAGCAGGCTCCAGCCCAGGCTGCGTTGTTGCAAGCCGCTGGCCAGGCTCTGGTCCTGAGCCTGGGCCGTGGCTGCCACGGCGGGATTGCCACCCAAATCCACGGTGATCGACTGCGGCGGGTAGCACAGGCCCGCATCGGCGCAGCCCTGCCAGCCCAGTTTGACCTGGCCGGTTGCGCCGGCCGGAATCTTCACTTCCAGGCCCTGGCGATACACTTGCTGCTCGCCGAAGAACTCATCGCTATGGGGCTCACCCTGGGGCAACACGGGCTTTTCGGCCAGGCCATCGAACTTCATGCGCTGCTGGTACAGGTAATAGCCATCGGCAATCTGCCAATACAGCTGGGTCTCGCCGCTTTCAAGACGTTCCGAGGTAAAGGTGAAGGCTTTGCCCACCGGAAGGAAGTCGGGTTTTGTTTCAAACGGGTTACCCGGCGCGGCCTGGGCGAACCCCGCGAACAACACCAGCAGAAAGGTAAACAGATGCCGCATGGTCAAGCCTTAGTTCGATGCAAGTGAGGCACACAATGTGTGGCGTTGATTAACCGATGATTAACCCAGGCTATTCTAGAGGGAGTGTGGCGGGTTTAGCGGCATAATCTGCGCTTAATCCGCGGCACCTTTAATCACCCCCATCTTTCCTGAAGGGTTCACCATGCACGTACTGGTCTGTGAAGACGACGAACTGATCGCCAGCGGCATCGTGGCCGGCCTTACCGCCCAGGGTTTTACCGTCGAGCGCGTGGCTACCGCCGGCGCCGCGCGGGCCATGCTCAGGGCGGCCACGTTCGACATCATGGTGCTCGACCTCGGCCTGCCCGACGAGGATGGCCTCAAGCTGTTGCAGCAACAGCGCAGCCAGGGCCTGGAAATCCCGGTGCTGATCCTCACCGCGCGGGACTCGGTGACCAACCGCGTCGACGGCCTGCAAGCCGGCGCCGACGACTACCTGCTCAAGCCCTTCGACCTGCGCGAGCTCGCCGCGCGCCTGCAGACCCTGTTGCGCCGCGTGGCCGGCCGCCGGGTCAACCTGATCGAACATGGCCGCCTGGCCTACGACCCCAGCAGCCGCGAAACCTTCCTGGGCGGCCAGCCGGTGGACCTGTCACGCCGTGAGCAGGCGCTGCTGCAAGCCCTGCTGCACAACAAGGGCCGCGTGCTGTCCAGCGAGCAGCTCAAGGACAGCGTCTACGGCTTCAACGATGAGCTTGAAAGCAATGCGCTCAACGTGCACATCCACCATCTGCGGCGCAAATTGGGCAACGGCATTGTCGAGACCGTGCGCGGCCTGGGCTACCGCCTGGGCCCGGCTGACGGGGGCGAGGACGCCCCGTGAAAAGCCTGCGCCTGCGCCTGACGTTCAAGCTGGGCGCCGCCTTTGTGCTGATCTGGGCCCTCGCGGCGGCCTGGATGCTCAACGACTTGCGTAACCAGATGATGTTCTCCCTCGACCAGCGCCTGGTGGCGTCCGCGCGCATGGTGGCGGGGCTCACCGAGCAGATGCCGGGGCTGGCCAGTGAGAGCGCTGGCGCGCATTTGCATGGCAGCCTGAATGTACCGGGGGGCATGGCGTGCCAGGTCAGCTCCTTGCGTGGTGAAGTGCTGGCGCGCAGCCACGCTACCCCGGATGAAGGGCTGGAGTCGCGGGTGAGCGGCTTTCGGGACCAGGTGATCGATGGCGTGAATTGGCGCAGTTTTACCCTGTCCCGTGGCGACCTGTTGATCACCACCGCTGACCGCCAGGTGGAACGCGAGGCGCTGAACCTGTCGATCCTGCTGGCGGCGTCGGTGCCGGTGGGCGTGGCGATGCTGGGCTGCCTGTGCCTGTTGTGGCTGGGCATCGGCCAGAGCCTGCTGCCGCTCAACCGCATGCGTGATGCGTTGATGCGCCGCAGCCCCGACTCCCTCGAGCCGCTGCAGATCGACCCACTGCCCAGCGAGCTCAAGCCACTGCTCGACACCCAGAACCAACTGTTGCAACGCATCGCCAAGACCATCGAGCGCGAACGGCGCCTCACCGGGGACGCCGCCCACGAGCTGCGCAGCCCACTGACGGCGATCAAGACCCACCTGCAAGTGGCGCGCATGACCGAGGGCGCGGCCCGCGACCAGTCCCTGGCCCACGCCGAGGAGGGCGCCGACCGCCTGCATCGCACCCTGGAGCAATTGCTGTTGCTGGCGCGGGTGGAAGGCAGCCTGTCATTCGATGATGGCGTGCAGTCCAGTGCCGAAGAAGTGGCACGGCTGGCGATCCAGGATGCGAATGCCGGCGACAACGCGCGCATCGACCTGATCCTGCCCGACACCCTGTCCGACGCGCCGGTGGGCATGCCGGTTGGCCTGGCGGTCGCGGCCTTGCGCAACCTGCTGGATAACGCCTTGCGCCACACGCCGGCGGATACGCGCGTGGAACTGCGCGTGATCACCTCGGCCGATAATGTGGTGTTCCGCGTGCGTGACCACGGCAAGCAGATCTCGCCCGAGGACCTGCAATACCTGACCCAACGCTTCTGGCGCAATGGCAACAGCGAAGGCTGCGGCCTGGGCCTGGCGATCGTGCAAGCGATCGTGCAGCGTTGTTCCTGCTCGCTGAAGTTCGACAGCCAGGCGGATGGCCTGCGCGTCGAATTGGGCATGCCGCTGCGGCGCTGATCACTTTTCTTTTGGGTGCCAACTTTTCTTTCAAGCACAAATAGTTACCGCCCTCCTGAGGTTCAAGCCTTCAGGATGGCGTTGATTTTTTGCGTTTGAACGGGCTGAACGACTCGGCCTGAATTGAAAAGGACGGTTCTTATGTTGGTCATTGATACCAGTTTTCCTGCCACAGGCTTCAACGAGCGTAACGGCGAGTCTGTGGGGCAGGTGATTCTGCATTACACCGCGGCGCCCTTTGGCTCCTCCCTGCGCACCCTGACCCGGGACGGGGTCAGTGCGCACTATTTGCTGCCCGATCCAGATGAGCCAAGTTACCGCGCTGCCGGTTATGAAGAGCTGCGGGTGTTTCGCCTGGTGGCGGAAGAACAGCGCGCCTGGCATGCCGGGGTCAGCCATTGGGCGGGACGCGATAACCTCAATAGCCGCTCGATTGGCATCGAAATCGTCAACCTGGCGCGGGATGACGGCGGGGTGTTCACTTTTCCGTCCTACGGCGAGGAACAGACTGACGTGCTGATAGCGCTGGTTCGCGACATTCTTGGACGTTATCCGCAAGTTGGGCCCACCGACATCCTTGGGCATTCGGACGTGGCGTATGCGCGCAAGAGCGATCCGGGGCCGCAACTGCCGTGGCGTCGTTTGCATGAGGCAGGCGTGGGTGCCTGGTTCGATGAGCCGACGCGGGCGATGTATCAACGTCGATTTTGCACCGGGTTGCCCTCGGAAGTCGAGGTGGAGCGGGCATTCCAGCGCTACGGGTATGCGCCTGCAAAGAACCGGCAGGCGTTTCAACAGAGGACGCGGGCATTTCAGATGCACTTCCGCCCGCGGGATTTCTACGGGGTTCTGGACACAGAGACCTGCGCGATCTTATATGCGCTGAATGAAAAGTACCTCGGACTCTGAAGCCTGAATGCTGTCCTGTGGGAGCTGGCTTGCCTGCGATGCAGACACCTCGGTACATCAGGCACACCGAGGTGATGTCATCGCAGCATAGGTATCTACACATTTTTGTAGTGAGCGGGCTTGTCCCGCGCTGGGTGGCGAAGCCGCCCCAATAAAGACACCGCAGAGTTCCAGATAGAACAAGGTCGCCTGGGTTGGGGCCGCTTCGCAGCCCAGCGCGGGACAAGCCCGCTCACTACACGGAGATTTGTCAGCCTTTGAAAGTTGTGTAGATACCTATGGTCATCGCAGGCAAGCCAGCTCCCACAGTTGCCCGAGTTACCGGCCAGTGGCTTTTCGCGACATGCGGAGTAAATCCTCCCTGCGCTGGTGCGTTTCCAGAACAGGAAATCCGTGCGCATGCCCCTTGGGCCAGACGCCATCGGATCGGCAGTTTGGTCATCATCAGCGTATTGAGGGATCGAGAAATGTCAGTCGCTACCAGCCGTATCGAAGACGCCCAGGTGCATGAAACGCTCTACCAGTTCGACGACTCCCCGCTGCTTGCCCGTCAGCGCCAGCAGGAATCCAACGCCCGCAGCTACCCACGGCGCATTCCCCTGGCGCTCAAGCGCGCCAAAGGCATCTACGTGGAAGACGTCGAAGGCCGCAGTTTCATCGACTGCCTGGCCGGCGCCGGTACCCTGGCGCTGGGGCATAACCACCCGGTGGTGATCGAGGCCATCCAGCAAGTGCTCGCCGATGAACTGCCCCTGCATACCCTGGACCTCACCACCCCGGTCAAGGACCAGTTCGTGCAGGACCTGTTCGGCCTGCTGCCGCCAGCGCTGGCGCGGGAAGCGAAGATCCAGTTCTGCGGCCCCACCGGCACCGATGCCGTCGAAGCCGCCTTGAAACTGGTGCGCACCGCCACCGGGCGCAGCACCGTGTTGTCGTTCCAGGGCGGTTATCACGGCATGAGCCAGGGCGCGTTGAGCCTGATGGGCAGCCTGGGACCGAAGAAGCCCTTGGGCGCGTTGCTCGGCAATGGCGTGCAATTCCTGCCGTATCCCTACGACTACCGTTGCCCGTTCGGCCTGGGCGGCGCGGAAGGTGTGCGGGTCAACCTGCATTACCTGGAAAACCTGTTGAATGACCCGGAAGCAGGCGTATTGCTGCCGGCGGCGGTGATCGTCGAAGTGGTGCAGGGCGAAGGCGGAGTGATCCCGGCTGATCTGGACTGGCTGCGCGGCCTGCGACGCATCACCGAGCAAGCGGGCGTGGCGTTGATCGTCGATGAGATCCAGAGCGGTTTCGGCCGCACCGGCAAGATGTTCGCCTTCGAACACGCGGGCATCATCCCGGATGTGGTGGTGATGTCCAAGGCCATCGGCGGCAGCCTGCCGCTGGCGGTGGTGGTGTACCGCGACTGGCTCGACACCTGGCTGCCGGGCGCGCATGCCGGCACCTTCCGTGGCAACCAGATGGCGATGGCGGCGGGTTCGGCGGTGATGCGCTACCTCAAGGACCACGACCTGGCCGGCCATGCGGCGGCCATGGGCGAACGCCTGGGTGAACACCTGCGCATCCTGCAGCGCGACTTCCCGCACCTGGGGGATATTCGCGGTCGCGGGCTGATGCTCGGCGTGGAACTGGTTGAGCCCGAGGGTCCACTCGACATTCAAGGCCACCCACCGGTTCATCGCCAGCTGGCGCCGCTGGTGCAGCGCGAATGCCTCAAGCGCGGGCTGATCCTCGAGCTGGGCGGGCGACATGGCAGCGTGGTGCGCTTCCTGCCGCCGCTGGTGATCACCGCCGCCGAAGTCGACCGGGTCGCGGATATCTTCGGGCGCGCGTTGGCGGCGGCGGTCGCCAGCCTCTAATTTTTTGCCAGGGTTATACGTTTCTACAGATATCAGTGCTGCGCACGGTGCGCAGCCCGCCTTTTAGCGATGGAGAACAGCAATGACCTCAGTATTTGACCGCGACGACATCCTGTTTCAGGTAGTGGTCAACCACGAAGAACAGTATTCCATCTGGCCCGACTACAAGGCCGTGCCGGAAGGCTGGCGCACCGTGGGCAAGAGCGGCATGAAGAAAGAGTGCCTGGCGTACATTGAGGAAGTCTGGACTGATATGCGGCCGTTGAGTTTGCGGCAGAAGATGGATGGTGCTGCCGTCGCTAACTGATTCGTCACGATTCAGTGTGGGAGCTTGCTTCCGTGGCGGCCTTTGGGCCGACCATGTATTTGAGGTTGAGTACATATCCATTCCTGCGGTCACGGCCACTTAGGGTTCCGCCCTTACGGCGGGTCACTTTTGGAAAGGCCCAAAAGTAACCAAAAGGCCTTCGCCCCAACACTCGGTGCCTCGCCTAGGCTCGGCATGCCCTCACTCCGGCTTTGGAGCGTGGGCCGCCGCAATGGGCCATCCATGGCCCAGTGCGGCTAACCCGGCGTCCTGCCGGGTTACCCACGCTCCAAAGCCTGCGTTCGGCCAGCGTGTTTGACGGGGCGATCCCAGATCAAAAGCCAAAGCGCGGCGGCCTTAGAGCCGACCGGTATTTGCTGTCGGTACTGGTTCAAAATGTGGGAGCTGGCTTGCCTGCGATGCAAACACCTCGGTAAATCAGGCACACCGAGTTGTCTGCATCGCAGGCAAGCCAGCTCCCACAGAAAAGCAGATCGGTGGAGTGCCACCTAATCTGCTCTTGATCTGCTCTTGATCTGCTCTTGATCTGCTCTTGATCTGCTCTTGATCTGCTCTTGATCTGGGTTTTGATCTTGATCTCAGGCGCCCCGTCAACCACGCTGGCCGAACGCAGGCTTGAATCCGTGGGTAACCCGGCAGGACGCCGGGTTAGCCGTCCTGGGCCATGGATGGCCCATGACGGCGGCCCACGGATTCAAGCCTGCGTTCGGGCATGCCGAGCCTAGGCGAGGCACCGAGTGGTGGGGCAAGAGCGTTTTGCTTACTTTTGCGCTTTTCAAAAGTGAGCCGCCGTAAGGGCGGAACCAATAGCCGCCGTTACCGCAGGAATGGATATGTACTCAAACCCAGAGACATGGTCGGCCCAGGGGCCGCCACGGGAGCAAGCTCCCTTGCCACGGCCATCGCAGGCAATCCAACTCCCAGACCCCATTGCCTACTGGACACTCTTCTCTTTCCCCTCTGCACCCGCAGCCCCCGTCACCACCTGCACACTCAACCGCGGCGTCGCCAGGTCCAGCCCGGCTTCATCCAGTTGGCGCTTGAGCAACAGGTTGAACGCCCGCGACACTTCCCACTGCTTGATCGGCGCGGTCTTGAAGCGTGCACGCAGGATCGCGCTGCCCGACTCGAAACTCTCCACACCCTGGATCTCCAGAGGCGACCAGATGTTGCGCCGTTGCAGGGGGTCGTTGCGCATTTTCTGGCCGACATCGCGTATCAGCTTGATGGCGTCGTCAATCTGCATGTTGTACGGGATCGCCACCCGGAAGATCGCGTAGCCGAACTCCCGCGAGTAGTTCTTGATGCTCTTGATCTCGCTGAACGGGATGGTGTGCACGATCCCGTCGATGTCGCGCAGGCGCACCGTGCGGATGGTCAGGCCCTCGACGGTACCCAGGTGGCCGCCCACGTCCACGTAGTCATCGATGGCCAGGGAGTCCTCGATGATGATGAACAGGCCGGTGATCAAGTCCGCCACCAGCGATTGCGCGCCAAAGCCGATGGCCAGGCCGATCACGCCGGCACCGGCCAGCAGCGGCGTGACGTTCATGCCCATGTTCGCCAGGGCGACGATGGCGGCGATGATGAAAATCGTCACGAACAGCACGTTGCGGATCAACGGCATCATAGTCTGTGCCCGCGCGTTGGCCAGGCCTTTGCGCGAGCGGGTGAGCGCATGGTGAATCGCGGTGTCGCTGAGAATCCAGATCAGCCAGGCAAACAGCAAGGTCCCGGCCAGGCCGAACAGTTTGACGCTGACCTCATGGCCATCGCCTTCGGTAAAACGAATCAGCGACAGGCCCCACACCCGCAGGCCCAGCTCGATAAACACCAGCCACACCAGCAGGTGCGCCAAGGTATAGACGAAGCCTTTCAGGCGCTCGGAGTACAGCGCGTGGCGCTTGTGCCCGCGTTGTGGCTTGAGCGCGTGGCGGCGTACCAGACCGTTGATCACCATGCACAACACCAGCAGCACCGTGCACAGCAGTGACTGGCGTAAGGCGGTGCTGGTGTCGCCGGCGGAGACGAACGTGGCGAACAGCGAAATGCCCACCAGCAGCAACGCGGGGATGTACCAGAACGAACCGATGATTTCGATCGTGTCGCTGAGGGCGCGGCGTGTGAGGCGGCGTGACAGCGGCTGGTTGCGGATCAGGTGGGCGATGGGCCGACGGAAACGCAGGATAAACACGCCGGTCGATAAAGCCGCCATCACATTGGCCACGGTCGCGGCGGTGTGGGACAGGTGTTGCCCAAGGGCTTGTACCAGCCTGGGATCGCTCAGGGCTTCACCGAAGGCGGCAAAACTGCCGATCCACCAGAGGGGGCGGAACGCCTGGTGGCGCAGGATGTACAGCGCGCGATGGCGATGGGGGCCGTCAAGCACGGAAAAGGCAATCACGCAGATGGCCGAGAAGCAGGTGCCGACCACCAGGGCGTAAGCCAATACCATCGCCAGGGATTTGCCCAGGGACGAAGGCAGGGCGTAGCTCAGGTAAACCGTGATCACCAGGGCGATCAGCCAGGGGCCCAGTTTGCGCAGGGCGAAGCGCACCATGTCCCAGGTGCGTGGGTGCTGCGGCAATTCCTCGGGCAGGCCGAAACGTTCGCGCACGCGGTGGCTCAGCCAGATCAGCGCGGCGGCGAGCAGGCTCCATACCGCCAGGATCAGGGCAAAACCGAAAATGATCGGTAGCCATTCGTTGGCCGGCAGCATCAGCGCACTGAGTTCTTGCTTGGCCAGGTCGACTTCGTTGGACCAGCGCCCCATCGGGCTGTCGGTGCCGGAAAACTGCTGCTCAAAGCCCGACAGCGTACTGCCGATCAGCCCCAACACCCCCAGCTCTGCGGCGGGCTGGGCTTTTTGCGTGGCTGCGCGCAGCTTCTTCAGGTCACTCAGCAACTGGGTGCGCTGCTGGTCGTTCTCCAGGGTCTTGATGACCTCGTCCAACGACTGGCCCAACGGCACCTCGGCCTGGGGTTGGGCCTTGGCGCCGCTGCCGAGCATGCCTGGCAAACCCACGGCTTGGGCAGGGGCGCATGGCAGCAGTACGAGCAGGGCAATCAATAGCGAGCAGGGCAGGGCGAACAGACGGGAAAACACGAGGCGGGCAACCTTGAAGACGGCAGGTCGATCGAGTGTACGAGGGCAAGCGTCATTCGGCCAGTTTGGCGAGGATCTTGTATACCACCGTGCCCAGAATCAGCAGCATACCCACCCACATGCCGAACACGCCGAGGGGCTTGTCACGAAAGTTGAAACCCACGGCCAGCAGGAACATGCCGATCAGGATCGGGATCAGCATGGCGTGGAAGGAGGACATGGAAATCATGGGGTGATGGCCTTGTCGGAGTAGGAATACTGACAAGTCTAGGCGGGATTGGGGGAAGTGGGGTTGATGTGTATCAGGTAGCGTTCGGTGTGTTTGAAATCGCCATCGCGGGCAAGCCCGCTCCCACAGGGAATGCCTTCCAAATGTGGGAGCGGGCTTGCCCGCGATGGCTGCGCTACGGTCTCAAGGCAAATCGTGGCTCGCGTAGAACGCGCCCAACACCTTCACCAGATGCGCCAGGTCATGGCTGCCGCACAGCTCCCGAATGGAGTGCATGGCAAACGTCGGCAGGCCGATGTCTACGGTGCGCACGCCCAGATGGCTGGCGGTGATCGGGCCGATGGTGGAACCGCAGCCCATGTCGCTGCGTACCACGAAGCTCTGCACCGGTACTTCCTGGGCCATGCACAGATGGCGGAAGAACCCGGCGGTTTCGCTGTTGGTGGCGTAGCGCTGGTTGCTGTTGACCTTGATCACCGGGCCGGCATTGAGCTTGGGGCCGTGGTTGGCGTCGTGCTTGTCGGCATAGTTGGGGTGTACGCCGTGGGCGTTGTCCGCCGAAACCAGCAGGGATTTCTGAATGGTGCGTACGAACTCATCACCTTCAGGCAGCAATCGGCGCAGGGTCTGTTCGAGCATCGGGCCGTCGGCACCGCAGGCCGAGCAGGAGCCGACTTCTTCGTGGTCGTTGCACACCAGCACGCAGGTTTCTTCGCTGTCGCTGGTGAGCAGGGCTTGCAGGCCGGCGTAGCACGACAGCAGGTTGTCCAGGCGCGCACCGGCGATGAAGTCGCCGTTCAGGCCAATCACCGCGGCGCCTTGGGTATCGTAGAAGCTCAGCTCGTAGTCGAGCACCACGTCGGCGTTCAGCCCGTGTTCCCGGGCCAATTGCTCGGTAAGCACGGCGCGAAAGTCCACGCGCTCGTCACCGGCAAACTGCGCGAGGATCGGCGGCAGCTCGGTCTGCGCATTGATCGCCCAGCCCTGGTTGGCTTCACGGTTCAGGTGAATCGCCAGGTTGGGAATGATGGCGATGGGCAGCTTGAAGTCGATCAACTGGCTTTCGACCTTGCCGTCGCGGCGGAAGGTCACGCGGCCGGCCAGGGACAGGTCGCGGTCGAACCACGGCGCCAGCAGCGCGCCGCCGTAGACTTCCACGCCCAACTGCCAGAAGCCTTGGCGTTGCAACTCCGGCTGCGGCTTGACCCGCAGGCATGGGCTGTCGGTGTGGGCACCGACCAGGCGGATACCGCCCTGCAGCGGCGAATGGCGGCCGAGCTTGAAGGCGATGATCGAGGAGTCGTTGCGGGTCAGGTAATAACGGCCGTTGGCTTCGGTGGTCCAGGTGTCGCGCTCGTCGAGGCGCTGGTAACCGGCCGCTTCGAGGCGCTGGGCCATGGCGGCAGTGGCATGAAAAGGAGTAGGGGAGGCCTTGAGGAAGTCGATCAGGCCTTGATTCAACGCTTCGCGCATAAATAGCTCCAGACAGCAGTGTGCGGAGTTTACCGTATTGGCTCCGGATTTGGAGTGTGGCTGCTCTATCGAAGATCACTCAGAACCCTGTGGGAGCTGGCTTGTCGGATCGCCGCACCGCTGCGATAGCGGTCTATCAGGAAAAAATGTGGTGCTGATCCATCGCTATCGCAGGCAAGCCAGCTCCCACATTCGATCGGGTTTGCAGGTTAGAAAGGCGCCGGGCACTCGAAGCGCAGGCGCTCGCCGCTTTGCGGATGGGTAAAGCTCAACATGCTCGCATGCAGGCACAGGCGCGGCCAGGCGGCCAGGGCTTGTTCATGGGCATACAAACCGTCCCCCAACAACGGGTGACCGATAGACAGCATGTGCACCCGCAACTGGTGCGAACGCCCGGTAATCGGCGTCAGCTCCACGCGGCACCAGTCGCCGCAACGCTCGAGCACTTTCCAGAACGTCAGCGCATGCTTGCCGAATTCGTGGTCCACCACATGCCGTGGCTTGGTCGGCGGGTCGTAGCGCAGGGGCAAATCGATGCTGCCGCTGTCCAGTGCCGGTTGGCCCCAGGCCAGAGCGGTGTAGGCTTTTTCGGTTTCACGGTCATGAAACTGGCGCGACAGTTCGCGGTGGGTGTCGGCGTCCCGGGCCAGCAGGATGATCCCCGAGGTTTCCCAGTCCAGGCGATGAACAATGCGGGCTTCGGGGTAGCCGTTTTCCTGCAGGCGGGTGATCAGGCAGTCCTTGTTGTCATCGGCGCGACCAGGCACCGAGAGCAGCAGGGTCGGCTTGTTCACCACCAGGACGGCGGCGTCCTGATAGAGGATATGGATGTTGGACAACGGCATTAAACAGCCTCGTAACAAACGCCAACGGCGGCTCGCCCACCCGGCCTTGAAAAGGGATACGGGTGAACGAGCCGCCGTGGCGGCCGCCTGTTCGATCAACGATCAGGCAGGGTGATATTGAGTTCCAGAATCGAGCAGCTGCCGTCATTTTCCAGGGCGACATGCACGTCATCGTTGCCGATATTGACGTACTTGCGGATCACCTCGACCAGTTCCTTCTGCAGGGCTGGCAGGTAGTCCGGTGTGCTGCGTTGGCCGCGTTCGTGCGCCACGATGATCTGTAGACGCTCTTTCGCTACCGACGCGGTACTTGGCTTTTTGTTGGCGCGAAAGAAGTCGAGAAATTTCATTGTTTAGTTGCCTCCAAAGATACGCTCGAAGAATCCCTTCTTCTTGACATCGAGGAAGCGGTGTTCCACGGTCTTGCCCAACAGGCGATCGACGGCGTCGCTGTACGCCTGGCCGGCGTCGCTCTGGTCGTCGAGGATCACCGGGACGCCCTGGTTGGAAGCCTTGAGGACGGCCTGGGATTCTGGAATCACGCCCAGCAGGGTCACGGCGAGGATATCCTTCACGTCTTCAACGCCAAGCATTTCGCCATTGCTGACCCGCTCAGGGTTGTAGCGCGTGAGCAGCAGGTGCTCCTTGATCGGGTCTTCGCCTTTCTCGGCGCGCTGGGACTTGCTGGCCAGCAGGCCGAGCATGCGGTCCGAGTCACGTACGGAGGAGACTTCCGGGTTGGTCACCACGATCGCTTCGTCGGCAAAATACATCGCCAGGTGAGCACCGGTCTCGATACCGGCCGGCGAATCGCAGACCACGTATTCGAAGGTTTCCTTCAGCTCGGCCAGGACTTTGCCTACGCCTTCCTTGGTCAGCGCGTCTTTGTCGCGGGTCTGGCTGGCGGCCAGTACGTACAGGTTCTCAAGGCGCTTGTCCTTGATCAGGGCCTGTTGCAGGTTGGCTTCGCCGTTGACCACGTTGACGAAGTCATACACCACGCGGCGTTCGCAGCCCATGATCAGGTCGAGGTTACGCAAGCCGACGTCGAAGTCGACAATCACTGTCTTGTGGCCGCGCAGAGCGAGACCGGTACCGATAGCGGCGCTGGTGGTGGTCTTACCCACACCACCCTTGCCGGATGTAACCACGAGAATCTTGGCCAAGGTGTTTCACCCCTAAGGAAGAAGGACGTTTCAGTCCCTGAAAAACATCTCTTGGAACTCGCTGCAGGCGGACAGCCTTTGTAGGAAAAAGATGTGGTTTCCGCAGGGAAACGCCAACTTCCAATTAGTCCTACACAAGTATTGCCGGTTTCGCTGTGCTATCAGAGTTTAGAGATGCTTGGAAAATGCGGCAGTATCCGTTAAAGACGAATGATGTTCAACACATCGCCCGACAGGTTGACCTGCACCGAAGCCCCCCACAGCGGATCGCGGCGCAAATCTTCGGCAACCTTGTACTGGCCTGCGATGGATACCAACTCAGCGGTCAACTGCTGGCAGAAAATACGGGCCCTGGTATCACCCTTGATGCCGGCCAGCGCACGGCCGCGCATCGGGCCGTATACATGGATGTTGCCATCGGCCAGAAGTTCCGCCCCCGGGCTGACCGAAGAGATCACCACAAGGTCGCCACCCTGGGCGTAAATCTGCTGCCCGCCGCGTACGGGCGAGGTGATGATCTTTGTAGGCTTGATCGTCGGCTCCGGTGGTTTTTCCGGTTTTTTCTTCTCTTCACCGACCAATGGTTCAAGCGGACGCTCGCGTGCGCCGGACGGTGGCAGTACTGGCAGTTCAATAGCGATGGCGGCGGCGATGTCTTCAATGCGGCTGGCGCGAATCGCCAGCGTGCGCAGGCCATGGGAGCGGCACACGCGCATCAGGCCGGGCAGGTCGATGCTGCCTTGGCCGGCCGGCAGTTTGTCCAGGGCCAGCACCAGCGGGGCATTGTTGAAGAAATTCGGCGCCAGGGCGACCTTGGCGGCGAGCTGGCGATCCAGGGCGTCGAGGTCGTTGCGGGCGAGTTCCAGCACGGTGATGGCGAGCATGCTGCCCTTCAGCTGGAACACGGGATCTTGGTCTAGCGGTTCGGTTTGGCTCATGGTCGGCAAAAGCGGCTTGTCACGAAAAGTGTCGAGACTTATAACGAGAACATCCACGGGCCGCAAGCCGAGTCGAACCGTTGTAGAATGCGCGGCCCTGTCTTTACCGGAATCTGTAATGGATCGCCCGCGTTTTCGCACTGCATTTTTTCACCCGCGTTTCTGGCTGTTATGGCTGGGACTTGGCGCGCTGTGGCTGGTTACCCAACTGCCGTACCGCGCGCTGTTGACCATTGGTCGCGTGCTGGGTGCCGGCATGTATCATGTGGCCGGCGAACGTCGCCGCATCGCCGCGCGCAATCTCGAGCTGTGCTTTCCGGAAAAATCCGCCCAGGCGCGTAAGCGCTTGCTCAAGGAAAACTTCGCTTCCACCGGCATCGCCTTCTTTGAAATGGCCATGAGCTGGTGGTGGTCGCGCCAACGCCTGGCGCGCCTGGCCCATGTCGAAGGCCTGGAGCATCTCAAGCAGGCCCAACTGGATGGCAAGGGCGTGATCCTCATGGCGCTGCACTTCACCACCTTGGAAATCGGCGCCGCGCTGCTCGGGCAGAAGCACACCATCGACGGCATGTACCGCGAGCACGGCAACCCGTTGTTCGACTATATCCAGCGCCGTGGCCGCGAGCGTCACAACCTCGACTCCCTGGCCGTGGAGCGCGAAGACGTGCGCGGCATGCTCAAGCTGCTGCGCGCCGGCCGCGCCATCTGGTACGCACCGGACCAGGACTACGGCGCCAAGCAGAGTATTTTCGTGCCGTTGTTCGGCATCCAGGCCGCCACCGTGACCGCCACCAGCAAGTTCGCGCGCCTGGGCAAGGCGCTGGTGGTGCCGTTCACCCAGGAGCGCCTGGCCGATGGCAGCGGTTATCGGCTGGTCATCCACCCGCCGTTGAGCGATTTTCCGGGCGAAAGCGATGAAATCGACTGCCTGCGCATCAACCAGTGGGTCGAAGCCTCGGTGCGGGAATGCCCCGAGCAATACCTGTGGACCCATCGCCGCTTCAAGAGCCGGCCACCGGGTGAACCCAAGCTGTACGAAAAACGCCGCCGATAAGGCCTACTTTTCCCCACGCGGAGTGACGCAATGCGCCCAGCTGAACCGGTTACAGGCTTGATTCTTTCCGGCGGCGGGGCGCGAGCGGCGTATCAGGTAGGGGTATTGGCGGCGATTGCCGAATTGCTGCCGCCGGGCGCACCCAACCCGTTCCCGGTGATTGTCGGCACTTCGGCGGGGGCGATCAACGCGGTGAGCCTGGCCAGTGGCGCCATGGACTTTCGGGCCGCGATCCAACGCCTGACCGCCTTCTGGCAGGGCTTTCGCAGTCATCTGGTGCTGCGCAGCGATTGGCCGGGCGTGATGCGCCAAGCGAGCCGTTTCTTTATCCATAGCCTGCTGGGCCTGGGTGCCCAAGTGCCGGTGGCCTTGCTCAACAGCTCACCGTTACGCGACCTGCTGCAAGAACGCCTGGACCTGGACGGCATCGACGAGGCCATCCGGCACAAGCACCTGCACGCGGTAGCCGTGACGGCCTTTGGCTATGAGTCCGGGCAAGCGGTGACCTTCTATCAAGGCGGCGGCACCATCGACGCCTGGTTGCGCCATCGCCGTATCGGCATGCCCACCCGGCTGACGGTTGAACACTTGTTGGCCAGTTCGGCGATCCCCTTGCTGTTTGCCCCGGTCAAACTCGACCAGGAGTTCTTTGGCGACGGCGCCGTGCGGCAATCGGCACCCATCAGCCCGGCCTTGCACCTGGGCGCCACCCGCGTGTTGGTAGTGGGCGTCAGCGGTAACCCACGTGGCAATGCTCCAGCGGTGCAGCGCACCTTTACCGGCCAGGAACCGACGCTGGCGCAGATCGGCGGGCATATGCTCAACAGCACGTTCATCGACAGCCTGGAAAGTGATATCGAATTGCTTGAGCGCTTGAACCAGTTCAGCGAATTCCAGCCGACCGGCAGCGCGGCCCAGGGCCTGGCGCCGGTGGAAGTACTGGTGATCGCGCCGAGCCAGCCCATCGATGAAATCGCCGCGCGGCACCGGCAGGAATTGCCGGCGGCACTGCGCATGTTCCTGCGTGGGCCGGGAGCGACCAAGACGAGCGGGGCGGGGGTGTTGAGTTATCTGCTATTCGAGGCGGGGTATTGCAGCGAGTTGATTGAGTTGGGGCGCAAGGATGCGCTGGCCAAGCGTGAGGAAATCACACGGTTCCTTGGCCTGTCCCCAATCTGAATGTGGGAGCTGGCTTGCCTGCGATGGCGGAGTGTCAGCCAACCTATTTGGCACAGACTTATCGCTATCGCAGGCAAGCCAGCTCCCACAGGGGATAGTGTCCAGCAGTTAGAAGTGATACTTGACCAGGAAGCTTGCCGTGTCCTGAGTCGTCTTGAACGCGCCCGAATCTTCGATCCCGTACTTGTTCTTCCAGTAGTCGTATTCAAAACCGACATACAGCTGTTTGTCACCCCAATGCAGCGCCTTGCCCAGGTCATATTTGACCTGCGGGTTGAAGTGCAGGTTGGCGTGATACGTGCCGCGAGCGTTCTTGTCGTTGTCCACCACCCAGTCCATGAAACCGTCGATCAACACATCGGAGTTGCCCACGGGAAGGGTGTACGACCACACCGGTGTGATCTGCCACACGCCGTCACCCGGGCGATTGCCTTCGGTCTGGCGCTGGTAGAAGTTCAGCTGGAAGTAATCGAAACCAGGGATGTTCAGGTCAAAAGCCGGGCCCAGCAGGTACGACTCGTTGTCGCCTTCGCCGAACTCGTAAGTGAAGGCCAGCAGCACGTCCTTGATCGGGCCGAATGACAAATCCTTGTCCAGAATCTTGCCGAACGACAAACGCGGGCTGAACTCGCCGTAGTAGGTATTCGGACCGGCGTTGCCGTCTTCCTTGCCGTTGTAAAAGATGCGGTCGAGGAAGAAGAAGTTGTCGCCGTACTTCCAGGCATCGGCATGTTCGAACGTGACGGTCTGCTGGATCTGCGGGTTGACGGTAAAGTTCTTGCCCCACAGGTAAGTCAGGCTGTTGTTCTGCCACTGCAGCACATCACCGGCCACGGCTTGGCCACCGGCCAGCAGGGATCCCGCCAGCATCAGGCCTTTGAACATAGGTTTCATTCGGTGCTCCCGAGTTAAAGTTTTATGTTTTTTTTCATCTGGCGCTCTGGTGTGGCGCCTTTGGATTGGCTGAAAAACTCGTCTGATTGGTCAGCTTTATGGCTACAGCAAAAGCCGCGCCAAGGCGGTAGAAAAACCGTCGATTCAAGCGGGCGCGGAGAATACTGGCTCCCACGTCTGGGCTCAAGTGCGCCGTTACAGCGCGCACAGGGCAACAATGGGGCATGTTTCAGGTGTGGGCGTGCTCAACGGCAGGGCGCCCGGCCCCGCCAAGAATGTTGAAGAGGATATTCAGCGACAACGCGCTGAGGGTGGCCATGGCGATGCCACTGTGGGTAATCGGGCTCATCCACAGCGGCAGTTGCGCGAAGAATTCCGGGCGCACCACGGGGATCAGACCCATGCCGATGCTCACCGCCACCAGCAACTGGTTGCGACGGTCGGCAATATCGGCCTCTTGCAGGATCTTGATTCCAGTGGCCGCCACCATGCCGAACATGGCAATCGCCGCGCCACCCAGCACCGCCGGGGGAATCGACGCCACCAGGTACGCGGCCTTGGGCAGCAGGCTCAGTACGATCAGAAAGACCCCGGCCATGATCGTCACCGAGCGGCAACGCACGCCGGTCATCTGCACCAGGCCGATATTCTGCGCAAAGGAGGAGTGGGTAAAGGTGTTGAAGAAGCCGGCAAAGAACGATGCGCCGGCATCACACAGCAGGCCACGGCGCAGCATCTTGGGCGTGACGTCCCGGCCGGTGATCTTGCCCAACGCGAGGAACATCCCGGTGGACTCGACAAAGATGATCACTACCACCAGGCACATCGACAGGATCGGCGCCAGCTCGAACCTGGGCATGCCAAAGTGCAGCGGCGTTACCACCTGCACCCACGGGGCCAGGGCCAGGCCACTGAGGTCGACCATGCCAAGCAGGCCGCACAACACATACCCCAGGCCCATGCCGATCAGCACCGAGATGTTCACCCAGAAGCCGCGCATGAAGCGGTTGATCAGCAGGATGGTGCCCAGCACCAGCGCGGCGATCGCCAGGTAGATCGGCGAGCCGAAGGTCGCGGCGGCGCTGCCGCCACCCGCCCAGTTCACGGCGACGGGAAACAGCGACAGGCCAATCGCAGTGATCACTGTGCCCGTCACCAACGGCGGGAAAAAGCGCACCACCTTGGACATGAACGGCGCAATCAGCATGCCGAAGAACCCGGCGGCGATGGTCGCGCCGAAAATGCCTTGCAGGCCGATACCCGGCATGCCGGCCATGGCCACCATGCTGCCGACGGCGGCGAAACTGGCGCCCATCATCACCGGCATGCGGATGCCCAGCGGGCCGATACCGAACGACTGCACGAGGGTGGCGATACCGGCCACCAGCAGGTCGGCATTGATCAGGAAGGCGATTTCTTCACGGCCCAGGCCCGCAGCCTGGCCGATGATCAGGGGCACGGCGACGGCACCGCCATACATCAGCAAGACGTGTTGCAGGCCTACCAGAATCAGTTGCAAGAGGGGCAGCCGCGCCATGGCGGGCGCGGCAGGAATCTGCGGTTCGACTAACTCGGTCATGCAACACCTCGGATCTTTTTATTGTTGTGTTGTTTGGAACGCATCTCAATTGTGGGAGTACTTACACATCTTTGTAGTGAGCGGGCTTGCCCCGCGCTGGGTGGCAAAGCCGCCCCAATCCAGCCACCGCGTTCTGCCAGACAGAACTCAGGCGCCTGGGTTTAGGGCGGCTTCGCCACCCAGCGCGGGACAAGCCCGCTCACTACAGGGAGATTTTTGGCAAGCCAGCTCCCACATGGGAACGGTGTGAAACAGTCAGTTGGTGCGGGCTCCTTGGTTGATCCAGGTGCCGATCAGGTCTCTTTCCTGCTGGGTCATCTGGGTGATGTTGCCGAGCGGCATGATCTGGCTCGCCACGGCCTGCGCTTGAATACGCGCCGCCTGTTGCTGGATCTGCTCCGGGGTGTCGAACATCACACCTGCCGGTGCCGTGCTGAACAGCGGGCTGGTGGGCTTGGCCGAATGGCACACGGTGCAGCGCTGCTCGATCACGTGGTGCACCTGGCCGAAATCCGTGGTGGCCTGTGCCGGTGCCGGCCCAGCCGCCGGTGCGGCAGGCGCTGCGGGCTTCAAGCCACCACCCAGCGCGGTTTCCGGCAAGGGCTGGTACTCAATCGCCGCAGGCGCCTTGGCCACTTCAGCGGCGGGCTTGGGACCGGTTACATAGGCCAGGCAAATCATCGCCAACGCCCCCACCGGCAAGGTCCACGCATACTTCTGGCTGTTATGCCGAGTGTTGAAGTAGTGCCGCACCAACACCGCCGCCACGGCGATCCCGGCCAGGATCAGCCAGTTGTATTGGCTGCCGTAGGTGCTCGGGAAGTGGTTGCTGATCATGATGAACAGCACCGGCAGGGTGAAGTAGTTGTTGTGACGCGAACGCAGCAAGCCTTTGGCCGGCAGTGCCGGGTCCGGCGTGCGGTTTTCGGCGATGGCCGCCACCAGTGCACGCTGGGCGGGCATGATGATGCGGAACACGTTGCCCACCATGATCGTCCCGATTACCGCGCCCACGTGCAGGTACGCACCGCGTCCGCTGAACACCTTGCTGAAGCCATAAGCTGCGGCAATCAACAGCACGAACAGGATCAAGCCGAGCAGGGCCGGGCGTTTGCCCAGTGCCGAGTCACAGAGAAAGGAGTAAATGAACCAGCCTGCGAACAACGAGCCGATGCCCAGCAACACGCCTTCGGTGCCGCTGAGGCTGCTGCCCGGTGCCAGCAGGTACAACGTGGGGTTCCAGTAGAACACCACGCACAGCAGCGCGACGCCCGACATCCAGGTGAAATAGGCTTCCCATTTGAACCAGTGCAGGTTGTCCGGCATGGTCGGGGGAGCCAGTTTGTATTTTTCCAGGTGGTAGATACCGCCACCGTGGATCGCCCACAAGTCACCGGCCAGGCCGCTTTTGGGGTTGACGCGGTTAAGGTTGTTTTCCAGCCAGACGAAGTAGAACGAAGCGCCGATCCAGGCGACGCCAGTGATCATGTGAACCCAGCGCACGCTCAGGTTCAGCCATTCCAACAGATGTGCTTCCACAGTCTTTACCTCTCGCCTGTCACCCTTGTTGTCGGGTGATCCGGCCTTCTCTTATTGGTGGGGGGCGAGGATCAACCGCTCATCCTCTTCAAAAAAATGCTCATCGCAGTTATTGCCTGTGCCACTGCGATCAACCACCAGGAAGTCATCCCGCTTTTCGATCGTCAGCACCGGGTGGTGCCAGACGCCGCGATGGTAATTGATGCCCTGCCTGCCGTTGGTGACGAAGGCGCGGACCAAGCCTGATACAGGTGCATCGCCAACTGGCGCGACCACGATCAGAAAGGGGTTGCCGAGCAGCGGAATGAAGGCCTGGCTGCCCAGCGGATGTCTCTCCAGCATGCACACGGTCAGCGGCATGTCCTGCGCGTCGGCGCGGAAGATGCTGATGATGGCGTGGTCTTCAGGCTGCGCGGTCTCGACCGTCGCCAGCTTGTGAAAGCGCATGGTCGACCCGTTGTTGATCATGAAGTGATCGCTGCCGTCGGTTTCGATAACGTCTCCGAAAGGGGCGAAGGCTTCTTTGGTCAGGGGTTCGATCATCAGTGTGCGCATGGCTGTCTCTTATCCGGATGCTGTATAGATCGTTCCCACGCTCTGCGTGGGAACGCTGCCCTGGACGCTCCGCGTCCGCTCTTGGTGACGCGGAGCGTCACGGGATGCATTCCCACGCGGAGCGTGGGAACGATCAGCCCGCTTATTTCGAAACTTTACCCAGTACCCGCAGGCGACTCACACCGCCATCCGGGAACACGTTCAGGCGGATGTGGGTAATCGGCCCCAGCGCCTTGATCTGCTCGGCGAAGGTATGTTCTGCGTGCATTTCCAGCTTCTGCGCCGGCAGCAATTCGCGCCAGAACAGCGATTGGGTTTCGATCTGGCTGTCGGTGCCGCCCTTGACGAACGCGCCCTGAATCGAGCAGGTGTCCGGGTAGTTGCCCTTGAAGTGCAGGGTGTCGACGATGATTTTCTCGATCTCGCCAGGGTGCCCCAGCGCGACGATCACCCAGTCATTGCCTGGGGTGCGACGCCGTGCGGTTTCCCAGCCGTCGCCCATGTTGATACCACGGCCGGGGTTGAGGATGTTGCTCATGCGCCCGAAGTGTTCATCGGAGCAAGCCAGCGCGCGACCGCCGTTCAGCGCGGCTGCCAGGTCGACCTGTTCGTTGTCGCCTACCGCGGACCAGTCGCGGAACGGCACGCCGTACACGCGCAGACGCGCCACGCCGCCATCCGGGTAGATATTGAAGCGCAGGTGGCTGAACGCCTGCGCGTTGTTGATCTCGTGATAGTGGTGGCTGTTGCCTTGCAGCTCGACGGCCGACAGCACTTCCACCCACTGGGTGTGCTCGTCAGGCTCGCCCGAGGCCAGGAAGCAGGCTTCCAGCGATGCCGACGGCGGGTAGTTGCCGGTGAAGAATGAAGTGTCGATGTCCACACCCTTGATCGAACCGGGCACGCCCAGTTGGATCACCGCGCTGTCGTAGCCTTCGAAGCGCTTGCGGCGCGACTCCCAGCCGTCCATCCACTTGCCGTTGTCATCGAAAACGCCCTCCTTCCACACGGCCGGGGTCGGCTGGAACAGGCGGTTGGCGTCGGCGAACCAGTCATCGGTCACCGAGATAATCTTTGTGCCTAGACGGGCGTCGGCCAGGTTGACGAACTTTTCGAAAGGTACGGCGTAAGCATTCATTCTTCTTGTCTGCCTTGGATAGAGTGGCTGGGGATTGGTCGTTTAGAGGGTCAGTAAGCGGAACAACGCGATCTTGTTGATCTCGTCCAGTGCGCATTTGAACTCAGCGTCCGCAGAGTTGTGGATGCGCGTTTCGAACGCGGCCAGGATCTGATGCCGGTTGCTGCCTTTTACCGCCATGATGAAGGGAAACTTGAACTTGGCCTTGTAGGCCTCGTTCAGCTCGGTGAAGCGAGAAAACTCTTCGGCCGTGCATTGGTGAATCCCCGCGCCAGCTTGCTCATCGGTGCTGGCTTGGGTCAGTTCGCCCTGGACGGCGGCACGGCCTGCCAGGTCGGGGTGAGCGTTGATCAGCGCCAGTTGGCTTTGATGATCAGCACTCAACAGGGTGTCGCTCATGCGCTGGTGCAGGGTTTCGATCTGGTCGATCGAAGCATCCTGGCCCAGGTCGAAGGCCTTTTCGGCCACCCATGGCGAGTGTTCGTAGATGTCGGCGAAGGCGGCGACGAATTCATCGCGGCTCAGGCTCGACGGCTTGAGGGTCTGGAACGCAGTCATTTCGCGGCTCCCGTGTACGGGTGGGTTTCCTGCCAATGGCGCGCAATGTCCACTCGGCGGGTGAACCACACCTGTTCATGCCCTTTGGCGTACTCGATAAAACGCTTCAACGAGGCCAGGCGCGCCGGGCGGCCGATCAGGCGGCAATGCAGGCCGATGGACAGCATCTTCGGCGCTTCCGCGCCTTCGGCATACAGCACGTCGAACGCGTCTTTGAGGTACTCGAAAAAATCATCGCCCTTGTTGAAGCCCTGCACCTGGGTGAAGCGCATGTCGTTGGTGTCCAAGGTGTAGGGGATCACCAGGTGCGGCTTGCCGGTTGGGTTGTTGGGCTCCCAGTAGGGCAGGTCGTCGTCATAGGTGTCGCAGTCATAGAGGAAGCCGCCTTCCTCCATCACCAACCGCCGCGTATTGGGACCGGTGCGCCCGGTGTACCAGCCCAGCGGGCGCTCGCCGGTGAGTTCGGTGAGGATGCGGATGGCTTCGAGCATGTGCTCGCGCTCCTGGGCCTCGTCCATGTACTGGTAGTCGATCCAGCGGTAGCCGTGGCTGCAGATCTCATGACCGGCCTCGACCATGGCGCGGATCACCTCGGGGTGGCGCTGTGCGGCCATCGCCACGGCGAACACGGTCAGCGGGATATCGAATTCCTTGAACAGCTTGAGAATGCGCCACACCCCGGCACGGCTGCCGTATTCATACAGCGACTCCATGCTCATGTTGCGCGCGCCCTGCAGCGGTTGCGCCGAGACCATTTCCGAGAGGAACGCTTCGGATTCCTTATCGCCGTGCAAAATGTTGCGCTCACCGCCCTCTTCGTAGTTGAGTACGAAAGACAGCGCGATGCGTGCCTTGCCCGGCCAGTGGGGGTGAGGAGGGTTACTGCCGTAACCGATCAGGTCGCGTGGGTAGTCAGCGCTCACTGCAGTCTTCCTTCTTGTTCGTGGTAGCAAGTGTGTGTGGCGGCCGGGCAGTGAAATGACTGGGTGGCGTCACAGCGATGAGTGATTGTATACAACTTATCATCGACTTTGTAAGCCTGCATTTCTGCATTTTTTCTGAACGGTAGCTTTTGCAAGAAACTTGCCCGAGTGGTCAGCAAAATAAAAATAAACGCCGCGTGTTGTAGGAGCGAGCTCGCTCGCGAAAAACCCAAGGACGTCGTGTTCATTCAGTTTGAACGCGTTATCTTTGACGATCTTCGCGAGCAAGCTCGCTCCTACAGAAAAGCTTCCGTGGAAGCCGTTAAATAGTTTGTGATTTTTATTGTGTACAATTTTTTTTAAAAGTGTCTTAATCAGCCATCGCCGACTTTTTCGATGCCCTGAAAAAGTGCGGATCACTCTATGACTGACTTCGGGAGGCGCATAACCGCCATGGGACGTTTGACCACACACGTTTTGGACGCCGCTCACGGCTGCCCCGGCAGCGCGATCAAGGTTGAGCTGTATCGCGTCGAAGGCACGCAACTGGAACGGGTTGCCACCACCTTGACCAACAGCGACGGCCGCTGTGACGCGCCACTGTTGCAAGGCGACGCCTACCGCAGCGGTGTGTACCAGCTGCAATTCAGCGCCGGTGACTACTACCGCGCCCGTGGTGTGCAATTGCCCGAGCCGGCGTTCCTTGACGTGGTGGTGTTGCGCTTCGGCATCAGCGCCGAACAGGAGCACTACCATGTCCCGCTGCTGATTTCGCCCTACAGCTACTCCACCTATCGCGGTAGCTAGCGTCACCTCGCTTCACCCCCCAAAGCGCTTCGTTGATAGTTGCCCGCTCACACTGCGGGCTTTTTTTTGCGCGCACTCAACTATCTAACGCCCCTTGAGCACCTGCGCTGCCTAGGCTGGTTTTTCCTCAATCAGAGAAAAGACCATGACCTCGGTTACCGAGAACTCGTCCGCTGCTCCCGTTTCCAGCCCTCCGTTCGACACCGACACCGACGAGGTCACCGAAGCTGAGTTATGGGCCATCCGCGAACAGTTGACGCTGCAAATTAACGCCTCTACCCAGCCAAGCCGCTTGATCAATCAAATTTGCCTGGCCGACATGCGTTGCAGCGAGTCGGCGCAGACGCTGACACATCTGCTGGGGCGCTCGCCGACAGTCTTGAAGGTTATTCGCGCCGAGCTGCACAAGGCGTTCACGGAGGACCCGGATGACCTGCTGTTTACCGAGCCCGCGAAGGACGATGAACCCGAGAAAGTCGACAGCCTGACAAGTCGGGCATTGTCGTCGCTCTTCGAGCCCGTGATGGAGCCCCGTGTCACCTCGTCAACCAACCTGAGCCTCAAAGGCAAGCCTGGCTATCGCTTGACGTTGACGCCGTTGCAAGCACTTCAACGGTTGGATGCGATGAGACTTTTTGAGCGATTGGTCCGCGCGGCCGCTGATTATTGGGACACGTTGGCGTACGGTTCCTGGCTGACGCTCCGGGAACGCTGGGTAGCGTTGCACGCGCAACTGTTCGCCGACCGTGCCTTTATCGCGCGGCAACTGGATGAGCTGTCGGGTAACGCAATGGCCATGGTCCAGGCCGTGATTGATGCTCCGAGCGCTGAGGCGCGTCAGCGCGCCGGTGCGGATTGGGCCTGTGTGCGAGTGGGCCAGCTACTCTGGCCAGGTACGCCTGCAACTGTGATTCCAGGTGCGTTGCATATCTACCGTGAGGGTGACCCCAGCGGTGTGCCCCACATCATTTACCTGCCAGGTATTGCCCGCAATTTCTACGAGTACCCTTCCTTCGTCGCGCTTCAGTGCGGTGTGCTGGAGCTGAGCCAATCGCGGTTTGACGAACTCTGGCAATGCTTGCCCTTGAATCGTCGCCAAGTGCTGTGCCGCCCTGCGGATTTGTCCCCTGCGTCCACCGTGGCACGTGGCTTGGAGATCCTGGAGGACGCGTTGGCATTGGGGGCGCAAGAGTTGCTGAGGCAGCAATGGAATAATGAATTGGCCTGTATTTCGACGATTTATCACAAGCAGGTATTTGCCCAAGAGCGACCGCAGCCGCTGGATGCCGGCGCTTTCCTCAAGTATGTGGAGGGCAACAGGCAACGACTGGTCGGGAGGGCTCGGCTCGGTGAGCTGCGTGACGAATTGCTCAAGTGGGACCACCAGCGACGCAGCAAGGAAATTATCTTTGCCAGTACCGCGCCCGGCTTGGCCCTGCGCACGGCAGAGCAGCAGATCAAGCGTTACGAAAAAGGCCTGGTCGCGCTGCTGGATCCGCAAGATCCAAGCGCCGAGACACCGGCCTATCAGGAGGTCGTTGCGTTGCTGGTCCAACTCAAGACTCACGCCCAAACCGTGAATGCAGTGTCGCAGGGTGCCCGGCAACGGTTGCTTAACCTTGACTTTTGGTCTGAGCGCCCCGGTGGCAAGGATACGCCCAGGCGGATTACGTTGTTTATGCGTGCCCAAACCGAGGCCTTGCGCTGTGAGGTTCAGGTTCAATACAGGCTTAAGCTGCTGAGTACGGCGCATCGGGACTTGATGATTGAAGTGGTGGAGCAGCCGTTGCCCGCCCGCCGCGCGGGCAGTCAAACCCAAGTGCTGTCGATCGCCATCGGCAGCGAGCTGGATGCCTTTTACTCGCTCCATAACATCTGGGTAGTCACGACCGCAGCGGCGGTGAGGGTCCCGCGTCGCCAACTTCCCGTGGTGCTATACGCTTTTGGAGAAGAGGGCGGGGTGATGCCGTTTTTCGGGCTGGACGCACTCACGCGCAGTGTCAAGGCAAGCCTCGCCAGTCGGGACGATTCCGTGCTGTGGGGCAGTGTCGCGCGCGATAAGCGTAACGACTTACGCACACATGCGGCGCGTGAAACCTTGGAAGTACGCTACGTGCCCATCCCTCAGAAGCCGGCATTGGCCTCCATCAAAAAACTCATTGGGAGCTGCGGTCGCTTGTACAAAAGCACCGATGACATCACGCGTATTTTCAGCGAGGTCAAGGATGCCGAGTTGAGCCGCGAGCTGCTGCTGACTGAGCTGGAGCAACAACTGCAGGTTCCCGTCAACAGTGCTCTGAGCCGCGCGCAGGCGAATATTGAGTTGCTGCGCAAGGTCGCGCGTGAAGCTAAAAAACTGCCGGCATGGTTGGCAGGGGCAACGCGTGCGCAACGTAGACACTTCAGACACTCGCAGAAGTTTTACATGACCAGCGCCTGGGCATTTTTAACGCGGCTTGAACAACGTCTGCCGGACTTGAACACCTATGCGCGCCAGGCGTTGACCGCCCGCTTGCGTCGTGACGGGATCGCCCTGGGCATTGGGCTGGACGAGCCCTTTATAGCGATGTCCGGGGATATTCACGGCACCTATTGCGATCATAAAGACGCTTGTCTCTTGAAGGACCCGCAAAAAACATTGCCCCCGTCTTCTTCGTGCAGAGCCTTCAGTCTGTTGGAGCTGGCGCTGCATAACCTGGACCCGCTGGCACCCTGGACGCAGCATAAATTAAACCGTGCTTGCCCTTTGCGATGGACATGGCCAGACAGCCTTTCGACGGGGCATTTAAGACAACTCATCTCTTCGCTGGATATCGGCGGCCGGTACGACGCGTTGATCAACGAGGTCTTTTATCCATCCGTTAATCCCAACCATCCGCTCAGCGAAGGACGTATTCCCGAGTTATTGAATCGCGCGTTGCGCGCCGGTGTTGAACAGCATCTGTTTTCAGCGGTGCAACAGGGGTTGTCGGCGAAAGGGCAAAGCGTATTCAGCACGGCAATGGCCGCACGCACGCCTCAGGACATGTTGAAGAACCAGCACGAGTTACACCTGCACGTGGTTCATTTGGTGGGGCATACCCTGCTGCATGACCGCTATGTCGCAGGGATAGTGGTCATGCAGGACAAGCGCTCGCAGCTTTGCGTGATCTATTGGCCCCAGGCCCCGCTCCCCTTGGTGCTCACTGAGTACAGCAGCCTTGAACAGGCCAGCGCTGAATTGAACCGTCTTGGCGCATTGCCAGATAACGTCAAGACGCTGGCACGACAGGTCGCACCCGGCTGGGCCTTTCAGGCCACCCCTTCTCTGTTTGATCCAGTGACCATCAACCTTCTTGATGTGTCCGCTGTTATTTTCCTTGTGAAAGGGGTTTGGCGATGGACTCGAAGCTCCCGCGTGAAGCATCTGGAACCCTCGCTGTCGCTTGATGAAATAGAAGAACAAGTGCTCGAGCAGATTGCCTGTGATCCGCAGGACTGGCTGGCGATTGTCGCCAACTCCAACTGCGATGCCCAGGCGTTGCTATACCACGGCAAGGTGCATGAGTTGCAACGCCAGACACAAGCGGCCAGTTACTCCAGTAAGGCCTTGGAGGAATACCGAATCCGCCGCCTTCGCGACGATAGAGTCGCCAATATTCGGATGCTGTTAAGTACCTTTGTTCCAATATTCGGGATATTCAGCGACATCCATGCGTTGTACGGTGCGGCGCGGCGTTATCAGCATTCGGGCGATCCCAGCGATAAGCGAGTGTTGGCCGATACGACAAAATTCTTTTTGGTCAATCTGCTCACGACTTTCGTACCGGGCCCCAAGAAGGCGGGGGTTGCGTTGACTCCCGCCATACGGTCCGCTCTGCCCTCTGCGTTGGGGCGGGTGCGCCATTGGCGTGTGGAACCGGCAGGCATTGCCCGTTCGGCGTCATCTGTGAAGCAACTTCAGGCGCTGGAGCGTTTCAGGATCAAATCGGTGCCTGAGGGGGCCGTGGCGTTGAAAGGGCCGGGTCAAACAGGTGTCTACGCCAAACATGGCGAGTTGTTTGTGGCGGATAACACACACCATTACCCGGTTTACAAACGGGACAGCGAGCAATGGTTTCGTCTGAAAAATCGGCAGTCGCCAGGGCAGGACGAGCTGATTCTGGATATCCACCAGTCCAAGGAGTGGTTACTCGGCGCGGACGCCCCTCCACCCGTGGCGGGAACGAGTTCGAGCGTGCTTCGCCCGTGGACAGCCCCGGTATTGCCGCCGCCGGACTGGTGGCCACCCGTGGTACGCAGGACGACGGAAAGCCGGATACTCCAATCCTCCACCACGGCCACCCACTGGTTGGCTTGGCGTACGCATATTCCGGATGTTCAGCAGTTGACTTGCCCGTCGCCCGGTATTTTTCACGTCCCGATGGATAACCGAGGGTTTTCCTACAATGTCCTGCGTGTAGCCCCACCCTTTACGAGCCTGAGCGATCCTTTGAGCGCTTATTACAGGTTGCTCCCCCAGGGGGGGCAGGCTCCATTGGGTAACATTGTGTTTATCACAACGGATGAGCCATTGGTTTCATTGGCCCGTGTGGATATCGAACGTTGGACAAGCACAGCACGTCACGAACAGCCCCTTCCTGCGTCGCATACGCCGACGGGCGGCTGGCAGCTCCATGCCCCTCTGTTTGACAGGTCATTGCCGGACTATGTCGGCACGGCGTTTCCCACCATGACCGCCAAAAGCCGAGAATTCACCGTGGCACGGATGATTGAGCTATCAGGCCCGGAGCGCCCTGCAACGGCCAGTCATATGCTCAATATCCGTGCGACATTGGACGACTGGCTGCCCCCGGCCCCCGCGCAACCGGGGCAGACGGATGATTTGCTGAGAATGCTGCGGCCCACCGAGAGGCAGGTCAAATCGATATTCATAGGGCTGGAAGGCGAGGCGCCGGGCTTGACGCGGGTCGACTTCAGGACCCAAGGTTTAGATCCCACGCTTCGGTACCCAGTCCCCAAGCGGACGGATCAGCGCAACATTGCGATGCGTCAGGCCATCACCCACGTGTTGCAGCGGCAAGGCTTTGACGTACAAGACGTGTTGGCAATCCACGCCAATAAGCCCACGCGTGAATTGATCGTGACTCATCCGCTTTCCAACAAGGTTTACTACGTGTCAATGCATTGGGCATACGGCGGGACGATCGATTTGAAAACGCGGCTGACGGATCATTGGTTAACTGAAACTATTCGCAGCAATCCGGATGTGCCTGCATTGGCAGGCGTCAGCAGCGCCATGAGCGAAAACCGCCTCGTCCCGATCGTTGCGGGTATTCAGTGGAGCAGTCAGGCCGGGCGCGAAGCGAGTGTCTATTTTGCCAAAGTCAGCCGGTCCGGGCCTTGATCAGTGCCATCACGCCAGCACCACCGAATAGCCCGGCGCTGACGCGGTTGAACCAATTCTGGCCACTGCCGTTGCGCAGGTAGCGCGAGGCCCCCTGTGCACCCACACCGTAGGCCAGCTTGCACAGCAGATCGAGCAGGGTCCAGGTGGCAATCATCGTCAGTAATTGAGGCAGGAAGGGCTGCTCGCTGCTGAGAAACTGCGGCAGGAACGCGGCAAAGAACAGAATGTCCTTGGGATTGCTCGCGCCCAGCACGAATGCGCGGCCAAACAACGCACGAAACCGTGGCACGGGCGCGCTGTACGGCACTTCGGCGGCCTTGGCCGGTTGCCGCGATTGCTGCCAGCTCTGCCAAGCGAGGTAGAACAGGTACACCGCGCCGACGATCTTCAAGGCGCTGAACAACCGTTCCGACGCCAGCAGCAGGGCGCCCAGGCCCAGGGCCGAAGCGCTGAGCAGGCAGATCGAGGCAAACACCCCTCCGAGAAACGCTGGGTACGAGCGGCGCAGGCCATAGTTGAGGCTGTTGCTGATCATCAGCAGTGACAGTGGCCCCGGTATCAGGATCACCACCAGGGCCGCGCCGCTGAACAGCAGCCAGGTTTCCAGGTTCATCCGTTGCTCCTTACAGAAATATGAATTTGGCGATAAAGATCGCGCACAGCACCCACAGGCTCACGGAGATTTCGCGGTACTTGCCGGTGCCGGTCTTGAGCGCCACGTAGGTGATAAAACCCAACGCGATGCCGTCGGCCACCGAGAAGGTCAGCGGCATCATGATCGCCGTGACAATCGCCGGAATGCTGTCGGTGGCTTCATCCCAGTTGATATGGGCCATGCTTGCCATCATCAGCATCGCCACGTAAATCAGCGCGCCGGCGGTGGCATAGGCCGGAATCATGCCAGCCAGCGGTGCAAAAAACATCGCCGCCACAAACAACACACCCACGGTCACCGCCGTCAGCCCGGTACGGCCGCCAGCGGCAACACCGGCGGCACTTTCCACGTAGCTGGTCACCGGCGGCACGCCGACCATGGCGCCAAACACGCTGGAAGCGCTGTCGGCTTTCAACGCGCGGGACAGGTTATGGATCTTGCCATCGGCATTGACCAGGCCGGCCCGTTGCGCGACGCCCATCAGTGTACCTGCGGTATCGAACATGTGTACAAAAAGAAAGGCAAATACCACGCTGATCATGCTTACATTGAATACACCTTTTACATCCATCGCCATCCAAGTCGGCGCCAGGCTGGGCGGCGTGGCGAGGATGCCGTTGTACTGCACCAGGCCCAGGCCCCAACCGGCCAGCGTGACGGCGATGATGCTGATCAGGATCGCGCCGAACACACGGTGATAACTGAGGATGGCGATCAGCAGGAAGCAGATGGCCGCCAGCAGCGGTGCCGGTTCATGCAACGAGCCGAGCTTGATCAACGTGGCCGGGCTGTCGACGATGATCCCGGCGGTCTTCAGGCCGATCACCCCGAGGAACAGGCCGACACCCTCGCCCATGGCATGGCGCAGGCTCACGGGGATGCTGTTGAGCAGCCATTCGCGTACCCGCGAAAGCGTCAGGGCCATGAACAGCACGCCGGAAACGAACACCGCCCCCAGTGCGGTTTCCCAGGTGTAGCCCATGGTGCCGACTACGGTGTAGGTGAAAAACGCATTCAGGCCCATGCCTGGCGCCAGGCCCACCGGCCAGTTGGCGTACAGGCCCATCAACAGGCAACCGAGCGCGGCGGCGATGCAGGTGGCGACGAATGCGGCGCCGTGATCAATGCCGGCATCGGCCATGATGTTGGGGTTGACGAAGATGATGTAGGCCATGGTGATAAAGGTGGTGAGGCCGGCGATCAGCTCGGTCTTCACTGTGGTGCCATGCAAGCGCAGTTTGAACAGGCGTTCCAGCCAGCCGTTGTGGGGCGGGGCAAGGTCCAGCGTAGGGGCTTCGGATTTGCGGCTATCCACGGCAAGTACTCCTCAAGAGTTTTATTGTTATTTCCAGCGCGGGTCACGCAAGTGGGCTCGCGCTGTGAGGTACTGGCGGGTTTGTTGACCATTAGGTCAGGAACTCGCTCGAGGCGAATTATGCTTTTGTATACAAAGAAAGCAAATAATGTTTTCGAATAGCGCGATGAAAGGCTAGTTCGCGGCGCTCAATGCCTGATTGACGGCCAGCCATCCGGCCACCGCGGCTTCGCCGGCTTCACTGAAAGCGCGCTGCAGCAACTTGACCTGTTCACGGCGCAGCGACTGCTCGAAACGCAGTCCTTCCTCGGTCAGTTGCAGCAGGCGTTTACGCTTGTCGGTCTCGGACGCCACGCTGTGCACCAAGTGCATTTCCTGCAACTGGCGCAGCGGGATATTCAGCGCCTGTTTGCTCACGCCCAGCAATTCCAGCAATTGCTTGACGCTCAACGTCGGGTAGCGCGCGATAAAAAACACGATGCGCTGATGCACCCGGCTCAGCCCACGGCGCTCAAGCATTTCGTCGGCCTTGGCGGTGAACGCCTGGTAACCGAAGAAGAACGCTTGCATGGCTTCTTGCTGGGCGAGGGGGTTTTTAAGGTCAAGCATATTGACGTATCCGTGTGAGTCGTCGTAATTTCGGTCAACCAGTTTGACGTATTTTCCCCAGGCTTCGCTACCGGTGACCCCCATGGCCTTCTCTGAACGTGTTACGCGCCTCAAAAGCTCCTTGATCCGTGAAATCCTTGCGGCGGCCCAGCGACCGGAAGTGATGTCGTTCGCCGGCGGCCTGCCCGCCGAAGCCATGCTGCCGGCGCTGAACTGGGACGACATGCCGCTGAACATCGGCCAATACGGCATGAGCGAAGGCGAGCCGCAGCTGCGTGAACTGCTCGCCGCCGAGGCGCGCGCGCTGGGTATCCACTGTCAGGCCAGCCAGGTGCTGGTGGTCAGCGGTTCCCAGCAAACCCTCGACCTGGCGGCCAAGCTGTATATCGACAAAGGCACGCAGATCCTGCTGGAAGGCCCGACTTACCTGGCCGCCTTGCAGATCTTCCAACTGTTCGGCGCCGACTGCCTCACCGTCCAGCTGGAGGCCGACGGCCCCGACCTGGGTGCATTGCGCAGTAACCTCGAACGCCATCGCCCGGCGTTCATCTACCTGATCCCGACCTTCCAGAACCCGTCTGCGGTGCGCTACAGCGAGGCCAAGCGCGAAGCCGTCGCCGCCTTGCTCGATGAGTTCGGCGTGACGCTGATCGAAGACGAACCCTACCGCGAGTTGACCTTCGACGGCGCCAGTGCCAAACCCATTGTCGCCCGCCTGCAAAAAGCCAGCTGGATCTACACCGGCACCGTGTCCAAGACCCTGCTGCCCGGCCTGCGTGTCGGCTACCTGATCGCCAGCCCGGACCTGTTCCCACACCTGCTCAAGCTCAAGCAGTCGGCGGACCTGCACACCAACCGCGTCGGCCAATGGCAGGCCATGCAGTGGATCGGCACGCAGAAATACCAGCAGCACCTGGTGCAGTTGCGCAGTTTTTACCGCGATCGCCGCGATGCATTCCAGGCCGCGCTGCAGCGCCACTTCGCCGACCTGGCCGACTGGCAAGTGCCCCAAGGCGGATTATTCTTCTGGCTGACCTTGAAACAGCCGCTCGATACCCGCACCTTGTTGGCTCAAGCGCTCGACCAGAACGTCGCGTTCATGCCCGGTGAACCCTTCTTTTCCGAGCCCGACCAGCACCTTGGCTCGTTGCGACTCAATTTCAGCCATATCGACCCGGCCCGCCTGGACGAAGGTCTCAAGCGCCTGGCCGCGGTGGTCCGTCAAGCACAGCACGCGCAAGCGGCATAAGGGGAGCCCCATGTACAAGGTTTATGGCGATTACAAGTCGGGCAACTGCTACAAGGTCAAGTTGATGCTTAGCCTGCTGGGCATCCCTTACCAATGGGTCGATGTGGACATCCTCAAGGGTGACACCCAGACCGTCGAATTCCTGGCCAAGAACCCCAACGGCAAGATCCCCGTGCTGGAGTTGGAAGACGGCACGTGCCTGTGGGAGTCCAATGCGATCCTCAACTTCCTCGCCGATGGCAGCGAGTTCCTGCCCACCGAGCCGCGCCTGCGCACGCAAGTGTTGCAGTGGCAGTTCTTCGAGCAATACAGCCATGAGCCGTACATTGCGGTGGCGCGGTTTATCCAGTTTTACCTGAACATGCCGCAGGATCGCCTGGAGGAATACAAAACCACCCATAAGGGCGGCTACAAGGCGCTGAAGGTCATGGAGCGTCAGTTGCAGGCCACGCCGTATTTAGTGGGCGAGCAGTATTCGATCGCTGATATTGCGTTGTACGCCTATACCCATGTGGCCCATGAGGGTGGGTTTGACCTGGCGCCCTATCCGGCAGTGCAGGCATGGCTGGCGCGTGTGGCCAGCCATCCGAAACATGTGGCGATGTTGGATTAAACGCGGTCCAAATGTGGGAGCTGGCTTGCCTGCGATAGCCATAGGTATCTACACATTTTTGTAGTGAGCGGGCTTGTCCCGCGCTGGGCTGCGAAGCGGCCCCAAACCAGACGAATTGGATTTGCCTGAAACTGCGCGGTGTCTTTATTGGGGCGGCTTCGCCACCCAGCGCGGGACAAGCCCGCTCACTACAGGGAGATTTTTCAGCCTTTGAAAGTTGTGTCGATACCTCGATAGCGGTGTGTCAGGCAACTAACCTGGCGCAGATCAAGCCAGCTCCCACAGTTAGCCCGGTGGTGTGTCAGATAGCTGGTCATGCAATAGATCAAAGCAGCGCTGTGCGGCCGGGCTTAGTGCAACCCCACTGCGACTGATCAACCCGATCTCCCGGTTCACACCCGGATGATCAATAGGGATGCGCTTCAACCCCTCCAGACTGTCCGCCGCCGACTCCGGCAGCACGCTGATCCCCAGCCCCTGGCGCACCAGTGCCAATACCGTCGACATGTAGTTGGCTTCCATGCCGGCGGTCATCGTCAGCTTTGTCTCATCGAATAGAGCATCCACGTGCTCACGCACACTGCTGTCGCGCCCGGTGAGGATGATCGGCTGGTCCGCCAGTTGCTCCAGGGTCAACTGGCGATGGCGAGCGAGAGGATGATCCTGCGGCACAAACGCACATAATCGGTCATTCAGTACCGGTACGAATTCCAGGCCATGGCTGAGCCGCGCACGTACGCCAATGCCGAAATCCACCTCGCCGGAACGCACCTGGGCGTGAATGCGATGGGCCACCAGGTCATGCAGGCGCACTTCGATCCCGGCAAAACGCTCGCGAAACAGGCGCAGCACCGGCGGCAGCGTGCCGGCGCACACCGAGGGCAGGGCGGCGAGGGTGACCACGCCCCGGCGCAGCGCGGCCAGGTCACGAGAACCGGTGACAATGTTGTCCAGGTCCAGCAGCAGTTTTTCCATCGGCCCGCGAGCTTCCTGGCCGGCGGCGGTGATGCTGACGTGGCGCGGGCTGCGGTCGAGCAGGGCGACGCCGAGCCAGTCTTCCAGTTGTTGCACCTGGACGGTGAGCGCCGAGGGCGACAGGTGCAGCTCATTGGCCGCCTTGGTGAAACTGCCTGCGCGCGCCACCGCAAGGAAGGCCTGAATGTGTTGGATGCTGTTCTTCATTTTGTTTTTCCGAATGCCAGCAGGTGAATATTCCAATTTACAAAGACTACCTCGCTTCCAATACTCCAGGGAAAACAATAACCGGCCACCAAGGCCGCTCTGGAGTAACCCATGCTCGCAACCCTGGGTGTCATCACCATCCTGTGCCTGCTCGCTGCCGTCATGAGCAAACGCCTCTCACCGCTGGTGGCCCTGATCGCCTTGCCGATCATTGCCGCACTGCTCGGCGGGTTCGGCCTGCAGACCAGCGCCTTCATCATCACCGGTATCAAGAACGTCGCCCCCGTGGTGGGCATGTTCGTGTTCGCGATTCTGTTTTTCGGGATCATGACCGATGCTGGCATGCTCGACCCCATCATTGATCGCATCCTGCGCACGGTAGGGACGCGTCCTACACGAATTGTCGTAGGTACCGCGACCTTGGCGCTGCTGGTGCACCTCGACGGCTCCGGCGCGGTGACCTTTCTGGTGACGGTGCCGGCCATGCTGCCCTTGTATACCCGGCTGGGGATCGATAAACGCATCCTCGCGTGTGTCTGTGCGATGGCGGCCGGGGTCAACTTCCTGCCTTGGACCGGCCCGGTGCTGCGCTCGTCGGCGGCCTTGCATGTGCCGGTGGCGGATCTGTTCCAGCCGCTGATCCCGGTGCAGATCGTCGGCCTGATCTTCGTCTTCGCCTGTGCCTGGTGGCTGGGCCATCGTGAGGAAAAACGCCTGGGCCTCGGTGCCGGTTCCAGCGTGGACGCCGTGCCGCAGCGGGTGCTCAGTGACGACGACATCAAGCTGCGCCGTCCGCGCCTGTTCTGGGTCAACCTGATCCTGACGGTGCTGGTGATGGTGGTGATGATCGCCGGCTGGGTCGACCCGGTGGTGATGTTCATGCTCGGCACGGTGCTCGCGCTGTGCATCAACTACCCGAACGTCGACGCCCAGCGCGCCCGTATCGACGCGCATGCCAAGACCGCGCTGACCATGGCCAGTATCCTGCTGGCGGCCGGCGTGTTCACCGGCATCATGCAGGGCACCGGCATGCTCAAGGCCATCGCTGAAGTGGCGGTGGCGCAGATCCCGGCCGGCCACGGCAAGCTGATCCCGGCGGTGGTGGGTTTCCTTTCCATGCCGTTGAGCATGCTGTTCGATCCCGATTCCTACTATTTCGGCGTGATGCCGGTGATCGCCGAAGTCGGCAAAGCGTTGGGCGTCGACCCTCTGCAAGTGGCCCAGGCCTCCTTGCTGGGCGTGCACACCACCGGGTTCCCGGTCAGCCCGCTGACCCCTGCGACCTTCCTGCTGGTGGGCCTGTGCAAGATCGAATTGGCCGATCACCAGCGTTTCACCATTCCGTTTCTGTTTGCCGCGTCGGTGTTGATGACCCTGACCGCGTTGCTCCTGGGAGTTATCTGATATGAAAACCTTGCGCATCGGTTCCGGCGCCGGCTACTCCGGCGACCGTATCGAGCCTGCCGTGGAACTGGCCGAACAAGGCGACTTGGATTACCTGGTGTTCGAGTGCCTGGCTGAACGCACCATTGCCCTGGCGCAACAGGCGCGGATCAGCGATCCCGACGGTGGGTACGACCCCTTGCTCAGCGAGCGCATGCGCCGCGTGTTGCCCTTTGTGGGCGTGCAGGCCGGGCGTCGTCGTCTGCGGGTGGTCACCAATATGGGCGCCGCCAATCCGGTGTCGGCGGCCATTGAAGTGCGGCGGATCGCCGCCGCGTTGGGCCTGGATCTCAAGGTGGTCGCCGTCGTCGGCGACGATGTGTTGAAAGTGCTGCAGCCCGACTTTTTACTGGATAACGGCCAGAGCGTCGGCTCGTTGGGCGAGCGGTTGATTTCGGCGAATGCCTACCTGGGTGTCGACGGCATTCTCGAAGCTTTGCGCGCTGATGCCGACGTCGTCATTACCGGACGCGTGGCTGACCCATCGCTGTTCCTGGCGCCGCAGATGTTTGAATTCGGCTGGGCGGCGGACGATTGGCAGCGCCTGGGGCGCGGCACGTTGGTGGGGCATTTGCTCGAATGTGCCGGGCAAGTCAGCGGCGGGTATTTCGCCGACCCTGGTTTCAAGGACGTGGATGACCTGGCTCGCCTGGGCTTCCCGTTGGCTGAGATCAATGCCGACGGTGAAGCGTTGATCACCAAGGTGGCCGGTTCCGGTGGGCGGGTCAGTCGTGCCACCTGCACTGAACAGCTTATCTACGAAGTGCACGACCCGGCCGCCTACCTCACACCGGATGTGACGGCGGACTTTTCCCGGGTAGGGTTTGTCGAGGAGGGCGTCGATCGCGTTCGCGCCCAGGGCGCCGACGGGCGTGCGCGACCCGAGCAGTTGAAGGTCAGCGTCGGTTACCTGGAGGGTTGGATCGGTGAAGGGCAGATGTCCTATGGCGGCCCCGGCGCTGTCGCACGAGCCCAACTGGCAAGGGATGTGGTCCTTAAACGCCTGGAATTGATTGGCGTGAAGCTGCAGGACGTGCGCGCCGAGCTGATCGGCATGGACTCGCTCCACGGCCCGCGCAGCGGCGTCGAACCCTGGGAAGTACGCCTGCGCGTGGCCGCGCGCTGCGAAGAACGCAGCGAAGCCGTGCGTGTGGGCAATGAAGTGGAAACCCTTTATACCAACGGCCCGTCGGGCGGCGGCGGCGCGAGCAAAAGCGTGCGCCAGGTGGTGGCGGTGGCGTCGTTGCTGCTGCCGCGTAACGCGGTCAAGCCGAGGATCGAAGCATGAAGCTGCATACGCTGGCCCATTCCCGCACCGGAGATAAGGGCGACACCTCGAATATCTCGATCATTGCCTATCGCGCCGAGGATTATCCGTTGCTGTGCGAATACTTGACGGCCGAGCGCGTGGCCGAGTTCTTCGCGGGCATGCGCGAGGCAGGCGCGGCGCAGGTAAGGCGCTATGAATTGCCCAACGTGCAGGCGCTGAACTTCGTGCTGCCGGGGATCCTGCGCGGTGGCGTCACGCGTTCGCTGGCGCTGGATGCCCATGGCAAGTGCCTGGGTTCGGCGCTGTTGGCTTTGGAAATACAGGATTTAAGACTGGCGTAGATCCTGTGGGAGCTGGCTTGCCTGCGATGGCCATGGGTATCTACACAACTTTCAAAGGCTGACAAATCCCTGTAGTGAGCGGGCTTGTCCCGCGCTGGGCTGCGAAGCGGCCCCAAACCAGGCGAATTGGGTTTGTCTGAAACTGCGCGGTGTCTTTATTGGGGCGGCTTCGCCACCCAGCGCGGGACAAGCCCGCTCACTACAAAAATGTGTAGATACCTATGCTGCGATGGCATCACCTCGGTACGCCTGGGCTACCGCGTCGTCTGCATCGCAGGCAAGCCAGCTCCCACAGGGATTTGCAGCGTCTGTCAGACCGCGGCGAACCGCTGGTCCAGGTAATCAATGATCACCTTGGAGTCATACATCCAGGTCGTCTGGCCATTTTCTTCGATGCGCAGGCACGGCACCTTGATCTTGCCGCCTTGCTCCAACAGGGTCTGGCGGTCCTGTGGGTTGTTCTTTGCGTCTTTCAACGCCACTGGCACATTCAGGCGGTGCAGGGTACGGCGGGTCTTCACACAGAACGGGCAGGCGTGGAACTGGTAGAGGGTCAATTCCTTGGCCGCTGCGTTCACCTGCGCCTGCTGTTCGGCGCTGCGTTGTTTTTTGCGTGGGCGGGTAAGGTAGTCGCCCGCGATGATGAGTTGGCCGAGGCCCACTCGAAGTGCTTTGACGAACATGGCTGAAACCTCTTGCCCATGACAGAAGGGGCCGCAGCTTACCTGATTTTTGCCGGGCGAAAAAAAACCGGCGATGAACGCCGGTTCTTCCTACGCAGCCCGTTACTTGATCAGGCTGAGAAACTCGCTTCGGGTAGCCGCGTTTTCGCGGAACTCACCGAGCATTACCGACGTGATCATCGACGAATTCTGCTTCTCGACCCCGCGCATCATCATGCACATATGCTTGGCCTCGATCACCACGGCCACGCCCAGCGCACCGGTCACCTGCAGCACCGCATCGGCGATCTGGCGGCTGAGGTTTTCCTGGATCTGCAGGCGGCGCGCATACATGTCGACGATCCGCGCGACCTTCGACAGGCCCAGCACTTTGCCGCTCGGGATATACGCCACGTGGGCCTTGCCGATAAACGGCAGCAAGTGGTGTTCGCACAACGAGTACAACTCGATGTCCTTGACCAGAACCATTTCGCTGTTGTCAGAACTGAACAAGGCACCGTTGGTGACTTCTTCCAGTGTCTGCGCATAGCCACGGCAGAGGTACTGCATTGCCTTGGCGGCACGTTTTGGCGTGTCGAGCAGGCCCTCGCGGGAAACGTCCTCGCCGAGCTGGCCGAGGATCGCGGTGTAGTTTTGTTCCAATGTCACAGGGCTGTTTCCGTATGGATTTCAGAACGGTACGGTGTATGCCTGTACCAATGTGAAGCGCAGTTTTCAGCGGGTGTAGCGCATCGCGTGCTGATTAATGGCGCACATAGTAGCTTAGGTGCGCCGACAGTTGTATTCCTTGGCGATCCCGATGCTAGAGTCAGCCCTCGTTGAGGAGGACCCGATGACACCCTTGGAACGAAGCATTTCTGAGCGCGCCGTACTTTTTGCCAAAGCAAATCGGACACGAATAGCTCGGGAGTTGGCCTGCCTGAGTCGATATCCGGGTGAAGAGTATCCAGTTTCAGTCTTTATGGCCGGCTCCCCTGGCGCAGGCAAGACAGAAGTTTCGAAGTCTTTTATCCGTTTGATGGAGGCCCACGGATCGACTGCTCTTCGTATCGATCCTGACGATTTCAGAGAATATTTTCCTGAGTACACGGGTGGGAACTCAAGTCTTTTCCAGCGTGGTGTAACAGCCATCGTGGAACGGACCGTCGACCTTGTTTATCAACAGTGCCAGTCGTTTCTTTTGGATGGAACACTTGCGAATCTTGATGTCGCCCGAGAAAATGTTCAGCGTGCTCTGGATAAGAAAAACCGATCGGTTCAAGTGATCTATGTTTATCAGAAACCGACGTTAGCCTGGGAGTTTGTGTTGGCACGTGAAGCCATCGAAGGAAGGAACATTCCCTGCAATGAGTTTGTTCGTCAGTTCTACGCATCAAAGGCGACGGTTTGTCAGTTAAACCGCGAGTTTCAGGATCGCCTTCAGGTCGACGTACTCATCAAGGACACGGACGGTGGTGATGCAGAGGTCGGTATCGACCTTTCGGCTGAGGACGTTGACGAGTTGGTCAGCCAGCCCTACTATCCAGATCAACTTGAGCAAATTTTGACCGGAGCAGCCTTATGAAAGGCGGAATCACGGAATCGGTAGAAAAATATCAATCAACGACCATGTCGGACTTTTTCCGCAACTGTTCGGTAGAAGAAAGGCGGGCGGTGTATCGAAGCGCAGCCAATACTGCGATAACGATGCAAAAAGCTGTGATTTCTTTGGCCAAAGAAAAGAAGTCTCAAGAGTTTAATGGCAACTAGGCATCTGGCCCATTAAGCCAAAGCCCAGCCTGAGTGCTGGGCTTTTTCACGCCTACTCGTCGCGCCCTTCCATCATCGTGCGCTTGAGCATCACGTACACTGCGCCCGCGCCGCCGTGGCGGGCCTGGCAAGAGGTAAAGCCGAGCACCTGGGCGTGCTGGCGTAGCCAGGTGTTGACGTGGCTCTTGATCATGGGCCGCTTGCCGTCCAGCCGCACGGCCTTGCCGTGGGTGACGCGCACGCAGCGAATCTCGAACTTGGTCGCTTCGGCAAGGAAGGCCCACAGGGTTTCCCGGGCTTTCTCCACGTTCATGCCGTGCAAATCAAGGCTGCCTTCGAACGGGATCTGGCCGGCCTTGAGCTTGCGCATCTGGCTTTCCTGCACGCCATCGCGGGCCCACATCAGCTCGTCTTCGGGGCCGACGTCGATCACGAATTGGTCCGACAGGCCGTCCACGGTGGTGGCGTCGGTGCGCACGGTCGCGGCCTGGCGCAGCTTGGCGATCTGCGCCCGGTCGGCCTTGGGCTTGCCGGTGTCGGCGCGGTCGTGCTTGATCGGCTTGACGCCGCGCAGCTCGTTCTTGAACAGGGAAAAATCGTCGTCTTGCATGATGGCCTCCGCGAAGGGCGGGCAGTTTACCTAAAACGCGGCGGCCAGGGCGCAGGAAACGCTATCCAAGCGCCATCAGTCGTGCTTTTTCATCAGGTGCGAAGCGATGTTGAGCGACAATGGCTGGCGCATTTTCCGACGGCTGCGCCGCCATAACCACACGCCCAGCCACAGCACCAGCAGGCCAATCGCCAACAGAATCGCCGAGCCGCCAGGGCTGGCATTCAGCTCGCCAAGGGCCGGAGAGTGACCAAACAGGCCGGCGCCACCAGCGCCGGCCAGCAGCAGACCTACAATCGCCAGCAGCGCGGCAATGCCGGCCACCAGGCGCAGACGCCAGTTGCTCGGGCCCTTGGGGCGCAAGCGACGAGCATCAAAACCATCGGATATCTTCATTCCGACCTTTCCTCCAGGGTATCGGCCCTTCGACCGGACAATACACAGGTTGTTCCGGGACGAGGGGTAAATGCGCCAAATGAAAGGGTCTTGCCCATGAGCGAGGCAATAAACATTGCCGCGTCGCTCATCGGCGCTCGTTTGGATCAGATCAGGTCTTTAGTCAGCGCAAGGGTGGCGAAATTGTCGGCCATGATCGCCATTTCGGTCTGCTGCACATGCTCGGCGCTGAGGATGCCGCCTTTGTAAGGCAGGTCACGGGTGGCGCAGGCATCTTCGACCAGGGTGCAGCGAAAGCCCAGGTTCTTGGCGGCGCGCACGGTGGTGCTGACGCTGGAGTGGCTCATGAAACCGCAGACGATCAGGTCCAGGGAACCAAGATCCTGCAGATGCTTTTCCAGGCCGGTGCCGTGGAACGCGCTGGGCAACAGTTTGCCGATGATGGTTTCGTCACCTTCAGGCTCAAGGCCCGGGATGAATTCGCCGCGCTCGCCCTGGGGGTCAAACAGGCCGCCCACGGTGCCCAGATGGCGCACGTGCACGATCGGGCGCCCGGCGTTGCGCGCCGAAGACACGAGCTGCTTGATGTTGCTGACCGCCGCGTCCATGCCGGACAGGGCGAGCGGGCCGCTGAGGTATTCCTTCTGCGCGTCGATGATCACGAGGGTCGCATGGCTGAGGTTCGCTGCTGCGTAACCACGACCGCTGAGTTGAAACATCGTCTTTGGAACGGACATTCTGGGGCTCCTGTGAGGGGGGCTTTTGCGCCATTGTCCACTGGCTGAGCGGTTCTGTGAATCGCTACCATCGTAAGGTACGCCGTTGCTGGCGTGCAGCCATGTCAAGAGGCTGGCCTGTTTAACACAATGAGGCTAATTCAGATGAAATCCGACGGGTGGCAGAGGCTTTTTCGTACATCGTCGGTACAGGTGAAGGCTGATAGAATCGCCAGTCGTTTTTTCCAGGAGCTTACCCCGTGACCACTTCCCGCCTGCGCACCTTGCGCGATCATATCCGTTGGGCTGTCAGCCGTTTCCATGGGGAAGACCTGTTTTTTGGCCATGGCACCGACAACGCCTGGGACGACGCCCGGCAACTGGTGCTCGGCGCCTTGCACTTGCCTTGGGAAATCGCCGACAGCTACCTCGACTGCAACCTGGAAGAAGAGGAAGTTGCCCACCTGCAACGGTTGCTGCATCGCCGCATCCACGAACGCGTGCCGACGCCTTATTTGATTGGTGAAGCCTGGTTTTGCGGCTTGTCGTTTATCGTCGATGAGCGCGTGCTGATCCCGCGTTCGCCGATCGGCGAGCTGATCGAAAACCGCTTCGCACCCTGGCTGGCCCAGCCGCCGGCACGCATCCTCGACCTGTGCACCGGCTCCGGCTGCATTGGCATCGCGTGTGCCTACGAGTTCCAGGACGCCGAAGTGGTGCTGGGTGACTTGTCCTTCGAAGCCCTGGAAGTGGCCAACCAGAACATCGAACGCCACGGCGTCGACCAGCGCGTCTACACCGTGCAGGGCGACGGCTTCGACGGCCTGCCGGGCCAGCGCTTTGACCTGATCGTGTCCAACCCGCCGTATGTGGATGCCGAAGACTTCGCCGATATGCCCGACGAATACCAGCACGAGCCGGAGCTGGGCCTGGCCTGCGGCGACGATGGCTTGAACCTGGTGCGGCGCATGCTGGCCGAGGCGGCGGACCATCTGACCGAGAAGGGCTTGCTGATCGTTGAAGTGGGCAACAGCCAGGTGCACGTCGAGGCGCTGTACCCGGAAGTCGACTTCGCCTGGCTGGAGTTCCAGCGTGGCGGGCACGGGGTGTTCATGCTGACGGCGGAGCAATGCCGCCAGCATCAGGCGGTGTTTGCCGCCAGGGTCTGACGGCAGGAGCGCGGTCAGTTTGGGAGCTGGCTTGCGATAGCCATAGATATCAAAACAATTTCAACGGCTGACAAATCTCTCTGTGGCGAGCGGGCTTGCCCCGCGTTGGGCTGCGCAGCAGACCCAGTCAGCAGAATGCGGTGTATCAGACAATCCGCAGAGCCTGATTTTAGGGCTGCTTCGCAGCCCAACGCGGGGCAAGCCCGCTCGCCACAGGGGAAACCGCCAACCTGTGCAAGCTGACCCACCGTCATCGCAGCGATGCGGCGACCCGACAAGCCAGCTCCCACAGGTTGATCGCATTTCAACCGGCTACCGGTGCGTGGCAATCCAGATCAACAACCCCGCCTGAAACACCGTGAACGCCACCAAACAGGTGATGGTAAAGCGCAACCCGCTGTCTTCACGCTTGAACTTGGTGACCTTTTCCTCTTCCTTGCGCAGCTTCACTTCCTGCTCCGCCAGGTTCTGCTCGGCTTGCTGCAGCATCTGCGCAGCCTCCAGAATCTCCACGAACTGCACCTTCTCGGTGTTCCAGCTCTCCAGCACATCGCCGACCTTGCCCGGCTGCACGTTACCCTTCAGATGCTGGACATCGGCGTAGGCCACATCAAAACCGTGGATGCGCAGGAAATGATCGCGGCGCAGGCGCGTGGATTCGTTCAGCGCGTCCTTGTTGGACAGGTCCACGCCGTCGACGCGGTAGTGCGACCATTTTTTCTTCGCCCAGGCCGCCGCTTGGGCCACCAGGAAGCGGCCGATCCCACGGTTGACCGGTTCGATTTCCAGGCTGTTGCCCGGGCCGAAGTGCACGCGATGCTTGTCGTGGTCAACCCAGATATCCAGGTGATTCTGCTCACGGCGCACGCGCTGCCCCGGTAACTGAATGACCATGCGCAGCAGGCTATGGTGTTTGTCATGGCGCTCGGCATAGCCGAACTGCACGAACCGCAACGGCCGCACCCCCGTGGCGCGGTCAATGGCCAGGGGCGCCAGGCGCAGCATCTTGAAATGCTCGGCCTGAACATCCGCCCACGGCAGGGCCGCCGCGTCGACGGCCTCGGTTTTTTCAGCCGGGGTTTCGGCGGTAGATTCCGGTGTTGCTTCAGTGGTTGTCATGCGGCGCGATCCTGTCCAAACCCAGCAAGCCGACAGTCTTTTTGCTGTCGACCTTGGGCTTATCGGCCGTTTTCCCCAGGACTGGAGGCCAATTGCCGCTTAGCGAGGTTGCAGGCCGTCGATAAAGCGCACCAGGCGGCTGCCCAGCTCGGCGGCGAGGGGCAGTTGCGGGTCGTTGTAGGAGGCCAGTTGCTGTTTTACATCGTTGGGCACGATGCGCATCACGTGGTTCATGCCTTCGATCACCGCCAACTGTGCGTCGGGCTTGGCCTTTTTCAGTTGCTGGGCGTCGCCCACGCCGACCTGGATATCGTGGGTGCCCTGGATGATCAGCGCCGGCATGCGCAGCTTGGCGAAGGCGGCCGACGGGTCGGCACGGAACAGGCTGATCAGGTACGGCTGCACGCTGGGCCGGAAAATGCCTTCCAGCGGGCCAGGCACATCCGCATCCACTTGGCCTGCCTTGAGGTGATCGAGGATTTGATTGCTGCGCAGCAGCAGGGCGGGGGGCAAGTGATCGGCCAACTGTTGACGAATGACCTGGTCGACCGGGCGCGCGCTGCCGGACAGCGAAATCACGCCCGCCGGGTCCAGTTGCGGCGCGGCGAGCGCCGCCACCAGCGCACCTTCGCTGTGGCCGAGGACGATCAAGGGGCCCATGCGTTTGTCGGCCTTGAGCAGTTTGCCCCAGGCTACGGCGTCCGCGACATAGGCGTCCAGGGTCAGGTTGCGCTCGTCAGGCGTGGCGGCCAGGCTGGCAGCCACGCCACGCTTGTCGTAGCGCACGCTGGCGATGTTATGCCGGGCCAGCACCCAGGCCAGGCGCTTGAGGCTGTCGTTGCGCGCGCCGTCGGCACTGTTGCCGTTACGGTCGGTGGGTCCGGAGCCGGCGATGATCAGCACTACCGGCACGGGTTTGTCCGACTGCGGCAACAGCAGCGAACCAAACAGCTCGCCGCTGCCGGTTTCCAGGCTGATGGGGCGTTGCAGTACGACAGGGGAGGCGGCCTGGGCCACGGCGGCAAACAGGGTGAGGGTAAATAGCAGAACTCGCAGCATCATCGCGCCATCATTGGAGAGGTGCCGGTTGGACCAGGGTCTACCGGTAAGGTTTCGAGGATGAACTAGTCGGTTGGCCTGCGTATACTGGCGGCCTTAAGTTATTACAGTTGACTTGATTCAACTGATTTCACGGAGCGCCCTGCATGTCCGGCAATACCTTCGGCAAGCTGTTCACTGTCACCACCGCGGGCGAAAGCCATGGCCCGGCGTTGGTCGCCATTGTCGACGGCTGCCCGCCAGGCCTGGAGCTGTCTCTGGAAGACCTGCAGCGTGACCTCGACCGCCGCAAGCCTGGCACCAGCCGCCACACCACCCAGCGCCAGGAGCCCGACGAAGTCGAGATCCTCTCCGGCGTGTTCGAAGGCCGCACCACCGGTTGCGCCATTGGCCTGCTGATCCGCAACACCGACCAGAAGTCCAAGGACTACTCGGCCATCAAGGACCTGTTCCGCCCGGCCCACGCCGACTACACCTACCACCACAAATACGGCGAACGCGACTACCGCGGCGGCGGCCGCAGCTCGGCCCGCGAAACCGCCATGCGCGTGGCCGCCGGTGCCATCGCCAAGAAATACCTGGCCACCCAGGGCATCGTTGTTCGCGGCTACATGAGCCAACTGGGCCCGATTGAAATCCCGTTCAAGACCTGGGACAGCGTGGACGACAACGCTTTCTTCAGCCCCGACCCGGACAAGGTGCCGGAGCTGGAAGCCTACATGGACCAGTTGCGCCGCGATCAGGATTCCGTGGGTGCTCGGATCACCGTGGTTGCCGAAGGCGTCAAGCCCGGCCTGGGCGAGCCGATCTTCGACCGCCTCGACGCTGAGCTGGCCCACGCGCTGATGAGCATCAACGCCGTGAAAGGCGTGGAAATCGGCGCCGGCTTTGCCTGCGTGGCGCAACGTGGCACCGAGCATCGCGACGAGCTGACCCCCGAAGGTTTCCTCAGCAACAACGCCGGCGGCATCCTCGGCGGTATTTCCTCCGGCCAGCCGATCGTGGCACACCTGGCGCTCAAGGCGACGTCGAGCATCACCACGCCGGGCCGTTCGATCGACGTGCACGGCAACCCGGTGGACGTGATCACCAAGGGTCGCCACGATCCGTGTGTCGGCATCCGTGCCACGCCGATTGCCGAGGCGATGATGGCCATCGTGCTGATGGACCATCTGCTGCGCCATCGCGGGCAGAACGCCGACGTACGCGTGAGTACGCCGGTGCTGGGCCAGCTGTGACGGCCTGACGGTGACCACGCTCCCCTACTGGCGCCTCTCCAGCTTCTACCTGTTCTACTTCGCCCTGCTCGGCGCAACCGCGCCGTTCCTGGCGCTGTACTTCGACCATTTGGGGTTCTCCAGCGCGCGTATCGGCGAACTCGTGGCCATCCCCATGCTGATGCGCTGCGTGGCGCCCAACCTGTGGGGCTGGCTGGGCGACTACACGGGCCGGCGCCTGGCCATCGTGCGCTTCGGCGCGGTATGCACCCTGGCGAGTTTTTCACTGATTTTTGTCAGCCACACCTACGCCTGGCTGGCGCTGGTGATGGCGCTGCATGCGTTCTTCTGGCACGCGGTGCTGCCGCAGTTCGAAGTGATCACCCTGGCCCATCTGCAAACACAGACCGCGCGCTACAGCCAGGTCCGCCTGTGGGGCTCGATTGGTTTCATCCTCACCGTGGTGATCATGGGGCGCCTGTTCGACTGGCTGAGCCTGGATATCTACCCGGTGGTGGTCGTGGTGATCATGGCCGGCATCATCGGCGCCAGCCTGTGGGTACCGAACGCGCAGCCGGCCGTCCAGGGCAATCGCCTGGCGGGCGAAGGCTTTCTCAAACAATTGCGCAGCCCCGGCGTGCTGGCGTTCTACGCCTGCGTGGCGCTGATGCAAATGAGCCACGGCCCGTACTACACCTTTCTCACCCTGCACCTTGAGCAACTGGGCTACAGCCGTGGCGTGATCGGCTTGCTGTGGGCGCTGGGGGTGGTGGCCGAGGTGCTGATGTTCCTGGCGATGAGCCGCATTCTCGTGCGCTTTTCGGTGCGCCGCGTGCTGCTGGCCAGTTTCCTGCTGGCGGCGCTGCGCTGGTTGCTGCTGGGGGCGTTTGCCGAGTTTTTCTGGGTGCTGTTGCTGGCGCAGGTGATGCACGCCGCCACGTTCGGTAGCTTCCATGCCGCAGCGATTGCCTTTGTGCAGCGCAGTTTCGGCGACAAACAACAAGGTCAGGGCCAGGCGCTGTATGCGGCGCTGGCGGGCACTGGCGGTGCGCTGGGCGCGCTGTATTCAGGCTACAGTTGGAACCTGTTGGGGCCGACCCTGACCTTCAGCATTGCCAGCGTCGCCGCCCTGGCGGCCGCCGTTATCATCGGTTTTCGATTGCACGAGCAGAACCAAGGAACCCTTCAATGAGTTATGTCGCTGTCTACTCCGCCGCTGCACCGGACACGCCCAACAAGGTCTTGACCCATTTCGATGACATCGCCGCCACCTTGGCCGAGCATGGTGTGCGCTTTGAGCGCTGGCAGCCCGGCCCGATTGAGCAGGGCGCCAGCGATGCCGAATTGATCGCGGCATGCCAGGCGCAGATCGACGCGCTTGGCTACAGCTGCGTTGAAGTGCTGCGCGTGACCGGCGACCCCGCCCAGCAAGCTGAGCTACGCGCCAGTTTCCTGAATGAGCGCCGCTACAGTGAAGACGACGTGCGATTGTTCATTGCAGGCCAAGGATTGTTCGCCCTGCACATCGACGACTACGTGTATGCCGTGCGTTGTGAGAAAAACGACCTGCTGGTGATTCCGGCCGGTACGGCGCATTGGTTCGATATGGGAGAGCACCCGCACTTCGTGGCGTTGCGGCTGTTTGATTCAGCGCAAGGGTGGGTGCCTGCCTTCACAGGTGACGATATTGCCCGGCGCTTTCCGGGTTTGGACGATTAATCGCGCGCTATCGGGAGCGTCAATCCCCCTATGTTGGAAGTTGCTGTGGGAAGAAACCTAAACCTCTGTAAGGCCTTGCTGTTTATCGCAGGGCTTACGCTGGAATACCGTCCGTTATGTAACTCTCTGCGGCCTTAACGTTTATATCGCCTGTCAATAGGAGCAATCCGAAAGGTGATGGAGCGTCAGCCATTGAAAAGGAGAGAATTGATGCGAGGTCCAGAGGACGCGTTTCTACCATCGTATTCAGTGCCCAATGCGGTCAGACGACGCTTGAGCTTGTCGGGCAGGCCGCTGACACCGGCAGAGCTTGAGATCCTGCGCTGGGCCTCGGAAGGCAAGACGGTCTGGGAGATCAGCCAGATACGCGCCACGTCCGAAGCCACGGTAAAATTCCACCTGCGCAATATCTACTGCAAATTGGAGGTCACCAATCGCGTGCAGGCAATGAACGAAGCGGCGCGTCAGGGCCTTTATTGAAAGCACGAAAAAGGGCCGCGACACTCAACGGTGTCGCGGCCCTTTTCGGTGTTGCAGGTGTTAAGCCGAATGGTATGTCGGCAGGGCAAAGCGGTTCTGGCTTTGCAGCATCGAAATTTGCGGCAGATCGCTGGCTTGTTCAGCCAGGTCGCGGCGAATGGCGCTGATAACCCAAGTCAGCTGATCGGCAGTGTGCAACTGCTGGTAAGAGATCGAGCGCTTAACCTGTTTGCCCTCGCTGTTACGCAGGGTCAACAGGATGCCGCCGTCAGGGCGTGGCTGGGTAGTGACGTCGTAGTTGGAGAATACTGAGGCGAATTTATCTTGGATCAGGCTCATGTCTATCAGCTCCATTGGCTCAAGTTGGCAAGCATGGAGTGATAGGTGCAGTGATTGTGCCAGCTTGTGATTTATAAAAATTACCTTATAAATCAAGAGTTTAAAAAATTATCGGATTTTCGATTTCGTGCAATTTGCATGAAGGGCCATCATGCATCCTGCATTTTGCGTTGTTCGTCCTGGCTGGACGGTCGCGCGCTTACTGCTAAAGACTGTCTTTTCGTCGCTAAATTCCCTCCGGCGGCGGTCGCTCATCGGGATACAAAACTTTTCAAATCCCGCGTGTACAGCTGAAGAGGGGCTGACGTACTTTCCTGCAAGGTTTTAAGAAGAATAAGAAAAAGGACGTTCCCATGAACCGCTCGCCAAACGACATGATCACCTGGAGCAAGATGCTGCGTAAGGTGCCTGCCATTGTGCGCGCCCTGCCGCGCGTCGTGCGCGGCATGCGTGCCGCCACTGTCACCGATCCCCGGCAGCCCTGCGGCCTGGGCTGGCATTTCGAGCAGGCGGCCTTGCGTAACCCGGATGGCACGGCGTTGTTGTACGCCGACCGCGTGCTCAGCTACAACGAAGTGAACCAACACGCCAACCGTATCGCCCATCACCTGCAGGCCCAGGGCATTTGCAAGGGTGACGTGGTGGCGATGTTTGTCGAGAACCGTCCCGAATTGCTGCTGAACGTGCTGGCCGTGGCCAAGCTGGGCGGCGTCTGCGCCATGCTCAATACGGCCCAAACCCAGGCGGCACTGGTGCACAGCTTGAAGCTGGTGAGCCCGGTGGCGATTGTGGTAGGGGAGGAATTGGTGGCCGCCTATGAAGCGGTGCGTAGCCAGGTGGCGCTCGAGGCGCAACGCACCTGGTTTGTCGCCGAGCAACAGGGCAGTGCGTTGCCCGAAGGTTACATCGACCTGATGGCCGCCAGCGTCGAAAGCCCGGCGGACAACCCGGCCAGCACCGCGCAGGTGTTCTTCAACGACCCTTGCTTCTATATCTACACCTCCGGCACCACGGGCTTGCCCAAGGCCGGCGTCATGAAACACGGTCGCTGGACCAAGACCGCTGTCAGCTTCGGCAACATCGCCCTGGACATGGGCCCGGATGACGTCCTCTATTGCACGCTGCCGCTGTACCACGCCACCGGCCTGTGTGTGTGCTGGGGCTCGGCAATTGTCGGGGCGTCGGGGTTTGCCATCCGCCGAAAATTCAGTGCCAGCCAGTTCTGGGACGATGCCCGCAGGTTCAAGGCGACCACCCTCGGCTACGTCGGTGAGTTGTGCCGTTACCTGCTCGACCAGCCCACCAGTACGAACGACCGTGACAACCGCGTGACCAAGATGGTCGGTAATGGCCTGCGTCCTGGCGTGTGGGCGCAGTTCAAGCAACGCTATGGCGTGGATCATGTCTGCGAGCTGTACGCCGCCAGCGACGGCAATATCGGTTTTACCAACGTACTCAATTTCGACAACACCATCGGCTTTTGCCTGCAGCGTTGGGCGCTGGTCGACTACGCCCATGACAGCGGCGAACCGCTGCGTGGCAACGATGGCTTCATGCACAAGGTGCACACCGGCGGGCAGGGTTTGTTGTTGGCCCGGATCGATGAAAAATCACCCTTTGATGGCTACACCGACCCCGAAAAGAACCGCCAGGTGATCCTCGCCGACGTGTTCGAGAAGGGCGATCGCTACTTCAATACCGGCGATCTGGTGCGCAGCATCGGCTTCGGCCATGCGCAATTTGTCGACCGCCTGGGCGATACCTACCGCTGGAAGGGCGAAAACGTCTCCACTACCGAAGTAGAGAACGTCCTGCTGCAACATCCGCAAATTGCCGAAGTCGTGGCCTATGGCGTGGAAATCGACAACACCAACGGCCGTGCCGGCATGGTCGCCATCACCCCGAGCGAGTCCCTGGCCGCCCTGGACATGCGCGAGCTGCTGCAGTTCGCCCATGGCCAGCTGCCTCACTATGCGGTGCCGTTGTTCCTGCGGATCAAAGTGAAGATGGAAACCACTGGCACCTTCAAATACCAGAAGGTGCGGCTCAAGGAAGAGGCGTTCGACCCGGACAAGGCGGGCGATGATCCGGTCTACGCCTGGCTGCCGGGTTCGGACTGCTATGTGCCCGTGACGGGGCAATTGCTCGCGCAGATTCAAGGCGGGCAGTTGCGCTATTGATTCTGCCTATGGCGGTTTTTCACAAAAAAACCATGACAGGTGGGAACTCCCTCGCGACACTGGCGCCTATCCAGTACTTGCACAAGGAGCCTCACATGTCAGACCAAGCCAAACAAATGACCGATGACGAAGCCGCCGAATTTGCCGAGCAGGTCTTCGACGTGGCCCGCAAAGGCGACGCTGCCATGCTTGCCGCACTGCTGGCGAAGGGTTTGCCGGCCAATTTTCGCAACCATAACGGCGACACCCTGCTGATGCTCGCGGCCTACCACGGCCATGTCGAGGCGGTGAAAGTGCTGCTGGAGTTCAAGGCCGACCCGCTGATTGCCAACGACAAGAACCAGTTGCCCATCGCCGGCGCGGCGTTCAAGGGCAACCTGCCGGTGGTCAAGGCGCTGATCGAAGGCGGCACGCCGATCGAAGCCGCGTCCTCCGATGGCCGCACCGCATTGATGATGGCGGCGATGTTCAACCGCGTGGAGATGGTCGATTACCTGCTCGGCCAGGGCGCCAACCCCAAGGCTACCGATGCCCAGGGCGCCACTGCATTGGCGGCGGCGCAGACCATGGGCGCAGTGGATACGGCGGCGCGGTTGCAGAAACTGGTGTAGGCTACGCGCCCTTAAAAACCCGCCCGCCACAGGACCACGCCCATGAAAACCGCCCTCGTCGAACTCATCAGCAAAATCAGCGCCGGCGTCATGGGCGATGACGAAGTGGCGCGTATCGCCGATGAAGCGGCGCAGGCCTATGCGGATCCTGCGGCGTTCCTGGCGGCCAACCCGGACATCAACTACGACGACACCTTCCCGATTGCGCTGGGCGAATGGATCGTGGTTGGCAGCCTGCCGGACACCGTGCTGTTCCAGGCCGACACCTACGGCGATCTGTTCGCGCAGATCGTCGCGTCGTTCGGGCCGGGTGTCGCGTTCAACCTCAAGCCCAAGCAATTGGCCAAGACCGACCCCCTCACCGCACTGAACCGCATCCAGATCCAGATGAGCGCCCTCAGCGCGCAAGACGGCGGCTACGTGCTGCTCGACTTCAGCCAACCGCTGGATGACGAGATCCAGGCTGTGCTGGTCTATGGCAACGACGTGCCGCGCGTGCTGGCGTTGTGCGCCGAAGTCGGCATCAAGGGCGAGCCGTCCCTGGAAGCGCTGAAGATCGCCGTCCACGTCTGAAATAATACGGAACCCCTGCCAGGGCTGACTATCCTACAAGTGCATGCCCTCACTTAGGAGCGACACCATGGGTTCCACTTTTAATGGCTTGGTCGGGCTGATCATCCTGGCGCTGGATATCTGGGCGATCATCAACGTCTTCAAAAGCGGCGCGAGCACAGGCGCCAAGGTGCTCTGGATCCTGCTGATCCTGCTGCTGCCGGTGCTGGGCTTGATCATCTGGGCGATTGCCGGGCCGCGGGGCAACGTGCGGATCTGATTGCACTTCACTTTGAAGTGCGCTGAATAAATGTGGGAGCGGGCTTGCTCCCACATTTGTTTTAGGTGCGGTTTGAAATTTGTATCGAAATATTCGCTGCACGGAATTTTCACACAGCATTTCGGACAATTCCCTTCGCTTCGCTTCCCTGTAGGACGCCTCTGTCACTTGCCGGGGAAAAGCGTGAAAAGCACGGTTTTTCCTCAGTAATCAATAGCGTTGATGGCATTGATCGGGCACCATTTGCGCCAACGCGCTAGCCCCCCGTTCCTACACGCTTGGGCGTGGGCAGGATGCCGCTGCAATATTTCGCAACTTAAACTTCCAATGGGTCCTAAAACGACATGGCAAACCCGGATGCCCTGAATCAGCAGCGTGCTTCAAATCGCCTGCTGCAACCGACCGTCAAATCCCATCTGGCGTACACGCTGCTTTGCGCGCTGGTCATGATGGTGATGTTTTCCCTGCTGCGCCTGGCGCTGCTGGTCTACAACCGCGAAATGATCCTCGATACGCCGGCCTCGACCTTCCTTGAAGCGTTCGGCAACGGCCTGCGCCTGGACTTGCGCCTGGTGGTGTACCTGGTCATTCCGTTGCTGCTGGCACTGTTCAGCGTACGGGCGATGGCCGCCCGCGGGTTCTTCCGTTTGTGGTTGACCGTTGTGTCCAGCATCGCGCTGTTCCTGGGCTTGATGGAAATGGACTTCTACCGCGAATTCCACCAGCGCCTCAACGGCCTGGTATTCCAGTACGTGAAGGAAGACCCGAAAACCGTGATGAGCATGCTCTGGTACGGTTTCCCGGTGGTGCGCTATCTGCTGGCCTGGGCCGTGGGCACGCTGCTCCTGAGCATCGCGTTCAAGGGCGCCGACCGTGCGACGCGCCCACGCGGCCCGTTCAGCGGTGGCAGCATCGGCACGCGCCCGGTGGCACCGTGGTACATGCGTAGCGCGGTGTTCGTGGTGTGCCTGTTGATCGCCGTGGTCGCCGCGCGTGGCACCCTGCGCCAGGGCCCGCCGCTGCGTTGGGGTGATGTCTACACCACCGATTCGAACTTCGCCAACCAGCTGGGCCTCAACGGCACCTTGTCGTTGGTCGGCGCGGCCAAGGCACGTTTCTCCGAGCACCGCGACAACACCTGGAAAGCCACGCTGGAACAACCGCTGGCGACCCAGACCGTGCGTGACATGCTGGTATTGCCGACGGAAAAACTGGTCGATACCGACACCGCCGCCGTGCGCCGCGAGTTCACGCCACCGGCAGAGAAAACCCTGCCGATCAAAAACGTCGTCGTGATCCTGATGGAAAGCTTTGCCGGGCACTCGGTGGGCGCCCTCGGTCGCCCGGGAAACATCACGCCGTACTTCGACAAACTGTCCAAGGAAGGCCTGCTGTTCGACCGTTTCTTTTCCAACGGCACCCACACGCACCAAGGGATGTTCGCCACCATGGCGTGTTTCCCGAACCTGCCGGCGTTCGAATACCTGATGCAGACGCCGGAAGGCAGCCACAAGCTGTCGGGCCTGCCGCAGTTGCTCAGCGCACGCAAGTTTGACGATGTGTATGTCTACAACGGCGACTTCGCCTGGGACAACCAGTCCGGGTTCTTCAGCAACCAGGGCATGACCAACTTCATCGGTCGCAACGACTTCGTCGACCCGGTGTTCTCCGACCCGACGTGGGGCGTTTCGGACCAGGACATGTTCAACCGTGGCCTGCAGGAGCTCAAGGCCCGTGAAGGCGGCAAACCGTTCTACGCCTTGCTGCAAACCCTGTCCAACCACACGCCGTATGCCTTGCCGACGCCATTGCCGGTAGAGAAGGTCACGGGCCGTGGCAGCCTGGACGAGCATTTGACCGCGATGCGCTATTCCGACTGGGCCCTGGGCCAGTTCTTTGAAAAGGCCCGCAAGGAGCCGTATTTCAAGGAAACCCTGTTCGTGATCGTCGGCGACCACGGCTTTGGCAACGAGCAGCAGATCACCGAGATGGACCTGGGCCGCTTCAACGTACCGATGTTGATGATCGCACCAGGCATGCAAGAGAAGTTCGGCGAGCGTGACCACACCGTCGGCACCCAGATCGACATCGTACCGACCATCATGGGCCGCCTGGGTGGCGAAACCCTGCACCAGTGCTGGGGCCGCGACCTGCTGAACCTGCCGGAAGGCGACAAGGGTTTTGGTGTGATCAAGCCGTCGGGCAGCGATCAGACGGTGGCGTTGGTCACCGGCGATCGCATCCTGGTATTGCCCAAGGAAATGCCGCCCAAGCTTTGGCAATACGAGCTGGGTGCCAATCCGAGCGGCAAGGTGATTGCGGAGTCGCCGGACGAAGGTGCACTAAGACAGAAGCTTGAGTCGTTCCTGCAAACAGCGACCAAGAGCTTGTTGGATAACACCGCCGGCGTGGTTGACGGCAAGCCGGACTAATTGACCGGCAATAAAAAAGAGGCCTTTTTCAAGGCCTCTTTTTTTTGCTCTTTTTACTGTAGGAGCGAGCTTGCTCGCGAAGAACTCGCCGGCACCGCATTTATCCAGCCTGAACGCGTTATCGTTGACGTTTTTCGCGAGCAAGCTCGCTCCTACAGAGGGCGGCGTTTATATCTTGCCGAGCAACAACAACACCAGCAGTACCACCAACACGACACCCAGAATACCCGACGGGCCATAACCCCAGTTACGCGAGTGTGGGAATACTGGCAGACCACCGACCAGCAGGAGGATCAAGATAATGATCAGGATGAGGCTCATGGTTTTTCTTCCTTATTGGCTTTCTGCAAAGACCGGTTTATTCAGCAATAGGCCCGACAGCTTGAACGGACGCCTTAACAACTCCGACTCATGCGCTTCACGAAAAATTCAGTATTTTTTTAAAGCATTTCGCGCACTTGCCTATTTCTTTTAATACGTTCGCAAATACGCCTCGTTAGTTGAAAAAAAGTGAACTTAGGCTATACGCAACGCTGCAACCCGGCCGACGGTTTGCCAGGGGCATTCATCACTCTGATGGTGGATGGGGTCAGTAACAACCTTCGCTACACTGGCGTTCACTTCCTCCGTGAACCACAAGGCTACTTCCTATGCAAAATCGCATGATGATCACTGGCGCCGGGTCCGGCCTGGGTCGCGAAATCGCTCTGCGCTGGGCCCGCGAAGGCTGGCAGCTGGCCTTGTCGGACGTCAGCGAGCCTGGCCTGCAGGAAACCCTCAAGCAGGTGCGCGAGGCGGGCGGCGATGGTTTTACCCAACGCTGCGATGTGCGTGACTACAGCCAGCTCACGGCGTTTGCCCAGGCCTGCGAGGAGAAACTGGGTGGCATTGATGTGATCGTCAACAATGCCGGGGTGGCCTCGGGTGGGTTTTTCGCCGAACTGTCCCTGGAAGACTGGGACTGGCAAATTGCAATCAACTTGATGGGTGTCGTCAAAGGGTGCAAGGCATTCCTGCCGCTGCTGGAAAAGAGCAAGGGACGCATCATCAACATCGCGTCCATGGCCGCGCTGATGCAGGGGCCCGCCATGAGCAACTACAACGTGGCCAAGGCCGGTGTGGTGGCGCTCTCGGAAAGCCTGCTGGTGGAACTCAAGCAGCAGGAAGTCGGTGTGCACGTGGTCTGCCCATCGTTCTTCCAGACCAACTTGCTGGACTCCTTCCGTGGGCCGACCCCGGCGATGAAGGCTCAGGTGGGTAAGTTGCTGGAGAGTTCGCCGATCACGGCGGCGCAGATTGCCGATTACATTTACCAGCGCGTCGCAGCGGGCGAGTTCATGATCCTGCCTCACGAGCAAGGGCGCATGGCCTGGGCCCTGAAACAGAAGAACCCGCAGTTGCTGTATGACGAGATGACCACCATGGCCGACAAGATGCGCGCCAAGGCGCAGGCGGTCAAGGGCTGATCAGGTAGTAGTCTGTCAGGCAAGTTACCTGGGTATGTAGGTGGTGCCTGATTTTGCTGCAAGCCATTGATGACTCCACAGCCAGCGCGCATGGTCCAGGTTCTGTTATTCCAAAAGGACAACCGCCATGCTGGTCTTAAGCCGCACTGTAGGCGAAGCCATCGCCATCGGCGATGACATTGCCGTACACATCCTCGAGTTGAACGGTACCCAGGTGAAAATAGGCGTTGAAGCGCCGGCCGGGGTTCAGGTTCATCGCGCCGAGGTGTACCAGAAAATCCTCGAACGCCAAGCCGTGGAACTCCACGCGGCGCCCACCCCATAACAGGCCTCCACGCAAATCTCTGTAGTGAGCGGGCTTGCCCCGCGCTGGGTGGCGAAGCCGCCCCAATCGGACCGCCGCGGTGTGTCAGGTAAAAATCGGGGCGCTTGGTTTTGGGGCGGCTTCGCCACCCAGCGCGGGGCAAGCCCGCTCACTACACAGTTATGTGAACCCCTCAGTCAAACAGATGCTTGGGCACGTCGTGCTTGAGCATCAACTGGCATTGCTCGCTCTCCGGGTCGAACACGATCAGCGCCTGGCCCTTGGTCAGCGCCTGGCGCACGCGCAGCACGCGGGTTTCCAGGGGCGTGTCGTCGCCGTTGTCGGTGCCGTCACGGGTCACGAAGTCTTCGATGAGGCGGGTCAGGGTGTCGACTTCAAGTGCGTCGTAGGGAATCAGCATACAAGCCTCGGGTGATGGATCCCGGCGATGCTACTGCGCCGAGACCGCAGTTGCCAGTATCAGGACTTGTTGCCGACCAGGCTGTCCACCGACGGTACCCGTGTGTCGCTCTCCATCTGCGTCTCATGCTCGATCTGATGACTGAACCGATCCAGGGAACCCTGGGCAGGTTGCGCATCGCTGGCGAACACGGGGGGGCTGAGTATGTAGGCGCCCAATAGACGACTCAGCGCCGCCAGGCTGTCGATGTGCGTGCGCTCGTAGCCGTGGGTCGCGTCGCACCCGAACGCCAGCAGGGCGGTGCGGATATCGTGGCCGGCGGTGATGGCCGAGTGGGCGTCACTGAAGTAGTAGCGGAACATGTCGCGGCGCACCGGCAACTCGTTATCCGCCGCCAGGCGCAGCAAGTGCCGCGACAGGTGATAGTCATACGGCCCGCCGGAGTCCTGCATCGCGACGCTCACCGCGTGCTCGCTGGAATGCTGGCCAGGGGCGACCGGCGCAATATCGATACCGACAAACTCGCTGACGTCCCAAGGCAGGGCGCCCGCTGCGCCACTGCCGGTTTCCTCGGTGATGGTGAACAACGGGTGGCAGTCGATCAGCAAGGGTTCGCCACTGTCGATAATCGCCTTGAGCGCGGCGAGCAGGGCGGCGACGCCGGCTTTGTCGTCCAGGTGGCGCGCGCTGATGTGCCCGCTCTCGGTGAACTCCGGCAACGGGTCGAACGCTACATAGTCACCGATGCCGACCCCCAGGGCATCGCAATCGGCGCGGGTCGCGCAATAGGCGTCCAGGCGCAACTCCACGTGGTCCCAGCTCACCGGCATTTCATCCACGGCGGTGTTGAACGCATGCCCGGAAGCCATCAACGGCAACACGCTGCCGCGGATCACGCCGTTATCGGTGAACAGGCTGACGCGGCTGCCTTCGGCAAACCGGCTCGACCAGCAGCCCACCGGCGCCAGTGTCAGGCGACCGTTGTCCTTGATCGCCCGCACGGCGGCGCCGATGGTGTCCAAGTGCGCGGACACCGCGCGGTCGGGGCTGTTCTTCTGGCCCTTGAGGGTGGCGCGGATGGTGCCGCGCCGGGTCATTTCAAAGGGAATGCCCAGCTCTTCCAGGCGCTCGGCGACGTAGCGGACGATGGTGTCGGTGAACCCGGTGGGGCTGGGAATGGCGAGCATTTCCAGCAGTACTTTTTGCAGGTAATTAAGATCGGGTTCGGGGATGGTTCGGTTCATAAAGACTCCTGATTGCTTGTAAGGATATGGCGCCCTCAAGGGCCCCATCGCGGGCAAGCCCGACTCCCACATTGGAATGCGTTCAAACTGTGGGAGCCGGGCTTGCCCGCGATGGCGGCGGCGCGGGCAGCCTATTTCTCAAGCCGTCGGTTGACTGTGGGGAAACAACAAATCCACGAACCGCTCCGCAGTGGGCTGCGGTTCATGGTTGGCCAGGCCGGCCCGTTCGTTGGCTTCGATGAACACGTACTTGGGTTGGTCGGCGGCCGGCACCAGCAGGTCCAGGCCCACCATGGGGATGTCCAGGGCGCGGGCAGCGCGGACGGCGGCGTCCACCAGCGTCGGGTGCAGGATCGCAGTGACGTCCTCCAGGCAACCACCGGTGTGCAGGTTGGCGGTGCGGCGCACGGCCAGGGTCTGGCCACGCGGGAGGATGCTGCTGTAGTCGTAACCGGCGGCTTTGAGGGTGCGTTCGGTCTCGCCATCCAGGGGGATTTTGCTCTCACCGTCGGTGGCGGCCTGACGCCGGCGGCTCTGGGCCTCGATCAAGGCACCGATGGAATGCTGACCGTCGCCCGTCACTTCGGCGGGGCGGCGAATCGCGGCGGCGACCACTTCAAAACCGATCACCAGGATGCGCAGGTCCAGGCCTTCGTGAAAACTTTCCAGCAGCACGCGGCTGTCGAACTGCCGTGCCATATCAATTGCCTGTTGCACCTCTTCGATGCTCTGCAAATCCACCGCGACGCCCTGGCCTTGCTCGCCATCCAGCGGCTTGACCACGATGCGCTGGTGCTCGTCGAGGAACTCCAGGTTGTCATCGGGGCTACCCGCCAATTGCTGCGACGGCAGTTTCAAGCCGGCCGCCTTCAATACCTTATGCGTCAGGCTCTTGTCCTGGCACAAGGTCATGCTGATGGCGCTGGTCAGGTCGCTCAAGGATTCGCGGCAACGCACGCGACGCCCGCCATGGCTGAGGGTGAACAGGCCCGCGTCGGCGTCGTCCACGTGCACGTCAATCCCGCGTCGATGGGCTTCCTCGACAATGATCCGTGCATACGGGTTGAGCCCCGCCTGGGGCCCGGGCCCGAGGAACAGCGGCTGGTTGATGCCGTTCTTGCGCTTGATCGCAAAGGTGGTCAGCGCGCGAAAACCCAGCTTGGCATAGAGGTTCTTGGCCTGGCGGTTATCGTGCAGCACCGACAAGTCCAGGTAACTCAGACCACGGCTCATGAAGTGTTCCACCAGATGGCGCACCAGCACTTCGCCGACACCGGGGCGGGTGCACTGCGGGTCGACCGCCAGGCACCACAGGCTGCAACCGTGCTCCGGGTCGTGAAACGCCTTTTGGTGATTGAGGCCCATGACGCTGCCAATCACCGCGCCGCTGTCTTCGTCTTCGGCCAGCCAGTACACCGGGCCACCTTGATGCCGGGGAGTGAGGCGCTCAGGGTCAACCGGCAACATGCCGCGCCCCTGATAGAGGCGGTTCACCGCTGCCCAGTCGGCTTCGGACTGTACGCGGCGAATACGGAAACCGCGAAACACCCGGGTCGCCGGGCGGTAGTCGCTGAACCACAGGCGCAAGGTGTCCGAGGGGTCGAGAAACAACTGCTGGGGATCGATCCCGAGGATCTGCTGGGGCGCGGCCACGTACAGCGCGATATCACGTTCGCCGGGGCGCTCGTTGAGTAACTCCTGGGCCAGGCTCGCGGGCTCGGGAAAGGTATGGCCGATCAACAGGCGGCCCCAGCCGCAATGCACCGCGATCGGGTCGGCGGCCAGTGGGCTGCCATCTTCGGCCAGTCGCGCTTGCAGGCGTTCGTAGGTGGGCGCCTGGCCCTTGAGCAAGCGTTGGCTGTAGGCCGCTGAGTGGGGTTTCATCAATCAGATTCCTTGTTCGCTGAGCCACAGGTTCAGCGCTGCCAACTGCCAGAGCTTGGAGCCGCGCAATGGGGTCAGTTGGCCATGTGGGTCGGTGAGCAGGCGGTCGAGCGCGCTGGCATTGAACAGGCCGCGATCCTGGCTCGGGTCCAGCAACAGCTCACGTACCCAACTCAAGGTGTCGCCTTGCAGATGCTTGAGGCCGGGCACCGGGAAATAGCCTTTCTTGCGGTCGATGACTTCACTCGGAATCACCCGGCGCGCGGCCTCTTTAAACACCTGCTTGCCACCGTCGGGCAGCTTGAACTTGCCCGGCACACGGGCCGACAGCTCCACCAGGCGGTAGTCCAGGAACGGCGTACGCGCTTCCAGGCCCCAGGCCATGGTCATGTTGTCGACGCGCTTGACCGGGTCGTCCACCAGCATCACCGTGCTGTCCAGGCGCAAGGCCTTGTCTACCGCGGCCTCCGCGCCCGGCATGGCGAAATGCTCGCGCACGAAGTCACCGGCGGCGTCGTTGGCCGTCAGCCATTTCGGCGCGACCGTGGCGGCGTAGTCGTCATAGCTGCGATCAAAGAACGCATCGCGGTAGGCGGCGTAGGGATCGCTCGCGCCGTCCACCTGCGGGTACCAGTGGTAGCCGGCGAACAGTTCGTCGGCGCCCTGGCCGCTCTGTACCACCTTGCAATGCTTGGCCACTTCCCGCGACAGCAGGTAGAAGGCGATGCAGTCGTGGCTGACCATCGGCTCGCTCATGGCACGGAACGCGGCCGGCAGTTGCTCGATGATCTCGCTTTCGGCGATGCGCAGTTGATGGTGACGGGTGCCGTAGTGCTTGGCGATCAGGTCGGAGTACTGGAATTCGTCGCCACGTTCGCCGCCAGCGTCTTCAAAACCGATGGAAAAGGTCGACAGATCCTCCACGCCGACTTCGCGCAGCAGGCCGACGAGCATGCTCGAATCGACACCGCCGGACAGCAGCACACCGACGTCCACGGCGGCGCGTTGGCGGATGGCCACGGCTTCGCGGGTGCTGTCGAGGACGCGGTCGGTCCAGTCTTCCAGGCTCAGGTTTTTTTCATCTTCATGGGGACCGTAAGGCAGGGTCCACCAGGTTTTCTGCTCGGTCTTGCCGTTGGCCTCAATGCGCATCCAGCTCGCCGGCGGCAGCTTTTCGATGCCTGCCAGCAAGGTGCGCGGCGCGGGCACCACCGCATGGAAGTTCAGGTAGTGGTTGAGCGCCACCGGGTCGAGGATCGGGTTGATATCGCCACCTTTGAGCAGCGCCGGCAGCGCCGAGGCGAAGCGCAGACGCTGGCCGGTGCGCGACAGGTACAGCGGTTTCACGCCCAGGCGGTCACGCGCGATGAACAGGCGCTGGGCGTCACGCTCCCAGATGGCAAAGGCAAACATGCCGTTAAGCTTGGGCAGCAGCGCTTCGCCCCAGGCGTGGTAGCCCTTGAGCAGCACTTCGGTGTCGCCGCCGGAATAGAAAGCGTAGCCCAGGGCTTCCAGCTCTTGGCGCAATTCCGGGAAGTTGTAGATCGCGCCGTTGAAGGCCAGGGAAAGGCCCAGCTGCGCATCGATCATCGGCTGGGCCGAGCCATCCGACAGGTCCATGATTTTCAGGCGTCGATGGCCCAGGGCAATCGGCCCTTGGGCGTGGAAGCCCCAGGCGTCGGGCCCACGAGGGGCCAGGTGATGGGTGATGCGCTCAATGGCCGCCAGGTCGGCAGGTTGGGCATCGAAACGTAATTCTCCAGCTAATCCGCACATAAATTCCTTACCGGTTTTTCCGTTGGGGAGAGTGGTGACTTAATGCGCCAAAAGGGCGCGTACCCAGAAACTGACCCACGCCTATTCGCGGAGTTTTAGATCGATAAGTTATAAGGCGCATAGCCATTTGCGGTGTTGCGCGGCCACCGACGCGGCGCGGCGTGCAGCGAAGCGGCGGTATCCAGGTGTTTTTCAGCGGCGAAATTCGTGGGTTTCAGCCCCTGGAACGAGCGGCTATTTGAATCTGTTTTTGCGCCGCGCAGGCCTATCGTGGTCAGTCCCCACTGACTGCACCAAGGACTGCTGCGATGAGCAATGAGCGCAATTTATATGACCTCTTCACGCCCGTGACGGAAACTGAGCTGGACGCGGCGATGCTGGAGATGACCGGTGATCTGGAAAAGGCCCGGACCCTGCATGCCACGCTGCCGCACTGGCTGATCGAGGCCAAACCCCCGGCCTTGAGTTACCTGCTGCAGGCGCACGCCGAAAGCCTCAGCGCCCGCGAACACCTTGAATACTATATGAACAGCTTGCAGCCACTGGATCAGTTCTGCACCGAGGCGTTGACCCGTTACCTTGCAGGACAGGGCCACACCACGTTGGACGTGGAATGTGACTATCTGGAAATGCCAAGGCGCGAAACGGTCAATTTCGCCCCCTATCTCACCGGCGTGTTAATTGAGACCGCCGCATTTGAACGCCGCAGCCTGGTCAGGGCGGCCATGCTGAATTTTTCCGCTGCCGAGGCCGAGGTGGACGGCCTGCCCGAAGGCTCGGTGCTGCGCACTGCCGTTGAACAACGCGTGATCCCTGGGCTGAGCGCCGCCGAGTTCGTGCGCCATTGCCGCGCATTGGACCTGGGCAGCGCCTACCAGGCACACCTCCGCGAGGTGTTCGACCTGCCGGAGCCGGGCGAGACGCCTCTGTCGCTGGACTACAACGAGGCGGCGCTGGGGGTTGGGCTGGGCAAAATCAGCGCCATGCAGATCGAGCTGCACATTGCCTTGGCCAAGCGGCATATCAGCGAGGCAAACCACGACTGGCTGCTGCGCTTGATCAAGGCCGACAAGCCTGCTGATCAAGTGCGCGCCATGGCGCCAGAGGGGCAACGCCTGATCTGGCAAGGCGTAAATATCGACAGCGCGTGCCTATGGAGCGTGCTGATGTTCGGCGACGCTGAACCTGGCGAGCTGCCGAGCGGCGCGGTCACGGTCTATATGCCCAACGAGCCCGTGCGGGCGTGGTATGAGTACCCCTCGATAGACGACTTCAAGCACTACCTGACGCTGAAATTGCAGGTGCCGTCCTATCGGGAGTTTTTCACGAGTTATCTCGATGAAGCCGAGCGGCTCGATTTTTTTCGGCGTTTTGATCAAGACCACACCGTGTGGGTTATCAAGCCACAGCCGGTGGCCAGTAATTTCGGTGATTTTTTTTTCAGGGCGTGCGTTGGCAAAATCCAGCTGGACGCGCAGGTCCTGGCCGTGCCGGTCGCGGACGTGGACGAAGAAGCGCGCGAGCAACGGCTGTTCGATTACCTCAACGCCGGGCTCGACGTGCTCAACATCGCCGCGCTCGTGGTGCCCGTACTGGGGGAGCTGATGCTCGGCGTGGCCGTTGGACAGCTGCTCGGCGAAGTCTTTGAGGGCGTCGAGGATTGGACCCACCATGACCACGCCGAGGCGCTCAAACACTTGGTCGGCGTCGCAGAAAACATCGCAGGCATGCTGTTGTTCAGCGCCGGAGCGCGCGTGGCGGGCTCGATCCAGCGCACGCTGGCAAGCTCGGCGCCCTTTTTTGACAACGTCGAGAGCGTTGCGCTGCCCGATCACCGGCCGCGCTTGTGGCGCCCGCGCCTGGCTGCGTATCGCCACACTGACGCATTGCCGGCACCGTGGCTGGCCGATGCCAGTGGCATGCATCAGGCTGAAGGCGAGTCATATGTGAAGATCGACGATGAGGTCTACCACGTTGAGTACCACGCCGATTCTGGCCACTGGCGGGTTCACCATCCCAAACGCTCGGGGGCCTACCGCCCACCGCTGCGGCACAACTTCCAGGGCGGGTGGCAGCACGTCTTCGAGCGCCGGGGAGAATGGCGGGAGGCGCGTTACAACCTGTTGCGCATTAACCCCGAACTGCGGGAACTGCCCGGCGAAGCCTTGGACAGCCTGGCGGCGATCACTGAACAGTCGGTGGACCACCTGCAGCGGTTGGCGCAAGAACATCAGCGCCTGGCGGAGCGCTTGCAGGATTGCGTAGCGCTCTACCGCCACTATCGCAAGGTCGATGAACTGGTCGGCGTGCTTGAGCGCGGGGAGGTTCCAGCCGCGCGGACGGCCCGTGCCCAGATGCTGGCCTTGCCTTTGATCGAGGGCTGGCCCTCGGGCCGTTTTTTTGAATTGCTCGACAGCGAAGGTAAACGGCTTGAAACCTATCCCGAGCTGGCGCCTTTCGATTATTCCGACCTGAGTATCCACATCAGCCAGCAGCAACTGATGAACGGGCAAGTGATGCCGACCTTGCTCCAGGCCTTGACGGCTGGGCAGCGTGAAACCCTGCTCGGGCAAGCCGTCGAACTTGAACAGGCGCAACCGTTGCTCAGGCAGCGGTTGCTGACGGCGCTCAGGGCCAACCACCGCGAAGTCTCGCACGCGCTGTATGAGCGCTACAACGGCGCGCCAAGCGGCGATCTTGTGACGTTGTGCGCGCGTTTTCCCGGAATGCCGAGGCGAATCGCCCAGGAACTGCTGGTCGGCACGCCCACCGTGGAACGACGGTATATGCGCAAGACCGGTCGGGTGCCGTTGCCGCTCGCCGAGCGCTCGCGCGAAGCCATGGACCTGCGGGCTGGCGATCGAGCCTTGATGGGTTTGCATTGGCCGCCACTGGCAGACGCTGCAACCCACCGCGTAGCGATCGGCATGCTTGAGCGCTTGGAGGGCTGGCCGCAAGACCTGTTGCTGCAAGTGCGCCAGGGCGGCGTGGAGGGCGAGTTGCTGTATCAGACCGGGCCGGCCTCGGCGCCGGTACGTCGCACCCTCGTGCGCAGCGGCACGGGTTTTCAAGCTTTCGATGAGCAGGGCAAGGGCCTGAATACGCCCGTGCCAGGGCCGATGGGGTTGTACCAGGCTGTGGTGGACAGCCTCCCGCAGGCGCAACGCCGCACCTTGAATTTGGTGGGTGAAGAACCGGCGGAACGCTTGCGCGGTCAATTGGCCTTCCGCGCCAAGACTGAGCGCTCGCACGCCTCTGGCTACCTGTGGCCCGAGCGCGCCTTCGCCGAACAAGCCCCTGAGGCCTGTGCTCTCGCGCAGGTGCGCCCGCCGTCCGAGTTCGCCCCAGCCCTGGTGCGCAAAATAAAAAAACTCTACCCCGCGCTCTCCGAGCATCAGGTTGCCGACCTGCTGCGCGGCTGCGGTGACGATCACCTGAGCCGGGCCCATGCCGTCGAAGCGCTGGAGCAGCAATTCAAGATCCTGCAAGGCACGCTCAAGCGCTGGCGCAGCGACACCTCTGGACACAACGCACAGGCTGAGCCGTTGTGGGATTTCCGGTTGAGCCGGCATCAGGCGGCGCAGGCCATTGAGCGCAGTTGGCGTGGGCTCGATGCCATCAGGAGCGCGCAACTCATGGAAGCACCAGGCCTGGCGCTGGACGGCATCCTCCTGGGCGCCTTGCCCACCTTGCCGCCCGAGGTGCGCTTTGACCACGTGCGGCACCTGTCCTTGCGCGACATGGACCTGAACGACGACGTGGCGTACTTTCTCAAGCACTTCAAGGGGCTGCACATCCTTGAGCTCACCGGTAACCGGCTCTCCCGCGTGCCCGAAGTCCTGTCAATGATGCCTCAGCTCGAGCATCTGTACCTGGCGGGCAACCGCGTATTGCTGACCGAACAGACGCGCAAAAAACTGGCCGGCCTGCGCGGGTTGAAAACCCTGAGCATGGCGAGTAACCCGCTGCTCATCGCACCGGATGTCAGCCACCAATTCGAGTTGCGTGTCTTGGTCCTGCGTAACTGTCAGCTCAAGGAGTTCCCCGCCGGGGTGCATCGCTTGCCGTACCTGGAACATGTGGACCTGCGCCAGAACGACATCACCACATTGCCGGCTTGGCTGCCGGAGCTGCCCCGCAGCCTCGCCCAGGCGTTCAATCTGCGTCATAACCCGTTGTCGCCCACCAGCGAAGCGGACGTGCGCGGCCTGCGCCGACGCACGGGCCTGGGCCTTGGCTTCGTGCAGGACGATATTGCCCGTCTGACCGAACAGAAAGCCCGCGAACTGTGGATGGTGGAGGAGCGCATGGCCGATTTTGCCGAAAAGGACCTGGTGTGGACCGGGCTGAAAAACGCGCCACGTTCCGACGGCTTTTTCAAGCTGCTTGCCGACATGGGCGCAACCGCCGATGCGCACCATGTGCGCGAAGACCTGCAGCGGCGGATCTGGCGCGTGTTGGACGCGGCGGCGGGCGACGCCGAATTGCGCGAAGAAATCTTCGACCGGGCGGCCACGCCACTGAACTGCGACGACGCCGCCGCCGTCAATTTCAGCAGCCTGGAGATATTGACGGAAATCAGCGAGGCCAGGCGCTTGCTGGCAAACGGGCGTATTACCGCGCGCCCCTTGTTGAAGCTGGCAAGGGGCTTGTTTCGCCTCGATCGCCTGGAACGGATTGCCGGCCAGCACAGCAGTGCGCATCCGACCAGCGATCCGCTTGAAGTCAGCCTGGCGTTCCGAACCGGGCTGGTGAACCGGTTCTACTTGCCCGGTCAGCCGCAACACATGCGTTTTGCCCGCCTGGGCGGAGTCACGCAAGCCGCTCTGGACAGCGCCGAGGGCGAGGTCAAGCTTGCCGAGTTATCGTCGCAATTGATGACGTTCATACAAGACTTGCCGTTCTGGAAGGACTATCTGCAGCGCACATTCGCGCAGCGTTTCGAGGCGCTGAACGAGCCGTTTGTGCAGCGCATGCTCGAGGTCTTCGAGCAACGCCTGGAGTTGGATGACGCGACCTATTTTGAGCGGGTCAACGAGATTCGGGCCGAGCAGCAGTCGCTGGAGAAAGCCGAGATCCAACGCCTGACCCTGGAAGCCATCCGGGGGGAGGAGTCGCAGGTGTGCGCCGGCAGCATCCCCTGATCAGGCTTTGCCGGGCTTGCTCCGAATCAAACCGCGCACGGCAAAGCGGTTCGGGTGGCAGGCTTGGGCCACATTTGTGGGCAGGGGCAAGGGTTCATTATCGAGCCAGGCGGCGATCAGCTCGCCGCACAACGGCGCGGTGATCAGCCCGCGCGAGCCGTGGCCGCTGTTGATGTACAGCCCGTCCAGCCAGGGGCAGGGCGTGTCCGGGACGTGTCGGGCGTCCTTGCTCAAGACCGCGTAGGCGCGTTTGAACGCCTCGCTCTCGGCCAGCGGCCCGACGATGGGCAGGTAATCGGGGCTGGTGCAGCGAAAGGCGGCGCGGCCTTGCAGCTGCTCGGGCGGCAGTTGGTCGGCAGCCAGGCGCTGGGCCAGATCCTGCGAGATATCCCGCAGCATCTGCAGGTTGCCGACATGTTCGGTGACGCTGGGCACAAGGTCATCGCTGCTGAAATTAAAGCTCGCCCCCAGGGTGTGTTCACCCAGGCGCGCGGGGGCGACGTAGCCTTCGGCGCATACGACGGTGGCCAACGCGTGGCTGGCCGGCGTTTGCGGCAGCCGGGTGATTTGCCCGCGAATACGCTTGAGGGGCAACTCGGCGCTGAGCGGGAAACCCTTGATCTCGGCGGCGCCGGCGAGCACCACCACCGAAGCGCTGGCCAACACGTTGTCGCCGTCGCGGGCCTGCCATTGGTGGCCGTCGCGATGCAACTGCAGCACATTATGGTGGGGCAGCACGTCGATCAGCGGATGGGCAGCCTGCCAGGCGCACAGCGCGGGAGGATGCACCCAGCCGCCTTCAGGAAAAAACAGACCGCCCTGGGCCAGTTCGATGCCGGCTCTTTGTTGAGCCTGATCGCGATCTAGCAGGTGCAGCAATTGCGGCGCGAACGCCTGGGTCAATTGCGCCTGGCGCTCGGCTTCCTTGGCGTCGAACGCCAGTTGCAGTACGCCGCAGCCGTCCCAGTCGACACCCCGGTGCAAATGTTCCAGCAGGCGCCGGGTGTGGCCGAAGCCGCTGAGGATCAGTTGGGACAGGGCCGTACCATGGGCGGAAAGCTTGAGATAGAGCACGCCTTGCGGGTTGCCCGACGCCTCCTGCGCCAGGGCCGCGTGACGTTCCAGCAGGCTGACGCGCCAGCCTCGGGCCGCGAGGCTGGCGGCGGTGGCGCAACCCGCCAGGCCGGCGCCGATGACCATGGCGTGGCGCTCGCCTTCAAGGGCCGGAGGCCGGGCGAACCAGGGTTTGGCGGCGGGCGGTGGTGGTGTCTGATCAGGCCAGCCGAGAAACTCGCCGCGCAGGATTTCCCACTTGTGCCCGATCCCCGGCGTGCGTTTCATCTTGAACCCGGCGGCGTTGATCAGCCGCCGCACCCAGCCGGTGCTGGTAAAAGTGCTGATGGTCGAGCCGGGTGCCGCCAGGCGCGCCAGTTCGGCAAAAAGTTGCGCGGTCCACATGTCGGGGTTTTTTGCCGGGGCGAAACCGTCGAGGAACCACGCATCGATCTGCGCATCCAGTTGCGGCAATTGTTCCAGGGCGTCGCCGATCATCAGGGTCAAGGTTACGCGGCCGTTATCCAGCACCAGGCGCTGGAAGCCAGGGTGGATGGCGATGTACTGCGCCAGCAATTGCTCGGCGAAAGGGTGCAGCTCGGGCCAGAGGGCGAGGGCGCGTTGCAGATCGGCGTGGCTCAGCGGGTACTTTTCCACGCTGACAAAATGCAGCCGCGCGCCGGCCACGGCGTGCCGTTCGAACAGTTGCCAGGCGCACAGGAAATTCAACCCGGTGCCGAACCCCGTTTCGCCGATCACCAACCGCCCGCCCGCCGGCAAAGCGGCAAAGCGCGCCTGCAAACGGTTTTGTTCAAGGAACACATAACGGGTTTCTTCAAGGCCCGACTGGTCGGAAAAATACACATCGTCGAACACCCGCGAGTGCGGGCGGCCTTGGTCATCCCAGTCAAGCTGGGCGTGGGTGATGGGGTTCATGGAGGGCTCATCAAAAGCAGGCAAAGGCAAGGCGGCCATTCTAGCCTATTGGTCCGCCGTTGCCTGACCTGCGGCACGCTTTGACCCTAGGCTTTATACAACCACTCCTTTTCCTCCTTGACCAGCATGTCGAGCCAGAAGGGTTCGTTGGGACGGGTCCACTCGGGGCCCGCGCCGGCGACTGCGGGATTGACGACGAGCAGCTCTTTGCCGGCCCGACTCCACTCGTCCATTTTCTGCTTGAGTCGACTTACGTACTCACTGGCCTTGCATTCGATTTGCGCCCATGGATCGACGATCCAGGCATTTGCCCATTTCGGCTCGCGGAAGTCGACCGTTCTGGCGTTGACCCCGGTTGGTGCCCCGACCAATGTGAACACATGCCCTGACATCGCCCAAACGCTTGCATCGCCGCCGCTTTCCTTGATGATCTCCGCAGCCGCCCTCGCCATCTGATCGCAGTTGCCTGCGCCGGTCTTGAGAACGATGTCGGCATAATTGGGCGCGCCAATCTTGTCGTATTCCCAGATCACGACCTCGCGAGCGATTTTTTGTCGGGTTACGTCCCCAGGGTTGTCGGGCACGCGCTGGTTCGCCGGGCCGATCCCGGTGGCCTGGAACTGTTTATCCACTTCCTTTTTCGCCGCTTGCGCATAAAACCGATTTTTGTTTTGCTTCAGGAACTGATCGAAATCGGCGGGTTTGACCAAGGGTCTGATCTTGACCTCCTGCGCCGCTATCTCTACGGGGCGGCCCTCACCTTTGTTCCAGACGCCCAGCGCGAACTCGCGTTTTTTCTCGTCTGGCAGCTTGTCCATCTTTTCCTGCAGCGCCGCCATGTGTTTGGCCCGGTACTGATATTTTTCGCGCAGGTTGGTAAATATCGTGTTCAGGGGAGGTAGCGCCACCAGATCCTTATCGATCGGCAACTGCGCGGCCCTCAAGGCGTCTTCGACGTGCAGGTTGTGCGTGAGAATGAGTTCGAGCCCCAGCCCATCCTGGCCCAGCGAATCGATTTTACTAAACGTCAGATCCTTGGCCTGGCCCAGTTCAGCCTTGTAGAAAACCCCGGTATCGGCTTCGGCCACCAGGTACTTTTTATGGCCCGGGTTGTTGTGCTTGGGCTCGATCACTATCGCTCGCACATCGCGTTGAACGTTGGCCTGGTCATCGATGGCTTCAAGCCTGATTACACGGGTGTGGGCGTCGAGTACCGGATCCACTTCTTTATTGGGCAAGCCGAAAGAGGGGTCGTCAAGCAATTGACCGTTTACCTGAGTTTTATAGGCGATGGGGGTGCCCGCCGTTTCAAGTCGCAGCGCTTGACCTGCCGGTGGGTTATCGGCCCGATAATAGCGCCGGTTGTGACTGAGCAGCGTGGCGCCGTCGCGGTTGGGGTAGGGCTGGAAACGTTTGTGTTCAATGGCTTGGGCGCGCTTGAATTCACGCGTTCCGGTCTGGGCGATGTCTTTGGCAAAACAGAGGTTGGACAGGCCGCGCTTTACTCTAGCCCCGCCCGTGGGAGGGCTGCAGACAGCGACCAGATCCTCGCCATTACGTTGCGGGTGAGTCGCGAGGTCGTATAGAAGGCTTGGGTGTTTGCGGTCATGCCGAAAGACTTGGTCGCCAATGAGCACGTCGCTTAAACCGTTGCGGTGCAGTACCAGCGGTCGTTCGCCAAGGGTGGTTTCCAGGACCTTGAAATCGGTTCCGCCAAATGCGCTGTGCTGCAAGGAACGGGCACTGGCGCGGAAGTTATCCCGGGGCGGGCCATAAGCCGATTGGGTGACGGTATCGAAGGCATGCCACCTGCCTTTGTGCAGCACGGCGGCACCTTCGACGGGTTGACCGGCAACCGTAAAGATGCCCGTTGCAAGCGATTGTTTTGCATTGGCCTGGAGCAAATCATACTGCCCGGCCTGGCCCGCAAGCTTGCGAACTCCGTGTAGTGCGGCGCGCGCGCCTTTGGTGATCAGCTTCCCGACACCTACGGCCAGGTCACCTACGCCTCCCAACGGGTTGATCGTGCCGATGGCTGTGGCCCCGAGGATCTTTGCGGCCTGTAGCGCTTTGGTGCCTGCAGTGGTCGTTGCGCTCACCACCTTGCCGAGCTTTCCGGCAACGCCCAGCCCTGCCGTCAGAAAGCCAAACACATCCACCACCAGGTCGTAAACGCCCTGGCCAGTATTGCCCTCGCGGAAATTGACAATCGCGGACCGCAGCGGCACAAGGTTGAGCAGAAAGTCATGTACGGCCTCCCGTGAAGCGCGTTCCTGGTCAATGGTCGTGCTACCGCGCGCAGCGTTCACGACGTTTGCCGAGTCAAGATCCATGGCTTCAACGACGGCGTTGGCGATGTAGTCGGTTCGGGGGCTGGTAAAGCTTTGGGGTATGGACTGGGGCGAGGGGCGTTCGTCGCGCAAATGCGACTGTTTGTCTTCATTCGGCTTGAACGTTTCGATGACGTAATCTTTATTGGCCACCGACTTGGTGGAAGGCGTTGCCAGGTGGGGATAATCGTTGCGTTTGCGAATAACGCCGTGGGTGATGTCGATTTCATACAGCTCGACTTTAGAGGTGTTGTCGATCGATCGCTCAAGTTTCAGCGTCAGTGTGTTGCCTTTGTCGACAAGCGTGGTCGACGGAATAATATCCATGCCGATCTTGTAGGTGTTTTGCCGGAAGAACGTGAGCTTTCCCTGCTCAAGGTTTTTCCGGTCTTCCAGCGGCAGTTGGGCAATCAGGTGCTTGACCAGGGTGTGGTGAGCTTTTTTGTGTTCGCCGATGACGCTGTCGAACTTACTCTCAAATGCTGCCTTGGCGGTGAATCCAGCGCCGGTGTTAAAACCCTGGATGGGAATGCGTGGGTCTTTGGTTGTCCAGGTTTCGAGCTTTTCAATGCCGGCCATGACCAGATCCAGCATTGAATAGGTTCCGGTATATAAACGGCTCTTCCTTGGGGTCGGCTTGGCCTTCAGGCATTTTTCCTCAAAGTAGGGCTGGTCCCCAAAACGCTCTTTGAGTGCCGCCAGCGCTATTTCCTTGCGACTGGGCAGGGGGCTGTCCAGTGCCCTTGAGGCTTGCAGGCGTTCATCGCGTTGCTGGTTGAACGCTTGCCTGATGGTTTCGATCTGAGCGGGTGCATAGGTATCGTCTGCGTGCTTTTCAACCACCCCATTGACCACTGCCCAATCGACCAGTGCCGCTCCCAGCGCATCTGCGTAAGGCGCCTGGGAACGACCTTCCGTTTTCGCCATGACTTGCGCAAAGCTCATGCTTGCTGTGCTGCCGGGTGCATCGCTTTCAAGCTGGGCCACCGCGAGGGTAAAGGTCGCCCACGCGGCGCTGCCATAGACCACCGTCGCAGGAATAGCCTTGACCAGATACTCCGGGGCTACCCGTGCCAGCAACAGATGGGCGCCCAGCTTTGCGCTGTCGGCGGTGGTTTTGCCTTGAGCGATCAAGTGGCGCTCCAGGGCGGCGACGACGGTGGAGGGGGACTGGCCCCAGTGCGCCTGGCCCGCCAGGTCGAAACCGGCGACGGTGTTTCTTGCAGGGTGATCGAGCGACTCCAGGTCCAGGCCAATACCGATGGCTGCCAACACGTAGTCATTGACGCTGGTCTGGGTGGGAATACCGTTGAGTTGCGTTTGTAGGGCATTGCCCAATGCCGTCCACCTGGGCGTTCGCGCAAGTTGCTGCAGAACAGTGGCGGGGTTATGCAGGTCAATATCCGACATTGACGGATCACCCAGCAGATAGCCCAGGGCGCCTTGGCGGCTGTCGGCCAGCGGCAGGCCCGGCAGATGCGCACTGTTACACGCGACGACGTCGGCAATTTCGCGCTGGCTTTCAACCGTCAAGGGCAGTGGCCAGGACAATGCCCCACTGAAGTTGCCGAGTGCGGGCGCGTCTGCCGTGGCAGCCTCCGTGCGTGGCCCGGAGGCCTCGCGGGTTCGCCGCAGCGAGCTTGCCGCCAGCGGGACGTGGGGCTCGACCGCGTGGGTGGTCGGGTGTGGCGGCTGGCTGTCTGGCTGGGTTGGAACCTGGAAATCGAAGGTAGCAGTTCGCTGCGTATTGACGGAGAGCATGATGACCTACCTGGACTGAGGTGACGGAAAAGTCTTCTTCCTTGGTGGCGCGTATCGCACGCCTCCCGTTGAGTGTGGAGACGTGTGTCGTGAGTTCCGTCGCTTTCCAGCGGGAAATATTAGAGCGTGTGAACGCAGTGTTAACCTAATGTCGTGGATCAAGCGCAACGCACGCCTCGATCCGCTAGTCTTGGTCCACCCACACACGGAGCTGCCCATGTTCGAATCCGCCGAAATCGGTCACGCCATCGACAAAGACACCTACGACGCCGAAGTGCCGGCCCTGCGTGAAGCGCTTCTGGAAGTGCAGTACGAGCTGCAGCAGCAGAAGCGCTTCCCGGTGATCATCCTGATCAATGGCATCGAAGGCGCCGGCAAGGGCGAGACGGTCAAGCTGCTCAATGAATGGATGGACCCGCGTCTGATCGAGGTGCGCACCTTCGACCAGCAGACCGACGAAGAGCTGGCGCGGCCACCGGCCTGGCGCTACTGGCGCCAACTGCCCGCCAAGGGGCGCATGGGGATTTTCTTCGGCAACTGGTACAGCCAGATGCTGCAAGGCCGGGTGCACGGGCAGATCAAGGATGCGCGCCTGGACCAGGCCATTGCCGGCGCCGAGCGCCTGGAAAAGATGCTCTGCGATGAAGGCGCGCTGATCTTCAAGTTCTGGTTCCACCTGTCCAAGAAGCAGATGAAGGCGCGGCTCAAGGCGCTGGCCGACGACCCGTTGCACAGCTGGCGCATCAGCCCGCTGGACTGGCAGCAGTCCGCGACCTACGACAAGTTCGTGCATTTCGGCGAGCGCGTGTTGCGCCGTACCAGCCGCGACTATGCGCCGTGGCATGTGATCGAGGGCGTCGATGCGCATTACCGCGGGCTGACCGTGGGCAAGATCCTGCTGGAGGGCCTGCAGAGCGCCTTGAAGCAGCCCAAGCTCAAGGCCAGTGGCATGAACCCGGCGCCCTTGCCCTCGGCGGTGGACCAGATGAGCCTGCTCGACAGCCTCGACATGACGCTGCGCTTGGACAAGGACGATTACGAAGAACAGCTGATTACCGAACAGGCCCGTTTCTCCGGCCTGATGCGCGACAAGCGCATGCGCAAGCACGCGCTGGTCACGGTGTTTGAAGGCAACGATGCGGCGGGTAAAGGCGGGGCGATCCGGCGCGTCGCCGCCGCGCTGGACCCGCGCCAGTACCATATCGTGCCGATTGCCGCGCCCACCGAAGACGAGCGTGCCCAGCCCTACCTGTGGCGGTTCTGGCAGAAAATCCCGGCGCGGGGCAAATTCACCGTATTTGATCGTTCATGGTACGGCCGCGTGCTGGTGGAGCGCATTGAAGGGTTTTGCACGACGGCCGATTGGATGCGCGCCTACGGTGAGATCAACGACTTCGAAGAGCAACTGCGCGACGCGGGCGTGATCGTGGTCAAGTTCTGGCTGGCCATCGACAAGCAGACCCAACTGGAACGCTTCCAGGCCCGCGAGGAAATCCCGTTCAAGCGCTTCAAGATCACCGAAGACGACTGGCGCAACCGCGATAAATGGGATGTTTACCGCACGGCGGTGGGCGATATGGTTGACCGCACCAGCACCGAAGTGGCGCCCTGGACCTTGGTGGAAGCCAATGACAAACGCTGGGCGCGGGTCAAGGTGCTGCGCACGATCAACGTTGCGCTGGAGGAGGCATTCGCCAAGTCCGATAAGAAGAAAAAGAAATAATCCCTGCCGAACAGGCTTTTGTTCGCAGCCATGCTTTTGTATAGACGGGGTGAATGATCGTCGCGGTTGGACAGAGCTGGATCTATCCTCGATCCATCTCCCAACTACAACAAGATCGAGGTAGCCCATGCGTGAAGTAGTGATCGTCGACAGCGTGCGAACCGGCCTGGCCAAGTCCTTTCGCGGCAAGTTCAACCAGACCCGCCCGGATGACATGGCGGCCCATTGCGTCAATGCGTTGCTCAGCCGCAACGGCATCGACCCGGCGACGGTGGAAGATTGCATCGTCGGTGCCGGTTCCAACGAAGGCGCCCAGGGCTACAACATCGGGCGCAATGTGGCCGTGTTGTCGCGACTGGGCACGGGCACGGCAGGCATGACCCTTAACCGCTTCTGCTCGTCGGGCTTGCAGGCGATTGCGATTGCGGCCAATCAGATTGCCTCGGGTTGCAGCGACATCATTGTGGCGGGCGGCGTCGAGTCCATCAGTCTGACCATGAAAAGCGTCAACACGGACCACCTGATCAACCCGTTGCTCAAAGAGCAGGTGCCGGGCATTTACTTCCCCATGGGGCAGACGGCCGAGATCGTCGCGCGCCGCTACCATGTCAGCCGGGAAGATCAGGACCTCTATGCACTGCAAAGCCAGCAGCGAACGGCCCAGGCGCAGGCTGACGGTCTGTTCAGCGATGAAATCGTGCCGATGGCGGTCAAGTACAGGGTCGAGGACAAGAACACCGGCGAAGTGCAGGTGCTCGACGGGGTGGTCGACCGTGATGACTGCAACCGTCCGGACACTACACTGGCCAGCCTGCAAGGCTTGAAACCGGTGTTCGCCGAAGACGGCTCGGTGACCGCGGGTAACTCGTCTCAATTGTCCGACGGCGCCTCGATGACCCTGGTGATGAGCCTGGAAAAAGCCCTGGAACTGGGCCTGCAGCCCAAGGCGTTCTTCCGTGGGTTTACCGTGGCCGGCTGCGAACCGGACGAAATGGGTATCGGCCCGGTGTTCTCGGTGCCCAAGCTGCTCAAGGCCAAGGGCTTGCAGGTGGCGGACATTGACCTGTGGGAACTCAACGAGGCGTTTGCATCCCAGTGCCTGTATGCGCGCAATCGCCTGGAGATTGATAACGCCAGGTACAACGTCAATGGGGGCTCGATCTCCATCGGCCACCCGTTCGGCATGACCGGCTCGCGGCAGGTGGGGCACCTGGTGCGTGAGTTGCAGCGACGCAACCTGCGGTATGGCATCGTCACCATGTGCGTGGGCGGTGGGATGGGCGCAACCGGGTTGTTTGAAGCCGTGCGCTAGGCATTGGTTGGCAGTTGCAGCGCGCTATTACGGGGGAGCTTTGCTCCCCTTTTTGCATTTGCCGTTCGGGGATGCCACTGGCTCGCGGGCCACATAGTTAGTTGCTAAGTTCCTGTAAGTTTTGTTGTTTTAAAGGGTATGTAGCCTTATTCTTACGGACGTCTCCGGCGCTAAATAATTCGCATCTAATGCTCATGTAGTCCCCTTCCTTCAGCTGTTTTTAAAGTTTTGGCAAATAGCCATAAATTTCATGCAGACCTCGATACGCAAAGGCTACGCCATTGAGTGACATATCTGGCTTACTTCTTAAAGTGTTAGGTGGATACTTTGTCCGGCGTTGAGCGTGGCCCTGAAATGCAATACAAAAAGTTGTAATGCGCTTCAGGAAGTCCCCCTCGATGTATAGGTCAAACCGCTCTTTTAATCAGCCCTGCGCCTGTCGGTGGAAAGGCTCCTTAATGACACTTGTTAAGTGGGAATGTGTAGATGAAAACCAAAATGAAAACTGTGCTGTTGTCTGTCGGTCTGCTGGCGGGTTCGATGTCAATGGCACATGCGGCGGATGGAACGGTGACATTCATCGGGTCGGTCCACTCAGGTGCCTGCTCTATCAAGCCTGACTCCGTCGACCAAACCGTTCGCCTGGGCGCGATTGCAAAGCACCAGCTGCAAGCGGGTGGCAAATCGGAGGCTCGACGTGTGCTGATTGAGCTGGAAGGCTGCGACCTGGCCGGCCTCACTGACAATACCGTCACCACGACTTTCACTGGCGCGCCGTCCACGGTGGTGCCCGGTGCTATCGGTACGGTCGGCGGTGCAGGCAATTTGGGCATCATGATGACCCATGGCGGTGCCCTCGTTCAGTTGGGCGTTCCTACCACTCCGCAAATCATCGGCGCGGGCGATAACACGCTGGAATTTGGTGCCTACGTACAAGGCGCCGCCACTGGGGACATCGTTCCCGGCGACTTCAGCGCGGTCACCAATTTCACCCTGGCGTATCAGTAAAGGTTGCCCCCGCCACCCGGTGTGGCGGGGGAGGCTGATGGGAGATCCAGGTGAAAACACTCATACGTCTGGCTATCGCTTCTTCATTGACGACGTTCATCAGTCCTTGTGTGGTCGCCCAGGCGTCTGCGCAAGGCGATGGGGTCGTGTTGCTGGGAGGTGAAGTGGTGGATTCCGCCTGCGGGCTGGAACTGACCAGTATCGATCAAACCATCGAGATGCCGCCCGAACCGGTTGGTCGGCTATTGCGCAACACGCGGGGAGAAGATCACCCCTTTCAGTTACGTCTGGTCAATTGCTCGTTGAGCCGCCCGGACCCGTTGCGCCCAGGCGCAAGCCTGCCTGATTGGGAACATATGCGCGTGACGTTCGAAGGCCCCACCGATAGGGCAGGGCTCTCCTTCGCTGTATTTGGCGACTCGCAGGGGGTCGCCCTGCACATCGTCGACGCCGCCGGCCAGGAAAGTCTGCCGGGGCAACGCATGGCCCCGGTCCCGCTGAGGGAAGGTGACATGACACTCAACTACCGGTTTTTCCTGGTCGGCAACGGCTTGCCATTGGTGGTCGGGGCTCACAGTGCCGCGGTGCGGTTCAAGTTGGAATACTTTTGAACAAGATGGACAGGCTTGCATGTTGAATACGTCGAAGATCAAAAATACGCTCCGCCCCGGGCTGTTTGGCGGGTTGATGTCGCTGGCAGGCACTGCATTGGGCGCTGGGGATATTGAGTTCAATACCGACGTTCTCGATCTGAGTGATCGTACTAATATTGACCTGTCTCAATTCGCGCGCAGCGGATTCATTCTGCCCGGCACTTACCCGATGGCTGTGCACCTGAACGCCCAGCCCATTGCTGAGCAATCGGTGGCGTTCTATCCCCCCGATAACGATCCCAAAGGCAGCCAAGCGTGTCTGTCGCGCAATCTTGTTGAGCAGCTGGGCCTGAAAGTCTCCGAAGTCGGCAGACTTACATGGTGGAAGGATGGGGCGTGCCTGGATATCCAAGGCTTGCCTGGCATGGAGGTCAGTGGTGATTTGGCCACTTCCACCCTGAGCATCAACGTGCCCCAGGCCTACCTTGAATACAACGCTGTCAATTGGGACCCGCCTTCCCGATGGGATGAGGGGGTGGCGGGGTTGTTGGTGGACTACAGCCTGACGGCGCAGTCCAATTACCAGCGCGACGACGGCCAGCGCCAAAACCTCAGCGGTAACGGAACCGTGGGAGCCAATGCCGGTGCCTGGCGTTTCAGGGCGGATTGGCAGGGGCGCGTGGAGAGCGATCGGCAAGAGGCGGCCGGCCCGCAAAAGCTGGAGTGGAGTCGCTATTACGCGTATCGCGCTATTCCGGCGTTGAAGGCGCGCCTGGTCGTGGGTGAAAGCTACCTGTATTCGGACCTGTTCGACAGCTTCCGCTTTACCGGTGCCGCGCTCAACTCGGATCAAAGCCAGTTGCCGCCCAACTTGCGTGGTTATGCGCCGGAAGTGGTCGGGGTGGCCAAAACCAACGCCAAAGTCATCATCAGCCAGCAGGGCCGTGTGCTCTACGAAACCCTGGTTGCTGCGGGTCCCTTTCGCATTCAGGACCTCAATGATGCGGTGACCGGCAAGCTGGATGTGCGGGTGGAAGAGCAGGACGGTTCGGTCCATACCTTCCAACTCAATACGGCCGGTGTGCCTTACCTGACGCGCCCAGGCCAAGTTCGTTACAAGCTGGCGAGCGGGCGACCGTCCAACCTTCAGAATGGATCCGATGGCGCCTTCTTCGGTACCGGAGAGTTTTCCTGGGGCGTGAGCAATGGCTGGTCGTTGTTCGGTGGCGGTATCACCGATAACAACTATCGGGCGTTATCCGTGGGCGCCGGGCGGGACTTACTGGCGTTCGGCGCCGTCTCGCTGGATGTCACACAGTCTCGTGCCAACGTATGGAATGAAACCCTCTCGGGTAAATCCTACCGTCTTCAATATTCGAAGAACTTCGAAGAGTACGACAGCCAAGTGACCTTCGCCGGTTACCGGTTTTCCGAAAAGAACTTCCTGAGCATGAGTGAATATCTGGATGCCAGGCATTACGGATTGAACGGCGAACTCGGCGGACGTGGGGATTATCGCGACCACAACGAAGGGTGGAAGCCTATCGGTGGCAGCAAGGCGCTGTATACGGTGACGGTCAACAAGCAGTTTCGTGACCTGGGGGCCACCGTCTACGCCAGTTACAACAAGCAAACCTACTGGGACCGGCCTGACACGCATCGCTGGAACTTGTCGCTGTCGCGCTACTTCAACATGGGCACCGTCAAGAACATGAGCCTTTCCCTGAACATGCACCGCACCCAGGAATATAACTACAAGGATAACGGCATGTCATTGACGGTCAGCCTGCCGTTGGGGCGTACCGGCACACTCGCGCTGGATGCCAATCGACTCGCCGGCAAAAACAGCTTTGCATCGCGCTACAGCGATCGCTTCGATGAGCGTAACAGCTACCAGCTCAGTGCGAGCGACACGTCCGCCAGCGGTTACCTGAACCATATGGGCAACCACGCCGACATCGACGTGAGCGCCAGCAGGCAGCAGGGCGGCTCCAGCAGCCTCGGTGTCTCTGCCCGCGGCGGCGCCACGCTCACGGCCTATGGTGCGGCGCTCCATCGAACCACCAGCACGGGCGGCACCCGCCTGATGGTCGATACCGCCGGAGTGCCCGATGTGCCGGTGCGCGGTTATGGCGCGCCGACCCGCAGCAATGTGTTTGGCAAGGCCGTGATTTCGGATATCAGCAGCTATCAGCGTACCGCCGCCAGTGTTGATCTGGAGCGTTTGCCGAGCAACGTCGAAGCCACTCAATCAGTCACGCAATTGACGCTCACCGAAGGAGCGATCGGTTATCGCTCGCTGGATGTGATTGCCGGTGAAAAGGCCATGGCGGTACTGCGGCTGGCGGATGGCAACCCACCACCCTTTGGCGCGACGGTGCAAAACCTCAAGCAACAGGACACCGGCATTGTGAATGACGGCGGCCAGGTCTACCTGAGCGGCATCCAGGCCGGCGAGCAGATGACCGTCAGTTGGGGCGGCGACGCGCGATGCCTGCTCACGCTGCCTGCCACGTTGCCCGCCGATGGTTTGACCGACGCCCTGCAGTTGCGCTGCGAGGCGGTAGCCGCTGACTCATCCCTGCCGGAGCCCGCCGGGCTGTCCGGCACGCCTACAGATATGGAGAACACAGCATCATGATGCCCAGCACACGTCTCATATTCCCGACCTTCGCGCTGTGGGTCCTGGCCTTGAGCCAGAGCGCCAACGCGGCGGTGGCTCTGGACCGTACCCGCGTGATTTTCGACGGTGGCAAAGAAGCCACCAGCGTGAGCATTACCAACAACAATACCCAGTTGCCCTATCTGGCCCAGGGCTGGATCGAAGATGAAACCGGTCAAAAAATCACCACGCCATTGATTGTGCTCCCACCGGTTCAACGCTTGGAGCCGGGTAAACAAAGCCAGGTGAAAGTCCAGGCGTTGCCGGCGGCCAAGCTGCTGCCGCAGGATCGGGAGACGGTCTACTACTTCAATTTGAGAGAGATTCCGCCGCGCAGCGACAAGGCCAACACCCTGCAGATCGCGCTGCAAACCCGCATCAAGCTGTTCTACCGCCCGCAAGCCATCGAGCCGAGTCAGCAGGACCTGTCCAACCCATGGCAGGAAAAGCTGACCCTGACCCGTGAAGGCGATCAATACCGGGTCCATAACCCCACGCCGTATTACGTGACGCTGGTGGATGCGCGTAACAGCAAGGACGGCAAAACCGTGCCGGGTTTCGTGCCATTGATGGTTCCTCCCAAAGGCACCCTGGCCTTGGGACCTTCCGCCAAGGCGCTGGGTACGACCCCTTATCTGGCCTATGTGAACGATTACGGCGGCCGCCCGCTCCTTGCCTTCACCTGCACGGGCGATACCTGCAAAGTGAACCCGCAGGCCGTGCCGGCGAAGGAGTAATGGTGCTGGAGAACGTCATGAAATGGCAAAAAATGAAGGTCCTGGGCGGCCTGTTATGGGCCGTGGCGGCGGGCGCATATGCCGCGGATGAGGACGACATCGAAGGCATGAGCGGCATGCTGAATGTGCTTGGGTCCATGCATGAGTCGCCGTGCAGCCTGGAAATGACTTCGCTGCACCAGACCGTCGATCTGGACGCCGTGTCGACCAGCCAGTTGCAACGGCCCGGCGACCAGGCGACGCCCAAGGCCTTTCAGCTGCGGTTCACCGATTGCCTGCGCACCGCCGGCCGTATACGCAATGAGCGTACGGGCAACCTGACCTGGAGCGCTTATCAACCGTTGCTGTCGGTCACGTTCCAGGCGCCAGCGGACGCCGACGATCCGCGGTTGGTCAAAGTGCAGGGCATCACCGGAATGGGCCTGCAGTTGACCGATGCCCTCGGCCGGGACGTGCAATTGGGCTCAAGGGGCCAGCCGCTGTTTTTGCCTGTGGGCCGCAATACCCAGACTTGGAATGTACGGCCTACGCGCACCGCTGCGCCGTTGACCAGTGGGGCATTCAGGGCCGTGGTGGATTTCAGGCTCGATTATGAGTAAGGGGGCGATGATGGCTAAATCAATCGGCGTGATTGCCGGCGGCGTGTTACTGGCGATCAGCCAGGGCCTGCAGGCCGAAACCAGTTTGACCATTCGCGCGGTGATCATTGCGCCTCCGCCATGCGTCATCAATAGCGGCAGCACGCTTGATGTGCCGTTCGGCAATGGCCTTCTGACGTCACGGGTCGATGGGGTCAATTACCGTCGCGGGGTGCCGTATACCGTCACCTGTAATTCTCCCTTCAGCAATGCGTTGACCCTGGAACTCAAGGGTACGGCGGCGTCGTTTGATAACCGCGTGCTTGCCACGCGCAAAGCGGACCTCGGCGTAAGGCTGTTTGTGAATGGTGCCGACTGGCCACTGAATACGGCCGTGAATTTCACCTATCCCAATTTTCCCGTGGTGCAGGCGGTGCCGGTCAAGCGTGCGGGCAGCACGCTGACCGGCGGAGCCTTCGATGCCACCGCGACCCTGGTGGTCGATTACCAATGATGGTCACCGATAGAACGGCTACTGATAATACGAGGAACGACCCATGACAGCTTGGCAGCCGCGAGCCTTGCTCGCCCTGTGTGCTATCGGACTGTGCAGTGGCGCGTCGGCCAACTTGACGTTCAGCGGAACGCTGAACGAACCGCCTCCCTGCACGATCGATGCGGGCAACACCATCGAGATTGACTTCGGCGATGTCGGGGTAAAACGCGTCGATGGTGTGAGGTATCGCAGAGGGGTTGGCTACGCCATTAATTGCGGCACCGACACCCTGCCTTGGGTATTGAAGCTGAGCGTTAACGGCACCCCCACGGCGTTTGACGGCTCAGCGGTGCAGACCAGCGTGCCTGCACTGGGCATTCGGGTTTTTCAGAACAACCTGCCGTTTCCACTCAATACGCCGCTGGACATCACCCTGTCGGCACCGCCGACCCTGGAGGTAGTGCCCGTGCAACAGCCCGGTGCAACGCTGCCTCCCGCCAGATTTACGGCGGTGGCCACGTTGTTGGCCGAATACCAGTAGGAGCTGCATCGATGCGATATCCACGGATTCAAAACAATGGCATTGCACTCCTGCTCATGGTCGGCCTGGTCCCCTTGGGGCAGGCGGCGGACAACTTGCGTTTCAAAGGCAACCTGGTTGAAGAAGCCTGCACCCTGCGCCCCGGCGACGAGGCCATCACGCTGGAACTCTGGGACCTCACCAGCAAGTACCTCTATATCAACACGCGCTCGGTGGGTAAGCGTTTCAAGCTGCATCTGGAAGACTGCGATACCACGATCGGCAACTCGGTGACCATCACATTCGGGGGGGTAGAGAACGCAGAGCTTCCCGGCTTGCTCGCGCTGGATGGCGGCAGCGGCGCCTCTGGTATTGGCGTCGGCATAGAGACGCTGAGCGATCAACCCTTGCCCTTGAATACCGTCAGCGACAAACAGGCGCTGAGCGACGGCAGCAATGCCATCGAGCTCAAGGCTTATGTGCAGGGCGAGCCGACAGCCATCAAGGATCAAACCATCGGGCACGGTGCTTACACGGTGACCTCAACGTTTACGTTGGACTATCCGTAGCCCTGGATGGGCTGAAAACATTAACTATCTTTCGGACCGTTTCAGCATGGGGTTGGACACCTGCGGCGACGTTCAGAGGAACAATGAGAGAACAAAATGAAACGACGCCATGGCGCTATAGTGCTTCTCGTCCTATTGGGTGTTACCACGGCCGTGCGAGCCGCTGATTGCCGCATTAATAACGGAGCATGGCAATATGTTGGCGACGGTGGGATTTTGAACCTGCAGGTTCCCGTCACTGTCAGCGTGGGGTCAGACAATACCCGTCTGATCCTTGAAGGCGCACGGCTGGAGTGCCGGTTTACTCCCTCGCCTGCCCATCCTACGCGCATAGACTATTGGGGAACCTCCGCACAAGCCGGCCCCCCCTGGGTGCCCGGCCCGAAGTTTTCCAGTCAAGGTACCGGCTTACGTATCAATGGCGCGTTTTATAACACCCCTGTGCCGTTTAATATCCGGATTGCGACCATGCCTAATAACTTTTTGGCGTACCCCATCAACGTAACCCCTTATATCCTGCTGCGAAACGACCCGAGCAACCCTATCGACGTTCGAATAGGGGATACCCTGGGCGCGTTGAATCTCCACCAGACCAACAATTACAGTCCGGGAAGTACGAAGCTCGTACTGACGTACACCGCCGCGAATAACTTCGGCATCTCTCCATCGACCTGCACGATCAACAACAACAATCCCATCGAGGTCAACTTCGGCACCGTGAATCAACGGGCCATAGGCACTGACCCGCTGACAACATCGATTGTCAGCCACCGCAGGCTCAACTACTCATGTCCGGCCGGCGGGATCACTACACCGATCACCATTACTTACAAAGGCAGCCCATCGTCGTTCGATTCACGTTTGTTGCTGATGAATAATCCGGACGTGGGCACGGGGCTTGTCCGCGCGGGTTCAGCGGTGTCTGTGAATGGTTCGTTCCTGACCCATATCACCAACAGCACAGGCGGGGACGATGTGACGTTTGCCCTCGTTCGGCGCAACGGGGCGCTACCGAGCGCGGGGGCCGTAAGCGGGAGCGGGGTACTGGTGATGGGCGTGCCATGAACACAGCGTTATACCCAAAGCACACCGCATGCCCCTAGAATGCCGGTTCCACTTCCTCTGGCACTTGGGGCATTCATGCACATCTCTTCCGGCCGTTGGGTCTATGGTTTTCTCCTGACCCTGCTGACCGCGCTGCTCTGGGGCATTCTGCCGATCAAGCTCAAGCAGGTCCTGCAAGTGATGGACCCGATCACCGTCACCTGGTTTCGCCTGACGGTGGCCGGGGGATGCCTGTTCGTCTACCTGGCGCTCACCCGGCGCCTGCCCAGCCGCAAGGTACTGGGCCCCAAGGGCGGTTGGCTGGTGGGCATGGCCGTGTGCGGCCTGGTGGGCAATTATGTGTTGTACCTGGTGGGCCTGAAAATGCTCAGCCCCGGCACCGCACAACTGGTGGTGCAGATGGGGCCGATCTTTCTGATGGTGGCCAGTGTGTTTGTGTTCAAGGAGCGTTTCAGCCGGGGGCAGGTGCTGGGGTTGCTGGTGCTGATGGTCGGGTTCGGCCTGTTCTTCAACCAACGCCTGCTGGAATTGCTCACCTCACTGGGCACCTATACCGCCGGCGTGCTCACCGTTTTGTTGGCCACGTCGATCTGGGTGTTCTACGCCCTGGGCCAGAAACAATTGCTGACGGTGTGGAATTCGCTGCAAGTGATGATGGTGATCTACCTGTCCTGCGCGGTATTGCTCACGCCTTGGGCCCATCCCCTGGAGGCCCTGGACTTGAGCCCGCTGCAAGGCTGGCTGCTGCTGGCGTGCTGCATGAATACCCTGGTGGCCTATGGCGCCTTCGCCGAAGCGCTCGCCCACTGGGAAGCCTCGCGTGTCAGTGCGACGTTGGCGCTTACGCCGCTGGTGACGTTTGTCGCGGTGGCCTTGGCAGCGTGGCTCTGGCCCGCCTATGTACAAGCCGAAGAGATCAACGCCCTGGGGTACTTCGGGGCGCTGATCGTGGTGCTGGGATCGGCGATGGTCGCGTTGGCACCGTCGTTGCTCGCCGGGCTCAAGGCCCGGCGTCTACGCATGGCGTCCTAGGCGCCGAGCATGTCTTGCGGGCGAACCCACTGGTCGAACTCTGCGTCAGTCAGGTAGCCCAGTTGCAAGGCGGCTTCGCGCAGCGTGAGGCCTTCGGCGTAGGCTTTCTTGGCGATCTCGGCGGATTTGTCATAGCCGATATGCGGGTTGAGCGCCGTCACCAGCATCAGGCCCCGTTCCAGGTGTGCGGCCATTTGCTCGGCGTCAGGTTCGAGACCGGCAATGCAATGCTCCTGGAAGTTGTTGCAGCCATCGGCCAGCAGGCGGATCGATTCCAGCAGGTTGTGGATGATCACCGGCTTGTACACGTTCAACTGCAAGTGCCCTTGGCTGGCGGCCATGCCGATGGTCACGTCATTGCCCAGCACCTGGCATGCCAGCATCGACAGTGCTTCGCACTGGGTAGGGTTGACCTTGCCCGGCATGATCGAACTGCCCGGTTCGTTGGCCGGCAATTTAACCTCGGCCAACCCGGTGCGCGGGCCCGAGCCCAGCAGGCGCAGGTCGTTGGCGATTTTCATCAGGGCCACGGCCAGGGTTTTCAGCGCGCCGTGAAGGGTGACCAGCGGCTCGTGGCCGGAGAGGGCGGCGAACTTGTTCGGCGCCGTGACGAACGGCAAGCCCGACAGCGCCGCCAGCTCCGAGGCGATCGCTTCGCCAAAGCCATGGGGCGCGTTGAGCCCGGTGCCGACGGCGGTGCCGCCCTGGGCCAGCTCGCACACGGCGGGCAGCGCGCTGCGGATCGCGCGTTCGGCGTAATCGAGTTGGGCGATAAACGCCGAAAGTTCCTGGCCAAAGGTAATTGGGGTGGCGTCCATCATATGGGTGCGGCCGGTTTTCACCAGGTTCATATGCCGCGCCGCCAGTTCGGCCAAGCCACCGGACAATGTCGCGATGGACGGCAACAAGCGCTCGTGCACCGCCTGCACGGCGGCGATGCTCATGGCGGTAGGGAAGCAGTCATTGGAGCTCTGGGAACGGTTGACGTGATCGTTGGGGTGCACCGGGCTCTTGCCGCCGCGCGGGTTGCCCGCCAGTTCGTTGGCACGGCCGGCGATCACTTCGTTGGCGTTCATGTTGCTCTGGGTACCGCTGCCGGTCTGCCACACCACCAACGGGAACTGGTCGTCATGCTGCCCGGCCAGCACTTCGTCGGCGGCCTGTTCGATCAGGCGGGCGATGTCGGCGGGCAGGTCGCCATTGCGGTCGTTGACCCGTGCCGCGGCCTTCTTGATCAAGGCCAACGCGTGCAGCACCGGCAGCGGCATGCGCTGCTCGCCGATGGCAAAATTCACCAGCGAACGTTGGGTCTGGGCGCCCCAGTAAGCATCATCCGGGACTTGGACTTCTCCCAGGCTGTCGGTTTCGATACGGCTCATCGGGCACACTCCTTCAGGTCAGTTTGCGCAGTTTAGGCCCTGATCGACCCATCGGGTTCCAAAAAAGACTTTTCATCGGATTCATCCTCCACAAAACCAGGGCCGACAAGGGGTGGGGTTGAGCCATGGCGTTTTTTAGGCGCAGAATGGGCGCCCTTGGGGTCTTACCTCGCCTGCTAGAAAAGGAAACTCGATGACTCGTCTTCGTGCCATCTGTACCGCGGTTGCTCTGGTTTGCGCCAGCGGCCAGGTTTTTGCCGATACCGCCAGCCACAACGCCAGTGCCGAAGCCTTCCTTACCCTGGCCCATGCCGACAAGCTGGGCACCCCGGTGTACATGCAAGTGCAGCAAATGTTTGCCCAGCGTTTCGAACAGACCAAGGCGCCTGCCGCCAAGCAGTCCGTGCTGGACAGCTACCAGGCCAAGGCCAACGCCGCCCTGGACCAGGCCATCGGCTGGCCGAAGTTGAAGCCGGACATGGTCAAGCTCTACACCACCAACTTCAGCGAATCGGAACTCAAGGACCTGGTTGCCTTCTACCAGTCGCCACTGGGCAAGAAAGTCCTGGAAAAAATGCCGCAACTGACCCAGCAATCGGCCCAGATGACCCAGGCCAAGCTGGAAAGCGCCGTGCCGGTGGTGAACAAGCTGTTGGAAGACATGACCAACGAGCTGTCGCCTAAAGCCGCCGCACCGGCCAAGAAGAAGTAAGCAGCAATGACCATGCAACAGCGTATCGAAACGGCGCTTGCCGCCCTGGGCACCGGCCACTTGAGCGTGCTGGACGAAAGCCATATGCACAGCCGTGGGTTGCAGACCCACTTCAAGGCCGTGCTGGTCAGCCCGCAGTTCGAGGGGCTCAACCGCGTCAAGCGCCACCAGAAGGTCTACGCCACCCTGGGTGACCTGATGGGCGAGTTCCACGCGCTGGCGCTGCATACCTACACGCCTGAAGAATGGGCGAAAATCGACGCAGCCCCGGCCTCGCCGACCTGCGCCGGCGGGCACTGACTCAAGGCACGGGTGTCTCTGGCACCGGGCATTTGTTAGAATCCGCAGCGCGCCGCTCAGACGGCGCGTTTTTTTTGCATCCGGTTCACCCTTTACGAGGGTAGCCACCTGGAGAGAACACCCATGACTCAACCGATTGTGGTGGCGGCACTGTATAAGTTCGTCACCCTCGAAGATTACGTCGCCCTGCGCGAGCCATTGCTGCAGGCGATGGTCGACAACGGGGTCAAAGGCACCTTGCTGATCGCCGAAGAAGGCATCAACGGCACTGTTTCCGGCAGCCGCGAGGGCATCGACGGCCTGATGGCCTGGCTGAAGAAAGACCCGCGCATGGTCGACATCGACCACAAGGAATCCTACTGCGACGACCAGCCGTTCTACCGCACCAAGGTCAAGCTCAAGAAAGAGATCGTGACCCTGGGCGTCGAAGGCGTCGACCCGAACAAAAAGGTCGGCACCTACGTCGAGCCCAAGGACTGGAACGCGCTGATCAGCGACCCCGAAGTGCTGTTGATCGATACTCGCAACGACTACGAGGTGTCCATCGGCACCTTCGAAGGCGCGATCGACCCCAAGACCACCAGCTTTCGCGAATTTCCCGACTACATCAAAGCCAATTTCGACCCGGCCAGGCATAAGAAGGTCGCGATGTTCTGCACCGGCGGCATTCGCTGCGAGAAGGCTTCGAGCTACATGCTCAGCGAAGGCTTCGATGAGGTCTACCACCTCAAGGGCGGCATCCTGAAGTACCTGGAAGAGGTGCCACAGGAAGAGACCAAATGGCAGGGCGACTGCTTTGTGTTCGACAACCGCGTCACGGTGCGCCACGACTTGAGCGAAGGCGACTACGATCAATGCCATGCCTGCCGTACACCGGTCAGCGTGGAAGACCGCGCATCCGAGCACTATGTGGCTGGCATCAGCTGCCCGCATTGCTGGGATAAGCTACCGGAGAAAACCCGGCGCAGTGCGATCGACCGGCAAAAGCAGATCGAGCTGGCCAAGGCCCGCAATATGCCGCACCCGATCGGCTTCAACTATAAGCAAACCCCTTCCGAGGTCTGAGCCATGTCCGCGCGCCTGCTCTATGTGATGGACCCGATGTGTTCCTGGTGCTGGGGTTTTGCCCCGGTGGCCGCGGCGTTGGTGGAGCAGGCCCAGGCGGCCGGAGTGCCATTGCACCTGGTGGTGGGCGGCTTGCGCACCGGCAGCGGTGCGGCGCTGGAACCGACCACTCGGCGCTACATCCTGGAGCACTGGCAGGCGGTCACCGATGCGACCGGCCAGCCGTTCAAGCGCGAAGGCGCTCTGCCTGACGGCTTTGTGTACGACACGGAACCGGCGTGCCGCGCCATCGTCACGGCACGCAGTCTGGCGCCGGATTGTGCATGGACACTGCTGGGGCTGATCCAGCGCGCGTTCTACGTCGAGGGCCGCGACGTGACCCTCGCCAGTGTGCTGGTGGAGCTGGCCGAGCAGGCGGGTATCCCGCGTATCGAGTTTGCCGGCGCCTTCGACCGCGCCGAGCAGCATGCCGCCACCGCTGCCGATTTCACCTGGGTGCAGGATCTGGGGATCGCCGGTTTCCCGACGCTGCTCGGCGAGCGCAATGGCCAGTTGGCCTTGCTGACCAATGGTTACCAGCCGTTGTCCGAGCTGTCGCCTTTGCTGGGCCGATGGCTGGAGCGAGCCACCTGTGCATGACCAGCCCAAGCGCACCGACCGACTGACCTGGGCGGAAATTCGCCGCCTGGCCCTGCGTCACAAAAAATCCCTGTGGGTCGCCAACGGCGTCGCCGTGCTGGCGACCCTGTGCAGCGTGCCCATCCCGCTGCTCCTGCCGTTGCTGGTGGACGAGGTGCTGCTGGGCCATGGCGATGCAGCCCTCAAGGTGATGAACCACGCGCTGCCGCTGGGCTGGCAGAAGGCGGCCGGTTACATCGGCCTGATGTTGCTGGTGACCCTGTGCCTGCGTTGCGGCGCGTTGGTGTTCAACGTGGTGCAGGCGCGGCTGTTTGCGCGGCTGGCCAAGGACATCGTGTACCGCATCCGCGTGCGCCTGATCGAGCGGCTCAAGCGTATTTCCCTGGGCGAATACGAAAGCCTGGGCAGTGGCACGGTGACCACGCACCTGGTGACCGACCTGGACACCTTGGACAGATTCGTCGGCGAAACCCTCAGTCGCTTCCTGGTGGCCATGCTCACGCTGGTGGGCACCTCGGCGATCCTGGTGTGGATGCACTGGCAACTGGCCTTGCTGATCCTGCTGTTCAACCCGCTGGTGATCTATGCCACGGTGCAGTTGGGCAAGCGCGTCAAACACCTGAAGAAACTGGAAAACGACAGCACCTCGCGCTTCACCCAGGCCCTGACCGAAACCCTGGATGCCATTCAGGAAGTGCGCGCCGGCAACCGCCAGGGGTTTTTCCTCGGGCGCCTGGGCCAGCGCGCCCAGGAAGTGCGTGATTTCGCCATCCATTCCCAGTGGAAAACCGACGCATCCAGCCGCGCCAGTGGCCTGCTGTTCCAGTTCGGTATCGACATCTTCCGCGCGGCGGCGATGCTCACGGTGCTGTTTTCCGACCTGTCCATCGGCCAGATGCTCGCGGTGTTCAGCTACCTGTGGTTCATGATCGGCCCGGTGGAGCAACTGTTGAACCTGCAATACGCCTATTACGCGGCGGGCGGAGCGCTGACGCGGATCAACGAACTGCTGGCCCGCGCCGACGAGCCGCAGTACGCCGGCGGCGAAGACCCGTTTACCGGGCGTGAGACCGTCGGCATCGAAGTGCGCGGGCTCAATTTTGGCTATGGCGAAGATCTGGTACTGAACCAGTTGAACCTGGCCATCGCACCCGGTGAGAAGGTGGCGATTGTCGGCGCCAGCGGCGGCGGCAAAAGCACCCTGGTGCAGCTGTTGCTCGGGCTCTATACGCCGCAGGCCGGCAGTATCCGCTTTGGCGGTGCCACCCAGCAGGCAATCGGCCTGGAGACCATCCGCGAAAACGTTGCCGTGGTGCTGCAACACCCTGCGCTGTTCAACGATACCGTGCGCGCCAACCTGACCATGGGCCGCGAGCGCACTGACCAGGCGTGCTGGCAGGCACTGGAAATCGCCCAGCTCGATGCTACCGTCAAGGCATTGCCGATGGGCCTGGACAGTGTGGTGGGGCGTTCCGGGGTGCGGTTCTCCGGAGGGCAGCGTCAACGCCTGGCGATTGCGCGCATGGTGCTGGCCGAACCGAAAGTGGTCATCCTTGACGAAGCGACGTCCGCCCTCGACGCCGCCACTGAGTACAACCTGCACCAGGCGCTCGCGCGCTTCCTCAGCGGGCGTACTACACTGATCATCGCTCACCGCCTGTCGGCGGTTAAGCAGGCCGATCGAGTTTTAGTGTTCGACGGTGGTCACATTGCTGAGGATGGAGATCATCAGCAATTGATTGCCGATGGCGGCTTGTACGCCAAGCTCTACGGGCACTTGCAACAAGTACGTTGATTTAGCCTGGGCTCAGCTATCGGAAGCGGATTTTCGCGTGCGTATCCAGCAGTGCATGTGTAAGGGACTTCATGAAGCAAAAGCGGACTCTCGGAACGCCAAGGCTGTTGGGCATCGTATGGCCTTTCATCGCAGTGGTGCTGTTCCAGGCATTGTTGGGCTGTGTCAGTCTCTTCATGCTCTCGGCGGTGCGTGGCTATGTGGCCGGCGAGAGCCTGTGGTCCAAAGGCCAGAAAGACGCCATCTATTACCTGACGCTTTACGCCGATAACCGCGATGAAGCCACCTATCTCAAATACCTGCAGGCTATCGCGGTGCCCCAGGGCGGCCATGAGCTGCGCGTCGCGCTCGATCGTCCCACGCCGGATCTTGCGGCTGCTCGCCTGGGCATTCTCAAGGGTGGCAACCACCCGGATGACGTCTCCAGCGTGATCTGGCTGTACCTCAATTTTCGCCATTTCAGCTACCTGGAAAAGGCCATCGAGCTGTGGACCGTGGGCGACGGCTATCTGGTGCAGCTCGATGATCTGGCCCGCGAGATGCACGGCGCGATCCGCCGCGACCAGGTCAGCGCCAACGATGTGCGGCAGTGGAAGGCGCATATCATCGCGATCAATGAAGGCGTAACCCCGGCGGCCAAGGCGTTCAGCGATGCCCTGGGCGAAGGCTCGCGGATGATCCTGCGGTTGCTGCTGATCACCAACCTGGCCACGGCCCTGGGCCTGATTGTGCTGGCGCTGTTGCGCACGCATAAGCTGCTGACCCAGCGCCACGCCTTTGCCGACGCCCTGCAACAAGAGAAGGAACGCGCGCAGATCACCCTGGAGTCGATTGGCGACGGGGTGATCACCACCGACGTCGACGGCGCCATCGCCTACATGAACCCGGCGGCCGAGGCGTTGACGCACTGGAAGTCCGCCCAGGCCCAAGGGCTGCCGTTGGCCGCGCTGTTCAACCTGCTGGACGACAATGCCCAGCCCGACGGGTTTACCCTGATCGACCATATCGTCAAGGGCCGGCTCAGTGGCGGCAGCGAGCACTCCAAAACCATCCAGCGCCTGGATGGCAGTACGGTGTCGGTAACGCTGGTGGGCGCGCCGATCCGCAGCGCCGGCAAGGTTACCGGCGCGGTGCTGGTGTTGCATGACATGACCCAGGAGCGGCAGTACATCGCCAACTTGTCCTGGCAGGCGACTCACGACGCCCTGACCGGCCTGGCCAACCGCCGTGAATTCGAGTTCCGCCTGGAACAGGTGCTGCATCCCGCCGCGCAGCAGCAGGGCGGGCGGCATGCATTGATGTTCCTCGACCTCGACCAGTTCAAATTGGTCAACGACACCTGTGGCCACGCGGCGGGTGACGAACTGTTGCGACATATCTGCGCACTGCTGCAGTCGGACCTGCGCGAAGGCGACACCCTGGCGCGGCTGGGCGGCGATGAATTCGGCATCCTGCTGGAGAATTGCCCGGCCGCGGTGGCGGAGAAAATCGCCGAGAGCCTGCGCCACACCGTGCAAAGCCTGCACTTTGTGTGGAAGGGCCGGCCATTCATGACCACCGTCAGCATCGGCCTGGTGCACCTGGGCCAGACTCCGACCACGCTGGAAACCTCCCTGCGCGCCGCCGACATGGCGTGCTACATGGCCAAGGAAAAAGGCCGCAACCGGGTGCAGGTGTACCACGCCGACGACTCGGAACTGTCCGTGCGCTTTGGCGAAATGGCCTGGGTGCAGCGTTTGCACATGGCCCTGGAAGAGAATCGGTTCTGCCTGTACGCCCAGGAAATCTCGCCCCTGGGGCACGTCGACGGGGGCGATGGGCATATCGAGATCCTGCTGCGCCTGCATGACGAAGCCGGCCGCATCATCTTGCCCGACAGCTTTATCCCGGCCGCCGAGCGCTACGGCTTGATGACGTCGCTGGACCGTTGGGTGGTGGAGAATGTGTTCCAGATCATCGCCCGTTGCCTGCAGGAGCGGCCGGGTCGACCCATGGCCATGTGCGCGATCAATCTATCCGGTATCACCATTGGTGATGATGACTTCCTCGGGTTTTTGCACGAAAAGTTTAAGACCTACAGCATTCCGCCCAACATGATCTGTTTTGAAATTACCGAAACCGCCGCGATCGCCAATCTGGGCAGCGCGATTCGCTTTATCAATGAACTCAAGGCCTTAGGCTGTCATTTTTCGCTGGATGACTTTTGTGCCGGAATGTCCTCATTCGCCTATCTCAAACATTTACCTGTAGACTTCCTGAAGATCGATGGAAGTTTCGTAAAGGATATGCTGGACGACCCGATTAACCGCGCGATGGTCGAAGTGATCAACCACATCGGCCACGTCATGGGTAAGCGCACAATTGCAGAATTTGTCGAGACACCGCAGATCGAGCAGGCCCTGCTCGAAATCGGTGTGGATTACGCTCAGGGCTACCTGATCGAACGACCGCAATTGTTTACCTTTGATAGCTTGCAGTGTCGACCTGTGCGGCCACAGCCTCTGTTATTCAAGGCGCCCGGCACGTTCCGCTGAAACATTTGCTGGTCTGTACAATCACACTTAAAAAGGAGCCTTAACAGTGATCGACACCTTCAACAGAACCGGCCCGCTTATGGAAGCCTCCAGTTACCCCGCCTGGGCTCAGCAATTGATCCAGGACTGTAGCGAGAGCAAGCGTCGAGTTGTTGAGCACGAACTGTACCAGCGCATGCGCGATAACACGCTCAGCGCCAAGACCATGCGCCACTACCTGATCGGTGGCTGGCCTGTGGTGGAACAGTTTGCCTTGTACATGGCACAGAACCTCACCAAGACCAAATTTGCCCGCCATCCCGGTGAAGACATGGCGCGCCGCTGGCTGATGCGCAATATCCGCGTGGAACTCAACCACGCCGATTATTGGGTGCATTGGGCCCGTGCCCACGGTGTGAGCCTGGAAGAGTTGCAGGCCCAGGACGTGCCGCCGGAGTTGCACGCACTGAGCCATTGGTGCTGGCACACAAGTTCCGCCGATTCGCTGATCGTGGCGATTGCCGCGACCAACTATGCAATCGAAGGGGCGACGGGGGAATGGTCCGCCGTGGTGTGTTCCACCGGCGTCTACGCGGCGGCCTTCCCTGAGGAAGAACGCAAGCGTGCGATGAAGTGGCTGAAAATGCACGCCCAGTATGATGACGCCCATCCATGGGAGGCGCTGGAAATCATCTGCACCCTGGCAGGGACGAACCCGACCCGGGCATTGCAGGTAGAACTGCGCCAGGCCGTGTGCAAGAGCTACGACTACATGTACCTGTTCCTGGAAAGCTGCATGCGCCTGGAGAAAGAAAAGGCGCCCGCGGTTGTGCGTGAGCGCCAGGCTCGGGTCGCCAGCGAAGCGTGACGCAAAACGATGGCGGGGTTTCTACCCCGCCATCGCCAAGCGGTTGCGGCCTGCGCGCTTGGCCACGTACAAGGCGCTGTCGGCGCGGCGCAGCAGGCTTTCGGCGGACTCAGCGGCCAGCAAGGTCGAGCAGCCCAGGCTCACCGTCAATTCGATCCGCGTTCCATCCGCCCAATAATCCTGGGCCTGTGTCGCCTGGCGCAGGCGCTCACCGATCATCGCCGCCGCGTCCCGGCCGGTGTTGGACAGCAATACCAGGAACTCCTCCCCGCCAAACCGAAACACCATGTCCACGTTGCGCAACTGGCCCTTGATCGCCCCGGCAACGGCGCGTAGCACGCTATCGCCGGCGCCGTGGCCGTGGGTGTCGTTGATGGTCTTGAAGTGATCGATGTCCAGCATCAGCAAGGACAGCGGGTTCAGATGCCGGCGCGCCATGTCGATTTCCCGTTGCAGTGTCTGGTCCATGGCAATGCGGTTGCCGGTCTCGGTCAACGGGTCGCGCAGGGCGCTGCGGGTGGCGGCGCGGTAAAGCAGGGCGTTGCGCATCGGGTAGAGCAGGGTGGCCAGCAGCGATTCAAGCTGGCCGAGTTCTTCTTCCGACAAACGCTGGTTGCGACGGAAGATCAACTCGCCCAGGTGCTCGCCTTCATGGCTCAGGCTGTAGTTCACTGCATGGTGGCCGCGATGGCCCAGCTCCAGGCGCAGGTCGCTGGCCTGATGGCGGTATTGCAGGGCGTCCAGGGGCACCAGGCGCTGGATCTCACGGAAGAACACCGCGAGGATGCGCTCCGGCTCCAGGCTGGTTTGCAACTGCAGGCCCAGTTGCTGGCGCAGTTGAGTGACCGTGGTGGGGCGGCGCGGCAGGAGGGATGGCTGACCAAATCCCAGGCGTTGCAATTTGGCACTGTCAAAGTCAATTGCGTTGGTCTGGGTAGGTGTTTTCATAAGCGATCGGCCTCTACGCACTTAGCTGTCTTACAGGCTCGATGAGAGTGGCGAGTGCCAGGCGTCTTACTGTTCCTTCAGTTCCGTAAAACATTGGTTACAGTCTAGACCGCTTTGCAATGGGTTATAACCCCTGGGCACCGCCGCACGTCTTGTCATCGCTTGACCTGCTTGAAAAGGGTTAGAGCGAGATTCATGCCAAACGTTTTAATTAAATTAAACGCCTTATAAATCAATCAGCTGCTTTATCGCAGGAAAAACAGCAACCGAACTATGACGCCAGTTATTTGGCAAGTAAGGGCCTGATTGCCCCCACTCATAAAAGTACGCATATCTACAAATTCTTGCCGGCACATCTGTAGTGAGCGGGCTCGCCCCGCGCTGGGCTGCGAAGCGGCCCCAATAAATACACCGCCGAGTTCCAGGTAGAACCCGGTCGCCTGGTTTGGGGCGGCTTCGCAGCCCAGCGCGGGGCGAGCCCGCTCACTACAAGGTCAGGGGTAAACCAGGGTGGAGCGGTCGATCTGCGCGATGGAGGTGACGCCGGTCAGGGTCATGGCCACGCGCATTTCCTTGGCGAAGATGTCCAGCAGGTTTTCCACGCCGTGCTGGCCATCGGCGGCCAGTGCATAGGCGGTGGCGCGGCCCAGCAGGCATGCCTTGGCACCCAGGGCGAGCATGCGCACCACGTCCAGCCCGGAACGGATGCCGGAGTCCACCAGCACCGTGAGGTCGTCGCCCACCGCATCGGCAATCGGGGGCAGCGCTTTGGCGGTGGACAGCACGCCGTCCAGCTGGCGGCCGCCATGGTTGGACACCACGATGCCATCGGCGCCGAAACTCACGGCGTCCCTGGCGTCCTGGGGGTCGAGGATGCCCTTAATGATCATCGGGCCTTTCCAGAATTCGCGGATCCACTCCAGATCTTTCCAGCTGATCGACGGATCGAAATTGTTCGCCAGCCAGCCGATGTAGTCTTCCAGGTGAGTGGGCTTGCCCAGATACCTGGAAATATTGCCCAGGTCGTGGGGACGGCCCATCAAGCCCACATCAAACGCCCATTGTGGCTTGGTGACGGCCTGCAACATGCGCCGCTTCGCCGCGAACGGCCCCGACATGCCCGAGTGAGCGTCGCGGTAGCGCGCGCCGGGCGTGGGCATATCCACCGTAAACACCAATGTCGTTATGCCCGCCGCCTGGGCTCGCTCCAGCGCGTTGCGCATGAAACCGCGGTCCTTGAGCACGTACAGCTGGAACCAGATGGCTTGCGGGCTTTGTGAAGCCACCTCTTCAATCGGGCACACCGACACCGTCGACAAGCAGAACGGGATGCCTTTATTCGCCGCCGCCTTCGCCGCCTGCACTTCGCCGCGCCGCGCGTACATGCCGGTCAGGCCCACGGGGCTGAGGATTACCGGCATGTCCAGCGTCTGGCCGAACACCGTGGTCTTCAGGCTCAGGCTGTCCACGTTGCGCAGGATGCGCTGGCGCAGGCTGATCTCGGCCAAATCCGAACTGTTCGCCCGCATCGTGTGTTCGGCATAGGCGCCGCCGTCGATGTAGTCGAACAGAAAGCGCGGCAGCTTGCGCTTGGCCGCTGCGCGGTAGTCGGAGGCGGACGAGATGATCATGAAAAAGGTCTCCACAAGGCAGGGCGGATCAGCATAGGTAAAAATCTGGCATGATAAAAACAACTTTTATCGCTGGCGGCTAGTCGTTAAAGGAATACTGATGAACCTGAGAACCTTACGAGCCTTTGTCGAAGTGGTGCGCCAGGGTGGCTTCTCCCAGGCCGCCGAGGTGGTGGCCTTGACCCAATCCACGGTGAGCAAGGCGGTCAAGACCCTCGAAGACGAACTGGGCACGCCATTGCTCAATCGCCTTGGCCACCGCAACGAACTCACCGCCGCCGGCGAGATCGCCTACCGTCGCGCCCTGGTGCTGCTCGCCGAGCATAACGACCTGGTCGCCGAGATCAACGACTTGCGCGGCCTCAAGCGCGGCGTACTGCGCATCGGCCTGCCGCCGGTGGGCTGCGGCGTGCTGTTCGCAGCGATGTTTGCCACCTACCGCAGCCGTTACCCGGACATCGACATCGAACTCACCGAATACGGCAGCAAGAAACTGCGTGAATGCCTGGAAGCAGGGGAGGTCGACCTGGCGGCGCTGCTGTTGCCGACAGACGAAGCCTTCGACTACCAACCCGTGCGCAATGAACCGCTGATGGCCGTACTGCCCATCGATCATCCCCTGGCCGGACGCGCGCGCATCGACTTCACCGACCTGGCGGATTCAGCCTTCATCCTGTTTGAAGCCGGCTTTGCCCTGAACGCCAAGATCCTCGCCGCCTGCGAGCGCAAAGGCGTCACGCCCAAAGTCACCGCGCGCAGCGGGCAGATCGACTTTATCGTCGACCTGGTCGCCGCCGGCCTGGGCGTCGCGTTCCTGCCACGCATGCTGGCTCACAAGCATCAACACGCTGGCATCGCCCTGATCCCCTTGGACGAACCCCACACCGACTGGCACATCGCCCTGGCCTGGCGCGCCAGCGCCCACCTGCCGCCTGCCGCCCTGGCCTGGCTGGAGCTGGCCAAGGAACAGGCGATTTCAACCGACCCTCCGGTTTAATCGCGGCCAGGGCCAGAGAATGCTTGACTTCTCCTTTTCAATCAGTAACATACGGCGCATTCCGCGATAGCTCAGTTGGTAGAGCAAATGACTGTTAATCATTGGGTCCCTGGTTCGAGTCCAGGTCGTGGAGCCAGATAGCAAGACAAAGAGAAGCCTGCAGCGATGCGGGCTTTTTTTTGCCTTGGATTTTCCGAGGGGGATCAAAGCGCATACCTATTCTTCTCGCTTCTGGCTTGACTATTCTGATTCATCCGCTGGTTAATTCCGGCTGCTACCGACATTAATAAGGAAATTATGAAGCCTCTTTACCTGTATTCAGTTCTGCTGCTTGCAGGCTGCACCCCAGTGCCGAAATACCTTGTGCCTGCGGGGGCGCCTCAAGCACTTATCCGTAGCGAATTGGTGTCGATGGAGAATCATCGAAACGGTGTCTCTCTGGTCGAGGCACCTGCCATCGGCTGCAAATACGGCAGGACCGTGGCGATTGAGCCGGGGGCGGGGAGGCAGCTGGTTTCCGTTTATAAGAATGTATCGACGCCGGAGGGTTTTTTTCCGATTGAAGCCGCAAAGCCGCTGCATTTGGTGATGCGTGGCGTGGCCAACGCCAATCGTTCGTGCAGCGTAGCCTTTGTCAGCGAATTTTCGCCGGGCGCACGTTACGTAATCAAAGGAGGGATTGTCGACATTCCGGGCTCGCTGAGCCGTTGTTACATTGACATATTCAATGTCGATTCGGGCGCCCGCGTTCCCATGGCCGATGAGCCGAAAATAGACCGCAATTGTGCGTTAGACCGCCTACCGGCGCTCTAGCGCAGTCATAGCGAGACCTCCGTACAGTTGGCCGTCCAAACAGGGCCGATTCAGTTGAAAAACCGTCTACCGTGCGACCCCCGGCAGGGGGATTCCCCAGGGCCTGACCCCAATTCCTACAGCGTTCTCCCGCTCGCTCACAAGGTGCTTCGCATGACCCTCCACCACCTGCCCATCGTCGGGCTTTGCTTGATTTCAACGCTTTCATTCGCTGCTGCACCGACACCCGATGCGATTGCCGAGTATGAATCGGCTAACCAGGCCATGGAGCAAATGCAACGCGGTTATGCACAACTTCAGGACTTGCCGGCCGAGACAGATGCAGATCGAGCGAAAGGGCGGGCACTCATCAATGAGCTATCCGCACTCAGTACTCGAATGTATGCACACCTGGACAATGCCGTTGCTGCCGGGCATGCCGTCGCGATGTACCAGAAGGCCAAGATGCTGGCGGTAAAAACGATTGGCAAAGGTAATAAGGCGGTGTGTGACCTTTATGGTCAGGCCGCCGAGCTTGGGCTTATGGCGGGTGCTCTGGAATATGCCAAGTGCCTGGACTTCTACCCGTCGACAGCGGAGTACGGCAGGCGGTTGGAGATACTCAAATTGGCTCTCGAGGGCCAGGATCCGTACGTGGCGGAGTACCCCTTGCTGACGTCGTTCCCGTATTGCTTCCCCAAGCACAAAACAGCGTTGCAGCCGGGTGAAGATGCTATTGCCTGGGTTGTAGACAATGCGCGTCCTCAAGCATTGAGCGCCGAGGATTTTCGCGCAGAGGGCTATTACACATTGGCCATGACAGGCTTGGACGAACAGCCCAGGGAAATCAAGGCGGGGTTTCTAAGAGCGGCTTTCGCCCACGGGTGTCGAGAAGACTCTGCGCGTATCGCCAAGAACTTAGGCGTGACAGTACCGTCGGGAAAATGACCATTATTGAGAGAGTAGTAATCTGATCACCGTTGTTTTAAATATGCTATCCGTGCGCCACATTCGTCATGTCCTTGTGAGCCTGACAGCTAGCAAATGACTGTGAATCACTGGGCCTCTGGTTCGAATCCAGGTCGTGGAGCCAGATCGCAACAAAAAGAGAAACCTGCAACCGTCTCTAATCCCAGGATTCAGAGGTGATCCCATGAAAGTCGCTGCAGCCAGCACTGTACCGGGGACAGCGTCGCGGCAAACAGGTAATGTGCGCTCCATTGCGTCGCCCGCCAGGAGGGCGATGCCGTTGTTCATGGAGTTGCACCGCACATGAGTTGCTGGAATGTCCTCGGCCTGTCCCCTGATGCCGACGCCCGCACAATCAAACGCCAATACGCCACCCTGCTGAAGAAAACCCGCCCGGATGACGACCCCGAGGGGTTTCAACGCCTGCGTGAAGCCTACGAAGAAGCGTTGAACTGGTGCGAATGGCAGCGGGAGGATGATCCGCTGACGACTGTGGAGCATGCACCCCCTGTCGTTGTTGCGCAGACCCTGCAACAGCAGTATCAGCAGGCGCTGGCAAGCGGCGCCGGGCTGATGTTTGAAGTTACGCTGCTGCAACGCATCGTTGATACCCACGAGGTCGACCTCGATGACCGTCAATGGGCCTTCGAAACCTTCCAGTGGCTGAGCGCCTGGCAACGCTTGGACCTGCCTCACGTGCTGATTGAGGCCCTGGAAACGCAGAGCAAGGCCGCGCTGCAAAAACCCTTGCGCCTGGCCCTGGAACAACAGGACGAAGCCGGGTTCCTGGCAGCCTATGAGGCGCGCAGGCGTCAGCCCTGGATCGACAAGAACCCCCATACGCAGTGGTTCAACAGCTGGTTGGCCAAGCTGCTGCTGGAAAGCCGCTATTGGTCACCGACGGTGTTTGACGTGGTGTGCGCCGGCCAGGGCTGGCATGGCGGCAGCGACCATACCTGCCCGTCCGGCGATTGGCCCTTGCTGTTGCGGCGCCAGCAAAGCCCGCAGTTTATCGCCCGACAACGCGAGCTGGCGGCCGAACCTCCCGGCACTCCGCAGCAACGCGCCGCGCGCCTGCTGCTGGCTCCCATGACCCTGGGCCAACGCCGTGCCTTCGCCCAGCGTTTGAACGAGGACGACTGGGCAGCCTGCCAACGGCTCAGTGCCGATATTTATGCCGACCACCCAACAGTGGCGGCCTCGATGCCAGGCGGTACGCCTTACTTCTGGCAAGGTTGGGAACGTGCATTCGACAGTTGGCCACTGGTGCTGGCGACTGTGCTGGGCTGCATGGTTGGCGCTCTGGTACACGCCGAATCCCTGGCTGGCAACCTGCTGCGAACCCTCGGCATCGGCCTGTTGTGGTCGATACCCATTGTGCTAGGTGGCTTCGTGGGGTGGCATGTGTGGCGCCCGTTGGCCCACCAATACCGTGTGCTGGATGAGCGCTTGAGCAGCTTGCTTCCGCGGTGGCTGAGCCCGACGCGCTTGCCGCTGCTGCCGCTGCGCGACCTGCTGCCAGGTGCTGCGATGATGGCAGCAGTCGGCTATAAAATCGGCCCGGCGGCCAGTGTGGCGCTGCTGCTGGTGCTGGCGGCCATTGGCCTGTTCAAGCGGCGCACCCTGAAAACCCACACCCCGTGGGTAGCCGGTAACGTCCAATGGCCAACCTCAATGATTGCCCTGGGCATCGCCGCGTGTGTGGTGCTGTACGGCGGATTGAAAATGCTCGACAGCCAGTACCAGGTCAACCGCAACCAGGGGCTGCAGCAATGGACCGAGCGCCTGTGCAGCCGCCTGCCGGCCACCGCACAGGAATGCCAAGCCCCTGCCACCGAGGCGCAATGGTACGGCCAGGAGGCCAGGCGATGAATCCGAAATGGTTGATCCCCATCGCCCTGACATTGGGCCTGGCCTTGCTGGGCCTGGCCGGCGCCAGCAAGCAGGTGGCGCAAGTGCAACTGTGGCTCGACAAGCGTGACGGCTCCGAAACCGCCAAGGCCAGCGCCCTGGCGCCGATCATCGACTGCATGAACCGCGTCGATCGGGACTGGCGCCTGTTCTATTACGGCTACACCCATCAACAGTGGTACAGGCCCTCCATCTTCGACGAGCAGACCTACGAGTCCCTTGTGCAGATGGACCGGGTCCTCAAGGAGTTCGGCGACCACGACGAAGCCCAGGGCCGTGAGCTGCAAAACGATATCTGCGCCCAACGCATCACCGGCAAGCTGGAACGCCTGGAACCCGATAGCCCGTTGATCAATGCGGCCGGGCGATACGTGCTGGCCTTGCAGGACGTCACGCCGCTGACCAACTCGTTTGACTTCTACCAGCGGCTGGGCCAGTCGCGCTTTCAACCACCGCAGGGCCAGGCAGCACAAGCCATGGTCCTCAAGGGCGATGCTTATATGTCTGCCTCCACCGAACTGCGCAAGCGCCTGGCGCGTGAGGACGTGCGTCTGCGCCCTGCACAACTGACGCTGCTGCAGGCGCGCTTTGGCCAGGATATTCACTGGCACTTGCTTAACTATATGGTTGCCGCACGCGCGGCGGTGGATGAGCTGGAGCAAGGGGCGTACCTCGCAACCCTGACTCCCGAGACCCTCGCGCCGTTGATCGATGCGGTGCAACTGGCGAGCATGCAGGGTAAGGACTACGTGCGTCTTCACCCCGGCAAGCCACGGGACGAGTTTGCCAACTACCTCTGGCACACCATCGCGCCGTCGGCGGACGCGTACCTGCAAGCGTTGCAGGCCCTGCAGAAGCACTGGCACGAGCATGCGACGCCACAGCAACTGAGTGACGACTTTGCCCTCGTCACCCATCGCTACGACGTCTTGCTCAGCTTCTACAACAAACCGGCGCGCAGCACCTTTTGAGGCTTGGCCTGTTAACGCCAATGCAGAATTGACCCAAGTGCCGGAGTTCCTTTCGTCATTTGCACAAAGGCCGCAACGCCCATCGCGATAATGACCAGACGAATTGAGCACCACTGACTTAGTATAAGGATCCCTTTCGTTAACGAGGTTTTCTACGATGCGACGTCTTGTTCTCGTGGCCCTATTGCTTCAGTGCTTCAGCGCGTTGGCGGACGACGCGATTGTGCCGGTCAAAAAGTGGACGTTGCTCGACCAGAATGACAAAGCCTATACCCTCGACGACGATGCCCAGGTGCTGCTGGTGGCCCGTAGCATGTCGGCGGCGAAACTGGTGAACGCCGCCATCGAAGACTCACCCGCCGGCTATCTCGAAGCGCGCCACATGATTTATGTCGCAGATATCGAAAAGATGCCTTCCCTGGTCAAGATGGTGGCCGTGCCGGCGATGCGTTCTGCCAAATACCGGATCCTGCTGGACCGTGATGGCCGGGTCGCCAGTGAGTACAAGGGCGACCGTGATTCGGTTCAATGGCTGACGCTCAAGGGCGGCGCCGTCGTGCAGGAGCAACGGTTCACCGACGGCACTGCGCTCAAGCAAGCCATTGCGCAGCGACCACAGCCTTGATCAGCGCGTGATCGTTGCTTTTTTGAAGACCATCGCCATGAAGCCGGCAATCATGTCGGCATCGTCGAAGACCTGGCGCAGGTTGCGCTCGGCGTTGGCCAGGTGCGTATAGAGTTGCTCCCTGACCTTGTCCACGCCGTAGATGGAAACGAAGGTGGACTTGCCCACATCCTTGCCCTGGTCCTTGCCGCTGTCCGGGCAGTTGTCACACAGATCGTCATACATCTGGAAAGCCTGCCCCAACTCGAGGGCAAAGTTCTGCAAGACCGCGCGTACGCGTTCGTCGCTGTTGCTGATCAGCCAGGCCATGTCCACGATGGCGCCGAACAAGACCCCGGTTTTGAGATTATTGGTCAAGGCGATCTGTTCGGGGCTTCGGGATCGCTGGCCGTCGCGCAGGTCCTGAAACTGTCCACTGACCAGCCCCTTCATGCCCACCGCGTTGGCGGCCAACTCGACGAGTTGGGTCCTGATCGAGGGCGCCAATTCGCTGATGGACGCAATCACACCAAACGCGCGGCTCAGCAACGCGACTGCGGTGAGGATCGCCACGTCTTCGCCGAATTTCAAATGCACGGTTGGCCGGCCGCGCCTGAGTGACGCGTTGTCCATGCACGGCATGTCGTCGAGCACCAACGACGCGGCGTGGATCAGCTCGACCGCGCAACCCAGGTCCAGGGCGCAGTTGCTTCTATGCCCAAGCCCGTCGGCAATCAGGATCAGCAGGATAGGGCGCATGCGCTTGCCGGGCGCCAACGTGGATTCGCGCATGGCGAGCGCCACCAGGTCGCGCTCGTTGCGGCTTTCGGACAGTAACTCATCCAGGCGCTTCTCGATGGACGCGCGTACCTGAGAAAGGCGCTCGGTAAAACCGAGATCGAGGATGGCGCCGGGTTGCGTGGTCATCGATGTATTTACCTCTACTGGTGCGAATGTGTTGCGAATGGGCGTCCGCACGGGGGGCTTTGAGCTGCCACGCTAAAAGTTGGGAACGACTGGGCATCGGAGGTGCCTCAGTCTTAGCCGCAAAAAACTTATGCGCTCATCACTTCTTTGTATAAGTTATCTTAGTAGCTGACAGTGTCGAGCACAAAATGATTCAAGCAATGTGGGGCTTGTAATGAGTGACAACGATCTGAGTAGACGCAAGGACGATCACCTGGACATCGTGCTCAACGCAAGCGCCTGCCCAAGCGGCATCGGCACAGGCTTCGACGCCTTGCAATTTGAACACTGTGCGTTGCCTGAGCTGGACCTCGACGCCATCGACTTGAGCTGCGGGCTGGTCGGCAGGGCGCTGCGCGCACCCTTGCTGATCAGTTCCATGACGGGCGGCGCCGAGCGTTCCACGGCGATCAACCGCCATCTGGCCGAGGCGGCCCAGGCGCTTGGCATCGCCATGGGCGTCGGCTCGCAGCGGGTGGGACTGCGCAGTGGCAACGACCAAGGCCTGACCCGCGAACTGCGCCGCCTGGCGCCAGATATCGCGTTATTGGGCAATATCGGCGCCGCGCAATTATTGGAGCACGATGGCCTCGACCTGGCGCGCCGGTCGGTGGACACACTGCAGGCCGACGCCTTGATCATTCATCTCAACCCGCTGCAGGAAGCGGTGCAGGCCGAAGGCGACCGCAATTGGTGCGGGGTGCTGGAGGCCATCCGGCGCACCGTGGAAACCGTCGGGGTGCCTGTTGTGGTGAAGGAGGTCGGTGCCGGGATCTCGGCGCAGGTCGCATTGACCCTGGCCGGTGTCGGCGTGCAGGTTATTGACATCGCGGGGCTGGGCGGTACGAGTTGGGCCGCGGTCGAAGCTGCGCGCGCCGTGCGGCCGCAGGATCGACGGGTAGCCGAAGCCTTCGCCGGCTGGGGCATACCGACCGCCACCAGCCTGCAAAACGTTCGGCGCGCATTGCCCGACATGCCCTTGATTGCCTCTGGCGGCATCCGCAACGGCGTCGACGCGGCCAAGGCCATCTGCCTGGGTGCCGATGTGATTGGCCAGGCGGCAGGCGTTCTGCGCGAGGCCACCCTGTCGACGTCGGCGGTCATCGAGCATTTCGACATCGTCATCAGGCAGCTGCGCATTGCCTGCTTCTGCACCGGCTCGACCAACTTTGCGGCGTTGCGACGTGCGCGTCTGCTGTCCACCGCCCCCTTATTGCCTCTGCGCCCATGAGTCATTTCGGGGTCGTCGCGCCGGCGTTCTATAGCCATTTCCAGGCGTTCCAGGCGTTGGCGTCGGCGTTGATCGACCGTGGTCATCGCGTCACGTTTTTTCAGCAGGCCGATGCGCGCCGCTGGCTCACCGACCCTCGTGTGGGGTTTCACACCCTGGGCGCCGTCAGTCATCCGCCGGGCAGCCTCGCCGATGTGTTACGCCGGGCAGCGACGTCAAACAATCCTCTGCGGCTGCGTGGCGTGATTCGCGATTTGTGCGCGACCACCCGCATGCTGTGCCGTGAATTGCCCCAGGCACTGACTCAGAGCCGCATCGATACGCTGCTGTGCGACCAGATGGAAGCCGCCGGTGGCCTGGTGGCGGAGGCGTTGGACGTGCCGTTCATTTCCGTGGCCTGTGCACTGCCGGTCAACCGTGAGCCTGGGATTGCGTTGGCCGTCATGCCGTTTGCCTATGGCACGGACGAGCGCAGCCGACGCCTCTACGAAGGCAGCCAGCGGGTGTATGACTGGTTGATGCAGCCGTTGCGCGATGTGATCCGCGCGGCCTGCCGGGAGTTTGCGATTGAGCCGCGCGATGCGCTTCACCAGTGTCTTTCGCCTTACGCGCAGATCAGCCAGACGATTGCCGGGTTCGACCTCCCGCGCCAGCAATTGCCTGCGACCTTTCACGCCGTCGGCCCGTTACGAACGCCCGAGCATCAGGCGCCAGGCGAGTGGGTCATCGACCCTGCACGCCCATTTATCTTCGCCAGCCTGGGCACCTTGCAAGGTGGACGCATGGATATGTTCCGCCAGATCGCCAAGGCCTGCGCACGGCTCGACGCGCAATTAATGGTCGCCCATTGCGGCGGCCTGGACCCTGCGCAGCAAGCACGCCTCAAGCGCGGCGGGGCAACCTGGGTTGTGGATTTTGCGCCGCAACAGTGGGTCCTCGACAGAGCGGATGCGGTGGTCACCCATGGTGGCTTGAACACGGTGATGGACGCGATCAAGGCACGCACACCGGTGTTGGTCATGCCCATTGGTTTTGATCAGCCGGGCGTGGCCGCGCGGGTCAGCCACGCCGGCGTGGGCCTGAACCTGAGTCGGCGCGCGCGCGCACCGAGGATTCATGACGCGTTGGCTCGGCTGCTCGACCATCCCCTCGAACCTTTGCACCGGCTGGCAGCACAATTGGACCAGGCGGGCGGCACGCAACGGGCGGCCGACATCATCGAAACGGTTGTGCGCACCGGCAGGCCCGTCTGCGCGGAGACCTTGCCATGACCTACGACTTGATATTGGCCGGCGGCGGTCTGGCCAATGGCTTGATCGCCTGGCGACTCAAGCAGCTGCGGCCTGAATTGAACGTGCTGTGCCTCGAAGAGCAAGCCAGCATCGGCGGCAATCACACCTGGTCGTTTCATGACGGCGACCTGAGCCCGGCCCAGCATCAATGGATCGAACCCTTGGTGGTGCGCCGTTGGCCATGCTACGACGTGCATTTCCCGGCGCGGTCGCGGCGTCTTTCTTCCGGGTACGCCAGCATCACTTCCGAGCGCTTTGCCGAGGTGATCCAGGCCGCGCTCGGTGACAACCTTCGCACTGGCCAGCGCCTTACACAGGTGACACCGCAGTCAGTCACCCTCGCCACCGGCGAGACGCTTGCGGCCCAGGCGGTCATCGACGGCCGTGGCATGCGGGAGAGTGAGCAGATGGTGCTCGGGCGCCAGGCATTTCTCGGCCAACTGCTGCAATTGCACGCACCCCATGGCCTCGAAGCACCGATCATCATGGACGCTCGAGTGGCCCAGGGGCAGGGCTATCGTTTCGTGTATGTGCTGCCGTTCAGCGCGGACACGCTGTTGATTGAAGACACTCACTACGTGGATCGCCAGGCCTTGTCCGCCGACCAGCTTCGCGCCCACATCGCCGATTACGTCAGCGAGCAAGGCTGGAGCGTCGCCGCCTGCCTGCGTGAAGAGGAGGGCGTGTTGCCCATCACCCTGGCGGGCGACTTCACGCAATTCTGGCGTGAAGCGAACGGACAGCCGCTATCGGGCCTGCGCGCAGGTTTATTCCACTGCACCACCGGCTACTCGTTGCCCCATGCCGTGCGCCTGGCTGACAGAATCGCGCAACAACGCGACCTGAGTGCCGAGGCGCTCTATAAAAGCATACGGGCCTTCGCCCATCAGGCCTGGCGCCGCCAGCGCTTCTACCGCCTGCTCAATCGCATGCTGTTTCTGGCCGGGCAACCTGAGGACCGGTGGCGGGTGATGCAGCGTTTCTATGGCCTTCCCGAAGGCTTGATCAGCCGCTTTTACGCCGGCAACAGCAGCGTTGCAGACAAACTGCGGGTGGTTTCCGGCAGCCCGCCCGTGCCGGTCATCGAAGCCTTGCATGCGATGTGCCGTTACCTGCCCAGACACTACGAGAATCGAGAATGACCGACGCAAAAAAGGCCATCGTGATTGGCGCCGGATTTGGCGGGCTTGCCTTGGCAATCCGGCTCCAGGCCGCAGGCGTGCAAACGACCTTGTTGGAAAAGCGCGACAAGCCCGGTGGCCGCGCTTACGTGTATCACGATGAAGGGTTCACCTTCGACGCGGGCCCGACGGTGATCACCGACCCGACGGCGATCGAGGCGCTGTTCACGGCTGCCGGTCGAAGGATGGCCGACTACGTCGAGTTGCTTCCCGTGGCGCCGTTCTACCAGCTGTGTTGGGAGGATGGCTCGCGGTTTGATTACGCCAACGACCAGGCGGCGCTGGATCGTCAGATCGCCCAGTTCAACCCACGTGACGTGGCAGGCTATCAACGCTTCCTGGCGTACTCCAAGGCAGTGTTCCACGAGGGCTATCTGAAGCTGGGCGCGGTGCCGTTCCTGTCGTTTCGCGACATGATCCAGGCCGGGCCGCAACTTGCCCGGCTGCAGGCCTGGCGCAGCGTGTATGCCAAGGTGTCGAGCTTTATCGAAGACGAGAGGTTGCGCCAGGCGTTCTCGTTTCACTCGCTGCTGGTGGGCGGTAATCCGTTTGCCACGTCGTCGATCTATACGCTCATTCATGCGCTTGAGCGCGAGTGGGGCGTGTGGTTTCCCCGCGGCGGTACCGGCGCGTTGGTGAACGGGCTGGTCAGGCTGTTTGAGGACATCGGCGGGCGCGTTGAACTCAATGCCGACGTGTCCAGCATTGAGGTGGCCAATGACCGCGCCACCGGTGTGCGCCTTGAGGACGGACGACAATTCCACGCCGACTGCGTCGCCTCCAACGCGGATGTGGTGCACACCTATGCCCGGTTGCTGGGCGCTCATCCCCGAGGAACGCAGGAAAGCACTCGCCTCAAGGGCAAGCGCTTCAGCAACTCGCTGTTTGTGATTCACTTCGGGCTCAAGCGCCCGCAGCCACAGTTGCAGCACCACACCGTGTGCTTCGGGCCGCGTTATCGCGCGCTGATCCAGGAGATCTTCAAGGGCAAGGCGCTGGCCGAGGATTTTTCGCTGTACCTGCATGCACCCTGCATCACAGACCCAAGCCTTGCGCCACCGGGCTGCTCCAGCCACTACGTGCTGTCCCCCGTGCCGCATCTGGGCAATGCGCCGATTGATTGGGACGTCGAAGGGCCGCGCTATCGGGATCGGATTTTCGACTACCTCGAAAAGCACTACATACCAGGGCTGCGCGAGGATCTGGTCACCTGTTGTATCTTCACGCCGACGGATTTTCAACACGAACTGAACGCGCACTTGGGCTCTGCATTTTCCCTCGAGCCCATCCTCACCCAAAGTGCCTGGTTCCGCCCGCACAACCGCGACGCCAAACTCGGCAATGTCTACCTGGTCGGCGCGGGCACCCATCCAGGCGCTGGCGTGCCTGGCGTGATTGGGTCCGCCAAGGCCACCGCCGGACTCATGCTGGAGGACCTGCACCGGTGATGGCTATTCAAGATGATGATCAGACGCTGCTCGACCATGCGACCCGAAGCATCGCCGTCGGCTCCAAGAGTTTCGCGGCGGCGTCGCGGCTGTTCGACCCGGCCACGCGTCGCAGCGCCGTGATGCTGTATGCCTGGTGTCGACATTGCGACGACGTGATCGATGGCCAGGAGGCAGGCCATTCGGCAACGCCCGTTGGGCAGGACGAGGTCAATCAACGGCTCGCCGCGCTGGTTGCCCAGACGCACGCGGTATTCGCCGGCCAGCCCGTCGAGACCGAGGCGTTCGCGGCGTTTCGCGAAGTGGTGATCCGTCATCGCCTGCACGAGACGTATGCGTTGGAACATCTGTCCGGGTTCGCGATGGACGTTCAACAACGCCACTATCAGCGCATCGAGGACACGCTGGACTACTGCTACCACGTTGCCGGCGTGGTCGGGCTGATGATGGCGCAAGTCATGGGCGTGAGCGACGAACAGACCCTGGACCGCGCGTGTGACCTGGGTATGGGCTTTCAATTGACCAACATCGCCCGGGACATCGTCGAGGATGCAGGCGTGGGCCGCTGCTATCTGCCGCAAGCATGGCTGGATGAGTTCGCGATACCAGCGCAGCACCTGGCCGAGCCTGAGTATCGAGCAGCCCTGGCCGTACTGGCGCAGCGCCTTGTCGACAGGGCGGAGCCTTTCTACGTCAGCGCCGAGGCGGGTTTGACCGCCTTGCCGTGGCGCTCTGCGTGGGCGGTGGCGACGGCCAGCGGGGTTTACCGGGAGATCGGTATCAAGGTCAAGCAGAGCGGCAGCAAGGCTTGGGATACACGCGTCTCGACCTCGAAGCTCGACAAGCTCCGCCTGGTGCTGGCGGGGCTCTGGCGCGCCATCAAGTCCCGTGGCCGCCGCTGGCCTGCTCGCCCCGCTGATCTTTGGCAACGTCCCCGTCACGCTTTTCCAACGGGCCGCCATGCAGCGCGCGAAGCTGGCGCCGAAGTGTCGCAATAGACGGCGCGTACAAAAAACCGAAAGAGACGCACCCGGCCTTGCCGGGAACGGCGTGATGCATCCGATGCGCCTGGTAAAGGCGCTTCAGATAGCCGTTTCTCGGCACGTACCGTAACGGCCAGCGCTTGTGCACCAGGCCGTCGTGGGCGAGGAAGTACAGAAAACCGTACGCCGTCATGCCTGCGCCGATCCACTCAAGCGGGTGCACGCCCTCATTGCCGAGGGCAATCAGCGCGATGGCGAACAGCGCGAACACCACCGCATACAGATCATTCTTCTCGAACCATCCCGTGCGGGGTTCATGGTGAGACCGATGCCAACCCCAACCCCACCCGTGCATCACGTACTTATGGGCGAAGAACGCGAAGCCTTCCATGCCGATCAGGGTGGTCAGGAACACCAGAGCGTTGAAAATCATTTAAGTCACTCGCGATAAGTCAGCTGTTCAGACTCGTTTCAGTGCGCAACGTTCTGAGTATGTGCTCAGTGGTACAGCAGGTGTTAGTCAGTACCCGCAGTGGTACAAAGTTGTACATTTAATTGACGCCACTATATCGCCACTACTATGATCGCCACCCATTGATGGCACGATGCCATATAGAGGGATCTAGAAATGTGGCGTACGGTACGTCGAACCAGGATCGGCCTGTTATCCGCTTTTATCTGCCTTGGCGCAGCCGGCATGGCTCAAGCCGCAACCCCGCAAAACACGCCCGGCGTCACTGACCTGATCCGCGACCGCCAGGACCGCCTGCTCGAGGAGCAACAACGCCGCCTCGAAGACCTCAAGGACCTGCCCGGCAAAGCTGCTACTCCAGCCAAGCCGACGGCACCCGCCGACACCCGCTGCTTCGCGATCAACACCATCGAGCTCACCGGCGCCGACGCCCTGTCCGAATCCGAGCGCAACCGCCTGCTCAAGCCCTACATCGGCCAATGCCTCGGCGTGCCGCAGCTCAATGATCTGCTCAAAGTCATCACCGACCACTACCTGGCCAAAGGCCTGGTCACCAGTCGCGCCTACTTGCCGCAACAAAACCTCGCCAGCGGCAACCTCGAGGTGCGAGTGGTGGAAGGCCGTCTGGAAGGGCTGAAGGGCGCCGAAGGCAGCGGCATCACCGACCGCCAACTGGCCATGAGCTTCCCCGGCAAACCGGGCGACCTGCTCAACCTGCGCGAGATCGAGCAGATGGTCGACCAGTTGAACCGCCTGCCATCGAACCAGGCGCAGATGGAGCTGGCTCCCGGCAAGGCCGTCGGTGGCAGTGATGTGCTGGTCAAGAACACCCCGCAAAAACCCTGGCGCGTCGGCCTGTCCCGCCACAACGGCGGCCAGCGCAGCACCGGCGTGCAGCAGTGGGGCGCCAGCTTCGATTGGGATAACCCGCTGGGCCTGGCGGATCAATTGTCGCTGCGCGGCGGCCACGATGCGGTCAGCGATCACCAGAAAACCTCGCGTAACTCGATGCTCAATTACAACCTGCCCTTCGGCTGGTGGAACCTCAATTACAGCTACAGCGAAACCGAATACCGTTCCCTGGCCCAGGCCAGCGGTTTCAACTTTAAGCAATCGGGCGACAGCCAGA